>CAVORA010000029.1:75000-477906 GCA_963698485.1 uncultured delta proteobacterium | reverse complement strand
TCCCGCCCACGAGCCACCCCGCGCTCTATACCCCGCAGCGGCTCACCCATCGCCCTCCGCATGTCCGCTCGGAGCTCGACGTCGCGACGGTCATGCGCTGCGTCGTGTGGGCGAGTCTCCCGTGCGTGGCGATGGCGCTCTACAACACGGGGCTCCAGGTCAATCGGGCGCTGGCGGCGGGCGACATGCCCGTCGCCGACTGGCGCCTGACCATCCTATCCACGATCGGCGCGGGCGCGTCGCCGACGAGCGTCTGGGATTGTCTGGCTCGCGGCACCCTGCACTTCGTCCCGATCCTCGTCGCGAGCGGGCTGGCCGGGCTGGGGACGGAGCGCCTCTTCGCGCGATTGCGCGGGCGCGCGCCGGACCACACGGCGCTCGCAGTGATCGTCCTGCTCTTCAGCCTATGCCTGCCGCCGACGCTGCCGCTGTGGAAGGCGGCGCTGGGAAGCGGGCTGGCCTTTGCGGTGGGGAAGGAGATCTTCGGCGGGCTGGGCCGGAACCTGCTGAATCCTCCGTTGACCGGCCTGGCCTTCCTCTACTTCGCCTATCCGGGCGACCTGACCGGGAGCGCGATCTGGGTCGCGGTCGATGGGTTCAGCGGGGCGACGCCGCTCGCCGTGGCCGGCCAGTCCGGACGGGCCGGCCTGGAGGCGGCGGGGCTCGACTGGAGCGCCGTCCTTCTCGGAGATGTCCCCGGTGCCATGGGCGCGACCTCCGCGCTCGCGTGTGCCCTGGGTGCCTCGTTCCTGCTCGCAGCGGGCGTGGCCTCCTGGCGCATCCTGGCCGGCGGGCTGCTCGGGCTGGCGGGCGGCGTGTGGTTGATCCAGCTGATCGGCGGCGCGGGACCGGCCGCCGAGCTGCCCTGGACCTGGCATGCGCTCTCGGGCGGCTTCGCCTTCGGGCTCGTCTTTCTCGCGACCGATCCCGTCACGTCCGCCACGACGAATCCGGGCCGCCTGCTCTACGGTGCGCTGATCGGTTTCCTGATCGTCGTGATCCGCCTGGTGAATCCCGGCGCACCGCGAGGGCGTGATGCTCGCGATCCTGCTCGGGAACGTCGCGGCACCCCTCATCGACCAGATCGTGGGGCGCATCCAGATGGCGCGCAGGAGGGACTTCGATGTCCGATGACGAGGATGCCGCTCCCAGCGGGTGGATCGTCCTTCGACGTCTGCCGAGAGAGTCGGAGCTGCGCGCCGTGCTGGTCTCGTTGATCGTCTGCCTCACCTGCTCGGCGGCGATCGCGTTGACCGTGTCGCTTCTGCATCCCTACAAGGAGGCCAACCGCGCGCGGGAACGACAGTCCCAGATCGAGCAGATCATCGCCTCGGCCCCGGGACTGGAAGGCATCCTCGACTCGTCGGCCGACGGCGCCGCGGCGCTGCAGCTGGAGGCGCGGCTCGTCGACCTGGAGACGGGCGACTACGTGCCGCGGGTCGACCCCGACGGCTTCGACTCCCAATCGGCCGCGCGAGATGCGGAGAGCGGCGTAGCGATCCCACCGGAGGCCGACCTCGCCGGCCTCGGCAGACGCGCGCGCTGGGCGCGCGTCTACCTCGTGCGCGATCGCGACCGTCTGCGCCTGCTCGTTCTGCCCGTCGAAGGCGCGGGCTACGCCTCGACCCTGCGCGGCTATCTGGCACTCGAGCCGGACCTTCGGACGATCAGGGCGTTGAGCTTCTATGAGCACGCCGAGACGCCCGGGCTCGGCTCCGAGATCGACAATCCCGACTGGCGGGCCTTGTGGGCCGGAAAGCTCGCCTTCGATCCGGAAGGTCGACCGCGAATCGCGGTCGCGCTCGGTCGCGTCGACCCGGCGGATCCGGATGCCCCGTACCGCGTCGACGGAATCTCCGGGGCCACGCGAACCGGCAACGGAGTGACCAATCTGCTCCGCTTCTGGCTGGGCCCGCACGGCTTCGGCCCCTACCTGAACCGGCTGGCCGAGAGCTCGGGCCAGGCCGGAATCATGGAGGACGCAACATGAGCGAACGCCCCGCCGTCGCCGACACTCTCCGGCGTCCCCTCGTCGAGGAGAACCCGATCACGTTCCAGATTCTCGGCGTCTGCTCCGCACTCGCGGTGACGCGCAGCGTAGAGACGGCGCTCGCGATGTCGATCGCCGTCACGGCCGTGCTCGTGTGCTCGAGCGCCGCGATCAGCCTGATCCGGAACGAGGTTCCTCGCAGCGTTCGACTGATCGTGCAGATCACGCTGATCGCGACCTTCGTCATCATCGTCGACCAGATCCTGCAGGCCTTCTTCTGGGAGCTGTCGCGCGAGCTCTCGGTCTTCGTCGGTCTGATCATCACCAACTGCATCATCCTCGGCCGGGCGGAGACCTTCGCGATGCGAAACAGCGTGGGCCTCAGCATGCTCGACGGGCTCGGCAACGGGCTGGGCTACGGGCTGGTCCTGATGATCGTGGGCGCCACCCGCGAGCTCCTCGGGACCGGGCGTCTGCTCGGATTCGAGATCCTGCCGCTCGTCGAGCGCGGGGGCTGGTTCGAGCCGATCGGGCTGATGCTGCGCCCGCCGAGCGCCTTCTTCCTGATCGGTGGGCTCGTCTGGGCGACGCGGAGCATCAGCTTGCGAGCCGCTCGTGCGAGCCGGGTCTCGAGCCAGTCCGCCGTGCTCGCCAAGGAGCCGTCATGAGCGCGATGCTCGATCTCTTCGTGCGGGCGGCGCTGGTCGAGAACCTCGCGCTCGCCTTCTTCCTCGGCATGTGCATGTTCCTGGCGGTCTCGAAGCGACTCGAGGTGGCCTTCGGCTTCGGCTTCGCCGTCTTCGCGGTGCAGACCCTCACGGTCCCGCTCAATCACCTGATCCT
Source organism: uncultured delta proteobacterium (assembly GCA_963698485.1). Classification (GTDB taxonomy): domain Bacteria; phylum Myxococcota_A; class UBA9160; order UBA9160; family UBA4427; genus UBA4427. The sequence continues at coordinate 475,073 of CAVORA010000029.1, read as the reverse complement.
CGTCTATCTGCTGAATCCCGGTGCCTGGGCCTGGGCCGGACTGCCGGACGTGGACCTGCGCTTCCTCTCGCTGATCACCTTCGTCGGCGTGATCGCGGCCTTCGTGCAGATCCTCGAGATGGTGCTCGAGCGGACTACTCCCGGCGCTGGCAGCTGCGTTGGGCGTCTACCTCCCGCTCGTGACGGTGAACTGCGCGATCCTCGGAGGCTCGCTGTTCATGGCGGAACGCCAGTACACGCTCGGCGAGAGCGTCGTCTACGGCGCCGGCAGCGGCTTCGGCTGGGCCGTGGCGATCTGCCTGCTCGCCGCGATCCGCGAGAGGCTCGAGTACAGCGACGCGCCGGAGGGCCTGCAGGGCGTCGGCCTGACCTTCGTGGTCGCGGGTCTCGTCTCGCTCGCCTTCATGGGCTTCGCCGGGATCGAGCTGTCGTGATCGAGTCGCACGCTCGCGATCGCGGTCTTCTCGGGCGTCGTGATGTTATTGGTCGCGATGATCCTGGGCGCGCGGCGCTTCTTGCTGCCGCAGGGCAACGTGACCGTCGTGCTGAACGACCGACGCCGGATCGAGGTCCCCCGCGCGTCGCGACTGCTCGATGCGCTCGGCGCAGAGGGGATCCACCTGCCCAGCGCCTGCGGCGGTAAGGGCACCTGCGGTCAGTGCCGCGTGACGGTGCTCGCGCCCGCGCCGCCCGCCCTGGCGACGGAGGCCTCCATCCTGACGCCCGAGGAGATCGCCGCTGGCGCGCGCCTCGCGTGCCAGCTCCAGGTCCGAGACGATCTGTCGATTCGCGTGCCGGAGGCGATCTTCGGAGTGCGGGGCTTCACTTGTCGCGTCCGCTCGGCGCGCTGCGTCGGGACGATGATCCGCGAGATCGTGGCCGAGCTGCCCGAGGGCGAGAAGCTCGACTTCCGCGCGGGCGGCTTCGTGCAGGTCACGGCGCCTCCCTATCAGGTTCGGTTCCGGGATCTGCCGATCGACGAGGCGGTGCGCGACGAGTGGGACCGGCTCGACCTCTGGGGCCATCGAGCAGGCACCTCCGTGCCCGTCTCTCGCGCCTACTCGCTCGCCAACTGCCCGACGGAGGATCGCGTGGTGATGCTGCTGGTACGCCTCGCCCCGCCCCCCGCTCTGGCGCCGGAAGCGACACCAGCGGGTGTCGTCTCGTCCTACCTGTTCAAAGTCGAGCCGGGAGACGAGCTGGAGGTCGCGGGACCCTACGGGCACTTCTTTGCCAACGACAGCGACGCGGAGATGGTCTTCATCGGCGGCGGCGCCGGGATGGCCCCGATGCGATCGCATATCCTCGACCAGCTGCAGCGGATCCGGACGACGCGGCGCATCTCGTTCTGGTACGGAGCCCGCAGCCAACGGGAAATTCTCTACCGCGAGCTCTTCGACGGATTGGCGCAGGAGCACGAGAACTTCCGCTGGACCGTCGCGCTCTCGGAGCCCGAAGAAGGCTGGGCGGGGGACGTCGGCTTCATCCATGAGGTGCTCCACCGTCGCTATCTCGCCGAGCACCCCGGACCGGCGCAATGCGAATACTATCTCTGCGGCCCACCCATGATGGCTCGGGCGACCCGCTCCATGCTGGCGCGGCTGGGGGTTCCCGCGGAGAACGTCTACCTGGACGACTTCGGAGTCTGAGCGGGCAGGCAGACGGCACGAGCCGAACGACAGGAGCCGACCATGGAACGCGTGCGGGATTTCATGTCCACCGAGCTGACGATCCTCTCACCGGGCGAGAACGTGCTCTGGGCGATGCGCGCCTTGATCGAACGGGGGCTCTCGGGGGCGCCCGTGCTGGATGACCGGGGCAATCTGCTCGGCGTCTTGACGCAACGCGATTGCCTCACCGTCGCGTTTCGAAGCAGCTATCACGGTGACTCCGTCGGCACCGTGGCGGACTACATGACGCGCGAGGTCGAGACCGTCGATGCCGACACGACGCTGATCGAGGTGATCGAACGTTTCTACGAGAGTCCGCGGCGACGCTTCCCCGTGCTGGAGGGCGGCCAGGTCGTCGGCCTGATCAGCCGTCGAGACGTGCTGCGCGCCTTCCTCGAGATGATCTGACCCCGGATCGTCGCGGCGGATCCGCGTCCCGCGTCATCAGCCCCCGAGCGCTCGGGTCAGGAGTCGGCGGCGAGCGCGTTGAGCGTCTCCACGAGACCGTCGAGATCGCCCTCGCCCAGCTTCGCCGCGAGCCCACTGTGGCTCTGGCTCTCGCGCAGGAGCGTCTCGATCTGCGCCCGCGTGAAGCGGGCCCCCTCGAAGGACGGGATCTTGAGCGCGCGACCGACCGGCGTGTCGGCTCGACCGCTCGCTCCGTGGCAGGACGCGCAGAGCGTCGCATAGGTCGACGGCTCCTCGGCGCGCGCGAAGGAGACGAAGACTCCAGACATGGCCAGCGTCAAAGCAAACATCATCAGTGTCTTTCGGAGCCACACGATTCGAATCCTCCCGACAGATCGAGCGCTCAGGAGATCGCATCGCGCCGCCGGAATCAAGACCCAGTTCGATCCGCGGCATCGCACGACACGTCAGGACACAGCACGCGGCGATCGCGAGCGAGACCGAGGCCGGGACCGCTCATGCTCGCTGATCACGAACGATGCGGGAGATTCCTTTGAAAGCGCGGTACCCAGCGACACGGCAGGTACCGCTCTCGTGTCCGCTGGCGTTCCGACTTCGGGCCTTCAATCCGAGGAGGAGAGGCGATCCGCCACAAGAACATCAGCCACTGAGGCGACCTGGCCAACGCAACTCAGCCCGGTGGACAACTTCTTGCCCAGGAATGGCACCGCATATGCAAAAGTTCATGCAAATGTGCTCACGATTCATGCCAGGCAGACGATTGGCGGGATATTTGGCGCTGCTCATCGCGGCCAGCAGCGAGCCTGCTTATGCGCAGATCCTCGTCGCCGAAGCCGACAGCTACGGTGTCCCCCACGGCGAGGCGCTCGTAGTCGAGGCGTTCGGATTGCTCGATAACGACACGCTGGACGCCGAAGCGGCGGGTGAGAACGGAGCCACGGCGGAACTGATTAGCGACACGGTCCATGGCACACTCGCGCTCAGCTCCGATGGATCATTCACCTACTCTCCCGGCGCCAGCTTCAACGGCACCGACAGCTTCGTCTACCGCGCCGTGTTTGGCGGCGTCTCCGACTCGGCGACCGTCACGCTGACGGCCTGCACTGGCGGGCCACAAATCTTCACCTGTTGGAAGCGAGGCGCGTTTCTCGCCAAGGCCGCCGATCTCGGCCACCCCAGCTTCACGGAGGGCTTCGAGGCGGATGAGGCGTGGGGGCTCGCACGGTCGCCGAACACTCTCCAAAGCGTGAGCAGTCGCGGTTTCGAGTGGCGCGCGAACGACTTCGATCCCACCCACGTTGATCCTCCACAGCCACCTCCCCCGCCCCCCAACCACATCACGACAGGTTCCGGCGCGGCGCGAACGGGTCAGTGGGGGATCTACGATCTTGCGCACGGATACGCGACAGGCACATCCACCGAGTGCGACCTCGACAGCCCACCCCCTCACTGCCTCTTCCACGACGGCTTCACCGTCAAGCGCGATACGAGTCCGAGCCCCTTCTATGGCGCGGGGGGCTTCTTTCACGGGACCTTCGGCGCCAATGTCGGCGTAGTCGTCGACGGAGATTGGGCGAACCCGGTCGCGGGTCTGAAGCTGGGTAGCGGCGATCAGTTCTTCGGCGTGATCGACGCCGGTCCTGTGGGCATCACGGAGGTCCAGTTCCGGGAACTCGATGGAAAGGTCGGGCAGCAGCTCTTCATCTTCGGCGACGACTTCACGATCCTGGGAGAGCCGCTCCCTCTGGTGCCGGTGCCGGCCCTCGGCGTACCGGGCATCATCGGCCTGGGGCTCTTGCTCTTGATTGCCGGGAGCGGCTACCTGCGACGCTCCGGCGCCAGCTCGTAGGGCTGCGACGCCTGTCGATTGGCTGCGATGTTCGTGGGCGTCGACAATTCCGGTTCGCATCCGGCTGACGGGCCCTCCTTCCGTTCGAACGTCAGCACGATTCCTGACACCCGAGCCGGGTGGGACGCGGAGCGCCGATCGAGCTGGCTCGGTGATCCGATCCGCAAGGCTCGCTCGTGCGGGTCGAGCAGCTGCGCGAATAAGGAATGGTGACCCGGGCGCGATTCGAACGCGCATTCCCTTCGCCGCTGCGCGCGCGGCGAGCGCGCGCAGAGAAGCTGAGACTCACCGCCTCCTGATCGTCGGCCGCTCCCCCCCAGCTTCGGAGGCTTCTGGGGAAAATCCGTAACCCACTGCAATCTCAAGGAAATCTCAGAATCGTGGGCCGGGCGCGTGTTGCATTCACGCTCGGATCGAGCCACAGCGAACTGGCAACTTCGAGGCCCACAACGATGCTCAATCGGCGCGACCCGTGCTCGCAGACAGGAAGACGCGGCCCATCTGCCGCGCCACGATACTCAGCGCTATGGCAGACTCGAATTCGTGGAAACCGAGTCGAAAATAGTCGTCGCGAAACGCCGCATCCGCCCGAATCGACCGTCGCGGTGGCCTCTGCTCGTGGCGCTTCTGGTAGCAATCCTCGCCATTGCGCCGCCTGGATGGACTCAGTCGTCTACCCAATCCGACGGCTACCGCTGGGTACGCCCGCCCGTCGCCAACCTGCGCAGCGGTCCAGGAACGGACTTCGACGTGATCGATCAACTTCGCAGAGGAGACCGCCTCTGGTTGGTCTACGTCGAGCATGGCTGGGCGGAAGTTCAGATCCCGACTGACGACGGCTGGCAACGCGGGTACGTCCGCTCTGATCTCCTAGTCGACAGCGCTCCAAACACCTACAACGAGAGGGAGCCAAGGGGAAGGGTCGCTAACGAATCCACGACTCGTGCGTATCGCCAGGAAAGCCACCCAAAGTCCCAACCGAGCAGAGAAACCCTACTCCTTCTAGCTCTTGCGGCGCTCGTCATCGTTGGGCTTGTGAGAGCTTCACTCCGCAGACGCTCAGCTCACTCAACCCGCGGCGTTCGTCATGTCCTCCGTCCCCGGCAATTTCAGAACAGAGGCGAAAAACGGCTTTCGCGCCTACTAGAGCGCCACTTCAGCCCGCCTGACTACCACCTCATGAACCACATCACGCTTCGATTGGGGACCGGCACGACCCAGATCGACCACATCCTGCTCTCTCGATTCGGTGTCTTTGTTATCGAGACGAAGGATTACACCGGCTGGATTTTCGGGAGCGCGACCGACCTGCAGTGGACCCAGGTTCTACACAAGAGGAAGTTCGTTTTTCAGAATCCGATCCTCCAGAATCGGAGGCACGTCCAGGCTGTGAGCGCTCTCCTGGATTTCCTACCTGCAGGTTCAATTAGGTCGATCGTCGTGTTCGTCGGCGATGCTGAGCTGAAGACGCCAATGCCCAATTTCGTAGTCTATGATCGCGAGATCGTCGACTACATAAAAAGTCAATCGACCCCGATCATGACCCGAGATCAGCATCACTTCTGCGTTGGTCGCCTCGAAACCGCTCGCCTCGCAGTCACTGGCGAGACTGATCTTGAGCACGTTCGCAATGTCGAAAGGTGGCATGGCAACCAAAACTGAGTGAGGTCCACAGTCGAAGACACGCCCAATCTGAATGGAAAACGGCTCCGAGCGAGTCGCCCGGGGCCATTCATGAATCTGGAGCGCGAGACCGGTCTCGAGCCGGCGACCCTCAGCTTGGGAAACCGAAAGAAGCGCAAGAAGTGACGGTGACTTGCGCTCTCGGCACGGCAGATCGCGGCAGGCGGCGGCACCGAGCGGCAACGGGAACGTCACCGAACGCGCGAAACGTCACTGGACGTCACCGGCTCTGCCCGGGCTACCGCCGCCTCACGCTCGCCGACGCGCAAGAGATCAACTGGAAAGAGCGCATGTCAAAGCGCGCGATCAGGAACGGGAGCCACCGCGTGGGTGACCCGGATGAGGACTCGAACGCGGAATTCTAAATGAACCGAGAGGCAGAAAAAAGGATGACGAACCATGGCTGACGCCGAAAACCCGAGTGTAGCGGAGCTACTCGCGAGCCCCGCCCTACAGACAACAGAGCAGACGAGCGAAGCGATTCCGGAGCAGGTTGGCGTGCTTCGAGTCGCGGTCGACTCCGGGGGCGTAGAGGCCATTGATAGGTCCGCGGATCTGGAGCGCGTACAAGCGAGAATGCGAAATATACGGGCCGGGTCGACCGAGTGGATCGCCGCGACGAGTGAACTAGAGGCTCTCCAGTACAAACAGCACGCCTACGAGCAAAGACGGGACCGCGATCGCGATTTGGAGCGTCAGAAGCGCCAGAACCTAGAGAGAGACATCCGAGCCGTAGGCGGGCAATCACTTGCCGAGAGAAAGCAGACGGTCGCGGACGTCAGCCTGGCGAGCCAGGTCCTCAATCACGAGAACATGGACGGGCACACCGAACGGGGGTACCGCCGCGCGATTACGATCCCTGACGAGGTGGCCGCTAAACGCGAGATCGGAGCCGGCCTACGCGCGCTCAACGATGAGGGGCATGGGATCCCAAGCCCAGCCGACGCCCGCGCACTTCTGAAGTCGAAAGGCGCAGATCCTGCTTGGCGCGATCGGTTGTACGGAAACGAGAACACCGGACAGCGCCCCGACCAGATCGCAAGATCGATCCACGCGGCTCTGAAAGCCGTAGCTTTTCACAGTTACGACGCAGACGACGAAATCTACTAACGCCGCCGCGGCCGGAAAGGATATTCAGATGCCGAAGAAGATGAGGAACCCAGCAACACTGACCGAGGCCGAGCAGCAAGAACGCCGACGAACCGCGAAGGAGTACGTCGAGAGCTTGACCAACCCACCGGTCGATCCCGAGGCTAAGGCCGACGAAGCTGGCGAAGGCGAGCAGTAACGAACTCCGACCACCCGCCCCGCAGCCGCGCGAGGGGACGCAGGCTCAGGGGCAGGTCAGCGAGCCGTTGCAGACGTTGCCGCCTGCGTTGACGCCGCCAGCAATCTGCGGGCCGCCTCCGTTTCCTCGGAAATTATTGCGGGCGTAGCTGTCGGTAGCATCCAAGAAGGCTTGGCCCCCATTTTGGGTCACGGCATTGTCAACGATCAACGTCCCACCCGACGTGAGGAAGCTCCCCGAATTGATTGCGTTGCTTCCGTTGCCATGAATCACATTCCCAGAAATGACGCTGCCGTCTGTCGCAACGATCCCAGCTTGTTTGTTGCCAGCGACCTCGTTCGAGCTGATGTGCGATGACGACCCGGAGATTCCAGACAGACCGTTTCTCAGAACCTGACAATTCTTCACATGGCTTTGACGACCCACCTCGACACCCAGCAGACCATTCGATGCGACTAGCATATCTTCGACTCTCGCCTCAGGCCCGAGGGCGATTCCCCGGCCGGCCATGCCACGAATGACGCCATTGCGGATTTCTATCCCGCTAATCGTGTTCGTCGGCACAACCGCCACCCCGCTGCCCGATCCAGCTGGCGTGCAAGACAACGTGGACCCGAAGCCACTGCAGGAGGTTGGACCGGAAAGCGTGAAGCCGTTCAGGTCGATTCGGACATGGTCATCGCGAACTTCAATCAGAGAAGCGTCTGGATCTCCCCATGACAGATTGGATGTCAGCCGATAGCTCCCTGGCTGATCGCGATCTATCGCAACCGGAAAGCCGGGGGCATCGCCCGCAAAGCACCCCGTCTGCACCGCACAAGTCTGGTTGATCTCCAGGACGCCGTCGGACGCGAAGGCGGGAGTGGCGAGGACGAGCAGGACAAGGGTGAGCAGGATCGTGCGCATAGCGGGATCTCCTTCGAGATGCAGGTCGTTCCACTTTGCACCCGGAGACGCGCTCAGGTCAATCGACAAGTAGGCGGTGGGTCACCGCAGACGCCGCATCGCCACGAGCCCCACCCCGACCAACAGCCCCGGCACCAGCGTGTAGAGCGCGATCGGGTGAATCGACGGGACGGGGGCGGCATTGCAATTCTCCAACGCGAAAGCCCCATCTGAGTAGCCGAGATCCCCGAACTCGTCCTGAGCGAATGCATTCCAGTCCACGGATGGGTCAAAGGCAACGTTCCCGTGGTCTATCGCGCAATCGTGGTGCCGCCGGCGCAAGGTGCGATCTTGAGTCGAGACCCCCGATCCATCCCACGAAGAACCGGGATCTTCCCCGATGCGCCCGATCGCATCAACAATCTCTCCTGACACTCGAAGGACGACCGCATCGTCGCCGTTGAAATTAACCGACGAGCTGGTCTGATCGGCGACATCCAGCACGTCCATGACAGCACTTGGATTCGCAACGACCCAAACGTCGCTGGCGATGAGCAACCCTGAGAGCGGAATGATTGCCGTCGGCGAGAGGCTTCCGTTCGCGTAGATCTCTATCTGCGCCGTGGTGAGATCGATTGAGTTGGGGGCGAGGTTCAGAACTTCCAGCGCCTTATTGAAGCCACTTCCTTCGACATACTCGGTGAAGATGAGCTGCTGCGCTGAAGCAGCCATGTCGAGAAGAAGAGCGATCAGAACCGCGAACACGTAGCTATTCGGACATCGGGATGAACACATAGCGGGTCTCCCTCGGGATGCGGGCCGTTCCATTCTGCATCCGGAGACCCCGCCAGGTCAATCGGCAATGGACCGGCAACTCGATCCCCACAACCCTGATCGAACACCGACCGCCGCCTGATCGACAACCGCGCTACTCGTCCGGCCTCTCAATCTAAGAGAGAGGTGCCGCAATGAGCCAGAATGACGACTACACCCGAGCAATCCGGGAAGCCCTTCGCGGAGTCCTAGCCTACGCCCGGACGGGCAAGGCTCCGCAGCTATCCATCTGCGTCAACTAGTCGCCAGCCGACGATCCCGACTACGGGCGAGCCGTGGAAGAGATTGCCGAGTTGCTGCTCGACTGGGAGGTGCTCGATGGGGCTGAGGTGGCTAGGGCTATTGAGGCGAGCCGACGGCGTGTGGACCTCTAATCGGGAAGCGGAGCTGACGGTTGTAGATAAGTCCAGGAAGCGACGCCTCCCAGAATGGCCAGACCAGATCATCGAGTAGAGCGCCCGGCTACCCGAGTAGATCCGCCTGGCCCCAGGTCGACCCAAGTAGAACCCGAGTAGGCTGTGAGCGCGGTCCCAAACCAAAAACGGCCCCGACTAACTAGCCGAGACCGTTCATGTTTCTGGTGACCCGGGCGCGATTCGAACGCGCGACCCCCAGCTTCGGAGGCTGGTGCTCTATCCAGCTGAGCTACCGGGCCACGAACGGAGGAGGGATCCTCCGATCTGGCTAGGCGTCGTGCTCGAGCCCTCGAACGGGCTCCATCAGCACGACCAACCTGCATCGCGCCCTCGCGCGATCGATCCCATCAGCACACGCGCCCGAAGGCGATCCGACGCGACGAGCCGCATCGAAGAACGTGCGCGAAAACAAATGGTGGGGCGTAGTGGATTCGAACCACCGACCTCCGCGGTGTGAACACGGCGCTCTAACCAACTGAGCTAACGCCCCGAGAGGCCTCGTTCGGCCCCCAGGAAGCCCCAGTTTTTAGCGCGTCCCGGCGGGCGCTGCCGCCCCTCCGCGCCGAACCGGGGCGGTCTTTTCGGCGGCTCTCCGCGTCCGCCCGTCGGGTGCGCCCGAGCTACTCGACGATCGCTTCGGGCTTCGGGGCGGGCTTGGTGGCGTGGCGCTTGCCTGCGGCCCGCACGAAGGCCTCGAAGAGCGGGTGCGGATCGAAGGGCTTCGACTTGAACTCGGGGTGGAACTGCGAGGCGACGAAGAAGGGGTGATTCGGCAGCTCGATGACCTCGGCCAGTCGACCGTCCGGGCTCGAGCCCGAGAAGAGCAGGCCCGCCGCCTGCAATCGGTCGCGGTACGCGGGATTGAACTCGTAGCGATGGCGGTGTCGCTCGCTGATCTGGGTGGTGCCGTAGGCCTCGGCGGCCTTCGAGCCGGGCTGCAGCACGCAGGGATAGGCGCCGAGGCGCATGGTCGCGCCCTTGTCCTCGATGTCCCGCTGGTCGGGCAGGAGGTCGATCACCGGGTGCGGCGTGTCCGGATCGACCTCGGCGGAGTTGGCGCCTTCGAGCCCGGCGACGTTGCGCGCGAACTCGCAGCACGCGAGCTGCATGCCGAAGCAGATGCCCAGAAACGGGATGTCGTTCTCGCGCGCGTATTGGATCGCGCGGATCTTGCCCTCGACGCCGCGAGATCCGAAGCCGTGGGGCACGAGGATGCCGTCGACGTCCGCGAGGCACCGAGGCGTCCTCGAGCTTCTCGGAGTCGAAGTACTCGATCTCGACCTCGCCGCCGCAGGCGAAGCCGCCGTGGTAGAGCGCCTCGTTCAGGCTCTTGTAGCTCTCGGTGAGGTCGACGTACTTGCCGACCATGCCGATCCGTGATCTCTCGCTCCGGGTTGCGCTGGGCGTCGTAGAGCCGCTCCCAATGCCGCAGGTCCGGCCGACCCGTCCACATGTTCAGGACCTGGGCGATCTTCTCGTCGAGGTTCTCCTTGGCGAAGGCGAGCGGCACCTCGTAGATCGAATCGACGTCCTTGGCCGTGATCACGGCGTCTTCGTCGACGTTGCAGAAGAGCGCGATCTTGCTCTTGATGGCCTTCGAGAGGAAGCGATCCGTCCGACACAGGATGATGTCGGGCGCGAGCCCGACGGTCTGCAGCTCCTTGACGGAATGCTGCACGGGCTTGGTCTTCACCTCGCCGGCGGTCGACTGGTAGATCACCGGGCGCGACGTGGATGAAGCAGCAGTGTCTCGCGGCCCGACGTCCGCGCGGAACTGCCGGATCGCCTCGAGGAAGGGCAGCGACTCGATGTCGCCGACCGTGCCGCCGATCTCGACGAGGATCACGTCCACGTCCTGCGACGGCGTCGCGGATCGCCTCCTTGATCGCGTCGGTGACGTGCGGGATGACCTGCACCGTGCCGCCGAGATAATCGCCCCGGCGCTCCTTCGAGAGCACCGGAGTCGTAGATCCGCCCGGCGGTCATGTTGTTGACGCGCCCGAGCGTCGAGCGTCGTGAAGCGCTCGTAGTGACCGAGGTCGAGGTCGGTCTCGGCGCCGTCCTCGGTCACGTAGACCTCGCCGTGCTGGAAGGGATTCATCGTCCCGGGATCGACGTTGAGGTAGGGATCGAGCTTGAGGAAGGTGACCTTCAGACTGCGCGCCTCGAGCAGCGCGCCGATCGAGGCGGAGGCCAGGCCCTTGCCGAGCGACGACATCACGCCGCCCGTCACGAAGATGTACTTGGTCGGTCTCGGGCTCATGGCTGTTCCCCCCTCTTTCGGATTCGGGTCCGAACGCGCTCGCGTCTCGGCCTGCGTCGTCCTCTGTCTCGGCTCGCTCATCGCACCGCGGCCTCGGCCCGCTTCGCCAGCCCGTCCTCGATCCGGATCCGATGGATCGGAACGAAGGGGGAAGGCATTGCGTCCGCCGCGAAAAATCCCATCTCGAGGGTCTCGTCGGGTGTCGTCATCTCCCCCTCCTCGACCGCCTCCGCATGAAAGCAGAGATTCACGACCTGGATCCGGCGGTCACCCCCGTCCGGACCCGGCCCCTTGCGTCTTCCGTAGTCCACGACCTGGGTGGCGGGATCCGAGTAGACCCCGATCAGTCCCCGGACGTCCACGCGCCAGCCCGTCTCCTCAGCGACCTCTCGTCGCGCCGCCTCCGCGACCGACTCCCCGACCTCGACGAAGCCCCCGGGCAATCCCCAATGGCCGTTATCGGATCGCCTCATCAGCAAGACCTCGCCGTCGCGCCAGACCATCGCCGACACGGAGAGCCCGAGCTCTGTCGGATCCGATGCGAAGTAACGCGTCATCGCCGGCCCGACGCTCGATCCGAGAGATTCGGACGGATCGAGACAGAGGCCGCGGGAGCGGACGCGAGAGCCGCTGCCAGCCCGATCGAGTCTCTGGAGAAGGGTAGTCTGCGCATCGTGCAACGGATCGAAGAGATCGCGACGATGTCCTGGAAGATCCTGTCCCGAATCGGAAGACCGCGCGAGATCATCGTCCGCGAGGTCATTGGATTCGAGCGTGCGTCTGTCTCGACGCGTCCGAGCGCAGCGATACGGTCGCTGCGGAGTGCGTGTTCACGTCCACCTGCTTCGACCGGGGGGGTCCGGCCGTGTATAGCCCGGCCCGCGCAGGGCCGTCAATCGGTTGACACCAGCGCAGTCGCGCCCCAACGAAAAACGGCCGGCTCGAAGAGCCGACCGCTTCTGTTTCGTGCGGGCGAGACCCTGAAGGGCTCTCGTCCTAGCGCTTGCTGAACTGGAAGCGCGCGCGAGCGCCCTTCTGTCCGTACTTCTTGCGCTCCTTCTTCCGCGGGTCCCGCGTCAGGTAGCCGGCTCGCTTGAGCACGGTGCGCTGGGTCCCGTCGAGCTTCTCGATCGCGCGGGCGATGCCGTGGCGCAGGGCGCCGGCCTGACCGGCCACGCCGCCGCCCGAGAGCGTTGCATGGATGTCGTAGCGGCCGAGCGACTCCGTCTTGTCGAAGGGCGTTCGCACCATGATCTGCAGCGCGTCGCGCGGAAAGTACTCGTCCATCGAGCGACCATTGCAGATGATCTGACCCGTGCCGAGCGTGAGACGGACGCGAGCGATCGCGCTCTTGCGCTTGCCGGTCGCCTGGATGGCGCCACCGGCGGTCTGGAGAGAGCTAGACAAGGGGAAGTTCCTCCGGCTTCTGCGAAGCATGCGGATGTTCCGGGCCGGCGTAGACCCGAAGCTTGGAGAGCATCTGCCGCCCCAGGCTGTTGTGCGGCAGCATTCCGCGCACCGCGGACCGCACGACGCGATCCGAGTGGGCCGAGGCCAGCAGCTTGTCGGCGGTGATCGACTTGACGCCGCCCATGTAGCCCGTGTGGCGGTGGTAGGTCTTCTGCTCCCGCTTGCGACCGGTGAGCGCGACCTTCTCCGCGTTCACGACGATCACGTGATCGCCGGTGTCGGCGTGCGGCGTGAAGCTCGGCTTGTGCTTTCCGCGCAGGACCGTGGCGATCCGTGTCGCCAGGCGGCCGAGCACCAGATCTTCGGCGTCCACCACGTACCAGCGGCGCTCGACCTGGTCGGCGCTCACGCTCTTCGTGGCTGCAAAGGCTCGATTGGCCATGTTGAGTCGTCTACCTCTTCTTCTCTTCTATCGCTTCTTGTCTCGTCACGGCTCGGCGCGATCTCTAGAACGCCTGCGAGCCGCAGAGCCGTGATCCGATCGTGTTGGAGCGAGCGTCCGACCGGCAGGGCCCCGGCGAGCGATCGATCCAATCATCCTCGGCAATCCATCCCATCCGCTGCATGGTGAGCCGCGAGAGATCCGTTGGCCGATCACCCAGCCTTCGAGAGGGATCGACATCGGATGACGGCGCGAGCCACGTCCGGTGTCCCCGGGAGGGGTCTCCAGGACCGCGAAGGTTTACCCGACGGGCTCCGCCGCGTCAACTGAAGGATCGGCCGGCAGGACCGCTGATTGCCTACCCGCGCGGGACTCTCCCTCGCCCCGATCGTCCCAGACCCGGACCAGCGCCAGACCGCAGGCCGGCGCCGTGGGTCCCGCCCGGCTCCGATCCCGAGCCGCCAGGATGCGGGCGACCTCTTCCGGCGCCCAGCGCCCGCGCCCGACTTCGAGCAGCGTGCCCGCCAGATTCCGCACCATGTGGCGCAGGAAGCCCTCGCCGACGACGTCCAGCACGAGCTCGCCTCCGGTCGACCCCATGAGCTCGAGCCGCGTGAGCGTCCGCACGGTCGTCTTGACGTCCGATCCCGCCGCGCAGAGGGACGCGAAATCTCGGGTCCCCAGGAAGAGCGGTAAGGCCCGGCGCATCGCGTCGACGTCGAGCGCCTCCCTGATCCAGACCCAGTGCCTCGCTCGCAGCGGAGAGCGGCTCGGGCCGTTCCAGATCTGGTAGCGGTATTGCTTCGCCCGGGCCGCCCGAAGGGCATCCCAGCCATCGGGCACCCGCTGGCAGCCGACCACCGCGACGTCCGCGGGCAGCCGCGCGTTCAGCGCCCGGGCCAACACCTCCGCCTCGAGCCCCGTCGAGACGACGAGACTCGCGACCTGCCCCCAGGCATGCACGCCGGCGTCCGTGCGTCCCGCCCCCCGGATGCGAGCGGCGCTGCCCGTGATCGCGCGGATCGCCTCGCCGAGCACGCCCTGGACCGTGCGGCTCGAGCGCTCCCCCGACTGCAGCTGCCAGCCCTCGAAGCCGCTGCCATCGTATTCCAGCACCAGCCGGAACGTGCGTTGACCGAGCCCGTCCGGCGCCCCGCTCACGCCAGCCCGAGCCGCCGCCCCGCGACCCGCAGCGCATGATCAGCGACCAGCCGCAGCGGATCGCTCGCCAGCCAGACCCGCCAGCCCTGACCGACCTCGACCGAAGGATCCGCCTCGATGCGCCCCACCAGCACCTCGTCGACTCCCGCGGCATCGCGCAGCGTCGGCCCGATCGGCTCGACCTGTCCATCGGCGACCGGCGCCAGACCCCGTGACCCGATTCCGTCCGGAACGATTCGAAGCCCGTCCTGGGCGGCGATCCGCGACTCGAAGGCCGACCGATCGAGCACGCCCACCAGCTCGACGCTGAGCGAGCTGCCCTCACCGACGAAGGTGGGCACCTGGATCCCAGCGACGTCGACCCGCAGCCGCTCGCCGAAGAGCCGAGTCAGCTCGAGCCGCACCCGACCGGCGTCGACCCCGCCGCCCGGCAACACGTCGAAGGCGACGCCCTGCCCCGCTGGCCCGGGGTCGGGGAACTCCGATTGGTTGAAGAGCGCGATCGACTCCTGGGAGAGCGCGAGCACGCCGCGATGCCCCTGTGCCGAGGCGCTCGACAGCACGGTCCCCACAACGCGGGTGACCTCCGCCGCGCCTCCGATCGCCTCGAGCAGGCTGGCCCAGGCGAGCGTGGTGGCGCTTGGACAAGCGATCAACGGCGCCGTCGCGAGCTCGTCCGGCGCGGCACCCGGCCCGCCGACCGAGATCGGGAGCGGTACGTCGGGCTGCCCGGAGAGCGCCCCGGTCAGGTCGACGCAGGGCACCTGCGCCTTCAGGCATTCGCGCACGACCTCGAGCGCCTCGATGCCTCGGGTGCAGAGGAAGACCAGGTCACGTCCCTTCAGCACGGGCCAGTCGCTCGTGACATCGAGGTCCTCGCCGCGGAAATCGAAGCTGGCCCCCGCCGATCGGTCCGAGGCCACGCCCACCAGCTCGGCGATCGGCCAGTCGCTCTCGTCGAGCCGATCGACCAGCTCCTGACCGAGCTGCCCCGTGACGCCGAAGACGACCAGTCGCAGAGGAGATCGATGACGCGCGGCCTGCGGCTCCGTCTCGCGCTCGCTCATGAGTGGGCTCCGACTCCGACGATCCCGGTCGCGAATCGTGCGCTCACGCCCTGCGCTCGAGAGCTTCGAGCACGAGCTCACCCATGCGCTGACATCCGACCGTCTCGCGCGTCTCGCCGGGCAGCAGCAGATCGCCGCTGCGATGTCCCGCCTCCGAGCACGTCCGCCACGGCGGTCGCGAATCGCGCCGGCCGCATCCTTCGCGCCGAAGCGTCGTCTCGAGCAGCATCGGCGGCGCTCTGGATCGCCGCCAGCGGGTTCGCGAGATCCTTGCCGGCGATGTCCGGCGCCGAGCCGTGGACGGGCTCGAAGAGTCCGAAGCCGCCGGTCGCGAGCGACGCCGACGGCAGCATGCCGAGCGAGCCGGTGATCATGGCGGCTTCGTCCGAGAGGATGTCGCCGAAGAGATTGCCGGTCACGATCACGTCGAAGCGCTTCGGCTCCTGGACGAGCAACATCGCGCAGGAATCCACCAGCTGATGCGCGAGCTCGACGTCGGGATAATCCGCCGCGACCTCGTCGACGACCTCCATCCACAGCTGCGACACCTCGAGCACGTTCGCCTTGTGCACGTGCGTCACGTGGTGGCGGCGCAGCCGGGCCTGCTCGAAGGCCACCCGCGTGATGCGTTCGATCTCGTGCTCGTCGTAGACCATCGCGTTGATCGCACTGCGCGACCCTCGCTCGCCGCTCCGCCCGCGCGGCTCGCCGAAATAGATGCCGCCCGTGAGCTCGCGCACGACCAGCAGGTCGACGCCCTCGACGATCTCCGGCCGAAGCGCAGACGCGTTCACGAGCGCGGGCAGCACGGCGGCCGGTCGCAGGTTCGCGAAGAGGCCGAGCGCCTTGCGGATTCCGAGCAGACCCTTCTCCGGCCGCACGTCGACGGGCATAGCATCCCACTTCGGACCGCCGACGGCCCCGAGCAGGATCGCGCGGCTGGCGCGACATGCCTCGATGACCTCGTCGCGCAGCGGCGTGCCGTGCGCGTCGATCGAGCAGCCGCCGATCAGCTCCTCCTGGAACTCGAAGTCGAGACCCGCCTGGGCCGCCTGCCGCGACGAGCACGCGTCGGGCCTGCTCCGTCACCTCGGGTCCGATGCCGTCCCCGGGCAACAATACGATTCGCTCTGCCACTTCTTCTCTTGCTTCCTAGATGCCCCGAGGTGCATCGACGTCGCGACGCTGCTTGTGCCACTCGAGCTTGTTGAGGGCGTGCACGTAGGCCTTCGCGCTGGCCACCATCACGTCTTCGTGGACGCCGTTGCCGATCACCCGTCGGCCGTCTTCCTCGATCGTCACCGACACCTCGCCCTGCGCATCGAGCCCGGCGGTCACCGCGTGCACCTGGTACTGGATCAGATCGCTGCCGGTCTCGGTCAGATCGGAGATCGCCTTGAAGATCGCATCGACGGGACCGACGCCCGAGGCCTCGCGGAACACGCTCTCGCCGTCGATCGTGAGCCTCACCTGCGGCGCGTGGGCGGCGCTCGCGCTGCCGCAGGACGAGCGCAAGCGACTCGAACCCGAAGCGCTCGTCCGTCGGTGTGGACCGAGTCGGCGACGATCGCTTCGAGGTCCTCGTTGTAGATGACCTTCTTGGCGTCGGCGAGGTCCTTGAAGCGCTTGAAGGCCCGTTCGAACTCGTCGCCCTGGATATCGAAGCCGAGCTCCTGCAGCCGATCGCGAAACGCGTGCCGGCCCGGAATGCTTGCCGAGCACGAGCTCGTTCGAAGCCCGACCGATCGACTCCGGGGTCATGATCTCGTAGGTGATCGCGGCCTTGAGCACGCCGTCCTGATGGATGCCGGCCTCGTGCGCGAAGGCGTTGGCGCCAACGATCGCCTTGTTGGGCTGGACCTGCACGCCTGTGACCGACGACAGCAGCCGACTGGACGAGTAGATCTCCTTCGTATTGATCCGCGTATCGAGCCCCGGAAACTGGTCGTTCCGGGTCTTGATGGCCATGACGACCTCTTCGAGGCTGGTAGTTGCCCGCGCGCTCGCCGATGCCGTTGACCGTGCACTCGACCTGTCGCGCGCCCGCGCGGCACCGCGGCCAGGCTGTTGGCGACGGCGAGCCCCAGATCGTTATGGCAGTGCACCGAGAAGATCGCGCCCTCGGCCTCCCGACCCGCTCGCGCAGGTAGCGGATCAGGGCACGTATTCGTCGGGCGTCGTGTAGCCCACCGTATCGGGCACGTTCAAGGTGGTCGCCCCGGCCGCCACCGCCGTCGAGAAGACCTCGACCAGGAAGTCCCGATCCGAGCGGGTCGCATCCTCCGCCGAGAACTCGACGTCTTCGACGCTGGCGCGCGCCTGTCGGACCGCGCGATCGACCTCGCCGAGAACCTGCTCGCGGCTCATCCGCAGCTTGAACTCGAGATGGATGTCGCTGGTCGCGATGAAGGTATGGATGCGCGGGCGGCGCGCCGACTCGACCGCGCGCGCGGCGCGCTCGACATCCATCTCACCCGTTCGTGCCAGGCCACAGACGATCGACTTCTCGATCTCCTTCGAGATCGCCTGCACCGACTCGAAGTCGCCGTCACTGGCGATCGGAAAGCCCGCTTCGATGACGTCGACGCCGAGCCGCTCGAGCTGCCGCGCCAGCGCCAGCTTCTCCTGCAGGTTCATGCTGCAGCCCGGCGACTGCTCGCCGTCGCGCAGGGTCGTGTCGAAGATCCGGATCAAGGAATCGCTCATCGTCCCGTCTCGCCTCCACGGGGTGCCCCGGATGGCCTGCGATCCGTCAGGGAAGTCACCTTCGGATCGACGTCTTCGTCCCCCTCCGCATCCTGGTGCGGATCCGGTCCGGGGAAGCCCTCTGCGTCGACGGCGTCCGTCGGACCGGCCAGCGGAAAGCCCGCGTCCTCGGCCGGCAGCAGCTCGCGGCCGGTTCGCCAGCGCCATACGACACCGACCGGACCGGATACGACGTAGAGCAGCCCGACCAGGAAGAAGTTGAGCCCGGGCTCGAGGATCAGCACGATCGAAACGATCACCGGTAACACCGTCGCCGAGTAGCTCTGCCCGAAACGCAGGTTCTTGAAGCTGTGATAGGGGATCGGGCTGACCATCAGCAGCCCGAGAAAGGTCACGCCGAGCGCGGGCACGATCGAGGGCAGGCCCAGGCCATCCGGCAGGTCGAGGAAGCCCATGAACCAGACGGCGGAGACCACCATGCCCGCCCCCGCCGGCGTCGGCAGCCCGTCGAAGCGGCCGAGAAAGCGACCCGAAGAGACGTTGAACCGGGCCAGTCGCAGGGATGCGCAGGCCGTGTACACGAAGGCCATGACCCAACCGGCCCAGCCGAGTGTCGAGAGATCGCCGGCATGGAAGGCCAGGACCGCCGGGGCGACACCGAACGAGACGGTGTCGGCGATCGAATCGTATTCGGCACCGAAGCGGCTCACATTGCCGGTCATGCGCGCGGCGCGCCCGTCGAGGATGTCGAAGACCGCGGCGATGAAGATCGCATAGGACGCGATCAGGACCTCACCGCCGCTGGCCTGGACGATCGCGTAGAAGCCCGCGGCCAGGTTCCCGGTCGTCAGGAGCTGTGGCAGCAGCGAGGCAAACCCCGCTCGATCCGGATCGTCGCGCCGCCGACGCCTGCGCCGCCGACGCCCGTTGCCCTCCGCGCCCTCCTCGGTCATCGCTTCTCGTCCTCCCCTCGGAGCCGGTCTTCGTTCTCGCTCTGCGCGCTCGTTGGCCTGCACCTTCCGCGCGCCGGCCGACGACCGGCGCGCGGTCGCGCGAGCGCGTCAGTTCTTCGATCGATCGACCAGCTGCTTCTCGGCGAGCCAGGGCATCAGTCCGCGCAGTCGCGCCCCCACCTCTTCGAGCTGATGCTCCTTCGCCGCGCGCCGCCGGGCATGCATGCCGACGTTGCCCGCCTGGTTCTCCAGGATGAAGCGCTTGGCGAACTCGCCCGTCTGGATGTCCGTGAGCACGTCCTTCATGCGCGCCTTCACGCCGGCGTCGATCACGCGCGGGCCGCTCACGAAGTCGCCGTACTCGGCGGTATTCGAGATCGAATAACGCATGTTGGCGATGCCGCCTTCGTAGATCAGATCGATGATGAGCTTGGTCTCGTGGATGCATTCGAAATACGCCATCTCCGGCGCATAGCCCGCCTCGACCAGCGTCTCGAAGCCCGCCTGCATCAGCGACGTCAGGCCACCGCAGAGCACCGCCTGCTCGCCGAAGAGATCGGTCTCGGTCTCCTCGCGGAAATTCGTCTCGATGATGCCGGAGCGACCGCCGCCGATCGCCGAGGCATAGGCCAACGCAATCTGCTTGGCGTCACCCGTCGGATCCTGATGCACCGCGATCAGGCACGGCACGCCGCGTCCCTGCTCGTA
Source organism: uncultured delta proteobacterium (assembly GCA_963698485.1). Lineage (GTDB taxonomy): Bacteria > Myxococcota_A > UBA9160 > UBA9160 > UBA4427 > UBA4427. The sequence continues at coordinate 455,309 of CAVORA010000029.1, read as the reverse complement.
ATGATCCCGCACGGTATGCCCGGGCCCCTTCGGCGCGATCATGATCACGTTCACGTTGGCGGGCGGAATGATCGCCTCGAAGTGGATGTTGAAGCCGTGGGCGACGGCGAGGTAGTTGCCGGCCTCGAGGTTGGGCTCGACCTCGTCGCGATAGATCGACGCCGCCAGCTCGTCGGGAACCGTCAACATGATCAGATCGGCTTCGCGAGTGGCGTCGGCCACCGTCGCGACGCGCAGGCCAGCGCCTTCGACCTTCGACCAGCTCGACGAGTCCTTGCGGAGGCCGACGATGACCTCGATGCCCGAGTTGTGCAGGTTCTGCGCGTGGGCGTGGCCCTGACTGCCGTAGCCGATGATGGCGACCTTCTTGGACTGGAGCCGTCCGAGATCCGCGTCTTTGTCGTAGTAGATATTGAGTGCCATGAGAGGGTCCGGGTCCTTTATTCGGGAGAGTTCAATCGATGCGTTTCGAGATCGTCTCGAGTAGTGGGTCTTCGAAGACCGCGTCAGAAGTCGTTCCGGTGAGCTCCGGGCAGCGCTGATTCGTGGCGCGCCCGTGGCCCCGGGTCTCGGCGCACCACGTGCCGTCCCGGATCAGCGCTCCCGGGCTGGCTCGAGCACGCTCGCGCGATGCGTGATGCTGTGCGCTGCTGCGGCGCTTCGAGGAAATCCGCTTGAAAGGGATTCCCCCCGCCGCTTCGTTCCCGCCTCCCAGAGCTTGCCCGCGACTCGTTCCAGATGTCTCGGGAATCTCCCGGAGGCGCCGCACACGCGAATGCCAAGAGGCGCTAACTGCGCGAGATTACGCGACCTTTTTGCTCGGCGCCAGCGATCGCGAGGCGCCCTCGCCGCGCGGGTCAGGCATCCCCGTCCGCGACCCTGGCCAGCTCGCCCGCCTCGACGGGTCCACCGAGTCGCACCGCCTCCGCCTGCGCGCGGCGCAGGTAGCGCGCCGCCAGATCAGCGGGCGCGACCCCTTCACCGCTGGCCAGGCGCGCGGCACCCAGCCGCCCCACCCAGGCAGCTCGCGGGCGCGCGGCCACGCCCTCGATGACGCCCCTGACGACGAGCCCGGCGGGCTCGAAGGCGGCGCGCCAGTCCGTGGCATCGGGCGCCGCGACGACCACGGGGCCTGCGAGATCCGTGGCCAGGAGCGCCGGGGCATAGAGCCCCTCGGCGAGCACCGATTCGAGCCGTTCCGCCGCGCCCCGAGGCCGCCTCCATGCGCCGGCGTACCACTCGCCGCGCCGCGCGTCGAGCAACGTCAGCACGACCGCCTCTTCCGGCAGACCCTGCTCCTCGAAGGCCGCGACCGCCATCGCTTCGAGCGTCGACACCGCAACCCCCTGCCAGTCGCGACCGAAGGCGAGTCCCTTCGCCGTCGCCAGACCGATCCGCAGGCTCGTGAACGAGCCCGGTCCAGTCGAGACCGCCAGCGCATCGAGGTCTTCGACCGACCAGCCGGCTGCGTCCAGCTCGCGCGCGATCAGCGGCATCAGCTCGGCGGCGTGCCGTCGCTCGCCGCGAGCCTCCGCTGCGCGCAGCACCTCGCGATCCTCGAGCAGGGCGATCGAGAGCCAGTCGGTGGCGGATTCGATGGCGAGCAGCCGGCGCGTCATGCTGGCTCGTCGACTACTGCGCGCCGCTCGAGAGCCAGCTGACCAGGCGATTCCAGAACGGCGTCAGGTCGTTCCAGAAGGCTCGACCCATCAGCAGCACGAGCACCGCGAAGCCTACGGAGCTGGCGATCTCGCGGGCGCGCATCGACAGCGGCGAGCGCTTGATCCCCTCGATGCTGTAGATGACCGCCTGGCCTCCGTCGAGGACCGGAATCGGCAGCAGGTTCAGGATCCCGAGGTTGATGCTGATCAGCATCATCATCCAGAGATACTCGAGCCAGCCGCGATCGAGCGACTTGCGGGCGATCCGGGCGATCCCGATCGGCCCGGAGAGCTTGTCGGCGCCAACGTCTCCCGTGAAGACCCGACTGAGCCCTTCGAGGTAGCCGATCGTCATGTCCCAGGTCATCAGGGCGGCGCGCGGCAGCGACTCGATCGGATTTCGGACGCGCTGGAAGGTTCGGGCGCCGGGTAGCCAGGAGACCTGGGGCGCCAGGCCGATCCGGTAGACCGACTCCTCCATGCCTTCGATGTCGTAGGGGCCGGAGACCGTCTCTTCGCGCGCCCGCAAGCGGGTCGTCTGAAGCTGGCCGTCGCGCGAGTAGCGGATCTCGAGCTCACGACCGGCGCTGGTCTGCACCAGCGAAACGAAGCTCTCGAAGCTCCCGACCGGCTGGCCGTCGACCGCGAGAATCAGATCGTCCTTCTGGAGCCCCGCCAGCGCCGCCGGCTTGCCCTCCGTCACCATCGCCACCAGGATCGTGGCGGGCCGCAGCCCGAGTCGGTCGAGATCCTCGATCGCCGGCACCGCCACGCTCAGCGCTTCGACCTTCGCTGCGCGCGCCTCGTCCTTGCCGGCGGGCCCCGCTGCCTGCTCGGCCGCAGCCGACGGCCGTGCTTCGTTCGGTGGCTCGTCCGTCGCAAGCGCTCTCTCGACGCGCCACGTCACGGACTCCGCCCCGCGTGCCCGTGCCGCGCGCGCGGCCTCGGCGTGCGCGGCGACGAGCCCGACCCAGTCCTCGATCGCGCGATCGTCCACCGCAATGACTCGATCCCCGGAACGCAGGCCGGCCTGCGCGGCCACGCTCTCCGCCTGGGGCACACCGACGCGCGCCTCGAGGCGGTTGAAGCCGAGCCCGATCCATCCTGTGTCGACGAACGCACCGAAGCGATCCCGCATCTTCTGCGTCCCGAGCTCGACGTCGACTTGCCTCGGCTCGCCCGCCCGTGAGACCTCGAAGCGAATCCGGTCGCCCGCCCCGCGCTCTCGAATCGGCAGGATCACGTCGTCCCAGAACTCGACCGGCTCGCCGTCGATCGATTCGATCCGGTCGCCCGGCTGCAGGCCCGCGATCGCGGCCGGCGAGTTCGCCTCGACCATCCCGATCACCGCATCCGGACGTGGCAATCCGAACCACAGGATCCCGACGAAGCACACGACGGGCAGCAGCAGATTCATCGCCGGCCCCGCGAAGACGACGGCCAGCTTCTGCCAGACCGGCTTCGACTCGAGGAACTCCTCGGGCCGGGCGTCGTCGGGCACAGGCGGCATCGACTCCTCGTCTCCGGGCATCGGCTCGCCGAGCATGCGCACGAAGCCGCCGAGCGGAATCCAGCCGATCACGTATTCGGTGCCGCCCCGCTCCCAGCGCATGCGGAGCTTGCCGAAGCCGATCGGCGCGCCGAAGCCGATCGAGAACTTGAGCACCCGCACGCCGCAGGCCTTGGCGACCAGGAAATGCCCGAGCTCGTGCACGACGATCAGGATTCCCAGCAGCGGGATCACCGCAACGAGGGTGTCGAAGGCGTCGAACATCGCCATCAGCTCCGCGCGCCCGGCTCGCGCTTGGCCAGCCACTCGCTCGCCGCGCCGCGCGCCCAGGCATCCGCAGCCACGACGGCGTCCAGCCGATCGACGCGCTGACCCGAGTGGTCCGCGAGATGCGCCGCGAGCACGGCATCGTTCAGCGCGGCGATCTCGGGAAACGCGATCTGCCGCGCGAGAAAGGCCTCGACCGCCACCTCGTTGGCCGCATTCAGGACGGCGGGTGCGGCCTCGCTGCCCGCAACCGCCCGGTAGGCGAGGTCGAGACACGGGAAGCGCGCGCGATCCGGTGCCTCGAAGTCGAGGCGCGAGAGCTCGACCAGATCGAGACGCGGAACCTCGAGCTCGACGCGCTCGGGATGTGCGAGGGCGACGGCGATCGGCACGCGCATGTCGGGCAGTCCGAGCTGTGCGAGCACCGAGCGATCGCAGTACTCGACCAGCGAGTGCACGATCGACTGCGGATGCACGACGACGTCCACCCGCTCCGCCTCGACGTCGAAGAGCCAGCGGGCCTCGATGACCTCGAGCCCCTTGTTCATGAGCGTGGCCGAGTCGATCGAGATCTTGTCGCCCATCGACCAGTTCGGGATGCGCCAGCGCCTCCTCGACCCGGGCCGATTCGATGCGCTCGCGCGACCAGGTCCGGAAGGGTCCGCCCGAGCAGGTCAGGATCAGTCGCGCGACCTCGCTCGGCCGGCTGCCGACCAGACACTGGAAGATCGCGCTGTGCTCCGAGTCGATCGGGATGATCTCGACGCCCGCTGCCCGCGCCTCGCGGCGAACCAGCGCGCCGGCCATCACCATGACCTCCTTGTTGGCGAGCCCGATCGCTCGCCCCGCGCGAATCGCCGCCAGCACGGGCCTCAGCCCGATCGCCCCGACCAGCCCGGCGACCACCAGGTCCGCGGGCTCGGTCGCCACCCGGTCGAGCCCGGCTTCGCCGGACACCACTTCGACCGTGCCGGCGAGCTCGCTGGTCGCCAGCGCGTCGCGAATCGTCGGGACCTCCGCGGGGTCCGCCACGGATACGACACGCGGTCGGAACGAGCGGGTCTGCTCGATCAGTCGCTCGACGCGGCGGCCCGCGGCCAGCGAGACCACGTCGAAGCGAGCGGGGTGCTTCGCGACCACGTCGAGGGTCTGCTCGCCGATGCTGCCCGTGCTGCCCAGGATCGCCAGCCGCTTCATTGCGCCGCCGACTCGCCGTCGTCGCCCTCGCCGTGCTGCACCTGAGCGCTCGTGCGTCCGAACCGTCGCTCGCGACTCTGGTAGTCGAGAAGAGCGGCCTCGAACTCCCGGCGCCGGAACTCCGGCCACATGCATCGACTCATGTGCAGCTCTGCGTAGGCGATCTGCCAGAGCAGGAAGTTCGAGATGCGCCGCTCTGCTCCGGTTCGGATCAGCAGATCCGGATCGGGCACGTCCGAGGCGTAGAGGTAGGAAGCGAAGGTCTTCTCATCCAGACCTTCCGGATCGATCTTGCCGAGCTCCGCGTCGCGGCCGATCCGCCGCGCCGCGTCCACGATCTCCGCGCGCCCTCCATACGAGAGCGCGAAGATCAGCTGCATGCCCTCGTTGTCGGCCGTCTCCCGCACCGCGTTCTCGACGGCTCGGCGCGTACTGGGCGGCAGCCGGTCGAGTCGTCCAATCGACCGGACGCGGGCGCCGTTCTCCATCACCTCGGCGAGCTCCGTCTCGAGATACTCCTCGAGCAGACGCATCAGCTCGGAGACCTCGCCCTTCGGACGATTCCAGTTCTCGAGCGAGAAGGCGTAGAGCGTCAGGACCTCGACGCCATAGTCGCGACATGCGCGGATGATCTCGCGCACGCTCTCGATGCCCTCGCGATGGCCGGCATTCCGTTCGAGGCCCCGCTCGACGGCCCAGCGCCCGTTGCCATCCATGATGATGGCCACGTGACGCGGGACTCGATCGAGATCGATCTCGGGATGCACGTCCGGTTGCGCCATGCTCTCCAACGTCTGTCTGGCCTCCGCGAACGCAGCCCCTCCACGGCGCGGCGTACTCCGTCGACTCGGTTTCCAGAAACGCCTCGAGGATCAGACCTCGAGCACGTCCTTCTCCTTCTGCGCGGTCAGCTCGTCGATCTTCTTGACGAACTCATCCGTCACGTCCTGGACCTTCTTCTCGGCGCGATGGCGATCGTCCTTCGAGAGACCGTCGTCCTCGAGATCCTTGAGCATCGACAGGCTGTCGCGGCGCGCGTCACGCACCCGGATCCGGTGATCCTCCGCGACCTTGCGAACCTGCTTGACGAGCACCTTGCGCCGCTCCTCGGTGAGCGGCGGGATCTGCAGCCGGATGACCTTGCCGTCGTTGCTGGGCGTGAGGCCGAGGTCGGAGCTCTGGATGGCCTTCTCGATCATCGGGATGACGGTCTTGTCGAAGGGCGAGATCACGATCATCCGCGGGTCGGGAACGGACAGCGTCGCGAGCTGGTTCAGCTGCGTCGGCGTGTCGAAATAATCGACCGAGATGCCGTCGAGCAGGTTCGTGCTCGCGCGGCCCGTTCGCACCCGGGTCAGCTCCTTGCGAAAGCGATCGATCGCCTTGTCCATCGATTCCCGCGCTTCGTCGATCACCGCCTCTACGTCTTCTTCTTCCGCCATGTCTCGTCGAGCCTCCTCTCTCTTCGCGGTCTGAGCCGTCCGCGTCTTCTCCGTCAGAGCCGTCGGCAGCAGCAGCAGCCTGGCGCACGGACCTGCCGCGCGGGGCTCAGTCGTGCCGATTCCGCACCAGCGTTCCGACCGTCTCCCCACGAACCGCCTTCAGGATATTCCCGCGCACGCCCATGTCGAATACCCTGATCGGCAGGTCGTTCTCGCGACACAAGGCGATCGCCGACTGGTCCATGAATCGAAGGTCGAGGCGCAGGGCCTCATCGAAGGTGAGCTGCTCGTAGCGCTCCGCGGTGGCCACCCGAGACGGATCTGCGTTGTACACACCATCCACCTGCGTCGCCTTCATCACGACCTCGGCCTGGATCTCGGCGGCGCGCAGGGCGGCCGCGGTGTCCGTCGTGAAATACGGGTTGCCGGTGCCCGCCGCGAAGATCACGAGGCGCCCCTTCTCGAGGTGACGCACGGCGCGGCGCCGGATATACGGCTCGGCAACCTGTGCGATCTCGATGGCGGTCTGGACGCGCGTCGGCACGTCGACCTTCTCGAGGGCGTCCTGCAGCGCCATCGCGTTGATCACGCTGGCGAGCATTCCCATGTAGTCGGCCTGCGCCCGGTCCATCCCCTGAGCGGCGGCCGTCATGCCGCGAATGATGTTCCCGCCGCCGATGACGATGCTGATCTGGGTGCCGAGCGCGTGGACCTCTCGAATCTGCTCGGCGAGTCCACCGATCACGCCCGGATGGATGCCGTACCCGTCCTCTCCGGCGAGCCCCTCGCCGGAGAGCTTGAGCAGCAGCCTCCGGTACGCAATCGACACTATTCAGCAGCCTCTCCCAGCTTGAAGCGAACGAAGGAGGCGACCTTGATCTCGCCCCCCGCGGCCTTGCCGGCTTCTGCGAGGATATCACGCACGCTCTTGTCGGGGTCCTTCACGAAGCCCTGAGCGAGCAGGCAGTTTTCGGCGAAGAACTTGTTGATCCGGCCGTCGACCATCTTCTCGATGACGTTGTCGGGCTTGCCGCTGTCCTTGGCCTGCTGAGTCAGGAACGCGCGCTCCTTCTCGACCAGCGCCGCCGGCATGTCATCGCGATCGACGGCGATCGGCGTCGGATCATGAGCAGCGACATGCATCGCGACCTCCTTCGCCACGCCCTGCACGTCGTCACCCGAAAGATCCGTCTCCAGGGCCACCAGCACGCCGAGAATTCCGCCGCCGTGCACATAGCCTCCAACCACACCGTCGACCGAGACACAGCCGACGCGCTTCAGCTGGATGTTCTCGCCGACCTTGGCCACGGCCGCCTTCACGACTTCATCGACCGTGCTCCCGTCCATCGGCGCGGCCAGAGCGGACGCGACGTCTCCGGCGTTGGCGGCGGCCGCGGCGTCTGCGACGCCCTGGGCGAGGGTCTGGAAGTCGGGCGTCTTGGCCACGAAGTCGGTCTCGCAACCGAGCTCGATCAGCGCTCCACGGCCGCCGTCGATCGAGAAGACCACTGCCCCCTCGCTCGTGTCGCGGCCCGCGCGCTTGCCCGCCTTCGCGAGGCCGCTCGCCCGCAGCAGCTCCATCGCCTTCTCGACGTCGCCTTCGGCCTCCTTCAAGGCCTTCTTGCAATCCATCATCCCCGCGCCCGTCGAATCACGGAGCGCCTTCACGTCACTTGCAGAGATCCCTGCCACTGTCCTGGTCTCCCGGAGCCGAAGCGTCCCACCCGCGCTCGCGTCGGGCGATTCCTTCGGGTTCCGTGCTGGGGAGGACCTCACGGTCTCCCGGATTCTTCCTAAGCCTTGTCCGCGCCTTCGACCGGCGTGGCGGCCGGCGGCGGCGTAGCAGGCGGAGCAGAAGCCGTCTGCGGCTCGGCCGTCGCTGCCTCGGCCGGCTTCACCTTCGCGGGTGAGGCCTCCTCGGGCTTGTCCGAGCCCGCGGAGTAGCTCTTGCCACCGCCGGCGGAGCGCTCGCCCTGACCGCGTCCGCGACGGGGCTGCTGCTTGATCTCGACGACCCGTCGGCCGGTCGCAGACCCTGCCTCGGCCTTGGCCGGAGCCGGCGCATCGCGCCGCTGCGCCACCAGCTCCGCCTGATGTCGCTCGTAGCCCTCGCGGCAGGCGTTGGCCGCCGCCGTGCAGTAGAGGTCGATGGCGCGGAGCGCGTCGTCGTTGCCGGGCACGACGAGATCGATGTACCGCGGGCTGTTATTGGTGTCGACGATGCCGACGATCGGGATGTGCAGGCGCTTGGCCTCCTGCACCGCGATCGCCTCCTTGCCCACGTCGATGATGAAGATCGCGTCGGGCGGACGTTCCATGGCTCGAATGCCTTCGAGCGACTTCGAGTACTTCTCCACCTGGCGAGACATGCTCGCCTGCTCCTTCTTCGACAGCTCGGCGCGCTTCTCCTCGTTGCCGAGGATCTCGAGGTACTGGTTGTAGCGGTCGATCGACTTCTTGACCGTCTTCCAGTTCGTGAGCATGCCCCCGAGCCAGCGGTTGTTGACGTAGTGCTGACCCGCTCGCTTGGCCTCGAGCATGATCGAGCCCTGCGCCTGTCGCTTCGTCCCGACAAAGAGCACCGAGCCGCCCGCGGCGGTGGTCTCGCGCAGGAAATCCAGGGCTTCCTTCAACATGGGAAGCGTCTGGTCGAGGTCGATGATGTGGGTGCCGTTGCGCTCGCCGAAGATGTACGACCTCATCAGCGGATTCCAGCGACCCGGCTGATGGCCATAGTGAACGCCCGCCTCGATCAGCGAGCGAATCGAAATTTCCTGCTCCTTGAGGGCCTGGCTCAGCTCGCTCTCGGGGGCGGGCGCATCGGCTGAAGCGGCTGCGGCCGCGGGGGCAGTCGCCGCATCGGTTGCAGCATCCGTTGTACCAACGGGGGGCGTAACGGCCTCGGGTGTGGCCGGGGTCTCGGACATGGATCTCTCCTTTGGCGGTTGGGCCTCCGCCCCGAGCCGTCCTATCCCCGACCCGTCGCGTCCCGGCGACAAGCTCCCCCCCGATCCCGCCCTTCGATGCCCTCTCCGATCGTTCTAGCGAGTCCGACTCTCGGGCTCGATCGATCACGTTCTGGATGAGGGCGACGCGGGAAAACGAGCGGCCCGACCGGTCTGTCCAGCCGAGACGAGCATGTCTTCGGATCCGCTCCAGGCACCGCCGGGGTGACTCGGAACGTGTGAAGTGCCGGGTGTTTAGCAGAGTCGGGCGCGGACGACACCCCGGGGCGGCCCAACCCATGGAGGCAGCCGCGGGCCGGGCGATCTAGGTCGTGTACTCGGCGTTGATCCGGACGTATTCGTAGCTGAGATCGCAGGTGAAGAGCCGCGCGCTGTGCGATCCGACGCCCAGGTCGACCTGGATCTTGATCTCTTCGGCTGCGTGGGCCTTTTGCGCGCGCTTGCGGGCGGCCGGACCGGCCGATCGCCCCCTGGCGAACACGACGACGCCCCCGACCCGGATGCGCGCCGTCTCGGCGCTCCAGCGAACCCGACCCGCGCCAATGGTCTGCAGGATCCGACCCCAATTCGGGTCGCCCCCGAAGACCGCCGTCTTGACGAGCATCGAATTCCCGATCCGGCGGGCGGCCCGCTCCGCCTCGGCCGCGCTGCCGGCCCCCTCGACCTCGACGAGCAGCAGCTTCGTGGCGCCCTCGCCGTCCCGCGCCAGCTGACGGACGAGGTCTTCGCACACCGCGAGCAGCCCGGCCTCGAAGCGCGCGGCCTCCCCACCACGGAGCGTTGCACCGCCGGCCGCGCCATTCGCCAGCAGGACGACCGTGTCGCTGGTCGAGCTCTCGCCGTCCACCGACAAGCAGTTGTAGGTTGCGTCGGCGACGCGTCGCAGCATCGCCCGCAGCGTGGCCGGGGCGATCGGCGCGTCCGTCGCGAGGAAGGAGAGCATCGTCGCCATGTTCGGCTCGATCATCCCCGATCCCTTGGCGATGCCCTGAATCGTGATGAAGCGGTCGCCGATCTTCAATCGCGTCGAAGCCACCTTCGCGTGGGTATCCGTCGTGCGGATCGCCTCCGCCGCGTCGTCCCAGCCCTCGGCCGCGAGACCCGCCGCCGCCCGCGGAATCGCGACCTTCAGCACGTCGAGGGGAAGCGGCTGACCGATCACGCCGGTCGACGCGACGAGCATCTCGGCCTCGTCGCAGCCCACCGCCTGCGCGGCGAGCCGAGCCATCGTCCTCGCATCGCGCACCCCGCGCAGGCCCATCGCGACGTTCGAGCAGCCGCTGTTCACCACGACGCCCCGGGCACGCCCTCGCCGGACGCGCTCGCGTGACACCTCGACCGGCGCTCCCACGAAGGTCGAGGTCGTGAAGACGGCCGCCACGCTCGCGGGCTCGTCGGACACGATCATCGCCAGATCCCTGGCCTTCGCCTTGATTCCGGCGTGAAGACCCACGGCCCGAAAACCGGCCACGGGCCGAGCCTCTCGTCGGACCTTCATCGCCCGCGCTCCGGAATGCGCGTGCTCGTGGGCGCGCTCAGGCTCCGTGACATTTCTTGTATTTCTTGCCGCTGCCGCAGGGGCAAGGCTCGTTGCGCCCGACCTTGCCGTGGCTCGCATCCGCACTGGCCATTTCCGCGCCCCGGGCTCGAGCCCCGGCGAGCGGGCCGGCAGGCGGTGCCGCGCCGGCGGACTGCGCAGCAGGCTGGCCACCGCGCGCAGCATCGACGCGGCGATTCGTCGCCTGCGGTCCGAGATTCGGACGCGGGTAGCCGAACTTCAGCGCGAACTCGGCAAAGGTGTCGTCGATGCGCTGCTCCATCTCGCCGAAGAGCCCGAAGCCCTCGCGCTGATACTCGAGCTTGGGGTCGCGCTGGGCGTAGGCGCGCATGTTCACCGAGTTGCGCAGCTGATCCATCGTGTGCAGATGGCCCTTCCACTGCTGGTCGAGGATCTGCAGCTGGAGGTCGCGAATGATCTGCTCGAAGGTCGGGTAGCTCTCGATGTCGGCGTAGGTCTCGTTCTTGAGCACCCGCCCCTCTTCCTTCTTCGCCTCGAGCGCGGCGTTCAGCTCGGCCATGATGGCGTGTCCGAGAGCGTCCTGATCGCCGTGACGCCCACCGTCCGGAGTCCGGAATGGCGGCGCCTCGATCGAGAAGGACAGACCGAATTGCGCCTCGAGCGCATGGGCCATCTCGACGTAGTCGTCGTCCTCGGGATCCCCGCGCTGGGGCCAGATGCGACCGACGAGATTCACGACGTAGCCTTCGAGGCAGGCCTGGAGCTCTTCGGCGAGCGCCTTGTCGTCCGCGGACATGGCGACCATGCGTCGGGCGTAGAAGGCCTGACGCTGCTTGTTCATGACGTTGTCGTAGTCGAGCAGGTGCTTTCGGATGTCGAAGTTCCGGGCCTCGACCTTCTTCTGGGCGCCCTCGATCACTCGGCTCAGCATGCGATTCTCGATCGCCTCGCCCTCTTCGACGCCGACGCGATCCCACCACTGCTTGACGCGGTCGGCCTCGAAGATGCGCAGCAGGTCGTCTTCGAGGGAGAGGAAGAACTGGCTCGAGCCCGGGTCACCCTGACGACCCGCTCGACCGCGCAGCTGATTGTCGATGCGCCGGCTCTCGTGGCGCTCGGTTCCCAGGATATGCAGGCCGCCCGCCTCGAGGACCTCCTTGCGCTCGGCCGCGCACGCCGCCTCGAACTGCGCGAGGGTCGCTTCGAAGTCGGGGTGGTCGCGGTCGTGCCCGCATTTTTCGAGGGCCATGACCTCGGGATTGCCGCCGAGCAGGATGTCGGTGCCGCGACCCGCCATGTTCGTCGAGATCGTGATGGCGCCCCTGCGACCGGCCTGGGCCACGATCTCCGACTCGCTCTCGTGCTTCTTGGCGTTCAGCACCGTGTGCTTGAGACCGGCCTTCTTGAGCTTCTTCGACAGCATCTCCGAGGTCTCGATCGAGATCGTGCCGACCAGCACGGGCTGGCCCGTCTCGTGCCGCTCGCGCAGCTCGTCGACGACCGCATTGAACTTCTCGGCCTTGCTCTTGAAGACCACATCCTGCTCGTCGACGCGCAGCAGCGGACGATTGGTCGGAATCAGCGAGACGTCGAGGTTGTAGATCTTCGCGAACTCCTCGGCCTCGGTATCCGCGGTCCCCGTCATGCCCGAGAGCTTCTCGTACATCCGGAAGTAGTTCTGGAAGGTGATCGACGCGAAGGTCTGGCTCTCGCTGCGAACCTGGATGCCTTCCTTCGCCTCGACCGCCTGATGGAGCCCGTCGGACCAGCGCCGACCCGGCATCAGCCGACCCGTGTGCTCGTCCACGATCACGACTTCCTTCGACCCGTCTTCGCCGGGTCGCACGACGTAGTCGACGTCGATCCGCTTCAACGTGTGGGCCATCAAGGCCTGCTGCATCGCGTGCAGCACGGGCAGCATGCCGGGGTCGTAGAGATTGTCGACGCGCAGCATCTGCTCGACCTTGCGCATGCCCTGGTCGGTGAAGGTCGCCGAGTGCGCCTTCTCGTCGACCCAGAAGTCGCCGGTCTCCTCGATGCCCTTCGAGGGCTCGGCGGCGGTCCCGGCCTGCAACGAGGGGATCAGTCGATTCGCGATCGTGTAGATCTGGGTGTTCTGCTCGGAAGGACCCGAGATGATCAGCGGCGTCCTCGCCTCGTCGATCAGGATCGAGTCGACCTCGTCGACGATCGCGTAGTGCAGCTCGCGCTGGACGCAGGCCTCGAGCGAAAACTTCATGTTGTCGCGCAGGTAGTCGAACCCGAGCTCGTTATTCGTGCAGTAGGTGACGTCGGCGCGGTAGGCGGCGACGCGCTGAGCGTCCGACAGGCCGTGCACGATCGCACCGACCTCGAGTCCCAGGAAGCGATGCAGCTGGCCCATCCACTCGGCGTCGCGCGACGCGAGGAAGTCATTGACGGTGACGACGTGCACGCCGCGGCCGGTGAGGCCGTTCAGGTACGAAGGCAGTGTCGCCACGAGGGTCTTGCCCTCGCCGGTCTTCATCTCGGCGATGCGACCCTGATGCAGCACGATCCCACCGATCAGCTGGACGTCGTAATGACGTTGACCGAGCGTCCGCTTGGCGGCCTCGCGCACCGTCGCAAAGGCCTCGGGAAGCAGGTCGTCGAGGGGCTCGCCCTGATCGAGTCGGCCCCGGAAAGCCGTCGTCCGACCGCGCAGGTCGGCATCCGAGAGCTTCGACAGATCGCCTTCGAGGACGTTGATCCGTTCGACGAGCGGCAGCAGGCGCTTGATCGCGCGGTCGTTGCTCGTGCCGATAATCTTGCTCAGAATGCGTTGCATCGGCCCCTTTTGGCTCCAGCTGGCTCGCGACGCGACCTCGACCGAAGCGCCGCGACCGTCTCGCCGGACGTCGTGGCGACTCCGCGCCACGGCGCGAGGTCGCGACGTGAGAGGGAAGTCGTCGAAGCAGAGGGGGGATTCTTCGAGTGACGGCGGAGGGTAGGAGACGGCTCCGCAGGCAGCAAATGCGCAGCGAGCCCGGCGCTCCCTGCCGAGGGGATCAGTCGAAGATGTAGTCCAGCGGATCTCGCGCCTTGCCGTTCACCTCGACCACGTAGTGGAGATGGGGGCCGGTGCTGCGACCTGTACTGCCGATGGCGGCGATCTCCTGACCACGCTCGACGGTCTCGCCCGTGCTGACGTGGATCTCCTTGGTGTGGCCGTAGACCGTCTTGACCCCGAAGCCGTGGTCGAGCACCAGCGCCTTGCCGAGCGGCCCCTTGCGACCGACGAAGCTCACGCGACCACGAGCCGGCGCGTAGATCGAGGTCCCGCTGGCCGCGGCGATGTCGATTCCGGCGTGGACGTGACGGCGACCCGTGAAAGGGGATACGCGCGGTCCGAAGCGAGAGGTGAGCCAGCCCTTGGCGGGCCAGATCGACGGCATCGAGACCAGGCGCTGCCGCTTGTCGTCGAGCTGTTCGAGCAGGACCTCGAGCGACTCGGCGCGCGCGCCGGCACCATCCGAGAGACTGACGGCGACACCGTCGAGCTGCTCGAGCACATCGACCCCGGAGACCTCGTCGTCGAAGATCCCGTACGGCTCGTTGCCACCCTGCCCGTTCAGACCGGCGGGCGGCTGAGTGCGATCGACCGGGACACCGACCGGCGGCCCGACCTCGCGACCCTCCGGCGCCAGCTCGGAAACGTCCTCGCCACCGACGCCCGCTGCCCCCGGCAGGTTGGCGATGATGCGAACCTTGCGTTCGAGCTCACCGACCTTGGCGATCTGCTCGTCGACCTGGGCGATGCGATTCTGGAAGACGGCGATCTTCTCGCGCTGCTCGAGGGCTTCGATGCGCAGCTCCGCGAGCTCTGCGTTGTCCGCTCGCAGGCGCCAATAATCCCAGACACCCGCCAACCCGACGAGCACCAGGACCGCCGCGGCGATCGCAGCGTGCTGGACGCGGCGCTTCGGAATCGAAATCTGAAGCGGTCGCGAGCGCTGATCTCGGACCCAGATGAGGTTGTAGGATTCCATGGATGCTCGATGCCCTCTCCACATCGCGGTCGCCCGGAGGCGTGTGCCCGCGAAGAATTCGCCCCGGCTACGGCAGCGTCACGCCGATGCGAAGCTTGCCCATCTGGATCTCGTCCTGGGTCTTGAGCGGCTGCCTCACGATCCGTGAGCCGTTCACGAGCGTCCCGTTCGTGCTGTCCAGATCCTCGACGTAGAACGTCTTCCCGTCGAAGCCGATCGCCGCATGCGCCCGCGAGATCGTCGCTTCGGCGAGCGCCAGATCGGCCTTGCGGCCTCGACCGATGACGATCCGCTCCCGGTCCAGCAGCAGCTCGAGCCCCTCGTAGAAGCCCGAGAGCACGACCGCACTCGCCCCGGGCGGGGGACAGATCCGTTGCTCGACATTCTGTTGGGATCCCGACGCCATCGGCAGGCCGCCTCGTACGTTTCGAGGCGACTGGCTCGATCCAGCGCCCCACGAGACTCATCGGCCTTCGCAGCCAGGTTCTTGACCGATCTGCACATCGGAGAAGCCGCTGCCTGGGCCCGGTCCGATCGTCAGAGCCCCCGAGGACACGGTGCGATCACGAGCCGTCGGTGCCCCGGGGCGACCCCGCCCGGGGGCCCGCGACTAGGGACGCAGGAGAGAGCGAGCGTGCTCGCGCGTGACCTCCGTCACATTCTCTCCGCCCGCCATGCGGGCGAGCTCGTCGATCCGCTGATCGTCCCGCACCTCCGTGACCCGCGTCCGGGTGCGCCCCTTCTGCGCCTCCTTGCGCACCACGAAGTGGCGGTCGGCGAAGGCCGCGATCTGGGGCAGATGCGTGATGCACAGGACCTGATGCTCGGTTGCGAGCTCGGCGAGCACGCGGCCGACGCGCTCGGCGGTGGCGCCTCCGATCCCGGCGTCGACCTCGTCGAAGACGATCACCATGTTGCGGTCTGCTCGACGGAGCGAGTTCTTGACCGCGAGGAAGAGTCTCGAGAGCTCGCCACCCGAGGCGACCTTCTGGATCGGCCGGGGCCGCTCGCCCTCGTTCGCCGAGAACAGGAATTGCGGGCGCTCGCGGCCCCCGGCCGTCGTCTCGAGTCCTGGCGGTCCTCCACTCGCCTCGACCGCGTCGAGCGACACGATGAAGCGCGCGCCGGGCATCGCCAGGTCGGCGAGCTCGGCCTCGACCGCCTTCGCGAGCTGCTTGGCCGCTCGGGCACGCGCCTTCGACAGCTTGGCGGAAGCTTCGTTTGCGGCCTCGATCGACTCGGCGCAGCGCGCCTCGAGTTCGCGAATCCGGTCGTCCGCCCCCTCGAGCGAAGACAGCTCGGCCTCGATCTGATCGCGATGGGACAGCATCTCCTCGACCGAGCGACCGTATTTTCGGCGTAGCGCCTCGAGCCGACCGATCTTGTCCTCGACCTCCGCCAGGCGACCCGGATCGATCTCGAGCTCGGCCAGATAATCCGCGGCCCGGACCGCCAGATCGCGCACCTCGGACTCGAGGCTCTCGAGAGCAACGCTCATCTCCTCGAGTGAGGGGTCCATTCGCAGCGCCGCGGTCAGCGCACGACGCGCCGTCCCGAGCGCCGCCTCCGCGGAGTCAGCCATCTCGCCGCTCCCGCCACCGTCGAGCGCTCGCGACACCGTCGCCATCTCTTCCGCCAGGCGCTCGGCATGCGTGAGGCGGCGATGCTCCGACTCGAGCTTTGCCACACTCTCCACGTCGAGCTCATCGGCCTCGAGCTCCTGCCTCTGGTACTGAAGGAAGTCGAGCCGACGCGCCCGCTCCTCCTCGGCGGCGCGAAGCGTCGCGATCTCCCGATCGAGCTGCGACGCCCGCGCGACCTCCCGCGCGACCTGCTCGCGCAGGCTCGTCTTGTCGGCGTAGGCATCGAGCGCGAGCGCGTGGACCTCCGCGTGGCGCAGCGCCTGGGAGCCATGCTGACTCGAGATCTCGAGCTGGCCGCCGAAGAGCTCGACCAGCGTCGAGAGAGGCACCAGCTGCCCGCCGATCCGCGCGCGGCTCCGCCCGCCGGCGTGCAGCGTTCGCCGCACGATCAGCTCCGCCGGCCCCTCGCCGTTCGACTCCGCCTCGCCCTCGAGGCCACGATCCGCCAGCGCCAGGCAGACGTCCTCGTGGCCGTCCATTCGGAAGAGCGCCTCGACGGCGCCTTCTTCCGCCCCGCTCCGCAGGGTCTCAGCGGAAGCCCGGGCACCCGTCAGAAGCGCCAGGGCGCTCAGGATGATCGACTTGCCCGCGCCGGTCTCGCCCGTCAGGACGTTCAGCCCGGGTCCGAACTCGAGCTCGACCGACTCCACGAGAGCCAGGTTTTCGATCCGCAGCACTTCGATCATGGACCCACCACCCAGAGACCCCGGTGCCGATTGGGAAGCGGGGTGCGGGCGCATGATCCCGCTTCGCCGGGCTCGCCTCAAGACCGGATCGCCTCGTCCACGCGGATAAGGATCGCGGCAGCCGGTCGGGACCACGCCTCGGCTAGCATCCAGCCATGCCGCCACCTCCGGACGAGACCCTCGACCTCTTCCCCGAACGAGCCGAGCGTCGGCTCGAGCCGCACGCGCCGCTCGCGGAGCGCATGCGGCCGCGGCGGCTCGAAGATCTCGTGGGACACGAAGAGCTGCTCGCCCCCGGCCGCCCGCTCCACACGCTGGTCGCCCAGGGCGCGCTGCCCTCGATCATTCTCTGGGGCCCGCCGGGCAGCGGCAAGACGACGCTCGCGTGGATCCTCGGCGACATGCAGGATGCGCGGCTGACGCCGCTCTCGGCGGTGACCGCGGGCGTACCGGAGATCCGCAAGGCCATCGAGGCGGCCCGACGGACGCGGCTGCGTACGCTGCTCTTCATCGACGAGATCCATCGACTCAACAAGGCGCAGCAGGATGCGCTGCTGCCCCACGTCGAAGCGGGGAGCGTGACGCTGATCGGCGCGACCACGGAGAACCCGTCGTTCAGCGTGATCGCGCCGCTGCTATCGCGCTGCCGCGTGATCACGCTCGAGGGGCTCGGCGCCGAGGCGATCGGGCGAGTGCTCGACCGCGCCCTCGCCGACAGCGAGCGTGGCCTGGGCTCTTCGCACCTGGTCCTCAGCGACGAGGCGCGGGAAGCGCTGATCCTGGCGTCGCAGGGCGATGCGCGGCGCGCGCTCGGGATGCTCGAGGCGAGCGCGACCGTGCACCTGTCGAGCGGGCGGCGGGCGGAGCCGCTGTCGGCGGAGACGGTGAGCGAGGCGGTCGGCCGGATCGCGCTGCGGCACGACCGCGACGGGGAGGAGCATTTCAACGTCGTCTCAGCGCTCATCAAGAGCCTGCGGGCCAGCGATCCGGACGCGGCCCTCCATTATCTCGCACGGCTGCTCGAGGCCGGAGAGGACCCGCTCTACGTGGCGAGACGGCTCGTCATCTTCGCGTCCGAGGACGTCGGCGCCGCCGATCCCGGCGCGCTCGGTCTGGCCGTCGCGGCGCACCAGGCGGTCGAGCGCATCGGCATGCCCGAGGGCCGGATCCCGCTCGCGCAGGTGACGACCCATCTCGCCTGCGCCCCCAAGAGCAACGCCGCCTATCTCGCACTGGGGCGAGCGATCGCCGACCTCGAGGGCAGCGGCCCCCTGCCCGTTCCGAAGCATCTACGCAACGCGCCGACGCGGCTCATGAAGGACCTCGGCTACGGCCAGGACTACGTCTACGCCCACGATGCAGAGGATGCCTTCGTCGGGGCCGAGAATCTGCCCGAGGCCCTTCGCGGCCGGCGCTACTACGAGCCGGAAAGCCGCGGGGCGGAAGCGCGCGTCGCCGAGCGCCTGCAAGCGTGGCGGGACCGACGCGAGCGGGAACGGAGCAAGGGCCGCTAGTCACCGCCGGATCCGAGCGGCACCCGACCCCAACCCCTCGCATGGGTCGTCACGACCCGGCGCCATGGCGCCGGACATGGAAAGGGCCCGGCTGCCTGACGGCACCCGAGCCCCTTCCGAGTCGCAACCAAATAGGAGAGCAGAAACACACGATGTCTCTACGGCTTCTAGGGATGCCGAGGTGCCGGGATCGGTTCCCGGGTTTCCTGATCGTTCGCGATTTTCTGGGCCCGGCGAGAACGCGCGGGACGCTTCCAGGCGACCGGCCACGGGCAGCGGGGTCCCTTTCGAGAGGCTCCGGGCACTGAATGCTTGGGCGTCGATCGCTCGGCATCCTCGGCCCGGGTGGGTCGGGGATCACTCGCTCGCTGAGTGACCGACTGCCACGTGCAGGGGCCCGGAGCGCACGCTCCGGGCCCCTCTGCGCCGCCAGGAGGGGGGCGGCTTGCCGGCGACCTGCCGGTCGAGCACAGACCGCAAGGCCGCATCGAGGCTCTCACGCCAGGCCGACGACGCGCGCGCAGCGCGGTCTAGTCTCCGCCCGGGCTTCGGATACGCTCCCCGACCTACCCTGCCGTGCGCGTTCGGGCTCGAGCCCCGCTCGGTCGGATCCGGGAGCCTCTCGTCCATGTCCTCGCCAGACTTCCATCTGCCCGAAGGAGCGCATTTCGACCCGACCGCAGGCGGTGCCGCGAATCTCTCCTGCGCCTGGAGACGCGCCTGGACGGCCGATCCCGATCGGCCCCAGATCCATGACCCCGATCGGGGCTGGTGGCTGCGCGGAGATCTCGAGGCCGAGAGTGCTCGGCGCGCGGGACGCCTGGCAGCCCTCGGCCTCGAGCCCGGGGATCGCGTGCTGCTCTCGGCGGAGAGCTCGGGAGAGCTGGTCGCGAGCTATCTCGCCTGCCTTCGGATGGGCCTCGTCGTGATGCCGACGAACACCGCCTACGGCGCGCGCGAGCTGGCGCATGTGGTCGCGGATGCCAGGCCGCGAGCGGCGATCGTCGATGACCCGGAGCGGGCAGCGCTCGTCCGCGAGCTCTCGCCATCCATGCAGATCCTGGCTCCGACGCTCGACGCGCCGGATGGCCCGACACCCCGCCTCGACGAGGCGGAGCGCGGATCACCGGCCCTGATCTGTTACACGTCGGGCACGACGGGCCAGCCCAAGGGCGCGGTGCTGTCGCATGCGAACTGCCTGGCGAGTGCCGAAGGACTTCGCCTCGCCTGGCGATGGACCGACGCGGACCGCCTGCTGCTTTCGCTGCCGCTCTTTCACATGCACGGGCTAGGCGTCGGCCTGCACGGCACGCTGCATAGCGGCGGCTCCGCCGTGCTCTATCGCGGCTTCCGCCCCGACGACATCCTGAACGACATCGCCGCCTACCAGGCCAGCCTCTTCTTCGGCGTCCCGACGATGTACCACCGACTCGCGAGCCACCCCAACGCCGAGGCCCTCGCAGGATTGCGACTCTGTGTGTCGGGCTCGGCGCCCCTGCCCGCGGCGCTGCATCGCGACATCGAACGGGTCGGCGGACAGCGGGTGCTCGAGCGCTACGGCATGACCGAAACCCTCATGCTCGTTTCGAATCCCTATGAAGGAGAGCGACGGCCGGGCTCCGTCGGTCGGCCGCTGCCCGGCGTCGAGCTGCGACTCGCGGGCGACCCCGAACAGATCGAGGTCCGCGGACCGAACGTCTTCGCGGGCTACTGGGAACGCCCGGAAGCGAATGCCGAAGCCTTCACGAGCGATGGCTGGTTCAAGACCGGCGATCTCGGCGCCCGGGATCCCGACGGCTACATCCGGATCGTGGGACGCGCCAAGGAGCTGATCATCAGCGGCGGATTCAACGTCTATCCGCGCGAGGTCGAGGACGTCCTGCGCGAGCTTCCCGCGATCGAGGACGTCGCCGTGGTCGGCGAGGCCTCGGAGGAATGGGGCGAGCGGGTGGTCGCCTACGTCGTCACGCCCGAGCCGATCGAGCTCGCGGCGATCCGCGAAGCGGTGGGCGATCGGCTCGCGCCGTTCAAGCATCCACGCGGCCTCTATCGCGTTCCCTCCCTGCCGCGCAACGCATTGGGCAAGGTCCAGAAGCACAGACTCTCGGCGGGCTCCGTCCTGGCGGACGTGCCTCCCAACCCTGCGCCGCGCGCCCGGAAGGACGAGGATTGAGGCGGAGTAGCCGTTCCCCGGGTGTCGATGGCGGGGGGAAGGAGTGGCGGGCCGGACGGGACTCGAACCCGCAACTTCTGGCGTGACAGGCCAGTGCTCTAACCAATTGAACTACCGGCCCGCGGCAGCTCTGGGCGGCGATGTGTAGCTGAGAAAAGCAGGCCTCGCTAGCTCACGCAGCCCCTGGCGCGGCGGATTCGGAAGAATGCTTCGTTTGGTTCGAGTCGCCCGCAAACGCTCGCAGGCGGAGCGGCACGGCAAGCAACCGGGCCCCACCAAGAGCCCTCGAGTCATGCCCACCCGAGACCATCAGCGCCCGCCACCCCCGGCCATCGATAGCGTCATCGCGACCGCCTGGAGCTGCAGGATCAGTCCGAGATCCCCATCGAGCTGGAGCTGACCCGTGATCAACGCCTCGAGCGGATGGAGCTCGCCGGTCCGAATCGCATCCGCCTGCTCGGCCCCGAGTCGGATCGTCGCCTGCGGCGCTTCAGGGATCGCCCCCGGTCCGATCAGCACTCCGACGCGCCAGTCCCGCCCCTGCTCGTCGGCGATCGCCGCCTCGATCAGGCCGCGCAGATCCGAGATGCCCTTGAGTGGATCCGGAGGCGGCCCACCACCCGGCGGACGAGGTGGTCGCAGCGCCTCTGGCCCGTGCTCCCGAATCTGATCCACGGCGTCGGCGATCAAGGCGGGCCGACCCTGCCAGAGTGCAGACCGCCAATCGGCGACGCTCTGCACGATCGTGATCTCGCAGGCTTCTTCTCGGCCGCGTGCGATCCCGAGCTCGCCCGAGACGAAGTGAAGCGTCCACTCGCCCCCCGCATCCTGCTGGGAAGCGGGATGGGGGTCGGGGTCGCCCCGCAGCACGATCCCGACCTTCAGGTCGATCGCCTCCTCCGCCGGGTCGAGCTCGGCCTCGGCAAAGATCGACGGCACGACGTCCTCGATGAACTCCTGGGACGAGACGGGACTGGCAGGAAAGATCGACATGGCGAGATGGGCTCCGCGAGGAACTGGAAGGCCGAGTCTAGCGGGCCCGATCGCGCGCGACGGGGGCTGCCTGCAAGCGGTCTCCACGTTAGGCGGCCGGGTCTCCTGAGCCTTCGCCGACGCGCTTCTTCCAGGTCGCGAAGAGTGTGGCGAGCAGGCCGAGCACGATCTCATCGAGGAAAGGCAGGCCGTCGGGCAGCACCAGATCGATCACAAACAGAGTGCCCGTCAGCAGCAGCAGATGAGGGAACCGCAGCCGGGCCCCGTAGCGACCGAGCAGTGCGAGCGACAGGCGGCGAAGCCAGATCATCGAGTCTCCGGACGAGGCTCCACGAGGACGGGACCTGATGGAAACGAATGGTGGGCGCGCACGGATTCGAACCGCGGACCCCCTCGGTGTAAACGAGGTGCTCTAACCAGCTGAGCTACGCGCCCTCTCGCAGGTCCTGGGGATCGACAGCGAGAGACCGCCCTCGACGCGACCTCCTCACCGCCGCCCGACCAGTCCGGCGCCCCATCCTGTCCGCGCGCCGCCTGGCGCGCAAGCTAATTGACCCCGGCCGGATGCGGCAGCTCGGTCGTCTGCTTGAGCCCACCCGGCGCGATGTAGATGTCCTCGATCTCGTGGATTCCGTCGCCCTCTTCGAGGAAGTGTTCCGGATTCGGAACGGCGAGCGCGTACTTCAGTACCTCGTCCATATGCTCGACGGGACGGATCGTGAGATTCTTCTTGATGATCGCCGGCAGATCCTTGATGTCCTTTTCGTTGTCCTTCGGAATCAAGACGGTATCGATTCCGCCTCGATGGGCCGCAATCAGCTTCTCCTTGAGGCCCCCGATCGGCAGCACTCGACCACGCAGGGTGATCTCCCCGGTCATCGCCACGTTCGAGCGCACGGGGATCCGCGTCAAGGCCGAAGCGAGCGTCGTCGCCAGCGTGATGCCGGCGGACGGTCCGTCCTTGGGCGTCCCGCCTTCGGGCACGTGGATGTGGACATCGACCTTCGTGTGGAAATCGCTGGTCAGTCCGAGCTGCTTGGCGCGCGAACGGATGTAGGACATGGCCGCGTTCGCGGACTCCTGCATCACTTCGCCGAGCCGCCCCGTGATCTGGAGCTTGCCCTTGCCGGGCATGATCGACACTTCGGTCTGGAGCAGCTCGCCGCCCACCTCGGTGAAGGCCAGGCCGGTCGTCACGCCGATTCGGTTCTCCGTCTCGGTCTGGCCGAATCGGTATTTCTGGACGCCGAGATATTTTCGGATCAGCTTCGGAGTGACCGTGACGGGCTTGAACTGCTCCCCGGCCGAGACCTTCTCCCGCGCGACCTTGCGGGCCACCGAAGCCAGCTCCCGCTCGAGCCCGCGCACACCGGACTCGCGGGTGTAGTGGCGGATCACCTCGAGCAGCGCGCCCTCGGTGAAACGCATGTCGCCGGGATCTCCGTCGTGGCCGAAGACGAGGCCATTGTCCGTCGTCACCTTCTCGACCAGATGCGCCTTGGCGATCTCGAGCTTCTCGCTCTCGATGTAGCCGGGGATCTGGATGATCTCCATCCGGTCCTGGAGAGGTCGCGGAATCTCACCCAGCATGTTCGCCGTACAGATGAACATCACGCGCGAGAGGTCGTACTCGACGTCCAGATAGTGGTCGGAGAACGAGTAGTTCTGCTCGGGGTCGAGCACCTCGAGCATCGCCGAGCTGGGATCGCCGCGGAAGTCCATCGACATCTTGTCGATCTCGTCGAGCAGGAAGACCGGATTCGACGACCCGGCCTTCTTGAGTCCCTGGATGATCTTGCCCGGAAGCGCTCCGATATAGGTGCGACGATGGCCGCGAATCTCCGCCTCGTCGCGCACACCGCCCAGGCTGATGCGCACGAAGTCCCGGCCGGTGGCGCGCGCGATCGACTTGCCGAGCGAGGTCTTGCCGACGCCGGGCGGTCCGACCAGGCACAGGATCGGGCCCTTGATCTTCTCGACCAGAGTCTGAACCGCCAGATACTCGAGGATCCGCTCTTTGGGCTTGTCGAGCCCGTAGTGATCCGCGTCGAGGATGTCCTGGGAGACCATCAGGTCCTTCTCTTCCTCGGTGTATTCCTCCCAGGGCAGCGCCAACATCCAGTCGATGTAATTGCGAACGACCGTGGCTTCCGCCGCCATCGGCGACATCTGCTTGAGCTTCTTCATCTCCTTCTCGGTCCGCTCGCGGGCCTCGTCGGGCATCTTCTTGGCCGCGAGCTGCTCCTCGAGCTCGGAGATCTCGTTCTTCGGGTCGTCGCGGTCGCCGAGCTCCTTCTGGATCGCTCGCATCTGCTCGTTGAGGTAGTACTCCTTCTGCGAGCGCTCCATCTGCTTCTTGACGCGGCCGCGGATCTTGCGCTCGACCTCGAGCACCTCGATCTCGGCCTGCATCCGGTTGTAGACCTCTTCGAGGCGCTCGATCGTCGAGGTGACTTCGAGCAGCTTCTGGCGATCCGGCAGCTTCAGATTGAGATGCGCCACGACCGTATCGGAGAGCTTGCCGGGGTCGCTGATCGCCGAGATCGAGTTCACGACCTCGGGCGCGATCTTCTTGTTCAGCTTGGAGTAGGAGTCGAAGGTCGTGTGGATGGAGCGTACGAGGGCCTCGGCCTCGGGCGTGTCTCCCCCCTCGTCCGCCAGCTCGTTGATCTCGACGGCGAAATACGGATCCACGGCGGCGAAGGAGCGGATCTCGGCGCGAGTCTTGCCTTCGACCAGGACCTTGACCGTTCCGTCCGGCAGTCGGAGGAGCTGGATGATCGTGCCGAGGGTGCCGATCGAGTAGATATCCTCTTCGGTCGGATCCTCGTCGCCGGCGACCCGCTGGGCGGCGACCATCAGCTGGCGGTCACCCGCCATGGCGTCCTCGAGTGCCTGAATGGATTTCGGCCGACCCACGAAGAGCGGCACGACCATGTGCGGGAACACGACGATGTCTCGAAGCGGCAGCAGCGGGACGCGGCCCCCACCGGCTGCGTCTGTTGAATCACTCATGCCACCCCCCTTCGTGTCGGATCGTGTCGGATCATGTCGGAGCCTCGTCGATCGCCCGGTCGTCGGGCCGGCGCTACTTCTGGGACCCTAGCCGCCCAAGGCGGCCTGCCTAAGCCGACTCTGCCTCCCGCTTCAATCCGAGAACCGGCTCAGCGCCCTGCTCGATCACCTCCTCGCCGACGACGCATTCCTCCACGTCGTCCCGCGAGGGCAGCTCGTACATCAGCTCCAGCATCGCGTTCTCGAGAATCGCGCGTAGACCTCGTGCCCCCGACTTCTGGGTGAGGGCCTTCCGCGCGACCGCAGCCAACGCCGCTTCCGTGAATCGCAGCGCCACCCCTTCGAACTCGAAGAGCTTCTCGTATTGCTTCACGAGTGCGTTCTTCGGCTTGGTCAGGATCGCGATCAGCGCCTCCTCGTCCAGCTCTTCGAGGGTCGCCACCACCGGCAGACGCCCGATGAACTCGGGGATCAGTCCGAAATGGAGCAGGTCCTCTGCCTGGACGTCGCGCATCATCTCGCCCTTCTTGCGATCGCTCTTGTTCACGATATCGGCAGCAAAGCCCAGTCCCTTCACCCCGATCCGTCGCTCGATGATTCCCTCGAGCCCGACGAAGGCCCCGCCGCAGATGAACAGGATGTTCGTCGTATCGATCTGCAGGAACTCCTGCTGCGGGTGCTTTCGCCCTCCCTTGGGCGGCACGCTGGCCATCGTGCCTTCGATGATCTTGAGCAGCGCCTGCTGAACGCCTTCTCCGGACACGTCGCGCGTGATCGACGGGTTCTCGCTCTTGCGGGCGATCTTGTCGATCTCGTCGATGTAGATGATGCCGCGCTGGGCGCGCTCGACGTCGTAGTTGGCGGCCTGGAGCAGATTGAGGACGATGTTCTCGACGTCCTCGCCGACGTAACCGGCCTCGGTCAGCGTCGTGGCGTCCGCGATCGTGAAGGGCACGTCGAGGATCTTCGCCAGCGTCTGCGCCAGCAGCGTCTTGCCCGAGCCCGTCGGGCCGAGCAGCAGGATATTGGCCTTCTGGAGCTCGACATCGGAGATGTTGCCGCTCTCGATCCGTCGATAATGATTGTGGACCGCGACGGAGAGCACCTTCTTCGCAGCGTCCTGCCCGATCACGTACTCGTCGAGGGCCGCCTTGATCTCCTTCGGCTTGAGCACGCGCGGCGGCGGCTGACCCGACTCGTCCTGACCGTACTCCTCGGCGATGATGTCATTGCAGAGCTCGATGCACTCGTCACAGATGTAGACCGTGGGCCCGGCGATGAGCTTCTTCACTTCCTTCTGGGACTTGCCGCAGAAGGAGCAGGAGAGGTTCGCGTTGTCGTCTCGTTTCTTCATAATCCCTCACCCCCCGGTGATGCGTATCGGTTCTGTGTCGGGACCCATCCCCGGTTGGAGTGCGAAACGGCTCCGGTCCGAATCCGCTTCAGGTCGATCGAAAATCCGATCATTCGATTCGTGCGGCGCCGTCCGCTACGAGGCGGCCTTGCCCTCGACGACGGCATCGGCCCGCTGATTGGCGACGGCATCCACGATGCCATACTCCTTGGCCTCCTCGGATCCCAGATAGTAATCGCGCTCCGTGTCCCTTGCGATCTGTTCGAGCGGGCGCCCCGTATGACTCGCAAGAATCTCATTCATCCTGTGGCGCAGCTTGAGGATTTCCTGAGCCTGGATGTTGATGTCCGAAGCCTGTCCGCGCGCCCCGCCCATCGGCTGATGGATCATGATGCGCGAATTCGCCAGCGCCGTCCGCTTGCCGGGCGCACCCGCGGCGAGCAGCCACGCCCCCATCGACGCCGCCTGTCCAATGCAGGTCGTGTGCACATCGGAGCGGATGAACTGCATCGTGTCGTAGATGGCCAGTCCCGCCGTGACGGACCCGCCCGGCGAGTTGATGTAGAGATGGATGTCCTTGTCGGGGTCGTCCGCTTCGAGGAAGAGCAGCTGTGCGACGACCACGTTTGCCACCTCGTCGTGAATCTCGCTTCCGAGGAAGATCACGCGGTCTCGCAGCAGCCGCGAGTAGATATCGAAGACACGCTCGCCTCGCTGATTCTGCTCGATCACGTAGGGGATCGTGTAGGCCGTCGGTCGCATGCGTTCCATCAGCTGTCGATTCCTTCTGCCGCGCGACACACAGCCCGCGAGACGGACGCCAGAGTGCTTCCGTCCGCGGAATCGCGGGTGCTGTTCCTAGTCTGAGTCAGCGCGTGGTCGTTGGCAACTCACGCCGCCGCGGTCGCGCGCGAAGCCTGTCTCCCGCGGCAAAGCGAGGCACGCCGATCGCGCACGCGCGCGGGCCGACGCACGTCGGTGCGGCGACACGACGGACCGGCCACGGGCCATTTCGGGAACCGTCGACGAAACACCAGACGACTCGAGACGACTCATGCTCCGAGCTTAACTTCTCGTTCCAAGTCGTGGTCCGGGCTGTCGTTCGGATCGGATGCTCAAGCTTCTTCTGAAGCGTCGACCTCGCTGATCTGGGCGTTGGCGATCAGATGATCGAGCGCCTTGCGATCGACGACCTCCGCTCCCACCGCCGGTCGCCAACCCTGGGCGTTCGCCATGTCGTGCATCATCTTCGGATCGACACCCTGCCCCTCGGCCATCTCGTCGAGGCGCGCGTCGATTTCTTCTTCGGTCGCCTCGAGTGAAGCCGACTCGGCGACGGCCTCGAGTAGCAGCGCCTCCTGGACGCGCCGGCGCGCACCGTCCCAGCCCTCTTCGCGCATCTGGGCAATCCGGGCACGCAGATCGGTGTCGGGCACGCGCCCCTTCATCTGCTGCTCGAATTGCTGCAGCTGACTCTCGAGCTGACGCTCGACGAGCGAAGGCGGCACCTCGAAGCTGGTCCGCGTGACCAGATCATCGAGCAGGCTCTGGTGCAGCGCGCGATCGGAGGCCTGCTTGCGCTGTGCCTCGAGTCCCTCGCGAATCTTGTCCTTTACTTCCTGGATGGTCTCGAAGTCTCCGAGATCCTTGGCGAAGTCATCGTCGAGCTCGGGCAGCTCCTTGCGCTTGATCGCCGTCACCGTCGCCGCGAAGACGGCAGCCTTGCCGGCCAGCTCCGCGTGACCGTAGTCGGCCGGAAACGGCACCTCGAGATCCCGCTGCTCACCGGACTTCGCGCCCACCAGCTGCTCCTCGAAGCCCGGGATCATCCGGCCCGAGCCGAGCTCGAGATCGACCCCTTCCGCGGACCCACCCTCGAAGGCGACTCCATCGATCGTCCCGACGAAGTCGATCGTCACCTGATGGCCGTTGTCCGCGAGGACCGCCTCGTCTTCCTCGACCCACACGACGTTGCGCTCGCGCAGGCTCTCGAGCTCGGACAGGATCTCTTCCTCGCCCACCTCGACCTTTGGCCGTGAGCCTGAAATCGCTTCGAGCGCAGGCAGTTCGACCATGGGCTTGATCTCGATTCGAGCCTTGTATCGGAACGCCTTGCCCTCGACGGGCGGCTCCGCCTCGATCTGCGGCTCGACCACCGGCACAAGCTCCGCGAGCTCGACGGCGTCGGCGAGCGTCTCGCGAACGAGCTGGCGCTCGATCTCCTCTGCGAGCGATTCGCCGTACATCTGCTTCACGACGTTCGCCGGGACCTTGCCGGGGCGGAAGCCCTTGACCCGCGCCGTCTTGCGAAGCTCCTGCACGACGCGCCCGAAGGCGGCGTCGACCCGCTTCGACTCGACCTCGACCGTCAGCTCGCGCACGACCGGGGAGATTTCCTGGGGCTCGATCTGGATGCCGCTCTGATCACTCTGGCTCTCTGCCATGACTCGTCCTCTTCATGTCTGCGCCCTTCCGCCAAGGGCCCCGGGTTCGATCCGAATCCGGAAGATTCTGGTTTTCCGCTGCAGCGCGACCTCGCCCGACAGCGGTCTCGTCGATCGCCGAGCGATCGGGCAAGCGGCGATCGCGGCGAGCCCTGATCACCCGATCCCCGTCAGGTCTCCGCTCCGTTCTTCTCTCGTGCACGCTCTCTGGTCAGGGAAGATCTTGGTACCGGGGACAGGACTCGAACCTGCACGTCCATTGGACGGTGGCTCCTAAGGCCACTGCGTCTACCAGTTCCGCCACCCCGGCCTACCCGATGCGCCCGCTGCCTCCGGCTCGAAGCCCCTCGTTGCAGCCAGCCTAGCCGGGCCGAGGCCAGAAGCTAGACGAGCCCGACCGACTGTCCAGCACAGCGGAGCAGAAGCTGGCCGGGTGCATCCGAAGCGCCGAACGAAGGAAAATCGCGCGGGGCGGGTACCGGCCGGAGCCAGTCACGACCACGGTGCCCGACCCCGAGATCGCCCGAGCCGCATCTGGCCTGGCGGCTGGGCTCGGGTCCTGGCCAAGGCTCGGGCAAAGAAAGTGGGTGGTGAGCGCGCGGGGAATCGAACCCCGAACCTAGTGATTAAGAGTCACTTGCTCTGCCAATTGAGCTACGCGCCCGGGCCGACATTAGAGTTGTCCGCCCGCGAGTTCAAGAGCTGACGGGCGGCTCGGCGATGATCGGATCAATCCCTTCCAAAGCCGCCACCGCCCGGCGTCTCGATCCAGAGCACATCGCCGCGATCGAGGCGAAGCTCGGCCCGCCCCGGCACCTCCTCGAAGCGCCCCGCCTGCTCGCGCCACACTCGATTGCACCCGGGCGCACCGGCGGCCCCGCCCTCGAGCCCAAAGGGCCGCCGCCGCCGCCGCTCGGTCAGCAGGGACACCGTCACCGGTCGCAGGAAGCGATAGCCGCGAACCAGCCCCTCGCCGCCTGCGTGATGCCCGGCCCCACCGGAGCCCGAGCGCAACCCGAAGCGCAGCAGTCGCACCGGAAAACGGGCCTCGAGAATCTCGGGGTCGGTGATCCGGGTATTGGTCATGTGCGTGTGCACGCCGGAGGCTCCGGGCGACCGCGCCGTCGCCCCGGCGCCGCCGCCGATCGTCTCGTAGTAGCCGAAGGTGTCGTCGCCGAAGGTCACGTTGTTCATCGTCCCCTGACTCGCCGCCGCTCGCCCGAGCGCACCGAGCAGGACGTCGACGACGCGTTGGGAGGTCTCGACGTTGCCACCGACGACGGCACTGCCGCGCGGCGGATCGAGAATCGAGCCCGACGGAATCCGCACGTCCACCGGCGCGAGGCAGCCGCCGTTCAGCGGGATGCGTTCTTCGACGAGCGAGCGCAGCACATAGATCACGGCCGCTCGCACGACCGCCGAAGGCGCGTTCAGGTTCCCCGCCGACGCCGGCCCCGTGCCCTCGAAATCGATCGTCATGCGAGCCGAAGGCGCCCTCGCATCGCTCGGCGCGTCGTGCTCGATCTCGAGCCGAACGCAGATCGGGGTCCCATCGTCGAGCGCGTCTTCGAAGCGATGCTCCCCTTCCCCGAAGCGTGCGAGCTCGCGCGAGACCTTGTCCGCCGCCGCGCGCTGGAGCTGATGCATGGTGACCCGCACCACCGCCTCCGTCGACTCCGCGACCAACGCCTCGAGCAACGCCGCACCGGCCCGATTCGCCGCCACCATCGCCTCGAGGTCCGCGACGTTGTCGTCGGGTCGACGCGCGGGATAGCGCCCGCTGGCCAACACCTCGCGGATCCGATCCTCCTCGAAACGGCCCTCGCGCACCAGCGGAAAGGCCTCGATCAGCACGCCCTCCTCTTCGAGGCACGTCGAGTCCGCCGGCATCGAGCCAGGCGTCTTGCCGCCGAGATCCGCGTGATGCCCGCGGCTCGCCACGTAGAAGGAAGGCTCGTCCCGGTCGCGCAGGAAGACCGGTGCCACGACCGTGACGTCGGGCAGATGCGAGCCACCGGCGAAGGGATCGTTCGTCACGAAGACCTCGCCCGGCGTGAAGGGCTCGAAGCGCTCGCGCAGCGCCGCCACCGTGTCGGCCATCGCCCCGAGATGGACGGGAATATGCGGGGCGTTCGCGACCAGACCTCCGTCGCCGTCGAAGACCGCGCACGAGTAGTCGAGGCGCTCCTTGATGTTGGTCGACACCGCAGTGTTGCGAAGCACCGCACCCATCTGCTCGGCGATCGACATGAAGCGATTGCCGAGCACCTCGAGCCGCACCGGGTCTGCCTCCTCGAGGTCGACCACCGCGTGCGAAGGCGGCGCTGCCTGTGCGCGCACGTGGAACACGCCCTCGCGATCCACCTCGAGTACGAAGCCGGGATCCAGCACGACCGTTCCCGTGGTCTCCAGAATCAACGCAGGACCGGCTATTCGATCGCCCGCCCCGAGCGCCTCGCGCGCATAGACCGGCGCTTCGACACGACCGACATCGGGAAACCAGGCCCGCTGCCGACGCATCGGAAGAGGACCCTCATCCGATTCGCGCGCGACCAGCGCCGGCCCACCGATCGCGCCTTCTGGCCCGATCAGACGAAGGCGCAGCGCCTTGATCTCGATCTCGCGGCCGGCGCGCACGTAGCCGAAGCGCGCGCGATGCTCGGCGTCGAAGGCGGCACGCCAGGCGCTGCTCGCATCGAGCGCCGTGGGGACGCCGTCGGGCATCGGCACGTTCAGCGCCGTGTCGGTCCCCGCAGTAGCCGAGGTCGAGGCTGCGCTCGATCACGAGCCCGTCACCCGAGACATCCGGCCCCGCGAGCATGTCCCCGTCGCTGGCCAGCACGCGGCGCCCTTCGTCTTCGAGTGCTCGCCACTGCTCGTCCGTCGAGGCGGGCAGCGGGCCCGAGGCCGGCAGCCGACGCCCGAGCCCGTCGCGCTGCCCGTCCCAGGATGCGGGCGCGATCCCGATGCCGTAGGCGGAGAGCAGTCCGGCGTAGGGATGCAGCAGGACCTCGCGGATGCCGAGCCGCCTGGCGATGGCGCAGACGTGCTGTCCAGCGGCGCCGCCGAAGCCGACCAGCACGTGATCCCGCGGATCGGCACCGCGCTCGACGGAGACCTCGAGAATCGCCTGCGCCATGCTCGCGTTCGCGATCTCGAAGAAGCCCGCGGCGATCTCGTCGCGACGCGCTCGAAGCCGGCCCGGCGACAAGCGCGCTTGCAGCGCGTCGAGCGCCGCGTCGACGGGCTCGCGAGCCGAGCGCGAACGGAAAGCGATCCGTCGACGACGCGGCCGAGCGCGAGATTGACGTCGGTCAGCGTCAGAGCTCCCGCGCCTTGCGCTCTCCGCCCTGCCGCGCGCAGGTCGTAACAGAGCGGTCCCGGATCAGCGCCCGCGCTCTCGGGCCCGACCGTGAGCCGGAAGCCATCGAAGCGACACAGCGAGCCGCCGCCGGCGGCCACGGTGTGGATCCGCAGCATCGGTGCCTTGACCCGCACGCCCCCGACCTCGCTCTCGAAGACGCGATCGAGTCTCTCGCCGCTCGATCAAGCGAGACGTCGGTCGACGTGCCGCCCATGTCGAAGCCGATCGCGCGATCGAAGCCCGCCGCGCGAGCCACGCGCGCGCGGCCGCGACGACACCGCCCGCCGGCCCCGACAGCAGCGCGTTGGGTCCGCGAAAGCGTCCGGGCCGTCGGTCAACCCGCCCGAGGACTGCATGAAGCGGAGCTCGGCGCCCGGCAGCGTCTCGCGCGAGCGCCTTCGACGTGTCCGCGCAGCAGCGGCGTCAGGTAGGCATCGGCGATCGCCGTCTCGCCGCGCGCGAGCAGGCCGATCTCGCGCGCCATCTCGTGGGAGGCCACGACGTGCGAAAAGCCCAGCTCGCGCGCGCAGCTCGCCAGAGCCTTCGCTCGTCGTCGGGACAGACGTGCGCGTGCATCGAGACGATCGCGAGCCGAATCGAGCGCCTTCGGCACGCGCGTGCGACAGGACGCGGCGCGCCCCCTCGAGATCGAGCGGCTCGACCACGGCGCCACTCGGGTCCCGCCGGCCCGCGACCTCGAGCCGCCATCGCTGCAGTCGACGGCGGTCGCTCGATCTCGAGCGCGAAGAGCTCCGGCCGCTCCTGGGTCCCGATCGTCGAAGACCCCCGACAGGCCCTCGTTCGTCAGCAGCGCCGTCGGCACCCCGCGCCGCTCGAGCAGCGCGTTCGTCGCGACCGTGGTGCCGAGCTTCAGCCGCGCAGTGCGGGCTCCGGCCGCCGCGCCGCCCCCGGCGCGCGCGAGGATCTGCTCGATCGCCTCGACCGGCGCGGCGTCCGAGGAGAGCACCTTCGTCGTATGCAGCGCAGCCGTCGGGCGCGATGCCGAGGCAGTCCGTGAAGGTGCCGCCGCGATCGATCCAGAACTGCCAGCGCCCGACTCCGACGCGCCGGTCACGCCGCGATCCGCGTTCGACCCCGCCGCGGCTCGCCGCCGGACGCAGCCGCGCACGATGCCGCGCGAGTCCGCGCGCAGCGGCGCGTCGCCGACGCAGCGCGTCGCCGATGCACCGCGACCGCACCGAACGACCGCGCCGCCGAGCGGCAGCCCGAGCAAAGCGCCGAGCGAGCCGCCGACCGAAAGCGCGAGCAGCACGCGTCGCGGCGCTGCCCAGCGATCGCCGCGACCGCGAGCGCCCGCGGGCCAGAGCGTCGCGCGAGCGCGAGCGGGATCCGGCGCACCGGCCCGCGACCGCAGCCAGAGCACCGTGACCAGCGCGTTCAGCGTGATGGCCGTCGCGGAGGCCAGCGCGAGGCCGAGCACCCCGGAGCCCGCTGGCCGACCCGAGCGATGTAGAGCGGAAAGACCGCCAGCGCGACGGCGGTGCTCGAGCGCCATCGCCCGCCACATCTCCCCGCGCGCGTAGAAGCCGCGGACGGCGACCTGCTGCACGACCCAGCCCGGCACGGCGAAGGCGAGCACGACGAGCAGCGCCGACACCGACGTCGCGTATCGTCGCCACGCGAAGCGGCCGCGCTGGTAGACGACGCCGACGACCGGCCCGGCCAGCGCGCGAGCGCGCCCGCGGCCAGCAGCCCGAGGCCGAGGGTCGTCCGCAGCGTCGAGGCCGAGCAGCGCGTCGAACCCGGCGGCCGTCCGTCGCGCTGCGAAGAGCGCCGTGAGCGTCGGCAGCAGCGCCGCGCCGACCGCCTGCCCCACGACCCCGACCGGCGCCATCATCAGCTTGCGCGCGTAGGTGATGCGCCGCGATCGCGCCGGGCGCGAGCTGGCCGCCGACCCATTTCTCGTACCACTCGTCGACGGTCGTCAGTCCGAGCGCCGAGCATCAGCGGCAGCGCCAGCCAGACGTACTCGCGGAAATCGCGATCGAAGAGCGCCGAGCCGGATGCGCCCGACGGCACCGGGCAGCCGGCGCAGCGCCGAGCACCGGGATCGCCCACTGCCCGATCGCCGCGCCGGCCAGCGTGCCCCAGGCGAAGCCCTCGCGCCGTCGGCGCCGGCGCCAGCAGACAGCCGCCCACGATCGGCGCCGCGCTGTAGACGACGCGAGGCGACCGCCTGCGGGCCGAAGCGGCCGTGCGCCATCAGCACGCCGCGCAACACGCCGCCGGTCAGGAAGAAGATCTGCGCGGGCAGCACGATGCGCATCAGCCGCAGCGGTCTCGGCCAGCGTCGCCTCGTCGAAGCCGCGGAAACTGCAGCCGCAGCAGCGGCTCGGCCGCAAACCACAGCAGCACGGTGAGCGCCGATGGCCAGCAGCCCGACGTTGCCGACGACGACCGACGCGAAGCGCGCGGCCGCCGGCCTCGCCCTTCGTTCTCGAGACGCTTCAGATAGGGCGGCGTGACCGCGACGGCCGCGGCCCCGGCCGCCAGCAGATAGCCGAGGATGTCGGGAATCAGGAACGCCGCGAAGTAGGCGTCCGCGGCCGCCCCGATCCCGACCTGATTCGCGAACAGCGCGTCGCGGACGAAGCCGAGCAGGCGAGCGACCAGCACGCTCGCCGCCAGCAGCCCGGCCGCGCCCGCGACGCTGCGCTCGCGTCACTCATGCGACGAGCCCGACGCGCTCGATCGAGCGCGACCGCACACGGTCGAGACCGATGCCCTCAGAGCGGATTCGGCTCGCGCCAGATCGCGCCGTCCCAGGCCTCGACCACGAAGTCGTCGCCGTCGCGGCCCTTCGCGAAGGGATGGTCGAGCGGCACCTTGCCGTGCGGCGTGTCGAGCACGTACTGCGGGAATCGCGAAGCCGCTGGTCCGGCCGCGCATGCCGCCGGAAGATCTCGATGCCCTGCTTCGATCGGCACGCGGAAATGCTCGGTGCCCTCGAGCAGCTGCGCCTGATAGACGTAATAGGGACGCACGCGCATGCGCACGAGCGTCTCGCAGAGCGCCTTCATGACCGGCAGCGAGTCGTTCACGCCCGCGCAGCAGCACGCTCTGGTTGCCGACCGGAATCCCGGCGCGCAGCAGCCGATCGCAGGCGGCCGCCGCGTCGGCGGTGAGCTCCCGGGGATGATTGAAATGCGTGTTGACCCAGATCGGATGAAAGCGCTCGAGCATCTGGCAGAGCTCGCTCGGTCACCCGGAAGGGCAGCGTGACGGGCAGGCGCGTGCCGAGTCGGATCAGCTCGACGTGCGGGATCGCGCGCAGGCGCCCGAGCAGCCACTCGAGGCGCGCATCCGAGAAGACGAGCGGATCACCGCCCGTCAGCAGCACGTCGCGGATCTCCGGGCGTCGCGCGCGATCCAGTCGAGCGCCGTCTCGAGCTCGCGCTTCTGCATCGTCCAGTCCGAGTCGCCCGACCATGCGCTTGCGCAGGCAGTAGCGGCAGTAGAGCGCGCACTCGTTGTTCACGCAGAAGGCGATGCGATCGGGATAGACCCGGATCACGTTCTTGACGGGCGAGTGGGCGACCTCGTCGAGCGGATCGGCGAGCCCCGCCTCGTCCGTCGAGCTCCGCCGGTCGCGGCACGACCTGACGTCGGACCGGACAGTCCGGGATCGGTCGGATCCATCAGCGACGCGTAATACGGCGTGATCACGAAACGGAAGCGCGAAGCCAGCGCTCTCGATCGCCGACTCTTCCTCGGGCGTCGCGTCGATCCATTCGCGCAGGCCCCGGGCGTCCCGGATGCGATGGCGCATCTGCCAGCCCCAGTCGCTCCAGTCCTGCGCCGACACGCCCTTCGGCGGCCGGCTCGCTTCGAGCGGCCAGCGCGACCTGCGTTCCGGGCGCCGCGCGACAGACTGCGCAGCCGCGCTCATTTCGATCCCTCCTCCCATCGCTGGGTCTCGTCGCGACGCTCGCGTCCCCAGTCGGCGCGGTCGAGACCGAGCCGACGCAGACCGGCCGCTCACGCAGCGGCCGAGCATCTCGCTGAGGGAGCAGCCCTCGAGCTCCGCGAGAATGGCGAAGGTGCCGTCGGTCGCAAAGGTCGGCAGCGGATTGATCTCGAGAAAGATCGGCTCCCCATGGGCATCGAGTCGGAAATCGACGCGCGCGAAGTCGCGGCACTCGAGCGCCTCGAAGGCCCTGATCGCATGCGCCGCCATGCGCGCTTCGAGGGCGGGCTCGAGAACTCCGTCGATGTCGTGCTCGAGCGGACTGCCCTGGCCGGCGGCGCCCGGGCCTTCGAGCGCATGCAATCCGATCCCGGTCTCGCGCTCGAGCGCTCGCTGGATCGCGGGCAGCGCGATCGGCGGTGCGTTGCCGATCAGGGTGACGGTGTACTCGGGACCCGACACGAAGGCCTCGACGAGCGCGGGCTGTCGGTAGTCGGTCACGATCCGCTCGACCTCCCGCGACCAGCGCCGCGCGCGTCTCGACGCGAGAGCTGGGCCGAATCCCCTTGGCGGTGCCTTCCCAGCGCGGCTTCACGAAGAGCGGAAAAGCCGCCGGCAGATCGATCGTGCGCGCCTCGTCGGCCCCCGCGCAGGTCGTCTGCGGCCGCCACCGGAACCCCCGCCGCCTGCACCCAGCGATTGGCCCAGGCCTTGTCGAGCGACAGCGAGAGGCTCAGCGCATCCGAGCCGATCGTCGGAATCCCGGCCATCTCGAGCAGGACGGGGGCCCAGGCCTCGCGATTGCGCCCAGAAAACCCCTCGGCCAGGTTGAACGCGACGTCGACGCCAGCCAGTCCCTGCCCCGCCACCGCCGCCAGCAGCTCGCGCGGCGAACCCAGTCGTCGCGGCCGGTGACCGAGGCTCTCGATCGCCGCTTCGAGCGCCTCGATCGTCGATTCGGGCTCGAACTCGACGTGCGCATCCACGGGATCGCCCGCGCGAGGCGGATAGGTCTCAAAAGTTTCGAAGATCAGACCGATCTGAAGGACAGAGCGCATGGCCGTACGATACCTGGCCCGGGACACAGGAGATCGGAGCTACGCTTCGGTTCAGCCCTCCCAGCTCGAGCGCGCCGCGTCAGCCCGCGGCGCGCCCAATCGAAAGGCGAGTCTTGGCGGCCAGTGAACCCAGCGAGTCTGCGCCCGAGAAGGCGAGCCCGCCCTCCCGGCGCCGGCGCAGGATCGTGCTGGCCTGGACCTGGGTGGCCTGCTGGGCCGCCGTGATCTGGACCCTCGGCGGAGACGGCTTCTCGCTGGCAGCCACCAGCCGAACGATCTCGCCCTGGCTCGAGCTCCTGATCGGGGACATCGATCCGGCCACGCGCCTCAAGATCTTTCTGGCGATCCGCAAGTCCGCGCATTTCTTCGAGTACGCGATCCTGGCCATCCTGACCTTTCGCGCCGCGCTGCTCGCCGCCCCGCGCAATCAGCTGGCGACCGCTGGATGGGTCGCGCTCTTTCTCGTCGCGACCCTCGCCACCGCCGACGAGGCCCGTCAGGCCTTCTCGAGTGCCCGCTCGGGGAGCCCCTACGACGTGGTCATCGACGTGACCGGCGGCCTGATCGCGATCGTCGGGCTGATCCTGATCACCCGTCGCATGCGCGGCCACGGGCCCCTCGAATCGGCGGCCTGAGCACCCGGATTTCCAGGATCTCCGCCCCGGTCGAGCCGGCCACCGCCGACGCAGTCGGTCGGCAACCAGGCCCTCGCATCTGGTACGTTCCGGCGCCGGCGGTCGAGACTGCCGACACGGAGTGCCCCGATTGAACGCCGCCAGCCTCGCCCTGATCGTCTTCGTCGCCTTTGCGATCGGCTTTCGCTTCTACTCGAGCTTCCTGTCGCGACGCGTCTTCGCGCTCTCGCCGGACGAGCCGGTGCCCTCACGAGAGCTCGAGGACGGCGTCGACTACGTCCCCACCCGACTGCACGTGCTCTGGGGCCATCACTTCGCCTCGATCGCCGGCGCTGCGCCGATCGTCGGACCGGCGATCGCGGTCATCTGGGGCTGGGTGCCGGCGCTCATCTGGGTCTGCCTCGGGACGATCTTCATGGGCGCCGCCCACGATTTCTCGGCCCTCGTGATCAGCGCGCGCCACCGCGGCCGCTCGATCGGCGACGTCGCGGGAAGCGTTGCCAGCGCGCGCATCCGAACCCTCTTCCTGATCATCATCTCGCTGCTCATCTGGGTCGTGCTCGCGGTCTTCGCCTACATCATCGCAACGCTCTTCGTGTCGACGCCGAGCTCGATCTTCCCGATCAACATCCAGATCATCGTCGCCATGCTGCTCGGCTGGGGCGTCTACAAGCGCGGGCATGCCGATGTTCCTGCCCTCGGTCGTCTGTTATGTCGGGCTGCTGGTCGCGATCTTCTACGGCGGGGCCGTCGCCGAAGCGTTCCCCTTCCTGACGTCGATCTCCGTCACGACCTGGGTCTGCCTGCTGCTCGGCTATTCCTTCGTCGCCTGCGTGCTGCCGGTCTGGCTGCTGCTGCAGCCGCGCGACTACATCAACTCGCATCAGCTGGTGACGGGGCTCGTCGTGCTCTCCGCGGGGCTCCTGGTGCTTCGGCCCGGCGGTCGTGGCCCCCGCGCTGAACGCCGACGCCCGAAGGCGCGCCTTCCTTGATCCCCTTCCTGTTCGTGACGATCGCCTGCGGTGCGATCTCGGGCTTCCACGGCCTGGTCGCCTCGGGCACGACCTCGAAGCAGCTCGCGCGCATGACCGACGCGCGACCGATCGGATACGGCGCCATGCTGGCCGAGGGATTCCTGGGCCTGATGGCCGTGCTCGCGGCGACGGCGGGCTTCGAGACGTCGGCCGATTGGTGGCAGCCACTACTCGAGCTGGGGCGCGGCCAACGGGCTCGCGGCCAAGCTCGACGCCTTCGTGAGCGGCGGCGCGAGCTTCGTCGCCGCGCTCGGCATCCCCTTCGAGACCGCGCGCACCTTCATGGCCGTGATGGTGATCGCCTTCGCCGCGACCTCCCTCGACACCGGCGCGCGGATCCAGCGACTGGTGCTCGCGGAGCTCGTCGGAGGCCTACGGCGTGAAGGTGCTCTCGAACCGTTTCGCGGCCGGGGGCGTTCGGCGTCGGCGCCGCACTGCTGCTCGCCGTGACTCAGGGCGACGGCACAGGGCGGGCTCGCGCTCTGGCCGCTCTTCGGCACCACCAATCAGCTGGTCGCCGGCGTCACGCTGCTGATCGTCTCGATCTGGCTGAAGAAGCAGGGGCGAC
Source organism: uncultured delta proteobacterium (assembly GCA_963698485.1). Taxonomy (GTDB): domain Bacteria; phylum Myxococcota_A; class UBA9160; order UBA9160; family UBA4427; genus UBA4427. The sequence continues at coordinate 416,331 of CAVORA010000029.1, read as the reverse complement.
CCTATCTCTACACGCTGCGTCCCGATGCTGGCGGTCTCGCTCGTCACGGCCTGGGCGATGATCGGCAACCTGGTCGACTACTACGCGAGCTTCGAGACGCTCTGGCTGCTGTCGCTCTCGGGCACGCTGATCCTGGCGCTCGACCTCTGGATCCTCGTTCGAGGGGCTGCGCATCCTGCACGCGACGACGGCCACCGCGATCCCCGTGCGCGCGCGCTGACCGCTCGCCAGACGCGATTCGAGCGGATCAAAGCGTCGCGTCGTCTCCGGGGCGCCCGGCCTCGGCCTCGGGTCGACGCGCGAGGATCTCTTCGGCCACGGCCAGCAGACGCTCGGCGTTGCTCGGATTCGCTCCGGGCGCGAGTGCGCGAACGACACCTCGATGTGTCACCACGATCACGGCCTCGCCAGCCCGATCTGATGCGAGCTCCCGCGCGAAGTCGAAGGCGCGTTCGCGGAGCGCCTGCCGCGACTCCCCACCCCCCGGACGCACCAGCGGATCGCCGCTCTCGAAGACCCGAAGCGTCTCGGGATCCCGTTCGCGGATCTGCTCCCGGGTCAGTCCCGACCAGGCGCCGACGTCGAGCTCGCGCAGTCGCGGATCGGTGTCGACCGGAAGCCCGAGGGCGAGCGCGATCTGCTCCGCTGTCTGCTGGGCGCGCGCGAGATCGCTCGCCACGATGCGATGCCAGGCACCGGCCGCTTCGTCGCGGAGCGCCGCCGCCAGCGCGCGCGCCTGCGCAAGACCCCGGGAGGTCAGGCCCGGATCGGCATGTCCCTGCCAGCGGCCTGCCGCGTTCCATGGCGTCTCGCCATGACGGATCAAGAGCATCGGGGTTCGAGTCGGCGTTCGCGGGGTCGGCATCCGGACGAACCCTAGCGCGCGCCGCTTCCAGACGTTCGCGACGCGGTCCGCCCCTTCGCCAGCGAGCGCAGCGACTCCATCCGCTAGCCGCGCAGGCGTCGCAGCAGGACGCCCAGCGGATAGAGCGCGAGCGCCGCCAGCATGATCGGCACGCTCAGATGGCCCAGAAGCAGATGACGCGGACCGAGGAAATCACAGCTCAGATGCACGACGGACGCACCGAGCGCCCCGGCCGCAATCGCCGCCACCAGGGCGGCACGAATCGGGCGCGCGGTCCAGCCGCGCACCAGAAAGCTCAGGACCACGCCACCCGGCAGCAGCGAGAGCAGTGCCCCCTTTCGAAAGCACATCGCGTCGAGGCCCGGCGGCGACGGGTGCTGGGCGAAGTCGAGGCTGCCGATTCCGACCAGACACGCGACGGCGGCCGCCAGCAGCCCGACGAGACAGACCAGAAGCCCTGCGACCTCGAGCTTCGTACGGCCCGGCCGACCGGCCGCCAGCGCCGACAGCGTCCCTCCGAGCGCGGCGATCATCAGACCGGCGAAGCTCGCGAAATAGACCGGGTTGGCGAGCAGCCCGGAGGCGCCCGGCTCGTGCTTCAGCGTCAGCAACACCACGCCTAGCATCGCCGCCCAGACCGAGAGCACGACCGAGAAGGCCTGGCGCAGCCGCGGCAGCGGGCGAACCGGAGCGAGGTCGTCGACCAGCCCCGAAATCAATCGATCGGTCGGATCCGTCATCGGGGCTCCTCCGTTCCGGAAGGCTGCGCGGGTCTCGGGAGCGAAGAGCGCCATTCGCCGTTCTCGCGCATGCCTTCCAGCGCCCTTCTCAGCGCGCGATAGCCGCGATGAGCGCGGACCTTGAGCGCCCCGACCGAGACGCCCGTGCGCAGCGCGGCCTCGGCCACCGAAAGCCCCTCGACCTGGATCAGCGTGACGGCCTCTCGCTGTCCGTCGGGCAGCGCGGCCAGCGCCGCGGCCAGCTCGGGGGCCAGCTCCGTCCGTGACTCCGGGGTCTCGGATCGATCGTCCGCCCAGCGCTCCTCGAAGAGCTCGACCTCTCGATGGCCGCGGCGCTTGCGGTCCCTGAAATGATCGACGATCGAGTTGCGAACGATCGCCCGCATCCAGGGGACGAAGGGCCGCTCCGGCCGATAGCTGCGGCGGCCGCGATGAATCGAGAGCAGCGCGTTCTGCACGACATCCTCCGCCGCCGCCTGCTCGCGAATCTGGCTGCGCACGATGGCTCGCACCCGAGGCTCGATCGTGACGAGCAGCGAGCGATAGGCGTCCCCATCCCCACGCTGGGCCGCGCGCATCCAGGCCGACAGCTGCGCCTCCGCCTCAAGCCTCGCTCGCGCTCTCTCCTGATCATCCACCGACACGCTGGAAGCCGCCTCCGTTGCGAGTGAAAGCGCCGAAGCGAGCTCGCGGCTCGGACCGCGCCGATCCTATCGCAGGTCCGCAGGCGCCCCGGAACGCGCTTCGCGAGGGCGACCGGAGCCGACACGAGGCACCCGCTGGACCAGCCGACGTCGATGCACCCGCCCAGGGCCCGGCAGATCCCAGGCAAAGGCCGGCCCCGAGGCGGCCCGGGGCAATCATGGGTCTTTCCCTATGACATTTTCGCGCGGACGCCTCCACTCTCTCGTGACCCGGAAGTCGATCGTGCCGCGCGAGCGGATTGAAGCCCTTCGAGGACGACCCGGTAAGAGGCGATGCGCCCCATGTCGAGACGATATTACGAGTACCTGTATACAGAAATCTCCGTCGCGGCGAAGCATCGCATCTCCAGCTACGCCCTCTGGCTGCTGATCTGGGAATCAGGCGGGGATCCGGACGACCTGTCTCGCGACCAGGTGCGGGTCTTCGTCGAGCAACATCTCTCGGCGTTGCTCTCCGAGGAGGGCTGCCGACTCGATCGTCGGGCTCGGGCACGCCTCGAAAAGCGGCTCCTGCGCTTCGACCCCCGCTATCCGACGCCGGAAGAGCGACTCGCAGCCTAGCTCGCCGGCCTCAAGCCCAGCCGCGGGCGTCCCGATTCACAGGACATGCCGGCGAGCCATTTCATCTTGATGATCGAGTCCGACGCGAGGCGAACCGAGATGCTCGCGACGCAGCTCGTCCGACTCGGTGTCGAGCCGATCCGGGTGGCCGATCTCGCAGAGGCGGTCGAGACCGTCAAGTCGAAGCAGTATGTCTTCGGTGCCCTGCTGCTGCCGGTGGACCTCACGCCCAAGCTCGTTCACAAAGCGCTGAAGAGCATGCGCCGGCGGGAGCCCATGCTCTCGGCGATGGCCTACGGCAAGGCACCCGATGAATCGCAGGCGAGCCAGCTCCGACGAGCGGGCGTGATGCTCGCTCTGTGGGATGGCTACGACGAGGCGCTGCTGCGCTTCCAGGTCAACCGACTCGTCTCCGGCGACAGCCAGAGCGCCGCGCGGGAATCGCGTCGCGCGCCCGTTCACTTCCCGGTCCGCATCGTGGTCGGCGCACGCGAGAAGGTTGGCCATATCGAGAGCCTCTCCGAGGGCGGCTGCTTCATCGAGACGCCGCGTGCGAGCATGGACGGCGCGCGGCTGCTGCTGCTCTTCGAGATCGAGGGCAACGCCTTCGAGCTCGACGGGGTCGTCGTCTTCGCCAATGTGCCGGGCAACCTTCAGCGACCGAATCTTCCCCTCGGCATGGGTGTCCGATGGAAGGACCTCTCCGCCGGCGATCGGACCGCGATCGCGGAGTTCGTCCGGGATCGCATGCGAGCGCTCGAGGTCTAGGAGCGACGCGCGATCAGCGGCTCGAGCGCACGGAACGCTCGCCCACGATGCGAAAGCCCATCCTTCTCTTCGCGACTCAGCTCGGCCATCGCGCGACCCGACCCCTGCGGCGCGAAGATCGGGTCGTAGCCGAAGCCGCCCTGCCCGCACGGCGCCTCGAGGATCACCCCCTCGCAGACCCCCTCGGCGATCTCGCTCGTGCCGTCGGGCCAGGCACAGGCAGCGACGCAATAGAAGCGTGCGCGCCGGGGCGCCGGCACGCCGACGAGCTCTTCGAGAAGCCGCTCGAGTCGACCGCGATCATCGAGCTCAGGCCCGCCGTAGCGCGCCGAGTACACCCCCGGTCGCCCGCCGAGCGCTTCGACCTCGAGCCCCGAGTCGTCTGCTACGCAGGCGAGCCCCAGCGCGCGCGCCGCAGTCAGGGCCTTGACCCGCGCGTTCTCGGCATAGTCGCCGCCCTCTTCGGGGAAGTCGAAGGGCGGAAAGTCGGCGAGCGACAGCACTTCGTAGCCCGTCAGGATGCGGCTGATCTCGCGAGCCTTGCCGGCGTTCCCGGTCGCCACGACGATCCGGCGATCGTGCGCCAGATCGCGGACCACGGCGCTAACGCCCGGGCGCGAGCAGTCGCGCCAATGTGAATCCCGCGCCCTCGATCGCCGCGCGCTGCTGCTCCGCGATGGTGCGAATCCCGCCGAGCGCGAGATCGAGCAGCCCGTCGAGCTCGCCGCGATCGAAGGTCGCTTCCTCGCCCGTCCCCTGCACCTCGACGAAGCGCCCCGAGCCCGTCGCGACCACGTTCATGTCGACGTCGGCGCCGGCATCTTCGACGTAGGGCAGATCGAGCACCGGCTGGCCGTCCACCACCCCCACCGAGATCGCCGCGACCTGATCGCGCAGGACCGGCGCCTTGAAGGCACCCTGTCGATCGAGTCGCGCAAGACCGAGCGCCAGCGCCACGAAGGCGCCGCTGATCGAGGCCGTGCGGGTCCCACCGTCTGCCTGCAGCACGTCGCAATCGACCCAGAGCGTTCGCTCACCGACGTTCTCGAGCTGGACGACAGCGCGCAGACTGCGCCCGATCAGGCGCTGGATCTCCATCGTGCGCCCCGACACCTTGCCGCGGGTCGACTCCCGATCCGATCGCGTGTCGGTCGCGCCGGGCAGCATCGAGTACTCGGCCGTCAGCCAGCCCTTACCGCTGCCCTGCATCCAGCGCGGCACGCTGGGCTCTTCGCAGACCGTGCACAGCACGCGGGTCCGGCCCATCGAGCACAGCACCGATCCGAGCGGCTGCTCCGTGAAGTCCACCTCGAAGTGGAGGGGACGCAGCTCGTCCGACCTCCGTCCATCCTTCCGCATGCTCGGTCCCTCGTTCTCAGTTTCCGGAGGAGCGGGACAGTCGCACACCTCGGCGCGCGTCGTAACGGGCGGCGAAGGCGCCGATCGCGGCATCGAGCGCGGAGGCGATCTCCTCGCGGCGCGCCGCCCGCCGCAGCCCCTTCTCCTCGTCCGGGTTCGAGAGGAAGCCGATCTCGACCAGCGAGGCCGGCATCTGCACGCCGAGCAGGACCACGAAGGGCGCCTGCTTCACGCCCCGGGAGCGGGCGCGACCGATCTCCACGAGCTCATGCTGCGCGAGCTTCGCGAACTCGCTCGATTCCTGGAGGTGCTGCGTCTCGATCAGGGACCCGAGGATCGCGGCCAGCGGATCGTCTCGCTCGAATCGCTGGGCGCTCGCCCCGAAGGCCTCGTTCTCGCGCTCCGCGGTCTTTCTCGCGTCGTCATCGGTGGCGTCGAGCGATGCGAAGTAGGTCTCGATCCCGCGCGGGCGGCGGCTCGGAGAGGCGTTCGCGTGGATCGAGAGGAAGAGATCTCCACGCGCGTCGTTGGCGACCGACGTGCGCTCCTCGAGCGACAGGAAGCGGTCGGCGTTGCGCGTCATCACGATCCGCACCCCACGCTTGCGGAGCTTCTCCGCGAGTCGCCGACTCACGTCGAGCACGAGATCCTTCTCGCGCAGTCCCGAGGGCCCGGTCGCGCCTTCGTCGTGCCCACCATGGCCGGCATCGAGCACGACGACGTCGAATCGGTCCTGCGGCGAATGATCCGGCCCCGCCGCAGCCTGCGCCCGCGCCTCTTCGAACGCGAAGATCGTCGAGGCGACCAGCGCGAGAGCGCAGACCAGACGTCGGACGAATCCGGCGCCGGGCAAACCCGTCCAGTCCTCGCGCATGCGATGCGATCGTCGACCGCTCAAGAACACCCCCCTTGAACGGCGGGAAGATACCACGCGGCCGGACGCTGTCAGGAAGCCCGTCGCAGCGCGCGCTTCACGCCGCATCCGGCCGCGAAGCGCGCGCTGGCTACGACGAACCTACTGACCGAGCGAAACCAGGTTCGCCAGCAGCTCGTTGGCAACCGAGACCGTCCGCGTATTCGCCTGGAAGGCGCGCTGGCTGACGATCAGGTTCACGAACTGCTTGGGCAGATCGACGTTCGACTTCTCGAAAGAGCTCGACCGGATCGATCCCAGGTTGCCGCTGTTGGCGGCCGCGATGATCGGTGCGCCCGACTCGATCGACTCGATCAGCCGGCTGCCGCCGACCTCGGTGAGCCCCTCGACGTTGCCGAAGTTGGCCAGCGCGATTCGGGCCAGCGGCGTGGTCTCGCCATTCGAGAAGACGCCGACCAGCGTACCGTCGTTGTTGATGTTCAGCGCCGTCAGCGTGCCCGGCGAGAAGCCATCCTGGGTCGCGACATTCGTGACCGTGGGCTGGTTGAACTGCGTCGTCACCGAACCGGTCTGGAGTCCGCCCGGTGTCGTGACCGGGCCCATCCCGAAGGTGATGTCCTGGCTCGGCGCTGCGCCGTTCGACGTATCGAAGGCGAAGGTGATGGTCGGGTCGACGTTGCCCGGTCCACCGGCCAGCGGATTGATGCTCTCGAGCTCGCCGTCCGTATTGAAGGTCAACAAGCCGGTGCCACCGGCCTGCACGATGAAGGGATCCGCTCCGGGCCCCCCGGCGCTCGAATCGGCCTCGGGCAGCGTGACGTTGAACTCCCACTGGTTCGGCGCGACCTTCGAGAAGAAGATCGTGGCCTGCCGCGGCGATCCGAGCGAGTCGTAGACCGTGACCACCTCGCGAGACGTCGAGGTGACCTCCGCATTGGCCGGGTCGAACACCGAAGCCGGCGGCGCTGCCCCCGAAAGAACGGGCTCATTGGCATCGAGGTTCATCGCCAGCTGGATCAGGCTCGACGGCTGCGGCGGCGACAGCGGCAGGTTCACCTGGATGTCGCCGAGCACGCCGTTGCTCTGTCCCGTCGTCGCATTGATGCCGTACCCCTGCACGCGATTCTGGTTCGAGTCGACCAGCAGACCCGTCGAGTCGAAGCCGAAGATGCCGCTCCGCGTATACGCGCGGCCTGCCTGGCTCTCGAGCACGAAGAATCCGCGGCCCTCGATGCCGAGGTCGGTGTTTCGCTGGGTCGTCTCGAAGACGCCCTGGGAGAAGATCGTCCCGACGTCGTTCACCCGCGCTCCGGCGCCGATCTGGGAGAAGCCGGCACCCGAGGTGATGCTCTGGCCGAGCACCGCCGAGAACTCCGCGCGCTTCTCCTTGAAGCCCGGCGTGTTGGCGTTGGCGATGTTGTCACCGATCACGGAGATCGCGGTGGAGGCCGTTTCGAGACCACTCACGCTGCTGAACAAGGCATTGGTCAAAGACATTTCTCACTCCTTCTCGAGGCGCCCACCCTGGCGCGCGCTAGTTCGAGGATCTTCCATGATCGTCGTCGGAGGACGTCCCGAAAGCGCGCGGACCATCCGCGCGACTCGGAGCGTCGCTCCAGCATTCGTTGATAGGCGGTGACGCGCAGGACGAGTCCGTCGTCCTGCTCGATCACGTCCCGTAGAACTCGCCCGAAGGCCGTCATCGGGCGCTCACGACGCCAGCGGGCGATGGCGGTCGGGCGATCGACTGCGCGCCGCCCGTTCGGACCGAGGAAGTCCGCAGGACCTCGTCGCGCCCGAGCCTCACCTCGAGGATGTCCGCGACCGGGAAGACGCGCGATCCCATCCGGATGCTCGGCTCGCCCGCCAGGATGGCGCCGGTCACCTGGCCCGTGATCATCGGCAGCACCGTGACGGGCTCGCCGTCAGTGCCGGTCGCCGTGAACTCGACGGCGTAGATGCCTTCCGGCAGGTTGTACTGGGCCGGATCGAAGGCGTAGTCGTGATCGCCCGGGCGCAGCGCGATCTGGCGACCCTCGGCGTCGCGCGGCAGGATCGAAGCGCTGTGGCGCACGTTGCCGTCCGCGTCGTAGATCGTGACCTCGGCGGAGAGGGCGGTATCGATGGTGCGCAGCGGCAGGGTGATCGGGGCGCGCTGCGCGTCGACCTCGATCTGGCTGCCGAACACGACCACCTCGCGGCCGACCAGAGAGCTGGGATCGAGCCCGTCCGCGGCGTTCGCGCTCCTCGAGGCGCCGTCGGCGCCGGAGTTGGCCACGAGCTGATCGATGCCCGCGCGCACCGCGATCATCTGCTCGACCATCGAGAATTGCGCCAGCTGCGAGGCGAAGGCCGCGGAATCCTGGGGATTCAACGGATCCTGATTTTCGAGCTGTGCCACGAGCATCTCGAGGAAGTCGTTCTGGCCGACCTCGTCCTCTTTGGCTTTTCGGGCATCCTCGGCCGCGCGGGCCGAATCGACCCCCAGTCCTTGCAATACGTCCATGGTCTCGTCCTTTCATCGCGCCGGGCGCGATCGATTCGCTCTGTTCTGCGCTCGGGCCGCTCGCTAGATCCGCAGATCCACTCCCGTCGCCGGCTCCCTGACCGATACGATGCGCGGCGGGATCTCGGTTCCGCCGGAGGCTCGCCCCGCCAGCCCGCGCATCGTCCCGCGGTCGCCGCCTGAAGCCTCCTCGCCACCCGGCCGCCGCCCGTCGCCCGATCGATCGCGTCCCCCGCCCGACTCGGCGAAGCGATCCGTGCCGGGCTGCGAGAGATCTCCCGGCTCGCCGCGTCGCACTTCGAACTGATCCATTCGCAGGTCGCGACTCGCGAGGGCCTGGAAGAGCCGATCCGCCTGGTCTTCCGCGATCGATTGCGCAGCGGCTTCGTGGGCGACCATCACGACCTCGACGCTCGATCCGCGCAGCGTCACCCGGATCGCAACCTCGCCGAGCTCCTGGGGATGCAGGACGAGCCGGGCCGTGCCGCCGCCCCGCGTCGCCAGCCATTCGGTCTGGACGGAGATCGCTTCGGACGCGGCCGCGGGCGAAGAGCCCGTGGGGGCCGCCGGAGTCATCTCGCTGACGCTGCCGGCGATGGGGTTGGCCACGACGGCTCCACCCGACACCGCGATTGCGTCGGGCGCGTTGCGTGCGTCCTCCCGGGTCGCCAGCGCCTGCCGAAGATTCGGATCGACGCCCGCCGACTGAGCGCCGGCCTGGGCGCGATCGAACTCGACCTGCTCGGCGGATTGCCGCGCGTCGCCCGGGTCTTCGCGCTCGAAGAAGGCAGACCTCTGTTCACTGCCTGGGTCCTGACTCTGCTCCGAAGCGTCGGTCGCTGCGACCTGCGCGGCCTCCCGGCCTTCGAGGATCGCTCCCTCGCTCGATGTCCGTTCGACCGGCGCCAACGCCTCGCGCCGAAGTGGCGACTCGGCGACGCGTGCGACCGCGGGCTCTGCGGCGCCCGCCGCGACGGTCTCGCTGGCGACGACCGACGAAGAGGGCTCGGCCGCCGGCGCACGGGACGCGGGCTCCGCCTGACGGCGCGCTGCCTCGACGGTCTGACGCGCCAGATCGGCCTCGCTGTCAGCGAGGGGTGGCGAGGGCACGCCGCGCGCGTCGGCCGGGTTGGGCTGGTCGGCGGCCGACGGGCCCGGCTTCGCCTGGCTGGGCGTCTCGGCAGCCAGCTCGGACGGTCGCCCCTCGACGGGCGCGACCGCCGAAGCATCGGTCGACGCCCGCACGCGATCCGCGACGACCCCCACGCTCGAGAGCGCCCCACCGAGGGAGGCCGCCTCGCTGCTCGACCTCTCCTGGCTCTCCGCGGCTTCGGTCTCCGCGGCTAGCCAGGCCGCCTCGCTCGCGGACTCCTCGTCGGGCTCCAGCTCCGTCGGCTCCGGCATCGCGACTGCGCGCTCCAGGTCGGGGCGCCTTTCGCTCGGCGGCTCCTCGCGAGGACCAGCCTCTCCCGCCGCGGGCTCGTCCTGCGAGGGAGCTTGCTGCGAACGTGCCTCGGCGGCGTCCTCGCGCTCCATCGAAGCCCGCAGCACGCTCGGAAACTCGTTCTCGCTCGCGACCGATTCGCGCGTCGGCTCTTCGGCGGCGCGCGCCTCGAGTGCACTCAGCAGATCGACATTCATTTGATCTCTCCCCCCTGCATTCGCTTCGGGTCGCTCATCTTCAAGGACGCTTTGCGGCCGGCGGATCCGTTCTGGGATCGAGCGGCTTCAAGAGGCGACGACTCACCAGCAGGGCGCGATCCGGCTTCATCGCCGCCAACACGCCCGCCGAGCTCTTCTTCTTCATGCCCCGCAGCACCGACACGGCGAGATCGAGGTCGAGGCGACCGAGCAGCTCGCCCGCCTTGTCCGGCGGCATCGACGAGTACACGTTCGCGAGCTGACCGACCCGATCCTGTCCCTGCGAGGTCCACTCGGCGATGCGGTCTTCGATCTCCTGGCGAATCCGGTCGAGCTCCATCGAGCGCGTCTCGATCATCGCTTCCAGCTCGACCACCGAGCGCTCGCGCTCGGCCACGCGCTGCTCTCGCAAGGCCAGGTCGACCTCGCGCTTGCGAATCTCGGCGATGATCGAATCGACGCCCTTCGACAGACCCGGGGCCCGAAGCAGGTCCGGCCCCCCTCCGTCATCGCGCAGCGATCGCGCCTGGTCCGGCATTTCCTGCGAACCCGGGTCCCCCTCCACGTCGGCGCCCTGCGCCTGGACGCGGAAGCTTCCCGCAAGCCCGCACAGCAGCACGATCGACAGAGCGATTCCCGGCAGACGGCGCCTCATGGTCGGCCCTCCCGTCCCGAGCCCGGTCGAGCCGCCTTCTCACGCGCCAGTCGAAGCATCGTGATCTCCTCGAGCTGGGCCTGCTCGAGCGCCAGTCCACGCTGGCGATGAGCCTCCTCCTGCTTCTCCCGAAGACGCTCGAGGCTTCGGACGCGTGTCAGCGCGGAGCGCAAGTCGGCCCGCGCCATCTCGACCACGGGCTCGAACTCGGTCAGCCCGCGCCTGGCGCGCGCGACCTCGGACCGGCCCAACATCTCACCCATTGCCCGCAGGCCGAGCCGTTCGCCGTCGGCGCCCTGCTGCATGTCCTGATCGAGCAGGGCGCGACCGCGCGCAGCTCGCGCGGTCGCTGCATCGAGACGCTCCTTGCGCGCGCGGCGCTCGCGCTCGACGCCCGCCAGGATCACCCGGGCCTTGTCCAGCTCGAACTGGCGCAGTCGCAGCACGCTCTCGAGACGGAAGACGAAGCGCTTCATGACGCGCCCTCCCGCAGCAGCTTGCGGAGGATCTCCAGCCCGGCGTCGAGTCGACTGACATCACCGCGGGGCTGGGAGAGGAAACGCTGGATCAGGGGCTCGAGCTTGCGGGCGCGATCGATCGCGGGATCCGCTCCCTCCTGGTAGGCCCCGACCGAGATCAGGTCCTCGGCCTCGCGATAGGTCGAGAGCATCCGACGCGCATCGAGGGCGATGGCTCGGTGCTCCGGTGTGGTCACGTCGGGCATCACGCGCGACAGACTCGCGAGCACGTCGATGGCCGGAAAGCGACCGCGCTCCGCGATCTTTCGCGAGAGCTCGATGTGGCCGTCGAGCAGCGAGCGCGCGGCGTCCGCCACGGGCTCGTTCATGTCGTCGCCCTCGACCAGCACGGTGTACAGGCCCGTGATGCTGCCCGAGCCCGCCGTCGTCCCGGCGCGTTCGAGGAGCTTGGGCAGCTCGCTCCAGACCGAAGGCGTGTAGCCGCGAGTCGTCGGCGGCTCGCCCGCCGCGAGGCCGATCTCGCGCTGCGCCGTGCAGAACCGGGTCAGTGAATCCATCATCAGCAGCACGCGCCGGCCTTCGTCGCGAAATCCCTCGGCGATCGCGGTCGCCGAGCGAGCCGCCCGCACGCGCATCGGCGCCGATTCGTCGCTGGTCGATACCACGACCACCGATCGTTCGAGAGCGGCGCCGAGGTCGCGCTCGATGAACTCGCGTACCTCGCGTCGGCGCTCGCCGATCAGCGCGATCACGGCGACGTCGATCTCGGCCTGACTCGCCAGCTGCCCGAGCAGCGTCGACTTGCCGACGCCGGACCCGGCGAAGATGCCCATGCGCATCCCCTCGCCGACCGTCGCGAAGGTATTCAGCGCTCGCAGGCCCAGATCGAGCGGTCGTTCGATGCGCGCGCGAGTCACGGCCCCGACCGGAGCGCATTCGATCGGGCGATGCGCGGCGGCAGCCAGCGGCCCCTTGCCGTCGATCGGATTTCCCGTTCCGTCGAGCACGCGTCCCAGACAGGCCTGACCGACCGGCACGCGGTCGGCCCCGGCGCGCAGGCGGACCGGGACGCCCGATCGTGTGCCGTGAAGGCCGCCGAGCGGCATCAGCAGCGTCGTGTCCTCGCGAAAGCCCACGACCTCCGCGCCGACGACCCCGTCCTCGGCCTCGATCTCACAGAAGGACCCGATCGGCGCCGACAGGCCTTCGGCCTCGACGAGCAGGCCGACCACGGCTCGAACGCGGCCGTCGATCGCGATCGGCGACCAGCTCGCGACCAGGTCGGAGGCCAGCTCGAAGAAGGCCTGATCGAGCAGCGGCGCGCTCATTCCGTCGTCCCTGGCCGCGGTGCCGCGAGCGCCTGACCGAGGGCCTCTTCGAGGCGTTGCCGGATGGTTTCGAATCGACCGTCGACGATCGACCGCGGCATCTCGATCCGGAACTCACCGCGCGCGAGCGCCTCCTCCGTCACCAGCTCCACGTTTCGCGACGCGGCCCATTCCGCCAGGTGACCGTCTTCTCGCGCGAGCAGCCGGTCACGATCTTCGGCGTGCAGCCAGAGTCGCGCGGCCACGGCCGGTCCCGCCGCCTCGAAGGCGCGATCGAGGACCTGCGCCAACCGATCCGCGTCGTCGCGCAGCTCGGCGCCGACCCAGCGCGTCGCGATCAAGGCGGCCAGCTCGAGAATCTTTTCGCGGTTGATCGAGGGCTCCGTCGCGGCGGCCACGCGCAGCGCCGTGCCCGCCTCCTCGAGCACGCGATAGGCGGCCTCCACCCGCGCCGCGTCGACGGCCGCGCTCTCGGCGCCGCGCTCGAAGGCGGCCTGCTCCCGCGCGGCCAGCTCCTCCGCGGAGAAAAGCTCGGCCACCGGCTCGGGCTCCGGCGACTCCGACGCGGACTCCGACGGCCGGGGCAGCTCGGTTGCGGCGAACGCCTCGCTCTCGATCGACCGGAAGCGAAGTGGGGCGAAGTCGTAGGCCTGCGGCTCGAAGTCGGGTCTAAACGAGGACATCGTCGCCTCCGCCACCCGCGTCGATCGACAGCACGCCCTCTTCCTCGAGGCGACGCGCCACGTCGACGATCTGCCGCTGGATCTGCTCGATCTCGGACAGCCGCATCGGCGGCAGCAGCTCCGATTCTTCCTTGATCTGATCCGCCGCTCGCGAGGACACGTTCGAGAAGACCTTCTCCTTCATCTCGTCGCTGGCGGTCTTGAGTGCGATCACGAGATCTTCGGTGGGGATCTCGCGCAGCAGCGCCTGGAAGCCGCGCTTGTCGATCGATTCGAGATCGTTGAAGGTCAGCATCTGCTTGCGGATATCGGCCGCGATGTCGGGGTCGCGCGTATCCATCTTGTCGAGGATCAGCTGGCCGTCCGCCTTGGGGACACCGTTCAGGAGCTTCGCCGCGACCTCGGTGCCACCGAGCGGCGTCGGCGCCCCGACCTTGCGGCGGAACATGATCGCGATCTCGTCCTCGAGATCGTGGACGACGTTGCTCGACACGGTCTCGAGATTGGCCACTCGCAGCATCACTTCGGCCCGAACGTCATCGCTGAGATGCGCCACGACTGCGGCGCCGCGCTCCGAAGGCAGCTGAGCCAGGATCAAGGCGATCGACTGCGGATGCTCCGCGGAGAGCTGATCGGCGATGAACTCCGGCGAGTAGTCGCGCAGCGTCCAGTCGATGCGTTTCTCGTCGCGACCGAGCTTCTCCATCAGGCGCGTCGCGCGCTCGTCGTCGATGGAGCCCGAGATCAAGGCCATCGCCTGATCACGCCCGCCCTGGATCGAGATCTCGTGCTTCCCGATCGCCTCCTGGAACTCGAGCAGGACCTTCTCGAGGGTCGACGACGGCACGATCTCGAAGCGCGAGACCGACGCCAGGATCCGCTCGACCTCTTCGTCCTCGAGTCGCGCCATCAGCTCCTGAACGCGCGAGGGCGTGAGCGCCATCATCAAGATGGCCGCCTTCTCGACGCCGTTCAGGAACTCATACTGAAGATGTTTCTGGGCCAATCCTCAGCCTCCCGCCGCCATCCAGCCGCGAATCGTCCGAACCGAGTCCTCGCTGCGGAGCTGGGCCAGTCGATCGACCTGCTGCTGCAACGTCATCTCGTCGCTCTCTGCCATCAGGCCGGGAATCTCCATGTCCGAGAAGCCCTTGCCGCCCGCGAGCTCCTCGGCGCCGAGCGCCACGCCGGAATCCGACTCCACCTGCGCAAGCCGCTGACTGAGCTCGAGGCGCAGATCATCGATCGCGGCGTTGTCGCTCCCCCCGACCGCCGCAGCGAGTGGGCGGATGAAGAACTTCGAGAACAGGATCAGCCCGATCAGGAAGGCCAGGCCACGAAGCAGCGAAGCCAGCAGCACCAGCAGGTCGGGGGTCAGGCCCCCGCCGCTGCCATCGTCGGTGTCGATGGCCATGAAGGGCGCATTGATCACGCTGATCTCGTCGCCGCGTTCACTGGAGAATCCCACCGCGCGTTTGGCCAGCTCCTCGAACTCCTCGAGCTCGCTCGCCGACCACGGCGTGAACGGAGCGCCGCCGCCCTCCTGCTCGGAATCCGCGTTCTCGCCCTCGCCACCGGGCGCGAGGGGCTTGCCGTCGACCAGCACCGCGACCGACAGGCGCTGGATGCGACCGGTCGGAAGGATGTGCCGGCTGACGACCTTGCTGATCTCGTAGTTGACGGTCTCGGAGACACGCTCGGAGCTGCTGCCGCTGGCGATCGCACCGGCGGCGGGTGCCACGTCGGGCGAGTTGGCGACGATGCCCGCGACCCCCCCTTCGCCGGAGGAGTCATTCGCCGTCTCGCTGTCGCGCTGGGTACTCCGGGCGACCTGCGAGTCGGGATCGAAGATCTCCTCGGTCTTCTCGGTCTGGGTCCAGTCGAGCTCGGCGCTCACCTTTGCGACCACGCGTCCGAGACCGACGGTGCGCCCGAGGATCGATTCGATCTGGCCCTCGAGCTCCTTCTCGACCCGACGCGAAGCGCCTAACGAGGGGCCTGATCCGTTGCCGCCGAGGTCCATGTCGGCTTGAGGCGCGAGCAACCGACCGCGGTTGTCGACCAGCGTGACCTGCGCGACGTCGAGACCTTCGACGCTCGACGCGACCAGGTGGACGATGCCGCGGACCTGCGCGGGCTCGAGGTCCCAGCCGGCACGCAGGCGCGTCACGACGGACGCCGAGGCCCGTCGCTCGTCCTTGCGAAGCAGGGTCTTTCGCTTGGGAATCGCGAGCTGGACCCGCGCCTTCTCGACGCCTTCGACCTGCTCGATCGAGCGCGCGAGCTCGCCCTGCAGCGCACGGTTGTAGTTCACCTTCTGGACGAAGTCGGTGACGCCGAAGCTGCCCTGGTCGAAGATCTCGAAGCCCGGCGAGGAGCCACTCGGCAATCCGCGACTCGCCAGGCGCATGCGCGCCTCGTGAACCTTCGAGCCCGGCACTTCGATGGCGCTACCGCCTTCGGCGAAGTGATAGTCGATGCGTTCGGCCGTCAGCGCGTCCACGACCTGCGCGACCTCCGCATCCTCGAGTCCGCGAAAGAGCAGGCGGTAGTCCTCGGACCGCGCGCCCATCGAGAGCCACAGGAAGAAGGCCAGCGACCCCGCCGCCGTCGCGACGAGCGTGGCCTTGCGCACGGGATCGAGCGCGCCGAATTGTCGGATCAGATTCTTCTGCCATTCGGGCACGGTCTACCTCAGATCGTCCGCAGGATGCGTTGATAGGCATCGAGCGCGCGGTCCCTGATCTGCATCATCATGCGCAGGGAGAGATCGGCTTCGTTGAGCGAGACGACGGCATCCATGATGCCGACCTCGCCCTTGGCGAGACCAGCGGCATTGCTCTCGGCGAGATTCTGTTTCTCGTTGACCTCGGTGATCAGACCCGACATCAGCTCGGAGAATCGACTCCCGGCGCCGGGCTTCCCTGCCCCGACCCCGATCTCCCGATCGAGGCTCGGAGTCAGCTCACGCAGCCTTTCGACGAGCACCTGCTCCATCGCTACTGCCCGATCCGCATCAGGGCTTCGGCCATGCCGCGCACCTTCTGCATCACCAGGAGATTCGCCTGGAAGCTCCGGCTCGAGCTCACGAGATTCGCCTGCTCCTCGATCAGGTTGACGTTCGGGAACGCGACGTAGCCATCCTCGCCGGCATCCGGATGATGCGGCAGGTAACGCGTGACCGGCTCCCGCTCGTCCTTCTGGATGCGCGACACCGCCACCGCCCGCAGCTTGCGCTCGAGGGTGCTGGCGAAGGGTGAGCCCACGCGCTCGGCCTCGAAGACCGGGTCACGGCGACGATAGGGTCCGCCCTCAGCGGTGCGCGTCGTCTGGGCGTTGGCGATGTTGCTCGCGGTCACGGTCATGCGGGTGCGCTGGGCGCGCAGGCCGGACGTTGCGATGTCGTTGATGTCACTGAAGTCCATGCTTCGGGTTCCTTGGCTTGCGGGGAGATCGGGTCGCATCGAGCGCGACCCGTCGAAAGGTCAGGGTCAGCTCTGGCCGATGGCCATCCTCACCAGCGCCGAGACCCGGGCCAGCACGTTCGCCTGGTCGATGAAGGCGCCGGCGTTTCGATGGGCGTTCACCAGCTCTTCATCGAGGTTCACGCCGTTTCCGTCCGGCCGCGTGCCGCGAGGGCCGAGCTCGACGCGGGCATGCTCGGGATCATTTGCACGCGCGGAAAAATGGCGCGGATCGGTGCTGGTCATGCGAGCGGTCTGATCTGCCAGAACGCCCTCGAAGGAGAGGTCGCGTCTGCGATATCCCGGTGTATCCGCGTTGGCGATATTCGCGGCCAACACCGACTCGCGCGCCACCCGGAATCGCATCGCGCCCTGGAGCGCCTCGATCGCGTCCGGTCCGATACTCGGCATCTTGTTCCCCCTCGTGAGGCCCGCGCGTTGCAGTCCGAGTCGCTCGCTCTGCCCGCTGACGGTCTTCTCGTGCGCACCAGGTAGAGCAAGCGGCGTGCCAGGAGCGAAACCGCCCTCTGGGCGCCCCGCTGGAGGAAGGCTTGCGGCGCGCCTTGCAGTCGCGAAGCCCACGCCTTGCAAAGAGCTTCAGAATGAAACGATCCAGGGATGGGCACCCGGCAGATTCTTCCGGGTGGCGGCCACGGCTAGCGCAGGCCGTACTCGCGGATCTTGTTGCGAAGGGTCCGCACGTTGATCCCGAGGTCTTCGGAAGCCCGGGTGCGGTTGCCATCTCGATGACCCAGGGCGCGCACGATGGCGTCGCGCTCGAGGGTCTTCAGATGCACCGAGGGCATCGCCTGCCGGGATACCGATTCCGAAGCCCTTCCCCGACTCCCCGTCGAGGACCTCCGCGAGCTCGCCCTCGCCCGCGGCCGACCGGATCAGCGCGTTGCGGAGCCGGCTCTCGAGGCCGAGTCGATTGCCGCGAAAGCCGTCGCGGGCGATACACGCGACGATCTTCGCGTCGATCTCGGGCGGTCGTTCCCCGAGCTCGCGCGCGAGGCGCCGCGCGATCGCGCGACAGATCTCCAGCTGGTCCAGAGGCCGATCGCGCAGCGCCGGCAGACGAGTCGGGCGTCCTCCAGCCGATAATGCAGCTCGGGCGCGAGCCGCCCCTCCGCCGCCGCCTGCTCGAGCGAGCCCGACGACAGAGACAGCCAGCGCGGACCCTCCTCACGGTCGAGCCGCCGCAAGACCGACATCAGGCAGCGCTGGCTCGCATGCGGAAGCTCGCCGGGATCCGCCACGACGATCGTCCCCTCCCCGACACGCGCCACGGCGGCGAGCAGGTTCGCCTCGGCATCGAGCCCCTCGAGCATCGAACGCTCGAGCACCTCGAAGTCATGGGAAGCCCGATCGCTCCATTCGTGGATCGCCTCGGCCAGGGCGCGCCGACCGGTTCCGAGCTCTCCCTCGATGCAGATCGACACCGGCTTTCGCGCCAGACGCCGCGCCCGATCGAAGCACGATGCGAGCTCGGGGTCGGCGGTCTCGAGCAGCGGATCCCGCCGGCGTGCGGCGCGAGAGGTCAGGAGCGCGGCCGCCTTCAGGATCCTCGACTCGAGCGCTCGATAGTCGAAGGGCTTCGCCAGCAGCTCGCACTCGGCGCTGCGCGCCGGCAGCCTTCCCGCTGCGAGCGTCGACTCCGAGACGAGCAGGATGGTGCGTGAGAGATCCGCGGGCTGCGTCAGCCATTCGAGGACCCCTGACGCCGCCACGTCGAGCACCCGAACGCCCGACGGCCGCTCGAGCTGGGACCGGTCGGCCGGCACCTTCGCATGCGCCGCCACGCGAAACCCCGATCCCGTGAGCGCACGGGTGAGATCCGAACGAAGCCCGGCATGCGCCTCGATCAGCGTCACGCGAATCGTCTCAGACATCGGATCCGGCCTCCGGAAGCCAGAAGACCCAGCGGCCCGATGATCCGTCTTCCGCCCCGTCGCCGGCCGTGTCATCGGCCTTCATCCCGGGCTGTGCGCGCGCCCGGGCCAATGCGCCGCCCCACTCTGCGAGCAGGACCTCGAACTCGACGAGCGCCTCGTCACCGGCCCGTTCCGGAAGTCCGCTTCGTTCATCCGGATCGAGGTCGAGGTGCCCGGCAACGGGGAGATCGCCCGCCCGGGCAACCCGGACCGTGCCGTCCGTCGCCGCGATCTCGATCACCAGTCGGCCCGATCGCGCGACCGCCGGCAGCAGGAGCCGGACGTAGGCGCAGAAGATCGCCTCGAGGGTCGCCTCGGGCAGCGCCACCCGCGCCCTGCCCGCCGTCGTCGCGAGTCGCGCTTCGATGCCGCGCGCGCACAGGGTCGGGGACAGACGCGCGAGCACTCGTCGCCAGACGGGCTCGACCTCGACGGCCGGCCAGAGGTCGCTCTTCGGCGGCCCCGCGAGCAGGTCGATCTTGCCTAACATGGCGTCGATCTCGCTGACCGCCGAGCGAATCGTGTCGAGCCGCTCGGCGACGGCCGGGCTCGCTTCGAAGCGCGCGAGCTCGCTCGCTGCCAGCTCGACGCGAGCCAGCGTGCTCCGCCCCTCGCGAGCGAGGACCCGGGTCAGTGTCTCCCGCACGGCCGGGCGCGTGGGCGCCCCGCTCGAGCTCGTCCCCGACTGCGCGCTGCTCTCGTCCCCGATCATCGACGCGCGGCCCCCTCCGAAGCTCCGTACGACGCCGCCAGGGATTCGAAATGCTCTTCGAAGAGCGCCACCCGTGCCCAGGGCGAGCCGAGCGTGATCCCCGGAGAAGGTCCCCATGCTTCTTCGCCTCGCGCGTCCGGTTCGCGCGCCAGCCCGAGCCAGAAACGCGCCGAAGATCGCAGCGCGCCCGCCTCCGCGTGAAGGTCGATCGTGCGGTAGAGCGACGACGACGCATCGCTCCGACCCGCGTGGCGAAGCTCGTGGGCAGCGAGCATCACCGCTTCGAGCATCGCAGCACGTGCGCCCGGTGGAACGTCCGTCTCGGCGAGCCAGGCGGGGACCCGATCGGCGATGAAGCGGGCGTTCTCGAGACCTTCACCCGGCTCGATCAAGCGCGCCAGCATCTGGATCAGCTTGCCTCGATGCGAACTCATCTCGGGGGCGTCGAGCACCTCCTTCAGGCCCCGCGCCGCCGGTCGTTTTCGGCCCTCGACGAAATCGGCCTCGGCCACGATCGCTTTCCAGGCGTTCACGTCCGGGCTGCCCTGCTCGAGTGCGGCCGTCGCGACCCGCCGCGCGAGTGCGACCTCTCCGATCTCGATCGACGATCGCGCCAGCGGAAGCGCGACCTCCTCGGCGCCGAGCGCGCCGAAGCGGCGCGTGATCGTGCGGTAGAGCGTCGCGGCCAGCCAGGGCAGCTCCATCTCCTCGAAGCACAGACCGACCTCGACGAAGGCCTCGGGATCGCTGGCCCGTTCGATCAGGATCCCGTAGCGCCCGCCGAGCGCGCGGATCAGCGACTGACAGTCGCCCTTGTCCCGCCGCTCCGCGACCACTCGTTCGAGCAGCGTCGCGAGCAGGCGCTCGTAGTCGGGCGTGACGACCGGATCGACGCCTTCGTAGGCCAGGCGGGTCGCGACGGCGAGAGCGCCGTCGAGCTGATCGCGATGCGCGAGCTCCTTCATCAGGACGCCCAGCGCATAGCGCCGCACGCCGCGCCGCTGCTCCCGGAGCGCGCGCAGCAGAACCTCCACGCGCTGTTCCGCAGAGCCCGCGGAGACGCCGAGATCGATGGCCCGCACCGCGGCGAGTGCCCCGATCGCGTCGCCGCGCCGCCGTCCGCTGACCTTCGCCAGGCGTTTGCGCGCGCGCAGCGGATCGTCGAAGGCCACGTCGAGATCGGCCAGACGAATCTCCGCGACATCCCGGGAATCCCGGCTCGGACCCGACTCGAGAAACTGCTCGATCCAGCGCAGCCCACGACTCGCCAGCCCCGCGTCGATGGCCGCCTCGGCGGCGCGCAGCGCCCACCCCGACAAGGAGGCACCGATCGCCTCCGCACGCGGCAGGATCGCCTCGTATTCCTTCGTGACCTCCTCGGCCTTGCCTGCGTCGAAGGAGAGGTCGGTCAGTCGAAGCCGCGCGGCCAGCGCGAGGCGCGCGTTCTTCGACTGCGCGAGCTTGCGATAGGCGAGATGCGCCTCGAAGCGACGACCGGTTCGATAGAGGATCTCGGCCCGGCCGAAGGCGATCTCCTCTTCGTGCGGACTCGGCGTCCCCTGATCCTCGAGCACGCGCGCCGCCAGGGTGAGCTGCGCGGAGGCCTCGGACTCGCGATCGAGCAGCATCAAGAGCCGAGCGAGCTCCAGACGAAGGCACAGGCGATGCGCCCGCAGGCCGTCGTCTCGGAGCAGCGAGCGAAGCCGGTCTTCGACCTCGAGCCTTCGCTTCCGGGTCTCTTCGTTGCGCGCTACGAGCAGACTCTCGAGCACGATGAGGCCCGCATCCGGACGATCGAGTCCGCCCGCCCAGTCGGCCAGCATCCGACGCGCCTCGCTCCATTCCCCGGCCGTCGCCTGCTCGAGGATCGGGTCGAGCGCAGGATCCAGACCATCGGGCACGCAAAGCCCGACGGCGTCCATCACGGGCGTCTCGAGATCACGCGTCTTCAGGATGTCGTGGGGGCTGGGCGGAAGCACCTTGCGGATCTCGGCCGCCTCGGAAGGCGATGCGACCAGCAGCGCCAGGATCAGACAGGCTGCGCGAAACACCATCGAGGACCTCAAGCCGAGATCTCCCGCGGACCGCGCGCGCGAAGCGCGGCGCGCTGCAGGTCGTAGCTGTAGGCGACGAGCGCGTCGCGCTCTTCGTCCTCCATGTGACGAATCGCCAACGGCAAGAGCCGCAGGCCCCCCTCGCCCACGGATCGCGGCGCATCCTCGACGGCCTCCGCAAGGCATCGAATCAGCCGCGAATAGGGTGGTGGAAGCAGTACCTCGACCTTGAAATAGTCGCCGCGCCGGAAGCTCCAGGGAACGTCGAGCGCGAGCCCCGCGCCCGAAAAGACCACCGACTTGCGATCGCGACCCGACAGAGGCCGCGGGATCTCGACCCGGGCCTCCCCGAGCAGCAGATCGAGCTTCTCCTCGAGACGACGCAGCCGCTCCATCAAGGGCGAGTCGACCTCGCCCTCCTCGCCGATCGGTTGCAGCAGTGGGTCCGGCATCGCGAGGTCGAAGATCTCCGCCTCGAGGTCCGCGGGCTCCACCGCGTGAAGCCGGATCGGCAGCATTCCCGAGACGCGAAAATAGGCGCGCCGACAGCTGGCTTCGAACGCCGCCGCACGCGAGGCCTGCGTACCTCCTTCGTTGTCACGATCACGCCGCCACATCGGATGAGTCTCTCCCGCGACTCGGAGCCGAGTCGACCAGGCAGAGGCAACGCAAGATGGATGCCATCCCGAGTGCACGCGAGGCGCTTCCTGAGTGACAACGGATTTCAGACTGGGAGGGTCGATCGCGAATCGAAAGGTCCGGCCGGTCGATTCACCCGGCTCGGCCGCTTTCGGCTCCCTGGTCCCGCGGCCGGGGCAGCAGGGGACGCCGCGCCCGCGTCAGGCGGCTCGCTCGCTCGCAGCCGACTCGACTTTCGACAGCAGCGCCTCGATCTCGGCGCCATCGTAGGGCTTCATGCAGACCCCGTCTGCACCGAGCGCCAGGGCCGTGCGCACCTTGGCCGGGGTCGGCGCGTCGAAGGCCACCAGGATCGGCTTGTCGGCCAGGCGCGGATCGCGTCGAATCTGCTCGAGCAGGTCCGCGCCGCAGCGGATCCCGAGCTCCCAGCCCACGATATAGACCGCCGCCTCGATCACCTCTTCGGTCGCGTCGGGATCGAAGTCGACCGAGTCCATCGCGATCACCTGACGATCGAGATCGTCTTCGAGGTCCTCCGCTCGGCTGCGTGAGATCGGATCCGGATCGACGACGACGATCATCGCCGAGCCACCGCCCGATCCCGCCGTCGTCGACTCTCCTGCTTCCTCGGACATGCTCGACCTCGAGCTGTGTGCGCGGCGCGAATCGGTCGCGCGGGCTCGCTCATTAGGCTGTCCATCGACGCTCGAAAACTCCGACTTGAGCGGAAACGGGGGCCGGAAGACTCAGGCCTTCACAGTAATCAGGCGCGGCTGCTCGCGCTCTCCGGAGAGCTGCGAGTGGATTGCCTGGCGTCGACGCTGCAGCCCATGACGCTCGCCGCGCAGCGCCGTAGCGCTGGCTTCGCCGAGCGCGAGCATCTCGCCGTCGAGCTCACGAATCCGTTCGAGGCAGGCCCGCGCGACCGCACTCGGCCGCCAGCCAGCCGGGCGCGGGGTCGTGCGAAGTCGCTCGAAGCTCCGCTCGCGTTCGTGATAGGCGGCCAACAGCTCGTCAGGCTCGGCCTCCGTGGCGACGCGATCGAGCGAGAGCGCCTCGTACAGCGCCTCGGTCGCGACCAGCAGCTCGCCCAGCGCCGCCTCGAGGACGCCGTTCGCCGCATCGTCGAGCGTCGTCGGATCGGGCGTCATCTAGCCGAGACTCGTCAGGAAGCCCTGTTGTCCCTGCAGTCCGGCCACGATGCGCTCGAGCTCCGCGAAGCGCTGGACCAGCGTCTCTTCGCGCTGGCCGAGCCGGCGTTCGAAGCGCTCGATCGAGTCGTCGAAGTCGCGGATGCGCGACTCGAAGGCCTTGTCGCGACTCGCCAGGGTGCCATCGCCCGAGCGGACGACGCGCTCCAGCGAATTCGCAATCCGCGTCGCGAAGCCCTCCTCCCAGACGTCGCCGCCCACCTCCGTATCCGGATTCGGCCCGACCCGGCCCGACAGGAACTCGCGCACCGATCGCGGATCGAGCGCGAGCGCTTCTTCGAGCGTCTCCTTGTTGACCCGCAGCCGACCGCCGCCCTGGATCTCGATGCCGATATTCGAGATCGCACCGCCGGACGCGCCGTCGCTCGAGGGCGCGAAGGGATTGTTCGGATTCTGCGTGAACGCATAGCCATCGCTCACGATGTCCCGCAGCTGGGACTGCACCTGCCGCAGCGTCAGGTCACCCGCGAGCGGACCCGATCGCTTCGACACGTCGTCGTAGCGGAACTGGCCGTCGATGAAGGACATGACGTCGTTGTAGGCCTTCACGAAGATGTCGAGCTGCTTTGCGATCTCGTCGATGTCCGCTTCGATGGTGACGGTCTCGGACAGCCGCGCCGAGTCGACGCCCGGATCGACCTCGTCCTCGTCGACGAGATCCGACAGCGCCTCGAGCTTCAGCGTCACGCCCGGCAGGACGTCGTCGATCAGGTTGGTCTCGCGAGAGATCTCCTGTCCAAAGACCGTCAGGACGGCGTTCTCGGCGGTCTGCCGGAAGCTTGCGGCGTTCTCTTCTCCGGGATCGTCCGCGGCGAGCGCGAGGTCACCGGTGATCGCGAGCTGATTCGAGTCTCCCGTGCCGGTCGAGGTCAGCACGAGCCGGAACTGGCCATCGTCGATCTTCAGGATGTCGGCACGCACCGTGCCGCCGTTGTCCGCCGACGTGTTGATCTGGTCGCGAATGTCCTGGAGCGAGAGGCCCTCGGCCCCGGCCTCGACGGTGATCGAGGTGGCCTCGATCTCTGGCACCGCATCCGGGTCGGCGTTGGGCAGCTCGATCGTGAAGGATTGTCCGCTCGTGAGCGCATCGCGTTCCGTATCACTCGCGAAGACCGTCGAGAACTCCCGCGATCCCGTTGCGAGCCGGTTCACGACGACGTCGATATCGCCCGGCGAGGCGCCGATCCCCGCCGTCACGGTCACGATGTCCTCGTTCGAGCTCGAGCCCGCGTAGCGCAGGAACTCTTCCTCGGTCGACGCGTCCGTGCCCGCCGTATTGCGATTGTCGAGCGCCTGCGCCGCCTTGCGGAGATCGAGGAGCTTGGTGTTCAGCTGACGCATCAGGCCGCGCTGCGAATCGATCTCCGAGCGCCGCGACTGGATGCGCAGCAGCGGCTGCCGCTCTGCGTTCAGCAACCCTTCGAGCAACGCGTTCGTGTCGAACCCACTGGCGAGTCCACCGAAGGTGGCGCGTCCGAGCAGTGACGTCTCCATGGCCGATCTCCCAGGCACGAGGCTTTGGTCGCCTTCGATATCGACCGATCCATGAGCCCGGATGAGGCCCCGATCGGCCGCATTTCAACTCGAAATCAGTTCGAGGCGGAGTCTCCTCCGGAGCGCCTCGCGCCCTCCTCGGCCCCCGACGCAGCGCTCAGCCCGCGCATCTTCACACCCCAATCCTCGATCCGGGGCGCCACCTCGTACTCGAGCGCATCCGCGATGCGGATCGGATCCTTCTCCGTCTGCGCCTGCATGAGCTCCTCCAGCCAGGGATAGATCTCTCCCTGCAGGTCGGCGAGGACCTGCGCCTCCTCCGCCAGCACGCTCGAGACCGAATAGGTGATGCCCGTCAGCACGGTCATCGAATCGATCACGTCCGCGAGCAGTGCGTTGGCGAGATCGCTGCGCGACGAGCGGTAGTGATCGACGGTCTGCGCGATCGCCACCGTGATCTGCCCGGTATAGTCTGCGCCCTGCGCCAGGACCGATCGAGCGACCTCGCGCGTCGGTCGACGTTCGATCGACACGCATCGCACCCCCTCGAGCGATCGCGTCTCGAGCTCGGCGAGCTCTTCCGGGCTGAGCGCCTCGCCGTCCACCTCGATCGCCACCACGACGCATTCGGACTGCGCGCTCTCGATCTGCTCTGCGGCCGCGATGAGCTCGGCGAAATTCGCACACTCCGAGACATCGAGCTTCCTCGGCTCGCCGTTCAAGATCAGATCCATGTTGCTCTCCTCGAGTCGCTTCGGGGTGTCCTCGCGGCCGCGGGCAAGATCGAGCCCGTGCCTATGTCGTCGCCTCTCGACGCCACACCGCCCGACCAGAGAGGAGCAATCGATGTGCCAACGACCGTCGTCTGAGATGGCTGGCCCGATGCGTGCCGGGTCGAGGGGCAGAGCGCGCCTAGCGTCCGCACGAGCCGCCCTGGGAGAGGCACGGCGATTGCAAATCGGCAGGGCGAATGCGTGCGGGTCGCTTCCGATCCGCGCTGGACCCGAAAGGGGATTTCGTCTTGCAAACCGTGGATTCATTCCGAAACGCCGCAGCGGAACAGAGCGCCCCCGGCGTCCGCTTCGTCGCGGAGGTCTCGAGCAACCATCAGACGGACCTCGACCGCGCCCTGCGTTTCGTGGACCGCGCGGCCGAGATCGGCTGCGACGGGGTGAAGTTCCAGCTCTTCCGGATCGACCAGCTCTTCGCACCCGAGATCCTCGAGAAGAGCCACGCGCATCGCGATCGCCGTCGCTGGGAGCTGCCCGAGCGCTTCCTGGCTCCGATCGCCGAACGCTGTCGCGCGCGGCGAATCGCCTTCGGCTGCACCCCCTTCTATCTGGAAGCCGTCGACGCCCTCGCCCCCTTCGTCGACTTCCTGAAGATCGCCTCCTACGAGCTGCTCTGGGACGATCTGCTGCGAGCCACCGCCCGAACCGGACTGCCCGTCGTGCTCTCGACGGGCATGGCCACGCTCGACGAGGTCGCGCACGCCGCGCAGGTGCTGGTCGCATCGGGCGTGCGGGAGCTCACCCTGCTGCATTGCGTCTCGGGCTATCCGGCTCCGCCCGCCGAAGCCAACCTCGGCGCGATCGATGTGCTGGCCGCATTCGACGAACGCTTCCCCGAGGCCACGATTCGAGCCGGATGGTCGGATCACACGGTCTCGCCCGGCGTCATCCATCGCGCGATCCACGCGCACCCCACGCGGATGATCGAGTTCCATCTCGACCTCGAAGGAGCGGGCGACGAGTTCGAGTCCGGTCATTGCTGGCTGCCCGAGGCCATGGCCGAGACGATCCGCGCGGTCCGAACGGGCTTCGAGGCCGAGGGCGACGGCGCCAAGGCCCCAACCCGCACCGAAGGCGCCGAGCGCGAGTGGCGCGCAGATCCCTCGGACGGGCTTCGCCCACTGCGTCATCTGCGAAATCACTGGGCGCCCCTCGCTTGAGCGCGGCGCCGCGACTCGACTTCATCCTGGCCGGCGGCGCGCGGCACGGTCTCGGCCACGTGATGCGAAGCCGCGCGATCGCGGAGGCCGCGCGCGATCGCGGCCTCCTGGTCCGCGCCTACCTCGAAGGCGACGCGTCGGCTGGCGCATGCTGGTCGATCGACGCGGGGCTCTCGCCGCCGCAGACCTGGACGGCCTGGAACGCCGCCGACGCCGCCGACTGGACGATCCTCGACCACCCCTTCGACAAGCGGAGCTGGCTCGCGCGCTTGCGCCGCGGCGACTCGCTGGCGGTCGCGATCGACGACGAGCGCGTGCGCGGCGAAGCCCCGCTCACGGTCCTGCCCGGGCTGCACCACACCCCCCGAGCCGACGACGATCCCGATCGTGTGTGGGCGGGTCCGCGCTATTCGATCCTCTCCGCGGTCCATCGCGAGACGCGGCCCGTTGCCCGCGAGGATCGCGATGGCTTGCTGCTCTCGATGGGAGGCGCCGATCCCCACCACGTCACCCCGAAGATCGCGCCCCTCCTCGCACGGGTCCTCAGGGAGTCGTCCGCCGCGCACGGCATCCGCCGGCTCGAGGTCGTGCTCGGTCCGGCCTTCCAGGATCCCGGCGACGCCATCGCCCGGCGACTCGCGCGCGAGGGCTGGCAGGTGGAGCGCGGGCTGCCGGCGGCACGCTTCGCCGAGCGCATGGCGCGAGCCCGCTTCGCCGTCGTCGGCTTCGGAACGAGCCTCACCGAGCTCGCCTGGCATGCCACACCCCACGCCTCGATCACGCATCACGAACGCGACATCGCAGCCAACCGGGCGCTCGAAGCGAGCGGCATCGGCCGCTACCTCGGTTGCGCGATCGACCTCGATCCCGGAACCATCGCGAGACGCTTCCAGCGGGCGATCGAGGACCTCGCCGGCCAGCGCGAAGCCGTCCGACGCGCGCATGCCGCACTCGAAGGCGGTCGCGGCGTCGAGCTCATCCTCGACGCGCTCCAGCAACGACTCGAGCGCAAGGCGCCGCCTGGCCACCGGGGATTCGCCTCGCCTTCGCTGCGCTGAGCGAAGAGCCGCGGCCGACGCGCCTTCAGCGCGGCGCCCCCTGCATCGCCTGGGCCGCCCCGACGACGGTCCCGGGCGACGGATTCGACCGCACCGACGCCATGCCTTCGCCCACCCCTGTCGGGGCCGCGCCGGCGGCCTGCGCGTCGTCCAGCTGCCAGGCGTCGCGCGCGAAGGAGGCCTCGAACTCGTCGAGCCACATGCGCGCGCGCCCGACCCCATTGGCCGCCGCGGCGAACAGGTATTCCGACTCGTCCGCGAGATCCGTCAGCGACGGATCGAGTCGCTCGGTCCGGCGTGCAGCGGCGATCGAGTTGTAGATCTCGGGCTGGACCAGGGCATCGAGCCACGGCACCCGGTCGAGCTGGCGCTTGATGCGCTTCTCATGGCGCGCCAGGCCGCGAAGGATCTCCGTTTGCTGCTGCTCGTTGCGGGCCGCGAGCAGGCGGCTGCGGGCCTTCGACGCGAATCGACGCGCCTTCCTCACCGCCTGCTCGATCTGGTCGAGGATCTTCCGCGAGCGCTGCAGAGCCTCCGAATAGTCCTCGAGCGTCTTCGGCGGCACGGCATCATGCGCCGCGAGCAGGATCTCCCTGGCATCGAAGGACTCGCCTGCCACCGCCTCGAGGGTCTCACGAAAGGTCTGGTGCAGGAGGCCTGGAATGCGGGCGCCGCCTTCGGTGCAGTTGATCAGATCGATCCCCGCAGCGCCGAGAAGCGCGCCGATGTCCCGGTACTGCTCGAGGAACGAGGCGTAGGCCCGCCAGGTCTGCACGCGCTCGCCCTCGTGCCAGCCGTCGACCCACACCATGCGTCCCTTCTTGACTTCGTCCGAGGGCGCAGGGAAATCGGCTCTCTCCACGAGCTCGGCCTTCTTCTTCCAGCCCTTGAAGACGCACTCATCGCCCTCGCCCACCGCGACCTCGACGAAGTCGTAGGCGGTGCCCTTGGCGTAGGCACGGCCGTCCGTGAAGGCGAGATCCTGACCGATCAGCAGGATCGGATTGCTGCCCAGCGCGGCCGCGATGCCGACGGCGCCCTGCGCCACGGTGCCGCCTCCCATCGTGAGCCCCTTGTCACCGGTGGCGTCCATCAGCCAGCTCGCCATGGCGCTGGCGGCAGAGGGGGCAAGGAAGCGGGCCCGGGTGGGGACGTCGTAGATCGCATGATGACAGTCGGCGGAGAGCGCGACGCACAGCTCCGTCGTATCGCCCGCGTCGGTGAGCTGATCGGAGACGTCCTTGCTCTCGAGCATGTGGACGAGATGCGGCTCGATGCCCGCCTGACGCAGGGCCTTGACGGTCTGCCCGATCGCGATGATCAGGATCCGATCCTGCATCTCGCGCAGCAGCGGCAGCTGCTTGTCGAGCGAGGGTCCGGCCGCGACCACGACCGCGGGCTTGCCGCAGAAGGCGCCGAGCACACCGGCCAGGCTCGGGCTCTCGGCGATGCGCCGGCCGTTCTTCGCGGTGACCCAGGCCCAGGGCATCAGCTGCTCGATCGAGGTCAGCGTCTTGATGTCGGTCGCGTCCTTGACCTGCCGGGTTCGCTCGACGATCTCGGCGACCATGCCGGGATCGAGTCGCAGGACGGCCGGGTGTGGAAAGACGCGAAGCCGCAGGCCCGGGACGTAGCGAGCGTTCAGCAGCTGCGTCAGCTGGGTCGGGTCCGTGGCGATATAGAGGTCGCGATGCTTGGCGAAGAGGTTCACGACCGAGAGGCGTTCGAGCGCCGCGCGAAGCCGAGCCAGCGAGGGCTCGTAGATGATCAGCGTACCCGGGAAGCGCTCGCAGTAGTCGGCGAACTGCATGCCGAGACCGAAGCCGATCGCGACCATCACGTCGCAGGGCTCCTCACCCATCTTCTCGGCGGTGCGGAGCGCCTCGCGAGCGGGATCGTAGGCGGAGCCGAGAAGCACCCCCTGCTCGCGCAGGACCACCGCGCCGCGCGGTCCGACCACCTCCTCGACCCCGTCGGTCGAAGCCTCGGCCAGCGCCTCGGCGAGCCGCGGACTGCGCTTGCGGATCGCCGCCAGATTCTTCTCAAACACCACGCGTGATTCCAAGATTCGTCTCCGTTCGATAGACCAGTCCCTCGTGCCGCTGTCGGGCTCGCGTGAGCAGCCCCGCGTCGCCCGCCAGGTAACCCTCGATCGAGAAGCCGAAGGGCCGGCGTCCGCGCAGGAAGCTGGCGCGCGTCTCGTCGATCTCGGCGGCGCTATGCGAGATCCGGCAGAAGAAGCTCTCGTCGACGTCCTCGAAATCGAGCATCGGAACGACGGCCGCCTGGTCGCGGTCCCCCTGGATCAAGAGACCGTGATGATGGTCCTCGAAAGCGACCCAGCCTTCGGTGGCCCCCAGACACGAGGTCGCCGAGACGCCCGAGGAGACCGCCGCCGAATGCGCGACCCGTTCGCCCGGCGAGAGTGCGCGCCACTCGGCTTGGGGTCCCCCGTGCGTCGTGCCGTAGCGCAAGCTGCTGCGATCCCAGCCTTCCGGACGCAGGGTGCAGATCCCGAGCCGCAGGCTCGCCAGGCGCGCATCATGGAAAGCGAGGTCGTGAACGACGTCGAGACGGGGCCGCGTCCGATACACGCGGTAGAGCGTCTGCCAGGGGCCGAGCGGCGTGTCGACCGTCGCGAGCAGCGTCACGCGAAGCCCGCCCGAAGCACTCGGCACGACCTGCAGCTGCGTCGCGCCGAGACTCGTTCGCTTGACGCCGGTCTCGGTGGCCGCGACGACGTGACCACTGTAGAAGTCGGGCGTGTACTCGATGGCATCGAAGAAGCCGTGGGGAATCGTTCCGAGCAGCGTCTCGGGCGCCAGCTGCGGAAAGCGAAGCGACTGGATCGCCGCGCCGCGATGAGGCAGGAAATCGACCTCGACCGCGTCACTCGACCAGTGTGACAGCGAGCTCGTCGCCTGGCTCGACGCCTCCCCCGACGCCTCGGCGCGCGGGATCAGCGTGAGTCCGATCCGTCCTCGAGCGGGGACCTCGGGACACAGCACCAGCGTCGCGCGGCGGATGCTGCCGTCGCGATGCCGGCTCACGACCTCGACCTGGCCCGCCTCGGGCGCGAGTCGTCGGCCGCCCCGCATGCCCACATCGAGCGCAAAGGCCTGGCCCGCGCGAAGCTCGAGTGGCAGCGCGACCGGTCCGCCCGACCAGTCTTCGTCGCCAGGGTTCGCGAGCGCCACCTGCTCGCCCTCTTCGAGCGGCGGCATCGCGCGGTCGAGGCGCTCATGCCCTCGCGCCAGCACGGCGCCGATGCCCGCCTCGAACTCGACGATCTTCTCTTCGGTCGCGCGGGTCCTGAAGTCGCTGCGCCAGAGATCGACGAGCTCGCGTGGCGAATCGACGAGCTTCCTGGCCAGCCGGCCAGCGGCCCGCTCGCTGCGCAGCGCGGCGTGACAGCGTGTATTCATCCCGAAGCCGTCGCGACCCGAGACCGCCCAGCGCGTCGGGTTGTAGCGGGGCTGCTTCTTGCACGCGATCGGCATCCCGGTGCTGCCGAGCTCCACCTCGGGCAGATCGACCGCCTGCGGAACGACTTCGCGGGGCAGCACGAACTCGAAGCGCGGATCCGCCGCGATCGCCCGGAACGTCCGGATCAATCGTTCGATCTCGCTCTCGTGCTCCGCTCCAGCCGGCTTCGGAGTGGGACGGGAGGGTCGATAGTCGAAGATCTCGACGTCGCCCCCGTAGAGACAGAGCGCCCCGGCCCCGGGTGTCGACCACAATCGGTCGAGCAGCCCGGCGAGCTCGCTGAAGGGGATCTCGCCGTGCGCGATCCGCTGCATCTTCTGGAAGACGATCGAGTCGTTCCAGAGCAGCCTCGGGCCGCCTCCGCCCGGCACCCGCAGACGCGCAGGCCGACATCGCAGGGCGCGCAAAGCCGGCCGGCGACTCGCCGGATTGTTCCACTCCATCACCAGATTCTTCGCGCCCGCCTCGACATAGAGCGGGGTGAGCGCATCGGCCCAGGTCTGCTCGTTGACGAAGAAGGTCTCCGGCACCGAGCCCAGCAGCTCGGCGTAGGCCTCGTTGCCGAGACGGAGATTCGCCCGATTGATCTCGACCGGAGTGAGCGGAGCGACGATCTGCGCATGGCCCGACGCGATCGGCTCGATCAGGCCTCGCTCGGCGAGCCCCCTGAAGCTCTTGATCCACTCGGGATCTTCGCGCTCGAGAATCGAGAGCGTCCGCGCGCTGGCCTCGAAGCCGATCCGGATGCCGTGCTCTGCGGGCAGCGCGAGCAGCGGCCAGTAGCAGGCCGCGAGCACGCGCGGCAGATCCGCTTCGGGCATCGCCGAGAAGTCGAGATTCGCGTGGAAGGCCGTGAAGAGTCGAAGCCGCTTCATCGCGCGTGGCGCTCGAGCGCGGCCCGCAGCACGTCGACGCTGCGCTGCTGATCCTCGACGGACAGGCCCGGAAAGATCGGCAGGGAGAGCAGCCGCAGATAGGTCTCTTCGGTCGCTGGCAGATCTCCGAAAGCGCTGCCGAGCTGGGCGCGATAGAAGGGCTGCAGGTGGATCGGGATGTAATGGACCTGGACGCCGATCCCGCCGTCGTGCATGGCGTCATAGATCGCCGCACGGCCGCCTTCGATCGCCTCCACGCGAAGCCGGATGGGATAGAGATGCCAGGCCGATCGCGTCCCGGGACGTTCGGGATAGAGCTCGATCGCAGGCACGTCCGAAAGCGCCTCGGCATAGCGCGCCGCGACGCGACGACGCTCCGCGAGGATTTCGTCGAGGCGTGCCAGCTGACTGCGACCGAGCGCGGCCGACAGGTCGGAGAGGCGATGGTTGGCGGCGAGGTCCTGCATCTCGTAGATCCAGCCGCCCTGCTCTTCGCAGGCCAGCGAGAGCGGGAGTCCCAGCCCATGCCAATGGCGACGGTCCCGCTCGATGCCGTGCTCCCGTAGACGCAGGCAGCGATCGGCCAGCGCGGGCGAGCGGCAGACGATCGCTCCGCCCTCGCCGGTGGTGATGTGCTTGGCGGGGTGAAACGAGAAGCAGGCCAGATCACTCTCCGATCCGATGGGCCGCCCGCCGGACTCGGCTCCGAGCGCGTGGCAGGCGTCTTCGATCAGGAAGCGATCCGGTCCCAGGCCCGCTCGGCAGGCCGCGACGTCGGCGGCGTGGCCTGCATAGTGCACGAGGATCGCGCCGCGCGTATCAGGTCCGATCTTGCGCGCCAGATCGACGGGATCGAGGGCGAGCGTCTCCCGGTCGATGTCGACGAACCGGGGCCGCGCGCCGACGAGCAGCACCGCGTTCGCGGTCGCCAGAAAGCTGAGGGACGGAACGAGCACCTCGTCTCCCGGACCGACGCCGAGCGCCTGGAGCGCGATCACGAGCGCCGATGTCCCGCTCGAGACCGCCACCGCCCGCGCCGCACCGACGCGCGCAGCCAAAGCCTCCTCGAAGTCCCGCACCGCCGGCCCCTGCGTGAGCCGCGGAGAGTCCAGCACCTTTGCCACGGCTTCACGGTCTTCGGGCCGGATCTGATGCTGGCAATACGGAATCACGGCACTCGGCTCAGGACCGGCGGCGGCGCCTCCTGGACGCTCGTCGGGCCATGCACCGGCTCCGCAGAGGCCGCGACGTCCGCGAGACCCGCGACGTAGCTGCGAATCTCCTCGACCGACATCCACTCCGTGTTCGAGTCACTCGCGTAGACGAAGCCCTCCGGCAGCGCGCGCCCCGCCAGGGACGTCGGCGGCTCACCACCGGCGTCGGGCTTCAACACATAATGACGTCCACAATCCTTTGCATTCAGCGACTCCTCGGCCGTCAGCAGGATCTCGTGCAGCTTCTCGCCGGGTCGCCGCCCCACCTCTTCGATCTCGGCGGCGGGCGCGATGGCCCGAGCGAGATCGACGATGCGCATGCTCGGGATCTTGGGCACGAAGATCTCGCCACCCTTCATCTGCCCTACGGCGTTCAGGACCAGATCGACGGCCTGCTCGAGCGACAGCCAGAACCGGGTCATGCGCCGATCGGTGAGGGTCAGGACGCCCGACTCCGCCTGTCGGCGAAAGAGCGGGATCACGCTGCCGCGACTGCCCATGACGTTGCCGTAGCGCACGCAAGAGAAGCGGATGTCCCGCGCCCCCGCGTAGACGTTGCCGTGCACGAAGAGCTTCTCGGCGCAGAGCTTCGTCGCGCCGTAGAGGTTGACGGGATTCACGGCCTTGTCGGTCGACAGCGAGATCGTGCGCGTGACGCCCGCATCGATGGCCGCGTCGATGACGTTCTGCGAGCCCTGGATGTTGGTCTTGACCGCCTCCGCGGGATTGAACTCGCAGATCGGCACGTGCTTCAGCGCGGCGGCATGCACGACCAGGTCGATGCTGTGCATCGCCCGCTCCAGCCGATCCCGATCGCGCACGTCGCCCACGAAGAATCGCAGCCGAGGGTCCTGGCCGAAGGCGCGCGCCATCTCGTATTGCTTGAGTTCGTCTCGACTGTATACACGAATCGTGCAGTCCAGATCGTCGTCCAGCATGCGACGGACGAAGGCCTGCCCGAAGGAGCCCGTGCCCCCGGTGATGAGAATCTTTCGGGGCGTCACCCCCGAATCCGTCGTGTCCTTGCCCTCGAGCGCGGGCCGCGCACTTTTCCATGCCACGAGACGCGATAAAGCAAGACGAGTGCCAAGCTGCTGCGCGTCGTTTGCCGATTCAGGGCCTCGAGAGCGCTCGCGAGACGACGGCTGGATTCAAGCTGAAATGTTGGATTGCATTTCGGCGACGGCGACCGGAACAAAGAGCCGGGTGGGTCGCGGCACGCCGCGAAAAGACGGTCAGCCCGCGACGGACCCAGCGGCCGTTTGGCGCTCGCTGATCGGCCGCTTCGAGATCTCGATCCAGGCTTCGTTCAATGTCGAGAGAACACCCGAGGCTTCGTCCAGGGGAACGATCGTCCCACGCGCGTTGGCCTCGAGCAGCCGATCCGTCACGTACGCGTAGAGCGAGTCGAGATTCCGGGCGACGTCTCCGCCCTCCTCGAGCTTCAGGCTCTGTTGCAACTCGGCAACGATCGCCAGAGCCCGCCTGATCGCAGTCGCACGCCCAGCCACCTGGCCGGCCTCCTGGCTCGAGCGAGCAACGCGAATGAATCGGAGCGCTCCTTCGTACAGCTTGACGATGACCATCTCCGGAGTCGCCGTCTTGATCTCCATCTCCCGATATCGAGCGCCCAATCCATCCCCTTCTGTCACGCCATGCGGATCCCGACTCGAAGGCAGGATCGCGGCGCGAAAAGAGTCCCGGGGCGGGATTGGCCGCCCCGGGACTCGATTCATGCGAGCCCCTCACGACCGGATCGGCCAGAGGGGCTGCTTGTGAACTAGCCGAGCAACGACAGGGCGCTCTGCGTCGAGACGTTGGCCTGCGACAGCACCGAGATGCCCGCCTGCTGCAGCACCTGGTTCCGAGTCAGCTCCGCCGTCTCGTTCGCGAAGTCCACGTCGCGGATCCGGCTCTCCGCCGCAGTCGTGTTCTCCTGTGCCACCGCCAGCGATCGGATCGAGGACTCGAGGCGGTTCTGCACCGTACCGAAGCTCGCCCGAAGCGAAGCGACTTCGCTGATCGCTGCATCGATCGCCGACAGCGAAGCCTGAGCCGCGGCCACCGTGCTGACGGTCGCGACGCCCGACCCCGATCCGAGACCGATCGACGACGCGCGGGCATCCACGGAATCGACCGTGATGCGGTCATTCGCCGTGTTGTTGACACCGATCTGGAACGTCGTCGACGCGCCGGACGCGAGGATCGTCGTGCCGTTGAATTCCGTCACCGCCGCGATCCGATTGATCTCGTCGGTCAGGTCCTGGAACTCGTTGTTGATCGTGTTGCGCTCGGCATCTCCGAGCGTGCCGTTGGCCGCCTGGATCGCCAGCTCGCGCTGTCGCACCAGGATGCCACTCACCTCGTTCAGCGCGCCTTCACCGATCTGCAGCAGCGAGATGCCGTCGTTGGCATTGCGCTGAGCCTGGCCGATGCTGCGGATGTCGGACCGGAAGCCCTCCGAGATCGCCAGACCCGCCGCGTCATCCGCGGCGCGCGTGATGCGAAGACCCGAAGACAGGCGCTGAAGGCTCTTCTGCAGGGCACCGGTCGAGTTGGCCAGGTTGCGCTGAGCATTGATCGAAGCAACGTTTGAATTGACGCGTAGTCCCATGACGGAACATCCTCCTTGATTTCATTGAAGCCCAGCGATTCCTTCGCCGGACCTTCCTGCAAACTCGTGGCGCCATCGGGCTCCACCAGTCCGAACCCTTCCCACGACACGCGCCATCGTTGGGCGAGCTGGGAGCGGCTCTTCGTTCGTTTGATCCACGGGCGAAGAATGCAATGACGATGCCATCCGACTCATACCCCTCGAGCCGGCAGGACTCGATCTCCATCAGGCAACTTCCGGCGCAAGTCCTCGACGTCGACGACGGGCGCCACGCGCATACGGCCGCTGTCCCGATTCGGGCTTTTCAAATCGAAGTGACATCCAACCCGAGATTTCAGATCGCGCTCTCGCCCGCACAGGCCCGACGCGTGTGCCCCCCCGAATGCGAGAAGGCCCCGGAGCGAATGACATCACTCCGGGGCCTTCTCTGACCCATCGTAGAACGAGGGGAGGAACCAAAAGGTCCCTCCCCTCGATCATCCTTTCACGTTCCGAGCTAGCCGAGCAGCGACAGGGCGCTCTGCGTCGAGACGTTGGCCTGCGACAGCACCGAGATACCCGCCTGCTGCAGCACCTGGTTCCGAGTCAGCTCCGCCGTCTCGTTCGCGAAGTCCACGTCGCGGATCCGGCTCTCCGCCGCAGTCGTGTTCTCCTGCGCCACCGCCAGCGATCGGATCGAGGACTCGAGACGGTTCTGCACCGTACCGAAGCTCGCCCGAAGCGAAGCGACGTTGGCAATCGCGTTGTCGATCGAGTCGAGCGCCGCCTGGGCATTCGACACCGTGTCGACGGCCGCAGCCCCCGAGCCGGCACCGAGTCCGATCGAGGACGAGCGAGCATCGACGGAATCGACCGTGATGCGGTCGTTCGCCGTGTTGTTGACGCCGATCTGGAACGTCGTCGACGCGCCGCTCGCGAGGATCGTCGTGCCGTTGAATTCCGTCACCGCCGCGATCCGATTGATCTCGTCGGTCAGGTCCTGGAACTCGTTGTTGATGGTGGTTCGCTCGGCATCTCCGAGCGTCCCATTGGCCGCCTGGATCGCCAGCTCGCGCTGTCGCACCAGGATGCCACTCACCTCGTTCAGCGCGCCTTCACCGATCTGCAGCAGCGAGATGCCGTCGTTGGCATTGCGCTGAGCCTGGCCGATGCTGCGGATGTCGGACCGGAAGCCCTCCGAGATCGCCAGACCCGCCGCGTCATCCGCGGCGCGCGTGATGCGAAGACCCGAAGACAGGCGCTGAAGGCTCTTCTGCAGGGCACCGGTCGAGTTGGCCAGGTTGCGCTGAGCATTGATCGAAGCAACGTTCGAGTTGACGCGTAGTCCCATGACGGAACATCCTCCTTGATTTCATTGAAGCCCAGCGATTCCTTCGCCGGGCTGGCAGAGCCTGTCGGGACGCGCACACCTCTTTGGTGTAACAGCGCCGCAACCACACCTCTTGGCGTGCTCTCGAGACGTGCCGCACCGACCGATCGAAATCGTGCCGGCATGACGCCGTGCCAGGAGCAAGGCTTGTCCAGGGACGCTCAGTGCAAAGCTGATGCCAGCATCCCTGATACGCGAGCCGCCAGCAGGACTTCTCCGGCAACCGGCAAGTGCGCTCGCAACGATCTGATGTGGGCCCGTCGAAGTTTTTCCAAGGCGACTCTCGCGTGAGCAAGGGGCTTTCAAAGCGAGAGCGCACGAGCCGTATCGTTTCATTCTGAGCGCTCGCGCGCCGCCCGGAGACCACTCGCGAGGCCTACAGCCCGAACCCGGTCGGTATCGAACTTGCTTTGTTTGCCGGAAGCATGCGCGTCGTCACGCGCGGCTGTGCTTGCTCCACTTGAACGCGGCGTTCGGCAACGACCGACGCGCCTGGGATGATCTCGATGTCCACCGGCCCTTCGATGCCCGTCGCCTCGCTGACCCGCGAGACGAACAGCCGCGACGAGCCCCCTGCGCCGCTTGCGGCAGAGGGGCGCCCGGATCGAATCGCGCGCGGCCTGCGCCTGCGGGTCGGATTCGAATCGAATCAGCAACGACGCACGGCTCTCGACTGGCTCTCGACTGGACTCCGACCGGAGCAGCCCGCTCGGCTGGCCCTCGAGTATCCCCTGCTCTTCGCCCGAAACGCCTCGGCGCGCCCCGTCTTCCTCTACGACGGGGCCGCTTCCGCAACGCCCGTTGCGGCCTGCATGCTGTGGGCGGTGACCTTTCGAGTCGGGGTGGAGAGCCTCCGCGTCGGCATGATCTCGCTCGTCTACACAGATCCACGCGCTCGGGGCCGGGGGCATGCGCAACGCGTGGTGCGACGCGCCGTCGAAGAGGCCCGAAAGCTCGAGCTCGGATTGGTGCTGCTCTGGAGCGACCTCGACTCGCTCTACTCGCGGATGGGCTTCCGCGAGGTGGGCGTCGACTCATTGCTGATCCTCGATCGCCACGTCACCGATCGCGCACTCTCGAGCCTCCCCGAGGCTGCGAGTCCACCGGCGGCAGGCTCTCGAGCGATGCCGCCCGCGCAGACCAGCGCCGCGACGCTGGAGGATTGGCTCGAGATCGGACGGCTCCGAGGCGATCGGGATTCCCAGCTCCAGCTCGATGCGCACGAGTGGAGACGCCTGCGAGACATCCCGGAGATGGCGATTCGCGTCGCCCGGGATGACGCAGGCCGCATGGGCTTCGCGATCCGCGGGCGCGGCGATGACTTTCGTGAAGTGATCCACGAGTGGGGCGGCGACACGCGCCTCTGCCTGGTCTGCTGCCGGGCGCTGCTGGAAGATCGCCTGCCCGATCACCAGCTCTTCCTGCTGAGTCCGGTCGCACGCACGGATCTGACCTGGTCACTTCGGCGTGCCGGAGCTCGCGTCGTGCGACGCCCGCTGGCCTGGGCGCGCATCGCCTCCTCGCGAGCGCTCGCGGATGATCTGAATCGCCTGCATCCCATGCTTCCCGACCTGCAGATCGAGTCGCTCTCCGGCACGCCGCACGCGGACCCGCAGCTGCGAGTTGGATCTTCCCTCGGTCGCGTCGAGCTCTCCGAGCAATGCTTTCTGCTCGCGCTGCTCGGGGCCGAGCGCGGCGCACTGGGCGTCGACGCGCGCGAGCGACTGGGCCCGGCGATCCCCGAGCCGATCCTGGAGGACTGGCCGCTGCCCCTCTCGGTCTGGGGACTGGAGTCGATCTGAAGCGATGATCTGGGTGACTCGACTCGACGGCGAACGTCTGCTGCTGAATGACGATCAGATCCTCTATCTCGAGGCGACCCACGACACCATCCTCGTGCTCGCCAACGGCGAGCGGCTGCGCGTGCACGAGACGCCCGAAGAGATCGTCGATCGGGTGGCGCAGTGGCGCCAGCGCTCGATGGGTCTCTCCCTGCTCCATGAGCTCGAAGCGGATCGCGAGTAGAGGAGGAGTCGATGGATCTGCTCGCACTCTTCGGTCTCGTGCTCGGAATCGGTGCCGTGCTCGGCACCCAGCTGATCGAAGGCGGACATCCGGCCGTGCTGGCCCAGGGGCCCGCGGCGGTGATCGTGCTCGTCGGGACGCTCGGCGCGACCCTGCTCTCGTCCTCCGCCCGAGAGCTGCGGGCCGCGCGCCGCGAGATCGGCCGCGCGTTTCGTGTTCCCCGCGACGTGCGTGCGATCCTGCCCGCCCGCTATCGCGACCTCGCGTTCATCGCCCGCAAGGACGGCCTGATCTCGCTCGACATGGCCAGGAATGCGCTCCCCACGCCCTTCATGCAGCGCGCCGTCCGTCACGTGATCGACGGCTGCGAATCCCACGAGCTGCGAGACATCCTGGCTTCCGATCTGCGCGCACGCTGCGACCTCACGCTCTCGGGCGCCCGGGTCTTCGAGGTCGCGGGGGGCTACGCGCCCACGATGGGCATCCTGGGCGCCGTGCTCGGGCTGGTTCACGCGATGGAGTCGCTGGCGGATCCGAGCGCGCTCGGCGCCGGCATCGCGATCGCGTTCATCGCGACCATCTACGGCGTCGGTCTGGCAAACCTGGTCCTGCTGCCCGTCGCCGCCCGCATCCGCCTTCGCGCCGAGCGCCAATCGGCCGAGGACGAGATGATCATCGAAGGCACGCTGGCGCTGCAGAGCGGCATGAGTCCGCGCACCCTCGAGCGCGTGCTGCTCGCTCATCTCGCCGAAGAGGTCGCTTGATGTCCGGCGCACGGGGATCGCGCCCACCGAGCGGGCCCTCCGAAGCCGCCGGTCGAGATCGCTGGCTGCTCTCCTACGGTGACTTCATGACGCTGCTGCTGGCGCTCTTCGTCGTGCTCTACGCGAGCGCTCGCATCGAAGCCGACAAGCAGGACCCCTTCGAGGGACTCCAGTCGGCCTTCTTCTTCGAAGCCGACTCCCCGGCTCCTCTCCCGACGACGCCGCCCGCGGCGAAGGACGAGCCGATCGCGGATTCGGCCCTCGTTCCCCCGACCCGCATCGATCGTCTCGAGGAGGAGCTCGCGCGGGAGCTCGAGAGTCAGCGCGAGCGACTCGGCCGCGACTCCGGCGCAAGCCTCTACCGGAGCGAGCGCGGGCTGGTGATCTCGCTGGCTTCGGCGGAGTTCTTTCCGGCAGGTGGCGTCACGATTCCCGAGGAGAGACGCGAGGTCCTCGCGGCGCTCGCTCCACTGCTTGCGGCCAACTCGCTGCCCCTGCAATTCGAAGGGCATACCGACGATCGCCCGATTCAGAGCGACGGCTTTGCCTCGAACTGGGAGCTCTCCTCGGCCCGCGCCGCAGCGGTCGCGCGCCTGTTCATCGAGGATCACGACATCGACCCGCGCCGCGTCGCGACGCTCGGCTATGCCCAGTACCGGCCGCTCGCGCCGAACGACGAGCCCGGCAACCGTGCGCGCAATCGCCGCGTCGAGATCGTCGTGCTCGAAGACGGCGAGCTGGTCCCCGTCGAAGCCGGTGACGACGGACGCGGCGAACTCGACCGCCTGCTCGAAGCGCTACCTCCGATCCCGGCCGAGGCCGACGAGAGCCTCCGCGCTCCGGACCTCGGGCCACCGCCCGAGAACATCCCGCTTCCCTGAAGATCCGGAAGGTCGCGGGCGAGCAGAGTGCCTCGCGACCCGGCCGTCAGGCGCTCGGAGAGACGCGCACCGCCGCAGCCTTCCCGGGCTGTGACTCCGGGCTCGCCGGATCTTCCGCGGCCTTCTCTTCGAGCGCGGGAATGGCGACGCGGGTCGTGTAGCGGGGATCGTCGGCGACGACCTGCATGCCGCGACGCGTGCTGGCGTTGATCAGGAGCGGCGCCGCCAGATTGAAGAAGATCGTCCCCTCCGAGACGCTGAGGATGCTCAGGATCTCGACCTCTTCGAGCTTCTCGATTCCCAGCGCCGCGAGATGCTCTCGCTGGACCGGCGGGTCGTAGCTCGGGAAGAAGGACCAGGGGGTGGACACGACGAACGCGAGATCCGGATCTTCGAGACTGACGAGCCAGGCCATCTCGGACTCGTCCGCGTGCTCCATCACGACGAAGCGCGTCTTGCCCGGAAAGCCCGGAATCGGCTCGAAGGTCAGGACATCGGACTCCGAGAGCTCGATACGTCCGACTCGTCGACTCTCGAAACAGATTCGATCACTCATTGGTACTCCCCCCAGAAGCCTTCTCGACCGACAGCGTTCGCGTCGCGAGTTTCGGAACCATGTCACCCATCGCCCTGGCCGCTTCGACGTTCGCCTCTGCCACCCGCTCGAAGATCTCCTCGCGAAAGATGCCGACCTCACTGGGCGCATCGATCGCGATCCGTACCTGACCACCCGAGGACGCCACGACGGTGACCCGGATATCCGGCCCGATGCGGACACTCTCACCCGGTCGTCTCGTGAGAACCAACATCGCAACCCCCTAGAGAAAGTCCAGCAGCGTCGGGCTCATCAACCGACTGGTGACCTGCAGCGAAGCCTGAAGGGCCGCCTCCTGGGACACGAGATCCGAGTAGACCTCGTAGACGTCGGCATCCTCGAGATTCGAGATGCGCGTGGTGACGTTGTCGCGCTGGAGCTGCAGCCTGGCCTCGAAGTCGTTGGCCTGGCGTTCGGCGTTCCCGACCTTCTGTCGCTCGAGGTTCAGCTGCTGGAAAGCCTGATCGAGCTCATCGATGGCGTTCCCGATCTGGGCATCATTGCCGCTATCGATGCCCTGCCAGAGCCCCGCCAGCGCCGCGAAGACATCGACGCCGCCCTGGAAGACGTCGGATCCGACCCGACTCACCTCGACGAAGACGTCTCGATCGATCTCGACCGAGATGGCATTCGTGTCGCCCGCGAAAGCCACGCTCGGCGGCGGCGACCCGGACACGAAGCTCCCCGTCTGGGCGAAGGCCTCGACGTCCGTCGCTCGACCCGAGAACAGGTACTCGCCGGTCACCGACCGCGAATTGGCGAGGTCGAGGACCTGCTCGAAGAGCGACTCCGCCTGCCCCCGCATGATCGCAACCGACGTGGGGTCGTCGTTCGTGCTGTTGCGCGCGGAGACCGCCAGGACCTTGGCCTGGTCGACCGCGTTGGCCGCCTCGGCGATGGCCTCCTCGCTCGATCCGAATCGCGTCCGCGAGCTGTCGATGGTCCGCAGGAAGCGACCCGTCTGACTGAGCGAATCCTTCAGCACCAGCACCGCCTGGTAGTCCACCGGATCGTCCGAGGGCCGATTGAGTCGCAGTCCCGACGCCGCCTGCTCCTGCACCCGCGCAAGGCGACTGCGCTGGCCGTTCAGCTGCTCGAGCCCCCCTCGATAGATCATCGATTGCGTGATTCTCATGCGTAGAACCTCGAATTCGCTCCGCTAGAGGGCATCGAGCAGATCCTGCATCAGCCCCTGGACCGTCGCGATCACCCGCGCGTTGGCCTGGAAGCTCGCCTGCAGCTTGACGAGCTGCGCGACCTCCTCGTCGATCGAGACACCCGAGACCGAGTCCCTTCGATCCTGCACCGCGGAGAGCACGGCCTCCTGCTGCTCGTAGGAGCGACCGGCGCTGCGGGCCTGCTGGCCGATCTCGCCGATCAGGTTGCCGAGCCGGCCGCGGAGCGAGGCGGCGCTGCCCGTCGGGACCCCCGTCGCGTCGCCCGCGAGATACTGGGTCACCGACGTATCGCGGAGGGCATTCAGGCGCACGACCCAGGTCGTGTCGCCCGCCAGCGCGGCCGGCGAGCCCGGCGGCGTCCCCGTGGCGATGTTCAGAGTCGTTCCACCCTGCGCGGGATCGATGTCCGCAGAGAGCGTGAGATTGCGGGCCGCGTCATCGACCGTCGTCTGGGTGAGGCTGAGGTCCGCGAAGAAATCGTGCCCGGCCCCGTCGACGAGGCCGAGGCCTCCCTGGTGCTCGGCGTTGAAGCTCGAGCTCAGGGTATAGGCGAACGCGTCGAGGTCACGGATGGCGCCCCCGATGATCGCGTCACGCGATTCGAGCAGGCCGCCCAGCTGGCCGCCCTCGATCGTCGAGGTCACATCGAAGAAGCTGCCTCCGCCCTGATAGAAGACCTGGGAGAAGGTCGGGTCGAAGGGATTCGGGCTCGACGGCGTGACCACGGCGACGAGCTGATTCGCCGTCTGTCCGTTCACGAGCTTGAGGCCGCCCCGGATCCGCACCGAGACCATCCCGTTCTCTTCCTCCGCGTAGGTGATGTCGATCTTCTCGGCGAGCTGCTGGATCAAGACGTCCCGCTGGTCGAGCAGGTCGTTCGGCTCCGAGACGACGCGCGCGACCGAGATCTCGCCGTTCAGCTCGGCGATCTCCTGCGCCAGCTCGTTGATCCCGGGGATCACCGCCGTGATCGCGCGATCCGCGTCGCTCTGGAGCGCGCGAAGCTGCGTGTCGTAGGAGTTGATCGTGTCGACCAGCGACCGCCCAGCGGCGAGTACCTCCCCGCGCTCGAGGGGCTGGTTCGGCGTGATCGAGCTCGCGAGCGTGTCGAGCGCGTCGAAGAAGCCCGTGAGCTGCGTGCTGAGCCCTCCCGTGCCCTGCTCGTTGACGATCGTTTCGACCTCACGGTAGATCGAGGATTCGGTCTCGAGCTGCGACTTGCGGGCGGTCTCCGCCACGAGCCGCGCGCCCACGAACTGGTCGATGATGCGCTCGACGGTGACCTGCTCGACCCCCGTGCCGATCGTGCCGGATTCGAAGGATTGCGGCCGCGTCGCCTGCTGCACCGATCGCTGTCGGGTGTAGCCCGGCGTATCCGCGTTGGCGATGTTATGTCCCGTCGTGGCGAGGCTCTGCTGAGTCGCCTGGATCCCGCGTGTCGCCGTCCCGAGTGTGTCGAAGAGTCCTGCCATCTCGTTGCCTCAGATCGCCGCACGAACGAGTCGGCCACGGCCCGCCGAGCTTCCGCGGTTCGAGCCCGGCCCGTAGCTCGTGGCTTCGGGTCCGCTTCGACCGAGCATCTTGAGCGTCTCGCGCACTCGCTCGAAGGATCGAGTCGCGAACAGGTCATTCGCCTCGAGCAGGCTGCGGCTCGACGCCACGAGCGCCGTCAGCCGACCATGGATCTCGGGCAGGTCCTTCGCGTCCGGCCCGAGCGCGTCGATCAGCGCCGAGAGCTTGATCGGCTCCGCGCCGAGACCGAGCGCCACGCAGAGCTCCCGGGTCAGCACGATCCGCGACTCTTCGAGCAATCGTCCCTCCTCCGCAAGCGCGTGCTTCTCGGCGAGCGTCCGGTCGAGCTCCGCCGGATCCAGCCGGATCAGCTCCTCTTCTTCGCGACGCAGCAGGCTCCGCA
This sequence comes from uncultured delta proteobacterium, assembly GCA_963698485.1. Classification (GTDB taxonomy): domain Bacteria; phylum Myxococcota_A; class UBA9160; order UBA9160; family UBA4427; genus UBA4427. Next base: position 371,735 of record CAVORA010000029.1, on the reverse strand, counting down.
TGCGAACGTAGAGATCCTCCTCGGCCTGCAGAACGACCTGCAAGCGCATCACGCGCTCCGAAAGCGTCGTCATGAGCCCTCCTCCTCGGTGGCTTCGGCCTCTGGCGAAGGCTCCTCGGCCACGGGGACGAGCGTGCCTTCGAGCGCTTTGGACAGCCCGAAGCGCCCGTCCTCGGCGATGATCCGGGCCAGCTCCTGGTACAGGTGATCCTGATACATCCGACCCGCCTGTCCGCCGTCGAAGAGACCCGTCGGATTCTTCGGTGCGCTGCGTTTCAACATCTCTCCGAGGAAGTAGGCGTCGAAGGCGCGCAAGGCCGTCTTCTCGTCGGTATTCCGAGCGACTCCTTTGCCCAGACTGTTCACCGTCGCCAGCCCGATCCGATCGATGTCGCCCATCACATCATCTCCACGTCGGCAGCCAGCGCGCCGGACGCCTTGATCGCCTGGATGATCGAGATCAGGTCGGTCGGTGTCGTACCCATCGCGTTGAGCGCCCGCACCAGCTCACCGATCGTGACGGTCTCCTCGATGACGCTGAGCCGGCTCTCCTCCTCGAACGCTTCGATGTCGGTATTCTGGATGCGCGCCGTCTCCCCGCGCCGCGCGAAGGGGCCGGGCTGCGAGACGTCATTGGTGCGGTTCACGATCACGGTGAGATTGCCGTGCGAGACGGCGACAGTGGACACGCGAACCGCGTCGCCCATCACGATCGTGCCCGTTCGCTCGTTCAGGATGATGCGGGCGCGCTTGTCGGGCACGACCTCGAGCGCCTCGACGCGGGCGAGGAAGCCGACCACATTGCCTTCGTAGGCGGCGGGCACCGAGAGATCGAGCGTGCCCGAATCGCGAGCGACCGCGACCGGCTCGTCGAAGGCCTCGTTGATGCGGCGCGCGGTTCGCTGGGCGGTGGTGAAGTCGGGATCGTGGAGAGCGATCTCGAAGTCTTCCTTGCCGACGAGGCTATAAGCGACCTCGCGCTCGACGATCGCGCCGCCGACCAGGTTTCCGACCGTCGGGTGATTCTGCGAAACCGAGGCACCTCCGCCCTCGACGGAGAAGCCGCCGACGGATAGCGCGCCCTGGGCGATCGCGTAGATCTCGCCGTCTGTCCCGATGAGCGGTGTCATCAGCAGCGTGCCTCCCTCGAGGCTCGTGGCGTCACCGATCGAAGAGACGACCGCGTCGACCGTCGATCCTGATCGCGCGAAAGCCGGCAGGTCGGCTGTCACCATCACGGCGGCGATGTTCCTGATCAGCAGCAGTCCCGGATCGAAAGAGATCCCCATCTTCGCAAGCAGACTTCGGAGAGACTGAGTCGTGAAGAGCGCACCCTGCCTGTCTCCTGTTCCGCGGAGGCCCACCACCAGGCCGTACCCGATGATCTGATTCGCGCGAACGCCCTTCACCGAAGCCAGATCCTTGACCCGTGTCGCTTCCGACGCGGCGGGCGTGAGGATCAGCATGAGGGCTACGGCCACGAGGCAGACGCGAAGACCCCGCTTCGATCGACTCCGCCCGGCTTCCATGCCGGCGCCACGCCGGTCGCGCACACGGAAGCTCCGCCGGTCGGCAATCGGGTCAGTTGATTCCAGGTTCCGCGCGTTGCTCAAAACGGATACACCCAGTCGATGATCCTGGACATCCATCCCGGCCTCTGTTTGTCATCGAGGACTCCGATTCCGTCGTAGGCGAGCCTCATCTCGGCAACCGAATTCGACGAGACCTGATTGTCGATCGAGAGGTCTTCACGTCGCACCAGGCCCTCGAGGGCGATGTACTGGGCCTCATGGTTGATCACCACGGAACGCCGACCCCGGACGTGGAGCACGCCATTGGGCAAGACCCCGACCACGCGACACGTCACCACTCCCGTGAAACGGCCGCTGCGGCTCGTCGTGCCCTCGCCCCGGAAGTCATTCTGGATCGAGCTGGTGGCGATGTTCACGGGCGTGCCCTGCGCGTTTCCGTCGGTATCACCGAAGCCGAGCAGCCCGAGCAGGCCCTTGATCGGCTTCGTTATCAGGTTGTCCAGACCCACGTCCGACGAAATCGAGCTGTTCAGCACTCGCTCGGATTCGGTCTCCGTCGTCGCGTCTCCCTGCGCCTGCGTCTGCTCGACGATGACGACCGTGACGAGGTCGCCCACCGCCGAGGCCTTCTCGTCGAAGAACAGGAATGACCCTGACTGGGTACCGCCTCGCCAGACCGAGCCCTCCGTGGGACGCTGCGAAGACTCGTAGACGATCGGGTCGTAGTCCATCGGGTCCCGGCCTTCCCTGAGCGATACCTCGACGCAGCCCAGCAGGGTGCTGAGGACCAACACACAGCCGATCACTCGCGGATGTCCCGTTCTCTCAGAACGCAACATGCACCCTCCCGTCTCGCGCGACGCGTCCGGAGATCTCTCGTCTCGAATCCAGGTTCAGCACCCGGATCCAGTCGCCGGCAGCACCTGCTTCGACGGCGCGCCCGATTCCGGAGATGCTCATGGGCCCGCTCTCGAGCACCAGGGTGACGCGATCGCCGCGTCCCACCAAGGGCACGGGCTCGACATGGGAGGCCCGAAGGGGCTGATTCGCCGGCAGGCCGCGGGTCATTCGATGACCGAGCAGCTGCTCTCGGTCGCGGACCACATCGGCGGGCAGACGATTCCCATCCCGCGCCACCCGTCGCAGATCCTTCTCTTCGAGCACGTCGCCACGACGCAGATTCCGCACCGGAACGAAGACCTGCTCGTCGACCCGCAGATAGGTCGAGATGACGCCCCGGTGGAGCAATCGCTCGCCGTCAAGGAGCTCGACCGTGACGGCGATCCGACCGCTGAACGGCTCCTCGGCACGCGTCTCGATTTCCGTGCGCAGTCCATCGACTGCCTGGTCGGACTCGACCGCGAATCCTTCCAGGACCGGAATCTCGATGACGACCTCTCGCGACGCCGCGCGGTCCCGCAGGAAGCGTTCCAGCTCGCGGCGCACGAGCTCGTCGCCCCGCTCCGCAGCGACGGCGACGCCCGAAGTGAGCGCTTGCAGCAGGAGACTGGCCGCCAGGCCGAATGCGAGCTTTCGAATCATCCAACTCATGCGCTTTCCTTCCCCACTGCGAGCGATCGGAATCAGTGCCGACGGTCATCGCCTACTGAGAGAGCTGCGAGGCGATTCGCAGCATCTCGTCGCCTGCCTGGATCACCCTCGAGTTCACCTCGAACGCGCGCTGAGCGAGGATCATCTGCACGAGCTCCTCGGCGACCTGGACGTTCGATCCTTCGAGGAAGCCCGCGGCCACCGATCCGAAGCCATTCTGCGCAGGAATCCCGTTCTCTGGATTCCCCGAGGCCTCCGTCGCCTCGTAGAGATTCCCGCCCGTCTTGCGCAGGCCAGCCGGATTGGCGAAGCGCGCGAGCTCGATCTGGCCCAGATTCGTGGGCTGAGGATTATTGGGCTGCTCCACGTTCACCGTTCCATCCGGCAAGACCGTGATGGACAGCGCATCGGGCGGGATAGTGATCGTCGGAATCAGCTGGTAGCCCTGGGCCGTGACGACGTTGCCCTGACCATCGACCTTGAACGTGCCGTCTCGGGTGAAGGCGATTTCTCCGGTGGGTCTCTGGACCTGGAAGAAGCCGGTGCCATCGATCGCCATGTCGAGCGCATTGCCCGTATTCAGACGATCTCCGGCCGTGAAGATGGTATTGATGGCGGAGAGCTGAACCCCGTGTCCGACCTGGACGCCGGTCGGGAGCTGGGCTCCATCCTGTGTAGATGCTCCCGGCGCTCTCAGCGTCTCGTAGAACAGATCCTGGAACTCGGTGCGTGACCGCTTGAATCCGGTCGTGCCCACGTTCGCGATGTTATTCGCGATGGTGTCGATCTGTGACTGCTGTGCTTCCATGCCGGTCGCAGCGGTGAACAATGCTCTCATCTCAGCGGATCCCCTCGATCAGTCTCTGGGTGGTTTCGTCGTCGACCTGCATCGCGCGAATATTGGTCTCGAAGGCGCGCTGCAGGATGACCATGGTGGCCAGCTCGCGGGCGGCCTCGACGTTCGAGCCCTCCACGGAGCCGGGTATGAAGCGGGCCGTCTCGACGTCCAGCGCCTCGGCGCCCTCTTCGATTCGGAACAGGCCCTGACCGTCCCGCGTCAGGTCCTGGAGGTTCGCGAAGTCGACGACCTTCAAGATGCCGAGCACGTTGCCGTTGCTGTCGGTTACGGAGCCGTCGGCCTCGATGCGAGCGTCACCGTCGGGCACATTGATCGCGCCGCCCTGCCCGAGGATCGGGAAGCCCGAGGGTGCGGCGAGCTGTCCGTCCCGGTTGACGATGAAATTGCCGGCCCGGGTGTAACGGGACCCCGTGGCCGTCTCGATCTCGAAGAAGCCGGGGCCGTCGATCACCGCGTGCAGCGGCGAGTCCGTCCGATCGGAGGAGCCGCGCGCGAAATCGGTACCGACGGCATCGGTCGAGACGAAGGCGCTGCCCGTTGCCCCGGGTGCGCGACGCCCGTCCCCGTCGAGCAGAGCGCCTTCGAGCACGGCGCGGAAGATCGAATGACTGCGCTTGAATCCCGGCGTCCCGACATTGGCGAGATTATTCGAGACCACGTCGAGATCACGAAGCTGTGCGCTCGCTCCCGAGGCCGAGATGTATCCGTCATTTCCCATCGCGTCTCGCTCCCTCGCTCCAGTGCATCGGGGCATGTCCCCGAATCGGGGACACGGGCTGCTGCTCCCCTATGTCTTCGAGAGCAATCCCCATGCCAGCCACCTCCGCGTCGAGCCCGATCGCAAGTCCCCGAAGCAAGAGGGCTTTCTCGAGCGCGGCCCGGAGCCGCCGGAACCTTCTTCCGATCCGGGCTCGCGATCTGAAAGACCGACTTTCAGCTTGCAACCACATCACCCGTCGCGCGGCTCGCGGTCGCCGGGGCGGGCGGCGCCGGCCCCTCTTCCAGCAGCGACTGGGCCAACAGGTCGAGGCGCCTCGCAACGGGACTCCCGGGCTCGCCGAGCACGACCGGCATCTGGCGCGCGACGGACCGCGCCATCGCCGGATCCTCCGGCAGCGTCCCCCGCAGCGGCAGCCCGCGTGACAGGAAGCGCCGCGTCAAGCGCTCGAGCGCCTGATGCGTGCGTTCGCCCGTCGCGCGGTCGGGCACGCGATTGACCAGCAGCTCGATCGGGAGCGCGGGCGCCCGCTCCGTGATTCGCTTGGTGATGGCGTAGGCATCCGCCAGGCTCGTCGGCTCGGGCACCGCGACGAGCCAGAGGCGCGAACAGCGACACGCCAGCTCGATCAGTCGCGGGCCGATGCCGGCTCCGAGATCGAGGAAGACGAGATCGTAGTCGGCCAGTCGCGCGCCCAGCGGGTCGCGACCGCCGCGCTGCAGGGCCGAGTAGAGCGATTCGTGGCTGGCCGCCCCCCGACCCGCGAGCAGCAGATCGATCCCTTCCGGCCCGCCACAGAGAACGTCTTCGAGCGCGGCGCGTCCCTCGACCCAATCCGCCAGATCGAATCGCGGCACCAGCCCCAGCAGCAGATCGGCATTGGTCAATCCGACGTCACCATCGATCAAGAGCACGCGCCGGCCCTCGCGCCCCGCGGCGATCGCCAGGTTCACGGCCAGCGCGCTCTTTCCGACCCCGCCCTTCCCGCTCACGAGGCCGATCACGACCGCTTCGGTCCCGAGCGACGCCGGCTCGTGCCGGGCGCGCGTTCGGGCCAGCAGTCCCTGCGCCTGATGCCCCCTCACGCCGCACGCCCCAGGACGTCCCGGAGCAGCCGCTCGGACTCGATCGGGGCCAGATCCTCGGGAACCCGCTGTCCCGTTCCGAGCCAACAGACCGGTGGGCATCGTTCGTCGAGCATCAGATTCGTGAGCTCCACCGTGGAGTCACACTCGTCCACCTTCGACACGATCAGCCGATCCGGCGCGAGCGGCGCGAAGCGCGACAGCTGTGCCCGCTGGACCTCCCGGCGTGTGGTCGCATCGATCACCAGCTCGATCGACGCCCGCTCACCGAGCAGCGATCGGATCGGCTGCAGCGACGTCAGCTCGGCGTCGGTCCCGCGATCACGGCCCGGCGTATCGACCAGGATCGAGCGACGGCGATAGCGCGAGAACAGCATCGGCAGGTCGCTCGGCGTCGAGACCTCACAGAAGGGAGCGCCCAGGAACTCCGCATAACGTCGCAGCTGCTCGGCGGCGCCGATCCGGAAGTCGTCGAGGCTGACGAGCGCCACGTCCCGCTCCCCCTCTTCGTTGCGGGCAGCGAGCTTCGCGAGACTCGTCGTCTTGCCCACGCCCGGCGCGCCGACCAGGATCCGAAGGCGATTCGGGTCTTCGGGTCGTGGCGGAGCGATCCGCGATTCGACGCGGTCGCGAAGCACGCCGGGCAAGGCGGCCAGGGGATCGGGGTGCCCGTCACCCGCCGCCTCACGGCAGCCTCGCACCAGCGACTCGGCGTGCATCCAGTCGAGCCCCCGACTGGCGAGGGACTCGACCAGCGGATCCGCTGCGACGCGCTCGCCGCGCCCGAGAACGCTCGCGAAGGCCTGCCTCAGGCCGCGCAGCTCGCTGCGCAGCTCTTCCTCGAAGTCCTCGCGGGCGCGAAGTCCGGCCAGCTCTCGACGCAGCTCGACGAGCACTGAAGCGACCGACGCATCCGCCGGTCGATCGCTCGATCGGGTCCAGCGGCGCGCGTGGGCTCGCGGGCCTGCTCCCGCGCCTCCTCTCGCGCGGATCGCTGATCGACCGTCCGCTCGAGCGCCGCCTGGACCTCGACCCGCTCGCTCGCCATGAAGCCGAACCGGCCCCGGCTCGGTCGGATCGTCCGCGACGAGAGGATCAATGCGTCCGGGCCGAGCTCCTGGCGGACCTGCTCGAGGGCTGCCTGCATCGTGGCCGCTTCGAAGCGCTTAATGTGCATCGGCTTCGAGCCTCACGGTCTCCATCGAGACGACCTGGATGCCCCCCGGCAGCTCGCCATGCGAGAGCACGGCCATGCGCGGCAGGAAACGAGCGATGATCTGACGCAGCGGCGAACGGATGCTCTGGGTCGCCAACAGCACAGGACCGAGCTCGTCGCCGCCGAGTCCGAGGGCATCGACGGCCCGCTGCACCCCCTTCACGAGTCCATCGAGGGTGACCGGATCGACCGCCAGGAAGGAGCCGCTCTCGGAGCGCTGCACCACCGAGCGGAGATGCTCCTCGAGCTCCGGGGCGAGCGTGATCACCGACAGCTTCCCGTCGTCTTCGACATAGGGATGCGTGATCGAGCGGCCGAGTCGCTCGCGCACCAGATCCACCAACAGGTCGGGATCCTGGATCTTGCCCGCATGCTCGGCCAGGGTGTCGAGGATCGTCCCCAGATCCCGGATCGAGACGCGCTCGGCGAGCAGGGCCCGCAGCGTCCTGTGCAGCAACGACAGACTGACGATCGCCGGAACGATGTCCTCGACCGCGCGCGGCGACTCCTCCGCGTACTGATCGAGCAGATCCTGAACGCGTTGGCGGGTCAGCAGCTCGGGAGCGTATTGCCGCACGACCTCGGAGAGATGCGTAGACAGCGCTGTCGACGGCTCGACCACGGCATAGCCGGCGGCCGACGCCCGGTCGCGATCGCGATCCTCGATCCAACGCGCCGCCAGACCGAAGACCGGGTCTCGCGTGGGCAGGCCGGGAATCTCCTCCGCGTCGTCTCCCGGCGCGATCGCCAGGCTCCGCTCGGCGGGCATCTCGCCCGACGCGATCTCGTTGCCCCGCACGCGGATGCAGTAGCCGCCCGGCGGCAGGTCGAGGTTGTCGCGAATGTGGATCAGCGGCACGATGAAGCCGAGATCGGCGGCCAGCTGCCTCCTCGTGGCGCGGATGCGCGACAGCAGCTCACCGCCGCGCTGCTCGTCGACCAGCGGGATCAGGTCGTAGCCGATCTCGAGCTCGAGATCGTCGAGGGTGAGCGCTTCCCGGATCTGCTCCTCCTCGCTCGGCGGCGCGATCTCCGTCGTTTGCGTCTCGACCTCCGGCGCGGGCTCGAGCGGCTTGCCGAAGAACGCGATCGCCGCGGCCCCCGCCGAGAGCAGAGCGAAGGGACCGAAGGGCAGCCCCGGCACCACGGCCATCACGCCTAGCATGCCCGAGGCCATGCCCATCGCCCTGGGCTGCAGGATGACCTGATCGCGCAGCTCGCTCGAGAGCGAGTCGCCCGCACCCGCGCGGCTCACCACTACGCCCGCGGCCGCCGACACGACCAGCGCCGGCACCTGGCTGACGAGTCCGTCGCCGACCGTCAGCGTCGTATAGGTCTGCGCCGCCTCGACCAGCGCCATGCCCTCCTGGAACACGCCGACCGCCAGCCCGCCGATCAGGTTGATCAGCATGATCACGATGCCGGCGATGGCGTCGCCCTTGACGAACTTGCTGGCACCGTCCATCGCGCCGTAGAAGTCGGACTCGCGCTGGACCTCGATGCGACGCTTGCGTGCCTGGGCATCGTCGATCACGCCCTGGTTGAGATCGGCGTCGATCGCCATCTGCTTGCCCGGCATCGCGTCGAGGGTGAAGCGCGCTGCGACCTCGGCGATGCGACCCGCGCCCTTCGTGATCACTACCATGTTGATGATCACGAAGATCAGGAAGATCACGATGCCGATGGCGTAGTTGCCGCCGACCGTGAACTCACCGAAGGCCTGGATCACGTTCCCCGCGGCGTCGGCCCCCTCGTTCCCGTGCAGCAGGATCAGGCGCGTGCTGCCGACGTTCAGCCCGAGACGCATCAGCGTCATCATCAGCAGCAGCGACGGAAAGACCGAGAAGTCGAGAGGTCGCTCCACGAAGAGCGCGAGCAGCAGCACCAGCAGCCCGAGAGTCAGCGAGAGCGACAGGAAGAGATCGAGCACCGCCGCCGGCAGCGGCACGACGAGCAGCGCCAGGATCAGGAAGAAGGTGACGCCGAGAATCATCTGATTCAGCTGGAGCTTCATCAGGCGGCCCTCCAGCGACTGGCCTTACGCCGGTCCAGCTTGTAGACGTAGGCGAGCACCTCGGCCACGGCCTGATACAGATCCTCCGGAATCTCGCGATCGATCTTCGCGGTCTTGTAGAGCAGCTGGGCGACCGGCGGATTCTCGACGATCGGGATGCCCAGCGATTCGGCGCGACCACGGATCTTGAGCGCGACGTGGTTACGACCCTTGGCCAGCACCTTCGGCGAGCTCTGCTCGGGCGGCCGGTACTGGAGCGCGACGGCGTAGTGCGTCGGGTTGACGACCACGACGTCGGCGTCGGCGACCGCTTCCATCATGCGCTGCTGAGCGACCTCGCGCTGCAATTGTCGGATGCGGCTCTTGACCTTGGGATCGCCCTCGCGCTGCTTGGCCTCGTCCTTCACCTCCTGCTTCGACATCCGCAGCTTCTTCTCGTGCTGATAGCGCTGCCAGACGTAGTCGATCGCCGCAAAGAAGCCGAAGACCACCAGGATCAGCCAGACGGTCTTGCGAAGCAGCGCGCCGCCGAGCTTGCCCGTCTCGACCGTCGCCGCGTCCATCAACGTGAAGACCTCGGGCATCGCCGGCGTCATGAAGAACCACAGGATCCAGAGCACGAAAGCCAACCGGATCAACGCCTTCGCGAGCTCGTAGACGCGATCCATGCTGAACATGCGCTTGAAGCCCGAAACCGGATTCATCTTCTCGGCCTTGAAGGCCAGCGCTTCGGCCGACAAGAGCCAACCGATCTGCACCAGGTTCGACGCCATCCCGACCACCATGAAGAGCAGCCCGAAGGGCGCCAGGGCCAGGGCGATCAGGGCGCCGTGATAGAGCAGCATCGCATGATAGTCCTCGACGCTGTCAGGACGCGTGAGCAGCCCTCCCCAGAGTCGCTGCGCCACCTCCACGACCATCGTCCCGAGCCGCGCGCCCAGCGGCGTCGTGAGTGCGGCCACCGCCGAGGCGAGCAGCAGCACCGTCGAGACGTCGCGGCTCTGCGCGACCTGCCCCTTCTTGCGCGCGTCCTCCTTCTTCTTCGGGGTCGCGTCCTCGGTCTTCTCCGACTCTTCAGCCATACCCGCCTCCGAGCACGATGGCGAAGACGCGGGAGGGCCAGACTTCGATCACGTCCTTCATCGCGTGCACGTAGTCGCCGGCGCCGAGTCCGATGACCAGCAGCAGCATCCCGACATGCAATGGCAGATTCACGATCAGCAGGTTCAGCTGCGGCATCGCCCGCCCGAGGATGCCCGTCGCGACGTTCTGCACGAAGATCGCCACGGTGACGGGTGCGGCCAGCTGGAAGGCCACCTGCCAGATCACGGAGCCCAGCCGGGCGACCTCGAGGAGCATCGCGGAGTCCCCGAGACCGCCGCCGACGGGATAGGTCGCGAACGACGCATCGATCCCGAGGATCAGCTCCCGATGGCCACCGATCACCAGGAAGATCCACATGGCGAAGGTGTTCAGCGCGCTGCCGATCGCGACGGAGGCCGCGCCCGAAGACGGGTCGATGCTACGCGCCGCGCCGAGACCGCCCTGGATCGCCAGGAACTCGCCGAGCTGCAGGATGCCCGCGAAGACCAGACCGGATCCGATGCCGATCGCCAATCCGATCAGGACCTCACTCCCGACGGCGGCCGAGAGCGTCAGCACGTCCCAATGCCCCTCCAGGATCGGGCCGGCAGCCCCCGGAGCGAGCGTCCAGGCGATCATGAGCGCGAGCGAGACCCGCACGCGCATCGAGAGCGCGGGATGGCTGAACACCGGCCCCGCGATCATCATCACGAAGATCCGGATGCTCCCGAGCACCGCGTGCAGGACGGGGATCAGGCCGATCTCGAAGCTCACGGCCCACCCTGAGAGGCGATCACCTGCATGATGCGTCCGTTGAACTCGATCATGAGCTGCATCATCCAGGGGAAGAGCGCCCCGAACACGGCGAACACCGCGACGATCTTGGGAACGAAGGTCAGCGTCTGCTCGTTGATCTGGGTCGCAGCCTGGAAGACGGCGATGATGAGCCCGACGCCGAGGCCCGCGGCGAGGATCGGCGCCGCGACGATCAACGTCGTGAGCATCATGTCCTGCATGATCGTACTCATCTGTTCGAGCGACATCGATCGGCTCCGGCCGCGATTCGGACTACTGGAGTCCTGAAACCAGGGCAGTGAGGGTGAGGTTCCAGCCGTCCACCAGGACGAAGAGCATCAGCTTGAAGGGCAACGCGATCATCACGGGGGGCAGCATGATCATGCCCAACGAGATCAGCATCGAAGCGATGACGAGATCCACCACGAGGAAGGGCAGATAGATCATGAAGCCGATCTCGAAGGCCGTCCTGATCTCGCTGATCATGTAGGCGGGCATCAGGACGGAGAGAGCGACCTCTCCCGCCTCCTCGGGAATCGGAATCCCCTTCATCTCGACGAAGAGCATCAGATCCTCTTCCCGGGTATGCGAGAGCAGGAAGGCGCGAACGGGCGCGATGCCCTTCTCGATCGCCTCCTCGCCTCCGATCTCTTCGGCCATATAGGGTGCCAAGGAGTCGGCGTAGACCTGCTCCCCGACAGGCGTCATCACGTAGATCGTCGTCATCAGCGCGAGGCCCACGAGCACCTGATTCGGCGGTAGCGTCGCCGTACCGATCGCCTGGCGCAGGAGCGACAACACGATCAGGATCCGCGTGAAGCAGGTCGCCATCAGCAGGATCGAGGGCGCGACCGAGATGGCGGTCAGCACGAGCACGATCTTGAGCGTGTCGGACAGCTTGTCCGGGGCCGTCGCCCCGTCGATCGAGACCGAGAAGGTCGGCGTCGCGACGGTCGGGTCGACCTGCTGTGCCCCGGCCATGGGCGCGATCAGCAGCGTCAGGCCGACCAGCAGGAGCGGCGCGATCCCCAGCAGACTCGAGACCGCGCCGACGAGTCTCGGTCTTCCGGGCTTCGCCGGAGACGGGCGGCTCGCGTCGCCTTCCGTGTCCTCGGCGTTCTGCCGTCGCGGCAGCCGCGCGAGTCGCTGGACCCCCGCGTCGGTCGAGCCGAGCAGCAGGCGCTGACCGTCGACCTCGACCAGATGGAGCTTCTGCTTGGCTCCGAGGGCCGTGGTCTCGACGATCTTGATCTGCTGCGCGCCAGGACGCGCGGCGGGCGCGAGCCCGAGCCGTACCATCGCGGCGCGCAGGAGCAGGATGACTCCCACGACGACCATCAGTGCGGCCACGGTATCGAACACAATCAGCCTCCAGTTGCCGACGCGGCGCTCAGCCGGCGTGGCTCTTCGCCGCGACGGCGAGCAGCTCCGTGATTCGAATGGCGACGCGATCGTCGTGCACGGTGACCTCACCGCGCGCGATCAAGCGATCGTTGACATAGACATCCGCAGGGTCTCCGTTCATGCGATCGAGCTCGACGACCGACCCCTTGGTCAGCGCGAGCACGTCGCGAACCGGGAGATTCGCGCTGCCCAGCTCGACGGAGAGCCGCAGGGGCACCTCCATGATCAGACCGAGGTCCGGCACCGTGGCGCCCTGCACCTTCGGCATCTCCTTCGCCTCGTCCCCCGCCACGACGCTCTCCTCGAGATCGGGAAGCAGTTCGTTTTCCATCTCTTCGCTCATCGCTGGCTACTCCGCGCTGCCGAGGCGTTCGACGAGCTGAATCGCTCGTTTCGATCCACGTGTTCCCGCCACACCCTTGAACTTCTCGCTGTTTCCGATTCGAACCGTCACCGAGCCGTCCGCCGGTGCATCGAGAGGGACCAGCTGACCGACCGACAGGCTCCCGACCTCCGCGAGCGACATGTCCGCCGTGCCGACCTGAGCCCGCAGTCGCAGAGGTACTTCGAGAACCGAAACCCCCGCTGAAAGCTTTCCGGCCACGCCTGATTTCGACTTGACCCCCTCGCGTCCCGCGAAGGCATCCGCCGGAATCGCAATCCTCACGCGACACGCCTCGCCGAAGCCGCGCACGTCGAAGGTCGCCAGAATCGCAGGGCCTGCCTCCGACTCGGCGACGGTCGCCCGACTCACGAGCCCCCCCAGGCCAGGCTGATCGGCGTGATCGCGGACCACGCGCGCCCGATCTGTTCGAGCATCTCGCGAACGGCCTGGCCGTAGAAGCGTCGTTCGATGCGCGTGTACTCGCGCGTCGGTGGTCGCACCGGCTTCAGCGTGGGCCCCGATCCGAAGCTCATGCTGAGAAGCTGGAAGAAGAAGGGACGTGACAGCAGCACGAAGCCCTCGAGGCCTTTCGGCAGGACCTGGAAGCCCCCGGCCAGATCGGTGGGCAGCATCAGCTCCGTCAGCTCCGACATCTCGATCTCTCGCTGGCCGATCAATGAAAAGCCGATCACGCGCTGGTGTCGATTGGAGAGGATCAGGCCCTGCTCGAAGGCAAAGTCCTCGTTCGCACGCTGGAGCTCGATATCCGGTACGCCCGAGGTGCCCGCCGACGCCTCCCCCGCGCGCTGGGACCAGGCGGCCGGCATCTCCTCGAGAAGCGCATGGAGCTCCTCCCGCGAGAGAAGCGCGTCCGGTTCGCTCGACGCCTTCACTGAACGACGAACTCCGTGAAGAGGATCGAGCGGACCTTGCCGGTTTCCAGCAGGTCGTTCACTCGCTCGAGGATGTCCTCCTTCAAGAGAGCCTTGCCTTCGAAGTCCGTGATGTCGGAGAGCTGCTTGCTCGACAGCAGAACGATCAGCGCATCGCGCACCTGCGGCAATCTCGCATCGATCTCCTCCTTCAGCTGCGAATCGCTCGCCTCGAGCTCCACTCGCAGCTTGAGGAAGCGGTTGTAGCCGTCTCCGGTCACGTTCACGACGAAGGGCTCGAGGCCGTAGAGCCGTTCCTTGAAGTCTTCGGTCGTGCGCTTCTGACTCTCCGAAGCCTTGAGCGCGGCCATCTCTTCGGCCGCCGCGGCCTCGAAGGACGCCGCCGGTGCCGGAACCTGCGAGCTCGCGAAGAAGAACGCTCCGCCCGCGCCGAGCCCCAGGGAGATCAGCGCCGCGGCGATGATCATCGCGATGCCGCCCTTGCCTCCGGCCGCCCGCGCCTCCCCGACTTCCTCGTTCTTCTCTTCCTTGTCCTTGGCCATCGATCTCTACTCCTCCCGCGGTCCGCAAAGGACCCGTCGGATCAGTTCTTCAGGGTTGGACGCGCCCGTCCCGTATTCCGACTCGGGGCTTCACCCGCGCACAGCGACGCGAATGCGTCGTTTCATCGTTGCATCGAGGGCGAGATCGAGGGCCGGCGAGAGCCGTCGGTATCGATCCCGAACTCCTTCAGCCGTCGCCAGAGCGTCGTCGTCGAAATCTGCAGCAGGGCCGCCGCACGCTTTCGGTTCCAGTCGACCTGATCGAGCGTGTTCAGGATGTGCGACCGCTCCATCACCTGCAGGCTCTGCACTGTCTCCCCCTCCCTCACGATCGAGTCTTCCTGAAGACGCATGGGCAGATCGACGACCTGGATCTCATGCGCCTGACATAACGCGACCCCACGCTCGATGGAATTCTCGAGCTGCCGAACGTTGCCCGGCCACGCGTAGGCCGTGAGCAGATTCATCGCTTCGGGCGAGATCCCGTCGATCGCCTTGCCGGCTCGTTCGGCGAAGCGCGTCAGGAAATGGCCCGCCAGCGCGCGGATATCCTCGGGACGCTCGCGGAGCGGCGGCACGTGGATCGGAATCACCGCGAGCCGGTAGTAGAGGTCTTCCCGGAAGGTCCCGATCGACACTTCACGCTCGAGGTTCTTGTTCGTGGCGGCCACCAGCCGAACATCCACGAAGCGCGTCGTCTCGTCGCCGACGGGGCGCACTTCCCCGGTCTGCAGGAAGCGCAGAAGCTTCACCTGCATCGACAGCGGCATCTCGGCCACCTCGTCGAGAAACACCGTGCCCTCGTCCGCAAACTCGAAGAGGCCCTTCTTGTTGGCGGTCGCACCGGTGAAAGACCCGCGGCGATGGCCGAAGAGCTCGCTCTCGAGGAGCGTCTCCGGAAAGGCTGCCGAGTTGACTGCGCAGAACACCCGATCCGCACGGCGCGAGAGGCGATGGATTGCACGCCCGATCAGCTCCTTGCCGACGCCCGTTTCGCCGGTGATCAGGACCGAGCTATCCGTGTCTGCCACCCGTTCCACGAGGCCGAGCAGATCTTCCATCGCCCGCGATCCCCCGACGATCCCGGTCAGCGTGCTGAGATCCGTCGCCTCGGCCTGATTGCCGATGGCGGCCTCCCTCGCCGGCCTCGCGCGATGCTTCGCAAGGCACTCGTCCACGACCGCCACGAGGTCGGCGGACTCCATGGGCTTTCGGATGTAGTTGACGGCGCCTCGCTGGATCGCTTCGACGGCACTCTCGATGCTGCCGACGCTCGTCACCAGGAGCACAGCGCATCCGAGGCGCTCCGACTGCACCCGATCGAGGAGCTGCAGTCCGCCGCCTCCCTCGAGTCGCAGATCCGCGATCACGATCTGTGGCGCGGCCGTCTGCAGGACCCGCATCGCTTCGTCGAAGCCCGTGCAGCCGATGACCTCGTGTCCCTGCATGTGCAGCGTCGCCGCCGCGCCCCGTGCGAAAGCTTCGTCCCCATCTGCGATCAAAATCTTGGCCACGCCGCGTGCGCCTCCCTTTCTGTACCCCGCGACCGGTCGGCCGCGGACAATCCATTCCGTTCAGATCGAGCTCGGAGCCATCCTGGACGAATCCACCAGCAGCTCGCCCTCGAGATCCTCGACCACGCGAGCCACGCGCTCGGATTCGCAGGCGACGCGGTCGATCCACTCGGTCGACATTCCCGTCCGTTGCGCTTCGCCACGCAGACGATCGATCGCATGCGCGAGCGCTCCGATCGGCGTGCGGAGCTCCTGCGATACGCGTTCCGCGAGGCCTCTCGCCAGCTCCGCTCGCTCGTTCCGGCTCTGGATGCGAGCAACCGCGCGGTGCATCGCGACCTCGAGCTCACGAAGCAGTGAGACCAGCCGAGGCGCCTTCGCGCTGTCGACAGAAACCAGGCCCGTGGCGATCGGCTGGGAGCCTTCGCAGACCCGCATTCCCACCCATGCGCCACGATCGGCTCCGAGGAGAGCCGGGAATTCCCCGTACGAGTCGGCCTGATCGAGACATGCGACTCCGCCAATACGACGAGCCCGATCGATGGCTCGCTGTTCGGAGAGTCGAAGGCTGGTGGTCCGAAGCGTCGTCGCGACGGGCACGAATCCCTCGAAGCGTGTGACCAATCCGCTCGACTCGTCGAGCCAGAGCGATGCTCCGAGCCGGAAGGGGCCGGCCAGCTCGGCATGGAGAAGCGCGAAGATCTCCGAGTGGGATTCGCACGCGCCGAGACCGGCCAGCAGCCCGCGAAGCAGCATGCGGTGTTCGGAGGCGATCGGATCTCGATCCGGGAGACACCCCGCGCGACGATCGTCTCGCTCGAAGCCGGTGGGCACGCGAATCCATGTCGCGAAGTCAGAGCGCGTCCCCAGGGCGTCACGCACCGAACGACGCAGCGACCTGGCACTCCAGGGCTTGCTCAGCAGGAAGCAGAGGCCGCCGCGTTCGATCGCGCTCCGCTCGAAGCCAGACCCCGTGCGATCGGCCACCAGCGCCCGCATTGTATCCGGATGGCTCTCGCGAATTGCGGCGAGGAAGTCCAGGCCGTCGCCCTCTTCGAGAGATTCATCGCAGAGCAGCAACGACACGTCGTGTCGATCGAGGATGGCCCTGGCCGCTTCGATCGTCGACGCCGTCTCGACCAGAAAGCCGGGCTGGGAGATGGCCTGCGCCAGAAGGAATCGCGAGGCGAGGACCGAGTCGACGACGACGACGCGGATCGGTCCGCGCGAAGCCTCGCGACAGACGCCGAACGAAGCCGGCGTCTCATCCTGGAAATTCTTTCCGGCTTCGTATTGCAACACCGCGGCCTCCCTTCCGCAATGAAATCCCTGGTTGAAGGGACCTTTCAACAATCGGTCCGGTCAGCATCTCCTTGAGCAATATTCATGCAATCTTGCACTCGGACTGAAATGCCGGGAGGAATCATCAGCCGAGTCGCCCTCGAGTGGGGAGAAGTCCGTATCCGAGCGTTGGATTCACCGGAGAGAAAGAGCAACCAACAACGGCAGTCGACGCGCCAGTCGGCGCGGCGCGAGCTCGATTGTTAGTTCCCTTCGGCCTGCGCAGTGGCCTCACGGGCGCGTCGCTGGGCTCGGGTCGCCCGATCCGCGACGGGATCTCGCTTGTAGACGAACTCGACGCGGCGATTGACGGCGCGATTCTCGGGCGAGTCGTTGGGAACGAGCGGACGGGTGGACCCATAGCCACCGGCGGAGATCCGACTCGGATCCACGTCGCCGGCATCGATCATGTATCGGAGCACGGCAATCGAGCGAGCGGCCGCCAGATGCCAATTCGTCGGAAAGCGAGGCGTGCTGATCGGGGAATCGTCCGTATGCCCTTCGATCGAGAGCTCGTATGGAAACTCCTCGGTGATCCGGATGACCTCATCGAGGAAGACGAAGGAGACAGGCAGCAGCGAGTCGGACCCCGCCTTGAAGAGCGCGCCGCCCTTCACCCGCACGATCACGCCGCGTTCGGAAGACTCCGCCTCGACGATCCGCGAGAGATTGTTTTCCGCGATCGCCTGCTGGACCTCCTGCATGATCTTCTGGTCCATGGTCGGCGCCTGGTCGGAGCTTTCGGCATCGATGATCTCGAGGAAGGGCGTCGACTTCTTCTCGGACCACTCGATCATGCTCGTGCTTCTCACCTGGAACTGACCGGGATTGTCCTGGATGACGCCGAGGGCGTTCTGGATCGAGCCCATGGCCTGCAGGAAGAGCTGCTTGTCCGTATTCGCGAAGGAGAGCATGAGCACGAAGAAGACGAGCAGAAGGCTCATCAGATCGCCCATCGTGGCAAGCCACGCGGGCGCACCTTCCTCGCAGACGTGATCTTCGGCTTCGCTGGGATCGAGACCCATCTGGTGAGACTCCGTGGCTTTCGCCGAGGCGGAAAAGCGGAAACGCTAGTCGGAGGACAAGGATGCGCGTTCCTCGGGAGAGAGGAACGATTCGAGCTTCGACTGGATCACCATCGAGTTGTCGCCCTTCAAGATCGACTCGACGCCGGCGATCGCGAGCTTCTTGATCGCGACCTCCTCGGCCGTGCGATTGGCGAGCTTCTCGCCGATCGGGCCGTATACGACGAAGGCAAGGATCGCGCCGTAGAGGGTCGTCAAGAGCGCGACCGCCATCGCGGGACCGATCGAGTCGGGATCGTCGAGGCTCTGAAGCATCTGCACGAGTCCGATGATCGTGCCGATCAGCCCCATCGACGGCGCGGTCGCGCTCATGAACTTGAAGACCTTCTGGGCACGCTCGTGTCGCTCCTTCATGGCCGCGAGCTCGCCCTTCAGCGTCTCCGCGATCAGCTCGGGGCTCAGTCCGTCGACTCCGAGACGTACGCCCCGGGCCATGAAGGGGTCGTCGATCTGTTCGCCTTCGAGTGCAACCAGTCCTTCTTTGCGGGCCTTGCCCGCGAGGTCGATGATCAGCGGCACCATCTCCGCCTTCGGGCTGGACTTGTCGAGGAAGGCCTGCACCGCCGCCTTCAGACCGCTGATCACATACGGGATCCTCTGGTTGATGAGGGTCGCGGCGAAGGTCCCACCGATCACGATCATCGCACTCTGCGCGTCGACGAAGGGCATCACGCCACCGCCGAGCATCATCGCACCGATAATCAGGCCGAAGCCAATCACCAGCCCAAGGATTGTTCCGAGATCCATCCGTCCGCGGCCTCCGGACGCCCGCAAGGTTGATCACGAGGACGTCGCGTGGTCTGCTTATCGGACGGTGCCGAGACCCGCTCCATCCGGCTTTGACCGGAGAGCTCTCTCGACGAGAGGACTGAGATTCGGAACAGGAATCTCAGGGATGCTGTGCGAAGGATTCGGCTCGATCCCGCACGGTGTACTCGATCTGCTCCGAGAACACCTTGATCGGAACCCAGTCATCGAGCTCCGACATCTTGGGCATGCCGAGGGTCATGGCGCCCGTCGGATCGATGACCCAGGGATCGCCAGATTCTTCGAACCAGAGCGTGACCATGTGGTGCTGGCCATCGCTCGGTCGCACGACGATCGCTCGGTACACCTCGCTGGAAGCGAAGCCGAGATCGCGAAGCGCGTGAAACGCCAGCAGCTCGAGACCGTCGCAGTCGTCTCCGCCTCGGGCCAGGGTCTCTTCGAGGGTGGCCCAATGATCCACCGCGCCATCCTCGCGATAATGCTTCTTGGCTTCGCTCTGAATCCAGGCCGCCACGTCGCGCGCCAGGGCGCGTTTGCGCTCGGCGCGGAACTCGAAGTACTTCGCGCGCAGGCCGCCCTCCGCCGCCTGATCCTCTGGGAGCTGCTCGTTGGCCTCGCTATAGCCCGCGGATTCGACCGCCGGCCCGCTCTCGAGCGGCGCGATCAACGAAGCGTCGAAGCGCTCCCGGCGCTGCCAGCCCTCGATCTTCGGACTCCAGACATCATCGCTTCTGGGTGTCTGGAAATAGTCGAAGCCAGTTGGCATCGACATCGGCATCCGCACGCCCGCACAGCCCATGCCGAGCGCGAGCAGCGAGCCCGCGACGACGACGAGGAATGGCCGATTCCGGGTGGAGCGGGTGGACATGATCGGGGTATCGGCCCGATCTGGCCGGAAGTTGAGCGGGTCTGGCGCCACCTCGAACGGAGGCACAGGCCGCGAGACGGCCTAGCGGCAGCCCGGTGGCAGGACGAGAGCGGGCCGGGCGATCTGCCGCGGCGCCTTCGACTTCGTCCACGCTCGACCGCGCTCACCGGAATTCACCCGCACTCGGCGGGACGCGCAAGCGAGCCCCGGAAGAGATCAGCCGGGAATCATCGTGTTCTGCCCGTCGCAGGCACCCACCAGCCCGAAGAGCACGACGAAGAACACGATCATCAACGGAATGCCCCCCAGCACGTAGAGCCAGGAGCCGATATCTCCGTTGATGCCGGGGCCGTCTTCGTTCACTTCGTTCTCGTTCTGATCTTCGCTGGACATGATCGCCCTCTCCTGGTTCCGATCCGTCGGACATGCGGTGTGGCCCCGGGTCGCGACAGGTCATCTCGCACTCGGGGAGCCGAGCCCCCACAGGGGACTCAAGCGGCGCACAGTCTAGCGGTTGGCCTCCGGGGCGCCATGCAACATTCGATCGCGCGCGCTGCCTCTCACGGCCTCTTCAGTTCGCAAGCTCCGGCTGCGCAAGAGGGCGCGGCACGCCCCGCCAGCTGCTGGGAACGCCCGCGAGGTCGGCCTCGATGCGCAGCTCTCGCAGCGAGCGCTCCGCCTGCTCGACCAATTCCCGGTTGCGCTTCAGCTCCTGGCGCAGCTTGAAGGAGAGCGGCGACGTCGACCCGGCCCCTCCGGCCGGCGCGCCACCGCCCGGGGCGGCCACGGACCACTGGCTGGCCCCGCCGCCTTCGGCCACGCCGTCGAGCTCCTGCTTGGTCCGCTCGAGCAGCGCACGCGCCTCGTCGAGATCGTCGTAGGCTTTGTCGAAACGTCGGCGCCATTCCGATTCGCCGGCGCCGGCAACCGAGCTCGACTCCCCTTCGAGAAACCGACTCGGGACATGCAGCAGCGCATCCAGCCCCGGACCCTCGACCCCTCGGGACGCCGAGCCTGCTGGCGGGGTCTGCCCGCTCGGAACGACGAGAGGACGCTCCGCTTGGGGTGACGGAGGGGACGTCGTCTCGGTTCGGGCCGTCTCATCATTCGAGGCCGCGGACGCCACCAACGGGATCGTCAAGACGAGCAGCCACCAGGACCCGGGTCCCCGATGCCGAGGCCAGGAGCAGCTTCTTCTCACACGCCGCCCTCGCCCGTCGCGCCTGCCAGCTTCGATCATCCACGTCTCCCTGACTCGGATCCGACCTGCGCGGCCATGCTCCGAACCGGGGGAACGATAGCGGAGGCTTCGATCCGCTCGAAGCCTCGCCGCTCCGCCGAATCCGGGGTCAAGGGCCACCCCGAAAAGCCGATAAAACAAACGATCGTCGCTGCGCTGGACTCGTGCCCGGCCGGCAGACCCGGATCGCAGCTCGGCACCTGGAATCGGGACACCCGGCAGAGAGGAATGTTGATGGAACGGGAAAAGCTGTATCGGCTTCTCCGACTCGGTCTCGAGAAGGGCGCGAGCGACATCCACTTCCAGGTGGGCTACCTGCCGCTCTATCGGTTCCACGGCGAGCTGGTCGAGCTCCGCTACAAGGTGCTGACTCCGCAGGATACCGAGGAGATCGTCCGCATCCTGATCGAGAACGATCCGCTCGGGCAGGACCTCGACTTCAACGAACGCGACCTCGCTTTCGAGCTGCCGGGCGAAGGCCGCTTCCGCGTGAACATCTCTCGTCAGCGACGTTATTTCAACATCGTGCTGCGCGTCATTCCGCTCCAGATCAAGACCTTTGCGGACTTGAACCTGCCGAGCGTGCTAGGCGACATTGCCCAGGTTCGACGAGGCTACGTGCTCGTCACGGGGCCGACCGGGATGGGCAAGTCTACGACCCTGGCGACGATGCTCAACGAGGTCAATCGACAGCGAAAGAGCAAGATCGTCACCGTAGAGGATCCCATCGAGTTCGTGTTCACCCACGATCGCAGCATCATCACACAGCGAGAGATCGGCACGGACACCGACTCTTTTCCCGATGCGCTGCGAGCTGCGCTTCGTCAGGACCCTGACGTGATCATGGTCGGAGAGATGCGCGACCTCGAGACCGTCGACACCTCGCTCAAGGCAGCCGAGACAGGTCACCTGGTCTTCTCGACGATCCACACGGCCGACGTCGCATCCACGATCAGTCGTCTCGTGTCGTTCTTCCCGAGCGAAGAGCACATGCAGGTGCGCGCCCGGCTCGCGGACAACCTGAGTGCCGTCGTCTCGCTTCGGCTGCTCGTCAACAAGAAGCAGAACGGTCGGGTGCCGGCCGTCGAGGTCATGCGATCGACGCGCTCCATCCAGGAGTGCATCAAGGATCCGGCCCGCACCCACGAGATCACCGAGTACATCGCGCGCGGGCGAGCCGAGAAGATGCAGACCTTCGACCAGCATCTGCTCGACCTTTTGAAGGCCAACAAGATCACGATGGAGGGCGCGCTCAATGCGGCCTCCAACCCGACGGATTTCCAGACCAAGCTCGAGATGGAAGGCCTGGTGCACGACGACGACCAGGTCGATGCGAAGCCGGAAGAGCCCTTCGACATCGAACCGGACGAGCGGTTCTAGGTGGGGGCCCGGATGGACGCCAGCCCGACGCAGGACAGCGGCGAGCGGATGAATCGCGCGCTCCGCCTCACGGCGAGCCAGGCCTCCCACCTGTGCGGCCAGGGAGCCGCGCTGATCTACACGCACGTCGAGGGCGACCCGACGACCGGGCGGCTACGCGCGGCGGCGGGCTTCAAGTCTGCCGACGAGGCCAGGCAGACCGCTGCGACCCTCGGCGACCTCGTGCGCATGACGATCGACACCACTGAGCCGCAATCGGCCTCGGTGAGCGGCCCGCTCTCGGAGCGACTCGCGGGAGCGAGCTTCCACACGCTGCCGCTGATCGCCCGCAAACGGAGCGTCGGGGTGCTGGTGGTGGCACCGGCCACGGAGCTCGCCAGCGACGCCAACCAGGCGATCGAGATCCTGGCCTGGAGCGCGGCCAATCAGATCGACCACCCCGCCCTTGCGAGCCGCTACGAGATGCTCGCCGCAGAATCCGAGAAGCACCTCGAAGCGGCGGACGAGAAGAACGACGAGCTGCTCAAGCTCTCCGAAGAACTGTTCGCTCAGGACATCGAGCTGCTGCGCAACAACGAGAAGCTCGGCAAGATCGAGAAGCTCAAGAACGACTTCATCGAGAAGATGTCGCGCGAGCTCAGGACGCCGCTCAACAGCATCATCGAAGCGACGATCACCGTGCTCTCGAGCGAGCACGGGACGCTCTCGGAGTCGTCACAGCAGACCCTTCGCAACGCGCTCGACGAGGGCACGGCCTTTCAACGGACGCTGCAGAACATCCTCGATCTGTGGCGGATCAAGCAGGACGAGTTCCCGATCGAGATCCAGGAGCTCTCGGTCGCGGACGTGATCGACGAGACGATCTTCAGCGTGCAGGACACGCTGGGGAGCAAGCCCGTCGAGATCGAGAAGGAGATCCCTGCGCCGCTCCCGAAGATCCGTGCAGATCTCGCCAAGATCAACCAGATCCTCTTCCTGCTGCTGGACAACGCAGCGAAGTTCACCGAGCAGGGAAGGATCAAGATCGGCGCGCGGTTCGAAGACGATCGACTCCATTGTTGGATCGAGGATACCGGGATCGGGATCTGCCCCGACGACCAGAAATACGTCTGGAACGAGTTCTACCAGGTCGATGATCGCGCCAGCGCACGCTACCGCGGTGCGGGGCTGGGATTGACGCTGGTCCACGATCTCCTGATCCTGCTCGACGGCGACTCGCTGCTCCAGAGCGAGCCGGGTATCGGAACCCGCGTCGAGTTCAGCGTCCCCGTCGTCCTCGCCTGAGCCCACGGATCGCGACCGCGGGGCCACCAGAACCTGCCGCTGCGCCCCGAATGAAAACGGCCGCTACGTCACGAGACGAAGCGGCCGTTTCGATTTTTTGCGACGCGAACGGACCCGATCGGTGTCTGCCCGGGCCATCCACGGGCCATCGAGCGTACAGACCGGGCCGATGATCACGACTCGTCGGTGGTCGCCTCGCTCGCGGCCGCGGCGGCCGCCGCCTCGGCCTCGATCTGATCCGTCGGGGTCTCGGGCGCCTCGAGGTTTGCGAGGGCGTCTGCGGGCGGCGCGCTTTCACCGGGCTTCACGAGGCCAGCGGCGATCTCTCGAAGGCTCATGACGATCTCTTTGTTGTCCTCACTCGTCAGCAACGGGCGAGCGCCCTTCTTCAGCTGCTTGGCGCGGATGGACGCCATCCGAACCAGGTGAAAACGGTTCGGGACCTGTTCCATGCAGTCTTCGATGGTAATGCGAGCCATGGGATCCTCTCTCGGGCCCTCTCAGGCCAGCGCCACAGGTGCGCTCGAAATAGCGGGTCGCTCCGTGCGGAATGGCGGAGCTGGGGGCGGGAGCCTATCCCAAGGCCCAAACGAAGGAAACCCCGGCCAGGTCCCCCAGATGGGGGCCCTAGGCCGAGGTCCCTCGAAAGACCTTCCAAACAGAGGAAGGCCGTTCACCCCGAGCGCTTAGCGCTTGCGGCGAGCAGCCTTCTTCTTCTTGGCCGCCTTCTTCTTGGTGGCCTTCTTCTTCGTGGCCTTCTTTCGAGCCTTCTTCTTGGCGGCCTTCTTCTTGGTCGCCTTCTTCTTCGTGGCCTTCTTCTTGGTGGCCTTCTTTCGAGCCTTCTTCTTGGCGGCCTTCTTCTTGGTCGCCTTCTTCTTCGTGGCCTTCTTCTTGGTGGCCTTCTTCTTGGTGGCCTTCTTCTTCGTGGCCTTCTTTCGAGCTGCCATTTCTGGGTTTCCCCCCTTATCAATCGCTCGTTTCGTCCCGGCCTGTGACCCACACTGAGCCGCCCGGGATTGACCCCTTGCGGACCAGCGCTCTCGATCGAGTCAGAACTCTTCGATTGCCTCGAAGAATCCAGGAGTTCACAGACCTAACTGCGAGTACCTATCGGTTCTGTTGATCACCAACTTGAAGGAACAAAGACACCTTCTCGTATCAAACCGCGACGATAGAGCGTTTGTTGCGACCGAGGTAACACCAGCCGTCAAATGTCGTCAAGAGAATTCGTCAAAAAAAACAGAGAGATGTGATCCCTTATTGCGATCGACGAGCTGATTTTATCCCGAAGATGAGGAACGAAAAAGCACACGCATGCAGACATGGCGCGCATCTGCGCGCGGCCGTGATGGTGCGGGAAGGAGCTCTTGGCTCACCGCGAATCGTCGCGACCACTTCCCGATGACGCCCGAACACCGGTCGCCTCGGGCTGACGCGGCCGCGCGTGTTCTGCTGATTTCTGCGGGCGGCTCAGGCCTCGCCCGGTCATCGGAGTGCCAACGCGAAAAGCCCCTCCTCTTTTCGAGGAAGGGCGCTTTCGAGGAAGGGCGCTCTGTCTTGGGCCTCGCATGCACGAAGCAGCCACACGTTCGTGGAACGCCTGGAGAGCCCCCGCGTTGGCCGCGGTCTCTTCGACCGGACTTTCGCCGGCCTTCGTGGACTTCCGCGGGCCTTCGTGGGCTTCCGCGGAATCACCCGAGCCGCAGCTGGACCCGGAAATGGGTGGCCCGCAATCGGGCCCGGCCGCTGCGATCGGCGCTTTGAGGTCTCTTGGGTCTTTTCGGTATTCGGCGGCCGTGCCCGAGGGCAGGCGGGCCAGGGGCTCTACTTCTTGTGGCGCTGCCGCTTCAGCAGCTTCCGCTGCTTGTGCTTTCGCATCTTCTTGCGGCGCTTCTTGATGACACTACCCACGCGGTCTTCTCCCTGCTTCGTCTCTGGTCGCGAAGCGAGCCTCTGTTTAGAGATTCGCCCCGCATGTGTCAACTACGCAGACGACCGATGCAGGGCCACACGCCCACTCACGGCCTCTCGCCCGGCGATTCAGCCCCGGGAGAAGACCTCTGCCACCTTGGATCGAGCCGTCCCGAGCGCTCGGTTGATCGGGTGGCGCCGCGGCAGGAAGGGCAGGATGGGCAACTTTCGGCGGCCGAGGCCGGCGATCAGCTCCTTGATCGGGGCGTGACCCGGATCGATCATCTGCCCCCGCCTCAGGTAGCGCAAAGCCTCGGCGCGACGGCCGAAGCAGAGATAGACCTTCGCCAGGTTCAGGTAGACGTCCGGGTTGAAGAATTCCTGCTTGGCGGCGTCCTCGCACAGCTCGCGCGCCTCGGCAAAATTCTTCTCGGACCGGGCGATCGCGAGGCCCAGGTAGGACCGGATCTGGGCGTGGTCCGGCGCGAAGCCTCGCGCCTCGCGGAGGGCCACCAGCGCCTCATCGGCTCGATCTTCACCGAGCGCGTTCACGCCCCGCTCGAAGAGGGCTCGCGTCGCGTCGTCGAGTGCCTGCTTCGAGGCCTGCCCGGATCCGCCGGGCGGTACCGATGCCCCTGGGCTGTCTGCTTCGGCTTCCATCATCGAGGCTCCCCGCTTGGAATGTCGGCCACGACCAACCGTTCCCCACGAGGCCTATCGGAGTTTTCGCATGGATTCCAAAGTCGAAAAGCCGCGCGATGCGGCGATTGGAGGCCCGGAGCCTTCTCGAGAGCAATTCAGAACTCGATGATCTCGAGGATATATCGCTTCTTTTCCTTGCCGGAGGCCGCCGCCATGAGCGTTCGGATGGCGGAGGCATGCGCCCCGCCCTTCCCGATCACCTTGCCGAGATCCTCTTTCGCCACGCGCAGCTCGAGCACGTGCGCGTGGTCCCCCACGACCTCCTTGATCTGCACCTCGTCGGGTCGATCCACCAACGCCTTCACAATGTCTTCGATCAACTGCTTCATCACAGCGGCACCCCTCTGTGTATTGCAATCATGCGATCTGCCAGGCCAGCCGCCGGATCACTCTGTGGCATCGAACTCGCCCCTCGCGCATCTGCTCCATTGTCGTCCCTCATCCGCATCGTGATGGAGATCACGACCATCTGGAGGCCCCGCGCCTATTCGACCGGGCCGCCCCGGCGCCGAGAAGCCCAGGAATTGCCACTCCCGTGGGGATCAGGACAGGAAACCTTCTATTCTCCGGACGCGCAACAGGTGAAGCCCCCCCAGCCCGTGATTTTAAGCCCCGCGGAGGAACCAGAATGCTAGGCGTGCCTTCCCCTCTGGAGCGCCGGCATGACCGGCGACCCCGGCCCTCCCGCTCAGATTCCGCCGCGCGGCGGAGCGAAGGCGCCCTGCAGCTGCGGCGACCGCCAGGCCATCGGGGCCGCTGTCTCCAGGCTCTCCCCCCGTTCGATGACCCGCGTGCCGCGACCGATTCGCCGGGCATTGCGAAGCACGCGATCGAGCAGTCGATCGTCGCAGAGCGGAACGATCGCGTGGGTGACGAGTCGGTCCGCCGCCTGGCTCGCGTCGAGCAGGTCGACGTAGGCTTGTTCGGCCTCCTCGATCTTCTCGAACTCGCACACTCGCGCCTCGAATCCGAGCACGGGGTCGAGCGATCGACTCCAGGGCGTACGAAACAGCCGCAGCTGCCCGCGCACCTCCCGGACCAGCACGGCGTTTCGGCCGAGCAGGGACGTCGACGGACTGCCCCAGCCCTGGGTCGCCCGGGAGTCGGTCGTACCGAGCCGAACGGTCGCCTGCCCGTCCTTGGCCACCGCGCTGCCCGCGAGACATAAGCCCCCTCGAGCAACGGTGCGATGCAGGACGATCCACTCGTCGAGCGGACCACGCAGGGGATAGCTGCGCTGCAAAGCCATCTCTCGAGAGACCGTCACCTCGCCCGCTTCGAAATCCCGATCGAAGCTCGCCAGCTGAGCGCGCCGACCGCCGATCGACAGACCGAGTCGCCAGTCCGAGCCGACGCGCGCGACTTCGAAGGTCCAGGGGCCGATCGCGTAGCACTCACCGCCCAGATCCTCGCTGTCGACGTCGGCCACGCGCAGTCCAACGTGCACCTCGGGATCACGGGGCAGGCACTGGTATTCCGCCACCGGGCCATCGGGCCAATCCCATTCGCAGTTCTCCGGGACCTCGATCCCGAACTGAATGCCCCCGATTTCCAAGCCCCGCAGCCGCGTTCTCGCCATCGTCTCCCCCACTCCGGGATCGGGTCGAAGCCATCCTCGCAGCGCCGGGCCCCTCGGAGTCTGCTCTCACGCATCGGCAATTCACCGGCAACCTTGAGCGTCCTCGCTTGCCTCCCTCGAAAAGAGCATCGAGCGAGACCCGACCGCAGACCCACCTCACGCGCGGGATCCACCGCCACGGCCGGGGTAGAAGGCGCGCGGGATCTGGGGTAAGCCATGGGCGCGCTCGGGCCCTTCCCCATCGCGCTCCATCGAATCAGTCGCCGGCAGGAGGAAGAGGGATGGCCCAGCCCGTCGTGACGACCCGAATCCTGCGGCGCCTGCTCAAGACCGGCGCCCACTTCCGGGCCGAGAAGCTCCTCGAGCGGATCCACCCCGCCGATCTCGGTCCATTGCTGGCCGACCTCACGCCGGATGAAATCCGGATCGTCATCGACCTGCTCTTCAAGAATCGCCGCGCCGCGACGATGCTGCGCGAGCTGCCGCCGGAGCTGCTGCCCGAGATCCTCGAGGCCATCTCGGACCAGCGGATGGCCGAGGTCCTCGACCGGCTCGAGATGGACGACATGCTCGAGCTGGTCGACGCCATCCCCGAGGATCGACGCGCTCTCATCATGAAGCACCTGCCCGCCGCCCGGCGCGAGGAGCTCCGCCACGCGGAGCTCTACCCGCCGCGCAGCGCGGGTCGCGCGATGACGACCAACTTCTCTGCGCTCGACGAGAAGATGACCGCGCAGGAGGCGATCGACTCGCTGCGACAGGCTGGACTCGAGGCGAGCGAGGCCATTCTCTACCTGTACGTCGTCGACGAGCTCCAGCGACTGACTGGCGTCGTCCCGATCCGGCGTCTCGTGACCGCCCAACCCGACACGCCCGTCCGCGAGCTCGCGATTCGCGAGATGCTCTCGACGCCGCCCGACGCCGACCAGGAGGAGGTCGCGCAGCTGGTCGCGCGCTATGACCTGCTCGCGATCCCTGTGACGGACGTGGACGGCACCATGCTAGGCGTGATCACCGTCGACGACGTGATCGACATGATCACCGAAGAGGCGACCCAGGACATCTACAACCTGGCGGGCCTGTCGGAAGAGGACCGTGTCTTCACGTCGGCGCGAGTCTCGATCCGAAAGCGCCTGCCTTGGATGCTCGTCAACTTGTGCACGGCCTTCGGCGCCGGTGCGATCGTCGGACTCTTCGAAAGCACCCTCGATCGAATGGTCAGTCTCGCGATCTTCCTGCCCGTCGTGGCAGGCATCGGCGGCAATGGCGGCATCCAGACCCTCACGGTCATCACGCGCGCCATCGCGCTCGGCGAGATCGAGTTTTCGAGCGGTCTGCGCGCGGTCGGCAAGGAGATGTGGGTCGGCCTGGTCGTCGGCACCAGCGCCGGCATCATCAGCGGGCTGATCGCCTACCTGCTGCACGGCAATGCCTATCTGGGTGTGGTTCTGCTGCTCGCCATGATGCTGACGATGTTGACCGCGAGCCTGGTCGGCGCGGCAGTGCCCTTGATCCTGAAGGCGCTTCGCCAGGATCCCGCCCTGGGCTCGGGCATCCTGGTGACCTTCGCGGCGGACGCCCTCGGCTTCCTGTCCTTCCTGGGGATCGCGACGCTGATGCTCGATCGCCTCGTCTAGACGGGGCGAGCGTAGGTCGCGTTCAGGTAGTCGATGATGTCGGCGGATTCGAACATCTCGATGCTGCTATTCGGATCGGCGAGGTAGGGAACCTGCATCTTGCCTGAACGCTCGATGAAAGCCGCCCGGGACGGACTGCCCTTCGCCACGTTATGCAGCCGATAGGGCAGCTCGAGCTCGCAGAGCGTCTCGCGCACGAGTCGACAGAAAGGCGACGCCTCGAAGCTGTAGAGCTCGAGCGGCTGCGCCGGTGCCTGCGAGGCGCGAACGCGACTGCCCGCGACCCCGCGGCCGAGCCCCGACGCGACGACGGCCAGCGTCGAGAGAGCGCCCCCGCGCAGCGCGAGGGGCGGCCTGCCGACGCCGTATTCCGCGAACAGGTAGTCGACGATGTCCCCCGACTCGTACATCTCCTGGCCCGAGTTCGGGTCGATCAGGAAGGGGAACTGGGCCTTGCCTCCGCGGCGAATGACCTCGTCGCGATAACGATGTCCCCCCTTCGGACAAGGGTGCACCATCGCTTCGAGGTCGAGAATCGAGAGCGCTTCGCGAACCTTTCGACAGAAGGGACAAGCCTCGAACTCGTAGAGCAGCAGCGCCTGCTCGGGCCGCCGGCCAAGCGATCCGACGGAGAGACCGAGCCCCCCGCGGAGCAAAGTCGTCACGGTCGCCGAAGCCAGGTCGAGTGCACGCATCATCGTCCTCCGGGTGGGGATGAGGCTCCAGCCGCTACGACACGTGCGGGTTCGGCATGCTCGAGGCGACCCAGACGCTCCCAGACCCCCTCTCGACGACGCAACTCGTAGGTCGGCCAGTATTCGAGATCGACCTTCAGCGTGATCACGTCGGGCTTGCCGTCGAGATCGAGTGTCTCCAGTCGGACGGCAGAGCGATCGGCCTTGTTCGCGACGACGGCCAGGAACTCGTCGAGATCGGCGATCGGTCGACCGTCGACCTCCACGATGCGGCTGGTCGCTTCCAGCCCGTAGCGAGTCGAAGGCGAGCCGTACCAATGACGCGAGACGTAGACGCCACCACGCGGGATCCCGTACTGCGCGGCCAGGGCGGGATGAGGCGCCTGGAGCAACGCGCCCGCCCACAGCACGGCCCGCGTCGTCCCCTCCCCCGACATCGGCTCGGGCTCGGCGATGATCGTCTGCTCCTCGCCGTCGCGCAGGATCTCGATCGAGAATCGCCCGCCGCGGCTGACCCGGCTGAGATCGCGACTGCGACTCACGGGATCTCCGTCGAGCCCGAGGATCAGGTCGCCTTCCCGGAACAGCAGCTCTCCGGGGGTACCGACGGTGCGACTCACGACGGAGAGGACGCGTCGCCCCACCGGGTCGTGCTTCTCGAGGCGCCTCGCCTGCTCCTCGGAGAGGCCCCGATCCCTGGCAGCGGCCAGCGTCAGGGGATCGAGCTCGAGGCCGAGCGTGTGCCAGTCCACGGGCCGCCCGTCTCTCAAGGGCTCGACCATGCGCAGCATGTGATGCGCGGGGATGCCCCCGAAGAAGCCCTCTGGCGCGGCGCCGCTGCCCATGCTGAACGAGGCCCAGAAGGCCAGCACCCGACCGAAGCGATCGGTCAGTACGCCGCCCACGGTCTGCGCCGCGTCTTCGACCGAGGCGACCTCGAGGTTGGCTTCACGAAAGCGCGGCGGGTGGGTGCGCGGCATCCGCACCGGCTCGCGTCGGGCGACGCGGGTACGGCGTGAGACGACGCGTTCGGTCGAGGTCAATCCCACCAGCCAGACATCGTCTCCCGCGTCGAGATCGACGTCGCGAATCCGCGCTTCGCGGACCGGCGTGTCCCCGATCAGCGCCGGCTCGTAGCGCACGACTGCCAGATTCCTCTCCGGATGCAGATACACGAGCTCTCCGGGAATCTCGACCGAGCCATTGAAGGTCAGCGTGATGTCGGCCAGCGCAATCGGCACCGTCTCCCGATCGACGACGACCAGGCCTCGACGCCGATCGACGATCAGGCCGGTACCGTGGAACTGCTCGCCGTGCACACCGTCCAGTCGGTAGGGGATCGAGGTCGTCACCATCACGAGCGACGGTGCTACGCGCGAAACGGCCCAGGGCGCATCGAGATCGAACTCGGTCTCCCCGCCCACGGGCTCGGCCTGCGTCGGCGCCTCCTGCGACTCCACGCAGGGCCAGTGGCCCGTCACATCGTCCCGGCGACAGGAGCGCATCGAGAACCAGCGCCGGTCGTGACGCAGCAGCGCCACCATCGGCGAGTTCGGCTGGCTCAGCATGAAGAAGCGAAGCAACACCCGCGCATCGTGAGGCTGCCGGGCCAGGACCTCTTCGAAGCGAGCCAGCGTGGGCGTCGGCTCACCCGCCACCTCGGTGATCACCGCCCTTCGCGCGACCCCCGCCCGACTGAGCGCGTAGCCCGCACTCGCCACGTACACCCCGCCAACGGGCACCGAGGCGTTGCGCGCCTGGTGATAGGAGAGCGGATTGAGCACCCCGCCCCCGTATTCGAGATAGCTCGAGGGCGAGATCGCGTGCAGGTCTCCGACGGGGATCTCGACCACGAGTGCGCGACCGCCCCGCTCCACCGCGAAGCGCACGCTCTGCCCGACGTTCTCGTCGATCAGGGACTCGATCGGCAGGAAGGCATTGACCGGCTGGCCGCCGACCTCGACGATCACATCGCCAACCTCGAGCTTCTGCTCCGCCGGCCCCCCCGGCACGACTTCCCGCACCACGATCATGCCGGTGCCGGCGGGAAAGCTGCGACGGATCCGCGCCTCGGTCTCGGATTGCAGCCCGAGTCGACGGACCTCGTCGAAGGGTCGATGCGTGAGCACCGCCTGGATCGTGCCGCGCGGAACGGACTCGCCGCGTCGGATCAGCTCGACCGCGCGCTTCACGCGGTCCAGCGGCAGGTAGTAGCTCGACGCCGCCATGCGCTTGCCACCCGCGTTCAGCGCGATCACCTTGCCGTCGATGTCGATCACCGGGCTGCCCGAAGAGCCTCCCGAGGTTCCCGAGGCC
The DNA here is from genome assembly GCA_963698485.1 of uncultured delta proteobacterium. Lineage (GTDB taxonomy): Bacteria > Myxococcota_A > UBA9160 > UBA9160 > UBA4427 > UBA4427. The sequence continues at coordinate 339,338 of CAVORA010000029.1, read as the reverse complement.
GCCTGGATGTAGAAGGTGTTGAAGTCGTTGAAGGAGGTCCTGCCGTATTCGGGGGCCTCGCGGTCGAGGCGTGCAATCGTGCCCGACAGGATCGAGAGCTTCTCGCCGGCGTCGTTGCCGACCACGCGGATCTCGGTGCCGACCCGCGCCCGCTCGGGCGCGAGCTCTAGTCGGCCCGTCTCGATGAACCTCACGTCTGCCGGGTCGTAGCGGAAGATCCCGAAATCGTGAACCGGGTCGCGGTAGACCGCCTGCACGGCGACCTCCTCGTTGTTCTGGAAGACCGCTTCTGCGACCACCGGCCCCGGCGTCACGACGTGCCGGTTCGTGAGGATCAGCCCGAGCTCGTCGTCGATCACGAAGCCCGTAGCGGTGGCGGTTCCCGCCGTCACGTCGTCGAAGCTGCGGGGCATGCTGACCCGCAGCACGACGACCGCCGGCGCCACGCGATCGAGCGTCTCGCGCCAGGCGCTCGCCTCGGTGGCTCCACGTGCTGGCATGACGAGGGCCAACCCGACCAGAAGAATCGCTCCGACCCCGTTTCGGATCGCGATCGCGCGCGCCCGCAGTCCGATGCTGCCTGCGCCGAGCCCGCTCGTCTCTTGTCTCATCGTTCCTCGTGTCTGGATTCGTCTGGATGGTCGCTTGCGCGGATGGCCGCCGGTCCAGACCGATTCACCGACCGCCCTCGTCGGCCCGTGCGGCGCTCAAGAGGCCCGGCAGGATCCGGTCGAGATACTGCTTCACGTATTTTCCGAAGACATCGACTTCGAGATTGACCGCGTCGCCGACGGAAAGCTCCGAGAGGGTCGTTACCGCCAGGGTGTGCGGAATCAGCGCGACGTGGAAGCCGTCCGGAACCACTCGAACCACCGTCAGAGAGACCCCGTCGATCGTGACCGACCCCTTGTCGACGAGCTGGCCGGCGAGCTCCGGGTCGCATTCGATGTGGAGCTCGACCTCGTGGCCGTCCCGGTCGAAGCGGCGAACGCGCCCCTTTCCGTCGACGTGGCCCTGAACGATGTGGCCGTCGAATCGACTGCCCGCGCCCATCGCCCGCTCCAGATTGACGCGATCGCCCGTCTCGAGTCCGCCGAGTCGCGTCTTGTCGAGGGTCTCCGCAATCACCTCGAAGGTGTGCACCGGGCCTTCCAGGGCGCTGACGGTCAGGCAGCAACCCGAGACGGCGATGCTGTCGCCGAGCTCGACACCCGCAGCGATCGGTCCGAGGTCGATCCGGAAACGGCGCAGGTCTTCGAGCGCTTCGATCGCCTCGATCCGTCCCACGTGCTCGACGATTCCCGTGAACATCAGCCCTTCGCCCCCGCCCCGAATCGCGAGTCGATCTCGCGCAGCATCTGATCGCGAACGACCTGATAGTCGGCGGGCAGCTCGATCGGGGGATTCGGATGCTCCGAGACGATCCCTTCGAGCTCCATCGAGTGATAGGCGAGCTTCGAGTCGACGAATTTGAGGCCATGCGCGGTCGAGACGACCACGACCTGGTCACTGCTCTTCACGAGGCCACGCGCCTGTAGCTTGCGCAGCGCCACCAGCGCGACCCCCGTATGTGGACAGTTGAAGAGTCCCGTCCGATCGGCCTTCGCGCACTCCTCCATGATCTCCGACTCGGTCGCCTGCTCGACGACGCCGTCGTAGCGGCGGAGCGCGTCCACCGCCTTGGCGTAGGAGACCGGATTGCCGATCTGGATCGCCGAAGCGACGGTCGTACGCGCCGCGATCGGCTCGAAGACTTCGAAGTCACGCTGATAGGCGAGATAGAGCGGATTGGCGGCCTCCGCCTGTCCCACGCAGATGCGTGGGCGCTTCGAGATCAGCCCGAGCTCGAAGAGCATGTCGAGCCCCTTGGCGAGCGCCGACACGTTGCCGAGATTGCCGCCGGGAATGATCAGCCAGTCGGGCATCGACCAGTCGAGCTGCTGCGCGATCTCGAGGCTCACGGTCTTCTGGCCTTCGATTCGCAGGCTGTTCATCGAGTTGGCCAGGTAGACCCCGTCACTCGCGGAGACCCGCTTCACGATGTCCATGCAGCCGTCGAAATCGGTATCGAGCGCGAACACGATCGCGCCGTTGGCGACGGGCTGGATCAGCTGGGCCAGCGAGATCTTGCCGCGCGGCAGGAACACGATCGCGGGAATGCCGGCGGCTGCCGCGTAGGCCGCGAGCGCCGCCGAGGTGTCCCCGGTCGACGCACAGGCCACCGCCGGGATCTCGGCGCCCGTCGCGATCATCTGCTTCACCTGCGAGACCAGCACGGTCATCCCGAGATCCTTGAAGGAACCGGTATGCGAGTTGCCGCAGAGCTTCAGCCACAGGTCTTCGAGGCCGATCTCGCGGCCGTAGCGCTCGGCCCAGAAGAGATTGGTATGGCCCTCGTACATCGACACGACATTTTCGTTGTCGATGTCCGGGAGCACCCACTCCTTCTTGCCCCAGACGCCCGAGCCATAGGGCCATTCGTTCTTGCGCGCGCGACGCTCGAAGAGCGCCTTCCACTCGTCGCCCGACGTCTCGGCCAGCGTGTCCATGTCGTGCACGACCTGGAGCAGCCCGCCGCGGGAATCCGTGTAGACGACCTCGTCGAGCTCGAAGCGCTCGACGGGCCGACCCGAGCCGTCGTCGAGGCTCTCGAACCAGGCGCGGCGCGCGGACTTCGACGGGGCGCCAGAGGGCATACTGGAGGCCATCGTCAGACCTCCTCTTCGATGCGGATCACGCGCGGCGCTTCGACCACCTCCGCGAGCCCGGCGATCTGGTCGAGAGCGCGGCGCAGGCTGGCTTGATTCGCTTCGTGGGTCAGCACGATCACCGGCACTATGCCGCCGGGCTTCGCGGCCGACTCGCGCTGCACGACGGAGGCGATGCCGACGCCTTCTGCGCCGAGCGCGCCCGTGATCCGGCTGAGCACGCCCGGCTCGTCGCGGGCCGAGAAGCGCAGATAGGCGCGGCCCGTGAGCTCGTCCTCGGAGACGACCGGCTTGGGAACGATGTGCTCGGGCAGATACGAGAGCGGGGCCACCGGACCCGAGCCGCTGCGCCGGATCTCGCGGGCGATCTCCATCAGATCCGCGACGACGGCACTGGCGGTGGGCATCTCGCCCGCGCCCGCGCCGTAATAGAGCGTTCGCCCGACCGCGTTGCCGACCACCTCGACCGCGTTCATGGCGCCATCGACGTTCGCCAGCATCGCCGACTTCGGGACCATCGTCGGCTGGACACGCGCCTCGATGCGCTCGCTCCCGTTCGCATCCCGGTGACACTTGGCGACGCCGAGCAGCTTGATGCGATAGCCGAACTCCGCAGCCAGCTCGAAGTCGATCGGCAGCAGGCCTCGAATCCCCTCGGTCGGGATCTCTTCGAAGGTCAGCTCTGCGCCGTAGGCCATCGCGGTCAAGAGCGCGAGCTTGTGCGCCGCGTCGATGCCCTCGACATCGAAGGTCGGATCCGCCTCGGCGTAGCCAAGGTCCTGAGCGCGCTTCAAGACGACCTCGAAGTCCTCGCCCGTCGACTCCATCTCGGTCAGCACGTAGTTGGTGGTTCCGTTGAGGATCCCGAGGACCGTCTCGATCTGGTTCGCCGCCAGGCCCTCTCGCAGGGAGCGCAGGATCGGAATCCCGCCCCCGACCGCCGCCTCGAAGGCAATGTCCAGTCCGGCGGCGGCCGCGGCACCGAAGATCTCCCGCCCGTGCAGCGCCAGGAGCGCCTTGTTCGCCGTGACCACGTGCTTGCCCGCCGCGAAGGCTTCGAGGATGAACTTGCGCGGCACGTCGTAGCCGCCGATCAGCTCGACCACGATATGGACCTTGGGATCGGCGATCAGTCCCGACGCGTCCGCATCGAACTGGATGCCGGCCAGATCGACGCCTCGATCGGTCTCGGTGTCGAGATCGGCGATCCGCACGAGGCGCAGCGGAAAGCCCAGGCGCTCCCCGATCTGCGTGGCGTTCTGCGCGAGGACCTTCACCACGCCGGTGCCGATCGTGCCGAAGCCGATCAGTCCCACTCCGATTGCATCCTGTGCTGCTTGCCCGCTCATCTCGCTCTCCGCTTCTCGAGTGTCTTCAACTGCTCACGCGTCGGGTCGGCTCTCGGCCGTGACGGTGGCCTCAGGCTGGATCGCAGGACAGATCCGCTTCGCGCAAGAAGCGTCGAATCCCCCGAACGGCTTGCCTGATCCGATGTTTGTTCTCGACCAGCGCGAAGCGCACGAAGCCCTCGCCCTGCTCACCGAAGCCAACCCCCGGCGAGACCGCGACGCCCGCTTCCTTGAGCAGCCGCTTCGAGAACTCGAGCGAGCCCATCGCCGCGAAGGGCTCGGGAATCGGCGCCCAGACGAACATCGTCGCCAGCGGCTTTTCGATCTTCCACTGCCCTGCGCCCGGCGCACCGAGCCCGTCGATCAAGGCGTCACGCCGTTCCTTGTAGATCGCGCAATTCTCGGCCACGCAATCCTGCGGACCGCGCAACGCCGCGATCGCCCCGATCTGGATCGCCTGCGGCATGCCGTAGTCGAGGTAGGACTTGATGCGCTTCAACGCGTGGATCATCTGGGCATTGCCGCACGCGAAGCCGACGCGCCAGCCCGCCATCGAGTGGCTCTTCGAGAACGACACGAACTCGATCGCGATGTCCTTGGCGCCGGGGACCTCGAGAATGCTCGGTGGCTTGTAGCCATCGAAGGCGATCTCGGCGTAGGCGAAGTCGTGCAGCACCATCAGGTCGTTGGCGCGCGCGAACTCGACGATGCGTTCCAGGAAGGCGAGGTCGATGATATGCGTGGTGGGATTCGCCGGGAACGAGATGATCAGCATCTTCGGCTTGGGCCAGGTGCGACTGACGGCCTGCTCGAGGTTCTCGATGAAATCCGACTCGTGGTTGAGCGGCACCGTCCGCAGGTCCGCGCCGGCGATGATCACGGAGTACTGATGGATCGGATAGGCCGGGTCCGGAACCAGCACGACGTCGCCGGGTCCGACGGTCATCAGGACGAAATGCGAGAGCCCTTCCTTCGCACCGATCACCGCCACCGCCTCCGTGGCCGGGTCGAGATCCACGTCATGGCGGCGCTTGTACCACTCCGTGATGCCAGCGCGCAGATTCGGGAGACCCTGTGAGGAGGAGTAGCGATGATTGCGCGGATCCTGGGCGGCCTCGCAGATCTTGTCGATCACGTGCTGGGGCGTCGCGAGATCGGGATTGCCCATCCCGAGGTCGACGATGTCCTCGCCCGCGCGGCGACCGGCGCGCGTCAGCTCGGTCACCTCGGAGAGGATGTAGGGGGGCAGTCGGTTCAGCTTGTTGAAGTCGTGTCGGAATTGATTGCTCATCGTTTTCGATCCTGTTGCCCGTCGTTCGTCGGCGCGTCCGTCTCGCTGTTCGATCACGGTCGCTCGGTCTCGACCGGCTCGCGGCCCGTCGCGTCGAGGTCGACCCGGCCGCGCTCGAGAGCCCTGGGCCAGCATGTTGGCATTCACGTCGACTCGGTTGGCGGGCTCATCGTAGGGCTCGCCGTGGAGTCGACCGGTTCGGCGCGGAACGCACCGAGGCTGCACTCGATCGATCGGCCCACCGTTCCCCGTCCCCCGCCGACGTGCGCTCACCGACCCCGTTTCCGTTCTCGTCGGATTTTCGGAGCGTGAGGCGCTGGCTGGGCAAGGGTCCCGGCGGGCTAGTGAGCTGCCGACGCCGCGCAGCCCTCCCCCGGTCGAGCGGAGCCCTCCGGCCGAAGAGCCTGGAGCGGAGACAAGCACCCGGCGTAGCTTTCAGATCCGGCCAGATACTGCACTCCCGGAATCGTTCGGTGACGAATCATCATCCCTCTGGGCCCCTTCCAATCGCGCGATCTTACTGAAGAAATCCCGATCGAGGTAGCGTCGACGGGCGATCCGGGAGCTTTCAGCACGAGCCCTTCGACCCACTCCCGGGACTGTATCGAGCGAAGCGCCAGTAGAGAAGCAGCCCGAACGCAAGCAGCACGAAGGTCGTCAGGCACTCTCGCGGACTGCCGATCGCGACGGCCGCACCGATCGCCAGGTTGACCACGAGATAGACCGCCGGAACCCACGGATAGCCAAAGGCGCGGTAGGGGCGCGGTCGCTCGGGCTGTCGCCAGCGCAGCGCGAAGAGCGCGACGATATCCGCCGAGGTCGCCAGCACGATGCCGAAGACCGTGAAATCGAGCGCCTTCGGAAACGTCTCGAGGAAAGCGACCAGCGCGATCGACGTCACGGCCTGCACGCCGATCGCCACGCTCGGCGTCCGAAAGCCCTCGTGGAGCCGGTTGCCCGAGCGGAAGAAATGCCCGTCGAGCGACATCGCGTAGACGATCCGCGGCCCCACGAGAATCGTCGCGTTCAGCGTCCCCAGCACCGCCACCAGCACGAACGCCGAGACCAGCCGGCCGCCGGCCGCACCGAACAAGGCGTCGGCGGCAGCCGACCCGGCGTCCACCGACGCGACCATCTCGGCCGGCGTGAGCGCATACAGGTAGACGCCGTTGATCAGCAGGTAGAGTGCCGCGCAGAGCCCGAGCCCCAGGAAGAGTGAGCGCGGGACGTTCCGGATCGGATCCTCGATCTCGCTCGCCACGTAGACGCTCGCGTTCCATCCCAGGTAGCTGAAGAGCACGGGCGAGAGCGCCTGACCGAAAGCCAGCCACGGCTTGCTGGATCCGCCGCCGCTGGTCGCGACGGCTGCGCTCGCGGCGCCATCGGCCCACGGTGCGAAGGATCCCTCCCCCATCAGCGGACCGACCGCCACGAAGAGCAGGATCGCCGCGATCTTGGTGGTCGACGTCAGGTTGTTGATCGCAGCCGCCAGGCGCGTCCCGCGCAGGTTGACGAGCGAGCAGCCGAGGATCACCAGCGAGGCGATGGCGAGGATGCCCGGGCGCTCGAGACCCGGCGCGATCGACTCGGCGAAGACGACTGCCAGGGCCGCGATGGTGCCGGCGTAGATCGCGAAGAACGTGATCCAGCCGACCAGGAAGCCGGCGGCCGGATGCAGCCCCTCCCGCAGGAAGACGTAGTTGCCACCCGCGCGTGGAAACATCGCGCCGAGCTCGGCGTTCGCGAAGGCCCCCGCCAGCGAGACCACAGCGCCGACCAGCCACGCCAGCAGGATCAGACCCGCGCCGGGCAGCAGCGCGGCAACCCGGGCGGGCGTGAAGAAGATGCCCGAGCCCACCACCGAGGCGACGATCAACATGGCCGCATCCCAGAGCGTCAGGACGCGCGGGAGGCGATCGTCCGGGTGCCGATCGCAGTCGTCGACCCGCTGGTCTGCTGCCTGCCCGGAGCGAGAGGAATCGGGCGGTCCGGGAGGGTCGATGCGCGACATCGATCGACGTTCTAGCTCATCGATCCGGTGCGCGCGTGGCTCATTCGACCGGGTCCGACCGGACCCGACCGGGTCTACTGGATCGAGTCGGCGACCGGCTCGCCCTGACCGCGAGAGGCCGGGCCGCCGGATCGCTAGAGCTCGACGACCCGAGCTTTACTTTTCAGTTCCCTTGCAATTTCAGACACATGGAGATGATGGCTAAACAAGAGGATCTGGCTTTTCCGACCGAGCTCGGCCAGCACCTCGAGCGTGGCCCGAGAGCGGTCGTCGTCGAATTCGATCAGGATGTCGTCCGCCACCAGCGGCATCGACTCCCCCCGCGACTGCGCCTCCTCGAAGCTCGCGAGTCGGATCGCCAGGAAGAGCTGATCCCGCGTCCCCGAGCTCAGCCCCGAGACGGGCGTCTGGGAGCCACCACGTCCCATCGCCATCAGCCGCGGGCCCCCGCCGTCCTCGGCGAGCTCGCTGGTGATCCGCGGATAGGCCCCCTGCGTGAGCGCCTCGAAGATCTCGCTCGAGCGCTTCAGCAACGGAGCCTGGTTCTCCTGGCGATAGCGCTCGATCTCCGCCTCGAGAATCTGCTTGGCCATGCGCAGCTGCACGTAGCGGTCGACGTCACGGCGCACGACGGCGAGCTTGCTCTCGGCCGCCTCCGCCAGCTCGGCGACACGCGCGCTGCCGTTCATCGCCTCGAGCGCGTCTCGATGTGATCGCAGCTCGGCGATCGCCCGCTTCTGCTCCTCGCTGCTGTGACGAATCCGTTCGTCGAGACCCGCGATCTGCGCAGCGAGGGCGTCGGAGTCGACGCCCCGACTCTCGGCCTCGACCGCCGCGAGCGTCCTGCCCTCCGCAAGATTCAGCAGCTCACTCTCCGCATCGCGCAGGGAGCGCTGGCTCTCCTCCGCCTCCCGCCATCGTCGCAGCGCATCATCGAGAAGCGACTCCTCCTCGACCCCCGCCAGCTCGCAGAGCGCGGCGATCGCCGCCTCGCTGGCGATCGCCTGGGCATCCGCCTCCTCGAGCTCGACCTCCGCCTCCGCGAGCGCCTCGACCGACTTACCGAGCAGGGCCTGCTGCCGGAGCGCATCGCCTAATATCCGATGCAGGCGCCGCGTGGCGGCAGCCGGCGGATGGTCGCCCAGCTCGGGCGCCGCCTCCGCGACCAGACTCGCGACATCGACCTCGAAGCCGGACACGTCGCGGCGCATCGACTCCACCCGCCCCGCCAGCTCCTCACGCTCTCGCAGTCGTTCGAGCAACCGAGCCATCGCATCGAGCCGCTCGAGCGCGCGATCTGGCCGGGCGCGCGCTTCGAGATCGAGAAAGGACACCGCCCCGCTCCACTCGATCCGCCAGGCAGCCAGCTTCTCGGACGCCTGGGCCTCCCTCTGCACCGCGCGGGTCAGCCGCTCCTCGGCCTGCCGGATGGCCTCGGCCCGCTGCGCGCGCTCCCGCTCTCGTTGGCCCAGGCGCTCGAGCGCGGCCTCGGCCCGAGCGATCCCATCCTGCAGCCGCGTCGGCCTGGCCGCAGGGCTGGCCGCGGGGCTCGCCGAGAACAGAGAGAGCGCCTCGCTCAGCCCGCCGAGCGCCTCATCGAGGCTGCGGCGGTCGCGCTCGAAGGCCTGTCCCGCCTCGTGTCGATCGGCGACGCGCTGACAGAGCTCGTCGAGTCCGCGGCGCCAGCTGCGCATGCTCTCGGGCGTGCCGGCGTCGATTCCCGTGCTCTTCCAGGCCTCCTGCCACTCGCTGGCGACGGCCTGCGTCGCGTGCAGCTGCTCCTGCTGACGCAGCCGCAGCGCCTCGAGATCACGATCGAGGCGCTCACCGCGTGCCTCGAGCGAGGCATGCTCGGCCACACGTTTCGCGTCGACCCGAAGCCGGTCGCCCACGGCGTCGGCCTCCGCCAGCTCGCGTTCGAAGCGATCCGCGAGCGGCGTCCGCTGCGCGAGCGGCGGCACGGACTCGGCCTCGATCACGGCCCGGCGAAGCGCTCGCCAGGCCTCGTCGCGATGCGCGCGCTGGCGCTCGAGGTCTTCGGGCTGCGGGACGACACCCTGGCTCTGGCTCCGCCGAAGCTCCTCGTCGACGCGACGGCGATCGCTGCCGAGTGCCTCGATCTGCTCGCGCAGCTGCTCCTCTCGGCGCGCTTGATCGGCGAAACGCTCCTTCATGGACTCGATCCATTCGTGCGCCGGGAAGGAAGACGCGGCGATCGCATCCACCCCGGCCGGCTCGAAGCCCAGGCCAAGCGCGAGGCGCTCGACCTCGAAGTCGAGCCGCTGGTAGCGGTCGCGCGCTTCGGCGAGGCGCTCATCGATCGGGCCCAGCTTGTGCGCCCGGCCGAGCGCGAGGCGAAGCGGCGCGGTGTCGAGCGCGTCGGGTTGCTCGTCCGCGAACGCGGCCGCAAGCAGCTCGAGATCGGCTCGGGCCTCGACGACCTCATCGTTCAGCTTGGCCTGGCGATCCTCGAGCTTGAGGCCTTCGCTGGCGAGCGCTCGCGTCGACGCCGCCCGCGAGACGGCCTCGCGAAACGAGCTCAGGCGCTCCGGTGTGAGCGGGCTGTCCGAGCCGCCGGCCAGCAAGGCAATCTCCTCGTCGAGCCCGGCGAGCTTGCTCTCCCGCCGCGGGAGCTGATCGAGGGCTTCCTGGTAGCCCCCAACGCGCTGATGCAACGCCTCGATCCGCTCCTGCGCCGCGAGGATCACGGGCGACAGCACCAGCCCTTCGCCTGCTGCCTTCTCGCGTTCGATCTTCGCCTCGGCGCGGCGCCGTCGCTCCTCGGCCCCGCGACGATCCTCGCGCGCCGCGCGGAGCCGCTCGGCGAAGTCCTCGGGCAGCGCTGCGACGGCTCCCTCGGCGGCGAGCGCCTCGAGCGCTCGGGCGGCCGCCGCGCGCCGGGCGAGTGCAGGCAGCGAGAGACGCAGCCGTTCGCAGCGCGAGCGCTCGCGCCGCAGCGCCTCGAGCTCGACCTCGAGCGCCGAGAGCGCCGCCGCCGCCGCCCGCACGATCTCCTCCTGAGCGGCCCAGGCCCGTGGATCCAGGGCGTGCTGGCTGATCTCCTTCTGGGCCGCGCTCCACTCCGAGAGCGCCGCGTTGATCCGCGGCTTGCTCGCGCGTGGGGCGAAGAGCTCCGCCGCCTCCCGTTCGAGGCCTTCGAGCACGGCACCGAGATTCGAGACGCCCAGCCCGGCGCCGAAGAGCGCGCGACCCACCTCGCCGTCGTCCTGCAGCAGCGCCGCCGAGCCATCGCTCAGACCGCGATGATCGAGACCGTAGAAGCGTTCGAAGAGCGGCTCGGGCACGGCCTCGACGAGCGCCTCGAGCCGCTCGGATCGCAACACGCTCTGATCGTCTTCGGCGTAGAGCGAGTCCTTGGCCTTCTTGCGGCGGATCACCGCGAGCTCTTCGCCATCGTCGAAGCGCAGCCGGGCGCCGATCCGCAGATCGGCATAGCGATGAACGAAATCGTCGGGGCTGCGCACCGGGATCCCGTAGAGCAGTCCGCGGATCGCGCGCAGCGCCGTGCTCTTGCCCGCTTCGTTCGCGCCATGGATCACGCACAGCCCGGGGCCCCCGACCTCGTGCACCACGAGCGGCGGCCGCGCCGTGAAGGGTCCGAACGCCTTCAGATTCAGCTCGAGGAATCTCAAGGCCGACCTCGTGAATCGGCGTCGGCCTCGAGCAGCCGCGCCAGCAGCAGGTCGCGCACGCCGGGGAGTCGCTCGCGCAGCTGCTCGGGATCGGTCGGATCGAGGGCGTCATCGCCGATGCGCAGCGCGCCGGGCAGCTTCTTCTTGAGATCGGCAAAGGAGCGACCGAGCTGCTCGAGGTCCAGACGGTCACCCGCCCCGCCCTCCTCCGCGCGCTTCGCCGACCGCACTTCGGCCCACGCATCGGCCGTCTGCGTACCTTCTTCGCCGAGCCCTGCGACGAGACGCAGCAGGTCTCCGAGCGCATCCGATCGCTCGAGCTCGTGCTCGAGGGTCCTCGGCCGGCGCGTCTCGAACCGCACCCGCTCGACCCAGACCCCGCCGCCGGGGGCGACCGAGCTCGCCGCGTTGCGCACCTCGTGCTCCCAGCGATCGGGCTGGCAGACCAGCTCGTCGTGCGCTGCGGAGGCCCCCGAGAAGACGACCCTCGCAGCGAGCAGACGACCCTCGGCCTCGCTCGCGACGCCCGCGAGCCGTTCCGCCGCGAGGTCGATCGCCGCCAGCGCCGAGTCGGCCTCCGCGACGTCGACCTCGACGCGCGCCCAGCGCACGACGTCGAGGGCCTGATGCTCGACCGACACCACCCGGCCGTGCTCGACGCATACGACGCTGGCCCCCTTCGGCCCCGTCTCCCGCGCATGCCGCCCCTGGAGATTGCCCGGGAACACGATCCAGGGCTCCGTACTCACCTCTTCGCGTTGATGGACGTGGCCCAGGGCCCAGTAGTCGTACTCCTTCGCGCGCAGTCCCTCGACCGAGCAGGGTGCGTAGGGGGCATGGCCCGGCCGCCCGTCGAGCGAGGTGTGGAGCAGCCCGATGTCGAAGCGTCCGCGCTCGCCCTGCGGATAGCCCGCGGACAGATCGTCGGGCACGCTGCGCCCCTTGAAGCTCTGGCCATGGATCGCCACCCCGTATTCGGGCAGCCAGGTCGTCTGCGGCTTGCGGCTCGGATAGTGCGTCACGTTCGCGGGCAGTGAGAGCTGACGGGTGATCTCGCTCTGGGCGTCGTGATTGCCCGAGACCAGATGCACCGGGATCCCCGCCGCCGCGAGCCGCTGCATCTGGCGCACGAAGAAGAGGCCCGTGTGGTAGTCCTTCCAATCGCCGTCGTAGAGGTCGCCCGCCAGCAGGACGAAGGCGACCTCGAGATCGATCGCGCGCTGGATCAGGTTCTCGAAGGCCACGCGCGGCGCGGCGCGGACGGCCTCGGCGGGGGCGTCTTCGTAGCGCTCGAGTCCACGCAGTGGACTATCGAGATGGATATCCGCCGCGTGAATGAATCGAAACGTCGCCATCTGCGCCCCTGCTGAATCGCTGGATCAGTGTAGGCCAGGGCCGAGCCGGATCCGGTCACACCCGATCCGGCCCGGCCCGAGGACCCGCCGCTAGCCGCCCACCGCCGACCGCGGCGCACCGCGACCGATCGGCGGCTCGACCCAGCCCCGCGCCGCCGCGCGTGCGACCGCGGACAGCACGGCGGCGAACGACGCCTCGACGATGCTCGCCGCCGTGCCCGCCCCGAAGAGTCGCCGGTCCGGCGCGAAGACGATCTCCACATAGGCCGCGGCCGTCGCCGCGGCGCCCGCACCCAGCGCGTGCTCGTGATAATCGCCCACGCCGAGCGCCGTCCCGAGCACCCGCCCGAGCGCCGCCACGAAGGCGTCGATCGCCCCCGCCCCGTCGCCCTCGATCGGAATCCGCGCCCCGCCCCAGGCGAGCGTCGCCTCGACCCGTTCCCGTGTCCCGTCTCCGCGCGCCGCGACCGTCCGATCACCGACGAGCCTCGGCCCCCCTTCGACCCCCAGGTACTCGCGCTCGAAGAGCGTGCGAACCTGCTCGCTGGCCACCTCCTCACCGGTCTGCTCGGCGCTCGCCTGCACCGCGCGCGCGAACTCGATCTGCATGCGCCGCGGCAGCGCGTAGCCATGCTCCGTCTCGAGCAGATAGGCGACGCCCCCCTTCCCCGACTGGCTGTTGATCCGGATCACCGCCTCATAGCGGCGCCCCACGTCGGCCGGATCGATCGGCAGGTAGGGCACCTCCCAACGCGACGAGCCCTCGGCCTCGAGGGCAGCCAGGCCCTTGCGGATGGCATCCTGATGGGAGCCGGAGAAGGCCGTGTAGACCAGCTCCCCGGCGTAGGGATGTCGCGGAGGAACGGGCAGCCGATTGGCGAACTCGACGCGGCGCACCAGCCCCGGGAGATCGCCGAAGTCGAGCTGCGGATCGACGCCCTGGCTCATCATGTTGAGCGCCAGCGTGACCAGGTCGACGTTGCCCGTACGCTCGCCGTTGCCGAAGAGCGTGCCCTCGACGCGATCTGCACCGGCCAGCAGTCCGAGCTCCGCCGCGGCCACCGCGCAGCCGCGATCGTTGTGCGGGTGCACGCTGACGATCGCGGCGTCCCGATTCGCCAGGCGGCGACAGAAGAGCTCGATCGAGTCCGCGTAGACGTTCGGCGTCGAGACCTCGACGGTCGCTGGCAGATTCAGGATCAACGGATCGTCGGCGTCCGCCCCGAGCACCGCCATCACCGCCTCGCAGATCTCCACCGCGAAGTCGAGCTCCGTCGACGAGTAGCTCTCGGGCGAGTACTCGAAGCGGATCCGATCCTCCGGCCGCGCGGCGCGCGCCGAGCGGGCCGCCGACCTCACGAGCGACGCCGCGTCGACCGCGATCCTCTCGATGCCCGCGCGATCCTCGCGAAACACCACGCGCCGCTGGAGCGGAGACGTCGAGTTGTAGAAATGGACGATCGACGCCGGCGCGCCCGCGATCGCCTCGAAGGTGCGTCCGATCAGGTCCTCGCGACATTGCGTCAGGACCTGGATCGTGACGTCGTCCGGGATCCGATCCTCGTCGATCAGTCGACGCACGAAATCGAAGTCCGTCTGCGAGGCGCTCGGGAAGCCGACCTCGATCTCCTGGAAGCCGATCGCGACGAGCGCCTCGAAGAGTCGGATCTTGCGCTCCCAGCCCATCGGCTCGACCAGCGCCTGGTTGCCGTCGCGCAGATCGACGCTGCACCAGCGCGGCGCGCTCTCGAGCACGCGACCGGGCCAGCGGCGATCTTCGAGATCGAAGCGTTCGAAGGGCCGATAGCGGCCGTGAGGCATGCGACCGGGACGCCCGCCCGCAGGCCGACGTCCGTCCCCCGATCGGGGTCGGCCAGGTGTCGATTGATTCTTGTCCATCCTGCTCTCCTTGCCCGTCGCCGCCCAACCGGCTGGAGGAGACCCTCTCGGCGTGCCCCCGACCCGGCTCCGTGCTCGACCGCGCGCGGTCTGGGCAGCAGGAGTCGGACCCGGGAACGACGAAGCCCCTCCGGCCAGTCAGGCGGGAGGGGCTCTCGTTCGTGCGTTTGACTGATGCTCGTCTTCTCGAGTCGTCCCGACTAGCGCACGCTAGATCCCGCCCGCCCCGATAAGGAGCGCGTCGCCAACGAGTAGTCGGAGGCCCAGCCGGGGCTGGGTCCGCGTGGCGTTCGGGATCGGTCGTACGTGACGCCGTTCTGTGTGGGTCTCGAAGACAGGCATGGCTGGGGTGTACTCTACGGATGCAGGGCGGTCAAGCTTGAGAGGCCCGGCCCGCATCAGCCCACTCCGGACAGGTCGATGCGCTTGCCCCAGCGCGCCGAGACCGCGCGACGCGTGCCGGGCACCTCCGACAGGCGCGGATCGCGGTCGATCTCGCGCCGGGCGACGTTCCGGGCGACGGCGACCAGCAGCGTATCGCGCAGCAGATCGGCGATGCGCAGCTCGGGCAGATGCCCGCTCTGGCGCGTCCCGAGGAAGTCGCCCGGTCCGCGGATCTCGAGGTCCGCGTCGGCGATCTTGAAGCCGTCGATCGTCTGGATCATCGCGCGCAGTCGCTGCTCGCTCTTCTCGCTCGACCCGCGCGCCACAAGCACGCAGCGGCCTCGTTCGCCGCCACGCCCCACCCGTCCCCGCAGCTGATGCAGCTGCGCCAGCCCGAAGCGCTCGGCATGCTCGATCACCATCAGCGTGGCGCCGGGTACGTCGACCCCGACCTCGATCACGGTGGTCGCGACCAGGATCGACGCTTCGCCCGAAGCGAAACGCTCCATCGCCTGCTGGCGCTCGGCGGAATCGAGACGCCCGTGGACGACTTCGACGCGATGCTCGGGGAAGGCTCGGGCGATCTGCTCGGCGGATTCGATCGCCGAACGCAGGTCCATCTTCTCGCTCTCCTCGACCAGCGGGTAGACGACGTAGACCTGCTCGTTGCGCGCCAGCGTCTCGCGAATCAGATCCATCACGCGCTGGCCCTCGCCCGAGCGCAGCAGGATCGTCTCGATCGGCTTGCGGCCCGGCGGCAGCTCGTCGATCACCGACAGATCGAGCTCGCCGTAGAGCGTCATCGCCAGGCTGCGCGGGATCGGCGTCGCCGTCATCACGAGTCGATGCGGGAAGCGACCGTCGGGTCGCGCGGAGGCCAGGGCGGCGCGCTGCATCACGCCGAAGCGATGCTGCTCGTCGACGATCGAGAGCACGAGATCCTTGAACGCGATCTCCCCCGCGACCAGCGCATGGGTCCCGACGACGAGATCGATCTCGCCCATCGCGAGCAGCCCGCGCACCTGCTTGATCTCGGCCCGCGGCAGCGAGGCCGTCAACAGCCCGACCCGCAGCGGGATGCCCTCCCCGCCGCTCTCGGCCATCTTCGACAGCGTGCGGAAATGCTGCTCGGCCAGCAGCTCGGTCGGCGCCATCATCGCCGTCTGTCCGCCGCAGGCCGCCACCGCCACCGCCGCCAGCAGCGCCACCGCCGTCTTGCCACTCCCGACGTCGCCCTGCACCAACCGATTCATCGGATGGGGGCGGCCCAGGTCGCCCAGGATCTCGCCGACCACCCGGCCCTGCGCCTTCGTGAGCTTGAAGGGCAGCGCCTTCGCCGCCACGCGCGACTCCGGCCGCGTCGCGTCGATCGCGACCCCCGGCCGCTGGCTCGCCTTCGAGCGGCGCAGCGCGAGGCCCAGCTCCAGCAGATAGAGCTCCTCCAGCACGAGCCGCTCGTGGGCCGGCGAAGCGAAGGCCTCGTACTGATCGACGTCGATTCCGGCCTCCGGCCGGTGGAGCGCTTGCAACGCGTCGGGCACGGACGGCAGGCCACGCTCCTCGACGACCCGGCTCGGCAGATGCCCCTCGACGAGATCGCTGTAGGCCTCGACGGCCTGCCCGATCAGGCGGCGCAGGGTTCGCGGATTCATGCCCTCCGGCGCCGCGTAGACCGGCACCACGCGCCCCAGCTCGGCCCTGGCGGCCAGATCGGCATCGGCCTTGGCCGCCCCGGCCGCGCGCGTCCGCTTGCTCCGGTCGGCAGCGTCCGCCGTCTCCTTGTCCGCCTCTGCGCCCGGCTCGACTTCGGGCTGCGTCTCGAAGGGCGAGGCGATGACCTCGATCTCGGGATGGATCAGCTCCTTCGAGAAGCGGTAGCGGCGGACCTCGCCGCTCACGAGCAGCCAGCGATCCTTCACCACCGAGTTGGCGATCGACTCGCCTCCGCGAAACCACTTGAGCGTCACGATGCCGTCGTCATCGCCGACGACCGCCTGGAAGATCTTCCCGAATCGCCCGCCGCGGCGAGTCGGCATCCAGTCGACGACCTTCACCTGCGCCACGAAGGTCGCGCTCTGGCCGACCTTGATCTCTCCGACGCCCGACACGCGACGACGATCCTCGTAGCGGCTGGGTAGCCAGAAGAGCAGATCGCTCACGCGCTCGAGCCCGCGCCGGGCGAAG
Source organism: uncultured delta proteobacterium (assembly GCA_963698485.1). GTDB lineage: Bacteria > Myxococcota_A > UBA9160 > UBA9160 > UBA4427 > UBA4427. The sequence goes on along the minus strand of CAVORA010000029.1, from coordinate 322,504 downwards.
CCCTCCGCCTTCTTCGGCCCGACGCCGGGCAGCGCGGCGAGCGAGCGACTGAGCAGCTCCTCGGGCCAGCCCGCCCGGCCGAGCGGGTCGATCAGCTCGAGGATCTCCCGACCGAGATCGAGGCGCGGCTTTTCGGGATTGCGCGCGGCGAGGCGCTTCTTCAAGCGCTGCAGCCGGCTGCGCAGCTCCGTGGGCAGGGGTCTCGCCAGCAGGCGGGAGAGGCTCGCGGCGACCTCGGTCTCGGTCTCGGCCGGCACTTCGGCGGGGACAGCCCCCGCGGCCGCGTTCGACTCGGCGCGGCCGATCGCGAGGACTCCACGATGGAGCCGAGCAATCTGCTGAGGCAGGCTCTCGGAATGTCCCGCGCTGGCCGCCACCCGACCGATCCTCCGGCGCGGTCCCGGCCCGACCGTCGGGCGTTCCGCAGCCAGAGTCTAGACGAAGCGCTCGGGCATGCCGTCGCGGGCGCTCGGATCCGGATCGCTACACCGGGCGTTCGCGCTAGAGCGCGGTCTCCGCCGACTCGGGACTCGGCCCGGCTACGCTCGAAGCCGATGCTTCGGACCGCTCGGCTTCCAGGAGTGCGAGGAAGGGCGAGTCGGTCTTCGCCAGTCGATCGGCATCTCGCGGATCGATGTGCATGATCGCGATCTCGCCGTACTCGGCATGCTCGAAGAGCCGGATGCAATCGAAGCCCAACCATTCGAAGAAGGGCACGAGCCGACGCCCGCAGTCGATGTAACCGTGTTCGACCGATTCCGCGAGGCCGAGCCGATAGGCCGCTTTGGCGAGCAGCAGTCCGGCGCTCGCGCGGCCGCCGCGCGCCTCGGGATGCGTGATCAGCCGGGTGATCACCATCGCGCGCGGTCCGAAGCTTCCCGGCGCCAGGCCGTAGAGCTGCTCGAAGACCTCGAAGCCGATCCGCGACGAGAGGTGCAGACGCAGCGCGCCGAGCGGGCCCCCCCCGTCTCGCGGGAAGGCGGCGAGGTGTATCGCGTCTGCGTCGAGTGGCTCGCACAGCAGACGCCGGTCGTGGTCGGCATATCGCTGCCGGCGCCCCATCTCTTCGATGTACACGTCGTAGCGAAGCCGATAGATCGACTCGAGAACGGCCGGCTCTTTGACTTCACAGCAGTACAACGAAGGTCATTCCACACATGGTTCGAACCGTTCAATGCGCTCGATCGACAATCGGCACAGGGCTCGACCAGAAAAGCAAAAAGCCTGGTCAATCAGCTCGTTGCACTTCCTTCTCGAGGTGTGGGCATATTACATCATTTCGCCTGCGTCGCGACCGCCAAAAGCGCTTCGTGGATGGCCTGGATCGAACGCACACCGATACTCTCCGCCCGTAGCGCCGCGATGGCGTCGGCCGAGGCACGCGCCGCGGCAAGCGTCGTGCAATACGGGACGCCCTCGCGCAGCGCAGCGCGCCGGAGCGACTTCGAATCCTCGATGGACTTCGGGTCGCTGTCCACCGTGTTGATCACGAGGACGACCTCACCGCCAAGCACCCGATCCTCGGTGTGCGGCGGCCCCTCGTAGACCTTGTTGACGACCTCGGCCCTGATCCCCCGCTTCTCGAGCGAGGCGGCGGTGCCGCGCGTCGCGACCACGTCGAAGCCGAGGTCGACCAGCGTCTTGATCGGCTCGTAGACGCGATCGTGCTCGTCCGCTCGAACCGAGACCAGCACCGTCCCGCCCTCGGTCGGCAGGCTGTTGCCCGCCTGGATCTGGGCCTTGGCGAAGGCGCGTCCGAAGTCGGAGTCGATGCCCATCACCTCCCCGGTGCTCTTCATCTCGGGCCCGAGCAGGACATCGACACCCGGAAACTTCACGAAGGGGAAGACCGCTTCCTTCACCGAGAAATGCTTCGGCACGATCTCGCGGGTGAATCCCAGCTCGTCCAGGGTCTGGCCGGCCATCACCAGCGCCGCCAGCTTCGCCAGTGGGACGCCGATCGCCTTCGACACGAAGGGCACCGTGCGCGAGGCGCGCGGGTTCACCTCGATCACGTAGATCTTCTCGTCCTTGACGGCGTACTGCACGTTCATCAGCCCACGCACACCGAGCTCGAGCGCGAGCTTGCGCGTGGCTTCGACGATCTCCTCGATGCGGGCGGGCGCGAGCGAATAGGGCGGAAGCGAGCACGCGCTGTCGCCGGAGTGGACGCCCGCCTCCTCGATGTGCTCCATGATCCCGCCGACCACGACACGCTTTCCATCGCAGATCGCGTCGACGTCGACCTCTGTCGCGTCGGCCAGGAAGCGATCGATCAGGACCGGGTGCTCCGCCGAGGCGCGCACGGCGAAGCGCATGTACTGCCGCAGCCCCTCGACGTCCTGCACGATCTGCATCGCCCGGCCGCCTAGCACGTAGGAGGGGCGGACCAGCACGGGGTAGCCGATGCGGGTCGCGATGACCTCGGCCTCCTCCGCGCTGCGCGCGACGTCGCCCGCCGGCCGCTCGATCCCGAGCTTCTCGAGCACGTCGTCGAAGCGCTCGCGATCCTCGGCGCGGTCGATGGCGTCGGGGGGCGTGCCGATGATCGGTGCCCCCGCGGCCTCGAGGGCGACCGCGAGCTTGAGCGGCGTCTGGCCCCCGAACTGGACGATCACGCCCTCGGGCTGCTCGGTCTCGATGATCTCGAGGACGTCCTCGAGCGTCAGCGGCTCGAAGTAGAGGCGATCGCTCGTGTCGTAATCCGTCGACACCGTCTCGGGGTTGCAGTTGACCATGATGGTCTCGAAGCCGGCATCCCGCAGCGCGAAGACCGCGTGCACACAGCAGTAGTCGAACTCGATCCCCTGCCCGATCCGATTCGGACCGCCGCCGAGGATCATGATCTTGCGCTTGTCGGTCGGTCGGGACTCGCACTCGTCCTCGTAGGTCGAGTAGAGATAGGGCGTATGCGCTTCGAACTCGGCGGCACAGGTGTCGACGCGCTTGTAGACCGGCCGGATGCCCAGGCGCTTGCGCGCGGCGCGCACGTCGGCCTCGCGCAGGCCCCAGAGCGCGCCGAGGCGCGCATCGGAGAAGCCCAGCTGCTTGGCCGGACGCAGCCAGAGGTCGCGCTCCTCGGGCGAGGCGGCCATCAATCGGCCTTCCGCGATCGCGATCTCCTCGAGGTTTCGCAGGAACCAGGGATCGATCTTCGTGCGGTCGTAGATCTCCTCGACGCTGATGCCGCGGCGGAAGGCCTCGACGATCGCCCAGGGGCGACCGGGGCGCGGCGTATCGATCTGTGCCCAGAGCTGGGCCGTCCCCGCCTCCCCCGGCGCGAGATCCGGCGGATCGAATCCCACGTGCCCGATCTCGAGCGAGCGGATCGCCTTCTGGAAGCTCTCCTTGAAGGTGCGACCGATCGCCATGACCTCGCCGACCGACTTCATCTGCGTCGTCAGCTCCGAGTCGGCCAGCGGGAACTTCTCGAAGGTGAAGCGCGGGATCTTCGTCACGACGTAGTCGATCGTCGGCTCGAAAGATGCGGGCGTCTCCTTCGTGATGTCGTTGCGAATCTCGTCGAGCGTGTACCCCACCGCCAGCTTGGCGGCGATCTTGGCGATCGGAAAGCCCGTCGCCTTCGAGGCGAGCGCGGAGGATCGCGACACGCGGGGGTTCATCTCGATCACGATCAGCGCGCCGTCTTCGGGATTCACGCCGAACTGCACGTTCGACCCGCCCGTCTCGACGCCGATCTCACGCATGATCGCGGCGGCCGCGTCACGCATCTCCTGATATTCCCGATCGGTCAGCGTCTGCGCCGGCGCGACCGTAATCGAATCGCCCGTGTGCACGCCCATCGGATCGAAGTTCTCGATCGAGCAGATCACGACGACGTTGTCCGCGCAGTCGCGCATCACCTCGAGCTCGTATTCCTTCCAACCGATCACGCTCTGCTCGACCAGGATCTGGTTGCTAGGCGATTGATCGAGCGCCCACTTCGTCATGCGGTCGAAGTCTTCGTCGCTCTCGCAGACGCCGCCGCCCGACCCGCCCATCGTGAAGCTCGGCCGGATGATCGAAGGAAGCCCCGTGTCCTTCAGGATCTCGCGCGCCTCGGCGACGCTCGTGGCGATGCCGGAGGCCGGCATCTTGAGACCGATGCGCTCCATCGCGGCGCGGAAGAGCTGCCGATCCTCGGCCTTGTTGATCGCCTCGAGGTTGGCGCCGATCAGCTGCACGCCGTAGCGCTCGAGCACGCCGGCCTCGGCGAGATCGATCGCCAGATTGAGCGCCGTCTGGCCACCGATCGTCGGCAGCAACGCGTCCGGCCTCTCGGCCGCGATGATCTGCTCGACCGACGGCACGGTCATCGGCTCGATGTAGGTCCGGTCCGCGGTCTCCGGGTCCGTCATGATCGTCGCGGGGTTCGAGTTCAGCAGGACGACGCGATAGCCCTCCTCGCGCAGGGCCTTGCACGCCTGGGTACCCGAGTAGTCGAATTCGCAGGCCTGGCCGATCACGATCGGTCCGGAACCGATCACCATGATCGTCTCGATGTCGTCTCGTCGCGGCACGCTCTAGTCCACCTTTCCTGTCGCAGCGCTCGCGGCCACGCTCGGGGTTCCGCAGATGTCGATTCCGCTCACGCGTTCGCCCGCTGCGGTGCGTTCGACCAGCTGCCGGAAACGCGCAAAGAAATACGCCGCATCGTGCGGTCCTGGTGAAGCCTCGGGATGGTATTGCACCGAGAAGAGCGGACGCGTCGCATGCGCAAGCCCCTCGACGGTCTCATCGTTCAGGTTCACGTGGGTGATCTCGACCTGCTCGCCCGCCGCACGCAGGCTATCGGCCTCGACGGCATAGCCATGGTTCTCGGCGCAGATCGCGACCCTGCCGGTCGCGAGATCCTTGCCGGGCTGGTTTCCACCGTGATGACCGAACTTGAGCTTGCGCGTGCTGCCGCCGAGCGCGAGCCCGAGGATCTGATGCCCCAGACAGATGCCGAAGACGGGCTTGTGCTCGACCAGCTCGCGGACGATCGGCTGGACGCCCTCGACGGCGGCCGGATCACCCGGCCCGTTCGACAGGAAGATGCCGTCGGGATTCATTGCCAGCGCGTCCGCCGCGGGCGTGGTCGCCGGCACGACCGTCACGTCGAAGCCCTGCTCGACGAGCAGCCGCAGGATGTTGCGCTTCACGCCGAAGTCGTAGGCCACGATCTTCAGCTTCTTTTCGGGTCGCGGCGCCCGCGGCAGCTGCCCATCGACACCCGACCAGGCGCCCTCGGAATACTCATAGGCCGCATCGCAGGTCACCTTCGCGACCCAGTCGTGGCCATCGAGTCCGGGTGCCTGGCGCGCCTGCTCGATCAGCTGATCCGCGTCCTGGGCCGCCGGATCCGTCGAGATCACGCCCACCTGCGCCCCACCGTCTCGGATGCGGCGCACCAGCGAGCGCGTGTCGATCCCCGAGAGCCCCGGAACGCCCGCTTCGGCGAGCTTCGCGTCGAAGCTTCCGCGGGCTCGATAGTTGCTGGGCTCGTCGAAGAGCTCCTTCACGATGAATCCCGACAGGAAAGGCGCACGGGCCTCGTCGTCCATCGGATTCACGCCGACGTTGCCGATCTGCGGGTAGGTCATCACCACGATCTGGCCGGCGTAGGACGGATCCGTCGCGATCTCCTGGTACCCCATGAGGCTGGTATTGAACACGACCTCCCCGGATCGGATCGTACGCGCACCGAAGGCACGCCCCCGATAGACCGTTCCGTCCGCCAATGCGAGGATCGCGGGCGCCGGGGCCAGACCCAGCAGGTCCGCCGTACTCGCCCAATCGCCCGCAGTGGTCTGTTCTCCCTTAGAACTCATCGAATCAGTACCCCACGTCCCTGGTGATAGACGACCCGACCGTCGACGACCGTCGCGAGCACGCGACCGGTCAACGAGGCACCCGTCCACGGAGAATTCCGGCTCTTCGAGAAGCCGTCGGCCGGGTCGTAGACCCATTCCTGCTCGGGATCGATCAGCGTGACATCGCCCGGCCCGCCAGCCGAGAGACGACCGCCTTCGATCCCGATGAGCTTCGCCGCATTCGTCGAGAGTCGCCGGATGAACTCGATCGGCGACAGCACCCCTTCGCGCACCAGCTCGAGACTGACGGCGACCGCCGTCTCCAGACCGAGCATTCCGGGGGGCGCCTCGATGAAGTCCACTTCCTTCTCGTAGGTCGCATGCGGCGCGTGGTCCGTCGCGATCACGTCGATCACGCCTTCAGCCAGCCCGCGGCGCAGCGCCTCGACGTCCGCCGCCGAGCGCAGCGGGGGAGCGACCCGCGTGCTGGTATCGAAGCCCATGGTGGCCTCGTCCGTGAGCGTCAGATGATGGGGCGTGGCCTCGGCCGTCACGCGCAGGCCGGCGTCGCGCGCCACGCGGATCATGTGGACGGATCCGGCCGTCGAGACGTGTGCGATGTGGAGACGGGCGCCGGTCAGCGAGGCCAGGCGGATGTCGCGCGCCACCATGATCTCCTCGGCCGCCGCCGGATTTCCGGGCAGCCCCAGGCGCGTCGCCACCGGCCCCTCGTTCACGACGCCCCCGCCGCGCAGCTGACAGTCCTCGGCGTGCACGATGACCGGGACGTCCACCATGCGCGAGTAGTCGAGCACCCGGCGCATCACCGCGGCGTCCGCGATCGTCGCTCCATCGTCGCTGAACGCGACGGCGCCGGCCTCGCGGAGCGCGATCATCTCCGTCATGACCTCGCCCCGCAGACCACGCGTCGCGGCCGCGATCGGCAGGATCTTGGCGGGGGATTCCTTCGCCGCCCGATCCAGGATGTATTGCGTGACGGACGGGTCATCGTTGACGGGCGTCGTATTCGCCATGCAGGCAACCTGCGTGAAGCCGCCCGCCACTGCCGCCGTGCCGCCCGAGGCGAGATCTTCCTTGTATTCCTGGCCGGGCTCGCGCAGGTGGGCGTGCAGGTCGATCAGGCCCGGTACGATCCAGCCTCCCTGGGCGTCGAGGACCTCGGCGCCCTCCGGCGACAGCCCCGCGCCGAGCGCGATGATTCGACCGTCTTCGATCAGGCACTCGAGGCCTCCGACCTCGACGTCCAGATCCTGGCTGGGATCGATCACGCGACCATTTCGAATCAGCAGTCGATTCACGACCTAACGCCCTCCCCGCCCGGCCACCAGGTAGAGCAGCGCCATCCGGAGGGCGACGCCGTTGCGGACCTGATCCAGGATCACGCTCGGCCGATGATCGGCGAGCTCATGGGCCAGCTCGACACCGCGGTTCACCGGCCCGGGATGCATCACGATCGCGTCTTCCTTGGCAAAGCGCAGCTTGGCGCGGTCGAGGCCGAAGGTCGCCGAGTATTCCCGCACGCTCGGGAAGCATGCGCCCTCGAGGCGCTCCATCTGGATCCGCAGCGCCATCACGACGTCTGCACCCTCGATGGCCTCCTTGAGGCTCGTGAACGACTTCACGCCGAGCGATTCGATCCCGGCGGGCAGCATCGTGGGCGGACCCGCCACGCGCACCTCGGCGCCGAGCTTGGTGAAGCCGTAGATATTCGAGCGCGCCACCCGGGAGTGGGCGATGTCTCCGATGATCGTGATCGTGAGGCCTTCGATCTGGCCCTTCTGCTCACGGACCGTGAGCATGTCGAGGAGCGCCTGCGAGGGATGCTCATGCGCGCCGTCCCCGGCATTGATCACCGGGGCCTCTAGGACCTCGGCCAGTCGATGCGGCACGCCCGCGACCTTGTGCCGGACGACCACGACGTCGGGGTCCATCGCGTCGAGGGTCTTCGCGGTATCGAGGAGCGTCTCGCGCTTCGTGACGCTCGAGCTCGAGACGGAGAAGTTCACGACGTCCGCCGCCAGCCGCTTGCCCGCGATCTCGAAGCTCGTCTGGGTACGCGTCGACGGCTCGAAGAAGAGATTGATCAGGGTCCGACCGCGCAGCGTCGGCACCTTCTTGACTTCGCGTGTGCCGATCTCCTGCATGCGCTCGGCCGTCTCGAGGATCGTCTCGATGTCCTCGCGGGAGAGATCTTCGATGCCGAGGATGTCGCGACCGATCATGATCCCGCCTCCTGCTTGCGATTGCGCCGACGGCTCGGATGGCCGTCTCGCACCAGTAGACTGAGCGAGCCTACGGTCGTCTCGACCGTGCGGTCGTCCTCGTCTGCAGGGCTCTCTTCGACCTCCGCGCGGAAGATCACCTTGTCTTCGGGCTGGGTCGGGATGTTCTTTCCGACGTAGTCGATCTTGATGGGCAGCTCGCGGTGGCCGCGGTCGACGAGGGCCACCACCCGGACATGGGAGGGACGCCCGAAATCCATCAGGGCATCCATGGCGGCGCGAATCGTGCGTCCCGTGCTGACCACGTCCTCGACGAGCACGACGACGCGGTCGTCCACGGAGGACGGCATCTCCGTGCGTCGGAGCAGCGGACGGCTCCCCTTGGTCGAGAGGTCGTCTCGGTAGAGAGTCGTGTCCAGGATGCCGAGGGGAACGCGCTGACCGGTCAGGCTCTCGAGGTTGTCGACGAGGATCCGGCCGAGCGGCACCCCTCCATTGGGGATGGCCACCAGATAGAGCCGGTCGATTCCGTCCGCACTCTCGACGATCTCGTGCGCCATTCTCATCAGAGCGCGGCGGATCGCCTGGTCGTCGAGCACCACGCGCTCGTTCGCTTCCTGGCTCGGCGGGCTCGGGAGAGAGGAGGCCGGCCCCTCGCGACGACCGGAATCGGTGTGCGGGCCTGCCTGCGCGGGCGCCTCGGAAGAGGCTCTGGGGGGCTCGATGGACACGGCTCGTTCGCCTCGATCCTTTCCCGACTCACTGGACGGGCTTAAAGGATGAACTCGATCGCGCAGGAATGTACCGCGCCGCGTCGCGGAGGCAAACGCCTGGGGCGCGACCGCGAGGAAAGTCCCGAGAAAGGCCGCTGACGCGGGCGACGTGCGTGTTGCCGGCGCGGGCCGGACGATGGGGGCCGAGCTAGCCGGCGATGCCCGCCACGCCCCCATCCGGTGGCGCCGCCGCGCGGATCTCGCCCTCGACAGGCTCGCATTTCACGCGCTGAAACACCCGATCCCAGCGCTTCTCGGCATTCCACCAGTTCGGCGGCCAGAAGAACGAGAGCATGTTGCCGTTCACATCCCAGGACCAGTAGAGGATGAACGCCGGCCCCTTGAGCTCCTCCAGCCGGACGGTGCCCCAGCCCCGGCTGTCGTTCGAGTTGTCGCGGTTGTCACCCATCATGAAGTAGCGGCCGGGCTCGACGACGTAGGTCCCTCGATCGAAGCGCGGGTCCCGGGTCGGGCGCGGGCCGTCGAGGATCGCGTGACGGCAACTGCCGAGATCCTCCCATGTGACGTCGTGGGCCCGGCCTTCGTCGTCGGTGAAGCGCTCCTTCGCGGGACGCATCGCGACCTCGACACCGTTCACGAGGAGCTGCCCCCGGCGCCACTGAATCGTGTCGCCGGGAAGTCCGACCAGTCGCTTGACGAAATCCTCGGTCGGCGTGCCGTCCGGCGCCCGGTCCACCGGCATGATGTCCCGGGCACCGCGCGGGGTCATCGGACGCGCCACCTCGAAGACCACGACGTCTCCCCGCTCGGGCTCGCGCCAGCCCGGAAGCCGCGCCTCCATGAAGGGCAGCCGCGGGCCGTAGGCCAGCTTGTTCACGAAGAGGTGATCCCCGACGAGCAGGGTCGGAAACATCGAGCCCGACGGAATCCGGAAGGGCTCGACCAGGAATTGCCGGATCGCGAGGGCGATCGTGATGGCGATGACGAGGGTCACGACCTGGTCGACGATCGCAGCCAGACTGCTCGCCTCCTCTTGCGGCTCCTGCTCGAAGGGATTCGGGTCGGCCGGGTCCCCACGGCGATCCGCACGGAACAGTGACACGCTAGTCGTCTCCCAGTCGCAGCGCGGCCAGGAAGGCCTCCTGCGGAATCTCGACGGAGCCGACCATCTTCATGCGCTTCTTGCCCGCCTTCTGCTTCTCGAGCAGCTTGCGCTTTCTCGAGATATCGCCGCCATAACACTTCGCCAGGACGTTCTTTCGAACCGCCCGCACGGTCGTTCGCGCGATGACCCGAGTTCCGACCGCTGCCTGGATCGCGATCGGAAATTGCTGGCGCGGAATGAACTCCTTGAGCTTGCGCGCCAGCTCCGAGCCACGATTGAACGCCTTGTCCTTGTGCACGATCAACGACAGCGCGTCCACCGGATCGCCGTTCACCAGCACGTCGAGCTTCACGAGCGCCGCCGGCCGGAAGCCGATCAGCTCGTAGTCGAAGGAGCCGTAGCCGCGCGTCGCGCTCTTCAGCTTGTCGTGAAAATCAGTCACGATCTCGTTCAGCGGCAGCTCGTAGCGGACCTGCACTCTCGTGCCGTGCACGCTCATGTCCTTCTGCACGCCGCGGCGATCCTGACACAGACCGAGCACCGCTCCGAGATGCTCGGACGGCACGTGAATCGTGGCCAGCACCACCGGCTCCTCGATCTGCTCGATCTCCTGGGTCTCGGGCAGCGCCGATGGACTCTCGATCTCGAAGGGCTCGCCGCTCTTCGGCACGACGCGGTAGCGCACGGTCGGCGCCGTCGTGATCAGGTCGAGATCGTATTCGCGCTCGAGACGCTCCTGCACGATCTCCGCGTGCAGGAAGCCCAGAAACCCGCACCGGAAGCCGAAGCCGAGGGCGGCGCTGGTCTCTGGCTCGTGAGTGAAGGAAGAGTCATTGAGCTCGAGCTTCTCGAGCGCGGCCTTCAGGTCTTCGTAGTCCTCGGAGTCGACCGGGTAGAGCCCCGAGAAGACCATCGGCTTGACTTCCTGGAAGCCCTCGAGCGGCTCGCTCGCGCCGCCCGACGCCGTCGTGATGGTGTCGCCGATCTGCACGTCCGAGAGGGTCTTCACGCCGGCCACGACCATGCCGACCTCACCCGCCGCGAGCTCCTCGACGCTGCGCGGTCTCGGATCGATCACGTCGAGCCGCGTGATCTCGTGCTCGAGCCCTGTGATCATGAACTTCACCCGCTCGCGACGATGCAGCGACCCGTGCATCATGCGCACCAGCATCACCGCGCCGACGTAGGGGTCGAACCAGGCATCGAAGATCAGCGCCTGGGCCGGTGCATCGAGCTTGCCGGAGGGCGGCGGGATTCGGTCGACGATGGCCTGCAGGACGGCCTCTGACACCCTGCCCCGTCTTGGCCGAGACCTGCAGCACGTCGGCCGCGTCGAGCCCCACGACGTCCTCGATCTCCTGGGCCACGCGGTCGGGATCGGCGGACGGCAGATCGATCTTGTTGACGATCGGGATCAGCTCGAGATCCGCATCGACCGCCAGGTAGGCGTTCGCGAGGGTCTGCGCCTCGATCCCCTGCGCCGCGTCGACGATCAGCAACGCTCCCTCGCAGGCCGCGAGCGCGCGCGAGACCTCGTAGGAGAAGTCGACGTGGCCGGGCGTGTCGATCAGGTTCAGGATGTAGTCCTGGCCGTCCTCGGCCCGATAGATCATCCGTGCCGTCTGCGCCTTGATCGTGATCCCGCGCTCCCGCTCGAGATCCATGTTGTCGAGGAACTGCTCCTTCTTCTCCCGCTCGGTGATCGAGTGGGTGGCGTCGAGCAGGCGATCGGCCAACGTGCTCTTGCCGTGATCGATGTGCGCGATGATGCAGAAATTGCGGATGCGCGATTGATCGACGCTCATCGCGAGACCTCTTGGCGAGAATCACCGACGGCTTCGGACGAGCCCGTCGTGGAGGGAGAAGGATCCGAGGAGGCCAGCACGTCGGGCCGATCGGGGCCGGCAAGATAGCGGCTGAGAGCGTCGCGGAAGTGGGGCATCGCGATCCCCTTGTTCTCTGCCCAGCTGCAGTCGAGCACCGAGTACGCCGGACGCCGGGCGGCGGTCTCGAAGGTCGAGGAAGGCACGGGCTCGATCTCGATGTCCCCGAAGCCCGCCTGATCGAGAATCTCTCGCGCGAAGCCGAACCAGGTCGTCTCGCCCGCGTTCCGCAGGTGCAGCAAGCCGCCGCCCCATTGCGACGGCTCCTGGCGCGCGATCGCCAGCAGCGCGAAGGCCAGATCCTCGGCCGAGGTCGGCGAGCCGCGCTGGTCGTCGACGACCCGAAGCGGACCTTCGGCCTCGCCCGCACGCCGCTTCGCTGCCTGCTCGAGGATCGCGACGACGAAGTTGCGTCCGGGCCCGAAGACCCAGCTGGTCCGCACCACGAGCGCCTCGGGATCACTGCCCAGGACCGCGATCTCACCGGCGCGCTTGCTCGCACCGTAGACCGTGCGCGGCTCCGTCGGATCGTCTTCGCGGTAGGGTCGGACGCCATCGCCCGGAAACACGTAGTCGGTCGACACGTGGATGAAGCGAATGCCCAGAGGACGCAGCTGCCTCGACCACTCGGCCGGGGCAAGCGCATTGGTCTGGTAGGCGAGCGCCTGCTCGGATTCGCAGAGATCGACCTTGGTATAGGCCGCCGCGTTGATGACGACCTCGGGGCGCTCCGATGCGGGCCGATCGAGCAGTGCCGCAATCCCGGCGCTCAGGCTCTCCGCCTGCGAGAGGTCGAGCTCATGCCGCGTGAGTGCGAAGGTCAGAGCCAGATCCGGTGCCGCCTCGATCTGACGCACGAGACAGCGGCCCAGCTGCCCCCCCGCTCCGAGGACACCGATCCGCCGTCGTGCCTCGAGCGCCTGCTGATTGCGTTCTTCGGTCATCGTCCGGCGCGCCCCTCCATGGGCGTCACCCAGGTCGGCAATCGTTCGTCGCGCTTGAGCTCCTCGGCCATCTCTCGTGCGCGCCCCTCGCCTCGGATCGGCTGGACCCGAACGCGCCAGCGACCGCCGTCCGAGCTCGCGGGCAGGACATCCACCGGATATCGCGCCCGCAACCCCTCGGCCAGGCGCTCGGCCGCGCCCTCGTCCGAGAAGGCCCCGACCTGGATCGACCAGCGATCCTCGATCTGACGCATCGCCGACTCTGGCGCCGCCACCGCGCGAACGACGGGCGCGGCGACCGCCGCCGGAGCCTCGGCACGTCGATCGCGAACCGTCGGCGCCGCTGCGACGCGAGGCAGCGGGACGCGTTCGGCCGACTGCTTGGCGGAAGGCGCTGGCCGGGCGGCGGGCGTTGCCGCGGGCGCGGCAGCGTCCGCCACGAGCCGCTCGGAGTCAACGGCCTCCGCCGGCCGCGTCTCGAGGGTCCCGGAGGACGTGCCCTTCCGTTGCGATCCCATCTCGTCGAGCGAGACCGACTCGCTCTCTCCCGCCAGGTGCCCCGCCAACAGCTCGGGCTCCTCGGTCACGACGCCGAAGAGCAGCCCCAGACCGAAGCCAAGCGCGATCAGCACGAGCAGTCGCAAGAGCGCCCGAACGACCCCTCCCGGTCGGAGGCCTCGTCCTCGGGGCGCAGCCATTACATGCGCTCCGGCGCGCTGACCCCGAGCAGCCCGAGTCCGCTCGCCAGCACGTTGCGGATCGCCAGGGCGAGGCCGAGACGCGCGGCCGTGAGCTCGGCGTCCTCCGAGATCACGCGATGATGCTCGCCGTCCTGGAGGTAGGGATTCCAGAGTCCCGCGACTTCGCGCAGGTAGTAGGCGATGTGATGCGGCTCGCGGCATTCGGCCGCGCGCGTCACGACTTCGGGGAAGGTCGCGAGCTTCTTCACGAGCTCGATCTCCTCCTCGAGAGCCAGGCGGCCCGCATCGAATCCGTGCGCCGTGGGCATCTGGATTCCGGCTTCCGCCGCCTTGCGTTCGATGCCGTGGGTCCGGGCATGTGCGTACTGCACGTAGTAGGCGGGATTCTTGCGCCAGTTCTTGTCCTTGGCGAGATCGAGATCGAAGTCGAGGTGGCCGTCGGGCTTGCGCTCGATCATGAAGAAGCGGAAGACATCGGCACCGACCTCTTCGACGAGCTCATCCACGGTCACGAAGGTCGCTTTGCGCGTCGACTGCTTCACGCGTTCGCCGCCGCTCGTAATCGTCACGAACTGATGCATCACGAGCTCGACCCGGTCGGCGTCTACGCCGAGCACGCTCGTCGCCTCCCGAACGAAGGGGAACTGCTCGATGTGGTCTGCGCCCTGGACGTCGATGACCCGGTCGAAGCCACGTCGGAACTTCTCCCGGTGATAGGCGATATCGGGCAGCAGATAGGTGGGCTCGCCGCTGCTCTTGATCACGACGCGATCGCGATCGAGACCGCGCTCGGTCGCCTTGAACCAGACCGCGCCTTCGAAGTCGTAGATCAGCCCGGCGTCGCGCAGGTCGGCGATCGTCTCTTCGAGCTTCCCCTCGTCATAGAGGTCGCGCTCGTTGAAGTAGACGTCGAACTCGATGCCGATCCGCGCCAGCGTGCCGGTGATATCCTCGAAGATCACGCGCTGCGCTTCTTCCCGGAAGCGGCCGTCGCCCGGCTCGTCGACCAGCGTCGCGCCCTCTTTCTCGCGAAGCCCCGCGGCGATCTCCGCGATGTAGTCGCCCTGGTAGCCATCGGCGGGGAAGACGACGGGCAGACCGTCCACCTCGTCGACCCAGGCCTTCTCGGGGTCCGCGAAGGCCTCGGGCGGCGGCGCTGCCGCGAGACCGAGGCTCTCCAGGTAACGCGCCTTGACCGATTCCCCGAGGACGCGCATCTGGCGGCCACCGTCGTTGAAATAGTATTCGCGCGTGACGTCCCAGCCCGTGGCCTCGAGAAGTCGCGCGATGCAGTCTCCGAGGATCCCCTGACGGCCGTGTCCGGTCGAGAGCGGCCCGGTCGGGTTGGCGGAAACGAACTCGACCTGAACTCGCGGCCGCTCTCCGGCGGCCTTCCCTGCGGCTGCGGCGCGGACCTCGTCCGTCACCGACTGTCCGTAGCGGCTGCCCGCCGCGATCATCTCGTGCAGCAGATCCTGCCAACCCGACTCTGCGAGCTTCACGTTCAGGAAGCCCGGCCCGGCCACCTCGAGGCTCGCAACCAGTCCGTCGGCGTCCCCGAGGCGCGCTCTCAGGGCCTCCGCGATATCGCGCGGCTTCTGCCTCAGCCGCTTGGCCAGCAACATCGCGGCATTGCAGGAGTAGTCGCCGTGGTCCTTCTGCCGAGGGACCTCGATCGCGAAGTCGGGTAGCTCTCCGGCATCACCCGCCTCTTCGAGGAGCCCTCGCAAGGCAGTCTCGATCTTCTCCCGCAGCGCTTCCTTCACTTCGACTCCAGATCCATCCGTCGCGCTTCTCGCGATCGTTCCAGGTCACTCGAACGCTGCCGCCCCCGTCGTCGAGCATGGGCCGCATCGTTTGCCCGCGCCGACGGCCGATCAGCCGGCGTCCCCGTCACCCCGGGGCTCGCTAGCGCTCGCCTCCCGCCGCGAAGAAATGTACGACCACCTCGCCCGGCAGGGCCATGTCCAGCTCCTCGCGAATCACGCGATCCATCGCCGTCGGGTCCGCCTCGAGCAGCGCGATCTCGCGGCGCAGCGCATCGTTCTGCACGACGAGATCCGCCAGCCTCGCCCTCGACGCTTCGAGATCGACGCGCAGCTCGTGCCAGATCCCCAGACCACTCTCGCCATCCAACAATGCGAGCAGCGCGCAGAGCGAGATCAGGAGTGTGCCCAGCCAAAGCGCCCTCAACCGTTTCCCCTTGCTGGCCGGTGCACCGGCGAAAGTCGCGGCAGCCGAGAAGGTGCTGGGACCTCGCCCCATTCGGGGTGCCGGTGGCCCGACCGACCGCGCGCGCAGGGTACCGAATCCAATCCCTTGGGGCCCGTCCAGCGCCAGGGCCCCTAGTCGCTCTCACCACCGAGCACGGCCCGAATCCGCTCGACATGCTCCGGGGCATCCCATTCTCGAGGCCCTACATAGCGCTCGATGATCCGGCCCGCGCGGTCGATCAGGAGCGACTCGGGCACACCCATCGTCTGGTACGACTGATAGACCTTCTGGTCGAGGTCGAGCACGATCGGGAACGAGAGCCCGTAGCGATCCTGAAAGGCCTGGACGTCGGCCTCCTCCTCATCGATCGCAACGGCCACAAGCTCGAAATCGGGACCGGAGAGGCGCTGATACAGCCGCTCCATAGCGGGCATCTCGCGCTCGCACGGCTCACACCAGGTCGCCCAGAAATTCACGAGCACGACGCGACCCGACAGCGATGCGAGATCGATTCGTTCGGCCGAGGCGTCCGCGGCCGATCCGAGCTTTCGAAGCTCGAAGCCGGGCGCCGGCGTTCCCCGAACGACGGGCGGAGCGCCTGCATCCCCCATGAGAATGGCGGCGAGTGCCATGACGACGACCGCCGCTCCCAGCAAGAGGCTGGGCGCGGCGGATCGAGCGGACCTGGGAGCCGTTTCGGGATCAGAGCCGCTCAGGCCCCCTCCTCCGAAGCGGTCCCGCCTTCGGCGCGATCGACGAGCTCGATGATCGACATCGGCGCCGCATCACCCGGACGCTGTCCGAGCTTGATCACCCGCGTATAGCCCCCGGGCCGCTCTCGATAGCGATCGGCCAGCTCGTCGAAGAGCTTGGACGCGACGTCCTTGCTCGGAGGGTCTGGAGCGCCTGTCGTCTCGCGTGCAGCGTGCCGCGCTTACCGAGCGTGATCATGCGATCGGCGACCCCGCGCAGCTCCTTGGCCTTGGCGTCGGTCGTGCGAATCTGTTCGTGCTCGAGAAGCGACGTCACCAGATTGCGCAGCAGCGCCTTCCGATGCGAGCCCGAGCGTGAGAGCTTCCTGCCGGTCTTGCGATGATTCATATCAGGCCTCGCGCTGCTCCCGCATCCGCTCGAGATCCTTTCGCGGAGGCAGGTTATCGATCGTCATGCCCAGGCTGAGACCGAGAGAGCCGAGCGTCTCCTTGATCTCGTTGAGGGATTTCCGACCGAAGTTCTTGGTCTTGAGCATCTCGGCTTCGGTCTTCTGGACCAGCTCACCGATGAAGCGGATGTTGGCGTTCTGCAAGCAGTTCGCCGAGCGTACGGACAGCTCGAGCTCGTCCACCGACTTGAAGAGATTCGGATTCAGCGGCTCAGGCTCGTCGATCATCGCCGTCGGCGCTTCGGCCTGCTCCTCGAAGTTGATGAAGATCGAGAGCTGCTCCTTGAGGATCTTCGCAGCGAACGCCACGGCGTCCGCCGGCTCGATCGCGCCATCGGTCCACAGCTCGAGGTTGAGGCGATCGAAGTCCGTCGCCCGCCCGACGCGAGCGGGCGTCACCGTGTAGTTCACTCGGCGGATCGGCGAGAACACGGAATCGATCGGGATCGTCCCGATCGGCATCTCCTCGGTCTTGTTCTGGTCGGCGAGCACATAGCCCTTGCCCAGATTGACCGTCGCCTCCATCTCGAAATCGGATTCCGGACCGAGCGTGCAGATCTTGTGTTCGGGATTCATGATCTCGACGGTCTGATCGGCCGAGACGAGATCCCCCGCCGTGACGAGGCCCTCGCCCGACTTCCGCAAGCGGATCGTCTTCGGCCCTTCCGAGTTCATGCGAACCCGCACGTCCTTCAGGTTCAGGACGACCGTCGCCACGTCTTCCATCACGCCCGGGATCGTCGAGAACTCGTGGAGCACCCCGTCGATCCGGATATTCGTGATCGCCGCGCCCTGCAGCGAGGAGAGCAGGACACGCCGCAGCGCGTTCCCGAGCGTCGTGCCGAATCCCCGTTCGAGCGGCTCGCAGTAGAAGCGCCCATAGCTCGAGGTCAGCGTATCTTCTTCCACTTCGAGTCGACGCGGTCGAATCAGCTCTCGCCAGTTTCGTGCGATGACATCATCCTGCATCGGAACCCCCTTGTATTTTGCTGACGACCGGTGCTGTCAAGCGGCCGCCCGCAGTTGCTCCCGTTACGGCGAGAGCAGCATTCCGTGATTTCAATCGGTCGAGCGCTGACCCGAAGCCGGCGCCTTCAATCCCTGGTACTGAGCCTCGGCCTCGTGCCGGCGAGAGCCGAAGCCCTCGGCCGAGCGCAGGGCCGGAAGGCCTTAGCGACTGTAGAGCTCGACGATCAGCTGCTCGTCGATGGGCAGCGTGATGTCCTCGCGCTGCGGCATCGCCTTGACCGTGCCCTTCATTTCGTCCTTCTCGATCTCCAGCCACTGCGGGACGGCGCGGCCTTCCATCGTCTCGAGCGCTCCGCTGATCCGCTCGACCTTCTTCGAACGATCACGGACGCTGATCGTCATCCCGGGCTTGACGAGAATGCTCGGCGTATGCGCCTTCTTCCCGTTGATCGTGAAGTGGCCGTGCTTCACGAGCTGGCGCGCCTCGGCACGCGAGGTCGTGTAGCCGAGTCGGTAGATCACGTTGTCCAGCCGGCGCTCGAGCAGCATCAAGAGGTTCTCGCCCGCTCGGCCCCGCATGCGGGCAGCCTGGTCGAAGGTCGCGCGAAACTGCTTCTCGAGCAGCCCGTACATTCGCTTCACCTTCTGCTTCTCGCGAAGCTGCACACCGTAATCCGAGAAGCGAACCCGGCCCTGGCCATGCTGACCCGGCGGATAGGCGCGCCGCTCGATGGCGCACTTCTCGGTAAAGCATCGGTCACCCTTCAAGAAGAGCTTCGTGCCCTCCCGGCGACACAGTCGACAAACGGAACCCGTATAACGTGCCATATTCTATTCGCTCTCAGCGTCGGGCCGTCGATGGCCCGCTTGGAATCTCGAAGTCAGTTCGCTGTCGGGCCCGAAAGAGCCCTCAGCCAAAGTTTCCGCCGCATCCGCGGCGGATCCCGATCTAGACGCGACGTCGCTTCGGCGGGCGACAGCCGTTGTGGGGGATCGGCGTGACGTCACGAATCATCGTGATCTTCATGCCGGCCGCCTGCAGTGCGCGCAGCGCGGACTCGCGCCCCCCGCCCGGGCCCTTCACGTAGACGCCAAGCGAACGAACGCCGTGCTCCTGCGCCTTCTTGGCCGCTTCCTCCGCGGCGATCTGTGCGGCGAAGGGGGTGGACTTCTTCGAGCCCTTGAAGCCCTGCTGTCCACAGCTCGCCCACGAAATCGCATTACCACCTACATCGGTGATGGTGATGACCGTGTTGTTGAAGGTCGACTGGATATGAGCAATACCCGACTGGATATTCTTCTTGACCTTCTTCTTCGTCTTCTTGGCAACCATAATTCTCTATCTGCCCGTTCTGGCCTGGATGAGGCATCTCGGAGGTGTCTCCGAGAGGTGAGGTGTCTCCGAGAGGTATCGGAGGCGTCTAGATCGACCGGCTGGACCGACTACTTCTTGGCGATCTTCTTGCCGGCGATCGTCTTGGCCGGGCCCTTGCGCGTTCGCGCGTTCGTATGGGTTCGCTGGCCTCGAACCGGTAGCCCGCGTCGGTGGCGAAGCCCCCGATAGCAGCCGATATCCATCAGCATCTTGATGTTCTGGTTCACTTCGCGACGCAGGTCGCCCTCGACCTTGTAGTCACGCTCGATGATCTCGCGAATCTTGATCGTCTCGGCCTCGGAGAGGTGCTCCGTCCTGGAGCCCGGATCGATGCCCGCCTTCTCGCAGATCTCGAGGGCCTTTACCCGGCCGACTCCATAGATGTAGGTCAGCGAGATCTCGATCCGCTTGTTCCGCGGCAAATCGACGCCTGCAATTCGCGCCATGAATCTTCCTCCGTCTCGTTTCGCGTTCGCGGCCGAGGCCGTCTCCCGCCGAGTGTCCTCGCGGATCGGCTCACCGATCCCCGAAAGTTGTTCGTGTCCTCGAAGTCCAGTCAGCTGGACCTCGAGCGCAAGAGTTTCAGCCCTGCCGCTGCTTGTGCTTCGGGTTGTCGCAGATCACGCGAACGACCCCACGGCGACGGATCACCCGGCACTTGTCACACATCTTCCGAACCGATGCTCGAACCTTCATTGCAAAACCCTTCGTGTCTCTTGATGCCCGCCGACGCTCGTCGCCTTCTGGCTGGCCGATGCTGTTTGCGATGGTCTGAGAGCAGGCTGGCGATTCGCTAGGCGCCGTCCTGTTCGTCGTCCGTGCTCTCCGCGGACGCTCTCGAGCCACTCAGTGAGATCCCGAGATCCTCGTGAGGACTTCCGGGCCGTTATCCGTGATGAGCACCGTGTGCTCGAAGTGGGCGGAGAGAGAGCCGTCCGCAGTCACCGCCGTCCACTCGTCTTTCAAAACCTTCGTCTTCTCGGTCCCGATGTTCACCATCGGCTCGATTGCAAAAACCATCCCCGCTCGCAGTCGCGGTCCGCGCCCGGGGCGTCCATAGTTCGGGACTTGCGGCGGCTCGTGCATCTCGCGTCCGATGCCGTGTCCCACGAACTGTCTGACGACCCCGTATCCTTCCTTCTTCGCGCGACTCTCGACGGCATGTCCGATATCCGACAGCCGATTTCCAGGAAGCATCTGCGCGATGCCCTCGTCCATCGCTTCCCGCGTCGTCTCGATCAACTTCTCGGCACCCGACGCTGGATCGATCTCTCCCACGGCGATCGTCACGGCGCTGTCGCCGTGCCAACCACGGGATTCGACCCCGAAGTCGAGACTGATGATGTCGCCCTCTCGGAGCACGCGCGGTCCGGGTATTCCATGCACGATCTCGTCGTTGACCGATGCACAAAGGACCGCTGGGTAGGGCGCTACCCCCCCGGGAGCATACCCCAGAAACGGGGAGTTCAACCCCCTCTTTCCCAAGGCTTTTGCCGCGACTTCATTGAGCTCTCCAGTGGTCACGCCCGGTCGGGCCCGCTCCCGGAGCTCGAGCAGGATCTCGGCCGTGGCCTGGCCGATATCCCGCATCTGCTCGATTTCGCGACGGCTCTTGATTGCGATCCGTTCGCCGAAACTCACCTTCTCTATCTCCTCAGAACCTCCTGAGAACACTCCATCCCGGTACGAAGCCTGCGCTGAGGTGCCCGCCGATCCCACCCTGGGTCGGTCGGCCGCTCAGCAGCCCAGACGTTCGCGAATTCGCTTTCCGACCTCTTCGATCGTGCCCATCCCGTCCACCTCGATCAGGCGGTCCCGGCTTCCATAGAACTCGAGCAGCGGCGCGGTCTCCGCGTCGTACACCCGCATGCGTTCCCGGATCGTCTCCTCGTTGTCATCGGCGCGGCCTTCGATCTCCGCCCGCTTCAGAAGTCTGGCCACGACGGCGTCGTTGTCCACCGTGAGCGCCAGACAGCAGTCGAGTTCCACGCCCAGCCTCGCCAGCAGTCCGTCGAGCGCCTCAGCCTGCGCAAGCGTCCGCGGAAAGCCGTCCAGCAGGAAGCCCTTCTTCGCATCTTCCTGCGAGAGTCGCTCCTCCGCGATGCCGATGACGATCTCGTCGCTCACGAGCTCGCCCGCGTCCATCACGGCCTTGGCCTGCTTGCCGATCGGCGTCTGCGCCTTCACCGCCGCCCGCAACATATCCCCCGTCGAGACGTGCGGAATATCGAGCGTCTCGATCAGCGTCGCAGCCTGCGTCCCCTTGCCAGCCCCGGGCGGACCCAGCAGGACGATTCGACATTTGCGGTTGCTCATCGCCCCAGTCTCCCCCGGACGCGGCCGGTCGAACCGAACCCCTCGTACTTGCGCGACACCAGATGCGCTTCGATCTGACCCATCGTGTCGAGCGCGACGCTCACGACGATCAGCAGCGCGGTGCCCCCGAAGTAGAAGGGGACGCCCATCTGTTGGGACAGGATCACAGGCAGGACGCAGAGGCCTGCAACGTAGATCGCGCCCACCAACGTCAGCCGCGACAGCACCGCGTCGATGTATTCCGCGGTCTTGCGGCCCGGTCGTACGCCCGGGATGTAGCCACCCGATCGCTTGATGTTCTCCGACACGTCGTCGGGATTGATCATGATCGAGGTGTAGAAGAAGCAGAAGAAGATGATCAGCCCGATGTAGACGATGTTGTAGATGATGTCGCCCGGGTCCATCCAGTCGTCGATGAAGCGTTGAACGGTCGGATTGTCGCTGTACTGCCGGATCGTGAGCGGGAACATCAGGAGCGACGACGCGAAGATCGGCGGAATCACCCCGGCCGTATTCACGCGCAGCGGGAAATAGCTCATGTTCGCGGAGGCCGCGCTACCGCCCCCGCGCCGGGCGTGCTGGATCGGAATCCGCCTCTGTCCGCGCTCGACGTAGACGACGAAGGCCACCGCGGCCACAACGATCGCACCGAGCACCAGCACCTGGACCAGGCTGTATTCGTCCGTCCGGACCAGGTCGATCACGTTCGACAAGCCCGACGGCAATCCGACGATGATGCCCGAGAAGATGATCAGCGAGATGCCGTTTCCGATTCCGCGCTCGGTCACCTGCTCGCCGAGCCACATGATGAACGCGGTGCCCGAGGTGAGCGTGATCATCGTGGTCAGGCGGAACGCCCAGCCGGGCTCGAGCACCGCACCCTGACCGAACTGCCCATTCTCGAGAGCGATCGCCATCAGGAAGCTCTGGAAGAGCGCCAGGCCGATCGTCGCATAACGAGTCCATTGCGTGATCCGCTTCTGCCCTTCACTGCCCTCCTTCTTGAGGCGCTCGAGCGCGGGGATCACCACTGTCAGCAGCTGGAAGATGATCGACGCGGAGATATAGGGCATGATGCCCAGCGCGAAGATCGAGAGCGACTCCATGGCGCCACCAGAGAAGACGTTCAGCAAGCCGAACATCGTTCCCTGCATCTGCTCGAAGAACGATCGGATCACGTTGCCGTTGATGCCCGGCGTGACGACGATGCAGCCGACCCGGTAGACGGCGAGCATGGCCGCCGTGAACAGGATCCGCTTTCGCAGCTCTTCGATGCGGAAGACGTTTTGGAGCGCCGCGAACACTACTTCGAAGCTCCGACGATCTCGACGCGGCCGCCGGCCGCTTCGATCTTGGCCTGGGCAGACGCACTGACCTTGCTCACCTTGAGTGTGAGCCCCTTCGGCGCCTCGCCCTCGGCGAGCACCTTCACCGGCGTTCCCGATCCACGGATCAGACCCCTGGCCACCAGCGCCTCGGCGTCGACGGTCGCGTTGTCACCGAAGGCCGCGAGCTCGCCGAGATTCACGATCTCGTTCACGACGCGGAAGCGATTCTGGAACCCCTTCTTCGGGACGCGCTGATAGAGCGGCATCTGACCACCCTCGAACCAGGCCTTGATCTTCTTGCCCGACCGGGTGCCCTGACCCTTCACGCCCGTGCCGCAGGTCTTGCCCTTGCCCGATCCCGGGCCGCGGCCGACCCGCTTGCGACGATGGCGCGCTCCGGGGCGCGGCGAGAGTTCATTCAACATTCTTCTATATCCCCGCTCTAGTTATCGAGCACGACGACGAGGTGGCTCACCTTGCTGATCATCCCGCGAACGGCGGGCGTATCCTCGAGCTCGACGACCTGACGAATCTTGCGCAGGCCGAGCCCCTTCATGGTGGCGCGCTGCCGCTGGTTGTAACCGATGACGCTCTTGATCTGCTGGACCTTCACGGTCTTCCCGCCTGCCTGACTTGCCATGGAATGCTCCTACCTCGTCCGGCCGAGCTGGGCGAGACGCTCTTCCGGATCCCGCAGATTCTGGAGACCGGCCATCACGGCGTTCACGACGTTGCGGGGCGTCTTGGTGCCCGAGCGTCTTGGTGAGGACGTCCGAAACGCCCGCCGACTCGACGACCGCGCGAACCGGCCCACCCGCGATCACGCCGGTACCCGGAGAGGCCGGCTGCATCAGCACCCGACCCGCGCCCGAGATTCCGATCACGTCATGCGGCAGCGTCCGGCCATCGATCAGCGGAATCTGGATCAGCGACTTGCGCGCCTTCTCCACTCCCTTGCGGATCGCCTCCGGCACCTCGCCGGCCTTGCCGAGTCCCACACCGACGACGCCCTGCCCGTCTCCGACCACGACGAGAGCCGAGAAGCTGAAGCGGCGACCACCTTTGACCACCTTCGAGACGCGGTTGATGTGAATGACCCGATCATTGAGCTCGTAGTCATTCGGGTTCAACATCGAGGATTGAATTACACGTGCCATATCAGAACTGAAGCCCCGCCTCGCGTGCTCCCTCGGCCACGGCCTTCACTCGGCCATGGAAGAGGAACCCGTTTCGATTGAAGACCACCTCGTTGATGCTCTTCTCTTTTGCGATCCGGCCGATCGCCTCGCCCACCTTCTTGGCGGCCTCGACGTTGCCCGTCGACCCTTCGCCCGCGATCGCGCGATCGCGCGTGGACGCTGCGGCGAGCGTCTTTCCGGTCTGTCCATCGACCAGCTGCGCGTAGGTGTGCTTCGCGCTGCGGTAGACGGTGAGCGCGACACGCTCGCTTCGAGCGAGCGACGTCTGCGTCCGCGCCTTTCGCGCCTGCCACTTTCGTTTCTTGGTGTCCGGGATCTTCTTCTTCATGTCTACGAGCCTGCCTTACCGACCTTGCGGCGGATATGTTCGTCGTCGTAACGGACGCCCTTGCCCTTGTAGGGCTCCGGCGGCCGAAGGGAACGCACGTCGGCGGCGAACTGCCCGACGGCCTCCTTGTTCGCGCCTTCGATCGAGAGCTTCGTATTCGCCTCGACCGAGACGGACAGACCTTCAGGGATCTCCATCTTGACGGGATGAGAGAAGCCGAGCAGCAGGTTCAGGACCTTGCCCTGGACATCGGCGCGGTACCCGACGCCCTCGATCTCGAGGCGCCGGACGAATCCGTCGCTGACGCCGACGACCATGTTATTCGCCAACGCACGCGCCAGGCCATGTCGCGACCGGCTCTCCTTGGAATCGTCCGGACGCTCGAGAACCAGCGTTTCGCCCTCGACCTTCGCGTTGATTCCTTGCGGGACTGGACGCGTCAGATTGCCCTTGGGACCCTTCACCTGGAGCTCCCCGTTCGCGACGTTCACCGTCACGCCACTCGGGATTCCAATCGGTTGCTTGCCAATACGGGACATTGTTCTACCAGACCTCGCAGATCACTTCGCCGCCGACCTTCTGGGCCCGTGCGTCGCGATCACAAAGCACGCCCTTCGATGTCGACAGGACGGCCATGCCGAGACCGGCACGCACCTGCTTCACTTCGTCAGCGGCCACATAGACGCGACGACCCGGCTTGCTCACTCGCCTCATGCCTTCGATCATCATTCGACCGTCATCCTGATAACGCAGGTCGATCGTCAGCGTCGGCTTCTTCTCGTCGCCGTCGCTCGTCACGGCGCCCACGAACCCCTCGGCGCTCAGGACCTGAGCCACCGCGAGCTTGAGCTTTGAAGCGGGACACCTCGTATGCGCGTGCCGCGCTCCGCCCGCGTTTCGAATTCGCGCCAACATGTCACCAACCGGGTCGGTCATCATGATGTTCTTCTCCTACCTACGCTCTTGATTGCGCTCTTATTTGCGGAACGGCACGCCGAGGTGGGTCAGCAGCGACTTGGCTTCGGCGTCCGTGTTGGCGGTGGTCACGACGGTGACGTTCATTCCGGTGACCTTCTCCACCTTGTCGTAGTCGACTTCCGGGAAGATCGTCTGCTCGCGCACACCCAGCGTGTAATTCCCTCGACCATCGAAGGCCTTGGCGGACACGCCGGAGAAGTCACGCACGCGCGGAAGCGCCACGTTCAGCAACCGGTCGAGAAACTCCCACTGGCGCGTGCCGCGCAGCGTGACGGTGCAGCCGATGGCCTGGCCCTCGCGCAGCTTGAAGTTCGACACGCTCTTCTTGGCGCGGCGGAGGATCGGCTGCTGACCCGTGATCAGCGCCAGCTCCTCCATCGCCCGTTCGAGGAGCTTCGGGTTCGTAGTGGCCTCCCCGAGACCCACGTTCACGACGACCTTCTCCACCTTGGGAATCTGATTGACGTTCTTGTACCCGAACTCCTCTTTGAGCTTCGGGATGATCGTCTCCAGATATTCCTGCTTGAGTCGCGGCACGTCGGCCGCTGGAGTCGATGCAGCAGCTGCCATCGCTAGAGCACCTCCGGAGCGAGCGAAACGATCCGCATGAAGCCGGCGCCACGGAGCTCGCGAGCCACGGGGCCGAAGATACGAGTGCCGACGACTTCCTTGTCCTTGTTGATGAGGACAGCCGCATTCTCGTCGAAGAGGATATGCGTGCCGTCCGGTCGCGAGATCGCCTTCTTCGTACGCACGATCACGGCGCGACGAACCTCGCCCTTCTTCACGCGGGCGTTCGGAATCGCTTCCTTCACGGCGACGACGATGACGTCGCCCACCGAGGCAAATCTTCGGCGTGATCCGCCGAGCACGCGGATGCACTTCACTTTGCGTGCGCCCGAGTTGTCCGCCACTTGCAATGTCGATTCAGCTTGAATCATTGTTCCGTTCCTATCGCGTTACGCGATCAGCCTCATGAATTGGATCATCGGCCGAGACTCGAGTTTTCGAGTCGGTCCAGTGCGGTCCTCAGACCGTCGTCGCCTTCTCGAGGGTCTCCTGAACCTTCCAACGCTTTCGCTTCGAGAGCGGTCGGTGTTCGATGATCCGAACCTCGTCGCCTTCGGTGCACGAGTTGGACTCGTCATGAGCCATGAACCGCGAATAGCGGCGGATGTACTTCTTGTACCGCTGGTCCTGCACAAGACGCTCGACACGGACCACGACGGTCTTGTCCATCTTGTTGCTGACCACGGTGCCAACCAATGTTCGTCGAACTCCTCGTTCGCTGATGCCTTCGCTCACTTGCCCGCCTCGCGCTTCTGGGTCAGGAGAGTTTCCACTCGGGCGATGTCCTTCCGGAGCTGCCCGAGCACCGCGGTGTTCTCCAACTGTTCGGTCGACCGCCGAATCTTCGCGTTGAAGAGGTCATCGCGGAGTTCTCTGCCTTTTTGTTCGAGTTCCGTCTCCGAGAGAGATCGAAGTTCTGCTGCCTTCACGTTCAGCCCTCCCGCTCGACGAAGCGTGTCCGAATCGGCAGCTTGTGCGCCGCCAGACGAAGGGCCTCGCGGGCGATCGTCGAATCGACACCTTCCATCTCGTAGAGCATCCGGCCCCGCTTCACCGGAGCCACCCAGCCTTCCGGATTGCCCTTGCCCTTACCCATTCGGGTTTCGGCAGGCTTCTTCGTGATCGGCTTGTCCGGAAAGACCCGGATCCAGACCTTGCCGCCACGTTTCACGTGGCGGGTCATCGCGATACGGGCCGCTTCGATCTGGCGCGCAGTGATGTAGCCGGAAGTCAGGGCCTGAAGACCGTAGTTCCCGAAGGCGAGCGTGTTGCCACGCAGGGCCTTTCCGCGCAACCGGCCTTTGAACATCTTGCGATGCTTGACTTTCTTGGGTTGAAGCATTGTCTGGTCTCTCTATTCGCTTCCCGATCGGAAGCGCTTGCTGCTGCTGGCTCGAGGGCCAGGTGTAGAACGTCAGGCCGGGAATGGGGTGCGGAGCCACCGTGCCCCGAGCCCATCCCCTCCATGGCTCAGCGAGGCACTTCCGAACGATGGTCCTGCGAAAGGGGACCGCGCTTCAGCTCTCGATCGCCCACCTCGCCCTTGAAGATCCAGCACTTCACGCCGATCACGCCGTAGGTCGTGCGCGCTTCGGCGAAGCCATACTCGATCTCCGCCCGAAGCGTGTGCAACGGCACGCGACCATCGCGGTACCACTCGCGGCGGCCCATTTCGGCGCCACCCAGTCGACCCGAGCACTGGATCCGGATGCCCTCTGCCCCGAACTTCATGGTCGAGATCATCGCCTTCTTCATGGCGCGCCGAAAAGCCACGCGGCGCTCGAGCTGCGTTGCGATGTTCTCAGCGACCAGCTGCGCGTCGAGCTCGGCTTTGCGGATTTCCTTGATGTTGATGAACACATCCGCGGACGTATAGGCCTTGAGCTCCTTGCGGAGGGTGTCGACCTCGGCGCCGCGCTTTCCGATCAGGATGCCCGGCCGCGCCGTGTGGATGTTGATCACGATCTTCTCGCCGGTTCGTTCGATGACGACCTTCGAAATTCCAGCGTGGTACAGCTTCTTCTTGATGAACGCGCGGATCTTCACGTCCTCGTGAAGCTGCGCGGCGTAATTCTTCTCGGCGAACCAGTTGGACTGCCACCCGTAGAGGGTGCCGACCCGGAAGCCGTAGGGATGGACTTTTTGACCCATGCTTTTCGATCCTTGCTCGGCGTCTGACGCCGACGGTCCGTTCTGTTCTTCGAGGCCGACTGACTGCCCCTGGGCGGAGACACGACCTGCGAACTCGGCCTACCCGCGACGCTTCGAGTCGCGGGGGCCGGAGGGCTACTTCTCCGAGAGCACGACGTTGATGTTGGCCGTTCTCTTCTGGATCCACGACGCACGACCCTGGGCACGCGGACGAATCCGCCACATGCTCGGGCCCTCGTCTACGCAGATCGTCGATACGACGAGGTCGTCGATCTCGATGCCCGCGTGCTGGTTCTCGTTCTTCTGCTCGGCATTCGCGACCGCCGACCGCAGCAGCTTCGCGATCGGATCCGCGACGCGCTTCGGCGACAGAGTGAGCAGATTCAGCGCCTCTTCGACGCCCTTCCCGCGAATCTGATTCGCGACGAGGCGCGCCTTCTGCGCACTGACTCGATAGTTCTTGAGCGCGGCCTTGACTTCCATCAGCGCTTTACCTTCTTGTCGCTCGCGTGGCCCGTGAACTTCCGGGTCGGCGCGAACTCGCCGAGGCGATGCCCCACCATGTTCTCCGTGACGAACACGGGCATGAAGAGCTTGCCGTTGTGGACGTGGAACGTGAGCCCCACGAATTCCGGCGTGATCATCGATCGGCGTGACCAGGTCTTGATCACGCCCTTGCTGCCACCGGTCGACAGCTTGTCGACTTTCCGCTGGAGGCTGGGATCGACGTAGGGTCCTTTACGAAGCGAACGTGCCATGAGTTATTCCTCGCCTACTTCTTCCCTCGTCGCTTGACGATGTACTTGTCGGATCGCTTGTTGTTCCGCGTCTTGTGACCCTTGGTGGGCTTGCCCCAGGGCGTACAGGGGTGACGTCCGCCGGAAGAGCGACCTTCGCCACCTCCCATGGGGTGGTCGACGGGATTCATCGCGACACCACGAACATTCGACCGTTTTCCGAGCCATCGCGATCGTCCGGCCTTGCCAATGCGCTGGTTCTCGTGCTCCGAGTTGCCGACCTCGCCGATCGTCGCCATGCAGTCGATGTGGATCATCCGCATCTCGCCACTGGGCAGGCGCAGCGTGGCCATCTTGCCCTCACGCGCCATCAGCTGGGCACTGGTCCCCGCCGAACGAACCATCTGAGCACCCTTGCCGGGCTTCATCTCGATCGCGTGGACCGTCGTACCGAGCGGAATCTTCGACAGCGGTAGCGCGTTGCCCGGATTGATCTCGGCCTCGGCCGAAGACACCACCGAATCCCCGACCCTCAGACCGCCGGGGGACAGGATGTAACGCTTCTCTCCGTCCGCATAGTGGAGCAGTGCGATGTTCGCGGAGCGGTTCGGGTCGTATTCGATCGCCGCGACCTTGGCGGGCACGCCGATCTTGTTGCGACGAAAATCGATCTGGCGATAGCGCCGTCGGTGACCACCGCCTCGATGATACGAGGTGATGCGACCATTCGAGTTTCGTCCACCCGACTTCTTGACCAGACCCTTCGTCAGGGATCGTTCGGACGTGCCGCGCGTGATCTCGGCGAAATCCGAGACACTCATATTGCGACGGCCCGGGGACGTGGGCTTGTACTTCTTCACCGGCATCGATCAGACTCCCTCGAAATACTCGATCGTGTGACCTTCGGCCAGCTCGACGATCGCCTTCTTCCAGGCCGGCTTGCGGCCAATCTTCTTGCCAACCCGCTTCTTCTTACCGGGTTGTTGCATCGTGCGAACCGTCGACACCTTCACTTCGAAGAGCTGCTCCACCGCACGACGAATCTCGTGCTTGGTCGCCTCAGGAGCGACGCGAAAGGTCGCGATGTTCGCCTCCTCGCGGGCGATGCTGCTCTTCTCGGTCACGATCGGCTGCTGAATCACGTCGTGAAGGTTCATTCCGCGTCCCCTTCCGAGCCACCGGCGAGCCGCGCCTGCAGGGTCTCAACGGCCGATCGGGTGATCAGCAGGTTCTGATGTCGCAGCAGGTCGTAGACGTTGATTCCCGCGGAGCGAACCACGCTCACGCCAGGCAGGTTGCGCGCCGACGCCTCGACGGTCGGGTTCGCCTCGTCGATCACGATCAACGTCGACCCCTCCGCCAGACCGAGGGCCGAGAGGATCTCGAGGATCCGCTTGGTGCTGAATCCCTCGACCTGCAGGTCATCGACGACGGTCATCGCCGAGTCCTGAACGCGCTGGGAGAGCGCCGAGAGGAGAGCAGCCCGCCTCACCTTCTTCGGCAGCTTGTGCGCATAGCCACGCGGCACCGGCCCGAAGACCACCCCACCGCCGGCGAATTGCGGCGCCCGGGTCGTGCCCTGGCGTGCGCGCCCCGTCCCCTTCTGGCGGTAGGGCTTGGCACCACCACCCGAGACGAGCGCTCGATTCTTGGTGCTATGCGTGCCGGCTCGGCGCTCGGAGAGCTGACGCCGGACCTCGGCGTGGTAGAGATGAGGCTTGACCTCGCTCTCGAACACGGCCGAGGACAGGTCGAGTGACCCGGCCTTCTTGTTTTCGGTATTGACGACGTCGATCGTGGCCATGACTACAGCTTGATCTCCACGTCGACGCCGGCTGCGAGCTCGAGCTTCATCAGCGCGTCGACCGTCTGGGGCGTGGGATCGAGAATGTCGATCAGCCGCTTATGCGTCCGCAGCTCGAATTGCTCCCGCGACTTCTTGTCGATGTGGGGGCCCTTGAGGACGGTCCATTTGTTCTTGTTCGTCGGCAGCGGAATCGGGCCGGCCACACGAGCACCCGTGCGTACGGCCGTATCGACGATCTCACCCGCGCTCTGGTCGAGCAGCTTGTAGTCGTACGCCTTCATCCGAATCCGAATCTTTGTTGCCGTGGCATCTGCCATGGATCTTCTCCGTTGTACGCGTTGGGTCCCTTCCAGTGAGACCCGAGCCATCGGCCTTCCTCACAAGAAGGAGCCCTCAGCCCACAGGGTTCCCGCGCGCTTCCGCGCTGGAATCCGAATAGAGTTACTCGATCACCTCGGAGACGACACCCGAGCCGACGGTGCGGCCGCCCTCGCGGATCGCGAACCGAAGCTCCTTGTCCATCGCGATCGGCGTGATCAGCTCCACCGTCATCTCCACGTTGTCACCCGGCATCACCATCTCCGTCCCGTCCGGAAGATTCGCAACACCCGTCACGTCCGTCGTCCGGAAGTAGAACTGCGGCCGATACCCATTGAAGAAAGGCGTATGACGACCGCCCTCGTCCTTCGTCAGGATGTACGCCTGAGCCCGGAACTTCGTGTGCGGCGTGATCGACCCCGGCTTCGCCAGAACCTGACCCCGCTCCACGTCGTCCTTGCCCGTGCCTCGAAGCAGACAACCCACGTTGTCGCCGGCACGACCCTCGTCCAGAAGCTTCCGGAACATCTCCACGCCCGTGATCGTCGTCTTCGTCGTCGGACGGATCCCCACGATCTCCACCTCGTCCTGAGGATGGATCGTCCCCGCCTCGATCCGGCCCGTCACCACCGTCCCGCGGCCCGTGATCGAGAACACGTCCTCGATCGGCATCAGGAAGCTCTTGTCCAGCGCGCGCTCCGGCTCCGGGATATTCGCGTCCAGCGCGTCCATCAGCTCGTCGATGCACGCGTTCGCCGCGTCGTCCGCAGGATCCTCGCCCGCCTTCAGCGCCGAACCCTTCACGATCGGAATGTTGTCGCCCGTGAAGTCGTAGTTCGAAAGAAGCTCGCGGATCTCCATCTCCACCAGCTCCAGCAGCTCCTCGTCGTCCACCTGGTCCACCTTGTTCAGGAACACCACGATGTGAGGAACGTTCACCTGACGAGCCAGAAGCACGTGCTCACGCGTCTGGGGCATCGGACCATCCGCCGCAGAAACCACCAGGATCGCCCCGTCCATCTGGGCCGCGCCCGTGATCATGTTCTTCACGTAGTCCGCGTGACCAGGACAATCCACGTGTGCGTAATGACGATTATCCGACTCGTACTCCACGTGAGCCGTCGCGATCGTGATCCCGCGCTCTCGCTCTTCAGGGGCCTTGTCGATATTCGCGAAGTCCATCTTCTTCGCCAGACCCTTGTGAGCCTGACGAGCCGTGATCGCTGCCGTCAGCGTCGTCTTACCGTGATCAACGTGACCGATCGTGCCCACGTTCACGTGGGGCTTGTTCCGCTCGAACTTTTCCTTGGCCATCTTTTCTCTTCCTCAAATTCCTAGATCGTTGATCTCGTTCTTCATCTCAGCCCGGAGCTCACCGGACACATAGCCTGGTCTTCTTCTCGTTCCCTGTCCCGTCTCGCCCGCTGTTGCATCGCCCTTCGCGTCGAGTGGTCTCGACGGGCGCGTCTCGCGCGCGCGAGACTCGAAGCACTCATCGATAGGGCGAGATGATCCTCTTCATGACGGCGTCCGGAACCTGCGCATAGTGGGCGAACTGCATGGTGTAGCTCGCCCTTCCCTGCGTCATGGACCGCACGCTGCTGACGTACCCGAACATCTCCGAGAGCGGCACCTCGGCCTGGATGACCTGGGCTTGCGCTCGCATCTCGATGCCCTTGATCTGACCCCGCCGCCCGTTCAGGTCGCCCTGGATGGCGCCGCGGAACTCCTCCGGCGTGACGACCTCGACGTCCATGATCGGCTCGAGCAGGACGGGCGAAGCCTTACGCAGCGCTTCGTTGGCCGCGATCGACGCCGCGATCCCGAAAGCGCGCTCGGAAGAATCCGTCTCATGAGCCACCCCATCGACGAGGCGAATCTTGACGTCGATCACGGGGTAGCCTCCGAGATGTCCGCTGTCGATCGACTCTCGACAGCCCTGCTCGACGGCGGCGATGAACTCGCTCGGCACGGCTCCGCCTCGAACGGCGTTCTCGAACACGAACCCCGAGCCGGTCTCGCCAGGCTCGACTTCGACGGTGACGACGGCGTACTCGCCCGCCCCCCCGGTCTGCTTGATGTATTCGCCGCGTCCCGAGGCCGAAGCCGAAATCGTCTCTTTATAGGCGACCTGCGGTCGACCGACGTTCGCGTCCACGCCGAACTCGCGCATCAGCCGATCGACGATGATCTCGAGGTGCAGCTCGCCCATCCCGGAGATGATCATCTGACCGGTCTCGGCGTCCATCGAGACCTTGAAGGACGGGTCCTCGATCGCGAGTCGATCGAGCGACTGCGCGAGCTTTTCCATGTCGGCGGTGGTCTTGGGCTCGATCGCAATCGAGATCACGGGCTCGGGAAAATCGAGCGACTCGAGGAGGATCGGGGCCTTCGGCGAACAGAGCGTATGGCCGGTGGCCACCGTCTTGAGGCCGACTGCCGCGACGATGTCCCCCGCGTGGACCTCGTCGAGCTCCTGCCGCTTGTTGGCGTGCATCTGAAGGAAGCGACCGACGCGTTCCTTCTTGCCGTTCGAGGCATCGAGCAGCCCCTCGCCCGCCTTCGCCGTACCCGAGTAGACGCGCAGGTAGGCGAGACTACCCGCGTGCTTGTCGGATTGGATCTTGAACACCAGCGCCGCGAAGGGCTCTGCGTCGTCCGCGTGTCGCTCGATCAGCTCGACCTCGGCATTCGCCTGGGCATTCTTCGGGCCCTTCTTCTTGGTCGAGACGGCCTCGCCCTTGACCGGCGGCACGTCGAGCGGAGACGGAAGGTACGCGACGACCCCGTCGAGCAGGGGCTGCACACCCTTGTTCTTGAAGGCACTGCCGCAGAAGACTGGCACCACGTCGAGGCTGAGGGTGCTCCGCCGGATCGCCGCTCGAAGCTCGTCGACGGAGACTTCCTGACCATCCAGATACTTGGCCATCACCTCGTCGTCGAAATCGGCGAGGCGCTCGACCAGCTGATCCCGCGCGAGCTCCGCCTCGTCTGCCATGTCAGCCGGGATCTCGTCGGTGCGAAACTCGGCGCCCTGCGTCTCGTCGTCCCAGACGAGCGCTTTACGTTCGATCAGGTCGACGACGCCCGAGAACGCATCTTCGGAGCCGATCGGCAGCTGCAGAGGCAGCGGCCGGGCTCCCAGACGGTTCTCGATCATCGAGACGACATTGTCGAAGTTGGCACCCATGCGATCCATTTTGTTCACGAACGCGACTCGCGGCACCCGGTATCGATCGGCTTGTCGCCAGACCGTTTCCGATTGCGGCTCCACCCCACCGACACCACAGAAGACGGCGACTACGCCGTCCAGGACCCGGAGTGAGCGCTCGACTTCAACCGTGAAGTCGACGTGCCCGGGTGTGTCGATGATGTTGATCCGATGGCCCTTCCATGAGCAGGTCGTGGCCGCGGAGGTAATCGTGATCCCCCGCTCCTGCTCCTGCTGCATCCAGTCCATCGTGGCCGCGCCGTCGTGAACTTCTCCAATCTTGTAATTGACGCCCGTGTAGAAAAGAATCCGTTCGGTCGTCGTGGTTTTCCCGGCATCGATGTGAGCCATGATGCCGATATTTCGTGTCTCAGAGAGCTGCGCGCTTCGAGCCATGACCATTCCCGTTCGGGGTTCGAGCCGTGCAGCCCTGCTCCTGAATCTCGCGACTCCCGCGTCGCAGCGCCGAGCCTTTCGTCTTCCACCCCGAAAGCTCGGAAGAGCCTCGACGGGGACCTCCTCGCCCAGGGCGTCGAGCAACTTCGGCCAGGCTCCGGAGAGTCATCGTCCAGGCGGATCAGACGACCGGGCGCCGAACCCCTTCGATGACCGGCCGTCTACCACCGATAATGCGCAAACGCCTTGTTGGCCTCGGCCATGCGATGCGTATCTTCCCGCTTCTTGACCGCCTCACCACGCTCGTTCGCGGCGTCGATGATCTCGTTCGCGAGCCGTTCCTTCATGCTCTTGCCGGGCCGCGACTGCGAGTACTGAACCAGCCAGCGCATCGCCAGCGAGTTCGCGCGGTTGGGCGAGATCTCGATCGGCACCTGATAGGTCGCCCCACCGACTCGCCGGCTCTTCACCTCGAGACGCGGTCGGATGTTGTCCAGCGCACGACGGAACATCGCCAGCGGCTCGGCGCGCATCTTGGTTTCGATCTCGTCGAAGGCACCGTAGACGATGTTCTCGGCAGTACTCTTCTTACCGTCTCGCATGATCACGTTGATGAAGCGACCCACCGTCTGGTCTCCGTGCTTGGCGTCCGGGACCGTCTGTCGCTTCGGTACCTCTCGTCTTCGGGGCATGAACGAGTCCTCTTCTCTTGATCTTGTTCTCAGGCCGGTCGAGGCAGTCCTCGTCCGCGGGCCGTGTCATCTCGGCGGCCCCGCTCGCTCAGCGCGCGGGAACCGTCCTTGAAAAATCAGTTCACTTCGGCCGCTTGGCACCGTACTTCGATCGGCTCTGGTTCCGGCCGTCGACGCCGGTCGCGTCGAGCGAGCCGCGCACGATGTGGTAGCGAACGCCGGGAAGGTCCTTCACGCGACCGCCTCGAACCAGCACCACCGAATGCTCCTGCAGCGTGTGGCCTTCACCGCCGATGTACGCGTTGACCTCGTTGCCGTTCGTCAGCCGAACACGCGCCACCTTTCGGAGGGCGGAGTTTGGCTTCTTCGGAGTCGCAGTGAACACGCGCAGACAAACACCACGTCGCTGGGGGCAACTCTTCAGGTCGGGGGACTTCGATCGCGAAGCCTTCGGCTTGCGACCCTTTCGAATGAGCTGTTGGATAGTCGGCATGGGGCCGGGCGAACTCCTACTGCTTGTGTCTTCAGTACTCGAACGATCAGCAACACGCTGATCGCGTTGATCCTTCGACTCGCCGCGATCGTCATGGCCGGCAGCGGCCATCGATCGAATCGCGTGAGCACTTCCCTCGCTTCGCTCGCCGTGGGCCGTCTCCTCCGACGGCTCTCCATCGCTGGCGATCGCGCGACTCTGCGCTTCCTTTTCCCGGTCGACCGAACGCTCTTCGCGCTCTTGTCGTGCTCTTGCTGACACGGTTCATGTCACGAGCTTTGGTCGTATCCTGGATCGCAGAGACAGTACGACCCCGGAGTCCCGTTTCTCAGATACGAAGAGACCGGAGCTAAACTCAGGCACTCTCTCCGAAAACTGGAAACGAACCGCGGGGTTTTCGAATCCCTGGTCCTGGAAGCCGCGGCAATTTAGCCTCCTGCGGGGCGCTGTCAACGGCCCCTCGCGGTCGCTCCCCGATGATCAGCCAACGATCCGCTTCGAGCGGCGACCGCGCGCCTCTCCCCAGAAGCGAATCGCCCCCGGCCGAGCAGTCCTGGCCGGGGGCGACTTCATTCCGCTGACTCGGGGCTCCCGTCGGCGCAGCCCGATAGGCCTGCAACCGAGCCCCCCTTTGGGGATCAACTCTCGAACGCACCGCCCCCGCCCGGCGTCTCGACGCCGCTGGCGAAGAGCCCAGCGACGGGCGGCGCTTCGTCCGAGCTCGGCTCACCGAAGGCTTCTCCGCCCGCACCGAACTCGCCCGCCGCCTCACCGGGCTCCGCGGTATCGAACTCGAATCCCTCTGGCACCTGGACCTCGATGCCCATGTCGGCATAGGAGGCGAGCCCGGTCCCGGCCGGAATCAGCCGACCCATGATCACGTTCTCCTTCAAGCCGCGCAGGTAGTCGTTCTTGCCCCAGATCGCCGCCTCGGTGAGGACCTTCGTGGTCTCCTGGAAGGAGGCCGCCGAGATGAACGACTCGGTCGACAGCGAAGCCTTCGTGATGCCGAGCAGCTGGGTCTCAGCCGTCGGGGGGTTCTTCCCCTCCTCGACGAATTGCTGCACGAGCTCGCGGAAGGCCGCCTTCTCCACCTGCTCACCGATCAGCCAATCCGAGTCGCCCGGATCCACGATGCGGACCTTGCGGATCATCTGGCGAACGATGGTCTCGATGTGCTTGTCGTTGATCTTCACGCCCTGCAGGCGGTAGACCTCCTGAACCTCGTCGACCAGATACTTGGCGAGCTCCTTCTCGCCCTTGATCTTCAGGATGTCGTGCGGGTTCGACGAGCCATCCATCAGCGCCTCGCCGGCCCGAACCCGATCGCCCTCGTGCACACTGACGTGCTTGCCCTTCGGAATCAGATATTCCTCGGGCTCGCCTCCCTCCTCGGGCGTCACGATCACGCGGCGCTTGCCACGAGAGTCGGGACCGAAGGACACGATGCCGTCGATCTCGGACACGACGGCGCACTCCTTGGGCTTGCGCGCTTCGAAGAGCTCGGCCACGCGCGGCAGGCCGCCCGTGATGTCCTTGGTCTTCGACGCCTCGCGCGGAATCTTCGCCACCACCTGACCAGCCGTGACCTGCTCGCCCTCGTTGACCGAGAGATAGGCGCCGACCGGCAGCAGCGACTTGGACTCCGTTTCGCCTTCGAGCTCGTTGATCACGATCTGCGGTCGCAGCGCGGGATCCTTCGACTCGATGATCACCTTGGAGGAGACGCCGGTGAAGTCGTCGACCTGCTCCTGCATCGTCGCGCCTTCGATGATGTCGTTGAACTGGACGGTTCCGCGCATCTCCGAGAGGATCGGGCTGGCAAAGGGATCCCAGTCGAGCAGCACGTCTCCGGTACGAACCGCCTGCCCTTCCTTCACCCGAAGCGTCGCACCGTACACGACGGGGTGTCGCTCTTTCTCGCGACCACTCGCATCGACGAGGCCGAGCTCACCGTTGCGCGTCATGACGGTCTCTCGACCCTCGTTGTCGACCACCGTTCGAATGTTATGCAGCTTGACCGTACCCTCACTGGCGGCTTCGGCATGGGACTGCTCCGCGCGCCGCGTCGCCGCACCGCCGATGTGGAAGGTCCGCATCGTGAGCTGAGTCCCGGGCTCGCCGATCGACTGCGCCGCGATCACACCGACCGCTTCACCCATGTTCACCATGGTGCCGCGCGACAGGTCTCGGCCGTAGCACTTCACGCAGACGCCGTAGCGGCTCGCGCAGGTCAGGACCGAGCGGATCTTCACGCTCTCGATGCCCGCGTTCTCGACGGCCCGCACGCGATCCTCGTCGATCTCCGCCCCGGCCCCGACGAGCAGGTCGCCCGAGATCGGATCGATCACGTCTTCGAGCGCCACGCGACCGAGGATCCGCTCACCGAGCGCCTCCACGATCTCGCCCGCTTCGACCAACGCCGAAGTCTCCAGCGCGTCGTCGGTCCCGCAGTCCGCCTCGCGAACGATCACGTCCTGGGACACGTCGACGAGTCGACGGGTCAGGTAGCCCGAGTTCGCCGTCTTGAGAGCCGTGTCCGCCAGACCCTTTCGGGCACCGTGGGTGGAGATGAAGTACTGAAGAACAGAGAGCCCTTCGCGGAAGTTCGACGTGATCGGCGTCTCGATGATCGCGCCAGAAGGCTTGGCCATCAGACCTCGCATGCCCGCCAGCTGCCGCATCTGCTGCGCCGAACCGCGAGCCCCCGAGTCCGCCATCATGTAGATGTTGTTGAAGCTCGGGACCTGTCGCTCGACGCCTTCGCCGTCGACGACCGTGTCCGTCGCGATCCCGTCGAGGAGCTGCGTCGTG
Organism: uncultured delta proteobacterium; assembly: GCA_963698485.1. Taxonomy (GTDB): domain Bacteria; phylum Myxococcota_A; class UBA9160; order UBA9160; family UBA4427; genus UBA4427. Next base: position 284,041 of record CAVORA010000029.1, on the reverse strand, counting down.
ATCTGCTCCGTCGCCTGCGCCCAGATGTCGACCACCTTGTTGTAGCGCTCGCCGTCGGTGATCAGACCTTCCTGGTACTGCTCCTGGATCTGCGTCACCTCGTCGGTCGCGTCGGCCAGGAAGCGCTCCTTGTCCGGCGGAATCCGCATGTCGTCGATGCAGATCGAGATCCCGGCTCGCGTCGCGTTGCGATAACCGAGCGTCCTGAGTGCATCGGCCAGCAGCACCGTCGCCTTGTTGCCCATGCGCCGATAGCACTGGTCGATCAGCTCGCCGAGCGCCTTCTTGTCCATCACCTGATTGACGAACTCGAAGGGGATCTCCTTGGGCACGACCTCGCGCAACAGGATCCGACCCGTCGTCGTATCCGTCCATCTCCCCGTCGACCAGCACGCCGATCGCCGCGTGGATATTGAGGACGCCTGCGTCATAGGCCACGACGACCTCTTCCTCGGTCGCGAACTTCATGCCCTCGCCCTCGACTCCGGGTCGCTCGCGGGTCATGTAGTAGGCGCCGAGCACGATGTCCTGACTGGGGCCGATGATCGGCCGACCGGTCGCGGGGCTGAGGATGTTGTTCGTCGACATCATCAGCACTCGCGCCTCGATCTGCGCCTCCACCGAAAGCGGCACATGGACCGCCATCTGATCGCCATCGAAGTCCGCGTTGAACGCGGCGCAGACGAGCGGGTGGAGCTGGATCGCCTTGCCCTCGATCAGCATGGGCTCGAAGGCCTGCATGCCGAGCCGGTGCAGCGTGGGGGCGCGATTCAGAGGATCGGATGCTCCTTGATCACCTCGGCGAGGATGTCCCACACCTCCGGTCGCTCGTGCTCGACCATCTTGCGCGCAGCCTTGATGGTCGTGACGAATCCCTGCTGCTCGAGCTTCGAGTAGATGAAGGGCTTGAAGAGCTCGAGCGCCATGCGGTTGGGCAGGCCGCACTGATGGAGCCTCAGCTCCGGCCCGACGACGATCACCGATCGACCTGAATAGTCGACGCGCTTGCCGAGCAGGTTCTGCCGGAAGCGGCCGGACTTGCCCTTCAGCATGTCCGACAGGCTCTTCAGCGGACGCTTGCTCGGTCCCGTGATGACCCGCCCGCGGCGACCGTTGTCGAATAGTGCATCCACGGCCTCCTGGAGCATCCGCTTCTCGTTGCGGATGATGACCTCGGGCGCGTTCAGCTCCTGCAGGCGCTTCAAGCGGTTGTTCCGGTTGATGACGCGACGATAGAGATCGTTCAGATCACTGGTCGCGAAGCGTCCCCCGTCGAGCGGCACGAGCGGGCGCAGGTCCGGCGGAATCACCGGTACGACCTCGAGAATCATGTACTCGGGCTTGTTGATCTCGGATTCGCGGAAAGCGTCGAGCACCTTGAGGCGCTTGGCGATCTTCTTGCGCTTGGCCTCGCTCGTCGCTTCGCGCATCTCCTCGCGCAGGCGCGTGCACTCGCCCTCGACGTCGAGCTCCTGGAGAAGCCGCCGGACGGATTCGGCGCCGATCCCGACCTCGAAGGCATCCCGACCGTATTGCTCCTTCAGCTCGATCAGCCGCTCGTCCGTGACGAGCTCGCCCTTCTCGAGCTCCGTGTCCTTGGGATCGAGCACGACGTGCGCTTCGAAGTACAGAACCTTCTCGAGATCACGCAGCGTGATTTCGAGGATGTTGCCGATCCGGCTCGGGAGGGACTTGAGGAACCAGATATGAGCCACGGGCGAAGCCAGGGTGATGTGTCCCATGCGCTCTCGCCGCACCTTCGACTGGATCACTTCCACGCCGCATTTCTCGCAGACGACGCCACGATGCTTCATGCGCTTGTACTTGCCGCAATTGCATTCGTAGTCCTTCACCGGACCGAAGATCTTGGCGCAGAACAGCCCGTCCCTCTCCGGCTTGAAGGTTCGGTAGTTGATCGTCTCCGGCTTCTTCACTTCGCCGAAGGACCATTCCCGGACCTTGTCCGGCGAGGCCAGCGAGATTCGAAGCGAATCGAAGGCCAGCGGATCCTTGGGCTTTTCGAAGAGATTATAAAGGTCGCGCATATGCATCCCCCTAACGGGTCATCGACTACGGTCGCCGAGGTCTGACTCGTGCGCGGCCAGTGGCCGTGCACGCTGATAAAGAGGTCGCGCCGTCCGAAGGACGGCACCGGAGCCCCGGGCTAGGTCTCCTCCCTCATCTCGATGTCCAAGCCAAGCGCCTGCAGCTCCTTGACGAGCACGTTGAAGCTCTCGGGCAGTCCCGGCTCGAGCACGTTCTCACCCTTGACGATCGATTCGTAGATACGGGTCCGGCCCTGGACGTCGTCCGACTTCACGGTCAGGAACTCCTGGAGACCGAAGGCGGCGCCATAGGCCTCGAGCGCCCAGACCTCCATCTCGCCGAGTCGCTGACCACCGAACTGGGCCTTGCCGCCCAGCGGCTGCTGGGTCACCAGGCTGTACGGCCCGATCGATCGGGCATGCATCTTGTCATCCGCCAGATGGTGGAGCTTGAGCATGTAGATCGTCCCGATCGTCACGTCACGATCGAAAGGCTCACCCGACCGACCGTCGAAAAGGACCATCTGACCCGACGTGGGAAGCTCCGCTCGTTCGAGCTCTTCCTTGACGTCGATCTCACTGGCCCCATCGAAGACAGCGGTCCCCATGTGGATGCCGCGCCCGATGTTCTCGGCGAGCGACTTGATCGCCTCGTCGGAAGCACTGCCGATCTGTTCGGCGATCTCGTCGTCGTTGTAGATCTGCTGCAGCTTCTTGCGGATCTCTTCGGTCGTCGCCTGCTTCTCCATCATCCGCGTGATCTGCCGGCCAAGACCGTGCGCGGCCCAACCGAGATGGGTCTCGAGGATCTGTCCGATATTCATGCGCGAGGGCACGCCGAGCGGATTCAGCACGATGTCGACGGGCGTTCCGTCCGGCATGTAGGGCATGTCCTCTTCCGGAAGGATCCGGGAGATGACGCCCTTGTTGCCATGACGACCGGCCATCTTGTCACCGACCGAGAGCTTGCGCTTGATGGCGACGTAGACCTTGACCATCTTGAAGACGCCCGGCGGAAGCTCGTCACCCTTCTTCAGGCGCGCGATCTTCTCGTCGAACACGGCCTTGATGACCATGGCCTGCTCTTCCACGTGGTGGAAGACGCGATCGACGTTCTCCTGAACCTTGGCGTCCGTCACCTGGATCTCGCGCCAGCGCCGATCGGGAATCTGGTTGATCACTTCCTGCGTGATCGTATCCCCGGTCTGGAGCCACTCGATCTCCTTGCGCTCGTCGGCAACCCGGTTGGCCGTCTGCTTGCCGACGATCAGCTCTCGAACCCGATTGAAGGCGCTCTTCCGGATGATCCGGATCTCGTCTTCCTGGTCCTTGCGGAGCCGTTCGATCTCGGCCTCCTCGAGGGCCTTCGCGCGCTCGTCCTTTTCGACACCACGTCGCGAGAAGACCTGCGCCCCGATGATCGTGCCGGTCACGCCCGGCGGTACGCGCAGCGAGGTGTCCCGCACGTCGCCCGCCTTCTCACCGAAGATCGCGCGCAACAGGCGCTCTTCCGGAGAGAGCTGGGTCTCGCCCTTCGGCGTGATCTTGCCGACCAGGATGTCGTCCTGATGGACCTCAGCGCCGATACGGACGATGCCCGCCTCGTCGAGATCGCGCAGCGCGTCCTCGCCGACATTCGGGATGTCCCGGGTGATGTCTTCCTTGCCGAGCTTGGTGTCACGCGCGACGCACTCGAACTCCTCGATGTGGATCGACGTGAAGTAGTCGTCCTTGACCACACGCTCGGAAATGAGGATCGAGTCCTCGAAGTTGTACCCGCCCCACGGCATGAAGGCGACGGTCACGTTCTGACCGAGTGCCATCTCACCGCGATCCGTCGCCGGACCGTCCGCGATCACCTGCCCGGCCTTCACGCGGTCGCCCGCCTTCACGATCGGACGCTGATTGATGCACGTGTTCTGATTCGAGCGCTGGTACTTGATCAGATTGATGATGTCGACGTTGCTGCCGGTGCCATCGTCCTCGTCCGGCTTCAGCACGATGCGGCCGGCATCGACCGATTCCACCGTCCCGTCGCGTTTGGCAACGACCGTCACGCCCGAGTCCCGAGCGACGACCGCTTCCATTCCCGTCCCGATCAGAGGCGCGCGGGTCCGCAGCAGCGGCACCGCCTGACGCATCATGTTCGATCCCATGAGTGCGCGATTCGCGTCGTCGTTCTCGAGGAAGGGAATCAGCGACGCGGCCACCGAGACCAGCTGGTTCGGCGACACGTCCATCATGTCGACCTCTTCGGGCGGAATCATCTCGAACTCGCCCTGCTTTCGGGCCGAGATGCGGTCGTTCACGAAGTTGCCGTCCTCGTCGAGGATGGCGTTCGCCTGCGCGATCGCCATGCGCTCTTCATCGAGGGCCGAAAGGAACTTCACGTCCTTCGTCACCTTCGAATCATGGACCTGTCGGTACGGGGTCTCGATGAAGCCCATGTCGTTCACACGGGCGAAGGTCGACAACGACGCGATCAGACCGATGTTCGGACCCTCCGGCGTCTCGATCGGGCAGATCCGACCGTAGTGGGTCGGGTGCACGTCGCGCACTTCGAAGCCCGCGCGCTCGCGGGTGAGGCCGCCCGGCCCGAGGGCCGAGAGGCGTCGCTTGTGCGTGACCGAGGAGAGCGGATTCGTCTGGTCCATGAACTGCGAGAGCTGACTCGACCCGAAGAACTCCTTGATGACCGCCGAGACGGGCTTGGAGTTGATCAGATCGTGGGGCATCAGCGTCTCGATCTCCTGGAGACTCATGCGCTCCTTGATCGCCCGCTCCATTCGCACGAGGCCGATGCGGTACTGGTTCTCGAGCAGCTCGCCCACGACTCGCACACGGCGGTTGCCGAGGTGGTCGATGTCATCGACGCGCTTGCTGAGATCCGTCCCGTTCTTGAGGTCGACCAGGTACTTGACCGCGCTCAGGATGTCTTCCCGACGCAGCGTGGGCAGGTCGCCCAGCGCGATCTCCTCGCCCGGGTTCCCGACGCCCGTCGGGAAATACTCGACGCGCTCGTCCCCGTTGAACTCGAGCTTGTGGTTCAGCTTGAGCCGCCCCACCTTGGACAGGTCGTAGCGCTCGGCGTTGAAGAACAGGTTGTTGAAGAGATTCGTCGCGGTGTCGAGCGTCGGCGGATCGCCTGGCCGGAGGCGCCGGTAGATCTCGATGATCGCCTCGTCCTGCGACAGCGTCTTGTCCGCGAGCAGCGTGTCTCGAAGGGCCGTTCCGGTCGTGATCGGATCCAGGAAGAGCAGCGGGAACTCGAGGATGCCGCGAGCCTTCAGATCATCGAGATGAGCCTCGGTGATCTCCTCGTTGCATTCGACGATCACCTCGCCCGTCTCTTCATCCACGATATCGATCGGCGCGACGCGTTTGACGGCGTCGATCCGGATCAGGTCATCCTGCCCGACCTGGATCCATTCGAGGTTGGCCGCACGGATCTTGCGCGCGGCCGCCTTGGTGAACTTCTTGTCCTTGCGGACGAGCACGTTGCCGTCGTCGTCCTTGACCTCGCGCGTGCAGCGCTGGCCGATCAGGTTTTCGGGCTCCGTCTTCTTGAAGATCTTCCGACCGTCGAGCTTGATCGTTTCGATCGGATAGAAATGCTGGAGCAGCTCCTCGGGCTGGTAGCCGAGCGCCTTCAAGAGCACCGTCACGTGAATCTTGCGCCGGCGGTCGATGCGGGCGTGGACGATGTCCTTGTGATCGTATTCGATATCGAGCCACGACCCTCGATACGGAATCACTCGACAGGAGAAGATCTTCTTCCCCGCAGCGCTCGCGGTCGTCGAAATCGAGGTGTCGTAGAAGATGCCGGGAGAACGATGGAGCTGCGAAACGATCACGCGCTCCGTGCCGTTGATGATGAAGGTGCCGTTGTCGGTCATGATCGGGATCTCCCCGAAATAGACCTCCTGCTCCTTCACGTCTCTGATGGTCTGCGACCCGTCGGCGTCGTCCCAGGCCACGAGCCGAATCGTCACCTTGAACGGCGCGGCGTAGGTCATGCCTCGCTGGAGACACTCCTGCACGTCGTACTTGGGCTGCTCGAGGGCATAGCCGACGAACTCGAGAGACGCCGTGTCATTGAAGTCGCGAATCGGGAAGACCGAGTTGAAGACGGCCTGCAGCCCGACGCTCTCCCGTTTCTCCATCTCGATGCCGGTCTGGAGGAAGCGCTCGAACGATTCTTTCTGAATCTCGAGTAGGTTGGGAATGTCGATGATCCGCGGGATCTTCGAGAAAGACTTTCGGACACGCGGGGCAAAATCGGAGAAGTTGGTCTCAGGCACGAGCGTTCGTCACCCTCCTGTGTAGCCTCGGGCCCTGCGAACCACTCTTCCGCAGGACATCGACGCTTGACCTATGACAAACGACCGAACGGCCCCGCCCTCTCCCTTTTCAGGTCGAGGTCGAAGCCCGTTCAGCCGCACTAGTCGGACGACGCGAGCGGTGCGCCGTCCCTGCTGCCCCCCGCCCCGACCCTTAGGCCGAGCAGACGAGGAGTTCGAAACCCCTGGCCCCGCATCCTGCCGGGATCCGGCAGGATGCGAAAGCAAGAGAGCTACTTGACGTCCACCTGGCCGCCGGCTTCCTCGATCTTCTTCTGGATCTCGGCCGCCTCTTCCTTCGGAACGCCTTCCTTGATCGCCTTCGGAACACCTTCCACCAGCTCCTTGGCCTCCTTGAGACCGAGGCCGGTGATGCCGCGGATTTCCTTGATGACCTGGATCTTCTTGTCGCCGAACGAGGTCAGGATGACATCGAAGTCGTCCTTGGCTTCCGCCTCCTCGGCGCCAGCCGCCGGGCCCGCCGCCGCAGCGACAGCCACGGGAGCCGCTGCCGACACGCCCCACTTCTCTTCGAGGAGCTTCGCGAGCTCGGCTGCTTCCATCACCGTGAGGCCGGACAGGGTGTCCACGATTTCGTTGAGATCCGCCATTTCATTCTTCCTTGTCTTGGGCGGTGCAAGCGGATGCTTCACACCCTCCCGCCCGGGTCAGTTGGAGCCATCGGCCCAGAGCCGTCGACTCGATCTTGGTGCGACTGCCCCATTCGGGGTCCAGCCAGATTCTCGGACCAGCCGTCTCGCAGGAGACGACCGGAATCCATCTTCGTCCGCGCCTACTCGGAGGCGCTCTCCGCCGATTCGCGAGCTGCGACGACACGCGCGATCTGTGCCCCCGGCTCGTTGAGCAGGCGTGCGAGCTTGCTCGCCGGTGCCTGAAGCAGGCCCACGATCTTCCCTCGAAGCTCGTCGAGCGAAGGCAGCGTCGCGAGCGTCGCGATCCCCGCCTGATCCAGCACCTCTCCTTCGAGCATTCCGCCACGAAGCTCGAAATTCTCGTTTGCCTTGGCGTAGTCGACGAGCGTCTTGGCCAAGGCAACCGGGTCACCGAAGGACATCGCGATCGACGTCGTTCCGCTGAAATGCTCCTGGAGCCCCTCAGCCGGACTGCCCGAGGAGGCGAGTCGGAGGATCGTGTTCTTCGCCACCCGGAACTCGCTCTCGCTCGCCTCCACACCTCGCAAACCGCCTCGCAGTGCCTCCAGCTGCTTCACGCCGAGGCCCTTGTAGTCCGCGACGAACACGCTGGTGGCGCGTTCGAACTTGTCCTTCAGCTCGGCGACCTGATCTTCTTTTTGTTGTCGAGTCAGCATTGTTCTTGTCCTCGGCTCGCCATCATCCGCGGCCCGACGCCAGGGGCGACGAAGGATCGACCTTGTAGCCCGGCCCCATCGTCGACGACACGGCGATTTTCTTCATGTAGATGCCCTTGCTCGAGGCAGGCTTCGCCTTCAGGATCACGTCGATCAAAGCCGACGCGTTCTCCCAGAGCTTTTCTGCCTCGAAGGAGACCTTGCCGATTCCGCAGTGCACGATCCCTGCCTTGTCGACCCGGTACTCCACCTTGCCCGCCTTCTGATCGCGAACCGCATCACCGACGTTGGGCGTCACCGTTCCGAGCTTGGGGTTGGGCATCAAGCCTCGCGGCCCGAGCACGCGACCGAGGCGACCCACCACACCCATCATGTCGGGCGTCGCGATCACACGATCGAACTCGAACCAACCCTCGTCCTGAATCTTCTTCGCCAGCTCGTCGCCGCCGACATAATCTGCGCCGGCTTCGAGGGCTTCCTTCTCCTTGTCACCCTTGGCGAAGACCAGCACGCGAGTATCTCGACCCACCCCGTTGGGAAGCACGATCGCTCCGCGCACCATCTGGTCCGCGTGCTTCGGGTCGACCCCGAGATTGATCGCGATGTCGACTGTCTCGTCGAACTTCGCGGCCGGTGCAGACTTCAGCTTCTCCAGCGCCTCCTGCAGCGTATAGAGCTCATCCCGATTGCGCGCTTCTTCGGCCTTGCGGTAGCGCTTGCTCTTCTTCGGCATCGCGTCAGCCCTCCACTTCCAGGCCCATCGAACGCGCGGTGCCGGCGATGATCTTGAGCGCCTGCTCCGGATCGAAGGCGTTGAGATCCGCCTTCTTGATCTCGACGATCTCGAGCAGCTGCGCCCGGGTCACCTTGCCGACCTTGCTTCGATTGGGCTCACCCGAGCCCTTCTTGAGCTTGGCGGCGCGCTTGAGCAAGACAGCCGCCGGCGGCGACTTCAAGACGAACGTGAAGCTGCGATCCTGATAGATCGTGATCTCGGCCGGAATGATCAGACCGTTCTGATCCTGCGTCCGGGCATTGAATGCCTTGCAGAACTCCATGATGTTGACGCCGTGCTGACCGAGTGCCGGACCCACGGGCGGCGCTGGATTCGCCTGCCCTGCCGGACACTGCAGCTTCACGACTGCCATGACCTTCTTTCCCACTCTATTTCTCCTGACCACTGGCGGTCTGCGGTCGACCTCTTGGGGTCTTCCTCCCGCTCACCGTTGTCGGACACCGAACAGGCAACACGCCTGTCTGGCTCGGCCGGCACTCATGGAGCTCTCGGCTCCCGAGTCCTCAGCCACGGGTTCGTCAACGAAGCAGACGAACCCGATCTGAATCATGCCTTCTCGACGTTCGAGTAATCGAGAACGACCGGCGTCGCGCGCCCGAAGACTTGAACCATCACGCGAAGCTTCTCCTTGTCCTCCATCACCTCGTCGACGAAGCCCGAGAAGTTCGCGAAAGGCCCCGTCGTCACACGGACGTTCTCACCGTCCTCGAAGTGGATCAGTGGCTTGGGCTTGACCGCGCCCTCCTTGATCCGCTGTGTCATGCGTGCGACTTCGTCGTCCGAAATCGCCGGCGGGTCGGTCGCGTTGCCCACGAAGCCCGTGATCTTGGGAGTCCCCTTGACCACGTGCCAGGTCTCGTCGTTCAGCTCCATGTGAACGATGATGTAGCCGGGGAAGAACTTCCGCTTGGAAGTCCGCTTCTGCCCGCCCACCATCTCGACCACACTCTCCTCGGGAACCAGCACTTCGTCGAACTGCTCATCGAACCCGAGCGTTCGAGCCCGCTCGAGCAGCGCCTTCTTCGCGCGTGTCTCCTGCCCTGAATAGGTGTGGACGATGTACCACTTCTTCTTCGGGTCGCTCGCCACGGGAGCCTTCTCCTCCGCCGCAGAGTTCGCACCCGTCGACTCAGATTCAGCCGCCGTTCCCGATTTTTCGGTCCCGTTTGCCGTTCCCATCAGCCCAACACCATTTGCATCATCCGACTCAGCCCGAAGTCGACGATTCCCAGAAAGGTTGCGATCAGCCCGACGATCACGATGACCGCGATCGTGCCATTGATCATTTCCGCCTGCGGAGGCCACGTGATCTTATTGAACTCACCCTGCACTTCGGCGACGTAGTGCCGAGAGCGAGCAACCAAGCCTTCCGATTTCTCCGCCATCGAACCCCCGCCACGGCTGGTACCCACTCGACCCGCCCGACTCTCTCTTCCTCTGTTCGCTCCGCCCGCGCTCTCGAACGGCGATCCGTTCATCGGGCTTGCTGTCCGTCGATCTGGACGTCGAGTTGGCAGGCCCGGAGGGACTCGAACCCCCAACCCCCGGATTTGGAGTCCGGTGCACTACCAATTGTGCTACGGACCTTCAACTCGCTCCCAGCCCCTCTCCGAGAGAGGCTCGCGGGCTCGAGCGACCCGCAGCCGCGGGCACGCTCGCCGACCCAGCGCTACTCGATCACCTCGGAGACGACACCCGAGCCGACGGTGCGGCCGCCCTCGCGGATCGCGAACCGAAGCTCCTTGTCCATCGCGATCGGAGTGATCAGCTCCACCGTCATCTCCACGTTGTCACCCGGCATCACCATCTCCGTCCCGTCCGGAAGATTCGCAACACCCGTCACGTCCGTCGTCCGGAAGTAGAACTGCGGCCGATACCCATTGAAGAAAGGCGTATGACGACCGCCCTCGTCCTTCGTCAGGATGTACGCCTGAGCCCGGAACTTCGTGTGCGGCGTGATCGACCCCGGCTTCGCCAGAACCTGACCCCGCTCCACGTCGTCCTTGCCCGTGCCTCGAAGCAGACAACCCACGTTGTCGCCGGCACGACCCTCGTCCAGAAGCTTCCGGAACATCTCCACGCCCGTGATCGTCGTCTTCGTCGTCGGACGGATCCCCACGATCTCCACCTCGTCCTGAGGATGGATCGTCCCCGCCTCGATCCGGCCCGTCACCACCGTCCCGCGACCCGTGATCGAGAACACGTCCTCGATCGGCATCAGGAAGCTCTTGTCCAGCGCGCGCTCCGGCTCCGGGATATTCGCGTCCAGCGCGTCCATCAGCTCGTCGATGCAAGCGTTTGCCGCGTCGTCTGCAGGATCCTCGCCCGCCTTCAGCGCCGAACCCTTCACGATCGGGATGTTGTCCCCATCGAAGTCGTAGTTCGAAAGAAGCTCGCGGATCTCCATCTCCACCAGCTCCAGCAGCTCCTCGTCGTCCACCTGGTCCACCTTGTTCAGGAACACCACGATGTGAGGAACGTTCACCTGACGCGCCAGAAGCACGTGCTCACGGGTCTGGGGCATCGGACCATCCGCCGCAGAAACCACCAGGATCGCCCCGTCCATCTGGGCCGCGCCCGTGATCATGTTCTTCACGTAGTCCGCGTGACCAGGACAATCCACGTGTGCGTAATGACGATTATCCGACTCGTACTCCACGTGAGCCGTCGCGATCGTGATCCCGCGCTCTCGCTCTTCAGGGGCCTTGTCGATATTCGCGAAGTCCATCTTCTTCGCCAGACCCTTGTGAGCCTGACGAGCCGTGATCGCTGCCGTCAGCGTCGTCTTACCGTGATCAACGTGACCGATCGTGCCCACGTTCACGTGGGGCTTGTTCCGCTCGAACTTTTCCTTGGCCATTGCTTTGCGTGCTCTTCTCTCTTGGTCTTTGCCGGCTGGCGTTTATCGGCGTCCCGTGGCGTGACGCCCTGCTGCCTGGTTGGGCTGACATCTCTTCGTGATTCGTTCAGCTCGGCCCCGTCGTCGCCGCCGATGCCGTGTTGATCTCGAGGCGTCTTTCCTTGGACGCCCTCCCCCCGGTGGCCGCCCCGCCTCATGATGTCAGTCGGTTTCACTCATCCATTCTGATCAGTGGACTGTGGTCCGGGATCGACCTGCGCCCCCGGACTTCTCCAACATCTCTTCTATCTAGCGCTGCACCTCTGCCTCTGACGCGTCCATCCGGATCAGGACCCTCGGCCTGCGATCTGCTGGAGCTCACGAGCGGGCTCGAACCGCTGACCTCGTCCTTACCAAGGACGTGCTCTACCACCTGAGCTACGTGAGCCGAACTGTTGATTCTCTTGCGAGGGCTGCTCGAGCTCGATCATCCGATCTCGCTCGGGCCGCCGTGCTAAATGGAGCGGGAAACGGGATTCGAACCCGCGACCCCCAGCTTGGAAGGCTGGTGCTCTAGCCAGCTGAGCTATTCCCGCGATCTGTCTTTCTTCTGGGCCCTCTTGCTCTCTTTTCGTCGTATTCTCTTGCTGCTTCCGACTTCGAAGGAACGTTTTGCGTTCCGAGCCTTGCTGTCTGCGCGGGGCTGGCGGATCACGAGCGGGTTGGTGGAGGGAGGAGGATTCGAACCTCCGTAGGCCAAAGGCCAGCAGATTTACAGTCTGCCCCGTTTAACCGCTTCGGTATCCCTCCACGCAGCCACGCAGCCACGCACCCGGCGGTCTCCTCGACCTGCCCTGACGCGCGATCTGGCTCGCACTGTTCTTCGCGTTCTTTCCTCGTTTCCCTGCTGATCGCCCGCTTCGGCCGTCACCGAAGCCCTGCGAGCGTTTCTGAATCGTGCGGTCGGATGTTCGAGCGTTTCGCGGGCCTAACATTCCGGAGTCATTGGCGGATTCGGCGAATCGGGCGGCGCATCGCGATCGCCGGTCGATGTGCGGTTCGAGCTCTCGACTTCCATGGGTTTATGCGGATCGAAAAGCGGAAAATTTGCTGCCCCACCTCGAGCACGAAGACGCCTTGAGCACCGCCAGTCGGCATCCGAACTGACATCCAACTGACAACTGACCGACATCCGATTGGTCGCCTGATCGAATCGCCGCGCCGGAGCTGGCGAGGGGACTCGAACCCTTAACCTTCGGATTACAAATCCGATGCTCTACCAGTTGAGCTACGCCAGCCTGAAAAGTTGCCTACGAGCAGTCTGCCCAGACCAGGCTGCTCGAAGCGGTCCCGATGAGTCGTCTCGTGTTGTGAGTGAGCGCGCGGACTATAGACCGCTCCTGTCCCCGCTGGCAACCGCCTCAGGGAGTTCTCCAAGTCCCCGCGAGGCATGCCACACGGCGACCGCATCGGATGAGCACCCTAGGGGACCTCAAGCTTTCCCGTGGGTGCTCGGCGCAGCAGATCGTAGAGGATCACCGCGCCCGCTGTCGAGACGTTCAATGAAGCGATCCGCCCCGCCATCGGGATGACGACCCGATGGTCGGCCAGCTTCAGCACACCCGGCCGAACGCCCTTGCCTTCGGCGCCGAGCAGCACCACCAGGTCGCCCGTGAGCAGAGGATCCGGCATCTCGAAGAGCGAGACCCCGTCCTCCGGTGCCGCGGCCAGCACCCAGAAGCCCGCCTGCTTGAGATCCGCCAGGGCCCGGCTCAGGTTCGGCACCCGGGCGACCGGAAGCCATTCGATGGCGCCCGCCGACGCCCTGCTCACCGCCGGCGTCAGCGCGGGCGCCCGCCGATCGGTGAGAAGCATTCCGAGCGCCCCGGCCGACTCGGCGACCCGCGCCAGCGCGCCCACGTTCTGGGGATCCTCGACGCCGTCGAGCGCCACGATCCGCCGGCCGCCGACCGACCCTCGCGACGACGGTGCGAGGTCGATCAGCGCGGCCAGGGAAAGCTCGGGGATCGCACCAGCCTGGAGTGCCACTCCCTGGGTCTGCACATCCGATCCGACCAGATCGTCGATTGCCGCCCGATCCACCGTTTCGACCGGGATCCCAGCGCGGGCCGCGAGGTCGGCCACCTCGGCGTGATCCGGCCGCGGCGCGCCCGCACGGAGCCAGAGTCGCACGAGCTTTCGCCGCCCGGCCCGCAACGCCTCTCGAACGGGATGAAAGCCGTAGATCCAGTCCATCGCGGCCGCGTTCGTGCGCGGCCCGGACGAACGCCGCTTGTTGCCGGCAGCAGCCATGGATCTCCGGAGCGGGACGGACCCGCATGGGCCGACGCGCGCGAAGAAACCGTTCATTCGGGCGGGGCGGAGTCAGCGAATCAGCATAGCTCGCAGCGGCGCCACAGCCTCGAGGAAGGGACTGCAATCTTCGATCTGGGGATGGTTGCGGAGCTCGAACTCGAGATAGGCGACGATCTCGCCCAGGGCCTCGTCGACTTCCCGAACGCGGTCTCCCGTCAGGCGCAGGGCTCGATGCTCGAGCTCGCCGGGATCGATCGCACACGCTTCGCCGAATCGGATGTCGGCCAGCAGCGCCCGACCGCGGGCAGCGCTCTCCTCGAGAATCCGATTCAGGCGATCGGCCACCGCCGCAGGCCCGTCGAGCGCAATGACCGGAGTGCTCAGCTCGAAGATCAGCCGTCCATGCAGGGCCACCGCTTCGCGAACCACGTCGTCATCCGCCGTTGCGAAGCCGCCCGGGCCTTCATCGTCCTGCTTGTCGAGCGCCACGTGTCCAGTCAGCAACAGGAACTGCAGCGTACGGGCGGTCGTGCGAGGATCGAGACCCGAGCGATGGCAAACCTCGGAAAAGAGCGCGCAGCCCGAGACGACCGCGTCGACCACGGCTTTCTCATTGTCCGAAGCGGGCGAGCGAGAAGCGTCACCGACACGGATCCGGCAGCGCGGGTCTTCCAGCGAGGCGAGAAACCGAAGCAGCTCGTCGCGTCGATCGAGTCCTTCCTCGATCAGTCGATTCGTCGGCAGCGACAGCCGCACCACGTTGTCGGGCTCGACCTCGCCTTCCCAGAAATGAATCCACCCGCCCGTATACGAGAAGAGCGAACGAACGATCTCCTCGACCTGATTCTTCACTCCGCTCCAGAGGTCGCGTGGCGTGAGCATGCCCAGCTCCACGACGATCTTTCCGAAGCGGGTCATCGGGTGATAGCGATGCTCCGCCAGCTCGAGCTGCGCGTGATCGAGCAGGCCCGTCCGGAGCAGGGATGCACCGAGGCGATCGGTCGAGAGATTGGACTCGGCGAACACGACCTCGCCGCGACTCAGGTAGACGACCTTCTGCTCGTTCTCGTATTCGAATAACAGGTAGCCCGACTTGCCGGTCGTATGGACGAGACTGAGAAGATCTGCCAGTGCGAAGGCACGCACATCACAGCAAAGGACCAGATCCCGATCCCACGGAGGCCTGGCCCCGCCCCCATCCCCGCATTCGAGCAGGATCGCGTGACGGGAGCGCGCCAGCAGACGCAGCTCGTCATCTGCACCGACCCCGAGCGTGGCCCGCGCCTCCGCCGAGAAGGTCTCTCCGAGATCGCTCTTCTGTGGGTCGCCTGACACGTGGGCCTCTCCGGGGGATCGCACGGAGCGAGCGCCGTGTTGATTTTCATCGACCCGCTGCCGGCGGCGCTTGAGAAATACCCCTCCGCGCTACCCGGACTTTCCCCAGTCCGCCTCGACACTGCGAGGAGACGAGCGTTTCGCTTTGCGCTCAAGGGATTCGTCCTCGCCCGCCGATACCGAGGCATGGAGCGACGGGAGTAAGACGTGAGGAGTACGACGTGAGCAGAGCGCTGAAACGAATCGACCAGGCAGCACGCTCTGGGGACCGGATCCGACTCCACGCGAGACTCTTCCTCACGACCCTCGACGGCCAGCCCGTCGCACCCTTCGCACGCTGCACCGACATCGGACTCGGTGGCTTGCGCGCCAGCGCCGCCGAAGGCTGTGCACCCGGCACCGATCTGCAGCTCGAGCTTCGACTGCCCCGCGGCGGCCACTTCGCGACCCGGGGCCACGTCGCCTGGATCAGACAGACGCTGCACCCTTCGATCTTCGGATCGCCCAGGGGGAGAGACGATGACGCGATCTTCGGCATCGCCTTCGCGCCCGGATCACCGCAGGATTTCATTCCGATCGCGCGGCTCTTCGCGGCGCGCGACCGCGAGATCGCCCGCGCGCGGCGAATCAGACGACTTCATGGATATCCGATTCATGCTTGAATGGCGCGCTCGACGACGGGTATGCTTGGTCTTCCCATGAAACCGCCTGGAACCTTCAAGCTTCTCGGTCGCGCGCGACGCAACCCTTCGGACCCACCGGACCCGCTGGCGCTTTGCGTCGATCGCTGCGATCGAATCGTCGACTCCCTTCGCACGCAGATCCTCGAGGGTGATGAGGATCAGTCACTGCGGATCCGACAGATCTTCACGGCTCCCAGGGAGATCTATCGCGTGGAGATCCAGCGTCCGGATCAGAGCTATCAGCGCACGACCCTGCTCGACCGCGACGCGCTCGAAGAGCTGCTCGCCACCGACGACGTGCGTGAACGCATCGCCGACCTGCTCGACTGATCGACGGCCAGGCGGCGGCTCGTCGTCGTCGAGCCCGACCGGCCAGCTCAGCGTCCCGGTCGGAAACGCCGTCGGAGCGCAGCCTGCAGGGTTTGGATGGTGCCCGAGGCAGGACTCGAACCTGCACGGCCATGCGGCCAGACGATTTTAAGTCGTCCGCGTTTACCATTTCGCCACTCGGGCAGCGGCCGAATTCTATACGTTCTTCTCCGTGATGCCCCGCCCGGGCGCTCGATTCGAGCAGCCAGGGAAAAGGCTGCAGGAGTCCCGAAGCCGCGATGTTCCACAATCAGCGCGTCGTCGTCGTCATGCCCGCCTACAACGCCGCGCGAACGCTCGAACGCACCGTCTCGGAGATCCCGATGGATCTCGTCGACGAGGTCGTCGTGACCGACGACGCGAGCGATGACGCCACCGTCTCGGCGGCGATCCGGCTCGGCCTGCGAACCCTGATCCATCCCCGAAACCGCGGCTACGGCGGCAACCAGAAGACCTGCTATCAGGAAGCGCTGCGACTCGGCGCCGACATCGTCGTGATGCTCCATCCGGACTATCAGTACACACCGAAGCTGATTCCCTCGATGGTCGGGCTGCTGACGGATGGGCCCTATGACGTCGTGCTGGGCTCACGAATCCTGGGAGGCGGCGCGCTGCGCGGGGGCATGCCCCGCTACAAATACGTCGCCAATCGCTTCCTGACGGCCACGCAGAATCTGCTCTCGAACGCCAAGCTCTCGGAGTATCACACGGGATACCGCGCCTTCACGAGAGAGGTCCTCGAGACACTGCCGCTGCTCGAGAATTCCGACGACTTCGTCTTCGACAACGAGATGCTCGCGCAGATCCTCTACGCGGGATTCGAGATCGGCGAGATCAGCTGTCCGACCGCCTACTTCGAGGAAGCCTCCTCGATCGATTTCTGGCGATCGGTGCAATACGGGCTCGGGGTGCTCAGCGTCTCCGCGAGGCTGTTCCTCGAGCGGCACGGGCTACACGAGAGCCGGATCTTCGATCCGGAGGGCCGCAAGCTCGAGATCTGAGTCCGATGCACGCGGCCGGCCACCGCCGGATCGAACGAATGGAGGCGGCGCCCGGATTCGAACCGGGGATCAGGGCTTTGCAGGCCCGTGCCTTACCACTTGGCTACGCCGCCTCGAAAGACACTCGTGCAGCGTCCATCCGGCGCGCCCGTCCGGGAGCGCGAGGCCCACAGGATGTACCAACGCCGTCTGTCCGAGTCAATCGAAGACCCGCCCCCCCGACCTACTCGATCACCGGAAACGCCTCGCGTCGGCCCCCGAGCTCGATCATGAAGGCCTCGCCGTCGGGCTCCACCGACTGAAGCAGCTCGGCCTGGGCGGAATGACAGAATCGTGCGAGCAGCCCGCCCGGGGCGAGGTCCCGCTTCACGCGACACAGAAGCGCCCCGTCGACCGGAGAGCTCTCGAGGGAGGTCAGATCGAGGCGCTCTCGACTCCCATCGGAGAGCCTGATCTCGCCCGACTCGAGATCGAGCTCGATCACGAAGAAGCCCGCTTCCTCGACGATGACCTCACCGCGAAAATGCTTCAGCCGCACGATGAACTTCTGTTCGTCCGGCAGATACTCGACGTGGCGATCGAAGTGCTCGCGCAATCGCCGGTTGAGGATCGGAGCGCCCTCGTGGCTGAAGTGTCCGTCGTGGTGGAGCACCAGCCCGAAGGGCTCGAGCGGCGGGGGTCCCTGCGGACGGCCGCGAGCATCGGAGGAAGCCGTCCGCCTCGCGCTCACCGGTCGCACTCCCCGGACACGAGATGCAGCAGCGCCGCCGTCGGCATCAGGTCATCGAGCCGCGCCCCGATCATCAGACCCTGCATCGCCTGCGCGTGAAAGAAGCTGGGCGCGCGACACCGCACGCGATGCGGGCAGGACGAGCCGTCCGCCACCACCCAGAAAGCCAGCTCGCCCGTCGGCGCTTCGACTGTCACAACCGCCTCGCCCGCCGGCAGCTCGATCGGGTCGACCCCCACCGCCAAATCGAAGCCGTCGGCCAGGATCGCGCCGGGGCCGAGGCTCGCCAGCAGCTTGTGGCATTGCTCGATGATGCCAAGGCTCTGTCGCACCTCCTCGACCACCACCAGCAATCGGTCGAAATCGTCGCCGGTCTCGCCGACGGGTACGTCGAAATCGAGGGCGGCGTACGCGAGATAGGGCGCCTTGCTCCGCACGTCGGCGGGCTCACCCGTGGCCCGAAGCGGCGGACCACTCATGCCCCAGGCGAGCGCCTCCTCGCGCGACATCGGAGCCACGTCGCGGAGACGCCGCTGGCAGGTCGGATTCGACACGCCGATCGTCGAGAAGCTCGCGAGTCGCTCCTCGATCCGGGCTCGGCTGGCGGACCAGCGCTCGCCGAAATCCGCGGGCAAGCCGGAAGCGACCCCGCCGACCCTCGACCATCCTTCCAGCGGCCCCCGCCCGGTCGCGGCCGACAGCAGCCGAGCGCTCTCGACCTCACCCTGCTCCGCCAGCCGCCCGGCCTCCTGCAGGCCGATGGCGGACATCACCGCCGCCAGGCGCGCGAAGTGGTCGCCGATCCGAGCCGCCTCGTTCACGAGCATTCGCAGCCAGATGGCGCGATCGGGGATCGTGATGTCACCTAACATCTCGACGGCCAGACAGTATGCGGTCTCTGCGATCACGCCACCCGCATGACCCAGCCGGGACACATAGGGGAGCGCCCCCGCGTAGGTGGCCGCCTCGACCTGCTTCTCGAAGCCGCGATGCCCGAGACCGATCTCGACTTCGAGATCGGTGATCCGATCGTCGTCGAGGCGGACGAGGAAGCCCGCCGTCCCGCCCGCGGCGGTCATCGCATGGCGCACGCCGGGATGGGTCATCCCGAGCTCGATGCGCGTCTCCGGAAAACCGAGCGCCTCCGAGAGCGAGTCCGAAGTCGTGCGCGAGAGCTCGCTCGTCATGAGCTCTCCTCGGCGGGCAACGCACGGTCGAGCCGCAGCGCATGGTCCTTGCGAAGCGGCGCCCCCACGAAGGCTTCCTCGAGCAGGATCCGACGCAGGTCGGGATGCCCGCGGAAGCGGATTCCGAACAGGTCGAAGGCCTCTCGTTCGAGCCAGTTCGCAACCGGCCAGAGCGCCGTGACCGAATCGATGACCGGCACGCCCGAGTCTGGATCCTCGGCCACGAGAGCGTGAAGGCGAAGGCCCCGCCCGCCCTCGCTCGGACGCAGGCGATAGACGACCTCGAAGCGATGCGTCTCTGCGCCCCGATCGATCGCCGCCAGATCGACGAGCCAGCGGAACCCACCGTCCGCCTCCTCACGCAGCCGCTCGAGCAGCGAACGCGCACGCGCCCCGGGAACGCGCAGCACCCACTCGGCGGCGCTCTCCTCGAGGATCTCGACCTCGAGATCGCGATGACGTGAGCGCAGCGATTCGACGTCGAAGCTGCTCATGACCGCGATCCCGATCCCGCGAGCAGATCGATCGGATCGGGTCGCCCCGAGCCTCCCACGATCGCCACGGCCGGAGCCGGGATCAGAGCGAGTGCCGCTTCCGGACACGCTTCGGCGCAGGCGCCGCAGCCGATGCACGCGCCGAGCTGCAGCGCGAAGTGTCGCAGACCTGCCGACGCATCACTGTCGAGCGCGAGCGCACGACTCGGGCAGATCTCGACGCAGAGCCGACAGGCCGTGCAACGCGGCTCGCCGGCGCCCGTGAATCGCAGCACGGGAATGCGCGAGGTCCCGGATCGCTCGGCCGCGCTCTCGGGCGTCGGCGTGGCAGCCGGCGTGGCCGTCGGCGCCCGCGACCGCCCGACCAGGGCCGCCCCGGCCGAGCGCAGCCAGGCGATCGCCGCCCAGAGCAGCGCAAAGGAACGACGGCGAGCTCGTTTGACGACGACAACCCGTGCAGGCATCGGCCGGACGATAGAGAAGCGGCTCGCCCGGAGCGACCGTCTCAAGGCTCGCGGGTCGAATCCGGTCCGAGCCAGGACCCGAGGCTGCGAGCGACCGCGTCTCGCAGCTCGCGATCCAGCTCCTCTCGAGCAACCGGAGGCTGCCCTTCGAGCTCGCGCTCCCGAGCGACCGAAGTCATCTCGACGCCCTGCAGACCGCAGGGCACGATCGCATCGAATCCCGAAAGATCGACGGACACGTTGAGCGCAAAGCCATGGAAGGTCACCCAGCGCCGAATCCCCACGCCGATCGAGGCGATCTTCCGCTCCGGACCCTCGGGCGCGGCGCTTCGCGAGCGGTCGACGAAGACACCGGTCCAGCCGGCCACGCGCCTGACCGGAAGATCGAAGCTCTCGAGCGCATCGATCAGTCCCGCCTCCAGCCGCCGGAGATGGTCGTGCACGTCACGACGCTCCAGCGCATCGAGGTCGAGGATCGGATATCCGACCAGCTGACCCGGTGCGTGATAGGTCACGTCGCCCCCACGGCCGACCTCGAAGACGTCCACGCCACGCTGGCGAAGCGCCTCGGGCGTCTCGCGCAGGTTCTCGGGCTTCGTGCTCCGGCCGAGCGTGACGACCGCGGGATGCTCGAGCAGCAGCAGTCGATCCGCACACCTGCCCGCCAGCCGATCCGCCACCGCGGCCTGCTGGAGCTGGAGCGCCTCGCCGTAGCGCAGCTCTCCCAGCCATTCGACCTGCGGACCCGACGCCGGGGACGATTCGTCCATGTCCCGCTCCGGCCGGCTCAGAGCTCGAACTCGCCCGCCTCGAGCAGCTCACGGATCCGGTAGAGAAAGCCGTTGGCCGGCGCACCGTCCACCGCCCGGTGGTCATAGGAGAGCGCGAGATACATCATCGTTCGGATCACGATGGCGTCTTCGCCCTCGAGCGTGCGGACGACGGGGCGCTTCGAGATCTCGCCCATCCGCAGGATGCCGACCTGGGGCTGGTTGATGATCGCGAATCCGTAGAGATTGCCCTGCCGACCGGGATTCGAGACGGTGAAGGTCCCGCCCTTCAGGTCGTCGGCGGTCAGCTTGCGGTCGCGCGCGCGGGTCGCGAGCTCGTCGATGGCCATCGCGGTCCCCGAGAGCGAGAGGCGGTCGGCGTTGCGCACCACCGGCACGACGAGCCCCTTCTCGGTCTCGGTGGCGACGCCGACGTGGATGTCCTGCTTCTCGATGATCGCATCCTCGACCACCGACGCGTTCAGCGCCGGAAAGTCGCGCAGTGCGCGGACCACCGCGTGAACCACGAAGGGCAGGAAGGTCAGCGATATGCCGTATTTCTCCTGGAACGACTTCTTGTGCTGGCCGCGGAGCTGGACGACCCGCGACAGGTCGACCTCCGCCACGGTCCCGACGTGCGGGCTGGTCCGCTTCGAGTAGACCATGTGATCCGCGATGATCCGGCGCATCGGCGACATCTTGATCACGCGATCGCCGGGCTGGAGCTCGTATCCGAAGGACGGCGACGGGCGGCTGGGCGCTCGCGTCGCCTGTGGAGCCTGAGCCGGCGGCGGGGCGGATGCGGGCGGTGCCTGCGAGGAAGCAGGGGACACGGCGGCGACGGGCGTGGGCTGCGATGGCGCGACGGGGCCGGTCCGGTGGCGGAGTACGTCGTCCTTGGTGACGCGGCCCGCGCTGCCCGTGCCCTCGACCTCCCGCAGATCGATTTCGGCCTCTTCGGCGACGCGTCGCGCCACCGGGGTCGCAGCGACCCCCCGCTCGGCCGCGGGCGCGGAGCCGGAGTCCGGCGAAGCCGCCGGGACGGCGGGCACGCTGGCGGGCTCTGCCGCACTCGGAGCGGGAGCGGGCTTCGCGTCGGGATCGATTCGGGCGAGCACGGCGCCCACCTCGACCACGTCTCCCTCCGACACCAGGATCTGCTCGATGACGCCCGCGGCGGGGGCCGGGATCTCCGCGTCGACCTTGTCCGTGGTGACCTCGACGATCGGCTGATCGACCTCGACCATCTCTCCCTCGGACACGAGCCAACGGGACACCGTCCCCTCGAATACGCTCTCCCCGAGCGAAGGCAATTCAACCGTGATCGACATTCTGGTTCCCTTCGAAATGTTCTTCGGCCTCTTCGCCGATCCCGTCCGGAGCGCCCCGCCCGGACCAGCTGGACTCTCGCGAGGCAGTGCGCGCTTCTTCAGGCTTCAGGCGTGTGCTCTTCTGCGACGACCGCCGCTTCCCTGCGGATCGGCCACTCCTCGTCTCCCCTTGAAGTGCGACCGGATCCGCGAGCGGAGCGACGGGCCTCACCCGATCGCAGGCATTCGAGCGCCGCACGCAGCGAGGCGGGCGATGGCGGGCAGCCCGGGACGACCACGTCGACCGGAATCACGCGGCCCAGCCCTGCAACGGTCGCATAGTTATCATACGCGCCGCCGGAAATCGCGCAGGCGCCCCACGCGACCACCCAGCGCGGCTCGAGCATCCGCTCGTAGATCGCGCGGATCATCGGCACCTGTCGGCGGGTGATCGGCCCGGCCACGACGAGCAGGTCCGCCGAACGACTCGAGACGGCGGGCGGCCCCGTGCCCAGGGCCTCGAAGGGATCTCCCCCCTGCGAGAGCGACATCCCGCAGCAGGAGGTCGCGAGCCGGATCGGCGATGGCGCGAGACCGGCGGCCCAGTCGAGCGCTCGCTCGATGCGCGTCGGGCGCACGCGTCCCATGCTCGTCCTCGCGTCCACTCCGTCGACCGAAGCCCCCTCGCTCATCCGGATCGTCTCCTCCGCCCCGCCACGAACGCGACGCTCGCAGCCGCGCCCCCTCACGATAGCCGCTCTGATATGCTTCGCGTTTCACCGCGCAGAGAATCGCCCACCCAACCGCATGCCTGAACGCTCTCTCACAGGTCGCATCCTCTCCTATTGCGTCCATCTGTTCACGGCAAGCGGCGCAGCCCTCGGGCTGTTCGCGCTGATCGCGATCGCGTCGAATCGCCTCGAGGCGGCGGCGCTGATGATGCTGGCCGCGCTCTTCGTCGATGGGCTCGACGGCACGCTGGCTCGAGCCGTTGGGGTTTCCGTCCATACGCCCGAGATCAACGGCCGACGACTCGACGACATCGTCGACTACCTGAATTTCACGATCGTGCCGGCCTTCTTCTTGTGGGGCGCTGGCTCCGTCGTGCACCCGGGCTGGCTGGCGGCGCCCGTGCTCGCGAGCGCCTACGGGTTCTCACGGGAGGATGCGAAGACCGACGACGATTTCTTCCTCGGGTTCCCCTCGTACTGGAACATCCTGGCGCTCTATCTGTGGCTGCTCGCGATCGAGCCGCTGGCGGGCACCGTCTGGGTGGCGGCGCTCTCGATCGCGGTCTTCGTTCCGATGAAATACCTCTACCCGACCAAGGTGGAGCCGATCAGCCTGCGAGTCTGGCTGGGCATCGGCGCCCTGCTTTGGATCGCGGCACTCGCGGTCTGCGTGGAGTGGCCGGAGGCGATCGCCCCCTATTTCGTGCTGGAGCTCTCGCTGCTCTACCCGGCCTGGTACATGTGGCTGTCGGTGAAGCGCGGGGGCTTCCTTCGGAAGGCGCCCGATCCCGGGGCCTCGCTGCGCTGACCGCGCCGCGAGCGAGATGCTTCGCGACGCATCCCGGATCGGCCGCTCGACGCCTAGCCTAGCCTTCGACCGCGCTCAGCAGATCGTTGATCCGCCAGGGCTTCCGGAGCACGCGCTCGACGCCCTGCGCCAGCAGCTCGGCCTCCGCTCCCACGCCGCCCGTTCCGACGATCGAGGCCTCCGGGCACACCGCGCGAATCTGTCGGACCCATGACTCCATCTGCGACCCGGCCAGGGCGAAATCGACGAGCACCGTCCGCACCCGAGGCTCCGCGGCGAGCAGTCGGATCGCACTCCGCAGATCGTCGCTCGGGTAGCAGATCGCCCCGACACGCTCGAGCTGCGAGACCAGCAGTCGGCGGACCACGCCGTCGCGCTCGATCACCACGACCGGAGGATGATCGTCGAGGGTTCGCATGGTCCCCCCGCTGCTCCGGACTCCGAGCAGAATCCGCACCCGTGGATCGTTGCGTCGCTGCTCCTCTTCCCGGGGACAGAGCACCGCCAGCCAGCCGACGTTGCCCGGGCGCGGGCGCGAACGGATCAGCCAGCCGCGCCCGACGCCACTCGCCGGCGCCGCCTCCACCCAGTCGATCTCGGCGCGCGTCAGCAGGTCCTGGTAGGGCCCGGAGACGACCTGCTCGAAATCCAACGGATGGGGCTCGAGCCCGGCGGCCACCAGCAGCTCGCTGGCCCGAGCGGTCGAAAACTCGAGAGCGCCGGCCGCGCTGATCGCCATCGCGGCGATCGGAGGCCCGAGCGCCTCGCCATGCGTGGCGTCGGCGAGCGCGAAGTCGACGGCGCTGTGGAGCTCCGTGAGGTCGAAGGGCTTCTCGAGCAGCCGCGAGACACCACGCCGATCCGACTCCTCGACCAGATCGCTGGACGGAAAACCAGTAATGAGAATGGTATTCAGCTGCGGATGGAGGCCCCTGAAGACCTCCGAGACGTGCAGGCCATGGATGTGGTTCTTCAACATCCAATCCGCGATCAGCACGTCGGGCGACGCGTCGAAGGCCGCCTCGAGCGCCTCGTGGCCCGACGCGGCCGCGATCACCTGATGCCCCTCGAGCGTCAAGTAACGGGACAGCGTCTCGCGCAGCGTATCCTCATCTTCGACGATCAAGACCATCGCCATCGTTCACACCCCCTCGATCCCGCCTGGGTAGCCGATCGACCGATCCGCCTCCCTCCGCAGCAACGTCCGTCCGGGGCTGCGGCCCCCCGCTGGAATCGAAGAGATTCACCAGCCTGTGGCGTTGGCGCAATGCCCGACGAAGCGAGCATGGAAGATTCGATCATTCTATTTCTTATACGAAAAACAGAGCGGTACAAGTTCCCAACCTGCCCTCAGAGTCAGCTTTTCGCCGACTCCGCCGTTATTCTCCGGCGCCCACGCAGAGCCTTCAGCCATCGAGAGCAACCGCCATGAATTCGCCGCCCAGGACGGGTGTACTGCTGGTCAACCTGGGGACGCCGGACGCCCCGGAGACGAAACCGGTCCGTCGCTATCTACGCCAGTTCTTGAGTGATTCCAGGGTCTTGACGCTGCCTGCACCACTCCGTTGGATGTTGCTGAACCTGGTGATCCTGCCGACGCGGCCCGCCAAGTCGGCGGCGGCCTACCGGAAGATCTGGGGGCCCGAGGGCTCGCCGCTGTTGGTGCACTCGAAGGCGCTCACGGAGGGGGTCGCCAAAGAGCTCGGCGGCGATTTCGTCGTGAAGCTGGCGATGCGATACGGCCAACCGTCGATCGAGTCCGGGCTCGCGAGCCTGGAGTCCGCGGGCGTGAACCGCGTGATCGTGCTGCCTCTCTTTCCGCAATACGCGTCGTCGGTCACCGCCTCGGTCTCCGCCGAAGTCTTCGCATGCCTCGATCGACAGGGAGACTTCCCGCCGCTCGAAATCATGGGCGCCTTCTACGACGAGCCCGATTTCGCGGGCAGCTGGAGCGAAATCGCGCGCCCCGCGCTCGATGAGTTCGGGGCCGATCACGTGCTCTACAGCTTTCACGGACTCCCCGAGGATCAGATCCGCGCCAGCGATCCGACCCGAGAGCATTGTCTGGCGAGCGAGGGCTGCTGCGAGTCGCCCGGGGCGAGCTTGCGGCGCTGCTACCGCGCGCAATGTTATGCGACCGCGGAATCCCTCAGTGAGGCGCTCGAGCTCGACGCCGCCCGCACGAGCGTGGCCTTCCAGTCGCGACTCGGTCCGCGCCCATGGATCCAGCCCTTCACCGACGTCGTCTTGCCCGAGCTCGCAAGCCAGGGCGTGAAACGACTTGCGGTCTTCTGCCCGTCCTTCGTCGCGGACTGCCTCGAGACCCTCGAGGAGATCGGCATCCGGCTGCGGGAGCAGTGGGCCGAGCTCGGGGGCGAAGCGCTTTGGCTCGCGCCCTGCCCCAACGGCGATCCAGGCTTTGCCCTCGCGGTGGCGGGCTGGATCCGGCGGCGCGCCTGACTCGGGACCCGCACTCGAGCCAGGGCGGCGAGCACGCCGGCGCCGCCCGACCCGAGACCGAGCGACCGGACTCAGCCCAGCGCCCTGGCCGCGTCGGTGAAGGCCTTGACGCCCTCGACCGGGGTATCCGGCAGGCAGCCATGCCCGAGGTTCAGGATATGACCTCGGGCAGGCGCGGCGGCCTCTGCCAGCTCACGGACCATCTCGAAGATCCGCTCCCGCGACGCATGCAGCCAGCAGGGATCCAGATTGCCCTGCAGACTCACCTTCGCGCCATGGGACCGCGCCACGTCGCCGAGTGCGACACGCCAATCGAGAGAGATCACGTCCGCACCTGAATCAGCAATCAAATCGACCACATGAGAGCCATTATGGACGTAGAGGATGAGCGGTGCGGGAGCATCGGCCAGGGCGCTCGCGATGCGCTGATGATAGGGGTGGACCCAGCGGCGATAGGCCGCCGGATCGAGTAGCCCCGCCCACGTGTCGAAGAGCTGGACGGCCTCCGCGCCCGCCTCGATCTGGGCCCGGAGATAGTCGATCGTCAGGCTCGTCAGCTTCTCGAGCAGCGCCTCGACCTCGTCGGGCCGCCGCTGCAGCATCGCCTTCAGGACCGAGAAGTCCTTCGAGCCGCTGCCCTGGATCAGGTACGCCGCGAGCGTGAACGGCGCCCCTCCGAAGCCCAGAAGCGGAATCTCCCTCGTCGCCAGCGCCTCGCGCAAGCGCCCCAGGATCTCGAAGACGTAGGGCACGGTCTCGCGCGGATCCGGCACCCGCAGTGCCTCGATCTGTGAAGCCTCTCGGATCGGCTTGGCGATCACGGGGCCCGGGCGCGAAATCGAGATCGACGCCCATTCCCGGAATCGGCGTGAAGATGTCCTGGAACATGATCACCGCTTCCGAGCCCACGAGGTCGATCGGCTGGAGCGAGACCGTGACAGCGCGGTCGACGTCGGCGCACATCTCGAGAAAGCTGACGCCCTTTCGAACCTCGCGATACTCCGGCAGATAGCGTCCCGCCTGGCGCATCAGCCAGACCGGTGGCCGATCGACCGCTTCCCCTCGACACGACCGCAAGAACCGTTCTCTCGGATTCAAAGCCACACCTCTCCCCATCTCCCTTCCGCAAACGCGCCCGAGCCCTCGGCGGCGCCCGGAGGACCGGGGCGACCTCGCGCAGGACGGCGCGCCCGGATGCCATGCTGCCGGTCGGCTCGCCTAGTAGTTGCCGAGCCTAGCCCAGCGATCGCGATGGAACGCGGCGTCGCCGAAGGTGAGCTCACAGGCGCGCGCCCGCTTCAGATAGAAGCCGATGTCGTACTCGTCCGTCATCCCGACGCCAGCGAACATCTGGACGCCCTCGTTCGCAGCCAGAACGTAGGCGTCGGAGCAGCGCGCCTTCGCGAGACTCACCAGCTTCGACCCGTCCCGATCTCCCGCATCGACCGCGCGGGCGGCCGCCATCACGCAGGACCGCGCGCAGCTCGATCTCCATGAAGACCTTGGCGGCGCGATGCTGGAGGGCCTGGAAGCTGCCGATCTTGACGCCGAACTGGTCGCGCGTCTTCAGGTAGTCGAGGGTCAGGTCGAAGGCCTCCGACATCCCCCCGAGCATCTCTCCGCACAGCACGACGGTCGCTCGATCGATGACGGCATCGAGCAAGCCCGCGCCCTGCCCGGGCGCACCGAGCATGTCTTCGGCCGTGACCTCGACCCCGTCGAGCCGGACGATCGCCGTGTTGCGATGGTCGACGCGGGTCTGCGCCGAGATCGAGAGTCCGGGCGTGCCCACTGGAATCAAGAACAGCACGAGACCTTCGCGGTCGCCCGAGCTCCCCGATGTGCGCGCCGGCACGATCACGGCATCGGCTCCGACCGCATCCAGCACCTGGGTCTTCTCGCCCGACAGCCGGAATCCATCGCCCGCAGCCTCCGCCCGCGTCTCGACCGCGTAGACGTCGTAGCGAGCGCGAGGCTCCTGATGCGCGAAGGCGACGACCTTCGAGCCCTCGATCACACCGGGCAGCCAGGCGTCGCGAAGGGCCTCGTTGCCTGCCGAGCGCGAGCGCGCTGCCGCCCATCGTCACGGCGCCCACGAAAGGCTCCGGCGCGAGCTTGCGGCCCAGCGCCTCGGCCACCAGCACCATCTCGGCGAAGCCCATGCCGGCGCCGCCCAGCTTCTCGTCGAAGGGAATCCCGGCCCAGCCGAGCCCGGCCATCTCCTGGAAGAGCTCGCGCGAGTAGCCGAGCTCCGCGCCCGAGTCCCGTAGAGCGCGAAAGCGCGCCACCGGCGAGTGCTCCGTCACGAAGTCGAGCGCCGTCTGGGCGATCATCTCCTGGTCTTCGTTCAGTACGAGTTCCATGTCGATTTCCTTGGCCTCTCTGGCCAGCTTGGGCGAAGTGCGCTGGCCGGCGACGCGATCGGCTCCGCCCGAACGCGAACACGTCCGGATTCAGGCGGGCAGGCCCAGCACGCGCTTGGCGATGATGTTCAGCTGGACCTCGGAGGTCCCGCCCTCGATCGAGTTGCCGCGCGATGCGCAGCCACTCGCGGGTGGTGTCGAGGTCGAAGTCGTCGAAGCCGGGCCCTTCCCAGCCGAGCGCATCCGGACCGAGGATCCGCACCATCAGCTCGTAGCGCCGCTGATTGAGCTCCGTGCCGTAGATCTTGAACATCGAGCTCTCGGGCCCGGGCTGATGTCCGGCCTTCGCGGCGTCCTTGGTGCGCTGGACCGTGAGCGCGAAGGCCCGGCTGTCCATCTCGATCGTCGCGACGTCGTCGCGGATCACGCCGTCCGCCACGCGACCGCCTTGCTCGCCGACATGCTCGACGGCCAGGCTCGAGAGAAAGCTCCGCTCCGAGGCCTTGCGCGGCCTCATGCCAGCGCCGCCGAAGGTGTCGGCGATCATCGTGCGCTCGTGGCCGAGCAGCGCCTTGGCCACCGTCCAGCCCGCCCCGATCTCGTGCACCACATTCTCGACCGGAACGCGCACGTTCGTGAAGTGCGTCTCGCAGAAGGGCGACTTGCCCGAGATCAGCAGGATCGGGCTCACGGTCACGCCCGGGTCATCCATGTCGATCAGGATGAAGGTGATGCCCTCCTGCTTGATGCCCGACGAATCGCTCCGCACCAGCGCGAAGATCCAGTCCGCCTGATCCGCGTAGGAGGTCCAGACCTTCGTGCCATTGATGATGAAGTGGTCGCCATCGCGCTCGGCCTTGGTCTGCAGCGACGCGAGATCGGAGCCCGCCCCTGGCTCGGAGTAGCCCTGACACCAGCGGATCTCGCCGCGAACGATCTTCGGCAGGTGCTCCTTCTTCTGCGCCTCGGTGCCGAAGCGCAGCAGCGTCGGTCCGATCATCGTGAGCCCGAAGCCGATCAAGGGCGGCGGCAGCTCGAGCGCCTTCATCTCCTGCGCGAGCACCTTGGCCTCGGCGTTCGAGAGACCCCCGCCCCCGTACTCGACCGGCCAGGTCGGCGCCGTCCAGCCTCGCGCCCCCATCAGCTCGAGCCAGCGCTTCTCGTCTTCGCTCGAGAAGCTCCATTTCTTGCCGCCCCAGACGCCGTTCAGCTCGGTCGCGGTCACGCCGACGACGCCCTTCGGTGCGTTGGCTTCGAGCCAGGCGCGGGTCTCCTGACGAAAGGTCTCGAGGTCCGACATGTCGACATGCCTCCTGCCAATAGTTGGGCAGCGGAGTGTAACCAGCCCGCTCGAAATTTCCCGGGGCGCCGAGCGGAACGCTAGTATCCGCCGCGATGCGGATACTCCTCGCCAGCCCCCGCGGATTCTGCGCCGGTGTCGATCGCGCCATCGAAATCGTCGAGCTCGCTCTCGAGCAGGAGGATCGACCGGTCTACGTGCGCCACGAGATCGTGCACAATCGGCACGTGGTCGACGGCCTGCGCGACAAGGGCGCCACCTTCATCGAAGACCCGGAAGACGCGCCCGAGGGGGCCATGCTGATCTACTCGGCCCACGGCGTCTCGCCGGCGATCCGTGAGCGAGCGGGTGCGAAGCAGCTCGTCGTACGATCGACGCCACCTGTCCACTGGTGACCAAGGTGCACAACGAGGTGCGCCGGATGGTGGCCGAGGGCTTCGAGATCGTGATGATCGGCCACGCGGGGCACGTCGAGGTCGAAGGCACGATGGGCCAGGCGCCCGGACTCGATGTACCTGGTCGAGACGGTCGAGGACGTGGCGAAGCTCGAGGTCCGCAACCCGGATCGGCTGGGCTGCGTGACCCAGACGACGCTGTCGGTCGACGACACGCGCGAGGTCATGGACGCCCTCGCCGATCGCTTCCCGAAGATCAGCCTCCCCAAGCGCGACGACATCTGTTATGCGACCCAGAATCGTCAGGACGCGGTCAAGGATCTCGCACGCCACGCCGACCTCGTCCTGGTCGTCGGTGCGCCCGCCTCCTCCAATAGCAACCGGCTGGTCGAGGTCGCGTCGCGCCTGGGCGTGCCGGCCCACCTCATCCAGACCGCGGACGACCTGAAGCGAAGGCTGGCTCGACGGCGTCGCATGTGTCGGGATCACCGCCGGCGCATCGACTCCCGAGTTCCTCGTACAGGGCGTCATCGAACGGCTCCGCGAGCTCTCGGGCGGCCACGCCGTCCTCGATTCGCTGCCCCAGGTCGACGAGGGTGTTCGCTTCAAGCTGCCGCGCGAATTGCGGGAAACGTGAGCCTTCGGGACGGTCCCCGGCAGGCTCGCGAAGCCGGCGGCGGCGATTCGGCCGACGAGTCCGACAGCCCGATCGATCCGGAGGTCGGCCCGGCGACCCCCGCTGGATCGCTCGCGGCCGCTGCGACCGCGAGCCATCGAAGAGGGGAAACCGCAGCTCTCGCCCCGTCACGGGACGGCGAGACGATCGGCGAGATCCTGCGACTCGCCTGGCCGGTCATGGCCTCCCAGGTGCTGCTCAACCTGACGGGCGTGATCGATCGCATGATGATCGGGCGGCTCGCCTCGGAGGGCGGCGCGGCGGTGCCGCTGGCCGGCGTCGGCTATGCGACGCAGCTCTTCCATCTCATCCACTCCACGCTCTTCGCGGTCGGGCTCGCGTGCGTTGCGCTGATGGCGCGGGCCATCGGCAGCGGCGATGCGGCGCGCGCTCGGCATGCCTTCGCCGGCTCGGTCCAGGTCTCGATGTTCGTGACGCTCTTCTATGCGAGCTTTCTGTTCTTCGGCAGCGAGCAGGCGCTTGCGGCGCTCGGCGCGGAGGAGTCGGTGATCCGGGTCGCCGCGCCCTATCTCGAGCTGACCGTGGGCGCTTCGCTGATGCTGTCCTTCACGATGATCGGCGAGAGTGCACTCCGGGCGAATCGCGACACCCGGACGCCCATGCTGATCGCGCTGGTCGTGGCGGCCGCGAAGCTCGGCCTGAACGCCGTCCTGATCTTCGGTCACCTCGGCTTCCCCGCGCTCGAGCTCTACGGCGCTGGCCTCGCGACGGCGATCAGCCAGGGCATCGGCCTGCTGCTCTTCCTGCTGGTGCTGGCGCGCACGCCGCGGGACGCGCCGACGGCGCTCAGGCCGGGCGATCTGCTGCGTCGAAACCCGATCACCCGGGACATCGTACGCATCGCGGTTCCGGGCGTCGCCGAGCGCATCGTGCTGAATTTCGGACTGCTCTCGTATTTCTGGGTGCTCAGTCACTATTACGGGACGCTCGCGGTCGCTGCCTATACCGTCGGAATCTCGATCCTCTCGTTCTCCTGGATCCCCGGCACCGGCTATGCCCAGGCCTGCTCGACCGTGGTGGGTCAAGCGCTCGGCGCGCGCCGTCCGGACGACGCGCTCGTGGGCGCGAAGCGAGCGCTCCTGCTCGCAATCGTCACGGCCGTACCGCTCGGGCTCGTCTTCGCATGGCAGCGCGTGGCGCTCGCAGAGCTGTTCACGGAAGATTCCGCCGTGGTGGCCGCGCTCGCCCCCTTCATGTTATGCCTCGCCATCGCGCAGCCCTTCCTGCAGATGCATTTCACCCTGGGCGGGGCCCACAAGGGCGCGGGCGACACGATCACGCCGCTGATCGCGGCGGCGATTGGCAACTGGGGCATCCGCGTCCCGGTCGCGATCGCCCTGGGAGCGATCTTCCAGGCGGACGTCATCTGGCTGTGGGCGACGCTGATCTTCGACCACATCGCGCGCACGCTCTATCTCGGGGTGAGCTTCCTGCGCGGCCGCTGGCGGGAGCCGGCAACGCTTCGCAAGCCGGCCGCCTCTTCGCCCTGAGGCCCGCAGCAGCAGGCTCGCGCGCAGCCGACGATCGGAAGGGCAAGCTCGAGGCGTTCGCTAGTCCGGGAACGTGAACACGAACTCGCCGTCGTCGTCGACGCCGACCTCGACGCGCCCGCCGCCCTTCAGGCGGCCGAAGAGCACCTCGTCGGTGAGCGGATTCTTGAGCTCCTGCTGGATCACCCGCGACAGCGGACGCGCTCCGAAATCCGGGTCGTAGCCCTTGTCCGCGAGGCGCTCGCGCGCCGCCGGCGCAAGCTCGATCTCGATCTTCCGCTCCGCGAGCTGCTCCCGCAGCTCCTTCACGAACTTGTCCACGACCCGCTCCATGACGTCCCGCGGCAGCGCATCGAAGCGCACGACCTCGTCGAGCCGATTCCGGAACTCGGGACTGAAGATCTTCTCGATCTCCTGGCTGCCATCCCCGCGCTTGGCCTTCGAGAAGCCGATCGCGTTCGCGGACATCTCCCGAGCCCCGGCGTTCGAGGTCATGATCAGCGTGACGTGACGGAAATCCGCCTCGCGCCCCTGATTGTCGGTCAGCGTCGCGTGGTCCATCACCTGGAGCAGCACGTCGAAGACGTCCTGATGCGCCTTCTCGATCTCGTCGAGCAGCAGCACGGCGTAGGGATGCTTGCGCACCTGCTCGATCAGGATGCCGCCCTGGTCGTAGCCGACGTAGCCGGGGGGCGCGCCGATCAGCCGCGAGACGGAGTGCTTCTCCATGTACTCGCTCATGTCGAAGCGCAGGAAGGGCACACCGAGCGTCGCAGCGAGCTGCTTGGCGAGCTCCGTCTTGCCGACGCCGGTCGGGCCGGCGAAGAGGAAGGATCCGGTCGGCTTCTCGGGCCCGGCCAGACCGGCGCGGGCACGTTTCACCGCGTTCGCGACCGCCTCGACCGCCTTGTCCTGTCCGAACACGACCGCCTTGAGGTCGGCCTCGAGATGTTCGAGACGCCCGGTGTCCGCGGTCGCGGTGGTCTCGATCGGCACCCGCGCCATCGCCGCGACCGTGCGCTCGACGTCCTTCACGCCCACCGTCCGCCGCTTCTTGCCCGTCGGACGCAGGCGCACCTCGGCCCCGCATTCGTCCATCACGTCGATCGCCTTGTCGGGCAGGAAGCGATCGTTGATATGCCGCACCGCCAGATCGACACAGGCCTTCAGAGCGGGGGCGGTGTAGTGGACGCCGTGATGCTCCTCGTAGCGCGGGGCCAGTCCCTTCAGGATCCGCACGCACTCTTCCGGCGTGGGCTCTTCGATGTCGATCTTCTGGAATCGGCGTGAAAGGGCCCGATCCCGCTCGAAGTGGCGGTACTCCTGGTAGGTCGTCGAGCCCATGCAGCGCAGCGTCCCGTCGGCCAGCCCGGGCTTCAGCAGATTCGACGCATCGACGGTCGTCCCCTGCGCGGACCCGGCTCCGAGGATCGTGTGGATCTCGTCGATGAAGAGGATGAAGCGCTCGCGCTCCTCGAGCGCCGCGAGCAGCGCCTTGAAGCGGGCCTCGAAATCGCCGCGATAGCGGGTGCCGGCGAGCAGCGCACCGAGGTCCAGCGAGTAGATCTCGGTCCCCTCGAGATCCTCGGGCACCCGCCCTTCATGGATCCGCAGCGCCAGCCCCTCGGCGAGCGCCGTCTTGCCGACCCCGGTCTCGCCGACGAAGATCGGATTGTTCTTGCGCCGACGCGCGAGGATATGCACCGCGCGATCGAGCTCACGCCCGCGTCCGATCAGCGGGTCGAGCTTCCCCTCGGCCGCCCGCTCCGTCAGGTTCGTCGCGAAGGCCGCCAGCGGATCCGCCGGCACGCCCTCCGAGTCGTCGCCTCCGAGCAGCGGCGATCGGCCACCGCTCTCCCCGAGCGAGCCGTCGTCGCCGAGCTTCGACTCGCCGTGACTGATGTAGCGGAGCAGGTCGAGTCGAGAGACGCCCTGTGCACGAAGCAGCGTCATGGCATGCGCATCGGGCTCGTTGAAGAGTGCGACGATCAGGTCCCCGATCTCGACCTCTTCCTTCTCGGCGTTCGCCGTGTGATCGATCGCCGTCTGCACGACGCGATGGAAGGCCAGGGTCTGGAGCGTCTCGACGGGGTCGTCCCCGGGCACGCTCTCGAGGTCCTCGTCGAAGAAGCGCTCGAGCTCCACGCGAAGCCGATCGACGTCCGCGCCGGCGTGCAGCAGGATCGTTGCGCCCTCCTCGGTATGGATCAGCGCGTAGAGCAGGTGCTCGAGCGTCAGATAGGCATGACGCCTCATCACCGCCTCGCGATGGGCCGCCTGCAGGGTCAGCTGGAGATCCCGTCCGATCGAACTCATTCCTTCTCCACTCCCGACCGCAGGGGGTAGCCCCGCTCTTCGGCCAATCGATGAACGGTGGCGGACTTCGTCTCGGCCACCTCGAGGACGTAGACCCCAGCCACGCCCATTCCGCCGCGATGGATCTGCAGCATGATCTGGGTCGCGGCCGACGGGCTCTTCTGGAAGACCGTCTCCAGCACCTGGACGACGAACTCCATGGGAGTGTAGTTGTCGTTGTAGAGGATCACCTTGAATCGCGGCGGGCGCGCGGACTTCGATCGCTCCTTCGTCGCGACCCCGCGATCCCGCTCCTTCCCGGGGTCGCCCCGCTCGGGCGGCACGGGCTTGTCGTCCCCCGCGCCTCTGGGCGGTCGCGCGAGCACGAAATTACCCCGCCGGTCCGGGCCCCCGCTGCGTGCCGGGGTCGGCTCGGAACCGATCCGGGATCCGCGCGTCTCGAATGGCTCTCGAACACTCATCGCTCTGAGCATAGCCCGCACTCCGAACGCATCGCAGCACCGCTGCAGGCTACGGCGGCTACACTGCGCGGCGGATGTCAGAAGACCCGCCGAAGATCACGATCCAGCTCGAAGAAGGCGTGGCCCAGCTGCCCCCCGACGAATGGAATCGCCTGGTGGGCGATGAATCGCCCTTCCTCGAGTGGGCCTTCCTGGCTTCGCTCGAAGAGGCGGGCGCGCTGGGCCGGGAATCGGGCTGGGAGGCCAAGCCGCTGGTCGCCCGCGAGAACGGTCGTCTGGTCGCCGCTTGCCCGCTCTACCTGAAGCGCAACAGCGAAGGGGAGTTCGTCTTCGACTACAGCTGGGCCGAGGCGGCCTATCGGGCCGGGCTCGACTACTACCCGAAGCTGCTCGTCGGCGTGCCCTTCTCGCCGGTCACCGGCGCGCGCTTCCTGACGGCACCGGGCGAGGATCGCGCGGCGTGGATCGAGCGGCTCGGCGCCGCGCTCGCAGAGATCTGCCGGGACAACGAGCTCTCGAGCGTACACGTGAACTTCTGCCATCCCGAAGAGGCGGAGGCCCTGGGCAGCGTCGGCTACCACACGCGCCTGGGTCTGCAGTACCACTGGCACAATCACGGCTACCGCGATTTCGAGGATTATCTCGGTGCCTTCCGCTCGAAGCGCCGCAATCAGGTTCGCCGCGAGCGGCGCGAGATGGACAAGCAGGGCGTCACGATCCGCACCTATCGCGGCGACGAGATCACCTCCGAGCTCGTCGATCCGATGTTCCGCTTCTACCTGGAGACGATTCACGCACGCGCCTGGGGACGTCAGTATCTCAACCGGGAGTGCTTCGAGCTGCTGATCGAGCGCTTCCGCGACCGGCTCTGCTTCGTCATCGCCGAGCAAGCGGGCGAGAAGATTGCCGGCACCTTCAACGTCGAGAAGGGCGATGCGCTCTACGGGCGCTACTGGGGCGCCACCCGGATGGTCAAGCACCTGCACTTCAACGTCTGCTACTACGCGGCCGTGGAGCACTGCATCACGCATGGCCTCGCGCGCTTCGAGCCCGGCGCGGGCGGCGAGTACAAGCAGGTGCGCGGCTTCGACGCGCAGCCCACCTACAGCGCGCACTATCTCAGCGATCCGCGCCTCGACGCGGCGGTCTCCCGGTTCCTCGAGAGCGAGCGTGCACAGGCGGAGGACGCCATCGACTGGTATCGCGAACGAAGCGCCCTCAAGCCGGGCGAGGCACCGGACGCGTCGGATCAGGGCCCCTGAGCCGCGGGGCCGCGCGCACTTCACTCCCGCGCGGCCCGAGCGTCTCGCTCAGATCTCGAGGCCGTCGTTCATGGCCTGCAGCACGAAGATCTGCTCGCCCCGGGTCAGGCTCGGCTTGTTCACGAGCTGACGGATCTTCGCCAGACGCTGCTCTCGGCTGAGGCGCGCGCCGCCCTCGCGGGCGTCGGCCTCGAAGGACTCGGGCCCTTCGGAATCCATTCCGAGGCTGACGATCTGTACCGGCCGATCGACCCAATCCCCCGTCCGGATCAGCGTCCCCGCGTCGCGCAGGTCGTGCACGTAGATGCGACCGCTCACGAGCGCGAATCCCGGGGCGCCTTCCCAGAGGACGCGATCGTCCGCGATCGCGTCGCGCACGCGTGCCAGGCGGGCGGGCTGCGGAATCATGAAGACGAGGACGGGATCCACTTCCGGCTCGAGCAGTCCGATGGAGCGGGTGACCTCTTCACCCTGGAGTGCGACGATCGTGATCAGCACGAAAGCCGCGAAGAGCATTCCGAGCTGCAAGAACGGGTTCGACATGCTCGTCGCTTCGGCCGGATGACTGCGAAGCCTGAGACGCTCGCGAGCGCTTTCCAGGGGTCGCGTTGCGGGGTTTGCCCGATACCGCAGACAGCGAGCCTCCTCCATCCTGACGCTTCCACGCTGAACGTCCCGCGTCCGATGAGGCTTCTCTTCGTTGGCCCGCCCGACCGATTCCGCCGAGGAGCGGCGAATGTCCGGAGACTCACAGGGTTGGCGACAACGCCCGATCGCGACCGAGAAATCGGACTCCGAGAGCAGCTCCGAGGAGGGGGCCGACTTCGATCCAGCCGAGGCCTACCTCGAGCAGCTCGGAGAGGGCTCGCGGCGCACGATGCGGGAAGCGCTCCGCAAGCTGGCCGACTGGGCCTCGGACGGGCGCGCGACCGCGAATACGCTGGAATGGCATCGACTGCGCAATCCGCAAACCGTGGCCCTGCGCAAGCGGCTGGCGGAAACGCTTGCTCCCGCCACGGCCAACAAGCATCTCGCGGCGCTGCGCGGCGTCTTGCGGCAATGCGCGCTGCACGGCTCGATGAGCGAGGCGGACTACCGCAGCGCGATCGCCGTGCCTCCCGCTCGCGGCCCGGCTCGCCGAAAGCGCGTCCGGATCGGCACCCCTGAGCTCGCTCGGCTGGCCGAGGCCTGCCGCGCCGACCCCAGCCCCGCCGGCGCGCGTGATGCTGCGCTCGTCGCCGTCCTCAGCGACGCCAGGCTGAGACGTGCGGAGGCGGTGTCGCTCCAGCTCGGGGATTTCGATCCAGGGACGGGCGTGCTCAGCGTCCAGGTCACGAGTCAGGCCGCGCCGCGGCGGTCGATGACGAGTCCCGAGACGCGAAGCGCGCTCGAGCGATTGGATCTCGGTTCGAGGACGGGAGCCCGGCCCCCTCTTCACCCCCGTCAACAAGGGCGGGCGCATCGACGTCCGCGGTCTGTCCGAGCAGGCGATCTACATCGCCTGCCAGAAACGCGCCGCCGCAGCCGGCCTCGCGCCGATCAGTCCGGACGATCTCCGACGGGCCGACCGGTCGAGCCCGCTTCCGCGGCATGTCGGGCGGCCTGCAGACGGCGGAAGTCCTCGGCTGCGTGATACGAGGAGCGTGTGAGCGGCGTCGCCGAGACCACCAGGAATCCGCGTTCGCGGCGCCTCCTCCGCGACCTCCTCGAACTCTTCCGGTGGCATGTAGCGCTCGACCGAGGCATGGCGCGGCGTCGGCCGCAGATACTGTCCGACCGTCAGGAAATCGACGTCGGCGCTGCGCAGATCATCCATCACCTGCCGGATCTCGTCGCGCTCCTCGCCGAGGCCCACCATGATCCCGCTCTTCGTGAAGATCTGCGGACGGAGCTGCTTGGCGCGCGCGAGCAGGTCGAGCGAATGGCGATAGTCCGCACCCGGACGCACGCGACGGTAGAGGCGCGGCACGGTCTCGAGATTGTGGTTGTAGACATCGGGCGCCGCCTCGATTACCAGCCCGAGCGCCTGCGGCTTGCGGCGAAAATCCGGGGTCAGGACCTCGATGGTCGTGGTCGGCGCGAGCGCACGGATCCGCTCGATCGAGCGCGCGAACTGCCCCGCGCCACCGTCGGCCAGATCGTCCCGGTCGACCGACGTGATCACCACGTGCTCGAGCCCGAGCTCGGCGACTGCGCTCGCCAGATGCTCCGGCTCGTGCGGATCCACCGCGTCGGGCAGACCCGTGTCGACGTTGCAGAATGCGCAGGCGCGGGTGCAGACCGATCCGAGGATCATGACGGTCGCGTGTCGATCCGCCCAGCACTCCGCGAGGTTCGGACAGGCCGCCTCTTCGCAGACCGTGTTCAGCTCGAGGCGGCGCATCAGTGCCCGGGTCTCTTCGACCTTCGCGTTGGCGGAGAGGCGCACCCGGATCCAGGGCGGCCGCTCGGGCTCGCGCCGCGCTGCCTCGTGCCCCTTCGATCTGTAACAGCTGATCGGCCAATCGAATCACCCGGCGCCGGGCCGCCTGCCTCGTCGGACGGCGGCCCCTTCGGCCCTGCCCGCGTCCCGCGCATCCCGTGCGGCGCGCGAGCGGACCAGGCTAGATATGGATGGCCTGACCATAGGCTGCCAGAACCGACTCGTGCATCATCTCCGAGAGCGTCGGATGCGCGAAGATCGTGTGCATCAGCTCCGCCTCGGTCGTCTCGAGATTCATGGCCACGACGAAGCCCTGGATCAGCTCGGTGACCTCGGCGCCGATCAGGTGCGCGCCGAGCAGCTCGCCCGTTCCGGCGTCGAAGATCGTCTTGACGAGGCCCTCGATCTCGCCGAGCGCGATCGCCTTGCCGTTGCCGCCGGAACGGGAAGCGGCCGACGCGAATCTCCCGGCCGAGCTCCTTCGCCTTGGCCTCGGTCAGCCCGACGCTCGCGATCTGCGGTCGGCAATAGGTGCAGCCGGGAATCCGCTCGGTCTTCATCGGATGCACCGTCGACTGCCCGGCGATCCGCTCGGCGCACACGATGCCCTCGTGGGTCGCCTTGTGCGCCAGCCAGGGCGGGCCGGCCACGTCGCCGATCGCGTAGACGCCCGGCTCGCCCGTCTCGGTCCATTCGTTCGTCACGATATGGGTCCGGTCGACCTCGACCCCCGTGCCTTCGAGACCGAGATTCTCGACGTTGCCGACGATGCCGACCGCGAGGATCACCCGGTCGAAGGTCGCGACCTTCGGCTCGCCCTCTTCCGGCGTGATCGTCGCTTTGACTTCACCCTTGCCGCGCTCGAGGGACGAGACCGTCGAGGAGACGTGGATCTCCATGCCCTGCTTCTCGAACTCCTTGTGGGCGAGCTGCGAGATCTCCTCGTCCTCGACGGGCAGGATGCGCGGCAGCGCCTCGACGACGGTCACTTCGCTCCCGAGCTCGTTGTAGAAGCTCGCGAACTCGATCCCGATCGCCCCGCTGCCCACGACCAGCAGCCGCGCGGGCAGGTCGGTCGGGACCATCGCTTCCTTGTAGCTCCAGACGAGCTCGCCATCGGCCTCCAGCCCCGGCAGTGACCGCGCGCGCGCGCCGGTCGCCAGGATGATGCTGCCGGCCGTGAGCTCGCTCGACGAGCCGTCCGCGCCCTCGACCGCGACCTTGCCCGCCCCCGTCAGGCGCCCGAAACCGTCGTAGACCTCGACCTTGTTCTTCTTGAGCAGCGACTTCACGCCCGTATTCAGCCGCTTCGCCACCTGGCGCGAACGCTTCACGATCTTGTCGAGATCGAGCGAGACCTCGCCAGCCGACAGGCCGAACTCGTCCGCCCTGCGTCATCAGGTGGTGGACCTCGGCCGTGCGCAGCAGCGCCTTGGTCGGAATGCAGCCCCAGTTCAGACAGATTCCGCCGAGATGCTCGCGCTCGACGAGTGCCACGGAAAGCCCGAGCTGGCGCGCGCGAATCGCCGCCGGGTATCCGCCCGGTCCGCCCCCGATCACGACCACGTCATAGCTTGCGGTGCTCATCGAATCGTTTCTCCCCTCTTGATCATTCCCGGTGCGTCTCGACGTCGTCTCGACTCGACCCGGCCGTCCCTTCGCGATCGGACGACCCGATCGCGATCTTTCGTCAAAGCATCATGCCCATCGGATCTTCGAGCCGGTCGCGGATCGACGCCAACAGCCGTGCCCCGACCGCGCCATCGACGGCGCGATGATCCGCGGCGAGCGTCAGCGCCGCGACATGCCCGACCACGACCTCACCGTCTCGCACCACTGGCTGCTCGTCCGCCGCCCCGACCCCGAGAATGCAGGCCTGGGGCGGATTCAGGATCGGATACACGGTCTCGATGCCGTACATGCCGAGGTTGGACACGGTGAAGGTGCCACCCTGGTATTGCTCGGGCTTGAGACGGCC
Source organism: uncultured delta proteobacterium (assembly GCA_963698485.1). Lineage (GTDB taxonomy): Bacteria > Myxococcota_A > UBA9160 > UBA9160 > UBA4427 > UBA4427. The sequence goes on along the minus strand of CAVORA010000029.1, from coordinate 243,349 downwards.
CTCGCGTGCCAGCGCCGCCAGCGCACGCACCTCGCTCGCGACCGCGACCAGTCCCAGCCGATCCGCGTCACGAACGACCGGCGTGACGAGCCCCCCTTCGGTCGCCACCGCCACCGAGACATCCACGCGGTCGAAGATGTGCATCGCATCGCCGGCGAACTGGACGTTCGCCTCGGGCACATCCCGGAGCGCGAGCGCCGAGGCCCGCACGATGAAGTCGTTCACCGAGATCTTGATCTCGCGCCCCTCCTCCGGCGAGCCCCGCGTTCAGACGCGTGCGCACCGCGAGCAGCTCGTCCATTCGGACCCGCACTCGCAGATAGAAATGCGGCACCTGCTGCTTCGCCTCGGTCAGGCGTCGGGCGATCGTCTTGCGCATCGCGCTGAGCCGGCGGATCTCGAAGCCGGCCTCGCCTCCGGCGTCCCCGCCCGCCTCGTCCCGGAGCGCCTCGACCACGGGCCGATCTGCGGTCGACGTCCGCGTCGCGTCGGCTGCGATCTCGTCGCCCCCCGCGAGCCGCAACACGTCCGCCTCGACGACACGGCCGCCCGGTCCACTGCCGGCAACCGACTCCAGATCGACGCCCTTCGACGCGGCCGCGCGGCGCGCCAGCGGAGTGGATCGCCGCTCCCCTGCCTGCGGCGTCGGCGCGGAAGCCTGGGAAGTCGGCTCTGTCTCGGTCGATCCCGCGTCGGGGCTCGATGTCTCCGCAGCAGCCTCGGGCTCGGCCCCCGCCGACTCGCTCGTCTCGGGAGCGGAAGAAGGCGCTTCTTCATCGGCCTCGACCGCAGCCGGCGCATCGATGCTTCCGAGCAGCGATCCCGGCGCGACGTCTTCGGTACCCGCGGCCACGTTGAGCTCGACGATGGTGCCGCTGGCGGGCGCCTCGAGCTCGACGGTCGACTTGTCGGTCTCGAGCTCGGCGATCACTTCGCCCGCTTCGACCGAGTCGCCCACGCCGACGAGCCAGCTGGCCAACGTCGCGCTCTCTCCCTCGGACGAGAGCTGTGGCATTTCGATTCGCACGGACATCGTGAGCGCGCCCCCCCTTGCAACCCGCATCACGGGCTGCGACCGGCTCGGGCGCGAGCATAGCGCTTCGGATTCGCGCCTCCGCCCGGTCGGCCGCTAGTGTCTGACGATGGCGATCGAGTGGCAGGACGACTGGCGCGGATTGCGGCTCGAGATCGAGCTGCGTGCCCTCGAGCATGACGCTGGAGCAACGCTGCGCGTCCGCTCGCGCGAGACCGGAGACGAGTGGCTGCGCTTCGATTGCTTCGATCGCGCGCCTCATTGGCATCTCGCCCCGGGTGGGCGCGACGAGGTCCTTCCACTCGATGAACGCGGCGATGTCGTCTCCGAAGTCTTCGAGCGACTGCGCTGCGAGGGCGGCGCGCTGCTCGAACGCGCACAGGCCGACTCGTCGTCGATCGAGGCCTTCCGAGCCGCGGACCCCGAGGAGGCGGAGGCCGTGCTGATCGCCGCCGAGCGGGCGCTCCGACATCGACCCGCCGTGCTCGACGAGCTCGACCGGCGCGTGCTCAGCGAACGTCGCAGCGAGAAATGGCACACCTATCCGCCCGATATCCTGCCCGCCTGGGTCGCGGAGATGGATTTTCCGCTGGCTGCGCCGATCCAGGCCGAGCTGCGCCGTTTCACGGAATCCTCGGACGTCGGCTACCCGATCGCTCCGGCCCAGACCGGCCTGCCGGAGGTCTTCGCCGAACGCATGCAGGAGCGCTTCGGCTGGCAGGCCGATCCGGCGGGCGTCGAGATCCTGTCCGAGGTCGTCCAGGGCATGTACCTCGCGCTCGAGGCCTATAGCGAGCCCGGCGACGGAGTCGTCGTCCAGACGCCGATCTACCCGCCCTTCCTGGGCTCGGTGCGCGACACCGGCCGCCGACTGGTCGAGAACCGCATGCTGATCGGAAGCGAGCGACTCGAATTCGATCTGGACGGGCTCGCCGCCTCGATCGATGCGGACACGCGGCTGCTGCTCTTCTGCAATCCCCACAATCCGTCGGGTCGGGTCTACGGCCACGCCGAGCTCGAGCGTCTGGCGGAGCTGGTGGTCGCGCATGATCTCGTCGTGGTCTCCGACGAGATCCATGGAGATCTGCTCTTCGACGGGCGTCGGCATCGGCCGCTGGCCTCGCTCGGCCCCGAGATCGCGCGGCGTACGATCACCCTGACCTCCGCGAGCAAGGCCTTCAACATCCCCGGGCTTCGCTGCGCGGTCGCGCATTTCGGTGACCGCACGCTGCAGAAGCGCTTCAACACCGTCGTGCCGAGACATGTCCGCGGCGGCATCGGTCTGCTCGGCCTCTACGCCTCGATGGCCGCCTGGCGCTGGTCCCAGCCCTGGCTCGACGAGGTGAAGCCCTATCTGCAGGCGAATCGCGACTTCGCCAGGGCCGCGCTCGCGGAGCGGATCCCCGAGATCGGATTCTGCCTGCCCGAAGCGACCTTTCTCGGCTGGCTCGATTGCCGTGCGCTCGGGCTCGAAGGCTCGCCGGCCGCGCATTTCATGCGCCATGGCCAGGTCGCCCTCTCCGATGGCCGCCTCTTCGGCCCCGGCTGGGAGGGCTTCGCGCGCCTCAACTTTGCCACCTCGCGACCGATCCTGACCGAGGTGATCGATCGCATGGCCAAAGCGCTGGGCCGCTAACGCTAAGAAGAGCGCTTGGTGCGGAGGAAGAGCGACATGGGCCATGCCAGCGACGGTCACGGACACGCGCACGTCGACCCGCGTTCGATGAACAGCCGGCGGCTGCTGCTGGTGCTTTGCCTGGCGCTTGCCTACGCGGGCATCGAGCTGGTGGGCGGCCTGCTGACGGGCTCGCTCGCCTTGCTCGCCGACTCGCTGCACATGGTGTCGGACGTCGCCGCGCTGGCCCTCTCGCTGCTGGCCGCCTGGATGGCGTCTCGCCCGGCCAGCGGGCGACGCACCTTCGGCAACAGCCGCGCCGAGATCCTGGCCGCCCTCGCCAACGGTCTGGCGCTGGCGGTCGTCGCCGTCTTCATCACCAGTCACGCCTTAGAGCGCTTCGTCGCGCCGCGAGAGGTCGAGGGCCAGGGTGTGATGTGGGTGGCCGCGGGTGGCCTCGTGATCAATCTCGTGAGCCTGTGGATCCTCTCCGAAGGCCGAGCCAGCTCCCTCAACGTTCGCGGCGCCTGGCTGCATGTCGCCAGCGATACGTTGGCCAGCGTCGGCGTGATCCTGGCGGGCGCCGGGATCTGGGCCTTCGGCTGGGTCTGGCTCGATCCGGCGGTCTCGGTCGTGGTCAGCGTGCTCGTCCTGAACTCGGCGTGGCAGCTGGTCCGCGAGGCCCTCGACGTGTTGATGGAGACGGCGCCCAGCCATCTCGATCCCGAGGAGATTCGCGACGCGCTGCTCGACGTGCGCGGGGTCCTGACGCTGCACTGCCTGCACGTCTGGGCGATCGGCAGCGGCGAGGTGTCGCTGTCGAGTCACCTGGTGGTCGATCGCGGTGCGGATCCCGAGCTGCTGCTCCAGGGCGTTCGCCGCGAGCTCAAGGAGCGCTTCTCGATCGATCACACGACGATCCAGATCGAGATCGCGGATCCGAGCCCGGGCGCCGAGCCGGCCTGCGACGAGGTCTGCGAGCCGAGCGCCCTGCCCGCTTGATGCCCGGGCCCTGGCCGGGTCGAATCTGAACTCGAAGTCAGCCTCGAATCGCTTTACTCCGAGCCGGAACTGACGTTAATGTCAGTTATGACATGGCTGTCAGTCACCCCATGAACGCGTTCTCGTCATCCAAGCCCGCCCTGGCGCGGGACGCGGCGGATCACTCGGCCTCGCAGGGGCGCGTATCCTCGCGAAAGCAGGCCACGCGCCGGCGACTGCTCGACGCGGGCCTGACCCTGTTCGCCGAGCGCGGGCCCCACGCCGTCACGACCCACGTGATCGCCGCCGAGGCCGGGCTGGCCTCCGGCACCTTCTATCTCCACTTCAAGGACAAGCTCGCGCTCTTCCGCGAGCTCGCGGAGGAAGCGGCCAGCGAGCTCGAAGCCCGCTTGCTGGCCGTCTCGAGCGGCCACCAGGAGATCGCCGAGATCGTCACGGCGCAGGCCGAGGCCCTCGTCGGCTTCGCCGAGGAGCGGCGCGATCTCCTGCGCATCGTCTTCCACCCCGAGAGCGAGGCCGGCGACGTCGGCGCCCGGATCCTGGCCCGATTGGCCGCCGGCGTGAGCACGCGCCGCCGCGAGCGGGTCGCGGCCGGGCTCGCCGAGGACTGCTTCGATCCCGACGTCCTGGCCCAGGCGACCGTTGGCATGTGGGCGCACGTCCTCGCCTGGTGGGCCGAAGATCCGACTCGGGCCACCCGCGACGCCCTCGTCCGCACCCTCACCCATTTCCAGCTTCACGGAAATCGCTCGGCCGCGACCGATCTATGTGACTTCACGGGCCCCGCGACGAGCGCGGTCCCTTCGAATCCAACCCCTTCCACGCCGCCCGCAGGAGAACCGACCTCATGAGTGAACGACACATCACCTACGACCCGATCTACAACACGGTCGATCGCGACGACTTCGATGCCCTGATCGAGGTCGATCGCTACGCAGACCGCACCGACGCCTTCGACGCGATCATCGCCGCGACGGTCGACCACTTCTGGGATCCGACCGACCCGCGCTACGTCGACTTCCACTCCGAGCCCGATGAACCTCGAAGAAGAGACGATCATGCCGCGCGACTTCTGCATCGAGCTGAAGACCGCCGTCGCCGACAAGCTCGACGAACGCCAGAAGATCCGGCTCGCCAACCAGAACACGCGCTTCGTGATGTCGAGCATCCTGCACGGCGAGCAGGGCGCGCTCTCGCTGTCGGCGAGCCTCACCCAGATCCTGCGCGACCCGGGCGCGCAGGAGTACGCCGCCAACCAGACGCGCGAAGAAGCGCGCCACGTGACGGGCTTCTCGAACTACATCGGCATGCGCTGGGGCACGCCCGCTGCGCTCGGGCACGACGCTCCAGGGGCTGTTGAACGAGATGGTCAAGAGCGGCGCGGTCTACAAGAAGCTCGTCGGCATGCAGATGCTGATCGAGGGCCTCGCGATGGGCGCCTTCGCGACGATCCAGCGCGAGACGCAGCGATCCGCTGCTGCGGCGGCTGATCCACTTCACGATGTCCGACGAGGCCTTCCATCACAAGTTCGGGAAGATCTGGGCGGACCGCACGGTGCCCGAAGCTGAACGAGGAAGAGCACGAGCACGTCGAGGACTGGGCGGCGGAGGCCTTCCAGGTCCTGCTCTTCAACCTGGTCAACGCCGAGCAGAAGCAGGAGATCTACCAGGAGTTCGGCCTCGACTGGCAGTGGGTACGCGGCGCCATCCTCGAGTCCTTCACCGACGAAGATCGCCGCCAGGACATGACCGACAACACCAACATCTTCCGCGTGCTGATCAAGACGCTGCTCAAGGCCGGCATCATCACCGACCGCACGCGAGCCCGTGTATCAGGCCGTGGGTCGACATGGACGAGCTCGCCAAGGAAGACGACGAGGTCGCCGGCGCGGACGTCGCCGCGCGGGCGATGGAGGAGCTCAAGGAGATCAACTCGGGCCGCCAGAAGATGGGCGCCCGCTTCCGCGCTCACTAGTCGCAGCCCCGCTCGCCTCAGGGAGTCCAGTCCGGATCCGTCCTGGAGAAAAAGCCCCAGGGCGGATCCGGCATCGCTCCTACGCCGACGCCTTCAGAGACCGGCATTCCCCTCGCATCGCTTCGCCTAATGTCTTGCCCCCTCAAGGAAACTCGGATTCGTCCGATATCAGGGAGTGAGACTTCGCGCGAACGAGGGAGGGGCCGCGTGCCGAATACGAGCCCACCGACCGATCAGGATCATCCGAGCAGGAAGCGCCGCGGCCGCACGCGACGCGGTCGGCGCGGGGGTCGCAAGAACCGACGCACCGAGCCCGCCGCGGAGCCGCCCGCTCTCTCAGGCACGCCTGCCTCACCCGACCTCGATATCGGCATCGTCTTCGCTGAACGCAGCGAGCAGCCTGCCCGCGCGCCGCTGCTCGACGCCGCGGCCGCGCGGCGCCTCGCGGCGGACGCACGACGACGCGAGCAGGCCAGCCGGGAGGCGCTCGAAGCGACGCGCCGTGCGATGCATCTCGACGTCGAACGGTACGCCACGGTCGCCGGTGAGCTCCGGAACGAAGAGGCTGCGCGAATCGCTGAGCCGGCTCCCGCCTCGGCTCCACCCCCGGACAGCGAGGCAAGCGCGACCGATTCGAGCGCCCTTCCCGAGACGGAGGCCAAAGCGCCTCGAGCCGAGAGCTCGGGCTGGCAAAGAGTGCCTCTCCAGCCGATGACCCCGACCGAGGATCTCAGCCCGAAGGAATCAGCCGCGAAGCAGCTCGGGCCTCGCCCGGCCGAGCGCGTCGAGGCGGCCCCGGCCGAGCGGAACCTGGAGCTCGAATCGACCCTGGCGATCGCACGCGAGACGGCGCTCGCACAGCGCGCCGAGCTGGCCGAGCTCCGACAGGAGCTCGAGTCCCGCGACCTTCGAATCGCCGGGCTCGAGACGGCCCTCGAGACGTCGAGCACGGCCGCGGCGAAAGCGGTCGAAGAAGAGCGCGTCGCGATGCGCACCACGCTCGAGCAGGCGCAGCGCGAGATCGAGACGCTTCGTGAACGCCTGGCGCTCGAAGACCGTGCGCAGAAGACCCTCGACGCGGAGCGGCGACTGCTCGAGCAGAAGCTCGAGGCGAAGGAATCCGCGCTCGCCGAGCGAAGGACCCAGATCGAGGAGCTCCGCGACCGGCTCGAGGCTCAGGAGGAGGCCCTCCATGCCGCGCGTCGGGAGTACGAGAGCGAGCGATCGCGCCACTCGGAGAGCCTGCACGTCCTGAGCAGGCTGCGTTCGATGCTCACGGATCTGCCGGCTGCAGCCACACCGGATCGAAGCGAGTCGACCGACGCGCAGCCAGGCGATCCCGACTGCGCGAGGTCGGACCTCGAGGCGACGCAGGACGCTGCGCCTCCCGCCGTCCGCGTTGCCAGCGTGGAGCCATGCCTGCCGGTCGAGCAGGAAGCATCTTCGGCACCGGACCCCATGGAGACCCTCTCGACAGCCGTAGCGAGCTGCGACGCGCAGGCGGATGCCATGCTGCCGCCGATCTTCGACGCCTGGCAGGACGACCAGATCCGACGTCAATTCGGTCCGATGGGCATCGACTCGTTCAGCGACCTGCTGCGCGTTCCGCTGGCCCGAAGCGAGGGCGATCGATCGTCCGAGCAGGCGATCCTGCTGATCGGTCGGGGGGCCGCAGAAGTGGCCGGGGCCATCGCCGAAGGCCTCGTGCGCCACGAGATCGGCGCCTTCCACGTCCACGTCGCCGACCCACGCGGGGAGCACGCGCTCGAAACGGTCGGCCTTCCCAGGGATTCGCCGCTCCATGAGTTCGTCACGCCGATCGCCTTCCCACACGACCCCGAGTCCCTCGCAGCCACCCTCGAGAGTCTGCGGCCGCGCGCGATCGTGTCGCGGGATTTCCTCTCGCGCGAGGCGGACGTCGCGCCGTGGCTCGCGTGCTTCGAGCGCGCCACCACGCGCGGAGCCAGCCTGATCTTCAGCGAGGGCACCGGCACCGCTTCCGTCACGCCTCCACCGGAGGTCGCGCAGGTCGGAGAACGCATCTGGGAGCTGATGCCGGAACGCTATACGCGGCAACCCGGCACCGATCGACGCATCGAACATTGGCGCGAAGCCTTCGAGGCCCGTGAAGCCGCGCGGCCCAACGAGCTGGTCACGGCGCTGCGCGAGCGCTTCACCCTCGAGATGTTCACGCAATTCGGCTTCCTGGCCGAGCCCTTCCTGGCTTCCGCGATCGGCTGGAACTTCGACCCCGAGGCACCACGCGACCGGCGCTTCCTCGGCCAGGTCGCTGATCTCGACGACCGGCGGATCGAGGCCGGCCTCGTGCCCGCACTCCATCTGGTCGCCCTCGTCGACCCGCTCGCGAGCGACTGACCGGGGCTTGCCGAGCCCGGCCGGGCGACATAAACACCGTCCATGACCCCGCCCCTCCCGGACCTCTCGCGACGCGGCCCGCATCCCGTCGGCGCGCTCCAGACGGAGATCCCGTCGCCGCAGGATCCCATCGATCCCGCCCGACGACTCCCGACCGAGATCTGGTATCCGGCCCGCGATCGCGCGACGGGCCATCCGGCGGCGCCCCATCCCCTCGGCTTGCCCCATCGCGCCGCGACCGGTCTTCCACCGCTCGCCGCGCCGGCGCCCCTGATCGCCTTCTCGCATGGCAACTCGGGGCTGCGTCAACAGTCGACCTTCCTGATGACGCACCTCGCGAGCTGGGGCTTCGTGGTCGTCGCGCCGGATCACGTGGGCAATACCTTCGCCGAGATGATGGGGCTCGAGGACGAGGACGAGCGTCGCGAGATCCATCTGCGTGCGCGCGCCCAGCGTCCGTCGGACCTGGTCGCGGCGATTCGCGCCCTGCTCGACCACGGCCAAGAAGCCGATCGGATCCCTCCCCTGGTCTCGGATGCGGTCGGCGTTCTCGGCCACTCCTACGGCGGCTGGACCTCGCTCAAGATCCCGGCACTCGAGCGCCGGGTCCGCGCGCTGTGCAGCCTCGCGCCGGTGTCCGAAGCCTTCGTCGGGCGCAAGGCGTTCGACGCGAGCGAGCTCCCGATCGACTCGGCCATCGAGCTGCTCGTGATCGCGGCGCAGGATGACGTGCTCGTCGATCTCGAGTCCGGCATCGAGCCGCTCGTCGAGCGGCTGGGTCCCCACGCGCGACTGGAGATCCTCGACCGCGCCGACCATTTCCACTTCTGCGACGGCGTCGAGCTGCTCCACCGCATGCACGAGAACAACCCGCGCCCGAATCAGCTGAAGCCGACGCGCCCCCTCGCCCAGCTACGCGGCGAGGCGGAGACCCATGCGTTCCTGAACGAGCGGGTGACCCGCTTCTTCCGGGAGGCACTCGAATGCACGACCCACAGCGAGCCCGCGGCCGAGCTGGGCGGAGGAGCCCCGGCATGACCCGATCCATGGCTGGCAAGACCTGCATCGTCACCGGCGGCACCTCGGGCATCGGCGAGGCTGCGGCCCTCGCCCTCGCCGGAAAGGGAGCGGAGGTCGCGATCCTGTGTCGCTCGAAGGAGCGCGGAGAGGCTACTCGCAAGCGCATCGAGAGCGAGACCGGACGCGCCTGCGTGCGACTCTTCGACGGCGACATGGAACGGCTCGACGACATGCGGCGGGTAGCGGGAGAGATGCGCGAGGCGCTGCCGCGGATCGACGTGCTGCTGAACAACGCGGGGGTCACGATGCTCGGGCGCTCGGAGACCCCGGACGGATTCGAGACGACCTTCGCCGTCAATCATCTCGCTCCGTTCCTGCTGACTCACCAGCTGCTCCCGCGGATCCTCGAGACGCCCGGCGCTCGCATCGTCAACACGGCCTCCGGCGCACACAAGTTCGCCCGCTTCGATCTCGACGACCTGCAGTCGGAGCGCGAATACTCGACGATGCGCGTCTACGGCGCCTCGAAGCTCGCCAACATGCTCTTCACGACGGAGCTGGCGCGACGGCTCGCCGGACGGGACATCGGCATCTGGTCGCTGCACCCCGGGGCCGTCTCGACGCGACTCGGCGCCAACAATGGCGGCATCGCGAAGGTCCTGCTGCCGCTGCTGTCGCTCTTCTTCAAGACGCCGGAACAAGGCGCTCGAACATCGGTCCACCTTTGCTCGGCACCCAGGATCGACGCGCCGAACGGCACGTATTTCGTGAATGAACGCCCGGCCAGGACCTCGGCGCTCGCGCGCGACGCCGAGGCCGCCCGTCGGCTCTGGGAAGAGAGCGAGCGCATGGTGGGAATCGAAGCCGGTGCGGGCTGGGGCTAGCCCCGAGCCGCCCCAACCACGACCCAACCCCGCCCGAACGAGGACGAGACGAGATGGCTGCAAAGACGCAGGGAACGGAGCTCCGGGTCGAGACCCGCCAGTTCGAGGGAAGTCAGGGGCTGACCCTCAAGGGCGACTGCTATGGGGACCCGAGCCACCGGACGGCGCTGCTCCTGCATGGCGGCGGGCAGACCCGCCACTCCTGGAGCGGCACCGCCCGCAGTCTCGCCGCGTCGGGCTGGTACGCGATCACCGTCGATCTACGCGGACACGGCGAGAGCGATTGGGATCCGGCGGGCACCTATCATCACGAGGGATTTCGCGACGACGTGATCCAGGTCGCGCGCGGATTCGACGAGCCGCCGGTGCTGATCGGCGCATCGCTGGGGGGCATCTCTTCACTGCTCGCGATCCACGAGGCGGGCAACGACCTCGCCCGCGCGCTCGTGCTCGTCGACATCGCCACCCGCATGGAAGCCAGCGGCACGGCCCGCATCATGGAGTTCATGCAGGGCGGTCAGGACGGCTTCGAGAGCCTCGAGGCAGTGGCCGACGCGGTCGCCGCCTACAACCCCCACCGGCCTCGCCCGAAGGACATCTCGGGGCTCGAGAAGAACCTGCGCCTCGGCGACGACGGCCGCTATCGATGGCATTGGGATCCCGATTTCCTGCAGGTCGATCCCGACACGAGCGATCAATTCGTGACGCCTCGTCTACTCGATGATGCGGCCGCGAGCCTGACGCTCCCCACCCTGCTCGTGCGCGGCAAGCAGTCGGACCTGCTCAGCGAGGAAGGTGCAAAGGTCTTCCTCGCTCAGGTCCCCCACGCCGACTTCGCCGACGTCTCGGGCGCGGGTCATATGGTCGCCGGAGACCGGAACGACCTGTTCAGCCAGGCCGTCCTCGAATTCCTCGAGCGCCGGCTCGAGGCGGCCGACGGCTAGCCGCGGCCTTCGATCAGTCGGCGGCCCGCAGCGGCGTCGGCCGTCCGAAGAGCCAGCCCTGCCCGAAGCGGATTCCGAGCCGGCCTAGCATCTCGAGCTCTTCCAGCGTGTCGAGCCCCTCGCCGATGACCTGGGCGCCCATCTTGTCGGCCAGCTGGAGCACCGCGCTCAGGACGTCCTGGCGCGCCGGATCCTGATCGACGCCCGAGACCATCGCGCGATCGATCTTGATGTAGTCGGGCTCGACCTCGAGCAGCTCTTCGAGACCCGCATAGCCCGTGCCCGTATCGTCGAGCGCGAACTGAAAGCCGAGCCCGCGATAGAAGTCACGCATCTCCCGGAACGCCCCGAAGCTCGCGATCGACTCCTGCTCCGAGATCTCGAAGACCACGTCGGTCGGCGCGAGCTGACGCCGCTCGAGGGTCTCGATCAGTCGATCACCGTGGAAGTTCGGATCGTGGATCGTGGTCGGGCGGATGTTCAGGAAGAGCTTCGTCCCGGCAGGAAAGTCCATCGCGCCGCGAAGACCGCTCTCACGACACACGCAATCGAGCTCGAAGACCAGCTCGTGCTCTTCGGCCGCGGAGAAGAGCGCCATCGGCGAGTGGAATCGCGAGCCCTCGGGCCCCCGCGCCAATGCCTCGTAGCCGAAGACCGTACGACTCTCGACCTCGACGATCGGCTCGTAGACCGAGTAGATCCGCTGGTCGAGGATCGTCTCGATCAGCTCCTGTCGGACCTCGCGACGCGCGGTCTCGACGTCGTAGCGGCATTCACGTCGCGCTTCGTCGATCAGGCGTCGCAGCTGGGTGGCGGTGCCGAATTGCGGGTTGCGCAGCTCGACGGACAGGCCCACGGGTAGACGGCCCGGGCCCCGAGTGAAGGGATAGAAGAGCTGCCCGCCCTCGGCCTGGAGCATCCGAAACAGCTCCTGGCGGAAGCCCGGCATCTCCGTCCGGTAGAAGCCGGCCGATCCCGTCCGGCGAAACACCAGGACCATCACCTCGTCACAGCCCGGCTCGGCGAAGCCCACCAGATAATCCGATCGAAAGCGCTCCTGGGCGAGCTCGGCGACCCGCTCGCGCAGGGACTCGAGACAGCGCATCCGCGCCCCATCGCCATGTCGCCGCTCGACCTCGGCGATCATCGGCGCGGCGATCGTGATCAGCCCGACGGCACCCGCGCGCTCGAAGCGCTCGCCGATCTCCGCGAAGAGCTCGCTGACGTTTCGTCCGGCTGAGCTCCCGGGCGGAGCCTGGCCATTCGCTTGCTTCGGGTCGGGCGCAGAGTTCGCGGGCATGCGCCTTCAATCGGTCTGCGCCGGACCCGTGTTGAGCATTCCTTTGGGGGAATCGCGTACACCGGGCGCCGCGCCGTGGCAGCTTCGGGCTGGAGCGCAACCGCACGACGCCACGAGCCGGGCTGGCGTCAGAGCAGAAGCTGGAGCGGGTCCGACAAGACGCGAGCGAGCCGCGAGGTGAAGCGCACGGCGTTGGCGCCATCGATCACCCGATGGTCGTAGGACAAGGAGAAGGGCAGCACGAGCCGGGGCTCGAAGCCGGCGGCTGTCTCAGCGCGCCCGGGGGCCCCGTCGGCTCCCGCCTCGGCCTGCTCGAAGGGCGAGGCCCCCCGCCAGATCGGCTGCACGGTGGTGCGGGAGAGGCCGAGGATCGCGACCTCCGGTGCATTCACGATCGGGGTGAACGCCGTGCCCCCGATCCCGCCGAGGCTCGAGATCGTGAAGCAGGCTCCCTTGAGATCCTCGGGCGAGAGCTTTCGCTCGCGTGCGCGCGTCGCGATCTCGTCGAGCTCGCGAGCGAGCTCGAAGACGCCCTTGCGGTCGACGTCGCGCACGACCGGCACGACCAGCCCCTGATCGGTGTCGACCGCGATGCCGAGGTGGACGTAGTCCTTCACGATCAGCCGGTCGCCTTCGGGCGCCAGCGACGAGCGAAAGGTCGGGAACTCGCCGAGCACCAGGGCGACCGCCTTCATGACGAAATGCAGCGGCGAGAGCTTGACGCCTCTCTCTTTTGCCAGGGCGCGTCGCTCGCGTCGGAATCGCTCGAGCTCGGTGACGTCGGCCTCGTCGTGCTGAGTGACATGCGGAACGTTCAGCCAGCTGCGCTGCAGGGCTGGCCCGGAGACCTTCTGGATCCGCGTGAGCGGCTCTTCGTGCACCGGGCCGAAGGCCGCGTGGTCGACGCTCGGCATCGCGGGCAGAGCGAGCTCGCCGACGCGCCCGCGCCCCGCGCTGTCTCCCTCGAAGCGCGCGCGGACCTCCTGCTTCAGGTCGTCCACGAGGACCCGCCCATGTGGTCCGGAGCCCTCCGCGATCTCGATCGGAACCCCGAGCTCGCGGGCGAATCTCCGAACCAGCGGGCTCGCATGGGGCAGCCCCTCCCGATCGGGGACCGGGTGACGCGCCGCCGCGGACATCTCGCGGACCGGCGGGGTCTGCCGGGCCACCGCGTCCGCCGACGCATCGATCGCCGCCGGGCTCGTCGCGCTCGCGGACGCGTCGGAGTCCAGGCCTCGGGCTGCCCCGCCCGGCTCCGCCTCGTCGTGTCGCCCGCCGTCGACCGTTTTCGAAGCGGCGGAGGCCGCAGGCGCAGCCGCTGCGTCTGCGATCGCTGCGGGCTGCTCGGACGACTCCGCTTCTTCCGTCGCGTCCGCGGCTGCGGCCTCGGTCTCGTCCTCGGACGCCTGCTCGGACTCCTCCGACTCGACCTCGAGCAGCAGCAGCACGCTGCCCTCCGAGACGCGATCTCCCTCGGCGACCCGGAGCTCCATCACGACGCCCGCTGCCGTCGAGGGGATCTCCATCGTCGCCTTGTCACTCTCGATGCTGACCAGTGGATCGTCGAACTCGACGACGTCCCCCTTGGCCACGAGCAGCTCGACGACCTCGACCTCCTCGAAGTCGCCGATATCCGGAACGCAGATCTCAAGCGGCCTAGCCAATCTCGTCTTCTCCATCGCACACGGGGCCGGAGCGCCCGGGCTTTCCAGGTGGCCGTCTCCCGGCCCTACAGGTGCCGCGGCGCGGCGCGATCCACGTCGATGCCGTATTTCTTGATCGAGCGGGTCACGTGCTCACGATCCACAGCGCCTTCCTCCGCGAGCGCCGACAGGGCCGCGATGCAGACGTTGTTGCGATGGACCTCGAAGAAATGGCGCAGCTTTTCGCGGCCGTCGCTGCGTCCCCAGCCATCCGTTCCGAGCGTCCGGTACGCGCGCGACTGCGGCAGGTACGCTCGGATCTGCTCCGAATAGAGCCGCATGTAGTCGGTCGCGGCGATGATCGGCCCCGACGTCCCGGTCAGCTGCCGCTCGACGAAGCTCCTACGCGGCTCGTCTCCGGGATGCAGCATGTTCCAGCGATCGACGTCCTGACCGTCGCGGGCGAGCTCGTTGAAGCTGGTCACGCTCCAGACGTCGGCCGTGACGCCATGATCGTGTTCGAGCATCTCGGCGGCTGCGATCACCTCGCGCAGGATCGTACCGCTCCCCATCAGCTGCACCCTCGGACCAGCCCCCTGCCCCTCCCGAATTCGATACATGCCCTTCAGGATCCCGTGCTCGGCACCTTCGGGCATCTCGGGCTGAACGTATTTCTCGTTCATCACGGTGAGGTAGTAGTAGATGCTCTCGTTCTCCTTGAACATCCGACGAAGCCCGTCCTGCACGATGACGGCGAGCTCGTAGGCGTAGGCCGGATCGTAGGAGACACAGCTCGGCACGGTGTTGGCGAGGATGTGGCTGTGGCCGTCCTGGTGCTGGAGTCCTTCGCCGGCCAGGGTCGTGCGACCGGCCGTTCCGCCCAGCAGGAATCCGCGCGTCTGCACGTCGCCGGCGGCCCAGGCCAGATCGCCGATCCGCTGGAAGCCGAACATCGAGTAGAAGATGTAGAACGGGATCATGTGGATGCCGTGATTCGCGTAGGCCGTCCCAGCGGCGATGAAGGAAGCCATCGCGCCTGCCTCGTTGATTCCCTCCTGCAGGATCTGCCCGTCCGTCTCCTCCCGGTAGTAGGCGACCTGATCCGAGTCGACCGGATCGTAGAGCTGACCGACCGACGAGTAGATTCCCAGCCGCCGGAACATGCCCTCCATGCCGAAGGTCCGGGACTCGTCCGGAACGATCGGCACGATGTGCTTCCCGATCTGCTTGTCGCGAGTGAGGATCTGCAGGATCCGCACGGCCGCCATCGTCGACGACATCTCGCGATCTCCCGTCCCCTTGAGCAGGGCATCGAAGGCCGAGAGCTCCGGGATCTCGAGCGGACTCGGCGTCGTGTAGCGCGCCGGGAGGTAGCCGCCGAGCGCCTTGCGCCGCTCGTGCATGTAGACCATCTCCGGGCTGTCGTCGGCGGGCTTGTAGAAGGGTGCCTCTCCGATCTCGTCGTCGGTGATCGGGATGTTGAAGCGATCCCGGAAGGCCCGCAGCGCCGACTCGGCCATGTCGTGCATCTGATGCGTGACGTTCTGGCCCTCGCCGGCCTCGCCCGTGCCGTAGCCCTTCACGGTCTTCGCGAGGATCACCGTCGGCTCCCCCTGATGCGCCATGGCCGCGGCGTAGGCCGCATAGACCTTGTGGGGATCGTGCCCGCCGCGATTCAGGCGCCAGATATCCTCGTCCGGCATGGTGGCCACCATCTCCGCGAGCTCGGGATATTTCCCGAAGAAATGCTCCCGGGTATACGCGCCGCCACGCACCTGGTAGGCCTGGTACTCGCCGTCGACCGCTTCCTCCATGCGCTTGCGAAGCAGCCCGTCGCGATCCTTCGCGAGCAGCGGATCCCAGCGCCCGCCCCAGACCACCTTGATGACGTTCCAGCCGTTGCCCCGGAAGTTGGCCTCGAGCTCCTGGATGATCTTGCCGTTGCCGCGCACGGGACCATCGAGCCGCTGCAGATTGCAGTTCACGACGAAGATCAGGTTGTCGAGCTTCTCGCGCCCGGCGAGCGAGATCGCGCCGAGGCTCTCGGGCTCGTCCGTCTCCCCGTCTCCGAGGAAGGCCCAGACCTTCCGTCCCGTCGTCTTGACCATCCCCCGATCGCGCAGGTAGCGCATGAAGCGCGCCTGATAGATCGCCATCAGCGGACCGAGCCCCATCGACACGGTCGGGAACTGCCAGAAGTCGGGCATCAGCCGCGGGTGCGGATAGGAGGACAAGCCGCCCGGCTCTACCTCCTGCCGGAAGTTGTGCAGCTGATCCTCGCTGAGCCGGCCTTCGAGGAAGGCGCGCGCGTAGATGCCCGGGGCCGAGTGGCCCTGGATGTAGAGCAGGTCGCCCCCGTGATCCTCCGTCGGCGCGTGGAAGAAATGATTGAAGCCGACGTCATAGAGCGTCGCGGCCGAGGCGAAGCTCGAGATATGGCCGCCCAGCGCCGGGTCCACGCGGTTCGCCTGCACGACCATCGCCATGGCGTTCCAGCGGATGAACGAGCGAATCCGCTCTTCCAGTGCCGAGTCGCCCGGACTCGCCTGCTGAAGGGCCTCCGAGATCGTGTTGATGTAGGCCGTCGTCGCGCGGTAGGGGAGATGGGCGCCCTTGCGACGCGCGCGACGCACCAGGCGACCGAGCAGGTAGTGGGCTCGTTCGATGCCCTCCCGTTCGAAGACGGAATCGAGGGCCTCGATCCACTCGAGGGTCTCCTGTGGATCGACGTCGTCGGCCGCCCTATCGCTCGGGACCGTGCTCGTGCTCGCTTCGGGCTTCGTCATTCCTGACGCCTCCGTGACTGCCATTGGCTTACATCGACTTGCCGTAAGGACTTGCCATAAGACTTGCCGTAAGGACTTGCCGTAAGGCGGCGCGAATGCCCTCGCCCAGGGGGGTCGATCAAGACCCTCCCGAGGGGACACACCTTGAGACGGGGGATGGATAAGACTGTCGGTCAGGCCGTTGTGCTTCGCAACCGTAGCTTCTCGGAACGGGCCCGGTCCGGTCTCCAGCTCTCGCGACCTGCAGGGCCTTCAGTCCGCAGCCTCGGCCAGCGGCAGCTCCTCCTCGACCTCGGGCTCTTCGATGGGCGGCGGCGGGGCGTGATGACGATGATCCCGCCGCTTGGCCCGCATGTTTCGCACCTCGCGCTCGAACACGTCGACGGCCCGGCTGAGCGCGATCTCCGGCTCATCGTCGCGCTCGTGCGCGATCAGCTCACGGCCCTTGGCCTGGCATCGGATCTTCGCTTCGGCGGCGCCGTGCTGATGGTGATTGCTGTTCTCGACGTGGATCACGACGTGGATCAGATCCTTCTGCCCGCCGGCAAGCTTGCGAATCCGTGCCTCCGCCGCGTCCCGTCGCGCATCATCGAGATTGGTGACGACATGCCATTGAATGTCCATTATCCGCCTGCTCCTTCCTTCTGCTGGGTGTCGATCGCGTCCGCGTGGACGGCGATCTCGTAGTTCCGGTAGGTCTTCTCGATGGTCGCGCCCATCTTCTCGAGCGCGCCTCGCATGCGCGTATTGTTCTCGAGGATCAGCGAGGCCTCGCCCCAGCGGTACCCCCGTTCGAGCGCAACCTTGAACGTGCGCGCGTAGAGCGCCGCGCCGAGCGGCAGGCTCTGAAACTCCTGCGCCACGCCTAACATGAAGACTCGCGCACGATCCATGTAGCGCTTCTTCATCAACAGGTGGACCCAGCCGAAGGGGAGGATCCGACCGTTCATCCGCTTCACGACCTGGTTGAAGTCGGGCAGCGTGACCGAGATTCCGGCCACGCGGTCACCGATCTCGGCCACGAAGCAGAGCTCCGGCTCGATGATCTGCTTGAGGCCCTCGGCGATGAAATCGAACTCCTCGTCCGAAACGCGGACATGCGCCCAGTTCTGCTCCCAGGCATCGATGTAGACCTGGCGGACCCGCTCGACCTCTTCGTCGAAATGCGCGAGGTCGAGAGAGCGGATCCGGATCTCCGGATGCCGCGACAGCATCCGCTCGGCGACCTTCTGCATCTTCTTGATGCCGGGCATCTCGGCGTCACAGCGGTAGGCGTACCAGTCCATCGCCGGTCGCAACCCGAGCGCCTCGTAGATGCCCGGGTAGTAGGCCGAGTTGTGGGGATTCGCGACGTAGGGATCGCTGTCGAAGCCGTCGACGAGCAGTCCGAACTCGTGATTGGTGTTGAAGTTGAAGGGGCCGATGATCTTCTGCATGCCCTGATCGGCGAGCCATTGACGAGCGGCACCGAAGAGCGCGGCGGCGACCTCGACGTCCTCCACGAACTCGAAGAACCCGAAGAAGCCCGTCCCCGGATCCTCGGCCTGGTAGACCTCGTCGACCGTAGCGGCGATCGTCCCGACGTCGCGCCCGGCTCGGGTCGCGATGAAGTAGGCGACGCGGGCGTGCTTGAAATAGGGATTTCGGGCGGGATCGAAGAACCGCTTGCGTTCGAAAAAGAGCGGGGGGACCCAATGCGGGTCGTGCTCGTAGATCGTGAACCAGGTGCGGACGAAGCGTTCGGTCTCTCGCGGGAGCGAGATCGAGGCCACCTCGACTGAACCCATTCACACCTCCGTCCGGGCCAAGGCGAGAACGCGCCGCTTGCCCGCCTTTCGACTGTACTTCAGGACTCGGCCGATCGCCCTCTCGGCTTGATCGCGCGCAGGTCCTCCCGGGCCTGCACGGCGCTCGCCGCAGGGCTGCGGTCGCTCAGCCGAACCGCCCGGTGATGTAGTCCTGGGTCCGCTGCTCGGAGGGATTCGTGAAGATCTTCTCCGTGTCGCCCTCTTCGATCAGGATGCCGAGGTGGAAGAAGGCCGTTCTCTGGGAGACACGCGCGGCTTGCTGCATCGAGTGCGTGACGATCACGATCGTGAACTGCTCGCGAAGCTCGTCGATCAGCTCCTCCACCCGGGCCGTCGCGATCGGATCGAGCGCGGAGCACGGCTCGTCCATCAGGATCACTTCGGGGCTGACCGCGATCGCCCGCGCGATGCAGAGCCTCTGCTGCTGTCCGCCCGACAGACTGGTCCCCGGCTCCTCGAGACGACTCTCGACCTCTTCGAGCAGTCCGGCCTTTCGCAGGCTCTGCCGGACGAGATCGTCGAGCTCGCTCTTCGACCTCGCCACACCATGAATCCGCGGACCGTAGGCGACGTTCTCGTAGATCGACTTCGGAAACGGATTGGGCTTCTGAAAGACCATCCCCACCCGCGCTCGGAGCTTCACGACGTCGAGGTTCGGATCGTAGATATCCTCCCCGTCGAGCGTCACGGAGCCCTCGACCCGACAGCTCGGCACGACATCGTTCATCCGATTGAGGCAGCGCAGATAGGTCGACTTGCCGCAGCCCGAGGGCCCGATCAGCGCAGTCACCTGATTGGCCCGGATCTCGAGGCTCACGCCATCGAGCGCCTGCTTGTCGCCGTAGTAGACGTCGAGCCCTCGCGTCTCCATCTTGATCTTCACGCGCGGAACCTCGCGAACACGTTCAGTACCTCGTCTCGAAGCGCCGCCGGACCCAGACGGCCGCGGCGTTCATGATCACAAGAAACGACAGCAGCACCAGGATCGCGGCGGAGGTGCGCGCGGCAAATGCGCGCTCCGGCGAGTCCGCCCACAGGTAGATCTGGACTGGAAGGACCGTCGAAGGCTCGAAGGGGGTCTCGGGGAGGTCGACGATGAACGCCACCATGCCGATCATCAGCAGGGGTGCCGTCTCGCCGAGCGCCCGCGCCATCCCGATGATCGTGCCGGTCAGGATGCCTGGCAATGCCTGCGGCAGGACGTGGTGCAGGACCGCCTGCACAGGGGATGCCCCGACGCCGAGCGCCGCCTCCCGAATCGAGGGGGGAACGGCCGACAAGGCTGCGCGCCCGGCGATGATGATCGTCGGCAGTGTCATCAGAGCGAGCACCAGCCCCCCGACGAGCGGCGCCGAACGCGGCATGCCGAACAGATTCAGGAAGACGGCGAGCCCGAGCAGACCGAAGACGATCGACGGGACCGCCGCCAGGTTGTTGATGTTCACCTCGACGATGTCGGTGAAGCGGTTTCGCGGCGAAAACTCTTCGAGATACACCGCTGCGGCCACCCCGACCGGAAAGCTCAGGACCAGCGTGACCAGCAGCGTCAGGAGCGACCCACGAATCGCCCCCTGGACCCCCGCGAGCTCGGGCTCCCGACTATCGCCCTGGGTCAGGAAATCCCAGTTCCATTGGCTCACGATCCGGCCCTGATCGCGAAGCGCCGCGAGCCAGCCGATCTGCTCGTCGGAGATCTTCCGATCCGATTCGTCGAGCATGTCGTCCACCTGCCCCGTCAAGTACAGGTCGGCGTCGTCGGAGAGCGGCAGCACGAAGCTGCGCGTCGTCCCGATCGCGTCCGGGTGCGCCCGCACGAAGTCTCGCAGCTCGAAATCCGCGCCCACGCTCAGCAGCTGATTCAGCGCGCGCTTTTCCGAACGTGTCGTCACGTCGGGAAGCAGCGCACGCAGCGCCTCGCGACCCGGCTTCATGTAGTTGCCCATCCCCAGGCTCTCGGCGCTGCCGTCGCCGAGCGGGTCGAGGGCGTCGGCCGAGAGCTCGACGTCGAGCCGCACCTCGGAGCGGGTGAAGACCGAGAGCGCCTGGACGAAGATCGATCCGAGCAAGGCGGCCAGCGCCAGCAGTGCAAAGGCGATCGCGGCCACCCCGCAGGCCCGGAACAGGCGCTCCGAGCGGTAACGCTTGCGGATCCGGCGCGCGACCTCCGCCTCGGTCTGTGAGCCGGGCGCGCCCTCGCCCTTCGGTGATTCGAGCGCGCTACTCATACTGCTCCCGGAAGCGGCGCACGACGGTGAGCGCGATCAGATTGAGGGCCAGCGTCACGAAGAAGAGCGTCAGCCCCAGCGCGAAGGCGGCGAGCGTCTTCGCTGAATCGAATTCCTGATCTCCCGTCAACAGCGTGACGATCTGGACGGTCACCGTGGTGACCGCCTCGAAGGGGTTCGCCGTCATATTGGCGGCCAGCCCCGCCGCCATCACCACGATCATCGTCTCGCCGATCGCCCTGGACACCGCCAGCAGGAAGGCACCGACGATGCCGGGCAGCGCCGCTGGCACCATCACCCGTCGGATCGTTTCGGACTCCGTGGCGCCCATTGCCAGCGAGCCCTCGCGCAAGGCGCGCGGCACCGCGTTCAGGGCATCATCGGACAGGGACGACACGAACGGGATGATCATGACACCCATCGTGACACCCGCCGCGAGCGCGCTCTCGGAAGCCACCTCGAGGCCGAGGCTCTCGCCGATCAAGCGGACATAGGGGCCGAGGGTCAGCGCCGCGAAGCTGCCCCAGACGACGGTCGGGATCCCTGCGATGATCTCGAGCAGCGGCTTCACCCAGGCACGGCCCGACTCGCTCGCATAGAAGGCCAGATAGATCGCTGCCATCAGACCGACCGGTCCCGAGATCGACATCGCGATCGCCGTCACCAGCAGCGTTCCCGCGAAGACCGGCACCGCGCCGAAGGCTCCGGAGGAGCCGACCTGATCGGCACGAAGCGCCGTCTGGGGACTCCACTCCGTACTGAAGAAGAACTCCGCCGGACTGACCAGCTGGAAGAAGCGCAGGGCTTCGAAGAGCAACGAGGCGACGATCCCGATCGTCGTCACCACGGCGATCACCGAGCAGCACAGCAGCGCGATCTGCAGCGTGCGCTCGACCCGGTTGCGCGCGCGCAGCCCGACCGTGATGCGGCTCCGCGCCCAGAACAGGCCGCCTGCCGCCGCGACCGCGAAAAGGGCTGCAATCGCGAGCGAGAAGGTCCGCTCGCTGCGGGCCAGGGCCGCCAGAGCGAAGGCGTGGGGAGCGCTGCTGCTCTCGGCACCGAAGTCCGCGAGACCGGTCTGGACGTCGCGCAGAACCTCGTCGACGCCAAGCGTCGAGCCGTCCATCAAGCCGCTCGCCTCGAGCTGTGCCGCCGCCCAGCCCTCGACGAGGGAGCCACCGAAGATCGTCGAAAAGACCAGCACGGCCAGCGGCGGCAACGCCGCCCAGATCAGCACGTACTGTCCGTAATGATTGGGCAACGAATGCAGCTCGACCCGAAGCGGGCTGCCGATCCGGCTCGCGCCCCCCGATAGCTCGAGGGCGCGGCGACGTCCCAGCAGATAGCCGATTCCGGCCAGCACGGGCATCACGATCCAAAGCAGCTGAATCATCGGCGCGATCCATCGGGGATGGGGCGAGCCTCGCGGCGCCGTGCAGCTTCACCGGCATTTCGACGACCGGGATCGCGGGCATGGCGGCTCCGGCCGCTGCCCCTCGTATCCGACCGTTTGGACGTCTCCAATGCCACCTCACCCCCGTCCGGTCCCCCGCCGGAAGGCTCTCGAATCGAGCACGCGCCCAGACCGCATCCGTTCTCGAAGGATCCGGTACGGCCAACACCAGCGCCCGACTGGGGAAAGGTGCAGAACTTCGCCCGGATTCCAAAGAGTTGCGACCAAAGTCTGGCGAAGGGACGGTGACATTTAAGTGACAGCAGGCCGCCCGGTGGTAGCCTCGGGCTTCGTCTACCTGGCCAACTGCCCGGAATCCAACGGTTCCTGGACTTGCCACCGCCCCGACACCGTTTCGTCACGCCCGAAGGCTACACACCGGTCGTCCGCGAGGAGCGGGACAATCAGGAGCGCTTCGATCGATATGATGACGACCATCAAGACGGGTCGAGAAGTCGACAATCTCCGCCATCTGGCACTGCGGATGGGCGGCCTGGCGGAGGGCATCCTCGACAAGAGCCTGCGCGCGGTCTGGGGTCGCGACCGCGCCCTGTCCGAGCAGGTGATCCGGGACGATCTCGAGATCGACCGGATCGATGTCGAGATCGACGCCGCCGTGCTGAACGTGCTGGCGCTTCGTGCTCCGGTCGCGGTGGATCTGCGCCAGACGCTCGCGATCAAGACGATGGCCACGGACCTCGAGCGGATCGGCGATCTCGCGCGCAACATCGCCGGCTCCGCGCGGGAGCTCTGCGCGGGCGAGCCGCTGACGCCGCCGCCTCTGCTGCGCACGCTCGCCGACGAAGCGAAGCGTTCGCTCAGCCGGGCGCTGCAGGCCTTCGCGGACCTCGACGGCGGCCTGGCGCGCGCGGTGCTCCACGAGGAGGACGAGATCGACGAGTTCGAGGCTCGGGTCATCCAGCAGTCGATCGAGAAGATCCGAACCAATCCCGCCGCGTCCCGGCAGGAAATCGAGCTGATCTTCATCGCCAAGAGCCTCGAGCGCGTTGCCGATCACGCCACGAACATCGCGGAAGAAGTCGTCCTCGCGACGGAATCCATCAACTTGAAGCATACGGAGAAGCTGTCCGGCTAGTCCGACGACCTCGCGCTTCCAGCAGGCGCGAGCCGCGGCCCGGTGCGACCAGGGAGCATTCGAATATCATGGGAAACCGCATCCTCGTCGTCGATGACGAGCCCGACATCCTCGAGCTGACGCGTTTCGCTCTCAGTCAGGAGGGCTTCGACGTCAACACGGCGACCACCGGCGACGAAGCGCTCGCTCAGCTGCGGCGCACGAAGCCCGATCTGGTCGTGCTCGACCTGATGCTGCCCGATCGGCCCGGGACCGAGGTATGCCGCACGATGCGAGGCAACCCCGAGCTCGCCGACATCCCCGTCATCATGCTGACCGCGCGCAGCGACGAGGTCGACCGCATCGTAGGATTCGAGCTCGGTGCCGACGACTACGTCACGAAGCCCTTCTCGCCACGAGAGCTCTGCCTGCGCGTGAAGGCCATCCTGCGTCGGGGTCGCCCCGGAAGCGGCTCGCCGGAGCAGCTTCAACATCACGATCTCGCGCTCGACATCGAGCGACATCAATGTGCGTATCGCGGCGAAGAGGTCGTGCTGACGGCGAAGGAGTTCCTGCTCCTGACGTCGCTGATGCGACGGCCCGGTCGGGTGTTGACCCGCGAGCGCCTGCTCGAAGAAGTCTGGGGCGAAGGGATCGCTGTCACCCACCGCACCGTCGATACCCACATGAAACGCTTGCGGGAGAAGCTCGGCGCCGCCGGAGACCTGATCGACACCGTGCGCGGTGTCGGCTACCGCTTCCAGGAGTGAAGCGAATCCAATTCAAGATCTTCGTGCTGGGCGCACTGCTGTCGACGGCCGTGCTGATCGCGGCGCTCGTGCTCTCCGCTCCCGGCTCCTTCACCCTCTCCAGCTTCGCGACGCTGCTCGGGCTGGGCTTCACCCTCTCCTTCGGCGTGTCGATTCCCCTCGCCAGGATGCTGCTCGATCCCTTCGAGGAGGTCCGCGAGCTGTCGACCGAGATTCGCGCCGGTCGCCGGGACCATCGCCTGCTCTGGTCCTATGGCGACGAGCGGGACGCGACCGCCATCGCTCTCAATCGCATGGCCGACTCCCTCGGCCGAGAGATCGAAGAGGCCCAGCGCGAGGCCCAGCAGCTCGAAGCCGTGATGTCGGGCATGGTGGAGGGCGTGCTGGTTCTCGATCTCCAGGGCCGGATCGTCCTCGTGAACCCCGGCTTCCGGGAGGTCTTCGGCATCTGGGGACCGGTGCGCGACCGCACGGTCCTCGAGGTCCTGCGCGACCCCGAGATCGACGACCTGATTCGCGAGGCACGCGATCAGCAAGAGCCGGTGATTCGCGACGTCCACGTGCGCGGAGGCAAGGGCCGCACGATCCTCGCTCACGCCACGCGATTTCCGAGTGCGGGTCGACCGGTCGGCCTGCTCGCCGTGTTCCAGGACGTGACGGAGATTCGCCGGGTCGACAAGGTGCGACGCGATTTCATCGCCAACGCGTCGCACGAGCTGAGAACACCCCTGACCTCGATCCAGGGATTCGCGGAGACGCTCAGCTCGGGCACGCTCTCACCCGAGGATCAGGCACGATGCCTCGAGACGATCCTGCGAAACGTCTCCCGGATGCGCGATCTGATCGACGACCTGATGGAGCTGTCGCGCATCGAGAACGACGCGAGCCGACTCGATCGAACGCCCGTCGACGTCCTGCGGCTGACGCGTGAGCTGCTGGTCGACCTCCGGAAGCGGCTCGCCAGTCAGGATATCCGGGCGGAGATCGTCACGAAGTCGGCGCCGGCGGCGTGGGCGGACCGCAGGGCACTCGAGCAGGTGCTCGAGAATCTCCTGACGAATGCAATCCGCTACACGGACGCAGGGGGGCAGATCCGCGTCTCCGCCGAGCCGAAGGCCGAGCTGCTCGAGGTCACGGTCGCCGATACGGGCATCGGCATCCCCGAGAACGCGCGCGACCGGATCTTCGAACGCTTCTACCGCGTCGACGCCGCACGCTCCCGCGCGGTCGGCTCGACGGGCCTGGGACTCTCGATCGTCCGCCACCTCGTGCAGGCGATGGGCGGGACGATCCGGGTGGAGAGCGAGATCGGCCTCGGCTCGCGCTTCATCTTCACCGTGCCACGCGCGCCCGCGCCAGCCTCGAACGAGGCGCCAGCAGATCAGGCTGCCCCGACCCGAATCGCCGCGCGCAAAGCCACGACCGACGGACCCGACACGCCGCCCGCTTCCTGAGGACCGGCCGGGAGGCCGCGCGAGCGGCCTCCCGTGGAGGGTCAGTTGAAGACCAGGCTCTCGCCGTCCTTCGCGAGCTCGCCGCGGACCGTGCTCCCCTCGGCGAACTCGCCCTCGAGGATCCGCATCGCCAGGGGATCCTGAACCTGCCGCTGGATCAGACGCTTGAGCGGCCTTGCACCGTATTGCGGGTCGTAGCCTCGCCGCGCCAGGAACTCGCGAGCGTCCTCGGAGAGCTCGAGCTTCAGCCGTCGCTCGGCCAGGCGCTCGTCGAGCATGCCGAGCTGGATGTCCAGGATGAATCCGATCTGCTCCGGCCGCAGCGCGTGGTAGATCACCACGTCATCCACCCGATTCAGGAACTCGGGCTTGAAGTGGGCACGCAAGGCATCCATCACCCGACTGCGCATCTCGGCCTCGTCGTCGACGCCGAGCTCCACGATGTGCTGACTCCCGATGTTCGAGGTCATGATCAGCACCGTATTCCGGAAGTCGACCGTTCGGCCCTGCCCGTCCGTCAGCCGGCCATCGTCGAGGATCTGCAGGAAGATGTTGAAGACGTCGGGGTGGGCCTTCTCGATCTCGTCGAAGAGGATCACGCTGTACGGTCGACGCCGGACCGCCTCGGTCAGGAAGCCGCCCTGGTCGTAGCCTACGTAGCCGGGAGGCGCGCCGACGAGTCGCGACACCGCGTGCTTCTCCATGTACTCGCTCATGTCGACGCGCACGATGGCCTGCTCGTCGTCGAAGAGAAACTCGGCGAGCGCCTTGGCGGTCTCGGTCTTGCCGACACCGGTCGGCCCGAGGAAGATGAAGGAGCCGATCGGCCGACTCGGATCCTGGAGCCCGGCGCGCGCACGCCGAACCGCGTTCGAGACGGCCGCCAGCGCTTCGGGCTGCCCGATCACGCGCTCGGCGAGCCGATTCTCCATCTGCAGGAGCTTCCCCTGCTCGCCTTCGAGCATCTTGCTGACGGGCACCCCTGTCCACTTCGAGACGATCTCGGCGACCTCTTCGCTCGTGACTTCCTCGGAGAGCACGCTGCCCTTGGCGTGGAGCTCCTCGAGGGCCTTCTCCTTCTCGGCGATCTCCTGATCGATCTCGACGAGCTTGCCGTAGCGAAGCTCCGCGGCACGTTCGAGGTCTCCGGCGCGCTCGGCCCGTTCGTAATCGGCCGAGAGCTGCTCGCGCTTCTCCTTGGCCGTTCGAGCGGCGGCGATCAGATCCTTCTCGATCTGCCAGGCGCCCATCTTCGAATCGAGGGATTCGCGCAGCTCCGCGATCTCCTGCTCGACGGATGCGAGCCGTTCACGGCTGGCGTTGTCCGTCTCCTTCTTCAGCGCCTCGCGCTCGATCTCGAGCTGCGTGCGCTTGCGCTCCAGCTGGTCGAGCTCCTCCGGCATCGAATCGAGCTGTACGCGCACCCGACTCGCCGCCTCGTCGATCAGGTCGATGGCCTTGTCGGGCAGGAAGCGATCGGTGATGTAGCGATGGGAGAGGGTCGAGGCGGCAACCAGCGCCGCGTCCTGGATGCGCACGCCGTGGTGTACCTCGTAGCGCTCCTTCAGACCGCGCAGGATCGAGATCGTGTCCTCGACCGACGGCTCGCCGACGAAGACGGGCTGAAAGCGCCGCGCGAGGGCCGCATCGCCCTCCACGTACTTGCGATACTCGTCCAGCGTCGTCGCCCCGATGCAGCGCAGCTCGCCGCGCGCCAGCGCGGGCTTCAGCATGTTGGCCGCATCCGCCGAGCCCTCTGCGTTGCCGGCGCCGACGATCGTGTGCAGCTCGTCGATGAAGAGGATCACCTGACCGGCCGCCTCTTCGACCTCGCGCAGGACCGCCTTCAAGCGGTCTTCGAACTCGCCGCGGTATTTGGCGCCCGCGATCAGCGAGCCGATGTCGAGGGCAATGACGCGGCGATCCTTCAGCGTGTCGGGCACGTCGCCGGCCACCACGCGCAGGGCGAGGCCCTCGGCGATGGCGGTCTTGCCGACACCCGGCTCACCGATCAGAACGGGGTTGTTCTTGCTGCGCCGCGAGAGCACCTGGATGACGCGGCGAATCTCCTCGTCGCGGCCGATGACCGGGTCGAGCTTGCCGCTGCGGGCGCGCTCCGTGAGGTCGGTGCCGAACTTCTCGAGCGATTGATACTTGCTCTCCGGGTCGGGGTCGGTGATGCGTTGCTTGCCCCGGATCGCGGACAACGACTCGAGCACGCCGTCATAGCTCGCGCCCGCCTTGCGCAGCACGCGGCCGACCGCGTCGCTCTCGTCCTTCGCCATCGCGAGCAGCAGGTGCTCGGTCGAGACGTATTCGTCCTTCAGCTTCTCGGCCTCCGCGAAGGCGGCCGTCAGGATGCGATTCAGCCCGGCGCTCATCTGGGGCTGAGCGCCCCCCGTCACCTTGGGAAGCTGCTCGAGGAGGTGCTCCACCTGGCCGCCGAGCGCATCGATCGAGACGCCCAGCTTCTGGAGCACCGGAACCGTGCTGCCCTCGGGCTGCCCGAGAAGCGCCGCCAGCAGGTGGCTGGCCTCGAGGCTCTGATGCCCCCTGCCCGAGCACCGGGTCTGGGCCTCCTGCAGGGCCTCCTGGCTCTTGATGGTCAGCTTGTCGAAGCGCATGGTTCCTCCTCCGTGCGGGCCGGTCTCGTCCGCCGTTCAGGAGATGACCACGCGGCGCGGTGTGTCAAGTCGGCGGCGCGAATTCGGTGCCAGGACGACGGCGGAGGGATCGGTCGCTCCGGGGCAATCCGCCCCGCCGCGGGGACGCCTTCAGAGCTCGAACTGCACCGAGACGCGGTCAGCGAGCACCGGCGTGAGGCGGTCCTTCAGGAATTGCTGATGGTCGGGGTGCTGCACGTAGGCCTCGAAGGCCTCGGCGTCCGCGAAGTCGGCCACCACCGCGAAGTCGAAATTGCCCTGCCGCAGGCCGAGATCCGCGCCGTACTCGTAGGCGGCGATCTGCGGAATCGTCTGGGCCAGCAGGAACAGCCCCTCCTCGAGCGACTGCTTCGCGCTCGGGGGCGCGTCGTCCTTGAGCTTGAATAGGGCGATGTGGCGGATCATCCGCTCGACTCCTCTCGGATGGCTCTGCGCTGCTCGGGGACTTCGCAGAGGCCATGGGTTGGGCCGCCCCCGAACGACTCAGGCGCGTGCGATCTTGCGGTGCTTGAACTTCTGGCTCTTTCCGCCGCCCGCCGCGGCCATCCGCTTCTCGCGCTGCTCAGCATAGAACTCCCAGGAGCCGCTACAGAACTCGATCTGGGCGTCGCCCTCGAAGCCCAGGATATGCGTGGCAACGCGGTCGAGGAAGAAACGATCGTGCGTGATGACCATCGCGCAGCCGGGATAGGCCAGCAGCGCCTCTTCCAGCACCCGCAGCGTCACGAGATCGAGATCATTCGTCGGTTCGTCGAGGATGATGAAATTCGACGGCTTGCGAAGACATTTCGCGAGCTGCAGCCGGTTGCGCTCGCCGCCCGACAGTCGCCCGACCTCGGTCTGCTGGATCGAGCCGCTGAACAGGAATCGGGCGAGGTAATGCCTCACGGACAGCGTCTTGTCTCCGTACTCGATCACGTCCGACCCGTCCGCCACCTCGTCATAGACCGTCAGATCGTCGCGCAGCGTCTGTCGCGTCTGATCGACATAACAGAAATTCGTGGTCTCCCCGACCTCGATCACGCCGGCGTCGGGCTTCTCGCGACCGACGATCATGTTGACGAGCGTCGTCTTCCCCAGACCGTTCGCGCCGGTCACACCCACGATGGCACCGTGCGGCATGTCGAAATCGAAGTTGTCGAGCAGCACCTTGCCGTCGTAGGCCTTCGTCACGCCGCGCAAGCTGACCACCTTGCTGCCGAGTCGGGGGCCGAAGGGAATGCGCAGATCGAGCTCGTCCGCCGGCTGGATTCGACTTGCCTGCTCGACGAGATCGTCGTAGGCGGAGATGCGGGCCTTCGACTTCGTGCGGCGCGCCTGCGGCGTCGACCGGATCCACTCGAGCTCGCGCGCGACGGCCTTCAGCAGGTTCGCGTCGGTGCGATCCTGGATCTCCTGCTGCTTCTCCTTGGCCTCGAGGAAGTCGGAGTAGTTCCCCTCGTAGGATCGCACCTCGCCGTGAAAGACCTCGAGCATGCGGTTCGCCACGCGGTCGAGAAAATAGCGGTCATGTGTCACGAGCACGTAGGTCCCGGAGTAGCCGTCGAGGAAGGTCTCGAGCCAGGCGACCGTGTCCGCGTCCAGGTGGTTGGTCGGCTCGTCCAGGATCAGGATGTCGGGATGCGCGAGCAGCTCCTTGCAGAGAGAGACGCGTCGTCGTTCGCCGCCCGAGAGCGACCGCACCTCACGATCGCCCGGCGGCAGACGCAGCGCCTCCATGGCGGCCTCGATGCGGTTGTCGAGCGCGGCCGGGTCCATGGCATCGAGCGCCTCGAGCGCCCCCTGCACCTCACCCTGCTCATCGAGCAGCGCGTTCATCCGCTCCTCGTCCGCCATCACCTCGGGATCCTCCCAGGCCTTGAGGATCTCCTCGTAGCGCGCGATCAGATCGCGCGTCTCCTTCACCGCGAGCTCGACGTTCTCGCGGACGGTCTTGTCGAAATCGAGCTCCGGCTCCTGCGAGACGTATCCGATGGTGGCGCCCCTCGCGATGTGGAGGTCGCCTTCGTACTCGGTGTCCCGCCCGGCCAGGATCTTCATCAGCGTGGACTTGCCGACGCCGTTCACCCCGAGCACGCCGACGCGGTCGCCGGGCTGCAGGCTGAACGAGGCGCCCTTCAAGATCGAACGGTCGCCGAAGCGCCGCCCGAGTCCCTTCGCCGTCAGGATGGGTTGACCGGGATTCAGTCCCTTCATGATGCTCCCTCGCTCGTCGCGACCCGCCGGGTCTAGCCGAGCGCCTCCTCGATTCGTTGTTTGACCGCCTGGGCACAGGGCTCCGTCGCGGGCGCGAAGCGCGCAAGCAGCTTGCCGTCACGACCGATCAGGAACTTCGCGAAGTTCCAGGCGATATCGCCCTTGCCGTCCGGCCCGACCGCCTCACCGACGAGCCACGCGTAGAGTGGATGCTGTCCCTCGCCGTTCACCTCGACCTTGCCGAACATCGGGAACTCGACGCCATAGTTCCGCTCGCAGAAATCGGCGATCTCCGCCTCCGTCCCGGGCTCCTGCGCGCCGAACTGATTGCAGGGAAAGCCCAGGACTTCGAACCCGTCCGCCCGGTACTCCGAGTAGAGGCGCTGGAGACCGTCGTATTGCGGCGTCAGCCCGCACTCCGAAGCGACGTTCACGACGAGACACACCTTGCCCTCGAAATTCGAGAGGGCGCACTCGTCGCCGCGCAGGGTGCGCGCCGTGAAATCGTGAAGATTCGACATGGGATGTTCTCCTGGGTCCGATCGATGATGGGCCCGCCTACGTCGATGCGACTCACTCGGAGCCGATGATGACGAAGCGGCAGGAAGGTGGAAGGTTGTGGAAGACGGTCAAAGAAGAGCCGGCCGCAGCCCGGATCAGCGCGACAGCGCGCGGTGAACGATCTCGAAGACGTCCTTCGAGAGCGAATCGCTCGCCGCGATCCGTGAGAGCTGGGTCTGCATCTTCGCCTGGCGATCCTCGTCGTAGCGGCGCCAGTCGTTGAACAGCGAGGCCATGCGCGAAGCGAGCTGTGGATTCGAACCGTTGAGCAGGAGGACGTGGTCCGCCAGGAACGAGTACCCCTCTCCCGACTCGCCGTGGAATCTTACCTGATTCCCCGAGCAGAAGGCAGCGATCAGAGAGCGCGCCCGATTCGGATTGGCGAGATTGAAGTCGGGATGCCGAGCCAGCTCGCGCACGCGTTCGAGCGTGTCGACGCGCGTCGACGTGGCCTGGATCGTGAACCACTTGTCGAGCACGAGCGGATCGCCTTTCCAGCGCTCGTAGAACGAAGCGATCACGTCGTCGCGCCGCGCGTGTTCCTGATCGGCCAGGATCACGAAGGCCGCCTGCGCGTCGGTCATGTTGTCCGACTGCTCGTATTGCGTCCAGGCCGCCTCGATTGCGTCCGCCTGCCGGGTCGCAGCGAGCATCTGCAGCGCCACGTTGCGAAGTCGTCGGCGATCGATCTGCGAGCGCTCGTGGCGATAGGGCTCGCGCGGCGCGAGCGCCCGGTAGAGCTCCCAGAGCGCATCCCGATGTGCCTCAGCGAGCGCCGCGGCCATCGCTTCGCGCGCGGCGTGGATCGCGTCGGGCCGGATCACCTTCATCTCCTGCGCGATCATCCGCTCCGCAGGCAGCACCAGCGCCTGCGAGCGCAGCGATCCGTCCAGTGACTCGTCGCCGAGCACCCTGCCCCAGGCGGCCGAGAACTCCTCGTCGAGCGTGAAGGCCCCTCCCCGATGGATCGCTTCGGCCCCGTCGACCAGCAGGCCGAGCGCGAGACGCTGACCGGCGTCCCAGCGGTTGAAGGCATCGTCGTCGTGCGCCATCTGCAGCGCGAAGGCGCTCGGGCTGCGCTCCATCTCGAGCTTCACCGGTGCCGAGAAGCCGCGCAGCAGCGACGGCACCGGCTCCTCCGAAAGCCCCTCGAATACGAAGGTCTGCTCCGCCTCCGTCAGCTCGAGAACGCGATTCGTCCCGGACGCCTCGGCCTCGCCTGCGAGGCGCAGCGGCAGCGCGCGACCGTCCGCGCCGAGCAGTCCCACCCGGACGGGGATGTGCAGGGGCTTGCGATCCCGGGCGCCCGTGATCTCGAAGGCGGTCTCGGGATAGTCCTGGGTGAGCTTCAGGCGGTAGCGGCCCGTGCTCGCGTCGAAGCGCCCCTCGGCCCGCAGCCGCGGCGTTCCGGCCTGGCCGTACCAGCGCTCGAATTGCGTCAGGTCGCGGCCCGTCGAGTCCGCCATCGCCATCCGGAAGTCGTCGCAGGTCACGGCCTGGCCGTCGTGGCGGTCGAAGTAGAGGTCGATGCCCTTCCGGAAGCCGTCGCGACCGAGCAGGGCCTCGACCATCCGGATCACCTCGGCGCCCTTGTCGTAGACCGTCGCGGTATAGAAGTTGTCCATCGAGATATACGAGTCGGGCCGGATGGGATGCGCCATCGGTCCCTCGTCTTCGGGGAACTGCCGCGCACGCAGCTGCTTGACCTCGCCGATGCGAACCACGGCCTCCGAGCTCATGTCCTCGCTGAATCGCTGGTCGCGGTAGACCGTCAACCCTTCCTTCAAGGTCAGCTGGAACCAGTCCCGACAGGTGACGCGATTACCGGTCCAGTTGTGGAAATACTCGTGCGCGATCACGGACTCGATGCCCTCGTAGTCGTCGTCCGTCGCGGTCTCGGGCAGCGCCAGCACGAACTTCGAGTTGAAGACGTTGAGCCCCTTGTTCTCCATCGCGCCCATGTTGAAGTCGCCGACCGCCACGATCATGTAGATGTCGAGGTCGTACTCGAGCCCGAAGGTCTGCTCGTCCCACTTCATCGCCTTGACCAGCGAGCGCAGCGCGTGCTCGCACTTGTCGATGTTCTGCGGCTCGACCCAGATCTCGAGCCGGACCTTGCGACCGGAGGCCGTCGTGTACTCGCCGGCGTGACAGCGAAGATCCCCCGCGATCAGCGCGAAGAGGTAGCTCGGCTTCGGAAAGGGGTCCTCCCAGCGCACGCGATGTCGCCCGCCCGGCAGCTCCTCGACCTCGATCCGGTTGCCGTTCGAGAGCAGCACGGGATAGCGCTCGCGATCGGCCTCGATCGAGACGCGGTAGCGGGCCATCACGTCCGGCCGATCGAGGAAGTAGGTGATGCGGCGGAAGCCCATGGCCTCGCACTGGGTGCAGAAGTTGCCGCTGCTCTTGTAGAGCCCGGAGAGCGCCGTATTGGACTCGGGATGGATCGCCACCAGGGTCCGCAGCTCGAAGCGCGCCGGCGGCGCGTCGATCGTCAGCCGATCGGACTCGACCCGGTAGCCCGATTCCGGCAGCGTCTTCCCGTCGATCTCGATCTCGCGC
Organism: uncultured delta proteobacterium; assembly: GCA_963698485.1. Classification (GTDB taxonomy): domain Bacteria; phylum Myxococcota_A; class UBA9160; order UBA9160; family UBA4427; genus UBA4427. Next base: position 210,004 of record CAVORA010000029.1, on the reverse strand, counting down.
AGCTCGAGCGCCTCGCCGTCGAGCACGAGCGGCACGGGCTGCGAAGGATCGAGCGGCAGGTCCTCTCGTCTGCGAATGGTCAGGCGCGCCTCGACCCGCGTCTCGTCCTCACCGAGGTCGAAGGCGAGGTCCACGTGCTCGATCAGATAATCCGGCACGCGGTACGCGCTCCGCAGCACCGGCTGCGGCTTGGAATCACTCACGGTGGTCTCCCTTCGACCTGCCTGGATCGGGGTGGAGCGCGCTGCGACGCATTCGCGGCGATCGGCTGCGCAAAGTAGAAATTGGCGATTGGCCTGGCAAGACACTAGCTTGCGACCCGATGTGCCGAGCGGCCCGCCGGCGCGGGCCGGCCGCCGGCGGCCGGCCCGGTCGACCTTTCTGAAACCGGCCCCCTCGAAGAAGAGCCTTGTCCTCACGACGCCTCGACCCTCGCCCTCTGATGCTTGTGCTGATCGCCGCTCTGCTCGGCGGCGCGAGCTTCGGCTGCGCGGGGATGGGCGCGTTCGGCGACAGCCGTCCGGTGCTGCGTGTCGGCGTCGCACCGGATTATCCGCCGGTCGTCTTCGAGCAGGATGGCGAGATCATGGGCATCGAGGCCGATCTCGCCCGTCTCATCGGAGACTCGCTCGGGCGGCGCATCGAGTTCGAGCGCCTCCCCTTCACCGAGCTGATCCCTGCGCTCGAGCGAGGCGAGGTCGACGTCGTGATGAGCGGCCTCTCGATCACTCCGGAGCGCGCCGAACGGGTCGCGTTCACCGAGCCGTACCTGGAGGTCGGGCAGCTCACGCTGATCCGGGCCCGCGACCTCGGGCGCTTCAGTCGCATCCAGGGACTCCAGCGGATCGGCGCACGCGTCGGCTACGAACGGGGCACCACCGGCGAACGTTACGTCGCGACGCAGCTGCCCCGATCCGAGAGCTTCGGCTTCGACAGCGTCGAGGAAGGCATTCGCAGCCTGCGCGCCGATCGCATCGACTACTTCATTCACGATGCGCCGACCGTCTGGCGGATCGCAGGGGACCCGAGGCAGCGCGATCTCTACGGCCTGTATCGGCCGCTGACGGAGGAGCAGCTGGCCTGGGCTGTCCGCAAGCAGGATGACTCGCTTCGCAGCCTGCTCGACGCGACGCTCGCCCATCACCGACGCGAGGGACTGATCGACCCGATCGTGCAGCGCTGGATTCCGGTGCGCGTGACCCTGCGCTAGGCGATCCCCGGGACGCGCGAATATGCCTAGCGCATTCTCAGGGCCTGGAGCGTGAGCGTGCGAATCGCGCCCGCGGTCGGGTGGGCCTTGCGCGCCGCTTCGAGCAGCCGCATCGCCTGCTTCCCCTTGCGGGTCTCGAGCAGGATCTCCGCCGCGCCCACCCAGGCCTCGAGCGCTTGCGGCGTGACTTCACAGGCCTCGCGATAGAGCGCCAGCGCGCCCTGGCGATCCCCATCCAGCCGCCGGCGCTCCGCCTCGGCCAGCAGCGACAGGCCGAGCAAACGCGGCAGGCCGTTGCGCCGCGGCTCGAGACGCGCGAGCGCGCGCGCCGCGGTCAGCGCCGCCTCCGGCTGGTCACGCGCGATCCGCGACCGCACGGCGCCGTCGAGCGCGTCGCCGTAGGTCTCCCGCGCCTCGCCCCGGAAGCGCTCCGGGTCCACCTTCGACAGCCGCGAGAGACTCTCGAGCGCCCCCTCCGCATCGCGCCCCAGCAGCGCCGCGCGCGCCTGACCGTGCCAGGCCCGGCCGCTCCCTGCGTCGAGCGCGAGCGCCTCGCCGAAATGCGTCTGCGCCGCGCGCCAGTCACCCTCGGCCAGGGCCTGCTCCCCCAGCTCCACCGGCGTCGGCGGCGGCCCGCTGACGCAGCCGAACGCGACGAGCGTGACAGCCCAGATCAGCGCGACGCATCGCGATCGATGAACCGATGACATCTCAGCCTCCCGCCGGAACCGACCGGCGTCTTCTGCGACATCGGCCCTCCTCGGAAGGCGCTTGAGCGCCCGCCCGTCGCTAGCGCCCCAGCCCCTCGGACTCGAGCAGCCGCTCGAAGATTCGGACCATCGTCTCGACCTCGCCGATCGGGACGTATTCCCGGGAGGTATGCGCCACGCTGATCGAGCCGGGTCCGAGCACCACGCCGGGAATCCCGGCCCGCGCAAAGACCCCCGCGTCCGTGCCGAAGGAGACCGGCCCGCACGCCCCGGACAATCCGACCGACTCGAGCGCCGCGGCGGCTGCGCGAGCAGCGGGCTGATCGGGCCGGGTCTCGAGGGGGGGCTTCTCCTCGCTGCAGCGGTCGACGACCACCTCGGCCTCGACACCCGCCTTCCTGCAGGCTCTCTTCGATCTGCTGCCGGACGAGCTCCGGACTCTCATCGGGCAGCGTCCGGCGGTCGACCCAGATGCGTGCCTCGTCGGGCACGATATTCGGCGCCTGCCCTCCTTTCACGATGCCGATCGAGAGCGTGGCGGGCCCCAGCTGCGGGTGCGGCCGCTCGGCGAAGATGGCCGCGCCTTCCTCGATTGCCAGGATGGCGCGCGCGAGCAGCACGATGGCGTTGCGGCCGAGACCTGGATTCGAGCTGTGACAGGCACGACCGTGCGCGCAGATCTCCGCGTGGACGACGCCTTTGTGTGCGTTGATGAGCCGCAGGTCCGTGGGCTCGGTCGCCAACACCCAGTCGGGACGTCGATCCCCGAGATGGGCGAGCACGTCGGACACGCCACGGCTCCCGAGCTCTTCGTCGGACTCACCCACGACGATCACGTTGCGCCTGAGACGTCCGCGCTCGAGGACCCGCTCGAGCGCCTCGAGCAGCGCCGCCATGCCCGCCTTCGTGTCGCAGGACCCGCGCCCGAGCACGCGGTCGCCCTCGACGACCGGATCGAAGGGATCGATCTCCATGCCATCGACGGGCACGGTATCGAGATGGCTTGCGACCAGCAGCGTCTCCGCACTCGCCGAGACGTGCGCCTCGGCCACGACGCTGGTTCGTCCGCCTCGCCCGAGCAAGGCGGCGTCCATGCCGAGCCGGCCGAGCAGCCCGGCGACGTGCTCGGCAACCGCCTGCTCGCCGACGATCTCGGCGGGCAGGTCCTCGCGCCCCATCGGGTTGACCGAAGGAATCGCGATCAGATCGCGCAACATGTGGATACAGGGAGAGAGATCCTTCATCGATGCGTGGCTCCAGGACGCGAGTCTACCGGTGCGGGCGAGCGGGTCCAAAGCATGACAAGATGGGCGCGGTCGCGAGTGCCCTTGCCGCGCTCGACCGACCCCAGCCGAGGAGTCCGATGCAACGCGGCGCCCTGTTGATGATGCTGAGCGCGCTCGCCTTCAGCGTGATGACGGTGCTCGTGAAGCTGGCGGGCAGTCGCCTCCCGAGCCAGGAGATCGTCGTCGCGCGCGCGCTCGTGAGCCTCGTGCTCAGCTGGCTGCTGCTGCGACGCGCGGGGGTCTCGCCGTGGGGCCACGACAAGCGCTGGCTGTGGATTCGGGGCGCACTGGGGTTTGCGGGGTTGTCCTGCGTGTATGCCGCGGTCACGCGGCTGCCGCTGGCCGAGGCGACGGTGCTCCAGTATCTGCACCCCGCGATCACCGCGCTCTTCGCCGGCCTCTTCCTGGGCGAAGCCGTGACCCGTCGCATCTGGATCGCGACGGGCGTCAGCCTGCTCGGCGTGGTGCTGGTCGCGCGACCGGCCTGGGTCTTCGGAGCCGAGGCGTCGGCGCTCGATCCGCTGTGGGTCGGCGTCGCGATCGCGGGCGCCACCTGCAGCGCGGCCGCCTACGTGGTCGTCCGCCGGCTCAGTCGCAGCGAGGATCCGCTCGTGATCGTCTTCTATTTTCCGCTCGTGACGGTGCCGCTGGCGCTGCCCACGATGTGGCCGGACTTCGTCTGGCCGGAGGGCGTGGAGTGGCTGCTGCTGCTCGGCGTCGGCATCGCGACCCAGATCGGCCAGGTCAGCCTGACCCGCGGCCTGAGCGTCCTGCCCGCCGCCCACGGAACCGCCCTCTCCTATCTCCAGGTCGTGTTCGCCGCGATCTGGGGCATCGTGATCTTCGGGGAGAGTCTCCAGCCGTGGACGCTCCTGGGCGGCGGACTCGTGATCCTGAGCGCCTTCGGCCTCGCGCGCGCCCGCGCGGCCTGAGCGAGAACCCGTTGCTTGCGGTGGCGGTCGCTAGCGCCGGACGCCGCCGAGCCCGTCGCCCTGCCGGGCCGGATTCCCGACCGCGATCCGGGGCATCGCGGCCAGTTGCAAGGCGGACCCGATCGTCGAGAGCAGCCGCGCTTCGTCGACGGCGCGTGGGATCACGCCGAGTGCGCCCGCACGCCGCGCTCGGGATCGGGTCGCGGGCGAATCGCAGCCGGTCACGAGCAGGATCGGCGTGGATCGGGAGGCCGGATCCAGACTGAGCCGCTCACAGGCCTCGAAGCCATCGAGGCCCGACAGCCCTTGCGCCATCACGATCAGGTCGGGAGCGTCCTCGACGGCGCGCTGCAGTCCCGCGAGCACATCGCCCGCCTCGAGCACGAAGAACGATCGCGGCTGCAGGGTCCGGCGGAGTCGGTCGCGAAAGACAGGGCAATCATCGATGACGAGCACGCTGCGCATATCCGGTCTCCACACGAGAGGGATGGTCCCCCCGGCCATGGAAACCTCATCGGCCGAATCGCAGAATGCATGATGAAGGTTTCGAGAAGCAGGGCAAACAGGGATCGGCACTCCATGCTTCACCCCATGGTTGACCGGGCGATTCCCTGATCGATGAGTGGAATGACCTACTCCGGCGTCGACCTGTGAGATTTTCGCATCGGTGACCCGTCCCCGTTCAGGTCTTTCGGGACCGCCCCGCGCACGATGCCTCTCTCGAGCGCAGGGGCAGCAGCGGGTCCCGGGCTAGAGCCGCGCGTGTCGCAGCTCGGTCTCGAGGATCGCGACACAGCCGATCGCTTCGAGCGCATCGATCACGCGTTGAGTCGTCGACTTCTCGACCAGCACCTTGACCGCCAGCCACGCCTCGTCCTGCAGGTGCACGACGGTCGGCGACGAGAAGCCCGGCGTGATCCGGGTGGCTTGCTCGATCCGGTTCGCCGGACAGTTGTATTCGAGCAGGCTGTAGCGAGCCGCGGCGAGCACGCCGTCGATGCGACGGAGCAGCTGCTCCGAGAGCTCGGCGTCGCGCGGCTCGGCGGCTCCGATCAGGACCGCCTCGGCCTCGAGCACTCTTTCGAGCTCGACCAGATCGTTCTCGACCAGGCTGTTGCCCGTCTCGACGATCTCGACGATGCCGTCGACGAGGCCGAGCAGCACCATGACCTCGACCGCTCCCTGGATCTCGATCACGTGGACGTCTTCGACGCCGGCCCGGGCGAAATGATCGCGGGCCAGGCGGACGAACTTGGCGCCCACGACCTTGCCCGCCAGATCGGCGCTCGAGCGATAGGGCGCGTCCTTGTGCACGGCCACCGACAGCCGGCAGCGGCCGAAGCCGAGGCGACGATGCTCGACGACCTCGACGCCCTTCTCGAGCACCTGATCGCTGCCGGTGATGCCGAGATCGACGACGCCCTCGGCGACGAGCACCGGGATGTCCGCCGTATTCGTGAAGATGATGCGCGTCCCGGTGTCGGAGCAGACGGAGAAGAGACGCCGCCCCGAGATCTTGAAGCGCAGGCCCGCACGCTCGAGCGTCGACAGCGCGGCGTCGCGCAAACGGCCTTTCGACGGAATCGCGATGCGGAGTCGTGTATCGGAAATCATTCGGGGTCATCCTCGTCTGCGCGCACGGTCCGCACGCGACCGGATGCCACGCGAGCCGCCTTCTCCTCGAGCCCGCCCAGCCCGAATCGGCGAGCGAGCTCCGCGTAGACGTCGCTGGGCTCGACGCCCCGGGAGGCCAGCATCACCCAGAGATGGAAGAGCAGGTCGGCCGCCTCGTGGGCCAGCGCCTGGTCGCTCTCGCCCTTTGCCGCGGCCACCACCTCGCCCGCCTCTTCACGGACCTTGGCTTCGATCGCTTCCCAGCCGCCGTCGAGCAGCGAGACGACGTAGCTGCCGGGCGGGCGCTCGGCCCGGCGGCTGCGGATCACCTCGAAGAGCTGATCGAGAATCGTCGCCGTGCCATCGATCGACTCTCTCGAGCCCGCGCGCTTCGCAGCCATGTCGCCCCTGCCCCTTCCTTGCGGCGCGCGAGTCTAGGGCATGGCGGCGATGCGCCACAGCGCCCCCTTCGCCACGACCAGGGGACCGGCCTCAGAGCGACGGGTCGGCGGATGGAGCGGGCCGGTAGTCGGCGCAGCCGCGACGCCCGATCGCCAGAAATTCCTCGGGGTTCCAGTCGGGTCGGTCGGCGAAGAGGTCGAGGAAGAGCGCGCATTTCTCGGCCTGCTCGAGACCCGACTCCGCGTCGACGGCCGCGATCACGAGCTCGCGCGACAGGTTGGTCCGGGCGATCCGGATCCCGCCATCGGCCTCGCTGTCGAGCACCAGGACATTCGCTGCCGGATCGGGACCGGAGGACCAGCGCGGCCATTCGGGCAGATCCTCCCGCCCGCCGCGATCGGGCCGACCGCTCCGCGCGAACTCGGCCCAGTAGGCCATCATCTCCTCGGCCAGGCGCTCGCGACTCGCGCGCGTCCGCTCCGGGAAGAGCATCCGGCTGAGCAGGGGATCTCCGAGGTCGAAGGTGCCGAAGAGGAAGGGCAGCTCGAAGCCGTGCGCTGCCCCGAGCAGCACCGCCATGTCCTGCCCGAGCAGACTCGGCAGCTCGTCCCAATCGAAGCGGTAGGCGTAGATCTGGTCCCAGCCCGAGTCGCGGATCGCCGTCGCTGGCTGCGAGACCGCGCGCACGGTCTTGAGGTCGCTGTGGTAGCGGGCGCGCCGCTCGTAATCCTCGCGATCCCGAATCCGGTAGAGCAGACCGAAATAGCTCCGCACGTGCGCTTCGTTCTGGGACAGGAAGAGCTTCATCTCATCGCGGTTGCTGCCGAGGATCAGCGGCACATGATCGAAGCGCCCCGAACGAAACTCCTCGATCGGGTCCCGGCTCGGCAGCAGGACGCCATCGCGAATCGGCCCGCGGCAGCTCGAGGCGACTCGGGTCCTCCGGGTCCCGGTAGGCATTCAGGATCTCGCGTCCCGATCGGCCTCGGAGCAGATCCGCGAGATCCCGGGCCGGCAGCGCTTCGGCATAGTCGCGTGCAGCGTCCCGATCGGGCACCAGCCCGGCCTCCTCCAGCAGCGTGACCACGATCTCGGCCGAGCTGTGCCGATGTCCTGGCAGGGCCGCATCGCGCGGATTCTCCGCAACGCTTCGAGCGAAGACATCCGTCGATCCGCTCTGCGCGATCGCCCGGTCGAAGAGACCGCTCGCCGCATCCGAGAGCATCAGCGCCAACACGTTGGTACCACCGGCGGACTCGCCGAAGATCGTCACGTTGTCCGGATCCCCGCCGAACTCGGAGATATTCTCCTCGATCCACTCGAGCGCACGAATCTGGTCCAGCGTCCCGAAATTGCCCGAGGCGTCGAGCGCGTCTCTCGCGGAGGCTCGGATCGCGGGATGGGAGAACCATCCAAGCGGGCCCAGTCGGTAGTTGAAGCTGACGACGACGACCTGCTCGCGACCCGCGAGCCGCGCCCCGTCGTACATCGGCGCGCCGCCCTGCCCGGTCGTGTTGCCGCCTCCGTGGATCCAGACCATCACGGGCAGCCGATCGCCTGCCGACCGGGACGTTTTCGGGCTCGGTACGCGGCGCCCAGACGTTCAGGTAGAGGCAGTCTTCATCGCCGCCAAAGCCCTCGCTGTCGTCCGCTTCGATTCCGCCGAGTCGAGAGGCCAGCTGCAGGCAGGGCGATCCCGTGGAGAGCGCGTCGAGGGTCTCTGCCCAGCCATCGGGCGGCTCCGGCGCCCGCCAGCGGAGAGGGCCCACCGGGGGCTTCGCGAAGGGAATGCCGAGCCAGGCGTGGGTCTCGTAGTCCGCGGCGAATCCCACGACGCTCCCGACTCCGAGCAGTCGGGCCGACGAGACGTCGGCGATCGGGACGCGCGCCGCGCTGTCCGGACCGGCCAGCCTGAGGACGCCTAACACGATCGCGATCACGGCGCATCCGAGCAGGCCGATCAGGATCAGGATCCCTCTGCTTCGGCCGCGCTGATCTGGCTGCGCCTCGATCTCTTCCATCACTCCATCGTCCCTGCGTGCCGTTTCCGTGTCCGCGAAACGCGACACTATCACGTCCCGCCGCTTTCCCGATTGCACGCGCCAGCCAGACGTCGCGGCGGGTCGAAGCCCCCGAGCGCGACGCTCGGAAATGCCGGTCGACTCCGTTGCCGTTCTCGAATGCCACGCGCGGACGCGGTCGGCTGGGGACGAGATGCGGCCGGGAATCCGAGTCGAGGCAGGAAGCTCCGCGCGCGCCGGTCTTTCGGGTCGATGCCCCCTTCCGCGAGGCGCGGTCTCGACGAAGCCACGCCCCAGGACCCGAGGCGGGCCGCGGGTGGACAGCTCACGGGGGTCCACCAAGGGCGGCTCCGCGGATGCGTGCGGAGAGATTCTCGGCGCGGGGATCGCCCGATCTCCGATAGGCCGGGCTCCTTCGCGAGGGCCTCTGGTGCGGACTGCACCAGTGGTGCAGAATGCGCCGATCCGATTCAAGATCCATTAAATGCAACATAATCAGGTAGTTGCAAATAAATCTGCGTATTTCGACAGATCAAGTGGAGCAAAATGCTCCATTCCCACTGGATCCGTTGGGGTGCAGCTTCGGGGTCGAAGACGGTAAGTCGCTGGATTTGTTGAGGATCCGTTTGGGGGACAGACTTGGCATGGAAGCTGCTTAGACAGATGGCATCACACGACGGGAGCCAATCACTCCCGTGAGCGATTCAGGACTGGGTTCTCCGCCAAGACCAGAATCGATGCTCCGAGCGCCGCAAGCGAGGAGCAAGAGAGAAAAAAGCAAGGAAAGCAAGGAAAGCAAGGAAAGCCAGAAGACATGATTCGAGTCCGGCTCAATTGAGCCCTGAGCCGGCGGTCTGAGCAACCGATCAATCGAACGTGTCGAATCAAACGCCCCGACGTCGCAAGACGCCGGGGCGTTTGGCTTTTCAAGGTCGGGGGGAGCGTCGGGGAGGGTCGGCTCAGGGTCGGCGCGGAATCCGCCCGCCCCTTCACCGCACTCTCCAACCACGGATCCAGCCACGGGCGAGCCGCGTGGCTATCGTCCGGGTCGATCGGGCACGGTCCGGCAAGACGAACGTCCGGATCTCGGGGGGAAGATGACGCAGCCACACCGCGGGGCATGTCTCTCGAACGGGCGCACGCGACGCCGGGGGGCAGCGACTCTGGTCGCCGTGCTCCTGATCTGCGCGGGCCTACTCGAAGCGCCGCTCGCCCGGGGCGCCGCGGAGATCGAGGACATCCCCTTTCCGGAGGCCGTCGAGGCGGGCGATACACAGCTCTCCCTGTTCGGCCTCGGCCTGCTCCGCTATCGCGTGCTGTTCCGGGGCTACGTCGGTGGGCTCTACCTTCCCGTGGGTGCCCAGGCCAGCGACACACTCCGGGATGTTCCGAAGGCGCTCGAGCTCTATTACTTCTGGAAGATCGAGGGTCGTTTCTTCGCGCAGGCCGCCGACGATCTGCTCGCGCGGAAGCTGCCGCCCGAGCGGCTCTCAGCGATCCGCGAGCGGCTCGACCGCTTGCATGTGCTCTATCAGGACGTCGTGCCGGGGGACCGCTATCGACTCACCTACGTGCCCGGGCGAGGAACGAGCCTGACCCTGAACGGTCGGTTGCTGGGCACGATCCCCGGCGCCGACTTCGCGGAAGACTATTTCGGCATCTGGCTGGGAGATGACCCGCTGAGCGAGCCCTTCCGCGACCAGATCTTCGCCGGGCGTTAGTCACCTCCCCCCGATGGACGTCTCCCCGAAACGCACTTCGATCATCCGCGTCGAACGACTTCGAACGGATCTCGCTCCGGAATCAACGACCGACCAGCGGATGACGCGCTGTCGCGAGATCCGTCGCCGCGTCTTCGTCGACGAGCAATCCGTACCCCCCGAGCTCGAATGGGACGGACTCGACGGCGAGGCCGAGCATTTCGTCGCCTTTCAGACGACGGCGAACGAAATCGCAGCCGGGTCATGCGAGCAGGTCGTCGGAACGGCTCGCCTGCGAACGGTCGACGGCTACGCGAAGGCCGAGCGGGTCGCCGTCCTGGAATCGCATCGGCAGCACGGCGTCGGGCGATCTCTGATGGAAGCGCTCGAGCAGCGAGCGATCGAATGCGGGCTGCACCAGATCAGGCTGAGCGCCCAGGTCCGTGTCCTGCCCTTCTATGAGCGTCTCGGATACTCGAGACACGGCGAGGTCTTCCTCGAGGCCGGCATCGAACATCTCGCGATGTCGAAGACCCTGTCCTGAGGCGCTGGGTTCGAGAGACGACTCGATCGGCCTCTCGAAACATCGCCGCGGGATACCCGCCGCACTTTTCGGCCATCAGACCGCCGGACCATTCGGGGAGTCAGGCCAGTCGATAGCGCAGCGGCTGGCCGGCCCAGAAGACCTCGACCGCTTCGGCTCCTTCGCCCTCCCGCTCGGGCCCCGTCCACTCGACCTGCTCGAGTCGAATCGAGTCGGTGTTGCGCGGCAGGCGATAGAAATCCGGTCCGTGCTGGCTCGCGAAGCCCTCCAGTCGATCGAGGGCGCCCGCCTGCGCGAAGGCTTCGGCATAGGCCTCGATCGCGACCGGCGCGCTGTAGATGCCAGCGCACCCGCAGGCCGACTCCTTGGCTGCGCGTTCGTGGGGGGCGCTATCAGTCCCGAGAAAGAAGCGGGGATGTCCCGAGGTCGCAGCCCGCAGAAGCTCCCGCCGATCCCGCTCCCGCTTCAGCACGGGCAAGCAGTAATGATGCGGCCTCAAGCCGCCCTCGAAGAGAGCGTTTCGATTGAGCATGAGATGATGCGGCGTGATGGTCGCCGCAATCCGATCCGGCGCGCTCTCGACGAAAGCCACCGCGTCCGCCGTCGTGATGTGTTCGAACACGATGCGAAGCCCTTGGAAGCGATCGACCAAAGGCGCGAGCGTCTCTTCCAGGAATTGCAGCTCCCGATCGAAGACGTCGGTCTCGGGAGAGGTCGACTCTCCGTGCACGAGCAGCGGCAGCCCATGGCGCTCGAGGGCTTCGAGAACCGGCCACAGTCCTTCGAGACCGGTGATGCCCTGCGCCGAGTTGGTGGTCGCCCCCTTCGGATAGAGCTTGATAGCGACCACGTCCTTCGAGGCCGCGGCTTTGGCGACCTCGTCGACCGTCAGCGCGTCGGTCAGATAGAGGGTCATCAGCGGCTCGAAATCCGAGTCATCGGGAAGCGCCCCGCGGATACGCTCGGCATAGGCCAGGGCCCGATCGACAGTCGCCACCGGTGGGTCGAGGTTCGGCATCACGACAGCCCGCCGGAAGCAGCGCGCCGTCTGCGGCAGGACACGCGCGAGCATCGCGCCGTCCCGGAGATGAAGATGCCAATCATCCGGTCGCGTGATCACCAGCGTTCGAGGCAACGTCGCTCGCTCCGAACGGCCGCCTCCCCGGATCCCGCGCCCGGTCTCTCGGGAAGCGAGCCCGTCGGGGTCACTCGCTGCGCGGTCGGTCTGTCGGTCGGGATCCAAGGTCGCCCTCGCTCGGCCGGCCACTTGCCGGATCGCCGAGCATAGCCGGAGCGCCGACCGCTTTCAGCCGTCGTCGACGTCGTCCTTGAGCGTTTCGTCGATCGCAATCGGGCGCGCGCGAAGGCGGTCGACGAATTCGTCGGCTGGACACGGACGACCGAAGAGGTAGCCCTGCAGCTCGTCGCAGGATCGCTGCCGAAGGAACAAGGCCTGAGCAGCCGTCTCCACGCCTTCGGCGACGACCTTCAGGCGCAGACCGTGAGCCATGGCGATGATCGCGGCCGTGAGCGCCGCGTCGTCCGGATTCTCCGTCAGCTCCGCCACGAAGGAGCGGTCGATCTTGACCCGGTCGATCGTGAAGCGACGCAGGTACGACAGCGAGGAATAGCCGGTTCCGAAGTCGTCGAGCGAGAGTCCGATTCCCATCTCGCGCAGCGCACGCAGGGTGTGAACGGTCAGCTTGTCGTCCTGCATGATCGTCGACTCGGTCAGCTCGAGCTCGACCTGCTCGGGATCGACCCCCGTCTGCTCGACCGCATTCCGGACCATCTCGAGCATCCCGGGCTCCCGGATCTGATGCCCTGAAACGTTGACGCCGATTCGGATCGATCGCCCGACCTCGTCACGCCAGCGCTGCGCCTGCTCACAGGCCGTTCGAAATACCCATTGACCGATCGGCACGATCAACCCGGTCTCTTCGGCGACGGGCACGAACTCGTCCGGTGGGATGAAGCCGCGATCGCCGTCGATCCATCGAAGCAGCGCTTCGGCGGCCACGACCTCACCGCTCTCCGCATCCAGGATCGGCTGGTAATAGAGCTCGAACTCGTCCCGCTCGAGCGCCCCACGCAGCTTGGACTCGATCTCGATCTGCGATGAGCGCGTTCGGTTCATCTCCTCGGAGTAGAATTGATAGCCGTTGCGCCCCCGGCCCTTCGCGAAGTACATGGCCGCGTCGGCGTTCCGGAGCAGCGCCTCCGAATCCTCGCCGTCGTCGGGGAAGACCGCGATTCCGATCGACGTGCTCATGAAGAGCTCCTGCCCTGCCAATACGATCGGTGCGTCGAGCGTCGCCACCAGCCGACCCGCGACGAGCGCGGCATCCGCCGGCTTGTTGATCTCGGTGAGCAGGACGGTGAACTCGTCGCCTCCGAGTCTCGAGACCGCCGATTCGGGCGCATCGCTCATCTGACGCCCGAGATGATCGCTCACGCGCACGACCCGAGCGAAGCGGGTGGCGACCTCGGCGAGCAGATGATCACCGACCTCGTGACCGAGGGTGTCGTTGACCTTCTTGAAGCCGTCGAGATCGAGAAACAGCAGGGCCATCCGGCGGTTCGACCGAGACGCGAGGGCTACGGCGCCACGCAGCAGATGATGAAAGCGCTGGCGATTGGGCAGACCCGTGAGATCGTCCCGAAAGGCCATGCGACGGATCTTCTCTTCGGCCAGCTTACGCTCGACGGCACGGCCAACGAGCTCTCCCACGTGCTCGAGCATGTCAGTCGTGGCGTCTTCCACATCGACGGGATCTGCCGAGAAGAACTCGAACATGCCATAGAGCCGGGCGCCGATCAGCACGGGAACGGAGAGTGCGGGCTCGAAGCCGAGCTCCTTCCACCACAGCACCCCACGCGGATCGGCGACGCGCATGTCGGCCGACGTGAACGAGCCCACGGGTAGCTGCAGGGAAGCCCGGTACGACGTCGGGTCCGATGCACCCGCGGCGTTCGCGAGAATCTCCTCCAGGTCCGGTCCGCAATACACGATACCGGAGGCCTGCAGCTGGCCTTCGTCTTCTTCTTCGTCGCCGCCGCCGCTCGAGCGCAGGAACTGTCCGAGCGGCAGATCCATCGTCTGCGCGACGAGCGCGAGCGCCGCCTCGAGTCCCGCGTCGATCGTGTCGGCCTCGTGGACAGTGGCCGAAACCTCGTGCACCAGCCTGACATAACGCGCCTGACGCCGGTTCTCCCGCTCGATACCGACGCGATCGGAGATGTCACGCAACACGACGACGCGACTCTGGATCGAGCCCGCGGAGTCGAAGAGCGCGCTCAGCTGGATGTCGAAGGTGCGGTCCTCCCCCTTCCGCCGCATGGACTCGGGCGAATAGAGACTCCGACCATCGATCGCACCCGACAGCAGCTCGATCAGGTCGGGATGTCCACTCAAGGCCTCATCCAGCGGCCGGATGGCGTGGGAGCCTTCGTCGAGCTCGAGGATTTCCGCAGCCGCCTGGTTGAAGTCGACGAGCCTCCCATTCATGTCGACGATCAGAACCCCATCGCTCATCGCCTGGATGACGCGACTGTGCTGAACCCGATCCGACGAGAGCAGCCCGAGTCGCGGCAGCCCGTACACGAGCGAGACGCCGACGCCCACGACCGCCAGGGGCATGGCCACGCCCATCACCCCGGACGGCAGGCCCGCGATCGAGGCGATCGGAAGCAGGCCGAGCAGGGTCATCGAGGCAGTGATCGCATAGAGCGCCCCGCGGAATCCGTCCCAGCTTCGCATCGGGAGACCCGCCATCCGCACGCCCGACGAGGCGAAGACCAGGCTCGCCCATAGCAACGTGACGAGTGGATCGTCCACGAGCCAGACACCACACGTGGGAAGCCAGATCAGCGCCTCGACTCGCCAGGGCAGCCGCTCGGACTCGCTCAACGCCTGCGACACGAGCCGGGCCACGCTCGCGCAGGCAATCAGCGCGAAAGCCAGCGAGACACGGTTCCCGCCGCCTCCGCCGAGCGGAAGGTTCGCCGAGGCCAACCGCGCGACCACCCAGAGATCCGAACTGACGATGAAGGCCAGGAAGCTGCGACCGATCTGCGTCGACCAGACTCGCCACGAGGAGAGCAGGATCAGCGTCAGGGTCGTTCCCGCAATGGCAAAGCAGAGATTCATGATGCCCCTGAATCGATTCCGTTCTGGTCCGCCCGTGCGGCCCCTCTCGAAAGAGCAGGCCGCTCTGGGCTTATCGGCCGGACGGGGGCTGATGCGATCGGGTCAACTATTGAGCAGGATTGCTAGGGTTGTACCCGGAGAGATCGATGCTTCTCGAACGTGCTCGCGTGTGCTTCGTGTGTCTCGGAAACATCTGCCGTTCACCGACGGCGGAGGGCGTGATGAAGAGCCTGGTGGCACGCCACGACCTTTCGGGTCGGATCGAGGTCGACAGTGCCGGGACCGCCGCCTACCACGTCGGTGAGCGCCCCGACCGCCGCTCCCGGGAGGCCGCCCGGCGCCGCGGCATTGCCCTCGATAGTCGCGCTCGCCAATTCACCGTCGACGATTTCGCGCGTCACGACTACGTGCTCGCGATGGATCGCGAGAACCTCGCGCACCTCGAGGCGCTGCGCGCCGGGACCGACTTTGCGGGACATCTCCGCCTGCTTCGCGACTTCGATGCCCTCGCCGCCCGTGGCGCCGAGGTACCCGATCCCTACTACGCGGGGGACGCCGGATTCGAAGAGGTCCTCGACCTGTGCGAGGCGGCCTGCCTCGGGCTGATCCAGCGGATCCAACGAGACTGGGAGCGATGAGCCACTCGCAGACCGGCTGCTGGCGGTCGGCGCTGGAATCCATGACCGGGGAGCATCTCGTCTCGGTGACCCCACTGGGTGGGGGCGATATCGGCGAGAGCTTTCGAGTCCAGCTCGACTCGGGGGCCAGGCTCTTCGTGAAGCATTATCGCGACGCGCCGGGCGATCTGGCCGCCCGCGAGGCCTCAGGGCTCGAATGGCTGGCGGCGGCCGGCGCGTCCATCCGAGTCGCCCGACCGCTCGCGCACGGCCGCGATTGGCTAGCGCTGGAATGGATCGAGAGCGAAGCACCCGCCCCCGCCTACGACCGGCGGCTTGGCGAAGGCCTCGCGCAGCTCCACGCCGCCTCGCCCGGCGTCTTCGGTCTGGCGGAGGACAACTGGATCGGACGCCTGCCCCAGGTCAATACGCGAACCCATGAGGGACGAGGCGGCTGGGCCGAGTTCTACGCGAGGCGCCGCATCGCGCCGATGCAGCGACGCGCGTCGAACGAGGCGCTCCTCCCGGCTCCGCTCGAGCGTGCCCTCGAGCGGATGATCGAGCGGATGACCGACCTGGTGGGCGAGGAAGAGGAGGCCGCGCGCCTGCACGGGGATCTCTGGTCCGGCAACGTCCTGCCCGACGAGCGTGGCCTGCCCTGCCTGATCGACCCGGCTTGTTATGGCGGCCACCGGGAGGTCGATCTCGCCATGATGAGGCTCTTCGGCGGCTTCGGAGAGGGAGTGTTCGAGGCCTACGAATCCGCGAATCCGCTCTCGCCCGGCGCACGCGATCGCGTCGCGCTCTACCAGGTCTATCCGCTGCTGGTGCACGTATGCCTCTTCGGGTCCGGATACGTCGGCCGTCTGGAGCGGGCCGTCGAGCAGGCCCTCTCGCCGCGTGCCGGGGACTAGAGCGTCCTGCTCGAAGCGAAGGAGCGCGAGCGCCTAACGCGCACTGGCCGGTGGTGCAGTCGGAGCATCGACCTGGATCCGGAAGGACTGCGCGTTCGCCGCGCCCCATTGGTCCCGAGCGGCCACCTCGATCTTGTAGGCGCCGCGCTGTTCCTCCTTCGGACGCCAGGTCACGAGACCATTCGCGGCATCGACGGTCATCCCGTCGGGTCCCTCGAGAAGCTCGTACTCGATCCGAGCACCCGGCTCGGGGCTCGTCGCGCGAACCTGGTAGCGGAAGACTCCGCCCTCGATGCCCGCTTCGGGAGTCGAGAGGATTCTCGGAGCCTCGCCCTGGCTGAGCACGACCGGACTCGAGCGGACAGGCCGTGTCGAATGATCATCGAAGGCGAGACGCGCCTCGAGAACGACCACGTTCCCCGGCGACAAGGACGTCGTGTCCAGCTCGTCTTCCTGGCCGACGACCTCGCCATCGACCTTCCACTCGTAGACGACGTCATACCCGCCGATCGACTCGTTCGTCGATTCGACCACGGCCTCGAGGATCGAGCCGGGCTTCGTGCCCTCGGAGGCGTCGATCGCAACGAGCGCGATCTCGACCGAGGATTCCGCGAGCTGGAATTCATGGACGAAGGGCACGCTCTGGACTGCCCCATCGGTCGCTGTCACCACGACCTCGAGCCGCTCACCTTCCTCGAGGCCCGTCGTATCGAAGCTGCGCCCCTCTCCAAGCTTGCGCCCTTGCGCAGTCCTCCAGACGAAGGCCAGCCGCGTCGCATCTCCGTCCTCGTCGGAGGCCGTCGCGATCGCGCGGACCGACCGTCCCGGCGCGGGCCTGGGCGGGCTGAGCTCGACGTTCTGGACAACGGGCCGATGATTCGACCCGTCTTCGACGACCGCGCCAGCGCTTCCGGAACCGGCGCGGGGCGGTGACTTCGACAGCATCGAGGGCACCTCCCTCACGCTCCCTTCGTCGCTGCCGCATCCGGTCATTCCGGTCGCCGCGAGTGCGGCGACCAACAGGCCGATCCGGACTCCACCCCTTCCAAGAAGATTCTCGATTGCCATCATTCCCCTCGCCGCGATCGATTGCTCCGATCGACTGTGCTTCGCACGGACCTCGCACGACTATTATTCGTAGTCGCCCTCGACCACCTGGAGCGTCCGAATCATCCGAAGCCCCCCCTTCCGCTTGCTGGTAGCGATGAACTCGACGATGTCTCCGTCGACGCCCGCTCCCGCGGCATTCAGAGCGCTCAATCCGATCGGGCGGCCCCCCGCGTCGAGCAGCCGGGACCGCGTGCCGACCGAGAAAGTCTCCGCACCGAGCACGATCGTGCCCGCTCCCACGTCGACTGCCTCGACCAGGTCCTGGACCGCGCCAGCCCGCCCGGCCGGTGTTCCCTGGGTCGACCCCGTCACGGGCAGCAGCAGACAGACCAGCAGTGCCAGACCGGCGAGCCCCGTGCGTCGACGCTCGATTGCATTCCTCATTCGATGTTCTCCTTTGAAATTCGGGATCAATCGAGCTCTCGCCAGTAGAGGGTCCCGTGCTCGGATTCCGAGGCCCCGCTGTCGATGTTGATGAGCTCGCCGTCCTGCTTGCTGATGATCAGGCGATTGCCACCGTCTCCGGGGGCGATCGAGAGTCGTGCGTCCGTTGGCATGCCCTGACCGAGATCCAGATTCCGATCGGTCCCCGCGATCGGACTCGTCGGACTGGGCGGCCCGAAGAAGCCCTGACCGCATCGGGCCAACAGACCGAAGAGACTCGACCGACCGGCCGGCTCGCAGAGATTCGTCAGATCCGGCGTGAAGGTCGATGCGAAGAAGAACGCGTTGAAGACCTCACTGTTCGTGACGAACTTCTCGCCGTCCGCGACCTCGAAGAAGAAGCCTCTGGGCTGTACGCCTGGACAATCCGCTTCATCGGGAGTCACGTCGGTCAGCTCGCCCGTCGGATAGGTTCGACCGTCGATCGTGGAGAGCGTACCGGCGTCCCAGACGTCCCGATCCTTGAGCACGTAGTAGCGATTGCCGAGCGTGCAGCCGCGCAGGGTGCTCGTGCAGTTCAGATCCGTACGCTCGCCGGTCCCCAGGCCGAGGTGCAGGATGCTGTTGACGATCGTCGCTGCCGGAGCGTAGAAGAAGCTCCGGGCGTGAACGCCCGAGGCCGCCCGCGTTGGATCGTCCGAGAAGAATTTCCGGAACGACCAGTTCGGCTGATAGAGCTGAGCGGAGGTGGGGTCCGCCGTGCCGGGATCCCGTACCACCCATTTCCAGATGTTGCCGCCCAGGTCGCCGACATAGATCAAGTCGGCGAACCCGTCCTGGTTGTAGTCGAGCACGCCGGGTGCCGACGGAATCGCGTAGAGCATGTCGGCGACCTCGCCCGTGCCCGTCCCGAATTGTCGGACCGCGATCGGACGTCCCGTCTCCACCTCGATCATCATGATCCCGCGGCCCTTCAGGCTGGCCGCGCTGTAGAGCGCCGCATCGTTGGGGTCCGAGCTCGCGTCATAGCCGAAGCCCACGACGGCGACCCACACCTCTTCGATGTCCCCGTTCGACCGCTCGAGCTTGATTCGCGTGATCACGGGCTGGGACCAGGTCTGACCGATCCGCGTTCTCCATGCGGTATCGCTCTCGAGCGGGAACTCCCAGAGATACCCGGGGTAGCCCGCCGCGGCCGGATTCGTGACGTCGAGGGCGAGATACTGCTCGCCGCCTTCCCGCATTCCGGTGATCAAGACGGTCTTCCACTCAGCCGCCGTCTTCGCGTCGTCGACATCCGTATTGCTGTCGATCCAGACGTCCGCCACGGAGGGCGAGCCGTCGACATTCAGCGGATGGGCGGTCGCATCATCCTTGGCCAGATTGGCGATGGTCGCTCGCGCGGACCAGGGCATGAAGCCGAAGACTTCGACGCCCGTTCCGGCATCGTATCCGCCGGTCAGCACCTGATAGTTGCCTGCGTTGAATCCATGAAGGAATCCGTCGTTGGCGCCCACGATGATGACCCGATCTCGCTGGGCCAGTGCGGTCGTCGAAGCGAACTGGCCGTAGCTGATCTCTTCGATGAAGCTGTTCGGGGGCCCGACGACGACCGGATTCGAATGGAAGATGTCCCCCAGCCGATCGGGCTGCGTGGTGCCGCCCTCGACGCGGGTACGATCGACACAACCCTGGAAGTCGTCGCCACCGCCTGCCGAAAGCCCCGTTCCCCAGGTGCAGCCGGCGACGAAGGAGACCACGGCCTCGTCGAGATCGGAATCGGAGGTGACGTTCGGCGAAGGCGGGTACAGACTCAGAGTGCCCAGCGACGCTACCCCTCCGAGATCGGCCGCACTCACCGTGTGATCGAAGTCCTGGATGATCTGGGTGGTCGATCCCGCCAAGGAGACCCGCAGGTTCCGGCCATTGGCGCCGGGCATCACCTTCGAGGCATTCCAATGCGGCGGCGCGACGTTTTCGGCGAGAAAGGTGCCGGCCTGACAGATGCTCGGATCGGCAAGGTTCGTCAGCGCGCACGCGCCGTTGCGGTCGAGAATCTCACCCGCGGCCGTGATTTGATAGCTGCGGAGCTTGCCGGGCCAGAAGGGTCGAACGCTGGTCGGCTGAAAGAGCGTCGTGTAGAGCTTGCCGCCAGCCGAGGTCCGGGCGGCCGGCACCGTCGCTGCCGAGAAGCCCTGGGACTTCGAGATGATGTCCTGCACCGAGCTCACCAGCGCGCGGGTCAGCGTCTCCGCCTGGTTGCCAGAGAAGAAGAGTCCGTTCCCCTCCTCCGCCGTCTTCCTGAGCAGCGAGTTGACGGGCCCGAGCGTTCCGAAGCCGACCGTGTAGACGTCGACGATCTGGTCGCCGGCGTGATCCGGGCGGCAGTCGTTCAGCTGCATGAAGCGCGCGATGTCGTCGAGGTAGCCCGCGCCGGCACTGCTGCCCCAGGGCGGGTTGCCCACCTCGGGCGTGGAGTCGGTGCCGATGTCGGGGTCGCCCACGGCGTCGGGCGCGTAGTCGCCCGATCAGGCCCGTGAAGTTCGAGAAGCCCTGCGTGTTGGATCCACTGGTCGCGAAGTTGTCGCTCGTCGGCTCACCGTCCGTCACCATGATGACGAAGTTCTTCTGGCAGGGCTGAAGCACCGGATCGTCGGGCCAGTTGCCGACGGTCGACGTGTAGTCGCCGTTCCACATGTTGTAGGTGTAGGCCGGGAACTGCGTCGAGTTCGCGCCGACGGGCTGCGCCGCCGGATTTCGCGGCATGAAGTAGGTGTAGAGCTTGAAGAGCGTCTCGCCGAGCGGCGTGCCCGTCTGCGCGTCGAGTGCGTCGATCGCGCTGTTGAGGGCGCGTCCGATTACGTGCTGTACTCGTCGATCTCGGCGCGAACGAAGCCGCCGTGGGAGCTTCGGTGGAACTGCGCGACGCCGAAGCGGACGCGGTCCTCGTAGACGCCGCAGTCGCCGAGGATAGGCGGGACAGTCGCTGTTGGTCTGGTAGATGACGTCCCGAGCGATGTCGCGAGCGGCCGTGATCCGCGTGATCTGGAACTTGCCGAAACGATCGCCCGTGATGTAGTTCTGTCCGTTGTTGCCCAGATCGATCTCCGCGAGGATCGCGGGCGCGGTCTTCTGCTCTCCGGGCGGACCGATCAAGGTCGCCGTATCGGAATCGTCGATCGAGTAGAGCCACTCGGCGTACTCCGAGTAGTACCAGGGTCCGGTTCCCGTAATCTTCGTTCAGGCCGTCGGTATAGAGCTTACGGGTCTGCCCGCAGAATCGACGCGTGACGTAGCCGTTCCGGGGATGATCGCGTCGGGTTGGAGGTGGCCACCCATCCACTATCCGAAGAATGGACCTCGAGGCGACAGCCCGAAGAAGCACAGACGCGCCGCGTCGCTTGACCGAGCTCGTCGTAGAGCGTGATGGTCCCGGTCCCGATCGTCGGCATGATGTCGCAGGTGTAGGCGAAGGTCTGCGAGTCGAAGGAGGGATGCTCCATGACCGCGTTCATCGATCCCGAGTTGTCGATCATCAGCAGGACGTTCGGCGGCACCTGAGCGGAGAAGATGTCCTCGTCGCCTGCAACGCTCGGGAGCGCGAAGGCGAGCACGAAGACGATCGTCATCAGGCTGACGGAACGGATCGAAGAGCTCTTGCTGTTCATATGGATCTCCACCCTCTCGGGTTCTCGTGAGACGTACGAGCGACCTTGCGCCTCCCGCCGCGGGGCGGGACGCTGCCGCTAGTAGCCGACGGCCAGCAGCCGCGTCGCGACCACTTCGAGTCGCTTCTGATCGCCGGAAGGCGACTCGCCCACGACGTTGATCTGCCACTTCGTGTGGTTGTACTTGAGGCCGCCGATGGTCATGTTGCAGCCGTCGGTGCATTGCGTGCCCTCGCCGACGTACATGATCGGCGCGGCGATCGGCGGCGCAGGATCGGCGTAGTACCGCGGCCGGGTCCCGCCAACGAACTCGCTCGACTGAGACAGCGCAACCGGAGCCGCCTGGTTCGGGAACTCCGCGGGATAGGCCGGAACCTGGGTCCGCTCTCCCATCGTCCGGATCACGGCGCGCGCATCGGCAATGCCGGCCTCCGCCGCATAGAAGGCGATCTGCTCCTGATTCTGGAAGCCCGCGACCGTGCCGTCGCTGGCGGCGGTCTGCATCGTCGAGAGCGCGAGCCCCGACACGGCGATCAGCAGCAGGACCGACAACATCAAGGCGACGCCGCTCTCGCGGCGGTGATCCCGATTTCGATCCATGGAGTGGTTTCGTTGCTTCTGCATCAGATGCTCCCCGAGTTGCCGATGTTGCGAGGTCGGACGGCCGCCACGATCACACGTCGCCTGAAGCCGTCGTTGACCGCCGGTGACGGCGCCACGCGGTTCTCGAAGCGCAGGAAGCTGCCGTCGTCGTAGTTGGGATCATTCGCTCGCGTCCGGACGACGACCGAGAAGCGCACTTCCTTCAGCAGGTCGTTGGGCCAGTCGGACGGATCGAAGGTCGTCGTGTTCACGCCGGGGTTCTCGGCCGCGGCCGAATCGATCACGCCGTCGTCGTCCATGTCGTAGAAATACGAGACCTGGAAATCATCGATCCCGTGCGCGAGCAGGTCGCCGTTTCGCTCGAGGCGTCCCGTGGTCGCCGCGGGGTTGATCGCGTAGTGCGCCGCGGGCACGATCACGATCTCTTCCTCTGCATCGGTCGCTACGAGCGCATCGAGCTGGCCCGCTCGGATCTGGACCGTTACGCCACTATTGCCCGCCGCGCTCACCGTCCCGCAGACCGTGCCGCGCTGAGGATTGCTGATGTCGGCGAGGATGAAGCCGGCGCCGACCCGGAAGTCGGCCTCCGGCGTGCCGTCCCCGTCGTTGTCGTAGAAATAGACGCCGTCGTCGTCGAGGTCCGTCGAATCGACGGTCAGCGAATGGTTCGCCGCACTCGCGGTCCAGGTGCGATCCCAATTCGACACGCGCGACCCGAGATCGCCGGATCGCTCGTCGTCCGGCACGATCATCTCGGTCTCGGAGACGAAGAGCTGGTCGGGACCGGTCGTCGAGTCGACGCCGCAGACACCCACCGCATTCGGGACCATGAAGCCCGCCATGCGGATCTCCCGTTCGAGCAGCGAGGCCAGGGCCCGGACGTTCTGCTGGACCTCGACGATCTGTTCGGTCGTGATCGATGTCTTCTGCTGCCGCGTCAGGCTGTCGAGGGTCATGTAGATCACGATCGAGAGCATGCTGACCGCGAGCATCAGCTCGATCAGGGTAAAGCCCGCTCGACTCGTTCGACTTCGCCGGCTCATTCGTCCACCTCCCGAAGCCGCGCGCCGGTGAGCAGCACCTGCCGGTTCTGTCGTTTCGTGTCGTCCCAGTTCACGCGCACCTCGATCGTCTTGATCGTGACGTCCGGCAGCGAGTGCGTTGTCCCAGGTGATGCGTTCTGATCGCGCGTAGGTCTGGTCCTGCGCCGTGACGTTGGTCGCGGCACTCCAGGCACCCGCACTGTTGTTCAGATCCGCGGCATCCCAGGCCACGCGGCTCAGCTCTTCGATCCGGTTGCGGGCGATCGCACTCGCATTCGACAGGTGCTGCCCGCCGCTCCCCTCGGTGATCGCACGCACCTGCAGGGCGGCGACTCCGAGCAGGCCGAAGGACAGGACCACCATCGCAACCATGATCTCGACCAGGGTCACGCCGCCGCGGCGGCGCGCCGAACATCGACTCCGATTCTCGACAGATCTCATGAAGACCACCCTCCCGAGGACTCATTCCATTGATGCACACGCACTCCGCCGAGCGGAGACAGCGTGATCGCGAAGTCGCGGTTGGCGGACCACAGATAGATCGTGCCGCCGCCGGACCCGAGCTGGCCCGGGTTGCAGGCCGCGTCGACGGCCACTGGGACGCCATCGGGGCGGAACTGCACCCAGGTCACGGGTGGCGTGAGGATCGTGCTATTCGGAGGCTGGAAGCTCGAGCCCGAGGCGGGGATGCTCGGCAGCAGCTCATCGGGCGGGGTCTGTCCACTCGTCGGCGCGTTCGCTCCCCAGCCGACTCCCTCCTGCGCGTTGAAGGTGATCAGCTCTTCACTGGCATCGATCACGCAATTCTGGTTCGCGGACCCCGGCGCCCCGTCGTTGAGCACGAGGATCGGAACGGCCTCGCCATTGCGCTTCGCGAGTGTGTTGCCCGCGGTATCGCCCGCCCCGCCGATCGCGAAGAAGACGAGATGGTTGTTGCCCGTGCGAATGGCCTGCGCACGGGCGACATGGAAGGCGTCGGCCACCGAGCGGGCGGCCGCTCGCGTCCGCCCTGCCTCGAGATAGCGACTGACGTTCGGGAGCGTCATCGCGGACACCACCCCGATGATCGTGATCACGATCGCCGCCTCGATCAGGGTGAAGCCCCCGGATCGTCGGCTGGAGCGCCGTCTTCTTGTGTCGTCCTCGCGATGCATCGCCACCTCCAGAGGCCGGACCTGCGTCCGCCGTCTCTTCGGGGAATCGCAAGCCCTGTGCCATCAGCGTTCCTTTCGGCAAACGCCCGGTTACATTGAGCTTTCGCGAAAAGGCGCGAGGCGCGAAGAAGAGCTCTGCACCGCATTTTCCTGCGCACTGCGAAGAGAGCTGCGGAGTTAGTTGCGTACGCACGAGCGCTGGGCTACTCGGGTAGCTCCACCGACGGTGGAGGGTGTTCTGCCGATCACGAGTCGAGTGACCCGGGGTCGGCGGGCTGGGAAAGAGCGCAAACGGCGCCTTCGAGCCGACGAGACGAAGCGAGCCAGGAGCGCGATGGACCTGCGGGAAGCCGGTGTGAATCCGGCGCGAGCCCGTCGCTGTAACCGGGGACGATCTGCACATTCCGAGAAGGAAGCCACTGACCCATCCGGGTTGGGAAGGCGTGCAGCATCGGATGATCCGGAAGCCAGAAGACCGACCCTCTAGCGGCGCTACGACTCTCGGGGACAGAGGGCGTGGGGCGAATCGGATGGGGTGCCAGAACGCTGCGCCCTGAGCGTCCGTGTTCCGCAGGCAAGCATGGATCGAATCGACTGCGCACCCGCGCAGGCGGTGCGACGACCGGCAGCAGCCGGCCGGCAGGTGGGACCGTTCCCGCCTGAACGATCCTGAGCCCAGAGGCGGTCCGGACCCGACGAGCGCGAAGACGTCCCGCAAGGCGGATCGAGCCGGGGCCCTCCGGGCGATCGCCGACGAGCCAAAGACACCCCGATCCCGAACCTCCTGCCACCCAGATCCTCGTGAAGCGACGCCGCATGCCGTCCTCGAACGGTCGGCCCAGCCGGGCCGACGCTGGGACGTCCGGAATCGACGTCTCGAGGAGTCTGCATGCCACTTCGTGTCACCGGGAGTCCGCCAGGGTGTCTCCGACCCTCCTGGCTCACCCTCGCCCTCTGCGCCCTTTGCGCCCTCACGAGCCTGCCTGCGCTGGCCGGCCCCTTCACCGACCCGGGCCACGCGCCCGGCACCATGGTCGCGTGGGTCACCGCCGTCGATGAGATCATCCGGGGCCCCGTGGACATCGCCGACCCCGGAGGCGCCATGGCTTCGCATGGCCTTGCCGAGTACGTGGTCGGCCCCTCGTCGAGCCTGTCGACCGACACCCTGTCGTTGGGCGACGGTGGCTCGATCACTCTCTATCTCGAGAGCGGCATCAGCAACGGCCCCGACGATGACTTCGCGGTCTTCGAAAACGCCTTCTTCGAGGTCTTCGATCTCTTCGCCGAGCTCGCCTTCGTCGAGGTGGCGAGCAACGGAGTCGACTTCGCGCGCTTCGAAGTCGATGCCCTGAACCCGTTCCCCGTCGACTCCTACGCCACCCTCGACCCCACCGACTATGCGGGCCTGGCCGGGCGCCATCCCGCGCCCCTCGGTACGGGCTTCGATCTGGCCGACCTGGCCGTCGACCCCCTCGTCCAGGCGGGCACGGTCGACCTCATGGACATTCGCTACGTCCGCGTGATCGACGTGATCGGGGATGGCTCGACGGTCGACGCCGTCGGGCGCGCCATCTTCGACCCCTACCCGACGCCTTTCAGTGTCGGAGGATTCGACCTGCAAGCAGTCGGCGTACTGCACGTGCCGGAGCCGAGTCAGCGGACGGGCCTCGTGGTGGGTCTCTTCGCGTTGCTCGGGATGGCGAGCGGCTGGCCGAAGCGGTCCAGGCGGTCGAGGGCCGGGATCGCTCGCGGGGCGGCCGTGCTCGCCGTCTCGGCCCTGGCAGCCGCCGGCCCCGTCGCCGCCGCGACCGCCACCTTCGAAGACCTGGGTCTAGGCACCGAGTCCTACGAGAACGGAGCGGGCCTTGCCGGGGGCTTCACGAGCGCCGGAGTCTTCTTCGAGAACGTCTACTTCCCTTCCTACGACGGGTTCTCCGGCTTTGCGGCCTCGACGATCACGGACAACACGACCCCCGGATTCGGCAATCAGTTCAGCGCCATCCCCGGAGCCGGCGCCGGCGGCAGCGCGGCCTACGGCATCTACTACGACTCCGGCAGCATCGTGCTCCCCCGCGCGCAGACGGTGCTCGGCGCCGAGTTCACGAATACGACGTACGCGGCCCTCTCGATGCGCAACGGCGACTCCTTCTCGAAGCAGTTCGGTGGCGCGAGCGGCGACGAGGCCGACTTCTTCCGGCTGCTGATCGAGGGTCTCGACGACACCGGTCAGTCGACGGGCGTCATCGAGCTGATGCTCGCGGACTACCGCTTCGCCGACGATGCACTCGATTACATCCTCGACGATTGGACCTATCTCGACCTTTCGGGGCTCGGCGAGGTCCGCGAGCTCGCGTTCCGCTTCGAGTCGAGCGACGTCGGGGTCTTCGGGCTGAATACGCCGACGTATTTCGCGATCGACAACCTGACGACGATACCCGAGCCGGGATCCGGTCTGCTTCTCGGTCTGGGACTGGCTGGCCTCGGCCGCCGGCGAAGCGCGAAGCGTTAGGCGAAAGCAATCGATGCGCCGGTCGCGCATGGCAGAACGCGTCGGGATTCCCGGTCCGTCGCGCGTCGTCGCTGTCGCCCTCCTCTCCTCGGCGCTCCTGGCCTCCCAGGCGTGGAGCGCTGCGGACGAGGGGACGCAAGACGAATCGGATGGCTTCGATGACGCCGTCGAGGAGATGCTCGTCGTCGGGGAGGCGCGACCGGACATGGATGTCTTGGCGGGCGCGACCACGACGCGCATCGATGTGGACAGCGGGCTGATCGAGGGCGCGCAGATCGATGATCTGCTGGCGGAGGTGCCGGGGGTGCAGGTCCGGCGATTCGGCGGCGTGGGCGAGCGCTTCGAGATCTCGATCCGAGGCTCGACACCCCAGCAGGTCCCGGTCCTGCTCGACGGCGTGCGCCTCGACTCGTCGCTGACCGGGCGGGGCGATCTCTCGACGATCTGTCTCGACGTGCTGGACGAGATCCAGGTCACGCGGGGCGCGGGGGCCGCGCGATCGGGGTCCGGGGCGATCGGCGGCGTCGTGAACCTCGTTTCGCGGCCGGCTCCCGAGAAGCCGGAGTCCCGCGTGCGGCTCTCGGCCGGGAACTTCGAGTCCGTCGAAGGCAGCCTGCGGCATGCCCGTCGCTTGAAGGAATGGAGCCTCTCCCTCGCCTACTGCGGCTTTCATACCGAGGGCGACTTCGAGTACCAGCGCCAGCGCAATGATCTGGCGGGCGGATCGTCGCCGATCGAGACTCGGGAGAACAACCAGGCGGATCGACACACGACGCTGATGCAGGTCGGCCGCTCGATCGGACAGGGAAGCCTGCGCGTGAGCCAGCTGGCCAGCTACCTCGATCGCGGCAATCCCGGCCTCGAATCCGATCCGCGGCTCGAAGCCAAGGAAAAGAACCTCTCCCTGCTCTCGAGCACCGCCTTCGAGTACCCGATCTGGCCGCAGCGCGACGGCCAGCTCGGCGCGACGATCGCGCATCGCTTCGAAGGCAACGACTTCGAGGATTCCGAGCCGGTCCCCGGCCTCCCCGACCCGATCGATGTCGAGACCGCCGTCCACACCCTGAGCGCACAGTCGAGCGCGTCCTTCGAGGTCGCCGGGCTCGGCGCGATGCACGCGTTCTCTTTCCTGGCGGAGGGACGCTTCGATCGCCGCGAGTCGAACGAGGCCAGGTCGAAATCCCGCGCCGGCGTGGCGCTCCGGGTGGAGCTGTCCTCGAAATGGTTCGACGAGCGCCTGGTGATCTCGCCATCGCTGCGTTTCGAGCGTTATTCGGGGACCGACGAGGAGTGGATTCCTGGCCTCTTCGTCGAGGGTCGTCCGCTCGATTGGGTGCTGCTCAAGGGCTCGGTCTCTCGCAGCTACCGGATCCCGTCCTTCCAGGAGCTCTATCTGCCGGACAAGGGATTCGAGCGCGGCAACGAAGACCTCGACCCGGAAGAGGCCTGGAACTTCGAGCTGGGGTCGATCCTCGAGAGTCCTTTCGATAGCCCCTGGCTCGACGGCGAGATCGAAGCCACCTGGTTCGCCGGGGAGGTCGACGATTCGATCGCCTTCACGCTCGTCAGCACGAGCGTGATCGCGCCCGTCAACATCGGCTCTTCGACGATCCGGGGCTACGAGCTCAGCCTGCGTTGGCGTCCGCATCCCCTGCTCCGGCTGACCGCGGCCCGCACGGTCACCGAGGCCAAGCGCGACGTCAACAACAAGAACGTCGTCGGCATCGCCGTCTCCCAGATCGACGGCCGCCTCGAGCTCGGTCCGCGCGAACGCTGGAAGCTCGTCGGAGAGGTGCACTACACCGGACGCATCCCCCAGAATCAGGGCGGCACCGCCGAGCTGGCCTCGCGCGTCGCCTTCGACGCCAGCGCTAGCATCGACCTGGCTCAGATTCCGCTGCTGCGGCTGAAGCCGATCACGAAGTCGCTGTGGCTGAGCTTTCGGGGGCGCAATCTCGGCAACGTCGCGCTGCGCGACACGCTGTATCGACCGCGTCCCGGTCGCAATTTCTCCGTGGCGCTGGAGGGCGTCTTCTGATGACCCACGCGATGCATCTCGCAGGGCCGGCGCTCCTCGCGAGGATCGCAACGCTGCTGATGGCGGCGGCCATGCTGCTCGGCTGCCCGGGCGACGGCAGCGACGGGGACGCGCCGCTGCTGCGCCTCGGCTCGACGCCCGAATGTCTCGTCTTCGCCGGAGGCTTTCCGCCGGGCCTGACCGCCCTGCCCGGCGCGCCGAACGAGGCCGCGGTGGTGCAGTTCCTGCCCACCGCGGTGCTGGGCGTGGATCTCGAGAGCCAGCCTCCCAGCCTGCTCGCGAGCGACCCGATCCCGGGCTTTCCAGAGCTCTCGAGCGCGCGCTGCGGCGGACTGCGACGCGACAGCGACTCCGACGGGCGACCGGATCCCGATCGCAGCGACGAGCTCGGCTTTCGATGCCTCGACCCGGCAGCGGGCAATCTTCGAGCCGTCTCGCCCGATCGGGTCACACTGGCGACGTCGGGCTACGAGCAGATCCTGCTGCTCGATCCACGTGACGGCCGGCTCGCATCGATGCAGCTCGACACGCCCGCGACCGGGCCGGACTTCGACCCGGCGGATTGGCCGTTCTGGCCAGCCGCCGGCACGCTGCCCTTCCAGACGGGCTTCTCGACGCGGACCTGCGTCTACGGGTCGGGGCTGCTCGATTCGCTCGGCGACCCGATCGGAGCGAATACACGTTGCGACGCGGGGCGCGACGGCTTCGTCACGACCTTCACCTCCGACTCCCTGCGCGTCGGCGACCGCCTCTTCGTCGTCACGTCGAACCTGATCCGCTCGTCCACGGCACAGTTCGCCCCGGGCACCGTCCTGGTCTTCGACTTCGACCTCGCCGCCATCCCGCCCCGTGTCGGTCCGAGCGCCACCCGTGCCGTCGTCCGGACCAGCGGCTACAACCCGACCTCGCTCGCGCTGTATACGACACCGAGCGGACGCGAGCTGGTCCTGGTCGGCGCGACGGGCGCCCTCGCGCTCGGCACGGGGACGGATCTCGTCCGCAGCGAGTCTTCCGTCGACGTCATCGATGCCCGGAGCCTCGAGCTGATCGCCACGATCCCCCTCGGCCTGGCGGGGCTCGGCTTCAGCGGCCTGGTGTCGGATCCGACGGGGCGGATCGCGCTGGTCGGCGCCGCCGCCGGGCGATCGGTCTTCGCGATCGACCTCGCGGCGCTCGATGATCCCGGGCTCGGACTGGGGCCCGAAGCGCTCCCGATCGTGCTCGACGGCAGCACCCCCGGATTCTCCGACGCACGCGTCTTCGACGGCGATGCGCCCTTCCGCCTGCCCAAACGGATCGACGGCCCGAGCGACAGTGAATGTACGACCCAGACCGCAGTGGCGATCGAGGATGCGGGAGACTTCGCCGTCGCGACGGACTTCTGTGACGGAACGATCTCGGTCCTGGACATCCTTCTGCCGGCGTCGCGCACCGCGCCCCTCGACCCGAGGCGGGTGCTCGCCCTCGACCGGGTCGTCACGGTCGCGGCCCCGCTGGTGCCGAGCGCCGTCGGCCTGATCCGTGCCATCGACCGGGTGTCGATCCGACCCGGCACCCCTGGAATCGACTTCAACGGGCCCGAGGTCCATGTCACGGCGGGCCTGCCGGAGGGAGCCCTGTGCGGCGTTCGAATCGACTTGCTCTAGTCACCCGGGCGCTGCTCTTGCTGGCGGCGATCGCGCTGCCCAGCGACAGCCAGGGCCAGGAGGTCCGACTCGACCCGCTCGTCGCGGAGGCCGGCGCCCAGAGCCTTCGCATCGCGGGTCACGATCCCGCGGCGCCCCGCCCGCTGGCGCTCTGGCGATTCGAGGCCGGCGAGTTCAGGCGGCTCGCGACCCGCCGATCCACGGCCGACGGGCGCTTCGATTTCGGAGAACAGAGCTGGCCGATCCGAACGCAGCGCTTTCACGTCGTGCCCGCCGGCGTGTCGCCCGAGGGCTCCCGCAGCGTGTCCCTCGCGCGGACGCTTCCGAGTCCGCGCATTCTCTCGAGCGGAGTCCGACCGACCGAGATCGAGATCGCGCCCGCGCTGCGAGAGGGTGTGATCCTGGTGCGCGATGCGCGGAGCGGCCGACTGCTCCTGCGACGAATCGTCGCGCCGGCTCCCGCGACGCACACGGCGCTCGACCTCGCGGCGGAAGGCGTCGCGGCCCAGACCGAAGAGGTGACGATCGAGCACGCCCTCGAGGACGGGCGACGCAGCGCGGCGATCCGCTGGTCCCTCGCCGAGGACGGGTGAGGCGCGCGACCGGCGAGCGACCGCACACACCAGTCAGGCACGCGGCCCCAGCAATCCTGCCGCGTGAAAGCAGACGAGTCCGGCCGCCACCGCCACGTTGAGGGATTCGAGCGGTCCGGCCATCGGAATCGAGACGGGCTCGTCGAGCATCTCTCGAATCTCCTGCGAGAGGCCTTGCGACTCGCTGCCCAGCACGAAGATCGCACGGTGTCCCGGATCGACCTCGAAGAGCGAGCGCGCCGCACCGGCCTCGAGTCCAAAGCTCGCGAAGCCTCCGGCCTGCAGCATGCCGAGGCCGACCGCGAGCGAAGGACAGCGCACGATCGGACACTCGAAGATCGCCCCTGCCGCCGCCCGCACGACCAACCCGTTGACCCACGGCTGGCCGACCACGGGCCACAGCAGGCCGTCGAGCCCGGCCCCCACGACCGAGCGAACGACCATGCCGACGTTCTGCGAGTTGGTCACCCCGTCGAGCGCGAGCAGCCGGAGCGGCTTGCGGGCGGCACGCCCCTTGGTCCCGTCGAGAAATGCCTCGACCTCGGTGACGCGCAGCAGCCGAACGCGCGCCGCCATGCCCTGATCGTGACGGGGTGCACCGGTATAGCGGCTCAGGCCGTCGCGGGAGAGCTCCTCGAAGGGGATCTCGCCGGGCGCAGCGGCCACGCGAGCCGCGAGCGTTCGGCGGTCCGCCGCGCCCACGCTTCGCGCCACCTTCACCTCGAGGACCTCGGCCCCCTGCGATCGCAGCGCCTCGTCGACGGGATGGCGACCGAAGATCACGATCTCCGTCTCGCCGCGTTCGCGCTCTTTCCGGTTCATCGCCCCATCATCCGCGATTCACGCGACGACTTCACCCTCGATCGCACTCCGGCGACGCAAATGTGGAACGCTCCTCGCGCTCGGCCGGCCGGTCCGTGCGCGTCCCGGGTCAGACCCGCCAGACGAAGCGCAGGCGACCGTCGAATCGCTTGTTGTTCATGCGCAGACAGACCACGTCGTTCAGCACCGGCGGAAAACGGGGCTCGGCTGCGAGCGCAGCCTTCAGCTTCTCGGCGAGATCTCGAGACAGCTCACAGAGCGGGCGCCTCGGATCCGTCGTCTGATCATCGTCCCACAGCACGAGCGTGAGATCGAAGCACGGTGCGGGTCCCAGCAGCCCGCGATACACGTCGCGATCGAGCAGATCGAAGCGGCGCGGTCGGGTCAGCTCGATCAGGCTCGCCAGCGCGTGCAGCAGGATCGGATAGGCGCTCTCGGTCTCGGATCGCTGGGTGAATCCCAGCACCGGGAAGGGTCGGGACTCGCAGGTCACCGCGGCATAGTCGATCGCGTGGTGGCCTTGGGGCGCCGCCGAAGGCGAACCCGCTTCCGATGCGCCTTCCTCCACGAAGTCGACCTCGGTCGCGAGGCACGTAAAGGAGCAGCCATCGCCCTGCACGAAGAGATCGCGAGAGGGATAGAAGAACTGCGTCTGGTCCGAGCCATCGTTCGAGGACAGCGCAACGGGGAAGGCGGGGCGCGATTCGCCCGCCTCCCGAATGGAGAGCACGCTGCGCACGAGATCGTCGACGACCAGCTCGGGCGCCTGCAGCAGGTCCACGCACTCGGTCATCTGGGCGTCGAGGGGAAGCGCCCGGGTCCTCGCTTCCAGCGTGCGGAGCGGGATCGCGACGGGCTGATCTTCGGGCTGCGCGTGGCCGTGCACGGCGTTCGGCTTCTGGGCGGCGGACATCCGATCTCGACTCCGGTTCGGGTATCCGGGACGCATCGGTCGCTCGGCGCGCGGGAATGAGCCCCGGCCGACCCGGATCGGACCCCGATCGACCAAGAGGCCGGATTTCGCGCGGAAAACCGCCTAGCGCGGCGCCAGATCGCGTACAGCCTGACGCAGGTCGTCGGCATGTAGGATCGCGAGCGCCGGCGTCGTGACCCCCGCCTCGCGATAGCGCTCCACGTGCTCGCGGCACGCTTCGGGCGCTCCGTGGATCACCAGCGCATCGACCACCTCGTCGGGGATCGCTGCGAGCGCAGCCTTGCGATCGCCCGCTTGCCAGGCCTTCCACATGCCGGCGAGCTGATCCGACCGCCCCAGCCACTCGTGGAAGGCCGCGTAGACCGGCACGTTCAGGTAGGCGGCAATCCCGCGGCGGGCGATCGCCCGTGCCTTCTCCCGATCCGCGGTCGGGATCACGAAGAGTCGCGCCACCAGCTCCTTGCCCTCGCCCCCTTCGTGAACGAAGGGCGCCACGGTCTTCACGTCATCGGCCGAGAGCCAGTTCAGGATCGCGCCGTCGCCAACCCGGCCCGCCAATCGCAGCATGCCCTGCCGCAGGGCCGCCACCAGGATTGGCGGCTGATGCGTCAGCGGATTCATCTGGAGTCGGAAGCCCTTCACGGTGAACGTGTCGAAGGCTTCGTCCACCTTTTCACCCGCCAGCGCCTTGCGCAAGAAGCGGACCGAATCGCGTACGCGCTTGTAGGGCTCTTCGAAGGGGATGCCGTTCCAGTTCTCGACGATCACGTTCGAGGAGGCTCCGATCCCCATCACGAAGCGACCGGGCGCGGCCTCTGCAAGACTCGCCACGCTCTGCG
This sequence comes from uncultured delta proteobacterium, assembly GCA_963698485.1. Lineage (GTDB taxonomy): Bacteria > Myxococcota_A > UBA9160 > UBA9160 > UBA4427 > UBA4427. Next base: position 176,561 of record CAVORA010000029.1, on the reverse strand, counting down.
CGAGCAGCGCGGGGCCCCGGGTGAAGGCCGGAATGATCGCGACCCCGAGCCGCATCTCCGGCGCCCACGCCGCCGCCAGCGCCAGCGGCGTGAAGCCGTCCTGGCCACCCGCCTCCGAGCTCCACAGATCGGTGTAGCCCAGATCGACCATCTCCCGGAGCCAGTCCCGATGATCGCTCAGCGGTACACCGCCCATCGGCAGCGACATTCCATAGCGCTTCATGACCGGCTCCCGGCATCCTTCTGGCGCTGGAGCTGCCTCTGCTTCTCTTTGTCCTGCTTGGGCTTCTTGCCGAGCGGCGGGTCGGCCTGCTGCTTCGCCACCTTGGCCCAGGTATCTCGCAGCGTGACGGTCCGGTTCAGCACGAGCTCGCCGGGCTTGCTGTCGGCGTCGACGCAGTAGTATCCGAGCCGCTCGAGCTGGATCCGATCACCCACGGCAAGCTGCTCGCAGGCGGGCTCGAGCTGAGCGGCCTCGAGGACCTCGAGCGACGCGGGATTGAGGCTCGACTCGAGACCGCCCTCCCCCGACAGGTCCGGCTCTTCGTCGGCGAATAATGTCTCGTACTGACGGACCTCGGCGGGGATGGCGTGTCGTGCCGAGACCCAATGCAGGGTGCCCTTGACCTTGCGACCGTCGGGTGCGTCGCCTCCGCGCGTCGCGGGATCGTAGGTACAGCGCAGCTCCATGATCTCGCCCGACGCATCCTTCACGACCTCCTGACAGGTGATGAAGTAGGCATAGCGGAGCCGCACCTCGCGTCCGGGTGCCAGCCGGAAGAACTTCTTCGGCGGATCCTCCATGAAATCTTCGCGCTCGATGTAGATCTCGCGCGAGAACGGCACCTTCCTCGAGCCGTCCGAGGGATCCTCGGGATTGTTGATCGCGTCGAGGAATTCCTCGGCGTGCTCGGGATCGGTCGGATAGTTCTCGATCACGATCTTGAGCGGCCGCAGCACCCCCATGCGTCGCTGGGCTTCCCGATTCAGCACTTGACGCACGTGGTACTCGAGATTCGCGAGCTCGATCAGATTGTCTCGCTTGGCGACGCCGACGGCCTCGCAGAAATCCCGGATCGCCTGGGCGGGATAGCCTCGCCGCCGCATCGCCGTGATCGTCGGCATCCGCGGGTCGTCCCAGCCGCGCACGTGCCCTTCCTCGACGACGCGGCGCAGCGCTCGCTTGCTGGTCACCGTATGCGACAGGTTCAGCCGGGCGAACTCGATCTGGCGCGGCCGACTCGGGGTCTCGAGCTGATCGAGGATCCAGTCGTAGAGCGGTCGGTGGTCGAGGAACTCGAGCGTACAGAGCGAGTGCGTGATCGACTCCAGCGCGTCGGAGAGACAGTGCGCGAAGTCGTACATCGGGTAGATGCACCAGGCATCGCCGGTTCGATGGTGCGTCTTCTTCTGGATCCGGTAGAGGATCGGATCGCGCATCGCGACCACCGGCGCGGCCATGTCGATCTTGGCGCGCAGCACCCGCTGCCCGTCGTCGAACTCGCCCGCCCGCATGCGCGCGAAGAGGTCGAGATTCTCCTCGACGCTCCGATTGCGAAATGGACTCTCGGTCCCCGGATCGACGAGCGAGCCCTGGTTGGCGCGAATCTCGTCGGCGCTCTGATCGTCGACGAAGGCCTTGCCCTGCTCGATCAGATCGACCGCATAGCCGTAGAGCGTCTCGAAATAGTCGGACGTGAAGTGGAGATGCTCCCCCCAGTCGAACCCGAGCCAACGCACGTCTTCCTTGATGCCCTCGACGTACTCGGTGTCCTCGGTCGAAGGATTCGTGTCATCGAAGCGCAGGTGACAGCGACTGCCCGGATGCTCGCTCGCGAGACCGAAGTCCAGACAGATCGCCTTGGCGTGTCCGACGTGCAGATAGCCGTTCGGCTCCGGCGGGAAGCGCGTCACGACGCAGTCGTGCTTGCCCGAAGCGAGGTCCTCCGCGACGATCGTGCGAATGAAGTCGAGGCCGCTCGTACTGCCCGCGACCGGCCTCTTCGAATCCTTTCCCTCGTTTCCCGACACCGTGCCCACCCCTCGTCCTCGAGCGCCCGAGCCCGCCCGCTTGGCCGACTCGGCGGGGAGTCTCGCATGAGTCCGCCCATCGGCAAAGTCTGCCCTGCGCCCGCGGCGAAACGGCCGTACCGGGTCGTGGGCTGCTATGATCCGGCCGCCCCGCGCAGAGGGCTCGTCCCTTCGCCTTCTTCATCAGCCACCTACCCGCCTCGAGGCGTCCGCGGTTCGTCGCGACGCCCGGGCCCGGAGCCAGCGGCCATGCGATTCCTCAATGCTGCCCAGATCGAGATGATCCGGGAGCGATTCGGCACCCCCGTCTACGTCTACGACCAGGCGACGCTCGAGACCGCAGCCGACGAGGTGCTCGCGTTTCCCGCGCCCTGTCGGCTGGTCGCTCGCTTCGCGATGAAGGCGCTGCCGACGGCGGCCGTGCTGCGGATCTTCGACGCGAAGGGCCTGCACATCGACGCGAGCAGTGGCTTCGAAGCCGAGCGCGCCCTGGCCGCGGGCATCGCCCCGGAGAAGATCCAGATCACTGCGCAGGAGATCCCCAAGGACCTGAAGGGCCTGGTCCAGCGAGGCGTCCTCTACAACGCCTGCTCGCTCCATCAGATGCGCCACTTCGGCGAGCTGTTTCCGGGGGCCGAGCTATCGATCCGCGTCAATCCGGGCCTCGGCTCGGGCCACAACAATCGCACCAATGTCGGCGGTCCGTCTTCGTCCTTCGGAATCTGGCATGAAAAGCTCGACGAGGTCCTCGCGATCGCTTCCGAGTTCGACCTGCGGATCGCGGGCGTCCACTCGCATATCGGCTCGGGCGGCGACCCGGAGGTCTGGAAGCGCTGTGCGGGGATGACCCTCGAGTTCGCACGCAAGCTGCCCGACGCTCGACCGCCTGTCGCTGGGCGGGGGCTTCAAGGTCGCGCGCGTGCCCGGCGAGCAGAGCGCCGACCTGCAGGAGATCGGCCGCGCGCTCGCAGAGGACCTGGCCGGCTTCGTGGCTGGTCGGGGCGAGGATTTCCAGCTCGAGATCGAGCCGGGCTCCTATCTCGTCGCCAACGCCGGCGCGATCCTCGCCGAGATCATCGACATCGTGGACACCCACTCTCCGAAACGATCCGACCAACCCGGCAGTCCCGTCGGACACACCTTCTTGAAGGTCGACACCGGCATGACCGAGCTGCTTCGGCCCTCGCTCTACGGCGCGCAGCATCCGCTGACGGTCGTGGCTCATGGGCACCCCGCCGCCGACGAAGAGGTGGACTACCTGGTTGCCGGCCACTGCTGCGAGTCCGGGGATATCCTGACCCCGGCGCCAGGCGATCCGGAGGGCCTGGTCCCGCGACGGATGAGCCGGGCAGAGATCGGCGACACCCTCGTCGTCGAAGGCGCGGGGGCCTACGCCTCCGGGATGGCCGCCAAGAACTACAACGCCTTTCCCGAAGCGGCGGAGGTCCTGATCGACGCGAGCGGCGAGCCGCGTCTCGTCCGTCGACGCCAGACGCTCGAGCAGGCGCTCCAGAACGAGCTCTAGGCCGACGGACCCCGTCGCCCGGTCGAGAGCGAAGGGGCCCGCTGGCTTCGCGACGGATCGCCCGGCGGGACCGGTTCGCGATCGTCGGCACGCATCCCCGTCCCTAGCGGGACTTGATGGCGTCGCGGATCTCCATCAGGAGCTGCTCTTCCTTGGTGGGCTCCGGCGGCGCTGCGGGCGCCTCCGCTTCTTTCTTCTTGCTGGCTTCCATCGCGGTATTCATGGCCTTCACGACCAGGAAGATGGCGAAGGCGATGATCAGGAAGTCGATCACGGTGTTGATGAAGACACCGTAGTTGATCGAGACGGCCTCGACGTCGCCGGCGGCCTCCTTGATCTTGATGGCCAGGTTCGAGAAGTCGACGCCTCCGAGAAGCAGGCCGATCGGCGGCATCAAGATGTCATTGGTGAAGGAGGTCACGACGGACTTGAAGGCCCCTCCGATCACGACGCCGACCGCCATGTCGACGACGTTTCCCTTCATCGCGAAATCCTTGAACTCGCTCAGCATGCTCATGCATTTCCCTCCTTGTGCTAGGAACCCGAATATCGTGCCGACATGCCCACCACGCGGTGAGCACGCGGTCCGATCGATTGCGGCGCCAACGCTAGGCGAGCGCTTGGCTTCGCGCTCTAGGCATTCGCTGACAGCTGGTGCCATTTTTCGCATCAGAGGATCCGCCATCCGGCAGATCTACCCGCAGACCTCGAAACGACATCGAGACGCGATCGTGCACACGAGGGGAAAGTTTTTTCGTCCATGACATTCGCCGACATCATCTCCCGGATCGGAGCTGCGATCGGCGGCTGGCTGATCTTCACTGGACACTGCCTGACGCTCTCCGTGCTGCCGCAGGCCGACTGTGATCCGGGCTCGGAAGAGCTGTGGCGGGGCACGCTGCTCTTCGCCTTCGTGAGCGCGATCGCGCTGCTCTTCGTGGGGCGCGGCCTACGCTGGGCCGCTTCGCTTCGCTGGCTCACCGTACCTGCGATCGGCCTGGCCGCACTCGCCGCCTGGGCGATCGCTCCAGCGATCATCGCGACCAGCCTGGCTGGCGAATCGCTCTGCGCGATCGCCGCCCCCACCGGCCAGAGCCTCGAAGGGGTCGTCGCGACCGGGGTCGAACGGAGCTGGCCGGTCGTGCAGCTCGGCGTGATTCTCTTCGGCCTCGTCCAGGCGAGCCGAACCTGGATCGCCTCGTTCGCGCCGCCGCAGGACTAGACCGATCGAGAGCGGAAGCGGGTCGCCTAACGCTTGCGCTGTGGCTTCTGCCGAAAGCCCTTGCGCCCCGCCATGCCCTGCCCCGCGCGGTATTGCGCCGGCGGCTTCTCGAGCTGGAGTCCGAACCAGGCCATCCCGAAGCGCTTCATGTTGAGCTTCTTGCCATTGCGCAGACGAGCCAGGTTCTCCTGGGTCGACTCGTTCGACTTCTCCACCTTCTCGGCTTGAACCAGCTTGTTGATCGCGCCTTCTCGATCGCCGTCCTTCGCGAGCATCCAGGCATAGACGTGGTAGGGCATGATCTGCTTCTTGTTGGCGCGGATCGCCGTATCGACGGCTTCGAGTGCCTGCGTCTTGCGCCCGCGCCGATACTCGAGGGCTGCGTGGGCCAGCTTGGCCTCCGTGGCACGCAGCCCGGCCTTGGGGAGGTGTTCGAGGGCGCGCTGCTCGTCGCCACTCGCGAAGGCGAGCAGGCCGATCTGTGCGTGGATCTGGCCCTTCAGCAGGACCTGCCAGCGGGTGAGCGGCATCATGTCTTCGAGCGCCGCGATCGCGAGCTGGGTCTGGCCCGCCTGGATCTGCTTCTGGATCGCCATGAAGGGGGCTTCGACGCGTTTGGCCATGATGCGCGAGATCAGGATGAACGAGACCAGGGAGACCAGCACGAAGAGGACGATCCCCATCTGCCAGCTCTTCCAGAGCTCGAGCGCCGTCCAGATCCCGCCCGTCGTCGCGCCTATCGCCATCGAAATCAAGATCGTATACATCGGCCCGGTCGATTCCCCTCGCTTCGCCCTGGGTGGCGAGCGCGCGCGATCTTAGCAGGCCCGACCAGGGCGAGCAGAACCTCGGCCTGGCCGAGCCGTGCCTCGACACGAACCCGATTCGTGGAGCGAATCGCCCCTGCTATCTCGGGAACTCCAGGACGTGCACGTCACGCTGCGGGAACGGGATGTTGCAGCCGCCCGCCTCCAGCTCTTCCTTGAGCTTTCGGGTCAGGTCCCAGCGAAGCGCCCAGTAATCCGGGGCGTTGCACCAGGGCCGGACGACCAGGTTGACCGAAGAGTCGGCGAGCTCGGAGACCGCGATCGTCGGGGCCGGATCCGCGAGCGTGCGGCTGTCGCCGGTCACGACGCGCTCGATGATCTCCATGGCCTTGGCGATGTCGTCGCCGTAGCTGATCCCGATGACGAGATCGATGCGGCGGGTCGGGTTGGCCGAGAAGTTCTTGATCGTGTCGCCGAAGATCTGCGAGTTCGGCATGATGATCTTCACGTTATCGCCCGTGTGGAGGATCGTACTGAAGATCGAAATCTCCTTCACCGTGCCCGCCTGGCCGGACACTTCCACGAAGTCGCCGACGCGAATCGGGCGGAAGATCAGCAGCATCACGCCCGCCGCGAAATTCGAGAGGGTGCCTTGCAGGGCCAGCCCGACGGCGAGACCCGCAGCACCGAAGACCGCGATCAGCGAGGTCGTCTCGATGCCGAAGAGGCTGAGCACCGCGATCACCACGACGCCCATCACGACGTAGTAGAGCATGCTCGAGAAGAACGGGATCAGGGAAGCATCGGTGCCCGCCTTCGTGAGGCCTGCTCGCACCTTGTTTCGAAGCCAGCCGGCCACCATGCGGCCGACGATGAAGACGAGGATCGCGCCGATGACGCTCATCCCGTATTCGACGACCAAAGAGCTCGCCGTCTCGACGGCCGATTCCATATTTGCGCTCAACTGATTCGGATCCAGATCCATCGTTCGTTCACTCTCCCGTTGTACGGCGCGCGCGGCACCTCCAGTGGTGCCTTCGCGCTATGCCCATTGGACACTCTAACCGGCACGCGAAGCGAAGCCACCCGAAGCCCGCGCGCGCCGCGGTCGAATCGATCTTCGCCACCGCTCGCTCGTCTCGGAGAACGTGACGCCTCCGACTACGAAGGGTTCGCCCCGCTGCCCGCCCAGCGAAGAATCGGGAGAGCGCTGCCAGCGGATCAGGTGCCCTACTCGACGCCGAGCGACAGCTTCACGGCGACGCGACCCGGGGTCGAAGACGGCCCCACCTCCGGGTCGACCAGGAAGATCCGCTCGGCCGGCACGAGGTCTGCCTCGACGAGGGTCGACTGCACCCGGGCCGCCCGCGCCCGAGCGAGCTCGAGCCAGTCCTCCGCCTCGAGCTCGATCTGCTCCGAGAGTGCGGTCTCGGCGATCTCCGCGAGCCGAAGCGCGCGCGCCTCGGCCGACAAAGTCTCGCCGCCCGTCGGCAGACGGTCTGCCAGACGCCCGCCGATCCGCTCGCGGTAGAGGCTCTCGAGCTGCTCGAGCCGCTGCTTGGCGTCGAGCACCACCGCCTCGGGGCTGCCGAGACGCTCGCGCTGCCGCCGCGAGACCGACGCGAAATACCGGACCCGCAGACTCTCCTCGATTCGAGCTCTTCGCAGACCGGGGCCATCGACGTCGGGATCGGCCTTGCCTCGGATCTCGAGCATCAGGTTGGGGCGCTTTTCGAGCAGCGTGCCGACATCCCGGAGGCCGACCTCCTCGCCCTCGGCCATCTCGAGCCGGCCGGGCTCGAAGACCACGTTGGACAGATCCTCGGCCGAGCTTCCCACCAACCCCGCGACGACCGAGAAGGGCGCGGTCGCCACGCGCGTGATCAGGTTGACCAGGGTCTTTCCGAGAACCTCGAGCACATCGAAGCTCGGATCGTCGAGATCGCCCTCGATCGGCAGCGGCAGCGTGATGTTCCCCGCCCCGTCCTTCATGACCGTCAAGGCAAGACCGACGGGCAGCGAGGTGGCCTGCGCGCTCTCCACGCGCTGCCCGAAATCGAATTGCTGCAGCTTGATCAGATTCTCTGCCTTCAAGTGGCGATTCTCGAGCGCGTAGTGCAGATCGAGGCCGAGCTTTCCGCGATCGATCCGATAGCCGACGAAGCGCCCCGAGTAGGGCGAGAAGGCCGGCAAGGAGACGCCGCTCATCTCGAGCTCGAGATCCGTGTATGCATCGCTCGAAAGCGGATTGACCCGGCCTTCGATTCGCAGCGGCGCGACGTCATCGACCTTGCCCGCGAGCGACACCGTCGCGCGGGCATCCTTCTCCGAGGACAGCCCCACGATCGTTCCGCCAAAGTCATCGAGCGAGAGCTTGAAGGGCGGCTTGATCGACTGATCGACGAGCTCCGCGCGCACCCGGTCGAGGGTGACCCTGGCGACCTCGATCGAGAAAGCGGGGCCGGCCTTCGCGGGCGTTCGAGGGGCTGCGCTGTCGCGGGCGGCGGGTGTATCCGCCGCATCCGGCTGCTCGAAGATCGAGGCGATATTCGAGCGACCGCTGGCGTCGAGCAGCAGACGGGTGGTCGCACCCGACAGCACGATCTCTTCGATGCGCACGCGGTCGGGGCCGAAATCCAATCCCTCGATCGCGAATCGATCCCAGTCGACGAACTTCTTCTCGAGGCGGCGGTCGCGCGTCGAGAGATCGTCCAGCGCGAGGCGCCCGCGCGCGGACACGCGCGGAGACGCCTCGCCACCCTCTCGCAGATCCAGCTCGAGATCGGCAGAGAGCGCGCCCTTGACGATGTCGAGATTCGCGAGGCCGTCGAGATAGGGCTGAAAATCGCTGAGGGCGAGCCCGCGCAGCTCTACACCGAGCTGGGTCGAGAGTGGCGAGAGCACCAGGGGTCCCGAGACGGCCAGGCGACCCGCCTCGCCGAGACGCGTTCGCAGCGCGACGTCGAGCTTCGCTTCCGGCGCGTTGCGAAAGCCGCGGATCTCGAGCGCCAGATCCGAGGCATGAAGCATGGCGGGAGTTGCGGGCCCACGATCTTCCAGCTCGATCTCGAAGTCCGAGAGCGCCAGCCGCCCGACGCTGAGCTCTGGATCGGGCTTGGGCGATTGGGGCTCGGCGCTGGCGTCGCCCTGCCCGCGCGACGCCGCCGGCTTCGACGCAGGCGTCTGATCGACGGGCTGAAGGAGCCCGAGCAGGCGGGGCTGTCCGTCTTTCGCGAGATGGGTCCTCAGGTGGCCACCTTCGAGCGCGACATCCGCGATGGCGAGGGTGCGCAGCCCGCTCGGGCCGACCGAGACCTCGACCCCGCCCACGGCGAGCCGCGGCAGCGAGAGGGTCGGCCCTCCCGCTTCCGGGTCGACGATCTCGACGTCCCGCGTCTCGAGCGCTCCCTCGGAGACGATCAGCGAGAGCCCCTCCGACATGTCCAGCCGATAGTCGGCCGAGGCTTCCAGCGCGCCCGCCGTCACCTCGAAGCGCAGGCGCTCGGACAGGTAGTCCCAGGGAACGGTCAGGTCGAACCCCGTCAGCTCGAGCCTCCCTTCCGAGCGCAAGGGCTCGAGCCCGAGCGTCCCCGTCCAATCGAGCTCGGTCTCTTCACCGACCCGAAGCTGCAGCGAATAGGGAGCGATCACGTCCGCACGCGTGGTCAAGCCTTCGACGAGCAGATCGAAGGGCGCGACCCGCAGCGCGAAGGGCGGCGACTGCGAACGATCGTGGAAGACCACATCTCCGCCCTCGATCCGAGCCACGGCGACATCGACGATCAGCGGATCCGCCCTGCCCGACTCTTCCTCCGGCGAGGGCGTGGAAGGCGGCGCGGCCGAGCTCGAGAACCGCTCGAGGAGCTCGCTCACGTTGAGCGTTCCGGATTCGTCGACCACGATCGAGATCCGCGGCGAGACCAGCAGGAACTCGTCGAGCGAGACGCTCGCCGACAGGAATCCGAGCAGTCCGGCATCGATCGCCAGCTCCTCGAGCGCCAGCACCGCCGGGCCGCCGCGCGGATCCGGCAGCTCGAAATCCTCGATGGCCAGCCTCAAGCGGAAGGGATGGAAGGAGACCCCTCCGACCTTTGGGGTGACGCCCAGCCGCTCCGTCAGGATCGAGACGAGCTGGGACTCGACGATCCGGGGCACGACCAGGAAGCCCACCAGCGAATAGAGCGCGAAGAGCCCCAGCAGCACGAAGCCGACAAGACGTTTCAGCGATGCGCGAGCCCGCTCGGGCGGGTCCGTCGGGGTCGATTGTGATTCTGGAGAGGCAGAGCCGGACATTCAGGAATCAATCCACGGGGCCGTCACGAAGGACGCGGCAGCATAACCTCTCCCGTGCCGATCCGGGAGAGGCGGGAGCGGCTGCTACGCTCACGCCGTCCGAGAACGATCGGATCCGAGACCTGGCGCCGAGCCCGTTCGGATCGAGCCCATTTCCACGCGGCCCTACCCCCGGCCGTCCCAAGAGCACGCCGAGCATGAGCCACGACGGAACAGCCTCCGACCGATCCGACGATTCGCCAAGCGAGGCGAAGCGCTCTTTCGCGGAGGCCGAGCACATCGCCTTCGTCGCCGCACGCACGCCCGCCGCCCAGGCGGCGCTCGAGTCGCTCAAGTCGCTCTACCCGTCGAAGTCCCCCGCCGACGCCGACGTCATCGTGGCCCTCGGCGGCGACGGCTTCATGCTCCAGACGATCCACCGCTTCATCCACCGGGGCAAGCCGATCTACGGCATGAACCGCGGCTCGGTCGGATTCCTGATGAATCCGTACTCGAGCGAGAATCTGCTGGAGCGCATTCGGCAGGCGGAGTCCGCCGTGCTGCACCCGCTGCGCATGGTCGCTCAGCTCGAGAGCGGCGCGCGGGTCGAGCTGCAGGCGATGAACGAGGTGTCGATGCTGCGACAGACGCGACAGGCCGCCAAGCTTCGGGTGCACGTCGACGGCGTCGTTCGGCTCGAGGAGATGATCTGTGACGGCGTGCTCGTGGCGACGCCGGCGGGCAGCACCGCCTACAACCTCTCGGCCCACGGCCCGATCCTGCCCCTCGACGCCGGCGTCCTCGCGCTCACGCCGATCAGCGTCTTTCGTCCGCGTCGCTGGCGCGGCGCGCTGATCCCGCGAACGGCGAAGATCCGCATCGAGGTCCTCGAGGCCGACAAGCGACCCGTCAGCGCCGTGGCCGACTCGACCGAGGTGCGCGAGGTCGTGGAAGTGATGGTCGAGGAAGATCGGGACGCCTCCGTCGAAGTGCTCTTCGAGGCGGGTCAGAGCCTCTCCGAACGCAACCTCGCCGAACAGTTCAGCCTCTGAGCCCGGGACGATGAACGAATTCCTGCTGACGGTCTATCCCTGGACGAAGGCGCTGCACGTGATCGCGGTGATCTCCTGGATGGCGGGGCTGCTCTACCTGCCGCGACTGTTCGTCTACCACACGGAGGCCGAGCCCGGCAGCACGCAGTCCGAGACCTTCAAGGTCATGGAAGCCAAGCTCTCGCGTCTGATCATGCGGCCGGCGATGCTCGCGACCCTGCTCTTTGGAGGCATCATGATCGCGATCCCGGGGACGCCGGGCTATCTGCCGACCGCGGGCGGCTGGCTGTGGCTGAAGCTGCTGCTGGTCGCGGGACTCGTGGCGGCGCATCTCTTCCTGATGCGCTGCCGAGACGACTTCGCGAGCGACCGGAACCTGCGGCCCCAGCGCTTCTTCCGCATCGTGAACGAGGTCCCGACGCTGCTGATGGTAGGCATCGTCCTCTGCGTGATCGTGAAGCCCTTCTGAGCGTCTCCGACCGACTGGCGGCAGGTTCGCTCGAGCGCAGCGGCCGTGGCGATCGCCGGCCTTCCTTCGACCCCATGAGTGAGATTTGACGATGAAGCTATTCGTGCTCGGATCCGGTGCTGGCGGCGGCTTCCCGCAGTGGAACTGCAACTGTCCGAATTGTCGGGGCCTGCGCGAAGGCACGATCGACGCGCGTCCGCGCACGCAGTCTTCGCTCGCGATCAGCGACGGCGGCGACGACTGGCTGCTCGTGAACGCCTCGCCCGACCTGCGGGCGCAGCTCGAGACCTGTCCGGCGCTCCAGCCCGGCCGGGCGGTGCGCGACACTGCGATCGCGGCGGTGCTGATCGTCGACGCACAGATCGATCACTCGACGGGCCTGATGACGCTGCGCGAGCACACGAAGCGGCTGCCGGTCTACTGCACGCCGAGCGTGCACAGCGACCTCACCTCCGGCTATCCGCTGCTGACGGTGCTCGAGCACTATTGCGGGGTCGACTGGCATCCGATCGACGCGATCGGCGGCGTCCCCTTCCAGATCCCGGAGCTGCCGGGCATCGAGCTGCATCCGATCCCGCTGCCCGGCGAGGCGCCGCCCTACTCGCCCCGGCGCCATCGCCCCGCCGTCGACGACACCATCGGCCTGACCTTCGTCGATCGCGAGAGCGGCGGGCGCTGCTTCTATGCGCCGGGTCTCGGCGGCTGGACCGAGCCCGTGCTGGCGGAGGCCGAGCGCGCCGACTGCGTCCTGATCGACGGGACGCTCTGGAAGGACGACGAGCTGGCGGATCGGGGCGCCGCCCAGAAGACCGGCCAGGAGATGGGCCACCTGGCCCAGAGCGGTGCCGGCGGCATGCTCGATCGCCTGGCGCCGCTGCGCGGCCGAAAGATCCTGATCCACATCAACAACACCAACCCGATCCTCGACGAGGCGTCGCCCGAGCGAAAACGTCTCCGCGAAGCGGGCATCGAGGTCGCCTACGACGGCATGGAGATCGAGCTCTGATGTCCGAGAACGAGAACCAGATCGTATCCGCCCAGGACTCGCGCGCGCCCCAGTCGCGCGCCGACTTCGAAGCCCGGCTGCGCGACATGGAGCGCTACTACCATATCCATCACCCCTTCCATCTCGCGATGAACGAGGGCGGGCTCGACGCCGAAGCGGTGCGGGGCTGGGTCGCGAATCGTTTCTACTATCAGATCCAGATTCCGCGCAAGGACGCCGCGATCCTGTCGAACTGTCCCGATCAGGCCGTTCGTCGGCAATGGGTCCAGCGCATCCTCGACCACGACGGACGCCTCGACGAATCCGGCGGAACGGACGAGGGCGGCATCGAGGCCTGGCTGCGACTCGGACAGGCGGTCGGCCTCGAGCGCGAGGAGATCGTCGATCTGCGCCACGTCCTGCCGGGCGTGCGCTTCGCGGTCGACGCCTACGTCCGCTTCGCGCAGACGGCGCCCTGGGAAGAGGCCGCGGCCTCGTCGCTGACCGAGCTCTTCGCGCCCGGGATCCATCAGAAGCGCCTCGAGAACTGGCCCACGCTCTATCCCTGGATCGACGAGCCCGGCTACGACTATTTTCGCAGACGACTCGGCGAGGCCCGCCGCGACGTCGAGCACGGCCTCGCGCTGACCCTCGACCGCTTCGTCACCCGCGCCCAGCAGGATCGCGCCGTCGAGGTGCTGCGCTTCAAGCTCGACATCCTCTGGACCATGCTCGACGCCATGTGGATGGCGTACGTCGAGAAGCGGCCGCCCTATTACTGCTGCGAGCGTCCGGTGGGCGAGGCCTCATGAGTCCGCGCGAGCGTCGACCCGAGGCGCTGATCCTCGACCCTGGCGTGCTCCGGGAAGGACCGGTCTGCGAGTTCGGATCCGAGCTCGGCGTCGAGGCCCAGGGCGGTGTCGTCGTGACCCCGTGGCGCGATCGCTTCCTGGCGGCGCAGGCGAGCGAGCTGACCGTGACCTCCGAGGCCGACGAGCTCGAGGCCGCCTCCTTCTCCCAGGTCGTCGTGCATCTGCAGAAGAGCCGCGCGGCCTGCTTCGAGGACCTCGCGCAGGCGTGGCGGCTGCTCGCGCCGGGCGGCCAGCTGCTGCTCGCCGGTCCGAATCGCCTCGGCGTCGTGTCCGCGGTCAAGAAGCTCGCCGCGCAGCTCGACCAGCCGGGCATCGTCGTCGCCAACCGCGCCCGTGCCCGCGTCGTCCGATTCAAGAAGGACGACGGCGCGGGGCCCGAGCGCGAGGCGACCCCCGCCTTCGACACCGAGGTCACGGCCCTCGACGGCACGACCCACCCGCTCCACATCGAGACCCGCCCCGGCGTGTTCAGCGCCAAGAAGCTCGACGCCGGCAGCGAGCTGCTGCTCGACGCGCTCGCGACTTTCGTCGGCTACAAGCCCCCCAAGCGCATCGTCGACCTCGGCTGCGGGACGGGCATCCTCGGCCTCGCCGCCGCCCATCTCTATCCCGAGGCGGAGCTGCTGCTGGTCGACGCCGATGCGCGCGCGGTCGCCTGTGCGCGAGCCAACGCCCTGGCCCTCGGACTGGCGGATCGCGCGCGGGTCGAGTGGTGGGACGCGCGGGAGAAGCCGCTCGACACGCGCTTCGATCTCGCGCTCGTGAATCCGCCCTTCCATCATCGCGGCCCGGAGGTCGACCTCGGCCCGGCGCTGTCGCTCTTCGACTCGCTCTGGACCTGGCTCGGACGAAACGGTCGGGCGCTCGTCGTGGCGAACCGCACCCTGCCCTACGAGGCGCCCCTCGAGCGCGTCGGCGAGGTCGAAGCCCTGCGCGCCGCGCGTGGCTACAAGCTGCTCTCGCTCAAGAGGAGCGCGCGGGCCCCGGGATCCAGGGGACGCAGCGCGCCCGGCGCGAGATCCGCAGGCAGGTCGAGGGCACCGAACCGGTCGCGATGAAGCGCGACGACCTCGCCACCCAGCGCCCGGATCATGCGTCGGACCTGATGCGTGCGCCCCTCCCGGATCACCATCGTCGCGCGTCCCTCGCCGTCGAGCACGAGCTCCGCGGGGCGCAGCGGCCGCTCGTCGGACCCGAGCAGCAGGCCACGACGACAGCGCAGAACCGCGTCTTCGGCCAGCTCTCCCTCGAAACGGATCCGGTAGCGCTTGGGGACCTTGCGCGTCGGGTGCGTGAGGCGGTGGATGAAGTCGCCGTCGGTGGTCAGCACGAGTAGACCGGTCGTGGCGCGATCGAGGCGCCCGGCGATCTGCAGCCCGCGACGGCGCAGGGTCTCGTCCAGCAGATCGAAGACCAGTGGCGACTCCCGCTCGTCATGGCTGCACGACACGCCCGCCGGCTTGTTGAGCAGGAAGTCCGTCTGCAGCGCGGGCGATTCGACCTCCGCCTCCCCGATCGTCACCCGCTCCGATCCGATCCGGCGTTGGGCGTCGCGACAGGTCTCCCCGTCCACGCGGACCTTCCCGCGACGAATCAGTCCGCGCGCCTCGCGTCGGGAGGCCAATCCGGCCCGGGCCAGATAGGCGTCCAGCCGCAGTCCCCGCACCTCAGCCGAGTCTCGATCCCTCATCGGACGCAGTCTATCCGAAGCGCGCGAACGACCGTACGGGCCATGAAGGACTCCTGCCGCCAGCTTGCGCTTTCGGGTGGGCACCCGGCCGACTACACTGCGCGCCCGCTTTTCGCCGCGCGGACGCGATCGTTCCGCGCGGCATTCGGAAGCGGGAGGCAGCCCAACCCTTCGAATCGAAGCGGAATCGAGAGCCGGCATGGGGATTCGAGTCAGCAAGTTCGGCGGCAGCAGCGTGGCCGACGCAGGCCAGCTGCGAAAGGTGCGTGCGATCATCGAGGCCGAGCCCGATCGGCGTTTCGTCGTGCCCTCGGCGCCCGGCAAGCGCAAGCCCGGCGACATCAAGATCACCGACCTGCTCTACCGCGCCCACGCTGCGGCCGAGGCCGGCCAATCGATCGACCCGCTCTTCGATCAGATCGCCGAGCGCTATCGGGAGATCGTCTCCGAGCTCGGCCTCGCCTTCGATCTGGAGCCGGCGCTGGCCGAGGTCCACGATCGCATCCGCGCCGGTGCGGGCGCCGACTACGCGGCCAGTCGCGGCGAGTACCTCTCCGGCGTCGTGCTGGCCGAGCTGCTGGGTCGCCCGCTGATCGACCCGGCGAGCATGATCCGCTTCGACGCGAGCGGTCGCTTCCTCGCGGACGAGACCCAGCGAGCCGTTTCCGAACGCCTCGGTCGAGAAACGGCGGGCATCGTGCCCGGCTTCTACGGCGCCCTGCCCGACGGCACCATCAAGACCTTCTCACGCGGCGGCAGCGACGTCACGGGCGCGATCGTGGCCCGCGGCGTCGGAGCGGAGGTCTACGAGAACTGGACCGACGTCCCGGGTCTGTTGATGACCGATCCGCGGATCGTCGACTCGCCTCGCACGATCGAGGAGCTCACCTATCGCGAGCTGCGCGAGCTCGCTTACATGGGCGCGACGGTGCTCCACGAGGACGCCATCTTCCCGGTTCGCGAGGCCGGCATCCCCGTGCATATCCGCAACACCAACGATCCGGATGCGCCCGGGACGCGCATCACGCGCGGCGGCCTGGATGCGCCGCCGACCGGGCAGATCACGGGCATCGCCGGCCGCAAGGACTTCACGATCCTGGCGCTCGAGAAGACGCTGATGAACGCCGAGGTCGGCTTCGGGCGACGGCTGCTCGGCGTGCTCGAGGAGCACGACATCAGCTGGGAGCACATGCCGAGCGGCATCGACACGCTCTCCGTGGTGATCAAGGACGATGTCCTGGACGGGCGCCTCGAAGCGCTGATCGCCGGGATCGAGGCCGCCTGCCAGCCCGACTCGATCGAGGTCAACTCGGGGATCGCGCTGATCGCCACCGTCGGACGCGGCATGAGCCACGCGCCGGGCACGGCGGCACGGCTCTTCGGCGCGCTCGCGAGCGCCGGCATCAACATTCGCATGATCGACCAGGGATCGAGCGAGCTGAACATCATCGTCGGAGTCGAGAACGAGGACTTCGAGCGGACCGTCCAGAGCATCTACGATGCCTTCGTACCCCGGGACTGAGGAGATGCGCGAATGGCCCTCGAACAGCTCGACTGGTCCCGCGCACCCCGGGTCGAGAGCATGCTTCCCTGGCTCGGGCCGGGCCTCTCGCTGCTGAACGATCCGACCGGCTTCTTCGAGCGACAGTGCAGCCGACGCGGCGACACCTTCCAGTTCGAGGCCTTCGGCCATCGTGTCTTCTGCGTCTTCTCGCCCGAGGGCGTGAAGAACCTGTGGGCGCTGCCCGAGGCGCAGGCCAGCAAGGGCGTCGCGGACTTCGCGCTGCTCGCGCATAAAGTGCCGGCCGAGCTGTTCGTCGGTCGCCGCAGCTTCCCGCACGCGCTCTTCAGCCGCGAAGACATCGAGACCTACCTGGACAATCTCGCGCAAGCGGTCGAGCTCGAGCTGTCCGCGCTCGGTGCGCGCGGTGAGCTCGAGGCCTTCGCCTTCACGCGGCGCCTCTCGCATCGCATGGGCCTCGCCTCCTGGGGCTCTCCGCTCGCCACCCGCCCCGGTCGACTCGAGCCTCTGATCGAGGCCTTCGACGCCCTCGACAGCTCCGAGTCCTTCGTCCACCCCGCGAAGGGATTTCTCACCTGGGCCTCGGGCAAGCGACGCGAGAAGGCGGCGATGGCCCGGATCGAGGGGCTGTATCGCGAGATCCTGCGCGAGCGGGACGCGGCATCGACCAGCGAAGCCGACGAGGGCTTCTTCGGTCGCATCTGTCAGGCCTGGGACGACGAAGACGCCGAGACGCGGGTGTCGGGCATCGCCCGGGACGTGATGCTCGTCCACATGGGCTCGCAGTCGAATCTCTTCGCCGCGATGGCCTGGACGATCGTCCACCTGCTCGAGCGACCGGCGCTGCTCGCGGCCGTTCGGGCGGGCGACGACGCGCTGCTCGAACGTTGCGCCCACGAATCGATCCGGCTGCGGCAGCGATCGATCGTGCTGCGAAAGATCCTCTCCCCCTGCCGGATCGCGGACGAGCGGGCGGACTATACGCTCGAGCCCGGGATCTTCCTCGCCACCATGCTCTCGGTCACGAATACCCGATCCGCCAAGGATCTCGACCGCTTCGATCCGGACAACTACGCCGGCCCCCGCTTCACGCGCAACGCGGAGCTCGCCGGTCGCGAGCTCGTCACGACCTTCGGCCACGGCGCGCATTATTGCCCGGCCGCGCGCTTCTCGATCTCCGCGATTCGCATCGCGACCCGGGCGCTGCTCGAGGGCTTCGACCTCGAAGCGCGCTTCAGCAATCCCGGCCCCCGGCAACGGCAGATCGGCGGTGTCGCCCGCGCCGATCGGCCCTGCCGAATCGCCTATTCGCGAAGCGGCCAATCCTGAAGCCCCGGGCCCTGGGTCGACTCAGCGAACCTCGAAGACCTCGTAGTGGATGCCGTCATCCACCCTTCGGCCGCGGGCGATCGCGATGATGTGGTTCAGCCAGTCGTAGTCGTCGGTCGTCGTCTCGAACTCGAAGGTGATCCGCAGGTAGTACTCGCTCGGATCGACGCCGCCGGGCTCGCCGAGTCGGGCCATCATCTCGGGCGAGATCTTCCAGCGACCCTTGTAGATGCCGTAGATGATCGTGCCGTCGTCGGTCTCGAAGCAGCACCGGCCGTCGACGCGCAGCGTCCCGTCCGGCATGAAGAGGCCCCAATCCCCGCCGCTCGGCAGGATCCGACCGCGCAGGCGCTCGCCCTCGAAGGTCCCGCCGCCGAGGTCCGCGATGATGCGCGTCCCCTTCGGCGTTGCGCCGACGGTGTGGATCGCACCGATCACGAACTCGATGTCGAAGAGATGAGCGAGCTCGATCGGCGCGGGCATGGGCATTTCTCCTCCGACGGCGGACGTCGCGAGTCACTCTACTGCATGCGACACGACTCGAGACCTCTCGGCCGAGCCCGCCGCCGACGCGACTAGAAGCGATAGCTCAGCCCGATACTCAGGATCGTCGTCTCCAGATCCGACTCGTCGTCGACCG
Source organism: uncultured delta proteobacterium (assembly GCA_963698485.1). GTDB lineage: Bacteria > Myxococcota_A > UBA9160 > UBA9160 > UBA4427 > UBA4427. The sequence goes on along the minus strand of CAVORA010000029.1, from coordinate 158,185 downwards.
GAAAGAGGTAGGCAGCCTCCCCGTTCAGCACGATCGACTCGTTGAGCCAGACGTCGAGTCCCGCCCCGAAGCGGAAGGCCGCGCTCGAATCGTCGGCGCGACTCCTCGACCCGTCGTTGAAGACGTTGCGCTGCTCGAAGCGCACGCCGCCGACGCCGAAGCCCAGGAAGGGCTGCACGGGTCCCACGAAGGGATAGGCCTTGGCGATCGCGGTCAGCGCCCAGCCGTCGATCTCGCCCCGCCCGTTCCGCGCCTTCAAGTCGAAGCCCTCGAAGCCCTCGTAGCGGATCTCGGCGGCGAAGAACTCCCCGAAGCGATAGCCGACGAAGCCCGCCCCGCCGGTGCTGCTCTTGACGATGATGCGGTCCTCGAAGTTTTCGGCCGCGTAGAAGAAGGCACCGCCCAGATAGGCACCGGAACGCGCCGGAGCGCGGCGCGCCGCCCGCTGAGCCTCGGCGACGACACGCGCCGAGGTCGCTGCCTCCCGGGCCGCCCGCTCGGCGCGCTCGACCGCCTGCAGCGACTCGTCGCTCGGCTCATCGCGCTGCGCGGCCGGCGGGGCCTCCGCGCGCTCGGGCACGGCCGCCGCCTCCTGGGCGGCGCTCGCGGAGGCGGCCAGCAGCACGATGAGCCCCATCAGGCACACCCGAGCGGTCGCGCGCGAACGAACCCGTCGACCGCCTCGGGCCCGCCCGTCCCTCTCGCCACCCGGCGACTCGCTTGTCCGCTCCGACATCCAACCCTCCCCGCAAACCGGCGCGAACCATCCGCTCGCGCGATCCGCATCCGTCGGACGACCCGACCCCTCGTGCACTTTCGCGAGCTCGACCCTATCCTCGCGGCCATGCAGGGATATCGCAGCCGCACGACGACCGCAGGCCGGAACATGGCCGGAGCCCGCGCGCTCTGGCGCGCCACGGGCATGACCGACGCCGACTTCAAGAAGCCGATCATCGCGATCGCCAACAGCTTCACCCAGTTCGTACCGGGTCACGTCCACCTCCACGACGTCGGACAGCGGGTGAAGAAGGTGATCGACGCCGCCGGCGGCTGGGGTGTCGAGTTCAACACGATCGCCGTCGACGACGGCATCGCGATGGGCCACGGCGGGATGCTCTACTCGCTGCCCTCCCGCGATCTGATCGCCGACAGCGTCGAGTACATGGTCGAGGCCCACGTCGCCGACGCGCTGGTCTGCATCTCGAACTGCGACAAGATCACGCCGGGCATGCTGCTCGCGGCGATGCGTCTGAACATCCCGACGATCTTCGTCTCCGGCGGCCCGATGGAGGCCGGCAAGTCGGCGGGCACTCACGACCGGGCGGGTCGCAAGCTCGACCTGATCGACCCGATGATCGCGGCGGGCGACGATTCCGTCTCCGACGCCGAGCTGCTCGAGATGGAGCGCTCGGCCTGCCCGACCTGCGGCTCCTGCTCCGGCATGTTCACCGCGAACAGCATGAACTGCCTGAACGAGGCGCTCGGCCTCGCGCTGCCCGGCAACGGCACGATCCTCGCGACGCACGCGCGGCGCTGGGAGCTCTTCGAGCGCGCCGGCCAGCGGATCGTCGAGATGGCGCACGCGCACTACGTCGACGGCGACGACTCGCGTGCTGCCGCGAGGCATCGCGACCTTCGAAGCCTTCGAGAACGCCATGACCCTCGACATCGCCATGGGCGGCTCGACCAACACGATCCTGCACATCCTCGGCATCGCCCACGAGGCGGGCGTCGACTTCACGATGGCGGACATCGACCGCCTCTCGCGCAAGGTGCCGTGCATCTGCAAGGTCGCGCCGGCGACCGAGAAATACCACGTCGAGGACGTGCACCGCGCCGGCGGCATCTTCACGATCCTGGGCGAGCTCGACCGCGGCGGCCTGATCCATCGCGACGTGCACACGGTCCACGCCAAGACGCTCGGCGAAGCGATCGACGCCAACGACATCCGGCGGCCGACGCGCGAGCCGAGCAGGCCCGGAGTCGCGCCCTCGCCGCACCGGGCGGCGTGCGCACGACCGAGGCGTTCTCTCAGGACAAGTACTTCGACGAGACCGACGACGACGACGCCGAGCGGCTGCATCCGATCGGTCGAGCACGCCTACAGCCAGGAAGGCGGGCTCGCGATCCTCTACGGCAACCTCGCCGAGGACGGCTGCGTCGTGAAGACCGCGGGCGTCGACGAGTCGATCTGGAACTTCGAGGGCCCGGCGCGCGTCTTCCACTCTCAGGACAGCGCCTGCGACGCGATCCTCGGCGGCCAGATCAAGGCCGGCGACGTCGTCGTGATCGTCTACGAGGGGCCGAAGGGCGGGCCGGGCATGCAGGAGATGCTCTACCCGACCTCCTACCTGAAGTCGAAGAAGCTCGGCAAGGTCTGCGCCCTGATCACGGACGGCCGCTTCAGCGGCGGGACATCGGGCCTGTCGATCGGCCACGTCTCGCCCGAGGCGGCCGAGGGCGGCGCGATCGGACTCGTCGAAGAGGGCGACCGCATCCAGATCGACATCCCGAACCGCTCGATCCAGCTGATGATCTCCGACGAGCGAGCTCGCGCAGCGACGTGCGGCCATGGAAGCCCGAGGCGCGGCGGCCTGGACGCCGGACCGCAAGCGCTACGTGAGCCGTGCGCTGCGCGCCTACGGCATGATGGCCACCAGTGCCGCGCGCGGTGCGGTGCGCGACATCGACCAGCTGGTCGAGCGCCACAAGGTCTGAGCCCGGCTCGAGTCTGCTCTGCCTCGGACCGCATTCCTCGCGTTCGAAGCCTCCCACGTCCCTACGGCTCCCCAGCCTCGATTCGCGGAAGCGTGCACCCCGAGGAGCCCTCCCACCCAGATGCAGACGAAGCCGCCGGCAAAGACCGTCGTTCTGGTGGGAGGGGGACATGCGCATGTCCAGGTCCTGAGGCGCTGGGCGATGGATCCGCCGCGCAACCTGCGGCTACGGGTCGTGCTCGACCAGCCGGTGGCCGTCTACTCGGGCATGGTGCCGGGCTTCGTGGCCGGCGACTACGCCCGCCACGAGCTCGAGATCGACGTCGTCCCGCTGGCCCGGCGGGCCGGCGCCGGCCTCGTGCTCGCGGCGGCGACCGACCTCGACCCGGTGCGTCAAGAGATCCACGTCGAGGGCCGGCCACCGCTTCGCTATGACCTCGCGAGCCTCGACGTCGGCTCGACGGTCCGCGGTCTCGAGCTTCCGGGGGCCCGCGAGCACGCGCTCAGCACCCGACCGATCGCGCGCTTCGTGGCCGAGCTCGACCGGCGGGCGAGCGCCCTGGCCACCCTCGATCGCGCCGCCCGCATCGTGATCGCCGGAGCGGGCGCGGCCGGCGCCGAGATCGCCTTCACCCTCGAGGCGCGACTGCGCGCGAACGGGCTCGCGCCGGAGGTCACGCTGATCACCGCGGACGGCGAGTTCCCGACCGGCGCGGCCAAGCGCACCCAGCAGACGCTGGCGCGCGAGGCCTCCGCTCGCGGCATCCGCGCCGTGCTGTGGGAGCGCGTCGTGCGGGTCGACGCCTCGGGCGTCTTCACGGAGCCGGTCGGCGATGCAGAGCCGGCGCCGTCGGCGCTCGCCACGCCCGAGCGGCATCACCCGGCCGATCTCGTCGTGTGGGCGACCGGCGCCAAGCCGATCGGGTTCCCGCGCCATGCCGGCATCGGCCGGCTCGCGACGGACGGCGCCGGCTTCATCGAGGTCCGCGACACGCTCCAGGCGGTCGGCTTCGACGACGTCTTCGCCGTCGGCGACTGCGCCCGCCTCGTCGACCAGCGCTGGGTGCCGCGGGCCGGGGTCTACGCCGTCAGGCAGGGGCCGATCCTCGAGAGCAACCTGCGCGCCCGGCTCGAGGGGGGTCCGCTGCGCGCCTATCACGCCCAGCGTGATTTCCTCTCGCTGCTGAATCTCGGAGACGGTCGTGCTCTCGGCGCGAAATGGGGCCATGCGAGCTCGGGTCGCGGGCTGCATCGTCTGAAGGACTGGATCGATCGGCGTTTCATGGACCGCTTCCAGGTGCTCGATGCGGAGGGAAGCGTGCGGCCGGGGATGGCGCAGCTCGGTGCCATGGACGGAGGCGAGGCGCCCGGCGAGTCCGAGACGATGGCCTGCGGCGGCTGTGCCGCGAAGCTCGGCGCCCTGCCCCTCGCGGCAGCGCTCGCCGCCCTGCCGGCCGCGCCGGCCGACGAATCGGTCCTGCTCGGTCTCGAGGCGCGCGACGACGTCGCGGCGACCCGGGACGCGCACGGGGAGACGACGCTGCATAACATCGACGTGATCCGAGCCTTCTGCGACGATCCCTTCCTGATCGGGCGTGTCGCGGCCTGCAACGCGCTGTCGGATCTGCACGCGAAAGGCGGGACGCCCCGCCACGCCCAGGCGGTGATCGGCCTGCCCGAGCAGCCTCCGGAGGCCGCGCAGGCGCTGCTCTTCGAGACGCTCTCCGGACTGCGCTCGATCCTGGATCAGCAGGGTGTCTCGCTGCTCGGCGGACACACGACGCTCGGAGACGAGCTGACGGTGGGGCTGGCGGTGACCGGCGTGGGGCCCCGGCCCGACCAGCTGCTCAAACAGACGGGGGCTCGTCCCGGTGACGACCTGCTCTTGTGTCAGCCGATCGGGACGGGCGTCGTGCTCGCGGCCGACATGCAGGGACGCGCCCGTGGCGATTGGGTGCTCGCAGCCCATCGCGTCATGCAGCATTCGAACGACGTCGCGGGCCGCATCGCGCGCGAGCTCGCCGTCCACGCCGCCACGGACGTGACGGGCTTCGGGCTCGCGGGCCACCTGCTGAGCCTGCTCGACCGGGCCGGACTCACGGCGATTCTCGAGCGCAGCGCGATCCCGCTGCTCCCCGGCGCACGAGCCCTCTTCGCAGAGGGCCTTCGCAGCACGGCCCATCCGGCGAATCGCGACGCCTTCGCGGCACGCGTGCACGGCGCGGACGAGCACGACCAGGCCTGGCTCTTCGATCCCCAGACCGCAGGCGGACTCCTGCTCGCCGTCCGGACCGAGGACAGCGAGGCCCTGCGTCGAGCCTTCGCCGAAGCGGGCGAGCCAGAGGTTCATCGCATCGGCCGGATCGCGGCGGGCGATCCCGCGCCCGCCCACGCGCAGCCGCCGCGCACCATGAAGGGGCGCATCGAAGTCGCCGACTGAAGGGCCGCTTCACGGGTCGGCGAGCGATGCGTCCGGCTCGTCCTACGACCGCGAATCCCGGGAGTCCCGCTACACTCGCGCGTCCATGAAGGGCATCCGTCAATCGTCTCTCGAACGCTTCTACGTCGACCAGATCGCCGGATCGAAGCCGCCGCTGGTCTTCACGATGATCACCGGCGGTCACTCGAACCTCACCTATCGGGTCGAGGACGCGGCGGGCAGGAAGACCGTCCTGCGCAGACCGCCGACGGGTGCCGTCCTGGCCACCGCCCACGACATGGCCCGCGAACACCGGATCCTGTCGGCGCTCGCGACGACCGACGTGCCGGTTCCCCGGACGCTCGCACTCTGCGAGGACGAAGCGGTCAACGACGCGCCCTTCTACGTGATGGATTACGTGGAGGGCAGCGTCCTCGTCTCGCCAGAGCAGACCGCGCGCGAGGTCCCGGCGGAACGGCGCGAGGCGCTCGGTCTCCACGTCATCGAGGTGCTCGCTCACCTGCATCGGATCGAGCCCGAGGAGGTCGGCCTCGGCGACCTCGGAAGAAGGGAGGCCTACTTGAGCCGCCAGCTGAAGCGTTGGCAGACCCAGTGGGAGAAGTCGAAGACCCGCGAGCTCGCGCTGATGGACGAGGCCCATGCTGCGCTCGAGGCGAAGCGCCCCGAGCAGGTCGGCGCGGCCATCGTTCACGGCGACTATCGGATGGGGAACTTCCTGACCAACGGCGCGGCCGGCCGCATCGAGGCCGTGCTCGACTGGGAGCTCTGCACGCTCGGCGATCCGCTGGCCGACGTCGGTTACCTGATGAATGACTGGAACGGCCCCGGAGACGATCGGCCGACCGCGAGCGGCACGGGCGAGTCGGCGATCTCCTGTGGCGGCTTTCCCGATCGCGACGTCCTGCTCGCGCGCTATGAGTCGCTCACGGGGCGGAGCACCCGGGGCATCGACTACTACCGCGCCTTCCAGTACTGGCGACTGGCCGCGATCGTCGAGGGTGTCTTGTCGCGCTACATGAAGGGCGTGATGGGCGAGAGCGGGGACACCGACCGCTTTCGGGCCCAGGTCGATGCGCTCGCAGCGGCCGCCGTCGAGCTGGCCCATTCGGACGCGGCCGGATGAGTGGTCCGCGACTGATCTCGTCAGCCGTCATCGCGGTGCTGCTCGTCTTGCTGGGCCTGGCGCTGGGCTCCTCGTTCTTCGCTGCGGCACCCGCCTCGCACGCCGAGCCCGAGCGCGCCGCCATCCCCGACGGCCAAGCCGCCCCCGGCGTGGCACGCGGTGACGCGGCGCTCTCGATTCCGCCCGGTCTGCTCGAGAGCGAGAAGAATACGATCGAGGTCTTCCGCAAAGCGGGCCCGTCCGTCGTCTACGTCACGAACAACGCGCTGCATCGCGACTACCTCTCCATGAACGTCACCGAGGTGCCGCAGGGAACCGGCTCGGGCTTTCTCTGGGACGAGCACGGTCACGTCGTCACGAACTTCCACGTGATCGAGAACGGTCAGACCTTCTCGATCACCCTGCCCTCCGGCGTGACACGCGAGGCCCGCGTCGTCGGCGTCGAGCCCCGCAAGGACCTCGCCGTCCTGCACTTCGACACCAGCGGGCTGGAGATCCAGGCGCTGCCCATCGGCCGCTCGGATTCCCTGATCGTGGGCCAGAAGGTGCTGGCCATCGGCAACCCCTTCGGACTCGACCGAACGCTCACGACCGGGATCATCAGCGCGCTCGGCCGCGAGTTCCCGACCCAGGGCGGCTTCGTGATCGAGGACGTGATCCAGACCGACGCCTCGATCAACCCGGGCAATTCAGGCGGACCGCTGATCGACTCCGCCGGCCGCGTGATCGGCGTGAACACCGCGATCTACAGCCCGAGCGGCACCAGCGCGGGCATCGGCTTCGCGATCCCGATCGACACCGTCGCCCGGATCGTGCCGCAGCTGATCCGCTTCGGTCACGTCCGCCGAGCCGGACTCGGCGTGACCGTCGTCGCCGATCACTTCGTGCGCGGCTGGGGCGTATCCGGAGTCGTCGTACGAGAGGTCTTCGCGGGATCCGCCGCGGCTCGCGCTGGATTGCAGTCGATCGGTCTCGACCGACGCGGACGCGTCGTCTCCGCCGACATCATCACGGCGATCGATGGCAAGCTGATCCGGAGCTATGCGGAGCTGGCGAACGCGCTCGACGATCGAAAGCCCGGGGAACGCGTGCTGCTGACGGTCGTGCGCGGGAACGACACCCTGCCGATCGAGCTCGAGCTGTCCGAGATCGGGCGCTGACGGGTCCGAGCGACCCGGGACTGGACGAGGGGAACCGATGATCTCGCAACGCGAAGCGCTCGTCGCGGTCCTCATCGCCTTCGTCGTGGGCGCGCTTGCTGCAGGATCACTCGGTCGCAGCGCCGCACCCTCCGCCATGCCGACGGGCTCCGGGACCAGCGCGATCGCCGGCCCCATCCTTCGCTGGCGCGTCACGAGCGCCTTCGGAACCCACCTGCCGAGCCTCGGCGAGAATCCCCTCGAGGTCGCCGAGGGGCTGCGCCGCGCGACGGACGGTCGCATCGACTGGACGATCGATGATCCCGGCGAGGTGGTCCCCGCCTTCGCCATCGTCGAGGCCGTGCGCGCCGGCAAGATCGAGGCGGGCTACACCTGGCTGGGCTACGACCAGGGACGGCTGGCCGCCTCGGTGTTATTCGGCGCGGTGCCCTTCGGCATGACGCCCTGGGAATACTCGGCGTGGTGGGTGCGCGGAGGCGGACTCGAGCTCGCCCGCGAGATCTACCGGCCGCTGGGGATCGAGCCGATCCTGTGCGGGCTGATCGGGCCGGAGACCGCGGGCTGGTTCCGGCACGAGATCGAGGTCCCGTCCGACGTCGAGGGACTCAAGATCCGCTTCGCCGGTCTGGGAGGGCGGGCGCTGCAGCGGCTCGGTGCCTCGGTCACGATGATGCCGGGCGGCGAGATCTTCCAGGCGCTCGAGAAGGGCGCGATCGATGCGACGGAGTTCTCGCTGCCCGCGGTCGACTCCCGGCTCGGCTTCGATCGCGTCGCTCGCTACAACTATTTTCCGGGCTGGCACCAGCCGCACACCGCGTTCCATCTCGTCGTCCACAAGGCCACGTGGGATGCGCTGCCCGAGACGACGCAGACGACGATCGAGCTCGCCTGTGGCAACGGAGTCCATCGCAACCTCGCACACGCCGAGGCGACGCAAGGCGCCGTGATCGAAGACTTCGTGGCGCGCGGTGTCGAGACGCGCACGCTCTCCCCCGCCCTGCTGGCCGCGCTCGAGTCCGCCGTCCGCGAGGTGCTCGACGAGGAGGCCGCGTCCGATCCCGACTTCGCTCGGGTGTTGGCGCATCAGAATGCCTTCCGGGCGGAATATGCCCGCTGGCGCTCGCTCGCCTACCCGATCGAGGCGGAGTCGACCGCGCCGGAACGCTCACAGCGGGCGACGCGCAGCGGAGATGCCGATGGAGACTGACGGGCGAAGCGTCTCAGCACGCTGGACGGCCGGGCTCGATCGCGTCGTGAGCTGGGTGTCGTGGGTCTGGCTGGCGCTGATCGCGGTGATCGTGACGGGGGTCGTGCTCCGCGTGGCCTTCGGCATCGGACGCATCGAGCTCGAGGAGCTCCAGTGGCATCTCTACGCCATCGGCTTCCTGTTCGGGATCGTCGGCTGCGTCGCACGCGACCGCCACGTGCGAGTCGACGTTCTGCGCGAACGTTTTTCGTCCCGCACCCGCGATTGGATCGAGCTCTACGGCGTCCTGCTCTTCCAGATTCCACTCGTGATCCTGGTGCTCTGGAGTGCGATTCCACTGGTCTCCGAGAGCTATGGCAGCGCGGAGAAATCGGCTTCGGCGGGCGGCCTTCCCTTCCGCTTCGTGCTGAAGGCGGTGTTGCCGCTCTCCTTCGGACTGCTGGGGCTGGCCAGCCTGCTCCGGCTCGCGGAGGTGGCGGGGCGACTCTTCGGGGATCGCGAAGCCGGACCGGCGGCACCTCGGCACGTCGGACGCAGCGGGAGCGAGCGAGCGTGAGCGTTCGCGAGTGGCTGGCGATCGCGATGTTCGCATCGTTCATCCTGGGCATTCTCACGGGCTTTCCCGTCGCCTGGGTGCTCGGGGGCGTCGCGATCCTCTTCACTGCCGTAGCCGTGATCGTCGAGCGCGACTTCGGCTTCTACACGGGCGTCGACTGGAGCTATGCGTCGCTCGTCGCCGACCGGATCTGGGATCTGATGGACAACTGGGTCCTGGTGGCGCTGCCCATGTTCGTCTGCATGGGGCTCCTGCTCGATCGGGCCGGGATCGCGGCCGACCTGATGCGCGACGTCTCGCGACTCTTCGGGCGGCTGCGAGGCGGGCTCGCCGTGAGCGTGGCGCTGATCGGCGTGGTGCTGGCGGCCAGCACCGGGATCATCGGCGCGTCCGTCGTGCTGCTGGCCCTGCTGGGACTGCCGCCGATGCTGGAAGCGCGTTATGCGCCGAGCTTTGCGGCCGGCACGGTCTGCGCCGTCGGCACGCTCGGCATCCTGATTCCGCCGAGCATCATGCTGGTGCTGATGGCCGATCGGCTGGCGATCTCGGTCGGCGATCTCTTTCTCGGCGCGGTGATCCCAGGGCTGCTGCTGGCCGGGCTCTACATCGCGTATCTCGTGATCTGGCCCGCCCTGCGTCCGGCGGTCGCGCCGGCGCCCGAGCACGCGGAGCCCGTCGAGCTCTCGCTGGTGCTCTCGGTGTTTCGGGACATCGTCCCGGCGGCGCTGCTGATCTTTGCCGTGCTCGGCAGCATCTTCTTCGGCTTCGCGACCCCGACCGAAGCTTCGGGGGTCGGCGCCTTCGGCGCGCTCGTGCTCGCCGCCTGGCGGCGGCGACTGGACCGCCGCGTGTTCGCAGAGGTGCTCCGCGAGACGAGCCTCACGACCGGCTACCTCTTCGGCATCTTCGTCGGCGCCTCCGCCTTCGCGCTCGTGCTGCGGGGCCTCGGCGGCGACGAGTTGATCGCCCGCGCGCTGCTCGGTCTGCCCTTCGGCCCGGCGGGCGTCGTCGTAGCGATCCTCTTCGTCACCTTCGTGCTCGGCTTCTTCCTCGACTGGATCGAGATCACCTTCATCATCCTGCCGCTGGTCGCCCCGGTCGTCGTCGACCTCGGCTTCGATCTCGTCTGGTTCACCGTGCTCTTCGCGGTCTGCCTACAGACATCTTTCCTCACGCCACCGGTCGGCTTCGCGCTCTTCTACGTGAAGGGCGTGGCGCCGCCCGAGATCGACGTCCGGACGCTCTACGTCGGCATCCTGCCCTTCGTTGGCTTGCAGCTCCTGGGACTCGCCCTCATCTTCCTGTGGCCAGAGCTCGCGACCTGGCTGCCGGCCCGAGCGTACGGACCTTGAGTCATGCGGTGACCACGAAAACGCGAAACGGGGGATCGAGACGATGTACAAGCGAGAGAGCGAGCGAGCCGATGGCCAGGACCGGCTGGAGCACGAACGGCGGTCGCGCCGATCCCGCACCCACCTCTGGCTGGCGCCTCCGGTTCTGCTCGCCACTCTGGGGATCCTCGTGCTGTCGAGCTGCGAGCGAACGCCGTCCAAATCCGACTACGTGAGCGCGCGCGTCACCGAGCTGTGTCAGGGGCAGAAGGGTGACGATCTGCGCGCCTGTCGAATCGCCGTCATCAAGCAATTCCAGGACACGTCCCTCGAAGAGATGCAGCGTCGATTTCCGAAGCCAGAGCCGAGAGCGCGGCCCTCCTGCGGCGCGTGATCCCGATCCCGCCGTTCAGTTGCGGACGCGATCCTTCGGCACGTAGTGGCCCTCCTCGAAACGGTCGAAGACGAGCTCGAGCTGCGGATGGCGGCAGGGGGCTTCGGTCTCGTCGGGCACGAGATTCTGCTCCGACACATAGGCCACGTAGGTCGAGTCCTCGGTCTCGGCGAAGACGTGGTAGTAGGGCTGGTCCTTGGCCGGCCGGACCTCCTCGGGAATCGACAGCCACCACTCTTCGGTGTGATTGAAGAGCGGGTCGACATCGAAGATCACCCCACGGAAGGGTCGGAAGCGATGTGCGACGACCTCTCCGATTCCGAATTTCGCCTCGCGCATCTCCGCTCCACCGGGCGCGACCCGTCTCGCTCGTCGAAGGCCGGCGCCGGCCTTCGCTCCTGACCAAGCATAGCCGGCGACACCCGAGTCGGAGAGACCGGCGAGGACGCCCCCCTCGATCGGACGCACGAGTGTCGGTACCGTCTGGATCGTCGCCCACGAGCGCCGTGCCGTCCCCGCCGTCGGGAGCTCTCGATCGATGTCTCGAAGCCTGATCCTGATGCGTCACGCCCGACAGAGCGGAGTCGCAGCTCGGGATCATGACCGCCCTCTCACGGACGAAGGTCGCGAGCAGGCCTTCCGGGTCGGAGCGCGTCTCGCCGAGATCGGGGACGTGCCTTCGCGGGCGCTCAGCTCGACGGCGCTGCGCTGCCGAGAGACGATGGAAGCCCTGACTGCGGGCATCGGCCGTCCGATCGAGGCCGACTTCGAGCCGAACCTCTACAACGCGTCGGCACACGAGCTGCTCGATGCGCTCGCCGCAGTCGACGACCGCATCGAGTCACTCCTGCTGCTCGCTCACAACCCCGGGATGAGTATGCTGGCCCTGCAGCTGGGTGCGGCCCGGGAGATCGATCTCGAGGCGCTCCGGGCGGGGTTCACCCCGGCGACCATCGCGGTCTTCGAGATCGAGGGCGGCTGGTCGACGGTCTCTGCTCGTACGGCTCGGCTGGTGCGCTTCGAGCCGCCCCCGTCCGCCTAGCAAGCGGCGAAGGCTCCTTCGAGTCGCCGCTCGACGGTCCCGGAGAGGCGAATCCCACCCCCGTGCGATCTGGCCGATCCGGCCCCGATGAGCGGTCGAAGCGGCCGGCGTCGTGATAGAGTGGGGCCTCTTCCGATCTCCCTGCTAAAGGCCTGAGGTATTGCCATGACCACTCCCTTCTGGTGTCTCGTCGTCGTCATCTTCATTCCCTTCGTGCTCGCCGGGATCGGCGGGAGCTACCGAGGCAAGGCCTTCGGCTCGGCCGACAACAAGAACCCGCGCGCCCAGGCGGCGAAGCTCGAGGGCGTCGGCGCGCGCGTCTACGCCGCGCAAGAGAACGCCTGGGAAGCGGCGATCATGTTCAGCGTCGCGATCCTCACGACCCACCTCGCAGGTCTGCCGGCCACCGAGGCGACTCCCTTCGCGATCGCCTTCGTGGTCGCGCGGGTGGCCCACGCCGTCTTCTACATCAAGGACATCGACAAGATGCGTTCGCTCTCGTTCCTGGTCGGTGTGATCTGCATCATCACCCTGTTCGTCAAGGCCGCCTGACGGTCGGTCTTGTTCCGGAGCGCCCGGCCCGCCGGGCGTCTCGATCGATCGGCGCGTGGTCCGATCGAAGGCCCTGCGCCCAGCGGCGGGCTACCAACCTCGAAGATCGATCGGCCACTGATCGACCACACGATCGCCTTCGACGACATTGAGTCGCTCGTGATAGGCGAGCGTCGGATCCACGTGAGCCGGCACGAGCCTGATCCGGTCTCCGACCCGAACGGTCGTCGGAGCCAGCTCCCAGTCGATCGGAGACGGCGCGACATCCTGCTCCGCCCTCCCCGGCACGAAGGTCACGTGCTCGTCGGAGCAGAAGAGCACCCGCGCGCCGGGGATCATGGGATTGCCGTGGTCCATGCCGAAGCATTTCAGTCCGGCATCCGCGATGGCGTAGGCCGACGAGACCGAGACGACCGTGGACGACACCCAGAGAGCCTGCACGAAGGGCAGGCCGAGCGTGGCGTACGCGGTATCCATCAACGCGTAGGAGCCCGCCTGGATCTCGCTCGCCCAGCGATTGCAGTCGTAGGTTCCGGTCCCGCCCGCCGACACGACCTCGCCCCCGACCTCTGCATGGGCCGCGAGCAGCTTCTGCATGCTGACCTCGCACTCGGCCTCGCGACGTGCGCGATCTGCGAGGCCGACGACATGCCCCTCGTACCCCATGACCCCGCGCACGACGAGTCCGCGGCGTCGAGCCTCCTCAGCGAGCGCCCCCGCCCGCTCCGGCGCGCAGCCGCAACGCGGCAAGCCGACGTTCACATCGATCAGCACCTCCCGAACCCCGCCCGCCGCCACCGCCTCGATCGTTTCCCGGGAATCGACCGCCACGGTGACGCGGGCCCCACTGCGCGCGACCGCGCCGAGCCGGCGGGCATCCACGACCTCGTTGGCCAGGAGCAGATCCTCGCCGAGTCCCGCGGCCGCCATGCCCTCGATCTCACGAACGGTGGCCGCGCAGAAGCGCGTGTGCCCGTGTGCCAGCTGGCGCCGGGCGAGCGCGGTCGACTTGTGCGCCTTCACGTGGGGGCGCAGCGCCGGGCCCGGGAGCGATTCCGCCATGCGCGCCAGATTCGCCTCGAGGCGCGCGGCGTCGACGATGAGTGCAGGCGTGGTCAGGTCGTCGATGTTCAGGGGGGCGTCCTCTCCAGGGCGACATCACCGGGCGCGATCATGCTCCGCAATCGCGACGCTCCGTGCAAACGCCTGGCGCGCAGACCACGCGCGTCTCCCGGACCGCCGGTCAGACGCGCCTCGAAGGTCTCCTCGATCGATCGGGTATCGTCGCGAGCAACCCGTGACGCAGGAGTCCGCCATGAGCGCTGAACCGAAGAGCGAGAGCCGCGCATCCTTCCACCAGATGAAGCACAGCACCCAGCAGGACTGGGAAATCATCGGCCCCCACCACGCCCAGCTCTGCGCGGGCCTCGCCGACCGCACCCTCGACCATCTGCGGCTGCTCGCGGGAGACTATGGCGGCTTCGCTGTCGATCGTCTCACCCACAGCCTGCAGACCGCGACGCTCGCCCTGCGAGACGGGCGGAGCGAAGACTACGTGGTCGCCGCGCTGCTCCACGACATCGGCGACACCCTGGCACCCAACAATCACCCCGAGATCGGGGCCGCAATCCTGAAGCCCTACGTGAGCGAAGAGCTCCACTGGGTCGTGAAGCATCACGGGATCTTCCAGGGCTACTACTTCTGGCATCACATCGGCATGGATCCCGACGCTCGCGAGGCCTATCGCGGCCACGAATTCTTCGACGCCTGTGCGGAGTTCTGCGAGCTCTACGATCAAGCCGCCTTCGAGCCCGCCGGCGAGACGCTGCCCCTCGACGAATTCGAGGCGATGGTGAAGCGCGTGCTCAGTGCGGAGTCGGGGATCCTCGGCGGCGCCAGCGAGTAGCGACCGGGACCGTCCCGCGAAGCGATCGTGCCCAAATACCCGTCAATCGCTGCATCGTCCGCGAGTCTTTGCTACCCCGGAGGAGTCGCGGGGGCACATGTCGCAAACGAGCCCGGGGTAGCGTGCGTCGAGGCGCACACGAATCGATCGGAATCGCCCGCAGACGCTGCTCGCGACGATCATGAGCACCCGCGGTCCGGGAGTCCCAGGCTCGGGCCGGAAGCCACGAGGAAGACCGCATGTCCACACCCATCTCGACACTCCCCAAGACCGACTCGGACGAGCCTGAGCTCGAAGTGGACGAGGTCCTGGAGGACGACCTCGACAAGCCCCTCACGGAGGTCGAGGCGAGCGAATCGAGCGAGGAAGGCGCGGCGGCCGATGCGGCCGAGTCTCAGGCGAGTGAGGAGACCGAGAGCGCGGAGAGCTCACGAGGATGGGGGCTGGTCGCGCTGATCCTCGCGGCGCTGCTCGTCGGCTCCGTCGCCATCAACCTGAAGCAGTCCCGCGACGTGGCAGCGCTCGAACAGCAGAGCGCGGAGTTCGAGCAGGCGCTCGATGCCGCGGTCGATCGGATCGACGTCGAGACCTCTCGCGCCGACGGCGCAGAGTCGGCCCTCGGACGCGTCGACAGCGCCGTGGACCTGGTCAACGAGCGCGTGCTCGGCCTGCAAGAGGCACTCGACGGCCTGCGCGAAGCGACCGTCAGGTAGCGCGCGGACGCGGGATTTCGGGCGCGGGGACGCGCCGGGGCCTCGCCGCGGACCCGGCACGATCCGCGCAGGATCAATCAGGATAGAATCGATACTCGCTCATCGGATGCGAATCGACCTTCTCGATCGAAAGGAAGGCGTCGCAGCTCTCCATCATCAGCTTCAGGTTCTTGCGATACTTCTCTTCGTCGCCCACCGCGTCATAGAATGCCTGTGGGTTCTCGAGCGCCGCGATCGGAAAGCCCTCCTCCACGATGCCGGCCCAGGGTGGAGCGCCGTCGGTGAGGGGTCGCACGACCTCGTTGCGCACGTAGGAGAACGTGCTCTGGGTGTCGATCGCGACGTCCCGATGCACGCTCTCCCAGATCCGGATGAAGTCGGAGTGAGACACGCCCTGCTTCGGCTCGATGCAACCGACCAGGTTGAAGCCCGGCATCCGCTTCCCCACGCCGCCCTCCGGCGCGTGGGTGCGCAAGGGGTGTGACTCGACGACGAGATAGCCGGCCATGCGTTCGCAGACGGCCGCCAAGAGGGCCTCGACGGGCCCTCGATCCTGACAACACTCGAGCCAGAAATTCACCAGCGCATCGGGTCGCAGCGCGCCGAGGTGGAGCTTCTCGCCGGCAGCGACGTCGCTGTCGATCACGTTGATCGAGAGTCGGAGCGCGCCCGCCGCCGCGAGGGCGTCGGGCAGGGACGAGAGGAGAAGATCTCGGAAATCGTCCGCGTCGGCCTCCGGGCGCGGATTCCAGAGCAGATAGGCAAGCTTTTCCATGAGCCGAAGCCTATTGGAATCGGCGGCCTCTGCCAGCCGGTCCTCAGCCCTCCGCGGCCAGGGCCTCGACCGTCGCGATGCTCTCGTCCCGGATCAGCCCCATCGCCTTTTCATCGAGCCCGAGCGCCTCCCGCGCATGCCCGATCGTCTTCGGGCCGGTGCGATCGACGTTGGTGTGGGCGCGCACGCAGTCGGCCTCGGATTCGCTCATCTCCGTCAGATCGTCGTCGACCTTCGGGATCACGCCCGCGCCCAGCATATGCGCCAGCTCGTTCGCCAGGGTGACCACGGAGGAGAGCGGGTGGGCGTGGCCCTGGATCATCACCTGGTGATGCGCGCTGATCGCCAGCTGGATATCCGCAGGGAGCTCCCAATGCTTCGCCATCAGCTCGCCGGCGCGCTGGTGCACACGATCGACGGCCGGCCAGATCGAGATCAGGTCCGGCGGCGTCTTGCGCCGACCCTTCGAGTCGGAGAGCGCGAGCAGCGTCCCGGCGATCCCGACGTCGTGCATCAGGCCGGCCATGAACGCGAACTCCGCCTCGAGCGCGGTGTACTTGCAGACGATCCGCGAGAGATGGGCGGTCGCGGTCGCGTGCCGGCGCAACAGCTCCATCGTGTCGCCGTAGTCCTCGGACTTGAAGACACGCATGTTCATCGCGATCTCCATCACGATGTCGCGGATCTTCATGAGCCCGATCCGCATCGTCGCCTCGCGCAGTGAGGTCACCTTCACCGCACCGGCCATCGCCGCCGAGCCGACCATCTTGAGCACGCGGCCCGCGATCATGCTGTCCCGCTCGAGCAGCGCCACCACGTCGTCGATCTCGACGTCGGACCTCTGGGAGAGCGTCATCAGCTCGACCGCCACTGCGGGCAGCGTCGGCGGGCGATAGTCGGGCGACTCGATCATGCCGAGCAGCTTCTCGACCATCGCCTCCTCGTCGAGCAGGACGTCGTCGCCCTCGGCAATCGCCGCCCGGCCCTGTCCGTAGCCCTCCTCGCCCTTCGTCTTGCCGCGCCTCAAGAATGCCATGTCTTCGAATGTCCCGATGGTGAGCCTTTGCGATCGGCCTGCCGTCGGCAAGCTTGAGCCCCACCCCGGATCCAAAGCCCGACTCCGGACTTACCACGAGAAGCCAGCCGGCAACCGTCGTGACGAGGACGGGGGAGCGGCTCCCGAACGACGAGCGCAGTCTCGATCGGCGCCAGACGGGCGCCGCGCGAGATCGGCGAGGCCATCCCGATTGCTATCTTGCGGGCGATGGAGTTCGTCCTCGCTGCACTGCTGGTCTTCTACCTCGTGCCCTTCACGCTGGCGGCGGCGCGCGAGCATCCTCGCGTGAACTGGATCCTCGCGATGAACCTGCTCCTGGGCTGGACGGGCGTGGGCTGGTGCATCGCGCTGGCGTGGTCGCGATCTCGCCCGAACGGGCAGCTCACCAAGCACTGGGCATGGCTGCATCCCGAGCCGCCGAGCCGTGCTGCGCGCCGTCGACTCCAGGTGATTCGCGGCGGGCGCAATGCAGAGCACGGGACGGCTCGGCCCGAAAGCCCAGCAGCCAGAGAACCGCTTCAGCCGCCGATCTGATACATCTCGACGCGTTCCCGCTTCGGCGTCGTGCCTTCGACCTGCAGCAGGCCAGCGCGCTCCTCGCTGTAGCGATCGGTCCGCGCCGTCCAGGTCGAGGCAATCAGATCACGGAGCGCGTCGTCGTCTGCTCCGCTCCGGAGCGGCGCGCGGAGATCGACACCGCCGTCGGCGAAGAGGCAGGTCACGAGCGATCCCTCGGTCGTCAGCCGCGCGCGGGTACAGTCTCCGCAGAATGGCGAGGAGACGCTCGTGATGACCCCGATCTCACCGCTGCCGTCGACATAGCGCCAGCGCGACGCGACCTCGCCGCTGTAGTTCGGATCGACGGGCTCGAGGGGCAGCTCGGCGCCGATGCGTTCGACGATCTCGGCGCCGGTCACGACCTGGTCCATGTTCCACTGGTTGCGAGTGCCGACGTCCATGAACTCGATGAAGCGCAGGATATGGCCGGTTCCGCGGAAATGTCGCGCGAGATCGACCAGCCCATGATCGTTGACCCCTCGCTGGACGACGGTGTTGATCTTGATCGGTCCGAGCCCCGCGGCCTCGGCAGCGGCGATTCCCTCGAGCACCCGTTCGACGCCGAAACGTTCGCCGTTCATCCTGTGGAAGACGTCGGGATCGAGGCTGTCGAGCGAGACGGTGATCCGCCGCAAGCCGGCTTCGGCCAGCGCGTCGGCCCATTTCGGCAGCAGGCTGCCGTTGGTCGTCAGCGCGATGTCGAGCTCGTCGTCGAGCGCACGGAGCCGCGCGATCAGGTCGTGGAGCCCATGGCGGAGCAGCGGCTCGCCCCCCGTGATCCGCAGCTTCTCGACGCCGAAGCCGAGGAAGAGCCGCACCAGGCGCTCGATCTCCTCGAAGGTCAGGATCTGGTCGCGGGGCAGGAACTGGTATTTCTCGCCGAAGATCTCTGCCGGCATGCAGTAGGGACAGCGGAAGTTGCAGCGGTCCAGCACCGAGATCCGCAGATCGCGAAGCGGCCGGCGTAGACGGTCGTGCAGCGCCGAAGCTTCGGTCGTCGGGGACTCGGAGGGGGTCACGGTCGAGGCTCTCCAGCAGGCCGCTCGCGGGCGAATCGCCGCGAAGGAAATCGATCGAGGTCGGGGGGCTCGGGGCGACCGAGCCGTCAGGCACGCGTCGCCCAGTTTGGCAGCGATTCGCTGAGGCCGCCCGCTCCGCCGCCTCCTCGCGGCCACGAGGACGGCTCGGGTCAGCGCCTCGCCAATCGCCACCCTTTAATCTTGACCGATTGGTATCCTATCGTAGAATCCCGCCCATGCACCTGCTTGCCCGAGAAGAGACCGGCCTTCGATGCCTGCTCCAGGTCGCGCTGCACGGATTGGGAGACGATCCGGGAGGAGAGCCCGTGCCGATCACCCGGATCGCCTCGGGCGAAGGCATTTCGGACGTCTACGCGGCGAAGCTGATGCGACAGCTGCGACTGGCCGGACTCGTCGAGAGCACGCGGGGCGCCGCGGGGGGATATCGGCTGGCACGGCCGGCGACGGCGATCAGCGTCTGGGACGCGATCCAGGCGCTCGACGAGAGCTTCCTGCCCGGCACGACCTGTGACTGCCGGCCCGAGGACCGCATCGACTGCCGGCGCACGACGTCGTGCGCGGTGACCTCCCTGTGGCGGCGACTCGGTGACGAGATCCGGGCCTCGCTCGAGGCGGTTTCGCTCTCCGAGCTGTGCGAAGGCACCCTCGAGCGACCGGACCGCGTGGAGCTGCCCGTCGCGCGGGTCGCCGACCTCGCCGCCCCGGGCTCGCGGGGGCCGGCAGACCTGAACGCCATGCCGGCCCTGAACCGCTCCGTACGGTCCGAGCAGGTCGGGCCGAGCGAGACGATCGGCTAGGCCGAGATTCAACCAACCCGATACGGAAAGGAATCCGACGTGGTCAATCTGGAACTCACGGAAGCCGCGGCCAGGAAGGCCAAGGCGCTGCTCGCCTCGAGCGAGTTCAGCGACGGGGCGCTGCGCGTCGCGGTGCGCAACGGCGGCTGCAGCGGGATGCGCTACGAGCTGCTCTTCGATGGCACCCGCGGCGATGACGACGCCGAGCTCGAATTCGATGGCCTCAAGGTCTGGATCGATGCCGAGAGCGCGAGCTTCCTCGACGGAATCTCGATCGACTTCAGCGACACGCTGAACGACGCCGGCTTCAAGATCAACAACCCGGGGGCCGCAGAGACCTGCGGCTGCGGAGAGTCGTTCGCGCTCTAGGACGAGATCTCGCTCGCGCTCGAGACGACACGCGAGACCATGCCGTACTCGACGGCCTGCTGGGCATCCATCCAGAAGTTGCGATCGCTGTCGGTCTCGATCTTCTCGACCGGCTGTCCGGTCTCGTCCGCGATCAGCTGATTGAGCCGCGCGCGCACCTTCAGGATCTCCTCGGCCTCGATCCGGATGTCACTCGCCTGACCGCCCGCACCGCCCGAAGGCTGGTGGAGCAGGAAGCGCGTATTCGGCAGCGAGTAGCGCCTCTCCTTCGGAGCGCCGAACAGGATCGGGACAGCGATGCTGGCGACCCAGCCGGCGCCGATCGTGATCACGGGCGACTCGATGAAGCGCAGCATGTCGTGGATCGCGAAGCCCGAGTCGACGTGTCCGCCCTGGGACGTGATCATGACCCGGATCGGATCGTGACTCTCCGCGTCGAGGATCAGGAGCTGGGCGATCACCTTCTCCGCCAGCTTGTCGTCGACGCCTCCAGAGACGAGCACCGTGCGCGTCTTCAGCATGCGCAGTCCCATGCCCTCGTCCGGCACTTCCTTCGCCTCCGCCTCCGCCCTCTGCGGGGCCGACCCGGGCGAAGAAGATCGGTCCATCGCGACTCGCGTCGCTGCCTCGATCGATCCCGGAATTTCGAACTGCTCGCGCTGCCTCACCATGTCCCCCGGTCGGCGACGGAATCCTCCGCCGTCGCCTTGCTCGTCCGCACTCCGCGTCGACCGACGACGGGACGAAACGGACCTGATCCTCGTCCAGCCTTCACGAAGCCCTGAACGCGTCACTCTCGTGCCGCGGCCTCGATCGAGGACGGTCCGAGAACGCCCGGACATTAGCAGCCCTCTCCCGTTGGTGGGGTGCCCGGTCCGCCCTTCGCCCTCCCCGAGCGCGGGCCGGCTGACTACACTCGGCCAGCTCATGGCCCGCGATCCCAGAAGGCCACCGGCTTCGGAGGTGTTCAACGATGGAAGTTCCCCTGCTCGTCTGCGATTTCCTGGATCGCGCCGTGCGCCTCTATCCCGACAAGGTCGCGGTCGTGGACGGTGATCTTCGGATCACCTATCGCGAGCTGAACGAGCGGGTCGACCGACTGTCCAACGCGCTGCGGGATCTCGGCCTCGAGCCGGGAGATCGCGTCTGCATGCTCAGCCCGAACTCCCACTTCTATCTCGAGAGCTTCTACGCGACCGCGCAGGTCGGACTCATTCTGGTTCCCCTCAACTACCGACTGGTCGCGGCGGACCATCGATACATCCTGAATCACGCCGGCGTCTCCGCCGTGCTGGTCGATTGGGAATACACCGACGTCGTCGACCAGATCCGGGACGAGCTGCCCGACGTGAAGCATTGGATCGTCGCCCAGGACGGCAACGTCCCCCCCAAGCCCGGCTGGACCTCCTGGAACGCGTTGGTCGCCGCCGCCAGCCCGCGCCCTCCCGAACGGCCCGGGATCGGCGAGAACGACGTCCTCTCGATCAACTACACCTCGGGCACGACCAGCCGGCCGAAGGGCGTCATGATGACGCATCGCAACTCCTACCTGAACGCCTACAACATGATCATCCACAACAGCCTGCGCCACGAGGACGTCGAGCTCTGGACGCTGCCGATGTTTCATTGCAACGGCTGGGGCGGCGTCTTCGCGCTGACGGGCATGGCGGGCACCCACGTGATCCTGCGCGCGATCGACGGCGAAGACATCATGCGCCTGATCGCCGACGAGGGCGTGACCTTCGCCTGCATGGCACCCGCCGTCCTGCGGACCATCCTCGACACCCCCGACCCCGACCGCTTCGAGATCCGAACCCGGCCGCGCTTCACGGTGGCCGGGGCGCCGCCCCCCGCGGCCTTCATCGAGCGCCTCGAGACGAAGCTCGGCTGGGAGTTCCTGCAGCTCTACGGGCTGACCGAGACCGCCCCGCTGCTCACGATCTCCCGCCCGGACGCGAATACCGAACGCGAAGACTGGGCCCGTCGAGCCCGGGCCGGCGTCGCGGGCATCGGCATCGACCTGCAGGTGCTCGACGAACACGGCCAGCCCGTCGCCAAGGATGGCGTCGCGATCGGCGAGGTCTGCGCCCGCAGCAACGTGGTCTTCGCCGGCTACTACGAGCAGCCGGATCAGACGGCCGAGGCCATCTACGACGGATACTTCCATACTGGCGACCTCGCGGTGTGGGACGAGTTCGAGAACATCCACATCGTCGACCGCAAGAAGGACGTGATCATCTCGGGCGGCGAAAACATCAGCAGCCCCGAGATCGAGGACTGCCTCTACCAGCACCCGGCCATTCTCGAATGCGCCGTGATCGGCGTCCCGCACGAGAAATGGGGCGAGACGCCCGTGGCTCTGATCGTGCTCCGGGACGGCGATTCAGCGACCGAGGCCGAGCTGATCGGGTTCTGTCGCGACCGCATGGCTCATTTCAAATGCCCGACGCAGATCCGCTTCGTCCCGGAGCTCCCCCGTACGGCCACGGGCAAGCTCCAGAAATACAAGCTGCGCGAAGCGTTCTGGGACGGCGACCGGCTCGTGAACTAACGTACGCAGCGCTCGTCGACGAAGCCCGCTCCCAGCGCCTGCAGCCAACCGAGCCGGAAGAGGACCGAATCCATCATGAATGAATCCGCCGTATCGACTCCCACGTCGAAGTCCCGCGCCCTCGTACTCGTCACGATCTCCTACGTCATGGCGCTGGCCGCGGGATGGGCGACGATCGCCTATGCACCCATCGAAGACCCGCTCTGGCTGACGTTCGCGGCGGACGCCGTCGCGACCGTCGTCATCTTCGGCTGGAGCTACGCCTACGACAACTCGAGCTTCTACGACGCCTACTGGAGCGTGATTCCGCCGGCGGTCGTGCTCTACTGGGCGACCCTCGCCGAGCCCATCGTGCCCGAGCTCCGGATCGCCGGCGTCCTGCTCGTCACCTTCGTATGGGGCGCGCGCCTGACCTACAACTGGGCCCGCGGCTGGACGGGGCTCGACCACGAGGATTGGCGCTATGTCGACTTCCGCAACCAGTTCCCCCGCGCCTACTGGGCGGTGAGCTTCGGGGGCATCCATTTCTTTCCGACCCTGATCGTGTTCGCCGGCATGGCGGCCGTCTACCCGGCGCTGGTGGGCGGCGCGCGGCCCCTGTCCTGGATCGACGGCCTCGCTCTGGTCGTAGGCCTCGCGGGCATCGCCTTCGAGTGGATCGCGGACGCTCAGCTCCACGAGTTCGTGACGGGGCCGAAGCAGCCCGGTGAGACGCTCCGGTCCGGGCTGTGGCGTTACTCGCGCCATCCGAACTATCTCGGCGAGATGATGATCTGGTGGAGCCTGTTCCTGTTCGGGCTCGCCGCGGATCCGGAGTGGGCGAAGCTCGGTGTGCTCGCCCCGCTCGCGATGACCGCGATGTTCCGATTCGTCAGCATTCCGCTGATCGAGAAGCGATCGCTGGAGCGGCGCGCGAACTACCAGCAGGTCATCGACGAGACGTCGATGGTGATTCCCATGCCGCCGCGCAAGGCGTCCAGGCCGCTCGGCTGAACGAGCTCATGGCTGCCGTCGAGCGTCGTCAGCCGGATCCCTCAGGCGGCCAGCCCGGCCGGATCGCTCAGTCGGCGAGGAGCTGCTGGAAGATCTCGAAGGACTCGCGCTCCTCGTCTGCGATCTCACCGTCCGCCTCGATCAGGCCTTCGATGGCCTCGACGAAGAAGCGGCGGTGGGCGGCGGGAATCGACGTCGGGTCGAGATCGTCCAGCCGAGGCGGACGATCGAGCCACTGCTGAACACAGAGATCCTCGTCCTCGGCGAGGTCCAGCCGGCGAATCAGATCGGCGATGAACACGCGCTCTTCCGGCTTGATCTCGAGATCGGCCCACGCGAAGGAGCAGACGAACTCGACCAGACGGAGCCGGTCCCTGCGGTCGAGCTGGTCGAGCATCCAGTCCTCTCGTGCGCTTGCTGCAGCGCCTTCACTATCGGGCCTGCGCGAAAAAAGATCCGAAGAAAGATCGATCCACCGTTCGTCGCGACCGACCGCGTCTCGTCGTCCCGGAAGGTCAGCCACCGGATCGCGCCAGATCCCGACCTTCTCGTCCCCAAGACGCTCGGCGCTCGGCGTGGGCTTCGTCGTCTTTGCCGGATTCGTCGTCTTCCTGGAATCGGGCGGCCTCGTGTCCGGGGACACATCGAAGTCCGATCCCGTCAGAATCCGCGGCGAGCTTAATCGGATCACCTTGCTCACGCCAACCACCTCCGGCTCTCGCACCGACCGCACCGACCGCACCGACCTGGCACTCTGCCATTCTGACACGACGTCAGCCGAGCGTGTCCGGTTTCTGATGACATCGTCTCCCCAAACGCCCGAATTCCGTGACCAACGCCGTCGAACCGATGGTGCGACACCCCAGGATTGACGCGGGTTCAGGCCCAAAGCATCGAAAGCGTGCATCCCGCGGACCGAAGTCGCTGGACCGATCAACGGATCGATCGCAGCTCCGACCGGATCGCCACGGGCTCGACGCGTCGCATCTCCCGTCCTGCCGCGCGCTCGGCACGCTCCTCGGCGGTCGCGTCTGCGGCCGAGGCCGCGCCGGGGTCGAGAGATCGCTTCCTGCCCCCGGACGCGACCCACTCGGCGATCGCAGAGAGTCCCGCCTGCTTGCCGCGAACATGCGCCGCCAGCGCGTCGAAGAGCGGCTCTGGAAGCGGATCGAGCCCGAGCTGACACAATGAGCGGTCGAGCTCCGTCCGGCGCGGCGGCGGCTCGATCCAATGCTCGAATCCAGCCTCGCGCTTCAGGCGCGCGAGGCACGCATCGGTCGCTCCGCTGCGAGGGATCGGCGTCACCCACAAGACAGGCGCACGCGAGAGTCGACTCGTCACGTTCAGAAGATCCGCCGCGAATCGTTCCCCTGCGCGATCGAAATCCTCGAGCAGGATGACGAGCGGCCGTCTGCACGCGAGGGCACGCAGCAGCGTCGCGATGGCGCCCAGCGGGTCTGGCGGCCCTGCCCCTGCCGGGGACAGCCCCCCGGCGACGCGGTCCAGGACCTCGTCCTCGAGCCATCGCCGAGCGGGCAGCGGAAGCGCCGCGCAAACGACAGCCCGACCCCTTCGATCGATCATCGACTCGATGATCTGCCTGGCCAATCGGGAGGCCGAGACTTGCGAAGCGTCCGGGGCCACCAGGCGATACAGCTCGAATCCCGTCTGCTCGGCTCGGCCGAGCAGCGCTGTCAGAAGATCCGATCGCCCCTCGTCCCGCGGATCCCGGCCGAAAGCCCCGGGTTCGGAAGACTCTCGAGCCTCGACGACGACGCCGGTCGCGCCCTGCTCGGCCACCCTTTCGATCAGCCGGCCGATCGCATCGAGCCCCTCGGCGTCCTCGCTCGGCGAGCGCCCCGCCTCGACCCCGACACCCGTCACCACGGGCGCCACGAACTGATAGCCCCGCGCGTGGACCGTCCGGATCGAGCTTGGCCCCCTTCCCTGCTCGCCAAGCGCCTGGCGAAGCTCGTTGACGAGTCCCGAGAGCGCCCCGTCGCCGACCGCGACGTTGTCCCAGAGCTCACTCACGAGCTCCTCCCGCCGCACGACCCGCTTTCGATGGCACACCAGGTAGACCAGCAGGTCGAAGACCTTCGGCCGTAGTGTCACGGGCTCACCCGCGCGCTCGAGCAGGTAACGGTCTTCGTCGAGTGTGAAGTCTGCGAATCGAATCTGCATGACTCGAGGGATACCAGCTTCGACCGACAGGAGAGATCAGCTGAGCATCGAACTCGAATCGAAATTGCCGATCGACGGCCCCGACGGCGAATGGGCCGGCCTGCAACGCGGGGAAGCTGTGGACGGAGATCCTGGATCGGTGACTAGCTCGACGACTCGAAGGTGATGTCCACCATCATGTCGTGTGCCAGCTGCTCGAGCGCAGCGCGAATTCGATCGATCCCGACCTCGGCTGGAGGCGCCAGCTCGGCCTGCGCACGGAACAGCCGCTCGCCCGACATGGGGGCGCTCTCGACGATCGTCCGCAGATCCTGGACGCTGACACCGAGCGCGGCCAGGGCCCGCGAGATCTCGCGAACGATGCCCGGTCGATCCTGACCGATCAGCTCGATCCGGATCGATTCGCGATGATCGACCTGGGCCAGCGACCAGTCACTGTCGACCACGCTCACCGAAAGCCCCCGACTCGAGAGCGTCGGCAGCGCCTCGATCAGCGCCCCCGCGCGATCCTCCGGCAGGTGGATCTGGACGACGCCGGCGAAATGACCGGCGAGGCGGGCCATGCGACTCTCGTCCCAGCTGCCATCATGGGCCGCAATCAGCTCGGCCAGGGCTTCCACGAGGCCCGGGCGATCCTCTCCGATGACCGTCAACACCAGTGCGCGTGCCATTCTGCTCTCTCTCGGGACAGGGTGTAACCCCTGCGTTTTCGGGCCTTTACAGGCTCATCAGCGAAAAAAATGCCTTCCTGGAAAAAAACTTCGCCACCTGACGGCCCGGGTCGGCACTTCCCATACAGAACAAGCCGATATCCCCTTCCCAGGGAGGCCCGACGTGTCCACGACACGTCGGGTCGCTTTCTTTCTGGGCTCCGCCTTCCGCTCTGGTCTCCGATTCGGCGGGCGCATGCGGCGGCAGAGCCAGAGCGAACGGACGAAATCCGAACCGCCCGCCGGCGCTCGGGCCGCACTCTCGGGCTGCCGCCCGTCGAGAAATCCTCCCCCGCGACCCTACCCCTCACTACAGCCCGCCTGCGCGGCCGCGCTGGGTTTCGCCCCACCGAACCAGCGCGCCCAGCGCCCGAATCGCGCGATGCGCGCTCGGATAGCAGACGCGGCCATGCTCCCTCAGCGCCGCGGGCGCGGGGTTCTCGGGATTCGAGACGACCAGCTCCGTCACCGCGAGCACTGGCTTGGCGTGTCGTCGACTGGCCTCGATGCCCGCCGAGGCGTAGCGACGGTCCTGGCGCTCGTGGAAGGCCGCCATCCGCTCGAGGCCGTGATCGGGAAAGAAGCGGCCGGTCCGGAAGAGGTTCGCGGTCGCCGACTGGATGCCGAGGCCAAGATGAATCACGGCATCGACCTCGGGATGGGCGCAGACCAGGTCGAGCACCTCGGGAATCGTGTCCCTCGTCTCGCCTCCCGCCAGATCGATCGGGTTTCCACCGCTCCAGCGCGCGGGCACGCGCTCATCGATCGCTGCCCGGATCGAATCCGGGAGCGTGATCAGCTCGAGCCCCTCTTCCGCACAGGCGTCCGCGGCGAGCACGCCCCAACCGCCGACTGATGTGAAGATCACCACGCGGCGACCGCGCGGAATCGGCTGGGTCGCGAGCGTCGCCGCCCACTCGAAGGCCTCCTCGATGGTCGGCGCGCGAAGCACGCCGAGCTGCCTGCAGAGCCCGTCGAAGACGCGGTCGTCACTGGCCAGGGCGCCGGTATGGCTGGCCGCCGCGCGCTGCCCCTCCGCCCTGGCACCCCCCTTTACGAGCACCAGGGGCTTTCGGCGCGTCAGGCGTTCGGCGGCGCGACGAAAAGCTCTTCCGTCTCCCACTCCCTCGACGTATCCCAGCGCCACGTCGGTGTCGGGATCGACCGCGAAATACTCGAGCAGCTCGGGGAGCCCCGTCTGCGCCGAGTTGCCAAGCGAGACGGCCTTGCTGATGCCCACGCCGGTGGCGACGGCGTAGTTGAGATACGAAGAGACCAGGTTTCCGCTCTGGCTCGCAACGCCGATCCGGCCCGGCGGCGGATTCGGGGCCACGATCTGGGCGCACATCGATTCCGGCGTCGAGATCACGCCCTGCCCGTTCGGCCCGATCAACAGCATGCCGAGCTCCTCCGCGGTCGCCACCAGCTCGGCCTGCATCGCGCGCCCCGCCTCGCCCGCTTCGCCGTATCCGGCGCTCGTCACGAACGCCGCCCGCACGCCCTTCTTCGCGCATGCGCGCAAGAGATCGACATTGACCTTGTTAGGCGTGCAGACGAACACCAGATCGGCGCGCCCTTCCGGAACTTCGTCCACAGTCGAGAGCGTCTGCTGCCCGAGGACCTCTGCGGCGTCGGGCTTCACGCCGAAGACCTCCCCGCGATAGTCGCAGCGCAACAGGTTGTGGAGCGTCACGAAGCCGAACTTCCCGGGGTGGCCCGCAACGCCGGCAACGATCACGCCCTTGGGATGAAAGAGCGGCGCGAAACGCTCGAGGACCTCCGCATCGGAGAGGGGCTCGGCCAGGGGCGGCCGGTCATCCGCCGGCCCATCGAGGCGCTGCTCGACCAGCGCGTCGACCGCGATCGGCTGATCCCCGACCACGATCAGCGGGTTCAGGTCCACGCTCTCGATCTCGGGGTGCTCGAGAGCAAGGCGTCCCAGCCCCTCCAGGATGTCGGCCAGCGCCTCGCGATCGATCGCCGGCTCGCCGCGGAAGGGCTGCGTCAGCAGATGGCTCGTCGCGAGTCCGTCGACCATCGCGAGGGCCTCGCTGCGAGCGACCGGAGCGACGGCGAACACGGCGTCACCGACCGCCTCGGCCAGAATGCCCCCCAGCCCGAGCAGCACACAGGCTCCGAATTGCGGATCGCGCACGACCCCGGCGATCAGCTCGCGATGGCCGCGCACCTGCTCTGCCACCAACAAGGCCACCTGCCCGTCGGCCGGCCGTGCACGGGAGAGCAGATCGTGAGCCTCGGCGCGCACGCTCGCCTCGTCCGCGACGCCGACCCGCACCAGCCTCCGCTCGGTCTTGTGCGCGATCCCGTCCCCGGCGAGCTTGAGCACGACCGGGAAGCCGATCTCGCGCGCTGCGGCGACGGCGGCCTCGGGATCCGAAGCCAATCGCTCGGACGGAAGCCGCACGCCGTAGGCCGCGACGATCTGCTTCGAGTCGGGCTCGGAGAGCGTACGGGTCCGGGCCCGGGTCGAGTTCGGGTCGATCGTGTCTGTCGTCATCGGCTCGAGAGACTAGTCGACCCCGACAAATTCGCCCTGGACTCGCAAATCCACTCGCATCTGCCTGGAATCGCGTATGATTCGCGCGCCATGGCAGCCCCGTCACCCGCCGAATCCACCGGTCTCTTCGCCGTCGCCGAGCGACTCTTCGCGGACTGGGTCGTGGCCCCGATCAACGACGTGATCTTCTTCGATCTGGTCTTCTGGGACAACGCGGGGAGCGGCCCCGACGCCCAGGGCATCAACCTGCCGATCGTCGTCGCCTGGCTCGTGCTCGGCGCGCTCTTCTTCACGGTCCGCTTCCAGTTCGTGAACATTCGCGGCTTTCGACACGGCATCGACTGCGTGCGCGGCCGCTACGAGCATCCCGGCGAGGCCGGCGAGATCAGTCATTTCCAGGCGCTCTCCGCGGCGCTCTCCGCGACCGTGGGCCTCGGCAACATCGCCGGCGTCGCCTTCGCGGTGGGGATCGGCGGACCCGGCGCCGTCTTCTGGATGATCTTCGGCGGGCTGATCGGGATGAGCTCGAAATTCGCCGAGTGCTCGCTCGCGCAGCGTTATCGGGAGATCGATCCGAGGGGGCACGTGACGGGCGGGCCGATGATCTATCTGCGCGACGGACTGCGTGAACGCGGCAGGCCGAAGCTGGGCCGGGTCCTCTCCGTGGTCTTCGCCGTCATGTGCATCGGCGCGAGCTTCGGCGGCGGCAACATGTTCCAGTCCAACCAGAGCTTCGCGATCGTGGCCCAGGAGGTCCCGATGCTGGCGGGCGGCGTCGGGCAGGTCGGCTTCGGCCTGCTGCTCGTCGTGCTCGTCGCGCTCGTGATCATCGGGGGTATTCGTCGCATCGGCGAGGTCACCGCGATCCTCGTGCCGGGCATGTGCGCACTCTACATGTTGTGCGGCTTGTTCATCGTGGCGACGCACGCCGCGGCCGTGCCGGGCGCGATCGCTCTGATCGTCCGCGAGGCCTTCAGCTTCGAGGCCGGCCTCGGCGGATTCGTGGGGACGCTGGTGCAGGGCTTCCGGCGCGCCGCCTTCTCGAACGAGGCGGGCATCGGTTCTGCAGCGATCGCCCACTCCGCGGCGCGCACCGACGAGCCGATTCGCGAGGGCATGGTCGCGCTGCTCGAGCCCTTCATCGACACGATCGTCGTGTGTACGACGACCGCGCTCGTGATCGTCGTGACCGGCGCCTGGAGCGACCCGGCCGCGGGCACCGGCATCACGATGACCGCCTTCGCGTTCGCGACGGTCTTCCCCTGGTTCCCGAAAGTCCTGACCGTCGTGGCCGTGCTCTTCGCCTTCAGCACGATGATCTCGTGGAGCTACTACGGTGAGCGCTCCTGGAAATATCTCTTCGGAGAGCGCGCGATCCTCACCTATCAGCTGCTCTTCCTGGCCTTCACCTTCGGAGGCGTGGTCTTCCAGAACGCACGAGTGGTCCTCGATTTCGGCGACCTGATGCTGCTGGGCATGGCCTTCCCGAACATCGCCGGCGTCGTGCTGCTGGCTCCGCTGGTGAAGGCGGATCTCGACCGCTACCTCGCGCGGCTCTCCGCCGGCGAGTTCGTGAGACACTGAGCAGCACGCCTGCGAGGCATGCGCGCGGAAGCCGCGGTCAGGGTTGGGGCGCCGACGCGGCGGGCAGGGAATCGGCGCGCTTGACGCTGATCACGGCCTTCTTCGAGAACTTCACGCGCCCCGATTTTCCGAGCGCGCCGCCGAGGGGCTGCGGCCCGTACTCGGGATCCATGCGTGTCGAGAGGGACGTCCCCGTCTCGGTGCCGTAGAAATACGTCCCGACCAGCGGGTAGTCCCCGGCTACGAGCGGCGCCTTCAGCGTGAAGATCACCTTCGCGCGCGACCATTTATCGGTCTCGGCATTCGAATGCATGCCGGCGACGTTCACGAAGGTGATGCTGCGCCCTTCCCGTTCGGGGCGACGCTCGATCCACTCGGACTGCGGCCCCTTCGGACCGATGATCGTCGGCGCACCGACGACCTCCCAGCCGACCGCCGAGGCCGGGCGGGCATAGAAACGGTGCGGGCGATCGACGAGCCCCACGCCGACGGTCGGTCCGGCACCGCCGGTGACGCGAACGGTGACCTGGAAGGTCTCGCCCGGCGCGACCGCGGCGGGAAAGTCGAGGGCGATCGTCGAGTTCTGGTCGATCGTCGAGAGCAGCTGGACGAGCTTCGCGCGATCCGGCTCGGAGAGCTCCGCATAACGGCCCTGACCCGCCCGGATGGGGGCGAAATGTTTGTTCAGGGCGAGCTCGCTCTGGGCCCGCTCACCGAGACCCGCGAGGTCCTCTTCGCTGGTCGAGGCGTGACAGGCGGCGCAATAGGGTCCGACATCGGTCTGGAAGTCGGGCGTGCCACCGGGATAGGCGCTCCCGCTCCCCGCCAGGCCCACCCCTGCGAGCAGGGCGATCCCGAAGCTCATCGCGAGTCGGCGCATCCATCGACTTTCCCAGGCCATCCTACCCCTCCGCTGCGGCGACCCGGCGCGATCGGCGACGCGTCGTGCCCGCGCCGGCCGGCCGGATGCACGCCTTTTCGTCAAAACGGACCCGGGACCTGACCCCGCAGATCCCCGCGAAGCCCACAAGATCGGGGCAAGCGGCCCTGCTAGCGTACGCGGGTCACCGTACTGAGGAGGATGCGAAACATGGAGCTCGGAAAGATCGGGGTCTGGAGCTGGCTGGACCACCTGAGCGCGAATGAGGCCGTGGAGCTGGCGCAGCGGGCTGAAGGCTGGGGCTACAGCGCTCTCTGGATCCCCGAAGCCGTCGGCCGGGATCCCTTTTCCCTGATCGGTTTCCTCGCCGGGCGCACCGAGCGCATGATCTACGCCTCCGGGATCGCCAACATCTACGCGCGGGACGCGATGGCCACCAAGGCGATCTGGAAGACGATCTCCGAGCTCGCCCCGGATCGCTTCATCCTCGGCCTGGGCGTGTCCCACCAGCACCTGGTCTCGGGCCAGCGAGGCCACGACTACAAGAAGCCGCTCTCGACGATGCGAAGCTACCTGGAGGCCGTCGACAAGGCGCTCTACATGGGAAAGGCCCCGGAGCACGACGCGCCGATCGTGCTCGGCGCCCTGCGCGACAAGATGCTGGGGCTCGCCGCGAGCGCGGCACAGGGAGCGCATCCCTATCTCGTGCCCCCCGCCCACACCCGGCACGCACGTGAGGTGATGGGACCTGACGCGCTGCTCTGCCCGGAGCAGATGGTGCTCGCGGAGACGGACGCGACGCGCGCGCGGGAGATCGCCCGGGGCGCGCTCAAGATGTACGTCCAGCTGCCCAACTACCAGAACAACCTGAAGCAGTTCGGCTTCACCGACGCCGACTTCGCCGACGGCGGCTCCGACAAGCTCGTCGATCAGATGGTGTGCTGGGGCGACCCGGAGAAGATCGCGGCAACCCTTCAGGAGCACCTCGACGCCGGGGCGAACCACGTCTGCATCCAGAGCTTCCGCGCGGACGGAGGCATGGGACCCGACGAAGAGCTGCTTCGAACGCTGGCCCGAATGCTCGCCTGAGGAACCCGGCGCGAGTCGCCCAACGACGCAGGCGCGGATCCCCCGCGACCGGCGCTCCCTGCCAACCCCCGGCCGCTCGTCGAGCGCCATCGGGCTCCGCCCGCTCCTGCACAGGAATCGAAACGATGTCCGACCTCTTCAAGCCGACCCGGCTCGGCCGACTGGCCCTCCGCAACCGAATCGTGATGGCGCCGATGACCCGTTCGCGCGCCAACGAGGCGGGGGACCCGACCGAGCTGATGGTCGAGTACTACCGCCAGCGGGCGAGCGCTGGACTGATCGTCACCGAGGGCATCTTCCCGAGCGCCGACGGCAAGGGCTATTGCCGCACTCCGGGCCTCGTGACGCGCGCGCAGACGGAGGGCTGGCGAAAGGTCACCGACGCCGTCCACGCCGAGGGTGGCACGATCGTCGCGCAGATCATGCATTGTGGACGGATCACCCACGCCGACAACAAGGACCCGAGCTCCGAGACCGTCGCCCCTTCCGCCATCCGCGCACGCGGGGAGATGTACACCGATACCGCCGGAATGCAGCCCTTCTCCGAGCCCCGCGCGCTCGAGCACGACGAGATCGCCGGCGTGATCGGCGAGTTCGCGCAAGCGACCGAGCGGGCCTACGAGGCTGGCTTCGACGGCGTCGAGGCACATTGCGCCAGCGGCTACCTGCCCGCGCAATTCCTCTCCACCGGCACGAATCAGCGAGACGACGAGTACGGCGGATCGGTCGCCGGCCGCGTGCGCTTTCCCGTCGAGGTCCTGAAGGCCATGGCCGAGGTCGATGGGCCGGATCGCGTCGGCTTCCGGATCTGTCCCGGCAATCCCTTCAACGATCTCTTCGATGAAGATCCCGAGGAGACCTTCCGGGTCTTCCTGCAGGCCGTCCGCGGCATGAAGCTCGCCTACTGCCACGTGATCCGCCTGCACGACGTCGCGCTCGACAACATCGCCCTGGCCCGCGCCCAGTTCGGCGAGCCCCTGATCGTGAACGACAGCTACAAGCTCGCCGAGGCGAAGGACGTCGTCGATTCGGGTGCGGCCGCGGCAGTCTCCTTCGCGCGGGCCTTCATCGGCAATCCCGATCTCGTCGCCCGCTTCGAGCGCTCCCTCGAGCTGGCGCGCTTCGACCCGAAGCGCCTCTACACACCGGGGCCCGAAGGCTATACGGATTATGCCGCTGCCACGGATTGACGAAGCCCATGCCCGCTCGCGGCTCGTCTTGCGGCTCGTCTTGAGGCCAGGGACCCGTCGCCTCCGGTCCTAGGAGCCTGGAATGGCGCAGCCCGAAGGCGGCGTCGACATCAGCCAGGCGATCGACTCTTCGAGAAAGACGAGATGGTCGGGCTCGGCATAGGCCTCGGGCTGATGGCCGAGCGCCGAGTAGAGGACGCGGCCGCGGCCGATGCAATGCGTCCAGATGATCGGGTGATCCTCGCCCATGCCGAGATCCCGATCGAGGATCGCGATCTTCATGCGCGGCGAGTACGTCGACTCGTCGAGGGTGGCCAGGATCTGCCGGTCCGGACCACGCGGGCTCTCTTCGAACGAATACCACTCGTCGACTCGCATCCAGGTCGGTCCCAGATGGCGCATCGCGGGATGTTCCGGCGCCTCGACCCGGATCGTGGCCTCCTGGAACTGTGGGCCCAGTGGATGCCCGATGAACTGGGCGCCGACCAGTCGCTCGGGATGCGCCGACCACTCGTAGCGCGGGTCACCCCCGGTTCCATGCGTTCCCAGGAAGCCGCCACCGGCCTCGATCCACTCGAGCAGCGCCGACCGCTGATCCTCGGCGAGGACATCGCCACTCACGTTGAACCAGACGATCACGTCGAAGCGCGACAACAGCGAAGGTGTGTGGATCGCTCCGTTCTCCGTCGCGAAGAATCCCCAGCCCCGGCGCTTCGCGATCGTCTCGAGCGCCGGGATCCCGGCCGCGATCGCCTCTTCGTGTCGGAAGCCATTGGTCTTGCTGAACACCAGGACCGACGGACGCGCCAGATCATCCGGGACGACGGGTGGCGTCTCGTCGTGATCCGAAGACGGGAAGAAGACGCGCACCAGATCACAGCCACAGAGCGACGCCACGCCGACGAGCATCACGACCCCGAGCACGGCGCGCATCGCGCGAGCACCGGCACAACGACCTTTCCGATACACCCGCATGTCAGACCTTCTCCCATTGCCGCGTCGCGCTCGATCGTTCGATCGCCGCGAGCGCTCGCTGATTCCGGACACCGTCTTCGAAGTCGGGCTTCAGCGGCACCCCCGAGTCGATCGCTCTCAAGAGATCGAGCACCGTATGCGTGAAGGTATGCTCGTAGCCGAGGAGATGACCTGGCGGCCACCAGGCGTCGACGTAGGGATGGGACTCGTCGGTCGCGAGGATCTTCCGGAAGCCGCTGTCGGGACCCGACTCGATGTAGACCTCGAGCTCGTTCAATCGCTCGAGATCCCACGCCAGGCTGCCCCGGGATCCGTTGATCTCGAAGCGGTGGTGGTTCTTGCGTCCGGGACAGAATCGCGAGGCTTCGAGGGTGCCGATGGCGCCGTTGCGGAAGCGGATCAGGGCCAGCGCGGCGTCGTCGACGTCGACGGGCGCGTGCCCGCTGCCGTCCTCGAGCGGGCGCTCGGGCACGAAGGTCTCGAGCAGGCCCGAGACCTCCTCGAGCTCACCGACGAGATGGCGCGCCAGATCGAGCGCGTGCGACGCGATATCCCCGAGCGCTCCGCTTCCCGCCCGTGCCTTCTCGAGTCGCCAGACGCGCGGAAAGGAGGGATCGACGATCCAATCCTGGAGATAGAGGCCCCGGAAATGACGAATCGTGCCGAGCTCTCCGGCCTCGATCATGCGTTTGGCGAGGGCGACTGCGGGCGCGCGGCGGTAATTGTGGCAGAGCATGTGGAGCACGCCGGCGCGCTGCACCGCCGCCAGCATGCGTTCCGCCTCGGGCACGGAGTTCGCGAGCGGCTTCTCACAGAAAACGATCTTCCCGGCCTCCGCCGCGGCGATCGCGATCTCCACATGGCTGTCGCCGGGGGTGCAGATGTCGACCAGATCGACGTCTTCGCGGGCGACGACCTCCTCCCATGAGGTCGCGCTCTGCTCCCAACCCAAGGTGTCCGCAGCCTGGGCTGCGCCATCGGCCGAGCGGCTGCAAACGACCTTCATCACGGGATCGAGCGGTGGATCACAGAAGGCACGCACCTGACGCCACGCGTTGCTATGCGCCCGGCCCATGAACCGCGTTCCGATCAAGGCCACGTTCAGCTTCCGGCGCACTCGCTAGCTCCGGTAGGCCTGGCGACCGACGCCCTGGACCGGGATGCCCTGGGCCGGCAGGACCTGATGCTGCAACGCGAACATCGCCGCCGCCGCCTCGTCGATCTTGCGCACGAACTCGATGGAGCCGGCGAGGATCGGCGCCAGTCGCGCCCGGTCCTGGACGCGCGCAGGGCCGTACTCGTGCTCGACGATCAGCGGCGTCTTCTCGATGTCCAGATCGAGCAGCTCCCGGGCGGCGAGCTGGTGGTCGAGCCAGTCCACGCTGCGATTCGTGAGGTAGGCCAGGGGATCGTGACGCGCGGTTCCTGGCAGCTCGTGCTCGCAGATCGCCGTCTGCTTCTTCCAGGCCTTCGCCCTGTCCGCCGGGTCGCTCGAGACGCGTCCATCGACATGGTCCCCGCGTTCGAGCGTCTGCCCTCCGTAGCCCCAGGCGGCGAGCCCCTTCGGATCGATCACCTGCCCCTTCACGTGGAAGCCATCGATCAGGAACGCATAGCCTTCGTCTCTCAGGTACTGGAAGATCGAGCGCGTGTCCTGGCCCATCAGGATCGCGTGGGACGGGTCGTAGTGGATCCTCAGGTTCTCCCCGACCCCGTGCCGCTCGCAGATCCGATGCAGCGCGATCCAGGCCGCCGGCGTGTAGGCCAGGTTGTTGAAGAACGCATCATCGACCGTCCAGCCGGGCATCGGACATTGCTCGATCCGAAACGTCAGCCCCCGAGCCCTGGCCTCGTCGAGCAGCGGCACGAAGGACTGCTCGAAGTCTTCGAGGTTCTCTTCCAGCGACCGCTGCGCGTTCCTTCCCACGAAGCCGCAGACCGCCGGGATCCCGAGCAGGACGGCCGCATCGAAGACCCGCAGCATGAAATCCCGCTTCTTGCTTCGCACGACCGGATCCGCGTGCAGCATGTTGTCGAAGTAGGCGAGATCCGCGATCTCGACGCCGGTCACGTCGACCGCACGCCTCACCCGCGCCGCGCGCTCGGCATCGAAGGGCGTGCGCAGATCGAGGGTGTTCGCGACGGGATCGAGCAGCGCCTCGGGCGGAACATCTGCCTCGTCGGGATGCAGCGCCGCCGAGAGCTGGACCCCGTCCGCTCCGACCTCCGCGGCAAAGGCCAG
The DNA here is from genome assembly GCA_963698485.1 of uncultured delta proteobacterium. Taxonomy (GTDB): domain Bacteria; phylum Myxococcota_A; class UBA9160; order UBA9160; family UBA4427; genus UBA4427. The sequence continues at coordinate 121,532 of CAVORA010000029.1, read as the reverse complement.
CCACTCCTCGATCGCCAGATCCGGGTCCGCGTCGCGCCGATCCCTTGGCGTCAGCTCCTGCAGCGCCGCCGTCAACACACCGACCTTCATGTGCTTCGGCTCGAAGCCCAGCTCGCTCATGCCATCCCCTGCGTTCCCCGCCGCACACGACGCCCGTTCCTGCCACTGGCCCCGACCGGATCCCGATCGTCAGTCGCCACCCGGGCGATGTCGCCCTGGCTCCCAGCCCTTGCCCGCGAGCTCGCGCTGCGCGAACGCCAGCGGTCCCGCTTCGAGCTCCGTCGCCATCGTATCGTTCCAGCGGTTGAGCCAACCGAACATCGAGATGACGGACACGATCTCGACGATCTCGTCCGGCCCGAACCAGGCCGACAGCGCCTCGAACTGCGCGTCGGTCGTGCGGTTGGGCACACAGCCCGCGTCCCGCGCGATGCGGAGCACGGCCCGTTCGCGTTCGTCGAAGAGCGGGCTCGTCTCGAACTCGAAGGCCGCCGCGATCTTGTCGACCGCTACGCCGATCTCCCCGGCCGCGAAGGACGTATGCGCCTGACAATATCGACAGCCCGCCGACTGGCTCGAGACGAGGGCGATCAGCTGCTTCAGCTCGCGCGGGAGATGCGGCCCCGCGAAGACCGCCGCGGTGAGCCCCGAGAAGGCCCGTAGCAGCGCGGGCGATCGACCCATCGTCAGCATGCTATTCGGAATGAAGCCCGCAGCCTCTTCGATCATCGCGAAGGCTTCTTCGAACTCCGAAAGCTCTTCGCGCGGAAGAGGTTCGACTCTTGGCATCCCTACCCTCCGATCAGGCCATGAACTCGCCGCCATTGCAGTTCAGGTTGGCACCCGTGACCACGGCGGAGAGATCCGAAGCGAAGAAGAGCGCGGCGTTCGCGCAGTCCGAGTCATCCGGGATCACACCGATCGGGATGTCCTTCGTGATGCCGGCGATCACCTCCTCTTCGGTCTGTCCGGTCTGCTTCGCGGTCATCTTGATGAAGCCCTCTACCGGGGGGCCCCACATCCAGCCCATCGCCACCGAGTTCACCCGAATGCCATAGGGGCCGAGCTCCTTCGCCAGCATTCGCGTCGCCACGGAGAGCGCCCCCTTCGACGACGCGTAGGCCGCCTGCATCGGCAGCGGCTTGCGCTCGACGAGGGTGTTGATCATGACGATGTTGCCCTTGCCCTGCTTCTTCATCTGCGGGACGACGAGCTGGGTCAGACCGAGCGAGCCGAAGAAATTCACCTCCATCGTCTTTCGCCAGTCGTCGAAATCCGCGTCTTCGAAGCTGCAGAAGGTGCCGCCGCTATAGGCGCTGTTGATCAGCGCATCGATGCGGCCGAAGCGGGCGATCGTCTGATCGACGAGATTCTGGCACTGCTCGGTATTGGTGATGTCGGTCGCGACGACCAGGGTCTCTGCGCCGGTCTTCTTCACCTCGGCCTCGACCTCCTCGAGGAAGGACTGGGTGCGCGCGGCAAGCACGACCTTGGCTCCCTGCGTCCCGGCGTTGATGGCGAGTTCCTGTCCAAGACCGGGACCGATCCCGGAAACGATGACGACCTTGTCCTTGAGAATCATTGCACCCTTCCTCATGCACGCCGGTCCCCGCGCTCGATTCGCGAGCATGGAGACGAACGCAGCTGTTCTGGAGGGGTGAGCTTCGCCCACTTCGGCACGGGCGTCGATGCGGCGCGAGCGGCCTTTCGGGGGGATCCGTCGCGCTCAGAATCCGAGCGCCGGCAGCAGGCGACGGTGCAGCATGGATCGCAGCTGCCCCTCGGTGAGCGTTTCCGGCGGCGGGATCGTCAGGAAGGACATCACCGTCCGGGCGATCACTTCGTACGCTTCCTGCGTCTCCTGCTCACTCCAACCGAGCCGATCCGCGAGCGGCTGCAAGCCCTCGACGGCGCGCACCGTGAAGGCCGGATCGAAGGTCGCGCGCAACATGGCCTGGGGATAGTCGCGCGAGCCCCATGCCGTCCGAAGCAGGTCGGTCTGCCTGATCAGTCGCAGTGCGGCCATCACGGCTTCGATCAAGAGCTCCGCGGGATCGCCCTCCTCCTGGAACACCAGCAGCTGTCCCTCGAGCAGCTCGCGTCCGCCACGCATCAAGGTCGCGCGCACCACCTCCCGAGCATTCGGGAAATATCGATACACGGTCTGCCGCGTGATGCTGGCCTCTTCCGCCACCGCGGTCATCGAAACAGCGGCGAAGCCGTCGCGAACGATGATCGCTCCGCAGGCGTCCATCAGTCGATGGCGCGTCGCCGCACGCTTGCCCGAGAAGCGCTGGCGTTCGGACTGCTCGCCGATTCGTGGCCCCGGTCCCCGTTGCGACGCGTCGGACGCGGCAACGTTCGTGCTTGCCGGGACGGGAGTCAGGTAGGATCGATGAGCGGGGGGTGGGGTCGAGGGGCTGGACATGATCGGGGGCCTCCGTTCGACGGGCGGCCCGATGACGCGCAGCTCGTTTCCGGGCCCAGCAGCGATCCGACCACCCTTTGGGATCAGTCTACCCCTCGCGGCAGACTTCCCGACCGGATTTCGTGCGCGCCGGGAGAGATTTGTCCCGGGATGCCGCAGGGCCGAAAGCTCAGTGAAGGCAGCACGGGACGGCGGCCCCCCAGGCATGACATTAGGCGACGCTTCACGCCCATCCCGCTGGCAAGTGGGGCCAAAACCGGTCGTTAGGTCAACGAGCCGTTCTGCCGGATCCCATCACGCCGGGCGCCGCCGCCCCGTCGCCGAGGAGATCGATCGGCTGGGGCGGAGGGGAGCTCAGGCGTCGATCCGCCGGTACTTGATCCGATGCGGCGTATCGGCGTCCGCCCCCAGCCGCTTCCTGCGGTCGGCTCTCGTAGTCCTGATAGTTGCCCTCGAACCACTCGACGTGGCTATCGCCCTCGAACGCCAGGATGTGCGTCGCGATGCGGTCGAGGAACCAGCGATCATGGGAGATCACGACCGCGCAGCCGGCGAAGTCGACGAGCGCATCCTCGAGCGCGCGCAGCGTGTCGACGTCGAGATCGTTGGTCGGCTCGTCGAGCAGCAGCACGTTGCCGCCGGTCGGCAGCAGCTGCGCCAGGTGCACGCGATTGCGCTCACCGCCCGACAGCGATGCCGACGAGCTTCTGCTGATCCGGCCCCTTGAAGTTGAACGACGACACCAGGCCCGCGACGGCACCTCGCGATTGCCGATCATGATCATCTCGTCGCCCGCCGCTGATCACCTCCCAGACGGTCTTGTCGGGGTCGAGCTCGTCGCGGCTCTGGTCGACGTAGGACGAGCTGCACGGTCTCGCCGAGCCGCAGCTCGCCCGCGTCGGGCTTCTCCTCGCCCGACGATCATCTTGAAGAGCGTCGTCTTGCCGGCGCCGTTCGGGCCGATGATGCCGACGATGCCGCCGGGCGGCAGGCTGAACGAGAGATCGTCGAAGAGCAGCTTGTCGCCGTAGGCCTTGCGCAGCCGCTCGGCCTCGACCACGACGTCGCCGAGCCGCTCGGGCACCGGGATCGCGATCTCGACCTTCTCCGGCGCGCGCTCGCCGCCCTGCTTGCACGCAGCTCCTCGTAGGCGTTGATGCGCGCCTTGCCCTTGGCCTGCCGCGCGCGCGGGCTCATCTTGATCCACTCGAGCTCGCGCTGACAGCGTGCGCGCCCGCGCACCCTCCTGCTTCTCCTCGACCTGCGAGCCGCTTGTTCTTCTGCTCGAGCCAGGACGAGTAGTTGCCCTGCCAGGGAATGCCCTGCGCCGCGGTCGAGCTCGAGGATCCAGCCCGCCACGTTGTCGAGGAAGTAGCGATCATGGGTGATCGCGACGACCGTGCCGGGATACTCCTGCAGGAAGCGCTCGAGCCAGGCCACGCTCTCGGCGTCGAGATGGTTGGTCGGCTCGTCGAGCAGCAGCATGTCGGGCTTCGAGAGCAGCAGCCGACACAGCGCCACGCGACGCTTCTCGCCGCCCGAGAGCTTCGACACGTCCGCGTCGCCCGGCGGACAGCGCAGCGCGTCCATCGCCACGTCGAGCGTGCGGTCGATCTCCCAGGCGTCGGCGGCGTCGATGCTGATCCTGCAGCTTGCCCTGCTGCTCGAGCAGCGCGTTCATCTCGTCGTCGTCCATCGGCTCGGCGAATTTCGCCGACAGCTCGTTGAACTCGTCGAGCAGCGCCGCGCAGCTCGGCCACGCCCTCTTCGACGTTGCCGAGCACGTCCTTGCTCTCGTCGAGCTGTGGCTCCTGGGGCAGGTAGCCGATCGCGCAGGCCCTTGGCGGGCCTCGCCTCGCCCATGAAGTCGTCGTCGACGCCGGCCATGATCCGCAGCAGCGTGCTCTTGCCGGCGCCGTTGCGCCCCGAGCACGCCGATCTTGGCGCCGGGCAGGAACGACAGCGTGATGCCGTCGAGGATCATGCGATCCCCGATCACCTTGCGCAGGTCGTTCATGGTGTAGACGAATTCATGAGCCAATGATCGATCTCCCCCTGAAAGATCCATCCCCATCGCGCGTCGGAGCCGCGTCGGGGACGGTCGGATGGCGCGACCGGACGGTCGCACGAGCCTGGTCGGGCAGTCTAGCTCTCACGCTGGCGTCGAGCAGTGGTAGACTGCGCCGCCCCCCCGCTGCTCTGGATCCGTCACCCGATGCGTCGCCTCGCTCTCCTGCTGTCGATTCTGGGATGTGCGCTCGCGCTGGGCTGCGGCTTCGGGGATCGCGACGACGTCCTCGTGATCGTGCGCGCGGGGGATCCGATCTCGCAGTCGATCGGGGCAGACTACGCCGCGGCCCGCGACGTGCCCGAAGCGAATATCCTGGCGCTCACGCTGAGCGACGAGGCCGCTCGCGCCGAGGTCGATGCCGCGACCTACTTGCAAGAGATCGCCGGACCGATCGAACGTCATCTCGCCCTCGAAGATCCGGACGGGGACATCCGCGTGCTCGTGACGACCCGCGGCCTGCCGCTGCGCATCGGCCACTGCAGCACGCGCTCGCCGCGTTATCCGGAGGACTGCTCGAGCGCGGCCGTCGACGCGGCGCTGGCCCAGCTCGGCCGCACCGGCGGCGACGAGATCGCCTTCCGCCGCGTGGAGAACCCGTTCTTTCGCGACGCCCGATCCTTCGAGCGCTATCGCCGGGACGAGCCGGACGGCGCGCTGCGATTCCTGGTCGCCCGCCTCACGCTGGCGCCCGCCGACGACGACCCGCCCGACGCGACGCCGCGCGGTCTCGAGGAGCTCTTCGAGCGCGGAGCGAGCCCGGCGAGCGACCCGCCCGAGCCACCCCGCTGGCAGGTCCTCTCGAAGCGACTGCCCGCCGAGCGCAGCGCGGCGGCCCGCGCCCTGCTCGACCCGATCGAGCAGCAGCTCCCGCGATTCGGACACGCGGTATGCGACGCCTGCCCGCCGGCCCTCGACGCGGCGGGCGTCAGCGGACTCGTGCTGCAGGCCCTCGACGCGCCGCGCGACGACCCGGGGAAGCTCGACCGCCTCCACCCGCCCGGCGTCGTGATCCGACTCGACGGCAGCTCGATCGAGCCCCGTGGCCGCGCGGCGGATTCAGCTTCGAGCTTCGACCGATTCGTCGCCCACTTCTTCGCGCGCGGCGCCGGGGCGCTCTCGCTGCACCTCGCGGAGCCGACCCTGCCCGACGTGACGCGACCGGCGGCGCAGCTCGCGGCGCTCGCTCGGGGCGCGACCGCCGTCGAGGCGCATTTCAAGAGCGTCCCGCTGCTCGGCCGGGTCAACGTCTTCGTCGGCGATCCGCTGATCGCGCTGCCCGAGACGCTGCATTACGCAGAGCACGCCCGGGACCACGACCTCGACGACGTGCCCGACTCGACGGACAACTGCCCGCACGACCCGAACCCGGACCAGCGCGACACCAACGGCGACGGCCTCGGCAACCTCTGCGATCCCGACTTCGACGACGACGGTCAGGTCGAGACTTCCTGGGGTGCGATCTATCCCGTCGACCAGCGCGGGGATCTCGAGACCCTCTCGCTCACGATCCGAAATGGCCCCTACGACGAGCATCAGGATCTCGACGGGGACGGCCTCGTCGACGAGCGCGACTTCGTGCGCGCCCAGCTCTGGCTGTTTCGAGCGCCGGGCCGCTGAGGGCCTCGGCGACCGGCCAGCGCGACCTGGCGCGGCGATCAGGCCTCGCCGTCGGGATCGGATTCGCTCTCTCCGCCCTCGTCGCGCAGCGCGAGGATCAGGCTCGAGGTATCGAGTCGTCCACCGCCGCGGCGCTGGAGCTCGGCGTAGCGCGCATCGACCTCCTCGGTGATCGGCAGCGACGCACCCGAACGAGCGGCCTCTTCGATCGCCATCCCGAGATCCTTGCGCATCCAGTCGACGGCGAACCCGAAATCGAAGCGCCCCTCGAGCATCGTCTGCGCCCGGTTCTCCATCTGCCAGGAGCCGGCCGCTCCCTGCGAGATCACCTCGACCACCCGCTTCGCGTCGAGCCCCACGCGCTGGGCGAAATCGAGCCCCTCCGAGAGCGCTTCGAGCAGCCCTGCGATGCAGATCTGGTTGACCATCTTCGCGAGCTGGCCGTGGCCAGCGGGTCCGAGCCGGAGGTGCTTCTTCGCATAATGATCGAGCAGCGGCGCCACCCGCTGATAGGTCTCCGGCTCGCCGCCGATCATGATCGTGAGCGTGCCCCGTTCGGCGCCGACCTGTCCGCCGGAGACGGGCGCATCCAGAAAGCCGATCTGCCGCGCGCCCGCCGTGGCGGCCAGCTCGCGCGCCAGCGAGGCCGAAGCCGTCGTGTGATCCACGAAGATCGCCCCGGGAGCCATCGCGTCGAAGGCCCCCTCCGGACCGATCGTGATCTCGCGCAGATCGGGGTCCGCCCCCGTACAGGCGAAGACCACCTCGGCACCCTCAGCCGCCTCGGCCGGCGTCGCGGCCACCGAGACGCGCGCCTCTCGATGCGCCTCTCGATGCGCCGCCGCCCAGGCGTCGGCCCGTGAGCGGGTCCGGTTGTAGACCCTGACTTCGTATCCTGCTCGCGCCAGGTGACCGGCCATCGGCCCACCCATCACGCCCAGGCAAAGGAACGCGACCCGTTCGATGGAGCTCACGTGACCTCGACCCCCTCCAACCCCGTCCTGAGCGACCATACCGCCGGCGCGCCGCCGCTGCCGATCAGGCCCTTCGTCTTGCGTGCCGGCGAGCGCGCAAGGCGAGCGCTCGGCGTGTCCTCGAGGCTCTCCGGCAAGCCGTCGACATAGACGATCTCCCGCCCGCACAGCGCCGGAACCCGCGGCCCCGGCGTCAGGATCCCGACCAGGTTCAGCGGGTCGCTGCCGCAGACCCGGACCCGCTCGCCCGATCGCGGCTTCCGCCGCACGCGTTCGAGGCCCTCGAGCGCCTCGGGCAGCGCGAACTGCTCGCCCGTGAAGCCCGAGACGAAGCGTCCACCCCGGATCACGCCGCGCGCCTCGAGTCGCCGCAGGGCCCAGACGATCTCGCGCCACGGCAGCGCCAGGCTCTCGCGCACCACCACGTCCCGAAAGACCACGCCCCAGCGAATCAACAGCTGCTCGGCGACCGCCTCGGCCAGCGCATCCAGATCCTCGATCGCCCCAAGCTCGGGCACTCGACTCCAACGCCCCTCCGCGCCCGAGGTCGCGCCCGCCGCCAGCCCGCGCCGCAGCCCGCGGCGTGCGCGCGTGGCGGCGCGCCCCTTGGCCGACCCGACACGCGCGCCGAGCAGCGAGCGCAGCGCCTGAAAGCCGTCGGCGCCCACGCGTCCACGCGCGACCAGATCCCAGAGCGCCGCCTCCACCTCGACGGGCCGCGCACCGAGCGCGCTGACCAGCTCCGAGTGGAAGAGCGCCCCGCGCTGCGCGAGCGCCGCCTCGATCCGTTCGCCGAGCGGCGCCGGCGCCAGGGCCGTGGGCTCTCCGCTCGAAGGTCGAGGCTCGCCGAGTTCGAGCGCGATCCCCCTGGCCTCGGCGGCGGCCAACGGCGCGCGCTCGTTCGGGCCTTCCGAGCGCCGATGGGCCTGAAGCAGCCAGGGCAGATCGCCGCGCAGCACGAGGGAGAGCGGCGTCGAGCGACTGGTCGCACGGCCCCGGCACGCCCCGTCCGCGCTCGCCGGAGATTCGGGACGCGTGTCTTCGAGGCGCGGGGCGAGCCGAAGCCACGACACCCGACCCGAGTGGCAATGGGGATCGAGCCAGTCCGGTTGGTAGCCGCGCACGCGCGCGGGCAGCACCTCGGACTCCCAGGCCCCCGCCGCGAGGTCGAAGCCCTGGAGCTGCTCGATCACCTGGGCGACACCGTGAGCGCCCTGGCGTTGGCAGCCCGGCGCGACGCCCTGCCACTCCAGCAGGAAGCGCATCAGGTCCCGCGCCGACACGGGCTCGACCGAGGCACGCAGCCGCTTCTGCGAATCCCCGTGGATCCGCGCGAGCAGTCGCCGCGCACAGAACTGATCGGCCTCGGCTGCCTCGGTCCGCTCGAATCGTCCGCGCAGCACGAAGCCCTCGGCCTCGAGCGCGGCCAGCCCGATCTCGACCAGACCCGTTCGGATCGACAGTCGCGCGGCCAACGCCGCCGCGTCGATCGGCCCCGTCGTCTCGAGGTGCCCGCGCAAGACGTGGGCCACCGCCTCTTCCTGGGTCAGCTCCTCGGCCACCGATCCCGGCGAGCCGCCCGAGCAAGCGGTCCCCGCACTCGCGTCGACGTCCGCGCCCGACTCGAAAGCCAGCTTCCCATGCGCCCTCCACACGGCGTCGACCGCCTCGGGATGCAGGGCCCGCGCCCATGCCCCCCGCTCCGTCGCCGCCCAATAGCGGATGGCCCCCGGCGTCCCGTCCCGACCTCGAGCGCCCGGTCCCTGCTCCCCGTCCTGCTCCGCGACGCGAGAGCCCGGCTTCCTGTCATCGACCGCGCAGAGGTCGAAAACGAAAGCCCGCCCGGTCGCCTCGAGCTCGCGGAAGAAGCCGGCCCACGCCGGCTCCGCGCGCCAGATGCCCGCGCCGAGCAGCAGGTCGTGCAGCTCTTCGCGATCCCGCGGTCCGGGCGCCGCCTGGGCGCGCACCTGCGCGATCGCGTCCGCGTCGAGCTTCGTCAGGTCGCGCTCCTCGACGGGGAGCCCGCGCCGCATCTTGACCGCGCGCGTGCGCCGCTCCTCGAGCGGCGCGTCGTCGAGATAGGTGAAGGGCTTGCCGTTCAGGATCTCGTGACTGAGCGGCGAGGGCTCGGTCGTGTCGACGCACAGGATCTCGATGCGCCCGCCACGGATGCGCTCGATCAGCTCGCGCAGCCCGTCGACGTCCATCGCCTCGTGCAGGCAGTCGTGCAGCGTCTGCCGCACCAGCACGTGGTCGGGAATCTCGATCGGCCCCGTCACGTTCTCCTGACAGGCCGCCGCCTGCGGAAACACGGCGGCCATCAGGTCATCGGACTCCATGCGCTGGATCGGCGGCGGGTTCCTCTTGCCCCCTCGAAAGCGCAGCACCGCAAGCGACCGGTTCAGGTTCCAGCGCCATCTGGCAGTAAACAAAGGCGTGGGCAGCACCGCCTGTCGCAAAGTCTCCTCGATCCCCTGGATCGAGAGAAAGAAGGGCACGTCGGCGAGCGGAAAGCTGTGATGCGGCCCGAGCGACAGCACCATCGCGTCATCGTTGGCCGCCGCCTGCAGCTCGAAGTTGAAGCTCTTGCAGAACTTCTTTCGCAGCGCGAGACACAGCGCCCGGTTCAAACGTCCACCGCGCGGCGTGTGGATCACGAGCTGCATGCCGCCGGCGTCGTCGAAGAAACGCTCGAGGATCAGCCGGTCGCGCGTCGGCAAGGCGCCGAGCGCCGCGCGAGAGACGCCGAGATAACGCACCAGCTGGATCGCGGCGTCTGCCCCGACGCCGGACTCCGCCTCGACCCAGGCCGCTGCGGCCGCCTCGTCGCCGACCGCGAGCAGCGGCTCGAGCTCGGCGCGCAGCGCCGACACCTCGTCCGACAGCTCCGCGGTCCGCGCCGGCGCCTCGCCCGCCCAGAAAGGCACGTTGGGCGTCGCGCCCTCGGCGTCGACCACGCGCAGCTTGCCCGCCTCGACGCGTCGGATCCGCCAGGTGGAGCTGCCGAGCAGGAAGACGTCGCCCGGCAGGCTGTCGATCGCGAAGTCCTCGCCGACGGTGCCGATGAAGGTCTCGTCGGGATCCGCGACGACGCGATAGTCGGCGACCTCGGGGATCGCGCCGCCCGAGGTGATCGCGGCGAGTCGCGCACCGCGGCGCGCGCGCAGCTGGCCGCCGATGCGGTCGCGATGGACGTAGGCGGCGCGGCGACCGCGGCCGGTCTCGATGCCTTCGGAGACGAGCTCGACGACCTCGTCGAAGCACTCGCGCGTGAGGCCTTCGTAGGGCGCGGCCCGCGCGCAGAGCGCGAAGAGATCCGACTCCTTCCACGGCTCCGCCGCACACGCGGCCACGATCTGCTGGGCCAGGATGTCGAGGGGCGCGACCGGTGGCAGCAGCCGATCGAGCGCGCCCTTGCGCACGGCCCGCAGCAGCGCCGTGCACTCGACGAGCTCGTCCCGCGTCAGCGGATAGAGCCGGCCCTTCGGCGTGCCGCCGCGGAAATGACCCGAGCGGCCGACGCGCTGCAGGAAGGTCGCGATGCTGCGCGGAGAGCCGATCTGACAGACGAGCTCGACCGGGCCGATGTCGATCCCGAGCTCGAGCGAAGCCGTCGCGACCAGCGCACGCAGCCGCCCTTCGCGCAGCGCCGACTCGACCCGCAGCCGACGGTTCCGCGACAGGCTGCCGTGATGGGCGGCGACGCCCGTGCCCCCGCCGAAGCCCGCTTGCTCGCCGTCGGCGCCCATGGATTGCTCGCCGTCGGCGACCGAAGACAGCCGCTCTGCGAGCTGATGCGCGAGGCGCTCGGCCATGCGCCGCGTGTTCACGAAGATGAGCGTCGTCTTGTGCTGCTGCACCTCGTGCGCGATGCGTTCGAGGATCTCGCCCATCTGCTCGCCGGAGGCGACCGCCTCGAGCTCGCTGCCCGGGAGCACGGTCTCGAGATCGAGCGCGCGGCGATGTCCCTCGTCGACGATCGTGCAGCGCGGCCGCCCCTCGGCGTCGACCCGATCCGGACCGACGCCCACCAGCAGCTTGGCAACCTGCTCGATCGGCTTCTGCGTCGCAGAGAGTCCGATCCGCGTAGGAGAAGAGTCGCAGAGCGCCTCGAGCCGCTCGAGCGACAGCGCCAGATGCGAGCCGCGCTTGTCGCGCGCCATCGCATGGATCTCGTCGACGATCACCGTGCGCACCGGCCGCAGGATCTCCCGCCCACGCGCCGAGGTCAGCAGCAGGTACAGCGACTCGGGCGTCGTCACGAGGATCTGGGGCGGCTTCTTGAGCATCGCCGCGCGCGCCGAAGCCGGCGTGTCGCCGCTGCGCATGCCGACCCGGATCTCCGGCACGGCGTGCCCCATGCGGCGCGCGATCGCTTCGATTTCGGCGAGCGGCGCCTCGAGGTTCTGCTGGATGTCCGCCGCCAGCGCCTTCAGCGGCGACACGTAGAGCACCTCGACGCCGGGCGGCCGCTCCGCGTCCGTCACCGCTCGCCCTTCGCCGCGCGTCGCCGAGCGCCCCCGCGCCTTCCTCGGCGCCGGCCCCGGATCCAGCCGAAACGGCTCGTCGGACTGATTGCCCTCCGCCCCCGCCGACACGCCCCTTCCTGTCCGCGCGCCCGCGCGCAAGAAAAAGCCGTCGAGGCAGACCAGGAAGGCCGCCAGCGTCTTGCCCGAGCCGGTCGGCGCGGCGATCAGCGTGTGCTCGCGCCGCGCGATCGATGGCCAGCCCGCCGCTTGCGGCTCGGACGGGCCGTCGGGAAAGCGTTGCTCGAACCAACGCCGCACCGCGGGATGAAAAGACGACAAGGCAGTCATTGGAAGCCGAGGCTAGCGGCACGACCCGCGACACGAAAGAGAAGCGAAAAGAGTTCACGCCCGAGCACGAGCGCCGTGTCGGTGCGTACGGGCGGCATCCGAGCGCGCGAGATCCGAGATAGGCTGCAGCGGATGACCCTGCCCCGAATCGTCTCCCTGGTCCCGAGCGCGACCGAGACCGTCTACCGACTCGGCCTCGGCGACGCGCTCGTCGGCCGCAGCCACGTCTGCAATTTTCCGCCCGAGGCCAGCGCGCTCCCCGTGCTGACGCGGCCGCAGCTGGCGAGCCGCTCGAGCCGCGGCGTGCACGACGAGGTCCGGTCTCGCCTCGCCGCGGGGCTCGCGCTCTTCGACGTCGACCTCGATGCCTTGCGTGCCCTCACGCCGACCCATCTGCTGGTTCAGGATCAATGCTCGGTCTGTGCCGTCTCGCCGGCCGATCTCGAAGCCGCCCTCGCCAGCTGGCTGGCGGGCCCCCGGCCCGAGCTGATTCGCCTGGCGCCCCACCAGCTCGCGGACGTATGGGCCGACATCGCGACCATCGGAGCCGCCCTCGACCGATCCGAGGCCGCCCGCTCGCTTCGCGAAGAGCTGAGCTTTCGCCTGAGCGATCTCGCCGAAGCAACTGGATTCCATGAGGAACGGCCAAGAGTCGCGTGCATCGAGTGGCTCGATCCGGTGATGATCGCGGGCCACTGGGTCCCGGAGCTCGTCCGGCTGGCCAGCGGCGCGGCAGTCCTCGCCGAGGTGGGCGCTCCCTCTCGCACGGTCGACCTCGAGACCCTCGAGCGCGCGGCGCCGGACGTCGTCGTGCTCCAGCCCTGTGGCCTCGACCTCGTCTCCGGCCGGGCGGCATGGGCCGAGGCCACGACCCTGCGCGGCGCCCTCGGCCGCTTCCGGGACGCCCGCGGCCGGCCGATTCGCGTGGCGCTCGCGGACGGCGACGCCTTCTTCAATCGCCCCGGACCGAGGCTCGTCGAGTCCGCGGAGCTGCTCGCCGAGATCCTGCACCCGACGCGCGGCGAGTCTGGCTCGCCGGGCCGCTGGTGCGAGCTGCAGCCGAGCGCGACGAGCTGATCAGACCTCGAAGGCGCGCGCGGGGCTGCAGGGGTGGGTGGGCTCGAGGGTCCCGTGGCCGAGCAGCGCGTCGCGAACCAGCTCCGCCGTGATCGGCGAGAGCAGCACGCCGTTGCGACCATGCCCGACGGCCAGCAGCAGCCCGTCGCAGCCGGGCACGCCGCCGAGAAACGGCATCCCGTCCCGACTGACCGGGCGCAGCCCCGCCCACACGCGGCCGAAGCGCGCCTCCGCGAGCGAAGGAAAGACGGACCGGGCGCGCTCGAGCAGCCAGGCCACGCCAGCGGCCGTGACCGCCCGATCGAAGCCGACCCGCTCCTCGGTCGCGCCCACGATCAGCGAGCCATCGCGCTTGGGGACGAAGTAGGCGCCCTGCGACCAGACGATCTGGCGCGCGACCGGTCCAGTCGGCCACAGCGACAGGATCTGCCCCCGGACCGGCTCGACCGCCAGGGGCGTGCCGTCCCGCGGCCGGACCTCCGAGGCCTCGAGCAGCGCCGGCGCCCAGGGTCCCGCAGCCACCACCACGGCTCCGGCCGCACGATCACCCGCGCTCGACGCGACACCGACCACCCGCCCGCCCTCGCGCCGGAGCGCCGAGACGCGCACGCCCGTCTCGATCGAGACCCCCTGCCGACGGGCCGAGGCCGCGAGCGCCTCGGCCAGCAGAGGAGGCCTGATGTGGCACTCGAGGGGTGAACGAAAAGCGCCTTTGAAGCCTGGAGATAGGGCTGGCTCGTGCTGCAAGACCTCGGCCGGGTCGAGCCATTCGAGCAAGGCCTCCGCCGGCCTTCCCAGCACGCGCGACGCCACGTTCGAATCGCTGCTGCGGGCTTCGATCGCCGCTCGCTCCGACTCGCTCGCGACCAGCCGCAGCAGCCCGCTCGCCTCGAGCTCGGGGTCGACACCCGTCTCCTCGACCAGCCGCGCGCACAGCGGCTCGAATCGCATCAGACTCTCGAGCCCGAGCGCCAGCCAGCGCGGGTCGCCGTGCGACTCGCTGATCGGGGCCAGCATGCCGGCGGCGGCGCCCGAGGCACCCGACGCCAGCCCTTCCGCCTCGAGCAGGCGAACGCGCAGGCCCTCCCGCGCCACGGCCTCCGCGATCGACAGGCCGATCACGCCGCCGCCTACGACCAGCACGTCGTCTGGACGCTCGAGCGAGGGCGTGCCCGCGAAGCTCATGACTCCGCTCGGGGTCTCACGGCGCGGCCGGCCCGACGTCGTTCCCGGGCGCGGACGCGGTCTCGAGCTCGGGAGAAGACGGAGTCGCGAGCGCGACGATGTCCGCGAGCAGCGCCTCGTCGCGGCCCGCCTCCATCGTGTAGCGCTCCATCACCCGCCCGCGATGCACCAGGAAGGTGATCAGGCTGTGGTCGATCGAGCCGTCCGGCTTGCGCACGGAGCCCACACCGAAGCGCCGGACGAGGGGCGCGATCACGTCCGCGGGTCCGGTCAGGAAGGACCAGTGCGCCAGGTCCGCGCCGCGCTCGGTCGCGTAGCGCTCGAGCACCGCGGGCCGATCGACCTCGGGATCGAGACTGATCGACACGAAGTGGACGCGATCGCGCAGCGCCTCGGGAATCCGCCGCTGCAGCGCGACCTGGCTCGAGGTCTGGACGGGACAAGGGCCCGGACACTCCGTGTAGATGAAGTCGATCACGAGCACGCGGTCGCCGAGCGATTCGAGACTCACAGGGCGTCCGGCCTGGTCGATCAGCTCGAAGTCGGGAGCGGGGCTGGTTCGGACCAATCCATCCCCGAGCCGACGCCAGCCCGCCTCCGTCGAAGCCTCTCCAATTGCCTCGAAGTCAGCGATCTCATAGCTCCGCCCCGTAAAGCGAATCTCGAAGTCGATGACCTGACCACGGGCGAGGCGCGCCAGCACCGCGGCGTCGGGGACGACGAAGCTCATGGTCATCGCCGGCATCAGGCCGTCGACGTCCTCGTGATCGATCAGCACCTGACCCGACTCGCGATCGACATCCTCCACGATGCCGCGCGCCGCGTAGACGCCCGGCGCCCCGTCCTCGCGGCCACACCCGAGCCCCGCCGCGAGCGCACCGAGAACGCACAGCCCGAGCGCCACGCGCCGAATCCCTCGCCCCGTCAATAGACCCATTGCCACGCCGTCTTCACCGACCAGTCCCGCTCGAGCTGGGGGCCGTCGAGACGCTGATAGACCGGGATGCCGACCTCGACGGCGATGCGCTGTCCCCCGAGCACGGGCAGGTCGATGGACAGGCCGGGGTACAGCGTGATGTGCTCCCCGCCGCGCAGCTTGTCATTCTCCGAAGGATCCTCCGCTGGTCGAAGACTTCGGTCGAACCCTTCGAAGTTGTTCTGCTTTTCCCATTGCATGCGGAAGGACAGACCCAGCCCTTCGACGATCCCGGCGGCGCCCCACACCGTGCCCGCGAAATGACTGCCCTCGCGATACTTCAGTCCGTTGCGGCCGAGCGGATGTCGACCGATCGCCTGGCCGCCCCAGGACAGGCGATCCCAGGCCCCGCGATAGGTCCAGCCCCACTCGAGGTCCCAGGTGCCGTTACCGATCTGGGATGGGTAGGGCAGCCGTCGCTGATCGCCGCCGCGACGAATCGCGCCCGTCGGCGCATCGAAGCCGAAATGGACCTGCGAGCTCTCCTGCCCCTTGCGGATGAAGGGCACCAGCACGGCGAATCCGACGTCGCCGACGCCCTCGGTCTGATCCTGCCGGCGCAGGCCCCCGCCCTCGAGCGTCTCGAGCTCCTTCTGGACGAAGGGCAGCTGAGCGATCAGCGTGACCCGCGGATGCGGCGCGTAGGCCACCTCGAAGGTGTGCACGGTGACCTCGAGCGAACGGGGGGTGCGAATGAATCCAAGGCCCTCGGGCGGCGGTGCGAGCACGGTCTCCGGCGAAATGTGGTCATTGCCGACGCGCAGTCCTCGCGACTGCATCCGCTCCCAGCTGTAGGCGATTCGCAGACGCCGGCCTTCGAGGGTCTCACCGAACCGCACGCCCACCGGCGGCGGCGGCGACGCGGACCGCGATGAATCGGCAGCGGCCTCGATCTCCGCCGCGGCGGCCTCCGTCATCTCGGCGTCTGCGTTCTCCGGCTCGGCGGACTCGGCGGGCTGAGAGAGGACCTGCCCGCTGCCCGCGTCGGGCGGCGCTTCCGGCTCCGCCGCCGCCGCTGGCGCAAAGCCGATCGACCATGCGATCGCCGTCAGACAGGCGATGACCCGACCGTGTCTCCACAGGGCCGAGAGACCGTGCGGGACGACGCGCCTCGCGGCGTTCACGAGAGGCTTTGAGGCGAGGCGGCTCGGCGACACGCAGGCCAACCTAGGGAAAGGGTCGCACCCCAGCAACGGGATCAGCGGCCCTCGAGCGAACGTCGAAAGCGCGCTTCGAGCTCCGCCATGTCACGGCCGTAGACCTTGCGCGCGGCGCGCTCGAGGCTGCGCGATCGCACGACCTCGGACCAGAAGCGCTCGAGGTCGCGCTCGCCGTGCGCCTGCACGAGATAGTCGATGAATCCATAGGACTCGAGGTACGCCAGCGCGGCCGCCGGGGGCGCGAAGTGCCCGAAGCTCGGCGTGCCGAGCTCGGCGAGCGTGAAGAGCTGCGCCTGATCCGATGCGCCGACGAGGGCGGCCCGCTCACGACCCGAGAGGCTTCGCTTGCCGCCGGCTCGGGCCTCGAACCACTCGGCGATGCCCTCGTTCAGCCAGGCCGGCAGGGCGAGACTCGGCGCCGCGGCGTCGAAGCCAGCATGCACCAGCTCGTGATGGAGCACGCGAACGAGCGCGGGCGTGAGCTGCGTCCCGCCGCGAATCTGGATCGCGCCGCCGTAGAAGCCCGCGGCGGGGAAGCGGAAGAGTCCGGCGTAGCGTTCGTCGAAGAGCTGCGGATCCCAGACGTAGACGACGAGCTTTCGGTCCGGTCGCATGCCGAGCAGATCATCGAGCCGGTCGAAGGCCGCCTCCAGCTCGCGCAGCACCTCCTGCTCGAAGCGGCGGGAGCCGTACAGCCCACCGCTCTCGTCGAGGTCGACGTCCTGGTAGAGCGTGAAGTGAAAGGAATCCCGGCGCTCGAAGTCGCCGTCCGCGCCGCGGTCTCCGACGGCCAGCGCCACGTTCGCGGCCACCAGCCAGATCAGCGCCAGGGCTCCTGCCCGGCACAGCGGCCGCCCTGCCCACCGCGGCCCGGGGATCGCGCATCGTCTTCGATCGGTGCGATCCACGATTCTCTCCTTCGCCCTGCGACTGGGGGGCCCAGCGCATGCCGACGCCGTCCGAGAGTAACAGCCGGACAGGCCGAGCGGCGAGCGGACGTCGCGACGGCGCATCCGTCACGGGCTCGTGGAAATCGGCTCACGACGGTCGGACGCGAGCCCTGCGGTGGATCAGAAGCCCGACAGGCCGCCCGTGAAGTAGGTGACCGCGGCGCGCCCCGCGGCCGCGAGCATCTGGTTGAACCTGCGCATCTGGTCGGCGGCCCGGGCGAGCATCTTGCGTTCCGCGCCATAGGCCGGGCAGAGGTCCGCGCGGCGATGCCAGAGGCGTTCGATCTGATCGTTGGTCGCGGCCTCCCAGCTGCGATTGCCGCGCGCCCGGGCCAGGGGAAGGATCGTCCCCTGGTAGTGATCGATCTGATTGGTCAGCTGGCGACACTGACCCCGGTACTTGCCCCGCGCGCCCGCCTGGGGCGAGGACGCCAGCGCCGCAGGCGCCAGCATCAGCAGTACGAGCGGTGCCGCGGCGAGCGCTGCACGACGTCGTCGGGACCCGATCGAGGGTCGGGACCCCATGCAGGGTCGAGACTCGGTGGAGCGAAGCTTCATACGGGTTGCATCGGCCGTTCGCTGCCGAAGCTGAAGCGAGCGCGCGGACGGGCCCCTTCACAGCGCTCCGGATGCAGCCGAAAAGCCCCGGCCGGACGTTCGATCCCGCCCTGCTCGCAGCCGACGATCGAGTCCGCCTAGAGCCGCTCGGCGAGCGTCAATGCCTGGCGCCGCGCCAGCGCCATGCCCGTCAGCATCGGATTCACGGAAGGACATTGCGGGAAGATGCCGGTGTCGGCGATGTAGAGATTCTCGAGGTCGTGGCAGCGCCCGTCTTCGTCCACCACCCCGCGAGCCGGATCGCCGTGCATGCGCGTCGTGCAGAAGACGTGATTGCCGCCCATCACCAGGTTGGCCGGCTTGACCGCGGCCGAGTCCAGCACCGCCGCTTGCTCGACCTTCGTCATGGTATCGGGCAGACCGGCGACCCCGGGCAGGATCTTGCTCACTCCAGCCGCGAAGAAGAGCTGCGCGATCACGTGCAGCGCCCGTCGCAGGATCAGCACGTCGTCGGGATGCAGCCGCCAATGAAGCGCTGGCTCGAGGCTTCGGAAGCGCGCCCGAACCTGGCCGAGCGAGCGGTTGGCGCTGGCGATCGCGTCCCAGACCGCCATGTTGGGCAGCTCGGCGAAACGCGCCTGCAGATCTTCCCCGAGCCCCGGGAAGCGGATCGAGAGCAAGGGAGGCGGGGCCCAGAGGGTCTCGAGCTTGAAGCCCTCGTCGAGGAAGGCCAGGCTCTGATAGCCCTGGGTCGCACCGAATTGCGGATCCGTGGCGTCCGGGAATACGCCGGCGATCGCGACGCCCGGATGGAACTGCAGATTCTCGCCGACCTGACCCGAGGCGTTGGCGAGGTCGTCGCTGTGCTTCAGCAGCACCGGCGTGGCCGTGCAGCCGGCGGCGAGCACGACGGCTCGCGCGTTGATCCTGAAGCGATGCCCGAGCCCCGAGCGGCTGCCCTTCGAGAAGGGCGCGACGACCTGGCCCGAGACGCCCGTGACCCGCCGACCCGAGCGGCGGATCTGCTGGACCTGCAGACTGGTCAGCACGCGCGCACCGGCGCGCAGCGCCGCGGGCACGTAGCTCATGTCCATGCTCTGCTTGGCGCGGCTGCGGCAGCCCGTGAAGCATTCGCCGCTCCCGCGACAGCCGCGGACGTTGCGCTCGATCGGCTCGCTCGTGACGCCCATCGCTTCGCAGGCGTCGCGGAAGAGCAGATTGCGCCGTCCCTGCACGGCATCCGGCGTCGGCGCGATTCCCAGGAACTGCGAGATCGCGTCGTAGTGCGGGTCGAGATGAGCGCGGTCGGTGCGCTCGAGATCGAAGCGCGTCGCCCAGCGATCGAAGACCGCGTCGGGCGGCCGCACGCAGATCGCCGAGTTCACGAGCGACCCGCCTCCGAGCGCGATCGCCTGCATGGTGGGCATCGTCGTCCCATGCGTCATGCGCAGCCCGCCCTCGCGCATCGTCCGGCTCATCGAGAGCGGCCCGGAGAGCTCGAAGTCACGAACGGTGAAGGGCGGCCCCTCCTCGATCAGGATCACATCGTGCCCCGCCGCCGCCAGCTCGTAGGCCGCAACGGCGCCGCAGGGCCCGGAGCCGACGACGACCACGTCCGCCTGCTCCTCGAAGGACTGATCGTATTGGGAAAAGACGCGCACCCGCTCGCGTGCGGACGCTGTATCCGTGCCCGCCCTGGCCGAGACCGGGATGCTCATCGCGAGCTCCTGCTGGCGCGGGCGTAGGCGCGATGGCGTTCGCCGTGCGGATCGAGGGGCGCAGCCTGCGTCGGGTCGGTGCGGTCCCCATCCTCGAACGCGATCGAGCTGGGCAGGCCTCCGATTCGCGGGAAGAGCAGCTCGGCGTCGCTCACGGCCGCTTCGATCTCGAAGGGCGAGAGGCCGAGGCGATGCAGATTCGCGGGATGGCCGACGTAGCCGAGCACGAAGACCGAACGCAACGCCGCGAGGAGCAGCCGCAACAGGGGTCGCGGATGGCGCGAGAGGCGCTCGAGGATCGAGATGCGCGAGGCCGCGGTCAGGCTCGAGAAGCGCGCCCGGCCGCCGGGCTCGTCGCCGGGCAGCACGAGGGTCAGGTGCTCGATCAGCAGGAAGAGCGCGCGGATCTGGAAGCGCTGGCGACGCGGCAGCGCGTCGAGATGGCGATCGATCGAGGACGAGAGACCGGCGTCGATGCCCGCGAGGGCGAGACCCATGCGCGACGGGAAGAGGACCTCGGCCACGCTCTCCACGAAGGCGGCCTCCTGGCGATGGAGCTGAGCGAGGCCTTCCGGGGCGGGCGGGTAGCCCGCGAAGCCGCGGCGGTAGATCGCGAATCCGAGGATCCCGATGCCTGCCAAGAAGAAGACGCCCGTCAGCACGGCCCGAGAATAACCGACCGCAGCAGCACCGCGCTCATCCGGTGGGCGACTGCATCAATCCATGCACCCAGGCATAGGCGTCGTTCTCGATCTGTTGCAGGACCTCGAGGTCGAGATCCCGTGCGTGGAGCTCGGGCTCGAACTTCTCGAGGTCACCGCGTTCGATCGCCTCGGCCAGCGAGAGCAGCTGCCCGAGCTCGCCTTCATGATGCACGAGCGCGCGGGCAATCTCCTCCGAGACCTGCAGCTCCTCGACGAGCGATGCGAGCGGCAGACCGAGCAGCGCATCGGCCAGCGAGAGCATGCCGACCAGGAAGGCGCGCTCCGACTGGACGGCGCGATTCTCGTCCTCTTCGACGGCGCCGACCAGCAGCTCCATCAAGCGGCCGCGATGCGCCGCCGTCGTCAGCAGCGGGCTGCGCATCTGCGCGTCGCCGCCATCGGCATAGAGCAGGATCGCCACCCAGCGCCCGAGCTGCTGCTGACCGAGATGGCGGACGGCGTCTTCGATCGTCTGCAGCGGCACCCGAACCGCGTGGCCCGCCGTGTTCACCAGGCGCAGCAGATTGAGGCCGAGCTTGGTGTCCTGCTTCAAGGTCTCGACGATCTCGCGCGTCTCCGCCTCCGACGTGATCTGCTGGAGAAGCTCGAGCAGCGTCCGCTTCGACGCGTCGAGCTGCTTCCCCTCGAGCACGACCGGCCGCGCGAAGTAGTAGCCCTGGAAGAGATCGAAGCCGAGCTTGTGGCAGGTCTCGAACTCCTCGGGCGTCTCGACCTTCTCCGCCAGAAGCTGGACATCGTGCTCGCGGAGCGTCCGCACGAGCTTCCGGAGGGCCTTCCGCGGCACCGACGGCAGATCGACCTTCACGACGTCCGCGAAGGGCAGCAGCGACGCCCGCGGATCGTCCACCACCCAGTCATCGAGGGCGATCTTGAAGCCCGCCGAAGACAGCTCGCGACAGCGCGCGACGATCTCGGGCGTCGGCTCGACGAGCTCGAGGACCTCGATCAGGACCCGCTCCCGGGGCATCGCCTCGACGAGCTCCGAGAGGAAGACGCGGGCCGTCACGTTGAAGAAGCCCTGCGCCGGCCCCAGCACGGCCTCCATCCCGAGCGACGCGAAGGTATTCACGATCACGCGCACAGCGGCCTGCTCGATCTCCTCGAAGTCGGCGAACTGCGCCGCGCTCGAGCTGCGGTAGAGCAGCTCGTAGGCGACCACGCGCCCATGCCGATCGACGATGGCCTGGCGTCCGACGAATATGCCTTGACTCAAGATCCCGCCCCGATGATTCCTGCAATCCATCGGGCCCGGGGCGCACGGGATTGAGCCCGCTCTGGACCGCGGCGCCAGGCCGATCGAAAACGGCCCGAAAGACCCCACGGACGACTCAGGGTTCGTACGGAGGTTCTTCGGGCAGGCCGATGTCCTGCGGAAAATCAGTCGAGACGCGCAGCGGAAAGACAGGCGGTCGCTTCTCGAGGAAGCTCTCGATGCCCTCGCGACTGTCGGCGCGGGCGCCCATGTAGTTCATGGCCTTCGAGTCGAGCCGATGGGCCTCCATCGGATGCGAGGCCCCGAGCATCTGCCACATCATCTGCCGCGCCAGCGCGACGGACACGCCGCTCGTATTGCGCGCGATCTCGAGCGCCAGCTCCCGCGCTCGGGGCAGCAGCGCATCGGGCTCGAGCAGCTCCGAGACCAGTCCGCCGTCGAGCGCCTCGCGCGCGTCGAAGACCCGGCCGGTCGCCACCCACTCCATCGCGCGGTTGATGCCGACGACCCGCGGCAGGAACCAGCTGCTGCAGGCCTCGGGCACGATGCCGCGCCGCGTGAAGACGAATCCGAAGCGCGCCTCCCGGCTCGCGAGCCGGATGTCCATCGGTAGCGTCACGGTCACGCCGATCCCGACCGCTGGCCCGTTGACCGCGGCGATGATCGGCTTCCGGCAGCGGAAGATGCGCAGCGTCACCGTCCCGCCGAGATCGCGGCGCTCGCGCGGCCCGCCCGACTCCGCGAACTCGCTGCCTGCCTTCGGGTCGAAGGTCTCGGCGCCGCTGCCCAGATCCGCTCCCGCACAGAAGCCCCGTCCCGCGCCGGTCACGATCACGGCGCGCACTTCATCATCCGCGTCGATGGCGTCGAGTGCCTCGTGCCAGTCACGACCCATGCGCGGATTGAAGGCATTCAGTCGCTCGGGACGATTCAGGGTCAACGTGAGCACCCCGTCCTCGAGCTCGCAACGCATGGTGTCCAGCGACAGCTCCGCCGTCTTCGCAGTCATCGTGTCTCCTCCCCCTGTCGGCCGGCGCGTCGCGCGCTCGCGCTCCGGTCGGCATGCCGACCCGGGACCCGCGCGACTATACGCCGTCGCCTCCAACCCTCGACGCGACGCTTCCCGGACCCGCGGTCAGGCGCCGGACCGAGTTAGGCCGCGCCCGTACGGGACGTGATAGAGTCGCGCGATGCGCATCGGCGTCGTCGGCGACACTCACAACCAGATGACCAACGTGGATACGATCGTCGAGCTGTTTCGCGCGGCTCGCATCGAGCGGCTGATCCATACCGGGGACATCACCCAGCCGAGCGTGCTCGAACGCTTCGCCCGGCTCGACGTGCCTCTGATCGGGGTCTTCGGAAACAACGACGATCCGGAACGCGAGCGCCTGGCCCGCGAAGCCGCCCGCCTCGGGATGGATCTCGCAGATCCGCCGCGCACGATCGAGTGGGCCGGGCGGCGCATCCTCGTCGTCCACGATCCGGAGGCGTCGCATCACGCGCACCCCGATGGCGGATCCGCGGGCTCCGCCGCCGCGGTCGACGTCCGCGCCAGCAGCACGGATCGGCTGGCAGGCCCGCCCGCTCCGATCGATCGCGATCCCAGCCACGATCTCGTCCTGCACGGACATACCCATCGACATCGCCTCGAGCGGCGCGGCGGCACCCTGATCTTCAATCCCGGCGAGTGCGCGGGATTCATGGCGGGCGGGAACGCGGTCGGCCTCGTAGACCTCGTCTCATTGGGGGCCGAGCTGCTGCGTTTCTGAACGCGCCCCGGTTCCGTCCTTCGATCCAGGGCGACCGAGCACGACCGAGGGCCGGAGGCTGCCGAGCATGAGCTGGAAGAAGGAAGTCGACGAAATCGCGGCGCGGCGGCGCGCCGCGACCTCGATGGGCGGCCCGGAGGCCATCGAGCGTCAGCATGCTCGCGGCCGACTCACGATCCGCGAGCGCCTCGACGCCCTCGTCGATCCCGGCAGCCTCGAGGAGCAGGGTCCCATCGCCGGCGAGACCGAGCGCGACGCGCAGGGAGACGTCGTCGCCTTTCATCCCGCCAACTACCTGCTCGCACTCGCGCGTGTCGACGGAAGACGAGTGGTCGTCGGCGGCGAGGACTTCACCCAGCGCGGCGGGTCGCCCTCCCCGGCCGGATTGCGACGCAGCGTCTACGCCGAAACGCTGGCGATCGATCTCCGCCTGCCGCTGTTGCGATTGCTCGAAGGCGGCGGCGGCAGCATCGCAGGCCCGAGCGGATCAAGAAACGAGCCGACCGGCCCCGTGCGAGCGCCGATGGGCGACCCGGTCTACGCGACCCAGCGCTTCCTCTCGATCGCCCGGGCCATGCAGGTGGTTCCGGTGGCCTCGGCGGCGGTCGGCGCGGTCGCGGGGTTCCCGGCCGCCCGGCTGGCCGCCTCGCATTTCGCCGTGATGACGAAGGAGACGGCTCAGGTCCTGATCGGCGGTCCTGCGCTGGTCGAGCGTGCGCTCGGCGAAAAGCTCACGAAGCAGGAGCTCGGCGGCTCGAAGGTGCACGCCCGATCGGGCGTCGTCGACAACGTCGCCCGGGACGAACGCGACGCCATCGATCAGATGCGACGATTCCTCTCGTATCTGCCGACGAACGTCTTCTCGTTGCCGCCGGTCGAGCTCCATCCGAACGACGAGCCGGAGCGTCGCGAGGAGTTCCTGCTCGAGGCGATCCCGCGCGAGCGAAGACAGGTGTATGCGATGCGAAGGATCGTGGAGGCGGTCTTCGACCGGGACAGCTTCTTCGAGATGACCCGCGGCTACGGACGCGGGCAGATCACCGGCCTGGCGCGACTCGACGGTCACCCCGTCGGCGTGATCGCAAACGATCCGCATTTCTACGCGGGCTCGATGGACGCGGAGGGTGCCCTCAAGGTGCGCCGCTTCGTCGATCTCTGCGAGACCTTCCACCTGCCCGTCGTCACCCTGGTCGACGAGCCCGGCTTCATGATCGGCGCGGCCTCCGAGCGTGCCGGCACCATCCGCTTCGGCGTCGAAGCGATCTCGCGCGTCGTCACGGCCAGGGTGCCGTGGTGCACCGTGCTCGTGCGCAAGGCCTATGGCGTCGCCGCGGCAGCGCATTTCGGCCAGAACGCCCATGTGCTCGCCTGGCCGTCGGCCGAGAGCGGCGCTCTGCCGATCGAAGGTGGCGTGGCGGTGGCCTTCCGTCGCGAGATCGAGGCCGCTGAGGATCCGGACGCGAAACGACGAGAGCTCGAGGAGCGATTCGCCGCCCGACGCGACCCCTTTGCGCGCGCCGAGGCCTTCGGCGTCCACGACCTGATCGATCCGCGCGAGACCCGCGCGAGGCTATGTCGCTGGATCGGGCACGTCTGGCCACTGCTCGACGAGCTGATCCCGCGCGGCCTGCCCTTCTGATGCCCTTCCCTCAATCCCGAAGGCGACCGATCGCCTCGCCGAGCCGGAGCTTCGTTCCGGGCGGCCGGGGCTCGAGCGCCACGTTCGCAGCGGGCGCCAGCATCACGATCGTCGAGCCGAACTCGAAATGCCCCCACTCCTGCCCGCGTTCGAAGCGCGGCGCCCGCTCGCCCAGCATGCGGTGATAGGTGGAGGCATCGGCCTCGTTCGTGCGCACCTCGTCGAAGGTCAGCCGGATGCTCCCGACCATCGTCGCCCCGACCGCCACCATCGCGATCTCGCCGGCTGCGCCCGCCGCCAACGGCTCGGCACCCTCGAGCGCCGGCTCCCGGTCGCTCGGAGCAGATGCGGGATTGCCGAGATCTGGCGCCAGATAGGCGCAGACCCGCTCGTTGCGCGCGAACAAGCCGTCCACGCCCTGGAGGCCGATCGAGTTGACGGGCCACAGGGCACCCGGAAAATAGTCGACCCGGGTGAAGCGACCGGCCGTCGGCGTATGGAATCGATGGTAGTCGCGCGGCGAGAGATAGAACGTGGCATAGCATCCGCCCTCGAAGGCGGCCGCGAGGTCGTCGCCGCCGAGCAGATCCGCCACTCGATAGCTCCTGCCTTTCACCTGGAGCAGCGTCCCCGACTCGACGCGACCCGACTCGCCCCAGGCACCGTCGCAGGGCGCGACCAGGCAACGCTCGTCTCCCTCGAGCGGGCGGGCGCCCGCGCGAAGTGCTCGCGTGAAGAATTGCTGCAGCGAGGCGAAAGCGTCGATCTCGTCGCGCATCTCGGTCAGATCGACACCGACGACTCGAGCGAAGAGGCGGATTTCGGCGCGCTGCACCGGCGCCGGCAGCGCGACCCCCGCGAAGCGCCCCACCCATCGCGACATCACGTTCTTCGGTAGCCAGTACAACAGGCCGAGCAAGGCGCGGCGAACGCCCCGCAGCGGAGCCGCGGTCTCGTTCGAGGGCAGGCCCGCCGGCGGCGAGCCGGTGGCTTCGGAAGATCGGGGTTCGGGCGCGCCGAGGTCGGCCATTCGCGATAGTCTAACGTGACTCGACGTAAACAGGCCGACCCTTCCAGCCGATCCACCCGAAGCAGGACGCCGGGCACGACGCCTTCGGCCGCCGCCACGCACCCGACCGAGGACATCATCGCCGACATGACTGAGGAGACGGAAGACACCGAGAGCGAAGACTCCCTCGTCGGCCAGCTTCTCGACGGTCGCTACGAGATCAGGAAGTCTCTCGACTCAGGCGGAATGGGCACGGTCTACCTGGCCTGGGACCGCACCCTCGAGCGTCAGGTCGTCGTCAAGATCCCACACGCGCGACTGATGGCGGACCGCACCTTCCGCCAGCGGTTCCTGCAGGAGATCCGAGACCTCTCGAACCACGAGCACCCGGCGATCCTCAGCATCATCGACTCGGGATCCCAGGGCGATGTGCCCTACGCGGTCGTGCAGTACCTGCGCGGCGGCAATCTTCGCGAGCGCATCACACAGCAGGGTGGGCAGCAATCGCACGAGGAAATCCTCGCCTGGCTGCCCACGATCGCCGACGCCCTCGACACGGTGCATCGCAACGGCTCGCTCCATCGCGACGTGAAGCCCGCCAACATCCTCTTCGATGCCCAGGGCAACGCGATCCTCTCCGACTTCGGAATCGCCACTGCGATCGGCGCCGCGGACCCGGACGCGCCGACCCAGGAAGTCCGACGCGAGCTGACCGTCGTCGGCACCTTCGTCGGCTCGCCGGCCTACGCCCCGCCCGAAGCGATCGATCGGATCCTGACGCCCGCCTACGATCAATACAGCCTGGCGACGGTCGTCTATCTGGCTCTGACCGGCGAGCTTCCCTTCAGCGGAAAGACCAACGAAGCGATCCTGATCGCCAAGGAAAAGGGCACACCGCCCCCGATCGACCGCAAGCGACTCAAGGGGCCGCTCTCGAAGGCCGCGGAGAAGGCCATCTTCAAGGGTCTCTCGCGCAAGCCCGAAGACCGCTTCGAGACCTGCACGGAGTTCGCCGAGGCCTTCGCCGCCGACAGTGGAGCCAGCCGCCTTCGCCTGCCCTCCCCGCGGTGGTGGGCGATCGCCGCGATGGCGCTGCTCGCGCTCTTCGCCGCAACGCGCATCGACTTCGGAACGGCCCTGACCGAAGTCGTGCCGGCCATCGGCGGTGACACGACGGATCGCGGACCCGTGACGGTTCAGCTCGGAAGCACGCCGGAGGAAATCGATCGCGCCGTGTTCCTGTGCGAGCGCGGAGGGGGGTCCGATCGTGCTTGCGCGCGGGAGGTCTTCGCGGACGAGCGGCTGCGCACCGTCACCCTCGCGCCCTTCGAGCTCGACAAGACGGAGGTCACGAACGCGCAGTTCCAGCGCTTCGTCGACGAGACGGGCTACCAGACGACGGCTGAAGAGCGCGGCTACAGCTGGGACATCACGCGCTGCCGCCGCTGCTCATGGAAGCAGCCGCAGGCCGCGCGCAGCGCCTTCGAGCACCCGGACGAGCCCGTGGTCCACGTCTCCTGGACCGACGCGCGGAGCTACTGCGAGTGGACGGGGGCGCGACTTCCGACCGAAGACGAATGGGAGTTCTCCGCGCGCGGAACGGATCGGCGCGCCTTTCCGTGGGGCGACGAGTGGGACGCCAATCGCGTGCGCGACGTTCGCGCGACCGGCGTCGGGCTCGAGCCGGTCGGGTCTCACCCCGACGGCGCGACACCCGAAGGTCTCCTCGATCTCGCCGGCAGCGTCTGGGAATGGACTTCGACGACCAGCGGCGAGGGCGAGCGACGCATCTTCAAGGGCGGCTCCTGGATGGATCGCGTCCCCGCCTACTACCGGAGCGCCGCCTTCTCCGAAGACGCCCCGGACTACTCGAGCATCTCCCTGGGATTCCGCTGCGCACGAGACCTCTAGCGCGTTCCGGATGACGCTCGGCGGCGCGCGGTCGATCAGCGGGCCGGCGTGAACTCGACCCGGCGATTCATCTGGCGGGCGTAATCGGACTGCTCGCCGATCAGCGGATTGTTCTCCCCATGCGCCTCGATCTCGAGGCGTGTGGCCTCGATCCCGCCCGACTCGATCAGGTATCGGCGCACCGTCTCCGCTCGACGCCTGGAGAGGCCCAGATTGTGGGTCTCGCTGCCCAGATCGTCGGTATGGCCGGCGACCTTGAAGCGGACGCCCGCGAGCTTCGGGTCTTCGAGCGCACGAGCGAACTCGTCGATATTGCGGCGAGCCGTCTCGTCGAGCTCGGCGCTGTCGCTCGCAAAATGGATCTGGAGATCGAGCTTCGGCGGGCGGATCGAGCGGGTGCGTTCACCGAAGAAGTCGACGATGTCGGCCGAGCGATACTGGACCTCCCCACGCCCATCGATCTGCTGGACGACGTGGGCGACTCGCACCTCCCCTCGCGCACGCGAGTCGAGCACGCTCCGGAGCCGGCGAACGAAGGCGGGGGCCTGATCGGCCTCGAGCGAGACGACGATCTCTCCGCTCGCGATCCCCAACGCCTGCCGGTCGAGGGGCGTGCTCGTCACGATCGCGTACACGACGTCGCGCCCGACCGGCGGATGCACCTCGAGCGTGAAGCCATCGGCCAGGCTCGGCAGCCGCACCGGCTGACCCGCCCCGATGCGACCTGCCGCGGGGTCGGGCCTCGGATAGAGCAGCGTGGTCGTGCCGTGGGTATCGACGTGGATCGCGGTCAGGTAGCCCGGCGCATCCGACTCGAACTGATAGGCGAGCTCGTCGCCGATTCGCAGCACGCTGCCGTCACCGCCCAGCACCGACACCCGCACGTCGCTCCCCGGCCAGGCGGTCTCGAGGCCTCGCAGCTGTGCGATCGTGGCGTCACGCGGCGGCGGCGACTGTGCGAAGGCGAGCGTGGACGTTCCGATCAAGACGGCGACGGCGATGCAGCAAGCCGCCTTCCTGCGCGCGACGCCCAACGCCCGTCGCGTCTGCAATGAGGCCCTCGAGGTCTTTCGATTCTTCATGTCAGCTTTCGCAATCGGACCGCGCCCCGGACTCTCGCCAGACACGCCAGTCGGTATCGAGTCGGATCCGGAGCCACCTGCTCCGTGATCTGGATCGTTCGCATCTCGCCGCTCGCCGGATCCGGTGGATCCATCCGGTCCGCACCTTCGACGACGCCTACGATACAGACGCCACAGCCGCCATCGCCGCATTCCCAGTCGACGGGCCGCCCGCGTTCGAGTCCGGCCTGCTGCACCGCCTCGAGCACCGTGCGCCCCGGCTCGACCTCGAGAGAGATCGAGCCCTCCTGCGAGTCGAGCACCAGCAGGACGCGATCCGATGCGAGTGGGCTTTCAGCGCGCTCCGGTTCCGGCGGCGTCTCCGCGTCCGCTCCGGACGCCGGTGACTCGGAGCCTGGCAGGGATTCGGTTCGGGGCTCGGGCTCGGGATCGCACTGGGAGGCGATCGGCACGGCGACGGTGCCTTGCGCGGACTCGGGCACCGCGCGCGGCTCGTCGCTCGCGGTCGAATCCGAAGGCGGGCGACCGAGCCGCCTCAGCCGAGCCCCGAGCCCCATCCCGCGACGCAAGGGGGACGGCTCGGGCGGCGGGGGCGCCACCGGCTCGGAGGCAGCGCGCTCGCCATCCGCGGGAAGATTCAGGACCGTGGCCTCTTCGAAGAGCGTCGGTCCTCGGCTCTCGACCGCGGCGTCCTGCGCCGGCTCCATCGGGTCCATCGAATCGGGAACCGGCTCTTCCGGAGCCGTCGCCCGGGCCGCTTCGGCCTCCTCCGGGACCCGATGCTCCTCGAGCCGGAAGCGCCGCGTCGCGATTCGAAACTCGGCGCCGTGCCCCACCACTTCCGCGGCCCGCAGACGCACGAAGCTGCCATTTCTTGCGCCGCGATCGAAATATCGAAGCGCGTCGTCGACGAACGCGACCTGGGCATGCCGCCGCGAGAGCTCGGCGTCATCCGGATCGAGCACCAGCTCCGACCCGCGGCCCAGAAAGAGCCCCTGCGGTGGCACCGCGTGGGAATCGCGCAGCCGCCCATCGGGTCCGTGATGTCGGATCACCCAGCTCGTCCCGACGCCGCGGAAGACCAGGACCTGTGCGCCCAGCCAGACCTGATCACCGTCGACGAGCGCTCGGCCTTCGCTGCCCGAGATCCGCAGCCATACGCCGGAGCCCTGTCCGAGATCCTCGAGCACGACTTGCGTGCCGGTCCGAACGAGGCGCGCCTGGCGGTCCGCCATCTGCTCGTCGTCGGGATAGGCCAGTCCCTGCGCGCTGCGCCCGAGCTCGACGACGCCCTCGCCCGATCCCGCCTCGTCCAGCGCCACGGAGCGCTCCTTCGCTCCGTCGGGCGCGAGCTCCGAGACCAGCCAGCTTCGCGGTGCCGCTCCGGTCATCCGCCGAACCAGGCGAACACGATCAGGCCGACTCCGACCAGCGCGACCGCGGCGATCAGCCACCAGCTGAAACCCAACGCCGCGATCCGCGACAGACCGCTCTTTCGCTTCTCTTTCAGGCCGTCGGCGGAAGTCTGCGCGGACATCTGGGCGCGCTCCAGCCCCTCGGTCACACAACGCAGCTGATCGCCTCCCATCACGAGATTCATGCCGACCTCGAGCACGATCGGGTCGGTGATCGGATCGCCATCGATCAGGACGGTCTTGCCATCGCCTGGGGTGAGGATCCATTCCCCTGTCGCGTTGCCCGCGATCTCCGCGTGCTCTCGCGAAGCCGACGCCGTGTAGAGGCGGATGTCGTTGCTCTCCGCCCGACCCAGACGCACCCGCCAATGCGACGCATCGAGTCGCATCCGCTCTCCTCGACCGAGCGACGGCTCGACGCGCTCGAGCAACATCGGATGCAGCGACGAGCTCGGTGCCAAGGTCGCCCGCGACGGCGCGTCCCCGACGACGGTCGCCGCGGACGCTGCGGCAGACAGCGCGGTCGCGGCATCTTCGGCGTTCACCGCACGAAGCCGCTCGGTCGATTCATCTTCGTCCGGCACCTCGGGCGCGCCGGCTTCCTCCGGCTGCGCCACGGCATCGGATTCGCGGGGCGGCTCGGCCTCGCGATCCTGCTCCCGCTCCTCCTGTTGCAGATCCGGCTCCGGCTCCGAGAGCAGGTTCGGCTTCGGGGAGGACCAACGTCGGCGTCTCGTCGATCAAGCTGGGCGGGGCCTGCGCCGGCGACAGGATCGTCGTCTCGGGACCCGGCGACGCGCCCCTCGCCCCGTCCTGCGTCGACCCGCGTGAAGCCTCGCCGCCCGGCTGGGTCGAGAGGGGCTGGGTTGACTCTTCGAGCGGACCTGGTTCTGGATGCCGGCGACCCGCCGCGTGTTCGTCCTCGGACAATCCCGTCTCCCCTCGTCGTCGATCGGCTCGTGCGGCCTGGCTCGTCCCTCTGTGCTGGGCGCTGGCGATCCGGTTCCAGCCGATCGAGTCGCGCTCGGAGCGAATCGAGAGAGACGCAGCAGAGCGGCAGCGCCGATCGAAAGCACCCGAATCGCCGGGCTTTCGGTCCATCGCAACGATAAGGCAAGCGCCCCGCGAATTCAGCCGCCGCCCTCGCGCTCGTCAAGATGACCCAAGGGACGGCCGAATTCGCAGTGGAATCGTCATGAGCATCTCCAAGCGAAACAAGGCCCGAGAGACCCGCCGCAAGGGAAACACTCCCCGCCCTCGCGCCAACCCGACTCCGGAAAGCGGACGACGCACTCGCCGGTCTTCGATCCGGTCGAGCGGCGATCGATATCCGAAGATCGAGGCGATCGACGGCCGTCATCCCCTCGCTCGAACGGCCCCGAGCGCGGTCGTGTCCTATCCCGCGCGCCGACGCCGCGACAGCGAGGTCGCCTACTTCAACTTCGATCTCGCCCGAGAGATCGGATTGATCCCGGCCAGACATCCGGACCGCCTAACACCTGGACTCCGCCGCGCCTTGCTCGACACCTTCAGCCTCGTGATCGTCAACGAATGGGACGAGGCCCACGGACGCATCCCACCCCCCCGAGACCGCTTGCCCCACCCCTACATGGCCACGCGTTATCTCCAGCTGCAGCATCCCGACAAACGCGGCGTGAACTCGGGCGACGGCCGCAGCGTCTGGAACGGACTGGTACGGAGTCCGCGTGGTCGTTTCGACGTCTCGAGCTGCGGGACCGGCGTCACGCGACTCTGCCCCGCAACCTCGGCGCTCGGCCGGTTCTTCCGGACCGGCAACGCGTTGGCGGATTATGGCTGCGGGACGGCGCATATCGATGAAGGCATCGGGGCCGCTCTGATGAGCGAGGCCTTCGTCCGCAACGGAATCCGAACCGAGCGGGTGCTCGCGGTGCTCTCGCTGCCCTCGGGACAGGCCATCAATGTGCGCGTCGCGCCGAACCTGCTCCGCCCTTCCCATTTCTTCGGGCTGCTGCGTCGACGGCAGGACGAAGACCTCAGGCGTCTGGTTCTCTACTACGCGGCGCGAGAGATCGAGGACGGGCGTTGGCCCGAAATCAAGCGGGATCGCGACCGCATCGACTATCTGGTCGAACGCGTGGCACTCGACTTCGCACGCGTGACCGCCACCTTCGAGAGCGAGTACATCTTCTGCTGGCTCGACTGGGACGGCGACAACATCCTGACCGACGGGAGCATCATCGACTACGGGTCCGTTCGGCAATTCGGCCTCTATCACCACAGCTACCGCTTCGAAGACACCGATCGCCTGTCGACGTCGATTCCGGAACAGAAGCGCAAGGCACGCGAGATCGTGCAGCGCTTCGCGCAGATTCGAGAGCTGCTCCAGACGGGCGAGCTGCCGGCCCTTCGCGACCTGCGCGAAGATGACAGCCTGGCGCTCTTCGATCGGGCCTTCGAGTCGCATCGCCGAGCCCTCTTCCTGAAACAGATCGGCTTCGACGACAAGGACATAGAGAGCCTGCTGCGCGAGGCGCCCGAGCGCTGCGAAGGGCTGCTCGCGCTGCACGGTCGACTCGAGCGTCGACGCTCCTCCCGAGGCGCTCGCCGCGTTCCGGACGGCCTGACCTGGAACGCGGTGTATTGCATGCGAGACGTCTTGCGAGAGCTGCCCGGACGAATCCTGCAGTCGGAGCTCGGCGAGCTTCGGCCTGTCTCTGCCAGGGAGTTCTTCGGGATCGCCCTCTCTGACTACGCCTCTCGCAAGGATCGCCAGATCAATGTCTATCGTCGCAGACAGGCCTCCGCCTACCAGCGCCAATACCTCGATCTGATCGATCTCGTCGCACGACAAACGCGGCGGTCACGAGAAGAAGTTCTCCGCGGGGTCTCCGAACGCGCCGTGCTCCGCAATCCCCATGCGCGCATGACGGGCGATGGATTGACCCACGCCACGCGGCGGCTCACCTCGAATCGAAGTCGACTGGCGCCCGAAGAGACGTTCCGGCTGCTGCGCGCCTTTGCCGACTTCCAACAGCGCGAGCCTTCGCGCGACCGAGGAGGCTCCGGAGGATCCAGCCCGGACCCGATGATCGAGGAACGTCCCCTGGTCCGCCGGATCCACCGCGACCTGCTGCGCCTCGCGCGGGACTTCCGAGAGAGCCTCTAGGCACCACTGCCCAGCCCTTTCGGGGGCAGCGGCCCGCCCCCCGGAATCCTCGTCGGATCCGGCGGCCGGCGCGCTCGACACCCGCTCTGCTGATCTCTCGCCGTTTTTTTACACGAAAATGAAGCGAAATTGCATGGCTCGTGACGGAAGTCACGGAAACCCGGTCGCGTTCGACGGATAACTCGTTCGGGTCCTGAAACTTCCACCGTCGGGAGTGAGGGCCAGAGAAACCGGAAACGGATCAGCGCAGCGAGGTCGCTTCCTTGGACGAGATCAGCATCACGATCGCCTTTGCCCTCCTCGGGCTGACCTGGCTCACGCTCCGAGGCATGGACGGGCGCGGAGAAGGACGCCGCTCTCGCCGCTGAGCGAGGGCCGCGGATACGCACCGCACTCGGCACGTGCGCGGGCCCATCACGCTCGTCCGCCCGGCTCCCGGCGATCTCCGCGGGCGGGGATCGCTTCGCCCACTCTGTTTTGCGACCTGAAGCTCGTCTCTCCCGTCCAGTCATCTGTCATGCCGTCCCGGTCGACCCGTCCTCCCGGCCGCTGCCGCCAATCCCAGCGCGCGGGACTCCGACTAAACCGGTCCCGCCGGCCCTCCCGCCTCACCCTCCCCCTGGTGCCTGACCCGGCCCGCTTCGGCGTCCAACACCGCCGCGCGGGGCCCAGGGTCCTCCTCTATGGTTCCGGCCCCCCCCGAACACGCTGAGAGAATGGACCCGAGTCGCACGCGACATCGGGACCGCCACCGTGCGAGCACGCCTGCCGCGCAGATGCGGGACCAGAGACGATGAACGAACCGCTCCAAAGGATCCTGACGCCGCGCCTGCAGCGATGGCTCGGACTGATCTCGCCTCGCCCCCGCATGGTGTCTTCGGCTTGTCTTGGCCTGACGCTCGTCCTGCTCGTCTACGCGTTGCTCAATCTGGGAATCAACTCCGACAATCTGAGCCTGGTGTCGGAAGGACTGGAATCGCGCAGGAACCATGCGGCCTTTGCCGCGCTCTTTCCGAATCTCGAAGAAGCCATGCTCGTCGTCGTCGACGGCGAGACTCCGGCCATGGCGCGCGACGCGACCACTGCCTTGGCCGAGGCGCTCGAGGCGATGGGCGACACTTTCCGGGACGTCTACATCCCAGGCGGTGGATCGTTCTTCGAGGACCACGCGCTGCTCTACCGGACGCCGCGGGAGCTCGACGATCTTGCCGATCAGCTCGCGACACTCCAGCCGATCGTCGCGAGCCTCGAGCGGGACCCCAGCCTCGTCGCGCTGGCGGAGCTGGTGCGACTCGGGCTCGAGTCGGGCTCCGAGAGCGAGCTCGATATCGCGCAGTGGACCCGCCTGCTCGATCAGGTCGGCGAGGCGACGGTCAGCGTCTACGAAGAGGCACCGGTTCAGATCTCCTGGGAGTCGCTGCTGATCGCGGGATCGGACCTCGAGATCCCGACGCGACGCGTGATCATCGTCGATCCGCACCTCGACTACGAGAAGATCCTGGTCGCGGGATCGACGATGAAGGCGATCTCCCGCGCGGTCACCGTCGCGGGCCTCGACGACGAGCCGGGCGTGCGCGTGCGCGTGACGGGCAATCCGGCGCTGAATCACGAGGAGATGTTGGGCCTCGCCTGGGACATCGGCGGAGCGGGGGTGTTCTGCTTCCTGCTCGTCGCCGTCATCCTCTTCGGCGCCTTCCGCTCATGGAGACTGGTGATCGCGTCGCTGGTGACCCTGCTCGTCGGACTGATCTGGACCGGCGCCTTCGCGGCGGCGGTGATCGGCGAGGTCAACCTGATCTCGATCGCCTTCGCCATCCTCTTCATCGGCCTGGGCGTGGACTTCGCCATCCATTTCGGGATGGCCTTCGCCGCCGAGCGTCGCGACGACGGCCTGCCCAACGTCCAGGCCCTTCACGCAGCAATCGACTCGATCGGCGCCTCGCTCGTGTTATGCGGATTCACCACCGCGATCGGCTTCCTGGTCTTCTGGCCCACGGAGTATCGAGGCGTCGCCGAGCTGGGCGCCATCGCCGGCGCCGGCATGTTCATCATCCTGATCCTGACCCTCACCCTGTTTCCCGCGCTGCTGCTCGGCTGGCTGCGGATCCCGGATGACGTGATCCTCCCGGCGCCGCGTCGTTTCGACCAGGGACTGGCGATGCGCCTCACGCGCACGCCGAGGCTGATCTGCGGCGTGGCCCTGCTCGCCGCGCTCGCTTCGTTGCCGCTCGTGCTGACCCTGCGGTTCGACGCTCACGTCATCGAGATGCGGGACCCGGATACGCCTTCGGTCCAGGCCTTTCGGGATCTGCTCGCGGACGGCCACACATCGCCCTGGTACGTGAACGTGCTGGCCCCTGATGCGGCGAAGGCCTCTGCTCTGGCCAGCGAGCTCGGAAGTCTGCCCGAGGTCGCCCGAACCGTTCGCCTCACGAGCTACGTCCCGGAAGACCAGGACGAGAAGCTCGCGATCCTCGACGACCTCTCCTTCCTCATGGAAGAGGCGCCTCGGGACCCGCAGGCCCTACGGACCTACGGCGTCGATGAGCGGACCCGCGCGCTGCGCGAGCTCCGCGACGTGCTTCGCGAGGCCGAGCGCCCGACCGACGACAGCGATCTGGTCGCGAGCCTCGACGCGCTCGAGGTGCGGCTCTCGGAGTTCCTCACCCGGATCGAACACGACGAGGATCCCGAGAAGACGCTGGCGGAGTTCCGCGCAATCCTGCTCGAGCAATTTCCCGAGGCAATGGAACGTTTTCGACGATCCCTCGCCGTCGAGCCGGTGTCCCTCGAGGATCTCCCCGAGGAGCTGGTCCGCCAGCTGCGCTCGCCGGACGGAACGCTGCGCATCCAGGTCTATCCGGAAGACGAGCTTCAGGATTTCGACTCGCTGAAGCGCTTCGTCACCAGCGTGCTCGAGGTTTCGCCCCGGGCGGCGGGCATCGCGATCAATCTCGTCGAGTTCGGCGAGGCGACCGCGCGATCCTTCAGACAGGCGCTGCTCAGCGCGGGGATCGCGATCTCGACGCTGCTCTTCGTGCTGTGGCGCCGCCCGAAGGACGTGGGACTGGTCCTCGCGCCTCTCGCCCTGGGGTCGCTCTTGACGTGCGCCTCGATGGCCCTGCTCGACATGAGCTTCAATTTCGCCAATGTCCTCGTACTGCCTCTGCTCTTCGGAATCGGCGTCGATTCGGGCATTCATCTGGTCCATCGCGCGCGCCATGACATCGCGACCTCCGGTGGCTCGCTGGTCGAGAGCGCCACCGCGGGCGCGGTCTTCTACAGCGCGCTGACGACGACACTTTCCTTCGGCACGCTCGCCCTGTCAGGACACGAGGGCATGAGGACACTCGGCGTGATGCTCACGATCGGAATGTTCTGGACCGTGGTCTCGAACCTCGTCTTCCTGCCGGCGCTGCTGACCGTGACCGGCGTGACGCCGCCTGCGGCCTCGAGCCCGACGCGACAGCCCGGGCCGAGCCGCGAAGCCTGACGCGCGGGCGGCCGAGCCGAGACGGCCCGTCGGGTCGCCTCGAACGAAGGCGCTCGGAGCGCTAGAGCGGCTCGACCGAGAGTCGCACCGTAATCGGCTCCATCCCCACGATCTCGAGCTCGGGGGGGTGTTCGACCTGTGTGGCGTCGACCGCAAAGGTCCGCCGACCGAGCCCGACCAGCTCCGCGTTGACGCGGACATGGAACTCGTCGGCGGGCGCCATGACGAGATCCCGGCGCAGCCCTTCGAACTCGACGTCGACCTGCGGCGGCTCGATCGAAGCCACCCGATAGCCTTCCGGGACATTCTCGATCACGACGGGAATCGCCTTCGAGCTGCGTTCGACCATCGCGCCGGGAACCGTATGCACCCACAGGCCCGTCGCCATCGCCGCCGCCACCACACCCTCCCGCCAATGCCTTCGTGCCAGGATGATGCGCGACTCGATCCAGTTCTCGCGTCGGCGCTTTGCGGTGCGCGTCAGGAACTTCTCGAAGAGCGAACGCAAAGCGGCCCGGTCGCGGACGCGCGTCAAACGGCCGCGCCAGGCCACCGAGACCTCGCCCCGCTCCTCGGAGACCACGAGACAGAAGGCGTCGCTCCGCTCGGCCAGACCCAGCGCCGCCGCATGGCGCGTGCCGCCAGCGCCGATCTCCGACCATTCCGTCGAGAGCGGCAGATGCACTCCGAAACGCACCACCTTTCCGCCACGAATCACGATCGCGCCGTCGTGACCGGGCGTGCCCGTATCCAGGAGACTCAGCAGCAGGGGCTCGCTGACGCGACCGTCCAGGTATTGCCCGCCGGCGAGCAATCGGTCGAGCGGCTCGCGGCCGGGGAAGACGAAGAGCGAGCCGATGCGTCGTTCTGCGAGCGTGAAGCAGAGCGCTGCCAGCTCATCGATGAGATCGCCCGACGGTCTGGGTGTGGCATTGCGAACCACCCAGAGCGTGATCCCTTCGAAGAAGCGCCGCAGGTCGTCCTGAAACACCACGACGAGAACGAGCGCGGCGACGGCGATGAAGCCCTGGAGCAGGCTGGTCGTCAATCGCAGGTCGAGCCACTGGGCCGCCGCGAAGAGCAGCGCGATGATGGCGATGCCACCGAGGGCCACGCGCGCCCTGGCCTCTCTCACCCAGGCGATGGCGACCCAACAGAGACCGGACACGATCATGATGTCGAGGACGTCGACGCCGCGCAATCCGCCAAAGGCCGTAGTCAACGCGTCCAACGCTCACCCCCCGCGCGCGTCCATGACGCACGCTCACCACGCACCCACGCCGTCCGGAAGCGGTTCGGCTCCAGTCGGCTGGGTTCACGTCTGCGAGGGGGGTCGAGAGTCCCATCGGCCTCGAGTCTCGAACGACTCGACGCCCACGGACCTTGCGGTGGGTAGCGCATCTCCTGCTGGGCGGCGACCGACTCGGCGCGCCTGGGCCTGGCGCAGAGTCGGGTCACCCGCGCAGCGGCGACCGCCCCGCTGCGAGCTCGATTGGGCCATCGCTCAATCCGCAATATCCTTGGGGCTCACCGCCCCGATCCGGGGCCGCACGATCGACCCGCGTCACGGACGCAGGGCACCGGAGACCGAAACGGATGCGATATCTGCACACCATGGTGCGCGTCACCGATCTAGACGCCTCGCTCGACTTCTACTGCAACCAGCTGGGACTCGAAGAGCTGAAGCGCTTCGACGTCGAGGCCGGCCGCTTCACGCTGGTCTTCCTGGCGGCCCCCGGCAATGAGTCTGCCCAGGTCGAGCTGACCTACAACTGGGATCCCGAGCCCTACGGCGGCGGCCGCAACTTCGGCCACCTGGCCTACGAGGTCGAGAACATCTACGAGATCTGTCAGCGTTTGATGGACGCGGGCGTGACCATCAACCGACCGCCGCGCGATGGCCATATGGCATTCGTCCGTTCGCCCGACCAGATTTCCATCGAGCTGATCCAGAAGGGCCCGGGGCTGCCGCCAGAGGAGCCCTGGGCCTCGATGGAGAACACCGGAGAGTGGTAAGGCGGTCAGCCGCTCCGTCGGCGCCGAACCTGCTCGAGCGCTTGCGGTCGGGTCGGTCCGCAGCCCGAGGCGACTGAGCCAGGACGCGGGCCCGGCGCGGCGAGAGCCTCATGCCCGGTGGGGAAGGCGCCGACTGTGACATGCGTCACGCTAAACCGTTTCGAGAAGTGAGAAGCCTTCGCGATACGGAAAATAATCGGCAACGGGGCGGCAGTTTGCTCAAGCCTTGCTGGATGCCTTCCGATCTCGTTGCACATGTTGCGACACGACAAGACCGCTCCCATCTGGCTCTTCTCCTTCGTTGATCTGGCATTCCTGCTGCTGATCGCGTTCACCCAGATCGGGCTTCCGGTCGAGACGGACTCGATCGAGATCGTCGAGCTCGAGGTCCCTCGGATCCACGGACGCGGAATGGCGCCGGGTCCCGACTCCGTCGGCCCCGCGTGGCAGCTGCGGATTCATCCCGCGTCGAACTCCGAAGCCACGGGCGCTCCCTTCCAGCTCATCGAGCCCGGGACGACCAGCCCGAGCCCGGGCGAAGCGTCGTACGTCGCCGCCAGCGAGCTGGAAGCGCAGCTGCGGCTGCTCCGCGATCGCGAGTCGCGAAAGCCGGTGCTCGCACCCCACCGCGATTCCAGAAGTGAAGATCTCCTGATGGCCGTCTCGCTGCTCGAAGACGTCTGGCAGTCCACACGAACCGTGGCCGTCCGACCGGGCCCCGACGTTGCCGCCGGTTCGGCTGACGATCTCCGCTGATGGCTCTTCAACCGATCCATCGTCGCTACGGCTACGGCGCGGCCCGCCTGCCAATCGGCATGCCTCCCGAGAGCATCCGCCTCTCGGAGTGTGCTCAGCGTCGTTCTGACCACGAGCGGCTCTTCGCTTTAGTACCGGGCTTGTTATGCGTCGGCCTCGCCTTCCTGCTCTCGCTCGCGGCTTCGCTCGACCTCGAGAATGAGAGCGCCCCGATGGCCGCGGTGGAACCGACCACGATCGACATCGAGTCATGGGAGCCGGACCCGCGCCTCGCCGACATGCCACCCCCCGCGGACACTCAGCCGAGAATCGTCGAGAGGAAGCCTGAGCCGACGGTCGCGGAAGTCGATCCGATGCCCGCCGAGAGCGAGCCGATCGAGAGCCCGCCGAAGGAATTCGACCTGGGATTGCTCGCCATGGCCCCGACCCGGGCCGTGCCGACGCTCGTCGACGAGGGCACCAGCACGATCGTTCCGCGGGAAATCCGGCGCGAGCGACGCCCCAATACGATCGCGCCGAGCGCTCGGCTTCCGCTCGAGACGCTCGAGCAGATCAGGCCGGCCGCGGCGTCGCTCGCCGCGACCGCTGCGGGTCTCGACCAGCGAACCGCCTCCTCCTCTGCACAGCAGGATCAGCGCCCCACCAGCGCAAGCGATTCCGGCGCCCCGCGCGACGTCCGCGGGTGGACTCATGAAACCACTCGCGACGACTTCCTGGCAGCTCTCGGAGAGGGCGATTCCTCGGCTGCGGGCGCTGGCTCCCGACCCTCCAAGGACGCAGCTCGCCCTCATGTTGCCGCGGCTGCAGCGATCGCCATGGGACGCGACGTCCGGGACCGCGTTCGTCAGCAGGCGCGTCGAGACGGCTGGTACGAGGTCCCGCTGGATGAGCTGCCGGCCTGCTCACCGCCCGAACGCCAGGACCAGCTCAAGAAACGCATCCTGCTCGCAACCACCGCCCAGCGCGCTCGCGAATGTTCTCACCCGGACGGCCAGTACCGCTTTCTCGAAACGCGGAATCTGAACGCCTTCCTGATGTGGTCTCGCACCAACCCGGAGTCTGCTTTCGCGCAGAGGCCTGCACGCGACGTCTGTGACGTCCTCGAGCGTGCACTCGTCTGTCTGGAAGGGGCCTCCACCAAGGATCTCGGAGTCAAATGATGGAGTATCGAATGGACGGAACACACGTCGGAGAGCGCACGGCTCGTCGAGTGCTCGCCTTATTCTGGGTGGTGCTTCTCGTTGCACCTGCCTCCGCATTCGCGACCGAGGCGACGTGGAAGGACTACCTGGATCATGCCTATGTCTACTCTTCCGCGGACGAGAGCGACCTGAGGACGCTGCTGGATCGCACGACCGCCACGGTCGGCCGCAGCCTGGCGGAGTACCACGCAGAGACCTTCCCAGCGCTCGCAGCTCGCCGTTCGCCGATGTCCGAGGTTCAGGTGCGGCGCAAGGCGATCGCCGAGCTCTTGCTGTACCGAACCGGCGACCGGCCCGACGGGCTGGCGGCGGCCGTCGAAACGATCGGTGAGCTCGAGGACCGGCTGGATCGACACGAGAACCGCTACTGGTATCACACGATTCACGCCCATCAGGCGCTCCAATCGGGTGACGCCGAGGCTTTCGTCGACCAGATCCTCAGCCTCTGGCTCGAAGTCGTCACGCCCCTCGAAGTTCCCTTCGAGACCTACAAGACGCTGGCGCTCACCGAGAACGGAAACGCCGGCTTCGTCCGTACGCTGCCCCACCTCTACGAGAGCATCGCTCGATTGATCCTCGTGCAATCCCAGACCGCTGCACTCGATGGCGACATCGATTCGCTTGGCGCGATCGTGCGCGTACTCACCGACGAGCGCGTCGGCGCGGATCCCGAATCCATTCCGACGGACTCGACTTCGAAGGTCTTCCTCGACCACATCGTCACTCGACTCGAAGGACCGGAGAGCGACGGCGGCAGCCTGAGCTATACGCTTGCGCTCGTGGCCGCCGAGCGCGCCCATCAGATCGCTCGCACCCGGCTTGCCGAAGAAGGCTTCACTCGGGAGAGCGAAGCTGCCGTCCGAGACTCCGTCGCCGCCTACCAACGCGCGATGCGAAACGCGAACACGCTGCAGGGCCAGGTCGCGATCTACACCCGAGCGCTGCGTCAGGTCGGAGAAGTCTTCGCTACCGGCGAACGCATCGATCAGGACGTCAAGATCGATATCCCGTTCAGCATCGATCGCGCCCTCGAGCTCTACTCGACGCTGCACGCCAACAAGGATGGAGATTGGCAGAGGCAGGGATACGTGGACCAGGGCCGCGACGCCTACCTCTCGGCCATGCGAGGGCTGTGGTCGGAGATCCAGGAAGCCAGCTTCAACTCGGCCAGCTACTACATGTCCCGACGGGATGCCGCGGGCGCAATGGACGACGAGTCGATCGTTCATGCGATCAATCACTACTCGCGTTATCTCCACGCCTTCGAAGAGGTGAGTGGTGATCCGACCGGCGAATCCCTTCCGGACTCGGCCTACTACGGCGCCTATCAGGCCGCGCGAGGGATCGGTGACGGTGTCCTCTTCTTCTCAGAGGGCGACGCTTCCGTCGACCAGCTCGAGGAAGCCATCACCCAATACTCGCGCGCCCTCGCCTATTTCCCCTTCGACCGGGAGCTCTGGTCGACCCTGGCAGTCGCGCTCCAGCGTTCGGGTCGCGAAAGCGACTTTCTGGCGGTGGCCAAACCGATTGCCGACGCGGTCGTTCGCTCTCGACACCTCGATCGGTGGATCCAAAACAAGGGCATCTGGTCGAACGAATTGGCCAGCTTCCGGCGGGCTTTCGAGAACGATCGCAGCCTCGTCTACTTCGGCTTTGCCGACGAAGGCAAGCTCGAGGAGCTCGAAACCGAATTTACGCGCCTTCAGCAACAGCGCGAAACGGTGACGGAAGCGATCGCAGCGACACGCAGCGAGCGGGACACCCTCGCCGAGCAACGAAGGGAAGCGCATCGTCTCGCCAGCGAAGCCTCGGGCGAAACCCATGCGCCCAGCCCGCCCACGGTTGCGAGCGCGCCGCGCAGCGTCGAGAGCCACATGATCGCGAGGCTCGGACTCGATCTAGAGCGTCTCAGCTCGAACAGCGAACGACTCGACGCACGCATTTCCGCGATCGCTCAGTCGCTCCCCATCTGGAAGGCAACGCTCGGGCACGAAGCCCTCCTGTGGGAGCTTTCCGCTCAGCGAGATCACCCGGTTCATTCGCTCCTCCGACGCTACGCCGAGGAATACGCACCCACGACGGGCACCGTCTCGACGACGCAAGCGGAAACCGCTGACGCCTCGTGGCAGGTGCTGCAGTCCTGGATCGGGGGGGAGGCGCGATGAACCATCGAAACATGAAGGGATCAGGAGCCATGAAC
Source organism: uncultured delta proteobacterium (assembly GCA_963698485.1). Classification (GTDB taxonomy): domain Bacteria; phylum Myxococcota_A; class UBA9160; order UBA9160; family UBA4427; genus UBA4427. The sequence goes on along the minus strand of CAVORA010000029.1, from coordinate 78,420 downwards.
GACCGTTTCTTTTCGACAGGCACTCGGATCGGTCTCGCTGCAATGTGCTGCGCAGTCTTCGCGGCGGGATGCGCGTTCGATCGTCACGGCACGAGCGCCTACTTCGAGCAGCAGTCGGGCCGCGATGCGGTCGAGAAGCAGCTGGCAGGCGAGGCGCTGTCCCAGCGCAAGTACTCGATGCGTCGGGTGCGGCGAGACCTGGCGAGCTTCCGGACGACGCTCGAACAGCTACAGCGTCATGGGAAGACGGCGGGGATCGAACGCTTCGAGCGCTTCACGCGCCCGTATATCGAGCGCCGCGTCGACCCTCTGATCGAGAGCCGAAACCCGGCCTCGCACCCCGAGCTCCGACCCTTCCATGCCGAGCTCCTGCTCTCGAAGGCCGTCCTGATGGACCAGATGGGAGATCGGCGCGCAGTGCTGCGCTCGATCGATCGCCTGGAGGACGAGTTCGCCTCGATGGGCAGCATGTTGGTCCTCTACCCGACCGGTGAGGCCGTCACACTGCAACAGAGCGTGGCATTGCTGCGCATGCAGATCGGAGAAATCTGATGGAGTCCAATCTTCTCTCGAACCTTGCAGATCTCGGCCAGAGCGAGCTGCGAATCACGCTAGGCGTCTGCGTTCTCTCGCTGGTAGCGGTGTGGTGGCCTCTGACACGGGGTGCGCTCCTCTGCTGGCGCGCCCGGGTGGCCACGCGAATCCCCGGCGGCAGCGTAAAGGGTGAGCAAGTTGCAGGCGGTCGACTCGCATGTCTGATCGAAGAAGTCGCGAGCAGCGCGGAATCGGGAATCGATTCGGCGACGTCCGGGCCCTTCATGCGCGACGCGGCCAAGCAGCTGGTCGTCGACGACTATGAATCGAGCTTCGCCCAGCCGATCTCGATGTACGCGAATATCCTGCCGCCGATCGGATTCATCGGTACGACCTGCGGACTTGCCGTGCTTCTGTTGTCGATGCATCTCTCGAGGGACGGACTTCAGCTCGGGGCCCTGGCATTGGCGCTCAGCTCGACCATCTTTGCGCTCGTGGGCTATGCGATTCTCGAGAGCCTGAAGATCCATCTATACGGCCGTCTCGCACGTTCGATCGATGCTGGACTCCGCGCCATCGCCTGAGAATCCCGAGCGCAGAGAACGCACGCCCTGCCTGTGCGGACGTGTCATCAGGGGCCGGCCTCCGAATGGAAGCCGGCCCCTTTCTGTTGCGAGGCAGAAGACGCGGGCCCTCGGAGAGGATCACGGACGAGACGCTCGGATCGGCGGAAGATCATTCGGTCGGGCTTGCGGCGTCGCGATGCGGCGAGTCCAGGACGAGTCTGGTGCTGGGCGTCACGCCCTCTCGGTGCATCCGTCACAGGCGACTCGAATTCGACGAACCAGCCCGCGCCGCGGTGAGGCCGGTCACGCAGGATGGAGCATCGAAACCCGAATCGGTGGTCATGCAGCGAACCACTCCGCGACCGTTTCTGGCCTCCGAAGCATTGAGCCTCCGACACTTGATCGAACGATTCGCCCGTCGTTTGGTACCGGCGACCGCGCTAATGCTTGGCCTGCCGAGCACTGCCATCGCAGCACCACAGAGCTATTACATCCATTTCCAGCCATCGCCGTCGACGAGCGCACTCGGCTATGTGATCCATCTGGGCGAGCAATCGGGCGAGTACCTCTACAGCGTAGATATCGGAAGCCCTCCCTCGGAGACCGAGGAAATCGTCTACAGCGCAAGCCTCGATGATTCGGTCGACCATTATTTCGCGCTCACCACCTACGATGCCGCGGGGAATTCGTCGGGGTACTCGAACGAGATACTGGTCGCGGCCGCGACACCCGCGCCCCCGCCTCCGGCGCCCGAACCGGACCCTCAGCCGGATCCGGACCCGCAGCCCGATCCCGATCCGCAGCCCGATCCCGATCCCGGTCCCGATCCATCCGCAGCCCGATCCCGATCCGCTGCCGGGAGCTGCGCGCGGACGGATCGGCATCAGCGGTGACGCGTCGGGTCTGATTCAGTCGATTCTCGAGGATGGGAGCCTCGCGGACCTCACGCTGGACAGCCTCGCGAGCGATGGAGACCTGAGGCCGGCTCGGTGTGACCTCGACTCCGACGGTGATGGGGATCTCGTACTCGGCTTCGGACCCGGCAGCAACGGCCAGGTGGCCCTGATCTATCTCGATCAGGGAGTGGCCGTGTCCGTGGATTCCATCCAGGTCGGGGACCCCGCCTACCATCTGGCCGATGGACAGACCTACCCCGCCTGTGGCGACGTGGACGGAGACGGGCGTCCGGAACTCGTCATCGGCATGGGCGCCGATTTCGACGAAGTCCTTCAGATCTTCGACGATTACGAATCGGGCTTCGCCGCCTATTCGTTGTCCACCTCAGCAGAAGGACTCCGATCGGTTCCCGTCACGAGTCAGATCGCTCGCCTGGGCTCCGCTCTGGTGCCCGCCCTGGGCGACATCGATGGGGATGGACGAGACGAGCTGGTCGTCGGGTTCGCACGATCCGGCGTGCGCCACATCGCGATCCTGGACGATGGCCTGTCAGAGTTCGCCGGACATCCGAGAATCAGCGGCAATCTTCCCCTGATTCGAGTCGCCAGGCCGAACTGGATCGACTCGAGGGGAGGCGGAACATTCCCGGCCCTTGGAGATTGGGATGGCGACGGTCGGGACGAGATGGCAATCGGGTTCGGCGCGAATAGCGACGGTTGGGTCGCCTTCCTGGACGACGCCGAACGACTGGAATTCGATCGCTACACGAGCTTCCTGGTGATTCCGGTCGGCCGCGAGGCCCATCGATCCGGCGAGGGAAGCGCACGACCCGCCTTCGGCAACATAGACGATGATCCTGCTGAAGAGCTCATAGTCGGCTTCGGCGGCAATCACTCCCATGAGCTTCAGGTCTTCGACGACCTCGTGACGAGTGGTATGAACGCCTTGCGCGGCGGGTTGGGCTTCGTCACCAGCCCCGATCCGCAGTCGACCTGGATCCCTTCACCGGCTCGCTAGAAGGTCATCCGAATCGGTCTCGCTCTCGCGCACGATCCGGGCCGCCGGGCTGAACACCGGCGTCCCGGATCGGCCCTGCGGACCACCGATGCGCCGATCGAACGAAGCCAGGATCCGAAGGGACCACGCGACGGGGCGGTGGCTCCACCATGGCACGCCATGGCAATCGCCCGGGAAACAGAGAGTTGATGCCGGTCTCGTCCATGATGATCGGCCTGCGCGAGCACCTCGCGCATCGATCGTAACCGTACCGCGGCGCAGAACGACGAACGGCGCTCGGAGTACGAACCATGAGTTCGTCTCCGAGCGCCGTGTCTAATAAGATCCCACCGTCGCGCTACTCTCCCACCTAAGAAATAGGCAGTACCATCGCCGAAGCAGGGCTTAACTTCCGTGTTCGGAATGG
>CAVORA010000029.1:0-72500 GCA_963698485.1 uncultured delta proteobacterium | reverse complement strand
GCGGTTCGGTCCTCCACTCAGTCTTACCTGAGCTTCAACCTGGCCATGGATAGATCACTTGGTTTCGGGTCTAACCCCAGTAACTCTGTCGCCCTATTCAGACTCGCTTTCGCTGCGGCTACACCTGTCGGCTTAACCTTGCTACTGAGGATTAACTCGCGGACCCATTAAACAAAAGGTACGCAGTCACACTTGACGCAAGCGCCATAGTGCTCCCACTGCATGTAGGCAAACGGTTTCAGGTCTATTTCACTCCCCTCAACGGGGTGCTTTTCACCTTTCCCTCACGGTACTGGTTCACTATCGGTCGGTAGGTAGTACTTAGGCTTGGAGGATGGTCCCCCCAGATTCCCACAAGATTTCTCGTGTCCCGTGGTACTCGGGATACTCCTAGAGCTCATCAAGATTTCGCATACGGGGCTATCACCCTCTTTGGCCGGCCTTTCCAGACCATTCGGCTATCCATCAGAGTCCCACATCGGAGTCCCACAACCCCGGAAGGAATTTCTTCCCGCCGGTTTGGCCTATTCCCGTTTCGCTCGCCGCTACTCAGGGAGTCTCAATTGATTTCCATTCCTTCGGGTACTGAGATGTTTCAGTTCCCCGAGTTAGCTTCTTCCACCTATGTATTCAGTGAAAGATGACAAGGCATGACCCTTGCCGGGTTTCCCCATTCGGACATCGCCGGATCAAAGCTCGCTTAGCAGCTCCCCGACGCTTTTCGCAGCTAACCACGTCCTTCATCGCCTCCTACCGCCAAGGCATCCACCGTCTGCCCTTTGTAGCTTGACCATAAATTGGGCAGGTCGATCTGTCGCTCACTTCACCCAACCTTTCGGTCGGCATCCACGAGCGATTCGGAGCCAGGCCTTTCGGCCGCGGCTCCATCGACTTGTAAATAAATACATCTTGCAAACAAGACGCTCTCAGCTTGGAAAGATATTCAGTTATCAAAGATCAACGGATCGTATAGATCGTACTCACATACTCGTCTGTTCTGGACGAGCGCACCGCGAAGGCGCTTCAACGTGAGTGAAACGCGCCTCTTAGAGACGCGATATTCCGTGGTGGAGCTGGACGGGATCGAACCGACGACCTCAGGCTTGCAAAGCCCGCGCTCTCCCAGCTGAGCTACAGCCCCACGTGAAGAACCCCTCTCATCTATCGAGAGAAGAGGTCAAACGGATCGACCGGCCTCGTGTGTCTTGTAGTCCCAAACCGCCCACCTATCCGCATTCACACACGCCCGGCTCGAGAACAGCGGACCCGTTCGCGCTTCAGCCTTTCGGCTTTGCTGGGCCTTCGTGTAACGGGCTAGATCAGTGGGTGATGTTGGTGGGCCTGGGTGGACTCGAACCACCGACCTCCCGCTTATCAGGCGGACGCTCTAACCGGCTGAGCTACAGGCCCGTCATCTCTCGCGCCGTCCTATCCTCGAAAAGGCGAGGACGAACCGCACAGCGCTGACATACGGAAGATCTCGGGTTCGCTCTCGCGCTTCTTCCGACGGGGTTGGCATTGCCAGCGGTTTCGCCCGCGAATACGCGAGCCAAAACTGCATCCCTGGAAGTCGTTAGAGAGAAGACACTCCGGTCTCCAAAAACTGAATAGCGTGTAGCTGCGGACGAGCGTTGATCCAAAAACTCCCCGATTGAACGAGTGACCGGGAGAACCCGGGATTCAAGCTTTCGTGACGACTCTGGGCCGTCTCGATCAACGTGACTTCTAAATGTTCCTTGAGATCCTCTCTCGAGGAAATCGTCTTTCGACAGGAACTCCTTAGAAAGGAGGTGATCCAGCCGCAGGTTCCCCTACGGCTACCTTGTTACGACTTCACCCCAATCACCAGTCATACCTTGGGCGGCTCCCTCCCGAAGGTTGGGTCGCCGACTTCTGGTTCAACCAGCTTTCGTGGTGTGACGGGCGGTGTGTACAAGGCCCGGGAACGTATTCACCGCGGCATGCTGATCCGCGATTACTAGCGATTCCGCCTTCATGAAGTCGAATTGCAGACTTCAATCCGAACTGAGGCCGGCTTTGTAGGATTGGCTTACCTTCGCAGGTTCGCGACCGTCTGTACCGACCATTGTAGCACGTTAGTAGCCCTGGACATAAAGGCCATGAGGACTTGACGTCGTCCCCACCTTCCTCCGGTTTAACACCGGCAGTCTCGCTAGAGTGCTCAGCCGAACTGCTAGCAACTAACGATAGGGGTTGCGCTCGTTGCGGGACTTAACCCAACACCTCACGACACGAGCTGACGACAGCCATGCAGCACCTGTCATCCGGTTCCCGAAGGCACTCTCTCCTTTCAGAGAGATTCCGGAGATGTCAAATCCAGGTAAGGTTCTGCGCGTTGCTTCGAATTAAACAACATGCTCCACCGCTTGTGCGGGCCCCCGTCAATTTCTTTGAGTTTTAGTCTTGCGACCGTACTTCCCAGGCGGAGAGCTTCATGCGTTAACTTGGTCACAGCAGGGGTCAATACCCACTACGACGAGCTCTCACCGTTTACGGCGTGGACTACCAGGGTATCTAATCCTGTTTGCTACCCACGCTTTCGAGTCTCAGCGTCAGTCACCGTCCAGATGGCCGCCTTCGCCACTGGTGTTCCTCCCGATATCTACGGATTTCACCCCTACACCGGGAATTCCGCCATCCTCTCCGGGACTCTAGCCTGACAGTATCGGATGCAGTTCCAGGGTTGGGCCCTGGGCTTTCACACTCGACTTGCCAAACCGCCTACACTCGCTTTACGCCCAATAAATCCGAACAACGCTTGCACCCTCCGTATTACCGCGGCTGCTGGCACGGAGTTAGCCGGTGCTTCCTTTGGAGGTACCGTCAAACGCACGGATATTGACCGCACGCAATTCTTCCCTCTCGACAGAAGTTTACGACCCGAAGGCCTTCATCCTTCACGCGGCGTTGCTGGGTCAGGCTTTCGCCCATTGCCCAATATTCCCGACTGCTGCCTCCCGTAGGAGTCTGGACCGTGTCTCAGTTCCAGTGTGGCTGATCGTCCTCTCAGACCAGCTATTGATCGGAGCCTTGGTGAGCCTTTACCTCACCAACAAGCTAATCAAACGCGGGCTCATCCTTCGGCGGTAGCTTTCAAGAAGAGGCCACCTTTTCCCACATTGACCGAAGCCATCGTGGTCTCATTCGGTATTAGCTCCGGTTTCCCGGGGTTATCCCAAACCTAAGGGCAGATTACCCACGCGTTACTCACCCGTGCGCCACTTTACTCACCTCCGAAGAGGCTTTCTCGTACGACTTGCATGTCTTAAGCACGCCGCCAGCGTTCGTCCTGAGCCAGAATCAAACTCTCCAGTTTAAATTTGGCTGACTCTCCATGTGCTTCGCATCCGCTGACGTGGACGCTCGGCTGGAGGTCATGATCGCAAGCAGGACCTACAAGTCTTGCGACTCGCATGCCCTGCTAGGGGACATGTATCTATTATTTTTTGTCTCGATCCGCGTCGTCGGGCATATCCCCAACTCGACGGACCACACGCTATTCAGTTTTCAAAGATCGACCGAGGTCCCGAGAGCCTGTCTAGAACTCTCTCAGACATGTCGCGCCATCCTGCGCCGTAGACCGACCGTGTCACTAGGATCGTGACGGAAAGTCGGTCAGTTTGGCCAGGATTCCCGTTGCGAGTGATCCTCGCGGCGGGCGCCGGAACTTACGCGACCCCTGCACCCCGCGCAAGGGTCTTTCCAGGGCCACTAGGCGGTTTTTTTCGCTCCCCGGGGGCATCAATGGCTCGGCGCGGGTCATCAGGTGACGGAGACCGTCGCGAATCGCCGCTTTCCGACCTGCAGGAGCTTCTCGCCGGGCCCGATCGCCGTGGTCGGGTCCTCGACACGCTCCCGGTCTACCGAAACCGCCCCCTGCTGTACGAGGCGACGCGCTTCGCTCTTGCTGCTGGCCAGGCCGGCTTCGACGAGCAGCTCGAAGAGCTTGATCGAAGACCCATCGCCCAGCGAAACCTCCCGACGAGGAATGTCGTCCGGGACCTCCTTGCGCTGAACCACGCGGCGGAAATGATCCCGTGCCCCATCGGCGCTCGATTCGTCATAGAGCCGGAACACGATGCTATGTGCAAGGTCATGTTTGAGGGCCATCGGGTCACCGGCGCCCTGCTGCAAGACCAATAATGCCTCGCCGAGCTCGCGCCAATCTCCCATCGAGAGCAGCCGATGCCATTCGAGCATCGATTCGTCCGGAATGCTCATGACCTTCGCGTAGATCTCGGAGGCATCCTCTGTTAGGCCGATGCTATTCCCAAGACTCTTGCTCATCTTGTCTTTACCATCGAGCCCGACCAGGAGAGGGTGCGTGATCACCGCCTGAGGCGGCTGTCCGTAGGCCCTCTGAAGCTCCCGCCCCATCAAGAGATTGAAGGTCTGATCGGTCCCGCCCAGCTCGACATCCGCTTCGAGTGCAACGGAATCGTAACCCTGCACGAAGGGATACAGTAATTCGTGGACGAAGATCGGGATTTCTCCCGCATAACGCTTCGCGAAATCGTCCCGCTCGAGCATCCTCGCAACGGTCGACTGGGAACAGATGCGGACGAAGTCGCTCGGCGTCATCGCATCCATCCACTCCCCGTTGAACCGAACTTCGACCTGCGAGACGTCCAGCAACCGGCCTACTTGCGAGACGTAGGTTCTGGCATTCTCCGCGACCTGCTCGGCGTCGAGCGCCGGCCGAGTCTTGTTTCGACCGGACGGATCACCGATGCGCGCCGTAAAATCCCCGACCAGAAAGATCGGCGTATGTCCCAGCTCGAGGAATCGGCGCAGCTTCATCAGCACGACGCTATGCCCTAGATGAAGGTCGGCCGAGGAGGGATCCATTCCGAGCTTCACTCGCAGAGGGCGCCCTTCACGAAGGGCCTTGGCCAGGCGCTGGGCGAGCTCTTCCTCCCCGTAGAAATCCACGGCCCCCTGGCGCATCACCGCGAGCTGCCGGTCGACCTCTCTCTTGATCTCTGCTTCCTTCATCGAACCCTCATCTCCAGAAACCGCCTCGGCGCTGGCTGCCCGGCATGCCTCACGGCGTCACTCGCCTCATTCGACGCGCCAAAGCTCATGCTCTGTGACGAATCCATCGAGCCTCTCGTCGAGCGACGTCATCGGCACCGTAGCCACGATCTGGAGAGCGAAACCGACGCCCAGACAAGCAGGACTTCGCCCCTCCGCTCGTAGACCCGCGAGCACTCGATCATAGTAGCCCGCACCACGCCCCAGTCGGCCGCCCGACCGGTCGAAAGCGAGGCCCGGAAGTAGAAGAAGAGTCTCCCTGTCGAGCTCGACGACGGGCGAGTCGGGACCCGGCTCGAGGATCCCGAATCCTCCTCGAACGAGATCACCGTCCTCGCTCACGGTCGCGAACTCGAGCCTCCTTGCCGACCTGGTACGCGGCAACAGCAGCCCCTTTCCGTCTTCGAGCGCAGCCTGCATCAAAGGCCCCGTATCGACCTCACCGGGAAGTGAAGCGAAGAGAGCAACCTTCGACGCCGCGCGCCAGAACGAGGAAGCGCGAACGAAGGCTTCGACCCGTCGCCCTGCCCTCGAAGCCCCCTCCGAAGAGATTCGATCGAGATCACGACGAATCGCCGATCGCATCAGCGCTTTCGAATCAGGTGGCGACTCGGCCGGCATGGCGGATACGACTCATCTTCAGCAAAGGAATGGACTGCCGTGACCGCTAACGGCGACGCTCGAACCCGCACGCGGGGACCAGGCAGGACACGGAATCGGTCACTGCGAGCAGGAGCGATTCAGAGGCTGCGGCATGGTGGATAGGCCGATCATCGCGCCCCCGCCATCGTCCTCAGGACGCCCGATCACGTCCGCCCGCCGCCACTCGCGCCTGGGGCTGTTCGGCGACGCCGGTCGGCTGAGCGTCGCCGTGCACGAGCCCCTTTGGCGAAGTGCGCTCGCGCAGGGCTTCGACACTCGGTAGCTCGAGGGTCTTCGAGGACCCCTCGACCGGGGGGTGGGCAGCCTCGCGAGGCGCTGCCGTCCCGCTCTCCATCGCTCCGTCGGTCCGACGAATCGCTCCGGTCCGAGCCCGCAGACTCCTGGCGCGCGAACGAACGCTCGACCCGCTCGATCAGACCCCGAAGCTGCTCTTCGTCGATCGCAATCGCTCCCGACGGCGTCTGCTGACCGTGCAGAGCCAGGATTTCACGGGCGAGATTGAGACATGTCAGGATCGCCACGTCGAGGGAATCCACGGTTCCCGTGCGTTCGCGCACGCGCGTCATGGCTCGATCGACGTAGCTGGCGATTTCTCTCAGGGAATCGGCATCCCCATCGCTTCGAATCTTGTACTCGTGTCCTGCGATCCGGACGGCGACTGAATCCTTACCCATGTTAGGCGGGCTCCGCAGCCGGCGGTGACGCTCGCCTGGAGCTGATCAAGTCGGCCGAGGATCTTGTCCATGCCCTCGACCGCCGTCACGCGTCGCATTCGCTCGTTCTCGAGATTCGCCTCGAGCGCCGCGATGCGATCGTTCCCGCTCGACCAGCTCCTCGAGAAGAGCCTCGCGCTCCGCGGTCAGGCGTTGATGTTCGTCGATCAGGAAATCGACGGATCGCTCGAGTCGATCGAAGTCGTAGCGATCTGATTGCGTGCCTTCCCGCACGCCCGTCTGCACACGTTCTTGCGTCAACGTTTGCGCCCCGTCCTCGCGGCCTCGCCCCGCGTCGCTGATGAAGCCTGATGACGACAGACTACACGATTCGAGCCGACTGGTCCCAGCGAATCCAGCCTCGGTCCGGTGGCGCCATGGCGTGACTCCGCTCACAGCCTCGAAGACATGTCTTGATGTACGAGCCGCTTTCGCGACACGAAACGCGCGATCGAAACGCCGTCTCGGTCGCACGAGTCTGGGCGCGCGAACTCGTGAGACAAAGGACTTCAGAGGCTGCGCGGATCGGCTCGGTGCCCCGATCCCATCGCGTCCCGAGCGACCGCCGCGGTCACGCCCGAGCACGAGCCGCTAGCCCGGGAAATTCCCGGGCGTGTTCCTGGTTTGGAGACGGGAGTCGCCCATCAGATAACGATCGACCTCGCGAGCGGCCTCGCGCCCTTCCCACTGAGCCCACACGACGAGGCTCTGACCGCGGCGACAGTCCCCGGCGGCGAAGACGCCCGGCTCGGAGGTCCGGTAGTCGTTCACCTGCGCCTCGACGTTGCCGCGAGGATCGAGCTTGAGCCCCAGATCTTCGACGAGTCCGGACTGAACCGGCCCGAGGAAGCCCAGAGCCAGCAGGACGAGGTCTGCGTCGAGCACGAACTCGCTGCCCGGGACCTCTTCCATCGTCGGTCGGCCAGAGGCGTCGGGGTCGCCGAAGCGCACCTGGACGCCGTGAAGCTTCTCGATGCGGCCATTCGACCCCGTGAACTTCTTGGTCATCATGGCGTACTTGCGCGTGCCGCCCTCGTCATGCGAGCTCGAGCTCCGCGCGATCATCGGCCACATCGGCCAGGGCGTGGCGGGGTTGTAGCCATGGGGCGGCTCGTCGAGCAGCTCGATCGAGGTGACCGACTTCGCGCCCTGGCGATGGCTCGTCCCTACACAATCCGATCCGGTGTCACCGCCACCCAGCACGACGACGTTCTTGCCCGTCGCGAGAATCTCCTCGCGCGGGGGCAGCTCGTCGCCGAGGACTCGCTTGGTGGCCTGAGGCAGGAACTCCATGGCGAAGTGCACACCCTCGAGCTCACGCCCCTCGACCGGCAGGTCACGCGGCTGCTCGGCCCCCATCGTGAGCAGGACCGCATCGAAATTCTTTCGAAGATCCGCCGCAGTCAGATCCTTGCCGACGTGCACGCCGGTCTGGAAGGACACACCCTCTTCCTTCATCTGCTCGAGGCGGCGATCGATGATCCACTTCTCCATCTTGAAGTTCGGGATCCCGTAGCGCAGCAGCCCGCCGATCCGATCGTTCTTCTCGAAGACCGTGACGCCATGGCCGGCCCGCGCGAGCTGCTGTGCGGCCGAGAGCCCAGCCGGACCCGAGCCCACGACGGCCACGGACCGCCCCGTGCGCTTCTCGGCGACGACCGGCTTGATGAAGCCCGACTCCCAGGCGTGGGTCACGATCTTGAACTCGATGTTCTTGATCGTGACGGGATCGTCGTTGATCCCCAGTACGCAGCCCGCCTCGCACGGCGCGGGGCAGATCGAGCCGGTGAACTCGGGGAAGTTGTTGGTCGAGTGGAGCCGCGAGATCGCGTCTTCCCACTTGTCCCGATAGACGAGGTCGTTCCAGTCGGGAATGACGTTGCCGAGCGGGCAGCCGCCGCGCTCGATTGTTCGGGATTCGTGCAGAAGGGAATTCCGCAATCCATGCAGCGCGAGGCCTGGGTCTGGAGCTCATCGTCGGCCATCGGAAGCTGGACCTGGTTGAAGTCCTTGATGCGCTCCTCGACGGGGCGGTAGCGCACGCCCTTTCGGCTGGTCTCGAGAAATCCGGTGGGCTTGGCCATGGAGAGTCTGCCTCGACGCCCCGCTGGTTCATCGGGGCTCGGTCTGGGGGTTCGGATCGAGCCGGAGGGGTCCTCTTCCCGCCGGCGATGGTGTCTTCGCGTCGCTCGCTCTCGCGCTACTCGCCCTTCCCACTCCGTGCGGAGGCCATGCGCTCGAGCGCAGCACGGTACTCACGGGGATAGATCTTGACGAACTTCGGCGCAAACGTGTCCCACTTGCGCAGGATGTCGTCGGCGCGACCGCTCCGGGTGTAGTCGAAGTGCTTGCGCAGCATGTTCTGCAGATACTCGACGTCGTCGGCACCGAGCGGTTCGAGGTCGACCTCGGCCAACGGATTCAGCTTGCTCGGGAAGTCGCCCGCTTCGTCCAACACGTAGGCGATGCCGCCACTCATGCCGGCAGCGAAGTTGAGACCCGTCTCGCCGAGGATGATCGCTCGGCCGCCCGTCATGTACTCGCAGCCGTGATCGCCCACGCCCTCGACGACCGCATGGGCCCCCGAATTGCGCACGCAGAAGCGTTCGCCCGCGAGCCCGTGGAAGAACGCCTCACCGCCGGTCGCGCCGTAGAGCAGCACGTTGCCCGCGATGATGTTCGCCGTCGGCTCATAGGTCGCCTCGGCGGGCGCACGGACGATGACGCGGCCCCCTGAAAGCCCCTTGCCGCAATAGTCGTTGGCGTCGCCCGTGACGCGGATCTGGATGCCGCGCGGGAGCCAGGCTCCGAGACTCTGTCCTGCCGAACCCGTGAAGTCGATCTCGATCGTGCCGTCAGGCAGACCCTCGAGACCGTACTTCGCGACTGACTTCGGAGCCGAGGATCGTGCCGACCGTGCGATTGATGTTCTCGATCGGCAGCTCGATCCGCACCTTCTCGCCCCGCGCGAGCGCAGGCTCCGCGAGCTCGAGCAGCCTCATGTCCAGCGCCTTGTCGAGTCCGTGGTCCTGCGTGCCGGTGTTGTGGAGGTCGTGACCGACGTCCGGCTTGTGGAGCAGATCCGACAGGTCGATGTTCGACGCCTTCCAGTGATTGATCGACTTCCGCATCTCGAGGCGATCGGTCTGGCCGATCATCTCGTCCATCGTGCGATAGCCGAGCTGGGCCATGATCTGGCGCGTCTGCTCGGCGATGAAGAAGAAGAACTTCGTCACGTGCTCGGGCTGACCCGCGAAGCGCGCGCGCAGCTCCGGACGCTGCGTCGCGATCCCGACCGGGCAGGTATTCAGGTGGCAGACGCGCATCAGGATGCAGCCCATCGCCACCAGCGGCGCCGTCGCGAAGCCGAACTCGTCCGCTCCGAGCAGCGCCCCGATCACGACGTCGCGCCCCGTCTTGAATCCACCGTCGACCTGGACCTTGATACGACCGCGCAGATCGTTCTTCACCAGCGTCTGCTGGGTCTCGGCCAGACCGATCTCCCAGGGACAGCCGGCATTCTTGATCGAGGTCAAGGCCGAGGCCCCGGTCCCACCATCGTGGCCGGAGATCAGCACGCCGTCGGCCTTGCCCTTCGAGACCCCCGACGCGATCGTGCCGACGCCTGTCTCGGACACGAGCTTGACGCTCACGTTCGCGTAGCGGTTGGCGTTCTTCAGGTCGTGGATCAGCTGGGAGAGGTCCTCGATCGAGTAGATGTCGTGATGCGGCGGTGGTGAGGTGAGGCCGACGCCGGGCGTCGAGTAGCGCGTCGCCGCGATGATCTCGTCCACCTTGTGGCCGGGCAGCTCGCCGCCCTCCCCGGGCTTTGCGCCCTGGGCGATCTTGATCTGCATCTCGTCGGAGTTGACGAGATAGGCGCTCGTGACGCCGAATCGCCCCGAGGCCACCTGCTTGATCTTGCTGCGCCGACTGTCACCGTTCGCGTCGGGCGTCCAGCGCTTCGGATCCTCGCCGCCCTCGCCCGTATTCGATCGGCCGCCGATGCGGTTCATCGCGATCGCCAGTGTCTCGTGCGCCTCCGCCGAGATCGAGCCGTAGGACATGGCGCCGGTGCAGAAGCGCATCACGATCGCCTCGACGGGCTCGACCTCCTCGAGCGGGACCGGGTCGCGATCGAACTTGAAATCGAGCAGCCCGCGCAGCGTGCGCATGCGCACCGCGTCGTCGTTCGCCGCCTTCGTGTACTCCTCGAAGCTCTTCCAGCTCTCGTTGCGCACGGCGTGCTGCAGCTTCGAAACCGACTCCGGATTGAAGGTGTGCTGCTCGCCTCGCAGCCGCCATTGGTACAGGCCACCGGGATCGAGCTCGGGATACTCGAACTCGTTCTCCGGGAACCCGCGGTCGTGCCGCATCTCGACTTCCCGCGCGATCACGTCGAGCCCGACGCCCTTGATCCGCGAATGCGTTCCGACGAAGGCGAGATCGATCACCTCTTCGCCCAAGACCGACGGCCTCGAAGATCTGGGCGCCTCGGTAGCTCTGGAGCGTCGAGATCCCCATCTTCGCGAAGATCTTCAGCAGGCCGAGATCGATCGCCTTCAGGTAGTTCTCGACCGCCGTCTCGTAGTCGAGATCCTTCGGGACGTAGGCTCGCTCATCGAGGATGTTCTGCGACCGTCTCGAAGGCGAGGTAGGGGTTGATCGCCCCCGCGCCATAGCCGACCAGCAGCGCGAAGTGCGCGACCTCGCGCGCCTCGCCCGTCTCGACGACCAGGCCGCATCGGGTGCGCGAGTTCTCCCGAATCAAGTGATGATGAACGGCGCCCGTCGCGAGCAGGGCCGGGATCGGGGCCAGCTCGGGGCTCACGCCGCGATCCGACAGGATCAGGATGTTCGCGCCACTCGCGATCGCCTGCGAAGCCTCGCGGCAGAGCTGCTCGATCGCGGCGCGCAGGCCGTCGCCCTTGTCGCGACTTCTTGAAGAGCGTCGACAGCGTCACGCTCTTGAAGCCCGGCTTGTCGATCTGACGAATCGCCTCGAGCTCGGCATCGCGCAGCACGGGGCGATGGAGCCGCAGCAATCGGGCGTGCTCCGGCGTCTCCTCGAGCAGGTTCTTCTCCTCGCCGAGGGTCGAATCGAGCGTCATCACCGGCCGCTCGCGGATCGAGTCGATCGCGGGGTTCGTGACCTGCGCGAAGTTCTGCTTGAAGTAGCTGAAGAGCAGCCGCGGCTTGTCCGAGAGGCAAGCCAGCGCGGCGTCCTCACCCATCGACCCGAGCGCCTCTTTTCCGTTCGCCGCCATCGGGGCGATCAGGAAGCGCAGGTCCTCGAGCGTGTAGCCGAAGGCCTGCTGGAGAGCGAAACGGATCTCGGGATTCGGACGATGGACCGCTTCGACCGAGCCGAGATCCCGCAGCTCGAGCTGGTTCGTCTCGACCCACGTCTTGTAGGGCTGCCGATGGATGTAGCGATCCTTCAGCTCCTCGTCCTCGACGATCCGTCCCGCGTCGAGATCCGCGTAGAAGATGCGTCCGGGCTCGAGTCGGCCCTTCAGCTCGATGTCCGCGGGGTCGATCGCGAGGGTTCCGACCTCGGATCCCATCACGAGCAGGCCTTCCTTGGTCAGGACGTAGCGCGAGGGTCGCAGCCCGTTGCGGTCGAGCACCGCGCCGACGCCGTCGCCGTTCGAGAAGCACATCGACGCCGGGCCGTCCCAGGGCTCCATCATGCACGAGTGGTACTCGTAGAACGCCCGACGCTCCTCGGTCATCGTGGGATCGTTCTCCCAGGCCTCCGGGATCATCATCAGCATCGAATGCGCGAGGTCGCGTCCGGCCAGGTGCAGGAACTCGAGGGCGTTGTCGAAGCGCGCCGAGTCGCTGGTCCCCTTGCGAACGACCGGGAAGATCTTCTTGAGATCCTCGCCGAAGAGCTGCGACCTGAGCGTGCCCTCGCGAGCATTCATCCAGTTCTGGTTGCCGCGCACCGTGTTGATCTCACCGTTATGCGCGAGGTAGCGGAAGGGCTGAGCCAGATCCCAGGTCGGAAAGGTATTCGTGCTGTAGCGCTGGTGGACGACCGCCACTCGCGATCTCGAGGTCTCGATCCTGCAGGTCGGGGAAGAATTCCGGCGTCTGGTGCGCCAGGAACATGCCCTTGAACAGAAAGGTCTTGGAGGACAGGCTCGCGATGTGGAAGGCGGATCCGATGGCATCGATCTGATTCTCGATCGAGCGTCGGATGACGTAGAGCTTGCGCTCGAAAGCGGGCTGGTCGAGCCCGTCTGCGGCGCCGATGAAGAGCTGACTGATGGCGGGCATCCCGGAGCGGGCGATGCGGCCGATCGAGTCGGGATTGGTCGGCACCTCTCGCCAGCCGAGAAAGCTCTGCCCTTCGGCCGCGACGACCGCTTCCACGATCTCCTTCTGCTTCCGGCGCTCGTCCCCATCCACGGCCAGAAACACGATCGAGGAGGCATAACGGCCCTGCTCGGGTAGACCGAACCCCGAGGCATCCGCGACCTTTCGCAGGAACTTGTCGGGCGTCTGGATCAGCATGCCGGCGCCATCGCCGGTCGCCTCGTCGGAGCCCGCGGCGCCGCGATGCGTCAGCCGGCACAGGATCGCCGTGGCCTGTTCGACGATCGTATGACTGGCGGGCTTCCTGAGGTTGGCCACGAATCCGATGCCGCAAGCGTCGTGCTCGAGCTCGGGATCATAGAGGCCCTGCTTCGGGGGGAGTCCGTATCGCATCATGCGCGCATCCGGCTTTCTTGCGCTGCTCTCGAACCGAAGCCCGGAAATCAGCGGCTGCAGTCACCCGACGTCGCTCGAGCACCAACTTGATGGCTCTCGATTCGCCGTCGGTGGACCCTTTGGGTATTAGCGTGATCCGCTCGCCCGTTGCACCGCTCGGCCTCGATCGACCAGGAATCGCAGACTCGTGGCCCTTCGTGATGCGCGACCGTTGCACGGGCTTTCGTGCGGGGTCTAGCAATCACGACCACTGTCGTCTCGTTCCGAGTCCATCTCGGTCGAATTGATGCGCTGGTCTGGGCCCGGGACGCTGCGTGCCGGCTTCGAAAGTCCCCGCGATCTGTTCTCGGCCGAGGTCTCCCCGCGAAGCGCCCTCTCTCGCGTCGGCTCCCCAGCGTCTCTCGAAGCTGTCGCATCGAGCAGGGGGAAGTCTTCATCGAGTCGGAGCCTCTGCCGGTGGCCTCGTCGCCGTCCCGTCTGCCGCGCCACATGCCGTGAAACCGCGTCCGGGAGTCGAGTGACCGCCAACTGGGGAGTTCAACCTTCAATCGCGTCAGGGGACCGGAGTCCAGTCGCCTCGTCAAGAGCCCTGCGAGAGCTAAGTCACCGCGGGTCCAACGTTTTTTCGAACTTGCGACCCTAAGACAACGCTTTAGGAAAGTCAACCTGGGTAGGCTGCAGCACGACGCGGCAACCCCGCTCGACTCAAGCGTTTTCCCGCGCCAACACCAGCTCCCGGAGTCGCGCCGGATAGTTGGTGATGATCCCGTCCACGCCGCAGTCGAGCAGACGGTTCATTTCGGGGAGCTCGTTGGCGGTATAGGGATAGACGGCCAGCGCTGCTGCGTGCGCTGACGCGACCAGCTCGTCGTCGACCAGAAAACACTGCGGATTGATGGCTTCCGCGCCGACCCGCGCCGCCCGCTCGAAGATCCCGCCAGGCCGCTCTGGCGCCACGAGAACGGCCAGACGCGCACGGGGCGACCGCGCTCTCAGCCTCTCGAGCACACCGTCTTCGAAGCTCGAGAAGAGCATGCGGGGCATCAATCCGCGCGCCTCGACCGCTCGCAGGACCAGCTCCTCGAGCCCCGCGTAGGGTTCTCGCGTCCCGACCTTCAGCTCGAGATTGAACTCCATCCGATCCCCGAAGCCATCGAGCACGTCGAGCAGCGTCGGGATCCGCTCGGCCACCGCGGCGCCAGGCGCGGCGTTCAGAAGCGCCAGCTCGGCGGCCGTGTGGTCCCGGATCTCGCCCTCTCCCCCCAGGCGCGCGAGCTCCGCATCGTGATGAATCACGATGACCCCGTCGCGGCTGAGATGCAGATCCGTCTCGATCATGTCCGCCGACAGCTCGATCGCCCGCTCGAAGGCCGGCAGCGTGTTCTCGGGCAGCTCGCCCGACGCACCACGATGCGCGATGACGAGGGGCCGACTCACTTCCCCTCCTCTGCGCCGACCGGCGCCGCCTCGACCCAGCCGCGAGAGCGTTCGACGGCGCGCAGCCAGCCGTGATAGAGCGCGTCGCGGCGATCCTGGGACATGGTCGGCTCGAAGAGCGTCACGGCTCCGTCCTGGGTCTCGGGCATCGCGTCGTCCTGCCACAGCCCGACGCCCAGACCCGCCAGCGTGGCGGCTCCCTGCGCCGTGGCTTCGAGCACCGCGGGACGTTCGACGGTGATGCCCAGGATATCGGCCTGGAACTGCATCAGGAAATCGTTCTCGCAGGCCCCGCCATCGACCCGCAGCACCGAGGGGGAGATGCCGGAATCCTGCGCCATGGCGGCCATCACGTCGCGCGTCTGGAACGCGATCGACTCGAGGGTCGCGCGCGTGATGTGGGCGCGGGTCGCGCCGCGCGTCAGCCCGAGGATCGCTCCGCGCGCAGCCTCATCCCAATACGGCGCGCCGAGGCCCACGAAGGCCGGAACGACGTAGACCCCCGCCGTGTCGGGGACGCTCCGCGCGAGTGCTTCGGTCTCCGACGCATGAGCGACGAAGCCCAGCCCGTCGCGCAGCCACTGGATCGCCGAGCCCGCCACGAAGATCGAGCCCTCGAGCGCGTACTCGAGCCGCCCCGCCCGGCGCAGCGCGACCGTCGTGATCAGTCCCGCCTCGGAGCGATGCGCCTCGGAGCCGGTGTGCATCAGCAGAAAGCATCCGGTGCCGTAGGTATTCTTCGCGCGCCCGGGCCGCGTGCAGCCCTGGCCGAAGAGCGCCGACTGCTGGTCTCCCGCGACGCCTGCGATCGGCACCGCGCCCCCCAGCCACTCGGGGTCGGCCTCCCCGAAGTCCCCGCTCGAGTCCCGCACCTCCGGCAGCATCGCGCGCGGAATCTGCAGCGCGTCGAGCAGAAAGTCGTCCCAGCTGCCCTCGTGGATGTTGAAGAGCAGCGTCCGCGAGGCATTCGTGGGCTCGGTGGCAAAGACCCGGCCCTTCGTGAGGCGGTAGATCAGCCAGGCGTCGATCGTCCCGAAACAGAGCTCTCCGGCCTCGGCACGGGCCTGCGCCCCGTCGACCGCATCCAGGATGAAGCGGATCTTGGTCCCCGAGAAATAGGCATCGATCAGAAGCCCCGTGCGTGCCCGGATCTCCTCCTCGAGCCCCGCGGCCCGCAGCCGATCGCAGATGCCGCTGGTCTGCCGCGACTGCCAGACGATCGCGGGATGGATCGGCTCGCCGGTCTTTCGATCCCAGACGACCGTCGTCTCGCGTTGATTCGTGATCCCGATGGCGGCGACGTCCGCGGCCGAGACCCCGGCATCGGCGAGGGCACCTCGGGCCGCGCGGAGCTGACTTTCCCAGATCTCCTCGGGATCGTGCTCCACCCAGCCCGGCTGCGGAAACGACTGGGAGAACTCGAACTGCGAGAGGCCCACGATCTGCCGGTGCTGATCGAAGAGCAGAGCCCGGGAAGAAGTCGTTCCCTGATCCAACGCCAGCACGAATCGCGCCATCCAGTCCTCTCTCCATCGTGTCCGACGCGTGTCCGACGCGCCGGACGTCGGCGGGATCCAGCTGGATCTCAGTCGACCGACCCGGCCTCAGCGCCGAAGAGCGCGGCCACGAATTCCCGCGCATCGAACTCGCGCAGATCTTCGATCCCCTCGCCGACGCCGACGAATCGCACCGGGATCTGGAACTCGTCCGCCAGTCCGACGATCACGCCACCCTTGGCGGTGCCGTCCATTTTCGTGAGCACGAGACCGGTCACGTCCGCCACCTCGGTGAAGAGCCGCGCCTGGGAGATCGCGTTCTGACCGGTATTCGAGTCGAGCACGAGCAGGATCTCGTGCGGGGCCTCGGGAATGTCGCGACCGATCACGCGCACGATCTTTCCGAGCTCCTCCATCAAGGGCTTCTTGGTCTGGAGGCGCCCGGCCGTATCGATGATCGCGACGTCGACCTCGCGGGCGATCGCCGCCTTCACCGTATCGAAGGCCACCGAGGCCGGGTCGCCACCCGCCTCGCCCGCGATCACCTCGCAGCCCACGCGCTCGCCCCAGGCCTGCAGCTGCTCGATCGCGGCTGCCCGGAACGTATCGCCGGCGCCCAGCAGGACCTTCCGGCCCCTCGCCTGGTGCTGGGCCGCCAGCTTGCCGATGGTCGTGGTCTTGCCCGCACCGTTCACGCCCAGCACCAGGATCACGTGCGGCTGGCCCGCCAACGCGAAGGCGTCGCCGGCATCCTGCGCGGACTCGAGCTTTTCGGTGATCGCCTGCTCGAGCAGCGCACGCACCCGATCGCCATCCGCCCCCCTGCCCTCGGTCCGCACCCGCTCGAGCAGCGATTCTGCCGTGGTCACGCCGAGATCTGCCGTGAACAGGATCTCCTCGAGCTCGTCGAGCACCGCGCCGTCGACGGCCCGGCCCCCGAGCACTCCGCTCAGCCGATCGGCCAGCGCCTCCCGGGTGCGAAGAAGACGATCCCGCAGTCGCGCCCGCGGCGGCGCAGCGGGCTCGGGCTCGGGCTCGGGCTCGGGCTCGGGCTCGGGCTCGGGCTCGGGCTCGGGAGCAGGCTGCGCCGGTAGGGGCTCGACCGCAACCTCGGGCTCGGGCCGCTCATCGACGGCCGGGACCGGCTCCGCGGCGAACGCTTCAGGGGCCGACACCTCGACCCCCGGCGCGGGCGACGGAGCCTCATCGACCTCTTCCGCCGCGTCCATCGGCGGCGGCGCACCGGCCAGGCGTTCGAGCAACAGGCCGATCAGCAGCGGCCCCAGTCCGGCGACGGCCACCAGCAGCCAGGGGTTCTCGCGAATCAGCAGCGTCAGGTCATGAAGAAGGGGCGTGGCATCCATGCGGCGCGGAGCTTACCAAGCCGCGTGCCCAGATCGACCCGTCGGCAGGAAGAAGACGCACGAAGCCTCAGGCCTCGAGACGAAGGATCGGGTCGGAGCCAGCCCGGGGACGCGCCCGGGCCGTCGGCTGCCTCGTACAGCCAATCGCCCGGCACAACCGCCGCATCCCGCGCCACCACAGCTCCCCGCCGCCTCGCGAAGACAAGGCCGCCGAACCCGGGCCACGCGCTGCCGGGGCCCGCTAGTTCAGCACGACCGACACGAGCTTCGAGACGCCTCGCTGCTCCATGGTCACGCCGTAGAGCACGTCGCCCACCTCGATCGTCCGCTTGTTATGCGTGATCACCAGGAACTGACTCTGCTTGGCCATCTCCACGATCAGCTGGTTGAAGCGGCCGACATTCGCATCGTCGAGCGCGGCATCGACCTCATCGAGCAGGAAGAAGGGCGACGGCCGGACCTGAAAGACGGCAACCAGCAGCGCCAGCGCGGTCATCGTCTTTTCCCCGCCCGAGAGCAGGTTCACGTTCTGGAGCCGCTTGCCGGGCGGCATTGCCATGATGTCGACGCCGGCCTCGAGGATGTCCTCGGCGTCCGTGAGCTCGAGGCTCGCCTTCCCGCCGCCGAAGAGCCGCGGGAAGTTCTCGGAGAAATGCTTGCTGACCTGCTCGAAGGTCTCGCGGAAGCGTTTGCGGCTGGTGCGATTGATACGATGGATCGCCTCTCGCAGGTTCTGGATCGTGCCTTCGAGATCGTCCTTCTGCTCCGACAGGAAGCGGAATCGCTCCGCCAGCTCTTCGTGCTCTTCGATCGCGCCGAGGTTCACGTCGCCCAGGGACCCCAGGGCCTTGCGAACGTTGTCCGCCTCGCGCTGACGTTCGGCGGTCGGGAGCATCGCAAGCTCGACGTTCCGCTTCGCGTCGCGCAGCGCGGACGCCGGGCTGCTGTCCTCCGCGTCGTCCTCCCCCTGCTCCCCGGTCGGACTCTCCTCGACGGCCGCCGCGACCGCTGCGGTCGGGCCCGCGGCCGCGGCCTCCTGCGCGGCCTTCAGATCATCGGCCTGGGAATGGGAGTCGCCCCCAGCCGCCAGCTCTTCGAGGGTCGGGAGCTTCCAATGCTCGATCTCGACCTGCCAGCGCTCGCGGACGCTCTCGGCCTGGTGGTCGAGGCGCATGCGCGCCTCGGAGAGCTTGAGCTCTGCCTGGCTCGTTCGCTCCCTCGCCGCGCCGAGCTCGCCGCGAAGGCCGCGTGCGCTTTCCTCGATCTCGCTGACCCGGGCCGAGGTCGCTTCGAAGCGCTCGCGCAGCGAGTCGCTCTCGACGCGCGCCACCTCTTCCGCCTCGAGCTGCGTCGCGAGGCTCGCCTCGGCGCTCTCGATCTCGGCCAGCAGGGCCTCCCGCCGCGCCCGGGCCGATTCGATCTCGGCGTTGCGGCGCTCGATCCAGGTCCGGGTCTCCCGCTCGGACTGCTCGGCCCGCGTCGCCGTCTCGCGCAGTCGCAGGCGATGCTCGTCCCGCGCCCGATAGCCGACCCGCAGCTCGGCGACCTTGCTCTCGCGGCGCGACAGCTCGCGACCCGCCGAGCTGATCTGCAGCCCGATCGCGTCGACGGCGCGCTGGCTGGCTTCGCGCTCCTGGCGCCGATCCTCGAGCTGTCGCTCGAGCGAGGCGAGCTCCTCGCTGACCGACTCCTGCTCGCCGAGCAGATCCGAGCGCTCGGCGGCGCGCGTCTGCTGGGCCTCTCCGATGCGCTTGACCTTCTCGGTCGATCGCTCGAGATCCTTCTCGTGATTCGCGACCGCGAGCGCCGCCGTGTGGTGGCGATTGCGCAGGTTCTCGAGCTCTTCACCCGCCCGGGCCAGCGTCGCCTCCGCGGCGGCCGTCGCCGCGCGCTTGCGTTCTGCCGTCTCCTCGAGACGCGCGACCTCGACCTCGAGCTCCCGCACCTCCCGCGCCCGGGTCAGCATGCCCCGCGCCGACGAGTCTCCTCCACCCTGGACGACGCCCTCGGGTGTCGCGATGTCCCCGGCCGGGGTCACGAAGGTCGCCGGCAGGCGATCCCCGCCGAAATGCTCGAACGCCCGCTCCAGCCGATCGATCAGATAGACGTCACCGAGCAGTGAGCGGGCAACGCCCTCCGCGCCGGCTCGCGGTCGCACCCGCTTGATCAGCGGGTCGCCGAGCGGAACGATTCCCGACTGAAGCTCCGGCACGGCCCGCTGGACGACGAAGACGCCACGACCGGCGCCGTCCGCACGCAGCAGCTCGAGCGCCTCGAGGGCGCCTCTGGACCCGTCGATCACGATCGCCTCGGCGCGATCCGACAGCACCGCCTCGACGGCGCGCTCGACCTCCGGATCGGCCTCGATCAGCTCGCGAACGAGCCCCTTGAGACCCAGGCGCGAGGCGGTCGCTTCGCCGCTATCGAGCAGATGCTTCGCCCCGGCGCCGATGTCCTGGCGCCCCTCGACGACCTCCCGCAACGACTCGTAGCGGGCCTGGGCCGTCTGCGCGGCCTTGATCGCCTCCTGGGACTCGAGGGTCGCGACCTGGATCGCCTCCTTCGCGGCGTCATGCGCGCGCATCGCGTCGCGCAGCTGCTCCTGGAATCGATCCCGCTCGGCCAGCAGGTTGCGCAGGCCCTCCTCGAGCGTCGACTGCTCGCGGCCCGCCTCGGCGGCCTGGTTCTGCTGCACCTCCACGTCGGCGTCGACGCCGCGCATGCGCTGATCGATGGCCGCCTGACGGTCGCCGAGGCCCGCGATCCGATCCTCGAGACGCGCCACGCCCGTCAGCAGCTCGACGTGAGCGGTGTTCTTCACGTCGCGCTCGGCCTCGCGCTGGCGCAACGCCTCCTGGGCCGCCTGGACCTCCCGCTCGGCGTTCTCGATGGCCGCCTGCTCCTGCTCGAGACCGCGCTCGAGCTGCTCGAGCTCTTCGTGGGCGGCGCGATGCTCCTGCTCCGCCACGGTCAGCTGCTCGTGGAGCGTCTGCAGCTCGCCCTTTCGGGCCTCGCTCGATTCCTCGAGATTGTCGCGCTCGCGACGGGCCAGCTCGATCCGACCCTCGAGGTTCTTGATCTCGCTGCGCAGCCCGTAGAGCTTCTCGGCCCCGGCGGTCACAGCCTTCTCGGCCTCCGCCAGCGCGATGCGATGCTCCTGCGCCGCCAGCTCGCGCTCGGCCAGGTTCGCCTCGAGCGCGGTCGTCTGATCGCGCAGCGCTTCGAGCGACGCCGACTCGCGCTCGACCTGTTCCAGCAGACTCGCCCGCTCGTCGGCGGCCAGCGAGAGCTCGAGCACCCGCTGGGTCTCCTGGAGACGCTTGTAGCGCGCGGCCTTCTTCGCCTGGCGTTCGAGGGTGCTGATCTGGCGGCGGATCTCGCCGAGCACGTCGTTCACGCGAACGAGGTTCTGCTCGGTCGACTTCATCTTGCTCTCGGCTTCGCGGCGGCGCGCCTTGTACTTCCCGATGCCGGCGGCCTCCTCGATCAGACCGCGACGATCCTCGGGCTTCGCCGACACGATCTCGGCCACCTTGCCCTGCTCGACGATCGTGTAGCCGCGCAGGCCGATGCCGGTATCGCGGAAGAAGTCGTGGACGTCCTTCAGGCGCGCGGGCGCCTTGTTCATCAGGTACTCGGACTCGCCGGATCGGTAGAGCCGACGCGCGATCTCGATCTCGCTGTAGGCCGCATAGGCCGCGGGCGCCTGGCCATCGGAGTTGTCGAAGGTCAGACAGACCTCGGCCATTCCGATCGGCGGGCGATTCTCGGAGCCCGCGAAGATGACGTCGTCCATGCCCTTGCCGCGCAGCTTGCGCGCGGACTGCTCGCCCATCACCCACTTGATGGCGTCGACCACGTTCGACTTGCCACAGCCGTTGGGACCGACGACGCAGGTCATGCCGTCGTCGAAGCTGAAGACGGTCCTGTCGACGAAAGACTTGAAACCGTGGAGCTGCAGACTCTTGATGCGCAAGAAATCCCTCGATCGATCGGCCGTTTCGGCGTGTGTGACTCTCGCCCGTCGGACCGCTCAGCAATTGAGCGGCGCTTCCGCGAACATCCATCTCCGGCCCGTTGGGCCATCGACGGCGAATCAAACCGATGCGGCAGTTTACACCCGACTCACCACCTGGCTCGTCATCTGGATCACAGTCCGCTGATCAGTCAGACCCGTCATCCAACCGGACCCGTCACTGGAGACGGTCCCGATCTCTCCTCGCTCTCGTCGCCGGAATAACGCGGCGAATACGAGGTACCCGGAGTCGACGTGGTGGGTCGATCAGACCTTCTGAGCAAGATCCGACTTCAAACAGCGAAACTCGACGGGGATTCTGGGGGATCGATGCGGGCCAGCCCGTCGATCCAGCTCTGTTTCGGGGGTGATTAAAGTGGTAACCCATCCCCCCGCTGGTCGGCAAGGGAATGAGGCTCGCGGTGGCGTGCCCGTGCCTGCTGATCGCGCCGGCAGACGGTGAATGATAGGGGACCAATCGGGTGCCTCGAGTGAGGACCTGGGGCAGTGAGGACGAACCGAAGTGAGTGAGAACGAGGCCTCGACATCACCGGGCACATCCGGCTGGTACCGCGCCGTCGCCCACTGGGTCGACAGCGAAGACCCCGAGATCGTTCGCGCCTCCGGCCACGCGATCGCCGTGTTCCTGGTCGCGAGCGGCCTGGGCGCCCTCTCGTCCGCGGTCCACCTGGCGGCGGGGTCGCCGATGCGCGCCCTCTTCACGGGTCTCTATGGCCTGCCGCTGCTGATCCCGCTGGGCTTGCTGCGCCTGTCGCGCCGGCCCCTTCTCGCCACGCATCTCCTGCTCGGCCTGATCACGATCGGGCTGGTCGTGAGTCCGCTGCTGGCTGAGAGCTCGATTCCCATCGTGCTCGGCCTGATCGTCGTGCCCTTCGCGGCGACCGCGGCCACGAACGCTGCAGGGGGCATCGGTTGGACGATCGTCAGCCTGACGATCCTGGCCGCGATCGCCGGCCTGGGTCCGCTGACCCCGGCAGAACGCACGCTCGCCTGGACCGCGGTGCTCGTGACCGCGTCTCTGGCAGTCTTCGGGTTCTGGATCGAACGCGCGCGGCTCGACGCGTTGCGCCAGGCCAATGCGCAACGCGACCGCGCCGAGACCGAGGCCGACACCCGGGCTCGCACTGAGGACGCCTTGCGTGAGCAGCAGACGCTGCTCACGACGCTGTTCCGTCGTACGCCGTCCATGCTGATCCTCTCGGATATCGGCTCGGGCCGTATCCTCGAAGTGAACGAGGCGTTCTCGAAGCTCAGCGGCTGGACGCGGGACCAGGCCATCGGACGAACCCTGACCGAGCTCGACGCCTGGCCGCGGCTGGCGGACCGCGACCAGCTGAAAGAGCTCCTGGGCGCTTCGTCCATGCCCGAGGGAATCGAGCTCCAGCTCAAGCGAAAGAACGGTGAGCCGATCGACCTGCTCGTCTCGGCCGAGGTGATCCACGTCGGTGGCCAGCCCCGGCTCCTGGCGCAGGGGATCGACGTGAGCGAGCGCAAGCGGGCCGAAGAGCAGCTCGCCCACTACCACCGCGAGCTCGAAGAGCGGGTCCAGCAGAGCGGCGAGCAGCTCCGGCGATCGATGGATCGGCTCGAGGACCAGGAGCGGCTCGCGGCGATCGGAACGCTCGCCGCTGGCATCGCGCACCAGATCAACAATCCGATCGGCGCGATCTCGGCGGTGGCGGAGGTGTCGTTGCTCGAAACCGAGCAGGACGGCGAGGACGATCCACGCTCGGAGGCCATGCGCGAGATCGTTCAGCAGGCGCGGCGCTGTGGCCAGATCGTTCGCAGCATTCTGCAGTTCTCCCGCAACGAGCCGACGGTGAAGTGGGTCGAAGATCTCAATCCGACGGTGCAGCGCGCGACGCGACTGGCGCGCGACTATGTCGAGAGTCGCGGCGGGCGTCTGGACCTGCGACTCCACCAGGGTCCGCTGCCGATCCTGATGAGCCCGATCGCGATCGAGCAGATCGTCGTCAATCTCGTTCGCAATGCCGCGGAATCTCGGGCCGGCGGCGTCTCGATCAAGCTCCGGACCGCGATCGAAGACGACTGGGCGACGCTCTGGATCGACGACGATGGCCCGGGCCTCTCACCCGAGGTGCGAGGCCGGGCCTTCGATCCCTTCTTCACGACCCGCCTCGACGACGGCGGCACGGGCCTCGGCCTCTCCGTCGCCCACGGCCTGGTCAGCGACCATGCTGGCGAGATCGCAATCGAGACCTCCTCCGACGAAGGCGTCCGGATCGCCGTCCGACTGCCCCTGGAGCTCGACCGCAAGCCGGAGATCATGCCGTCCGCCCGATAGCGGGCGAGCGAGTCGGCGCTAGACGAAGAGCTTGCGCAGGATCTTGTTGCCGAAGACGTTCTTCACGAGCTTGCGAAGCCCCTCGGCACTCTCGGCCGTATACGGGTAGCCACCGCGCGCCTTCTTCTTCGAGAGATCCACGATCACCGGATGCACGTGGCAGTAGCCGCGGATGCCGACCTCGCCGTTGACCTGCCCGACGCCGCTCTCCTTGACGCCGCCGAAGGGCGCCTCGGGAATCCCGTAGGTGACGGCGATGTCGTTCACGCTGACGCTGCCCGTCACCATGCGCGCGCCGATCCGCTCGCCCTTCTCGAGATCGGTCGTCCAGACGTTGCCCGAGAGGCCGTAGTCGCGAGTCGTTCGCGAGCTCGATCGCCTCTTCCTCGTCCCGCACCTTCTGGATCGCGACGATCGGGCCGAAGGTCTCGCGCCGCATCAGGTCCATCTCGTGGTCGACGTCGACCACGACCGTCGGCGGAAAGAAGTAGCCGGACAGGCTGCGATTGCGCTCGCCGCCGACCAGCACCTTGGCGCCCTTCTCCTTCGCGTCGGCCATGTGGTCCTCGATGATGTCCATCTGCTTGTCCCAGAAGACGGCGCCCACGTCGCTGGCCCCGCTCTCGGCCTGCTTGAGCGTCTTGGCCTGGGCGACGACCTTCTCGACGAAGGGCTCGTAGATCGACTCGGGCACGTAGACGCGCTCGGTCCCGCAGCAGTAGTGGCCGGTGTTGAAGAACGAGCCGCGCACCGCGCCGTCCGCCGCGCGGTCGAGGTCGGCGTCCTGGCACACGATCATGGCGTCCTTGCCGCCCAGCTCGAGGGTCACCGGGATCAGGTTGCGACCGCAGGCCTCGCCGACCTTGCGTCCGGTCGCCACGCTGCCCGTGAACGAGACCTTGTCGACGCCGGCCTCGATCAGCGCGGCGCCGGTCTGCCCGTCGCCCTGGATCACCTGATACAGATCCTTCGGAAGGCCCGCCTTGTCGGCGAGCTCCTTCAGCAGCACGGCGGAGAAGGGCGTCACCTCGCTCGGCTTGTGGACGACCGCGTTGCCGGCCATCAGGGCCTGGGCCAGCGGATTCGCCGCCAGCGCGACCGGCCCGTTCCAGGGCGTGATCAGCCCGACCACCCCCAGAGGCTGATAGTGGAGCGTGACCTTCTTCGAAAAACGCATCACGCCGGACGGGCCGCTTCACCTGCGTCTTCAGGTAGGACTTGGCGCGCTTCGCGTAGTGCGAGATCTGCATGCAGGGCGCGAGCACCTCCATCGAGATCGCCTCGTTGATGGTCTTGCCCGTCTCCTTGATGACCAGCTCGACGATCTCGTCCTGATGCTCGACGATCTGATCGACGAGGCGCCAGAGCACCGCCGCCCGCTCGTCGAAGGATTTCGTGGCCCATTCGCGCTGGGCCTTTCGCGCCCGATCGACCGCCGCCCGCACCTCTTCGGGCGAGGCCGCCTCGATCTCACCGATCGACTCGAGGGTCACGGGGCTCTTGATGTTGTAGCGACGGTGCTCCGGATCGACGGAGGGAAGCTGTTCGAAGAGGGCCATGCTGGGGTTCTCCTTGCGTCGCGGCCGGGCGGGGACGCTCGACGTGGCCGAGTCTATCGAATCGGCCGCGGCGAACTAAGGGGGCGAGCGCGACCTGCCCCGGGCCTGCAGATCACGCGAGGCGATTGCCGAGAGCTGGCCGCTCAGGCCGTGCGCGGCGAAGACGCTTCGGGCGCGCCGACGGCCGCCGGGCGGCCCTGGTTGGCGGACTGCAGCCGGTACAGGCGCGCGTAGTGGCCATCCTTCAGGACCAGCTCGGCGTGCGAGCCGGACTCCACCAGCCGACCGTCCTTCAGTACGTGGATGGTGTCGACGTCGCGGATCGTCGACAGGCGATGAGCGATCGCGATCGCGGTCTTGCCCTCCATCAGGACGTGGATCCCGCGCTGGATCGCCGCCTCGGTCTCGGTGTCGATCGCGCTGGTCGCCTCGTCGAGCACCAGGATGTGGGCGCCATGGGCGAGCGCCCGGGCGAAGGAAAGGATCTGTCGCTGACCCGTCGAGAAGTTTGCGCCGCGCTCGATCACCTCCGTCTCGTAGCCGTGCGGCAGGCGGGCGATGAAGGGATGGGCCTCGACCGCTTCGGCCGCGCGACGGATGTCGGCCTCGCCGAGATCGGCGCGACCCAGCGCAATGTTGCGCGCGATCGTTCCGCTGAACAGGAAGACGTCCTGCAGGACGGTCGCGATGCGCCGGCGCAGGTCCTGCTGCGGAATCTCGCGCACGTCGATGCCGTCGACCCGCACGACGCCGCGATCGACGTCGTAGAGCCGGGTCAGCAGCTTCATGATCGTCGTCTTGCCCGCGCCGGTCGCGCCGACGAAGGCCACCTTCTCGCCGGGCGAGACCCGGAAGCTCACGTCGCGCAGGATCCAGTCCACCTCGTCCTCCGGAACCCCGCGCGTGTCGCCATAGGAGAACCAGACGTGCTCGAACTCGACCAGTCCCTTCTCCGCCGGATCGCCTTCCCGAACGGGATGCTCCGGGTCGCGCACGAGTGGCACGGTGTCGAGCACCTGGAAGATGCGCTCGGCGCCGGCCATCGCGGACTGCATGACCGAGTATTTCGCGGACAGGTCGCGCAGCGGCATGAAGAAGCGCTGCATGTAGTCGATGAAGACGTAGAGGATGCCGACCTCGGCGATGCCGGTGCCGACGCCGATGATCACCGCCATCGTGATGCCGGTCGCGACCTCGATCGTGGCGAAGAGCAGTGAGTCGTAGCGGATCGACTTGTTCCAGGCATCGCGATGATCGGCGTTCATGGCGTCGAACTCGACGCGGTTGCGCTCCTCGCGACTGAAGAGCTGAACGACCTTCATGCCGGTCACGCTCTCCTGGATGTAGGTGTTGATGCGCGCGATCCGGACACGCACCGCCCGAAAGGCCTCGCGCACCTTGAGCCTGAAGACGAAGGCGGCCACCGCCATCACGGGCACGATCGCGAAGGTCCAGAGCGCGAGCTTCGCGGACAGCGCGAACAGGATCGCCGCGAAGCCCGCCATCTTGATCACGTCCGTCACGAGCGCGACCAGCCCCTGGGCGAACATCTCGGCCACGTTCTCGACGTCGTTGGTCGCGCGCGTCACGAGTCGACCGACCGGAATCTTGTCGAAGTAGCTCGTATGCAGCGTCTCGATGTGCTCGAAGACGTGCCGCCTGCAGCTCGCGCATGGCGTATTGACCGGTCGAGGCCATCAACACCTGGTAGACGTACTGCAGGCCGCCGAGCGCGAGCGTCGTCGTCAGATAGAGGAGTGCCAGCCAGGCCCCGATGCCCAGGCCCTCCGGCGGATCGAAGATCGGCGAGAGTCGGGCATCGACCTCCCCGGCGAGCGACAGCACGGGCGTGTCCACCGCCGCTCTCGGGTCGACCGCGATCGGATCCGCTCCGACCTCGGCGACGACGCGGTCGATCCCGGATTTGACGATCCAGGCAGGCGCGAGCTCGAGCGCGAAGATCGGCAAGAAGAGCAGCAGCGTGCCCGCCACCTGACGCCAGAACGGGCGCACGTAGGGCCAGAGCCGGAGCAGCAGGCGCGTATCGTAGGCACGACCGAGGGCCTCTTCCTCGAATCCGTCGGGTCGCGGCGCGTCTGCGCTCATGCCCCCTCCCCGGCCGCGCTCGCGCGCTCCGCGTCCGCGGAAGGCCCAGCCTGCTCGCGGCGCTCCTCCGCCTCCTGCTCCTCGGCCAGACGCGCGTAGAGGCCGCCGCGTGCCATCAGATCCTCGTGCCGGCCGCTCTCGACGATCCGCCCGGCATCGAGCACCACGATCTGGTCGAGATCCCGAACCGAGTTGATGCGACTCGCGACCACGATCACCGTGCGCCCCGCGAAGACCCGCTCGAGCTCGCTCTGGATGCGGCGCTCCGTCTCGGCGTCGACGGCGGACAGCGTGTCGTCGAGGATCAGGATGCGCGGGTCGAGCGCGAGCGCCCGAGCCAGCGCCGTTCGCTGTCGCTGGCCACCCGAGAGCATCACACCGCGCTCGCCCACCAGCGTGTCGTAGCCCTGCGGCAGCTCCTCGATGTCGCCCGCGAGCTGAGCCCGCTCGGCCGCTCGCTCGACGGCATCCCGCGGCGCGTCGGCGGGCAGCCCGTAGGCCACGTTCGCGTGCAGCGGCATCGAGAACAGGAACGAGTCCTGGGGCACCATCGCGATCGCCCTGCGCAGGGTCGACAGCTTGATGCGGTTGACGTCGACGCCGTCGATGAAGAGCTGGCCGGCTCCCACCTCGTAGAGGCGCGGGATCAGGGAGGCCAGAGTCGACTTGCCGGCGCCGACCGGACCGACGATTCCGAGCGAGGACCCGGCCGGCACCTTCAGAGACACGTCGGTGAGCGCGTGATCGCGATGCTCGTCGGGATCGTCGACGCCGTAATCGAAGCAGAGGTCGCGGAACTCGATCTCGCCGGCCAGCTCGGACAGCTCGACCGCGTCGGGGTGATCGGCGATCGCGGGCTCGATCGACATCACCTCGTCGATGCGCTGCATCGCCGAGGCGCCGCGCTGGAGCAGGCTCACCGAGTAGCCGAGCATCATGGTCGGGAACGTGAGCACGCGGGCGTAGATCGTGAAAGCGAAGAGCGAGCCGGTCTCGAGCCGGCCCGCGGCGATCTCGCCGAGCCCGAGATAGAGCACCATGCCGAGGCCGATCGCGGGCAGCAGCCCCGTGATCGCGGGCATCGCGGCGCTGGCGCGCACCAGCTCGAGCTGCCGCGCGCGCAGGTGGTCGTTGGCCTCGGCGAAGCGCTCCGCCTGATCGCGCTCCATCGCGTAGGCCTTGACGACACCGATCCCGGCGATGCTCTCCTGCACCAGATTCGACATCGACGCCAGCGACTCCTGAGCGGCGAGGCTTCGCTTGAAGAGCCGCGAGCCGATCACGCGCGAGACGAGGATGAAGAGCGGGTACGGGATCACCATCAGGGTGGCGAGCTTCACGCTGTAGGTGGACATGGCCACGAAGGCGCCGATGAACAGGATCGGACTCTGGGCCACCGACAACAGGCCCGGGCCGAGCAGCAGGCGCACCGAGTTGAGGTCGTTGACGCAGCGGCTCATCAGGTCACCGGTCCGCCACCTGAAGTAGAAGGACTGGGGCTGCTTCTGGAGATGGGCGAAGAGATCGTTGCGGATCTCGTACTCGACCTCGCGAGCGGCGTCGAAGACGAGCTGGCGGGTGAAGAAGCGCAGCACGCCGCCGACGACTGCGAGCCCGAAGAGCAGCCAGCAGCGCTCGATCACCTCCGAGGCGTTCACGTCGGCATCGACCAGGCCGTCGATCGCCCAGCCGACCGTCAGCGGAATCGCGTTGAAGATCGCGGTGTACAGGACGACGGCCAGAAACCACACGAGGTAGTAGCGCCAGTTGCGCCGCAGATAGACCGAGAGCCGACGCAGCGCATGGCGCACCGGCGTCACCTCGGGACGCTCGCTCGCCGCCTCGCCGCCCTCATCCGCCGCCGCGCTCATCGCCCCATCCTGCGCGCGAGCCAGGCGCGATCCCAGTCGAGCAGCCACCCGATCAGCGCGATCTGATGCCAGAAGATCGTCCGCAGCGTGCCCCGGTCCCGATAGCGGCGCGACGAGGTCGTCGCCGGGAGTGCGAGGATCTCCAGCCGGCCCGCGCGCTTGATCGCACGGACGAGATCCAGGTCCTCCATGATCGGCACGCTCGGCACTCCGCCCATCTCCATCATGACTTCGCGACGCAGGAAGATCGCCTGGTCACCGTATGGCAGATCGAAGAGCGCCACCCGCAGCGCGACCCACCCCTCGACCCACCGCTCCCGCCCGCCCCGGGCCGCGAAGCGCAGCGAAAAGGCGCCCCCCGCACAGCCCGGATCCGACAAGGCGTGCTCCACCGCCTCCCGCCAACCCGCAGCCAGCACCGTGTCTGCGTGAAGGAAGAGGATCACGTCTCCCGTTGATTTTTCACCGCCCAGCCGGAGCTGGTGGGCGCGCCCCCGCTGCCCCTCCCGGGCGACGAAGACCCGAGCTCCGGCTTCGCGGGCGAGGCGGGCGGTCTCGTCCCGACTGCCGCCATCGACCACGATGACTTCGACCCCTGTCCCGGCCACGCATTCGACCGCGCGGCGGATCCGCGCGGCCTCCTCGAGGGCCGGAATCACGACCGAAATCGTCACGCGCGGACACTAGCCCGGATGCCGGAGAGGGGCGAAGGGCGGCGGCGCGCGGCCCTGCGGACGCTACGCAGCGATTCGCGCCAGGCTTCGATTGACTGCCCCGAGGCCTTTGCCTATCACTCGGCCGTGACCCGATCCAGGAACGACCCGAGCAGCCCCCGCCCCGCAGCCGAGAGCACCCGATCCGCCGGGGCGTTCAGCGAGACCGCTGCGCCCGCCTACGCGGCGGCCGGCGTCGACCTCGATCACGACGAAGCCTTCATCGATGACGTGAAGGAAATCGCCAAAGGCACCTTCCGACCGGAGGTCTTGAGCTCGATCGGCGGCTTCGCCGGGATGTTCAAGGCGCCCGATCGATACAAGGAGCCGATCTTCGTGGCCGCGACCGACGGCGTCGGCACCAAGCTCAAGCTGGCCGCACAGATCGGTCGCTACGACACCATTGGCATCGACTGCGTGGCGATGGTCGTGAACGACCTGATCGTCCAGGGCGCCGAGCCGCTGATCTTCCTCGACTACATCGCCATGGGCGAGCTCGAGACGGCGACCGCGGGCGACGCCCTGCGCGGCATCGCCGAGGGCTGCCGCCGGGCCGGCGCTGCGCTGCTCGGGGGCGAGACCGCGACGATGCCCGGCGTCTACGCCAAGGGCGAGCTGGAGATCGTCGGATTCAGCGTCGGCGTCGTCGAGCGCGACGACATCATCGACGGCTCGACGATCGCCGAGAGCGACGTGATGATCGGACTCGCCTCGAGCGGCTTCCACAGCAACGGCTATTCGCTGGTGCGCTCGGTGCTCGACGCTGGCCTGGCCGCGGGCCGATTCGATCTCTTCGAAGAGCCGCCCGGCATGCGCACGAACCTCGCGAGTGCACTGCTCGCACCGACGCGGATCTACGTGAAGCCGCTGCTGAACCTGATCCGGGACTTCGAGGTGCACGGCATGGTGCACGTCACGGGCGGCGGCTTCGAGGGCAACATCCCGCGCGTGCTGCCCGCGGGCGTGCGGGCGCGCGTGGACACCCGCGCCTGGCCGCGACCCGACGTCTACGAGTGGATCGCGCGCGAGGGCAAGCTCCCCGAGACCGAGCTGCTGCGCGTCTTCAATTGCGGGATCGGCATGATCGTGATCGTGCCGGGCGACTGCGCCGACGAGGTGCTGCACCGCCTGCGCGGGCTCGGCGAGCGTGGCTACAAGATCGGCACGATCGAACGCAAGAAGCCGGACGAGCCGGCGATCCTGTTCGACCCGGGCTTTCTCGGCATCGACCTGGACGCCCCGACGGACTGAGTCGACTCTCGACCCGACACCCTGATACCCTGACTCTCAACCTGACGCCTGCTTCACGCCCTACACGCGGACCCTTCACACGCCGGCCGCCGCGGGCCGCATGAGCCGACCTGTGGCCGACTGGTCCAAGCGGCTGCAATCATCAATGCTTTCTCTGAACTCGATACTCCAAGTCCATGACTCGACAGTGATTTCCGGAGGCCGCCTCGATGGCTGAGATCGCGGTTCTCGACCCGAGTGAGGCCCCGCGCGCCCGGCGCTGGGACGCGCTGATCCTCGGCAGCGGACTCTCGGCCCTGCTCGCCGCCGCGCGTATCAGCAGCGCCGGCCACCGCGTGCTGGTCGTCGAGGAAGAGGCGCGCACGGTCCTGCCCCCCGCCATGAAGGAGCCCTTCTTCTTGAGCGGCCTTCGGGATCAGGGGCTGCTCGATGCGAGTCTGCGGGCCTTGACCGTGCCGCTGATCGACCGCCGCCGGATCGCGGGCGAACGACTCGCCTACCAGATCGCGGCCGATCCCTATCGCCTCGACGTCGGCCAGCCGCTGCTGACCGCCGAGGAGCTGGTCGCCTGGGGCCTCGCCAAGCCCGACGATGCCCGCACGCTCGTGCGCCATGTCGTGGAAGCCTCCGAGATCGAGCGCGCGATGCTCTACGAATCGCCCTTCGTCCGGCTTGGCCGCCGCAGCGCCGCCGCCCCGAACAATCCGGCGGGCGGACTCGGGGCCGGAAGCTCCTCTGTGCCCTCGGGTCTCCAGAAGCGTGGCCTGCCCGACGCGGTCGCGAACGCCTCGGG
Source organism: uncultured delta proteobacterium (assembly GCA_963698485.1). GTDB lineage: Bacteria > Myxococcota_A > UBA9160 > UBA9160 > UBA4427 > UBA4427. Next base: position 40,418 of record CAVORA010000029.1, on the reverse strand, counting down.
CGACCTGGGGCGGATTCTGGCCGCGCAGGTGCGTGCGCTCTCGAATCTCGGCGACGCGACGCCCGGGCCCGAGGCCCAGGCGCGACTGCTCGGGGTCGGCCTGGCGGGGGGCGCGGGCTTCTCGGACGATCCGCCCTGGCTGGTCGACCTGTTCCGCAAGCGCGTCACCGCACTCTACGGCGACACGCGGACCCTGACCGGCGACTTCGAGCTGGTCTCGGTCTCGGGTCAGCCCGGGATCCGCGTCGTGCGCACCGGCGAGATCTGGCTGGGCCGCGCGCTCGTGCTCGGCGCCGCGCCCTCGGCCATCCGCGATGCCTACGGCGACGATCCGATGCGCCCGACCCCGAAGCTCCTGGAACGTCCGGTGCGGCGCGCGTACCGCGCGGTCTTCCTGTACCGCGTCCCGACCAGCGTCCTGCCCGAAGGCATGGGCGCCCGACTGATCCTGCCCGGTCGCCGAGCGGGTCAGCCGACCGTGGCCGTCACGGCCTACCCCTGCCAGACCCATCCGAAGCGCGTCGATCTGGTCGCTCGAGCGGTGGTCTCCGACCTCCGACCCGAGGAGCTCGCCGCGCGGACCGAGCAGCTGCGGCGCGAGATCGGCAACCGCTTGCGTGACCTGATGCCGTTCTGCGGCGACGAGCTCGCGCAGATCGCCGTCACCCTGCCGAAATGGGACAGCGACGACGGCTGGCTCGAGGATCCCGACGACCGGGAGGGTTGGCCCGGGGAGATCGATCTGCGGCTCTCCTCACGCCCCCCGATCTATCACCTGAAGCGCGCGGGCGCCGCGGGGCTCGGCCTCGAGGGCGACCTGCTGCTCGGCTGGCGGGGCGGCGATGCGATCGCGGCCGAGCTCGGTTGATCGCGCGTTGACTTCGGACGCCGACGCCATCGCCGCGCCCTCCCCGCCCGAGTCTCCGGAGCCGGTCGTGCGCCCGGGTCCGCGGACCCGGGCCACGCCGCAACGGCCGTGGCCCCTGTTGCGCCGGATGCTCGGCTTCTCGGTGCGCTACTGGCGTCAGCTCCTCGGCGTCTTCGTGCTCGGCTGGGTGATCTCCTTCATCCGCTACCTGCGCGCCTATCTGTTCAAGCCGCTGCTCGACGAAGTGCTGATCCCAGCGACGGCGGGAGACATCGGATTCGAGCGCCTCGAGCCCATCATCCTCCAGCTCGTGATGCTGCTCGGGGTCACGCTGATCTTTCAGCCCGTCGCCGTCTTCCTGCGTTCCTACACGGCCCACTGGACGATCGCCAGCGTACGTCGAGACGTCGATCAGAAGGTGGCGGCCAAGCTCCTGGCCGCACCGCTGCGGATCCATCGAAGCGGCACCAGCGGCGACTTCATGGCCCGGGCCATGAACGACGTTGGACTCGCCTGCCAGTCCGTGACCCTGATCTACAACGAGCTGATGATCAACATCCAGCTCGTGCTCTCCGGGGGCGTGGCGCTGTTCCTGGCCAGCTGGCAGCTCGCGCTCTTCAGCCTGCTGGCGATGCCCCCCTTCTTCCTGATTCTCGGCTACTTCGGACGACGCATCCAGAAGCAGACCTTCCGACGCCAGGAGACCCAGGGCGATCTCACGCAGCGCCTGATGAGCATCCTGTCGGGGATCAAGGTCATCAAGGCCTTCAAGGGCCAGCAGCTCGAGGAGTCCGCCTTCGCCGTCGAGACGGGCAAATACTTCAGGCGCCACATGAAGGTGGTGTGGAATGCCGTGCTCGCGAAGGCGGCCAGCGAGCTGCTGAACCCGATTCTCGGCTTCGCGATCATCGGCTTCGGGGTCTGGCTGATGCTGAACGAGATGTGGGGCATCACGATCGGAACGCTGGTCCAGTTCGCGCTGATCCTGCTGACCGCCTACAAGCCGATCAAGGCGATCACCACCACCTTCCCGCTCATCATGGAGTCGACCGGCGGGGCGGCACGGCTCTTCTCGCTGCTCGACATGGAGGCGGAGACCGCCGATCGACCCGGCGCACGGCCGATGCCCGATCACGTGCCCGAGATCCGCTTCCGCGACGTGCACTTCGACTACGGCGGCGAGCCGGTGCTGCAGGGCATCGACCTCGTCGTCGCGCCCGGAGAGGTCGTGGCCATCGTCGGGCGAACCGGCACCGGCAAGTCGACCCTCGTCGATCTGGTGCTGCGCTTCCACGACCCGACGCGCGGTGCGATCGAGATCGATGGCGTCGACCTGCGCGACATCGAGCGCCGCTCCTTCCTCGACCGGATCGCGGTCGTCACCCAGGAGCCCTTCCTCTTCGACGACACGGTCTTCGAAAACATCCGCTACGGACGGCGCGAGGCGACCGAGGCCGAGGTGCACGCCGCCGCCCACGCCGCCTCGGCCGACGAGTTCATCGCCGACCTGCCGGAGGGCTACGACACACCGGTCGGCGAGTTCGGGCTGCGCCTGTCCGGCGGCCAGCGCCAGCGCCTCACGATCGCGCGGGCGATCGTCGCGAACCCCTCGATCCTCGTCTTCGACGAAGCCACCAGCGCACTCGACGCCAAGACCGAGCGCGCGGTGCAGGACGCCATCGAAGCGCTGCGCGGCGAGCGCACGATCTTCCTGGTCGCACACCGGCTCTCGACCGTTCGCCACGCGGACCGCATCGTCGTCGTCGACCAGGGGCGCATCACCCAGGTCGGCACCCACGAGGAGCTGATGCGAACGCCGGGGATCTACCGGGATCTGATCGGCGTGCAGGAGACGACGGCCGCCTGAAGACCCTGCGTGGGGTCTGCCTCGAGCCGGTCCCGTCCGCTGTCCGTCGCTCGCGAGCGACTGCCCGTTCAGGCGCCGCCTGTGCCCGTTCCCGATCCCGGCGGGTCGCCGCCACCCGTCAGGCGCGTCCGCTCCCAGTGCTTGGCGTATTTCAGGAAGACGTAGAACGCGCTCGCCACCGAGATCACGAAGCCCGGCAGGCCGTCCCGAAAGCCCTGCTTCAGCAGGTAGCTGCGAAGGAAGCGTCCGGGTGGGCGCAACACCAGGTCGCGCAGCCGAAAGGCCAGCCCCTGGTCGACCCGCGCCTGCGCTGCCTGATCGCTGAAGAACTGGATGCGCGCGACCTGATCCGCGAGGTCGCGATAGCTGTAGTGCTCGAGCTCCCCGCTGAGCACGCCGACCGGACCGTCGACCTCGACGCGCCCGTGCGGATCCTGCCCCGCGAAGTGCGCACGCGACCTTCGAAAGAGCCGCAGCTTCCAGTCGGGGTAGAAATCACCGTGACGGATCCAGCGACCCAGGTGATAGGTCACGCGATTCAGGCGATAGGCGACGGGCTGCCCGGCCGAATCTCCCGCCGAAGACGACGCGAGCGCCGCCTGGATCGACGCGGACAGCTCGGGGCGGACGACTTCATCCGGGTCGAGGATCAGGACCCAATCGTTGCGAGCCAGACTCGTGCAGTAGCGCTTCTGCAGGACGTCCCCCGCGTAGGGCTTGCGCTCGACGCGCGTGGCCAGACGACGCGCCAGCGACTCGGTCCCGTCCTGGCTGCGGTCGTCGACGACCACCACGATCTCGTCCGCCCACGACACCGCCGCGAGGCAGCGCGCGAGCTCGGCCTCCTCGTCCCGCGCCAGCAGGCAGACGCTCAGACCGGGGGGCGAGACGTCGGGCGATCCACCCCGCGAACCGGCGATCATCCGCGCACGCGCTCGACCGACCGCACCCCCCGCACCTTGCGGATCTCCCGAATCACCCGGTTCAGGGTGTCGACGTCCTGGACCCACAGCTCGAAGGTCTGTTCGGCGCCCGCCTTGGAGTGCTCGTCGCCCGTCGAAACGCGGGCCGAGCCGATATTGATCCCGGCTGCCGAGATGGTGTTCGTGATCTTCGCGAGCATGCCCGGCTCGTTGCGCGACTCGACGCGGATCTCGATCGCGCGGCGCGTATCGATGGATTCGTCCCAATCGACGTCGATCCGACGATCCGGGTCGAGGGCGAAGACCTTGACGCAGCCGCGCGTATGGACCGTCACGCCGCGGCCGCGCGTCACGAAGCCGATGATGTCGTCGCCGGGGAGCGGCTCGCAGCACTTGGCGAAGCGAACCAGCACGTCGGCGGTACCCGACACCCGAACCCCGGATCCCGAGCTGCGACGCTCGCGCTTGAAGAGCTGGCGCAGGCGCTTGGGAACGACCGTCGACGACGAGACGGCCGGCTGCTCCTCCTCCGCCTGAAGATCGCCGCCGAGGCGTCGCACCAGGGTCGCCGGCGCCAGCTTGCCGTAGCTGATCGCGGCGAAGAGATCTTCGAGGCTATGGCCCCCGAACTCCTTCTCGAGATAGCGATCGAGGCTGCCGTCCTGCTGCACCTGCGCCAGGCTCAGCTCCTTCTTGCGGAGCTCGCGGCTCAGGATGTCGCGGCCCAACACGATGGCGCGCTCCTTGCCCGCCTGCCGGATCGAGTGCCGGATGTGATTGCGGGCCTTGCTCGAGACCGCGAACTCCAGCCAATCCTTGCGCGGAACCTGGTTCGTGCTCGTCACGATCTCGACCGTGTCCCCGTCCTTGAGCTTCTGACGCAGCGGCACGAGGCGACCGTTCACCTTGGCGCCCGCGCAGTGGGAGCCGACCTCGCTGTGGATGGCGTAGGCGAAGTCGATCGGCGTCGCGCCCGAGGCCAGATTGATCACCTCGCCCGTCGGCGTGAACACGAAGACCTCGTTCGGGAAGAGATCGAGCTTCACCGTGTCCAGGAACTCGTGCGGATCCGAGAGCTCCTTCTGCCACTCGACGAGCTGTCGCAGCCAGTCGAACTTGGTGTCGTCCCGCTCCGCGCCGATCCGGCCTTCCTTGTACTTCCAATGCGCCGCGATCCCGAGCTCCGCGTCCCGGTGCATCTCGGCGGTGCGGATCTGGACCTCCATGCGCTCGCCGAACTCGCCGATCACCGTCGTGTGGAGCGAGCGATAGCCGTTGGGCTTGGGCAGCGCGATGTAGTCCTTGAAGCGGCCCGGCACCGGCGGCCACAGCGAATGGATCTGCCCGAGCACCATGTAGCAATCCGCGATCCCGCCCTCGATCACGATCCGGAAGCCGATGGCGTCGTAGATCTGCTCGATCTCGAGGTCCTGGCTCTTCATCTTCGAGTAGATCGAAGAGATGTCCTTCAGGCGACCCTTCACCTCGCACTGGATGTCGACCTCCGCGAGCTTGGCGGAGATGATTCCGATCGAGTCCTCGATGTAGGTCTCCCGCTCGTCGCGGCTGAGCAACAGCTGCCTCTCGAGCTCCTCGGCCGCCTCGGGCTCGAGACATCGGAACGACAGGTCCTCGAGCTCCTGCTTCATCCAGTAGACGCCCAGCCTGTGCGCGAGGGGCACGTAGATGTCCATCGTCTCCTGGGCGATCCGCTGGCGGCTCTCCTCCTTCATGTAACGGATCGTCCGCATGTTATGCAGGCGATCGGAGAGCTTGATCATCAGGATCCGGATGTCTTCCGACATCGCGATCAGCATCTTGCGGAAGTTCTCGGCCTGCTGCTCGCGGGCGCTCCTGAACTCGATGCGCGCGATCTTGGTGAGGCCCTCGACCAGGAACGCGACCTTCTCACCGAAGAGCCGTTCGATCTCCTCGCGCGTCGTCAGCGTGTCCTCGAGGGTGTCGTGCAGCAGGCCCGCGATGATCGTGTCCTCGTCGACGTTCAGATCGAGCAGGATGCCCGCGACCTCGAGGGGATGGATCAGATAGGGCTCGCCCGAGAGCCGCTCCTGGCCGTCGTGGACCTTCGCCGTGAAGACGTAGGCTCGCTGCAAGCGCTCGAGATCGACCTGCGGGTTGTAGTCGAGCATGCGGTCGGCGATGTCGTTGAAGCGGAGCATTCGGACGGCAAAAACCCTTGTTTTTCGGGGATTTGAAGACGGATAGTACCCGCCGCGGAAAGCTCGAGCAAACGTCGTCGCCGGCGCGCACGGCGCAAGCGCGACGCCCCGTCGAAAGCAGTCGCCCCCCGCTCGCGCTAGAGGCCGGCCTGCGTCTCCCAACGGGCCAGCACGCGCTCCCGGCCATGCTTCGCTACGACCTCCGCCGTCTGCCCCGCGCGCACCGCGGCGATCACCTCGAGCACCTGCTGCACCGCGACCTCGAGCTCATCGTTCACGATCGCGAAATCGAAGAGTCGGGCTGCGTCGAGCTCGTTGTCGACGAGCGCCATGCGCTTCTGGATCACGTCCTCATCGTCGGTCCGCCGCCCTCGCAGGCGCTCTTCGAGGACCCGCAGACTCGGCGGCAGCAGGAAGATCAGACAGGCGGCGGGCATCCGCTGCCGCACCTGCGCCGCGCCCTGGACCTCGATCTCCAGCACGACGTCCCGCCCGGCCTCGAGCGGTGCCTCGATCGCGCGCCAGCTCGTACCGTAGTTGTTGCCATTGTAGGAAGCGTGCTCGAGGAAGGCGTCTTCGTCGTTGAGCCGACGGAACTCCTGCGTATCGACGAAGTGATAGTCGACGCCATCTACCTCGCCCGCGCGCGGCGGGCGCGTCGTGTGCGAGACCGAGATCTCGAGCGCGGGGTCCTCCTCGAGGATGCGCCGACATAGCGTCGTCTTGCCGGTTCCCGACGGCGCCGCGATCACGAAGACATGGCCGCGTGGATTCTCTGCCTGCTCCTTCGCGTCGCTCATTCGCCGGCTTCTCCTTCGAAGTCCGGAGCGAGACGGGTCGCGATCGTCTCGGGCGTGATCGCCGACAAGATCACGTGATCACTGTCGGTGATCACGATCGAACGGGTGCGACGGCCCTCCGTCGCATCGACGAGCTTGCCGCGCTGGCCCGCCTCCTCGCGCAGTCGACGCATCGGCGACGAGCTCGGCGAGACGATCGCGATCACGCGGGCGACGGTCACGAGATTGCCGTAACCGATATTGACCATCGTCGGCGCCGCCGGCGCGTGCCGATCGCGGGCCGCGGAAGGCCCCTTGTCAACGCCCCGCGCGCTGCCGCTACTCAACGTTCTGCACCTGCTCGCGGATCCGCTCGAGCTCGGTCTTCAGCTCCACGACGTCCTGGGCGAGGGGTGCATCGCTCGCCTTGGAGCCCACGGTATTCGCCTCGCGCCCGAGCTCCTGGAGCAGGAAGTCGAGGCGCCGACCGACGGGTGCCCCCTCGCCGGCGGCGCTCAGGGTCTCCCGGAACTGGTCGACATGGCTCCGCAAACGCACCAGCTCCTCCGTGATGTCGAGGCGATCGGCCGCGATCACGATCTCCTGATGCAGTCGGGCGTCGTCGGAGAGCCCGACGTCGCGCTGGATCTGCTCGGCGCGCTTCTTGAGCCGCTGCTTCACGACTTCGACGACTTCGCCGGCGCGCGCCTCGAAGCTGTCCGCGAGCTGCACGATCCGTTCGAGTCGGCCCTCGAACTCGGCGGCGAGGGATTCGCCTTCCGACACCCGCATCGCGACGAGCTCGCCCACCGCCTCGTCGATCGCCTCGTCGAGCGACGCGACCAGCGTCTTCGGATCGACCTCGGTCTCGACGAGCCGCGTGACCCCCGGCAGCGAGAGCAGCGAAGAGACGTCGAGCGCCTGCTCGAGACCGTGTCGCGCGCGCAGGCTCTCGGCGGCCTCGACGTAGCGCGCGGCGATTGCCTCGTCGATCTCGAGGCGGGTCGCCGCCTCGCCCATCACCAGGCTGACGCTGATGTCGAGCTTGCCCCGCGACACGCAGCCCTGGACCCGCTGCTTCAGCCGCGTCTCCTGGTCCGCCAACACCTTCGGCAGTCGGATCCGCAGATCGAGGTGGCGATGGTTGACACTGCGCGCTTCGACCTCGATGCCGAGACCTGCGACCTCACGCGTCGAGCGGCCGAACCCGGTCATGCTATGAATCACGTGTTCCCCTTGGTCCGTCTGGCGAGCGCTGGCCCGTCGACGGGCTGGATCCCGGATCTCGAGATCCCCCGCGCTCCCACAGATCGATCATGTCGGGCAATCGCTCTCGCAGCTCGCTCGACGCGGCGGCCGCGGTCCCGACCTTCTCGACGACCACCGCGGCGGCGGCGTTCGCGACGATACAGGCCTCGACGAGCGATGCACCTGCGAGGCGCGCCAGGGCAAGGGAAGCCATCGCCGTATCGCCGGCGCCCTGCACATCGAAGACCTCCAGCCGTCGCGTCGGCACCTGGCAGAACTCCCGCTTCGCCCCGAGACCGCTCATGCCCGCCGGGCCGTGCGTGACGACCACCTCGCCTCCCCCGAGCTCGGCCTGGAGCTTCTCGAGCAGCCTGCGAAAGGCCTCGGGATCCGAGGGTGAAGGCGGGGCGTCGCGGTCGGACCCCATGGAGAAGCGCAGGGCTTCCTGGAGATTCGGCTTGACCAGCGAGGCCCCCCGGAAGCGGCGCAGATCGGTCTTCGGATCCGCCGCCACGCGGAGGCCACGCTCGCGGGCGAGCTCGATGATGAAGCGCGCGAGACCTCCGGCGAAGAGCCCCTTGTCGTAGTCCTCGAGCACCACGCCATCGCACTCCTCGAGGCGCGCGGCGATCGCTTCCCGGAGCGTCCGGGTCTCGGCGGCGGAGATCGGCTCGACGGATTCCCGGTCGAGTCGGACCAGCTGCTGGGAGCGGCCCACGACGCGCAGCTTGTGGGAGGTGGGGCGCAGGGCACTCTCGACGAGGCCCCCGAGCTCGATGCCGACCGCTCTCGCGAGCGCGCGCACGGCGTCGGCCTCGGGGTCGCGGCCGACGAGACCCACGAGACCCGCGCGCGCGCCGAGGGAGATGATGTTGCGGGCCACGTTGCCGGCCCCGCCGAGCGCGGTCTCTTCGCGGCGGACGCGAACGACGGGCACGGGGGCCTCCGGGCTCACGCGCTCGACGTCGCCGATGCGATACTCGTCGAGCAGCACGTCCCCCACGACGAGCACGCGCAGCCCGACCCATCGATCGACGATGGCCTCGAGCGCGGCGAGATCCGGCGCATTCCCTCGAGCCACTTGTCCCCCTTCCGATCGGATCACGCCGAAGGCGCGCCGTCGGCAGCGGCCACTCGCCGCGCGTCCTGCCCGGCCGCCGGCCGCGAGCTCCCGGCGAGCGTCCGTGACGTGCCGGAGAGCGTCCGTGACGTCCGGGAGAGCACCCGGGCCAGTCCGGGCTCCGCCGGACGGCCCCGAAGATGCCACAGCACGAGACCCGCGCGCTGCGCCAGACGACCGCGCGCGCGCGCGGAGAAGAGCGCCGGAACACACAGCGCCCCGACGCTCAGCAGGTTGCGCACCAGACGCACGCAGCCCACCAGCCCGGCGCCCGCCCGGCCGAGCCGTCGCTCGTGAAAGCGGTAGAGCGAGCGATGGAACTCGATCCGGGTGGCCAGCGGTGCGGATCCTTTGCTGCTGGCACCCAGCCGATGCTCGGCGCGAAGAGCGGGCGCGTGCACGACGCGACGCCCGGCCCGTCGCACGCGCGCGCAGTAGTCGGTCTCTTCGAGAAAGAAGAAGTAGCCCTCGTCGAGCAGGCCGACCTCGCGCAGCGCCTCGCCATGGATGAAGAAGACCGCCCCGCGCACGGCCTCGACGTCCCGCAGCCCCGCGTCGCCCGGCTCGGATTCGCGCGCCGCGCGGCCCCGGACCGAGAAGCCCGCCGGACGCAGCCAGCACAGGATCGGCTCCGGTACGAGCTCCGTAAAGAGATCCGGCTGCGGATGCACGGAGCGCTGCGGTCGCCCGTCCGGATGGAAGAGCGCCGGCCCGAGCACGCCGACCGACGGCTCACGATCGAGGATCTCGATGGCCTGGACGAGCAGGTCCCGGTCGATCCGGACATCGCTGTTCAGCAGCAGCGCGTGGCGCCCCCGGCGCCTTCGCAAGCCCGCGTTGACCGCCGCCGCGAAGCCGCGATTGCGCAGCCAGGCGATCACTCGAGGCTGCAGCTCCGAGCGGAGCGCGAGCGCCGCACAGCCGTCGCTCGAACCGTTGTCGACCACGATCACTTCGAGCGCGAGCTCGGGATGAGCCCGCTCTGCCTCCCGGATCGACGCGAGGCATTGCTCGAGACATTCGAGGGCCTCGTAGCTCGGGATCACGATCGAGAGATCGATCATGAGCGAAAGACGCTCGCGCCCGACGCCGACTCCTCGCTCGCTACGCGGCGCGGGATCGCGGCGCGCTCGAGGGCCCGTGCGCTCGCGGCCTCCGCCTCGTCGACGCCGATCGACGTCAGGCAGCGATGATCGATCGGACATCGTCTGCGATAGCAGGGCCGACAGGCGTGCTCGGTCTCGAGCACTTCGATCCGCGAGAGATTGTCCGCGGTCTTCGCCACCGAAGTGGGGCCGAAGAAGACGACGCTCGGGATCCCGAAGGCCGCCGCGACGTGTCGCGCGCCCGCATCGTTCGCGACCAGCGCGCGCGCATCGCGCAGCAGAGCCTTGAGCGCCCCCAGGTCGAGCGTCCCCTCGAGCACGATCGGCTCCGAGCGCATCCCGGAGCGGACGGCCGCGATGCGTTCGCCCTCCCCCGGCGCCCCGAGCAGCACGACGCGAAGCCCGCGTCCGGCCAGCCGATCAGCGAGCTCGGAGTAGGAAGCCGCCGGCCAGCATTTCGCCTCGCCGAAGCCCGCTCCCGGCGCGATCACGACCGGTGGATCGAGAGCCAGCGTCGCCGGATCCACGCCCGCCCGGGCCAGCGCCTCCCCGAGACGCTCCTGCTCCTCCGCCGTCACGCGAAGACACAGACTCTCCGTCTCGCCCTCGACGCCGAGCGACGCCAGCAGGGTGAGGACGAAGCGCTCTCTCGAGACCAGACGGCGTCGCCCCCAGCTCTGCGGCGCGGGGATTTCGGTGTGCAGCAGGCGGCGACGGATCGGGTCCCGCGCGAAGCCCCGCACCTCCCGGACGCGACCGAGGCGCATCATCAGCGCGGAGGAGATCGACTCGGGGATCACGATGCCCAGATCGAAGCGAGCGCGGGCGAGGCGCCCGACGTCCCGCCGCCAACCGGCGAGCCCGCCGTCTCGCGAAGCCAGAGGCCAGAGCTCGTCGAAGATCCCGCTGCCCTCGAGCAGCGGGATCAGCGCCGCGGGCAGCAGCCCGACGAGCGTCGCGTCCGGATGGGCCCGTCGCAGCGCGAGCAGGCCGGGCGTCGACATCACGACGTCTCCCAGCCAGTTCGGGCAGCGTACGACGATGCGTCGCCTGGGCACTGCCCCGTCCCCCGAAATCACGCGAGCGTCTCGCCCGACGCATCGGACGCTCCGGGAATCCGCTCCCGGCGAGCCCGCCCCGTCCGCTCCGCGTCGGCCACCGAAGCCAGCAGCTCACACGCCCGGTCGGCCACCGCCTCGGCCGGGATCGAACGCATGCAGGCGGGATCGGCGCAGCCGCGCCGACAGGGACTGCAGGCCAGCGGCACGTGCAGCCGCCGACTCGGCGTGCCCGACCACGGCTCGTTCTGGACCGGGTGCGTCGGCCCGAGCAGCTGCACGACGGGAACGCCCGACAGCGAAGCCGCGTGCAGGGGGCCTGAGTCGGCGGCGATGAAGACGCCCGCTCGCGCCTGCAGGGCGAGCAGATCGTCGAAGGAACGGGTCTCGGGCGCGAGCACCAGCGCGCCTTCCGCTCGCCGGGAGATCGACTCGGCCAGGTTGCGCTCGTGACGATTGGGGCCCGCCGCGATCCAGACCTCCACTCCCCGGGCGGCGAGGCGCCGGGCGACCGCGGCCCAGGCTTCGGGCGCATAGCGTTTGTGCTGCGCGCCCGCGCTGCTGCCGGGATGAATCAGCGCAAAGCCGCCGGCGGACTCTCGCCCGGTGGCGCGAAGCCTGGCCGCAAGCCGGGCCTGCGCCAGCGACGAAGGCTTGAGAAGCGGACGTTCCGGGATCTCGACACGCGGGTCGAGCGCCCGCACGAGCGCCGCGTTTCGAGCGAAGCGCGAGCCTTCCGGGTCGACCCCGTAGACGAGCCGATTCGCGAGCAGCGGCGCCCCCTCGCGTCCCACCGGACGCGCGAAGCCCACGCGCATCGGTGCACCCGACAGAAAGGAGAGCAGGCCGCTCTTCAGGATGCCGTGGAAGTCCAGGCTGATCTCGAAGCGACGCTGGCGCAGGGTTTCCAGGAATCCTCCGAGGCGACGTCCGAAGGACAGGGCATCGCCCTCACGAAACGCCTCGAACAACGCGCGGCGCGGAAAGACCAGGGTCTCGTCGACCAGCCCCGAGACCTCGACCACCCCGGCCGAGGCCGGCTCCACCAGCCAGCTGAGATGAGCACCGGGATAGAGCGAGCGAATCGCTGCCACCGCGGGGAGCGTGCGAATGACGTCCCCCATCGCCCCGAGGCGCAGGATCAGGACGCGGTCGGCCACCGGCGCCGCGCGTCTCGTCGCATCTCCGGCGGCTGGCGCCGGCGCGTCCGGGGCGGGCGGCGGCCACTCGCCGGCCTCGACCTCCGGCCCATCGGGCGGGCTCGACCGATTCGAGCCCGCAGCGGCAGGGTCGGACGGTTGCGAATGAGGCGGAGTCTGGGTCATGGGGGCCATCGATCGGGTCGGTCACGAGCTCGTCGGGAGCGCGAGAAGCGCAGGGGTCGCGAGGACCTCGAGAGACACCTCGCCTCGCGTGAACTCGGCCGATAGGATACGGAGCATGCGAATCGCGCGCACCCTCTGGCTCTACGTGATGCGCGAGACCCTGCTCTACTGCACGTTGGCTTTCCTCGTGCTGACGATCGTTCTGCTTACTCAGCACCTGCTGCGTCGACTCGACGAGCTCTTCCTGGTCGGCATGACGACGGCCGATCTCCAGATCGTGCTCCAGTGCATCCTGCCGATGGCGCTCTCCTACTCGGTGCCGCTCGCCTTCGTCGTCGGGGTGATGCTGGCGATCCGGCGTTTCGCCGGAGACGGAGAGCTGCTGGCCCTTCGCGCGAGCGGGCTGGGGCCGGTCCAGCTCCTGATCCCCTTTCTGCTGCTCGGTCTGCTGGCGTCGGGGCTCTCCGGGTGGATCCTGAACGACGTCGAGCACGAGTCGCGACGCGAGCTGGTCACACTCTTCAAACGAATCGCCGCTCGCGGCGCGATCATCGAGCCCGGAAAATTCCGTCACATCGGGCGCCATCTGATCTTCGTCGAGGATCGCGGACGCGACGGATCGCTCTCGGGCGTGATGATCTACGACCAGGCCGCGGGTGATCGCGCGTATCGCGTATTCGCCGCGCGGGGCCAGTTCCACTTCGACGAAGCCACGAGCGAGATCCAGCTGGACCTCCAGGATGGCGACTTCCACTTCGATCCCGCGGAGGGCGACCCGACGCGCTACGAACGCATCCGATTCGACACCTTCACCTATCGAATCGACGTCGGCCACGTGCTCGGCATGGATTTCGGACCGGTGCGGCCCAAGCAGATGACCGTCGACGAATTGCGCGCGGTGCTCGCCCGCGCCGAGCGGGGCGACCCGCTCCGGGAGCTCGATCAGAGGGATCCGATCGAGTATGCCCTGGAGATCCACCGCCGCCGTGCGCTGCCGATCGCGCCCCTGCTGCTGGCGGGCGTGGGCGTCCCGATCGCGCTGGCCAGCGAGCAGCGCGGCCGAAACGTCGGCCTGCTGCTCGTGTTGGTCGCGGCCTTCGCCTACTACGCCCTCGGCGCCGTCTGCGAGGTGGCCGCTCGCGCCGGTGGCCTCACGCCCTCCTGGGCCCATTGGCTGCCCAACTGCGTCTATGTGGCCTTCGCCCTCGCGCTGCTCTGGCGTGCCGGCCGGCGGGTCCCGGCGTGAAGCGCGCGCGTTCGCCCGAGACGCTGCGTGCGCGCGGCTTCGTGCTCCGCCTCGCCCCGGCCTTCGCCGAGGGTGTGCGATCGCTCGGGCTCACGGATGGCCCGTCCTGGGACGCTGCGATCGCGGGCTGCGAGCACGTCTCGGCGGGCCGCGGCCAGAATCACCTGCTCGCCCTGCCCGACCACTCGGGCATCCTCCGCCTGCGCCCGGGCCATCGCGGCGGCGTCCTCGGCGGGCTCCTGGGAGATCGAACGCTGAGTCGCCGGCGCCTGTTTCGCGAGTTCGAGCTGTGGCTCGATCTCCATGCCCGCGGTCTGCCGCTTCCGGTTCCGGTGCTCGCCGCGGCGCGACGGCGCGCGTTCTTCTGGCGGACGGCCATGGGGAGCCTCGATCTCCCGCGCGCGCAGGACGGACTTCGCCTGATCGAGCGGGATCCGGCAGAGCCCCTGCTCGCTGCCGCGGGCGACGCGATGGCCCGCACGCTACGGCGATTCCATGACGCGGGCGCGATCCACGGGGACCTCCATCTAGGCAATCTGCTCTTCGAGAACGTGAGCGACACGCAGCACGAGGAAACGATTCGTTGTCGCTTGATCGACCTCGACCGGGCGCGGCGGGTCGAGCGCGTCTCTCCCGCCGACCGCATGCGGGAGTGGATGCGACTCGCGCGCTCCGTCGAGAAGCGCGGCTTCGGCCACCGGGTTCCAGCCCCGCTGCGGACGCGCTGGCTGGCCAGCTACTGTGCGGGCGATGCGGCCCTCGAACGCGACATGCTCGCCTGTCTGCCGCGCGAGCTGCGTCGCTTGAAGCGTCATCGCCTCGCCTGGCGGGTCGGCCGTTTGCTTCGCAGCGCCGGGCGAAGTGGTCTCGCGGCGGCTCTCGCCGGCCTGCTCGCCGCGTGCTCCGTCGAGACGTCCGATGCGCCGAAGCCGGTGGCGGAGGCACGCTTCTCGCTGCTCGCCGTCGGCGACACCGGCCGCACGCGTCCCTTCGCCCGCTTCATCGAGGGACAGCTCGCGGTCTCGAGCGCCATGACCGATGAAGCGCGCGCGCGTCCGGTCGACGGCCTCCTCCTGCTCGGCGACAACTTCTACTGGCACGGGCTCGACCGCGAGCATCTCCTGCCGCGTGTGCGGCAGAACCTCGTGCGTCCCTATTGTTATTTCCTGCGACTCGACGGACCGCGATCACCCGAGGTCGAGGAGGCCTGCGGGCTCTCGCCCGAGCGGCGTCAGCCGGTGCCGATCTTCGCGGTGCTCGGCAATCACGACGTCGAGCACCCCGAGAGCATGCGGCTCGAGCGCGAGGTCCTGCCCCGATTCCTGCCGGACTGGCAGATGGCCGGAAGCCTGGCCGAGGCCGTCGAGCTCGGCTCCGGCATCAGCTTGATCCTCTTCGAATCCGAGCCAGCCATCGACGACCCCGAAGCCATCGGGCGCGCGATCGCGGATGCGGTCCGTGCCGCACGCGGTCCCTGGCGAATCCTCGCGGCGCATCGCCCGATCGCCACAGACGACCTCGGCAACAAACGCCTCGGCGGCTATCCCGACTTCGTCCGCCAGGGGCTCGTGGCCGCCGAACGACCCGTGCAGCTGGTGCTGGCCGCGCACCATCACAGCCTGCAGGTCTTCGAGGTGGGCGCGCCGATTCCGTCGCTCCACATCGGCGTGGGCAGCGGCGCCCGCGCGGAGCCGCCGCTCTCGCTGAATCATCCCGATGCGCGCTTCGGGCGCCTGGCCCTGGGCTTTGCGCGCGTGGATCTGACGGGACACGGCACGGACGAGCGGCTGGTGGTCACCCTGATCGAGACGCCGAGCCTGCCGATCCTCTCGAGCCTGATCGACCCCGAGCGCGTCGCCCGTTTCGAAGTCGATCTCGCGGGCCGCGTCGTCGGCGCGGACGTGGAGGGCCCGGCCTTCGAGCCGGGTCAGCACGACGACAGGCAGGGCCTGCGCGAGCGCGACTAGCCCGTGCCTCCCCGCACTCGGCGCTCAGCCGAGTCGTCCCGCCTCGCGCAGATGCGCCTCGACCCCTTCGATCACGGCCGCTTCGTCCTCGAACTCGGCCTCGATCTTGAGCACGAAGAGCGGCACCCCTTCGATCCAGGCGGGCAGGATCTTCAAGCCGTCCTTCTCGGTCGTGACCCACAGGTCGACGTCGCGCGCCAGCCCCCGGCAATCCTCGACGCCGTAGTCGTGATGGTCGGGAAAGATCCGTTCGGCTACGACCTCGGCACCGAGCGACTCGAGCGTGGCCCGCAGCGAATTCGGGCGCGCGATGCCCGCGAGCATCCCGACGCGCGCTCCCTCGAGCGACTCGGGGGCGCGCTGCTGCCGCTGGTCGAGGCTCGAGAGCGCGACGGGTCTGCGCTCGGCGTGGATGATCTCGAGACGCTCGCCGTAGCGCGCCGCGAGCTCCGCGCGCCGCGAGCTCGCCTCGCTGCCTCCGACGATGCAGAGCCAGTCGGCCTGCGCGAGCGCCCCGATCGGCTCGCGCAGGGGGCCCGCCGGGACGACGAGCGCGTTCCCGAAGCCGACGCGGCCGTCCACGCACACCACGTCGAGATCCCGGGCGAGACCATGATGCTGGAAGCCGTCGTCGAGCACGACGATCTCGGCGTCGAAGACCGACACCGCGTGGTGTCCCACGATCCGGCGATTCGGCCCGACGAGCACCGGCACCCCCGGTGCGTGCCCCGCCAGGATCAGTGGCTCATCCCCCGCCTGCTCTACGCCCGTCCGCACGTGCGTGCCGTCGGAGACGACGAGGACCCGTTCTCGCGAGTGGCCGCGGTAGCCGCGGCTCGCGAGCACGACGCGATGGCCCCGCCGCGAGAGCGCGAGCGCTAGACGGGCCGCGACGGGGGTCTTGCCGGCGCCGCCGACGGTGAGGGCACCGACGCTGACCACCGCGCAGGCGAGCCGGCCACGCGAGCTTGCGGTGCGCGCCATCCAGCCGCGATGGATTCGCGCACCGAGTCCGTAGAGCCAGGCGACCGCGCGTCGGAGGATCCCGACCCGACCGATGCGTTCAGGGGCTCTCGGCGACACGGCGGGCGAGCACCTCCTCGATCATGATCCGGGTCGCTTCGACACTGCCGCGATGAGACGCGAGGCTCTCCCGACCCATCTCGCCCCGCACCCGACACAGCTCGAGGTCTTCGAAGGAGCCGACGATCTCCTCCACGAGCGCTTCGCGCGACCCGACGCGCCGACCGGCATCTGCGACCTCCAGGATCTCGACGACCTTCCGCACGTTCTCGACGTGGGGCCCGAAGAGCACCGGACACCCCGCATGGACGGGCTCGACCAGGTTATGCCCCCCGACCGGTACGAGCGTGCCCCCGACGAAGGCGATCGACGCGGTCGCATAGAGCGCGGCCAGCTCACCGAGCGTGTCGAGCACCAGCACCTCTCCGGGAACCAGGTGCCGCCCCTCGAGCGCACTGCGGCGATGGACCCGCCGACGGCGCGCCTGGCAGAGCCGGACGATCTCCTCGGCGCGTCCGGTCTCGCGGGGCGCGAGCACCAGGACGAATCCGTGCCCGGCCTTCTCCGCCGCCTCGAACGCATCGAGCAGAGCCGCCTCCTCTCCGGCATGCGTGCTGCCGCCGATCACGACGGGCGCGTCGGCGACCGCCCGGATCAGATCGATCGCGAGCGCGGGCTGGTCCATCGGCGGATCGAGCTTGAGGTCGCCGGTGACGCGCACGCGCGCCGCGGGCACACCGAGCTCGACGAAGCGCGCCGCGTCCAGGTCGGTGCGCGCACCCACCGCAGTGACCCGCCGCAGAGTCGGCGCGATCAGTCGACGAATCTTGCGGTATCGGGGAAACGAACGATCCGAGAGACGCCCGGAAGCGATCACGACCGGGATCTCGTGCTGCGCGCAGGACTTGATCCAGCTGGGCCACAGCTCGGTCTCGATCAACACCGAGAGCCGTGGTCGTCCTCGTCTGATCGCCGCCTCGACGCACCAGGGATGGTCGAGGGGCGCGAGGCTCGACTCGAAGCTCGGCAGGTCCCGGCGAAAGACCTCGCGACCGCCGAGCGTCGAGGCCGTGGCCCGCAGCGCGTGACCCGATTGCTCGAGCACCTGGACCAGTCGCGTCGCGGCCTTCGCCTCGCCGACGCTCGACGCATGCACCCACACGCTCTCTTCGAGCGTCGGCTCGATTCGCCCCAGGCGCTCGCCGAGTCCGTGACGCAGACGCGGACGCACCACCAGCGCCGCGGTCGCCACGGGCGACAGCGCCAGGGCCGCGAGTGCGGCGAGACTATGACGGATCGGTCCCAAGCATCTCCTCCACCAGGCGCGCCACGCGCTCGGTCGCCCCGGGCTCGCCGAGACCTCGTCGCGCCCGTCGCAGCGCCTCGATCTGTTCGCGTGCCGCCCCACTCGGCTCTGGCGCGCCCGACGACGATTCCGCCCGCTGCGGGAAGAGTGGCGCAAGTGCGGCCGCGATTCGATCCGCCGTGGCCTCGGACTGGAAGAGCTCGGGCACGATCGCGCGGCCCGCGATCAGATTCGGCATCGACAGCCAGGGGATGTCGAGCGCGCGCTTCGCCAGCATCGCCGTCAGCGGGTTCACCCGCCCCATCACGACCATCGGCCGCTCCCGCAACATCAGCTCGACCGTCACGGTGCCGGGCTTCGCCAGCGCGACGTCGACCGCGTCCATCAGGCTCGCGTCCCCCCGCACGCAGCGAAGCGAGCCGCTCGCCCCCGAGCGTTCGGCGAGCGATCGGACCCAGTCCGCCTCGAGCGAAGGCGCCAGCCCCAGGACGGCCTCGATTCCCTCGAGATCGGGCGTCGACCTTCGCAGGGCGTCGACGGCCGCGAGCTGGAGCGGCAGGTGCCTCTCCAGCTCGTTTCGCCGGCTTCCCGGGAACAGGCCGAGCAGCGGTGCCGCGGGGTCGAGGCCGAGGGCCTCGCGCGCGCTCGCCCGCGCGTCGACCGGAATCGCGAGCGCGACCTCCCGATCGAGGATCGGATGTCCCACATAGTCGACCGCCACCCCGTGCTGCTCGTAGAAGTCGCGTTCGAAGGGCAGCAGGACCGCGATCCGATCGCTGCGACGGGCGAGCTTCCGCAGCCGGCCAGGCCGCCAGGCCCAGACCTGAGGCGCCACGTAATACAGGATTCGCGCCCGCGAGTGCGCGCGAACATGACGCGCGAAGGGCAGATTGAATCCACCCGAGTCGACCAGCACCACGAGGTCGGGCTTCCGCTCGCGCAAGCCTCGGCTCATCGCATACCAGGTCCGTACGATGCCACGGGCGCTGCGCGCCAGCTCGAAGACCCCGCCCACGGCCAGCGCGCGCTGATCGGCGATCAGCTCGACGCCGGCGGCCGCCATCTCGGGCCCACCGAGGCCAATGAATCGCAGCGCCGGGTGCTCGCGCCGAAGGCTTCGAACCAGCGCCGCCGCGTGAGCCTCGCCCGAGGCATCACCGGCCGAGAGCAGGATCGTGGTCACGCGCAGCGCTCCCCGGCTGAAGACGGATCGCGCCGCGCACCCGCTCGACCAGCTCGATCGCGGCGATCCCGACCGAGGCGTCGTTCTCGGGGGCTTCGCGAGTGCGGCAGGCCGACAGGAAGTCGGCCCACTCGGCGTCGAGCGGCTCGAGCACCTCGACCAGCTCGGCGGCCGGCGCGATCGCCGTCTGCGCCGGCAGCAGGTCGACGCGCACCGTCGCGTCCACGCCCTCGATCTCGACCGAGCGCACGCGCTCGCTGTGCACGCGACTCGCGCGCAGCCGCGCCCGGCAGCCCTTCGCAAAACGCAGCTCGGCCTCCGCCTCGTCGATCGCATCGTTCACGATCGCGCGGCCGCGGGCCGAGACCTCGACGAGCTCGTCGCGCACGACGCGCGCGATCCAGTCGAGATCGTGGAGCATGAAGTCCTGGACCACGTCGATGTCGAGGCCGCGCCCGACGCCCGGGTTGAGCCGCTCGACGTCGATGCGTCGCGGCGCACCGGCCTTGCGAATCGCCTCTCGCAGCTGCGGGTTGTACCACTCGACGTGCCCGACCCCGAGCACCCTGCCCAGCGAGCGCGCCAGCGCCTCGACCTCCCGGGCGCGGGGCGCGCTGGTCGACATCGGCTTCTCGACGAGCACGTCGAGGCCAGCGCCGAGAAGAGACCGTGTGACTTCGTCGTGCGCGTGGGTCGGGACGGCCACCACCGCCGCGTCGACGCGGTCCCGCAAGGCGTCGAGTGAGGCCGAGGCGATGCCGCCGAACTCTGCCGCCACGCGCTCGCTGCGACCGACGTGTCGATCGACGACCACGGACAGGACGCAGTCGCCGAATCGCTCGGCGCGACGCGCGATCGCCCGCGCATGGAGGCGCCCCATGGCACCCGCTCCCACGACGGCCAATCGCAGCGCGCTCATCGACCGCCCGCCAGCGCAGCCGGACCGCGCTCGAATCCCCAGATGGCGATCTGCGCCGCGTCGGCCTCCGCGAGCACGCGCGCGCGCTCGACGACCAGGGTCGCTCCCGCTTCCACCGCGAGCGCCGTCGCGCCGGCGCGCCGCATGCTCGCGATCGTGTCGGGCCCGATCGTGGGCAGGTCGAAGCGACGGTCCTGCCCGGGGCGCGCGGCCTTCACGATCGTCGCACCGGGACCGGCGAGCTCACCCGCACGGACGATCATCGCGTCGGTTCCCTCGACGGCCTCCACCGCCAGCACGCAGCCCCGCCGGATCGCGACGCATTGACCGATCCCCGCGTGACCGAGCACCTCGACCGCACGTCGACCCGATTCGAAGTCGGCGCGTTCGGATTCGCTCGCGGCGCGCTGCGAGAGCGGACCGGGCCCGGCCAGCAGCGGGCCGAGCAGATCGTCCTGGCGCGCGACCCGGAAGCTCGCGGCCTCGAGCCAGCTGGCGATCAGGCCCTGAAGACTGTCGTCGTCCCAATCGCCACCGCGAGCGAGCAGGGCCATCGCCTCTTCGTCGGGCGCGAGCAGCTCTGGACTCGCAAGCAGCGCCGCCTTCGGAAACCCACCCACGATCAGCAGCTCGCCGACATCGGCCTCCTCGAGCAGACGCCGCGTCGCCCCCAGCTGGCCGAGTCGAGTACGGCTCGCTGGCGGGACCAGGCCCTGATCCGTCAGGCCTTCGAACCCGAAGACCCGAACGGGCCTGCCCAGACTTTCGAGGAGTCGCACGGCGCAGATCGGGAGCGCTCCCGCCCCGGCGATCAGGCCCAGAACGGATGCCCTCTCGCGCTGCTCTCCGGGCTCTCTCATGGGGAATCAGATCCTCGGCGGGCCGATCGCCGCCTAGCGGCAGAAGCCGCGCTCCGTCTTTCGCAGGAACGAGACCAGGCGCTCGACTTCCGGGACCGCACCGATCTCTTCGTCGACGCGCGCCAGCGCGTCTTCGAGGCGGAGCTTCGACTGGAAGATCAGGTGGAAGGCATGCTTGATCTGCGCGCGTGTCTTGGGGTCGAAGCCGCGACGTCGCAGACCGACCGAGTTCAAGCCGACGACGCGCGCCCGGTCTCCTGCCACCATCGTGAAGGGTGGAGCGTCGAGTGAGAGCTTCGCGCCACCTGCCACCATCACCGACTCTCCAACGCGCGCATACTGATGGAGCCCCGTATAGGCCCCGAGCACGGCGTAGTCGTCGACCTGCGTATGACCGCCGAGCCCGCAGAAGCTCGCGATGATGGTGTTGTTGCCCACCTGGCAATCATGCCCGATATGGGCGCTGTTCATGATGAAATTGTCGTCGCCGATCCGGGTGCAGCTTCCGCCTCGGAGCGTCCCCACGTTGATGGTGACGTGCTCCCTGATCTGGGTGCGCGCGCCGATCTCGAGACTCGTCGACTCGCCGCTCCACTCCCGATCCTGGGGAGCACCACCGAGACACGCGTGGGGGAAGATCCGGCAATCCTGACCGATCTTCGTGCGACCGATCAGCGTCGCGTGGGCACCGACCTCGATGCCACTCGCGAGCTCCACCTCGGAACCCACGAACGCGAACGGCCCGACCACCACATCGGGGGCCAGGACCGCACCCGCTTCCACGCAGGCGGTGGGGTGGACGTTCGCCATCAGGCTCAGTTCCTCGCGTTGAACGCCTTGATGACCTTCTCGGTCACGTCGAGCGCCTCGGGTCGATAGACCAGTCCAGGCGCGTCGCTCAAGAAGATCGCCGAATAGCCTTCCTTCTTGCCAAGCTCGCGGATCACCTGAATGAACTTCTCCTGCAGCGGACCGAGCAGCCGCTGCTGATCGATCTCGAGCTTGTTCTTCTCTTCCTGTCCCTGGCTCTCGATGCGTCCACGCAGCTCCGCCGCATCGAGCTGCTTGGCCTGAAGCGCCTCCTTCGACATCACGAACTGCTTCGCCTTCAGCTCGTTCTGCAGGGTCTCGAGCTGCTCGATCATCGGCTGCAGCCGACCCTGCGCTTCGCGAGCCTTTCGCTCGAGCTCTTCCTGGGCCTTCTTGCCGCTGTCGACGGTCGCCAGGACCTGCTGGGCATCGACGAATGCGATTCCCCCGTCCTTCGCGCTCGCCGTCCCGCCCCAACCGAGCGCGAGCGCGGCGATGACCAGTACGATGACCTTCTCGAATTTCATGATCTCTCGACTCCCCAATGCGATCCGGCCGATCCGGCCGAGCTCGCTCGAAACTCTTTGACGCAGGCCCCGTTTCAGGCGCCCTGCTGGAAAAGCGGAATGGCTTCGGTCGCGGTCTCGCCTCCCGGCGTCGTCCGGAGCCGCTGGGCCCGGTGCTTCCGACTGGACCGAATCAGATTCCCAACCCGCCGACCGAGAACTCGAAGACCGGGCTCGACTCGTCCTGCCTCGGATCGACCGGAAATCCGAGAACCAGCTGCAGAGGACCGAAGGGTGAGAACCACAACACCCCGCCGCCGTAACCGTAGCGCCACTCGCTCGCGTCGAACAGCACGTCGCCTTCGATGAAGGCGTTGCCGCCGTCGATGAAGCCGATCCCGAGTAGCCCGATCTCCTCCGAGATCGGGAATCGATACTCGAGGCTGCTGCTGATGAACGAGCTGCCACCGATGACCTGGGTCTCGTCGATGTCGTCGAAGTCGTTGTATCGCTTGTCACCGAGCGAGTTACAGACTCCGTTTCCGTTCCCGAAGTTTCCGGTCGCGAAGTTGTCCTCGCAGACCGCGATGATCTCACCCGTGGCCGGGTTGCTCTGGACCCGCGTGCCCACCGGGTGGAACACGCGTCCGGAGGAGAGCTGCGTCGAGCGAAGCTCAGCGCGCCGAGGTCCGACCGACCGGCCTTCGAAGCCGCGCAAGCGGGTGTTGCCGAGCCCACCGAGGAAGTAGCGTTCCGTCAGCGGCAGCTCCACGTCGTTGTCGATGCGGTCGAGGTTGCCGGCGTTCGTGCAGTTCGACGGATCCGCGCAGACCGTCGAGCTCTCGAAGCCCAGGTCGTAGTCGGTGATCTGATTGAAGGGCAACGCGTATCCCATCCGGGTACTCACGACGAAGGTCGAGCGGTCGATCAGCCAGTCCGGGGCGCCGAAATAATATCCGCCGCGCGCCTCGACGCTGAGGAACTCGGCGAAGCCACCCAGCCCCGCGTACTCGACGCCACCGCTCGCGACATAGCCTGCGGTCGGAGCGAAGCGATCGTTTCGCGTGTCGACCCCCAGATTCACGCCGACCCGGCTCGTGCTCTGCTGCCCCTGCAACACCTGGCGCGAGATCGGAGCCGCAAGCGCCTGCAGACTCGACGTCTGCTTGACCTTGCGTTCCGAGAATCCGTAGCGCAGCGAGATCGACGCGCTGTTGTCGATCGTCAGCGGATGCCCCACGGCCAGCTCGACGCCCTGTTGATCCTGCTCGAAGTCATCGAATCGAACCTGGGTCAGGAATGCCGTCGCGCTGAAGCTGAAGGTCGTGCCCAGGAAATAGGGATCCGTCAGCGAGATGAAGTAGCGACTCGAGTTCCCGCCGATATCGGCCGAGATGTTCGCTCCGTAACCGCGTCCGAAGAGATTGGTCTGGGACAGCGAGGCCGTGAAGATGAAGTTGTCCGCCGACGAGAAGCCCGCACCGAAGCTGAAGGCGCCGGTCGGGCGCTCGACGACGTTCACGTCGAGATCGAGCTGCGACGGATCCTCTGTCGTGTTGGGCTCGAAGGCGACGTCTTCGAAGTAGCCGAGACGCCGGATCCGGAAGCTGCTCACCTGCAGCGCACGCGCCGAGTACAGCTGACCTTCGACCAGCCGGATCTCCCGGCGGATCACGGAATCGACCGTACGCGTGTTGCCCCGCACGTCCACGTTGCGCACGAAGTAGAGCGGTCCCTTCTCGACGGTGAACTCGACGTCGACGGTCAGCTCGTCCTGGTTCGTCTGGGTGATCGGGTTGACGTTCGCGAAGAAGAAGCCGCGATCGGTGTAGTGCGCCTCGAGCACCTCTACGTCGGAGGTGAGATCCGAGCGGCTGAAGACTGCGCCCTCCTCCAGATGGATCTTCTCTCTCAGCACGTCGAGGTCGATCGTCTCGTCTCCCTCGACGGTCAGGCTGCCCACCTTGAACTGCGGCCCCTCCACGATCTCCACCTTGAGGAAGAGGCCCTCTTCGCGCGCATCCACTTCGGGCCCGATCACCCGGGACTGCACGTAGCCGTTGTCGGTGTAGCGCTTCTCGATCAGCCGCAGGTCTCGCAGGAAGATCGGCTCGGCGTAGGTTCCCGTCCGGTCGAACCAGCTCGTCGCCCACGAATAGAAACGCCAGGTCTTGGTCGAGAAGCCTTCGCGGAGCTGTGCGTCGGTGAACGCTTCGTTGCCCTCGAACTCGATCTTGCGGAGCTTCAACTTCTCCTTTTCGACGACGTCGAAGTTGATCGCGATCGACCCTTCGGTGATCTCCTCGATCTCGAAACCGACCTCGGCGAGGTAGTAGCCCTCGGTCCGGTACAGCGCGGCGATGCGCTCGCGGTTCTCGCGCAGCAACGGATAGTCGAGCGGCACGCCCGTCGTGATGGTCAGCGCGTCCTTGATCTTGTCCCCGTCGATATGGTCGTTGCCCGTGATCGCGATCTCGCGAATCACGGGACTCTCCTCGACCTCGAAGATGACGCGGACCCCGATCGGCGTCTCTTCGCGATAGACCCTGACATCGCTGAAGAAGCCCTGCTGGAAGATCGCCCGAACGTCGCGTGAGACCTGGGTGCGATCGAGTGGGGAACCGACCGCCGTCCGCAATCGCGCTCGAATCGCATCCTCTTCGACGCGCTTGTTGCCACGAATGACGACCTCGGCCACCGGAACGGCCGAGGCGCTCCCGGAAGTGCCACCCGCGAAGATCCGCTCCGCCCGCACGATCTGGAAGATGACGACGATCCCCTCGTCGGACTGCTGGGTACGGGCCACGACGTTGGCGATGCGGGGATCTCCGGCGAGTCGCCGGCGGTCCGCCTCGAGCTCGACCGGGTTGAAGATCTCGCCCTTCAACAGCTCGAGCATCGAGAGAAGCTCGTCCTCGATCGGTCCGGCTCCCTCGAACTGCACCTCGACGACGCGATCGGGACTTCCGCCCCGGATCGTCGCCGCGACCTGATCGGCAAGCTCTCCGAGTCGGTCCAGCAGCTCTCGATCGCTGTCGGCGGTCAGCACGAGGGACGTGCTCGCCGCGCTTCGTGCGACGGGAACGACGCGCAGGTCGACGCTGAAGCGTCCGGCCAGCTCCGTCACGCTGCCGGCCACGAGTCCGTCGAGCCCGAGCTCCGAGGCTCGCCGGCGCAGCGCCGCGTCCGACCGATCGAGGTCATCGGGGTCAGCGCCGGACTCCTTCACGGCCTCGAGATCGCGGAAGGCGACTGCGCTGACCTCGCCGCCGGCCTCGATCCGCTGGGCCAGGAGCTCGTCGAGGCTTCCGGAGAGAAAGCCGAGGGACGACTCGCTGTGCAGCCGGAAGGGCAGGATCGCGATCTGCTGGGATGCGCCGCCGGACAGATCCAGGGCCCCGTACTCGACGGGCCCCTCCTGGGTCTCCTGGGCCTCCTGGGCATGAACGCGTGCAGCGATGGGCAGGAGTGCGAAGGCAGCGATCAGCAGCGCACACGAGAGCCAGCGCCCCGCCGCCAGCGTCCTCGATCGCCCTGCACTGGCCCGGACTGACGACAATCTGTTCTCCAAATTCCCACTCGAGGCGGTCCTGCGGTGGGCGGTGCCGCGGGGCGCCGGAGATTCGTCCCAGCGCGGCATCCGGAGAGGTTCGTTTCGTTTCATGAACGCGTTCGGTGGCGATTCCTGATCGGCCCTCTCGAAGCGGTGTCGACGAGAGCGCCGAGGGTATGCAACGGCCCGAACGCTTTCAAGCACGATTCGGCCCGTACAGCGCTGCTTCGGCGCGTTTCGGGGCACCTCCCGCCAATCCCACGAAAGCCTGCGGCGGACGCAACCGGCGTCGCTCACGAGGTGTCCAACCCGCCCTTGGTCGACACCCTCTCGGCCCGAAGCCCGCGAAACCCGGGGTCAAACCACCGCCGTACCCGCTGGCCCTTCGGTCAGCCGGCCGCCATTCAGGACCAGCACCCGACCCAGCTGGTCCGCCATCCGCTTGCTGTGCGTCACGACCACGAGCGTCGTCCCGCGCGTGCGATTCATCTCGAAGAGCAGCTCTGCGACCTGGTCCCCGGTCGCCGGATCGAGATTGCCCGTCGGCTCGTCGGCGAGCACCAGGGGTGGATTCAGCACCACGGCGCGCGCGACCGCGACGCGCTGGCGCTCGCCTCCCGACAGCTTGCCCACGGCGTGATCGATGCGATGCCCCAGCCCGACGTCCCGAAGCATCACCTCGGCGCGCTCGCGCATCTCCTCGCGATCGATCTGCTGGATCAGGCCCGGCATCATCACATTCTCACTCGCCGTGAACTCCGGCAGCAGGTGATGGAACTGGAAGACGAAGCCGAGGAAGCGACCGCGCAGCTCCGAAAGCGCTTCGCGAGGACGCGCGAAGACGTCCTGTCCGCGAAAACGAACGCTTCCCGAGGTCGGGTGATCCAGCGTTCCGAGGATGTGCAGGAAGGTCGTCTTCCCGACCCCGGACTGGCCGACGATCGCAATCCGGTCCCCCGCCGCGATGTCGAGGTCGAGCCCCTCGAGCACTTCGACGGTGCCGCCACCGGTTTCGAAGTGGCGCGTGAGGCCGCGGATCTCGACGAGCGGAGCGGCGACTCCCGTTGGCGAGGACGAGCCGCCGGGAAGTGCCGACGAAGACCCCGACGCGCCCTGGTCGATCGGCTCACTCATGTCGCAACCCCGCAGCCGGATCGATGCGAGCGCCCTGCCGACTGGGCAGGAGCGTCGCACCGAGAGACAGGATCATCGCGATCGCGGCCACCCCGGCGACCTGCGCGGGATCGACCTGGGAAGGCAGCTCGCTGAACTGGTAGACGCTGGCGGGCAGCGTGTCGATTCCCGTGACCCGCTCGATCACGTCCTGGATCCAGGAGAGCTGCCCGGTCACGGCGATCCCCGCGGCGACGCCGAGCGCCGTCCCCACCAGGCCGATCAACGTGCCCTCGAGCGCGAAGATCCGCTCGATCATCGCGTCCTCCGCCCCCATCGCCTTCAGGATCGCGATGTCGCTCGACTTCTCCATGATCATCATCACCAGCGTCGCGACGATCACGAAGGCCGCCACGACCATGATCATCGTGAGCAGCAGGAACATCATCACGCGCTCGGTCTTGAGCGCCTGGAAGAAGGCCGGAAAGACCTCCTTCCAGTCGCGGCTGTAATAGGGATAACCGAGGGCGTTCTGGACGGCGGCCCCCACGATCTGCGACCGGTAGTGGTCGGTGGTGCGGGCTTCGATGCCGTCGACGACGTCGCCGGTCTTGCGGAAATCCCGCGCGGCCTCGAGCGTCGTGTAGGTGAAGGCCTCGTCGTATTGGTAGAAGCTCGACTCGAAGATCCCGACGACCGTGAAACGCTTCAGCCGCGGACCCGGTCCGAGCGGGGTCGGCGGTCCACCGAAGGGCGAGATCAGGAGCATGCGGTCGCCCTCCACCAGGCCCATCGACATCGAGAGATGCCCACCGATGATGATCCCGGGCGCCTTCGGGTCCGCCCCGAGTGACGCAAAGCGGGCCACCAGGTCCGGCTCGCTCTCGTCGTCGAGCACGCGCAGGTCGTTCTCGAGATCGGTGACGTCACCGACCAGCACGGGATCGATGCCTCGCAGCCTGACGCTGGCGATCTGGCCCTGACTGCCCCGCACCATCCCCTCGGCGTCGAGATAGGGGCTCGCCGCTTCGACGCCCGGCGTCGCCTTCACGACCTCGAGCACCCGCTCGTAGTCCTCGAAGGGGCCGAAGCTGCTGTGCACCGAGAAGTGGGCGCGGTTGCCGAGGATCTCGTCGCGCCAGGTCTGCTCGAAGCCGTTCATCACCGAGAGCACGACGATGATCAGCCATACGCCCGCCGCGATGCCGCCGACGCAGATCGCCGTGATCGCGGAGATGAAGACCTGACGGCGCTTGGCCACCAGATAGCGGATCGCGATGAACCACTCGACGGAGTGGCGCATCGCGACGAAGCCCGCGATGGCCAGCGGGATCAAGCCGAAGACGATCGTGCCGGCCACCAGGCTCAGGATGATGGCCGAAGCGGCTGACGCGGACTCCGCGGCCGATTCCGGCATCAGCACCACGAGCGCGCCGGGCAGGAGTCCCGCCGCGCACAGGAAGAGCAGACGCTCGAGATTCGAGGCGCGGGACTCGGCCCGCCAACGACGCAGGAGCAGGCAGATCAGGGCCGCGATCAGCGCCGCACCGAGCGCGGTCGGGGCCAGCGAGGTCGGCCCGGCACCCGCCAGCGCGAGCCCCACGCCCAGCGCCGCCAGGCAAATCGCCACGCGACTCGTCATCGTCTGCGAGAAGAAGTGGATCGTGATCCACGTCAGCGTCAGGAAGAACACGCACGACAGCGCGACGACGCCCAGATGTCGCAGGAAGGCCTCCCGCCATTCCTGCCAGCTGTACACGGCGTCCGAGGGAAAATTGCCGACGGTCGCCATCACGGCGAGCACGAGCACCACGAGGGCGGCCGAGCAGATCGGGCCGCGCACGCCCCGAGCGACTCGCGCGAAACGATCGAGCACGAGCAGCGCGGAACCGAGATAGACGAGCGTCATCGCGATGATGCCCGCCGCCAGCAGGATGATGAAGGCGATGGCGAGGCTACCGCCGGCCGCGTCGAGCCCCGCGGACAGGCTGGTCCAGAGACCTTCCATGCTGCCTAATCCTTCCCGTCGGCGCGGCCGCTCGTCGGACCCGACACGACCTGCCCGCCCTGCGAAAGCAGGGTCGCGCGAATGAAGACGTCGAGGTCTCCATCGAGGACGGCCTCGACGTTGCCGATCTCGGTGTCGGTCCGATGGTCCTTGGCGCGCTGCTGCGGGTGCAGCGTATAGGAGCGGATCTGACTGCCGAAGCCGATCTCACGCTTCTCGCCCGTGAGCTTCGCCATCTTCTCCTGATGCGCGCGCCGCTCGAGCTCGAAGAGCTTCGCTCGCAGGATCTTCATCGCCGTCGCGCGGTTCTTGTGCTGCGAGCGCTCGTTCTGGCACTGCGCGACGGTGCCGGTCGGAAGATGCGTGAGGCGGACGGCCGAATCGGTCTTGTTCACGTGCTGACCGCCCGCACCGCTCGCGCGATAGGTGTCCACGCGGAGCTCTCCCTCGTCGATCTCCACCTCGATCGAGTCGTCGATCTCCGGCACGACCGTGACGCTCGCGAACGCCGTATGGCGCCGCGCATTGGAATCGAAGGGCGAGATGCGCACGAGTCGATGGACCCCCTGCTCGGTGTTCAGATAGCCGTAGGCGTAGGCGCCTTCGATACGCAGCGTCACGCCGCGGATCCCCGCCTCTTCCGCGGCCTGGATGTCGAGGATCTCGGTCTTGAACTCATGCCGCTCCGCCCAACGCAGATACATCCTGAGCAGCATCTCCGCCCAGTCCGAGGCATCCGTCCCGCCAGCTCCGGAGTTGATCGAAAGGATGGCGTTCGAGGCATCGTGTTCACCGCCTAATAGCTGCTTCAGCTCGGCATCTTCGAGCAACGCCTCGAGCTCGTCGCATTTCGCGAGCCCCTCGCGGAGGGTCTCGACGTCGTTCTCCTCGATCGCGAGCTCCTCGAAGACCTCGGCGTCGTCGAGCCCGGCCTCGAGGCGGTCGTGCAGGGAGAGCTCGTCTTCGATCGCGTTCTTCTTGCGCCCCACGTTCTGCGCCGCATCCGGATCGTCCCAGAGATCGGGACGCGCCATCTCGACCGAAAGCTCCTCGAGCTGGGCGCGCAGGCCGGCTACGTCAAAGACGCCCCCGGAACTCGTCGAAGCGATTCCGCAGATCGCGGATGCGCTCGCTGAGCTCGCTGACGTCGAAACGTGCTTCCTTCTCCCCACTCATCTCCTGATCCTCTCTTCGAACCGCGTCGGAAAACCGTCGCGTCCAGCCTGCAATGCTCCTACCAGGCGCCCGGATTCCCGCTCGCCGACTCGACCCCCTGCCGCGCCCAGAAGAGCCCGCCGATCGATCCGATCAGGCAGAGCCAGGCGAAGACGTCCCCGTATCTCGCGTAGAACGTCGGCCGTGTCGCTGCGGTCGGCAGCCGGATCTCGCCCTCGACGATCGCCTCTTCGAAGAGAGGACCGGCCTGCGAGACTCGCCCGTTTGGATCGATGATGGCGGAAATCCCCGTATTCGCGGCGCGCACCGTCGGCAGACCGTTCTCGGCTGCACGCAGCGACGTCATCGCCAGAAACTGGTGGGGGGCTCCGGTGCGACCGTACCAGGCATCGTTGGTGATCGCGAGCAGTGCCCGAGCCCCCTGCCCTCCGAACTCTCGCACCAGGTGGGGAAAGAGCAGCTCGTAGCAGATGGGGACGCCGACGGGGATCCGCGCCGCATCGGTCTCGCGCCCGAGCAGCTGCATGTTTCGCGGCGCCGCGCCCGCCGTCACGTCGGTCGACGAGAGCCCGCGAGCAAGAGACTGGAAGAAATGACCGAGCACGCCGCGGAGCGGGACGAACTCGCCGAAGGGCACCAGATGCGTCTTGTCGTAGCGGTCCCTGACCTGCCCGTCCGGCTCGAAGTGGAAGGCGCTGTCGAAGAAGGCCGAGAAGCGCTGCGCCTGCTCGTCGATCTCGACTCCCATTCCGCCCACCACCAGCGAGACGTCGAAGCGGCGCGCGAGCAGCGCGAGTCGCGATCGCAGCCCCGCGTCGTTCTCGACCAGCCCCGGAACCGCCGTCTCCGGCCAGACGATCCAGTCGGGCTTGGGCACCCGCGAGGCCGCCTCTTCGCTGAGTCGAAGATAGGTGGCGAGGATCCGCACGCGTCGATCGGACTGCCACTTCTCGCCCTGGTCGATGTTGCCCTGGATCGCGGCCACCCGGATCGGGGTCGATCCCTCCATGGACTCGACTCCGAACATCATCGCGTAGCCGGTCGCATGCAGGGCGAGCACCGTGGCGATCGTCACGACAAGCCTGCGCTGGCTGCGGACGCTCCGCTCCAGAAAGAGCTGCCCGCATGCGATGCCCACGGCGGCGGCCGCGAACGAGAGTCCATAGACACCCGCCCAGCGGGTCCAGGCCAGCAACGGAAGATCGAGATGCAGCGCATAGCCGAGCGTGGCCCAGGGAAAGCCGCCGAGGAAATGCCCGCGAGCCCAGTCGACCGCCACCCACAACGCCGCGCCCAGCGGAATCGCGACCGCCGCCCGCGCGTCGACCCGCGCCCAGCAGTAGCCGAAGAGCGCCGTGAAGAGCGAGACGTAGAGCGCGGGCGCCAGGGGCGCGAGCACGCCGAGGAGCACGGGCATTCCCCCGTACAAGACCGTCACGACCACGAACCAGTAGAAGAAGGCGGTGTGCGCGAGCAGGCTCGCCCAGAAAGCGACCCGGGCCGCGCGACGCGGCGGTAGACCCGCCAGGCCGACGATCAAGGCCGCCGGCACGAACCACGCGAAGACCAGACCGAAATCGAAGGAGCTGAAGCCCGCCAGGCTCCAGCCGAAAGGCAGCTCGTGGCCGAAGGCCAGAAAGGTCAGGAGGGCGTAGAGCGCGAGCGCCCGGCGATTCGCGCGGGGCGTTGGAAGGCCGATCGGCGCTTCCCCATCGATTCGGGTCTCGCTCACGAAGGCAGGGCCCGCCAGACACGTCGCTCTTCGCGCGCCATCTCGCGCGCCTCCTCGTCGTCTTCGTGATCGTATCCGATCAGATGCAGCACGCCGTGGATCAAGAGTCGGGCGACCCGATCGTCGAGGCCGCGATGGAGCGCGGCAGCCTGCGCGGCCGCCGTCTCGACGCTGATCACCACGTCGCCGAGCATTCCCGCGCGATGATCCGCGAAGTCTCCCTCCACCAGCGAGAACGACAGCACGTCGGTCGGCGTCGGCTTGTCGCGCCATTGCTCGTTGAGGCGCGCGATCTGCTCGTCGTCGACGAGCGCCACGGACAGCTCCGAGCGAGCCTGGCCGATCGCCGACAGCACGGATCGGGCGCGCCGGCGCAGCCTCTCCACGTCGACCGTCGATCCCCGGACCGCCTCGGGCGGCCCGGAAATCATCACGCTCATCGCTCGCCCCGCCCCGATTCGGAATCGCCCGCGGGCGATGCGCCGGTCGGGCGCCCGGAGGCGGACGTCTTGCCCGCTCGCTCGTAGGCCTGGATGATCGATTGAACCAGCGGATGCCGGACCACGTCCCGCGCCTCGAAGCGCATGAATCCGATGCCTCGCACCGACTGCAGGACCCGGGTCGCCTCGCTCAAGCCGCTCTCCGTGCCGGAGGGCAGATCTACCTGGGTGACGTCGCCGGTGATCACCGCCTTCGAATTCTCTCCGAGACGGGTCAGGAACATCTTCATCTGCTCGCCGGTCGTATTCTGCGCTTCGTCGAGGATCACGAAGGAATCGTTCAGCGTACGGCCACGCATGAAGGCCAACGGGGCGACCTCGATCGTCCCGCTCTCGATCAGACGCTGCGCCTTCTCCATGTCCATCATGTCCCGAAGCGCGTCATACAGGGGCCGCATGTAGGGATCGACCTTTTCCGCCAGGTCGCCGGGCAGGAAGCCCAGACGTTCTCCGGCCTCGACCGCCGGGCGCGTGAGGACGATCCGGGACATTTCCTTGCGATGCAGCGCCGCCACGGCCATCGCCATCGCCAGGTAGGTCTTGCCGGTCCCCGCCGGCCCGATCGCAATCGCGACGTCGTGCTTGCGGATCAGGTCCACATAACGACGCTGCGCGAGGTTCTTCGCTCGGATGACCTTGCGCGAGCCCCGCGTCAGGATGTTCTCGTAGACGTCGCTCAGCTGGAGGCCCGGCTCGGAGCTCACCATCCGGATGACGTGACGCACGTCCGCGTTGCGAACGGCTTGTCCCCGCTCGACCTGGGTATAGAGCTCCTCGAGCACCCGCCTCGTCAGCGCGACGCGGTCCGGCTCGCCTTCGAACTGGATCTCGTTTCCGCGGGCGTCGATGCGCACCCCGATCGAGCGCTCGAGCAGCCGAAGCGTCTGCTCGCCGTCCCCGTAGAGCGCGATCGCCATCGCGTTGTCGTCGAACGTGATTCCGTCGACGATCGCGGGTCGCGTCCCCGACTCCGTCTGCGGGTTGGTCTCGGCTTCAGATGCGTCGGCCAGGAGAGCGTCGGAATCGTGGGTTTCGCGTGCCAGTGGGAGCTCCTCGTGCAGGGCTCTCCGGTTCCCAGGAGCTCCTGCCGGCCACCCTTCTCCGCCCTCGGATCGGGACAGGGTCGGGAGCAGCACACAGAAACGACCCGAGCAAGATGGCGCTGCGTCAGTCGATGGGCGCGAGCAGGACGACGTCGTCGCCCCGAACCCGATAATAATAGTCGCCGAGTCGCGAGGGAGCCAACGACTCGAGCCATCCGGAGTCGGAGGCGAGCAGCTCCTCGAGCCGGGCGGGATAACGACCGGTCTCGAAGAAATGGGTCTCGAGCCGATTTCGGATCAGCTCGGCCTCGTAGCGACCTCCGAACTGCTCGACCGATCGGGCCGGAAGCGCCGAGCCCGGCAATCCGCCGGTGGGCGTCGCCCGCTCGAGAGACGTCATCGCGAGATAGCCCAGGGCGGCGAGCGGCAGCGCGGTGGCCAGCGCGGCCCGCAGCATGGGCAGGATCGGCCGCCGCCGCCGCGCCCCGAGCGACGCCCGTGGCGCCTTCTTCTTCGAGACAGCCACGGCATCGATCACACCCGCCTGGCGCAGCTCGGCCAGGGCGCGCGTCGCCTCGAAGGTCCCGATCCGGGAGAGGTCGACGATGCGACGGACGCTGAGACGCCCATCCACCAGCTGCAGCACACGCTCGACGTTCCCGAGCCGGGCATCTGCGTCGCCCTTGGTCACTGCCCGCGCCGTCGCGAGATTCCCGATCCGGCGAAAGATCATGTCCTCGGACGGAACGATGCTCGAGAAGGTCTGCCACTCGTCGAGCATGCGCAGACCATCCATCAGGATCTGTTCGGCGCCGAGCAGGTTCTCGGGCTTCGTGTCGTGGGCCACCGGCTCGGCGGTGAAATTGAAATCTCCCCCGGTTCGCCGCATCACGTCGAAGACGGTCTCCTTGGTGAGGAGATGCTGCATCTGCTCGAGAGTATCCGCCTCGATCAAGCCGGTGGCGAGCAACAGATCCGAGAGCGGTCGCGCCGACCGTTCACTCTCCAGCTGCAGATCGCCAAGCTGATCGCGGGTCAGGTAGCCCGATCGAACGAGCTGCGGCCCCAGCGGCTCGCGAGCGAGCCGCGTGCCAATCGGCCCCCCGCGAACGACGCGACCGTTGTCGAAGGCCAGGAAGATCGCATCCTCGCCCTCTCCGACGACCAGGGTCCCGGTCTTTCGCTGCTGTCCGATCAGCTGGAAGACCTCGGCGATTCCGAAATCCCGCAGATTGCCGTGTAGCGCAACAGACATACTTCCCCCTAACGACTCTTGCGCATCATGAGACTGACCAGCACGACGCCGGCATAGGCCAGCACTGCGAGCACACCGGGCACGGCGAAGGTCAAGGCCGCGGCCTCCCCCATCAGCATCGGATCTGCCTGGATCCCGGAAGGCCAGGTGACCCAGGCGGCCGCCCAGCAGAAGAGCAGCAGCCCGAAGATCGCGAAATCCGGTCTTCGGGCCGCGAAGCCGGCCATCCCCGGAACCAGCAGCGAGAGCGCCAGCCAGAGCCGATCGAAACGGCTCTCGCGCTCGGACAGGGACTGCAATCGCGCCATCCGAAGCGAGGGATCCGTGGCCGCGGCATTCTGGAAGAGGTGGTGGCAGTCCTCGCAGAGCTCCTCGCTCCAGACCGTCTCTTCACAACGCGTGCAGATGCGATGACCACACCGAGCGCATTGGCTGGCGTGATCCCAGCGGTTCGCGAACAGATGCGAGAGCAGCATGACCAGCGCAAAGGCGCCGGCCGTAAGCGGCCAGGACTGACCGAGCCAGCCGGGCGCGATCGCGGCCAGGGCGCGTGCGTCGTAACGCGCCGAGAGCACCTGCGGGCGCAGACGATCCTGGATCAGCGAGAACGGAAAGCCCAGATCGGCAACCAGCTCCGCATCGTCGAGATTCGAGAGCGCGGCAACTTCCTGGTCGTCCAGACCCTGGGCGCGGACCAACGTCGTTTCGTACTCCTCCATGCGGAACGTCGTGGCATAAGCCTGGCTCAGATTGAAGAGCAGCGTCGGCGAATCGATCTGCTCGGCGGCCTGCTCGTAGAGATCGATGGCCGCGGCCGTGTCTCCGCGCCGTTTCTCGATATTTCCGAGATTCGCGAGCGCGACCGGGTCATCGGGCACGCGGGCGGCGATCGATTCGAGCAGCTCCCGCGAGCGTTCCTCGAGTCCGTAGCGGCGGGCGCGATAGGCGAGTGCGTGCGCGGCGATCAGATCGCCGTCGAAGGCAGACTCCAGCCGCTCGACGTCCGCCTGGTTCTCGGTCCCGTTGAGCACCGACAGCGTGCTGCGCAGAACCGGGTCGCGATCGAGCAGCCCGGTCGTGACGCGCACGACCTGAGCGAGCGGATACAGACCGATCAGCAGCAGCACCGCCGAAATCATCAACGCATTCCGTTGGCGGGAGCTGCCGTAGGCGAACGCGATCGTGAAGAGCGCCAGCACGAGGCCCAACAATCCCTCGCCGAGCAGGAGCGGAGCGACCACCACCGCGGCGAGTGCCCCGAAACGAGCAAAGGCGGGCATGCGGTTGCTGAAGACGTCACCGAAGTCGTGGGCGGCATGCGAAAAGACCTGGATCGCGGCCAGCAGCACGAAGGCCATCGACGCGCAGAGCACGACCACCAGCAGCAGCTCGGCGAAATTCTCGAGCAGCCACAGCTGGGCCGGCAGGCTGACGACCGTCGCCCAGAAGGCCTTGCCGAGGGTGAGGATCGAGGTCCCGACATCGCCGGCCCGCCAGAGGGCGATCGCATGTTGGGTCTGGATGCTGGGCAATCCGGGCGCAAGGTCCCGGGCCATCGACGTATACAGCGTGGGCTCGGCATCGCTCTGATGCGAAGCGATCACCGCGGCCGGTGCGAGCAGGTCGCCGAGCCCCACCTCGAGACGCTCTCGAACCAGCGCGGCCGACCGCGCATGGGGCCGAGCCGGCGCTTCCGCCCAGGCCGACTCGACGCGCTCGCGCGGAATCTCCTGACTGACGGGAACGGCGGGCCCCTCCTCGGCGAGCCAGGGATCGTCGAGAGGATCGCTGCCCCCACCCGGGGCCACGACCGACTCGACGGCGGCAGGCGACGGCTCGGCACCCGCGGCGACGGGGATCGAGAGGCCGAGCAGAACGAGGATCGAAAGTGCAAGCAACCGGCGACGGGGCAACCGAAACTCCTTCCCAACGCATGGATTCGGTTCCCGATATCGGTCGATCGCAGAGCCTGCTGAAGGCTTTCCCGAGGGGCCGATCATCCGCCCGGATTCAATCCGTCGACGCTCTCGACGATCGACCCGTCCCCGAGTATGCTGCCGCGCCCATCAGTAAGGAGAGGCCGCCTTGGCCAACCACAAATCCGCCCTCAAGCGAATCCGCCAGTCCGAAACCCGCCGCAAGCGCAACCAGCACATCCGCACCCAGATGCGAACGATGGTGAAGCGCTGTCGTGAGGCGCTCGACTCCGGCGATGCCGCCAAGGCCGCCGACGCCTTCAAGGTCGCCGAGCGCGAGATCCGCCGCGCAGCCAGCAAGGGCGTCATTCCGCGAACGCGCGCGGACCGCAGCGTCGGCCGACTCGCCCGCGCGCTGCACTCGGTCGGGCAGGCTTCCTAGCGGCGATTCGCGCCCAGCGCGCCGGCTCCGGCTAGCCAGCCAGCCCCAGCACGAGCTGCTCGAGGGCTCGCTCCGGGCGCATGACGCTTCCGCCCTTCAGCTCGACGTCCGCTCGATGAATCGCTCGCAGGCAGGTCACGAGCCGGCGAGCCGAGTACCGCCGCGCCTGCTGCTCGAGCTTGCGTACGACGAAGGGCGGTCCGCCGACCGATTCGCCATGGCCCACTCGAACCAGCCGACGGAAATGCGAGGCCAGCGCGCCGAGAATCGCCGGCGGAGCAGCCCCCTGTACCAGCAGCCGGGACAGTAGTTCGACCGCGTCGGTCACCCTCCCCTGCCCGATCGCATCCGTCAGATCCCAGATCGGTTCTTCCGCCACCGCCGAGACCGCGAGCTCGACGTGCTTGCGAGTGACCGCCTCACCCGGTCCGGCCAGCAGCGAAGCCTTCTCGATCTCCTGGCGTAGCAGCAGCAGCTGAGGCCCGACGCGATCCGCCAGCAGCGAGGCAGCCGCCGGCTCGAGCTCGACGCCCTGGCGACGGGCCTCCCCGGCCAGGAACTCGGCCAGGTCCCGCGCCTTCCTGGGCGCTTCACATTCGACGAGCGCCGCCGGATTGCGAAAGGCCTTCACCCATTTGTTGCGCTTGTCGACCTTGGCGCAGGCGATCACCAGCACGCTCGCCGTCGGCTCTTCGACCCGAGCGAGCCATGACTCGATCACGCTGCCCCAGGCCGCGTCGAGCTTGCCACCGCGGCCTTCGGGCTCGCGCAGCACGA
The DNA here is from genome assembly GCA_963698485.1 of uncultured delta proteobacterium. GTDB lineage: Bacteria > Myxococcota_A > UBA9160 > UBA9160 > UBA4427 > UBA4427. The sequence goes on along the minus strand of CAVORA010000029.1, from coordinate 2,609 downwards.
CCAGTCTTCGATCGGACATGATCGGCAGACTGTCGAGTGCCTCCTCGAGACGGCCAGGCGCGACCTTTCCCACCTCGAGCCGGTCGAGATTGAAGTCCCGCGGCCCGCCGCCCAGCACCGCGGCCTCGATCGCCTCGAGCGCATCGTCGCGCAGCAGCGGCTCGGCCCCGGCCAACAGATAGGCGGGTCGAATGCTGCCCTCTGCGAGCTCCGTCAGCATCGCGGCGACGTTCATCCCTCGCTCCCCAAGTGCGAGCCCGCCTCCGGGCGCGCTCCCTGGTCCCGGGCGGCAGCCTCGGAGGGAATCGGAGAGGACATCAGCTCGATCGAATCGGCGGCCCTCGAGGCGAGCACGTCCGAGAGATGACGCAACGCCTCGAGTCGATTGGTGCGCGTGACCTCGATGTCTTCGCTCGCCAGGTAGAGCTCGGTCTCCGAAAGCGTGGCCGGATCGAGCGAGACGACCGTGCCGGTCTCTCGCACGACCTCGAGATCGAGCTGCATCGTGACCGCATACTCGAGCGCCGCCACGAAGGTCGAGAAGCTGCTGCTGATCGTCACGAGGGGGCGAATGCGACCGCGCAGCCGCAGGTCTGCCTGCGCGGGGTCGCCGACCAGATCGAAGCCAGCCCGGGCGGCCATCTCGCGACGGAGCGCGCTCCCGACGATGCGATCGAGCCAGGGCTCGGGGGAGTCGTTCGCGATCTCGAGCACCGCCACGCGCATCCGCGGCGTCGAGCTCCCGCCTTCGCCGCGGGCCGGCGATGTCCCGCCCGCCAGAGCGTTCCGATAGCCGCAGCCGGCCGTCGCCAGCAGCAGCCAGCCGAACAAGACGATCAGGCAGGGAGTTCTCGCGCGGCGCACCATGGAACACCGATAGCATGGCGAGCGCCGGGGAGCCCGATCGAACGCGATGCCCCGGACGAGCGCCGATCAATCCTGCTGCTTGAGCAGACTGCGAGCGATCGCCAGCACTTTGTTCGCCTGGATCGGCTTGGTGAGATACTCGTTCGCGCCGAGCGAGATCGCGCGCTCGCGATCGTCCTTCGCTCCCTCGGTCGTGATCACGCAGATCGGCATGTCCGCGAGCTCCGACTCCGACCGGATCAGGTTGATGAGCTTCAGTCCGTCCATGACCGGCATGTTGATGTCGACGAAGGCGAGGTCGAAGCGATCGCTGGTGACCTTTCGAAGTCCGTCCATACCGTCGCTGGCTTCCACGATCTCGACATCCTTCATCCGCTTGAGCGCGAAGACCAGGAGCTGCCTCATCGTGGGACTATCTTCGACGATCAGAATACGCTGACCCGCCATGTCGACTACCTCGTTGTCTACTTCGATCGAGTGCCCGCCCCGCCCGGGGCAGAGCGGCTCTCATTTCGTCAACAGATCGATGAACCCCTGGATGGTGTTCAGCTTCCGTTCGGATTGTGCATGGAGCCGCGCGGCGAAGATCGCGGTGGCGGCATGGCCTGCGAGCAGGGTGAACAGCTCGTGGTCGAGCGCGGAGAAACCGTCCTTCTGCTGGAGCAGCTGGTAGATCACGATGGCACCGATGGGGCGATCGTCGACGCGAAGGGGGATCGAGACGATCGGTTCGCCTCCGGACGCCGGCGAGACCGGGGTGACGCCCGGGTCAGAGACCTCGACTTGCCCGCCCGAGATGCTGCGACCGACCAGTCCTTCGCCGACGCGAAGGATCGGAAAGGCCGAGAGCGGCGCGCCCTCGCAAGCGACTGGTCCGATCTCATCGCTTCCGTCCTCACACACGTAGACCGCGAAGACCTCCGCCCCGATCAGGTTGATCACGATCTCGAGGATCACCTTCACGACTTCGCTGGGATCCAGCGTGGAGTGGAGCTGATAGCTGGCGACGTACAGATTCGCGAGGTTGTTGTTCTCTTCTTCGACTTCGAGATAGCGTTCGGCGAAGTGCATGTTCTCGCCCTCGACCTGGCGGATCTGCTCGAGCATCTGCTCCTTCTCGCACTCGAGCAGATCGATCTTCGCGATCAGCTCCTGGCGCAGCTTGTCCCACTCGACGTCGCTCTGCGCCGCCTGTCCCTGACGGGTCTGCAGGGCCGCCAGCTCCCGCCGCAAGCGCGTATTCTCGTCGAGGATCTGGCGGGTGAACTCGGCGCCGCGCTGGAAGATCGCGAGGACGGCCTCACCCCGATCGATTCCCGACTGCTCGTCCGAGTCACTCATGATCGTCCCCGGCCCCTCGAGATCGCGCCCCGCATCTCGCCGATCCAGCGTTGCACCGCGCCGGGTACCTCGCCGAGGGGCAACACCTCGTCCGCGACACCCGCTGCCGCCACCTGATTCGGCATCCCGAAGATCACGGCCGTCTCCTCCGACTCCGCAATCACTCGTCCGTTGGCCTGGTTCACTTGAATCGCGCCCGCCAGGCCGTCGTCACCCATGCCCGTCAGGACCACGGCGAGCAGCCGCTCGCCACAATGCTTTGCCGCAGAGCCGAACAAGCGATCCACCGACGGCGTGTACTTCTCCGGGGGCACGTCGTCGGAGATCGTCGTGACGAGATCTCCGGCCCGAGACGCCAGCTCGAGGTGTCGACCACCCGGCGCGATCAGCACGGTCCCCGC
>CAVORA010000028.1:0-54778 GCA_963698485.1 uncultured delta proteobacterium | reverse complement strand
CCTGCACCAGCGGGCCGGGCGCGCGTCGCCGGGGCCAGCGTGTCGGAGACAGCGGCCCCCACCTGGGTCATGCCGGGTCCCAGTCCGAGCAGCGCGGAGAGCAGGCGCGCGTCTCCCGGACGTCCTCCGAACCGCTCGAGACAGCGCTTCGCCATCCCCCCACCGAGCGACTGATCGGTGAACCCGTCCAGATCGCCGCTGCGATCCCGCCAGGGCGCCGCCTCACAGCTCGGTCCCCGCCGCGCGCGCTCTCGCGCCTCGAGCGTGCGGATCCGCCAGCCCGCCAGCTCGACCTCGGCGCGCAGCCGGACCTCGATGTGCTCGGCGAGCACCTCGCTTCCCTGCTGGTCGAGCGGTGCGTAGAAGAGATCGGCGAGTCGAACGGAGAGCGCCGTCGTCTGCGCGTGATCTTCCGAGAAGAAGGCATCGAAGAAGAGGCTGCGCGACGCCAGCCTTTCGCCGACCCGATGGCGCTCCCGGTCGACGCCGGCCTCTTCGCGACGCGCCTTGAAGCGCGAGACGAACGCGCTGAGCTCCTGGAAGAGCGTGTTCACGTGCGTGCAACCGAGAGGCCCTCCGAAGCTTCGCTTCAGGTCGGCCACGAAGCCGTCTCCGAGCCGCGTTCCCACGAGCGCGCCGAGTCGATCCATCGGATCGCGGCAGCACTCGCCGCGGCTTGCAGCATTGGGCTCGTGCATCACGTGTGACTGATTCCACGAAAGCCGCTCGAGCTCGCCGGTGCTCGCATCGAAGGCGCCGTGCAGCTCCATCTTATGGATGATCCCGGCCATCGTGATGCGACCGGCCAGCGCCATCAGCCCGCCCTTTCGAAGGTCGAGGATATCGGCACGGAATCCGACCGAGTCGCCCTCGCCCTGGCTGAAGACGACGGCCAGACAGCGCGTGTGGATCGGCTCGCCCGAGACATCGAAGCTCATCCTCGCGCTCCTCTGCGTCGCCGGCTCTTCGTCATTTTCCCGGCTGGTCCCAGCGGGTTCGCAGGCGGGCTCCGTGGCCCCGAGGCTGCAGGTCCTCGAAGATCCGCTCGTAGCCCGTCGAGGCGATCAGCCACTCGCCGTCCTGCTTCACGTATTCGTCGTGATAGATCCCGGTCCCATGCATCACCGTTCCGTCCGGCGCCCAATCGCTCGGGAGCGCACTCAGCACGAAGTCTTCGAGATACCAGGTCCCGCGAGCCGTCGACTCGCTCGTGATCTCGATTTCCGGCGTATGCGCGTGATGCATCGATTGAATCGCGGGATCTCCCATCGAGGTCCGCAGGAATCCGACGATCGCCTCACGGCCTTCGAAGGCGTATTTGCCACCGCTGTACTCGCTATGGGCGTCGGGCGCGAAGACACTGGTCAGCAGCGCCCAGTCCTTGGTGTCGACGCCGCGCTGATAGCGCGCCTTCAGCTGCTTGATGGCTTCGATGTCGACGAGTCGCTGCAGAGGATCCATCGGTTCTGGCTCCGGGCTGGGTCGCGTCAGCGGCCCTTGAAGGGATCGGGCGAGGTCTCGGCCTGTCGGGCGATCGCGAGGTCGTAGTCCTCGCGCCGCGCGCGGATCACCTCGGCGTCTTCGGGATGGGTCAGGATCATGAAGCGCTCCGCCTCGAGTCCGTCGGCGATGATCGTCCCGACCTCCTCGGGCTCGATCGGCCGCTGCATGTGTTCGGGGAAATGGATGAAGCTCATCGGATCCTCGACGCCCAGGATACGGGCGTTCTCGCCGAGATTCGTCGTCACCAGCCCCGGACAGACGACCGAGACGTGGATGCCGCGCGGACGCAGATAGACCGCCAGCCCCTCGCTGTATCCGACGCAACCGAATTTCGAGGTCACGTAGGGTACGGCGTCGTAGCTGTACGCGTAGAGCCCGGCGACGGAGGCCACGTTCACGATCGCGCCCGCGCGCCTTTCGATCATGTGGGGCATGAACGCCTTGCAGGCACGGATCACGCCGAGCAGGTTCACCTCGAGCTGCCACTGCCACTGATCGAGCTCGATCTTCTCGACCGCCCCGAGCAGCGACGCACCGGCACTGTTGGTGAGCACGTCGATCACGGGGAAGGCCTCGAAGGCCGCGTCTCGCAGCGCCTCGATGTCGGCATCCTGCGTGACGTCGCAGCGCCGACCGATCGCACGGCGGCCGAGTGCTGTCACCTCATCGACGACCCTGGCGAGTCGCTCTTCGTGGATGTCGGCGAGCACGAGATCGCAGCCTCGTCGCGCGTATTCGAGCGCGGTCGCCCGCCCGATGCCGCTGGCACCCCCCACGACGACGGCCGTCTTGTTCTCGAGATCCATCGCGTCTGCCTCTCCCTTCGCGTCGGGCACTCGGCGTGGAGGCCGGCGACGCGGCGACAGCCTAGCGGAGGAATGTCGCGTCACGACTGCGGGAGGAGATCGCAGAGGCGTCGGAGCATGATTCCGTGGGACGCCGCTCATGCGGCGCGAGCGGCCTGCCGGGAGCGGCTAGTCGCGCCGCTCGGCGGGGGCGTTGCAGAGCGCTCGGGCCAGAGCGCGATAGGCCTCCACGTTCAGCGCGAAGCCGAGATGGCTCGAGTCGATGCGTTCGTAGCGGACGCCGGCCAGGTCGCTGGGACCGGAGCCAGACGTGGCGGCGCGATCGATCTTCGCGGCCTGCTCGCTCACGATGCCGTCGCGTGCGCTGAACAGGATGGTCACGGGGGCGACCTCGCTCCCCTCGGATCTCGGGACGGGGACGAGCCAGGCGTTGAAATCCTGCTCCTCGACGGGGACGTCACTGCGGCTCAGTCGACGCATCACGCCCCACAGCGAGGTGCCTCGCGGGTCACCGAAGGGCGAGCCCAGGGTCACGGTCTGCCGGACGGATTCCGGAGCTCGGCGCGCCGCGTCGAAGGCGAAGAGTCCGCCCATGCTCCAGCCGACCAGGCTCGGGCGTCGCCCCGTGTCGGCGTGGATCTGCCGGGCGCGTTCGACCACCCGCTCGCTCTGGACGCGCCGAAAGCGCGCCGCGTCCTCGACGCGGCGAATGCGCAGCTCTCCCTGATCGAGGTTGAGCCCCATCTCGGAGGCGATCGCACGATACCCGAGCGCGGCCAGGAAGCGGCGGAGCGGGAGCATGCCGGCGTCTCCGAGGCCATACGCCGGCAGCACCAGGACGGGATGCCCGTCGCCGCGGGGCAGCCCGTCGAGCAGACGCGGCGTCTCGAAGGCGAGTCGGGTCGCTTCGAGTCCCGCGCGCGGAAATTCGGTCAGGGTGTCGAGGAGCGCGGGGCGGACGGGGGCGGTGATCATCGCAGGGTTCCTACAGGCCGGAGCGGCCGGGCGGAGCGTAGGGTCTCGCGCACGGCCTGTCTCGCGACGGCTTCGGGCGTTTGCGGCGGCCGTGCGGCGCGCCTAGCCTCGAACGGGCGAGCGGTCCTCAAGTGGCTCGGCGGGATCGGCCGATGACGGGTCATCACCCCTGAATCGCTTCGATCGAAGGCTCTCCGGACGCTTCCCGAGCGGCCACCATAAGGCAGAATCGACTTGAAGTTGTCGAGGCAAAAGACGGTTTTCCGAGCGCTTCTGGCCATGATCGGCCTGCTGCAGTCGCCGCTCTGCGCGCTGGCCTGTCTCGAGACCTCGATGCCGGGGGGCGCGGACGCACCGCTCGCGATCGAGATCGCGGCCCGCCCGAGCGAGCCGACGCCTGCAGCGCGGACGCCGGATGCCGGGGCGATGGCGGGCAGCCCGTGCCACGGAATGGCGCAGGCCGTCGCGGAAGACTCCGCGCCCGGCAATCCGAAGAACGCCCCGGAACCGGAGACGGATTGCGTCTGCGAGGACACCCAGGCCGCGCTGGTCGACGGGACCGATCTGACGTCATTGGTGGCCCAGGACGTGACGCGCGAGCTCGTCGCGCCCGCGCAGCGTCTGCTCGATCTGCCCCCCGCGACCCCCACCGCCGCACGCTTGCGACTGCGCGAGGCCGATCTTCCGCCGCCCGACCTGCTGCTGCGAAAGTCCAGCCTGATCCTCTGATTCCCTGATTCTCGAGTCCCGGCGCGCGTGGGTTGCGCGCCGGAGCGCCCGCGCGCGAGTGCGCGGCCCACACGAGACTTCAGGGGAATCAACATGGATCGCTGTCTTTTCGGGGCCCCCGTCCGGGGAGCCCCAGTCGTATGCGCCGCGTACGCGCTGGTCTGCTCGATGCTGCTGGCCGGGGCGAGCCGCGACGCTCTGGCCGAGCCGGCCGACTCGTTCACGATGCCCAGCCCGCTCTCGCTCGAGTGGTGCCTCGAGCGCGCTGACCAGGAGAACCCTGCCCTGGCGTCGGCACACGCGAGTGCTGACGCCGCGAGGCATCGCGTGGGACCAGCGGGCGCCCTCGAGGACCCGCGTATCTCCTACGACGCGAGCAATCTGCCGACGGGCGATTTCGATTTCGACTCGACGCCACTGTCCGGTCATCAGCTCGGGATCCGGCAGAAGCTGCCGCTGCCCGGCCTGCTCTCGAATCGGTCGGAGGCCGCGCGCCGAGGCGCCGAGGCGGCCCGTCTGCACGCCGAGGATCGTCGATTCGAGATCGAATCGGCCGTCGAGGTGGCCTGGGCCGAGCTCGCCTTCGCGCAGCAGGCCCTCGAGATCACGCGTCGCAACATCGAGCTGCTCCGCCAGCTCTCGGCGACGGCGGAGTCCCTGTACCGCGTGGGCAGCGGGCTGCAGCAGGACGTCCTGCGTGCGCACGTCGAGCTGACGGCGCTGCTGCAGGAGCGGCTGCGCCGAGTCGAGGCCGTGTCTCGCGCGGAGGCCGAGCTCGCAGCGCTGCTCGACCTCCCGCCTTCCGTGACCTTCTCCGAGACCGATCCGCTGTCGGGCACCTCGGGGCTGCCCCCGCTCGACGAGACCCTTGCGGGCCTGCAACAAAGCAGCCCACAGCTGCTCGCGGCGGCGGAGCGCGTCGAGCAGGCCCGGCTGCAGATCAAGGTGGCCGAGCTCGAGGGGCTGCCCGATGTCGATCTCGGCATCGGCTATCGCATTCGGTCGAACGTCGAAGGCGATCCCGTGCGCGGAGACGACTTCGTCTCGGCCGGCCTCACCGTCCGGCTGCCCGTCGATCGCTCGAAGTGGCGATCCAGGGTCGCGGAGCAGCGGGCATGGCTGCGCCGCGCGGAAGCAGAGCTGCGGGGGACGCGCGCGGCGCTCGAGGCGCGAACGCGTCGTGCGCATGCCGAGCTGACGCGAGCGGCGGCGGAAGAAGTCCTGCTCGAGACCGGTCTCGTCCCGCAGGCTCGGCAGTCGCTCGAATCGAGCCGCTCGGCCTACGAGGTCGGACGCGTCGAGTTCCTGAGCGTGCTCGACAGTCAAGTCCGACTCTTCGATGCGGAGCTTCGGCTGGCTCGCGCCCGGGCCGACCAGCATCGCGCATTCGCTGCCCTCGAGTCGGCAGCGGGGGAGAAGATCCGATGAAGCGCACTCGTCTCGCACTCTGGCTCTTCACCGTGGCTCTGGCCGCCGCCCTCGGCTGGTGGGGAAGCGGCTTCTTCGCGGCGCGTTCGACCGGGAGGGCTCCTGCGCCCATCGCCTCGTCGGCCGAGCTCTGTCCCGACGGCAGCCGTCCGCTCTACTGGAAGGCGCCGATGGATCCGAGCTACGTGCGCGATGCGCCCGGTCAATCGCCGATGGGCATGGATCTCGTTCCCGAGTGCCGCGCGGCCGCGGCGAAGGGTTCCGATTCGGCGATCGTGATCGACGCCGCGACGATCCAGAACATGGGCGTCCGCACGGCGCCGGTCGTGCGCCGGGATCTGTCGAAGGTCGTGCGGGCGGTCGGCCGCGTCGCCTACGACGAGCGTCGCGTCGTGCACGTGCACTCGAAGGTCCAGGGCTGGGTCGAGGAGCTCTTCGTCGAGTTCGTCGGGCAGCGCGTCGTGCGGGACGAGCCGTTGATGCGTCTCTACTCGCCCGAGCTCGTAGCGACCCAGGAAGAGCTTCTGCTGGCGGCGCGCTATCGGGAGGCGACCGAGGCCAGCCCCTTCGACGAGGTGCGCGGCGGAGGCACGTCGCTCTACGAGGCGACCCGACGGCGTCTGGCGCTCTGGGACGTCCCGCAGCGGGACATCGAGCGGCTGCTCCGCACGGGCCAGGTCGAACGAACGCTGACCCTCTACGCGCCGGCCACCGGCGTGATCACCCATCTCGGGGTGCGCTCGGGGATGGAGCTTCGGCCCAACACGAATCTCTACACGATCGCCGACCTGTCGCGCGTCTGGGTGTTGGCCGACGTCTACGAGTACGAGCTCCCGTGGCTCGAGCTGGGACAGAGTGCTGCCGTCGAGCTCAGCTACCAGCCGGGTGAGCCTCTGTCGGGCGAGCTCACCTACATCGCCCCGTTCCTCGATCCCGAGACCCGCACGGTGGAGGTGAGGCTCGAGATCGAAAACGCCGACGGGCGATTGAAGCCCGGGATGTTCGGCAATGCCGTGATCCAGGGCGCCACCCGGGCCGGAGTGCTGGCGGTTCCACCGGAGGCGGTGATCCACTCGGGGGCTCGGACGATCGCCATCGTGGCCCTCGGCGAGGGACGCTTCGAGTCGCGTGAGGTCGGGGTCGGGCTCGACGCCGGAGACGCGGGGCTGGAGATCCTCGCCGGCCTGCGCGAGGGCGAACGGGTCGTGCTGTCGGGGCAATTCCTGATCGATTCGGAGAGCAATCTGCGGGAGGCGCGCGACAAGCTGCTATCCGCCTCGTCCGACTCGCCCAGCACGGATGCTCCGCGCGACGCCCCTGTCGCTCCGAAGCCCACGATGGCCCACGACCATTCGGCCATGGGAATGGGAGAGGAGTAGACGCCATGCTCAACCGCATCGTCGAAGCATCCGCGCGGAACCCGATCCTGGTCCTGCTAGGCGTCATCGGCCTGTTGGCCTGGGGTGGCTACGCCCTGCTCCACACGCCGCTCGACGCGATCCCGGACCTGTCCGACGTGCAGGTGATCGTGTCGACCGACTACCCCGGCCAGGCACCACAGGTCGTCGAAGACCAGGTGACCTATCCCCTCTCGACCGCCATGCTCGGGGTCGCGTCCGTGCGCGTCGTGCGCGGCTACTCGTTCTTCGGGACCTCCTTCGTCTACGTGCTCTTCGAGGAGGGCACCGACCTCTACTGGGCGCGTAGCCGGGTGCTCGAATCGCTGAGCGTGGTCTCGGGCCGGCTTCCGGCGGGCGTGTCCCCCACGCTCGGTCCGGATGCGACGGGGGTCGGCTGGATCTACGAGTATGCGTTGGTCGACCGCAGCGGCGCCCACGACCTGTCGGAGCTCCGTTCGATCCAGGATTGGCATCTGCGTTATGCGCTGCAGGCCGTGCCCGGCGTCGCCGAGGTCGCCAGCATCGGCGGGCACGTGCGGCAGTTCCAGATCGAGGTCGATCCCAATCAGCTGGCCGCAGCGGGCATCTCGCTGGCGTCGCTTCGGCGCGCCATCACGCGCAGCAACGCCGACATCGGCGGCCGGCTGATCGAGCAGGCGGAGACCGAGTTCATGGTGCGCGCGCGGCGGCTACGTGCAGTCGATCGCGGATCTCGAGCGCATCGCGGTCGGCGCGAACGAGGCGGGCACGCCGATCCTGCTCGGCAGCGTCGCCTCGGTCTCCGTCGGTCCGGAGCTCCGGCGTGGGCTCGCCGAGCTCGACGGCGAGGGAGAGGTGGCCGCCGGCATCGTGGTCATGCGTTTCGGCGGAAATGCGCTCGAGACCATTCGCCGGGTGAAGCGCGAGCTCGCGGCTCTCGCCGAGACGCTGCCGGCGGGCGTCGAGATCGTCCCCGTCTACGATCGCGCGCCGCTGATCGAGCGAGCCGTCGCGAATCTGCGCGAGAAGCTCTTCGAGCAGGGGCTGATCGTCGCCCTCGTCTGCTTCGTCTTTCTCGCCCACGCGCGCAGCGCGCTGGTGGCGATCCTGCTGCTGCCCCTCGGCATGCTGACCGCCTTCATCGTGATGTTCCACCAGGGCATCGACGCCAACATCATGTCGCTCGGCGGGATTGCGATCGCCATGGGGACCATGATCGATGCCGGGATCGTGATGGTCGAGAATGCCCACAAGCATCTCGAGCGAGACGGCGGCCAGCGTCCGCGCAACGAGGTGCTGATCGAGGCCGCCGTCGAGGTCGGACCCTCGCTGTTCTTCTCGCTCCTGATCATCACCGTCTCGTTCCTGCCGATCTTCGCGCTCGAGGCCCAGGAAGGTCGGCTCTTCAAGCCGCTGGCCTTCACCAAGACCTACGCGATGGCCGGCGCGGCGCTGCTCTCGATCACGGTCGTCCCCGCGCTGATGGTCTGGCTCGTGCGCGGGCGAATCCGTACCGAGCACGAGAATCCGCTCAATCGCGCGGTCTTGCGGCTCTATCGACCGCTGCTCGAAGGCGCCCTGCGTCATCGTTGGCTCGTGCTCATCGTCCTGCTCGGGCTCGGGATCGCGAGCCTCTACCCCTACAAGCAGATCGGCAGCGAGTTCATGCCGCCTCTCGACGAGGGCGACCTGCTCTACATGCCGACCACCCTGCCCGGCATCTCGATCACGAAGGCGCGCGAGCTGCTGCAGCAGACCGACCGCTTGATCGCCACGGTGCCCGAGGTCGAGCGCGTCTTCGGGAAGGTCGGGCGCGCCGACACCCCGACGGACCCGGCGCCGCTCTCGATGATCGAGACGACCATCCTGCTCAAGCCCCGCAGCGAGTGGCGAGCGGGTATGACGACCGACCAGCTGATCGCCGAGCTCGACGGCCTGATCCGTTTCCCCGGCGTGACGAATGCCTGGACGATGCCCATCAGGACGCGCATCGACATGCTGTCGACGGGCATCAAGACTCCCCTCGGTCTCAAGCTCTCGGGCCCCGACCTCGAGCGGCTCGAAGAGCTGGGACGCCAGATCGAGTCGGTGCTGCGGACGCTGCCGGGGACGGCGAGCGTCTACGCGGAGCGGGTCGTCGGGGGCAACTATCTCGACATCGGGATCGATCGCGATCGCATCGCACGCCATGGCCTCACGGTCGGCGACGTACAGGACGTCCTGCAGACGGCGGTCGGCGGCTCGAATATCACTCAGGCCGTCGAGGGGCTGGAACGCTATCCGATCAACCTTCGCTACCAGCGCGAGCTCCGAGAAGACGTCGGCGCGCTCGGACGCGTGTTGATCCCGACGCCGGGCGGAGCGCTCGTTCCGCTCGCGCAGCTCGCGACGATCGAGTTCGCGAAGGGACCCTCGGTGATCAAGACCGAAGGCGGGCGCCCGAACGCCTGGATCTACGTCGATCTCGTCGATCGTGATGTCGGCCGTTATGTCGAGCGCGCGAGGGAGGCTCTCGCTCGGGAGGTCGAGCTGCCCCCGGGTGTGACGTTGTCGTTCAGCGGCCAATACGAAGCGCTCGATCGCGCGCAGCGGAGGCTCGCTTTGATCGCGCCGGTGACGCTGGGGCTGATCTTCCTGCTGCTCTATCTGAATTTTCGACGCGTCACCGACGTGCTGCTGGTGATGGCCGGCCTGCCCTTTGCGATGGTCGGCGGCGTCGTGGTGCTCTTCGCGCTCGGCTATCCATTCAGCGTGGCGGTCTACGCGGGCTTCCTGGCGCTCGCGGGTCTGACGGCGGAGACCGGAGTGATCATGCTGCTCTTCCTGAATCAGGCACGCGAGCGCGCGCTGCAGGCGGGCCTGCTGGATAGCCGGGCTGCGCTTCGGCGAGCGGTCGTCGAAGGGGCGACGCGCCGGGCGAGGCCTCTGTTGATGACCGTCGCGTCCGATGCGCTCGGACTGCTGCCGATCATGTGGGGGGCCGGAACCGGGTCGGAGACGATGCGTCGGATCGCCGCGCCCATGATCGGCGGCGTCGTGACCGCGACCCTCGTCACGCTCGTCGTCCTGCCCGTGCTCTTCGTGCTGGTGCATGGACGGGGCATGCCGGCGACCGCTCTTCGTGGCGATTCGGCTCGGAGTGAGTCTTGATGCCCCGGCCAGGATCGCGCTCGGACCGGAAAGCGGCCCCGAACGGCGTGACGGGGGCGGACCGCAGACGGGCGATCGGCACCGCCCTTGCATCATCGGGGCGAGCGCTCGTCTCGCGCGGCGTGCCCGTCGCTCCCGACCGGGTCGAATCTCTCTCTAGGATCGTGGAGCACGCATGCGACTGACGTTTCTTGGCGCGGCCGGCACGGTGACCGGGTCGAGATATCTCGTCGAGAGCGGAGCGACCCGGCTGCTCGTCGACTGCGGTCTCTACCAGGGCGTCAAGGCGCGCCGCAATCTCAACTGGCGCACCAGCCCCATCGATCCGTCGTCGATCGATGCCGTGCTCCTGACCCACGCACATATCGATCACAGCGGTCTGCTCCCTGCCCTGGCGCGGGATGGCTTCAGCGGACCGATCTATGCCACGCCGGCGACCACCGAGCTGAGCGGCATCATGTTGCCCGACGCGGCGCATATCCAGGAGGAGGACGCGGCCTACGCCAATCGAAAGGGCTTCTCGCGTCATCATCCCGCCCTGCCCCTGTATACGCAGGCCGATGCCGAGAAATGCCTGCAGCAATTCCGACCGGTGGATTTCGAAGAGCTCAGGAAGATCGGAGAGCTCGAGTTCCGGCTCCAGCGCGCTGGACACATCCTGGGTGCCGCGTCCGTCGAGATTCGCGGCGGCGGTCGGTCGCTGCTCTTCTCGGGAGATCTGGGACGCGAAGACGACCTGATGATGTTCGCGCCCGAGCCGCCCGGCGCGCCCGACTTCGTGGTCGTCGAGTCGACCTATGGTGACCGGCTCCACCGGGCCGAAGATCCGATCGAGAGCCTGGCCGGCACGCTGCGAGAGACCCTCGATCGCGGCGGGATCCTGCTGATCCCCTCCTTCGCCGTCGGTCGCACGCAGACGCTGCTCTACTGCCTGCATCAGATCTTCGAGCAGGAGCTGGCGCCGCGGGTGCCGGTCTACGTGAACAGTCCGATGGCCACGAGCGTGACCGACCTGTACCGGGCGACCACGCGGGATCATCGACTCAGCCAGACGCAGTGCGAAGACGTCTGCAGCGGGGCGCGCTTCGTGCGCTCGGTCGCGGAGTCGCGCGAGCTCGGAGATCGCCGCGACCCGATGGTGATCCTGTCGGCGAGCGGCATGGCGACGGGCGGTCGCGTGCTGCATCACCTGAAGGCGCTCGCGCCGGATCCCCGCAACACCATCCTGCTACCGGGCTTCCAGGCGCCGGGCACGCGCGGAGACGCCCTCGCCCGGGGCGCCGAGACGATCAAGCTGCACGGGATTCGAGTGCCCGTGCGCGCGCGCATCGAGCAGCTGGACACGCTCTCCGCGCACGCCGACCAGCAGGGGCTGCTCGCTTGGCTGGCTCGCTGCGAGAGTCCCCCCAAGCAGGTCTACGTGACCCATGGCGAGCCGGTTGCCGCGGATACGCTCCGGCAGCTCACCGAAGAGCGCCTCGGCTTCGCGGCCTGCGTCCCGGATCAGGGCGACGTGGCCCTGCTCGACGGCGCGTCGGGCTGGGCGCCCCGGCCGGGGAGGCTGGCGGCGTCATGAACGCGAGCCGCACGGGGCGACCGGCCCTGATGGCCTTCGAGGATTCGCTCGACCTGGCCCGCGCCGTCGGGCGCCGCCTCGAGGCCGAGGTCACGCCGATCGCGGTCCACCGTTTTCCCGACGGCGAATCCCTCGTGCGCGCGCCCCGGCCCGGTGCCGAGCAGGTGCTGGTGCTGCGGTCGCTCGATGACCCGAACGGAAAGCTGCTCGAGGTGCTCTTCGCCGCGGATGCGCTGCGGCGTCAGGGAGTCGAGTCGATCGGTCTCGTGGCGCCCTATCTCGGCTACATGCGTCAGGACCGCGTCTTTCAGCCGGGTGAGCCGATCTCCCAGCGCGTCGTGGCAGGCCTGCTCGACACGGCCTTCGACTCGCTGCTGACCGTCGAGGCCCATCTGCACCGAATCGCCCGGCTCTCCGAGATCTTTCGCGTCGATGCGCGCTCGATCTCGGCCGCCGAGCCGGTGGCGGACTGGCTCCGAAGCCAGCCTCGGGTCGATCTGATCGTCGGCCCCGATGCGGAGTCCGAGCCGTGGATCCGGGAGATCGCCACGCGGGCCGAGCTCGACTGGATCGTCGGCACGAAGACCCGGCATTCCGATCACGACGTGCGGATCGACCTGCCCGAGCTGCCGGAGGGCGTCGGGCGGGCCTACATCATCGACGACATCGCGAGCTCGGGCGGCACCCTCGAAGCCATCGTGCGCCTCCTCAAGCAGCGCGCCGTGGCCCAGGTCGGTGCCGTCGTGATCCATCCACTCTTTGCGCCCGACACCCAGGCGCGACTGCGGAGCGCCGGCCTCGATCAGCTGGTCTCGGCCGACGGCATCGCCCACGAGACGAACGCCGTCGGGCTGGCGCCGCTGCTGGCCCGGGCCATCCTCGAACGTTCTCAGACGACGGCGGACTCCTGATGTTTCGACTCAGACGAATGGGCATCGATACCCAGAGCGAACACGTGATCTTCATCCACGCGGATACCGTGGCGCAGGGCATCCTCGGCCTGAAGCCACTCGACCGCGTGCTCGTGCGGGGGGAAGACCCGAATACGGGTCGCATGCGCGAGATCACGGGCATCCTCAATTTCTGCGAGGACTCGATGCTCGATCGTGAGGAAATCGGACTCTCGAACGTCGCCTTCGCGGACCTCGGACTCGAGGAGAAAGCCAGCGTCCATGCCGTGCTGGCCGTGCCGCCGACCAGCGTCGACCACGTGCGGAGCAAGCTTCGCGGGCAGCGCCTCGAGCGCTCGCATTTCGACGCCATCCTGCGCGACGTGGCGGCGCGGCGTTATTCGAAGCCCGAGCTCTCGATGTTCGTGCTCGCCTGCGCCCTCCAGAATCTCGACGTGCAGGAGGTGGCCGACTTCACCCAGGCGATGGTGTCGTCGGGCAGCTCGCTGCACTTCGATGCAAAGGTGGTGGCCGACAAACATTGCATCGGCGGCGTACCGGGCAACCGCACGACGATGATCGTCGTGCCGATCCTGGCGTCGCTCGGGCTGACGGTGCCGAAGACCTCGTCGAAGGCCATCACGAGCGCGGCGGGCACGGCCGACACGATGAGCGCCCTGGCCTGCGTCGAGCTGCCGAACGAGAAGTTGCATCGCGTCGTCGAGGAGACCGGCGGCTGCATCGCCTGGGGCGGCGCCCTCGAGCTGGCCCCGGCCGACGACGTGCTGATCACGGTCGAGCGGCCGATGCAGCTCGACACCGAGGCGCAGATGGTCGCGTCGATCCTCGCGAAGAAGAAGACGGCGGGGGCGACCCACGCGCTGATCGACATTCCGATCGGCCCGTCGACGAAGATCCGCAGCCAGGAGGCCGCCGAGCAGCTCTCCCATCTCTTCTGTCACGTCGCCCGGATCATCGGCCTCGAGCTCGATGTCGTGACCACCGACGCCCACGGGCCGATCGGCTGCGGGATCGGCCCGCGCCTCGAGGCGCTCGACGTACTGGCAGTGCTGCGTCGCGAGCCCGGCGCTCCGTCGGATCTGCGCGAGAAGTCCTTGTTCCTGGCGGGGCGGATCCTCGAGCGAACGGGCGCCGTGCCCGACGCCGGGGGCTATCTGGCGGCGCGCCAGGCGCTGGACTCCGGACGCGCCGAGGCGCGCTTCGAGGCGATCGTGCGGGCGCAGGGCGAGCGCGAGCTGCCGGAAGAGGCGCGCTTCCGACGCCCGATCGAGTCGACCCGCGACGGACGCATCCGGCAGATCGACTGCCTCGGCATCAATCGCGTCGCGAAGCTCGCCGGATCACCCGCGCATCCCTCGGCCGGTCTGCGCTGTCTGCGCAAGGTCGGTGACGTCGTAGGCCGAGGGGAGCCGATCTTCGAGCTGCACGCCCAGAGCGAGGCGCAGCTCGAGATCGCGAGCGACTACCTGACGGCACAGCTCGGCGAGATCGTCGAGTTCGGCTACTGAGCGAAGCCAGGGTGCGAGACCGCGGGCGGCGCGCCCGGGCTGGACGCGGCTAGGCGCCGACCTCGATCTGCGTCGAGAGCTCCACCGGGCAGGCCAGCGAATTCGAGATCAGGCAGCCGTGCTCGGCCTTCGCGAGCAGCCGCTCCGCGCGTTCGGCGTCGGAGCCGGGCGGCAGCACGAGCTCGGCACGGAGTGCGATCCGGGTGAAGCGCGTGGTCCGCTCGACGCGATCGAGCTCGCCCTCGCCGGCGCAGCGCAGCGACGTCCAGTCGAGCTTCGATCCGCGCGCGACCGCTCGAAACGTCAAGATGAAGCAATCGACGACGGCGCCGACCAGCAGGGTCTCCGGGCTCCAGAGATCACCCGGGCCGCCGAATTCCGGTGGTCCCGCCGAGCGGATCGTCGGCAGGCCGCTCGCGTCGAGCGAGATCGCCCCCTCGGCGTCGGCGCTCGCTTCGACTCGATAGTGGTGGGGAAGGTCCTGCATCTTCGATCCTTTCCGGCGCGGAGGCCGAGTGGGTGGGAACGCCTGCCGCCGGGTCTGCGGAGCAAAGCGGCCGGTCTTCAGTCGCCGAGCTTGTGCGCGTGGCCCTTCTCGAAGAGCCACACGTCGCCATGGGCGGTGAATCGGTCTCCTTCGACGACGACCCCACTGCCGTCCCGACAGGCATAGAGAGGAAGCCGGCTGCGGCGGGACCAGCTGGCCAGCGCCTCGCGGTAGCGCCGAGAGTGACGATAGTGCGGGAAGAACTCGAAGCCGACCACGTCGAGCGCGCCCAGCTCCCGGGTCGACAGCCCGATCTCGTTCTCGTCGCAGTCGAAGGGCGGGTAGCCTGCGAGCGCGATATGCGGCGTCATCAGATGGGCGCCCGCGGAGAGCCCGGCGACGACACCGCCCCGGGCCGCGAAGCGGCGCAGCACGTCGAGCAGGCCCGAACGACGGAGATGGGCGAGGAAGTAGAAGGTGTTCCCGCCGGCGAGATACACGACGTCGCTCTCGAGCAAGTCCCGAGCCGCGCGGCGTCGCGCGCGCGCATCGCTCGCGAGCTCGGGCAGGTCCGGCGGGACGCAGCGGAAATGCGTGCCGCCGAAGGCGCGATAGCGCCGCTCGAATCGTCGGAAGTAGGCCGTCGAGCCCGCGGCCGTGACGGGGACATAGGTCATGCGCACGCGCCGCCCGCGGCCGCCCGTCGGGCTGCGAAGCGCGAGGTCGAGGAGGCTCTCGTGGATCAGCGCGTTGCGCCTCTCCTGGCCACCCGAGTAGAGAACGACGCGTCGCCGTGCGCTGCGAATCGATCGGGTCGCCAAGCGCGTCAGTCCTCGATCCGGAACGTGACGCCGGCGCGCGGCAGGCGATCGAGCAAAGCCTGGCCGAGCGCACTCGCGGGTGTGGCGAGACCTCCGCCCACGGCGAGCTCGTCTCGCGCCAGGCACATCGCGCTCTCGCCGAGCATCCGAGAGGTCGAGCCGTAGCCCGGGTCCCGATCCCCCGCGACGCGGGCGTGCAGCACATGGCCGTCGGCGCTCTCCCCCCGGAGCCGCAGGTCGAAATAGCCCGCCTCGCGTCTGGCCCGATCGGGTCCGTCCCCCGGCTGGGGAAGGCTTCCCGACAGTGCCCGCCGCAGCGGCCCGATCGACATCGTCGTCTGCATCGCCAGCGAGCCCGCGGCGAGCCCCGCCGCCTTCGCGAGGCCCAGCGGCCCGGCCCCCATCCACATCGCCTCGTCGTAGCGGAAGTCGCGGCCATAGGCGTAGCCCAGCAATGCGTTCGAGCGGCGCACGACCTTGGTGTTGATCGTCGCCATCACGAAGGGCGCCGTCCACTGCGCCGCGTGCTCGTCGTAGCGCGGGGCCGTCGGCTCCGGCCCGTCGGGACCCGAGCGCTCGCCCTTCGGATTCAGCGAGTAGGGCTCGCTCATCGCCCGGCGCACCCGTGGATTCTCCGCCGCCTCCTCCAGCATGTTGAGCATGCTCGCGATCGTCCCGCCGCTCGCGCCGCCGCTGAATCCCTTCACGCGCAGCTCGATCTGCGAGCACGGCACGCCGTGTCGTTTCTGCATCTCCTGCTGCACGAAGAACACGCCCAGATCAGAGGGGATGCAGTCGAAGCCGCAGGTGAAGACGATCCGCGCGCCACTCAGGATCGCGGCCTCTTGATGGGCCTCGATCATGTCCTGCATCCAGTGGACCTCGCCGGTCAGGTCGCAGTAGTCGGTTCCGTTGGCTGCGCACGCGGCGACGAGCTGCGAGCCGTATTTGGCATAGGGGCCGACGGTCGTGCAGACGACTCGCGTGCGCCGGGCCAGGTCGTCGAGGAAGGCCGCGTCCTGCCCATCGCCCACCAGCAAGGGGATCGCGCTCGCGTCGCATCCCGTCTCGCGGGCGATCGCCGCGCGCGTCTGCTCGAGCTTCTCGCGGCTGCGGCCGCCGAGGGCCCAGCGGAGGTCCCGCGCCGCTCCCGTGGCGGTCTGGGCGAGCAGGTACTCCGCGGTGAGCCGCCCCGTGAAGCCACTCGCGCCCCACACGACGAGCTCGAGCTCGCGCTCGCTTCGCGACATGTCGCCCCCCTTGCGAGGCCGCCGCCACGCGGTCGGCCTTCGAGTCGCCCGGAACGTAGCGCTCCCCGGATCGGCTCCGATCCCGCACCGGATCGGGAGCCAGCGGCCGAGCGCAGCGGGCGCCTGTCACGAAAGGCCTGCCCAGGAATTGAGCAGGCTTCGGCCGAGTCGCTTCTCGCTCCGCCCACTCCGGGCTCGCAACCGCTCGAACGTGCTCGAACCGACTCGCTTTGTCCGGGCCGACGGCCGGCATGGGGCTTGCTCGTCCTGGGGTGGAGCAGACGATCGCTGGCGGGTCCGGCCAGGGTCGAAGGCGGTCGCAAGCGGGACCTTCCCCCTCCGACCCTCGCCGGACGAGCACCGGTCGATCCGGATCATGGGACTGGAGGAAGACATGCAGGTTCCGGCTTTCGAGATGCGCCCCCGCGACGCGAGGGACAAGGCCCTCGCGGTGAATCTCGACCCGCGTCGCTACGGCACCTTTGCCGAGATCGGTGCGGGTCAGGAGGTCGTGCGCTGGTTCTTCCGGGCGGGTGCCGCGGCCGGGACGATCGCCAAGAGCATCTCGGCCTACGACATGACGGTCAGCGACGCGATCTACGGCTCCTGCGATCGCTATGTCTGCCGCGAGCGCCTCGACTCGATGCTCGACTACGAGTTCGAGCTGACCTTCGATCGCCTGAGCGAACGACGCGGCAACCAGACGGCCTTCTTCGCGTTCGCGGATACCGTCGTCGCACGCAGCTTCAAGGGCGGCCATGAGTGCCATGGCTGGATGGGCGTCACCTTCCAGTCCCATCCGCGGGATCAGGCGAGCCGGATCGTGATACACGTCCGGATGCTCGACAGCGAGACCACGCTCCAGCAGGAGGCGCTCGGCATCGTCGGCGTGAACCTGCTCTACGGTGCGTTCTTTCTGTTCTCGGATCCCGACGCGCTGGTCGAGTCCCTGCTCGACGGGCTGACCACGGATCGCGTCGAGATCGACATGATCGAGTTCTCAGGCATCGAGTTCCGTCACGTCGACAACCGCGTCATGTCGCTGCGGCTCGTTCAGCTCGGACTGTCCGAGGCGGCGATGTTCGGTGCCGACGGCTCCGTGCTGCAGCCTTCGGAGGTCCTCCGCAAGCGCGCGGTGCTGGTCGAACGCGGCAGCTTCCGACCGGTCACCCACGTGAACCTCGACATGATGCGCGCGGCACTCGAGCAATTCACGGAGCGGCTCGGAGAGCACGAGGAGCCGCTACCGCTGATGGAGCTGACGATGAACAACCTGCTGGCCGAGGGCGAGCTCGACCTGACGGATTTTCTGGCGCGGGCCGATGTCCTGGCGGCGAGTGGGCAGACCGTGCTGATCTCGGATTGCTTCGAGTTCCACCGACTGGCCCGCTATCTCTTCGCCGCGACCGATCGACCCGTCGGCATCGTCCTCGGCGCGGGCAGCCTGGCAGACCTGCTCGATCCGAAATACTACAGTGGCCTCGAAGGCGGCATCCTCGAAGCCATGGGCCGGCTCTTCAAGAACGACCTTCGGATGTACGTCTATCCCCTGCTCGACGCGAAATCGGGCGAGCTGACGACGGTCGAGAACCTCAGCCTCGATCCGTCGCTGATGACCCTCTACCGCTTCCTGGTCGATCGTGGCTCGATCGAAGCCATCGACGACTATCGCGCCGAGTTCCTGCACATCTTCTCTCGCGAGGTGCTCCGGCTGATTCGCAAGGGAGACGCGGCGTGGGAGAAGATGGTGCCGGACGCAGTGGCGTCGATGATTCGCGATCGGGGTCTCTTCGGGCACAAACGACTCACCACGGTCGACTGACGAGCCAGGCGCTCACTCCATCCGCACGCCGCGGTAGATGACCTCGCGAGCGAGCTCGTAGCGGCGACGCAGCTCGGGCAGGTCGTCGGAGTGGCCTAGCACGATGACCTTGTCGCCCGCTCCGAGGGTGATGTCTTCGTCGGGGTTCACCAGCGTATCACCGTTGGCGCGCACCAGTCCGACGATCAGGAATCCATGATTCCCGCCGATCTCGATCGCGCGGACCTGCTTGCCGATCAGGGGTGAGTTCCGTGGCAGGGTGAGCTCTTCGATCCGGAGTCCGAGCTGTCCGAGCTGGTCGCCGAGATCGACGCGAAGCCCCTCGCCACCGCGAAGCAGCTGCTCCGCCGACGGACGGGTGATGAGATTCGCGATCCGATCCGCGCCGATCGCGGCGGGCAGGATCACGTGATCGGCGCCGCTGCGCACGAGCTTCGATTCGCTGGCGGGATCCTCGGCGCGCGCGATCACGCTGAGGCCTTCGTTGATCCCCGTCGCCGTCAGCGTGACGAAGACGTTGGCGGAGTCGCTCGGGAGCACCGCGGCCAGCTTGGCGGCGTGCTCGATGCCCGCGGCCAGCAGAATGGCTTCGTCGGCGGCGTCCCCCGACACGACGCGATGCCCGGCCTCCTCGGCCGACCGGATCCGTTCGGGATCGGTGTCGACGACCACGATGTCGCCACCGCCCTGGGCCAGCTTGTTGGCCAGCAATCGGCCGAAGCGTCCGTAGCCACACACGATGGTGTGACCACGCAGGTTCTTGATCTCGCGGGTCATGCGACGTGCTCCCAATGCGCGGTTGATCTCGCCTTCGGTCACGAACTGGATGAAGCCTCCGACCGCGTAGACGGCGGCCCCGTAGCCGAAGACGATCAGGCCGCTCGTGAAGATCCGGAGCTCTGCGGTGTCGATCGGTCGGACTTCGCCGTAGCCGACGCCGAAGATGGTGATCACGACCATGTAGACCGCATCGACGAGAGCCCAGCCGGCGATCCGGTAGCCGGCCACGCCGACGAGGCAGGTCCCGATGAACACGGCGATTCCGATCAGGATATGTCGGAGCGAGCTCGTCAAGGGCGACCTGGATGTCGGAGGGCATTCGAATCAGCAGGCGACGAGTCCAGGCGAGGAGCATTCGCGAGCCGGCCACGCCCCCGTTCCGCGGGCGCGCGCGCAGAGCATGGGCCGCGAGCGAGCGGCCGTCCAGGCTGAGTCGACGACGGCACATGACTCTGCGAGTGGTACGCTGGGATTCGGGGCGTCGCTCGGCACGCTCCCCGGTCGTCCGATCGAGTCGATCGCTGACGCCGAGCGAGAGGAGCAGGCCCAGCATGTCGCATGCGATCAACGACCCGACCCACCCCAAGCTCGTCACCGTCGGCAGCGTGAACTTCGAGGCAGTGGCGCGCGACAAACAGGCGACGCTCGAGAAGATCGTCGCTTTCATTCGCGACGCGGCGCATCTGGGCTGCGATCTGGTGGTGTTCCCGGAGCTCGCGCTGAACGCCTGGGGCGAGTGCCCCGAATGCAAGGCCGAGGCAAGACCCTGCGCCTGGCATCTCGAGCAGGCAGAGCTGGTTCCGGGTCCGTCGACGGAGGTCGTCGAGGGCGTGGCGCGAGAGCTGGGCGTGCACGTGATCTTCGGGATGGAAGAACGCGATCCGGATCGGAGCGGGACGCTCTACAACGCCGCCGTCCTGGTGGGACCCGACGGCTTGATCGGGACGTATCGAAAGATCCACCTCGGCATTCCCCTCGAGACGAATCGCTTCACCCCCGGCGATCGACTGCCCGTGTTCGAGACGCGGCTCGGGCCGATCGGAATCTCGATCTGTTACGACTTCTACAACAATCCCGAGCTCTCCCGGATCCTGGCACTCAAGGGAGCCCGGATTCTCGTGAACCCGACCGGAAGCCTCGACCTGCCCGGCAAGGGGCCGATGATCACCTACACGACGTTGGTGCGGGCGCAGGAGAACCTGGTCTACGCCGTCTCGGCCAACCGCGTCGGGGATCAGGACGGCGTGCGCTGGGCCGGCAATAGCGTGATCGGGGGGCCTGATTTTCCGGGCTTCGGGAAGGTGCTCGCCGAGGCGGGCATCGAAGAACAGCTGATCGTCGCCACGCTCAACTTCGACCAGCTCGCGGCCTGGTACGACTGGCTGCCCTGGCGAGAGTGGCGCCTCGGGCCCCAGCGCTACGCGAGCGAGATCGTCGCCCGCGAGTTCAATGAGATCGCAGAGTCGTCGAAGCCCCTGGCGCCCAGCGCATCGTCCTAGGATCAGGCTCGGCCGGCAAACGCCTCACGGCGCCGCACGACCTGCGCTGGATCGATCCGTCAGCCCGGGCGAAGCAGCGGGAGCGCGCCGGTCTTGAGATACACGACGCAGCCCGTCTCGCTCCGGGCGTCGAGCATGGCGCCTTTCGGAAGCCGCAGCCAGCTGCCTTGCGGATAGCTCCCCTCCGCATCCTCGAAGGATCCCTCGATCACGAAGAGCTCGGCGCCGCCGTCGAAGCGGCGCGGACCCGGAGCGGCGGCGGCCGACCAACGCTCGAGCTTCGTGACGTCGGGAAACGGGGCTTCCTCGAAGAGCGTCTTGCTTTCGACGCCAGGAAGATCCGTCTGCTTCCAGTCGTGGGCCTGAGTGGCCGTGCGACGATGCGGCCGGCCTGCGCCGTCGTGAGTCGCGTATTGTCGGAGCTTCACGAAGATCACGCAGCCCGGCTCCGAATAAGGCGCGTGTCGGAAGCCTTCCGGGTTCAGCAGATGCGTGCCGGCGTGGGCGTCGCCGAGATGGTCGGAGAACGTGCCCGACAGCACGAAGATCTCCTCGCCCTCCGGATGGGGATGCTCCGGGAACGAGGCCCCCGGCTCGTACTCGACGACGCTCGTCACCTGCCCGGACTCCACGCCGCCGACGAGATGCAGCCTCTTGCGCCGGACGCGGCTCGCCGGACTCGACTGCCAGGCCATCTCCTGCGTGCGCATCACGACTCGCTTCGTGAGGTCGCCATTCATCGACGCCTGCTGCTCCTGCTGCGCCGTGTCTTCGGTCGTCATGCTCCTTCTCCTCTCGATCACGCCGCGGATGCGGGTGATGTGGCAGCGGCTCAACCGCCCAGCGCTCGATAGGCGCGCTGGATCTCCTGGGATTTCTCGTGAGCCAGCGTCTGCAGCGCCTCTCCGAGATGAGCGACCTTGTCGGGATGGTATTCCCGCATGCGGGCTCGATAGGCCTCACGGATCGCGTCGCTCGAGGCCGAGCGGTCGATGCCCAGCACGTTATAGGGATCGAAGGCCTCGGGCCCCTGCGTGCGGGGCGGCGGATCCGCGTGGCTCGAATGGGTCTGCGCTCCGGGGCCGCTGGAGGCTCCTCGGAACCGCGCGACCTGTCGCTGGTAGAACCATGCGAGCCAACCGATCAGCAGCAGATCGTCGAGACGCCCGGGCAGGCCGAAGAAATCGGGCAGCAGGTCGTAGGGCCACAGCAGATAGAGGATGGCCGCCAGGATCAGCCACCACAGAAGCGTCTTGGGATCCATGCGAGCGAACATCACGAGAATCTAGCAGCCAGGCCGGCGCCGAGGTCCGGTCGCGGACACTCAGCCAGGCGGCAGGACGGCTGCGTCCGCCCAGCCGCGCGAGAGCGGCGCTGCAAAATAGAGCGTGAGTCTCAGTGACTGGAACTTCCAGCCGTCACTCGTGCGCCGGTAGCGATCATCGAAGCGCGCCGCGACCAGCAGGCTCTCCCCGTCCCGCACCGTGCGGGCGTCGAGATAGGAGAGGCCCGTCGCGACGTCGCCCTCGAGCCTGATCACGTGGTTGTGGATGAATTGCTTGATGAAAGGGCTCTGGCCGACGACGTCGTGATACAGCGTCGAAATCTCGCGTTGCCCAGCGGCCGACCCGATGCCTTCGAAGTACACCTCGGCATCCTGCGTGAAGAGGCCGGGAATCGATTCGAGCGCCTTCTCGTTCACGGCGACGTGGTAGCGAAAGCGCAGGTCCTGGATCGCGGCTCGGTCCTCGAGCAGATGAACCCTCTCTTCGAGCTCGCGCAGCCTCGCGTCGAGCCCACTCATGCGTCGTCGTTCTGGAAGGGCGGAAGCTCTCCCTCCGGCATCTTGTAGGCGTGACTCGCGAGGTAGTTGACCGTGACGTTGGGCGGCTCTTCGATCGGATCGACGATCTCGTGAATTCGCTCGAACTCGATGTCCTTGATCGTCCAGGCGCCGTCGACCTTCAGGTAGCGTTCTCGATAGAAGGCGGTCCCGGTAATGTGCATCTTGCGCCGGAACTCCCACACGCTGTCCTGCAGATACCAGATGCCCGTGGCCTCCTCCGGCGAGATCACGTCGATCTCGGGATGATGTCCCTGGTGCTGGGTGATCATCTCGGCGTGCGCGCCTTCGCGGACCATCTTGAGATAGGCCTCGCGTCCCTCGAGCTTGAATTTGTAGACGCCGCCCACCACCGACAGCGTGACGTCGGGATGGAACACGTCGCGAATGCCTTCGACGTCCGCGGTATCGAAACAACGGAAGTAGCGATATTTGAGCCGCTTGATCTCCTCGATGTCGAGCAGGCGCTGGACCTTGGCCTCGAGATCGTCTCCGCTGCGATTCATGGGCTGCATCCGTTCCTCCTTGCTTGCTGGTGATTGAGATGGGGTGCTTCAGGCTTCGGGATCGGCATAGAGCAATGCGGGTGCCGTCTCGATCGGATCGAGCGCGATCACCGAGCAGCGATCGCCTCCGAAGCGGGAGGGGTCGAGCGTCGCAAAGGGCTCGCCCTCGAGGTCCAGTCTGAGGAGCGTATCGAAGGGCGCGGCCGGCGGTGGCCCCGTCGGCTCGCCGCCGAGCCGCACGTCGAGCGTCGCCCGCACGACCTGTGATCCGAGAGCATCCACGATTCGAGCCGCCACCGCCCTCCCCGAGTCGACGGGCTTCGCCCCGTCGCGAAGCGCCACCGCGAGCGTCCCCCCGTCTTTCTGGTCATCGGCCGGGCCGACCAGCAGCGATTCCTGCACGTCGAAGGAGACGCGCTGGCGCACGTCGAGAAAGCGCTCGTCGTCGTCGTTCAAGACCTGGAACTCAGCCGACTTCACGAATTCCGCCAGCGCCGAGTCGTCCTCGTCCTCATCCACCCAGAATTCGGCGAAGCAGTCGAAACCGATCGGGGCACCGCGGCTCGACAGCACGTGATTGCGCCGGTAGCGGCGCCAGCGGAAGCGGTCGATGAATTCGAGACCGAGCGGAACGTGGACCCCTTCGTAGTGGGCTCGGAATTCCAGACGCGAGAGATCGGGTCGGCGGGTCTTGAGCGAGATTCGCTTGCGCATGGATCTCCCGGGCAGGGCCAAGGGGTCGGGGGCGACTCGCAAGCCGTGGAGCCTGCCGGCGGCGCCTCTCGCGTCGGAGTCCGCCGCTCGGGTCGAGCATGCCAGACCGGCTTCGGTCACGGTAGTCCGATCTCGACCCGCCAGTGAGCGCATCAGCCGCTCGAGGCCCTCGTATCCCCGATGCCAGGGAATCGCTAGTATCGGGCGCCCGCCGACCCATACCAGGAGATCCCATGACGCTCTCGATGCATGCCGCCAGTACCCCGCTCTTCTCACGTGCCCTCAACAACATGCTGGCCTGGCTCGACAAGGCCGAGGAGCATGCGAAGGCGCACCACTTCGACGTCGAGAATTTTCTCGGCCTGCGCCTCGCGCCGGACATGTTTCCACTCTCGCGCCAGATCCAGATCGCGACCGATGGCGCCAAGAATTGCGTGGCGCGCCTGGCGGGGCTCGAGCCGCCGAAATGGGCGGACGATGAGACGACGCTCGACGACCTTCGCGCCCGCCTGCGCAAGGCCATCGAGTATGTCGAGTCGATCCCCGCTTCCGAGATCGACGGCTCCGAAGAGCGGGAGATCCTGATGCCGGCCGGTCCCGATCACACGATCCGCTTCAAGGGGCAGGTCTTCCTGACCGGCTTCTCGATTCCCAACTTCTACTTCCACGTCAGCATGACCTACGCGCTGCTTCGTCAGGGCGGCGTGGCGCTCGGAAAGATGGACTATCTGGGGCCGCTCGATCTCGCTGAAGCAAGCTGACACGCCGCGAGCGAAGAGGAAGTACGCATGGACGCGCTGAGACACGACGGCAAGCGAGGCCAACCCGAGGCCTCCGATCGAAGGATGCAGGGATTCGAGCGTCTGCTCACGCTCTGGGTGCTGCTCTGCATGCTGGCGGGCATCGCGCTCGGCCGTCTGGCCCCCGGCCTGGCGCGACCAGGCTCGACGGCATGACCCTCGACGTCGATGGCGCACCGGTCGTCTCGATTCCGATCGCCGTCTGCCTCTTCTTCATGATGTACCCGATCATGGTGAAGATCGACTTCGCCGAGGTCGTCGCAGGCGGGTCAGAGCCTGCGCCCCGTGCTGCTGACGCTCTTCATCAACTGGTGCGTCAAGCCCTTCACGATGTTCGCGATCGCGAGCTTCTTCCTGGGGACGGTCTTCCTCGGCCTGCATCGGGCCGGAGGCGACCGATCTGGTGAAGCTGCCCTTCGGACTCGACCTGGCGGAGGGCGCGCGTCTACGGCGCCGGGCAGTGTCGTCGATCGCAAGACGGCGTGAAGCTGCTCGAGATCCCGCTCTGGAGGAGCTACCTCGCGGGCTGCATCCTGCTCGGCGTCGCACCCTGCACGGCGATGGTGCTGGTCTGGGGATATCTCGCGCGGGGCAGCGACGGCCACACGCTGGTCATGGTGGCGATCAACTCGCTCACGATGCTCGTGCTCTACGGCGTGCTCGGTGGGTTCCTGCTCGGCGTCGGACGGCTGCCGGTTCCGTGGCAGGCCCTGCTGCTCTCCATCGGCGTGTACGTGGCGCTTGCCGCTCGTCGCGGGGTTCGTGTCACGACGATGGATCATCGCGGCGAAGGGCAAGGCCTGGTTCGACGAGCGCTTCCTGCACCTGCTCACGCCGATCACGATCGGCGCGCTGCTCCTGCACGCTCGTGCTGCTCTTCTCGTTCAAGGGCGACGTGATCCTCGAGAACCCGCTGACGATCGTGTGGATCGCGGTTCCGCTGACCCTCCAGACGCTGCTGATCTTCGGCGCTCGGCTACGGCCTGTCGCGCGCTGTTCGGGCTTCGCTACGCCGACGCAGCGCCGACGGCCATGATCGGAGCGAGCAACCACTTCGAGGTCGCGATCGCCACCGCCGTCATGCTCTTCGGGCTCTCGTCGGGCGCGGCCCTGGCGACGGTCGTCGGCGTGCTGATCGAGGTGCCGCTGATGCTCGGGCTCGTTCGGTTCTGCCTGCGGACGCAGGGCTTCTTCGCCGCGGCTGCGGCGACGGACAGCTGATCCGCGAGCCGCGGCGGGCTCTCGCTGTCACGAGCCCCCGTGCGGAAATCGCACGCGGCGCGCCCGAAGGTCTCGGGCCCTCGTCTAAGGCTGCCCGCTGTTGCCCGCCTTCGAGTTCCCGACGTCGCCGACGACCTTGTAGCCGCCGCCGCTGAAGAGCAACACCGACCACCACGTCGAGTAGAAGCGCGCCCGCTCGATGTAGTCGCCCTGCCCTTCGTCGAGACAGTCGTCGACCGCCTCCTCGAGAGAGGGCGCACCACCGAAGGGAATGAACAGGAACCAGACCCGACCGTCTTCGCCCTTGACGGACTGGCGGACCGGGGCGTCGTTCATCTTGTTGTACTGGGGCGTCCCGGTCGAGACGACCGAGAAATCACCGATTCGAGTCGAACATCCGACTCCGATCAGCATCGTCATCATGAGCAGGGTGGCCATCGAGGCTCTCCGGCCCGGGCGTTTCATTCTGTTCGTTTCCGGGTGCATGCTCATCACTCCTCGCGGTGGGTTCGCCCCTCGCCACGAGCACGCGGCGGTCGGTTGCTCAGTGTCGGGGATCGAGCGGGATCGAGTCAATGGGTCTCAGTGTCATGCGGAGCCGCTCTCGATCATTGACCCGTCGGATCGACGTCGATGACCGCCATGAAGCCCATGCGGCGATCTTGTTATTCGGGGCCTTGCCGCCGCAGTTGCCGTCGAGCTGCTTTCTCGAAGGCTGATGCTCGAGTCGCGGATGGCGGCGTCCAGCACCGCCCCGAGTCCCCCGCAGTCAGTCGCTACAGGGGAGCACGGGAGGGGCGTGCCACCGCAATCTTGCCTGGTTCGGGTCGCGAGATCCCAGGAGGTTCCAGGCCGGACCGATCGGGGCGCTCAGCGGAAGGCCAGCCGGCCGTCTCCTCGGGCGCAAGTCGGGGCGATCTGGCGCCGAAACGATGGGGATGTTGGTGCAACGCCTCTTTCTCGCTCCCGTGCTGGTCTACGTCACGTGGATCGTCTTCGCCTACGAGTACCATTTTCTGGACGGCGTCAATCTGCTCTTCCACGAGGGGGGGCACGTCCTGCTGGGACTCTTCGGAACGACCATCCACTTTCTAGGCGGCACGCTGGGCCAGCTCTTCTTCCCGGTCGCCTGCGCCTTTCATTTCCTCCAGTCACGTCAGCTCTTCGCCGGCTGGCTGATGGGGATCTGGTTCGCCGAGAGCTTGATGAACACGGCGCGCTATGTAGGGGATGCCCAACTGCAGTCGCTTCCGCTGGTCGGTGGACACATTCACGACTGGAATTGGCTGCTCGCACGCTGGGACCTGCTCGACCATTGCGAAGGCATCGCGAAGACCCTGCACGTCGTCGCGGCCCTGATCGCCATCGCGTGCTGGGTGGGTGCATGGCGAGCGACACGCGGCAACGAGTCGATCGTGACCGCGACCGGCTGACTCTGGACCGAATCGACGAAGGTCGACTAGACTGGTCCGAAGGCAACCGGTCAAGGCGCGCTCCCCCGCCACCGGGCCTGTCAGGAGAGGCCACGAGTGTCCGAACGCGCGACGAACGCTGCAACGATTCCCTTCGTTGGAACGATCTTCCACCCCACCGACTTCTCGACAGCCAGCCATCACGCCTTTGCCCATGCGCTCGCGATCGCGCTGATTCGACGCACGCGATTCGACATCTTGAATGTCCGGGCGAACACGACGGAGAGCTGGACGAGCTTCCCCTCGGTGCGCGAGACCCTGGAGCGATGGGGACTGCTCGCGCCCGGGAGTGACCGTTCCGCCGTCTACGACGAGCTCGCCGTGCGCGTACGCAAGGTCCAGCTCGCAGGCGACCCGGTCGAGCAGACCCTCGACTATGTCGAGGAGCATCTGCCTGATCTGATCGTCGTGGCGACGGAGGGACGCCGCGGGATCGCGCGCTGGATCGAGCCGTCGGTCGCCCAGACCCTCGCCCGTCGCTCCCGGACCATGACCCTCTTCGTCGGGGGGCAAGGACGCTCCTTCGTCTCCCTCGAGGACGGGCATCTCTCTCTGCGTCGGATCCTGATCCCCGTGGACCGCACGCCGCTCGCGCAGCCGGCGGTGATGGCGGCCGCGGGCGCGGCCCAGGCGCTCGGGGACCTGCCCGTGGAGATCACGCTGCTGCACGTGGGAGACGACGACCCGATGCCCGCCTACGAGGCGCCCGAAGGCGACGCCTGGATCTGGCACGAGCGTCTCTGCAAGGGGCCCGTGGTGAAGGAGGTCGTGGCGGCGGCGCGGGAATTCGATGCCGACCTGATCGTGATGCCGACCGATGGTCGCAACGGCATATTCGATGCGATGCGTGGCAGCTATACGGAGCGGATCGTGCCGCTCGCGCCCTGTCCCGTGCTTGCAGTGCCGTCTCCCTCGCTCTGAGGCCGAGGACCTGGCGCCGGACTCATCGCCCGATCGGCCTGAGAAGCGGCCGGTCAAAACCTCGTGTCACTTCTCTGAAAATGAGACAACCAACCAGGATTGATTGATTTTTCAGAATCTCGAGCTGCTCGCATCCGGGGCTTGCTCGGCGTCCGTCTCGAGCGCTCAGCGAACGCGGAGCGCTTCGTCTGGAGAGCGTGCGACGAAGCGCTCGCGAACGGCACCGAGTGGCCCGGACCAGGGCGCCGGCAGCCACTCGATGGCCTCGCGCAGATCCATCCATTCGCCCTCCGCACGCATCGCGGCGTCGCGCGATCTGGCCTCGACGAACCCGACGAAGATCCCGTAGGCCTCACCTGCCTGCTGCACGCTGAGCGCGCTCGCATAGAGTCTCGTCACCTCGTCGAGGCGATGCTCGCTCAGCAGCCTCTCGGCCAGCTGCCATTGCGTGCAGTCGGAACGGGCGCTGGCGCGTGGCAGGAAGGCGGCACGGGGCACGGCCTCCCGCCGCTCGTCGCGACCGTCGCTCGCGGCATCCTCGCCGAAGAGCAGCACGTCGGTCGACGCGCGTCCGCGGCAGAGCACGACGAGAATGACGCCCGGTCCGCGCGAGGCGCTGCGCGTATCGGAAGATTGGCTCCTCATGCCCGAGGTCTAGCCGCCGTGAGCGTGGCGTCCATGTCCACCCGCCCCTCGGCCCCGATCGAATCCTGGCGAGCCCTTGGCCTCCCGCCCGCTCTGGGAGATCCTGTCCGGATGGCGAAATTCCGAACACCCTTGCTCTACCTGCTCTCCCTCAACCTTTGCGTGGCCGGCTACATGCATCTGATCTCGCCGGACTTCTTCGTCGCGATCATTCCCGCAGCGCTTCCCGATCCCGAATGGCTGAACGTGATCGCGGGGATCGCCGAGATCGTGATCGGGGTCTACCTGCTCGAACCGAGGACGCGCGTGCTCGCCGCCTGGGGCGCCATCGCGCTCGCGATCGCGGTCTTCCCGGCCAACGTCAACATGCTGATCGAGAATATCGGGCCGGAAGGACCCGGCAGCGGCAATCCCACAGTCAACTGGGTTCGGCTGCCCTTCCAGGCCGTGTTCATCCTATGGGCCTGGTGGTTCACGCGCCCCGATCCGTCTTAGCGCGCCGCCCGCGCCACAGACTGGAGGCGTACTGCTTCGACTAGCCGGAGGCGCGACCGGGGGCACCGCCGCGGGCGAGGCAGTCGTCTCGAGACATGAACTGCGTGCCGCCAGACAGTCGGCAGCTCACGATGCTGGCTTCCAGCTCGCTCGGCGCGAGCGAGCTCGCCCTCTTCCACCACTCCTTCGTCTGCTCGACGATCGGATTCTCGGCGGTCGCACTCGTGGCTGCCTGCTGCGGTGCGGCGTTGCGCGCTTTCTGCTTGGCGAGCTTCTCTTTGCCGGTGGTCGGCATCTTGGCCGCCGCGGCGTCCACTTCGTCCAGGACCATGCATCCACTCGAGGTCGAGAGACACAGCATCAGGCTGGCGAGAAGAATCCGTCGCATGATCTCTTCATCGACCGAAGCCCGAAAGGACTTGAACTGCGGGCCCGCTGCGCACGCGAGTCATGTCGGCGGATGCGCCGGCCGCTGGGCGATCTCGAGTGCTAGGCCAGCTCGCTCACGGGGATCACGCGCGTCGTCGGCGCGACGACTTCGGTCGCTCCGGTCAACCGGAACAGCATGGTGCCATTCTCGTGGCCCGCGGTCGTCAGCCAGTTCGGATGACCCGGGTCGCGCGCAGAGACGATGATCCGAACCCGGCCGTCTGGCTCGATCCGCGCGGTCTGCTTGTTCACGTTCGTTCGGTGATAGCGGTAGTCGAGCGACTCGAGCCAGTAGTTGCAGACCTGGAAGCTCCACGCCTCGCATTGCGGCACGTGCGAGAGCTCGACGACGAGGGCCTCTTCGGGGCCCAGCGCCCAGTAGGAGTTGAAGTAGCGGATATTCGGATCCCCACCGACTCGCTGACACAGCTCGGGATCTTCCTGGGGCAGCGCGTTCGTATGTCGCTGGTACTTCGCGGACCAGTCGCAGAAGAGCTCGACCGTGCCGTCGAGGAACTGGGTCGCCTTCCTCAGGCCCTGCTCGAATTTCTCCGGATCGAGCGGGTCGGGCATCTCGCGAGCGTTCAGGCACTCGATCTCGAGCTCGGCGATCCTCTCCTTCGAGCGATCTCCGAAGGTCTGGCGGATCAGCAGCGCCTGCGTATCGGGCTGCATGGGGAGCCAGTTGCCGTCCTGCTCCTCGCAGCTGATGCGAATCTCGAACGAGCCATCGGAGTCGACCTCGAGCTCCGTCGAGTCGAGAAAACCCGTCGGCAGCATCGTTCCCCCGTCGCCGAAGTTGCTGCCCTGGGTGAGGAAGCTGATGTATTGCACCGTGCCACGCTGCCCTCGGATTCGATACTCGTAGGCGCCCGAGACCGCCGCCTTCTGGAGATATTTGTCCGGATCGTCGCCCCCGTATTTCACGATCTCGTCGCAGGGTCGATAGAGCACGGGGAACTCTGGATCGGCGTGCTCCGTGAAGATATCGAAGGACGAACGCAGGACGCGCGTCAGGTAGCGATAGCCTTCCGCTCGGGTAAAGGGATCGGCCGGCACCTCGGGTCGCATCACGTGTCGCCCCACCGCTTTCAGCCGATCGCAGAAATCCTCCCACGCCTCGCCCTCGACCAGCCGGCGTTCAGCTTCTCGTCCGCTCATCCTCGTTCGCGCTCCTCCGGCGATCGCGCCGATCAGGGAACATCGCGGTCCGGCCCACCGATCGCAAGCAAGCCTCGAGCAGCGCGCGATGCGAGCTCTTCAGGAAGACCGGTCAGGCTTCCGACGAAGGGGCGCGAAGCGGCCGCCCCGTGCGCGCGGCCGTCTGACCGCCTAGCTTCATCGTCGTGGGCCGTCGTGCGTACTCGCGCCCGGCCATGACAGGATCGTTCGCGTCGAATGGACGTCTGGAACGGCACCCTTCTCATTCCAGAGCATGCACGCTGATCGGGAGATCATCCATGAAGGTCGGACTCTTCACTCCCCTGGCCGCGGAGCTGGCCTCGCCCGCCCTCGCGAGAGAAGTTGCACGATCAGCCGAGGAATGCGGATTCGCTTCGCTCTGGGTGCCCGAACACGCCGTGCTCTTCGATGAGTACGAGCCCAACTATCCGTACTCGGCGGACGGCAGGATGCCGGGCGGCGCGAGCGGGAACGTTCTCGACCCCTTCCCCGTGCTCTCCTACTTCGCCGCACACACGCAGCGGATCCGGCTCGGTACGGGCGTGATGATCCTCCCGCAGCGCAACCCGATCTACGTTGCCAAGGAGGTGGCGTCCCTCGACGTGCTTTCCGATGGGCGGCTCGACGTGGGAATCGGCGTCGGCTGGCTGGCGGAGGAGATGCGCGCGCTCGGTACGTCCTTCGAACGGCGCGGCGCGCGCGCACGATCCTATGTGGCGGTCATGAAGTCGCTCTGGTGCGAGGATCCCTCGGCCTACGAGGACGAATTCTATTCGCTCCCGGCCTGTCGCTTCGCGCCGAAGCCCGTCCAGAGGCCTCATCCGCCGCTCATCTTCGGAGGCGAGAGCCGCCCCGCCCTGCGCCGGGTCGCAGAGCTGGGACAGGGTTGGAATGCGGCCATGAAGACGCCAGACCAGATGGCAACGCTGCTTGCCGAGCTCGACGGACTGCTCTCGGAGAACGGACGAAGCCGGGACGAGATCGAGATCACGTTGATGCCTGGCGAGGCGCTCCGCGCAGAGGACCTCGAGATCTATCGCGACGTCGGCGTAGACCAGATCGTGGCCCTCGGTGTCGCTCCGAGCGCGGAGGCAGTGCGTGAGGTGTTCGAGACGATGGCCGAGGCGCTGGTGATCCCGGCCGCGAGCCTGTAGGGACCCGACTCAGCGGCAGCGTTCGTTTTTCTGGCCGCCGCCTTCGCTAGGATCATTTTGCATTCCGAGCTCCCGACAGATCCGCTCGAGTCGCTCGAGACCGAGATCGCATCGCTGGCGGGCCTCTCCCACTAGCATGAGAATCCCCCCGCGCGGCCTCCCCCGCCCGAACGAAAGTCAGCATGCCGAAGATCCAGCGACCGCTGAGAGAAGCCAACGTACCGGGCTGGACCGGTCGAACCGACGTTCTGGTCGTGGGCTATGGAGGCGCGGGGAGCTGTGCCGCGCTCGAAGCCGCTCGTGCCGGCGCGGCCGTGACGATCGTCGAAGCTGCGAGTGGCGGTGGCGGGACGACGGCCCTGTGTGGTGGTCATGTCTACTGCGGAGGCGGGACGCCCGTCCAGCAGGCCTGCAACTTTCCCGATACCGCCGAGGACGTCTACCGCTTCCTGATGGGCTCGACTCCCTTTCAGGACGAAGACAAGGCTCGGCTCTACAGCGAGCAGAGCGTCGACCATTTCGCCTGGCTCGAGGCCCAGGGCGTGCCTTTCAAGCGGAACTACTATCCCGCCCGGCACAGTCTCCAGCCCGATGATTCATGCCTCGTCTGGACGGGCAACGAGAAGGTCTGGCCCTACTCGCAGATGGCTCGACCCGCGCCGCGCGGCCACAAGGCCGCGGGAGAGGCGGAGGCCGGGCACCTGATCATGAAGGCCTTGATGGCGCAGGTCGATCGACTGCCCATCGAGAAGTCCTTCGACACGGCGATCGACCAGCTGATCGTCGATGACCGGGGTCGGATCGTGGGGGTGGCGGGGAACCGCTTCGGCGAGCGGGTCCACTTCCGTGCCGAACGCGGCGTGATCCTCACCGCTGGCGGATTCATCATGAACCATCAGATGGTGGCGAACCATGTTCCGGACCTCACTCGGGACATCATCGATCACGGCAGCCCGCACGATGACGGCTCGGGCATCCAGCTCGGCCTCTCGGCCGGCGGCGCGGCGATCCATCTGTCCGAGTACTTCGTCACGCTGCCCTTCTATCCACCCGAGGAGCTGACCTTCGGCGTGCTGATCAACGGTCGCGGTCAACGCTTCGTGAACGAGGACAGCTATCACGCACGCATCGGACACGCAGCGCTCAAACAGCCGGATCACACGGTCTATTTGATCGTCGACGAATCCTGCTTCCACTATCCCGACATCAACCAGTTCGTTCCGGAGATGCCGCGGACGGATCTCGCGATCGAAATCGCAGCGACGGCCTCTTCGATCGAGGGGCTGGAGTCGGCCCTCGGACTGCCGACAGGAAGCCTGACGACGAGCCTCTCGACCTACAACGATGGCGCCGCTCGTGCCGAGGATCCCCTCTTCCACAAGCACCCGGATTGGCTCCGGCCCCTCGATCGGCCGCCCTATGCGGCCTTCGACCTGTCTCTGGGCAAGGCGCCCTATCTCGCCTTCACGCTGGGTGGGCTGTCGACCCGGTCGACCGGAGAGGTCCTCACCGAGGACGGCAGCGTCGTGGCGGGGCTCTTCGCAGCGGGCCGCAACACCTGTGGGCTGCCGCGTCACGCCGAAGGCTACGCGAGCGGCCTGTCCGTCGGAGACGCCACTTTCTTCGGGCGGATGGCGGGCCGCGCTGCGGCAGTTGGCTCGGAATGAACAAGAGGACGATTCGCCGCAAGGCCTCAACCTCCACGAGCGGATCGGGCGGCTACCCTCGAACGCGCATTCGCTGCAGCGGGCTGTTCCCACCGATCTCGGCGCGTCGTGGCAGTCAAGGAGGACGGTCTTCATGAGCTCCAGAGTGGACAGCGCATTCATCCGCCGCGCCGTCGAGGCTTGCGACCTGGCGGCGCTTCGTGCGGCGCTCTACCAGGCGTCGGGGGATCCCGAGCTAGCGGCCTTCGGTCCGGTGGCCGGCCTCACGCCCGACGAGCGGTCGCGACTCGTCGAGAAGGCGGTGCATCTGCTCGAGACCGAGCTCGACGGCTACGAGCCGAGGATCCCGTCCGACGAGGAGATCCGACACATCATGGACCTGGTGCTCGGAGAGCCCACGAAAGACGAGCACTTCGAGGTCCGTCGCAACATGCTCGCCTTCGAGAAGTTCCCCTTCTTCTACCGGCCCCCCGACGGCCCACTCGAGGTGCCGGAAGGCTTCGCGGTGGCGATCATTGGCGCCGGCTTCGCCGGTCTGGGCATGGCGGTACAGCTCGAGCAGCTGGGCATCCCCTACACGATCTTCGAGCGCCGCAGCGAGATCGGCGGCGTGTGGAGTCTGAATAAGTACCCGGACATCCGCGTCGACACGCTGAGCATCACCTACGAGTTCAGCTTCGAAGAGCAGTATCCCTGGACCGAGTATTTCGCCCGAGGCGAAGAGGTACGCGGCTATCTCGAGCAGATCGCAAGGAGATACGGCGTCTTCCCGCATATCCGCTTCGGCCACGCACTCGAGTCGGCGGTATTCGACGAGGAGTCGTCGACCTGGAAGCTCTCCCTGACAGGGCCGGATGGCACGGCCGTCGAGCACGAGGCCAACGCGATCGTGAGCGCCTCCGGGCTCTTCGCGACTCCGAAGATCCCGGACATCCCAGGAGCCGCGGAATTCCAGGGGACGATCCTGCATCCCACCCAGTGGAACGAAGAGCACGACTTGCGCGGTCAGCGCGTGGCCGTGATCGGCAATGGCTCGACGGGCGTGCAGCTGCTGTCGCCGATCGCTCGAGAGGCGGCGCAGGTTCACGTCTTCCAGCGCACACCGCAATGGATCGCGCCGCGCGAGCATTACGGCGAGGCGGTCGAGCCCGAGGTGCGCTGGCTGCTCGACAAGATGCCCGGGTACTGGAACTGGTGTCGGTATACGTCGATGATCGGGCTCTTCACCTGGCACGAGGATTTCCTGATCCCCGACGAGGAGTGGGAGAAGCAGGGAGGCCACATCACGCAGAAGAGCGACGAGCTCCGGCAGTTCCTCACCGGTTATGTCCACGAGCAGGTGGGAGATCGTCCCGACCTCGTCGAGAACCTCGTTCCCGACTACGCACCGATGGTGCGTCGCCCGGTCGTCGACAACGGCTGGTACAAGGCACTGACCCGCGACAACGTCGAGCTCGTCACCGAGGGCATCGTTCGACTCACCCCGACCGGGATCGAGACGGCCGACGGCCAGCACCGCGACTTCGACACGATCGTCTTCGCCACGGGCTACGACGTGGCCAGGTATCTGTGGCCCGCCGAGTATCACGGACGCCGGGGGCTCGCGCTCCAGAAGCTCTGGAACGAGATCAGCCCGCGCGCGTATCTCGGGATGCTCGTCCCGGGCTTTCCCAACTTCTTCGTGCTCTACGGACCCAACTCACAGCCGGTGTCCGGGGGCATCTCGCTGCCCTCCTGGTTCCAGATCTGGGCCGCCTATATCGCCCAGAGTCTCTCGATGATGCTCGAAGGCGGACATCGAACCGTGGAGGTCAGTGAATCGGCCTTCGAGCGGTACAACGAGCGGATCGACGCAGAGGCGGCCGGTCTCGCCTTCGTGAAGGACGAGGGCTCCGTCGAGCGGAACTACTACGTGAACGAATCGGGTCGCCTGCAGGTCAATACGCCACTCGAGACGGGCGACCTGTACGAGATGTCGAAGGTGCCCCGACGCGCGGACCTCGAGTTCTCCTGACAGGGTGCGCTCTGCGTTGCTGCGCGTCTGCGAGGCTTCGACAAGCAGCGGCGAGGTGACTAGGCTCGGGCCTTGACGCGTCGCGAGGTTTCCATGTCCGTCGACTTTCCGCATCCCGTTCCCTGTGGCTGGTTCGCCGTGAGCGCATCGGACGCGCTGGCCGACGGCGAGGTTCGTGCAATCCAGTACGTCGGCCGGGCCCTCGCACTCTTCCGCACCGAATCCGGCCGAGCGCAGGTCCTCGACGCCTACTGTCCCCATCTGGGAGCACATCTCGGTCAGGGTGGGCGGGTCGTCGCAGAGACGCTCCAATGCCCCTTCCATGCCTGGCGCTTCGAGACCGATGGACGCTGTGCGGGAGTCCCCTACTCCGAGCGGATTCCCACCTCGGCTCGCGTGCGTCACTTCCCCACGATCGAGCAGAACGGCTTCGTCTGGATGTGGTTCGACCCCGAAGGCGGACCGCCGGAGTTCGAGCTTCCGGAGCTCTCGGAGTTCGCGTCGCCCGAATGGGTCGAGTCATTCAGACATACCTGGGTCGTTCGCACCCAGATCCAGGAGATGGGCGAGAACGGAGTCGACAGCGCCCACTTCCCCACCGTCCACGGCTCCGTCGAGGTGCCCGAATCGGAGGTGAGCGTCGATGGCCCCTACCGCAAGGCCGTCCAGTACACGCATCTGAACACCTCGAAGGGCCGCGCGTCCAATATCATCGAGGTCCACTCGATCGGCATGGGCTTCGGCTTCACGCGCTTCACCGGCATTTGCGACACCGTGAGCATGAACCTGATGACGCCGATCGACGCGGAGAGCACCGAGTTCACGGTCGTCTTCCTCCAACGAGCAGGCGCCCAGGGAGAAGGTGTGGCCCGGGCCATCTGCCGGGATCTCGAGAAGCAGGTGAACGAGGACATCCCGATCTGGGAGAACAAGCTCTATCGTGCGCGCCCGGTCCTGTGTGACGGTGACGGCCCGATCACGGAGTACCGGCATTGGTGCGCACAGTTCTATCGGGCGTCGCCCTCCCCGACTGCGAAAGCCTGAGGCTTCCCCCACCGGCGGCCTGAAGCCGAGGCGCAACGAGGAGTCGAGCTTGAGACGAAGCACCGAACGCATCCTCACGACTCATACAGGCAGCCTGCCGCGGTCG
Organism: uncultured delta proteobacterium; assembly: GCA_963698485.1. Lineage (GTDB taxonomy): Bacteria > Myxococcota_A > UBA9160 > UBA9160 > UBA4427 > UBA4427. Next base: position 17,941 of record CAVORA010000028.1, on the reverse strand, counting down.
AGCGAAATCGCCGCTCTGCTGCTCGCACGCGAAGCGGGACAGGACGTCGACCCGAATCGCTTTGGCGACGTGGGCCGCGACGCCGTCGTGGAGATCGTGGATCGCCAGCTCGCGGTCGGGCTCGACGTCATCAACGACGGCGAGCAGACCAAGCCGAGCTACGCGACCTACATCATCGATCGCCTCTCGGGCTTCGACGGCGAGCGCAGAAAGAAATTCCCGAAGCGTCTCGACTCCGCCGACTTCCCAGACTGGGCGCGCTCCCGAGCGCCGCGCGGACTCGCGGCCTTGCGCGTCCCGACCTGTACGGGCCCGATTGCCTGGAAGGATTTCGAGGCCGTCCGCAAGGATCTCGAGCGGCTCGCGTCCGCCGTCGAGGGCAAGTCGGTGGAGGAGGTCTTCGTGTCGGCCGCCTCGCCCGGCGTGATCGCCAACATGCTGCCCAACGAGTACTACGCGAACGACGAGGCTTATCTGCAGGCGCTGGCCGAGGCCATGCGGGCGGAGTACGAGGCGATCGTCGAGGCGGGCTTCCTGCTTCAGGTGGATTGCCCGGACCTCGCGATGGGGCACAACGCGGAGTTCTCCCATCTCTCGCTCGCGGAGTTCAAGCAGGTCGCCGCCATGCACGTCGAGATCCTGAACGGTGCGCTCGACGGGATCGACCCCGAGCGGATGCGCATGCACGTCTGCTGGGGAAATTACGAAGGCCCCCACAATCACGACGTTCCGCTGCGCGAGATCGCCCCGATCGTCTTGAAGGCCAGGCCCGCGGCGCTCTGCATCGAGGGCTCGAATCCGCGACACGGGCACGAATGGAAGGTGTGGCGCGACATCGCGCTGCCGGACGACAAGGTCATCGTCACCGGCTGCCTCGATACGACCACGAATTTCATCGAGCACCCGGAGCTCGTGGCGGACAGGATCCTGCGTTACGCCGAGGTCGTTGGCCGAGAGCGCGTGATCGCCGGAGCGGATTGTGGCTTCGGGACGATGGTCGGTCTCGACGGGGTCGACTCGAGCGTGGCCTGGGCCAAGCTGCGTGCACTGGTCGAAGGGGCGGAGCTCGCGTCGCGCGCGCTCTGGTAGCCCCCTCCCCGCAGCGCCGGTCGCCGAGCCCTCCCGGGGACACGGCTTTTCTTCCCTGCCTTCCCCTGTTAGGGGTGGATTAGGCGAAGGATCGGCTGCCCTGGCGCGGCCCAGGTGATGAGTCGGAGAATTCCTGCATGGCGATGCGATAGCTAACGCTGTTGTCTTTCTTGCTGATCTGGCTCGTCCTGCCCGGATCAGCGATGGCTCAGCTGGACTCCGGCCAGCTCGTCGTGACCGATGCCATCGGCGCGCGGGTGCTGTCGGTGGATCCCGCCACGGGGGCGCAGACGGTCCTCGCGAGCGGTGGCAGCCTCGTCGAGCCGAGGAGCGCCGTGGTCGATCCCGACAGCGGACTCGTGTACGTGGCGGACCGGGAGGCCGGCACGCGGGGCGCGGTCATCGCGATCGATCCCGCGGCCTACGACGGAGGGAATCCCGAAGCGAATCAGACTGTGATCGCGACGGCCTGATCTATGTGTCGACCCCCAACGCCAATGAGATCCTGCGTATCGACGAGGCGTAGACCCCGACCGAAGTCGTGAGCGTCGGCTTGTTCTCGACCCTTGGCGGCCTGGCCGTCGAGGCCGACGGCAACCTTCTCGAGATTCTGAGTCGCGCGGGCGGCAAGTCGGCGCTCCTGCTCGAGGCCGGAAATCGGGCTAGCCTCGGGCTTCGAGGAAACACACGGCAACGCGGCATCGCAATCGAATGGCCGGCGCCTCAGGAGACGACCATGAATCAGGCGCAGCAGAAATTCGGCGAACCGATCGAGATCGTTCGAAAGAAAGTCTTCGACCACATGAACGAGATGGTGCGCGACTTCATCGCCGAGGCGCCCTTCGTGGTGCTCGCGACCGCGAATGAAGACGGCGACTGCGATGCCTCGCCGAAAGGCGGCCGACCGGGGTTCGTGCGCGTCGTCGACGAGAAGCGTCTCGTCCTGCCGGATATCGCCGGCAACAATCTCTTTCAGTCCTACGAAAATCTCGAGACGAACCCGAAGGTGGGCCTGCTCTTCCTGCTGCCGGGCTGCGACTGGACGGTGCGCGTAAACGGTCGCGCGTCGATCCTCGACGCCGATCGCGGACGCCTGCAGGGCGTTGCGCCCGAGGTCTTCGATCCCGACGACAATACGCGGGTGATCCAGGGGCTGCTCGTCGAAGTGGACGAAGCCCTCTCCCATTGCCCGCGCGCCTTCACGTTCTCGAAGCTCTGGAACACCGAAGCAATCGAGACGAGACGAGCGAGCGATCCGAATCGCTACTGGCTGGGCCGCTGGCGAGACGAAATGGCAAAGACCGACGCGCCTCCGCTGGCTCTGCCGGAGGACTGACCCGAACGGACGCGCAGCCCCCTAGGCTTCCGGACCGCTGACTTCCGGAGACTCGCCATGGGTCTCCAGGATCTCGACGAGGTAGCCATCGGGATCCTTCACGAAGGCCGCGATGACGGGCCAATGCTCGAGCTGCGCCGGCTCCATGACGGATTCCGCGCCGGCGTCGATGCAGCGCTGGTAGAGGCCCTTGCAGTCGTCGGTCTGGAGATAGAGCTTCCAGAAGCCGTTGCCGTGCTCGATGGGTCCCTTGTGGTTGCGCTGCCAGGCGAGCTGGATGCGGTTGCCCGTCTCGCCGGCGAGGATCACCTCGCGAAACTCCTTCTCCTCCACCCGATGGGTGATCTTCAGACCGAGCGTGTTCTCGTAGAAGTCGACGCTCCGGTCGAGATCGCTCACGTTGATGCAGTACTGGTCGACGCTCACCTTCATCGGATGGATTCCTCCTTGATTGTTCGGGGATCGGGGGCGGCCGCCGTGGACGGCCCGCCCGGCAGCGGGCTAGACGTCGGTGCGCGGTGCCTGGAACGATTTCCTTTCCGGGCCGATGCGATCGACGATCGGCGCGAGCTTCTCGACGTCGAGGTCGTAGAACTCGACCGCGTTGCCGCCGAGCATCGCTGCGATCTCCTCGTCGGGGAGGCCGTGAAGCGCATCGAGCTGCTGCTTTCGCGTGACCGGCCAGCTGCCTTCGGGATGGGGATAGTCGCTCCCCCACATCATGTTCTCGACGCCGATCTCGTACCGGAGCTCCGCTTCCGGCCGATGCATGCACGAGGCGCCGATCTTCACGTTCGATCGAAAGGTGTCGGCAGGCGATTCGGCGAGATGACCGCGGAAGTCGCCGAGCTTCTGCGATTCCCGGGTCTCGGCGTAGTGGAACTCGAGGCGGGCGAGATAGTCGGGCACCCAGGCGGAGGTGCCTTCCGTGATCGCGACCTTGAGCTTCGGGAAGCGCGTGAAGACGCCGCCCCAGAGCATGAACGTGAGCGGCCGCGTCAGCCAGAGGTGGACCTCCATCAGGTAGGCGCCGACCGCGCCGCTGGGAATCTGCTGTCCCGCCGGCGGCGGCATCTCGCCGAAGAACTGCTCCATCGGCGCCGGCCCCGAATGGAAATGCACGGGCATCGCGAGCTCCTGGCAGACGGCCCAGAAGGGATCGTATTTCTCGTCGTGATAGCCCGCGAAGCCGTCCCACATCGGCGGCAGCAGCACGCCGGCGAGTCCCGCCGTGCGCGCTTCGCGCGTCTTGCGAACGGCGAGGTCGACGTCCCAGTAGACGGGGATGCACGCGAGGCCGATCCTTCGCTCCGGTGCCGTCTGGACGAACTCGGCCATGAACCGGTTGTGCGCATCACAACCCGCCCACATCAGCTCGCCGTTCGAGCCGTCGGGTCGCATCGTGAAGCCCGCGCCGAAGGGCGGCGCGTTCATCTCCGTGACTCCGTCCGGGAAGAGAACCTCCGCGGCGATTCCGTCCGCGTCGAGGACCTTGTCCCGGGCAGTCGGATCCCAGGCGCCGGCGAGCTCCGCGTCTCGCCCGCGTCGCCACTCTTCGTTGATCTCGCTGATCAGGAAGTAGTCGCTCATGCGCTGCGTCGCTTCGATCTGGATGGGCAGCGCGGCATCGAAGGCATCGCGATACTTCGCCTCGACATAGGGCCGATAGTCCGCTGCGTGCAGGCCAGCGTGGCCATCCGACGAGACAACGAGGTAGCGGTCCTGGTTCGTCTGGCTCATCTCATCTACTCCTTCCGATGCGAGGACGCATTCCAGGGGTGGCCGATCGCCGCACCCCGATCCACCATTCTCGGCAATCTCGACACGCCGTGCAATTGCGGTTTCCGCGGATTCTCGAGCTCGAAGACCGACGAAGCGCACGACTGCCAGCCGCCTCTGCTCCGTTGCCTCGACACGACGGCCAAAAGGCGCGAGGGCGGACCACGGCCGAATACGAAGGAGGGATGCAGTCCATGGGCGAATGGAGCGGAAGAACGGCCGTGATCACCGGGGGCGGTCGGGGCTTCGGGAAGGCCTTCGGCGAAGCCCTCGCCGCACAGGGCGCCCACGCGGTACAGATCGACGTCGATGGACCCGCCGCTCAGGCCGCGGCCGCGGCGATCCGCGCCGCAGGCGGCTCGGCGGAGGGGATCGCGGGCGATGTCGCCGACGAGGTGCAGATGGCGCATGTCATGGCTCGGGCCGCGGAAGCAACGGGTGGCATCGACCTCCTCATCAACAACGCCGGGCTGCATAGCGAGGAATACAGCAAGCCGATCGCCGAGATGGGCCTCACCAAGCTGAAACGTCTCTTCGAGGTGAACGTGATCGGCATGGCGACCTGCACGCTCGCTGCCTGGCCGCACATGAGAGGGCGACCCGGTGCGAACATCGTCAACATCAGCTCGTCCGCCGCTCATCTGACCGGACGCGTCACGGCCTATGGCGCAAGCAAGCTGGCCGTCGCCGGATTGACCATCACCTTCGCCGGGGAGCTCGGCAGCGATGGCATCCGCGTGAACGCCATCTCCCCCGGCCTCATCCTCACGAAGACGATCGAGGCCGAGCTCTCGCCCGCGAACAAGGCACTCGCCAAGGGAATGCAGCTGATCGACGGCGACGGGCGCGAAGAGGATGTCGTTCAGGCCATGCTCTACCTGACCAGCTCGCGCGCCCGCTTCGTCACGGGGGAGACCCTCCGCGTGTCGGGCGGCATGGCGGCGGGGGTTTGAATCAGGTCGGCCGGGGCGACCTGGCCAGAGCCCGTCCCGCTCGCCCGCAATCTCCCGACGAACAGCGCATCCGACTCACGATCGCCGCGCAGCAACCACGCCCAGATCTTCTTCGATCACGTCCGCGATCGAGACGAGGCAGGCCTCGCGGTCGAACATCGACTCTTCGTCTTCCGCGAGCAGGCGCGCGTTCACGGGCAGAGCGGCGATGCGATTCGATTCCTCGAGCGCTGCAAGGTCCCGGTACACGATTTCGGTGATTACGTCATAGGGGCTGACCACGCCGGCTGCTTCTTCGTTCGTCGGTGTCCCCGTCGCTTCCGAGAAACGACTCGCAGGGCCCAGATAGTTGCGCCGGTACTCGAGCCACAGATGGCCGAAGAGCCGCAAGGCAAGCCTCGAATGGCGCGTCTCGTAGGCGGTCCGAAACTCGTCCGCCGACATTCCCTTCCTGCGCTTGAGCATCAGGATCGTCTTGATCGCCATGTTCTCTCGGGATGGGGCGTCGAAAAGTCGGATTCAGCTGACCCGTCGTGCGCTCGGGACGGGGTCGAAGGCAACCTGCATCGACTTGAAGCCGTCCATGAAATTCGAGCGGAAGTGTACCGGTGCCGAGACGAGCCGGATCTCCTGCCAGCGCGAGACGAGCTCCGCCGTCATGACCTCGAGGTTCATTCGCGCCTGCTGGTGCCCTATGCAGAAATGCGGGCCGTTGCCGAAGGTCCGGTAGTGACGGCGCGTATGCGCGGGGTCGCGGGTGATGTCGAAGCGGTCGGGCTCCTCGAAATAGCGTTCGTCGCGATTGACCGCCGCGAGCAGGCAGAGCAACTTGTCGCCCTCGCGAATCGTCTCGCCCGCGAATTCCTGATCACGTGTCGCCGTGCGTCGCAGATAGACGACGGTGTTGCGGAATCGCAGGATTTCTTCGACCGCCCCTTCGACGAGGGTTGGATCCGCTCGCAGCATCGCATACTGCTCCGGATGATGGATCAGCTCGAAGACCAGCCAGCCGAGTGTATTGCGGGTCGTCTCGACGCCCCCCACGACCAGATTCTGGAAGAGCCGGCCGAACTCCCGATCGCTGAGGCGACGCCCTCGCCGCTCCGCCTCGAGCATGGCCATCGAGAGGCTATCGCGGGGATGCGCACGAAGATCAGCCGCGAGCGTCTCTCCGAAGCGGATGAGATCGATGCTCGCCTGGAAGCCAGCGAGCCGGTTCTCCGCGAAGTCGGGATCGTTGGCGAGCGTGAGCGTGTTCGTCAGGTCGACGACGTGTCCGTAGTCCTCGTCGCGAACGCCCAGCAGCCGGAAGAGGATCCGCATCGGGAGCTGCATCGCGACCTCCTCGATCAGCTCGCACTCGCGCCGCTCCCCGAGCGCGTCGAGAATCTCTCGGGCCATCGACTCCATCAGAGGACGGCGGGCCGCGAGCGAGTCGGCCTTGAAAGCGAGGTCGCCGAGCGAGCGCAGGACGCGATGGTCGGGCGGATCCTGGAAGGTCATGCTCTGCTGGAGCTCGGGGAGAATCGCGTCCGGCGTGTCCTCGACGAGCGGGCCGAAGGCGTTCGTGAAGAGCTCGGGGTTCTTGAGGACGAAATCGATGTCTTCGCGCTGGAAGACGAGCCAATGCCCCCCGCGCGCGTAGCCGTCCTCCTGCCAGAGGAGGCGATGCGCATGCCGGAGGCGCGCGATCTCGTCGCGCGGTGTACCCGCGGCGAAGTGATCGAGATGCATGAGCGAGCGGGCGGGGATCGGGTCCATCGGTTCTCTCGGTCCTCGGTCTCGAAGTATTGCGGGTCGGGTCGGAACCCGCCGCCTCGCCCCTGGTCTGCGGGGCATGCGCCGCGCGGCGAAGTCAGCCCGTCAGGCTGAGCCGACACGTGTCGAGACCTGGCGCTGCTAGGATGCGGGTCCCCCGAAATGAAGGATGAGATGCGCTGGTTTCTGCTTGCAGGTGTCTGGGGGCTCTACGCATCCTTCGGCCTGGTGGCGACCGCGCTCGCTCCGTTGGTCCCGTTGATCGAGGCGGAGCTCGACATCTCGCACGCCGCGATGGGCAGCGTCATGGGGGCGTGGCAATTCGTCTATATCGCGGCGGCGATTCCCTGCGGCATGCTGCTCGATCGGCTGGGCAGTCGCGTGGCGCTCGCGCTCGGAGTCGGGCTGGTGGGCTTGTCTGCGTTGATGCGCAGCGTGGCCGACGACTACGCATCCCTTCTCCTCTCCGTGATGATCTTCGGACTGGGCGGCCCACTCATCTCGGCCGGTGCACCGAAGGTCGTGACGGAGTGGTTTCAAGGCTCGGCGCGCGGGCTGGCCATGGGGATCTACACGACCGGGCCCGCCATGGGTGGCGTCGTTTCGCTCACCCTCACCCACTCCCTGCTGCTTCCATGGCTCGGCGACTGGCGCGACCTGATGCGTCTGGGTGCCTGCCTCTGCGCGGTCTCGGGTCTGTTCTGGCTCGCGGTGAGCTCGCATCCGGCCTTCAGGACCGTCGAGGAACGTCGTCGAACCTCGATCACTGAGCGTCAGCTCACCGCCATGCGCGAGCTCGTCGCGCTCCCGGGTGTTCGCATCGTGCTCGGTATGAGCGCGGGCGTCTTCCTGATCAGCCATGGCCTCGCGAGCTGGCTTCCCGAGCTGCTCCGCGCAGGCGGGATGACCGCCGTCGAGGCGGGCTACTGGTCGGCGATCCCGACGGCGGTGGGCGTGGCCGCCGTGCTCCTGATCCCCCGGCTGGCAGTGCCGGCCCGTCGGCTTCGGATCCTGCTCGCTCTGGTCGGGGCCGCGGGCGTCGCCACGTTGTGTCTGCAGCTCCACGCGCGCGTGCCCGTGTTCGCAGGCCTGCTGCTCCAGGGCACCGCCGCGACTGCGCTCACGACGATTCTCATCCTCACGCTGATCGAGCTGCCGGGCGTGGGCGAGCGGCGCGCCGGCACGGCGAGTGGGCTGTTCTTTTCGGCGGCGCAGGTCGGAGGTGTGCTCGGTCCCCTGGGCCTCGGCGTGCTCTACGATCTGTCCGAGGGCTTTGCGATGGGGCTGGCCTTTCTGACGCTGACGACGATGGCCGTCGCGGTCGGCGTGCTGGGCTTACGTCGTTTCGCCTAGCTTCCCGGAGCTCGGCCCCTCGAGCCTGCGATCGAGCTCGGCGGAGCGCAGCGTCGAAGGCATCGCCGCAGCGTGCGGACGAGCCCCCGGTGGAAGGAGCGGATCGTGGAAGACAGAACGCAACGGAGCCGCTGGCCCGGTCGACTCACCCTCGCCATCGCCCTGCTCTTCGCGCTCCTCGCGCTCCTCGCGGGCGGGCGATCGCTGCTCGCGCGCGCGGATGGACCGGTCTTCGTGTTCGCCGGGGGACCCCTTCGGAGCGGAGAGCTGGTCGAATTCGCCGCGATCGACTGGGTCGCGCTCGATCGGCTGAATGCGCTCGAGCTCGAGATCGTCGGGGCTGCGAGCTCGCGCACCTTGTGGTTCAGCGTCTACGACGGAGTCCCCTATGTCGCCTGCGATCTCGACTGCCTGGACGGCCGACTGACGCGATGGCCCCAGCAGATCGAGCGCGACGACCGTGTCGTGATCCGCATCGACGCAAAGCGAGTCGAAGGTCGGCTGATCCACGTTCCGCACGGCTCGGCAGAGTACGAGGCCGTGCGAGCCGGGCGCGCGCAGAAATACTCCGGGGAGGCGGGGGTCTATGCCGCTGCCGAGACCGCCGCGCATGGGACGGTCGTCGAAGTGGGCGAGCTGCTCACCGGACGTGCGAATCGGGCCGAGCCAGGAGATCGACTGTACCGGGTGGATCCGCGCTGACGGGGCGCACTTCGGGAGCCCTGATGGGCGTTGCGGTTCGCGGCGAATCGGCGCTCTCGCCTTCCGGGCCAGCCGGCTCGACTCGACGCTCCACGACTCGGGATGCCCAGGCTCCCTGGCGGGAGCTGAACCGAAGACGCATGCTCGAAAAGGCCGGGCAGCACCGCACGACGCTTTTCCTTCACGCGACAAGGACCAAGGGGATTCCATGCAGCTCACACTCGAGCGCGCTTCGGCGATCACGGATGCGCGAAACCGGGCCATGGTCGACTGCGACATCGAAGCCTTCCTCGACCTCTGGGCAGATGACTGCATCGTCGAAGGTCCGGAGCATTTTCTCGAAGGCAAGGGAGCGCTGCGCTCCGCGATGGAGGGCGGCTGGGCGGCGATGAAGCCCCTCGAAATGGTGACGCGGTCTCTCGCGGTGCAGGCAGACGCGATGTTCTACGAGTTCGCCGTGGTCTGGGAGGTGCGCGCCAGCGGCGACCGCATGCTGTTCTCCGGCATGACCTATCATCGAGTCGACGATTCGTCTCGTCTCAAGCTCTGCCGCGAATACTTCGATCCGCCCGGCAAGCCCCGTCGCACCGCGGCCGAGATGCCACGCCTCGGGGCCTTGTTGTAGACCGTTGACAAGACGCTGCGCGAGCTGACGTGGCGCGACCGGCACCGAAAGAAACACAGGCCATCCCATGAGCAGCCTCGCCAACTATCGAGTCGCCTTCACGATCGACATGCTCCTGCTTTGGAGTCGGAAGGGCGGAAGATTTTGTCTGCTCGTTCTGGTCGCGGCGGCCATGCTTTCGATTGCCGTGGGCCACAATGCCGCACCAGCCTGGAGCCTTCCCCTGGCACTCTTCCTGGCAGCGCTCCTCGGCTTCTGGGCTGCATGGGGCTGTCTCGCGGCCTATCGTGTCTGGAAGGAAGGCGTGGAGATCGAAGGCGAGCTGCACCAGATCGAGGAGCGGCGTGTTCGGAGACAGAGCGGCGGCCATTCCTTGAACACGCGGCTTCACTACTCCTATACCGTCGATGGCGTCCGCTACGAGGGAGCCAGTACCTGGGGAGATCCAGGCCGGACGGGGCTGCTCGCCACGGGACAGACCATTCCGATCCGCTATCTGGAAGAGGATCCCTCGGTTGCATTCTGGCACGAGGAGCTTCCCGTCTCCTTCCCGCCGATCCGCTTCGATCGCGACGGCTCCGAGTAGCTCGTCCTTCCAGATCGCCGGTCTAGCGCCTCTCCCAATGCGACTCGCTGTCCGGAGAGACTGGGACCGATTCGCCAGGCGCCCCCGGAACCTCGACCCTCTGTCGGATCGCCGCCCGAAGAGAGTGTATGCTGGCGGCATCCGCAGCGAGGAGGCCGCCATGTCCATCGATTGTCGAACCCGCCGACACCGCGATCGCAGGGCTCTCTCCCGTGACGACGTGTTCGACACGCTGATCCCGGAGGCGCTCGCGCGAAACGCGGAGCTCGCTGCCCGTGGACTGCTCTACAAGGGCCTGCCTTCGCTGAGTCTCCGAGTCGAGGGCAGAACCGTGAGCTTGAAGCAGCAGAGCGGCCAGCTGCGGATCCAGGAGGGAGCGGCCAGGAGCGGAGCCATCGCGACCCTCGACGCGAGCGCGCTTTCGGACCTCGTCCAGGATTGGTCGACGACGATGGGCCTCGCAATGAATTCGCGGGTCAAGATGACCCGGGGCGAGTTCAATGAGTGGATCGGCTGGGAGCCCGTCTTCCGTGCCCTCTTCGATGGGCGCCCGGTTCATGAAGCCGGCGCCATCGAACTCAAGAATCGAGACGGCGACGATCTCGATCTGAGCCGAAGCTTCGATCTCGACGACGATCGCGACGAGATCGCGCACTTCCTGCGCGAAGCGGGCTTTCTCCACATTCGCAGCGTCTTCAGCGAAGAAGAGATGGCCGCGGTCTCGGCCGATCTCGACGCTGCGCTTGCGCGCGCACGGCCCGACGACGGCGCTTCCTGGTGGGCGGGAGATTCCAGGGGAAGGGAGCAACCCGTACGCATCCTCTTCTTCCAGGAGCAATCGGACGCCTTGAGCTCGCTACTCCGCGATGATCGATTGCAATGGCTCGGCAAGCTGACCGGTGACGATCATGACGGTGTCGCGATCAGCGCCGAGGGGCTCGTCAAGCCGCTCGACATCCAGACGGGGCTATCGGACCTCCCCTGGCACAAGGACTGCGGTCAAGGCGGTCATTCATACTTCTGCAATGGCCTGACCATCGGAATCTCCGTGACGGGCGCCGACCGACGCAGTGGCGCACTCGGCGTCGTACCCGGATCGCACCGCGCCAATGTCCAGACGGCAGGCCACGACGAGAGTCTCGACATCCCCGCGATGAAGCTCGAAACGAGGACCGGAGATTTGACCGTGCATTGCAGCGACACCCTGCATCGCGCCTATCGACCCACCGAGCGTCCCCGCAAGGTCGTATACACCGGCTTCCGGCTCGGCCTCTTGCCAGGTGATGTGGTCGAGAAGGTGTCCTCCGAGCAGCAGCGAGCCGAGCGAGCCCGGCTGACCGACGTACAAGATCGCATCGCAGGCGCGGGTGCAGGTGCCGAGACCAGCGAGTTCGTCGATCTCGGCGAAGGCGCGAGCTAGCACTTCGCCGGCGTCGCCTCTGGCGCGCCCGAGGACGCGGTTCCGATGCCCTGCTCGACCCGGACGGGTCCGATGCCATGCCCGGGCGAACCGGCTGGAACCGCCGTTCAGTCGCCGAAGCCGGGGACGTTCGGTTCGCGCTGTATCCCGAGACTATTGAGCGCCATCGCCAGCATGTTGTAGTGCCCCACGGTGAAGATCGCGTCGGTCAGCTGCTCCGTCGACAAGTGGCTGGCCAGAGCATTCCAGAGGTCATCGCTCAACATCGCGTCGTCCAGCAATTCGTCCACCGCGCGAAGAAGAGCGGCATCCAGCTCATCCCAACCCGCTGCATCGGGACCCGACTTGATGCGTTCGAAATCCTCGGGAGTCAGGCCCGCGGACCGGCTCATCTGCACGTGTTGCCCCCACTCGTACTCCGATCGAGTCTGCCACGCGACGCGCAGGATCAGCAGCTCCCGGTGTCTCGGAGACAAAGCCGAGGTGTCCATCAAGTGACTACCGAGGGGGCTCCATGCAAGGAAGAGCGGCATGTTCCTGATCAACGTCTGCAGGACATTGAAGACGAATCCCCAACGCTCCTTCATCGGCTGCATCAGCTTCCGCTGCGCCTCACTCCACTCGGCTTCGGGCAACGGCTCGACTCGCGGTCGACTGAGGCGCATGAAGGCTCTCCTCGTGGCTGAGCAGCCCTCGAGCAACCGAATGAAATCGGAATCGGGGCCGGTCGATTGAGAACGCGTCCTGACGCTCGCGTGCGCCTAGCGTGGCGGTGGCCATCCCTCGACGAGCTGGCGACGCTTGGCCTCTCGCTGCGCCAGCACGATCTTCCCGGCGAGCTCCTCGGGCGCGACCGGATCGGTCGCCAGCCATGCGACCGCGGCGCCGATGACTTCGGGTGGCGCGCCCACGAAGTGTTCCTCGAAGCCACGTCCTTTCTGGGTGAGCGCCATCTTCTCGGTCGTCACGTGTCCGGGGTCGATGCTGTAGGCGACGACTCCGTCGTCCCCGTGCTCGACGCAAAGAAGCGGAGCCACGCGCTCGAAGGCAGCCTTCGTCATCGCGTAGGCCATCCCCCAACCTCCCTGCCCGATCTTGCCCGGTGGATCGAGCCGCGCCGTGGCGGAGATCATGTTCATCACGATGCCACCGCCCTGGGCGATGAACCCGGGGAGCAGATGCCGAATCAGCGCCAGCTGAGCGTGGACGTTGCCCTCGAACATGCGCAGGATCTCGGACTCGTCCAGCTCGAGCAGGGGCTGCATCGCGCCGGGCCCCTGGTAGATGGCGTTGTTGAGCAACAGATCGATTCGCCCGAAATACTCGAGGGTCCGATCGGCGGCGGCCAGGACCGAGTCTCGATCGAGTAGATCCATCGGAACAGCGAGCCCACGTGCACCCGAAGCCTCGATGGCGGCAACCGTCGTATCGAGCCCACCGGGCAAGGCCGTCTTCCCGTCGTCGAGATGGGCGGTCCCATCGACGGCCGTCCGCGCGGAGACGGCCACGTCGAAGCCCGCCTGGGCCAGAGCGATGGCACACGCTCGCCCGATGCCACGACTCGCGCCCGTCACGAAAGCAATTTTGTTTGACATCGCTCGAGCGTATCAGCCTGTATGCGATGCGGCGATACCGATCGTGCGGCTCGCAGAAGATCGAAAAGGCCGATGCGAGCGACGACCGCACCCACGCCGGAACGCGTTTCAGAAGGGGGTCACAAGGCTGGCGCGGGACTCAGCACATGCTGCTGAGCTGGCGCATGAAGCGCGGCTCGCCCGTCGTCCAGCCATCCCGGCGGTGCATCGCGCCGACCGTATCGAAGACGACCATGTCGCCGACCTGCCAGTCGTGGGCGTAGACGCGCTCGGGGCGGGTGGAGTGCGCGTGGAGCTCCGCAAGCAGGGCATCGCTCTCGTCCCGCGGCATTCCGAGGATGTACCGCGTGATTCCCGGGCTCACGTAGAGCGCCTCTCGCCCGGACTCGGGGTGCGCGAAGATCATCGGCTGGACGGCCTCCGGGTAGCCGGGACGTTCGATCCCGAGACGCGCGTCGCGCTCCCGCTTCTCGGACATGCCGGCCAGGATCTCGGGCGACCCGTCATCCGGCTCGTACTCCGAGATGCTGTGAAAGGCGGTCCGGCCCCGAAGCGGCTCGGCGAGGGCCTTCGGGAGCGTCTCGAGCGCGACGTATTGACTGCAGAAGCAGGTCTGGGGCGGCCGCTCCGGTAGCTCCACGGCGTCGAGAAAGCTCTCCTTGCCCGGCCGAGGCACGTAGGAGTAGTCCGCATGCCAGGGGAACTCGGCCGCACCGCCGGTCCCGCGCGCGATCCCGTCTTCGCCGATCCGATTCGTGATGGGAAGGATCTCCGGGAACTCGACCATGTCCCCGAACCACTCCGTGCCCTTCACGAGCTCACCGAAGCGGCTCGCAAAGCGCACGAGCTCCGCGTCGGTCGGCTGCTCGTGCCCGCGGAAGACCAGCACCAGGAACTCCTGCAGACCGGAGCGCAGCTTGTCGAGGTCACTGCGAGCGAGCTCGGCGTCGGGGCACCAGCCCGTGACGGTCGCGCCGAACGCGTGCGGGAGTGCGCTGATCTCGATCCCCATCGTGTGGCCCTCGTCCTGGCATTCTGTTCGAGATCGAACGAGTCTGCGCGGGCCTGGAGGATTTTTCAACAGGCTTTCTCGACCTCGACGCGCGTCTCGACGGGCCAGCTCTCCTGGCACCGGAGTGCTCACAGAGACGTCGTCGTCGAAGGAGCCGACGCGCGAGATCGCGAATCAAACGGCAACGTGACATCGACCGATGTCCTCGCTGATCGCTCGCGGCTCTGCTGGCGCCCCCGGCAGGACTCGAACCTGCGACGCACGGTTTAGGAAACCGACGCTCTATCCTCTGAGCTACGGGGGCGCGCGACGCGCAAGTTAGCGGACTCCGGCCTGGGCCGGGACCCGCACCCTGCCCCGCTACTCCAGCCCGAGCAGCTTGTATGCGATGTAGCGCTGGTTGATCTCGCTCACGTATTTCACGGGCTCGGACTTGCGCATGTCGAGCAGCGCGAGCTCGACGTTCCGAAACCAGCGATCCGGGTCGTAACCGAGCATGCGTGCTCGCCCTCGCGCACGGGCGATCGTGCGCGGTCCCGCGTTGTAGGCGGCGAGCGCCATGCGAAGCCGATCGCGCTCGCGGAGCTCGGGCTCCGAATCGAAGTAGCGCTGCTTGATCCAGCGGAGGTACTTGAGGCCGGCCTCGACGTTGTTGCTCGCGTGCTTCGCGCCGATCACGTCCGGGATCCCGATGAACGGCTCGCGCGCCGTGCTGGGCTTGATCTGCATGAGTCCGACCGCCCCCGAGCGATTTCGCGCGTTCGGGTCGAATCGCGACTCCTGAAAGGCCATCGCCGCGACCAGTCGCCAGTCGAATTCGTAGGCTTCGGCATGGCTCTTGATCACGTCGTCATAGTCGGAGAGAGGCTCGCCTGCCCCCGCGTCGAAGCGTCCCGACCACTTGCTCTCCGCGGCGAAGTAGCTCTGTAGCGCGAGGTTTCCGAGCAGCGTCCCCTGCTCGTAGCGCGCGAGAAAGAGGTTCATCTCGGCCAGCAGATCGTTCGCGCCGGGAAGCGTCGCCCACGCCAGCTGCCCCTTCTCGCGGAGCGTGACGTGCTCGACGAGGCGCAGCGGCGGGCTGACCTCGACCGCGAGCTCGGCGACCATCGAGTCGGCCACGGTATAGGGATAGCGGCGCGCTGCCACGAGCTCGAGGATGCGCTCGGTCTCGAGCGCGCCGTCGACCAGCTCGATCTCGACCGGAGGCCGGCCTTCGGCGACGAGCTTCTCGTTCAGGGCGAGGAGGCTCGCGTGGTAGCTGCTGCGGCGGCGGACAGCGACGGTCTGCCCCGACAGGTCTCCGGGCCCCGTGATCGCCGGCGTCCCGTCGTGCGTGACCAGTCGCTCGTCGACCGAACGATAGGCCCGGGTGAAGGCGACCTGTTCCGCACGGCTCGGCGTGATGGTCATGCGCGCTGCGATCAGATCGGCCGCGCCCGCCTCCAGCAGCGGGATCAGCTCGTCGTCGTGTACGGGCATCAGCTCGAACTGGATGGGCAGCTCCCCCGAACCGCGCGCGTATTTCCGGTTCAGGAATTTCGTGAAGGCCCGAACCATCTCGAATTGATAGCCTCCCCGCTTTCCCTGGTGGATGAAATAGTCGAAGGCGTTCCGAGAGGTGAGGACCCGCAGAAACCTGCGTTCGAGGACCTCGTCGAGAGACGCCGAGTAGCGTTTCGAAACCCGGTCGGCGAGGGGCGAATCCGCGATCACGGCCAGGGGATCGGCGCGCGGCGTCGAGCTGTCATCGCTCGAGCGCGCCAGGCCGCCCGTGTCCCCGTCGCAAGCGCAGAGAACGCCCGCGATCAGGCCCAGCGCCAGCAGCCACCCCGGCCGCAGCCGGCGCCGCCCGCTGTCGCGTCGATCGCCGGGCCGGCTCTTTCGAGACGGGTCGTCGAGCATGCTGGACAGATAGCACTCCCTCGGGCGGCCCGCGGACGAGCCGTCTCGCGACGGGACTCGTGACGATCTGCCTCAGATCGTGGCCCGATGGACCAGCATGCGGGTCGGAGGGGGGCCGCGCTTGCCTGAGCCGCGACGGCATCAGGCACACGGGTTGCACACATCGGGAAGGGCTCGCCCGCGCGGGTCCGGACGGCCGCTCCGCCCGGTGGCGGTGCAGCGCAACCTCCCCTCCAGCCAGGAGCCCGCTCCCATGAAGATCCAGAGCATTCTCGTGCCGACCGATTTCTCCGATGACGCCCGGGCGGCCCTCGACGCGGCGATCGACTGGGCGACAGAGTTCGGGGCGACGCTTCATATCCTGCACGCCTACTTCGTGGACGTGCCGGCGGTCTACGGCGGCTACGGGGGCGACTTCCTGCTCCCGGCCGACATCCTCGAACCCGTCCGGGAGGCCGCGGAGACCGCGGTTGCGGAGCTGGTCGACGAGGCGAAAAAGCGCGGCGTGCCGGTCGAGGGGCGCGCCTCCCTCGGCGATGCGTCGAGCTCGATTCTGGCCGAGGCAGAGCGACTGGGCTCGGACCTGATCGTGATGGGGACCCGCGGCCTGACGGGCCTCAAGCACGTCATCCTCGGGAGCACGGCCGAGCGCGTCGTTCGCAAAGCGCCCTGCGCCGTGCTGACGGTCAAGGCCAACGCCTGATCGCGTGGGACCCGTCGATCCGCTCGACAATCCCCTCGACGTTGCCCTGAAGAACGGAAGCGAGCCCGAGGATCCCGCAGAGCTCGCCTCGCCCGGCCTGCGCCGGGTCGTGTCGCTCCCGTGGCTCGTGCTCTACGGCCTCGGCTCGACGGTTGGCGCGGGGATCTATGTACTGACGGGCGTGGTGGCGGGCCGCGCGGGCCGACTCGCGCCGCTGGCCTTCTTGCTGGCAGCCGCGGTGGCAATGCTGACGGCCTCGAGCTTCGCCGAGCTCTCGGGGCGCTTCCCGCACGCGGGCGGCGCGCTCGTCTACGTGCGCGAGGGCCTGCGTTCGCGAGCGCTCTCGGTGACGGTCGGGCTGCTCGCCGCCTCGGCCGGCGTGATTTCGGCGGCCACCGTCTCACTCGGCTTCGTCGGCTACTTCTCGCAGCTGGTCGCGCTGCCCTTCGGCGTGGTGCTGACGGCGGTCGTTGTATGTGTGGGCGGGCTCGCGGCCTGGGGCGTGCGCGAGTCGGTGATCGCGGCGGGCCTGGTGACGCTGATCGAGGTGGCGGGGCTGGTGGCGGTGCTCGCCTTCGGCGCCGCGCATCTGGTCGCCGAGGGCGGCTTCGCGGTCGGCGCGATGAGCGCAACGCCGCTGCCCGAGCCGACGCCGACGTGGGGGGAGATCGGTCCGGGCGGCATGCTGGCCATCCTCTCGAGCACGGTCCTCTGCTTCTACGCCTATCTCGGCTTCGAGGACATGGTGAACGTGGCCGAGGAGGTCCGCGACGTGCGGCACGCGATGCCTCGGGCGATTCGCTGGACCCTCGGGCTGGCGACGGTGCTCTACGTCTCGATCGCCCTCGTCTCCATGCTGATCGTGCCGCCACTCGAGCTCGCGCGACACGAGGCGCCTGCTCTCGCTCGGTCATTCGAGCGCAGCGGCGGTGCGCCGGCGATCCTCTCGCTGATCGCGCTCGTCGGCCATGCTGAATGGGGCACTCGTCCAGATGATCATGGCGTCGCGCATTCTGTTCAGCCTCGCGCGGGATGGCGCCCTGCCCGGCTTTCTCGGGCGCATCCACGCGGGCCGTCGCACGCCGCTCGCAGCCACCGCAGTGGTCACGTCGCTGATCGGACTGCTGG
>CAVORA010000027.1:0-36735 GCA_963698485.1 uncultured delta proteobacterium | reverse complement strand
GCCCGTCGTCTGTCACCGCGATCAGCGCGGCACCGCCGTCGCGCACCTCGACGCGGATCCGGCGTGCGTCGGCATCGAGACTGTTCTCGACGAGCTCCTTGACGACGGAGGCGGGTCGCTCGACCACCTCGCCCGCCGCGATCTGGTCGACGAGAGCGTCCGAAAGCAGCCGGATTCGCCCCTTCTCGCACTCAGGCTCTCTCTCTGGGCTCATCGAAGGACCTCTCAGGAGTGGGCAAACTCCATCATTTCGACCGGCAAGATAAATTCCAAAAGCACCCGGAGGCGGGTTAACATTCGTCTGATTTCGCGTCAACTTCGACGCGCGCCGGAAATTGACCCGCAATAATCATTGACAAACGTCCGGAATCTCAATACTTCTCGTTTGGTCAGGATTTTATCTGGGGGCTTCGTGCCATGTCCGAACAGCATTCACCGCTCGGCTCGACCCATGTCGCGCCGAAATCCCCGGATCGATCTGCCACGGCGCAGAGCGAGACGGGTCCAGCGCGCGCGACCGGTCGCCGAAGCAGCGATCGTATCATCTCGGCCAGCGCAGCGATGCAAGCAGTGGTCGACCAGGCCAGTGGCATCGCGAGATCCGATGAGCTGATCGTGATCTCGGGTCCGAGCGGGAGTGGTCGAAAGCATGTCGCCCGAGCGATCCACCAGTGGAGCCCGCGGGCCAGCGGGCCGCTCATCGAGGCGCAGCTGGCCGGTGCCAGTGAGTCGGCCCAGACGCGCGAGCTTTTCGGAGACGGCAGCCTCCCGGGTGCGCTCGCGCGAGCACAGGGCGGCAGCTTGCTCCTCGAGAACGCCGAGCAGCTGAGCCCGACCACGCTGACGCGAATCGCCGAGGCGCTGCGAGCCGCGGCGGGCTCCGGGCAGCGAAGTCGACTGCTCGCGACGGTCGCGGCCGACGCGGAGGGGCTGCTTTCACCGCTCGGCGGCGAGCGCATCACGATCGCCCCGCTAGCGGCCCGCACCGAGGATATCCTGCCGCTGGCTGCCCACTTTCTCGCGGAGTTCGCCGCCGACGAAGGGGTCGAGCCGGTGGGCTTCACCGCCGACGCGCGAAGATGGCTGATCGAGGAGCCCTGGTCCGGCAATGTTCGCGAGCTTCGCGAGCGGATCCGGCAGGCGATTCGATTGGCCGGTCAGGGCGCCATCTCCGCCGAGGCCCTGATGCTGTCGACCGAGGGTGACGAGGTGCCCTCGTTCAAGGATGCCAAGCGAGCCTTCGAGACGCGTTATGTGGAGGGCTTGCTGCGGCGCTGCTCGGGCAACATCAGCCGGGCTGCGCGCATGGCGAAGAAGGACCGCAAGGACTTCTACGACGTGATTCGTCGGACAGGCGTGGATCCCGGCGAGTTCCGCGGCTAGTCGCGGGCATCCTCCAGGCCGCCGGCGAAAGCGATCGATCCAGTGCGCGTCGCCATCGTCCAGATGTGCTCGACCGATGACCTGGCCGCGAATCTCGAGCAAGCCGAGCAAGGCTTGCTGGAAGCGGTGGAGCGAGGGGCGCGCTTCGTCGCGCTACCCGAGAACTTCGCCTACATGCGACGCGAAGGCGGCGCGTTCCCGTGTGCTCAAGGGCCCGATGGCGAGATCGTCCGCGCGCTGGCGGGTTGGGCACGGCGCCTGGGGATCTGGCTGCTGGGGGGCAGCTTTCCTGAAGCGATCGAGGGGGACGACCGCGTCTACAACACCAGCGTGATGTTCTCGCCCGAAGGCCACGAGATTGCCCGGTACCGGAAGATCCATCTCTTCGACGTGACGCTCGGGCCGGCCGACGAAGATCGTTACCAGGAGTCGGCCCATTTCGCGGCCGGCGAGGACCTCGCGATCGCTTCGACTCCCTTTGGTGGGATCGGAATGAGCATCTGCTACGACCTGCGCTTTCCCGAGCTCTACCGGGCTCTCGTCCTCCGCGGAGCGCGTTGGCTCGTGGTCCCGAGTGCCTTCACGCGCGAGACAGGAAGGGATCACTGGGAAATCCTCCTGAGGGCACGCGCGATCGAGAGCCAGGCCTACGTGCTCGCACCCGCGCAGTGCGGTCACCACAGCGCGGATCGTGCCAGCCATGGACGCTCGCTGATCATCGATCCATGGGGCCGGGTGCTGGCCGAGGCGGGCAACTGGCCGCGGGTGCTGGTGGCCGAGTGTGCGCCAGAGGAGGTCGATCGCGTGCGCGCCAGGATCCCGGCGCTCAGCCACCGCAGGCTGCCCTCGTTCGGCGAATGAAGGCCTCCGATGCCCCAGGGCCCCGGACTGCCCTTGAGGCGCCCTGCCCCAGCCTTGCCTCTCAAGGCACGGATTCCGGTCGCCGATATCCAATCGAGCCGCCGAGTGAGCGATCGAGCCCTCCGTGGGTGTCTGCGAGCAGGGGATGTGAAATGGGTGATCCGGAAACCAGCATGGCCGCGGGGCGCCTCGAAATCCTGAACGGCGGGTTCGAGGGCATGACCTACGAGCTCGATGCGAACGAAGTCGTGATCGGCCGCAATCCCACCACGGATATCACCCTGCTCGACGAAGGGATCAGCCGCGAGCATGCGTTGGTGCTCTTCGACGAAGACGCGCCTGGGTATGTGATCGAAGATCTGGCCTCGACCAATGGCACGAAGGTCAATGGCAAACGGATCCGCTCGGCCCCGCTCGCCGAGGGTGATGAGATCCAGATCGGGCAGACGTTGTTTCGTTTCGTGCTGGTCAAGGACTAGCCCTGGCGGTCTGGGACCGTTCTTCCGTTCTCGAAGACCTCGATCCGCTTGCATTCCCCCCGTTGGTCCCGATAGCGTGTCTCCGTGTCCGAGCGGCTCTTGGCGCTGCGGGCAAACGGGGGACATCATCTTGCGTGGATTCGAAGTGTGGCCGGGGAACGTGCGTCGGGATTCAGTCACTCGCTCTGAACAGGGCAGCACAACGCGTGCCGGGGTACTGCTAGGCCGCTTCGCCCGAAGCGCTCTTGCGATCGGGCTGTGTCCGCTGCTGCTCCTCGCGCCGGTGGCCTGTACGACGCCGGCCCCGCCGCCGTCTGCCCCTTCGGTCTCGAGCTACGTCGTCGGTGCACCGGATGTGCTGCTGATCCATATCCTGCCCGACCCCGTGATCGAACGGGAGGTCCGAGTGAGGCCGGACGGGATGATCTCGGTGGATCTGGTCGGCGATGTCCAGGCCGCCGGTCGTTCGCCGGTCGAGATCGCCGAGCACATCCAAAGGGAAATCGGGCGCTTCAAGCGCGACGCTTCGGTCAGCGTGACGGTGGTCTCTTCGCCGAGCCAGTTCGTCACGATCTATGGCGAGGTGCTCCGACCGGGCATCTTCCCGCTCGAGACGGAGACGCGCGTCTCCGAGGCGATCGGTCGGGTCGGCGGACCGACGCGCTTCGCAGCGATGAACGGCGTTCGGCTGATCCGCACCACCGGCAGCGAGACGAAGATCATCGACGTCAATCTCGGCGATATCCAGAAAGGCGACCTGTCGACGAACTATGTCGTCCGCGAGGGCGACCTGGTCGTGTTCCCGCCCTCCGTGCTGGCCAAGATCGGATACGCGATGCAGATGCTGCTCTTCCCGCTGCAGCCGCTGATCGCAGGGGCGACCTCGGCGGGCGCGATCTACGGTGGTGTCTCGGCCGCGGGCGGCGACTAGCTGCCCGAGTTGCTCCTGAGCTGCCTCGAGAGCGCCGGCAGGCCGCCCTACGCGGAGCAGGACGCTATTTTTTCGGAGAAGGGAGCGAATCGGGCGTTCCCGGACGGACGTTCAGGCGCACTCACGTAGGGACGGCGAGACGCCGAAGGGATGTGGGATCCCGGCGGCCACGGGCGAGCGAGATCAGGAGGAAGCACACAGATGTACGAGAGCTTCTTCGGCCTTCGCGAGCTGCCTTTCTCGCTGACGCCCGACCCGCGCTTCCTGTGGCTCTCCGATACGCACGAAGAAGGGCTGGCGACGCTCGTCTACGGGATCACCCGCCACAAGGGCTTTCTGCTCCTGACCGGCGAGGTGGGCACGGGCAAGACGACCCTGCTGCGCGCTGCGCTGCGCGAGCTGCCTCGCAACACGGATACGGCCCTGATCATCAACACGATCGGCCTGACGCCCCTCGATCTGCTGAAGCTGATCGCGGCCGAATTCGGGATCGAGGGCCGTTTCGAATCGACCGCCGACTATCTCATCGCCATCAATCGGATGCTGCTCGAACGCCTGCGCACGGGCCGCAATACGGTCCTGATCATCGACGAAGCGCAGAACCTCGATTCCGCAACGCTCGAAGAGGTCCGTCTGCTCTCGAATCTCGAGACGGACACGGCCAAGCTGATGCAGATCGTGCTGACGGGACAGCCGGAGCTGATCCGCAAGCTCGCGAGTCCTCAGCTGCGACAGCTGCGACAGCGCATCGCCATCGAGCATCACATGGAGGCGCTGACGCCCGAGCAGGTCCAGCCCTACCTGGCCCATCGCATCGAGGTCGCCGGCGGCCGCTACGAAGAGATCTTCGCGCCAGGCGTCGAGCAGGTCTTCTACTGGTTCTCCCAGGGATGCCCGCGCCTGATCAGCCTGCTGGCCGATCGCGTGCTGCTCTCCGCGTACTCGAAGCAGATCGCACCGATCACGCCTGATTTCGTCGAGGTGAAGGCCAAGTCGATGGGCGCGACCCGCGCCGCTGGATTGACTTCCGACCTCAGCCTGAACGATTGAGCGGACGTCGCCGCCCTCGGGCCGGGCACGGCCTCAGCCGAAAACGATGAGCGGCCGCGGGAGATGATCCCGCGGCCGCTCTCGTATCGGGCGCTCAACCGCCCTTCCATGCGACTCTAGAAGAGCGTGTAGATGAACGGAGCCGCTGCGGTCCCGCCGAGCAGCACGAGCAATCCGAGGCCCAGGATCGCGATCACGATCGGCGCGAGCCACCACTTCTTGTTCTCCTTGAGGAAGTCGGTGAACTCGCTGGCGAGTCCCGTGCGCTCACCGGAGGCCTGGGCGGCGAAATCGTCGTTCGTATCCTTGTCGTCAGCCATCGATCGAGTCTCCCGCGCGCGCGGCGCGTTTCGAGATTGCTAGCAGGGGCCGGGCATCCGCGAAGTGCGAAGACCGAACCATCGGCCCCTTCAGAACTGTCGGAAGTAGCTCTCTTTACTGCGACGGGGGCGAGGCTCCGACCAATAGGTCTCGGCCGCCGGGTCGAAGCGTCGGTTCAGAGGATCCTTGCCGATCACGCGGAAGATCAGGCCCAGAGGCGTGATCATCCCGAAGAAGAGGAAGCCCATGATGACGTAGGAGAGCACGAATCCGATCGGGTAGGCCAGGATCGTCAGGCCCAGATAGATCGGCCGGTTTGCGCGCGGCGCGACGAGCGAAAAGAGCGCCGAGATCGCGGCGAGCGCCGCGAAGCTCCCGGCGACGGGAACGCGCCATGCCCCGAGGCCGAACGAGAACACGAGCACCTCGAACCAAGCGATCGCCGCCAGGAAAGAGAATCCGAACAGCGCGATGAAGCCGAATTGCCGCAGGGTTCGGTCATCGGGCCGCCAATCGATTTCGATCATCTTGCTCATCTTCTTGTGTTCCCGTTCTACGGGCGGCCTCGATTCGTCGAGCCACCTCGTGTTGCCATCATCGTCCGCCCGCCCTCGGCGCCGCCCCACCCGGCCGTCCCTGTCATGCGTCGAGCGGTCCTCCCGCGAGCGAAAGGTTTCAGCCATGCGCCGAGCGGCCTTGCCGCGAGCGAAGGCTTCAGTCGAGCGCAAACTCCGCCAGGTAGGCGTCCACGTCGATCTCCTTCGCGTTCGGCTGGTCCTGCTTCAGCACCACGAAATTCTCCAGGATCAGCGCATCCATGTTCGTGAACATGAAGCAGCGAAACGCATCCTCCGGCGTGTTCACGATCGGCTCTCCGCGGACGTTGAAGCTCGTATTGATCACGACCGGGCTGCCCGTCTTCTCCTTGAATTTCTGGATGATCTTGTAGAAACGCGGGTGATGCTGCATGTCGATCGTCTGGACCCGGGCGGAGTAGTCCACGTGGGTGATCGCGGGAACGACGGATCGGATCTCCTTCAGCTTGTCGAGGCCCTTGGCCCCGTCCGCCTGGGCGACCGGCAGGCGCTTTTCTTCCTTCACGGGGGCCACCAGCAGCATGTAGGGACTGTTCTCGTCGGGCCGCATCTCGAAGTACTCGTCGACGTCCTCGCGCAGGATCGCAGGGGCGAAGGGCCGAAACGACTCGCGGAACTTGATCTTCAGGTTCATCGTCTCCTGCATCTTCACCGACCGTCCGTCGCCCATGATCGAACGAGAGCCCAGGGCCCGGGGCCCGAACTCGGCGCGATCCGAGAAATGCCCGACGACGTTCTCGCTCGCGATCAGGTCCGCGACCCGCTCGACCAGCTCGTCGTCGTTCTCATAGTAGTGATAGACCGCCTCCGCCGAATCGAGATACGCCCTGATCTCTTCGTTCGAGAACTCCGGACCGAGCAGCGAGCCGAACTGCGCATCCTGGGGCTGGACCTCGCGTGGCTTGTCGAGCAGCTCGTGCCAGGTGAAGAGCGCGGCCCCGAGCGCCCCGCCCGCGTCGCCGGCGGCGGGCTGGATCCAGATCTGCTCGAAGGGACCTTCCCGCAGCACCCGGCCGTTGGCGACGCAGTTCAGCGCCACGCCACCCGCCATCGTCAGGTTCTTTGCGCCCGTCAGCTCGTGGGCATAGCGCGCGATCTTGAGGACGATCTCCTCCGTGACCGCCTGGATCGAGGCCGCGATGTCCATCTCGCGCTGCGTGATATCGGTCTCGCTCTGGCGCGGCGGTCCGCCGAAGAGCGAGTCCATCTTGGGCGTCGTCATGACGTCGGTATGGCAGTACCCGAAGTAGGACATGTCCATCCGGAAGGAGCCGTCGTCCTTGATGTCGAGCAGCTTCTCGATCATCAGATCCTTGTAGATCGGCTCGCCGTAGGGCGCGAGGCCCATCAGCTTGTACTCGCCGCTGTTGACCTTGAATCCCGTGAAATACGTGAAGGCCGAGTAGAGCAGTCCGAGCGAGTGAGGGAAGCGCAGCTCCTTCAGCATCTCGAGCCGATTGCCACGGCCGAGGGCGATCGAGCCCGTGGCCCACTCGCCGACACCGTCGAGCGTCAGGACCGCCGACTCCTCGAAGGGGGACGGGAAGAACGCGCTGGCGGCATGGGACTCGTGATGCTCGGTGAAGACGTAGCGACCCTTGTATTGGTGCTTCAGACCGGCGTCCAGCTCGCGGGGCGTGTGCAGCTTCTGCCTCAGCCAGAGCGGCATGCCCATCAGGAAGAGCTTGAAGCCCGAGGGCGCGTAGGAGATGTAGGTCTCGAGCAGGCGGTCGAATTTCAGCAGCGGCTTGTCGTAGAACGTGACGAGGTCGAGCTCGGCGGCGGTGATGCCGCCCTGCGCGAGGCAGAACTCGACCGCGTTCTCCGGAAAGCGGTAGTCGTGCTTCTTGCGCGTGAAGCGCTCCTCCTGGGCGGCCGCAACGATCCGGCCGTCCTGCACCAGGCACGCTGCGCTGTCGTGGTAGTACGCCGAGATGCCGAGAATATTCAAGATCGGCCTGCCTCTTCTCTTGGTTTCCGACCCGCGTGGATTCCGGGTGCGTCGGTGGGTTTCGGGTGAGTGTATCCGGTGGCTCCGGCGCCGCGAAATCTCCGCGCGCCCTGCCCCGCCCGGCGACCGGGCCTTCCTATCGGGTCGCGTCGTCTTCGAAGTGAGTGTCCTCCGCCTCGATTCGGTGACGCTCCGGGGGCCTCACGTGGCCAGCCAGCGGGCTGGACCCCGTCGGCCATGGCGTTCGGAGCCCTGCTGGCTTCCGAGCCGTAACGCGCAGAGCGCGTGTCATCGGCAGGCAGACGGCCGATCAGTCCTTCCTGAAGAGGTCCTCGAGTGCAGCCTTCGCGTCCGCCTGGTCGTTGCCGCCCCGCTCCGTGCTCCCCGGCTGAAAATACTCACAGCGATTCGCGCGCTCGCGGTCGAGAATCCGCTCTGCGTTCGGCTCGCGACATTCGTTATAGGCAGCGGGCTCGTGATGGGCGCAATTGACACACGTGTGCAGATCCGCGCGGCAGCCGGGGCACTCCTCTCGAAAGCCAACGGACTCTCCGGCAGCCAGCGAAAACTCTCGATGACAGGCATGGCACTCCACGCCGGAAAGCCTGCGGCAAGTCGGTCCGTTCCGCCACGTCCTGGGTGCACCCTGGCACTCTAGTTTGCGCCGGGCCCGGCCGATGAACAGCCTCGTATGTTCGAACCCAAGCCGCCGATCCGTTCGACCCGAGAAGACGAAGCCTCTTTCGCGCAGGACATCGATCGCTTCGTGATCGGGCTCGCGGAGCGAATCGATTCGATCCAGGACGCCGAGCTCGCTGGAAAATCCGCGGAGGTCGGAGCGCTCGCGCGAAGCCTCGCCAACGAGGCCGAGCGGTTGGGCTATCCGAGCATGGCGGTGACCGCGATGGGCGTCGCGGTCGTGGCCGAGAACGACCAGCAGGACGCGCTGCAGGGAGCCATCATCGAGCTCACCGAGATCTCCCAACGCATCCGCCGGGGGCACCGCGGCGCCGCCTGATCTGCGTTCGAGCCCGCGGCTAGACGAAGAACCAGAACGAGAACGCCGTCCCGTCCGCGTCGTGGAGCAGCTCTCCGCCCCAGATCGCGAGCGCGAGCAACGCTCCGTTCGTAACGCCGTGGACCAGCATCACGGCGCTGAGGCTCTTCCGGTAGTAGAACCAGAGGCTCGACAGCACGACCCAGGGAACGCAGACCCACCATTCCCAGGGTACGTGACCCGCCGTGAAGACCACGGTGGTGACGGCGAGGCTGCGGGCCGAGTAGCGAGCGATCGGGAGATCGCGAAAATCGGCGACCTCCCAGGCATCCGCCATCCGCATCACGAAGCTGCGAATGAAGAGCTCTTCGAAGATCGGCGTCACCAGCGCATAGCCGAAGAGGCGCAGCCCGAGCACCAGCCAGATCCACGACTCGCCTGCCATCGCCGGGTCGAAGGCGCCGCCTGGCTCGGGCCGCAGCGACGGGAACCAGAGGAAGGGTGCGACCCAGACGACGGTGAGCGCGAGTCCGACCAGGACGTCCATGGCCCCGCCGAGCCAGCCGATCCGAGCGCCCGCCCCGCGCCATTCCGGATAGGCGCCGCGAGCCCGGAACCACAGGACCAGCGCCAGCACCCCGGCAGGCTTGATGAAGAGCAGCCAGGGGGCGGCCGCATCCGGCAGCCGCGCACCGAGCTCACCCGCCAGCAGAAAGGCCGCGTAGGGGCCGACATAGGGCCACCAGCCGTGCCCCTCGCGGTCTGCTTCGAGCTCGGACGCCACGGCGGAAGTCCCCGGGATCTGATCGCTGGCCGAGGTCTCCGAGGGTGTGCCGGAAGCCATGCTATCGGGGATCTCCGGTTCAGTGCGGAAGGTTCAGGATCTTGCCGGCCTCGGCCGCACTGGCGACGGGCCGTCCGACCTCCGCACACAGCGCCACCGCTTCCTCCACGAGCTCGAGGTTGCTCGGCGCCCGGGTGCCCGCGTAGTCTTCGAGGCCGACTCGTAGGTGGCCTCCCCGCTCGAGTGCGTGACGCGCGACGTCGCCGTCCCAGGGATCACCGGAC
Organism: uncultured delta proteobacterium; assembly: GCA_963698485.1. Lineage (GTDB taxonomy): Bacteria > Myxococcota_A > UBA9160 > UBA9160 > UBA4427 > UBA4427. The sequence continues at coordinate 27,098 of CAVORA010000027.1, read as the reverse complement.
ACGATGGCGATCGACCACGGGAGTGGCGTATCGCCGAGCATCTCCAGATAGAGATCGAGCGCCGCCTTTCGCGGCGGCATGCCGAAGAGCAGATCGACCTTTCCCTGGCCGCGATAGCTCCGCTCTCCGCCGAAGTAGAAGCGCAAGAAGGCCCCACGAGGCATCGCGCCGGCCGCGTGATAGGCGAGCGCCGCGCGCAGGAATCCAGGCTCGAAGATCGCCATGCCCGGCCCGAGGCCCAGGCGCTCGCAGAGCGCGAACTTGTAGGCGACGTCCGCGGGCGAGTTGGCGTAGACCCAATCCGTCGCCATCGGCTTGCCGTCGTCGTCCGTCGGCATCAGATTCAGGGAGCCGGGATCGACGAAGCCCATGCGCAGCGGATAGGCACGCGCGAGCGGCTCGATGTGGCTGGTCTTCTCCTGGATCGTCTGCCCGAAGACGATCGTCGGATAGAGAATGGCTTCGGGGTAGCGCTCGTGGACGGGCTCGAAATGTTCGAGGTATTGACGCGCCCCGGCCTCGCCGCCGATCGAGATGTCGGGGGCGTGGGTGTGAACGATCGCGGCGCCCGCTTCGATGCAGCGGATCGCGTCCTCCACGAGCGCCTGCTGGGTCTGCGGCGAATGCGGATTGCGTTCGGTCGGCGTGCCGCCGTTCAGCGCGACCTCGATGATCACGGGCTCGGAGGAGACCGCCACGATCAGGCCAGTCCCAGCTGGACGGGACGCTGTCCCGGGCGCTCGTCGAGCGCGCTCGCGACCGACTTTCCGTCTTCGGTGATCGGCGTGCCGTTGACCAGCACGTGGCGGATGCCCGTCGGCGTGTCGGCGGTGAGTCGGTCGGCGCCGGCCGGGAAATCCTGGACGCGACGGATCTTGCCCGGTCCGACCTCGCTCGGGTCGAAGACACAGACGTCGGCGTGGGCGCCCGGTCGGAGCACTCCCCGATCCTCGAAGCGGAAGATCCCGGCGGGCTCGCCCGTCAGCTTGTGCACGGCCTTCTCGAGGGTCAGCACCCCACGCTCCCGCACCCAGTTGCCGAGCAGGTCGGTCGGGAGCGGTGCGTCGCAGAGCATCCCGACATGCGCTCCCGCATCCGAGAGCCCCATCGCCATCTGCTCCTGCTGGATCAGGTACTCGATGCCTTCCTCGTCGTCGTTCGCCTGGATGTAGCGAAAGCGGGTCTCGAGGTTCTCCTCGAGCGAGAGCGCGACCATCGTGTCGAAGGGATGCTCCCCGCGCTCGCGCGCGATCTCGACCAGCGGTCGATCGATCAGCTCGGGGTGAACGTCGGACTCGGCCAGCTCGAAATTCTCCCAGCGCGTCGGCAGCGCCGTACTCTTCAGCTCCTCGATCGCGCGCTTTCGCCACTCGGGATCGCGGTAATGCTTCTCACGCGCCTCGGGCGGCTCGGCGTAGAGCGCCGCGAAGCAGTCGGCCGAGTCGAAGACGAAGGGGCTCTTCAGCTGATTCTGCAGGGTGATCTTGCGAACGGAGATCTGCGGCCAGACCTGTGTGTCGCCCTGCTCGAGCTGCTGCTTGTGCACGGCGGCACCGTGCTGCCAGAGCCCAGGGATCGCGAGCAGCGCGGTGTAGGTGACCGGCACGCCCACCCGCCGCTGGAAGTCGTAGACCTCGTCGAAGGCAAAGCCGGATCCGAGCGTGGCCTCGATGACGCCGCGGCCGAGCTTCGTCAGCTCGCCGGCCATCGCCTCGAACTCGGAGAACTCGCCGACCCGACTGCAGACCGGCTTGCCCCCGATCCCGACATGCGTGGGGGCGAAGCTCGTCGCCAGCCCGAGCGCGCCGGCCTCCATGGCCTCTCGCACCGACTGACACATGGCCGCCACCTCGGCTTCGGTGGCGGTGCGCTCGTAGGCGCCTTCGACGCCCATGTGAAAGAGCCGCAGCGCCGTATGGCCGATGTAGGCCCCGTAGTTGAGAAGCGTCCCCCGGCGCTCGACCGACGCGAGATATTCGGGGAAGGTCTCGAAGTCCCAGGGAATGCCCGCCATCAAGGACGCGGGGTTCATGTCCTCCACCTTCTCGAGGGTGAGCGCAATCGTCTCGCGATGCGCCTCACGGGTCGGCGCGATCGTGAAGCCGCAGTTGCCGGCCACCACCGTCGTCACACCGTGAAAGCACGAGGGCGTGAGCGCCGGATCCCAGAAGACCTGGGCGTCGTAGTGGGTGTGGATGTCGATGAAGCCGGGGGCCACGACCGCCCCGCCGGCGTCGAGCTCGCGATCACCGCTCAGGCTCGACCCGATCTCGGCGATCCGGCCCTGCTCGATCCGGACGTCGGCCTGTCGGCCGGGCGCGCCGGTTCCGTCGACGACGGTCCCTCCACGAATGACGATCGAGCTCATGGCGCTGTTCCTCTCTCGGTGGGCGCTGGGCGCCCCGGGTTGCGCGCAAGCATCGCAACCCGAGCCGTCCGCTGCCAGCGCCCGCCGGCGGTGCCGCTCCGCATCGCGCCGGATCGCCTCTCCGCGCCCTGCCGAATCGCCGTCGCGTCAGCCCGGATCAATCCAGGGGCAGCACGACCTTCGGGAGCGGATGCCGATAGAGCTTCGCCGCATTCTCGCTGCACATCATGCGCAGCTCGTTGTTCGGAATGTCGCCCCAGACCTGCTCGATCAGGCTCTGGCTATTGGGCCAGGTGCCATCGCCGTGGGGGTAGTCCGTCTCGAAGAGGATGTTCTCGACGCCGATGCGGTGGCGCGTGTTGATCGTGCCGGGGTCGTCGAGGGTGCAGAACCAGAAGTTGCGCTGCAGCACGTCGGCCGGCCGCTCGTCCCAGCCCATGCCGTAGCCCGAGCGGTCGATGATGTTGTCGAGCCGGTCGAGCAGCATCGCCACCCAGCCGATCCCGCCCTCGCTCATGGCGATCTTGAGTTCCGGGTGCTTCACCGGATATTCCGACCACAGCCACTCCGCGCAGGCCGCCAGCGAGAGCTGTCCGAACATCGTCGCGCCGAGCTGCAGCATCGGTCCGCCGGGCGGCGTCGGGTAGGTCCCGGAGCTGCCGACGTGGAGCGATATGACGGTGTCGGTATCGACGCAGGCCTGAATGATCGGATCCCAATGGGCGCGATCCCAGAGACTCGGCATGCCGATGGCGTGCGGCCGCTCCGGGAAGCGTCACCGACACGAAGCCGCGCTCGGCGTTGCGGTGGATCTCCTGCACGGCCCACTCGGGGTTCTGAAGATGGGTGATGCCGCACGGGATGATGCGGTCCGGGTGCGGCTTGTACCACTCCTCAAAGAGCCAGTCGTTCCACGCCTGCACGCAGGCGAGCCCGACCTCCTGGTCCTTGGCGTTCGCGAAGATGCGACCGCAGAAGCCGGTGATCTGGCTGGGGAAGTTCAGCTGCGCCCAGATCCCGCCGAGGTCCATGTCCTTGAGGCGCGCGTCGATGTCGTAGCAGCCCGGGCGCATCTGCTCGAAGCGGAAGGGCTCGAGCTGAACCGTCTCCGGGCGACGACCGGCGACGGCGTTCATGCCGACCTGGGTGTAGACCTCTCCCTCGAAGGACCAGACCTGGTGGCCCTCGGGCGTCTCGATCAGCTTCGGACCGCGATCCCGGAGCTTCGCGGGGAGATAGCGCTCGAAGAGCCAGGGCGGCTCGACCACGTGGTCGTCGACCGAGATGATCGTGTACTTGACCGGACTCGGTTCGGGCTCGGGCAGGAAGAGTTCGGGGTCGAGCTGGGCAGCGGCCATGATCATTCTCCGTGTGGGTGCCGGCGGGCACGGACGTTTCCCGACGCTCACGCCGGAAAGATGCCCCGAGACTATATGAATCGCGGAGCGCTTTGGCAGCTCCTCACGAAATGCGAGAATGGCCGCATGGACAGACACACGGACGAGCTGAGATTCGACGATCGAGTGGCCATCGTGACCGGTGCGGGAGGCGGGCTGGGACGCGAGTACGCAAAGCTGCTCGCGTCGCGCGGGGCCCGGGTGCTCGTGAACGACTACGGAGGCGACACCCGCGGCCGCGGCCGCTCCGAGGGGCCCGCCGCCGAGGTCGCCCGCGAGATCGCCCTGGCGGGCGGGAGCGCGGCCCCCAATGCCGAATCCGTCGCGGAGTCGGCCGGCGGCGCGGCGATCGTGGCCGACGCCATGGATCGCTGGGGTCGCGTCGACATCGTGATCCACAATGCCGGCATCGGCGGCCGGATCGGACCCTTCGAGGAGATCCGGGACGAACAGATCCGCGCGGTCCTCGAGACCCATCTGCTCGGCGCCTTCCACGTGCTGCGTCCGGCCTGGGCGATCATGAAGGCGCAGGGCTACGGGCGCGTCGTGAATACCTCCTCCGCGACCGCGCTCGGTGTCGGGGGCAGCTTCGACTATCCCGCCGCCAAGGCCGGGCTGATCGGCTTGTCGCGATCGCTGGCGGTCGAGGGCGCGCCGCTCGGGATCCGGGTGAATGCCATCATGCCGCTCGCCTATACGCGCATGGCGGCGGGCATTCCCGACCGGGCCCTGCGCGAGTGGATGGAGGGGACGTTTCCGCCGCGCAAGGTCGCCGCGCTGGCGGCATTTCTTTGTCACGAGGACGTGCCGGTCACGGGCGACATCTTCTCGGTCGGCGGCGGACGGGCAGCGCGCGTGACGACCTGCGTCGTGCCCGGCTGGAAGGAAGACGAGCCGACCCTCGAGTCGATTCGCGACCACTGGGACGACGTGATGACGGGAGGCGATCCGCAGATCGCACTCGACGGCTCCGTCGATGCCGCGCTGATGGATCCCGGATTCGCCGCGATCGGGGAGGCGTCGATCAAGGCTCGCGACTAGCGCGGACGCTGGCTCGTCGCCTCAGCCGGTCGCTGGCCCCTCAGGCCCCTTGAAGCCTGGCGATCACGCGGCGCACGGCGGCGTCGTTCTTCGGATCCTTGGGCACGGGAAACAGGATCCGCTCCGCCACGTCGTCGTACTCCTCGAGCAGGATGTCGGCGATCTCGTCGTAGGTCCCGGCCGGTACGAAGGTCTTGAGGATCTCGTCCGTCACGAGATCGTTCATCTCGGCCCACTTGCCTTCGCGCGTGTACTGGCGAAGCGCTTCACCGACGTGCTTCCAGCCGTGATACTCGAGCGCCGGCCAGTAGGCGGGTGTGCTCAGCGTGAACACGAGCGCCTCGCGCGCGGCCTGGATCTCGGCCTCCACCTCCTCGGCATTGGCGCCGGTCGCGATCATCGGCCCCGCCGTCAGCTCGATGCGCACGTCCCGCCCCGCCTCGCGCGCGCCCTCTTCGAGCCGCGGTCGCGTGACCGCGCGCAGATAGCGCGCCTCGCTGTTGGTCGGATGGGTCTGCAGCGCATCCCCGACCTTGCCGACCGCGCGCGTCATCAAGGGCCCCACCGCCCCCATCAGGATCGAGGGCGGACCACACTCGAGCGGCCCCGGGTTGAAGAAGGGCTGCATCCGATTCAGCGTGTAGGACTCACTCACGAAATTCAGCGGGGTGCCGTTCTGGAAGGTGTCGAAGCAGGCCCGCACGGCGCCGACGTAATCCGTCAGTCGTGCGGCCGGCGCGCTCCAGGGCATCCCGAAACGCCCGATGATGTTGCCCTTCACCTGGGTTCCGAGGCCCAGCTGGAAGCGGCCCCCCGAGTAATCCTGCAGGTCCCAGGCTCCCTGCGCCGCCAGCATCGGGCTGCGCGCAAAGGCGACCAGCACCCCCTGGCTCACGCGCAGCGTGGTCGTCGCGCCGAGCGCGGCCATCGCCGAGAGCATCCCGTCGTGGACCGCCTCCGCGACCGAAAGCGTGTCGTAGCCCAGGGACTCGACGCGCTCGGCGTGGGTGACGACATCTCGCAGCTTGACGTCCGCGCCCATCGTGGCTGTGACCTTCAACATGCTCTCGCGACTCCTTCGATCTTTTCGTGCTGGCGAGCGGGCGCGCTTCGGGGGTCTCCCGTGCAGCACGCCCTCGGCCTTGCGCCGAAGCCCAGCTTGCTGAGCTTAGTGGCCCGCGTGCGGAATCGCTGCCCGGACGGGTACCCTCGGTGCATGTCCGAGAGCTCCGAGAGGATGCGCGTCGTGATCGACACCGACGCGGCCAACGAGGTCGACGACCAGTTCGCGATCGCCTGGGCGCTGCGTTCGCCCGCGCGCCTCGCGCTCGAGGCCGTCCTGGCAGCGCCCTTCTCGCACGGTCGATACTTTCGCGCGCTGGCCGATGCGTGCGCTCTGCGGGGCCATGCGACCAGCGACTTCGATCGCATCGCCTGCGGACTCTCGCGCGACCGGCTCGACGCGCTCATCGAGTCGTCGCCCCCTGCGCTCGGCATGGAGCGGAGCTTCGAGGAGATCGCGGCGGTCTTCGCAGCGGCGGGAATCGACCCGGCAGACCGCATCCTGCGAGGCGCCGCGGATTTCCTGCCGGGCCCGGGCACGCCCGTCGACAGCGATGCCGTCGAACGCCTGATCGCGCTCGCCCGCACCGCGAGCCCCGAGTCGCCGATCTACGTGGCCGCGATGGCAGCGCCGACCAACGTGGCTTCCGCGCTGCTGATCGAGCCCGGGATCGCGGATCGGCTGGTCGTGCTCTTCGTCGCCGGCTATCCGAGCGGAGCCGGACTCGACGACGACAGCTTCAACCTGGTGCAGGACCGCTTCGCGAGCAACGTGCTCTTCGAGTGCGGCGTGCGGCTCGTCTATCTCCCGGGATATCACGTCGCCGAATCGATTCAGCTGTCGCTGCCGGCGGCCGAAAGCTGGCTCGCCTCGGCCGATCCGCTCGCGGCCTTCCTGCTCGATCGATACCGCAACAATCCGATCAACCCGAACGTCCGCGAGCTCGGTCGTGGCTGGGTGCTGTGGGACGTGATCACGATCGCCTGGCTCTTGAATCGCGATTGGGTACCGACCCGAGAGGTGCCGCGCGCCCGAGTCGATCGCGAGCACCGATTCGCGCCGCTGCGCGGCGCAGGGGGCCGGATGCTCGAGGCCTATCGGGTCCAACGAAACGAGCTCTGTCAGGATCTCTTCGCGCGTCTGATCTCGCCGCCGGGTGCGACCGAAGCGGACGGACGCGCCCACTCGCTCGGCGCGGTCGACCCATGACCGACGAGCAGGCGGGCGCCGCCGTCCGCGACCGGTCGATCCGCGTGCAGTTCGCCCACGGACTCGAAGGCAGTCCACAGGGCAGCAAGGCCCGCCGGCTCGCCGAGGCCTTCGATACGCGGACGCCTGCGATGGACACGCGCGATTTCGAGGCCTGCGTCGCGGTGCACGAAGCGTGTCTCGAGCGCTTCCGGCCCCACGTGCTCGTCGGCAGCTCCTTCGGTGGCGCGGTGGCCGTGGCGCTCCTTCAGCGCGGCGTATTCCGGGGGCCCACGCTGCTGCTGGCCCAGGCGGCGATGCGACTCGACGAACGGGCTCATCTGCCGCCGGACGTGACGGTCTGGCTGGTGCACGGTCTGCGAGACGAGCTGATCGATCCGGAGCAGAGCCGGCGGCTGGCGCGCACGGGGTCTCCCGATCGCGTGCGGCTGATCGAGGTCGACGATGATCACGCGCTGCACGCGAGCGTCGAGTCGGGTGCGCTGATCGCATGGGTGCGGGCGCTGGCCGCACGCGACTGAGGAGACTTCGCGCGGGTCGTCGAAGCCGCCCGGTCGGCTTATGCTCAGGCGGGCCTGCTGACCACGCCAGCCTGCCGACAGGGGAGATCGACCGAGCTTGCCGACCGCGTTGCGCCTCAACATGACGGGACAGGCCGAAGACGCGGGCGTCGAATCGGCGCGCTATCGCGCCGCCCTCGAGATGGCGAGCTTCGCGGAGCAGCAGGGCTTCTCGGTCGTGAGTGTCGAGGAGCATCACGTCGCCGAGAATGGCTGGCTGCCCTCTCCGCTGACCCTCGCCGCCGCGATCATCGGGCGCACCGAGACGATCGCCGTCAACTGCACCGCCCTGCTGATCACGCTCTACGATCCGATCCGCCTCGCCGAGGACATCGCCGTCCTCGACCTGATGAGCGGCGGTCGATTCAGCTTCGTGGCGGGCCTGGGCTATCGGCCCGAGGAGTACGCCGCCCTCGACAAGGACTGGGACGAGCGCGGGCGGCGCATGGATCACGTGCTCGAGACGCTGCTCCTGGCCTGGCGCGGCGAGCCCTTCGAGCACAATGGGCAGACGATTCGCGTGACTCCGAGACCGCTCTCGAAGCCTCATCCGCCCTTTGCGATCGGCGGCATGAGCAAGGCAGCCGCGCGGCGTGCGGCGCGCTTCGGGCTGCCCTTCTACCCGCCGATGGAGATGCCGGAGCTCGGCGCGCTCTATCGATCCGAGCTCGAGCGACTCGGCAAGAAGGGCGTCGTGATGTACCCGGCGGAGGAGAACTCGATGCTCTTCATCGACGAGGATCCCGAGCGCGCCTGGCAAGAGCTCGCGCCCTACTTCCTGCGCGAGGCCACGGAATACGCCGCCTGGAAGCGCGACGGCGTGCCGAGACCGGGAGAGCAGGCGGTCTCCGATCTCGACGCCCTGAGGCGGCAGAAGCGCTATGAGATCCTCACCCCCGAGCAATGCGTGGAGAGGATCCTGGCCAACGGAGCGTCCTTCACGCCCTGCCTTCATCCGCTCTGCGGAGGCATCCCGATCGAGCGCGCCTGGCAGGGACTCGAGCTCTACGCGAAGCAGGTGCTGCCGGCGGTGGTCGATCTACGTTAGGCCCCAGCGAGGGAATCACTCCGACCGTGGGAGAGGAGAACAGATGAACGAAGACGAACGACGGCAGGTCATCGAACAGATCAGCGAGGCGCTGCCCCTGCCCGCGGAGATCGCGGGAGACTTCGCGGCGCTGACGGCGGATATCGTGATGAACGGTCTCTGGAATCGCCCGGGGCTGCCCCCACGCGATCGCAGCCTGATCACGATCGCGGCGCTGACGGCCCTCGATCGACCGCACGAGCTCGAGATCCATCTCGGCCTGGGCCTCGACAACGGCCTCAGCCGCGAGGAGATCTGCGAGGCCATCATGCACATGGCTGCCTACGGAGGCTGGCCCGTCGCGGTCGAGGGCATGCGGACCGCGAAGAAGGTCTTCGAGGCGAAGGACGCAGGCTGAGGGCGGGCCGGGCCGCTCGGATCAGGCGCCGAGGAAGCGTGCGCCGAAGGCCGCGATCGCGTCGCGCTTGGCCTCGAGCGACGCGAAGGCGCGATCGTTGTAGCCCCAGGCCATGCCCATCGTCGCCGTCACCCCTCGCCCCGCCAGGTCTTCGTAGAGCGCCTCGGATGGCTCGGCATTCGGAATCACGAAGACCTCGAAGCGCTCCCGCTCGGAATCCCGCGAGTCCGGGCGCTCTGCGAGGCGCACCGCGAGATCCTCGAGCAGCGCGTAGACCTCCGGCAGGTCGTAGTTCATGCCCAGCCAACCGTCCTGTCGCACCGCACGATCGAGAGCCGCCGGGCTCTTGCCGCCCACCCAGATCGGTACGCGCGCGGCGGGCTTGGGCGCGATGCCGACCGGCGCGAAGTCGAAGAACTCACCGTGGTATTCGACCTCGTCCTCGGTCCAGAAGCGCCGGATGATCTCGAGCATCTCGTCCATCCGGCGACCGCGACCTGCGACGGGGTGGCCGAGCAGCTCGATCTCCTCGGTGAGCCAGCCGGCGCCGACGCCGAAGCGGAAGCGACCCGGGCAGAGCCGATCGAGGGTGGCCACCTGGTTGGCGACCGAGAAGGGCTCGCGCAGAGGCAGCACGTAGACGTAGGTCATGACCTCGAGCCGGGTCGTCGAGGCGAGCACCGTCGCCGCCGTGACGAGCGGATCCGGAAAGTCGGAGCGGTGATCGAAGGGGGTCGGCCCTCCCGAGGGATGGCTCGAGTCGAAGCGAAGCGGAATGGCGACGTGGTCGGCCAGCGCGATGCCGCGAAAGCCCGCGGCCTCGGCGTAGCGGGCGACCTCGATCGTCTGGTTCGGGTCTTCGTCGATGTAGCTCAGCCAGAAATCCACGCGTCCACTCCTTGCCGCGGCCTGCGAAATCACGACCCCATCGCGGTCCCGAGGAGGGTATCGTGTTCTGATGCCCAACGGTCCGCGCGCGCACTCGGCGAAGATCCAGAATCAAATCGAGGCCCATACCCTCGCGCTGGCGCGCGAGCCGCGAGTGCTGGAGGCGCGAAGGCTCGGAGAGCAGGCGCTGCTCGCGGCGATTCCCGACGCCGATCCGGGCTCGGTCGAACGCTTTCCCGGCATCGCGGAGGAGATCACGCTGAACGCGCTGGTCGGCCTCGCGGACGGCTACACCGGAGAGGACCTGCCGCGACTGATCATGCGCACGCCGCGGCGGCTCGGCGGCGAGTGGGTGGCCGGCAACCGCGGACTCCACGACAACCCCGATACGTTCTATCGGCTGGTGCCGCTGGATGGCCGCTCTCATTTCGTCCTCGAGGGCGAGGCCCCCGCCCATCCCGCCACGATCTTCGAGCTCTCTGCCCTCACGTCGGCGTGGCATACGCTCGCGAATCTCACGCGACAGGATCTGGGCATCGCTCCGGGGCGGCGTTTCCGGATCCTCTTCTCGCCGAACGAGCCGGCGGCAGACGATCCGCCCGCGGATCATTTCGTTCGCCTCACGCCGGACGCCGAGATGCTGCTGGTGCGAGAGACTCTGGCCGAGTGGTCGGTCGAAGCACCGAGCCGGCTGACGATCGAGAACTTCGTCGACCGCGGCGGACCTCGCAGCGGCGACGACGCCGTACGCATCGAGGCGGCGGCCGAGCGAGTCGCGAAGTGGTTTCGCGAAGCGATCCGGCTGACGGTGATGCCGCTCGAACGAGCCGCGAACGATTTTCCGGCGCCCGTGATCAGCGGCGAGCACGGCAAGCTCGTGACGATGGCCTACTCGATCGGCCATTTCCGGGTACGCCCCGGCGAGGCGCTGGTGCTGACGATCGATCCCGGCGAAGCCGCCTATGTCGGGGCTCCGATCACGAATCTCTGGGGCACGACGAATGCGAACCTCGCCCGGAGCGCGAGCCTGAATTCGAGGCAGGCGCGCTTCGACCACGACGGCTCCTTCACCTGCGTCCTGAGCCTCGAAGACCCGGGGGTCCACAACTGGCTCGACCCCGACGGTCTCGAGCGCGGCTTCCTCTTCTTGCGCTGGGCGGGGCTCGATCCGGAGCGGGTGCCGGAGCGAAGACCGGCGCTCTCGACGCGCCTGGCTCCCGTCGAGACACTTCGCGAAGTGCTTCCGCCCGAGACCCGATGGCTCACGCCCGACGAGCGTCGGCGTCACGAGGCCCAACGCGAACGGGATCATGCCCTTCGCTTCGAGGAGTTCAACGATGACTGATCCGAGCGAGACCTTCGACCGCCGCGCGCGCTGGCAGCCGGCCCCGCGCCCCGAATGGGTGGCTCGCCTGAACGAAGAAGGCGAGATCCTGAAGAGCCGAAGCATCGTGCCCCTCGACGAGAACTCGCTGCTCGCGGAGGCGCGTGCGAATACCGGCCTCGACGATTTCGGCGACGACGGCTGGATCGATCATTTCCGCGTCCTGATCCGTGCGATCGAGGACGAGGCCAAGCTCAATCTGATGGGCCGGATCCTCACGCGGCAGGACTTCCTGCAATACCTCGAGATCCGGCTGCAGATGCAGGACTACTACACGCGCTTTCCCGAGATCGAGGACGAGGTGATTCACGAGCCCGTGATGATCCTCGGCCACGGCCGCACCGGGACGACGATCCTCCACGAGGTGATGTCGACGGATCCGCAGTTCCGGATCGTGAAGCGCTGGGAGGCGATGTTCCCCTGCCCGCCCCCGGAGGCCGAAACCTACGAGACGGACGAGCGCATCGAGCGTGCCGACAAGCTGATCACGATCTTCGATCGCGTGACGCCGGAATGGAAGGCCATGCACAAGTTCGGCGGCAACCTGCCCGTCGAGTGCGCCGAGTATCTCTATGCCTGCTTCCTGTCGAACGTCTTCGTCTTCTCGTTCCAGATTCCGAGCTATGCCGAGTACATCCAGAAGCAGGACGTGGGGTACACGATCCGCTGGCACGAGCGGACGCTCAAGCTGCTGCAGTGGAAGTACAAGAAGGATCACTGGCTGCTCAAGAACCCGCTCTGGATCGATCATATTCCGCGCGTGCTCGAGACCTATCCCGACGCCAAGATCATCCTGACCCATCGCGATCCGATCACGGTCTCCGACTCCTTCGTGAACGTGATGGGGACGATCTTCTGGTGGCGGACGGACGATCCCTGGGGCGGCGGCATGCTCGACGACCTCGTGATGGCCGATGGCCGAGCGGAGACCCAGGCGAATCTGATGCGCTGGATGGAGGACGGGACGCTTCGCCCTGGCTATGTCTCGAACGTGCTGTACCAGGATTTCATGAACGACCCGGTCGACACGATCGCGCGCGCACACGCGGACCTGCGACTCCCCTTCGACGAGACCTCGGCCGAGCGCATTCGCCGCTACCTCGCGGCGAAGCCCCAGGGCAAGCACGGCAAATTCGAATACGACAAGGCGGAGGCCGCCCAGATTGCCGCGGAGCGCGAACGTTTCCGCGCCTATCAGGAATATTTCAACGTGCCCGACGAGATCTGACGCGTGGCCGACGATGCGCCGCTCGGAGAGGCCCTGTCCAGAGGCGGCGCCTCGGCAGGAGGCGGCACGTCCCGAAACGTCAGCCCGAGACAGGCCCGCGTCGCCCTCGGCCTGCTGTCGGCCGTCTATGCCGTCAATCTTCTCGATCGCCAGATCCTGTCGATGCTGCTGGTGCCGATCCAACAGGATCTCGGGATCTCCGACACGGCCCTCGGCTTCCTGACGGGCACTTCCTTCGCGCTCTTCTATGCGACCGCCGGGATCCCGATCGCCCGCTGGGCGGACCGCGCAAGCCGCGTCCAGGTCATCGCCATCGGCCTGACGCTCTGGAGCGGCGCGACCGCCGCCTGCGGCCTCGCGCGATCCTTCACCCATCTGGCGATCGCCCGGGTGCTCGTGGGTGTCGGGGAGGCCGCTGGGAGCCCTCCGGCCCACTCGCTGATCGCGGACTACTTCCCTCCCGAGCGACGCGCGCGCTCGATCGCCCTCTACACGATGGGTGCGAGTGTCGGCATCGGTCTCGGCTACGCGCTCGGAGGCACGCTCGGCGAGCGCTTTGGCTGGCGCGCGACCTTCTTGCTGGTCGGTCTCCCGGGACTCCTGCTGGCGTTGATCGTGCGTTTCGTCATGCGAGAGCCCGAGCGCGGCGCGATCGAGGGGCGTGCCGCCCTGGAGGCGCAGCCTGCCGTCGGGGCCTCGCTTCGACAGCTCTTCGGAATTCGCAGCTACCGCCAGATCGCCATCGCGACGGCGCTCTACAACCTCGCCTCCTACGGGTTCATGATGTGGGTCCCGACCTTCCTGATGCGGGTCCACGACATGGGGCGCAGCGAGAGCGGCGCCTGGCTCGGATTGATCTCAGCCGGCTGCGGGCTGGCAGGGGCCTATGCCGGCGGCTGGCTCGCGGACCTCGCGGTCGCGCGCGATCGACGCTGGTTCGTTTGGCTGCCTGCGTGCGCCGGTCTGGTCACGACGCCCTTCATCTTCGCCTTCCTGCTCGTCGACAGCGGCGAGCTCGCGCTGCTGTGTTATGCGCCGATCGCGTTCTTCTCGGCGACCTGGAGCGCACCGACCTACGCGGCCGTCCAGGGACTCGTCTCGCTACGCATGCGCGCGATGGCCTCCGCCGTCCTGCTCTTCGTGCTGAACCTGATCGGGCTGGGACTGGGACCGCAATTCGTGGGGATCCTGAACGATCTCTTCGACGGGCGCTTCGGCGCGCAGGCGATTCGCTACTCGCTGCTCACGATCGGGATGGGCAAGGCCTGGGGCGCGCTGCATTCACTGCTCGCGTCGAGGCATCTCCGTGAAGATCTGGACCGTGCGGCCACGAATGCCTGACGGGCGCAAGGCCAGCGGTCGCCAGGCCACTCCGCCACAGCATCGCGTCACTCAGGGGCTGGGCGTGTACCAGATCGGCGACGTATAGGCGCGCTGCTGGAGCGTCGCCGGAGCCTGCGCGGGCCGCGGCTCCCCGAAGCGCGCTGCGTCGTAGGTGGTCCAGCGCGGGGTCGGAATCTCGAGCACACGCACGTAATAGAGCGCCGCTTCCGTGGGGTCGAAATCGGGATCCCGCCAGAGGGTCGTGAGCTCGGCGTCCCCGATCGAGTTGCGGTAGGTGGCGGCCTCGACGTCGACCGTGCTTCCGACGCGTTTCCGGCAGCGTCCGTCGCGCCCGATCTTGCGGCCGTCGGAGACCGCGACGTCGTGGATCCGCTCGTGCACCGCCGCATCCTTCGCGTCGAGCCACAGCTTCACGACCTGGACCCGGTCGAGATTCGCGCCTTCGGGATCCTTCAGCGCGGAGACGAGAAAACGCGGCGCCCTGCCTTCGCGGGCCGCGCCCCCACTGTCGTCGTCGCGACTCGCGGCAGGCGGTGACAGCTCGCCGCCCATCGGGACCCCGGCCGCATAGCCGATCGCCGCCAGGTCGGGTCGCTCGGCGTCCCCCTCCTCGAAGTCCCAGCCCCCGAAGAAACGCACGCTGATCCGGGGGCCGGTCGTCGCGTAGGTCTCGCGACGCGCCATCGCGTCGAAGATCGACGCGCGGGTGTTCTCATGGGCCCAGACGGCGGCATAGCCCGAGGCCACCAGGTTCCAGGTGAACATGCCGTCGGGCAGCGCGGCCCCGCCCGTCATCTCGGCGAACTCGGGCGAGTCGGGGAGCTCGATGCCCGACCAGGGCTCGGTCATCCGTCCCGGATGGGGCTCGTTGCTCGAGAACTTTCCCCAGAAGTCCGCGTCGTCGGCGGTCGCCAGGCTGGTATGGGCGTCAGTGCTCCCGATCAATCCGAACTGGAAAGGGTTCGCACCGAGCGCGTCCTCGATCGCCAGACCGTTGCCGAGCGCGGAGCGCACGTATTCGCCCTCGTACATCCAGTCCTCGTGTCGGCCGCCGGGCGCCATCCCGCGCATGAAGTCCCAGGTGCCGAAATCGGCGAACTCGTCGTCGGGCGAAAGGAAGGGAGCCGCCTCGCTGTCGCCCTTGATCTGCGTGGCTTCGACGATCCGCTCCCAGCGCTGTCGGGATTCGGCGTAGGCTCGCGTCAAGGGCTCCCCGTCGAAGCGGGTCTGCTCGAACATCCGTCCGGCACTCAGATTGCTGTTATGCGGGATCGCCATCACGCGTCCGCCCGTCCTGGCTTCGTAGTCGGCCAGATACCGCCACAGTGCCTCGGGATCGGCACCCTCGATCGAGCTGAAGGGCGTGACCTGGCGCGTGCGCGTGGCGCCGTCGCGGAACAGCACGTTGCGATGCAGGTTCGCGCCGCCCGGCATCGAAGACCACTCGTAGCCGATGAACGCGGTGAAGCGACCCGGCTCGTTCGCGCGCTCGGCGTTGTCGATGACCCGCTGCCAGACCGTCGCCACGAAGGAACGGTCGCCGATGATGTCACGTCCGCCGGCGAGCGAGAGCGCGAACTCACCGCCAATCAGCGAACGCCGTCCCTCTTCGAGCAGTCGCAGCCAGCGGGCCCCGCGTTCGGTTGCGATGAGCGCGGGGAAGCGCTCCTCCAGCATCGGGTAGAGACCGAGGTACTCGCTGTGGTCCGAGACCAGCAGGAAGTCGAGCGGCCGTCGCAGCCGCACGGTCTGGCCGTTATGCGCCGTGATCGCCTCGCCGCGCGCGAAGCGAAAGGCGTCTTCCGGCGACAGGCGTTCATTCCCCGAACCGCCGGCATCCGGCGACCAGCTGGTGTGCACGTGGGTGTCACCCCAGTAGAGGTTGCGGGGAAACTCCTCTCCCGCGTAGGGCGAGTAGCTCCCCGACGCCTGCGAGGCCTCGGCGCCGTCGGCCGCAACGGGTGCGCAGAGGCCGAGGATCGCGAGCACCGCCCACGCGCACGGGGCGAGCGATCCCGCGGTCGGGCGCAGCGCCCGTTCTGTTCGTGTCTTCATCGGGTTCGTTTCACCTGTCGCGTGCGGCACCCCTCGGTCCCGCCGGAAGGTCGGAAGGAGGGCACCGTCCTTGGTGTCAGGGCAAGGCTAGACCAGTCGAAGGTCGAGCGACCAGGAGCTCGCTCGGCTAGGGCTGCCAGTAGGAGCCATCGAGCATGGCCTCGAGCGTTGCACGATGGGGAATCCGATCGTCGGGATCCGCGGGCGATTCGGCTTGACCGAAGTGGACCATGCGCTCGCTGATGCGAGACATGATGATGGCGTGGCGAAGCGCGGCGTAGGTCACGTACCAACGGAGATCCTCGACCGCGTGACCCGTGATCTTCTGGTAGGTCGCCGCGAGATCTCCCGGGCGGAGAAAGTCGGGGAGGCCCGCGATCCCCATTCCCTCGAAGAGCTTCTGGAAGAAGGTATGCATGAACGACAGCCAGCCCAGATCGAGCTCGCGTGGGCCGAGGCCCGCCATCTCCCAGTCGAGGATCGCCACCGGCTCGAAGCCGTCGGACGCGTACATGACGTTGCCGATCCGCGAGTCGCCCCAGCTGACGACGGTGCTGGTCTCGTTCGGCCACGCCTGCTCGAGCTGGGCGAAGGCCCGTTCGATCAGCGGCGAGCGTTTGTCGGGCGTCGCCCACTCATAGTAGGCGCGCTGATTCGCGAAGTGGCGCTCGAGCGGGGTCTTGCCGTCGACCGGAAACTCGAGGAAGGACACGTCGTTCTCGACCGGATCGATGGCGTGGATCCGGGCGATCGCCGCGACGGTGTTGTCTTGCAGCGCTCGACGCTGCTCGGGGGTTGCCTCCGCCACGAAGCCTTCGGCCACATAGGTCGGAATGTCTGCCGGCACGCGCCCCTCGAGTCGTTCCATCACGAAGAAGGCGGCACCGAGCACGCTCTCGTCGAGCTCGAGCCATCGCACCGCCGGCACCGGAACCCCCGCCGCGGCCGCCAGCCGAAGCACCCGGGCCTGCATGGCCATGTCGTAGCTCGGAAAGGTCGGCAGGTCCGCCTGGGAGGGCGCCATGCGCCCCACGAAGGAGCCGCCCGCGGCCACGCCGCCCTCGCCCTTCCAGCTGGCATCGAAGAGCAGGGTCTCGCTCGACATCCCGGACGCCGTCGGGCTCGAAATCTCGGACACGCGCGGCGCGGCACCGGCCGGTAGCCGGGTCGCGAGCCACGCTTCGAGCTTCTCGCGCAGCACGGAATCGTCCCGGCTGGTGCGGACCACCTGCCCGGATTCTCCGATCTCGGTCTTCTCGAGCTCCGTCACGTCTGGTCCTCCGCGCAATGCCATGGCGCCGTCGCATCGGTTCCGAGCACGCGCCCGCATCGGTTCCCCGCACGAGTTTCTAGCGCATCGCGAGGCCCGTGCGGCGCCCGTTCGGATCGACTTTCCCCGCGCCTCAGACCCGATAGCATTCGGTTGGCGACATCGACCAGCGCAACGCTCCCGACCCACTCCCGCCGAGGACCGGCCCTACCCATGACCATTCCGCTGACCGGCCCAGAACGCCCCCTCGTGGTTCGCACCGACGAGGCCCGCTTCGCGAATTTGCCCGGCTTTCCCTTCGAGCCGAACTACGTCAAGGTGGAGAACCCGGTCGGACCGGGCACGCTCCGCATGCATTACGTCGACGAGGGACCGCCCGATGCGCCCGTCGTGTTGATGGTGCACGGTGAGCCGTGCTGGTCCTATCTCTATCGGAAGCTGATCCCCGTCTTCGTCCGAGCCGGGCTGCGCGCAGTCGCCATCGACCAGATGGGGTTCGGACGATCCGACAAGCTCACGTTCGCGCCGCACTACACTTTCGCGCGTCATATCGAGTGGGCCCGACAGCTGGTCGTGAATCTCGATCTCCGCGACATCACGCTGGTCTGTCAGGACTGGGGCGGCCCGATCGGCATGGGCGTCCTGGCCCGCGAGATGGACCGCTTCAGCCGCGTGGTCGCTGCCAACACCATGCTGCATACCGCGGAGCCCGAGCTCGCGGGTCGACTGGAGTGGTCCGCTCATGCGAGCGGCGAGCACGATTCGACCGTCAGCAATCGGCTGCTCGATTGGCGCGGCGAGGCGCATCGCTCGGCAGAGTTCGAGGCGAGCCCCTCGATCCCCTTCGCGACCGTGCGGGGTGTCGAACCGGAGGTCGCCGCGGCCTACGACGCACCCTTTCCGAGTGAGTGGCACAAGGCGGCGGTGCGTCATTATCCGCTGCTGATTCCCGTGACGCCGAGCGATCCGGGCTCGGCGATCAATCGGGACACCTGGGCCGTGCTCGCGCGCTTCGATCGCCCTTTTCTCACGCTCTTCGGCGATTCGGATCCCGCCACGCGGGGCTGGGAGCAGATCTTTCGCGAGCGGGTACCTGGCGCAGCGGGACAGCCGCATCAGACCCTCGAACGCGCTGGGCATTTCTGGCAGGAAGACTGCGGCGCCGAGGCGGCGCAGATCATCGTAGATTGGATCCGCAAGACCCCCATCGAGTGAGCGGCCCGGGCCGCGTCACCCCGCCGAGGAGCGCTCGCGTCATGACGACCCCCGAACCGAATCATCCCGAGATCGACTTTGCAACCGACGCCGTGCCCCATCTGCACGAGCTGCTCGAGGGGCTGCGCGCGAAATCCGCGGTGGCACCGGTGCGCTACCACGGCGGCGTCGCCTATCTGATCACGCGCTACGACGAGCTGAAGGCGGCGATGAGCGACGACGACACGTTTCCGTCGGCGGCGGCCTACCTGCGTCATTCGGGCCCGGTCATGGGCAAGACGATCCAGTGCATGGCGGGCGACGAGCATCGTCGCAATCGCGGGCTCGTCTCCGCCGCCTTTCGTCCGCGACTGATGAAGGAGTTCGTAGAGGCCTTTCTCACACCGGTGGCCCATCAGCTCGTCGACGCCATGATCGAGGGGGCCGAGTCGGGCCGCGCCGATCTCGTTCGGGACTATACGGTTCGTTATGCGTTCACGGTGATCACGCGGCTGCTCGACTTTCCGCCGACCGACTTCGAGCAGCTGAAGCGGTGGGGGGACGGACTGATCGACTTCCCCTGGAATCCTCGATTCGCCGAGCAGGCATCACGCGAGTTCACCGCCTACCTGAAGCCGATCATCGACGAGCGCCGCCGAAATCCCGGTGAGGACCTGATCTCGTCTCTGGCCACGACCGAGGTCGACGGAGAGAGCCTCGACGACGAAGAGATCTACTCGTTCCTCCGGCTGCTCTTTCCCGCCGGAGCCGACACGACCTATCGCGGACTCGGCAGCATGTTCTATGCGGTCCTCGGCCACCCGGAGGTCTGGCAGGCGGTGAAGACGGACCCGGCGTTGATCCCGGCGGTGGTCCAGGAGGCGCTTCGCTGGGAAGGACCGACGGCGCTGTTGCCGCGCTTCGCGCCCAAGGACGTCAGCTTCGCGGGCTGCGAGATCCCGGCGGGCTCCGAGGTGATCTTCGGCATCACCTCGGCCAATCGCGACGAGCGCGTCTTTGCCGATCCCGATCGCTTCGATCCCTGGCGCAAGGAGCGGGAGTCGCTCTCCTTCGGCCACGGGCTGCATTTCTGCCTGGGATCGCACCTGGCCCGCCGCGAGATGGAGGTCAGCCTGCGGGTGCTCTCCGAGCGACTCCCCGACCTCGCGCTCGTCCCGGGCACCCAGGTCGGCATCGAGGGTACGGTGCTGCGCGGCCCCAGGGAGCTCCCTGTCGAGCTCAACTATAGCTAGAGCTCTTTCGGTGATCTGATCGCCGGAAAAGAGAAAACGCCGCATCGAGCATGGCCCGATGCGGCGTTTTCGACCGCTCCTCCGCCGAGCGCAAGCCCGCTCGGCGGTCCGCACTACTTCACGCGCTGGAGCGTGTTCTTGTCCGTATGGTCCATCGACTTCCCGCCGAGCGAGGCCATGTCCATGATCGTGTTCTCGGAGTAGCTGAGCGTATCGCCATCGATCGTGACCGAGCACGTGTAGGCCGTGCACTTGGCCTTCTCCATCAGGTAGGGGTTCGAGAGCACGCCCCAGTCCCCCGCGCCGGCGCTCGCTCGCATCTCGAAGGAAGTCGCATCCGGCTCGCAGGTGCCGCCAGCCAGGATCGCCGACATGCGCGGCACCATGAAACAGCGCATCACTTCCTTGCGGACCGGATCCCAGCCCCAGTAGCCGAGCTCGGTGTGGAAGACGTCATCCGAGCCCGTGCGCTTCGCTGCCGTGGTGTAGTCGAGCACCCAGAGCTTCTGCGCTCCGTTGTCGACGTCGCCCACGATGTTGAAGGTCATCTCCTCGGTGTAGCTCTCGGTGATGATCTTCTTCTGGTCGTAGTCGTATGAGACGTTCTCGCCCTTGTCGCCTCGCCAGGTACCGATCAAGGCGGCGAGCGGTCCGAACTGTTCGTTGGCCATGTGATTTCCCTCTCTGTTCTCTTGTTCTGGATGGACTGATCGACGGCGAAGCGGATATGCCCGCTGCCTGCTTCGTCGCTAGAGCGCCTCGAGGATCGCCTCGGCCGCGCTGACTTCGAATTTCATCGGCTCCTCGACGGCCAGCTTCGTGACGACCCCGTCCTCGACGATGGCTGCGAAGCGCTGCGAGCGCAGGCCGAAACCGATCCCCGTGCCGTCCATCTCGAGCCCGAGCGCCTTCGTGAGATCGCCATTGCCGTCGGCGACGAGGCGTACCTTGTCTCCCGCGCCGCGGTCCTTGGCCCAGGCGCCCATCACGAACGCATCGTTGACCGACATGCAGATGATGTCGTCGACGCCCTTCGCCCGGATCGCATCGGCATGCTCGATGTAGCCGGGGAGATGCTGGTTGGAGCAGGTCGGGGTGAATGCGCCGGGAACGGCGAAGAGCACGACCTTCTTGCCGCTGAAGAGTTCGTCCGTGGTCAGATCGGACATGTCCGTCGCCTTGATCTTGACCGACGGAATCTTGTCGCCTTCCTTGATTGCCATGTTCCGGTGTTCTCCCTGGGCTTCGCGCGAATCGGCTCAGGTCCGGGCCCGGGTCGATCGCGGAGCTTCGATTGTCGTACTCGCAATCGCGCCGATCCTTGATTGCCGAATCGAGCGGTCGAGTCCTGGATTATTCGTTGTCGTTCTCGACCCGGAGCCCGCCTTCGCCGCGGGCTCATCGAGCCGAGAGGCCGCAGGCACGAGGCCACGGTCGACGGCGCCGACCATAGCATGCCAACGCCCGCCGCACGGTCGCCGGCGGGGGCGTTCGGTGGCGGGCACGGCGGGAGCGAGAATCGTTCCTCGCTCCGGGTTGGCCGCGTGGCGTGATTGCGAGCGTCGGCTTGGCTATACCGGGCGGGCCTCGCGCAGGAGCCCGAATCATGCCGGATACGCTGGACCCTCAGGTCGTCGATGCTTTTCAATTCGCAGGACAGGATATTCCCTGGCTGGTCGCCCATTGGGCAAAGAACAAGCCCGACCATCCCTTCCTGATCTGGGAGCCTCGGAGCGGCTCGGAGCAGCGCTTCGAGCTATTCGCAATTCGAGGCGGAGATCACGCGGATCGCGGCGGGGCTCGCGGGGCGAGGCGTGGGGATGGGCGACAAGATCCTGATCCACTGCGACAACTGCCCGGAGATGGTGCTCGCCTGGTACGCCTGCGCGAAGCTCGGCGCAGTCGGGGTCACCACGAACACCCGCAGCGCCGGCCCGGAGGTCGAGTACTTCGCCTCGCACGTCGGCTGCGTCGGCGCGATCACACAGCCGCAATATGCCCGGCTCGTCGCCGAGCACGCGAAGGATCTCGAGTGGATCGTCGTGACGGACGACAACTCGGGCGAGACCGCCGACGCGAGGATCAGACCGCGCACGGTCTGCGCCGGCTTCGATTCCCTGCGCGGAGATGCGCGATGCGTGTCCCCAGCCGCGAGCCCGAGCCGATGGCGCCGGTCGGCATCATGTTCACTTCCGGCACCACCTCGCGACCGAAGGCCGTCGTCCACACGCACGCGAACGCGCTCTGGGCCAGCCGCGTGGGCCCGCTCAACATCGACATGCGCGGCGACGACACCTATCTGATCTACCTGCCCTTCTTCCACGTCAACGCCCAGAGCTGGTCGACCTGGTCGACGCTCGGCGCCGGCGGCACGATCGTGCTCCAGCCGAAGTTCTCCTCGAGTCGCTTCTGGGAAGTCGTGATGAAGCACGACGTGACGCACATCTCGCTGATCCCCTTCGTCTTCAAGGCGCTCGCGGGGCAGGCGATGCCGGCGCACAAGCTGAAGGTCGGCGTCTTCGGGCTCGTCATGCCGTCCTCGAGAGCTGGCTCGGACTCCGCGTGATGGCGGCCTGGGGCATGACCGAGACCGTGATCCACGCGACCCGCAACGACTACTGCCAGACCTATCCCGACGGCTCGATGGGCAAGCCGACGCCCGGGCTACGAGTTCGCGATCGTCGACCCGACACCGGCCGAGCCTGCGGCGAGGGCGAGATCGGGCGAGCTGTGGGTGCGCGGACGACGGGGCATCCAGCTCTTCCTCGAGTACTACGACAACGACGAGGCCATGCGCGAAGGCCTTCACCGACGACGGCTGGTTCAAGACCGGCGACCTCGTCGCGCTCGGCGCCGAGGGCAACTTCTTCTACAAAGATCGCGACAAGGACGCGCTCAAGGTCGGCGGCGAGAACGTCTCGGCGCGCGAGGTCGAGGACTGCTGCCGTCAGGTCGGCGGCATCGCCGACATCGCGGTGGTCGGTCGAGTCCCACGAGATGCTCGACCAGGTGCCCGTGGCCTTCGTGATTCGCGGACCCGACGCGCCGGCCTCCGAGGCGGAGCATGCGGCCGCGATCATCGCGCGCTGTGAGGCCCATCTCGCCGACTTCAAGGTCCCGCGCGCCGTCCACTTCCTGGACGAGTTCCCGGTCGCGACCCTCGAGAAGGTCGCGAAGAACAAGCTCCGCGAGCTCGCGGACGAGCTCGCCGAGTCGTCGTAGGCGGAGGACGGGACATTGGGCGATGGACGGAATCTCAGGAAGGTCAGCCAGCCCGCATCGACGGATCACATGAGGCGCGTCCGGCGGATCGCGGCCTATTGCGGCGTTCTCGGTTTGCTCGTCGCTTCTCCGGGGCCCGCTGAGGAAGCCGGGCGGCGTTCGGATCCCTTCGCGAATTTTCCGGCCGTCCTCGATCAGCCCCGGGCAGACCTGCGCGACCGCCTGGAGCTCCTGAATCTGATCGGCTTCTACTCGCACCTCGCGGACGGCCTCCACACGGAGCTCTTCGGCCATTTCTTCGCAGAGTCCGCCGTCTTCTCGATCGTGCCCTACGGCGCAGCGCCGGGCGCCAAGGCCCAGACGATCGCGACCGGTCGAGCCGCGATCGTCGAATCGCTGCGTCCGCGTCACGCCGCCTTTCGCCGAGACGGGATCCAGCGCCGACACTTCCTGACCAACCCGATCGTCTGGGATCAGACCGATGACAGCGCCAGGGTCGGCGTCTCCCTGCAGCTCGTGACGATCAGGCAGGGAGGGAGGGCCGAGATCGTCGGCACCGGACGCTACGAGGGTCGCGCGATCAAGACGCTCGCGGGCTGGCGGATGGCCGAGTGGACGATCTTCTCGGATCAGGTGCTCGAATGAGCTTCGCGGGCCCGGGCACCTGGGCGGGCGATCTTCTTCGCTTGACCGCTATCGTCGAGGGGTCCCCTCGAACCATTGCCGGCCGTCTCCAGATGGCCGGCGAGCCGGGAGCCCGCTGATGGAACTCGACCTCGATCGCATCGATCCGGAGCTCGCTCCGGTACTTGCCGCCCTGCCCCCCGAGCTCGCCAACATCACGCGCGACAACATCGCGTCGATTCGCGAGATGATGGGCGCCCGTCCCGTCGAGGCTCCGCCTTCGACCGCGCGAATGGAGAAACGCCGGATTCCTTCGCCGGCTGGCGAGGTGCCGGTCGTGATCTACCGGCGGGAGTCACCGGGGATCCAGGCGGGGCTGCTGTGGATCCATGGAGGCGGCTATCTCTTCGGCTCTGCCGAGGACGATCGGGCCCGAGGCATCGCCGAGCAGCTCGACTGCACGGTCGTCTCGGTCGACTACCGGCTCGCGCCCGAGGATCCGTTTCCGGCGGGCCCGGAGGACTGCCATGCGGCGCTGCTCTGGATGATCGAGAACGCAGCGGCCCTGCAGATCGATCCCGCACGGATCGCGATCGGCGGCGCCAGCGCGGGGGGCGGCATGGCCGCGGGGCTGGCTTTGATGAACCGCGACCGACGCGGGCCGGAGCTCGCCTGTCAGCTGTTGCTCTACCCGATGATCGACAATCTCCACGACACACCGTCCGGTCGCTACACGAACCATCCGGTCTGGAATCAGCGGACGTCGTTCAACGCCTGGGAGATGTATCTCGACGGGGTGCCGGGAAAGGATGCCTCGCCCTATGCAGCGGCCGCGCGCGCGACGGATCTCTCGGGGCTGCCGCCAGCCTACGTCTGCGTCGGCGCGTTGGATCTGTTTCGCGACGAGGACATCGAGTACGCGCGACGACTGATCGCCGCGGACGTGCCCTGCGAGCTCAGCGTCTATCCCGGGCTGTTCCACGGGGGCGACTCGTTCATGCCGCAGGCGGCCGTCAGCCAGCGGCTCGAGCGGGGCTTCCTGCACGCCCTCGGTCAACGCCTGGGCGCCGAGCTCCGCTAGAAGCGGTACTGGAGCCCGATCATCGTGCTGGTATACGAGTAGTTGTTGAGGTCCTGGGTCGGCTGCACGAAGGAGGCGGAGACCTGGATGGCCAGGTCCTCGACGATGTAGAAATCGACGCCCCCGCCGGCGCGAGTCAAAAAAGCGACCTCGTCGATGCTGGAGCGGCCGCTGATACTCACCCGGATCCGGCCCGCGCCCGCGCCGACGAAGACGAAGGGCTCGACGCGACCCGGCACCAGCGTCGCCAGCGGAAAGAACTTGGCGTTCACCGTGGCGGCGATGTACTCGCCATCGCCATCCTGGCCCGCGAAGCTCAGGTCGAAGCCGTTCAGATACTCGACCTGCGTTTCGAGGCTCCAGAAGTCGGCAAGTCGGAAGCCGATCCAGAAGTTCCCGCCGTAGGCATCGTCGACGTTCGTCGCTTCGTCGCGGTCGAAGTTCTGCACGCCGTAGGAGAAGCCGGCGCCCACGTAGGAGGTGCCGGCGCGCGAGGCGTCGCCAGATCCCTCCTGTGCCGACGCAGCCAGGGGCTGGGCGGCGAGCACCGCCCATACGAGGGCGATCGTGAGACGTCGAATGCGGGCTCGGGACATGGGCGCGTTTCCTCGCTTCGCAGATTCCAGACGCAACGCGAGCGATGGCTCGGAGTTCGTCTGGGGATCGAAATTCCGGCCGACTTCAGAGCCGGACCGGCCTTCAAACGCTAGGGCAGATGCTCGATGAACGCCGTGACCGCCGGTTGATCGCTGCCCGCCGCACGGCCTTGGCTCGGCCTGCTGACAGAGACCTCGATCGCGCCGTCCGACGGCCCCCTCATTCCTCTCCACGCCAGAATCCATCGTCCAGCTTGATCATCCAGAGGCTCGAGCGGTCCTCGGGAGCGGGATGGTTGCGGCAGTCCGCAACGCGTCGCAGATCCCGGCATCCCGTTCGCTTGGGATCTTCGAAGGGATCGGCGCAGCGCTCGAGCCCTTCGACGGCGGCGCACAGATTCACCCGGGGCAGCTCTCCGCAGCGTGCAAACTTGAGCGACGAGATGCAGGTCCGCACTTCGCGATGGCTCTTGGGGTGCGTGCAGGCCGGCTCCGCCATCGTCTTCAGACATTGCTCGGCGATGCGCTCGCGCAGCTCCGCCTCGTTCTGGCTGGAGGCGAGGACCTCGTGATGCTGCTGGAAGGCCTGCCGATTCGCGGCGGCCTCCTCCTCGCTGGTCCACATCAGACCGTCGAGCATGGCGGAGGCCAGCTTGGCCACGACCACCACGATCACGGCCAGGATCACCGCGCGCTTGATGCTCTGGTCCATCAATCTCGGTCTCCCGTGGCGCGTCTCACGGCTCGCTCTCGCGGCGCGAACCTCCTCCCCATCGGCCGTCCGGGCCCGATGCTTTTGCCTCGATCAGCCGCGCAGGGTCCTGCGGCGGAGGGGAGAGGGTTGGCTCGCCGGTCGGCGGCAGGCCGGAGCGCTCAGTCCGATCCGTCCGTCGTGGACTCGTCGGGAGCAGCGAACATGGAGGCCATCAAAGGGCCTCCCGCGCGCAGCAAATAACACGGCCCAGGCCCGGGAAGACCTGCACCAGCGGGCCGGGCGCGCGTCGCCGGGGCCAGCGTGTCGGAGACAGCGGCCCCCACCTGGGTCATGCCGGGTCCCAGTCCGAGCAGCGCGGAGAGCAGGCGCGCGTCTCCCGGACGTCCTCCGAACCGCTCGAGACAGCGCTTCGCCATCCCCCCACCGAGCGACTGATCGGTGAACCCGTCCAGATCGCCGCTGCGATCCCGCCAGGGCGCCGCCTCACAGCTCGGTCCCCGCCGCGCGCGCTCTCGCGCCTCGAGCGTGCGGATCCGCCAGCCCGCCAGCTCGACCTCGGCGCGCAGCCGGACCTCGATGTGCTCGGCGAGCACCTCGCTTCCCTGCTGGTCGAGCGGTGCGTAGAAGAGATCGGCGAGTCGAACGGAGAGCGCCGTCGTCTGCGCGTGATCTTCCGAGAAGAAGGCATCGAAGAAGAGGCTGCGCGACGCCAGCCTTTCGCCGACCCGATGGCGCTCCCGGTCGACGCCGGCCTCTTCGCGACGCGCCTTGAAGCGCGAGACGAACGCGCTGAGCTCCTGGAAGAGCGTGTTCACGTGCGTGCAACCGAGAGGCCCTCCGAAGCTTCGCTTCAGGTCGGCCACGAAGCCGTCTCCGAGCCGCGTTCCCACGAGCGCGCCGAGTCGATCCATCGGATCGCGGCAGCACTCGCCGCGGCTTGCAGCATTGGGCTCGTGCATCACGTGTGACTGATTCCACGAAAGCCGCTCGAGCTCGCCGGTGCTCGCATCGAAGGCGCCGTGCAGCTCCATCTTATGGATGATCCCGGCCATCGTGATGCGACCGGCCAGCGCCATCAGCCCGCCCTTTCGAAGGTCGAGGATATCGGCACGGAATCCGACCGAGTCGCCCTCGCCCTGGCTGAAGACGACGGCCAGACAG
>CAVORA010000026.1:0-144966 GCA_963698485.1 uncultured delta proteobacterium | reverse complement strand
GCTGTCTCCATGCGGTCAGTCAGCTCGACTGGCTGGAGTTCTGCACGGCACGGGGGCTGCTGATCCCCAATCGCTGGACCCAGGATCTGATCTCCGCCGAGATGGAACGAGCGCTGGCGGCGGACACCGAAGGGGTCGACAGCCCCTTCATCCTCGACGGCTATCCCCGGACGGTGGCCGCTGCGCAGCACCTGCTGGCCTTTCTCGAGGGCATCGGGCTACCGATCCTGAAGGTGCTCCATCTCTCGATCAGCAAGGCCGAGATGAGCGCGCGCGCCGGAAAGCGGGGGCGAGCCGACGACAACGAGGAGGCGCTTCGGCGCCGCTTCGAGTTCTACGTCGACAACGTGCAGCCTTCGGTCGACTACCTGAAGACGGAGCTCGGCGGGGATCGCGTGGCGTTGATCGACGCCCACCAGCCGGCCTTCGAGGAGATCGACGGCGACCGGGTCTTCCATCTGAACCGCTCGATCGACAATGTGGTCGCGACGTCCCTGCGCGCGCTCGGCGTGCCCAACGTGATCGTGCGCGACCTGCTCGAGAGCCGCCGGGAAGAGGCGGAGCAGCGGACGCGAGAGGGTGCCTGAGGTCTCGGGACAGGGGCTGCCCGAGCCCGAGTCCGACGAGCTCGGCCGCTACCTCGAGGACACGATCACGATCGACTGGCAGACGCCCGCCGTGATGGAGAAGGCGCGGGCACTGCTGGCGGGCCGCGAGACACCCGAGGATCGCGTCCGCGTGCTCTTCGAGTTCGTGCGCGACGAGATCGATCACTCACTCGACGTCGAGACCGACAAGACGCCGTGCCGCGCCAGCGAGGTCCTCAGCGCGCGGACCGGGCTCTGTTATGCGAAGGCGCATCTGCTCGCGGGCCTGCTGCGCTTCGCGGGTCATCCCACCGGCTTCTGCTACATGCGGCTGGCGGACGATGAGGCGCCTGGCCGCTTCAGCCTGCATGGATTCAACGGGGTGTACTGGGCCGCGGGAGAGCGCTGGATCTTCCTCGACGCGCGCGGCAATCGGCCGGGTCTCGAGACCGAGTGCCGCTTCGAGGCGCCCTTCAGCCTCGCCTTTGCGCCCGACGAGACGGCCGGAGAGGGCTTCCTGCCCGCGATCTATCGGCGTCCGGCCCGACGGATCATCGATCTGCTCGAGCGCGCGCCGGATTTCGCGGCCGTCTGCCGGAATCTCCCGGACTCGATCTAGACGGTCGGCGTCGCTCCGGGCTTGCGGGGGAGCTGGATCTCGCCCGCGGGGGTCGAGTCCCGCCCGACCCGGACGTGCCTTCTCGGCGCATTGGTTTTGCCACAACCCCCGCCCCGCCACCACTCCTCGATACCTCGGGGTCGTGCGGCTGCCGCTGCGGCGGACCGCGCTCCGAGCAATTCCGTGTCCAGGAGGGACCCATGCGCCTTCGGTTTTTGCTGTTCCAGTCGATGACCCTGACCGTCGTGCTCTCGATCGTGGCCGGCTTCGCGAGCGGTGCCGCGGCGATCACGAATTCCCTGCCCGGGAATTTCACCCTCTCGCTGTCGTCCGGCGATTTCGGCAGCGGGAACGTGCAGCCCGAGTTCAGCAACGTCCGCGATTTCTCGTTCTCGATCGATTTCCAGGGGCCCCTTCGCGGCGGAGAGGGCTATCTGAACGAGGATCTTCTCCGGGTCGAGTACCTCGTCCGCGGATCCCTCGATCAGACGCCTTCCGGCTTCCCGGCCTTCGCGTTGGATCGCCGTGCTTCGAGTCGCGAGGGCGCGATCATCCCGCAAGAATGGACCGCCCAGAACAGCGTGCTGGGCTTCTGGATCGCGCGGGACGCCAACCTGCTCGATGGAGTGCAGCTCTCGGAGCTGGTCGCGGACTCGAAGGACGGGACGGTGCTGCTGATCGATGCGGGCGAGCGCAAGCGACTCGACGTCGCGCGCTACCACCCGCCGCAGCTGCGCCTGTTCGCCGATGGAACCGGAATCCTGCAGAGCTCGAGCAATACGAGTGGCCCGACCGGCACGGTCAATCCCCAGACGGGAGAGACGGTCGACCTCGACTTTGGCGACGAGTACATCACCCGTCTGGTCTTCGATCCGAGCGCGATCACGATCATCGAGCCGCCCGACGGAAGCGTCGTGCCGGAGCCTGGTACGGCATTGCTGCTCGGTCTCGGGCTCGCGGGACTGGCGATTCGGCAGCGTGGATCGGCTGCCTAGATCGCCCGCCGCCGCCACGAGTTCGTAGACTGCTCAGCGCTTCCGCGTGATCCCGGCAAGACGCTATCGCTTCTCGCGGCCCGACCCTGGCACGGCAGTCCCTGACGCCTGACGAAATCTCTACTCAGGAGATCGCGCATGCCTGAGCTCGAGCGATTCGGACCGGCTTCGGACGGTGTCTTCCGGGTCTCGTTCAGCCTGATCTTCATCGTCGCGGGCTTCGGGCACTTCGTTCAACGCGATGTGATGCTGGCGCGTCTCGAGGCGGCGCCACTCGGCCATCTGGCGAGCCTTTTCGGTCCGCCGGAGCTTCTGATGCCTTTGAGCGGAGTCGCTCTCGTTGCGGGCGGAATCGCGATCGCCCTGGGATTCAAGACCCGCCTCGCTGCGGCTGTCCTGTTCCTCACGCTGATTCCCATCACCGTCACCACGCATCTCGGAGACCCGGACCACATCGGTCCGCTCTTCAAGAACATCGCCCTGCTGGGCGGACTCGTTCATTTCGCCGTCCGGGGCGCGGGCGCGTATAGCCTCGATATGCGAGGCCGGGGCGAACGCTGAGCAACCCCTTGTTCGTCGCTCGTCGCCACTTGCTTGGCGAGCACGCACCCCGCGCCGATTCACCGCGAGCTCGCGAGGAAGCTCGCATCGGGACATGCTAGGCCTGCGACCGAGAGGACGCAGGCGCTCGAGCCCCTGAGTCTTCCGGGCCTGCGTCCCGGCTCATCCGCCGCGTTCGGAGGGTCTGACCGCTCTTGGACGCCGCCGTCGGGCGCTTCGGGTCGCGTCCACAGCCCGACCTCACCGATTCGTTCCGCATGATCCGTGACGGCCGCGGCGAGGCTCCCGATTGATGGCGGCACCTTGCGTCGCCCTGGACCTCAGCTTCACGATGCTGTCACAAGTTCACTTTCCCGTCGCAGGAATGACACATTCGGTCGGCAGATTCGGCCTCGCCTCGGCTGCGCGAGCTCGAATTCCGAACGGTCGACTCGCGTACCGAATCACTACCGGAGGTGTCTTCGTGAATCCTTGGTCGCCGCGTGAGATCGCTGCTCTCGTCTTCTGCACCCTGCTCCTCGTCGTCCCGGCGAATGCGGCTGAACGTGAGCCCGGCTTGCTCGATATCCTGCTCGAGAATGGCTCGATCACGCAACAGCAATACGACTCCCTGATCGACAAGGACGATCTCACGGCCGAGGACCTGGGTGAAGCGACCGCGCCCGAGGCGCTCCCGGCCGTCGCGGCGGCACCCGGAGAGACCGGCGCCGATGATGGGGAGGAGGCGGACGACCCGCGCGTCAGCGAGAAGCTGGCCAACCTCCTCGCCAAGAAGATCGAGGAGGAGTTCCCGGTCAAGGCGAGCTACGGAAGCAAGGGCTTCCGCCTCGAGACGCGCGACGGCAACTGGCAGACGAACCTGCAATGGCGCGCCCAGTTCCGGCTCACCTGGCCAACGAGTGGCGACCCCCGCCAGGTGGACGACTTTGCCTCCGAAGAAGAGATCACGTTGGAGGCCCGTCGCCTGCGGATGAAGATCGGGGGCCACGGCTACCGGCCCTGGCTCAAGTACTACTTCGAGGTGGATCTCGAGCCCAGCCGCGACGCGGACGACTCCAGCACGTCCGCGAGCGCACGCGTGATCGACTGGCGGATCGACGTCGCGAAGTACGAGAAGATCCAGCTGCGAGTCGGGCAGTGGAAGATCGACTACAACCGCGAGCGGGTCGACTCGTCGGGCCGACAGGCGTTCGTCGAGCGATCGATCGTGAACCGCATCTTCACGATCGATCGTCAGGTCGGGGTGAGCGTCCGGGGTCGCCTCTTCGAGGGTACGCCCGGGGACATCCGCTACTACGTAGGCGTCTTCACGGGCGAGGGGCGCGGCGTCCGAAACGACGACAACAACATGATGTACGCGGGCCGGCTGCAGTGGAACTTCCTCGGCCGCGACCTGGAGCTCCGCCAGACGGACGTCGAACGCACGGAGCACCCCACCGCCAGCCTGTCCTTCGGTGGGGCGACCAGCACCGGCAAGTGCACCCGCTGGTCCTCTGGTGGCTGCGGCAACCTCGACGGCTTCACGGGTCCCGTCCTCGCCCAGCAGGGACAGTTCAGGGTTCATCAGGCCGTTCAGGAGCTGGCCTTCAAGTGGCAGGGCTACTCATTCCAGCAGGAGGCACACTGGAAGCGCGTGGTCGATCGCAGCTTCACCAGCGGCGACGGTCGCCAGGAGACCGATCTATACGGGCTCTACGTGCAGAACGGGTACTTCTTCAACGAGGTCCTCGACTGGGTTCCGGAGGAGCTCGAGCTCGGCTTCCGCTACGGCATCGTGCGAGAGGCGAACGAGCTCAACCGGCTGAAGACGAATACACGGCAGGAGTTCACGACCGCCGCGAACTGGTTCTTCTCCGGACATGACAACAAGCTCACGCTCGACTACTCCTACCTCACCCTCGACGACGACGTCCTCGCACGGAACGTCGACGATCACCGCGTACGCTTCCAGTGGGACATCTCTTTCTAATCGCGTCCTTCTGATCTCGCGCACTCTGACCTGGCCCCTTCGGGCTGGTCCCTGGGCCAGGTCGACCGGCCTCGCAGCCTTCAGCTGCGAAAGTGCGGGATCAGCTTCTCGCCCAGGTTGCGGATGGTTTCGAGCTGGGCCCATTGCGGCACCGTGCCCATCTGGCAGATGAAGAGGACCTCGTCGACGCCCGCCTCCTGCAAGCGCGTCACGTAGCCGATCGCGTCCTCGACGGTCCCGTAGGCGTGGTTGGGATTCATCAAGGCCATGGACGGATCGCTGAAGTCGACGACGACTTCCTCGGAAGCCCACCGGCTGCGGATCACCTTTTCACCCGTGGTCTCGTCGACCATCAGGTCGTCGTCGGCCCACTTCGTGTGGTCGGGCTTGGCGCCGCCGGTATACCAGTAGGCGAGCGACTCCATGAAGTAGCGCTGGCCGCGTATGCCGATCTGGCGCGCCTTCTGGCCGTCGTCGAGCACGATCGCCGGGCACAGCGCCGCGAAGTGCTCGATCGGGTTGAAGCCCACCTGGTCCTCGGGCTTCCGGCCCGCCCAGCATCGCCTGTATAGGGCGTTCTTCTTGGCGACCTCCTCGGGACCGCCGAAGCCCAGCACCAGCGCGCCCATGCCGCGCCCGCCGGCGGTCTCGAGCGACTCGGTTCGCGTGCACGCCAGATACATCGGCGGGTGGGGATCCTGATAGGGCTTCGGATGGATCGGTCGCCGCGGGATGTCGATGTACTCGCCGTGATGCTCGATCTCGTCCTCGACCATGATGCGCGGGATCAGGTACATCGCCTCGTCGATCTGGGGCTGGAGCGTCTCGAGGTCGTAGCCGAAGGTGCCCGCCTCCTGCTGTGTGCCGCCCTTGCCGACCCCGAAGTGGAGGCGACCCTTCGAGAGCAGGTCGAGGGCGGCGATGCGCTCGGCGACCTTGACGGGATGGTTCATCGCGGGCGGCAGGCACACGACGCCGTGGCCCACGTGGATGCGCTCGGTCTTGCCGGCGATGAAGGCCAGGAAGGTCTCGGGGACCGACATGTGGGCGTAGTTCGTGAGCGCCGTGTGCTCGACGGCCCAGATGACGTCGAAGCCCATCTGGTCGGCCAGCACGCACTGCTCGACCATGTCGTCGAAGACCTTTCGGTCACCTTCGCGGGAGTCGTCGATCGTCTGGGCTTCGTAGATCAGGGAGAATTTCATGGAATCCGTTCGCTCTCAGGTAGAAGGGGCGGGCGCTCCGCGCCGCGTCCGGTTTCGATTGGATGCTCGGTCGATGGCTCAGCCGGTGTGATTGACGCGGAGGCGAATGCAAGGGATATACCGGCGAGACGGCTTCGTGGGGGGCGATGGACCGGGAAGGCTTCGAGTCCACGAGAGCGCCCGGGACATTGCGACACAGGCCTTTCGGTTTCGGGGCGAAAGGTCTCGTCGGCGG
Source organism: uncultured delta proteobacterium (assembly GCA_963698485.1). Lineage (GTDB taxonomy): Bacteria > Myxococcota_A > UBA9160 > UBA9160 > UBA4427 > UBA4427. The sequence continues at coordinate 138,795 of CAVORA010000026.1, read as the reverse complement.
GCTACCCGGTCGCTTAGGGCCTCGAAGCTCCAGTCTGCCGACGCGATGCGCAGCCAGCCAGTCCGACAGCCCCAAAGCACATCATCAACCCGAACGAGGGCTCGGGCAGGAACACGCCGGACTCGGAGGTCCACGTCACGCTCGGATCCGAGGTCGTGATCCCGAATATCTGCAGCTCGAGCTCGGCGATCGCGCGTCCTGATGCGGTCGTATAACTCGGGATCTGGGCACTCGCGTCCAGGCTGGTGTTGATCGTGCTGTAGAACGTGGTCTCTTGTGAGAGGTTCGCGCCGGGATAGAGGAGAGTGACCTCCAGCGCGAGACTCTCATCCGCATCGACCGACGTGGTGCTCGCGTCGAGCGGGCCGTACTCGCGCATCACGACCGCCTGGTCGTATGGGAGGTAGTATTGAAGGTTGAGACGGGCGTCCGCGGCGGGCAGAGGTGATTCGGAGCCGAATGCGGCCAGGCCGCCTCTGATCATCGCGTAGAGGTACACGGTCAATCCGTCCGGGTAGCTTCCTGCTGGCACCGTGAAATCGATCCGCTCCACGAAGCTGGCCTCGATCAGCCCGTTGGACCACGTGTAATAGAGCCCGCCTGGCGGCAGATCTCCGCTCACCGCTTCGACATAGGAATCCATTCGTCCCTGCGGAAGGCTGACGACGTAGTCGGCGACCAGCTCGCTGTTGTAGTCACCGTCGAGATACTCCGCGTCCGAGTTCTCCGTTCCCGTGTTCTCCGTCCGGTCGACCTGTGCGAAGGGCGACTGAATCCGGGCATTGAGTCGTCCGCTGGTCGAATAGACTGCTGAAGCAGGAGAAGAACCCATCGCGATCAGCAGCGACGCCACTGCGCACGAAAAGACCACCACCGCTCGTTCGAAAGCTTGATTCGTCACTCTGCTTCACCTCCATCTTTATTGGTCGGTGCGTACCTCGTCGTGTCAAGGCGTTGGTCCATCGAATCCGAAACACGACATCCAACGAGCATCCATGCGTTCTGGGTCGACACGACGGAGCCTCGGAAGAATCGGCTGCGTTTCGCGCGCCGCATCGAGTCCGCCTCTCGGCACGGTTCATGCCGGTGCAGGCCCGGCATCAAGTTGCCGAGGGGGTCGTCACTCCAACTACGGGAGACGTTATGCGTGAGGTGAATGAGGCGGAGATCACGTGACTGAACGCCACGCGGTTGCCGATCGACCCGAGAGCTTCTTCGGGGCCGGGGGCAGACTGATCAAGCCTGGCCCCGAAAACAGACCGCGATCCGCGGAGCTCTGCGCATCCTGGTAGGTCTCGAGGATCGTGCCGGAAATGCACCTGTGTCTGAATTCGCGTGCGATCACGAGCTTCGATGTGGAGCGGCCTGTTCCTATCTATCGATGCATCGCCATCGATTCGGACTATTCGGACCGCGGCCCGTGACGCGCACCGGCGCGACCTACCCAGCCCGCTCCGAGCAAGGACAGCGCCACCGCGAGCAGACCCAGGACGCCGGGCGACGCAGAGGGCACGGCGGACGAACCCTGGACCGTGAATCCGTCGATGGAGCCGAAGGCGATGCCACCGTTTGGGCCGACGCCCGTCAGCGTGAACTGGTTGAACTTCATCCCATCGAAAGCCGGTGGAGCGAAGAGCGTCGTCCCGCTCGTCAGCGAGAATCCGGTTTGCGGGTAGGCGGAGTTCCAGAACAGGCTCTGCACCGGGACGCCCGCGACGGTTCCCGTCGTCAGGTTGCTCGTGACCTCGTAGCTGTCGTCTCCGCTCAGCGCTCCGGTCGAGTCGAAGAGCTCGACGTCCCCGCCCGTCCCCGACACGACGCTCCCGTCGACTGTCAGGGTGAGGCTCGTCGCGGCGTCCACGTAGAGCATCTCGGCGCGCACGAAGGTCGGGTTCGGCGAAGGCGTGAAGGTCCCGGACACGCCGTCCTCGATGATCAAGGTGCCGCTGATCGACTCGCCGCCGACGAGCACGCCGCCCAGGTCGAGGGTCGCGGCCTGGACCGTACCCGTGAAGTCGATCACGACGGGGTCGGCCTGCGCCGCATGCGGCAGCGTCGAAGTCAGCAGGAGGAACGCGGCGAGGGCGAGGGCATGACGTCGGAGGACCGGTGTATCTCTTTTCGAATCGAGCATGAGGGACTCCTTCGGTACCAAACTATCATGAAGCAGACGCCATCGAGCCTCGAAAAATGCCTGCGTAGCCCCCTCGGGCCGGTCCTGGCGGATTGCGTCGTACGAATGGCGAAGGTCAGCCGCCGGGCAGGAGGTCTGCCTCGAGAGCCAGGGCGACGAGCTCTGCGCCTGGCAGATCGAGCTCGAAACGACCGGCGGGGTCACGATCGCGGGCTTCGAGGAGGCGGTCGACGATCCGCTCAATCCGACCCGGTTAGCACGGCCCGACGACCGGTCTCTACGCGTCGGTCGACTGAGCTCGGTGCCCCCGAACGCTGGCGACTCGGGTCGCATGCGCCTCGGCACGCTCCTGCTCAGCGTGGCCGGTCCCGGCGGTGGAAGAAGAGACGGGAGAAGCGGCCGAAGCTCGCACGGTGCGCTCCTCCTGGGGAGGCAGCGCGTGCTAGGCGACGGGCTGCACCGGGTCGAAGGAGCCCTGCGCGCTGCGTGGAACGAGGCGACGTGGCGCGCGAGCCTGTCCGAGCGCGATCCCGGCCGCGAGCAGTCCGAAGGCGACGAAGGTGGACGGTGTGAGCGTCTCGTCGAAGACGAGCAGGCCGGCTACCGCTGCCACCACCGGTACGAGGTAGCTGGTGATCGAGGTGAACGACGGGCCGGCGGCCGCCACGACCCGGAAGTGGACGAGCGTCGCCAGCCCGGTCGGTACGATGCCCAGCCAGAGGACCGACGCATTCGCCAGCGGATCGGCGGTAGGAAGGGTGCCTTCGCTCATCCCCGCGATGACGAGCGAGAGTGGCGCACCCAACAGCATCACGCCCGAGCCGTAGACGATCGGGTGGAGGCTCGCCGATCGGCGCACGAGTGTCGTGTTGAGTGCATAACAAGCAGCGCCAGCGAGGATCGCGATCTGCCGGACGAGCGACTCGCTACTTCCAAGGCCCTCCAGGGAGGGCGGACCCAGCAGCACCGCCACACCGACCAGTCCGATTGCGAGCCCGATCAGTCGTCGGGGAGTCGCCCGCTCTTCGGGCACCATGAAGTGCGCGAAGGCGACGGTGACGAGGGGACTCGTCGTCAGCAGGATGCCGGCCAGACCGCTCGAGACCTCGACCTGGCCCCAGCTGATCAGCAGGAAGGGGACGACGCTGCCGGTCAGCGCGAAGACGAGAAATCGCAGCCACGTCGCTGCGTCTCGCGGCAGCGGCAGGCCGAGCCCGAGACGCACGGCGTTGAGCGCGCAGGCCGCGACGCCGATGCGTCCGGCGACGAGGAAGCTCGGCGGAAAGGCTTCGAGCGCGAGTCGCGTGAAGAGAAAGGAGGTACCCCAAGCGAGGCTCAGAAAGAGCAGCCCGAGCCAGGCGAAGCGGCGCCGGTCGACCGCGTCCGTCACGACGCGGCCACGCTCTCGACCCCGACCGAGCTGCTGGTGCGCGCCGTGAGCCGCTGGAGGTCGTCGAGGACCAGATAGGCGGCGGGTACGATCACCAGCGAGACCACCGTCGCCATCACGACCCCCGCCGCGATCGAAACGGCCATCGGGATCAGGAACTGCGCCTGGACGCTCTGCTCGAGGAGCAGGGGCAGCAGTCCCAGCGAGGTCGTGAGCGAGGTGAGAAAGACCGGCCGGAATCGCGAGCGACCGGCCTCGAGGATCGCCTGCCGGACGTCGAGCCCGTCGCGGACCCCCCGATTCGCCCAGTCGACGAGCACCAGGCTGTCGTTCACGACCACCCCGGAGAGCGCCACGATCCCGATCACGGAGGGGAAGCTCAGCGGCAGGCCCAGGGCGGCGTGGCCCGCGATCGCGCCCACGGCGCCCAGCGGAATCGTCGCCATCACGAGCAGAGGCTGACTGTAGGACCGGAGCGGGATCGCCAGCAGCGCGAAGATCGCGAGCAGTGCGAAGACGAAGCCCCGGCCCAGGTCCGCGAGGCTCTCGCGCTGCTCTCGCTGCTCGCCCTCCAGCCCATAGCGAACGCCGGGGTTCTGCTCGAGGAGCCGCGGCAGAACGGTCGACTGCAGATCGGCCAGCACCTCGGCCGCGCTCGTCACCGAGATGTCGACGTCCGCCTGAACGTTGACGATGCGCGCACCGCCGGCGCGGCGGATCGTCGCGGGTCCTTCGCCCATCCGCACGTCCGCCACGATCGAGAGCGGTACGGCGTCACCCGCCGGCGTGCGGACTCGCAAGGCCTCGACGTCGCCGAGCGCACGACGCTCGTCTCGCGGATAGCGCACCATCACCCGCACGTCTTCGCCGCGTCGCGTGACGCGCTGGACCTCTTCGCCGTAGAAGCCCTGACGGACCTGGCGAGCCAGGTCGGAGACCGAGAGACCGAGGCCCTCCGCCTCGCGCCGCAGACGCAGCTCGAGCTCCGTCTTCGAGGCGCGGTAGGAGTTGCGCACGTCGCTCACGCCGGGGCGCCGCGTCAGGTCTTCGCCTAGCAGCGTCGCGACGCGACGCAGCGCGGCCACGTCGGTGCCGCGGAGCTCGATGTCGATCGGATCGCCCGCGCTGAAGAGGTCGGCGGAGAAGGTCAGCTCCTCGAGCCCGGGGAGCGTCCCCGTTTCCTCGCGCCAGGCGCGCGAGAACTCGCGGGCGCTCACGCTACGGGACTCGGGCGGGGCGAGCGAGATCTCGACGCTGCCGAGATGCGGGGCCGGAGCGCTGCCGAGCGCCGAGCTGCCGCCGCGCCCGAGGTCCTGACCGACCGCGGCCACGACGCTCTCGACGAAATCCACGTTGGAGGGATCCTCGGAGAGTCGCGCGATCACGCGGCGCGCACTCGCCTCGAGCCGATCGACCGTGTCCTCGGTGGTCTCGAGCGAGGTGCCGGGCGGCAGCGCGAAGGAGGCCACGATCTGCTCGCCCTCGATCGGCGGGAAGAAGCTGAAGCGGAGCCAGCCCCCGGCGACCGCGCTGCCACAGACGAGCACGAGCGCCACCGCGGTCGCGAGCGTCGCGAAGCGGGCTTCGAGCGCGCGGTCGAGCATCGGCACGAAGCGACGATCGACCCAGCGATCGAGTCCTCTGCCCACCCGTTCCGGGATCGCCGAGACGAAATCCAGCCCCTTCCAGCTGGGCAGGTGGAAGCGTCCTTCATGGCCGAGATGGGCGGGCAGGACCCAGAAGCATTTCACCAGCGAGAAGAGCAGCGCGGCGATCACCACGACGGGGATCTGGCGCCAGATCACGCCGGACGCCCCCTCGACGAAGAGCAGCGGCGTGAACGCGACGACCGTGGTGAGCACGCCGAAGATCACCGGGGCGGCGACCTCCTGGGTGGCGGAGATGGCCGACTGCATGCGATCCGACCCACCCTCCGACTGTCGCCGATGGATGTTCTCGCCGACGACGATGGCATCGTCGACGAGGATCCCGAGCACCAGGATGAAGCCGAAGAGGGAGACCAGGTTGAGGGTCGCGTCGAAGGTCGGCATCAGCCAGAGCGCGCCGAGAAACGAGATGGGAATGCCGGCGCTCACCCAGAAGGCGAGCCGCGGCTGCAGGAAGAGTGTCAGGCAGAGGAGCACGAGCAGCAGCCCGCTCTGGGCGTTGCGGGTCAGCGTCTCGAGCCGACCGCGCAGGATCCGTGCGTCATCGTCGTAGACCGCGAGCGCGACATCCGCCGGAAGCCGAGCGGCGGCCTGGTCGACGTAGTCGCGTACGGCCTTCGAGATCTCGAGCGCACTCTGATCGCCTACTCGGTAGACGCGGACGAGCACGGCCGCGGCGCCGTCGAAGCGAAGCGACCGCTCCATCTCCTCGAAGCCGTCGTTCACCCGGGCCACGTCTCCGAGCGCCAGCCGCGTGCCGTCGGAGCGCGTGAGCAGCGGAAGCCCCGCGAACTCTTCGCCGTCGCGTGCCTGGCCGAAGGTGCGCAGCCGGACGTCGCCCGCCTCGGTCCGCAGCACGCCGCCCGACAGATCGAGCGAGGTCCGGCGGACCGAGTCCGCCACCTCGTCGAAGCTCAGCTGGTGTCGCCGCAGCGCGTCCTCGGAGACCTCGATCGAGATCTCGTCGGCCCGCGCACCGAAGACCTCGACATGCGTGATCTCGGGCAGGCCGGCGAGCTCGTCGCGAATCTGCTCGGCCGCCGTCTTCAGCGCGCGCTCGTCGCGGCCACCCGAGACGGCCACGTTCACGACCTGCCGTCGGATGAGGGGCCGCTCGATGACCGGCTCCTCGGCGCCCTTCGGCAGGCTCGGGATGGCGTCGACGCGCGTCTTCACGTCTTCGAGAATTCGCTGCGGATCGGCGCGACTGGCGAGCTCGATCACGACCTGTCCGAGGCCTTCGTCCGCGGTCGAGGTCATGCGGCGCACGCCGACCAGACCGTCGAGCCGCTCTTCGATCCGCTCGACGATCGTCGACTCGATCTCGCCCGGGGCGGCGCCGGGATACGCGACGCTCACGGTCACGAGGTCGGGCGTGATGTCGGGGAAGACCTCGCGCGTGATCGACGGCAGCGTGAGCAGACCCCCGGCCGCGATGCCCCACATCAACAGGTTCGCCGCGACCCGATGGCGCGCGAACCACTCGATGGGGCTCGTCATGATGCGGGCCGCTCGGCAATCTCACCCTGGGCGAGCGTGGCGGGCTCGACCGGGCGCACCGCGAGCCCGTCGCTCGCCAGCCGCGGCTCGAGCAGGGAGATCCGTTCGTTCGGCCGAAGCCCGTCGACGATCAGCGCGTCCGTGCGCTCGAAGCGCAGCACGTCGACACGCCGCCGTTCGAGCTGATCTCGCTCGTCGACGACGTAGACGTATCCCGACTCATCGAGGGTCTCACGCGGGACGCGCACGATCTGCTCGACGCGCCGGCCTTCGATCTCGGCCTCGACGAAGAGCCCGGCGGCGAGCGGAGGCCGATCGGGCGCCGCGGGGTTCCGATCGTAGGGCCGGGGAACCCGGGCGACGACGTGAACCATGCGCGTCCGGGGGTCGATGCGGGCCTCGGTGCGGACGATCCGGCCCTGCCACCGATGTGTGTCGCCCGCGAACTCGGCGCTCAAGACCACGCGCGGCGCGGCCTCGGCATCGACCGACTCGCCGAGCGAGAGATCGAGAAAGGCGAGCTCCGCGTCGGGAATCGGGAGCCGCACCTCGGCGTGATCGACCGCGTGCAGCTCGGCGAGCGGCGTCCCGATCGAGACGAACTGGCCGACGTCGATCGTGCGCTCGAGCGTTCTTCCGTCGAAGGGTGCCCGAATCGTGCTGCGCTCGAGGTCCTGCTCGGCGCTCGCGAGGTCGACCTCGGCCTCGGCGCGCCGCGCGGAGGCGGTGCGCGCTGCGCGCAGGGCTTCGTCGATCGACGAGTCGCTGGCCACGCCCTCGTTGCCGAGACGCTCCTGCCGGCGGAGCATGGCCCGGGCGTAGTCCTCCTCTGCGCGGGCGCGCTCGAGCTGGGCGCGCGCACGACGTCGAGCGAGCTCCTGGTCGCGCGGATCCAATCGCAGCAGCACCTCGCCCGCCTCGAAGAAGGCGCCTGGCTCGAGGCCCGATCCCACGGCGAGGATCTGTCCGGGCACCTGGGCGACGAGATCGCTGCGCGTGCGGGGCTCGACCGTGCCCTGGCTGCGGACGCTCAGCTCGACCACCTCGGGTCTCACCACCATGACCCGAATCGCCCGGGGCTCCTCGATCACCGGCGTCGCCGCGGGCTCGGGCTGGCCCTTCATCAGAAAGGCCGAGGTCAGCCCGCCGAGGGCCAGGATCGCGATCGGGAGCAGGGCACGCTTGAGTTGCATCATGACTTCCATTCGAACCGAGGAGGGGGCGGCGCTCCGCACTATCGTGTTGGCTCGGATGGTGTCTAGGCTTTGTCGATCATTTTATTGATCTTTGTGTTCGTGAGTTTGCGGGCGAGACCCGTCGCGCTCCCGATCATGCTCCCCAGAGGGTCTGGCCGCCCGGTCGCGACGGGGCGATCGCCAGGGTCTTGGGTGGGGGTCGGGTCTCTGGATCGAGCTTGGCGCGGCGGAGGCTTGGCACCTCGGGCCGCCGCTGGCGTGGACCGGCGGAAAAGAGCGAGTGCCCATCACCGTTTCAGGGCCACCACCTGTCGGCGATGCCGAGAACGCGGCTTGAATTGCCTCTTCGCTTCGGTCGCCACCGATTCGCGATTTCCGTCGACGACGCGAGGCCAGCGGACAGCGCGAAAACCTCGAACGTTCAGCGGCGTGGCCGCCAGGCCAGGCCAGCCATTCCGAGCCCGATCAGAAGGGCGCTCGAGGGTTCCGGGATCACGGCGATCCAGCCCTGCTGGGTGCCGTCGGGCGCACGTCCGTTGCCGACGATCGTGCGCCCATCGTCGCTGATCCCGGTGGCGCTCCAGAGCTCCCATCCCGTCAGATCCAGCTCCGCTGCGAGCACTTGCTGCAGGACGCGCATGCCGTGATCGGGATCCCAGATCATGGCCTGGGATACCGAGCTCCTCACATCACCGACGACGACCCGACCGTCTGCGGAAACGTCGAGTGCCCTGGATTCGGTGTCCTCGGCGGAAGTGAACCCGAGACCGAGGAACCCCGCTTCCTGAGTCCACAGGAACGCTTCGGATTCGAAGACCGCGGCCGAGCTCAGCCCGACGACCTTCGTCCCATCCGCGGAGACGCCGAGTGCTTCGCCGAACGTCGCGCCCGGAATTCCACCGAGGTCGATCGGGTCGCTGTCGCCATCCCAGAGGACCGGGCTCCCTCCACTCCTGCCGACCACGATGGAGCCATCGGCGGAGATGCCATGCGCGAATCCGAAGCCGCCGGGAAGCGCAACCATCCCCGTCGACTCGGTCCACTTGAATGCTTCGCTGCCCGCTGAGATTCCCACGACGACGGAGCCATCTGCCGACACGGCCTCGGCCTGGGTCACGCCCGGCGAGCCCAGCGTTCCAAGATCGACGAGGCCTGTCGCCTCGGTCCATCGAAGCGCACCGCTTCCGGCGCTTCCCCCCGAGCCTCGCCCCACGATCACGCTGCCGTCGTTCGAGATGCCGGATCCAGTGGCGGGTCCCAGACCCTCGAGACCCGTTGCCTGCGACCATCGGAGAAGGCGAAGGGTCCCCGAACCCAGTCCCACCTGGGCCTGGCCCGTCAACCAGGTGCCATCTCCCGAGATCCCGCTCACCGAGGTGCTCGAGAAGACCGGGTCGGGAAACACCCCGATTCCCTGGAATGAAAAGTCGGCCGCGGCGGAGCCCGGGAGAAGGAGGAGCGAGGCGACGAGCATGAGTCCGCGCGCCGCCTGATGCAATCCGATTCGTTTCACTCGATTCATCAATACGCTCCTCGCTGCAGGCGTTCTCCGGCGATCGGGTTGCGACCCCTCGATGGGAGTAGCGGTCAGTCTACCTGTCGTGGCGGATCGATTGTCGAGGAGTTGCGCGCGCCGTCATAGCAATAATGGAGCAAGGGCGGCTGGATGCCGATGCCCAGGGGGGTCGAGGGCGGGTGTGGCCCCGATCGGATTCGTATCGAGAGGTCGATCCGTGCGCGTCGAATCTCCGTCGGAAGCAATCTCGGAACGAGTGGCGGCGAGCAGGAGAGATCCCCGCCGTCTCGACTCGACGCGTCTCGACCGCGATCGCGATCCGCGCGCAACACCCGGACGAGGCTCGCCATGTGACCACTTCGGCCATGTAATAAGTGGCGTGAAGCCGCCGTCGTGGCCGGCGGGGTTCCTGCTCCTCGCGCCGCGGTCGAGCCAGGCGCCGGACTCTGTGTGGGCGCGCGGCGCTCGCGGGGCAAGCCATGGGTATCGCGCTGGTCGCTCGTCGGGCCTCTGCTCTGCGACATGCCAGCCACGAGCAGTTCGTCGGAATCGTCAGCAACGTCTCGTACAGCCAAGCACTCTGAAGTGCTTTTTCGATGACCAGATGCTTGTGTCCGGGGACCATGCGAACGGCCTCGACGAGCGCCTGATCATTCGTCTCGAACGGGAAGTCCTTGTCTTCCGGCCCTTCTCTGAAATCACCGCCAGCGTGCAGCTCGCTGCATCCACGTCCATTCCGATGGATCGTTCCATCGGTGTCTCCTCTCGTCGTCGGGTTTCGGAGCGTCCCGACACGCCCGCTTGCGACGTCCCAGCGCCGCCAGCCCGAGCATCCCCGAGCCGAGGGCGAGCAGACCGTACGGCTCGGGCACGATGATCTGCGGGCTCTGGTCGTCGAATCGATCCGCCCCGACGCCCGATCCGGACTGCTGCTGGACCGCGGTTCCTGAGGCGGAGGCCCCGATCGGGCAGCCGAGCGGGATGGGACACCCCGGAGCCACCCGATCACCCACGGCCCATGCGGTGAGCCGTGGATTGTTGCCCGTGAGCAGGATGGACTGCTGGGGTGTCGAGAGCGTGAAGTCGTTGAACACGTCCTGGAAGTACGCGGGATCCTGGGCGGTCGTACCCGTGTCCGGATTGAAGAGGTTGGCGTTCAGGCGGAAAGTGCCCTGGAAGGGGTTGTCCGGATGCGCGACCCAGAGGAGCTCGTAGTCGCCCGTCGTCGGATCGAACCCGAGGTACAGCGCCAGGGCGTCGACGTTGATCGGGGCGCTCGCGTCGCCGGCGACATCGACGAAGCGGACGATGTTCTGGGGCGTGGTCGGCGCAGGTCGCGTGACGATGATCAAGGACAGATTGCTCAGAATGACGCTGATCTGGTCGTTCTGGATCGCCGTAAGGATGGCCTCACCATCCGTGAAGAGTGGCGCGAAGTTGGGGACGGCGTTGTCCGCGAAGCTGAAGGACCAGTCGACGAGTACGCCGTCATCGAGCCAGCACGCCGCAAGCTGCACGCACTCGGCGACCAGCACGCCATCTAGATAGAGCTCGACGGGGGCGCTGCTATCGAAGGGCGCGCCGTCGCCCCAGGTTCCGCTCACGACGACGTCGACGATCTCGTCGCCGGGCGGCAGCATGTAGTTGAAGGTGCCGATCGTGCCCCAGTCGATCGGGAAATCCCCCGGACTGCAGGACGGCCAGCAGGGCGCGGTCAAGAAGACGTTGGACGTGGTGAACGGGCCGAGGGTCGTCGTCGTGTCGTGCGAAGCGGTGTATCGGTACTCGACGTCGAAGCCAGTCCCCCCGATGACGAGCCGCGAATCCATGGACAGCGTGATGCTGTCGTCCGTGAAGCCGATCACCTCGAGGACGCCCGGCTCGCCGGAGACCTTGACGACGCTCTCAATCCGCCCTGCTTGATCGGTCCAGTCGAGATCGGACAGCGTCACCTGGAAGCTCGCGGGAATCGGCCAGACCCCGAGGTCGGCAAAATCGACGTGGACGGTCAGCGCGTTCGTCGACCCGTCGATCAACGGTCCGTCGAAGAAGTCGATCTCGAACCGCGAGCCACCCAGCGAGAAGAACGGGACCGAGTACTCCGGCGTCGACGGCGCGAGATCCACCGTCGCCGTGGTACCGGCAGGCATGAGCACGTTGAAGCCCGTCGGCCAGTCCTGCTGGACCGCCTCCCAGATCACTTCGGCCGAGATCACGTCGCCCGCCAGGGTGGCATTCGCTGGCTCCGGAATGGCCTGCAGCGAGAGCACGACGGCGCACGAGATCACGGCGAACCGCTCGACCTTGTGGCGGACTCTCATCCTCCGGTTCGGTCTTCGTGCGCCTCCCACTCGTCGACTGCTCGGCGCACGATTCCTCGGTGCGCCCAGCCCTTCGCCACTCTCCTCTCCGATCCAGGTTTGTGTCAGCATGTCACTCTCCGCCTCGTTCCGTCTCTACATCTATGCAAACGACCTATTCGAATTCGAATCCTCGACCGCTTGTGAAGTCTGGAGAGCAAGCCGTATGCCAACCCCGTTACAGCGAGCGCCTAGCGCCCTGTCCGCGTGCTAGGCCCGAGGCGCACACAAAAAATGACGGTCGCGCCCCGTCTGTTGACCGGTAGGCCGGCGATCGAGGCCGCGGGACTGGGGCAGCGCGTCGCGCCATGTGTCTTCGGGCCGCCGAAGGCAGCGCGCGGGACATCGACTCGTTCGGCCTGCCTGAGCTCGGGAGCACTTCGAGCATTCGACCGTTGCGGTCCCGAAATCGATTCCACTGTCTCACATGAGCGAAGTGCGTGAGGATCACCGAGTCGACGATCGCCCTACACAATCAGGCGTTGCAGTCGAAGGGCCCATAGACGCCCCCGGGCCGTGCTCGCGAGGCCGAAGGGCGAGCCACAGCTTCCGGAAGGGGCTTGGTGCGCCCCGGCGGGGCCCACCTGTCAGTTCGTGATCTATCGGTACTTCATTCCTTCGTGGTGCTTCGCGACTGGCCGTCCAGCTCTCCCATTCGACGATATGCGATGAGAGACAGCACCCCTATTCCAGCGCCTAGCGACGCCCCGAACCCCGACTCTGGTACGACGCGGCGGATGCGTTGCGTGCCCCAATCCGCAATGAAGAGATCTCCAGCGGCATTCAGAGCGATGCCGGTCGGCTCCCAGAGGCTGGCATTCGTGGCCGGGCCCCCGTCGCCGCTGAACCCGGCGGCGCCGTTACCCGCGACGGTCGTGATGATCCCGGTCTCCGAATCGACTCGACGGATGCGTCGATTGTCCAGATCCGCGATGAAAAAGTTTCCGTTCCCGTCGACTGCGACGCTATGCGGACTCGCGAGGTTGGCACCTGTCGCCGGGCCATTGTCCCCGCTGAATCCAGCAGCTCCGTTCCCGGCGACGGTCGTGATGATCGAGGTGGTCGCGTCGACGCGTCGGACGCGATGATCCCATGAGTCGGCGATATAGAGGTTGCCACTCTGATCGAGCGCGACACCGGTCGCATTGACGAGACCGGCGCTCGTGGCCGTGCCGTCGTCGCCGCCGAATTCAAAGGATCCATTCCCCGCGACGGTGGTGATGGTCCCGGTGATCGCGTCCACGCGGCGGATGCGATTTCCGGTCGCAAGGAAGATGTTCCCGGCGCCATCCAGGGCGATACCCACCGGACTGCCGATCCCGGCACTGGTGGCAGGGCCCCCGTCGCCGCTAAAGCTGAAGCCGTTCCCCGCGACAGTCGTGATCACACTGGTCGCCGCGTCCACACGCCGAACTCGATTATTGGCCATGTCGCAGATGAAGAGGTTTCCGACGGCATCGAGCGCAACGGCGAAGGGCGTCCTCATGGTGGCACTCGTGGCCGGCCCCCCGTCGCCGCTGAACCCCCAGTCTCCGGATCCTGCGACAGTCGTGATGGCCCCGGTCGCCGCATCGACTCGACGGACGCGATGCCCGACGTGCTCGACGAGGAAGAAGTTCCCTGTCGCGTCGACCGCAACCCCGCTTGGAAAGGAAATGCTGGAGTCCACGGCCTGAACTCCGTCGTCACTGAAATTCGAGGTTCCGTTGCCTGCGAAGGTCGTGATGATTCCCGTCGCCGCGGCCACGCGGCGGATCCGTGCATTGTGTGAGTCAGCAACGAGCAGATCCCCGGCGGCGTCCAGCGCGATGCCGCTCGGGCCTCGGAGGCTGGCACTCGTGGCGGGCCCCCCGTCGCCGCTGAACCCCCACGTTCCGTCGCCCGCGACGGTCGTGATGATCCCCGTCCCCGAATCGACGCGGCGGATCCGTCGATCGTTGTAGTCCGCAATGAAGAGATTCCCGCCGACGTCGAGTGAAATGGCGAACGAGCTTCTAAAGCTCGCGCTCGTGGCTGGACCCCCGTCGCCGCTCGAGCCCTGAAATCCGTTTCCAGCAACACTCGTGATGATCCCGGTCGCTGCGTCTACCCTGCGGACGAGGTAATCGCCTCCTATGTAGAGGTTTCCGGCGGCGTCCAAGGCAACGTCGACAGGGATGACGCCTGCATTGGTGGCCTGACCGCCGTCGCCGTAGTCTCCCTCGGTTCCATTGCCTGCGACGGTCGTGATGATTCCCGTGGCCGCGTCCACGCGTCGGACGCGAAAATTCATCGTATCCGCGATGAAGAGATTCCCGGAACCGTCGAGCGCAATGCGATTCGGAGTCGTGAGTCGCGCGCTCGTTGCCGGGCCCCCGTCGCCACTGAATCCGGCGGTTCCATCGCCCGCGACGGTCGTGATGACACCAGACGATGCATCGACACGCCGAATGACTCGATTGCCCGCATCCGCGATGAAGAGATTGCCCGCGGCATCCACCGCTACCTCGGCGGGGTACGAGAGGCTGGCACTCGTTGCAGGCCCTCCGTCGCCGCTGAATCCGGCCATGCCGAGACCCGCAACGATCGTCAGCCGACCGAGCGAATCGATCTTGTACACACGATGGAGGTCATGGACATCCGTGACGAACAGGTTTCCTGCTCCATCGAGCGTGAGCGAGACAGGGCCTCCGAGACCGGCGGACAGCGCCTGCACCTCGACCGGTCCGCCGCCCGCGACGGTCTCGATGGTCTGCGATCCAGCCGCTCGCGGCGACAGCACTACGACGATTGAGACTGCAATCCACCCCAGCCATCGCCGATGGCGCTTGGATGTTAGGTGTCTTCTGCTCACGTGATCGCCAGGGCGAGATGTGCGGTAGGCGTGCTTTTGGCTCTGGTCGACGCAGAGGGCATAAGGGAACCGACTCTTCGAACGAACCCGCATTCCCATCGCAATCCTATGAGGTCAGGAGATTCGTCCGCGGTCTTCATTTGAGCGACGTCGAACTCGAATCGCGTGATTCACGCCGGTCGGTCCTCAAAAACTGGTTCGGGCGTGATTGCGGAGCAGTATCCGCCGGCGAACGCCGATCATCAAGCGGTCACCCGAATGAGAACGCTCTCGAACGTAGTCGCTCTTCGCTTTCAGCGCCCATGACAGCACGCGACCGGATGCAAAGGGGTCGAGCGTCACTTCAGCGGGCGACGCGTACTCGAGCGGCTCGAGCGGGGGGCGCGACAGCCAGAGCGAGAGCTCGATGGAGCTCTTGCCGTCGAGCAGGCCGATCTTGGCGGAGAAGGAGAGCTCGGTCATGACGCCTAACCCGGAGCGGCGTCTCGTGCGAGCCATTGTGCGTTCGGGCATCGCGTCGCGGTCGAGCTCTCGTTTCGTGCTTGTCAGGGTGTGGCGAGCGACGGATCCCTCTGAGGCGCGCCCTTCGACCGGTTCACCGGCCTGGCGCCGTGACGCATGACCCGGCCGGCTGGCTGGCGAGGCGACGCTGGGTGCGTCGAGGGCGGGCCGCCGAGGCCTTCCGACCTCTATCCGACTGGCGGAGTTGCGACTCGACGGCCCTGGACGGCGCCAGCACAAGACTCCACCTGGCACGAACATCGAGGATCGCCGGCAAACCCTCGATGTAGAGCCCGAAATGGAGCCGACGATCCGACTCGAACGGACGACCTGCTCACTACGAGAGGGCGGGGAAGATGAGTGAAAGCAACGGGTTGCGAGCGTGGGTCGGCAACGAGAGGGCATGCGCGGCAATGGACTGCAGGCGTACCCGGGGATCGCGGAGGCGTTGCACGCGAGGGTCCCGTGTGGTCGCGTCCATCCACCCGAGGCCATTGCGCCTATGCGAGCTCTCCAAGCTGCAATACCTCCAGCCCCGGGATCCCAGGCAGTCTGCGGTCATTGGTGATCATCGTGGTCGCTCGTGTTGCTAGTCCCGCAGCGAGTTGAAGCGCATCTGGTGTTCGAATGCCGTGGACCGCACGCAACTGCGCCGCTGCGCGGAGCTGCTGCCGATCGATGTCGACCATCCGGAGGTGCGATGCGCGAGTGAGGAGCTGCTCGTAGCGCTCCGCCAATCCGACCTTGGCGGCGCGATAGGGCACGACCAACACTTCGAGCAGCGTGATCGCCGATGTCACGACCTCGATCTCGCCGCGATCGACCGCTCGGAAGAGCGGCTCGATCTGCGAAAGATACGCTGGATTCTCTTCGATCCAGTAGATGAAGATCACGGTGTCGAGGGCGATCGGACCTTCGCCGAGATCTTCGATCAGTCCCAAGAATCGCGTTCCTTGGCTACGTGATCCGCACCATCGGTCTCGGCCCAGATCTCCTTGCCGAGTCCCTGGAGTTCGAGCAGGGAGACGGGCTCGGGCTCCTCGAGCACCTCCGTCAGGATGTGCGTGACCTCCTGTGCGATCGATCGATGGTTCGCGCGGGCGCGCTCGCGGAGCTGGTCGTAGAGGGAGTCGGGGAGGCTCTTGATGTTGAGGGTGGCCATGGTTCCTCCGTTTTGGTGGCATTTTGGAGGAACCGAAGGCGAGTGTCAACGCCGGCTGATCCTCTGGCTGGGCCCGCGACCCGATTCGCCCGCGAGGCGCTGACTGCAGCTCAGGAGTACCCCGAAGATCGAGGACGCCTTCGAGCGCCCGCGCCGGACCCAGAGTCGACGCCGTCGCGGCTGAGCTCGGCTCATGGGGGTAGGGCGTGTCGCGCCGCGGTGCCTCCCGGTTGCCGCGCGTTCACGAAGGCCGGTAGAACGAAGCGTACCCGGATGACCTGCTCGCTGGCCGGGTGCTGTGAGTCATCGATCGGTCGAGAAGGCGGCGAGGCGAAGACAGGGCCATTGACGGTACGGCGGTGAGACCGGTCGACGGCCGCTTGAGTCAGCGACGTTGCGACTCGACGGCGGTGGGCGGCACCAACACGATTCCGCCCCGATCGTGTACCTCGCAGCAACCACGCCAGCTCCGCGACGCGGAACCCCAAAAAATGGAGCCGACGATCCGACTCGAACGGACGACCTGCTCATTACGAGTGAGCTGCTCTACCAGCTGAGCTACGTCGGCCCCGGAAGCGAACGCTCGAGCTTCCTTGCATCGCCGGCCGTCGCGGGCGAACGAGTATCCCTGGTCTTCCAGGTCTCTCGCGAAGCTCTCTGTCCACTCACTCCAGGGCAACCCGCGACCCGGCTCGACTCGAGATCCGTTCGGATCTGGCTGCGGCCGGTGGGGCATGATGGAAGGCGATGACCTGTGGGGGCCATCGGGCGGCCGAATGTAGCGCGAGGCGTAGGCTCTGCCATCACGCGGCCGCCTCAAGCCCCGATTATTCGCGGAGGCGGGGCGCGATCGGTCGCGCTTGCGCGATCGCCGGGTCGACGCCGGATCCGCGATCGGCGGGTCGGGTGCGACTCGCCGGCAAGTCGCGGAAGGGGTTTGACCCCGACTGGGCCGCGCAGATTAGGATGGCCGGGACCGCGACAGGGAGAGCTCGAGATGCCCGTGCTTCCGCTGATCGATTTGATGATTCTGGCCGGGTGGACGTCGCTGCTCGTCGGCTTCGTGCTGAAGATGGTCTACCTGACGACGAGCTATCGGCCGACGATCGCGTCGCTCACGCCGATCGACTTTCTGATGATCGCCGGGGCGGCGATGCTCTTCGCGATCGCGCTGGCGGCGCGCACCTGGGTGGCGAGTCAGTCGCCCGCGCAATCGGCGGCGCGCAAGCGCGAAGAGACGCTGGAGGCCTACGGGCGCTCCACGGAGGCAGCGCCGAGGAGGCGCCGACGGCCTCGAGCGAGGGACTCGGCTAGCCCTCTCGCTCCTCGGCGTCCCTCGACCCTCGCGCGCCCTCTCGCGTCCCTTAGATCGGCGCCCGCTGATTCGCCGATCGGGCGAGAGCCTTCGAGCGCTGACTGGACTCAGAGGCGTCGGCGATAGGTCCCGGGGCGCAGCAGATCGCTCGCGGAGACGGCGAGCTCCTTGTAGAGCAGGGCGGCGACGACGACGACGTTGCTGGCGCGGCGGATGGCTTGGGTCATGGGGATCGGATCCTCTCGACTGGCCCGGGCCCCGAATCGACTGGGCGGCGGGCGGACGGCACTCCATGGGGAAGTGACGTCGAGGGCTCCGTGCGTGGCGCGAAAAAGCCATCGCGCGCGGATTCATTTGATACAGTCGGGCGCTCGGGTGGACCGGAGGGGGAGAAGTGCCTTTGACGTCGGGGAGTTCGGGCGAATCGAGTCGGCGGATCTGGGTGGACGGCGAGCTCCGGCCCTGGGCGGAAGCGACCGTGCACGTGCTCTCCCACTCGCTGCAGCGCGGCTCGCTGGTCTTCGACTATATGTCGGTCCACGATCTCGCCGGGTCGCCCGGAAAGACGGGGCTCCCCGCCGGGCCCGCGATCTTCCGGCTGCGTGAGCACGTCGAGCGCTTCTTCCAGTCCTGCGCGCTGATGGGCCTGCCGGTCGAGCAGAGCGACGCCGAGCTCAGCGACGCGATCCGGGCCACGGTGCGCGCCAATCCCGGGCGCGCGGGCCGTCAAGATCAGCGCCTACTTCGCGTCGGTCGAGATCGACGTCGTCCCGATCGACACCCACGTGACCGTCGCGATCGCCGCCTACGATCCGAAGGCCGACATCCAGGATCGGCTGCCCGCGCCGCCGCCGCCCCGACCCGAGTTCCTGAAGCTCTGGATCGAGAAGCAGCGCGCCAATCGCCGCGAGGACATCGTCTCGCCCCAGGCCAAGGTCTCCGCCAACTACGCCTCGCCGATGATGGCCAAGGCGCAGGCGCGCGCGGAAGGCTACGACGAGATCGTCCTGGTCGACGAGGACGGTCACCTCGCCGAAGGTCCGACGACGAATCTCTTCCTGGTCGACGAGAGCGGAGAGCTGCTGACGCCGCCCGCGCGAAAGGTGCTCCACGGGGTCACCCGCAGCTCGATCCTCGAGCTCGCCAAGGCCTGCGACCTGGCTGTCCGCGAGACGGCGCTCGAGCCGAAGGCGCTGCTCGACGCGAGTGAGGCCTTTCTGACGGGCACGACCGCGGGTGTCTGGCCGGTCGAGTCGGTCGATCGCCACGCGCTATCCCGTTGTCCCGGACCGGTCTCGAGTCGGCTGCGCGAGCGCTTCGAGCAGGGTGACGCGCGGGGAAGATCCCGAGTTCGCGCATTGGCTGACGCCGGTACACGACTGACCGAAGCGCTGTTCCGGCGAGGTGCCGGCGAGCCGGAGCGATCCGGGCCATCTCGTTCCGCCCGACCGGGCTGCGCGACTGACTCCTTTCCTCTCCAAACGATCGAAGAACGCCTGATCATGTCAAAGAAACACAAGCACGAAGAGCGTCCAGAGCCGCTGCCGAAGCGCCAGCAGATCGTCTTGTCCGGCACGAAGCCGACGGGTGAGAACCTCCACCTCGGCAATTATTTCGGTGCCCTGCGGCAGTTCGTCGATCTGCAGGAAGAGCACGACACGGCGCTCTATTTCATCGCCGACTATCACTCGATGACGTCGGTGCGGAACGGGCCGGAGCGACGCCGCAATACGGAGTCGGTCGCCCTCGACTATCTCGCGGCAGGCCTCGACCCCGAGCACGCGATCCTGTTCCGCCAGAGCGACCTGCCGGAGGTGACGGAGCTCACCTGGATCCTCACGTCGGTGACGCCGATGGGCATGCTCGAGCGCGCGCACGCCTACAAGGCCGCGATGGACAAGGGCGACGACGTCGATCACGGGCTCTTCACCTATCCCGTGCTGATGGCCGCCGATATCCTGCTCTACGGCTCCCATCTCGTGCCGGTCGGTCGTGACCAGAAGCAGCATATCGAGATGGCGCGTGACATCGCGCAGCGCTTCAACCGGCTCTACGAGTGCGAGGCGCTGGTGCTGCCCGAGCCCTTCATTCTCGAGGATACGGCGACGGTCCCCGGCACCGACGGCCGCAAGATGTCGAAGTCGTACGACAACACCATCTCGATGTTCGCGCCCCGGGGTCGCGTGAAGAAGGCCGTCATGGGCATCGTCACGGACTCGACACCCCTGGAAGATCCGAAGCCCACGAATCAGGCGGTCTTCGAGCTGTGGAGCCTGTTCGCGACCGCGGCCGAGCGCGACGAGATGTTCGCGCGCGCGGCGGCGGGCGGGCTCGGGTACGGCGACGTGAAGAAGGACCTGCTGGCGCGGCTGATGGACTATTTCGAGCCGATGCGGGCGCGTCGGGCAGAGTTCGAGGAGAAGCCGGGCGCGATCGAGGAGATCCTGCGCGACGGGGCCGCCCGGGCCCGCGCCCTCGCGACGCCGGTTATCGAGGCGTGTCGCGACGCGGCCGGACTGGGCGTGCCGAAGAGCGCCCGCAGCTAGCCCCGCCCAGCCGAGCCCGAAGATCGCCACTCGCCCGGTCGGCGCGCCCCGGCCGCGCGGGGACTTCACCGGAACGCCCGGAATGCCGATGACTCCCCGAGCAGCCCGCTCGTCTCGAGCGGTTCGGGGGACATCGGTATGAGCATTCGGCGAGCGTGTTTTCGAGGTGGGGTCCTGGCGGCTTCGGTCATGGTCCTCGCGGCCTGCAATCAGATCGATGCGATCCCCGACGCGGAGGCTTCCTCGAGCAATCCGGCCCCCGAGATCCTGGCGCGAGCGGACGGGGGTGACGTCTCGGCTCAGCTGGCCGCCGGCCGTTTCTATCGGCAGGCCGCGTTCGAGGCCGAGGTCGAGGAGTCCGAGCAGGCCCGACGCGAGGCCGAGGCGCTGTACTGGCTGACGCTGGCCGCCGAGCAGGACGACGCCCAGGCCCAGACCGAGCTCGGCATGATGCTGGTGCAGGCGGAAGGCCAGAACCGCAATCTCGCCGAGGGGCGTCGCTGGCTGACGCGCGCGGGCCAGGCGGGCCAGGCGCCGGCCTTCTTCATGCTCGGCGAGCTCGAGCGTTCCGGAGAAGAGGGGGCACCGAATCCGGTCATGGCGGTGGCCTATTGGAAGAAGGCCTCGGCCCTGGGCCACGTGGGCGCGCTGCATCGCATCGGCGAGGCGTACGAGCAGGGACTCGGTGTCGACGCCGATATCGACAAGGCGCTCGGCTTCTACCGCGACGCAGCGGGCCAGGGCTACGCGATCTCCCAGTATCGGCTGGCCACGATCTTCGACGAAGGCGTGCTGGCGTCGCGCGACGCGATCGAGGCCGTGAAGTACTACCGCATGGCGGCGGAGCAGGGCTATGCGCCCGCCCAGGCGCAGCTCGGATTCCTGTACGCGCGCGGCGACGGCGTCGTGCAGCGCTACGACGAAGCCTTGCGCTGGAGTCGGATGGCCGCGGAGCAGGGGGACGCGGACGGCTGCAACAATCTCGCGGTGCTCTATCTGAAGGGCCTTGGTGTCGAGCAGAGCTTCGAGGAAGCGCTGCGCTGGTATCGATTGGCGGCGCAGCGACATCATCCCGGCGCCCAGAACATGCTCGGGACGATCTACCTGACGGGGCAGGGCGTCGACGTCGATGCGAACGAGGCCGAGCACTGGTGGCGGATGGCGGCGGATCAGGGCTACGCCTCGGCGCAGTACAACCTGGGCGGCATGTACTCCCGCAAGCTCTCGACCACGCTCTCGCGGGAAGAGGCCCTCGACTGGCTCGGGCGCGCCGCGGAGCAGGGGCATCTGAGTGCGGCCAAGGAGCTGTCCGAGCTCCAGGCCGTGATCGCCGCCGAGGCCAGCTCGGAGTCGCTCGAGGCCGAAACGATCAACACGGGGAGTGCGACGCTCTGAGCTCCCAGCGGGCGGTCGTTCGCTCGTCTCGAGTGTCTCGACGGACCCGGGATCGATCCCGCGTGGTGGCTCCGGTCTGAGCGGTGTCCGATCGATCCGGGCGACGCAGGCCTACTGGTCCGCGATGACCTCGGCAAGAATCCGCGCGACCTCGGCAGCCGAGCTCGGCCGGTCCTCGGGCTCGCGCGCCATCAGCGATCGGATCAGCTGCGAGAGCTTCGCCGGGTAGCCCTCGATGCCCTCGGCGGGGTCGGGGCGCGGGGCGTTGCGATGCTGCTCCGGGACGTTGCCTTCGGTGAAGGGAAGGCGGCCAGTCGACAGCTCGAATAGCGTGACGCCCAGCGAGTAGAGATCCGTGCGTCCATCGACGACGTTTCCGTCCGTCTGTTCCGGCGCCATGTAGAAGGGCGTTCCCGCGATCACCGTCATGCCCTGGTCGCGCACGGCTTCGAGGATCTTGGCCAGTCCGAAGTCCATGATCTTCAGCACCCGGTCGCGCGTGATGAACAGGTTCGATGTCTTGATGTCGCGATGGACGATGCCCTGGTCGTGGGCGAACTGCAGGCCCGCGCAGGCCTGCAGCCCGAGCCTCGCGGTATCCCGGGGACCGAAGCGGCTCCGCTGCTCGAGGATCGCATTCAGCGGAAGCCCCTCGAGCAGCTCCATCGTGATGAAGAAGCGCCCGTTCTCCTGATCGGCGTCGTAGAGCGTCACGATGTTCGGATGGTTCATCCGCGCTGCCGCCTGCGCCTCGCCGAGGAAGAGCTGGACTGCGGTCGGATGGTCGCGAAGACTCTCGGGCATCCGCTTCAGGGCGACGGTGCGGCCGAGTCTTCGATCGAGCGCTTTGTAGACGTGGCCCATGCCGCCGCGCCCGACCTCTTCGAGGATCTCGTAGCGCTCCTGAGCGACGAATTGCGTTGCACCGGACAGCGAGGGGAAGGGCGTCGACTGACTCTCGCGCGGCGGCGCCGTGAGCTTCTTGCGCAGGCTCTCGATCCTGCTCGCGACGCGCGGGAAGGTCGGCTCACGGTCGCGCAGGGTCTCGAGGACCTCGAGGGCACGGGCGAATTCGCCGCTGTCCTCGAGCAGCTCCGAGAGATGGATCTCGAGCTGTGGCGCCTGCTCTCCGGGCGGGAGCGACGAGAGACAGCGTTCGAGCTGGCGGGCGGCCAGATCGAGATGGCCTTCCTGCTCGTAGGCGAGGGCGAGCAGCTCGCCCGCCCGGCCGTACTCCGCGTCCGCCGGACCGATCTGCTGGAGCAATCTGATCGAGCGCGCCCGATCGCCGTGTTCCGACGCGAGGGCGGCGGCGCGAAAGAGATCGCCATTCGCTGCGACCGCATCGATCCAGCCGTTCTTGTCACCGGCCTCCTCGAAGCAGCGTGCGGCTTCGTTCCAGTCCTCGAGCAGGCTGTAGACGCGAGCGGCCTCGGGCCAGTCGCGCGCGGCCGCGTACATCTCCGCCGCCCGGGGAAGGTCTTCTGCGCGCTCGAAGAGCTCGGCGGCATGTCCGAAATCCGCGATCGCGCGGCGCAGCTCTGCGGCCTCCGCGTCCCGGCCGGCCGCCTCGAGGGCCTCGGCGGCGCGTTCGGTCTGGCCCTGCTCCTGATGCAGACGCGCCAGCAGCAGGGAGGCCACGTCTCTCTGGCCGTCTCGTTCGAGCGCGCGGGAGGCGCTCGCGAGATCTCCCTGAAGAAAGGGCGCAACGGCGGGCGGGCAGCCCTTGAAGACCACGCCTCCACTGGTCGCGAGGTCGATGGCGCGGGTGCTGGGCTCGTAGCTGGTGACGTCGATCGTCTGCTCTACGACGCGATCGCCGGCGCCGATCACGATCGCATGGGCGCCGAGCGGAAGCGCGATCTTCACCTGCCCCTGTCCGGCATAACGCAGCGTATCGGGCCGACCGCCGAGTCCGATGGCCACATCGCGGGCTGGCTGCCGATCCCATTGGATGCGGAATTCGATCGGCGTCTCGACCTCGGGGAGGACGTGCTCGACCTCGCAGCACTGGCCGGCCTCGATGTCGATCTCGATCTCTTCGTCGACGCGGAGCAGGCTCGCGTGCGACCCGGCGGAGCGGAGCGTGCCCTCGATCGAGAGCAGCCAGCGGCCCGGTGCCACGCGATCGAATTGGGTCTCGCGACGCACGCCGTGGCGTTGGTGCTGGGCACTGCGGCGTCGGCGTGCGGGTGCGCGCCCGCGCCGCGGATGGAACCGGTCGAGGTGGACATCGAAGTCGCCGTCGATCGCGTCGGGGAAGCCGAGGCGGAGCGAGAGCTGGCCGGTCTCGCGATTGCCGCGCAGCAGCAGCACGAGGAGGCCTGCCACGATCGCGAATGCGAAGAGCCCGAGCAGTCCAGCCGGGCTCGCGATGAAATCGATCGCGCTCGCGGCGAGCTGCGGAATCGAGACGCCTTCACCACCCGCCTGGCCGAGGCCGGCAAAGGCGAAGGTCGTGAGCCCGCCTTCAGCGGACGACGAGGCGAGCCAGGCGGCGGCGCCGTCCTGTGGCGAACGCGCCGATTCAGCCCGAGCCGGGAAGCTCCCGAGCGCGCAGGCGAACAAGGCGAAGATTGCTCGTGGTTGGATGCACATGCCCGGCGTGCTTATCGGCGAAGTTGCACATGAAATGAAGGAGTGGTGTGAAAAAGGACCAATCGTCGTCGGGTGGGGGCTGCAAACGGCCTGCGCGAGGTCAGTCGCGCATCAGGAGCCCGTACCGATTCAGGTCACCCTGGGCGCCATCGGCACGAAAGTCCTCGATCAGCCGCAGCCCGAGTGCTTCGGGCCAGCCCTCGAACTCGGCGTCGGCCAGCTGATGGCAATAGCGGGGTGGGGCGCTCGGATCGTCGCCGAAGCGCAGCAGGAAATCCCCCGGCTCGAGATCGTCCGGATCGATCCGCGCCCCGAGCACACGATCGATCGTCGACCAGTCGACCACGCGACGCATGAATCGCTCGTGCTCCGCGAATTGCCACGCGGTCAGCGCGAGCACCCCGCCCGGCGCGAGTCGCGCGGCGGCCGCCCGCAGCAAAGCGAGTCGCAGCTCGGCCGACGGGACGTGATGCAGCACGCCCATCAACGCCACCAGACCGAAGGGCCCCTCCGGCAGCTCGCCGCCGGGCCTGCTCGAGGCCAGGAAATCCTGCTCCAGCAATCGCCATGGGCCCTCGAGTGCGGGGCCGACCCGTTCGCGCGCGGCGTCGAGGAGCGTCGCGTTGGCATCGATGCCGGTGTAGTCGAAGCGCAGGCCAGCCTCCTGCAGGAATCGCGCGAAGCGCCCGTTGCCGCAGCCCAGGTCGAGCACGCGCAGACCGTTGCCCGGGATCACGTCGAGCACGCGTGTCCAGCCGGGCCAGGGCAGGTCGATGCGACTGGCGTCGAAGGCTTCGGCATGGGCCTCGTAGAACGCGATCGAGAGCGCGTGAAGCTGGCGTCGGGTGCGTTCCTTCATCGTGCGGGGGATTCTAGGCCTTCGAAGACGAGGCCGATCGGCGCCCGCCACCCTACACTGCGCGCGAGGAGAACGACTTGTCCGAGACCGAAGCCATCGCGTCCGCGCCCGAGGAGGCTCCGAGCGCCGCCGCCGCTGCGCGGGTGGCGGGGCGCTTCCGTGGGCGTGGCCCCGATCGGGACTTCGATCCGGAGCCGCTTCGGCCGAGCCTGATGCCGCTGCTGCGTGCGATCGAGGCGGTGCCGGATAGCGAGCCCGACCCCCTCTCGCCCGAGGTGATGGAGCCGCTCCTGCGACGCCATCCACGGCCGGAGGGGGGCTTCTTCTCCCGGAGCCATCTGATCGCGGGCTTTCGCGCCTTCGCGGCGGACGAGGGCTTCCGCTTCGACGAGGCGCGCTTCCGTCGTCGCGTGCAGCGCCGTCCGGTCCGGACCCAGAGCGGGGTGACGCCGCTGACGGTGCTGACGAAGCCCTTCCCGTGTCCGGGCAAATGCATCTTCTGCCCGAACGACGTGCGCATGCCCAAGAGCTACCTGTCGGACGAGCCGGGTGCACAGCGTGCGGCCAACAACCGCTTCGATCCCTATCTGCAGACCTGGAATCGGCTGGCGGCCTTCGATGCGACGGGTCATCCGGTCGACAAGGTCGAGCTGATCGTGTTAGGCGGAACCTGGTCGTTCTATCCCGAGGCCTACCAGATCTGGTTCGTGAAGCGCTGCTTCGAGGCGCTCAACGACTTCGGCGCGGGGCGTGATGCGCGGGAAGATTTCGATCCCGGGACTCCGGACTTCGAGCAGATCGACGCGGAGATCCACGGCGACGCCTTCGACCGCAATCCCTACAACCAGCGCGTCACCGGCTTCCTGAAAGCGCGACAGTCGGGCGAGCTGCTGCTGGCCCATGAGGTTGCGACGTGGTCCGATCTCGAGGCCGCGCAGCGCGCCAACGAGACGGCGGGGTCGCGCTCGGTGGGCCTCGTGCTCGAGACCCGCCCCGATCACGTCACCGAGGACGAGGTGCTGCGGCTGCGCCGCCTCGGGGCGACCAAGATCCAGCTCGGTGTCCAGAGTCTCGACGACCGCATCCTGCTCGCGAATCGTCGCGGTCACGGCGTGGCAGAGACGCGCCGCGCCTTCGATCTGCTGCGCCGCGCCGGCTTCAAGCTGCACGTGCACTGGATGGCGAACCTGCTGGGTGCCACGCCGGAGAGCGATTGCGAGGACTTTGCCCGGCTCTTCGAGGACGAGGCCTTCCGGCCCGATGAGCTGAAGCTCTATCCCTGCAGCCTCGTCGAGACGGCCGAGCTGATGGGGCCGTGGAAGCGCGGTGAGTGGCGCCCCTACGAGGAGGCGGAGCTGCTCGACGTCGTCGCCCGTTCGCTTCCCCGAGTGCCGCGCTTCTGCCGCGTGACGCGGGTCATCCGCGACATCTCCTCCGACGACATCGTGGTCGGCAACAAACGCACCAACTTCCGTCAGATCGCCGAGCGCGAGGTTGCCCGTCGCGGGGCATCGCTGCGCGAGATCCGCCATCGCGAGATCCGCGGGGAGGACTTCGATCCCGAGACGCTCGCCCTGCGCGAGACCGAGTACGCGACCGCCAGCAGTCGAGAGGTCTTCCTCGAGCTCGTCACTCCCGACGATCGCATCGTCGGCTTCCTGCGACTATGCCTGCCGAAGGCACCGAGCTTCGTGGCGGAGCTCGCGGATCATGCGCTCGTTCGCGAGCTGCACGTCTACGGAGGCTCCGTGCGGATCGGGGCCGCGCCGGGTGCCGCCGCCCAGCACCGTGGGCTGGGCTCCCTGCTCCTCGATCGCGCCGCCGAGCGCGCTGCCGCGGCGGGCCACGGGACCCTCTCCGTGATCTCCGCGATCGGAACCCGCGACTACTACCGCAAGCAGCATTTCGAAGACGGCACCCTGTACCAGCACCGCCCCACCCGCTAGCGCCCCCGCGCGCCTGCCGCTTCCGCGGCCCTCAGCCCTGCCGCTTCCGCGGCACATGAAGAGCCCTCAGCCCTGCCGCTTCAGCGGCACATAAGGAGCCCTCAGCCCTGCCGCTTCAGCGGCACATAAGGAGCCCTCAGCCTTGCCGCTTCAGCGGCACATAAGGAGCCCTCAGCCTTGCCGCTTCAGCGGCACATAAGGAGCCCTCAGCCTTGCCGCTTCAGCGGCACATAAGGAGCCCTCAGCCTTGCCGCTTCAGCGGCACATAAAGAGTCGCGTCTCCCCGTCGCACCAGCATCAGCGCCCCTTCCTTCGTGGCGTCGAGTCGCTTCGAGAGATCGCTGGCGTCCTTGATCTCCTTGCGGTCGAGCTCGACGATGATGTCGCCTCGTCGGATTCCCGCTTCGGCGGCGGCTCCGGAAGGATCGACGTCGGTGACGATGACGCCCTCCGCCTGGTCGAGGCCGAGCTGGTCGGCGAGCGCCGGGGTCAGATCCTGCGCGCGCAGACCGAAGGCTTCGGCGCCGGCCTCCTTGGGCGATGCGGAGGCCACCTGCTGGGGATCCTCGAGACGGCCGATCTTGATCCGCATGGTCTTCTTCTTGCCATCGCGTACGACGACGACCTTGGCCTTCGTCTCGACGGGGGTGTTCGCGACGACCAGCGGGAGATCCTTCCACTCGTTGATCTGCTCGCCGTTGAACTCGACGATCACGTCGCCGCGTTCGATCCCGCCTTTGGCTGCCGGAGTATCCGGCAGGACCTGTGAGACGAGGGCGCCGCGTGCTTCTTCGAGATCGAAGGTCTCGGCGATCTGCGGCGTGACGCCCTGGATCTGGACTCCGAGCCAGCCGCGCGTGACGCGCCCGTCGGCGCGGAGCTGCGGCAGGATCTGCTTTGCCTGATTGATCGGAACGGAGAAGCCGATGGTGTTGGCGTTGCTGCGAATGGCCGTGTTGATTCCGACGACGCGGCCGCGAAGATCGATCAGCGGCCCGCCGGAGTTGCCGGGATTGATGGCGGCATCGGTCTGGATGAAGTCGTCGTAGGACTGGGACGCCGAGGGACTCACCTCGCGTCGATGTTTGGCGGAGACGATGCCGGCGGTCACGGTGTGCTCGAGTCCAAAGGGGTTGCCGATCGCGACGACCCAGTCTCCGGGGCGAATGGCGTCGGAGTCGCCGAGGGCGATGGTCTCGAGCTGCTTGCCGCCCGCGTCGACCTTCAGGAGCGCAATGTCGGTCTTGGGGTCGAGGCCGACGATCTCGGCCTGCAGCTCGCTGCCATCCTTGAACACGACGCGAATCTCGTCCATGTCCTCGACGACGTGATTGTTGGTCACGATGTAGCCGTCCTTCGAGATCACGAAGCCCGAACCCTCGCCTTCGCTCTTTCGCTCGCGGGGCATGTTCGGCATGTCGCGATGCCATGGGGATCCGCCGAAGAACTCTTCGAAGCCCGGCGGCATGCCTGGCATGTGCAGCGCGACGGTGCCCTTGGTCTGGATGCTGACGACGGCGGGGGCCACGCGCTCGGCCAGGTCGGCGAAGCTGGTCGGAATGCCGATGGGCTGGGCCGAGGGAATGCCGCTCTCGGTTCGCCAGAACGCTTCGCGCGAAACCTCGGGCTCGGCCGATTCCTCGTCACCGCTTCCGAAGAGATCGATCGCGGCGGCCGATCGGGGCCCGATCCAGGTCGCAGAGTCGAGATCCGCTGCGAGGCCCAGGCCCAGGCCGAGCACCGTGAGGGCGGCCATCGTCAGCAGGATGAGCGTTCGTTTCATGGGATTCTTCTCCTGGGGGTGTCGGTTTCGGGGCGCACCCGATCGCCGGGGTATGTCGTCGCCAACCGGTAGAGTCAAGGCGGAGGCGTCGCTTTCAATGCAGCGGCAGCGTGAGAGGGTATCGACCGGGGCCTCGCTGGACCACGACCAGCGCCCGGGCGCGCCCGCGAAGTCGCGCGATCGCCCGCCTGAGATCCTCTTCCGTGGCGAGGGGAATCCCGTTGACGGCGATCAGGTAGTCGCCCTGGCGCAAGCCGAGCGCTTCGGCCGCCGAGCCACGGTCGACCTCCACGACGGCAAAGGCTTCGTCCCGGCTCGAGTACTCGAGACCGAGTCCGAGCAGGCGATTCGCGATGCTGTGGACGATCGGCTGGGGGAGCTCCTCCGCGCGCGCGACGACCTTGCGCAGCCCACCGTCCTTGAAGAGCTCGAGCTCGAAGGCCTGGCCGGCGGTCATGCCGTCGAGCATCTCGAAGAGCTGCTGTGCGCTCTTTACGCTTCGGCCGTCGAAGCTCGTCACGATGTCGCCGCGCCGGATGCCCGCCTTCGAAGCGGGGCTGCCCGGGCGTAGGCGACTCACGAGCGCGCCCCCCACGCCGCTCGGCAGATCGAGGACCTCGCGCAGCGCGGGATCGATTTCCTGGAACTCGAGCCCGAGCCACACCGGATGCACCTCGCCGTAGAGCAGCAGCTCATGGATGACGCGCTTGGCGACGTCGATCGGGATCGCAAAGCCGATGCCCTGGGCGCCGTTGTAGATCGCCGCGTTGATGCCGATCAGGCGGCCCTCGGCGTTCAACAGCGGCCCGCCGGAATTGCCCGGATTGATCAGTGCATCCGTCTGCAGCAGTCCGTGGAAGGGCAGGCTGCCCGGGGCGTTCACCGATCGATTCGTGGCCGAGATGACGCCCGTCGTCACGCTATTCGAGAAGCCGAAGGGGTTGCCGATCGCGATCACCGGCTCGCCGACCATCAGGTCTTCCGAGCTCCCGGGCTCGGTGAACGGAAGTACCTCCTCTCCCTCGTGCACGATGCGCAGGACGGCGAGGTCGTTGTTCGGGTCAGCGCCCACCAGCTCGGCATCGAACTCGCGGCCGTCCGCGATCGCGACCCGCACGCGATCCGCGCGCGCAACGACGTGCTCGTTCGTGAGCACATGCCCCTCGCGGTCGAAGATCACGCCGGAGCCGAGGCTCTGCACCGTACGCGCTCGCGGCTCGAAGAAATTCGAAAAGAAGTCCTCGAAGACCGGGTCTGGACCGGAGCGCCGCCCGAAGGCACTCGGTGTCTTCGTGATTCGCTCGGTCGTGATGTTGACCACGCTCGGGCCGACGCGCTCGACGACGTCGACGGTGGCGGTGCGGCGCAGGAAGGGGTCGTCCGCCCGGGCCGTCACGGGATGCGCCAGGGCCAGCAGCAGGAGCGAGCCGCATCCCAGCAGCAGGCTTCCCGCACGGCCACGCACGACGGGGCGGGGCCTCTCGTCGGCTCCGCGCCGGCTCGGCGGGCTCACTGATCTCGCGGTGGTGTCGATCATCCTCGTCTCGGGAGGGCCTCGCCGCGGGGCGCGATGCGGGAAAGCCGGCTGGCGTCTCGGTCCCCGCGAGGGGCCCGTAGCGTCGTGCAGTCTCTGAAGCCGCGACGGCCGCGGCGGTTCAGCGCCCCGCGCCCGGGCAGTCGAAAAATCATCCCGCCGCGCAAGGGCTGCGTCGATCGAGACTCGCACGAAGCGGGCGAACGGTCTCCCGGAGATCCCGCGCTGCCTGCAAGATGCCGGTCACGGCGACGCCCGCCGCGCCCGCCTCGATCGCCCGAGCGGCGCGTTCGGCGTCGACGCCACCCTGTGCGAGCACAGGCGGTCCGACGCGAGAGGCTTCGGCCAGAACCTCGAGCCCGAGCGCGGGGCGCGTCGCGGGCTTCGAGCGCGGAGGCCAGATCGGGGCCAGATGAACGTAGTCGAGAGGGCTGTCTCTGGCAGAATCCACCTCTTCGACCGAATGCAGCGAGGCCCCGAGCAGTGCGTGCGGCCCGAGCAGCATGCGACTCGTCGCGGGATCGAGGGCGTCGAAGCCGAGATGCACCCCGTCTGCGCCCGATGCGAGCGCCAGATCGATGCGCCGGTTCACGATGACACGCGGTCGTGTCGGAGCGTCGCTGGCGGTCGCGACCCGGTCGCGCGCCCGCACCAGCTCCGAAGCGATCCGCCAGAGGGCGAGGTCCTCGAGGCTTCGATCGCGCAGCTGGATCCAGTCGACGCCCGCCTCGAAGATCGCTCGGGCGCTCGCGAAGGCGTCCGGGCCGAGAGCCCGGCCGTCGAGCACGGCGCACAGGATCGGTCGCGTGCCTGACAAGGGGGATCGGCCCCGCTGCCTGGCTTCGGGGTCTGGTCCGGGAGCAGAGCGGGTCAGAAGGTCGCCGTGCCGTCGAGCGGACTCGATGCCGAGGCATAGAGCCGCTTCGGCATGCGTCCCGCCTCGTAGGCGAGTCGTCCCGCCTCGACGCCCTGACGCATGGCGATCGCCATCTTGACCGGGTCCTTCGCATGGGCGATCGCGGTATTCATCAGGAGCGCCGTTGCGCCCAGCTCCATCGCGAAGGCGGCATCGCTCGCCGTGCCGACGCCTGCATCCACGATCACGGGCACCTCGACCGTCTCCATGATGATGCGCAGGTTGGCTGGATTGCGAATGCCCATGCCCGAGCCGATCGGCGCGGCCAGGGGCATCACCGCCGGGCAGCCCATGGCCTCGAGTCGCTGGCAGGCGACGGGGTCGTCGGTGATGTAGGGCAGCACGATGAACCCGTCGTCGATCAGGCGCTTTGCTGCCTCGAGCGTCGCCGGCACGTCGGGGAACAACGTGCGCTCGTCGCCGATCACCTCGAGCTTCACGAGCTCGGTGTCGAGCAGCTCGCGACCGAGCTGGGCGGTCGTCACGGCGTCGTCGGCGGTGTAGCAGCCCGCGGTGTTCGGCAGGATCGTGAAGCGCGAGGGCTGGATCACGTCGAGCAGCCGCGGTCCCTTCGAGGCGTCGAAGTTCACGCGCCGCAGCGCGACCGTCACCATCTCCGCGCCCGCTGCCTCGGCACAGGCGAGGTTCTGCTCGAAGCTCTCGTATTTGCCCGTGCCGATGATCAGCCGCGAGTTGAACTCGAAGCGGCCGATCTTGAAGGCCGGTTCCTTTGCGCTCATCCTGATTCTCCTTCGGCTCGATCGCCTGGCCGCCTGGGGCCGCGTGCGGTTTTCGTCGCGACGGGCGAGCTCAGCCGCCGCCCACGGCCTCGAGGATTTCGATGTGGTCGCCCGTCGCCAGCTCGACGTCTGCGTAGCGGGATCGGATCACGACGTCCCGGTTCACGGCCACGGCGACACGCTTGCCCGCGAGCTCCACCGTCTCGAGCAGACGGGCCACCGTGCAGGGAGCCGCCACCCGGAGCGGTTGGCCATTGACCTGCACCTCGAGCTGCATCCCGAACTCGCTCTCCTCGCCGCTGCGATGCTGCCGCTGCGGCCGAATCTTCACGGGCCTCTGCGTCGCGCCCTGCGCCCGAGGCATCGCCGGGTCGCAACATAACCGAGGCGTCAATCGGTTGCTGCCGATTCGGTGGTCCGCGGCTTTCGGTAGGCTTGCTCCGCCCCCGGGAGGTTGTCGTGTCGAAGCCCAGTGATCCGGCCGAGAGCGCCGAACAGCGGCCCGCGTGGGCCTGGATCGACGAAGACGCGCTGCGCCACAACGCCCGGCGCGCCCTCGAATGCGCCGAGGGCCGCAGCGTGATCGGCGTCGTCAAGGCGGACGGCTATGGCCACGGGGCTGCGACGGTCGCGCGCGCGCTGCTGGCCGAGGGCGTCGGGCGGCTAGCGGTCGTGAGCGTCGCGGAGGGAGCAGCCCTTCGTCGGGCCGGCATCGTCGCCCCGATCCTGCTGCTCGGCGGGCTCGACGACGAGGCCGGAGCGGCACGGGCGGTGAAGTGGGGGCTCACCCCGGTCCTGCAGGACGAGCGGGGGCTGGCGCTCGCGAATCGCTTCGGTCGGCCGGGGTCGAAGCTGTCCGTCGAGATCGAGATCGACACCGGGATGGGTCGGATGGGGGTGGTGGCTCGCTCCGCGGTGGCGCTGGTCGAGCAGGCCCGTCGCTCGCCCGGACTGCATCTCACGGGCCTCTTCACGCATCTCGCCTGCTCGGACGAGCCCGATCCGGAGCCCAGCCGCCAGCAGATCGCCCGCTTTGCGGAGGTCCTGGCTGAGCTGGCCAGGGGCGGTGAAGAGGTGCCCGAGACTCATGTCGTGAATTCGGGCGGGCTCTTGCGGCGGGCCGAGCTCGAGACTCCGGAGCTCGGGCTGGTGACCTCCGCCGTGCGGCCGGGCCTGATGCTCTATGGCGCCTCGCCCTTCGAGGGGCGGTCGGGGCAGAGCGCCGAGGCGCTCGATCTCGAGCCCGCGATGACGCTGGCGGCACGGGTGATCTCGCTTCGCCGGATCGCCGCGGGCGATGCCGTCGGGTACGGCGCGGAGTGGCGCGCGCCCGCGGAGACGACGATCGCGACGCTGCCGCTCGGCTACGCGGACGGGATTCCCCGCTCGGTGCTCGGCCGCGGTCGGGTCCACCTCGCGGGGAAGATGCGGCCGATCGTGGGTCGCGTCTCGATGGACAGCATCTGTATCGACGTCGGTGACGCGCCGGTCGCGATCGGCGACATCGCGACGATCTTCGGCCGGACGCCGGCGGGCGAGCGCATTCCGGTCGAGGGATTGGCCGCGGCGGCGGGCACGGTGGCCTACGAGATCCTGGTCGGCGTCGGCGCTCGGGTGCCGCGCCTGGTGGGAGCCGGCGCGCCTCCGGGCGAAGACGAAGACGACCTCCGCCGCACCGATTGACGGGGCGAGCCCCTCCGGTTACAAAACGTCGAGCCCCCAGAATTCCCCGATCAATCGCCGCGTCCCGCCCGAGGGATGGTGCAGATGGACGTCTCTGATGCGCTTCGCGCGCAGACCGGGGCGGTCCGGATGCTGATGGTGCTGCCTGACGGTGCTGGTGGCCCGGACGATGTCGACGGTCCTGGTGGTGACGAGATTGCAGGCGTCGCCGAGGCGTCCCGTTCGCACCTGCGGGTCGCGATCAGGCCGGCGGGCCAACTCGAACGCGGGGCTGCTCGGTCGCTGAGCGCGGCGGTCGTCCCAGAACAGGGAGAAGGATTCGATGCCGAAGAGCCAGTCACAATCGCCGGAGAACGAGACCCAGAAGGTGACGCGCGCGTTGCTCTCGGTGTCGGACAAGTCGGGTCTGATCGAGTTCGCCAAGGATCTGGCCGCGCTGGGCGTCGAGCTCGTCGCCTCCGGAGGCACCGCCAGTGCGATCCGTGATGCGGGTCTGCCCGTGCTGGACGTGGCGGAGCTGACGGCGAGCCCCGAAATGCTGGGGGGGCGCGTGAAGACGCTGCATCCCAAGATTCACGGCGGGATCCTGGCGCGGCGGGCGCTCGACGAAGATCGCAAGGACATGGAGGCGAACGCGATTCGCGCGATCGACCTCGTGGTCTGCAACCTCTACCCGTTCCAGGCGACCGTGGCCCGGGCCGACGTGACCCGCGCCGAGGCGGTCGAGAAGATCGATATCGGCGGGCCTTCGATGATTCGCAGCGCCGCCAAGAATCACGCGTACGTCGGCGTGCTCTGCGATCCGGCGGACTACGCCTCGGTCGTCGGCGAGCTGCGCGATGGCGGCGGCCTGGCGCCCGCCACGCGTCGGCGACTCGCGCTCAAGGCCTTCGAGCACACGGCTGCCTACGACACCGCCATCTCGCAGTGGCTGGCCGACAACGACCCCGAGGTCCCGGCGCCGACCTTTCCCGAGTCGCTGTTGATCTCGCTCGAGAAGACGGAAGACCTGCGCTACGGAGAGAATCCGCATCAGAAGGCCGCCCTCTACGGCGGCTTCCTCGAGATCTGCGAGCTGCACCACGGCAAGGCGCTCTCCTACAACAACCTGATCGACGCGCAGGCCGCGCTCGCGCTGATCGTGGACTTCATGCCCGCCGCGGGCGCGATCGTCGGGGACGAGCGGGCGGTGGTGGCGATCCTCAAGCACAACACGCCGTGCGGCGTGGGGGCCGGCGCGACGCCGCTCGAGGCCTACGAGAACGCCTTCTCGACCGACCCCGACTCGCCCTTCGGCGGCATCATCGTCTCGAATCGTCCCTTCGATCTCGCCCTCGCCGAGAAGGTCGACGAGATCTTCACCGAGGTGCTGATCGCCCCGAGCTTCACGGACGAGGCCCTCGCGCTGCTCGAGAAGAAGAAGAATCGCCGACTGCTGAGCTTCGATCGGGACAAGATCGATCCGAGCCAGGTCGAGGTGCGGCGTGTCTTCGGCGGCCTGCTTCGTGCAGGAGGCCGATCCGGCGCCGGACGAGGTGATGAACGCGACCCTCGCGACGGAGGTCGCGCCGACGCCCGAGCAGCGACAGGCCATGGAGTTCGCGTGGCGCGTGGTGAAGCACGTGAAGAGCAACGCCATCGTGTTCGCCGCCGCGGATCGGACGCTGGCGATCGGCGGTGGGGCGACCTCGCGGGTCGATGCGGTCCATGCCGCTGCGGCCAAGGCGGCGCGCGTCGGCTTGTCGCTCGAGGGCTGCGTGCTCGCGAGCGACGCGTTCTTCCCGTTTGCGGACGGCCTCGAGACGGCGGTCGCCGCTGGCGCGACGGCGGTCGTGCAGCCGGGTGGCTCGAACCGCGACGAAGAGGTGATCGCGGCGGCCAACCGACTCGGCGTCCCGATGCTCATGACCGGAAAGCGGCATTTCCGGCACTAGCTCGAGTCGGGCGATGGCATGCCGCACAGCACGGTCGAGGCGACCGGGACGAGAGGGGGGAGCGTGAAGGTCCTGGTCGTCGGTGGGGGAGGGCGCGAGCATGCGCTCGTCTGGAAGATCGCGCAGAGCGAAGCGCTGACGTCGCTCCATGCTGCGCCCGGTAGTCAGGCGATGGCCGCGCTCGCGACCTGTCATCCGCAGGTGAAGGCCGGGGACATCGAGGCGCTCGTGCGACTGGCTCGTGACGAGGCGATCGACCTCGTGGTGGTAGGGCCGGAGGATCCCCTCGTCGCCGGACTCGCGGACCGCCTTCGCGCGGAGGGGGTGGCGACGTTCGGTCCTTCGGCTGCCGCGGCCCGGCTCGAGGGCAGCAAGGCCTTCTCGAAGGACTTCATGCAGCGTCACGGCATCCCCACCGCCGCGTATGCCGTCTTCGACGACGCCGCTTCCGCGCACGGCTACGTCGATGCCCTGGCCAGGCCCTGCGTCGTCAAGGCGGATGGATTGGCCGCTGGCAAGGGAGTGGCGATGTGTCCGGACGCGGCTTCGGCCCACGCGGCGATCGACGAGATGATGGCCGAGAAGCGCTTTGGCGACGCCGGTGATCGAGTGGTGATCGAGGAGTGGCTGCAGGGAGAGGAGGCCTCGTACTACGCCATCTGTGACGGGGAGCGGATCGTGACGCTCGCGGCCGCGCAGGATCACAAACGCGCGCTCGACGGAGACCTCGGCGAGAATACCGGGGGCATGGGCGCCTACTCGCCGGCGCCCGTCGTCTCCGAGGCCGTCGAGAAGAAGATCCTCGAGCGCATCGTCCATCCGACGATCCGCGGCATGGCGCGCGATGGTCACCCCTATCAGGGCGTGCTCTTCGTCGGCCTGATGATCGACGAGGCGGGAGATCCCTTCGTCATCGAGTTCAATGTCCGCTTCGGTGACCCCGAGACGCAGCCGTTGATGGTGCGCATGGAGAGCGACCTGCTCGCGATCCTGGACGCGGCGGCGCGCGGAGACCTCGAGCCGTCGACCGCGATCGAATGGGGCGAGGCGGCCGTCTGCGTCGTGCTCGCGTCGGGTGGCTATCCGCGGAGCTATCAGACCGGTCGGCCGATCTCGGGGCTGCGCGAGCTCGAAGGCGATGATTCCCTGGTCGTTTTTCACGCGGGCACGCGCGCTCTTGCAGCGGGTGACGGCTTCGAGACGGCGGGGGGTCGCGTCCTCGGAATCACGGCCCGCGGCGATTCCGTCCGGGAGGCGCGCGATCGCGCCTATCGGGCCGTCGCCCGGATCTCGTTCGAGGGCATGCATTTCCGGCGCGACATCGCCGACCGGGCGCTCGAACGCTGAGCCGCCGGCGCGACCGCGTCGTCGACGAATCCACTCTCGACCGGGCCCGGCCTCTCGAGACCACCGCATCATCCCGTCGCAGCCTATCATGAGAGGCCGAGCTCGGGCCCGACCCGCGATCACCCGCTGCAAGCCTCGAGGAGTGTCCCGCCCGATGACCGTCGTCCGCCCCTTTTGCGCCGTTCGCTA
Organism: uncultured delta proteobacterium; assembly: GCA_963698485.1. Taxonomy (GTDB): domain Bacteria; phylum Myxococcota_A; class UBA9160; order UBA9160; family UBA4427; genus UBA4427. Next base: position 101,751 of record CAVORA010000026.1, on the reverse strand, counting down.
CGACCCGGCGCGCGTCGATCTCTCCAGCGTGATCGTGCCGCCATACGACGTGATCGCCGCGGACGAGCGCGCGGCGTTCTTCGATCGGGATCCCCACAATGCGATCCGCTTCGAGCTCACCCGGGACGTCGCCGATGAGGCGGACGCGGACTACGTCTGGATCCGCGCGACCTTCGACGCGTGGTGCGAGAGCGGTGTGCTCATCCGCGACGCCGAGCCGGCCTACTACGTGATGGGGCAGCGCTATACGGCGCCTTCCGGTGAGGTCCTGGAACGCGTCGGATTCTTCGCTGAGCTCGCGCTCGAAGAATACGATGCGCGGGTGGTTCGGCCCCACGAACGGACCCTGGCGGGCCCGAAGGCCGATCGCCTGAAGCTGCTCAGGGCCGCGGAGGCCAACCTGTCGAGCGTGTTCCTGCTCTACGAAGATCGCGAGGATGCGCTCGGGAAGCTGCTCGCCGGGACGCTCGAGCGCGACTCGATCGGGACGGCCAGGGACGGCGCAGGCGTCGAGTACCGCCTCGCGCGCATGACGGATCCCGACGCGATCGCACGGGTCCGGGGCTTTCTGGCCGAGCGACCGAGCGTGATCGCGGACGGTCATCATCGCTATGAGACCGCCCTCGAATATCGGAGACAGAAAATGCGCGACGCCGGTGGAGAGGCCCCGGCCGATGCACCCTGGCAGTCGACGATCGCCTATTTCGCCAACGCCTACGCGCCGGGGAGTCTGCTGCTGCCGATCCATCGCGTCGTGCGTGAGATCGAGGCGCCGAGCGAGGCTAGCTGGCGCGAGAAGCTGCCGGAGTGGAACGTGAAGGCACTCGGCGTGACGTCGATCGACGGGATCGAGGCGCTGCTCGCCGAGGAGCTTGCCCCGCTCGCCGGCCGGCCCGCCTTCGTGGCGGAGGCGGGCGATGGAACGTCGCTGCTGCTCCAGCGCACGGAGCCGCTCGGCGAGGAGCTGATGGTCCGGATCATCGAGACCGAGGTGCTCGGACGGGTCTTCGGCCTCGATTCGGAGGCGATTCGTGGCGGGGCCGTCAGCTTTCCGAAGAGCGCGCGGCGCGCCGCCCAGGAGCTGCGCGATGGCCAGGGGACGGTGGCGCTCTACCTGAATCCGATGACGCCCGACGACGTGTTCCGCGTGACCGCCGAGGGCGAGGTCATGCCGCAGAAGTCGACCTTCTTCTATCCCAAGATCCCGACGGGCATGGTCTTTCGAGACCACCGCGAAGCACATCGATGAATCGCGGGCGCGGGCGCGGCGGGCCGGGAGGGCGGCGCAAGGGCCGTTTCGAGTCGGTCGGGGACCTGGTCGGCCAGGTGCTCGGAGACCTCGGTCTCGACGGCGTCGCCCTGGCGCATCGCATCGGCGCCCACTGGGAGGAGATCGTCGGCCCGCAGATCGCCGCCCACTGTCGACCGCTGGGGATCCGGGGCAGCGTGTTGGAGCTCGAGGTCGACAGCCCGGTCTGGTCGCAGCAGCTCCAGCTTCGCAAGCCCGAGCTGCTGGCAAAGCTCGCGGAGCACCTCGGTCGCGAGGCGCCCCGGGAGCTTCGTTTTCAGGTCGGGTCTGCTCGGCGACGGAGCCGCTAGACTCCGGCGCGATTCGAATTCACGCGGAAGAGGGGACCAGTCGATGCCAGATCCGATCCACAAGTCGAGCGCCCCGGGAGCAGCTCCGGCGCGCGGCGAAGTGACCGGCCAGCGATGTGATTTCTGCGGAGACGTGGTCGCGTCCGTCCGCCGGGTGGCGCTCGATTTCGACTATGACCGGCTCCAGAAGGCCCACAGCGAGAAATACTCCTGCGCCGACTGCTTCGAGGAGAAGGAGAGCCGGCGCCTCGGGATGACGCGACGCTGAGCCCGATCGGGCCGGTCCGGGCGGCACCGAGAGACCGCCCGTTCGAGACGAAGCCCGCTGGCGTTGACCGCGGCGGGCGATTTCCCTAAGTTGCGCGCCTGCTTAGGGCGGGCGAGAGCCGGTGGGCGGACTCTGGGACCCACCGACCGGCCCGTTGATCCGGCTCGGTCTTCCCGGGCGGAGATCGCGTTGCTGTTTCGGGCCGCGAGTGATCGGACCGGATGGCGGCCGTGGGCGATGAGACGAGCCCTCAGCGATGAGACGAGTCGAAGCCGCCATCCGTCAACGAGTCTCGACGGAGCCGGACGAGATCGCGAGAAACAGAACCCCCGGTTGAACGAGTCCTCGAATCCTTCCGCGCGCGCGGAACGAACGACGAGAGCCGAATCAGCCGAACGACGAGAGGTCGAGAAGAGCACATGGTCAAGATTCGATTGACGCGCATTGGGTCGAAGAAGCGCCCGTACTACCGGGTGATGGCGATCGACGAGCGCAAGCAGCGCGACGGTCGGCCGCTCGAGTTCCTGGGAACCTACGATCCGGGCATGGATCCGCCGTCCCTCGATCTGAACCTCGACGGGATCGAGGGTTGGGTCGGAAAGGGTGCGCAGCTCTCCGATACCGTTCGAAGTCTCGTCGGACGGGTTCGACGCGAAGGCAACACGACGGCCGCGGGCAATGCGGCGGGGACGACGGCAAATGGCTGAGCGAGGCAAAGACTCGGCCGAGCTGGTGAGCTTCCTCGCCAAGGCGATGGTGAGCAATCCCGACGACGTGAATGTCGTGATCGAAGAGGGTGGCGATCTGATCGAGCTCGAGACCGCCGACGGGGATCGCGGCCGCGTGATCGGCCGACAGGGTCGTGTCGCGAAAGCACTTCGCGCCATTCTGAATGCCACCGCCGACGGTGCGGACTCGCGCCTCGATATCGTCGACTGAACGACGGGTCGCGCAGGGCTCGAAATAGGCCCGCGACGCGTTTCGCGCTCGCTCCTTCGCTGAGCGCCTCGCGGTCGACGCTGGACGGAACCCGAAAGAATGCCCATGACGCCTAACACCGAGCGGATCGTACTCGGTGAAGTCACGGGTGCGCATGGTCTGCGGGGGGAGCTTCGCGTGCGAATCGCGGGCGACTCGCCGGATCATCTGCTCGAGGTAGAGGCGATCTGGCTCGGCCTGCGGGTGGGAGATCCCGAAGCGAGGCGCTACGCCGTGGTCGACCGGGGACTCGCGCGTGCCGGCGAGGTGCGGCTGCGACTCGGGGGCATCGACCATCGGGACCAGGTCCAGCCCCTCGTCGGTCGACTGGTGACCGCCCCGAGCTCGATCCTGCCGGCTCTGCCAGAGGGTGAGTTCTACTGGTATCAGCTGATCGGGTGTCGGGTCGAGTCGGAATCCGGTGAGGTGGCGGGGACGGTTCGCGAGATCTGGGAGACCGGGGCCCACGATGTCCTCGTGGTCGAGGACGAAGAGGGCGTTCGGCGATTGCTGCCGACGGCGGCGGAGCTGATGAAGCGCATCGATCTCGAGGCTCGCGAGATCGTGGTCGTCGATCTGCCTGGGCTGCTGACGCCGATCTAGCGAGGCGGACGCGCGGGGGCAGCATGTTCGAGATCGATATTCTCACCATCTTTCCGGAGCTCTTCGGACCCTTCCTCGAGACCGCCTTCGTGGGCATCGCCCGCCGCGACGGCGCGGCCGCGATCAGGACCCACGACCTGCGAGACTGGGCGACGGACCGTCATCGGTCCGTCGACGACAGTCCCTATGGCGGTGGCCCGGGGATGGTGATGACCCCGGAGCCCCTCGTTCCAGCCATCGAATCCCTAGCCGGAGCGAAGGGGAAGGAGCGGGCTCGGCACGTGGTCTGCCTCTCGCCGCAGGGGCGACCCCTCGACCAGGACCGGCTGATCTCGCTCTCGAAGGGGCCTTCGCTGCTGCTGGTCTGCGGGCGCTATGAAGGCATCGACCAGCGGGTGCTCGACCTGGCGGTCGACGAGGAGCTCTCGATCGGGGACTACGTCCTCTCCGGGGGCGAGGTGCCCGCGATGGTGCTGATCGAAGGCCTGGTTCGGCTGCTGCCGGGGGTGCTGGGAAATCCGGCCTCGATCGAAACAGAATCGTTCCGAGGGGGGGCCGTTCTCGAAGGTCCGCAGTATACTCGGCCGCCGATTTACCGAGGGCTTTCGGTGCCGGAAGTGCTGCGATCGGGCGACCATGCGGCGATCGAGCGCTGGCGCCGCGAGCAGTCTCTGGCACGCACTCGTGATCGGCGACCGGATCTCCAGGGCGAGAGCGATGGGGTCGAGTCGCAGCGAACGGAAACGGGTCACGAGCCAGGGTAGTGAGAGCCAGGTCGGCATGCCGACAGACCATGCCGGACCATGCCGGAAGACAGAGCGCCTCGGTCGAGTCCGAAGCAGCGAATAGAGAGCGAATAGAGAACTGGCGTCGGCCGTCTGCGAATCGCAGGCCGGGCGAGCCATGCCGTATTGACGGGCTCCGAGCGGGCCCGATGGAATCAGAGGAATAGAAGAATGCGAACCCTGGACTTCGTCGAAAACGAGACGCTTCGACGCGATCTTCCTCCCTTCAAGGTCGGTGACACCGTGGCGGTTCACGTGCGGGTGCGCGAGGGCGACAAGGAGCGGATCCAGGTCTTCCAGGGCCTCGTCATCCGACGCAAGGGAGGCGGTGTCGGCGAGACGTTCACGGTTCGCAAGATCTCGAGCGGCGTCGGCGTCGAGCGGATCTTCCCGGTCCAGTCGCCGCTGGTGACCAAGGTCGAGATCAAGGCCCGTGGCTATGTCCGACGCGCGAAGCTCTACTACCTGCGCGACCTCTCGGGCAAGAAGGCACGCCTGCACAGCAAGGTGCGCGACCTCTCGGGACTCATCTCCGAGGAGGAGGCCGAGGCCCTCGCAAACGCGGGGGACGCCGTGGACGTGATGCCCGAGGTGATCGAAGAAGCGCCCGAGGCACCGGCGGAAGAGAAGGGCTCGAAGAAGCTCAAGGGCAAGGCGGCCAAGAAGGCGAAGGCGGCCGAGAAGGCCGAGCGCATGAAGGTGCTGAAGGCCGAGGAAGCCAAGCGCGCCGAGAAGAAGGCCAAGGAGGAAGCCGAAGCGGCGGCTGCCGCAGAGGCCGAGGCCGCGGCGGCGGCCGACAGCGAGGCAGCCAGCGAGGAGCCGGCGGAGTAGCGAAGACTTCCCGTTCCCGGGCTCCGGGTTTCCGGGGGGGTGCCGCCCTGGCGGTGCCAGCGAGGCACTGGAAGCGGGAGCTCGTCCCTAGAACGCAGCCTCCCAATGTTCGATCGACCACCGCGCCTCAGCAGGCGCGGTGTCGTCGTTTTCGGGCCCGGCGTTCGCGGACCTGGTTCGCACGGCTGGGCCCATCAGGCACGTGATGACGTCGAAACGCACGCGGCCCGCGCGCCGGCGTTCGGCCGGATGCTCGTCCAGCCACGCGCGTGCCCCACGTCGGAGGCGCGCCTGCTTACGGGCGTCGACGGCCTCGGCCGCCTGCGTGTGGGTTCCGAAGCCGTCGCGTCCTGTCGCTCGGCGGGTCTTGACCTCGATGAAGGCGAGCGTCGAGCCGCGCCGCGCGATCACGTCGAGCTCGACGCGTGCGGCGCGAACGTTGCGTGCAACGATGCGATACCCTCGGGCTTCGAGAAAACGGCTGGCTCGAGTCTCTCCTTCGCGTCCGAGATCTTGTCGGTCTCGCGTCAATCGCGGGCCTCCGCGGGACGAGCGGGGAAGGTCTAGGGGAAGGCTCGGGCGCCGCGGGGCGCACGCGAATGGCGCGTCGGCGTCCAGGCAAGGGCCGTCTCCGAGTCGGCGATCAGGGTAGGGGATGGGCACGCTCTACATCGTCGCGACACCGATCGGTCACCTCGAGGACGTGACCTTGCGGGCACTTCGGATCCTCCGCGAGGTCGACTGGGTGCTCGCCGAGGACACGCGACGGACGAGGGTCCTGCTCGATCATTTCGAGATCCCGCAAAAACCGACCTCTCTGCACGCGCATAACGAGGTCGGCCGGATCGATGCCGTTCTCGACGCCCTCGAAGGGGGGCGCTCCGTGGCGCTGGTCTCCGACGCGGGAACGCCGCTGGTCTCCGATCCGGGCGAGAAGCTGGTCGCGGCGGCCGTCGCGGCAGGGCATCGGGTCGAAGCCGTCCCCGGTGCCTCGGCGCTGCTCACGGCGCTCGCTGTCTCCGGGCTCGGCACCGCCCAGGTCCTGTTCCTCGGGTTCCTGCCCCGCAAGGCCGGGGCGCGGCGCCGGCTGCTCGAGGCCCAGCGCGGGCGTACGGAGACGCTGGTGCTCTTCGAGTCGCCGCATCGGGTCGCTGCCACCCTCGGTGAGGTCGCCGACGTCCTCGGCGATCGGCGCGCCTGCCTGGCCCGCGAGCTCACCAAGAAGCACGAGGAGATCCTTCGGGACGGAGCGGCTGCCCTCGCAGAGCGTTGTCGCGAAGAGCCACCGAGGGGAGAGTGCACGCTGGTCATCGCGGGCGCGAGCGATCAGGAGGTCGCGGACCAGACCCGCGTGAGTGACGAAGAGCTCGACGTCCTGATCCAGGCCGAGCTGGCGGCCGGAGCATCCGTCAAGGACCTGTCCTCGCGGCTCGCCACCCGCACGGGTCGTCCCAAGCGATCGGTCTACGGGCGCGCGATCGGGCTGCGCGACTCGGCTGACCAGGGAGACCGCTCTTGAGCTCGATCGGCAGTGTCGTCCGCAGGGCCCCGACGATCCTTCGCACGATCGCTCACCTCAGACCGGCGCAGGCCGCGGCGCAGCTTCGGCATGTGCTGTTCGGGAAGGTCGCTCCCGTACGGCTCCGCGGTGCGGCTCCGACGCTCGCGATTCCGCGCGCCCACACCGATTTCCTGCCGCCCCCGGCGCACGTGCGGGGGGATCCGTCCGAGATCGAGCTGCTGTCGACGCGCTTTCGCGTGGCCGCTCCGGTCGATTGGGAGAGCGAGGAGCACGGTCCGCTCTTCGCCTATCATCTCCACCAGCAGGAGTACCTGCGGCTCGATCGCTTCGATCGGATGGCGCGCGAGAAGTGCCTCCGCGACTGGATCGATCGCCATCCGCGGGGCATCGGCTGGGATCCGCATCCGATCTCGCTGCGACTGCTCTGCTGGGGGAAGCTGCTGTCGACGCCGGGGGCGCTCGGCGACGATGCGACTTTGCGCGAAACGATGTTGCGCTCGATGGGCGATCAGGCGGAGACCCTCGCGCGCGGCCTCGAGGTGAGACTGCAGGCGAATCATCTGCTCTCGAACCTGCTCTCGGTCGTCTGGACGGGCATCCTGCTCGACAGCGACGAGGCGCCGGGATGGCGCGCGAAGTCGGATCTTCTGCTCGAGGAGCTCGATGCGCAGATCCTGCCCGACGGAGGCCACGAAGAGCGCAGCCCGATGTATCACGCGCTGCTGCTCGAGAACGTGCTCGATTTGTTGAACCTGTGCCGAGCGGCCGACGCCCGGGCGCCGCATGGGCTCGAAGACGGGTTGGCCGAGACGGCTGCACGCATGCTCGATGCGCAGGGCGCGATGACGCATCCCGACGGTCGCATCGCGCTCTTCGCCGATTCGGGGCTCGACATCGCGGCCGAGCCGGCGCGGCTGCGGGAGTATGCCGGCCGTCTGGGAGTCGAGGCGGCGCAGCGCGAGGATTCGCGCGTCAAGCTGCTCGCGCAGACCGGTTACCTGAAGCTGTCTGCCGGTCGCTACTGCCTTCTGGCGTCGGTCGCCGGCCCGTCGCCTGCGCATCAGCCCGGCCACGCCCATTGCGATGCCCTGTCCTTCGAGCTGTCGATCGATGAGCACCGCCTCCTGACCGATACCGGCAACTACGAATACCGACCGGGCCCCCGGCGAGATCGGGCGCGCTCGACCGCGAGCCACTCGACGATCATGATCGACGACGAGGAGCAGGCCGAGATCTGGGCGGCGCATCGGATCGGTGGCAGGCCCGAGGTCGCGCTCTCGGCCTGGGATGGAGAGGGCTACGCCCTGGCGATGTGCCGAGGCTGGTCGCCGGGCGCCCCCGTTCATCGGCGTGCCTACCGTGTCGACGAGAACGGCGTCGAGATCGAGGATCGGGTCGAGGGGGCGTCGGCCGAGCTGACCAGTCGCTGGCTGCTCGCGCCGGGCTGGGAGGTCGAGCTCGGCGAGGGCTCCGCCCGCGTGCGGCTCGTCGACGCCGACACGTCGGGGCCGGTGCTGCGCTTCCAGCTGTCGGGAGCGCTCGATTGGAGTGTCGAACGCGGCGCCTATTACCCGAGCTTCGGCCAGCAGCGGGAGCGCGCGGTTCTCGTCGGCCGCGGCCGCGCGCCGCTCGAGACCCGCATCCGGATCGACGTCGAGTCCGATTCGATGGACGCCCCGCCTGCTTCGTCGAGCTCGAGCGTGGACTCCTAGCCGCTCGCGATCAGGGCCTCGAGTCCCGCCTCATCGAGGACCTCGACACCGAGGTCGGTTGCCTTCGTGAGCTTGCTGCCCGGGTCCTCGCCGGCGACGAGATAGCTCGTCTTGCGGGAGACCGAGCCGGTGACCTTGCCGCCCGCGGCTTCGATCTGGCTCTTGACCTCGCCGCGCGGACGGCTGAGTGTGCCCGTCAGGACGAAGGTCAGGCCCGCGAGCGACCGCGCCGGGGCATCCTCGCCCGTCGGCCGCGGACGCGGGGCTTCGAGGGTCAATCCGAGCGCGACGAAGCGGTCGAGCTCCGCCCGATTGCCTGGATCCTCGAGGAAGCGACTCACGCTCTCGGCGATCGTCGGCCCGATCCCTTCGATCGCGGCCAGCTCCTCGCGGCGCGCGGCGAGCAGGCCCTCGAGCGTCTCGAAGCGATTCGCGATCAGCTCCGCAACGGTCTCCCCCACGTGCCGGATGCCCAGGGCGATCAGCAGCCGGGCCAGCGTGGTCTTGCGGGACCGTTCGAGGGCGGCGATCAGGTTCGTCGCGGACTTCGCCCCCATTCGATCGAGCGACGCCAGCGACTCTTCGTCGAGTGCGAAGACGTCGGAGAGCCGCGCGACCAGCCCGGCCTCGACCAGCTGGTCGACGAGCTTCTCGCCGAGGCCATCGATGTCGAGGGCGCTGCGGCCGGCGAGGTGGCGCAGGTTGTTCTTGAGCTGCGCCGGACAGTCGAGGTTCGCGCAGCGCGTCACCGACTCGCCTTCCAGCCGGACAGTCTCCGCCTCGCAGACGGGACATCGCGCAGGGAAGAATGCAGCGCACGAGCCTGAGGCCTTCGGCGAGGGCCTCGCGCCGGCGGTCGATGCGCACGCGCACGACCTGGGGAATCACGTCCCCGGCGCGCTGGATCACGATCCGGTCGCCGACCCGGATGTCCTTGCGCTCGATCTCGTCCTGATTGTGAAGCGACGCGTTCGAGACGGTGACGCCGCCGACCCGCACGGGTTGGAGTCGAGCCACCGGGGTGAGCGCGCCGGTTCGGCCGACCTGGAACTCGATGTCGAGGAGTATGGTCTCCACCTGCTCGGGCGGGAACTTGAAGGCGATCGCCCAGCGCGGTGCGCGCGCGAGGGTGCCGAGCTCTTCCTGCTGGTCGAGGCGGTCGACCTTGAAGACGGTGCCGTCGATCTCCACGGGCAGCCCCCCTCGCTTCGAGAGCAGGTCTTCGTGGAAGGCGATGGCTTCGTCGACGCCGCGGCAGGTCCCGATCTCGGGGCTGATCGACGAAGCCCCACTCGCCCAACAACGCGAGCGTCTCGGATTGTCGCTCGAGCTCGGGCGGTCGGCCCTCGGCCAACGCATAGCCCCGGAACTCGAGGCTCCCGAGTCGCTCGTAGTCGATGTCGTGGATCTGTCGCAGGCTTCCGGCCGCGGCGTTGCGCGGATTCTCGAAGGGCTTCAGCTCGCGGGCCGTCCGCGAGGCGTTGAGGGACTCGAAGGCCGCGAGCGGGAGCACGACCTCGCCCCGTACCGATGCGATCTCGGGTGGGTGCTCGGTCGAGAGTCGCTCCGGGATCGAGGGCACGTGTCGCAGATTCGCGGTCACGTCCTCACCCGTCTGCCCGTCTCCCCGCGTGAGTCCCTGAACGAGAAGACCGTTCTCGTAGATCAGCTCGATCGCAGATCCGTCGAGCTTGGGCTCGGCCACGAAGTCGATCGCCGGCGGCTGGCCGTCCGGCGCCTGGGCATCCGGAAAGCCGAGCAGTCGGGCGACCCGTGCGCCGAAGGCTCGCATCTCGTCTGCATTCATCGCGTTGTCGAGCGAGAGCATCGGCGAGCGATGCGGCGCGGTCTCGAAGCCTTCGGCGGGGGCGGCCCCGACGCGCTGGGTCGGCGAGTCGGGCGTTTGCAGACTGGGATAGTCGGATTCGAGCTGCGCCAGCTCCCGACGCATCGCGTCGTACTCCGCGTCGCTGACTTCCGGCGCATCCTCCTGGTAGTAGAGGGCGTCGTGGCGTCGGAGCTCGGCCGCGAGCTCCTGGGCTCGATCGCGTACGGGCGCCGGAACCTGCGTGTTCGCCGGGTCCTGCTTTGCTGCGCGTTGCTTGCGGGTCCGAGCCGCCAAGACTGATCCGAGCCTCCTGCAGGCGCCCCTCGACCGCTATGCGGATCGAGCTCTCGCCGCGCGATTGCCCTGGCGTTGCCGGGCATTGAGCCGCGTCGCGTCGCGGTGAACGTATGGAAATCCCATCAAGAGCGCTTTCCGCGGCGCCGATGACGTCTCATGCCCGAGCGACGGTCATCAATGCCTCGGCCGCCGGACTCTATCACGCCGTTCGGTCCGAGCGTCGCGCGGGTACGGGAGAAATTCGGCAACCTCATGGATCCGCATCTCGGGACAGCACCAGCCCACGACGGAAGCGCTGCGCCGGGCGATCGCGGAGAGCGAACGCTTCATCGCGCGCTGGGCGAGGCCCGCGAGCGCATCGCGCTGCTCGAGAAGCGCATCGCTTCCGAGGCCCGCGCGCGGGCGGAGCTCGTGAACCTGGTGAGCCACGAGCTGCGCACACCGATCACCGTGATCTCCGGCTTCTCGCGACTGCTGCAGGACGAGGTTCGGGGCACGCTCAACGAAGCCCAGCATCATTTCATCGAGGAGAGTCTGCGGGCCTGCCGTCGACTCGACGCGTTCGTCAGCGATCTGCTCGAGGCTCGCCCGGGAGCGGATACGCCCTTCAAGGTCGTCTTGTCCAGGGGCGACCTGCACGAGACGGTCGAGGCACAGCTCGAATCCCTGTCGCCGCTGCTCGAAGAGCGCGGTCTGACGGTCGAGGCGAGCCTTGGCTGCCGCGAGCCGATCTTCGCCTTCGATGCGCGACGAATCGAGCAGGTGATCACGAACCTGATGACGAACGCGATTCGTCATGCGCGGCTCTCCGGCGTCATTCGTCTGAGCACTCGTTCGGTCGAGGTCGAGCGGTCGGGTCACGAGCCAGTCGCGCATCTCGCACGCGTTTCGGTCGAAGACGACGGCCCCGGCATTCCCGAGGCGGATCGCGAACGCATCTTCGCTCCCTACGTTCGTGGTGCGCACGAGGCGAGCGATTCCGATGAAGCCTGCGGTCTCGATTGCTCGGGCCTCGGGATCGGACTCGCCATCTCCAGTCGGATCATCGCAGCACATGGCGGACGGATCTGGGTCGAAGCGAGCGCGCTCGGAGGAGCCCGGTTCGCCTTCGACCTGCCTCGTGACCTTGCGATGAGCGGAGGGGATTGATCGGATGGGCAAAGTGGAACAGGCAACCGACGCGCGGCGGATCGCCGACGAGGACGCACCGCGGGCACCGCGGGTGCTCGTCGTCGACGACGCCGAAGGCATGCGGGCCTATCTGGCGGCCCTCTTCGAGGCGCGCGGCTTCGAGGTCGATACCTGCGACGATGGGGGCAGGGCGCTCACGTTGCTCGAGAGCGGCGCCGATCCCGACGTGATCCTGCTCGATGTGCTGATGCCCGGCACGGACGGACTCGCTGCGCTGGGGCGCATCCGCGAGACCTGGCCCGAGGTGCCGGTACTGATGATCTCGGTCGTCGGACGAGCGAGCACGATCGTCCAGGCCATGCAGATGGGCGCCGCGGACTATTTGACCAAGCCCTTCGAGGAGGGCGAGCTCGATGCCGCGCTCGATCGGCTCGGGCTCCATAGCTCGAATTTCAAGCGATCCGGCGCGCCGGGCTCGGGCGTCGTGGACTCGTCGCAAACGGTCTGGGTCAGCAGCGCGATGCGCGAGATTCGGGCGGTGATCGAGCAGATCGGCGAGACCGACGTGACCGTCCTGATCCAGGGGGAGAGCGGAGTCGGCAAGGAGGTCGTGGCCCGAGAGGTGCACGCGGTCTCGAGTCGCGCGAAGGGGCCTTTCGTCAAGGTGAACTGTGCGGCGCTGCCGACCGAGCTGCTCGAGAGCGAGCTCTTCGGCTACGAAAAGGGGGCCTTCACCGGCGCGAATGGTCGGAAGCAGGGGAAGTTCGAGATCGCCAACGGCGGCACGATCTTTCTCGACGAGATCGGCGAGATGTGTCCGTCGCTCCAGGCAAAGCTTCTTCAGGTGCTCCAGGATTCGGAGTTCACTCGCCTGGGAGGCAATCGCGAGGTGAGGGTCGACGTCCGGGTCGTCTGTGCCACCAATCGTGGGCTCGTCGACATGGTCGCTGCCGGAGAATTTCGCGAGGACCTGTACTTCCGGCTGAACGTGGTCGCGATCGAAATCCCAGCATTGCGCGATCGGCGCGAGGAGGTGCCGCTGCTCGTGGAGACCTTCCTGGCGCGTTATGCGGCGCTCTATGGACGGCCCAGGGTTGGCCTCTCGCAGCCGCTGATCGAGGCGATGAAGACCTATGGATTCCCGGGCAATGTCCGGGAGCTCGAGAACATGATCAAGCGGATCGTCGTGCTCGAGAGTGAGGATTCGATCCTCGCCGAGCTGGCCCGTCCGCGAACGAGTCGCGCGGATCGTCGTGCCGAGCTCGACGCGATGCTCGAGGAGATCGAGCAGACGGCGGGCGAGCTTCCGCTTCGCGAGGTCGGGAAGCGCTTCGCGCAGGAAATCGAGCGGGAAGCCATCGAGCACATGCTCCGGCTGACGGGATGGAATCGCAAGCAGGCCGCTGCCCGCCTGGGCATCAGCTACAAGACGCTGCTCCAGAAGATTCGGGACTGCTCGGTCGAGCTGGCGGGCTGACGTTTCGCACCCGAAGCCAGACGCTCAGTCGGTGCGGGATTCGGAGACGACTCGCTCGAGGAAGACCGCCATGCGCCGGGCCAGGTCGTCACGCAGATAGCCTTCCTCGACCCATCGTCGACCGCAGGCGGCCCGTCTCCTGGCCTCCGTGGGGTCGTCCATGACCCGCTCGATGGCGTCCACCATCTGATCTTCGACCTCGGGATCGATGACGAGTGCGCCGTCGGCCTCCTCCATCATCCGCCGGATCTCTCCGCGCGCTGCCAGCACGACGGGTCGTTCCTGGGCCAGGAACTCGAAGATCTTCGACGGGATCACCGTCTCGAAGACCGGCAGGTCGCGCAGCATCACCAGCAGCAGATCGATCGACGCGATCCACTCGGGCATCGCGTCGCGCGGCTGGAGTCCCAGCATGACGATGTTCTCGAGTCCCCGGGACGCGATATCGGCTTCGAGCTTCGCGCGATCGGCCCCGTCGCCGATCAGCACGAAACGCAGGTCGCGCCGCTCCTTCAGCCGCTCCGCCACGTCCACGAGCAGCGTGAGGCCGTGCGCGAGACCGAGGGTGCCGACGTACGCCACGGTGAAGAAGCCGTCGAGCCCGTGGCGGCTGAGCAGCGCCCGGTTCTTGGGGCGCGGTGCGAAGAGCGTCGGGTCGATGCCGTTGTAGATCAGCTCGATGTCGTTCTCCGCGACGCCGCGCTGCATGATGTGTTCCCGAAAGGTTCGAGTGTTGACGACGACGCCTGCGGCGCTGCGATACAGCCACTTCTCCAGCCCCTCGAGCGTCGACAGGATCAGGCCGGGTCCGAGCTGGCCGAGCTCGACGACCGATTTCGGCCAGAGATCGCGGATCTCGAGCACGAAGGGCCGGCGCTTCAGGCGCGCGATGATCGCGCCGGCCACCCCGACGAAGAATTGGGGGCTGGTCGCGACGACCACGTCCGGCCGCTCCGCGCGAAAGGAAGCCAGCGTCGCCGTCATCGCGAAGAGCAGGTAGTTCGCGACCCGCCTCGCGAATCCGGAGTTCGGCGTCAGGTACATCCACGTACGGATGACGCGAATGCCGTCGATCGTCTCTTCCTGGAGCCAGCGATTCTGGTAGCCGTCGAAGATGCGGCCGCGGGGATGATTCGGGACGCCGGTGATCACCGTGACCTGATGGCCGTCCTGTACCCATCGCCGGCAATGTTCGTGGGTGCGGTTGGCCGGCGCATTCACCTCCGGCGGGAAGTAGTGGGTGACGAACAGGATCTTCATGGCGCTTCTAGGCTCGATCGCCCCTTCGAGGAGCCAGCGAGGCGTCGGAGGAGCGCGCGCCCGTCATGCGGTGCGGGGACGCGGAGATCGCATGCATGCTAGTTCGGCACGAATTCGCCGAGCTCGGGTGTGACGAGGTGCGCGAACTCCTGGAACGTCGCTTCCGCGGCCTCCTCGTCTCCGAACTCGATCGGTACCGTGAAGCGAACGAGTGAGCCGTCGGTTCGACCGTAGCGGGCACGATCGAGAAACATCCAGAGGATCTTCTCGTAGCTACGGGCGATCACTCGACCTCGCGAGTGATACCAGAAATAGACGAGCGCTCGCTGGTTGCCCTTGGCGATGACGAAACGCTTCGCTTCGCCGCCGGGCCCGACGTCGATGGGGACGACCTTCGCATCGATCACGTCCCATCCGCTCCCAGGCAGGCAGTGCTCCGGGGGGTGAATGGCAGTCGCTGCGCCAGAGTCCCGATCCCGGGTCTGTCGCTCGTGGTAGCCGATGTAGAGGTGTGCGGCGGTGGTGGTCCGCGGCTTGAAGTAGTTGCACGAGATGTAGTCGGTGACCTGGAGGTTCTTGAGCGTCTTGCCGTCGAGTGTCTCGCGACGCGCGCATTGCCATGCTCCGAACTCGTTCGGGAAGGTCGCGAAATGCTCGCGCGCGGGGATGACTTCCTCGCTTCCGAGATACCAGTAGACATAGCCGTTCAGGGCGAGGATCAGGATTGCGGCCGCGACCATCTTGCTGTTCATGAGATCGCCCCCGTCTTGGCGCTTTCCCCTTCGGCTCGGCTGCTCGACGGCGGCTTCCTGAAACCGAGCACGACTTCGATCAGGCGACCCTCTCCGAGCAGCAGGAAGAAGGCCATGCCGAAGGTGATGATGCCCTGGAAGTCATGGACCGGTCCGCCGGCCGCTTCCTCGCCGAAATGATGCGCCAGGTATCCCGTGAGCGCGACGCGAAAGGCGTTCACGAAGATCGCGATGGGGATGGTGGACGCGACGAGCAGGACCTGGATCCAGAGGACGCCGCGCTTGAAGAAATGCGCGAACACGACGCCCAGCGTGATCAGCGCCATCAGGCTTCGCAATCCAGAGCAGGCCTCGTGCACGAAGAGCTCGGTATGCGCGAGGTGGATGATGTTGCCCTCGACGAGCGCGGGAATCCCCAGCTCCTGGAGGCTGAAGACCGCGAAGCGCGCCGCGATCAGCTGGAGAGGGAAGGCGACGGTATTCACCAGGGATTGCGGAAGCGGGACCATCAGGAACAGGAAGAAGAGCGGGAAGGCGAGGATCTTGAAGATCTCCCGACCGAGCAGCAGCAGGACCAGGCCGATCAGTGTGAAGACGAAGCCGGCGCGCATCGTCATCAGCTCCGTGCCGAGGCGTCCGATCGTGAGCGAGGTCAGGCCGATCAGCAGCGGGATCAGGCCGAGCCAGGAGCCCTTGATGCGCGCTGCTTCGAGGTCCCAGCGACGTTCGTAGGCGAAGAAGAGCGCGAGTGGGGCGACGATGAAGCCGTGCTGGTAATCCTCGACGACGCTCCAGTGATGGACCATGTTGCGAAGGATGGGGAAGTAGATTCCGAACAGAGCGACGATGAAGCCGCACGTCACATAGACGGCGGTTCGGCGTTCCGTCTTCGCAGACGGGTCCTGGCTCGGTCCCTGCGTCGAAGGAGCGTCGGTCGTCGTGGTCGTTGCGCTTGTCATGGATTACGCGCCGTGCGCGTCCTTTGGTGTATCGGCTTTCGCCAGATCGCGCTCGAGGATGTCGACGATACGCGCTGCGGCGGCTCCGTCCCAGAGCGCGGGACGTCGGAACTCCGTCGGCTTCGGTCTTCGCCGCAATGCCTCGATCGCCGCTTCGATCGCCGCGGGATCCGTACCGACGATCTCGTTGGTTCCTTCGGTCACCGTGACGGGCCGCTCCGTGCTGTCGCGCAGTGTAAGGCAAGGAACGCCCAGCGCCGTGGTTTCTTCCTGAATTCCGCCCGAGTCGGTGAGCACCATCTGCGCGTCCGTCAGGAGTCGCAGGAAGTCGAGATAGCCCAGAGGATCGGTCAAATGTAAATCGGGTTTCATTCCGCCGAGATTCTTCTCGATCGCCTTGGCTGTTCTCGGATGCACCGGAAAAACGACGGGTAGCTCTTTGTTCAGGCGTCCGAGAACCTCGAAGAGGCGCCGCAGCTGATCGGCGGAATCGACGTTGCTGGGTCGGTGCAGAGTCAGCACTGCATAGCCCCCGGGTGAGAGCCCCAGTCGCTCGACCGTGTCGAGCTCGAGCGCGCGCTGCTTGTGGGCCATCAGCGTGTCGATCATGACGTTGCCCACGAAGTGGATCTTGTCGGCCGGGATGCCTTCGCGGAGCAGGTTCTGCTCCGCCGAGGGTTCGGTCGTGAAGAGCCATTGGGAGACAGAGTCGGTCAGGACGCGATTGATCTCCTCCGGCATCTTCCGATCCCAGGAGCGCAGCCCGGCCTCGACGTGAGCGACCGGGATGTCGAGCTTGACCGCAGCCAGCGTGGCCGCCAGGGTTGAATTCACATCTCCGACGACCAGTACGGCGTGGGGCCGGCGGTCGATCAGCAGCTCTTCGATCTTGATGAGCACCTGCGCCGTCTGTTGCCCGTGGGTTCCCGAGCCGACGCCGAGGTTCACGTCCGGCTCGGGAATGCCGAGGTCGCGGAAGAAGGAATCGGACATCGCCTGGTCGTAGTGCTGGCCGGTATGCACGAGGATGGGCGCGAAGCGGTCGGATCGGCGCGCGAACTCGTGCATCAGGGGCGCGATCTTCATGAAGTTCGGCCGCGCGCCCGCCACGGCGAGGATCCGAATCGGTTCAGGAGGGGCGGGGAGGTCGGGGGAGGTCATGCTCGTCTTCCTGGGGCGTCCGCGAGACTGCCCGGACTTTGACGCAGTTTTCGCTGGCTTCGTTCGCGCCGCCGGAGCGCGGTCCTTCGGGGAGCTTCGGGCCTTCGAAGCTCCTTCTTTAGCATCCCGAGAGCATCCCGAGCGGGGCGCCCGCCCCTTCCGCTGAGGGCGTCGTGCCGATCTCCTCGGGGAAAGGATCGACGGTTCGCCCAGGGGGAAGGCCTGAGCTGATTCGGGCTCCCAGGGAATTCCTCCAAAAGCTCGACCCGCGGTCGCCGATGAAGGAACAGGTTTTCCTATTGGGGCCGCAAGTATCCAGATTTGGAATTCTTTTCCCCATTGTGACGAAAAGCCGGTCCACCTATGGCTACCTTCGGGACACTACCTGGTGGTAGGGGGCCCGCGAGCGCCTTTTTCGAACGAAGTTTGGCTGCAGCGCAGTGAGGCGGTCCCGAGTGGTTGAAGAAATGTGGCGAAAACGATTCACCGTTCTACCTCGCTGGGAGCTCGAAGACATCGATGAGTGAACGCGCGACGGTTCTCGTGATCGATGACGATCCCGGAATCCGAGAATACCTGGAATCGCTCGCCAGCCGGCGGGGCTACGGCGTCGAGACTGCGGTCGATGGCGAGACCGCGCTCGCCGAGCTCGACCGCACGCGTCCCGATCTGATCACCCTCGACGCGATCCTGCCCGGAATCGACGGTCTCGAGACGTTGCGTCGGATCAAGGAGCGCCTGCCGAACGTGCCGGTCGTGATGCTGTCCGGGCAAGGTCAGGCGCGCACGATCGTGGAAGCGATGCGTCTCGGTGCCTCGGATTTCCTTCGCAAGCCCTTCGAGGTCGAGGAGCTGGAGCTCGCCTTCGACAAGGCGCTCGAGAACCGCGCGCTCGAGGAAGAGGTCATCAGCCTGCGAGGTCGCATGCGCAGCGAGGTCGACGGTCTGCTGCTCGGCGGCGACAACCCGAAGATGCTCGAAGTGCGCGAGATCATCGAGCAGGTCGCCGACACCGACATCACCGTCCTCGTTCGAGGCGAGAGCGGCACCGGCAAGGAGGTCGTCGCGCGAGCGCTCTTCCAGCTCGGCAATCGACGAAGCCGGCCTTTCGTCAAGGTCAACTGCGCGGCGCTCCCCTCCGAGCTTCTGGAGAGCGAGCTCTTCGGCTTCGAGAAGGGTGCCTTCACCGGCGCGCAGAAGCGCAAGCTCGGCAAATTCGAGTACGCCAATCAGGGCACGATCTTTCTCGACGAGATCAGCGAGATGGCTCCCGGTCTCCAGGCGAAGCTCCTGCAGGTGCTGCAGGACGGCGAGTTCTCGCGCCTCGGCGGCGAGAGTGACGTGCACGTCGATACCCGGATCATTGCGGCGACCAACCGGAATCTCGAGGAAGCGGTCAGGAACGGAGAGTTCCGCGAGGACCTCTACTACCGGCTGAACGTCGTCACGATCCTGATTCCGCCTCTTCGTGAGCGGATCGACGCGGTGCCACTGCTCGTCGAGCATTTCCTGCGGATGTACAACGAGCAGTACAACAAGAGCGTCGAGAAGCTCTCCGACGACACCATGCAGCTGCTCATGGGATATCACTGGCCCGGCAACGTCCGCGAGCTCGAGAACATGATCAAACGCATGGTCGTGCTCGGGAACGAGCAGGCCGTGCTCCAGGAAATCAGCCAGCGTGAGCCCGTCCCGACCAACGAGGGGGACGCCGAGGAGCTGGATCTCGCGGCGCTCGGCGCAGACTTCACGAACGGCCGGGATCTCGACCTGAAGGCGATCTCGAAGCGAGCCTCCCAGATCGCCGAGAAGAAGGTCATAGAGCGGGTGCTAGGCATGACTCGCTGGAACCGCAAGGAAGCAGCCGAGCGTTTGCAGATCAGCTACAAGGCCCTGCTCTACAAGATGAAGGAGAACGGACTCAGCGAAGGCCGATAGGCGCCGCTGTCGTTTTCCTCCCTTCACTTTATCGATTTCGACCGGAGATCCAGAATGATTCGCCTCTTCAAACACCCTCGACGAATTGCCCTCGCGGCGATGGTCCTGCTCAGCATGGGCTGCGCCGGCAAGGGCGCTACCCCTCCGCCGGAGCCACCGGCGGGAGAGCGCGAGGCGTACGTCATCGGGATTCCCGATGTCCTGAAGATCGTGGTCTGGCGCAATCCGGAGCTGTCCGTCGAGGTCCCGGTTCGTCGAGATGGGAAGATCTCCGTCCCGCTCGTGGATGACGTCCAGGCGGAAGGGCTCACGCCGCAGGAGCTCAAGGAAGTCCTGACCGAGGCACTCGCCGAATACGTCACTGCTCCGGACGTGACGGTCATCGTCCAGCAGACCAATAGCCACACGGTCACGGTCGTCGGTGGCGTCGCCCGTTCGGGCCAGATCCCTCTGACGCGTCAGATGAGGGTCGTGGAAGCGATCGCGACGATGGGCGGCTTCAACGCCTGGGCCAAGAGGGATCGCATCAAGATCCTTCGCAAGAACGGAAACGAGACGATCGAGTACGTCTTCAGCTTCGGCGCCTTCGCGTCGGGCAAGGCGCCAGAA
This sequence comes from uncultured delta proteobacterium, assembly GCA_963698485.1. Taxonomy (GTDB): domain Bacteria; phylum Myxococcota_A; class UBA9160; order UBA9160; family UBA4427; genus UBA4427. The sequence continues at coordinate 82,041 of CAVORA010000026.1, read as the reverse complement.
TCGAACCTCCTGCTTCGGCCGGGAGACACGGTTGTCGTACCGGAATAGCAGAGGCGCCGAATGTTTCGCGCGCAGATCTGCGCAGTCATGGGAATGGTCTTGATGTTGGCATCGACATCGACAGACGCCGCGGAGTTGTCACTCTTCGTCGAGAATCGTCTCGGCGGGACGGACAACGCCACGCAGCGGTCGCAGGTATCCGCCGGCGGCCGTCGATCGGACGGCTTCTGGGAGCTCGCGCCGCGTTTGACGCTGCGCGAGAACCAGACGAAGGAGCTCCTCTATGACTTCCGCTATCAGCCCTCCCTCGAGAAGTTCTTCGAGAACTCCGAGCTGGACGGCTGGGATCACAATGCCCGGGGCAACCTGGACTGGCGAGCGACTCCGACCCAGACCGTCGGATTGAACGGCTTCTACACCAATACCCGCCAGGTCGGCGAAGAGTTCCTCGACGTCGGACCGGTCCCGGATCCGCCACTCGAGCCGGGCATTCGACAGCGGCTGAGCCGAGGGCGCGCGAACGCCTACTACGCAAAGAGCCTGACGCAGGCGCTCTCCGGGCGTCTCGACTATCGCTTCGACGACCTCGACTTCAGCCGGCGCGACGTCTCGGATTCGCGGGCTCATTCGGGCTCGGCCGGCCTGAGCCTGGCCCTCGACGAATTGACCTCGGTGGGGATGACGGGCTCACTTCGCTATCGCGATTCGAAGATCAACCAGACGAGCTCCGCAGGTCAGGTCCTCGCCGAGATCCGCAGCACCTCTCGAACGGTCGACGTCTCGTTCTCGCTCCAGCGTCAGCTGACCAAGACGATCGACGTGGCCGTCCAGGCCGGTCCCTCTTGGATCGACACGGAGCAGGACGTCGAGCCGACCAATCCGTTCTTGACGCCGACGACCTCCCGATCGAATGACCTCTCCTGGTTCGCCGCGATCTCCGGGCACAAGGCCTTCCGCAAGGGCGATCTCAGGCTCGCGTACACGCGCTTCGAGACCGGCGGTGGCAACACGGTGAACTCGCAGATCGTCGACGACGTGTCGGTGGAGGCGTTCTACCGATTCGATCGCGATTGGGATTTGAGGCTCGTCGGTGGCTGGAACCGTCGAGAGCAGATCGCCAATGACCTGATCGGGGCCAATGACGATCGGTTCACGCGTTATCAGATCCTCGGAGTCGTCACCCGGGCGATCACGCCGCGGATCGACGTCCAGGCTCGGCTCAACTATCGGATCCAGATCCAGAAACGGCCTGGCGAGGATCCGAGAACCGAGACCCTGATCGGCTGGATCGCCCTTCGTTACACCTTCGACCCGATCGTCTTCTAGCCCCTGGTGAATCAATGAATATCGAGCAAGGCAATCAAATCATCGACTTCTTCGGTCTCGCGCGGCGTCGCGGGAAGCTCATCGCAATGATCGCGGGAGGCGTCATCCTCGTGACCTTCTGGGTCGTGATGGCGCTTCCGAATCTCTATACGTCTTCGGCCATGATCCTGGTCGAGCCGCAATCGGTGGACGAGGAGCTCGTCAACTCCGGCGTTCGGCAGAGCGACCTGAACGAACGGCTGGGTCTGATGACGGCGGAGATCCTCAGCCGCGCGCGACTGTCGAAGATCATCACGGACATGGATCTCTACAAGGAAGAGAGCAAGGACATGCAGCGCTCGGAGCTGGTGGACTTGATGCGCTCCTACGTGAACGTCGTGCCCGTCTTGAGCGAGCTCGAGGAGGGGCAGCGCAAGCGCGATCTCAAGTTCAACACCTTCCGGATCGTCTTCCGGCACGAGGACAAGAGAGTCGCCGCTGCCGTCGCGCAGAAGATCGCCAACGACTTCATCGATGCGAACATCGCGGCACGGACCGGCATCACGGCGAAGAGCCTCGACTTCATGCGCGACGAGATCTCTTCCCTGAGCGGGAAGCTCGCGGAGATGGAGAAGGCGATCTCCGCGGTGAAGGCCGAGAACGCGGGCAGCCTCCCGGAGGAGTTCGAGAGCAACCAGCGCATGCTTCAGTTCGCGATGGGAGACCTGCGGGATGCGCAGCGAATCCTGTCGGCGGCCGAGAGCGACGCCTCGTACTGGAAGAATCAGGCGCTGACCGCGTCCACGATGAGCTCGCCAGGCGACACGGCGAGCCCGGGGCATCGCCTCCGGACGCTCGAGATCGAGCGCGGAAGTCTGCTGGCGCGTGGATTCACGAATCGACATCCCGACGTCGTGCGCGTCGAGGCCGAGATCAATCTTCTCCAATCGCAGCTGGCCTCATCCGAGGGCGACGAAGATGCGCCGCGATCGCTAGGCGAGCAGAATGCGCGCTCCGAGCAGGGGCGCGCCGAGCTCCGCGCGGCCGCCGCCCGCGAGGACATCGACCGCTTGCGCGAGACGATTTCGGACCTCGAGGCTCGGCTGGCGGCGACCGCCACCGTGGCTGAGCAGCTGGACGGGCTGGGCCGTCAGTACGATCACCTCTATCGCAGCTATCAGGACTTCAGCAATCGGCTTCAACAGGCCTCCGTGCAGGCCGACATGGAACGGCGTCAGCTGGGCGAGCGTTTTCGGATCCTCGAGCCGGCGGAGCCCGCCCCCGAGCCGAGCTCGCCCAACCGCATCCTCCTCTTGACTCTCGGAGCGATTCTCGGGCTCGCGATCGGCGCCGGCGTCGGTCTGGCTGCGGAGGTTTCGGACTCGTCCGTTCACACCTCGAGCGAGCTGCAGGCTGCGCTGGGTATTCCGGTGCTCGTGTCGGTCCCGCGCATCATGCTCGAGTCCGACCGCGTGGCGCGATCGAGGCGAATTCTGCGTGAAACCCTCGCGGCGGTCGCCGTGGTGCTCTTCGTGCTTTTCGGGGGGATTGCGACCTACTTGATCGTGAATGGAAGCGGCTCCATCGAGGCAGAAGCCGAGGTCGAGGCGCCCACGACCGGCACCGAGGCGCGTGCGCCCTTCGGGATCGGGCGCGGGTAGCGAGGACGACTGGCGATGTACAACGAGTACTACGGGCTGGTTCGCGCGCCCTTCGAGATGACTCCCGACCCCTCGTTTCTATACCTGGGTGAGGCGCATCGCGAGGGATTGGCGACGCTCGTGTACGCAGTCAATTCGGGCAAGGGCTTCGTGATGCTCACCGGCGAGGTCGGTACGGGCAAGACGACGCTTCTGCATGCGCTGCTCGGGCAGCTCGACTCGACGACCAACTCGGCGTTCATCTTCAATCCGCGCCTCGATCCGATGGGCTTCTTTCGGGTGCTCTTCGATGAGCTCGGGGTGGGGCCGCCGTGTGAATCGAAGGCCGAGTACCTGCTGGCCCTGAATCATTATCTGATCGAGAAGCTGGCAGCGAACGAGCGCGTGCTGTTGATCATCGATGAGGCGCAAAACCTGTCGACCGACATGCTCGAAGAGATCCGACTGCTCTCCAACCTGGAGACACCGACCTCGAAGCTGATCCAGATCATGCTCGTCGGGCAACCTGAGCTCCAGGCGCTCGTGGATCAGCCGGAGCTACGGCAGCTGCGTCAGAGGATCGCGTTGCGCCATCACCTTCGACCCTTCGACGAGACCGAGATCAGCGAATACATCAACGGACGCCTTTCGAAGGCTGGATATACCGGGAGCGGCATCTTCAACAAGAAGGCGGTTCGCGAGCTCTATCGGTTGACTGAGGGGACGCCGCGACTGATCAACAACCTTTGCGATGGCGCGTTGCTGTTGGGATACGCGCGGCAGCAGAGCACGATCGGTGCGGCCGACGTGCTCGAGGTCGCGCATGACCTCGGGCTCGTTCCCAAGGACGAGATCGAAGATCCTGGGAGTGCACGCGACCAGGATAAAACCAAGAAGCGACGCAGTCGGCGTCGAATGTTTCGGTTTCGCCGTTAGGCGGACCGGGTCGAGAGTTCAGGGAGAGAGATCATGCCCAAGCATTACGAGGCGCTGCAGCGCGCCGAGCAGGAGCGGAGACGCAAGGCCACCGGCGTCGACAGCCCTGTGCCGGCCGCCGTTCCTTTCGAAGGCGCCGCGTCGCCGGCCCCTCCTCGGGCAAAGTCGCCGGGATTCTTCGAGCGGCTCTTCGGCGGGCGAGGGCAGAGCGGAGTCGAGGAGCCCAACGACGCCAACAAGCGGCGAATCGCGCTCTTGCAGCCCGACTCCTACGTCGCGGAGCAGTATCGGAGCTTGCGCGGGCGAATCGACTCGCTCGCTTCACAGCGTCCTCTCAAGACGCTCGCTGTCACGAGCGCGAACTCCGGAGAGGGCAAGTCGACGTGTTCAGTGAACCTCGCGACGGTGACCGCGATGAGCGTCGGTCGCAGCGTGCTCCTGATCGACTGCGACCTGCGCCGCCCGAAGATTCACTGGACTCTGGGTTTGCAGCCGCAGGTCGGTCTCGCGGAGGTCCTGCTCAATCAGGCAACGCTCGACGAGGCGATCCAGAAGCTCGACGGCGTGAATCTCGACATCCTGCCGGTTCGGTCGGTGCCATCGAATCCTTCGGAGCTGCTGGCCTCCCCCGAAATGCGCAAGCTGATCGAAGAGGTCGCCGGCCGGTACGACCGGGTCATTCTCGACACTCCGGCCTGTCTCGGACTCCCCGACGCGAAGAGTATCTCGGAGCTATGCGATGGCCTCGTGATGGTCGTGCGCGCTGGTGTGACGCCCCAGGAAGAGGTGCAGGCTGCGCTCGACATCCTCGATCGAAGGCGTGTCGTCGGCCTGGTCCTCAATGGCTCCGAAGCGAGTCGGGAGCAGTACGGATACTACTAGGCACTCGATCGTCGCCCGGCCGCGAGCGACGGCGGAATGACGATAGCGGGTCGGCTTCGGCCGAAGGCGTCGTGAGTTCGCCTGCGAGACCCGATTCCCAGCGAAAGCGCTGATTCTCCGGAGCCCCTGATTGGACCCCCTACACGCCATTGCGATCGTGCTGGCCGCCTCGAGCGTCGCGGCGCTTGCGACGCCGCTCGTGATTCGATTGGCGCGCGGGATCGGTGCGGTCGATCGTCCGAACGAACGCAAGGTGAGTCGGCGGGACTCGATGCCGCTGTTGGGCGGGCTCGCGGTCGGGATGGGCTGCGCGGTGGGAATCATCGTGGGGCTGCTGGTCGTGGACGAGCCCCGTCTCGCAAGGGGTGCCGCCGGCTTCGGAGGCGGCGCCGTGCTGCTCGTGCTGGTGGGGATCTGGGACGACCGCTTCGATGTGAAGCCGATCGTCAAGCTGGTATTCCAGATCGCGGCGGCTTCGATCGCGATCCACGCGGGCTTCCGGGTCGACCTCTTCAGCGATCCGATCTCGCGAACGACCCTCGATGTGCCGCCGCTGATCCTTTGGCCGGTCTCCCTGCTCTGGATCGTGGGCGTCACGAACGCGATGAACCTGATCGATGGACTCGACGGTCTGTCGTCCGGGATCGGCGCGATCATCGCGGCCACGCTCACGATCATCTGCTGGCAGGCGGGGCAATGGATGGGTGTCGTGATCGGCCTCGCGATCATGGGTGCGCTGCTCGGCTATCTGCCCTTCAATTTTCCGCCCGCGCGCATCTTTCTTGGGGATACGGGATCGCTGCTGATCGGCTTCGGGCTCTCCGTGTTGGCGCTCGAGGGGTACCGGAAGACCGCGCTGCTGGCCTTCCTCGTGCCGTTGCTCGCGCTCGCGATTCCGCTGCTGGACACGCTGCTCTCCATCGTTCGCCGTTTGCGCAGCGGCCGAGGTGTCTTTTCGCCCGACCGATTGCATATGCATCACCGCTTGCTCGAGCGGGAGGGGTCACACAAGAGCGCGGTCCTGATGCTGTATTTCTTGACGGGCTGCTTCTGCATGATCGCGGTCTCCTTCTCGCAGCTCGACGGCTGGATCGCGTTCCTTTACCTCGCAGCGGTCGTGGGTGTCACGATCCGCTTGCTGCGCAATCTGGATGCCTTCTCTCTGGATCTACTCGGCGATCGGTCGCGGGATGGCGAAGCAGGCGAGTCGAGCGAGATCGACGAGTCGTCCATTCCGATCGGCGAGGAGCGTGACGCATGAGCATGGACAAGGGAGCAGACCGAATGGAAGGGATTCAGGCAGTGCGATTGGGCGGGCATGAACCGCGGCCGGCGGCCGCGAGGGCGACGCGATGAACGTAACGGTGATCGGGACGGGGTATGTCGGGCTCGTGACCGGAGCGTGCTTCTCCGAGTTCGGGGTGCGCGTCACGTGCGTGGATCAGGCGGAGGAGAAGATTGCCGCGCTCGAGCGGGGAGAGATACCGATCTACGAGCCCGGACTCGAGGACATCGTCGTCCGAAACGTTCGAGGGGGGCGTCTTTCCTTTACGACCGATGCCGCTGAGGCGATCGACCAGGCACTCGTGATCTTCATCGCCGTGGGAACGCCCTCCGCCGAAGACGGGAGCACGGACCTCAGCTTCGTCGAGGCGGTCGCGCGGGAGATCGGCCGCCGGATCGGAAGCTACAAGGTCATCATCACCAAGAGTACGGTGCCGGTCGGAACGTCGGATCTCGTTCGCAGCTGTATCCAGGAGGAGCTGGACCGTCGCGGAGCGAGCGTGCGCTTCAGTCTGGCCTCGAATCCGGAATTCCTGCGCGAAGGAGCCGCGATCGGGGATTTCATGCGACCCGACCGCGTCGTCATCGGAACCGATGGCGACGACGAGCAGGCACTGGCGATCATCAAGGACCTCTACCGACCGCTGTATCTGAACGAGACGCCTTTCGTCGAAACCAACATCCATACCGCGGAGCTGTCGAAATATGCGGCGAACGCGTTTCTCGCGACGAAGATCTCCTTCATCAACGAGCTGTCCGTGTTATGCGAATCGGTGGGCGGCGACGTCCAGGCGATCGCACGGATCATGGGTCTCGATCGACGGATCGGCAAGAAGTTCCTGCATGCGGGGCCGGGCTTCGGTGGCTCCTGCTTTCCCAAGGACACGTTGGCCGCGACGCGATTCGCGCGCGATCTAGGGCATGAGTTCGCGATCGTGGAAGCCTCGATTCGCGTCAACGAGCGTCAGCGGCAACGCATGATCGACAAGGTCGTGGCTGCTCTCGACGGCGATGTCGAGGGCAAGACCGTCGCGATGCTCGGTCTTTCCTTCAAGCCGGAGACGGACGACATCCGAGAGGCGCCGGCACTGGTGATCGCACGCGGCCTGCTGGCGCGGGGTGCTCGGATTCGGGCATACGATCCCGCAGCCATGGCTGCGGCGGGCCTCGAGGTTCCGGAGCTGGTGCTGTGCAAGGATGCCTACGAGGCGCTGACGGGCGCTGATGTGATGACGATCGTGACCGAGTGGAACGAGTTCCGGGCGCTCGACCTCTCACACGCGAAGAAATTGATGGCTTCGGCGTGCATGGTCGATATGCGCAACATCTACGATCCGGCTCGGATCGCCGCAGAGGGCTTCCGGTATTTCGGCGTCGGGCGTTGAGCACGAGACCCTGCCGCGCGCAGACTGGCCTGGGAGCTCTGGGGCCCGGTGGGCGGTGACTCCAGAGAGGGCTCGTGGGCAATTTCCTGCGCGGAGTCTCCACTTTGTGACATCGGTCACTAAGAGAAGACCCGGTTGAGACGTACGATGCCGGGTACGGTGATCACACTGCCGGACCCGTTGATGCTTCGCGCGGCGAACAGGGGCCCGCAAGGCGATGAGGTTCTCGATGAACAAGACTGGCACGGTGCGCAAGGATGTACTGGATTCGCTTCGGGCGATCCCGCTCTTCGGGCGTGTTTCGGAGAGCGATCTCGAGGAGCTCGCGACGCACCTGATCGAGCGACGGTTCCCGAAGAACGCGACGGTCGTCGAGGAGGGATTGCCCGGCGACTACATGTACGTGATCCGTTCTGGCCGGGCCAAGGTCACCAAGGCCAGCGAAGACGGTCGCGAGAAGATCATGAATTTCCTCGAGGCCGGAGCGTTCTTCGGCGACATGGCGTTGCTTGGCAACGAGACCCGTTCGGCCAGCGTCAAGACCCTCGAGGAGTCCATTCTCCTCGCGCTCTCGAGGCGAGACTTCATCGACCTCCTTCGCCAGAGCCCGGACCTCGCCCTCTCGGTGATCGAAGAGCTCGCCAATCGCCTCCGGGAGACGAACGAGCAGGCGCGATCGCTCTCTTTCCAGGGAGTCGAGGAGCGCACGCGCAACCTGTTCGAACGGATCGCCCGCGACGATGCCGCGGGCAGCGGCCGACGCATGACGCCCGCGCTCACGCATCAGCAGATCGCCGACATGGTCGGCACGTCACGAGAGACGGTGACGCGCGCGATCAAGCAGCTGAAGGAATCGGGTTGGCTCGGCCAGGAGGGCAAGCGCTACGTGATTCCCTCGAGTCACGAGTCTCGCTGACGGCCCGCCCAGAGCGCTGCGGCGAGGCCTGAGATCGCCTCCGGCTCCCCGGATCTCCCTGCCTCGGCGTGGCCGATCCGTTTGCGGTTCTCCCGCAGGTGGACGTTCCGGCTGGCCGATTCCAGAGCGACCTCTCCTTCGAGGCCCGCTTATGCCTCCTGTGGCGGCGTGCATGGGGATGGCGCACTCTCTCCCGCCACTGCACGTCCCCTCGGGCCGCGGCTCCCCGTGAGATGAAAAGGATTCAGCGTGACCTCTATCGGCTCCGTGCCTCGATTCGGCTTTTCGCAGCGCGCCTCGCTGATGCTCTCGATCGGCATGATCGCGCTGGCGGCTCTGGCGTGCCAGGACGACAGCGAGCGGATCGCCAGCTTCCTCGAACGGGGTGAGGCCTACGTCGAAGAGGGCGAGGACGAAGAGGCGATCATCGAATACAAGAACGTGTTGCAGCGGGACCCCGAGAACGCCGCCGCACACGAGGCGCTCTCGCTCGCCTACCTGCGCGTGAACAAGCCGCGCGAAGCATACTGGGAGATGTCCGAGACCGTGCGCGTCGATCCCACGAACGTGGAGGCGCGACTGCGGTACGGCACGATCTCGGCGGCCATCGGCGACTACGACCTCGCACTCGAGCAGGCCGAAGCCGTGCTCCAGCTCGAGCCGACGAATCCGCGAGGATTTACGCTGCGCGCGCAGGCTCGGGAGAATCGGGAAGACTACGAAGGCACCGAGGCTGACTTCCGCGCCGCGGTGCAGGCCGATCCCGACGCCGCAGCCTTCCGCTTCCTGCTGGGCGGATTCTACGAGCGGCGGGGCCGCTTCGGGGAAGCCGAGGAGGCCTACGAGAAGCTGCTCGAGACCGAAGAGAGCTATCTCGCGGCGACCGCTTTGGGTCGCGTGATCCTGCGCGATCGCAGCCGCAAGGCGGATGGCGACCGCATTCTCGAACGAATCATCGAGCTCGCGAAACGAGCTCCGGTCGAGAAGCCGGCGGAGTCGGACGTACAGGCGGGTGAAGCCGAGACGGGCACGACATCGCTCCTCTACAACGTGCTGCGCCCCGAAGCCATCCAGGGTGCCTACACGCTCAAGGCCATGATCCAGTACGAGCGCGGCAGCCTCGAGGACGCGATCGCGACGCTCGAGGAAGGCATCGCGACGGGCGAGGCGAAGGTCCAGCTGATCTACCAGATGGCCAACCTCTACCGGATCGAGGGCCGGACCGAGGACGAGCGGGCGATGATCCGACGCGCGTCGGAGGAGGCGCCGGACAATGCCGCGGCTCAGCTGATCCAGTCGGCCTACCTGGGACAGCAGGGCGATACGGACGGCGCGCTGGCCGCGGCTCGCGCCGCTCGAAAGGCCGATCCCGACAATCGCCCCGCGATGCTGCGGGAGGCCGAGCTGCTCGTGGACATCGGGTTCCGGGACGGGGACGCCGAGACCACCATGGCCGGCCGGGCGATCGTCGACGAGGTGCTCGCGGCCGATCCCGATAGCCCCGAGGCTCATTTCGTGAAGGCCAAGATCGAGCTGGCGGAGGGGGATCTCGATGCGGCCAAGGCTTCGCTCGAGACGACGCTCCAGGCGCGGCCGAATTGGGGGCAGGCGCGTTTCGTCCTCGGCTCGACGCTGGCCGCCTCCGGTGATCTGAAGCGCGCGCGCGTCGAGCTGGAGAGCGCGGTCGAGAGCGAGCCCCAGCTCTACGAGGCCCGGAAGCTGCTGACTCAGGTCTACGCCCAGCTCGGCGAGCACGAGTTCGCGATCGACCAGGGTCGCATGTATCTCCGCGATCGCCCCCTGGACAGCGAGATTCGAATCGTCGTCGGACAGAGCCTGATTCGGGTTGGGCGCGCGCCCGAGGCCTACGAAGAGATCTCGAAGATTCCCGACGAGCAGCGGGACGCGGCGGCGCTCTTCGCGCTCGGGCGACTCGATCTCGCCTACAACCGCGTCGAGGCGGGCGCCGCGAAGCTGCGCCGCGCCGATCAGCTCGCGCCCGGCAATCCGCAGGTGCTTCGAGCTCTGCTCGCAATCGACCAGAGCAGGAACGAGCTCGCGGCATCCGTCGCGCGGGTCGGGCGCGCGCTGGAGGCCAAACCAAACGATTCGGAGCTCATCGAGCTGGATGCCGAGGTCAAGCTCCTGAGCGGCGATCTCGAGGCGGCCAGGGCGGCACTCCAGAAGGCGGTCGAAGTCGAGCCCCGAAACGTGACGGCGCAGCTCGCGCTCGCTGATCTCGCCCTGCGCGAGGGCAATCTCGAGGGCGCCGTGGAAGTGATCGAGCGCGCGGCAGCGGCGGTTCCGGAGTCGTCGGACCTCCAGTTTCGCCTGGCTCAGGCCTATGAGCGAAGCGGGCGGCATTCCGATGCGATGGGTGCCTACGAGAAGGCGATTTCGCTCAATGGCGATCTGGCGATGGCGAAGAACAACCTCGCCTACATGATTGCCGAGTCGGGCGGTGATCTGGATCGAGCCCTCGAGCTCGCGCAGCAGGCGAAAGAGCAGCTGCCCGACGATGGCAACTCGGCGGATACGCTCGGCTGGGTGCTGCTCAAGCGAGGCGTCCCCTCGGCCGCGATCGGGTATCTGCAGGAGGCCGCGGAGCAGTTCCCGGACGACAAGCTCGAGATCCAGGGCATCGTGAACAACCATCTGGCCGAGGCCTACGAGCAGAACGGCGAGGCTGGCAAGGCGCTCGAGGCGAGTCGCAAGACGCTCTCCTTCTATCGGCGCCTGATCGACGCGGCCTCGAAGCAGGGCATCGAGTTCGATGAGCCCGAGTGGTCGATCGAGGCGCGTCGTCGCATCGAGCGCCTCGAAGCCGCCTCCTGACGCGCTCGCGCGACCCGGCCTACGGCTCGCGCGACCTCGTGGAATCCTGCTGATCCCCCCGGGCCCCCGAGCCCGGCGGCTGGCCCTCACAGTCAAGAGTTCCCCAGTGCAGGCCGATAGGTTCGCCGGAGGGGAACGTGCGTCCCATGACCGGGCGGCGTCCTCCAGCCGGACTCGTGATAGCGAGCCGGTCCGCACGGTCCATGGAGGAACACATGAGGCTCAGCCATCTAATTTCCGTCGCTGCGACGGTTCTTCTGCTTCCCGCAACGGGTTTCGCGCAGGCTCCGCAGAACGCGTCGGCTCCGGATACCGCTGCCGGGGCGGCGGCGCCGAGCGCGGGCGGTGACGACCTCGCCTGGGATCAATTCGACGATCCCGACTTCGAGCCCGCCGCGGCGGAGCCGGCGGCCCCGGGACAGCCGGCCCAGGTCGAGGCGACCGCAGTGACCGACGCGGTTGACACGAGGGCGACCGCGCCGGACGCGGGCACTGCGCCGAGTGTCACGGCTTCGGGTGTCGTGCTCGGGCCCGTCGGCGTCGATGATCAGGGGCGCAGCGGTCGGCTGCACACGGTCACTCGCGGTGACACGCTCTGGGATATCTCGGCAGCCTATCTCGGGACGCCGTGGGTCTGGCCTTCGGTCTGGACCGACAACGACGACATTGCGAACCCGCACCTCATCCTGCCGGGCGACAAGATCTGGATCACGGCCAACGAGATGCGCGTCGTGACCGATGCGGAGGCCGAATCCTTCCTCAATCCGGTCGTCGAAGAGACCAGCGTGGCGGTCGACTTCGAGCCCGTTCCCGTCGAAGACAGCGTTCCGCCGCTGGCCGCGCTCGATGGTGCCGAAGACGAGCCGTCGACCCTCGATGCGTTCCCGGTCGCGATTCCCGGGCAGGAGCCCACGGGCCTCACGGGGAACCGACAGATCACGGTGGCGAGCCGAGAGCGAATGGGATTCGTGACGGCCGAAACGCTGGCCGGAGCCTCGAGCATCGTCGAGAGCACCTCGGAGCGAACCTATCTCACCGCCGGTGACCCGGTCTTCCTGGGCATCGGGGAAGGAGACGTCGAGGTCGGGGATCAATTCTCGATCTTCCGTGTCGTGGAGGAGGTGCGCGACGTCGAGACCAATCGCCTGCTCGGCCATCACGTCGAGAGTCTGGGCTGGGTCGAGGTCAAGGAGCTCACGGGCGAAACCTCGATCGGCGAGATCCGACAGTCCTACGAAGAGATCGAGCGGGGCGCCCAGGTGGTGCCGCGCGAAAAGCTCTCGCGTCGCGTGACGATTCGCACGACGCCCGACGCGATCGAAGGGCAGATCGTCTACCTGCCCGCCTCGCGAACCATCATGGCCGACGGTGGCTACGTGTACCTGAATCGCGGCGAGTTCCACGGCGTGGAGGTCGGCAGCGAGCTCGAGGTCTTCGACCCTGGATCGGTCATCAACGAGCGGGAGCGACGGGTCGACGTGCGGACTCCGGACACCGGGGTGGCAACGCTCGTCGTCGTATCGGTCGAGGCGGAGAGCTCGGTGGCCTTCGTGCTGAAGTCCAGTCGCGAGCTCGAGATCGGGGATCGAGTCCGCCCGATCGTCGAGCAGCTCGCGGGGCGTTAGCTCAGCGAGCGGCGAAGAGCCGGGAGACCAGCTGGATCACGGGCCCGTGCGGCAACGCGCGGGCCCGTTCTGCGTCTGGGAACGCGATGCGACGCGGCGCCGGATCTTCGAGCGCGATGGAACGCGTTGCGATCCGCGGGCTCGGCGGATCCGGCAGCTCCCATCGGCCGTGAACACGTGTTCCGCTCGGGGCGAAGCCGCGCTTGTGTGCTTCGATGGGTCGCGCCCCGCGCTGTCCCGCCGAGGTGAGCCATCGATTCCTCTGATACGTCTTCCGTGGCCTGCGGTCTGCCGTCGTCCACTGCTCCGCAGGCGCCTCGCGCATCGGGTCTCGATCCTGCCGCCGCGACCGATTGGTTGCGGCTTCACCTTCGGCATGCGCTCGAGCCCGAATTCGTCATCGCCCGACTGCGGCGGGGCGAGTCGCCCGCGCAGGTCCTTGCGAGCCTGGCCGACGAGTCTGGACCGGCGTCGCAGACGCGTGCCGCGAAGGCCCTCGGCTTCTCCGGAAGGATCGGGCTCCCCCACGAGCGCGGGCATGCCTGCCCGGAGCCGACGCAGGACTACGTCGACCGGCTCGTCGCTCTCGGCATACGCGTGCTGCCGGTGGGTGATCCGGCCTATCCGGAAGGTCTGGCCGCGCTCGAGGATGCGCCGGCGGTCCTGCTCGTTCGCGGATGCGTATCAGCCCTGTCGGCGCCCGCGATCGCCATCATCGGCGCGCGGGCGGCGACCCGAAGCGGCCGTGCCCACGCGCGGCGAATCGCTCGCGAGCTGGCCGGTCGAGGGTTCACGATCGTCTCCGGACTGGCGCGGGGAATCGATGCCGAGGCCCATCGTGGCGCGCTCGACGCCGGCGGCCGAACCGTCGGGGTGCTCGCCTGCGGTCTCGATCAGACCTACCCCCCGGAGCATCGTGAGCTTGCGTCGGAGATCGCGCGGCGCGGTGCAGTCTTGAGCGAGATGCCTCTCGGAACGCCGCCTCGACGGGAGCTCTTTCCGCTTCGCAATCGCATCATCAGCGGCGCGAGCCTCGGGATCATCGTCGTCGAGGCGCGACGCCGCAGCGGATCGCTGATCACCGTTCGGCACGCGGCCAACCAGGGGCGCGAGGTCTGGGTCGTGCCGGGGCCCGTCGAGGGCCCTTTCGCGGAGGGCAGCAATCAGCTCCTGCGCGACGGAGCCCGCGCGATCCGGAACGCCGCCGATGTGATCGAGGATCTCGGCGCGAGCTGGTCGAGGGAAGCGGATCGATCCCGCGCTGCCTCGGAGGCGAGAGAGGGCGCCGACCCGGTGGCGAATCCGCCGCCCGCCGATTCGCTGGCCTCGGTGCCCCCCGGCAGACAGACCCTCGAGGCGCGAATCCTGGCGCAGCTCGTCGATTCGGGCCCGGCCACGCGGGAAGAGCTGATGATGAGGATCGAGCCCGATCCCGGTCGGCTGGCGAGCGCATTGCTCGATCTCGAGCTGGCCGGGCGCGTCGTCGAGGAACGCGATGGGCGATTTCACGCCTGCTGGGGTTGAGGCCACAGATCGCGTGGTCGTGGGCTACGCTCCTGGAGTTCGCACGCTCGGCAGGTGGGGAGAGCGGCGAATCCCCCCGTTCGGTGAATGCATCCGCCCCGTTGGCTCGCGATTCTCGGGCCTCGAGGCGTTCGGATCCTGCCGGTGGACCGCGCCTCGTGGTCGCTGTCCGGCATCCGGACGAAGGGGCGGCGTCTTCGGGAGGCGTGCCGACGTGCGGTGCGCGACCCCGCCGCATCCGGGAGCCGCGATTGGAATCCAGAACGAGTCGAATCGAGCCCGCCACCGCCACGGTCGTGGGCGCGGGATTGGCAGGATCGGAGGCGGCCTGGCAGCTCGCGGAACGCGGTCTGCGCGTTCGCCTCTTCGATATGAAGCCGGAGCGGCTCTCCCCGGCCCATGCGTCGCCGGACTTCGCCGAGCTCGTCTGCAGCAACTCCCTGCGCGCCAACACGCTCGGCAATGCGGTCGGGCTGCTCAAGGAAGAGATGCGTCGGCTCGGGTCGCTCGTGATCCGTGTCGCCGACGAGACCGCGGTGCCGGCCGGCAAGGCGCTGGCGGTCGATCGGGTTCGCTTTGCCCGCGGCATCACGGAGGCCATCGAGTCCCATCCCCGGATCGAGGTCGTGCGGACACGGGTGACGCGGATCCCGGACGACCGACCGGTGATCCTCGCGACCGGTCCGCTCACGGATGCGGAGCTCGCGGCCGATCTCGGCCGGGTGCTCGGCGAGGAGTACCTGTACTTCTACGACGCGATCAGTCCCACGCTCTATCTCGATTCGATCGACCAGGAGATCGTATTTCGAGCCTCGCGCTACGACGAGGCTGAAGAGGGGGAGGGCGACTATCTGAACGTGCCGCTCTCGCGCGAGCAATACGAAGCCTTCGTCGCGGCCTTGCTCGAGGCCGAGACCGTTCCGCTGCACGATTTCGAGAAGGCGCTCTACTTCGAAGGCTGTCTGCCGATCGAGGAGATGGCGCGGCGAGGACGCGACACGCTGGCGTACGGGCCGATGAAGCCGGTCGGACTGGTCGACCCGCGCACCGGACGTCGACCGCACGCGGTCGTCCAGCTGCGGCAGGAAGATCGCAGCGGCACGCTCTGGAATCTCGTCGGCTGCCAGACGAAGCTCCGGGTCGGCGAGCAGAAGCGGCTGTTCCGGATGCTGCCGGGCCTCGAAGGCGCGATCTTCGCGCGCTTCGGATCGATCCATCGCAACACCTACGTGAACGCACCGGTTCAGCTCGACGAACGCCTGCAGCTTCGCGCAAGCCCCGGCGTTCATCTTGCCGGTCAGATGGCGGGCGTCGAGGGCTACGTCGAGTCCGCCGCGCTCGGCTATCTCGCGGGCGTCGTCGTCGCGCGCGATTGCCTGGGCTTGCCCTACGAAGCGCCGCCGGCGGAGACCGCACACGGGGCGCTGCTCCGGCATCTCCAGAACGCGGACGCCAAGCATTTTCAGCCGATGAACGTGAACTACGGACTCTTCCCGCCGCTCTCGCCGGAAGAGCTGCGCGCTCCCGTGACGCACGGAGGCGGCGGTCGCCGGCGCAAGAAGCTGCCCAAGCGCGAGAAGAACCAGAAGCTCGCGGAGCGCGCCCTCGAATCGCTTGCGGGCTATCGCGCGCGCGTCTGCTCGGGGGGGCCGGGCGAGGCAGGCGAGACGCTCGTTTTCGAGGGGGGCGCCGCATGAACTGGACGCAGGCGATCGACGACTTCGGGCGCTACCTCGGCATCGAGCGGGGCCTCTCTCCGAATACACGCCGCGCCTACGAGTCGGATGTTCGCCAGCTGACGGTTCATACGGGCTCCGAGATCGATCCCACGCGCGTCGACGCAGACCACGTGCGGGCCTGGCTGGCGAGTCTTCATCGGCGCCGGAGTCCCGCGACGCTGGGGCGAAAGCTCGCCTCCGTACGCTCGTTCTTTCGCTGGCTGGTGCGCGAGGGTCTGCGCGAGGACGACCCGACCGCGGGGCTGCCCATGCCCAAGCTCGAGAAGCGACTGCCCCGGCCGCTCTCGGTCGACGATTGCGAGCAGCTGATCACGAAGGATCGGCGGGTCCTGAATCAGCCGGCGCCGGAGGGCGGCGATCGCGCCCGCCGTTCGGATTGGATGCGACTGCGGGATCGCGCGCTCGTCGAGCTGCTCTACGGCACCGGCATCCGGATCGGCGAGCTCGTGGCACTCGACGTGCGCGATCTCGAGCTGCGGGCCCAGGAGATCCGCGTGATGGGCAAGGGCGGCAAGGAGCGGGTCGTGCCGATTCCAGAGCAGGCGCGCCGCGCGCTGGCTGCCTGGGTCGAGGTGAGGCGTCATCCGGGCCTGATGAGCGAGCCGCTCTTCATCTCCCTGCGCGCGCGGCGGGAGGAGAAGCCTCGACGGCTCGCGGCGCGCGAGGCGCGACGGATTCTCGGCGAGCGGGCGACGCGCGCGGATCTCGGCGAGCACGTCCACCCGCATCGACTCCGACACAGCTATGCCACCCATCTCCTCGACATGGGTGCGGACCTGCGAGAGATCCAGGAGCTGCTCGGGCATTCGAGTCTGTCGACCACGCAGAAATACACGGCGGTCTCGATCGAGCACCTGCGGGACGTCTATGATCGGGCGCATCCGCGTGCGGAAGGTGCACGGGGGCGCAGGCGTCGCGGGCGGTCGGACGCTGACCAGCAAACCAGAGAGTCGGGCGGATGATGAGCAGAGAGCAGGATCGGAAAAGAGGCCGGAGGGCCGGTGGCGGGGCGGCTCGATCGACGACGGTGGTGGCGGTGATTCGCGACGGCCAGATCGCGTTGGCGGCAGACGGCCAGGTGACCCTCGGCGAGACCGTGATGAAGGTGAGTGCCGAGAAGGTGCGCCGGGTCGGCAAGGGGCGCGCGATCGTGGGCTTCGCGGGCGGGGTGGCGGACGCGCTGACGCTGCTCGAACGACTCGAAGGGAAGTTCGAGACCCATCCCGGCAACGTGCGCCGCGCGGCGGTCGAGCTCGCCCGCGACTGGCGCACGGATCGCGTGCTGCGCAAGCTCGAGGCGATGATCCTGCTGGGCGACCCGGAGACGCTGCTGATGGTCTCGGGCAACGGCGACGTGATCGAGCCGGACGACGGCGTCGCCGCGATCGGCTCGGGCGGCTCCTACGCCCTGGCCGCCGCCCGTTCGCTGGTTCGATACACGAGCCTCGACGCGCCCGCGATCGCCCGCGCGTCGCTCGAGATCGCCTCCGAGATCTGCATCTACACGAACGACAACATCACGATGGAGACGCTGCCTTGAGTGCCTCGCAACTCTTTACGCCGCGCGAGATCGTGTCCGAGCTCGATCGCTACGTGATCGGTCAGCGCGACGCCAAGCGGGCGGTCGCCGTCGCGCTGCGAAATCGCTGGCGCAGGCAGCAGGTGCCCGAGGAGCTGCGCGACGAGATCGCCCCCAAGAACATCATCATGATCGGCGCGACCGGGGTCGGAAAGACCGAGATCGCGCGCCGGCTCGCGAAGCTCGCCCAGGCCCCCTTCATCAAGGTCGAGGCCTCGAAGTTCACCGAGGTCGGCTACGTCGGCCGCGACGTCGAGTCGATCATCCGGGACCTCACCGAGCTCGCCATCCAGCTCGTGAGCGAAGAGGAGCAGCGGGCCGTTCGCGCCAAGGCGGAGGAACGCGCGGAGGAGCGGCTGCTCGATGCACTGCTGCCGCCGCCCGCCGGCGCGCCCGCCGATCTGATGAGTCGGGTGGGCTCGGGCACCGACTCGCCGGAGGGCGAGACGAACGAGACGCGCGAGAAGCTTCGCAAGCTGCTGCGGCTCGGGGAGCTCGAGGATCGCGAGGTCGAGCTCGAGCTCACCGATGATTCCGGTGGGCCTTCGATGTCGATCATGACGCCGCAAGGCGTCGAGGAGATGGGGTTCCAGCTGGAGGACCTGCTCTCCGGCATGATGCCGAAGCAGACGCGGCGGCGACGCATGAAGATCGCGGAGGCGCGCGAGGCGCTGATCCAGGAAGAGGCGATCGCGCTGGTGGACGCCGACAAGGTGAAGGAGCTGGCCATCCGTCGCGTCGAGGACACGGGTATCGTGTTCATCGACGAGATCGACAAGGTCGCCGTCGGGAGCGGCGGGCGTCAGGGACCCGACGTGTCTCGCGAAGGCGTGCAGCGGGACCTGCTTCCGATCGTCGAGGGGTCGACCGTGCAGACCAAGCACGGGCCCGTCGTGACCGATCACATCCTCTTCGTGGCGGCGGGTGCGTTCCATCTGGCGAAGCCCTCGGATCTCATTCCCGAGCTTCAGGGGCGCTTTCCGATCCGCGTCGAGCTGTCGAGTCTGGGACGCGAAGACCTCGTGCGCATCCTGACCGAGCCGACGAATTCGCTGGTTCGGCAGTACACGGCGCTGCTGGCCACCGAAGAGATCGAGCTCGTCTTCGAGCCTGGCGGAATCGAGGCGATCGCCGAGGTCGCGGCCACCGTCAACGAACGGACGGCGGACATCGGCGCGAGGCGGCTGCACACGGTCATGGAGCGACTGCTCGAAGAGCTGTCCTTCGACGCGCCGGACCTGTCCAAACAGACGGTGGTCGTGGACGCCGAGCTGGTGCGCGAGCGCTTGGGAGAGCTCCTGGACGACCAGGACCTCTCGCAGTTCATTCTGTGAGTCGGGTGATTCGCCCGGACGCAGTGGGGGGTGGAATATGAGTCACGCGCGAAGTCGCGTCTTGATCGTCGATGACGAGATCTTCTTTCTCGAAGCGATCGACGAGATCCTGTGCGAGGCCGGGTACGAGACCGTGCGCGCGGCGACGGGCAAGCAGGCCCTCGCCGAGCTGATCGACGACCTGATCGGCGTCGTGGTGCTGGACGTGCGCTTGCCCGACATGGACGGAATCCAGGTGCTCGCCCGGATCCGCGAGATGCGGCCCGATCTCTCGATCATCATGCTCTCCGCCTCGACGGACCAGGAGATCGTGCTGGAAGCGCTTCGCCTCGGTGCGAGCGACTATCTGGCCAAGCCCCTGCACGACGAAGAGCTGACGCTGGCGGTCGGACGCGCGCTTCAGGGCTACGAAGCGAACGCCTCGAAGCGAAGGCTTCGCGAACGAATCGATCGGCTCGTCGAGGGCATGGAGCGACTTTCGCAGCTCGTCCGCCTCGCGGCCCCCGAAGAGCGGGTGGACGTCCTGCGGCAGGGAATCGTGGACTCGGCAAGCGTGGTCTTGCAGACGACGCGGGCGTCTCTGATGCTGGCGGATCCCGAGCGCGAGTGGCTGTCGGTGGTGGCGACGCGGGGAGCCAACGTCGACCGGGAGACGATGACCGCACGCAAGGTGGGGGAGGGGGCTTCGGGAATCTGTTTCGCCGAGGGCTCGGTCTTGTGCGTGCCGGATGTGGATCTCGACGATCGGTTCTCGGGGCGCGGATTCGGGGAATACGAGGGCGATGCGTTTGCGGTGGTGCCGCTCGTGTGTCTCGGCGTGCCGGTCGGCGTGTTGTGCCTGACCGGAGGCGATGACGAGGAGATCTCCCTCGACGAGACCAACGTGCTGCGGCTGCTGGGAATGCAGATCTCCGAATTCCTGGCCGCGGATCCGGAGGTCGAGCGCCTGCTCGCGACAGCGATCGAATCCGACGCCGAGGGCTTGTTCGGTCTCGATCTGGCGCAGCCCGTCGATGGCGACGCCGAGGTCGCCCGTGCGGTGTGCGAAGCGATCGCGGCGGACGTCGAGCCCGAGCGCGTGCTTCGCGGGGCTCTCGCCGCGGTCGCGCAGCATCTCGGCGCCGCGCCGGTGTCGCTCTACCTGAAGACACCGGAGGGTGACAAGCTCGTGCGCGAAGCGGAGGTGGACGGCGGTCTGGTGGGGGATCGCGAGCAGCTTCCGGTCGATCGCGGGCTCGCGGGCTGCGTGCTCCAGAGCGGTCAGCTGGTGGCGGTCGATTCGCCCGAGGCGGACGGGCGCTTCGACCCCGCGCTGGACACGCCCGCGGATGGTCTGGCCCGTCCGTTGCTCTGCGTGCCGATCCGGTTGCGCGAGAAGCGAGTGGGCATCCTGCGGGTCTTCCTCGAGGAAGGCCGGTCGGCTTCGCCGCGCACGGCGGAGGTCCTGTCCGCGGCATTCTCGGCGGCCGTTCGCAACGTCCTTCTGTACCGTAGCCTGCTTCAGAGCATCGAAGAGGTCGCAGAGGCGCGGCGTCAGTCGCGGGGCTAGCGGGCCGCCGACACTCGGGGCTCGATGGGGTCCATGGATACGGAAGGGACCGGCCCGCCGCGATTCGCGGCCACGGGCGGTGAACGGAAGCGATGAAGCAGCTCGTCGATAAAGCGAAGGTCTTGATGGAGGCGCTGCCCTACATGCAGCGTCTGCTCGGTCGCACGATCGTGATCAAATACGGCGGACACGCGATGGTCGATGCGAAGCTTCGCGCGTCCTTCGCGGCGGACGTGGTGCTCCTCAAACATATCGGCCTGCGCCCGGTCATCGTGCACGGCGGTGGGCCGCAGATCGCGGCGACGCTCGAGCGGATGGGGCGCCAGTCGACCTTCATCGAAGGGCGGCGTGTCACCGACGACGCGACCATGGAAGTCGTCGAGATGGTGCTCGGGGGCACGATCAATCGCGAAATCGTCGAGCTCGTCCAGCAGGCCGGTGGTCAGGGCGTCGGATTCACGGGCTCCGACGGGGGGCTGATGCGCGTCAAGCAGAAGCGCATAGACGGCAAGGATCTGGGTCGCGTGGGCGAGGTGACACACGTCGATCCGTATATCCTGCTGGCCGCGATGGATGCGGGCTTCGTGCCGGTCATCGCGCCGATCGGCGTGGATGAATCGGGGCGCAGCTACAACGTCAACGCCGACGAGGCCGCGGGTGCGATCGCCGCTGCGCTCGGTGCCGAGAAGCTCATCCTGCTGACGGACGTGGAGGGCGTACTCGACGCCCGCAACGAGCTGATCAGCCAGGTCTCGGTCGAGACCTGCCGCAGCCTGATCGGCAATGGCACGATCAAGGGCGGCATGATTCCCAAGATGGAATGCTGCATCCAGGCGCTCTCGGGTGGCGTCAAGCGGACGCACGTCGTGGACGGTCGTGTCCAGCACGCGGTGTTGCTCGAGATCTTCAGCGATGATGCAGGGGTGGGGACGCTGCTGGTTCCCTGATCAGGCGATCAGGAGCGAGCGCCCGGCGGCGGTCTGGCCGGACGCCGAGCGCGTTGCCGTGGCGGGGCATGCCAGATCGGATCGAGGTTCGGCGCGGGAGCGCGACGACGGGTGAGGGAGTGAGATGCCCAAGGATTTCTTGAGTGTGGCGGATTGGGACGCGGACGATCTGTGGTCGATGGCGGATCGCGCGGCGAGTCTTCGGCGCGCGCATCGCGCCGGTCATCGTCCACGCACCCTCGAAGGCCGCACCCTGGCGATGTATTTCGAGAAGCCGTCACTGCGCACGCACGTGACCTTCGAAGCGGGCATCGCCCAGCTTGGCGGGCACGGCATCCTGCTCAAGCCCGAACAGATTGGCATCGGCACGCGGGAGTCTCCCTCCGATGTCGCGCGAGCCCTGTCGCGATGGGTCGATTGCCTGATGGCGCGGACCTACAGCCACGAGCTCGTTGAGCAGCTCGCGCACGACGCATCGATCCCGGTGATCAACGGACTCACGGACCTGCTTCATCCCTGCCAGGCGATGGCGGACCTGGTGACCATCGCCGAGTTCATGAAGCCGACCGAGGCGACGATCGCGTATGTCGGGGACGGGAATAACGTCGTCAACTCGTTGATCCTGCTGGCGGCGGTCCTCGGGCTCCGGCTGAACGTCGCGACGCCCGAGAGTCATCGACCCTCGGTCCGCGTCCGCGATCGCGCCCGCGCGCTCGCCGAGACGAGCGGTGCGCAGATCGAGCTGACCGAGGATCCGGTCGCTGCCGTGCGCGGCGCGGATTTCGTCTACACCGATACCTGGACGAGCATGGGGCAGGAGGAGGAGGCCGTGATGCGGCGCAAGATCTTCCGCGACTACCAGGTCAACGACGCGCTCCTCGCGCACTCCACCAATGCCCGCGTGATGCATTGCCTGCCCGCCCATCGCGGCGAGGAGGTCACCGCCGAGGTGCTCGACGGCCCCCGGAGCATCGTCTTCGAGCAGGCCGAGAATCGCCTGCACGCCCAGAATGCCATCATGGAGCATCTGCTGCTCCGCTAGCCCGTTTCACCCGGCCCCCTCGGCTCTTTGTCGCCGGCCCCCAGGGGCCAGTCGGGTAGGGCTTTGCCTTTATCTGGTGAAACTCTTCGTCTTCGTTCGTGGTTTCTCAAAGTTCGGCGTCTGCCGGCCGAAGAGACACCAGAGGGAGCCTCCCCGTCGGGCAGCCCCTGCGAATGAAGGTGGAGTCTGGTCTTGGTCGAAACCCGGGATCCAAAAGAGCAGGTCCTCGCGCTGGCCCCCGGGCGAGACGCGACGCAACTCGATCTGAGTGCGGCGGAGGGATACCTGCTTTCGCGGATCGACGGCACGACGCCCTGGCGTTTGTTGCGCGAGATCGGGGGCATTCCGCCCGCGGAGGTGGACTCCTGTCTGGCTCGCTGGATCGACGAGGGTGTCCTCGAGGTCGTGGCGGGCTCGGCATCGGGCGCAAAGCGCGCGGCGCCGGCCTCGGACGGCGAGCGAAGCAGGACCGACGCGTCTGCCTCGAAGGGACCTCACGCGGCCGGTTCAGCGGAAGTCGATGCAGCGGAGAGCTTCTCGCCGCCGCCGATCGACGAGAGCGCGCTCGACGCGAAGCTCGAGCTCTCGCTGGAGGTCCAGCGCCGCATCCTCGAGTTCGAGGCATCACTCTCGCGCCCCTATCACGCGCTGCTGGGGATCGAGCAGGGAGCGCCGCCCAAGGCCGTGAAGCGCGCCTACTTCAAGCTCTCCAAGGAGTTCCACCCGGACCGTTATTTCCGCAAGAACATCGGGAGCTACGGCATCCGTCTAAATCGGATCTTCAAGAAGGTCCTCGAGGCGCACGAAATCCTTTCCGACCCGGAGCTCTGCAAGGTCGAGAACCATACGCCGCCGGCCTCCGCTGCGGCCGTGGACGCGGCGACTGCACCGGCTGCGGGGGCGCGAGCTTCGGAAGCCGGTCCGAAGAAGGCTCGCCCGCTCACCAAGCTCGAGCGGCTGCAGCAGCGCATGCCTTTCAAGATCAATCACGCGGCGATCGCCGATCGGCGCGCGCGCGCCGACGAGATCTTTCGCGCGGCCCAGTTTTCGCAGCAGGCCGGACGCCTTCAAGAGGCCGAGGCCAGCATTCGCATCGCGATCAGCTTCGATCCCGGTCGAACCGAGTTCAAGGAAGCCCTCGGCAGCCTGCGCATCGCCGCCGCTGGCGCACGCGCGAGCAAGCTGCTGGCCGCGCCGAGCGAGCGCATGAGCGACGGCGACCTGCGCGAGGCGCTGACGCTGCTCGAAGACGTCCTGCCCTACCGGCCCCATGACCCCGAGCTGAACGAGCGGGCGGCGCGGGTCTGCTTTCGACTGGGCAAGTTCGACGCGGCGCTCGAATATGCCGAGACCCTGCTCGAACGAAATCCGGAGCATGCCGCCAGCCACACGCTGGTGGGCCGGATCTACAAGGATCGCGGAGACCTGGAGAAGGCTTCGCAGGCGTTCGAACGAGCGCTCAAGTACGACGAGAATGATTTGGATGCACGGAGGGCGCTGGCCTCCTTGCGGATCGGTGCGCACGATGCGGCGCGAGGAGGAGTGTCATGAGTCGGGTGATCGGAATCGATCTCGGAACGACGAATTCGTGTGTTGCGGTCGTGGAGAATGGCCAGGCGACGGTGATCCCGAACTCGGGTGGTTACAAGACGACCCCCTCGATGTTCGGCATCTCGCAGGACGGCAAGCGGCTCGTCGGTCATCTGGCCAAGCGTCAGGCGATCACGAACGCACGCAACACGGTCTACGCTGCCAAGCGACTGATCGGGCGGCGCTTCGATGATCCCGAGGTCCAGAAGTCGATCGATCTCTGCCCCTACGAGATCGTGCGCGGTCCCAACGAGGATCCCCGCATCAAGATCGGTGGCAAGACCTTCACCTGTCCCGAGATCTCGGGAATCATCCTGCGCGAGATGAAGCGCGTCGCCGAGGAGTACCTGTCCGAGACGGTGCAGGAAGCCGTGATCACGGTGCCCGCCTACTTCAACGACACCCAGCGGCAGTGCACCAAGGACGCCGGCAAGATCGCCGGGCTCGAGGTGCTGCGCATCATCAACGAGCCGACGGCCGCCGCGCTCAGCTACGGCATGAATCGCAAGGGCGACGAGAAGATCGCGGTCTACGATCTGGGCGGCGGCACCTTCGACATCTCGATCCTCGAGATGAGCGACGGCGTGATCGAGGTGCTCGCGACCTCCGGCAATACCTTCCTCGGCGGCGAGGACTTCGACCGACGCATCGTGCAGCATCTGGTCGAGTGGTTCGAAGAGACCGAGGGCATGGACCTTCGCGGGGACACGATGGCGCTCCAGCGCCTGAAGGACGCCTCGGAGAAGGCCAAATGCGATCTGTCGATGCGGGACGTCGTCGAGATCAATCTCCCCTTCATCGCCAGCGACTCCGAGGGACCGCGCCATCTCAACTACGAAATGACCCGCGAGAAGCTCGAGAGCCTCGTCTACGACGTCGTCGAAGGCACGCTGAAGAGCGTCGAGCAGTGCTGCATCGACGCGGGCGTGCAGGCGCAGGACATCGATCAGATCGTCCTGGTGGGCGGGCAGACGCGCATGCCGCTGGTGCAGAGTCGCGTGACCGAGTACTTCGGCAAGCGACCGCACAAGGGCGTCAATCCGGACGAGGTCGTCGGTCTCGGTGCGGCGGTCCAGGCGGCGGCGCTGCTCGACAACGACAACGACATGCTGCTGCTCGACGTGACCCCGCTGTCGCTCGGCATCGGGACCTACGGCGGACATTTCGCACGCCTGATCGAACGGAACACGACGGTTCCGGTCAGCAAGGGCCACATCTTCACGACGACGCGCGACGATCAGTCGGCAGTGAAGATCCGCGTGCTCCAGGGCGAGAGCGATCTCGCAGCGGAGAACGACCTGCTGGGCGAATTCGTGCTCTCGGGAATCCGGCCTGCGCCCAAGGGCGAGCCGGAGATCGAGGTCAGCTTCGACATCGATGCCAACGGCATCGTGAGCGTCTCGGCACGTGATCTGGCGACGGGCAAGGAACAGTCCATCACCGTCAGCTCCACCGGCACGCTCTCCGACACCGAAATCGACGAGATCATCCAGGAACACGATCTCTATGAG
Organism: uncultured delta proteobacterium; assembly: GCA_963698485.1. Lineage (GTDB taxonomy): Bacteria > Myxococcota_A > UBA9160 > UBA9160 > UBA4427 > UBA4427. The sequence continues at coordinate 56,418 of CAVORA010000026.1, read as the reverse complement.
GTCCAGCTGAAGGACTGAGGTCGCGCCGAATGGCGGAATCGAACGAACAGAAGGTGTCGAGTCTGCTCCAGCAGGGGCTCGAGCTCTACGGAACCGGAGACATCGCGCGCGCGTTCCTGCTCTGGAACGAAGTGCTCCAGATCGATCCCGGTAACGAAGAAGCGCTCGACTACATGCGTGATGCGGATCGTCGCTCCAAGCCGCGGGGTGGTGCCCATCGCATGGGGGATTCTTCGTTGATCGAGGAGGCGCGTCGGTTGCTGCGGGCGGAGAACGAGGAAGCGGCCCTCGAGCTGCTGACCAGCGCACCGGCGGGCGGAAGTCTCGAGGGCGAGGCGATGGTGGAGCTGCTTCGCGCGAGTCTCTTTCAGCGCTACCGCGACGAGCTGGGCGACCTCAGCCAGGTGCCACGGATGGCGGGGGAGACGGCCGAGCTACAGGGCCGCAATCTGCCGCCGAGCGCGGGCTTTCTGCTGTCGATGGTGGATGGCTCGACGCCGCTCGCCGATCTGGTGTCCGTGTCGGGAATGGATCGCTTCGAGGCGATCCGGTCGATCTGCCGGATGCATCAAGCGGGCATCCTGGAGTGGGACGGAGCATGAGCGCGGCAGAAGAGATCTCACTGCTCGGCTACCTGGACACGCCGATCCTCGTCGGCGACCCCGACGGATGCATCGTGTACGCGAATTCCTCTTTCCGCGATCGCTTCTGCAGTCATGGGGACGATCCGGTCGGCGAGCCGCTCGCCCTGGTCTTCGGGGGCGGGGCACGAGAGGTCGTGCTGACCGCGACCGCAGGCGTCCTCCAGCGCGGTCAGCCGGCCAGGCTCAAGATCCGGGAGGGCGGTGCGTCCTACACGGGTCTGTGTTCACCGATCGAGGCCGAGGACGATCGTGTCGGCGTGGTGATGGTGCTGCTCGAGGAGCAATCCAACGAAGAACATCTCGCCGGTCTGGCGGACGAGATGAGCGACCCGATCAGCGAGGCCCTCCAGGCGCTGCGCTCTCTGTCGGAGCAGGCGGGTGGGGCGCTGCCTGCGGAGCAGCATCGCCTGCTCGAGCAGGGCCTGCATTCGGTCGAGTCGGCCCAGCGGTGGCTGCGCGAGCTGTCCGTCGCGATTCGCGGTGGCAAGACCCAGCAGGGTCGCTTCGACGTCGCAAACTCGATCCTGCGGGTCTCCGATCGACTGATCAACGAGTCCTCGAATCGCATCGACCTCGAGGTTCTGATGCCCCCGAACCTGCCGCGAGTCGCCGGCACGACCGTGCTCTTCGAACGCCTCCTGAGTCAGCTCGTGCGGCAACGCATCGAGGAGGCGAGGGAGGGGGAGCCCCTGACGCTGCTCGCTCGCACGATCGGCGGCGATCAGCCCAAGGGCGTGCTCGTTTCGCTCGTCGACATTCCGGACAGCGAACGTCGCCGTTCGACGGGGCATCCGCCCGAATCCGTCCAGACCGGCCTGGCGCAGATGGGGGGCGAGGTCATCTGCGTCGAGGACTCGAGCATCGGACGCGTGACCTCCATGCGACTCGCCATGGCCAACGCCTGAGTCGATGAGCCCTCGCCTCGGACCTCGCCTCGGACGAGGGACCTCCGTATCGTCTGGGTCATGAAGCCAATCGGGCAGGATCGAGGGGTCGGTCGGGCGAGCCGTGCCGTTGTCTTTTGCGCGCTGGTCCTCGCTCTGGGGTGTCGCGAAGAGGCTTCGGAGGAGATCGCGCCGGAGCCTCGGGTCTGGCCGGCAGGTCGCCTGGTCGACGTCGCGGTGTCCGCCGCGGAGCTCGCGATCGTGCTCGCGTCGGATGGCCGGATCTTCACGACCCGGGATGCCGGGAGCAGCTGGGCTCTCGCTCCGAGGCCCGCAGTCGACGCGTTGCGCGGCGTTGCGATGGCGAGTCCCGAGGTGGGCTGGGTCTTCGGTCCCGGGGTCGTGCTGAAAACCGAGGATGCTGGGCGACGCTGGCGTCGGCAGCGCCTGCCCGGCCGCGCCGCCGATCTCGATCTCCGGGCGCTCGCTGTCGTCGACGACGAGCGCGCGATCCTGGTCGGAGCCGAAGGCCTTCGCCTTCGCACGCGGGACGGTGGTGCGCTCTGGGAGCGCGCCTCCCTCGAGCCGATCGTGCCGGAGGAGCCCGCGCCGACGCTGGTCGCGATCGAATGTGTCGGGGATCGATCCGGTCGCTGTGTGAGCATCGATCGCGAGATCCGCTTCACCGCGGACGCCGGCGAATCCTGGCAGACCATCGAGAGCGCGGACGCGATCGCCATCGAGCCGATCGATTTCGCCTTCGGGCGCGTCGAGGTTCCCGAAGAGGCCGCGCTGCGGCTCGCGGCGGCGGTCCTCTCCCGCCCACGGCAGGCCGAGATCCGATGGCGCATCGAGGCGGGGCTGAGCGCGGCGGAGCTCGATCAGATCGGCGATGCGAGTGATCCCGGAACGCTCTTCGCCCTGATCGAAGCTCGCACCGAGGAGCTCCGGCTCGCGCTCGAGGCGGCGGGCGTCGACCCGAGTCAGATCGAGATGCAGGCGGCACCGCCCTGGGACTACGTGGATCGCGTGGATGACGATCCCACGGTGCTGGCGCGTTACTGGGTGGGCCGCACGGCGCTCGGCGCGCGCGCGCGAATCCGGACGCAGGAGCGTGTGGCGGTGCGTGCGCTGGCCATGTCTTCGATGGAGCAGGGCATCGCGGTCGCGGCTGCTGGGCGTGGGCTCCGCAGCGATCGCGTGGATCAGCGCTGGCAGCCGATCCAGGTCGGCGTGCCCTATGACCTGCTCGACGTCGCGCTGGTCGCAGGGCGTGCGATCGCGGTCGGTCAGCAGGGCGGCGTCTGGCGCTCCGATGATCGTCTGCAGGACTGGGCTCGCCAGGAGGTCATCGCAAGCGAGGGTGTGTTCGAGACGCTTCGTGCCGTCGACTTCGACCCGGACGGTCGCGTTGGACTCGCCGTCGGCGAGCATGGGCGGCTGCTGCGCAGCCTCGACGCAGGGGAGACCTGGCAGCTGCTCTCGCCCGCGGCTCAAGAGGATCGGCTTTCGGTCCGATAATTCGGGTACCCTGCCTGCGTCGTGGCGATGGCGGCGGCGACGAGCCCCCGGGAAGGACCCCTCCATGCACGAGCCGGATCAGCAGACCTTGATCCCCGTTCTGCTCGTGGGGCAGGGGGCCTCCCGGATCGTGTCGTCGCTGGTGACGGGACTCGCTGCCGCGGGGCGGGCCGCGAGCTTTTCCTGCGCGGCCTTCGAGGACGCCGAGTTCGCCGCGCGCAGCTCGGCCGGCGCGCCGCATCTGATCCTGATCGGCGTCGGGCCCGAGGCCGACCGGATCCTCGCGGATCCCGTCTGGGAGGACTGGAATCGGCCGGGCGCGGCGATGGTCCGGATCGCCATGTCCGATGTCGTGCCGTCGGTGGATACCGGGGCGGCGCTTCCGGAGGGACAAGAGGTCGATCTGGCGACCTACCGGCTGCCGACGAGTCAGGCCGACGCGTTGCCGATGGCGACGATCGTGGTGGCTCAGCTCCTCGAGGCCGAGCGTGAGCGGGCCGGGCTGTCGGCCGAGCTCGAGACCGAACGAGCCTGTGAGCCGCTGGGCGCGTGTCTCGACCCGGGCAAGCTCTACTCGATGACGCTCGAGCTGCTGCTCGAGCAGCTCGGTTGTCGCCGAGGCATCGCCTTCTTCTCGCCCAGCCCGGCGCCCCAGGGCGCGGGCGTGGCGGCGCGAGGCTTCGACGAGGAGGCCCGGGACCGGCTGAGTCGGTTCCTGATCGAGGAGAAGTCGCTCGAGGCGACCATGGGCCGGGGCGAGGTCGGGGTCGTGCCCTGGGGCCCTCTGCATCACGTGCTCGGGCAGGTCGGCCTCGAGTCGCCCGGCGCTCTGCTCTCCGTTCCGCTGCGAGGCGAGGAACGCGAGGCGGGGCACGTCTGGATCCTGTCCGAGGGCAGACGCTTCGACGCGTCGGATCTCGCCAAGGCCCGGACCATCGCGCGCCGCGCGAGCGCCGCGCTGACCACCGCCGAGCAATACCACCACGCCAAGGAGCGCGCCTTCATCGACGACGTGACCGGCGTCTACAACGCGCGCTACCTGCTCGCGACCGCCGACAACGAGATCCAGCGAGCGGCCCGCTACGGCAATCCGCTCTCGGTGCTCTTCCTGGATCTCGACCGTTTCAAGCAGGTCAACGATCGCTACGGGCATCTGATCGGCTCCGATACCCTGCGCGCGCTCTCGAGACTGCTCGCAGAATGCGTGCGGCAGGTCGACACCCTGGCGCGCTACGGCGGCGACGAGTTCACGATCCTGCTCGTCGATACCCCGCATGACGTCGCGCTCAGGATCGCCGAGCGGATTCGCAGCCGCGTCGAGTCGCACGTCTTCGAGGCAGGGCGGGAGGGTGGCCTGCAGCTCACGATCTCGATCGGGGTGGCCACCTGCCCGATGCACGGGGAGGCACGCGAGCCCCTGCTCGACGCCGCCGACAAGGCGATGTACCGGGCGAAGAGCGACGGCCGGAATCGGGTCGCCTCGGCGAGCGATCTGCCACTGGGCGTCTAGGCGGGCGCTCGCCTCACCGATCGCTTCGCGAATCTGCGCCGAATCCGGCCAGCACTTCGTCGAGGCCGCGGTCCACGGCTGCTTCGGGCTGTCGCGACCCCCGTTGGCGATTGACAGCATTCTGTCGCGTTGCTATCCAACTCGCCGATTTCGCAACGTTTTTTTGGGTTCGGAGACCTCGCCCGAACGATTCGCCCTCAGTTCGATGCACGCACCCGGCGCTCCCCGCGCCCGCATCGCACTCTGGTCCCTTGATGATGCTTCCCGGATGAAGATCGACGGTCGATCCTGACCGTCGGCGGTGCATCTCGGTCATCGGTGATCGTCCAACTCTCGAGGTCCCCGCCCCGGCGTAGGCGCCCTGCTTCGCACCCGACCCGTGACCCTGGATGAGAGGGGCGCGGCCGGGAGCAGAAGGACCGTCACGTCCAACAAACGGCCTCGTTCGGGAGCTTTGATGAGTACGGAGAGCGTCGCGCTCGATGGGATGGGATCGCTTCGACGCAGCTTCCGCTGCGCCGAGATCATGTCGGCGTCGGTGGGTGAAGAGGTCGTCCTCGCGGGCTGGGTGCATCGCCGCCGTGATCACGGAGGCGTGATCTTCGTCGACCTGCGAGACAAGACCGGCATCGTCCAGGTCGTGTTCCGACCGGAATCCGCTCCCGAGGCGCATTCGCGCGCGCATCATCTGCGAAGCGAGTGGGTGCTGATGGTGCGGGGCGAGATCGAGCGCCGCAGCGACGAGACGATCAATCCGAACATGCCGACCGGCACCATCGAGGTGAACGTCCGCGAGCTGCGGATCCTCAACGCCGCGACGGTGCCGCCCTTCGCGATCGAAGAAGAGATCGACGTCGACGAGCAGGTCCGGCTCAAGAACCGGCTGCACGACCTGCGAAGGCCGCCGCTCCAGCGCGCGCTGCAGGTGCGCCACGACCTGTCCCAGGCGGTGCGGGCGTCGCTCAACGAGCAGGACTTCATGGAGATCGAGACGCCGATGCTCGCGCGGGCGACGCCCGAAGGCGCGCGTGACTTCCTGGTGCCGAGCCGGCTCCAGGCCGGCGACTTCTACGCGCTGCCGCAGTCGCCCCAGATCATGAAGCAGCTCTTCATGATCGCCGGCTGCGACCGCTACTACCAGATCGCGCGCTGCTTTCGCGACGAGGATCAGCGCGCCGATCGGCAGCTCGAGTTCACCCAGATCGACCTCGAGCTCTCCTTCGTGGGCGTCGAGGAGATCCTCGCGGTGCTCGAGAAGGTGACGGTCGACGGCTGTCGTGCCTGCGGCGTCGAGCTCGAGGCGCCCTTCAAGCGCATCACCTACGCCGAGGCGATGGATCGCTACGGCAGCGATCGACCCGACACGCGAATCCTGCTCGAGCTCGTAGGACCTGACCGACGTCTTTCTGAAGAGCGACTTCAAGGCCTTCCGAGGCGTCGCCGAGAGCGGCGGCATCGTGAAGGCGCTGCCGATCCCGAACGCCAAGGAGCTGTCTCGCGGCGAGATCGATCGGCTCGAGAAGCTCGTGCGCAAGGAGCTCGGGGCCAAGGGACTCGGCTGGATTCGCGTCGAGGAAGACGGATCCTGGAAGTCGCCGATCACGAAGTTCCTGGGTGAGACCGAGCTCGCAGCCATTTCCGAGCGCTGCGAGGCCGAGCCTGGGATGGTGATCTTCTTCCAGGCCGACGCGAAGGACCGCGCCAATACGATCCTGTCTCGGCTGCGTGAGGATCTTGGCGAGCGGCTGGGCCGCGTCGACGGGCGCGCCTGGGACCCGCTGCTGGTGGTCGACTTCCCGCTGCTCGAGCCGGACGAGAACGGAAAGCTCGGCTACGTGCATCAGCCCTTCGTGGCGCCGGTCGAAGAGGATCTCCCGCTGCTCGACAGCGACGCCGGAGAAGGTGCGCGGGACCCACTACGACGTCGTGCTCAACGGGACCGAGCTCGGCTCCGGCAGCCTCCGCAATCATCGCGCCGACGTGCAGCGCAAGATCCTCGGCATCATGGGCTACAGCGAAGCGGAGATGGACGAAGAGCTTCGGCTTCATGCTCGAGGCGCTCGAGACCGGTGCGCCGCCGCACGGCGGCTTCGCCTTCGGCTTCGATCGCTGGGTGATGAAGCTCGCGGGGGTCGACAATCTACGTGACGTGATCGCCTTCCCGAAGACCCAGCGCGGGACAGGATCTGCTGATGGAGGCACCGTCTTCGGTCGACCCCGAACAGCTCGACGAGCTCTCGCTGCGCGTCAAGCTGCCGCCGCAGAAGAACTAGCTCGCGAAGTGCCGGCCCTGGCTGACCTCCGGAGGGGCAGCGAGGAGATCGGCACTCGATTTCTTTTGGATTCAACAAGCGGCTGCGGCGCTTCGTCGTGGCCATCTCACGACAGCCGTTCGTCGCAAGCAACGAACAGAAACGAGCAGAGAGGGACTCATGGCCAAGCCGAAGATCGCCTTGATCGGTGGCGGCAACATCGGCGGCGTGCTCGCCGAGCAGGCCGCCTATCGCGAACTCGGAGACGTCATCATCTTCGACGTCGTCGAAGGCCTGCCCCAGGGCAAGGCGCTCGACATGGCAGAAGGGGCGCCGCTGGTCGGCACCGATGCTCGAAGATCACGCGGCGCGAACGACTACGCGGGCATCGCCGGCGCCGACGTCGTGATCATCACGGCCGGTCTCGCGCGCAAGCCCGGGCATGAGCCGCGACGATCTGCTCGAAGACGAATCTGACGATCATGAAGCAGGTCGCCGAGGGCGTTCGCGACAACGCGCCCGACGCCTTCGTGATCGTGATCTCGAATCCGCTCGACGCGATGGTCTACACCTTCAAGGAGGTCTCGGGCTTCCCCAAGAATCGCGTGATCGGCATGGCGGGCGTGCTCGACTCGACCCGCTTCCGCAGCTTCGTGGCCTGGGAGCTCGGCGTGTCCGTGAAGGACGTGACGGCGCTCGTGCTCGGTGGGCACGGCGACACGATGGTGCCGCTGGTCCGGTACTGCACGGTCGCGGGCATCCCGATCGAGACGATGATCCCGAAGGATCGCATCGACGCGATCGTCGAACGCACGAAGAAGGCGGGCGGCGAGGTCGTCGAGCTGCTCAAGACCGGCTCGGCCTTCGTGTCGCCGGCGGTCTCCGCGCTCGAGATGGCCGAGGCCTACCTGAAGGACAAGAAGCGCGTGCTGGCCTGTGCCTGCCTCTGCGAAGGGCGAGTACGGCGTCGACGGTCTCTACGTGGGCGTGCCCTGTGTGTCGTCGGTGCGGGCGGTCTCGAGCGGATCATCGAGGTCGAGCTGAACGCGCAGGAGCAGGCGGAGTTCGATGCGTCGGTCGAACACGTCCGAGCCCTCGTCTCCCAGATCGAGCTGTAGGAGCGCCCAGCCACCGCGCCTTCGAGGCCTGCTCCGCCGTCCTCGACGACCCGGAGGTCGTCTGCGGGGCACTGGTCCGCGGGCCTCGAAATCGCGGCAATCTGAACGCCCCTCGTGACGGCGAGGAACGTCGTTCGTCATCTCACTCTTCGAGAGGAATCGAAACCAATGAACGTTCATGAGTATCAGGCTAAGGAGCTCTTCCGGGAGTTCGGGGTGGCGGTGCCCGAGGGCTTCCTCGCGACGACGCCCGAAGAGGCGGAGCGCGCGGCGAAGGAGCTCGGCACGCCGGTCGTCGTCGTGAAGGCGCAGGTGCATGCGGGTGGCCGCGGCAAGGGCGGCGGCGTGAAGCTCGCCAAGTCTCCGGCCGAGGCCAAGAAGGCTGCCAGCGAGATCCTCGGGATGACGCTGCATACGCCGCAGACGCCGCCCGAGGGCAAGCTCGTCCGCAAGGTCTACGTCGAGGCGGGCTCGAACATCGAGAGCGAGCTCTATCTCGCGATCCTCTTCGATCGCGCGGAGGAGAAGTTCGCGATCGTCGCCTCGACCGAGGGCGGCATGGAGATCGAGGTCGTCGCCGAGGAGTCGCCCGACAAGATCCTGACGGCACTCGTCGACCCGAACGTCGGGCTGCGGGACTACCAGGTGCGCAGATCTCGGCTATCGGCTGGGCTTCGACAAGGATCAGGTCGCCAAGTTCGTGCCCTTCGTGCGCGGGCTCTTCAATCTCTACATGTCGAAGGACTGCTCGCAGGTCGAGATCAACCCGCTGGTGCTGACCGCCGAGGGCGATCTCCTTGCCCTCGACGGCAAGCTGAACTTCGACGACAACGCGCTCTATCCGACACCCGGACATCGCAGAGCTTCGCGATCCCGGAGGAAGAGGACGAGCGCGAGCGCGCCGCCAACGAGATCGACCTCGCCTACGTCGGTCTCGACGGCAACATCGGCTGCATGGTGAACGGCGCCGGGCTCGCGATGGCGACCCTCGACATGATCAACTACTGCGGTGGCAAGCCGGCGAACTTCCTCGACGCGGGCGGCGGCGCCGACAAGGAGAAGGTGAAGGAAGCCTTCAAGCTGATCCTGCGCGACGAGCACGTGACCGCGATCCTCGTGAACATCTTCGGCGGCATCGTGCGCTGCGACCTGATCGCCGAAGGCGTGGTCGCGGCGGCGGCCGAGCTCGGCGTCGAGGTGCCGCTGGTCGTGCGGCTGCAGGGGACGAAGGCGGAGGAAGGGTCGCGCGATCCTCGCCGGCATCGGATCTCAACATCACTCCGGCCGAAACGCTCAAGGACGCCGGCGAGCTCGCCGTCGCCGCCGTGAAGGGAGCCGCCTGAGCCATGGCCATTCTCTGCGACAAGAACACGAAGCTGCTCATCCAGGGCATGGGCAACATGGGGACCTTCCACGCTGGCCTCTCGCGTCGAGTACGGGACGCAGGTCGTCGGCGGTGTCCACCCGGGCAAGGGTGGGACCGAGATGGACGGCTTCCCGATCTTCAACACGGTCCGCGAGGCGGTCGCAGGCGACCGGCGCGAACGCGTCGGTGATCTTCGTGCCGCCGCCGGGCGCGGCGGACGCGATCCTCGAGGCCGCCGACGAACGAGCTCGAGCTGACGGTCTGCATCACGGAGGGCATCCCGGTGATCGACATGGCGCGCGCCAAGGCCGCGCTGCGCGGAGCCGAAGACGCGGCTGCTCGGTCCGAACTGTCCCGGCGTCGTGACGCCCGAGCAGTGCCGGATCGGCATCATGCCCGCGCAGATCACCCGCCCGGGACCGGTCGGCGTCGTGTCGCGCTCGGGCACGCTGACCTACGAAGCGGTCGATCAGCTCTCGCGGCTCGGAATCGGCCAGTCGAGCTGCGTCGGGATCGGCGGCGATCCGGTGATCGGCACCAACTTCATCGACGCGCTCGACGCTCTTCGAGAACGACCCGGACACCAAGGCGGTCGTGATGATCGGTGAGATCGGTGGCTCGGCCGAGGAAGAGGCGGCCGAGTTCGTGAAGTCGAACATGAGCAAGCCGGTCGCGGCCTTCATCGCCGGTCAGAACGCCCCGCCCGGCAAGCGCATGGGTCATGCGGGCGCGATCATCGCCGGCGGAAAGGGCAAGGCCTCGGACAAGATCGCGGCGCTCGAGGCGAACGGCGTGGCCGTGTCGCCGTCGCCGGCCGAGATCGGCGAGACGCTCGCGAAGCACGCCCCGGGACTCGAGGGCTGACACGCTCTCGCAGCGACCGGAGACGAGGACGATCGGGCCGCCGCCTGCGACAGCGCAGCGGCGGCCCTCTTCGTCTCAGTCGAGGGCGCGCAGGCCGTTCATCTGCAGATGGCCCCAGGTCGCATACAGGATCAGGGCCGTGCCGTAGACCCCGATGACCGCGGACAGCCCGATCGACTCGGCGAGCAAGCCGCCCAGCTGCGCGCCGATCGGCATCGAGACGATGATGCCCATCAGCTGCAGCGAAGTCACGCGGCCGCGCAGGGATTCAGAGACGTGCACCTGAATGGACGTCGTGACCGAGACGTTCACGAGCACGTGTGCGAAGCCGGTGATCGCGAATCCGATCATTCCGAAGACGAAGAGATCGGTGGCGGCGACCACCCACATGCCCAGCCCGTAGACCAGCAGACCGACCCGCACCATCGTCGACCGGAGCATGTCCTCCGCCAGCCAGACCGTGGCGATCGCCGTGACCACCGCCGCCACGCCGATCGACGAGACCAGCAGGCCGAGCCCCTGCTCCCCGACGCCGAAGACGTCCTTGGCGAGGCCCGCCATCAACGCCTGCGCGCTCATCCCGAAGATCGACGAGAAGCTGACCGTCATCAGCGCGAGTCGCAGGCGGGGATCCTGCCACGAGACCTTCGCGCCTTCGATCAGCGCCGCGACGATCCGCATGGACGGACCTCGGTCGAGTGCGCGCGGTCGCACGAAGATCAGTACGACGAAGAGCGGTAGATAGGCGAGGCCGTTGATCAGGAAGGCCGCCGTCGGTCCCCATTGCGCGAGCACGAAGCCGGCGACGGCCGGGCCGATGGCTCGGGAGGCATTGAACTGGAGTGCGTTCAGCCGGTAGGCGCGAGCGATCTGTCGTGGAGACACGATCTCCGCGACGAACGCCTGATAGGCCGACAGGTTCACCTGCGAAGCGAAGCCCATTGCGGCCGCGAGACCGAGCAGGATCGGCACCGTGACCTGACCCGAGCGGCTGATGCCGTAGAGCGTGAAGGCGAGGGCGATCTGGACAGCCAGGCTGATCAGCAACACCACTCGCTTCGAATAACGGTCCGCCCACACGCCGCCGAGGGGAGAAGCGATGATCGCCGGGGCGTTCGAGGCAACCGCTGCCAGGCCGAGCATCGCGGTCGAGCCCGTGAACTCGTATACGAGGAACGGGACGCTCAGGCCGAGCATCCAGTTGGCGGAAGCCGACAGGGCGCCGGCAGACCAGCATGAGACGAACTGCGGTTCGCGAAGTGGAGCGAGAGGGCCTGTATTCGAAGCGGTCGTGCGAGCGTCTAGATCTGCCAGGTGTCGCCCGAGTGCAGCAGTGCCTTCAGATCGCCTTCGCCTCGAGCCGCCTTCGCGGAGTCGACCTGCTCCTGGAGCATGTCTTCATAGGTCGTCTTCTCGACGGCTCGGAAGACGCCCACGGGCAGCGGGAAGTCGGGGCGTTGAAGCGTCGCCAGCACGCCCGCATAGGAATGCGCTTCGGCTCGTTCGTCGTGCACGATGACGCCCCGCGCGACCGGATCCTCGTCGTCCGCGAGGTCGATCACGCTCGGGATGCCGCCATTCATGACGATCCCCTTGCGCTCGCCGGGGGCGCCGAAGACCAGCGGCTCGCCGTGCTCCAGCACGAGCGACGACTGGGCGCGCGTCTTGCGGTCCTGGAGCTCGTCCCAGATGCCGTCGTTGAAGACCGGGCAGTTCTGGAGGATCTCGACGAAGGCCGTCCCCTTGTGCTCGTGCGCTCGGGTCAGGACCTGCTGCATGTGCTTGGCGTCGACGTCGACGGTCCGGGCGATGAAGGTGGCTCCGCAGCCGATCGCGAAGGCGATCGGATCGACGGGGTGATCGATCGCGCCCTGGGGCGTCGATTTGGTCTTGGTGCCGATGTCCGAGGTGGGGGAGTACTGGCCCTTGGTCAGCCCGTAGATCTTGTTGTTGAAGAGCAGGATCTGGGTGTCGATGTTCCGGCGGATGGTGTGGAGGAGATGGTTCCCACCGATCGAGAGGCCGTCCCCGTCCCCCGTCACGATCCACACCGAGAGCTCGGGGCGGCTGACCTTGATGCCCGTGGCGAAGGCGGGCGCGCGGCCGTGGATCGTATGGAAGCCGTAGGTGTTCATGTAGTAGGGGAAGCGGCTCGAGCAGCCGATGCCCGAGACGAAGACGACGTTCTCCCGCGGAACGCCGAGCTCGGGCATGACGCGCTGCACGTTGGCGAGAATCGAGTAGTCGCCGCAGCCGGGGCACCAGCGTACGTCCTGATCTGAAACGAAGTCTTTGCGGGAAACCTTGACTGCCGGATCGGCTGCCATATCCATTACTCCTCGGTCCTTCTGACTGTTTCGTCGGACCTTGTTAGGCTGCGCGCCGTGCAGGTTCGGGCGCGATCGATCTGTGCTCGGGGCTTCTGGTCCAGCCGCCTAGCGTTTGTAGAGCTCTCGAATCGCCTCGGTCAGCTCTGCAATCTTGAAGGGCTGGCCTTTGATCTTGTTGAGCGCCTGGACGTCCACCAGGTATCTGGCGCGCAGCAGCATCGCGAGGTGTCCATCCGAGAGCTCCGGCAGCAGCACCTTCTTGAAGCGTGACAGCACCGTGCCGAGATCACTCGGGAAGGGGTTCAGATGCCGGAGGTGTACCTGCGAGACCGCGAGGCCGTCCTTTCGGACCTCCTCGACGGCAGCCGTGATGGATCCCTTCGTGCCGCCCCAGCCGATCACCAGGAGCTCACCGCTGTCCGGTCCGTCCACCTCGACGGGCGGGAGCGAATCGGCGATGCGCTCGATCTTCTGCTTGCGCAGCTCGATCATCTTGCCGTGGTTTTCGGAGTCGTAGCTGACGTTGCCGGAGCCGTCCTGCTTGGTGAGGCCGCCGATGCGATGCTCGAGGCCGGGCGTTCCCGGGATCGCCCACGGGCGAGCGAGGGTCTCCGGATCGCGCGAGTAGGGCTTGAACTCACCCACCTCGATCGGATCCGCGTACTTGACCTCCATCCGCTCGAGAGACTCGACGTCCGGAATCCGCCAGGGCTCGGCGGAGTTCGCGATGTAGCCGTCCGAGAGCACGATCACGGGCGTCATGTACTTGACCGCCATCCGGAAGGCCTCGAGCGCCGTGTGGAAGCAGTCGCCCGGCGTGCTCGCGGCGATCACGGGGATCGGGCTCTGCGAATGCCGGCCGAAGAGCACGGCGAGCAGGTCGCCCTGCTCGGTCTTGGTGGGCGAGCCCGTCGACGGTCCCGCCCGCTGCACGTTGATCGCGACCAGCGGAAGCTCGACCATCACCGCCAGCCCGAGCGCCTCCTGCTTCAGCACGAAGCCGGGCCCGCTCGAGCAGGTCACGGCGAGCTGGCCTGCGAAGGCCGCACCGATCGTCGAGGAGACCGCGGCGATCTCGTCCTCGGCCTGGAAGGTCTTGACGCCGAAGTGGCGGAAGCGGGCGACCTCGTGGAGGACGTCGCTGGCCGGGGTGATCGGATAGGCGCCGAGGAAGATGTCCTTGTCCATCTGGACACCGGCGGCGACGATGCCCCAGGCGAGCGCCTGGTTGCCCGTGATGTTGCGGTAGGTGCCCGACTCGATCTTGGCCGACGGTACGACGAAGGAGACGGGAAAGAGCTCCGTCGTCTCACCGAAGGCGTGGCCGGCGCGCAGCGTCCGGATATTGCCTTCGAGGACGTCGCCCTTGAACTTGCCGCCGAGCCAGCGCTCGGTGGCGTCCATCGGACGACCGTAGAGCCAGCAGAGCACGCCTAGCGCGAAGAAGTTCTTGCAGCGATCGATCTCGCGTTGGGAGAGGTCGAGCCCCTGGAGCGCCTCGCGGTTGAGGGTCGTAAAGGGGATCTCGACCAGATTGAATCGCTCTCGCAGATCGGGCAGCGGATCGTCCTGATAGCCCGCTCGCGTCAACGCCTTCTGATTGAACGAGTCGACATTGATGATCACCATGCCCCCGGCCCGCACGTCCTCGACGTTCGCGCGTAGCGCGGCCGGGTTGAACGCGATCAATACATCCGGCTTGTCGGCCGGCGTATGGATGTCGTGGCTCGAGAAGTGGATCTGGAAGCCCGAAACCCCGGCCATCGTGCCGGCAGGAGCGCGGATCTCGGCGGGAAAGTCCGGGAACGTCGACAGGTCGTTGCCGGCGAGAGCGGTCTCGTCCGTGAACTTCGCGCCGGTGAGCTGCATTCCGTCGCCCGAATCACCGGCGAATCGAATGGCAACGCTCTCGAGTTGTTCGGAAGGCTTGGTCATCGCAGAATTGTTGGCTGTCACGCTGGACTGTCTCGCCTGTGTGCGACTCCGCCGGGTTCGGCGAACGTCGGGTGCGTCGGAGCGACCGGGATGAATCCTTCTATCTCGGGAAACACCGCTCCGTGGGCATGATGCTCTAGGCCTCGAGCTCGAGTTGGGGGCGCGCTCGACGCGAGAGAAAGGTCTTGCTTCGACTCCGGTGGGTCACGACGGGGCAAGGCGGCCGATCCGGAACGACGTGGGCTTTTCTCTCCGGCGAGGAGCCCTTTCATCCCCCGGCCTTCGGGGATTGTATCCCGCTCGCGCCCGCGCGAAAGGTCTTCCGAACGCCGTCTTCGAGTGAATCCTGGAGCCGGAAATGGCTTCTCTCACCGTCGTTTCCAGGCCGCGCCTGCCGACCGGTGACGCTCAAGATTCTGTGCATTCGGCCGATGGGAGGGACATGTTCCGCCGTCTTTCCGAACCGCTGCCGCTCTCTGAGGCCAGTATTCTCGCGCTCAGGCCCGCCCTGAACGCGCCGGTCCTGAATGTGGACTTCCTGCCCGTCGGGCCCGCGCGGGCCGCGATCGTGGTGTTCGGAGAGGAGTGGGGCGGGATCGGCGTGGCCATCGGGATCCGCTCGAACGAGGGGGGCCAGGTCGCCGTCTTCCGCAATCGTGAATCGATCGAGCCCGACGTTGCCGTGTCCTCCGTGCTCGAGCCAGCGCTCGCCGAGGCGGAGCGGATGGGCTTTCTCTTCGACGAAGACATGATGGCCGAAGGCACGGCCGGTCAGGGGCGGTCCCAGGCGACGGCGCTGTGGGGACGGCTGATGGGCGAGCTCGAGATGCCGACTCCCTCCGTGGAGCGGAGGATCGAGGCCGTCGACTCCGACAACGCGCACGGGCTTCCGCCGCGACCCGGCTCCGGGGCGGCCGAGGCCACTGAGCCGATCGAGGTGATGGAGGCCTTTCCCGAGCTGGTCCTCGACGATCTGGCCGCGGGTGATGAAGATCAGTTCCATCTCGACCTGGACCTGGACCTCGATCTCGACCTCGAGGTGTCGGCCTCGGATCTCGCGGAGGAGGTCAACGAGCGGACGGCCTTCGAGCTGCTCGTCGAGGCGAAGCCGCCCATCGCCGAGCCGGCTGGCAGGCCGGCCCCAGCGGCCGCTCGCGAGAAGGCGGCTGGACACGGGGGGCCTCGGCGCAAGCCGCGCAAGAGGGTGGCGCCAGCCGTCCAGCCCGGGTCGGCTCGGATGGATCCCGTCCCTTCGCAGCCTTCTCTTTCGAAGTTTCGTCATCTGGAGTCGTCGGCAGGACGATCCGAGAAAGACGTGAACGAGACCACTTCGAGCGGGGACGCCGGCTCCGCGCTCGGCCGGATTCCGCTGGTTCGGGTGAATCGCGGACGCGATGGCAGCCGGCGCGTTTCCATGCTCGCGAGATTGCTCGCGAGCTTCTGAGGCAATCGCCTCGCACGATGACGGAAACTCAGGGGATCAGAGCAACATGACCATCCAGACCGACGAGAGCCTGCGGCTGAAGCATCTGTTCGCGATCGGTGCGGCGGGGATCGCAGTGTTCCTGTCGAGCGGTTGCGCGATTCAAACGACCTACTCGACCGACAACTCCTCGGTGGTTCCGGAGAGTCAGGCCAAGCGAGACCTCGGGATCGACTATCTGTCGAGCGGTCGGACCGCCATGGCGATCCGCGAGCTGCTCGCCTCGATGTCGATGGACTCCTCCGACCCCCAGACGCATCTGTGGCTCGGTGAGGCGTATCGACGCAAGGGCCAGACGGCCAAGGCCGAGGGCTACCTGAACGACGCGCTCTCGATCGCGCGCCGGCGCGGCGACTCGAAGACCGAGCAGGAAGCGATGCTCAACCTCTCGGCGCTGCTCTCGCAGATGGGTCGCTACGAAGATTCACTCCCGCACTGCGAAGCGCTCTCGATCGATCCGACCTTCTCGACGCCCTGGCGACCGCTCTCCAATTGCGGCTGGGCGCTCATGAAGCTCGGCCGCCTGGCCGAGGCCCGTAGGCACTTCGAGGACGCGCTCGACTTCTTTCCCCGATACAGCCCCGCCCTCCTGAATCTCGGCATCCTCGATGCTCAAGAGGGGCATCGCCTGGCCGCGATCAAGAACCTCGAAAAGGCGCTGGAAGCCCGACGGCTCGGGGCCTCCGGATACGCCGAGGCCAACTACCGGCTCGGGGAGCTGTACGTCGCGCTCGGAAACCGCGCGAAGGCCGTCGAGCATTTCGCTGCGGCCGCGAAGGTCGCACCGGAGGCCGACTGGGGATCGCAATCCCAGGCCTATCTCGATCTGCTCCGCTGAGCGATCGGAGCGCCGCGTCCGCTGCTACTCTGCCGCGACGGTGGGGTGGGCATGATCGATCACGAGACAGCGCAGAACGCGCTCGACGGAGTCAGTCCGTCCGGCGCGAGGCCTCCCTCGGCCGCAGCCCCCGGACCGGGGCGGCGATCCGCATCGGGCGAGTCTGGAACGGAGTCGAGCCCGCCCGTAAGGGCCGACGGCGATCGCTCTTCGACCGATGAGACCTTTGAGTCCAGACCGATCGGTGAGTACCTGCGCCGCCAGCGGACGCTGAGGGGAATCAGTGTCGAAGAGCTGAGCAGCCTGACGCGGATCCCGTTGCGATCGCTCGAGCGTCTCGAGCGCGGCGAGTTCGACGGCGAGACGGATGGCTTCGTGCGAGGGTTCGTGCGCACCGTCGCCCTGGCGCTCGGGCTGGACGCCGAGGACACGATCTCGCGCATGTTGAAGGAGCCCGCGGTCGGTGCCTGGGAGCGCCATCAGCCGGGTCGTCGCACGAAGCAATGGTTCGCTGCGATCTCACTGCTCGTGATGGCGGCTCTCGGTCTGTTGTTGTTGCAGGCGGGCTGGCGGGTGCTCGTCGGGTCCGGCTCCGACGATCCCGATCGCCAGGTCATCGTGTGGCGCGATCCGGTCCGTTCGTTGGCGGAGGCGACGGGCGCCGAGGTCGATCCGGCAGGCGAGATCGATCCTTCGCGGGGGACCCGTCTGGAGACGTTGGGCTTCGAAGCGCCTCGCGCCGACCTGCGGAGTCCAGCCCTGGACTCCGAGGTGGGCCGTGTACCCGCTGTCGCTGACGCGGACCGCTGAGGAGGGCCGGTGCCAGCCATTCGATGCGAGGCGATCCTGCTTCGGTCGGTCGATTTCGGAGAGTCCGACCGGATCGTGCATCTCCTGACCTCTGATGGCGGGCGCTTGACGGCCATCGCCAAGGCCGCGCGCCGGAGTCATCGACGTTTCCCCGGTACGCTCGACACCTTCAACCACCTCGCGATCGAGGGGCGGGTGAAGCCGCGCGCGACGATGGCGTTTCTCGAGCGCGCGAAGCTCGTCGATCCGTACCTGGGGCTGCGCGCGGATCCCGGGCGTTATGCGCTCGCGAGCTTTCTCGCGGAGATGCTCGATCGACTGTCGCCAGAAGGGATCGTGGGGGCCGAGGCGGAGCGTCTCTTCGGCTTCTCCGTCGAGAGCTTCTCACTTCTCGAACGCGCCCGACCGACGGCCTCCCTGCGGCTGATTCTCGAGCTGCGGGCGCTCGACGCGCTCGGGCTGCGGCCGGAGTTCGGTCGCTGCGTGCGTTGTGGTCGGGTGGCTGGTGACGAGATCGCGCCGGATCATCGGGTCCACTTTCACGTGGCCGACGGGGGGATCGTGTGCACCGCCTGCGCCGCGCGGCTCGACGGGCTGGTGCCGATCGAGATCGGTACCCTGCGTGGACTCGATGCCGGACTCGCGAGTCCGGCAGATGCCCTCGAGCAGATCGTGCTCAGCCCGCGGATGCTGGCGCAGGCGGCCCGTGTCGTCTTTCGATTCCAGCGCTTCCACGTCGGCGTCGAGCTTCGCAGCGAGCGCTTTCTCGACGAGATGATCCCGGTGGTCCGTCCTCAGGCCGAAGTATCCGGGAGCGCGGCCGCTGGCTCGCCACCCGATCGAGGGTAGATGCGCCCGGTCTCTTCGAATCGCGGGACGCGTCCGGCGGATCTATTCGAGTCCGACCGAAGCGACCTGGGCGAGGAAGTAGAGCCCGACCAGGCCGAACACGAGCGTGACGCCCGCGCCGAACGCCACGACGGTCGAAAGCCCGGCCTGCCGGGCGGGTAGCGTGGCCATGGCGCAGCGCGCCGCGGTGGCGATCGCGAGCGCCGCCAGCAGCAGCATCGCCGGAACCGTCAGCTGTCCCGATTCGTCCTCGAAATAGGCCCACGCAACGCCGAGGACATCACCGATTTGCTGAAACATTTCGACCATGGGCAGCAGCTGCCTTTCGATTGCATGGGAATGCGCGTTGAAGCGCGGAAGCGTACCGCGGGGCGGCCTCGGTCGACCGACTCCCGAAGCGGCTGACCGAGAACCTACCGGAGCCGATTCCCGATCGCGATGCTTGCCGGCGCCTGGCGACGAGCGCCCGGCCCGCGACCTGTGTTCGCTGCGAGTGCCAGGAAGCCTCGACCTCGAGAGCGGAATACGGGATACTCGGCCGCCCTGGCAGCCGGACGACACCCGCCGTGTAGCCGGGCGGGTGGTGCCCGATCGGGCGCGGGCAAGGGGCCATGGTTCCCGCGCCGGCGAAGGCTCGAGCCGGGTGAGGCAAAAGGCCCGAGTCGCCGCTCAAACACTCCAAAGTGGGAAGACCCCTACCAGCGTCTCCTCCATCAGGGTCCTCGAAATCACACATGACCGAAAAGACTTCTGAAGCTTCCTCTCCGGAAGAGGATCGCGAACGCCATCCGCTTGCAATGGAGACCCTGGTCTCACTTTGCGCAGCGCGCGGCTTCATCTATCCCGCGAGCGAGATCTACGGCGGCATCGCCGGCTTCTGGGACTACGGTCCGCTCGGCGTCGAGCTCAAGAACAACCTGAAGGCGTTCTGGTGGCGCCGCATGGTGCGCGAGCGCGAGGACGTGGTCGGCGTCGATAGCGCGATCATCTCGCATCCGCGTACCTGGGAAGCCAGCGGCCACGTCGAGAATTTCAGCGACCCGATGGTCGACTGCCGAACCTGCAAGCGGCGCTTCCGTTCCGACCAGATCGAGGGCGAGCGGTGTCCTGAGGCGCCCCGAAAGCGGGCGATCGCGGACTGTGACCTGACCGAAGCGCGCGAGTTCAACCTGATGCTGCGGACGGAGCTCGGGGCCTCCGTGGACGAAGCAACGACCGCGTATCTTCGACCCGAGACCTGCCAGCCGATCTTCTCGGGATTCAAGCGCGTGCGCGAGGCCGCTCGCCAGAAGGTGCCCTTCGGCATCGCGCAGATCGGCAAGGCCTTCCGCAACGAGATCACGCCTCGGAACTTCACGTTCCGCTCGCGCGAGTTCGAGCAGGCCGAGATGGAGTTCTTCTGCCATCCGAGTGAGCGCGAGAAGTGGTTCGAGCATTGGCGCGCGGTGCGCCTGCAGTTCCATCGGGATCTCGGCTTCGACGAGAGCCTGCTCCGGACGCGGCCCCACGCAGCGGACGAGCTGGCGCACTACGCGAATGCCGCGGATGACATCGAGTTCCTGTTCCCCTTCGGCTGGCAGGAGATCGAGGGCATTCACGATCGCGGCGACTGGGACCTCTCGCGTCACTCGGAGTATTCCGGGAAGGATCTCGCGGTGACGGACGAGCAGACCAAGGAGCACTTCATGCCGATGTGCATCGAGACCTCGGTCGGGATCGACCGCACGACGCTGGCGCTGCTCGTGGCCGGCTATACGCAAGAAGAGCTCGAGGACGGTGAGGAGCGGACGGTGATGCGATTGCACCCGGCGCTCGCGCCGATCAAGGCGGCCGTCCTGCCGCTCTCGAAGAAGCTCGCGGAGCCCGCGAGGGAGCTGGCCGCCGGGCTGCGCGGACAGTTCAACACGTTCTACGACGACGCGGGCAATATCGGCCGGCGTTATCGGCGCCAGGACGAGGTCGGGACACCTTTCTGCGTGACCTACGACTTCGAGTCGGCCGAGGATGGCTGCGTCACCGTGCGCGAGCGAGATACGATGAATCAGGAACGCGTGCCGATGGACGGGCTCGCACACGCTCTGCGTGATCGTCTGGAGGAGGGGCTGTGAGCGCTCGGAAGGGAACCGCCTCGAAGGCAAGCAAGTCGGGAAGCCGCAAGCCGGCCCGCAAGAAGGCGCCGGCCAAGAGGCCGGCAAGCAAGAAGACAACGGCCAGGAAGAAGGCCGCGAACAAGAAGAAGGCCTCGAAGAAGAGCGTTTCGAAAAAGGCCGCCTCCAGCAAGACGGCGCGTAAGGCCTCGAAGGGCACGTCTCGAAAGGCGAGCCAGACGCGCGCGACCGCTGCGAACAAGGCGGCGAGTCAGCGGCGGGTGTTCTTCTTCGGGGGCGGACGCGCCGATGGCCATGCGGGGATGAAGGAGGTCCTCGGCGGCAAGGGCGCGAACCTGGCGGAGATGACGTCGCTCGGGATCCCGGTACCGCCGGGATTCACGATCTCGACGGATGTCTGCGCGGACTTCAATCGGCGCGGTCAGAGGCTTCCCGCGCCGGTCAAGGCCGACGTCCTCACGGCACTGGCCAACGTCGAGCAGCTGATGGATCTCCGCTTCGGGGATCCCGAGCGTCCGCTGCTGGTCTCCGTCCGATCCGGCGCCCGCGCATCGATGCCCGGCATGATGGATACGGTGCTCAATCTCGGGCTCAACGACGACACGGTCATCGGGCTCGCGAAGATGGCGGACGAGCGTTTCGCCTTCGACAGCTACCGGCGATTCATCCAGATGTACGGTGACGTCGTGCTCGGCGTGCCGCACGACCGCTTCGAACATCGACTCGACGCCGCAAAAGAATCGGCGGGCGTCCAGCACGACATGCAGCTCACCGGTTCGGATCTGCGGCGCGTCGTTGCCGAGTACCTGGAGATCGTCCGGGAGTCGACGCACGCGCCCTTTCCACAGGATCCCGCAGGAACAGCTCTGGGGGGCGATCGGCGCCGTCTTCAGCTCCTGGGAGAACCAGCGGGCCATCGCCTATCGACGGCTCAACGACATCCCCGACGATTGGGGCACCGCCGTCAACGTCCAGTCGATGGTCTTCGGGAACATGGGCGACAACTGCGCGACCGGAGTGGCCTTCACGCGCAACCCGTCGACCGGCGAGCGCAAGTTCTACGGCGAGTACCTGAAGAACGCGCAGGGCGAAGACGTCGTCGCCGGAATCCGCACGCCACAGCCGATCAACGAAGAGAGCCGCGCCGCGGACACCGCGGACATGCCGACCCTCGAGATCGAGATGCCCAAGGCGTATCGCGAGCTCGTCCGGATCTACAAGCGTCTCGAGAAGCACTACCGCGACATGCAGGACATCGAGTTCACGATCCAGGACGGCACGCTCTGGATGCTGCAGACCCGGAGCGGGAAGCGCACCACCGGAGCCGCGGTCCGCATCGCGGTCGACATGGCCCGGGAACGCTTGATCTCCCGCGAAGAGGCGGTGCTGCGGGTCGATGCCAACTCCCTCGATCAGCTGCTTCATCCGACGATCGACCGCTCTCGTGCACCCGAGGTGATTGCGCGCGGGCTGCCGGCGTCGCCGGGGGCCGCCGTCGGCGAGGTGGTCTTCTCGGCCGAGACGGCGGAGGCCCGCGCCAAGGGTGGCGCCAAGGTGATCCTGGTTCGCACCGAGACCTAGTCCCGAGGACATCGTCGGCATGCACGCGTCGCAGGGGATCCTGACGGCGAAGGGCGGCATGACCTCCCATGCCGCGGTGGTCGCGCGGGGCATGGGCAAGTGCTGCGTCGCGGGCTGCGGCGTGCTGGCGATCAGCTACGAGCAGGGCCTGATGCGCATCGGTGAGCACGTCATCCGCGAAGGCGACACGATCACGATCGACGGGTCGACCGGAGAAGTGATGCTAGGCGAGGCGCCGACGGTGCTGCCCGAGCTCGGTGGATCCTTCGACGAGCTGATGAAGTGGACCGACAAGATCCGGACGCTCAAGGTCCGAACCAACGCGGATACGCCTCAGGATGCCGAGGTCGCCCGCAACTTCGGAGCCGAGGGAATCGGCCTCTGCCGTACCGAGCACATGTTCTTCGAGCCGGGCCGGATCCTGGCCGTTCGCCAGATGATCCTGGCGGCGGACTCGCGCAGCCGGGAAGCCGCGCTCGAAAAGCTGCTGCCGATGCAGCGCAGCGATTTCGAGGGGATCTTCCGGGCGATGGACGGGCTGCCCGTCACCGTGCGGCTGCTCGATCCGCCCCTGCACGAGTTCCTGCCGCACGAAGAGGAGGACATCCAGGCCGTCGCCGACTCCCTTGGCCGCTCGATGGGCGACATCCGTCACGAGCTCGAAGGGCTGCACGAGTTCAATCCGATGCTGGGTCATCGGGGCTGCCGGCTGGGAATCACCTATCCCGAGATCTACGCGATGCAGGTGCGGGCGATCACCGAGGCCGCCGTGCGGGTCGCCGCGGACGGCGTGAAGGTGAAGCCCGAGATCATGATCCCGCTGGTGGCCCACGAGAGTGAGCTCGAGCAGCTGCGGGCGCTGGCGGAAGGCGTGATCGCGGACGTCCGCCGCGAGGCAGGCGGCTCGCGCGTGCGACCGACGATCGGCACGATGATCGAGGTGCCGCGGGCGGCCTTGACCGCGGACCGCATCGCCCGGCACGCCGACTTCTTCTCCTTCGGCACGAACGACCTGACGCAGATGGGCTACGCGCTATCGCGCGACGACGCCGGCAGCTTTCTGCCTTACTACGTCGACAAGGGGTTGATCGAGGCGGACCCCTTCGTGTCGATCGACATCGACGGCATCGGGCAGCTCGTGCGCTTCGGTGCCGAGCGGGGTCGAGCGACGCGGCCGGACATCAAGCTGGGCGTCTGCGGAGAGCACGGCGGGGATCCCGCCAGCGTGCGCTTCTTTGCAGAGGTGGGTCTCGACTACGTGTCCTGCTCGCCGTATCGCGTCCCGCTGGCAAGACTCGCGGCAGCGCAGGCAGCGGTCACGGCGGCCCGAGATGCGGATGGGTCGGACCGGGGCGCCTGAATGAGCCGCCCGCCTCGAAGCCGAGGGCGCGCGCGGAGTGTTGTGGTCAAGGGCCTGGCTTTGGCTCTGGCCTGCTGTGCACTGGCCTGTGTGGGCACCTCGGCCACGCCTCGGTGGGGGGCCGGGCTTACGGACGCGGAGCGGCAGTCGATTCGAGAGGCCCTGCCACCGAGGGCGGTCCGCGAGCTGGTGCCCCTCTCGGAGATCTTCTACTCGCGCATCACCAGTCGCCGATTCAACTCACGGGCCACCTTCGAGGATCCCAGCGTCCGCCAGTTCTTCCCGACCGTCGCGGCCTACTCCGACTACTATGCCGCGTTGGTCGATGAGCTCGACCGCGCCTACATCCGCTACAACCGCCCGACGCGCGTGGAGCTGCTGGGCGTCGAGGTGGCGGAGTCGGGAAATCTGCTGCTCAAGCTGCGATTCATCGGTCGCAACGATCTGCCCTTGCGCTGGTGGAACACGTCGTTGGTCCGGACGGACGAGTGGACCTGGCGGGACGACCGCTGGTTCGTGGTGCCCGGCAAGGTCTGACCGGGTCGTGGCATCTCCGAGCCGTCTCCGGCTCGATTCGCCGACTCGCCCGCAGCCCGGAGCAAGTCTGCGATGGCCCCTCTACACCCCCGATTGGGAAAAAAACTTCCGAGAAGAACGAAAACGGCCTTCCTCGAGGGGTGCAGGTGATCTGGATCACACCTCGGTAAATCCGGGAGGTTATCCCCTCTATTTGCATTTTAGGGTGCGCTGGCACACCACTTGCTCTTATCATGATCAAGCTCGGGCGACCGGGTGGACTTTTGAAAAGCCAATCGCTCGTCGAGTTTCGAGTGGGCAAGGGTTCGATCAATCGTGATGCGTTCGGTGGGAGTTCAGGGACCCGCCATCATAGAACGCGGAGCGGACAGGGTGATCGGACTCGGTAGAAACCAGCAAGTTGCGGTGGGAAGTCTCACGACGAGAGACGGACCACCATGATCACGCTCTCTACCACCCGCGCGAAACCTCGTCGAAATCGAGGAACCGAACCGTGCAGGGAATCAATCCGGAAGTAAAGAACGCTCGAGGGTCTTCTACTCAGTCGCAGCCGCCGGGACGCAAGCCCCGAAAGGCATCGCGCACGACGCAGACCAAGGCCTGGGAGTCCGATCGCGAGCTCGTCGATCAGATCCTGGCGGGAAGCCGCGAACATTTCGACCTTCTCTACGAGTCCTACTTTCCGCGGGTCTATCGCTTCGCGTTGAAGCGGCTGAGCGATCCTGGAGAGGCCGAGGACGTCGCGCAGGAAGTCTTCATGACCTTGATGACGGCGCTGGCCTCCTACAAGGGAGAGTCCTCGCTGCTGGTCTGGATCTTCGGCGTCACGCGCAACAAGGTGAATCGCCGCTTCCGACGCCCGCGGCCGCGACTCGAGCCGCTGGAGGAGGGCGGGGCGCTCGACATCCAGGCATGCGAGCCGCCGGCGGATGAAGCGGTCGACGCTCGGCGCGTGCTGGGGCGATGCGAATACGTGATCGCCCACGACCTGACCCCCCTGCAGCGTCGGATCTTTCACCTGAAGCACCTCCGACAACAGCCGATCCGAGCGATCGCGAACGCCCTCGGCAAGAGCGAGGATGCCGTCAAGGCCAATCTCTACCGCATGCGCCGCGCGATCTCGGCGGGCACGCCCGGTCTCGAGGGATTGCTTCGGTCCTGAACAAGGGTCGCCCAGCGCCTGCTGGCACCCCGGCCGCCTCGGCGATCGCTTGCCTTCTCCGTTCGAAGGAGTTGAGGCGGTCGTGGCCGGGAGTGCCGCGGGAAGGGAGTGGGTGCCCGTCCCTTCGGTGAGGCGGCCACTCGTTGACACACCTGTGTGACTGGCTTAAGCGTTCGCGATGAGCCGTCCGCCGCCCATTTCGTCTGGCTCGCAGCCACCCGACGTCTCCTCCCGAAGAGGGAAGAGCGGCCATGCCGACACCCAGGGCGATCGCCTCCGACGCCGGCGGGCGACGCGGGAACGGATCTTCGAGACGGCCCTTCGCGAGTTTCGCGATGTCGGATTCGGTGCATCGCAGATCGATCGGATCGCGAAGGCCGCTGGTGTCGCGCGAGGCACCTTCTACTTCCACTTCCCGAGCAAGGACGACGTGCTGCTCGAGCTCGCCCGTCGGATCAACGACCGGGTGGTGCAGCGCATCTCGATCTTCGGCGACTCGCAGCCGACGCTGGCCGAGCTGCTGATGCGTGTGAACGACGCCATCATGGACGAGCACAGCCGAGTGGGCGAGGCGGGCCTGCTCAGCGAGATGTTGTCGCTCTACGTGCGGAGACCGCACGACGTCAGCGATCCCAGCCGCAACCTCCCGACCCTCGCCGAGGAGCTGGCGCATCATCTTCGCGCCGTCGTCGATCGCGGTGAGCTGGACGCCTCGATCCCACCGGAGCAGCTCTCGATCCTCTTGATGGCGAGCCTGTTCGGAATCCACACGCGCATCCCGGCCGGCGAAGCCTCGAGAGCGGCTTCCCGCTCGCTGATTGCGCTGATCGCGCGGGGCCTGCAGCCCGACGCCTGAGCCGAGCCGCTCCCGCCCGGCGTGGCGTGTCCCAGCGGAACTTCCCTTGGGGGGCTGAAGGGCAACTTACAGCGCTCCCCGCGCTGCGATCGCGGGGGCTGAGGCCCCACCCACGCCCTCGGATCAGGGGGAAATCCCGTTTCTGTTCTGACACATGCGGGCCGGTCGCACCACTCTGATGTGACGTCAGCTCCGGTCGATGCGATGTGGCATCGGGAGCGCTCGTCAGAGGGGCAATGTACGTGGGGCGAGGGAGAGTCTGGCAGGGCATTCGCGGCTGGTTCCGGTCAGGCGACAGGAAGGGCACCCGCGGCCGACCCCGTCCCGCCTCGTCCGGTGCCACCACCGGCGCTGGCGCGACGCCCGATGTGATCCCGATGCGTGGCCTGTCACGGCGCGCCGTGCGCGAGTGGACGAGTCCGAACGATCCGGCTTCGCCGAGCGAGTCCGTCGACCCGTCCGGGATGGCGGGTGTCATCGCGATCGATCGGGCCCGGGCGAGCGAGGAGCGGGAGCTGCTCGACTTCCTGGCTGCGGACATCGATCCCATTCCCGCAGATCCCGTCTTCCGGGAGCGGCTCCGCGAGGAGCTGTGGGCCATGGTGCTGGACGGCCAGCTCTCGCGCTCCGAGGAGACCTGAGGGCGGCGAGTCCGGACGTCCTCCGTCCCAACAGCAAAGAGCCCGGCTCATCAGTGCTGCAGGGAATGGGTTCGGCTCGCGGCCAGGCTTCGCGGCGGCCCGGGAGGGTCGTTGCCTGTCCGCTCGCTGCTGATTAGCCTCCCGGCCATGCGGAATCCGATCCGCCTGAAGAACTTCAACCTTCGATTCCTGCCGCTCTATCTCGTCGGTGTGGCGATCCTCGTCCTGCATCCTCCTCGCAAGGACTGGCTGATCTGGGGGCTGCCGCTGATCGGGCTCGGTGCGCTGGTGCGGAGCTGGGGTGCCGGGCATCTCGTCAAGAACCACGCGCTGACCCTGACCGGACCCTACGCCCACGTGCGCCATCCGCTGTATGTCGGGACGATCCTGATCGCGACGGGCTTCGCGATGGCGATCGGCGGCTGGCTGTCTCTGGCGGCGCTGGCGGTGATCTGGCCCTGGTTCGCGTTCCACTACTTTCCCCGCAAGGAAATGCTGGAGAGTGATCGTTTGGAGGCGCGCTACGGCGATCGTTTCACGCGCTACCGCAGCGCCGTGCCCGCACTGTGGCCCCGACTTCGGGCCTGGGTCGATCCGGAGGTCGCGGGCGCGGGCGCGGCGGGGGAGGGCGCCGGGGGACGCTGGGCTCTCTCGCGCTATTCGGACAACAATGAGCTCGGAACCCTGCTCGCTGTCTGCGCCGGACTGCTGGTCTTCTGGCTGCGAGCGTCAGCTTGAGCAACGGGGACCCGGTGATGGCCTCGCCCGGTCTCTCTCGCGCCGGGCTGACCCGGTGCACCCGCGCGGTGCTGAATCGCGGCGGCTGGGGGAATCCTGACGTGTTGCTGGTCGAGACGGCGACCGGCCCCGTGGTCGTGAAGGATTTCGCGCCACGACGAAGGTGGGTCAGGCGTCTATTGGCGCCCCGCCTGCTTTCGCGCGAGGAGGCCGCCTACCAGCGTCTCGATGGGGTGCCTGCCGTGCCGCGTCTGCTGGGACGGCTCGACGACGAGGCGCTCGTGATCGAGTACCGACCCGGGGTGCTGCTGTCACGCTCGCTACGGGGCAGGCTGCCCGCGGGCTTTCTCGGCGAGCTCTCCGAAACGATCGAGGAGATGCATCGCCGAGGCGTGGTGCACCTCGACCTGCGACATCGCAGCAACGTCCTGGCGGCCCCCGACGGCCGCCCCGTCGTGCTGGACTTCGCGTCGGCGCTGCGCTTCGACATCGACACGCGCCTGGGCAGAGCGCTCGTCGCTCTGCTGGGCGCGATCGATCGTCGGGCGCTCGAGAAATGGCGCGTGCGGCTCGTCTGACCGGCGCCTCCCTAGGCCTTCTCGGTCGGCTCGGCGGGCGGTAGGACTGGCAGCTCCGCGGGCTCCCGTGGTGCGAGACGGGCGATGTAATGCCTGAAACATTCGAGTGTGAGCCGCGCGTCCTCGAGCGCGCGGTGCGCGACGCCGTCGCTTCCCAGCAGGCCAGCTGTCGTCGCGGCCTGCCGCAGGGAGATCGCGCGTGCCGGCTCGCCCAGCGACCAGGGACCACGAGTAGAAGAGCGTCGCGAGATCGAGCACGTGATAGTCGAAGGGGTAGGGGATCTCGCAGCGCTTGAAGGCGCGTTCGAGGAAGATGACGTCCATCCGCACATTCTGTCCAGCGGGGATCACCTTGCGATCCTTCGGCAGCATCTCGACGATCTCGGTCAGGACCTGGCGCACGCCCGGTGCCTTGGCCCAGAGCTCCTCGTCGTAGCCGAAGATCTGGGCTGCCTCGGGACTCACCCGTTCGGGCCTCGCCCGAACACGCCACTGCCGCCTCGCTGGACTCGGCGAGTCGAGCGTCGGTCAGGATGATCCCGACCTCCGTGAGGTCGTGGATTTCCACGTCGAGCCCGCCGAACTCACAATCGAGGAACGCGAAGGCAAACTCTGAGCTCAAATCGAGGCACTCCGGAGGTGGGCGGTGGGCGGCGGCGCGGGTCTGGCCCGCCCGCGCTGACGACGTCCGGCGTGCGTCCCGCTGGCCCAGCGAGCTCGATCGTCCGTCGGCGGCGCCGGGCAACCCCGCGAATTCGAAGGACGATTCGGGACCGGGGGGCGCGGCGCAGTCAGAGATGGTGCTCCCAACGGGACTCGAACCCGTGTTTCAGCCTTGAGAGGGCCGCGTCCTAGGCCACTAGACGATGGGAGCCATCCTGAAGGCGGCCGAGACTAGCCGGGCGCTTCGGCCACTGTCAACCGACGAGCAGGCACTTCGGGGGATTCTGACGCGAAAGCTCGCGTCCGATTGCATGTGATGGGGCTCTCGATGCCCGGATTCGTCCCCGGGTGCCGCGGATCGTCACTTTGTGGGGCGGGTCACGAATCAGACGGGGGTGGATTCCCGCCGTTTCGTCGGTCAAACACACCGCGCCGCCTCAAGGGTACGTCGACTCTTGCCGATGAAAGCGAAGACTCGTGCCCCCTGGCACGGGTGTTGCTCTAGCTCAGGGACAGGCGGGGCGTGGCGGCCGACTTGCGGTGATGCGAGTCACCCCACTGGGAGAATCTGATGGCACGTGTACATGGCAATGGCTCCAAGGGCTTTACGCTGATCGAGTTGATGATCGTGGTGGCGATCATCGGCATTCTGGCCGCGATCGCGATCCCCTCCTTCATCAACTACCAGCTCACGTCGAAGCGGGCCGAGGCTTTCGCCAACCTGGCTGCGCTCGCGAAGAGCCAGAAGTCCTACTTCGCCGAGTTCAATGACTACGTCGCAGTCGCAGCCGAACCCTCCTTCACTGGAGGCATCGCGCCGAACAGCTTGAAGCGGGACGAGACGCCGATCAACGCGGCCTTCGCGGCAGTGGGCTGGGTGCCCGACGGCAATGTCTTCTTCGACTATGACACGGCCACCGCGTCCGATCCTCTGCTCGGTACCTGCACCTGCACCGACGGCTGCTTCACGGCGACCGCCTACGGAAATCTCGACGACGACGCGTCGCTCTCGGTGCTGCTCTACACGCATCCCGATGCGCTCGGTGGGTTCTGCGAGACCGGGCAGGGTGGGAATCAGTCGCCGCCCTTCAACGGCGGCGCCCGACTCTTCGATCAGGTCGCGCGCGTGCTGGTCGCGGACGACTTCTAGATCCGGGCAGCTGGTCGTCCACGGAGCTCGACCGAGGTCGGCTCGTCCAGCAGAGGGGAAAGCGATTTGTCATCGGAGGCGCGCCGCGTGCCGTCGAAGCTCGTTCACGTCTCGCTCCTGGTCGTCGCCGTGCTGAGCACGGGATGGGCGCATGCCCGCCTGCCTCTCACGACCCGAGCCGACCGGGGCGAGGCTTTCGTGGCGTCGCCTCGTGTCGCGCGCGCGGCGTCACTGGGCTTCGACGCACTGATCGCGGACTACCACTGGCTGCAGGCCGTTCAGGTGGTCGGGCGCAACGACGTGGTCGACGAGCAGACGGCCGATCATCTCGGGAAGCTGATCGATGTCGTGACGACCTTGAATCCGCACGTCGATCATCCCTATCGCTTCGCCGCGGTCTGGCTCACGCACTCCTCGGAGCAGGTGCGCGAGGCCAATCGGCTGCTCGAGCGGGCGATCGCGAATCATCCAGAGGAGTGGCGCAACTACTTCTATCTCGGCTTCAACCACTTCTTCTATCTGGGAGAGTTCGCGCAGGCCGCAGCGGCGCTCGAGATCGCGATGGACCTGCCCGGCGCACCCAGCTACTTCCCACGCCTCGTCGCCCGACTGAAGAGTCAGCAGGGAGACATCGACGTCGCGGAGGTCTTCCTGCGTCAGCTCCTCGAGACCACGACCGACGCAGCACAGATCGCAAAGCTGGAGTCGGCGCTCGACGAGATCGAGATCGAGTACAAGGCGCGGTACCTCGACCGCGCCCGGGAGTCCTTCCGACAGCTCACCGGTCGCGATATCCGCAACATCCGAGAGCTGGTCCGCGGGCCGCATCGCGTGCTGGAGGGACTGCCAAGCCCCGAGCCCGATGGGATTCCACCTTCCCTGTCGCGAGGCTCGCGCTGGAGGATCAATCGCAAGACCGGCCGCATCGTCTCTTCCTACCTGGGGCATCGCTATGAGGTCCACTATTCCGGTGCCGACCTGAAAGCACTCCGCAAGAAGTCCGAGTCGACCGAATCAGGAGAAGACGAGAGAGAGCAGGAGGCCGAGCGCCGTGAAGGATGAGAGTCGGGCCATCGTTCGCGTCGAGGGCGTCGTCAAGGATTTCCGTCCGGGCTTCGGGCTCCGGCGCAAGCGGGTCTTGCATGGCGTCACCTTCGAGGTGAACGAAGGCGAGATCTTTGGCTTCGTGGGACCGAACGGGGCGGGCAAGACCACGACCCTGAAGATCCTGATGGGCTTGATCCGGCCGACGGAGGGATCCGCTTCGATCCTGGGCAATGACGTCGAGGAGTCGGAGTTCCGGCATCAGATCGGATTCCTGCCGGAGAACCCCTATTTCTATCCCTTCCTGACGGCTCGCGAGATTCTCGATTTCTATGCGCGCCTGTCGGGCGTGTCTGCCGGGAGCCGTCGTCGCCGCGTCGAGGAGCTTCTCGAGCTCGTCCATCTCGATCACGCCGCGGATGCGCGGCTGCGAACCTTCTCGAAGGGCATGCTGCAGCGCGTCGGTGTCGCGCAGGCGCTGATCCACGACCCCAAGGTGGTCTTCCTCGACGAGCCGATGAGCGGTCTGGATCCGATCGGCCGCAAGGAGATTCGCGACGTCATCCTCTCGCTCCGGGCCGCCGGCAAGACCGTCTTCATGAACACGCATATCCTGCACGACGTCGAGATGATCTGCGACCGCGTGGCGATCATCGTGAAGGGCGCCATTCGGCATCAGGGTCGCATCGACGATTTCCTGCCCGATGCGGGCCGCCATACCGACATCGTGGTGG
This sequence comes from uncultured delta proteobacterium, assembly GCA_963698485.1. Taxonomy (GTDB): domain Bacteria; phylum Myxococcota_A; class UBA9160; order UBA9160; family UBA4427; genus UBA4427. The sequence continues at coordinate 24,862 of CAVORA010000026.1, read as the reverse complement.
CGCAGATCTCGCCCGAGACCGTGGAGCGGATCGAGGAACGATTCGAAGTCGAGATGCACGGGCTCGGCGAGCGCGTCGAGCTCCGCGTGTCGGAGAAGGACGTGCATGCCGTTCTGGATACGGTGATGACGATGGGCGCGGAAGTGGTTTCGGTGACCCCTCATCGAAACTCGCTCGAAGACGTCTTCCTCGACGTGGTCCGGGAAGGGGAGGCAGTATGAAATCCCTGGTCCGAATCCATGCGCTCGCTGTCAACACGTTCCGTGAGGCGATTCGCAACAAGCTCCTGTACACGCTGCTCGGATTCAGCGTCCTGATGATCGCCTCGGGCGTCCTGCTGGCGACACTCTCCTACGTCGAAGTGAACGAGATCCTGCAGGACATGGGCCTCGGCGCCATTCGCTTCTTCAGCGCGCTGATCGCGATCTTCGTCGGCATCGGGCTGATCTACAACGAGGTGGACCGTCGCACGATCTTCACGATCCTCTCGAAGCCCGTTTCCCGGACGGAGTTCCTGGTCGGGAAATGGGCGGGGCTGACCGCCACGATCTGGATCCAGCTCGTCTTGATGGCGGTGGCCTTCGGCGTGGTCTCGGCGTTGGCTGGTGCGCCCCTCGGCGTCGATCATGCGATCGCCATCGCGCTGATCGGGCTGGAGTTGATGGTGCTGGTCGCCATCGCGACGCTCTTCTCGTCCTTCACGACGCCGATGCTCGCTGCTTCCTTCACGATGGGACTCTGGCTGATCGGTCACCTCTCGCGCGACCTGCGTGCGCTCGGCCAGCAGTCCGAGTCCGAAGCGGTCTCGACATTGGCCGGCCTCCTCTTCGCGCTGATGCCCGACTTCGAGGTCTTCAACAAGACCCTGGAGGCCGTGCACGGCCTTCCGATCGGATCGGATGAAATCGGTTTGGGACTGCTCTACGCAGTCGGCTACACGATCAGTACTCTGCTCGTGGGCTCGTTCATCTTCAGTCGGCGCGATTTCAAGTAGGTCGCGGCGCATCGGGCGTAATGGCGTAGAGTCCACGCGATTCGGGTTCAGCGGCCGGTCTCGCTCGTGCAGCCGGACCGGCGCGCGCATTCAGGGGGGGCCATGACGATCGAGATTGCGCCGGGTGCGCTGGTGCCGATCGCCCTGGCGTTCGGGCTGCTGGTCGGCTCTTTCCTGAACGTCGTGATCCATCGAGTCCCGCTCGGGGAGAGCGTCGTGGCGCCGCCCTCGCATTGCCCGCAATGCGACATGCGCATCAAGCCCTGGGACAACGTGCCGGTCCTCTCCTACCTATGGCTGCGCGGTCGATGCCGAGGCTGCGGCCTGGGCATTCCGCTTCGCTATCCGGCAGTCGAATTGGCAACGGGCCTGCTCTTCGCGGCCATCGCCTGGCGTTTCGGGCCGACCTGGTGGACCACTGCCTACTGCCTGTTCGCCGCGGCACTCGTCTGCGCTGCGATGATCGATCACGATCATCAGATCATTCCCGACTCGATCTCGCTCGGTGGGCTGGCGGTCGCGCTGGTCGTGATCCCCGCGATCCACGCCTACTACGGTGACGCCTGGTGGGCCGCGCTGAAGCGGTCGGGACTCGGCGCGCTCGTCGGCGGCGGCGTGCTCTGGCTCGTCGCCTTCCTGCACGCACGGGTCTCCGTCGCAATGGGCCGCACCTTCGAGCACTGGCCAGGGGAGGGGGAGCCGCTTCCGCGACCGGGCGAAGCGGACTACTGGCTCTGGTTTCCAGGCATGGGGCTCGGTGACGTGAAGCTGTTGGCGATGATCGGTGCGGTGGTCGGTCCGGCTGGCGTTCTCGACACGATCCTCGCGTCCTCGCTGGTGGGGCTGCTGCTGGGCGGTGCGCAGGCGCTCGCGCGTGGCGCGCTCGGTCGACCCTTCGGGTTCGCGCCGGCAATCGCAGTGGGGACCGTGGCGATCCTCTTCCTGCCGCCGCTCTGGCTATTGCGCCTGTTCTAGCCTCGTGGCCTCGGAGCCGCAGGCGGAATTCTGATCGGCTCGCTCAGCCTTCGGCCGCACGCGCGCGAACCAGCTCCACGGCCTTGCGCAAGCGCGCGAGGCTTCGATCTCGACCGACGACCGCGAGCGTCTCGTAGATGCCGGGCGACGCGCCCGTGCCGGTGACGGCGACTCGCACGGGCTGGGCGAGCTTGCCGAGCTTGAGGTCGCCGAGCGCCTTGCAGGTCTCCTCGAAGGTCCTTTCGAGCGAGCCCTCGGTCCACTCGTCCTGCGCCTCGAGCGCGGCGATCAGCGCTTCGAGCGGCTCGAGCGCGACGGGTCGCAGGTGCTTCTTGGCCGCGCCCTCTTCGATCTCGATCTCGTCGACGAGGGCGAAGCGTGCCTTCTCCGCCATCTCGACGAGATGGTTGCTGCGCTCACGCAGGAGATCCAGCAGCCGGTCGATCGATTCGTCCCGGATGACAGCGCGGCCGGCGACCGCGTCGAGGAAGGGGCTCGCCGCTTCGAAGAGGTCGGCGGCGGAGCGCTGCTTCAGATAGTGCTGACAGAGCCAGTCCAGCTTGCCCAGGTCGGCCTGGGCACCCGATCGACCCACGTGCTCGAGATCGAAATACCGGATGATCTCCTCGGCGGAGAAGATCTCCTGGTCGCCATGCGACCATCCGAGGCGTGCCAGCCAGTTCAGCATTGCCTCGGGCAGATAGCCATCGGCCTTGAACTGTTGGATGGAGACCGGATCCCGGCGCTTCGAGAGCTTACGACCGCTCTCCGAGACGATCAGCGGCACGTGCGCGAAGATGGGCGGATCGGCGCCGAGGGCCTGATAGATCGCGAGCTGGAAGGGCGTGTTGCTGTGATGGTCGGCGCCCCGTACGACGTGCGTGATGTTCATGTCCAGATCGTCGACCACGACGGCGAGGTGGTAGAGCGGCGTTCCGTCGCTGCGGCGGATGATCCCATCGCCGATCTCGCTGGCGTCCTGACCGCTCGCGCCGAAGACCAGATCGTCCCAGCGCAGCGCCGCGTCGGGGTCAACGCGCAGCCGGACGACATGCGCCCCGCAATCGGGCCCGAGCGCCCGCTCGCGGCAGCGTCCGTCGTAGAGCCCCTTGCCTCCGCTCGCGAGGTCGGCCTCACGTCGCTGGTCGAGCTCCTCGCGCGTGCACACGCAGCGGTAGGCCTTGCCGGCCGAGAGCAGCTCCTCGACGACCTCGGCGTGGCGCTCCGCCTGCTCGCTCTGGCGATGCGGGCCTTCGTCCCACTCGATTCCGAGCCAGCGAAGTCCATCCACGACGGCACGCTCGGACTCGTGAGTCGAGCGCTCGAGATCCGTGTCTTCGATGCGCAGCACGAATTGACCGTCGAGCTGACGAGTGAGCGCCCAGTTGAAGAGGGCGGTGCGGGCCCCGCCGATATGCAGGAACCCCGTGGGGCTGGGAGCGAATCGAGTGCGAATGGTGGCCATGGGGCGCGCAGCATATCGCAGAGGGGCGCGGAGGGCGTCCACGCCGCCTTCAGCTTGCTTCGAGCCGGGCCCCTGCGCTATTCCCCCGCCTCGCCCTAGCCCGTCGCAAGGCTCCGGATTCAAAACAGTTTATTCCGTTCCGGAGCGTGAGGGGCCGACCCTCCCGGTTCGCGCCGGCCGCGACCGCGGCGGATGGAAGCCAGCGCCGCTCGGGCGCTTGGGAAAGCCAGACATGTCCGACTTCGAAATCCAGATCGAGCGGCTCTCGGATCGGCCGGAACGCTTCGAGTTCGAGGTGCGGGAAGGCTGGTGGGCGGCGCGGGAGCGGGATTCGGAGACGGAGACCTGCCTGGTCGAAGAGCCCTTCCGGTTCTCTCTTCGCGCCTCGCGCTCTCGCGACGACGTGCTGATCGAGGGCGAAGTGGACGGCCGTGTGGGACTCGAGTGCAGCCGCTGCGCCAAGCGCTACTCTCATGCGCTTCATGACAGCTACCGGCTGGTGCTTGCCCCTGCGCGTGGGCGCGTGCCCGCGGACCCGGAAGGCGAGAGCGGACTGGCGAGAAATGGAGTCTGCCTGGGAGAGGATCTCGAGGCGGGTCTGTATCGCGGACCGGTGGTGCGACTGGATGATTTCTTCGGAGAAGTGATCGCGCTGGCGATGCCCATCCAGCCTCTTTGCGACGAGGACTGTCGCGGAATCTGCCCGCATTGCGGCATGGATCGGAACGGCCCCGGAGAGGGGCTCGCAGCCGCTCCCGGATGCGAATGTGAAGACGAGAAGATCGAGTCACCGTTCGCCGTGCTCGCGAAGCTGAAGCTCGGGCCGGGTGACGCGTCGAGCGGGGGCGACTGACGCAGCAGCGCGTTGACACGAGCACGTATTAGGACGACACGAACCGAGACCACGAGACGAAGAACGCAGAGCCACCAGGGGCCACCCGCCCGTTCGGCGGACCTGCGAGCTCGAGGCCGCCCATCGCGGCTTCGATGATCGAGAACACCAACCGGCATTCGCCGGGACATGATGAGGAATACGGATCCAATGGCCGTACCGAAGCGAAAGACCTCCAAGGCAGTGCGCGACAAGCGCCGAACCCATGACTCGCTGAGCGCACCTGCGGCCAGCACCTGCCCGCAATGCGGAGCGCCCAAGGCGCCACATCGCGTGTGCGGGGCGTGCGGCTCCTACAAGGGCCGAACGATCATCGAAGTCGACGACGAATAGCGCCGATGCTCGCTCTTCTCTTTCCCGGCCAGGCCTCGCAAGAGGTCGGTATGGGGCGGGACGTCTACGAGGCGTCGCCCGCCGCTCGTTCGGTCTTCGAGGCCGCCGACGACGCGATCGCCGATCAGATCGGGGGCGCGCTCTCGAAGCTCTGCTTCGAAGGGCCGGAAGAGGAGCTGCGTCGCACCGAGATCCAGCAGCCCGCGATCCTGACCACGAGCATCGCCCTGCTGCGCGCGCTCGAAGAAGCGGTTGGCCCGCTCTCGCCGGCCTACGTCGGCGGACATAGCCTCGGAGAGTACACCGCGCTCGTCGCCTCCGGCGCGCTTGGCTTCGAGGATGCGGTCCGAACCGTGAACCTTCGCGGCCGGCTGATGCAAGAGGCGGTGGCCGAGGGGCGCGGGGCGATGGCGGCGGTCATGGGTGTGGCGCCCGAGGTCGTCGCCGAGGCCTGCGAGCGCGCTGCGCGCGAGACTGGACTCGTGGTGACGCCCGCGAACTTCAACTCGCCTCAGCAGACGGTCATTGCGGGGGATGCAGCGGCGGTCGAGGCGGCCTGCGCCGTCGCGACCGAGCTCGGCGCCAAGAAGACAGTGCCGCTGCCGGTTTCTGCTCCCTTCCACTGCGCGCTGATGGCTCCGGCTGCCGAGGGACTTGCGGTCGAGCTCGCGCGACTGACTTTTTCCGACGCTCGGCCGCCGATCATCACGAACGTCGAGGCCGAGCCGAATGCGGACGCCTCCCGAATGCCCGGGCTCCTGCGGGAGCAGGTGACCGCGGCCGTACGCTTCAGCGACATGGTCGCGCGAATGAAGGCGCTCGGGGTGGATCGCTTCCTCGAGGTCGGGCCCGGGCGTGTGCTTTCCGGCTTGATCGCGCGCATCGAACGGCGCGCCCTTCGGGCGAATTTCTCGTCGCTTGCGGACCTCGACGAAGTCCGCGAATTCGTTGCAGGATTGGGTTCGAAGTCCGAGGCCTGACCCCGCCTGAGGTCGGCCTGGCATCGCCGTACGGGGGGTACGGCGCTAGCTTAAACATCTCTTTCAGGATCGAGTGGTGGAGGATCGAAGGTTATGTCTTTGGAAGCACGCGTGACCGACCTGATCGTCGAACAGCTGGGCGTCTCGAAGGAAGAAGCCGTTCCGAACGCTTCGTTCATCGATGACCTCGGCGCGGATTCGTTGGACATCGTCGAGCTCGTGATGACCCTCGAGGAGACCTTCGATATCGAGATCCCCGATGACGACGCGGAGAAGATGCAGACGATCTCCGACGCGATCGGGTACCTCAAAGAACGCGTCGAGGCCTAGCGTCATGCCACCCGCCACGTCTGCTTCTCGGCGGGTGGTGGTGACGGGACTGGGCTGCCTCTCGCCGAACGGCCCGGACGTCGCCACGACCTGGGAAGCGGTCGCGGCCGGCCGGTCGGGGGCCTCGTTCATCACGCGATTCGATGCTTCGGATCTCCCCGTCCGGATCGCGTGCGAAGTGAAGGCCGAGCGCGAGGTCGAGAACCTCCCGCCGAAGGAAGCGCGGCGCATGGATCGTGTGCTCCGCTATGCGCTGATCGCCGCGCAGGAGGCGGTTGCGCATGCAGCGCTCGATTTCGAGCAGACCAATCGCGAACGAGTCATGGTCGCGATCGGGTCCGGGATCGGCGGCGTCGAGACGCTCTTTCACAATCAGAAGATCCTGGAGACGAAGGGGGCGCGGCGCGTATCACCCTTCACCGTGCCCTATTCGATCGTGAACATGCCGAGCGGGATGGTCTCGATCCACTTCGGCCTGGGAGGGCCGAATCTCGCGCACTCGACCGCCTGTGCGACGAGCACGCACGCGATCGGCGAGGCCGCTGCGGCGATCGCCAGAGGGGCTGCGGACGTGGCGCTGGCGGGCGGCGCGGAAGCGCCTCTGGTACCGCTCGCAATCGCGGGCTTTGCGGCGATGCGCGCACTCTCGACCAGTGAAGCGCCGGAGCGGGCGAGCCGCCCCTTCGATGCGGCGCGCAATGGATTCGTGCTCGGGGAGGGCGCCGCGGTGCTCGTGCTCGAGTCGGAGGAGCATGCGCTGGCGCGCGGGGCTCGCCTGCTTGCTCGGGTCTCGGGCTATGGGGCGTCCGCGGACGGTTTCCACCTGAGCGCGCCGGACGAGACCGGCGCCGGAGCCGTGCGCAGCATGCAAGCAGCGCTCGCCGATGCGGGCCTCGAGATCGGTCAGATCGATGCGGTGAACGCTCATGCGACGTCGACGCCGGCGGGTGACGTGGTCGAGGCGAGGGCGCTTCGAAAGGTCTTCGGCGGGATGGTCGAGGGTCTACCCGTCTCGGCCACGAAGTCGGCCACCGGCCATCTGCTCGGCGCCGCCGGGGGGCTCGAGGCGATCCTCTCGATCTCGGCAATTCAGGCGCAGCTCCTGCCTCCGACGGCGAATCTCGAGAACGTCGGTGCAGAGTGCGAGCTCGACCACGTGATCGGGGCGGCGCGTCCGGCTCGTGTCGAGCACCTGCTGTCGAATTCGTTCGGCTTCGGCGGCACCAACGGGAGCCTGATCTTCTCGCATCCGGATGCCTGACCCGAGGGCATCTGGCCGCTATTCTCCGCCCGATTCCTCGCCCCCCCAGACGCCCCATCGCAAGCAATCGCAACCGGCGAGGCCGCCCCAACGGCTTCGTGCGAGGAGCATGGTTGGATATGTCCAAGTCGACCCCCGCTGATCCCTCATTGACCCCTCATCTCGATCGAACCGACCCCGAGATCGCTCGCTTCGTGCGCCGCGAAGGACGCCGACAGGGACTCTCGATCGAGCTGATCGCGTCGGAGAACTTCGTCTCCGAGGCGATTCTCGAGGCGGTGGGCTCCGTGCTCACGAACAAGTACGCCGAGGGCTACCCCGGCCGTCGCTACTACGGCGGATGCGAAGAGGTCGATGAGGTCGAGACCCTCGCGATCGAACGCGCCAAGCAGCTCTTCGGGGCCGATCACGCCAACGTGCAGCCGCATTCCGGGAGCCAGGCGAATGCCGCCGTCTACGAGGCGGTGCTCGATCGCGGGGATACCGTGCTCGCCATGAATCTCGATCACGGTGGGCACCTGACCCACGGCAGCCCCGTGAACTTCTCCGGCAAGCATTTCAAGATCGTGCCGTACGGCGTCTCCGAGAAGGACGAGCGGATCGACTACGACCAGGTGCGCGAGCTGGCTCTCGCGAACCGGCCGAAGATGATCCAATGCGGTGCGACGGCCTACTCGCGCACGATCGACTTCGAGACCTTTCGCTCGATCGCCGACGAGGTGGGCGCCGTGCTCTTCGCCGACATCGCTCACATCGCGGGCCTGGTCGCTTCGGGCGTCCATCCGAGCCCGGTCGGCAAGGCGCAGATCGTGACGACGACGACTCACAAGACGCTGCGCGGTCCGCGCGGCGGACTGATCCTGTGCGACCAGGACTGGGCCAAGAAGCTGAACAGCGCGATCTTCCCCGGACTACAGGGCGGTCCGCTGATGCACGTGATCGCCGGCAAGGCGGTCGCGTTCAAGGAGGCGATGTCGCCGGATTTTCGCGCCTACTGCGAGCAGGTCGTGTCCAACTCGAAGGCGCTCTCCGAAGCAGTCCAGGGCAAGGATTACAAGGTGGTTTCCGGGGGCACCGACAACCATCTCTTCCTGCTCTCGTTGGTCGGTCGCGAGACGACGGGCAAGCAGGCGCAGATCGCGCTCGACGAGGCGGGGATCACGGCGAACAAGAACATGATTCCCTTCGACCCGCGCAAGCCGATGGTGACCTCGGGCGTACGGATCGGGACGCCGGCGGTGACGACACGAGGCATGCGCGAAACGGAGATGGTCAAGATCGCCGACTTCCTGGCGCGCGTGCTGGCAAATCCCGAGGACGCTGCGAACCTCGCCAAGATCCGCTCGGAGGTCGCGGATCTCTGCCGTCAATTCCCGCTCTATCCGACGCGTTGGAACGAGACGGACTGAGTCGTGCAGTGTCCCTTCTGCTCGGATGAAGGCAACCGCGTCATCGACTCGCGGCTGGCGCGCGACGGATCCGAGATCCGCCGGCGGCGGGAATGCGACGAATGCGGTCGCCGCTTCACCACGCGGGAGCGGATCGAGGAGACGATTCCGCGCGTCATCAAGCACGATGAGCGTCGCGAAGAATACGATCGACACAAGCTGCTGCGGGGGATCGAGCACGCATGCGTGAAGCGCCCCGTCTCGACCGAGGCGGTCGAGCGCCTCGTGGACCGGGTCGAGCGGGCGCTGCACGAGTCGGGCGAACGCGAGGTGACGAGCGAATATATCGGGCGCCGCGTGCTCGAAGAGCTCTCGGCGATCGACGTGCTGGCCGCCGTTCGCTTTGCCTCGGTGTTTCGTGACTTCTCCAGTCCGAGCGACTACGAAGCCTTCTTCGCGGAGATCTCCGCGGACGACCCGCGCGATGTTCCCGAGGCCGAGACGGCGGACGCGGCGGGTGAGGATACGAAGCAGCGCCCCGGGGCTTCGCTCGAGGGGACGGTGAGGTCCCTGCGAGCGGGTCGATGAGCGGGGCGGTCCAGGCACGCGACGAGCGGATGATGCGACGTGCGCTCCGGGAAGCCTCCAGAGGCGAGGGTCGGACACATCCGAATCCGAGCGTGGGCGCGGTCGTGTTTCGCGGCGATCGCGTGCTGGGCAGCGGCTTCACGAAGCCACCCGGCGGAGCGCACGCCGAGGTGGCAGCCATCGAGAACGTTCGCCGGCGGCACGGCGATCGCGTGCTGCGCGGCGCTTCGATCGCGGTGACCCTCGAGCCCTGCAGCTTTCAGGGACGAACGGGACCCTGCACGGAGGCCATCGTCTCGGCGGGGCTGACACGGGTGGTGGCAGGCTGTCGTGACCCCCATCCGCGGGTCGCGGGAAATGGCTTTCGAAAGCTGCGCCGCCGCGGCCTCGAGGTCATCACGGGGGTGCTCGAGGACGAGTGCCGCCACCAGCATCGCGGCTTCATCTCGGTCTGCGAGCGCCGTCGGCCCTGGGTCACACTCAAGCTGGCGACGACGCTCGACGGCCGGATCGCCACCGCGAGCGGCGAGTCACGCTGGATCACGGGTCCGCCTGCCCGCGAATTCGTCCACCGCCTTCGCGACCGGAACGACGCCGTGATGGTCGGATCCGAGACCGCGATCGCCGATGATCCGGCGCTGACGGTGCGGCGCGACGGCCGCGTGGTGCGCGAGCCGATCCGCGTGCTGCTGGATGGCCGGCTGCGCGTTCCGGCGACCGCTCGAATGCTCAGCGGCTCGGCGGCGGGAGGCACCTGGGTCCTGTGTCGTGCCCGCGCTGCGGGCATCCGCGCGCTGCGGGAGAAGGTGGGGCGCGTGCTGCCGCTGCCCGTCGACGGAGGGGGTCACATCGCGCTCGATGCGGCGTTCAAAGCGCTCGCCGACGAGGGGCTCACTCGCGTGCTCGTCGAGGGCGGGGGGACGCTCGCCGCTGCGCTGCTGCGGGCGGATCTGGTTGACGAGGTACACTGGATGCTGGCGCCGGTGCTGATTGGAGGCGACGGCAAGCCGGGTCTGGGGCCGCTTGGGCTCGCACGTCTGGCAGAGGCCGTCGCGCTCGAATCCGTCGACGTCCGACGCAGAGGCGTCGGATCTTCACGTCCACGGAATCGTTCGCCACGACGAAGATCGCGGCGCACGAGCCCCCTCCGCTCGAAGGGGAACGGCGAAAGCCAGCAAGGGAAGTCGCAAACGATCATGAAGGTTGCCACGCCGTCCGTAGACGCGACGGGACTGCGCGTTGCGCTGGTCGTCTCGCGCTTCAATCACCTCATCTCGATCCGACTGATCGATGGGGCGAGGGAGGCTTTGCTCGAGCACGGTGCGGACCCGGAAGATCTCGAGCTCTTCTGGGTCGCGGGCGCCTTCGAGATCCCGCAGGCCGCCCGACTCGTGGCGGAGAGCGGGCGCTTCGATGCGATCGTGACGCTCGGGTCGGTGATCCGCGGCGGCACTCCGCATTTCGAATACGTTTGCCGCGGCGTCACGGATGGCGTCCGCGAGATCATGCGCACGTCGCGCGTGCCAGTCGGCTTCGGAGTGCTGACGACGGACGATATCGATCAGGCCCTGGCCCGCGCGGGGGGCAGCGACGGCAACAAGGGCGGGGAGGTTGCGCTCGCCGCCGTCGAGATGGCTCGCCTGATGGTCGGTCTCGGGGACCCGGCCGCGGGCCGGTCGGGGCTGAAAAGAGCGTGAGCGAGAATCCCGAAACAGCGAAGCAGTCCGCGGCCTCCCACGGTGGCCGTCACGCAGGTCGAGAGGTTGCACTCCAGGTGCTCTATGCCCTCGATCTCGGGGAGACGGGACCGCGAGACGCCGCGGCGGCTCGCGCCGCGAAGGAAGCGGCCGAGGCCAGGTCGACCGGTGGACCCGGTTCGCATCCGGCGCCCTACTCGGGTCGTCCCTCGCAGACGAGCTTTCGGGCGGAGCGCAGAGCAGAGGAGAAGGCCTCCGGGCAAAGCGTCCCGCCGCCGAGCTCGCCCGACGATGCGGCCGGGGGCGCGGAGCTCGACCCGGTCGAGGCGAGCGGCGCCGCCTTCGATCGCATCACCGAACATTTCAGCGTGCCCGGGGCCGCGATCGCTTTCGCCCGCGAGCTGGTCGCCGGCGTCGCTGCGCGCGGCGCCGAGCTGGATCTTCTCGTCGGAGCACACGCGCGGAACTGGCGCGTCTCGCGAATGGCAGCCGTCGACCGCAACGTGCTCCGGCTGGCCGTCTACGAGCTGTGCGAAACCGATACCCCGGTCGCCGTGGTCATCGACGAGGCCGTCGATCTCGCTCGCCGATTCGGCAGCGACACGTCTCCTTCGTTCGTGAATGGTATTCTCGATGCCGTTGCCCGAGAGGTGCGCGCCGCATGACGACTCCAAGCCAGTTGACGACTCCAAGCCAGCTGACGGCTCCAAGCCAGCTGACGGCTCCAACCAGGCTGACGGCTCCAACGGGCTGACGGCTCCAACCAGGCTGACGGCTCCGACTGGGCTGATGGCTCCAATCCAGCTCGTGCTCACCGACCGTCCGCTCGAGCGGGTGGACGCGGATATCGCTGTGGCGGGCTTCTTTGCGGATGAGCGTCCGCTCAGGGGCGGGGCGGCGCGCGCCGATTGGCGGCTCTGCGGAGGACTGTCGCGCCGGATCGAGAGCGGCGATCTGTCGGGCCAGAGCGGCGAAGCGATGCTGATCGGATGCGGGCGTGCGCTCTGCGCGCCAAGGCTGATGTTGCTCGGGCTCGGGAATCGCCAGGTGTACGACCAGCTTCGCGTGAGCGACGAGACGCGAGCGGCGCTCGATCGCTGTCGCCAGCTGAACCTGCAAAGGGTCGCGCTCACGCCACTCGGGATTGCCCCGGACGACGTGCCCCGCCACGCGCCGGCGTTGATCGCGGGGATTCAGGGCGCCTGGCAGTCGGCGGATCTGCCGATGAGTCTCGAGATATGCGTGCCCCGGTCGGAGATGTCGGGTGCCTTCCGGGCCTTCGAGAACGCGCGCGACGCGGCGGGCGCGGATGCGATTTCCGTGTCGCTGGACGATTCCAGCGCCGACGGGCACTGACCCCGAGCGGGCGGCCCGGAGCGCCCGGCCCGGGCGAAGTCTCGAACCGATTCCTGCTCGCATCCCGCACCCACACCCGCACCCGGCCGGCAACGCGCGTGCAGCGCAGACGCGACCAGCGGCCGGTCCCCTTCGAGCGAGTCCGTGCTCGAGGTCACACGGTCCTGAATCGAGCGAGACGTCGCTCCGGTTCAAGTCCCACACTGGCCGGCCGATTCAGGAAGTCGGGCGGGGGCAGCGGGCTCTTCGCACCACTGCACGCGCGGTTCCGTCCAGACGGCGGCGCGGGAGGCGAAATGAGCCTGGTCGGTAATCTCGAGGACCTGAGCCTCGGTGACATTCTGCAGATCATCAGTCTGTCGCAGAAGTCCGGCGTCCTGGCGCTCGCCAGTGATCTCGGATCCGGCCGGATCGTCTTTCGTCAGGGCCTCGTTCAGGCGGCTTGCCTGAAGGGCGCACCGAACGACCTGCGCGAGCTGTTGGTCGCGCGCCAAGCCATCGACGCGACTGCCTATGATTCCGCGGAGGCGCTGGCCGAGCAGATCGGTGTGCCGGTCGAGAGGACGCTCGCCAGCGAGGCCGGGCTACCGGCGGAGCGGATCGAGTCGTGGATTCGCGAGGCGGCGGAGGCTGCGATTCTCGAGATGTTCACGTGGCCGGCGGGCGACTTCAGCTTCGACGTCCGCGGGGATCTCGACCCCGAGGATCCGCAGCTGACCGTGTCGACTGGAATCAACGCCCAGTACCTCGCGATGGAAGGGCTGCGGCTGCGAGACGAGCGCGGGCGCGATGGGGCCGAAGGCGCGGCGATCGTGGACCAGGACGCAGAGACCAACCCGACGCTCGAGGTGAGTGTCCAGGACTCGATCTTCGGGGAAGACCTGCTCGAGACCGACGCCGATCTCATGGACAGCGATGATCCACTGCTGGCGCTCGCCGCACTCGAAGACGAACCCCTCGAGGTGGACGAAGAGATCCTGGCGGGCCCGGCTGCCACCGTTGGCGATCGCACGCGTGCCGCGACCGACGAAGCCATCGACGCCACCGAGGTGCTCGTCGCGCGGGCGGTCGAACGCGCGGCGGAAGACGCTGACAAAGACGTGGAAGCTCGCATCGAGCCGGAGAGGCCCGCGATCCGCGGCGCGGAGAACCATCCAACGTCGACGCTTCCGCCAATGGCTTCGCCCGAGAAGCTGCCGGTCGTCTTGATCGTCCCGAGCGTGGTCGTTCTCGAGTGGGCGAAGGCTGCGATCGCGGACGATTTCGCGCGGGTCCATGTCTTCCAGCAGGCAGAGCAGGGACTCGCCCGGATTCGCCAGTACCTGATTCGCGGCGAAGTGCCGCTCGTCGTGATCTCTACGGCGACGCGCATCGACCCGCTCTCGGGGATCCATGGGCTGGGCGATTTCGCGAAGCGTCTCAAGACGCAATCGCCACGGCTGGTGCTGCTCGGCCTCGCCGAGCAGGAGGACGACGGTCCGGCACCGCGGACGGCGGGCCTCGATCGGGTCCTGCCGCATCCGGCGCGCCGTGTCCTGGGCGACGTGGGGAATCCGGAGGCGCGGGCTGCAGCGGAGGCGCTGTCTCGTGCGCTACTCGAGGCAGTCGGTGCGATGTCCGGGACCGGCCGGTCCGAGACCCCCAGCGAGAAGACGACGGCCCGCCCCAGCGAGGATTCCGAGCAGCTCGATCGGCTGGAGGCGGCCAAGGCACAGCTCGAGGAGTCGACCTCGAGGGGCGAGGTGCTGCCCGTGATCCTCGAGTTCGCGGCCGAGCTCTTCGCTCGGGTCGCGATTCTGATCGTTCGCGAGAGCGAGGTCTTCGCGATCGCTGGTCGCGGCTTGCCGGCGCTGGAGGTCGATCCGCTGGAATCGACCTCGCCGACCTCGATCTCCGCCATCGAGCCAGGCTGGCTCGCGCAGGTAATCGAAACGGGTCGTTCACAGGTCGCTTGCCCGCAGACTGCGGCCGATCGGGCCTTGATCGAGCTCCTGGGCGGGGGCGTCCCGGAGCAGGCCTTCATCGCGCCCGTCGAGAGCGATTCGTCCGTCATCGCATTGCTCTATGCGGATCAGGGTCCCGCGACCGAGGCATCGCCCGCAGCCGCCATGCCCGAGACCTCGTCCCTCGAAGAGCTGCTTCAGCACGCGGGGCTGGCGCTCGATCGCGCCGCGCTCGCGCGTGCGCTCTGGGAAGTCGACGGCGACGCGCGCTGAGCGCTGCCCGACCCCTCGACCCGAGCGGGCCGTCGTCGCTCGGACAGATCGAGAGCGGGGGAAGCCCCTCGAACGAGGCGCCTGGCGGGGCTTCGCGCGAGCGGTCGCGCCCTCAAGACTGCCGCTGCCTTGCCGATAACAGACATCATTCCTTGTCTACAGACCGCGCCTCCGCGTCCGGGAGTCAGCTGTGCAGCGCATTCTGATCGTCGAAGATTCTGCCACGATGAGATCGCTCCTCGCGGCCAGCCTCGAGGAGCTCGAGAGCCCCGTGAAGATCGACGAGGCGGTCAGCGGGTTCGAGGCCTTGCGGCTGCTGCCACGGGAAGAATTCGACCTGGTCATCACCGACATCAACATGCCCGACATCAATGGCCTCGAGCTGGTGTCGTTCATCAAATCCAACGCCAAGTACGCCGAGATCCCGCTGGTCATCGTCTCGACGGAGGGGTCCGCGCGGGATCGCGACAAGGGCTTCGAGCTCGGGGCGGACGCCTATCTCGTCAAGCCCTTTGACCCCGAGATGCTTTGCCGCGTGGTCGGAGATCTGCTCGCGGGTCGACCCGGCGCGGGGTAATCGGATTTGGCCGCTCGCCGATCGGACAAGAACGCTGGGCGCTCGTCCCACGCGGCAGGCGCGTCGAAGACGCGAGACGATCGCGAGTTCGTAGCCGAGGCCGAGGAGATCCTCGAACGCATGTTCGAGGGGCTCAGCGAGCTGCACGACCAGCGCGTCGCCGCGGACCCGGTCGATCCGGAGCTGGTCAACCGTCTCTTCCGTGCCGCGCACTCGCTGAAGGGCCTGGCCGGGATGTTCGGCCTCGACGCGATCACGTCGCTCTCCCATCGCATGGAGGATATTCTCGACGGCCTGCGGCTCGGGCGTATCTCGCTCGACTCCCCCGTGGTCACTCTGCTCGATCAGGGCGTCTCGCTCCTGGCGTCGCGGATGTCGAGTCTCGAACGGGGCGACGCCAGCCACGAGGATGAGGAGGCCGAGCAGGTCCGTCGTCTGCTCGAGCAGATCGACGCGGCGATCAGCGATGCCGGACCCTCCGGCGGCGACGCGCTCGAAGATCTCGATCTCGATCCCTCGCTGCTGCGTTCGCTGACCGAATACGAAGAGCATCGGCTGAGGGAGAATCTGCGAGGCAACCGCCAGCTCGCGCTCGTCGACTCGACCTTCGAGCTCGCGACCTTCGAAGAGGGGCTGTTGGCGCTCTCGGCGGCGATCCGCGAACGCGGCGAGGTGGTCTCGACGCTGCCTTCGGTGGGCTCGGCGCCTGAGAGTCAGATCCGCTTCTCGCTGCTCGTCGCGACGGAGCTGGGTGCGGCACAGCTCGCCAGCGAGCTCGGTCTCGATCCCGCGGACGTCGAGATGATCGGGCCCGGCGAGGCACGAGCGCAGCCGGAGGCTTCCGTCGCGCCCGCGAGCGCCGTGACCGAAGCGCCCCCCTCGGCCTCCGTCGCGCCGCCCGAGGCGGCCGTCGAGCCGGAAGACCTGGCGACGACACCCGAAGCGCCCGAGCCGGTCGCCGCAGAGCCAGGCCCCATCGCCGGTGGGCCCGAGCTCGAGTCGCTGCGATCGATCAGCGACACGGTCCGTGTCGACATCCGCAAGCTCGACGAGCTGATGAACCTGGTGGGCGAGCTGGTCATCCAGCGCAGCGCCATTGGCGAGATCGCGCAGCGTCTATCGCTCGACCCGGCTACCGCACGCATCGGAACGGAGCTCGTCAAGACCCACAAGGTTCTCGATCGGAAGCTCAAGGAGCTCCAGAGCGGCGTCCTCGACGTCCGGATGGTTCCGCTGCGGCAGATCTTCGAGAAGCTGTCGCGCGTGGTGCGGCGCCTTCGGCGGGATCTCGACAAGCCCGTCGACCTCGAGTTCAAGGGCGCCGAGACGGAGCTCGACAAGCTGATCGTCGAGCAGCTCGTCGACCCGCTCGTCCACATCGTGCGGAACGCGTTCGACCACGCGCTCGAGCCGCCTTCGGAACGGACGGCGGCCGGCAAGTCCGAGCGCGGCCGGATCCGCGTGAGCGCCTTCCAGCGAGGCAACCACGTCGTCATCGAAGTCGAAGACGACGGCCGCGGCATGGATGCGGAAGCCATTCGCCGTCAGGCGATTTCGCGTGGGCTGATCACGGATGACGACACCCTGACCGAGAAGGAGCTGCTGAACCTGGTCTTCGAGGCCGGACTCTCGACGGCCGAAGCCGTTTCGGAAACCAGCGGCCGCGGCGTCGGGATGGACGTGGTTCGTTCGAACCTGTCCGAGATGGGCGGCATGGTGGATCTCGCGTCGACGGCCGGGCAGGGCACCTGCGTGTCGATCACGCTGCCCATCACGCTGGCGATCATTCAGGCGCTGATCGTGGGGATCGGCGACGAGCGCTTTGCGATCCCGCTCAACTCCGTGCTCGAAACCCTGGTGATCGAGCCCGAGCAGATCGGTCGAAGCGAAGACCGCGAGATCTTGAACCTGCGAGGAGAGCCGCTGCTCCTGCGGCGGCTGGGTGAGGAGTTCGAGCTCCCCTCGGCGGGTCGCGAGGCGCGGCAATTCGTCGTCGTGCTGGGAATGGGGGAGCAGCGGCTGGGGCTGCTCGTCGACCGGCTCGAAGGTCAGCAGGACACGGTGATCAAGCCGATCAAGGGGCCACTGCAGCAGATTCGCGGGATCGCCGGCGCGACGGAGCTCGCGGATCGTGGCGCAGTGCTCGTGATCGACGTCTCGTCCATCGTCGGCGACGCCTTTCGGCGAAGGGAGGCCGCATGAGCGAGCGCGACGGCTCCCCGGCCGACGTCGCTGCGACGTCCTCGGCCTGGCAGGAAGTGGCGCGGGGTGCGGCGAGTGGCTTCGACGCCCTCGGCGTCGACTCGGGCGAGCTCGAGCGGATGCGCGAGCTGTTGGTCTTCGGGCTCGATGGCAGCGCCTATGCGATCGACGTCGGGCTGGTGCGCGAGATCGTCCGCATGAAGTCCCTCACGCGCGTGCCTCGCGCACCGGGCTGGCTGCTCGGCGTGGTCTCCCTGCGCGGTGAGGTCGTGGAGGTCGTCGACCTCCGGATTCGACTCGGTCTGGGCGGATCGGCGCCTGGCCCGTCGAGTCGCATCATCGTGCTCCACGGTGAGGGCGATCGCGTAACGGGCCTGCTCGTCGACTCGGTCGCCGAGGTCTACCGCACGCCCGAGGATTCGCTGATGCCGGCTCCGGCGGGTGAGGTGCGTTCGGTGGTCGAGGTCTGTCGACGCGGGGACGGCTTCGTTTCGTTGCTGGACGTCGAAAAGGCACTGGGGGCGAGAGATGTCTGACGCCCTGCCGCTCGCCGCGCATGTGCCTGTCGAGGGATCGAACGTGAACCTGGCCTGCTTCGAGGTCGCGGGGCAGATCTATGCGCTCGAGGTCGAGTACCTGCGAGAGATCGTGCGGATGCAGGCCATCACGCCGCTGCCCGACGCACCGGCTCTGATCGAGGGTGTCGTCGACTTGCGCGGCTCGGTGATCCCCGTCGTCGATCTCGCTCGCTGCCTCGGTCTCGCGGGCTCCGAAGGCGGCAGTGCTTCGCGCATCGTGATCGTCGAATACGCTGGCCTCGCGGTCGGGCTGGGAGTCGATGCGGCGACCGACGTCATGGCGCTCGCGAGCGATCGGCTCGAGGCGGTGCCGGCCCTGGCGACGAAGGCGGGCGATCGTTCGGTGAGCCACGTCGTGCGACGGGAGGGCGAGTCGCCGGTGATGGTGATCTCGCTCGAGCGCCTGATCGAGAATGTCTCCCGCTCCTCCCACGCGCCGCTGGGCGAAGACGGGGGGAGAGGATGAATCCTTCGCACGCCGATCGCGCATCGCATGCGATCTCTCCCGCGCCTGTCTCGACACGGCTCGACCTGCTCTTCGCGAGCATCGGCCCGCTGGCAGCGTCGACCTATCTGGCTGCGGTCTTCGAGAGCGGCCCCGCCGAGATCCTCGGTCTGGTCGCGGTATTCGTCGGCCCGTGCTGGGCGGCCGTCTGGACGCGGCCTCTGCCGAAGGGCTCCGGCGGCGAGACGGCGGTCGACGAGTCGGGGGGTGCGGGCATCGCTCGCGATCGATCGCTGCATGCCACGGCGCAGTCGCTGCTCGCGATGCCGCTGCGGAGACAGCAGGCGGCGCTGGTCGCAGGGCTCGTTCCGCTCGTCCTCTGGCCCGGACTCTGTGCGCTCGCCGGGTGGACGCTCTGGCTCGACTTCGATCGCTTTCGCAGCGTGCTTCTGGTCTGCCTGCTCTCCGCGGTCTTCTCGGCGGTCCTGATGTTCTACAGGGCAAGGCAGGCGCTGGCTCCGGATCGATCGGCGCTCGCCGAAAGCCCGGGCGGCACGACGGTCTTCGCCAGGCTCGTCGGCCAGGGCTCCTGTGCGGCTCGTCTTCCCGTGCTCGTCGTGCTGCCCGCGATCGCCGCGGCGTGGCTGGTGATGGATGCGACCGCTCATGCACAGCGTGCGCGCGCGGAGGCTCAGGCGCTCGATTGGCTCGCAGCGGTCGTCGACGCCCGCGCGTCGTCGTCCGATTCCTCGAAGCACGGCGGATCCCTCTCGGCCGACGGGCGATCGCGCCCCGGCTGGCCGATGGCGACAGCGGTCTTCACGTGGTCTCCCGGTCTGGTGGCGGGGTCGGATACGGGCGATTCGTCGCGGGCCTTTCGTGCGTTGCTCGAACGAGAGATCGATCCCGCCGTCGAGTCCGGCGTGATCGCGCCGCGGGACGGGCCGCATTTCGGCGCCTTTCGTCGAGGCGCCGATGGATCGCTCTGGGTTGCGCGCGCGGACCGGCGTGCGCTGGCGGCGGAAATCGGTCTGCTGCCTTTCGGCGTCTCCCTGTTCGTCGCGTTGCTGGCCGGGATCGCGGGCGCATTGGTCGCGCGCGAATTCACGCGTTCGACGGGATCGCTGCTCGCGGAAGCCCAGCGACTGGCCGCGGGTCATCTCGTGCTCGACGCCCTGGATCCGACCGACGACGAGCTGGGTCGGATCGCACTCTCGTTGCGTGCCGCGGGTGAGTCGTTTCGCGAAACGTTCGCGGGCAGCGCACAGGCGGCCTGCCGGGTCGAAGCCCATGTGAGTCGGCTCTCGTCCGCGCTCGAAGGCATCGCGGCCGCCGGCGCCGACCAGAACTCGCAGATCGATCGCGCCAACCAGCTGATGCGATCGGTTCATTCCCAGGTCGAGGAGGCCTCGCGCTCGGCGGAGCAGCTGACGACCGCGATGGACGCGTCGGGCGAATCGGTCGAGCAGCTCGGTGCGACCGGTGCCGAGCTCAACCAGACGGCTTCGCTGCTCACGTCCAAGGTCGACGCCGTGTCGGACTCCCTCGAGCAGATGGTCGAGAGTGTCCGACAGGTCGGCTCCACGACGGAGCGTCTGGCCGAGGCGTCGGAAGAGACCTCTTCGAGCATGGAGGAGATGGCCAGCGCGATGCGCGCCGTCGACACCTCCGCGGAGACCACCGCGAAGCTGTCGCGCGACGTCGTTGCGCGAGCGGAGCTCGGCCAGGCGAAGGTCGTCCAGACGATCGCGGGCATGGAAGAGATCCGGGAAGCGACGGAGGCGGCGGAGTACGTGATTCGCGGGCTCGGTGCCCGGACGAGCGAGATCGGCGGCATTCTCGATGTGATCGAGGACGTCGCCGACGAGACGAATCTGCTGGCCTTGAACGCGGCGATCATCGCCGCGCAGGCGGGCGAGCAGGGCAAGGCCTTCTCCGTCGTCGCGGATGAGATCAAGGAGCTGGCGGATCGAGTCCTCGCGAGCACGAAGGAGATCGCGAGTCTGATCGGGGCCGTCCAGCTCGAGAGCGAGAACGCGATCAGCGCGATCGAGGCCGGCTCGAGCAGCGTGAAGGACGGGGTCGCTCTCGCCGCGGAGGCCGGCAGGACCCTCGAAGAGATCACCGAGGCGTCGCGCGAGAGTGGAACCCGGATCGGCGAGATCGTGAGCTCGGTGCGCGAGCAGACGAAGGCGGCCTCTCACGTCGTGGCGCTGATGGAGCGAGTGCGCGACTCGGCGGATCAGATCGGCGTGGCGAGCGCCGAGCAGGATCGCGGCAACGACGTGGTCTATCGATCGGCGCAGACGATGCGAGAGGTCGCTCAGCAGGTGCGGCGTACGACGGAGTCGCAGGCGGCGGGCTTCGGGCGCATTCTCGCGAACGTGAGCGACGCGCGCGCAGCCGCCGATCGGATCACCGGCGTGCTGGCGGAGCAGTCGGGCGCGTGTACGCAGGTGGCCGGCTTCCTGGCGGGCGTCGCGCGAGGCAGTCGTGCGAACGAGGACTCGGCGGCGGAGGTCCGGGCTGCGATGGCAGGGCTGGCCGCGGAGGCCGCGCGCTTGCGGGCCGAGGTCGAACGTTTTCGCTGTTGAATGGAATCATCGGGCAGTTGCCCGAGCGTGGGGAGAGAACGAAGATGATTGCTGGATGTCCGAAATGTAGTGCGCGCTATCGGGTCGACGCGGATCGAATCGGTCCGGACGGGGCGAAGCTTCGGTGCACGAAGTGTTCCGCCGTGTTTCTGGTTCGCGCGCCGAAGGCAGCCTCCAGCTGCGCCGTCCGATGCCCACGCTCGAGAAGGCGTCCGAGTCGGCTGCGCCGATCCCCTCGAGCGCGGAGACGCCCTCGGCATCGCGCGACGCTTCGTCCTCCTCGTCGCCCTCGCCCGAGGTCGACTCGGCGCGGCTGGTGATCGTGGCCGATCCGGACGAAGCACGCGGCAAGGCGACCGCAGAGGCGATTCGCAGCTGGGGTCTCGTGGCGCATCTCGTGCTGGACGGCGTCGAGGCGATGCTCGCGATTCAACGCATGCTGCCTGCAGCGGTCGTGCTCGATGCGGCGCTGCCCAAGATGTTCGGCTTCCAGGTCTGCGAAGTCGTGAAGCGCAACGAGAGTCTGCGGCACACGCGGGTGGTGCTCGTCGGCGCCATTCATCATCAGGATCGCTATCGAAGGGATCCGTCGGAGCTCTATGGGGCGGATGTCTACATCGAGCAGCCCGACCTTCCCGACGGGCTGAAGGCGATCTTCGAAGAGGCGGGCATGCCGATGGGCGACGCCGCCACGACTCAGCCTGGCCCCGTGCCCGCGCCGCCGCGGCTGCAGGAGGTCGTTCCCCCGCAGACGGAGGATCGGGAGGCTCCGGTCGAGCTGGAGGCGCCGTCGCGGACCGAAGCGCCCCGGGTCGAAGAGTCGCCGAGCCTCGATGAGGATCCGGAGGTCACGGCCGAGCGCGAGCGGGCCCAGCGTCTCGCCCGCATCGCCGTCTCGGAGATGCTCCTCTACGCGCCCGAGAAATTCGAGAAGGCGATCGAGGACGGGACCCTCGAGCAGGTGATGGATCTCGAGATCCAGGAGGCCCGCGCGCTGCTGCGTCAGCGGATCTCCGAACAGGTGCGAGCCGAGACCGACTTCGTCCTCGACGAGCTCCATCGCGTCGCCGCGCAGCGAGGCGGACAGGGATGAGGGAAGCGCTCTCACAGGAAGAGCGCCGAAGCATCCTCGACGGACTCGAGAGTTCGGATGAGGAGGTTCGTCGCCTTTCGGTGGAGCGCCTCGCGCTGCTGCCGATCGACGAGGCCGTCGATCATCTCGGCGCGCGGCTCGGTGACTCGGGCTGGCGCGTACGGAAGGCAGCCGTCGAGCGAATCCTGTTCGCCCGTGAACATCGCGGCATCCAGGAGATGCTGATCACATCGCTCGCTGCCGAAGAGAATCCGGGACTGCGCAACGCGGCCTTCGAGGCATTGGTCGCCTGTGGGAGGACAGCGACTGCGCGCCTCATCGAAGAGCTCGCCAACCCCGACGTGGACGTCCGGAAGCTGTCGATCGACGCGCTCGCCGCGATCGGGGATCCCTCATCCCGGGTGCCCCTGCGCGCGGCCATCGAAGATCCGGACGGCAACATTCGCGCGGCCGCGATCGAGGCGCTCGGCGTCGTCGGTGGCGTCGAGGAGATCGGGGAGCTGCTCGCAATCGCGAACGAGGTCGGGGAAGACGTACTGGTGCGGCTGTCCGCCCTGCGCGCGCTGGCCCGCCTCGAGGCGAGCGTCGGGGTCACGAATCTCGGCGACACCCTCGACCACTCGCTGCTTCGACCCGCCGCCTTCGAGCTGCTCGGAGCCTCGAAGGATCCACAGGCAGTGGAGGTCCTGCTCAAGGGACTCGTGGGGGGCGGGAGGTCGAGTCGAGGGGCTGCGATGGGCGCGCTGCTCCGCGCGCTCGCTCGACGTGACGGGGAAGAGGCGGACTCGCTCGTGCGCCGGCTGCGCGAGACGGCGACCCAGCACGATGAGCTCGTCGAGGCGTGCTGCGAAGAGCTCGAGACGGCGGACCTCGCGCGTCGGATCACCTTGATCCAGTTCCTGGGCCTCATCGAGGATCCCCGCGGTGTCGTTCCGATCCTGCGAGCCGGCAGCGACGAGGCGATCGAAGAGCTCTCCGATCGAATGCTCGATTCCCTCTCGCTCTGCGTCGCGCGAGCGCTCGCTGATCACTGGGACGAGCTCGAGGTGGATTCGAAGGTGCGCGCCTGCGCGGTTCTCGGGCGCGTGGCGGGGGACGAGGCAGAGCCTCTGCTCGTCGACGCGATGGGCTCCCACGACGTCTTCCTGCGGAGCGCCGCCGCGCGCGCGATCGGCCGAGGGGGCTTCTTCAACCGGCTACCCGATCTGGCTCGGCGCCTCGAGTGGGCCGCTCGAGTGGACGAGATCGACTCGAGCGCGGAGATCGCTGCGATCGTCAGCGCCATCGTCTCGCTGGCGGAACATCCGAACGCCGCGCAGGCGGCGGTCGACGTGCGACTGGTCGAGGTGCTTTCGAGCCGCCTGGCGGGCTCGCCGGAGCCCGTTCGCCTGGCGATCGCGCAGGTGTTGGCGCGTCTCGGCTGCGAACGGGATTCGGACGTCCTTGGATACCTGCTCAAAGACGAATCGCCCGCGGTTCGTCGCGCGGCGGTCGAGGCGCTGGCTCGCCTCGACCCGGCCGAAGCCGGCGACGCCCTGCGGCTGGCGATGGGCGACGAGTCGAGCCTGGTCCGGATCGCAGCCGCCAACGTGTTGGGCGACTCCGGCCGCAGCGACGCGCTGCCCGACCTCGCCCGGCAGATGGGGGATGAGGAGCCGCGCGTGGTGGCGGCTACGGTGCGGGCGATCGGGCGGCTCTGCGCGGGCTGCGGTGTCTGCACGGATCTCGAGCCGATCCTGGCGGGGGCGCTCGAGCGCGAGCCTGCGATTGCGCTCGCCGGGCTGGATGCCCTGGCGACCGTGGGCGGCGATGCGGCGGGTCGACTCGCGACCGGCGTGCTGCGTCGACCGGAACCCGACGTGGTGCGGACGGGGATCATTTGTCTCGGGGCACATGCCGAGCCGGATCGGCTCAGCGAGATCCTGCCGCTGGTGGCGCACGCGGACTGGAGCGTGCGCGCGGAGGCGATTCGGGTGCTGGCGGATCGCGGTGTACGAAAGAGTCTTCCCGCCTTGCTCCGTCGGCTCGAGGTCGAAGACGATGCCTTCGTTCGCGAGGCGATCCTGCGCGCCGTCGAACGGCTCGAGGAGTAGGCGGGTCGATGACTGGCGATTCCCCTTCGAGCGAGATGAGCGATGCCGAGTTCCGGCTGGTTACCGACCTGCTGCGACGGCGCTGTGGCCTGCATTTCGATGAGAACACCCGCTACCTCGTCGAAAAGAGGATCGCGCGGAGAGTCCAGGACTGCGACATCGGCTCGTTCTCGTCCTATCTCTACGAGCTGCGCCACGGCTCGAATGCGGACGAGGAGTTTGCGCAGCTCGTCGACGTACTGACCACGAACGAGACCTACTTCTTTCGCGAGCGCTCCCAGCTGAATGCGCTGGTCCAGGAGGTGCTGCCCGAGATGCTCGCGCGCAGAATCGATCACGATCGTCCGATCTCGATCTGGTCGGCCGGATGCGCGAGTGGCGAGGAGCCCTACTCGATCGTGATGTTGGGGCTCGAGGCCAATCTCGTTCCGGGCCGAGACTTTCGAGTCTATGCGTCCGACATCAGTCGCGCGGTGCTCTCGAATGCGCGGCGGGGGATCTATCGCGAGGCGTCGTTCCGCGAGACGGAAAAGGCGCTGCGACTGCACTATTTCGCCGAGAAGGACGGACTCCTGCGCGTATCCGACGAGGTCAAGCGCCACGTCGACTTCGTGCACATGAATCTGCTCGACGAGTCGAAGTCGAGCCTGCTCGGGACGATGGACGTGATCCTGTGTCGCAACGTGATCATCTACTTCGATCTCGAAGCGAAGAAGCGGGTCATGGCGATGTTCCACGACAAGCTACGGCCCGGCGGCTATCTGCTCCTGGGTCATTCGGAGTCCCTGATCAACGTGACGTCCGA
>CAVORA010000025.1:0-147261 GCA_963698485.1 uncultured delta proteobacterium | reverse complement strand
GCGCAGGCGAAGCGCCGGAGACTACTCCTCGAGCAGCTCGACGAAGGCGTCGTCGAGCTCGGCGGCATCGCCGTCGCCGAGCGGCGACAGCTCTGCCTCCTCGAGCTCGAGCCCCATGGAGTCCTCGAGCTCGACGGCCTCGAGCGCCGGCACTCCGTCGAGCGCATCCTCGAAAGCCAGGGCGCTCTCGGCTGATGCCTCGGCCGTCGGGCCTGGCTGCGAATCGGATTCTGCTTCGGTGAGCCGCGAAGTCGAGGTCGAAGGGATCGACTGCGAGCGACGGCTCGTCGTCGAGCTCGCTCGGGCTCTCGTTCCCCGCCGCACGGGCGGCGCCGGAGAAATCCTCGAGCGCACTGCCGAAGTCCTCGTCCAGATCGAGGGCCGTGCTCGGGTTCCGCCGACGCCATCGAAGATCAGCTTCGTGGTCGGCGGCACGCCGGCGGCGCGGGGCGCCTCCATGTCAGGCGTCAGGTCCAGATCGGCCATCGGCTCATCGAGCTCGAGCGAGAGCATGGGGGAGTCGACGACGAGCGCAGGCTCCGCTGCCACCGGGTCGGGAGCCGATGCCGGCACGGCCGCGAGAGCGGGGAGCGGAGCAGGCGCGGGGCGACCGAGGGTCGTCCCGGGATCGATTCCGACGCCGAGATCGGCGGCGGCGCGCTCGATGTCGCCGGGATCGATCGAGTCGCGTCCAGCCAGATAGGCCTCGAAGAGCGCGTTGTCGGCGAGCGTGTTCAGCAGCCGAGGCCGACCGTGACCGAACTTCGCGAGCGTCTCCATGGTCGCAGGCGGCACCAGCTCGGGCTTGCCGGACACCGACTCGAGTCGATGCGTGAGATAGGCCTGGGTATTGGCCATGTCGAGCGGCTGCAGACGGACCCGAACGTCGACCCGCGGCAGGACACGGGCATCGCCCTCGACGAGCGCGTCGAGCTCGCTCGTGCCGATCAACAGCATCGACATCAAGCGACGATCCTCGTACTCGAGATTCAGCAGACCCGCGAGCTCGGCGAAGACCCCGGGCGTCATGATCTGCGCGTCGTCGATCATCAGGACCGCGTGTCGGCCGTCTTCACGCACGATCGCGAGGCGTTCGTAGATCTGTCCGAGCAGCTCGGCACGATCCGTCGAGGGCTGCTCGCAACCGATCTGTCGCGCGAGGCGCTGAAGGATCCCCGTTGCATCCGCGGCGCCCGGATGCATCACGAGCAGCGTCGCCTCGAAGACCTCCTCTTCGAGGGCATCGAGGATGCGCCGGGCGAGCAGGGTCTTGCCCATGCCGCTCTCGCCCACGAGCAGCGTCAGTCCCTTGCGCTGACGCAGTCCGCGCTCGACGCGCCGCTGGGCTTCCCGGTGGCTCACACTGTCGAAGTAGACACGCAGGTCCGGTTCGTTGCTGAAGGGATCCTGGCTGAGTCCGAAATGCTGGAGATGTTCCACGAAGCTTCCTTGCGATGGAGGGAGACGGGGTCAGCCGCCTTCAGACGAAAGAGATCCTCTTGCGGCCGCTCTGGCTCAAGGCCTTCGGGTCCTCGCCGGTCGCGTCGTCGTCGACGATGATCTCGGCTTCCTCGACCAGCTCATCGAAGGACTCGAACGTCTCCGCGGGTGCAGCCGCCGCGACTTCGTAATCGCCCTGCGTGTCGTCTTCGTCCGCGTCGAACAAATCGTCGAAGGATTCGAAGGCTTCCCCGGGTGCTCCGACCTCGGGAGGCGGCGACGCGCCGCCGCTCTCGAGCGAGGTCAGACGCGCGGCGGCTCCCGGAAAGTCCGGCTCGAGCTCCACCACTCTGCGCATGCTGGCCGAAGCACGCTCGAGATCGCCGGTGCCCTCTTCCGCGAACGAGAGATCGAAGTAGACGCCGGCCATGCGATCGTCCGGAAGGTCCGGGAGCGCCAGGGCCTGCTCCAGATGGCTCACGGCATCGTCGAAGCGACCGAGGTCACGGGCGCACAACCCCATCAGATAGAGACTGTCGAAGCGCCGATCGGGGGAGTCGAGACAGAAGCGGAACTCTCCGATCGCGTCCTCGTAGAGACCCATCTCCCGATAGGCGATGCCCAGGTCGTAGCGGGTATCGAAGTCGCCGTCGTCGAGGGTCGCGCTGACGCCCTTCTTGAAGTCCGAGAAGATCGACTCGAAGCCGTCCTCGACGGTCGAGAGGACGCCCGAGTCGGCGTTGGTCACTCCGGCCGGCGCTTCGTTCTCGGCGATCACGTCGGCCAGCGCTTCGCGCAGGTCGAAGGTCTCGCCCGCGTCCATCGCCATCGGCGCCGGCGCGGTGGCCGTCTCCGAATCGGGCTCCGGCTGCGGCTCGGGCGCGACCTCGACGACCGGTTCCGGCTCCTCGGCAAGCGATTCGGCTTCCGATGCCTGGTGCCCGTCCTCGTCCGGGTCCAGATCGAGATCGAGATCGAAAGTCTCGTCACCCAGCGTGAGCCCGGCCTCGCTGGCATCTTCTTCGTTCCCAGCCAACGCGTCCTGGGTCCGGTCGGCGAAACGCGCGGTGTTCTCGAAATTGCTGGTGCCGCTCGCGCCGCCGTCGACCACCGAAACGGCCGCATCGGGCTCTCTACCTCGAGCCGCGGCCACCTCACCGCTGCGCAGCAGCGCTGCCGGATGATCCGGAACCGCCGCGAGAATCCGTTTCAGGATCGCGTCGGCCTCCTCGAACATCTCCTGGGCGATATAGAACTCCGCCTCCTCCAGCTCTTCGTCGACCCGGATGCCGGCGTCCGCTGCGGCCGGCTCGACGATGGGCTCGGGGGCGCCCGCGAGGCCCTCGGCATCGCCCCCCGGCTCGACGACCGACTCTTCGTCCGAAGCCTCGTCGTCGAGTGAGAACTCGTCCGCGTCGATCTCGAACTCGAAGAGATCGTCGTCTTCCTTCCCCGTCCCCTTCCGCGCACGAAGTCGGGCATCGTCTGCTCGACCGAAGCCCCGGCCGACGCCTTCGCAGCCGGCGGCTCATCGAAGGCATCGAGGGAATCCTCTTCGATCTCGATCTCGAACTCTTCGTCCTTCGCGGAGAACCCGAGATCGGCCGAGGTCTCGCTGCCCGCGACCTCGTCGATCGCGGAGTCCAGATCGAGATCCACCTCGACATCGAGGTCCAGGTCCAGCTCGACCGCAGGCGTCCCGACCTCGCCGAGATCGAGATCGATGTCCGGAACGCTGCCCGTCGACCGCGCCAGCGTGGATGCCCTCGATCTGGGCGGCCGCCGCGGGGTCCAGGGCGGCGATGCGATCCTTGAGAACGGCCAGGGCCTCGGCGTCGCCGGCCATGCGCACCTGTGCGGCCGCCCTGGTCCAGGCATCGATGGCCTCGGCGCTCTGTCCGCCCTCCGCGTAGGCCTCGCCGAGCTTCTCGAGGGCCGCGCGATGGTTGGGCTCCTGCGCGAGGACGCCACGCAGGCTGGCAATCGCCTGCTCGGTCTTGCCGTAGCGGAGATAGACGCTGGCCTCTGCCAGCAGCTGGTCGGGATCGCCTTCCGGGAGGGGAGCCTGCTTCGGCGCGCCCGTCCCGCGACCCGGCGGCGAAGCGGAGGCCACCGGCTCCGAGTCGATCGACGGAAGCGCCTCCTGGTCGAATGAGATCGGATCACTCGGAGCAGCGAGATCATCCGAGGCTTCACCGAGCGTCAGGAAGGGATCATCGTCACCGAGCAGCTCTTCGTCGCCCAGCTCCGGCTCCGCGACCTCCGACACATCGACGGCCAGGCGCGAGTTCGAGCTGCCCATCTCTTCGGCGGGCAGACGCTGCATCAGCTCGCGCGCTTTCTCCTCGTCACCCCGGTCGCGATAGAACTTCGCGAAATCACGGGTGACAGCGGCGAGCTTCGCGTCCTCGCCCATCTGCGCATACAGCTCGACGAGCTGCTCGAATTGCGGCACATCGGCTGCGAGATCCCGGGCGCGGACCGCGAGCGGCTCGGCAGCGGCAAGGTCGCCCGCCGCCATCTGTTGGCGAACGAGCGCGTTCAGGGTCGGCACCCGGTCCGGCGCGACCTCGAGCATTCGCTGCAGGACGATCACGAGCTGGTCGCGGTCGCCCTGGTTCTCGAGCTCGACGGCGACCGCCTCGTACTCGACGAGCGCCTCGGCCTCCATGCCTTCCTGACGCAGCAGCTCGGCGACCTTGAGTCGACTCGTCGTGTTAGTCGGATCGAGGGCCGCCATCTGGCGCAGCAGCTCGAGGGCTTCCGTCTTTCGACCCTCTTTGTGGTAGCCGTCCGCGGCCGTCTGGAGCGCGGCCACGGCTTCCGCGTCCAGCCCCATTCTCTGGTAGAGCTCGGAGAGCGAGACGTAGGCGCCGTAGTTCTTGGGATCGAGATTCAGGATCTGCTTGAAGACGGCCACCGCTCGCGCGTCGAAACCGTCCTGGCGATATTGCTGGGCGACCTTGCCGTACTGGGCGATCGCCTCTTCGTTCTGGCCCCAACGCCGATAGGCGTCGCCGACCTCCAGCAAGAGCTTCGCGTCTCGCGGGTCCTCGGCCAGGAGTCGGTTGTACTCCTTGAGCGCCTTGGCCTTCGCGCCCTTCTGCGCGTACTTGCGCGCAGCGTCCAGTATTTTTCGTTTATTGAGCGCCAATGAACCCTCAGCACGGCGAATGGAGCGAAACAGGACCCCGCTCACGAAATGCGCAGGCCCGTCGATACCTTGTATCGGCGACCCGATCGCCCCCTTGAGACGAGACTGTGGGGGTCGAGAGACGCTGCGACAGGTCGCCCACGGGGCAGATCCGCGCCGAGAAGCAGCTCGACTGCCGGCTCGATGGCGAGCGAAAGGACGATCGAAAGGCCCGTCGGGACCGACAGATCGCGGTCGGGGCCTAGCCGCGCGTTCGCCGCGCCAGCACCTCGAGACCGAATCGGTAGCCGTCCGCACCGAGGCCCGAAACGACCCCCAGCGCGATCGCGGAAACGAAGGATTTCTGGCGAAATTCCTCGCGGGCGTAGACGTTCGACAGGTGGACTTCCACGATCGGCAGGCCGGTCGCCGCGAGCGCATCGCGCAGCGCGACGCTCGTATGCGTGAAGCCACCGGGGTTGATCAGAATGCCCGAAGCCACCCCCATCGACTCCTGGATCCGATCGATCAGCTCCCCTTCGTGATTGGACTGGTAGCAGTCGATCTCGACGCCCTGCTCCTTGGCCGCAGCCTCGAGCAAGCTGTCGATGTCCGCCAGGGTCTGCGTGCCGTAGATCTCGGGCTCGCGACGACCCAGGAGATTGAGATTCGGACCGTGGATCACGAGAATGAGCGGCGAGGCCTTGGGCACCGAACGAACCTCCGAATCGCGCGTCATCCCGGTTCGCTTCGGGACAGCGTCCCGAGTCCGAGCGAAGAAGACCTCAGAGCAGCGCGCGCAGCTTCACGAGGTTTCGGCGGATGAGGTAGCGCGCCTTGCCCAGATTGCCATCAGGGCTCTGCGCCAGCACGAGGACCAGCTCTTCGTCGACGGAATGGAAGACCAGCGTCAAACGATCGAGCGTGATCACCGACTCCCGCAGATCACCGGTCCCGATCGATTCCGAAGCCTTGGTCATGTCCGCGAGCGCGCGACCGAACTCGACCCCCGCGCGCGTCACGTCGCCCTCGAGCGGGTCACCGGGGTCGGGGCCATCCGCCACGCAGACCTGCGAGATCGCGATGCCGTCGAGGCCCATCAGGGCTGCGCTCCATCCGCCTCCGCAGTCGTCCACGATCGATTGAAGAATCGCCTCGAAACTCATCGCGCCCTCCCCGCCTTGCTCTTCTCGAGATTGCCCAGCCACCGCTCGAGCGTCGCCAGGATCGCATCGCGCGAGGAGATCTCCTCCTCGGACGGGGCCGAGTCCCTATCGATGAAATCGCCAGCGAGCCTTGCCGCCCGGGCCTCGTCTCCTGGTCCTTCGAGTGCATCCGCTTCCGCGGCGTCCGCGCCGGTTGGCCAGATCGGGGGCGCGGCCCAGGCCGCGTCGGTCCTGCTCGCCGCGAAGCGCTCCAGCTCATCTGCCCCCGGCTCGTGCTCGGTCGCATGTGCCGCTCCGAAATCGATCGGCTCGAAGGCGTCTTCGGACAGCTCGGCCAGCCCCAGCGGCTCGTCCGCCAGAATCCGTCGCGCGACTTCGTTCACGTCGAGCATCTCGTCGGTCTGGGCCTCCGCCTCCGCAAAAGCGCGCTCGAGCTCATCGTGCGCGAGCGGTGCCGCGAGATCGTCCGCGACCGAAGCCGGCGCCTGGCTCGACCAGGCGGCGTCCACGTCGTCCCTGGTGTCCGTTTCGTCCGAGTCTTCTGACGTGATCGCCGGCTCCTCGATCACAGGCGACGGGGACAAGCTGGCGAGACCGCTCTCGGCGGCCCAGTCGTCCAGACTCTGCTCGAGAATCGCACGCGCCCGCGCGCCCTCGGTCTCAGGAAGACGCGCGAGCGCCAGAATCACGCGTGCCGGCCACTCGCGCCCCTCGCCGAGCACCGCGATCGCCAGATCGACCCGACCCGCGCGACGATCGCGCTCGGCCGCGGCGATGCGTTCGAGTCGATCTCGTCGCGTCAATGCCGAAACACCCAGATCCACGTTCCCCCCATCATCCGATCCCGCGGCGCTTGCGCGTTCAGGCACTCCATCCGGGCGGAAGGATATCCTGCGGGCGCAGCGCCGCTGTGCTCGCCGCGCCGATGCGATCGAGCACCACGAAATGAATCTTGCCGCCCTGCTTCTTCTTATCGACGGCCATTGCGGAGAGATAAGCAGATCGAGGTCGCGCCGGTGGCCGGGTCGGCAATCCAGTGCGTTCCAGCAACCCGGTCAATCGTGCGGCGGTGCCGGAGGGTGCAAATCCCATCGCCTCGGAGCGTTCCGCCGCAAAGACCATCCCGATCGCGACGGCCTCCCCATGCAGGATCCCCCGGTAGCGAGCATGCTTCTCGATCGCGTGCGCCAGCGTGTGTCCGAAATTCAGCAGACGGCGTAGGCCGCCCTCGCGTTCGTCGCGCTCGACGACCTCGGCCTTGATCGCGCAGGCCCGCTCGAGCGCCGGCAGGACGACCGCGGGATCGAGCGCGAGGAAGGCCTCGATCCGGGGCTCCAGCCAATCGAAGAAATCGGCGTCCCAGATCACGGCCGCCTTGATCAGCTCGGCCGCGCCGGCTGCCCGTTCGCGGGCTGGCAACGAACGCAGGGTCGCCACGTCGATATAGACACCGCGCGGCTGATGGAACGCGCCGACGAGATTCTTGCCCTGCGGCAGATTCACGCCGGTCTTGCCCCCGATCGACGCATCGATCATCGCCAGCACCGTCGTCGGCACCTGGACGAAGGGAATCCCGCGTAGGAATGAAGCCGCCGCGAAGCCGCCGAGATCGCCCGCGACGCCCCCGCCGAGCGTGACGACGGCGGATGCGCGATCGAGGCCATGCTCGAGAAACGCATCGTAGAGCTTGCCCAGCTGCGCGAGATTCTTGCTGGCGTCGCCGTCCGGAACGACGATCCGCCGCACACGCGCGCCGCGCCCCTCGAGCCCACGCGTCAGCATCGGCGCATAGCGACGAGCCACCGGCGGCACCGTCACGAGCGCGATCCGCTCGGCACCCAGCCGATCCGCCGCCCGCCGACCGATCGTCTTCAGCCAGTCATTGCCCAGCTCGACCGAATAGCTGCGTTCCCCGAGCGCGACCGGCACCGTGGCGCGCACCCGTCCCGCTCCCGAGAGCCGCCCGCTGGGAGCCTTACGCGAGGCGGATCGCCCCGCCGATTTCCTCGCCGTCATCCGTTCCGACCCACTTTCTGTTCGCTTTCCGTCACTGCCTCGCGGGCGTCGAGGGCGCCCATGATGGCTTCGACGGTCCCTTCAAGACTCCCTGAGGCGTCTACTTGGATGGTGGCCTTGCGGTAGTGCTCGAGGCGCTCGGCAAGCAGCGAGGCCAGGCGCTGCTCGCGTGCCGAAGCGTCGAGCCCGGCCAGCAGCGGCCGCGACGCCGCGTCGCCGATCCGCTCGACCAGGATCGATGGAGCCACGTTCAGGAAGATCACGCTGCCCCGCGCCAGAAGCCGCTCGGCCATGCCCGGCTGAGCGATCGCGCCGCCGCCGAGCGCCACGACGGCGCCCGCACGTGAAGCGCGATCGATCGCCTTCGCCTCGAGCGCGCGAAAACGCGCCTCCCCGTCACGCGCGAAGATCTCGCTGATGCGCATGCCGGCCTGGCGTTCGACCTCCTCGTCCGTATCCACGAAGTCGCAACCGAGCCGTTCGGCCAATCGGGGACCGACGGTCGATTTCCCCGCCCCCATCATACCGACGAGGAAGAGAGGCCTGCTCTGCGGCGCGCTTTGCGGCTTCACGGGCGGCAGTATAGAAAAACGGGGGGAGCAAGCTCCCCCCGTCTCTGGGTTCCCTGGCCAGGACCTCACTGGATCCCGGTTGTCAGCTCACCCGATCAGTTGCTCGCCATCTCCGGGATCCGCACGATGCGCGGAGTCACGAAGACCAGCAGCTCCTTGCGACTGTCGACGACGCTGTTGTTCTTGAAGGCGTTCCCGATGACCGGAATCCGGTGCAGGTAGGGAACCCGGCTCGTCGTCTTGCTCTTGGTGATCGTGTAGATGCCACCGAGAACCAGCGTCTGGCCGTCCTTCACGAGCG
This sequence comes from uncultured delta proteobacterium, assembly GCA_963698485.1. Classification (GTDB taxonomy): domain Bacteria; phylum Myxococcota_A; class UBA9160; order UBA9160; family UBA4427; genus UBA4427. The sequence continues at coordinate 138,633 of CAVORA010000025.1, read as the reverse complement.
TCTCCGTCTCGGCCACGTTCTTGGAGATCGCGGGCGAGCCCGTCGGCGTCGGGACGGTGCCGTCCGGCGCGTTTCGAGTGACCTCGATCTCCATGATGATGCTCTCGTCGGCCGTGATATGCGGCGTGACGATCAGCGACAGGACCGCGTCGATGAACTCGAGCTTGGCGTCGCCACCCTCGAAGGTCTGGAAGGGGATCGACACACCCTGCTCGATCCGGGCCTCCTTGTTGTCGAGCGTCACGATGCGCGGGCTCGAGACGACCTTGCCGTCACCCGTGGACTCCGCCGCCTGGATCGTCGTGTCGACCCGGAAGTCCTGATCGAGGATCAGGGCTCCGAGGGTCATCGCGCCGGTCGGGACCGCGGTGATCGGATTGGCGAAGGCCAGGCTGTTGGTATCGATGAAGGTCAGATCCTCGCTACCCAGATCCCGCCGCGGCGTGTCCGGATCGAAGGGATCCGTGAACTGCTGCGTCTGGATGCCCCAGGTCGAGCCGAGCTCTCGCGTGAAGTCGAGGTTGGCCTCGACGATCTTCGCTTCGATCATCACCTGCGGCGTCTGCGTATCGATGGCCGCGATCAGCGCACTCGCCTCGTCGATCACGGAGCTGATGTCCTTGATGATGAGGGTGTTGGTGCGCTTGTCGAGGTTCACCGTGCCACGAGCCGAGAGCAGTCGCTTGACCAGCCCTTCCGTGTCCTTGACCGAGGCGTAGTTGACGGGCAGGAGCTTGACCTCGAGATCTTCGAGCTTCTCCTTGTTGCGTCGCTCCTGGAGTCGGACCTCTTCCTCGGCCTTGAGCACGTCCGACGGAGCGATCCGAAGGACGTTGCCCACCCGGACGAAGCCGAGTCCCTTGGTCATGAGGATGACGTCGAGGGCCTGATCCCAGGGCACCTCCACCAGGCGGATCGTCACCTTGCCCGACACTTCGTCGCCGGCAATGATGTTGAGATCGCTGACCTCGGCGATCAGCCGCAGCACGTCCGCGATCGCGACGTCCTTGAAGTCGAGCGACACGCGCCGCCCTCGGTATTCCTTGCCGTCGATCAGGCCACCCTCTTCGAGCACCTCGATCGCCGCCGGCACCTCGACCGCCGCCGGAGCCGCCGCGACCGGGGCATCCCACATCGAGGCCGGTGCCTCGGCAAGCGCCGCACCCGCGTCGAAGCCGGGAAGATCCGACACGACCTCCAGCGGAGCCGCAGGCGCGGCGGTCTCGGGCCCCGCCGCCGGCACGGCCACGACCGTATTCATGTCGGGGCCACCATCCGCCGCCGCGAGGTCGTCGAAGCTCGGCTGCGAGCTCCTGGCCGAGGCCATCTGCGTTTCATCCGCCCCGGCATTCGGAAAGGCCGGCGGCGGCGCCGCAGCGACACCCATGTCCGCGAAGTCGATGAAGAGCATCGAGCCTCGCCGACTCACGACCGGCTGCTGGTTCGGTGCCCGAGTGAAGACCACCCGTACTTCCGGGACCGCGACTTCCGGCTGCTGAAAGGCGTGGATCATCGAGATCGGGCCGCCCGCCTTCGGGAAGATCCGATCCGAGGCCTCCTCGCTGATCTGCGCGTTCTGGATGCTCACGACCAGCGTCGTCGGGTCCACTGCGCTCGTGGTATAAGAGACCGCTTCGTCGGCGAGAATCGCCGTTCGATCCATGCCCTCCGTTCGTTCGTAATGGAGGCCGTAGACCTCGGCCAGATCGAAGGACTCCATCCCAGCCGAAGCCGAAGCGGGCGCCGGGTCGAAGGTCTCGACGATCGCCTCGAAGCTCTCTTCGTCGGCCGCCGAAGCGTCCGATGCCATGGCGGTCAGCGGCTCGTCCGCGAAGGACGAGCCTCCCACGACGAGGCCCATTCCGGAGCCGCTCGTGAAATCCTGCTCGGCTGCCACGGGTGCGGCCGCTGCGGCCCACGCCGACGAGGAACCTTCGAGTGCCTCGTTCATCGCCTGCTCGAGCGCTTCGCCGCTGCCGATCGCGACCCAGAGCCCCGTGGTCCCGGGCATGATCTGTCGTCCTTCGAAGCCACCGGCCTCGCTGCCTCCGTCGACCACGACGCGAACCTTGCCGTCATGGTCGCCGACGCGAACACCCTTCACGAGATCGGAATCGACGCTGATGTTGGCGACGCCCTTTGCCGCGGAGAGTCCAGGCAGGTCGATGACCAGGCGCGCGGGGCTCTCGAGCGTGAAGGCCTCGAGAGCACCGATGCCCCCGTCTGCCTCGAGCGCCACGAGGACTCCGCCCGACGTGGTCTGCGCGGAAACACGCGTCAGCTCGCTGGCTGCCGGCGGCGGTGCCACCTCGACCCTCGGGATCGCGGCCATCTCCTCGACGAGCGAAGCCGCGTCCTCCTCGGCCGGCTGCATCTCCTGCCAGGGCTCCGCGCCCGATCCGTCGGTCGAGACGAGCTCGTCGCCCCAGTCCTCGGTCACGGCATCCAGGTTCCCATCGTCGACAACCGCGATGTCGTCACCGGCCACCTCGTCACCAGGTATCACCCGGATCTCGAGGCCGGACGAGGTCGAAGCGACCTCCGCCTGACCGCCTGCCGCCATCAGGATCTCGACCCGAGTCAGCGGCGTTCCGCCGTCATCGTCGAAGGTCGAGAGCGTCACCAGATCGACCACTCCGTCATAGGCTGCGATCTGCTGGCCCTCGCCCGGCATCCCCTCGGAGAGTCCGGCGGCCCCCGACTTCCCGACGCCGACGAGGTCGACGACGAGCACGTTCGGATCGTCCGGGGTCGTGACCGAGTAGATCGGATCCACAAGGCCGTCGAGCCGGACGACACTGTCCGCCCCGTCGCGATCGACCGACACGCCGCCGATCGTCTGAACCATCGAGTCCGTCCCAGCACCATTCGGTGTCTGCGACGATGCACAACCCATCACGAAGATGGCGACAACGATCGCTGCCATCACGCTCTGGATACCCATTCCAAGCCATCCGTTCTTCGGATAGACCATTGAGCTCACCCTCCCTGGCTCAAACGAATCCGCATTTCAACGTCCTTCGTCGTCCGTTCACCCGCAAAATTTTCGTACGTCTCTTTGACGAGAACGAGGTTGTCCCCGATATGAATCACCTGGCCGTTGTTCTTTCCGATCGACGAACCTTCGCTCACGATGTAGGAACGACCTCCCGGATCCAGGATCAGGGCACGCGGATTGGTCGCGTCCCAGATCACGGCAGAAAGCTCGAGCTGCCCGAGCTCGAAGTCTCCGAGGGGCCCGAAGTCCCTCTGCTCCTGGCCCTCGTCATCGAATCGAATCGACCGGAACGGGTCACGCTTGCCGCGAGCGTCATAGAAGTAGTCGCGCTCACCCGTGGCATAGCCTGCGGCCCCCGCAATCTGGGGCGACTTGGGCTCGACGTTGCCCTTTCCCTCACGCTTGGCCTTGTTCTTCCCGGGCTTCTTGCGATTCGCCAGCTTCTGTCGGTCCGCCTCGAAGTCGGCCACGCCGGGCGCGCCCACGACCTCTTCTTGTCCACAACCAACCGTCGACAAGACCAGCGTGACCGCCAACAGAAGCGCCATCGCCCATTTTGTTTGCATCACAGCTCCCCGCTCCTCGGCTCGCACAACCATGAATCAGGCCTCGTCGCTCAGGAATCGGAACGTGGTCGCCTTGCCCGAGACCTTCAGCAGTGTCGCCGCCTGCGTTTCCTTGGCGACCTTGATCTCGAGAGCTCCGACGTTCACGATTCGCGCGAGACCAGCCACCATCTCGAAGAAACGAGCCAGATCGTGGTACGACCCCTCGATCTCGAGCTTGAAGGGCACCTCGGCATAGAAGTCTCGCCGAATCTCCTTGCTCCGGTCGATCGATTTGATCGAGACCCCGACCTTCTTGCCCGCCGTACTGATGTCCTGCAGCAGATCTTCGAACTGCTTTCGGTTGGGCAGCTGCTTGAGAGCCAGATCGAGGTCGCGTTCCAGCCCGGCCACCTCGGCCTCGAAGGCAGGCACGTTGTTGGCCACGGTCCTCGCATTATTGAGGCTCCGCTGGAGCTCCTGAGACTTGAGCACGAGCTCCTGGCGAGCTTGCCGCGCGGGCTGGTACGACACGTACCAGTACCCGACCGCGATCGAAGCCAGCAAGCCGCAGACCACCGCCAGACGAATGGTCTTCGGGATCCTTGCGAGCTGCTCGAGCTTTTCGTCGAAGTCGACGTTGATGTCCAGAGCCATTATTCCCTCCGAATCAGGATGCCGCTTCGGTCTTGTCGACCGGCGACTTCATGTCCGCGCGAATCACGAAGTTCACGAGGCGGACTCCGGCGACGACCTTGCCACCCGATGTCTTGTCCAGATCCACATTGGTGAAGAAGGGCGACGCGTTCAGTCCGCGGAGGAAATCCGCGACCACTCCCGTGTCGAGGCTCTGCCCCTCGAGCTTGATCCCCTTGCCCTTGGTCTGGATCGACGTGAGCCACAGTCGATCCGGCACGTTCGCGGAAAGCTCGTCGAGGATTCGAACGGGGCCGTTACGGGCCTGCTCGAGACTGTCGATGACGTCCAGCTTGTTCTGGAGCTGCTTCTTCCGTTTCTTGAAGTTCTTGACGAGCTTCTGCTGCGGCTTGTAGCGCTCGATATCCGCTTCGAGCTGCTCGACATTCGCCTGTGCCGTCGCGAGGTCACTCTTCACGCTCTTGTCCGTGAAGAAGATCCCGCCTCCGACCACGACCAGTCCAAGCACCAGGACAGCGACCGTCTCGCGGAGATCTGCTGCGCGTCTCGCTTCGCGGTGCGGCAGCAGGTTGATTTCCATCATCATGAGTCGACCCTCCTCGTGGCCAGCCCGATTCCGACCGCGAGAAGCGGTCCCATGGTCTCGAGGTATTCCGCATCGAATCCCTTGCTGGGCAGCATGTGTGCCAGCGGATTCATCGCGTCCGTATCGAGGCCCGTCCGCTCCTTGAACGCCGACGCGAAGCCCGAGATCTTCGAGCCGCCACCCGAGAGCAGCACCTTGGTGATGCGCGCATCGGCTGACGTCGCCGCGAAGAAGTCGAGGGAGCGCGAGATCTCACCGATCACGTTGTCGGATACACTGCGCATCGCCTGCTCGACTTCCTGGGGAATGACTTCCTGAACCTGCCCGTCGTCCCCGGGCGCGCCACCCATCTTGATGCGCTCGGCCTCGTCGTAGGACACGGAGAGCGCCTTCTGGATCTCTTCGGTGTACTGCGCGCCACCCGTCATGATGTCCCGTGTGAAAGCGGGAATGCCGTTTCGGAGCACGTTGATGTTCACGACCTGGGCCCCGATGTTGACGAGAGCCGTCACAGCATCGGGATCCTGGTCGTAGTTGATCTCGAAGGCGTTCTGGACGGCGAAGCCGGCCACATCGATCGCCACGGGGTTCAATCCGGCCTCGGTGATGACCTGGACGTAGTCGTCGATCAGGTCTTTCTTGGCCGCGACCAGCAGGACGTCCATCTGCCCCTCGTCTTCATTCGAGTCGAGGATCTGGAAATCCAGGTTGACCTCGTTCACGTCGAAGGGGATGTACTGCTCGGCTTCCCACTGGATCTGGTCCTCCAGCTCTTCGCGGGTCATCTGCGGCAGATTCACCCGCTTGACGATCACGGAATGCCCGGAAACCGCGGCGGCCACGTCCTTGCCACTGATCCGACCGTTGTCCACCGCTTCGCGAATCGCGTCGACGATCGCGCTGGAGTTGAGGAACGCCCCCTGCACGATCGCCTCGGCGGCCAGCGGAGCCTGTCCCAGCGAGCGGAGCTCGAATCCTTTGTCTCTGCTCTTCTGAGCGATCTCGACGGCCTTCACCGAGCTCGAGCCGATGTCGAGGCCGATGACCGATGCCCTGCCGAAACTCGGTAGCGAAAACTTCATCCCGAGGATTCCCTCCGCGATCCTATTGCCGGTAACCCGAGAGGCCGGAATCGTCCGGAATCTCGCGTTCGTCCAGCGTGTTCATCGAACTGAACACCCGGTCCTTGTCGGAAACTTTGAGGCCGAGGGCCAGCAGAATCTTTCGCTTCGTATCGAGACGACAGGGTCGCCCCGCTTCGACGCGATCGATCGTCAGCGTCGAGAGACCCGCCTTTCGGGCGAGCTCCGCCTTACTCATCATGAGGTTCTCTCTGAACCTTTGAACCTGATTGCTGCCCACCGATCACCCTCCGCCACCCGGTCCACTCTGGTCGGGTCCGACTCTTGGCCTATCGGACCGCGGTTTCAGGGACTTGAGAGCCCTCGACGCCGCTTCCTTGTGCGGCGGATCACATCTGATAGGCGCGCAACGTATTTGCAGACCCGAGAAGGCCGTAGGCAATTCCCATCCCGCAATTCTCTTCAGGGCAGCGATCGTCTTGCCGATCCCGATCGTGATGTTCGACCGAATCCTGATCGTGGACGATGACGACGCCCTGCGTGAGAGCCTCGAGCTGCTGCTCTCGGCGGAGGGCTACCGCGTGCTCGCGGCGGACTGTGGCGAGGCGGCGCTCCGGATGATCTCCGAAGCCACGGTCGACGTCGTGCTATGCGATCTCAGGATGCCCGGAATCGATGGTTTCGAGCTGATTCCCCAGCTTTCCCGGCAGATGCCCGGTGTGCCGATCATCCTGATGTCCGCGCACGGGACGGAGGATCTTGCGATCGAGGCCATCAGCCGAGGAGCCTACGACTATCTCGCCAAGCCCTTCCAACCCTCCGAGATTCGCCTCACGCTCCGGAAGGCCCATGAACGCGAGCAGCTGCGACGCGAGAAGGATCTTCTGGCGCGCGACCTGTCCCGATCCGTCGGGAACCGCGCCATCGTGGCGGCCTCCGATGGGATGATCGAGCTGCTCGAGATGCTCGAGCGCACGGCCGCATACAAATCCACCGTGCTCGTCACGGGCGAGAGCGGCACCGGAAAAGAAGTCATCGCACGCGCCATCCACCAGCAGTCGCCGCGCCGGGAGTGCCCTTTCGTGGCCGTCAACTGCGGCGCGATTCCGGAGAACCTGCTCGAGAGCGAGCTCTTCGGCCATGCCAAGGGTGCCTTCACCGGCGCCAACCGGGCCCATCGCGGGCTCTTCGCAGAAGCCGACCACGGCACCCTCTTCCTGGACGAGATCGCGGAGCTGCCCACCTCTCTGCAGGTCAAACTACTGCGTGCGATCCAGGAGGAGGAGATCCGGCCCGTCGGCGACACGAAGTCGCAGCAAGTCGACGTCCGCGTGATTGCCGCCACCGCTCGCGACCTCGGCCGCGAGATCGCGGAGCAGCGATTCCGGGAAGATCTCTTCTATCGCCTCAATGTCGTGCGTCTGGAGGTCCCTCCCCTGCGCGAGCGACGCGCGGATATCCCGCTGCTGATCGATCATTTCCTGGCCCGCTTTCGACACGATCTCGGCAAGAACGTCCGTCGCGTCTCGGACGATGCGCTCGAGCTGCTGGTCGGCTACGCGTGGCCCGGCAACGTACGCGAGCTCGAGAACCTGATCGAGCGAGCCGTGATCCTCACCGACAGCGAAGTCATCGAAGCGACCGCCCTGCCGCAATCGGTCGTCTCGGCGCCCGAGAGGACTACCGAGAGCGCAGTGGACCGCGAGGAAGACCTGGCGCTCAAGCCGGCCCGCCAGGCCTTCGAAGCGGAGATCATCCGCAAGGCACTCGCGAGGACCGGCGGCAATCGGACGCATGCGGCGAAGCTGCTCGACATCAGCCATCGCGCACTTCTCTACAAGATCAAGGACTACGAGATTCGCGACTGAGAATCGACCGGACGGACGGCGACCGCCGGATTCTCGACCGATTCCGCACTGTCGCCGACGTCGACAGGCAGGCGAAAGCTGAAGAGCGCCCCTCCCAGATCCGAGGCGACTTCAGCCAGGTCGACGCTACCGCCCATCTCCTCTGCCAGGCGACGCGCATTGGCGAGACCGAGCCCCGTCCCTTCGCCTGGGTCCTTGGTGGTATAGAAGGGATCGAAGATCCGACTCGCGTGATCGACCGGGACACCTGGGCCCGAATCTCCTACATGACACACGACGGTGTCCGATCGTCCTGCCGGATCCGGCGAGGCGGCCCGGTCGCCCGACCTTCGGCGCCGGACTTCATTGGCGATATGCAGCGAAACCCGGCGGTCCTCGCGGCCCTCGATGGCCGAAGCCGCATTGATCGCCAGATTCAGCAGGATCTGCGAGGCCAGGCTCGCGTCGCCGATCGCGGGGACGACGTCCTCCTCCGCCTCGACGTGGAATTCGATGTCGGCGTATCGCTCCTGGGCGGCGATCAGCTCCACGACCTGCCGCGCGATCTCTTCGAGCTCGATCGGTCCGTGCTCGATCTGCGGCAATCGCGAGAAGTCGAGGAGCTGGCGGAGGATCACGCGGACCCGCTCCCCCTGCTCGCTGGCGCGCGAGAGACACCGCCTGGCCTCTTCGCTGATCCCGTCGTCTCGACCCGCCACCTCGAGGAAGGCGAGGAGCGCGCCCATCGGGTTGCCGACCTCGTGCGCTACACCCGCCGCGAGACTGCCGACCATGGCCAGCCTCTCGGCTCGATCGAGGCCTTCACGCGCCTGCAGGAGATTCGCATTCGCTTGACGCAGCTCGACGACTGCCTTTTCGAGCGCACCCGTCCTCGCTGCCAGAGCCTCCTGCATCTCGTTGAAGGCGGTCCCGAGCTCCTCGATCTCTCCGACTCCTTCGACCGGTAGCGTGGCGGGGAGATCGCCCTCTCCGATCTCCCGCACGCCGCTCGCCAGTCGATGCAGGGGCCCCACGACGCGCCGACGCAGCAACGTCACGCCGAAGAGTCCGAAGATCAACACATTCGCCGCAAAGAGCACCAGCAGGACGGCACCGGAAACCGGGGCCTCGATTCGGCCCGCGATGACGCCAGGTCCCTGAACACGGGGAGCTGCGAAGCGAATCGGGACCCAGGGTGCTCCGGACTGAACCATCGGTTCGCCGGAGCGAGCCACCTCGGCCGCCAGCTCGCGAGTCAGCGCGTCCAGGCGTTCGGAGGAGGCGTTCAGACCCGTGACGCGACCTTCCGGATCGATTCGCCACCAGCTACCGATCTCACCGGGCCCGCGCTCGAAGGACGCTTCCCTGGACTGCGCAAGCAGCCCGCGGCCCAGGAGAGGATGCAGTCGGTCGAGGCCAGCATGATTGATCTCGAGAAAGACGGCCGCCAACAGCCCCGTACCGGTCACCATCACCAGGGCCAGCGAGAGCAGGACTTCGGCCTGCACGCCGCGTCGAGATCCCACGCTCAGTCCTCTCGCTTGGGATCCTCGACCCCGAGCTTTTCCAGGCGGTACCTGAAAGAGCGAAACGAAACCCCGAGCAGTCGCGCGGCCCGCTTCTTGACGCCACCGCTCTGCGCAAGCGCCTCGAGCAAGAGCGAGCGCTCGTAGTCCTCGAGCATTCGATCGAGATCGACGCCATCGGCCGTGACGCGCGGCGCAGCCGCGACCTCCTCGCGCGTAGCGAGGATCGTGGGCGGCAGCAGGTCTACCCCGATCACCGGCTCTCGAGCGAGCGCGACCGCCCTTTCCACGAGATTCTCGAGCTCACGAACGTTTCCGGGAAACGAATATCTCGACAGCACGTCGTAGGCCTCGGCGTCCATGCCCTCGACGTCCTTCCCCAGCTCGTCCGCAAAGCGACGAATGAAATGCTGGGTGAGCAGCGGGATATCCTCGATCCGCTCACGAAGTGGAGGCAGCGTCAGCTGGATCACATTCAGGCGGTAGTAGACATCCTCCCGAAAGCGTCCCGCCGCAACCTCCTCGTCGAGTCGACGATTGGTCGCCGAGACGATCCGTACGTCGACCTTGCGGTCGACCGTATCCCCCACCCGCCGAATGCTCTTCTCCTGCAACGCTCGCAACAGCTTTACCTGAAGCGAATGCGAGAGCTCACCGATCTCGTCGAGGAAGAGCGTGCCACCGCTCGCCGTCTCGAAGAGTCCTTCCTTGTTCTGGACAGCACCGGTGAACGAGCCCTTTACGTGGCCGAAGAGCTCGCTCTCGAGCAGGTTCTCCGGAATCGCGCCGCAGTTGATCGCGACGAAGGGCTGGCCCTGCCGATCGCTCTGGTCGTGGATCGCCCGCGCGACGAGCTCCTTGCCGGTACCGCTCTCTCCCGAGACCAGGACGTTGGTCTTCGTCTCCGCAACCTGCGCGATGAGATCGAAGACGTCCTGCATGGCGCGACTGTGGCCGATGATGTTGCGATCTCGGGACTGGCTTCTGAGCTCCTGGCGCAGGCGCCGATTCTCGTTCGAGAGGAGCTTCTTCTCGAGCGCCTTCTCGATCACGATCCGGAGCTCGTCGACCTTGAAAGGCTTCGTCAGATAGTCGTAGGCGCCCTCCTTCATGGCGGAGATCGCGCTATCCGTCGTGCCGAAGGCCGTCACGACGATCATGACCGTCTCGGGCGAGACGTCGCGTGCAGCGAGGATGAGGTCGAGGCCCGTCTTCTCGGGCATCTGCATGTCGGTGAGGGTCAGATCGATCTCGTCCGACTCGAGATAGGCGATTGCCGTGTCGACATCCGCAGCGGTGAAGACCTCATAGCCCTCGCGGCGCAGGAAGATCTCGAGGAACTCCCGCATGCTCTGCTCGTCGTCGACGACGAGAATTCGCGCCTTGGGGCCATCCATCACGCGGCCCCCTCACATGCGAGCAGGACCCGGAAACACGTGCCTTCGCCCGGTTGGCTCGAGACCTGGATCGATCCGCCATGCTGTTCCACGAGTCGTTGCACCGTCGCCAACCCCAATCCGGTTCCATCCCGCTTCGTCGTAAAGAAGGGTTCGAAGATCATCTCCTGGACGTCGAGCGTCATCCCGGGTCCGGAGTCCTCGATCTCGAGCACGGCCAGGCGGGCGGACTCGGGCCATGCCGCGAATCCCCCACTCTCTTCCTTACGGCGTGCGGCCTTCTGCTCTTGAGCGTCTTCCCCAGGGATGGGCCGCACCCGCACCGTCAGCCGCCCCGCGCCGGACATCGCCTCGACAGCGTTGTTCCAGAGATTCCAGACCACCGCCTTCAGCTGTGAGGGATCCGCCATGACCACCACCTCGGGATCGAGCTCGAGAACCACCTCGAGGTCTCCCGAGCCTGGCGCCCCACTCATCTCCGCCACCTCTTCGACCAGCTGCGCGAGCGCGACCGGCTCCGGCTTGATGGGCGCGGGTCGCGAGTAGCGCAGGAAGTCACCGATCAGGACGTTCAGTCGGTCGACCTCGCGAACCACGATATCCATCAGGCGTGCGTGCTCGGGATCCGCCGGCGGCGAGACCGGAGCGCTTTGCAGGACCTGAACGCTGCCGGAGATCGACGCGAGGGGGTTCCTGATCTCGTGCGCGATCCGCGCCGCCATCTCGCCCACCGCCGCCAGCTTTTCGGATTGCCGGAGCTCGCGCTCCATCGACACGACGGCCGTGACGTCCTGGAAGATCACCACGTGCCCGACCTGTGCCCCGGACTCGTCGCGCAGACTCGAGGCCGCAAGTCCGAGAAAAAGATCTTCACCGCGGAGATTGCGATAGGCCAGCCGGTCGCGACCGGATGCCCGGTCCTCCAAGCGTGAGCCTTCCGGCTCCCCGACGATCTCCTGGGCTCCGGGGATCAGGTCCGCGAGCGCACGACCGGCGGCCGCTTGCGGCGACAGCCCCGTGATCCGCTCGGCCTCGGGATTGAAGGACGTGACGCGGCCGTCTTCGTCCGTCGTCAGCAGGCCGCTGCCGATGCTCTCGACCGTGCGGAGATGGAGATCCCGCAGTCGCTGCAGGTCCGTCGTTCGGCGATCGAGAGCGGCACCCGTCCGCCGAAGCTCGGCCGAGAGCGTGTTCGCGAGCATCCCGAGCACGAGCAATGCGCCCGCGTAGAAGCCCCAGTAGGCGCCCAGCAGCGGCAGCGGACGATCGCGCGCCGACTCCCCGACATTGGGCAGCCAACCGAGCTCGGAGCCGAAGAGCACGAAGCCGTAGCCGAGCGCCGCAAAGCCCGCGCTGAATCCGACGCCGCGTCGATCCAGGACGACCGCGCCATAGAGCACGACGAGCGCGTAGAGGAACGTGAAGACGGACTCGCCCGCGCCGGAGAAATAGACGAGGGAGGTCACGATCGCGACGTCGACGCCAACCTGCACCGCGGCAAAGCGGGCCGGGTCGCGCGTCCGCGTGACCATCCGAGCGGACACGATCGTGGCCAGGAAGGCGGCCGCGACGGTCCAGTACACGCCCCAGATTCCCGGACCCGCCTGCTCCCCTTCGATTCGATCGATGGTGACGGCGAGTCCGAGACTCAGGCCAGCGAGCAGCAGCCGCGCCCCGAGCAACCACCCCAAGCCGGTCCGCGCCATCGAGTCGACGCGCGTCGCCCCCTGCTGGCTCACGAGTGAGTCCCCTCCTCTCCGTCCGGGATGCGTGTCTCGTTCCGTCCGGGCGCGAGGCTCAGGTGATCGTGTCGGCGATCGTGAAGATCGGCAGGTACATCGCGATCAGGATCGTACCGATCGAGCCACCCATGAAGACCATCATGATCGGCTCGAGCATGGCCGTGAGCCCTGCCACCGCCGAATCGACCTCGTCGTCGTAGAAGTCGGCGATCTTCGTGAGCATGGCCTCCATCGAGCCCGTCTCCTCACCGACCGACACCATCTGCACCATCATCCCCGGGAAGATCTTCGACCCCTGCAGCGGCTCGGCGATCGTCTTGCCCTCAGAGATCGACGTGCGGGTCATCTGGAGCTCTCTCTCGATCACCATGTTGCCGGCGGTCTTGGCCACGATGTCGAGGCCGTCGAGAATCGGGACACCCGACGAGATCATCGTGCCGAGCGTCCGCGTGAAGCGCGCCACCGCGACCTTCTTGATGATGTTGCCGAAGACCGGGAGGCTGAGCGCCAGCGCATCGGTGCGGTAATGGAAGTCGCGGCTTCGGCTGCGTGCCTGGCCGAAGGCGGTGACCAGAGCGAACGTCCCAGCGAGCAGATACACGAGATAGGCCTGCAGCCAGTTGCTCAGCTCGATGACCATCTGCGTCGGACCGGGGAGCGTGCCGCCGAAGTCAGCGAACATCTGCTCGAAGACCGGGATCACCTTGACCAGAAGCAGGACGATACAGGCGATCGCGATGACCGAGACCGTTGCCGGATAGACCATCGCCCCCTTCAGCTGCTTGCGGAGCTTCTCCTGCTTCTCGAGCTGTACGGCGAGTCGATTGAGGATCGTATCGAGGATGCCGCCGACCTCGCCGGCCGCGACGAGGTTGACGAAGAGATCATCGAAGGCCTTCGGATGCTTGGCGAGCGAGTCCGCGAACGTGAGGCCCGATTCCACGTCCGAGCGGACCGCGCGGAGTATGGCCTTGAACGTAATGTTCTCTTGCTGATCCGCCAGGATGTGCAGACACTGAACGAGCGGCAAACCCGCATCCACCATCACGGCGAACTGTCGCGTGAAAACGACCAGATCCTTGATGGTGACCTTCGGCGCGAGGAAGGGAAAGATCTCGCCGAGGTCCTTCGGCTTTTCCTTCACCTTGTCCGGGACCAGTCCCATGTTCTTCAGGTGCATCGTCACGGCTTCTGGCGAACCCGCCTCGAGCTCACCGGTCTTCTTGTCGCCCGAACGCGTCTTGGCGTTCCAGAGATACATCGGCATAGGTCAGTCTCCCGCGATTGCGTCGCGAAGGTCCGCGACGCGCTCGAAATTCTCGATCGGATTCATCCGCGCACCGGGCGCCGGCCGCCCGCAGCCCCACCCGCTTCCGGGCCCTTTGCGATCAGCTGCTGCAGCTCTTCCACGTCCGGGCTTCGCCCCTTGGCCAGCTCCGGATCGACGATGCGCCGGGTCACGAGCGACGCCAGACACTGATTCATCGTCTGCATGCCCGACTTGCCCTGCCCCATCTGCATGGACGAATAGATCTGGTGGATCTTGTCGTCGCGCATCAGCGCACGAATCGCGGCGTTCGGCACCATCACCTCGAGGGCCAACGCGCGCCCAGGACCATTCGCTCGAGGAAGCAGCGTCTGGCACATGACCGCCTCCAGCACGAAGGAAAGCTGCTGCCGGATCTGGGACTGCTGATAGGGCGGGAAGACGTCGACGATTCGATTGATCGTCTGGATGGCCGAGTTGGTGTGGAGCGTGGCGAAGGCCAGATGGCCCGTCTCGGCCACCGTGAGCGCCGCCTCGATCGTCTCCAGATCCCGAAGCTCGCCGATCAGCACGACGTCCGGATCCTGTCGAAGGATGTACTTGAGCGCCGCCTTGAAGGAGTCGGTGTCGGCCCCGATCTCTCGTTGGTTCACGATGCAGCCCTTATGGGGGTGCAGATATTCGATCGGGTCCTCGATCGTGACGATGTGCTCGTTGCGCTCGCGATTGATGGTGTCGATGATGCTCGCGAGCGTCGTCGACTTGCCGGAGCCCGTCGGACCCGTCACGAGGATCAGGCCGCGCGGCTTCTTGGCCAGCTCCGCGACGACCGGCGGCACCCCGAGCTCTTCGAAGGTCAGGATCTTGAAGGGAATCGCCCGGAAGGCCCCCGCGACGTTGCCTCGCTGGACGAAGACGTTGCCACGAAAACGCGAGAGCTTCTGCACGCTGAACGAGAGGTCGAGCTCGTTCGTCTCCTCGAAGCGATGCTTCTGGGCATCGGTCAGGACCGAATAGCAGAGCTGCTTCGTTTCCTGTGGCGTGAGCGGCGGCATCTTGAGCGGATGCAGCTTGCCATCGATTCGCAGCTGGGGCGGTGATCCGGTCGTGATATGAAGGTCGCTCGCGCCCTTCTCGATCATCGCCTTCAGGAGCTGGTGCATGTTCGCCAAGACGGGTTTCCTCTTCTCTCTCTTATCTCGAGACCGACTGCCCGGGAACCCGGGTGCTAGACGGCGTCCGAGGCACTGACGCGATAGACCTCTGAGATCGTGGTCACGCCTTCGAGCATCTTGTTGAGCGCGCTTCGGCGAAGCGTCACCATTCCACCGCGGATCGCCTCGCGCTTGATCTCGGCGCCCGAGGCCCCGTTCAGCACGAACTCCTTGAGCGAGTCGGTCATCACCATGACCTCGTAGATGGCGACTCGGCCCTTGAAGCCGGTGTCCGAGCAGTTGCCGCAGCCCTGACCCTTCTTCGCGCGGTAGCTCTTGATCTCGTCCTCGCTGAGGCCGGCACTCGTCACCTGCTCCATGTCGACATCCGGATCGTCTGCGACGCACTCGGGACAGATCCGGCGCGCGAGGCGCTGGGCCACGATGCAGTTGACGGCGGAGGAGACGAGGAAGGGCTCGATGCCCATGTTCAGCAGACGATTGATGGTCGAGGGCGCATCGTTCGTATGCAGCGTGGAGAGCACCATATGGCCAGTGAGCGCCGCCTTGACCGAGATCTCGGCGGTCTCGAAGTCACGAATCTCACCGACCATGATGATGTCGGGGTCCTGACGCAGGAAGGAACGCAGCGCGGCCGCGAAGTTCAGCCCGATGTCCTCGTGCATCTGGACCTGGTTGATGCCGCCCAGGTTGAACTCGACGGGATCCTCCGCGGTCGACAGGTTCTCGCTCGTCTGATTCAGCTCGGAGAGCGCCGAATAGAGCGTCGTCGTCTTACCGGAACCGGTCGGGCCGGTCACCAGCACCATGCCGAAGGGCTGGTGGATCGAGTGCTTGAAGTCGTCGAGCTGCGGCTGCTCGAAACCGAGCTTCGTCATGTCGAGCTGCAGATTGCTCTTGTCGAGGAGACGAAGCACGATCTTCTCGCCGAAGAGCGTCGGAAGGACCGAGACACGAAAGTCCATCTCGCGGCCCTTGCCCATCTTGAGCTTGATGCGGCCATCCTGAGGCAGGCGCCGCTCGGCGATGTCGAGCTCGCTCATGATCTTGACGCGCGAGGTGAGCGCGTTCTTCAGCTTGAGCGGCGGCTTCATGACTTCGTAGAGCACGCCATCGATTCGATACCGAACGCGAAAGGACTTCTCGTAGGGCTCGATGTGGATATCCGACGCGTTCTTCTTGATGGCGTCGGTCAGGATCAGGTTGACGAGCTTGACGACCGGGGCGTCCTCCGCCTCCCGCGCGAGCGCACCCGTGTCGTCCTCTTCCTCGCCCGAGACGAAGTCGATGCCTTCGTCGTCGAAGCCCGCCATCACGTCGTCGAGGAGGTCCTCCTCGGGCTCGGCGTAGTAGGTCTCGATGGCCTTCCGAATCGCGTCTTCCGACGCCACCACCGGCTGGATGTTGTAGCCGGTGAGGAACTTGATGTCGTCGAGCGCGAAGATGTTCGACGGATCGGCCGTCGCCAGGATCAGCGTCGAGCCCGCACGATTCACGGGGACCACGCTGTGCTTGTTGGCGACCTCTTCCGGAATCAGCGCCAGGACCTCGGGCTCGATCTGGAAGTCGTCGAGGTTGATCGACGGAACCCCGTACTGCTTCGCGACGAACTCGGTGAGCTCGTTCTCGTCCATGAAGCCGAGGGCCGTGATTTGCGCGCCGAGGCGCTTGCCCTTGGTCGCGGCTTCCTCTCGTGCTTTGAGCAGCTGCTCTGATGAGAGCAGATTCTCCTTGACCAGCAGCTCGCCGATGCGCTCGTTCAACGGAACCCCTCCCCCGAACGACCCACGACGCCGCAATACGGCGGGTCGGACGGCCTTCGAGTGTCTTCGCGCGCCGCCCGCGCTGGGCAAAACGGGCGCAATCTCGCTGAGTTATCGGCGAGGGACGGGGCTGACTTGAACGCTCTGAGCAGGCTCCGAGCGAGTCACGTCGCATTCATCCGCATCCGGCAGACACGGCAGAGGAGCTCCGGCGAAAGGCAGACCGCCTCTCCCACTCGAAGAGCGGGACCGGCCCGAAACGGCCCATACCGGCGCTGGGCAGAATGCTCGGCAGGTGCCCGATCTGCCGCCACTTTCGGCCATCGCGTCCAGAGGGACTGGCCCGACCAGCAGGAAGCTTGTTTCAGCCGGCTGTCAGAAGGCGGGCCTGCTCGACGTCCCGGGCGATCTGCGCACGCAGCGCATCGACCGACTCGAAGCGCTGCTCGCCGCGGAGCCTGCGCTCGAAGCACAGATCGATCTCGAGGCCGTAGAGATCGCCGGAGAAATCGAGCACGTGGGCCTCGGCGACCAGGTCACGCCCGTCCCGGAACGTCGGCCGGTATCCGACGTTCGTGACGACCGGCAGGCTCTTGCCCTGCCATTCCCCCCCGCCCGAGAGGCAGCGCAGGCGCCCCACGTAGACGCCCGGCGCGGGCAGGATCTCGCTGACCGGCGCCAGATTGGCCGTCGGGAACCCGATGGTTCGGCCCCGCCGATCCCCTTCGGTCACCCGGCCACGCGCGCAGAAGGGGCGCCCGAGCAGCGTGGCCGCCTCCTCGACCTCGCCCAGGGAGAGCAGCTCGCGAATGCGCGTCGAGTTCACGTCCCGCCCTTCCACGGAGACCTCGGGCACCACGGTGACGGAGAAGCCGAGATGCGGGCCCCGCTCCGTCAGCAGGCGCATCGAGCCCTCGCGGTCCCGCCCGAAGTGGAAGTCGTAGCCGACGTAGACCTCGACCGGGCGGATCCGCTCCCAGACGCAGTGCTCGATGAAATACTCGGGGCTCGTCTTGGCAAACTCGAGATCGAAGGGCTCCGCGATCAGCACATCGAGGCCGAGGCCAGCCAGCGTCTCGGCCTTCTGTTCGAAGGTCTCGAGCAGGCGCAGATCGTTGCCCGGTTGCAGGACCCGGCGTGGATGCGGCTCGAACGTGTAGAGCACCGACTCGCCGTCGAGCGCCCGAGCACGCTCGATCACCTTCGTCAGGATCGCCTGATGCCCGCGATGGACGCCGTCGAAATTGCCGATCGTGAGCACGGAACGCGTGAACTCACGGGTCAACTCCGAAACGCCTCGAAAGATCTCCAACGTCTTTTCCGTCCCTTCCCTGCTGACCCGACGCGTCCCAGGCCGTATCGGGCATCCCCTGCGAGCTGCTAGCATGCCGCGCGTGCGGATTCTCTCGCACTACTTTGTCGGACGCTTTCTGGGCCTCTTCGCGATGGTCCTCGCGGTTGCCTTTCTGCTGCTGGCGACGATCGAGCTCGTCCTCAACCTGGATGACGTCTCGGCCTTCGATGCGGCCCGAAGCGCGCAATCAGAAGCCCTCTCGAGCTCTGCCCTGCTCGCCAACACGCTTCGCTATCTGGGCCTGCGACTGACATCCTACTACCTGAGAGACATTCTTCCGATCGCCAGCTTCATCGCCGTCTTCCTCGTCTTCGCAATCGCCGGTCGGGGCATGGAGCGGGTCGCGATCGAGGCAGGGGGCATCCGTCCGCTTCGAATCGTCCTGCCGGTCCTGGCCGCCGCGCTGATCCTATCGCTTGGGACCGCCATTCTCCACGAGACCGTGATCCTGCGGGCCGAGCAGATCTGGTCGGGGGAGAGCCACCATCGCAAGGATCCGATCGACTTCGGGCGCGATGCATTCTGGGTCCACAAGGGCGCCACGATCACCAACGTGGCCCACGCCGATCCCGAAACGCGCACGCTTCACGACGTCGAGATCTTCGAACGCAACGCTGCCGGCGTCGTCCAGCGTGTGGTGCGTGCGGACCGCGTTCGCATCGCCGACGACGGGCTCTGGCAGATCGAGAACGCCCGCGTCTGGCGTTTCGACCCCGAGGACGATCGCGCCGCCCCGAGCTTCGAGAGCACCGCGCGTCTAGTCCTCGACCTCGACTCGCTGCGCGGCGACATGATGCTCGGCGCCGACCCGGGCCTGCTGCCGCTCCGAGACCTCGCGGGCTACCTCGCGCGAAGTGGCTCCGAGCCGTCGTCGGTGAGCCGCCGCGCCCGAGCACGTTTCCACGAACGCCTCAGCAGCCCCTGGCTCGTCTTCGTCTTCGCACTCGGCGCCATGCCCTTCGCGCTTCGGATCGATGGCCGCGATCGCATCGCAGGCCCCGCAGTCGCCGCGGTCGTCGCCCTCGGCCTCTATTTCCTGGCGGAGAGCGCCGGGCGAACGCTGGCCCAGCAGGATCTGGTTCCGGTGGCCGCCACGCCCTGGGCGGTCATGGGACTCGCCTGTCTGGCGGCGGGCATCGCCACCCGACGCAGCCTTCGCAGCCGCTGAGCCCTTTGGCGCTCGCGGCTCGACGCGCCGGCCAGGGCTCCTTCAGTCCGACCCGATCGAAGCGGGGTCCAGGAACCGGAAGAACTCATGATCGGGCGACACGACCAGCGTCGTCTTCTCTCCGAGGGTCTTGCGATAGGCCTCGAGGCTCCGAACGAAGGCATAGAAGTCCGGATCCTTGCCGTACGCCTCCGCGTAGATCCTCGCGGCCTGGGCGTCCCCTTCACCGCGCATCACCTCCGAGCCCGCTCTCGCCACGGCCACCAGCTCCCGCGCCTCACGCTCGGCCTTGGCGCGGATCTCCCGCGCTTCACGCTCACCGATCGCGCGCTTCTCCCGAGAAATCGCGCGCCGCTGCTCACGCATCTGCTCGAAGGTTGCGTTCTCCGACGGCAGAGGCAGCTCCGTGCGATTGATCCGAACGTCGATCACTCGAACCCCGTTGCCCGCGAGCGCGACAGTCGCCCGCTCGTTCAGCGCCTCGAGCACCTCCGCGCGGCCCAGCAGCTCCGACATCGACAGGTTGCCGACCACGTCACCGACCAACGAGCCGACCGTGCGCTGGATCAGATCTCGAGCCTCGCTGGGACCACCCGGGAAGCTGCGACGGAACTCGAGCGGCGACTCGATCTTCCAGAGCGCGAAGTAGTCGACGATCAGTCGCTCGTTGCCCTCGATCTCGATCTCGGTCGCCGCGGCGTTCAGGTACTGGATTCGCTTGTCGAAGACGAGCACTTCGTCGAGACCGGGGATCCGGATGAAGGGAAGCTTCAGGTAGGGAATCGGCTGGTTCTCATAGAACGCGACGCCGGCGTCCGTCAGCTCTGCGACCGGCGTGCCGGCGCGCAGCACCAGTCGGTATTCATCCGCCCGGTTGATCACGATCGGTCCGCGGTCGAATTGTGCGGCCCACAACGCACCGACGATGACGGCGCCGAGCACGACAAGAATGAAGAGAAACCTCATCGTCCGGCCCCCAGCTCCGCTCGCGGCGCCCCGAGCGGCAGCATCGGCAGCATGTTCACGGTATTCGGCTCCACGACCATCTTCTCGATTCCTGGCAGGATCGCCTCCATCGTCTCCAGATAGAGCCGTCGGCGCGTGACCTCCGGCGCCCGCTGATACTCGGCGACGAGCGCTTCGAAGCGGGTCGCCTCACCCTGTGCCTCGATGATCTTCGAACGTTTGTACGCCTCGGCCTGCTCGCGGAGCTCCGCCGCCTCGGACTGCGCGCGCTGGAGGATCTCCTGGGCATCACCCGAGGCCTCGAGCGATGAACGCTTCTCGTCCTGACCGGCGGACACGACGTCCGCAAAGGCCTCGCGCACCGCGTCCGGCGCCTGGGGCTTCTCGAGGTTGATGCGTCCGACGGTGAAGGCCGACTCGTGACCGACGTCGGTCACGTAGCTCGAGAGCATCTCCCGCAGCAGCGCCCGCGCCTCGTTCTCGATCTCGCTGCGATCCTGCGAGAGCACCGCATCGATCGTCCGCCGGCCGATCACGCTTCGCATGGCCGCCTCGGTCGCATCGTGAAGCACCGCACCAGGATCGGCCATCGAGAAGCGATAGGCATAGGGGTCGCCCACCTTGTACTGCAGCTCGTAGCCGACGTTCACGATGTTGCTGTCGACGGTCTGGATCGCGTCGCGCTTCATTTCGCGCGCGATCTCGACCTCCTCCGCGTCCGTCGGCCGGCCCGGCGTCGACTTGGTCGGACGCGACCCGAAGGACTCCGTCCGTAGTCGTCCGGTATTCACCAGCTCGTGCGATTCGATCGGTGGCGGCAGGTGGAACCACCAACCCTCGATGGTGCGCGTGCGGTCATAGGCGCCAAAGCGCAGGATGACCGCCGACTCGCCCGGCTCGGCCTTGTAGACGCCGCTGAGCGCCCAGCCGCCGAGCACGGCCAGGGCGATCAGCAGGATCACCGTGTTCACGATCTTCCGGGTCACGCCTCGGGCAGCCTTTGCGGCCGCCCCCTGCTTCGCCTTCTTGTCCGCCAACTATCCTTCTCCGCCTTCGATCTGCGGAGCCGGCGCGGCCACCCCGCCCGTGCTCTTGCCGTCTTCGGGGCCGGTCTTCCTCGTCCCGGGTAGGAAGCGGTCCATGAAGGGTCCCACCAGATCGATCGGTACCGGGAAGATCGTCGTGGAGTTCTTCCCCCCTCCGGCGATCTCCGCGAGCGTCTGGAGATACCGAAGCTGAAGCCCTGCCGGCTCGCTCGAGAGCGTCCGCGCGGCGTCGGCCAGACGTTGCGCGGCCTGCAGCTCGCCCTCGGCCAGCGTCACCTTGGCGCGCTTCTCGCGCTCGGCCTCGGCCTGCTTCGCCATCACGCGCTGCATCTCCTGAGGCAGGTCGATCTGCTTCAGCTCGACCGCCCTGACCTTGACGCCCCAGGGCTCGGTCTGCTGGTCGATGATCTCCTGGAGCTGCTGGTTGATCCGCTCGCGATCGGCCAGCAGCGTATCGAGCTCGGCCTGACCGCAGACGCTTCGAAGCGTGGTCTGCGCCAGCTGCGAGGTGCCGTAGAGGTAGTTCTCGACCTGGATCACGGACTTCTCGGGATGCAGGACACGGAAGTAGAGCACCGCGTTGACCTTCACCGACACGTTGTCGAGCGTGATCACTTCCTGTGCCGGAACGTCCATCACGATCTCGCGCAGACCGATTCGCACCATCCGATCGACGCCCGGGATGATCCAGCGCAGGCCCGCCTCGCGGACACCGACGTAGCGACCGAAGCGAAAGACGACGCCGCGCTCGTATTCGGGAAGGATCCGCACGCCCATCAAGAGCAACACGAACGCGAACACCACGACGATGAGAATGCCGATCAATTTTCTCTCCTCGGTCGCAGTCCGATTCGACTGAGACGCTGACTCGCTGACTTCTTTCCGACGATCCAGGGCGTCGCGTGCCGATCCGGGCGCGCAGGGCCCCTTCGCGGCGGAAACCGCCGATGCGCTAGGCGCTTCCCATGGCCTTCCGCACCCGGAGCGTGAGCCCCTGGATCGACACGACCTCTACCGCATCGCCGACGGCGATCTGCTCCTCGGCCGTGCTGTTCCAATACTCTCCGCGCACGAAGACCTTCCCCACCGATGCGGACGATCGCGCCTGTCTCCGGAGACTCCGACGGTCCGATCGGCGACGCGCACCGTCCGACCAATCCGATCATCTCGTCGATGCCCGCCGTCTGATGTTGCGAAGAGCGTTCGCCCGACACTGTAGGCGATCATCGCCCCGAAGAGCGCGAGCGACAGCGTGATGGGAACCAGCACCTGCCAGAAATCGACGGTCAAGTCCGATACCTCGGGCTGGTCGAAGACGAGCGACCCACCGATCAGGAAGAGCGTGATGCCCGCGGCGAAGAGCAGGCCGAAGGAGGCCACGAAGAGCTCCGCCACGAGCAGACCGATCCCCACCAGCATCAGCAGCGCGCCGACCCACGAGAAGGGCAGGATCTGGAGCGCGAAGCCCAGCAGGATCATCGCCGCCACGCCAATCGCTCCCGGCACGATCAGGCCCGGGCTCTGGAATTCCATGTAGAGGCCGAGCGCGCCGATCGCGAAGAGGATCGTGGCCACGTTCGGGTCCGACAGGAAGTCGAAGATCGCCTGCAGCAGCGTCTTCTCGACCTCCACCTGCGGTGCGCCCACGACGGCAAGGGTCCAATCCTTGCCCTCGACGGAGACGACCTTCCCTTCGATCGCTTCGAGCAGTGCCGCGCGTCCGTCTGCGACCAGATCGATCACGTTCAGCTCGAGCGCCGTCTCGGCGGTCACGGCCACCGAGTTACGAACGGCCTCCACGGCCCACTCGACGTTGCGGTTGCGCTGCTGGGCGATCGACTCGACGTAGGCCGCCAGGTAATTCTCGATCTTCTGGCCGACCACGTCCTTGCCGGCCGTGGGAGCCCCTTCGCCGTCCTGCCCGCCGGGCGCCGGCGAGGATCCCCCGCCGAAGAGGCTCACCGGATGCGCCGCCCCGATGCTCGTCCCCGGCATCATCGCGGCGACGTTGGCCGCCAGCGTGATGAAGGTGCCAGCGGAGGTCGCCGTGGCGCCGCGCGGCGTCACGTAGACGATCGTCGGCACCGAAGCGTTGAGCATCGCCTGAATGATGTCCTGCGTCGCCGAGACCAGACCACCCGGCGTATCGAGCTCGATCAGGAGCGCGGCAGCGCCCGCGGCCTCCGCGGTCTCCATCGCCGACATCAGGTAATCGGCGCTCGCCGGATTGATCGAACCATCGATCCTGACGACGAAGAGCTCACCCGACGCGGCCGCGGGAGCCCCCTCCAGCGCACAGGCGAGCCCGAGGCAGAGCAGCGCGACAGCCCGCATCACCCGCACCGACAGGCGCTCCGGCCGGTGGGTCGCACCCGAGCCCAACCTTCGCACCGAACGCTCCCCGCTTCGACCGATCTTCATCGCCCCTCTCGCAACTTCTCGCGCAACTTCTCGATCCGATCGAGCAGCTGGGCAGCCACTCCGGTCTTGGGCAGAAGCGGCAGCTCTTCCACCTCGCCGCCCGGCCAGACGAAGAGCACCGCGTTCTCGTCGACTTCGAAGCCTGCGTCCGTTCGGGATATATCGTTCGCGACGATCAAGTCACACCCCTTGCGGGCCAGCTTGCGCTGGGCGGCTGCGACCACATCGTGACTCTCTGCGGCGAAACCGACGATCGTGCGGTCGCCCTTGCGCGTACAGATCTCCTGGAGGATGTCGGGATTCTGGACCAGCTCGAGCGTCATGCTCTCGCCGTCGCGGAGGTCTTCCTTCTTGATCTTGCGTTCCGATGCCTGGGCAGGTCGGAAATCCGCGACCGCCGCCGCCTTGATGACGATCGAGGCGGCGTCTAGCTCGGACAGCACCGCCGCGCGCATCTCGCGAGCGCTCGGGGCGTCGATCCGGCGCACGCCGAAGGGCGTGGGCTGATGGGTGATGCCCGCGACCAGCACCACCTCGGCCCCCCGGCGCGCGGCCTCGGCCGCGATCGCGAAGCCCATCTTGCCCGAAGACCGGTTCGTGACGGCCCGGACCGCGTCGATCGGCTCCGCCGTGCCGCCCGCTGTCACGAGCACAGTCGTCCCCGCCAGCGTCCGGGGGGCAAGCGCAGCGCTGGCTGCCTCGCTGATCACGGCCGGATCGCTCATCCGTCCGACGCCCTCCCAGCCACAGGCCAGCTCGCCCTGGTCCGGGCCCACGACCGAGATGCCACGTCCGCGCAGCGTCGCGAGATTGGCCTGGGTGGCCGGATGGCTCCACATGTTGACGTTCATCGCCGGCGCCAGCAGGATCGGCGCCCGGGTCGCGAGCAGCACCGCCGTCACGAGATCGTCGGCGAGTCCGTGGGCCATCTTCGCCATCAGGTCGGCCGTTGCCGGCGCGATCACGACGAGATCCGCCCAGTCGGCAAGCCCGATGTGGTCGATCTCGCCCTCCTCCCCGGCATCGAAGAGGTGCTGACGGACCGAGTGGCCCGATACAGCCTGCAGGGCCAGCGGCGAAACGAAGCGCGTGGCCGCAGGCGTCATCGCACAGCGCACGTCGTGCCCGGCACGCCTGAGCACGCGAACGAGCTCCGGGGCTTTGTAGGCCGCGATCCCCCCAGAGATCGCGAGCAGAATGCGGCGCGGATCCATGCTGGACGGTCCTCTCTCTCGGCCGTACGGGGCCACGGGGACCCCTAGGGTACCCGCTCAGGATGGGGTGGCCACTTGCCGACCCGAGCGGCCAGCGGCCAACCGGGCAGATCAGGCCGATTCGGCGGGCTGCGATCGGCGTACCGAGGTCCCCCGCCCGGCCGGGTCAGCCGCCGAGCTTTCGCTTCAGCTCCTTCGCCACGATCGGCGGCACGAACTCGTCGATGCTCGCACCGAAGCGAACGAGCTCCTTCAAGCGGGACGAGCTGACGTAGAGATATTCCTGGCTGGTCATGAAGAACACGATCTCGACCTTGGGCGCGAGATGCTTGTTCATGAGCGCCATCTCGAACTCGTACTCGAAATCGGACATGGCTCGCAGTCCACGAATGATCGCGCTTGCCCCGATCTGTTCGGCGTGTTGGACGACCAGGCCGTCGAAGACCTGAACCGACACGTTGTCCATGTCGTCGGTCACGGCGCGCAGGATCTCGAGACGCTCCTCGGCGCTGAAGACCGCACTCTTCGAGACGTTCCGGGCCACGGCCAGGACGGTTTCGTCGAAGATCGCGCGGCTCCGATGGATCAGGTCCAGATGACCATTGGTGATCGGGTCGAAGCTGGCGGGAAACAGCGCCAGCCGATGGTGCGGAGACCGATCCGTCATTCTGCCATTTACCCCTCGCCAGCGGCCGCAGCTTGCAGCCAGGTCAGCAACGTGTCGCCGTAGCGACGTTCATCCACGACCCGGATCCCGGGCAGTGGCGCGACAGGATGGCGTTTCGGTCCCTCCACGACCACTCTTGCTCCGGATTCGAGCAGGCCGCTCGAAAAAAGCGCCTCGAGCGTCGCCTCTCGATCTCCTTCGGCATAGGGTGGATCGAGGAAGACGAGGTCGAATCGCCGCTCCGGATCCGCTGCCAGCCGGCGTATCGCGCGCTTCGCATCGGTCCCGAGCAGCGAGATCGAATCGTCGAGACGCGGATCGAGATCGAGCTTGGCCAGACGAGCGCGCAAGGCCCGGGCGACGCGATGAGACTTCTCGACGAACACGACCGAGCTGGCCCCACGGGAATACGCTTCGATTCCGAGGGCGCCGGTACCCGCAAAGAGATCCAGGACGACCAGCCCGTCGACGGAGCCGAGGGACGAGAAGAGCGATTCCCGCACCCGGTCACTCGTCGGCCGCACGCCCTCCGGCACGCTGCCGAGATCGCGTCCACCGAGTCGCCCACTGATGATTCGCATCGAACTCCTCGATCCGCCGTACGCTCCGTCGGGTACACCGTAACGGACATGAGCGAATCTGTGCGCGCCCTCACGAAAAGTCGACTCCGCAGTCATCGCGTTCGTGCGAACGCGTCCCGCGCAAGGGTTGCCCACCCCAATCAGTCTCTATAGACTGCGCGCGTTTCAAACCCAAGCGAGCGTCATGACGCAATCTGGTGTCGCCTTCGAGCGAA
Organism: uncultured delta proteobacterium; assembly: GCA_963698485.1. Classification (GTDB taxonomy): domain Bacteria; phylum Myxococcota_A; class UBA9160; order UBA9160; family UBA4427; genus UBA4427. Next base: position 112,416 of record CAVORA010000025.1, on the reverse strand, counting down.
GCCGAATGGGCTCTCGGTCGAATCCGAAGAGCTACGGCACGAAGCGAGCCGTCCGACCCGCAGAGGGAACCAAACACGACACATCCATGAACAGGCGCGCGGCCGGCGGTGTTGTCGCGCGCGACGAGCGAAAAATCAGCCAGGCAGGAAAGGACCACGATACATGTCCAGTGCCGCACTCAAGCGGATCAAGAAGAAGCTCCCCGAGCGCCTCGCCGAGGTCCGAGGCGAAAGGTCGCAGCGACAGTTTGCACGTGACCTCGGCGTCTTCCAGCAGAACGTCAATCGGTACGAGAATGGCACGACGCCGCACACGGATTTCCTGATCACGCTGTCCACCAAGGAGAACGTCTCGCTCGACTGGCTACTGCTCGGAAAGGGCAGGATGCGCCGCGCGCGCTAGGCGATCTCGACAGACCCGACGGACCGGAGCGTCTGAGACGCGATGTGCGCCGGAAGCCTCATGCGGGCCCGATCCATACCGGATCGGGCCCGCTCGCATTCGAGCTCCCCGCGACGGCGATCGACGCCGTATCGGCAGCCCGCCCGCACCCGCCGCGCATCTCCGGTCGGCAGCACACACCGCAGCGGCCGAATCTGGGAACTCGTCTTCCCTTCCCGACGACCCTGCTCCGCTCTGGCTCCGGCAACTGCCCATCGCAGGCCCTTGCCCGATCGACGACTTCGCCGCTCGGGGCAGACCCGGGCATGGCTCTTGCTCTCTAGCCGTGCAGCTCGCCCTGGGAAATCCATCCCTCCATGCGATCGAGCTCGAGACCGGGAGCCTGACTCGAATGCTTCGGCTGTTCGCCCTCACGACGATTCTGCTGACCTGCGCGGACCATTGGACGACGTACCTCTGCCTGCATGCACCGGTCCAGGGATGGACGGTCGCCGAGGCGAACCCGGTGGCGGAGTGGCTCTTCGATCAGACCGGCCTCGCCGTCGGGCTCGCGATCGATACGTTCCTCACCTTCGCGGCCATCGCCTTTCTCGTCAGCACCGGACTCTTCGATCACCGCATGAAGGTCGGCCTGCTCGGCGTGCTCTGCGTTTCAACGGGATACGCCGTTTTCAACAACCTCGGGGCCATTCACCGAATGGGTCTCGCCCCCTGGCTGTCGGGAGTCGCCTGAGATGGAGAGAATCTGGCTCGCCTTGTTGATTGGTTGCGCGGTGCTCGGCGCCCACTTCGTCACGGACGGAACGGCCGCGCCGAACGAAGCGGGGACGTCGGTCGGGACCGCCCTGGACGCCCTGCCCGTGGTGTCCAGCGCACCCCTCGCCTTCGCAGAAGAGACGCTCGCTGGCGAGGCCGCCGATCCCGATCGGGCCATCATCGATCAGATTCTCGAACGCTTCGCGCTGCGCCACACCGCGCTTCCGGAACGCGAGCGCGTCCGCCTCGCGCGGGCGATCGTCCGCGAGGCCCGCCGCCACGGACTCGAGCCCGATCTGGTGATGGCGGTGATCGAAGTGGAGAGCGCGGGCTACCACCTGGCCGAGTCCCACGTCGGCGCGATGGGGCTGATGCAGCTGCTTCCGGCGACGGCCAAGGAGCTGGCGGAGAAGCTCGAGATCGAGTGGATGGGACCGGACATGCTCTTCGACCCGATCGTCAACGTGAAGCTCGGCACGGCGTACCTGCGCGAGCTCGCGGATCGCTACGACGGCAATGTGAACATCGCGCTGGCAGCCTACAACTGGGGCCCGGGCCGCATCGACCGCCGACTGCGCCGCGGCGCCACGGTGCCCTCGCTGTACATCGAGCAGGTACGACGCGCGGTCGACCGCTACGCCGAGGTGGCCCTGCGACGCTCCTGACCGGGCGCCTCCACCCCGAACGCACCCGCGAGCGCGGAGCGCCCAGCCCCCGATCTCCGTCCAACGCGTTCCGATCGGTCACGCAGCCCCCGACCTAGTCGAGGCTGCTCCCACTCCCTGGAATCGCTGGAGGCGCTGGAAGCGGCGCCTCGAGCAAGGCAAGCGCCACGCGATCGACGGCTCTCATGGCCGTCCCGCTCTGACCGCTGTGTCCGTTCACGAGGATGGAGAAGATCAGCGTCTCCCCACTCGCATGCTCTGCGAAGCCCGACAGGGAAGTCACCGCGGCATCCGAGAGCAGCCCGGTCTTGGCCCGAATCCTCCCCGCTGCCCCCTCGATCCGCTTCTCGAGCGTCCCGTCGAGTCGAGCGATCGGCAGCGACGCGACGAACTCCGGTCCGATCCGGAATGAGCGGTAGCCGGCCTCGAGCGCCTGGACCAGCATCCGCGGCGTCAGTCGATTCTGGATCGAGAGTCCGGATCCATCGACGAGTCGGGCCTGCGCGAGATCGACGCCGAGTGGCCCGAGCTGGGCGCGCAACGCCTTCACGCCCCCCACCCAATCGCCCTGCCGGCTGGGAGCGCCCTCGAGAGAAGAGCCGGCCCAGGCACCCAGATTCTTGAGCAACGACTCCGCGATCGAGTTGTTGCTGTACTTCATGCACAGCGTCACCGCCTCCGCGACGGATCGCCCCGGTCGTTCGAGAATCAGCTCGAGCGCTTCGCCCCCGCGCGGCGCCCGGATCACGTCACCATCGATCTCGACGCCGTTGGCCTCGAGCTGGTAGGCCAGCAGCGAGCCCGCATAGAGACCGGGGTCGAGCACGCTGCGGGGGAATCGATCGACGCCGTCGCCGACCCGCGCGACCCCGTCGATCCGAACGACCTCGTCCGGCGCCCCCTCGTTGACCCGTCCCTGGGCGCGATCGACCGACAGTCGCGGGCGCGTCTTGCGCGCCGCCGTCGTCGCCCGGTTGCGAATTCGCAGATAGTCGACCGGCGGATCGACGTCGACGCGCACGGGATCACCGACCGAAGACTCCGGCCAGATCGACACGAAGAAGGAGCCGTAATTCGCCGTCAGGGCGCCGATCGGCGCGTGATAGGCGCGCGCCGAGATACGTCCCCAGCTCGGATGCCAGCCGGGCTCCTCGAAGCGCGTGTCGTCGACGCGCAGATCGCCTCGCACGCCCCGGAGTCCCTCCCGGCGCAGATCCGCGGCCAGGCGCCACCAGTCCTCGGAGTTCATCGCGGGATCTCCGCCGCCCTCGACCAACAGCTCGTCCACCATGCCGTCTGCGTCCGGGAGGGCGGGCGCCCAGATCCGCGTCGCGAAGCGATGACTGGGGCCGAAGCGATCGAGCGTCGCGAGTGCCGTCAGGATCTTCTGATTCGACGCGGGAATCATCAGGCGGTCCGCGCCCCGCGCGTAGACCGTCGATCCATCCACGGCGCGCACGACCAGGATTCCGACGGCGGCCTTCGCGAGCGGCGCCTCTTCGAGGAGCCGCTCGATGCGGCGCTCGAAAGAGCTCGGCTCGGCTCGGCCCACGGCCGGATCGCCGATCACGAATCCCAGCAGCAGCACCGCGACGCGCAGCCCGAGGCCCGCCTCGATGCGGCGTCGTGGACGGCCGCCGCGCGCGGGGCACACGCTCTGCAGGTCCCGCCGGTCGGCGGGATGAATCAGGATCGGACCGCGCACGCTGCCTGCCTCCTCGACCTCCGACCCACGTCGACGGCCTTCGAACGGCCGACACCCGACGCGAGCATTCGAAGTCGGCTCGCAGCCTTCGACGTCGTCGGACAGGCCGCACTGCACTTGTCGGGGGGAGCACTGCTGCGCTTGACGGCTCGTAGGTTATCGGGGAGCCTGCGGGGGAGCAATTCCGGCCGACCAGGGGGGATCCGGCTGAGTGGCTCGTCTTCGTGGGGATCGGGGGGTCCCATGCTCAATGCCATCTGGCTGTTGCTCGCCGCGGGCGCGATCGTCGTCGCGGCGTACGGCGGCCCGGACGTGCTCCGCGACGTCTCGGACGCGATCTTCGCGAGCGCGAAATCGGCGGTCCAGCTCGTGATCGGCCTGGTCGGCGTCATGGTCTTCTTCCTGGGCCTGATGCGGATCGCCTTCGACGCGGGACTCCGAGACGTGATCGCTCGCAGGCTGACCCCGATCACGAGGCGACTGTTCCCGCAGGTTCCTCCTGACCATCCCGCGATGAGCGCGATGATCATGAACATGGCGTCGAACGTCCTGGGCATGGGCAATGCCGCCACGCCTTTCGGCCTGAAGGCGATGAGCGAGCTCGCCAAGCTCAACCGGCATTCCGGCTCGGCCTCGAACGCGATGGTGCTCTTCCTCGCGATCAACGCTTCGGCCATCACGCTGCTGCCCCCGCTCGGAACGGTCGGAGTCCGGGCGGCGGCCAATTCCGAGCGATCCCTGGGCGATCTGGATGCCGACGCTCTTCGCGACGATCTGCTCGACGCTCGCTGCGGTCCTCGCCTACGCCCTGCTCGGTCGCCTACCGGTCTTCCGGCATCGCGCGGAGCTCGCCGGCGATCCGAGCGCAAAGCCCATCGAGCTGCCCGACGAGCCGAAGGGGCTTCACCCGCAGGCTCCCGAGCCCGAAGCAAGGCTGCCACGCCTGCTGCGATCGTCGGTCGTGTGGGGCGTCGTGATCTGGCTGCTCTTCTTCGTGGGCAGCGGCTTCGCGGAGTCCCTTCGGGCCGAAGGTGTCGTGAACGCGATTCGCTCGACGCTGCAGGTCTGGGCGCTGCCGCTGCTGCTGATCGCGGTGCTGCTCTACGGCTTCGCGAAGCGCGTGCGGATCTACGACTCGATGGTCGCGGGCGGACGCGACGCGCTCGCCGTCGCCCAGACGATCGTGCCCTACCTCGTCGTGATCCTGGTGGCGGTCGCGATGTTCCGGGCCTCCGGGGCCCTCGACTTCGTGATCGGCCTGATCGACCCCGTCACCAGCCAGATCGGCGTGCCCGCCGAGGTGCTGCCGATGGCCCTGATCCGTCCCCTCTCGGGCAGCGGGGCGCTTGGCGTGATGGGCGAGATCTTTCAGGCTCACGGCCCGGACTCGTTCATCGGCCTGCTGACGAGCACGCTGATGGGCTCGACCGAGACGACCTTCTACATCCTGGCGGTCTACCTCGGTGCCGCCGGGGTCGTCGACGGTCGGCATGCGCTCCTGGCCTGCCTCGCCGGCGACTTCGCCGGCTTCATGGCCGCCGTCGCGGGCTGCCACTTCTTCTTCGGCTGAGAACCCCGTGAGCCCACCCCACCGCGACGAAGCCCGAGCCAGGATCGCCGAGCGAGACCAGACGCGCCTCCGCGAGCTCGCGCGCGAAGCGCTCGGTCGCTCTCCCGTCCGCATCGACGCCGTGCTCGCGGGCCTCGGCACGCGGCGTTTCCACCGCCTGCACTTCGATGCCGGCGCGCCCACGACCCTGATCGCGCGGATCGAAGACGACGGTGCGCTCGACGGGTCCGCATCGCTCGAGTCTGCGAGTCAGCCCGCGTCCGGGATCTCGAGCGTCCCCGACGCGCCCGCCTGGCTCCCGGAGCCGCCGCTGGAGCCCCTGCGCGGCTTTCTCGAAGCGGCCGGCCTGCCCGTGCCGCGAAGCTACCTCCATCGGCCCGAGCTGGGCATCGACCTGCTCGAGGACGTCGGTGATCAGACGTTAGGCGACACCAGCGGAAGCCTGCGGGCCGAGCTCTATCGCGAAGCCTGCGACCTGTTGCCGCGCCTGCAGCGGCTCACCGCCGACGCCGACGCCGACCAGATCCCGGCCTTCGGACGGCGATTCGATCGGCGGCTCGTGGAGACGAAGGCCTGGAAGTGGCTGCACTGGACGATCCCGCTGCTGCTCGGACGCGCCGCCCGGCCCGAAGAGCACGCAGACATCAGCCGCCTCTTCGATCGCATCGCCACCCTCGCCGTGACAGCCCCCCTGCGTTTGAGTCATCGGGACTACAAGGCCGAAAATCTCCATCTGCGCCCGGGAAACGAGCTCGTGCTGATCGACATCCAGGGTGCCTTTCTCGCGCCACCCGAGTACGACCTCGTTTGTCTTCTCTACGATCTGCAGCAAGACATCGCCGAGGACTTCACGGTCGAATGTCTCGAGCGCGTGCGGCTCGCGCTGCCCGACGCCCCGAGCGTCGAGGAGACGCGGCTTCGCTTCGACGCGCTAGCGGTCGCGAGGCTCTGCAAGGACATCTCGCACGTGGTGCATGCTGGCCGGATTCGCGGGGGATACGCGGCGCTGGCATGAGATCCCCCGCGGACTGCGGCTGCTCTCGCGCTCGGCCGCGCGCCTCGAATCGACGTTTTCCGAGATCACGACCCTCACTTCTGTGATCCAGGCACTTACCCCGAGGGTTCTTTCGACCGATAGTGCTGGGCGAGGGTGAGAATGCCGTCGAAGCGGATCGAAGACAGTCAGAGCGCAGGGACCGCTGGGGAGGCAGAGCCGCATGCGCGCGATGATCCTCGCCGCCGGCCTCGGGACCCGCCTGCGCCCGCTGACCGCGTACCGCGCGAAGCCAGCGCTGCCGGTGCGCGGTCGACCGGTGATCAGTCTGCTGCTCGAGCTGCTCGCCCGACACGACGTCGAGCATGTGCTCGTGAACCTTCATCACCTTCCGGCCACGATTCGCAAAGCGGTCGAGTCGGACCGTCCAGCGGGCGTGCGCATCACCTGGTCCCAGGAGCCCAGTCCCCTCGGCACCGGAGGCGGCATCAAGCGCGCCGCCGAGTTCCTGTCGGCCTCCCCCGAATGCGTCGTTCTGGCCGGTGACATGCTGCTGGACCTCGACCTCGGCAGTCTCCTCGAGAAGCATCGCGAGGCCCATCGCCAGGACGGCCGCGAGGTCACGTTGATCCTGCGCGACGATCCACGGGGCCTCGACTTCGGAACGATCGGTCTCGACGAGCGGGGCGGACTCACCCGGATCGGCCGTCAGAACGCTCGCAGGCAGCGCCCCGGAAGCGCGACGAAGGCCTCTTTACGGGCGTGCGTTTCTTCTCGCGCGGCGCGCTCAAGGACTGGCCCGCGAGCGCCTCGCCGGACGACGCCTTCGAGGATCTGCGCGACTGGCTCGCACCACGGATCGAGCGCGGCGGCCTGCGCGTCGGCGCCGAGATCGTCGCTGCGAGCGATTCGGTCTGGGAGCCCGTCGGAACGCCCGACGAGTATCTCGCGCGTGAATCTCGAGCCGCCCGAGCTGCCGTCGATCGGCGGCGCAGTCACGGCCTGGGGCGGCGCGGTGCGCCCCGTCGAGGCGCCAGCGGGCAGCGTGATTGCCTGCAGCGCCGAGGTCCCCCCGGACGCGCTCTTCGAGCGCTGCGTCGTCTGGGATCACGAACGGGTCACCGGCAGGCTTCCACGGCTGCGAAGGCGTGTATGCTGGCCATTCCATTCACCCCTGTCGCGGATCCGCGAGCGGGAGCCCAGAGTGAGCGAAGTCGTCTTCATCGGAACCAGTGATGCCTTCGGCGCCGGCGGGCGACGCCAATCCGCGGTCTTCGCCCGCGGCGAGCGCGGCGGAATGCTCTTCGACTGCGGCGCCACGACGAATACGGGCCTCGCCCAGCTCGAGCTCTCCCGCGACGAGATCGACGTGATCCTGATCTCGCATTTCCACGGCGACCATTTCGGCGGCATTCCGGCCTTTCTCTACGCGGCGCTCTACACCGACGCGCCGCAACATCCGCTGCAGATCGTCGGACCGCCCGACGTCGAGCGTCGCGTCCACGAACCTGGCGATCGCGATCGGCTACCACCTCGAAGATCGCGAGTGGAGCTTCCCGATCCGATATCGCGAGCTGCAGGCCCGAGAGACGCCTCGAGGCCGGACCGGCCCAGATCGAAGCCTTCGCGACCCGACATCAGCCCGAGGCACATCCGCAGGGCTACCGCGTCCGGCTGGGACGCGAGCGCATCGCCTACTCCGGCGACACGGGCTGGTTCGAAGACCTCCGCGCGCCAGGTCGCCGCAAGCGATCTGTTCATCTGCGAGTGCACGCTGCACCGCGCCGACCTCGACTTCCATCTGAGCCTCGAGGAGCTGCGCGAGCATCGCGATGATCTCGACTGCGGACGCATGATCCTGACCCATCTCGGGGAGGAGATGAGCGGCGAGCGTGGCCAGATCGAGATCGAGACCGCGGACGACGGGATGGCCGTCAAGCTCTGATCCGGATCGGCTTGCGAGAGCCTCCCGGAGCGCGGAACGAGTCGGAGAGCCCTGCCCGAGCGATCTCCGTCAGGCTCGGAAGCGGGGTCGAGCCACTCCGTCCCGTGGATCACTCCGAGCACCCGGGCATCGGGGCACGCCCGTGCACTGCGGAAGATGATTCGGCTGCCGGATCAGCGTGTTGCGGCGCGAGCAACGAGAAGGCCATCGCCTCCGCAGCATCCGCCGGCACGCCGCCGGCATCCATCGGCTCGACGCAGACACCCGGCATCGCCCGCGCGAGCGACTCCATCACGAAGGCGTTGCGGGCGCCGCCGCCGCCGACGTAGAGCCGCGCGGCGTGCGCCGATCCGCTCCCGCCGCTGACGCGCTCCAGGCTCGGGCGACGCCCTGAACGCTGGCGGCGGTGAGCGTCGCGAGCAGGTCGTCGAGATCGACCGACTCGCGCCGCGCCCGGTCGAGCCAGGTGCGGGCCTCGGCCAGGCCGTAATGCTCGCGGCCCGTCGACTTCGGCGGCGGACGTTCGAGGTAGGGGTCCGCGAGCATCTCGGCGAGCCAGGCATCGACGATCCTGCCCGCGCGCGCGTGGGCGCCGTCGCGATCGAAGCGCTCCGCGCCGTCGGTCGCGAGGCCGAGCACACCGTCGAGCAGGGAGTTCGGCCGGACCGACGTCGAAGGCCATCACCCGGCTCGCGTCGTGCCCGGCGGGCAGCCAGGTCAGGTTGGCGATGCCACCGAGATTGAGGACGCCGCGATGCTCGCCGGCATCCGCAAAGACGGCGTGGTGGAAGAAGGGCGCCAGCGGGGCCCCCTCGCCGCCCATCGCCAGATCACGTCGCCGGAAGTCAGCGATCACCGGGCGTCCGAGTCGCTCCGCAAGCCGGGCGGGACAGCCGATCTGGAGGCTGCCGCCGTATTCGGGATGATGCGCAATGGTCTGACCGTGCGAGGCGATGCCTGCCACGGATTCGAGCCCGACCCCCGCCCGAGCCAGCAGCGCCTGCGTCGCCTCGGCAAAGGCGTCGGCGAGCACTCGATCCAGCCGGATCTGCTCCCGCAGGATCTGCGTGGCAGGAAGCTCGCCGGCTGCCAGCCGATGGATCTCGGCCTGCAGCGCATCGGGGTGGGGGCACTCGAGATAGGCGAGCAGCTCGAAGGGTCGGGCGTCCGGGCCGTCGGGCCACTCGACCAGCGCCGCATCGATCCCATCCGCCGAGGTGCCCGACATCAATCCCACGACCCGCATGCGGCAGAGAGTAGACCGGCTCGCGCCAGACGCCTGCGGAAAATCCTGGAAAGAGCGTTTCGAGAGCGACCTTCGCGACCCTTGGACAGGGTTCAAGTGGTTGACAGTCAAGGGGAATCCGGGATACTCGCGCGGCCGCTGGCCCACCGCCCCGGCCTCTGATCCCCACTCCTCGCACCCCGATGACCGGCGCGGATCGCCCTGCATGAACGTCCAGTGGAGACGCAAGCAAGCGACCCGGCGGGTCCGGAAGCCAAAGAGGGAACCATGAACGAGACCTCCCGTGCCCAGGGCTGGGCCATCACCGCCTTCGCCGGACTCGCTGCCCTGCTCTTCATCATCGGCATCCTGAATGGCAGCTACTGGGCGCTCGCCATCCCCGTCGCGATCGTCACGCTCTTCGCGCTCGGTCTGGTCGCGTGGGTGGGGTACACGATCGCCACGATCCAGGTCGAGGCCGACGCAGCTCCCGAGATCCTGTCGACCGACAGCGGCGCGAGCCCCTCCGGCAGCCGCTCGGCCCCGGACGCCTCCGCCACCTCCGACGCGGCCTGAGGTCTTCGTGCGGATCGCATTGCTCACCTACCGCGGCAACATGTTCTGCGGCGGACAGGGAATCTACGCCGCCTACCTCGCCCGGGAGTGGAAGCGCGCCGGCCACGACGTGCACGTCTTCGCGGGACCACCCTTTCCCGAGCTCGAGGAGGGAATCCCGCTCCACGAGGTCCCGAACGACAACGTCTTCGGCCAGACGACCCGCGACGCCATCGATCCGCAAGCCCCCTTCTCGCTCCTGAAGCCGCTGTCGCTCTGGGAGCTCGGCGTATCGCGCTTCGGCGTGTTCCCCGAGATGCAGACCTTCGGCTTCCGGCTGATGCGACGCTGGCGCGAGATCCAGAAGCGCTATCGCTTCGACGTCGTCTTCGACAACCAGAGCCTGTCCTGGGGACTGCTGGGCATCCAGGCGATGGGCGTGCCGGTGGTCTCGGTGATCCACCACCCTCTGCACATCGATCGCGAGGCCGACTTCACGATCGACCCGTCGCTCAAGAAGCGCGTCGAGCGCACGCTCTACTTCCCGCTGATGATGCAGGAGACGGTGGCACCGCGACTGGCCAAGATCGTGACGGTCTCGGAAGCTTCGCGGGCAGCGATCGAGAAGTATTTCAAGATCCCGCAGAAGAAGGTCTCGATCGTCTACAACGGCACGGATACCGAGATCTTCCGCCCGATCCCCGAGCAGGAGAAGGAGGCGGACCTGCTCTTCGTCGGCCGCACCGAGGATCGCAAGAAGGGCATCGGGACGATGTTCGAGGCGCTCTCGATGCTGCCCGACCACGTGACGCTCAAGATCGTCGACGGGCGCATTCCGGGTCACGGACTGGTTCCGCGCCTCACGAAGCAATATGGACTGGAGAAGCGCGTCTCCGTCATCGACCGGATGCTGACCGTGCCCGAGCTGGTCGAGCAGTACTCGACCGCCAGGGTCGCGCTGGTGCCCTCGTTCTTCGAGGGCTTCGGATTCCCAGCGAGCGAGGCGATGGCCTGTGGCCTGTCGGTGATCGCGAACGCCGCGGGCGCCCTGCCCGAGGTGGTCGGGACCGACGGCCATGCAGGGCGACTCGTGCCGCAGCGGGACGCGCGCGCCATGGCCGACGCGATGTGGGAGATCCTGCGCGATCCCGAGGAGACGGCGCGCATGGGCCGCGCGGCCCGCGAGCGCGTCGAACGGCTCTTTCAGTGGGATCAGGCCGCCGCCCAGATGGTCGAAGTCTTCGAGGAGGTGATCCATGCTGCTCACCGTCGATCTCGAGCGGCTTGACGTCCGACCCGGCCAGCGTCTGCTCGACGCCGGCTGCGGAGAGGGCCGCCACTGCTTCGGGAGCATGGCGCGCGGGGCCAGCGTCGTGGGCCTCGACCTCGACTTCGAGTCGATGCGCGAGCCGTCGAAGAATCTGCGCCGTCGCGGGGAAGAGAACGGACGCATGGGCGCCATGCTGCAGGGGGACGCGTTCCACCTGCCCTTCGCCGATGCCAGCTTCGACCGGATCATCTGCAGCGAGGTCATGGAGCACGTCCACGACTATCGCAGCGCCCTTCGCGAGCTCTTCCGCGTCGCCGCACCGGGCGCGAAGGTCGCGATCACGATCCCGACCGCGACCAGCGAGCATCTCTACCTGCGGCTCGGCGACGAATATTTCGAGAGCCCGGGTGGCCACATCCGGATCTTCCGCCCTCGCGATCTCGCGCGCGGCATGGCAGCCGCCGGCTTCGACACGGTCGGCTGCGGGTTCGCGCACGGGCTTCACACGCCCTACTGGGTGCTGCGCAGCGCGATGCACCTGCCCGATGCCGACCGGAGCCGGCTGGTGCGCGCCTATCGCGAGTTCCTGATCCGCGCGACGGCCTCGAAGTGGATGGATCGACTGGAGGGCCTGCTCAACTACGTCTGCCCGAAGAGCATCATCCTCTACGGCGAGAAGCGAGCGGTCGCGTCTACGGCGAGCGGCGACTCGAGCACCAAGGCATCCGCCACGCCCGGGACTCGCGCCGCTCGCGCCGCGGCCGCCTGAGTCCGGCATGGACGGCCGCCCCCTGCGCATCGCCTTCGTCGCCTATCGCGGCAACATGAACTCGGGTGGACAGGGGATCTATCTCTGGTTCCTCGCGCGCGAGATGGCCCGCATGGGGCATCGCGTCGATGTCTTCGTGGGACCGCCCTATCCCGACCCGATGCCCTTCGCCACGGTCGAGCGACTGCCGAACCAGCAGTTCTGGGCCAAGTGGGTCCTCGACCAGACCGACCAGATCGTGCCTCGCGAGCGGCCGCTCTCGGTGCTCGCTCCGCTCAACTTCTACGAGCTCGCCGCCAGCCGCATCGGCTTCCTGCCCGAGCCCTTCGCCTTCAGCGTCCGCGCCTTCTCACGAATTGCGCGGCATCTGAGACAGGCACAACGAGCGGAATCCGCTCCCGTGTACGACATCGTTCACGACGTGCAGTGTCTCGGGTACGGGCTGCTCGGGCTGCAAGGCGCTGGGGCTGCCAGTCGTCACGACCGTCCACCATCCATTGACCGTCGATCGCCGCGCCTCGTTCGTGCGAGACGAAACGTTGAAGGACGCGGTCGGCACGATGAAGTTCTACCCGATCGGCATGCAGGCGTTCGTGGCGCGTCGCCTCGACTGCGTCTTCACCTCCTCCGAGGTGAGCGCCCGCCAGATCGTGCAGGATTTCGGCGTCCGGCCGGAGCACCTTCGAAACGTCCGCAACGGCCTCGACACAGAGCTCTTCTGCCCGGACCCGAGCGTCCCGCGCAGCGAGACGAGCCTGCTCTGCGTCGGTCGCTCGACGGATCCCAACAAGGGGATTCGCACGCTCATCCAGGCGCTTGCGCGCCTGCCCGAGCACGTGACCCTCACGCTCGTCGACGACAACAGTCCCGACAACCAGGTGCGCGAATGGGCGGGCCAGGTCGGCGTACTCGATCGCTTGCGACTCACGGGTCGCGTCGACTCGGCCGAGCTGGTGCGGCTCTATCGGAGCGCGGCGATCGTCGTGGTGCCGTCCCGATACGAGGGATTCGGCCTGCCGGCGGTCGAAGCGATGGCGTGCGGGACGCCGGTCGTGGCCACCCGTGCAGGCGCGCTGACGGAAGTGATGGAGCTGACCGGCGGTGGCGTGCTCGCCGAGCGGGACGACCCGGACTCGATCGCAGCGGGCGTGCGCACGCTGCTCGGCAATCGCGAGGCCCGGGCGCTGCTCGCCAAGCGGGGCCGCGAGCGCGTGGTCGAATCGCTGTCCTGGCCGGGCGTGGCGGCCGCCACGGCCGAGGTCTACCGCGAGCTCGTCGAGCGCTCGGTGCGCGGTCGCCCGACCAGAACGATCACGTCCGCCAGGGTCGGGAACTGACGCGCCAGCGCGTCGAGGCCCGAGAGAATCGCCTCTACGAGCGGCCGCGGCAGTCGGCAGGCGAGCGTCGCCCAGCCCGGCATGCCCCAACCGATCGATACGCCCAGGGTCGTCTCGATGTCGAGGTGCTGCGCCGCCTGCTGCTTCATGAGGCTGAGCTCGTAGCGCGTGAAATGATCGCTCGGCGTGTCGTAGCCGCGGCGCCCGCGCATGGGCCCCCAACCGAGCCAGTCTTCGCGAAACTCGTCGATCGCCCGCGTCACACGACAGGCCAATGAATCGAAGTTCGCGATCGCCAGCACGACGCGTCCGTCGCGTCTGGTCACCCGCGCCATCTCCGCGATCGCCGAGCCCGGATCGTCGAAATGGTCCATCGCTCCCTTGCAGAAGGCCGCGTCGAAGGCGTCGTCCTCGAAGGGCAAGGCATCCGCCCAGCCGCGTACCCAGTCCGGGCGCGGCGCGTCGGCCCCGAGATCTCGATCACCGAGGATCTGCGCCATGGCGGTCATGCGCTGCGAAGGCTCGGCTCCGATGACCCGCGCGCCGCCACGCGCCAACGCGATCGAGTCCTGACCAAAGCCGCTCGCCACGTCGAGCACGGACTTGCCCGGATCAGCGCAGGTCGCGAGCAGCGTCGCCTCGGTCATGCGGGCGAACAGGAACTCGCTGTCCGGCGACATGCCCGTCGGGATCACGTCACTCATGTCTCGGTCGAGGTCGACGACTCGCATGACGACGACGGTAGCGATCCCGCGTTGTCCTTGCCCCGGCGATCGAGCGAATCGGGTGGCCGCGGGTACACTCGGGCCGATGGCCGCCACGTCCGATGCATCCCCGGATCCCGATATCGAACCCGACCCCGGGCACCGAACGCGGGCGCCCGCTGCAAGCGAGGATCACCCGTTCCGTACGACGGATCGCGACGAAGACCCCACCGTTCAGGGCATGCGCGAGCGCTTCGGTGCCTTCTACGTCGTCTATGTCGGGCTCTTCGCGCTGCTCTTCGCGTATCTCTTGACGGTCCGCATGAGCGAGGTGCTGCTCGAGTCGGAGTTCCAGGCCCGGGTCGATCGCGCGATCGAGGTCACGCGCTTCGATCGTCCGCTGAGCGTCCAGATCCGCGAGCAGATCGATCGTGCGGTCTGGGACTCGAGCTGGGTGAGATGGGGCGGTCTGAAGGTCAGTACTCTCGTGCTCGCGCGGGACGGCGTGACCTGGCTCTACGTCGATGGCTACGGGCTTCCACGACCCGACGAGCTCGCCGATCCGAGCGAGATGCTCGGCGCATGGATGGACCAGCTGCCGGCGACGGCGCGCGTCGAGGTGACCCTGCCGCATAACTCGCTGATCTCGAACGCGATCCTGATCCTCTATTCGACGATCCTGCTCGTCACCGTGTACCTCTCCAATCGAAGGCTCACGAGCCGCGAGACCGAGCGCCTGGGCGACGCCCTCTCGCTTCGCAACCAGGCGGCAGAACGCGCCGCCGAAATCGAGTCCGAGCTGCTGCGCACTCGCTCGCGACTCTCGGAGATCGAGCCGGTCGAACGCGAGCAGAGCGAGGCGATCGAAGCCCTGCAGAGAGAGCGCGCAGCGCTTCACGACAAGCTTGCAGCGCTCGCCCAGCGAGAGGAGACCCTGCGCGGCCGGGCCGCCAAAGCGCTCGACCTGTCGCAGGAAGTGCGGGCGCTCGAAGATCTCCTCGAGGAGGCAACGGGCGACCTCGCGACCAAGGACGAAGAGATCGACCGCCTCGAGCGGAACCTCGCGAAGGCCTCGAAGTCGACCGGCAAGGCGCGGACCCGCGCGGCCGACTTGCTGGCCCGTCGCTTCCGGACCCTCTACAAGACGATCGAGATCGAAGACCGGGCCATCGACGACATCGCGGCCCTCGGCGACGAGGCACTACGACTGAAGGCCGAGGAATGCGTGAAGCGGCTCGCCGAAGAGACCGACAACGTGGCTGTCAGGCGCAAGGTGACGGGGCTCCCCGATCACGTCGTCGCCTTCGAGCTCGGCTTCGCGGGCAAAGGCCGCATCTACTACACGCGCGGGAAGAGCCGACGATTCCGGATCCTGCTCGTGGGCGCGAAGAATACGCAATCCACCGACCTCGACTACCTCGCGCGTCTGCCGCGCGAGGCCTACCGCTAGCGCGCGAGCCCGGTCGATTCTCAGCCGATCCCGAGCGCCGATCGGATCGAAGCCTTCAGCGCAGCATCGTCCCAGGGCTTTTCGCACGTGGCAAAGAGCTCCGCGGCCTCGAGCTCGGCACTCGGGATCTCCGAGGTCCAGCCGCTCAACAGGATCCTGGCCGTCGATCGATGCCGTTGCCTGACGATCTTGAGCAGCTCGAGACCAGTCATCCCCGGCATCCGGAAATCCGAGATCACGAGCGCGACGGGCGGGGCGACGCGCAGGCGTTCGAGCGCACGCTCGGCGTTCCCGACCATCTCGATCTCGAAAGGCTCCCGCCGAAGTGAGCGACGCAGGGACGAGAGAACACGCTCGTCATCGTCCACCAGCAGCACGATCGGGCGATCCGCCACGCGTCACTCCCGCAGCGGCGCGAGACCGGCGGACGCCGGGTCGTCCGGGAGCCCGTCGGCCTGCGATTCCGGCAGCTTCGACGTCGGCGGCGGAGTCGTCGGCAGGCGCACCTCGAAGACCGTGCCCCGACCGACCTCGCTCTCGACTCCGATCCGTCCGCCGTGGCGCTCGATGATGTTGAAGGATGTCGCGAGCCCGAGACCCGTTCCGGCACCGACGGGCTTGGTCGTGAAGAAGGGCTCGAAGATGCGGGTGCGGTCCCGCTTGTGGATGCCGATGCCCGTGTCTGCGATGCGCACGACGATCTCGTCCCCGATCAGCTCGGTCTGGATCCGAATCACGCCCGGCTCGCCATCGTCGCGCGCCTGGATCGCCTGATAGGCGTTGACCAGCAGGTTCATGAAGACCTGCTTGAGCTGCATCGGGTAGGCATCGATCTCAGGCAGCTCTGCGTAGTGCTTTTCGAACGCGACGTCGTGCTTCATCATCGTGTAGACGATGCTCGCCGTCGAATCGACCGCCTGGTTGATGTCGGCGGGGGTCTTGGCCGGAAGATCGGGGCGCGAAAAATCCCTCAGGTCCTTCACGATGTGGCGGATCCGCTCCGCGCCCTCGCCGGACTCGGCGAGCGCCTTGTCGAAGTCCGCGCGCACGAAGTCGAGGTCGATCTCGCGGGCCACGGCACTGACATCCGCCGCGGCGGCGCGAACCATTTCGGGATCGCCTTCGACCGCGACCTGCTGGAGCCGCGCCGTCGCCTCGAAATATTTCTCGAGGTCCGCGAGATATTCCGACATCTGATGCAGGTTCGCGTGGATGAAGCCCATCGGGTTGTTCACCTCGTGGGCGACCCCGGCCGCCAGCTGACCGATCGAAGCCATCTTCTCCGTCTGCCGAACCTGCAGCTCGAGCTCCTTGATCTCCGAGAGATCCTGGAAGATCGCCACCGCTCCCCGCGATCGGCCGCCCGCATCGAGACGCGGCGAGCAGGACACGCCGACCGGAATCCAGTGCCCGTCGCCCCGCTGGAGCAGCGTCTCGGCGCCGCGAGAGCGGGCCCCGGACTCGAGACAAGCCTCGATCGGATTCGCCGTCTCGGAAGAAGGCCCGAACCAATCGTCGATCCGGCGCCCCAGCAGCCCGCCCCCGGCGCCGCCGAGGATCCGCTCGGCCGCCGGATTCGCGAAGGTGATGGTGCCGCCGGGATCGACCACGATCAGCGCACTGTTGATGTTCTCGATGATGTCGCGGGTGTCGCGCTGGAGCGCATCGAGGCGCTCGGACAGCCACTCGCTCTCCGTCACGTCCGCAACGACGATCAAGCCACGCCCCGCGTCCGTCAGTCGGCGGTATCGGATCTCGTAGGCCCGCGCGCTGGCGCCCGCATCCTCGACGCGAATCAACTCGACGGAGGCCGTCTCCCCGAGCTCGTCCGCGCGCTCGGCGCGCTCGATCGCTGTCATCAGCTCGGCGGGCAGCCTCGCCGCCAGGAAATCGGTCGTCCCCTCCGAAGGCTCGGAGCGCGACGGAAAGAGCTTCCCGAACTCGGGGTTCTCGGTCACGATGAGCCCATCCGCGTCGACCACGACCAGGCCCGCCGGCATCTCCGAGACGATCGCTGCGTAGAGATCTTCGAGCCAGCGGATGCGCTCCTCGGAGACCTTTCGCTGGCGCTCGCCGCGCCAACGCCTGACCTGTTCGAGCAGGACGACCGGCAGCACGTCTTCGTACTCGGGGCCGAAATGCACGCAATCCGAGGCCCCGGCCCGGAAGGCCTCGAGCGCCGCCCGCTCCGACTCCCCTGCGATCACGACGATCGACGGGGGCCCGTCGCTGGCGATCGCCGACATCATCTCGGCGGCCTCGGCGGCGTCGACGCGATCGAAGAGCACCAGGTCGATGGAGGGATCGGCGACGATCTCGCGAAGATCGTGGACGCTCTGGGCTCGCAGCAACTCGACGGGATCACCGAGCCTCGCCAATCCAGCCGTCGTCTCGACCGACATCGGCCCCGGACCACCCAGCGGGTCCCTTCCCGCGGACACCACTACGATCCGGACCAATCCGATGGACGCGCTCTCGCCGTGGCCCCGCACCGGCGCAGGCCCTTTCGATCGATCGGATGAACCCCGCTCTGGCTGAGCCATCGTGATTGCCGTGGCGCTCCCGCCGACGCGTCTGTCGACGCAATCGGGCCCAACGGGGGCCGTCGAAGGTAGCCGATCCGCCCTCGGCGGGCGATCGCGCCAAGCTGGGGCTGACCTGCCCTCTGGCATTCTCTACACTGGCCTCGCCCCCTCCGCGATGCGGAGTTCAACCTGGAACGTCATACCCCGTCTTCCGTTCACGCCGCCGGCTCGCCCGCAGCCAGTGCGCCCACTGATGCCCTCCCGACGACCCACCGGAAAAGAACCGCCCCCTCGCAGGCGGTTCCGGGCCGGGAGCCCCGGCTCGCAACGGTTCTCGTCGTCGACGACGAAGAGCTCTATCGCCGTGCGATCGAGCGAATCCTGCTCCGCGTGGGCTATCGCGTCGAGACCGCCCCGGACGCCAGCGTCGCGCTGCAAGCGCTGTCCGCGCAGCGCATCGACCTGGTGCTCTGCGACATCCAGATGCCCGGCATCAACGGGCTCGAGCTGGTCCGCCAGATCCACGACCTCGAGCCCGATCTGCCCTGCATCGTGATGACGGGATACAACACGCCCGAGAACTCGGTCGATGCGCTGCGCGCCGGCGCGTTCTGGTATCTCGAGAAGCCCTTCGAGCAGGGCCGACTCGACGTCGTTCGCAAGCTCGTGGAGAAGGCCGTCGAGCACGGTCGGCTGAAATCCGAGAATCGCCATCTCCAGCGACAGCTGCGCTCCCGCCATAAATTCGACAGCATCATCGGCAAGAGTGCCAGCCTCGGCCGCACGCTCTCGATCGTCGAGAAGGTCGCCGACACCGAGAGCACGGTGCTGATCACCGGCGAGAGCGGCACGGGAAAAGAGCTCGTCGCTCGCGCCCTCCACTACAACAGCCGCCGCGCCGAGCGCCCCCTGGTCACGGTCAACTGCGGCGCGATCCCGGAAGAGCTGCTCGAATCCGAGCTCTTCGGTCACGTGAAGGGCGCCTTCACGAACGCCGTCAGCCATCGCGAGGGTCGCTTCGCGGTGGCCCACGGCGGCACGATCTTCCTCGACGAGATCGGCGACATGAGCCCGAACCTGCAGGTCAAGCTGCTGCGCGTGCTTCAGGAGCGCACCTTCGAGCCCGTCGGCTCCTCCAAGACCGTCAAGGTCGACGTGCGGGTGATCGCCGCGACGCATCAGAAGCTGCCCAAGCTCATCGAAGACGGACGCTTCCGGGAAGACCTCTTCTATCGGCTGAACGTGCTGCCCGTCGAGGTGCCGCCGCTGCGGGATCGGATCGAAGACCTCCCGCTCCTGATGCATCATTTTCTCGACCTGGCCCGACAGGATCGCGGCTCGCGCGTCCAGGGCGTCAGTGACGAAGCCATGCAGCAGCTCATGGAATATCACTGGCCGGGCAACGTCCGGGAGCTCGAGAACCTGACGGAGAGGCTCACCGTGCTCGTCGGCGAAGGCGACATAGAGCTCTCCGATCTTCCGAGCCAGGTGCGAGCGGAGCCGACCATCCAGTCATGGGCACCGCGCGTCCCCTCGAACGGACTCGACTTCAACGCCGTGGTCGGTCGCTTCGAGACCGAGCTGATCGAGCAGGCACTGGACCTCACCCATTGGAACAAGAATCGCGCGGCCGGCCTGCTCGGCCTGAACCGGACGACCCTGATCGAGAAGATCAAGAAGCGCGGCATCACGCCCCCCGAAGACGCAGACTGACGCGAGCGCATCGCGCGTCCCGATGACGCTCCAGCCGGCACAGGCGGCGGGGAGCCCGGTCGTACCGCAGCGAACGCGCTGCAACGAAACGTGCGCCGGAGCGTCGAAACGCTGACGCTTCTGCGTGTGGCTTGCCGCGCCCGCCATCCGAGTTGGCACCCGAATCCAGATTCGCAAGCGATCCGGCTCGAAAGAGGATCTCCGCCAAGCTTTAGGAATTTCAGCGCTTTTCGACCCTGGCGGGTGCAACCGGGGCGCCGAAAACGCAGCCTCGCCTGGATTTCCCCGAATCGTCCCGGTGGTTGGCACGTCCCGTGCTTCGTACAGCGATCACAGGGCAGCCAATGCGCGAGGCGCAGGCCCTGCAATCCACGCCGCCCCTTCCTCACGCGAAGACACGGCGGAGACAGGCGGGCTCATGACCGACAAGTCAGGCGAACGAATCGAAACCGAGACGCTGATGCGGGATGCCCGCGCCCAACATGACTGCATCCCCCCCGACCTGCGCGAAGAGATCGTCCTCGAGCACGCGCCGCTCATCCGTTACATCGTCAACCGCATCGCCGTCCGACTTCCCTCCCACATCGATCTCGACGACCTCCACAACACGGGCGTCATCGGGTTGATGGACGCGATCGAGAAGTACGATCACGAGAAGAACTGCAAGTTCAAGACCTACGCGGAGTTCCGGATCAAGGGCGCGATCCTCGACCAGCTCCGCTCCCTCGACTGGGTGCCGCGGAGCGTGCGCCAGAAGGGTCGCAAGCTCGAGCGTGCCTACGGCGAGGTCGAGCAGCGTCTAGGTCGCTCGGCGAACGAAGACGAGGTCGCCGACTCCCTCGGTCTAGAGCTCGACAAATTCCACACGCTCATCAACCAGGTCCGCGGCATCTCGCTCGTGAATCTGGAAGAAATCCGCGGGACGAACTCGGACGGCGACCGCGCCGGCACGTTTGCCGACATCATCGAAGACGTGCACTCCGAGAACCCCTTCGCCTCGCTGAAGCTGATGGAGACGAAGCACGTCATCTCGGACACGATCGGCTCGCTCCCCGAGAAGGAGCGCCTCGTGATCTCGCTCTACTACTACGAAGATCTCAACATGAAGGAGATCGGCGGCATCCTCGGCATCACCGAGAGCCGCGTCTGCCAGATCCACACCAAAGCGGTCATGCGTCTTCGCTCGAAGCTGAAGGGCATGCTCGACCGTTAGGTCGCTAGGCCTCCTTCTCGTAGCGGACGAGCAGGACGGTGATGTTGTCGAGGCCGCCCTCGCGGTTGGCCGCTTCGACCAGGCCCGCCGCTGCCGCGTCGAGATCTTCCTCGTCGCCAACCCGCTCGGCGATCTCGTCGTCCGAGACATGCGTCGTGAGTCCGTCGCTGCAGAGCACCAGGACATCGCCCTCCTGCGGCGTCATCTCGGCCAGATCCGGCTCCGTGCGCGGGCGAACGCCGAGCGCGCGCGTCAGAACGTGACGGTGCGGATGCTCGCGGGCGTCGGCCTCGCTGATTTCGTGGCGACGCAGCAGCTCGGCGACGATCGAGTGGTCGTCGGTCAGTCCGCGAAGCCTGCCCTGTCGCAGCAGATAGGCGCGGCTATCGCCCACGTGCGCGAGAGCCAGGCGCTCGCCCCCGAAGAGCATGCCGACGAAGGTCGTGCCCATCCCCGACAGCTCGGGCTTGGCCTGGGCTGCGGTGAAGATCTCGCGATTGGCGCAGGCGACCGCATGCCGAAGCCTTTCGGCGAGGCTCACCGACGCGCCCTGCAGCGCGTCGGTCGCCCGGATCGCGGCCTCGACGGCCAGATGGCTCGCGACCTGCCCGGCCTGATGCCCACCCATGCCATCCGCGACCAGGAAGAGCCCGAGCTCGGGTACGATCGCGTAGCGGTCTTCATTCGCCTGACGGCGCATTCCGACGTGGGTGCTGGCTGCCGAGCGGAGCAGCATTCGAACCTCCCGGGACGTGTCCATCGACATGCCCTCTTCGCGCCCTATCGGGATCCAGAGCTCATGGCTTGACCCTGAGGCGCTCCAGGTTTTCGCTCATTCATCGGCAAAAAACCATTCAATCGTGCGCAAGACCGAGACGATAGGAGCCTTGAGCGGTACGCTCGTCCAAGGGACGGACCCGTGGGGTCCGGAGGGGGGAATCCATGTCCAAGAAGCTTCTGCTGGCGGACGACTCGGTCGTGATCCAAAAGCTCATCGGGCTTTCTTTCGCCAACGAAGACATCGAGATCTTCTCCACGGACAACGGCGACGACGCGCTCACTCGAGCCCGCGAGATCAAGCCCGACGTGATCCTGGCCGACGTCGTGATGCCGGGTCTCAGCGGCTACGAAGTCTGCGAAGCCATCAAGCAGGACCCCGAGCTCGCCCATATCCCGGTGCTGCTGCTCACCGGCACCTTCGAAGCCTTCGACGAAGCCCGTGCGGCCAGCGCGGGCGCGAACGGTCAGATCACCAAGCCCTTCGAGGCCCAGGCCCTGGTCGACCGGGTCAACGAAGCGATCAGCGCCCCGCCGCCGGTCGCCACACAGAAGCCGGCCGCCGCGCCCCCGGCCGCCAAGAGCCCGGCGAAGGAGGAGGGCATGCTGCCTCCGTCGCGGTCCGCCGCCCCGGAAGCCGCCGCGCAGCGCCCGCTGGACGCCGAACTCGCGGATGATCTCTTCGACGACGAGCTCGATTCCCTCGACGCAGCCGCTCTCGCAGCCGATTCCCTGACGACCGAAGACTTCGGCCTCGACCTGCAGCCGGACGATTCCGGCACCCCCGCTTTTCCCGCGATCCAGAATCCGAACGAGAACACCGCGTCGGGCCTCTTCGGCGCCCCGGGCGAGGGCGCGAGCGCCGACTTCGACTCGCATGCCGGGGGCCTCTCGCTCGGTGAATCGGTCACGGGGACACAGCCACCGTCCAACCTCGAGGACGCGACGGTCGCGGTCGCCGCCAAGGCGCCGCTCGGCCCCCTGCCCGCCGCCCGCCCGGTCGATCTCGATGCCGCGCTGGCCGAGGCTCCGGAGACCCGGGAGCCCACGATCCTGGTCGCGAGAGACGACGTCAATACCTCGACCTCGCCCAACCTGACAGCAGCGCTCGGAAGCGAGCTCGCGCGCGCCGGCTCTCTCGACGACCTCACGGTCCACGCGCCGTCCGCAGATATCGACCAGGACCGTGCCGCCTCACCCAGCCCTGCCGCCGCGACCGGCAAGCTCGGCTCGCGCGGCGGTGTCGGCGTCGCGGATCTCGATGCCGATCTGGCCGCGGGCTCCCGACACGCCTCTCCGACCGATCGCTCGGCTGCGGAGCGGACGACCGTCGACGCCGGCGCCGAGACGGTCGTCGCCTCGATCGACACGACCGATCCGCTCGGCTTCGGACCAACCAACGTACCGACCGACGATCTCGACTTCGCGTTCGATGTCTCCGAACAGGTCGCCGCCGAAAACCTCGCAGACCGTCGCGAGCTCGACGGGCCCGACTCCTATGGCGATTCATTCTCGTCCCTGATGGACATCTCGGAGTCCCAGATCCTGGGATCCCACGCCGCGGAAGCATCGGACGTGGGCCCCTACTCGGAGACCACGGAGGCCACGCCAGCCCGTGAAAGGGCCGAGGCGCCCAGGCTGAACGACGACGGGATCGTTGCGGGCTACGACGTTTCGACCAGCGATCTCGCGACCGCGGAGACATCCTTCAAGCGCACCGCCACGCCGCCGCCGATTCCCGAGCCGGAGCGACTCGACGTGCTGCCCGAGCTGCCGCAGGCGCGGACGCCGATGGCCCGCAACGAACGGATCACGAGAGACGACGACCTCTTCGAGGGGCTCGCCACGGGCTCGCCACTCGACGAGGTCCAGCCGCAGCAGAGCTTCGACGCCGGCAGCGATCTGGACATCGACGATGACCTGCTCGCCGGTCACGATTCGGTCGAGATCGGAGAATCCATTCCCACTCGCTCGAGCACGGATGCCGTACCGATCGAGATCCAGGCGACGCCCGAAGCCAGCAGCCCGACCACTGGACGCGGCTTGGAGGAGAGCATCGGCGAGGCGGCCTATGTGAGCGCCGAGCGGCGCGCGAGCGCCGCGGGCGTCACGGGTGTCGGTGTCAAGGCGCTGGATGAGGAGTCGACCACGGGGCAAGGCCGCCTGGAGGCAATCTCGGAGGACATCACCGAGGATGTTCCGTCCGTGTCGGAAGACGTCGCGGCAGGTGAATTCGCGGCGGACTCTCCGGAAGACGATGTCTTCGACGTCGACGGCTTCGAGGCAGACATTGCGATCGGCCCGATGGAGACGTCGGACGAGGATCGCCGAATCCCCGACCTCTCGCCGATGATGGAGCAGCGAATCCAGGAGACGCTCGAGAAGGTCGCCTGGGAGGCCTTCTCCGACCTCTCCGAATCGATCGTGAAGCAGGTCATGACGCGCGTCGAGAAGATCGCGTGGGAGGTCGTCCCCGAGATGGCAGAGACCCTCGTGCGCGAAGAGATCCGCAAGATGAAGGGCGAAGAGGACTGACGCCAGACCTCTCTTCGCTGGGGTAGACTGCGGGGCCTCTCAACCTTCCGCGCAGTCCCGGAGCTCCGCGCCTCGTGTCCGATCCAGCGAATCGACCCGCCCCGCCGCCAACCGATGCCTGGTCGACGCTGCTCGATCTCGCCCTCGCCGAAGACATCGGCGACGGCGACCTGACGAGTCTTCTCGTGGTCGATGCCGAAAGGGAGGGTCGCGCCAGGATCGAGGCTCGGGAAGAGCTGACGGTCTGCGGCCTCGCCATCGCACGCGAGGTCTTCCGGCGCGTCGACGAGACGCTCTCGATCGAAGCGATCCCCGGCATCGAGGACGGCGCCATCGCGCAACCCGGTCAGCCGCTGCTCCGGATCCATGGACGTTATGCATCGATCCTGACCGCCGAGCGAACTGCTCTCAACTTCATGGGCCGGCTCTGCGGCATAGCGAGTCAGACCCGCCGCCTGGTCGACTCGATTCGCGACCTCTCGACCGATCTCGTCGACACGCGCAAGACCACGCCCGGCTGGCGGCTGCTCGAGAAATACGCCGTCGCGGTCGGCGGCGGCGTGAACCACCGCATCGGCCTCTTCGACGCGCTGCTCGTGAAGGACAACCACATCGCGGCCGCTGGCAGCCTCGACGCCGCCGTGACGCGCGCGTTGACCCGTGCGCCGGAGGGCGTCCCCGTCCAGGTCGAGGTCGAGTCGGAGGCGGCCGTCGACCGCGCCATCGAGCTCGGCTGCCGGTTCCTGCTGCTCGACAACCTCGACCCGCCGACGATCCGGCGCATCGTCCTGCGCCATGGGGCCGATGTCGTGCTCGAGGCCTCGGGCGGCATCGGTCCCGACAACCTGCGCGCCTATGCCGAGACCGGGGTCGCGCGCATCTCGATGGGCGCCCTCACCCACTCCGTCCGCTCGGCCGACATCGCACTCGAGGTCGATCTGCTGCCCTCGACGCAACCGGGAGGGAGCTCCAGATGAAGGCGGCGAGCGGCGGTGCCGGCGAGATCCTGACGGCCCTGCGCGAGCGGATCGGGGAATCCTTGTCGGGCGAAACGCTCTCGACGCAGCTCGGGGTCAGCCGCGCCCAGGTCTGGAAGCACGTCAGCGCGCTGCGAAAACGCGGCTACGAGATCGAAGGCGAGCCCGGTGGTGGCTATCGCCTGGGCGCCCTGCCCGATCGCCTCTACGCGGAGGAGATCCAGCCGGGTCTCGGAACCCGCTGGCTGGCGCAGCGCCTCGAACACTTCGACGAGATCGACTCGACGAATCGCGTCGCCTTCGACCTCGGTCGCAAAGGCGCCGAGGCCGGCACCGTCATCGTCGCCGAGAGCCAGAGTGCCGGCCGCGGACGGCTCGGGCGGAGCTTCTTCTCCCCGCCCTATCAGAACCTCTACACGTCGATCCTGCTGAGACCGACCGGCTCGATCGCCGACACGCCGACGCTGATCCTCGGTGCCGCGGTCGCCGTCGCGGAGACCGTGGCCGAATTCCTCGAGGACGAGACGGCGGTCGAGATCAAGTGGCCCAACGACGTGCTGATCCGTCGCCGCAAGACCTCCGGGATCCTGATGGAGAGCAGCGCCGAGGGCACGCGCATCGCCTTCGCCGTGCTCGGCATCGGGATCAATCTGAACGTCGATCGGACGCTCTTCCCCGACGAATTCCGGCGGCACGCGACCAGCCTCTCGAGCGAGCTCGGGCGACCGGTCGACCGCGTCGCCTTCACCCGCCGGCTCTTCGAACGCCTCGAGATCCAGCTCGAGGCCCATGATCGGGGGGGCTTCGAGGCCGTCCGCGGTCGCTTCGAGTCCTTCTTCCGGATGAGCGGCGAGCCCGTTGGCGTCGAGGAAATCGGTGGCACCCGGATCGATGGAACGGCCCTCGGCATCGCCCCGAACGGCGCCCTCGAGGTCGAGATCCGCGAGGGGCTGCGCGAGGGCGAAATCGTGCGCGTGATGGCCGGCGACGTCACCCTGGCGAAGCCCGCCCCGGACGCGCGATGATCCGGGCGGCGCGCGCGGGTGCAGACGAGGACGGGCCGAACGCCCGGCTCATCGACCCACCCAACCGATCTCGCGCCCGGATCGCGCGGCCCCGGGCCGTCGAGGAGCAATGCATTGAGCGCGCCCGTTCTCCTGGTCATCGACGTCGGCAATACGAACGTGTCTCTCGGGGTCTACGACTACGATGGAGACGAGGGCCGGCTCTCCCAGCATTGGCGCGTCTCGACCCATCGCGAGCAGACCTCCGACGAGCTGGTCGTCTCGCTCTCCGCGCTCTTCTCGAGCGAGGGTCGCCGGACGGACGAGATCACCGACGTGATCCTGTCGAGCGTCGTGCCGCCGGTGGTGCCGATCTGGGAGCGGGTCTCGAGCAAGCTCTTCGGTCAGCCGCCGCAGATCGTCGGCCCCGGCATGCGGACCGGCATGCCCGTCCGCTACGAGAATCCGCACGAGGTCGGCGCCGATCGGATCGTCAACGCGGTCGCCGCCTACGAGCTCTTCGGCGGTCCGATCATCGCCGTCGATTTCGGCACGGCGACGACCTTCGACTGCATCTCCGGACGTGGGGAATACCTCGGCGGCGTGATCTGCCCGGGCATCCACATCTCGATGGAGGCGCTCTTCGAACGCGCCTCGAAGCTCCACCGCGTCGAGATCGCGCGACCGAAGGCCGTGATCGGCCGGACCACCACGGGGGCTCTCCAATCGGGCCTGCTCTATGGCTATGCGGGCCTCGTCGACTCGATGATCGGCCGCATCCGCGGCGAGCTCGGCGCCGAATCGAAGGTCATCGCGACCGGCGGCCTGGCGCGGCGGATCGCCGAGGAGTCACAGGAGATCGAGCAGGTCGCCCCCTTCCTCACCCTCGACGGCCTGCGCATCCTCTTCGAGAAGAATCGCGGCGATCGCAGCTGAGCCAGCCCGCGAGGCGCAGCTCCCGCGACCTCGAGCCGGAGATCAAGTCGCGTTCTTGCGTGGCCGATGCACTCTGCGGGACGTTTCCGCGGGATGCCGGCCAGCCGGTCGACTCTCGATCAATCGCGTCCTTTTCAACACGATGGTCCATCCGTTCAGGATCGACCGTGGGAGAGATGCGCGTTGTCCGACGAGTCCACGAGCAAGAACGACGGCCGCTGCGGGAGCGCAGAAGGTCAAGCTGAAGCTCACGCCCCAGGCGGAGAAGATACGCCCGCCGGGACGCGCCCGTCGAAGCCCGCCGGATGGCTGCACGGGGCGCCCTGCCCCTCGAACCGGTCGAGCTCGCGACCGTCCTCTTCGTGCTCGCGAACGATGCCGACGCGCAGGTCAAGGAGACCGCTCGTCAGAGCCTCGAAGGTCTGCCCGACCACATCGTCTCCGACCGTCGCTCACCGGACCGGCCCATCCGGCGCTGCTCTCCTTCCTGGCGCGGGTCCACAAGGAGAACGAGAAGTACTGCGAGGCGCTCGCGCTGAACGCCGCGACCGACGATGCCACGATCGCCTGGCTCGCGACGCTGCCCCATAGCCGCGTCGTCGATATCATCAGTCAAAACCAGGAACGCATGATGCGGACCGAGGAAATCGTCGACGCGCTCGGCGCCAATCCACTGACCGGGCGCGCCGTGATCGAGCGCATCCTCTCCTTCCTCGGACTCGAGGAACGGAAGGCAGCGGAGGACGAGGATGAGGCCCTCGACGAGGCCGAGGCCGAGGCCGCCGTGCTCGAGATGCTCGGCGAGGACATGCACGAGATCGCGCGGCTGCTCGCTCGCGAGGTCGACGAGGACGTCGACGACGAGGACGTCGAGGGCAGTCTCTATGCCGCGGTCCAGAAGATGAGCGTGATGCAGAAGATCAAGCTCGCACGCATGGGCGGCAAGGAAGCGCGCGCGCTGCTCGTCAAGGATCGCAACCGGATCGTGTCGGCCGCCGTGCTCGGAAGCCCGAAGCTGACGGAGACCGAGGTCATCGGCTTCGCCCAGAACCGCTCGATCGGCGAAGAGCTGCTGCGCATCATCTCGACCAATCGCGACTGGACCAAGAACTATCAGATCAAGCTCGCGCTGGTGCAGAACCCGAAGACGCCGCAGCCGCAGGCCATCAAGTTCATCAACTATCTTCAGGACAAGGATCTGCGTGGCTTGATGAAGAGCAAGGACGTCTCGAGCAACATCTGCGCCCAGGCGCGGCGCATCCTGACCAAGAAGGGAAAGATCTGATGTCCAACGTCAACGCGCGGATCCTGCTCTGGGGCATCGAGGGCAGCGGCAAGACCACGACCCTCGCAGACGATCCACGCGAAGCTGCAGACCCGATCTGCGTGGCGATCTCCGAGCCGAGCCCACCCGACTCGACCCCAGTCTGACCTACGAGGCGCTGCCGATCAAGCTCGGCGAGATCGGCGGTGTCGGGGATGCAGCTCGAGCTGATCGCGGTACCGGGCGCGCCCGATCAGGCGATGACGCGCAAGCAGCTGCTCGACGAGATCGACGGCGTCGTCCTCGTCCTCGACTGCTCACCCGAGAAGATCGAAGAGAACTTCGCGACGATCGCCGAGCTGCGGGACTCCCTCGCAGCCTACGGCCGCAGCGCTCGAACGGTCCCGATCGTGCTCCAGTACAACAAGCGCGACATCGCCGATCCCTTCGCGATCGAGGACCTGCATCGTCGAATCGGCCTGGCACAGGCGGCCGTCTTCGAGACGATCGCCACCACCGGCCACGGGGTGCTGGCCACCCTCACCACGATCTCGAAGAACGTCGTCCGTGCGCGCAAGGGTGCATCGAGCCCCGAGATCACGCCGATGCCCGAGGCCGCAAGCGCTGCCGTGCCCGAGCCCGCCGCGCTCCCGACCGAGGACGTCGAGCTGCTCGAGATCGATGCGGACGGCTCCCTCGAGCTCGACTCCCAGGACATTCTCGAGGCCGCCATCCTGGCCGAGGGCGAAGAGCAGGAGGGCTTTCTCGAGATGGCCGACGCGGAGGCCCTCGACTCCGACACACACCCGACACCGGACTGGCCGACCGCGCCGCAGGATGCCCGGAAGCCCGAGGCCCCGCTCGGAGCCAACCTGCGAATCGTTTCGGTGGGACAGGCGAGCGTCGGGGCGGACGGGGGCGTCCGGCTACCGCTGGTATTGGGCGACGACTCGGGTCAGTCCCGAAGCGTGGTCCTGTCGCTGCGTCTGGATGCGCTGCTCGAGAACGGGAGCGACTGATGCGCCGACGGCTCGGCATCTGGGGGGCATCCGAAGAGTCGCTGCGACTGCTGCGTCTGCTCGCGGCCAATCCCGATGTCGAGGTCGCCCGGATCTACGACGCGGACGTGACGAAGTCGCTCGAACGCGCCCGCGGCCTCGGATCCGGGCTCGCCCACGAAGTCGCACCGCTGCTCGTCGACGACCCGGAAGCCTTCTTCGCCGAGCAGGAGTTCGACGCGATCGTCGACTCCGTCGGCGACTTCTCGAGACATGTCCCGTCCGGACCTCGGGCCGCCATCCAGGTCGTCACGCCGCTGACGGCACGACTGCTCTGGGGCTACGGCGTGGCCCCACGCGACCGCAAGGCGGAGCTGCTCCAGGCGCTCCACGAGGTCGTCGAGTCCGTCGACCTGACGGTCGAGGCCGATGAGCTCTTCGAGCGCATGCTCGAGATCGCGGTCGGCGTGACCGGCGCCGAGGGCGGCAGCCTGATGTTGCTCGACCCCGATGACGGCTTGCTGCGCATCCGGGTGGCCCGTGGCGTCGAGAAGGAGCTGTGGCCCAAGATCCGCGTGGCTCTCGGTCAGGGCATCTCGGGCAAGGTCGCCGCCGAAGGTCGGCCGATCCATCTGCGCGGCCGTGCCGACGGCAGCCGCTACAACCTGGTGCGCGACCGCGTCGACGTCGAGTCCGCCCTCTGCGTGCCGCTGATCCATCGCGGGCGGGTGCTCGGCGTCCTGAACGTCCATCACTCCCGACACGCCGACGTCTTCTCGGACGACGACCTTCAGTTCATGGAGCAGCTGGCGAGTCTCGACGCCCAGATCATCGCCCGCGCCCAGGAGCACGAGAGCCTGCGAACCCAGGCCGCGCGCTACGACGCGGTTCGCGAGGTCCAGCGCGTGCTGCGTGGCCCCGCCCTGCTCTCGGACCGGCTCGAGGAGTTCTGCCAGTTCATCGCCCTCCGGGCCGGCCAGGGCATCGCCCACCTCTATCTGCGCGAGCCGGACGGCGGCCTCCGGCTGGCGGCGACGTCACTCTCCGGAGGGGGCTTCGGCGGTGAGTACCGTCTCGAGCCCGGCGTGGGTGTCGACGGCGAAGCGATTCGAACCGAAACGCCGGCCGTCCTGCGCCGCGAGAACGGCGATATCGGTTATGCGGCGATTCCGCTGATCGCCGGCAGTCAGCTGGTCGGCCTACTGTCGATCCAGGCCGGCAGCGCCACCGAGCAGACCCGCGGCACCCTCGAGAGCTGGCAGGAGATCGCCGCCGCCGCGGCCGATGCCATCGCACGCACCGATCGCGAGGCGCGCATGGCCAGCCGAGCCGCGCGCATCAACGCCATCAACGAGACCTCGATCCGGATGCTCTCCTGCACCGAGCCAGCCGAGGTCGCGCGGCTCGCCACGTCGTCGGCCGCGATGATCCTGGAGGCCGACCACGCGATCCTGCGCCTGCAGGACCCGACGACCCGACGCTATTCGATCCGCTCGTATTTCGGATCCGCCGAAGGGGCCGCCCAGGAAGCCCTCTTCCGGCTCGACAAGGCGGTCACCGTCGATTCGATCCGGCGACGCGCCCCCCATCTGATCCAGGATGCGAGCCTCGACCCGAAATTCGGTGATCTCGTCGACGAGATGCGATCGGTCATGACCGCGCCGCTGAAGCGCGACGGCGAGGTCATCGGCTCGATCGCCGTCTATGACAAGGTCGCCCTAGACCGCTTCTTCGCCAGCCGCTTCGATGACGAGGACCTCCAGGTCTTCGGACGCTTCGTGAGCTATGTGGAGCGCTCCCTCGACCACGCCCTGTCGCACCGGGAGAACCAGCAGCATCGTAACTACGACGACGAGACGGGGCTGCCCAACGAGAGCTATCTCGCCAAGCGACTCGGCGAAGAAGTCGCGCGGGCGGCCGGACGCGAGCACGCACTCGCGGTCTGCGTCTGCAAGCTCGAGAATCGAGCCGAGCTGACGGCTGAGGCCGGTGCCGCACATCTCGGTCGCGTGATCCAGTGCTTGTCCGAATCGCTGAAGACCCACGTGCGCGAGTTCGACGTGCTGGCGAGAATCGACCGCGACGAGTTCGCCGTTCTCATGCCCGAACCCGGACGCACCCCGGGCGAGCGCGTCTTCGAGCTGGCGCGGGCGGTGGCGGACGCGGTCTCGAAGAACGAATCGCTCAACCAGCCGGTCCGGATCGGCCTGGCCTTCGGCTATGCCGTCCACCCCGCGGATGGATCCGACCGTGAGGCCCTGCTGACCCACGCTCGCGAGCCGCGCATTCGAATGGTCTGAGTCGCCAGCGCGCGACGCCGCCTCGCCGGGCGCACCCGCCTAACGTGTCGTTTCTGGCGCGAAGAAGTCGACGTCGACCGCGAGACCCACGCCTCTTGCCGGGTCGGGAACGGGCTCGGTCAGGAAGAAATCGCGACTCCGGTAGGACCGATCGCCTCCTGGGGCCCAACGCAGCCAGAGTGCGCGCAGCGTCTCGGCCTGCTCGTCGAACGCGATCTCGACCGGCTCTGCCGGCCAGAACGAGAAGCTGGTTCCCGCCGACACCTCCGTCCATCGACCGCCCGCAACCCGCAGGCGCGCGCGACCCGACAGCACATGAAGCAGGCCCGGGACCGATGACGGCGCCAGCGTTCGGACCCGACCGTTGCCCGAGGCGCCTTCGATCTCGAGCTGCCCCCACTCGAAATCGGTGAGCGCCAACGCCAGTCGCCAGCGGATTCCGGGCGTGTCGGTATTCCAGGGGATCCCGACGGAATCGAAGAAGCTTCTCACCACCGGTCGCTGCGGCTCCTTCATCCGTGCGGCGAGTCGAGCCTGACGCATCTCATCGAGCGGGCCGCCGGGGCGCGGACGCGCGGTCGGAACGATCTGCTGCGTCGGAAGCACCGACTTCGAGCGCCGCTCGCCCGCGAAGAAGTCACCGGTCGAAGAGCCTCCGCGTCGACGCAGGCCGTCGCTGACCAGCCCGGTTCGCTCGCCGTCCGGGAGCCAGCGTGCGAACACGGCCCTGAGCGGTTGCTGCGAAGTCGTGACCCAGCGGTGATCGGAATATGGCGCGTGATGGATCGAGGTGCCGGGAGCGACTCGCCGGGTCTCGCCGTCGACGGTCCACTCGGCTTCGCCCGAGAGCACGAGATAGGCCTCGGGCGTCGCGTGGCTGTGATCGGGATAGAGCGCGCCCGCGGCGAGCATCAGCTGCCCGAACTCGATGCCGTCGCTGCGAACGACCGCGCGCTGTCGGAGCACGCGATCGAGGCGCGAGACCTCTTCTCGGATCTCGTCCGCGACAGCGGGTCGGCCGCCCTCCTGAAGAAACATCGACCGAAAGCCCGTCCAGGGCATCTCCGACGCGTCGGTCACCCGCTCGACGTCGCGCTCCTCGCCAGGCGTCGTCGCACATCCGATCGAGAGGACCATCCAGACCAGGGAGAGCAGAACGAGAACCGGATGCGTCTGGCGACTCGGCATCGCCCCAGTTTCGCCAGCCCGCTGAAAAATGCAACGTGCGCCCGACAAGCAGACAGGGGCAGTCGATCGACTGCCCCTGCCGGAGTCTCGAAGAGCGGGTCCCGAACCGAGACGACTACTTGCGATAGGCCTCGATCAGCACGTCCGAGGTCTCGGGCCGCATGATGCGCGGATCCGGTCGCTCGCCCGCCTGCAGCATCGAACGGACCTGCGTTCCCGAGATCGAGAAGGGCTTCTCGTCGGGATGCCGGTCGGTCAGGTCGACCCGTCCCATGCTCTCGTAGAACGCCGCGAAGCCGACCTTGCAAGGCTGGATGTGCAGCTCGCCCGGCAGCTTGTCGAAGATCTCGTGCGCATCGAAGTCGCCCCAGATCGCCTTGCCGTCCTCGAACGGGGCATCCGCGTGCTTGCGGCCGATCACGATGTCCGAGAAGCCGTAGTTCTGGCGGTAGATGCCGTGCATGATGGCTTCGCTCGGCCCGCCGTAGAACATCTTGATGTCGAGCCCGATCAGCTCGAATACGTCGGAGAGGTCGTATCCGGCCTTGTCCCAGATCGCCTGATCCTTGTCGCCCTCGCCCAGCAGACGTTCACTGTGGAGTCGGCGGTAGCAGAGCATGCGCGTGGCCGCGGGCACGTCGTCGCCCTTCAGCTCGCCCATCAACGGGTTCAGCACGGCGCCCGCGAAATGACCCGCCGCCGTCAGCTGCTCCACGCCGTACACCAGCGCGTATTCGTGCGCGCGATGCAGCGGATTGCGCGTCTGGAAGGCCAACGCCCGCTCCCACTTGCGCTCACGAATGAAGGTCCGCGTCATCAGCGGCGAGAGCATGAACTCCCCGTACTCCTTGTTCGCGCGCTGCGGCAAAGCCTTCAGCTCGCCGCCGATCAGCTTCGTACGGGCATCGTTGTCGACGATCCGGCCGCCGGGATGATCGACCCGTTCGGTGCCGTAGACGCTCTTCAGATACTTGCTCTTGTCCCAGTCGAAGATCTCGAGATCGCTCACGATCGCGACGACCTCGCCGGCTTCCGTCTTCACCGCACACTCGCCGCCCGCCTTGAGCGCCCCGGCCTCTGCGTCGGTGATCGGCAGCGAGATCGGAATCGTCCAGGCATATCGACCGCCTCCGGACAGGATCACCTGCTCGTCGAGCACGAGGTCGAAGGCCTCCTTCTTCATCGGTCCGGTCAGGGGTGAGAGCGCGCCGTCGGCGATGCGATGGACGGTCGATAGGTCCGCGGCGTTCACCACGACCCCGGGCAGCCCGGCGGCCTTCGCGAGGAATGCAGCCTTGTCCTTGAACGGAACGATTCGATCGACCGGCGCGTCCAGGCCACCGTGGACGGGGACGAGATCTCGATTGGATTGACTCATCAGGGCGAATACCTTTCTTGGCTTCTGCGTGTTGATTCTTGGCTTCATCAGGCCGCTGTGATCGCGAGGCCGCTCGCCCCCAGAACCGGGACTCGGTGACTCGCCTCGAAGACTGTGGCTTGCGCCTTGTGCTCTGGTTCTTGCGGGCCGCCATTCGAGCTTGCGTCCGTTCAGACCGGGATCCCCGCCTCGGTCTCTCGACCGCGGCCTCTCCAGCGCGGTCTCTCCACGCGGTCTCTCGACCGCCGCCTACCAGACGGGAAATTCGGACCAGCCCGACGGGAGCAGGACGCGTTCGTCCTTCCCGTCGTACCGCCTCGCCACCAGGCGACGGCGACCGCCCGAGAACTGCACGAAGACGATGTACTCGCCATCCGGAGAGACGGACGGCATTCGCTCTTCTGCGCCCCCGGGGCCGATGGCTACCCGGGAAGTTCCATCGAGCCGCATGCGACGGAGTCGATAGCCCGCCGTCGACTGAGATGCAAACACGATCCACTGGCCATCGGGCGTGAGCGTCGGCTCCCGGCCCTTGATCAGACGATCCTCCTCGGCACCCGGTCTGAGCTCGCGAATCGCGATCAGCGACTCGAAAACGGTGGGCCCGTTTCGGCGCGGTCGGGGCTGGACCTGCTCGTAGACGATGCGGTCTCCCTCGGGCAACACCCGAAGCGGACCGGGCGGCACGCCCTGCGCGAGCGCGGGACCCATGCGGCTCCCGGCCCGTGTCCGATGCACGGTCAGCCGCGAGGCCCCGCGATCCGAGACACGCTCGGATTGATGCACCACGATCCGGCCCTGCGCATCGTAGGCGCCGCGAGAGTGCTCGAGCGGGCCGACCGTCACGGTGCTCAAGACCTTTTGCGCCAGATGGTATTCGTAGAGCTGCTCCTTCCCGCCACGATGGGCCGAGGCGATCAAGAGCCGCTCGCGATCCGGGGACCAGGCGAGCGGCAGCGAATCGAGGGGCGCCGCATCCACGCGCTCCATCTCACCCGTTCGCGGCCATAGCAGCATCAGCCGCCCCGGATATTTCGCGAGCTTCGAACGCAGCACGAGCGTCTCGTCCCCGCGCAGGTAGGCCCGGATCTGAAGCTCCTGGAGGCCTTCCGGATCAGCCTCATCGGGGGGCAGCGGCGGCGTCTCGGCCGCGCTCGCGAAGATCTCGCCGCGCTTCTGCCCCGCCTTGTCCGCCCAGTGGACGAACGCGATCGGTTGCTCGGGCAGCTCCTCGAGCGTCAGGCGGCCCGCTACGCAGGACGCCTGGAACGAGCAGAGAAGCAGCAGCACCGCGAGCTGTCCGCGGCTCGACGATCGGGCGGAGCAAAGGTTCACGGCGTGGCCTCCAGCTTTCTGCCCCGGAACCGTCTACCGCCGGACGAGACGGGCTCGAAGATTCCGACCTCGCGGATTCCGTCCGCCAGCAGCGAGACGACGATCTGGTCGGCTTCGGGAAACGGGAAGAGCGGATGCGCCGCGAAGGCGAGATCGTCCTGGGACAAATAACAACCCTGTCCGAAATGAGAGTGATAGACCGCCGCCACGCGCTCGTTCGCCGCCTCGGCCTCCTCGATCGCCCGCAGGTATTCGACCTCCGACATGTAGTAGGCGTGCCGGGCATCCCGCGGAAAGGCTTCCGGGTCCGCTACGTGCATCTTCGTCATGACATTGGTGATCCGCACGACGCGGCTCATCGATTCGCCGACGCGCGCCATGACCAGCCCGCAGCACTCTTCCGGAGCCACGTCGAGCGCATGCGTGCAGATCTCGTTCAGGATGTCGCTCGACACGAGGCGACTCTCGAGCTCGGGGTCCAGATCGACGCGTTCGGACACGGTCTCCGTCCCAGCCCGGCTTCGCCGGGCCCTGATCGTCATTG
Source organism: uncultured delta proteobacterium (assembly GCA_963698485.1). Lineage (GTDB taxonomy): Bacteria > Myxococcota_A > UBA9160 > UBA9160 > UBA4427 > UBA4427. The sequence continues at coordinate 76,381 of CAVORA010000025.1, read as the reverse complement.
GGGGGTTCGACCAGCGCCGAGTCTAATCGAGTCGTCCGCACCGCGCGAATGCCGCCCGCGCCGGATCGACCTCGATCAGATCTGATAGTCCAGTCCGTCGGGCAGATCTCGCGGAATGGACTGGCGCACGGCCTCGCGGCACAGGTCGGAGACGACGAGATCGCCGAGTGCGCTGGCCATGCGCCCCGAGAGGTCCCGCCACACGAAGTCGGGGCGATGGCGCGATTCTCGCCACGAGTCGGCCTCCACATCGTTGAGCAGCGCGAGCGGCCCCTCGACCGCCTCGAGCACCTCTCGAAGGCTGATCTCCTCGGGCCGACGGGTGAGCACGTAGCCCCCGCCCGGTCCCCGCTTGCCCCTCACGAGCCCCGCGCGGCGGAGATCCTGGAAGATCTGCTCCAGGAAGCGATAGGGAATCCCCTGCCGTTCGCCGATGGCCTGGACCCGAACCGGCTCACCGGCCCCGTTGTAGGCCAGATCGAAGATCCCGCAGAGGGCGTAGCGAGCTCGGCGTGAAAGGCGCATCCAGGGCGCAGCATGCACGACGTGACCGGGCTTCGCCACGCGGTCCCGCGCGCGTCGACCCTTGCCGCGCCGGAGCCCCGCCGTCATGCTTGCGCGCGTTTCGCGTAGGGGCTCGCCCTGCTCCGCCGGCCGCCGGCCATCCGCCCTGGAGGAATCAAGCCCTGCTGCTCCGCCTCGACGAGCTCGAGAAGCGCATCGGCGATCGCGTGCTCTTTCGGGGCGCCTCGGTCGTCGTGCGGGCCGGCGATCGCATCGGCATCGTCGGACCGAACGGTGCGGGCAAGACCACGCTGCTCAAGGCGCTGATCGGCGACGAGCCCCACGATGGCGGCGAGATCCACCGTGCCCGCGGCGTTCGACTCGGTCTGCTGCGACAGGAAATCGATCCCGGCGCGCCGCATAGCGTCCGCGAGGAAGCCCGGACCGCACTCGCCGACCTCGACGCCCTCGAGGAAGAGCTGCGAGCGCTCGAGCAGGAGATGAGCGAGATCGGAGCTCGGGAAGAGGCCCTCCCAGCCACCCTCACCCGCCGCTACGACGAGTGCAGCCATCGCTTCGCGCAGGGCGGCGGCTTCGAACGACACGCGCGCGTCTCCGAGATCCTCGCCGGCCTCGGATTCGATCACGAGAGCGCGGATCGGCCACTCTCGAGCTTCAGCGGCGGATGGCTGATGCGCGTGGAGCTCGCCAAGCTGCTGCTCGGGCAGCCCGAAATCCTGCTGCTCGACGAGCCGACGAATCATCTCGACCTGCCGTCGATCCAGTTCTTCGAGGCCACCCTCGAACGCTTCCCGGGCGCCGTGCTCGTAGTGTCTCATGACCGCACCTTTCTGCGACGCCAGACCAATCGCATCATCGAGCTCGACGGCCGGGGCGGCTTCGAGCTCTACGAGGGTGGCTACGACCGATACCGCCAGCAGCGCGCACAGCGACGAGAAGAGCTGCTCGCTCGCAAGGCCAACCAGGATCGCGTGATCGCCGAGAAGGAGCGATTCATCGAGCGCTTCCGCGCGAAGGCCACCAAGGCGCGGCAGGCCCAGAGCCGGATCAAGGCACTCGAGAAGATCGAGCGCGTCGAGGCCCCAATCGACACGCGGCGCGCGATCCGCCTTCGCATCCCCGCCCCGGCGCGCTCGGGCGAGCGCGTCCTGACGCTCCATGACGTTCACAAACGATACGGTGACGACGCGGTCTACGAAGGCATCGACTTCCACATCCAGCGCGGCGAGAAGGTCGCGCTGGCAGGACCCAACGGAGCGGGAAAATCGACGCTGCTGCGGATCGCCGCCGGGGCGACCGACTTCGATTCGGGCGAGCGGACCCTCGGACATAACGTCGAGATCGCCTTCTTCGCGCAGCATCAGCTCGAATCCCTGGACCCCGGATCGAGCGTCCTCGAGGAGGTCGCGCGCGATGCCCGCACCGACGAGCTGCCACGCCTGCGAGGACTGCTCGGCGCACTGCTCTTCACCGGCGACGAGGTCGACAAGAAGATCTCGGTCCTGTCGGGGGGAGAGAAGGCGCGGGTCGCGCTGGCCAAGCTGCTGCTGCGCCCGGCCAATCTGCTGATCCTCGACGAGCCCACGAATCATCTGGACATCGAGGCCTGCGAGGTGCTCGAAGAGGCCTTCGCCGAGTTCGAAGGCACGCTGCTCTTCGTGTCCCACGACCGATCCTTCATCAACGCACTCGCCACGCGCGTCGTCGACGTCGAAGGGGGTCGGCTCGAGGATCACCTCGGCGACTATGATGCCTACCTCGAGCGCAAGGCCCGCAGCCTCTCCGACGCCGCCCCCCGAACGATCGGCCGAAACGCGCCCGGGAGCTTTGCCACGGCCCCGAAATCGCCGACGCCCCCGCACGACGAGCCCACCCGGAGCGCGGGCGCATCGGAGAAGTCCGTCCGCCTCCTCGACCGGGAGCGGCGCAAGAGCCGGGACCGCCTCAGTCGCAAGATCGAAAGGCTCGAAGAGCAGATCGCCGCACAGGAAGAGCGAAAAGCCACGGTCACGGCACGGCTGGCCGAGCCCGACGTCTATCAGGATCACGAGCGCATCCGACAGGTCCAGGCCGAGGAGCGCGAGGTCGAGGACGCGATCGAGGCACTCTATGCCGAGTGGGAAGCACAGTCCGAGGAGCTCGCCGCGCTCGGCGAAGAGGCCTGATTCTCAGCACCGCCCTCTCGGATCGCCCACGACTCAGCGACCGCCGGACGACCGGCGAGGTCGATCGCGATGCTCGCGGGTCTGCCCCCTTTCACGCTGCCCCGAGCGGCGATTGCCGGGGTCGATCCGAAAGGCCAATCGAGCCCGATCGACATCGACGGAGAGCAGCCGCACGCGCAGTGCATCCCCCACCGCGATCCGCGCCCCGGATCGATCCGCGACGAGCGTCTCCGTCTCGAGATCGACCTCCCAGCGCCCCTCGAGCGCGCGCATCGGCACCAGCCCCGACACGCAGGGGGATTCCAGACGGATGAAGAGACCGTATTCGGTCGCCCCGGTCACCCTTGCGGCGAAGACCTCGTCCATCCGATCCGCCATCAGCACGCACCCGGCCAGCGCCTCCGCATCCCGCTCTGCCTCCATCGCCAGTCGCTCGCGACCCGAGAGCCAGAGCCCGAGGCGGGCGAGGCGCTCGTGCTCGCTGCGCCCCGAATCGGGCGTCGCAGCGGCGGGCTCCCCACGGATCAGCCGACGCAGCGCGCGGTGGACCTCGAGATCCGCATAACGTCGAATCGGCGACGTGAAATGGAGATAGTGCTCGAAGCGCAGCGCGTAGTGGCCGCCCGACTCCGCCTCGTAGCGCGCCTGACTCATCGCACGCAGCACGGCCATGTTCATCCTCTCCTCCGAGGGCAGGCCGCGGACGGCCTCGAGCGCCTTCGTCAGGACGCCGGGGGCGGCGAGATCTCCAGAGAGCTCGAGACCCAGGGTCTCGAAGAGGCGCGCCAGATCCTCGAGCTTGGCCGGGGGCGGCGGGGCATGCACGCGATGCACGGTCGGGCGCTCGGCAAGGTCGAGCGCCCGCGCGACGGCGCGATTGGCCGCAAGCATCGCCTCTTCGATCAGGACATGCGCCCGATTGCGCCCGCGCAGCCGGGCGTCGGTCGGCCGTCCCGAATCATCGACGACGATCTCCACCTCGGGCAGCTCGATCGTCAGCGCGCCGGACTCGATGCGCTGACGCCCGAAATCCGTCGCGATGCGATCCAGACAACGAAGCGACTCACCCCATTCCGGCTGCGCCGCCCGCGACGACTCTTTCGCCGCCTGCTCCTCGAGCCAGGCGGCGGCGTCCTCGTAGGCCAATCGCGCGCGACTGCGAATCACCGCTTCGTGAAACAGCGCGTCCAGCACGATGCCCTGCGCCCCGATCCGGAGCTCGACGACCATCGCCAGACGATCCACCTCGGGTCGCAGCGAGCACAGATCACTCGACAATCGCTCGGGCAACATGGGGATCGAGCGATCGGGAAAGTAGAAGCTGTTCGCGCGTCTTCTCGCCTCCGAGTCGACGAAGCCTCCGGGCTCGACGAAATGGCTGACGTCGGCGATCGCAACCCACAGACGCCGGGTCCAGGTAGCCCCGCGCGGAGCCCCCCGTCTCGCCGACTCCCCCTCGATGCGCAACTCGGGGGCCGGCGGCCGTTCCTCGGCGAACACGGCATCGTCGTGGTCCCGCGCGCTGGCGGGGTCGATCGTAATGAAGGGCAGATGTCTCAGATCCGTGCGCTCGCTCAGCAGGGACTCGGTCAGCTCGCCGTCGATCGCCTCGGCTTCGAGACGGGCGCGCCGGGAGAAGCGCTCGGGCAGGCGATGCTTCCAGACGAGGGCGCGATGGTCGGCGTCCGGATCGCCCGGTGGACCGAGGATCTCGACCACGCGCACCGCGCGGCGCGAAGCTGCGGCGCGCCCCGCACGTCGCTGTGTTCCAGACCGCTTCGGGCGTCCGCCGCGTCCGGTCTCGAGCGGCACGACCACCACCCGAACGCCGTCTGCGGCGCCGCGCGCATCCTTCTCCGCGAGCTGCAGCTCCGGCGCCTCGAGCCCTCCGAACGGGATCAGCGAATACGCGCCCGAGTCACCGTGCGCCCGGTGAACCCGGCAGACCCAGCTCTCCCGCGCGGCTTCGAGCAGACGCATCATCTCCCCGCGGCGCTTCTCCTCGGCACCGATCGGTTCGAATGAAATCCGGGCACCGACCTCGACGGGCTCGCCCAGGCACTCGACCTGCCAACGATTCCCCTCGCGATCGTCGACTTCGAGACGCTGACCCGAAGCGTCGGGGGGCGCCGCTTCGCGCACGATCCCCTCGCGATCCCGCCGATCGCCGGACCCGGCACCGCGCCGGGGGCGACCCGCGCCTGTCGGGCCTCTGCCCGGCTGCGAACGGTGAGCCGAGCCGCGTCGCCGCCCGGCCGTCTGCGACCCGCGCCGCTGCCCCGATCGTCCCTTGCTCCGACCGCCCGAGCGACCCCGCTTGACCAAACATCACCTCTTCATTTTCGGTTTGACGGAAACTCGCAGCCACCGTACCCTGCGGCGCGCTGCCCGGGTGGCGGAATTGGTAGACGCGCTGGACTCAGAATCCAGTGTTCGCAAGGACGTGCTGGTTCGACTCCAGTCCCGGGCACCATTTTTTTCGATCTCTTTGCATCAGCGGATGACTTGGAGCTCGTGGCGCCTCGCTCTTCAGCGGCGCCGGTCAGGTTCGCGGCGGATGGGCCCGCCTGTTGCGCTGACTGCGTCCGGTTCGGACGGAACTGGCGGATGCCTGCTTTGGAGTCGGCGCGGCTGCGTTCCTCGAGCGCCCCGCTCGTCGTTCTGCACTGTTCTTCTGATCGGCCGCCGAGACAGCCCGGCAAGGTCGCTGATGGCGGCCCGCGCACTCGCGCCCGGCGCGCTCACACCAGACACTAGCCTTTCGCGTCGTGCTTGCGGGCGAGGACGACGACGATCCCGGACGGCTCTATAGTCGTCGGATGAGCGACGAATCCATCCTCTTCGAGGTCGACGATGCGGGCGTGGCACTGATCACGCTGAATCGGCCGGACAAGCTGAACGCCTGCTCGGGCGACCTGCTCGAGGGCCTGGCTGCGGCCTACACCCGCTGTGACGAGGACGACGAGATCCGCGCGGTCGTCGTCACGGGCGCCGGGCGAGCCTTCTGCGCGGGCGCCGACATGAGCGATGCGGCCGCGACCTTCGACGTGTCGGGCAGCGGCGGCTTCGATGACTTCAGCGCCGCTGGCTGCGCCGTGCCCGCCTTCACGGTCCGAAAGCTCGTGGTCGCCGCGGTCAATGGCCATGCGATCGGACTCGGCATGACGCTCGCGATGCAATGCGACGTGCGAATCTTCGCGCGTGAAGGCAAGTATGGAATCGTGCAGGTGCGTCGCGGGGTGATGGGCGACGCCTACTCCCACTGGACGATGGTGCGTCTGGTCGGGCTCGCCCGCGCCGCCGAGATGATGCTCACGGGGCGCACGTTCAGGGGCGAGGAGCTCGAGCCCCTCGGCGTCGCCAGCCAGATCCTGCCCGCTGACGAGGTGTTGCCTGCTGCACTGGCGCTGGCGCGCGACACGGCGATCCACGCGGCGCCGCTGTCTGTGGCCGTCTCCAAGAAGCTGCTCTGGGAGTCCTCGGAGCTCACGCCGGCGCAGGTGGCGTACAAGGAGACCGAGCTGCACAAGCACATCATGTCGCGCCCCGATGCGATCGAGGGACCCGTCGCGCACGTCGAACGCCGCGAGCCCAGGTGGACGCTGCGAGTCGGGAAGGACTGGCCCGAGTGGCCCTCGGATTCGGGCGAGCGGAGCTAGACGCCGTCGCTCACGCCTCGCACGAAGAGCGCCTCGATTCCCTGGGCCGCGACGTCCCGGGACATCTCCACATCGTCCGGCGCTCCGGACCCGGCTCCCAGTGCGGCGGCGACCTCGGCGATCGGCTCGAGCAGCCGGCCATCGCTCGACGTGATCGGGAACGCGCCCTCGCGAGCCAGCACCCAGCGGACGCTGCGCGCGAGCGCGTCCGGCTCACGAATCGGCTCGGACCAGCTGAAATGCGGCGACGCGTGGATCGCGGTGTCGATGTGATTGATCCCGAATCGCTCGACGCAGGCGAGCCTGGTCTCCACCCGCGCGGGCCTCATGCCGGCCAGGGCTGCCGCCCCGAAGAGGATGCGCGTGCTCTCGAAGCCGGTGCGACCAAAGGGCTGGGTGGAAATCATCGGAGGAACCGAGCGGCGATTGCAGAATCTCGACTCAGGAACGGGTTTTCTGAGTTTTGTCAGATACTTACATCACACCTCCAGAACTGGCAGGAGAAGCTCGCCGGGATCCGCTCGAAACGGATCCCACGGTTGACCCGTCATGACCGGGGCTTACGTTGCGGCCACTCTCGAGGGCCAAAGGCCTGCGAACAGGTCGCCAGCCAGTCATCCGCTGCGACCGGAATCAAGGAGCTCCGTGTCCGATCACGATTCGCACGACGACGACAACACCACACCGGATACCCCGGAATCCAAAGAGGCTGCGACCGGCTCGGGGGCGGGCCCCGGGCCCGCGGCGGTGGCTTCGTTGATGGTGGAGGTGCCCGGCGCGGAGGTGCTCGAGATTCCGGCCGTGCTGCCGGTTCTGCCGGTGCGGGACGTCGTGGTCTATCCGGGCGTCACGATGCCCCTGGCGATCGGTCGCGCTCGCTCCCTGGCCGCGCTCGATGAGGCCGGTCAGGACGGTTACCTGCTGGTCGTCTCCCAGCGCGATCCCCTGACGGAGAACCCGGGCCTGCAGGATCTCTACGAGGTCGGGACCATCGTCCGCGTGATGCGGATCATCGACGCCCGGCGGGAGGGCAAGCAGGCCCTGGTGGTGGGGGTCGCTCGTGCGGTGATGACCCGAACGGTCGCCTGGGAGCCCACCCTGCGCGTTCAGATCCAGCCCCTCATCGAGCCCGAGCAGGAGTCTCCACAGCTCGAGGCGGCGTGGCGGCGCGTGATCATGCTCGCCCAGCGCATCGTCGAGCTGCGTGAGGACATGCCGGACGAGTGGAAGGCCTTCATCCAGGGCATTCCGACGCCGGGGCTGCTCGCCGATCTGGTCGCGTCGAATATCGCGCTCACGCCGAAGCAGAAGATCGAGCTGCTCGAAGAGGGAGACCCCGAGAAGCGGCTGGCATTGGTCGAGAGCCATCTCGAAAAGGAAGTCACGATCGCGGAGACGCAGCGCAGCCTCACCGACGAGGCCGGGGGCGAGACCGATCCCAAACGTCGCGAGCGAATGCTCCGACAGCGCATGCGCGAGATCCAGAAGGAGATCGGCGAGACCGACGCCGGCGCGCGCGAGGTCGACGAGCTGCGCGAGAAGATCGACGCGCTCGATCTCCCGGAGGAGGCCGAGAGCCTCGCCGATCGCGAGCTGCGCAGGCTGGCCTCGCTGCCCCAGCATGCCCCCGACCGTCACCTGATCCGCACCTATCTCGACTGGCTGGTCGACCTGCCCTGGAATACCGAGACGGAGGACGATCTCGATCTTCACAAGGCGCGCGAAATCCTCGACGCCGATCATCATGGCCTGGGCCAGGTGAAGGATCGGATCCTCGAGTTCCTGTCCGTGCGCAAGCTCGCGCCGGATGCCCAGGCGCCGATCCTGTGCTTCGTCGGACCGCCAGGCGTGGGCAAGACCTCTCTCGGACGCTCGATCGCGCGCTGCATGGGTCGCAACTTCACGCGCGCCTCGCTCGGCGGGGTCCGCGACGAGGCCGAGATCCGCGGCCATCGACGCACCTATGTCGGATCGATGCCCGGGCGCATCCTGCAGTCGCTGAAGCGCGCGGGCTCGAAGAACCCCGTCTTCCTGCTCGACGAGATCGACAAGGTCGGCTCCGACTTCCGCGGCGACCCGAGCTCGGCGCTGCTCGAGGTGCTCGACCCCGAGCAGAACCAGAGCTTCTCTGACCACTACATCGAGGCGCCTTTCGACCTGTCGAGGGTGCTCTTCATCGCCACGGCCAACACGCTGTCGACGATTCCGGCGGCCTTGCTCGATCGCATGGAGGTGATCGAGCTGTCGGGCTACACGGAAAAAGAGAAGCTCGTGATCGCGCAGCAGTTCCTGGTGCCTCGACAGCTCGAGGCGCACGGGCTCGAGGCCGACCAGGTGAAGATCTCCGAAGAAGCCCTCGACAAGGTCGTCGTCGAATACACGCGCGAGGCCGGCGTGCGAAATCTCGAACGCCATGTCGCCACCTTGATGCGAAAGTGTGCGCGGCGGATCTCGGAGGATCGCGAGGCCATCATCACGGTCGACCCCGACTTCGTCTCGGAGGCGCTGGGCGCGCCGCCTCATATGTCGGAGACCGCCGAGCAGACGAGTCAGCCGGGCGTGGCCGTCGGACTTGCGGTCACGTCTCATGGCGGAGATATCCTGTTCATCGAGGCTGCCGGCAATCGTGGCGGCAAGGGCATCCGGCTGCGCCTCACGGGCCAGCTGGGCGACGTGATGCGCGAGTCGGCCGAGGCCGCACTCTCCTGGGTGCGCGCGCACGCCGAGCAGCTCGGTCTCGACGAGCAGGCGCTCGCCCCCGGCGAGATCCATCTGCACGTGCCGGCCGGCGCCGTTCCGAAGGACGGCCCCTCGGCGGGGGTCGCGCTCGTCACGGCGCTCGTCTCGCTGCTCGCCAATCGCAGCGCCAGGAGCAATGTCGCCATGACGGGCGAGATCTCGCTGCGAGGCCGCGTGCTCCCGGTCGGCGGGATCAAGGGCAAGCTGCTCGCCGCCAGCCGGGCGGGCATCGACACCGTGGTCATCCCGAAACGCAACGAGAAGGATCTCGTCGACGTGCCGGCGGAGGTCCGGGAGTCGCTCGGGATCCACCTGGTCGATACGATCGAGGAGGCCCTGGCGATTACCCTCGGCGACACGTCCTCGGCACGCCCGAGCGATCCCCCGGCTGCTGCCTGATCGGGTCGTGCGGAGGGACGGTGGACGTCCGATCGACCTCGCGGAGCGGTTTCGATCCTGGACCACGCCCTGCTAGGATCAGCCGCGTTGAGAGTCGCCCTCGTACACGACTGGCTGACCGGTTATCGGGGTGGAGAGCGCGTCCTGCGGCATCTCGCGCGACGTTATCCGAGCGCCGATCTCTACACTCTGGTCCACGAGCCCGGCTGCGTGCCACCCGAGATCGAGGATCGGCGTATCTTCACCAGTCCCCTCGACCGCATCCCCGGCCGGGCTCGCCACTATCGAAAGCTGCTTCCGCTCTTTCCATGGGCGATTCGTCGTTTCGACCTCCGCGGCTACGACCTCGTGCTCTCGACGAGTCATGCGGTCGCCAAGAGCATCCGACGTCCCGAAGGCGCGGCGCATCTGGACTACTGCTTCACGCCGATGCGATACGTGTGGGATCATGCCGACAGCTACCTCGGCCAGGGTTTGCGTCGAAAGCTTGCGACGCCCATGATCCGCGCGCTCCGGCGCTTCGACGTGGCCACCAGCGGCGAGGATTCCGTGACCCGCTTCGTGGCGATCTCGACGGACGTCGCCAGCCGGATCCGGCGTCACTACGACCGCCCGGCGCGCGTCGTCCCGCCGCCGGTCGAGACCGGCTGGATCGAGACCGCCCAGGGCCCGGCCGACGACTACTATCTTCTGGTCGGCGGATTCGTCCCCTATAAGCGCGAGGACCTCGCCATCGAGGCGTTCAGGCGGCTCGACCGCCGGCTCGTGATCGCGGGAGACGGGCCCGCCCGTGATCGACTCGCGCGCAGTGCCCCCGCGAATGTGGAGTTCGTCGGACGCGTCGACCAGTCACGGCTGGCCGAGCTCTACCGGGACTGTCGCGCGTTGATCTATCCCCAACACGAGGATTTCGGGCTCGTCGCCGTCGAGGCGCAGGCCGCCGGTCGGCCCGTGATCGGATTCGGAGCGGGCGGCCTGCTCGATACGGTCCGCCCCCTTCCGAAGCGCGACAGCGACCTCTGCGATCTGGAAGCGACCGGCGTGTTCTTCGACGAGCAGACGCCCCAGGCGCTGCGCGGTGCAATCGAGCGGTTCGAGAAGCACGAGGGACGCTTCGATCCCCGCTCGCTGCGCCGCTGGACGGAGCGCTTCTCGCCCGAACGATTCGACGCGGCGCTCGATCAGGAGATCGCGGCGGCGTTGGGGGCCTTGCGATGAGCGACCGAAGGCAAGCGGTCCCGATGATCGACCTGGCAGCGCAGCACGCCGCCATCAAGACGGAGCTGCTGGCGGGCTTCTCCGGCCTGCTCGATTCGGGTCGCTTCATCCTGGGCGAGGCGGTCGAAAGCTTCGAGTCCGACCTCGCGAAGCTCTGCGGCCTGCCCTTCGCAGTCGGCTGCAACTCGGGAACCGACGCGCTCTGGCTCTGCATGCGCGCGCTCGAGATCGGGCCGGGGGACGCCGTGCTCTGCCCCGCGTACTCCTTCTTCGCCACTGCGGCCACCATCGTCCGCGCCGGCGCACGTCCGATCTTCTGCGACATCGACCCGTCCACGCTGAACCTCGACCCCGAGCAGGCGATCCGCCTCGTCGAGACCGTCCCGAGCCTGCGCGCCGTGCTGACCGTCGATCTATTCGGTCGAGCCTGCGAGCTCGGAGCGCTCGAGGCGGTATGCCGAGATCGAGACCTGCCGATCCTCCAGGATGCGGCGCAGTCCATCGGCGCAGTCGACTCCCAGGGCAGCCGTATTGGCGAGCGGACGCGTGCCGCCTGCGTGAGCTTCTATCCGACCAAGAATCTCGGCGCCATCGGCGACGCCGGCGGGATCGTCACATCGGACCGCGAGCTCCGAAACAGGATCGCGCGGCTGCGGGTGCACGGTGAGGCCGAGCCAGGCGTATTCACCGACATCGGCATCAATTCAAGAATGGACGCGATCCAGGCGACGGTGCTGTCTGTGAAGCTTCGACACCTGGAGCGCTGGACGCGTGCCCGGCGGCGGCTGGCCCTGCACTACGACGCGCTCTTCGCCGAGCGCGGAGCGACGCCCGGGGACCAGCCGATGGGCGCGGGGACGCTTCCGCTCCAGACGCCCACGCCCTGCCCCGAGCCCGCGCGCCACACCTATCATCGCTATGTGGTGCGCGTCCCGGCCGACCGCCGCGCGCATCTGATCGCGTCGCTCGCGGCCGAGGGCATCGCCAGCGAGATCTATTATCCGCGCGGACTCCACGAACAGCCCGCCCTCTCGGAGTTCCGTCCGCCGCAGCCCCTCGTCGAGACCGAGCGTGCCAGCCGCGAGACGCTGGCTCTGCCGCTCTACCCGGAGCTCGGGATCGAAGGCGTCGAGCAGATCGTCGGCGCGGTCTGCCGCGCGCTCCGCTGATCGTCGCGGCGACCCGACCCTCGATCTTCGAACGAGCGAGCGTCGAGCCAAGAATATCGCCGCCGACCGGATGAGCAGGCCGTGTCAGTAGGCCGTGTGGTCGCGGCCAGCTCGGAAGAGCGTCATGAACAGGATGCGCAGGTCGAGCCAGAAGGACCATTTCTGGATGTAGTAGAGGTCGTGCTCGACGCGTTCGTGGATCGACGTATCGCCCCGCCATCCGTGCACCTGCGCCCAGCCGGTCATGCCCGCGCGCACCTTGTGGCGCAGCATGTAGCCCGGAATTTCGCGACGAAACGACTCGATATAGGTGGGCTGCTCCGGGCGAGGGCCGACCAGGCTCATGTCCCCGCGCAGCACGTTGATCAGCTGCGGCAGCTCGTCGAGGTTGTATGCCCGGAGCCAGCGACCGAGCCGCGTGCGTCGAGGATCCCCCGGCGTCGTCCAGCCCGGCCCTCCCGACTCGGCGTCCCGGCGCATCGAGCGGAACTTCAGCATCTCGAAGACCCGTCCATCGTGGCCCATGCGCAGCTGGCGATAGAAGATCGGCGGACCCGAAGTCGCGAGCAGCGCCAGCGCGATCGCAGCGAGCAGCGGCGACAGACCGATCAGCAGGCCCGCGCTCGCGAGGATGTCGAAGCTTCGCTTTCCGATCGCGGCCCAGCCATGGAGCCCTGTCTCCTGGAGACCGATCACCGGAATGCCATCCAGGCTCTCGACCGTACTGCGCAGGCTGAATCCATGCAGCAGGTCCGGCACGATCTTCACGTTGACGATCTCGTCTTCGAGCTCGGCCACGACCTTCTCGAAGCGCTCCGATTCATGGCGCGAGAGGGCGATGATCACCTGGTCCACGCGCTGTTGTCGCAGAATGCTCTTCAGGTCCGCATAACGCCCGATGACCGGAGAGCCTGCCACGCTGCCGCCCACCGCACCGTCGGCCACGATCCCGATCAAGCGCAGCCCGGCATCCGGACGACCGGCGATTCGCGCGACCACGGACTCGGCCAGCGGGCCGGACCCGACGAGCAGAACGAAGCGAAGATTGAAGCCCCGGCGCCGTGCGCGGCGCAGCACGAAGCGGATCGAGGAGCGCAGCATGATCACGGCCGTCGGCGCCAGCAGCGCGAAGATGCCGAGCACACCCCGCGAGAAGGAGTAGTTCCGCGCGAAGAAGGTCAGCGCCGCCAGCAGCAGCACCCCCATGCCGGTCGCGCGCAGGACGGCCCCCGCCTCGCCGAGCGGCGAGTCCATGCGCCGGGCCTCGTAGAGCCCGTGGGAGCGAAAGAGCGCCAGGAAGAGCGGCAGGATCACCGCCAGGGCATAGACGTAGGGCTCGGGCTCGGGCACGCCCCGCGGCACGGGCAGCCCGGTCTCGAAACGCAGGAGGTAGGCGCCCAGCCAGCTGATCGCGATCAGCAGAAGGTCCGCCACCGCGAGCATCGTCCTGAAGACTTCGCTGTACCGATAGAGCATCGAAACCGGCCCCCACCCGGTCGCCAAGAGTGCCGCATCTCGTGAACGAGCGCCGGCTAGGGCTCGACGGCGAGCACCCATGCCCGGGCCCCCGCCTGCTCGACGACATGGACGCGCCGCAGCCAGTCGTCCAGGCCCTCCGCCAGGCCGAGATGGTCCCCGAGTCGCTTCTCGTCGATCACCACCCAGCCCACGCCTTCCTTTCGAAGCACCAGGTCGATCGGCGCCTCGATCCCGGATGGCAGGGGCACGTAGTCCGCGCCAGCGTAGTACGCGACGCGCAGCTTCTGGGCCGCGACACGCCGCGGGGGCGGGGTGTGCGCGACGAGCCATTCGGCCGCCTGTCGCAGCGCCCCGCGCTCGACCCGCCGCTCGCGCAGATCCCTCGCGCCCCAGACGATGCTCAACACCAGCACCAGACCGAGGCCCAGCCAGAACGGCGACTTCAGACGCGCGGCCCGGGACGTTTCGCCGGGCGTCATGCGCGCCACCAGCGCGAACCACAGCGTTCGCCATCCGAGCGCGGCATAGCCACAGATCGGAAGCAACGCCGCCAGCGCGTGCCGCCGTGCCACATAGCCCGCGCCCCACACGAGCAGCACCAGCACTCCCGTGTAGAGCAAGGCCGGCAGCCCCACGATCGCCTCGCGCAGTGGCCTCCGTCGCGGCCCCATCGAAGCCAGTCCCAGCAACGCAAAGGCCGCAATCTCGTAGCGAAGCGACGCCAGCGAGGTGCGCCCGGCGCGCGAAGCGGCCTCGAGAAAGCCCGCGACATCGCGCGGGGGCCGGGTGCCCCCGGCTTCCTCGACACGCACCGAAGAGCGGGGAAGCGGGATGCGAGCGACCCCGGGTGGAATCTGCGGGAGCGCTTGCGCTCCGGCTGCGCCCGCGGCCGCCGGTCCCAGCACGAGGCCGGTCAAGGACTTCTTGCGAGTGAGGCCGAGCTCGCCCGTCTGGCTGGCGATCGAAAGCAGCAGCGGCGCCATCACGACCGCAGCGGCGAGCAGCATGACCCCTCCAGCCACCAGTCGACGGCGCGTCTCTCCCTCGCCTCGCGCGATGGCGAGCACGAGCAGGAGCGCACAGCAGACCACCAGACCGACGCCCTCTGGCCGAGTCAGATAGGCGAGCCCTGCGGCTGCGCCACAAGCCAGCGCGGTCGGGACGCGCGGTCTCGTGACGACCGAGGCCATGGCTGCGAAGCCGACCAGGTAGAGCCCCGTGTACAGGCCATCGCTCATCACGTCGCTCGAGAAGTCGACCGCCCAGGGGTGGAGCGCCACGGTCCAGGCCGACAGCCAGCCGATGTCGCGGCCGAAGGCCTGACGCGTGAAGCAGAAGATCGCGACCACCGAGAGCAGGCCGCCCACGATCGACACCGCGACGGCGGCGTTCTCGAGCCCGACCGGCAGCGCCGCCACCAGCGCGATCGACGCCGGGTAGAGCGGATGGAAGGGGTGGGCGAGCACCTCGTCCCAGCGCCCCTCTCGGATCGCTTGCGCCATGCCCAGGAAGATCGGTCCGTCGTTGAAGAGCACGGCGGTCCGTGACCACGCGACCGTCCGGACCAGCGCTGCGACGAGTAGAATCCCGAAGAGTCCCCAGACGTCCCGTTCACCGCGAGCGCGGCCGATTCCCGTCTCCGTCACGAAGCGACTCAGTCCGCCTCGCGTGCGTCGGCTTCCACGGCAGCGGCCAGATCGTCGAGGAAGTCCGGCATCGCCGAGACGACGCGGCTCCAGTTCGGAATCTGCGGCGAGCCCATCGGATCCCGCACGAAGTCGAGCCCCGCCGCCCGCAGCGCCCCCGAGAAGGTCTCGACCGCGACCTCCTCCTCGTGACGATCGAAGATCAGGCCGTTCAGCTTGGCGTCGTCGCTGTAGCGCGCGATGGCGTCCTGCGCGGTGCGCACGTAAGCCGCGATCATGGTGTTGAGGAAGCCGGAATCGAACTCGACGCCATAGCTGGCGAGATTCCGGATCAGCGAGGCGGCGATGTCTCGGACCATGCGGTGGAGCCCGGCGTTGGCGTCATGCTCCGACAGCTCCTGGTGCTTGTGGTCGTAGTTCTCGACCAGCTCCACCTGGCAGATCCGTTTCAGCGAACAGTTGCGATACACCTCGGCCAGCACGCCGACCTCGAGCCCCCAGTCCGCCGGGATCCGATTGGCCCGCACCAGCTCCGTCGTCATCGAGCACTCGCCCGCGAGCGGGTATCGAAATGACTCGAGATAATCGAGCAAAGGCACCGGCCCCAATACGGATTTCATCGCCCGGATGAGGGGCGTCATGAAGAGTCGCGTGACCCGGCCATGCATGCGATCCGAGACCCGACTGTAGTAGCCCTTCGCGAACTCGTAGCTCATGTTCGGGTTGGCGGTCGGAAACACCAGCCGCGCGAGCAGGTCGCGACGGTAGTCGAGGATGTCGCAATCATGGGTCGCCACGACGCGCGCCCGATGCGTTCCCAGCACGTAGCCGTAGGCGATCCAATTCGCCCGTCCCTTGCCGTCCTCTCCCGGGTCGAGGCCTTCATCCCGAAGCCTCGCGAAGAGCGCCTGGACCCGCGGCCCCTGATTCCAGATGACCGTCGCCCGACCGCCATCCAGGCAACGCACGCCATCGAAGAGCTCTCGCATCTCCTGGAACTGATCGAAGTCCGCAGCCCCGGACAAGCTGAGCACGCATTGCGTCAGATAGGGAACGCGGGAGAGCTCCTCCACGATCCGCTTCAGCGCTGGGCCGTGGATCTCGGAATGAAGCGACGGCAGCACCAGCGCGATCGGTCGCTCCTCGCTGTACTGGACGAGCTCCTGCTCCAGACGATCGAGGTCGGGCTCACCCAAGCGATGGAGGGAAGTGATCACCCCGGTCTGGTGGAAATCCGCCATGGCCGGGACGTTCGCACTCGCGCCCTTCGGGTGTCAAGCGCGCGGCCCGGGTGCCGGGTGGACCTCGCGCAGCGCGGATTCAGACGTGATTCGGGCGGGCGCTCAGAACAGGCCGGCGCGTTCGGGCTCGGGCTCGAGCGCCTCTTCGAGCAGCCGCATCGCCTCGGGATCGATCTCGTAGAACTCGATCCCGACCTCCTGGGTGATCGGATCCGTGTCCGTGGCCCACACGACCTTGCCGGTGGCCACGACGGTGCGGTCACCCACGTTGAAGGTGACGCGCAGCAGGTCACCGTAGTTGATCTCGACGCCCACGACCTCGAAGCGGATGCCCCCGGTCGAGATGTCTTTCGAGACCGCCAGCTGATCCTTCTGGTCGAGCTCGGCGAACGAGATCACCTGATCGGTCCCGATCCGGTGGTATTTGCGCCGCTCCCCGCCTTCGCCCTGCCCCATGATGACCCAGCCCCCGAGCCGCACCGCGATCGGTGCGTGGGGAAGGAATTCGGCGCACCGGAAGCGACTCTTGAGCAAGCTGGCTCGAGCAGCACACGAGGGCGGGCTCCGCCCACGTCATTCGGCTCAGAACAGGTCGAGTTGCCGGTCCTCTGCACCCCGGAGCTCGAGCCCCTTCAAGACGAGACCCGTCCGCCGGATCTCACGGCCGTCGAGCGCGAGCCGATCGAGCAGCCCCTCGGCCGCCCGCACGAGCTCGGCCGCCTCGATCGCGGGCGGCGCCAACGTGCAGCTGCGGGTGGTCGAATGCTCGTCCACGCGCGTCACGCGCAGCGCGATGCGACCGGCGCCGAGCCCGTCGCGCCGAAGGGCCGCAGCCAGCCGGACGGCGAGGCGCGCGAGCGTCGCCTCGAGCACCCCGCGGTCGAGGGTGGCCTCCTCGAGGGTCTCCTCACGGGAGAGCGTCTCGGGATGACGACGGACGCGCAGGGGCTTCGGGTCCTCACCGCAAGCCAGCTGCCAGAGGGCGCGCCCGTGATTGCCCAGCAGCACGTCGAGACGCTCGAGCCCGAGCGACCGCAGGCCCGGGACGTCGACCGCCCCGAGCTCGGCGAGGCGCGCCGCGGTCTTGGGTCCCACCCCGGGCAGACGCTCGATCGGCTGTCGCAGCAGGTAGTCCTCGAAATCCTCCGCGGCAATGATCCGCGATCCGGAACGGCCGGCGTCCTCGGCCGCCCAGCGTGCCGCGAATCGAGCGGGCGCGATGCCCACGCGCAGCGGCAGGCCGGTGCGCTCGAGCACGCGCGCCTCGAGCCGAGCGGCCAGCTCGAGCGCAAGCGCCCGCGCGCGGGGCGCACGCATGTAGAAGCCCGCGAGCCCGACGACCTCGACCTCGGCCACCTCCTCGCGCACCGCAGCGCGCAGCACCCCCGACACGGCCCGCGCACGCCGCATGTCGGTCCGCTCCCAATGCGCCTCGGGCGCTCGGTCCAGGGCTTCCGCGAGCCCCATCCCGTCGACGATGCCGCGTGCGCGGAGGTCGGCGCTCGCCGCGACGACCTTGCCGCGCTTGGAGGGGTCACCGCCGATCAGCAGCGGCCTGTGCCGGAGGCTGGGATCGGCCTGACGTGCCACCTCGACATGGAACTCCGGCACCTCGGCGAAGCCCACCGGGCCTTCTACGCCGCCGCCGGGTCTCAAGGCGAGGGTTCCAGCACGAGGCGAGCCGCGTTCTCCTCCTCGATGACCAGTCGACTCGTCGCGAAGAGACCGAGTCGCGCTGTCGCCCAGCGCGAGACACCATCCGTGCTATGCGGATGACCGGGGTGCTCGGTCTGTCCAGGGGCGAGGCTGCTCAGCAGACGATCCTCTGCGCCGAGGTCCATCGCGACGCGGTAGAGCGCGGCCCGCTCGACGACGAAGGACTTTCCCGGCCGATGCTTCGCGAAGGCCAGCGTCTCTGCACTGCCCGGCATCGGGAGGCTGCGGATCTGCCCGGCCGCGTTCTTCCCGGAAGACAGCGAGCTGAATCGCAGGGGGTGGAGCTCGCCCCAGGACCAGCGAGCGCGCGTCGGCCCCAGCCGATGATTCAGGCTGACCCAGGCCTCACGCAGGCTCGCTCGGGCGGCAGCCGTGACCCGCGCTTCGTCCGTCCAGCCACCCGCGCGACGCAGCTTCGCCGCGCGGGATACCAGCCTCTCGATCGCGGACTCGGGACGGACATGCGGCGCCGCCAGGTAGCGTTCGAACAGTGCGTCGCCAAAGGGCTCCCGCAGCAGATCCTCGATCAGGTGGTCGATCACCAGGTGATAGGCGGCGGCGCCCGCACTCGTCGCGTCCATGGCGCCGTTCCAGCGTTCGAGCAGCCGAGCGATCTCCTCCGCCTCGACCGGCAGCGGCCCCTCACGCCGCGCCATCCCGACGATCGCAGCCACCACTCGGGGCGCGCGCTCCGCGCGATCGTCGTGGAGCAGCTCCGCCGCCGATCGCAGATCGAGGCGAGCCTCGGCCGTCCGCTCCTCGAGCAGGCTCGAAAGACGCGCAGCCCGGTCGCCGGGCCGCCAGAGCCACTCCGTCTGATCCAGCCCACCGCGTCCGGGCCAGGGCTGATCGAGGGCCATCGCCCAGGCCGACCCGCCCTCGCCGAGCGTCTCTCCCGGCAAGGCTTCGATCGCCACGGGCTCCCGCCAGTCGAAGCTGCGCAGGCGCCCTTGAACCGGCACCAGGCCCGTCGGCAGCGGACGGTTCGGAAGCCAGCCCGCTACCTGCACGCCGCCCTGCCCGTCCCGGTCCGCGTACGCAAAGGCCAGCACGGGCTCGTGATGCAGCACCAGCGCCCCCGGCACCTGCTCGGCCTTCGAGAGTCGCAGCAAGGCGAGCATCGACGTGAGGCCGTCACCGCTGCGCGAGCCCGTCCACGACAGTGCCCGTGAGGCGCGGTGACGTGTGCCCTGCGCGGACGACGGGGGCGAGTCGCTCGGGGTCGGATCCCGATGCCAGAGCGCGTCGATCAGCGGCCCGTGACGCGTCGAGCGGATCTCCATCGTCTCGCTCTGCAGGGCCCCTCGCGCGTCCCGCCAGACCAGCTCTTCCTCGCGCGTGTCGATCGGAACCCAGAGCGTGCCGTTCTGGTAGAGCCCGCGTGCCTCGCGCAGGGTCTCGATGAACAGATCCGAGATCGGCGCGCTCGAAGGGACCGCGGCCCACGCGAAATCCGGATTTCGCCCCGCCCAGAAGATCGGCGAGCCCGGCATCGTGACGCCCGCGACCTCGAGCGTGTCGGCCGAGATCTGGGCCTCGTAGAACAGCGAGGGCACGGACGGCTCGATGTGCCAGTCCGCGACGATGAACGGCGCTCGACTCTCGGTCTTCGACCCGTCGAGGACCCACGCCCCGCCGGTCGGGATGCCGATGCCGCGGCACAGCGCGCGCGTCGAGCCCTCGATCGCCTTCGCGCGACGCCCGCCGGTCTCGTCGACGGAGGGAGCGTAGCGAGGGACATCGGGCGCGATCCCGAAATCGACGGACGACCGACCCGGGAAGAAGGGGCGTGCCGGGACGCTGTCGAGGCGCTGAATCAGATCGTCGAGCAGCAGCGTCGTCTCGAGCGTCCCGCCGGTGCACCAGGAGAGCAGCTTGACCACCGCCAGTGAATCCGCGGGATGCCAGCTCTCGAGGTCTTCCAGCCTCCCCTCCAGCGGCTGCGGGGGCAGAACGAGGCCCTGGCGCAGGCGACCGATGCGCGCGTTGACGCCCGCCGCGTAGGCCACCAGCACCTCGCGGGACGCGTCGGGCAGCGCCTCGAAGGCCGAGCGGGCGGCCGGGCCGATCTCCAGGAGACGAGCGAGTCGATCGGCCTGGAGGCTCTCGGCGCCCAACACGACGGCGCTCGTGCCGAGCGCGCGGCGTCGCAGGGAGGCCATCTGCGCCAGCCGATCCTGAGCATGAACGAAGCCCAGCGCGAACCAGCCATCGGCCTCACTCGAGGCCAGCACGTGCGGAATCCCGCGCGCATCGCGCAGGATCTCGATCGGGCTCACGAGATCCGCGAGTCGGATCGTTCCCGAGGCCAGAGCGAAGGACTGTCGCTCGAGTCGATCGCTGGCCCCCCAGCGCTGCGCAACCAGCAGCGCGGCCATGACCAGCAGCGCGCCGACCAGCAGCCGCAGCCCCAGATGCGACAGCCCCGGAGCCGCGCCCGGCGCCTGCGGCCCTTCACTCACCGACATCGAAAGCTTCACCCCCGGCAGACGTCTCCGCCCGCATTCCCCACTCTCGACGACACGAGAGCCGATCGGCCCGCGGCGCGTCTCGTCGACCGCTCCGTCCCTCTCTTCGGACGACCAAAAACAGAAGTCAAGTCGAGTACTTGAGAGCATACCCGAGGGCCGGTACATTGCGCGCGCCCGAACTCCTCGAGAGCGCCATCCGGCCCGGATGAATCGGGCCGATCGCTTCACCGGTGGATCCTCTTTGCCCATCCAATCCCTCGATGCCCTGCTCGCAGCCGGATCCCTCCGCGGAAAGCGCGTCTTCGTTCGCGCCGACCTGAACGTGCCACTCTCGAAGGACGGCCGGATCACCGACGACAGCCGCATCCGCGCGTCGCTTCCGACCCTCGAGCGACTGATCGCGGCGGGGGCCCGCGTGCTGCTGGCCTCCCACCTCGGAAGACCGAAGGGACAGCGCGTCCCCGAGCTCTCCCTGCGCGTCGTGTGCTCGGCCCTCACACGCGCACTCGGAGTGCCGGTCGCACTTCGTGGAGGACTGCGTCGGGTGAAACCGTCCGGAAGGCCGCCGCAGGCCTGGCGGACGGGGAGATGCTGCTGCTCGAGAACCTGCGTTTCCACGCCGAGGAGACCGCCAACGATCCCGACTTTGCCCGAGCGCTCGCGGAGGGCGTCGACGTCTACGTGAACGATGCCTTCGGGACGGCGCATCGCGCCCATGCCTCGACCGCGGGCATGGTCGAGTTCGTACCGAACGTCGCCGCCGGCCTGCTGCTACAGCGCGAGCTCGACGCGCTGGCCGCCGCCCTCGAGCCCGAAAGACCCTTCGTGTGCTTTCTCGGGGGCGCCAAGGTCTCGGACAAGCTCGGTGTCCTCGAAGCCTTGATCGAACGCGCCGACACGGTCGGAGTCGGGGGCGCCATGGCCTACACCTTTCTGTCGGCGCGCGGCGAGCCGATCGGCCGATCGCTGGTCGAGCCGGACCGACTGGACGACGCGCGGCGCATGATCGCGCGCGCCGCCGAGCGGGGCTGCGAGCTCCTGCTGCCGACCGATCACGTCGTGGCCGATCGCGTTGCCGAGGACGCGGACAGTCGGATCGTCCACACGATCCCGGAGAACATGTTAGGCGTCGACATCGGCCCGGAGACGACCGCTCGTTACGCCGCCGCCGCGGCCGGGGCCGCGCACGATCCTCTGGAACGGCCCGATGGGCGTCTTCGAGATCGACGCCTTCGCGCGCGGAACGGAAGGCGTCGCCCGGGCGATCGCCGCCTCGCCCGCACGCAGCATCGTCGGCGGCGGCGACTCGCTCGCGGCCGTTCACAAGGTCGGAGTCGGCGACCGGATCGACCATCTCTCGACGGGCGGCGGCGCCTCGCTCGAGTTCGTTCAGGGCCTCACGCTGCCGGGCGTGGCCGCGCTGGAACGCCCCTCATGAGCCGTACGCCGCTGGTCTGCGGCAACTGGAAGATGAACCTGACGTCGACCCAGGCGGCGGAGTTCGCGGCGGATCTGCTCGGGCGACTCGAGGCGCCCTTCCCTGCGCCCATCGAGCTGGCGATCGCACCCGCGCATCCCGTGCCCTCGACCGTCTCGGGCGAGCCCTCGCGGGCTCGGGGGTCGCGCTGGCCGCCCAGAATCTGCATGCGGAGGAGCGCCGGCGCCTTCACGGGCGAGGTCTCCCTCGCGATGCTCGAGGATCTCGGCTGCCGCTATGCGCTGATCGGCCACAGCGAGCGGCGACAGCTCTTCGGCGAGCACGACCTGCATGATCGCGGCCAAGGCGCGAGCGGCTCGCGGCGCTCGGCGGTGCGTCCGATCCTTTGCGTCGGAGAGACCCTCGACGAGCGCGAGCACGGTGCGACGCTCGACGTGGTCGGCGGCCAGCTGCGCGGCCGTTCTCGATGCGACCGGATGGGCTCGGCGAAGACTTCGGTGGTAGCCTACGAGCCCGTCTGGGCGATCGGCAGCGGGCGAACGGCGACGCCCCAGACGGCTCAGGAAGTCCACGCGGCGATCCGAAGACGCTGCGTGAGCGGCTCGGCGCCACCGGGGACCAGGTTCGAATCCTCTACGGCGGATCGGTGAAGCCGTCGAATGCGGGAGAGCTACTCGCGCAGCCCGACATTGACGGTGCCCTCGTCGGAGGGGCCAGCCTCGACCCCGAGGCCTTCGCGCTGATCGCGAGGGCCGCGGCCCTTGCCTGCCAGGAGAAGTCTTCTTGCTGACCTTCGTCTACACCCTGCATTTCATCGTCTGCTTCGTGCTCATCGGCGTCGTGCTGCTCCAGCGCGGCAAGGGCGCCGACCTCGGAGCCTCCCTCGGTGGCGGGGGGGCGAACACGATCTTCGGCAGCCGGGGAGCGGGCAACTTCCTGACCAAGATCACGACCGCGAGCGCCATCATCTTCATGTGCACCTCCCTGTCGCTGGCCTACTACGGCTACCAGGCCTCGGACGTCCAGCTCTTCGAAGGCGACGAGCCCTTCGAGGTCCCGATCGAGGGGGCTCCGCCCGCGTCCGACGAGCCCGCCGGGCTCCAGGAAGTGACCGAGGAGAGCGGAGGCCTGGTGGAGATCCCCGCGGCGGGGGCACCGCAGGCCGAGGACGCCGAGAGGTAGGTCGGGAATCCTGAGCGCAGTCGAAGCAAAAACTCCCGTCTGGCCCCCTGGGCGGGCCCTCGAGGCTTCGGTATGCTGCGCGCCCCGTGTGCGGCGGTGGCGGAATTGGTAGACGCGCCAGCTTGAGGGGCTGGTGGGGGCAACCCCGTGGAAGTTCGAGTCTTCTCCGCCGCACCATTCATTCATTTCCTCGCGATTCGAGCCAGCCAAGCGGCACGTCGCGAGTGCAGTCCAGGCTGACCGCCGGCTGATCGCCGTCGCCCTGGTCGCCCGCCTGGCTCGTCGGATCCCGTCGTCGCGGCACGGATCCTGAGCGGCTGCGATCTCAGAAGAGCTGAATCGTCACCAGGATCGCGGCGAACTGGAAATCGTCTGCGTCGCCGACGGGAATCATGTACTGCGCGTCGAGGCGCCAGGCCGTGTCGATCGACTGGAACATCTCGACGCCCGTCCCGAGCCGAACGACGCCACTATCCAGCGCCTCGAACTTTCCGTTCCGGGTAGACCGCGCCTGCATCCAGCCGCCTCCCGCGAGCAGGAAAGGTTGCCAGTTGCCCTGCGCACCGAAGGTGGCCGGAATCATCCATCGCGCATTCGCTGTCGCGAGCAGCGGCCTCGCGTTGCCGTCCTCGAACTTGATGAAGTAGTCGCTCGCCAGCTCCCAGGCAAAGCTCTTGAACGGCCGTCCCCCGACGCGCATCGTCACGCCTCCACTCGGGTCGCCGGCATCGTAGTCTTCGTCGTCGAAGTTCGAGAGCCCGAGGCCTCCGCCGAAGCCCATGTACAGGGAGCCGACCGAGAACCGGGTGAAGAGATTGTCCTCGAGCTTGACGTCGTCGGCCGCTGCGCTCGAGGGCGCGTGAATCGCCGCGGTGAGAATCGCGACGATCAAGGGGGCCCGCCGCATATCGCGTTCTCCTTCAGCTGTCCTGGATCCACCGAGTTGTGGGCTGCCGGTGGCTAGAACGGGTCGTCAAGGATACGAACGAACAGTCCCTGGCGCTATCTGGCTGCGGACCCGCTCGAGCCCTCGGACATCGCCCCTCAGAGCCTTCTCAGGTACTGCCAGAGCGCGTCGAGCTCGAGCTCGCTCAGCCCTGCGTAGAGCGGCCAGGGCATGAAGGCCGGGTCGAGCACGCGACCTTCCGGCGTACGTCCCTCCCGCATCGCGCGAGCGAAGTCGGCCCGGCTGTAGTGCTCGAGCGCGCCGCCGGGTCGCAGGTCGGCGGGCTCGGGCTCATCGGGAGACGCCAGCGGATGCAGACCTCCCTCTAGCGAGGCGTGATGACAGACCCGGCAATTCGCGAGATCCACAAGGTAGTCCCCGTATTCCGGAGTCGCGCTCGGCGGCGGGGCAGCCGGAAGAGCTGCTCTGGAACGAGCGGCGCGCGCCGAGAGCAGATCCGAAGCCAGGCCGGTCGCCAGGGCGAAACGCGTCAGCCAGCCCGCCCGCGCCTCCGGGACCGATCGGTCGACGGGCGGGACCGTTCTCATGTATGCGATGACCGCGGCCAGATCGCGGTCGCTCATCCTCGATTGATAGGCCGACGGCTTGAGGATCAGCGAGCGGCCGTCCCGCGCGATGCCGAAGCGGATGGCCCGCACCCAATCCGAGGTCCTGAGAAGCCCCCCGCGCCCGCCCTCGCCCGGCGTCAGGTTGGGCGCGTAGAGTCGCCCCACTCGCTGATCGTCCGCGAGCGCTCGACCCCCCAGATCCTCAGCGTGACAGAACCCGCACTGCACCACCGCCGTGGCCAGATGGCGGCCACGCTCGATCTGCTCTGGTGCCCCGGTGATGGAGAGCTCGAGCTCCAGTGCTTCATCGGGGAGCAGGTAGCGCTCGTTGATCAGCGATTCGCTGCGCAGGTACACGAAGAACGCCAGGCCCAGGCCGAAGAGCGCGAGCAGCGAGGCCAGGCGCGCGACGCGACGCGCGGGGTGCGCCCGCTTCGCGCCCGCGTTCACTTCCCGTTGGCCGAGATCTGCTCGATCGCATCGATTGCAAAATGATCGTCGAGCTCGACGAACATGTTGCTCGCCACGGGGCGAGCCCCGAATCGACGCTTCTCGAGGCTCGCCCCGAAGCCGAAGAGGATCCGTCGTCGTCCATGCTGCCGGGCGCGCTCGAGCGTCTGCCGGAGCAGCTGCCGATAGAGTCCGCGCTCGGCGACGAATGCGTAGTCGAGGCCGGCCACCAGCGGGACGTAGGCCGCGCCTCCGAGATAGGCCGCGAAGAAGCCGCACACCGGCGCGTCGGACTCTCCGCGCGGTCGCAGCAACACGAGCTCCCAATCCGGTGAAGTCGAGAGCGTCTGCCAGAGAGAGCTCGGCAGCGCGAAGGTGTTCAGCTCCAGACTCTTCGCGCGCACCGCCTGATAGAGACGGTGGAGACGACGAGCCTCCTGCTCGCCGAGTGCGCGCCCCGAGTCCCCCACGATCTCGACGTCGTAGGCATCGTTCCAGGGCTCGACGGAACGACGGTAATGCCGACGATGATCGTGACCGAGCCCCGCCACCAGCTCCTGATCGCTTGCGGGAACACCGTCGAGGACCAGGCTCTCCGGCCCGGGGTTGCGCAAGAGCCCCTGCGCCTCGTAGACCGCCTCGAGCACGCGATCATCGTCACGCACGTCGCGCATCACCAGCATCCCGCAACCCAGCCGATTCGCTTCGTCCCGTACCCAGTCGAGCAGCTGCCCGATCGCCCGGCGACTCGTGTCGGCATCCGCCGGCTCGCGCAGCCAGAGATGATCGCCCTCGGAGAGCAGGCATCCCTGCGAAAAGACCCGCTGAGTCAGATAGAGCGGATTCTCTTCACGCAGGGCCTCGACCTCCTCCGAGACCGCGGCCGGTGCCAGCATGTCCGCCTTCCAGAGTGAGGCCGTGAAAACCGTGGCCAAGACGGGAGCCCCTTTCCCGTCACGAACGACGACATAACGGAAGTCCCAGCGATTCTCGGGCTCGTTCTCCTCGCCGAAGACCTCCTCGAAGATCCGCAGCGCGCTCGAACCGAGACATCCCCGATCGCCGAGAAGCCTATCCCACTCGTGCGCGTCGAGCTTGTCGATCGAGCTGGCGGATTCGAGCACCAGCGAATCCGACGCCTGCGCGACGACGCTCTTCCGGGCGGGCTGCGCGCTGACGGGTGGCTCGAGACCGAAGCGCTGACAGACGCTCTGCGGAGTCGACCCGGCTTCGAAGACGGCCGCCTCCCAATGCCGCGCCACGGCGTCCACCAGTCTCTCGAGATCCTCGAATCGGTGATGGCGGGTCACCAGGAATCGCAGACCGCTCTGTCGAACCGGCGCCGCCGGGAACTGCGCCGGATTCGCGTAGAGACCTTCCTCGATCATGCGACCGCAGAGGTTCCGACAGACGGCGGTCGGACCGGTCGCGATGAAGCCGACCGGGGTATCCGGCGGAGACACCAGCGGCAGTCCCCGCTCGCGAATCAGGCCGGTCGTGAAGTCGATCCGCTCGCGCAGCTCCGCCTGCAGCGTATCGATCTCCGGCGTCAGGTGGATCTTCGCCGAAGCGATCGCGGCCCCGAGAATCGCTGGCTGCAGAGGCCCCGAGAAGAGCATCGTCGGACCACACAGCTGGATGCGATTTCGCACTGCACGGTCGGGCAGGATCAGCACGCCGCCGCCGGTCCCGAAGCCCTTGCCGAGCCCGGTACTGAGGACCGCACGAGGATGCAGGGAGGTGACTTCGAGGACGCTGCCCGCGCCCCGCGGACCGCACCAGCTCATGCCATGGGCATCGTCGACGTACAGGCGCATCTGCTCGTGTCGATCGAGCATCTGCTGCAGCTCGATCATCGGTGCTCGGTCCCCGAACATGCTGTAGATGCCGTCCGCCATGTACCAGACCTGGCGATGCTCACGGGACAGGGCCGCCACTCGGGCTTCCAGTCGCTCCATGTTGTTATGCGGAACGAGCTCGACCTTCGCGCCCGAGGCGCCCACGAAGCGGCTCGCCATCTGAACGCTCGAGTGGACCTGATGATCGAGCAGGATCGCGTCCTCGGGCTCGATCAGGACGGGCAGCGCCGCCAGATGCGCCAGCGTCGTGGTCGCGGTCACGACGACGGGGAGGTCGAAGATCTGCTCGAGCAGATTCTCGAACTCGGCGTAGAGAGGGCTCGAGACGAAGATCCGCGAAGAGCAGAACTGAACGCCATGCGCCCGCACCGCTTCGCTCGCGGCTTCGATGAGCCTGGGATCCAGCTCGAGGCCGAGGTAGCTACAAGACCCGAAATTGATCAGCTCTCGGCCTGACACACGCACATGTCGACCATCGGTCCGGTCACCCTCTGCCATCAAGGCGCCGAGTCCCAGGCTACCGGTCTCGACGAGCATCTCCTCGAGAATGGCCAACCGGTTGCGCTGCTTCCGCTTCAACTCCCCCTCCTCGGCGCGACGCCAGCGACCTCACGGGTCGGCAACTCCCGATCCTTCGACCCTCGATCCGCCTTGCTTGAGGTTCGTTCGCACTTGATTTCAACTTGAACACCAAAAAGCCTCGAAACGATGGGATTCGGGCACATCCCGGGCAGCCGGCTACAATCGTTCTCATACTCAGTCGGTCACGCGTGGCGCGGGGAGCGCTGCGAAGGGAGGCGGATGCAGGGGGTATCGGGACGCGCAGTCGCCTTTGCGATCGATGGCGCCCGCGAACGAGGGATCGACCCGGATTCGCTCCTCGATGGCCTCGACCTAACAGTCGAAGAGATCACGGCCTCCCGATACCGGCTGGCATGGGAGTCCTTCGTCACGATCGTGACTCGCCTGGAAGAGCGTCTGGGCGGACCGGCGGCGATGCGCGCCTTCGGGCGGGAGAACGCCTCCGCCGAATCGATGAGGATCTTCCAGCTGGTCGGACGCGCGCTCTCGCACCCGGGTGACCTCTACCGGATGGGTGTTCGCTGGATGGGACCGGCTCTCTTTCCGATGATCGCCGGCCGCATCGAAGAGCTGCCCGGAGGTCTGCTCCGGGAAACCCTCACGATCGAGCCAGGTCTGTCCGACTGCCCGGCCCTCTTCCACGTGATGCAAGGCGCCTTCGCCGCCATGCCCAAGGCCTATGGACACGATGAATCCATCGTCGATCTCGAGCTGCGCCCGAACCAGGCCATCCTGACGATCGAGCCCCGAACCTCGAGCTCGGGGTGGCTCGGCCGGTCGATCCGCGCGATCCATCGGCGGCTCGCGTTCCGCAGCATGATGCGGGAGATCGAGGATCAACAGGCCTCGATCCACGAGAGCTATTGGGAGATTCGCGAGGCGCGCGACCGGATCGAGGCTCAGGCCGATCAGCTCGAGCGCGTGAATTCGATCGGGCGGCAGCTCGCGGCCCATATCGAGCTCGATCGCGTGGCGGATGTTCTCGTCACGACGATGATCGATCAGCTCGGCGTGTTGGGGGTCGAGCTCAGGCTCCTGCCTCCCATGTCGCAGACGGTCAGCGCGAGCTCATGGACGCCGGACACCGCTCCACCGAGCGCCGAAGAACCACATCCAGCGACATCGCAAACCGATCCGTCCAGCCCATCCGACGCGCCAGCCTCGAAGCCCCGCTTCTATCGACGCGCCGGACTCACCGAGGGACCGGCGACGACTCGCTATCCGCTCTCCTCCGCGGGACGAGCAGTCGGAACCCTCGCGGTCTGGCGCCAGCAGTCGTCGGGGTCGCCGTCCTGCTCCGAGGCAGCCGACGATACCCGTTCCGCCAGCCCCGATTCCGCGTTCGCGGCGCGCCAGGAAAGGTCGATCGCGCTGCTCGAGCGCTTGTTGCCCTGGATCTCGATGGCGCTCGACAACGCTCGGATCCATGCAGAGCTCCAGGTCCACGCCACGGACCTCGAACATCGCGTGAAGGAACGTACGGCACGATTGCTTGCCGCCAACCATCACCTCGTCCGCGAGATCGAGGAACGCAAGCGCGCGACGGACGCCCTGGTCGAATCCGAGGCGCAGCTGCGGGCCGCGGAAAGGCTGGCTTCCGTCGGCACCCTCGCGGCCGGGATCGCCCACGAGATCAACAACCCGATCGGATCGATCCTCGCCGCCGCGCAGTTCGCGCAGGTGATCGACCAGGGCGCGCAGGAGCCTGACGAGAATGATCGCCAGGAGATCCGCAAGGCGCTGGCAGACATCGAGACCGAGGCCAAGCGCTGCGGAGGAATCGTACGAAGCGTCCTGCAGTTCTCACGCGACGAGCGCACCGAGAAGTGGGATTGCCGGCTGGGCGACGTGCTAGCCCGGTCGATCCAGCTCTACGAGGCACGTGCCTCGACGGCCAAACCGCCCGAGATCGACCTGCTGCTTCCCGCCGTCGACATCTGGGTCCACGTCAATCCGATCCAGATCGAGCAGGCCGTGGTGAACCTGATCAGCAACGCCGTCGAGGCGGGGAGCTCCAGGGTGAGCGTCGGGGCGGAAGAGCGAGCGGGCGAGCGGGTCGCGATGATCCGGGTGCTCGACAACGGGCCGGGGATCCCGACGCAGGATCGCCTGCGAATCTTCGAGCCCTTCTTCACGACCCGGCGCGAGACGGGCGGCACCGGGCTCGGGCTGAGCGTGGTGCATGGCATCGCGGCCGAGCACGGCGGTCAGCTCAAGATCGAAGGCGGCATCGACGGTGGCGCTGCTGCGCTCCTCGAGCTCCCGAGCATCCCGCAGCCGGCCGTGCCCCTGGAAGAAAAGCCCGACGAGAATCCTGCGCCGCTCACGAGCGAACGACGGCTGTCCTGAGCCCTTGCCCGATCGAGACCTTCAGCCGGCGGAGGCCCCGACCGCTCGAAGCGCCGGACCACGCGCCGCAGCCAGGCCGACCAGCTCGGCGACCTCGCTGTCCACCGCATCCCGAAGGCGCCGGACATCCCGCACGATGTCGGGATCCGCGTTGAAGGCGAAGAAGAGCGAGCCGCCGTAGCTGATGATCGTCACGCCCAGGCCCGAGGAATCCTGGAGCGGAAGAATTCCGTAACACTCCTCGAGCCGAGCGCCGTCCAGATAGAGCGGCACCTGCGGGCCGGGCGACTGCAGGATCGCAATCTGTCCGGTCTCGATTCCCTTCAGCGCGCGCGCCCCCATCGCGAAGAGCTGCGCGGCGTTCCAGCGCTCGCCCTTCGACAGGGTCTCGGCCGGCACCGGATCGGCCTCGGCCCGAATCCGTCGCGTCTGCTCGCGCAGTACCTCGAGCCGGGCTTCGCCCGACTCCTCCCAGATCGGTAGCTCGACGACCCATGGATGGGCCCGCTCGCTGGTCGCGTCCAGAATCGGCGTGACGCCGCGGATATCGACATTCGTCGGGCTCACGTGCAGCTCCTGCACGAAGCGCCGGATGGCACCGCTCAAGATCGCGAGCGCGACGTCGTGCACCGTGCCGCCAAGCGCCTGTCGGACCGACTGGACCCCTTCGAGATCCACCTCCTGGAACGCGAAGGAACGATGCGGGCTCAGGTTGCCGTCGAAGGGCGACTCTCCGGCGGGGCGCAGCTTGTAGCCCATGACGCGGAGCATGCCCGCTGCGCCCTGTTGGAGCTGAGCGCCTGCGCCGCCGGGCGCTCGCATGAAATCGAGGACGCGACCGATCAGGCGACGCGACGGGCTCCAGCGCCGCACGACTTCCTTGCTGAACAGCTCGAGGGGCGACGGCGCGGGTCGCGTGTTGTAGCGCCCGCGCGCCGATCGGGCGGGCTCGTTGCTCGACGACAGAATGGACTGCAGGAGATCCGCGCCTTCGAGATGCGCGAGCGCCTTGTGCATCTTCAGGACGAGCGCGAAGCGACCGTCCGCGAGGCCCTCGATCACCCAGCAATCCCAGAGCGGACGCGAACGATCGAGCCGCCCCGCCGCGATCCGCGCAGCCGTTCGGCCGAGCTGATCGCGATTGCCGGGACGCGGAAGACTCGACTGTCGCAGGTGGAAGTCCAGGTTGAACTCCTGGTCGTCGACCCAGACCGGATGACCGTCGAGTGGCACGCGCCGAAGCTTCGTGCGAAGACGCGGCAGCTCGGGAAGCCGCGAAGCGATGATCTCGCGAATCCGATCGAAGTTGATCCCGCCGTCCTGCGTGGCCAGCCCGCCGCTCTCGAAGACCAGGATCATGGCCGTATGCTGACGACTTCGCGACGTCTCACGCTCCAGATATCCCGCGCTCTCGTTCGAGAGGCGCTCGTAATAGACTCGTGCCAAGGATCATCTCCTGCGATCACTGCCCTGTCGGTCGCGATCGGGCCCTCTGGAAGAAGCGCCGTGCCCCGCCAGCTACTTAGGCGCGGCGCTGTCCCCTACACGCCGCTCGTCCCTGCGGCGCGAGAAGGGATCGCCTGACCGCCGAGACCGCGGCACGCTCCGTGGCGTCCGTGGCGTCCGTCGCAAAAGGCGCCTGCCGGGCGCGAAGAGATGCCGACCCACGACCTTTCGGACGAACGGCTTCAGCTCCGGACTTCATCGACGCCAGGACATGGCCGGAGGGCATCCACTCGATCTCGGGCTTGCCCCAATGGCGCCACAGCGCTCGCGCCTGATCGGGACGCGCCACGCGATCCGCCACGCCGGCATAGACGTAACGCTGATCGATCCCGAGGCGCGGCTTGAACGTGAGCGGCGAAACCGGATGCATCACCTCGCTGACGAGCCCCCAATCGGTCTGCAGGTCGCCCCCGTAGGCCTGATAGGCCCAGGGCTCGTTGTCGCGCGCCAGCGACGTGAAGTCGACGGCCGGAATCCCGGCGATCACGCACGCCAGATCATCGATGAACGCCGACGCCAGGGAGACCGTATAGCCGCCGAGCGAGATCCCATAGAGACCGATCGGCGCATCGCTGCGAGCACGGATCCAGGACACCTGCCTCCGGATGTCCCACACCGCCTGGGCGAACATGTGGAGCATGTTCGTAAACTCGGGCTGGAGCAGGCCGCCGCCGCTGAAGCGCGTGCTGGAGCGCGGGCCGTGCAGCGGCAGTACCGGCATCAGCACGTTCAGGCCGAGGTCCTCGTGCAGCCAGTCGGCCGCGAGCCCGCGAATATTCGACGCCGCCTGCCCCATGCTGAAGCCGTGCGTACAGACGAGCCAGGGACGATCGCCGCCCTTGTGCTCCATCACGTAGGCAACCGCCGAGCCATTGTCCTCGTGCGCCAGCCAGCGCTCGCGGCCGGGCTCGCCGGGATGCGGCTCGTACTCGCTCTCGAAGACGAGCTCCGCGTACTCGCTGCCGCCACGGAATCCCGAGGTCGTCTTCGTCGTTCGCTGTGGCGCAATCAGCGGAGGGGGCGTCTGGTGGTAGCCCGACGGATCGGCGAACCAGCCGTTCTGCTCGATGAACTCGCGCATCGCCAGCATTTCCTGGTGACCGTGGCGCACCTGCTGGGATTCGGGGACGCCGACCAGCAGGCTCACGAGCAGGGAAAAGCTGCCGTCGATCAGCGTCTCCGCGATCAGGCTCGCGTTGGGCTCGACCGCCGGGACGTCGCGATAGCGCTGCTCCCGCCGCAGCACCGCGGCCGTGTCGTTCACCATCGCCGCGATCTCGATCGCTGGCGCGGTCAACCATCTCACCAGACTGCTCATTCGACCTCCCGCAGCTCGACTCCGTCCCTCGTGGCGCGCCTGGGATCCGCTGGATCCTGGGGCCGGATCGACTCGCAGCTCGCAACATTGACCGAAAACCCGGCGGGCCGCCATGTTCTTCGGCGGAACGACGCGCAGCCCTTCGCTGCACGATCGTTGCCGGCGCGGTCCCCGGGGCTCCTCTCTACCTCAACGCAGGCGATCACCCGAAGGCCACATGGCACACGTGATTCAGCTCGACCCATGGGGTTCGAGCCCCGTACGAGGGCACCTAGGCGGGCGGGGAATGGGAAGGGGCGGGCTCGTTGCCCGAGTCCGCCTCGACCAGCCCCTCGCCGCGCTCGAGACTGCGCTCGATCCAACGGCGATAGAGCGCTTCCGGATGCGCGCCGACGATCACGGCCTCGTTATCGACCCGCCGGATGGCGGGCACCCCGGTCGCGCCCCAGGCTCGCGCCTCCTCGTGCTCCCGAAAGATCTCCTGCTCGATCTCGTCGAGATGGGCCTGCTCGAAGGCCGCGGGCGCGAGTCCCTCCCCCTGCCAGAGCTCGCGAAGCACGTCGAAGTTCGAGATGTCCCGATTCTCGGCAAAATAGGCGGACATCAGCCTCTCGTGCATCGCCGCGAAGGCTTCGGGGCCGACGCGCGCGGCCGCCTTCGCCACCCGATGAGCGGGCACACTATGCGTGGGCGGCGACTCGCCAGACGACCATTGCCGGAAAGGACCAGCATCCTCTTCCGCCGCGGGCACCGCCCAGGAGCGCGTATAGCGACGAAACTTCTCCGGATCGCGTCCGACCGTTGCCCGCGGTCGAAGCAGATAGGCACGCCACAGGATCTCGATCCGGCCTTCGTATTCGTCGGCCAGCTTGAAGAGCCGCCTCGAGGCGTTCCAGCACCAGGGGCAGAGATAGTCCGAGTAGGCGATGAAGCGAACGACGCGGGTCACGCTCTCGCTCAGGCGCTCGGCTCGAAGCGACCGTAGGAGCCGCGAAAATACAGCAGCGGCTCCCCCTCGTGGACATGCGCCTGCTCGATCTCGCCGACGCACAGGACGTGGTCGCCGGCATCGTGCACCGCGACGAGTCGGCAATCGAGATTGACGAGGGCGCCCGTGAGCAGGGGTGCGCCGGTCACGCCTTCGAAGGTCTCCAGACCGACGAAGCGCTCGAACTCATGCTTCTTCGACGCGAATTTATTCGAGAGCGCGTCCTGATCGGCGCGGAGCACGTTGACCCCGAAGCATTTGCCCTCTTCGATCAGCCCCGTGGTCACCGAGGTCTTGGCGGCGCAGACGAGCGCGAGCGGCGGGTCCAGGGAAGCGCCGCTGAAATCAGAGACCGTCATGCCGTGAATCTGCTCGCCGTGACGGGCCGTGATGATCGTGACGCCGCTCGGCCAGGAGCCCATCGCCGCGCGAAACTCGTCTGCATTGATCGCCATGATCGACTTCTTCCCCTGTTCGCCTCTTGCCGTTCACGGCCGAGCGACCTCGCCCGGAACGGGCGCTCTCGTCGCATCGTTCAGTGCCGGGACCACGCGAACCCGGTCGGCTCGAAGGCTATCACGCCTCGGACGGCGTCGCGCTCAGCTTTGCGCGACGCGAGCGGGCGCTTCCGGCTTCGGATCGGCAGCCGGCGGTCGTCCCTGAAGAAAGCCGAGCACGTAGGGGCCCACGACGTCGAGCGGACGGATGCCGGGCGCCAGCTCCGCCGCGAGTCCGTAGAGCAGCGAGAAAGCGCGGCCCCAGGAGACCAGGCCATCGGGCATGCGGAAGCTCTCGAGCATCCACATGTGTTCGCGGACCTTTCCGAAGTAGTCGCTGAAGTCGAGCTCCGTGATCTCCGACGGCGTCAGGTTGTAGTAGGTGGGATCGAAGGACATCTGGGCCAGCTCGCGCGCCGCCTCGCGATCCCCTTCACGAATGATTCCGACCTGCACCATGCTATCGACCCAGAGGTCTTCGTTCCGCGTCACGGCCGCGAGCACGTTCTGCCGGATCCCATCCATGATCGCGGGGTCGATCTGTTGGTTCATTCCGAAGTCGATGATCGCGACGCGTCCCTCGAGATCCACGAGCAGATTTCCCGGATGCGGATCGCAATGGAAGAAGTAGTCCCTGAACATCTGGTGCAGGAAGGCGCGCGTCGCCACCTTCACGAGGTTCTCGATCTCGACGCCTCGCGCCTCGAGGGCTTCGCGATCGTTGATCTTGTCGCCTTCGATGAACTCCATCGTCAACACGCGCCGGGCCGTGGTCTCCCAGTCGATGCGCGGAATCCGCAGCTGCGCGAAGAGCTCGGGGTCCTCCGCCAGATTGGCCCGCACCCGATCCGCGGCCCGCCCTTCTGCGACATAGTCCATCTCGCCCAGGATCGAGCTCGCGAGCTGCGCATGGATCGACATCAGATCCGGGGGGACCAGCGGGTTGAACAGCCAGAGCGCGAGCTTCGCCATCTTCAGATCGACCGCGACGGATCGCTCGACGCCTGGATAGAGCACCTTGACGGCGATATCGCGGCCCTGATGATCGCGCCCCCGATGCACCTGACCGAGACTGGCGGACGCGACGGGGGTCTCGTCGATCTGCGCGAAGGCCTCCGCGGGCGATCGCCCGAGCTCCTCCTCGATTTGATGTGCGATCTCGTGGAAGGGATGCGGCGGCACCTTGTCCTGGAGACGCGCGAGCTGCTCGGTCATGGCGTCGGGAATCACGTCGACTCGCAGGCTCGCCACCTGCCCGAGCTTGATCAGCCCGCCACGAAACTCCGAGGCGATTCGGACGAAGCGTGCGGCAAAGCCCGCATACCGCGCCATCAGCCAGTCGTCGTCGCGCTCGATCCAACCCCGCCGCACCGCACGATGCGCCAGATACACGCCCGCTGCGTGGACGATGACCGTCAACAGCACCAGGGCCCGCGATACGAGAGAGAGGTTCGAAGGACCCAGGGCTTCCTTCATCTCGAGAGGTCTTTCATCACGAGCCGGACTCTAACTTGCGGGCGAAGGCGCGGAAGGACCATCCATCGAGGCCGGGGGCGGCGCGGACGCCGAGGGGGGCGCAGGCTTGATCGGAACCAGGCGAATCTCGATGCGGCGATTCCGGGCGCGAGCATCGGCCGAGTCGTTCGGAACGACCGGGTCGTTCGGGCCCAGGGACACGACGGCGAGCCGATCTCCGGGTACGCCCTTCTCCTCGAGAAGACGGACGACCCGTGCCGCTCGCGCAGCAGCGAGCTCCCAGTTCGTCGGGTAACGCCGCGCCAGCACGCCCCCGATCGGAAGGTCATCGGTATGGCCACGAACCTCGATGAAATCCTCCAGCTCGTCGAGCTGCCCGGCCACCTTCACGAGCACTTCGCGACCGACCTTGTCGAGCTCGGCGGATCCGGACGCGAACAGGACGTCGTCCGAGACGTTGAGCCGCAGCCCCTCCCGAAGTCGCTCGATCTCGATCTGGCCCGAGGAGACCTCCGACTCGAGATCCGACACCAGCTCGTCGTAGGTCGATTGCATCGCGGCGATCTCGGCCTCGCGCGCCGCGAGCCGTGCCGCGGCCTCCATGTGAGCCCGGCGTTCCGCGTCCAGATTCTCGTCGAGGGTATTGGCCTGCCGTTGAACCTTCGACAGGTTGCTTGCGAGCGACGCGCGCGCCACCCGCTCGTCCTCGTAGGCTTCCTGCGCCTCCACGAATTGCTGCTCGAGGCTATCGCGCTCGATCGTGAGGCGTTCCACCTGGGCGGCGAGCCGAGCGCTCTCCCGGAGCGCCTCTTCGTGCTCCGTACTCAACGACTCGTAGGTCCCGCGCGTGACGCAACCGGTCGCGAGAAGACCCATCAGGAGAGCAATGAGGATGCGATGCAAGAGAACCTCCGGAGCCAGATCGCCGGGCGGCGACCCGGATCAGGGTGCCACCTTCGCAAGCGTATGTTGGAGTGCCTCGTCGATCGACCCCACGAAATGCAGGTCGAGTCCTTCGAGCAGCCCCTCGCCGATCTCTTCGACATCCCGTCGATTCCGCTCCGGCAGCACGACGCGCTCGATGCCCGCTCGCTTTGCGGCCAGCACCTTCTCCTTGATCCCACCGACGGGCAGGACCTTGCCGCGCAGCGTGATCTCACCCGTCATCGCGACCCGCGGCACGGTCGGCCGCCCCGTCAGCAACGAAGCCAGCGCGGTCACCATGCCGATGCCCGCCGACGGACCATCCTTGGGCACTGCCCCCTGCGGCACGTGCACATGGATGTCGTGACGGTCGAAGTCTTCGGGATCCAGGCCGTATGCGACGGAATGATTCCGCAGCCAGGAGCGCGCCGCCTCGACCGACTCGCGCATCACGTCACCCATCGAGCCCGTCAGCTTCAGCTCACCGCGGCCGCTCATCTGGGTCGCTTCGATGAAGAGGATGTCTCCGCCCGTCGGCGTCCACGCCAGGCCGACGGCGACCCCCGGAACGACGTCGTCCTCAGCCAGCTCGGGCTCGGCCTTGATCGGTCCGAGCAGCTCCCCGACCTCGGCTTCGTCGATCCGGACCGGTCCCTTCGTCTCGCCCTCGGCCACCTTGCGCGCGACCTTGCGGCAAACGGCGCCGATCTCGCGCTCGAGATTCCTCACCCCCGCTTCGCGGGTGTAGCGCTCGATGATCTTGCGGATGGCCGCATCCGTCAGCTCGAAGCCCGCTTCGCCGATCCCGTTGCGCTCGATCTGGCGCGGAATCAGGAAGCCCTTGGCGATCTCGACCTTCTCCTCGAGCGTGTAGCCGGGAAGCTCGATGACCTCCATGCGATCTCGAAGCGCGGGCGGCACGGTATCCATGATATTCGCCGTTGCGATGAAGAGCACCTGCGACAGGTCGAAGGGCACCTCCAGGTAATGATCGCTGAACTCGGCATTCTGCTCGGGATCGAGTACTTCGAGCAGCGCGGACGACGGATCCCCGCGCCCGTCGGCGCCCACCTTGTCGATCTCGTCGAGCATGATCACCGGATTCCGCGTGCCCGCCTTTCGCAGCCCCTGGATGAAGCGTCCGGGCAAGGCGCCGACGTAGGTTCGACGATGTCCCCGCACCTCGGCCTCGTCTCGCACGCCGCCGAGCGAGATCCGGACGAACTCCCGCCCGAGCGCCCGCGCCACCGACTTACCGAGCGAGGTCTTGCCGGTGCCGGGCGGCCCGACGAAGCACAGGATCGGCCCCTTCAGGTCTCGCTTGAGCGAGAGCACGGCGATGTACTCGACGATTCGATCCTTGATCTTCTCGAGACCGAAATGGTCCGCGTCCAGCACCTCTCGCGCAGCCTTGACATCGAGATGATCCTCGGAGGACTCGCTCCACGGAAGCGAGACCATCCACTCCAGATAGTTCCGGATGACGGCGTGCTCGGCGGCGGCGGACGGCGTCTGCGAAAAACGTTCGACCTCACGGTTCGCCTGCTTCAGCGCCTCCTCGGGCATGCCGGCCGTCTCGATCTCGTTGCGTAGCCGCTCGACCTCTTCCTCGTCGTCCTCGCTCTCACCGAGCTCCCGCCGAATCGCCTCGAGCTGTTGACGCAGCATGTATTCTCGCTGCGTCTTGCCCATTTCGTTCTGGACCTTCTGCTTGATCTCGGTCTCGATCTGGAGTGCCTCCGTCTCCTTCGAGAGCTGATCGAGGACCAGGCGCAGACGGATGCCTACGTTCTCGGCCTCCAGGATCTGCTGCTTCCCGGCGACGTCGAGATCGAGATTGGAGGCCACGAGATCCGCCAGCTTCGACGGATCGTCGAGATTCGCCACCAGCACCTGCAGCTCATCGGAGAGCCGAGGGCTCTCCGAGACCAGCGTGCTGAACTGCTGCGCCACGCTTCGGACGAGGGCCGTCATCTCGACCGACTCCTCCCCTTCGCCCACCTCGTCGATTCGCGAGATCTCCGCACGCAGGAAGGGATCGGTCTCCGTGAAGCGATCGAGCGTGACACGCGCCACGCCCTGCACCAGCAGTCGGTAGGATTCGTCGGGAAACTTCAACATCTTCACGATGCGAAGGACGGTCCCGACGGAATAGACGTCGTCGGCGCCGGGCGGGCCGCTGACCTCTCGCTTGACTGCGGTGCAGACCATCAGTCGGTCGGGCCGCACGAGGACGTCATCGATCAAGCGTTGCGAGGCCGGTGTATTCACCAGCAGCGGGGAGAGCAGATAGGGGAAGAGCACCGTGTTCTTCAGTGGAAGAACCGGCAGCTCGTCAGGCAGCTCGGTCAGCTCGGTCAGCTCCTCGACGTCGTCGTCCGGACCGCTCCCGACCTCGATCTCCAGGCCGGTCGGCTGCTCCTCGATCTGTCCATCGTCTTCCATCAAACCTTGTCCGCCTCGTCATCGCGCCCGTACGGCGCGACCCCAACCATTCTCGACGCGTGCCCGGATCGAGCACGCCAACTCTTCACGCGGTCTATCCCTTCGCCTCGTTGGATTCGATCTCCAGCGTGCGTTTGCTGGGGCTGCGCTTCGGGATGCGCACCTCGAGGAAACCGTCCTCGAGGCGCGCTCGAACGCCATCCGCATCGAAGGGCGTCTGAATCGCGATCTCGCGCTCGAAGGGCCCGAAAGAGATCTCCATCTGCTGCAGCTGATTGATCGGCGCGGATGGCGGGGCCCGGCGTACGCCGCGAAGCCGCAGCACCGAGCCCTCCACGTTCACCCGCAGATCGTCTCCGCGAACGCCCGCCACCTCGAAGCGAACGACCACTTCGGACGCGGTCTCGAAGACGTCGGCCGCAGGCTGCCACCGATCCCCACGCAAACGATCGGGGAATTCGCCGTACAGCTCGACGAGCGGATGCGGCCGACTCTTCTCAGGAATCGCCCTTCTCCTCGTCGGAGGGTTCGGTGAACTCGGCGTCGATGACGTCGTCGTCGCCGCTCGAGGCGGCTCCGGGAGCCCCCTGGTTCGGCGGCATGCCCGCTTCTGCGCCCGAGGACTCGCTCTTGTAGAGCTTCTCGGCCAGCTTGTGCATCTCGGCCTCGACCCGCTGTCGGGCCGCATCGAGCTTGCCGGCATCTCCCGACTCGAGGTCGGCCTTCGCGTCGGTGAGCACGCTCTCGATCCCCGACTTGTCTGCATCGTCGAGCTTCTCGCCGTTCTCGGAGACGCTCTTCTCCGCCTGGTAGATCAGGCTGTCGAGCTGATTCTTCTTCTCGATCACCTCGCGACGCGCTTTGTCCGCGCTCGCGTTCGCCTGCGCCTCGTTGACCATCCGGTCGATCTCGCTCGAATCGAGCCCACCGGCGCCTTCGATCCGGATCGACTGCTCCTTGCCCGATGCCTTGTCCGTCGCTCCCACCGACAGGATGCCATTGGCATCGATATCGAAGACGACCTCCACCTGCGGAACGCCGCGCGGCGCGGGCGGAATACCGTCCAGGATGAAGCGCCCGATCTCACGGTTGTCCGCGGCCATCTCGCGCTCGCCCTGCAGCACCCGGATCTCGACCTGGGGCTGATTGTCGGCTGCGGTCGAGAAGACCTGCTGCGCCTTGGTCGGAACCGTGGTGTTGCGCTCGATGAGCCTGGTCATCACGCCGCCGAGCGTCTCGATCCCGAGCGACAGCGGCGTCACGTCGAGCAGCAGCACGTCCTTGACGTCCCCTGCCAGCACGCCGCCCTGGATCGCCGCGCCGATCGCCACGACCTCGTCGGGATTCACCGTCTGGTTCAGCTCCTTGCCGAAGAGCGCCTTCACCTTCTGCTGCACCAGCGGCACACGGGTCGAGCCACCGACCAGCACCACCTCATCGATCTCGCTCGCCGAGAGTCCCGCGTCCGCGAGCGCCTTTCGACAGGGCTCGAGGCTGCGGTCGACGAGATCTTCGATCAGCTGCTCGAACTTGGCTCGGGACAGCTTGAGGGTGAGGTGCTTCGGACCGCTCTTGTCGGCCGTGATGTAGGGCAGGCTGATGTCCGTCGACTGGGCGGTCGACAGCTCGATCTTCGCCTTCTCCGCGGCCTCGCGCAGCCGCTGGACCGCCATCGGGTCGCTCCGCAGGTCGATGCCCTGATCCTTCTTGAACTCCTCCACCAGATAGTCCATCACGCGCTGGTCGAGGTTGTCTCCACCGAGGTGGGTATCGCCGTTCGTAGCCTTCACCTCGACGACGTTCTCGCCGACCTCGAGGATCGAGATGTCGAAGGTGCCGCCACCGAAGTCGAAGACGGCGATCTTCTCGTCTTCCTTCTTGTCGAGGCC
Organism: uncultured delta proteobacterium; assembly: GCA_963698485.1. Taxonomy (GTDB): domain Bacteria; phylum Myxococcota_A; class UBA9160; order UBA9160; family UBA4427; genus UBA4427. The sequence goes on along the minus strand of CAVORA010000025.1, from coordinate 35,536 downwards.
GTAGGCGAGGGCCGCCGCGGTCGGCTCGTTGATGATTCGCTTGACCTCGAGGCCCGCGATCTTGCCCGCATCCTTGGTCGCCTGGCGCTGGGCGTCGTTGAAGTAGGCCGGCACGGTGATCACGGCGGCCGTGACCGGAGTGCCCAGATAGGCCTCCGCCGCCGCCTTGAGCTTGCCGAGGATCATCGCGGAGATCTCCGGCGGAGCGTAGGACTGGTCATCGATCTTGATCGCGACGCTGCCGTCCTTGCCCTCGACGACCTTGTACGGGACGAGGCTGATCTCTTCCGGCACCTCGTCGAGACGCCGCCCCATGAACCGCTTCACCGAGTAGATCGTCCGGGTCGGATGAGTAACCGCCTGGCGGCGCGCGATCGCGCCGACGAGCCGTTCTCCATCGTCGGAGAAGCCCACCACGGACGGGGTCGTGCGACCGCCCTCCTCGTTCGTGATCACGGTCGGTTGACCGCCTTCCATCACGGCCACGACTGAGTTCGTCGTGCCCAGGTCGATTCCGATGATCTTGCCTTCCGCCATGATTGCTCGCCTCGTTCGCTTGCCGGGATTCACCCCGGACAGTCTGCTTTCGGGCTGAGCGTTGCCGACCGCCCGTGCCCTTGAATTCGGCCTCGAACCTCGGGCCGCGGATCCCGATGTCAATCCGAGAGGCGGTTTTTCCTGCGCTCCTTCGGGATCTGTGACCCCCGGCACGCCGATCCAGGGGGAATCGCGGGAGGATCCCCCCTGATCTTCGAACGTTCTGGAGCACCCGCCCGCAAGAACCCCCGATCTGCAGCCGGGGTCCATTGAGGGGTCGGCGGCGCAGCCGATTTTAAGCCGGTGACAGTTATGAAACATCTCCAGTAACCGCCTGAATTTCCGATGGTTTGAATGGAGATGAATCCTGGGTCCGGCTATATTGCGCCGGCTCGGGACAGCCGCTCGAGTGGCCTCGGCACGTGGACGTGACGGGCCGGGCAGAGCAGCCGAGCCGGGCACCCGCGATCGGTCCCCGATGCTTTGAGAGCCGCACGCGGCATGGAGGACGAAGAGCGGGAATGGGTCCCTGGCTAATCAAGGCGCTCAACGTCGTGCTTCTGGGAGCCAGCTCCTACCTGGTCGCGGACGTCGTGACCGAGGTCGGCGCTGCGGCGCTCGAGCCCGCAGTGATCCAACCCGCTGCGACCCGCCCCGAATCCACGGGGCAGGTCAGCGCCGTGGCCCCCTCCGTCATCCTCGAACGCAACCTCTTCGGCGCGCAGCTCGCCGGGGAGGCCCAGATCGTCGAGACCGAGGAGCAGGATCTTCCCCTCGAGGCGACCAAGCTGCCCCTCCGCCTGCTCGGGACCGCCGCCTCCTCGAATGAAGCACGATCCCGCGCGGCCGTGGAGGATGAGAAGTCGCGCAAGCATCTGGTCCTCGCGGTGGGAGACCGCCTGACCGAAGCCGGCCTGAATCGCGTCAGGGTCAGCGCGATCCAGCGCACGCGGATCATCCTGGACAATGCCGGAAAGCCGGAAGAGCTCGCCCTGCACGAGGACGACCCCAACGCGATCCGACCCGTCCCGAAGCGAAATCCTCGCCAGGCGCGGCGCACCCCCCCCGCCAATCGGCAGACTCTCAACGATCGACTCAAGGAGCTCAACGGCGACGACGGACAGGGACTGTCGAAGATCCTCTCCTCCGCGCGAATCGTGCCCTTCTACGACGACACCGGTGAGATGCAGGGCATGAAGGTGGACGCCATCAAGTCCGATAGCGTCTTCGAGAAGGTCGGGCTGCAAAACGGCGACATCATCACAGAGGTCAACGGAATCGTGATCGACCGACTCGAAGCGACCAGCGCGATCTTCGACGAGTTCGCCACCGCCGACGAAATCAGCGTCGCGGCGCGCCGCGGCACCGAAGCTGTGATCCTCTCCGCCTCCGCCAGCGACATCATGGAGCAGCCCTAGCGTGCGTCCTCTCCGCCAGACACGAACCAAAGACGTCGCCAAGCGGTCCGCTGGCATCCACCGGATGACACCGATCGGCGGGCTCTTCGGGCTGATGGCCGCGCTGATCGTGCTGCTCGTCGCCGGCGCCGTCGAGGCCCAGCGCGGCGCCAGCACCCAGGACGCCCAGGAAGAGCTGGTCTCGCTCGACTTCAGCGACGTCGAGCTCCCGGTCGTCGTGGACACGATCTCGCGCATGACCGGATACAACTTCATCTACGACGACCGCGTCCGCGGACGCGTGACGATCGTCTCCCCGACGGAGGTGACGGTCGACCAGGCGTTCGCGGTCTTCGAGTCGGTGCTGAAGGTGAAGGGCTTCTCGCTCGTGCTCGGGCCGGGCAACACCTACAAGATCCTGCCGATTCGCGACATCAAGGAGTCGAGCGTCGACACGATCAAGGACAACCGCCCCTCTCCCAATCGGGATCGCTTCGTCACGCGCCTGGTGCCGCTCCGCTTCATCGACGCCGAGGCGATCACCCAGACGATCAAGCCGCTGATCTCGAAGGACGCGTCCCTCGTCGCCTACGAGGCGACCAACACGATCATCGTCACGGACAGCGAGAGCAATATCCGCCGCCTGCTCTCGATCCTCGATGCCATCGACGTCGAGAGCTATCGCCAGGAGCTGGCGGTGCTCAAGATCGAGTTCGCGGACGCCAACACGCTCGCCGAACAGCTGTCCGAGATCTATGGCGCGGAGGTCGCCTCGGCGGCGGGCGGCGGGACGGCAGCCCAGCGCCGCGCGCGCTCGCGGCGCCGAACGGCGACACCCGCCGCAACCGGCGCCACGGACGGGGCCGGCGCGATCGGGCCTACGGTGCGCATCCTGCCGGACGAGCGCACGAATTCGCTGCTCGTGTTGTCCTCGCGGCAGCAGCTCTCCGACATTCGCGAGCTGGTCGAGAAGCTCGACATCCCGGTCACCGGCGAGGGTCGCATCCAGGTCTACTACCTGCGACACGCCGATGCCGAGGAGCTCTCCGAGACGCTCAACTCGCTGGTCGGATCGGCAGGCGGTGGGGGCTCGCGCTCATCGCTACCCGGGGCGGCGTCGAACGCGACCCAGAGCATCCGCTCGGCCGTCACACCCCTCGACGAGGGCATCACGGTCACGGCCGACGCGGCGACCAACGCACTCGTCATCAAGGCGAGCAAGGAAGGCTACGAAACCCTCAAGAAGGTGATCGAGAAGCTCGACGTGTCGCGTCCCCAGGTGCTGGTCGAGGCGCTGATCGTCGAGGTCGACGTGACCGACAACCTGAGCCTCGGTTTCGACATCGCCTATCGCATCATCAACGGCGACACCGACCTGCTCTTCCAGACCGGCGCCGCCTTCATCCCGGGCGGCAGCGCCCTCGCCCAGGTCGCGCGCAGTGGCTCCTTCCAGGACGCCCGGGACGCCTTCGACCCGAGCCGCGAGGGCTTCTACTCGCCGGACAGCAACGGCAAGAGCATCGGCATCAAGGTCAACGCGACCGCCAGCGACAACGACATCAACATCGTCTCCGCCCCGCACATCCTCACCTCGGACAACGAGGAGGCCGAGATCATCATCGGCGACAACATTCCGATCGTGACCGGCCGAACCGAGGCCGCGACCGGTGGCGACAACCTCAGCCAGGCCGTGAACGTCGAGCGTCAGGACATCGGCGTCACCCTTCGCGTCACACCCCAGATCAGCGAAGGCGACACGCTGCGTCTGAACATCTTCCAGGAGATCACCGAGGTCACCACGATCCCCGGCGTCGGTGACCCGTCCGAGGTCGGCGCCTCGCTCAGCAACCGCAAGATCGAGAACACCGTCGTCGTGAACGACGGCGAGACGGTGGCGGTCGGTGGCCTGATCGACGAGACCTACACAGAGAACGTCACGGGAGTCCCCTTTCTCTCCGACATTCCCTGGCTCGGCTGGTTCTTCAAGACGCGAACCGAGGAGCTGCGCAAGACGAACCTCCTGATCTTCCTGACACCACATATCATCCGCAGCGCCGAGGACCTCGAGCGCGAGACGATCAGGAAGCGGCTGGAGCTCGAGGATCGCCTGGGCGACAGCAAGGACTTCGCGGAGCTCGAGAATTGGGAACGCTCCAAGTCGGGCCGGGATTTCGCGGTTGCGGAGGAGCTCTCGCTTCACGCGGAGCGCTACCCGATCGATCGGATGCGCGAGCTAGAGGAGAAGCGCACCCAGGCTCGCGCCGATCGCGAAGCCGAAGAAGATCGCCGGGCGGCCGCCAGCGCCCAACGTTATTCGGTCCAGGTGGCGACCTTCCTCGACGAGGGGGAGGCGACCGAGTCGCTGATGACGCTGGTCGACGCGGGCTACGACGGAACGCTGGTCTCGAACGAGTCGGACGGCCAGATCGTCTTCACGATCCAGGTCGGTCCCTTCCAGGATCTCTGGGAGGCGGATCGCGCCGCGCAGACCCTCGACGCGGCCTACGGCTATCAGACCTCCGTCACGATCCTGCGCGGAGAGTCGGAATGAGCGTCGAGAGCTTCGTCGACGCGACGGAGCGAGGCTTCGCCGAGAGCCTCGACCTCGGCGAGATCCTCGTGAGAGAGACCCGGCTGACGCCCGAGCAGCTCGAGCAGGCACGCCTTCGACAGACCCAGAGCCACGAACGCCTGGCCGACGTGCTGGTCGAAGAGGGCTTCCTGAACGCCGACGAAGTACTCCACGCCCTGGGTTCCCAGCAGGGTCTGGCCGTGGTGTCGGCGATCGACCCGAGCGAGATCGACGAGACCCTCCTGAAGGCCGTGCCCATCGGCTTCGCCAAACAACATCGGGTCCTGCCCCTGGCGCGCGTCGCCGACAGATCTGCTCCGTGTGGCGGTCGCCGACCCCCTGGACACGGCGCCGCTCGACGACCTGCATCTGCTCTTCGGCGGCGCGGAGATCGAGATCGTGCTGGCCCGCGAGTCGGTGATCCTGAACGCCATCAATCTCGCCTACGACCGCGGCGTCACTTCCACGGATCAGATCGCCGAGGAGGCCGAGGACGATCTCGACAAGCTCGCGACCGAGCTCTCCCACGAGCCGCAGGATCTGCTCGAGTCGACCGACGACGCGCCGATCATCCGACTGGTGAACTCGATGATGCAGCACGCCGTCAAGGAGCGGGCGAGCGACATCCACATCGAGCCCTTCGAGCACGAGATCCGGGTGCGATTCCGGATCGACGACGTGCTCTACGAGCCGATGAAGCCGCTGCCCCGGGCCCTCCAGGCCGCGATCGCCTCGCGCATCAAGATCATGGGCAAGCTCGACATCGCCGAGAAGCGACTCCCTCAGGACGGACGCATCCGGCTCAAGATCGCGGGACGCGACTACGACGTGCGGCTCTCGACGGTGCCGGTCGCCCACGGCGAACGCCTGGTGCTGCGACTGCTACCGGACACCCAGGAGCTGCTCGACCTCAGCAAGATCGGCTTCAACAAGACCCAGCTCACGGCGCTCGATCGCATCGTGCGACGGCCCAACGGCATCTTCCTGGTCACGGGACCGACCGGCTCGGGCAAGACGACCACCCTGCACGCCGCGCTCGCCACCATCAACGGTCCCGACAAGAACATCATCACGATCGAAGACCCGGTCGAGATCACGCAGGAAGGCGTGGGGCAGATCGAGGTCAACCCGAAGATCAAGCTCACCTTCGCGACCGGACTGCGAGCCGTGCTGCGGCAGGACCCGAACGTCGTGCTGGTGGGCGAGATCCGAGACAAGGAGACGGCTGAGATCGCGATCCAGGCGTCGCTGACCGGTCACCTCGTGCTCTCGACCCTGCACACGAACGACGCCGCCAGCGCGCTCACCCGGCTGGTGGACATGGGCGTCGAGCCCTTCCTGGTCGGCTCCTCTCTGGTGGCCGTCCTGGCCCAGCGGCTGGTTCGCGTGCTCTGCAAGGAATGTCGCGAAGCCTATACCCCGACGGACGAGGAGCTCCGCGAGATCGGCATCAAGCCGCCCGAGCGGGCGATCACGCTGTATCGCGGCGTCGGCTGCGCAGCCTGCAGCCATACCGGCTATCGCGGCCGGATCGGCATCTTCGAGCTGATGACGATCGACGACGAGATCCGAGGCCTGGTCAGTCAGAACGTCGACTCGAAGACGATCAAGGCCGCCGCCACGCGCAAGGGCATGGGAACGCTGCGAGCCGATGGCGCGCGCAAGGTGCTGGCCGGGATCACATCGGTCTCCGAGGTCATCCGCGCCACCGAAGAAGAAGGCAGCGCAGCCCAGGTCTAGGCTTTCGAGCACGGCCCGGGATGGATCGCGATTGAGAACGGAGAGAGTACTTGCCGGTCTACGCCTATAAAGGTGTCAACCAAGCGGGCAAGCCGACCAAAGGCACGATCAGCGCCGAGAGTCAGCGATCCGCCCGGGCGCAGATGCGCTCGGCGGGCGTCTTCCTGACCGAGATCTCCGAGACCGATGGGGCCACGACACCGAGAACGAAGACCGGCGCCCCCGCCAGCCGCTTCAACGTCGAGCTGAAGCTCCCGCAGCGGATCCCCCCGATGGAGCGCGCGATGGCCACCCGCCAGCTGGCGACGCTGGTCTCCGCGGGCGTGCCGCTCGTCGAAGCGCTCTCGGCGCTCGTCCAGCAGACCGAGCATCGAGGCCTCAAGGGCGTGATCGCCAAGGTCCGCGACAAGGTGAACGAAGGCGCGTCGCTGGCGGACGCGCTCGTCTCGACGGGGAAATTCGACAACCTCTACGTCTCGATGGTCCGGGCCGGCGAGGCCAGCGGCGCGCTCGAGGCGGTCCTGGCGCGCGTCGCCGACTATCTCGAAGACCAGGTCCGGCTGAACAACCGCGTGCTGTCGATCCTGACCTACCCGCTCTTCATGCTGCTCTTCGCGGGGGTCGTGGTCGGCGTGATGGTGACGATGGTGCTGCCTCAGATCACCGAGCTGCTGATTTCCCAGGACCTCGAGCTGCCCTGGTACACCAAGATGGTGATCGGCAGCTCGGACCTGCTGCGGGGCTACTGGTGGCTGCTGATCCTGATCGGCATCGGCCTCGCCATGGCCTACCGCGCCGTCGCGCGCACCGAGGGCGGTCGTTCGGCCCTCGACCATTTCTGGCTGCGCTTTCCGGTCGTCGGGCGGGTGATCCGATTCCTCGCCATCGCGCGCTTCACGCGCACCCTGGGCTCGCTGCTCGCCAGCAGCGTGAACATCGTCCAGGCCCTCACGATCGCCCGCCATGTCTCCAACAATGCCGTCTTCGAGCAGGCCGCCGATGCGGCGCGGGAGAGCATCCTCGAGGGCGCCACGCTGGCCTCTCCGCTGCGCGCCAGCGGGCAGTTCCCGCCGCTCGTGACGACGATGGTCGAGGTGGGAGAGCGCTCGGGAGACCTCCAGGGGATGCTGATCAAGGTCGCGGACACCTACGAAGAGCAGGTCGAGACCAGCGTCTCCCGCCTGACCTCGCTGCTCGAGCCGGTGCTGATCCTGGTCATGGTCGGGATCGTCGGCATCATCATCATGGCCGTCCTGATGCCAATGCTGCAGCTCACCGAAAGCATCGGCTAGAACCAACGGAGGTCGAGTATCCTCTCACCTCCGCCCTCCTCCACATCCATGACGACACTCCCCGGAGAGCTTCGATGACACTGGACAATCCTTCCCTCGCTGAGATGACCCAGACCTCCGACAGCGATCGGCCCGAACCGACCGTCGGCGGGGCGAGCCCTGCTTCGCGCCGCGAGCGCGGCTTCACCTTGATCGAGATCATGGCGGTCGTGGTGATCATGGGCATGCTGATGGCGACGCTCGCTGTCGGAATCTCCGGCCAGCTGCGCAACGCCGAGAAGAAGAACGCCGAGCTGCAGATCAATCGCCTCGAGCAGGCGCTGGAGTTCTACCGCCTCGACAACCGGCGCTTCCCGACCACGGACCAGGGGCTCGAGGCGCTGGTCCAGGAGCCGACCGCGCCGCCGCTCCCTCGCGACTACAACCCCGAGGGCTACACCAAGCGCGATTCGCTCGAGGATCCCTGGGGCCAGCCGATCCAGTACCGCGCGCCGGGCGAGCACAACCCGTACTCCTTCGACCTCTGGTCGTACGGACCGGACGGCGTCGAGGGCGGCGACGACATCGTGAACTGGGACACGGGCGGCGACGCCTGAGCGCGCGAGCGCGGCGCGAGCGATCGCTTTCGCCCGGCCCCGCCCCGGCGAAAGCCCTCCCCGCGCGTCAACCGAGCCACCTGGATGAGCCAAGACCTCCCGAGCCAACGACCGGAACGACAGAGAAGACCCGGCGCCGCCGCTCGCGCGGGCTTCACCTTGATCGAGATGATCGCCGTCGTCGCGATCATCGCGATGGTCTTCGCGATCGGCATCCCGAGGCTCGGCGGCTCGAGCTGGGACCCGCTCGAGAGCGAAGCGGAGAGCATCGCGCAGAGTCTGCGATTCGCTCGCCAGCGCGCCATCATGACCGGCGTCCCACACCGCCTGCTGATCAACCTCGAAGACGGGGGCTACCAGATCGAGTGGTTCGTCAGTGAGGAGCGGGCCACCTCGGCGGTCGGCGACGACTCGAGCGCCTTCGCGTTCGGCGACCAAGCGATGGGCGGGGACAGCGAGGCAGAAGCCCCGATCGACCTCCTCCCGCCCCGCGTCCAGGAGCGGGACTACTTCCCGATTCCCAGCTCACGCATGGGCAAGGTCCACTGGCTCGACGACGCGCTCTACTTCGTCGGCGTGGAGGGCGCCTCCGGCTGGATCGAGGGCGGGGACTATCCGATCGTGTTCTACGTCGACGGCACGACCGAGGCGGCGCGGCTCGAGATCGCCGACGCCGACGACAAACACGTGACGCTCGAGATCGAACCGATCCTCGACCGCGTCCACGTGCGTGCGGGCGGTGCCCGATCGTGATCCGACCAGGCGCCGCTCGGCGCTCCGTCAGGACGGTGGGCTTCACGCTGCTCGAGGTGCTGGCCGCGGCGATGATCTTCGCGATGGTCGTGACCGTCCTGATCGGCACGAGCCAGAGTGCCGTACGTCAGGCGGGCCTCTCCGCCAGCCGGCTCGAAGCGAGCCTGATCGCCGAGCAGGAGGTCGCGCTGCTCGAGTCCTTCTTCAACACCCAGCGCACGCCGCCCGAGGACAAGGAGGAGACCCGGGATCGATTCGCGATCCGCGTCTACTCGGAGCCGGCAATCGATGACTTCGGCGCCGGCCCGATCGGCGCCAGCGCGGGCAGCGACACGGGGGGGCCGGGCCCGGTCGCTTCGGGCGTGGGCAGCATCCTGGCAAGCGAAGCGCCCGGCGTCGATCAGTTCCTGCGGCGCTACGAAGTGCGCGTCGAATGGATCGAGGGAGCGCTTCCCGAATCGATCCGTCGAACGACCTATGGCTTCGACTGGGAGGGCGCCCGCGCCGCCCTGCCCGAGCTCTTCCAGGCCGCCGGAGCGGAAGCGGGCCTCGCGGAGGCGGGAGAGGACTCGCAGGCACTGCCCCAGCTTCCGAGCGACACGGGGACGAGGCCATGAGAGCGGCGCCGAGCGCGGGCTTCACGCTGGTCGAAGTCGTCGGCGCGTTCTTCGTGATGACGATCATCCTGGTCTTCGTCACCGGCATCTTCGTCGAGAACGGCCGCCAGCGGGATGCGGCCAGCGAGCTGATGCGCGTGCAGACGACCGCCGCGGCCACCCTCGATCTGATCGCCCAGGACCTCGAAGGCGCGATCTTCCTGTCGCGCCCCGAGAACCGTTCGCCTCGGGAGCATCCCTGGGTCTTTCTGGCGGATCGGACGGGTCCGCTCGGATCGACCTTCCTGCGCTTCGCCACGCAGAACGTCGCGCGCGGGAATCTCGGCGAGCACGCGTCGACCTGGGTCGAGGTCGTGTATTTCCTCGTCGAAGAGGAAGCGGACGACGAGAAGATCGAACCGAGCTTCACGCTCTGGCGCTGGCGCTCGACGCGACCCCCGAATGATCCCGATGCCGGGGATCCCGATCCCGACGATCCCCGCTCGGCTCGCGTCGTCGAGGGTGTCGCCGACTTCGGGGTGGTCTTCCTGGATGCCGACGGGGCCACCGTCGACGAGTGGGATTCGACCTTCACGGCCTCGAACGCCCCGCTTCCGATCGCCGCCGAGATCCGGCTCTCGCTGTTCCGCGACGCCCGCCCCGGAGAGGCCGAGGGCGACGCGCTGCAGGTTCCGAACGAGGCGCACGTGCGGCACGTCAGCGTGCCGATGCATCGCCCCATCGACGTGAATGCCCTGATCGAGCTCGCGCGCGCCGGTCGCGAGGGGGCCGCGTGCGCGACGGTCGACGACTGCCTCGCCCTGGGCGAGGACGATTGGTTCGTGGCGCTGCTCGACAGCGACTGCGATGGCGACGACGAGCTCTGCGACGCCCTCGCAGCGTCGAACACGACCTGCTGGTCCGACATCACGCGGGACTGGCCGAGTCTCGCGACCCAGGCCGATCCCGCCTGCGGGTCGCTGCCATGATGAGCGCGTCGCCCGAGCTGCCGGATCGACGCGAGCGCGGCATCGTGCTGGCGATCGTGCTCGTGATGATCTTCGCGCTGATCACCGCGGTCTACGCCTTCCAGCGCCGCGCGATCATCGACACCACGATCAGTCATAACCGGATCGATGCGGCCGAGGCCGACGCGCTCGCCAAGGGCGGACTACGCATCGCAGAGGCACTGGTCGCGGTCGTTCGCGCCAAGCAGCTGCAGGGCGAAAACGCAGGGGCGCCTCCCGCCGATGATTCGTCCCCGCCGACGCTCCAGCTGCCCGGCGGCGGCACCGGCGGCGCCACCGCGCTCGACGCCCTCTGGCAGGGCATCGGCCGCGTCCCGATCGAGTTCGAGGGCGGGCGGACGCTTCGCATCGAGATCGAGGACGAGGGCGCGAAGCTCAACCTGAATGCGCTGGTCGCGCCCGAGGATCCCGGCGATCAGGAGGATGCCGCGCCCCTCGACGAGGAGCCCGAGCCCGATCGCGACGAAGGCGACGGCCTCTCCGAGGACGACGAGGCCGTCGAATATCTTGCGGCGGTCCTCGAAGCCGTCGTCGACGGGATGGAGGGCAGCGCGGAAGACCGCAACTACGACACGGATCGCATCGCCAGGAACATCCTCGACTTCATCGACAGCGACTCGACGGCGATCGACGGCCGCAGCGAGGACGAGTACTACCGCCGTCAGGACCCGCCCTACCGCGCTTGGAATCAGCCCTTCGTCTCGGTCGACCAGCTCGGACTCGTCGAAGACGTCGACCCCGCGCTGCTCGAGGAGCTGCGCCACTACGTCACGGTGCATCCGATCGCGGGCTCGGCCGGTATCAACCTGAACCGCGCGCCACCCTGGGTCCTCAAGCTCGTGTACAGCGGAACCAGCGGCAACCGCCGGCTGATCGACGACAAGCTCGCGGAGGATCTGATCCGGCTGCGGAACAAGGGCAAGCTGGTGTGCGACGACCAGGGGGCGGACCCACGCTGCGTCACGCGCAGCGAGGTCGGCAACGGCGACCTCGGAAACGGCAGCATCTATCCCGAGGCTTCCCTGCCCGCACAGCCGACGGTCTTTCGCGTGGTGGCCGCAGCGCAGGTGGGCGACATCACACGACGCTTCGAGGCGATCTATGACACCCGCCCGACGCCGGGCCCGCAGCTGCTATCCTGGCGCCGCCTGCGGGGCAACGACTAGCTCCGAGCGGGCTCCTGCCGCATGCAAGTCACAGGCTTCGGCGACAATCGCCGAAAAGAAGAACGGACGACGAGACGAGCCGGCAGGATCGGCGGGCCCACGGGCCGGACGAGGAGAAGAACCGAGGCGATGGCGGCGCTATTCGAGCGAAGCGTGCTCGGTCTGGACATGGGCAGCCATGGCATCAAGGCCGTCGAGCTGAAGGTGTCCCCGCGCAGCCTGGCCCCCGGGCAGTTTCGCATTCATCCTCGCGTCGACGCGGACGCGCCGATCTCCGACCACCTGGGTCGCTTCATCGCGATGCATCACCTGCCGACCGACCAGGTGGCCTGCGCCCTGCCCGCGCGACAGCTCTCGACGCGGCGACTGGAGTTTCCCTTCTCCGATTCCCGGCGACTCGACCAGGCGATTCCATTCGAGATCGAAGCCGAGACGCCCTTCCACCTCGAAGACATCCTGGTCGACTGGAATCTGCTCTCCGGCGACCGCACCCATGGCGTCGTCGCCGCGACCCTCGCCATGCGCGACCAGGTCCGCGCAGCGCTCGACGCGTTCATCGAAGCGGGCGTCGAGCCCCAGGTCCTCGAAGCCGAGGGGCTCGTGCTCGCGAACCTCGCGCCGATCTTCGAGCTGGACGGCTTCCGACTGATCGTCGACATCGGACACGAGAAGACCACCTTCTGCGTCTTGATCGACGGCCGTCCGGCCCTCGCCCGCAGCATCCCGATCGCAGGCAAGGCGATGACCGAAGCGCTGATGAGCGAGCGGGGACTCTCCTTCGAGGACGCAGAGCAACGCAAATGCGAAGGCGGAGTGCTCGGTCGGCCCGGTGCCTCGTCCTCCCTCGGTGAGGCAGCCGCTCAGGGTGGCGTCGCCTCGCCCGGTATCACCGCCGTCGTGGATCGCATCGCCCGCGAGGCCATGCGCGCCCTCGAGGCAGCGGAGGCGCGACAGGGACAGGGGCCGGTCGCGCGCGAAGCCAAGCTCACCCTGGTGGGCGGCAGCGCCCGGCTCGATCGTATCGACGAGGTGCTGGCTCGCCGCACGGGCCTCGAGACCTCTCGCCTGCGCATGCCGACCGATTCGAGCCACGCCCATCTCGTCGAAGGGGTCGATCCGGTGCTCTTCGGTCCGGCGCTCGCGCTCGCGCTGCGACTCTCGGGAGAGAGCGTGACGCGCATGAATTTCCGGCAGGGCGACCTCGCCTTCCGCCAGGACTACTCGGCGTATTTCTCGCGCGAGCTGCGTCCGACGGCGACGCTCGCCGGCGTGCTCGTCGCGCTGCTGCTGGTCAGCACGATCACGACGATCTTCCTCGAACATCGTCGGGCCGACCGCCACGAGCGCGCCGCCGCGCAGCTCTACGCCGAAGCCTTCCCGGATCGCACCACGCCTCCGGCCAATCCCGCCAGCGCGCTGCGCAGCGAGCTGGCCGCGGCGGAGGAGCGGGCGGAGTTCCTCGGTCTGTACAGCGGGAACCGATCGGCCCTCGCGCTTCTCGCCGAGCTCTCACAGGCGATCCCGACCGATCTCGACGTTCGTGTCACGGAGGTCAACATCGACCGCAACGTGATCCGGCTCGACGTCGACGCCGAGGGCTATGAAGCCGCCGATCGACTGACCGCCGCGCTCTCCGGGACCAGCCCCTTCGAGGCCGCGGAGGTCGCGGGCTCGATCAAGACCGATCGCAAGACGGGGGGCGTGAGCTTCAACGTCAACATCCCGTTGGCGCCGCCAGGGGGCGCGGGATGAACGAGTGGCTCGGACGGATCCAGGTGGTCTGGGATGGCCTCGCCCCGCGCGAGCGGGTGCTCGTCGCGATCGCGGGGGGCGCGCTCGCGCTCACCCTGATCCTGGTGGGCATCGTGATGCCGATCCGCTCTGCGCGGGACAATGCGGCCCAGGCGGCGGAGGACGCCGAGCGCCAGCTGCGGATGGTGGAGCGCATGAAGCGGGACTGGGACGGGCTGCATGGGCGCCTCGCGGAGGTCGAGGAGCGCATCCAGGCAGCCCGCTCGCAGCAGAACCTCCTGACGTTGCTCGAGGCGCTGGCGGCGCGCGCCGGGGTGAAGCCGAGCTCGATGGAGAAGCGTCAATCCGGCGAGAGCGAGCGCTACGAAGAGACGAAGGTCGAGGTCAGCCTGAAGAACGTGACGCTCCGGCAGGCCGTCGACTATCTGTCGAGCATCGAACGCGCCGAGCAGCCGCTGTCGGTCAAGAGCCTGCGCGTGAAGCGCCGCCCGGGTCGCGCGCGCGACGACGGTGCGGACGGCGGCGACCTGATCGACGTCACGTTCTCGGTCTCGGGATTCAAGCCCCTCTCGTGAGCCATGCCCCTGATCCCCGACGTCGTGCCCTCCCGCGCGCTGGAGCAGAGGTCCGGCGTGTCGCGCTGGCCCGGCGGGCACGCGCCGCTTCCGGGGTCGCCTAACCCGGCAATCGACCGCCAATCCCGGTAGAGTACCGCCCGTGTCCGACGTCAACGCATCCAACGCGAGCCGCCCTTCGGCCGGCCTGCCCCGCGCAATCGCGATTCCGTTGGCCGCGCTGCTGCTTCTGCTCTTCCTCGTCCTGCTCTTTCCCTGGGACAGCCTCGGGCGCCGCATCGCCTGGGAGATCAGCCGCGTGAGCGGTGCGCGCGTGGATGTCCCGAATCTCGCGCCGGCCTTCACGGCCCGTGGCCCGGTGCTGCGCGCACGGGGGGTCACGATCGAGCATCCGGCGGTCGATCGCGTGCTCCTCCGGGAGCTCGAGATCGCGCCGCGCTTCTCGACCTCTTGGCTGGGCGGCGACCCCACGTTGCGCGTCTGGGCGCAGACAGGGCTCGGCGACGTCGACGGCGTGCTTCGGCTCGGCGGCGAGCCGGCCTATCGGGGCCGCGTGAGCGAGGTGGAAATCGATCGCCTGCCGCTGCGCCTCGACGCCACGGGCGTCCGCCTCAGTGGTCGCATCGAAGCCGATGCCGATGTGGCGCTCGACCCGAACGGCACGCTCCAGGGACGCGTGGACTTCGAGAGCCCGAATCTCACGATCCAGTCGACGCAGCTGCCGCTGGCGATCCCGTTCACCGGTGCGCGCGGCGGGATCGAGATCCTCGAGAGTGGCGCGACCCGGATCGATTCCGTCGTGCTCGAGGGTGAGGTGGTCGAGGGCGAGCTCAGCGGCGAGATCGGTCTCGTGCATCGCAGTCAATCTCCACCGCTCGACATGACGGGCCATCTGGTGATCCACGACCGCACCCTGCGACAGCTCGCGCCCGGCGCGGGCCTCCTGCTCTCGCCCGATGGCGAGGCCGACATCCGGGTGAGCGGCACGATCGACGCACCCAGGATCACGACGGTCGGGGGGGGACGATGACCACACCGGCCGCCGAAGCCCTCCAGAAGGCCTTCAAGACCCTCGCGGACCCGACCCGGCTGCGCATCCTTCGCCTGCTCGAGCAGGAGGAGCTGATCGTGGGCGAGCTGATGAGCATCCTGTCGATGGCGCAGTCGCGCGTGTCCCGTCACCTGGCCATCCTGCGCGAGGCGGGCCTGCTGAGTGATCGCCGGGACGGCACCTTCGTGGCCTATCGACTGTCACTCCCGGAAGAAGGCCCGTGGCGCGATACCTGGATGCTCGCGAGAGAGAGCCTGGCGGGCGATCCGACGGCGGAGCGCGACGACACGCTGCTGCGCCGTACGTTGGCGGCGCGCAAGGCGAGAGCGACCAGCGGACGCAGCTTCTTCGACGCCGTCGGGCCGGAGTGGGACGCGCTGCGCATCGTCTTCGGCGACGACCTCTTGCGCGCCCGAGCCACCGCGGCCCTCGTGCCGCCCGGGCTGCGCGTCGCGGATATCGGCACGGGCACCGGCGTGCTGGCCCTCGAGCTCGCGGGCCTCGGCCTCGACGTCATCGGCCTCGACCAGTCGGAGGGCATGCTCGAAGCGGCGCGCGAGAAGTGGCGGGCCGTGCGCGACCAGGCCAAGGGGAAACTCGAGTTCCGCAGCGGCGACGCCCACGCGCTGCCCCTCGAAGACGCGAGCGTGGACGCCGCCTTCGCGCACATGGTGCTGCACTCGCTCGCCGACCCCGCCCGGGCCATCGCCGAAATGGCGCGCGTCGTCCGCCCCGGCGGCCAGGTCGTGCTCGTCGACTTCCTGCTGCACGATCATGCATGGATGCAGCAGGAGCTCGGTCTGCTGTGGCTGGGCTTCGAGCCCGAGACCCTGCGCAAATGGATCGACGCGGCCGGCCTCGAGCCCCCGCGCGTCGAGGAGTACCCCTCCGACGCAAGCCGCGACCTGCCCGCCAGCTTCGTCGCCTCGGCGCGGAAGGCCCCGGCCGGGCCCGACCGCGAGGCTTGAGCGCTCCGTGACCCGCTCGGAAACGACCCCGACGATCTGCTTCGACGCGACGGGCACCCTGATCGAGACGACGCAGAGCGTCGGCGAGACCTATCGTCGGTTCGCTCTCGAGGCCGGGGTCGATCTGCCGGCCTGGCGACTCGACGACGCGTTCCGACGGATCCTGCGGCACGCGCCCGCGCGCGGACTCGATGGGGCAAGCTTCGAGGAGCGCTGCGCGCATGAGGTCGACTGGTGGTTCGAGCGCATCCGCCAGACCTTTCAGGCCACGGACAGCACCGTCCGCTTCGACGATTTCAGGGCCTTCGCGCAGGCGCTCTTCGATTTCTATGCCGGCGCGGACGCCTGGCGGCCCAGGCCGGGGATCCCCGAGCTGCTGGCCCGGCTACGCGATCGGGGCAGCCGGCTCTTCGTGGTCAGCAACTTCGACCATCGCCTTCCACAAATCCTCGAAGCAATCGACCTCAAACAGTTTTTCGATGACATCCTGATCCCATCCCGAGCCGCTCGCGCCAAGCCCGATCGGGCACTCTTCGAAGCCGTGGGCACAGCGGTCGGGCTGCCTCTCGAAGCGCTGCTGTATGTCGGCGACGACGCGCCCGAGATCCTGGCGGAGATCGCGGCACATGGCCTGCGCGTGCTCGACGTGCGCGAGGCCGGTGGTCCGGCTTCCCTGGCCGATCTGCTGCTCGGGGCGTCCGGCGCGGCTCCCGCCGCTACTCTCCAAGCCACGACGCCGCGGGCTTGAAGGCGACGCGCCGCGGCCAACCCAGAAAGGCTCCTGCAACCATGAGCGTCTCCGAACGCGCCCTCTCCTTCTTCCAGGATCGCTTCGACCTGAACGATTCGAGCCTGGCGATCGCCCTCGACACCGCCCTCGAGCGCCAGGTCGACTACGCGGATCTCTACTTCGAGTACACGACGACCGACTCGGTCTCCCTCGAAGAGGGTCTCGTGAAGTCGGGAGATCGGCACCTCGAGCAGGGCGTCGGCGTGCGCGCCGTGCGCGGCGAGCGGCAGGGCTACGCCCACTCCGACGACATCAGCCTGGAGAGCGCCCGCCTCGCGGCCGGCACGGCCCGGGCGATCGCCGACGAAACCCGGCCGCACGCGCCGGTCCAGATCAAGCCCGCCCGCGCTGGACACGACCTCTACGCCGTCGCGACCGCGCCCACCGACGTCCCGGTCGCAACCAAGGTCGACTGGCTCAACGAGATCGACACCTACGCCCGTGCCCGGGACCCGAGGATCAGCCAGGTGATGGCGAGCATCGTCTGCCAGCACAAGCACATGCTCGTGGCGGCCAGCGACGGCACCCGCGTCGCCGACGTCCTGCCCCTGGTCCGAATCAACGTCCAGGTCCTGGCCGCCGACGGTGCTCGCCGAGAGGTCGGCTACCAGGGCGCGGGCGGCCGCTTCGAGCTCGAGCAGCTGCGCGATCCCGCGCGCTGGAAGACGCTGGTCGACGAGGCCGTGCGGATCGCGCTGCTGAATCTCGAGGCCGAGGCCTGTCCGGCCGGCGCGATGGACGTCGTGCTCGGGCCCGGCTGGCCCGGCATCCTGCTGCACGAGGCGATCGGTCACGGCCTCGAGGGCGACTTCAATCGCAAGAAGACCTCGGCCTTCTCCGACAAGCTGGGCCAACGGGTCGCCGCCGAAGGCGTGACGGTCGTCGATGACGGCACGATCCCGAGCCGCCGCGGCTCGATCAACGTCGACGACGAGGGCACGCCCTCCCGACGCAACGTCCTGATCGAGAACGGCGTGCTGGTCGGCTACATGCAGGATCGCCTGAACGCGGGGCTGATGGGGGTCGAACCTACGGGCAACGGGCGCCGCGAGAGCTACGCGCATATGCCGCTGCCGCGCATGACCAACACCTTCATGCTGGCCGGCGAGGAAGATCCGGAGGAGATCCTGAAATCCGTCGACAACGGCCTCTACGCCGTCAGCTTCGGCGGCGGCCAGGTCGACATCACGAGTGGCAAGTTCGTCTTCAGCGCCAGCGAGGCCTATCGCATCGAAGGCGGACGCATCGGTGCGCCCGTCAAGGGGGCGACGCTGATCGGCAACGGCCCCGACGTCCTCACCCGGGTCACCGCGATCGGCCACGATCTCGCGCTCGACGAAGGCGTCGGCACCTGCGGAAAGGACGGCCAGGGCGTGCCCGTCGGCGTGGGCTTGCCCACGATCCGCGTCAACGATCTCACGGTCGGAGGCACCGAAGGATGAGCATCGTGAAGACGAGCGATGAGCGGGGCGCGACGAGCGCCGCCGACATGGAGCTGATCGTGAGCCACGCGATCGAGGCCGCACGGCGCGCGGGCGCGAGCCAGGTCGATGTGCTGGTCGTCGAGGGCGACGATCGTGAGGTGCGCGTCCGCGGCGACGAGATCGAGTTCGTGAAGCAGGCCCAGGGCCGTGGGCTGGGGATCAGAGCCCTGGTCGATGCGAAAGAGGGACGCCAGACGTCGATCGTCTCGACCAGCGATCTCGCCCGGGACGCCATCGACCGCATGGCGGAGGAGGCCGTGGCCCTCGCCCGAGCGACCGCTCCGGATCCGACCGCCGGTCTTCCCGACGGTGGCTTCGCGACGGAGATTCCAGACCTCGCCCTCTTCGACCCGAAGGACCGCAACGTCTCCCTCGAAGCGCGCATCGACGATGCCCGACGCGCCGAGCAGGCGGCGCGCTCCTTCGATCCGCGCATCGACAACTCCGAAGGCAGCCAGGCCAGCTCGGGCCACGCCCGCGTCGTCTACGGCAACAGCGCCGGCTTCCTCGGCGCCTACGAGTCGGCCTCCCACGGACTCTTCTCGGAGCCCCTCGCGCGGGACGGCGACTCGATGCAACGCGACTACTGGATGACTTCGGGGCGCAGGCTCCGCGACCTCGAGGATGCGGCGGTGGTCGGGCGCAAGGCGGCCGAGCGGGCCATCCGGCGGCTCGGCGGCAAGCGCGTCCCGACCTGTGAGGTGCCGGTGATCTTCGATGCGATGACCGCGCCGAGCCTGATCGGTCAGCTGGCCTCGTGTCTCTCGGGCTATTCGATCTACCGCGAGTCGAGCTTCCTGGCGGGTAAGCTCGGGGAGCTGATCGCCGACGAGTCCGTCACGATCATCGACGACGCGCTGCTCCCGGGCGGCCTCGGCAGCAAGCCCTTCGACGGCGAGGGACAGCCGACCCGACGCAACGTGCTGGTCGAGAACGGGCGCCTGCAGACCTGGCTGCTCGACACCTACGCCGGTCGGAAGCTCGGGATGGCCTCGACCGGCAGCGCTGCCCGGGGCACGGGCTCGGCGCCGCGCGTGGGCACGACGAATCTCTGGCTCGAGCCCTCCGACGCCACCTCGGGTGCGACGCTCGAAGCCATGATCGCCGAGCTCGACCGAGGCCTGCTCGTCACCGAGCTGATCGGCATGGGCTTCAACCCGACCACCGGCGACTACTCCCGCGGCGCGGCCGGGCTCTGGATCGAGAAGGGCGAGATCGTGCATCCCGTCGAGGAGATCACGATCGCCGGCAATCTCGGAGACATGTTCGGCCAGATCGATCGCATCGGATGCGAGCTGATCCGATACGGACGCACAGCCAGCCCGCCACTCCGGATCGCGCAGATGACCATCGCCGGCGCCTGATACGACTCTGGATAGGACGAGGGGCTTCCCCCGACCACCGGCGACGACCCACTCGCTCGCTGCGCCCGTACGCAGAAAGGGTTCCCACGACATGGCCGACTCCTCACCCGAAATCCTCGGCGGGACCGAGCTGCCCGACGTGGCGATGCTCTCGGACCGCGTCGCCGTCGCTCTCGGCCAGAACCCCAGCATGTTCACGGGACCCGGCACGAATACCTATCTGGTCGGCAACGGGCGGAAGCGGCTGCTGCTCGACACGGGCTCCGGCCTCGAGGCCTATATGCCCGTGCTCGAGGAGGCGATCGCCAGCACCGGCTGCCGGGAGATCGAGGGCATCGTCCTGACCCACGCCCATCCGGATCATATCGGCGGCGTGAATCAGGTCCGCGCCCATTTCGGCAGCGACATCCCCGTCTACAAGATGCCCTGGCCAACCGACGCAGGACTCAGCGGCCCGGGCGGCGACGTCTCGCCGATCGCGATCGACAACCCCGACACGCTCGCGGACGGGCCGCTCGAGACGATCGGTGATGGAGACGTCGTCGAGACGGAGGGCGCCACGCTGCGGGCGATCTTCACGCCCGGTCACGCCCCGGACCACCTCTGTTATGTGATCGAAGAGGAGCAGAATCTCTTCAGCGGTGACAACGTACTCGGCATCGGGACGACCGTGATCCCGGCCACCTCCGGTGACCTCGGCGACTACATGGCGTCGCTCGAGCGCCTGCTCGCCGAGGCGCCCAACCAGATCTATCCCGCGCACGGTCCGAGGATCGAGGCCGGCGTCGCCAAGATCACGGAATACCTCGAGCATCGTCGAGCCCGGGAGCGCCAGGTGCTGGCCGCCCTCGAGGCCGGAGACCGCGATCCGATGTCGATGGTGAAGCGGATCTACGTGGGGTATCCCGAGAGTCTGCACGCGGCCGCGGCGCAATCCGTCACGTCGAACCTCAAGAAGCTCGAGCGCGACGGCGTCGTTCGGAGCCGGGCGGGCGACGACGGCCAGACGCTCTGGGAGAAGGCCTGAGTCGCGTCGCTCGGCGCACCCCGTACGGTCGAAGGCCCTCCCGACAGCCGCCTCTGCGATCCGGTCTGGGAGACGTCCGTGGGCTGTGGCGCGTAATGCGTGAAAAACCCTGGCTCGATGGTCGCGCTGTTCGCTAGACGACGGTTCCGAACAGTCGACCGACAGCCGCAGTCAAGCCCATGGCCAGTGCGCCCCAGACCGCGACCCGCGTCGCACCGACCACCGCGCTGGCCCCGCCAGCACGCGCTGCAGAAGCGCCCAGAACCACCAGGAATACCAGGGACGTGCCGGCGACTGCTGGAATCACCGCACCGATCGGGACGATCGCCGCGACCGCCAGTGGCATGGCCGCCCCGACTGCAAACGTACCAGCCGAGGCGAGCGCGGCTTGAACCGGGCGCGCCGTGGACACGTCAGAGATCCCAAGCTCGTCCCTCGCGTGCGTGGCGAGCGAATCGTGCACCATCATTTGCTCGGCAACCTGACTCGCAACGTCCGGAGTGACACCGCGGGCGACATAGATCGCCGAGAGCTCTGCGTGCTCCCGCTCCGGATTCTCGATCAGCTCGACTCGTTCGCGCTGGAGGTCCGCCTCCTCCGTATCCTTCTGCGAGCCGACCGATACGTACTCGCCCGCGGCCATCGACATCGCACCAGCGACCAGACCGGCGACCCCCGCGGTCAGCACGGCCGCACGCGTCGGCTCGGCCGCCGCAACGCCCAGCACGAGGCTGGCCGTCGAAACGATCCCGTCGTTGGCTCCGAGAACGGCGGCTCGCAGCCAGCCGATGCGATGAACGCGATGTAGCTCGCGATGTCTCATAGCGGACCTTTCTCGGCGGTCGCCGTGGCATTCAGCTTCAGCAAAGACGTCGAAGGTACCCGTCAATCCTCGTCGAAACGATGGGCCGCACCCGACGCTCGACCCTGATCGCTGTATGCGCTTGCCGCGCCATATTCGTACACGAGCTCGCCTCCGGAGTGGCCCACAGAAACACCGGCCGCCAGAACTCCGAACGCTGCGAGTGTTCCGGCGATTCGACCCCAGCTGCCGATCCGGCCAGGAGCCAACCCCGCCCCGCACGCAAGCAGTCCGATCCCTGCGAAGATCAGGAAGCGCTCCGCGGCCTCTTCGTGGGTCTCGATGTGGCGCTCCGCAACGATGTGCTCGACGCGTTCCTCCTGGTCCTCTCCAGTCTCGAGCGCAAGCCAACCGGAGCCCGCCAGGATGGCCTGCAAGAGGACGATGAGAGCCCAGGTCCGAGAGGGCATGAGACCCTTGTAGACCAGGGCGAGACACAGGCAGGCGAGAGCTGGGACCAGCAACGCAAGTGCGATGGGAAGATGGACGATGGCGGGGTGCAGCGGATCAGGCAACATGGACGCAGTCCTCCGGGTTGGTGTGCTGAGCTCACGTTCGCCGCGCCATGAGCTCGGATCCATCCGTCAAATGCAGGAGCAGAGGTTTCGCAGACTCCGCAAGGAGAGGAGCCGATGGGTCCGACAAATGACAGTGGCCGGTTTCGATGGATCTTCACGATGCTGGTCGGCCTGATCGCGGCGGGCGGCGCGATCGACCTCGCCCTGGACCGGCCCACGATGCGGTGGAGCCTCCGCGTCTTCTTCCGATTCGGCCTGTTGGCGGCCTCCACCGGAGCCGTTGCCTGCTTGTACCTCGGCTGGCGTGGCTCAGGACGCAAGCTCGCGAAGACGCGCCACGCGCTCCAGGCGCTCGGCGTCGAACGAGACGTCTGGCGCACGCGCACAGAGAAATTTCTGAAGCGCCTCGGCGAGGAGAGCGAACGAACGGCTCAGCAGCACTCGGTGGCGATGTCGCGAAAGTCGAGACTCGCCGGGCGAGCGGAGCTCTCGGCATTCTTGCTCGAAGACCTCCTACGGCCACCCCAGCGAGGCGGAGGAGAAGGATTTCTCGATCTGCGCCAATGAGCCCCAGGTCGACGGCGCTGAAGAAAGTCCACGGCGGCTTCCGAGCCTGCGGCCCTCGCACCTGAGGCGCGACCACAGATTCCGGGGATCGACTGCCTCACCCAGTCATTTGCAGGATGCGCGACTTGCATGCATAGACCCATCTCAGCAGAGACCCTCCGCGAGTTTCTGGAATTGCCGCACGGTCTCTCGAGCGCTGATGTCGAACGTCGACGCCAGCGTTATGGGCCGAACGATATTCTGGATGCCCCGATGCATCCGTGGCGAGACCTGGCCGTCGATACCGCCAAAGACCCGATGTTGTGGTTTCTCGTCGGCGCGAGCGCGCTCTACGGATTCCTGGGCGAGACAGCCGAGTCACTCACGCTGTTATCGACCCTCGTTCCACTCGTCGGCATGGATGCTTTTCTTCATCGTCGAACCCAGGCCTCCACGAAGGGACTCCGGGTCCGTCTCGCTTCACGCGCAACCGTCGTTCGGGACGGCGCGCGCCTCTCCATCCCGGTCGAGGAAGTCGTTCCCGGTGACCTCGCCCTCGTTTCGGCCGGTGACCATTTCCCGGCCGATGGGATCCTGGTCGAGGGCGTCGAGCTGCAGGCCGACGAGTCGGCGCTGACGGGCGAGGCGTACCCTGTCCGCAAGCGCGCCTTCCTGGAAGTCGATACGAAGCCCGCGGGTCGCGTCGAGGACGCACACTGGGGATTCGCTGGAACCCGTCTCCTCACCGGTCAGGCGGGATTGCGGATCGTCTGGACGGGGGAGACCACTCTATACGGTGAGATCGTTCGCTCCGCGAGGCAGAGTACGCACGCGCGCACGCCTCTTCAGCTCGCGATCGGGCGAAGACGGATGGGATCGACGTGTCCACGCATCTCGCTTTGGGCTCAGCGAGTGAGCTCATCGTCGATCGTGCGAAGGAGACGAAAGCGGACCTGCTCGTCATGGGGACGCGCGGAGTCGGATCGGCGAAGCACTTGTTCCTGGGAAGCGTCGCCGAGCGGACCATTCAGCTGGCTCCCTGCCCGGTGCTGACGGTGACTGCAGATTCTGCAGGTGGGCCTCGAACTCGAACCGAAGCCGTGTGATCTCGGGCAGCTTTCCCTTGCCCGGCCTCCCCGCGACTCTCGCTCGACTCACAGCCCTCCGGAACCGCTAGCTCGTCCTCACGACGCCATACATCCACGCTCCCCCTTCACCGGCCCGACGATCTCGTCCGTGATCCAGCCTCCGTAGTAGCCCCCGGGCTGGGGACGAGCCCTCTCCCCTGCCACCCGACAATCGAGCTTCGCGGGATAGAACGAGAACCAGCCGGCGATCGAGGCGAACTCCGGAAAGGTCCTCTCGTAGCACCAGGCCACGGATTCCGGCCCGTCGGCGAGGTCGAAGTCGAGGGCCAGGCCCTTCCACTCGCACATCGACCGCTCCCCGCTCGGCGCGAGCCGGGCCACCGCCACGTCCGAAGGGGGCAGGTAGAAGGTCGGCGGACTCGCGGTCTCGAGCACGCGCACCGCGGCCATGCTGTCGGCGATCAGCTCGTCACCAAAGCGCACCTCGACGCGGCGTGTTTCGGGCACGATGCGCGGCGGACGGGGGTAGTCCCAGACCGATTCCTGCCCCGCGCCGGGGGTCACCGCGAAGGTCGGTCGCGATCGACCGGTGTACTGCCATTGTCGGCGCGCCCGAAGAATCGCGGCATCGGGCACGAGCTGCGAGTCTGCCATCGCGCTTGCTCCTCGTTGAAGGCGGAGTCTAGGCCCAGCGACGCCCGTGCATAGAGACTGCCGACCCTAGAGCCAATCCGGTACGGGCAGCCCCTTCTGCTTCAAGAAGTCGGGGTTGTACATCTTGCTCTGGTAGCGCGTGCCCGAATCGCAGAGGATCGTCACGATCGTGTGGCCCGGCCCGAGCCGCTCGGCCAGGCGCAGCGCCCCGGCGACGTTGATGCCACTCGATCCCCCGAGACACAGCCCCTCTTTCTTCAACAGATCGAAGGCGATCGGGAGCCACTCGCGATCGGGGATCTGGTAGGCCACGTCGATCGGCGCGCCCTCGAGGTTCGCCGTGATGCGGCCCTGACCGATGCCTTCGGAGATCGAGGAGCCCTCGGCCTTCAGCGAGCCGTGCTCGTAGTAGTGGTAGAGCGCCGCGCCTTCCGGATCCGCCAGCCCGATCGTGACGTCGGGATTGCGTTCCTTCAGCGCCATCCCCACGCCTGCGATCGTGCCGCCCGTGCCCGCCGCGCAGATGAAGCCGTCGACCTTCCCGTCCGTCTGCTCCCAGATCTCGGGGCCGGTCGTGTGGCGATGCCCTTCGCGGTTGGCCGTATTGTCGAACTGATTGGCCCAGATGGCGCCTTCCGGCGTCGACTCGGCCAGCTCGTCGGCGAGCCTATGCGACACGTGCACGTAGTTGCCCGGATCCTTGTAGGGCTTCGCCGGGACCTGGCGCAGATCCGCTCCGCAGAGCGTCAACATGTCCTTCTTTTCCTGGCTCTGGGTCTCGGGAATCACGATCACGGTCTTGTAGCCACGCGCGTTTCCGACCAGCGCGAGACCGATCCCGGTATTGCCCGCCGTGCCTTCGACGATCGTCCCGCCCGGCTTCAGCAGCCCCTTCGCTTCCGCATCGGCGACGATCGCGAGGGCCGCCCGGTCCTTGACCGAGCCGCCCGGGTTCAGGAACTCGGCCTTGCCGAGGATCTCGCAGCCCGTGGCCTCCGAGGCCCGCTCGAGCCGGATCAGCGGGGTATTCCCGATCGTACCGATGAACCCGTTGCGGATATCCATGCGCAGATCCGTCCTCGACCTCGACCTTTGTTCGCCTAACGTCCCAGTCGCCGCTGGAGCGCGGTCGTCTGGCCGTCTCCGGTCGGCTGGTAGACCACCCGCACCTCCTCGCAGACGGCCTTGAAGTCGGCGAGCGTGCTCGCGTCCTCGACCTCGAAGGTGTTGAAGCCGCTGCGGACCATGAAGGGAATCTGCTCGAGCAGCACCTCGCCGATCGCTCGGACCTCGCCCTTGTAGCCGTATCGCTCGCGCAGGAGCCGCGCGTAGGAGAAGGCTCGGCCGTCGCTGAAGGCGGGGAAGTCACAGGCGACGACCGCCAGCCGGTCCAGATCGTTCGCCAACGCTTTGGGCGGCTCGTCCGAGGCCAGCCAGACACCCAGCTCGCCATCGCGCGCCAGCAGCGCATCGCGCTCCGCCTCGAAACGCGAGAGCGAAACGATCACGCCCCCGGATCCAGGCAGCCCCTCGTCATCCGCGATCCGGACGAAGCGATCCTCGATCTCCCCGGCACCGTTTTCACGCCGCTCAAGCAGTGCCATAGACCCGCTCCTTGAAGGGATCCTGTCCGATCCGGCGATAGGTGTCGATGAACTGCTTCGCCATCCTCGCGCAGCTCGAGATAGGTCTCGATGATCTTGTCTACGACGTCGACCACCTGGTCTGCCGAGAAGCCCCGCCCGAGGATCTTGCCGAGCGCCGCGTTCTCGCTGGCGGAGCCGCCGATCTGGACCTGGTAATGCTCCTCGCCCTTGCGGTCGACACCCAGGATCCCGATATGCCCCACGTGGTGATGGCCACAGGCATTGATACAGCCCGAGATCTTGATCTGGAGATCGCCGACCTCTTCCTGCTTCGCCTTCGTGAAGCGCTCGGAGATCTGGGTCGCGATCGGGATCGAGCGAGCGTTCGCCAACGCGCAGTAGTCGAGTCCGGGACAGCAGATGATGTCCGACAGCAGCCCGACGTTGGGCGAGGCCAACCCCGCCGCCGCGAGCTTGTCGTAGAGCGCCGGCAGCGCCTCCCGCTCGACGTGGGGCAGGACGATGTTCTGGGAGTGCGTGACGCGCAGCTCGCCGAAGCTGAATTCGTCGGCCAGGTCCGCCATCACGTCCATCTGGTCGCTCGTCGCATCCCCGGGCGGCTCAGCCCGCTGGCTTCAGCGAGATGTTCGCGATCGCGTATCCCCGCGCCTTGTGCTCCGCGATGTTATGCCGAAGCCAGGAGGCGAACTCCGGGTCCGAGGCTCACCCGCGCGTCGGTCTTCGGCGCCGCATCCTCGAGGGCGCGGAAGGCCGGCGGGGCGAAATGAGCCGCGATCCGATCCACCTCCTCCTTCGGGCAGCTTCAGCGTCGAGTCCTTGATCTCCGCCCACTCCTCCTCGACGAGGCGCGTGAACTCCTCGGCGCCGGTCTCGTGGACCAGTCACCTTGATGCGCGCCTTGTACTTGTTGTCGCGGCGCCCGTAGCTGGTTGTAGACGCGCAGGATCGCCTCGATGTAGGAGAGCAGATCCTGCTTCGGCAGGAACTCGCGAATCGTCTTGCCGACGAAGGGCGTGCGTCCGAGGCCGCCGCCGACGATCGACCTCGAAGCCGACTTCGCCGCCGGCGTCGCGCTTCATGATCAGGCCGATGTCGTGGACCTTGACCGCGGCGCGGTCGCTGCTCGCAGCCCGTGATCGCGATCTTGAACTTGCGCGGCAGGAACGAGAACTCGGGATGGAGCGTCGACCACTGGCGCACGATCTCGCACCAGATCCGCGGATCCTCGACCTCGTCGGCGGCGGCGCCCGCGTACTGGTCCGACGGTGACGTTGCGGATGCAGTTGCCGCTGGTCTGGATGGCGTGCATCTCGACCTCGGCGAGCTCGCGCCAGGATGTCGGGCGTCGTCCTCGAGCTTCGGCCAGTTGTACTGCAGGTTCTGGCGGGTCGTGAAGTGGCCGTAGCCCTTGTCGTAGCGTGCGCCCGATGTAGGCGAGCTTGCGCATCTGCCGCGAGTCGAGCGTGCCGTACGGGCATCGCCGACGCGCAGCATGTAGGCGTGGAGCTGGAGATAGAGCCCGTTCATCAGCCGCAGCGGCCGGAACTGCTCTTCCGTGATCTCGCCCGGCCATCCGGCGCTCGACCTGACGTCGGAACTGGCTCGACGCGGTCCTGCACGAGCGCGTGATCGTGTTCGTCGTAGCGGTACATGGATTCAGGCCTCCGCGCCTTCGGCCTGCTTGCCGAGGTCCTTGCGAATGGTGGGTCCGAGGGCGCGGATCTCTTCGCGGTACTTGGTGGGCTTGAGCGTCGCGCCCTCGCCTTCGACGTCGATCAGATAGGGATCCACGACCAGATGGCGCGCGTTGGCGTCGGCCTCTCCGATCGAGAGCAGCTCGCCCGCGCTCGCTTCGTCGTCGGCCACGGCCGCATCCTGGATCATCGCGGCCCACTCGACGGATCCCGCCTTCGAGCCCCTGGCCAGGAACACGACGCGACCGTCTCCCAGTCGACTCGCGAGTACGATCTGCGCCATCTCTCGGGGTCCTTTCATTTCATCCGTGCGAGCCCGCGTTCCCGGCCGCGGCCGTCGCTTGACGGAGTCCCCTGCCGTCAGGACGACGAGATCCGCGCCGCCGGCCGTCGACTCCGATCGGACGTGCTCACGACGATGCTTGCGACCGCTCTCTCCGCCCTGGTCTCCGCCCGATTCTGTACCGCTTGGGCGGCGATCGAGGCCACCTCGGCGCCCGGGCTGACCGCCCGGCCGAGCCTGACAGAAAAGCTTTGCAAATCCGAGAGGTTGGAGGCAATGCGCGAGAGGCCGCGTAGCGTAGTCGACACCCCACCCCTTGGCAACGAAATCCAGACTCCCGAGATCAGGAGTATCCGACGCCGCAAGGGCCTACTCCGACTCTCCCTCGGCCCCCTCGACGGCCATGCGGATCATCGAACGCAGCAGCTTGCTCCGCTGCGCGCCCCCGAGCAGCAGCTTCAGGTCCTCGAAGACGCTCGGATCGTTCAGCAGCAGCCCGAGCGTGCCCTCCCCCTCGTCGACCTTCGTGAGGATCTGGTTCAGCGACGCGCTGGCCTCCGAGACCTGCCCGAGCGCGAGGGACACCTCCTGCAGGATCGACTGCTCCGACGCCGGCGCGTAGATCAGCGCGTGCAGCAACCCGTCGCCGGACTTGATCTGATCCAGGATCTCGTCGACGGTCGCCAGCGACTGGGTCAGCTCGTCGACGCCGGCGCCGTCATAGGGCTCGAAGATCAGCGAATGGATCAACCCCGAGCCCTCGCGCGTCTCGATCATGATGTCCGAGACCGCGTCGATCGCCTCGACCGCCCGCTCCGCGCCCTTCTTGTCCGCGAAGGTCTTGACCACGTTGTTGAGGCTGCTCGACAGCTCGTTGATGCTCGCCAGGGCACTGCGTCCCTCGGACATCAGCGCGCCGACGTTGGCCGGCTCGTCGGTCTCGATCTGGGCACCGTCGAGCAGCACCGGCGCACCTTCGGTCCCGAAGCTGATCTCGACATAGGAGTCGCCGAGCAGGCCGATGGTCCCGATCGAGGCCCGGGAGTCCGCCCGGATGCGATCCTGCACCTCGTCGTTCAGGCGCATCACCACCAGCACGGGGCGCTCGGCGCTCATCCCGACGAAGGCGATGCGATCGACCCGCCCGATCTCCTTGCCGCCGAGCCAGACCGGTGCACCGGGCAGCAGACCGAGCACGTTCTGGAAGTAGGCGGTCACGCGGTACTGAGACTGAAAGAGCCCGCTCTCGGCGCTCAGAGACAGGATCCCCAGCGCCAGCGCCAGCAACGCCGTCAGCACGAAGCCTCCGACGACCAAACTCGTTCGCGCGTCCCGCTCCATCGATGACTACTCCCCGCTGTCCTGAGTGTGACGCCACAGATCCTTCTTCGCATCGAGATCCCCGGCCAGGAAATCGCGCACCTCTGGCAGCTCGCTCGCCCGGATCTCGTCGGGCGTCCCGACAGCCAGCAATCGGCCCGCCCCGAGCAGACCGACCCGGTCGGAAATCGAGAAGCACAGATCGAGATCGTGGGTCACGATCACGGACGTGACCGCGAGCTCCTGGCGCAGGCGTACGATCAGCTGGCCGACGCGCCGCGAGTTCGCCGGGTCGAGTCCAGTGGTCGGCTCGTCGTAGAGGATCGCGGCGGGCGCCAGCGCGATCGCGCGGGCGACGCCGACGCGCTTGCGCATGCCGCCGGAGAGCTCCGCGGGCATGCGTTCTTCGATGCCCTCGAGGCCGACCGCAGCGAGACACTCCGCGAC
This sequence comes from uncultured delta proteobacterium, assembly GCA_963698485.1. Taxonomy (GTDB): domain Bacteria; phylum Myxococcota_A; class UBA9160; order UBA9160; family UBA4427; genus UBA4427. The sequence goes on along the minus strand of CAVORA010000025.1, from coordinate 5,829 downwards.
CCGATCACGGATCTGCCGCTCGGACCAATCGAGATGCTCCCGCAGGCCGTACGCGACGTTCTCGAGCACGGAGAGCGAGTCGAAGAGCGCGGCCCCCTGGAAGACGAAGCCGATGCGCTTGCGCACCTCGACCCAATCCCGCTCGGCGAGCGTGGTCACGTCCCGTCCCTCGATCCGCACCCGCCCGGCGTCCGGCCGAAGCAGCCCGATCATGTGCTTCAGCATCACGGACTTCCCGGTCCCGGAGCCACCGAGCAGCGTGAAGATCTCGCCCGCACGGATCTCGAGATCGACGCCCCGCAGCACGCGATTGGACCCGAAGCTCTTCTCGACGCCCACGAGCTCGATCACCGCCCGCCCTGATTCGGTTCCCGCAGATTCGGCCATCAGAACATCAGGATCAGCTTGGTGAGGAAGAAGTCCGAGACCAGCACCGAGATCGAGCTCACCACGACGGTCCGGGTCGTCGCGCGCCCGACACCGACGGTCCCACCCGTGGTCGAGAGCCCCTGATGACAGGCCACCATCGAGAGCGTCCATCCGAACGCCACGGTCTTGATCAAGCCGCTCAGCAGATCCGGAAGCGTCACGACGTTGATCACGCTCTGATAGTAGAAATTCGCGCCGATCCCGAGCTGGCTCGCGATCATCAGCCCGCCGAGGATCCCGAGCACATTGGCCAGCATCGTGAGCATCGGCAGCCCGAGCGTCGCCGCGATCATCCGCGGCACCACCAGCTTCTGGATCGGGTCCGCTCCCAGCGCGCGAATCGCATCCACCTGCTCGGAGACCTGCATGGCGCCGATTTCGGCGGTGATCCCGGCGCCCACCCGACCCGACACGACCAGTGCGGTCAGCACGGGGCCCAGCTCGAGCACGAAGGCCAGGCCGACGAAGCTTCCGGTGTAGGGCTTGGCGCCGAAACGCGAGAGTGAGATCGCGGTCTGGAGCGCCAGCACCATGCCGGTAAAGAGCGCCGTGATCAGTACGATCGTCGAGGACCGAACCGTGACCGCCTCGAATTGCCGCACGGTCTCGAGCAGCGGAAAGCCGCGGGTGAACAGCACGCGAAAGGTCCGACCGACGAGCAGCGAGAAGCGCCCGAGCTCGTCGAGCGTGTCGAGGAACAAACGACCCGTCGCCTCCACGAAGCCTCCGCCCGAGGCGAGCGCGCCGCTCATCGCTCGCCGCTCCCCGTCGGGCGATCCTGTGGACCGGGCTCGAAGCTCTCGATCCAGGCGTCGAAGCGGGGCTCGAGCTCGGCCATGCGCTCGGGCGTGGGCGCGACCAGGATCCAGTCGTAGATGCAGTGGGTCCCACGCAGCGTCACCGTCTTGATCTCCAGGCGCCGACCGTCCTCGACCCGTTCGAGGCGCTGGCTGATCCCGGGGAGCCCGGCCTGCTCGAGGAGTTCCCCCGGACCCAGCGCGCGGCCCCCCACCGCCCGCGCCAGCTCGCCGGCCAGCAGCTTGAGACCCGCGGCCGTCTCGCGACAGCTCGAGGCCAGCGCCCACAGGCTGCCCTCCCGTTGGCGCACCAGCAGATCGGCGTCGTCCAGCCGTTCGATGCGCCAGCCTGGCTCCGAGAGCACGCTCGGGTAGGCGACCTCATAGCCGAGCTTGCGATGGCGGAAGCGCGCATCCGGACCGCTGCCCGCTGAGAGGAGCGCGCCAGCGCAGCCGCTCTGGAAGACCAGAGCGGCCAGAAGAACTACGAGGACGAGCGCGATCCGCATCCCCTTCACGCTATCGCAATCGCGCCACCGGCGGGCTGGCCGGGGAGTACACCTTGACTCCGCGCCGCCACCTCGGTACCTCGCGAGGCGTGCAACGCCCGACTCCCAGCGACCCGACTCCCGCTCGTCTCGTTCTCGCCAGCGCGTCGCCGCGCCGCTCCGAGCTGCTCGCGGACGCTCGAGTGCCCTTCGAGGTCGTCGTCTCGGCGGTCGACGAGCAGACCCGACCCGGCGAGACGCCCACGGCCCTCGTCGAGCGGCTGGCGCGCGAAAAATGTCTCGACGTGGCCGAGCGATTGCCCGGGGACCCGGCGCGTCCGGTGCTGGGCGCGGACACGATCGTGGTGGCCGGCGGACAGGTGCTCGGAAAGCCGCGCGATGCCGCCCACGCCGTCGAGCTGCTGTCACGACTGGTCGGCACGACCCACCGGGTGATGACCGCGATCGCGGTCGCCTGGACCGACGGTCGCGCCGCCCGCTCGCAGGTCGTGACGAGTCGCGTGACGATGCGGCCCGCGACGCGCGCCGAGCTCGAGGAGTACGTGGCCGTTGGCGAATCCCTCGACAAGGCCGGCGGCTACGCGCTGCAGGGCGAAGGCGCGCGCTTCGTGACGTCGGTCGAGGGCAGTCGCAGCAACGTGATCGGGCTGCCGCAGGAGGAGACCCTGGCCTTGCTCCGCGCCTCGGGCCTCACCGAGGAGTGGCTTCGCAGATGACGGCGAGCCGCAATGCGTCGACGCCTTCCGAGCCGGAGCTCGCGGCCGCACGCGAGCGGCTGCGGGCCGTCCAGGCGCGCATCGTCGCCGCCGCGCGGCGCGCGAGTCGCGATCCGGCCGAGGTGACGCTCGTCGGTGTCGCCAAGAAGCAGCCCCTCGAGCGCACCCTCGCGGCCATCCGGGCGGGCGTTCTCGTGCTGGGTCAGAGCTATGTCCAGGAGGCGCGCGAGGTCCGACCCGCGATCGAGGCCGCCCTGGCCGGCGATCCCGAGACCGCCCACCTGCGACTCGAGTGGCGACTGGTCGGCCGGCTCCAGCGCAACAAGGCGACCCTCGCCGCTCGACTCTTCGACGCGATCGAGAGCGTCGACCGACCGAAGCTGGTCGAGACGCTGGCGCAGCGTGCGGAGACCGAGGGGCGTCGTCTTCGGGTGCTGATCCAGACGAGCCTCTGCGGCGAGTCGCAGAAAGGCGGCTGCGAGCCCGATGATCTGCCCGCCCTCGCACGCCAGGTGCTGGCCTGCCCCAGCCTGAAGCTGGAAGGCTTGATGACCGTGCCGGCGGCGAGTCCCGATCCAGAGGCTTCGCGTCCCGTCTTCCGACGCCTTCGCAGCCTGCGCACGGAGCTCGCCGCGATCGATCCGGAGCTGGCTTCGTGCGCGCTCTCGATGGGGATGTCCGGGGACTTCGACGTCGCCATCGAAGAGGGCGCTACGCTCGTGCGCGTCGGCACGGCGCTCTTCGGCGAGCGGCCCGCGGCCTGACGCCGAGGCCGCCCGCGAAGGCTCGACCCGCAAGGGTCTGGCCTGGCGAATGCCGACGCAAACACCACTTCGAGCGACCCGCAACGACGACGCGGCGCGATCAGCAGGAGGACACGATCGATGGCAGACGGGGCGCTCGAGGGCCAGCGAATCGGATTCATAGGCTGCGGCGCGATGGCCCGCGCGCTGGCGGGGGGACTGGTGAAGGCCGGCGTGGCGGCGTCGCAGCTGGTGGCCTCGGACCCCTTCGAGGCCGCGCGCAGCCAGTTCCAGGCTTCCGTCGGCGCCGCGACGACCGCGCACAACGCCGAGGTCGTCCGCGCGTCGGACGTCGTGATCCTCGCCGTCAAGCCCGGCGCCGTCTCCGGGGTGCTCGCGGAGCTCGAGGAATCGATCTGTAGCGCGCCGCTCTGGATCTCGATTGCGGCCGGCGTGACGCTTGCTTCGCTGCGCGCCGCGCTGCCCGAGGACGCTCGGATCGTGCGAACGATGCCGAATACGCCGGCGCTGGTGGGCGCGGGCGCGACGGCCTACTACCCGGCCGAGAACGTGACGGACGCGGACATCGAGCGCGTCGAGGCCGTGCTCGGCGCCGCCGGCTGGTGCTGGCGCGCGCCGAACGAAGATCTGCTCGACGCGGTGACGGGGCTCTCCGGAAGCGGGCCCGCGTACGTCTTCCTGATCCTCGAAGCGCTCGCCGACGCGGGCGTCCGGCAGGGTCTTCCCCGAGACGCGGCGCAGTCGCTGGCGACCCGCACGGTCTTCGGGGCCGCCAAGCTCGCGCTCGAGACCGGGACCCATCCCGGCGTCCTGAAGGATCAGGTGACGTCGCCGGGGGGTACCACGATCGCGGGCCTCGAACGGCTCGAGTCGGGCGGCGTCCGGGCCGCGCTCTACGACGCGGTGCGTGCCGCGACGGAACGCTCGCGCGCCCTGCGAGACGACTGATCCGAAGCGCCTTGCCGAGGCAGGCGGAAGGCCCGAGGGTCACCGTCCGGCGTCCGCCGACGGCGCGGGGCCCCTGCCCTCAAGATCTGCACCTGCCTTGCCGATCTCCTGCCCAGGGGAGCAACCGCCCCGTGCCCGCTGCAGGAGATCCGGCCATGCGCATGACCCCGCTCGACGTCCAGAGCCATCAGTTCGCCTCTCGCTTCCGGGGCTACGACCCCGATGAGGTCGAGGCCTTCCTGCGCATCGTCTCGGAGGACTATGAGAGCCTCGTGCGAGAGACCCAGAGCCAGGCGGACCGGATCCGGCGACTCGAGAGCCGGATCGAAGAGCTCTCGGCCCAGGAGCGACTGCTGAAGGAGACGCTGATCAGTGCCCAGGCGATGACGGAGGATCGGGCCCGCGCGACCGAGCGCGAGGCCGAGCTCCGTCTGGCCGAGGTCGAGGTCCGCGCGGAGAAGATTCTCGATGCCTCGCATCGCCGGGCCGCGCGGCTCTCCCAGGACATCCGCGAGATGCGCGCCCTGCGCACCCGTCTGGCGGAGTCGCTGCGCAGCGCCGCCGAGACCCATATCGCCATCCTCGAGACCCTCGAAGCCGATTCCGAGCAGGATCCGCTGATCCAGGGACTCGAGGAGGGAACCGTCGCCTATCTGAAGGGCGACGGACGATCCACGGCGAAGCAGCCCATCCAGCCCCAGGCACCCGGCGCACCCGCCGAACTCATCGAGGACAGCTCCGCGGGCTGATTCCGCGACGCACCACCTCGCCCGCACACCCGTTGGCAGCCTCGCCCCGATGGGATATCAAAGGCGCCGACCGATTCCCGCTGCGGCCGTGCGGCTGCGCGGTGCCGGCCGGCCTCCGGCCCGGATTCGCGGTTTCCGAGCCCCCTCTCATGGGCGATGGGCGATGCGTGGCCCATGCAAGGCCGATGCATGGTCGATCGATGGAGAGGGCAGCGGCGGACCGCGGCCCCGGCCCTGCATCCGGCCCTGTGAGAGGAGCCCAGGCGATGCCGACCTACGACTATCAATGTCAGAAGTGCGGATTCGAGTTCGAGCGCGAGCAGCGCATCACCGAAGACCCGATCAAGACCTGCCCCAAATGCAAGGCTCGCAAGGCCAAGCGCCTGCTTTCCGCCCCGAACTTCATCTTGAAGGGCGGCGGCTGGTACGCGGACGGCTACGGCAGCAGCGGAGCCGCGAGCGCCTCGTCCAGCAGCAAGGAGGGCGGCGGCGACTCGGGGAGCGCTTCGTCCGATGCGTCCTCTTCCAGCTCCTCCAGCGACGCGAAGAGCAGCAAGTCCGACAGTGGATCCAAGCCCGACAAGCCGAGCAAGCCGACCGGCAAGAGCGCAGCCTGATGGCCAACGCGATCGAAACGATCACGGTCGACGGCCTGGGTCTCGCCAACCAGCTTCGCGACGAGATGAAGGCCGAGATCGAAGCGCTCCGGGCCGCCGGTCATCGCGCCCCGCACCTCGTGGTCGTGCTCGTCGGCGACGACCCCGCGAGCAAGTCCTACATCAAGGGCAAGCAGCGGGCGTGCAGTCGCATCGGCGCCGACTCCTCCGAGCACATCCTGCCCGAGTCGACCAGCGAGAAGGAGCTGCTCGAGCTGCTCGATCGCCTGAACCGCGATGACGGCGTCGACGGCATCCTCG
>CAVORA010000024.1:0-103739 GCA_963698485.1 uncultured delta proteobacterium | reverse complement strand
TTCGAACCCGGTCTCGCGCTCCAGCATTCATGAGCCCCTATGCGAAGTTTCGCGTGGGGGCTCTTTCTGTTTGCGGAAACGGCAGCTGGCGATAGCGGGCCACGCGGGGACTACCGTGACCCTCTGCCGATGAGTTGGCGTTGACGGGCGCGCGCTTCGGGTGCAAAGGTTGAACGGTGTATCTCCCGAAGGAGGCCGCCATTCGCTCGATCCGGATCCTCCTCCTCCCGATACAAGCCGAAATGAAGAATCTGCGTGTCAGCTCGAGTCGACTCAACGGGATCCCGGCCCTTTCCCGCTCGACCGTTGCGGCCGAGACGGCCTCTCTGAGGGGGCAGTCCGATCAGCCATCCGGCAGCGCTGAGGCAATTGTCGACCTGACTGCTCGAGAGACCCCGGAAACCGGCGCCATTCATTAGAATGTGGGATGCGCACGCTCTCCTTGTTGCTCTGTTGTGTGTTTCTCGCCGCCCCATCCGCCTTCGCCGCCTCGTACCGGCAGATTGGGGGGACGATCATCGATCCGATTCTCATCAATTCAGGCGGGGTGCATCCGTATACGGGTTCGAATCTGCAGCAGGGTGCGATTCTATCCGGAGCGAACCTGGGAAACGCGAACCTATTCCTCGCCGACCTGAGAGTCGCGGAGCTGGTCGGCGCGAACCTGAGCAGCGCAAACCTGACCAACGCGAACCTGGCCTTCGCGATCCTGACCGGCGCGGACCTGAGCTTCTCGATCCTGGCCAATGCGAACCTTCTCGGCGGCAGCCTGGACCGGGCGAACCTGACGGGCGCGAATCTGAGCGACACGAATCTGAGCGGCGTGAGCCTGAGAGGCGTACGATCCGGCGGCATCATTGGGACGCCATCCGCACTGCTGGGCGGTAGTTGGCTGCTCATCAACGGCTATCTCATCGGCCCCACCGCGAACCTGACCGGCGCGAACCTGTCCAACGCGGACCTGTCCAACGCGATCCTGGAAAGCGCGATCCTGACCAACGCGATCCTGAGCAACGCGAATCTGTCCGACGCGGATTTGTACGGCGCAATCATGTATGGCGCGGTCCTGGCCAACGCGAATCTGACGGGCGCGATCCTGTCCAGGGCGTACCTGTCCGGTGCGGACCTGCCCAACGCAATCATGTACGGCGCGGCCCTGCGCAACACGGACCTGAGAGAAGCGAACCTGACCGGCGCGGACCTGTCCAACGCGGTCCTGGGAGAAGCGAACCTGATCGACGCGGATCTGTCCAACGCGGTCCTGATTGGCGCGAACCTGACGGACGCGGATCTGAGCAGGGCGGTCTACAACGAGCTCACGCTCTTCCCGTCCGGCCTCGATATCTACTCTGGCGACTGGGGCCTCCCTAACGACGCGACGCCCTGGAGTCTCCGCATGATCCCGGTGCCGGAGCCCTCGGTCGGATGGATGCTGATCGCGGGGGCTGGGGCGCTGGCCGGGCTCTCTATGCGGCGGGCGCAAGAGTAATGCGCTCCCTCATCCTCGCCCTAATCAGCCTCCCCCTCCTGGTGTGCCCGGTGTTTGCCACGGATGGCCCCCCTGACGTTGCAACCTGTGCGCGTTGGGCAGAGGTGTCCGATACGGGGGATGAAGTCTGCTGGCAGCCACCGCTGGATGATCCCGAGAATACATTCGAGCGGTATCTCTGCATTCTGAGGATCCAAAACCGCCGGGAGGCGCTTTGCCTGGAGGGCAAGTGCTGGCCCCCATCTCGATGCGCTGACAGGCTTCCCGAGTAGCTAACCCGGCTCGTCCAAGTCGCTGACTTGGTGGCCTCGCCGCGGCTCATGGGGACAGCGATCCGGGGACGACTGCGAAATGTGATCGCGGACCCGAGCGCGCTGCACGGCAGGCCGTCGGGCTCTTTCACCTGCCGTACGTCGAGAGGGCGTGACTATTGAAGACCCTAACTATCGCGACGCTCGCCCTGGTGCTGCTCGGCTGCGAGGGCATCACCCGCATTGCCGATGCCGGCGAGAACGGGCGGTATCAGACTGCCGCCACCGAGAGCCTGGGAGGCGCGCTTCGCGTCGACACCCGCAGCTTACGGACCTGCCTTCTGGCGTTAACCGGGGGAGCTCATAGAGCTCGGATGCAGAGAGCCGGCGTCGCAGTAACGCGCCGCAGCATAGATTGCCGGGACAGCGGCGAGTGCGTTGACCACACTGCTGTTACCTCTGGCGACACTGCCCGCATGGCGATTGGGGCGGTGACCACCGGACTTGCTGCCGCTTGGTTGCGGATTGACCTGACACGGCCTCCGGGTGAATAATGGAATGACCTGCATGTCGAAGGAGACCGCCTTGCGCCCGTTCCTGCTTGCTCTGCTCTTCCTCGCTCTTACTGCCCCCGCTCTCGCCTCGAATGGCGTCCTGGAGATCAACCAGACGTGCGCGGTGCAGACGGGGTGCTTTCCGGGAGACACGGCCGGCTTCCCGGTGATGATTTCCGCATCAGGCAGCTATCGGCTGACCAGCAACCTCGAGGTGCCGGATGAGAATACGAGCGGAATTCAGGTCAGCGCGGACAATGTCAGTATTGACCTCGCCGGGTTTGAGATCAGCGGTCCCGTGGTGTGCAGCGGAAGCCCGCCCGCGTGTACGCCAAGTTCGGGTTCGGGTCTAGGCGTGTTGGTCTCAATTGTGAATCGCGGCATCTCTGTGCAGAACGGAAGCATTCGGGGCATGGGGAGCGGGGGCGCGGTTCTCGGTCTGCAGGCTACGGTGACGGATCTGCGGGTCAGCTCGAATGGAGGGAGGGGGATCAAGGCCGGCCCTCTCTCGATAGTCTCGGCCAACACGGCCTATCAGAACGGGGCTAGAGGGATCACCGCCGGTGACGGCGCGACGATTTCAGGCAACGCCGCTTACTTCAATGGACAGGATGGCATTGTCACAGGGAGCGGCGGGATCGTTACAAGCAACACGGTCCATGAGAACGACGGCCTCGGGATCGTCGCCGGCCGCGGCTCGACGGTCTCGGGAAACACGGCCTACCGCAACAATGGGGGCGGGTACAGCATTTGGATCGGCTCAACCGTCTTGAACAATGTCGCCTTCGAAAACGTTGGCGATGGAATTAGAGCTGAAAATACATCGACGATCTCGAACAATACTGTGCGAGGAAACTCGGAGGATGGAATCGAAGCCGGCTTTTCTTCCGTCATCAAAGGAAACTCGGTCGAGGGCAACGGCGGTTACGGCATCCTGGCAGCCAAGAGCAGCGTGATCGAAGGGAACGCCGCTCTCGCGAACGGACTCGGCGGCATCGTGTGCGGCGTCGGCTGTACGATCGGGAAGAACGCTGCACGGGAAAACATCGGGGACGGAATCAACGCGCTCGGCGGATCGACGCTACGCAACAACTCTGCGAACGCGAATACCGGCGACGGGATCCAGCTCGACCTATCCGGTCTGGCTGTCGGGAACACGGCAAACTCGAACGGTAATTTCGGCCTCCGTCTCGGCCCTGGCGTTGGGTATGGGCAGAGTTCGCTCTCCTCGAACTCATCGGGCACGGTCACAGGTGGTGTCGCCCTCGGCGTGGATACGAATCTCTGCAACGGCTCGCTGACCTGCCCGTGAGCTGCCAGCTCGGGCTCCCATGGAGCCCGATCACTCTCCGCCACCTCCAGCATCGTGGGTAAAGCACACGTCTGCCGATGGACACGACGACTTGAGCGGTCACGCGCCGCTTCCGGTCCTTCGTATCGGCCGACCGCGCCTGGCGAGCCATGATCTGCTTGCCCGCGTCGATTTCGACGAGCTTCTCGATGGCGTCCATGAGTCCTCTGCGTCGCTTCGCGTTTCATCTAGGCCTTTTTGATCGAGCGATTGGTGTCTCCGAAGTAGGCGCGCATCGACGTGATCCTACCTTCATCGTCGAAGATCATCACGTCGATCGAGTGCAACACCATCGTTCCTTCAGGGACCTGCATTTCGAGACGGAAGGGGAAGGCGGCCTGGTTCCCGGCGATGCGAATCTCCCCTTCGAGCGTCGCTACGAGGTCCATGCTCACGGCGGCTTCGTAGAACGCGCGCACGGCCTCGCGTCCGTTCTTGCGCTCGCTCCCGACCGGGTCCTCGACCCAGCAGTCCTCGGCGTAGAGCCCCATGATCGCCTCGAGGTCCTTGTTCGTGAGACCGTACAGGTAGGTCTCTACCGCGGTGGTGATCTTCTCGGCGATTGACATCGGTGGTCTCCAGGGAAGTGGGAAAAATCTCTTGCGGCACGATAACTCGCGAGCGTTCCGCGGATAGGCAGAGTCAGCGCGAACCCGTCATGGAACGCCCCGTCCGCTGCCACTCCATTGAGGGAGTCACGTCGCGCGACAAAGGCGGAATCGGTATGCGCACGAGCGGCAACGCCTGCCACGCCTCGCGGTTCTGCCCGTGAGCCAATCGCGCATGAACACGCTGTCCGCGCGGCGTGGGCCCATTTCCGGGGGCACCTGCGGCCACCGGGATTGTAGGGACGCCGATCGATCCGGCGTTTGCGCTGCCTGATCAGCAGAGTCCTCCGGACGGACCCTCCGTGGGTCTCAGGCGTGCGATGCGCCGCGGCGAGCTGGGCCGTTTGTCCGCAAAGCGCACCTGCGCCCACGCGCTGGCGAAACCGCGAGTCTCTGTGGACTCCCGGCCAGCACAGGCTCGAACCGCCTCAGCGGTTGCGGTGGTCGCGTTCCAGGCCCGCTTCCGTGGGGTGGGCGTAGGGATGATGCTGAAGCCCGCGCTGTCGATCGCCGGGCGGCATCAGCTCGGCGACGAGGGCCTGGAAGCGCTCGATCAGCTCGTCCTCGGCTGCGTAGTCGAAGGCATCGCCGAGTCGCGCTTCGATCTCCCCACCGGGCTCGGGTGGATGCTCGGCGTACCATCGCGTCGTCCGGGCCAGCGCTTCCACTGCCGGCACGACATCGCGGTAGCCCAGCTGATCGCGAATCTTGGTGAGGTCGAGAAGCGTGTGGTGATAGGCGCCGAGGACGAGAGAGGCGGAGGGAGAGGCCAGCTGGCGGGGCACGCTCACGATCTCGATCGCGCGATCGAGGGTATGCGCGATCACCTCGACGATCTGGGCGAGGGAGAGCTGCCGGTCGTCGCCACAGTTGTAGATCTGCCCGGCGGATGCATCGGGCTGGTCGACGGCGAGAAGCACGGCATGCGCCAGGTTCTCGGCATAGCCGTGCGTGATGAGAGCCAAGCCTCCATCGGGGAGCAGAATCTGTTTGCGTCCGTCGAGTAGACGGCGAATCACGCACCATTCCCTCGGCACGATCTGATGCGGGCCATACACGTAGGGGTACCTGAACATCGCGGCAGCCGGATGGGCCTCCATCACGGTCTCCTCGGTGCGCGCCATCAGCCAGGCAAAGCGTTGCTCTTCCTCGCTGGCGACGAGAGAAAAGCTCTCGTCGACGGGAATCGGAAGACCGGCGGGATACAGGTCTCGTGGCTGAATGAAGCCGCGATAGGTGGCGAAGCCGCCGACGGCGACGAATCGGCCGGTCTTGCCGATCATCGCCTCGGCGATGTGCCGAATCCGCCCATAGCTGGCCACGACCAGGTCGAATGTACGTGATCCGATGGCCTCGTCGATCGTGTGACGGAAATGCGGATCGCCGTGGATGTGTTCCACGTCGGCGGGGAGCTCGGGGATCTCGTGCGTGCCGCGGTGGAAGATCGCGACGCGATAGCCCCGCTCTCGCAGGCCGTTCACGATGAAGGGGCCGGTCGGCCCCGTTCCGCCGACGACGAGTGCGCGCATGCCCGGATGCTAACCCGTCGGGTTGCAGCAGACGAACGGCGACGAGCGCGAGAACTTCGACGGCGTGAGGAAGAATCCGTGGCGCGCATGGCCGTCGGGTCCTCGTGGACGGGGCACCGTCGGGCGCAGTCCTAGCGATCGCCTCCGTCGTCGCCCTTGACCGCTGACTCGAGCGACGTGCCGTCGAAGAAGTCGGGATTCGTTGCGGTCATCAGTCGTACCGCGTTCTCGTAGGTGAACGCCCTGAACTGCGCTTCGCTGAGGGATCCGCCTTCGACGAGCTCCCAGGCCTCCGGCAGCACGTCGCGGAAATTCGGGACGTCCCAATGCCCGACATCGCTCGCGAAGATCGCCTGCAGCTCCGCGCCACGCGGATTGAGGTTCCCGGCGAAGGCGAGGGCGTTCATTGGATCATCCGCTTCGCACCCGAAAAAGAAACGACTCGTGAAGATCTCGGCGATGTCCTCGGGCCCCTCGATGCCGCTCGCCGCAAAGTCGTCGCGGCTGCCGGGCGGGTCGTCGGGATCGTTCAGCAGCCGCATGCCCTCGTCGATCCGATCCAGCCGATCCCGGATGGCCGATGGCCCGTGCTCCCGGAGGAGCTCGATCAGGAGCGCCCGGTCGAGGCGCGCGGGATTCAGGTGTTCGATCGCCTCGGCGTTGCGTTTCTCGTAGACACCGAGGAGCGCCGCATACAGGCTGGCACCCCAGGCCACTCCTCCTTCGAGGAATGCGAAGCGAAGCTTCGGGAAACGGGCCGGGACACCACCGAGAAAGAGCGCGCGACAGGTCGCCTCGCCTGCGGCGGCGAAGTGGCCCAGCTGATTGTAGGTGTAGTTCTCACGGGATAGGCGAGATCCCCAGCCCATGCCTGGATGATGGAAGGTCGGAGAGAGCCCGAGTGCCTCGCAGCGCGCCCAGACCGGGTCGTAGTCGTACTCGGAATCGTGCGCCAGGGCATCGACCCATTTGGCGCCGGGAATCTCCTCGGCTCCCGGGATCGGTCGCAGCGTGATGCCCGCCATCACGACGGCCTTCAGTCCGAGGGTTCCGACCGCATGATCGAGGGCCGCGACCGCTTCCTCGGGCGTATACATCGGGATCATCGCGACCGGCTCCATCCGGTCGCGATGCCCGCCGAAGATCTCGGCGTAGTACCGGTTGTAGGCGCGCGTGCCTGCCAGGCGGAGCTCCGCGTCCGCCACGTTCATGAGGCCCAGGCCGCCACTGGGATACATCAGGGCGAAGTCGAACCCGAGCTCGTCCATGCGCGCGTACATCAAGTTCGGCGAGATCGCCGTCGCCCGATCGAGCGTGTTCTCGGAGGGGATGCCCCACCACGTGTAGCGGTAGGCGCCGAGTCCCCGGTACTGATCCCGCGGCAGCTCACGAATCGCTTGCGAGCCGTTCATCATCAGGTCGAGCCGCTTCGCAACCGCTTCGCCCGCCTCCTCGACCAGGAAGTCACGCACCACCGGGTAGTACTCGATGAAGTGACCGTCGCTGTCGATGATCGGGTGGTCGATCCGCTTGCGGATCCGATCGACCTCGTGACTCGGAACGAAGTTCATCGTTGGCTCTCCTCGAGGACTGCTCGCCGGAATGGACGCCGGGAATCTCCGACCCCGAAGACTGGCGAGTAGGAGACGCGATCGCCAGGGGACGAGGTCGTGCCGGGACCCAGAAAGAGTGCTTTGCGGGGGACTCGCCCGGGTTCCCGGTGACGATCAGCGGTGCCTCCGGGCGCCGCGACCGGCTGACGAGTGAGCTCAACACGGGAAGCGCCCTGGCCGTAGGGATCGAGATCTCTGCGACGCGTGGACGACCGTGGCTCGAAACGATCATGAGTCACACCGAAGCGGGTTGCGATCCCGGTGTGTCGCTTCGTCCGTGACCGCGACAGATCACCCCTGCTCCTTCTCATCGAGCGTCGTCGTCTCGCTCGCGGTCGGCGATGCGAGCGCCCCCGATGACCTCGCTCCGAGGTCGGCCCGGATCAGTGCCTGGTCGACGCTCGATCGTCTTCTCTGAGACTTCGCGCCTCGTAGCGCCAGGCACGCGCGCTCGCTGACCAGTGGTCGCTTGCGAAGCCGGCCTTCTGCCAGAGATGGCCAACGAATTCGCTCGTGTCAGGAAGGCCCTGCCAGACGTCCGGCACGAACGTGGCGCGTCGGCCGCGGTCTTCGAGGACGAGTCCGTCGAGGCCGGGCCGGAGGCGATCGATGAGGTCTTCGCGGCTTGCTACGGCGAGGGGCTCGGGAGGCGTGAGGAGCGAGATGTGAAGGGTCACGCTCGGCAGCTCGGAGGCTTCGAGGGGAGGGAATCGCGGGTCTCGCGAGGCGGCGGCCCAGGCGTTTTCCGCCACGTCCTCGACGAGCGGGCGGTGGGCCTCGAGCGTGCCGATACAGCCGCGCAGATTGGCTCGCCAATCATGGAGACTGACGAACGCGGCGCCGTGCTCGCGGAGCTCCGTGGGAAGGCCGTTCGTTCGAACGCGAGCGGCCCGGCCCTTCGCGAGTCCGTGCTCGATGGAGCGCCGCGCGACAGACAGCAGCATCGCATCCGAGCTCGCCGAATGGCGGCCTCGCTCGTCATCGCTGGACTCCGAGACCTTCGAGCGTGCCTGGCTCGGGTCGCGCAGGACCCAGGCGCCGTAGCCCACGACCGAGTCTCGCGAGCCCGCGGTGTCGCCCGAGTTACGCAGGTCGAGGGTCTCGATTTCGAGTCCCCGTTGCCGAGCGACCCGCAAGAGTCCGCGGAGCGGCACGCGACCGCACGCGGAGTCGTAGTCGAGCGCCTGTCCGTCGAGACGCTCGATGGCCGCGCAGGTGGCAGCGTCCATGCGTCGCGCGGACGCGTCGTCGAGGTAGTGACTGAGATCCGAGCTGATCACGAAGAGCGTCTCCGGCCCGCCCCAGAGGCGGTCGATCACCTGGGCGACCTCGGCGTCGCTCGCGTCTCCGACCACGATCGGAACGACCGAGAAGTCACCGAGCAGGATCTGGAGAAAGGGAAGCTGGACCTCGAGGCTGTGCTCCGGTGCGTGGGCGAACTCGTTCGAGGTCACCTGGGGAAGGCCCCGAAGCAGCGACTCCGCGCGTGGTCGACGGCGACGAGTCCGAGCGGTGTGCGCATGGCCTCCGCCGGGAGCATCGCCAGTCCGTCGACCGGCACCCGGTGGGCCGGGCCGAGGAGCACGACGCGTCGGATCCGGCCGCGTAGCCCCGAGAGCTCGTTGTAGGCGCGCGCTGCGATCGGGCCCGAGTAGACGTAGCCCGCGTGGGGCACGACCAGCGCCTTGAGCGATCGCGACGTCCGGCGCGCAATGGGCCTCGGCGGCGGCGAGATATTCGAGCACCTGGCGACTTCGAGGCGCCAGGATCCACGGGATAGAAGCTTCCTGCGACGGCGGGTTGTCGGATATTCATAATGAACAAGATTGGCCCGCATGAGAGATCGTCAAGGCCCATTGACTTCGGGTGCTGTCTGACGAGGTTGTGGAGTATGAAGAACACGACGACATCCTTCCCCGCCCGACACTGGCATGTGTTGGAGGATGGAAAGCTCCAATGCGACGTGTGCCCTCGACACTGTCAGCTGGCCGACGGCCAGCGCGGACTGTGCTTCGTGCGAGCCCGCGAGGGCGACGAAGTCGTCCTGACGACCTACGGCCGTTCGAGCGGCTACTGCGTCGATCCGATCGAGAAGAAGCCGCTGAACCACTTCCTGCCCGGCACGCCGGTGCTCTCCTACGGGACGGCGGGCTGCAATCTCACCTGTCGCTTCTGCCAGAACTGGGACATCAGCAAGAGTCGCGAGATGGACACGTTGGCCGACGAGGCACCGCCCGAACGGATCGCCGAGGCCGCCCTCGCGACGGGCTGCCGTAGCGTGGCTTTCACCTATAACGATCCGGTGATCTTCCTCGAGTACGCGGTCGACACGGCCATTGCCTGTCGAGAGCGAGGCGTGCGGACGGTGGCGGTCACGGCGGGCTGGATCGATCCCGAGGCGCGCGCCGATTTCTTCGGGCCGATCGACGCCGCCAACGTGGATCTGAAGGCGTTCACCGAGGAGTTCTATCGCAGGGAATGCGGCTCGACGCTGCGTCCGGTGCTCGACACCCTCGTCTATCTCCGAGAACAGACGAACGTCTGGTTCGAAATCACGACGCTTCTCATCCCGGGCAAGAACGATTCGAGCGCCGAGCTCGAGGAGGCCGCACGGTGGGTCGCGACCCATCTCGGCCCAGACGTGCCATGGCATTTCACGGCCTTCCATCCCGACTATCGGATGCGCGACGTGCCCGCGACCCCGCTCGCGACGATCCAGCGCGCGCGAGAGATCGCAAAAGAGGCAGGCATTCGCCACGTCTATACCGGAAACGTGCGGGATCTCGAAGGCGGTACGACCTTCTGTCACGGCTGTGGAGAGGCTCTGATCGTGCGCGATGGCTATACGATCGCGAGCTGGCGTCTCGACGAGGGCGGGCGATGCCGACGATGTGCCAGCGTCTGTGTGGGCGTCTTCGAGGAGAAGCCGGGGAGCTGGGGGCCGCGTCGGATGCCGGTTCGGCTGTCGGACTTCGCACCGGCTTGATTCACCCGCTCGGCGCACGCGCCCGCCGGAGCCGTTTCGGGCGGCTCGTGTGAGTCGCCTGAGCCGAGCTCCGACGTCAGACGAGATCCTTCGGACGCGAGAACGTCAGTAGCCGGCCGATTCCCGGGCGGAGGTCGCGCCAGTCGCGCAATTCGAGCTCGATCTCCGCGAGCCCCGCCGTCACGAGGCCCGACCGAATCCGGCGCTGCGCCGATCTGTCGCCGCCAGGCGCCAGCTGGGTCACGAGGTCTTCGAGCCCGGGGTTGTGCCCGACGATCATGACCTCGTCGACGTCCTCGAGTGCGCGCAGTCGGTCGATCCACTCGTCCGGCTGCGCGAGATAGAGGTCGGGCTCGAAGCACGCGGGAACCGGCGTCGGCAGCTGCTCCAGGACACGCTCGACCGTCTGGCGGACGCGCAGCGCGGTCGACGCGAGAACCCGAGCGGGCCGGACGTTCAACTGGGCCAGCAGCACGCCCATCAGCAGGGCCGCCCGCTCGCCCCGTGGAGCCAGCGGGCGATCGTGGTCCTCCGCGGCCTCGTCCGCCCAGCTCGATTTGGCGTGGCGCAGGACCCAGAGCCGCTTCAAGGCTTTGCCTCCGTCGGTGCTCGCCGTTCGCACACGGCCGCGCTCTTCAGTCGCACAGGTTTGCCAGTCTCCTCGACCCGACGCACGCCTGATCCGCTTGCGCTGTGTGACGATCAGGACCGGGCTCTCGGCTCTGTCCATCCCTCGCGCCACCCTGCACCGAGTCGTTACCGTCTCCCCAGGATCGATCCGGCGTGCTCGGTGTCGCGTGGACGGCGAGATCGGGAACGACAGCGGGATCAAGGAGAGACTTCGTGGACGACCAGCAAGCGGGGCCGGCGGGTGCGCCCCTTTTCGACGTGACCAGCGTACCCAACCCTTCCGTATGGGAACAGAAGCGCCGGCTCGCGGACGCCATGCGACATGTGATCGCGCACATGGTGTTGAGCGACGCGCCGGAGGAGGAGCTCTCGGCTGCCGCCGACGCACTCGAGCGCTACGGCGAGCGATTGGCGTCACATCCGAAGCTGACCCGCGTCATGGGGCACCCCGAAGCGGCCAACGCCGGCAACGTCGCGGCGTTCTTCGACCAGAGCCCGCTGATCGGTCTGGCGAACCCGCTCGCGCCCCCGATCAAGATCGCGCGCTCCGGTCCGTTGACCGCAGAGGCGACCGCGACCTTCGGATCCGCCTACGAAGGTCCGCCCGGCCACGTCCACGGAGGATTCGTGGCCGCGGCCTTCGATGAGGTGCTGGGCTATGTCCAGTCGCTCGGCGGGAATCCGGGGATGACCGGACGACTGATCGTCCACTACCGCCGCCCTACACCGCTGCACGTCGAGCTGCGTTTCGAGGCGGAGCTGATTCGCGAGGAAGGGCGCAAGATCTTCACGGAGGCACGCGTCTTCGCGGGCGACGAGCTGACCGCGGAGGCGGAGGGGCTCTTCGTGTCGATTCCACGAGAGCGCCTCGAGGGGCTCGCGAAGCGGCGGAGCGAGCCTGACCCGGGTTGAGCATGTGTTCGTCCTGAAATGCGGGCGATAGCATTCGTCGGCTGTCCATGATGGCTCGAAGCGACGGCCGAGGAGGATGGAGATGAGATCCGATCGCGTGGCATTCGTCGTCGGCGCCAGCCGCGGCATCGGACGCGGCTGCGCGCGTCATCTCGCGCGGGCCGGCTTCGATGTGGCCCTGGCCGCCCGGACCGTGCACGAGGGCTCGGGACCCGGCGGACTCCCGGGAAGCCTCGACGCAGTCGCCTCGGAGATCGAGTCCGCGGGACGCCGGGCGCTCGCCTGCCAAATGGATCTGCTCGATCGCGCTTCGTGCTCCGCCGCGATCGAGCGGACCCTCGACGAGCTCGGACGCATCGACGTGCTGGTCAATAGCGGCATCTACTATGGCGAGGGGATGGATCTGTTCGCGGACACGCCGATCGAGGTCTACGAGCGTGCCTTCGCCGCCAACACGATTGCCCCGCTCTTCCTGGTGCAGCGTGTCCTGCCCGCCATGCGTCGACAGGGTGGCGGCATCGTGATCAACGTCTCCTCGGGCGCGGGGCAGAACGAGACCCGCGCGCTGCCCGGGAAGGGCGGCTGGCCTCTGCTCTACTCGATCACCAAGGCCGCGATCAATCGAGCGACTGCCGGCCTCGCGAAGGAGCTTCGCAGCGACGGGATCGCCGTGATCAACCTCGAGCCCGGCGTCGTGGCAACCGAACGCATGCGGGCGGTCACCAGCCAGCAGGGCATCGAAGCGGGCGCCAACGGCGTCAGCGTCGACGTCCCGGGCTCGGTCTGCGCCCATCTTGCGACGCACGAGAGTCCCATGAGCTTTTCGGGGCGGACGGTGGATGCGCCACAGTTCAGTGTCTGGGCCGGTCTGATCGACGGCACCACGCTGCCCTATCCGTACGGGCCCTCGGCCTGGGGAGCACCGCCCGCGTTGGCGATCGCCGGGCAGACGACGGGCGTGGATGGAGGCGTACCGGCCCCGGACGACGAGTCTCGAGACTGACTCTCGAGAGCGAGAGTCGCGTCGCTCGGGTTCGTGCGGCAGGCCGGTCGGGCCGGGTCCAGGGACACGCGGCTCGTGATCAAGAGAACATGTTGGCCGCAGACAGCAGGAGCAGCTTCTGATTCGTGCTGCGCAGACTGTCTGAAGCATGTCGAAGCAGGTTCCGCGCGACGCGATACCCGAGTCTTCCCTGTCGCTCGAAGAGTCGATGCAGCGCGTCGTAGCGGATCCGGACAAGGCAGCAGTCGCTCTGGGCGATCGCATTGGCACTCCGGGGTCTCGACACTGGATCGACGAGACCCAGCTCGCCGAAGGAGTCTCCCGGCCCGGCCATCGCGAGCGCCTCCTCCCCGAGGCCAGGGGTCGTGATCGAGATTCGGACGCGTCCCTCGAGAACGACGTAGAGCACGTCGCTCTCGTCGCCCTGGGCGAAGATCCAGTCGCCTTCGATGCGGGTTTCGAGCTCACACAGATCGTAGATGGCAGCGAGCTCCTCGAGATCGAGGCCGTCGAAGAGCGCGCATTCGGCGAGTTCGATTGTGTCCGTCATTCCACTGTCCAGCTTCCAGAGCGCACGCTCTCGTCGACCGTTTTGCCGGGCGAGGAAATTCCGAGAGGATGTACAAGAGATCGTCCGCGACGGGCCTCGACCGTAGTCGCGGTCAGATATTCGAGTGCCCGAACGGTCCGGCGAGAGCGGGCATCGCCCCTGCCGGCGAGTTGCGGATCCGCTGCCGGTGCTGGGGTGGCCACGGCAGGCGCGCGTGGATCGAGACGCTCCGAGAGGTCGTCGCGATTCGATCGGGGCTGCCTGGAAGATCGCGGTCACCTGGCTCACCATCCCCATTTCGGTGCACCCGAGAGCACCGCGAGCGGGAGGACGTCCGGATGTCTCTACTGCAATGGCAGATCGGTCAGGTCTCCGTCACGCGCATCCTCGAGAGCTGCACGCCCTTCGATCGGAGCTTCCTCTGCCCCAACGCCGACCCGACGCGCTTCGATCGACATCTCGAATGGCTGGCGCCGGATTTCGTGACGGAGGACGGCCGGATCCTGCTCTCGATCCACGCGCTGCTGCTGCGCTCCCAGGGAAAGAACATCCTGGTCGACACCTGTCTGGGGGAGGGCTTCGACTTCGGGGTGTTTCCGGATGCGGGCAGCGCGTTCATGGACGGCCTGCGCGAGGCCGACATCGATCGCGGCGATATCGACGTCGTGCTCTGCACCCATCTGCACTACGACCATGTCGGCTGGAACACGATGCTCGACGGCGATCGGCGGGTCCCGACCTTCCCGAATGCCCGCTACCTCTTCGCCCGGAAGGAGTGGGCGCATTGGGCCGAGGCCGGCGAGGTCGGAGTGCCGACGACATTCGGCGAGTGCGTGCAGCCGATCTTCGACGCGGAGCTGGCGACGCTCGTCGAGATGGATCACGCAATCACCGACGAAGTCGTGCTCGAGCCGACGCCGGGCCACACGCCCGGTCACGTCTCGGTGCGCATCGAGTCCGCGGGTCAGCAGGGCTTCATCACCGGGGACGCGGTCGTGCATCCCGTGCAGTGGGCGGAGATCGAGTGGGGCAACGCCCAGGTCGATCATGACATCGCCCAGGCAACGGAGGTGCGTCGTCGTCTTCGCGATCGATATGGCGAGACCGACGCCCTCATCATCGGCACGCATTTCGCGTCGCCCACGGCGGGCCACCTGCGCCGACGGGACGACGGATGGCGCTTCGAGGCGTGGCGCGATCCGCGCGAAGGGTCGGCGAGCGAGGCCTGCACCGAGCCCTGCACATTGGAGAGCCCATCGTGACCACGATCCAGCGAGACGCGCTGCTCGAAGCGGCTTCGGCCGCGACCGGACTGAGCGATTTCGGAGACGACGACTTCGAAGAGGGGCTGGCGGTCCTGCTGGAGTCCTATCGCAAGGACGCGAACCTGACGCCGCTCGGCGAGAAGCTCGTGTGGGACGAGCTGCTGGGCGACCTCTCCGGGCGACTCGCGGTGGTCGACCACCTCAAGCGCATGCCCGAGATCCTCGACGCGCCGCTCGCGCGTCCGGTGTTCATCCTGGGGCTGCCGCGCACGGGCACGACGACGCTGCAGCAGATCATGCAGCAGGATCCCGATAGCCAGGTGCTCGAATACTGGCTGGGGGTCGTGCCGCAGCCGCGTCCGCCCCGCGAGTCATGGGAATCCCACGAGGGCTATCGACGAGTGGCCGAGGTGCTCCGGCTGACCTACGAGGCGGATCCGAATCTGCGCGCGCTGCACGACGTGTCGGCCGACAGTGGGGGCGAGTGCCGGTTCATCTTCCGGCATCTCTTCATGGACGATTCCTACGACCACACGGCCTACCTGCCCAGCTACCGCGAGTGGTTCGACGCCCAGCCGATGGACAAGGTCTACCGCTGGTATCGAAACGTGCTGAAGGTGATCCAGCATCCCCATGCCGACCGGCGCTGGGTGCTCAAGTATCCGCCGCATATCCGCTGCCTGAGGGAGCTCTTCGCGGAGTTCCCCGATGCCTGCGTGATCCAGACCCATCGGGACCCGGCCCGGGTGCTGCCCTCCCAGGCGAGCCTGCTGGCACATTTCACGGCCGTGTATGAAGAGAACGTCGATCGCAAGCATATCGGCCGCCTGATTGCCGAGCTCTGGGAGCAGCGTCTCGCGCAGGGCATCCGCGAGCGGGAAGCCCTCGGAAGAGAGTCCCAGTTCTTCGATCTGCACTTTCGCGAGGTGCTCAGGGATCCGGTGTCTTCGATCCAGCGAGCCCTCGCGGCCTTCGACATGGATCTGTCCGACGACGCCGTCCTGCGGATGAACGCCTGGCACGCATCGCACCCGGCCGGTCGCCACGGTGGACATGCCTACTCGCCCGAGACCTACGGCATGGATCCGAAGGATCTGTCGAACCGCTTTCGAGACTACCGCGAGCGCTTCGACGTACCGGCGGAAGACGAAGCTTTCGAGTGACGAAGACGAGCGGCGGGGTGAACCGCCTCGAGGGGAGGACACGATGAGCACAGCGGGCAAGGAAGACGCCATCGAGCGGATCATGGACGGCAGCGCCTGGGACGATTTCTGCGAGGGGCTCAAGGGTCTCGGACGCCTCGTCGAGCGACCCGAGACGCCGGGCGACGCTCAGAACCGAGCGCTCGGCTATCGCTACCTGACGCAGCTACTGCGCGCGGGTCTCGAGTCCTCGGTCGATTACGCGGACCCGGAGTTCCCGGCCTTCTTCCGGCTCGCCGACGAGACCAAGAAGATGCTGAACGACAACCCCGACAACTGCTATCAGAACTGCGTGGTGGACGGGCGATTCGACTATCGGATCACCGGACGCATCGGCGACGTGCCCTGGTTCAGTCTCGGCACGAAGGGCAGCTCCGCGGACGCCGGCAAGATGGTGAGCACCGGTGATCTCGACTCGAGCCAGATGCGGATCGACGCGGACGGCCGCTTCGAGATCCTCATGAGCGCCCAGGAGAAGCCGGGCAACTGGCTGCCGATGACGCCCGAGACGCGCTTCGTCGTTGTGAGGCAAACCTTCGGCGACCGCCGCAAGGAGCGCGTCGCAGAGCTCTCGATCGAATGCCTGAACCCGACGCGATCGCATAACACGCTCGTGCCGTCCAGCCTCGAGCCGGCGCTCGCGAGAACGCTGGGATTCATGTCGAGCACCGTCGAGATGAATATCGCCTGGATGGAGCGGTATCGAAAGCATCTGAACGCGCTGCCCGCCGACGACCAGGCGCTCTGTCAGGCGGCCGGGGGAGATCCGAACATCCACTACTACCAGAGCTTCTGGAAGCTCGCGCCGGACGAGGCGTTGCTGGTGCGTCTCACGGATATTCCCGAGTGCCAGACGTGGAATCTGCAGCTCTCGAACTACTGGATGCAGTCACTCGACTACCGCTTCTTCGACGTCTGCGTGAACAAGTTCACCGCCGTCCCGACCCCCGATGGCGCGATCGAGATCGTGATTGCCCACCAGGACCCCGGCCCGGCCTATCCGAACTGGCTCGATACCTGCGGGCACGACCAGGGCGGCATGAACGGTCGATTCGTGGGAGCGACCGCACCGCCCGCCGAGATGCCTGCGCGGGTCATGAAGTTCGACGACCTCCCGAGGCGTTAGGCACCCCGATGTCCCCGGTCGCGAGGGCGGCGAGACGATCCGGGGGGGCAGCCGCGGACGGGCCGTGACCCGGGTCGTCGCGCCGGCTCAGAGCCAGCCGGGTCGCCAGCGCTCGGGGTCCCGGAGATCGGACTGCGGCACGATGCGGGATCGTTTCGTGAGCAGGCATCGGAGCTCGACCGACGGCGCGCGGACAGCGACCGTCTCGGCATCCAGCACGCGCGTCACGATGAAATGCTTCTCCCGATCCTCCGGCACGACGGCGGTCCACTTCGAGTCGACCAGCTTCTTCGGGTGGGGCAGGGCCGATGGCCGCTCGGGCGTCACCGTGCGCCGCGCGTGTAGAGAGGGAGTGTCGGAATCACAGATCGACCGTGCATCGTTTGTCCTCTATCGAAAGCGGGTTCACGCCCCCCGTTCCCGGATCGCGTTCGTCGGGTAGGCGGGCGGGCGGGCGGGCGGGCGACTGACCGAAGAGTAGCGGGGCGTTGGTCTGCGCCCGGTCTCCGCGTCGGTTCGTCCCGGTGAGCAGGATTCCTCCCCCGGACGAGTCGCCCGGGGCGCCGGGTCGTTCTATCGTCCGCAGCGCTCGCGCGCCGCTGCGCGTCGGGCGCCCGTCCAGAGCGGGTGGACCGACCGCGTGGCCACGCGTGCCGCCTGCCCCTTGATGCTCGAGCCACGAGCCACACGAGACCCAGAGATGACCCGAGAGATCCGAAAGCTCCTGATCGCCAATCGCGGCGAGATCGCGATCCGAATCCATCGAGCCTGCGCGGAGCTGGGAATCCGCACGATCGGAATCCACTCCTTCGAAGATCGCTACGCGCTCCACCGCTTCAAGGCGAACGAGGCCTACTCGCTCGGCGAGGGCGGCAACCCGGTCGGTGTCTACCTCGACATCGATCGGATCCTCGAGATCGCCGAGAGCCGCGGCGCGGACGCGATCCATCCGGGCTACGG
This sequence comes from uncultured delta proteobacterium, assembly GCA_963698485.1. GTDB lineage: Bacteria > Myxococcota_A > UBA9160 > UBA9160 > UBA4427 > UBA4427. The sequence goes on along the minus strand of CAVORA010000024.1, from coordinate 85,710 downwards.
ATTCCTCTCGGAGCGGGCCGACTTCGCAGCGGCCGTCGAGGCGGCGGGCATGATCTTCGTCGGCCCGCCGGAGAGCGTGCTCTCGAGTGTCGGCGACAAGGTCAGCGCGCGGACGGCGGCAGTGGCCGCGGGACTGCCGATCATCCCGGGCTCGCCTCCGATCGCCGACGCCGGCGAGGGCTTGCGGCTGGCCGGGGAGATCGGCTTCCCAGTGATGGTCAAGGCCTCGGGCGGCGGCGGTGGTCGCGGCATGCGCGTCGTTCGAGAAGAGCGGGAGTTCGTCGAAGCCTTCGAGTCGGCGCGCCGCGAAGCGAGCAGTGCCTTCGGCAACGACGAGGTGTTCATCGAGAAGCTCGTCGAGCGCCCGAAGCATATCGAGATCCAGATCCTGGCGGATGCCTACGGCGACGTGGCGCATCTCTACGAGCGTGATTGCTCGATCCAGCGCCGCCATCAGAAGGTCCTCGAGCTGGCCCCGGCTCCGAATCTGGACCCTGGCCTGCGCACGGCACTCTGTGACGCGGCCGTGCAGTTCGCCCGTGAGGTCGGCTATCGCAATGCCGGCACCGTCGAGTTCCTCGTTTCGGGCGACGACTTCTACTTCATCGAGATGAACCCGCGCCTGCAGGTCGAGCACACGGTCACGGAGGAGATCACGGGCATCGACATCGTCGCCAGCCAGATCCGGATCGCGATGGGACACACGCTCGAAGAGATCGGGGCGTCCCAGGAGCTCGGTCCATCCGCAGGGCTTCGCGATCCAGTGCCGCGTCACGACGGAGAATCCCGAGAACCGATTCCTGCCCGACTACGGTCAGCTGATCTCCTATCGCTCGCCGGGCGGCCTGGGCGTGCGGCTCGACGCGGGCAACGCTTTTCCCGGCGCCTACATCACGCCCTACTACGACTCGCTGCTCGCGAAGCTCACGACCCGTGCGCGCGATCTCGAAGGGGCGACCGCACGCGCGCTGCGCGCGCTCGGCGAGTTCCGGGTGCGGGGCGTCGAGACGAACGTGGCCTTCCTGAAGAAGGTGCTCGAGCACCCGACCTTCCGGGCCGGGAATTGCGACACGCATTTCATCGCCGAGACCCCCGAGCTGCTGCAATTCGAGGGGGACCGCGGGCGTCGGCACGAGGCTCCTCCACTACCTCGCGGACGTCACGGTGAACGGCAAGGCGAACGTCGAGCGTCTCGACCCGGCGTCGATCCATCGCGAGCCCCATCTGCCGCACTACGACCGGAAGTCGCCGCCGGCGCCGGGCACCAAGCAGCGCTTCGACGAGCTGGGCGCCGAGGGCTTCGTTGCGTGGATGGGCGCGCACGAGCCCACGCTGATCACGGATACGACTTTTCGCGACGCACACCAGTCCCTGCTGGCGACGCGGCTTCGTACGCAGGACATGCTGGCGGTCGCGCCCGCGCTCGCCCACGAAGCATCGCAGCTCTTTTCGCTCGAGATGTGGGGCGGGGCGACCTTCGACGTGGCGATGCGTTTCCTGGACGAGGATCCCTGGGAGCGGCTGGATCACTTGCGGGCTGCCGTGCCCAACATCCTCTTCCAGATGCTGCTGCGAGGCGCCAACGCGGTCGGCTACACGACCTATCCGGACAACGTCGTGCGAGAGTTCATTCTCGAGGCTCGCGCGCGCGGCATCGACATCTTCCGGATCTTCGACTCGCTGAACTGGCCCGAGCAGATGCAGACGGCGATCGATGCGACGCGCGAATGCGGCGGGATCGCCGAGGTGGCCATCTGTTATACCGGCGACATCCTCGACCCGACCAGAGAACGCTACGCGCTCGACTACTACGTCAAGCTGGCGCGAGAGCTCGTCGACCGCGGCGCGCATCTGCTCGCGATCAAGGACATGGCGGGGCTGCTCAAGCCCTACGCCGCGGGTCGGCTGGTGAAGGCGCTGAAGGAAGAGGTCGGGGTGCCGATCCATCTCCACAGCCACGACACGGCGGGCATCCAGGCCGCGGCCTACCTGCAAGCGGTCGAGGCGGGCGTCGACGCGATCGACTGTGCCTTCGGGCCGCTCTCGGGCTCGACCAGCCAGCCGAATCTGCAGAGCGTGGTGTCGATGCTCGAGCGGTCCCCGCGTGCCACGGAGCTCGACGTCGAGCGGCTGCTGCCCTTCGATGCCTACTGGGAGGCCGTGCGCGGCGAGTACCGGGCCTTCGACAAGGGCCCCTATCACGGCAGCGCCGAGGTCTATCACCACGAGATTCCGGGCGGGCAGTATACGAACCTGCGGACGCAGGCGATCGCGATGGGCCTCGGCGAACGCTGGAGCGAGGTCACCCGCATGTATGCGGAGGTCAATCGGCTCTTCGGGGACGTCGTGAAGGTGACGCCTTCGTCGAAGATCGTGGGCGACATGGCCCTCTACATGCTCTCGAATGGACTGAGTCCGGCTGACGTGCTGGCGCGCGGTCGGGACCTCACCTTTCCCGACAGCGTGATCGAATATTTCGAGGGCCGGATCGGCCAGCCGCCCCACGGCTTCCCGGAGCCGCTGCGAAGCCTGGTCTTGAAGGGCCGCCAACCGCTCGAGGGCCGGCCCGGGGCCGACCTGCCCATGGCCGACTTCGAGAAGACGGCCGGAGAGCTCGCCAAGAAGCTCGAGCGTGAGCCGACGCGGGCGGAGTGTCTCGCCTACCTGCTCTATCCGAAGGTCTATCTCGAATTCGTGGAGAAGCAGGAGAAGCATGGCACGCACCTGCGCGTGCTGCCGACGACGACGTTCTTCCACGGCATGGCGCTGGCCCAGGAGATCCACATCGAGATCGATGAGGGGCAGGGCCTGGTGATCCGACTGGTCGCCATCGGTGATCCCGACGCCGAGGGTCGTCGCTCGGTCTTCTTCGACCTCAACGGCCAGCCCCGACGCGTGATCGTCCACGACCGGACCCTCGGCATCAAGATCGAGCGCCGCGCGAAGGCGGATCCCGACAATCCGCTCGAGGTCGGTGCACCGCTGCCCGGACTCCTCGCGTCGCACGCCCATCCGGAGGGCGAGACCGTGCCGGCGGGCGAGCGACTCTGCGTGATCGAAGCGATGAAGATGGAGTCGAACGTGACGGCGCCGGTCGAGGGACGCATCAAGAAGATCCACGTGCCAGCGGGGGAGCAGATCGAGACGGGCGACCTGTTGATCACGCTCGAGGCGACCTGAGCCACGCTCAGGCCTTCTGGCCGAGGACCTTCCGACGGAACTCCCGGATCACGGGCATCTTGTCGAGCCAGGGGGAGGCATCTGCCTTGTTGTCGTCCAACGGGCAGATGCGTCCGACATAGCCTTCCGGGATCTGGCTGTAGAGCTCCGGGGGATCGAGTCCATCGTCCAGGTAGTGGTACTCCCAGCCCGGCAGGAAGATGTCGTCATCGGCCTCGACGTGGATCGTCCGCACGGCGTAGCTCGAGAGCTCGGTGGTCGTGGCCTGGGGTGGGAGGATCCAGACCTGCTCGGGACCGGCGATGAACACGTATTGGATCTCGCGATTGCGCGACAGGATCCGGTAGCGCTTCAGGCGCCCTCCGTAGAGTCGGCTCCTGGTCTCCGTCGTCTCGAGGATGCCGCGGGCGAAGTCGGGCTCGTAGCCGCGCACGAAGCGCAACGAACGCGGATCGCCCTTCGTCTGGAATCGGGCGACGGAGCGCCCGCCATTGATCCGGTTGCGGGGATCCGCCGCGGCGCGCTCGCGCGGGCGCGTGAAGTCGGCGTAGGGCGCGATGCGATCGGCGGCTCCGACGCGCAAGACGAGCTCGAGGACCCGCCCGTCCGGAGGCACGCGCTTGAGCGCCTGCAGGCGGTCTTCGAGGGCGTTCTGGATCTCGAAGGGAAGATCGGTCGTGGACTCGATCGACTCGATCGATTCATAGCCGCCCGAGACGGTCCGGCGCACGTCCCCCTTTCCGATCCAGAGCGCCCCGTCGTAGTCGTACGACATGTGGGAGGCCACCCGCCAGACGAGCGAGAGATCCTTGTAGAAGACCCGCGCGTGGATGTCGGCCTTCGCCTCGGGGCCGTGCGGGGGGACGACGAAGCCGACGTAGAAGCGCAGCTCGGGGTTCTGGCGGACGTTGCTCAGGTAGATCCGGGTGCCGAAGAGATCCAGCCGATGTTTGGGCGTATAGCCCATGCTGAGGATCTGGCCGGGGTTCTTGCGCGCTCGCCCGGCGGCGTGCAGACGGGCGCCCGAGGCGAGCAGGGCGCGGAATTCCCGGGCGATGGCGCCTGGACTCGCCGCGGCGCAAACGACGCTCGGAATGATCTCCGTGGGGATCGGCTTCGACTTCAAGATCGCTCCATGCGTTGGCGTTCCGGTCCATTCGTAGCGCAAAAAACGCGCGGGGCATCGAGTCGTTTGCCTGATTGGAGCCTCTCGAGCATGGCATCATGAGCCGTATCGGCTCGAAGAATCGAAGAGGAGCAATCGTTGGACTATCAGGCACTGCTCGATCGCATCCATGCCGAGCTCGAGCCGCGCTTCGGCGAGGGACGGGTGGCACGCTACATCCCGGAGCTGGCGAATGTCTCACCCCTGCATTTCGGGATGTCGCTCGTCACGATCTCCGGCGAGCGCTACTCCGTCGGCGATGCAGACTCGAGGTTCTCGATCCAGAGTATCTCGAAGGTCTTCGCGCTGGCCATCGCGATGCAGCTCGACGGCGAGGCGATCTGGCGGCGCTGCGGCCGGGAGCCTTCGGGCAATCCGTTCAACTCGCTGGTCCAGCTGGAGGTCGAGGCCGGGATTCCCCGCAACCCCTTCATCAATGCCGGCGCGCTGGTCGTCACCGACGCGATTCTCTCCCGGCTGCCGGATGCGCGCGGCGCGGTCCTCGAGTTCGTCCGTGAGGTGACGGGCGACGACACGATCGGCGTGAGCGAGGCGGTGGCCGCGTCCGAGGCGGCCACTGGACATCGCAACGCGGCCATGGCCCATTTCCTGAAGAGCTTCGGCAATCTGAACAACCCCGCGGCCGACGTCCTCGACGCCTATTTCCATCACTGCTCGATCGAGATGAGCTGCGCCCAGGTGGCGGAGGCCTGCCTCTTCCTGGCTGCTCGGGGTCGTTCTCCCCATGTCGAGACGCCCGTGATGTCGCCTGCCGACACGAAATACCTGAACGCCCTGATGCTCACCTGCGGCACCTACGACGCGGTCGGCGAGTTCGCCTACCGCGTCGGTCTGCCGGCCAAGAGCGGCGTGGGCGGCGGCATCGTCGCCACGTTTCCGGGCCATTACAGCGTCTGTGTGTGGTCACCAGGGCTCGATGCACAGGGGAATTCGGCGTTGGGAACCTGCGCCCTGGATCTTCTCACGAGCTACAGCGGTCTGTCGATCTTCTGAGAGGCCAAGCCCCGACGCGGCCTCCTCTTCGGGCGCCCCGAGCGGCCGGCACCCGGAACCCGCCGCGTTTCGAGGCCTTGCGCGGCGCGTCGTATCGCGGATCCTACGCGCCCGTTCCCGCCGGCCGGGTCGATCCCTTCCGAGCGTTCCCTGGAGTGGCTGCATGTCCGAGGTCGTCCTCATCAACCTGACCGGTCCCGATCGCCCCGGCATCACGCGGGATCTGTCGGCGATCCTCGCGCAGCACGACGTGCGCGTGCTCGACATCGGTCAGGCCGTCATCCATGACACCCTGACGCTCGGTCTGCTGGTTGCGCTCCCGCGCGAGTCCGAGTCCCACCCGGTCCTGAAGGACGTGCTCTTCAAGTCCCACGAGTGGAACCTGCAGGCACGCTTCACCCCGATCAGCCTGGCGGACTACGAGCGCTGGGTCGATGCGCAGGGGCAGCCGCGGCACATCATGACGCTGATCGGAAATCGCCTCACGGCCCGCCATCTCGAAGGTCTCGGCGGCATCGCCACGCGTCACGGACTGAACATCGACAACATCACGAGGCTCTCCGGGCGCGTCTCGATCGCGACCGAGCAGGCCGAGCCACGATCCTGCGTGGAGCTCTCGCTGCGTGGGACGCCCGACGATGCGTCGGCGCTTCGCGGGGATCTCCTGGCGCTCGCGCAGGAGCTCGAGGTGGACATCGCCTTCCAGGTCGACGACGTCTACCGAAGGAACCGCCGGCTGGTGGCCTTCGACATGGACTCGACCCTGATCCAGACCGAGGTGATCAACGAGCTGGCCGCGGAGGCCGGGGTGGGCGATCAGGTCTCCGAGATCACGGAGGCAGCGATGAACGGCGAGCTCGACTTCCGTCAGAGTCTGGAGCGTCGGGTGGCGTTGCTCGAAGGGCTCGACGAGTCGGTGCTCGAGAAGGTGGCCCAGCGCCTCCCGCTCACTCCCGGGGCCGAGCGGCTGATTCGGACCCTGCGTTCTCTCGATTATCGAACGGCGATCCTGTCCGGGGGCTTCACGTTCTTCGGCGAACATCTGAAGCGTCGCCTCGGCATCGACTACGTGTTCGCCAACGAGCTCGAGATCGAGAACGGCAAGCTCACGGGTCGCGTGGCGGGCGAGATCGTCGACGGCGCGCGCAAGGCGGCGCTGCTGCGAGAGCTCGCCGAGCGCGAAGGCTTGCGGCTCGAGCAGACGATCGCGGTCGGCGATGGCGCGAACGATCTGCCGATGCTGGATGCCGCGGGTCTCGGGATCGCATTCCACGCCAAGCCCAAGGTGCGGGCCGAGGCGAAGCAGGTGATCTCGAACCTCGGACTCGACGGCATCCTGTACCTGATCGGGATGAGCGACCGCGAGGTGCATCAGGCCTGATCCGCGGCCACGGCCGCGCGAAGGATGGAGCTCGACGGAGGGCGGAAGCTGTCTTCGGGCCCCTCCGAGCGGATGCGCCGACGCGCCGAACCTGCGACGATGGCGCCGCATGTCCAAGCCGTCTCGACCCCATTCGCGTGCCCATCCGATCCAGGCGAGCGGATTGCGGCAAGCGACCGAATCGCTCCAGAACAAGCAGTTCCGCAAGGTCTTCGCCAGCAACATGGCCTTCTTCCTGGCGATGGGCGGGCAGAGCATCGTGCGCCCCTGGCTGGCCTTCGAGCTGACGGGCAACAAGATCGATCTCGGGATCGTGAGCGTCGCAATGGCGATCCCGATGCTGATCCTGTCGCCTTTCGGGGGCGTGCTGGCGGATCGCATGGAGCGGCGTCGGCTGATCCTCTTCGCGCAGGCCTTCGCGATGGCGAGCGAGATGGTGATCCTCGGCCTGCTGCTGACGGAGCGGCTCGAGTTCTGGCATCTCGTGGTGACGTCCGGGATGATGGGCTGTGCGCTGCCGCTGATCATGCCGGCGCGTTCGGCGATCGTCGTGAACATCGTCGGCAAGCGGGGCCTCGGTCCGGCGATGGCGCTCAACATGGCGGGGGTGAACGTGACCCGCGTGCTCGGGCCCGCGATGACGGGCTTCCTGATTCCCGCAATCCACGTCGAGGGCGTCTACATGACGAACCTCTCGCTCTACGGGGTGGGTCTGATCTGGATGGCGACGGTCGAGCGCATGCCGCCGGATTTCCAGGCGAATCCGACCTCGGTGATGCACAACCTCTTCGAGGGCTTCCGCTACGTCGGGAGCCATCGTCTCGTGCTGGTGCTGCTGTTATTCGGCCTCGTGCCGATGTTTCTCGCGATGCCCTTCCAGACGCTGCTCGTGGTCTTCTCGGAGGAGGTCTGGAACGTCGGGCCGCGGGGGCTCGGGATCCTGCACGCTTCGGCGGGGATCGGGGCAGTCTTCGGATCCTTCTGGATGGCGGCGCGATCGTCCGACGCGGGGCGACTGCGCATGATGATGCTGAGCGTGGTGCTCTTCGGAAGCCTGCTCGCGCTCTTCTGCGCCAGCCCCTGGTTCGTGCCCGCGGTGGCGCTCGTGTTTCTTGCAAACATCTTCGCGAGTACTTTCAGTACTCTCAATAACGTCGCGATTCAGCTCGTGATTCCGGATTCTGTGAGGGGCCGGATCTCGAGCTTTCTGATGATGTCCGTGTCGGTGCCGTTGCTCGGCAATCTGCCGGTTGCAGCGGTCGCGGAGAAGGTCGGTGCCCCCCTGGCCGTGGGTGGCGCGTCGGTGCTCGCGGTGCTGGCGGCGCTGGCCTTCTATCTGTCGAGCCCGGAGCTTCGGGGGCTGGACGCGCACGTGAAGCAGGCATCGAGCCAGCATTGACCCGAGCGATCGACGCCTGCGGGCGTCTGCTCGAATCGGGAGGGGAGGCTGCATGATCATCACGATCTCACGTCAATATCTGGCCGGTGCTTCGGCCGTGGCCGATCGGATCGCCGACGTGCTGGCCTGGACGGTCGTCGACGATGCCTTCACCGACGCGATCGCCGATCGTTCCGGCTTCACGCCCGAGGACGTCCGCAGCCTCGAGGAGAGCGTGCCCTCCTTCATGGAGCGTTTCGCGCAGTCCTCGGCACTGTCTTTTCCGGAGTTCCTGGTCTCGACACCCAGCGCGATCGAGGAGCCCGAAGCGCGAAAGCTCGCGCATATCTCGCGGGACTTCATCGAAGAGCTCGGCCGCCGCGATCGCATCGTGATGGTCGGTCGCGCGGCGGCCGCGGTGCTGGCCTCCGAGCACAACGCCATCCACGTGCGTCTGGTGGCCTCGCAGGAGCATCGTGTCCAGCGCGCCATCCACGAGCGCGGCCTGTCGGAGTCCGAGGCGCTGGCCGCCGTGCAGGAGCGTGACCGGAATCGCGAGCGCTACCACAAGGAGATGTTCGGCCGCGATTGGAACGACCCCGTGAACTATCACATGGTGCTCAACACAGAGCTGCTCGGCTGCGAGGGGGCGGCGGACCTGGTGATCGCGCGCGCCAAGGCGCTCGGCTGGTAGTCGCGACACCTGCGCGCCGGGCGCGCTAGCTCGCCGGCGAATACCAGATCGGCGAGGTCCAGGCCCGCTCCTGGATCGTCCTGGGGAGCAGCGGATCGTCGCAGGTCTCGGGTCGCTCCGACGCCTCGAACTGGTTGCATTGGATCGTGCTCCAGCGGCAGCTCGGATTCTCGAGCACCCGTGCGTAGTACACGGCGTTCTGGGCAGGGTCGAAGTTCTCGTCGGTCCACGACCCGCAGAGCGAATCGTGTCCCGCACCCTGCGGCTCGCAGGTCAGCACGTCGACCGATGCCGTGCTCGGAGAATCCCCGACCACGTCGTGCACCTCCTGATGCATCGCGTCGCCTTCCCCCGGCCAGGCCTTGATGATCTGGATCTTCTGGAGCGGCAGCGATCGCAGTCCCGGGGCGCCCGGGTCGCGATTCGCCGAGACGACGAAGGTCGGTCGCGCCTCGCCATCGGGTCGCGTCGGCAGGTCCGAGCCCATCGGGACGCCCTGGGCGTAGGCGCGCGCGAGATAGTCGTGGTCGGCGCACAGGTCCTCATCGAAGCTCCAGCCGCCGAAGAAGCGCGGCTCGATGCGCGTGCCGCTCGTCCCGAAGGTCTCGCGGCGCTTCATGGAGTCGAAGAGCGCGTCGCGTCGATTTTCCTCCGCCCAGATGCCGACGAGTCCCCCCGGATTGAAGGCGGCCGGACTGAGTGCCTTCATGTGTCGCACCAGGCGTTGTTCGGGTCGCGCGTCGTCGAGGCCGAGCACGCCGTCGTAGGAGGTCTCCTCGGTGTCGCCCGGGTTGGCGTTGTGCATGTCGGTGCTGGCGGTGTTGCCGAGCTTGATCGGATTCACGCCGATCCGAGCCTCCTCGCGGAGCCCCTCGACCAGCGCATAGCGGGCGAAGTCGAGGCGCGACTGGCAGCCCTTGCCGAGGATCGCGCCGGACTCGGTGCGTCCCCGGCACTGCGCCGGCGCGGGATCCATGGCGCGCCATTTCTCGAAGTCGCATTGCGGGTCGGGGCCGCCTAGCACCTGCCAGAGGCCGTTGCGGCATTCCATGCTGCCCTTGGTCTGCATGATCTCGATCAGGGGCTCGAGCTTCTGCCAGAGCCGCGCCTTCTCGACCTGGATCGCGAGCGGCTCGTCGCGATAGTCGATCTCGAACATCTGGCCGTTGCTCATGTTCGAGTTGTGGGGAATCGTGACGGCGTCGCAGCCCGTGCCGGCTTCGAGGCATTGCTCGTCGAGGGCCTCCCAGAGCCCCCAGCGACTCGGCTCGTCGACCCAGGCCGTGACACGCTGGGGGACGATCTCGTTGCGGAAGATCACGTTGCGATGGACCTTCGCGAAGTCGGGGGTGGCGGTGTACTCGTAGCCATTGAAGGTGGTGAAGCGGCAGCTCTCCGAGCGATCGAGGAAGCGCTCGGCGGCGCGCTGATGCTCGGCCCAGACGCTGTCCATCGCGAGCCGGCAGCGCTCGAAGTCGTCGCCGCAAAGCTCGGCATTGCGCAGCGGGTAGCCGACGCCACGGCCCGACACGGCGTTCAGCGGCGACTCGCCCGCCTCGAAGGCTGCGCCCGTCTCGACGGGGTTGCTTCCGCGGACGATGCGGCAGATTCGGGTGTCGTAGACCGACGACTCGGGATCGGTGCACAGACGCAGCTCGCCCATCGAAGACGCATGATCGGTGACGGCGCTGAAGTCGAGGGGACGCTCGAGCTGGACCTGACGCCCGCCGGCGAATTCGATCGGCTCGCCGCGGGCGAAGCGATAGGCGTCGTCGGGCCCGCCCACGGTCTGGAACGTATAGGCGTCGAGCGAGAGTGCGGTGTGGACGTGGAACTCGCCGAAGTAGGCGTTGCGCGTCGGACTTCGATCGAGGCACGCCGGGAGCAAGGCCCGGCCGAGCGGGTCTTCGGGGGCGCCCTCGAGGCGTGTCGTGGCGTCGTCCTCCGCGGCGGGCGGAGCGGAGGGCTCTTCGCAGCCCGGCAGGCCCGCGGCGAGCAGGAGGATCAGGCAGATCGTGCGAAGGCAGGTCGGGGCGCGTCGTCTTCTCATCAGGCTCTCCAGGGCGAGTCGAGAGCGTATCGAGATTCAGCCCGCCTGTGAGGGGGGTGCTTCGCCGCGCGGAGCGGCGACGCCGCGTCGCGCAGGCCGCGGTCGCAGTCGCATCAGGATCGCGGTCGGGACCAGGAAGAGCAGGGCCTGGGCGAGACCGGAGCCGAGCCCGCCGCCCGCGACGCTCGTGAGGTTCCAGATCAGGTGGCTCACCGCGATGTACACGCTGTAGCCGATCGAGAGCGGCCAGATCGGCGACCAGGCGCGCCAGAAGGCCAGCGCCGCGCCGGCGAAGATGGCCCAGTGGAGCGGTGCAGTCCATCTCGCCCAGACTCCGTGCAGCTCGATTCCGAACCAGATCTCCACCTGCCCGACGTGCGGAAGCGCGAGGTCCCGATAGGCCAGGAAGAGCACCGTCACGGCACAGAAGATCGCCATCGACGTCCCGGCCGTCGTTCGGGACCGGGTGCGGCTGGCATCCGGGCCTTCGCTGTCCGAGGACGACCGACGAATAGGGGCCGGTCGAGTCATGGGCGCCAGATCGAGAGCTCGGGCGCGAGGGGCTCGCGCCGTCGGAAGAGCAGCCCGCCCACGAAACCGATCACGAACATCAACAGGTTCCCGAAGATCGCTGCATAGTAGAGATCGAAGGGCACCGGGATGGGCAGGGGCAGGAAGCCGATCGTCCAGAGCGTGTAGCCGCCCGTCGCCGCGATCCCGCACCAGATGCTGCGGGCATCCCCCATGCGCGTGAAGAATCCGACCAGATAGATTCCGAGCAGGCCACCGCCGAGCAGCGCCGTCAGGCGGATCGAGATGTCCTGCAGGCTCGGCCCCTCGGCCTCGAGCATCCAGACGGCGCCGCCTAGCATCGCGACCGAAGCCAGTCCGGCGACGACCCAGGCGACGTGCAGGTAGTGGCGGTCGCTGGCATCCGTGACGAGATGGCGGCGATAGACGTCCACGATCCAGACCGTCGAGATCGCGTTGATGCTCGAGTCGAGCGACGACATGCCGGCGGCGAGGGCGGCGGCGACCACGATCCCGGCCACCCCGTGTGGGAGATAGTTCAGGACGAAGAAGGGCACGATGCCTTCGGGCTTGGTTCGTGCCGTCGAGCATCGCCGCGGCCTCGGGCTCGGGAAAGACCTGGAAGAAGGCGAAGAGGGCGGTGCCCAGGAACATGTAGAAGAACCAGGTGGGCACGCCGACCAGGACGTTGGTCCACATGGCCCGCCGCGCCTCCTGCATCGAGGCGGCCGAGCAGTAGCGCTGGATATAGTGCTGGCCCGTGGCGAAGTCCGTCAGGAAGAAGTTGAAGCTCATCAGCAGCATCAGGGGGATCGTCTTGCGGGAGAAGTCCAGGCTCCAGTCGGTCCGAACGAGCCGACCGTCCGTGAGATCGCCGAGCGCGAACTTGTCGTGGGCCTGGGCGATCTCGAAGACCTGGCCGAGTCCCTCCGGCATCAGCACCACGATCGTCCCCAGGCAGAAGAAGCTGCCTGCGATCAGCACGACCGTCTGGATCACATCGGTCCAGATGACCGCATCGATCCCGCCGACGATCGTGTAGACCGCGACGAAGGCGCCGGCCACGAGGATGCAGAGAGTCTCGTCGACGCCGGTCAAGGAGTTCAACATGAGCGCGACCAGATAGAGGATGAAGCTCACCCGCAGCAGCTGCGCTGCGATGTAGGTGGCGGCGCCGTAGATCCGGATCGACGGACCGAAGCGCGCCTCGAGATATTCGTAGGCGGTCATCGCCTCGCCGCGCCGGAAGAAGGGAATGAAGAGCCAGGCCGAGAGCGCGGCGGCCACCGGCATGAAGGCGTAGGGCAGGAAGCGCAGCCAGTAGGTCTTGAAGGCGTCGGCGGGGAGCGAGAGGAAGGTGATCGAGCTGATCGCGGTGCCGACCATCGAGAGCCCGATCGCCCAGCCCGGGAAGCGGCGGCCGCCGACGAAATACTCCTCGGTGCCGGTGTTGCGGCGCGCGAAGTAGAGGCCCATCGCCGCCATGCCGACGAGATAGAGCGCGACACAGACCCAATCGATCGGATGCAGCTTCATCTCGCCCGATCAGCCGGTCGGCAGCAATCGCGGAAGGATCTCGCTGATCGAGCCGCGCAGCACGGCGTCGGCGATCTGGTCCATCTCGGTCGCCTCGCCGTTCAGGATCACGACGCGCGCGCCACTCTCCTTGGCGATCGGGACCATCGCGGCGATCGGATAGACCGCGAGCGTCGTGCCGATCGCGAGCATCAGGTCGCAGCGCTCGGCGGCCCGCTGGGCGCGGGCGAGGTCCTCGGCGACCAGCCCCTGGCCGAACGAGATCGTGGCGGACTTGAGCAGGCCGCCGCAGGTCCGGCAGTCGGGATCCTCTTCGCCGGCTTCGATGCGCGCCAGCGCTCGCGACATCGGCGCGCGCTCGCCGCAGTCGAGGCACTCGACCTCCTGAAGGGTGCCGTGGATCTCGATGACGCGGGCGGGATCCGAGCCCGCGGCCTGGTGCAGCCCGTCGACGTTCTGGGTCACGAGGGTCTCGAGATGGCCGGCACGCTCGAGCGCGACCAGCGCGCGATGGCCGGCGTTGGGCTCGCGCTTGTTGGCCTCCGTCTCGAGGCGCCATTGCCAGGAGCGCTTGCGGACCCCCGGGTCCGACATGTAGACCTGGAGGGTCGCCATCTTCTCCGCATCCGGATCGCGGGTCCAGAGGCCCTTCGGCCCGCGGAAATCAGGGATGCCCGAGTCCGTCGAGATGCCGGCGCCGGTGAGCGCGGCGACCGACGTGGCCTCCGCAATCCAGCCGCGCACGGTCTCGATCACTTCGTCCAGGGCCTCTTCGCTCATCGTTCGTCTTCCTCGCTCTCGACCGGCCGCCTGCCTCCGGCTGGTCGATCGGTCCCCGGATACGGCCGCGGCCCGCCTAGCAGCAGCCGAGTCCGCCGGCTCCGCTTCGTTGGTCGTGCCAATGGCCGAGGTCGAGGAAGAGTCCCTGACGGGCAGCAGCAAGGAGCGCGCGCTGTGGGTCGATGACGAAGGGGCCCGTTCGGACGACGCGCAGGATCGCGCTCTCGTCCTCGGCCAGCACGATCTCCCGGTCCCCGTCGAAGGCGAGCAGTCCCGGGCCCGTCCAGCGCACCTCGGATCCGAGCTCGACCCGCTCGACGGCGTCGAGTCCGACATTCGCGTAGAGGCCGGGCGAGATCGGGGTGCGCAGGCTCTTGCCGGTCTTCTCGGGGTTTCGTTCCGGGCGCGTTCGGACCTCGACCCCGAACTCGTCTTCCGCCAGACAGGGCATCACGAGCCCCCCCACCGGCGAGAGCCCGACGCTCGCGGGCTCGGCGCGCGTCAACAGGATGCGGGACAGCTTCTCGGGATCCGCCTGCAGCAGCGATCCCGGATGGTCGTCCACCAGCATCGCGGCATCGATCAGCGCCAGGCTCTTGCGCCCGTCCTCGCAGGCGACCTCCAGGACCTTGGCGCGCCGCGCCGCGTCCTCGAGCGGCAGGCGTCCCGAGGCGACGAGGCCCGCCGCGGCGCCCGCGATCGTGGCCTCGATGTGGAAGGGGAAGACGTTGTTGGTGCCGGTCGACAGCGGGAGCAGCGCCACGTCCCGCCAGGCCTGCGTGATCGCCCGGCTGGTGCCGTCTCCGCCGAGCGCGACGATCGCCCCGCAGCCCGCGTCGCGCATGGCCAGCGCCGCCTGCTGGCTGTCGACGCCCTTGCCCGTGATGCCCAGGTCGAGCAGCTCGCAGTCCACCTCGAGCGAGAGCGCCTCGGTCGCGGAGCTCGCGATCCGGAAGGAGTCGCGGGAGAGGAGGACCTTTTCGACCCCGGCGGCAGCGGCTCCGACGACGATGCGGGTGACCTGGTTGCGCTTGTCTTCGATCGTCGAGGTGCCGGCGCGGGCGAACAAACGCCGGGCGTCGCGACCGGAATGGGGGTTGACGATGATGCCGAGCGTGCCGGAGTTCTTCATGGGGCGAAAGCTATCTCGCTCGGGAAGGGGATGCGACCAGACCCCGGCGGCGGCGGTCGGGTCCAATGCGGCTTCCGGCTCCGGTCTTCCACCGATGGAGCCGCTCGACGCAGATCGCGCGCCGCGCTTCTTCGCCCTCGACACGTCGACGCACTCAAGCGCGACGGGTGCGCGCGCCGATGCAGAGAGCAGGCAACGCGAGCGCATTCGACGTGCAGCACGTGTTGCCACGAAGATCCAGCATCCGGCCGCCGAATCCAGCCATCGGGGAGCATCTCTTTCCTTGTCGAATCCGAACCCCAAAGCGCCCCGCGGCGCCCGCCGAATCCTGGCCGCCTTCGTGACGGTCGTCTGGCTCGGGCTGATCGCGTGGGCGACCCTCGATGTCGCAGACCGCGTGGCCTCCGCGAGGCAAGCGTCCGTCGTGTCCCTCGGCGATCTGGCGCGCACCGCGAACCTGCTCTTCGCCGCCGAGCGTCGCGCGATCGCCAGCGAGCTCGAAGCGCTCCGCAGCGAGCTCCGCGCGGCGCAGGCGCTCGAGCACCCCGCGCGGCTGCGTTCGTTGGCGGATCGGGACGAGGAGGAAACGTCGGCGGAAGCGCGCCGGCTCGAAGGTCTCGCGCGTCGCGCTCTGTCGGGCAGCGATCGCCTGGGTGCCCTCGACCTGGTCGTCGCAGATCAGGAAGGGCTCTGGTCTCGCGGCTTCGTTCGCGACGGACAGCTCGTGCGAGAGCGATCCGCCACCGTCGAGCTGCAGGAGGGCGTGGCGAAGGCACTCTGGTACTCCGAAGAGGTACGGCGCGCGGTCGCCTCGGCGGGACGCAGCGTCGAGCTCGGCGACGTCTCCTTCGAGGGCGAGATCGCGCGGCCCTGGCTGCGGCTCGCGATCGGGCTCCACGACGCCCAGGCGCTGGTCCAGGGCGCGCTGGTCGCTTCGGCCGATCTGACCCGGGTCTCGGGCGCGCTCGCGTCGATCGCAGCCGCAGGACAGCGAGTGACGCTGGTGGCGCCCGACGGCCGGCCCCTCGATCCGTCGATCGCCGCAGGCTCGGACGCCCCGCGTTGGGCCGATTTGACGGCACGCCTCCTGGGCGCCGACGCGCCCCTCGAGCCTTTCGAGGCCGATGGGCAGCTCGTGCTGGGCATGCCGCTGGCGGATCCAAGCGGCCAGATGCTGGATCTGGTGCTGCTGATGGAGATGCCGGCGCCCGAGGTCGGCATGGCGGCGTGGCTGGCGACGCCGTGGCCGCTCGCGCTCGCGGGGCTGTCGATCGCGTCGTGTCTGGCGATCGCTGCGCTGCTGTGTGGGCCGCGGCCGGCCGCGGCGGTCGAAGCTCAGCCTGCGAGCCCGATGCGGCTCGAGGAGGAGCGAGGCGCCCGCCAGGTCGAATCGGCGCCGGTCGCAGCGGACGACGGAGTCGCTCTGCCCGACGGCGTCGCGCCCGAGATCTTCGCGCTGCGCGAATGGCTCTCCGATGTGCGCGGCTGCCTCGAGCGAGAGGCGGCGACGCGCGGACTGGGCTTCGCGCTGCGCTGTGAACGAGCGATCCCGAACCAGGCGCTCGCGGACCCGGCCTGGCTCGGCGGGCTGCTGGTCGCGATGGGACGCGAGGCCCTCGATGCGGCGGCCGAAGACACGGTCTCCTTCGAGGTCTGCGAGGAGGCGGGTGACACGCTTCGCTTCGAGCTCGATGCGGGGGGCGTCGTGCTCGACCCGAGCGGTGGGATGAACGTGGCAGCGGAGCGCCTCGGCGGTCGTCTGGAGTCCGGGCGGAACGGGCGGCTGGCGCTGGTCGTACCCTCGATGCTCGCGTAGGGAGTGAAGGCGAGGCGTGGGCGGTCGCCTCGCGCGCGGCGTCAGCGCTCGTTCTGCTCAGGCGCCGCCGCGGTGGTCGTGCGACCCATCGCGTCCTCGATGCGGGCGAGGGTCTCGCTGAGCCGGGCGATGCGGGTCTCGCGCCGGTCGATCTTCGCCAGCAGTGCGTCGCGTTCCAGACGATCGCGCTCGATCGTCGCGTCGAGCGCCTCCGCTCGTCGGCGCTCCGCATCCAGTCGGTCGGCGAGCTCCGAGAGCTGGTCGTCCCGCGCCGCGAGCCCTTCCCGGGTCACGCGCAGCTGCTCTTCGCGCGCCGCGATCTCGAGATCGCGCGCTTGCAGGGTTTCTTCGAGGGCGGCCTGGGTGCTGCGAAGCTCGCTGTTCTCCGCCTGCAGTCGGGTGGACAGCTCGAGCAGCTCCCGGTGCTCGGCCGTGGCCTCCTCGACCTGAGCGTCTTTGGCGGCGAGCGCCGCCTCGAGCTCGGCAGCGCGATCGACGTGATGATCGATCTCGTGCTGGCGATCCTCGACGCGGGCCGTGGCGATCGACAGCTCGGTCGCGATCGAGGCCAGCTCAGAGCTGAGACGCAGGTTCTCCTGTCCAAGCTCGTCGAGTCGCGAACGCAGTCCGAGGACCTCGGAGCGCAGCGCGCGTTCGCCCTCCGGCAGCGGGATCAACGCGCCCCGAGCCGCGCGCAGCGAGGCGGCCAGCTGCTCCTGCTTGCTCTTCGACTCGGCGATCTGATCGTGGGCCAGGGAGAGCTGGTCGATCAGCTGATCGCGCTCGTCCGAGAGCGTCGACATCTCGCTCCGCAGTCCCTCGAGATCCTTGCCCTCCGACGCCTGCCGGGCGACCTCGGCCTCGAAGGCTTCGCGCAGGCGACCGAGCTCGAGCTCGCGGTCGGCGAGCCGATCGGTCAGCTTGGCGAGCTCGCGCTGTGCGGCCTCGAGGGCCGCGCGCTGGGGGCCGTGGTCTGCGCTCGCTGACGTTCCGGCGATGGACGCGGACGCCGTGCCATGATCGGCGAGGATCTCGTCGGCACGCGCCTGGAGTGTCGCTTGATCCCCGTCTGCCGCCGGCCGGGGATGGATTTCTTCCCAGTCGTGTTCGGAGGGCTCGGAATCGGATGCGTGCGTTGGATCGTCGGTCTCCGGACCGGCCGACGTGCCCGCGCCGCAAGGGCCATCGTCGTCGGCTTCGGCCGATGTCCCGGCCGAGTCTTCCGGGGACGAGGCGGCCGCCGCGTCGTCCTGCTCGGGCGGCCGCATCGCCGCGATCTCCGGCTCGGGCCGTGCGGCGTCGACCGCCGGCTCCTCGGACGCGCTGCGGCTCGCGCGCACGGGCTTCGGCGACGGGGCGTCGCCCGCGAATCCCATGGCCTTGGCAAAGTCCATCTCGTCATCACCGAGGCTCGACGAGTCGACCTTGAAGGACGCATCCGGCAGTGCGCGCGGCTCGTCCCCTGCTTGATCTGTCAGGCTAGCGTCGACGTCAGACATGGCTTGGTCCCGGAGTCGGGCTCCCTCCCATCCTGCGCATCGGTTGCGAGTCGAAGGCGCTTGACGAAGGTCTGGTCGAGGAACGACAAAGCAAGGCTTTGCCCGATCCCTGCCTCGGTGATTCGCCGGATCTGGTGCTGTCCGCCGATCCTTCGCGCGGGGCGGTCGGCGCGATCAGGATCGATGGCGTGGCGGGCCACTCGCGATGCGATCGGCCATGCTCCGGACCATGCGCACCGCGATCGCCGGATTGCACGTGACGAGCTGCTCGAGCTCGGCCTCGTTGAACAGGCAGCACCACGTGACGCCGCGCGCCCGCAGCGTGGCCTGACGGCGGGCCCCGGTCAGGGTCGAGATCGCGCCCAGGAACGTGCCCTCCCGTGTCTCGACCGCCACCTCGCGCTCATCGACCTCGACGCAGACGGCGCCCTTCAGCAGCAGGACCGTGTGCTGGGCCGGATCGGTGACCGCGGCGATGGTCTCGCCGTCCTGGAACTTCACGAAGTAGCGATCGAAGCCGGGGCCCCTCGAAATCGAGGCCCAGAGCGGATCGACCAGGCCCTCGATCACGCGCAGGATCTCCTCGGGGTTGGTCTGACTGCGGCGCGCGGAGGCGATCGTCGCGGTGTCGAGGCCGAAGCCGCTGGCGATCGCGCGGATGCGGGCGAGCACTTCGGCCGTCCCGCCCGGTCGTCGCGACGGATCGATGTAGAGACACTCCATCACGATCTCTTCGAGCGGCTGGGGGCAGTCGAGGGCGATGTCCGAGAGCGCCTGGAGTCCGTAGATGTTGCCCTGCTCGCGAGTGCGCAGGACGTCGTGTCGTTTATTGAGGTCGATGCCCGTGAATAGCGCCCAGGCGGTCGCCCCGACGCCCCAGAGATCCGTTCGGAGATCGAAGTTCTGGACCTTGGCCGTCGCCTGCTCCGGTGCGCGGAAGCCGTGGGTACCGAGTCCGATCGAGAGCTGTCCCTGGTGCAGCAGGCCCTTGGACATGCGCGAGGAGTGCGAGACGCCGAAGTCGGTCAGAACGTATCCGCCGTTCCCGTCGAGCAGGACGTTCGAGGGCTTCACGTCGAGATGCAGGACCGAGGCGCGGTGGGCCGCGCCCAGCGCCTGGAGCAGGTCGGAGAGCAGGCGCCAGGTCTGTTCCGCGGACAGTCGGCCGAGGAAGGGCCAGGCGTCGGCGAGGCTGCCGGCCGGGAAATACTGGATCGCCGCGAAGCAGGTCTCGCCGTCGATGTTCCAGTCGTAGAGCTTCGGGATACGATCGTTCTGGACGGCGAGCAGGGCGGCGAGCTCGCGCTTCAGCGAGTTGCGCGCCTGCGGGTCATCAGGCCGTGCCATGACCTTGAGGGCGACCAGCTTGGGCGGACCCTCCTGGACGCCCGCCGAGTCGCCGTCGAGACAGCGGGCCAGAAACACGGAGCCGAAGCCCCCGCGCCCGAGCCGGCGCAGCACGCGATACCGGAAGCGCGCCTGCAGCTCGTCCCCGGGCTGCGGCGGGCGGATCTCGCAGACATCCTGCTCCTGGGATCGTTCGCCGCCGGCAGTCGCCGTGCAGTCGAGGGTGCGATCTTCGCCGCTCGCGTCGAACTCGCCGAAGTCGTCCGGATCGAGCAGGATCGTACACGAGGCCGATCGATTCGGTTTCGAGTGGGTGGGGGCGCCCAAGAGCTCTCCGTTCGTCGCAAGCGAGATAGACGAATCGGCGCTCTTATCGGCCAGTCTCCGGACCAGCCACACTGGATTGCGCGCTGCCCACGCGGGAAAATGTGGTCTCGGGCACGCGCGTCGTCACGCTGGTCGATCGCTAGGCGGGGCTGCTGGCGTCCTGCCTGCGCGCTGCGTTCCGCTGCTCTTCGAAGAACTCGGTGATGCCTCTCGGGACGGCGCGGAAGCAGATCGGCTGCATCACCAGGTACATGATCCGGTTGAACGTCTGATGCTCCTGCATCTCGGGGTCGGTCGTGAGGAAGGCGTCGAATCCAAACCAGAGCGTGAAGGCGACGAGCAGCACCGGCAGGAAGAGGGGGTGGTGGATCGGGTTCGGCGGCGGCCCGCGTCGTTCCGGTCGGTCGTTCGTGTTCTGGGCATCTTCGCTGCGTTCGTCACTCATGCCAAGAACATAGCGTGACTCGAAGCGGCGAGGCCGCACGCGCGCCCGATCTCTGCAAGACTCCGGGACGGCGAGACGGCTCGCGCAGGGCGACGGCCCGTCCGTTCATCCTCATGCACTCTCATCATTCGCAGAGCAGATCCTTGGCGTCACAGAGCAATTACATCACGCGAGCCGGATTCGAAAAGCTCCAGAGCGAGCTCGCCTGGCTGTGGAAGGAGGAGCGCCCGCGCGTCACGGAGGCCGTCTCCGTGGCGGCGGCACTCGGGGATCGCTCGGAGAACGCCGACTACATCTACGGCAAGAAGCGGCTGCGCGAGATCGACCGCCGGATCCGCTTCCTGACCAAGCGCATCGACGAGCTGACGGTCGTCGATGCCGGGCCGCGCAAGGACGCCGATCGCGTCTACTTCGGCGCCTGGGTGACGATCGAGGACGAGCAGGGACAGACGCAGCGCTATCGCCTGGTCGGACCCGATGAGTTCGACGCCAGCGAAGGTCGGATCAGCGTCGATTCCCCGGTCGGTCGCGCCCTGATGGGTCGGCGGCTCGGCGACGAGGTCGTGATTCGGCGACCGAAGGGCGAGATCGTCTACGAGATCCTCAAAATCGACTACGAGGCAGACGAATGAAGCGCAGCGCGGCAGGGCATCCATCCCACCGTCCGCGCGCGCGCGCCGCTGGGTGTGTCCTGGCCGCCCTGCGTGACGCGGAGCGACCGTGGCCGTGAGCGACGCGCACGAGTCGCTCTGGATCTTCGGCTATGGATCGCTGGTATGGCGGCCCGCCTTCGCGCATCGGCGCAGGCGTCCCGCCTTCATCGAGGGCTTCGCTCGGCGCTTCTGGCAGGGCTCGACGGACCATCGCGGCGTACCCGGAGCACCCGGGCGGGTCGTCACGCTGCTGCCCGACGATCACGCGAGCCTCCGGCTCGAGCCCGGCTTCCGTCCCGAGAGGTGTTGGGGAACGGCCTACGAGGTGCCCGCCCACGATCCCGACGGTGTGCTGCCCCATCTCGATCATCGCGAGCGCGGCGGCTACGAACGGATCGAGCTCGAGCTGTCGCTGCTGGGCGAAGCGGCCCGCCCGAGCACCGCGTCGGATCGACGGCCGGCCGAGCTCCGCGTCCGCGGACTCGTCTACATGGCACGGCCGGAGAACGAGAACTATCTCGGGCCTGCGCCGATCGAGGCCATCGCGCGCCAGGTCGCCTCGGCCAGGGGACCCTCCGGCGAGAATCCCGAGTACGTCTTCGAGCTCGAGCGCAGTCTGCGGTCGATCGGCGCCCACGATCGCCACGTCTTCGAGGTGGCCGCCGCGCTTCGTTCGCTGGTCGAAGATCCCACGCGGGAGGCCGATTCTTGATCGAGTGTCGCGGTCTCACGAAGGTGTATGGCGCGGTCCGGATCGTCGACGGCGTCGACTTCGAGGTGGCGCGCGGTGAGACGCTGGTGCTGATCGGCGCCTCGGGATCCGGCAAGACGACGACGCTGAAGATGCTGAATCGCCTGATCGAGCCGTCCGAGGGCGTGATCCGGATCGACGGTGAGGATGCGCTCTCGTTGGTTCCGCATCAGCTGCGGCGGCGCATCGGCTACGGCTCGCAGCAGGCCGGACTCTTTCCCCACATGAGCGTGGCCGAGAACGTCGGGGTCACGGCGCGCCTGCTCGGCTGGCCTCGTGCGCGCATCGCAGCCCGCGTCGACGAGCTGCTCGATCGGGTCCAGCTCGCGCCGGAACGCTACCGCGATCGAGGAGTGACCGAGCTCTCCGGTGGCGAGCAGCAGCGTGTGAGTCTCGCTCGAGCGCTCGCGGTCGCGCCGCGGGTGCTGCTGCTCGACGAGCCCTTCGCTGCGCTCGATCCGGTGACCCGGGATGCGCTGCAGCAGGAGCTGCTCGGGCTGGCCTCGGAGCTCGATCTCGCGATCGTCTTCGTGACCCACGACATGAGCGAGGCGCTGTTGTTGGGCGACCGGATCGCGTTTCTCGAGGCGGGTCGCTTCGCGCGCGTCGGAACGCCCGAGGATCTGCTCCGCGAGCCGGGCAACGAGCGGGTCGCCGAGTACCTGCGCGCGCCGCGGCGGCAGGCCCAGCGGATCGAAGCGTTGCTCGCCGCGGAGCGCGGGGCATGAGCGCGTTCCTCGATCAGCTCGGCGAGCTTCCGGGCTACCTCGCCGGGCACGTCCGGCTGACGCTGCTGGCGCTGCTGGCCGGGGTCGTCGTGAGCCTTCCTCTGGGCATCGCGGCGACCCGTCGGCCACGCTTCGGGGCCGCGGCGCTCGGGGTGGCGAGCGTGCTGCAGACGATCCCCGGGCTGGCGCTGCTGGCGTTGATGGTGCCGCTGCTCGGGGCGGTCGGGGTGTCCTTCGCAGCGCTGGGCTGGCCGGCGCCACCGAGCATCGGCTTCCTGCCGGCGGTCCTGGCGCTCTCGCTCTACAGCGTGCTGCCAATCCTGCGCAATACCGTGACCGGGATCGCGGGGGTGGACCCGTCGCTGTGCGAGGCGGCGCGGGGCGTGGGCATGAGTCCCGGGGAGGTGCTGTGGCAGGTCGAGCTGCCGCTGGCCATGCCGACGATCGCGGCCGGCGTGCGGACCGCCACCGTCTGGGTGGTGGGCACGGCGACGCTCGCGACACCGGTCGGCGGGACCAGCCTCGGCAACCCGATCTTCTCTGGTTTACAAACGCGAAACTTATCGGCGGTACTGGTCGGCAGCCTCGCCGCGGCCGTGCTGGCGGTGGTGCTCGATGCCCTCGTCCGGGCGATCGAGCGGGGACTCGAGCGGCGGTCGCGCGCGGCCGTGCTGACGCCGCTCGCGGCGATCGGCCTGCTGGCCCTGTGGAGCCAGTTCGGCGCGGGATGGACGAACGCGTCGAGCGCTGCAGGGGTGTCGAGATCCGAGGTCACGATCGGATCGAAGACCTTTACCGAGCAGTATGTGTTGACCGAGATCCTCGCCGACGTGCTCGAGGCGAAGCCTGGGGTCTCGATCCGGCGTGTGCCTTCGCTGGGGTCGACGGTCGCCTTCGACGCGCTGGTGGCGGGTGATCTCGATCTCTACGTCGACTACACCGGCACCGTCTGGAGCACGATCCTGGGGCGCAGCGGCCTGGCCGTCGACCGCGCCGGGGTGCTGAGGGAGGTTCGCGAGCAGCTCGCCACCCGCTTCGACGTGCAGCTGATCGCGCGTCTCGGCTTCGAGAATACCTACTGCCTGGCGATGCGGGAGCAGGACGCGGCCCGGCGCGGGATCCGTCGCATCAGCGACCTCGCGGTGCAGGCGTCCGGCCTCGAGATCCTGGGCGACTTCGAGTTCTTCGGGCGACCCGAATGGCAGGCCCTCGAGTCGCGCTACGCACTGGCCTTCGATCGCGAGCGGGCGATGGATTCGAGCCTGCTCTACGAGGCGCTGCGCG
This sequence comes from uncultured delta proteobacterium, assembly GCA_963698485.1. Taxonomy (GTDB): domain Bacteria; phylum Myxococcota_A; class UBA9160; order UBA9160; family UBA4427; genus UBA4427. Next base: position 62,019 of record CAVORA010000024.1, on the reverse strand, counting down.
CGGGCAGCGGAGACGTGATCAGCGCGTATTCGACCGACGGACGCATCGAGGCCTACGGGCTGCGGGTGCTCGAAGACGACCTCGGTGTGATCCCGCCCTATGACGCGATCGTGCTGGCGAGCGGCGCCTTTGCCGAGCGGAGTCCGGCGCTGGTTCGACTGATCGCGGCGCTCGAAGGTCGGATTTCGGCGGCCGCCATGCGCCGGCTGAACGCCGCGGTGGACCTCGAGGGCGAGTCGCCGGGCGAGGTCGCCGCGGATTGGGTCGGCCGCTGTCTCACGGTGGCCGCGGGGGCGCCCATGCGGCCCGGGTGCCGGGGCGAGTCCGTCTTCGTGCCCTGAGCGGGGCGGCCGGAATCGTTCAGGCGACGCGTCGGCGAGTCGATGAGAAGCCATGGTCTTCGATCTGCTCTTCGTCCTGGTCTTGCTCGCGATGGTCGCGCTCGGTGCCTGGCGGGGTGCCGTCGTGAGCGGGGCGGGGCTCGCGGGGCTGCTGCTCGGCTATGCCGGAGCGGTCTGGGCGGCCCTGAACGGCTCCGGATGGGTCTCGGATCGACTCGTCGTGTCGCCGCTCGTCGCGCCGGCGATCGCCGGGACGATCGGCTTCGTGCTGGCCTGGCTGTTTGCGAGCTCGGCGGCGGACGTGGTCATCGCCTGGGATCGATCGCGCGTCGCAGAGCATGGACGCCACCTCTTCGATCGCGGGCTCGGCGGGATCTTCGGGCTCGCGCGAGGCGGGCTGATCGTGGTGCTGCTCGGGCTGATGGTGAACTGGCTCGATGCGGGTCGGGACCTCGGGGCGCTCGACGGGCTCGGGGCGATGCCCGATGCGCAGGCCTCGACGATCGCCGGGGCGAGTGGCGATCTCGTGGGTGGCGCCGTGGCGCGCGCACTGTCGGATGCGGGTCCGGGTGGCGAGGTCGCCGCGCGAATCGTGGCTCGACCGGGCCTGGCGCTCGGAAGCGTTCGATCGATTCTCGAGGACGAGCGCCTCGATGGACTGTTTCGGGATCGGCTGTTCTGGACGCTGATCCAGAACGATTCGATCGACTATGCGATGAACCGGAACGCCATTCGTCAGATCGTGAAGGATCCGGAGATGCGCGGGCGCTTCGTCGATCTGGGGCTGGTCGATGAGGCCGCGCGTGAAGACTCGGACTTGTTTCGCAAGACGCTGGCGAGCGTGCTCGAGGAGGTCGCGCCGAAGGTCGAACGGCTGCACCGGGATCCCGAGATCCAGTCACTCGCGAGCGATCCGGAGATCATCCGGCTCGTCGAATCGGGCGACAGCCTGGCTTTGATTTCGCACCCGCGCGTCAAGAAGATCGTCGATCGGATGTCAGAGGGTCTCTGACGATTCAGCCCCGACGGCGGCGGCGTGCTTCAGCCGGCTCGCTTGGCAAAGCGCAATTCTTCCCAGAGCCGATTCGTACGAGTCGGCCGACGCCAAAAAGCCGGCCAAGCATCGTGCTTGCCGGCTCTTCACATGACGCATCACGTCGTGCGTCACGTCACGCATCGCACCCGTTGCCGGTCACGCGCGGTCCGCACGTGTCCGACTGGAGGCTTGCGCGTCGCTCTAGAAGAGCGGTCGGTCGTCGCCGTCCGGCGCGTACGCCGAGATCTCGCAGCACAGCGAGATCTCCTGAACGGAGGGTCGTTCGAATCGGGGCGCACCCTGCACGCTCGCGGTCTGCGAGGCGCGGGAGGCGTCACCGAAGGACGTGGCCGGTCGAGAGATCTTTTCTTCCATGACCCGATAGATAGCAGTTGTGGGCGTCGGGCTGCACGCCCCGGGCGTCGAAAAAAACGCCTCGCTGCTCATCGCAGCAGCACGTCGCAGACCTCGCGCAGCTTCTGGATCAGCCGGCCGAGGGCGTTGTCGGGCCGGATCCGTCGGCGCACGGCCACGAGCAGCTTCCGCTCGAGGGCATAACGGGTGAGGGGCGCGGCCGCGGCGGGCTTGCCCTCGAGGTCGATGGCGTCGAGCTCGCCGCTGATCTGCGCGCGCGAGAAGCCCCAGGTCTCGAGATCGGTGTCGTCGAGGCGCGCCAGGATCTCGCGGTAGAGCCCGACCCGCTCCGGCTTGCCGGTGGCCGCCCGTGCCCACTTCGAGAGGCTCGCGGTCGTTGGCCGGCTCTGCTGGGCGACGCCCGTCGGATCCCCGAGGCCACGCGTCGACTCTCCGCGGGCGTCGGGCGCGGCGCCGTATTCCACCATGTCGGGCTCGAAATCGATACCCAGAAAAGCGCATATTTCTCGTGAGGTTGCCTCTGGCTCCTGAACCAGATTCTCATATCGGACCCGGTGGTGCGAGACCTTCGTCGTGCGCAGGAAGCGGGCGATGGCGGGCACATAGCGCTCGAGCAGCGGATTGTGCTGGTGGGCCACACGATCTTCGCCGTCGAAGAAGGAGTCGACGAAGGAGGACCACACGGCGATCGGGTGACGGGTCAGGACGATGTAGCGCGCCTCGGGATAGAGCCGGGCGAGGAAGTCGAGCGAGAGGGCATAGGCCGGGGTCTTGTCGAGCAGCAGCGAGGCCTGGTCGGCGCCCGCTGCGATCGCGCCCTCGAGGAGCCCGCGGTAGATCGCGTCGGTATAGGCCCGTAGTGCCGCCAGGTAGGCGTTCTCGCCGCCGGGCAGAGCGGCGACCAGCTGGCGCGCGGCCGCGCGCGTGATGATCGGATCGTAGGGGGCGCGCTCGACGCTGTCGTAGTAGCCGAGATGAGCGATCGGCGTGATCAGGTGGGGCTCTTCGGGCGCGAAGATCGCGGGGTGGGCTCCCAGTACGCGACTCAGCAGCGTCGATCCCGAGCGCGGTGAACCGATCAAGAAGACGAGCCGATCCTGCATCGACGCCTGCTGCCTCGCGTTGCGGTCGCGGCAGACCCGCGGTCCCGAAGAGCGCGGAGCATACCCGAGTCAGAGGGTTTCGCTGGCGAGTCCGAAGGTGTCGGCCATGCGCTGCGCATGCACGCGGAGCAGTGCGACGCCGAGCCGATGACCGAGCCAGGGCTTCATGCTGCGCAGGTGTCGGAACGCGGCGTGATCGACCTCGAGCAGCCTCACGGCGGTATCGGCGACGGCCGACTCGCAGTGCGGCAGATCCGCCAGCAGGGGCAGGCCGCCGAACAGGTCTCCGGTCGAGAGGGTCGTCAACGTCTGCTCGATCGCGCCGCGGATGCGCAGCTGGAGCGTCACGCGGCCCTCGGTGATCAGGTAGATCGAGTCGTTGCCCTCGCCGCGCGTGCCCTGGCGATAGATCATGTCGCCGGGCTGCATCGTGCGGATGCGCGTGACCTGCGCGAGCCCCATCGCCTCCTCGAGGCCGAGCTCGTGGAGCGCCGTGCGTTCGTAGAGGAAACGCGCGAGCTTCTTGCCCGAGTCGAGCACCTGGTCCCAGACGAGCTCGAGCTGTTCGCTGTAGGGGTTGTCGAATTGGATGCCGGTCAGGACCAGGTTGTCGGTGGGGTCCTCGCGCTGCCAGCAGCCGATCGCATCGAGCGCGAGGTTCTGGGTCGGCAGGCCCAGGACGACGCGCTGCAGACCCTTGATCGAGAACGGCGACTGGGTGGCGATGCAGGCGCCACCGATGCTCAGGTCCCGGGTTCGACCGAGCAGCGCGCCGCCGAAGTCGCTGGCGTAGAGTTCGACCGGAAGATCGGTTCCGACGCGAGGATTCGATCTGACCTCGAGCGGGTCGATCGGATTCCCGTGCGCCTTGCCGGAGCCGGAATGGTCTTGGTCGTCGCGCAGGGTCATGGGGTCAATGCCTCGATGGAGATCGTTTCGGCTGCGGTCCAGTGGGACTTGAACGCTCCGCTGACACTAAATCGCCCCGTTTGCGCGGCTTCGGCGCAGGGCTCGGGGCGAACGATCGATGCCGATCGCGCGGGCCTCGTGTGAACCCCTGTGATCGGAGTCAGGCGAAACGCGGGGGCGAGTGGCCGGGAGGAAAAGCTTGAGTCGGACTGATCTAACCATCCTCTTGCTGTTGATCCTGGTCTGGATTCCGGGCCTGCTCGAGCTGGTCGAGGTCTGGAGCCGCGTCGAGTACGCCTCGCACGGCTTTCTCGTTCCCGTCGTCTCGCTCTGGGCAGCGACCGCCCATCGTGAGGCGCTCGCGCAGATCGAGCCCAGGCCGCTGCCCGGCGGACGGCTGATGCTCGCAGCGCTCGCGCCGGTCTACCTGGCGGCGCTGCTCTTCGACAATCCGACACTCATCGGTGTGCTCGCGATCGTCACGGTCGTCACGACCGTGCTGGCCCTGCGTGGCCTCGAGTGGGTCAAGATCCTGCGCTTCTCCCTGGCGTACCTGGTCTTCATGGTTCCGCTGCCGGTCTCCTGGGTCACACCGATCATCGTGAAGCTTCAGCTCTGGGTGAGTCAGGCGGCGGTCGAGCTGCTGCAGCTTCAGGGCGTCGCGATCTATCGTGAGGGCAACGTGCTCGCGTTGCCGGGCGACGTCGAGCTCTTCGTGGCCGAAGCCTGCAGCGGCATCACCTCCCTGATCACGCTGATCCCGATCGGGGTCTTCATCGCCTACTTCACGGACTCGGTCCTGTGGCGTCGCCTCGCGCTCGTGGTCTGCGTGATTCCGATCGCGCTGGCCGGCAATCTGCTGCGGGTGATCCTGACCGTGTGGCTGTCGATCGAGGTCAGCGTCGATTTCGCCACCACGGGCCCGCTGCACGAATGGGCCGGCGTGCTGACCTACGTGGTGGGATGCCTGGCGCTCCTCGGCATGGGCGCGCTGCTGCGACGCTTCGGTCCTGGCCTCGACGCGGCGGCGGCGGCGCGGCCGTGAGTCCGGGCACCCGGGTGCAGGATGATTCGCTCGAGGAGCGGGTCAGGCGGGTCGGTCTCGCACTCGGTCTCGACGCCGTCGGATTTGCGGAGGCGGGCCCGTCGCCTCGCACGGAGTTCCTGCGCGAGTGGTGGTCTCGGGGCTACGGCGGCGAGATGGCGTACATCGGCCGGCGCCTCGAAGAGCGCGTCGACCCCCGTCGCGTCCTGCCCGGGGCGCGATCGCTGGTGGTCGTCGGACTCGCCTGTGCGCCCGCGCCGGACGAGGGCAGGGCGGCACCCGCGACGGAGCACGCGGGCCGGGGGGCGGCCGAGCAGTCACCGGCCCGCGGTCGGATCGCGCGCTATGCGGGCGGCGATGACTATCACGACGTGCTGCTCGACCGCGCCCGAGCGCTCGAGGCGGCGCTGCCCCAGCTCGCCGACCGCGAAGTTCGCTCGAGGTGTTATGTCGACACCGGACCCGTGCTGGAGCGGGCGGCGGCCGAGCGCGCGGGACTCGGCTGGATCGCCAAGAACAGCTGTCTGATCCATCCCGAGCTGGGCTCCCATCTGATGCTCGGCGTGATCGTCTGCGATCTCGCGCTCCGCCAGGATGCGCCCGTGGGCGACCATTGCGGCACCTGCCGCGCCTGCCTCGACGTCTGTCCAACGGGGGCGTTTCCCGAGCCCTACGTGCTCGACGCCACGCGCTGCATCTCGTACACGACGATCGAGACACGGGGAACGATTCCGGAATCGCTGCGCGAGGCCCAGGGCGATCACGTCTTCGGCTGCGATCTCTGCCAGACCGTCTGCCCGTGGAACAAGAGCCGTCCTCGCTCGCCGTTGCCCGATCCGCTCGGCCTGCGCGCGCGGCTCGCCCAACGCGAGGAGTGGATCGCGCCGACGCTCGAGTGGCTGCTCGACCTCGAGCCGCAGGCTTTTCTCGAGGCGACCCGCAAGACCGCTCTTCGGCGACCCGGGCGCATCGGGCTGCTGCGCAACGCTCTCGTAGCCGCGGGGAACTCGAGAGACCCGCGACTGCTCGGACGCGTGCGGCGCTTGATGAACGACGACGACCCGGTCGTGGCCGAGCATGCGCGCTGGGCGGCGGCGCGCATCGAGCGGGCGGCCCGAAGCACGGAGCCCGTCGGGCCTCCCGAGCCGTCGTGACCTAGCGCGGCTTCGAGGCGACGAGCCGGGCTGTTCGAGCCGGGCGGGCCTCGGTCGTCAGGCCTTCCTCGTAGTGCTCGATCTCGAGACCCGCGAAGAGCTTCGGCAGCTCGCCGGGCTCGAGCAGGAATTCGTCTCGGCCGGGGCCCCAGCCGAGGCTGCGCTGAGCGGTGGTGAACGTCTCGTAGAGCAACAGGCCACCGGGGCGGAGCAGCGCCTCGATCCAGGCGACCCGCGGTCGATGGAGATAGCGGAAGACGAGCACGGCTCCGAAGCCGGCCTCCGGCAGCGGCGGCGGCGACTCGCCTTCGAGGTCGACCAGCTGGACGCGGATCCGGCCGGCCGACGGCGTCTGTGCGGCGAGACGGGCGAGGGCTTCGGCGTTGCGATCGACCGCCAGCACGTCGAGTCCGAGAGCGGCCGCGGCCAGGCTGTGGCGACCGCTGCCGCAGGCCAGGTCGAGAACCGGGCCGATCTCCGCCGTCTCGAGCAGACGTGCGGCCTGCTCCATGAAGAACGCGGAGGGCGGATCGATCTCGGCGTGCCTGTCGGTCATCAGCGTGCCAGCCATTCGGCCATCAGGCCGGGCAGGTCGGTCACGATTCCGTCGACGCCTCGAGCCGAGCAGGGTCTCGATCTCATGGAGGTCGTTGACCGTCCAGACGTGGACCTCCACCTCGTGGGCGTGCGCATGCTCGATCAGCTCCGTCGTCGCCAGCGGCCGATCCGCGAACTCCGGCGGGATCTGGAGCGCCATCACGCCCTCGGGCATCGGGCCTCGACCGAGCGCGCTCGCGATCGCCGCCACGATCTCGCCGAGCGATGCGCCCATCGCGGGCTCGGCCGCGTGGCGGGCCACGGCGCGGCGAAGATCGCGCATGACGTCGTCTTCGCCGGCGGCCAGAAGGGTTCGATCGCTTCGATCGAAGCGATCGATCAGGTCGAGGGTCGCTTCGATCGCGGACAGGTCGCGGCATTTGATCTCGAGGTTGAAGCGTGCCGCGGGGAAGCGCGCGAAGGCTTCTTCGAGCGAGGGAATGCGATGGCCTCGGCCGCGCGCGCTGTGCTCGCCCTGCGCGTCGACGAATCGATAGCCCGCATCGAGCGCCCGCAATTCTTCGAAGCGGAGTCGGGCGGCCTGGCCCTCTCCCTCCGTCACGCGTTCGACGCTCGGGTCGTGAAGCAGGATCGGAATCCCGTCTCGGGTCACGTGGACGTCGCTCTCGAGAACGTGCGCGCCCTGCTCGAGCGCGGCGGCGAAGCTCTCGAGGGTGTTCTCGGGATGGGTGCCCGCTGAGCCGCGATGGCCGAGGACGACCGGGCGCTCGATCTCGAAGAACGGATGACGCATCGGGTTAGGTTACCATGCGCCCCAATGGCTGTATTGACACGCGACGTGATTCAACGCGAGCTGGACGAAGGGCGCGTCCAGATCGATCCTTTCGACGCTTCACAGATCGGGGTCGCTTCGATCGACCTCACCCTGGGCAGCGAGATCCGCGAGATCCAGAACGATCCGAGCGCGATTCGGGTCGAGGACGACACCGACTATCGGGATCACACGCGGGTACTGGCGCTCGACCGTCCGTATCGGCTCGATCCCGGGGTGACGATCCACGGCATTACAGCCGAGCGCGTCACGCTGCCCGATGACCTGTGCGGATTTCTGGAGGGTCGCAGCCGCTTCGCGCGCCTCGGACTGATGATTCACGTGACCTCGGCCTTCGTGCAGCCCGGGGTGTCGAATCGCCAGGTGCTCGAGATGAGCAACGTATCGAGCCGTGCGCTCGAGATCGTCGCGGGCGTCCGCATCTGTCAGCTCGTGTTGATGCGCACCGAGGGTCGCGCGGTCTATCGGGGACGCTTCCAGCATCAACGGGAGATCTGAGCCTTGCGCGCCGTCGTGCAGCGGGTGGCGCGCGCGAGCGTCGACGTCGGAGACGAACGCGTCTGCGAGATGGGGGAGGGGCTGCTGGTGCTCGTCGGCGTCGGCTCGCGCGATGGCGAGCGCGAGGCCGTCGAGCTCGCACGGAAGCTGGTGGGGCTGCGGATCTTCGAAGATGACGCGGGCAAGCTCAACCGATCAGTCATCGATACGGGTGGAAGCCTCTGCCTGGTCTCGCAATTCACGCTCTGGGCCGACGTGCGAAAAGGGCGGCGGCCCTCTTTCGGAGAGGCGGCCGGGCCCGACGTAGCGCGTCCGCTCTTCGAACGGGTGGTCGCGGAGGCCGAAGCTTCGGGTGTGCCGGTCGTCACAGGTCGCTTCCGCGAGACCATGGAGGTATCCCTCGTGAACTCGGGTCCGGTCACCATCCTGCTCGATACCGAGCGGAGATTCTGATCATGTGGGGACGTCACACGAGCCCGGCCTCGCTTGCCGACCCGAGAAGATCGGTCACACTCCCGGGCGGGGAATGTGAGAGGTCGGGTAAAGCAGGCTCGGACGAGTTTGCATATTCCCGCATTGAGGGTTGGACATCATCATGACAATTGATTCGAATCGATCGGGCGACAGCCCGAAGCAGGCCGAGCTGTGCGCGGCGTCGCGATCGCGCGGCCAGTCGCAGGCATCTCAACGAACGAGCAGCATCGGGCGGCGGATCGTGATCGCGCTGCTCGTGGTCGGGCTCGTCGGAGCTCCCGCAGCGGGCTTCGCGGGAGAGACCGCAAAGGAGAACGGGCGCGAGGGGGGGCTCGGCGCCGCCGCGGCGCTCACTTCGCTGATCTATGGCCCGATCAAGATCGTGTACGCGGCGGGTGGTCTCGTGGTCGGCGCCATTGCCTGGGCGTTCACGGCCGGTGATACGGAGGTGGCCTCGAAGGTCTTCACTCGCTCGCTGCGAGGAAACTACGTGATCACGCCGGATATCCTGACGGGCGAGCAGGAGCTGGTCTTCATCGGCCGGGATGTCGAGCCCGGGGAAGCCCGGACCGAGGCCGTGGCCTCCGCGTCGGCCGCGACGGCCGCCGCGAATGCCGCCGCCGCAAGCAGCGAGACCTTGGACGACAGCGGCTACGACGAGATGGGCTGGTAGGCGAGAGCGCTGCCTCCTGAGGGCGCAGCGCGTGCTTGCGCGCGCGCTGCGCCCGTGGGGTGCTGGCAGGGCAGCGATCGAGGCGTCACTATTCGCCGCCATCCCATGTCCGAGTTCATCACCCAGATACCGATCGTCTTTGCCTCGGGGCTGATCTCCGTGCTGTCGCCCTGTGTGATGCCGCTGATGCCCGCCTATCTCTCGCTGATCTCGGGTGTCTCCGTCCAGGAGCTCGGCGAGCAGGGCTCCGAGTCGACCCACCGCGCCCACGTCATGGAGGCCTGCCTCGGCTTCGTCTGCGGCTTCTCGACCGTCTTCATCGTGCTCGGCGCCTCCGCCTTCGCACTCGGCCGCGTCCTGCGCGGCTGGCAGCTCACGCTCTTCGGACTCGAGCTGGGCATCGCCCAGCTGGCCGGCGTCGTGATCATCGTCTTCGGCCTCCACATGATGGGCGCCTTCCGCCTCTCCTGGCTGCTGCGCGACACCCGGCTGCAGCTCGACATGGGTACGCCCGGCTTTCTCGGCTCCTTCACGGTGGGCGCGGGCTTCGGGTTCGGATGGTCGCCGTGCATCGGTCCGATTCTCGGGACGGTGCTCACCCTGGCCGGCAGTCGCGACACCGTCTTCGAGGGCATCACGCTGCTCGCGGTCTACTCGGCCGGCCTGGGCGTTCCCTTTCTGCTCGCAGGCTGGAGTATCGACCACTTCTTTCGCGCCTTCGCGCGCATCAAGAATCACTTCCGAACCCTCGAGATCGTCTCGGGTGGGATGCTGATCGGGGTAGGGGTGCTGCTCATGAGCAACCAGCTCGCTTGGTTCAACTCCCACTTCACATTTCTGACGGATCTTGTCGTCGCAGCAGAGGAAATGCTTCAATGAGGAGGAGCGCTGCGATGCTCGTGAGCCTCGTCCTGCTGATGGCGGCGGTCGTCGGCTGTGTCGAGGATGGGGCTTCGGAGGACGGGGGGCCCCGACAGGCCGCGCCCGATTTCAGCCTGACCCGACTCGACGGGCAGCCGGTCACGCTCGCCGAACACCGCGGCAAGACGGTGATCCTGGATTTCTGGGCGACCTGGTGTGCACCCTGCGAGGTCCAGATGCCGGTGCTCGACCGCTTGTGGAAGACGCGGGGTGGCGCGGAGCTGATGGTGCTCGGGCTGTCGGTCGACACCGACCCCGCGGACGAGGTGACGGCCTGGGTTCGCAAGCGCGAGCTCGACTATCCGATCGCGATCGCCAGCCAGGATCTGGCGCTGGACTACGGCGTGATGGGCTTCCCGACGCTGATCGTCGTCGATCCGGCGGGCGGCATCCACACCCGCCATACGGGGGTGCTGAGTCGTCCCGAGCTCGAAGAGATCCTCGAGCAGATCGAGCGGGAGTTCGCGCCCCAAGGCTGACCGGGCGCCCGCGCATCGCTCAAGTCCCTCCCGTCAAAGGACGAAGACGGCTGCAGGCCGAGCCTCGTCTCGGTACTCGGAGGGTAGACCGCTGGCCGTTGGTGAAACGACACAGGTTCAGGTGAGCCGGGCCTTCCAGCGCCGCTTCGAGGATGGCGAGATCATCTTCGACGAGGGCGACGAGGGCATCGACCTCTACATCATCCAGTCCGGTCGCGTGCAGATCACCCGCAGTGGAGCGGGCGGACCGCGTCTGGTCGCCCAGATGGGGCCGGGCGAATTCTTCGGCGAGATGAGCGTCGTGCTCGGCGAGGCGCGGACGGCGCGCGCCGTTGCGATCGGACCCACCGAGCTGCTCGAGCTCGATGGCGAAACCCTGGAAGCGATGTGTCTCGAACGGCCGGAGATCGCCATCCGGATGATCCAGCGCCTGGCGCTGCGGCTGATCGGAGCCGAGCGCCGGCTGGCGGCCCTCGGTCTCGACGAGCTGGTCGGTCCGCTGGTTCGCTATCTGGCGTCGCAGGCGGGGGGTCCCGAGACCGAAGACGAGCTGCGCATCCGAACCTCGTTGCGCGAGCTCGCCGAGGGCAGCGACTTGACGCTGCAGGAGACCCACCAGGCGCTGCACCAGCTGATGGATCAGAAGCTGATCCGACTGGTCGAGGACGAGCTGATCGCCTCGGATCGCGCCGCGCTGGCGGCCGCGATGACCAAGTTCGCGCAGGCGAGCTGAGCGCCCGAGCGGGGAATTTGGCCCGCTCGACAGCCCTCAGGTAGCGTCCCGCCACAAGCGAGCGGGGGGCGCGTGGCGCGAGGGGCCAGCTTCACATTCATTCCTGGCGTCATCGGGGCTGCGATCTGCGGGGTGCTCGTCCTGGCCATCGGCGCCGGGCCCGCGCGAGCCGTGGAGGATCGCGACCGGCTCGAGGATCCCTTCGAGATCACCGCCGATCGCATCGACTACGACGGCGAGCGCGAGCTCTATGTCGCGACGGGCCATGTCCGGGTGCTGCAGTCCGGGCGAAGCCTGCGGGCCCGCTGGGTGGCCTTCAGCACGCTGACGCGAATCGGTGTCGCCGAGGGGGGCGTCGAGCTGCTCGACGGCGAGGACGAGCTCGAGGCCGAGTTCATGGTCTTCGACGTCGACTCGCTGCTCGGCATGCTCTTCCACGGCGCGCTCGACGCGGGCAGCGAAGGCTTCCGGGTGCGCGCGCGCGAGCTGATCCGGACGGGTCGGAACACCTTCCTCGCACGCGACGGCGTCTTCTCGACCTGCCGCTGCGAGCCCGGCGAGCGGCTTCCCTGGCAGATCTCCTCCAAGAAGGCAGACGTCGAGCTGGGCGGCTACGGCACGGTCCAGAACTCGACCTTCGACGTGCTGGGTGTGCCCGTGCTGTGGATTCCCTGGGCCTTCTTCCCGGTGAAGAGCGAGCGCGAGACGGGGCTGCTGCTGCCGGATTTCCAGTTCGGCGGGCGCAGCGGCGTCGGCCTCGGAATGCCCTTCTTCTGGGCCGCCCATCCGCAGCTCAACGTGACGGCGACGCCCCGCTTCATGAGCCGCCGGGGCTTCAAGCAGGACCTCGAGCTCGAGTACGTCTTCGGCAAGCGGTCGGAGGGGACGCTGTTCGTCGCGGGCATGCACGACCGCTACGACGATCCATCCCAGGCTCCGCGGGACGAACGTTGGGCGGTGATCTGGGACCACGATCAGGACCTGCCGGGCGAGCTGCGTTGGCAGACGGAGCTGAACGTCGCTTCCGACAATCTCTATGCCGATGACTTCGAGGAGCTCAGGGACTACCGATCGTTTCGATTCCTCGAGTCGACGACCTCGGTGTCCCGTTCCCTCGGGCCTGCGGCGGGCGTGGGCGCGATGGTCGCATCGCGCTTCGCGGACGCCCAGGAGGGCATTCTCGTCGACAGCCAGCCGGGCATCGACTTCGAAGACGCCGATGACTGGACGCTCCAGCGCTTCGTCGAGGGTCGACTCGATGTCCAGCCCGGCGCGGCGGTCGGTCCCCTTGGTCTGGAGTTCAGGATGGACTCGGAGCTGATCCAGTTCGGTGCGCTGCGGCGGCACGAATCGGTCTTCGAGAATCAGGCGCCTGCTTCACGCACCGGGGGCGCTCGCTTTCAGGACTTCGGCGTCGATGGACTGCGGGCCGGCGGGAATCTCGCCGCCGATTTCGGGGAGGGCGATGGCGTCTTCCAGCCGGGCGAACCGATCAGCGAGCGCGGGACGCGCGTCGTTCTGCACCCGCGCATCGCGCGCAGCTTCTCGATCGGCCCCTACGCCGAGGTCGTGCCCGAGGTCGGCTGGAGCCAGACCCTCTATCACACCGATCGCCAGCAATTCGCGGAGCGGGGCTTCGTGACGGGGCGCCTCGATGTGCGCGGTCGATTGTCGCGCGACTTCTCGGTGTCGGGCGGGCGTCTGCTGCGCCACGTGCTCGAGCCGCAGCTGGGCTGGGCGCTCGTCTCGAAGCGCAGCCAGCGCAGCAACCCGCTCTTCGTGCCGCCCTCGGGCGTCGAGCAGACCCGGCTGCGAACGCTCTCGCTCGAGAACGTCACGCGCAACCCCGGTGACCGCATCGACGACGCCAATCAGATCGTGCTCGGCCTCGGCCAACGTTTCTATGTCCGCGAGGCGCACGGCGGCACGCGCCTGCGTGCGGACATCCGGACCGCCATCGACTGGGACTTCGCGGAAGGGGGTCTCGGCGACCTGATCATGGAGGCGCGGCTCTTCTCGCTCGGGCCCTTCAACGCGCGCCTGCGCGGCGTCTTCGATCCCGAAGCGGCAGCGGTCAGCGAGGGGGAGGCGGAGCTCAACGTCTCCCGCGGCTTCGAGAATCCGGTCGTTCGACAGATCACGCTCGGGACCAACTATCGCTATCTGCGCCGCGTACCGGAGTTCTTCGAGAACAACCGTGGGCAGGCCCGCTCGGTGGACGGTGGCGAGCAGGTCAATCAGCTGAACCTGTTCGCTCGGCTCGAGCTGACGGCGCGCGTCCGCCTGGGCTACTCGACGATCTACTCACTCGCGAGCGGGAGCCAGCAGGGCGCCATCCGCAATCAGGGGTCGATCGAGTACGCGTCGAAGTGCCGCTGCTGGGGGGTCGGGCTGACGGCGTCGAAGGATCGGCGAGATCCGATGCGCGTCGGGATCTCCTTCCGGTTCCTCGGCCTCGGCGACGGCAAGGGGAGTCTGTTCGACAGCGGCCTCGGCGCCGGGATCAACTCGTTCTGAGTCGGGACGCGGCCTTGATTCCGAGCCGCTTCGCAGAAGCCCTCCATCCGGGCCCGCCGAGGCTTCCCGATGGAGCCCGGGCTCCTTGCCCCCGGATCCTCAAGGCCCTAACGTAAAAGGGTTTTTCGGCCTTCGCCCCCACCGCCTGCGGCGTCTTCCTCCTCGCGAGGGAGCGACCCCGGTCCTGAAAAGGTCCCGAGACGACCCGTGCTCCGCACATCGCCCGAGCAATTCGCGAAGCTCGCTCGACAGGGAAACCACATCCCGGTCGTGCGCGAGATCCTCGCCGACCTCGAAACCCCTCTCTCGCTGTTCCGAAAGATCGACGACGGGCGCACTGCGTTCCTGCTCGAGTCCGTCGAGGGGGGCGAAAAGTGGGCGCGGTACAGCTTCCTCGGAGTGGGTGCCCGGGCGCGCTTCCGCGCGACGGGCAGTCGCGTGGAATGGACCGAGGGCGACAAGACCGAGATCCTCGATGACGGAGGGGATCCTCTCGAGGTGCTGCGAGATCGTCTGCGCGCTTTCGAGGCGGTGCAGCCCACCGACTTCGCCCTGCCGCGATTCATCGGCGGTGCGGTCGGGATGATCGGCTACGACTGGGTGCGATTCGTCGAGAAGATCCCGGACTCGAACCCGGACAAGGTCGGCCTGCCCGACGCCTTCTTCGTGCTGCCGGAATTCGTCGTCGTCTACGACAACGTTCGTCATACGGCGCTGATCGTCGTGCACGCCGAGGTCGAGGAGGATGCCGATCTCGACGCGGCGTGGAGGTCCGCCGACGAGCGCATCGAGTCGATGGTGACGCAGATTCGCGCGCCGCTCGCCGCCGAGCCGCGCCGCCCGCCCGTGCGCCAGCCGATGAACGTCGAGCGCAGCATGACCGAGGAGGGCTTCCACGACGCGGTCAAGCGCGCGAAGGAGTACATCGAGGCCGGAGACATCTTCCAGGTGGTGCTCGCGCAACAATTCCAGCTGCCGCTGCAGGTGGATCCCTTCTCCATCTATCGACACCTGCGCATCATCAATCCGAGCCCCTACATGTTCTTCATCCGGATGGAGGACGCGGTGCTCGTGGGCTCCTCGCCGGAGATCCTGGTGCGCCTCGAGGGCGAGCGCATCGACGTCCGGCCGATCGCCGGGACACGCTGGCGCGGCGAGACGCCCGAAGAGGACCGACAGCTCGAGCAGGATCTGTTGGCCGATCCGAAGGAGCGCGCGGAGCACCTGATGCTGGTCGACCTCGGACGCAACGATGCCGGTCGCGTGGCCGAGATCGGCTCGGTCGAAGTGGACGAGTACGCCGTGGTCGAACGTTATTCACACGTCATGCACATCGTGTCGAACGTGCACGGCAAGCTGCGTCCCGGGCTCGACTGGCTCGACGTGCTGCGCGCGACCTTCCCAGCCGGGACGCTCTCCGGCGCGCCCAAGGTGCGCGCGATGCAGATCATCGACGAGCTCGAAACCGTGCGACGCGGCTTCTTCGGCGGCTGCTGCGGCTATCTCGACTACTCGGGAAACATGGACATGGCGATCACGATCCGCACGATGGTCGCGAAGGACGGGAAGGTCACGCTCGAGGCGGGGGCCGGCGTGGTGGCGGACTCCGAGCCCGAGTACGAGTTCGAGGAGACGATGAACAAGGCTCGCGCGGTACTCACGGCCATCGATCTCGCGCGCGAGGGGATCGATTGAGATGCGCCTGCTGATCGTCGACAACTACGACTCGTTCACGTACAACCTGGTCCAGTATCTCGGAGAGCTGGGTGCCGAGGTCGACGTGGTTCGCAATGACGAGGTCGACGTCGAGACCCTGCTCAGCAGGGCAGGGGACGGACTGGTGATCTCGCCGGGTCCCGGCACGCCGGATGATGCGGGTGTGTCGATGGAGGCGATCCAGCGCTTCGCCGCAGCGGGCGTGCCGGTGCTGGGCGTCTGCCTGGGGCATCAGTCGATCGGGCAGGTCTACGGGGGTCGCGTGGTCCGCGCCCGCTCGATCATGCACGGCAAGCTCTCGAAGATCCATCACGATGGACGCGGCGTATTCGAGGGCCTGCCGCAGGACTTCGAAGCGACTCGCTACCACTCCCTCGTCGTGGAGGAGTCGAGCCTGCCGGACGATCTCGAGATCACGGCGCGCACCGACGACGGCGAGATCATGGGCCTGCGACATCGCACGCTCCCGATCGAAGGCGTGCAGTTCCATCCCGAGTCGATCATGACGGGCGAAGGCAAGCACCTGCTGGGCAATTTCCTGACGCGCTGTCGTGCGAGGCAGTCATGAACGAGATCCGCGCCGCCATCGAGGATCTGGCGTCGGGCCGGCGCGTCGAGCCCCAGAGACTGTCGCGGGCGTTCGGCGAGATCATGGACGGCGAAGCGACGCCCGCGACGGCGGCGGCGCTCTTGATGGGCCTGCGCATGAAGGGGGAGACCGTCGACGAGATCGTCGCCGTGGCACGAGCGCTGCGTGCCCGAGCCAGCACGGCCAAGACGACGGATCCGCGAACGATCGACACCTGCGGCACGGGCGGCTCGGGACTCGACACCTTCAACATCTCGACGACGGCGGCCTTCGTGATCGCCGGTGCCGGCGTGAGCGTCGCCAAGCACGGAAATCGCGCGGCCTCGAGTCGCTCGGGCAGCTTCGACGTACTCGAGGCCCTTGGCATTCGGATCGACCTGCCGATCGATGTCTGTGCGGCGATCCTCGACGAGATCGGGATCGCCGTGTTCTTCGCCCGGACGGCTCATCCGGCCTTTCGCCACGTGGCTCCGGTTCGCGCCGAGCTCGGCGTGCGGACGCTGCTCAACTGTCTCGGACCGCTGCTGTCGCCGGTCGATGCGCACTACCAGGTCGTCGGTGTCTATGCCCCGGAGCTGCTCGAGCCGATCGCGGGAGCGCTCGCGGAGCTCGGTGCCGTGCGTGCGCTCGTCGTGCACGGCTCGGACGGCATGGACGAGCTCACGACCACCGGCCCGAGTCGAGCCGCCCTGGTCTCTGGAGGCCGCGTCGAAGCGCTGTCGATCGATCCGCTCGAGCTCGGGATCGGCCGAGCTCGGCTGGCGGATCTCGCCGGTGGCACACCGCAGGAGAACGCCGCGATGACCCGCTCGGTCCTGGCCGGCGAATCCGGCCCGCGTCGCGACATCGTCCTGCTGAACGCAGCCGCTGCGCTCTGGGTCGTCGAAGAGGTCGACACGATCGAAGCCGGCCTCGAGCGCGCAGCAGAGAGCATCGACACGGGCGCGGCCGAAGAGAAGCTCGTCGCGCTCGCCCGCGCGACCACGCGTGCGGCCGAAGGGACTTCGGCATGACGATCCTCGATGAAATCCTCGAGCACAAGCGCAAAGAGGTCGACGCGGCGCGCGGCGCGTGCGACGCGCAGCAGCTCGCCAGAGACGCGGTGAGCTGTGATCGCCTTCCTCTCGGCTTCAGGGAGGCGCTCCGCTCGACGCCCGGCGCTTCCGTGATCGCCGAAGTGAAGCGTCGTTCCCCGAGCAAGGGGCTGATCCGCGAGGACTTCGACCCCGTCTGGATCGCGCGATGTTATGCCGAGGCCGGGGCCGCCTGCATCTCCGTGCTGACCGACGCGAAGTTCTTCGGAGGCTCGCTCGATGATCTCGTGGCGGTGCGGGCGGCCGTCGATCGGCCGATCATTCGCAAGGATTTCGTGATCGACACCTATCAGATCGACGAGGCTCGTCTGGCGGGTGCGGACGCGGTGCTCCTGATCGTTTCGGCGCTCGACGATCCGACGCTCAGCGCGCTCTTTGCGCACGCGAAGCAGCTCGGGCTGGACGTGCTCGTCGAGGTGCACGACGAGATCGAGCTCGAACGAGCCCGAGCCCTCGGTGCAGATCTCGTCGGGGTGAACAATCGCAACCTCAAGACATTCGAGGTCGATCTGGGCACGACCGAGCGGCTGGCGGCGCGGATTGCCGACCCCGAGGTCGTTCTCGTCGCGGAGAGCGGGATCGCTACCGCCGCGGATATCGCTCGGCTGGAGCGGGCCGGCGCTGCGGGTTTTCTGATTGGTGAATCTCTCATGCGCCAGCCCCATCCGGGCAAGGCGCTCGAAGAGCTACGGAGGTCGACGTGACCGGAAGTGTACGGATCAAGATCTGTGGTGTGATGACGCCCGAAGACGCGATCGCGGCGGTCGAAGCGGGGGCTGACCTGATCGGGATCAATTTCGTGCAGGGATCCCCGCGCGAAGTGGATGTCGCCACTGCGCTCGAGATCTGTCGGGCCGTCGAGGGCCAGGACGTCGAGCGCGTCGCGCTCTTTCGCAACGCGACCTGGGACAAGATCGATCCGATCCTCCAGCGCGTCCCCTTCGAGCGCGTACAATTCCATGGCGACGAGACCGAGGAAGAGATCGAGGCCATCGACCTCCCGACCATCAAGGCGATCCGCGGAGCCGACCAGCAGGCAGCCGAAACCTATCCTGGCTCGATTCTGCTGCTCGATCATCCGCATCATGGAGGCGGTCAGGGTCAGTCCTGGGACTGGAGCGAGGCAGAGGACCTGATCGCGAATGGTTACGACGTAATCATTGCCGGCGGCCTCACGCCGGATAATGTCGCAGAGGCGCTGGCGGACGTCGGGGACATCCCGCCGTGGGGCGTCGACGTCGCGACGGGCGTCGAGGACGAGAATCGTCGCAAGGATCCCGCGAAGATGCGTGCCTTCGTGGACGCCGTTCGCCGTCGAGAAGAGGCCGTCGAGGCCGCAAAAGAGTCCGGAGAGGGCTCTTGATGGGAGAATCTGGTGAAGAGTGAAGCCGACGAGCGAGGCATGTTCGGACCGTACGGGGGCCGCTTCGTCCCCGAGATGCTGATCAGTGCGCTCGACGAGCTGGTCGAGGCGTCCGAGCGGATCCTCGCGGATCCCGGCTACCGCAAGGAGCTCGACGATCTGCTGCGGGACTACGCTGGACGACCGACGCCGCTCACGCTGGCGCGTCGTCTGACGGAGCAGGTCGGTGGCGCCAAGATCTACTTGAAGCGGGAGGACCTCGCGCATACCGGCGCGCACAAGATCAACAACGTGCTCGGTCAGGCGCTACTCGCCAAGTACATGGGCAAGAAGCGCATCATCGCCGAGACCGGCGCGGGGCAGCACGGCGTGGCCTCCGCGACGGCGGCCGCGCTGATGGGCCTCGAGTGCGATGTCTACATGGGGGCGGAGGACGTCCGCCGACAGGCGCTGAACGTGTTTCGCATGGAGCTGCTGGGAGCGCGCTGCATTCCCGTCGAGAGCGGCTCGCAGACGCTCAAGGACGCCATCAACGAGGCGATGCGCGACTGGGTGACGAACGTCGAGCACACCTACTACTGCATCGGCTCGGTGATGGGCCCGCATCCGTATCCCACGCTGGTGCGGGATTTCCAGCGCGTGATCGGCGTCGAGGCCCGCCAGCAGATCCTGTGCGTCGAAGGCCGGCTGCCGGACGCGCTGGTCGCGTGCGTGGGCGGCGGCTCGAACGCGATCGGACTCTTTCATCCCTTCATCGAGGACGAGGACGTGAGGATGATCGGCGTCGAGCCCGGCGGCGAAGGGCTCGAACTCGGGGCGCCATGGCGCCACCATCACGGCAGGCGTGCCCGGGATCTTCCACGGCAAGCGTACCCTCGTGCTCTCGGACGATGATGGTCAGATCTTCCCGGCCCACTCGATCTCGGCCGGCCTCGACTATCCCGGCGTGGGGCCGGAGCATGCCTATCTCAAGGAGATCGGTCGGGCCGAGTACGAGATCGCCACGGACGAGGAGGCGCTGGCCGCCTTCCAGATCCTGTCGCGCACCGAGGGCATCATTCCGGCGCTCGAGAGCTCGCACGCGATCTCTCATGCGATGAAGCTCGCGAAGACGATGCCCAAGGATGGCATCGTGCTCGTGAATCTGTCGGGCCGGGGCGACAAGGATGTCGACGAGGTGCGCATGATCCTGGCGTCGAGAGAGCGAGAGGCGCACTGATGTCCAGCCGATCGCCCAATCGCATCGATGCGGTGTTCGCGGCGCTGAAGAAGAAGGGCGAGACGGCGTTGATTCCCTTTCTGACCGCCGGGGATCCCGACCTCGAGACCACCGAGGCGCTGGTGCTCGAGATGGCGGCGGCCGGCGCCGACCTGATCGAGCTCGGAGTGCCGTTCTCGGATCCGACCGCGGAAGGTCCGACGATCCAGCGCTCGAGCAGTCGAGCGCTCGCGAAGGGCACGAGTCTGCGTCTGATCCTGCAGCTGGTCGCGCGACTGCGAAAGAGGACCGAGGTCCCGCTCGTACTGATGGGCTACGCGAACCCGCTGCACGCCATGGGGGCCGAAGCTTTCGCGAAGACCGCGGCCGAGGTCGGCGTGGATGGGATCATCATTCCTGACCTGCCTCCCGAGGACGGGGCCCCCTATCTCGATCCGTGCCGCGACGCGGGCATCCATCCGATCCTGCTGGCGGCGCCGACCACCCGGCCGGAGCGACTCGCGATGCTCGTCCGCGAGACGCGCGGCTTTCTGTACTACGTCTCGCTCCAGGGTGTGACGGGCGCGCGTTCCGATCTGGCGCAGGGGATCGAAGAGAACGTGCGACGGGCGCAGGCGCTCGGCGACGTGCCCGTCTGTGTCGGGTTCGGAGTCGGAACGCCGGAGCAGGCGGCCCAGATCGGCGCTTATGCCGATGGCGTGGTGGTCGGTAGCGCCATCGTCGATCGCATCGAGGCCGCCGCGTCGAAGGCATCTGCCATCGAAGACGTCGCCCGCTTCATCGAAGAGCTGAAGGCGCCGCTACGGGCGCGCTAGCCCGCTGAGGGTCGCGCGGTCCTGTCGTGGGCGGTCGCTCGGCCGCTGGAGCCCACCGGCCACGCCGCGACTAGGCGGGCGGCTCGCGCGTCAGCTCCTCGAAGAGTGCTTCGACCTGCGCCCGGGTCTCCTGCTCCGATCCCGAGTTGTCGATCACGTGGTCGGCCATCGCGCGCTTCTCGTCGATCGGCAGCTGGGCCGCGATGCGACGCTCCGCCTCGGCGCGGTCGCAGCCGTCGCGCGCCATCGTGCGCTCGATCTGGACGTCACGGCTCACCCACACGCAGACGGTCGCGTCGAATTCCATGATGGCCCCGCTGCCGCGACCGCTCACGCGCCCCTCGAAGAGCAGCGGGATGTCGAGCACGACGAGCGGCACCTTCGCTTCGACGGCGGCCTTGGCTCGGCGCATCATCTCGGCGATCACGGGCGGATGAACGATCTGCCCGAGACGGGCGCGAGCCTCCTCGTCCCTGAACACGATGGCGCCGAGGGCCGCGCGATCGAGCGAACCGTCCGGGGCGATCACCTGCTCGCCGAAGGCCTTCGCGATCTCTTCGAGCATCGGCTGCCCGGCGGCCTGCTGTTCGTGCACGATGGCGTCAGCGTCGATCGTCGTCGCGCCGAGTTCTGCGAGGATGCGGGTCACCGTGCTCTTGCCCGAGCCGATGCCGCCGGAGAGTCCGAGAAGACATGTCATGTCCGGAGCATCGCCGAGAGCACGTGCGGGCTCAAGCGCGAATCCGCACTCACGAAGGCGGGCGGGCGCCGTTTCGTCCCCGACGTCGAGCTGCGGGTGCGGCGGCCAGGCGCGTCTCAGTCGCTCGCGCCGGTCTCGGAGCCGGCGATGATCACGCAGTTCTTGCCGGCGCCCTTGGCGCGATAGAGGGCGCGGTCGGCTTCGGCGAAGAACTCGCGGCGATTGCCCTTGTAGAGGGCGACGCCGAGGGAGATCGTGATGTCCACGGGCTTCATGTTGTCGCCGATGATCAGTCGGGTCGACTCGACCGTCATGCGGATCTTCTCGGCCAGATGCACCGCGCCCGCGAGGTCGGTATTCGGCATCAGGATCACGAACTCCTCGCCGCCGTAGCGCGCGATCAGGTCGGACTCCCGGGCGGAGTCGTTCATGATCGAGGCGAGGCTGATCAACACCTCGTCCCCGGCCGCGTGGCCGTGCGTGTCGTTCAGGAGCTTGAAGTCGTCGATGTCGAGCAGGATCAGCGACAGCGGCGCCTTCGTTCGACTGACGCGCTTGACCTCGCGACTGAGATGGTCCTGGAAATAGCGATGATTGTGGAGCTTGGTGAGACCATCGGTGATCGAGAGCTGGGCGAGGATCTCGTTGGCCCGCTGGAGCTCCTCGTTCTTCTCCGCCAGACGGATCCGGTCCTGCTCGATCTCGAGCTGGTTGCTGCGGAGCTTCCCCATCATGCTGTTGAAGGCGCGAGTGAGCAGTCCGAGCTCGTCGTCGTCGTTCGCGGGCAGCGGAATCTGGTAGTCGACCTGACCGCTGGCGATCCGTCGCGCGCCCTGGGAGAGGGCTTCGATCGGCTGCATGATGGCTCGGGTGATCTTGTAGGCGAGGACGCTGAAGAGCAGGATGATGCAGACATCGACGATGAAGATCTGATTGGTGATCGCGATCGCGGGCGCGAAGGCGCGGTCGTACTCCGACTCCGCGATCAGGTAGCCGCCGCTGCGGGTCAGCGGGGCGAGCGAGGCGACCAGTCGCTTGCCCGATGGGTCGCGATAGATCGCGAGGGATTCTGCCTGGGGTGCGAGGAGCTGCGCGATCGGTAGCCGGGCCTCGAGCCTGGCCTCGGCGCGCAGGCCTGCCGCCGCGAAGACCCGCCCCGTGTCGTTGGCCGCCAGAATTCTCAGGCCACGGGTGTCCCGGGTCGGCGGTCGCAGGAACTCGTAGAGCGAGCTGCGATGGAGGCAGCCGACGAGATGTCCGACCGTTTCGCCGTCGCTCTCTCGCAGCGCGGTGCGGGCGCTGAGGCAGTCGGCGTCCGTCGTCGTACCGGCGTCGCTCCGGTGGAGGCTCAGTCGATCGAAGCTCCGGGCGAGCGCGGGGGGAGGCGGGGGCAAGGCGTCGAGGACCGAATCGCCCTCGGCGAGCGGCCCCTCGCCGAGCCAGACCGGCTCGCGCGACGCATCCTCCAGGACGGCGTCGAGCTGCGCACGCCAGGACGTACCCTGTTCGACCGCAGCGCCGAGCCGTGCCTCGGCCTCCGCATGCCAGCGCTCGATCTGCGCGGCCCGCTCCTCGGCCAGCAGCGCGCTGCGGTGACTGACGCGCGCGCGGACATCGCGATGGATCGCCCCGATCGAGAGCCAGCTGACGATCATCGCCGTCAGCAGCGTCGACCCGAAGACGCACAGGATGATCCGCGTCGACACGCTGTTCAGCGGCGCGTTTCGACGGACCTGGTCGGGCTCGTCCCGGTGCGATTTCGGGGTGTGCGGCGGACTCATCGGGCCTCGGCTGATAGGGCTCCTCGGCCGTATCGACCGGAAAGGTCCTTCCCTTGAACCTTGATCCTTCGAAAAGTTTCGTGATTTCAGCTAGTTACGAACGTTCAGGGGATGCCCGGCAGCGATCCTCGGCGATTGCTCCCGGATTCCGGTAAACCCCTGCTTTTAGAAGAGAAAAGGCTGTTTCGTCGTTTGCGGGAGGAGGGCCCGTCCGATATGATGCGCCTTCATTTTCAGGGGGTTAGCGGTGTTTTCTCCGTCGCCGACCTCCCCAACCCGTCCACGCGAGGCATGACTCGTCGAGACCCCACCCGGGGTCAGCGCAACAAAGACCGCCTGCGACCCCGAGCGGGTCGCCTCCTGGTGGCCTCGAACCCTCGGATCGATCGCGATCCGGGACTCTGCTCGACGCTCCGTGCCCGCGCCTGATCGATTCGACTGCTCGAAGTTCGAGCTCGTCGGAGCGTTCGGACCTCAAACCGCGCCCCTCACCCCATCTCGATTCCGCTGGCCGGCGCGCCCCTCGCGCTGCCGGACGGACGACCCGGTCGAGCCGGCGCACGCGAAGCGATGCGTCGGCGTCCCGGAAGAGCCGATCGAAAGTCGGATGGGGTCTCGTGCACCGCAACGCTCGAGTCAGCGCAGAGGAGTCTCGATGTCGCAGTCGAAGAAGGGTGCAGCGGGTCGCGCGGCGGACGAGACCGCCGGCCCCCAGACGCCCGCTCCCGAGATCGCCGAAGAGCTGGCCGATCTCAGGGCCCAGATCGACGCGATCGACCACGAGATCCTCGAGCGGCTGAATCGCCGCGCGCGGTGTGTCCAGAGGGTCGGGGAGCTGAAGGACGGCGGGCGCAAGGGCCCGATCTACGTGGCGGCCCGTGAGCGGGATCTCGTGCGCGCCCTGATGGACGAGAATCCGGGTCCCTTCCCGACCGCGGGCATCCCCCACGTCTTTCGCGAGATCATCTCGGCCACCCGGTCGCTCGAGGAGCGCGTGCGCGTCGCCTTCCTCGGTCCCGACGGCACCTTCAGCCATCAGGCGGCGAGTCGCCAGTTCGGGGCGCAGGTGGATCTCGTCCCGGTCACGAACATGCGGGACGTCTTCACGTTGACCGAGCGCGGTGATACGCATTTCGGTGTCGTGCCGGTCGAGAACACGATCGAAGGGCCGATCACCGTGACCTTCGACGCATTGGTCGAGACCGAGGTCACGATCTGCAGCGAGATCAAGCTCGAGATCTCGCAGCACCTGATGTCGCGCACCGGACGCCTCGAGGATGTCCAGAAGGTGGCTTCCCATCCGCAGCCGCTCGCGCAGTGTCGGGGCTGGCTCGAGCAGAACCTGCACGGCGTCCAGACCATCGAGACCACCAGCACCGCCGCGGCGGCGCAGCTCGCGCACGCGGACGAGAAGGTCGCGTCGATCGGCTCCGAGGTGACCGCCGAGGTCTACGACCTGCTGACGATCGCGTCCGGGATCGAAGACCACCGTGGCAACACGACGCGCTTCCTCGTGATCGGGCGCGAGACGCCGGCGCCGTCGGGTCAGGATCTCACGAGCGCCGTCTTCACGGTGCGCAGGGATCAGTCGGGCGCCTTGCACGACCTGCTGGGCCCCTTCGCGCGCAACGGGGTGAACCTGACCGCGGTGCAGTCGCGGCCCATGAAGGGCAAGCCCTGGGAGTACATCTTCATCGTCGACATGGAGGGTCACCAGGACGACCCGGCAGTCGCGCGGGCGCTCAGCGAGGCGGGCGCCGTGGCGGCTTCGCACAAGATCCTCGGCTCCTTCCCGCGCGCGCTCGAAGTCACCTCCGGCATTCAGCCGGCGCCGCGCGCCTCCGCGTCGAGTCCGATCCCCGTCCCCGCGACGGAAGCCGCCCAGCAGGAGAAGATCCGTTGAGCATCGCCGATCTCGTCAAACCGCATATCCGGGACCTGGCCCCTTATGTCCCGGGCAAACCGATCGAAGAGCTCGAACGCGAGCTCGGCATCACCGACTCCATCAAGCTCGCCTCGAACGAGAACCCGCTCGGCCCCAGCCCGAAGGCCGTGGAGGCGATGCGCGCGGCGGCCGGCAACATCCATCGCTACCCGGACGGGGCATGCTTCGCGCTGCGGGAGAAGCTCGCCGAGCGTCTCGGGGTCGCGGGCAATCAGCTGGTCTTCGGCACCGGGGCGGACGAGATCCTGGAGCTGATCGCGAAGACGCTGCTCGGGCCGGGCGACGAGGTCGTCTACGCGTGGCCGTCCTTCGCGATGTACCCGATCGTCGTGAAGGGGATGGGCGCGCAGGGTGTTCCGGTGCCGCTCACCGAAGACTTCGTGCACGACCTCGACGCGATGGCCGCAGCGGTGACGAGCCGAACGCGGGTCGTGATGGTCTGCAATCCGAACAACCCGACGGGCACGAGCGTCGGGGCCGAGGAGTTCGATCGCTTCGTGGCGGCGCTGCCGGCAGACGTCGTGCTGGCGGTCGACGAGGCGTATTTCGAGTTCGCTCGGCGAGCGGATTTCCCCGACGTGATCGCGCTGCTCGCGCGGCGTCCAGGGACGATCGTGCTGCGGACCTTCTCGAAGGTCTACGGCCTCGCGGGCATTCGCATCGGCTACGGGATCTGTGACGCCGAGCTCGCGAGCTATCTCGAGCGCGCGCGGCATCCCTTCAACGTGAACAGCCTGGCCGAGGTGGGTGCGCTCGCGGCGCTCGATGACGAGGAGCATGCGCGGCGCACGATCGAGCTGAACACCGCCGGGATCGAATACCTGACCGAGGAGCTCGGTCGGCTCGGGATCGAGACCTGGCCGTCCGAGGCCAATTTCATTCTCGCGCGGACGGGGGCGGAGGTCTTCGACGCGCTGCTCGCCCGCGGCGTGATCGTACGGCCCATGTCCGGATTCGGGCTGACCGAGCACGTTCGGATCTCGATCGGTCTGCCCGAGGAGAACGAGCGACTGATCAAGACGCTCGCGGAGATTCGAGGCGTCGAATCCAGCCAACGGGAGGAGGGCGCTTGACCCGGACCTCACCGCCGCAATCGCAGACGACGGACCCGGTCGTCGCCGCGTCGGACGCTTCGCCGTCGGAGACGGAGGCATCGGCCACGCCCTTTCGCCGCATGGCGGTGCTCGGCCTGGGCTTGCTGGGTGGATCCGTCGCGGCGGCCGCCAGGCAACGGGGACTGGCACGCGAGGTCGTCGGCGCTGGACGCCGCCGCGCGCCCCTCGAACGGGCGCTGGCCGCGGGCCTCGTCGACTCCATCTGCTCGCCCGCAGAGGCCGTCGTCGGAGCGGATTTCGTGATCCTCGGAACGCCGGTCGGGTCGATGAACCAGCTGGTGTCGGATGTCGCGTCGGGTCTCGAGCCCGGCTGTCTCGTGACGGACGTCGGCAGCGTCAAGGGATCGGTGATCGAGACGATTCCCGGGCTGCTGCCGGCGGGCGTGGAATTCGTGGGCGCCCATCCGATGGCAGGCAGCCATCTGCGCGGACCCGATCATGCCCGCGCGGATCTATTCGAGGGCGCGACCTGCGTGGTGACGCCGCGCGAGGGTCAGAATGCCGTGGCGGTCGAGCGCGTCGAGCGCTTCTGGCGAGACGTCGGGGCGCGCGTCGAGCGACGTACGCCCGAAGCCCACGATGAGGAGGTGGCCTGGGTGAGCCACCTGCCGCATCTCGTGGCCTTCGCCTTCGCGGAGTCGCTCACGGCGGCCCCCGCTCGGGTAGGACGACTCGCGGGCGGCGGCTTTCGGGACTTCACGCGCATCGCGCAGAGTGATGCCGAGCTGTGGGGCGAGATCCTGACGCTGAACGGCAAGGCCCTCGCGGGTCCGCTGAATCATTTCTCCGAGTCCCTGGCGAAGATCGCCCGGGCGCTCGAGGAGGGCGACGGGGAGTCGCTCGAACGGTTGTTGAATCAGGCCAGACTTCGATTGGCAGAGGTGGCTCGTGGCTCCTCGGAAACGTCGAACGAGGAGGAGGCCTGAAAGGCTCGATCTGTTCAAACGCCGGGGGGTCCGTTTCGGGCTCATCGGTTCTTTTCGGGTCGACGGGTCCAGACGGACGCGCGGCTCTCACACAAGCATGGTGGGCCACACGGGGTGGTCATGACCATCAGGAGTAACCAAAAACACATGTCTGAAACAACTGAACAAATGCCCGGCGCGAGCGAAAGCTTCGCGGATCTCTTTGGCTCGGCCGAGAAGGCCATCAAGGAAGGGGAGATCGCGCGCGGCAGGGTCCTCTCGATCGACAACGACTTCGTGCAGATCGATATCGGCTTCAAGTCCGAGGGAATGATCGCGGCCTGGGAGTTCATGACCGAAGAGGGTGAGCTCACCATCAAGGTCGGTGACACCGTCGAAGTGCTCGTCGAGGAAGTCGAGAGCGAAGACGGTCAGCTCGTGCTGTCCAAGGAGAAGGCCGAACGGCTGAAGGTCTGGGACGAGATCAGCAACGCCTACGACAACGAGGAAGCCGTCGAGGGAACGATCGTCGCGCGCGTCAAGGGCGGCCTGTCGGTCGACATCGGCGTCAAGGCGTTCCTGCCGGGCTCTCAGGTCGACCTCCGGCCCGTGCGTAATCTCGAGGCGCTGCTCGGAGAGAAGGCGAGCTTCAAGATCATCAAGTTCAACAAGCGGCGCGGCAACATCGTGCTCTCCCGCCGCGCGCTGCTCGAGACCGAACGCAAGAAGATGCGTGAGTCGACGCTGACCACCCTCGACGAGGGGCAGATCCTCGACGGCGTGATCAAGAACCTCACCGACTACGGTGCGTTCATCGATCTCGGTGGCATCGACGGACTTCTGCACATCACGGACATGTCCTGGGGTCGCATCAACCACCCGAGCGAGCTCTTCCAGGTGGGAGACGAGATCAAGGTCAAGGTGCTGAAATTCGATCAGGAGACCGAGCGCGTCTCGCTGGGTCTCAAGCAGATCCAGCCCGACCCGTGGATCGATGCCGGCATGCGCTACCCGCTCGGCATGCGCATCCAGGGCAAGGTCGTCTCGCTGACGGACTACGGCGCCTTCATCGAGCTCGAGCCCGGCATCGAAGGCCTCGTCCACGTCTCCGAGATGTCCTGGACGAAGCGCGTCAAGCACCCGTCCAAGGTCGTCTCGATCGGGGACATCGTGGAAGCGGTGGTGCTGGACGTCGATGAACGGGATCGCAAGATCTCCCTCGGCATGAAGCAGATCGAAGAGAATCCCTGGACCGTGATCGAAGAGCGCTACCCGGTCGGCACGCGAGTGTCGGGTCAGGTCCGCAACATCACGAACTTCGGCATCTTCGTCGGTCTCGAGGAGGGCATCGACGGCCTGGTTCACGTCTCGGACATCTCCTGGACGGAGCAGGTCAAGCACCCCTCGGAGCGCTTCGAGAAGGGCGACGAGGTCGAAGCGGTCGTGCTGAAGATCGACAAGGAGAACGAGAAGTTCTCCCTGGGCATCAAGCAGCTCGAGCCGAATCCCTGGGAGGACATCCTCAAGAAGTACAAGGTGGGCAGCGAGATCACGGGGCCGATCAAGAGCGTGACCGACTTCGGTGTCTTCGTGCAGCTCGAAGAGGGCATCGACGGCCTGGTCTACAGCTCAGAGCTCGCGGCCGAGCGCATCGAGAATCCCGCCGAGCACTTCAAGGAGGGACAGGAGGTCACGGCGCTGGTCGTGAAGGTCGATGCCAACGAGCAGAAGATCTCCCTCTCGATCCGCGCGGTGAACGACAAGGCCGAGCGGGCGGCTCTCAAGGAGATCGCCGAGCAGCAGTCGGCGAGCCAGACCACCACGCTCGGTGATCTGCTGGCCGAGAAGCTCAAGACCCAGGGTGATTCCGGGGAGTGAGCCTCAGATGACCGAAGGGCGGCGCGGCGGCTCTCGCGCCGCGCCGCCCTTTGATCGGTCGTTGCTCGTGGGGTCGAGAGCGTGATGGCGAGTCGGGGCCGAAGGCTCGGCAGGTTCCAGTCCGGGGAGAGAGAATGACGAAGAGCGGATTGATCGAAGAGGTGGCGAAGCGCACGCCGCATATCTCGAAGAAGGACACGGAGGTCGTCGTCAACACGATCTTCGACGCGATGATCGAGGCTTTGCGGGGCGGCGACCGGATCGAGATCAGGGGCTTCGGCTCCTTCCAGGTCAAGATCCGTGAGGCCCGCGACGGTCGCAATCCGAAGACGGGCGAGCCGGTACACATCTCCGCGAAGCGAACCCCTTTCTTCAAGGTCGGGAAGGAGCTGAAGGAGATGGTCGACGTGGGGCCGCAGGCTTCGGGCAGTGCCGCGGCCGGGTCCTCGGAGCGCGGCGTGTCGACGCCGGGCGTGAATTCGGAGACTTCCAGCGCCGAGTGAGATCGGCTTCTTCGGGGGGAGAGCCAACGTGAAGCGATTCCTGTTGTGGGTTCTGGTCGTCGGCCTCGTGGTCGGTGCGCTCGTCTTCGGCAAGCTGTTTCCAGACGCGAATTCCACACCCGTGGACATCGACCTGTTGTGGATTCGCGTGCCCAACGTCGAGGCGTGGCTGCTGCTCGTGGGCTCGATGCTATTCGGCGGTCTGCTGGCCACGCTGGTCGTGGGCTTCGCCTGGCTGAAGGCGCGCGTGTTGAACCGCCGCTATCTCAAGGTCATCAAGCGTCTCGAAGCCGAGCTGCATCAGATGCGAAGCCTGCCGCTTTCGACGAGCGAGGATGCGCTCGCCGGGGGCCCGAAGGCAGGCAAGGGCAAGGGTCTCCTGGCCAGGCGAGCCTCCAGGCAGAAGGCCCCGAAGCAGGGAGTCGCCACGGTCGCCGAAGGGCGGGGCTAGCGAGTGGCCCTGGGAAGACGTGAGCCCGCCGTCGACGCTCGTCGTGCGGGGTCCATCGACGCCGCACTTCGGCGCAGCCTGCGAGCCGCCGTCGCCTCGGATTGGCAGACCGCCGAGACCTGGCTCGAGCGCATCGTCGAGGCGGACAGCAGCGATCTCGACGCCTACCTCGCTCTCGCCCGGCTGTACCGGGAGCAGGGCGCGGTCGGTCGAGCCCTCCGAATGCACCAGAATCTTCTGCTGGGCTCGGAGATCGGGCGCGCGGCGCGGGCCGAGGCCTTGCTGGAGCTGGCCCGTGACTTCGACGCCGGGGGATTCCGGGAGCGGGCCGCTGCGAGCTATGAAGAGGTGCTCGATGAGCAGCCGCGGCAGGCCGAGGCGCTGGGCCGGCTGGTATGGCTATCGCTCGAATCGCGGGACTACGAGCGCGGGCTCGCGCTCGCAAAGCGTCTAAGACGGGTCGATCGCGAGGCAGCGGAGGCGGCGGAGCTCGAGCTGCTGCTGTCGCAGGCGCAGAGTCGAAT
This sequence comes from uncultured delta proteobacterium, assembly GCA_963698485.1. GTDB lineage: Bacteria > Myxococcota_A > UBA9160 > UBA9160 > UBA4427 > UBA4427. The sequence goes on along the minus strand of CAVORA010000024.1, from coordinate 31,773 downwards.
CGAGGAGGGCGATCACAGCGGCGCGAGATCGAGTCTGAAGCGCTGCCTGCGCTCCTACAAGCGGAGTGGCGCGGCCTGGGCGATGTTAGGCCAGCTCGAGGTCGAGCGTGGAAAGGACGCCAAGGCGCTCGCTGCGTGGCGTCGCGGTGCTCTCGCCGATCCGTCGGTCGCGCCGGTCCTGTATCCCAAGATCGCTGCGGGCTTCGCAGCCCTGGGCAAGAGCCAGGACTTCGAGAAGTTCTTGAGGGGCGTGCTCGAGGCCCGCCCCGACGATCATGCGGCGCGGATCGCGCTCGCCCGCGCGATCGCGAGTCGAGGAGATTCGAAGGCCGCGATCGAAGAGCTCTCCCGCGCGATCGAGCGCGCGCCCGCACAGACCGGCCTGCGAGTCGAGCTCGGGCGCCAGCTGCTCGCGGAGGGTCAGGAGGCCGAAGCCTTGAAGGCCTACGCATCACTGCTGGATGCGCTCGAGAACGCCGAGGGAGGATCCTCCGCCGGGCCCGCCGCATCGCAGATCGGGGAGACGCCCGCATGAGCGGCTCCGCCCTCGATACGCCGATGATGCGTCAGTTCATCAAGGTGAAGGCGCAATATCCCGACGCGGTGATCTTCTATCGCATGGGGGACTTCTACGAGATGTTCCTCGAGGACGCGGAGCGGGTCGCGCCGATCCTCGACATCGCACTGACGAGCCGGGACAAGGGCAAGCCCGACGCCGTGCCGATGTGCGGCGTGCCGGTGCATGCCGCCGACGCCCATATCAAGCGGCTCGCCGAGCTGGGACATCGCGTCGCGATCTGCGAGCAGGTCGAGGACCCGAAGCAGACCGGCGGCAAGCGACTCGTCCGTCGAGAGGTCGTCGAGGTGGTGACGCCCGGGCTGGTCGGCGATCCGGAAGGGCTCGACGCGCACTCCGTCGTGGCGGTGGCGGCGGTCTTCTTCGAGCCGGGGAGCGATCGATTCGGTCTGGCGGTGCTCGACGCGTCGACCTCGGACTTTCGGGCGACGACGATCGCGGCGGGCGGCGCTGCGCCGCTGCAGGAAGCGGCCTCCGCCGGCCTGCCCGACGCCTTGCTGCAGGAGCTGGCTCGCGTCGGCCCGCGCGAGATCCTGCTGCCCCGCGAGCGGATTCCGGCCTGGTCAGCGGTGCTGCGAGAGGTGCTCGATGAGCCGGCGATCACGCCGCTCGACGAGTCCGCGTTCTCGCCCGACGGAGCGAGCCGCGGCGAGCAGGCCATCGCCTGGCCCGGCGACTTCATGCGGGCCGTCGATCCCGGCTCGCGCGCGGCGATCGCGGTCGCTGGCTATCTGACCGAGAACCAGCCCTTCGCCGCGAGGAATCCGCCGCGGCTGCGTCGCTACGAGATCGCCGATACGGTCGTGCTGGATGCCTCGACCCGGCGTCACCTCGAGCTGCACGAGAACTCGGAGGACCGAGGTCGCGCGGGCACCCTGATCCAGGAGCTCGACGAGACGAGCTGTGCGCTCGGGGCGCGCCGATTGTCGCACTGGCTCTCCTATCCGTTGCTCTCGCCGGTCGAGATCGCCGCTCGACAGGACGCCGTCGAGTGGCTGGTCGAGCATGATCGGATGCGTGGCCGACTGCGAGAGGCCGTCGCTCGGGTGCGGGATCTCGAGCGGCTGCTCGCGAAGGCGACGCGACCGGGGGCGGTCCCACGTGATCTCGGTGCGCTGCGCAGCTCCTTGCAGGCGCTGCCCGACGTGGCGGCGGCTCTCGGGGCACAGCCGCTCGACGAAGACGGCGAGTCCGAGCTGCTGGGGGCCCAGGCGTCGGCAGGCGAGCGGTTGATCGCCCCCGAGCCGCTACCTGAGCTGACGCAGCTGCTCGAACGGGCGCTGATCGACGATCCACCGACGATTGCGAAGGGATCCCGCGGCGCGCACGAGACGGGCTACATCCGCGAGGGCTATCGCAGTGACCTGGACTCGTTGCGAGAGAGCGCGACCAAGGGGCGCGAGTGGATCGCGGGACTCGAGGCCGAAGAGCGGGAACGATCGGGCATCAACACGCTCAAGGTCCGCTTCCATCCGGTCCATGGCTATTCGCTCGAGGTCGGGAAGGCGCACCTCGAGAAGGTGCCCGAGGACTACGCGCGCAAGCAGACCCTGGCCAGCGTCGAGCGCTTCACGACCGAGCGGCTGCGCGAGGTCGAATCGAAGGTCATGGGCGCGAGCGAGCGCGCCGCCAAGCTCGAGCGCGAGATCTTCGAGTCGATCCGACTGGCGGCCTGCGAGGCCTCCGACGAGATCCGCGAGGCCGCGTCGCGCGTCGGCACCCTCGACGCGTTGGCCTCCCTCGCCGAGGTGGCTCGGCGCAAGCGATGGGTGCGTCCGGTCGTCGACGACAGCGAGGTGCTCGAGATCAAGGCGGGGCGCCATCCGGTGGTGGAGAGCGTGCTCGGCCGAAAGGGATCGGACGGCTTCGTGCCCAACGATGCACGACTCGATCCGTCGGGGCAGCAGATCCTGCTGCTCACGGGGCCCAACATGTCGGGCAAGAGTACCTATCTCCGACAGGTCGCACTGATCGTGCTGATGGCGCAGATCGGGAGCTTCGTACCGGCGGACAGCGCCCGCGTCGGCGTCGTCGACCGTGTCTTCACACGCGTGGGCGCCTCGGACCGGCTGGCCAAGGGCGAATCGACGTTCATGGTCGAGATGCGCGAGACCGCCGACATCCTGCGGCAGGCGTCGAGACGCAGCCTGGTGATTCTCGACGAGATCGGACGGGGCACGTCGACCTTCGACGGGCTCTCGATTGCCTGGGCGGTGGCCGAGTACCTGCACGATACCCGCGGCGTCGAGGCCCGCACGCTCTTCGCGACGCACTACCACGAGCTGATCGCTCTCGCGGACTCGAAGCCGAGGATCCGCAACGCGCATTTCGAGGTGCGCGAGTGGAACGAGGAGGTGATCTTCCTTCGTCGGCTGGTCGCCGGTGGGGCGAACCGATCCTACGGCATCCAGGTCGCGCGACTCGCCGGCCTGCCCGGATCCGTGATCGAGCGGGCGCGCTCGATCCTGCTCGACCTCGAAGGCGGCGAGCTGCCGGGCGGCCAGGCCAAGTCGAAGCAACCGGGGGGCGATGGTCAGCTGACGCTGGCGCTCCAGCCCGCGCGCTCTCCCAAGGGTGAGGCCGAGACGCAGTGCCTGGCGGCGCTCCGGGAGCTCGATCCGAATACGCTGACGCCCCTCGACGCGCTGACGTGGCTGGCGCGAACGCGCAGCGCGCTGCTCGCGGCGGAAGGCAAAGGGGACGGGTCATGATCGGCTGCCCACGCGCCGCTCGGATTGCGCTTCTGTCGTGTCTCGTCTGTCTCGTGCCGGCGCTGATGGGGGTCGAGCGACCGCCTGGCCTCGGTGACGTGCAGGAAGTGCGGACCTGGTCCTACGAGGACTACACGCGGGTCGTCGTCGAGCTGACGAAAGAGATCCCGCTCGAGCCGGAATCGGCGGTGCGACTGGCGGCGAATGCGCGGGCCGGTCGACCGGAGCGCCTCTATCTCGATCTACCCGGCATCTGGGTCGGGCGGCGCTACGACGCGGGCATCGAGGTCGGGGACGGCTTGCTCGACGGCGTGCGCCTCGGGCAGAACACGCTGCGCAACACGCGACTCGTGATCGACCTCGAGCGCTACGAGCGCCATCGGATCTTCACTCTCCCGAGTCCGCCGCGGCTGGTGGTCGACGTCTACGGTGAACGCAGCAACGCGCGGGAAGACTCGAACGGCCGGCTGCCGACCGAGCTGCGACGGGTCCATACGATCGTCGTCGATCCCGGACACGGCGGTCGCGATCCGGGAGCCACCGGCGTCGGGGGCCTGCGCGAGAAGGACGTGAATCTGGCGATCGCGAAGAAGCTCGAGAAGAGCCTCGAGGAGCGGGGCTTCAAGGTCGTGCTCACGCGTCGCAGCGACTCGGCGCTCAGCCTCGAGGAGCGGACCGCCATCGCCGAGTCATCGGGCGGCGACGTCTTCGTATCCATCCACGCGAACGCCGCCCGCCGCCGTGGCGCCCGCGGCATCGAGATCTACACGCTCGACGCGAGCCACGAACGCCATAGCCTCGACGTCGCCGCACGGGAGAATCGCGTCCCGGCGGCTCGCCTCGACCCGCTCCAGCGCGCGCTGGCCCGGATCCAGGCAGGCGAGATCGCCTCGCATTCCGAGCGGCTCGCTGGCTTCGTCCAGGAGAGCGTCATGCGAGGCGCCAAACAGAGGGACGCCTCGCTGCCCGACCTGGGCGTCAAGAAGGGGCCTTTCTACGTGCTCTTCATGTCGAGCATGGCGTCCGTGCTCGTCGAGACCGGCTTCGTGACGAACAAGCGCGATGCCAAGCTGCTCGCCAACGGTCCGTACCAGACGCTGCTGGCCGATCGCATTGCCGAAGGCGTGGATCGCTACCGACGCCGGATCGAGGCCGGATCGGGCGGGTCGGCACGAATCGCCAGCGGCGACATCAGACGACCCGGGCGAGCGCCGACGATCGGGGGCGGACGCTGATGGAAGCAGCGCCATCCTTCGAAAGCTTCCTCGCCGATCTCCCCATGGACCCCGCGGCCCGCGTGAACGCGATCGCTCCGGCGGTCCGCGAATACCTGGGTGCCGTGCGCGCGCACCTCGAGGCATTGCATCGCTCTTCGGGCTCGGGTCGCCTCGTCAACGAGCGCAACTCCGACCTGACCGACCGGATGGTGAGGCGTCTGTTCAGCCTGGCGGAGGAGATCTACGTCGCGCGCGGCGAGGAAGTGCAGGACGGTGGCTTCACCGTGATCGCGGTCGGCGGCTACGCGCGGCGCGAGATGTCGATCCACTCCGATGTCGACCTGCTGCTGCTCTATCGCGATGAGCTCACGCCCTATGTGGCGTATGTCGCTGAACGGATGCAGTACTGGCTGTGGGATGCCGGGTTGTCGGTCGGTTGTGCCACGCGCACGGTCGACGAGACCGTCGAGCTCGGGCGCGAGGACGTGACGGTTCGAACGGCGGTCTTGACGGCGCGCTACCTCTGCGGCGATGGGGAGTATTTCCACGAGTTCGCGGATTCGATCCGCGAAGAGCTGCTGCCCGACCCGGTGGCCTTCGTGTCCGAGCAGCAGGAGCTGATGCGCGAACGCCAGCTCGAGTACGGCGACACGCTCTACCTCCTGCAGCCCAACGTGAAGGAGGGCGCTGGGACGCTGCGTGACTATCACGCCGCCTATTGGGTCGCGCGCGGGACCCAGCCCTCGGTTCGCAATGTCGATGACTTCCTGCACTTCGGCCTGCTGACCGAGGACGAGATGGACGAGTACCGCGCGGCGCTCGACTTCCTGTGGCGCACGCGGAACGAGCTGCATCTGCGCGCGAAGCGAGCCAACGATCAGATGAGCTTCGAGCTCCAGGAAGAGGTCGCCGAGGGGCTCGGCTACGGATCGATGGCGGATGCGACGAGGGGCTCTTCAGGCAAGCCCTCGGCCGACGAGGCCTCGCTGGCGGATCTGCGCTTCCAGCCCGACGATCCCGATCTGCCGGTCGAACGATTCATGCGCGACTACTATCGCCATGCCCGTGCGATCAAGACCTACTCGGAGCTCGTGATCGAACAATGCGTGCGGCGCGTGATGCCGGGGCTCGTCGATCGGGGGGACGAGCAGGAGGTCGACGACGGCTTCGTGATCAGCGGCGGCCAGCTGCAGATCCCGCACGCCGCCCACCTGCGCGAGGACCCGATTCGAGTGCTGCGCGTCTTCGAGATCGCCCAGCGTCATCAGGTCAAGCTCTCGCGCATGGCCCAGCGTCTGATTCGAGAGAACCGGGGCCTGCTCGGAGATCGACTGCGCCAGACGCCCGAGGTCAGCGAGCTCTTCCTCAAGATCCTCGACAGCGAGACCCGCGTGATGCGGACCTTGATGTCGATGAACGACGTGGGCGTGTTGGCACAGGTGATCCCCGAATGGGAGCACATCGTCTGTCGCTGGCAGCACGTCATCTATCACACCTATACGGTCGACGTGCACTCGATCTTTCTCGTCGAGGAGCTGCGACGGCTCTGGCGCGGCAAGTACGCGCGCGCGATGCCGGAGCTGAGCGAGCTGATGAAGGAGGTCGACGACCGGCCGGTGCTCTTTCTTGGATGTCTCCTGCATGACATCGGCAAGGGCTTTGGCGGCGATCATTCGAACAAGGGCGTCGTGCGCGCGAAGCCCGCGATCGAACGCCTCGGGCTCTCGAAGGAGCGCGCCGATCGCGTGCTCTTCATCGTGCAGCATCATCTGTTGATGTCGCATCTGGCCCAGAGCCGTGACCTCTCCGACGCCAAGCTGATTCTCGAGCTCGCGCAGATCTGCGGTGATCGCACGAACCTGCGCAATCTCTATCTGGCGACCTTCGCCGACATCCGCGCGTCCTCGGTCGAGGGCTGGACGGATTGGAAGGGGCAGCTCCTGCGCGAGCTCTACGAGCGCACCGCTGAGATGCTCGAGACGGGCGCCGAGCGCCCCGATCAGGCGGTCGCGCTGCTCGAGGCGCGGGTCGAGCGGCGTCGCGAGGGCGCACGGGAAGAGCTGCTTCGGCTCGGCGTCGGCAAGAGCAAGATCGAGTCGCTCTTCGACGAGCTGCCGCGGCGCTATTTCCTCTCCCACACTCCGCGCCAGATCGCTCGCCACGCTCAGCTCATCCTGCGCTTCGGCGACGGTCGTCGGGTCGTGACGGCGCATCGCGAGATGAAGGGCGGCTTCACCGAGTTCATCGTCTGCGCCGAGGACGTGCACGGCCTCTACAGTCGCGTGGCGGGCGTGATGACCGCCTGCGGCCTGAACATCCTGGGCTCCCACGTCTATACGACCCGCGGCGGGCTCGCGCTCGAGGTCTATCGGACGCACACCCCGCGCGGGGGGCCCGATGAACGACGTCTGCTGTGGGACGAGGTCGAGCAGCAGCTCGAGAACGTCCTGGCCGGCTCCGTCGAGGTGGGCGAGCTGGTACGGCGGCGGAGGCGCCCGGTCGGCGTGACCCGGCCGCCCTCCCGGAAGGCGCCGCGGGTGCTGATCTCGAATACAGAGTCCGAGTTCTACACGCTGGTGGACGTGATCGCCGATGACCGTCTGGGGCTGCTCTACGATGTCACCCGCACCATCGGTGAGCAGGGCTTCGAGATCTACATCTCGAAGGCCGCGACCATCAAGGATCAGGTGACCGACGCCTTCTATCTCAAGGATCTACAAGGAAAAAAGATCAAGGATCCCGTGGTATTGGAACGCCTCCGGAAGGCATTGCTCGAAGCTGTTCAGGTGGGCCTCGAAGGGAGTGGTCGTGGCTGAGTCAGCGGCGGTCGGGGCCACCCCGCTCGAAGGCCTGTGCGACGCCTTCCTGACCCGGCTGGCGGTCGAGGAGGGGCTGTCGCCACGCACCATCGAGGCCTACGCCGGAGATCTGCGCCATCTGCGGGGCCATCTGGCCGAGCGCGGGGTCGATCGGGTCGAACGCGTGACGCGCCAGGACTTGAGCGCGCTATCGAGCTATCTCGATGACCGATCGATGGCGGCCAGCTCGCGAGCCAGGGTGCTCGTCTCGGTCCGTCGTCTCATGCGCTATGCGGAGGAGCGGGGCCTGGTCGGGTCGGATCCGATCGATGTGCTGCAGGCGCCCAAGCAGATCCGCAGCCTGCCTCGAATCCTGCGCGCGGAGGAGACCGAGGCCTTGATCGAGGCGGCGCGCGGCGAGGATCCCCTCGGCTTGCGGGACGTCGCGATGCTCGAGGTGCTGTACGGCGCGGGGCTGCGGGTGACCGAGCTGGTGACGCTGCCGCTGTCGGCGATCGATCGCCGGGGGCAGCTGCTGCGCGTGATCGGCAAGGGACGCAAGGAGCGGGTCGTGCCGATGGGGGAGGTCGCGAGCGAGGCGATCGAGATCTACCTGGACCGGGCGCGCCCGCAGCTGCTCGGGGAGCGACCCGATCGCGACCACTCGGTGTTCCTGACCCGGCGCGGTCAGACCATGACCCGCCAGAATTTCTTCGCGCGGCTGCGTCGGCATGCGCGGGCGGCCGGTATCGCGAGCGACCGGGTCTCGCCGCATGTCCTGCGCCACGGCTTCGCGACGGATCTGCTGGAGGGTGGGGCGGACCTGCGCTCGATCCAGTCGATGCTCGGCCATGCAGACCTGTCGACCACCGAGATCTACACCCATGTGAGCCGTAAGCGACTTCGTGAGACGGTGGAGTCCCGGCATCCGAGGGGCTCGGGCGGCAAGCGGTGACGCCGAGCTTCAGTCTCGAGGACGTGCTCGGTGTATTGCCGGAAGCGACCGGCGAGCTGCTGGCGCGGGTCGTCGAAGCGGCCGCGCGGCTCGGGATTGCGGTGCAGCTGGTCGGGGGTCCCGTGCGCGATCTGGTGCTCGGGAGGGGACTCGTCGACGTCGATCTGCGCGTCGAAGGCGATGCGCGTGCCCTTGCGGAGGGAGTTTCGGAGGGGCGGGCGGGCGCGGGCCTCTCGATCGTCGGTCACGATCGTTTCGGGACGGTCAGGATCGAGTCCGAGAACGCGAGCCTCGATCTCGCGGGCCTTCGCCACGAGACCTACGCGCAGCCCGGGGCGCTGCCCGACGTCGAGCCGGGGACGCGCGAGCAGGACGTGAGGCGTCGGGACTTCTCGATCAACGCGCTGGTCTGTCCGCTGGATGGCGCCGACCCGGGCCGGCGCTTCGCAATCGAAGACCTCGAAGGCGGACTCGCGGATCTCGCGAAGAAACGCCTGCGTGTGCTGCACGCCCGCAGCTTCCACGACGATCCGACCCGTGCCTGGCGTGCGGCGCGCTTCGCCGCGCGACTCGGCTTCAGCCTCGATCGATTCTCGCGCAACGCCCTGCGCAACGCGCTCCGCGACGGCGCCTTCGCCGCCGTCAGCGGCGAGCGCTTTCGCCGTGAGCTCCAGCTGGTCTTCGAGGAGGCACATCACGGCGTCCAGGTGGGTCGCGTCCTCCGGCTGCTCTCGGACTGGCACGTGCTGGCCACGCTCGAGCCGGGGCTCACGCTCGGCAAGGATCGCGCCGGCCCCCTGCGTCGGCTGTCGAAGGCGATCGCGGAGCCGGAGTGGGCCGCGCCGCGCTGGCGTCCGTGGGCCGCTGGGGCTGCCATCTGGCTGGCCCCGCTGCCTGCGGCTCAGCGTCGCCGGGTGCTCGAGCGCCTCGCCGTGCGCGGCGAGCAGGCCGCGCGCATCGTCGGTTTCGGCCGCGACGCGGATCGCCTGCTCAAGACGCTCGCGCGCGCGCGCGGCCGCGGCGCGGTCGACGCGGCGCTCGGGGATCTGGCCGAGGAGACGATCCAGGCGCTCTACTCCCTGGCGGACGTCCCCGTGCGGCGTCGCATCCTGCGATGGGGCGCGGAGGACCGACGTCGCCGGGCGCCGGTGGGGGGTGCGGAGCTGGTCGCGCTGGGACTGACCGGACCGGACGTGGGTCGAGCGCTGAAGCGGATTCGCGCGGGCTTTCTCGACGGCGAGGTCGCCAATCGCGAAGAGGCGCTGGCGCTGGCCGAGGAGATCGCGCGGCGTGCGGGGCGCGGAAAACCGGCCAGGAAGGCCAAAGCCCGGCGTCGAAAAGTTGCTGCCGGCAGCGCGATCGCGGATACTCGGCCGGGTGGCGGCCGCACCGGCAGCGGGGCGACAGCCGATGCCGAGGATTCGGCGCGAACGAGGTCCGAAGCGGGCGAAGCGTCTTCGGGCCCGGCTTCGGGCTCCGCTCCGAGCTTGCCCAGGCGCTCGCGACCCGCTCGGAAGAAGCGAAAAGCCAAGACAGGTGCCAGCGCGCGCGCCGAGAATCGCAGGCCGCGCCAGGAGAAGGATCAGCCGGTGAAGGATCGCCAGGAATGACGGGAGTGATCGGATCGAGCGACGGCTTCCCGGTACGCCGGTGATCCGGGCGGTCGCGAGGTCGATCGCAAGAGTGGTCGCGAGAGTGAACACGTAGAGTCGACGCGAGGTTCGACGCGTTCGACGCGTTCGACGCGAGAGTCGAGAAGGATCCTGCCCGCCGAGGATCCCCAGGCAATGTCCAGAGTCCCCTGTCTCCCCCCAGGCGCCCAGGACGGATTCGAGACAATGAGCGCAATGGACATGACGCTGAGTGGAACGGAGGGCGGCGCCCTCCAGGACCTCGGTGCGGACCCTGACGAGCGAACCGATGGCCTCTCCGGCTATGCGGTCAAGCTGGCGATCTTCGAGGGTCCCCTCGACCTTCTGCTGCATCTGATCCGGCAGAACGAAGTCGACATCACCGACATCCCGATCCAGCGGATCGCCGAGCAATACCTCGAGACGATCGAGCTCATGCAGGAGCTCAATCTCGACGTCGCGGCGGAATACCTGGTGATGGCCGCGACGCTGGCGCTGATCAAGAGCCGGATGCTGCTGCCCGACGAGTCCGAGGACGAGGAAGAGGGCATGGACCCTCGCGCCGAGCTCGTCCAGCGGCTGCTCGAATACCAACGCTTCAAGGAGGCCGCCGAGACGCTCTCGAAGCGGCGCCTGCTCGGACGCGACGTCTTCAGCGTCGTCGGCCCTGGCCCCGAGCGGACACCCGACAGCGAGCGGGAGATCGAGGTCGGCCTCTTCGATCTGGTCGCCGCCTTCAAGGACGTGCTCGACAATGCCGAGGGCGGTGAGAGCCTGCGGCACGAGGTCGAGACCGAGGAGGTGACGGTTCGCGATCGCATGATGGTCGTGATGGATCTGCTCGAAGCCAACGAGACGATCGAGTTCACGCGCATCTTCGAGGTCGCGGACCATGTCGGAGCACCGACGCGCGCGGTGCTGGTCGCGACGTTCCTCGCGGTCCTCGAGCTGGCGCGGCTGTCGGCCCTGCGCATCTACCAGGGCCTCTCGGATCGCGGAACACCGGAGGGTGTCATCCGGGTTCGACGTGCGACGTTGAGCGACGACGGTCCTGAGTGGCGCGAGCGCATCAGCGAGACGATGTAGGCCGGCTGCCGACGCGCATCGAGCGTGGTCGGCGGTTCTCCGCAGCGCGGCCCCCGGCAGACGAAGCCCAGAGAGATTCGATGAGAGTCCACAGAGAGCGAAAGAGAAAGAGTCAGGAGTCCCCGTGAGCAGAATGGAAGCCAGCGAGAAGCGACGCATCGTCGAGGCCCTGATCCTCTCGTCCCCCGATCCGATCTCGGCCGCCAAGCTGGCGGAGATCATCCCTTATTGTGATGCGGGCCAGGCGAAGGATCTCGTCAACGAGCTGAACACGGAGTACGCCGAGCAGGACCGCTCCTTCGAGATCTGGGAGGTTGCCGGCGGCTACCAGATCCGCACGCGCGCGGAGTTCTCGGGCTACCTGCAGAAGCTCCAGAAGGAGCGCGCGCTCAGGCTCTCCCAGGCGGCCCTCGAGACCCTCGCGATCATCGCCTATCGCCAGCCCACGACGCGCGCCGAGATCGAAGACGTTCGCGGAGTGGACGCCGGGGCCACCGTGAAGAGTCTGCTCGAGCGCCATCTGATCCGGATCGCGGGGCAACGAGAGGTTCCCGGGCGTCCGATGGTCTACGCGACGACGCGTCGTTTTCTCGAAGTCTTCGGCCTCGAGCGGCTGAAGGATCTGCCCACGCTGCGGGAGCTCGACGAGCTCGCCCGGGAGCAGGGGCTGCTCGACAAGGCGGGTGAGGAGAGCGAGGAGACGGAGGAGAGCCAGGATTCGATCCCAGCATCGGCCGAAGGAGCGGACGGGGCCGAGGCACAGGCAGAGGCAGAGGCGACGGAAGAGAGCGCGCCCGTGGCCGATGCGCCGGTCGAGTCGATGGACGCGTCCGAGGCGGCGAGCGAGCCGGAGCTCGAGCAGACCGACGCCGGGACGGAGGGGGACGATGCGTCCTCCGACGAGGATCCGGTGGTTCGCTAGTCACGATGCCCCACGGCAAATCTCCGCGTCACAAATCTCGAAAAAAAGCACGCTCGGCCTCCACGCCGGCGAAGGCGTCCGCCTCTCGAGCGAAGGGGGCCAGGACTTCGACTTCGAAGGGGCAGGGCGGCGCTGCGGCCGAGGCGCCGGTCGAAACGCCGGCGAAGGGGCTGGCCCCGGGCGGCTCGGTGCGTCTCCAGAAGCTGCTCGCGAGCGCCGGCTTCGGCTCCCGGCGCGACGTCGAACGCTTCCTGCTCGAGGAGCGCGTGACCGTGAACGGCCGGGTCGCGACGCTCGGGGATCGAGCAGACCCGAGCGTCGACGAGATCCGCTTCGACGGGGAGCGACTGCTGAAGGAGCGCCCGGCCTACTGGATCGTCAACAAGCCGCGCGGCGTGGTGACGACCGTGCGAGACGAGGAGGGACGTCGGACAGTCGTCGACCTGATTCCGCGCAGCGCGGGTCGGCTCTTTCCCGTTGGTCGACTCGATCGAGAGACTTCGGGACTGGTCTTGATGACGAACGACGGCGATGCGGCGCACGTGCTGCTGCATCCGTCTCTCGGCAACGAACGCGAGTATCGCGTCAACGTGAAGGGCCAGCTCGATGCGCGCGCGATCAAGCGACTCGAGCGCGGCGTGACCCTCGACGAGGGCCGAACCTCGCCGGCACGCGTCAGCGACGTGCGCTTCGATGCGGATTCGGGCACGTCGAGCCTCACGCTGACGCTGTCGGAGGGGAAGAAACGTCAGATCCGCCGGAGCCTGCTGGTGCTCGGCTTCCCGGTTCGGCGGCTCGTGCGGGTCCGGATGGGGCCGCTCCGGATCGGTCGGCTCGCGGTCGGCGAGGCCCGCCCGCTGCGCTCCGAGGAGAAGCGCGCGCTGCTCGAGCACGTCCGGCGGCTGCGGGCCGGAGAGGTGCCCGAGGCGACCTCGACGCGGAGCGACAGCGCGCGTCGGACGGACGCCGCCCACAAGGCGCCGGCGAGCTTTCCCAAGCACAAGCCGACTCGGCGGGCGCGCGGTGAATCGGGCTCGACGGCAGGGGCTGGGAGCCGAGCGGGCGGCAGTGGCTCCGGTGGCCGCAAGCAGGCGGCGCGGAAGAAGGCGGCCGCCCGCAAGGGGGGCGCGTCGACTCGGGCCAGCGGGGCGGCCGGGAGCGGATCCAGGACGCGGGCGGCCCCGAAGAAGCAGGCCGCGAAACCGGGGCGTCCCGCGCCCGGTGGCCGAGGCGACGCCGGCAAGGCGGCCGCTGCGCGCAAGCCCGCAAAGGGCGGCCGTCAGCGCACGCCGACCTCGAGAAAGGGCCCGAGGAAGTAGAAGGCGAGCAGCAGGCCCAGCAGGAAGCCGAGTCCCTGTATGGGCGTTCGCGGCATGGGGGTATTGCCTTTCCAGGTCCCGGGGCGACCCCGAAGAGCCGGGTCGGGTCCGGACGCGGGACGAGCGTCCATGCCGGGCTGGGACGCTCCCTGCATCCCTCTCCTGGCGCATTCGATCACTGACCGCGGTTGCGTTCCGAGAGAGCAAGAAGCGTGCGCACGCGAGTCGCGCGGGCGGCGATCGCGCGGCTCGCTAGGCGAGCCCAGGCGTTTCGGTCGTGTCCGCGGAAGTCTGCGCCTCGTCTGCGCGTCGGACCGCGCGCGCATCGACGCGCGGAAATCGACCGCACGGAAGTCGGTTTCCACTCGCGCGGAAATGCCTTCCACCCGGGCGCGCTCGGCCCATGTCCGATCGGCTTCGGAACCCCTCGCGTCCTTCCGTCCGGCGGCGTCTCAGAGCGCTTCGTCGCGCCCGATTCTGGCAATCCCCAGCGTGAGGAGCAGCCCCCCCGCGAGCACCGCACCGGAGGCCGCGAGCTCGGAGCCACTCGGCACATAACGTTCGAGGGGCCAGTCCTCGCGATCGACGGTCGCGAGCTCCGGCTCCGGCACGCGAACGCCATGGAGCTCGAAGCCAGCCTGCGGTGGGACGCTGTGCTCGAAGGGATAGAGGCCGATCACGGCGCCGAGCAGCAGACCGAGCAGCGCGCCGAGAGTCGGCTTCTCGAAATGCTCGAGCAGCCAGCGCAGACCGTTGCTCACCCCCACGATGCCGACCAGCACGCCGATCCCGACCGGCACGACCACCTCCATCGAGGCCAGGACACGCGCCAGGTCGAAGCCGGCCGCGCCGATCACGCCTTCCTTCAGCTCATCGATCGCACCGAGGATCGGCTCGTATTGACCGAGCAGCAGCAGCAGGTAGCCGCCCGAGATGCCCGGCAGGATCATCGCGGACGCGCCGGCGAGTCCGGCCAGGAAGAGCAGCGGCATGCTGCCTGCGCTCGCCGCGTGCCCTCCCTCCGTCTCGAGTGCCATCACGACCATGAGCCCGAAGGCGGCCAGGGCGCCGGCCAGGACGCCAGGGCTGGCGGGTCGAGCGAGGCGCCAGACCAGGGGCAGACCGCCGAGGGTCAGGCCGATGAAGAAGCTGTACATCAGCGGGCGCTGCTCGATGACCAGGCTGCGGGTCGGGCCCGCGAGCAGCAGGATGGCGAGCACCGCGGCTCCCCGCGATCGTGGCGAGGACCGTGAGCGCTCGCGGCCTCAGGTTCAGGCGCGTCACGTCTGCGATCGCTTCGATGAAGCTCGGGTAGACGCCGGCGGCCAGCAACATCGTCCCGCCGCTGATGCCCGGCACCAGATTCGCGAGCCCCATCAGCATGCCGCCGATCAGGCCTCGCGGGACGAAGGCCGCGATCGATCCTGGATCCTGAGCTTCGGAATCGTCGTGCGGGCTCTGCTGCGAGCGATCGTCGGCGCCTGCGTTGGCCAAGCTCTCCCCTCGGTCCGTTACTCTAGCAGCAGCAGGTCGTGGGCGGCGCGAGGCCTTGCGATGGATGGCCTCGCACCTTCAGGGCAGGGGTGGGGTGGGGGACGGGGCTGCCATGCCCGGCGGCTCGTTCGAAGGGGCGACGCCATGTGCGGACGCATGACATTGACGCGGTCGGGCGACGAGATCGCCGACTATTTCGCCGAAGCGCTGGCCCGTTCCGAGGCCGGCGCGACCGAGTGGGCGAGCGGCGGGCCCCGGGAGATCGACGGGGCGCCGCTGCGACGTCGCTTCAACCTGGCGCCGTCCCAGGACGTGCTGACAGTGGTGCCTGCGCCGCCTGGCTCCGGCGACGCAGCGGACTTCGCCTGGAAGCGTTGGGGACTGATCCCCAGCTGGGCGAAGGATCCCTCCGTCGGTGCGCGCCTGTTCAATGCCCGTGCGGAGACCGCGGACACGAAGCCTTCGTTCCGGGCTGCCTGGAAGCGCCGGCGTTGTCTGGTTGCGGCGGATGGCTTCTACGAGTGGACACCGCGCAACCGCGGTCACCGGCCTTTCCTGTTCCGGCCCACCCGCGGTCCGTTGCTCGCCTTTGCGGGGCTCTTCGAGGAGTGGAAGGGCGAGGGGGGCGAGTGCATCGAATCGTGTACGGTCCTCACGACCGACGCGAACGCTGATCTAGAAGGGGTCCACCATCGCATGCCCGTGATTCTCGACCCCGAGCAGCTCGCGGCCTGGCTCGATCCGAAGGCCTCACCGGAGGCCTTGAAGGCGCTGGCGATCGGCGCACCGGCCGGCACGCTCCAACGCACGCCGGTCAGCCGCTACGTCAACGACCCTCGGCACGATGACGAACGCTGCCTTGCGCCCGAGGCGAAGGCCGAGCAGGTCGACCTCTTCGCGCTGGACGGCGGCACGGTCGACGGCGGCGCTCCGAACGAGCCGACCGCCGAGGAGTTCTGATGGGAGCGCCGAGCCGCGAGGATGCGACGCGCTCCACCTCCCGAGTCCGTCTGCGGCGCCTCTGTCTGGTCGTGATCGTGCTGCTCTACGTGGCGTCGGTTCCCTGGTACCGCGCTTCGGACCAGCCCTTTCGGCTCTGGCTCGGGCTGCCCGACTGGGTGGCGGTGGCGCTGCTCTGTTATGTGGCGGTCGCGATCCTGAACGCCTTCGCCTGGCTGTCGACGGAGATCCCCGACGCCCTCGAGGCTGCCCCCTCGACCCGTCCGCGCCGGCCGCGAACGAGGAGACGCCGGAATGAATTTCGGCGTCTGGGGCATCGCGGCGCTGGTGGTCTACCTCGGGGCGCTCGTCGTCGTGGCCGAGATCGCCAAGCGCGCCAGCAAGGATGCCTCGCCCTCGGACCACTTCCTGGCCGGTCGCTCGCTCGGAACCTTCGTGTTGTTCCTGACGCTCTATGCCACGGCCTACAGCGGCAACTCGCTGCTCGGCTATCCGGGGCGCGCCTATCGCGACGGCTACGCCTTCATCATGTCGACGGGCTTCATGATGTCGATCGTCGTGGCCTTCCATCTGCTCGTGCCGAAGCTCCGCCCCCTCGCCGTGCACCATCAGTTCGTGACGCCCGGCGACTATCTCCGGGTGCGCTTCGGAGGGCGTCATGCGCGCGGGCTGCGCTGGGCCGTCGGGGTGTTGATGTCGCTCGCGCTGGCCAACTTCCTGCTGGCGCAGCTGAAGGCGATGGGGGACGTGGCGCATCTCGTGACCGATGGCGCGATCCCCTACGAGGCCGGCGTGATCGGCCTGGCCGGCGTGATCCTCTTCTACGAGACGCGCGGCGGGATGCGGGCGGTTGCCTGGACGGACGCCGCTCAGGGCATCGCCATGCTCGTCGGTCTGATGACGCTCTTCTTCTGGCTCGTATCCGAGGCGGGTGGGCTCGCGGAAATCGCCCAGGCGGTGGCCGCGAAGCGGCCGGACGCCGTCGCCGTGCCTTCGCGCACGATGAATTTCAACTGGTTCAGCACGATCGTGTTGATGGCGCTGGCGAGCGTCCTCTATCCCCAGGCAATCCAGCGCATCTTCGCCGCCGAGAGCGGTCGCGCGCTGAAGCGATCCTTTGCCGGCATGACCTTCATGCCGCTGGCGACGACGCTGGTCGTCACGCTGATCGGAATCGCCTCGATTCCGCGCTTCGACATCGTTCGCGCCGTGGATACGGACGGCGTCGTGCCGAGGCTGCTCGCGGATTGGGGCGCCGGCGGCGGCCTCGCCACCGTGGCTGCGCTGCTCGTCTTTCTCGGCGCGCTCTCGGCGATCATGTCCACCGCAGACTCGTGTCTTCTCTCACTCGGATCGCTGCTCTCGCGCGACCTGCTCGGCCAATCCGGCAGTGACGCGGCGGCGACCCGACTCGGCAAGCGGCTGGCCGCGGCGATCCTGTTGGCGGCCATCCCCTTTGCGCTGATGCGGGAGCTCACGCTGTGGCGATTGATCGAGCTCAAGATGGAGCTCCTGATCCAATGCGTTCCGGCCTTCCTGATCGCGCTGCATTGGCCGCGTCTTCGAACGGGCCCCGTTCTCGCGGGGATCGTCGTAGGCACCTGCTTCTCGGTCACGCTGACCTTCGCCGGCGTGACGCGCTTCGAAGGGATCCACGTGGGGCTGATCGGTTGCCTGCTGAACTGTGCCGTGGCCGTTCTCGCCTCGCTGCGCTCGCCCGCCCCATCGGCAGATCCCCAGCGCGGCTGACGCAGCGCCGCTGCACGAGCCGGCAGTCGACCTGCAATGACGCGTGGCGGTCCTCGAACGACTCAAGAATCCTGCGAGACCCGATCGGTCGGAGCCACGAAGGAGCGGACGCCCTCCGCGTCCCCGTCTTCCGGGAGTCGACATGGTCACCGCGTTGGTCACTGCATCGGGGATCGCCTGCGTCGCATGGACAGCCTTCGAGCTGCTCGAATTGAGCCGTGTCCGACCCGATGCGGGCGCTGCATCGCGTCCCTTCTCGCGCCCGCACGACAATCACCGCCGCACCGCACCGACGGGTCGTTCTCGTCGCTTCGCCGCCTGGGACGACCACGGCCGCCCCATCGACGTCGAGGATCTGGGGACCCGCTAGCCGACCTGCGCCGGCTGGCTTCGCTACGTTCCGGCTCCACACGCAGGCTGCGAGGAACGAAGCGCGCCCGATTCGGTCCGCTCGATCCCTCGGCTTCGCATCGGGGGGGGAACCGACGTGTCGGCGAATGCCGAAATCAATCCGCTTTGGCTCAACGGCGCACTGCCGCGATTCGATCTGTTTCGACCCGAGCATGTGGCGCCCGGCATTCGGGGCCTGCTCGCGGAGCTCGAAGAGCAGCTGTCGGCCCTCGAGTCGTCGCTCGAGCCGAGCTGGGCCGGCCTGGTCGCTCCCCTCGAAGAGATCTCGGATCGCTTCGGCTACGCCTGGGGCCTCGTCGGTCATTTGATGGGCGTCCAGAACAGCGACGCGCTCCGCGACGCGCATCAGAGCGTGCAGGGCGAGGTGGTCGCCTTCGGCCTGCGCCTGGCGCAGAGTCGACCGATCTTCGAGGGGCTCGAGCAGCTGCGCGAGGCGCGCGACTTCGCCCAGCTCGAGCCCGCCCAGCAGCGCATCGTCGAAAGCCTGCTGCGCGACGCGCGGCACGCCGGCGTGGGTCTCGAAGGGGCGGAGCGCGCGCGCTTCAACGCGATCCAGACCGAGCTCGCCGAGCTCGGGACGCTGTTCAGCAATCACGTGCTCGATGCGACCAAGGCCTTTGGCATGCTGCTCACGAAGCCGGACGAGATCGCCGGGGCCCCGTCGAGCCTGCGTCAGCTGGCGGCGCAGAACGCGCGTGAGCACGGCGAAGAGGGAGCGACCCCCGAAGACGGCCCCTGGCGGATCAGTCTCGATGCGCCGGTCTTGATGCCCTTTCTCGAGCACGCCGAGCACCGCGATCTGCGCGAGCAGCTCTATCGGGCCTACGTCACGCGCGCAGGCTCTGGCGAGTTCGACAACACGCCGCTGATCGAGAAGATCCTTGCCCTGCGTCACGAGATGGCGAGGCTGCTCGGCTTCGATAGCTATGCGGCGCTGTCGCTCGATTCGAAGATGGCTCCGAGCATCGATGGAGTCGACGAGCTGCTGGATCGGCTGCGATCAGCCTCGATCGAAGCGGCGCGCGTGGATCTGGCGACGCTCCAGGCCTATGCGCGGGGCAAGGGGCTCGAGGGTGATCTGACGCTCTGGGATCAGGCCTTCTACGCCGAGCGTCTTCGGGAGGAACGCTTCGACTATTCCGAGGAGGAGCTGCGCCCGTATTTCCCGATGCCTCGGGTGCTCGACGGGCTCTTCGCCCTGGCGAGCCGACTCTTCGGCGTCTCGATCGAGGCGGCCGATGGAGAGACCCCGGTCTGGCATCCCGACGTGCGCTTCTTCCACGTGCTCGACGAGTCGGGGGAACGTCTGGCCTCGTTCTATCTCGATCCGTATAGCCGACCGGGGGACAAGCGAGGCGGGGCGTGGATGGGCGAGTGTCTCGGACGCACCACGATCGGCGAGCACTCGCCGCGAGCAGCGGTCGCGTATCTCGTGTGCAATCAGGCGCCACCGGTCGGCGACAAACCTTCCCTGATGGCCTTCGACGAGGTGCTCACGCTCTTCCACGAATTCGGTCACGGGCTGCAGCACATGCTGACCCGCGTCGACTACGGCCTCGCCTCGGGGATCCGGAACATCGAGTGGGACGCGGTCGAGCTTCCGAGTCAGTTCATGGAGAACTGGTGCTATCACCGCGAGACGCTGCTCGGCCTGTCCGGCCACTACGAGACGGGGGAGTCGCTGCCGGTCGAGCTCTTCGAGAAGATCGAGGCGGCGCGGACCTTCCGCGCCGGGAGTGCGATGCTTCGTCAGCTCTATTTCGCCGAGCTCGATCTCGCTCTGCATCGCGAGGACCTCGCGGCGTCGGGCGAGAGCGTCTTCGACGTACAGCGGCGCGTGGCGAAGCGCACGACGGTCCTCCCGCCGCTTCCCGA
The DNA here is from genome assembly GCA_963698485.1 of uncultured delta proteobacterium. Classification (GTDB taxonomy): domain Bacteria; phylum Myxococcota_A; class UBA9160; order UBA9160; family UBA4427; genus UBA4427. Next base: position 12,068 of record CAVORA010000024.1, on the reverse strand, counting down.
GGACCGCTTTCTGTGTAGCTTCGGCCATATCTTCGCCGGCGGTTACGCAGCGGGCTACTACAGCTACAAATGGGCTGAGGTGCTCTCGGCCGACGCCTTCTCGGCCTTCGAGGACGCTGGGCTCGGGGATGCGAAGGCGGTCGCCCGGACCGGTCGGCGTTTTCGCGACACGGTGCTCGCGCTCGGCGGGGGGACGCCGCCGATGGAGGTCTTCGAGGCGTTTCGTGGACGGGAGCCTTCGCCCGACGCCTTGCTTCGGCACTCGGGGCTGCTGGCGGCGGAGGCATGATGCGAAAGTACGTCGCCGCCCGAGCGTTCGTCGCACTGGCCGTCGCCCTCCTGCTCGCCGCGTGGCTCGCCATGGCGGGCTGCAGGACGCCGAGCGCCTCGTCGCCGCCGCTCGAGGTCGTGCCCTCGCTCGAGGTCGAGCGCTATCTCGGACGCTGGTACGAGATCGCGAGCTTTCCGCAATTCTTCCAGCGAGGCTGCGTCGCGACCCAGGCTTCCTACTCGCTCCGAGAAGACGGTCGGATTCGTGTGCTCAATCGCTGCCGAGACGGCGCGCTCGACGCCGACTGGCGGGAGGCCGAAGGCGTGGCCTGGGTCGTCGACCCGGAGGTCTCGACGGCGCGACTCGCGGTGTCCTTCTTCTGGCCCTTCAAGGGGGACTACTGGGTCATCGACCTCGGAGACGACTACGAATACTCGGTCGTGGGGCATCCCGATCGGACCTATCTCTGGATCCTCTCGCGCACGCCGACGCTTCCCCCCGACGTCTACGACGGGATTCTCTCGCGCATCCGGGCCAAGGGCTACGACCTGTCGCCGCTGGTGGAGACGCTGCAGCCGGTCGGCGACGGCGTTTGATCGTGCTCTGGCGGACGCAGACGTGATGCGAGGCCCGGGCGGGCGATGAGCCGGTCGACCCGGGGTTGGAGCGCGGTCTACGAGGTGGTCCGTGCGATTCCGAGGGGCGCCGTGGCGAGCTACGGCCAGGTGGCCGCGGCGGCGGGCATGCCGCGTGCTGCGCGCCAGGTGGGTTGGGCACTCAATGCGCTCGATCCCGAGGAAGCGGTCCCGTGGCATCGCGTGATCAACGCGAGAGGTGAGATCAGCGCACGGGCAGAGCGCGAGATCGAAGATCTTCAGCGAGCCCTGCTCGAGGCCGAAGGAGTGGAGTTCGATGCCCGCGGTCGGGTCGATCTCGACCGATTCGGGTGGGGGGCTCGGAAATCGAGCGGTCGGCCCGACCGAGCCGCAGCCGGATCGGCTAAACAATCGGGCGCGTCCAGATCCGGAGGCTCGAGCAAGCCGGCCTCGCAGATCCGACCCGGCCCCGCGGCCCGGTCCCGAAAGCCAGGAGCCAAGACATGATCAAGCTCGCCATCGACTTCGAAAACCCCGGCCGCGAGTGGTGGGACAGCGGTGGCCGTGAGCTCTGGGAGTCGATCACCGAGGCCTTCGACAACAATGACGTGGCGGTCGATGAGTCGATTGCCCAATCCTGGCTGGCCGAGGCGGCGCGCATCCCCGGCTGGGAGGGTGGCCCCGAGTTCGCGCCGCATCCGATCTGCCTGAAGGAAGTCGACGAGGACGAGATCGTTTGAAGGTGGCCGCATTGCGGCTGCCGGGCGATTCGCCGATTCCCGAGCTGGCGGGCGCGATCCGCGACGCGGGTGGGCGGCTGGTCGTGGTGGGCGGCTGGGTGCGGGACGCCCTGATCGGAAGAGCCTCGCATGACCTCGATCTCGAGGTCTTCGGTCTCGATCGGGAGAGGGTGACCGAGATCGTCGCGAGCCGGGGATTCACGCCCCTCGTCGGACGCCAGTTCCCGGTCTGGAAGCATCAGCGGGCGGGCATCGATCTCGCCTTCCCGCGCGCCGGGGAGGACCTCTTCGATCCGGCGGACCCGCGGACGCTCGTTCGCGCCGTATCCGAGGCGGCCCGCCATCGTGACCTCACGCTGAACGCGATCGCCTGGGACCCCCTGGACGACCGTCTGCTCGATCCGCTCGGCGGCACCACCGACCTGGCCGAGCGCGTCCTGCGCGCTGCGGATCCAGCGACCTTCGGCGCCGATCCGCTTCGCGCGCTGCGCGTGGCCCGTCTCGCCGCTCGCTTCGATGCGGCCCCCGATGCGACGCTGGTGGCGATCTGCCGTGGGCTCGATCTCGCGGGGCTGCCGGTCGAACGAATCGCCCACGAGCTGTCCCGGATACTCCTCGATCTCGAACGTCCGAGCAGGGCCTTCGAATGCCTCATGGCGCTCGATCAGCTGGGCGTCTTTCCGCCGCTGGCCGCCCTCGAAGGGGTTCCGCAGGACGCGCACTGGCATCCGGAAGGCGACGTCTGGGTCCACACGCGGATGGTGGTCGATTGCGCCGCGAAGATCGCCCGCGGCCTCGCGGCCCGGGCCTCCGAGATCCTGCTCTTCGCGGCGCTCTGCCACGATCTCGGCAAGCCCGAGACGACCCGGGTCGAAGGTGATCGAATCAGATCGCTCGGCCACGAAGTGCGCAGCGCTGCCATCGCGCGCGAGTGGCTCGGCGGGCTGCGCTATGCGGCCCGGCTGGTCTCGGCGGTCGAAGTGATGGTCGCGCATCACCTCGCCCCCTCGCAGTTCGTCGCCCAGGGAGCGGGCCCTCGCGCCTACCGCCGGCTCGCGCGCAAGCTCGATGCCCAGGGCTTGACCCTGGCGGATCTCGAGCGGGTTGCCCGGGCCGATCATCTCGGCCGGACGACCGAGGAGGCGCGAACGGGTCGCTTCGAGGCCGGACAGATCTTCCTCGAACGGGCGGCCGAGGCCCACGTCGAGCGGGGGGTCCGCCGGGACATCGTGTCCGCTTCGCTCGCGATGCGCAGCGGGATCCCGGCCGGACCGCGGCTCGGCCGCATCCTGGCGCGCTGCCGCGAAATCCAGGACGAGCGCGGCGGGGGCAGCGCAGAGGAGATTCTCGAGGCCGCACTGCGAAGTGACGCCGATCCCCGCGACTAGCGTCTCGCCGGGATCCTCAGCGCAAGAGCCTGGGCTTCTTCTGCTCGCCCTGCTTGCGCTCGAAGAGCTGGCAGGGCTGCCCCGAGGCCTCCCGGACGACCTCGGAGGGCAGCTCTGCTGCCTTGAACTCGTACGCCCGACAGCCGCGAGGCTTGTCGGCCTCCCAGGTCACGAAATAGTGACGGCAGTGCAGGCAGTCGGGTCGCGCGCCAGCTCGGTCGATCGGCATGTCGAATCAGCCCTGTCGCGAGAGCTCGGCCATCAGCTCGAAGGTTTCCATCGGCCCGGGCGGCGCCTGCGTGTCTCCGAACTCTCGGTAGAGCGTGACGACATTCACGGCAATTCGCTCGGAGTCGAGCCAGGCCGAGTAGTCGCCGAGGCGGATGTCGAGGGCGGCCTCGCGCGCGGAGAGGCCCGCGTCGAAGCGCTTTCGCGCCTCGTCGCGCACGTAGACCAGATAGTCGCGCACGGCGAGCGCTCCGCGCGTGTCGGTGAGCGGTCCGTGGCCGGGGACGACGACCTCCGGTTCGAGGGCCACGATGCGTTCGCAGGCGTCGATCCAGTTGGCCACCGGGCCTTCCCACATGATCGGCGTCCCCTCGATGAAGAGGATGTCGCCCGTGAAGATCGTGCGGGTCTCCGGGACGTGGATGATCACGTCTCCGCGCGTGTGGGCGGGGCCGACCTCGATCAGCTCGACGGCGAGATCGCCGATCCGGAGGTCGAGGCGGCCATCGAAGGTCTGGTTCGGAGGCGTCGGTTCGAGTCCCTCGAAGTGATAGGCGCCGAACGCTCGCTTCAGGAATTCGCCCGCCGCGCCCATCTGGTCGGCGCCCGCCAGCATCGCCGCCATCACCGAGGGCGGCACTTCGTTCCACTCGTCGGCCGTCGCGGTCGACGTGATGATCCGCGCGTCGGAGACCAGCTGATTGCCGAAGCAGTGGTCGCCGTTGGCGTGGGTGTTGACGACCGTATCGATCTTCCGGGCAGCCGGGGTCGCGTCCCGCATGGCGTCGAGCATGCGCTGGGTCAGGGGCAGGTCGTAGAGGGTGTCGACGAGCAGCGAGTCGCCGCCGTCCGAGACGAGGCCCGCATTGCTGAGACCCCAGGAGCCGTCCGGCTGGAGATAGGCGTAGATCCCGCGGCCGAGGTCTTCGAGTCGAGCATCGTGTCGCATGCGCTGGCGCTGCCTCCCTGCGTTCCGGGCAGGGTTGCACAGGGGCCTGACAGGCGCCGGGCCCGACTCGCAGGCAGGTCCCGGAATGCCTGGAAACGCTCAACTTTTCATGCAATAGGCCGATAGATGGACAGCTCTTCTGCGTTCTCAGGGGGATGAATGACGACGAAGGCTCTGGCACGCGTGGCCTACCGGGAAGCCGGCCGCGCAACGATCTGCGAAATCCTGTACGGACCGAACGTGTTGAAGCACGCCCTCATCGACGCGGAGGCGGGCGAGGGCGAGGTCGTGACCTTCTCCGGGATGCCGCTGCCGATCGACTGCCGACCGCCGGCGGGTCGTCGACGCGGCGAGCAGGTCGGTGTCGTGCCCGAGAAGCTGATCGACTCGCACGGCGTCTTCGCCTACGCCGGGATCGCCGCCGAGCGGATCGCGCTCCGGCGCGGCCGCTTCGACCCGGTGGATCTCGAGAGCGAGCTCGCCTGGACCCGCTGGCTGGGTGCCGCGCGGCGGGGTCGTGAGGAGCTGGCTCGAATCGCGAAGCTGCTCGGGCTCGAGCGACCCGCGGAGCAGTTCTACGCCGAGTACTGCGAGGAGGCCGAACGTCTGCTCGAGCCGGTCTGGAGCACGACGGAAGAGCTCGCCGAGGCCCTGCTCGAGAAGCGAGAGCTGAAGGGCCACCACGTCGATCGGCTGGTACACGGAGACGAGGTCCTCGAACGCCCGGCTCCGCCCATCTGACTCGCAGCGAGGGGCTCGACGCAGGCCCGAGTCCGACGCCTTCCGACCGGATGGAACCGATCACGCGTTCGGGAACACGGATCGATGGCTCTTCCTCACGTCGTGATGAGCGGCCGCCCCTCGCATGGACCCAGAGGCTCTGGCATCGTCTCACGGCCTCCCATTGGAGACGAACGCATGACGACCAAGACCCGAGAACGTTTTCTCCTCTCTCTGAGCGTGTCGCTGGCCATCGCAGGTGGAGTCGTCGTCGCCTCGAGCGCGTGCTTCGCCGACGAGGCGGACGCCATCAATCAGCGGCTCTACCGTCAGCTCGATGGCTCGCCGAGTCAGGGAAAGATCGAGACCGTATCCGGCCAGATGTACATCGCCGAGCGGAATATCGATGCGGGCGTGATCCGAGATGCGCTCACCGCGCTGCTCGAGAACGAGGCACCCAGCGGGCAGGCGGTGGCCGTCCAGCACGCGCCGCGACTGAACTTCGAGATCCACTTCGAGAAGAACTCGGCAGACCTCACGCAGGAGTCCAAGGCCAGCCTCGACGAGCTCGCGGAGGTGCTGGGCGAGGATTTCGTGGACCTGCGCTTCGTGCTCGGAGGCCATACCGACCAGGACGGCGATCGTGCAGTCAATCAGCCGCTCTCGCAGGCGCGCGCCGACTCGGCCCGAGCCTATCTCGTGAAGAACCACTCGATCTCGCCCGATCGGCTCGTCGCGCGCGGCTTCGGTTCGTCCGAGCCGCTTCGCAAGGTCGAATCGAGCCCGCAGGACAAGCTCTACAATCGTCGCGTCGACCTGCGCCCGCTGCGCTAGGCGCGGGCCGGATCGCGGCGGATCGGATTGGTCCGGATCCGCTCACGGTCGGTCTGCAGTCTGAACCGTCTCACGAAGAGAGCCCGCCCGTCGCGTGAGCGAGGGGCGGGCTCTTTGTCTTTGCGTGTCCATCGCGGCGTCTGTACGACGCCCCCGGTCACTCGGTCAGGCCTCGACGAGGCCGGCGCGAATCGCGAAGCGCACCAGACCCGACACCTTGTGGATGTCGAGCTTCTCCATCAGGTTCGAGCGATGCGAGTCGATCGTCTTCAGCGAGACGCCGAGATCGGACGCGATCTCCTTCGAGGAGAGTCCTTCGGCGATCAGCTTCAGAACCTCGCGTTCGCGTTCGGTCAGCATCGAGACGCCCGAGGGCCCCGCGTCGCCGGGCCGCGCGATGGCGTCGACCACCTGCTGCGTGATCGCGGGCGACAGATACGACGCGCCGCTGCGCACCGCGTCGATCGCGTTGTGCACGTCCTTCGAGGCGGAGTTCTTGACGACGTAGCCCGAGGCGCCCGCGCGGAGCACCTCCTCGACGTAGGCCCGACTCTCGTGCATCGAGAGCACCAGGATCTTGCTCTTGCAGCCGGCCTTGCCGAGCTGGCGCGTCGCATCGATGCCCGACAGCTTCGGCATGTTGATGTCCATCAGGACGACGTCCGGGCGCTTCTCCATCACGAGCGCGACGGCCTCTTCGCCATTGGCCGCTTCGCCGACGACCTGAAGTCCTCACGTGCCTCGAGCAATCGAATGAGTCCCTCTCGCACGATCTTGTGATCGTCCGCCACCACGATACTCACCATCTGGATCCCCCCTTGAATGAATCGGCCCGCCGAATCGCTTCTCGGCGGCCCACTGGTCGTTCGAATCGGGATCGACAGGGTAGGGATCCACGGATTCGCAGGTATCGGGGGAAAGGCGCAATCGGCGAGTAGAAAAGCCGAGGGGCCGAGATGATTTTCTCCACGACTTCAGGGTTTCCCCCTACTTCTGGAGTCCACACTCCTTCATCTTCGCGTAGGCCGCACCGCGCATCTTGCGGTCGAAGCCCAGGGCACGCGGGTGCCATTCGCTGCCGTCGAAGCCGTAGTAGCGGGCGAGAGAGAGCCCGAGCCCGCCGCGATCGAAGTCGCGCTCGATCTCCTGCCACAGCGCGCAGGGAATGGATTCGCTCTCGGCGAGCTGGTCGATGAGGCCGGAGCCGTCGCGATCGAACCGTCCGAGCAGCTCCCGGGAGACGCGATCGTGCCAGGCGGTCGATCCGCCGTCGGGCAATCCGGGCTCGGCCGCGCGGGAGAGAAGCCGGGTGGTGGGACCAGCGGGTTTCCTTGGAGCCAGCTGCTCCTTGAGATCCCCGAGGTCGAATGGCTCCGGCTCCGGCATCGGGCTCGCCGCCAGCCCCGGCGTCTCGACCGGCATCGGTGGGCCCGACCGGAGTCCGGCCCCCTGCTTCCTCCCGGTCAGGAGCTCGGCGCGGAGCTCCAGCGCCTCGTCGGGCTTGATCCGGATGCGCGCCTCGAAGGGCTGGTACCCGGTCTTCTCGACACGGATGTCGTGGTCTCCCACGCCCAGCGTGTGCGGCTCGGCGCCGGTCGCGCCAACGTCGAAGCCGTCGATCAGCAGGCGATCGTTCGTGACGTTCGAGCGGACCGTGACCGTTCCTTCTCCCACGCACAGGACGGGCTCGAACCGGTGGGTCGCGCCGGGCTCGAAATAGACCGAGCGCGTCCAGCGGTCCGGGGCAGTCCTCGCGACTGACCTCGAGTGCATAACGTCCTGACTCGAGCTCGACGACGGCTCCCTCCGCCGCCGACTTCACGAAGAGTTCCTCGCGGTCGGCGTCGAGCACGCGCAGCGTTGCACCGGGCAGTCGCCCCAGCAGCACGAGCGTCGCTGGCTCCTCGAGGCTCGCCGCGACGCCACCGGCCTCGCGCCGGACGACCCGATAGCCGCTCGCATAGGCGACCAGCAGTACGAGCAGGAGCGCTCCCGCGAGCATCGCGGCCGCGAGGCCCGATCGTTGGGTCCGGGCGTGGCGCTCGACCTCGCGCGACGGGGCGGCGATCGAGGGCGCGAGGACCCGGGCGAGACAGGCCTCGAGCGCGGTGATCTCCTCGTCGAGGGCTCGATCGGCGGTCTGCCCGCCCCGTGCCTGTCGCCGCCGCAGAGGGCCGAGGAGCCGATCGGCAGCCGACCGGATTTCGGGCTCGGAGGCGGCTTCGGGCAGCCCCAGGATCCGGGTCAGGTCGCGTCGGGTCTGCGGAGCGCGAGGAGGGGCCATGCGCGGTCGAGGCTAGCAGCCCGTTCGGGCCGCGTGCGGTATTCGACGTCCGGCTCGCGCGGCGATGCCCCGTCGGAGGGCCTAGTCTCTGCGTTCTTCGGGCGCGAAACGGAACGCCTGGAGCAGGAGAGCGACGGAAGATGGCACGGGCTTGTCCCTATTGTGAGTCGTCGGGGCTCGAGGCGGCCGAGGAGGCCGGTGTTCTGCGATGTCGAGCCTGCGGCCGGTCCTCGCTGGCCGGCGAAGGCGCCTTGCCGTCGAAGCCGACGGCGATGGCGGGTCCCCGACAGCGCGCCCGAGGTGCCCAGCGCGCGCCGCGTCGGGCGCCGGGCGAGGTGGCGAGCTGGCCCGCTGCCCTGGTGGCGGGCGCGGCGACCCTCGTCTTCTACGGCGCCCTCTACCTGCTCCCGGAGGCGCGGATCTCCGACCTCTTCATGGCTCGGGGCTGGGTTCCCTACGTGATCACGGGCGTCTCGTTCTGGGCGCTCTTCCTGCTCGCCGCGCGCTGGCTGCGGCTGCGGACGGAGGCGACCGCACTCGAGCGCGATCTGATCGCGCCCGGCGCAGATGGCCTGCTGGGCCCGGGCGATGCGCCGCGGGCGATCGAGCAGCTGCAGGCGCGCGCACAGGGTCTCGAGTCGAGCTTCCTGGTCGGGAGGCTGGAGCGCGCGCTGCGGCATTTCGAGGCGCGACGCCGCGTCGTCGAGGTGGTCGAGTTCCTGACGGCCGAATCGAGCGCGGACGAGGGACGGGTGGACGCGAGCTACGCGCTGGTCCGGGTCTTCGTGTGGGCGGTTCCGACCCTCGGCTTCATCGGCACCGTGATCGGGATCGGCGCCGCCGTCGGCGGCTTCTCGGAAACGCTGGAGGCGGCCTCGTCCCTCGAGACCATGAAGGAGTCGATCGGGTCGGTGACGGGCGGGCTGGGTGTCGCCTTCGACACGACGCTGCTGGCGCTCGTGATGAGCATCCTCATCATGTTCCCGGCGAGTGCCGTCCAGCGGATCGAGGAGAGCTTTCTCGGCGAGGCCGAAGACTACTGCGCCGAGCAGCTCGTCCGGCGCCTTCGCGACGACGCCACCGAGGTCCGGCAGGCGGACGACGCGGCGATCGAGGCGTTGGCCCAGCGACTCGTCGAGTCGATGGAGCGGATCCGCCGGGTGCACTCCTAGGCATGGCCCGTCGCGCCGGCATCCAGAGCTCGCTGTTTCCGTTCATGAGCGTTCTGGCCTGCACGATCGGATCGTTGGTGGTGCTGCTGGCGGTCATGTCGATCGCCGCGGTCGCCGCCACCAGCGGCTCGGAGCAGGCCTTCCAGCAGAGCCGCGCCGAGCGCGCGGTGGACCTGCTGATGCTCGAGCGTCAGCGCGCTGCACTCGACGAGGCGGAGTCGCTCTGGCGAGAGGTCGACGCGAAGCTCGAGGAGCGAGGCCTTAGGCCTGGGCAGACCGCGTTCGAGCTCTCCCGGTCGCTCGCGGCCGAGGGCGAGCGAGCGCGGGCCAGCGAGACGGCCGACCGGCTCGCTGCCGAGCTCGCCGCGCTCGAGGCCGATCGCGAGTCCGTCGAGACGTCGATCTCGGTGCTGGAGTCGCGGCGGGAGACGCTTCCGATCCTGATCGATCCAACCGGCCTGTCCCGCAACTGGCAGCCCTTCTTCATCGAGTGTGATGCGGGTGGAGCGACCGCGTATCGCGCCAGCGACGACTTCAGCTACTTCGTGCCGCTCGAGGAGCTCGGGACCAGCGGAGATTTCGGTCGCTATCTGCGACGCGTGCGCGCCGTGCCCGGAGCCTTGCTCGTGCTGCTGGTGCGTCCGGACGGACTCGCGACGATGGAGCGTACGGAGTCGATCGTGCGGGACGCCGGCGTGCGCGTGGCGCGCCTGCCGCTTCCCGGCGAGGGCGAGCTCGACTGGAGCCTGCTGCGGCGAGCCGAAGGCGAGGGCTGAGATGGCCGGTCGTCCGCGGCGCGCGATCCCCGACAACCTCGATCCTCTGGTCGACACGCTGGCGAACGTGGTCGGGATCCTGGTGATCGTGATCGTGCTCACGCAGATCGAGCTCGGCGATGCGCTGGCTCGGGTGATCGAGCTCGATGCGGCGCGCGCCCGAGGCGAGCAGAGCCATGCGCAGGCGGTGCCCGCGATCGAGCAGACCCTCGCAGAGCGAGCCGAAGCGCTCTCGCGGCGGACGGATGTCGAGCTCGAGCGGGCGGCCGCGCTCGCCCGCTCGGTGTTGGCCTCGCTGGAAACGATCCCTGCGGCGCGCGCGGACCGGAATGAGGAGGAGCTCGAGCGGGTCGCGTCGCTGCGCGCAGCCATCGAGGCCGCCCGCCTCGAGGCGGAGGCGCGCGAGGCCTACGCCGAGGCGATTCGCGAGGTGCCGGCTCGGATGGTCGCGCGGCTGCCCGACCCGGAGGTCGTGCGGGGTCGCGAGTTGTGGGTCATGGTCCGGTACGGCCGGATCTATCTGGTCGATCGCGCGAAGCTCTTCGACGCCGGAAGCCAGAGCATCGCGCGCATCCTGGCAGACGGTCAGAATCGCCGCGTCCGCGAAGACGAGTTCGAGGCGGTCGCGCTCTACCTGCGCAAGCGGGTGGTGGGCGACCGGAACTTCCGGTGGCAGCTCGAGACCGATCCACAGCCTCGGGTGGAGCTGGTCTGGCAGACGACCGACGGCGGCATCGATCCCATGCGGCTCGACGTCGATCCGAGATGGCGTGCCTGGCTGGCGGGCCTCGATCGCGACAGCGACTTCGTGCGATTCCAGGTCTGGAGCGACAGCTTCGAGGCCTATCTGACCGCGAGACAGTCGATCGAGTCCGCCGGGCTGCGGGGCGGATGGACGGGATATGCAGCGGAGGAAGAGCTGGTCCGGGTCCTGCGATTCGCGCCCCGTCCGCCCGAGCAGGGACCCGTCGAGGTCGACTGACGCGCGTGCGAGCGCGCGGCGCGGTCCCGCTCTCGCTGCTCCGTGGAATCGGGCTAGGCAGCCCCGGGAAAACCGCGTATAAACAGAGGTCGCGTTTTCGGAGGGTGAGAGACGGCATGGGCGGTACGCAGGAGCGAAGCGACGCGCCGGATCGAGTCGTGCTCGAGGAGCTGGACGCCCTCGACGGCGTCACCGCGAAGCTCGCTCAGATTCCACCGGCCCGGACCGCGAGCGAGGCCCCCATCGTGCGCGAGCTCGAGCGCTTGCGGGAGCGGCTGCTCTCGGGCGACGAGAACAAGGATCTGTCGGCGCTGACCGAGCAGTATCACAATCAGTCGGCGATCCTCAATCAGCTGAGAAGCGCCGGTCAGGCGGTCCAGGTCGACCCGTCCTCTCCCTACTTCGCCCACCTCCGCCTGGAAGAAGAGGGACGGCGGCGCGATCTCTTTCTCGGCCGCGCGACGTGTCTCGAGAAGGGCGTCCGGATCGTCGACTGGCGCGACGCCCCGATCTCGAAGATCTTCTACAGCTACCGCCAGGGCGAAGAGTTCGACGAAGAGATCTCCGGGCGCGAGCGGCAGGGCGAGGTGCTGGCGCGCCGCATGGTCCGGATCCGGGGCGGTGTGCTCGAACGCGTCCAGGCGCCGGAAGGCGATTTCAGTCGCGATGCGAACGAAGCCTCCGGCTGGCGGCGGGAGTCGCTGGGCACGCCGCGGCTGGCCGGCGGAGAAGCGGCTGCGCTGCGCTACGACGCGGCGGAAAAAGGCGGGGCCGCGTTCGACCGTCGCATGGGCGAGGGTCGTCACGGGGAGGCGCTCCGCGCCGACAAGCACCTTCCCGAGATCACGAGCCTGATCGATCCGACCCAGTTCGACCTGATCACGCGACCCGCCAGCGGCTATCTCGTGATTCGCGGGTCGGCCGGCTCGGGCAAGACCACCGTCGCGCTCCATCGCATCGCCTATCTCGCCTTCGCCGATCCCCGCATCGACGGCCCCGATACCCTCGTCGTCGTGTTCTCCCGGGCACTCGCCCGCTACGTCGCCCACGTCCTGCCTTCGCTCGGGCTCGACGGCGTGCGCATCGCGACCTACCGCGAGTGGGTGCACGAGGAGCGGCGACACCGGC
>CAVORA010000023.1:0-6251 GCA_963698485.1 uncultured delta proteobacterium | reverse complement strand
TGCCTCGAAGGACAGGTCCAGTCGCTCGTCGTCCGGATCCGCCTCGATGACGACGAGGCAGGCGCGCAGGCCCTGCTCGGGCGTGCCGTGCGGACGTAGCCCGAGACGGGTGACACGAAGCGGATCTCGGGATGCTGTCGGTCGACGAAGAGCGTCTGACCGAGGAGCACTCGTTGGCCCTCGGCAACCTGCAGGGAGGTGTGGACGGCGGCGTGATCCGCTCCGAGCAGCGCGACCTCGGCCGTCCTGCGCTCGTCGGTGACGACCGCGGGAGGAGCGTTCGAGATCCAGAGATCGAGACCCTTACGGATCACGATCCGCCCGCGCCTGGCCAAAGTCCAACCCTCCTGTCGGAATCAGCCGAAAAGATTCGTCGAATGATGCGAGATCGGGCCGGGCCCGTTTCGCAAGTCGAACCCCCGCAGCGGATGCACGATCTCAGCATAGACGAGATGGCTCGCCCCGAAACGCTTCGGACGAGCCATGCCCCACTCGCATCCGGCCGCCTCCGGTGGCATCCTCGGCGCCATGACGAAGCCAGCCACGCTGATCCTGGACGGGAAGGAAATCGAGCTACCGGTCATGGTCGGGAGCGAGGCGGAGGTCGGGATCGACATCTCGAAGCTCCGCTCGCAGACCGGTGCCATCACCCTCGATCCGTCCTTTGCCAACACCGGCGCTTGCCAGAGCGCCATCACCTACATCGACGGCGAGCGGGGGATCCTTCGCTACCGTGGTTACGACATCGCAACCCTCGCGGAGAACGCGACCTTTCCCGAGGTCGCGTTCCTGCTGATCTACGGTCGCCTGCCGAACCGCACGGAGCGCGAAGATTTCCGCGAGAGGCTGACCCGCCACACGCTGGTCCACGAGGACATGAAGCTCTTCTTCGCGGGGCTTCCCCACTCGGCCCATCCGATGGTGACGCTCTCGTCGATGATCGCCGCGCTGTCGGCCTACTATCCCGAGCAGGATACGCCCGAAGAGATCGACCAGAACATCATTCGCCTGCTCGCGAAGGCCAAGACGATCGCCGCCCTGGCCTACAAGAAATCGATCGGGCAGCCCTTCATGTATCCGCGGAACGACTACTCCTATCTGGAGAACTTCCTGTACATGATGTTCGGCGTGCCATGCGAGCCCTACCACGTCAATCCAGTGGTGCAGCGGGCGCTCACGAAGCTGCTGATCCTGCATGCCGATCACGAGCAGAACTGCAGCACGACGACGGTGCGCACGGTCGGAAGCAGCGGCGCGAATCTCTACGCGTCGATCTCTTCGGGGGTCAGCGCGCTGTGGGGACGTCTGCATGGCGGCGCGAATCAGGCCGTGATCGAGATGCTCGAGACGATCCAGAACGACGGGGCGAATTTTCAGAAGTACGTCGATCTCACGAAGTCGAAGGAATCGAACTTCAAGCTCATGGGCTTCGGCCACCGCGTCTACAAGAACTTCGACCCGCGCGCCCTGATCCTGAAGAAGGCGGCGGACGAGGTGCTCGGGCAGCTCGGTGTGGACGATCCCCTGCTGGAGATCGCCAAGCGACTCGAGGAGGTCGCGCTCGCCGACAGCTACTTCATCGAGCGAAAGCTCTACCCGAACGTCGATTTCTACAGCGGCGTGTTGTATCGCGCGATGGGTATTCCGACCGACATGTTCACGGTGATGTTCGCCCTCGGACGCCTGCCGGGCTGGATCGCCCACTGGCTCGAGCAGCGCAACACGCCCGGCACGCGCATCAGCCGACCGCGTCAGATCTACACGGGCGAGACCGTGCGGGACTGGCTGCCGCTCGAGGATCGCTGAGCGGGACGCTTGATCGGATGGAGGACGCTCGTGATCCGAAGCTGTGAGAAATGCGGTCGGAAGAATCGCGTCCCGGCCGCGGGGCTCTCTCGAGAAGCGCGCTGCGGGGCTTGCAAGCAGCCGCTTTGCCCGTTGGCCGTGCCCGTGAATGTCGGCCGCGCCGAGTTCGACGAGATCGTGAACAACGTGAGCGTGCCGGTGCTGGTCGATTTCTGGGCCGACTGGTGCGCTCCCTGCCGCATGGCGTCACCCCATGTCGAAGCCGTCGCGCGGGAGATGAGCGGTCGGGCGATCGTGCTGAAGGTCGACACGGAGGCCGAGCCCGGCCTGGCCAGTCGCTTCCAGATCCGTGGCATTCCCAACTTCGTCGTGCTGAAGGGCGGATCCGTCGTCTTGCAGGAGGCCGGGCTCGTCGACGCCGCCAGGCTTCGCAGCTGGCTCGAGCAGGCAGGCGCCTGAGACGGACGGGGCGGTAGCCCTCGCGAGGGAATGGCGCGGGACGAACCCAACGTCTCAGCCCTCGGGCCGCCGCTCCTTCTGATCGCGGCCCCCGCGCAGATAGGCGAAGCACGCGGCTGCGGTGAAGCCGAGTCCGACGAGCCCCGCGACGACCTCGCCGGGGACCGCGCCCGTATGCGCCCGCTCGATCAGCTCGGCGAGCGAGGAGACGGGCGTCGGGTCGCTCGAGAGCTTCAGTACCCAGGCGAGCAGCTGCACCGCGAACAGGTAGAGATAGATCCGCCGGAGCCGGCGCGCGGCCGCCTTGCCGATCGACATGATCGGGACCGTGCGGCCCAGATGCGGCTCGAGCGCGGCCTCGAGGTCGAGGTCCAGATCCAGCCCCCGGTCGAGGTCCGTCGTGCCCCGCATCGGCGTTCCGGCGTGCAGGGCAGGGCGGATCAAGCCCTTCTCGATCAGCAGCGCGCGCTGCTGCCAGAGGTGGTAGAAGCTCAGTCGGCGGGCCTCGAGAAACAGGAAGCTGATCGTGAGGAGCACGGCGATGAAGACGACGTAGTGCGGCGTCGACGCATTGCCGAGCGCGAAGGAGATCATGGCGGCGGTCGCGCCGATCGCCCAATTCGTCGTCGCGTCCATGCGCATGCGCCAGACGTCCGCGCGCCCGACCATGGCGCGGTAGAAATGGATCAGGATCGTCGAGCGATCACGGGATTCGATCTCCATAGGCCTTTCCATGGGCGTGGCCCGACCCGGCAGCGCACGCGAATCCATCCGGGCCGCGAGCCCGGCCGGAGGCGGGTCGGAGGCCAAGTCAAGCAGAAGCGGATGGCAGATCCAAGATCTACGGTTCGGGCGGCTCGCGCCGACGGGTCGTCGACGCGCATGCGCGCCCCGACCCGGAAGCGGCGAGCGCCCGCTGTGCGGGATCAGGTGGATGGGAAGGATCGGCCCGGCGACTCGACCCTTGACTTCGAGTCAGGCGGCGCCCACCCGCGGCGCCGGGGCGCCGGGGCGCCGGACGGAGGTCAGCCTAAGGTCTGCAGGACGTCTTCTCGACCCGGCCCACGCCTGGTCATGCAACCCCCTCCCGCAGATCCCCCGATCTTTGCGAGATTCTCTCGAGCGAGGAGCTCATTCGATGTCGAAAAGAACCCGCCTGCTTTCCACGGTCGTCTTCGCGGCCTGCGTGCTGCTGGCGTGCTCCGACCCGGCGCCCGCTCCTGGCACCCAGGAGGAGGAGGGCGCTGCGTCGACCGACTCCGCTGTGTCGATCGATGCCGCGCGCATCGTCGACGCCGACGCGACGCCCGGCGAGTGGCTCAGTCATGGCCGGACCTACGGCGAGCAGCGCTTCAGCCCGCTGGCCCAGATCAACGCCGAGAACGTGTCGGATCTCGGACTCGCCTGGGTGGCCGAACTGCCGACGCGGCGCGGGATCGAGACGACGCCCTTGATGGTGGACGGAAAGCTGATCGTGACGGCGTCCTGGGGACACGTGCTGGCCTTCGACGCGCGCACCGGCGAGCAGCTCTGGCATTTCGATCCCGAGGTCGAGAAGGACTACGGCAAGCACGCCTGCTGTGACGTGGTGAATCGGGGCGCGGCGCTCTGGGGCACTCGCGTCTACGCGGCCAGCATCGACGGGCGGCTGCGGGCGCTCGATCGCGAGACCGGCCGGGTCGTCTGGGAGGTCGATACGCGGCTGAACGACGTCGACTCCTACACGATCACGGGCGCGCCACGGATCGTGAACGGCAAGGTGATCATCGGCAACGGCGGCGCCGAGATGTCGGTGCGCGGCTACGTGACGGCCTACGATGCGGACACGGGCGAGCAGCTCTGGCGCTTCTTCACGGTGCCGGGCAATCCGGCCGAGGGCTTCGAGGACGCGACCCAGGAGTGGATCGCGACGACCTGGACGGGCGAGTGGTGGAAGAACGGCAAGGGCGGCGGCACCGCCTGGGACTCCTTCGCCTTCGACCCCGAACGCAATCTCCTCTACATCGGCGTCGGCAACGCGGCCAGCTGGAACCAGCGCGTCCGAAGCCCGCAGGGTGGCGACAATCTCTTCGTGTCGTCGATCGTGGCGGTCGACGCCGATACCGGCGCCTATCGCTGGCACTACCAGACGACGCCGGGCGATCACTGGGACTACACGGCGACCCAGCACATGATCCTGGCGGAGCTCGAGATCGGAGGGCGCCCGCGCGACGTCATCATGCAGGCGCCCAAGAACGGCTTCTTCTACGTGCTCGACCGCGAGACCGGCGAGCTGCTCTCGGCCGACAAGTTCATGCCCGTCACCTGGGCCACGCACGTCGACCTCGAGACCGGGCGGCCCGTCGAAGCCCCGGGCGTGCGGGACACGGAGACAGACCGCTTGATCGTCCCCGGACCCAGCGGCTCCCACAACTGGCACCCGATGAGCTTCAGCCCCGAGACGGGTCTGGTCTACATCCCGGCCAAGATCTCGAGCGGGGTCTATCGCGACGATCTCGTCACCCAGCGTCGCAAGGTGATCTGGACGCCCAACTTCTCGGTCGCGAGCTTCGTCACGCTACCCGACGAGCTCAGCAACGAGGTGCGCGCCGCCGCCGGCCCGGCGGAGGCCGCGGGCATCCTGATCGCCTGGGATCCCGTCGCGAAGCAGGAGATGTGGCGCGTCCCGCGAGGCTTCTACTCCGGGAGCGGCGTGCTCTCGACGGCCGGCAACCTGGTCTTCCAGGGCGATCTCGAAGGTCGGTTCAAGGCCTTCGCAGCGGATACCGGCGAAGAGCTCTGGTCGCGCGACGTGCAGGGCGGCGTGATGGCCTCACCGATCAGCTACGCGCTCGACGGCGAGCAGTACGTCGCGGTCGCCCAGGGCTGGGGCGGCGAGGCGAGCCTGCCCTTCGGCGTGATCAGCGGCCCGCAGCGGCTCGTGAACATCAGCCGCCTGCTGGTCTTCAAGCTCGGGGGCGAGGCAGCGCTACCCGTCATCGAGACGCAGGAGCAGCTGCTTCCGGCGCATACCCTGGCGCTCGCCTCCCCCGAGACGATCGAGGCGGGGCGCGCTCGGTACAACGAGTACTGCGCCGTCTGCCACGGCGGCAACGCCGTCAGCGGCGGCATCGTCCCCGACCTGCGGTACCGGATCGGCGAGCTCGACGGGGCGTGGCAGTCGATCGTGATCGATGGCGCCCTCGCGGCGCGCGGCATGGCGGGTTGGGGTGACTATCTGACGAGGGACGAGGCCGATACGATCAAGGCCTACGTGGCGCACGAAGCCACGCTTGGGCATCAGCGGGGAGAGAAGCGGCTCGTGCGACGCGACTGAAGGCCGTCACGTGCGACGCTTCGGCTGGCGCGGACTCGAGGCGGGCCGCCGCCGTGCCTGCGCCTCGCGAGCCAGCAGACGCCGAGCAGGCCTCCCGCCAGCAGCGTCGTGAAGCCGGGCTCTGGCAGTGCGTGGGTCAGGCTCGTCATCACGTGTGGCTCGGCCATCCGGGTCGTCGCGTCGCCCGCCTCGCGCCAGGCGGCCAGCATGTTGGAACCGGTGTCGCCGAGCGCGGTGATCTCGCCCGTGTTGGCGAGGTAGAGGAACTGGATGTACTCCCAGCTGGTGGGCTGGTAGAGGAGCTCGATCTCGACCCCGGTCGCGAGCGCGGGCGGCGAGAGCGGCACGCGATCGAAATGTTCGTACTCCCCCGTTGGCTCCGGGGTCACCGTAGAGCTCCGCAGGCACCGGCAGCGCGTTGCGCGCCCGCGCGATCTCGCGATTCATGCGCCACGGCGGAATCCGATTATCCGAAACGATGGTGTCGTTCAGCACGAAGTGGAAGGTCTTGTGCGCGCTCCCGGGAGCACCGCTCGCGATGTCGCCCAGGGTCTGGACGGTCGCGCCGGTGACGCGGTCGAAGGCGATCGGCGTCGCGGGGTCGACCAGCGGTGGCCCGGCGGACGTGTCGGTCAGGAGTGCCGCCCACTCCTGGGTGATGCCGGGCTCG
>CAVORA010000022.1:0-59321 GCA_963698485.1 uncultured delta proteobacterium | reverse complement strand
GGGTCGTCCCGAGCTTCGTTCTCGGAATCGCGAGCCTCGTGATCTTCGTCGCCCTCGAGCGCCGCATCGAAGCGCCGCTCTTGCCGCTCGAGTTCTTTCGCTCGCGCAACTTCAGCGCCACCCTGCTCACGAACGCGCTCACGAGCGCTGGCTACATGGGCGCCTTCGTGATCGCCCCGCTCTTCCTGAGCGAGCTCGGCTTCACCGCGACGGTGATCGCCTTCATCATCCTGATGCGCACGGCCACCCTCACCCTCGCGTCACCGATCGGCGGCCGACTCGGCGAGAGAATGGGCGAGCGCGGCGCTTCGATCATCGGCTGCACGCTGCTGACCCTCGGCCTGATCCTGACCGCCGCGGCCGCCTACCGCGAGAGCCTGCCGCTCTTCGTGATCGGGCTGATCGGACAGGGTGCCGGCCACGGCTTCAGTCAACCGTCGATCACGGCCGCCATCTCCCGCTCGGTCGACGAATCGGATCTCGGAATCGCCGCCGCCTCGAACAGGTTGATGGGGCAGAGCGGCGCAGCCTTCGGCATCACCCTCCTCACCCTCGCCTATGGCGGCATCCGCAGTCCCGAATCCTTCGGCTACGCCTTCTCGGCGGGTGTCCTGCTCTCGGCGCTCTCGGTGGTGACCGCGCTCTTCATGGGGCCCGAAGCGGTGCACTTCGCGCACGAGGCGATTCATCCGTCGTCGACCTCTCGCTCTTCGTCCTCGATCGAAGAGCTCCCGCTCGCACGATCGATCTCCAAGCCGCGGTAGCCGACTCGAAAGCCAGCCCGGATGAAGCCGCCGGCCAGCGCCGATCCACGGGCCTTCTCGCCGTCGATCTCCTCGATCGACAGGCGGCTGAGTCCGAGGCGTCCGAGCCCCCGCAAGAGCGCGCGCAGCGCCGCGTCGAGGCGCTCCGCGGTGGGCCCCTCTGCGGAGGCATCGAAAGAGTCATCGAAGGTTCGGATGCGCGCGCCGCCGCGGTCCAGGAACAGAGCGGGACGGCCGTCGACCAGCACGACGTGAGACCCGATGGCTCGCCGAGGCTTTCCCGGCCCCTCCTTCTTCGGCCCCGGCGACTCGCCCTCTTCTGCGACCCGCCCGGCATCCATCGGAGCCAACGCGGGAGCCCGCGGCTCGGGCCACGGCAGCTGCATGCCATAGGGCTGAGCCGGATCCGTCGCCGACAGCAGGACGGCTTTGGGCCGCGGCGAAGGGTCGCGCAGCGAACGCAGCCGATCGACGGCCCCCGGCACCGCGAGCTGCGCGCTGGTCATGCCTTCCACGAAATACCCTCGGCGAATGCGACCCGTCTCCTCCATCTCCCGCAGCACCGGGTAGATCGCACCGAAGCCGCCGGCTTGACTCTCGACCGCCATCGACTCTCGCGACACGATTCCGTGTCGCGAGAGATAGAGCAGCGTTCGCGCATGCAGACGTTCGGTCTCGGAGGGCGGATTCGCGAGCATCGGGGCCACCAGCGACCAGCGACCCGCGGTCGTCGAGGGCGGCGCGCGGCGGCTACGACGACCGCGACGACGACTGGCTTGCGGCCGGAGCCCCAGCGCACGAAGGGGCGCAAAGGTGTCGTTGGTGACGAGGCCGCGCCAGACCAGCTCCCAGAGCGCCTTCGCGACCTCGTCGCTCGATTCGACCTCGATGCCCTGGGCGAGCTCCGAAAAGAACGATGCGCCCCGTGCTGCGAGCCGCTCGAGCAGCAGGCCGGCCACGCGGCCGAGCCCGTCCTGCCCGTCGACGGCTGCCGCGACCTCGCCCGGCGGCGCCTCGGAGCCGCTGGCCGACCGCGCTGGGTCGATCTGCGGTGGATCCAGCAGCGCCCCGATATTCGACCGTCGATAGAGCGCGACGCGTCCGTCCCGCTCGCCCAGGGCCCGGGATCCGACCCAGACCAGCTGCCCCTGCGCTCCGCGCTCGTCCAGCATGCGCGGCTCGAAGTCCGGCACGCGGGCGGGCAGGATCGAGCGCTCGAGCTCCGCGAAGGACAGCGGGAGCCCCTCGAGCAGGTCGATCACTTCCTCGAGTCGCGAGTCGCCCCTTCGGCCCGTGTCGATCCCGTGCCAATCGACGAGAAAACGAGCGAAGACGTCGCCCCCGACGGGCGAGATCTGGCTGCGCAGCTTCTCGAGCGTGCCCCGCTTGATGCGTCGCAGGATCTCCGGCTCGCACCACTCCCGCCCGCTCCCCCTCGGATCGAACTCGCCCCCGACCAGCTTCCCCTGCGTCGCGAGCGCGGACAGCAGAGGCTCCAGCTGGCCCGGGATCAGACCGAAGCGCGCGGCGATCGACTCCGTCTCGAAGGGACCGTGGGTCCTCGCATAACGCATCACCAGCTGCTCGAGCGGCGCCTTCGCCGGCTCGAGAAAGGCAGCCGGAAGCGTCTCGGGCAGCGACACGCCGAGGGCATCGCGATAGAGCGCCGCGTCCTCGGCCGCCACGAGTCGTTGCGACCCCGCGATCTCCAGCCGGATCACCCGACGGGCCGACTCGAGCTCGGCGACGGCCCGATGCAAGCTCGCATTGCCGCCCTCGAAGCGCGCCTCGAGCTCGCGCAGATCGAGATCGCCCACCCGACGCAGCGTGTCGTACAGCCCGTCCGCGTGACGCGCGCGCAGCTCGGGATCGACACCCTGACGCCTGGCCTCGACGAGGTCGATCACCTCGTGATCGAGCAGCTCGCGCAGCGCCTCGGCCCCGAGCAGCTCGCGCAGCATGTGGCGATCGAGCGAGAGCGCCTGGGTGCGACGCTCCGCGGCGGGCATGTCGAGCTGATAGAGGTAGGTCGCGGTATACGAGAACACGAGCGACCGCGCGAAGGGCGAGGCGGAAGGCGTCTCGACGTCGTCGACCGTGATCTCGCGGGAGCGGATCCTCTCCATCAGCTGCGTCAGTCCAGGGAGGTCGAAGACGTCCTGCAGACAGGAGCGATAGGTCTCGAGCATGATCGGGAAGTCGGGGAAGCCGCTCGCCACCGCCTGCAGGTTCTGCGAACGCAGGCGCTGGGTCCACAGCGGCGTGCGCGCGCCCGGACGTCGCCGCGGCAGCAGCAGCGCACGCGCCGCGTTCTCTCGGAACTGCGACGCGAAGAGTGCGGAGCCAGCGAGCTGTTCGGTGACGCGCTCCTCGATCTCGTCCGGATCGGGCAGGAAGAGATCCAGGGGCGGCAGTCGATCCGCGTCGGCGAAGCGGAACATCAGCCCGTCGTCGGTCCACAGCGGCTGCGCGTCGAAGCTTCCGCGCTCGGCCAGGCGCGAAGCGATCGCGAGGGCCCAGGGCGCGTGAATCCGCGAGCCGAAGGGCGAGAGGATGCAGATCCGCCAGTCGCCGAGCTCGTCGCGAAAGCGCTCGAGCGTGATGCGCTGATCGGAGGGACAGCTCCCCGTCCACTCGCGCTGGGCCTCGAGATGATCGAGCAGGTTCTTCGACGCGTACTCATCGAGCCCGTGCTCCAGCGCGAGCCGCGCCGCCGCGGCGTCTCGCGACCCGTGCTCCAGCAGCTCACGCGTGAAACGTCCGAGCGCTCGGCCGAGCTCGAACGGCCGACCGGGTCCGTCGCCGCGCCAGAAGGGCAGTCGCCCCGCCTCGCCCGGAGCCGGCGCGACGATCACGCGATCGCGCGTGATCTCGAGCACGCGCCAGCTCGAAGCACCTAACGTGACGACGTCGCCAGGCTTGGTCTCGTGCACCATCTCTTCGTCGAGCTCGCCGATCCGCGGCCCATCCGGCCCGAGGTGCACCGCGTATTGTCCGCGATCCGGGATCGTGCCTCCCGAGAGCAGCGCGATCCGCCCGGCGCCCTCCCGGATCTCGAGCGTGTCCGTCGACCGATCCCAATGGATGCGCGGCCGCAGCTCGGCAAAATCCGTCGAGGGATAGCGGCCGGCGAGCATGTCGAGCACCGACTCGAGGAGCCCGCGCGGGAGCGCCTCGTAGCTCGCAGTGCGGGCGAGCAGCGCCGCGAGGTCGTCGATCGAGACGGGCTCCTCCGCCACGATCGCCACGATCTGCTGCGCCAGCACGTCCAGCGCGTTGCGGGGCACCTCGATCGCCTCGACCGCGCCCTCGCGCATGCCCTTCGCGACCACCGCTGCCTCGAGCAGATCGCCCCGATGCTTCGGGAAGATCACGCCGCGGCTGGTCTCGCCGACGGCGTGGCCCGCGCGCCCGATGCGCTGCAGCCCGCGCGCGACGGCGCCGGGACTCTCGACCAGCATCACCAGCTCGACCGCTGCCATGTCGATGCCGAGCTCGAGCGAGCTGGTCGCGACGATCGCGCGCAGCTCGCCCGCCGCCAGCGCTTCCTCGATCTGCTTGCGCTCGTCGTGCGCCAGGCTGCCGTGATGCGCGCGTACGAGCGGCTCTTCCGCCAGCTCGTTCAGGCGATGCGCCAATCGCTCGCAGAGCGCGCGGCTGTTGACGAACACGATCGAGCTACGAACCGAGCGGATGCGCTCGAGCAGCTCCGGATAGATCGCGGGCCACAGGCTCGTCTCCGACTCGCCCTCGCCCACCGCGCGCAGCGGGCGCCCGCGATCCTCGGGATCGAGTCGACCTCCGAGCTGCGGCCGCGTCATGTCCGGGACCGGCACCGAGACCGTCAGCTCGATTGCCGGCGCACGGCTGGTGTCGACGATCTCGACCTTGCGATCCCCGCCCAGAAAGCGCGCGATCGTCTCGACCGGACGCGCCGTCGCCGACAGCCCGATTCGCTGGGGATCGCCCTGCAGACAGCGGCGCGCCACTCGCTCGAGTGAGAGCATCAGATGGGCGCCGCGCTTGGTCGGCGCGAGCGCGTGGATCTCGTCGATGATGATCGTCTCGACGTGTCGCAGGGTCTCTCGCTGCTGTGAGCCGAGGATCAGGTAGAGCGACTCGGGCGTGGTGACGAGGATCTCGGCGGGATCACGCGCCTGCAGTCGGCGTTCCTTCGCCGTGCTGTCACCGGTGCGGATCGCGACACGCGGCGGACGAAACTCGCTCTGGCCTCCCGAGCCCGACGCGGCCGCGGCTTCCGCGAGCGAGGCGGCCTCGGCGGCGATGCCCGCGAGCGGCACACGCAGATTGCGTTCGATGTCGTAGACCAGCGCCTTGAGGGGCGACACGTAGAGAACCCGAACGCCCGGCAGGGCATCCTCGCGCAGCCGGCCGAGCCGATCGATCGCTGCCAGAAACGCCGCCAGCGTCTTGCCGCTGCCCGTCGGCGCCACCAGCAACGCGTTCCGGCCACCGGCGAGCAGGGGCCAGCCCTGCTCCTGCACCTCCGTCGGCGCGTCGAACGACTTCGCGAGCCAGGCGCGCGTTGCGGGACCGAAGCGATCGGGAAGGCCGTGCATCCGAAGAGGCTAGCGCCCCGGCGAGTCCCGAAATTTCCAGGGCGGCCGCATCCGAATCCCGTTCGCAGTCCCTGAAGCGGAAGAACCTGTCAGAGCAGCTGCGTCTTCACGCCCTTGAGCTCGCGCGCGACCGGCTCGTAGAGCGCCTCGTGCCGCAGGCAGCGCTTCTGGAAGAGCTCCAGCAGCTCGTCCTCCCGCTCGGCCCCATGCTCGAGCACGAAGGCTTCGAGCTCGGCCTCCCGGTTGGCGGGGCTCGTCACGCGACCGAGCAGGGCGTCGATCTCGGCCGCCTCATCCGCCTCCATCTCGGGCCACATCGACTCGACCCGCGCCAGGTAGCTGGCGTTGCGCCAGGTCGTGTCGAGCTCGTAGCGCAGGAAGTCTTCGCTCGCGCTGCGTAGCTCGCCGAGCTTGTCGACGAGCAGATCATGCGCGGGACCGAAGGCCGTCCGCGTCGGCTGCGGGATCGCCGGCGTCGGCAAGGTCAGGCCCTTCATGTCGGCCATCACCTCGATGCACGCCCGCGACCAGACCCAGTACCAGGCGAGATACTGGATGTAGTCGACGGTGAGCGGCGGGGCAGCGACGATCGGTGCGCAGGTCGTCGGCGTCGCCAGATTGAAGCGCACCGTGTGATAGTCGATGATCTCTTTGGGAATCGGCTTGCCCGTCTTCTTGAAATAACGCTCGAAGGCCGGCTTCAGATCGCCGATCGGCTCGGCGAGATCGCGACCGCGCATGGCGCCGAGATCGGACGCGGGGTCCCCCAGGCAGGCGAGCTCGAGATCGATGAACGACGTCACGCGGCCTTTGTCGAAGAGGAACTGCGCCGAGTCGACCTGCAGGCAGGAGATCTCGTAGCGATCCTTCGGAACGTTTCGTCGCAGCCATCCGTAGACGAACTCGATGATCGGCTCGGGGCGGTTCTTGGCGGCGCGGAAATTCTTCTCCCAGCGATGCAGATCCGCGAAGCCCGCCGCCTCGGCGTCCTGCGGCTTCTCGACGCCGATCTCCTCGAAGCGCTTCGGGTCGATCGCGTGCAGATCCGCGAGCAGATCCATGTAGTGACCGAGTGCCGACTCCCGCTCTTCTTCGCTCTCGGCCGTCGAGAGATCCGCGCGCCCCGGCATCTTGTCCATCACGATCATCTTCGGGTCGGGGCAGATGCCGTAGATATGCGGCACGGGCAGCCCCTCGGACTCCATCACCTGCAGCACGCGCGCCTCGTGCTCGAAGGGATAGGCCCCGTGGTCGAGCTCCCCGCGCTCCCCGCGCAGATAGAGCGGCATGCGCTTCCCGTCGCGGATGGCCTCCACGAAGAAGGCCGGCCGCCAACGCGGCTGCCGCTCGAAGCTCGTGATCTCGACGCCCAGCTCCTTCTCGACCCAGGCAAAGGCACGCTGCCATTCTGGGTCGAGCTCGGCGCGCGCCTGATTCGCTTTCGAAGTCTGATCGGTCGAGTCGGATTTCTGTGTCATCGCGAAATGCTAGACGAGATGGCGGGGCCTGCCGATCCCGGTTCGCCCCGGCTTTCGCGCCCGTCGAGCGCCGCCCGGGAGCTCGTGTGCGCAGCTGTCCCGATCGAGGTCATGCCTCCCCGCCGAGCCGCGCGTCGCCGTGGGCCGGACTCCGGCCGGGATCAGAGCCGCTCCCCGTCGCCACGCAGGATCTGCAGCTCCACGCGACGCCGCTGTGCGTCGCTCTCGAGCGCGGCCGGATCGTCTTCGCCGAAGCCGACTCGCTCGAGGCGCTCGGCCGCGACGCCATGCCGCTCGACGAGCTGCTGCCAGACCGCCGTCGCGCGACGCTCCGAGAGCGCCTTGTTGTACGCCTCCGGGCCCGCGGCATCGGTGAAGCCCGCGACCCGGAATCGCGTCTCGGGGAAGTGAGCGTTCAGCACCTCCGCGGCCGCCTCGATCTGGGGACCGCTCTCCTCGTGGATCTGGTCCGAGTCGAAATCGAAATGCACCTCGAGCTCGACGGTGGGCCGGCTGACGCCCGCCACGAGCTGATCCTGGAAATCCGCCCGCATGCGCTGGGCCACGAGATTGACCTCGGCACTCCCGGAGGCGCGGTGGTCCGCCGATGCGGCCGCCGAGGGCGAGTCGGGTCGACCACCGAGGACCTGCGCGAGCACGACCTCGGGCACCCGGGATTGCTGAGCATCGGCGGCATTGGCCGCGAGCAGGGCCCACGCGAGAATCGCAAAGATCGCGAGGCCCCAGGCGCGTGGACGATTCTGGTCTGGGTAGCTGTCTGACTTGGGCATGTGATGTCCCTCCTGCACGAACGGCCGCGGCCCCTGGCCCGGTCGGGAGATCGCTCGGCTCCTCCTTCTGATACCGTGTAAGGCGGGAAGCGGAGTGTGAATCGGGCAACACTCGAACGAAAAAAACGTGAGGATCGGCGCTTTGATGTGACGATCAGGCCGGTCGGAGCGTTTTGCGCGAGGCGTCAGCCTTCCCAGGGGAACAGGCGTGACCCGACCGCAGGAGCGAGAGATTTCGAGCCAGCCACCAGCAGATCAGCCCCGGCCGACCGAGGCGGCCGTCCTCGCGGCGGCCGAGGCGCAGCTCGTCGAGGCAACGGCCCTCGCCTGGCAGTGGCACGGTGAGCAGACCCGCAAGGGCCGGACGACCTCCTATATGAGTCATCTCTCGCAGGTCGAGGGCCTCGTCATCGACGCGGGCGGAGGACCGACCGAGGCGATCGCGGCGCTGCTCCACGATTCGCTCGAAGACGCGCCGAGCCCGAGCGAACGTCTGGCCCGTGAGCAGACGATCGCGGACCGATTCGGTCAGGCAGTCCTCCGGATCGTGCTCGACCTGACCGATACGCAGCCCGACGAGGCCGCGGACAGCAAGGGCCCCTGGCGCGAACGCAAGGAGCGATATCTCGACCAGCTGAGGGGAGCGGGCCAAGCGAGCCTGCTCGTGGCAGCCTGCGACAAGCGTCAGAACCTGAGCGACCTCGTCGCCGACCTGCGATACGACGGCCTCGCCACCCTGGACCGCTTCAATGCCGGCGCCTCGGAGCAGGTCTGGTATTTCCAGGCGCTGGCGGCGATCTGCCGACCCGCCATTCCGGGGCGTCTGGCCGGAGAGCTCGATCACCTGGTGCGTGCGTTCGAAGAGCTGACCTCGGCCTGAGCAAGCCCGTCGCAGCATCGGCATGGCAGCCGCAACTCGCCCCCTCGACCCCGAGCTGGCGCAACCGGACCGCCCCGGGCCGGTTCGAACCGAGCGACACGAGGCCACGAGCCCGAACCAAGGAGTCTTCACATGCGCAAATTCCATCGAGTCCTGATTCCCATCGGCCTGCTGGCTCTCGCCCAGATCGCCGCATCGACCGGCTGGGCAGACGACGACGACGCACGAGCGGATCGCCTGCGGGCCCGAGGCGATCGCGCCGAGGAGAGGCTCGACCGCAAGGGGGACCGCCGAGAGCGCGCGCTCGACCGCAAGGGCGATGCCGCCGAGCAACGACTCGACCGCCAGGCCCGGGCGGTCGAAGAACGGACCGAACGCAAGGCCGAACGCGCACGCGAGGCGGGCCGCGAGGACAAGGCTCGCCTGATCGAAGAACGAGGCGAGCGCAAGGCAGATCGACTCGAACGCAAGGGCGACAAGCGGGACCAGCAGCTCGACCGCAAGGGCGAACGTCAGAATCGCAAGCTCGACCGGGCGGGCGACCGCGCCGAGCGAAGAGCCGATCGAGCGGCGCAACGAATCGAGCGCTAGTCGCCACATCCGGGGCGGGATCCCGGCTCCACGCGGCGAATTCGCTCGCCGCGCGAGCCGGCGAAAGCAGGCCCGGGGCGATAGGCTCGCGCTCACCATGAGCGAAAGCGAAGCCCCCTCCTATCCGCCCGAATTCCACATCGTCCGCGACCTGGCCCCGGTCGTCGTTCGCGGCGACGAAGGCTCGGCCATCCAGCTCCCGATCGTCCCCGCCCTGCTCGACGGCGGTGGCCGGCCGCACGTCGGCGTGATCGCCACGATCATCGATATGGTGGCGGGCGAGACCGCGATCCGCGAAGTCCTTCCGCAATGGATCGCGACCTCCAACCTGAGCCTTCACACGGGCGAGCTCCCGCACGAGGGCACCCTGCGCGCCCGACCGCGCGTGCTTCGCAAGGGCCGCACGACGCTGGTCATGGAGGTGCTCGTCGACCACGTCGAGAGCGGCGTCGAGTGCGGCCTGTCGACGGTGGGCTTCTCGATCCTGCCCGGTCGCAACGCGCTCCAGGCCCGGGTCGGCTGGGCGGAGGAGCCGCAGTCGCGGAGTGAATTCGCGCGTCCCGGGTCGGGTCTCGAGAAGCCGCTCCATGAGACGCTCGGGCTGGCCTTCGACCCGAGCGACCCCGCGATTGCGCGGCTCGCCGTCAGCCCGTACGTGATCAATACGCTCGGTGCGATGCAGGGGGGTGTCGTGGCGATCCTGATCGATGCGGCCGGGGACCATTACGCCGCGCACCAGCTCGGCGGCCCCGCGCGCGTCCGAAGCCTCGAGATCCACTACTTGAAGCTCGCGCGCATCGGCCCGGTTCGCGCGGTGGTCCGAACGATCGGAACGACGGGATCCGGGCTCGTGCTGCGCGTGTCGCTGCACGACGAGGGCGCAGAGGACGTGCTGCTGACGGTCGCCACCCTGCTCGTCGATCGCGCGAACGCCTAACGACCTTCGGCGGCGGACTCGCCCGCCGTCGACGCGGGGCAGCGATCGCTCTCGATGCGCTCGACGCGATTCGTCCCGGACGCAACCGCGAAGGCCGCACCACACCAACAGCTCCCGGAGCTCACCTTCGGCGACTCCGTGTACACGTACTCCGCGCGGACGCGCGCTGGCGTCAGGTCGAGCACGACGAAGCCATGGTCGTCGAAGTTGCTGTATTTCAAGTGCGGCGTCCGTGCATGCAGCCGCGCGCGGCGCTTCTTCCAGACGCCCGTGCCACCGAGCGCTGGCGAGCTCACTGCCGGCGTGACGAACTCGACGGCCCGCGCGGCCCCCTCCTGCCCGCCCTGTGGCGCGGGCACCTCGAAGACCCAGCTGCTGTGCACGTCGCCCGTCAAGAAGACGACGTTGTCGATGCCCTCGGCGCCGATGTGTTCGAGCAGGCGATCCCGGCTGCCGCGATACCCGTTCCAGCTGTCGGGGTTGAAATCGGTTCCGTCGAAGGAGACCGGGGCGACCATGATCTGCTGGCCCAGCACGCGCCAGACCGCACCAGACCGCTGGGAATCCGACAGCGCATCGAAGAGCCACTGCTCCTGATCCGCCCCCAGGAGCGTCCTGCTCGGATCGGCGGCCCCCGCCTCGTCCCCCTTCGCGACCTCTGGATCCCGCCCGTGCAGCCGGGTGTCGAGCATGATCAGGTCGAGGAGGCTCCCGAACCCGAAGCGCCGATAGTGCCCGGTCGGCAGCTCCCGAATCGGCATCCATTCATGATAGGCGCGAATCGCCGCGAGCTTTCGCGTCGTCCAGTCGCCTTCGATCCTGGGGTCGTGATTCTCGGCGCCCAACGGATGCGAGTTGTTCGCGGACTCGTGGTCGTCCCAGATCGTGATCCAGGGATGACGCGCATGGGCCGCCTGCAGATCGAGATCTGCCTTGTAGGTCGCGTGGCGGCGCCGATAGTCCTCGAGGCTGATCGCCTCGCCGACCGGATCCGGGACGCGACCGAGCGCGGTTCCGTCGCCGTAGTCGCCGTTCGCGTACTCGTAGATGTAGTCCCCGAGATGCAGCACGACGTCGAGGTCGTCTCGCTTGGCCAGGCAGCGATAGGCGTTGAAGAATCCTTCCGGATAGTTCGCGCAGGAGGCGAAGGCCAGACGCACGTGGTCCACCTCGCCCCGAGGCAGCGTCCGCGTCCGTCCGATCGGCGAGAGTCCCGTTCGGGTCAGGAAGCCGTAGGTATAGTCGGTGGCAGGCTCGAGGCCCGCTGCATCGATCTTGACCGTGTAGTCGCGATCGGCCCGGGCCTCGACGACGCCTCCCGCTACGACGTCGAGCCCGAGTGAATCACGGGCAATCCACCAATGGGTCTCGATGGGCTCTCCCAGCCGGTCTTCGAAGGGCGACACGCGCGTCCAGAGGATCACGCGATCCGCCAGCGGATCCCCACTCGCGACCCCGTGTCGAAACGGGTTGACGCCGCGCGCGATCGGATCTGCCCCGGGATGGGTCGCTGCACAGCCCGACGCGGCGAGACCCACGACCGCGGCCTGCGCCGCGGTCGCCTTCAGGAAAGCGCGCCGATCCATCGCCATGCCGGCACCTCCCGCTCGAGACGGCTTGGGCAGGCGTCCTCCCGCCGACACCGAAAGACGCCCGCTGACCGCCTAACGTGCGTGGAGCTTGTAGCGGATCGGCAGTCGCTTCACGCCGCCCACCAGGCTCGAGTGCAGCCGATCGACGGGACCGGTCAGCTCGATCTCGTCGATGCGCGGCAGCAGGTGGCGATAGGCGACCTCCATCTCGAGACGGGCGAGATGCGCGCCGAGACAGAAATGCTCGCCTACGCCGAAGCCGATGTGACGATTCGGTCGTCGATCGATCCGGAAGGTGTAGGGGTCCTTGAAGACCTCTTCGTCCCGGTTGGCCGAGGGATAGAAGAGCGCGACCGACTGACCTTCCTTGATGACCTTGTCGCGCAGCTTGTAGTCCTGCGTGGCGGTGCGACCGAAATGGATGATCGGCGACGTCCAGCGAACGATCTCCTCGATCGCATCTCGCAGCAGCCCCATGTCCGCCTGCAGCCGGCGCAGCTCGTGCTGATGCTGGATCAGAGCGAGCATGCCACCCGTCGTTCCGTTGCGGGTCGTTTCGTTGCCCGCGATCACGATGATGAAGCACCAAGAGAGCACTTCGAGGTCGTTCAGCGGGCGCCCCTGGTACTCGCACTGCGTGAAGACCGTGACCAGATCGTCCTCGGGCTTCTTGCGGCGATCCGCGACCAGCTTCGTGAAGTACTGGAAGAGCTCGAGCTGCGCCGTCTGCGCGGTGGCCCGGGAATCCTGGCCGTCCTGCTGATACTCGGGATCTCCCGCACCGAGCACCCGGTTCGTCCAGTCGAAGAGCATGCCCCAGTCTTCTTCGGGCACGCCGAGCAGCCAGCCGATCACCGCGATCGGGAGCGGGGCCGAGATCTCTTCGACGAAGTCGCACTCGCCCTCGTCGGAGCCCTGGTAGAGCTTCTCGACGATGTCGCGCCCGATCTTCTCGATCGGCTCGTGGATCTTCGTCAGCATGCGCGGCGTGAACCGGCGACTGATCATCTGACGAAACTCGCCGTGCATCGGCGGATCCATCTGGATCAACGTCGGCGGCATGTTGTTCACTTCTTCTTCGAGATGCTGGATCACGAGCCGAGGACCGGAGAGGAAGATGTCGGGGCGCTTGCTGATCTCGGTGATGTCGGCGTGCTTGGTGATCGCCCAGTAGTCGACGGCCTTCCCCGGCTGGGTCACCCAGGAGACCGGCTCCTCCGCGCGCAGTCGCTGCCAGATCTGGTGCGGATAGCCGTGGGTCGCATAGTCCTCGGGATGCGTGATTCGGAAGTCGTCCGGGACAGGGCGCGGAAAAGTCAGCTGCGGTTCGGGGTTGGCGGCCATGGGTGGGTCCTCGCTGATCCCGGGGCCTGTGGCCTGCGGGCTCGGTTCGTCTTCACGCTCGTGACCCGCGCAGATGGCTCACGCGGAGCATCGAGAGTCTGGGGGGCGGAGCTCCTCGGATCGGATCGTGAGACGATCGGCCTCACGCCCATTGGGAGACATAGAGGGATGATCGCCAAACGAACGATCGTTCGTCAAGGCCCGAGACAGAATCGATGCGCGGAGGGTTCGGCTGACTCGGTCCGTGAGGCCGACCAATCCGGCGAGCGAGGGCCCTGGGCGCAGGCCTGCCGACCTAGGCCTTGAGCTTGCGATATCCGAAGAGCAGCAGGAGCGCGCCGCCCGTCGCCACCACGATCCCGCCGAGGCTGAAGCCCCCGGCGGTCCCGATGCCGAGCAGCGACGCGAGGAAGCCTCCCACGAAGGCCCCGGCGATGCCGAGGCCGATCGTGACGAAGATCCCGCCCGGGTCCTCACCCGGCATGATCCACTTTGCCAACGCGCCCACGATCAGGCCCAGCAGGATCCAGCTCAAGATTCCCATGCTCGTCTCCTTCGCGAGAACCGCTCGTCTCGATGTTCCCGCGACACCCGCTCGAGGCGCCGCGTTCAGCTCGGATCCGGCCTCGGCGTATTCGGTCCGCTGGCCGGCAGCGCGGGCCGCGCAATGTACTGCTGATCGATCTTGCCGGTCAGCGCACGCAGGAACGCGACGATGTCCGAGATCTGTGCGTCGGTCAGCGTCTGGCCCAGCTGGTGATAGCCCATGATCCGAACGGCCTCGCGCAGCTCCGTGATCGAGCCGTCGTGAAAATACGGACCCGTCTCCGCCACGTTGCGCAGTGAAGGCACCTTGAAGACGTGTCGGTCGGCCGCGAGGCCAGTGACCTTCTCGCGGCCGAGATCCTCGGTCTCGTAGGGGAAGATGAAGCCGAGCTTGCGGTAGAGCTGACCACCGAGCGCCGGGCCCGTATGGCAGGTGTTACAGCCCACGGCCAGGAAGGTCTCGAGTCCACGGCGCTCGGTCGCGTCGAGCGCCTTGAGGTCACCCTTCATGAAGGCGTCGAAACGGCCGGGGGTCATCAGCTTCCGCTCGAACGCGCCGATCGCGTTGGCCATGTTGTCGTAGGTGACCGGGCGGAGCTGCGTGGGATAGGCCGCCGCGAAAGCCTCCAGGTAGCCGGGCATCGAGCTCAGCAGGGCCACGACATCGGCCTCCGAACGCGAGGCCATCTCGATCGGGTTCAGGATCGGCCCCTTCGCCTGGGCCTCGACGTCAGGGGCGCGGCCGTCCCAGAACTGGGCGATGTGGAGCGCCGCGTTGTAGACGGTCGGCGAGTTGCGGTCGCCGCGCTGACCGCGATGTCCGGGCGAGGTCGGCTGGTTGTCGACGCCGAATCGGTCGAGCATGTGGCAGGAGTTGCAGGAGACGTCGTGGTTCTTCGACAGTCGCGCGTCGTAGTAGAGCATTCGGCCCAGGTCGACCTTGGCCTGGGTCGCGAGATTGTTCGCATTGAGCGCGACCGGCGGCAGGGGTCCGAAGCTCGAGAGAGCGCGCGCCGCGAGCGCCGCGCCCTGGGCTGAGGACGCCGCCTCGTTCACCTTGACCGCGGCCTCGTTGACCGTCGTCGCCGCTTCCTGACTGGACTCACCGAGGGAGGTGCCGAAGGACTCGTCGATCGCGGCGCAGCCCGCTCCGATCGCAAGCAGGGCAGCGAAGCCCACGGCCAGCACGCCCGCGTGAAGTCCGCGGATCGATCCCGTTCCCACCGATTCCATGAGGCTCATGACAGCTCGTCCCTCTCTCATTATTTCCGGCTCATCTCCCGCGCAGATCGGGGCGCCGACCCGGCATCGCGACCCTCGCAGGATTGATTCCGCCCGGGAATCTAGACGCCCTGTGCGATCCGTCCAAGGCAGAGTCGCCGCGAGTCTGCTCGCCGAAGGCCCCAGGCCTTCGGTTCATGGCAGCGCCAGAGGCCGTGTGCTTCCCTCCCCCTCCATGCTGGACGCGCGTATCCTAGAGGACCGTCGAGACGAGATCGTCGAGAGCTGCCGGGCGCGGCAAATTCCCGTCGACGTCGATGCCGCCATCGCGCTGCACGAGCAGACCAACCGGCTGCGAACGGTGCTGAACGAAGCGAACAGGCTGCGCAACGAGCATCAGAAGGCGGGCAAGCAGAAGCTCGATGCCCAGGCCCGCGAGGCCCACACGCTCGAAGGTCGGCGCCTCAAGGAAGAGGTCGCCGCACACGAAGAGGAGCTGCGCGTGGCCGAGCAGCAGCTCGAGGCAGCGTTGCGCCAGCTGCCGAATTTCCTGCATCCCGATACACCGCGCGGTCGCGAGGAGGATTTCCGCGTCCTCTCGACGGTCGGCGAGCCCCGCAAGCTCGATTTTCCCGCCCGGGACCATCTCGAGCTGGCCACGGCACTCGACCTGGTCGACTTCGAGCGCGCGGCGCAGGTTTCCGGACAGAAGTTCTACTACCTGAAGCGGGAGGCCGCGCTGCTCGAGCTCGCGCTCCAGCGTTTCGCGCTCGACCAGCTCATGCCGGAGGGCTTCGTCCCCGTCGTGACTCCGGACCTCGCCCGCCCCGACGTGATCGAGGGCCTCGGGTTCAGCCCGCGCGGCGAGGAGACGCAGATCTACTCGATCAGCGGGCACGAGCTCTGCCTGATCGGCACCTCGGAGATCACGCTCGGCGGGATGTACGCCGACTCGATCCTCGCCGAAGAGGACCTGCCGCTGAAGCTCGCCGGGGTCTCCCACTGCTTCCGCACCGAGGCCGGCGCACACGGGCGCGAGAGCAAGGGGCTCTACCGCGTGCATCAATTCACGAAGGTCGAGATGTTCGTCTTCTGTCGACCCGAGGACTCCGACGCGCAGCACGCGGAGCTGCTCCGCCTCGAGCAGCAGATCTGGGACGCCCTCGAGATTCCCTATCGCGTGATCGACATCGCCAGCGCGGATCTCGGTGCGCCCGCCTACCGGAAATTCGACCTCGAGGCCTGGATGCCGGGCCGCGGCGAAGCCGGTGAATACGGCGAGATCACCAGCACCTCCAACTGCACCGACTTCCAGTCGCGCCGCCTGAAGATCCGCTTCCGACGCGCTGGCGAGAAGAAGCGCAACGATCTCGTGCACACGCTGAACGGCACGGCGATCTCGAATGCCCGCGCGATCGTGGCCCTGCTCGAGAATCATCAGCAGGCCGATGGCAGCATCACGATTCCCAAGGCGCTCGTCCCCTACATGGGCACGGACCGCATCGGTCCGCGCTGAGTCCGGTGCCGGTGACCGAGAACGATGCCGCTCGAGAGCCCGACGCGTCGAGCGCGACGCCGGATCCCGACCGCTCGCGAGCGCCCCAGAGCCTGGTGCTCGGCACCGCCGGACACATCGATCACGGCAAGACCCGACTGGTCCGGGCGCTCACGGGCCGCGACCTCGATCGCCTGCCCGAAGAGAAGGCGCGCGGCATCACGATCGAGCTGGGCTTCGCACCCCTGGAGCTCGGAAACGGGCTGCGACTCGCGGTGGTCGACGTTCCGGGTCACGAGCGCTTCATCCGCACCATGGTCGCCGGCGCCAGCGGCCTCGACCTCGTCATGCTGGTCGTCGCGGCGGACGAGGGCGTGATGCCCCAGACGCGAGAGC
The DNA here is from genome assembly GCA_963698485.1 of uncultured delta proteobacterium. Lineage (GTDB taxonomy): Bacteria > Myxococcota_A > UBA9160 > UBA9160 > UBA4427 > UBA4427. Next base: position 42,706 of record CAVORA010000022.1, on the reverse strand, counting down.
ATCTGTCGATCTGCGAGCTGTTAGGCGTCGAACGCGGCCTGGTCGTGCTGACCAAGTCCGACCTCGTCGACGAGGAGATGATCGAGCTCGCGACCGAGGAGGTCCGCGATCTGCTCGCGGAGGGCCCGCTGGCCGAGATCCCGATCCTGGCGGCGAGCGCCGAGACGGGCGAAGGCATCGACGCAGTCCGCTCGACCCTCGAGCGCCTGATCGAGGAGGCCCCCGAACGCGGCGACGACGGTCGACCGTCGCGACTCTTCATCGACCGGACCTTCACCAAACACGGATTCGGCGCCGTCGTGACCGGGACCTGGTCCGGAAGGCCGAGGCGCGTCGGCGATGCGGTCGTGCTCGAGCCCGGCGCCCGCAAGGCGCGGATCCGCGGACTCGAACGTCACGGGGACGCCGTCGACGAGACCGAGTCGGGCGCCCGGATCGCCGTCAATCTCCAGGGCGTCGCCACCGACGACATCAACCGCGGCGACCTCTTGACCGAGCCCGACGCCGTGCGAGCGACCGAAACCTTCGACGCCAGTCTGCATTGGATCGCCCGCAAGACCGCCCTCGAGGACGCCGCCGCCGTCGAGCTGCTGACGGGGACCGCGGAGCGACGCGCCCGGGTCGCGCTGATCGGGGAGCAGCCCATCGGTCCCGGCGAGCGCGGCTTCGCGCGGGTACACGTCGACGGTCCGCCGCTGCCGCTGCTGCCCGGCGATCGCTTCGTGCTGCGCGGGTTCTCCCGCGACGCCGGCGTCGGCTCGACGCTCGGCGGAGGCGTCGTGCTCGACGTCGCCCCACCCCATCGCAGGCGACGCGACGAAGCTCTGCTCGCCGAGCTCTCGAGCATGGCGCGAGGCGACGCGGCGGAGGGCGTTCGACTGCGCATCGAGCGGGCCGGATTGCAGGGCATCGGATCGGATCGCCTCGCGCTCGAGACCGGTCTCGACGCCAGGGCGCTCGATCGCATCCTCGACGCGCTGGCGCAGGCGCAGACGATCGTGCGCGTCGACGCGAGCCTGAATCTCGGCAAGCTCGCGACGGAGCGATTGATGGGCGAGCTGCTCGCGACGCTCGAAGCGTTCCACGCCCGGGAGCCGCTGCAGCCGGGCATGCCTCGGGCGGCGCTGTCGGGATCCCTGCCCGAGAACGTCTCGAACGAGGCCCGCGCTGGACTCCTGAAGGCGCTGGCCGAGCGGGGCGAGGTCGCCATCGAAGGGGAGATCGTCTCGCGCGTTGGATTCCAGTCGACCCTCGACCCGGCGCAGACCGAGATCGCCGATCGCCTGCGCAAACGCTTCGATGAGGCAGGGCTCGAGGCGCCGGCGCTTCGCACCCTCGCAGAGGAGTCCGGCGACGACGAGCGGACGCTGCGCGACCTCGCGCATTTTCTCGAGCGCCAGGGCGTGCTCGTGGCGGCACCCGATGACCTGTTCTTCGATCGCAGGGCGTTCCTCGATCTGATCGATCGGGTCGTGGCACATTTCGACTCGGCCGAGGAGCTCGATACCCAGACGCTCAAGGCACTGATCGGCACGAGTCGACGAACGGCGATGCCGCTGATGGCGCTACTCGATGACCTTCAGATCACGCGGCGAGACGGCAGCATCCGGCGGCTCGTCGGATCGGCGCCGCGCTGGTAGCCACGCGCATCAGGCGCGCAGCGACGCGATCGCGCGATCGATCCAGATCTCGAGCTGACCCGCCAGATTGGTTTCGCCCACCACGGGCATCATGCCGAAATACAGCACGATCACGCCGCAGATCGCCAGCACGAACTGCTCGTTCGAGAGCGCGCGACTGCCCTCCCGACCTGCCTCCGCCGGCCGCAGCATCGCGAGCAGCGGACGCCCGACCGCCACCAGTGCCAGGGCGGTCGCACCGAGACCCACCAGGAGCTGGGGGCGATGCCCGGCGTGCTCGAGGGCCGCGAGGATCTCGAAGCGCGCGACGAAGCCGATCGTGCCGGGAAAGCCGGCGAGCGAGAGCAGGAAAACAGCGAGCAGCGCGGCGCGCACGGGACTTCGCTGCATCATGCCAGCGAGATCGCCCATCTGCTCGCAGGCGCGTTCGTGATGACTGAGGGAGCTGAGAGTCGCCATCACGCCGGCGATCGAGACCCCCGACGCCACCATCGCGAGCAGCAGAGCCTGGCCGCCCCCCGCCTGCGCGTCGATCAGGGCGTAGGTGAAGAATCCCGCCTGTCCCACCCCGAGCCAGCCGACCAGCCGTCGCAGCCCCACCTGCACCAGGGCCATCGCATGCCCCCAGAGCAGCCCGATCAGGCCGAGCCACGAGAGCAGCTCCGAAACGCGATGGCCGAGCGACGAGAGGCTGTAGAGATCGTCGGGCGGAACCGCATGCATCAGGCGCAGCAGGACGAAGAAGCTCGTCGCCTGGGCGACCGTGGCGATATGCGTCGTCACGAAGCTCGGTGCGCCCTCGTGCACGTCGGGGGACCAGGGATGGAAGGGCGCGACGGCCGCGCGCGCGAGCAGCCCCACCACCACCAGCGTCAGGCCCACCTGGAAGAGCAGATTGTCTTCGACCCCGGCGCCCGCGAGCGCACCGAAATCGAGCCGACCCGTCACGCCGAAGACGAACGCGACGCCGTGGGCGAAGATCAGGCTCGCGAAGACGTGTGCGAAGAAGGCCTTGAGGCTCGATTCGCTCGAAGAGAGCCGGCGCGAATCGATCGCGATCAGCGCCACCATCGGCAGCCAGGCCAGCTCGATCGCGATCAGCAACACGAGCAGATGATCCGTCGACCATCGCCGTCATCGAGCCCGCCCAGGCGAATAGCAGCAGCGCGATCGGCTCGGCGGGCCGCGATCGCGCCATCCCGAAATGCGTGAGCGACAGGCTCAGAACCAGGGTTCCCGCGACCACCACGAAGCCGATCCCGAAGACGCCGAAGGCGTCGAGGGCGAGCAGCGGACCCTCGAAGTCCCGGTCACCCCATCGCAGCACGAAGGCCACGGCAAGCAGCGAGACCAGCGCCACGGATGCCGAGACGGATGCCCGAGAGCGCCGTCCTCCGCGATTCGGGCGGCCCCTCGCCGGGCGGCCGCGCGAGCACGTCGAAGGCGAGCACCATCAACGCGCCGATCGCCGGGATCAGAACGGGGCTCATTGCGCCACCCTCTCCCGCGTTCGGAGTCGCTCGCGATGCACGAGCTCGCGCTCCGTCTGCGTTTCGGGATCCGACAGCTCGCTCGGCGTCGCTCGACGCTCCATCTGGTAGAGGATCTCGAGAACGGCCGGCTCGATGCGCCGGAGCAGGGGGTTCGGGTAGACGCCGATCGCGATGATCGGAATCGTCATGGCGAGCAGGATGCCGCGCTCGACGCGATCGAGATCGATCAGGCCGCGATTCGCGGGCTCATCGACGGGACCGAGGAAGAGCCGACGCTGTACCCAGAGCAGGTAGGAGGCCGCCACCACCATCGCCACGAGCGCGATCACGGAAAGCTCGCGCCGGGTCTCGAGACTTCCGAGCAGCACGAAGAGATCGCCGACGAAGCCTCCGAGCAGCGGCAAGCCCATCAGCGAAAGCACCATCACGCTGAAGAAGAAGGCGCAGACCGGCATCGGCTTCGCCAGTCCGCCGAAGGCCGCCACCTCCGTGGTCTTGCGTCGCCGCGCGAGAAAGCCGATCAGCATGAAGAGGCCCGCTGTCGCGAGGCCATGAGTCAGCAGCTGTAGCACGGCGCCCGTCAAACCCTGGACGTTCAGCGTCGAGATTCCGAACAAGGCGAAGCCCGCGTAGCCGACCGCGGCATAGGCGATGAGTCGCTTGAGCTCCTTCTGCACCAGCGCGATCAGCGATGCGTAGACCAGCGCGAAGATTCCGATCACCGAGAGCGCTGGCCCCGCGGCCGTCGCTGCATCCGGAAAGAGCGGCAGCGCGAATCGCAGCAGCCCGAGCGCCGAGGTCTGGACGAAGCCGGTCGCGAGCAGCACCGACAGACCGGTCGGTGCCGACGCGTGGGCGCTGGGCAGCCAATAGTGCAGCGGCACGATCGGCAGCCGCATCGAGAGCGCGATGACCATCGTCAGGAAGAGCGGCCACTGCGCGGTCGGATCGAGCTGGACGTCGAGCAGGTTCGGTCGCAGCGATTCGACCGTCGAAGAGCCCAACGAAACGAGATCGAGGGTCGGTCCGCCGAACTGGGCCAGCGTGCTCTCCTGCAGGACGAAGGCCACGTAGAGCAGCCCGGCGAGTCCAATCGACTCGGTCGCCCAGATTCGTGACGCGGCGCGCGCCCGGCCCAGACCACCCCAATAAGCCATCCAGAGCAGGATCGGGAGGAGACAAGCCGTCCAGAAGAAGACGAAGGCCAACAGATTCGTCGAAGCCAGGGCGCCTAGCAGCGTCGTCTCGAGCAGCAGACAAACGAGCACCCAGGCCCGCGTGAAGTCCTGCCGCTCGCGGTCTGCCGACAGCATGGCGAGCGGGACCAGTCCCGCCGTCGAGAGCATGAAGCAGAGTCCGATTCCATCGACGCCGAGCTGCAGCCTTGCACCGAAGGAATCGCTCCAGGCATAGGAAGCGACGTGCTGCAGCCCGAGGATCTCGGGATCGAACCCGAGCAACACGCCGAAGACCATCAACAGGAAGGTCGCCCCCGAAGACAGCAGGCCGACCCCGCGCCAGATCGACGCGGGCAGTGCGGGCAGTCCGACCGTGCCGAGGACGATGCCGAGGAGAACCAGCGCGAGGGCCGTCGCTGCCGGTAGGCCGACCACCGTAATCATCAGGTTGTCCGTGACTTCGACGCTCATCTCAGACGACCACCATGAATACGAGCACCAACACCGTCAGCAATCCCAGCAGGGCGTAGCTCTGGAGCCGCCCGTTCTGCAGCTTTCGGAGCACGCTCCAGACGACGCGCCGCACCAGGCCCGAGCCGCCCGAGAGGACCACCCGATCGATGAGCTGCTTCTCGATGCCACCGACGAGCGCGACCTGGGAGAGCCATCGGAGCGGCTTCACGAGCACGACCCCAAAGACCTGCTCGAGGTAGAACATCTCCCGCATCCAAGTCACCGAGAGACGGATCGCCGGGGTCTTCGACTCGCCACGAAAGCCCCGCTTCGAATAACGCACGGCCGACGCCGAGAGACCCGTGAGGCCGACCGCGATCAGCGACCAGATCGTCGCAGCGCGCGAGCCACCCGCGAGCTCCGGATCGACCGGACCCGGGAGCGAGCCCGCCAGGAAATGGCCGACCGAGTCCATCTCGGAGGTCGGAATGCCGAGCAGGTCACCCCAGAACTGCGAAGGCGTCAGCAGCCCCGCCGCAAAGGTCATCACCGCGAGCGCGGTGAGACTGTGCTGGCGCCACCCGGCCGGATCCCGAAGCCGCGGCTCGACGAGGCCCCCGGGCCGCACGTTGCCCCAGAAGATCAAGAAGAAGGCGCGGCCCAGGGCGAATGCGAGCAGCCCCAGACTCGCGAGCGTCATGACCACCAACGGCCCGCTGGACGGACGATCGGAGACGCGGAGAAAGGCCAACAGCTCTTCGATCGGGAAGAAATTCGCGAAGGGCGGGAGACCGATCAGCGCGACGCAGGCAATCGCGAAGATGCCCTGCGTCCATCTCAACTTCTGAGCCAGCCCGCCCATCCGGCGCAGGTCGGTCTCTCCGCGAAGCGTCGTGATCACGAGCCCGACGGCGAGGATCAGATGGGCCTTCACGAAGGCGTGGGTCAGGAGCAGAAAGGTGGCGGTCGAGTAGGCACCGATACCGATCCCTACGAACACCAGACCGAGCAGGCTCGACGTCGAGAAGGCTACGACTCGCATGACGTCGAGCTGCGTCGCCGCGGCCAGACTGGAAAGCACCATCGTCGCACCGCCCGCCACGATCAAGAGCTGCATCGCCATCGGCGCCGTCTCGAGCAGGAACGAGAAGCGCAGCAGCACGTAGATGCCGGCCACGACGGTCGTGGTCGACTGCATCAAGGCATTGGCCGAGATCGGACTCGTCGTCGCCTTGGGCAGCCAGAAATGCAGGGGCAGCTGCGCACACTTCGTGAGCGACGCCAGCACCAGTCCGAAGCCCACGAAGTCGAGCAGCAGCGGCGTGTCCCCGCTGGACCACGAGAGCCAGAGCACGCCCTGTCCTTCGAGCAGCCGAAACGCCGCCTCGATCCCGCGGAAGGTCAGGATCGGCGCGCCGGCCCGGGAAAGACCGTCGAATAACATCAACATGGCGCCGAGCAGACCCAGATCGCCGATGCGGCCGACCACGAAGGTCGTCGCGCCGGCCTGGGAGGCCCTTTCGTCCGCGAAGGCAAAGGACGAGAAGAGCTGTGAGGCGATGCCTACCCCGGCCCAGCCCAGGAAGAACAGAAAGAGATTATCGGCCAGCACCAGGATCAGCGTGGAGCCCACCAGCAGATCGAGCATCGCGAAGGTGCGGTGTCCGTCATCGTGATCGACGTGGCCACCCGCCACCAGTCCCACCGTGTACAGATAGACGGCGATGGCCACGCTCGTGATCGTCAGGCAGAAGATGGCGGAGAGCGGATCGAACTGGAAAGTCAGCTCGGCGCTGAAGCTGCGCGGGCCGACACCGCCGCCGATCCAGGGGCCGAACGAATCGAGGATCGGCTGGCTCTGCCCAGCGGTGATGAGATCGAAGAGCGAGATCACCGAGACCCCGAACGAGGTGCCGAGGGCGGAGAGCGAGATTGCCCAGACCGAACGATTCGAGATCCTGGCTCGAAGCAGACCGATCAAGAGACCGTGCGCGATCGCCGCCAGCAGCGGCAGGATCGCGATCCATCGAATCAGGGGGACACCGAGGCTCGATTGCCAATCCGTCATGGTCCCCGCCCCTACCCTTCCAACAGGCCGGCGCCCTGCGCATCGAGCGTGCCGCGACGCGCGATGCGAGAGACGACGATGGCGAGGCCGAGGGCCACCTGGAGCGCGCAGACGAGCGCCGCGCAGAGCACGAAGGTCGCACCGCGGGCGGCTACGGCAGGCTCGGTCTGGAAGCCGATGGCGGCGATGCCCGCGACGAGGACCGAGAGCCAACCGAAGAGCACGCCCACGAGCATCCCGACCAGACTGCGGCGCCACAGCAAGCCGAGCATGCCGACCCAGAACAGGACCAGCGAGCCCACGACGAGGAGCACGGACGCATCCGTCGAAGCCTCCACGGCCTAACGCCTCCCGCCGTCATCGTGCAACAACATCAGGCTCGCGAGCAGTCCGGCGGAGAGTGCGATGCCGCAGAGCGTCGCGAGGTCCCGCCAGGCACCGAACAAGAGCTCACCGATCACCCGGGGAGCCGGCATCCCCACCGGATCCTCGACCGGCATGAGCACGCCCCGCTCGAGCGCGACCATCACGAACAACATGAGCCCCGCACCCAGCAGCAGGAAGGCCAGGCTGCGCGCGACCCAGGTCGGGCGATCGGTCGGCGGGAGATGGTCGCGTTCGACGTCGACCAGCATCCAGCCGAAGAGCTGGATCGTCGCCAGCAGCAGGATCGCGACCGTCATCGCCAACAGGCCGACGAAGCCGGCATCCGCCGAGACCAGGGCGATCGAGAGCCCCGCCACGACGAGCACGCCCGCCGTGATCGAACGCGCCAGGTTCCGGCCGAGGACGACCGACGCGAAGGCCGAGAGCAGCGCGAGCGACAATCCGAGCATGACGCCGCCGGTCATCCGACACCCCCTTCCGTCCGTTCGGAGAGCCAGAGCGTCAGCGCCGCGACCAGCAGCAGATTCGCCCACGCCAGCGGCAGGAGGCGACGCGTCACGAATCGCAGCGAACGATCGACCCGAGCCGCCGCAACCAGCCGCTTGAGCCGCATCGCGACCGCGAGCACCACGACCAGCTTCGTCAGGAAGCTGCCGAGATGCAGCGCAGCAATCAGCAGGGTCGGCAGGAACTCCCCCGCGTATTCGGAGAGCGCTGCCGCCACTCCGCCGAGGTCGACGAAGGGGATCGAGCCCGCCCCCAGAAAGAGCGTCACGAACAGCGCCGAGGCCAGGACCAGGGAAAGGCGGACGTCGAGCCGAGACCAGTAGGCGTCGATCGGATCGGCGTCGAGCCCGAGGCCCGCCGTGCCGATCGCCCCCGTGACGGGATCGTCGACCCGAGCACTCCCCAACATCAGCGTCATGGCGGGCACGAAGAGCAGCGCGGTCAAGGGCTGCGTGAACAGGTTCCAGGCCGGGATCGAGAGGTCCACGAATCCAGCGTCCAGCATCGCGAGCGCGCGGCCGAGCGACGCGATCGGCCGCTGTTGAGCGACCGCGAGATCATGCAGTCGCAGCGAGCCGGAGCCGATCGCGATCGGCGCGAGCACGAGCGTCATGAGGGCCACCGCCGCGATCGCGCGACTCGCCTGGCGAACGCTGCCGATGCGCGACCAGGCGTTGCGCTCCGAGAGCCCGATCGTCACGCGAAACGACGAATGCAGCATCAGCAGTAGGACGATCGCGGCCAGGCCATGCGGCAGATCGAGCAGTGAGATCGCTGGGCCGGAGGCTTTGCCGCCCCAGCTCCCGGCGAAGGGGATCAGCGAAAGACCGATCGCCAGCGAGGCCAGCGCACCCATGCGACCTACGAAGCGGAGGCCCGGGCGATGATCCGCGACGCGGCGGCGACGGCGGACGATGCGTGCGAAGGCAGCCAGGGCCCGGGCGACGGCAGAGTGGCCCGGCGGCGCGACGCGACCTCCGCCCCACAAGGCACGCGGCGGCATCAGCTCCGGCCGGTCGGGACGGGGTCCGAGCCGCGCACGCCGCTCGAGGAGGCTGCATGCCGCCAGTGCACCCGAGATCGTCGCGAGCCAGACCAGCGCCAGGACGATCCCGCTCATCCGCGCGTGCTCCGTCGCCGCGCGTGCAGGGTGACGAGCAGCATCGGCAGTGCGAAGGCGATGGCTGCGGGGATCACGCGACCTCCGAGCGCGGTGAGCGCGGCCGCGGCGGGCACGAGGAAGAGCGCGACGAGCGCCATGAACACGGCGCCCATCAAGCCGCGATGGAGCAGTACGGCGTGGCGTGGCGAGCGATGGGCCTTCTGCGAGCTGCCAAAGGAGACCGGCTCGAGCGGGCGGGTCGAGCCCGGCCTAACAGGCAGACGACGTCGGACGATGCCGGCGAGCAGAGGCACGGCTGCCGCCGACCCCACCAGCAGCAGGACGAAGAGCGACAGACCGTCTGCGGACGGCAGCGCGGCGACCGTTTGCGTGGCTTCGGGTCCGGGGACGTTCACCGCCGTCGCCTCGAGGCCGGACACCGTGATCTCGAGCCGGACCACGCATCGCTCGCGGGGAGCACTGCGGGCGTCGAGCCGGGATCTGTCCGATGGGCAGCGGGGGGTGTCCTCCGAACGCCGGTGCGATCCCGGAGGGAGACGCGAAAGTAGCCGTAGCCCCTCAGAGCGTCAACGAAGAGCGCGCTTCGTCGCGGCGCGCAGGGTGGGGACCTTCGAGATGGCAGTCTCGGGGGCGGTGGTAGAGTAGGCGGCGTGAGCACACCGACCGCGGTCATCGGCGCTGGCAGCTTCGGAACCTGCCTCGCGATGCTCTGCGCCCGCGAAAACGACGTGAAGATCTGGTCCCGCCGCGAAGACGTGGCGGAGACGATCAACCGTGAACGCCGCAATCCCCGCTACCTGACGGAATTCGACCTGCCGGACCGAATCGAGGCGACCGCCGATCTGCGGGACGCGCTGGCCGGCCGGGAGCTCGTGATCATCGCCGTCCCGAGCCACTCCCTGCGCGAAGTCATGCAGGAGGCCGGCCCCTTCATCGAGCCCGGCGCGATCATCGTCTCCGCCGTCAAGGGCATCGAGTACGAGACCGGGCACACCATGCACGGCGTGCTCGAGGAGGTCCTCGAGCCCGAGCATCACCCCCGGCTGGTGGCGCTCTCGGGCCCGTCCTTCGCGACCGAGATCGCCCGGCGCCAGCCGACGGTCGTCACCCTGGCCTGCCGCGAGGAGGCCTACGCCATCTCGGTCCAGGCGACGCTCTCCTGCCCCTGGTTCCGCTGCTACACCCACAACGACATCGTGGGTGTGGAGACCGCCGGCGCCCTCAAGAACGTGATCGCGATTGCGGTCGGCATGTCCGACGGCCAGGAGAGCGGCCACAACGCGCGCGCGGCACTCATGACGCGCGGCCTCGCCGAGATCACCCGGATCGGCGTGGCCCAGGGCGCCGAGCCCGAGACCTTCCTGGGGCTCGCGGGCATGGGTGACCTGCTGCTGACATGTACCGGCGACCTGTCGCGCAACCGCCGGGTCGGTCTCGGACTCGGCCGCGGGCGCTCCCTCGACGAGATCCTGGCCGAGCTCGGCGAGGTGGCCGAGGGCATCCAGACCACGCGCGCGGCGGTCCGGCTGGCCGAACGGCTGGGGGTCGAGGCGCCGATCTCGACCCAGGTCCGGATGGTGCTCGACGGGGAGAAGACGCCCCAGGAGGCGGGCCATACGCTGATGACGCGCCAGCTGCGCAGCGAGCGCGACTCGACCTTCACCCGCGCGACCCCGCGTCCGGGCCCCCGCGGCGCGCGGGTCTGAGGCGTTCTCCCGAGCGGCCCGCTCGCCCCCGACATCGGCGCCCAACCTGGGCCGCCCCCAACCCATGAGAACCCGTTCGCAAATAAAATCGCCGCGGAGCAGCGGTCGAAACCCTTTGGAATCGCTAGCCTCCGGCCATCCTGAAAATGGTTTTCGTTTTCGCCCATTGCAGTCGAGGCGGCGCTGGCTCCGCGACCGTCGGACCGAGAGCCGTCGAAAGAACCCGCCAAGCGCCCCCGCAACGGCCGAGATCCAGCACATGTCGTCATCCTGCACCCTCGATCGCATCGCTCGCGGCGGCATCGCGCGCGTCCTGGACATCGAGGGCGAGCCCGACGCGATCGCCCGTCGCCTCGACGACCTCGGCCTCCGCAAGGGCGTCGAGATCCGGGTGCTCCGCCGGGCGCCGCTCGGCGACCCGACCGTCTTCGAGCTCCACGGCTACCAGCTCTGTCTGAGACGCAGCGAGAGCGCCCGCGTCCGGGTCGAGCTTCAGCCCGAGCGGCCGGCCGAGCCATGAGCGCAGCGCCTCTCGATCCGGCGCCGGCCGCGCCGCCCGATGGCCGGCGTGTCTTCGGCCTGCTCGGCAGCCCGAACGCCGGCAAGACGACCCTCTTCAACGCGCTGACCGGGCTGCGCGCCCGGGTCGGCAACTATCCCGGGGTCACGGTCGAGCGCCGCGAGGCCGAGCTCAGCCTCGCCCACTCCGAGGCCCTGCTGATCGACCTGCCCGGGACCTACGGACTGGAGCCCATCTCGGCCGACGAGGCCGTCGTCCGCGAGGTGCTGGCCGGGCGCATCGAGGGCGTCGCGCGACCCGATGCGCTGATCGTCGTCGCTGACGCCTGCTCGCTGTCTCGCACGCTGCCTTTCATTGGCGAGTCGATCCGGCTCGGCCTGCCGACCCTGGTCGTCTTGACGATGCTCGACGAGCTCGCCGCCCGGGGAGGAAGCGTCGATCTCGAGCGCCTGGAGGCCGCGCTGGGCGTCCCGGTGATCGGCGTCGTCGGTCATCGGGGGCGCGGCATCGATCGCCTGCGCGAGCTGCTCGACGCGCCGGAGAGCTGGTCGCGGCCGGTGATCCCGCCGCCCGAGAGCCGCGGCGACCGCACCGCCTGGAGCGACTCGGTCGCGGCCCACGTGATCGCCGAGCCGCCCCGACGCCACAAGCTCACCGAGCGCGTCGACCGGATCGTGCTGCATCCGCTCTGGGGCAGCCTGCTCTTCGCGGTCGTGATGGTCGTGTTCTTCCAGCTGATCTTCAGCGCGGCGGGGCCCGCGATGGATGCGATCGATGCAGCGATCAGCCAGCTCGCCCAGCTCGCGCGTGCGTCGCTGCCCGCCGGCTGGATCGCCAATCTGGTGGCGGATGGCCTGATCGCGGGCGTGGGCAGCGTCGTGATCTTCCTGCCCCAGATCGTGATCCTCTTCTCGTTGCTCTACCTGCTCGAGGATCTCGGCTACATGGCGCGGGCGGCCTTCGTGATCGATCGCCTGATGGGCCGCATCGGCCTCGAGGGTCGCTCCTTCGTGGCGCTGCTCTCCTCCTACGCCTGCGCGGTCCCGGGCATCATGGCGACCCGCACGATCCCCTCGCCGCGCGATCGGCTGGTCACGATCCTGGTCGCCCCGCTGATGACCTGCTCCGCCCGGCTTCCGGTCTACGCGCTCCTGATCAGCGCCTTCGTCCCGGCGCGGAGCGTCTGGGGGCCGATCGGCCTCCAGGGCCTGGTGTTGCTCGGCCTCTACGTCGCGGGAGGGGTCGCCGCCCTCGTGATTGCGGCGATCTTCAAGAGAACGCTCGTCCGCGGCGACGGGCTGCCTTTCGCCATGGAGCTGCCGACCTATCGCTGGCCGACCTTCCGCGTCTGGTTCTCCCAGGTCTTCGAGAGCGCCTGGGCGTTCCTGCGACGCGCGGGCACGATCATCCTGGCGGCCTCGGTCCTGCTCTGGGTCCTGCTCAGCTATCCGAAGGTCGAGGCGCCGGCCCATCTCGATCCGCAGCAGGCCTCCGCCTACGCGCTCGAGAACAGCGCCGCCGGTCGACTCGGCCATGCGATCGAGCCGGTCTTCGCGCCCCTGGGCTTCGACTGGAAGATCGGGGTCGGGCTGATCGCAAGCCTGGCGGCTCGCGAGATCCTCGTCGCCACCCTCGCCCAGATCTACGCGACCGGCGAAGAGGAGACGGGATCGCTTCGCGAGGCGCTGCGATCCGACGTGCACGCGGAGACCGGGCAGCTCGTGTTCACGCCGGCGACGGTGGGCGCGCTGCTCGTGTTCTTCGTATTCGCGCTGCAATGCACGTCGACGATCGCGATCATGCGGCGCGAGACGAACTCGTGGCGTTGGCCGGCGTTCGCCTTCAGCTACCTCTTCGTGCTCGCCTACGGCGCGAGCTTCCTGACGCATCGAGTGATCACCGCCCTCGGCGGCAGTGATTGGCTAAGCTGACGCGATGCCTTCGAGATCACGCTCTGCGCGCGCCCTCCATGTCCTGCTGATCGGACTGCTGCTCGGCGCTTCGCTCGCCGGCTGCGCCACGCGGACGGTTCGCCACTCCGTGATCAAGCGACACGCCATCGAGGTCGACCTGGTGCGCCAGGTCGCGGGCTTCTCGGTCGAGAAGCTGGGCCACGAGCACCCCGCGATCATCTCGACCCAGCGGCTCTCGAATATCCTCGCCGCGATCGAGGTCGAGACCCCGGCCCCCGGCCAGGGCACGATTCGCCAGCCCGCGTTTGCGCCCGACATGATCGAGAAGACCGCCGAAGGCCTCGCGCAAGCGCTCGCAGAGGCGAGCCCCGACGAAGAGGTCGGGGTCAAGGTGATCCGCACGCAGGCCCGGCTCGGCATCTTCAGCAAGAAATTCCTGACCACCTTCCTCGCCTACGTCGACAAGGGACAGCTCTATCTCCTTCTCCGACGCGTCGACTGGCCAATCAAGGAATCCGACGAGAAGAAGCCCTGGCCCGAGCCCATGAAGGACCGCAAGGTCATGAACTTCCGCGTCGTGAGCGGCGAGCCGATCTATTTCGCCGGCGTCCAGGATCTCGAGATCGATTGGCAGAGCGACGTGTTTCGCCAGGCCTTCCGGCTCCCGGGCTCGACGAAGGGCGAGAAGCGCCGCCGCGAGGTGATCTCCAGCTCGCCCATCCCCCGCGACGAGCTCGAGTCGCGCGACGAAGACGGTCTGGACCTGGGGGATCTGACCGCGGATCAGCTGCGGGCCCTTGCGGACCTCGAGGACGATCGACGCGAGGGCCGCATCACCGAGCTCGACTACCAGCGCGAACGAAGGCAGCTCCTGCGAGAACGTTAGTCCGAAGCGCTGGCGCTCCGCCGCCGCGTGACGCAGCGACTGCGGCGCGACGACTCCCGGGGTTCTCCGGCCTCACGCGGCGAGGCGCCACCGGGACACGGTCGACCGATCGCTGCTCGCGGACGAAAAGCCTGCGCACGAGCTGCCGGCGTCAGGTTTCGGGAGCACCTGGACGAAACGCTGATCGGGAAATATCGCTACCTTCCGGCGCTCTTTCCCCACTCACCCCTCTAACTGGCGGGTCCCTTGCGACCCACGAACCCCAGAGGAGACTGCGTTCGATGACCACCCTGCTTCAAGCCCTGGTGATTGCGATCCTGGCCATCGTCGGCCTGCGCATGCCGAAGGGCCAGACGCGAAGTCGCCTCTTTACGGGCCTCAAGGCCTGGTTCACGGTGCTTTGCTTCTGGGCGCTGCTCACGCATCCGATGGAGAACGAGGCGGGCGAGCCGGTCATCGCGCTGACGCTGATCCGCGAAGCGATCGCAGAGATCGACGCCGGCACCTTCTGGCTCTTCGTCGCCATCGCGACCGGCATCAAGATGATCGGCATGGTGTCGTCGATGTACCGCTGGCAGCTGATGCTGCGCGGCCAGGGCATCGCCCTCCCCTTCAAGCACATCTTCGGCTCCTTCCTGATCGGCCGCGCGATCGGCACCTTCCTTCCCAGCACCGCCGGGCTAGACGGCTATACGCTCTTCGACGCCGCGCGCTTCAGCGGCAAGACGGTCGAGGTCACCGCCGCCAAATTCGTCGAGAAGGTCTGCGGCTTCTCCGGCGTCTTCATGACCTTCCTGGTCTCCCTGCCCTTCGGCATCGCCATCTTCGGAGACAGCGCAAAGCTCTTCGCCTCGATCTCGATCCCGATCGCCACCGGCGTGATCGGCGGTCTCGTGATCGTGCTGCTCTTCCCCGGCTTCGTACAGTGGGTGCTCGTGAACATCCCGATCCCCGCGAAGCAGCGCATCACCGGCGTCATCACGCGCATCTCGAACTCGGCCGCCGCCTATCGCGGTCATCCGGGACTCGTGGCCCAGATCCTCTTCCTCTCGTTCCTCGTCCACTTCACGACCGCCGTCATGTACTACTACACGGCCCTCGCGATCGGCGCGGAGGGCGCCGACTTCTGGAAGGTCACCTTCGGCTCTTCGATCCAGATCTTCGTGACCGTGATCAGTCCCTTCACGATCGCCGGCGAGGGCATCCGCGAGGCCGCGCAATACGTGCTGCTGAAGGAGCAGATCGGCGGCGCCGAGGCGATCGTCTCGGCGGCGCTCGGCTTCTGGGCCGCGGAAGCGCCGACCATGCTGGGCTTCCTCTTCTGGTGGGCACGCGGTGACGACTACCATCCGGAGTTCG
This sequence comes from uncultured delta proteobacterium, assembly GCA_963698485.1. Classification (GTDB taxonomy): domain Bacteria; phylum Myxococcota_A; class UBA9160; order UBA9160; family UBA4427; genus UBA4427. The sequence continues at coordinate 27,473 of CAVORA010000022.1, read as the reverse complement.
CACGCGTCGACGGCGTGCAGGTCGACTGGGACGAAGCGGCCCGGGCGGCGGCCTCCCTCGAGCAGGACGTCGATCCCGAGGCGGGCGAAGACGTCGCGACCCCGATCGGCGAGCGGCTCTGGCGCGCGCCCTCAGCCGGCGCCTTCGCCGGCATCTTCGCGGGCATCCTGCTCGGTCTCGGCGAAGCGATCGTGATCCATCGCGGGGGCCTCGGAACGGAGAGCCAGGTCTTCTGGTTCGGTCCGCTGATGTGGGCGAGCGTGCTCGGCGGGCTGTCGATTCTCGGCGGGCTCTTCCTGGCCATCCTGCCGATGGACCGTAAGGAGATCGGCCATTGGGTGCCGCGACTGGGACTCGGTGCCTGCCTCATTCCTTTCGGTCTCTTCGTCGTGCTCTTCCGCCTGCGCCGCGACGTCTATCTCGAACAGATGCCGCCGCTCGGCGTGATCGCGCTGGTTCTGGTCGTCGCGACGATCCTGCTGCTCCTGATTCTCGGGCCGCTTCGAAAGGTCCTCGAGCCCGTCGCTCACACGCTGTCGACTCCGCTCGCCCCGGTCGCCCTCTTCGTGGTCGGCGTCTTCGGCGTCGGCGGCCTGCTGTCGATGGCATTTGCGCCCGCCGCCGCCGAACGCTCGGGTGGAAGCGCGATGGCCGCTGCACTCGAAACCAGGCCGAACGTGATCCTCGTCATGGTCGACACGCTGCGTGCGGATCACCTGTCTTGTTATGGCGGCGAAATCGAGACGCCGAACCTGTGTCGACTCGCCGATGAAGGCACGACGTATCAGGGATTCTCTCACGCCTCGTGGACCAAGCCCGCGACGGCGTCCCTGATCACGTCCACCCTGCCGTCGACACATAACGCGATGTCGAAGCCATCCTCGCTGTCGCAGGACCTGGTCCTGATCCCAGAGGCGATGCAGGAGGTGGGCTACGTGACGGGCGGCATCGTCTCGAACGTGAATCTCGCCGAGAGCTTCGGCTTCGCTCAGGGCTATGACGACTACTACTACCTGGGACCCGACTATCTCTTCGGGGCCAAGGAGTCGAGCAGCAAGCTGATCATCTACCAGCTCGGTCGTCAGATCGCGCTCGGGCTCTTCGGAGGCGACCAGGTCCGCTTCAACGACTTCTATCAGGATTCCGAGGTCGTGAACGGCGTCGCCTTCGACTGGCTCGAGGAGCGAAAGGACCAGCGCTTCTTCCTGTTTCTCCACTACATGGATCCGCACGACCCCTACTTCGAACATCCCTACAACGGCGAGGGAATCGCACGGGTCTCGATGCCAGAGCCCGACCCCGCGATGGCCGAGCGCCTCCAGGCGCTCTATCGCGGCGAAATCGAGTACCTCGACGAAAATTTCGGGAAGCTGCTCGCAAAGCTCGAGGCCCTCGGTCTCTACGACGACACCGTGCTCGTTCTCACCGCCGATCACGGCGAGGAGTTCCACGAGCACGGCGGATTCTGGCATGGACTCACGCTCTACGACGAGCAGATCCACGTGCCCCTCATGATCAAATGGGCGAAGCAGGGCGATCGCGCCCAACCGGGCGCCGACTCCGGAATTGCGCGATTGATCGACGTCGGCCCGACGCTCTTGGCGCTGGCGGGCATCGAAAAGCCCGAGACCATGCAGGGCATCGACCTCCGCGCGCCCTTCTCGATGCGTCTAGAGAAGGACCAGCACGTCTACTCCGAGGAGGACCACGAGGGCAACGTGCTGTGGTCGCTTCGCACCGAAGACGAGAAGCTGATCGTGGCCAATCCACGCAATCCGCGGGGACTCCCGGAGCGCGAGTATTTCGACATCTCGAGCGACCCGCTCGAGATGGACCCCTACCAGGACCCCGAGGCCGAGGCGCGACTCGAAGAGCTCGCCGAGCTCCAGCGATTGGCCGCCGAGGGCAAGGCGGTCGAGGGCGGCGACGTCGAGATGGATCTCGAGACCTGCCAGAGACTGCTCGCTCTCGGCTATACCGAGAGCTGTGATCATCTGCGTTAGACCACTAACATAAGACATAAGAGCCGGAATCGTCGATCGGAGGGGCCTTGCAGACACGACGAAGGCCGGGATGGTTTACGACTCGATGGGTGGGCTCCTTCTTCCCGGTATTCGTGGCCGCTCTGATCGGTGCGAGCTCGACCCGAGCCGAAGAGGCGACGGAGGCTCTGCCAGAGGAAGAGCCGCAGGTGCCGGACTTCCTGCGAGTGATCGAGTGGACGCCGCCCGGCCACGTCGAGCCCCTGCGCTACGGCCTGCTGCTCTCGCTCGACGGCGCCGCCGGGCGCGAGGACGCGAGCGATTACGAGCCCGGCTTCGCAGTGACGGACGCACGCATCTCCCTGCTCGGCAAGCTCGAGAAAGGCTTTGGGTATTTCATCCAGGCCAATCTGATCCAGAGCCGACCGCTCCTCGACCTGATCATCGACTGGCGGTACGAGCCGACCGGCTTCGAGGTCTCCGCCGGATATTTCCGGACCCCTTTCAGCGCGGAGCTGCTGATCGCGGCCCCGCACCTCGATCTCATCCAACGCAGCCAGATCGTGCGAGCGCTGGCGCCCGCTCGACAGGTCGGGATCCAGCTCGACCAGGAGATCGTGGGCGACGCCCTCGTCGTCCGCGCGGGAGCCTTCAACGGAAACGGCCTCGATACGAACGACGACAACCGCTTCCTCTATACGCTGCGCTTCGATGGTCGGATCCGTGGAGGCGAGCGCCGCGATGGGTCTCCTGCCGCGATCTTCGAGTACGGTGTGAACGGGGCCTATAGCAAGGACGACGACGCCCGCCTCGGCCTCGACCTGCCTGACCCCTTCGCGGGCGAGCGATGGCTGGCGGGCGCGGACATGCGGTGGACCCGGAAGCCGGTCTTCGTCTCGGCCGAAGCGATCTACGGATCGATCGAACCGAACGGGATCTCACGACGCGACGTCTACGGATATCAGGCGACCATCGGTTGGGACGTGAGTCGTCTCGTCCAGCTGCTCGCTCGCTACGACGGATTCCATGGAGGCTCGCTCCAGAGCGACCGGGATCTTGCGATCGCGTCGCTCGTGCTGAACTTCACGGCGGCCGTGTCGCTGCAGGTGGAGCTGGCGGTGCCGACGCGGGGGGAGGACCCGACCCCCGGCGGTGTCGCGAGCCTCGCGCTGACGTTCTGAGGGCTGATTCCTGTCCGCAGGGTCGGCTCTCGCCTGGTGTATCCTCGACCGTCACCCCCCGATCGATTCCCCGCGACGAGAGCAACGGCAGGCGAGCGGGAGAACATCCGATTCGCGCATCCGAATGGACCCGTTGGCGCTCCCCGTGACTCCCCACCCATCTTGCGAAAGCGTTCCTGCGCAGCCAGCGCGAGCCCCCCGGCGCTCGGGGGGCCGTGGCAGGCGCGCCGCGCGCAGGCCTGCCCGACCGAGCCGGCTCTCCTCGGTCATTCTGATCGCCCTGCTGATCGCTCTGCCCTTGGGCTCATCGGCCGCCGACGAGGCCAATGGTCCCCGCAACGTCCCCAACCCCTTCGATGCGATCGATCTCGATCTCGATTGGCGGGTCGGTCGCATCGACATCCAGGGCCAGGAGAATTTCTCGCGCAAGGATCTCGAGCCGCTGCTGCTGACGCGCCCGCGCGCCTGGTACGCCTTCTGGAGGGAGCGGCCCGAGCTCGAGGCCAGCGCCTTCGAGCTCGACATCCTGCGCCTCGTCCGGCACTACGAATCCGAGGGCTTCTACTCCGTCGCGATCGATTGGAGCCTCTCGACGCGAAGAAAGGCGAAGCCGCCGATCGTGGACTTCACGATCCGGATCGAGGAAGGTCCGCGAGCGAAGGTGGATTCGATCGAGATCCGTTCACCGGAGGGATTCTTCGATTCCGAAGCCTTGCCGCCCGTCTGGGCCGAGCGCCCCGTCCCGAAGCGCGAGGATCGAGGGCTCGAGGAAGGCGGGCCTTTCAGCGAGCCCGCCTATCACGCATCGGAGAAGGAGCTCAGACGGGGCTGCCTCGAGCGCGGCCATCCCAGCTGCTCGGTCGAACGCCAGGCCTTCGTCGACGTCGATCGCAAGCTCGTCGATGTCGTCTACGACGTCGAAATCGGTCCCCAGGCCCGGGTTCGAAGCCTCGAGATCGAAGGCAACGAGCGCGTCGACATTCGATTGATCGAGCGCGAGATCGCCATCGAAGTCGGCGATCTCTTCTCGCTTCGCGAGATCGAAGCCACCAAGCGGCGGCTGCTGGCGCTCGACCTGTTCACGCTGGTTCGAATCGAGTGGGAGGTCCTGCCGGACGGAGACGTCGATCTCTTGCTGACCGTGAGCGAACGTGCGCCCCGAGAGCTGCGCATCGGAGTCGGGTACAGCACGGAAGAGCAGTATCGCGGGCAGGTCCGCTGGAAGAACGTGAACTGGCTGGGCGGCGGGCGTCGACTCACCGCCACGGGCCGTTATTCGACGATCGTGAGCTCTGCCACCCTGAGCGTCGTCCAGCCGCATTTCTTCGAACGGCGCCAACGCGCGATGGTCGGCGCCAGCCTCTTCCAGCAGGATGAACGCAGCTTCACACGGAACTCGATCCAGACGATCCTCGCGTTCGAACGAGACCTGACACCGAACCTCGTCTTGAATCTCGGCTTCCGACTCGAGACAGCCGAGGTCCGCGACGTCGACAGTCAGCTCATCGCCCGGATCGGCGGGGTGAGACGGGAGGGGCGGCTCTTCGGGCCCCGGATTTCGCTGCGCTGGTCCCCGGTCGACAGCCTCTTCAATCCGAGCCGCGGCCTGATCACCAACCTGCTCGTCGAACACTCCGGGCCCGCCTGGGGTGCGACCTACAACTACTACAAAGTCACGGGCGACGTGGCCACCTTCTACCCCCTGTTCTGGGACATGGTCGTCGCGACCCGGCTGCGGATCGGGATCTCCGATAGTCTGGGCGGCAAGGAGCGACTGCCTATCTTCGAACGCTTCTACGCCGGCGGCGAGCAAAGCGTTCGCGGCTACCAGCGGCGCCAGCTGGGTCCCACCGCCGACAACGGCGACCCGCTCGGTGGACGCTCTCTGATCGAAGGATCGGTCGAGCTGCGCATTCCCGTCTGGAAGAGGCTGGGCGTCGTCGCCTTCGCCGACGCCGGCCAGGTCGAGCTCGGCCGATTCGACCTCGTGCCGGACGACGTCCGCTATACGGCGGGACCCGGCGTCTCGTACGAGACGCCCGTCGGACCGATCAGCCTCTTCGCCGGCTTCCCGATCAACGACCAACCCGGCGAGCCTTCCTGGCAGCTCCATCTCAGCATCGGGTTCTACTTCTGATGGGCGCGCGAACTCCCCGAGGCACGGCTGGCCGAAACGAAGTCGAGAGCGGCGCGAAGCGGCGTTGGCCCGTGAAGCGTCTCGCGCTGCTCGCGGTCGTGCTGGTGATCCTCGGCGGCTTGCTCTACACGACGACCGACGCCTTTCGCGAGCAGCTCCGTGACACCCTCGTCGAGCTCGTCGACACGCGCATCGTCGGCGACTTCTCGATCGAGCGGATCGAGGGATCTCCGTGGGGCCGAATCGACCTTCAGGGCATCGAGCTCACGCTGGAAGGAGAGGCGGTCGCCCGGATCGAGTCGGTTCGCCTCAGGCCAGTATGGCGGGCGCTGCTCCGTCGACGCTTCCGGCTGGCGCGCATCGTCATCGAATCACCGCGGCTCTCCCTGCGCATCGCCCCGGACGGAAGCGCCAACTGGACCCGCGCCCTCGCCCGGACCGAGGTCGCGAGCGAGCACGAAGCCGATCCCGGTCCGAGCGAGGCCGAAGTCGTGATCCCCGCCTTCATCGAGGCGATCGCGATCCGAAACGGCGCGGCGCGAATCGAGACGCCCGAGCGCCGCCCCTTCGAGATCGTCGATCTCGACGCCGAGCTTCGGATCGACTCCCGCTCGAATCGCGTCACCGTCGAGCAGGCAACGATGCGGAGCGCGGGGTCCTCGCTCGGGGCCCGGGGCGAGATCAAGCCCGGGGAATCCTTGCGCCTCGTCCTCGAGCCGTTGCGTCTCGGTGCCTCCGATCTCGGCCTGCTCTCCAACTCGCTGGCGGACCTGCCGGAGATCACGGGCCGACTCTCGCTCGAGGGCCCGCTTCGCGAGGTCGCGATCGCCGCGCGGCTACAGGCGCCCGAAGCAAGTGCCGAGCTCTCCGGCCTCGTCGACCTGGTCGAGCCTTCCGCTCGCGAGACGAAGATCCACGCCCGGATCGAGTCGCGCTCACTGGCGGCGACGCTGCCGAAGGCCGAGCTCGCCGGCTCGGTGCTCGCAGAGCTCGATCTCGAAGGCGGAAGCGGCCGCTTCGACGCCAGCCTCCGTCACGAGGGCGGAGCGATGCACGCCGCGGGCTCGCTCGACCTCGGCGCAGCACGGCTGGTTGCGGCCTCGCTCGAGTTCTCGGACTTCGACCCATCGGCGATTCGCCCCGGAAGGCCCGAGTGGTCGGGCCGACTGAATGGACGTGGACACACGACGATCCATTTTCCGCCAGAGGCGCCTCTCGAGGGCCAGGCCCGTTTCTCACTCGATCCGTCTCGCATCGGCGCGGTCGAGCTCGAGTCGCTGACCTTCGATGCACAGGGGCGGGATCCAGCCTATACGATCGATGCTCTCGATCTCGTCACGCGACGGGGCAAGGCGTCGATCGCGGGATCGATCGATCTCCGACCGACGGGCCCCCTCGCGTTGCGCGGACGCTTCGAGGCGAACGAGCTCGAGCCGCTGCTGGCCCTCGCCGGCTTCGAGGGCTCGGGCTCTGTCGTCGGCGACGTGGCGCTCGAGGGAGTCCGACGGCGGGCGAGGATCCACGGGCGACTTCTGTCGAGACAGCTCGGGCTCGAAGACGTCGCGCTCGAGGATGCCGATCTCGTCTTCGACCTCGACGTCGACCTGACGAATCCTCGAGAGCTGCCCCGCCGAGGCCAGATCGAAGCGTCCGTCGGCAGCCTCACCGCTCTGAACCAGCGCATCGCTGCAGAGCTGAACTTGTCGAGCGACGAAGTCGGGGGCCCGGGTGGACCGGAGCTCGCGATCGTCTTGAACGCCAGGGCGCTGATCGGCGACGAAGAGACCCCGCCTCCCATCCGTCGATTGATGCTCGAGGCGCGCGGTGCAATCAACGCCGCGCGCATCGACGCCATCCTGGAGCAGGCGGAGCTCGAGATCGCAGCCAGCACATGGAAGCTCCAGCGACCCACGGCGCTGCGACTGGCCGCCGACGCGATCGAGGTCGAGTCCGCGTCTCTCGACAACGGCAAGGCCTCGATCGACGTCGCAGGTCGACTGTCGAAGAACGCGCAGCAGGACCTTCACGTCGAGGCCCGCTCACTCTCGAACCGCGCCCTCGCCGATCTCTTCCTGGACGACTTCGAGCCGGGTGGACGCATCGACGTCTCCGTCGACGTCGGCGGATTGGCTGCCGCACCGACGATCGAGGCCCGCGTCGAATCGACCGATCTCGATCTCGGCTTCGGCGACCTGGAGATCGACCGCGCGCAGCTGTCGTTAGGCGTGGAGAGTGGCGTGGCCACGGCCGAGCTCTCGGCGCACGAAGAGGATCGGGTCCGGCTCGAGGCCACGGCTCGCATCCCGGTCGAGCTGTCCTGGGAGGGCCCGCTCGTCGCACGCGTCGCGGGACCGCTCGAGGCCGAAGCTCGATGCGGCGACCTCGACCTTCGTCTGCTCCAGCGCCTCGTCTCCCGAACGGTCGGAGAGCTCAGCGGCCAGCTGCGCTGCGCGCTGCGCGTCACCGGCCCCCTCGACGACCTCGACCCGACCGGCACGATCGAGCTCGTGAACGTGACCGCCCGACCGAGAGCGAGCGGAGTGCCGATTCGAGACGGAGCGGCCATCCTCGAGCTGGGCCGCGAGCAAGTGGTGCTCCGCAGCCTGACCGCTCTGGCCGGCGTCAACACGACGAATCCCGACGACACGAAGCAGCAGGCAACCGACGCGCGGCTCAGCGCCGAGGGCAGCTGGAATCACGCGGGACAGCTGGCCTTCCTCTTCTCCGGGTCGATGTCCGACGTCGAGTGGGCGGGAGAGATCGACGGCAAGCTCGCGATCGAACATTGGCCGGTCATCAACACCCGGAGCTACAAGCTGCTGGCTTCGGGCGAGATCGTGGCCTCCGGCCGCCTCGGCGCGCCGCGACTCGAAGGCAGCATCAGGGTCGACGAGGGCGTGCTGCGTCCGACGCTCGAGTTTCTCAGCCAGGGTCCCCCGCCACGCGATCCGACCATCCAGTTCGATGAGGCAGTGATTGGACCAGATGCACCTGTCAACGGCCGCGACCGTGCTTCGTTCATCAGTGACGATCGGGAGTCGCTCTATGAATCCCTGGCCCTCGACCTCGAACTCGACGTGGGGCGCGATCTCTGGATCCGACATCCCGAAGCCTCCATCGAGCTCGGCGGCGCTCTTCGCGTTCGCAAACGAAAGGCCAACGAGCTGACGCTCGAGGGCGAGATCGAGGCCGACCGAGGCTGGTTCCGCCTCCAGGGTCGACGATTCAACATGGTCGACGGACGCCTCGCCTTCGGCGGGAAGACACCGATCGACCCCATGGTGGACGTGCTCGCGCGGTACAAGATCCCCGACTACGCGATCGAAGCTCAGCTACGGGGGCCTGCCTCGTCTCCCACCCTCACGTTCGAGAGCGATCCGCCGCTCGAGCAGGCAGATATCCTGGCCGTGCTGATCTTCGGAAAGCCCATTCAGGACCTGAGCGAGAGTGAGCAGGAGTCCGTCGGAGACACCGCCAGCTCGATGGCGGCGACCTACGGCATGACCACGGCAGGTCGGACGCTCGCGAATGCCCTGGGGCTCGATGATGCCGGCATCTACATCGAAGAGATCTCGCAGGAGCGCGCCGAGGTCGGCACCTACCTGGGTCGCAGCACCTTCGTCTCGGTCGCCCAGCAATTCGGGATCGAGACGGGCCAGGAGCTGACCGTCGAGTACGAGTTCTGGCCGGGCTGGAGCATCGTGACTTCGACGAGCACGAACGAGACCAGCTCCGTCGATCTGTTCTGGAAGATCCGGTATTAGGCAGACCTCAGACGAGACCGAGCAGACGCGTGAGCTCGGTCTCGTTTCGAGCCGCGCGACGGCCTGTCCGGAATCGCCCCTGCCTCCCCGACGGCCCGTGGCCCCGCTCGCCGGCCCGCCCTTCAGTCGTCCTTCTTCAGCTTCAGCGAAGCGGAATTCATGCAGTAGCGCAGGCCCGTCGGCTGCGGCCCATCGGGAAAGACGTGCCCGAGATGCGCATCGCACTTCGCGCAGACCGACTCGGTTCGGACCATCCCATGCTCCCTGTCGACCTTCTCGGCGACGGCCTTCTCGTCGATCGGTTGAAAGAAGCTCGGCCAGCCCGTCCCGGAATCGTATTTCGCCTCCGAGCGAAAGAGCGGCGCATCGCAACAAACGCAGTGATACGTGCCCGCCGCCTTCTCGTCCCAGTAGCGCCCAGTGAACGCGCGTTCGGTGCCAGAGCAGCGCGCCACCTGGAACTCCTCCTCGGAGAGCTTCTCACGCCACTCCTCGTCGCTTCGTCTCACCTTCTCTTCGTTCGCCATCAGAGATCTCCTCGCTCGATTCGTTCACTCATTCTTCTCTTCTACTATCCGGTTCTAGCCGGTTCGCCCTTCCAGGCCTCAGCCCTCCAGAGAAACCCGAACCGCCTTCCCGACCGCTTCGAGACGGACCACCCGCGGATTTTCGGAATCCTCGCGAAAGCGCAGCTTCAGCACCATCAACGAGCCCAGACCCTGCGCGCCCAGACCTTCTTCGACACCGCCCGGCCAGGCAGCCGTGATGGGATTCCCGAGCAGGCGCCACCAGGGATCCTCTTCATCGAGCGATCCGAGACCGGCCGGCAGCTCGCTCGCGTCCGCGAAAGGCTCGATCGCCAGTCCGTCGTCGGAAGGCGTGATACCGATCCGGCCGATGTCGAAGGTCAGTACGAGATGGCTCACGACCGAACCGGCTCGGTCAGCCTCGACCCGCAGCAGGCGTCCGCGTACTTGCGCCGCGCGTTCGAAGATTTCGAGTCCCGCCTGCATCGACATCCGGGTAGTCTACAATGCGAAGCCGCCCAGGAGAACGGATTGCCCCCGCCGACCTCGCGCTCTCCCAAGAACGCCGCCCGCCCGCGCAAGCGCGCACCGGGCCGGAGCGACGCTGGCGCGGTCCCCCGAGCAGCCGAGCCGGACTCGGAGCTTCGGCGTCTGGTGCGACCCGATGGGCTCGCGGTTCGTCGGCGCCGTCATGATCACGGCTGGTCGCCGCGAGCGCTGGTCGGAGCGATCGAAGAGGCCTGCTTCAACGCGAGCGGGATGCGTCGGACGCTCACCCCGAACCAGATCCAGGGGATCGAGGAACGCGCGGAGCGCATCTCGTACGAAGAGCTGCTGCTGCTGGCAGACGGACTCGAATGCGATCCGAGCGACCTGATCGCCGAGGATGAGATCTCGAGCCAACAACCCGGACGAAGACTTCACTAGCCACAGGACCAGCCGGAGGGAGGAACACCTTCGGCCGAGAGAGGCATCCCATGGAATACGTCGAGCCCGAAGAGGCCCGAAACCTGCCCGGACTGCGACTGGTCCTGACGACGGGCGTCCCGGGACCCTGGGGCGAAGCGGCCAAGTCCGTCTTCTACGTCAAGAAGCTCGAGTACGTCCCTGTGCGACAGACGGCGAGCGAGCCCAACGAGGCACTGGTGGCCTGGACCGGCCATCGCAACGCTCCGCAGGCGATCTACGAAGACGAGCACCCGCGCGTCTCCTGGACCGAGATCCTGATGTTGGCCGAGCGGCTCTCGGACGAGCCATCGCTGATTCCCGCCGAGCCTCGCGACCGCGCCCTGATGTTCGGTCTCACGCACGAGATCGCGAGCGAGGACGGCTTCGCCTGGAACCGACGGCACCAGCTGCTCGCGCCCATGCTCAGCAGCCCCGATGCCGAGACGAATCCCGAGCTCGCCGGCGGTCGGCTGCTCGGCTCGAGCTATGGCTGGAGTCCCGAAGCGCTGGCCCGTTCGAACGAGCGGATCTGCCAGGTGCTGGGCCTGCTCTCGGATCAGCTCGCCCGCCAGCGACGTGCCGGACGCGAATACCTGGTAGGAGACGGGCTCTCGGCAGTCGACATCTACTGGGCAACGTTCTGTGCCATGATCCGACCGTTGCCGCAGGAGCTGAATCCTATGCCGGAATTCGTGCGCGGTGCCTACGAAGGCCTCACACCCGCGATCGAGGCCGCCGTGGACGAGGACCTGGTCGCCCACCGGGACAAGGTCTACGAACGACATCTCGAGCTACCGCTCGACTTCTGACTTCGACCGCCCGCCTGGCGCCGCCTGCTAGCCGCCGTCGATCGGCAGCCGGCACTCGAGGACGGCCAGACATCGACGGCCCTCGCGACCCGACGCACATGCCACGCCTCAGTCGAATCGCCAGCGACCCACTCGTGTGTCGCCCTCGAGCGCTCGATCGAGAGCGTCGAGAAACTCAGAGCGCGCCCACTCGGTCGCTCCGAAGCGCGCCAGGTGATCTGTCCGCACCTGACAGTCGACCAGATCGAAGCCCCAGCGCTCGAGCTGACGCATCAGGCGAACGAAGGCGAGCTTCGAGGCGTCCGGCGCCCAGGCGAACATCGACTCCCCGAAGAAGGCGCGCCCGAGCGAGATCCCATAGAGCCCGCCGACCAGAGCCTCCTCCCCCTCTTCGTCTCGCGACCAGGCTTCGACGGAGTGCGCGAAGCCCAGCTCGTGCAACCGACAGTAGGCCGCCACCATGTCCTCGTTGATCCAGGTGCCGTCCTGTCCGGGGCGAGGCGTGTCGCGGCAGGCCTTGATGACGCGTTCGAAGGCCGTGTCCATCGTGATCCGATACGGCGCCTGACGCTCGCGACGAGCGAGCGATCTCGAAACGCGCAGCGATCCGATCGACAAGACCATCCGCGGGTCGGGCGAGAACCACAGGATCGGGTCCTCGTCGTACCAGGGAAAGACACCCTGAGCGTAGGCGGACAACAAGCGTTCGGCCGAGAGATCTCCGCCGTAGGCGAGCAGTCCGCGCGGCTCCGCGGCGCTCGGATCCGGAAAGGGATAGGCCTCGATCAATCGATCGACGAGGGCACGCGTCGGCAATCGCTGCGGCGCGTCGGTCGACTCAGCCGGCGAACGCGTCACCGCGTCGCGAACTCGAGCGCGTTGCCGGGCCACTGCGCCGAGGCCTCGATCGCCGGCAGGATCTCGTCGACCCGTTCGACCGCCCTCCACATCTCGAGGTGGGCCTCGTGCATGAAGCGCTGCGAGACGCTGCCTTCGAGCAGGCTGAAGAGCGGGTCGTAGAAGCCGCCTTGATTCAGGATCACGATCGGGTTGGGATAGAGACCGAGTCGCTTGGACGTGATCGCCTCGAAGAGCTCTTCGAGGGTTCCCGAGCCGCCCGGCAGCGTCACGATCGCGTCCGAGGCCGCGAGCATGTCGCGCTTGCGCTGCTGCATGTCCTCGACGATTCGAAGCTCCGAGAGACCTGCATGCGCCCACTCGAGCTCACGCATGAAGCGCGGGATGATGCCGATCACTTCACCGCCCTCGGCCAGGGCACCATCCGCCACCGCCCCCATCGATCCGACGGAGCCGCCGCCGTAGACGAGCGCATGCCCCGCACGCGCGATCTCGCGACCGAGGCCATGCGCAGCCTCGTGAAAATGAGGCTCGCAGCTTCCGCTCGATGCGCAGAAGACCAGGATTCGGCGGCGCCGAACGGGTGGGTTGGACATGGATCTCCGGGTCTCTCGATCATCGCCGCACGTGGAAGCCGTGCCGACACCGGCGGGGACGAGTTGACTCGATCAGGCTTCGGCCGTAGGTTTGCGGCTTCAGGTTCGAACGCAAGGGGTTGATTTCCGACGCTTGCAGACCCTCTCCCCGGCCGATGGCCCGAGCCTCGCTCGATCCGGTTGGCTGCCTCGACGACGACCGTGCTTCGAGGCTTCTCCGTTCCGAGCTGTCTTCACTCCGTGGAGCCGCTTCGACAGGGAAGCCGCACATCGAAGGCGGACACGGAGGCAACGGGGGCAGGAAAATGCTTCCGGGGTGCCCGCCTTCGGCGGGGCCCGACGTGGAGCGATGCTAAGCGCCATTCCTTAGATCGTGGTTTCGCAAATCGCAGCGCGTCCGCCTGCCGGTCGCTGCCCATCGTCAGGTGTCGGGTCTTCTGGCCCGACCCGTCGAGGGCGCCGGCAACCGCTCCACATCCGACCCTGTGGATCGAGGATCGACGCGAGGCAGGCTCAACCCGATCAACCGAGAGATGACATGTCCGATCAGACCGATCTTCCGAAGGAGCCCGCCGACCGCGGGCCCGCGACCAGCTCCGTCCATGCCGGCGAGCTCCGCCAGCAAGAAGCCAATGCGATCACGACGCCGATCTACCAGACGTCGACCTTCTGGTTCCGCAACTCCAAAGAGGTCACCGACTACCAGGAGGGCAAGAGCGACCGCGAAGAGTACGGTCGCTACGGCAACCCGACCTGGCGCGCCGTCGAGCGCAAGATCAGCGCCCTCGAAGGCGGCGAGGAGACGATTCTCTTCGCGTCGGGCATGTGCGCTGCCACCACGACCTTCATGGCGCTGCTGCCCGAAGGCAGCCACCTGATCGTGACGAGCGACTGCTACCGAAGAACCCGACAGTTCATCGAGCAGTTCCTGTCGCGGATGGGCGTCGAGACCACGGTCATCGAGCCGAGCAACCTCGACGCCTTCAAGGCCGCGATCCGGCCCAACACCGAGATCTTCTTCACCGAGTCGCCGACCAATCCCTACCTGCGCGTGATCGACGTCCCGGCCTTCGCGGAAGCCGCACACGAGCGCGGCGTCAAGATGATCATCGACTCGACCTTCGCAACGCCGGTGAATCACCGGGCGCTCGGCGACGGGGCCGACCTCGTCCTGCATAGCGCGACCAAATACCTGGGCGGCCACAACGACCTGCTCGCCGGAACGCTGACCGGCCCGCGCGAGCTGATCGAGCCGGTCCGCAAGGCCCTCGGCGTGCTAGGCGGGATCATCGACAGCCATGCCGCCTGGCTGCTGCTGCGCGGCATCAAGACCCTCGATATCCGCATGGCGCGCCACAACTCGAATGGCCTGGCCCTCGCGCAGTACCTCGAGCGGCACCCGAAGATCCGCAAGGTCTTCTACCCCGGGCTGCCCAGCCACCCGGACCACGAGGTCGCCGAGCGCATCATGAACGGCGCCGGCGGCGTCGTCACCTTCGAGATCGACACCGACCTCGAGGGCGCCATGCGCTTCATCGACGCCACCACGATCCCCTACCAGGCGCCGAGCCTGGGCGGCGTCGAGAGCCTGATCGAGCTGCCGGTCACGATGTCGTTCTGGGACAAGCCCAAGGAAGAGCGCCTGGCCCTCGGCATCACCGACAGCCTCGTCCGCTACGCCTGCGGCATCGAGAACGCCGACGACATCATCGCCGACGTCGAGCAGGCGCTCGCCAAGGTGTAGGCGCTGGCTGCGGACGTGCGCAGGGGATGGGGTGCCAGGCGGGCCGAGTGGAGGCGGTCGCCGTTCTCCCTCGTCGCAGCGCTTCCGGAGCCGCATGATGCCTCGGCGGCCTCGTCAGGCGCTGCGGCTCACAGTTCACGGCGACCGCCTCCACCCGGCCCGCTCGGGGCCCGTGCACTCGGCGATCTCCGCAGGCCGTGGGTTGGGATGTGGGGCGTATGGGATCGACGAAAGCCAAGCCCGCTCGAGGCACCCGCTCGTCCCGGAGCAGAGACAACGCGCGTCAGGTCAAGAGCCATCAGCCCAACCGTGCCTAGCACGCGTCAGGTCAATCGAGAGCCTTCAGCCCAAGCGGCGCATGCACGCGTCACGCCAATCGAGCCCTCAGCCCAAGCGTGCGCAAGCACGCGTCACGCCAATCGAGCCTTCAGCCCAAGCGTGCGCAAGCACGCGTCACATAAAAAGAGCCTTCAGCCCGAGCGAGCGCAGTGAGCGCTAAAAAAGCAGCGGCTGCTCGGGCGGCGCGTCCGGCACGGCCGACTCCATCGCCAGCAGGCGCGCCTTCATGTCGAGGCCGCCCGCATAACCCTGGAGCGCGCCGCCGCGGGCGATGACGCGATGACACGGGATGACCAGCGGGATGGGGTTCGCTCCGTTCGCGGCCCCGACCGCACGCACGGCCTTGGGATTTCCGATCGCCTGGGCGATGTCGGAGTACGACAGCGTCTCGCCGTAGCCGATCTTCGCCACGACCTTGTAGACCGACTTCTGGAAGGCGGTCGCGCGCAGGTCGAGATCGATCTGGAATTCGCGGCGGGTCCCGGCGTCGTACTCGAGCAGCTGCTCGATCGCGTCCTCATGCATCGCGTGTCGAGGGTGCGGGCGCGTCCGGCTCGGGCGATCGACGACCTTCGCGCCGTCCGCGTGGGTCTTCATCCAGCCCGCGAAGCCACGCCCATTCGCGTGCGGCAGCTCCACGTACGCGAGCCCTTTCTCACTGCTCACGATGCGAAGGGATCCGATGGACGTCTCGAAGCGTGAGGAGAAGAGCGTTTCCATGTCTGGCAGTCTACCGGACACGCCGGCCATTCGTCCCCAAAAGTTCCCGGAATCGTCGCGGTTTTCGGACCTCGCAGCGCGGCCGCGCGGAGACGGGTGGATCGCGATCAGGAATCCGCGGGCGCGTCCGGCGTCGGGGGCTCGAGCTCGGCCTCGCTGATCTCGAGTCGTTTCACCATCTTCTGGAGCGATTGGCGCGGGATCCCCAGGCGCTCGGCCGCGCCGCTCTTGCTGCCCGCTTCGCGAATCGCGCGGATCAACATCGTCCGCTTCAAGCGATCCACGGATCGGTTCAGGTCCCAGTCCTCGATCGGCGCGTCCTCGGCGCTCAGCAGCGCGATCTCGGCGTTTCCGGAGAGGGAGGCGGAGCTCGAGCCGCGAGACCGGGACGAAGCCGTGCCTCCGCGCACATGCTCCGAGAGATCCTCGAGACCGATCGTTTCACCCGGCCCCGCGAGCGCGGCGGTCCGCTCGATCTCGTTCGCGAGCTCGCGGACATTGCCCGGCCAGTCGTAGGCGACGAGCCGATCCATCGCCGCATTCGAGAAGCCGAGGAAGCTCCGCTTCATCTTGGCTGCGGCGGCGTCCAGAAAATGATGTGCGATCGCCGGGATATCCGAGCGCCGGGCACGCAGCGGCGGAAGCTCGATCTCGACGACGCGCAGCCGATAGTAGAGATCCTCTCGGAAGCGCCCCTCCTCGACCCGCTTTTTGAGATCGCGATTGGTCGCCGCAATCACGCGCACGTCGACCTTCAACGTGTCCGAGGAGCCGAGCGGACGGATCTCGCCGTCCTGCAGCACGCGCAGCAGCCGGACCTGCATGCCCGGCTCCGTCTCGCCGATCTCGTCGAGAAAGATCGTCCCGCCGTCCGCGACCTCGAAGAGGCCCTTCTTGTCCGCGTGGGCCCCGGTGAAAGAGCCCCGTTTGTGTCCGAACAGCTCGCTCTCGAGCAGCGTGTCGGGCAGCGCCCCGCAATTCTGGGCCACGAACTTCTTCTCGCGCCGCGGCCCCGTGTAGTGGATCGCCCGAGCGAGCAGATCCTTGCCGGTCCCGGTCTCACCCGTCAGCAGCACCGTCGCATCGGTCTGCGCCACCTTCTCCGTGACGTCGAAGATCTTCTGCATGACCGGGGCATCCCCGATGATCCCGTCGAAGGAGTAACGCGCCTCGACCTCGCGCCGCAGATAGAGGTTCTCGGCCCGCAGCCGCTCGTTCGCTGCGGCCAGCGCGTCCGCCAGCTGGGCATTCTCGATCGACAGCTCGTAGACCTCGAGCGCGCGCTTGATCGCGATCCGCAGATCGTCGGGCTCCCAGGGCTTCGGGATATAGCGATAGATGCGTCCCTCGTTGATCGCCCGGATCAGCGCTGGCATGTCGGCGTAGCCCGTCAGCATCATCCGGATCGCGCGCGGGTTGCGCTCGATCACCTTCTCGAGGAACTCGACACCGCTCATGCCCGGCATCACCTGGTCGGAGAGGACGAGCGCGATGTCCTCGTGGTCGAGGATCGCGAGGCCCTGCTCGCCGCTGGTCGCCGTGAAGACCCGATACTCGGTCCCCAGCGTCAGCTCGAGCGACTCCAGGATCGCGTCCTCGTCGTCGACGATGAGGATCCCGTACTCGCTCTGGGAGCTGTGATCGCCGGTCGGGCGCGCGCCCTCGATGCCATTCATCGGGACACGGTACCAGAGCGCCGGCGCGCCTTCAGTTCCGGTCTACCGCGGCGCTCGGCGCTGCCTTCTCGAGCGGAATCGGGTCGAGCCGCGCGCGCTCGGAGAAGAGGGCCTGCTCGAGGGTGGCGTAGAACTTCTGATAGGCCTCGGGCTGTTCGACGGGCCGCAGGTAGTGCTGCGCGGAGGCGCGGACGATCAGCTGCTCGGCGTTGCGCTGACGAACCGTGGCGGTCAGCCGGACCAGATCGGCGCGTGCCTGGAACGGCCCCCAGGTGCGATAGACGCGATTGAAGACGACCAGGCTCTCTTCGTCATAGATCAGATAGGTAGGCAAGCCCCCACCAGAAGGTCTCTCCGCCGTCAGGTATTTCTTGCCCGAGATGATGCCGAGGGTCTCGTCGAGGACCTCGATCTTGAATCCGAGATCCTGGAAGGTGGCGACGAGGGCCTCGAGCATCATGCGCCGGTCGGTCGTGTCGAAGACACGGCTCTGGGCGTTGCGGATCTTCACCTGACTCTCGTCCGAGAGCAGGACCTGACTCCAGTTGTCGCCCTGGATCTCATGGCGGGACGTGAAGCCGACGCAACCCGTCGCCAGCAGGGCCAGCAGCGCCCCCAGCACCAACAGCCCGGCCGAGGCCGGACGGCTTCCAGCGACTCCCGATCGCCCGGGTCGCGGCGCCACGGTCTCAGTTCCGCCCGATGAAGAAGGAGCGCTCGAGGGTCGCGAAGAAGTTCCGGTAGACCTCCGGGTCCGTGATCGGCTCGTTGTTGAAGATCGCATTGGCCCGCACCGTCATCTGCGAATCACCGACCGGTCGAACGGTGACGGTGATCCCGATGACGTCGAAGTAGCGCGGCTCGGCGAAGCGGGCACCGGTCACCATGCCGAGCGGCTCGTTCGCGCGCTCGATGATGAAGCCCAGATCCTGCAGCGCCTGGATCACGCCCCGGATCGCAACCCGTCGATCCGAGACGTCGAAGGTCCGCGTCTGGAGGTTGCGGATCTTCATCTGCTCCTCGGTCGGAGCCAGCAGGTTGACCGGCTCCTCGGGCGGTGACGCGCAGCCGGCGAGGCCGATCACCCAGGTCGAGCCGATCGCGGCGATCAAGGCGATCGCCCGCGCTCGCGAACTCATTCGTCGGCTGGTGGAATCCGGATTCGCAACCATGCTCTCGTTCCCCTCAGATCTTCTCGGCTTCGAGGAAGACCGCCTTGCCCAGTCGTGCAAAGAAGCTCTGGTAGAGCCGCGCATCGCGGATCATCTCCATCTTCTGCTCGCCCGGCGGGATATAGGTATCGCCCGAACGGCCGTCGCCTTTCCAGACCAGTCTGTAGAAGACGATGCGCACCTCGTTGCGAACGCCATCCCCGTCGTCCTTGACCGGATGCGCCACCATCGAGGCATTGATCTGCTGCTGGAGATCGACCGGCATCAGGACCGTCGCGTTCGACCCCCCGAACGCGCTCAGGATCGTCGTCAAGAAGGCGACGAACCCGCGCGTCCACTCCTGGCTGTATTCCCGCGCGCTGCGCTCCTTGGCGGCGCGCAGGAAGCCGAGGCTGCGATCGCTCTCGGTGACCTGGAAGCCCAGGTCCTGGAGCACGGCCGCCGAGGCCGAGAGCAGCTCGTCGGCGTCGCGCGTCTCGAACTGGCGCGTCTGCATCGACTTGTTCGCCGCGCTCTCCGGCGTGAGCACGAAGAAGTCCTTGGACGTCGTCTTGGGACCGGTCGAGCAGGCGGCGAGCAGCAGGCCCATTGCCAGAGCGAACACGGCCCCCAGCGCACGCCTCTGCAGCGGGCGCGCGCGGCGACGACTAGAACTGGGAGTAGTTGTACGCAAAGTCGCGGACCTTCTTCTCCTCGTCGTACTTGATGATGATGGTCAGCGTGCGCTGATTCTCCGAGCGCTGACGCTGGCTGGTCGATCCGCCGAGGATGATGATGCTGCCACCGAAGGAGTTCTGCGTATCGACGCTCTCGCTCGAGACCTTGTCGTAGATCCAGACCTCGCGGCGCTTCTCGTCGGTCGTCACGATGTTGGGCGAGCCCAGGATCATCGCGACGTCCGAGGCGGGCATGCCGACCTTGATCTCGCCCTGGACCTTCCCGACGGTCAAATTCTGCGGGCTGCCCGCCGGCGGCTCGGGATGACGGCAGCCGCTCGCAGCCGACAGGCCCAGAGCGGCGATCACGCCCAGCATGAGGGGAAGGACGCGGGCTCGGGAAAAGGCGGAATCTCGTCGCATCGGGTCAGGCCTCCAATGGCAATAGCAGCGCATCCCTAGGATGGCGCAGTTCGAAAGACCGTGCCTCGACTGCGGTCAGGGTTCCGGGCGAGCCGGCGCACCGCGGATCTAGAGCGCCGAGACCAGGGACTCGACGCGATCGAGGACCAGGGCCTCGAGATTCGTTCGCTCGAGCGCATTGATCTCCTGGACGCCGGTCGGGCTCGTCACGTTGATCTCGGTCAGCTTCCCGCCGATCACGTCGATCCCGACGAAGAACAGGCCCTCTTCCTTCAGGAAGGGACCGACCCGGGAGATGATCGCGCGATCCGCGTCGTCGAGGGGCGCCTGGACGGCCCTGCCGCCAACGTGGAGATTGGCGCGGCTCTCGGCATCCGAGGGGACGCGCAGCACCGCCCCGATCGGCTCTCCTTCGAGCAGCAGGATGCGCTTGTCACCCTCACGGACGGCGGGCAGGTATTGCTGGGCCATGATCGGGCGCGTCCCGAAGGCGGTCGATTGCTCGAGGATCGAGGTGATGTTCCGGTCATCCTCGACGAGATGGAAGATCCCCTCCCCGCCCTTGCCGTCGAGGGGCTTCACGATCATCTGACCATTCTGCTCGGCCATGAATCGACGGAGCTCGGCGATGCTTCGAGTGACTCGCGTCACAGGCATCAGATCCGCGAAGCGGGTCGCCAGCAACTTCTCGTTGTACGCGATCACCGCCGTCGGCCGGTTCAGCACGATCGTCCGGCGACAGACGTAGAGGATCTGGGTCGCCACGATGAAATCGCGGTCCACGGGCGGATCCTTGCGCTGGAAGGCGACATCGACCTCGGCGTCGAAGTCGTAGACGCGCTCCTCGCCGCGGCGCACGGGCGTCGGACTCGTCAGATCGAGCTGGATCGGGACTGCGACGGCCCGCACCCGCCCGGCATCGATCTCGAGATCGTCCGGATCGACATACAGCACGGTATGACCGCGATCCTGGGCCTCCCGCATCAGAACGATCGTCGTCGAGCCGTCCATGGGCTCAGCTTCCACCGGGTCCATGACGAAAGCGAGTGTGAGAGCACGAGACGAGCTGCGCGGGGTCGGCATTCAGAACTCCGGGAAGGACTCGGGTGTCCCCCATTCGGTCCGTGTGGTAGCGCACGGGTCGAGGCGTCGGCTAGCCTCTGCAAACGCTGGAGTTCACATGGCTTTTTTCCGGTCTGGGGGGATCCGGATCGCCCTCGTGATGCTCGCCGTGGCGGCCGTTCTGGCGGCTGCCGGTGGGCTGGCGATCTACATACTCCTGATTCGAGACCTTCCCGATTTCCACGATCTCGACGATTACCGCCCGCCCGTCGTCAGCGAAGTCTACGACCGGAACGGGAAGCTGATCGGGGAGTTCTACACACAAAAGCGTAGACTCGTCCCGATCGACCAGATCCCCCGCCACGTCCAGGTCGCCTTCGTCGCGGCCGAGGACGGCCATTTCTTCGAGCATACCGGCATCGACCTGGTCGCGATCTTCCGCGCCGCCCTCGCCAACCTGCGCGAAGGCGGCATCGCCCAGGGCGCCAGCACGATCACCCAGCAGATGGTGAAGAGCCTGCTGCTCACCCCCGAGCGAACCTACAAGCGCAAGATGCGCGAGATCATCCTGTCGCGTCAGATCGAGCGCCAGTTCACGAAGGAAGAGATCCTCTTCCTCTACCTGAATCAGATCTATTTCGGCAACGGAGCCTGGGGCATCGGCCAGGCGGCCCGCAGCTATTTCGGGAAGGAGGCGACCGAGCTGCGCGTCTCCGAGGCCGCAATGCTCGCCGGCCTCGTGCAGCGCCCGAGCGCCTACGACCCCACCCGCAACCCCGAGGCCGCCGAGTCGCGGCGACGCTACGTGCTCGGCCGCATGCTCGCGGACGGCTACATCGATCAGGCCATCTACGACCAGGAGATGGCCAGTCCGCCCGTGATCCAGCCCCACCCGGATCTGGAGAACATCGCGGTCGCCGGCCATTTCACCGAGGAGGTGCGCCGACTGCTCTTCGATCAGCTCGAGGGCGAGGTCGTCCTCAACGAAGGACTGCAGATCGACACGACCCTCGACATCGACCTGCAGCGCGCGGCCCTCGAGGCCGTCCG
Source organism: uncultured delta proteobacterium (assembly GCA_963698485.1). GTDB lineage: Bacteria > Myxococcota_A > UBA9160 > UBA9160 > UBA4427 > UBA4427. The sequence goes on along the minus strand of CAVORA010000022.1, from coordinate 5,829 downwards.
CCGCGGACTCGAGGCCCACGATCATCGTCGCGGCTACCGCGGCCCGCTGCGCCGCGTGCCCCCGGCGGAGATCGACAGCGAGCTCCAGAAGCTGGCCGAAGAGAACGCGGCCGACTTCGAGACCGAGGAGCTCACCAGGGCGAGCTCGGGGACGCGAGCGCCGTCGCCGCGACGGCCGGAGAGGCCGCGAAGTCGGCCGAGCGCGGACGACCCCTGCCGCCCCGGAGCGAGACGCCTCGAGCGCGAGGACCAGGAGCTTGCCGACGCCGCACCGAACGCAGCACCCGAAGACGCGGCGGCAGAGAACGAGCCGGCCACCACGATCCGCTACTCGATGGGCGCGGAGAAGCCGCTCGTCGGAGTGGTGCTCGAGGTCGATGCGAAGAGCAAGGCGGCGCGGATCGGCTTCGGACACGGCGTCGAGGGCGTGGCACACCTCGACGACGTCGACTGGGCCCGAACGCCCAATCTCGAGACCCGTCCCCGCCCGGTGACGTCGATCGCGCGGATCTTCAAGGTCGGAGACGTCGCGCGCTTCGTGCGGCTTCCGGGCGAGGCGGCCGAGCTGCCCTCCCAGACGAAGGGGGACCAGAACGAGGAGGAGGCGCCTCAGCTCGCGCGACTCGACATCCACCAGACGCCCGAAGCCGAGGGCGCCCTGCTCTCGATCGACAACGCCACGGGCGACGTGCTGGCGATGATCGGCGGCTACGACTTCGCACGCAGCGAGTTCAATCGCGCCGTCCAGGCCCAGCGCCAGCCCGGGTCGGCTTTCAAGCCCTTCATCTACGGCGCCGCGCTGACCCGCGGCTTCACGCCGGTCTCGACCGTGATCGATCGACCCGTGGTCTACACGGATCCCGTCAGCGGCTTCGTCTGGGCGCCGAGTAACTACGGACGCAAGTTCTACGGGCCGATGACCATGCGGGACGCGCTCAAGAAGTCGATCAACAACGCCACCGTGCATCTCTTCCGCGATCTGGGCGTGCGATACGTGATCGACTACGCCCGACGCTTCGGCATCCAGTCTCCTCTGAGCGCGGACCTCTCGCTGGCGCTCGGCTCGAGCAGCCTGACATTGCTCGAGCTCACGCGCGCGTATGCCGTCTATCCGCGAGGGGGAACGCGCGTGATTCCGCGCTTCATTCGCGAGGTCAGGGATCGGGACGGCAAGGCGCTGCTCGCCGACATTCCGCTCGGCGACATCCCGCCGCCCGTACTCAAGCCGCTCACGGGCCCGAACCAACCCGTCGTCGAGGCCTATCCGGATTCCGAGATCATGCCGACGATGCAGGTCATCACCCCCGCCGACGCCTACCTGATGTGCGATCTGCTGAGCGCCGTCGTTCAGGAAGGCACGGGAAGTCGACTCCGCGCGCTCGGCCGCACGCTCGCGGGCAAGACCGGCACCACCAACGACTTCACCGACGCCTGGTTCATGGGCTTCTCCCCGGAGATCACGACGGGCGTCTGGGTCGGCAACGACGACAACCAGGTGCTCGGGTACGGAGAGAGCGGCGGCACGACGGCGCTTCCGATCTGGGGCGACTTCATGAAGGTCGCACTCGCGCCCTATCCCCTGCGCGACTTCGAGGTGCCGCCGCGGATCGAGTTCCAGCGCGTCGACCGGAACTCGGGACTGCTCGCCGAGGCCAACACCCAGGACGCCTACTTCCAGCCCTTCCTGGAAGGCACGGCCCCGGAGCGCAGCTTCACCGATCACACGACGCGGCAGCGATCCGCGCAGGCCGCGCGCGACGATATTTTCTAGAAGAGCGGCTCGCCCCCCGGAGCCGACGAGCGTCGTCGCCGTCCCGACCGATCGCGTGTCCGCACTCGCGAGGCATACGGACGTTGACAGGGCGAAGCGAGATCGGTAACTCCGCACCCATGGGGGGAGACGCGAACAGCGTGACGCGCGCCGGGACCACTGCGTCTACGGTCACCGACCACGCGCGAAAGCCTGCGTCGCCACTCGACCTTCCACCCGAGGATCGAAGAGGCGCCTCGCTGCGCGCGTCCACCCGACGCCGCGCTGCCGAGGATGCCTTGCTGGACGCGCTGCTGCTTCCCCCCGATCCGCAGATCGAGGCCGTCGGGTCGGGTGGCCAGACGCTGCTCATGAAGGCGCTCCAGCGCCTCGGGCGCCAGGATGACATCGCGGCCACCGTCGCCTGGGCCCTCGAGCCCGACGGACGCCCGATCGTGATCGCAGCCCAACCCGCGGACGCCGCCACCCGAATCGAACCGACACTCGAGGCGTATCGCGCGCTGGCGACCCTCGAACGGGTCCAGCGACTCACCGATACGGGACTCGGACGGGAGCTCGCCGAGCTGGCCGAGCTGGGGGTCAGCGCGGCGGCCCCGATCCCCGGACTCGGGTCGATGCCCTCCGCGATCCTGCTGGTCTATCCGCGGAAGGTCGGCCGCACCCTGCGACCTCGTTCGATCGCGATCCTCGGCGAGGTCGCCAGCAAGCTCGCCAATACGCTCTCGACGAGCATCGCCCTCGACCGCATCTCCCAGCTCGACGGTGCCGTGCGGCATCTGGATCGGATGGCGGCGCTCGGTGGGCTGGTCTCCGAGATCGTGCATGAAATCCGCAACCCGCTGGTCTCGGTGAAGACCTTCCTGCAGCTCCTTCCGGATCGACTCGAGGATCCCGAGTTCCACCAGGACTTTCGGGCGGTCGTCAGCGACGAGGTGTCACGGCTCGAACGGATGCTCGACGATCTGCTGCGACACGCACGACCGGCGACGCCTGCACCCGTCGATGCCGAGGCTCGAATCGCCGACGCGATCGACACGACCCTGCAGCTTCTGACCTATCGCTGCCGGGAGCGCGGGGTCCTGCTCGAGACGGCCATTCGCCCGGAGCTTCCCGCGCTCGGGGTCTCTCAGGACGCCCTTCGTCAGCTGCTGCTCAACCTGCTGCTGAACGCCACGAAGGTCACGCCCTCGGGCGGTCGCATCCTGATCTCCGCCGACTGGAGCCGCGAGACCGCCAACCACATCGAGCTGTGCGTCGAAGACGACGGTCCCGGCCTCGACGAAGGCCTGCGACGGCGCATCTTCGAGCCCTTCTGGACCACACGAGACCAGCACGCTGGCGGCCTCGGGCTGGCGATCTGCAAGCGGATCGTCGAAGACGCGGGCGGCTCGATCGAAGCGACCACGGGTCCGGGCGGCGGCGCCTGCTTCCGAGTCGTGATGCCCGTCTCGCGTTAGGCCACGACCGAGGCGAGGCGCTTCAGTCGCCGAGCCAGCGACGTGTGTTTCGACCGACCTCGGCGAGACCGGCCATGAAGAAATGATCGACGCCCTCGAGCACGACCAGCTCAGCGGCCTCGATCCTCCGAAGCTTCTCCTCGAGCTCGCCCTGCGGCACGTACTCGTCGCGATCGCCTGCGATCACCAGGATCGGATACCCCCACTCAGCGAGCGCCGCATGATCGAGCATCGCTGCAGGCGGGGCGACCAACACCAGCTTGCGTACGCGCGGCTCACCCAGACAGATCCGCGCCGCGGCGAGCGCACCCCACGAATAGCCGCAGGCGAGAATCGCGCCCTCGACGCTCTCTTCCATGAAGGCGAGCGCGGCGTAGTAGTCCTCGTCTGCGTGTTCCGGCTCGCCGGAGGGCACCCCCGCGCTCGCTCCGATTCCGCGATAGTTGAAGCGAAGAGAAGCGTAGCCGGCATCGCTGGCCGCCATCGCGAGCTCGGTCGTGACGGGCGAGTCCATGCTCCCACCCATCAGCGGGTGGGGCGGAGCGACGATCGCACCGCCCCGCGGCTCGTCGTCGCCACGCGGCGGAAGCCAGAGCCCTTCGAGCGACGATCCTTCCGCCAGACCCGATTTTCTGGGCAGCGCGATGGTCGCGGGACGTTCGAAGGGACGCGGACTCATGGACTTCAGCCTACCCTGCCAGGACCCGAATCGCGTGGGTCCGTCGGCCCGCAGTCCGGAGGAGCGAGATGGCCAATCGCCGTGTCCACCAGGGGGCTCAGTTCGAGTTCGTGACGGAATCCGTCGATCTTCCGAACGGTCGGCGCGTCGACCTGGATCTGCTGCGACACCCGGGAGCGGCCGCGGTCGTTCCCTTTCTCGACGCGGATCGGATCCTGATGATCCGCCAGTATCGCCATGCAACGGGAGGCGAGCTGCTCGAGATTCCCGCTGGCAAGCTCGACGCCGGAGAGGCACCCGAGGCGTGCGCGGTCCGCGAGCTCGAGGAAGAGACGGGCTACCGCGCCGGGCGGATCGAAAAGCTCGGTGCGATCTGGACATCACCCGGCTTCACGGACGAGATCATCCACCTCTTCGCCGCCTACGACCTCGAGCCCACCGCACAGCGCCTCGAGCCGGACGAGATCATCCAGCTCGTCCCGATTCGCCTCGCCGACGCCCTCGATGGTCTGCGAGGGCCGGTCGTCGACGGCAAGACCGCCACGGCCCTGCTGCTGGCGGAGGCGGCCAGCCGACGCGCTCGCTGACTGCCGAAGACTTTTCGGCGCTCACTCCCCCAGGGAAATCATTTCACCCAAGGGGTTGGTCCATCCCGCTCCGGGGGCGATTCGAGGCTCCGTTTCGTTGACCCCCCATTCAACGATCTTTACCCTCTGCGATCTCTGTGAAATCGGCGGGACTCCGCGCCCACCCCGCCGGCAGATGTCCAGAGGTCACGGAATCCAACCGTCGAAGGCTTCGCCGTCCCGCCAGGGGATGACCGGATCCGAAAAAATGGTCGATCTGACCCGAAGCGATTCGGTCAGGAACGATCGGCGAAGCATGCAGTGCTTCGAACCCAGCTGGAGAGTCGACATTGTACGGACGTGGTGGCGCACAAATGAGCTTCGGACCGCCGCAGACACCTGCGGTCATCAAGAATCTGATGATCGCGAACGGGGTCGTCTTCATCGCCCAGCTCGCTGGCCCGACCATCGGCTTCGACGTGACGAGCTTCGGCGTAGTCCAGCCGGCGGCCGTCTGGAACGACTTCCAGCTCTGGCGAATTTTCACGTACATGTGGCTGCACAGCCCGAGCTCGATCCTCCACATCGCCTTCAACATGTTCTCGCTCTGGATGTTCGGCTCGCCCCTGGCGCTGCTCTGGGGCGACGAGCGATTTCTGAAGTACTACCTGGTCTGCGGAACGGGCGCTGGCTTCCTGATCGCGTCGATCCCGCCGATGCTCGGCATGTTAGGCGTAGCCGTGGACGCGCAGCAGGTATATGGGGTGACGCTCGGTGCCTCCGGCGCCGTCATGGGTGTCTTGCTCGCCTACTCGTTTACCTGGCCCGATCGAACGATCATGCTGATCTTCCCGCCGATTCCGATGAAGGCGATCTGGCTGATTCCGCTGCTCTTCCTGATGGAGTGGATGTCGGCTTCGACCGGCAGCAGCAACATCAGCCACACGGGACATCTCGCCGGAGTGCTCGTAGGCTGGATCTACCTCGTGAACGAAGGCCGCACACCCGGCGCACCGACACCCCAGGGTCTGCTGCTCAAATGGCGGCGATGGCGCATGCGCCAGAAGATTCGAGCGGTGCACCGCGACGACAAGAAGGATCGATCGCGCTTCCGCGACGAGGATGACGATTCGAGGCGATTCCACTGATGGCGGGTGGAGCGACACGACCGGGAGAGCGCGAACGCGAGCCGCGATTTCGTCGAGCCACGCGCCCGTGGATTCGAGTCACGCAATGAAACACCGCGGAGAATCCCTGCACGAGCGTTTGCATCGGAGCACGACCGGCAAGACGACCGGTCCGGGCTTCGGTGGCCTCCTCCGCAGCCTCTTCTCACGTCTTCCGTGGGGCGAAATG
>CAVORA010000021.1:0-81278 GCA_963698485.1 uncultured delta proteobacterium | reverse complement strand
ACTAGTTAGTAACCTGCACCCTCATTGATGCCGGTCAGGTTCGATCTTCGCCTACTAACGCGGCGCGTGCCAACCAGGTTGGCGACCGGCGAATTCGCCGAACGATGGCGACCGCCGCTTAGAGCCGCTCCTCTCGCCTTTCATCCTCTGCGCGAGGGCTGTGATATTGGATAACGCGGCGGAGGGAGGGGTGGGGTTGGGGGCGTTTGGGGGGTCGAGTACGGGCGTTCACGGGTGGCAGCGGGGGGCTGGGCGGGGATAGGTTCGGGGGATGCTGAGTCGAGGCGGGCTCGGGTGGCCGGGATGATCGGGATGATCCGGATGGACGGGGGGGACCGGAAATGGCCCGAGGTGGCCGGGGGAGCTCGGGGTGGCTGAGCGGCGGGGGAAGCCTCGCTTGCTCGATCGGATGCGGGAGCAGATGCGGCTGCGGCATCGCTCTTTGGCGACGGAGCGGGCCTATGTCGATTGGGTGAAGCGGTTCATTCGCTTTCATGAGCTGCGGCATCCGCAGGACATGGGGGCGGCGGAGGTGGAGGCCTTCCTCTCCTACCTGGCGACGGAGCGGAACGTGTCGGCGAGTACGCAGAATCAGGCGCTGAACGCGATTCTCTTTCTGTATCGCTACGTGCTGGATCGGGAGCTCGGGGATCTGTCGCGGATGGTGCGGGCGAAGCGGCCGGCGCGGCTGCCGGTGGTGATGACGAGCGAGGAGGCCGAGCGGGTGCTGGCGGAGCTCGAGGGGGATTCGTTCGTGGTGTGTCTGCTGCTGTGGGGCGGGGGGCTGCGGCTGCTCGAGGCCTTGCGGCTTCGGGTGCAGGACGTGGACTTCAGTCGCCACGAGCTGCGGGTGCGGGATGGGAAGGGGCGGCGGGATCGGCTGACGGTGCTGCCGAATCGGGCGGTCGAGCCTTTGCGCGGGAAGATCGAAGCTTCGCTGGTGCTGCATCGACAGGATCTGGCGGAGGGGTTCGGGGAGGCGGAGCTGCCGGACGCGCTGGCGCGCAAATATCCGCGGGCGGGCTGGGAGCCGGGCTGGCAATGGGTCTTCCCCGCGGCCGGTCGTTCGGTGTGTCCGCGGACGGGGCGGGTGGGTCGGCATCATGTCTTCGAGACGACGATTCAACGGCACGTGAAGAAGGCGGCGGAGCGGGCGGGGGTCGCGAAGCGCGTGACGCCGCATACGTTCCGACATAGCTTCGCGACCGCGCTCCTCGAGCATGGCTACGACATCCGCACGGTCCAGGAGCTGCTCGGCCATCGCAGCGTCAACACGACGATGATCTACACGCATGTCCTGAATCGAGGCGGGCGCGGGGTGCGCAGTCCGGCGGATCTGGGGCACGTTCCGCGTTAGACGTTCCGCGTTAGGCGGGCGGCGGGCGGCGGGCGGCGGATGAGCGCCTAACGCCCTCCTCCGCTTCCTTCGCCGACGCGGCGCAGGACTTCGACGTCGCCGGCGCTGAACAGTACGGCGGAGGGCGTGATCTCCTTGATGACGAGGCGGCCGATCGCGTCGCCCTCCTTGAGCAGGCGGATCTCGTCGCTGTCTTCGAGACGGACGCGGGCGGAACGACGGTCGGGCTGGGGATGCCAGGCGGTGCGGAGGACGCTGACGTCGGGGAGGCTCGTGCGATCGATGCGCTCGACGCTCTGCGCGCTCGACGAGGGGGTCTTGGCGCTTCGGGCCGTGCTGGCAGGCGCAGGCGTCGGGCGCGCGGTCGAGCTCGATCGGCCCTCGGCCACGCGCGTCTGACCGGGCTCGACCGTTCGCCGGGCCGTCGACGGGGGCGTCGGGCGCGGAGCGCGGGCGGCGGCGACCGCGGGAGGTCGTTCGCGCGAGGGCGGCGCAGGAGTCGGGCGCGGCCTTGCCGCCGGGCCTTCGGTCGGGCGGCCCGCGGATACAGAGGCGGCCGCGGCGAGGCTCCGCTCCGGTGGGGCGCGGTGGGTCGTCACGTCTTCGGAGGGATCGATCGGACGGCGCACGGCGTTCGCGGGCAGCGGATCGGTCGCGGCGGCCGCTCGAGTCGGACGGACGATCGCTTCGGGCGCGGGGGCGACGGCGACGGACGCGGTCGCCTGCATGGGGCGCGCGGCGGGACGGGCCGGCGAGCGGGCGGGCGGCGGCTCGGGGGGACGGGCGGAGGCGACGGGCGCGGCGGGCGCGGGCGCAGCGGCGGACGGGATCGCGACGGCGGCGGCCGGGGCGCGCGGGGCCCTGACCGCGTCGGAATCGGAGACGCTGGGTGCCTGGGGCGCGGCGTCGGAGGCCAGACGGGGGCCGGGCGCGAGGGCTTCGCTCGAGGCGGGGGAGCCCGGCCGGCTGGCGGCTTGCGGGAGGGCGGCGGTCGGAGCGCTGGCCGAGGGGGCGCGCTCCGGGGCGATGTCCGCGCGGTCGCCGGAGATCGAATAGCCGATCGCACCGCAGATCAGCACGAGCGCGGCGACGCTCGCGGCCAGCGCCGGACCGCGACCGGCGAAGAGCGGCGTCATGACGCGGCGCCCCTCCTCCGCCGCCGCGGCGGTCGCCTCGGCGAGGGCCTCTTCGGCGAGCAGCCGCTCGCGCAGTGGGTCGCGGCCGCGCGACGGCCCGGAGCGATCGGAGCCAGAGCGACCCGCGGCGGCCTCGCCCGGGGTCGCCTTCGCCCCGGACGTGTCGGCGGCCGTCTGGGCGGGCGTAGGCTGGTCCTCTTCGAGCCGCTTGAGCGCCTTCAGGATCGTGCTCATCCGCGATCTCCTGAGCGGGCCGGAGCGGCGGCGCGCGTGGGCCTGTCCGGGATCGAGGCCGGGTTCGGAGCCGGGCTCGAAACGGAGGTCGAAGGGGGCGCGAGGGAGACGGCCGGCAGCGCGGGCTCGGACGCGGCGCGCGAGAGGCGTGGGCCGGGATAGCGCGGCAGCTGGGCGTAGAGCGCGATCTGGGTGAGCGGGCCGGCGATGCCGTCCGCGACGAGTCCGCGGTCGCGTTGGAAGCGCGCGACGGCTTCGCGCGTCGCGTCATCGTATCGACCGGTCGCGGCACCGTCGAGAAAACGCAGCTCGGCGAGGGCGTTCTGGAGCCAGCGGACGCCGGCACCCTGAGCGTCGCTGGCGAGCAGGGACGGGACGGGCTCGATGCGCTCCCAGACGATGATGCCGGTCTCGAGCCAATGCGCCTCGAGCTCGTCGATCGCGACCCGGACGGTCCGGTCGGCGACGAGGCCGGCGAGACGGGCGTGCTCCCGATCGAAGCCGATCAGCGCGACCCAGCGCGCGTCGGGTCCCGCGTTCGCGGGTCGGGAGTCCGGACGCGCGGCCAGCGGGATCGCGACGGGATGGTCGAGGCGACGCAGCAGCTCGATCGAGCCGCCTTCGAAGGGCGTGGCGGTCAGTCCGCGACTCTCGAAGCTGCGCTGCAGGTCGGCGGCACTCGCGGGCGCGGCGGCCAGCAGGGCCACGCCCCGTCCGAAGCGATCGAGCACGGCGGCCCGGGTCTCGGAGAGGGCGAGCGCCTCCTCCCGCTCGGCGAGCAGCTCGCGCAATCGACCCGGCTCGAGCCGGATCGGCGTGTCGCGTCGCGGGCGGGGAGGCAAAGCCATGGAGCTCTCCGAGGCGACGAGTCCGGCGCCGGGGGCGCTCGCTTCCGGCGCCGCGGGCAGCCCGGGTGGGATGCGAAGTCCTTCGCGCAGCTCGTCGGGGACGTATCCCATCAGCTCGGCCACGGTCGGCCCGCCCTGCCGACCGAGCGCGACGCCATGGGGGCCGCGGCCGTCGATCGCGCTGTCGGGCGACGGCGCGTTCGCGGAGACCGCGGGCGGGACGGGTCGCGCATCCCCGGAGCGCGCGGCGACGTCGGGCGCCTGAGCGTCGGGCGCGAGCAACGAGGCGCGCATCGAGTCGGTCAAGCCGTGCCGACCGACCTGCAGCCCGGCGAAGAGCGAGACGCCCACGAGCGCCAGGCTGGCGCCGAACCAGAGCCAGGGTCGACTGGTCGACTCGCGCAGGGCAGAGCCGCGGCCGCGCGCGACCGGGCGCTGGGCGTCGGGGATCTCCTTGGCGGCGGCGCGAATCAGCCGGGGGCCGATGGTCGCGGCGCGGGCGGCGTAGCCGGCGAGCAGCGCGCGATCGCAGAGCTGATTGACGAGCCGCGGAATGCCGCCGGTCCGGCGATGGACCTCGCGCAAGGCGGCGTCGCTGAAGAGATCCTTCGGCTCGCCGGCGGCGACGGACAGGCGATGACGAACATACGCGCGAGTCTCGTGCGCGCTCAGCGGATCGAGCTGCCAGCGCACGCTGATGCGCTGGCGAAGCTGCCGCAGGCCGCGGCCGTCGAGCTTCCGGTCGAGCTCGGGCTGGCCTAACAACAGGATCTGGATCAGCTTCTCGCGGCTGGTCTCGAGATTCGAGAGCAGCCGGACCTGCTCGAGGGTGTTCTCGGAGAGCGTCTGCGCCTCGTCGATGATCAGCAGCACGCGCCTGCCCTCGCGCTTCTTCGCGACCAGGAAGCTGTTCAGCTGTGACATCAGCGTGCGCCGCGTGAGGCCTTCGGCGGGCAGCCCGAACTCGGCACAGATCGACTGCAGCAGCTCGAGGGCGGTGCGGCTGGGATTGAAGAGGAAGGCGAGCTCGGTGTCGCCGTCGAGTCGCTCGAGCAGCGTGCGGCAGAGCGTCGTCTTGCCGGTTCCGACCTCGCCCGTGATCGAGATGAACCCCTCGCCCTGCTCGATCCCGTACAGGAGATGAGCCAAGGCCTCCCGGTGTGAGCCGGCCAGGTAGAGGAAGCGGGGATCGGGGCTCAGCGCGAAAGGCTTTTCACGCAGGCCGTAAAACGCGGTATACATCGTCGCTATCCGGTGCGTGAATCTAACTGATTGAATTGTAAAGTGAATCTCCGAAGCCCAAACAACGTTCGAGAATTTTCGGGCGATCCGCCCTGCGCGAGCGGGCGGGACGCGGCGGGGCGTCTCCGCGAGCGGCGGGGACAAGGTCGGCGCGGACCAGGGCGGCCGGCTTGAGCGCCGAGCGGGACGACGGGGCGGGGCTGGACGGCGTGTCGAGCGAGCTCGGGACGTTCGCGCCCTTCGGCGAGTTCGACGACGCCCTCGATCGGGTCGAGGCGATCGGCATCGACTCGGGCTCGACGCTCGTGAAGCTCTGCGCCCGCGACGGAGCCGGGGCGCTGTCCTTCGGGACCTGGACCTCGCCCTCGCATGAGCGCGTGCTCGCGCTGCTCGTGCGGCTCGCCCCCGAGAAGATCGGCGTCACGGGCAGCGGCGGGGCGGCGCTGCTCGCCGGGATCGCCGCCACACCCGAGCTCGGCGGGCCGGATCGCCGGGTCGCGAACCCGATCGAGTTCGAGGCCTGGGGTCGCGGGGCGGGGGCGATGCTCGAGCGGCTCGGGCTCGCCAACGAAGCGCCCTACCTGCTGGTGTCGATCGGCACGGGGACGTCGGCGCTGCGGGTCTCGCCGGAAGGCGTCGAGCGCGTTGGCGGAACGGCCCTCGGAGGCGGAACGGCGCTCGGCCTCGGGCTCGCGCTGACCGACTGCGAGAGCCACGACGAGCTGATGGCGTTGGCGGCACGCGGTGATCGGCGGCGGGTCGATCTGCTGATCTCGGACGTGTATCCGGAGCTCGACATCCCGTTGATGGCGGACGCGACCGCCTCGTCCTTTGGCAAGCTGATGCGCGCGCCCGGGGTGACGCCGCGCGCCGAGGATCTCGCGGACGCGCTGCTGGCGCTCGTCGCGGAGAACGTCGCGCTGCTCTCGATCGCGCAGGCGCGCGCCGCAAACGTCTCGCGCATCGTCTACGGCGGCTCGACCCTCTCGCGCAATCCCCGGCTGGTCGAGACCCTGCAGCAGCTCGCGCCGATGATGGGCCTCGAGTCGATCGTGCTGCCGCATAGCGGGCATGCCGGGGCGCTGGGGGCGATGCTGCTCGGGGTCTGAGTCGGAGCCGATGGCTCGCGTCGCGCGATCGACGTCGGAGACGATCGCCGAGACGAGAACGCGCGCCCTGCAAGCAAGGCGCGCGTTCGCTTTTCTTCGTGTCATGTCGACTCGCCTGCGCCAGTCGCTCGACGCGTTACGAGGTCGGCTGGTTCGGATCCCGCAAGGCGGGCTCCGTCGCTTCCGGCTCTTCGCCCTCGGGTCGACCGAGGTTGCGCACGGCGCGCTGGGTGCGAGCGATCGCGGCGCGCTGGACGCGCAGCTCCTCGGTCTGCGCGGCGACCTGTCGCTCCAGGCGATCCCGCGCGTCGACCAGCTCGTCACAGCGGCTCTCGAGCGCCTCCATGCGGCGGCTCATCTCGGCCATCATCTGCTGGAACTCCTCGGGAATCCCGCCCATTGCACCCGGCATGCCGCCTCCGAGGCTCTCGTTCACCTGGTCTCGCGAGATCACTTCCATATCGTCCATGACAGTTTCCCCTTCCGCGGAGTCATCGAACACGACCGACTCCGATTCTTTCTCTTCATCCGCGACGGACACGATCGTCGTGTCTCCATCGCCCGTCATCATCGGCGGCACGGTGACCTCCGAAGGTCCGCCTGACATCTTGCTCGAATCGCCTTTGCCGGATGCGCTTCCCGCGAGCCCGCCAAAGGGATTCTCGTCGATGGGCGCGATCGCCATGTCGTCATCGTCGACATAGCCCGAGTCCTCCGAAGAGTCGTCGTAGCCCTCGGCCGACGCGCTGCGTCGGCGCGCCACGAACAGACCTCCGACGACCAGCACGATCGCCCCCGCACCCGCGAGCGCCCAGGTCAGCCAGCCTCCGCCCTCGTCCGAGGACTTCGACTTGGCCACCATCGGCCGCGGCGTCGGCTTGGCACCCGGCTTCTCGATCGGCTGCGGCGCAGGCTGCGGCTTGGCCGCCTTCTGGACCGGTGACGTGCGACCAGCACCGTCCTGCGACGCGCGCATCCGGGCGAGCTCCTCGGCGGCACCGAGGGCCGAAGCAGGCTCGTCCAGCTCGCGCTGCGGATCGTCTCCGAAGAGATCCTCGACGTTGTCCCCCAGCTCGGCGGCCTGATCGACGGCCAGCGCCTTCGCTTCGGCGAGAGCAGTCGCGGCTGCGTTGTCGCGAGGCGCTTCCGCGCGACGCGTCGGCTCGGTCCGCCCGATCGGGGCGGCTGCGGTCTGCTGGACCGGCTTGCGGTCCGGAGTCGCCGCCTGCTCTCGCGAGGGCGCCGCATCCGGAGCAGGAGCCGGCTGACTCTCGACCACGACGGGCTTGGACTTCGCAACGGTCGGCGCAACGGTCGGCTTGGGCTTCGCGACGGTCGGCGAGGCCTTCGCCACGACGGGCGCCGGCGGTGTATCGCTCAGCACGTCGAGCACGATGCGCGGCGGATTCGTGAGGATCATCTCCTTCAGCCGGAGTCCATCCTTCGCGAGTCGCACGCGCGCGATCGAGCGAGCGCCCATCGGCTCGACCGAGACCTGCTCGATCAGGGCCTTGCCCGAATCGATCTTGCGGGGAATCGAGCTGGCTTCCAGGGAGACCACCAGGCCCGCCCTCTCCTTCGAGGGATCGGATCGCTCGATGCGATAGCCGGCGGCGCGGTCGAGCTCGAAGACGACGCGCGTGAACCCGGGATGTCTCCCTACGCGCACCTCCACGATTTCGGCCGCCCACGCCGGAACGGCGCTCGCGAGCAACCCGACGACGAGACACAGGATCCCGATCCCGCGTCGCCCCCTCGAGCTTCGAAGGTCGGGTCTGCGCCCGCCTCCGAATCGATTGGCAGATTGCTTCGTCATTTCGCCTGGCACCTCCCTCAGCACCCGAAATCCGAGTCGTCGCCCCCGTACAGAGCCACGCCAACTCGCCTTCTCTCGTCACAGACTCCCAACTCGATCAGCCGGTTGGCAGCGAAAATGCGCGAGCGATTCATCTCCCTATCGGGAGAGGTCCGCTTCATCTTGATCCGGATCTGCGAGGAAGTTGCCTATGGCTGAGCATCGCCGAGCAACGGGGGCGGCGGGCCGGACCCGATTCCACCCGCTCGGAATCACGCTGCCCACCGATCGATGGTCAGCGGGTCGACCCGTCGGTCCGACCTCCCAGCAAAGCCACGCCCGTGGCTCATGGCGGCGCCCCCCAGCACCCCCGGAGTCTCCCGAAATACGCGCTCGAAGTCCCGGGCCAGGATTTTCACGGGTTCGCAAAAATCGCCGCAAGTGCCCGAATTGCCTCGGCGATGCGCGGACCGTACCACGATACGAGGGTGCCGTCGATCAAATGGATGCGCCCCGCCCGGGCGGCGGGGGTCTCGCTTTGCGAAAGCCGGCGCGCATCCGCCGCGTCGAAGGCGTAGGGCTCGTCCGGCAGCAGGATCACGTCGGGCTGGGCGGCCAGGACCTCGTCGAGGTCGACGATCGGGTAGCGACGATCGCTCTCGGGCCGGCCGCCCGACCGAGCCGGGGGATCGCCGTAGAGATTCCGGCCCCCGCAGAGCTCGATCATGTCGTGGATATAGGTGTCGGGCCCGACCGTCATCCAGGGGTCACGCCAGATCGGGCAGAAGACGCGGGGTCGGGGGTCTTCCGGAGCGCGCGGGTCCCTGCGCGAGCCTGCGCGGCCCGCGGCCTCCGCGCGCCGGCGCGCTTCGGCGGCGTCGACCGCTAGAGCGACGGGGGTCACGTGCCGCTCGATCGCCTCGTCGCTCGCTCCCAGCACCGCCGCGAGATCCGCCAGCAGCCTGGCCCCCTCCCGCACGCTGCGCGGATAGGTCACCCAGACGTCGATGCCGTGATCCGCCAGCTTGCGCACGACCCTCGGCGTGTTCTCTTCCTGATTCGCGATCACGAGGTCGGGCGACAGCGCCGAGATCGCCTCGAAGTCGGCGTCCTTCGTGCCGCCCAGCGTCGGCAGCCCGTCGAAGGCGCCCGCTGGATGGACACAATATTCGGTCACACCGACGAGCCGATCCCCCAGCCCGAGCACCGCGAGCGCCTCGGACAGACTCGGGACCAGGCTCACGATCCGCCGCGGCTGCAGCTCGCCCAACGTCTCTCGCGAGCCGTGCACGCGCGGATGCGACCAGAGCGAGGCGTTGGCGCCAGAGAGCGATTCAGGCGACATCCCATGCGTCATCGGGTCCTCTTCCACGGCCCAAGCCTAGCCCCCGTCCGAATCCCGCCGCCCCCGCCGACCCGGGCGCCCGGGAGTCGACTCGTCGCCCTCAGCCCTCGGAGAACAGGATCTCGAGCACCGGCGCGCGCAGCCGCACGCGCTCGATCGCGCGACCGGCCAGGGAGTCGGGCAGACTGATCGAGCGCCGCCCGTCGCGCACGCGCAGATGCAGGTCGGCGCCCTTCAGCATCACGTCGATCTCTTCCTTCGCGATCCCCGGCAGGTCGATCTCGAGGCGCGTCCGGCCGCCGGCCCGACGGATCCGGATCGGACGCCCGGGCGCCAGCCGCGCCGCGGGATCCTGATCGCCGAACAGGTCGAGCGCCAGCGCCTCGAGCGCCTCGACCCCGATCACCTCCGTCGGACGCAGCGACACCCGCCGAATCGGCACCGGAAAGCTCTCGGCGATGGTCGCCAGCTCCTCGCGCTCACGCTCGAGCCAGCGGCTGAAATAGCCGCCCCCCGCCGCTTCGGGCAGGATGCGGTTCACGAGCACCGCGTCGGTCGCGATCCCGTACAGCGACAGATAGGCGAAGGAGCGGCGGGTCTCGTCGACGACGACGCGGGTCGGGTTGACGACCAGGCGCGCGCTGGTCCGCTCGGTGTCGAGCAGGATCCGTTGCACGTCGTCGATCTCTTCGTAGAGCCGCTCGAAGGCGTCGAAGAACTCCTCCCGCGGCAGCAGCCGTCCCGCCTCGAAGCCGCGCACCAACGGTCGCAGCAGCCGCGCGCCCTTGCGCTCCAGCTCGAAGAAATGCGTCATGAAGATCCGCAGCGCGTCCGGAAAGCGCAGCATGCGCATGGTCGACCCGGTCGGCGCACAGTCGACGACGCAGACGTCGAAGTCTCCGGTCTGCTCGACCTCCCGCACGGCACGCAGCGCGACCAGCTCCTCGATCCCCGGAAACGCCAGCAGCTCCTCCGCCACCAGCTCGTCCGCCTCGTCCCGCATCAGCTCGCGCAGCCAGCTCTGGATGCTCGACCAGGCACGATCGAGCTCGACCTGCGCGTGGATCTCCCGGGCCCAGACGTCGTCGGTGATGCGGCGCGCGCTGGGGCCGACCGGAACGCCGAGCGCGTCGGCCAGGCTGTGAGCAGGATCGGTCGAGAGCACGCAGACGCGATGGCCGTGGCGGGCCGCGCCGAGCGCCGTCGCGAGCGCAAGCGTCGTCTTGCCGACGCCGCCCTTGCCCGTATGCAGCAACACCCTCATGGCGCGACACCGGGCGGGGGGACCGCCGAGCCAGTCGTCGAAGCGCCGGGAGCAGCCCCGCTCGAGGCGCCGGTCGAGGACGGCGCATCCGCCGCGCTGAACGAGACGACGAGCTGCCCGTCGCGGAGCGCGACCCGCTCCACCTCGAGCTTCGCGAAGCCGGCGGGCAGGGCGATCTTCCGGCGGCGTCCGCCGACTCCGATGACCAGCTCGTCGGCCACCCGCGCGACCTCGAGCGTCGAAGGGTCGACCCCGGGCAGCGGCAGCCGCACACGCGCGCCATCCGCGTCTCGCTCGAAGCGAAGACGCAGCGACTCACCGAGCCGCGCCGCCGGATCGCGCGCGCCGAAGAGCGTCGCGCCGTGGTCGGCCAGCGCCTCGACCCCGCGCACCTCGTCGACCTGGAGCGGCGCAATCAGACACGGCATCGGCGCGAACGAGGCCTCGACCTCGAGCAGCCGCTCCGCCTGCGCGCGGCCCCAGCCCTCGAAGAAGGCCTCGCGCAGCGCCTCCTCCGGCAGCATCCGGTTCATCACGACCGCGTCGCTCGCGATCTGGAAGAGACTGAGATCGGTGAGCGACCGCCGGGCCTCGTCGATCACCATCGACTCCGGCGTCACGACCAGACGCACGCTCGTGTCACGCGAGAGCAGTCGCGCGCGCAGCCGATGCAGCGTCTTGTAGAAGAGCCGGTCGGCCTCGGCGTAGACGGCAGACGAAGGCAGCGGCGCGCCGACGAGCGCCCGGGCGAGCGGCTCCGCGACGTGGGCCGTGGCGCGCTGGATCCGCAGCAGCCAGCGCAGGCTGCTCGTCGCGACCTCGGGCAAGGTCACGAGACGCAGAGTGCTTCCGGTCGGCGCGCAGTCGACGACGATCAGGTCGTAGTCGCCGCTCTCGGCGTACTCGTCGACACAGACCAGTGTCGCGAGCTCCTCGGCGCCGGGCAGCAGCGCGAGCTCCTCGGCGACCACCTCGTCGATGCCCTGGTATCGGAGCAGCTCGACCAGATAGCTGCGGACCCTGCCCCAATGCTTCTCGACGATCTGCCTGGCATCGACCTCGAGCGCGTCGAAGCCCGGTGCGACCCCACGCGGCATCCCCGAGAGCCGCTCCCCCAGCACGTCACCCAGGCTATGGGCCGAATCCGCCGAGAGCACGAGGGTTCGCAGCCCGCGCCGGGCCGCATAGGCCCCGGTCGCAGCGGCTGTCGTCGTCTTGCCGACGCCGCCCTTGCCCGTGTAGAGAAGGAGCCGCATGGCGTTCAACGTATCACGTCGCACCGCCCGGCGATGCCACGCTCTGCCGAGGCAGCCATGGGGATGGGGCCAGCCCGCGCATCGCGAGCGCGGCAGCGAAGAGCGCTAGTGAGCCGTTGGCACCGTCCGCACGAAGCCCGGCTCGGCGATCGCTTTCGTGGGACGTCTCTCGCGCCCGCTCATCCGATCGCCGAGCTCCGACCAGCGGCCGCGCGTGCGTTCGGTCCAGCGATGATCACAATGCAGGCACTCGGAGAGCCGGAGCGTTCCTGCGTGGGCGACCTCGTCCCGGACGATCTTCCCGCTCGCACAGACCGGACAAGCCCAGGCCGAAGCGGTCGGCAGCGCGCGCAGCCTGGCCGGGCTCGGACGGGACGGGAGGGCGGGCGATCCGGACGACCGGGAGGAACTCCAGCTCGAGGGCATCTTCGTCGGAGAGGGAGCCTCCGCCAGCATGCGCTCGACCCGGCGCCGCTCTGCGGCATTGCGGTCCTGCAGTCGCTGGCGATCCCGTTCGCTTCCGAGCGAGCGGCCGGGGCTCAGATAGCTGTTGCTCGAGCGAGCGGCCTTCTTGCGGCGCGGACGCCGGCTCGCGCTGGGCCTGTCCTGGCGCCTGCCCTGGCGCCCATCCTTGCGCCCGTCCTTGCGCCCGTCCTTGCGCCCAGTCGCCAGCCCATCGAGATTCCCCGTGTCGATCGTCGAGTCGAGTCGCTTCATGCCGGAGACTCCTCCTTCTTCCCCCTCTACTGCCTATCTACTGCCTATCTACCTGCCTACTGCTCTGCCTATCTACTGCCTACCTACTGCCTATACCCACTCGCTACGTGCCGGATCGGCACGTTCAAGGGACAGGTCCCTGTGGCGGGCGCCCAGGTCTTGGGGAGCGAGTGCGCCCGACTCCGACAGCTTGGGCGCTGCGCGTGACAGAATCGGTCACGTTTCGCGAAGAAAAAGCGAAAGTTCAGAGTGGGAGAAGAGGCCCATCCACGGCAGCGACGCAACGAGCCTCGAGCGCGACGCGAGCGCGCGGAGACTCAGGCGTCGCGGAGCTCGCGCTTCAGGATCTTGCCGGTCGGTCCCTTGGGCAGCTCGGCGACGATCTCGACGATGCGCGGATACTTGTAGGCGGCGAGACGATCCTTGCAGAAGGCGATCAGGTCTTCGGAGCTCGCCTTGGCGTCGGGTCCGAGGGCGACGACCGCCTTCACCTCTTCGCCATGACTCTCGTGGGGAATGCCGATCACCGCAGCCTCGACGACGTCTTCATGTTCGTAGAGGACTTCCTCGACCTCACGTGGATAGACGTTGAAGCCGCCGCGCAGGATCATGTCCTTCTTGCGATCGACGATGAAATAACATCCGTCTTCGTCCCGGTAGCCGATGTCACCCGAGTGGAACCAGCCGTTCTTCAGGGTCTCGCGCGTCGCTTCGGGCCGGTTCAGGTAACCCTTCATGATGTTATGTCCGCGGATGCAGATCTCGCCCCGCTCGCCGTCGGGCAGCGGCACGTCGTCCGGGTCCATGATGCACATCTCGATGCCCCAGGCGGGATAGCCGATCGAGCCGGTCTTGCGCGGCTTGTCGAGCGTATTGAAGCTCGCGATGGGTGACGTCTCGGAGAGGCCGAAGCCCTCCTGGATCGCCACGTTGAACTTCTCCTCGAAGGCGTTCATGACCTCGACGGGCATCGGCGCCCCGCCCGTCATGCACCCCTCGAGGCTCGAGACGTCGTGGGCGCGATCGGCGCGATGATGGAGCAGCGCGAAATACATCGTCGGGACACCCGCGAAGATCGTCAGCCGATCGCGCTCGATCAGCTCGAAGGCGTCTTCCGGCGTGAACCGCGCCAGCAGGGTGAACGAGCCACCCGTCGCGATCATTCCGTTCTGGATCACCGTCTGCCCGAAGGAATGGAAGAGCGGCAGCGTGGCCAGCGCGCGGTGGCGCTTGCGGCCCTCGGGCATCAGCTTCGGCACGACGACGGCGCAGTTGAGCAGCAGATTCGAGTGCGTGAGCTCGGCGCCCTTCGGCTTTCCGGTCGTGCCCGACGTGTACAGGATCACGGCCGTGTCCTGCGGCGAAGTCGGATGGGGCTCGTCGATGGGATCGGCCAGGGACAGAGCGCCGATCGAGTCCTCTTCTTCGCCCGGCACTGCCCGCAACACCGACGCCCCCGCGGCCTCGGCGCCCTTGCGGCCGGCCTCCTCGAAGAGCGGATGCACGATCAAGACGCGCGCACCGGAATCCTCGAGGAAGTACTCGACCTCCGGCGCAGCGGCGAGCACGTTGATCGGAACGACCGTGGCCCCGGCGTACAGGATGCCGAAATAGGCGATCGTGAACTCGGGCACGTTCGGAACCAGCAGCGCGACCTTGTCTCCCGGCTCGACGCCGCGCGCCCGCAGACTGGTCGCGACGCCGCGCGCGGCACGATCGAGCTCGCCGTACGTGAGCTCGAGGTCGCCCGCCCGCAGAACGGTCGCGTCCGGCATCTCGTTGGCGTTGGCAAGCAGAATCGATCCCAGGTTCAGATACACTGTGTGCTCCTCGGTCGGAAGACCCGTGGAATCTAGTCTGACCGGCGACGCGGTGCGAACGAAGCCAGGCGCTTGCGAAGCCTCGGCCGACGCCGGTCCAGCCGATGCCTGGGGTATGCTGCGGCGCTCCGTGCCGCGATTGGCCCGACGGAGCCGCGTGCTGCCAGCCGGCAGCCCGAGGAGTAGAGCCCTGAAGAAGCCCGACACAGCCCCCGCCTTGACCCCCGTCTGGCTGCTCCTGGCCGGCGCCGCGATCGGCCTCGGGCTCGCCACCTTCGGCCTGCTCGAGCGACGGGCCGAGCAGGTTGCCCTGCCGAGAGAGATCGCTGCGGTGGTCGGCGACCGGACGATCCGCCGCGTCGACTACGAGCGCGTGCTGGCGGGCGTCGAAGGGGATCTCCGAAGCCCGATCGACGACGCGATGCGACGTCGCGTGCTCGACCGCATGATCGACGAAGAGCTGCTGGTCCAGCGCGCGCTCGACCTCGGCCTCGCGGTGATCGATCGGCGCGTGCGCGGCGAGCTGACCTCCGGCTTGATCGACTCGATCGTCTCCGAGGTCGACTCGCAGGAGCCGAGCGATCGCGAGGTGGAGCAGCATTACGAGGAGAACATCGACTTCTTCACGCGCCCCGGACGTCTGCGCGCGCGGACGATCTACTTCTCGACGCGGCGCGGCGATTCGGATCCGCGCGGGCCGGCCGCAGCCCGGGCCGCCGAGGCCCTGTCGCGACTCCGGGCGGGACAGCCGGTCGACGAGGTCGAGCAAGCGCTCGGAGACGAGCAGGTCTCGCCTGTGCCCGACACGCTGCTCCCCGCCAGCAAGGTGCGCGACTACACGGGCCCATCGATCCTCGAGGCGATCATGCAGCTCGAGCCGGGACGCTTCAGCCAGCCGATCGAGAGCGGTGGCGGCCTCTACATTGCGAGCGCGCTCGAGCGCGAGCCCGCGATCGTGCCTTCGCTCTCCGAGATCGACGCGCTCGTGCGTCAGGACCTGAAGCGGCGGAGAGGGGACGAGGCGCTGCGCGCCTACCTCACGACGCTGCGGACGCAGACGCCGATCTCGGTCGACGAGTCGCTCTTCGAGTCGGACCGCAACGATTCCTGAATCGCGCGTCCTGCCCGCTCGGCGAGCCCACCGGCACTCCCCGTCGCCACCCTAATCCCCGACCCGAAGCGGATCAGCGGCGAGGCGTCAGCAGGCTCTGCATCAGCGAGGCCGTCGTCTCGACGATCGCTTCGCGTGAGCCCCCGAGCTCACCGATCCAGCCGTGATACATCGAGAGACGCTCGAGGCAGGACGTGATCGCGGTGGCGCCGACCAGCGGGTCGATGCTGCCAACGTCCCATTCGTCTGCGTCGCGAGAGATCGGCGCGCGATCGGCGGCGGTCTGTGCGCGCACGATCGCCAGACGAAAGGCCTCGACCAGCGGCATCATCGCGGCCATGCGTTCGGCTCGAAGCGGCAGATTCCCTTCGTCCGAAGCATTGTTCCTGGCGCGCAGGACCGGCGCGTATTTCTCCCAATGCTCGATGACCAGGTTCGCGATCTTTCGGCCGCGTTCGTGGCCGGCGCGACCTTCCCAGTCCCCGGCGATCAGCTCGACCAGCTCGGGCGTGCTCTCCTTCATCTGTCCGGCAAGATGCAGCACGACGTCTTCGACGTCCTTGAAATACTGGTAGAAGGTGGCCGGGGAGGATCCGATCCGACGCGCGATGTCGATCACGCGCATGTCGCGCATCGGCTTCTCGGCCAGCAGCCCGACCGTCGCCTCCAGGATCTTACGCCGCGTCCGGAGTGCCCGGGGTCCGAGCGGCCGGCCCGCCTGATCGACGAGCACCTCGTCACTGGGATCCGGCCGATCGGCTGGCTCGTTCGCCCGATCGGCGGCTGAGCCCGTCGCGCCGGAAGCATCGGGCTCCCTCAAGAGGGCGGATTCCGCGAGCTCGGCGCGGGTCCCGGGCTTTGGCTTTCCAGCCGTCAGTGTCGAGAGCTTCGAAGCGGGCGTGTCGGTCATGTCTTCCAGACTACCCGAAATTGCGACAGATCGGGGAATCTAGTTTCCTGAGGGGACGTCAGAAACGAATGTGTCGCAGCACACCGGATTCTTTCATTGATTGTTCGATCAATCAAAGGCACGCCACGCGGCTTCGCCGAGCGCTTCCCAAGCGGGCCATCCAGCGCTCTGTTGTGGAAACCGCTTTATCCCGTAGCCTGTTCACGTGGTACGCGGTCGCGAGCGAGGCTTGCTTCGCCCCGTCCCGGGGAGTGCGACCGAGAGCAGGAGGTCCGATGGCCAAGCTCACGATCGAGATCGACATGGAAGACCCCCAGGACGTCTGGGACGCCCTCTATCGCCGCATCGAGGAATTCGGGGAGGAGTCGGCCGATGACAAGTCCGGCCCCAGGGCACCGAATGCCACGCCCGTCACCTACGACCTGCTCCTGGACCCTGAACGGATGAGCGCCTCGGTTGGCGATTTCTTCGCGATGTTCACCGGCCAGGACTGACCCGACCTTCTCTTCGGTCCATCTGCTCCGCACCGATCGCACCGTGTTAGGCGCCGGGTCCGGCTGCCGCGTCAGTTCTTCTTGGGGACGACGTTGATCCGGGCACGGGTCTTCGGATGCTGCTTCAAGTAGACGTCGTACACGCCTTCCTTCTCGAACGTGTAGTGCCAGCCGTCGCCAGGCTTCTCGAGCGGCGGGCTCTCGAAAGTACCGCCCTCGTCCACGACGATATGCCCGCCCGGCATCGTGACGGTATTGGAGAAGTGCACCGTCGTTCCGACGAACAGGTTCAGCAGAGCCGGCTTCATTTCCTGATGAGTGATCTCGATCGTCGGGCCGTGGGCGCTCGCGGCTTCCGGCGATCCGAAAAAGACTCCCAGCGCGAGCAGGGCCATGAGTCCGCGCGTGAACGCGGCGTGATGCAATCTCTTCTCGGACATGGGCTTCTTCCTCCGGTCACAGGCGTCCGAACGATCGCATGCTGTCGAACGGACCGGTAGGCTAACCCGTCGCATCCGTTCGTTGCTCCCCTCGCCGAGGCGTCGATGTCCCCTGCTCCGACTTCTGACTCCGACCCCTCTGTGGCTTCGCCCCGCGGCCCGACCGCGACGGCGGCGGAGCTCCGCACGCTCTTCAGGCTCTCGGCGCCGATCGCGGCAGCGCAGGTCGGGATGATGACGATGGGCGTGATCGACACGATGATGGTCGCGCGCATCGGCGCGCCCGAGCTCGCCGCGGTCGCGATCGCCTCGACCTGGGCCTGGTCCTCCGGATCGCTGGCACAAGGGATCATCCACGGCATGGATCCCCTGGTCAGCCAGGCGCATGGCGCCGGGGACAACGAGGGCGTCGCACTGGCCCTGCAACGCGGTCTCATCGTCGCGACCTTGATCTCGATCCCGCTGGCGATCCTCTGGCTCGGAACGGCGGACGTGCTCGTCCTGCTCGGCCAGGACCCGGCGGTTTCCGAGCTCGCAGGGGCCTACATGCTCGCTCGACTTCCGAGCGCGCTCGGATTCAACCTCTTCGTGGCGGCCAGGCAATACCTGTCGGGTCGGACGCTGACGCGCCCTGCCATGTGGGTGATGTTCGTCTGCAACGCGCTGAACGTCCTCTTCAACTGGCTGCTGATCTTCGGACACTGGGGCTTTCCGGCGCTGGGGCTGGTCGGAGCCGGCATTGCCACGGGGCTCAGCAACGTCCTGCTGCCCCTGATGCTCTGGATCTGGATCCTGCGCTTCCGTCTCCATGAGGGCGCCTGGCGGGCCTGGGATCGGCGATCGATCGAACGGCAGGGACTCGCTCGTTATGCGGCGCTCGGCCTGCCGGTCGGAGTTCAGATGGCACTCGAGGCGAACGCCTTTACCGTCGCCATGATCTTCGTCGGCTGGATGGGCGTCTTCGAGCTCGGCGCCCATCAGATCGTGATGAACATGGCGGCCTTCACGTTCATGGTCCCGCTCGGCGTGTCGATCGGAGCCAGTGCCCGGGCCGGCAATCTGATCGGCCGCCGCGATGCCCATCAGCTCCGGGTCGCCTGCCGAACGGGATTCCTGATGGGGGGCGGTGTGATGACGATCGCGGCCGTGAGCTTCATCGTCTTTCGCGACGTGCTTCCGCGGCTCTATGGCGCCGAGCCCGCCGTCGTCGCCCTGGCCGCGACGCTGCTGCCGATCGCCGGTGCGTTCCAGATCGCCGACGGCGTCCAGGTCGTGGGCGCCGGACTGATGCGCGGCATGGGTCGACCCGAGGCGGGCGCGGTCGTGAACCTGATCGGGTTCTACGCCATCGGTCTTCCCCTCGCCTATCTGCTGGCGTTCCCGCTGGGCCTCGGAATCGTCGGGATCTGGTGGGGGCTCGCCGCGGGTCTCGGCGGCGTCGCCGGGATGTTGGTCTTCTGGGTCGGCCGCACCAGCCGTCGGCCGCTCGAGGAGCTGAGCGTTCGGACCTCTTGAGCGCCGTCGCGGCGCGTCCGCCTAATGCATCCGGATCGAGGCGACCATCTCCTCGAACTCGCCCTGCAGCCTCGCCAGGTTGGACCTCGCCGCGGTGGCCGTCAGCACCAGCGTCTCGCCCACGCGACGCTGGAGCTGGTACTGCAACGTAGTCGTTCCCGGAATCGCTCCGTCGAATTGCAGGTACAGCGCCGGCCTCCCCATCAGCTCACGCATCTCGCAGCTGTCCATTCCGATGGGCCTTCCGAAGACGCGGGAGAACTCAGCGGGCAGGATGCGACAGACGCCCTCGACCTGATGCGCGCTCCCGGGCAGATCGGCCGGCTGGGTCATGATGTTCACGTTGTCTACGAAGGATTCCGCGCTGCCCTCGCGGCGATAGAAGATCTCGAGCTCGCCGGCTTCGACCCGATTGAAGACGACTCGGCGCATCTCGGGCGGGACCGACCCGAAGCGGTCACCGTCCTCGTCCATGAACGCCGACGCATTCCTGGCGACCTCGCTGCGCGTCAGCACGAGCCAGACGTCGGGAACGCTGATCCCGAAGCCGAAGCCGCTCTCGTACTCGCCGGCGCGGACTGCGCTCGCGTGCAGGAGGAGAAGGCTCGTCAGGACGACGATCCGAAGCATCTGGACTCCCTTCATGCCCGGATCCTCGAAGAGCTGGGCCTCTTGGCTCGTCGGTTCTTTCGGAAAGACGCTTGAGGCCGGCGCGGCTCGATGACGCATCGTGCGCTGAACGCGGGTTCCAGCCGCGAGGTCGCTGGGCGGGTAGACTGCTACTTTGCTGGCGGAAGCCCACATGTTCGACACTTTCCGATCCTTCTTCGACCCGCCGATCACTGCCGATCCCGAGCAGAGCACCGCCAAGCTCGCCTGGGTCGTGCGGCTGCGCTGGGTCGCGATCACCGCACAGATCCTCTCGATCATCCCGGCACTCGAGTTCCAGGTCCTCGAGCCGGAGATGCTGCCGCTCTTCTCGGCGGTCGTGGCCACCCTCGCCATCCTGAACATCGGAACCTGGATCGGCCTCCGCCGCGGAACGAAGGGCAGCCCCGCCCATCTGATGGTCCAGCTCGGAGCCGACATCCTCGGGCTCTCGGCGCTCCTGATCCTGACCGGCGGCGCCTGGAATCCGATGGTGCCCATCCTGCTCGTCCATTCCGTGCTCGGCGCATTGCTGCTCGAAGGGCGGCTCGGGCTCGTCTTCTTTGGATTGTTGATCGCCAGCCTCGGGATCATCCAGTTCAACAGCCATATTCCGCCGGGGCTCGCGGGGGCGCTGGTGCCGTCCAATATCCTCTTCCCGGCCCAGATCGTCGTCGCGCTCGTCTTCTGGATCCTGACGGCCTGGCTCTCCAGCACCCTCGACAGCATGAAGGTGTGGTTCGCCGAAGCCAAGGAGCGTCGGACACGCATCGATCGTCTGCGTGCGGTGGGCGCGCTGGCAGCCGGACTCTCCCACGAGTTCGCGACCCCCTTGAACACGGCGCAGCTCCGACTCGCCCGCGTCGGCCGAGCACACGATCTCTCCGAAGACGACGACCTCAGAACCGCCATCGAGGAGCTCGAGCGCTGCGGCGACATCCTGCGTCACATGGCCGGCTCACAGCTGCAGCCCGATCGTCTGTCACTCGAGGTCGTCGACCTCGAGTCGCTCGTCCGGCAGGTCTGCGAGAGCGTCGGCCGCGTCCACGAAGACGCCACGATCCGATTCTTGAGCGATGGCCGCGGCCCGAAGCGTGTGCTGATTCCGCCGGTGGCCTTCTCACAGGCGCTGATCAACCTCGTCGACAACTCGATCGAGTCGGGCGGAATCACCGGCGAGGTCGAGATCGTGCTGACCCGAAGCGCGGGCCGGGCGGAGCTCGCGGTGCAGGACCGGGGATCGGGTTGGCCCGAGGTGGTGCGTCGGCACCTCGGTGAGCCCTTCGTGACCACCAAGCCCGAGGGCGTCGGACTGGGTCTCTATTATGTCCACTCGCTCGCCGAGGCCATCGGCGCCGAGCTGACCCTCGACGACCGGGAGTTCGGCGGCGCGGTGGCCCGGATCTCGTTTCCCATGGTGCCCTCGGCCTCGGCCGCGGAGACCCCAGGCCCCGTCACCATCCCCGCTCCCGATTGGAGGCCCCAGAATGGCTGATCTCTCGCCCCACAAGATTCCCCCGAGTTCGGAAGCCACCCCGGGCGACGGCGAGGGACGTTCGCTGTTGATCGTCGAGGACAACGACCGCTTCGCCGAGACCCTGGCTTCGGAGCTGCGCGACCGCGGGTACGACGTCCAGCGCGCGCGCGATCTAGCCTCGCTCGAGGCAATGAAGAATCTCGACGTCGACTTCGCAGTCGTGGATCTCCGACTGGGCGCCGACTCGGGGCTCGACGCGCTGCAGAGGATCCTCGCCCGCTGTCCCAACGCGCGGATCGTGGTCCTCACGGGCTACGGAAGCATCGCGACGGCCGTCAAGGCGACCAAGCTCGGCGCCGTCGGCTACCTGATGAAGCCGACCGACGTCGATCAGGTCGAGCGCGCGCTCCACGAAGAGGAAGACGAGGAGGGCGAGGTCCCGATCCCGGACGAATTCCAGAGCCTCTATCGACACGAGCGCGAGTACATCGAGTTCGTGCTCGCCGAATGCGAAGGCAACATCTCGCAGGCGGCCCGGCGCCTCGGTCTCCACCGCCAGAGCCTTCAACGCAAGCTGCGCAAGTACACCCCGCAGTAGCGCGAGCGCTCTACAGCTCGAACATGGCGGTGACGGCCTCGAGGGATTCGGGGCGCTTCAGGACGACGCGGCCGCGGCCGAGCTCGACGATGCCCTCCTGCTCCCAGGCGCGCAGCTGCTTGTTGACACTCTCGCGTGTCGTACCGACGAGATCTGCGAGATCCTGCTGTGGCATCCGCACCTCGACGGGACCACCAACGATCGGACGCTTCCCGTACTGCTCCGACAGCGACAGCAATCGCTTCGCGATCCGGCCCGGCAGCGGCATCGTCTGTCGATCCTCGGCGCGATCGGAGAGCTGGCGCACCCGGGCGGCGAGCACGCTGGCCAGCGCGATGGCCGCGCGCGGATTCTTCTCGAGAAAGGGCGTCAGCTCGCGCCGATGCAGCGTCAGCAGCTCGGTCGGCTCGACCGCCGTGACGGTCGCCGAACGCTCTTCACCATCGAGCAGCGCGATCTCGCCGATCACCTCGCCCGGGCCCATCAGCCCGAACATCACGTCCTTGCCATCGGTGCCCGTCGTCGTGACCTTCAGGGAGCCCGACAGGATCCCGTAGAGCTGATTGCCCGGATCGCCCTTGCGACAGAGCACCTCCTTCGGCTTCAGCTTCTTGGTCGTGGTGGCCTGGAGCAGGAGGTCGAGCTCCTTGTCGCCCAGGGAGGCGAACAACGAGACGCTGCCGAGGAGTTCGCGACGGTCCATCTTTTTGCCCTCATTCTCGGTGGGTGCAGGACGAAGCATCGTCTCCCCCACCCTACTCGACCGTGAAGATCTTCACACACCACGCAATATCCGCCGGCGCCGCAACGACGCCGCGCCCGGCTCAGGCATTCGCGGCCTCGGACGATGCGGCGACCGAGCCGTTTGCCTCGGAGAACTCGGCGTCGTCTCCCGCTTCTGAAGGATCCGCGTCGGGCGGCGCCGGGGCCCAGCCCTGCTGCGCGAGCTCTCGCAGCGCGTCCTCGCGCTCGGGCAGATGAATCGCCACCGCTATGCGATCGCCCGCCTTGAACTTGTAGCCCCCGTCCACGACGAAGCTCTTGCCTCCACGAACGACGGTCAGCATCACGAAACGCTCGCTCATGCCACCCGAGGCCGTCGTCCCGGTCGTCTCCCCCACCCGCTCCGACTCCGCGACGGGCGTGTAGACGAAATACTCGACGCCGACGTCTCCCCGGCGACCGCGAACGTCCCAGCGCTCGACGTCGTGCGGGCCCTCGAAGGCGATCTTCGCCCGACCGCTGCCCACCTGCTCCGAGACCAGACCGACCCCCGCGTCCGAGGTCGCCACCAGCCCGTTCGGAACTCCGAAGCGTTCGCGAGCCCGGGCGACGAAGACGCTGTTGAGGGTCTTGTTCGCGGTCAGCGCGACGACCGTCCGCGCGAAGCCGAAGCGCGCTCGCTGCATCACGGTCTCCTGGAGCGCATCACCGAACACCACCGAGAAGCCCGCATCTTCCGCGCGCCGAACACCATCGGGATTCGAATCCAGGAAGACGACCGATACGCCACCACGACGCAGCTCCTCGCCCAGACGCAGACCCAGGCTCTGGGCCGTCAGGATCGCGACCATGTCACGGCTGCGCAGCCGTACGCCTAACAGATTGCCCACCAGTCCCGCGCTCAAGCCCGCCAGCGCGACGGTCACGGCGATCGTCAGGAAGACCAGCGCGCGAAGCTCCGTCCCGCCCGGCAGACCCGCGCGCTCGAGATCGGCGGCCACCAGGGAGGCGATCGCAGCGGCCACGATCCCTCGCGGCGCGATCCAGGCCAGAAAGAGCCGATCTCCGGTCTCGAGATCCGACCCGCGCGTGCAGAGCCAGACCCCGAGCGGCCGGACGACCAGGATCAGTGCGCCCACGACACCGAGCCCGGCCCAGCCGAGCGCACGAACGTCTTCGAAGCGGACGTCCGCGGCCAGCAGGACGAAAAGCAGACCGATCAGCATCACCGTCAGCTGATCCTTGAACTCCCGAAGGTCCCGCTCCACCGAGGATGGCGTGTTGCCGACGACCACGCCGGCCACGGTCACGGCGAGCACACCGCTATGCGACAGCAGGAACTCCGACCCCGCATAGAGCAGCAGCACCGACGACAGCACGAAGACGTTCTCGAGTCCTTCGGGCAGCAGTCTGGAGATCCGCAGTGAACGGGCCAACAGGAAGCCCGCAACCACCCCGAGCACCATCCCGGCTACGATCCGTGCCAGCCCGCCGCCGCCGTGCTCGAGCAGCAGCGAGCCCGGATCGTTCGACAGCGCGAGGCCTAGGAGAACCACCGACAGAATCGCTCCGATCGGATCGATCAAGACGCCTTCGGCCTCGAGCACGGTCGCCACCTTCGGCTTCAGCCGCAGCTCCGAGATGAGCGGTCCCACGACCGTCGGTCCCGTCACCACGACCAGGCCGCCGAAGAGCAAGGACTGCATGACACTCCAGCCGAGCCAGAGATGAACGGCCAGCGCACCCCCGATCAGCGTCACCAGGGCGCCCAACGTGATCAGCCGCCGGATCGCCAGGCCCGAGCGACGCAGATGGGACATGCGGAGATTGAGCCCGCCCTCGAAGAGGATGATCGCCACGGCAAAGTCCACGATTGCGAACAGGCCGTCGCCCAGATCCCGCGGCTGCACCCAGCCGAGCCCATCCGGGCCGAGGGCGACGCCCGAGATCAGCAGCAGGACGATGCCGGGGAGCCTCAGGTGGCGCGAGATGGCTTGCGCCAGCATCCCCGCCAGCAGAGCCAGCGCGAAGGTCAGTCTCGGGTCGGATTCGGGCGTGCTCATCTCA
The DNA here is from genome assembly GCA_963698485.1 of uncultured delta proteobacterium. Classification (GTDB taxonomy): domain Bacteria; phylum Myxococcota_A; class UBA9160; order UBA9160; family UBA4427; genus UBA4427. The sequence goes on along the minus strand of CAVORA010000021.1, from coordinate 57,172 downwards.
CCTCGATCGGATCGCGCCGGTCGCGGCGACTCCGAGCGCTCTCGCGTTCATCGGGGGCGGGCGCAATCATGGAACGCAGGGCCCGAAACGTCGAGAGGCCAGCCCGAATCCGCGCGATTCGTGGCCTCGGTGAGTGGAGTCGGTCGTGATGCCCGGGCTAGACGCCGTCGCGCGCCAGACGAATCCCGCTGAACTGCCAACGCGCTTCGGGCGGAAAGAAATTGCGATACGTCGCACGTAGATGAGAGCGCGGCGAAACGCAGGATCCGCCCCGCAGCACCATCTGGCTCGACATGAACTTGCCGTTGTACTCGCCCAGGGCGCCGGCTGCGGGGCGGTATCCCGGATACGGCGCATAGGCGCTCGCGGTCCACTCCCACACGTCTCCGAAGAGCTGCGCGGGCCCATCGTGGTCCGTCCGGGCCGGCGCCGCGTCCGGATGGAAGCGCCCTGCCTCGAGCAGGTTGCCCTCGATCGGCTGGCCCTCGGCCGCGTGCTCCCACTCCGACTCGGTCGGCAACCGACAGTCGGCCCAGCGTGCAAAGGCGTCCGCCTCGAAGAAGCTCACGTGGCAGACCGGCTCTTCGGTCCGGAGCGGCCGCTCGCCAGCGAGCGTGAAGCTCGACCAGCGATCGCCCCTTCGCTTCCAGTAGAGCGGACACCGCCAGCCCTCGGACTGCACCTTCGCCCAGCCCTCGGAGAGCCAGAGCTCCGGCCGCTGGTAGCCGCCGTCTTCGATGAAGGCCAGAAACTCGCCGTTGCGGATCGGGCGGGAGGCGAGCGCGAAGGGCTCGAGATGGACCTTGTGTCGCGGCGATTCGTTGTCGAAGCCGAAGCCCGCGGACTCGTGCCGCCCGATCTCGATCAGGCCTCCCGGATAGCCCCGCCATTCGAGCGAGCGGATCGGAACCGCGGCGGGCTCCTTGGTCTGGCGGTAGACCGGTGCGAGCGGATTCTGCGCGAGCAGATGCTTCACGTCGGTGAGGATCAGCTCCTGGTGCTGCTGCTCGTGGTGCAGCCCGAGCTCGACGATGTCGAGGGCGTCCTCCGTGAGTCGACCCGGATCCTCGAGCAGCGCGACCACCGCCTGCTCGACGTGCATCCGGTAGCGGCCGACCTCCTCGAAGGACGGGCGCGTCAGCAGACCGCGGTCGGGGCGCGGGAACTGCTCGCCGACCGCGTTGTAGTAGGAGTTGAATAGATACTCGAAGCGGGGATGGAAGACCGCGTAGCCCGGATCCTGCGGCTTCAGCACGAAGGTCTCGAAGAACCAGGTCGTGTGGGCGAGGTGCCACTTCGCGGGGCTCGCGTCGGGCATCGACTGCGCGGCGCAATCCTCGGGACCGAGCGTCTCGCACAGTCGCACCGAGACGTTTCGAATCGCCCGAAAACGACGGGACAAGGCTTCGTTGCGAGTGACTGCGTCCATCGATCCTCCCCGACGACTGTCGTTCCCGTGTGCGCTGGCTCTCGGAACATAGGCGACGAGCCGAGACCGACACGCCCGCCGCTGCGCGGGCTGGGTCCGCACGCGAGCTAGTCGGAGCCCTCCGAACGCGCACCCGGACGCGTTACGTGCCGGAGATAGAAGAGCAAATCCGCGAGGGCCGCCGCATCGCGCACGCCCGGGGAAACCATCCGATTGCCTGGCACGAAGCCGCCTGGATTCGCCAGGAACGCGCCGAGAGAGCGGTCGTCCCACTCGATCGACGCCGAGATCATCGCGTCCGAGCCCTCGTAGCCCGGTGCCCTCCCCGATCGACGACCGTAGACGCCCAGCAGCGACGGACCGACCTTCTTCACGGTGCCGGCCAGGTCGTGGCAGGTCCAGCACGGAATCGAGACCTCCCGCCCCCTCCGAAATCGCATCTGCTCGCCCTCGCCGAGGCGCGCCAGGATCGCCGCGTCTGGATCGGAGCAGCTCGCCTGCGCGAGTACGCCAACGACGATCAGGCCGAGCAGTCGACGCCTCTTCAGGCCTGGCACGATGTCCTCCTCCGCCAGCTCGACCTCGAGCCGTGTCCCCAGAAATGCGACATCATCGACGAGGCATCCGTGATGACGCTCGACCGCCGACAATCGCTGTCGAGCATCCGATAGATCTCGACCGAAGGGCCCGCATCGACCCAGGCGGACAGCCCGAGTGCATCGATCGCGTTCCGGCCCGCGCCGAGCCGAAGCCCGGCCAGCTCGGCCAGCCAATCCTCGAGCGATTGCTTGCGACCCAGCGCGTGGCAGGCGACGCCGACCAGGTCGTCGCGATGCTCCGTCGCTCCGAGCTCTTCTCGCAGCGCATGCACCCAGAAATGCAGCGGTGTCGCATAACGGTCGTGATGGGGTGATCGATAGAAACGCAGGAACTCTCCGGTCGGGACCGAGCAGACCATCCGGCCTTCGAGCGGTGGCCAGTCGCTCCGGTCGACCTGCTCGATGATCCGCTGGATGACGCGGTTGGGCTGGATGCTCATCGACGCCCGTAGAGCTGGTCGAGACGAATCTCCTGCGCCGTCGGCCGTCCCCCGTCGCTCCATGCGACGCGTGCCTGGCGACGACAGGTCACGCATCGAGCCACGACCTCGAAGTCGACCCGCGACGCACACGCCGGGTCGGCGGCCCGCCCGACCACGATCTCGACCGATCCGCGCCGACAGGCCCGGCAGCGCAGGGATTCCCGCGGCTCGGATCGCTGCTCCAGTGGCCACTGACCGACGACGAGCGGCCCGTCGAGCAGCACGGATTCCAGCAGACAGCGATCACAGCGCGCGAAGAGCGGCAGGAAAAAGGGCGACTCCGCCGGCTCGCCGTCCTGCATCGGCAGCCGCGCCTCCCGCCAGACACGCGCCACGCTGCGCCAGAAGAAGCTACCGCTCCCGGACGCCACGCGCGGCCAGCCAGACAGGTGGAAGGCCGCGCCGCCGCAGGGACATGCGAGCCCGACGTATTCCATGGCCGCATCGCGCCGCTCGGGCGAGAACGCCGGCAGCGACGGGTCGATCTTCAAATGGCCGAAGAGCGCGCTTTCCACCTTGAGGAATCTAACGCGTCCACGGAGTCGTTGCGGGATGTCGAGGGTCTGGAAGTGCAGCCACGGGCGCGCGGCTCGACCCGGCGAATCGCGCGGCCTGCCAGAGATCAGTCCGCGCGCTCTGCGAGGACCTTCCGGATGGCCCGACGATAATGCTCCGCCTCGGTCAGATCGGGATAGCGCTCGCGCTCGACCGACAGCCGCCTCTCGACTTCCTGGCGATCGCCACCGCAGGCCGAACGCAGGAACTCGACGTTGTCGGAGGAAGCGGCGCCCGGCACCCGATCGCGCAAGCCGATCCGCTTCAGGAGCTCACGACCGGGCGAAGTCGTCAGGAAGACGGCGAGCGTGCCGAGGATCGCGAGCAGGAGCGTCAGTCCGGTCATCGAGACCTCTCACGCAAAGCCGTCACTCGTCTCCCGTGCCGGGTACCACGTCGCCTTCGAGGTCGAGGGTGAACCGGTAGCGCAGCTCCTTGCGCATCCAGACGAAGCCGCCCGCGATCAGCCCGCTGACCCAACCTTCGACGAGCAGGTTCGGATGCCAATCCCACTCGAGCACATAACATCCGATCAGCGGGTAGAGCACGAGGAACACCAGCCCCTTGTTGACGAGATACCAGAGAGATCCGCGCGCCCGTACCCGTGACCACCAGAGGCGCTCGCTCTCGTTCATCTTCAGCTCGTCCGGATTCGCCATCACGTCGCTCCGCCCTCCTCGGCCGCGCTTCGCGCCCTGCCTGCTGATTCGGCTGGATTCACGTAGGAGTTGAATCGGGCGCGGGTCGCGCCGATCTCTCCGGGTCGAAATCCCCGCGAAATCTCTTGGCTCGCGGTGCGCGAGCCGGACAGGACTCCGGCGCACAGGGTGGGCACCTTCACGAGTCGGCCGGACTGGACGGAGGCGTCGCGCGCCGACCGGCCGAATGAGCCGGAGCCGGCAGGAGGCATTCAGGAACGCGAGGTCGCGGCGCCGCCGATCGCGCGCGATCGCTGACGGCGCTGCTCGCGCGCGGCGCGCAGCCATCGCCAGGAGTGCCGGAGGCTCGGTTCGATGCGCCATTGCATCGCGCGGACCGCGCGGAGCTGGTCGCCCTGGCTGCGCTGCTCGAGATGGTCGAGCAGGAAGAGCGCCTCGGCGGGCTGGCCGTCGCGGGCGAGGTGGCGGCACAGCGCGAGGACCACGCCAGCATTCCACGGCTCGATCGTGCGGGCATCGCGAAGCAGCAGGATCGCCGCGCCGCGCGAACGCAGACGCGACATGCGACGGCTTCCCTCGACGAGCAGACGGATCGCCTCGTGACCGCGCTGACGCGCGAGCTCCGCCTTCGCGAGCACGCGAACCGGCTCGGGACAGTCCGGCAGCCATCGCACCGCCTTCTGCTGCAGGGTCCTCGCGCTGGCGTCGTCCCCCTCACGCAGGCACGCGCCGATCGCGATCTCGAAGGACTCCCAGGCCTCGATTCGACGACCGGTGCGGGCGAGCAGCGGTGCGACCCGTGCGTGAATCTCGGCGCTATGCGGCTCGGCAGCCAGAACCTGCCGATAGATCGCCAGGGCCTTTCGCCAGCGCCAGCCGCGCTCGAGGGCCCCCGCGCGGCCGAGCAGCCGTTTGCGGTCGTAGGGAATGCGTCGACTGAAGAGAGACACGATGCACCTCGGGCGTCCTGGAGATCAGACGAGAGCCAGAAGAGAGCGGGCGCGAGCCCCCTGCCTCGCCCCGAAGCCGGCGCCCCGCCCGTAGGACCCGCTGATCGGCCGCTGAGACGGCGAGAAGGGTGACCGTCATCACGCTCCGGCCGGGACCCGTCCTCCCGGCTCCCTCCGAGGCCACCCGACTCAGTCGAGCTCCGCCCAGAAGCGCGCCGGATAGATGTCCACGGCGGGCTGATAGAGCCACTCGTCGCGATAGGCCTTGCGCGCGAGGTACTGCACGAGCGGGGCGTCCTCGAGCTCGTGGGCGGCGATCCTCGCGCAGAGCTCCGCGTTGCCGTCGGCGACGCTGGCCGGTCGATGGCCGAGCAAGGGCGCCATCTCGTCGCATTCGATCGCGTCGATCGCCTCGCCGAAGCGGCGCTTCCGATCCATGCACTCGATCAGGATCTTCACGTCCTGGGCACGCCGCGCCGCGAAGTCGTCCGAAATCGCCCCCGCCACATCGTGATCCTGCGCATACATCGCCGACTCGGCGAGCACGTCCGGCTCGCCCACGTCCTCGGGCATCTCCGGCCGCTCGATCGCTACGTCCATCGCCATCGCCAACATCTCGCAGGTCGTGCGATCGCCGACGTAGCGATAACAGAGATACCAGGCGAGCGACTCCTCGGGATGCGCATTCAGACAGACGTAATGGATCGGCAGCATGCCGCGAACGTTCTGGTGCACGCTGTAGTACTGCGCCGCGAAGCGCGAGTACGGAATGCCCGATTCCTTTTCGTAGAGCTCGAAGAGACCCGAGAGGCCGCCGGACGGATTCCACATCTCCCGAACGACGATATTGCCAAGGTCCTCCATCGGGTCACCCCAATGACCGATCTCCCAGTCGATCACGGCGCTCACCCGGTCGCCCTGGAACATGAAGTTGACCGGGCCCGTGTCGCCCTGGACCAGCGATACGCGCGCCACCTCCTTCGGCGCGAAGCGACTCAGCCAGTCGAGGCCGTAGACGGTCAGCGGGTCGTCGTAGCCGTCGAGGAAATGCGACCATTGGCGGACCATGTTGTCGACCTCGCCGAGCGCGGTCTCGCGCGCGTTGGTCGGACGTGGCTCCATGATGTCGTCGAGGCCGAGCGCATCGAGATCGAGCTGATGCATGCGCGCCACCACGCGCATGAAGTCCTCCATGATCGCGCGCTGCTGCCCGGGATCCTCGAGCTTGTCGAGGTCTGCGCGGCCGGGGTCGCGCGAGAAGAGCGTGGCCCGCAGATCGGGATTCCAGGCATGCACGTGCGTCACGGGAATATCCGTCGACTCGAGGGCCTGCGTAATGCGCGTCTCGCGCTCGAGGCGGCGCGGGTCGACCCCGCCCGGATCGCGCTGCAGTCGCAGGAACATCTCGAGCGTCGAGCCGTCCGGCCGCGTCACGTCGACGATCCAGGCCTCGCGACGGGCGACGTGACGGCGCAGCTGGGTGATCTCGCCGCCGCCGACCTCGGCGATCCACTCCACCATCCCCTGCGGCAGATCGTGCTTCCAATCCGTCATCGAAACCTCCTCCGGCCGCCTCGGGAGGGGAGCTGCTGTTCCCGCGAAGCGCGCGCCAGCAGCGACGGTATCGCGCCGAACGGGCCGCGGTCACCACCCTATTCGACCCCGGAAATCGGCCTCCCCAGGCGGGCGGGCGCAGCTATCGTTTCGACATCGCGCAGCCTTCGCGCGGCGCTCCCTTCTCGGGAGCAGCGACCAGGAGACTCGACCATGGAATTCCAGATTGCCGAATCGATGTGCGACATCGACCATTACCTGCCGATCGCCCAGGCCGCCGATGAAGCGGGCTTCGGCGTGTTCGCGCTGGGCGACAGCATCCTCTATCCCGAGAGGGCGGAAGGCGACTACCCCTATACCGCCGACGGCGACCGTTCGTTCCTCGACGGCGCGCCCTTCCTCGATCCCTTCCAGCTCTTCGCCGCGATGTCGGTCGTCACGACGAATATCAAGTTCGCGACGGGCGTCCTGAAGCTGCCGATCCGCGACCCGGTGCTGACGGCCAAGCAGGTCAGCTCGCTGCAGGTGATGTCGAACGAGCGCTTCATCCTGGGCGTCGGGCTGAGTCCGTGGATCGAGGATTTCCGGGCCTGCCACCAGGACTGGGACTCGCGCGGGCCCCGCATGGACGAGCAGATCCAGATCATCCGCGGCCTGATGACGGGCGAATACTTCGAGTGGAAGAGCGAGTACTACGACATCCCTCGAATCAAGATGTGCCCGACGCCGCAGACCTGTCCGCCGATCGTGATCGGCGGACATAGCAAGCCGGCCTATCGGCGCGCGGCCCAGTACGGAGACGGCGTCAACTTCGTCAGCCTGACCGAGGACGAGCTGGTCGAGCGCCTCTCGATCGTGAACGACCTGCGAAAGAAGTACGGACGCGAGAAGGAGCCCTTCATCGTGCAGGCCGGCATGCCCGCCTTCACGATCGATGAAATGAAGCGGCTCGAAGAGAAGGGCGTGACGCACCTCGGTGTCGGCTATCGAAACCCGTACGAGCCGGACACGATGAAGCTGCAGGACAAGATCGACTGGGTGAAGCGCTTCGGTGACGAGGTGATCGCCAAGTACTGATCGGCCGTCGCGAAGAGCGACATCGCTCTCGGACCGGACCGTTCCGGTGCATCGATCCATGGAGGCGACTCGCAGAGGCGGGTCGCCTCTCTGCGTTCCAGGGCTCCGGTCTAGACGCCGCCGCGAGCCGTCTCCTCGTGCTCGGTCCATTCGATCCAGCGCCCGTGAGAGTCGACGTTCGCCAGAGCACGGCGCTCCTGCAGCCCGCCATCCCGGTAGGCGAGATGATCGAGACGCGAGCCGCCCCGTCCCGTGCTGTCCAGGACCACGAAATCGACGGGTGCCGAGTCGCTGGCCCGCGCCAGCTCCCGCGAGATCGCCGCCTGCCCCGCTTCCGGGATCTGGTAGAGCACGGCGGTCGCGAAGACCACTCGCGGAAGTCCGGCTGGGAGCCTGGCGATCGCTGCCGCCAGGTCGCGAGTCGCATCGCCCGCTTCGATCTCGACCGGCACCTCCGCCGCGTGCGCCAGCGCCTGCTCGAGGAGGCGGGTACGCAGAACGTGCTCGGGCCAGATCAAGGCCCGCTGCCAGCGAAGCGCCACCGGATCCTCGAGGTCGATCGGATCGAGCTCGAGTCCGCGCCGCGCGACCAGCTCGAGCGCCTCGGGCAGGGGAGGGATCTCTGACCCGCGCACCTCGCATTCGAGGACCGGGGTCGCACCCGCCTCACCCCAGCAGGCAACGCGTTCACGCGAGCGCAGGTATTCATATCGATAGCGGTCGAGGCGCAGGTTGAGTCCGGCGCTGGGGCCGATCTCGAGCAGCGCCACACGGCCGCCCGCCTCCGTGATCCGGGGCAGACGAGCCAGCGCCGGGAGGATCGCCGTGCAGCGGTGAACGACGCAGGTCTGTGTCTTGCCGTTCTGCAGCCTCGGGAGCAGCCGGTCTGCCTGCTCCAGACAGAACGCGCGGAACGCGGGAAAGGGGGCGATCTCGGGGATCGCCTCGCCGGTGATCGCCGGATAGAAGCGCACGAGATCCCGAGCCGTCGGGCTGCCATCGGGATCCTCGAGGAGCAGATCCTGGACGGCCGCGTAGAGCACGTTCGGCGCGGGCTGTCCCGGCCGGACCTGCGCCGCCAACGCCAGAAGCGCCTCGTCGTCCGCAACACCGAGGGAGAAGGCCGTATAGACCTTCGAATGCAGCCTGGGCGTCTCGACCTCACCGAAATAGCGGAAGTAGCGCGCGAGACCTTCTGGATCCCGGGCGTGGACGTCGGGCAGACGGATCATGCTGCCGCTCATCGCGGCGGAAGACCCGTTCCTCGGCGCATCTCGAAGAGCGACAGCCCGCAAGCCGCACATGCCGACTCGTCCCAGATCCGACGGAAGCCACCGACCGAGCTTCGAAATGGCTCGTCACAGGCGGGGCATCGCGCGATCCAGACCCGCCCGCGCGCGAAGCCGGCAAACGCGATTCCCGCGAGCCCCAAACCGATCGCGAGCGCCTCGCGTCCGAGCAGGAAGAAGTGGACCACGAGCGGGAACCACAGCACAGGGGCCCAGACCGCAACCTGTCGCCAACGCCATAGCTGCTCGAATCGAGTCTGTGTCCGCAGCATCGACTAACGACTCTCCGATTCCCGGGTCCGCGACGCTTGGGGACGCAGCGCCGCCAGAAACTCCCCGCTCGACACCCGCCCCAGCGTCTCCATCTCGAAGCCCGCTTCACCCGCCACTGACGACAGGTCCTGCTCCGAGAGGTAGAGCCACGGAAAGGGCTCGCCTCGCCAGCCGCGGTAGCGCGTCGACAGGACGATCTCGCCTCGCCCGGGCGAAGTATCCGAGTCATCGCCCTCCCAGGCCTCCCGGAGCGCGCTCGAATCGACGATCAGCTCGCCTTCCGGGGCGAGCACCGAAGCCAGCCGACCGAGCAATCGCCCGAGCGTGCCGACGCCCCCCGCGACACCGATCGTCTGCATGCCGAAGAAGATCGTGTCGAAGCGGCCCAGCTTCTCGTGCGAGTCGAGCCGCATGACGTCGAAGACCCTCGCATCCCGCACGCCCCGAGCGCGACATAACGAGACGGCGATCGGACTCACGTCGATCGCGACGACCTCCAGCCCGCGCGCCTGCAAGGCCAACGCATGCCGACCCGCTCCGGCTCCGACGTCGAGCACCCTGCCGCGACAGCGATCGAGCGCCAGACCGTCGAGCTCGGCCAGCGCACCGTCGAGCGTGAAATACTCTCCCGTCTCGATCTCGAAGGCGACGCCATCCGCGCGGGTCGCTGCGACCTTCCGGGGACGACCCGTTCGATAGTGGTCGAGGAGCGCGGCGGCCAAAGGCTCGGCCGGACCGACGCGACGGGGCCAGTAGCGGGCGAGTCGCCCGAGCAGGCCCGCCTCGGTCGTCGCGATCGATTCCAGCTCGAGCTGCACGACGCCAGACCGATCAGGCTTCCGAGAGGTCGTATTTCAGGTGCCGCGAGAGATCCCCCGCGAGCTTGGGCTTCATACGACGCTCCGTGAAATGCCAGCCGTGCTCTGCGTGATAGGCGAACTTGTCCTCGTAGTAGCCGGTGATGATGCACTGGAGAGGGAAATCCGGGAGCTGCTGCATCACCGTGAAGCGCGATCGGACCTGGGCCGTCATGCTCTCGGTGTCGAGGTCGAAGATCAGATTCGTCGTGACGTGCTGGGTCATCGGCGTGCCGTCTTCGTAGACCTTCGTCGAACGATCGTAGATCGCCTGGATCTCCCGCTTGCCCTCGCCCTGGACGCTGCCGTCGGGGCCCACCATGCGGGCTCGCGAGAAGAGCTCGGCCACGCCCTCGAAGTCGCCGGCGTCGATGCGCTCGGCGTAGGTGAACATCAGGTTCTCGATCGCAGTGCGCGCGTTCGCCGGGTCGAGCGGATCCATTGGCATGGCCTCCCATCGCAGTTCGGGTCTCGAGAGGAAGAGAAGATGAGCAGCGATGCGTTCGGCCGGACCTCGAGCATTCCGGCTGGACGCGAGTGACGTCCGCCATTCGCCCGCTCTCCATCCGATGGGATAGCGACCGAGACGATCGCGCGCGAAGCGGGCCCGCGCGCGGGGATGAGATCGGCCGAGAAGAGCGCGAGAGGCCATGCCCCCGCTATGCGCCCAAGCGCCCAGGCGCCCTAAGCGCCCTCGCCCTGGGAGAGATAGACGACGGCGTCCTTGACGAAGCGTCGCCACTCTTCCTCGTCCACCGCCTCCATGTGATCTTCCATGCAGCTCTTGAATCGGAAGCCGCAGTTCATGCACTCGAGGTAGTGGTGCGTCTCGGGGCCACGCGAAGACGCGACCTCGATCTCCGCCCGCACCCATAGCCGGCTCGGTCGGTCGGCCACTTCGCAGGCTTCGCAATACAACGTGAACAGGGAATCGATCATCAATTTCTCCTGCCTCACGATAACCCATTCACGGACCCGAATACCCGGAAATTCTCGCCCCTCCAAGAACCCCGGTCACTCCAATCAGCGGCATCCGACCGGCAGGTCCACCGCTCGGGGCCCGGGCCGGAGGCGCGCTCAAATCGACTCGAACGTGATTTCACCAGCGCGATCGCGGCACAGTACGAGCCCTTGCGCACGCAGCTCGCCCAGCCAGCCCCGCGCGCGCGAGAGGGCCGCGTCGAGGGCCGCCACGCTGTCGACCCCCCCGACCGACTCGGGTCGGTGCAGGTTCGCGAGCGCGACCCGACACGCCCAGCCACCCTCCGGATCCCGCTCGGGCGCGGTGATCGTCAGCGTGAGTCGACGAGGCTTCGGCCCTCCGTCGAAGACGTAGAGCTCAGCGCTCGCGATCGTGCCCTTCACGAGCTCTCCCCCGAGCGCGGCCGATCGGAGTGGCCGAGCGCTCGACCGGGCGCCACGCGATCGCGGATGGCCTGCTTGAGCTCGCGAAGCTCCGGGAAGCGGCCGGCCTCGGCCCGGTCGAAGAGGACCTCGTCATCGAGTCGCACGATGAACACCCCGGCGCTTCGACCTGGGACGAGCGCGACCTCGGCCAGGTCCGATTCGAAGGTCGTGAGCAGCTCCTGGGCAGTCCAGCCCGCGCGCAGGAGCCAGCGACAGCCGGTGCAGTACTCGATCTCGATGCGGGGGGCTCGCAGTCCGGTCACATGGTCATGATACCGGCCAGAGCGACCGCCTTGCTACGGTGGCTGTCGTCGCGGATGGGGGACCGCGTGCGGGAGACGCATCAGGTGCCCGAATACCCCGACCTCACGATCTACGTCGAAGCACTGCAATCCCACGTCGTCGGGCTGCCCCTCGAGAAGATGCGCATCCAGAGCCCTTCGCTGCTGAAATCGGTCAGCCCGCGACCCGTGGACTTCGAGGGAAGGCCCGTCCGAGGGGTCTCACGCCTCGGCAAGCGGCTGGTCTTCGAGTTCGACGATGCGCTCTTCTGCGTGCTCCATCTGATGATCGCCGGCCGCCTGCGCTGGAAGAAGCGCGGTGTCGCGATCCCGCGCAAGCGCGCGCATGCGGCCTTCGACTTCCCGACGGGCAGCCTGCTGCTGACCGAAGCCAGCACGAAGAAGCGCATGTCCCTCCACCTCGTGCGGGGAGACGCCGCCCTCGCGTCCCTCGATCCCGGCGGACTCGAGGTCTTCGGCGCCAGCCGGGAGGCGTTTCGCGAGGCGCTGCTTCGCGAGCGCCATACGCTCAAGCGATCGCTCACGGATCCGCATCTCTTCTCGGGCATCGGCAACGCCTACTCCGACGAGATCCTCCACCGCGCCGGTCTGTCGCCCGTGAAGCTGAGCGACCGACTGAGCGACGAAGAGCACGCGCGCTTGTTCGACAAGACGCGCGAGGTGCTCTCCGAGTGGACCGAGCGACTCAGGCAGGAGGTCGGCGGCGGCTTTCCCGACAAGGTGACGGCCTTCCGTCCCGAGATGGCGGTGCACGGCAAGTTCCGCGAGCCCTGCCCGGTCTGCGCGACGCCGGTCCAGCGGATCGTCCGCGCCGAGAACGAGGTCAATTACTGCCCGGGCTGCCAGACCGGCGGCAAGATCCTCGCGGACCGGGCGCTCTCACGACTGCTGGGGAAGGATTGGCCGCGGACGCTCGAGGAGCTCGAGCGCCGCCGCCCCGGGCAGGCCGGCGAGTGAGCTCGGTGGCTCGGCTCGCTCGAGGCGATCAGCCTCGCGGCGAGCGATCCGTCCCCGCCATCATCAGCTCCGCGAAGCGACGCAGGAAGCGCTTCTGCTTCTCGAGCTGGTCGGGGGCCAGCGGGTCGACGTCGAAGAGCTCGTGCAGCAGCGGGGCCATCGCAAAATGCCCGAGGATCACGTGGATCCAGGCGGCGATGGCCAGCGGCTGCTCCTCTTCGCTCCAGACCGTCTGTGGATCGTCCCGCATCGCAGCCAGACCCTGGACCACGATCGGCCTCAGCCAGCCGTGCACGATATGCGAGAGGCTGTCGCCGCCGGTCAGGGACTCGTGCTGGATCAGCTTCGCGATGTTCGGGTGACTCGCGAGGTGATCCATGATGCCGTCGAGCATGTGCGCGGAATCCTCGTCGATGGCCCCGCCATCCCCGACACCCCGAATCAGGCCGAAGAGCGGCTCGACGCCCCGCGCGAGCACCGCCTCGTAGAGCGCCTGCTTGCCGTCGAAGTGATTGTAGAGGCTCGGCGCGGTCAGACCGGCTTCGCGGGCGATGTCGCGGACCGCCGTCCCCGCCAGCCCTCGCTGCGCGAAGAGACGCTCGGCCACGTCGAGAATACGCTCTCGGGTGGACTCGGAATCGGACGCGCCGGCTTCGCCCTCGACTGCTGCAGCCCCGATCGATTCGATCATTCCGCCGTTCCCTGCCCCTCGAAGCCCTTCGTGTCCGTTCCGCGCCGCGCCTCGCCTGTCGAGGCCTGTCTTCGCTGCCGGGCGTTCGAAGCGCGGAGGAGAACCGCGCGCCGCGCGGGGTCGAACGAAAAAGCATCTCCGCTCGCGTGCGCCCCGTCAATGGCCGGCTTACCGGCAGCAGGACTGGGGATCCGCTCAGCTCTCGGCGGCCGGGGGCTCGACGGGCCCTTCGCTGTGCCCGATTCGAAAGCGGTGTCCGTTCTCGTCCTCGATCGTGAATTCCCGCATGCCCCAGGGATGGGAAGCGATCTCGTCCACGATGCGCGCGCCGCTCTCCCGGTACTTCGCCAGCACCTCGTCGGCGTTGGCCACACGCACGAAATTCCAGCAGGGCCGGATCTCGCCCTCTTCGAGGCTGAAGAAGATCTCCGTCGCCCCGTTGTAGACGGCGCCGTACTCCTCCCGGTAGATCCAGGCGATCTTGAAGCCGAGCACGTCGCGATAGTAGGCCTGGGCACGTCGGACGTCCGGAACCGGAAGCTGGGGCGTCAGGAACTGCCACTGCGTCGAGCCGACCTCATTGTCCATCGCTTGCCGATTCCTTTCGCCCGCGCGATCCGCTCAAGGGATCGGCGTCCAGCCGAAGACCTGCTCGAATCGCTCGCGCCGAGGCGTCTTCACGTTCGCCGGCGCGCGCCGGATATATTCCTCGGCCCGCGCCAGCCCGGGGCCCTCGAGAGATTCGAGATGGGCGATCAGCGAATCGAGCGCGGGCACGACGAGCTCGCCGGCCGGCGTGCGCGACGGAAGAGCCGTCCAGACCACCGCGTCGAAGGGCGCCGAGTCGAGCCAGCGGGCGATCTCCGCCCGCTCGCGATCCGCCGTCTCCCCCGCACTGCGCTCGGGCTGCGATCGTGTCTGCACACCGACCCAATCGCGATACCGCTCCGGCGCGATCTTCTCGCGACGGCCGAGCTGCTCGATCGCTTCGTCGAGATCCGACACCGCCATCCGCACGCAGTAGGTCCGCATGACGGGCGCCGCCGGATCGATCACCAAGGTCACCCGACCGTCGCTCGACACGCGGGAGAACTCGATCGGGAGCTTCGGGCCCTCGGGCCGAAACGGCTGGGCCATCGGCAACGTCCGCGGATCCCAGAGCAGCGAGCCCCAACCGAGACACGCGACGCGAAACGACCCCATCAGGCGGGGAACCGAGGCGCAGGCTGGATCCGTCCGGCCACGTCAGTCGGCGGCGGGGGCGGTTCCACCAGATGCCGGCGGGCCGCTCGGAGGGGCGTCGTAGCCAAAGGTCGGGGACAGCTGCTTGGCGACGAGCTCGTCGATCTGCGCTGCCTCGGCGTCCGTGAAGTAGTCCTTGTAGCCGCCGACCTTGGCGCGCCGGACCTTGTAGGAGTTCGGGTCGCCCTTCTTGCCGGGCTTCATGCGGCTTCCCGCCAGCCAGAACACGCTCTTCTCCTCGAGCTTTCGCATGTTCTCGACGCTCGAGTACTCGACCGCCTCGGCGATCGCCTCGGCGTCGGCGGGCACACCGTTCATGAACTCCATCACGCGCCGCAGCGCCTCGTTCGGGTCCCGACGCATGTCCTCGTAGCGGACGACCAGCAGATCCTTCACGCGATCGGCTTCACGGGCCCAGAGGTTCAGGTACTCGATGATCGCAGGGAGCCCCACGTTCTCGTCCATCACGAAGTCGAAGGCCGACACCTCCGCGCCGTGCGGCGGGTACTTGTTCAGCCGCTTCTTGGCGGGACGCATGCGGTGCTGCCACTGGAAATACTGCGAGACCGCGATGTCCTTGGGGTTTCGCACGAGCAGCACGACCTTCTTCGGATAGAAGGAGGCCTTGGAGTCGAACTCGCCCGTGTAGTCCTTGATGTAGTTGTCGTGGGTGAAGAAGATCTTCGGGATGTCGGGATTCCGGCGATGATAGTTGTCGAAGCCGAGCAGCACGCGCTCCGGAATCGAGAACATCAGCTGGTAGTAGCGGGAGATCATCACACGCAGCCAGGTCCGACCGCTCTTGCCGAACGACACCACGGCGACGTCCGCGCGCGCGAGCCGGCGGGTCTCGTCCCGACCACGCAGCCAGCGTTCGAGCCGGATCCGGCGGGCCTCCGGTAGCCAGAAGCACAGCGCCAGGATCAGCTCGCGGCTCGCCTTCTTGAAGATCGAATCCATCGAATCCCCCTCGGGTCAAGGAACGACCGGAGTCGCGGCAATCTATCACAGCTGTCCCCGCCGCTCTCGGCGCGGATGGGCCTTCCCGACCCCGCTCACCGATCACTTCGACACGGTGGCCCTGGGACCCGACCAGCGCGAAACTCGCGCCCGGAGAGGATCCCCTTGAAGCCCACCGCAGACCGGCCGCGCCGACCTCGCTCGAGCGCGAAGCTCTCACGCTATCTGATCTCCGAGATGCTCCTGCCGTCGCTCTTCGCGTTGCTGGCTTTCGGGCTGGTGGTGCTGCTGACGGACCTGCTCGGCTATGCCGAGCTGATCGTCAACCGGGGCCTCAGCGCGGGCGAGGTCGCGCAGATCGCCGGCCTGCAGCTGCTCCCCACCCTCGCGCGCACGCTGCCCTTCGCCGTGCTCGTCGGATCGCTCGTCGGGCTCGGCCGACTCTCGGCGGACCGCGAGCTGCTCGCCCTCGAGACCAGTGGCTTCTCCCCGCGCCAGCTCGCCAGGCCCGGACTCTTCTTCGCGTTCATCGCCACGCTCTTCTCGATCGCCCTGTCCGTCGAGGTCTCACCCGCCGCGCAGCGCGCGGTGCGCGACAAGATGATCGCGCTGGCGCAGGAGAAGCCGGGGCTCGCGCTGCGCGCGGGCATGGCCACCAGCGTGGGCGGATGGCGCATGGAGGCTCGCGAGGTCGAGGACGAAGGGGCGCGGCTCGCGGGCATCCTGCTCTACATGCCGACGCTCGGAGAGACCGTCTTCTCCCAGCGCGGGTCGGTCAAGACCGTCGAAGCTCCGGGCAGCGAGCTCGACGCGAACGGGCAGCCGGCGAATGCCGCCCCCGTCCAGAAGACGCTCGTGCTCGAAGACGGACTG
Organism: uncultured delta proteobacterium; assembly: GCA_963698485.1. Lineage (GTDB taxonomy): Bacteria > Myxococcota_A > UBA9160 > UBA9160 > UBA4427 > UBA4427. The sequence continues at coordinate 41,016 of CAVORA010000021.1, read as the reverse complement.
GTGCTGACCAATGGCGCGGAGCGCGCGTCGCTCCTTCGCTTCGACCGCATGGAGACGAGCCTGCCGGAGATCGAGAGCGAGACCGACGTGCCGGTCGATCTGCTCGCGACGCTTTCCTTCACGGAGCTCGTCGAGAGGGCGCTGGGGCGGGAGCATCCCGACGATGCTCGCTGGGCGCTGATCGAGACTCATCGCCGCATGGCGCTCGGCGCCGCCGCGCTGCCCTTCGGCCTGCTTGCGATGGGGCTGGCGCTCGGCAGACGCGACCTCTCGCGATCCGGGGGCACGGTCATGGGGCTGATCGGCGCCATCGCCTACTACGCGCTGGTCCAGCTCTCCGAGGGCATGCTGCGCAATCCGGGCGCGCCCGTCGGTCTGGTCGTCTGGCTCCCCAACCTCGTACTCGTCACCGTCGCCACCGTTTTGATCTTTCGAGCCGGTCGGCACACGTCGGAGTCCGACCGGAGCAGCGGCCGCGGCGGCGCGAGCCTCCTCGAACGCGCCGGGCTCGTCCGCGACAAGCTCCGCATGAAGCGTTATGCGCTCCCGCGCTATGTGAGCTCGCAGTTCACGCGCATGGTCGCGATGTGCATCGTCGGGCTGGTCTTCGCCTATCTCGTCATCGACGTCTTCGACAACCTCAAATGGTTCAACACCTACGGTGCGACGGCGGCCGAGATCGGGCGCTACTACAGCGCTCGCCTGCCCGTGCTGATCGGCAGGGTCGTCCCGATGGCCCTGCTGATCGCGGTCGCACTCACGATCAGCCTGCTCGGCGCAAACGGCGAGCTGCTCGGCATGCGCGCCTGCGGCATCCCCGTCTTCCGTGTGCTCGCGCCGGTCTGGCTGTTATGCGGACTGGCCGTGCCCGCCTACCATCTGCTCGCCAATGAGATCGTCCCCCGATCGAGCGAGCGCGCCAAGATCCTGAAGACGACCGAGATCAAGAATCAGGACATCGGCCCCGTACTGCAGCGCGAGCGCGTCTGGTATCGCGTCGGACCGCGCATCTACGAGATGGGGCGACTCGACCTGCTGGACGGAATCGCCGACCGCGTCACCCTCTACGACCTGGGCTCGGACGGCCTGCCGCGAAGACGAACCGACGCCGCCAGTGCCCGCAACGTGGGCCGCGGCCTGTGGCTGCTCGACGCGCCCCGAAGCATCGAGCTGAACGACCTTGGCCGGCTCGAGCGCCCCAAGGACGTCGCGCGTCTCGCAGAGTTCGGGGAGGAGACGCCCACCGAGATCGAAACCGCTCACATGACGCCCGGCGACCTGCGCGAGGCGCTCGAAGACCCGGACCTCGAGCCGCCCCTCGTCGCGGCCTACCGGACGGATCTGCAGATGAAGATCGCCGCGCCGCTCGCGTGTCTCCTGCTGCCCTTGATCGCGCTCTTCTTTGCCGCCACCGGGCCGCCTTTTCCGCGCCCGGTCCATACCCTGATCGCTTGCGCGATCATCGCCGTCACCCACGCGCTCGCGACCAGCTTCGCGGGATCGATGGGCTATGGCGGAACCATCGACCCGCTGCTCGCGGGCTGGGGTCCCTCGCTGCTCTTCGGCGTGGTCGCCGCGGGCATGGGTTTCCGCTTGCGCCGCAAGCTCAGCCGTTCGGGATAGCGCCGCGCATCCCGCATCCTCGAGCACTCCGTTTGTGCGAGGTGGAGCGTGATTGAGGTAGATTGGCCAGGGTGACGACCAGCGCAGACTCTCTACTGGGGGCAGGATTGCCGGATCAGGAACCGGATCGGGTCGCATCGAGCGGAAGCGAGCCGCGAGTCTGGCTCTTGATGGGCAATCGAGCCGGCGACAACTCCCAGGTGCTCGGCCTCGGCGAGGCGCTGGGCTGGCCGCTGGAAGAGAAGCATTTCGAGTTTCAGGCCTACGAGAAGCTGGTGAACCTGCCCTGGGGCGCGCATCTGGCCGGCGTCGTGCGGGAGCGATCGAGCCCGCTCGAAGCGCCGTGGCCCGATCTCGTGATCAGTGCGGGGCGCAAGAACGAACCGATCGCCCGCTACATCCGAAAGCGCGCCCTCGAGGAGTCCGGCAAGAAGGTCCGCCTGATCCACGTCGGCCGCCCCTGGGCGCGACCCGCCACCTGGGATCTCGTGATCACGACTCCGCAATATCGCCTTCCCCAGGATCCGAACATCCTGCATAACGACACACCGCTGCACCGCGTGACCCGCGAGCGCCTCGACGAAGCCGCCCTCGCATGGCGCGACCGCGTGGCGGATCTTCCGCGCCCGCTCATCGCCGTGCTATGCGGCGGAAACTCCGGCCCCTACCCTTTCGATCGCGCTTCGGGCGAGCGGCTCGCGGCGGCGGCCGATGCACTCGCGAGCGAGTTTGGAGGATCGCTGCTCGTCACGACCAGCAAGCGCACACTCGACGAGACGACCGACGCCCTCTTCGCGGGAATCGAGTCCCCGTCGATCCTGTATCGCTGGAAGAAGGATGATCCCGACAACCCCTTCTTCGCCTTCCTGGGTCTGGCAGACCGCGTCATCGTGACCGCCGACAGCGTCTCCATGATGGCCGAAGCCTGCGAAACGGGTCGACCGGTCTATCTCTACGACACGGGCGAAGGCATGACCTCGATGAAGGAGAACCCCTGGCTCGACGGAGACGCGCGCGCCGCCGAGATCGAGGGCGGCGATCCGAAGATTGGCTTCAGCCGCTGGCATTTGAAGGCGCACATCTATCGCATGACGATGCGCATGGGCCCGCAGCGGCTCACGCGAGACATCCGGATCGTGCAGCAGCTGCTGATCGACACGAAGCGCGCGGTGTGGCTAGGCGATGGCCATCCCGAGGCCGGTGCACCGCCGCTGGAAGACATGGCGCGCGCCGTCGCGCGCGTGAAGCAGCTCTTTATTTGAGAGCCGACGAAAGGGCGAGTGCGCGGCCAGGTCGCTCGAGGCGACGCCGAGCTCGAGCGGCGCTCTGGGTCGGAGTCGGAGAGAATCGGGGGCCGCTCAGGCGGCCTTCATCGGAGCCAGGCGGTCGAGAACCTCGAAGGCGTCGTGCCGAACGTGGTTCTTCGACATCTCCTCTCGGATGAAGTCCTCGCTGACGATGCCCTTCTCGACGCATTCCCGGAGCAGGCCAAAGAAGAAGGCCTCCTGGGCGGGGTCCGGGTGGCTCTTGTAGTCGGGAACGAAGGCGTAGTCACCGAAGAGCTTGCGCCGAGCCCGCAGCAGCCACCGGAGCGGCGGAAAGAACTTCCACTTCTCGGCGGGGACGTAGTCCGCGGGCAGCCCGCTCTTCCAGGGCTGCGTCCGGCGCTTGGTGTTGTGGATGAGCTTGGTCTTCTCGGTCAGCTTGTCGAAATCGTTCCATTCATGCTCGAAGAGACCGATCTTGCTCCGATCCTCGTTCTTCAAGCCGATCCAGTCGGCGTAGTCGAGCGTCCGCTCGAAGAGCTGGTCGAATTGCTTTCGGACGTTCCAATGCGTCAGCTGGGCGCAGTCGAGCAGCATGACGCTCGTCGCCAGAACCCCCTCGTAGCCCTTCGCTCCGGAACGCGGCCGACACACGATCATGTTGCCCTGCATGTCGCGCGTCAGCAGCTCCATCACGTCGCCCGCGGCAAACACATCCGGATCCGTCACGACCGCGCGACCCCGATAGCTCATCAGCTCGGGAGGCATGAATCGCAAGGGCGTGAACGATTGCAGGTCCTCGTTCCGCCAGACGCGGCTCGCGCCGTCGCGCAGGTACTCGCGGCCTTCGTACTCCTGGAAGAAGTCGTAGCTTCGATGCTCGATCAGGTGGACGTCGAACGCGTCGGGGTTCGCCGAGTTGCGCTTCATCGAATACTGCGAGACCAGGGCTCCCAGGATCTGACGATGGTTCGTGTGGATGAAGACCGTCGGTCGATCCGGATTCACGGCGCTCGAAACGTTTCTCGACTCATTCGTCTGGGTCATCGCTTCGTTTCCTCCTGAGCTCGCCCGTGCCGAGGACAGGCCGTCTGCGAGCCGACCCCGGATGCCCCGGGCGATCGGGGACAGAATCTATCACACGCGCACCCTCGGGCGGATCCGACGGGCGCCTCAGCGAACGAGCGCGCGTATGCGACTCGCCACCTCGTCGAGCGCTTCGTCCACGAAGGCTGCGGGCTTGACCGCCGGATCGCCGAGCCAGCCCGCGAGCCCCATCTCGACGAGCCGTATCGAGATCGCCGACAGGTCGCGCGAATGGATCGGCCAGCCGAGCGCTGCCATCACGCGCGCCATCGACCCGCCGCCGGGAATCGCATCCCTCTTCGGCGACAGGGGCTTCAGGAGCCGGCAGGCTTCCAGCGCCCTCTCGATCGCGCCGGCGTCTCGCTCGAGAGGATGGATCCGAAGCGGCCGTCCGAGCTGCGCGACCTCGACCATCATCGACAGGCTGTCGGAGGTCACGACGAAATCGTCGGCGAGCGCCAGCAGCCCCGGGTACGGGTTGTCCCCGGCCGGCGTTCGCTCGTCATAGAGATAGAGCTGATCATTGACGCTGCAGGCCTCTCGCAGATAATCGGTGACAGCCCGGGGTGTGCGGCGACTCGTCGTGACGTAGAGCGACCCACGCTGCCGATCGACCACTTCACGGGTGCGATGCAGGAGCTCCCGCGCGGTCTCGACATCGAAGCGCAGTCCCCCCGTCGGCCCACCGACCAGCAGCGCCGTCAGCGGCCGAGGGAGCAGCAGGAGCCGACCGACCCAGGCCTTCTTGGCATCCGCCAGCGCCTCGAGATCCAGCTGATTCAGCGGCAGCGCATGACGGGCGACGTTCGCTGCGTCCCGCACGACATAGTGCGAGGCCGTCACGACGAGGTCGAAGTCCGAGGCGCTGCCGCGCGGCTTCCCGAGGACGACGACCCGCGTGCGCCCACCGGAGGCCTGCTTGATCCAGAGCGCGACGCTCGCCAATCGACGCCCCGCGGTGATCACGAGATCCGGCCAGGGCGCTTCGAGCACGTCGGAAGCGTCGGGATCGATGTGGTCGAGCGACGCGCGGACCCGCGGCTTCCCCTGCACCCATCGAGGCGCCATGCGGATCGTCTTCTCGGAGAAGCCCCAACCGACCGCTCTCGCCAGATTGCGGATCTGGGCGTTGTCGCCGCGCTTCTCTCCGACCACGAGCCAGACCGTCGGCGCGCCCTCCCGAGCCTCGGCGGACGTGACGGGCATCAGCGCGGGTGCTCCAGGTCGCGCTCTGACTCGATTCGATGATTCGGACATGCCCCCGCCTCGGCCAGGAAAATACCACCCTCTCGGATCGGGGCCCGCCGAGCCGCATCATGCAGCTCGCGCATCCCGTCGATCCGGGCGGGCCCAGGCCCGCGTCCCTGCTCTATGCTCCCCCGCCCGAACGAGAGGAAGCCATGCCCGAAGCGATTCCCGAGGTCCGATTCGAAGAGCAGGTCGTGCTCGACGAGGCTCGTCGACGCTCGGGCCTCGACGATTTCGGTGACGACGTGTTCCTGGACCCGATGCGACGGCTGCTCGACAGCCTCGAGAACGAGGCCGGACTGCACGCGATGGGCCGCGTCACGATGTTCGAACGCATCGTCGGCAGCCTCGTCGCGAGGCTCTCGGCGCAGGATTATTTCGTGCGACACCCCGAGATCCTCGACGAGGTGATCGTCGCACCCACGGTCATCGTCGGGCTCGCGCGCACGGGCAGCACCATGATGCATCGGCTGCTCGCAGCGGACCCCGCGGTCTATGCCGTGCGCTGGTGGGAGTGTCGGGCGCCCTCTCCCTATCCCGGGTCGGATTGGCGCAACGAAGACCCGCGCATCGCCGACGCCTACGCCGAGGTCGAAGCGATCCTCGAGGCCGCGCCCGAGCTCGCCACGATCCACCCCTGGGATCCCGAAGGCCCCGACGAAGAGATCATGCTGCTCGAGCACGCCTTCCTGTCGGGCGTGCCCGACGCGTTCTGCAACGTCCCGAGCTACCGCCGCTTCGTGATCGATCACGACATGCGCGACGGCTACGCCTACATGAAGCGCATGCTCCAGTTCCTGCAGTGGCAGAAGAAGCAGGCCGGCCATCCTGCCGAGCGCTGGATCCTGAAGGCGCCCTTCCACGTTGGACGCATCCCCCAGGTCATGGAGTTCTTCCCCGATGCGATGTTCGTCCAGACCCATCGCGACCCTCTCGAGACCGCTCCCTCCATCGCCAGCCTCTATACGTCGACATGGCGCACGACGACGGAGCACGTCGATCCCCTCGTCGTCGGCGAACAATGTCTCGAGCTGTGGTCCTGGGGCATCTCGAAATGTCTCGCCGATCGCGACGCCGGCTTCGAGGACCGCTTCATCGACGTGCTCTACGAAGACGCCCGCAAGGATCCGATGGCCTCGATCGAGATGATCTACGAGCGACAGGGTCGACCGCTCACCCAGGCAGCGCGGGATGCGATGAAGCGTTGGGGCGATGACAACCGGCGCGACAAGCGTGCACCGCACTCCTACACGCTCGAAGAGTTCGGCTACACGCGCGAGGCCATCTGCGAAGCCTTCGCCAGCTATCGGGATCGCTTCATCGTCGGCCGGGCCGAAGCGCGTTAGCGCGCGGATCGGCGGCGCGGGCCCCTTCGATCAGGAGCGCGCTCGAACGGAGTCCCCTTCGAGCGAGGCGAGCACCGCGTGCGCGTCGTCGAAGGCGTCGCGTTTACGGTCCGAGTCGAGACGCGCCAGCGAGCCGAAGGCCAGGGCGGGCCCAACCGCCAGCACCGCAGCGGCCTTTGCACCACCACGCAGAAATCGTCTGCGATCGACGACCGGCGTCCGGCGCACACCGCATGCCAGCAGAGCCGTACCGGCCCAACCCAGTGCCGAAAGGGAATGCGAGCGCTCGCGTCGATCGGCCTCGGCGCGACCGACCTCGAGCAGGTGTCTCGCGAGCTCGAAGGCGCGAGGATCGGGTCGCGCGGAACGGCTCGAAGCCAGCGTGCGCGCGCTCTTCGAGAGGGAGAGCTCCGCGCGGAAACCGAAGTGATCCGAGAGCGAGCGGTCGATGTCTCGAATCCGGGCGGGCTCCGCAAAGATCAGGCGCGCGTCCCGTGCAGCCCAGTCCGTCCCTTCCGCAGGACGCACGAAGAGGAAGTCGATGCGCTTGTCCTGGCCCGAGCGATGCCGCTTGTAGTAGTTGGCTCGGGAGAGAGTCGGATGTTGCGATCCGCCGCCCAGCTCGCTCGCACCGGAAAGTGCACGAAAGATCTGGTACTCGGGATCGCTGGCGGTGCAGTTGAAATCACCGCCGACCACGAAGGTCTCCCCGGACTCCTCCAGCCGGCCGACGATCTCGAGCAGCTGCGCGGTGCGAACGGCGCTGTTCAGCTGGGGCCGCTCGCGGCGATACCTCGCATGGACGTGGGTATTGATGACCGTGAGCGGGCCGTCGTCGCCCTCGATGACCGTCGTCTGAAAGCCCTTGCCGCCGAGGAATTCACCCTGCGCGACCCTTTCGGGGTCGCCTCGGAAGCCGAATCGGTCGAAGCGGGTCGACTCGATCGGTCGGCGGGACAAGGTCATCAGTCCACCGCTCGCCCCGGGGCCCGCCGCGACCTCGAAGCCCGCCGTCCGAGCCCCCGTCGCGAGCGTCTCGCGAACCTCTTTCGTCCATGCCTCCTGGATCAACAGCAGGTCGAGGCCGCATCGAGACAGCGCACGCGCGATCATGCGCATGCGAGAGGACACGTCGTCCCCGACCCCGAAGGTCTCGGGCAGTCCCCAGACATTGAAGGTGCCGATGCTCAGAGCCATGGCGCTGGCCTCCTCGATCGGGTTGGACCCGCCGGCGCCCTCGATTCGCGCGAACCAGTCAGGACGACCCCCGCCCCGCTCCGGTGCAAGGACCAGGCCGCTGGCCCGCCATTTCGGGCAGCAGGGTCTGCAATCCATAGACACCGCGGCGACCTTCGGCGTGCGATGCAATCGGCTTGCGACCGGCCGAGGCGGCCAGACCCGGATCGGAGAGACGGCTATGAGGGAAGTCATCGACCCATTTCGGGTCGATGACTTCATACTCTCCGTCGGCTCCCGACGGGGCCGCACCCGCGCCCGCAGGTGGGCCGACCTTCGCTATCGTGCGGCTCCCTTATATCGCCCCGGCCCCGTGTGGCCGACCCGAGGAAGCCGTGCCCAAGATCGATCTCGCCCGTGAACTCGAAGCCGCCGTCGTCGCCGTTCGCGACGCGGCCACTGTCTGCTTGAGCGTCCAGAAGAACCTGGTCACCGCGGCAACTCTGGAGAAGAAGGACCGCAGCCCCGTGACGGTCGCCGACTTCGCCTCCCAGGCGCTGGTCTGCTCCTCGCTCGCCGGCAGCTCGAAGATCGCGGCCGTGGTCGGCGAAGAGAACGCGGCCGAGCTGCGCGAAGCCGATGCGGAAGACACTCGAAGCAAGGTGGTCGAGCATGTTCGAAACGTCCGCGGCGCGGACGTGAGCGTCGACCAGGCCCTCGACTGGATCGACCTCGGTGGCGTCACGCCGAGCGATGCGACGCCGCAGTACTGGACCCTCGACCCGATCGACGGGACCAAAGGATTCCTGCGCGGTGAGCAGTACGCGATCGCCCTCGGCCTGCTCGAGCACGGCCGCGTCGTCCTCGGCGTCCTCGGCTGCCCGAACCTGCCCGGTCCAGACGGCAAGCCCGGCTGTCTGCTGACGGCCACGCGCGGCGGCGGAGCACAGGTTCGGCCGCTTCACGCTTCGGGAAGTGACGGCGCCAAGGCCATCCGCGTCAGCGACATTCGAGACACCGCCGCGGCACGCTTCTGCGAGTCCGTCGAATCGGGTCACAGCGACCAGGATCAGAGCGCCCAGATCGCCGCCGCGCTCCACATCACGGAAGAGCCCGTGCGCGTCGACAGCCAGTGCAAATACGCGATCGTGGGTCAGGGCCAGGCTCAGATCTACCTGCGCCTGCCCACCCGGAAGGATTACCGGGAGAAGATCTGGGACCACGCCGCGGGCATGATCGTCGTCGAGGAAGCCGGCGGCCGCGTCACCGACGTGCGCGGCAACGACCTCGACTTCGGCCACGGACGCCAGCTCGAGAACAACGCCGGCGTGATCGCGACCAATGGTCCGATCCATGACAAGGTGCTCGAAGCCGTCGCTCGCTTCGTCGACATGTCCTGACGGAAAGTCCGGCGCCCCGGGATGCCTTGACGGGAATCCCATCACGTCCCGAGCGTGCAGCCCGCACATCGAGCGCGGGGAGACCCGCCGCGCCCGCGTTCGGGCGAGGCGTCAGCCCGCGCCGCGCGCCACGTACCAGACAAAGGGCAGCACGAAGACGTGCAGGGCGATGCCTGCGATCGCCCACGGCAGCTGACTCGCGGAGAAGGCGCCGGGCTGCTGGATTCCCGTGTACTTGACGGCGATCCGGTTGCCCACGAAGCCGAGCGCGGCGGCCGCGGCGGCCGGAACGATCGCGACGAAGAGCAGCGGAATCCAGAGCGCTCGCTGATAGAGCGGTACGACGACGAGACACGGGACGAGCAGCAACACGCCCATTGGCACCATGCCGTGTGCCATCAGCCAGAACGGAGCCAGCAGCATCGCGCCGGCATTGAAGCCCGCCCTGGGATCCGAGATCGGGAGCCCCGCCTGACGCGCGAGCTGCTCGGCCGACTCCCTCCGCCGGTGTTGCAGCAGGACCAGATAGAGCGCGAGCACACCCAGGGTGATCGAATAGGCGGCGAGAACGTAGATCACGAACGGCTCCGGCGACGAGGAATGACGCCGTGGGAGCTTATCACTCCGCGCGCGCTCGGTCGGGTCCGCGCGGACGGGCGGGGTCGACGCGGAGCAGCATCACTCGAGCGCAGGGGGCTGGGCCGCTACATGGGTTCTCCGCCGCTCGAGGAGCAGCGCCTGGAGTCGCTGCACCGCATCGACCGCTTGCCCTTGGAGCAGCCGATCACTCAAGGCGGCGGGCAACGAGCCTCCGACCTCGGCACGGGAGACGTAGGTCGCGGAAGTCTGTCCAGGACCCGCCGGTCGGAACTCCCAATAGCCACGCGTCGCGAGCCGCAGGACACCCTTGCCGGCAGGCGGCAGCGCGTCGTTCTCGTCGACCCAGTCGATGCGATGGATCCCGCTCGTCAGATCATCGCTATGCCGGATGCGAACCGCCAGCTCGCGATCGGAGAACATGAAGGGCAGATCGATGTAGGTGTGAACGAGCGCCTCTCGATCGCTGCGCTCGATGAGTCGGCGGGTCTCGCCGCTGCCCATGCCACCCGGCTCCGCCATCTCCTCCATCAGCGTCAACGCGGCAACGACCGGGGTCACGTCGAAGGTCGTTTCGATCCGGAATGCAGGCCGACCGGGGGTTTTCTGCGTCTCTTCGTAGACCGCCCACTCCAGGCCGTCATGAGATTTTCGCGACGCCATCCGCCAGCTCGCGTCCGGCCCGCCGTCTTCTGGAGGGCCTTCGGCGACCGCTGTGCTGGCTGCGAGCAGCACCAGAGCGGTCGAACACACCAGCGATTGGAAAGCGTGCAACATGCCCGAAACCCTCTGCCCGTCCGCGCGAATCCCCCGGCGCGAACCAGGTCGACACGTTAGCCTAAGACGGGCGCGACGAATTCGCGTCGAGGAGCAGAGATGGCGAAATCTGGATCGCGCTGGACGACCGAGATGATGCAGGAGGTCGGCACGCGGCACGCGACGCTCGAAGGCGCCGGAGATCTCGACGGGACGATGGCCACCCTGGTCGATGTTCCCGTTTATGAATTCTGGCCAATGGGCAAGAAGATGGTCGGGCGGGACCGGGTCCGGCGATATTACGAGCATCTGATCAAGGACTTCATCCCCAACCAGATCGACTATACGATGATCGAGGAGACGCTCAGCCCGAGCGCCCTCTCCCAGGAATACATCATCCGGATCAACGGCCCGAAGGGACCCGAGTCCCACAGGGTCCTGGGCGTTCTCTACGCCGCCAAGGATTCACCCGGCCTGCTAGGCGGCGAGCGCATCTGGGGCAGCGAAGAATTCCTGCGGCAGATGATCGGGCCGATCTGGGACGAGCTCGAGACGATCGAGGCCTAGCGACGCACGGGCTCGGGGACGACTGCCCGGATGGTCAGACCGATGCCCGCCTCGGCCAGAGTCCCGACGCGCAGGCCAGTCCGCCCGCCCTCGCTCCAGCACAGGCACAGGCACAGGCACAGGACCCAACCGCGGGCGCAGAAGTACCCATTCGCCTCTCCAAGCGAATCAATACTCTCGATGCGCATCGTGCCTTTGGTCTACGTATTTGGTCTACGTATGGGAGGGGACGCGTCGCGACGGATCGGAGTCGATCCGTCGCGGCAATCACCTGCTCGGCGAGCCAGCGCCTACCGGGCGCCGGGGACGCGAAGGTGCAGGGTCGACCCCTTGGTGGTCGCTTCGAGATTCGACCATTCGGCAAGGAGACGACAACGCGTGACCTGCGCACTACCGGGAGAGCCCATCTTGATCTTGAGCTCGCCCTTGGGGCTGTTGTTAAGGCGGTCGATGACCGCGGACCAATCTCTCACTTTTCTCATGCTTGACCTAGCCTAACGATGTTGTGTTGAGTTACGGACGCTCGGCCGGGACAATAGCCCGTCATGCGCTTTCCACACTCGATCACGAGAAATAACGCTGACTCCCGACCCGAATAGCGTCTGAAATTTCTCGACAGGGTGCCAATTCGCCTCATGATCCGAATCGTGAGCTGGCTCACAGAGGCTTCGCCTAAGGTCCGCGAGATCGAATCAACGCGGCGCTGAAGGGAAGAACGCTAGGCGCTTCGAGTGGGGCCTCCATCGCTCAACGGCCGAAGCGAAAGATCGGGCCCCAGCTCGTCGGCGAGAGCTCTGTATCTGAGGGACCGACAGATCGAGGCGCATCGACCCCGTTTGCGACAGTTGTGACCCGTCACGCTCAGCGCAGCCCGGGCCCCGGGCCGATCGCGAGCCGGCCGACGATGAGCGAAAGCGGGCTCAGCCGTTGTCCGGCAGATAGGTCTTGAACATCTCCCCCAGCTCGGCCTCCGAATGCCGCGGGACCTTGTAGTAGGTCCGAATCACGAGATCGCCGTTCTCTTCGAAGCGATAGGTCTCGATCGACAGGCCGATCTGGTCACGTCCGTCGGACGTGAAGTGATTCTCGAGCAGCCATGCCACCTCGTTGTCGCAGATGAAGAGGGAGCCTGGAACGATCCGGAAGCGCACGTTCGGCTGGAAGAGATCCCATGAATCGGCGCAGCAATGCTCGAAACCCACCTTCTCGGGCGTGCCGACAGGATCGAGCATCCGCACGTTGCCGGGGGCGACCTTCTTGTAGCTGTCGATCCAGGCCTGCTTGTCCCCCGCATTCCAGAGCTTGGGGTAGTTCGTCGCCCAGGTCTTGAGCGCGTCGAATGTGGGCTTGGGCATGATCATCCTTCCTGTGCGAAACCTCGCGCAACTCGAGGCCCCGGGCTCGTGTGCGCGTGTCAGCGCGGGTTTTCGTAGAAAATGTACGACGTCGAGTAGTCACTGAACTCGAAATAGACCTTCGATTCTCCGGCATCGACCACGCCGTTCAGGTTCTCGTCGAGCACCCCGTAGCCGAACCGGTAGGGACGCGACTCCTTCGACTTCGTGCCCACCGCGGTCGTCAGCTTGTCCACCTTGATGAAACGCCTGACGAGCTTTTCACCCGCGTAGACCTCCAGGACCCCGTCCGTACCGGTCCAATTCTGGACGGCGCGACCGATCTCGTTCTGGGTCTCCTGCGTACAGCCAAGCGGACCGATCGCCAGCAAGAAGATCAGCATTGCGCCGAGTAGCCAAACCGACCGATCGACTTCGTCGCTGCTCATGATGCGTACCCTCATGGTCTGCCTCCGCTCTCGTCCCGCGGGCCCGCCGGAGTACGGGCGGGGACTGTTCGAGGCCGCATTGTAGTCTCCGAATCGAGCGACGCCTGCTCCGCTCGCAAGGGGCGTCCGCTCTCGAGCCCCGCCTCAGAGCCGACGAAGAACGACGACGGTTGCGGCGGTCAGGCTCGCCTCGAAGACCAGACCCATTCGATGGAAATCACTCAGCTCTCCATCGATGACCAGCCCGATCACGCGGCTCATGAACACCGCCCCGATCGAGAGCGCGACCAGGACGAGCGCCATCCGAAATCTCTCCTCGGCCTGTGCCGCCCAGACCAGAAAAGCACCCATCCCGATCTGGAAGCCGCCGTAGGTCGCGCGAACGTCGGTCGTCGCAGAGGGGCCGAGCACGCCGAACCCTGCCGGCTCAGCGAGCGCTGCTGGCGCGATCAGATAGCCCAGGCCGAACGCCAACGTGAAGAATCCGACGCCCCAGAGATAGAACCTGGCGAGTTTCATCGATTGCCCCTTCCGAGCGAATGGTTTGTCGGGTCAGGCGATGCCCCCCACTCGTGTGTCGAAGGGTCGCCATGCAGGTCAGGCGGCATGAGATGAGGGGCGACCCGGCCCATCCGCCGCCGGAGCCGCTCAAGCGTCCGGATCACCGCTGTAGATGTCGAAGGCGATCACGAGCCCTCGCTCGGCGATCGCCTGGGCCAATCGGGGTGAGAGCTCGAACCCTTCGTTGTATTGATCGAGAAAGAGGCCGCAGTAGAGCGAGGCGGAGAACCGGTCGAGCAGGCTCGACCATTCATCCATGTCGTTGCTGAGTGAACCCAACAGGGCTTCGATGTGCTCTTCGAGCTCTGCCTTCTCGGACAGCTCGCTATCTAGGATCCAGGCGCCGGTGGGCTCGACTGCCTCTCCGTTGCCGCGGACCTTGTCCCCCTTGCGGTGCTCGCGGGTGGGCGGGCGACCCAGGAGTGCGGAGACCTCTTCGGGCTCCAGGCTGTCTCCGAAAACGCGAAGAGATGCCCTGACCCGTCCGATCGCTGCCATGTCCGATTCCCCTCTCATGACCGTCGGAATCCATCCAATCGATCGAGGTGCGATGCTATCACAGACTCATAGAGCCGTTTCGCCGGACAATGCGCCCGCTACTGCTTCTCGACACAATCCGCATAGCATGCGGCACCGATCTCGATCGTTCCGGCCCGCGAAAGACATTCCAACAAGCACTCGTCGAGCTTCGAGAGCGAGTCGCAGCGACTTCCCTGCCACTCGTCGAAGTCATAGCCGGACACCATGTGTCGGGTGTCTACGATCCGGCCACACAGGCTCATCTTCTCGCCGACCGTGAAGTCGTTGTGCTCGCGATGGGGCTGTTCGACGATCGAAGCGATTCGCGCGCCCACCCAGAAAACGACGAAGGCGAGCAGCGAAGCGACGCAGAATGCGGCGATCATTCTCATGCCTTGCCTAACACCCTTCGAGCTCGAAGACCTGTGAAAGCAGAACGGCCCCATCGTTCAGCCGACGGATCTGGAACTCGTAGCGTCCCGAGACCAGCTCGTCCGGATGCTCCAGAGACCAGAGCGCTCTGCCTTCGAGACTCGTCTGGCGCCGTTCGAGAACCGGACCAGGGGGCCGGGCGGCACTCTCCCGCCCCCAGATCTTGCGCGACGGAACCGCCAGGTCGGGATGGAGCCACCGGAACTCGACCGGGATCACACCGTGCTCGCCCGCCGCGACGTCGATCCGGTAATCGACACCGAAGATTCGCCCCTGCTCGCAGGTCGGCCGGCTCGTCGCCGCGACGAGCGTCGGCAGACCGCTGCGAAGCTCGTACTCGCCATGACGAAGCGTCGCTACCGAAACGGCCTCCGGATCGACCTCTGACTGACAGCCCGCCCCGAAGAGCACGGCGAGCAGCGCGCCGAAAGTCGAGAGCAGCATCGACCGCGTCCAACCGGGTGCGCGCGTCCGCCGCCCGCGCCGTCCCGCGCACGGATCCGCCTCTGATCCGGCGCCCGTCACGCTGTCCCCCTCGCCGTTAGTCGGCCGGTAGTCGTCAAAGCGCACGCTCGAACCATGCGACGTCCCAGTAGCGTCCGAACTTGAATCCGACCTCGCTGAAGGTCGCGACCCGCTTGAATCCGAAGCGCTGGTGGAGTGCCAGCGAAGCCTCGTTCGGAAGCGCGACGCCGCCGTAGGCGCGATGGACCAACGCTTCCTCCTCGAGGG
This sequence comes from uncultured delta proteobacterium, assembly GCA_963698485.1. Lineage (GTDB taxonomy): Bacteria > Myxococcota_A > UBA9160 > UBA9160 > UBA4427 > UBA4427. The sequence goes on along the minus strand of CAVORA010000021.1, from coordinate 25,925 downwards.
TTTCGAGCAGCTTCGCGTAGAGCGCGCTGCCGAGGCCGATGCCGCCTCGCCCCGGTGCGAGATAGACGGAGGTCTCGACCGAGCGGTCGTAGGCGGCTCTCGCTCGGAAGACCCCGCTCGAGGCGTAGCCATCGACCGCTCCACCGTTCTCGACGACGAAGAGACGATGGGGTCCCTTCTCGGAGAATCCATCGAACCAGCTGCGCCGCTCTGCGAGAGTCAGGGTTTGCGTGTCGAAGGTCGCGTGCGAGTGCTCGATATAGTGATTGTAGATCTCGAGCAGACGCGGAAGATCCTCCTCACGCGCGTCTCGTACCTGCATCCTCGAACTCCCTCGGACAAGCTCGCCGCGAGCGGCACGGCGAAGATTCACGCCGCTAGACGGGTAGATCCTCGCGACGGAAAACCGCCTCGAGCGGCACGCCCCGCTCGGCGAAGGCCTCCATCGCCCCTTCGCCGCGGTCCACGAGACACACCACGCGAGCCACCTTCCCGCCCGCCTGCTCGACCAGGTCGAGCGCCTCGAGCGTCGAGCCCCCAGTGGTCGTCGTGTCTTCGAGCAGGGCCACCGTCTGTCCTGGCCGGAACGCGCCCTCGACCTGCTTGCCTAGCCCGTGCTTCTTCTTCTCCTTTCGCACGAAGAAGCCGAGCAGCGAGTCCGTCGCCGGATCGGCCGCCGCAGCCCCGAGCACCGCCGAAACCAGAGGCACGGCGCCCACCGCCATGCCACCGACCGCTTCGACCGAGGGGCCGGTCTGAAGCAGGTTCAGCACGACTCGGCCCGCGAGCGACACGCCTTTCGGCCTCATCAGCGTCTGGCGCAGATCGAGATAGAAGTTGCTCTTACGGCCACTCGCGAGAGTGACTTCCCTTCGCTCGAAGGAGACTTCGAGAATCAAGTTGAGCAGGGCCTGCCGATCGGCGGGGGTCACATGGGTCATGGCTCGAAGCGGCTCCTGACTATCGGTTGTGGCTGCGCGATCTACGGCGCGCGTCCTGACGTGATTTCCGAGGCGTGGTCTCGCGACCCGTCTTCTCGACCGCCTCGATTCCTGCTCTACCTGATGACTGCTCTATCGCTTCTATTGCTTTCGAAGACCGAGTGCCGTCTCGGCGATGATCTTCTGGTGGAGATCCGACGTTCCTTCACCGAACTCGAGCGCCTTCGCCTCGAGCAGCAGCCTCCCGATCTCGTACTCCGCAGAGACCGAGTAGCCTCCGAAGATGGCCATGCCGTCGAGCGCGTTCTGCGTCGCGGCCTGGCTCGCCTTCAACTTGGCGAGCGAGGCTTCCATCGTGCATCGATCGAGTCCCGCGTCCTTCATGCGCCCGAGCCGATAGACCAGCAGCCGGGCCTGCTCCGTGCGCGCCACCATGTCCGCGATCTTCGACTGGACGAGCTGGAACTCGCCGATCTTCTGACCGAAGGCCTCGCGCTCCATCGCGTAGGGCGCGGCGAGATCGAGGGCGCGTTGGGCCTGACCGACACATCGTGCCGCCACCGAGAATCGACCGAGATCGAGCGCCGAGCCCAGGACCGGGAAGCCGCGACCGGCCTCGCCGAGCACCGCCTCGTCCGGCACGAAGGTGTCCTGGAAGTTGACTTCGGCCAGATTGTCCCGCTTGAGCGTCCGCATCGGGAACTCGCCGATCGTCATGCCCTTCATCTGTGTCGGGTCGGCGACGAAGACCGTGACGCCCTTGTGCTTCAGCGAGCGGTCGATGCTCGCGACGATGATGAAGAGCCGGGCGTGCTCGGCGTGGGAGATGAAGACCTTGGTGCCGTTCAGGAGATAGCCGCCGTCGACCTTCTTGGCGGTCGTCTCCATGTTGCCGAGGTCCGTCCCGCCACGCGGCTCCGTCAGACAGGCGGAGCAGACGATCTCGCCGCGCGCGATCCCGGGCAGGTAGCGGTCTTTCTGCTCCTGCGTGCCGAATTTGAGCAGCGATCCCGCGACCAGCGAGTTGGCGACGGAGACCACCGAAGCCACCACCCAGTCGACCCGCGCCAGCTCTTCGCAGATCACGCCATAGCTGACGACGTCGGAGAACGACCCTCCGTATTCCTCGGGAATCATCGGTCCGAGCAGTCCCAGCGCCGGCAGCTTCGCGATCAGCTCCGTCGGATACCGCTCCTCTCGCTCGTAGCGCTCGACGTGGGGCAGGATCTCCGCCTCGGCGAACTCGCGCACCGTCTTGCGGACGAGGCGCTGCTCCTCGCTCAGGTCGAAGTCCATCATTCGATCGAGGGCGGCGGACATGTCTGATGCGATCCTTTCGGCTCGGTCTCTCGGGCGGCTCGCAGGGCCGTTCGAAGGGCCAGCGCAAGGCCCGTCGCCGAGCTTAGCCGGTCGCTCTGCCGTCGGCCGAAAAGCGACCGGATTCGGCGGTTTGGGGCTCTGAATCCCCAAGGGGCCATGGAAATCCGCCCGCTGCTCACCTAAGTTCCCGCTCCCTTACACCCCCCGCATCGATCCGATCCGGCTCGACGGGTGCGTATCGGCCGAGCAGTCCGGTCAGCAGCCCGTCCCTTCGACAGATCCAGCACCCCGCCCCGACTGCGTGATCGATCACGCATCGACGGTCCGGTCGCCAACACACACAAGCCCGATCGCCGAATCAAGAGGCAGTCCCCGATGAGCACCAGCAAGAAGTCCCGCGGCCACCTGAAGCGCAACAAGAGCAGCCGTTACCGCGCCAAGCTGAAGGCGAAGCATCGCCGGGTCCGCAAGCGACAGACCGGCGGCGAGCGCAAGTTCTACCGTTAGGCGGACCAGGCGTTCAGGCGGGCGCGGATCCGAGCGCTCGGCGCAGCGACCTCGGGAGAGCGGCGTGCCTCGAGCACGCACGGTGTCTCGTCGCGTCAGCCCGCAGCGGCTCGAGACCCAATGCGGGGCTCGCGAGGCCGCGCGGCATCGAGGACCCGACCGCCGGCTTCGCGACTCAGTCCTGGACCGCGCGCCCCAGCTCGTCGATCGCCTGATCGAGCGCGGCGTCGATGGCGTGCTCCCAGCTCCGAGCGTCGGTCTTGCCGCGAGCAGCCTCGGGAAACAGGATGCCGCGGGAGGAGTTCACGATCCCGCCCTCGCGACCCTTCGGACCGGCCACGAAGCCCTGCACCGCCGCGGAGGCAGCGCCGCCCTGCGCGCCGTAGCCCGGCACCAGAAAGATCGCGTGCGGCAGCGCCTCGCGGACTCGCCGGGCCTGATCCGGCCAGGTCGCGCCACACACCACGCCGAGTGACGACCACGGCGTCTCGCTCCCCGCGAGCGCTTTCTCGAATCGTGCCAATCCCTCCGCGACGCGGCCGAAGAGGGGCTCGCCCTCGACCTCCCGATCCTGAAGATCCCCGCTGCCCGGATTGCTCGTCTTCACCAGCACGAAGAGGCCACGCCCCGCGTTCCCCGCCACCCGCGCGAAGGGCTCGATCGTGTCGAAGCCCAGATAGGGGTTCAGCGTGATCGCATCGACCGGTATCGGCGCATTGCTGGCCAGATAGGCCGCCGCATAGCCCTCCGCCGTCGAGCCGATGTCCCCGCGCTTCGCGTCGAGCAGGACCATCAGGCCCTGCTCCCGAGCGCGCCGGCACAAGCGGTCGAGGACCTGGATGCCCCGCCAGCCGAGCTGCTCGAAGAAGGCGATCTGCGGCTTCACGATCGCCACGCGATCGGCGACGCGCTCGAGCACGGCCTCGAGAAAGGACTCCACCGCCCCGGCCGTCCGCTCGTCGTCCGGCGCCATCGAGCCCTGCGCGAAGAGCGGCGGGATCGGCGCCAGGTGCGGATCGAGCCCGACGCACAGCGGATGGCCGAGCTCGCGTACGCGTCCGATCAGTCGATCGGCGAAATGCGCCGGCGGTCGCGTCCCGGCGGACGTGGCGGCTTCGAGGCCGGGGCGGACGCGGATCTCGGACAAGCGGGGCTCCTCGGGCTCGCCTTTCGCGAGCAGCGTTCGAGGCGGATCCTACCGACGGTCGCCGCTCTGCGCTGCCAAAGGCTTGAGGGGGCGTCGACCGACGCGGCGGGTTCGTGCGCGCAGGCTACGCTGCGGCGCATGACGGAAACGCGGACCGACAGCGTGCCGAACGAGGTGCCCCGAGACGCCCTCGCCTTCACGCTCGAGCGTACGAGCGATCGCGCCCGCGCGGGCTGCATCGATACGCCGCACGGCACCATCCATACCCCCGCCTTCATGCCGGTCGGGACGCACGGCGCGCTCAAGGCGATGACGCCCGCGCAGGTCGCGGACACCCGCGCCGAGATCGTGCTGGCCAACACCTATCACCTGGCGCTGCGGCCCGGGGAAGCCCTGGTCGAGAAGCTCGGAGGGCTGCACGCGTTCATGCAGTGGCCGGGGCCGATCTTGACGGATTCCGGGGGCTTCCAGGTCTTTTCGCTGCCGGGGGTCGAGATCACGGACAAGGCGGCGCGCTTCAAGAACGAGGTGACGGGCAAGACGATGGACTTGACCCCCGAGCGATCGATCCAGATCCAGAACCGGCTCGGCGCCGACATCATCATGGCCTTCGACGAGTGCACGCCCTATCCGGCCACCCGGGAGCTGGCGGGCCAGGGCGTGCGGCGCACGCTGCAGTGGATGGAGCGATGCATGCGGGCCCACGGGCGACCGCAGGACCAGGCGCTCTTCGGCATCGTGCAGGGATCGACGTTTCCCGAGCTGCGCGAAGCCTGCGCCGCGTCGCTGGTGGCGATGGACTGCCCGGGCTACGCGATCGGAGGCGTGTCGGTCGGCGAGGGGCACGAGCTGCTCTGTCAGGTCACGGACCACGCCGCCCCGCTGCTGCCGGAACACAAGCCTCGCTACCTGATGGGTGTCGGCCTGCCCGAGGATCTGATCGCCTGCATCGGCTTCGGGATCGACATGTTCGACTGCGTGATCCCGACCCGCTACGCGCGCTCCGCCACGGTCTTCACCTCGCGCGGACGGATCCGGCTCACGAATCGCCGCTTCCGCCGAGACGCGTTTCCCGTCGACGCCTCGTGCGATTGCTACACCTGCACGGGCGGATTCACACGCGCGTACATCCATCACCTCTTCGCCGCAAACGAAGTCCTGTCTGCGGTGCTCTGCTCGATCCACAACGTCCGCTTCTACCAGCGACTCGTCACGGATGCGCGGGCGGCCATCCTCTCGAACGACTACGCGGCCTTCGCCGCCGACTTCCTGGCGCACTACCAGAACGAGCCAGGCGAGACGGAGTCGCATACCCTCCCGGCATGACGAACACGACCGACCGACCTCGGACCCCGACTCGACCGCAACCCCCCGCCACACGCTCCCACCGCTTCCCGTTCGTACGCCGCGCGCGTAGCAGGACCAGTGGAAGGGATCTGCTGCGTGCGGGCGCGCCCCTGCTCGCGTGGACTGGGCTGGTGGCCTGCCTCGCGGGCTGCGGGCCGCTCGGACTGGACAAGTCCCCGACCGAAACGAGCGGCGGAAAGACTTCGCCGGCGCGCGAGGGAAGCGAGGAGGTCGCGCTCGTGCTCGAGGGCCGTGAGGTCACGGTCGGCGAGGTCCACGCGTGGATGCAGGAGCAGTTCATCGACGAGTTCCTGAAGCAGCCCGACGACCAGATCTACGAGATGCACGAGAAGGCGGTGCGCGACCTCGTCCAACGCCACGTGATCGACGAGGCGGCGGCCGAGCGCGGCGTGACGCCCGAGGCGCTCTTCGAGCAGGTGACCGCCGAGGTCCCCGAGCCGACCCTCGAAGACGTCACCGAGTGGTATTCGGTCAACCAGTCCCGGCTTCGAGGCGCACGGCTCGAAGACGTGGGCGGCCAGATCAAGGACATGCTCGCGAACGAGCGGCGCTCGCAGGCCTGGGCCGATTTCGTGAAGCCGCGCATCGACGCGCTCGACTGGGAGCTCGTGCTGGAGCCGCCGCGCAAGCAGCTCGCTGCGACACGACTCGCTCGGGGTCCCGCGGACGCGGCGGTCACGATCATGAGCTTCAGCGACTATCAGTGTCCGTACTGCATCCGTTCCGAGCCCGTGCTCGCGGAGGTCCTCGACCGCTATCCCGAGGACGTGCGATTGATCCACCGACACTTCCCCCTCGACAGCATCCACCCCTTCGCCCGGCCGGCCTCCGAGGCCGCCATGTGCGCGGAGGAGCAGGGCAAGTTCTGGGAGTATCACGACGCGATCTTCGCGCGACAGGGCAAGATCGAGGCCGGCACCCTCGACGACATCAGCGAAGAGCTCGGGCTCGACGAGGAGGCGTTCTCCAAATGCGTCGATGAGCGACGCTATGCCGACTTCGTCCAGGGCGACTTCATGGCCGGTCAGCAGGCCGGCGTCACGGGCACTCCCGCCTTCTTCGTGAACGGCATCCCTCTGAAGGGCGCGCGCGACGCGGATGCCCTGAGCCGGGTCATCGACTCGGAGCTCGAGCGGATTCGCGCGAACTGAGCACCGGATCTTCCCGCCTGGGCGTCCGCCCGCGAGGACGGCCGGCGGATCCGGATCGGTCGCCGAGCGCGCGGGGCAAGCGCGCTCGGCGGGAAGCCCGCGCGGACCGTTTCCGATTCGCGCGGGCCCCGCCGAGCAGGGTGAGCGTGCTTTCCGAAGCCACTCTTGCTCTCGAAGGCGGCCTACCCCCGACTGATCATCGCCCCCGAGATCCGGGAGCGACACGATGCATCCGAGGACTGATTCGATAGACGAGCGGACCTGATGGAACGCCTGGAATTGCGCGGTCCCGTACGGCCTGCGGTCGAGCCGTCCCCTGCCGGTCCCCACGCGCGCGCCACCGGGTCGTCTCCTCTCGAATCCTTCGTCTTCCCTTTCTCGACGCCCCGACCATCTGCCCCGACCGTCTGGATGATCCGGGGCTCCTCGTCGATCGAGTCGTCGATCGATGGAAACGGGCCGCGGAAGAGACGAGCTGGCTTCGGTCGAACAAGCCGACGGCGCCTCGAACCGCCCTTCCCACCCTTGCTTTCGAGGCCGAAGCTTCTCATGGAAGCGGGCTCGAAGGCCAGAGAAAAACACGCTGCTAGCGAAACTAACGCCCCGCCAGATAAGGGGAATTTGTAAACCCGACGACATCCCGAACCAACGCCGGCCGGCCCGAGCACGGCGACCCGAGCGCGGGGCGTCGATCGGGCGAGCCGGTCGGGCCGATGCCAGCCCGAGCCGAGCGGCAAGGACACGGCCACCCGACGGCCAGGAATTCCGGGCGCCGAGCGACTCCGGGCATGACAAGCGCGGAGGGATTCGGAACCATGCGCCTCCCATGGGACTCACTTGCGGCATCGTCGGCCTCCCCAACGTCGGAAAGAGCACGATCTTCAACGCGCTCACCGCCGCCGGGATCCAGGCCGAGAACTACCCCTTCTGCACGATCGAACCGAATACCGGTGTCGTCACGGTGCCCGATGAGCGGCTCGGCCAGCTCGACGCCCTGATCTCGTCGAAGTCGGTCGTGCCGACGACGGTCGAGTTCGTCGACATCGCCGGTCTCGTGAAGGGAGCCTCTAAGGGCGAGGGCCTGGGCAATCAGTTCCTCGGCAACATCCGCGAGACGAACGCGATCATCCACGTGGTGCGCTGCTTCGACGACGAGAACGTCGTTCACGTCGACGGCAGCACCGACCCGGTGCGCGACGTCGAGACGATCGAGCTCGAGCTCGGGCTGGCCGACCTCGAGACGGTCGAGAAGCGCATCGACCGGGTGAAGCGGGTCGCCCGCTCCGGGGACAAGCAGGCGCGCGCGGAGCAGGAGCTCTTCGAGAAGCTCCGCGACCACCTGTCGTCGGGACAGCCGGCGCGAACCTTCGAGGTCGCCGCCTTCGATGCGACCCGCGTTCGACGAAGCCTGCCTGTTGACGGCCAAGCCGATTCTCTACGTGGCCAACGTAGACGAAGACGGCCTCGCCGAAGGCAACGCCCACAGCAAGGCGCTCGAAGAGTATGCAGCGCGCTTGGGCGCCGACACCGTGCGCATCTGCGGCAAGGTCGAGGCCGAGCTCTCCGAGCTCGACGAAGAGGACAAGCGCGAATTCCTGGCCGATCTCGGCATCGAGGAGCCCGGACTGAATCGTCTGATCCGAGCCGCCTACTCGCTGCTCGATCTCGTGACCTTCTTCACGGCCGGGCCGAAAGAGATCCGCGCCTGGACGGTTCGCAGGGGCACGGCCGCGCCCCAGGCCGCCGCCGAGATCCACTCCGACTTCGAGAAGCATTTCATCCGCGCCGAGGTGATCCCCTTCGACGCCTACATCGAATGCAAGGGTGAAGCGGGCGCGAAGGCGAAGGGCCTGATGCAGGTCGAGGGCAAGGACTACATCGTCAACGACGGAGATGTTGTCTATTTCCGAACGAGCGCATAAGCTCGCCGGCCGTGGCAAAACGCAACTTCCGACAGATGACCCCGCAAGAAGTGCTCGACACCCAGTTCGGCGGGCCCGAGACCGGCGTCTTCACCGACGGCTCCTGCGAACCGAACCCCGGACCCGGTGGCTGGGGCTGGGTGTGGGTCGAGAAGGGCGAGATCCTCGATCAGGGTCATGGGCGCGAGCCGAACACGACGAACAACCGGATGGAGCTGCGCGCGCTGATCGAAGCCTTCAAGCAGCTTCCCGAAGATCGCGACCTCGTCGTCTACTCCGACAGTCAGCTCTGCGTGAACACGATCAACGATTGGGCGCCCGGCTGGGAGAAGCGCGGCTGGAAGCGCAAGACCGGACCGATCAAGAACCTCGAGCTCGTGCAGGAGCTCTACGCGCTGGCTCAGGACAAGCCGCGCATCGAGCTGCGCTGGATCCGCGCTCACGAAGGAAGTCGCTGGAACGAGTACGCGGACGCGCTGGCAGGCTTGCCCGTCGACTAACGCTCTCCGGCGGGAAACGGGCCGAGGGAGCGTCTCTGACTCATGAGGTTCGCGCGGAAATTCCGGCCGAGATTCACGACCTGCTCGAGGGCCGATCGGATCATCTCCGGCGTCAGCGTCGAGATCGGATGCAGGTAGACTCCCTGCACCACCCCTTCGGAGATCGCGTAGCGGGCGTCGAGCGTATTCTGGAAGTTGGCCTCGAGCAGAGCCGTGAGAGCTCTTGCGTCGAGACCTTCGGCATATGCGATCGGCATCAGGATCTGCATGCGGTCATAGGTGTCATCGCTCACGAGATAGACGTTGAAGGTCTCGATCTGCGTTCGAATCGCGCCACTCGGCCCCTCGATCTTCTCGACCTCGCCGGCAAAGACGTTCTCCATCTCGTGCTGCGTCATTCCGCCCGACTGGGCCTCATCGGGTTCCTCGCCGCGCGGCCCATCGCCGAGCATCGCGCAGCCAGCCACGAACGCCGCGAGCAGGATGCAGAGCGAGAGCGTCAGCATGCGCCTCATGACGAGCCTTGCGACTTCGTCGCCGACGGCACCTTCGTCTTGCCCAGCTTCGCCACATAGCGGAACTCGGCGGCCGTGATCGGGACGACCGAGAGCCGACCGCGCCGCACGAGGGCGATGTCCGCGAGCTTCGGGTCGGCCTTGATCGCGGCCAGCGTCACCGCCTCCTTGAAGGGCACGACGGGCGCGACGTCGACCACGACCCATTGCGGATCGTCGGCCGTCGGATCGGGATAGGCTTCGCCGACGATCTCGACGATCCCCACGACCTCCTTGCCCTTGTTCGAGTGGTAGTAGAGCGCGAGATCACCCTTCTTCATGGCGGCGAGATTGTTGCGCGCCTCGTAGTTCCGAACGCCGTCCCAATAGGTCTGCCCGTCCTCGACGAGCTGATCCCATGAGTACTTGAAGGGCTCGGACTTCATGAGCCAATAGCCGCGTGACACCTTCTATCCCCCTCTCGCTCCAGGATTCGGACCCGAGACTTCGATCTCTCGGCGCATCGCTACGCTCCGGGACTCGGAGCCTTGCCTCTCGACCTAACGCAGATCTTCCGGTGTCTGCTTCGACATCCGGGCGTGGGCCGCGAGCGCCAGGATCGGCCGTGTGAGCAGGCGGCTCGCGAGGTTCACGAGCGCCCAGTTGTACCAGCCCGCAATGACCGACGGCTGCTCGCCGAGCGCTCGCAAGCCGCGTCGCGCGACCTCGTCGGCGTCGTGACCGGGATGCGCAATCTCCCCCGCGACCTCCTGGAACTCGGTCTCCGTCGAGCCGGGTTCGAGCACGACCACGTCGATGTTGCTCGCGCGCAGCTCGGCCCAGAGCGCCTCGCCGAGAAAGCGATCGAAGGCTTTCGTCGCCGAGTAGACCGCATGCAAGGGCAGCGGGATGCGACCCGCGAGCGATCCCGTAAACAGGATTCCGCCTCGCCCGCGCTCTCGCATGCCCTGCACGAGGGCGTGGGTCAGGACCACGGGCGCCTCGCAGTGGACGACCACCTGCCTGCGCAGCGTCTCCTCGTCGAGCAGATCGAAGCGCCCGGCATAACCGCGCCCCGCGTTGTTCACGAGCAGACCGATTTCGAGATCTGCCACGCCTTCGAGCACGCGCTTCGCTCCGTCGGGCTCACTGAGATCGGCCACGACGACGCGCGTCTCGACACCGAAGTCGCGCTCGATCTCCGAGGCCAGCGCGGTCAGCCGTTCCTTGCGCCGCGCCGTCAAGACGACCTTCGTTCCATCCGCCGCGATCTGCCGAGCCAGCGAAGCGCCGATGCCGGAAGAGGCTCCGGTGACCAGCGCCCACTCCCCGAAGCGCGCGGTGAGGGAGAGCGGCTTCGGATCGAAATGGTCGCGGGCGTTCCAGAACGCATAGGTGAGACCGATGAAGGGCAGCGCGGGAAACAGACCGACGAGCACACCGCTCAAGCCGCCAGTCTCGATCGCGGTCCAGAGATAGATCCCGAAGGCGACCTGGGCGGTGTAGGCCGGGGCCCAGAAGGCCATCCAGGGGCGGCGGCGGCGGAAGCCGTAGACCGCGGCGCCGTAGACGAACCAATGCGGGAACGCGAGGATCTTCGCCCAGGCGCCAGTGAACAGGATCCCGAACCAGACCTCCTCGTCCTGCGCGACGGGCTTCACGAAGATGTCCCACGGCATGTAGATGAACGCCATGTACGCGCAGAAGATCATCGTCGCGCTCATCCACCAGGGACGTTCGCGGAACACGTCGAATAGCCACTCGCGCATCGGATCTCCTCGGGCTCTCCAGGCCCGGGAACGTAACCGATTCCCGCGTGAGGGTGCGGGCGGATGAGCCTTACGAACGCGTGTTGCTAGACGCGAGCCGGTCGGGAATCAGTCGCGGCATGGCGACCGGGTTGCAGGACGAGTCGGGCGTCGCGATCGGAAAGTAGAGGTGGAAGGCGGTCCCCTCGTCCGGTGCACTTTCAACCCGGATCCCGCCCCGTGATTCGCGGACGAGCTCGGCGATCGTCGCGAGACCGAGGCCGGTGCCACCGTTCTCGTCTCGCGTCGTGAAGAAGGGCTCGAAGATCTGGCCGATCAGCGCCGGCTGCATTCCGCAGCCGTTGTCGCGGGCCGTCAGGCGAACGTGCGCGCCTTCATGGAGTCCGGGGATGGGGGTGCTGTCCGGCTCCGCACCATCCCGTCCGCTGGAATCGATGAAGACACGGCGGGTGGAGACCCGGAATCGCGCGGGTGCGGGCCTTCCTTCGAGCGCTGCACGCGCGTTCGAGGCCAGGTTCAGCAGCGCCCGCTCGAGCCGCGCGGGATCGACGCGCACGAAGGCCTCATCTTCCGCCCGCGTCGCGGACGCCGCGAGCTCCAGCTCGAGCTCGACGGAGTCGCCGAGCACCCTTCCGATCATGCCCTTCAGGCGCTTGACCCGTTCGGAGAGATCGATCGACTCGGTGCGGCTCTTCCGGCTGCGCCCAAACGACAGCACCTCCCCCACCAGCTCGCCGGCTCGGTCTGCCGCGGCGCGGATCTCCGCGAGCTCGACCTGTCCCGTCCCGCCGTCGGCCAGCTCGATCTCGAGCAGATCCGTGTAGCCGACGATCGCGGTCAGCACGTTGTTCACGTCGTGCGCGACCGCGCCCGCCGCGCGGCCGAGCGTCTCGAGGCTCTCCTCGTTTCCCTGCCGCGAGCGCAGCTCGTCGAGCTCATGCGCGAGTCGATGGCGATCGAGGCCCATCGAGAAGGATTGGATCGCCAGCTCGGCGCGCGTGAGCAGGCGCTCGCTCTCGCGCGCCGACGCCAGCTCGGACTCGACGACCACGACACCGAGCAGACCCGACTCGCCCAGACAGGGCAGCGCGACCCTCGACCGCAGCGGTCGCCAGAGATTCGAAACCACCTCGCGGACCGCCGGGTCGTCGGGTGCCAGTGAGCGGCTCGCCTCGATTCGCTGCCGCTGTCCCGACCGCAGGCCGAGGCCTGAATCGGCGAGGGCTTCGAGATCGAGCGAGGCGGCGGGCGGGGCGGCCGCGATGAGCCGGTGCCCGGGGCAGGTCCAGGAGCTGCGAACCGGGAGGACCGAGCGGCTCCCTGTTGGAGCGGTCGGATCGAGCGCGGCCGCGGCAAAGAAGTCGACCCGTTCGGCGCCGAGCCCGAGACCCAGGGCCTCGAGGGTCCGCGCGACCAACGCGTTCAAATCGCGGGGATCGGTCCGGGCAAGCCCGCCCAGGAGGCTCGTGATCCGGGCGTCGAACGCGGCCGGCGGGTCGGGCGCGCGCCGCCTGGCCGGGCCTTGCCGCAAAGCTGCCGGGTCCAATGCCCGAGTTCCCCCTCCGTCCGTCTCGACCGCGCTGACCGGCATCTTTCCCGACTCCTTCCGGCCCCCGATCCGAGAGCCGTCCCCTGTAAAAGGATGTCGTCGCTGCCCAGCCCGAGCTTTAGTGCGGCGGCAGGCTTTCACTCCCACTGGAATCGGATTCACCCCCGTGTCCGGGGTCTCTCCCCGATTCGGGACCGGGCTTTCCCCGGAGCACGTCCTGCATTCGGCGCGGCTCGCCGACAAGCGGTAACCTGCCGCCTCCCCCACGGCGGCGGGCTTGCAGCAGCGTTCCAGGACGGACCGGATCGCTCGGGAGCCCACCCGACGGCTCGAATCGAGCCTCTCGAGACATCATGGGCAGCGTCTTCGGCAACCTCTTCCGCATCTCGACCTTCGGTGAATCCCACGGTGGCGGGGTCGGCGTCGTGCTCGAGGGCTGCCCGCCCAGACTCCCGATCGATGTCGCCGAGATCCAACGCGATCTCGACCGGCGTAGACCCGGCCAGAGCGTGCTGACTACGCCGCGTCAGGAAGCCGATCAGGCGGAGATCCTCTCCGGGGTCTTCGAGGGCCGGACGCTGGGAACCCCGATCGGCATCCTCGTGCGAAACAAGGATGCCCGACCGAGCGCCTACGAGGAGATGCGCGACACCTACCGGCCCTCGCACGCGGACTTCACGACCGACGCGAAGTACGGGATCCGCAACTGGCAGGGCGGGGGTCGCGCAAGCGCCCGCGAGACCATCGGCCGCGTCGCCGCCGGCGCCATCGCCCGCAAGCTGCTCCGGGAGGTCGCGGGCATCGAAGTGCTCTGCTGGGTCCGTCGTGTCCAGAACATCGACTCCAAGGTCGACCCCGAGACCGTGACGCTCGAGGCGATCGACGCGAACGACGTGCGTTGCCCGGACGCCGAGGCGGCGGAGAAGATGTACGCGCTGATCGATTCGCTACGCCGTGAGGGCGACTCCGTAGGCGGGGTGGTCGAGTGCGTCGCCCGCGGCGTGCCCGCCGGCCTCGGCGATCCGGTCTTCGACAAGCTCGAGGCGGATCTCGCCAAGGGCCTGATGTCGCTGCCCGCCGCCAAGGGATTCGAGGTCGGCTCGGGCTTTGGCGGTACGGCGCTGACCGGCAGCCAGCATAATGATCCCTTCGTGATCGACGCCGACGGCCGCACCCGCACGGCGAGCAACCGCTCGGGCGGCATCCAGGGCGGCATCAGCAACGGCGAGCCGATCACGCTGCGGGTCGCCTTCAAGCCGACCGCCACGATCCGCACGGCGCAGCAGACCGTGACGTCCTCGGGCGAGGCCGTCACGCTGGCCGCCGGCGGACGACACGACCCGTGCGTGCTGCCGCGCGCCGTGCCGATGGTCGAAGCGATGGTGTGTCTGACGCTGGCGGATCACTGGCTGCGACAGCGCGCGCAGGACGTGCTCCCGCGCGAGGACTGAGCGGCGCGACGAACGCGTCCCGCTAGGGCAGCAGCACGAAGCCCGCGACCGCAGACAACATCGCGGTGGCGATCGCGGCGGCGGCGGCGATGCGATGGATCTCTCGCGCCTCCGGGTCTCCTCGGGACAGGGCGCGGCCGCTCCAGCCGGTCCAGGCGAAGAGGCCGAACACGATCAGCCCGAGGATGCCGTGGAAGCTGTCGAAGGCGGCGCGCTCGCGAAACAGGATCATCGATACGGGACCGGCGACGAAGCCGATCGCCACCATCGCGACCGTCCATTTCCCGAAGCGAAGGTGGCGGGCCCGAAGGGTCGCGCCGACAAGCTGGCCATTCGCGCGGCGACGGCGGATCTCCAGGCCGAGACGCGCAGTCGCCACTGCCATCACGAGACTCGCCACCATCCAGGCGGGGTGGACGAAAGCGAGCGCACGCAGATCGCTCATTCGATCCGGTGAACGGCGTCCGCCGGCAGGTTCCCCACGAGCGTCTCGGTCGCACGCTCCACATAGTCGGCGTCCCGCGACTCGAGCGTCAGCATCACCCGATAATGCTCTTCGTTGATGCGGGGATAGGAGCCGAGCATCAGCTCCGGAAACTCCCGCAGCAACGCGTTCAGGATCTCGGCGATGTCACTCTCGCTCTCACGCACGTAGAGCTTCCGTAGCACGAAGGGCACGCCCGAGAAGCGATCTCGAATCGAGTGGAATTTCTTCTCGAAGAGCTCCGGGATGCCCGGAAAGATATGGACGTTCTCCACCACGACGACCGGAAACCAAAGACCCCCGACGTCGAGAATCTCAGCGCCCCCCGGAATCAGGGCCATCTTCTTCATCGCATCGTTGAGCGGCTTGTCGGAGTAGCGCTGCATGCGATCGACCATTGCCTGGTTCAGCTCGATCTCGCGATCGAAGGCGAGTGCGATTCCGTCCATCGTCATGTCGTCATGGGTCGGGCCGATCCCGCCCGAGGTGAACACGAAGTCGTAGGCCTCCGACATCGCGCGCGTCTCCCGAGCGATCAGCTCGACCTGGTCCGGGATCGTCAGGATCCGCTCGAGATCCACGCCGAGCTTGCGCAGCTCCACGGCCAGAAAGGCCGAGTTGGTGTCGCGGACCTTGCCCGAGAGGATCTCATTGCCGATGACGAGGAGCGCCGCGGTGGACATGGTCGATAACGTAACGCACGGAATCAGGGCTGGGCGCACCCCTCGGCCATCTCGGACGAACGGCTCGTCCCACCGCGCCGAGGCGGGGCGGGCCGGCGATCGGGGAGACCGGCCAGAAGGGCGGCTCGGGCGGCGGCGCGCTGCTTCGATGCACAGGCGCGGCACCGCATGCGCAACGCTTCTCGGAGGCGTTCGGTCGACTAGACTCCGGGCGATGCGATGCCGGGTCACATTTCTGCCGTCGGAACGAGTGGTCGAGATCGAAGCGGGGGAGATGACCCTGCTCGAAGCGACGCGTGCGGCCGGGCTGCCGATCGCCAGCGCGTGTGGTGAGAACGGCGCCTGTGCTCGCTGCGGTCTCGAGATCGTGGCGGGCGGGACCGCGCTCGAGGCCGAGTCCGCGAGAGAGAGACGCATCAAGGAGCGCAACCGGATCGAGCCGGCGCTGCGACTGGCCTGTCGCGTTCACCCGCGAGCCGACGTCACGGTTCGCGCAGGATACTGGTAGATGGCGACGCAGCGCGAAGTCTTCCAGCGCGGCCTGCTCATCATCGATCACGGCACCCGCAGCGCAGCCGCCAACCAACGACTCGCCGCCCTGGCCGAGCGCGTAGCGAACGCGCGCCCGGACTGGCTCGTGCGCCACGCGCACATGGAGCTCGCCGAGCCGACCTTCGATCAATCGATCGACGCGCTGATCGAGGCCGGGGCGCGCCACGTCTTCGTGCATCTGCATTTCCTCGGGGCCGGCTTCCACGTCCGGGAATCGATTCCCGAGCTGGTCGCGGGCGCCCGCGATCGACATCCGACGATTCGGATCGAGATGAGCGCGCCGCTCGGCGAAGACCCGCGGCTGGTCGAGATCGTGCTGGGACGCCTCGACGAGCACGCGAACGAAGGCAGCCTCGACTAGCGCTCGGCGCGCCGCCAGAGATCGAAGGCGTAGAGCGCGGCCACGACCAGCGCGTGGTCGATCTCCCCCCGACGCAGCACCCCGGGCAGCTCCGCGAGGGGCAGCAGCTCCACGCTCGTCTCCTCGGTCGACGTATTCGCGATCTGGCCCTCCCACTCGCAGTCGAGCGCCACCTGCATGTGACAGCGATTCGCGAAGAGCGCCGGATTCGGATTGATCGACCCGAGCGTCTCGAGGCGACCGGCGCGATAGCCCGTCTCTTCGCGCAGCTCGCGTCCCGCCGCTTCCGCCGGCGTCTCGCCGGGATCCACGAGGCCGCCGGGAATCTCGAGCGTCACGGCCCGCAAGCCGTGACGGAACTGCCGGATCAGGACGAGCTCGTCCGATGCGGTGAGCGGGACGACGTTGACCCAGGCGGGTGAGTGGATCCGGTAGAAGGGATGCGCCTCGCCGGTTCGGGGCGATTCCATCGTCGCTCGATGAACGTCGAAGACCTTGCAGTCCTGGAGATGCTCCTCGTCGAGGACGCGCCAATGGGGAGGATGAACGAGCTTCATGCCTTGAGCCTACCATGCGACGCCGGCACTCCCGGGGCTGGGTGCTAATCTGCGCGGCCCCGCCGTGGCTCGACGTCCCCTGGACCGCTCCGAGCCCTCGAGAGATCCCGCCGTGAGCTCCTCCGTCAGCGAAGAAAGCCAGCTTTTCGATCGGGGCGGCCATCTCTTCATGGTGGTGGCCGCGGTCTTCGTGGGTCTCGCTGGCGCGCTCGGGGCAGTGCTCTTCCGGTTGATGATCCGAATGGTCCAGGGCATGGCCTTCGAGGGTATGGACGGTCTGGTCGCCGTCTTCGAAGAGGGGATCGCCGCCGAGACGAGCGATCCCCTCGCCGCCGCCGCCAGGCTGGCCTGGTATTGGCGCATCGCGATCCCCGCGGTGGGCGGTCTGCTCGTCGGCCCGCTCATCTACTTCTTCGCGCGCGAGGCGCGGGGGCACGGCATTCCGGAGGTCATGAAGGCGGTCGCGATCCGCGGCGGCGTGATCCGCGCGCGCATCGTCGGCGTGAAGGCGCTGGCCTCGGCGCTCACGATCGGCACCGGAGGCTCGGTCGGCCGCGAAGGTCCGATCGTCCAGATCGGCTCGGCCTTCGGCTCGACGGTCGGACAATGGATGAAGCTGAACGCCGCGGGCGTACGCACGCTGGTCGGCTGTGGCGCGGCGGCCGGCATCTCCGCGACCTTCAATGCCCCGATCGCCGGCGCCATCTTCGCCGCCGAGATCATCGTGGGCGACTTCGCCGTCACGCAGTTCACCCCGATCGTGATCAGCTCGGTCGTCGCTTCGGTCGTCACGCGTTATGCGATCGGCAATCATCCGGCCTTCATCGTCCCCGACTACGAGATCATCAGCCCCTTCGAGCTGCTGCCCTACATGGCCGCGGGCATCGTCGCTGGGCTCGTCGCCGTCGCTTTCATCCGCAGCCTCGATCTGTCCGAGGATCTCTTCGCGAAGGCGCCGATGCCGGAGTGGTCACGCGCGGCACTCGGGGGCGCGATCGTCGGCGTGATCGCGATCTGGCTGCCCAACGTCTACGGCGTCGGGTACACGACGATCTCGGGCGCCCTTGCCGGCTCACTCAGCGCGGGGCTGATGGGGACGCTCGTCGTGGCCAAGATCCTGGCGACCTCGATCACGATCGGCTCGGGCGGCTCGGGTGGCATCTTCGCGCCGTCGCTCTTTCTCGGCGCCATGTCCGGTGGCGTGGTCGGCACACTCGTCGAGCAGTATTTCCCCGGTGCGACTGCGAGCTCCGGGGCCTACGCGCTCGTCACGATGGGCGCCGTCGTCGCGGCGACGACCCACGCACCGGTCTCGGCGATCATCATCATCTTCGAGCTCACCCAGACGATCGACATCATCCCGGCGCTGATGACGGCCTGCGTGATCAGCACGCTGGTCTCGCAGCTCCTGAACCGCGACTCGATCTACACCACGAAGCTGCGGCGTCAGGGCATCGACATCTTCGAGGCCAAGAATCCGAACGTGCTGAAGGATCTCTCGGTGCGCGACGTGATCATCCTCGATCCGGTGATCGTGCCTGCGTCGGCCGACTTCAAGACCGTGCTCGACCTCGTCGTGCAGAGCTCGCACAGCCAGTTCTACGTCGCCAACAGCGCGGGCGAGTATCTCGGCGCGATCTCGCTGCTCGAGCTGCGGCGCCTGATCTACGAGCAGGAGACGCTGCAGCACGTCGTCGTCGCCGGCGACCTCGTCGACTCGAGCCATCCGAGCGTGACCGACGACGTCGATCTCTCCGTCGTCATGCAGATCTTCAGCTCGAGCCACGTCGACGAGATCGCGGTCGTCGACGCCGACGATCGCAAGCGACTCGTCGGCACGGTGCGCGAGAAGGACGTCATCGAGGCCAGCAACCGCGAGCAGCTCCGGCGCGATCTCGCCGGCGGCATGCACACGAGCATCGGCGCCGCGGGGCGCGGGCAGACCGTCGATCTTGGCGACGGCTATCAGCTGCGCGAGATCATGGCGCCGCCGCATGTCACCGGGCGCTCGCTGCGCCGCCTCACGCTGCGCGAACGCGTGGGCGTGCAGGTCCTGCTGGTGCGCTCGCGCCGACCCGATGGCGGAACCCATCTGCGCGTGCCCCACGGCGACGACGTTCTGGTCGAGGGCGACGCCGTGATCGTGGCAGGCACGAAGGCCGCGCTCGACATGCTCGACGCGCTCAGCGCCCAGCCGCCACCCAACACGCAGACGGGTCTCTAGGCACGCCTCCGGCCGGACTCCGACCCGAGGTCAGCCGCGCTCGGAGAGCCGCAGCGCCACGCCGGTCGTCCCCGGGCTGAGCGGCTCGAGCACCGGGCTCGAGATGTCGCCCGCGCCCCGCGTCATGGCGTTGCCATCCGCATCGAGCCGCGCCGAGAGCGAGATCGCCCCGGCGAAGGTCATGCTCGGAATCATCACGTCGTCGGGACCGATCGAGAACTCGAGCGGGAAGCTCGGGCTGGGGATCCGGAGCACCGCGAGCGGTGGGCCGCCCCGGGCGCCCTGTGGTCGAGCGATCACGAAGAGCACGCCCCCATCGGGGCGCGCGGCCGCCAGCTCTGGCGCCAGCTCCACCACGCCCTCGATCGGAGCCCCGGCGGCCTCCGCCGGCGTCGCAGCCGTCGCGGATCCCTCGGCGCGACTCGGCGGAAGCGCGGTGCGATCGGGGGTGCCTGAGGCACTGCCGGCGTTCTGGACGGAGCCGACGCCGCCGGGAGGTCCGGGGAAGATCCGCGCGAGGTCCGGGTCGCGGGGCTGCTCGCCCGGCTGATAGGGCTCGACGTTCCGGTCACATCCCAGCAGGAGCATGGACGCCACGAGCACCAGGCTCGAGATCAGCGCCCGGGTGCGCACACCGGGTCTGCCGGATGGCGAAGCGAGAGCATCTCGGGGGCTCGACAGGTCGCGACGTGCAGGCATGCGTCGCACAGTAGCGCGGCCGCCGGTGGCGACCACGAAGGCGGGCGATCTCGGCGCTTGCTCGCGTGGACGGCCCGCGATCGCAGGCGATTGCGATTGAGCCTGCGCGCTGAGGTGATACGCTCCGTTTCAGCACTGCTATCTCGCAGATCGCCTGGGGGTGGTCGCCGTTCGTTTCGACCGATTCGAGGTCGAGCGACCCGTGACCTGAGAGTAGACCCTTCGAACCTGATCTCGTCCTCCACCGGGGCCCTGCCGCCGCGTGAGAGAGGCGTGCGTAGGGAAGGCCCAATCCATGTCCGTCGATTCCACTCCGAACCACTCGCTCGAGGCCGCTGCCGAGCTCGCTCGAAAATTCGGGCTGCCCGCGCTCGGGAACAATCCGTCTTCCGACTTTCAGGGGACGACGCCCGGTAGCTTCGCGAACCCGCCGCAGGTCGGCGGGGCACGAACCTTCTCCTCCCCGGACACGCCCGGCATGCCGCAGCCCTCCGACAAGACGGCCTGGGATTTCATGCCGCCCGACTGGCGCGCGCTGCCCGAAGGAGAACGGCTCGCCCAGTCGGTCCATCCCGAGTACGCGCCCGCGAACGCTTATGGCTTCGCACCGCCGGACGGCTTCGAGCCCATCACCCAGCTCGAGCACGCGCGGCTCGGCCGGGTGACGCCCGAGATGCGCCGAGTCGCCGAGCGTGAGCCCCACCTCTCTGCCGAGGAGATCCGCGACGAGATCGCGGCGGGGCGCATGGTGATCCCGGCCAACCGGATCCACCTCCAGAACGACCTCGACCCGATGGCGATCGGACGCGCCTCGCTCACGAAGGTCAACGCCAACATGGGTGCCTCGCCGATCTCGAGCGGGACACACGAGGAGATCGAGAAGCTCCGCTGGGCGGAGCGCTGGGAAGCGGACACCGTGATGGACCTGTCGACGGGTGGAGATGTCGACGCGACGCGGCAGGCGATCACCACCGCCTCGACCGTGCCGATCGGGACGGTGCCGATCTACTCGATGATCCTCGACAAGAAGATCGAGGATCTCGATCGTGAGACCGTGCTCGAGACGCTCGAGCATCAGGCCCAGCAGGGGGTCGACTACTTCACGATCCATGCGGGCGTACGGCGCGAGCACCTGCCCTACGTCGCCAAACGGCTGATCGGAATCGTGAGTCGCGGCGGGAGCTTGCTCGCCAAGTGGATGATCCACCACGAGCAGGAAAACCTGATGGCGCAGATCTGGGACGACATCTGCGAATTGGTTCGCAAATACGATGTCACCTTCTCGATCGGCGACGGGCTGCGTCCCGGCGGCCTCGCGGACGCGACCGATCTGGCGCAGCTCGGCGAACTGCAGGCGCTCGGCGAGCTGACCGAGCGCGCCTGGCGCCACGGCTGTCAGGTGATGATCGAGGGGCCGGGGCACGTGCCCTTCGACCAGATCGAGTTCAACATGAAGCTCCAGCGGCGCCTGTGTCACGGAGCGCCCTTCTATGTCCTGGGCCCGCTGGTCACCGACATCTTCCCGGGCTACGACCACATCACCAGCGCGATCGGCGCCACGGCGGCCGCCTATCACGGTGCGTCGATGCTCTGCTACGTCACGCCCAAGGAGCATCTCGGCCTGCCCAAGAAGGACGACGTCAAGCAGGGCTGCGTCGCCTACAAGATCGCCGCGCACGCCGCGGACGTGGCACTCGGCATTCCCGCCGCCCGCGACCGCGACGACGAGCTCACGAAGGCGCGCGCGGCGCTCAACTGGGAGAAGCACTTCGAGCTCTCCTTCGATCCCGACCTGGCGCGCGCCTACCACGACGAGGATCTCGACGTCGACACCGATTTCTGCGCGATGTGCGGACACGACTGGTGCTCGGTCCGGATCAGCAAGGAGATCACGCTCTTCGTCTCCGGCAAGGACGCCGACTACCAGTGGGACAAGCCCAAGATCTCCGAGGCGCTCAACGAGACGCAGAAGGAGATCCTCGCGCAGCGCGGCGTGCTGTCGCCCGAAGAGATCCACCGGCTGGCGTCGAAGACCAAGGTCAGCATGGGTCAGGAGGGTCGCAAGGCCGCCTGTCATAGCGATGTCGTCGACGATTCGACCGCGCAGCACCTGCAGGCGCAGCGACTCGATCCGGTGACGCTCGAACCGATCGAGCCCAACTCTGCGTCCTGACGCGCTCGTCGCGAGGATCGCTCGCAAGGGCATGGAACGCTCCGCCGTTCGCTCATCTCCCCGACCGCCCATGCCCGTGCGCATGGGCGGTGAAGGCCTGGCATGTTTTCACAGACGGTGATGCGAACCTCGCTCTGGCTCGCGATGGGAATCTGGGTCGGCTCCTGGAGCTTCTTCGCGTTCGTCGTCTCGCGGATCGCCTTCCAGGTCCTGCCCGGCAACATCGCGGGCGACCTCGCAGGCTCGCTGCTCTCGATCCTTCATTTTCTGGGGGCCGCGGCGGCGCTCGTCGCTGCCGGCGCCGCGATTGCCCTTGGACGGCGCGGTCTCGTCGTCGGCCTGCCCGTACTGCTTGCCCTCGCCTGCCTCGGAACCGAGCTCTGGCTCTCTCCGGAGGTGGCGGCCGTGCGCCCGAGCACTCTGGGCGCGGCCAATACCGCCGAGACGCAGCAGCAATTCCGGGTGCTGCATCGGCTCTCGCTCGGCCTCTTCCTGACGATCCACCTCGCATCGATCGTGCTCGTCGGGCTCTATGCGAGGCTCGACTCCCGGGAGCTTTCGAAGGCGGCGGAGCGCGCCGAGTGAGCGCTGGGTCGAGCGTAAGGCCCCGAAATTGCGAGAAAAATCCATAGCCCCACCCGGTTCGTTGGTGTATCCTTCGCGCCCAGATAGAAATTCCATAGCAATTTCAATGACTTGCGGCTGGATCCGTCGTTTCCGTCGAGACGCCGGAGGGCCAGCGAAGTCGAATTCAGTCCGGTAGGGTCGGGTCCGCAAGATCCGGGTCGCGAGGCCTGAGTCGGAACGAAGAGACGGGTCGGACGCAAGAGCGGGGCCGCATCGAGAGAGCGAGGGAACGATCGCGCGCCGATCGTATCCATCTCTTTCGCAGGCGCTGGGCTCGCAGGCGTAAGGCCCATCGAAAGCACTAGGTTCGACCGACGGTCGTCCCCTTCGCGGGACGGCCCACAGAGCAGATTGCGAGGGCGCCGCACCTTTCGAGATTTCGAGACAGCACGGTCGGAGGCGAGGTCGGGTCGGATGAGACCCGGCGCCAGACAGGGCCGGGCGAGCGACGAAGGAACGAACGAAAGGCGATGAGCACCCGTGATCAGCTGTCGGATGACGAGCGATCCGTACTAGCGGCCGCATAAGGGCCGAGGAAAGAGAACGATGGACGACATCAAGATCAAGCTCTCTCTCGAATTCAAGATCTCCGAGAGCGACCTCGAGGACGGCCTCGCGGAATACGATGAGCTGAGCGTCGGTAGCCTGATCAGTCAAATACTCGACAAGTCGATCGCCGTCGACGAGATCGATTGCAAGGTCATCGAGGGTCCCGACACGCTCGAGGATGTCGACGAGCTGCGGGCCGCGTCGAGCGCGGGTTGACCCAACCGACCCCCCTCCTTCTGGATCCTTCTCCCCGATCCTCCCACTTGGAAAGCTCGCTGAGACCCGTGGCAGATCGCCGCCGTTGACGGGGGCCCGGACCGGCACGGGCCCGAGTCGACATCATCGGAAGAGCTCGAGCTGGGTGGCCCGAGATCCCGACTGCGCTCGAATCGGTTGGGGCGATCGAGCCGAACGCCTCGCAGCGACCGGGACGGTCTGCGGTCGCCGACGCGCGAGGGGCGGGGACGCCCCTTCTGTCCGGCGTGGCAGCACCTCTGGATCGGTTCGTTCGGGCCCCGGGCAGTAGATCCCCTCGCCGCGCGACCACTCCAGAATTTCGGCATAGAAGGCCTGGAAGCGGGGGCCGTGATGGAAGTGCCGGAGATGGGCCAGCTCGTGGCAGAGCGTGCTCACGAGGCTCGAGTACTTGAGCGGTCGCCGGGTGGTCGCGTGCATCAGCCGGATGCGAATCGTGCCATCCGAGAAGCACACGCCGTAGCGGCGCCTCACGTTCGCTCGCTCGGGCTCGAGCACGCGGTAGCAGAGTGCGAATCGTTGGCAGATTCGCCTGGCGTCGTGCTCGAGACGCCCCATCAGCTCCTTCTTCACGCGACGATCCACGGGCTCTCCCGACCGGGAGTCTCGGGATCACGGACCTGGCCGTCAACGCCGGGCCCGGTCCGGGGGGCTAGACTTTTCGGTCATGACCCAGATCGATTCGCTCGCGCTCTTTCCGCTCTCGGACGTCGTCCTTCTCCCCGAAGTGTCGGTGCCGCTCTACATCTTCGAGCCCCGCTATCGCCAGATGACCCGCGACGCGCTGGCGGGGACTCAGCAGATCGGGATGGTGACCGTTCGCCCGGATAGCCTCGCGGAGATCGCGGGCAACCCGCCGATCTTCGAGGTCGGCTGTCTCGGTCGGATCGCTCATGCACAGGAGCGACCGGACGGCACGTTCCAGATCATGCTCGTCGGCCAGAGCCGCTTTCGGATTCTCGCAGAGGACCCGCCTCGCGCGGAGCAGCTCTATCGGACGGCGCGTGTCGAGCTGCTGGCCGAGCGCGTACCCGAGACCGCGGATGAACGAGCGGCCATGAGGCAGAGTCGAAACGAGCTGCTCGTGTTGCTCGAGCGACTGGTGCGTGGCATCGGCTCGACCGAAGATCCGCAAGAAGTCGTGGACACCTTCGCGCGACTCGAGTCGCCCCGGCTCGTCAACGCGTTGACCCAGTCGATCGACTTCAGTCCCATCGAACGACAGCAGCTCCTCGAAGCGGAATCGATCACGGGACGCTTCGAAATCATGGGCGATTTGTTGCGCTTTCGACTGGCCGAGATCGGCGCGGGTGAATCCGGGACGACGCATCTCCCGAATTGAAAGCGCGGAATCTGATGCATCGTTGATTCGCGTATTTTCTAGATATTTCGAGAAAAATCGAGATATTTAGAGATTCCATTTTTGTAAACAGCGGTTCATTCTCGATCTTCACGAGTTTGAAACCAGATTGGCATCTACGCAGAAGGTCGCTGAAACACTTCGGAATTCGATTCACAAACACCGTTAAAATGCCGCCTAACACGGTCTCGACGGTGTTTATGAAATGTGTCACCCGTCCTCCGCGATCCGATCCGGCTTTCGTTGCCAACGATCAGAACAAGTGGTTAACTCGCGCTCGCTCGAAACGAATCGCAATCGAATCCTGCGAGATCCCCGTGAACCTCTTGAGATCCCCCCAGATCCGCCTGAGATCCATGAATCTGAGGCGAAGAAGCCACGCCCTTCGACTCGCCGACCCGGCCATCCAGCCGGTTGCTCGGATGAGTCGACTCGCGGCGGGCACGGATCCCGGACGTCCACGCTCTCCGAGATCGCAGCGACTCATTTCTGGCACCTAGTGCTCTTCTGAAGCGAGAGCCGCCCGTCATGGTTGTCATCG
This sequence comes from uncultured delta proteobacterium, assembly GCA_963698485.1. Taxonomy (GTDB): domain Bacteria; phylum Myxococcota_A; class UBA9160; order UBA9160; family UBA4427; genus UBA4427. Next base: position 741 of record CAVORA010000021.1, on the reverse strand, counting down.
TCGTCGCTTCGAAGACCCGGTCTCGTGCTCGCGACCCGGTCGTTGCTCTCAGTCGTGTCTCTGTCGTCATGTACCCGTAGTCGTATCCAGCGCTTCGCAATCTCTGCCTGTCGCTCGCAAGAACTAGACCTCTGCTCTTGATTGGCTCTGTCGAATGACCTCTTCGCCCAAGGTCTGGGGTGACGCTTTGCGTCGTCTCCAGAAAGAGATCCCAGAATTCGTTTTCGACGCGTGGATCGCGCCGCTAGCGGTCAAGATCTCCGAGGACCGACTGAGCCTGGGTAGCCCGACCTCCTTTCATCGCGACCGGGTTCGCCTCCACCACCTCGACGCGATCGAGCGCGCCTGGCAATCCGCGTGGAAGGCCTCGGTCACGCCGTCCGAATCCGACACAAACACCGTTGGCCCGATCGCGCCGCGGATCGACCTCTTGACGCGTACGGAATTCGCCGAAGCTCCCGGACTGGCCGTCGATTCCGCAGCGGCCCTCCGCGCGTCGATCGGCGACCGCGAGACGATCCGCGATGAGGAGAGGAGCCGGGTCGCGATGCGGAAGGTCGAAGCCGTCTTCCCCGAGGCTCAGGTCGCCAACGGTCCGGCCGCCCGATCGCGAAGAGGGCCGGTCGCTCGCGGCGCGGGAGCCGCCGATCCGGATGGGGCCGCCGGGCCCGTCGTGCCCGCCTATCCCTCCGATGCCCCGGGCGCTCCCCGGACCGGCGCCCCGTCGGGCCGCAGGCCGGT
>CAVORA010000020.1:0-12087 GCA_963698485.1 uncultured delta proteobacterium | reverse complement strand
AACGAGCCGATCGATGTATTGACCGCGAGCAACCCCGCCGAGGCCTTCGAGCTGATCGAGCGCGTCGGGCCCCAGGTGATCGTCAGCGATCAGCGCATGCCCGCGATGAGCGGCGTGGATTTCCTGGCCTCCGTTCGAGATCGTCATAGCGACGTCGTTCGCATGATGCTGACCGGATACACGGACATGACGATCGCCGTCGAGGCGATCAACAAAGGCGAGATCTACCGGCTGATCACGAAGCCGTGGAACGACGAAGAGCTGAAGGCGACGCTTCGCCAGGCCTTCGACCACTACGATCTCAAGGCCGAGATCAAGCGGCTCAACTCGGTCACCCGGGAGCAGAACTTCAAGCTCCAGGACATGAACAAGAACCTGGAAGAGAAGGTTCGCGATCGGACCAAGCAGCTCGATGGCAAGAATACCGAGCTCCGCACCGCCTATATCCAGACGATCCGGGCGCTCGCCGAGGCCATCGACGCGAAGGACGCCTACACCCGCGGCCACTCCGAGCGCGTCGCGGTCTACGCGTCGCGCATCGCCCGGGAGATGAACCTCCGCAAGGAGCTGATCGAGCGTGTCTACTTCGCGGGGCTGCTCCACGACGTCGGCAAGATCGGCATCCCGGACGCCATCATCACGAAGCCCGACCGCCTGAACGAGGCGGAGTACGAGGAGATCAAACGCCATCCGGAGATCGGCGCCAAGATCCTCGAGCCCGTCGAGTTCCTGCGCTCGGTGGTGCCCTGCGTTCGTCATCATCACGAGTGGTACGACGGCTGCCAGAGCGGATACCCGGATCGACTGGCGGGTGACCAGATCCCCCTGCCCTCCCGCGTGATCGTGGTCGCGGACACCGTCGAGGCGATGACCTCCGATCGCCCGTACCGCAAGGCGCTGCCCGTCGACGTCGTCGTCGCCGAGCTGCACAAGTACTCGGGCACGCAATTCGATCCGGTGGTGGTCGATGCGTTCCTCGCGCTCCTCGAAGAAGAAGGCGAGGCCTTCATCTCCAAGAACCAGAAGTTCGACATCTACGCCTTCATCGAAGGCTAGAGACCACCCCCTCCCTCAGCAGAAGAGCCAGGCGTGCGAACCCCCCCGAAGCCCCCGACAGACCCGGAGTCGAGAGACCAGCTCGAACGGCTGACCGCCCTGGGATTCGGACCGGATACGGTCCTGATGAACGATCCGAAGCTGTTCCTGGACGGACGCTTCCTCGCCTCGCTGCTCGTCGAGCTGCAAGACGAGCTCGGTGCTCGCGAGGCCAGCCTGGCACTCTTCCAGATCGGCCTGATCCATGGCCTGCGTGACGCCGCGCGGGTCTGCCGGGAAGACCCCTTCGAGCAGCGCGCGTCGGCGCGAGAGGGTGCGGAGACCACGGCCCTCGTCATGAAGTGGACGGCCGGTGCGCGCGCGAATCCCGACGGCGCCTACTCCCTGTCTGGACTCTGGCCGGAGCGACACGAAGCGGTCGCCCGCTGCTCACGCCTCGGCGCGTCGAGCGAGCCGGCTTGCTTCATGAGCGCGGGCTACACGACGGGATGGCTCAGCGGCACCCTCGACCGCCCCCTCGTCGCTCGAGAGATCGAGTGCGCGGCGCGCGGCGACGAAGCGTGTCGCTTCGAGGTCCAGGAGGCCGAGGTCTGGCAGGCGCAGGACGAGAGTGAGATGCGCTGGCTGCTGGCCGAGGTGCCCTTCGAGGCCCTGCGCGAGGCGGCCGTCTCTCCACCCGCCGAAAACTTCCAGGCGCCCCCGTCGGCTGCCGCCGATGGACAATTCGACCGCTCGCAGCCCGTCGTGCACATCTGGGGCCCCGTCATGGTGCTGCCGTTCACGACGCTCGACGAGGCGCTCGGGACGATCGATCTGCTGGGACGCGATCCGGGCATCGCGGAGATCCGTGCGGTCGTCGTCGACCTGCGTGACGGCCCGCTCGACGAGGGCTTCGGCGCCGCCGCGCTCGAGCAGATTCTGGAGACGATCGAGTCCTGGAACGCGCAGAGTCTGATCACCGGCGTCTCGCCCGCATCGGAGGCGGCCATGGCCAGCCTCGAGACCTCTCACCTGGTGATCCGCAAGGATCTCACCGAGGCGATCGCCACGGCCTTCCAGATCGCCGACGCCCAGAGGTACCCGCTCTAGCCATGAGCTCAGAAGCGGCCAGCGACACCGGGGCGGCGCGCGCCCGGCAGACCTCGACGCGGTCGGACGGGGCGCGGACGGAGCTTCCGGACGAGGGCTCGCTCGACTCCGTGAGCGTGGCGCAGATCCTGGCCCACTGCTGGCGCGACGAACGCAGCGGCTCGCTCCACCTCGCACACGGCAAGAGCGAACGCCATATCGAGATTCGCAACGGCTCACCGATCTCGATCGATTCGGGGAGCGGCGACGACGCCTTCGCCGCCTTCCTCGACGAAACCGGGCAGATCAGTGCCAGCGATCGTCTGCGTGTGGAGCAGAAGGCCGCCGAGCGGCAATGTCCACAGGCTTCGGCGGTGCTCGCCCTCAAGCTCCTCGAGCCGAAGGCGCTCTACCTCGCCCTGCGAAGCGAGGCGCGACACCGCCTCGCCGAGACCTTCGGCTGGAGCGCCGGGTCCTATCGATTCGGACCCCCGACCACCGAAGCGAGCCCGAGCGCCAAGCCACACGACATCCTCGCGCTGCTTCAGGAGCAGCTTCCCCGACGCTGGGGAAGCGATCGCCTCTTCGCGGCCATCATGCAGGTCCAGGATCTCTACGCCGAGATCTCGCCGCGCTTCAGGAAGGTCGCCTTCAAGCTGGCTCGCGCGGGCGAGCCCGCGGCGCGCGCGATCAGACAGCTCGACGGCACGAAGCCTCTCGGACGCGTGCTCGGAGACTGCGCCGGAGATCCCCTGGCGGCCGCCACCCTCTGGACGCTGCTCTCCTCCGGCGTCCTGCGGATCATCGATGCCGAGGCCCGCGGTGCCTCGGAGGCCAGACTGCTCGAGTTCGACGTCGAGGTCGAGCTCGCCGCCGCGCCCGCCCAGGCCGTCGACTCGGCCGCCATGCGCGACCCCTTCGGGCGTCGCGAGAAGGGCGCGTCGAAAGCGCAAGCCTTTCGTGACGAGATCGACGCGCTGCTCGGGCGCTTGTCCGACATCGATCACTACGAGGCGCTCGGCCTCGAGCAGGACGCGTCGGCGACCCTCGTCAAGAAGGCCTACTTCACCGCCGCCAAGAAATACCATCCCGACGCCCTCGCCCGACTCGGACTCGACGAGCTCAAGGAGCCGGCCGCGCGCGTCTTCGCGCGCATCGCCGAGGCCTTCGAGACGCTCTCCGATCCCGACAAGCGAGCGGCCTACGACGCGGGCGCCCATGACGTCGCAAAGATCGACACCGCGCGCCTCGCTCAAGCCGAAACCTCCTTCCGCAAGGGAGAGATCCTCCTCAAGATGGGAAATTTCGACGGTGCGCTCGAGTACCTCGAGCCAGCCGTGGAGCTCTGGCCCGAAGAGCCGGCCTATCAGGCCAGCCTCGGATGGGCGCTGTTCCGGCAGCCACGCAGGGACATCGAGCGCGCGATCCATCATCTCGACCTCGCGGCGGGACAGGCACCGGAGGATGCGCTGATCCTCTATCGCCTCGGGCTCGCCCTGCGCACCGGTGGCGAGGAGCAGCGCGCGAGCCAGCTCATCGCCAGAGCCCGCGCGATCGACCCCGACATCGGCGACTGACTCGAGCGCCCGCCTAACGCCTGGCTGCGAGCATCTGGGCCGCGAGCGGCCCCGGCCGAACCGTCAGCGGGCGCCCTGCGTGAAGCTCCTCGCTCCAGAACGGAAAGCGCAGCTCGAGCTGGAGGCCTCCGGCCCAGCGCCAACGCAGGCGTGCGGCGCGGTCTCCGCTGCTCGCGAAGGGACCCATCGCAGGTCCCAGCCGCGCGCTGCGCTCCTCGACGAGCGCCGTCAGCCGGCGTATCGCCTCCCGTCCGGCCGGCGTCACCTCCGCCTGCCCGAGCCGCTGGCCGGGATCGAGCGCATAGAGCGCGTTCAGGTTGGGCGCCGGCAAGGCCTCGCCCGCCAACACTCGGCGACCGAAGGCGCGCAGACGACCCTCTTCGAGCAGCACCAGCGAGTCACCGAAGGCCGGGTGGCCCGCGAAACCGAGCGCGTGGCCGAGCTCGTGGATCAGCGCGCCGATCCATTCCTCGCTGGCGAGGGGCGCTCGACGCCAGCCATTGTCGCGCGGCGCGCGGCGAATCCGGATCTCCGCACGGGTCAGCACGCCACGGACGTCCCGCGCCCTCGTTTCGTCGGGAGTGACGTCGCACTCCGTGAGCGTGTCCGCCAGCCCCTGCGGCCGCTCGGCCGACGGGTCGTCCACCGAAGCGATGGCGATGTGCGGCCCGCCCACGTCGGTCGCCCCGGCTCCCTCCTCGAGCGTCAACGTCACGCCGGGTACGGCGTCGTCCACGGCCGCCACCGCACGCGCGAGCCAATCGGGATGGGCGCTGGCCGCGAGGCCCGCGACGAAGACCGGCCGATCCGCCGCGAAGCGACACGCCACCAAAAGCACCCGCTGGTCGTCGAGCGCCGGAAACGGCGTCAGGTCGCCGATCCGTTGACCGGAAATCCGCGCGACATCGGGCCGCTCGGCGAGCAGCGCCGAGACGTCCCAGCCGGCTTGCGGTGGGACACATCCGATCGCCAGGGCGACCAGCCATCCGAGCCCCCGCGAGCGCGCAGCTCGCCTCACGCCCCGCCCATCACGACGTCGACCCCGTCGGGTCTGGGCGCGTCGAAGCCGAACACTCGGGAGTAGAAATACAGCTCGCCATCGAGCGCCGTCCGGATGTTCTCGGCGCGCCGAAAGCCGTGCTGCTCGCCCTCGAAGGGCACGTACGCGTGGGTGATGCCGCGCCGCGCCAGCACCTCGACCATCGCCTGCGCCTGATTCGGCGGCACGACCCTGTCCTCGAGCCCCTGAAAGAAGATCATCGGGCAGCCGAGCCGATCGGGGTGATGGATCGGCGAGCGGGCGATGTAGCGATCGCGCGTCTCCGGCAGCGGCCCGACGAGCCAATCGGTGTATCGCGACTCGAATTTATGGGTGTCGTGTGCGAGCGCCTCGAGATCTCCGATCCCGTAATGGCTGGCACCCGCCGCGAAGGCGTCGTGGAAGGTCAGCGCGCACAGCGTCGTGAAGCCACCGGCGCTCCCACCGCTGATCGCGAGCCGGCCGGCATCGACGAAACCCTCTGCGGCCAGCGCCCGCGCGACCGCGACGCAGTCTTCGACGTCGACGATTCCCCAGCGCTGCTCGAGCTGATCGCGATAGACACGCCCGTAGCCGGTCGACCCGCCGTAATTGACGTCCGCCACGGCGAAGCCGCGACTCGTCCAGAACTGGATGCGAGGATCGAGTGCCGCGCTCGTCGACGAGGTCGGGCCACCGTGAGCTCTTGACCAGCAGCGGCGGCCTTTCACCCGACGCGGCCCGCTGCGTGCCCGAGCGCGGCGCGTACACGAAGGCGTGGGTCGTGCGTCCGTCGCTCGAAGCGAATGCTCGCGCGATGCCGGGGCTGATCGCTTCGGCGGGGATCTCGAAGGGCGCGCTCTCACGGACCGGCTCGGGCGAGGCGGCCTCGCATGGCCAGGCGAAGAGCGTCGTGGCGCTGTCGGCGGATCCAGCGAGACAGGTGGCCCAGCCCTCCGCGACCTGCACGCCCGCCACCCAGCGAAAGTCGGTCGTGAACTCGCTGGTCGCGCCGGTCTCGAGATCGATGCGCACGAGTCGATCCACGCCCTCGACGGTCGCGCTCGCGAGCGCCGTCCGGTCGTCCAGGAAGTCCCAGGTCGATTGACCGAAGACCCACTGCGCGCGACCGATCTCCATCCGATCCGAATGCACCGGACGCAGCACATCGCCCTCGAGCCGGACGAGATTCCACCATCCCGACCGATCGCTCACGACGAAGAGCCGGCCGTCCGACGCGAAGCGGGGCTGAAAGAGCGAAGCGCCTTCGCCTCCCGCGAGCCGGCGCGCCTCGCCCCGTGGCCCGTCGGGACCCCACTCGAGGATCTCGAGATCGGTCTCGTTCCACGGCATGTGTGGATGATCCCAGGCCAGGAAGGCCACGCGCTGGCCCGTCGGCGCGATCACGGGGCTCGCATAGAAATCGTGTCCCGAAGCCGCCACGATCGGTCCGCGCGCCACCTCGACGCCCGCCGGCGTCGCGCTGTCCCGCAGCCGGATCGCGATCAAGCGATTCATCGGCTCGAGTCCCTCACGCGGGCGCTCTTCGACCGCGAAGAGCCAGGCGCCGTCGTCGGCCACCACCAGATCGGCGTGTCGGGATCCCGGCGGCGTCAGCGCGATCGTCGGTCCACCGATGCGACCCGCATGGATGCATCCGTCCGCATCGTCGACGAAGAAGATCCGATCGCGCCAGATCGTGTACTCCCCGCCTCCGTATTCGTGGACCCGCGTCCGCACGTTCACGCCCGACGGACTCGCCTCGCGTGCATCGCCGAGCGTGACGGCCCCGCCGCCCGCCACCGCCGCAGCGCGCAGGGTCGCCACCATCACGACCTGCCGCCCGCCCTCGCTCGGTCGCCCCTCCAGCCAGAACAATCGCCCCGCGTCGATCCGCGGGGCCGAGAGTCGCAGCGCCCCGCGCACGAGATCCTCGGATCCGATCGGAGAGTCCCAGCTCCCACAAGGCTTCGAGTCCTTCAAACGATCGTCCTTTCCGAGCGGGCCGGGATCGCGCCTGCGGCTGGCAGGCAGCTGTCAGAGTTTGCATGCTTGGGCGCTCTCTGGCGAGCGAGCACCAAGTGGCGAGACGCGAAGGGGCTCGATGGACGACCTGACGACATGGATCCTGCTCGCCCTGGGTGGTCTGCTCGCGGGCATCATCAATACGCTCGCAGGGGGTGGCTCCCTGATCACGGTCCCGCTGCTCGTCTTCCTGGGTCTGCCGGCCACGACCGCGAACGGCACCAACCGCATCGGCGTGCTCTTCCAGAATGCCGTCTCGACCTGGCGCTTCCGTCGCGAAGGGCTCGACGGGCTGCGCGGTGCGGCGCCGGTGCTGGCTCCCGTGCTCGTCGGATCGGTGCTCGGAGCGGGCGTCGCCTCGCTCATGTCGGCGGCCGTCTTCCGCCAGGTCTTCGGCGTCGCGATGATCGCGCTGCTCTTCCCGATGCTGCGCGGAGCGCGCAAGCAGCGCACGGATGCAGACACCACGCCGCGCTCCCCGCTCGTCAACGGGCTGATCTTCTTCGCGATCGGACTCTACGGCGGCGCGCTGCAGGCGGGCGTCGGGCTCTTCCTGATCGCGGCGCTCGCCCGCAGCGGGCTCGATCTGGTTCGCGCCAACGCCATCAAGGTCGTCGTCATCGGCGCCCTCACCCTCGTCGCCGTGCCGGTCTTCGTCGCCCAGGGCCAGGTCGATTGGAAGCTCGCCACCGCCCTGGTCGTCGGCTTCGCGCTCGGCGGCGAGCTCGGCGCACGCGCGGCCGTCTTGGGCGGCGAACGCTTGATCCGGCCCGTGCTGGTGCTGGCGGTGGTTGCGATGTCCGGCCGGATGCTGGGGCTTTACTGACCCGGACAGCCCGCGGTCGACCCGAGGCGCATCGGCGTCTGTCGATGTCACACCCGGTCCGAACGCGCCACGATTCTGAATTCTTGTGGTGTTCTGCGTGTTTTGTCAGATAGGATTCATTTCGGAGAGAAGCGGGCCTCTTCCGGCTCGTCTCGCGCTCATACCGGGATCGACCCTATGCCATCCGAGGGAAGCGAGCAGGAAAGCCGAGAGACCGAGCTGATTCGGCACGCCGGAGACCTGATCGTCGAGCTCAGCGCAGACGGCCGCATCGTCTACGTCAGCGACGCGGTGCTGCCGATCCTCGGCGGTACCCCCGCGAGCGTCGTCGGCCGAAGCTTCCTCGAGGTCGTCGCCGCGGCAGATCGAGATGAGCTCCTGGCCGCTTTTCAGAAGGTCCTCACGACCGGCGCCGAACCCCTCGTCAGCTTTCGCGTCGCGCGCAGCGACGGCCTGCGCATCCAGCTCGAAGCCAGCATGCGGACCTTCGAGAGCCGCGAGGGCGACCGACGCATCGTGGCCGTCGCGCGAGACGTCACCCAGCGATCCGCGGAGCTCGCCGTTGCCCGCGAACGAGACGCCTACCACCGCGTTCTCGTCGAGTCGAAGACCCGACCCGCCTGCATCGTCGGGCCCGACGGAGACGTGATCTTCTCGAATCAGGCCTTCAAGGCGACCTTCGGCCCTGAACCGAACGTGAACTCCCTCTTCCGTCGCTTGAGCAGCGAGAGCCGCCTCGCCATGGAGACCGCGTGGTTCGAGTCCAGGCGCCGCGAGCAGCAAGGCTCGGGATCCGTCGACTTCGCATACACCAGGCAGAGCGGCGAGACCGGCTGGTACGCATCGACCTGGGAGGCCTTCCGGACCGAGGATGGCCGCCGTCTCTTCGCGGTCCATTACGAGGACATCTCGCAGCGAAAGACGATCGAGTTCGCCCTGCGCGCGCTCCTGCGCGGAATCGGCGAAGACGAGCCCGACCGGCTGGAGCGAGACTTCGAGCGCGTCGCGCGTGCGCTCGAGCTCGAGCGTCTGGTGCTGGGAACCCTGCGCGCGGGCGAATCCGACCTGCTCGACGTGTGCCTGGCATGGCGAGAGGGAAGCTTCGTCGAGCTCGACCCGCTCGAGCTCGACGCCCTGCCGGACGCGGCGGTCGCGCGGGGCGACGACAGGATCTACCCGACCGGCGTCGCTTCACTGATCCCGAGCGTCGCCGATCGGATCGGTCACGACATCGAGTCCTTCGCCGGCGTCCCGCTGCGCGGTCGCGACGGTCGGGTGATCGGCACGCTCTGCGGCTATTCGCGGAACGCCATCACGGATCCCGACCGAACGCGCGTGCTGCTCTCGGCCCTTGCGACGCGCGCCGCCGTCGCGCTCGCGCAGGCCGACCCAGCCGCTCCCCGGGCAGCCCCGGCCGACCGCTTCGAAGAGACGTATCCCGAGCTCACGGGCGACGACTTCGGCCGCCTCGTCGAGCAGATGCCCGACCCGGTCTTCCTATGCGATGCCGATTCGATGTTGCTGCGCTTCGCGAACGAGCCCGCAGCCAGACGGATGGCGGCGATCCTTCACGAAGAGGTCGATGCGGGCGCGCCTCAGGGCGTGTCGGGGTACGCCTTCTACGAGCTGTTGCCGCCCGAAGAAGCGCTTCGCGTGCGCACCGAGATCCTGCCCCAGGTCTCGCGCCGACAGCCCCTGGTCGGGCGAGATCCAGCTGCTCGGCCTCGACCCCCCGAGCCTGGTCCCGACCGAAGCCGTCTGCTTCGCGCTCCCCGCCGGCTCCGACACGACGCACGACCATGTGGCTCTCGTTCTGCGCGACCCGCAGGCACGACAGTCGGCCGAGGAGGCTCTTCGGGAGAGCGAGCTGCGCATGAACCAGGCACAGAAGATGGAGGCCGTGGGGCGCCTCGCCGGCGGCATCGCGCACGACTTCAACAATCTGCTGACCGCGATCATCGGATACAGCGACCTCGTGCTCGACGAGCTCGGCGAGGGTCACGTGGCCCAGCGAGACGCCGAGGAGATCCTGCGCGCCGCGGTCCGGGCCGGCGGGCTGACCCGACAGCTGCTCGCATTCAGCCGCAGGCAGGTCCTGCAACCGGAGCCCGTCGACCTGAACGCCGTCGTCGCCGACATCGACCGCATGATGAGGCGCTTGATCACCGAAAATATCGAGCTCGTCACGCTTCAGGCTGGAGAGCTCCAGCCGATCATCGCCGACCCCGGCCAGCTCGAGCAGGTGATCGTCAACCTGGTCGTGAATGCGCGCGACGCGATGCCCCATGGCGGACGGCTCCAGCTCGAGACCGCGAATCACTCCGTGCTCGTCCCACGGCGAACCGACTCGGGCATGCTCGAGCCGGGCGACTATGTCCAGCTGTCGGTGTCGGACACGGGCTCGGGGATGGACGAAAAAACCCGCGCCCAGATCTTCGAGCCCTTCTTCACGACCAAGGAAGCCGATCAGGGCACCGGCCTGGGTCTGGCCTCCGTGTACGGGATCGTCCGGCAGAGCGGTGGGCAGATCGATGTCGACAGCCATCCCGGGACCGGGACCCGCTTCACGGTCTTCTTCCCCGTCGCCGAGCAGCCCGCGAGCCCACCGGGTCGCCGCACCGAGAGCCCTGCACCCGGCGGCGACGAGACGATCCTGCTGGTCGAGGATGCCGCTCCGGTCCGTCGGCTCGTGCAACGCACCCTCGAGAAGGTCGGCTACAAGGTGCTCGCGGCAGAATCGGCCACTGCGGCGCTCCGGCATTGCGCACGCTACGAGGGTCGCATCGACCTGCTGCTCACGGACGTCGTCCTGCCCAAGATCGGCGGACCGGAAATCGCGATCAAGGCGAGGGAGTTGCGGCCCGGGATTCGCGTGATCTTCATGTCGGGCTTCAGCGACGAGACGCTGGCACGGCACGGCCTCACGGCGCGCAGCCGCGCGCTGCTCGAAAAGCCGTTCACCCCGACGGACGTGCTCGAGCGGGTGCGCCGACAGCTCGACGCCAGCGAGGAGCCGGGGCCCGCCAGCGATCCTCTCCCGGCCGCTCCACTGGCGGACGCACCCGACTGAGGGGCTCTGCTGGACGCGCGGGGCCGGTCAGGCGTTTGCCTCCGCTGGCCCCGGCCGTCCAGGCTGGTCAGCGTCGATCCCACCCGGCCGCAGCGATCCGATCGCAGCGGGAAATGAACGTTCCCCGTGGAACAATCCTTTATTTTTCAGATAGTTGGCTACGAAATCGCGATTTCACTTCAGTCCATCCCGCGATTCGCCGATAAGGCGCCGCGCTCCGCCGCGCCGAGCGGCAGTCGATTCAGGAACTCGGCGACGGCCTCCTTGTGCTCGAGCAGCAGAGCACGCGCCCGACGCCCTGGACCGAAGGCAGCGGCGCCCAGGTCCGACTCGTCACACTCGAGCAGCACGGCTTCGAGTCTCGTGCCGTAGCGCTCGAGCAGCCGACCGACCTGACCGTAGAACCGCGCGGAGCCGTCGGCGCTGACGATCAGCAGCCGCGAGATTCGCCTTTGGCTGGACTCCGGACGGGCAGCCGCAGTCCGGGCAAGACCTCGTTCCTGACGCTCGAGCGCCTCCTCGGCCCCTTCGATTCCCCGAACGATCCGACGAGATCGGCGTGCCTCGAAGAGTGCATCACGCAGCCGTGGGTCGAGCGCATAACGAGCAAGCGCCGGCAGGCCTTCGGCTCGTGCCTGCAGCGCACGCCGCACCCATTCCTCGGCCAACGCCGACGCGCGCCCCTCCGCGATCAACACGCGCGGCATCGCCCCCGCCAACCGCTCGGGCTCGAGACGCTCACCCGTGAATGCATCCTGACGATCGCTCACGCCTCGACTCCCCCGTGCTGGCCATCGATCCACCCTTCGAGGCGATCCGCTCGGCAGCGCCCGATCGCGTCACGGTTCGCTCGGCCCCGGCCGTCCTGCGCGGCGGAACGAACGGCGATCGCGGCAGCACCCGCTCGGCTGCTAGCTTCGCACATCCGGTCGTCCGCTCCTCGACGCGGGATCCGGATGTTCCGGCGCAAGCCCTCGGTCGAGGACCCGGCGCCAGCCGCATCTCCCTGCTCGGAAGAAGAAGGCACGAATGCCAGCGACGCTCACTCGCCGCGAGGATGCACCGCATGTCGCGGTCGTCACCCTCGACCGCCCCGACGCGGCGAACGCCCTCGATCCGCAGACGCTGCGACAGCTCGCAAGCCACTGGCGCGAGATCAATCGAGACGAGTCGGTTCGCGTGGCGATCCTGACGGGCGCGGGCGAGCGGGTCTTCTGCTCCGGCATGGACATGAAGAAGACGATCCCGGCATCGCAGGCGCTCGCGCGAGGTGAGCGCATCGACCCGGCGGACTTCGAAGGACTGCGTGCGACGGGCCGGGCGACGCTGGTCGAGGAGACCTTGCGCGTGCCGCTGATCGCCGCCGTGAACGGACATGCCCGAGCGGGGGGCTTCGACCTGATGCTCGCGAGCCAGATTCGATACGCGGTCCCCCACGCGACCTTCG
>CAVORA010000019.1:0-22274 GCA_963698485.1 uncultured delta proteobacterium | reverse complement strand
AGCGGGGTTCGGCGGTGATCCGCGGCAACGTGATCGCGATTCCCATCGGTGAAACTCTGCTCTACGTCGAACCGATCTATCTGCAGGCGGATACCGCAGCCTATCCCGAGCTGCGCCTCGTGGTGCTGATGCACGGTGACAACCTGAGCTATGCCGAGACGTTCGAGGCTGCGCTCGAAGGCCTCTTCGAAGGCGGGGCCCCTCCGGATCTGACACCAGACGCGAGCGCGCCCGCCTCCCTTTCGGAGCAGGTCCGCCACGCCAACGAAGCGTTCGAGAGCTACCTCCGTCTTCAAGCAGAGGGCCGCTTCGGCGACGCCGGCCGCGAGCTCGAACGATTGCAGGTCCTTCTTCGGCGCCTGACCGAATCGACGGAGGGGGAGGCCGTCGTTCCTCGGTCTCGCGCTCCGGGCCCCGCGGCCAATCCTGGAGGATGACTCGAGATGAAAGCATCGACCCTTTATCGAAGCACGGCTGCCTGACATGAAGCGAGCTGCGGATCGAGTAGCGAAGAGCGTCTCGGAGGCGCGCCTTTCGGCGATCAAGGAGATGGCCATGCTGAGCGCCCGCGTAGAAGACGCCGCGTCGCTCACGTGGGGATTGCCTTCGTTTCGGACACCCGAGCACATTCGAGCCGCCGCGGCCTTTGCGCTCGAGAATGACACCGAGGTCGGCAAGTACGCATTGCCCAACGGGCTGACGGAGCTTCGCACTCTGGCAGCCGCGCGCCACCGCGAGAAGACGGGCAGAGAGGTGGATCCCGAATGCAACGTGATGATCACCGCCGGAAACATGCAGGGCATGCACTCGCTCTTTCGAGTCCTGCTCGAGCCCGGCGACGAGGTGATCCTGACGGATCCCGGCTTCGCATCCCATATCCAGCAGGTTCTGTTATGTGGAGCGGTTCCAGTCTCGTGGCCGCTCGACGAGGACGCGGGCTGGGCGCTTCGAATCGATGATCTCGAGAACCGGATCACGCCTCGGACGAAGGCGATCGTGCTCGTCACGCCTTGCAATCCGACGGGCACGGTCTTCTCGAAGACGGACCTGCTGCGCCTCGGCGCGCTGGCCGAAGCGCATGACCTGATGGTGCTGATCGACGACCCGTACTCGGAGATCATCTACGAGCGCCAGGAGGCGTTCTTCAACCTGGCCTCCGAGGCTCGGTACTCCGATCGAATCGCCTACCTCTTCACGTTCTCGAAGATTCACGCGATGAGCGGCTGGCGGGTGGGCTATCTGGTGCTGGCCGACTGGCTTCGCCAGGAGGTGCTCAAGGTTCACGATGCGACGATGATCTGTGTGCCGCGTATCTCGCAGGTCGCGGCGATCGCGGCGCTCTGCGGAGACGACGCCCATGTGGCCGCGTTTCGAGAGACCTTCGCGCGTCGACGAGCGCTGATCTGCGAACGCCTCGATCGACTGCCGCATGCCTTCCAATACGTGAAGCCCGAGGGCGCGTATTACGTGTTCCCTCGAGTCGTCGCGGATCACGAAGATTCTCGCGAGTTCTCGCTTCGGCTGCTCAGCGAAGCGCGCGTCACCGTCACACCCGGACGCGCGTTCGGGCCGAGCGGCGAGAATCACGTGCGGATGACCTTCTGTGTGGAAGACGAAACCATCGAGAAGGCTTTCGACCGCCTGGATCGCTATTTCGGCGCCTAGCCCGGCAACAGGGGTTTCGGGCTGCGTTTTCCACACCACTGATACCCGTCATTCTGAGAACTGGGCGCCGCTCGCGATTCTCGGTTCCGCCGAGAACGGACCTCGAACCTCGAGGCAGTACTTCGAGCGCTCGTTCGAAGCGGCTACGCCGGACCCGGACCCGCAGGAGCACCCTCCGAGCCTTCCTGAGCTTCGATCTCTGCGACCATCTTTTCGATGACCTCGAAGGCTTCGGTGTGTCCGTAGAACTCCCTGCCCGTGCGCTTCCACCACTTACGGACGCGGGGCATCTCGAGATAGGGGCGGTAGATGGAACGTCGGGTCTGCAGGAACTCGGTGTCGAGCAGGCCGCGATTATGGAGGGATTCGGTCTGGACGAGCCCTCCAAGAAAGATCGACATCTGAACGGCGAACTCGAATCCCTCTTCGCGAGTGAGTCTCTCGTCCGTCAGCAGCGCCTTCATCATGACCTTGCTCTGGCCGTTGATCAAGACGAATCAAGCCGCTGATCTGCCGATCCGCTCAGCGACCCGATAACTCGTAACTCGATCCGAGCGCGCTGGCCCGACTCCTGGAATCGCGCTTCGCATGGCTGACCTGGATCGCAGGTACACCAAGTCGCCGAGTGTGGCGAGCGCCGCGATGAGCTCCCCGATGCTTCCGAGACCTTAAATCGTCAATCGCGTCTCCCTCCGTTCACGAGCGCTAACCTAGCGCTCTCGCCGGGCGCCCTCGATCGAGGCGGAAGGCCGACCCGAAGCACACGCGCGATCGTCTCTCCGCGATCGAAGATCGAAGGCGGTGGTTGGACTGGTCCGGCGACCCGCCTCCACAGGGAATCGGAGCTCATGGCCGAGCTTTCGCACACGACACCGCGTCGGGGGCATCGAGATGGGCAGGACATCTCGCTTCTTGAAGCGGAGCTCGTCGCGATGCTCCCACCACGATCTTCTTCCTGGTGGTCTTCTTCGTCGTCGTGCTGACCCGATCCTGATGGAAGAGGGACGCCGATCCCGATGAACACCTACGGCGCGGCGGCTCTTGGTGCGTCGTCGTAGGCAAGTCGATCCTGGTGGCCGATGCGCTGCCGCTCGGGAGGCGCTTCAGGATCATCCGCGGATCGTGAACGTGCTCTGGCGGACCTTTCTCTACCTGCTCGTGGTCCTCGCCTTCCAGCTGCTGGAAGAGCTTCTTCCCCTGATCTCGAAGCACGGCGGCCTCGCTGCCGCGATCGTGGCGCTGGTCCGGGAGGTCGGACTCGGCGCGATCTGGGCGACTACCTCCTCTTCGCGGTGTTCATGAGCCTTGACTGTCTCGGGACGCATTGATCGACGCGCTTGGAGGAGCGATCGTGAGGAGTTCCTGGATCGAGCCGACTTCCGAGACATCCGCCTCGGCCATGACCGTCGGCTCAGCTCGACGGGCCGTCATCGCCCTCCGGACATGGCTCTCCGGGATCGTCGGCCCTCGAATCGTCGACAAATATCCCGACCGAGAGGCCGCCGAGGTCGCTCCGAAGATGCGGCCGCTCGCAGAGCCATCACGATTTGGCGCGTCATCGCGCCCGAACGCCTGCCGGATGAATCATAACGAGACAGACAGGCGAAGCGCATGCTCCACGGAGGACCTGATCATGGTGAAAGTCGTCAAGCTCGGCATCAAGCGTCCCGCCACCCGGCCGCTGCTGCCCGACCCGGAGCCGCGCGAGGTCCACTACACGCTGATCTCCGTCGACGACCACCTGATGGAGCCGCCGCACACCTTCGACGGCCGCCTGCCGCAGAAGTTCATCGACGAGGGTCCGCGGGTCATCGAGACCGAGGAAGGCCACGAGGTCTGGACGATCGAGGGCACGCCCTACTTCCAGGTCGGCTTCATGTGCGTCGCCGGGCGCCCGAAGGAGGACCACCGCTTCGAGCCCGCGCGCTTCGACGAGATGCGCCGCGGCTGCTGGGACATCCACCACCGCATCAAGGACATGGACATCGACGGCATCTGGGCGCTCGGTGAACTTCCCGTCGGGCGTGACCGGCTTCGGGGGCACGCTCTTCAGCGAGACCAAGGACCCAGAGCTCGGGCTCGCGTGCGTGCGCGCCTGGAACGACTGGCTCTTCGAGGAGTGGTACGGCTCCTATCCCGAGCGCATCGTCCCGCTCGGCATCACCTACCTCGCCGACCCCGAGAAGGGAGCCGAAGAGATCCGGCGCAACGCGAAGCGCGGCTTCACCGCCGTGACGATGCCCGAGCAGCCGCACCGCAGCGGCTTCCCGTCGGTCTTCGACGACTACTGGGAGCCGATCATCCGCGCCTGCGCCGAGACGGAGACGGTGCTGAACCTGCACGTCGGCTCGTCGGGCTTCGCCGAGATGCCGCCGGGCGCGCCGCTGCTCGAACTCGGCGCGACGCTCTTCCAGGCGATGGCCTCCAATCCTGCGCGGAGTGGCTGTGGAGCGCGTGGCCCGCGCGCTACCCCGAGCTCAAGATCGCGATGTCGGAGGGCGGCATCGCGCTGGGTCGGCGGCTTGATCGACCGCTCGACAACATCATGGGGCGCTCGGGCTACGGCGGCGGCTGGCCCGACAAGACAGATCTCGCCTTCCGACGTGCTGCGGCGCAACTTCTGGTTCTGCATGATCGACGACCCGTCGACGATCTCGACGCACCACGCGATCGGCGTCGAGAACATCCTCTTCGAATCCGACTACCCGCACGGCGACGGCACCTGGCCCGACACGCAGGAGGTGATGCGGCGCTGCTCGGGGATCTGCCGGACGAAGAGATCCGGATGATCGCCCACGAGAACGCGGCGAAGCTCTACCGGCACCCGCTGCCGGCGACCTGTCTGCCTCTTTGATCCGCCTGCGTCGCCGGGAAGGTCGTAGAGGCGCGCTGGCGAGCCTCGAGGCCGACGGAAACGCCTAGCGTGCGGGAAGAGTTTCGCGATCATGTCTGCATGAAGCTCGAAGGGCGATGCGCATTGGTCACCGGAGGCCACCACGGCATCGGTCGTGCGATCGCGTTGGCGCTGGCCGAGGATGGCGCCGACGTCGCGATCACCTATCGCAGCCGCCCGGAGACCGCCGCAGACTGCGTCGAGCAGATCCGGGCCCTCGGACGCCAGGCGATCTGCGTGCAGGCCGCGCTCGACGTGCCGGACGAGCTGGAGGCCGCGGCCGACGCCGTGCTCGAGGCCTTCGGGCCCGTCGGCATCCTGGTCCACAATGCGGGCCTCGACTTTCCCGGCGCCCCGGTCGCGGAGACCGAGGAATCCGAACTCGACCGTCTGATGCGCATCAACGCCTACGTGCCTCATCAGCTGAGCCGTCGACTGCTTCCCGGGATGCGGACCCTGCCGCGGGGTGACATCGTGATGCTGTCGAGCGTCGTGACCCAGGTGCTCGGCGCCGGCTATGCGCCCTATGCCATGAGCAAGGCCGCGGCAGAGGCGCTGGCGTTCGTCCTCGCCAAGGAAGAACGCGAGCACGGGATCCACGTGAACGTCGTCGCGCCGGGCCTCGTCGAGACGGAGATGGTCTACGCTATGTCGACGCGATCGCGGACGTCGAGGACCTGCGCGCGCTCGATGCCATCATGCCCGACGGTCGCGTCTGTCAGCCAGAGGAGGTCGCAGACGTCGTGCGCTTCCTCGTTTCGAGCGGTGCCTCCTATGTGAACGGGCAACGCATCTACGTCGACGGCGGCGGCCGCTGAGTGCCGCGGCGGGTCGTCCCCGGTGCCGCCTGTCTCGAATTCCAGCAGCATTGCGCGAATAGGGCGAATCGTTTCCCGACCCACGGCCCCAGGAGACCTCCCATGGAACTCGTCTATGACGTCCTCGCGCCCGTCCACGACAACGCGGCCCGCGACCGGGCCCTCGCCTCCCTGCGACGAGAGGACCCGATCCAGTGGGATCCCGAGAATCAGTGGTGGCTGCTGACGCGCCACGCCGACATCCGGGAGGCCTCACGCAACCCGGAGATCTTCTCCTCGGAGCCGAAGGGGCCGTGGCACGTGTCGGAGCTGCGCTTCTCGATGCAGGCGATGGATGGGAAGCGGCATCTTCGCCATCGAAACGTCGTCAGTCGCGGCTTCACCCCCCGCATGGTGTCCATGCTCGCGGATCGAGCCGAGCGTTATGCGGACGAAGCCATCGACGCCCTGGCCGGGAGATCCAGCTGCGACTTCGTGCGCGATCTCGCGGTCCCCGTCCCGATGCGGATCATCGCGGACATGCTAGGCGTCGCGGACGGGGACCTGGAGCGATTTCGCGAGTGGACGGACGCCGTGATCAGCGGGACCGACCCCGACGGCGGAACGGACAACGTCCAGCGCGCCGGCCAGCTCATCGGAGAGCTCCACGAATACCTCGGGAAGAAGGTTGCCGAGCGAAGAGCGGAGCCGCGGGACGACATCCTCAGCAAGATCATCAGCGCGAGTGACGAAGGGCTCCTCGACGACATGACCGAGGGGATGGACGGCGCGCGATTCGACGCGGACGAGATCAAGGACATGGCCTTCTTCCTGCTGATGGCCGGCAACGAGACGACGCGAAACGCCATCTCCCAGGGCATGCTCGCCCTGCTCCAGCACCCGGACCAGAAGCAGCGCCTCGCCGCCGACCCCTCTCTGTGGGACACCGCGGCCGACGAGATCCTTCGCTGGACGACGCCCGTTCGCGCCATGCGTCGGGTCGCCCTCTGCGACACCACGCTCGGGGGACAGGCGATCAAGCAGGGCGAATCGGTCGTCATGGTCTACGCCTCGGCCAACCGCGACGAGACGGTCTTCGACGCCCCCTTCGAGTTCCGGGTCGATCGAAAGCCGAACGATCACCTCGCGCTCGGCTTCGGCCCGCACTACTGCCTGGGGGCGAACCTGGCCAGGATGGAGATCAAGGCCGCCCTCGGTCGCGTGCTGGCGCGACTCCCCGACCTCCGCCTCGCGCGGGGCCTCGAGCCCGTCGCGATGTCGAGCGCGCTGATCGACGGTCTCTGGGAGATGCCCGTGGAGTGGTAGCCGGCGAGCCGGAACGGCTGTGCGTTCTCGGTCTCCGTCCGGTGACGCGGGGAAATCGTGGGCGGCTGAGCCGTGTCCCGTCCGGCCTAGACCCACGGCCCGATTCATCTATCGTTGCTTTTTTGACCCATCCGGTCGAGTCGCCGCGGGAGTCAACCCGTTGCACCCCTCCACGCCTGCCTCGCTGTAGAGTGCGCCGCCCCATCCGGACGATTCAGACGCATCACGAGCTCGCAAGTCATGGTGAGGAGACCGAGAACGTTGCGCTGGAGGTTGACCGGACTACTCGCATTCGCGACCGCAGGGCTCCTGCTCGGGTGCGCGACCGAGTCACAGATCGATCCGTCAGCGACCCGGATCGCGCGCCTTGACGCGCTCTCGGCTCTCTGGAGCTTCTACAAGTTCCACTACATCGAGGAGGGTCGAGTCGTCAGCCTCGACGAGGACCGGATCACGACCTCCGAGGGACAGGGCTACGCAATGCTGCGCGCGGCCTGGTCCGATGATCCGAAAGCCTTCGCGAGTGTCTGGTCGTGGACGAAACAACACCTGCAGGTTCGTCAGGACAACCTCTTTGCGTGGAAGTGGAAGGGCAGAGTCCTCGACATCCACTCGGCGACGGACGCGGACACCGACATTGCCCTGGCCCTTCTGCTCGCTGCTCGCACCTTCGACGAGCCGAGCTACGAGACCGAAGCGCGAGGCATCATCGAAGACATCTGGAATCTCGAGATCCTCGAGGCCGGCGGATCGTATTACCCCGTGGCCGGCGACTGGGCGCTTCGGGAAGCGATCCCCACGATCCATGTGGCCTACCTGGCGCCCTACGCCTATGCGGAGTTTGCGAAGGTCGACTCTGCACATCCCTGGGCGCGGGTGATCGATGCGTCCTACGAAGTCCTGCACTGGATCTATTTCGAACGCGAGCTGAGCCTTCCACCGGAGATCATGTACGTCGATCGCAAGACCGGTGCATTCGTGCTCGAGAACCCGAAGAACGGCCGGGTCGCGGATTTCAGCTACGACGCCTTCCCGATCTTCTGGCGCGTCGCGATCGATCAGCGTTGGCATCATCGCTGGCAGGTAGA
Source organism: uncultured delta proteobacterium (assembly GCA_963698485.1). Classification (GTDB taxonomy): domain Bacteria; phylum Myxococcota_A; class UBA9160; order UBA9160; family UBA4427; genus UBA4427. Next base: position 14,505 of record CAVORA010000019.1, on the reverse strand, counting down.
GCTTCGGAAGCGAATGCTCGAGCCGCTCCGCGTCGCCTATGGGGAACAGGGCAGTCTCTACGACCGCTACGAGCTGAATGGCAAGCCCCTCTCCCGGCTCGAGGCCCTGCCGCTCTATGCGACGGCCCATTCTCTGGCGGCCACCGTCGATGAGGACTTCGCCCGTCGGCTGAAAGCCGAAAAGCTCGACGTTCTCTGGGCCAAAGCGCTCCAGGGGAAGGACACGCCCTACTATCTGCATAATTGGCTCTGGTTCGATGCGGCGCTCGAGATCGACGTCACGCGCCGCTTCGACGAGTTCCTGGGCTTTCTCTATCCCTTCGATACGCGTTCCTTTTTCGCGAACTTCCCAACCGTCTCGTTCATCGCCTGCATTCTGCTCTTTCCCTTCGCGCGCTTCCTTCGGAGTCCGCGGTGGCGGCCGATCGCGGTGGCGGCCTTTCTGGTGCCTGCCTTCGCCATTTGCGTCCAGTATCTCGTGTGGAGAGGGCTCTACTCTCTGAATTTCATCGAGCCGGCGGGGCCCTACCTCAGCATTTCGCTCTGGGGCGCGGAGCTCTACTGCTTTCTCTCGGTGGTTCTGCTCGTCGCGCAGGTCGGCCTCGGTCGTCCTCGAGATCGAAAGCGGCCAAACGCCGAGGCATTCCATCCGAGCGTCGACGTCCTGATCCCGATCTTCCGTGAGCCGCTGGAGATCCTCGAGCGAACCCTGCTTGCGGCCCGCTCCATGCGCTATGCGCCCTTCGAGGTCTTCGTGCTCGACGACGGCCATCGGGAGGAGGTGCGTGAGCTCACCGAGCGCCTGGGCGCTCATTACCTGCCCGGACCCCAGCGGCATGCGAAGGCCGGGAATCTGAACCACGCGCTACCACAGTGCCGGGGCGATCTGATCGTGGTCTTCGACACGGATCACGTACCCATCAGGACCTTCCTCGAAGAAACTGTCCCCTGGTTCAGCGATCCGCGGGTGGGCTTCGTGCAGACGCCCCACCACTTCCGCAATCCGGACATCTTCCAGCGGGCCTTCCGGGTATCCGGGCGCGTCCCCAACGAGCAGGACATGTTCAACCACGGAATCCAGTCCCGACGCGACAGCTGGGGGGATGCTTTTTCGTAGGGAGCGGGGCGATCTTCCGACGCGAGGCCATCGAGGGCATCGGCGGCTTCAAGCTCCTCTCGATCACGGAAGACATTCACACGAGCCAGCATCTGCACGCCGCTGGCTGGCGCTCCGTGTTCGTGAATCGCGATCTCGCGGTCGGACTTGCCGCGGAAAATCTGGCGTCGTACATCGTCCAACGCCGCCGTTGGATGCTGGGCTGCCTCCAGATCTTCTTTCGTGACAACCCGGTCTTCTGCCGCGGTCTGTCCCTGCGTCAGCGGATCGGATACTTCGCCTCCCTCTATTACTTCTTCTTTCCGTTGGCGCGCATGGTCTTCTGGGCGGCCCCTCTCGCCTACCTCCTCTTTCATCTCCACCCGATCTTCTCGCAGGTCTCCGTGCTGACGGCGTTTCTGATCCCCTACCTGATCGTCCTCCCCATGGTCTCCTCCGCACTCATTCCCGATTGGCCGCGCCCGCTGTGGGGCTCCTTCTACGAGAACGCCGTCAGCGCTCCGCTTGCCCGATCGATGATCGATCTCTTCCTCCCAAAGTCGCTGAGCTTCGCGGTGACGCCCAAGGGAATCGTCACTCAAAAGGCTCGATTCGATTGGAGATCCGCGAAGTGGACGCTGCTGGTCACCGCGGTCACCGCATTCGCGATCGCGAAGGGCCTATGGGAGTTCAACGTATTCGGCATCGAGAAGGAGGCCTACTTCTTCAATCTGGCATGGGCCAGCTACAACCTGCTCTTCCTGCTAGCGACTCTGATGGTCGCATGGGAGCGACCGCAGCAACGCAGTGAGGACCGGGTGGCTTGCGGCCTGCCCGCGCAGATCCAGCTCGGACGCGATCGCGACGGCATCACGGCACGCACCATCGACTTGAGCTTGTCGGGGCTGTGCTCTCCAGCTCGACGAGCCGCGACTTCTTCCGAGGGAATTCTCGCTCGAGATCCAGACCGCCCACCAGCCGATCGACGTCCGCGGCAGATTCGTCTACCACGAGCGGGTCTCGGGCCAAATACCGAGTGGGCGTGGAGTTTCTGGGCCGATCGTCGGACACCCGACAGAAACTCCTCTTGCAAGTGATTGCGGCCCCGGAGACCTCGGACCACCGTTCACGAGCGCGAAGCACGAGGATACCTGGGCGCGGCAGCATCCTTCGTCTCCGCGATGGCTCGTTTCCCGCTCTCCCATCGGTCGCGAAGCAGAAGGCACCCTCGCGCTGCCCGCTTTCAGAGGCTGCGGCTTCTCCGCGAGGGGCGCGAGGAAGGTGCGCTTCTCCGCAACCTATCCCCCTTCGGCCTGGGTGTTCTCTGCATGGGTTCGCCCCCCACCGTCGGCTCGATCTGGCGAATCTCATGTCTCGCCGGACCAGCACGCTGGGGACAGGTCGTCTACACCCGACGAGCTCTCCCTTTCGTCTGGTCCGTCGGAGTGGAGCTCACCGATTCTCCCCACGAATCCTGCGTCCCGGAGGTGGAGCTTGCTGCATAGGCATCGTTTGTTCGTCGCCCTTGCGGCCCTCTTGTTGATCTCTTTGGCCGGCGAGGCCGCGGCTCAGTCCAAACCGGAATCCATGTCCGAGTCGTGGTATCTGCTGCGCGGGCACGCGAACATGAAGATCGGCAATTACAATGCCGCCATCGAGGCCTTCGAGAAGGCGACCAGGCTGAATCCAGACAACCAGGATGCCATGCGCAGCCTCGGCATCGCCTACGAAAAGCAGGGACTGACCACCAAGGCGATCGAGCAATTCGACCGCTATCTGGAACGTTTCGACGACGATCCCGACATCGCATTCAAGCAGGCCGACTACCTCGCGTGGGAGCGCTATGCGTATCGGCGCGTCGATGCGATCCGCTATTACCGCATGGGCCTGGCGGAGCGCGAGGACAGGGAGCGGCGCCACCGATTGGCGAGGCTTCTCGGACAGAAGCGCGACCAGCTCGACGAGGCTCTGGAGCAGTATCGGATCCTGCTCGAGGCTGAGCCCGACAACGTCACCTGGCGCGCGGAGTACCGGGATCTCCTGCTATGGGATCCCGGGAACCTCGCGGAGGCAATCGAGGAGTATCGACGCCTGGTGCGGGAGAAGCCGGGCGACTTCGACGTCCGCCATACGCTGGCTCGCCTCATCGCGCGCCAGAAGCCGCGAGACGAAGAGGCCGTGTCGATGTACGCCGACCTCGTAGCGCGCCGTCCCGGCGATTCGTCGCTGCGGCTCGAGTACGCGAAGATCAGCAATACGTCCGTCTCTTGGTTCCGTTGGTCTTGCTGATCTTCGCGTACTCGAGCCGCAGCGACGAATCGCCGGGACGGCGCGCTCGAGGTCGGCGTACATCGACACGGCCTCTTCGTCTCGCGGCTTCTGGCGCGCGATGAGGCGAGCCAGCGTATGGCGGACGTCGAAGTCGCCCGGCTTCTCCCGCACCAGGCGTCGATACTCCTCGATTGCCTCCGCGAGGTTCCCGGGATCCCATAGCAGGAGATCCCGGTACTCCGCGCGCCAGGTGACGTTGTCGGGCTCAGCCTCGAGCAGGATCCGATACTGCTCCAGAGCCTCGTCGAGCTGGTCGCGCTTCTGTCCGAGAAGCCTCGCCAATCGGTGCGCGCGCTCCCTGTCCTCGCGCTCCGCCAGGCCCATGCGGTAATAGCGGATCGCATCGACGCGCCGATACGCATAGCGCTCCCACGCGAGGTAGTCGGCCTGCTTGAATGCGATGTCGGGATCGTCGTCGAAACGTTCCAGATAGCGGTCGAATTGCTCGATCGCCTTGGTGGTCAGTCCCTGCTTTTCGTAGGCGATGCCGAGGCTGCGCATGGCATTTTGGTTGTCTGGATTCAGCCTGGTCGCCTTCTCGAAGGCCTCGATGGCGGCATTGTAATTGCCGATCTTCATGTTCGCGTGCCCGCGCAGCAGATACCACGACTCGGACATGGATTCCGGTTTGGACTGAGCCGCGGCCTCGCCGGCCAAAGAGATCAACAAGAGGGCCGCAAGGGCGACGAACAAACGATGCCTATGCAGCAAGCTCCACCTCCGGGACGCAGGATTCGTGGGGAGAATCGGTGAGCTGACTCCGACGACAACGAAAGGGAGAGCTCGTCGGGTGTAGACGACCTGTCCCCAGCGTGCTGGTCCGGCGAGACATGAGATTCGCCAGATCGAGCCGACGGTGGGGGGCGAACCCATGCAGAGAACACCCAGGCCGAAGGGGGATAGGTTGCGGAGAAGCGCACCTTCCTCGCGCCCCTCGCGGAGAAGCCGCAGCCTCTGAAAGCGGGCAGCGCGAGGGTGCCTTCTGCTTTCGCGACCGATGGGAGAGCGGGAAACGAGCCATCGCGGAGACGAAGGATGCTGCCGCGCCCAGGTATCCTCGTGCTTCGCGCTCGTGAAGCAGGTCGCCAGGTCTCCGGGGCCGCAATCACTTCCGGAGTTACTGTCGGGTGTCCGACGATCGGCCCAGAAACTCCACGCCCACTCGGTATTGGCCCGAGACCCGCTCGTGGTAGACCAATCTGCCGCGGACGTCGATCGGCTGGTGGGCGGTCTGGATCTAGAGCGAGAATTCCCTCGGAAGAAGTCGCGGCTCGTCGAGCTGGAGAGCACAGCCCGACAAGCTCAAGTCGATGGTGCGTGCCGTGATGCCGTCGCGATCGCGTCCGAGCTGGATCTGCGCGGGCAGGCCGCAAGCCACCCGGTCCTCACTGCGTTGCTGCGGTCGCTCCCATGCGACCATCAGGCTGGCGGAAGAGCAGGTTGTAGCTGGCCCATGCCAGATTGAAGAAGTAGGCATCCTTCTCGATGCCGAATACGTTGAACTCCCATAGGCCCTTCGCGATCGCGAATGCGGTGACCGCGGTGACCAGCAGCGTCCACTTCGCGGATCTCCAATCGAATCGAGCCTTTTGAGTGACGATTCCCTTGGGCGTCACCGCGAAGCTCAGCGACTTTGGGAGGAAGAGATCGATCATCGATCGGGCAAGCGGAGCGCTGACGGCGTTCTCGTAGAAGGAGCCCCACAGCAGCAGGACGGCCAATCGGGAATGAGTGCGGAGGAGACCATGGGGAGGACGATCGGGTCGGGATGGGAACGCCATCAGCGCGGAGACCTGCGAGAAGATCGGGTGGAGATGAAAGAGGAGGAGGTAGGCGAGGGGGGCCGCCCCAGAAGACCATGCGCGCCAACGGAAAGAAGAAGTAATAGAGGGAGGCGAAGTATCCGATCCGCTGACGCAGGGACAGACCGCGGCAGAAGACCGGGTTGTCACGAAAGAAGATCTGGAGGCAGCCCAGCATCCAACGGCGGCGTTGGACGATGTACGACGCCAGATTTTCCGCGGCAAGTCCGACCGCGAGATCGCGATTCACGAACACGGAGCGCCAGCCAGCGGCGTGCAGATGCTGGCTCGTGTGAATGTCTTCCGTGATCGAGAGGAGCTCAAGCCGCCGATGCCCTCGATGGCCTCGCGTCGGAAGATCGCCCTTACGAAAAAGCATCCCCCCCAGCTGTCGCGTCGGGACTGGATTCCGTGGTTGAACATGTCCTGCTCGTTGGGGACGCGCCCGGATACCCGGAAGGCCCGCTGGAAGATGTCCGGATTGCGGAAGTGGTGGGGCGTCTGCACGAAGCCCACCCGCGGATCGCTGAACCAGGGGACAGTTTCTTCGAGGAAGGTCCTGATGGGTACGTGATCCGTGTCGAAGACCACGATCAGATCGCCCCGGCACTGTGGTAGCGCGTGGTTCAGATTCCCGGCCTTCGCATGCCGCTGGGGTCCGGGCAGGTAATGAGCGCCCAGGCGCTCGGTGAGCTCACGCACCTGCTCCCGATGGCCGTCGTCGAGCACGTAGACCTCGAAGGGCGCATAGCGCATGGAGCGGGCAGCAAGCAGGGTTCGCTCGAGGATCTCCAGCGGCTCACGGAAGATCGGGATCAGGACGTCGACGCTCGGATGGAATGCCTCGGCGTTTAGCCGCTTTCGATCTCGAGGAGGACCGAGGCCGACCTGCGCGACGAGCAGAACCACCGAGAGAAAGCAGTAGAGCTCCGCGCCCCAGAGCGAAATGCTGAGGTAGGGCCCCGCCGGCTCGATGAAATTCAGAGAGTAGAGCCCTCTCCACACGAGATACTGGACGCAAATGGCGAAGGCAGGCACCAGAAAGGCCGCCACCGCGATCGGCCGCCACCGCGGACTCCGAAGGAAGCGCGCGAAGGGAAAGAGCAGAATGCAGGCGATGAACGAGACGGTTGGGAAGTTCGCGAAAAAGGAACGCGTATCGAAGGGATAGAGAAAGCCCAGGAACTCGTCGAAGCGGCGCGTGACGTCGATCTCGAGCGCCGCATCGAACCAGAGCCAATTATGCAGATAGTAGGGCGTGTCCTTCCCCTGGAGCGCTTTGGCCCAGAGAACGTCGAGCTTTTCGGCTTTCAGCCGACGGGCGAAGTCCTCATCGACGGTGGCCGCCAGAGAATGGGCCGTCGCATAGAGCGGCAGGGCCTCGAGCCGGGAGAGGGGCTTGCCATTCAGCTCGTAGCGGTCGTAGAGACTGCCCTGTTCCCCATAGGCGACGCGGAGCGGCTCGAGCATTCGCTTCCGAAGCTCTACCTGCCAGCGATGATGCCAACGCTGATCGATCGCGACGCGCCAGAAGATCGGGAAGGCGTCGTAGCTGAAATCCGCGACCCGGCCGTTCTTCGGGTTCTCGAGCACGAATGCACCGGTCTTGCGATCGACGTACATGATCTCCGGTGGAAGGCTCAGCTCGCGTTCGAAATAGATCCAGTGCAGGACTTCGTAGGACGCATCGATCACCCGCGCCCAGGGATGTGCAGAGTCGACCTTCGCAAACTCCGCATAGGCGTAGGGCGCCAGGTAGGCCACATGGATCGTGGGGATCGCTTCCCGAAGCGCCCAGTCGCCGGCCACGGGGTAATACGATCCGCCGGCCTCGAGGATCTCGAGATTCCAGATGTCTTCGATGATGCCTCGCGCTTCGGTCTCGTAGCTCGGCTCGTCGAAGGTGCGAGCAGCGAGCAGAAGGGCCAGGGCAATGTCGGTGTCCGCGTCCGTCGCCGAGTGGATGTCGAGGACTCTGCCCTTCCACTTCCACGCAAAGAGGTTGTCCTGACGAACCTGCAGGTGTTGTTTCGTCCACGACCAGACACTCGCGAAGGCTTTCGGATCATCGGACCAGGCCGCGCGCAGCATTGCGTAGCCCTGTCCCTCGGAGGTCGTGATCCGGTCCTCGTCGAGGCTGACGACTCGACCCTCCTCGATGTAGTGGAACTTGTAGAAGCTCCAGAGAGCCGAGAGCGCGTCAAGGCGCGCGATCCGGGTCGCTGACGGATCGATCTGTGACTCGGTCGCGCACCCGAGCAGGAGCCCTGCGGTCGCGAATGCGAGTAGTCCGGTCAACCTCCAGCGCAACGTTCTCGGTCTCCTCACCATGACTTGCGAGCTCGTGATGCGTCTGAATCGTCCGGATGGGGCGGCGCACTCTACAGCGAGGCAGGCGTGGAGGGGTGCAACGGGTTGACTCCCGCGGCGACTCGACCGGATGGGTCAAAAAAGCAACGATAGATGAATCGGGCCGTGGGTCTAGGCCGGACGGGACACGGCTCAGCCGCCCACGAGTTCCCCGCGTCACCGGACGGAGACCGAGAACGCACAGCCGTTCCGGCTCGCCGGCTACCACTCCACGGGCATCTCCCAGAGACCGTCGATCAGCGCGCTCGACATCGCGACGGGCTCGAGGCCCCGCGCGAGGCGGAGGTCGGGGAGTCGTGCCAGCACGCGACCGAGGGCGGCCTTGATCTCCATCCTGGCCAGGTTCGCCCCCAGGCAGTAGTGCGGGCCGAAGCCGAGCGCGAGGTGATCGTTCGGCTTTCGATCGACCCGGAACTCGAAGGGGGCGTCGAAGACCGTCTCGTCGCGGTTGGCCGAGGCGTAGACCATGACGACCGATTCGCCCTGCTTGATCGCCTGTCCCCCGAGCGTGGTGTCGCAGAGGGCGACCCGACGCATGGCGCGAACGGGCGTCGTCCAGCGAAGGATCTCGTCGGCCGCGGTGTCCCACAGAGAGGGGTCGGCGGCGAGGCGCTGCTTCTGGTCCGGGTGCTGGAGCAGGGCGAGCATGCCCTGGGAGATGGCGTTTCGCGTCGTCTCGTTGCCGGCCATCAGCAGGAAGAAGGCCATGTCCTTGATCTCGTCCGCGTCGAATCGCGCGCCGTCCATCCCCTCGGTCATGTCATCGAGGAGCCCTTCGTCACTCGCGGTGATGATCTTGCTGAGGATGTCGTCCCGCGGCTCCGCTCTTCGCTCGGCAACCTTCTTCCCGAGGTATTCGTGGAGCTCTCCGATGAGCTGGCCGGCGCGCTGGACGTTGTCCGTTCCGCCGTCGGGGTCGGTCCCGCTGATCACGGCGTCCGTCCACTCGCGAAATCGATCGAGGTCTCCGTCCGCGACGCCTAGCATGTCCGCGATGATCCGCATCGGGACGGGGACCGCGAGATCGCGCACGAAGTCGCAGCTGGATCTGCCGGCCAGGGCGTCGATGGCTTCGTCCGCATAACGCTCGGCGCGATCCGCGAGCATGGACACCATGCGGGGGGTGAAGCCGCGACTGACGACGTTTCGATGGCGAAGATGCCGCTTCCCATCCATCGCCTGCATCGAGAAGCGCAGCTCCGACACATGCCACGGCCCCTTCGGCTCCGAGGAGAAGATCTCCGGGTTGCGTGAGGCCTCCCGGATGTCGGCGTGGCGCGTCAGCAGCCACCACTGATTCTCGGGATCCCACTGGATCGGGTCCTCTCGTCGCAGGGAGGCGAGGGCCCGGTCGCGGGCCGCGTTGTCGTGGACGGGCGCGAGGACGTCATAGACGAGTTCCATGGGAGATCTCCTGTCGGGCCGTGGGTCGGGAAACGATTCGCCCTATTCGCGCAATGCTGCTGGAATTCGAGACAGGCGGCACCGGGGACGACCCGCCGCGGCACTCAGCGGCCGCCGCCGTCGACGTAGATGCGTTGCCCGTTCACATAGGAGGCACCGCTCGAAACGAGGAAGCGCACGACGTCTGCGACCTCCTCTGGCTGACAGACGCGACCGTAGGGCATGATGGCATCGAGCGCGCGCAGGTCCTCGACGTCCGCGATCGCGTCGACATAGCGTCGACCCATCTCCGTCTCGACGAGGCCCGGCGCGACGACGTTCACGTGGATCCCGTGCTCGCGTTCTTCCTTGGCGAGGACGACCGCCAGCGCCTCTGCCGCGGCCTTGCTCATGGCATAGGGCGCATAGCCGGCGCCGAGCACCTGGGTCACGACGCTCGACAGCATCACGATGTCACCCCGTGGCAGGGTCCGCATCCCGGGAAGCAGTCGACGGCTCAGCTGATGAGGCACGTAGGCGTTGATGCGCATCAGACGGTCGAGCTCGGATTCCTCGGTCTCCGAGACCGGGGCGCCGGGAAAGTCGAGGCCCGCATTGTGGACCAGGATGCCGACGGGCCCGAAGGCCTCGAGCACGGCGTCGGCCGCGGCCTCCAGCTCGTCCGGCACGTCGAGCGCGGCCTGCACGCAGATCGCCTGGCGTCCGAGGGCCCGGATCTGCTCGACGCAGTCTGCGGCGGTCTCCGGGCGGCTGCGATAGGTGATCGCGACGTCGGCGCCATCCTCGGCCAGCGCCAACGCGATCGCACGACCGATGCCGTGGTGGCCTCCGGTGACCAATGCGCATCGCCCTTCGAGCTTCATGCAGACATGATCGCGAAACTCTTCCCGCACGCTAGGCGTTTCCGTCGGCCTCGAGGCTCGCCAGCGCGCCTCGACGACCTTCCCGGCGACGCAGGCGGATCAAAGAGGCAGACAGGTCGCCGGCAGCGGATGGCGGTAGAGCTTCGACGCGTTCTCGTGCGCGATCATCCGGATCTCTTCCTTCGGCAGGTCCCCGATCAGCTTCCGCATCACCTCCTGAGTGTCCGGCCAGGTCCCGTCGCCATGCGGGTAGTCCGACTCGAAGAGGATGTTCTCTACGCCGATCGCGTGGCGCGTCGAGACCGTCGACGGATCGTCGATCATGCAGAACCAGAAGTTGCGGCGCAGGCAATCCGAGGGAGAGATCTTCGGGTCGGGCCAGCCGCCTCCGTAGCCCGAGCGGCCCATGATGTTGTCGAGCCGATCGATCAAGCCGCCGACCCACGCGATGCCGCCCTCGGACATGGCGATCTTGAGCTCGGGATAGCGGGCCGGCCATCCGCTCCACAGCCACTCCGCGCAGGATTGCAGCGCCATGGCCTGGAAGAGCGTCGAGCCGAGCTCGAGAGCCGGTGCGCCCGGAGGCATCTTCGCGAAGCCCGCCGAGCCGACGTGAAGGTTGAGCACGGTCTCGGTCTCGGCGCAGGCGCGAATGATCGGCTCCCAGTAGTCCTCGAAGACGGAAGGGAAGCCGCGCTCGTGGGGCTGCTCGGGCAGCGTGACGGCGGTGAAGCCGCGCTTCGCGTTGCGCCGGATCTCTTCGGCGCCCTTCTCGGGGTCCGAGAGGTAGGTGATGCCGAGCGGGACGATCCGGTCGGGATAGGAGCCGTACCACTCCTCGAAGAGCCAATCGTTCCAGGCGCGGACGCAGGCCAGCCCGAGCTCTGGATCCTTGGTCTCGCTGAAGAGCGTGCCCCCGAAGCCGGTCACGCCCGACGGGAAGTTCACGGAGGCCCAGATGCCTCCGATGTCCATGTCCTTGATGCGATGGTGGATGTCCCAGCAGCCGCGGCGGACCTCGCTGAACCGCGACGGCTCATAGCGAAAGTCCTCCTTCGCGCGTCCGGCGACGGCCATGAAGCCGACCTGGAAATACGGCGTGCCCTCCATCGTCCAGACCTCGTGGCCCTCCTCGGTCTCGACGACCCGTGGACCCTCGTCGATGAACTTCTTCGGCAGGCGTCCCTCGAAGGTATGCGGCGGCTCCATCAGGTGGTCGTCGACCGACAGCAGCGTGTAGTGGACCTCCCGGGGCTCCGGGTCGGGGAGCAGCGGTCCGGGGACGGGGCGTTTGATTCCGAGCTTGACGACTTTCACCATGATCAGGTCCTCCGTGGATGCATGCGCTTCGCCTGTCTGTCCTCATTATGATTCATCCGGCAGGCGTTCGGGGCGCGATGACGCGCAAAATCTTGCCTGACTATGCGAGCGGCCGCATCTTCGGAGCGACCTCGGCGGCCTCTCGGTCGGGATGTCTGCCGAACGAATTCCGAGGGCCGACGATCCCGGAGAGCCATGTCCGGAGGGCGATGACGGCCCGTCGAGCTCCGACTACGGGTCCATGGCCGAGGCGGATGTCTCGGAAAATCGGCTCGATCCGAGGAACTCCCTCACGAATCGCTCCCTCCCAAGCGCGTCGATCAATGCGGTCCCGAGACAGTAGAGGCTCATGAACACCGCGAAGAGGAGGTGGGTCGCCCAGAATCGCGCCCAGTCCACCTCCCCGACCAGCGCCGCGATCGCGGCAGCGAGGCCGCCGTGCTTCGAGATCAGAGGGAAGAGCTCTTCCAGCAGCTGGAAGGCGAGGACCACGAGCAGGTAGAGAAAGGTCCGCCAGAGCACGTTCACGATCCGCGGATGATCCTCGAAGCGCCTCAAGAGCGGCAGCGCATCGGCTACCAGGATCGACTTGCCTACGACGAGCGCGCCAAGAGCCGCCGCGCCGTAGGTGTTCATCGGGATCGCCGTCCCCTCTCCCATCAGGGATCGCGTCAGCACGACGACGAAGAAGACCACCAGGAAGAAGATCGTGGGTGGGAGCATCGCGACGAGCTCCCGCTTCAAGAAGTCGAATGTCCTGCTCATCTCTGATGCCCCCCGACGCGGTGTCGTGTGCGAAAGCTCGGCCAATGAGCTCCGATTCCCTGTGGAGACGGGTTGCCGGACCAGTCCAACCACCGCCCTTCGATCTTCGATCTTCGATCGCAGAGACGATCGCGCGTGTGCTTCGGTTCGGCCTTCCGCCTCGATCGAGGGCGCCCGGCGAGAGCGCTAGGTTAGCGCTCGTGAACGGAGGGAGACGCGATTGACGATTCAAGATCTCGGAAGCATCGGGGAGCTCATCGCGGCGCTCGCCACGCTGGCGACTTTGGTGTACCTCGCGATCCAGGTGAGCCATGCGAAGCGCGATTTTCAGGAATCGAGCCAGCGCGCTCGGACCGAGTTTACGTATCGGGTGGCTGAGCGGTCGGCAGATCAGCAGCTTGATTGGTTCTCGCCCGACGGCCAGAACAAGGTCATGATGAAGGCGCTGCTGACGGACGAGAGACTCACTCGCGAAGAGGGATTCGAGTTCGCCGTTCAGATGTCGATCTTTCTTGGAGGGCTCGTCCAGACCGAATCCCTCCATAATCGCGGCCTGCTCGACACCGAGTTCCTGCAGACCCGACGTTCCATCTACCGCCCCTATCTCGAGATGCCCCGCGTCCGTAAGTGGTGGAAGCGCACGGGCAGGGAGTTCTACGGACACACCGAAGCCTTCGAGGTCATCGAAAAGATGGTCGCAGAGATCGAAGCTCAGGAAGGCTCGGAGGGTGCTCCTGCGGGTCCGGGTCCGGCGTAGCCGCTTCGAACGAGCGCTCGAAGTACTGCCTCGAGGTTCGAGGTCCGTTCTCGGCGGAACCGAGAATCGCGAGCGGCGCCCAGTTCTCAGAATGACGGGTATCAGTGGTGTGGAAAACGCAGCCCGAAACCCCTGTTGCCGGGCTAGGCGCCGATAGCGAGGCGGTCGAAAGCCTTCTCGATGGTTTCGTCTTCCACACAGAAGGTCATCCGCACGTGATTCTCGCCGCTCGGCCCGAACGCGCGTCCGGGTGTGACGGTGACGCGCGCTTCGCTCAGCAGCCGAAGCGAGACTCGCGAAATCTTCGTGATCCGCGACGACTCGAGGGAACACGTAATACGCGCCCTCGGGCTTCACGTATTGGAAGGCATGCGGCAGTCGATCGAGGCGTTCGCAGATCAGCGCTCGTCGACGCGCGAAGGTCTCTCGAAACGCGGCCACATGGGCGTCGTCTCCGCAGAGCGCCGCGATCGCCGCGACCTGCGAGATACGCGGCACACAGATCATCGTCGCATCGTGAACCTTGAGCACCTCCTGGCGAAGCCGTCGGCCAGCACCAGATACCCCACCCGCCACCCGCTCATCGCGTGAATCTTCGAGAACGTGAAGAGGTAGGCGATTCGATCGGAGTACCGAGCCTCGGAGGCCAGGTTGAAGAACGCCTCCTGGCGCTCGTAGATGATCTCCGAGTACGGGTCGTCGATCAGCACCATCAGGTCATGCGCTTCGGCCAGCGCGCCGAGGCGCAGCAGATCCGTCTTCGAGAAGACCGTGCCCGTCGGATTGCAAGGCGTGACGAGCACGATCGCCTTCGTCCGAGGCGTGATCCGGTCCTCGAGATCATCGATTCGAAGCGCCCAGCCCGCGTCCTCGTCGAGCGGCCACGAGACTGGAACCGCTCCACATAACAGAACCTGCTGGATATGGGATGCGAAGCCGGGATCCGTCAGGATCACCTCGTCGCCGGGCTCGAGCAGGACTCGAAAGAGCGAGTGCATGCCCTGCATGTTTCCGGCGGTGATCATCACGTTGCATTCGGGATCCACCTCTCTGCCGGTCTTCTCGCGGTGGCGCGCGGCCGCCAGAGTGCGAAGCTCCGCCAGCCCGTTGGGCAATGCGTACTTGCCGACCTCGGTGTCATTCTCGAGCGCAAAGGCCGCGGCGGCTCGAATGTGCTCGGGTGTCCGAAACGAAGGCAATCCCCACGTGAGCGACGCGGCGTCTTCTACGCGGGCGCTCAGCATGGCCATCTCCTTGATCGCCGAAAGGCGCGCCTCCGAGACGCTCTTCGCTACTCGATCCGCAGCTCGCTTCATGTCAGGCAGCCGTGCTTCGATAAAGGGTCGATGCTTTCATCTCGAGTCATCCTCCAGGATTGACCGCGGGGCCCGGAGGCGAGACCGAGGAACGACGGCCTCCCCCTCCGTCGATTCGGTCAGGCGCCCGAAGAAGGACCTGCAGTCGTTCGAGCTCGCGGCCGGCGTCGCCGAAGCGGCCCTCTTGAAGACGGGGGTAGCTCTCGAACGCTTCGTTGGCGTGGCGGACCTGCTCCGCAAGGGAGGCGGGCGCGCTCGCGTCTGGTGTCAAAGCCGGAGGGGCCCCGCCTTCGAAGAGGCCTTCGAGCGCAGCCTCGAACGTCTCGGCATAGCTCAGATTGTCACCGTGCATCAGCACCACGAGGCGCAGCTCGGGATAGGCTGCGGTATCCGCCTGCAGATAGATCGGTTCGACGTAGAGCAGAGTTTCACCGATGGGAATCGCGATCACGTTGCCGCGGATCACCGCCGAACCCCGCTG
>CAVORA010000018.1:0-421143 GCA_963698485.1 uncultured delta proteobacterium | reverse complement strand
CCACGTATCGCCAAGCCGACCGGCAAGAGCGCAGCCTGATGGCCAACGCGATCGAAACGATCACGGTCGACGGCCTCGCTCTCGCCAACCAGCTTCGCGACGAGATGAAGGCCGAGATCGAAGCGCTCCGGGCCGCCGGTCATCGCGCCGCCGCACCTCGTCGGTCGTGCTCGTCGGCGACGACCCCGCGAGCAAGTCCTACATCAAGGGCAAGCAGCGGGCGTGCAGTCGCATCGGCGCCGACTCCTCCGAGCACATCCTGCCCGAGTCGACCAGCGAGAAGGAGCTGCTCGAGCTGCTCGATCGCCTGAACCGCGATGACGGCGTCGACGGCATCCTCGTGCAGCTGCCGCTTCCCAAGCACATCTCGCCCGAAGCCGTCGCCGAAGCGATCGACCCGGCCAAGGACGCGGACGCGCTCCACCCGCTCAACTTCGGACGCCTGCTGCTCGGCAACGCCAAGCTGATCTCCTGTACGCCGCTCGGCGTGATGGCCGTGCTCGAGCACCACGGCGTCGAGATCGAGGGACAGCACGCGGTCGTGATCGGGCGCAGCAACATCGTCGGCAAGCCGGTCTCGATCCTGCTCCAACAGCAGAACGCGACGGTCACGATGTGTCACTCGCGCACCCGCGACCTTCCGGGCATGTGCCGCATGGCCGACATCCTCGTCGCCGCCGCCGGCAGCCCGCGCATGGTGAAGGCCGACTGGATCAAGCCCGGCGCTGCCGTCATGGACGTCGGGGTCAGCGAGGTCGACGGCAAGCTGGTGGGCGACGTCGACTTCGAGGCGGCGCAGGGCGTCGCCGGTCTGATCACGCCTTCGCGCCGGGGCATCGGACCGATGACCATCACGATGCTGCTGCGCAACACCCTGAACGCGTATCTGAGCCGCAAGCTGGGCGGGAAGCCGGGCCACGAGGGAATCGAGCCCGGGCTGTGAGCGAGGCGCGGCGCACGGCTCTCCACGCCATCCACCTGCGGCTGGGTGCGCGCATGGTGGACTTCGCCGGCTGGGACATGCCGGTGCAGTACAGCTCGATCAAGGAAGAGCACCTGGCCGTTCGCGAGCGCGCCGGGCTCTTCGACGTCTCGCACATGGGGCAGATCCAGCTCTCGGGCAAGCGCGCCCTGGCCGCGGCCGAGCGCCTCGTCACCTGCGAGATCGCGAGCCTGCGCGTCGACCGCGCGCGCTACGGGCTGATGCTGAACCACGAAGGCGGCTGCGTCGACGACGTGATGGTGACGCGGGTCGCCGAGGACGCGCTCTTCTTCTGCGTGAATGCCTCGAACGTCGAGATCGCCCGCGACTGGATCCGTCAGGAGGCGGGGCCGGACGTCGCGGTCGAAGACCGCAGCCAGGCGACCTCGCTGCTCGCCTTGCAGGGACCGGCGGCCGCCGCCGTGCTGGGTCGCCTGACGTCCGCGGAGAGCGCGTTGCCCAGGCGCTTTCGCGTCGCGCGCTGCGTGGTGGCCGGCGCCCGCGTGCTGGTCTCCGGCACCGGCTATACCGGCTCACCCGGCTTCGAGATCTACACCGCGAACGCCGACGCGCCGAGCCTCTTCGAAGCGATCCTCGCCGAGGGCGCGGCGGAAGGCGTCCTGCCGGCGGGCCTCGGCGCTCGGGACACGCTGCGACTCGAGGCCGCCCTGCCACTCTACGGACACGAGCTCGACACCACGACCTCGCCCTTCGAAGCGCGCCTCGAGCGTTTCGTGAAGCCCCTCGAGACGGGATTCATCGGCGCCGAGGCGCTTCTCCGAAGACGCGACGAGGTCGATCCGCGGCGCCTGGTCGGATTCGAGATGACGGGGCGCGGCATCGCACGCGCGGACCATGAGATCGCCTGCGAGGGCCGTGTCGTCGGACGCGTCACCTCGGGCGCGCCTTCTCCGAGCCTCGGAAAGTCGATCGGCCTCGGCTACGTTCCGCAGTCGCTCGGCGAGATCGGTCAGTCACTCGAGATCCTGATCCGCGGCAAGGCCGTATCGGCGAGGGTCGTGACGACACCCTTCCAATGAGAGCTGACCCTCACCGCTGAAGAGAGCGGCTGAAGAGAGCCGCTGAAGATCACCGCTGAAGAGAGCCGACATCCCAGACGACGGGGCCCACGACCTGGCGACCCGATCCCTCGAGAGGAGACCGCGTGGCGGACTACGAGATTCCCGAAGAGCTGAGCTACACGAAGGAGGACGAGTGGGTCCGTCGCGACGGGGACGAGGTCGTGATCGGCGTGACCGATTTCGCGCAGCACCAGCTCGGTGACATCGTGTTCGTCGAGCTGCCCGAGATCGGCGCCAGCACCGAGGCCGGCGTGCCCTTCGGTACCATCGAATCGGTGAAGGCCGTCTCGGATCTCTTCGCCCCGCTCTCCGGCGAGGTGCTGCGCATCAACGACCGCCTCGAAGACCAGCCCGAGCAGGTCAACGAGTCCTGCTACGGCGACGGCTGGCTGATCGCGCTGCGACCGAGCGACCCGAAGGAGCTCGAGTCGCTGCTCGACGCCGAGCGCTATCGGGCCTCGATCGCCGAACGCGAGAGCTAGTCGAGCGAGGCGCGCCGGCCGCGCGCGCTCAAGCCCGATCGGACTCGCGCGCGAGGCGCAGGCGGGCCACCTCGGACCAGGTGCCGCGGGGGTCGAGCTGTAGATAGCGTCGCCAATGATCGCAGGCCGGCTTCTCTCGCCCGAGCTTCTCGTAGAGGAGCGCGAGATTGATGTGTAGATCCGGGTAGAGCGGGTCCGCGGCGAGCGCGCGGCGGTAATGCGAGAGCGCCGCACCGTCCTCACCCTCTTCCTCGAGGACGTTGGCGAGATTGAAATTCGCCTCGACGTGATCGGCCGCCCGGGCCAGGCAGGCCTCGAAGGCGCGACGCGCCTCCGCGCGCTTGCCCTGGTTGTACCGGACAGCCCCCAGGTTGCAGTAGGCGTCGGCATAATCCGGCTCGATCTCGAGCGCCTTCTCGTAGGCCTCGACCGCCTCGGTCCAATTCGACGCCTCGGCGTCCAGCTCGCAGCCCCGCTCGAACCAGGCCAGGGCATCCCCCCTGGCCTCTCCGAGACCGCGATGGGTCGGGTCCTCGTGCTGCGCGAGCGACGCGACGGCCATCGATTCGGAAGACTCGTTCGCATCGAATTCGAGCAGCAGCTGGCCACCGGCCTCTTCGAGCCGCCCGTCGTGTCGCACCACGATTCGATCGGAGGCTTCGTCCCAGAGTCGAAGCGCCGCCGCCGGATCATCGAGCTCCGGAAGCCGATCGCGCAGGATCTCGAGGTTGCGCCGGATCCGCTGGAGGGGGATGCCCTTGTCGACCAGCGAAACGATCGCGCGCAGGACCACGAGGTCGCGAAACGCGTACCCCGCGTCATCCTCGCCATCGACTCGCGTGGAGTCGCCGGCCGCGAGCGGCTCGACGAGCTCGGTCTTCTGCCAGTAGCGAAGCCTTCTCGGCGACACTTTCAGAATCCGAGCGACATCACCCAGTGAAAAATCCGGCACGTCGGGAGAATGGCACGAACTCGCGCAAGTGGGAACCGTTCGTCTCCGACCGCGAAGTCGATGCGAACGCATCGCGACGCAACACATCGCGCTAGCATGCACGGCGGCGAGGTTTCCGCGGCTGGTGCCCGGCCTCGACTTCAAATCGAGTGTGGAGCGCGTCGCCGCGTTCCAGGCGGGTTCGATTCCCGTCCCTCGCCGCCATTCTATTAGGGTGGGTGGCGCCGTGATGGCTGCGCGGCAGGGTGCAGGCGGGCGGCGCTTCGTTTCATGAGGGTGGGCGGCGCCGTGATGGCTGCGCGGCAGCGGTGCAGGCAGGCGGCGCTTCGTTTCATGAGGGTGGGTGGCGCCGTGATGGCTGCGCGGCAGGGTGCAGGCGGGCGTGCTGTTGCGTTGCGGGCCTAGCGGGAGCGGCGGAGGGGCGCGGCCCGGCCGAACAGGTAGCCCTGGCCGTATGGGACGCCGAGGCGCTGCAGCGCCTCGAGCTCTTCGGCGGTCTCGATGCCCTCGGCGATGATCTGGCCGCCGAGCTTGCCGGCGACGGCGTGCAGCGCGCGCAGCAGCTCCTGTCGCGGCGGATCCGTGTCGATGCCGCGCACCAGCGACATGTCCACCTTGATGAAATCGGGCGCGAGCTCCATCACCGCTTCCAGACTTCCGTAGGCGACGCCCGTGTCGTCGAGCGCGATCTGGAAGCCGAGCCCCTTCAAGTGATCGCGCGCCTCCCGGAAGATCGAGAAATTCTCGATCGATTCCCGCTCGGAGATCTCGAAGACCATGTCCTCGGGTCTCAGCCGCAGATCCTCGAGCGTTCGCCGCAACACCTCGCCGCGAAAGGCGGGATCGTGAATCGCGGTGGGCAGGCAGTTCAGGAAGAGCTTGCGCCCGGCTTCGAGACCACGCGCGCCCCGCAGCGCGGTGCGACGACAGAGGCAGTCCAGCTCGAAGACCAGGCCAGTCTCTTCGGCGAGCCGGAAGAGCTGGTTCGGCGTATGCAGGTCGCTCTTCCAGGGTCCACGAACCAGTGCTTCGTGACCGAGGACCTCGCGCGTCGTGAGGTTGACGATCGGCTCGTAGAGAATCGCCACGTCCTCGGCCAACACCAGATCCTGGAACATCGTGTGCCGCTCACGCCGCGCGATCGCCCCGTTCAGCGCCGCGTCGCGACGCGCATGGTCGAAGGCCTGCAGAATCTGCCTTTCGTTGCCGAGGCCCGGATTGTGGAAGACCGTCGCGTGGCCGATCGGCAGATACGGAGCGTCGCGGTCATAGGGGTAGGCGATCTTGTGACCGTCGAGCGCGATCCGTTCGAGCAGGCGCGACGCCAGCTGGGGCAGACGCTCGCGATAGAAATGATCGTCCGAGCGCGGCCGGAAGAAGAAGATCGCCAGCTCGTCGGGGCCCGAGGAGCCACCCATCACGAGGTCGTGATCCGAGAGGTCCTGCCGACAGGCGTCGCGAACCAGCGCACGCAGGGTTTCGGAGGCCTTGCTATGGGCCTGGACGCCATAGGTGCGCTCGATCCGCTCGAGCGGTCCGCCATCGATCAGGATGATCCCGAGCGCGCCGTCACGGGCCAGCGCCGAACCGATCGAATCGATTCGTTCACTGTAATGACCCGGCGCATCGAAGGCCGAATCGATCTCGTCTTCGAGCAGATCGATGTTCACCGGGGAGTCATCGGAGCGACGGTCCCCGGATTTGAGGGGAATCCTCTGCTAGGGCGAATCGCCCAGCAGTCGGCCGGTGAGCGACTCCCGCACGCCGGCGACATGCGCGGGCGGGCCTTCGGCGACCAGCCGGCCACCCTCCGGTCCCCCGCCGGGACCCAGATCGATGATCCAGTCGGCCGCCCGGATCACGTCGAGGTCGTGCTCCACGATGAGCACGCTCGACCCCGCGTCCACCACCTCGTTCAGGCAGTCGAGCAGCACCCGGATATCGGCGGGATGGAGCCCCGTGGTCGGCTCGTCGAAGATGTAGAGCGAGTGCCCGGCGCCTTCGACCAGCGCCTGCCCCAGTCGCAGCCGCTGGTGCTCCCCTCCCGATAGCGTCGACAGCGGCTGGCCGAGCGTGAGATAGCCGAGCCCGACGCGCACCAGCGGGGCCAGCCGGCCCGCGATCTTGCGATCCTCGGCAAAGACTTCGCACGCCTCTTCCAGGCTGAGCGCGAGGACGTCGAGAATCGAGCGCCCGGCCACCCGGATGTCCAGGACCTCGCGTCGATAGCGACGCCCGCCGCAGGCATCACAGGGCACGCGCAGGTCGTCGAGAAACTGCATGTCGATCACGACCTCGCCCGCGCCCTCGCACTCGTCGCAGCGCCCGCCCGGGACATTGAACGAGAACGTGCCCGCGCTGAAGCCACGGGCCCTGGCTTCCCGGGTCGCAGCGAAGCGCTGGCGGATGGCGTCGAAGGCCTTGGTCACGGTCGCCGGGTTCGAGCGCGCGCTGCGCGTGGACGGTGAC
The DNA here is from genome assembly GCA_963698485.1 of uncultured delta proteobacterium. GTDB lineage: Bacteria > Myxococcota_A > UBA9160 > UBA9160 > UBA4427 > UBA4427. The sequence continues at coordinate 415,176 of CAVORA010000018.1, read as the reverse complement.
TGGTCCACGACGACGACCTGGTCGATCCGCTCGGCGCCTCGAATCGTCGCGGGAACGACTCGCGAAGGATCGAGCGAAGCGCTCGGCGCGAGCCCCGGCACCAGGACCTCGTGAAGCAGCGTCGATTTGCCGGCGCCCGAGACCCCCGTGATCGCCACGAGACCCCGCAGTGGGATCGAGACGCTGAGATCGCGCAGGTTGTGGGCCTTCGCGCCGAGGATCTCGAGCCTCGGATTGCGCGACAGGTCGCGTACCCGAGCCCGCGTCCCACCGAGCTCTCCGCGCAGCGCCGCGCCCGTCTTCGAGTCGGCATGCGCCCGGATCGACTCGACCGATCCCGCCGCGATGATCCGACCGCCGAGCCGGCCGGCGCCCGGACCGAGATCGATCAGATGATCCGCCGCCTCGATCAGGGCGAGCGCGTGCTCGACGACCACGACCGTGTTGCCCTGGTCGCGAATCGCTTCGAGCACCCGCAGCAGCCGCTCGAGGTCCGCGGCGTGCAGGCCGATCGACGGCTCGTCGAGCACGTAGAGAGAGGCCGTCAGGCTGCCCCCGAGCGCGGTCGCCAGCTGGATGCGCTGCGCCTCACCGCCCGAGAGCGTTCGCACCATGCGATCGAGCGTGAGATAGCCGAGGCCCACGGCGTGGATCGTACGCAGCCGCGTCCCGACCAGCTCGAGCAGACGCGTGGCCGCCGCGCCCCCCACCTCCCGCGCCCGAGATCCACCACCCAATCGAGCAGATCGGCCAGCGTCTCGCGACCGAGATCCGCGATCGTCTTGCCCTCGATCGAGACCGCCCGCGCGTCCGCCGACAGACGCGTGCCCCCGCAATCGGGACAGGGGTCGTAGCGACGATGACGCGCGATCATGACCCGCGCCTGGACCTTGTAGCGGCGGCCCGCGAGCCAGTCGAAGAAGGCCCGCACGCCGCCCCAGGATTCCCCGTCGCCCTCGAAGACGAACGCGCGCTCCTGCTCGGACAGCTCGCCGAAAGGACGTTCGAGATCGATGCCAACCTCCTCGCAGGCCCGGAAGAGCTCGCGCCGCAGACCGCGGGAGGTCTTGGTGGCGAAGGGAGCGATCGCGTCCTCGGACAGGCTGCGACCCGGATCCGGCACGACGCGATCCCAATCGATCTCGGCGATGCGGCCGAAGCCCTCGCAGGCGGCACAAGCGCCGAGCGGGTTGTTGAACGAGAAGAGCCCGGGGCTCGGCTCGGGAAACCTGCGCCCGCAGCCGTCACAGGTCCGCCCCTCGCGGTAGATCCGCCCGGTCCCCTGCTCCCCCGCCCGGCGTACGTAGACCTCGCCGCCGCCGCGGGCGAAGGCCTGGGAGACGGCCTCGACGATTCGATTGCGCTCCGACTCCTCGCCGCGCAGGGCCAGCCGATCGATCAGCAGCCACCAGGGCGACTGCTTCGACGGCTTGCGTCGCGGGGTGGTCTCGAGCAGATCGATGATCTCCCCGGACTCGCCCAGCAGGCGCGCATGACCGTCCCGGACCAGCTCGTCGCGAACCTGTGCCGCCCGACCCGTCCCGCTCCGGACGGGCGTGACGATCAGGATGCGCTCACCGGCGTGCTCCGCGGCGATCCGATCCGCCGTGGCGCCCACTCCGCCGGCGTCGACGGGCTTCTGGCAATCGGGACAGATCGTCTCGCCGATCCGGGCGAAGAGCAGGCGGAGATGATCGAGCACCTCCGTGGCGCTGCCGACCGTCGAGCGCGAGCCGGTGACGCCGTTTCGCTGCTCGATGGCGATCGCGGGCGGCAGGTTCGAGATCGAGTCCACCTCGGGACGCGGCAGGCGTTCGAGGAACTGTCGGGCGTAGGCGGACAGCGAGCTGACATAACGTCGCTGCCCCTCGGCGTAGAGCGTATCGAAGGCGAGCGTCGACTTGCCCGAGCCGGACGGACCGGTCACGACCGTCAAGGCGCCGAGCGGGATCACGCAGTCGACGCCGCGGAGGTTGTGCGAGCGCGCGTTCTCGATCCGGATTTCGCGCTGAGGCACCCCTGTCTCCTCTCTCCGTGTGACCGACCGGCGAAGAGCGCCCTGGCCCGCGCGGATGATGACCTAAGCCGCCAGCAACAGCAGCCGCAGCTCGAGGGCCAGGGACATCGGGCCCTCGACCCGGATCCGATCTTCCATGTAGAGCAGCTCGGGATTCGCTCGCTCGGCCAGGACGTCGAAGAAATCCCGCGCGACCATCTGGTACAGCACGTCGGGACGCGGCGTCCTGCCCTCTCCCGACGACAGCTGGCCTCCGTCGACCCGCAGCCAGAAGATCCCGCCTGTCTCGCCCGTCAGCTCGACCTGGTAGGTGGCCCGCAGCGCGCGCACCGCATCCGGCCGAAAGCGCGCATGCAGCCAGGCGAGGGTCTGCGGAACGTTCTCGGGCAGGGGCATGGGACTCGGCGTTTCGGGCTTCGAAGGCATCGGACACCTGGCTCGCTGATCGCAGACCCCACGCGCCGCGCGGGCCCCGCCACTCTCTCGGGAGCCCTAGCTCCCGACGGTCGCCAATCGCTGCGCGCTCTCGGCGTCCCGCTCCCGGCCGGCTGCTGCCGCAGCGGTCGCGAGCGCCGTCCAGGTTGCGGACGAGGGCTCGGCGCCGAGCGCTGCGCTTGCGATTCGCATCAGGAAGACGTCGCCCCGCTCGATTGCGCGCTGCTGCAACGACTCGAGCTCGTCGCGGGACTCGGCCATCGCGAGAAAGTCCACCGCCTCCACCTCCCGGCCAGCGGCGAGATAGGCCTCGGCGTAGCTCCGCGCCTTCTGGGGATCGAGCCCCCCTTCGAGCAGATGACGCCGTGCGAGCGGGTCGGGCAGCTTGATGTGCGCCAAGGTGGGGTCTCCGATATCGATGTTTGGGATCGGCCAGGCCGTGGCCGGCAAGGCCATCGAGCGATCGCGTTGCCGCGGGACCGCCCAACGGAACCATAAGGACTGCCCGCTGTCGATCGAGCCGGACCGCGCGCCGCGATCGATGCGACGATGGCTAGTAGCGAGGAATCGATGGATCGACCGTGAGGGACCAGGCCTCGATCCCGCCATCGAGATTCTCGGTGCGGCTGAATCCGCGCTCCCGCAGCAGTCGGACCGCTTTCTGGCTGCGATTGCCGTGATGGCAATAGACGACCAGAGGTCTGTCCTTCGCGGGGATCAGCTCTCCGATCCGGGCTTCGAGCTGCCCGAGCGGAATCCAGTGCGCGCCCTCGATCACGGCCGTCTCCACCTCGTCCGGCTCGCGCACGTCGAGCAGGAAGAGGTCCTCCCCCGCGCGTCGACGCGCCGCGATCTGCGCGGCGGGCGATTGCGGAATCTCATCGACGAGCTCGCCTTCGCGCGCCGGCATGCCACAGAAGCCCTCGTAGTCGATCAGCTCACGCAGCGTCGGCTCGACGCCGCAGACCGGACACTCGGCGTCCTTGTGCATCTTGAACTCGCGCCAGCCCATCTCGAGCGCGTCGTAATGCAGCAGGCGCCCGACCAGCGTCTGCCCGATCCCGGTCAGCAGCTTCACGGTCTCGGTCGCCTGAACCAGAGCGATCGTGCCGGGAAGGATCCCGAGCACGCCCCCTTCCGCGCAGGAGGGAACCGAGCCCGGTGGCGGCGGCTCCGGGTAGAGACAGCGGTAGCAGGGTCCCTGCCGTGCATCGAAGACGCTCGCCTGCCCCTCGAAGCGGAAGATCGAGCCATGCACGTTCGGCTTGCCGAGCAGCACGCAGGCGTCGTTGGTCAGATAGCGGGTGGGGAAGTTGTCGGTCCCGTCGACGATCACGTCGTAGTCGGCCAGGAGCTCGAGCGCATTGCTCGAATCCAGTCTCGTGCGGATCGCGTCGACCCTCACGTCGGGGTTCAGCCCTTCCAGACGCTGCTTGGCGACCTCGACCTTCGCCCGCCCGACATCGGCCGTCGAGTACAGGATCTGCCGTTGGAGATTCGAGGCATCGACCACATCGTCGTCGATCAGCCCGATTCGGCCGACTCCCGCGGCCGCCAGGTATTGCGCGGCCGGACAGCCGAGACCCCCCGCACCGATCAGCAGGACGGAGCTCGCGAGCAGCTTCCGCTGGCCCTCCAGCCCGAACTCGGGCAGCGTGAGATGGCGGCGATAGCGATCGAACTGGTCAGGGCGAAGCGGTGCTGCGGGGGAATCGGACATCTCTCGGCGCTCCCGGGTGGCAACTCGGCAAGGGTAACGTGCTGCCTGCGCGTAGATCATCCCGGACCGCGGAGGCGCGAACGCGGGCCATGGGACGCTCTGGCACGGCCTTCGGGCCGCCCGTTCCGCGCCGAACAGGCGAGATGTCTGGGCAGGCCTGTACGCCTCTTTGGCGACGCCCGGAGCGTGGTGCCGGAGGCGGGAATCGAACCCGCACGGCCTTTCGACCGGGGGATTTTGAGTCCCCTGCGTCTACCAATTCCGCCACTCCGGCAGCGGGCGCGGAGCATACCACGCCGCTCGCAGTTGCCGCCCCGCCCCCGACGAAAAGCCGGGCGACGCGCGCTTTGCACTTTGACAGAACCCGGGCCCCCCGTTAGGATCCGCCTCCCGTTGGGGCCGTAGCTCAGTTGGGAGAGTGCTTGAATGGCATTCAAGAGGTCGCGGGTTCGATTCCCGCCGGCTCCACCATTTACCTCGAGAGCGTTTGCGCTGGGGCGGTCGTCGCTCCCACATTGACCCGCGAGCGGTCGCGCGCGCTCTACCCCTCCGATCGAACGCGGGCGACGAGCTACCTCCTACCTCGAGAGCGTTTGCGCTGGGGCGGTCGTCGCTCCCACATTGACCCGCGAGCGGTCGCGCGCGCTCTACCCCTCCGATCGAACGCGGGCGACGAGCTACCTCGAGAGCGTTTGCGCTGGGGCGGTCGTCGCTCCCACATTGACCCGCGAGAGGTCGCGCGTGGTTGCGGGAACGCGAGCTAGTTGGGCTGGAGCACGAAGGTGCGGAAGAGATAGTCGTTGGTGTTGGCGACGTATCCAGCGCCCGCATCGGCCGCGCCCGTTCCGTCCGCGTAGGGATCGCCCGTCTGGCCGAGCACCCGGGCAATCGGTGCGGTGTCGACGCCGGTGCGACTGACGAACTCGATCACCAGAGCGTATTGCTCACCCGCGCTGACCTCCCGGCCCGGATCGTCTCCGACATCGAAGATCGAGAACTGCTCGACCAGCGTCGCGGGCAGCGTCGTGGTGTCGACGTCGATCGCACGGATGATCGATGTCCCCGGATCAGGGTTCGGCACGCCGGCGACCAGCGGCCGAACCGTGATCCGGATCGTACCGTCGTCCGGCGACTCCCCGTCCGTCACGACCAGCCAGAAGCGTTCGAATTTCCCCGTCGCGAGGACCGTGAAGGTCTGTGCGACCCCGGGCATGGCCTCGTTGACGCCGATGTTGTGGTCGGACGCGGTCGCGGGGTCGAACTCGGCATCGGCCACCAGCACCGAGCCCCCATTGTTCGAGCCACACCCAACGACGGTCGTGCACAATAAGGCCGACAGCAGGGCCCAGCGCACGCCGCCCATTCTCTTCGATGCCATGATGAAGATCTCCTCCGCGAACACGTCATCCATTCCCATTTCCATCGGAATTTCGGGCAGATCCCTTGAGGATTGCATGCGGTCTGCCGGGATGACCTACCGGGACGAGGACAGAAATCAGAAAAGCCCCGAAATTCCGGGGCCTTTCCTCTGATTCCGAAAGAAGTTTCGAGCCTAGGAAGGAGGCGACCTCGCTGACGCCTGCCTCCCCTGCCCTCAGGGCTTCTCGGAGCCGACGATCCAGGTCGAGAAATACTGGGAGCCGCCGCCGTAGGCGTGGCCCAGCGCCTTCCTGGCCCCGTCGACCTGATGCGCTTCCGCGAGACCGCGCACCTGCAGCGCCGCCTCCGCGAAGCGGATCAACCCCGACGCGCCGATCGGATTCGACGAGAGCACGCCGCCCGACATGTTGACCGGGAAGTCGCCATCGAGCGCGGTCGCGCCCTCGTAGGTCATCTTCCAGCCCTCGTTCCGCTCGCTGATCAGCATGCCCTCCATCCACATCGGCTCGAACCAGGAGAAGGGCACGTAGATCTCGGCGCAGTCGAGCTCCTTGCGCGGGTTCGTGATGCCGGCCTTCTTGTAGAGCGCCGCCGCATTGTCGAGGGTTGCCTGCGGCATGACCTGATCGCGCCCGGAGAACATCGTCGGCTCGCTGCGCATCTCGGTGGCATGGATCCACGCGACCTTGTTGCTGCGCGCGCTGGCCAGCGACTCCTTCTCCATCACCATCGCGCAGGCGCCGTCCGAGCTCGGGCAGGTCTCGAGATAGCGGATCGGATCCCAGAGCATCGGGGAGTTCGCGACCATCTCGAAGGAGATGTCCTCGAGATGCAGATGTGCGAGCGGGTTCTTGAGCGCGTTCTGGCGATCCTTCACCGCCACCCGGATGCCGGTATCCTCCGGCGCCCCGGACCGACGGATATAGCCGCGCACGAGCGGCGCGAAGTAGCCGCCCGCGCCCGCCACCGTCGCGAGCGAAAAGGGCATCGAGATCGACAGGGCCCAGGTCGCGTTCGACTCGCTCTGCTTCTCGTAGGCCACGCACAGCACGCGATCGTGGATGCCGCTCTGCACCATGCTGGCCGCGACGATCCCCGTCGACCCGCCCACGCTGCCCGCGGTATGCACCCGCAGCATCGGCTTGTAGGCCCCGCCGATCGCGTCGTTCAGGAAGAGCTCGGGCATCATCACGCCTTCGAAGAGGTCGGGAGCCTTGCCGATGATGACGGCGTCGATGTCCGCCCAGCTGCAGTTCGCGTCGGCCAGCGCCTTCTCCGCGGCCTCCCGCAGCAGTCCGGCCTGTGACAGGTCGAGTCGCTTCGCTTCGTAGTTCGTCTGGCCGATCCCGACGACCGCTGCCAATTCCGCCATGACTAGTTGCCCTCCAGGACACAGACCAGATTCTGTTGCAGACAGGGTCCCGAGGTCGCGTGTGCGACCGCGCGGCCAGCCTGGCCGTCCCAGATTCGCGTGGCGCACTCGCCGATCCGGCTGAGGCCCACCGCCATCATCGGATTGCCCGCCAGCGCACCGCCCGACGGGTTGACGGTCGTGGCGCTGGTCAGTCCGAGCGCCTTCTCGATCAGGATCTCCTGATGCGTGAACGGGGCCGAGAGCTCGGCGATATCGAAGCCACCGGCGGAGGCGCCCGCCTTCTCCGCGGCGATCTCCGTCGAGCGCGAGCGTCCGAGGTCGCGCACGCCGAGGTCCATCGGCTCGCAGATATGCTCGATGCCGCGGATCCAGGCCGGTCGATCCCGCAGCTCGCGAGCGCGGTCGCCCGCCGCCAACACGATCGCGGACGCGCCATCCGAGATCGGCGCGCAATCCGACTTGCGCAGCGGGTTCACCAGAAACTCCTCGGCCAGGATCCCTTCGACCGTGAAGTCCCCCGCGACCTGCGCGTACGGATTGTCCTTCGCGTGTCGGCGGTCGCGTACCGCGGCGGCCGCCATGTCCTCGGCGCCGAGCACACCCTTCTCGAGGCAATGCCTCGCCTGCAGCCCGGCGATCGAGATCGCATCGGGCCACAGCGGCATCACCGAGTAGGGATCGAGCTGCAGCGCCATCGTGAGCGGCAGGTCTCCCATCGACGGCTTGCCGAAGCCGTACACGAGCGCGGTGTCCGCGTAGCCCATCTGGATCTTCACCCAGGCTTCGTAGAGCGCCCAGGCGCCGTCCATCTCGACGTGGCTCTCGCAGACCGGCGGCCAGGCACCCACCGCGTCGAGACCCGACACGAACGCGAAGGACGAGCCCGCGAGATAGTCGCTCGACCCCGAGCAGATGAAGTCGAAGTCCTTGCTCGAGAGACCCGTCTGCTCGCGCAGCGCGTGGATCACCGGGATCAGGATCTCGACCTCGTTGCGGTCGGGCTCGCGGCGCATGGAGGGACTCTGGGTGAATCCGACGACGGCGACGTCACGCATCAGATGTGCTCCTTGTAGCTGTCGTAGTCCGCGTCGGGCTCGTCGATCGGGCGGAAGTACATGATGTTTCCCGTCGAGGTCGTCCACTCCTCCTCGGGCTTCCAGACGGCCTGGACGCGCATGCCCATGTGGACGTCTTCGAGATTGGCGTCGAGCACGTGCATCAGGATCGTGTCGGCGCCGTCGAGCAGCACGTTTACGGTGATGTAGGGCAGCTCGAGCGGGATGTTCTCGGACGGCACGCGCACGATCGAGAAGGTCACGATCGTGCCCTTGTCGGAGAGCTCGATGACCTCGTCGCCGAAGGTCACGCCGTGCTGCGGACAGGCGCCTCGGCTCGGGAAGTAGACGCGCCCATCCACCGGGCATCGCTGGCCGAGCAGCTTGCCCTTCGCGATCGCCCGAAGGAAGCGCGAGGCCGACTGGCCGGCGCTGTAGTCGTAGTCGAGCGAGATCGGCGTGCGCAGCAGCGTCACCGGCTCGTTCGTGTCGTTCTCTTCACTCAACGGTCTCTCCTCTGCCGCGGTCGGTTCGGCGGTCTCGGCGATCGAAGGCGCCGAATCGGTGGCGCCTGCCAAGGGTCGATCTCTTGCTAGGCGGGAACGAAGACGAGATCCGTGATCATGCCCGTCGGCTCGTCGATCCAGCGTGCCTTGACGCGCATGCCCGTCTCCATGTTCGCTTCGTCCCCCGCGTCGACGACGTGCAGGAACGGCGTGTCCGCGCCGTCGAGCTTCACCAGCGCGTAGGCGAAGGGATGGTCGAGGGGCTGCTGGCGTCGCGGCGAAGACACCCAGGACCAGCTGGTCACGATCCCCTCGTCCGCGACCTCGACGATTTCATCGAGGCTCGCGCTCGTATCGGGATCGTATTCCTTGGGCGGCACCATCACGCTGCCGTCGCTCCGACGAATGCCGAGCAGCTTTCGGTCGCGCAGCCCCGTGAAGAACTGCGAGAGGATCGGACCGAGCGATCGCTTGTAGGTGTATTCGAGGCGATGGGGGGCGGTCAACGCCGCTTCGGTCGCCTCGCTTGCCGCTGTACCGGCTGCTGTCGTCGGACTCATGGGCCTCGGCTCCTTCCGCATCTCGTGCGATCCGCCCTCGTGGGCGGCAGTGAAGTCAAGCAGACCCTAGAACGTGTTTCAATCGGCACGGAACCCCGCTCTTGTCCGGGCCGAGCCGCTGACTAGAATCAGCGCTTGCCCCGCGTTCCGTCCCCCCGACGACGATCCCCAGGAGCCCCGATGAGCCAGTCCGCCGAGAAGATCCGCGTCGACATCCGCGAAGGCGTCGCGTGGGCGACGATCGACTGCCCGCCGATGAATCTGCTCGGGGCGGAGCTGATGGGCGCCCTCTTCCAGCTCGTCGAGCGGATGGAAGCGGAGCAGGATACCCGGGTGCTGGTGCTGCAGAGCGCAGACCCGGACTTCTTCATCGCCCACGGCGACGTCGAGTCGATCACGACCGTGCCGACCGATCCCGTGCCCGAGGCCACCGAGCTGCCCTTCACGCATCAGATCCTCGAGCGACTTCGCAAGCTGCCGCAGATCACGATCGCCGTCGTCGAGGGCTATGCGCGCGGCGGTGGAAGCGAGGTGACCCTGGCCTGCGACATGCGCTTCGCGACGCTCGGCAAGGCCGTCTTCGGACAGCCCGAGGTCCCGCTCGGGATCCTGCCCGGCGCGGGCGGTACGGCGCGCCTCACCCGACTGCTCGGTCGCGCTCGAGCCAGCGAGATCATCCTGGGCGGCGACGACTTCAGCGCCGAGCAGGCCGAGCGCTACGGCTGGATCAATCGCGCCCTGCCCGAGGCCGAGCTCCGTCCCTTCGTCGAACGACTGGCACGCCGCATCGCGAGCTACCCCGCCTACACCCTGCTCGAGGCCAAGCGCTTGATCCAGGGACTCTCGGATCGCGAGATCGAGCAGGACCTGCTCGCCGAGCAGCGCGCCTTCGATCGCCTGATGTCCGATCCGCGCTCGGAGCGGGTCGCGCGCATGGATCGCTTCCTCGCCCGGGGCGTCCAGACGCGCGAGGGCGAGCGCGAGCTGGCCGAGCGCTGCGAAACACTGGGCGAAGACTGAGCGCGGGCGTCGAATGGAAGATCTGCAGCTCCTGCTCGCGACCCATGGCCTGCTGATCGTCGCGATCGCGGTCCTGGTCGATCAGGCGGGAATCCCGATTCCAGCGCCGCCCGTGCTGGTGCTGGCAGGCGGACTGGTCGGCGCGGGGGAGCTCGACGCTGGCGCGACCTTCGCGGTGGCCACCCTCGCCTGCCTGCCGCCCGACCTGGCCTGGTTCGAGATCGGACGCTTGCGCGGCCGGAACGTCCTCCGGTTGCTCTGCCGGATCTCGCTCGAGCCGGACTCCTGCGTGCGCACGACCTCGGACAGCTTCGCGAAGCGCGGCCCGGCCACCCTGCTCTTCTCGAAATTCGTTCCGGGTCTCCAGACGATCGCACCACCTCTGGCGGGGGCGAGCGGCATGTCCCGGCCACGCTTCCTGGCCTTCGATCTGCCGGGGGCCGGGATCTGGGCGGCCAGCTACCTGGCGGCTGGCGCGCTGCTCGCGGACCAGATCCAGACCGTGCTCTCGGCGCTCGCCGACGTCGGCGGGCAGGTCGCGCTGCTGGCGATCCTCGGGCTGGCCGCCTGGATCTCATGGAAGGCCTGGAACCGGCAGCGATTTCTGCGAGCTCTACGCACCGCTCGCATCGCACCGAGCGCGCTCTACGAGTTGATCGGGGCCGAGCCTCGCCCCCTGATCTTCGACCTGCGCGACGCCGACCAGATCGAGGCGGATGGTGCTCGCATTCCCGGAGCCCAGGCGCTGCGCGTCGATCAGCTCTCGACGCGCCACCACGAGATCCCGCGCGATCGGGAGATCGTGGTCTACTGCACTTGACCGAACGAGGCCTCGAGCGCCCGGGTGGCGCTCCTGCTGAAGCGCCACGGCATCGAGCGCGTACGCCCGCTGGCGGGGGGCTACGACGCCTGGCTGGCCGCGGGCTACCCGGTGGATCCGCTCTAGCGGCGCGCACTCGAGCTGCGTACCGTCGAGCAACACCAGAGAACACGCGCGGGCGCCGCGTGACCCCGAGGAGAACGAGAAGATGGGCACATTGGACGGCAAGATTGCATTGGTCACTGGCGCGGGACAGGGCGTGGGACAAGGCATCGCCTTCGCGCTCGCCGCCGAGGGCGCGGCCATCGCGGTCAGCGGACGCACGGCCTCGAAGCTCGAGAACACCTGCAAGGAGATCGAGAAGAGAGGCGGCAAGGCCATCGCGATCCCCTGCAACGTGAAGTCGGAGAAAGACCTCAAGGCCATGGTCGACGAGGTCGTCGCAAAGCTCGGCACGATCGACATCCTCGTGAACAACGCCCAGGAGGTCCCGCTCGGTCCGCTCCATGGCGTCTCGGACGAGCTCTTCACGGCGGGCTGGGAGTCGGGTCCGCTGGCGACCTTCCGGCTGATGAAGCTCTGCTACCCGCACCTCAAGGGGGGCGGCTCGATCATCAACCTCGGCAGCACCGCGGCCAAGCGCTGGGACATGGCGAACTACGGATGTTATGCCGCGGTCAAGGAAGCCATCCGCAGCCTCACCCAGGCGGCTGCCTGCGAGTGGGCCGTGGACGGGATCCGAACCAACGTCATCCTTCCACACGCCAAGAGCCCCGGCCTCGTCGACTGGATCGAGAACAGTCCGGAGGAGGCCGAGGCGTTCTTCGCGACGATTCCGATGCGACGCGTCGGCGAGTGCGAGGAGGACATCGGTCGCTTCGTGGCGATGCTCTGCTCCGACAGCGCGGCCTACGTCAATGGCCAGAGCATCGCGATCGACGGCGGCCAGGCGCATATGGGCTGAGGGGCGGGCTCGGAACGGACCCGGGGCACGACCGTCAGGAAGCGCTCGTGTCCCGGCCCTGCTGCTCCTGCTTGTGCCAGTCGATCCCCGGTTGTCGCAGACGGACGAAGACGCCCTCCGCCTCCGTCAGCACCTGGCCGTTCAGCGTGCACTCGCCCTTCGCCAGGACCTTTCGTTCGTCGATGCGCTCGACCCACGCGGCATAACGCAGGGGCTCGTAGAGCGGCGTCGGCCTCAGGTAGCGGATCGTCAGGCTGCCGGTGGGCCCGCCGGTCCGGGCGATCGCATTCGCCGCCGCCAGCACCTCGTCCCAGATCCCCGAGATGACGCCGCCGTGGGCCAGCCCGACGGCCCCCTCCGCGGTCTCGCCGAGGGTCACGATTCCGATCGCCTGCTGATCCTCCTGGTGGATCTCGAGTCCATAGGACGCGGGGTTGAGCCGCCCCATGATCGGGCTGAACGGCAGATAGTGCATCGAGCCCGTGCCGTCCCAGCCCGACTCCACCAGCCCGACACGCTTGCCGCGGGCCACCGCCTCGAGCTCTTCCGCGAGCGCGTGCGCTCGCTCGGCGAAGCCGGCGAGCGCCTCGGGATCCGCATCGATCTCCACGCAGGCCTCGACCTGACGACGGATGGCCTGGGAGAGGCGATGCCACTCCGCGTGCTCCTCGAAGCGCATCGGCTCCGAACGGCGCGCCGATTTCTCTTCTCGCTTTGCGTGCGCCTCCGCGTTCGGAGCCGGTTTCGATGCCTTCGGCAAGGCGTGTCCTCCTGTCGCGCGTCGCGCATGGATGGATGGGCGAAGCCGCGCATGCAACGAGGGCGCCCGATCATTCGATCGAGCGCCCTCGTTTGAAGATTCACGGATCTCGGTCCTGTGCCTTTGTCCCTATGCGTGAGCCGTGAGGCATGAGGCCTGATCACGGTGCATCCTGCCCGATCGCCCCGAGCCTCGAAAGCTGGCTCGCCGAACGATCGGTCCGAGATCTCGGCCCGCCTTGCCTTGCCTTCGAAGCCCATGGGCTTCGAAAGTAAACAGCACTCAGCCCTCGATCCGGATCGCCTGACGCGGGCAGAGTCGCTCCGCATCCTGGAGCTTCCCACGAAGCTTCTCGGGAATCTCGTCCATCAGGACGGTCAGCGTGTCGTCGTCTTCCACGCGGAATACTTCGGGACATGCCTCCATGCACAGCGCGTTCGCCTCGCAGAGGTCGTAGTCCACCACAACTTTCATGGGTCTCTCCTGTTTCGCATCACCAATCGATCCACTGCAGATCGTTCGAAGCCGCACGAATCTAACCCATCCGATGGAGCGCTTTCCAGTCCCCCTCCGGCTGCGAGTTGCCGGGCCCGACCTCAACGGGCATGCTCAGCGCTTAGAACACGTTTCACCGGCAACGGAGATCTCATTCATGGAACTCGATTTCACGCCAGAGCAGAAAGCGTTTCGCGACGAACTCCGCGAGTACTTCGCCAAGATGATGACCGATGAGCTGGTCAAGGAGCTCTCGGGCGACGGCGAAGGCGGCGGACCCGAGTTTCGGCGTGCGATGAAGCAGATGGGCCAGGACGGGTTGCTCGGAGTGGGCTGGCCGAAGGAACATGGCGGTCAGGGGCGCACGCCGATCGAGCAGTTCATCTTCGCCGACGAGATCCAGACCGCCGGCTTCCCGCTGCCCTTCCTGACGCTGAACACCGTGGGCCCGACGCTCCGGCAATTCGGGACGGAGGAGCAGAAACGCGAGTTCCTGCCGCAGGTTCTGGCGGGCGAGCTCTTCTTCGCGATCGGCTACTCGGAGCCCGGTGCTGGCACCGACCTCGCCTCGCTCCAGACGACGGCCGTTCGCGACGGCAAGGAGTGGGTGATCAACGGCCAGAAGATGTGGACGAGCCTGGCCGGCTACTCCGACTACATCTGGCTCGCGGCCCGAACCGACCCGAGCAAGTCGAAGCATCGCGGCCTCTCGATGTTCCTCGTCCCCACGACCGCCAAGGGCTACTCGCGACAGACGATCCGAACCGTCGGCGGGGTCACGACCAACGCCACCTTCTACGACAACGTACGGGTTCCGGAAGACGCCCTGATCGGAGGCGAGAACAACGGCTGGGCGCTGATCACCGGCCAGCTGAATCACGAGCGCATCTCGCTGATGAGCGTCGGTCCGATTCGTCGCAACCTGCGCGATCTGACGGCCTGGGCGAAGGAGACCGTGATCGACGGCGCGCCCGTCATCGAGAAGGGCTGGGTCCGCGAGAACCTCGCCCGCGTCTACGCGAAGATCCAGATCGTCCGGCTGATGAACTGGAAGCAGGCCTGGGCGGCCCAGGCGGGTCAGCCGAACCCGGCGGACGCCTCCGCCATGAAGGTCTTCGGCAGCGAGCTCAACATGGAGGCGTACCGGCTGATGATGGAGATCACCAACGCGCGGTCGGGACTCGGCGCCGATAGCCCCGGCGCCGTGTTGCAGGGGAAGATCGAGTCCGCCTACCGGAACGGACTGATCCTGACCTTCGGCGGCGGCACGAACGAGGTCCAGCGCGACATCATCGCCATGGCCGGCATGGGCCTGCCCCACTACAAGAGCTCCTCGTAAAGAGGGCGGGTCGGAGAGAATCATGGATTTCGAATTCAGCGAAGAAGAACGCAGCGTCTCCGAGCTGGCGCGCAAGATCCTCGAGGATCTCGTCACCAACGAGCGCCTCAAGTCACTCGATGCCAGGGGAGACACCTTCGACCCCGAGGCCTGGAAGGCGCTCGCCGACGCGAATCTGTTAGGCGTTGCCATCCCCGAGGCCCAGGGCGGTATGGAGCTCGGCTTCACGGCGCTCTGCCTGCTCTGCCAGGAGGTCGGTCGCACGGTCGCTCCGATCCCGGTCTACGCATCCCTCGTGCTCGGGGCACTCCCGCTCGCGGCCCGGGGAAGCGAGGCGGAGAAGGCCGAGTGGCTTCCGCGCGTGGCCAGCGGTGAAGCGATCCTCACGGCAGGGCTCATGGAGCTCGACTCGACGGACCCGAGCCATCCGACCACGCGCGCGGAGCGGACGGGAGCCGGCTACCGATTGACTGGAGAGAAGACGCTCGTGCCCGCCGGTCTGCAGGCGGCGCGCATCCTGGTCTCGGCGACGACGGACGAAGGGCCGGGGCTCTTCTGGGTGACGCCCGGCGAGGCCGGCGTGCGACTCGAGCCCCAGACCAGCTCCGACGGACAGGCCTACGCGTACCTCGCGCTCCAGGGGGCCGAGGTCTCCGACACCGACGTCCTCGGCCGGGTCGGCGATGACTCCCTGCGCTGGCTGCTCGAGCGGGCCACGGCGGCGCGCTGCGCGATGCAGCTGGGCGTGACGGAGCGTGCGCTCGAGATGACGGCCGCCTACGGGCGCGAGCGGGTGCAATTCGATGTCCCGATCGGCTCCTTCCAGGCCTTCCACCAGCGGGCCGCGGACGCCTACATCGAGGTCGAGGGCATCCGGCTCACGACCTGGGAGGCGATCTGGAAGCTCTCCGCGGGACTCGACGCGCGCGACATGGTGCACGTGGCCAAGTTCGCGGCCTCCGAGGGCGCCGCCTTCTCGGCCTATGCCTGTCAGCATCTGCACGGCGGCGTCGGCATCGACGTCGACTATCCGCTGCATCGCTACTTCAAATGGGCGACCCAGATCGAGCACGAGCTGGGCTCGGCGAAGATCCAGCTCGAGCGACTCGGGGAGCGGATCGCGACGGGCGAGGTCGCGACCTTCTAGGTCCGCGATCCAGGACCACCTCAGACTGAGCAGGAACGGGCTGAGCCGAAGTGGCTGAGTCGGAGAGAGGCACGGGATGCAGGCGCTGGCGGGAAAGAACGCGGTCGTGATCGGCGGCGGCCACGGAATCGGTCGCGGCATCGCGCTGGCGCTGGCGAAAGAGGCCATGAACGTAGCGGTCCTCGACATCGAGGAGGACGCCGCAAAGGCCGTCGCGGAGGAGCTCCAGGCGCTCGGCGTGCGCGCCTTCGGCACGCGCTGCGACGTCACGAACCGTGACTACCTGGCGGCGGCCGCGAGGGACGTGACGCAGGCGCTGGGTCCCGTTCACCTGCTCTCGAACAACGCCGGCGTCTCGGCGCCCCAGGGCCCGATCACCGAGAAGACCGACGCCGACTGGCAATGGGTCTTCTCCGTCAACCTGTTCGGCATCGTGAACGCCGTGCAGACCTTCCTGCCAGGCATGCTCGCCCACGGCCGCGGCGGCCATATCGTGAACACCTCCTCGACCGCCGGCCTGGTCGCAATCGGCGACCTTCAGGTCGGGATCTACACCGCGTCGAAATACGCCTGCAACGGCTACAGCGAGATCCTGCGCGCGGAGCTCGCCGATCAGGGCATCGGCGTGTCGGTCCTGTGCCCGGGGCTGATCGCCACGGATCTCGCCCAGACCTCGGCGCGCAATCGCCCCGCCGCCTTCGGCGGACCGATGCCCGAGCCCGCCGGCATGCCAAGCGAGATGGCCGCGCAGGCGATGCAGCCCGAAGAGGTCGGGCCGATCGTCGTGCGCGGCATCAAGGCCAACCGACTGACGATCCTGACCCATCCGGAGATCGTGATCCCGATGACCCAGGCCCGCTTCGAGGCGATCCGCGCGGACGGCGAGGCCGAGATCCGGGAACGTTAGGCGAGCGCCTCGCGGCCCAGCCGATCGGGGCGCCGGCGCGAGCATCGACTGACCGCGCTGGTGGACCCGTTGACCGATCAGGCCTCGGGATCGCACTCCACCCGACACGAATCGCCCGCCCGCACGATCCGGCCGGCGGTCGGCCCGGCGAAATGCGTGCCGATCACGAGCACGTCCGTGTCCCCGTAGCGTGCCACGAAATCCTTCCGCGTCTGGATGGCGCGGGCGGGCTGCGCATCGGGGTGGCTACCCCAGCCGGGCTCGGCCAGCTGGACGGGGTGATGGACGAGATCGCCCGTGATGACCGCCTGCGCGCCCTTCGACTCGATCTTCACGCTCACGTGGCCAGGTGTGTGGCCGGGGGTCGGCTCGAGGCGGACCTCGTCGGTGATCGCATGGGTCGACTCGACCAGCGAATGCAGGCCGGCCTCGACGACCGGCGCGACGCCATAGGAGAGATCGATGTTCTCGTCCGCGGGCGCCTGCGACCAATGCTCGTATTCCTCCCGTCCGAACAGATACTGCGCGTTCGGAAAGGTCGGCACGAACACGCCATCGACGAGCATCGTATTCCAGCCGATGTGATCGAAGTGGAGATGGGTGCAGAGGACATAGTCGACCTGCTCGCGCTTGACGATCGTCTCGAGATCCTCGAGGAAACGCGTCTCGAAGGGCCCCATGCCCTGGGGCAAGGGACGATCGTTGCCCATGCAGGTATCGACCACGATCGTCTTGCCGCCGGACTCGACCACGAGCGCGTGGATCGAGAGGATGATCTGGCCGTCGTCGTTCATGAAGTGGGGCTTCAGCCAGGCCGAGTGCTCGGCCAGCCGTTCGGGATCGATGTTCGCGATCAGACCCTCGGGCGGAAGCGGAGCTTCCTGCTCGAGCACCCGGGTGACCTTCACGTCACCGATCTGCCAGGTCCTCCACTCGGTCGCCATGATTCGTCCTCCCACGGCCGTCATGGCCGCGCCTCGCGAGACTAGACGACTCGGCCTGACTGCAACAAGCACGATCCGGCGCGCATCCGGTCGCCCCGGACGAGAAACGCCGGCCCTCCACGGAAGGCCGGCGTTCCCACGCGCGAGCGAAGGTCTGGGCGCTAGAAGATCGGAGGCACGATGAAGCTGTCCTTCACCGGCTCCTTGCCCTCGAAGAAGCTGCCGAGGGTCGCCCCCACGGATTCGTGATTCCACTTCTCCGGGCTCTCGAAGTCGGCGGCCCGCTTCGGATACTCCATCACCGAGATCTGCTTGCCCCACACGATGAAGACGTTGCCCGAGACCTTCGCGGCCGCCGGCGACGCCAGCCAGCCGACCAGCGGCGACACGTTGTCCGGGTCGAAGGTGTCGAAGCCCTCCTCCGGCTTCTCGAAGAACTGGGCGGTCGATCCGACCAGCGTCATCTGCGTGCGGGCGCGCGGCATGAAGGTATTGGCCGTGACGCCGTATTTCAGCAGCGCCTGCGCCGCACCGTTCGTGATCGCGATGATGCCCGCCTTGGCCGCCGAGTAGTTCGGCTGCCCGGGGTCGGCGAAGAAGGCGGCCTCCGAAGCCGTGCTCAGAATGCGGCCGTAGACCTGGCCCTCGGCCTTGCCCTTCTCGCGGAAGAAGGCCGAGGCATGCCGGATGCCGCAGAAATGCCCCTTCAGATGGACGCGGATCACCGCGTCGAAGTCCGCCTCCTCCATCGAGAAGATCATCTTGTCCCGACAGAAGCCGGCGTTGCTGACCAGGATGTTGAAGTCACCGAAGGTGTCGACCGCCGTCGTGATCATCGACTTGGACTGCTCCCAGTCGGCGACGTCCCCGAAATGCGCGACCGCTTCTCCGCCCAGCGACTTGATCTCGTCGACCACCGCCTGGCCCGCAGACTCGTCGCGCCCGCTGCCGTCCGCCGCCACGCCGAGATCGTTCACGACCACGCGTGCCCCGAGCCTCGCCAGCTCGAGCGCGTGCGAGCGTCCGAGCCCCCTGCCTGCACCGGTGACGATGGCCACCTTTCCGTCCAGCTCACCCATGATTCGTTCTCTCCCGCTGAAGGTCGGCGGCCGGTCCCGCGCGTGGCCGTCCGGAGCCGCTCGATGACTGCCCGAGCCTTTCGATGACTGTCTAGGGCCTCTCGATGACTGCCTAGAGCCGCTCGATGATCGTGCCCGTACCGACGTTCGCGCCGCAGCACATCGTGATGTACGCCGTGCCCTGGCCAGTGCGCTCGAGCTCGTGCAGTGCCGTCACGATCAGGCGTGAGCCGGTCGCGCCGACCGGATGGCCGAGCGCGATCGCACCGCCGTTCACGTTCACCTTGGTCATGTCGATGTCGAAGACCCCGGCCCACGACAGCACGACCGATGCGAAGGCCTCGTTGATCTCGTAGAGGTCGATGTCGTTGCGGATGCTCATGCCGGTCTTCTTCTCGATCGCCTGGGTCGCGTGGACGGGTCCGTCGAGGCCGTAGTAGGGATCGGTGCCGACGAGCACGTCCTGGACGATCCGCGCGCGAGGCTTCAAGCCGTAGTGCTTGGCCTTCTCCGCCGTCATGATCAACACGGCGGCCGCGCCGTCGGAGATCTGCGAGGAGTTGCCGGCGGTATGGATGCCGCCTTCGATGACGGGCTTCAGCTGGGCCAGGCCCTCCGCGGTCGAGTCGCGAATGCCCTGATCCTGGCTCACGACGAGCTTCTGGCCGGTGGGCTCGCCATTGTCGCCGAGCTCCGGCGCCTCGATCGGCACGATCTCGCGATCGAAGCGGCCCTCGTCGCGCGCGGCCTTGGCCTTCTGCTGCGAGGCCAGGCCGAGCGCGTCGGCATCGGCGCGCGTGATGCCGCGATTGTCGGCGATGCGCTGGGCCATCGTGAACTGGTCGGGCGGCGAGTCCCACGGCCACTCCGGCGGCATGAAGTAGCCCGGGCCGTTGATCACGTTCGCGCCGAGGCCGACGTGGCTCATCATCTCGATGCCGCAGGCGATGCCGACGTCGATCGAGCCGCCCTTCACGAGCGCGTTGATCAGGCTGTTGGCCTGCTGGCCCGAGCCACACTGGGTGTCGATCGTGGTCCCGCCAGCGGTCCAGTCATCTCCCTCGGAGAGCCAGGCCTGGCGGGTGATGTTATTCGACTGCTCGCCGGCCTGGGTCACGCAGCCGCCGATCACCTGCTCGACGTCCTTGGTCGGCACGCCGGCCCGCTTGCAGACCTCCGTCTGGACCGCACGCAGGAGCCTGGCCGTGTGCAGCCCGGAGAGCGCTCCCTTGATCATCTTGCCGCGCGCGATGGGCGAACGGACCGCCTCGACGATGACTGCTTCTCTCATTCGAAAACCCTTTCGTTTGGCCCTCGTCGGGCGCGATCGGGCCGTCCTCGCACCCGGGCGAACGACGGCGTCGTGTGGGCTGGCCACCGTATCGATGGGGCCGCCGAGGTTAGGAATCAAGCCTCCGGTCGTCCAGCACGAGCTCGACGGAGGCGCGCATTCGTTCGTTGATCGAGGCCTGAGTCTCGAGGCCGCTCGACCAGCCCATCATGACCGCGAACCAGATCTGGTTCAGGACCTCTCCGAGCAGCCGCTCCCGTTCTCCGAGCGCGTCGTGCCCGGGGCGGAGCGGCGCGCCGCGCAGGGCACCGACCACCATCCCGAGCATCAGCTCGTGGAAGATCTCGACCTTCTCGGCCAGCGCGGGCTCCCCCGCCGCCGAGGCGCGCAGCATCGCGCGTGACAGGTTCGGCCGACGCAGCATCCCGCGCGTCGCCATCACGAAGAAGCCGATCACCCGCTCGCTCGGCGTATCGCCCTTGGGCGGACGCTGCTCGACGCGCTCGGCCATGGCGCGGGTCTCGAGCTCGAGGGCCGCCACGAGCAGGTCTTCCTTGCTGTGGAAGCGGCGGTAGAGCGTGCCCATCGCGACCCCGGCATGGGCGGCCACGTCTCGCAGCCGCACGGCCTCGAAGCCGCCCTGCTCGGCCAGCTCGATCGTCGTCTCGATGATCCGGCGCGCACGCTCCTCGAGCAGGTTGTCGGGGGATTGGGCGGCCATGACGGCAGATTGAAACACGTTTCACCGCCGATCGAAACACGTTCCACTCCCGCGCAGCCCAGTTCCGACAACCGGCCCGGACGGGATGGCCTACCCTGCCCGCGCCATGCAGCGGACGCGACACGACGCCTCGACCGAGAAGCAGCCCCCCGACAGCGTGCGGACCTTCTGCCGGCGCGTGCTCGAGTCCGGCGACCTCGAGAGCAAGCTCGCTCCGCCCGTCGATCCGGCCGGACAGCCGCTGCCCGATTCCCCTTCGGGGCCAGCCCTGTACATCGATCGGCCGCATCGCGATCCGGGCCTGCGGATGCGACCCGGCAGCGACCGGCTGCCGCGACCGGGTCTGCTTCGCGAGCGGACCCACCGCGCCCACTGCCTCGCGCGCTTCGCACATCACGAGCTGCAGGCGGTCGAGTATTTCGCCTGGGCCCTGCTCCGCTGGCCCGAGCTGCCGGGGGCACTGCGCCGTGGCCTGCTCGCCGCGCTGGTCGACGAGCAGCGCCATTGCCGGCTCTACCTCGACCGGCTCGAGGCCTCGGGTGGGCGCTTCGACACCGACGACCACTCCGACTACTTCTGGCGCCAGGCCCCCGTGATCGCAGCCTCCCCCGCCGGCCCCCGCGCCTTTCTCGCGGCCATGGGCCTCACGCTCGAGCAGGCGAACCTGGACTTCACACTCACCTATCGCGACGGCTTCGCCGAGGCCGGCGACCTCGAGAGCGCTGCGGTCTGCCAGCGCGTGCACGACGACGAGGTGGCGCACGTCGCGCTCGCCGTTCG
Source organism: uncultured delta proteobacterium (assembly GCA_963698485.1). Taxonomy (GTDB): domain Bacteria; phylum Myxococcota_A; class UBA9160; order UBA9160; family UBA4427; genus UBA4427. The sequence continues at coordinate 393,861 of CAVORA010000018.1, read as the reverse complement.
CTGGCTCGCGCGGCTCGCTGCGCAGGAACGACCCGAGGAGGCGGACGCCGAGCTGGCGAGTGACCTCGACGCATACCTGGCGGCAGTCCCCTTCCCGCTCGGCCCCGCCCGGGCCAAGGGCCGGCGATTCGAGGTCACGCCTCGCCGTCGAGCCGGACTCAGCGAGGCCCTGATCGAGCACGTACGCGTCGCCCGCTCGAGTCAGGAACGCGGCCGGGCTCCGCAGACCGGGCTCCCGGACGCGCCGAAGAACCCGACCGCGTGAGCCGGAGTCAGCCGTCCCAGGGCCCGCTGCTGCTGCCGAATCTCGGCGCCGAGGAGGGCGACGACTGGCGGGCCCTGCGAGATCAGCCGCCCGTCCGCAGCGCGGCCTTGCTCTGGTGTCTGCTCTTCGGGCCGGGCGCACGACTCGTCGTGCCGGCGGCCGGCGGCGAGTGGACAGAGCACCCGCGTGACACGCTCTGGCCCGCGGACCTCGGCCCTCCAGCCGATGCGCCGGCCTTTCCCGGGCTGGCAGATGGGCGGGCCGACGCGACGGGGGCGATCCCCTGGCTCCCGACCGCGACGCTCGAGGCCGAGCTGCGCGCTCGTTTCGGATGCGGACTGATCGCTGCTCCCGTCGATGTGACGCGCAGCGTGCACGACAAGGCCTTCGCCGCCCGGACCGCGGCCGAGCTCGGGCTCACGCCGCGCCCGCTCGCTCCGCTGATCGAGGTGCTCGAGCCCGAGGCGCTGCGGGCGCCCGACGCGCTGCTCGCCCGTCTCGATCGTCGGCTCGAGCAGTGGCCGGCGTGGACGGAGGGGCGCTTCACGCTGAAGCCGCGCTTCGGAAGCAGCGGGCGCGGACGAGTAGGTGGCCGGTCTCGGGTCCAGGGCGCGGCGCTGCGCGGGGCGCTCGGGCGACTCGCCGAGCGAGGCGGCGCGATCTTCGAGCCCTGGCTGGATCGGATCACGGACCTCTCGGTCTGCCTGCTCATCCCCGAAGCCGGGAAGGCCGGCGCCCTGCCAACGCTGTTCGGCTCCCTCGAGATGTGGTCGACGCCGAGCGGCGTCTACCGAGGCCACTGCGGCGAGGTCGACTCTCGCGGTCGCGTCTTCTCCGGCGATCCCCGGGACGAGTCGCTGCGGGCGGACGCCGCGGCGGTCGCCGCCCGCGCCCGCGAGCAGGGCTTCTTCGGCGTCTGCGGCATCGACTCGTTCGTCTACCGCGAGCCGGCGGACGCAGGCCAGGAGCCCAGGCTGCGACTGCGCGGCGCCGTCGAGTTCAACGCGCGGCCCACGATGGGGCTGGTGGCGATCGGGCTCGTGCGACGTGCGCTCCCAGTGGTCCGGGAGGCGCTCGCGCTGACGCCCGGAGATCGTCGTGGCTTTGCCCTCACCTATCACGACCCAACCGACTTGCACTGGCGCGAACGGCTGCAGGACGGTCTCGGCCAGGACGCGATCCTGCTGGATCTGTGCGCCCATCTTGAGGCCGACACGCCGCGGCCCGTGCTCGCCTTCGCACGGGATCCCGAGCGACTTCGCAGCGCGCGGCGCGAGGTCTTCGGCTGCTAGGCTCGACGCCATGAAGCGATCTGCAGTGCTCTTCGATCTCGGCGGCGTCGTGCTGGGCTCGCCGCTCCAGGCGATTCGCGACTACGAGGCCGAGCTCGGTCTCGCGCGCAACGCGATCAACCGTGTCGCGTCGGACACGGCGCCCGGCGGCGCCTGGTCCCGCCTCGAGCGGGGCGAGCTCTCGCTCCCCGACTTCTATCCCGCCTTCGAGGCCGATTGTCGCCGAGCCGGCATCGAGATGGACGCGAGAGAGATGATGCAGCGGATGTCGCAGTCCGCCCGCCCTCGCCCCTCCATGCTCGAGGCGATCGCGAGGCTCAGGCGGGCCGAGCTGCGGGTCGGCGCGCTCACCAACAACTGGGCGCAGACGCAGGACCCGGCGACGGGAGATCACGAGAGCGACGGAACGCGTCAGCTCGAGGTCCATTTCGACGTCTTCATCGAGTCGAGCGTCGAGGGCCTGCGAAAGCCGGACCCCGCGATCTACCACCTCGCCTGCGAGCGCCTCGGCCGCCGTCCCGAGGAGGTCGTCTTCCTGGACGACATCGGCGGGAACCTCAAGCCGGCCCGCGCGCTGGGCATGGCCACGATCAAGGTGGAAGATCCCACCCAGGCCTTGTCGCAGCTCTCCGACCTGCTCGGGCTGCCGCTCGGGGGTTAGTCGGGGCGGCCAGCCTGCGCCCGGATCAGTCGGGGTATTCGATCCGCACCTTGCCCTTGGGCACCCCCTGGCAGGTCAGGATCCAGCCTTCGTCGATCTGGCGCTGATCGATGCCGCCGTCGTTCATCAGCATCTCGACCTCGCCTTCGACGACCTTCGCCATGCAGCAGCCGCAATAGGCCTCCTCGCAGGCGAAGGGCGGCTCGAGTCCCACCCGCCGGGCCGCGGCCAGGATCGTCTCACCCTCGCCGACCACGATCTCCGTCACCTGGCCATCGAGCGAGACCGTCACGACCTGCCCGTCGGATGCATCCACCGGACCCGAGACTTCCGGCTGGCTCGTATCCGGCGACTCGAAGCGTTCGATGAAGATCCGGTCCTCGGGAATCCCGAGGCTCGCAAGGCCCGCCTCGACGACGTCCATGAAGGGGCCAGGGCCGCAGATGTAGAAATCGGCGTCCTTTCGTTCGCCCACCTCCTGGACGACCAGCGCGGCGTCGACGAAGCCGTGGACGTCATCGAGCCGATGCACGATCTCGAGCCGATCGGGATGGGCCGAGAGCAATTCGGCGAGCTCGTCCTTGAAGATGATCGAGCGATCGTCGCGATTCGCATACAGCAGCTTGATCGGGCGAGACGTGCGGGCGAGCGCGGTCTTCAGGATCGAGATGCACGGGGTGATGCCCGAGCCGCCGCTGAAGAGCACGATCGGCGTCTCACGCTCGCGCAAGACGAAGATGCCGTTTGGATCCATGACCTCGAGGACGTCGCCGACGGCGACCGAATCGTTCATCCAGTTCGAGGCGCGACCGTCCGCGACGCGCTTGATCGTCACCTTGTGCGCCGGATCGATGCCCGGGGCGCTCGCGAGCGAGTAGCATCGCACCAGTCGGTGGCCGTCCACCTCCACCCGGAAGCTCAGGAACTGCCCCGACTCGTAGGCGAATCGTTCCTTCAGCTCGGGCGGAACCTCCAGCACGATGGACTTGGCGTCGGCCGTCTCTTCGATCACGTCGGCGACACGCAAGTCGTAGTAGGGTCCGCTCGCCTCGACGTTCGAAGCGGCTCTTTCCTCTGCTGACATCGGCGTTCCTTCTCTTCGGCTGGGGCGCGGCCTTCGAACCCGCACAGCCCGGGCGTTCGGCGCGCCGGACTTTAACACGTCCCCGAATCCCGTCCGCGAGCGATTCGGGATCGGCCGGATCGGGCAACGCGCGGCACCCTGACCCTGTGCCCGCCGACTACGCGGGCAGCTGCTCGTCCGCCCAGTCCCGCGGACGCAGGAAATCGCTGTACAGCGCGGCCTCGGGCGTGCCGGCTTCGGGCGCCCAGTCGTATCGCCAGGCCACCAGCGGGGGCAGTGATGCGAGGATCGATTCGGTCCGGGCGCCGGCCTCGAGACCGAAGCGCGTGCCGCGATCCTGGAGCAGGTTGAACTCGACGTAGCGGCCGCGGCGATAGAGCTGGAAGTCACGCTCGCGCTCGCCCCATGGCGTTGCGCGCCGGCGCTCGACGATCGGCGCATAGGCCTCGAGGAACGCGTTGGCCGTCGCCTTCCAGAACTCGAAGGCCCGCGCGAATCCGCCCTCGTCGAAATCGTCGTAGAAGATCCCGCCGATGCCGCGCGGCTCGCCCCGATGCGGCAGGTAGAAATACTCGTCGCATTGCTTCTTGAAGCGCGGATAGAGGTCGGGGCCGTGTACCTCGCAGGCGGCGCGGGCCGTGCGATGCCACTCGATCGCATCTTCCTCGAAGCCGTAGTAGGGCGTGCAGTCGAAGCCTCCCCCGAACCACCAGACCGGCTCGCCGCCCTGCGGATCGTCGGCCAGGAAGAAGCGATAGTTCGCGTGGCAGGTCGGGACATAGGGATTTCGTGGATGCACGATCAGCGACACCGAGATCGCCTCGTAGGTCCGCCCGGCGAGCTCCGGCCGGCGCACGGTGGCGGCCGGCGGCATGTCGGCACCGTGCGTATGCGTGAAATGGACCGCCGCCTTCTCGATCACCGGTCCGCCTTCGATCACGCGCGGCCGGGAGACGCCGCCGCCAGCGCGATCGATCTCCTCGCCCCGGAAACGCACCTCGCCATCGAGGCGCTCGAGCCCCTCGCAGATCCGGGTCTGCAGATCGTTCAGGAACTCGCGCACCCCGGTCAGATCGGGACGGTCGGCGGCAGCGTTCTCGGGACGGGACTGGGACATGGAGCAGGGTCCTTACGGAAGGGTTGTCGTGGCAACGGGGGCCGGGAAGCTACCGCATCGTTTTTCTCGAGAGGAGGCCGTGGCCGCAATCGCGACGTGCCGATAGACTGCGGCGCCTCCGAGCCCGAGACCGAATCGCGGCCTCGTCGGCGCCCGATCAATCGAGGAAGCTTGTGACAGCCCGCCCCACGCTCCGACCCGCCCGCCCCTACTTCTCCTCCGGCCCCTGCGCCAAACGCCCGGGATGGAGCGCAAGCGCGCTGGCCGAAGCGCTGATCGGGCGGTCACACCGCGCGGGGCCTGCGAAGGCGCGTATCCAGGAGGTCTCCGACCGCAGCCGTGCGATCCTCGGTATGCCCGACGATTGGAAGCTCGGACTGGTGCCCGCCTCCGATACGGGCGCGGTCGAGACGGTGCTCTGGTCCATGCTGGGAGCGCGCGGGGTGGATCTGCTCGCCTGGGAGAGCTTCGGCGCGGGCTGGGTCTCGGACGTGGTCAAGCAGCTCGCGCTCGAAGACCATCGCGTGCTGACCGCGGACTACGGCGAGCTGCCGGATCTTGGCGCGGTGGACTTCTCTCGCGACGTCGTCTTTACCTGGAACGGCACGACCTCGGGCGTTCGTGTTCCCAACGCCGACTGGATCGCGGCCGACCGGGAGGGCCTCGCGATCTGCGACGCCACCTCGGCGGCTTTCGCGATGGACCTCGACTTCGACAAGCTCGACGTGGTGACCTGGTCCTGGCAGAAGGTGTTAGGCGGAGAAGCCGCACACGGAATGCTGGCGCTGTCGCCCCGAGCCGTCGAGCGGCTCGAGTCGTACACGCCGCCCTGGCCGATGCCCAAGATCTTCCGGCTGACCAAGGGGGAAGCTCTCGACCAGCATCTTCGAGGGCTCGACGATCAATACGCCTTCGATGCTCTGCGTCGAAGACGCGGTCGACAGCCTTCGGTGGGCGGAGTCCGTCGGCGGACTCCCCGGCCTGATCCAGCGCTCCGAGGCCAATCTCGCCGCCGTCGATCGCTGGGTCGGCGCATCGTCCTGGGCGGCCTTCCTGGCGAAGGAGCCCGCGACGCGATCCAGCACGTCGATCTGCCTGCGCATCGTGGACGAATGGGCCCGGGGCCAGGACGAGGCAACCGTCGCCGCAACGGTCAAGGCGGCCACCCAGCGTCTCGATCGCGAGGGGATCGCCTTCGACATCGGCTCGTACCGCGATGCCCCGACCGGACTCCGGCTCTGGGGCGGGGCTACGGTCGAGACCTCCGATCTCGAGGCGCTGCTGCCATGGCTCGACTGGGCCTGGGCCGAGGCGAAGAGCCAGGCGAGCTAGCTCGAGGGCTCGGGCCCGGTCCGGGCGATCGCGCGGATCAGCCAGCGATCGCGGCCTGCAGCGCCTGAAGGCGTTGGATCTGTTCTTCCTGGGTACGCAGGCGATCCTTCTTCACGTCGAGCTCGGCCCGGAGCGACGCATAGAGCTGCTCCTGATTCGCGACGCGCTTGCGCATGCGCGCCTCGGTCGCGTGTGCCTCCGACAGCTCCGCGACCAGCTGCGCGATGCGGGCGCGACTCTCGGCGACCTGGGCTTCGAGCTCCTCGACGCCGCTCGGCGCCTCGGGCGCGGCCGGAGCAGGCGCCTCCTGCTGTACCACACGCGACGCCAGCTCCGCGCGCGCTTCGAGCTGCGCGACCTGCGCCGCCAGCGCCTCGCGCTCCGTGCGACTGCGATCGCGCTCCCGCTCGGCGCGCTCGATCTGGTCTTCGAGATCGCGAATCCGGGCAGCCGTTCCGAGCGGCTTCTCGGAAGCGCCCTTCGCCTGGCGCTTGCGGGTCTTGTCGGCGCGTCTGCGGAGCTCCGCCAGCTCCTCCGCCTGCTTCTTCTGCTTGGCCCCCTCCCGTGAGAGACGCGTCACCAGCTCGGCACGCTCTCCGGACAATCGCTCGATCTCGCCCGCGAGCGCGCCCGCGTGCGCCTCGGCGGAGCGCCACAGCCGCACCAGCCCGAGCAGCACCCCGACCGCCCCCACGACGATGACCCACGAGCTGCTCGACATCTTCTGGCCTCCTGCGCTGCCGCGCTCGTTCTGCGTCGGCGAGCACCCCAGTCTACACTGCGACCGGGCATCGTCGCAGTCGCCGCGACCCGAGAGGAGGGGCATCGAGCACGTGGGCCACGCAGACCGCCTGATTCGAGCCGCTCGGGAGCTCTCGAGGGCGCTTCATCCGATGCGCTTCGACGAGCCGGTGACCCATGTCTACAACCCGCTGGTGCATGCCGGACGCGGTCATCGCCGATACCTGCGGCGATTCGCAAACGGGCCCAAGCGCGTGGTCTTCCTCGGCATGAACCCGGGCCCCTTCGGCATGACCCAGACCGGCGTGCCCTTCGGCGAGATCGGCCATGTCCGGGACTGGATGGGCATCGAGGAACGCATCGACCGACCCGACCCCGAGCACCCGAAGCGACCCGTCGACGGCTTCGCCTGCACCCGCAGCGAGGTCTCCGGCGCGCGAGTCTGGGGCGCGATCGCGGAACATTGGGGCCGGCCGGAGTCCTTCTTTCGGGAGCATTTCATCGCCAACTACTGCCCCCTGGTGTTCATGGAGGCGAGCGGACGCAACCGCACGCCGGACAAGCTGCCGGCGCACGAACGCGAGCCTCTCTACGCAGCCTGCAACGAACATCTTCGGCGTCTGATTCGGATCCTCGAGCCCGACTGGGTCGTCGGCATCGGCGCCTTCGCGGAGACCCGCGCCCGCGAGGTGCTCGGCGATCTCGACCTCTCCTTCGGTCGGGTGCTGCATCCGAGTCCCGCGAGCCCCAAGGCCAATCGCGACTGGTCGGGAGAGGCCGCGCGGGACCTGCGCGCGCTCGGGCTGTGTGCGGAGGACGTTTGAGCAGCGTCCCGGCCGGGCCCCCGAGCGCCCTCCTTCGAACGCAGTCGTCCGGTTGGGTTACTCTCCGCGCGCTTCGAGAACCCCGGGGTCGCGAGGCGGCCCACGCCGAGGAGTCACACCCGACATGTCGCGTCCGAATCGATCGTCCCACCGCTTGATCCTAACCGTCACGCTGCTGCTCCTGACCCTCTCCGCCGGCTGTAGCGATGCGGGCGAGCGAGCACCGACCGACCCCGCGATGACGGCGATCGACGGGTTCATCCGAGAGAGCAACATCAACACCTCGGGCTCGCGCTGGCGATCTTCCCTGCCGAAGCCGCCACGCGCGCGCTTCGACCCGTCCAAGACCTACTACTGGAAGCTGGTGACCAACAAGGGCGAGATCCGATTCCGAATGCTCACGGACATCGCGCCCATGCACGTGGGCAGCACCTTCTATCTCACGCGCCTCGGCTACTACGACGGTCTGTCCTTCCATCGCATTCTCAAGGGCTTCATGGCCCAGGGCGGGGACCCGCTCGGAAACGGGCGCGGCGGACCGGGCTACAAGTACGCGGGCGAGTTCGATGCCTCGGCGCGTCATGATGCTGCGGGCGTCCTCTCGATGGCCAACGCGGGGCCCGGCACGGACGGGAGCCAGTTCTTCATCACCTTCGGCCCGACACCCGCCCTCGACGATCGGCACACCGTCTTCGGGCGCGCCGAGTCACCTGAGAGCCTCGCCACGATCAAGAAGATCGAGAGCTATGGCGCCCAGCGCGATCCGGGCCGTCCCACCGAGCCGATCGTGATCGAACGCGCGACGATCGTGATCGAATAGGCCACGGCCGCGCGGGGCAAGGCGACGGGCTCAGCCTCCGATCCGCTCGAGCAGCCCGTGCCGGGCCACCGAGAAGCGATCGCTGCTCTCGGCCTCGTCGTCCTCGACCGCGGCCGCGGAGGCCACCGGCGTAGAGGGCGCCGCGGAGCGCCTGCTCCATCTGCTCCAGCGATGCGCCGCGAACCAGGATCGCGCGCAGCACCAGGGCCGGGTGAAAGGAATCGGGATCCTCGACGCCAGCCTGCCGCGGCGGGAGATCGATCCGCTCGAGGGCACCCAGTGCAGCAAGCGTTTGCTCGACCGACGCGGCCTTCACTCGCGAAGCATCGCTCGCGAGATCGACCACGAACACGAAGCGACAGCCTTTTCGGGTGGACTGCTGCGCATCGAAGGCCTCGCGAGCCTCCTCGATCTGGCTCGCCAGCTCGCGTCCGGATCGCGGCATGGGCGGCTCCTCCCGCTCCGGGTCCAGCCAGCTCTCGTCCCCTCGCCACAGCGTCATCAGCAGCTTGCCCTGACTCACAACCCGCCCCTCGGCCGAACCCGTGGCCAGATCGACCAGCTCGATCTCGACCTCGCTCTCCCAGCTGGACCGTCGACGGCTGCTACCGGACTCCGCGGGCGTCGCCCGGGTACTCCGTGCGGAGCGGAGCACCTGGATGGCCCTCGCGGGGGCTGAAAGCGCTCCTTCGAGGGCGTCATAGGCCGCTGGCTCCGGATACAGCACGTCGCCCGGCTCGAAACGATAGGCCGCGAGCGCACTCGCGAAGGCGGTCGGAACGGCCCAGGCGAGCTGGTCGAAGAACGTCAAGGTCGGTGGTCGGGCCGCTTTGGGCCTGCGCTGCTTCGAAGGGCTTCGCGGACATGGCTTCCTGGGTATCCCGCAGGGCATCACGCTGTGATTCCCCAATCAACATCCCCTCGGGTCAACAACCCTTCAAGGGATAACTCATTGAACTCTCGACTGATTCCAGCGATACACGCCTCGGGGATAAACCCGTAGTTGACATCCGAGTCGACTTTTGACCAAATGGGAACCCCGGGTCATCCAAGGCCCCATCAGGAGGATTCACCTTGGCCGTCGAAGTCGCTCCCCCCGCTGCCTCATCCGACGCTTCGCCCTCCCCTCACGAAGCCCAGGACTTCATCGATCAAGACCGACTCGGCCTCGCCTCCTCACCATCCTCTGACGGGTCTCCGGACGCCTCGAAGCTCGACCCGCTCGCCCAGCCAGCCCCTCAGCTCTCGCCCCAGGACTCGGTCGACTTCCTGCTCTATCCCGCCGAGCTCGCCAAGGGCCGCCGCGCTGCCGAAAACTACCTCAGCAGCTTTCGAAGCGAAGACAGCCGCAAGACAGCCGAGGAAGCCCTCGAGACTCTCGCGACCGTGATCAGCGGCGGCAAGTGCGACAGCGTCGATTTCCCCTGGCAGCAGGTGCGCCCCTACCATGGCGCCGCCGCACTCACGATCCTGAAGGAGAAAGGTGCACCGGCCCGAGTAGAGGCCTTGCGTTGCCGCCGCGATACCACGCGGGGCTATCGAGTCGTACCGGAGGCCTATCCCGCACGTCAGGTCCAGAAGATCCGCAGCACGCTCAGCAAAGTGATCGAAGAATGCTGCGAGCTCGGCTTCGTCGAGGAGCCCGAGCCCGAGCAGGCTCCCGTGGCGAGGAAGAAGACCGCCCGTTCGAGCTCGCCCCGCGGAAGACTGCTCGGTGACGGCGAGCTGCGCGCGCTGGTCGCCGCCGCCGCCGCGGATGCGAACGCCGAGGGCTATCGGGACGCCGTCTTCTTCTCGCTCGTCTATCGCGGTCTCAAGATCGCCGAGATCACCGCCCTCACCCCGGATAGCGTCAAGTTCAGCAACAAGACCGGAGCCTGCAGCATCGTCGCCCGGCCGAGTCGGGGCGGCGGGCGCGGACGTCGCGTCGAGCTGACGAACGACGAGCTGATCATCCTCGAGGATTGGCTCGATCATCGGGGCGACGGCGCCGGCCCGCTGCTGTGCACGCTCGGTCGGGGCGGCAAGGTCGAAGGGAAGCGGTTGACTACGGCGATGCTGAAGGAGCTCTGCGAGGCCCGTGCGAAGCAGGCCGAGGTTCCCGAGTTCGTGCCCAACGACCTCAGCCGAAGCGCCGAGGCGCTCACGAATCATCGCAAGGCCGCGCGTCGCAAGGCCGCCCGAGCCGCTGCCGAGAGCCTCAGCACGGCCGAGAAGGCGCTCTACCTGCGGCCGGCGGAGCTGGATTCGGACCCCCACGCGCTGGCCATCCAGTTCCCATTCCTGGGATTGAACGCCTAGCGACAGCGGTTCCGTCGCGCCGCTAGCGCCACGACGCCCCTCGACGGAGACGGGGTGCCTGGGCGTATGGGCGTTGCTTTAGCCCCTCGTTCTTACGCCCTCCCTCAAGCCCCACCGCCAGCGACCGATGCGGTCCTGTGAGAGGGGTCACCGAAATGGGACAATGGCGAAAGCATCAAACCGGGCTCCAGAAATTTCCGCGGGTCGCGACGTCGGTCCCCGTCCGGATCAACACCGTCGATCCCGAGGTGGATCCGGACACCGGCCGGACCTTCTTCCGGAGCGCTGACGAAACGACGGCCAATCTCTCGCGAGGCGGCGCGTACGTGCGCTCCTGGGAGCCGCTGGCATCGGGACGTCGCGTGGTGCTGACGATCGAGCTGCCCGATCGACGCGAGCTCCAGCTCGTGGGCCGCGTGGCCTGGACACGTCGTGAGCTCCGACCCGAGGCCGGCGATCGACTCGAGGCGCCCGGCTACGGCGTCGAGTTCGCGGACGCATCCACGGCCGAGCTCGTCGCGCTCGACCGTTTCCTCACCACGCTCGAATCGGCAACCGCCGGCGACGACGCCCGGAGCAAGCAGCCGGCCGTGCCCCAGCCCTAGAGCTCGTACTCCGCGATCTTCCGCCGCAGCGTCGAGCGGTCGATATCGAGCAGCTTCGCCGCCCGCGTCCGATTTCCGTCGCAATCCTCGAGTGCCTGGATGATCGCCCGCCGCTCGATCTCGCGGAGGCTCAGCCCTCGCGGCACGCCCTCGGACCCGCTTCCAGAGGGCATCGGCGCGCCTGCAACCTCGATCTGATCCATAGGGAGGTGCAGCATCCCGACCGCCGCATCCCCAGCGGCGGCGCGCGCCCCCTGAACGAGGTTCCTGAGCTGCCGCACATTGCCAGGAAGCGGCGCGCGACAGAGCGCTTCGAGGGCTTCGGGCGTGAAGCCGGCCGCATCCGGGCGATCGAAATGCGTGACGAGCATCGGAATGTCCTCCCGGCGCTCGGCGAGTGCAGGCAGCTTGATCTCGATGCCGCGCAGTCGGTAGTAGAGATCCTCGCGCAGACTGCCCTCGTCGATCATCAGCTGAGCCTCGCGGTTGGTCGCTGCGACGAAGCGGACGTTCACGCGCTCGGGCTTCTCGGCGCCAACCGGCCTGACCTCGCCGTCGTCGATCACTCGCAGCAGCTTGGCCTGGAAACCGAGGTCGAGGGTCTCGAGCTCATCCAGGAAGAGCACGCCCTCGTGTGCCTCGCGCAGCAACCCCCGTCGATCCCGATCGGCTCCCGTGAAGGAGCCGCGGCGATGACCGAAGAACTCGCTCTCGAACAGATCCGATGGCGACAACGCGCAGTTATGCGCAACGAAAGGCCCCTTCGAGAGACCCGAGTGGGTGTGGATCGCCCGCGAGACCAGCTCCTTGCCCGTTCCAGTATCGCCCGTCACGAGCACGTGCACGTCGCTGCGCGCCGCCATCAGGACACGATGCCTCACTTCGACCATGGCCTTGCTCGAGCCCACGAGCTCCGGAACCGCCGAGTCGGCCACCACGGATCGTTTCCGGGTGAGCAGCGCACGCTCGACGGCGGATCCGACGCTGCCCGGCGTCGCCGGCTTGAGCAGGTAGTTCACCGCGCCCAGACGGACCGCATCGACGACGTCCCCCACGTCTTCGTTCGCCGTCAGCACGATGACGGGAAGGTTGGGCCAACGCTGCCCGAGATGCGTCAGCAGCTCGAAGCCGTCCATCGAGGGCATTCGCAGATCGGTGATGACGAGATCGAACTCTCGCGCCTCGAGGGCGAGCAGCGCTTCGACGCCGTTGCCCGCGAGCCTGACCTCGAAGCCCTTCTGCTCGAGCAACAGCTTCAGATATTCCGCCGACGCTCGCTCGTCCTCCGCCACCAGAATCGAGTCAGCCATCAGCCGAGCCCCTGAGAGCGGAGCGAAGGCCCGAACAAATGCACGATGCCCTCTGCATGTTCAAACGGCCTCCTCGACCCGGACGAGCGGGAGCTCGACCCGAACCACCGCGCCACCCGGATCACCCGAGGCGAGCTCGAGTCGCCCGCCATGATCCTCGACGATGCGACGTGCCAGGAAGAGCCCGAAGCCGCTGCCGGTCTGCTTGGTGGTATATCCGGGCTGGAAGATCCTGGACAGCGCCTCCGGATCGAAGCCAGGCCCCTGGTCACGCACCACCAGACGGCAGGAATCCCCTGTCCGGCCGTACTCGACGACGGCCTGGCCCTTTCCATCCATCGCCTCGACTGCGTTTCGCATCAAGATCACCAGCAGCTCGAGCATCGTGGCCTCGCCGAGGCCCACGATCAACCCATCAGCGTCGTCCCCCTCCAGCAGGGTCCAATGGACCTCAGGACTCGCGGTCGTGAGCTCGCGCCGCGCCTCTTCGACCACGGCGGCCACCGAGGCGTTCTTCGAGGGATCTCTCGGCGTCGCCCCGGGCGGGGCCAGGGGCTCTGCGTGATCGGCGAGCGTCATGCGCGCCAGCTTCTCGAGATCGTCGATCGCAGCGCGCAGACCCGCGAGTGCCGCACTCGCGCCGCTCTCGCGATCGAGCTGTGGCTCGATCAGTGCCACGAATCCTCGGAGGCTGTGCACGGCGTTCTTCAGGCCATGAGCCAGCCGAGCGACGTTCTCGCCCACGCGCGACACGACCCGCTCGTCTTCGAGCTCCTTTTGCAGCAGCTCGAGGCGCTGACCCAACACCTCGCCCTGGGAGACGGCGACCTCGCCCGCTCTGCGACGTCGTGCCATGGCGGCGCCGAGGCCGCCGATCGCGGTCACGAAAACCATCTCCAGGGCCAGCAGGTGCCATCCCTGGGGAAACCCGCCCAGTGCCTCCCCGAGCAACATGATCACGACCCCATGGCCCGTGACCCACCAGACGCCGAGCGGCCCCATCGAGAAGACGGCGAGCGCGATCTCGAAGAAGATCGCCGCCACGAAGGGCGACCTGACGCCGCCGGTCAGAACCGCCAGCATGCCCCACCCGATCAGGCCCAGGATCGGCGACACGAGTGGCACATGGCGTGTCAGGCCCCGCCCGCTGAACGCCCACCAGAGGCCGGCGAGCGCGAGATTCGCGACGGCGAAGATCCCGATGATTCCCTGCAGCCATAGGCCGGACTGCAGGGCCGGGTTCACCAGGGGCGCGACCCCGACACCCACTGCGAAGACGAGCGGACGAGCGAAGAGCGTGCGATGGGTGGACTTGTTCATGGGGGCCAAACGTCGCGCGGTCGGAGCGAAAAGGCCAGCGCTCGCACCCGACCCCCTCGCGCTCCGGGCAACCCGACTCCCGACACACGCTCCAGACAAACGAAAGCCCCGACGCGAAGTCGAGGCTTTCGTTCTTGACCGGTGCTTACCAGCGACCGCCGCCGCCGCCGCCGCCACCACCGCCGCCCCCGCCACCGCGACGCTTGTCGAGCGCCTCGTTGACGCGGAGCGCGCGGCCACCGTAATCGCGGCCGTCCAGCTCGGCGATCGCCTTGTCGGCATCCGCCCCGTCCATTTCGACGAACCCGAATCCGCGGGAACGACCGGTCTCACGATCGTTTACGACTGCGGACGACTGCACCGCACCGTAGGTAGCAAAGAGCTCTCGCAGATCATCGTCTGTCGTGGCCCAGGGGAGATTGCCAACATAAATCTTCTTCACGAACTCACTCCGTGCCCGATGACAGGATCATCGATCCTCCGCCGGGCGCATTTTCGATCGAGCACTTCGGCTCGATCCTTTGATTCTTCGACGGCCCCCGAATGGAGCCGGTCGAACCCGAAATCGGGGCTGACGCAATTCATCATTCATGGCGTGCTCGAAGTCGGACTCACATCCACTCGTCGTTCGCCAATCCTCGCCCTCCCCGCGCGCCCCGGCTCACCGCTCGTCCGTCAACTCCAACCCGAATCGCGTACGCGCCTCTCGATCGAGTCACGCCACGTCGCGCCGAAGCCGACGGCCTCGCTGCCAACCGCAGCTCTTCCAGGCTCGTGAAGGATACTCGATCGCTTGAGGGCCTGCCAAGGGGGCCGAACGACGTTCACGTCAAAGGTCGCCCGCCTGGCCCCGACGCCGGCGCCTAATTCTGGACGGAGCCCTCGCCGCGATCGTCCGAGCCCGAGCGAGCGAAGCGCCCCTGCCGCAGGAATGTGTCGACCTGACCGGCGACCGGTGACGCGTTCATGATGAACGTGTGGGTATACGGCATGACAAGATGGTCGCGCATGCCCGTCAGTCGGGTGCTCGCGACGCTGACGGTCCCGTCGTGTGGGGCCGGAAGCCACAGCGGTCCCACCGGATTGATCCACTGATCGCCTGCAATCACGCCGAAGGGGATACTCGGGATGGGCAGCCGGCGCGGTAGATCGTCGCTCCCCGTACCAAGCTGAGTAGAAAGCGGCCCCATGACGGTCTCGACCCAGGAGAGCTCACGAAGACGATCCGCGATCTCGCTGCCGCCATTGGGTGGGGCGAGCATCACGGCCCGTCCCAAGCGGGCGAGAGAGCGCTCTGCCAGCAGGGCGCGAAGCACCAGGCCACCCAGTGAATGGGTGACGAAATGCAGCCTGCGCTCTCCGCTGCGACACGCCGCCACCGCTTCGTAGACCTCTTCGACGGCCTCCTCGATCCGCGACACGCGCGTGTCGTACCCGACATTGCAGACGCGATAGCCCAGCGCCTCGAGCCGCCATTCGAGAATCACCATGTTGGCCGCGCTGCGACCCAGGCCATGCAGCAAGACGACCGTCTCGTCCGCCCGCTCGCCCACTGCCGGCTGCTCTCCGCGCCCGAAGCTCGCACCGATTGCCAAGGTCGCCGCTCCGATGAAGCCAAGCCCGATCGCTATCCGTTGTCGCGCGCGCGTCATGATCGGATCCTCTCAGCGCACGCGCACGGAGAGCGATTGCTCGTCGGGTGCCATGCGCTCGAGGAAGCCGTCGAGACCGGCCGGCGCCGGCACGTCGCAGTCGGCATCGTAGTCCCCCGACCAGAATCGCTTCCACGACGGCCAGAATGCGGCATAGCCACCTTCGTAGGGCTCACGTCCCGGCCAACGCATCTTGTTCTCGCCAACCGGAGGCTTGTTCAGATCCGTCGCATACCAATAGAGCGGAAGTCTCCGCCGAAACAGCCATTGCCCGTCGACCCGCTCGTACCGATCCCAGTACTGCATCGTCATGATGACCCACTCGTCACCCGTCTCGTGTTCATTGCGGCTGTACACGAGACCACGCGCGTGATCGCGATCCTCGAATTCGATGATGTGGTTGCCGGTGACGTGAGCCGTCCCGCTGAACTGCTCGCGCAGCGTCTGATCGAACCAGCGCTTCAGCGCGCGCCGCCCCGTCTCCTCTCGGCTGACGCGAACGTCTTCGGGAAAGAGTCCGCACAACGCATCGAGATCCCGCATGTCGAGAGCGAGGCAATATTTCGCCACCAGCTGGCGAATGGCATCGAGGGATTCGAGTCGATCGAAACGTTCTTCGATGTCGACGGGTGACCACGACATGGCAGGACTCCAAATGAGGCGCGACGGCCTGCAGCACGATCCCTGCAGGCTGACCACGATCGGGCCAGCCCATGCGCGCGTCCAATCGACGAGGCCTGCATGCCCGCCGGCCCATGCTGCGCCTCGCTGCGGCTAGCTCTTCCGCGCGGATTTCTTCTTGGCTGCCTTCTTGGCTGCCTTCTTCGCCGCCTTCTTCCGTGCCGAGGGCTTCTTCGCGGCCGCCTTCTTGCGCGCGCTGGTCTTTTTCGCACCGGCCTTGGCGGTCTTCTTCGCGGGCTTCGCCGGCGGGATCTCCTCGACCCACTTGCCGTCCTGGTAGTGCGCCCTCCAGCCGGTCGTCTTCCCGTCCTGCTCGGAGGTGACGTACTGCTCCTTCGTCTTGCGAGCGAAGCGGACCAGCGCGGGGCGACCCTCGTGATCGGTCCGCGGGGCATCGGCGAGGTATCGATATTTCGGATCGAGCTGATCCTTGACGCTGATGATCTCCTCCACCGTCGGCGCGCGCGTCTCGCGATGCTTCGGGAACTGGCTCGCCGCGAGGAAGATGCCCGCCGCACCATCCCGCAGCAGGTAGAAGTCATCGCACTTCTCGCAGCGCAGATGCGGCATCGGGATCGGGTCGACCTTAGGCGGCGCGGGCTCCCCGTTGCGCAGCAGCTTGCGGGTGTTCTTGCAGTCCTCCGCGGTGCAACCGAAATACTTGCCGAAGCGCCCGGACTTCAGCTGCATGTCCTCACCGCACTTGTCGCACTCGAGGACCGGACCGTCGTAGCCCTTGATCTGGAAGGTGCCGGTCTCGACCTCGAAGCCGGCGCAGTCGGGGTTGTTTCCGCAGACGTGGAGCTTGCGCGTCTCGTCGACGAGATAGCTGTCCATGGCCGTCTGACAGATCGGGCAGTGGCGCTTGCGCAGCAGCAGGCGAGCTTCGTTCTCGTCGACGTCCTCGCCCTCACCGACCGTCTCGACCTCGTCGCCCGAGATCAGGTTGATCGTGCTCTTGCAGCGTTCCTTGGGCGGCAGCGCATAGCCCGAGCAGCCCAGAAAGACGCCGGTGCTCGCGGTCCGGACCTGCATCGGACGTCCACATTTCGGGCAGGGAATGTCGGTGTCCGTCGGCGAGTTCTGACGCATCCCCTTCTTCTGGTCTTCGGCCGCCGCGAGCTTCTTGCGGAAATCATCGTAGAAGTCGCCGAGCACCTTCTTCCACTGCTTCGAACCGACGGCGACCTCGTCGAGCGCCTCCTCGAGCGCCGCCGTGAATCCGTAGTCCATCAGGTCGCCGAAGTTCTCGACGAGCCGTTCCGTCACGATCTCGCCCATCTTCTCGGCGAAGAAACGACGATTCTCGAGTCGGACGTAGCCGCGGTCCTGGATGGTCGAGATGATCGACGCGTAGGTCGACGGACGGCCGATGCCCCGCTTCTCGAGCTCCTTGACGAGGCTGGCCTCACCGAAGCGCGGTGGCGGCTTCGTGAAGTGTTGCTTCGGCTCGAGCTGCTCGAGGTCGAGGCGGTCCCCGACCTGAACGTCCGGCAGCGCGACGTTCGCGTCGCCACCCTTGCTGCCCGTCGGCGGCTGAGCGGCCGTATGGCCGTCGAAGACGAGGATCCGACCGCGCGTCTTCAGCTCGAAGTCGCCCGCCTTGATCGTGAGATTCGTCGAGAGATATTCGGCCGGCGTCATCTGACAGGCGACCATCTGGCGCCAGATCAGGTCGTAGAGTCGCTCCTGGTCACGCTCGAGACCGCCGATCGACCGCGGCTTCGACCAGGACATTCGACGGGCGGATGGCTTCGTGCGCTTCCTGCGCGCCTTCCTTGCTCGAGTAGGAGTTGGGCGTGTCGGGCAGGTAGCGAGGACCGAAGTCGCTCGCGATCAGCCCCCGCGTCGCCTCGACCGCCTCGGACGAGAGGTTCGTCGAGTCCGTCCGCATGTAGGTGATATGCCCGGCCTCGTAGAGCCGTTGGGCGAGCATCATCGTCTTCTTGACGCTGAAGCCGAGCCGCGTGCTCGCCGCCTGCTGCAGCGTCGACGTGATGTAGGGCGCGCTCGGGCGCGTCTTGGTGGGCTTGTCCTTGCGCTCGACGACCTCGTAGTCCGCGAGCTCGAGCAGCCGCAGCGCCGCGTTCGTCTCTTCCTCGCTCGTCGGCCTGAAATTTTCGCCCGCCTGCTTGGCGACCTCGAGGCGCAGCTTCTCCTTCTTCTGCGTCCGGGTGTCCGCGTGGATCTCCCAGAACTCCTCGGGCACGAAGGCGCGGATTTCCTTCTCGCGCTCGGCGATCAGGCGAACCGCCACCGATTGCACCCGCCCCGCCGAGAGGCCGCGCGCGAGCTTCGCCCAGAGCAGGGGCGAGAGCATGTAGCCGACGACTCGATCCAGGAAGCGGCGTGCCTGCTGCGCGTTCACCCGCGAAATGTCGAGCTCGCCCGGATCCTCGAAGGCGGCCTGGATCGCGCTCTTGGTGATCTCGTTGAAGACGACGCGCTTGAATCGCTTGTCATCGCCTCCGATGACCTCGCGAAGATGCCAGGCGATCGCCTCACCTTCGCGATCGAGATCCGTTGCGAGATAGACCTGGTCCGCGTTCTTGGCGAGCTTCTTGAGCTCGGTGACGACCTTCTCCTTGCCCGGAAGGATCTCGTAGTGGGCCTCCCAATCCGCCTCGGGATTGATGCCCATGCGCGCAAAGAGCGCTCTCTTCGCCTGCTCCTTCTTGTGCTTCTCGCGCTTCTCCGGAGGCATCTTCCGGGTCTTGGCGGCCGCGGCCGCGCGCGCCTTGGGGTCCACCTTCTTCCCGGAGCCACTGACGGGCAGATCGCGGATATGCCCGACGCTCGACTTCACGACGAAGTCACGACCGAGATATTTGTTGATCGTCCGCGCCTTGGCCGGCGACTCCACGATGACGAGAGACTTCCCCATGCTTCCTCGGTCTGGTCCCCGGCGAGCCGGTGGAGCGATGCCTTCGAGTCGGGCAGCGCTCGGAAGAGCTGCCCGTCCGATTCCTTGCCGATGTTCTGCGGGGGATCGGAAGCCGAGCGAATTATCTTGAGACGCTGACTTCCAGCCCCACCCCCCGGCGGGTTATCCGCTTAGCACACCTCCCCCGGTGCGTGGCAAGTCCCTGGCGGCGAAGCGCGCGTGGGCCGAACGCCCCGAATCATCCAAAACCATTCTCGCATCGCGGGGATAGCCATTCGCGAACGTAAGCTCAGGGTCGATTGCGACCCCCGCGCCAAAGCCCCAGAATGCGCGACCCCGCCCATCCGACCCACACCGACCGCCCTGCGGGTGCCGAACCGATGCCCGACTCGACCGACGCTCTGGATCCTCGAACCCGGAACCGACTGGCGCGCAACCCGACGCTGCTGTGCGTGCATCACGCGCTGATGATGTCGCTGTTCCCGATGGCGATCCTCACGCTCTTCCAGCACGAGCATCTCGGGCTCTCGGTCGCCGAGGTGATGCTCGTCCAGGCCGCGTTCGGCGCCGCGCTCGCCGTCTTCGAGTTTCCGTCCGGCTACCTCGCCGACCGGATCGGTTATCGCACCACGATGATCGCGGCCTCGGTCCTCTCGATCGTGGCGTGGCTGGTGTATTGCGTGGCCATCGGCTTCTGGACCGTGGTGCTGGCCGAGATCTTGATGGGCATCGGGCTGTCGCTGGTCTCGGGCACCAACTCGGCGATGCTCTACGAGTCGCTCGCCAACCGCGGCCAGGAGGAGCATTTCGCCCGCTGGTTCGCGCGTGCCCGCAGCGCCGCGCAGATCGCCGAGGGCAGTGCCGCCCTGCTGGCCGGCGTGTTATTCGCCGTGTCGGTCCGGCTGCCCTTCTATCTCATGGTCGTCGTCTGGATCCTCAATCTGGGCGTCGCCCTGGCGCTGGCCGAACCGCGTTACGCCCGACACAGAGTCGAGCGCCCTCTGGCCCACGTCTGGTCGCTCATACGCTTCGTCGCCTCCCGTGCACCGCGCCTGCGGGCCGTCTTCGCGGTCGCGGTCGTGCTCGGTCTCTCGAGCTTCATCCCGGTCTGGCTCGTGCAGCTCTATGCGCGCGATGCGGGCGTCCCCGTCGCCTGGCTCGGACCGATCTGGGCCGTCGCCAACTACTCCGTCGCGATCGGCTCGATGCTCAGCAATCGCATCGGCCAGCGAGTTGGGCTCGTCACTGCGCTGACCGGCTGCAGCGGGCTGGTGGCGCTCGGCTATTTCGGAATGGGTCTCACCACCGCCTGGTGGGGCTTCATTTTTTATTTCGCCCTCAACCTCTCCCGCGGAATCTCCGCGCCGCTGCTCGCTCACGCCGAGCAGCAGGAGATTCCCTCCGGCGATCGGGCGAGCCTGGTCTCGATGCGAAGCCTGCTCTTTCGCGCCGGCTTCATCGCGATCGGTCCGGCCGCCGGGGCACTGATCGACGGCCATGGTCAGCACGTCGTCCTGCTCGGCCTGGGAGTCGGCATGGTCGCGATGGCCCTCGCCGCGTGCGCCCTGCTGGCCCGAGCGCCTGCGCCAGACCCAGCGCGCCAGCGTGCCGGGCCGCCCGAAGCAGGCAGGGTCTGACGCGCAGCCTCTCGAGGCCAGATCGCCTGTGCCGCTGTGGCGCTTCTATTATTCATGAGGGCGCTCAGGGCGGCTGATCGACGGTCGGGGATCCGCGGATTCGAGCACGAGCGGCGCAGCCGCCGCCGAGCTCCCGTGCACGAGCCAGAGGGAATCCATACCCTCCGCCGACGATGCAAAGCCCGCCGAACGCGCCCCTTCGCTCGTCCTCCGACGCGCGTTCCCCGAGACTCTCCTGGGGCACCGAGCTGATGGTCGTCGCGGTGGGCGGGGCCCTGGGCGCCGGCCTGCGCGCTCTCAGCTACCGCGCCCTCGCCTGGCCGCTCGATCCCGGGCCAGCTGGCGCTGGCATCGAGACGACGGCCCTTGCGACACTCACCCTCAATCTGGTCGGCGCGCTGCTGCTCGGGATGCTCTTCGCTGCGCTGCGACGGCGCTCGCCCTCGCCGCTGCTGCGCCCCTTCCTCGCCGTCGGGGTGCTCGGTTCGTACACGACCTATTCGACGCTGATCGTCGAATCCCGACTCATCGCGGACGAGCTGGGCGCGACCGCCGGCCTCGTGCTGGTCCTGGCTTCCCTGCTGCTGGGCGTCCTCGCCTTCGTGGTCGGCGAGCGGCTCGTCGAGACCGCGCTCGCCCCATGCGCCCGGCGAGGCCCAGATGGAGCTTGACTGGCTGGCGATCGCCGCCGGCGGTGCCCTCGGCGCCGTGCTGCGCGCGATGCTGATCCGATGGGTTGGCGCACGGTCGGCCAGCTCCCCGGTGGCCGCACTGCACTTCGGGCCCGCCACCGCCACGCTGCTCGCCAACACGCTGGGATGTTTGTTGATCGGTCTGTGGCTCGGAGGATTCGTGCGGTGGCCGGCGGGCACGGGGTCGGTCTGGGTCGAGCTCTTCGTAGTCAGCGGAGTGTGCGGTGGCCTGACCACCTTTTCGACGTTGTGTGCGGACGCAGTCACGCTCGGGCGGGAGCGAGGCAGGTCGGCCACGACGGTCTACCTGCTGATCACGCTGATCGCCGGCGCCACGGCCTTCAATTTCTGGCTCGGCCGCATCGGCTGAGATCGGGCGAGGCGTGCCCATCCCCGCAGGAGATGTGCCGGCCGGCAAGAACCGATCTCGCTCGCCGCGCTCCGAGCCGGTACACTGCGGCCGCCCGCATCGCGGGCCGAGTCGACCGGTGTCCCCCAGGCGGGGTCGCAATCCACTCAAACGAATTTCGAACCTTGCGTTGCGCTTCGCTGGCCCGGCAGCGAGCGGGGCGCGCCGACCAAGGCCGCCGGGCGCCGCTGCCCGCTCGCCAGAGAACGAGTCTCGAGCATCATCCCATGGCAGAACTCCCGTACACCCTGACGAACCCGCTGACCCGACCGGAGCAAGCGCGGGCGGAGACGACGGCCACGCCGCGCAAGACCGCCAAAGGCGCGGCCCCGGGCCCCTACGACGCTGCGCTGGCGCTCGGCGAGGAGCTGCTCCGAACGCCCGCTGCGTCGGCGGCGGGCCCGCGCGCGTCCGCACCCAGCACTCCAAGGACCGCATGACGGTCTGGGAGCGCATCAAGGTCCTGACCGATCGAGGAGCCCAACATCCTGTGGCAGAACTGGGGGCCCGGCCTCGACGGCGCCTCGATCGTCACCGGCATCCTCGAGATCGACGGTCGCGACGTCGCGGTCTACGGCCACGACTTCACCGCTGCGCGCCGGCTCGATGGACGCGACCAACGGCGCCAAGCTCGCGCGCCTGATCTACATGGCCGGCGAGCACGGCATCCCGCTGATCGGCATGAACGACTCGGCCGGGGCCTTCGTGCCCGGCCGGCGTCGGCGGCCTCGACGGCTACAGCGAGGCCTTCACGGCGCTGCGCAAGATCAGCGGCGTGGTGCCCAGCATCAGCCTGATGTTCGGCTACAACGCCGGCGGCGGCGCCTACCTGCCGCGCCAGGGCTCCTTCATGATCCAGTGCGACGACACCTTCATCGGCCTGACCGGGCCGGGCGTCGTGAAGAGCGTGCTCGGCGAAGACGTCACCGCCGACGATCTCGGCGGCCCGGGCGTGCACGGCCAGAGCGGCGTCTGCGACCTCGTCACGCCGCGACGAGCTCGGCTCGCTGCGCACGGCGCTCCGGCTGCTCTCCTACCTGCCCGACAACAACCACTCGCGAGCGCCCTTCCCGAGACCTCCGATCCCGTCGACCGCCACACCGGCGAGGAGGACCTGCCTCTTCCGCCGGACCTTCGACTCGCCGGCCGGCATGAACGCGCCGATGGACATCACGCTCTACCTGCAGCAGATCTGCGACCACGGCGAGTTCTTCGAGATCCAGCCCCAGCGCGCGCGCAACCTGATCACCGCCTTCGGCCGCCTCGGCGGCCACGTCGTCGGGCTTCGTCGCCAACAACTCGGCGGTGGCCTCGGGCCAGATCGACATCGCACGCCGCGCTCAAGGGCACGCGCTTCATCCGCTTCTGCAACCTCTACAACATCCCGCTGATCTTCATCGAAGACACCACGGGCTTCCTGCCCGGCACCGAGCAGGAGCGCAACGGCATCATCCTGGCCGGACGCAAGCTGCTCGACGCGATCATCGACGTCCGCACGCCGCGCATGACGATGATCATCCGCAACGCCTTCGGCGGCGCCTACGCCAGCTACAACTCGCACTTCACGGGCGCCGACCTGGTCTTCGCGATGCCGATGGCGCGCATCGCCGTGATGGGCCCCGCGGGCAAGGACTTCGTCTACAAGGACGAGCTGCGCGCGATCGCGGCGAGCTACGAGCAGGCGCTCGCGGACGGCGCACCCGCCGCAGACGCGGCCGCGAGCGCGACGCAGGCGCTCGCCGCGCCTGACCACGCGCTACGAGAGCGAGCTGATGAACCCGAAGGAAGCGCTGTCGCCTCGGCTCCGTCAGCCGCGTCGTGATGCCCGGCGAGAGCCGACGCGTCCTCGGCCGACGAACCTCGACTTCCTGATGCGCCAATACACGCCCTCGCCCGATGGGCGGGCCCGCAGCGAGAGCACGAATGATGCGGACATGCTGAACCGCAACGGCGAAGCCATGCGCGTTCCACGAAGCCGAATCCGAATGGCTGCGATCCTTCTCGACTGAGTCGACGTGAAGTGCCTGGTCGTCTGTCGCGGCCCGGTCCGCAAGGAGGCCTTCGACGTCTTCGACGAGATCGGCGTCCGCGAGTACGGCATGCTGCTCTCGGAGAAGGACTCGGTCGTCTACCCGCGCTGCCTCGCACCGGAGCTGCGCGCCTGCGCTTCCCCGCGAACGTGCATCGCGTCCACGGACTACATGGGCGTCGGCCAGGAAGAGAAGCTCGAGCGCATCGCGCGAGATCATCGAGATCGCCGAGACGCAACGGCTACACGCACATCTTCGCCGGCTACGGCTTCATGGCCGAGGACGCCGACTTCATCGAGGCGATCGAGGCCTCGCCGAGCGTGCGCTTCATCGGGCCCTCCGCCGCGGTGATCCGGCGCGCCGGCGCGAAGGACGAGGCCAAGAAGCTCGCTCGAGCGCTCGGCAACGCCGTGATCCCGGGCATCGACAACGTCTCGGCCCTGGCGCTGCTCGACCAGGCCGGCGATCGCGCAGGCCCTCGAGAAGCTCGCCAAGCGAGCACGGCCTTGCGCTTCGACGTGGGACGCGCGCCCGAGCTCGACGAGAACGCCGAGCCCTGCTCCAGGCCGGCTACGCGAAGTCGATCGAGCTCGTGACGATCGAGGAGCTGCAGAGCGACGGCCGAGCGCGAGGTCGCAGAAGATCTGGGAGCAGTACCCGGACAAGCGCATCCGCTACAAGGCATCGGCGGCGGCGGCGGCAAGGGCCAGCGCGTGGTCTCGAGAGCCCGCAGAGCCGGCCAACGCGGTGATGGACATCCTGGCCGAGCAGAAGGTCACTCGAGCCCGGCTCGAACCGGAACTTCCTGATCGAGCTCAACCTCGAGACCACCCGGCACAACGAGATCCAGGTGATCGGCAACGGCGACTGGTGCGATCTCCCTCGGCGGCCGCGACTGCTCGATCCAGATGCGCGAGCAGAAGCAGCTCGAGTTCTCGCTCGACCGAGGAGCTGCTCGACGAGTCGCGATCCAGCGCGACGACGGCGAACCCGAAGCGCGAGACCCTCGAGGCGCGACGCGCCAGACGCTGCGCGCGATGGAGGCCGACGCGGCGCGCTTCGGCGAGGGCGTCGGCCTCGACAGCGTGTCGACCTTCGAGTGCATCGTCGAGGGCTTCGACCACTTCTTCATGGAGATGAACACCCGCATCCAGGTGGAGCACGGCGTGCACCGAGCTCGCCTACCAGCTGAAGTTCACGAACCCCGACGACCCGACCGAGTTCTTCGACGTCGAGCGACTGATCGAGGCGATGGTGCTGCTCGCGCTCCACGGCCCGCGACTGCCCGAAGCCCAAGCGCATTCCGCGCGCCGTCTCGGGCGCCGAGATCCGCGTGAACGCCATCAACGCAGCGCTGCAGCCGCACGCCGGCGGCATGATCCGCGGCTGGTCGCAGCCCCTCGCCCTACGAGCATCGCGACGACCAGGGCATCGGCACCCGCAATCCCGACACGGGCTCGTTCGCCTACTACAACCTCGCCGGCGCCTACGACTCGAACATCGCGCTGATCCTCTGCGACGGCGAGAGCCGCGCGCACAACCTCGAGCGCCTGTCCGAGATCCTGCGCCGGATGGAGCTGCGCGGCGACGACCTCGAGACCAGCTTCCGCTCCACTACGGGCTCGTCAACTGGACGCTCGGCCTCGAGCCGATGATGAAGCCGAACACGCGCTTCATGGCGCCCTACCTGGCCGCCGTCGGCTCGCTCGCAGAAGATCGCGCGCGACGTCGACCTCGATCGGCCGCGCTCGAGCTGCTGCGGACGCTTGCCGAGCAAGGCCGCGAAGCAGGCGCTCGCTGCGCAGGAGACGCTGCTGCTGCGCCCCCTCGGACGACTCCTCGGCGACCCCCACGCGCTGGCGGGATTCCTCGGACTGCATCCGACGGTCGACTCTGGAAGCGGGACGGAAAGGACGTCGAATTCGTCGAGAATCCGATTCGTTTCCTGACCGAGCTCTACCACTACCTGCACATGGAGACCGCTCCCGGCAAGCCCGCGAGCGAGATGATCTGGCAGCACGACGACGAGATCCTGCGAGACGCGACGGACTTCTACGCCGAGCGCGGCCGAGGCCTTCGGAGCGAGCGATTGGCCGAGACTGAACGCCCGCTTCGAGGGCGGTCCCGAGCCGAAGCTGGTCGGCGACGACGCCGAGCTCTGGGCGGCCTGTCAGGCAGCGCACCGCGGCTATCCAGCTCGGCCTGCGCCGCTGCTGCTCGTGATTCCGCGGATCGGGATCCAGATCGGGTTTCTCGACATCGCGATCAACGACGCGCTCGAGCCCGTCTTCCCCGAGCCTTCCTCGACGACGAGCGGGCGGAGAGCCTGCGCCGTGCCCTGGCACCGCCGCCGAAGGCCAGCGCGAACGAGATCGTGACGCCGATGGGCGGCACCTTCTATGCGCGCGAGGCGCCGCACCTGCCGATCCTCGTCGACGAGGGAGACCACTTCGAGGAAGGCCAGCCGCTCTTCATCATCGAAGTGATGAAGATGTTCAACAAGGTGCTCGCGCCCTTTGCCGGAACGGTCACGAAGAACGTCCTGAAGGACTCGGATGGCGCGGTCGTGAAGGCCGGACAGGTGATCTTCGAGATCGAGCCCGACGAAGTCCTGATCGAAGAGTCGGAGGCCGACATCGCCGCCCGTCGCAAGCGGGTGACGCTCGAGGTACTCGGCGCCTGACGCGCGAGAGCGAAACGGTCAGCCTGACGCGCGCCCCGAATCTGGCGGTCGTGGGCCCGCGAGGCTGCTCGTGTGGCGCGCCCGCAATGCGTGACGGCAGCGCCTCGTCTTCTCGGGAGAAAGCTCCATTTCGCGATGAAACGCGGCTTTCCTCTTCACCGTTTCAAGTTGAAAGCCGAAGCCGAACGACGGCCGCCCTGCGAGGCGGTCGATCGAGAAGGGTCCTGGGGGGCGACCGTGCTGCTTCGAGCGAGGGCTCGAACAGGGGCCGCGTATGTCCATTCGAATCGGTTCGACGGGAATCTCTCTGGGCGCGATCCGCTCGCTCCGACGCGCGGAGAGCAACATCGCCCGCGCGAGCGAGCGCCTCGCGTCGGGTCTCCGGATCAATCGCGCCTCGGACGACGCAGCGGGACTCGCGATCTCCGAGCGTTTCCGCGCGGACATCGCCAGCCTCGGCCGCGCCCAGCTGAACACCCAGGACGGCATCTCTCTCGCGCAAGTCGCGCAGGGCGGATTGAGCGAGATCTCGTCGCTGCTCTCGGAGGCGCGCGCCCTCGCCGTCCAGTCGGCCTCGGGTGGACTCGGGGGGCAGACCCGAACGCAGCTCGACAGTCAGTTCCAGGCGATCCTCTCCGACATCGACGCGATCGCCGCGACCACCGCCTTTGGCGCGTTCAATCCACTCGCGGATGACACGCTCCAGGTCCGTCTCGCGGTCGGTACGACGGCCGACGACACGATCACGGTGTCGGGCGTCGACGCGACCAGCACGGCCATCGGAGTCGACTCCCTCGACATCGCCACGGCCAGCGGTGCGGCAGCTGGTCTCGACACGCTCGACTCGGCCATCAGCGAGGTGAGCGCTCTAGCGGCCCGCTTCGGGAGCGCCGAGAACCGACTCGAGTCGCGATCGCGCTTGCTGGGCATTCGGATCGAAGCGAACGCGGCTGCCGAATCGCGGATCCGGGACGCCGACTATGCGCTCGAGAGTGCCCTGTTGGCCCGCAATCAGATCATCCAGGAGTCCGCGATCGCCGTGATCGGCCAGGCCAACAGCAACCTCAGCATCGTGCTCCGGCTGCTCGAGTAGCCCGGACACCGCGCTGGCCCACGGAATCCTCGCGGGCCCCGATCCGGCCCGTGCTTTCGGCCCGCTCGTGTCTGGCCGGAAGAGTCGACACGCCGTAGAATCCGGCTCGTTCTGATCGTCGCGCTGCTCCGATGCGGTGCTGCGCTCTCGAGCGGCTCCTTCGACCGCGATTCCGGCCCCCGGCTCGAGAATCGATCCCGGGCAATCGACCGTCGAGATCGTAGACAAGCCGAGTCCCCCCACTCCCTCACGGGAGATCCCTCTCGGACACGTGGCATAACCAGATGGCCGCTCACGCCGTTCCAAGCGCCCCGCACGGGCTCTCGTGGAGACGCGGCGCGTCATCCCGAGGCCCCGATGTTTTCCCTGCGCGGTCTTCCCGCCCATTCGGACGCCCGACGCCAGCGACTGCTCGTGAACCTTCGCGCGGTGCAACCCGCGCTCGAGAATCTCGAAACCGAGCTCGTCTTCTTCGTCGACCTCGACGCCGAGCGGGAGCCCAGCGCCGAGGAGACCCGGCGACTCCACGCGCTGCTGCGTGACTCGATCGATCCGTCCGCGCCGGCACCGGGTGCCGTCGAGCTGCTCGTGGTCCCGCGCCTCGGAACGATCTCGCCGTGGTCCTCGAAGGCGACGGAGATCGTGCGCAACTGCGGGCTCGAGCGCGTCCGGCGCGTCGAGCGCGGCATTCTCTTCCGCTTCTACGGCCTCCGGGACTCGAGCGAGGCCTGGGCCCTCGGCCCCGCGATCCACGACCGCATGACCGAGAGCCTGCTCGCCGACGCGCGCCAGGCCGAGCAGCTCTTTGCCCGCAGCGAGCCCGCCCCCTTCGAGACCGTCGACGTGCTCGGCCGCGCCCACGATGCGATCCGGGAGGCGGATCGCAATCTCGGGCTCGCCCTCGCGCCCGATGAGGTCGACTACCTGGTCGACGCCTTCCGGGAGCTGCGGCGCAACCCGACCGACGTCGAGCTGATGATGTTCGCGCAGGCCAACTCCGAGCATTGCCGTCACAAGATCTTCAACGCCGACTGGACGATCGACGGCGAGACGCAGGATTGCTCGCTCTTCTCGATGATCCGGAACACCACGAAGCGCTCGCCGGACGGCGTGCTCTCGGCCTACTCCGACAACGCCGCGGTCGTGGCCGGCGGAGACGGCGGACGCTTCCAGCCCGCCCCCGACACCGGACGCTACGAACAGATCGACGAGCCCGCGCAGATCCTCATGAAGGTCGAGACGCATAACCACCCGACGGCGATCTCACCGTTTCCGGGGGCCGCCACGGGCTCGGGTGGGGAGATTCGCGACGAAGGGGCCACCGGCCGGGGCGGCAAGCCGAAGGCCGGGCTCGCGGGCTTCTCGGTCTCGAACCTGCTGCTCCCGGATGCGCGGAAGCCCTGGGAGATCGATCCGGGCAAGCCTGGCCGGATCGCGTCGGCCCTCGACATCATGATCGAAGGCCCGATCGGCGCCGCCGCCTTCAACAACGAGTTCGGTCGGCCCAATCTCGCGGGCTACTTCCGGACCTACTGCCAGGAGATCCAGGGCGCCGCGGGACCCGAGGTGCGCGGCTACCACAAGCCGATCATGCTGGCGGGCGGTCTCGGCAACGTGCGCCCGATGCACGTCGACAAGCAGATCGCTCCGGCCGGCGCGCGGGTCGTGGTGCTCGGCGGCCCGGCGATGCTGATCGGGCTCGGCGGGGGCGCCGCCTCGTCGATGGCGACCGGCACCAGCGCCGAAGACCTCGACTTCGCCTCCGTCCAGCGTGGCAACCCCGAGATCGAGCGACGCTGCCAGGAGGTGATCGACCGCTGCGTGGCGCTGGGTGAAGACAATCCGATCCTCTCGATTCACGACGTGGGGGCCGGCGGGCTCTCGAATGCCCTGCCCGAGCTGCTCGACCAGAGCGAGCTCGGCGGCCGCATCGACCTGCGCCGCATCCCGAACGACGAGCCCGGCATGAGCCCGCTCGAGATCTGGTGCAACGAGGCGCAGGAGCGCTACGTCCTGACGGTTCCGGCGAATCGGATCGAGGAGTTCGAAGCGATCTGTCGGCGAGAGCGATGTCCTTTCGCGGTCGTCGGCGAGGCCACCACCGAACGCCATCTGCTCGTCGAAGACCCGCATTTCTCGCCGCCGTCGCCAAGCGGAGCGAGCGGCGCGGGCAACGAGGACGGTCGACGCGTCCAGCAACCGATCGACGTCCCCCTGGCCGTGATCCTCGACAAGCCGCCCAAGATGCATCGCGACGTGAAGCGCGCAGAGAAGCCCCGCGAAGACTTCGAGGCCGACACACTCGACCCCGCCGAGGCCGCGCGCCGGGTCCTTCAGCTGCCGACGGTCGGCGACAAGACCTTCCTGATCTCGATCGGCGACCGCACGGTCACGGGCCTGGTCGCCCGCGACCAGATGGTCGGCCCCTGGCAGGTCCCGGTGGCGGACGCGGCGATCACGACCGGCGGCTATGCGACGTTCACGGGCGAAGCGATGGCGATCGGCGAGCGAACGCCGGTGGCGCTGCTCGACGCGCGCGCGGCGGCTCGCATGACGATCGGCGAGACGCTGACCAATCTCGCGTCCGCCCCGATCCCGTCGCTCTCGCTGATCCGACTCTCCGCGAACTGGATGGCGCCTGCCGGCTACGTCGGCGAGGACGCACGGCTCTACGACGCGGTCGAGACCGTCGGGCTCGAGCTCTGCCCGGACCTCGGGATCGCGATTCCGGTGGGCAAGGACTCGATGTCGATGCGCACGGTCTGGGACGAAG
The DNA here is from genome assembly GCA_963698485.1 of uncultured delta proteobacterium. Lineage (GTDB taxonomy): Bacteria > Myxococcota_A > UBA9160 > UBA9160 > UBA4427 > UBA4427. The sequence goes on along the minus strand of CAVORA010000018.1, from coordinate 363,655 downwards.
ACGGCGAGGAGCGCGCGGTGACCTCGCCGCTCTCGCTGATCGTCACGGGCTTCGCGCCGGTCGACGACGCGCGACTCGCGCTGACCCCGGAGCTGAGACGCGAGGCGGACACCGAGCTCCTGCTGGTCGACCTCGGGTTCGGCCGGAATCGCCTCGGCGCCTCGGCACTCGCCCAGGTCCACGGAGCCATCGGCCACGAGCCTCCGGATCTCGACGACCCGGCTCGGCTACGGGGCTTCTTCGAGGCGATCCAGAGATTGCTCCGGCAGCAAAAGCTGCTCGCCTATCACGACCGATCGGATGGCGGGCTCTTCGCCACGTTGGTCGAGATGGCCTTCGCCGGGGGCACCGGCCTCGAGATCGAGCTCGGCAGCCTGCCGGGCTCGACCATCGGCAAGCTCTTCACGGAAGAGCTGGGCGCCGTCGTCCAGATCCGCACCCGCGATCTCGAAGAGATCACGCGGGCTTTCGCCCAGACCGGGCTCGCTGAGGCGCTCCACCGCATCGGCCGGACCCGCGACGATGACCAGATCGTCTTCCTCGAGGAGGGGCGGCCCGTGCTCGACGCGGCGCGCGACGCGCTTCGACGCGATTGGTCCGACACGACCTGGCGCATCCAGCGGCTGCGTGACGATCCGACCTGCGCCGACGAAGAGAACGAAGCGCGTTGCGATCCCGACGATCCGGGACTCACGGCCTTCGTCCCCTTCGATCTCGCGCCCTCCGACCCGGCCTTCAACATCGCGGGCAAGACACGGCCGCAGATCGCGATCCTGCGCGAGCAGGGCGTGAACGGACAGATCGAGATGGCCGCGGCCTTCGATCGCGCCGGCTTCGATGCGATCGACGTCCACATGAGCGACCTGATGGCGGGCCACCGAACGCTCGAAGGCTTCGCGGGCCTGGTCGCCTGCGGCGGCTTCTCCTACGGCGACGTGCTCGGCGCCGGAGGCGGCTGGGCCAAGTCGATCCTCTTCCACGATCGACTGCGCGACGACTTCGAGCGCTTCTTCGCCGATCCGAAGCGCTTCGCGCTCGGCGTCTGCAACGGCTGCCAGATGCTCTCGCACCTGAAGGATCTGATCCCCGGTGCCGAGGACTGGCCGCGCTTCAGGCGCAATCGTTCGGAGCAATTCGAGGCGCGCCTCTCGCTCGTGCGGATCGAACCGAGCCCCTCGATCCTGCTGCGCGACATGGCCGGCGCGCGCCTCCCGATCGCCGTCGCGCATGGCGAGGGTCGCGTGGAGTTCGCCGACACCGACGCCCAGGCCCGCGCCGAGGCAGCCGGCCTGGTGGCTGCGCGCTTCGTCGATGGGCACGACCGCGTCGCGACCCGCTACCCCGCCAATCCAAACGGATCGCCCGACGGCATCACCGCGCTCACGACCCCGGACGGCCGGGTCACGATCCTGATGCCCCATCCCGAACGCGTCTTCCGCACGGTCCAGCATTCCTGGCACCCCGACGACTGGAGCGACGACGCGCCCTGGATCCGTCTCTTCCGCAACGCCCGGGCCTGGCTCGACTGACGAGCCCCACCGGCTCTGTGAAGGCCACCGCCGCAGAGATCGGTTCCACCGCCAGCCAGACCACCAAGCCCCGAACTGGACCGCCGCCGGACCCCGAGGACTCGCGAAAATCATGCCGACCGACTCCGAACACGCCTCGCTGCTCGCCATCTCCCCGCTCGACGGGCGCTATCAGGCCAGGCTCGCAGACCTCCGCCCCTTCGTGAGCGAGTTCGGTTTGATCCGCTATCGCGTGATCGTGGAGATCCGCTGGCTCGAGGCGCTGGCGGCAGCGCCGGAGATCGTCGAGGTCCCCCCCCTCTCCGAGAACGCTCGCGGAGCGCTCGAGACGCTGCTCGCGGACTTCGGGGTCGAGGATGCCGCGGCGATCCGGGCGATCGAAGCGACCACGAACCACGACGTGAAGGCGGTCGAATACTGGATCAAGCAGCGGCTCTCGAGCCACGCGGAGCTCGCCCCGGCGCTCGAGTTCGTGCACTTCGCATGCACCTCCGAAGACATCAACAACCTGGCCTACGCGATGATGTGCAAGCAGGTTCGCGACGAGGTCGTGCTCCCCGAAATCGATCGGTTGATCGAGAAGCTGCGACAGCTGGCGGGCAGCCACGCCGACCGGGCCATGCTCTCGCGGACCCACGGACAGCCCGCCACGCCGACGACGCTGGGCAAGGAGATCGCCAACGTGGGGGCCCGACTCGTGCGCCAGCGCGACGGCATCGCAGCGATCGAAATCCTCGGCAAGGCCAACGGTGCGGTGGGCAGCTATGCCGCGCACGTCGCCAGCTATCCCGAGGTCGATTGGGAGGAGCACACGCGCGCGTTCGTCGAATCGCTCGGGCTGGCCTGGAATCCGATGACGACCCAGATCGAGCCGCACGACTGGATCGCCGAGCTCTTCCACGCCCTGATCCGCGCGAATACGATCGTGCTCGATCTCGCGCGCGATCTCTGGAGCTACATCTCGATCGGGTACTTCAAGCAGCGGCTCGTCGAGGGCGAGGTGGGCTCGTCGACGATGCCCCACAAGGTGAACCCGATCGACTTCGAAAACGCCGAGGGCAATCTCGGGCTCGCCAATGCCGTGCTCGGTCATCTGGCGGAGAAGCTCCCGGTGTCGCGCTGGCAGCGCGACCTGTCGGACTCGACGGCGCTGCGCAACCTGGGACTGGGAATCGGTCACGGCGTGCTCGCGATCCGATCGACGCGGCGCGGTCTGGACAAGCTCGCCGTCGACCCCGATCGGATCACCGCGGATCTCGTGGCCAATCAGGCGGTGCTCGCCGAGGCCATCCAGACCGTGATGCGAAGGCACGGGATCGAAGAGCCCTACGAGAAGCTCAAAGCGCTCACACGAGGGCAGGAAATCGACGCGCCACGTCTGGCGGAGTTCATCGCAACGCTCGATCTTCCCGCCGACGCCCGCGACCGACTGCTCGCCCTCACCCCGGAACGATACGTCGGTCTGGCCGGCCAGCTCGCTCGCCGCTTTGCGAACGGATGATGGGTCGACGGGTGATGGGATGATCCATGGCTGAACGCAGATTCGTGATCATGGGTGCCGGCGAGGTCGGCCGCTACCTGGCGCGCACGCTCTCGGCCTCGGGCCAGATCGTCACGCTGATCGACAGCGACCCCCGGATGCGAAGCATGGTCGAGGACCAGCTCGACGTGGCCTTCGTGCTGGGCAACGGCAGCCACATCCCGACGCTGCACGCGGCGGGCGTCGACAAATGCGACCTCTTCGTGGCGGCGAGCTCGTCGGACGAAGCCAATCTCGCCGCCTCCCTGCTGGCCAAGAGCGTGGGCGCGCCCCGCACCGTCGTGCGCGTCAAGACCTCCGAGGACGTCACGCAATATGGCCGCGTCTACGCGAAGACCTTCCAGGCCGACCTGCTGCTGTCGACCCAGCTGCTCACGACCACCCAGATCCTCAACCACCTGCTCGGCTACAACACCGTCGAGATCGAGTACATCGCCGGCGGTGCGCTCCAGGTTCGCCGCACCGCCATCGAGGAAGGCTCGATCCTGGTGGAGCGGCCCCTGTCCCAGGCCAACCTGCCGAAGGAATGTCTGGTGCTCGCCTTCATCTCGAAGGAGCGACTCGTGGTTCCAACCGGCAACGACCGTGCGCAGGTCGGCGACGACGCGCTCGTGATCGGCACGCCGGAGGCCATCGACGACTTCGAGTACCAGGTGAGCCGTCATTCGCGAAGTCTCGGCCTGGTCGTGATCGCGGGCGGCGGGGCCACCGCCGAGGCGGTGATCCATGGACTCCATGGCCAGGCCTCCCGCATCAAGGTCATCGAGGTCGATCGGCCGCGTGCCGAGACGCTGGCAGCGATGTTCCCGAAGCACGAGATCGTGCACGCGGACGCGACCGACATGTCCGTGCTCGCCTCGGAGGGCGTGGGCGATGCCCGGACCTTCGTCGCGCTGACGGGCAACGACGAGACCAACCTGATGGCCTGCCTGCTCGCCCAGGAGCTGGGCGCCCAGCGCCTGACCGCGCTCGTGCAGAAGAGCGACACCTCGTCGCTCTGGCGCAAGGTCGCGCTGCTCGACGTCGTCTCGCCCCGCACGATCGCGGCCGAGCGGATCCAGAACTACATCGACAACAACTACGAGTCCCACATCGTGTCCTTCGACAGCGGCTCGGCCGCCTTCGTCCAGCGCAAGGTGGCCGCCCAGAGCGCCGCAGCCGGCGGGCTGCTCGAGAACATCGAGATACCGCAAGGATTGCTCGTCGCCGCCGTCGTGCGCGATGGCCGAGCCCGGATTCCGCGCGGTGGATTCCGCCTCGAAGTCGGCGACGACGTGATCCTGTTCCTGCGGCGCGAAGAGGCCGGCATCGCCCAGCTGCTCTTCCCCGGCTCCGATCTGGATTAGGAGCGCGCGTGAACTTCCGTCGGGTCATCCAGATGCTCGGGCTCGTGCTCTTCGTGCTGGCCGGGGCGCAGCTGGCTCCGCTCCCGTGGTGCCTGTTTCCCTTCGACGCCGAGGCCGCCACCGGCCTCCTCGCCGGCGCAGCGTCCTGCGCGGTCACCGGTCTCCTGCTGCGCGCCTTCGGCAACGTGGAGGGAGAGCTCTACCGCCGCGAAGGCGTGCTGGTCGTCGTAGGCGCCTGGCTGCTGGCCTCGATCGGAGGCGCCATTCCCTACGTCGTGAGCGGTGCGATCCCGAGCCCGATCGACGCCCTCTTCGAGTCTGCCTCGGGCTTCACCACGACCGGTGCGTCGATCCTCCGTGACATCGAAGCCGTTCCCGCCGCGATCCTGCTCTGGCGCAGCATGACCCAGTGGCTGGGCGGCATCGGCATCGTCGTGCTCTTCGTCGCGCTGCTCTCCGAGCTCGGCCCCGGCGCCCGCTTCCTCTTCAAGCTCGAGGTGCCGGGTCCCAAGGCCGAGATCATGCACGCCCGAGTACACGAGACGGCCGTCGCTCTCTTCCGCATCTACCTGGCGATCACCCTCACCCAGATGCTGCTGATGCTGCTCCTGGGAACCAGCTTCTTCGACGCCGTGACCCACACCTTCTCGACGGTCTCGACGGGCGGCTTCTCCCCGTATGCGGACTCGGCCGCGCATTTCTCGCGGCCCGTGCAGGCGGTGATCCTGATCTTCATGCTCGCGGCGGGCGTCAACTTCTCGCTCTATCACAGCCTCGCGAGTCGCCGCGATACGCTTTCCTTTCGGGACACGGAGCTGCGGGTCTACCTGTCGCTGGTCGCTCTGGCCTCGATCCTGATCGCGATCGACGTCTTCCTCGTCGACCAGATTCCGGATGCAGGGGTCGCGCTCTTCGACTCGGCCTTCCAGGTCGTCTCGATCGTGACGACGACGGGCTTCGCGACCGCGGACTTCGCGCTCTGGCCGGGTCTTTCCCACGGGATCCTGGTGGCGCTGATGCTGTCGGGTGGCTGTGCGGGATCGACCGCCGGAGGCACGAAGATCATCCGCATGCTGATCGGGGGGAAGGTCGCGATGCGCGAGGTCTACCTCACCTTCAGCCCGAACTCGGTGGTGGCGATCGCGGTCGGCGACCAGATCGTGCCCGAGGAGTCCGCTCGCGCGGTGACGGCGCTGCTGATGCTCTGGATCCTCGGCTGGGGCGTCGGCGCCCTGCTGCTGACCTTCGGCGGCATCGACATCCTGACCGCCGCGACCGCCTCCCTCGCCACTCTCTCCAATATCGGTCCCGGCCTGGCCGGCGTCGGCCCGATGGAGAACTTCGCCTTCTTCGCGGGCTGGCAGAAGCTGGTCATGGTGCTGCTGATGTGGCTCGGCCGCCTCGAATTCTTCGCCCTGATCGCGCTCGTCGTGCCGCGGTTCTGGCGGCGGTGAGCCCGGTTGGAGCCCCGCTCGAGGGCTAGATAGATACGGAACGTATCGTTATGATACTCGCGTCTCGATAGGATTGGACGACGCGATCTGGGCATCCGCCGAGGCAGATGACCGACCCGCGGGAGCCCGAGGGCGGATGAGGGCGGATGAGGGCGGATGAGGGCGGATGATTGCCGCGTGCCCTTCGCCTCTCGTGGATCGGAGCCGGATCAGCGGAAGCAACCACACCGGCTTCCTTACAATCCAGCCTCGGGTCGGCTTCGCGTTCGAACCCGATGGACCCACGGGCCAACGACGACAAGCCGAGCGCATCGACGAGCGGAACATCGATCGCCGACGAAGATCTCGAACGATAAAGGAAATACATGGACAAGCGGACGACGGAGCGCGAGGCCGTCTCGGAGCTCCGAGACGGGATGACGATCGGCATCGGGGGCTGGGGCTCGCGACGCAAGCCGATGTCGATCGTGCGCGAGATCCTGCGATCGAGCGTCAAGGACCTCACGGTCGTGACCTATGGCGGCCCCGAGGTCGGGCTGCTCTGCAATGCCGGCAAGATCGACAAGCTGATCTACGGCTTCGTCTCCCTCGACTCGATCGCGCTCGAGCCGCATTTCCGCAAGGCGCGCCAGGCCGGCGCGATCAAGGCGGCCGAGCTCGACGAGGGCATGCTGCAATGGGGGCTGCTCGCGGCCTCCCACAAGCTGCCCTTCCTGCCCACGCGCTCGGGTCTGGGATCCGACGTGCTCACGATCAATCCCGACATCAAGCTCGTGAAGTCGCCCTATGACGACGGCGAGGAGCTGGTCGCGATGCCGGCCCTCGAGCTCGACGTGGCCTTCATCCACATGAACCGCGGCGACGTGCGAGGCAATGGCCAGTACCTCGGCCCCGATCCGTATTTCGACGACATGTACTGCCGCGCGGCAAAGCGACGCTTCATGACGGTCGAGAAGATCATGGCGACCGCGGACATGGCGAACGAAGGGCCGCTCCAGACGCGCATCATCAATCGCACGATGGTGGACGGCGTGATCGAGGCTCCGAACGGCGCGCACTTCACCGAATGCCCGCCCGACTATGATCGGGACGAAGCCTTCCAGAAGGAATATGCCGCGACCGCCAAGGACGAAGACGCCTGGCTCGAATTCAAGAAGACCTACCTCGACCTCGAGAGCGAAGCCGAGTACCAGGAGGCCGTGGCGAAGCGATGAGTGACGCGACCCCGTCTGCAACAAGAGGTGAGATCTGCGCGATCGCGTGTGCCGACGCGTTCCGGGGCAACGGCGAGATCCTGGCCAGCTGCTTCGGCACGGCGCCCGCGATTGGCGCCCGGCTGGCCAAGGCCACCTTCGAGCCCGACCTGCTCATGACCGATGGCGTCTGTACGGTCGTGGACGAGCCGAACCCGGTCTCCGGGCCCGGCCACGAGCTGGTGGTCGAAGCCTGGCTTCCCTTTCGGGCGATCTTCGACCACCTCTGGAACGGAAACCGTCACGTGATCATGGCGGCCAGCCAGATCGACCGTTTCGGCAACCACAACTTTGCCTGCATCGGCGAGCACAGCAAGCCCAAGGCCCAGCTGCTCGGCATGCGCGGCGCACCCGGCAACACCATCTCGCATACCACCAGCTACTGGGTCGCCAACCAGACGGCCAAGGTCTTCGTCCCGAAGGTGGACGTCGTCTCGGGCGTCGGCAACGATCGCGCGGCGAAGCTGAATCCCGCCTCGACCCGCGGACACGACATCCGCTTCGTGATCTCCAACCTCGCCGTCTACGACTTCAAGACACCCGACAAGAGCATGCGGCTCAAGTCCGTCCATCCCGGCGTCAGCGTCGATCAGGTCGTCGAGAACACCGGCTTCGAGCTGACCATCGAGGGCGACGTCCCGGAGACGCGGATGCCGACGGCAGAGGAGCTCTCGCTGATCCGGAACGAGATCGACCCGAAGGGGTTCCTCGGACGTGAAGTTCCGAACCCCGAATAACACACCGGGAGAAGCGTGACGGCGGAAGCCGACGCTCTGCCGATGGGAGCCCCCCAGCTTGCCCAATCCGCTCAAGACACGCGTCACCGAGTTGCTCGGCTGCGACTACCCGATCATCCAGACGGGCATGGGCTGGGTCGCGGAGCCGCCACTGGTGGCAGCCGCCTGCAACGCGGGCGCCTTCGGCTTTCTCGCCGCCGCCACGATCCCGCCGCCGGAGGTCGAGGCCGCGATCCTCGAGATCAAGAAGCTGACGGATCGGCCCTTCGGCGTGAACTTCCTGATGGATGCGCCGGGCGCCGAGGTGATCTCCGAGGCGATCATTCGCCAGGGCGTGCGCGCCGCCGGCTACAACCGCGCGCCGAACGCCGCCCTGATCCAGCGCCTCAAGGACGGCGGCGTCGTCTGCGTGCCGACCTGCGGCGCCGTGAAGCACGCCCCGAAGGCCGAGCAGCTCGGCGCCGACATCATCATCGTGCAGGGCAGCGAAGGCGGTGGCCACACCGGCTCGACGCCCACCTCGCTGCTGGTGCCCGCGGCCGCCGACGCGGTCTCCGTGCCCGTAGTGGCCGCGGGTGGCTTCAAGGACGGCCGCGGCCTGGTCGCCGCGCTGGCCTTCGGCTGCGAGGGCGTTGCCATGGGCACGCGCTTCCTGATGACCGCCGAGAGCCCGATCCCGGCCGTCAGCTTCGAGCGCTATCAGCGCGCGGACATGAACGACATCGTCGTGAGCACCGCCCTCGACGGCCTGCCCCAACGCATGGTCGCGAACGAGCTGCTGCGAAAGCTCGAGAGTGCAGGCCCGTGCGCAAGCTGTGGATGGCCCTCAAGAACGCGCTCGCGCTGCGGCGCGAGACGGGCGCCTCGATCCCGGACCTGCTGCGCAGCGGCCTCGCGATGCGCCGCAACGAGAAGCTCACCAACGCCCAGATGATCATGGCCGCCAACGCCCCGATCCTGGCCCGGATCGGCCAGTCGCGGACGGCGACCCGGTGAACGGCTACCTGGCCAGCGGCACGGTCGCCGGCGTGATCGACGACCGGCCGACCTGCGACGAGCTCGTGCGGCGCATCGTCGAGGAGGCCGAGCAGACACTGAAGCGCCTCTGCGGGTAGCGAGGGAGCGACGTCTCGAACGCAAACGCCTAATGGCCGCACCAGTTGAGCGGCTCGGAGCAGCAGAACATGGCAATCGATGTGGAAATCCAGGACGGCGTCGGCGAGAGCTGATCATCAATGCGCCGCCCGTCAACGCGCTCGGACAACGCGGGCTGGCGCGAGTTCGCCGACAAGATGACGGCGCTCGGGCGAGCGCGACGACGTGAACTGCGTGGTGATCCGCGCCGAGGGCCGCGGCTTCCAGGCCGGCGTCGACATCAAGGAGCTCGCCGCCGACGGCGACCATGATCGTCGACGTGAACCGCGGCTGCTACGACAGCTTCGCCGCCGTCTACGACTGCCCGGTGCCGGTGATCTCCGCGGTCCACGGCTTCTGCATCGGCGGCGGCATCGGCATCTCCGGCGCCGCGGACATCGTGATCGCGTCCGAGGACGCGACCTTCCAGCTGCCCGAGATCGACCGCGGCGCGCTGGGCGCGATGACGCACCTGATGCGCCTGGTCGGCGTGCAGAAGGCGCGGCGCATGCTCTTCACCTGCGAGGCGATCGACGCCGACGAGCTCTACGGCTCGGCGGCTGCGAGTCGGTCGTGCCACGCGAGAAGCTGCGCGACGAAGCGATGGGGGTCGCACGCGCGATCGCCGCCAAGAGCCCGACCGCGCTACGGCTGGGCAAGGCGGCCGCCAACGGCATCGAAGTCCTCGACGTCAAGAAGAGCTACCGCTTCGAGCAGGGCTTCACGCTCGAGCTCTACACGACGCCCGACAGCCAGGAAGCCCGCAACGCATTCGTCGAGAAGCGCGACGCGAAGTTCTAGCGCCGCCCGCGAGCGAGCGGACCCGGAATCCGCGCCTCCTCATCCCAGAAGGAAAAGACATGGACCTGACCTACACCCCGGAGCAAGAGGCCTTCCGCAAGGAGGCCCGCAGCTGGCTCGAAGCCAACGCACCCAAGGAGCAAGCTCCCCTCCTTCGACACGAAGGAAGGCTTCGAGGCCCACCGCGAGTGGGAGAAGAAGCTGCACGCCGGCGGCTTCGCGATGGTGCCGTGGCCGGTCGAGTACGGCGGTCGCGGCGCCAACCTGCTCGAGTGGCTGATCTTCGAAGAGGAGTACTACCGCGCCGGCGCGCCGGGCCGCGTCAACCAGAACGGCATCTTCCTGCTCGGCCCGACCATCATGGAGGTCGGCACCCCGGAGCAGAAGGCGCGCTTCCTGCCGAAGATGGCCTCGAGCGAAGAGGTCTGGGCGCAGGGCTGGAGCGAGCCGAACGCCGGCAGCGACATGGCCAACATCCAGGCCACCGCGATCAGCGACGGCGACCATTTCGTGATCAACGGCCAGAAGACCTGGGCCAGCCGCGGCGCCTTCGCCCACTGGCTCTTCGGCATGTTCCGCACCGATCCCGACTCGAGCCGCCACAAGGGCCTCACCTTCATCCTCGTGCCGCTCGACACGCCCGGCGTCACCGTGCGGCCGATCGAGAAGCTCAACGGCAAGACGGCCTTCGCCGAGGTCTTCTTCGACGACGCGCGGGTGCCGATCGAGCAATCAGCTCGGCGAGGAGGGCGAGGGCTGGAACGTCGCGATGGCGACGGCAGGCTTCGAGCGCGGCCTGATGCTGCGCAGCCCGGCGCGCTTCCAGAACACCGCCCGCAAGCTGGTCGAGCTCTACAAGAAGACCGTCGCGAGCGGCGCCGTACGTCGACCCGGCGCTGCGCGACCGCGTCGCGCGCTGCTGGATGGACGCCGAGGCCTACACGCTGAACACCTACCAGACGGTGTCGCGGCTGCTGGCCGGCGGCAAGATCGGCGCCGAGGCGAGCCTCAACAAGATCTTCTGGTGCGAGCTCGACATCGAAGATGCACGAGACGGCGCTCGAGCTGCTCGGCGCACCGCGGCGGAGCTGCTGCCCGGCTCGCCCGGCGCCGGCGACGTCGGCGAGTGGCTCGACGGCTACATCTTCGCGCTGGCCGGCCCGATCTACGCCGGCACCAACGAGATCCAGCGCAACATCATCGCCGAGCGCATCCTCGGCCTGCCGCGGAAGTAGCGACGAGGAGATCGACCATGGAATTCCACTTCACCGAAGACCAGCGACTGCTGCCAGCAGACCGTTCGCGACTTCCTCGCAGGGCGAGTGCCCCGTCGAGTTCGTGCGCGCGCTGTGGGAGACCGAGACCGGACGCTCGCCCGAGTTCTGGGCGAAGCTCGCCGAGATCGGCCTGCCGGGCCTGCTGGTCCCCGAAGAGCACGGCGGCCTCGGCATGGACGAGATCGACCTCGTGCTCGTGCTCGAAGAGGTCGGCCGCGCCGCGCTCGCCGAGCCCGTCGTCGCCACCGCCGCCGTCGCGGTGCCCGCTGCTGCGCGAGTGTCGGCGGCGAGGCGCTGGCGCGGAGCTGGCTGCCGAAGATCGCGGCCGGCGAGGCGATCGTCGCGGTCGGCCACCCGACTGCAGCCGCTTCGTCGCCGACGCCCACGTCGCCGACCTGCTGCTGCTGCGCCGCGGCGACGCGCTCCACGCCGTTCCGCAGCGACGAGGCCCGCATCACGCCGCAGAAATCGAACGATCCGTCGCAGAAGCTCTGTCACGCGTCGACTTCGAGCCGAAGCCGACGCCCGCGATCGCCAGCGGCGCCGACGCCGATCGCGCTCGAGACGGCGGCCCTCGACCGCGGCGCGCTCGCCTGCGCGGCGCAGCAGCTCGGCGTCTGCGAGCAGCTGATCGAGATGGCGCGTCGATCTACGCGAGCGAGCGCAAGCAGTTCGGCGTGGCGATCGGCACCTTCCAGGCCGTCAAGCACAGGCTCGCCAACGTCAAGGTGAAGCTCGAGTACGCGCGCGCCGTGGTCGACCGCGCGGCGCATTCGGTGGCCGCGGCATACGGCGACGCGCGTCGTCGACGTCTCGATGGCCAAGATCGCGGCCGGAGAGGCGGCGCTCGACGCGGCCACGACCTCGCTCCAGGTCCACGGCGCCATCGGCTACACCTGGGAGCAGGACCTGCACGTCTGGATGCGGCGGGCCTGGTCGCTCGACCTCGCCTGGGGCGACGACGCCTGGCACCGCGAGCGCGTCGCCGATGCCGTCATCGACGGACACGCTGCCCGCGGAGAGCTTCGGCTTCACAGCCGCTGTTTCCCAGGCCGGCTGAAGGATCACGCCCGGCCGGGGTAATCGCCCGGATCGGCCGCACGGCGGCGTCACGACCGGAATCCGAACGACCGCAGAACGAAGACAAGGAGTCAGTGGACATGAGCACGCCAAGAAACGCGTCCCCGCCATCGAGGGCTGGTTCACGATGGACGAGACGAACCCGCAGCTGCTCGGCTGCCGCGACGAGGCAGAGCGGCACCTACTTCTTCCCGAAGGACGTCGCCATCTGCCGCGCGCCGGGCTGCATGCCGACGCGAGTTCGAGGAGGTCGCGCTCTCGCACCGCGGCAAGCTCTGGTCGTACACGACGCAACCACTACCAGCCGCCCGAGCCCTACGTCTCGCCGCGACCCCTTCGTGCCCTACACGGTCGCGGCGGTCGAGCTGACCGAGGAGAAGCATGGTCGTGCTCGGGCAGCTCGCCGCCGGCGTCGATCCCGGCTCGATCGAGGTCGGACAGGAGATGGAGCTCGTGCTCGGAACGCTCTACGAAGACGACGAGAACGAGTACATGGTCTGGAAGTGGAAGCCGGCGGTCAGTGAGGGCGAAGCCCTCACCGGTCAGACCCGACCGACGGGCGCGCCGGGATCCGGTCGCAGGCCCGATCGGGAAGCAAGGTCGGGTTCGAGCATCGCAGAGCAGGACCCGGCACGAGCAGAGACTTCAACGCCTGTCCGAGCGGGTGAGGAGAGAGAAAGATGAGCAAGAACGAAGTCGCGATCCTCGGTGCGGGCATGCATCCCTGGGGCAAGTGGGGCCGGAACTTCGTCGAGTACGGCGTGCATGGCGATCAAGGACGCCCTCAAGGACGCCGGCCTCGAGTGGAAGGACGTCCACTTCGTGGTCGGCGGCGACACGATGCGCAACGGCTACCCGGGCTACGTCGCGGGTGCGACCTTCGCCCAGGCGATGGGCTGGACCGGCATTCCGATCGCGAGCTGCTACGCCGCCTGCGCCACGGGCGCCCAGGCGATCGACATCGCGCGCACGCGAATCCTGGCCGGCATGTGCGACGTCGTCGCTCGTGGTCGGCGCCGACACCACGCCCAAGGGCTTCCTCGCCCCGAACAAGGGCGAGCGCGACCCTCGATCCCGACTGGCTGCGCTTCCGCCTGCTGGGCGCGACCAACCCGACCTACTTCGGCCTCTACGCGCAGCGCCGCATGGACCTCTACGGCGCCACCGAGCAGGACTTCGCCCACGTCAAGGTCAAGAACACGCAGCACGGCCTCACGAACCCGAACGCCCGCTACAAGAAGATCTTCACCGAAGAGGAAGTGCTGGCCTCCCCGATGGTCGCCGAGCCCGCTGCGCCTGCTTCGAGATCTGCGCGACCAGCGACGGCGGCGCGGCGCTGGTCCTCACCTCGATGGATTACGCGAAGAAGCAGGGCATCGAGAATCCGGTGCGCATCTCCGGCGTCTCGACGATCTCGCCGACCTTCCCGCAGACGGTGATCGACATGCCGAACTTCGCGACCGACTCGGCGGCGGGCGTTCCGGCGCCCGACCGAAGCTTCCGGACTCGATCGCCTATGCCGCCTACGAGGAGGCGGGCATCGGCCCGGAGGACCTGTCCTGGCCGAGGTCTACGACCTCTCGTCGGCGCTCGAGCTCGACTGGTACGAGAACATCGGCCTGTGCAAGCCCGGCGAAGCCGAGAAGCTGCTGCGCGCGGCGAGACACGACCATCGGCGGACGGATCCCGGTGAACCCGAGCGGCGGGCTCGCCTGCTTCGGCGAAGCCGTGCCGGCCCAGGCCATCGCGCAGGTCTGCGAGCTCACCTGGCAGCTGCGCGGCCAGGCCGGCGAGCGCCAGGTCGAGGGCGCGAAGGTCGGCATCACCGCCAACCAGGGCCTCTTCGGCCACGGCTCGTCGGTGATCTGCACGCGCTGAACGGCGCACCCGCGCCTTCGGGCGCGAACAGTCGAGTCCGGCCGACTCCACGGTCGGTCGTCCGCAAGACGCGACACCGATCCCCGCGCAGGATCCTGACGGCGACCGGAGAACGAGAATGGCTGAGGCCTATATCATCGACGCAGTGCGCACGCCCGTCGGCCGCAAGCAAGCGGAGGCCTCGCGGGCGTGCATTCCGCCGATCTCGGCGCCCACGTGCTGAAGGCGTCTGATCGAGCGCAACGACAGTCGATCCCGGCGCGGTCGAGGACGTGATCTTCGGCTGCTGCGACACGATCGGCTCCCAGGCCGGCGACATCGCGCGCACCTGCTGGCTGGCCGCGGGCCTGCCCGAGCATGTCCCCGGCGTCACGATCGACCGCCAATGCGGCTCCTCCCAGCAGGCGGTGCACTTCGCGGCCCAGGCGCGTGATGAGCGGCACCAGCGACCTGATCGTCGCCGGCGGCGTGCAGAACATGAGCCAGATCCCGATCTCGTCGGCCATGACCTGCGCCGTCGAGCCTCGGCTTCGAGGACCCCTTCTCGGGCTCGAAGGGCTGGGTCGAGCGCTACGGCACGCAGGAGGTCTCGCAGTTCCGCGGCGCCGAGATGATCGCCGAGAAGTGGGACATCTCGCGCGACGACATGGAGCAGCTTCGCGCTCGAACAGCCACCTGCGCGCGATCGCCGCAACGAAGGAAGGCCGCTTCGAGAACGAGATCGTGCCGCTGGCCGGCGTCGAGCGACGACGAGGGCCTGCGCGAGCCGAACCTCGAGAAGATGGCCAGCCTCAAGCCGCTGGTCGAGGGCGGACGCCTGACCGCCGCGCTCGCGAGCCAGATCTCCGACGGCGCGACCGGCGCTGCTGATCGCCTCCGAGCAGGCGGTCGAAGGATCACGGCCTCAAGCCGCGGGCGCGCATCCACCACCTCTCGGTGCTCGCGCGACGATCCGATCTTCATGCTGACCGCGCCGATCCCGGCGACCGAGCGCGCCCTCGAGAAGGCGGGCATGAGCAAGAGCGACATCGACCTCGTCGAGATCAACGAGGCCTTCGCCTCGGTCGTGCTCGCCTGGCAGAAGGAGCTCGACTGGGACATGGCGACGGTCAACGTGAACGGCGGCGCGATGGCGCTCGGGCACCCGATCGGCGCGACCGGCACGCGGCTGATGACCACGCTGCTGAACGAGCTCGAGCGCACGGGCGGCCGCTACGGGCTCCAGACGATGTGCGAAGGCGGCGGCCAGGCGAACGTCACGATTCTCGAACGGCTCTAGACTCCAGGCGCTTGAAAGAAAGGATCTCCGCATGAGCGGCATCTGTGAGGGACGCGTCGTCATCGTGACCGGCGCGGGCGGCGGACTCGGACGCGAGCACGCGCTCGCTTTCGCGGCCGAAGGGCGCGAAGGTCGTGGTGAACGACCTCGGTGTGTCGAATCACGGCGAGGGCGGGTCGGCAGGGCCCGCCGAGTCGGTCGCCGAAGAGATCCGCAAGCTGGGCGGCGAGGCCACGGCCAATACGGACAGCGTGTCCGACTTCGCGGCCGGCAAGCGCATCGTCGAGCAGGCGCTCGACACCTTCGGCCGGCTCGACGTCGTCGTGAACAACGCCGGCTTCCTGCGCGACCGCATGTTCGTGTCGACCTCCGAAGAGGAGTGGGACGCGGTCATCGACGTCCACCTGAAGGGCCACTTCTGCATCAGCAGGCACGCCTGCGAGCATTGGCGCGCGCAGTCGAAGGCCGGCGAGACGGTCGATGCCCGGATCATCAACACCAGCTCCGGTGCCGGCCTGCAGGGCAGCGTCGGCCAGGCCACCTACTCCGCCGCCAAGGGCGGCATCGCGACGCTGACGCTGGTGCAGGCCGCCGAGCTCGGCCGCTACGGCGTGACCGCGAACGCGATCGCGCCGGCCGCGCGCACGCGCATGACCGAGGCGATCTTCACCGACATGAAGCCGCCCGAAGACGGCAGCTTCGACGAGAGCCATCCCGGCAACGTCTCGCCGCTGGTGGTCTGGCTCGGCAGCCCGGAGTCGCGCGAGGTCACGGGTCGGGTCTTCGAGGTGAAGGGCGGCCTGATCGGCGTCTCCGACGGCTGGCGTGACGGACCGACCTACGACAAGAAGGCCAAGTGGGCGCCCGACGAGATCGGCGCCGAGGTGATGGAGCTGATCAGCCAGGCGGTGCCGCCCCAGAAGGTCTACGGGAGCTGATCCGGCGCCCCGGAACGAAGCGACGACGGAGAACGAGAGATGGATTTCCGATTCAGCGAAGAGCAGCTCGAGCTGCAGGCGATGGCGCGAAGCTTCCTCGACGAAGCGCTCGGGTCCGGAGCAGATCCGCTCCGCCATGGAGACGCCGCTCGGCTACGACAAGAAGGTCTGGGAGCAGATCGCGACGGAGCTCGGCTGGACCTGCGTGCACATTCCCGAGGAATACGGCGGTCTCGGGCCTCGGAACACGTCGACCTGGTCGTGCTGCTCGAGGCGATCGGCGAAGCGCTGCTGTGCTGCGCCCTTCTTCTCGACCGTCGCGCTCGGCGCGAACGCGATCCTGCAGGTCGCGAGCGACGCCCAGAAGGCGGAGCTCCTGCCGGCGATCGCCGAGGGCAGCTGCACGGCCACCCTCGCCTTCTCCGAAGCCAGCGGCCGCTGGGACGCCGAGGGCATCGAGGCCACCGCCACGCCGGACGGCGACGGCTTCGTCCTCGAAGGCGCGAAGGCCTGGGTCGATCGACGGCCACTCCGCGGATCGCCTGCTGGTCGTGGCGCGCGCGCCCGGAACGACCGGCGAGGACGGCACTCTCCGTCTTCCTGGTCGACGGGGACGCGGCCGGCGTCACGCGCAAGGCCCTGCCGACGATGGACCAGACTCGACGCCTGGCGCAGATCGAGTTATCGACGGTGCGCGTCGAGGCCTCCGCCTGTCTGGGTGAGCCCGGTGCGGCCTGGCCCGGCCTGCGGCGTAGCCTCGATGCTCGCGGCGATCGCGCTGGCCGCCGAGCAGGTCGGCGGCGCGCAGCGATGCCTCGACATGGCGGTCGAATACGCGAAGGAACGCGAGCAGTTCGGCCGACCGATCGGCTCCTTCCAGGCGATCAAGCACAAGTGCGCCGACATGATGATCGCGGTCGAGTCGGCGCGCTCGGCGCTCTACTACGCGGCCTGCATCGCCGACGACGGCTCGGACGATCTGTCCTCGAACGCGTCACTCGCGAAGGCCTGGTGCTCCGAGGCGTATTTCGAATGCGCTGCCGAGAACATCCAGATCCACGGCGGCGTCGGCTTCACCTGGGAGTACGACCCGCACCTGCATTTCAAGCGCGCGCGAGCGAGCGAGAGCTGGCTGGGCGATCCCGCATACCACCGCGAGCGCGTCGCCCAACACCTGGGCCTCTAGCCCGCCCGTCACTCGACCCGACGGGTCCAATCGCCAGGAGGCGCCCGAGCAAGACCATGCGTGTATTCAAGACTCCGCACGAACTGAAGGACTGCGTCGGCGAGGATCTCGGCGCGACCGATTGGCTCCTGATCGACCAGCAGCGGATCAACACCTTCGCGGATGCCACCGGCGACCATCAGTGGATCCACGTTGACGTGGAGAAGGCCAAGACGGGGCCCTTCGGTGCACCGATCGCCCACGGCTACCTGACGGCCTCCCTCGCCAATCTCTTCCTGCCCCAGCTGATGGAGGTGCAGGCCGTCTCGATGGGTGTGAACTACGGCTGCGACAAGATCCGCTTTCCGCAGCCCGTACCCGTCGGCTCGAAGATCCGCGGCAAGGGCACGATCACCTCGGTCGAGGAGACCAAGGACGGCGGCATCCAGGTCAAGGTGACGATCACGATCGAGATCGAGGGCAACGATCGCCCCGCCTGCATCATCGAGACGATCAGCCGCTTCTATCCCGAATAACAAGAAGCCCGAATAACAAGAAGCCCGAATAACAAGAAGCCCGCGCAGTCGAGTCCGCTCGGACGATGTCCGTGCGGGATCAGCCCTGCGAGAGCAGCTCCTGAACGAGACCGCGCGCGAGGTTCCCGTCGATCTCGGCCTTGTGCGCCTTCATGAGCGCGCCCATCACGCGGCCCATGTCGCGCGCCTCGCTGCGCCCCGGTCTCGGCGATCGCCGCCTCGACCCAGACGCGGGTCTGGGCCTCGTCGGCGAGCTGGGGCAGGAACTCCTGCAGGATCGCGCAGCTCTTCCCGTTCGGCCGCCGCCATCTCGTCGCGACCGCGCCTTCTCGAAGGCTTCGATGCTCTCCTTGCGCTGCTTCTCGAGCTTGCGCAGCAGCGCCTCGCAGACCTCGTCCGAGACGTTAGTCCGACCCGTCCTTCTTCATCTCGTTCAGGAAGGCCGTGCGCATGGAGCGGAGCGTCGCGAGGCGTCGCTCGTCGCGTGCCTTCATCGCGTCCTTCAGCTGGGCGGTCACATCCTCGACGATCGGCATGAGCTCTCCTCCGGCGCCGCAGAATAGCGATCCGATGGCGCCGCGTCTCGTCAGGCGGATCCCCGAACGCGGGCCGGCCGCGCCCCTTTCGAAGCGCGGCCGGTCGCGGGGAATCGGTGCTTGGCCGGCTAGAAGTCGATGATCACCTTCGCATAGCCCGAGCGCGGCACCTGCGTCGACTGGTTGAACTGCACGTCATTGAACTCGGCATGCCGTGCGTCCGTCAGGTTCTGACCGACCAGCGAGAGCTCCAGATGCTCGACGGGCTTCCATCCGAGTCGCAGGTCGAGTCGCACGTATTGCGTCACGTTGTTCGAGCGCAGGGTGGGCGTCGTACCCGGCAGCCCGTCGACGTAGAAGAGCGCCGCATCGAGCTCGAAGTCCGCAGGGAGCTCGAAGAAGGTCCGGAGCACGAACTGGTGCTGCGGATGCGTCCGTCTCTGGGGCTGGGCGAGCGGGCTGAACGCGCCGTTCTCGTCGAAGTCGATGATCGAATAGCCCGTCGTGACGCGCAGCCAGTCGGTCGGCAGGACCGTGACCTCGAACTCGGCACCCCGGATCTTGATGTTCGTGTCGTTCTGGAAGAGGAAAGGCCCGGCAGGCAGAGGGCCAACGACGGCGGAGACATCCTCGTAGTCGGACCAGAAGGCCGACACCTCCGCGTTCAGCCAGTCGAGCTCGTGGAAGCGGTAGCCCGCTTCGAAGCTGAGCAGCTCCTCGGAGCGGAAGTCGTCGTTGCCCGCGATCGGTACCGGACCGAGCGTGCCCGCAATGTCGCGATCGATCAGCGTGGGTGTTCGGATGGCCCGCGACACGGCTCCCCAGAGCGTGTGTCCCGCCGCGGGCTTCACGACGAAACGCCCGGAGGGCTGGTACTCGAAGCCCGACCAGCTGTTCACGCTGATCTTTGTACCGGCGATCAGCGCGAGGTGGTCGTCGAAGAGGTCGACCTGGACCTGAACGAAGCCGCTGCCCAGATGGAACTCGTCGTCGTTCGGGATGACGGTGATCGTACCGTCGCCGGGCTGGACATGCGTCGACCAGAATCGGTAGTTGCCCCCCGCGACGACCCCGACATGCTCGGCGAGACGCGTCTCGTATTGGAGGTCGACGTCGGCCGTCCGACTGTCTTCCTGGAGGCTCGTATTCCTCGCGAGCTGATCGTAGTAGGTCTTGGCTTCGAACCGGGATCCGTTCTCGAAGTCCTTCCCGTATTTCACGAGGATGCTGCCACCGCGCTGGGACTGGTGCTGCTTCGAAAAGCCCGTGATCGGGAAGAAGGTCGGCACGGTCGGGATCGCCAGACCCGCCTCACGGTCGAGATCGAAATAATCGGCGTGGATCGTCAGATCCTGATCCGCCGCGAGCTTCGTGTCGGACCGAAACCCGGCACGAAGCTGACCGTACTCGTCGTCGCCGTTGTAGTTCTGGTCGAAGTCGAAGTCCTCGGTCTTCTCACCCTTCAAGGACACGCGATACTGCGTGTCCTCACCGATCGCGCCGCCGTAGCGGGCCGCGATGCCGTATTCCTGGGTGCCGCCGAAGATATGTGCTCGCACGCCCTGGGTGTCCGCGGACTTCTTCGAGATGATGTTGATGACGCCGTTCACGGCGTTCGCGCCCCACACAGTGCCGCCGGGCCCGCGAATCACTTCGATCCGCTCGATGTCCTCCATGGCGACGTTCTGCTCGTTCCACACGACGCCGCCGAAGAGCGGCGTGTAGATGCTCCGGCCGTCGAGCATGACGAGCAGCTTGTTCGAGAACTCCTGGCGGAAGCCACGAATCGAGATGGCCCAGCGTGATGCATCGATGCGGGAGACCTGAACGCCCGGCACGACTCGGAGCGCCTCGGGAACACTCGTGAACCCGCCTCGCCGAAGGTCCTCGGCGGTGATCACCGTGATCGCAGCGGCCGCGTCGTTGCGGCTCTCGGCCTTCTTCGAGACCGATGTGACCTCGACGTTCATGAGGTCCTCGAGACTCAGCTCGAGCAGATCGTCGGCCGACCAGGCCGGAGCGACGAGGAGCAGGAGGCCAGGGACCAAAGTCGCCGCTCGCGCCGCGTCGCGCCACCCGCGATCTCGTCGCCGACTCGAATGCCCCACTCCATCACCCCCGCCAGGCTCTGCGGGGGCCAGTCGGGCCCTACACCTAGCCAGGGGATGTATCGGAGCGCGTTTCGAGCGACTTGAGACCCACGGGTCCCGCTCGGATGGCGGCGAACGATGCGTCCGGCGAAAGCCCGGGTGGCCTTTCCACTCGACCCCGCGTCGAGGGGATGCGCACCTACGAAACGAGGCCGAGTGACCGTCGATCGGTCGCCTCGCGAGCTGGCCACAGCGCGGCGCTCTCGAGGGGGTGGATCAGGCCCGCTGGCTCGAGACCGACACGATCTCGCCGGTCATGTAGGACGCGTAGTCGCTCGCCAGGAATACCATCACGTTGGAGACCTCCCAAGGTGCTGCGCCACGGCCGAAGGCCTCTTTGGCCTCGAGCTCGTCGATCAGCTCCTGGGGCGTCGTCTTCACGAGGAAGGGATGGATCGCGATGCTGGGGGCGACCGCGTTGATCCGGATGTTGTACTCCGCCGCCTCGAGCGCCGAGCATCGGGTCAGCGCCATCACGCCCGCCTTGGCCGCCGCATAGTGCGCCTGGCCCTTCTGCGCGCGCCAGCCCAGCACCGAGGCGTTGTTCACGATCGCGCCGCTCCGGCGCTCCATCATGTGCGGCAGCACGGCGCGGGTCATGCGAAAGACGCTGTTCAGGGTGATGTCGAGGACCGCAGTCCATTGCTCGTCGGTCATGTCGACGACGTCGACCTCGCCCCCGAGCCCGGCATTGTTGATCACGACGTCGATGTGGCCCATGTCCTCGATCGCCGCGGCCACGAGTGCCCGCACATCGTCGTCCTCGCGCACGTTGCAGAGGCGATAGCCGCAGGGCTTCCCCGAGATCTCCCCGAGCTTCTCGGCCGCCTCGGCCGTGCGCTTCTCGTGGATGTCGGAGATGAAGAGCCGGGCGCCCTCCTCCGCGCAGCGTTGCGCCGTCGCGAACCCGATGCCGGCACCGGCCGCCGCCGTCATCAGCACCGTCTTGCCCTTCAGCAGATCGTGGGGGGGGACGTAGTCGGGCGTCGGAAGCTTGGGCATTGATTCTCTCGATCGCTTCGATCGATCACCAGGATCGGTCGCGCAGAGTCGTCGTCACGGTCGGACGACGGGGACGAAATGGAGTGGAGACGGGCTCGAATCGCCTGCCGGAATTCGCAATGCCGCCTAACGCGGCTCGCGCGGCAGCCCGAGCACGCGCTCGGCGATGATGTTGCGCTGGATCTGGTTCGAGCCGGCGTAGATCGTGTCCGAGCGGGTGAAGAGGAACATCCGCTGGAGCCCCTTCAGGTCGTAGGGCTCGCCGGCAGCGAGCTCCGCCTCGGGCCCCATCACGTCCATCGCGAGCTTGCCGAGATCCCGATGCCAGGTGGCCCAGAAGATCTTCGAGATATGCGAGGCGGGCGGCAGCTCGGCGCCTTCGTCGGCGCCCGACAGCGTCCGCAGCGCGTGGTAGCGCTGGATGCGCAGACCGGACCAGGCCTTGGCGATGCGCTGGCGGATCAGCGGATCCTTCGCGCGACCGTTCTGCTTCGCGAGCGCGATCACCTGGTCGAGCTCGTTCTGGAAGAGCATCTGCTGGCCCAGCGTCGAGGCGCCCCGCTCGAAGGCCAGCGTGCCCATCGCGACGCCCCAGCCACCGTTCACGGGACCGACGATGTTGTCCTTGTGCGTCTTCGCGTCGGAGAAGAAGGTCTCGCTGAACTCGCTGTCGCCCGTCATCTGGACGATCGGTCGGACCTCGACCCCGGGCTGATCCATCGGAACCAGGATGTAGGAGATGCCGCGATGCTTGGGCTGCGCGGTCGGGTCCGTCCGACACACGACGAAGCACCAGTCGGACCACTCCGCGCCCGAGGTCCAGACCTTCTGACCATTGAGCACCCATTCGTCGCCCTGGAGCTCGGCGCGCGTCTGCACGGCGGCGAGATCGGAGCCCGCGGCCGGCTCCGAGTAGCCCTGACACCAGATCTCGTCGCCCGACAGGATCTTCGGCAGGAAGCGCGCCTTCTGCTCGTCGCTCCCGAAATGGATCAGCGTCGGCGCGAGCAGCGTCTCGCCGATATGCCCGACGCGACCGGGCCCGCCCGCGCGCGCATATTCTTCGTGGAAGATCATCTGCTGATTCAGCGAGAGGTCGCGACCGCCCAGCTCCTTCGGCCAGCCCAGGCCGATCCAGCCGTGCTGGCCCATCAGCCTCTCCCAGGCGTGGCGCTCCTCGAACAGCGCGTGCTCATCGCCCGGTCCGCCGCGACCGCGCACGACCTCGAAATCACCCCGCAGATGTTCTTCGAGCCAGCTGGCAATCTCGCCGCGAAAGCGTTCGTCTTCTTCGGTAAATCGCGCATCCATCGGGGGACCTCGAGCGTGGGGACAGGATTTCGAGCTCGGCCCGGTCGCCGCGCGGCGTGGCGCGTCGGACGGCCCGATGCCCCCGGACGGCCGGTTCCGGACGTCTCGCGAGCCCTCGGACATTACGATACGCCTCGGATCGTATCAAGCGCCAGGGGCCCCTCGACGCGCGCTCTCGTCTGCCTGAGATGGATTTCGCGACTCCCGCGGGCCCGCGCAGGCGGCAGATCGGGCTACCGTCGCGGGACCCCTTCGAGCACCACACGAGGACCCCATGATCGAGACCGCGACCCTCTGGCAGCTGATCGAAGAACGCGCGGACGCCACGCCCCACGCGCGCATGGCCGTCGACGTCGAGGGGCGGGAGATCTCCTTCGGCGAGTACCGCGAGGCCTGTCTGCGATCGGCGCGCGCGCTCGTCGGGCTCGGAGTCGGTCCGGGCAAGATCGTCTCCTGGATGCTGCCGACGCGGATCGAGTCGATGATCCTGGTCGGTGCCCTCGCCCGGCTCGACGCGATCCAGAATCCCGTGCTCCCGATCTATCGGACGCGAGAGGTCCGGTTCATCGCCAATCAATGCAAGCCCGTGCTGCTCGTCACGCCGCCCGAGTGGCGCGGCTTCGACTATCCCGCGATGGCCGAGGAGATCGCCGCCGAGCATCCGGGCATGCGAACCCTCGTCGTCGACCGTGAGCTGCCCGAGTCGGACGACGGAGAGCTTCCGCCGCCGCCGGCGCTGCTTCCGCCCGAGGAGCTCCCGGTCCGCTGGCTCTTCTACACGAGCGGTACCACCGCCGATCCCAAGGGCGTCCAACACACCGATGCGTCACTCTGGGCCGCCGCCAAGGGGATGAGCATCGCGCTCGACATGCGGCCGACGGACCGCGTGGCCTTCGTGTTTCCCTTCACGCATATCGGCGGCATCAACTGGCTGCAGTCGGGCCTCTCCTACGGCTGCACGCATATCATCATCGAGAGCTTCGCCGATCCGACGACCATGCCAACGCTGCGCAAGCACGGCGTCACCCTGGGCTCCGCCGGCACCGTCTTCCACGAGGCCTACCTGAACGCCCATCGCAAATCGGCCGAGAAGCCGCTCTTTCCGGACATGCGCGCCTTTCCGGGTGGCGGTGCGCCGAAGCCCCCGCAGCTCCACTACGACCTGGTCGAAGAGATGGGCGGCGTCGGCATCCTCTCGGGCTACGGCATGACCGAGGCGCCGATCCTCACGATGAGCCGCTTCGACGATCCGTCGCAGAAGATGGCCGAGACCGAAGGCCGCATCTCGCTGCCGGACGTCGACCTGCGTGTGGTGAAGGACGACGGCTCGATCGCGAAGCCCGGCGAGGAAGGCGAGTTCCGATGCAAGGGGCCGCAGCTCTTTCGCGGCTACCTCGACTCTTCCCTCGACGCCGCCGCCTTCGACGAGAACGGCTATTTCCGCACGGGGGATCTCGGCTACCTCGACGAAGACGGCTACTGCGTCGTCACGGGTCGACTCAAGGACGTGATCATCCGCAAGGGCGAGAACATCCCGGCCAAGGAGGTCGAGGACCTGCTCTATCAGCATCCGAAGGTGGCGGACGTCGCGGTGATCGGGCTGCCCGACCCGAAGAGCGGCGAGCGCTGCTGCGCCGTCGTCGAGAGCAAGGATCCCAGCGATCCGATCGGCTTCGAGGAGATGCAGGACTATCTGCGCGGCAAGCAGCTGATGGTGCAGAAGATCCCGGAGCAGCTCGAGTTCGTCGACGTGATCCCGCGCAACCCGACGGGCAAGATCCTGAAGCACGAGCTGCGGGAGCGTTATTCGATTCCCGTAGATGGTGCTGCTCTCGATCACGGCCTGGCTCGCGAAGAAGGCTCCGGTCGCATCGCCCGAGTTGCCACTCACCGTGCTGTTCTTCAGGTGAAGCAACAGAAACTCCCCCGCACCCCCGTTTCCGGTCACCGTGTTCGCATTGTCGATCAGGCTGCTCGATTCGACCCGCGCGTCGGCCACGAAGAGTGCCATGCCGCCTTCGTTGTTCGAGATCATTGAGTCGAAGATCTCGACGATCGCTTCGCCGCCCAGCAGGCCGCCGGATGCAGCCGTGCTGATCGCCGATCCACGTGGCGCCAGGTTATCGAAGATCCCCACGCGTTCGAGCCGGAGATCCCGACTGGTGGACAGGCCGCCGCCGTTGTCAGAGCCGCCTACGCCGTTGGAGATCGAGAGGTCCCCGATCAAAGTCAGACTCGGCGCGGGATCCGCAGTGTGATCGGGCGCTCCGACATGAAAGACCCGGTCGATGCCACCAGCATCGATCAGAGTCGATGCCATCCCCGCCCCTCGAATCAACAGCGGCGGATCGACGTCCAGGTCACCCGTCGCAGCGTTGTCTTCGCCCGCCCCGAGCAATGAGAGCGTATGGATGCCCGCCCCCAGAGCGATTTCATTCCAGCCCGGGATGACGTTCGCCTGCTGCACAGCCGCCCGCAGCGTGCAGAAGCCGCCGGCCGTTGCGCACACGTCGTCGGCCAGGTCTTCATCCGCGACATCCGTCAGGCTGTCCACGACAAAGGGAGCGGTCAGCTCGAAGGCGCCGATATCACACAGGTAGACGTCCTCGCCCGCGCCGTTCTGGGTGCGGGGTCGACCGCGTGGATGACCGCGTTGGTCCCTCATCTGCTGGCAATTCATGCGGATCTCCGAGGTCACCGCATCGACCGCAGGACTCCCCGAGAGCAGCGCCATCGTATGCGTCGGTCCCCCATTGTCCTCCAGCGGCCCCAGCAGCGGCTGCGTATTCGGAAAGTTGGGGCTCGCTGCCGACGCCACGAATCCGCAGGAATCCACATCTTCGAGATTGAAGGCCCCGAATGCCGGAGCGCTGCCCGCACAGTTGCCCCCGCCGTTCTCCGCGATCAGCGTGTTCTCGAAGAACACTCCGTTCTGATTGTGAACGCCCTCTCCGGAGTTGCGTGCAATCGTGTCCGAATCGAGCAGCGTCTGGTTCGAGTCGGCGTACACGCCTGCACCCTCTACAGCAGTGTTGCCCGCAATCGTGCTGAACCGGACGAACCCACCAAAATCGTCGAAGACACCGCCGCCGATCATCGCCTGATTGTCGACGAAGGCGCTGTGCTTGATTTCGCCGGCGCCGGCCATGAACACGCCCCCTCCGTAGAGCGCCAGGTTTCGCGAAAAGTCGACATAGTCGACGTCGTAGTCCGTCGACGAGACGAAAAGGCCTCCACCGGCGCGTTCCGCGTCGTTATCGTAGACCCGGCTGCGAAGCAAAGTGAGGGAGCCACCGCCCACCCACAGCCCACCGCCGTCCTCGCCCGCCTGGTTCCCAAAGATCTCGCTGTCCTCGATTCGGAGCTGTGCGTTGAGGCCGTGACTGACGATCCCCCCGCCGTGGTTCGTGTCGGATGTCGGGTTGGTCGAGGCCTGATTGTCGAAGATGCGGCTTCTCGTGACCGTGAGGTTTCCCCTGTTGAGGATGCCCCCGGCGGCGGACGCGCGGCCACCGCTGATCTCCACTTCGACGAGCTGAACCGGCGTCGCGCCCGACTCGAGATTCATGAGCACTCCGCCTTCCTGCGGCTGCAGGAGAGGCGCCCCACCCCGCATCGCCACCCGAATGAACTTCACCTCATTGGCGGTATTGTGAATCTGGAAGAGTCGATCACTGGCGGCGACGCCCGTACCGTCGATGATCGAGTATCCAGCGGAGCTGCCCTGAATCGTCACGGGACCGATGACGTCGAGATCTCCGGTCAGCGCCTGATCCTCATCGTTGCCCGTCGAGAGGTCGACGATATGGATGCCGGGAAGGACCTGGATGACGTCGGTGACGATCCCGCTTCCCGCGTTGCAGCCGTCGACCGCCGTATTGGTGTTGGCGCTGCGCAGGGCCTCCCTGAGCGTGCAGGTCCCATTCTCAGGATCGGCGTCATCGACGAAGTCTCGGGCCCGGATCGTTGCTGCCCCCGACGCAGATGGCAGTAACACCATGAGGCAAGTCAGCATCACGGTCTGAATGGTTGTCGACATTGGCTACTCCTGTCACGCCACGGCGAGTGATTCTCGTGGAGCCCGACGTGCGACCTAGATCGTGAACGAAACATCGAGCGGATCGAGGTCCATAAGGACCCTGCCCGCGTCCTCGAGCCACACCGGTTGCGCAACGACGTGCCGCAACATCGCGTGCATGTCGCGGTGGGCTCGCTCGAGCATCGAATCGACGTAGAGCGAGCTCGTTCCGCCGGCGGCGTACATCGCGTCCACGGTCTTTCGCGCGATCTCATTGGAGTGGAGCGCAGTCGCGATATGCAGGGCCAGATCCTTCCGGTCTGGATCCCTACCCTGCTCGGCGGCGCCCCACAAGATCGCGCCCGAGCCCAGAAGTGATGCACGCGCCGCCGCGAGGCCAGCCACTGCCGAAGCCACTTCGAGCTGGACACGGGCACGAGCCCTCGTACCCGATGCCGCCCCGTCGCTCGTTTGGGTTCGGCCGAGCTGAAAGATGGTCTCGAGCGACTGTTGGGCGATCCCCAATAGCTGAGCCGCAAAGCCGCCGATGATCGTGGCGATGATCGGCAACCGTCCGAGGGGCGTCTCGACGTTCGATCCGTCGTCCGGGGCGAGCGAGTACCGAACAGGAATGCTCACATCGTCGACGACGACGTCGTGGCTGCCAGAGCCCCGGAGGCCGCCTGAATGCCATGTATCGAGGATCTCGACCTGCGATCGATGGAGAACGAAGTAGCGCGACCCTGCTTCGGCACCCGGCTCCGCTTTCGTGGACTCGATTCGACTGTTGAGAAACAGCCATTCCGCGAGTTCACAGCCCGATACCAGTGCCCAGCGCCCGCGAAGGCGATATCCGCCATCCTCGAATCGGGCGACACCGCTCGGCCGGGTCGACTGAGCATAGAGCCAGGCGGGCTGAGGCGCGCGCGGCGGCCCTCAATCCCGCTTCAAGATCCCCGACAGCGCGAGGTCGACGATCGGACCCACCATGCTGGCCGACGGCGTGCCGCCGCGGAAGAAGAGCGCCACCGAGATCGGGCCGACCACGAGATCCGCCGCCAGCTCGACGTCGACGTCCGCCGAAATCTCGCCCCGTTCGCGCGCGCGTTCGAAGATCCGAACGAAGGGCTCGCGGCGCCCGCGGGTCACCGGCTCGAGCAGCTTCGAGAGCTCGGGGTTGTGGGCGCGCTCTCCCGCCAGGCTCGGGAAGACCGCGCCGAGCGACGTCGAGTTGAAGTTGTTCAGGTAGGTCTTGAGGGTCTCTTTGAGGTCGGTCTCGAGGCTTCCGGAGTCGACCTCCTCGAAGCCCGGAAGCTGACCGAAGGCCTCGACGACCAGCGGCAGCTTCGACGCCCAGCGCCGATAGATCGTGGCCTTGCCGACCCCGGCCCGCTGGGCCACGCCCTCGACCGTCAGCGCGGAGAAGCCGACCTCGACCAGCAGGGCCAGCGTCGCATCGAGGATCGCCTGGTGGGCCTCCTCGCTGCGCGGGCGGCCCGTGCTTCCGGCGTTGCTGCCGCGCTGGGTCTTCACTCGCTCGGCCTGCGCCATTCGCCGGTCCTCCTGCTCCCGAAATCCGCCCCGAGCCGGTCCTGGCTAAAGCCCCCTTGGCGGGAGCCCGTTCGCCTCGTGGCTCGCGGCGCCCCATGGCGACCGCCTGCTTGGGGGGCAGACGCCCCCGGAGACGCTCGACAGCGACTGCATTACGATACAATACGTTCCGTTACCAAACACCCGAGTGGCGCCTGTCCGCCTGGCTCGACCGCCCAACGCGAAGAGCTTCGGAGGAGCGCCGACAACCCCAG
This sequence comes from uncultured delta proteobacterium, assembly GCA_963698485.1. Lineage (GTDB taxonomy): Bacteria > Myxococcota_A > UBA9160 > UBA9160 > UBA4427 > UBA4427. The sequence goes on along the minus strand of CAVORA010000018.1, from coordinate 334,886 downwards.
AGGGCCCTGCTTGGCCTGAGAATCCGGATGGAGCGCCACGCTCCCCGGACTCGGCGCTCCCGACCGGCGGGCGGTCGCGCCCGACAGGACGACGCCGAGTCGATTCGAACCCTCGAAGAACGCGGGGCGCCCCGCGTCCGATGCGCATGCCGCACGGCCGCCACCCGCACGGAGACACGCAACATCATGGTCGAGTACAACCCCTTCTCCGACGAGGTCGTCAAGGGCGACCCGCTTCCGATCTACAAGCGACTGCGCGACGAGGCGCCCGCCTACTACCTCGAGGAGTACGACACCTGGGCGCTGTCCCGATTCGAGGACATCTGGAAGGCGTCGGCGGACATGAAGCACCTGACCGCCGCCGCTGGCACGACCTCGGCCCACCTTCTCACGAAGGTCCAGCCGGTCACGCCCATGATCAACAACATGGACCCGCCGGATCACACCCGGCTCCGCGGCGCGTTCCGCAAGCCCTTCGCGGCGCCGGAGGTCGCGAAGCTCGAGCCGATGATCCGCCAGATCGCGAGCGACCGACTCGATGCCGCGCGCGACGCCGGGCGCCTCGACGTCATCCATGACATGACGGCGCACGTGTCCGTCAGCGTGGCCTGCACGATCAGCGGCCTCCCCACCGAGGACGGCCCCTTCCTGAACGAGCTGGTCTGGCGCTTCTTCAAGCGTGAAGAGGGCCACGACGGGGCGACGGAGGCGGGACTCGCCGCGATGGGCGAGATGATGGCGTACTTCCTCGACAAGATTCGCGACCGAAGAAAGAGCGCGCCCAGGCAGGACGTGCTGCAGACGCTGCTCGAGTTCGAGCAGGACGGACACAAGCTCGACGACGACTCGATCTCTTCGCATCTGGCGATGCTGATCATCGGCGGCTCGGAGACCTTCCCGAAGACCTTCGCGTCGATCGTGCGCAGGCTCTGGGAGCATCCCGACCAGCGACGCATGTGCGTCGACGATCCGGCCCTGATCCCCGACGCCTACAACGAGGGCCTTCGCTACGACATGCCAACGCAGTTCCTGATGCGCAAGGTCGCGAAGGAATGCGAGTTCGCCGGTGCCAAGATGACGCCGGGGCAAGCGATCATGTTTCTCTATCACTCCGGCAATCACGACGAACGCGAGTTCCCTGATCCAGACAAGTTCGACATCCTGCGCCGTCCGCCGCGCATCATGACCTTCGGATACGGACCGCATTCCTGCCTGGGCGTCAACGTCGCGCGCCTCGAGGGGCGCGTCTGCATCGAGGAGCTGCTCAAGCGACACCCCGAATACGAGGTCGATCTGGACGACTCGGAGCGACTGCTGACGGAGTTCGTCCAGGGCTACTGGCGGCTGCCGATCACGTTCTAGCGCGAGGGGGAGACCCGATGGAATTCCCCGCGTCGCTCGCTCGGCGCGTCCGCGAGCTGGCGCGGACGCGCCCGAACGATCCCGCCTACTATGTCGAGGACCGCGTCCTCGACTGGGCCGGCTACGACGCCGCGGCGGATCGTCTGGCGCGCATCCTGATCGAGCTCGGCCTCGAGCCCGGCGAACGCGTCGCGGTCTGGCTGCCCGATGGACCGGCCTTCCACGTGGCCTTCCAGGCGACGGAGCGGGCCGGGCTCGTCTGTCTGGGGCTCGGGGCGCGCTGCGGCGAGCGCGAGCTCGCGCATCTGCTGGGTCTCGCCGGAGCCACGACCTTCGTGAGCGCGCCCCGGATGGGGAGCATCGATGCGGCCGAGCGGGTCGAATCGCTGCGCCGCGCCGGAGTCGACCTGCGACATCACGTGACGATCGAAGGCGACGCCTTCTTCGAGGACGCGGTTCGGATAGACGGCCGCGAGGCGGCGCTCGCGCCCGAGAATCTCCTCGAGGGTCGCGGCCTGACGGCGACCGCGGACTGCCTCTTCAACACCACCTCGGGCACGACCGGCCTGCCGAAGATCGTGATTCACGATCAGCTTCGCTGGTTCCACTTCCATCGCTTCGCCGTCGACGCCGGCCACCTGCGCGAAGACGACGTATTCATGAGCGCCCTGCCCGCTCCCTTCGGCTTCGGCCTCTGGACCTCGCATTTCACGCCGACGCTGCTCGGTGCGCCGACGGTCGTGATGCGGAAATTCGATGCGCGGCGGGCCATCGAGGCGATGCACCGACACGAGGTCACGGTCCTCGCAGCCGTCTCGACCCAGTTCATCCTGATGCTCGAGTCTGGCGGCTTCGACGACACCGAGTCCCTGGCGCTCCGAGCGCTCTTCACGGGCGGCGAGGCCGTTCCGGAGAAGCGGGCGCGCGCCTTCGAGCAGAAGACCGGCGCCTATGTCCTGCAGTTCTACGGCTCGAACGAGACCGGCGCCGTCAGCGTCACACGCCCCGAAGACCCCGCACCCAAGCGACTCACGACGGCCGGCAAGCCGATCGAGGAGATGCAGCTTCGACTCTTCGACTCCGAGGGGCGCGACGTGACCGAGACCGGCGTCGGGCAGCCGGCGGTCAAGGGGCCGGTCGTGTCGCGGGGCTATCACGGTGCGCCGGAAGCGACCGCCGAGCTGATTCGCGAGGATGGCTGGGTGATGCTCGGTGATCTCGTCGAGCTCGACGAGGACGGCTATCTGCGGGTCGTCGGCCGAACCGACGACATCATCATCCGCGGCGGCAAGAACCTGTCGGCGGCGGCGATCGAGGAAGCCGTGGCGGGGCATCCTTCGGTCGCCCTGTCGGCCGCGATCGGAATTCCGGACCCCGTCTTCGGCGAACGGGCGGCCGCCTATGTCGAGCTGCGCGCGGGGACGACGCTGTCGCTCGACGCGCTCAAGCGACATCTGCAAGACGCGCAGGTCGCCCGCGAGCTCTGGCCCGAGGCGCTGGTGGTGATGGATTCCCTGCCGCATAACGTCGGGGGCAAGGTCGCCAAGAGCGCACTCCGTGACGATGCGCTCGCGCGCTTCGGCGCGGGGCTCGACGAGGATGCCACGGCCCGCGCCCAGGCGGCGCGCCGTGGATCGGAATCCGAATGAGCGATCGCCTGCGGGCCCTGCGCGAGTCGGCCAGCGAGTTCAAGGGGCGGGCATTCTGGGTCGCGATCGGCTGCCTGATCTGCCAGATGGGCCTCGGACTGACCTACATCCGCAACGGCATCGCGGTCGACCTCATCGAAGGTCTCGATCTGACCCGTGCGCAGCTCTCGGGTGCTGCCACGCCCCAGCTGATCTTCCAGGCCCTGGCGAGCCCCCTCGTCGGGTTCCTGGCGGTCCGCCTCGGCGCCTCACGCGTGCTCGCCGCGTCGGCCACGCTCTTCGCCCTCGTGTTCTTCTTCTTCTCGCGCATCGAGAGCATGGCCGGACTCTACGTGGCGATCGCCGGCGTCGGCCTGTGCGCCGCAGGCATGGGCGACATCACGGTCGGACACATCGTGAGCCAGTGGTTCCGCAAGAACCGCGGGCTCGCTCTCGGGATCGCCTACGCGGGCTCGAATCTCGGCGGCTCCGTGATGGTGGCGCTCGTGGGCAGCGTCGCCGCACGCACCAGCTGGCGAGAAGGCCTGCTCGCCGTCGTGCCGGTGGCGCTCTTCGTGCTGCTGCCGACCTCGCTCTTCCTGGTGCGTGAGCCAGGCTTCGGCCAGGGGCTGCGGAGGGCCGACGACGGCCCGGCGCCCGACACGCAGGCGGCGCTCGCCGGGCCTCGCAGCCCGGACGACCCGGGCCCCGACCTCGACCTCAAGGCTGCACTCCGCACGCGCAGCTTCTGGATCCTCACGTCGAGCCTCTTCGCGTTCTTCTACTACTTCACGGGCGTGCTCGACCATTTCGTGCTCTTCCTGACGGACTCGGGCCTCTCGAAGGCCGAGGCGATCGGATCCCTCAGCCAGGCCATCGGCCTCGGCATCCTGAGCAAGATCCTCGGCGGCTTCCTGGCGGATCGCATTCCCCAGGAACGTTCGATCCAGGCGGTCTTTGGTCTGCTCGCGTTCAGCTCCCTGGTGCTTCTGGCGCTGCCGAGTCCCGTCCTGCTGCCGGTCTTCGTGTTCAGCTACGGATTCAGCCAGGCCAGCCGAGACGTCGTGTATCCGCTGGTGCTCGGCCGATGCTTCGGTGATCGCTATCTCGGGGAGATCTACGGAGCGATGACGCTCACGCTCTTTCCGGGTGGCGCCCTCGGACCGGTGCTCACCGCGCTGCTTCGCCAGGAGCTCGGCAGCTACGAAGCGGCGTTCGGACTCTTCGCCGTGCTGAACGGACTCGCGCTCGTCGGCACTCTTCTTCCTGCGCGACGAGCGCACGGTCGCCACGCGGGCCAGCAGGGGCGTCTAGGACTCGGCGTGCTCCGCGATCGCGTCGGCGAACGAGATCCCGTCCCCTTCGGCCATCTTGCGGCGCATCGCATTCAGCTGTCGCGGTCGCTTGAAGCCGACCGCGGCGGCGAGCCTGCCCTCACGACCGAAGAGCGCGAGGAAGCGATCCTCTTCGATCGCGCCGAGACAGACGTGCATCTCGTCGCCTTCCTGGATCTCTCCGGCGATCGCGATCCGCAGATCGAATTGATCGGTCCAGACATAGGGCACCGGCGCGAAGGGCTCGGCCTCACCGCCCAGCAGACGTCGCGCGACGACCTCGGACTGCTCGACCGCGCTCGTCCAGTGCTCGAAGCGCGGCCTCTCCGGGTAGCGGGCGTTCTCCCAGCGCGCGCAGTCTCCGAGGGCGAAGATCCCTTCCCGACGCGTTGCCCCGTTCGCATCACAGAGCACCCCGTTGTCGATCTCGAGCCCCGAGCCGTCGAGCCAATCGGTGGCCGGCGCAGCGCCCACACCCACCACGACCACGTCCGCGGGCAGCGTCTCGCCGTCCGAGACCTTCACCCCCGTGACCCGGCCCTGACCCTCGAAGCCGTCGACGCCGACGCCCAGTCGGAAGACCACGCCCTGCTCGCGATGCTTGCGAGCGACGCGCTCACCGAGTCGCGGTCCGAGCCCTCGAATGAGCGGCGCCGCGAGCGGCTCGACGACCGTCACCTCGAGCCCCTTCTGCCGACAGGAGGCCGCGATCTCCATGCCGATGAAGCCAGCGCCGACGACGACGACTCGCGAGGCCTTCGCCATCTCGTCGCGAAGCCGATGTGCATCATCCAGCGTGCGCAGCTCGATCACGCCCTCGAGATCGCGGCCGAAGGGCAGTCGCCGTGCCCGCGCGCCGGTCGCGATCACGATCGCGTCGCCCTCGAGCGTCGAACCGTCCTCGAGCGTGATGAGCGGGCTCGAGGAATCGAGCGATGTCGCCGCCACACCGAGCTTCCAGTCCGCCTCGAGCTTCTCCACGCCATCCCGCGCGAGCGCGAGCTTTTCGTCTTCCCAGCCGTCGACGAGGAATTGCTTCGAGAGCGGCGGGCGGTCGTAGGGAAGCCTTTGTTCGGCGCCCACGACGCTGATCCGGCCTTCGAAGCCCTCCCGGCGTAGCGCCTCGACGGTTCGGAGGCCTGCGAGCGATGCACCCACGACGACGACATGATCCAGCATCCGGTCTCTTCCTCTGCTCTCGGTTCGACCATCGACGAGCAGGTCGTCGGCGCGACCCGCCATCGAAACACGAGCCAACCTGCGGCGCCGATGGGCGGCCAAGGATAGACCATTCAGGCCCGTCCAAAAGGTCGGAGCAGGACCGTATGGCCGGCGGGAAGCGCCTCTGCGATGCTTGCGCCCGACCTGGAGCAGCGGGGCCTGCCCGCCCTCCGGCGCACGATCGCTGCGTCGCAGACCCGCGCATCACACGACGGCCCGACGAGACCGCGCCAAGAGAGAAAGAGAGAAAAGGAAGCCTCATGCAGTTCTGGCAAGCCCTCGCCTTCACCCATCCCGACGATCTGCTCGAGCTCGCGCCAGTCTGCGAGCAGGCCGGGTTCGAGGGCATCATGCTCGCCGACCATCTCTTCGCTCCCGAGCATTACGTTTCCCGCTATCCCTACGACGACTCGGGCGAGGCGCCCTTCGACGGCTCGACGCCCTTCCCTGAATCCTTCGCCACGATCTCGGCGCTCTCGCAGATCACGACGACGCTGCGCTTTCTCACCAACGTCTACATCCTGCCGCTGCGCCATCCGATCGAGATCGCCAAGGATCTCAGCACGGCGGCGATCTTCTCGAAGAATCGGACGGTGCTCGGCTTCGGCGCCGGGTGGCTCCGCGAGGAGTTCGAGATCATGGGCGTGCCCTTCGAGAAGCGCGGCAAGCGCATGGACGAGCAGCTCCCGATCATCCAGAAGCTGCTGGCGGGCGAGGTCGTCGAGGCGAACGGCGAGTTCTATCAATTCGCCGCGCTGCGCATGAATCCGCTGCCGACGCAGAAGGTCCCGATGTGGGTGGGCGGCATGAACAAGGCGGCGCTGCGACGCGCGGCCGAGTTCGGCGACGGCTGGACCGGCGCGGGCACGTCCTTCGAAGAGACGATGGAGATCCTGGGCGAGCTGCGCACGCTGCGCGCTCGCTTCGGACGCGAGAACGAGCCCTTCGATTGCCTGATCCCGCTGACCGAGCAGCTGCCGCCCGAACAGATGGGTCAGCTCGTCGAGATGGGCATGACGGGAACCGTCAGCTGGCCGCTCGAATACCAGCTGCCCCCGGGCTGCACGGTCGAGGACAAGAAGCGCAAGCTGCTCGAGCTCGGCGAGACGATGATCAAGCCCGTCAACGGGTAGCGCCCGGAACGGCGGCGTGATGCGTCCGTCGTGGGCCTAACGTCCTGGGCGATCGCGAACCGGCCGGGGCCCAGCCCCGCTCGTACGGAGCCATCAGCTTCGAGTCGAGCTGCATGCGCGTATGCAGCCAGCGCCCGCCGACGCGAGCGTACTCGTCGTGCTCGACGCCGACCATCCAGAGCGCGCGCCCCTCGGTCGTCGTGATCATCGCCAGCACGTCCCAGGTCCCGGTCGCGCGATCTCCCTCGACGCGCACCTCGGGCTTCACGAAGAAATGCCAGGAGTAGTGCAGCGTCGGCGCCCGGAAGCGCTCGCGGATGGCCGCACGCCCCTCCGCCCGGCCGAGCGGCCCACCGCCCTCCCAGACCGCGTCCTCCGTGAAGAGCGCCGCGAGCTGCTCCGCGACCTCGTCGATCTCGGCCTGGGATCGGGGACCCTTCCGGGTATAGCGCGCGTCGGCGAGCGTCCCGTAGAGGCTCTTCAGATCGAGGATCGCGCGATGCGCCTCGACGTCGGCCAGCCGCGCCTCGAGCTCCGCCCATTTCGCGTCCGACTTCGGCACCCTCGACATCCCGACTCCTCCCGTCGCCCCTCGCGGCTCGCGGGCGACCGCTGCTAGCCTCGCGCAGCCTGTCGCGTCGCCTGCAAGGCTCGCTCCGCGAAAGGAAAGAGATGCCCGGCCCGCTCGACGGAATCCGCATCATCGACCTCACGACGATGGCCTCGGGCCCCCTGGCCACCTCGATCCTCGCGGACCAGGGCGCCGACGTCATCAAGGTCGAAGGCCCTGGACGCGGCGACGGGCTGCGCACGATCGGACCGAGTCGCGGCGGCATGTCCGCTCTGTTCGCCAGCCTGAACCGCAACAAACGATCGATCGTGATCGATCTGCGCGAGCCGCGCGGCGTCGAAATCCTCGATCAGCTGGTCGCGGGCGCAGACGTGTTCGTCCAGAACTTCCGGCCGGGCGCGGTCGACCGCATGGGGGTCGGTGCGGCGCGCTACCGCGGCCTCCACCCCGACCTCGTCTACGTCTCGATCAGCGGCTTCGGCGAGAAGGGCCCGATGGCCCAGAGCGCGGTCTACGACTCCGTGATGCAGGCCTATTGCGGCGTGGCGATGCACCAGGCGGATCTCGAGACCGGCCAGCCGACCTTCGTGCGCAGCGTGGTCTGCGACAAGGGGACGGCCATCCAGACCTCGCAGCTGATCACGGCGGCGCTGCTCGCGCGCGAGCGCGGCGCCGGCGGGCAGCATCTGCGTGTGTCGATGCTGCACGCGAGTCTGGCCTTCCTGTGGCCCGACGGCATGCAGAATCATGCCCTGCTCGGCGAGGGCGTCTCGGCGCCGCTGCTGAAGTCGGCGCTACCCATGATCCGGCCGACCCGGGACGGATACATCGCGATCAGCTACATCCAGGATCGCGAGTTCAAGGCGCTCTGCCAGACGATCGGCCGCGAGGATCTCGCGACCGATGCGCGCTTCGCGACAGCCGATCCGCGGGCGCGCCATGCTCGCGAGCTGCAGGCGCTGCTCGAAGACACGCTCCGGCAGCATACGACCGCCGAGCTCGCGGAGCGCTTCCTCGAGGCCGACGTGCCCTTCGCCCCGGTCGGCGATCCCGCGACGATCCAGCAGGATCCGCAGGTGATCGCGAACGACCTGCTCTTCGAGATGGACCATCCGGTGGCCGGACGGATTCGTCAGCCCCGCCCGCTCGGCACCTTCGAGGGAACGCCCATCGAGGTGCGCCGCGGCGCACCCGGCTTCGGCCAGCACACGGCCGAGATCGCACGCGAGCTCGGGCTCGACGAAGAGCAGATTGCGCGGCTCGAACGCGCCGGCATCCTGGTCGACGAGCCCGTCGCGACCTAGGCGGGCGGGCGCACCCGGCGGGGCGCCCGAGCCCTGCGTCGGGCGTTGGCTCAGTCGAGCTCCTGCGCGGCGACCAGCTCGCTGAGATAGCGATCGTCCCACCACGACATCTGCAGCTGCTTGGCGCGCCGGAAATACAGCTGGATGTCGTACTCGATGGTGAAGCCGACCCCGCCCCAGACCTGCTGACACATGGCCGTGACGTCGCGATAGGCGTGGCACATGAAGAGCTTGGCCATGGGTGCGAGCAGCGTCGTATCCTTGCCCTGCGAACGGGACCAGGCCGCCTCGTAGACGAGATTCGAGCCCCCCTCGATCGCCGTCGCCGCATCCGCCAGATAGTGGGAGATCGCCTGGAAGGCGCCGAGCGGCTTGCCGAACTGCTCGCGGGTCTTCGCGTAGTCGACGGTCATCTCGAGCGCGGCCTTGGCGCCACCCGCCGCCTGCGCCGCGGCCAGCACGATGGCGTCCTGCATGACGGCATTCCAGGTCTTCCAGCCCTTGCCCGCGACGCCGATCCGGTCGGAGGCCGGTACGCGCACGCCCTCGAAGTCCACCCGGTAGGTCGTCTCCGAGCCGAGGTTGAGACGCTGAGAGCAGGTCACGCCGTCCGCGCTCGGATCCACCAGGAAGAGCTCGATCGCACCCTCTTCGTCCCCCGTCCGCGCCAGCACGACCAGCCGATCCGCCGCGGTCGCGAAGTTCACGTGCATCTTCGTCCCGCTGAGCAGGAAGTCGTCGCCGGACGCCTCGGCCCGCAGCTGCACACCCTTCGGCCCGAAGCCGCGGCGCGGCTCGAGCCAGGCGGGCGTCAGGATCCGCTCGCCGTTCGCGATGCCCGGCAGCCAGGCCTGCTTCTGCTCGTCGCTGCCCGCGGCGAGGATCGCGCCGGCCGAGAGCACCGCCGAATGGAAATGCGGCGTGGGCGCGAGAGCGCGGCCGAACTCTTCGTAGACGATCGCCGCCTCGAGCAGCGACTGCCCCTGCCCACCAAAGGCCTCGGGAATCAGGATGCCGACCAGGCCGAGCTCGACGAGCTGCTTCCACAGCTCGTCGGGGTAGCCCTTCGGGTCGTCCTCGAGGGCACGGACCACCTCGACGGGCGAGTGCTCGGTACAGACCGCGCGAACCATCTCGCGCAGCATTTCGTGCTCATCGGTGAAGTCGAGATCCATCTGGCTTCCTCGGCGTCGCGATCGCGATCGCGTTCGGCAGAGAGCGGCCGACGATCTTCCTGGAGAGAACGTCGGCCGCAAGGCTTCGGCGGGAGACCCGCCGTCGGAGGAGTCGGGCGATCAGGGCTTCCAGTCGTCGCCCTTCAGGGTCCAGGGATTCGCGTCGTCGCTGTCGGGCACGGCGATTCGCGCCTCGCATCCGACGCAGCTCTTCTCGCCCGCGGTCAGCTCGATCGAGACGTCGACCCAGCTGACCCCCTTCGCGGCGGGCTCGACCTTCGTGACCTTGCCCGCAAAGTGCATCGTGTCACCGGGATAGACGGAATCCTTCATGCGGAACTTGATGCGGCCCAGGCGCCCCTTCGGCCCGGTCCAGTCGGTCAGGTAGCGCTCGAACCACGCGGCCAGGTTCGGCGTATTCATGATGATGTCATCGAGCCCGTTGTTCTGGGTCGCGAACTTGTAGTCGTGGTGCTGGGGTCGCCAGTCCCGGCTGGCCATCGCCCCGAGCACCACCGTCACGGGCTTCACTTCCTTTTCGAGCACGGGCAGCTCGGCGCCGACGCTCACGTCCTTGATCAGCAGATTTGCAGTCATCTCGTCGTCCTTTCGCGAATCGGATTCGCGTCTCGCTTCCGCCTCACGCGTTTCACGCGTGACCTAGCGGTTGTATCCAAAGCCCGTATACCGCTCTTCCGCGCAGAGCTCGCCCTTCTGGTTCACGATCCGCACGCCGAAGTCCCAGAACCGACCGGTTCCGAGCTTCGTCGTCTTCAGCGGCGACACCGAGTAGAGGATCTGCGTGGTCGTGAGCACGTCGCCGGGCCGGATCGGCTCACCGAAGACGATCGTGTTGTCACTCATCACGGCCTCGGGCAGACCGAGCCGATCCTTCAGGTCGAAGTGGAGCTGCAGCGGGACCGCCGGCTCGGTGCGACCAGGCGACCAGTCGTGCGGGCGGAACCAGACCGAGACCATCGTGGGGAGCGTGATCGGTCCACCGGTCAGATCCTCCGCGACCTTCTCGTCCCAATACAGGGGATTGCCGTTCTGCGTCGCCGACAGCGTCGTCAGCACGTAACCCATCTCGATCGGGAACTCCGTCTTCTCCGTGTAGCGTTCCTGCCCGATCCAGCCCTGGACCTCTTCCGGCAGATCGTCAGCCGACTGTGCAGCCATGGTCTTTACCTCCTGATGGGATGCTCATGAATCCCGATTGATGATTCCGCGACGGCCGTTCGGTCGAGGCGAACGGGGCGCGGGCCTACTCGACCGCTCCGTCTTCGAGGAGCTTCGAAATCTCGCTCGCGGAGAGACCCGCCTCCGCCAACAGGCTCTCGCTATCGGTGTCGTTTCCGGTGCGCACGTGATGCATCGGCTGCTGGCGCACGCCGCCGGCCAGCACGGGCGACACCTGATCGAAGACACCGTGCTCCTCGTGCTCGGCCTGCATGAAGACGCCGCGCTCCCGCCAATGCGGATGCGCGACGACCTCTGGAATCGAGAGCACCGGTGCCACGCAGGTGTCGTTGGCGGCGAGCTCCTGCGTCCACTCGTCGCGGGTGCGGGTCTTGAACGCGGCGCGGAACGCCTCGCGGATCTCGTCCTGCTTGCCGTCGTCGTATTGATCGCCCTGGTATTGCGGCAGGCCCAGTCGTTCGCAGAGGTTGCGATAGAAATGAGGCTCGATGGCGCCGACGGAGAGCCAGCCGCCATCGCTCGCCTGGTAGGTGTCGTAGAACGCATAGCGCCCGGTCAGCAGGACCTTTCGCGGACCGGCCTCTTCGCCGGTCGCCAGGTACTGATCGAGGGAGAGGGCCATCAGGGACAGGATGCCTTCCGCGGCCGACACATCGAGGAAGCTGCCCTCGCCCGTCTTCGAGCGCGCGACGAGCGCCGCCATGATCGAGAGCACCGCGTGCATGCCGCCGCCCGCGCTGTCCGCGACCGTCGCGCCGGGGATCGGCGGACCGCCGTCGCCGCGGGGCTCGCTGCAGGCCAGAAAGCCCGACATCGCCAGATAATTGAGGTCGTGCCCGGCCCAGCCCGAGGCGGGCCCGTCCTGGCCGTAGCCCGAGGTCGAGCAGTAGACGATCGCGGGATTGCGCGCGCGCATCGCTTCCCAGCCGATCCCGAGCCGATCCACGACGCCCGGTCGATAGGACTCGATCACGACGTCGGCCTTCTCGGCCATCCGGAGCAGCGCCTCGACGCCCGCCTCGGCCTTCAGGTCGAGGCGCATGCGCAGGAAGCCCCGGCCCGCACCATAGGTGTGGTAGACGGGCTTCGTCTGCAGCGCGCCCTTCTTCGAGACCGGCGCGATCATCACGACCCGGGCGCCGTAGTCGGCCAGCATACGGGCGGCTCGTGCCGCGGGCCCGACGCTGCCCAGATTGAGGACGGTGATGCCGTCGAGGAGCTGGCCCGGCTGGGAGGCTTTCTGGGACACGTTGCGATGAACTCCGGATCGACGCGGCGGTCGGGCGACTCGCACGCCGCGCGTCGGACGAGGTGGATGGATGGCTCGGGGAGGGGCTGCGCGCGGTGCAGACCGATCGGAGATGGCTGCGCAGCCCGATGCCTAGAACGTCTTCGGCAGTCCCAGACCGCGGCCCGCGATGATGTTCTTCTGGACTTCCGAGGTGCCGCCGCCGATCGTGTCGACCACGGTGTAGCGATAGGAGCGTTCGTAGCGACCGTTGACGGGCGCCTCCTCCTGCCCCGGCTTGAGCGCGGCGTCGGGTCCCATGATGTCGAGCGCGGCGTTGGCGATGCGCTGGCCGAGCTGCGACTGCCACATCTTGTACATGGCCGCCTCGATCGTCGGCACGCGGTCCTTGAGCGCTTCGCTGATCACCTTGCGCTGGAGCTTGCGGGCGATCTCGAGATCGGTGCGGAGCCTGGCGATCGTGTCGCGCACGACCGGATCCTTCGCGAGCGGCTCGCCGTCGAAGGTCGCCTCCCGCACGTATTCGATCAGCCCCTTGAGCTTCATCTCGACCGGTCCGACCGGCAGCATCGCGAAGCGCTCGAGATCGAGCGCCTCGCAGATGTAGGTCCAGCCCTTGCCGACCTCGCCGACTACGTGCGAATCGGGCACGAAGACGTCGTTGAAGAAGACCTCGTTCGTCCGCTCGTCACCGATCGTGTAGGTCGGATGGATCTCGAAGCCTTCGTGATTCATCGGGATCAGGAAGAGCGTGATGCCCTTGTGCTTGTGCTCTCCGGTCCGCGCGCCGACCCAGTACCAGTCGGCGAAGTGTGCGGAGGTCGTCCAGATCTTGTGTCCCGAGAGCACCCATCCGCCCCGGGCCTCGTCGCGGACGGCCTTCAGCTGCATCGACGCGGCGTCGGAGCCCGCCTGCGGCTCGGAGTATCCGATCGCGAACTCGATCTCACCGCGGATGATGCGCGGCAGGAAGTATTTCTTGAGCTCGTCGTTGCCGTTGCGGATGATCGTCTTGCCGACGATGCCGACGCCCTTGCCGGGCTGGGGCGTCCCGAAGCGGGCCAGCGCCTCGGTCAGCAGGAAGTCGTAGATGCCGGACTTCTCCTGGCCGCCGTATTCCTTGGGCCAGGACATTCCGAGCCAGCCCTGCTCGGCCAGCTTGCGCATGAAGGCGCGCTTCGGCGGCGTCTCGACGGTCTGCGACAAGTGCTCCGGATTGGGATCCATCACATCCAGCGAATAGTTGGCCTCGAGGAAGGCGACGACTTCTTTTTCGAAGGCGAGCTCGTCTTCGGATAGATCGAAATCCATGACCGGGAACCTCTTGAATCGGGTGGAATCGGTGCACGCGCGCCGACGCGCAATAACGATACGGCCCGTCTTGAAATAAGTCCAGTCCCGAAATTCCCTGCCGAAACGGCCACCTGGCCCCCCGCGCCGGCGCGCTACCCGAGCTCGAGGGCGGCCTCTCCGAACTGCGCCTGGAGGCGTCGCATGCCCTTGATCCAGCGGTCGATGTCCTCGCCCTTGCGCTGGTAGTAGGTCCGCACCGACTCGTGGGGCAGGATCAGGAATCGCTCCGCTCGCAGACCCGCGATCACCGCCTCGGCGAGCTCCTCGGGCTCGATCATGCCATCGACGCCCGCCACGCCGCCGTTCTCCATGGCGGCGGTCATGTTCGTGCGCACGGCCTGCGGGCAGAGTGCCGAGACCTTGATGCCGCGGTCGCCGTAGGTGATCGAGAGCCACTCGGCGAAGGCCACTGCGGCGTGCTTCGTCACCGCATAGGGAGCAGACCCGATCTGGGAGAGCAGTCCCGCGGCGGAGCAGGTGTTGAGCAGGTAGCCCTCGCCCCGCTCGAGCATCGAAGGCAGCACCGCATGGGCCGCGTGGACATGCCCCATCACGTTGATCGCGAAGATCTGGCTCCAGGCCTCGACCGCGACCTCGGGACCGCCTTCGATCGCGATCCCGGCATTCGAGACGAAGAGATCGATCGGCCCCACATTGGACTCGACGTCGGCGACCAGGGCGAGGATCTCCTCGCGGCTCGACACGTCGACCCGACGCGCGTGGCCCCCGATCGCCTCCGCGACGGCGCGGGCATTGTCCGCATCGAGGTCGACGACCTCGACGTGCGCTGCCCCATCCCGCGCGAAGCGTTCGCAGAGCGCACGACCGATGCCGTTCGCCCCTCCGGTTACGACGATGTTTCGGCCGGCGACTTCCATCTTCGAATCCTCCACGCGGCGATCGGATCGCCCGTCTTCCGCCGCTCGTCAGCGAGCAGGACGAGCGGCCAGAGCGTACCACCCACGGCCTCTCCCGGAGCCGAATCCGGCCTCCTCCGACCTGACTGCCAGGCCATCCGCTGTGATAGCTTCCGCGCATGAGCTGGAAGCCCGAAGTCGACGAGATCGAACGACGACGCGCACGCGCCCTCGAGATGGGCGGCAAGGAAGCGGTCGCCAAACATCACGAACGCGGACGCATGAACGTGCGCGAGCGGATCGACGCGCTCGTCGATCGCGACAGCTTTCGCGAGCGCGGACAGATCGCGGGCTCGAGCACGGCCGAGGACGGCTCGGACTATCAGCCCACGGGCGTGGTGATGGGCACGGCCCGGATCGAGGGGCGGCCGGTCGTGGTCTGCGGTGACGACTTCACGATCCGCGGCGGAGCCTACTCGGAGGCGGGACTCAAGAAGGGGCTCTACGCCGAGCAGCTCGCCGTGAAGCGCAAGCGCCCGCTCGTGCGTCTGCTCGAGGCGGGGGGCGCCTCGATCGCCGGAACCGGTGGCGCCACGCGAGGACGCTCGGGCTATGACTGGACGGCGCCGCCGATGCTGAACGTGCGGTCGATGGAGAGCATGCAGGCCGTCCCCGTCGTGTGCATCGCCCTCGGTCCCTGTGCCGGGTTTCCGGCCGGCCGGCTGGTCGCTTCCCATCTCTCGATCATGACCCGGCATGGCTCGCAGGTGCTGACGGGCGGACCCGCCGTCGTCGCCCACGCCATGAAGGAAGAAGTCACCAAGGAAGAGCTCGGCTCCGCGGAGATCCACGGCCGCAACGGCATGGTCGACAACGTGGCCGAGGACGAGGCCGACGCGCTGCGCATGGCCCAGCGATTCCTGTCCTACCTGCCGAGCCACTGCGGCGAGGCCCCGCCCTACTTCGACGTCGGCGATCGCCCGAATCGGCGCGAAGAGAAGCTCCTCAAGATCATCCCCCGCGAGCGTCGCCGCGCCTATCGGATCCGAAAGCTGATCGAGCACGTCGTCGACCAGCGGAGCTTCTTCGAGATCGGCGCGCTCTGGGGACGCAGCCAGGTCACGGGCCTGGCGCGCATGGACGGCCACTCCGTCGGCATCCTCGCCAACGACTGCCACTACGACAGCGGCTCGATGACCGCCGACGGCGCCGCCAAGATTCGACGCTTCGTCGAGCTCTGCGATCTCTTCCATCTCCCGATCGTCTCCTTCGTGGACGAGCCGGGCTTCGCGGTCGGCACGGAGGCCGAGAAGGCCGGCACGATTCGCGCGGGCATGAACGCCATGTTCGCGATCATGCAGACGGGCGTGCCGTGGTTCGCCTGTGTGCTGCGCCGCTCCTACGGCGTGGCCCAGGGCATCCACCTCGGTCCGGGCGCCACGGTCGTGGCCTGGCCGTCGGCCATGAGCGGCGCCTTGCCGGTCGAGAGCGGCGTCGAGCTCGCCTTCCGACGGGAGATCGAAGCGGCCCCGGATCCGGCGGCACGACGCGCGGAGCTCGAGGAGGAGATGGCGCGCGCCCAGTCGGTGATGCCGCGGGCCGAGGAGCTCGGCGTGCACGACCTGATCGATCCGCGCGATACCCGCCCGACGCTTTGCGACTGGGTCCAAGAGATCCAGCCGGAGCTGGCCGAGCATGTCCGTGCTGGCGCCCCGCGTTACTCGATTCGCCCGTGACGGGCGCGCGGCGAGCGCCTTCGACGCGATCGCGCGCGCCGATCGCCCGGGCGAAGCGGCGCCTGCCTACCTGCCCTTGAACTCGGGCTTTCGCTTCTCGGCAAAGGCCGCGACCGCCTCCGTATAGTCGTCGGTCAGCGCGCCGCGCACCATCCGATCCGCCTCGTAGCGCAAGCAGGTCTCGAGATCGGCTTCGAGCGCCCGGTTCAGGTTCGCCTTCATCCAGCGCAGCGCGATCGGCGGACCCGAAGCGATCTGCGCCGCCAGGGCGAAGGCCTCGTCCGCGAGCTTCTCGGCCGGCACCACGCGATTGAAGATCCCGAGCTCGAGGCAGGTCGCGGCATCGACGCGATCGGCCGTGAAGTAGATCTCGCGAGCCTTTGCGGGACCCACCAGCTGGGTCAGGAACCAGGTCCCCCCGTAGTCGCCCGACAGCCCGAGTCGCGCGAAGGACGTGATGATGAAGGCGCGCTCCGATGCGATCCGCAGATCGCACGACAGTGCAATCGAGCAGGCTGCGCCCGCGGCGGCGCCCGGAAGCGCTGCGATCGTGGGCTTCGACGAGCGATGCAGCATGCGCGGCAGCTCGTGCTCCCAGCGCAGCTGCCGCTGACGATCCTCCATGACCGGCGGCTTGCCCTCCTTCTGCATGCGCTTGGTGTCGCCGCCGGCGGAGAACGCCGTGCCCTCGCCGGTCAAGCAGGAAGCACCCCACGTCGGGGTCGTCCTCGAGATCCCGAACCAGGCAGTAGAGCGCCTCCTTCATGTCCATCGTGAGCGCGTTCTTCGCCTCCGGTCTGTTGAAGCTGATCCGAGCGACCCGCTCGCGCACCTCGCAGATCACCTCCTCCGTGCCGGTCTCGCGCTCGAATCCCGATTCGGAACCCTCGCCCCCGGAACCCTTGCCTTCAGGACCCATGTCGCCTCCGCTCCCACTGTGCGCGGGCCGAGGCCCGGGCGCTCTGCGGCCACCGTCGCTCCGGGCGGCGCGCTCGAAACTAACGTCCCCGGTACACTGGCTCCCGGCCCTCGGCTCGCGCCGCCTTCATCTCCGCATAGTCCGCGGTCTCATAGATCGCCGTCATCCCCATCGACTCCTCCTGCATGGTTCGCTGGACCAGCGGATGGGCGATTCGCGACAGCGTCCGACGGAACATCTTGACCGCGAAGGGCGGACTCGCCGCGATCTCGCGGCAGATCGTCATCGCCGTCTCGTCGAGCTCCTCGTCCGGCACCACCCTCGAGACGACGCCGTGGCGAAGCGCTTCTTCTGCGTCCATGGCGCGGCCCGTCAGCGCGAGGTCCGCGATCAGGCCGTGACCGGCCATCTGGAAGAGGCGCGCGGTCCCGCCGGAGTCCGGCACGACCCCGTGCTTGATCTCCGGCAGCATCATCTTCGCGCTCGCGCCCGCGATCCGCATGTCCCCGAGCAGCGCCCGCTCGAAGGATCCGCCGATCACCCAGCCCTTCAGGGCGACCACCATCGGCACGGGCAGCGTGAAGAAGAGCTGCGTGCGGCGATGGCCGCGCTCGATGAACTCGAAGTTCGTGATGTCCTCGCTGCGGACCCCGATCTCCGTGGTGTCCCGACCGGAAGAGAAGGATTTGCCCTCGCCTCGCCAGAGCACCGCGCGCAGATCACTCCGCTCGTGGATCTCCTCGAGCGCCTCGAAGAGCTGCCGATCCATCTCGTCGTTGGCGGCGTTGTGCTTCTCCGGTCGGTTGTTCGTGAGGACCGCGATCCCGTCCTCGATCTCGAGCTTCATCAATCGATCCGCCATGACACCCTTCCCACTGGCCGCGAGCGCGGCGATTTGAGCGCTTCTCCACGCGCTCGGGGAGGCTATCATGGCGAGCCGTTTCACGCGGCCCTTGCAGATCTGGCGATCGCCTGGGTGCCAACGGGAACGCGCAAGGCGGCGGGCGAGAGAGCTTGCCCGCACCACATGTCCAGCAGAGGCCGCATTCAGAGGAGAAGACGATGGGTCTGCCCGCACCGCCCGAGATCGGCGCCCACGCGCTGCCGCTCGGCACCTTCGATGGAAAGACCGTGATCGTGACCGGAGGCGGCACGGGCCTCGGCAAGGCGATCGCGGTCGAGTTCGCTCGACTCGGCGCCTCCGTGGCGATCCTGTCGCGGGGAGAGGAGCATCGAGCCGCCGGGCTCGCCGCCGTGAACGCAGTCGGCGGCAAGCACATCGCCCTGCCCTGCGACATTCGCGACCCCGAGGCGATCGCGACCGCCTTCGACGCCGTCACCGAGCAGCTCGGTCTGCCCGACGTGCTCGTGAACAATGCGGCCGGCAATTTTCCCGGTCCCCGCCGAAGACATGAGCCCGAACGCCTGGCGGACCGTGACCGACATCGTCCTGAACGGCACGTTCTTCTGCTCGCGCGAGTTCGGCCGCCGTCACATCGAGGCCGGCACCCCCGGCAGCATCATCAACATCGGTGCGGCCTACGCCTGGACCGGCGGCCCGGGCTTCGCGCACTCGTCGGCGGCCAAGGCGGGCGTCAAGAACATGACCGAGACGCTGGCCGTCGAGTGGGGACCCTACGGCATTCAGGTGAACGGTCTGGTTCCCGGCCTGTTCCCGCACGACGACGAGACGGCCAACATCCGATCGGTCCCGGACCGACGCAAGAGCGAGGCGCTCCGCTGCCCAGGACACCGGGTGGGACAGCCGCACGAGCTCGGCTGGGCCGCCACCTTCCTGGCCTCGCCCTTCGCGAGCTTCATCTCGGGTCATACCCTGGTCGTCGACGGGGCGAACTGGCAGCGGCGCGCGATGCTGATGCCGGAGTTCGTGCCGATCCGCGAGCAGATGGGCAAGGGCCCCTTCGATCCGAATCCGCCGAAGCGGAAGTAGACCGTCCAGATACAGGAGTCGTCTCTCATGTCCGAACGCCCCGTCCTGATGCGCCTCGAGCGCGATGGCGAGATCGCCACGATCGTGCTCGACAACCCGAAGAAGCTGAACGCCTGGAGCTGGGAGTCCGCGCGTCAGGTCAGCGCCCTCGCCGACGAGATCCGCTTCGACGACTCGATCCGCGTGGTGATCATGCGCGCCGAGGGCCGGGCCTTCTGCGCCGGCGTCGATCTCGGCATGCCCGAAGACCGCATCACGGGCCGATCGCCCGCCGAGAAGGTGCGCAACTACTACGAGAAGTTCCGCTGGGTGCACGAGCGCTTCAAGGTGCTCGCGAACCTGCCGCAGCCGGTCCTGATGGCCATCAACGGCTTCTGTCTCGGCGCCGGACTCGAGGTCGCCATGATGGGCGACATCCGGATCGCGGCGGACGACGCGAAGTTCGCGCTGCCCGAGCCGAAGGTCGGCGTCTCGATCGATGCGGGCGGCGACATGCGCCTCGCGCACGAGATCGGTGCGGGCTGGACGAAGCTGCTCGCCATGACGGGGCGCCGGATCGACGCCGAGACGGCGCTGCGCATCGGCATCGTCCAGGAGGTCGTCCCGGCCGACCAGCTGATTGCCCACGTTCGAGCTCTCGCCGAGGAGATCGCGGGCAACGCGCCGCTGGCCGTCCAGGGCATCAAGCGCACGATCAACTACCGGACGGAGCAGGGTCTCGGCGAGGCGATGCAGTTCGAGGCAGCGAGCGCGGCGGTGCTCTTCACGTCCGACGACATGCAGCTCGGCTACAAGGCGATGGCGGCCAAAGAGGACGCCGACTTCGAGGGGAAGTAGACCACGCCACGCACGCTATGGAGGCATCATGAGCGAATCCCGTTTCACGGCCCTGTTTCTCTGCACCGGCAACTCCGCGCGCAGCATCCTCGCCGAGGCGATCCTCGAGAACCTCGGACAGGGGCGGATTCGCGCCTTCAGCGCGGGCAGCCATCCGACGGGGCGCGTCCATCCGATGGCCTTGCGCGTCCTCGAGGAGAAGGGGCACGACGTCACCGGCCTCCGCTCGAAGAGCTGGGACGAGTTCGAACGCCCCGGTGCCCCGGCGCTCGACTTCGTCTTCACGGTCTGTGACAACGCGGCGGCCGAGACGTGCCCGACCTGGCCCGGACAGCCGATGACGGCGCATTGGGGCGTGGCGGATCCGGCGGCGTTCGAAGGCTCGGAGAGCGACCGGCTCTGGCTCTTCCGCAGGACCTATCTGGAGCTCGAGCGGCGCATCGATCTCTTCACGCAGCTGCCGATCGAGTCGCTCTCCCGCCTGCGACTGCAGGCGCGGCTCGACGAGATCGGAAAGACGCAGGCGCCCGCCTGACCGCGTGAAGGCTGCGCGCGGGTCGACCGTGCGGACACGGGAGAAGACGATGCCCCTCGACCTCGACCAGCTGCTGGCACCGGGCCACTGCGCCCTCGTCACCCAGGAATGCCAGCGCGGCGTGATCGGCGATCGATCGGCGCTGCCCGCGCTCGCGGAGGCGGCAGCGGGCGGCATGATCCAGGCCGTGGCGGAGCTCGTTCGCGTCGGTCGCGCCGCGGGCGTCTCGATCATCCACTGCACGGCGGAACGCCGCCGAGACGGACGGGGTGCCAACTCGAACGCGCGGCTCTTCCAGCACATGGGCCGCGTCCCGAACCCGCTCTTCGAGGGCACCGAGGCCACCGAGATCGTCCCCGAGATCCCGCTCGCCGACAGCGACTTCGTGCTCTCGCGCCTGCACGGCCTGTCGCCGTTCCAGGGCACGGAGCTCGACTCGATCCTGCGCAACCTCGGCGTCCGCACCGTCGTCGGCGTCGGCGTCTCCGTGAACGTCGCGATCCAGAATCTCGCCTTCGATGCGGTGAACGCCGCCTATCAGGTGGTGCTGCCGAGAGACGCCGTCGCGGGCTTCCCCGCCGACTACGTCGACGCGGTCTTCGAGCACACGCTCGCTGGGATCACGACGGTTCTCGAATCGAGTCGCATCCTCGAGACCTGGCAGCGCGCGAGCTAGGCGCAGGCCGCCATCGTCTCTTCCGTGCCGGCGACACGCACGTGCCGCATCACCCGGGCGTGGCGTCGATCGAAGCCCTGGGCGCGATGCAGCATCGAGCGGTTGTCCCAGATCAGCAGGTCGCCCGGCGACCAGCGATGGCGGTAGACGCGAGCGGGATCCGTGCAGACCTCGAGCAGGCGCCGCACGAGCGCGCGCGATTCGGCGACGGGCATGCCCTCGATCTCGAAGAGGTGCTCCGAGATGAAGAGTCCCGTCCGACCCGTCTCGGGATGTCGCCGCACGATCGGATGGACGCTCGAAGGCGCCGGCCCTTCGAAGACCTCGTGCATGTCGAGGTCCCGCACGGCGTAGGCCCGATCATAGTCGTGACGTCCGCGCAGGCCGAAGAGCCGCGAGCGCTCGGCCAGAGGGAGTGCCTCCCAGCCGAGCTGCTGACTCGCGTAGAACGTGTCTCCCCCTTCGGGTGGGACGACGACGGCGGCGAAGAGCGAGAACGACGCCGGGATCTCGGAGAAGGACCCGTCCGTATGCCAGCCCTCGTTGACCGCGACCAGCTGCATGCGCACGTCGTCTTCGGCGAGCACTCGCCCCGACCCGTCGACGTTGCTGAGCTCGATCTTGGATACGTCCATCGGGCCGTCCTCGAGCGACGTGTTCTCGAGCGGCCCGAAGCGGCGACCGAGCTCGATCTGATGCTCGGGGCTCATGGGCTGATCGCGGAAGACGACGAGTCCCTCGGCCATCACCAGCTCCCGCAGCGCCCGCCATCGCGAGTCGGGAATCTCTTCGCGTAGATCGAGTCCGACGACCTCGACGCCAAAGGGTCCGAGCGGCCTGCCTTCGAGACTCATGGTCATCCCCTCTGGTCGCAGCATCCCGCGCCTGGACGGCGAATGCTGACAAAGATCCTTAGAATGCTCAACGCGATGCGGCGCCGAGTCGCGCGCCCCTGCCTCGTCCTCTCAGCCCGCTCCCACGCGCCCGCCCGACCGGAGCCTCCCAGGAGCCCATCCTTTGTCCCGCTGTCGCCACGCACCCGTGAAGAGGCTTCTGCTCGCTGGACTGGCGGCCCTGCTCTGCGCGCTCGCCCTGCCCGCCACCGCGGAGACGATCGCCGCGCGGATCACGCCGGAGAATTTCGCGACCCACCACGTGGGCGGTCCCGACGCGGACGCTGGCGTCGGCGACTGGTTTCTCGGCAACGGCTCGATCTGCGCGGCGATCTCGGATCCCTCGCACGAGAGCGCCGTCACCCCGGCCGGCGGTGTCCTGATCGACCTCGGCCACTGCGGCGCCGAGGACGACCAGTGGGCGGTGCTCCAGCCGATGCTGAACCTCTCGCAGAGTCACGTCGTCCCGGTCGAGCAGGTCGAGGCCGGGAGCGAGGCGGACGGCGCCTGGATCCGGACCCGAGCCGTCTTCGCCGGCATCGAGCTCGTGACGACCTATCGACTGCACGACGCCCGTCCGCTGGCGCTCGACGTCTCGACGCGCGCGCAGCGCGTGGCCCCGGGCGATCGGCTCTACTCGATCGGTCAGATCCTGCTGCATCCGGGCAGCCAGACTCCGCTCTTCTCGCTGCTGCGAAGCGATCTCGATCGCTCCGCCGGCTTCGTCTATCCGAAGAGTGATCGCCACTCCATCACCTCGTTGCTGTCTGCGCTGATCGCCTCCGACCTGAGCGTACTCGTCGGCGGGGAGGCGTTGCCGCCGATCAGCTACGGGGTCGAGCGTCTGCGTTCTCGCATCACGCGCGGCGAAGACCACCAGGCGCTGGCCTCCTTCAGCGTGAGCGGCGAGCATTTCACGTTCGTCAACTCGATGACGGCGCCGCTGTGGTTCGGCGAGAACGATCGAGCGCCGGGGCTGCTGCAGCTGGCGCAGATTCCCTTCATGGACATTGCGGGCGGATCGCTGCTCGAGAGCGACTACCGCATCCATGTCGGCGATCGCGCGGACGTCGCCTCGATGACCGATCGCATCTGGGCCGAGGCGCCACTCGTTTCCGGATCGATCGACGATCCCGACGCGCGGATCCATTTCGACCGGGCCTCGGGCGCCCCCTTCACCGTCCTGCGGCCGAACGACGACGGATCCTTCGCCCTGCGACTGCCGCCCGGCCTCTATCGAGCGCGGGCGGTCGCGAACGCCGGGCGCGCAGCGACGGTCGATTTCGAGATCACCGAGGACCCGGCGAGCCACTCGCTGGCTCCCATCGAGGTCGGTGCCAGCGCCTGGATCCGACTGCCGCAAGACTTCATCGGACGCCTTACCTTCATCTCGGAAGAGACCGGAATTCCAGCACTCTTCGGGTCGGACCTGCTCGGCCTGAAATTCGGTCCGGAGGTCATCCAGAGCGGCCGCGAGGCGTCCTTCATCAATCGGGCAGGCAGCCCGGGCGAGCCGGCGCGGGTCCCGATCGAGCCAGGGCGCTACCGCGTCATCGCGACACGCGGCCCCGAGTACGAGGCGCGCGAGCTGACCCTCGAGGCCCGCATCGGCGAGGACGCCGTGCTCACGCTGCCGCCGCTCGCACGCGTCGCCCCGACGCCCGGCTGGCTGGCCGCGGACTTCCACGTGCACAGCGCCCGCAGCTTCGACTCGAACCTGCCGCCCGCCGAGCAGGCGGTCGCGTTCGCGGCCAGCGGCGCGGAGGTGCTCGTCGCGACCGAACACGACAAGATCTTCGATCCCCGCCCCGCGATCGAGGCGGCGGGCCTCGCGCGCCAGCTCGTCGGCGTCACCGGCGTCGAGGTCACGAGCTCCTATCGGGGCGGCGACTCCCCCCACGCAACGGGTCATCTGAACGCGTTCCCGATGACGCCCCTTCCGGGTCGCTATCGCCAGGGCGCGCCGAGGCTCGAGGGCCGGCGGCTACGCGATGCGCTTGCGGACATCGCTGCGCTCGAGCCCGCCCCTTTCGTTCAGATGAATCACCCCAGGCCTAATCGGGAGGGCGCGGAGGGCGATCTCTACTTCACGCATCTCGGCGTGGCGGGCGAGCCCTACGATCCGAGCAAGCCCCTCACGGCGTGGCCCAACAGCGCGCTGATCGAGAAGGGCCCGGCCCACGAGGTGCGGGATCTCGACTATCACGGCGTCGAGCTGATGAACGGGGCGAGCCTGCTTCGCTACCGACGAACGCGCGCCGACTGGTTCTCGCTCCTGCTCCAGCAGGAACGGATCATCGGCACCGCCAACAGCGACTCCCACCGCCTCGGCGAGCCCGTCGGTCTGCCGCGAACCTATGTGGCGCACGAGCCAGACCGCTTGGCCGACTTCCACGAGCTCCGACTGATCGAAGCGCTGCGCGCCGGCCGCGCCTGGGGCACCACGGGCCCGCTGCTGCGCGTCCGGCTGGACGACAGCGCGCTCGGCGACCTCCACCGCGGCTCGACGGGCATTCTCCACGTCTCGGTCGACGCCGCTCCGTGGGTCCCCGTCGCCGAGTGGCGCGCCTACGTGAATGGAGAGCTCGTGCATCGCGCGCCGATCGCCGCCGGCGAGTCCGCCGCGCTGCCGCTGGTCTTCGCACGCGACGCGTTCGTCACCCTCGAGGTCGAGGGCACGGCATCGGGCCTCTACGCCGAGGCCTACCCCGGCTTCGTCCCCTTCGCCTTCACGAATCCGATCTTCGTCGACGTCGACGGAAACGGCGCCTTTGACGCGCCCGGACTTCCGAACGATCTTCCCTCGACGCTCAGCGATCCCGACCGGCCCGACTGAGGCGCGCGCAGGCAGGAAGGCAAGGCGACCATGTCCTCGGCGATCGATCGACAGAAGCCCCGTCTCTGGGGTCTCGGGACGGGCCGCACGCTGCGACCGATCTGGATGTTCTGCGAGCTCGGCATCGAGTTCGACCTCGAGCCCATTCAGACCCGCTCGGCGGCGATGGAAACGCCTGCGTTCCGGGCGATGTCGCCGCGCGGCAAGATTCCATTGCTCGAGCACGAGGGACTCGTGATGGGCGAGAGCGCGGCGATCTGTCTCTATCTGGCGGATCGCTACCGCGATCACGGGGTCTTCGCGCCGGAGCCGGGGACTCGTGAGCGGGCGCTGCACGACGAGCTCTGCTGGTTCACGATGACGGAGATGGACGCCCTGCTCTACACGATCAGACGCCACGAGGGCCTGCCCGAGATCTACGGCGCGTCCGAGGTCGCAGTCCGCGCCGCCAGGGAATACTACCAGCGTTCGGTCACGGAGATGGAACGGCGACTCGCCGACGGGCGACCCTTTCTGATGGGCGACGCCTTCAGTGTGGCGGACCTGCTCTTCAAGACCTGTCTCGACTGGGCGGTGATGCTCTACGAGCTTCCGCTGCCGACGTCGCTCGGAGGCTATTTCGGTGCGCTCTCGGCGCGAGCGGCGTATGGCGAAGCGATGAGCCTGAACTTTCCCCCCGAAGCGAGGGCAGCCCTCGCGAGCAAGCAGCCTTGAGCGGGAAGCAGCCTTGAGCGAACAAACAGACGTGTGCCAACGAACATCCATGATCGGGCGAACAACCGTGAGACGGAAGCGCGCGCGGGATGGGCCGGGACACCTGATCGGACTCGGTCTGGGACTGGCGACCAGCCTCGGACTCGGCTGCACGGAGGCGGACGCGCCGCGCGCAGTCGTCGAAGACGTGGAGACGACCTCGGCCGAGGCCTCGAGAGTCGATGCGCAGCGCGCCGACGATCCACTGGCGCAGGCCTTCGACGAGCTCGTCGCCACGCTCGTCGAGGCCGAGGCGGACATGCGCGCCTCGCCCTCCTTCGGTGACGAAGCGGAACGCGTCGGCGGCTATCGGCATGTCCTGCGCTCGATCGCGAAGGGGCTCGAGGCCGAGGTCCGACAGGACGCGGACTATCCCTATTTCCGGATTCTCGACTGGTGGCTTCGCGAGGGCGGCGACAACCCGGATCAGCGCTATGCGTTCACGCCCATTCGTGGGGGCGAGACCTATCGAGTCTGGGGGGAGATCGGTTCGGCCACGCGCGTCGAGCTCCAGATCTACGCGGGTCGCCCCTGGGACGGCAGCGGCCGCTCGGCCGGCTATCTCGCCTTCGAGGATCTCGTGCTCGAGCCCGACGGGTCCTTCGAGGTCTGGGTGTCGGCCGAGCCGCGCGACGGCAACTGGCTCGAAAATCCTCCCGAAGGCACGACGCTCTTCGCGCGCCATATCTACGGGGACTGGAGCGACGAGCCGACGGGCGATATCCACATCGACCGCGTCGGCTACGAAGGTCGGCGAAGGCCCGCGGAATCGGAGGCCGAGCTGGCGGCGCGGATCCGAGCCGCCGCCGAGGTCTTCGGCACGACCGCTCGGACCTGGCCGAGATTTCTCGCACGCCGGTATCTCGAAGGACGAGAACCGAACACGGTCGCTGCCCCCTACGACACCTATGCCGTCGGGGGGGCCAAGGGCCGCTGGATGAGCGGCGGCGCCTTCGACCTGCCGAGCGATGACGAGGTCCTGCTGGTTCGCGTCCCGAAGACCCGCGCCCCCTATCAGGCGATCCAGCTGACCGATATGTGGTTCGCTTCGCTCGAGCACGGAAACCAGATCTCGAGTCTCAGCGCGAAGCAATCCGTCCTCTCCCCCGACGACGCCTACTACTACGTGATCAGCCGTGAGGATCCAGATCACGCCAACTGGCTGGATGCGGGCGCGCTGCGGCGCGGCACGTTCCTGCTGCGATGGGACGGCGTGATGGGGGCGCTTTCCGCCGAGGCGTTTCCGTCGGCTCGGCTCGTGCGGCGCAGCGCCCTGCCCGAGGCGATCCCCGGCTTCGAGCCCGTCCCACCCGAGCAGCGCGAGCGAGCCCGGCGTGAACGCCGCCGCCATCTTCAGCTGCGCGCACACCGTTGAGACCACGCAAGTGAACGAAACCAACCTCACGCGCCTTGTCCTGATCATCGCGATCGCCGTGGGCGCGCACATGGCCACCGTCGCGATCCGTGCCGCCAGCCGACACCTGCTCCGACCGGCCTTCCGATCCGAGTCGAAGCTCGTGACGATCTCGGGCTTCGCGACCAGCGCGATCGTCTTCGCGATCTATTTCGGCGCCTTCGGATTCCTGCTGGCCGAGCTCGGCATCTCGCTCACGACCTACCTGGCGAGCGCGTCGGTGATTGGACTCGCCGTGAGCTTCGGATCCCAGGGAATGGTCCAGGACGTGATCACGGGACTCACGGTCGTCTTCTCGGATCTGATCGACGTCGGCGACATGGTCGACATCGGTGGCCAGGTCGGCATCGTCGAGAGCGTGGGGCTGCGGTTCACCGTACTGCAGAATTTCTTTGGAGCGCGTGTCTTCATCCCGAACCGCTCGATCGCCAACGTGAGCAACTATCCCAAGGGCTACGTGCGCGCGTATCTCGACGCAAGGCTCCCGGCGGACGAGAGTCTTCATGCCGAGTTCGAAGAGCGTCTCGGGCTGCTCGCCGAATCGGCCTACACGCAGTTTCCCGGGATCCTGCTCCTGAAGCCCTCCGTCGAGGGGCGTATCGAGACGCCAGGGGGCGACCTCTTCGTCCGGACCAAGTTCCGCATCTGGCCCGGTCAGGGCGCTGTCGTGGAGGGCCCGATCAAGGCGGCGATCGTCCAGTCACTCAAGACGCTCGACCCCGCCTATGCCGATTGGATGGTCAGCGTGCACTACCGCGCCGAGTCGGCCGACCCGAGCACCAGCAACCGACTTCCGAGACCCCACGCCCTCTATCCGAAGGGGTGAGGAGCGTCCGCTCTTGACGTGGGAGACCCGACGGAGTCCACGCGCGCTCGAGCGAGACGCGCGCGTCACGCGCTCCCAGCTGCCTCCGCATCCGCGGCAAGGATCTCGTATTGGCGGATACTCTCGACCACGTCTCGCTCGAGATTCGTCAGCTCTCGCCGCTCTGCCTCGAGAAGGCGCGCCACATGCGCCGCGCGAAATGCGATCGGATCGACGCCTCGCACGGCGCCACCATGCTGGCCAGGCCGGGCATCCATCCAGCCCCCGCCATCGCGCCGCCAGGCCACCGCGCGCATGCCCTTCGACCGGCACGTCGACATCGGGCGGGCAAGCGCGACCGTCTGGAGCGGGTAACCGGTGCTACCGTCGTCGCGCTCGGGCTCGACTCGGACCGCGACCGAGTGCGAGAGGAGGAGCTCCACTTGAGGTCGGCGATCCAGGACGCCCTGTCCCACCTCGATGCGACCGCGCAAGCCGAGCTCGTGGCATGCGGCGAGTTGACCGCCCGCGACCTCGTCGAAGCCGCCTGTGAACGGGTCGCCCGCTTCGACCCGGAGCTCGGGGCGGTTCCGGTCTTCTTCGCGCCCCAGGCGCGAGAGGCCGCGGCCAATCTCCCGGGCGGGTCTCCGTTCCGTGGCGTTCCCTTCCTGATGAAGGACGTCGGCGCACGCCAGAAGGATCAACCCTATTACGCCGGCAACGTCGCGCTGCGAGACAACGACCATCGGGCCGAGGCGGACACGATCCTCGGCGCACGCTTTCGCGCGCTCGGTCTCGTCACGATCGGAAACTCGAACTCGCCGGAGTTCGGGCTGCAGTCGAATACCTGGCCCGCGGCGCATGGCCCGACGCACAATCCCTGGAGTCCTTCACGGTCAGCGGGCGGCTCTTCGGGCGGCGCCTGTGCGGCCGTGGCGGCCGGCCTGGTCCCGGTGGCCCACGCGAGTGATGGCGCGGGCTCGATCCGCATCCCCTCGGCCTGGTGCGGGTTGATCGGGCTCAAGCCCTCCCGCGACCGCATCGACTGGCGACATGCGGGACACCACCGTTCGGACGTGGAGTTCGTGGTGGCCCGGTCGCTTCGCGACACCGCCCGCTTCCTCGACCTGCTGCGCCCCCTCGCTGCTCGCAAGCGGGAGCCGAACCTCTACCTGGCGTCGCTCGAGGCTCGGCCGAAGAGGCTGCGCGTGGGTCTATGCACGGCCTCTCCCGCGGGCGGGATCGTCCACCCCGCCTGCGTGCGGGCCGTAGAGGCCGCCGGGGAGGCGCTGGCCGCGATGGGTCATCACGTCTCCGACAGCGCGCCGACCACGTTCTCGGAGTACGAAGAGCGCGCGCTGCACGGCGCGGCCTTCGGATTCCACGAGTATTTGAGCTGTCTCGAGGATCTCGAGCTTCGGCTCGGACGCGACGTGGGTCCCGAAGACGTCGAGCCCTTCCTCTGGGAGCTCGCGCATCTGGGCTCGGAGGTGTTGGCGCCGGACGAGATCGAACGGGCGACGGCCTGGATCTCGGCCTGGGAGCAGCGAACGCTCTCGTGGTTCGAGCGCTTCGACCTGCTCGTCACGCCCACGGTCTGCGAGCCCGCGCCACCGCTCGCGACCCTCGACCCATCGACTCACTCACCCCTCGAGCTGCTCGAGAAGATGGTCCCACACATGGCTTTCACCGAGATCTGGAACGCGACCGGGCAGCCCGCGATCTCGCTGCCCCTCGGCTGGAGTGAGCAGGACGCGCTGCCGGTGGGCGTGCAGATCGTCGGCGCGCCGAACCGCGAGGATCGGCTGCTCTCGGTCGCGGCCGCACTGTTCCCGAGACTCGACGGGCTGCTGCGAGAAGCGCCCCTTCACGCCTGATCTCCCACCCCGTCCGCCTTCCTGGTCGACGCAAAGTATTCGGCCACCGCTCGCTCGCCTCGCTCCGTTCGCAGCACTGTATTCCAATGGTCGAGTCGCGCCCCCGTCCCGATCGTCGGCTCCGGCGCAATCGCCGAGAAGCACTTCGCCAGCTCACCGAAATACGCGTCGTCGTGGACCCCGTACCAGTATGAGAGCGTCTCGGGGGCGATCGAGTGGGCGTCCGCCTCGCCGAAGGCCCAGAAGGAGTTCTGGGTCTCGGGCCGCAGGTCGCCCGAAAGCTTCGTCCAGGGCTCAGCGACGCTCTGGAAGGCATCGGTCGCGCACTCCCCATCGCCGACATCGCGAAACACGATCTCCGGAAGTGGACGCAGCGCCGGGTCCAGACGGATCAGGAGGTTCTGTGGGTTCGGCGTCTCGAACCACATTCCGTAGCGCGCGAAGAGCCGGGCCTTTCCGAAGCCGACGCGCGCGGCGTAGTGCTGGGCCCAGAACGCGTCGAACGTCTGCCCCGCACGTCGGGCGATCTGACGACCTACGAAGGGCAGCGAGAGCGCGGGGAGCGAGTAGTTCCCGTCTTGAAAGAGCCTGAGGTCCCGCACCATGAAGCCGGTCTCACCGCCGCGCTCGAGCACGACGAGCACCTCCGCGATGAGCTTTACACCCTCGAGC
This sequence comes from uncultured delta proteobacterium, assembly GCA_963698485.1. GTDB lineage: Bacteria > Myxococcota_A > UBA9160 > UBA9160 > UBA4427 > UBA4427. Next base: position 304,595 of record CAVORA010000018.1, on the reverse strand, counting down.
GATCCGAGGAGGCCGTCGATGCGGGCCAGCACGTTCACCCACTCGACCACACCGATCGCTTCTTCCCGAAGCTTCGTCTTCTCGGGCTGGAAGAAGTCGGGATGGGGGTGATCCGTCGCCAGCTTCAGCGAGAAGAGCGGCTTCCCGCTCTCGGGCCCAGGCATCGCCAGCGTTCGTGAGGAGGTGAAGCGGGCCGACCATCTCTCCGCGACCGGCGACGTCGACCAGGACACCTGCGGATCTCGATTGAGCGGATGACGCGCGCAGAGCACCTTGTCCCCGCGAACGAATCTCGAGACGATCTCGTCCACCGCGCCGGGCAGCACGAAGACCTCCAGCTCCTCGCGCGCGACCTCGCTCAGCTCGACCTCGACCGGACGTGTGTCCGTCCGGAACCCTGCGAGATTTGCCTGCTCCTCCCAGTCGAGCCATTGCTCGACCGGGTCGGCCAGCAGACTCAGGTCGTGGTCCGGGTCGAAATCGTGGCTCAGCGTCCCTGGTTCCAAGCGATCACTCCCTCCTGCCCTCCGAAGGACGAATGGGATCGAAGAAGAAGTCCCACGGATCAGTCCCGGGCTCGTGCAAAGAAGAAGGGCCGCCTCTCACCTTGAACCAAGGAAGAGGCGGCCCAGACAGATGGCCCACTCGTCGTACACGTGTGCGACGGGGATTCAGGAGCAGGCTCTCGACGGAAGCCGATCAGTCGACACCCACCACGAACGAAACGCTCGTCGTGCCCGCTGCCGCCGATGTTCAGAGTCTGGAAGTTCTTGGCGCCTTCGACCTGGTAGTCGCCGGCCTGGCCGGTCACCTGCAGGTAGCAGTCGAGCACCTGGCGGCTGCCGGTGGCGCCGACCGGATGGCCGGCGCCGATCAGACCCCCGCTCGGGTTGATCGGGTGCTTGCCGTCGATCTCGAGCCAGCCCTCCTCGACGGCCTTCCAGGACTCGCCCGGCGCCGTGATGCCGAAGTGGTCGATCGCCATGTACTCGGAGGTCGTGAAGCAGTCGTGGGTCTCGATGCCGTCGATGCCGTCCACGCCGGCGATGCCCGCGCGCTTCATCGCGCTCGTGATCGTGCTCCGAACGTGCGGGCAGCACGTACTGGTCGTTCGCGCTCTCCGCGACCTTGTCGGCGAACTTGAGGCGCGCCGTGTTGTGGCCCCAGCCCTTGATGCGCGGAATCTCGGAGAGCTTCTTGCCCGTGCCCCGCGCCCACTTCTCCGCGTAGTCTCGGACGCGAGGAAGAGCGTGACCGCGCCGTCGGTCACCTGTGAGCAATCCGAGATGCGGATGCGTCCACCGATCGCCGGGTTGTCGTCCGTTCGGCAGAGCGCGTGCTCCTTGTTCATGTACCAGGTGCGCGTCTGGGCGTTCGGGTTCAGCTTGGCGTTCGCGTAGTTGATCGCCGAGATCTCCGCGAGATGCTCGTCCTTCAGCCCGTAGCGCCGGTCGTACTCGTCACCGAGCTTGCCGAAGAGCTTCGGGAAGGGGAACTCGATGCCTTCGGCCTCTTCCTCGTACCAGGCCGCCGTGCCCGAGATAGGTGCCGCCCGTGCGCCGAGTCGACCGTCTTCATCTGCTCGATGCCGACGACCGCCTGCAGGTCGTAGCGGCCCGCCTCGATCTCGGCGGAGGCCGCCAGCAGACGCGATCGAGCCCGAGGCGCAGGCCGCCTCGTGGCGCGCGGTCGGCAGGCCGCTGAAGGCCGGATCGACCTCGGTGAAGAAGGCGCCGAGATGGCCCTGCATGCAGTAGAGCTCGGCGGCGAAGTTGCCGACGTGCGCGCTCTCGACCTCTTCGGGTGCGATCTGCGTCGCCTCGAGCGCGCCGCGCACGCTCTCGCGCATCAGCGCCGAGAAGTGCTTGTTCTCCTTCGTCCAGTTGCGCGCGAAGTCGGTCTGGTAACCGCCCAGCACGTAGACTTCGGATCCAGCTGCCATGTTCGTATTCCTCCAGCAACGCTCGTCGGTCCGCTTCGACCGCAGGCGTCTGTGTCATCGATGCTCGTCTGGGCGCGTCCGGTCGACCCGCCCCCTCGTCCGTGTTCGTGGCCGGTCTCGTGGCCCCGCCTCGTCTAGCCGGCGACGAAGAATCGCCCGATGTTGATGCGCGGATGATCGAAGAAGCGCTCCGGCTTGCCCGGTCCTGGCCGCGTCGGCGAGCGCTGCCGGCACCGCCAGCCCTGCCTCCTCGATCATGTGCGACCACGCCCTTCGCGCCGATCGTATCGACGAGCACCGAAGGCGGTGCCGCGTTGAAGCCCATGCCCATGATGCGGTCGATCCCGTCGATCGTCTCCGTGACCTCGCCGACGCGGTGGAACGCGTAGCCGATGTAGCCGGCGATCACCCCGCGCGCGATCTTTGCGTACTCGCCCTCGGCGTTCAGGAAGACCTGCATGCCCTCCTGGTAGCGACCGTCGCGATGGAGCGCCGCGACCTCGTCGATGTAGCCGAGATCGGGCAGCTTGATCTCCGTCTTCCGGCGTGTAGTCACCGGTCTTCGGATCGAGCACGAGGCGCTTCTTGTCCGTCCTTCTTGAAGAAGCCGCCGCCCGCTCTTGTTGCCGAGCACGCCCTTCTCCATGAGCTGGGCCATGTAGTCGGGCAGCTTGTTGGTCTCGTGCGCCTCGTCGTCGGTCAGTTCGCGTAGACGTTGTCGACGATCGCGCGGTGGATGTCCCAGCCGACGAGATCGACGGTCGCCAGCGGCGTCATCGCGCGGCCGGTGTAGGGGCCGACCAGCTTGTCCGCGAGCAGGACCCCGATCTCTCCCGCGAGCTGGGCGACCTCGTTCATGCACCTTGAAGCCGACCCGATTGCCCGCGAAGGCGGGGGTGTCGAAGGTCCGGACCATCTCGCGACCGAGCCGGAGCTGCGAGAACACGTCGATGAAGTCGACGACCGCGGGATCCGTGTCGTCGCCCGCGATCAGCTCGGTCCCGACGATCACGTTCGGGCGGATTGAAGAAGTGCAGGCCCAGGAAGTGCTTGCGGAACGACTCGCTCCGACCTTCGCAGAGGGAGTTGATCGAGAGGCCCGACGTCACCGTCGCCACGATCGAGTCGTCGCGCCGCGCGGCCTCGACCTTGTCGAAGATGTCCTTCTTGAGATCGAAGTCCTCGGTCAGCGCCTCGAAGATCAGGTCGGCACCCGCGACGGCCGCCGCGAGGTCATTGTCGTAGTCGCCGGTCTTGGCGTGGTTGGCGACGGTCGGCGAACGCACCTGCTTGATCGCGGCCGCCAGTCCTTCCTCGGCCTTGGCCTTCGTGCGGGCCAGGAAGGTGACCTCCGGAACCGCCGGTCGTGAAGAGCGCGGCGCTCCCGTAACCCATCGTGCCGTTGGCGCCGAGCACGACGACGCGCTCGAGCTTTCGGCTGGCAAGGATCTTCCGCTTCTCGGCGGGGCTCATCGGGGAGTTGGACATATCCTTCTTTCTTCTCTTCTTCTCGCGGGTCGCACGGATCGGTCACGATCCGACGGCGCGCCCCCGGGCGGGGGTCGATTCGTTCGTCTTCGGCGTCTCGGCCCGTCCCGGGTCCGATCGCGTGCTGTCTGCGATCGGGTCCGCTGTGGTGATCGTCTCGCCTCGCGCGCCAGCCGGCTGGCGCGGAGGATCCGGGACGTCACCGATCGCCTGGAATCGACCGACTCGACCTGGACGAGGCCTCGAGGGGTACGCGCGAGCCGCTGATCGATTGCGGCCGGACGACGGTCCCCGAGGCGGGCGCACAGGTTCGTGGTAGAGAGTGGCCTCGTCAAGCTCGAAGGGGTCACTTTCAGTCAGCTTCGGGACGACCGCTTTCCCTTTTGGCTTCAGACTGTTGCGCGCCCGCTGCGCCGATCGCGCGCCCGCGAGAATTGTCGACAATGAGTCTGCCAGAGCCGGCCGATCCGAGTGGCGGGCGCCCCGACCCGGCCATGAAGCAACACCCCCGAGCTCCGCCGCGCCCGACCCCGGGGTCCCCGAGGATCGCCAGGGCCCCGACGGAGGCTGGCGCGCTCGCCGACGGTGGGAGCCCTCGGCCGAGACCGGCGCTCCTCGTGAAGCCCAGGCCTCCACTCCACGGATCCGGCTTCAGCGCCGTCGGAAAGCGTCGAGCAGCTCGGCCTCCTTCTCCTTCGCCGCCTCGAGCTGCGCATCCTTCACCGTATCGAAGCCACGAATATGCTCGGGGATCTCCGCGATCTGTACGGCCAGCTCGCGATTGCCGAGCGTCAGGTCGCGCAGCAGCTCGTCGAGGGTCTGCTCGTACTCGGCGAGCAGCGCCCACTCCCGCTTGCGGTGCGCCGTGCGATTGAAGAGGTCGAGCGGCGTGTGGCGCAGGAACTTGAAGTGCCGCAGCAGCTTCAGCAGCCAGAAGATCCGACGGTCGAAGTTGATCTTCTTGACGCGGCCCGTGTCGGGATCGCGCGGGAAGAACATCTGCGGCGCCAGGTGGAATTGCAGCTTGTAGTTGCCTTCGAACTCCGTGTCGAGCTGTCGCTGGAAGGCCTCTCCGGCCCACAGGCGCATCACCTCGTACTCGTCCTTGACCGCCATCAGCTTGAAGAGATAGCGGGCCACCGCCTCGGCCAGGGGATGATCCTCCGCCCCGATCGAGCGCTCTGCCGCGAGCACCTGCTCGACGCGGGCCGCATAGCGCGCTGCATACGCCTCGTTCTGATAGTCGGTCAGGAAGCGCACGCGTCGCGCCACGATCTCCTCGAGCGTCTCGGCCCTGTCGGCCGTCTTCACGCCGCGCATGCGCGAGCCCGCGAGCTCGCGAACCTTCTCGGGATCGTGAGCGGCCAGTCGGCCCCACGCGATCGCCTGCTTGTTCATCTCGATCGCGCGGCCGTTCAGCTCGATCGCGCGTTCGAGCGCCGGCAGCCCGACCGGGATCAACCCCTTCTGGAGCGCGTAGCCGACCATGAAGAGATTCGCGCCGATCGCATCGCCGAGCAGCGCCGTCGCGAGCTTCGTCGCCTCGACGAAATCCGCGCGCTCGTCTCCGACCGCGGCTCGAATGCGCGACTCCATGCCCGCCGACGACATGTCGAGGTCGGCATTGGAGGCGAAGTCGGCGGTCGGCGCGACGTGGGTGTTCACGATCGCCTTCGTGCGCTGCGGCGAGAGCTTCTGCATCCCGTCGGCGCCGGTTGCGACGACGATGTCGCAGCCGAGTGCGAGGTCGGCCCCACCCTCCGGAATCCGGGTCGAGTGCAGCTCCTCCGGGCTTGCGGGCCACGCGCACATGGCTCGCGACCGGCGCCGTTCTTCTGGGCGAGTCCCGTCACGTCGAGCAGCGAGACGCCCTTGCCCTCGAGGTGCGCGGCCATGCCGATCAGCGCGCCGATCGTGATCACACCCGTGCCGCCGATGCCGGCGACGAAGATGTTGAAGGGCTGGTCGAGGGGAGCGACCGGGGCGGGCGGCAGCGCGTCGAAGAGCGAGCCGCTGCCCGCGGAGGCGTCGACGCCGACGGTCTCGACCTTCCGGAGCTTGCCCCCGATCACCGACGCGAAGCTCGGGCAGTAGCCCTCGAGGCACGAGTAGTCCTTGTTGCAGGAGGACTGGTTGATCATGCGCTTGCGGCCGAACTCGGTCTCGACCGGCTCGATCGAGATGCAGTTGGACTGGACCGAGCAGTCGCCGCAGCCCTCGCAGACCGCCTCGTTGATCACGATGCGCCGATCCGGGTCGGGGAACTCGCCGCGCTTGCGCAGGCGGCGCGCCTCGGCCGCGCAGGTCTGGTCGTAGAGCAGCGCCGTGACGCCGGGGATCTCGCGCAGCTGCTTCTGCACGCGATCGATCTCGTTGCGATGTCGCACCTGCACGCCAGCGGGAAAGGTGCCGGGTGTGTACTTCTCGATGTCGTCGGAGAGCACGACGATATGCTCGACGCCCTCCGCCGCGAGCTGGCGCGCGATCTCGGGCGTCGTGATCTCGCCCGCCATCTCCTCGCCCTCGATCGGCTGGCCGCCGGTCATCGCCACGGCGCCGTTCACGAGGATCTTGTAGGTGATGTTCACGTTGGCGGCGACCGCGGCGCGGATCGCCAGCAAGCCCGAGTGGAAATAGGTGCCGTCGCCCATGTTCTGGAAGATGTGGTCGACCTCGCAGTAGGGGGCCTGGCCGATCCAGTTGGCGCCCTTCCGCACCCATCTGATTCACGGCCAGCGTGCGGCGCTCGGGCAGGAAGACCGCCATGCCGTGACAGCCGATACCGCCGAGCGCGATGCTGCCTTCCGGGCACGACGGTCGAGCGGTTGTGCGGGCAGCCCGAGCAGAAGGACGGCAGACGCGCGAGACCGCCCGGCGCGACGGCGAGGCCCGGCTGCTCGGGATCGGGCGTCGAGCGCGACACCCATTCGGGCGCCTCCTGGGCGATCCAGCGGCGCAGGATGCCGGCGACCAGCTTGGGCGTCAGCTCGCCGATCTGCGGGCACCAGCGGGCTGCCGTCCAGGTCGCGCTTGCCGCGCAGCCGCGGTCGCTCGGGCAGGTTGTAGAGGATGCTGGCGAGCTGCTCCTCGATGATCGCCTTCTTCTCTTCGACGATCAGCAGGTCCTCGATGACCGTGCGCAAAGGCGCGCAGGCCTTCGCGTTCGAGCGGCCAGGTGAGGCCGACCTTGTAGATCGAGATGCCGAGCTCCCGCGCCCTGTCATCGGAGAGCCCGAGGTCCTCGAGCGCCTGTCGCAGATCGCCGTAGGCCTTGCCGGTGGTGACGATCCCGAGCCGCTTGCGCGGCGCCTCGAGCATCGTGCGATCGATCGGGTTGGCGCGCACGAAGGCGGCGAGCGCCGGCAGTCGCTGCTCGAAGAGGCGCTCTTCGACCTGCGGTCGGGATATTCGTCCAGCCGACGTGCAGACCGCCCGGCGGCGGCTCGTAGTCGGTCGGCTGCACGATCTGCACTCGATCGGGCGAGACGTACGACCGAGCCCGAGCTCTCGACCGTGTCGGTCAGGCACTTGAAGCCGACCCAGCAGCCCGCAATACCGCGACAGCGCCCAGCCGTAGAGTCCGAAGTCGAGATAGTCCTGCACGCTCGAGGGATTCAGCACCGGGATCCCGCAGTGGATCATCGCCGGCTCGCTCTGATGCGCGATCGAGGAGGACTTGGCACCCGGGTCGTCGCCCATCAGCGCGAGCACGCCGCCATGCGGCGAGGTGCCGGCGTAGTTCGCGTGCTTCAGCGCATCGCAGGAGCGGTCGACGCCCGGCCCCTTGCCGTACCACATGCCGAAGACGCCATCGACCTTGGGCCCGGCCATCAGCGTCGCCTGCTGGGAGCCGAAGACCGCCGTCGCCGCGAGGTCTTCGTTCAGCCCGGGCTCGAAGCGGATGTGATGCTCCTCGAGCTCCTTCTTCGCCTGCCAGAGATTCATGTCGAAGATGCCGAGCGGCGATGCCGCGATAGCCGGAGATGAAGCCCGCGGTATTCAGCCCGGCGGCGACGTCGCGCTCGCGCTGCATCAAGGGCAGCCGCACCAGCGCCTGGTTGCCCGTCAGGAACACGCGGCCGGACTTGATTCGGTAGCGATCCGCGAGCTCGTAGGTCGCGTCGAACTCGGGGGTATCGGTCGGGGAGGCTGTAGCCAACTCGGAGCTCCTGCTGGGGAATCGGGCAAGGAAACAAGGACGGGCGCGCGATCCGGCGGGGTTTGTCTCAGGCATCACCCGCCAGCGGTCGCACGGTAGCGTAAGTCACCGCCGCCCCAACGCATTCGGGGATCGCCCCGCGCGCGTCGAGAGGCGCTCGGCCGTCGACGCAGTCCCGCTGACGCACTATACGATCCGCCAGCCCGCGGTCACGCGACCCGTCGGGCGAGCCCCGCTGGCCGGACAGGAGGAGTCCTCGAGATGAGCGATGCAGCGACGCAGTACCCCGGCGACGGACCCATGAAGATCGGCGTGACGATCCACGCGACCGACAAGGCGATGCATCCCGTCGAGGTGGCGCGCGAGGCGGAGGCCCGCGGCTTCCACTCCCTCTACATCCCCGAGCACACGCACATCCCGACCAGCCGCCGCACCCCGGCGCCGACCGGGACACCGGAGCTCGGCGAGGAGTACCTGCGCAGCCCCGACCCCTACATCGCGCTGGCCGCCGCCGCGTCGGTCACCGAGAAGATCCTGCTCGGCACGGGCATCGGCCTGCCCGCCCAGCACGACCCGATCACCTTCGCCAAGGAGCTCGCCACCCTCGACTGGATCTCTCGGGGCCGCTTCGTCTTCGGGATCGGCTACGGCTGGAACGTCGAGGAGATGGAGAACCACGGCATCGACGTGAAGCGGCGCCGCGCGCTGGTGCGCGAGGTGATGCTCGCGATGCAGGCGCTCTGGACCCAGGAGGTCGCGTCCTTCGACGGCGAGTTCGTGCGCTTCGAGCCGTCCTGGCAGTGGCCCAAGCCCGTGCAGCAGCCGGGGCCCCGGATCCTGATCGGCGGCGGCGCCGGCCCGAAGCTCTTCGCCCAGATCGCCGAGTACGCCGACGGCTGGATGCCGATCGGCGGCGCCGGCATGGCGGCGCAGCTCGACGACCCTGCGCGGCCTGCTCGTCGAGCGCGGTCGCGACCCCCGGGCGCTGCACGTGGTGCCGATGGGCGTCTTCCCGACGGACGAGAAGCTCGCCTACTACAAGCAGGCGGGGGTCACCGAGTGCGTGCTGCGCATCCCCTCGGCCCCGCGCGACGAGGTGCTCCCCGTGCTCGACGACTACGTCCAGTACATCGATCGTTTCTAGCAGGAGCGCGCCCGGGGCGGCGGCTGCCGGCACGACGATCGCGCTGAAGAGCCGTGCGGGTCCGGCGGCTGATGACCGGCGAAACGCCTTTGACGGCTGTTTTGCATTTCGATACGCTGCGGATCGTATTTGCCAGGCCCCCCAGCCCGCGCGCGCCGAGCGCCCGGACGCGGGGGACCGCTGCGTCGATCCCCGACCCTCCGGTCGCGGATCGCCGGGTCCGGAGCGTGCTCGCTCCGCGATGCCGTGGAGGAAGAGGCTTGGACCTCCGGTACACCGCCGAAGAAAAGAAGTTTCGAGACGAGCTCGCGAGCTGGCTGGCCGCCGAAGTGCCGGCCTACGGGCGGCCCCCCTCCGTCCACGACTGGGATGCGCGCCGCGCCTACGACACGGGCTGGCAGAAGAAGCTCTTCGACGCGGGCTATGCGGGCATCAACTGGCCCAAGGAATACGGCGGACGCGAAGCCTCGCTGATCGAGCAGCTGATCTACTTCGAGGAGATCGCCAGGGCGAACGCGCCCTATGTCGGCGTGAACTTCGTCGGCATCCTGCACGGCGGCCCGACGCTGATGGCCGAGGGTACGCCCAAGCAGAAGGCCGAGCACATCAAGAGGATCATCTCGGGCGAGGAGGTCTGGTGTCAGGGCTTCTCCGAGCCCGGCGCGGGTTCCGACCTGGCCGGCCTGCAGACGAAGGCCGAGCGCGACGGCGACCACTACGTCGTGAACGGCCACAAGATCTGGACGTCCTTCGCCCAGGTGGCCGACTACTGCGAGCTACTGGTGCGCACGGACCCGACCGCGCCCAAGCATCGCGGCATCAGCTGGCTGATCATGCCGATGGACCTAGCCGGCATCGACATCCGACCGCTACCGACCCTCGAAGGCGAAGGCGAGTTCTCGGAGGTCTTCCTCGAGAACGTCCGCATCCCGGTCGAGAATCTCGTCGGCGAGGAGAACGACGGCTGGCGAGTCACCAACGTGACGCTGCGCTTCGAGCGCGGCACGGCCTTCGCGAGCGACATGATCCAGCTGCAGAAATTCCTCCAGCACATGATCAAGGCCGCCCGCAAGATCACCAGCCATGGTGCCTCCGCCTGGGAGGACAAGGCGCTGCGGCGCGAGATCGGTCATCTCTCGGGCGAGCTCGAGAGTCTCTGGGCGATGGTCAAGCTGTCGGTCTGCGAGGCCAAGGAGTCGGGCGTGCCCGGCGTCGGTGCCTCGGCCGTCAAGCTCTACTACACCGACATCTATCAGCGCACGACCGAGCTCGCCGTCAAGCTGCTCGGACGCGCGGGGCTCTCGCGCTCCGACGTCGGCGAGCTGCCCTCGGATCTCTTCATCAATCGGCACTTCAACGCGATCTCGATCGCGATCGCCGCGGGTACCAGCCAGATCCAGAAGAACATCATCGGCGAACGCATCCTCGGGCTCCCGAAGGAGCCGAAGCCGACTCCGGCCTGACCGAAACACATCGCGAGCCGGGCCGACCCGCGGGCCCGACGCATCCGATCCCAGTGCCCCTGCCAGGGGCTCGAGGCAACCAAGATGGATTTCCAACCGACCGAAGATCAGAAGGCGCTGCGCGAAGGCATCCGCAGCTTCGTCGAAGGCCAGGTCCCGAACGAACGCTTCCCCGACCTCGAGAAGGCCAAGGGCGTCGATCGCGCGCTCTGGAGCGAGCTCGCCGAGATGGGCGTCTTCGCGCTCAGGCTTCCCGAAGAAGACGGCGGCATCGGTCTCGGCTACTCCGACGCCGTGCTCGTCTTCGAAGAGCTCGGACGCCGCCTCGTCCCGGGCCCGATCGTCTGGAGCCATCTCGCGGCAGGCCTGATCGAAGGCGCCGAGAGCGGTGAGACGGTCGTCGGCGGCATCGACCTGATGGCCGAGACCGGCGACCCGATCCTGCTCGAGCATCTCGAGAGCCTCGACGTCCTGCTCGCGCTGCGCCCGGACGGGCTCTACAAGATCGACCCGCGCTCGGTCGAGGCGAAGGAGGTCGAGGTCTCGCTCGATCCGCTGACCCCGGTCCATGAGGCGCAGTCGTTGCCCGAGGGCGAGAAGATCGGCGACGCAGCGGCCGCGGCGCGCATGCGCCTCGAGGGCGCGGCCCTGGTTTCGGGCCTGCAGCTCGGTCTCGCCGAGGGCTCCCTCGAGCTCGCCAACGCCTACGCGCTGGGCCGCGAGCAGTTCGGCCGCGTGATCGGCGGCTTCCAGGCCGTCAAGCACATGCTGGCCGAGATGTTCGTCAAGCAGGAGGCCGCGCGCGCCGGGGCCTACAACGCCGGGGCGACGCTCGACGCCCCGGACGTGGCGGACGTCCAGCGCGCCGTCTCTTCGGCCAAGCTGACCGCGGGCGACAGCGCGATCCGCAACGCCCGCACCTGCATCCAGGTCCACGGCGGAATGGGCTTCACCTGGGAAGTCATGGCGCACTACTATCTCAAACGCGCCTGGGTCCTCGAGAACGCCTTCGGGACCCAGGACGAGCACGCCGAGAAGCTCGCCGACATCCTCGACGCGCTCGACTGAGCACTGGGCCAGGCGCTCGCCTGCACGCGCCGCCGAGCCCGAGACCGATGACGACACCCGAACAGGCCTCGCGAGTCCGCGAGGCCACGACCGATTGGAGCCCGTGATGATCGGAATCACTTCCTACGGCGCGTATATCCCGCGCACGCGCCTGCCCTTCTCGGTGATCGGCGGTCGTCCGCCCAAGGAAGGTGGACCGGAGCGCTCGGTCGCCTGGAACGACGAAGACGCCATCACCCAGGGCGTCGCCGCGGCGATCCACTGTCTCGCGGGCATCGACCGCAGCCAGATCGATCTGTTGATCTTCGCCTCGACGACGCTGCCCTTCCAGGAGAAGCAGGCCGCCGCGCTGGTCGCGCGCGTGCTCGACCTCGGCCGTGACGTGCAGACCGCCGACCATACGGGCTCGACGCGGGCCGGGACGGGGGCGCTGCGCACGGCCTTCGACGCGATCAAGGCCGGCTCCGCGCGCTGCGCGCTCGTGATCGCGAGCGACGCCCGCATGGCCGCGCCCAAGTCGGGCATGGAAGCGAATTTCGGCGACGGCGCCGCGGCCTTCCTGGTCTCGGACGGCGACGCGATCGCCACCCTCGACGGCTTCTTCGCCGTCGCCGACGAGATCACCGACGTCTGGCGCCCGGCCGGCCACGAGTTCACGCATACCTGGGAAGACCGCTTCGTGATCCAGGAGTCCTACACACCGAACATGAACGCGGCGATCTCGGGCCTGCTCGAGCGCAGCGGCAGCGGCATCGGCGACTACGATCACGTCGCGCTCTACGCCCCCGATGCCCGCTCCCACGGCGGCGTCGCCAAGGCGGCGGGCGTAGCGAAGGAGAAGCTCCAGTCGCCGCTCTTCGGCCAGCTCGGCAACGCCGGCGTCGCCTTCGCGCCGCTCCAGCTCGCGGCGGCTCTCGAGAGCGCCAGGCCCGGCCAGAAGATCCTGGTGGTCAACTTCGGGAACGGTGCCGATGCCACGTCGTTCGCGACGACCGAATACATCGAGAAGCTCGACGCACGGCGCGGCGTCGCCTGGAATCTCGCGCGGCGGCGGGTCGTGCCCAGCTACGACGACTACATCAAGGCCAAGGGCCTCGCGGCGACCGAGTGGGAGGCGGGCACGAACCCCGGACTCTCCGCCACGATCCTCTATCGCGAGCGCGACGACGACCTGAGCCTGCTCGGCCAGCAATGCCGCGCCTGCGACGCGATCCAGTTCCCGGCCCAGCGCGTCTGCGAGACCTGCTTCGCGAAGGACGACTTCGAGAAGGTCCGGCTCTCGGACCGGACCGGCAAGGTCGTGACCTACACCTTCGACTTCTTCTTCCCGACCCCCAACCCGCCCACCGTCGTCACGATCACCGACGTCGACGGCGCGCGGATCCATCTGCAGGTGGTCGAGATCGAGCCGGAGCAGATGAAGATCGGCCAGGAGGTCGAGTTCGTGTTCCGCAAGATCCACGAGTCCGGCGGGCGCCCCAACTACTACTGGAAGGGCATTCCCAAGCCGGAATAGCACGGCACGCAGGGCGGCAAGCCAGGCAGACGCCCCCTGCCCGCCCGATTCCGTCCCCATTCGAGCGCGCCCCCTCCCGGTCGCGCGATCCGCGAAAAGAGGCCCACACAGATGGCGAACAAAGAATCGATCCGAGACAAGGTGTCCATCGTCGGCGTCGGCTGCTGTCAGTTCGGCGAGAACTGGGACCAGTCGCCCGCCGACATGATCGTCGACGCCGCCTACGAGGCCTATGCCGACGCCGGCATCGAGAAGCCCCAGGAGCAGATCGACGCGGTCTTCACCGGCTCGATCTACTCGAACAAGGGCCCGCACGAGTGCGCCGACGCGCTGAAGCTCTTCAACAAGCCGGTCTCCTTCGCGACCAACTACTGCGCGACCGGGACGGACCTGATCCGTCTGGGCGTCATGTCGATCGCGGCGGGCCTCTACGACACGGTGCTGGTCGTCGGCTACGACAAGCCGAAGGATCGCGGGGTCTCGGGACCCTCGGTCGTCGTAGACCGCGTGCGCGACCTGCCGCAGACGCCGGCCGGCTGGTTCTCGCTCGCCGCCGCGACCTACTTCGACAAGTTCGGTGCCAGCCGCGAGGACCTCGCCAAGATCGCGATCAAGAACCACGCGAACGGCTGCCTGGCGCCCAAGTCGTTTCTCAAGCGCCCGATCACCGAAGAGGACTACTTCAAGGCCCGCATCATCTCCTGGCCCTTCGGTCTCTACGACTCCGCCGCCCAGACCGATGGCGCCGCCGCCGCGATCCTGACGCGCACGGATCTCGCGAGCCACTACTCGAAGGAGCCCGTGCTGGTGAAGGGCGTCACCGTCCGCGCTGGACCCAACCCGCAGAAGGATCCGGGCAACGACTTCCTGTCCTGGAAGCCGACCGCCTGGGCCCGAGACGACGTCTACGAGATGGCGGGGATCACCAACCCCGTCGAGCAGATCGGCCTCGCCCAGGTCCACGACTGCTTCTCGCTGACGGAGCTGCTCACCTACGAAGATCTCGGCTTTTGCGAGAAGGGCTCCGCCAAGGAGCACATCGCGGACGGGATGTTCGAGCTGACCGGCGCCCTGCCCGTCAACACGGACGGCGGCCTCAAGACCTTCGGCCATCCCACCGGCGCGACCGGTGTGCGGATGGTCTACGAGAACGTGCTCCAGCTGCGCGGCAAGGCCGGAGAGCGGCAGGTGAAGGGCGCCGAGGGCAAGCTGGCCCTCTCGCATAACATCGGAGGCCACCCGACGGCCTGCGGCATCGCGGTGCTCGGCCGCGAGTAGCGACGGACAACAGCGCCGCGAGGCCGTCTCGCGGGGCCCCCTGCCCCTCACGCCGACCCACTGCGTCTCCGCATAGCCCCTGAGAGGAATCCGCATGACCACCGACGTCCAATGGGACCAGATGACCATCCCGGGAACCCTGTCGCGCGCGGCGAGCCTCTGGCCCGACGTCTCGGCCCTCGAGGACGGCGACGTCCGCTTCACGTTCAGCGAGCTGCTCGCCGAGACGGAGAAGGCCACGCGCGCCTTCATCGCCTCGGGCGTCGAGCGCGGCGATCGCGTGGCGATCTGGGCGCCGAACGGCTGGCGCTGGGAGATCGCGGCGCTGGGACTGCAGTCGGCGGGCGCGGTGCTGGTCACGCTGAACACGCGCTTCAAGGCGAGCGAGGCGGCCTACGTGCTCGAGAAGAGCGGCTCGAAGCTGCTCTTCACGATGGGCGATTTCCTCGGCATGAACTACGCGGACGCCGTCGCCAAGCAGACGCTGCCCGAGCTCGAGGGCACGATCCTGATCGAGGGCGAGAGCAGCAACGGCGTCGCCTGGGAAGACTTCCTGGCGCGCGGCCAGGGCGTCACGCCCGAGCAGGCCCGCGCGCGCGCGGAGGAGGTCACCCCGGACGACCTGTCGGACTTCATCTTCACGTCCGGCACGACGGGCAATCCCAAGGCTGTCATGACGGCCCACGGCCAGAACCTCAAGGTCTTCGACGTGTGGGGCCGATCGGTCGGGCTCCGCGCCGGCGACCGTTACCTGATCATCATGCCCTTCTTCCACTCCTTCGGATACAAGAGCGGCTGGCTCGCCTGCCTGATCCACGGCGCGACGGCCCTGCCCGAGGCCGTCTTCGACGTCGGCCCGGTGCTCGCGCGGATCGAGCACGAGAAGATCACGGTGATGCCCGGGTCGCCCACGATCTATCAGTCGATGCTCACCTTCGCGGACCGCGACCAATACGACACCTCCTCGCTGCGCCTCGCCGTCACCGGCGGCGCGGCCGTCCCCGTCGATCTCGTGCGTCGCATGCGCACGGAGCTCGGCTTCCGCGACGTGATCACGGCCTACGGACTCACCGAGAGCTGCGGCACCGTCTCCGCCTGCCAGCTCGGCGACGACGACGAGACGATCGCCACCACCTGCGGCCGCCCGATCCCCGACACCGAGACGAAATGCGTCGATCCCGACGGCAAGGAGGTCCCGCGCGGCGAGCCCGGCGAGGTCTGGACCCGCGGCTACCACGTCATGAAGGGCTACTGGGGCGACGAGGCCGAGACCGCCAAGGCCGTCGACGCCGACGGATGGCTGCATACCGGCGACATCGCCGTGATGGACGAGCGCGGCTACCTGCGCATCACCGACCGCATCAAGGACATGTTCATCATGGGCGGGTTCAACGTCTACCCGGCCGAGGTCGAGAACCTGCTCTTCCAGCACGAGGGGATCGCGGCCGCGGCCGTGATCGGCGTGCCCGACGAGCGCATGGGCGAAGTGGGCATGGCCTTCGTGGTGCCCGTGCCGGGGGCAACGCTCGACAAGGTCGGGCTCGTGGCCTGGAGCCGCGAGAACATGGCGAACTACAAGGTGCCGCGGTACTTCGAGATCGTCGACGCGCTGCCGAGCAACGCCTCGGGCAAGGTCTTGAAGTTCGAGCTGCGGGAGCGCGCGAAGGCGATCGTCGGCTGAGCCGGGGCCGCGGGCGCTTCGGCCGGACCTTTCGAGACGGGGCCACCCGAGAAACGGCGCGTCCGGATCGTCTAACGACGTACTCTCACGACGACAGTCCCCAACGGCCCTCACGACGACAGGAGAAAACCATGCGCGAGATTCCCTTCTACTTCGACTATGCCTGACCGTGGGCCTACTTCGGCAGTTGCCGAGTCGAAGCCTACTTTCGTGATCTGAACGTCGAGATCGATTTCCGGCCCGTCCAGCTCCGCGACATGATCGAGCTGCCCGAGGGCCACACGACGCGCCCGGCGCAGCCGAAGTCGGGGCCGCGCAAGAGCGCCAACGACCAGAACGACCTGCGGCATTGGTCGGAGCTCTGCGGCGCGAAGATGTCTCCGGACGCGCGGGAGCTTCATGAAGGCGGACACCAGTCTCGCGCTGCGCGGCGCGCTGGTCGCGAAGGACGAGGGGCGCTTCGGGGCGTATCACCATCCGATGTACGCGGCGCGCTGGGCGGAGCCGAGGGACATCTCGGAGCCGGCGGTCGTGAGAGAGCTGTTGTCCGCGGCGGGGCTGGATGGGGAGGCGGCGTTGGCCCGGGCCGAGTCGCAAGAGATGGTTGATCGGCTCGCGCGGGGTACCCAGGAGGCGATCGAGCGCGGAGTGTTCGGGGTGCCGACGATCTTCGTGGGGGGCGAGATGTTCTGGGGGAACGATCGGTTCGAGCTGGTCCGGCACTATCTGACGAAGGGCGGTTGAATGATTCGTGGCGATGGCGATCGGACGCGCATCGGCTCTCCGTAGCCAGCTTCATTCTTTGCGAAGGTATCCGGGACGAGCCATGCCGTTCCGGTCACCGCAACGAAGAGCGCCGACACACCGACGATCGCGACCAGGACCGCGACTCCCGCGAACAAGGCCCAGGCGCGCGCCGTTCATGTGGTGGCACGATGGTCGTCTTTGATCCGATATCGGGCCGCCGTTCCCTGGATAGGAAGTCGCCGTGCCGCCAACCTCTCGGGAGCTGCGACGTCCGTCGGCGTCGCAGCGGATCTTGTCGTTGCCCGCGCAGATGCCAACGAGCTCGTTCCGGGGAGGCATCCGAGTAGATGACCCTGCTGAAGTTCCAGGCAGCATCGTAGATGAGCGTCTGCTTCCTTTCCTGTGCGAGCTTCGATGCGATCAGATCAGCCCGCCAGAATTCCTGACACGATCAGCGTGCGCTGATCGTGACCGGGTCGCCTGGCGAAGCCCTCACCCCCCCGTCGTCAGCGGACGGGGCCGAAAGAGATCGATTCGTAGCGGCTCCGCTCGAATAGGGCGGGGGTGCTTCGGAAGGTCTGGGCCAGGTAGCCATCCTGGGCGTCTCGGGCCAGGCCGGCGAGCCTCTTGCCGACGAAGACGCCGACTCCCTGAACCGGGTCCCCGAGGAAGCTCGTGCCGCCCTCTTCGAAGACGCCCGTGATCGCTTCGCGCGCGACCGACCGGCGTGAGACGGAGCGCACGGCGCCGCGACGACCCGACCTCCCCGCTGCCGATCCCGCCTGGGTGAACAGGCGCCGCGAGGCCGCCGTGATCGGCAAGGCCTTCCTTCCGAGAGCGGTCGTCGAGAAGCTCGTCGCGAGCTTGGACCCCGCCAGACGTTTTCCTAAGCCCGATTTCGCGAGCGCTTTTCCGCCGAACTTTCCGAGCCCGCCGAAGGCCAGGGCGCCCACCGCGTCGAAGGCGCCTCCCTCGAGTCTGTTGCTGATGTCTCCGCCGGCTTGTAGGAATCCACCGGCAAAGCTCGCCGCAACGGCTGATCCCAATCCGATGCTGCTCGCGGCGCCCACCGCGGCGCCGATCGCGGCCGAGATCAGCACCTCCTCGAAGCTCTTGCCCTCGGCGATCGCCGTCACGGCGCCGACTGTGGCGCCTACGACCGCCCCGACGACCGCGCTGAAGACGCCGAACTCGCCCGTCGGATCGATCTTCTCGATCGGATTGCCCTCGACGAAGGCGTAGCGATTGAGCGACTGGGGAAGGGCCAGCTCGCCGTCGTAGACCGGGTCCTTCTGGACGAAGCGCATCAGCTCGGGCGCGTAGTAACGGGCCTGCATGTAGTAGAGGCCGTTGTCGTCGTCGACGACCCCGTCGCGGCCGTTGTAGGTGAACGGGTTCGGCGTCGCGTTCATCGGGTCGCGCTGCACGCCACCGAAGGGCGAGTAGGCGTAGACGTCCGTGATCGCGCCCGTCACGCTGTCGGTGAGCGCGAGGGTGCTCCCTCGGCTGTCGAAGTGGTATACGGACACCTCTCCCGCGCCCGCCTGCTCCTGTGCCGTGTCCTGACGACTGATCAGCCCCAGCCCGTGCACGTAGCGGGCCGTCACAGCGCCCGAGTCGTCGACCTCCTCGAGCAGGCGACCCGCCGTGTCGTACACGTAGAAGGTCGTCGTAGCGCCCACCTGCCGCGAGGCCCGTCGCCCATCGGCGTCATAGCGAAGGATCTCGGCGCCCCCGTCGATCGCCACGAGCTGGTTCAGGGCGTTGTATTCGAGCGTCCTCGACGAGCCGCCGAGCGAGCCCGAGATGAGGTTGCCGTCGGCGTCATATGCGAAGACCTCGCCGTCGCGAGCCACCAGTCGATTCGCGTCGTCGTAGCTGAAGGTCGCGGACGGCTCGAGGGTCGGATCGAGCGGAAGATCGAGCGTCGCGTCGACCCGGCGGCCGGCCGCATCCAGCGTGAAGTCAGCCTGAAAGAGCGTCGGCTCCGCCAGGCTCGGGTTGCTGTCGACGATCGAGAGCAGGCGACCCGCCCGGTCATAGCCGTAGACGGCGGTCGATCCGTCGGGGCGCGTGATCTGGTCGACGTTGCCGAGCTCGTCGTAGGCATACGTCGTGACGTTCGCGTCCCAATCCGTCACGCTAATCAGCCGGCTCAGGGCGTCGTAGGCGTAGAGCACCTCCTTACCGTCGGAGTAGACGACCCTGGCGAGGTTGCCCGCCGCATCGTACTCGGACTGAACCGTCGGGGTCGTCGGCTGCGGCGTGGCGGTCGGCAGGACCGGGGTCCGGCTCGTCTGCCGGTTCAGCCCGTCGAAGCTGCGCTGCACGCTGACCGCGGCGTCCGTGTCGACGGTGCTCGCCGTCGCGTTTCCACTCGCGTCGAGGGTCTCCGTGATCGTCCAGGGGCCGGTCACGTCCGTCGCCGAAGTCGAGACGAGCCGCTCCGCGGCGTCGTAGCCGAAGGCCACCTCGAGCCGCGTCCCCAAGTAGTCGCGCGCCAGCCTCTGGGTCGTGATGAGACCTCGCTCCTCGTAGACGATCTCGCTCTCGTTCCCGAGGCCGTCCCGCTCCCGAACGATCCGGTCGAAGGCGTCGTAGTCGTACTCGACGATGTTGTTGAGGGGATTGCGCGGGTCGCTCACCGTCTCGTTGTTGCCCGCTTCGTCGTAGGTCGCCCGCGCACCCGAGAGAGACGGGGCCAACGGTCACGGAGACCTCGGCGAGACGGCCCGCCGCGTCGTACTCGAAGCCGGTCACGCGGCCGAGCTGATCCTGCGTCTCGAGGGCAAGGCGATTGCGCGCGTCGTAGGCGTACGTCGACGAGACCCCTTCCGGGTCGACGGACGTCGCCAGCTGGCCCGAGTCCGTATAGGTCGCCGTCCACTCCCGTGCGCCGAGCACGGGGTGTGGCTCCTCGGTCCGCTTCGTGAGCTGGCCGCGGGTGTCGTACTCGTAGAGGGTCTGTGCGCGAGCGCCGTCGTCGTCGGCCGGGCGAAGGGTGCTGATCAGGCGCCCCTGGCTGTCGTACATATTATTCGTGGTGCTCGGCGCCACGGGGTCGATCTGAGGCGTGGTCTCCGAGGTCAGGTTCCCCGCCTTGTCATAGCCGAACCGGAAGATCCCGCCGAAGGGATCCGTGATCGAAGTCAGTCGCCCCGCGGCGTCGTAGGCCCGCCGCATCTCGAAGCCTCGCGGATCGGTCGTCAGCGTCAGCCGATCCTGCCGGTCGTAGGCGTATCGGGTGGCGTTGCCGAGCGGGTCCGTCTCGACCTCGAGCTGGCCCGTCGGCGTGTAGCTCTGTGTCCAGACATGACCGGCCTCGTCCCGCCTCGTGAGCCCGCGACCCTGTGCGTCGTAGGTGAACAGCTGGGTCGGCGAGGACGCGAATCCGAGCAGCGGATCGAGCGGCGGGCCGAAGGTCGCGGTCAGCCTGCCGCCCGGATCGTACTGCGTCCGCCGGGTGAACTGCCCGGGCGACGTCTCGGGGCGTGGATCTCGGACCGACGTCGGTCGGCCCATCAGGTCCGTCGTGAAGGTCGTCGCCTCGCCGAGCCCGTCGGTGATCGCCGAGATGTTCCCGAGCGAGTCGTAGTCGAGACTCTGGGTCGTCGAATCGTAGAAGGTGATCTGCTGCAGCAGAGATTCTTCGGGCGACCCGTCGACCTCGTCGTAGGTGTAGCTCGTCGTGCGTCCGTCCGGGTCCGTGCGGGTGAGCAGGTAGTTGAAGAGCGGCCGATACGTATAGGTCGTCGCGTGCCACTTGGCGGGCTCGGGGATGACGACCGCGTCCGGGAGGGGACAGGCCGGCAGGTCCGTCGGGTCCTTCTGGACCAGCTCGGCGAGCAGGTTGTTCGCGGCGTCGTAGAGCATGCCCATCCGGTTCGGTACACCGTCGGCGTCCGCCGTGCGGCAAATGAGGTTGCCCCGATCGTCGTACTCGAAGTCGGTCGCCACGCCGCGTGGGTCCGTCTGCCGGACGACGAGATTCTCGGCGTTGTACTCGAAGGTGGAGACGGCACACCAGGCGTCGGCCGCGTCGCAGTCGGCGAGGTCGTTCGGTGTCGTCGAGTCGAGCAGCACCCGGGTCTCGACGAGGCGCCCGAAGACGTCGTAGCGATCGAGCTTGCGGCCGTCCTCGCGATCCTGCGTCTCGAGCTCGTCGCCCCGGTTGTAGGTCGTCACGCGACCGACGTCGCTCGGCAGCGCGTTTCGCTGTCGGACGATGCGGTCGCCGCTGTCGCCGAGCCCGAGCCCGTCGAAGGTCTCGTACTCGTTGGCGACGAGCCGGGTGCCGTCGGCATCGGTGATCGTGAGTAGCTTGCCGTCGTCGTCGTAGGTGAACGTCGTCTCGAGGCCGTTCGCGTCCGTCACAGACTCGAGGAAGCCGAGCGCGCTGTAGCCGAAGCTCACCTGCGCGCCAGAGCCGTTCACGCTCGTGAGCCGCGGTGGATCGAAGCTCTCGTCGTAGGAAAAGTAGAAGAGCTCGCCCCGGCTGTCCTGGATCGACTCGATCTCGCCCGTCGCGTCGTCGTAGTTCCACAGCAGGTTCCGGTTTGCGTCCGGATGGAGGTAGCTCCTGCGTCGATATTCGTTCGAGCCGAGGGTGACCTGCTCGTAGCCGGCTGTGAACCCGTCCTTGTACCGGTATCGCAGCAGCAGCCGGCCGTCGGGAAGCGGCGCCGGCACGGTGTCCATCGAGCTGAAGACGCCCGGATAGCGCGACGGGAAGAAGCAGCGAATGCCGCTGGTGGCCGGGAAGTCCGGGTTCGGCTGGCCTTCGAACACCTCGACGACTCCGCCCCCCGTATAGGCGATCAGCGTGTCATCGCAGCTGTCGACGGGGTCGACGTCGCCCGTCGAGACTAGCGTCGACGCGTAGCTATGACTCCACTTCGGCCCCAGCTGCTCCTCGCGGGTCCGCTCGGAGTCGTAGGAGAGCGAGAGCTGGAAGGGGATGATCTTGCCGGGCACGTCGAAGAGCCGGATCTGATAGCGGAAGGGACCCGCGCTCGCCGAGACGTCGGTCGGCCTCGGATTCGCGACGTAGTCGACCCGACAGTCTCCGTTGCGATCCTGCTCGGGGCCCGTTGGGTCCGACCCCAGCGTCGCGCACTCCGGCGATCCGGGCTCGGGGCTCAGGTGACCCGGTACGGGGACGTCCGAGAAGTACATCTTGGAGAGGACGACCGCGCTGTCGGTGCCCGTCCCGCTCGGCCCCTGCTCTTCCACCTGCAGCTGGAGCTTGATCTGGCTGACCCCGGTCACATCGATCGCGTGGGAGACCGGCGTTTGAACCTTTCCGTCTCCGAGCCGCTCGATCTCCGTCTCGAGGATCATGAAGTCGGTCGGACTCGCGATGTCCACGGGGGCGTAGCGGTACTTGATCCGCGCCTCGGGGCGCGGCTCCTCCGCCGGATCGCTCACCAGGTACTGGGTCGTGAAGCGGAGCGTCGTCGCGTCTGCGGGGACGGAGAGCACGACACCGGCGGCCACCCGGTCGGGCAGACCGTCACCATTGAGATCGTACGCGCCCGTCGCCTCGTCCTGCGCGAGACCGGTCGAGAGGATCACGCTCCCGGGGCTCGATCCGGCGGCGATGCCCGGGCTGAACGTGCTCGTGGCGAGCTCGGAATCGGTTGCGGAGTCGCCATTCCAGGCGAAGGAACCGAGGATCTGATCGGATACGGCGTCGCCGAGCAGCTCTCCGAAGAGGGCCGGCACGGCCCCGTAGTAGACGAAGGCCGCACCCGGCTCGTCGGTCGGGTGCTGGTCGGGGCGGACTTCGATGTTGGCGCTCTGGCCGATCCGCCCGAAGGCGCTGCCGATGATCAGATCGTCGAGCTGGTCGTTGTTGACGTCTCCCGCCCCAGCGACCGCCGAGCCGAGAAAGCTTTTCGCCTCGGCGCCGTCGGCGCGCCAGACAGGATTGGGGTTCAGCCCGCCGATGCCAGCTGAGCCGAGTAGCAGGTAGGCGCGGCCAGGGGTCTCCTGCTGGGTGAACTCGCCGGGGGCGCCGACCAGAAAGTCCTCCGCCCCATCCCCGTTCACGTCCCCCACGTTCGCGAGCGAAGTGCCGAAATTCTCCCAAGCGATCGTTCCCTCCGCCAGCAGCTGGGGCGCGGTGCTTCCTGTCGGGAAGGGATCCGAGCCCTCGAGGACGTAGACGCCGCCCGTCTGCGGGATGACGTTGTCCCGGTCCTTGCCCGGCGCCCCGATCAGGAGCGCGCCACAGCTCGACGGATTTCCGTCGAGCGGAGCCGCCGACACGAGCGCAGCCCCGAACTCGAACACGAAGTTCCCGTTGACCGCCGAGCCGGCCAGATCGTAGTCGGCGTTGGCCAACCCGCCGTCGATGCCCGCGGCGCTCCCCAGATAGATCTGAATCCGGCCGCCGTCACGGCCGTCGAAGGCCGGCTGGCCGAGGATCAGATCATCGTAGGCGTCACAGTTGAGGTTGCCGGCCGACGCGACCCGCGCGCCGTACTGCTCGTCCGAACCGCCCTCGCCCCACACCACACCCGCACTGAGCGCCATGGGGACTCCGTCACAAGCCGCGCCGAAGGTCGCTAGCGAGGTCGCTACACACGACGCTCCACCGCCGAGCGTCGCGGTCGCGTTGCCGTAGAAGACGTAGGCGCGCCCCCGATTGACAAAGCCGGCCAGGGCACCGGCTTCACCCAATACGACGTCGTCGAAGCCATCGCCGTTGAAATCGGCTGCACCGGCGATCGAGCTCCCCAACCCGTGCTGACCGCGTCCGACGAGACTCCAATCCGCGACAGACGAGGGGCCAGTGGGCGAGCCACGGTAGAGGTAGACCGTTCCGGGCAGCACGATCGCGAAGGGCGGAACGCTCGCGACGAGAATGTCGTCGAAGCCGTCGTTGTCGACGTCTCCTGCCGCGGCGACGGAGTATCCGAGACGAGATCCGGCCTCTCCCACGGCGGGCGTGTCACCGGACGCGAACCATGCGGGGACCGTCGAGAGCCCGGCCGGTGAGCCGAAGAAGAGGTAGGCGCGGCCGGTATCCTGCTCTCCCCCGTCGTACCAGGGCACGCCCACCAGCACGTCGTCGTAGCCGTCGGCGTTCACGTCGCCGGCGCCCGAAACCGAGAAGCCGAAGCCGTCGTCGGCCTGGTTGCCCTCGGCGCTCCAGCCGGGTGTCGTCAGCAGCGGATCGATCTCGACGGGGTATTCGGCGTCCGTGTCGTCGAAGACCAACCGGATGCCGTGCCCCGCGCCGTCGCGGAAGACCTCCATCCAGGAGTCGAGCACGCGCCCATTCGCGTCGGCCACGACGAGATGGTCGTAGTGAGCGATCGCCAGCGGCACGCCCGGTCGAAGGAACGACACGGACTGCCGGTCCGAGGCAAGCATCGGCTGAGCATCTCCGTCGACTCGAAGCGCCACGAAGGCGGGGCCAGCGATCCCTGCGCCGCGAACTCGGCGCTCGCCCAGCAGCGCATCACCCCCGAGTCCGCGCCCGGCCCGCCATCGCGGCGCCGATCGGAGCGTGAAGCCCTGCTCGAGACCCTTCCGGTCGTTGACGAACCACTCGAGCACGTCGCCGCGCTCGTAGCGCACGCGTTTTCGATCGGCGCGCGGCGCCGCCCAGCCCGGCCTCCGGGCGTCGTCACCGCGGCCATAGCTCAGGAACGAGAGACCGAGCTCCCAGGACTCGTCCATCTGCTCGCGCGGTGTGACGAGGACGCCCTCGTCGAGGAAGTGCGTGCGGAAGCCATGCGCGCGATTGGGCGCCTGGAGGGCCTCGCTCGCGCCTCGAAGGCGCCCGCGGCTGACGCTCACCTCGTACTCGGCTTCCGCGATCTGCTCCCGGACCGCCTCGTGCCAATCGCCCCCACTGACGGGACGACCGCCCGCCTGAGCGGACACCGGGGACGGAATCGCCAGAACGAGCATCGCGAACACCGCGACCATGGCACCGTGGACAGCCACGCTCCGACCCACATGCGCATTCCCTTGCCCTTGCCAACGGCGTCGGCCGGCCAATGACGCGAGCCCGAGGATCCCGGCCATCACCATCGATCCCAGACCGGGCTCCGGCACGGCTCTCGCCACGATGTTGCCGGCGCGGTCATAGCTGTAGGTGACGAAGCGGCCGTCCGGGTAGTTGACTCGCGTCAGACGGTCCAGCGCGTCGTACTCATAGGTGTTCCCGGTCGAGACGACGGGCTGCAGATCGAGCTGGATCGTGGCGATGATCGTATCGCCCTGGACCACGCCACTGCTATTCCAGCTCCCGGTCTCGAATGTGAAGTAGTCGGGGCCAACCTCGGTGATCGTCGCGCCGGCCTGCCACTTCACGGCCGCCGTACCGGAGACCCCCGTGAGCGTCGCATTCGTCACCACCATCGAGTCACCGACCGAGTGGATCCCAGAGAACTCGAACGAACGGAATTGACCGTTGATGTCGTCCAGCGCCGTATTCCGCGTCGCCGTGATCACGACGGTCAGCCCGTCGGGTCCCGTGAAATCGACATCGAAGACGTATTTGGGGACGTCGTTGGCGTCGAGGGCCAGGTCTGCGAAGGTGAAGTCCACGGGTCCGTCCGCGACGATCGAGCTTCCGCCGAAGACCGCGAGGTCCGGAGGATCGATGGTGGTCACATTGAGATAGACCTGATCTCCGAGAATCGTGGCCTCCGACGCGAGCGGCGCGACCAGGAGCCAGGCGAGTGCGATGAATATCGAACGCATGGCCGATCGACGTGAAGCGGAGAGACGCCTCGCGACCTCACCCCGGCCAGGTGCCGTGGAATCCAACGACGCCCCTGTGACCTGGCTGGGCCGGGCCGCCCGGTCGCTTAGTCATCCACTCCCCGTTCCTGAATTCGAGCCCAGCATGATCGGCCTCCCGCTTCTCGTACGGCCCGCGCTCCGCCGACCGGCCTCGAGCGTCCACTCGATCATCTTGGGCCGATCGGCCCCCGGCAGCACTAGAGGGACCTCTCAATTCCGGTCCGCGTTATGTCAGCCGGTCCACACAACCGCTCAAAAAGCTGTCTCAACCTTCGGCGATCGAAATTCCCTCCCCTTTTCAGGCCCTTGCGCCCTCGAATGCCCGTGCGCGATCGGGCCCGGCTGCGCCGGAACAACCCCTCCCGGCGACGTCCGTCGTGCCCCCCGCACCAATTAACGCTTTCCATCCGGCCGAAATCCGCATACTGTCGAGAACAAGCACCCAAGGTCATTCATGCTCACACCCTTCCAAACCGCGCCCTCCGAGCCCTCGTCGAGAGTCCTTTCTTCCGGGCTGTCTTCGAGGACTGCATGCGCTGGGTCAGTCGCACGTCGATGCGCAAGGGCGAGATCCTCTTCGAGAAGAATCAGCCGAGCGACGCGATCTTTGGCCTCGTCTCCGGACAGCTGAAGCTCTACTCGGACGGCGCGGACGGTCGGCAGATCTCCTTCGGCCTGGTCGGCCCCGGCGAGCTGGTCGGCGCGATCGGCATCGCGACCGGCGCCCCCCGACACGCGAGCGTCGTCGCCCTCGCCCACAGCGAGCTCGCGACCCTCAAGCGCCGCGACCTCGAGCCCTTGATGGAGCGACACCCGGCCCTTCGCGAGGCGCTCGCCTACGCCTCGGCCGAGGCCGCACGCCAGCTCTCCGAGCGCATCGAGGACGCCGCCTTCCTCAGCATCGAGGCGCGCGTCGAGAAGGCGCTCGTCGATTTCGCGCGCCGCTTCGGCGAGCGCATCGAAGGCGGCACCTGCATCCAGCTCCGTCAGCAGGACCTGGCCGACGTGTTGGGCCTGAGCCGCGAGAGCGTCAGCAAGGTCCTGACCTCGAAGGCCATGCGCAAGACGGGTCTCGCTCGGCCGCGGTCGGATCGTCCTGCTCGGCGCCTGATTCCGGCGGCGGGAACTCGGCGACGGGCTCGGCCCCATCCCTCCCGCTACCCATTCGGCCGATCACACCGGGCCCGGTCGCTTTACGCTCCTCGAGCACCTCGTAGATCGGCGTCGCTGCGGCTCCGCCTGCGCCATGGGCTCCCTTCGACGGGCCGAAGCTCGAACGGGCAGTCCTCGCCGAGCCCCTCGCGAGTCGCTGCACTGATCAGCAGCCTGCCGAGCGTCCCCGCCGCCCCGAACGCGGCGACCTCGATCCGACGCGCGCCCTCCACGGGCTCGCCCACGACCCCCCGGACGAGGTGCTGACCGCTCCCGATCGTGCCGAGCTGGACCCAGCCGGTGTCGATTCCGATCCCGACGCGAAGAGTCGGCGCCCGACACCCGAGCGCTCGTTCGACGCTGCCCGGAGATTGAAGTCGCGCGCCGCCGCCAGGATCTCGATCGCGGCCGCGACGGCGTCTGGCGGGCCACCCGGAAAGAACGCCTGGAAGCCGTCGCCGCGGTAGTCGTTCAGGAAGCCGTTTCGATGATCGATGCAGGGCTCGAGATGGGCTGACCAGGTCGTTGATGCGCTCGAAGTCGGCCTCGCACACGGCGATCGGGCCCGCGCCGCTCTCGCCTGCGTGTGGAATCCACAATGGAGCACGCTCATCTCCGATCGCGCGATAGTCGCCGGCCTCCACGTCGCGAATCGACTCCTTGCCGAGCGTGCGCAGGAAGTCGAAGGGCACGAACCGGACGATCGCTGCCTCGGTCTCCTGCAGCTCGAAGTTCGCGTCGCCGAGCTCTTCGGAGAGTGACTCGACCTGCTCGAAGCTCTGCTGCAGCTCCTGCAGGAGCTGATAGGCCTCGGCGAGGATCCACAGGACGAGCGCGTACGGAAAGAGCTCGACGGGCGCGCCCACGCCACTCTGCACGCTGCGCACGATGTCGTGCACGACGACCGCCGCGTAGAGCACGGACGTCACCGCCGTGATCCGAACGCCCGGCACGCTGCCGCGTCCAGACCCGGCCGTAACAGCCGAGCACGAGCGCGGCCAGGATCATGGGCAGCGCGACTGCAGCGGCAGCGTGGCTCGAGCACGATCGGCATCGGCGCGAACGCCATGATCACGGCGAGCGCCAGCCCGACGAGCTGAAGGCCACCCATCGTCCGCGGCGGCATGATGCCCGGGACCTTCGTCTTCGCGTAGCCAACGAAGGCTGCGTAGGCGAGCGCCATGCCCAGGTACTCCGCGCGGACGCGTGAAGCCCCAGCTCATCCAGGGAGCCACCAGCTCCCCGAAATTCGAGATCGAGGCCGGCACCGCACGAAGGCCTAGCACCAGGGCCGTCATCGCCGAAGTAGCCGCGCGCGCGCTCGGAGGGTCGCAGCGCGAAGAGCGTCAGAAAGCCCAGCCCGACGACCAGGCCGACCGCGAATAACATCCCCTCGCGCAGGATCGCGAGGCCCACACCCCTCTGGACGCTGTCCGACTCGCCCGAGATACCAGAGGCGCCGCAGGCCGCCGCCACGGAACTCGAAGTTCGCGACCTGGACCTGGAGCTCGACCTCGCTCGAGCCGGGCGCGAGCTCGTAGACCCGGTTGAACACCTCGGCCACCGTCGTCTCGGGGGTCTCGCCGACGACTCCGAGTCCGCCCCGCGCCACGCCATCGATGAAGAGCCGATGGGCCGTCAGCGGGCCGCCCGCGACCAGGGCGAGCGGGCCGGCGTCGGGGGCGAGCGCGATGCGCAGGCGATAGGTCGCGACGCCCCGTCCGCCGAAGGGACTGCCGACCGTCTCCTCGGACCACAGGCCGCGGACGGGCACGGGCTGCCAGCCCGACGGACACGCGTCGCCGGGCGCGAGGAGCTGATTCCAGCAGATCTGCCAGGAGCCGACGAGCGGCACGTCGCCGTCGACGCGGAAATCCCAGCGCGAGAGATCCAGCCGACCGTCGACGGCCCGCGGCGCTCGCCAGAGCCCGCACAGCCGAGCACGCGAGACAGCCGGACCGACAAGGAGCAGCACGAGGCGGCGAGGCGTGTCCCCTTGCCGCTCGCTCTGCCGCTCTGTCTCTGTCCGGGTCCCGAGTGCGTCACGACGCGATCGACCGATCTGAAGGGACGAATCTCGCAGGTCTAGCCCAGCCGGCGGCCCCCGGAGCGCGACGATCCACCGAAACTGCGAGCCACGTCTGTGTGCCCCGCTCCACACATCGGACGATCAATCGTCGTGATCTCGCCAACGCGCTACGCCCAGTCACCCCCATCGGCACGACAGCGCGGCGCATTTCTGTCAAAGTCGACCCGGCCCTGGAAAGTCACGCCCCGAAGACCCGCCGAAGGAGCTCCCCCATGCCCGACTCGCCCTCCCCTCTCCGGCCGCACCGCCATCGTCACCGGCGCCTCGAGCGGCATCGGCCGCGCGATCGCCGAGAAGCTCGGCGCCGCCGGTGCCCACGTCTTCCTGTCCGGCCGCACCCAGGCGCCCATGGACGAGTCGGCCAAGAAGATCGAGCAGGCCGGCGGCAAGGCGACGGTCGTGGTCGGCGACGTGCGCGACGTCGAGCAGGTCCGCGGCCTGGTCTCGGCCGCGGTCGACGCAACCGGGCGGCTCGACATCATGGTGAACAACGCCGGCCTCTCCTATCCCGCCAAGATCCTCGACGGCGATCCCGAGCAGTGGCGCACCATGCTCGAGACCAACATTTTGGCCCTGCTGGTCGGCTGCCAGGCGGCGGTCCACGCGATGCGCGCCTGCCAGGCCGAGGGCCAGATCGTGAACATCTCGTCGATTGCGGCCCAGCGGAGCAACTCCGGCGTCTACGGCTCGACCAAGCACGCGGTCAACACGATCTCCGCATCGCTCCGCGAGGAGCTCGAGGAGGACACGATCCGCGTGACGAACGTGATGCCCGGCGCGATCGCCACCAACTTCGCCCGCAACTTCGAGCCGGCCTTCCTCGAGGGCTTCGTCAAGATGGCGGGCCTCGACATCGAGGTGAAGAAGGGCGAGCGGCTGCCGGACGAGGTCTTCGAGAAGC
This sequence comes from uncultured delta proteobacterium, assembly GCA_963698485.1. Lineage (GTDB taxonomy): Bacteria > Myxococcota_A > UBA9160 > UBA9160 > UBA4427 > UBA4427. Next base: position 275,204 of record CAVORA010000018.1, on the reverse strand, counting down.
TGGCCGTCAGCATGAAGCAGCTGCTAGGCGACCCCGAGGACGTGGCCAACGCCGTGCTCTACGCCGTCACGCAGCCGATCCACGTGAACATCGCCGACATCGTCGTGCGGCCGCCCAAGCACCTGGCGCTGTAGACGCGCACCCGACCTCGCTCTACTCCTCCGGCAAGGCATAGGCGATCAGCGCGTCGCCCATGTCGCCGACCGGATTGCCGCCCGCCGCGATCACCACGAACTGACGTCCATCCTTGCGCGTGCGATACGTGGCCGGCACGGCTGTGCCCGCGTAGGGCATGCGATGTCGGAAGAGCTCCTCGCCGGTCTCGACGTCGAAGGCGCGGAAATACTTGTCCATCGCCGCGCCGATGAAGTAGAGCCCGCTGTCGGTCGAAATCCCACCTCCGAAGGCCGGCGCCCCGTAATCCGTGTAGAGCGCCCAGACGGGCCACGGCGCGAGCTCGCGCAGGGTGCCCAGCGGACGCGTCCACTTGACCTCGCCCGAACGCAGATCGACCGCCGTCAGGCTGCCCCACGGCGGCGGGTTGCAGGGCGCGCCGAACTGCGACGCCAGCAGATAGCGATGGATCGCGTAGGGCGTGCCCTTCATCGGATAGAACTCGTCCGGATACACGAAGTCCGACTCGTCGAGCAGATCCGCCTCGGCGCGCGGGATCAGGAAGTTCACGACCGCCGTGTGGATCTGGTTGACGATCATCGTGCCGGTCTCTTCGTTGATCGCGACACCGCCCCAGTTCATGCCGCCCGAGGTATGCGGGTACTGGATCGTGCCCTCGACGGTCGGCGGCGTGAAGATCCCGTCATAGCGATTCGCCTCGATCTGTCGCCGGCAATAGCCCCGATCGAACGGCGTGAAGCCGAACGCGTCGTCCGGCGAGAGGGCCAGGGGATGCAGCGGCTTCGGGTGCGTCGGAAAGGGCTGGGTCGGAGACAGCGGCTCTTCGGGGACGCCGCCCTGCGGCACCGGACGTTCCTCGACTGGATAGAGCGGCTTGCCCGTCTCGCGATCGAGAAGGAAGACGTGCCCCATCTTGGTCGTCTGCAGCAGGCCGGGCCGGCCGCCGCCGACGCCCGTCGCCTGGAAGAGCGTCGGCGGACTCGGCGTGTCGTAGTCCCAGACGTCGTGATGGACGTATTGGTAATGCCAGCGCAGCTCGCCGGTCTCCGCGTCGAGCGCGACCGTCGAGCTGCCGTAGTAGTCGAGGCCGTTGCGCAAGCCGCCGAAGATATCCGGCGAGGGATTGCCGGTCGGGACGTAGACGATCCCACGCTTCGCATCGCCGGTCATGATCGACCAGATATTCGGCGTGCCGGCCTGGAAGCGTCGGCCGGTCTCGGGGTCGGGCTCGGCGGGCCAGCCGGGCGGGACCGGGTCCCAGGCCCACTCGAGCTCGCCGGTGCGCGCATCGAAGGCCCGCACGACGCCGGCCGGCGCGTCGGCGCGCACGTTGTCCGCCACCAGCGCCCCGATCACGACGTGATCGCGAATCACCTGCGGCGGCGACGTCGGATGGTATTCCCAGGCCGGCGCGTCGCCGATGCCCTCGCGCAGGGCGACGCGACCGTTCTGGCCGAACCCTTCGCAGGGCTTGCCGGTATCGGCGTCGAGCGCGTGGAGCTCGGAGTCGGCGGTGCCGTAGAAGATCCGCTTCGAGCAGACCGCTCCGACCGGTGCATCCGAGTCCTCCCAGTAGGAGACGCCGCGGCAGATCAACGGGTAGGGCCCTTCTCCGTGGCGATCCTGGAACTCGGGATCGAAGCTCCAGCGCTCTTCCCCCGTCTCGGGATCGAGTGCGAAGACGCGCATGAAGGGCGTGCAGTAGTAGAGATGATCGTTCACGACCAGCGGCGTCGCCTGGAAGGACGTGACCTTCGAGTAGCCCGAGCCGTCGTAGTAGTCCCCGCTGCGATGGGTCCAGGCGACCTCGAGCGACGCCACGTTCTCGGGCGTGATCTGCGTGAGCGGCGAATGATGCGACGCACCGCGCGTTCCGCCCCAGTGTCGCCACTCCGCGATCGGGCCCGAGTAGTCGATCTCACCCGCCCCATCGCCGTCCGACCCACAACCGATCGCGACCAGCGCGAAGCACAGGACCCAGAGGACGTGCAGCGCCCGTGACCGCCGCGGTTGCTGCGGCTCGGAGAAACGCGCGCTGCACACGAAGGCATCGGGAATGGCAACGGATCGAAGTCGGGACGTCACGGATCGAAAATCCTCCAGCGGGGTCATGGCTCTTCGGGGCCGCACGACGATAACTCCCCCCTTGTGAGGACACACCCCGGCGTGTGAGAATCCGCGGGGCCTTTCGAGCGATCGCCATATCGAACGATCGCCCCGTCCGGTGCCGGCGGAGCTGCTCGAGGCGAGCGAATGGCTGCGGAACGAGCCAGCAGGGGAGCCCTCCGAATTGCCCGACGAAATCAGGGAACGGACAGAGCGAGACGCCTTCGATCTCGAGACGGTCGACCGGCTGCTCTCGACGACGCGCGCCGTCCGGCGCCGCCTCGACTACGACCGACCGGTCGAGCGCAGCGTGATCCTCGACTGCATCCGCCTCTCCCAGCAGGCACCGACGGGCACCAATGCGCAGCACTGGCGCTGGCTGGTGCTCGACGACCCCGAAAAGAAGCGGGCGCTCGGCGCGATCTACGCGCGCGGGATTCCCTTGCTCGACGAGTCGGCGCGGAGCGCACGGGACGAGCAGACGGCCACGGTCTATCGCCATGCGCGCGACTTCGCGGCGCGTCTCGGTGACGTCCCGATGATCGTGATTCCATGCCTCGAGGGACGCCTCGCCGACGACGCACCGCTCGTGGAGGTGACCACGTACTTCGGATCGATCTATCCCGCGGTCTGGAGCTTTCAGCTGGCGCTTCGAAGCCGCGGCCTGGGCTCGGTCTTCACGACCATGCATCTCGCCTTCGAGGAGGAGAGCCGGGAGCTGCTCGGGCTGCCCGAGAACGTCGTGCAGACGGCGATGCTGCCGGTGGCCTATACGCTCGGGATGGACTTCAAGCCGACCGATCGACCGCCCCCGGAGACCATCACGCGCTGGAACGAGTGGGGCGACTGAGGCTCGTCGCCCCGCCCTCGCCCCGCCTCACCCGCATATCCGCAGATCGCGCCGCTCTGCCGCGAATGTGTTAGACCCAGTGCGCATCCGACCGCCGAATCCCACTCGCCGCCCCTGATCGCGGCCCGACAAGCGAGAGAAACGAGCCATGGATTACAAGGACATCCTCTTCGACGTGAGCGAGGGCATCGCCACGATCACCATGAATCGACCCGACAAGCTGAACGCCTATACGACGGAGATGGGCGAGGAAGTGACGCATGCCTTTCGCCTGGTCCAGCGCGACCCCGAGGTCCGCGCGATCGTGCTCACCGGCGCGGGCAAGGCCTTCTGCGCCGGCGCCGACCTCGAGCATCTGAAGGCGCACGAGCAGGGCAAGAACGTCTCGAAGGGACCACGGCTCGGCGAGGAGGACTTCCTGCGCAAGCTGCCCCTCGAGATGGCCGACTATCCGAAGCCCATCCTGGCGGCGATCAACGGGCATGCGGTCGGGGTCGGCATGACGATGGCGATGCCCTGCGACATCCGGATCGTCGCCGAAGACGCCAAGATCGGCTTCATCTTCGGGCGCCTCGGGATCCTGCCGGGCCTGGGCTCGACCCATCTGCTCCCCAATCTGGTCGGCATGGCCCGCGCCCAGGAGCTCGTGCTCACCGCCAAGAAGATCCTCGGCAAGGAGGCTGCGGAGATCGGTCTCGCGAACAAGGCCGTTCCAAAAGAGGAGGTCCTCGCGACGACCCGCGCGATGGCGCTCGAGATGGCGGAGGTCGACCCGATCGTGCTCGCCTTTGCCAAGCGCGCGCTGCATTACGGAGCGAGCCACTCCATGGCCGAGGCCATGAAGAACGAGCAGGGTCAGAGCGTCAAGCTCAAGGCCGAACGCGACGCAGCCAAGGCTGCCGGCGGCGGCGCATGAGCGAGCAGCCCTTCCAGAAGATCCCGGAAGCGGATCGCTGGGGACACCATCTGGGCCTCGAAATCGTCTCGGTCGACGCGCAAGGCGTCAAGGCGACCCTCGAGGCCGGCCCGAAGCACCAACAGCCCATGGGCATCCTGCACGGAGGCGCCTGGTGCTCGATCGTCGAGACCGCGGCCAGCTACGGAGCCGGATTCCTGGCGATGTCGCGCGGCGCCACAGGCGTGGTCGGCGTCTCCAACCAGACCGATTTCCTGCGCAGCCACTCCGAGGGCACGCTCGAGGTCACGGCCCGCCCGCTGCATGCCGGCCGACGCCAGCACGTCTGGGAGGTCCTGATCCATCGCCCCTCCGATGGCGCGCTGGTCGCTCGCGGTCAGGTCCGCTTCCAGGTCCTCGACGAGCTGCCCGCCAACCGCGACAGCGCGAACGCGCCCCGCAAGCCGGCTTGAGCCGGGCGATCGCACCTCGCGGGCTCGCGGCCTGAGGACGCGAGCCCGGACCCGTCCCCGCGCTAGACGTCGTTCTCTTCCCAGGGCATCGCCGGGATCGGGCGACCGATGCGCTGCATGAAGTCGTCCATGAACTTGTAGGTGATGCCCCAGAGCACGGGAGCCCGCTCGTCCTCGAGCAGGCGCACGGTGGGCAGCAACATCGAGTGCTCGCGGTAGCTGAACTCCCGCGGCGCCTGTCGCGAGGGATCCGCGAGGTGCGCCAGAGGCGACCAGAAGAGCTCACGCACCTCGTAGTTGGGGCGCAGGTCGGGCGTGCCGTCGATGGCGTACACGAAGCCCGACACCCGGATCGACTCCGCATGCCCCAGCACGTCGCTGAGCTCGCCGAGCGGTCGGGCCCCTCGCAGGTCGAGCGCCACCTCCTCGAGCGTCTCACGCACGGCGGCCGCCCGGGCATCCGCGTCCTCGGGGTCGATGCGACCGCCGGGAAAGGCCAGGTGTCCCGACCAGGGATCCGAGTCGTGCTCCGCGCGGCGAATGAACAGCGCCTCGAGATCGGGACCCGACGCGTGCTCGGTCTCGCGCAGCACGAGCGCGACCGCGGCCTGCATGCGGGCCGGCTTGGGATCGCGCCACGGCGTCGTGCTCGCCAGTCTCGCCTCGACCTCCGCGATCGTCCGTGCCACGCCGGCTGCGTCCCCTACCCGAATGCCAGCCCCCACGATCCCGACCAGCGAAGCGCCACTAGATATTGCCTTCGCGATCGGCCCAGTAGCGATCGCGAAGCCGCCGAATATAGAGCTTCCCGCTCGGGTGACGCGGGAGCGCGTCCTCGAAGTCGATCGAGCGCGGAATCTTGTAGCCGGCGAGATGCTCGCGCGCGAAGGCCAGGATCGACGCGGCGAGCTCGGGCGAGGCCTCGAAGCCTTCCCGGAGCTCGATCGCCGCCTTGACCGACTCGCCCCACTCCTCGTCCGGGATCCCGAAGACGCCGACGTCCGCGACCGCGGGATGCTCCTGGAGGACCTGCTCGATCTCGGCGGGATAGATGTTGACGCCGCCCGAGATGATCATGTTCGAACGCCGATCGGCGAGATGGACATAGCCCTGCTCGTCCACGAAGCCGACGTCGCCGATCGTGAACACGCCGGGCTCGAGATAGGCCGCGGCCGTCTTTTCCGGATCTCCATGATATTCGAAAGGCCGATCCGAGACGCTGCTGCGGCAATAGAGATCTCCGATCTCGCCGGCCGGCAGCCGCGCACCCGTCTCGTCGACCGCAAAGACCTCGAAGGCCGGGCAGCGCTCGGCCGACGGTCCCCGGATGCGCGAGCCAGTCCTGCGAATCGATCAGCGTATTCACGCCGCCCTCGGTGCCACCCCAGTATTCGATCAGGATCGGCCCCCACCACTCGATCATGCGCCGCTTCACGGCGGCCGAGATCGGTGCGGCGCCGTGCAGCGCCTTCACCAGCTTCGGCGCGTGGAAGGCCGCGCGCTCGGCCTCGGGCAGCCTCAGCAGGCGCACGAACATCGTCGGCACGAGATGCACGTGCGCGACCTCCCGACGCATCAGGAGATCGAGCGCCTCGGACTCGTTCCATCTGGGCATGATCAGGATCGGCGCCCCGTTCGCGTTGTCATAGACCGCGAACATCAGCGGCGCCGCGTGATACATCGGCCCCGTGATCAGATGCGGCCCGGCGCCATCGAGCCCGACGTTCATCCCCTGCCTCGTGTGCGCGACCAGCGCCTCCCCGACCGTCGCCGGCGCGGCGCGCTTCACGCCCTTCGGTCGCCCGGTGGTGCCGCTGGTGTAGATCATGTTGCCGCCGGCCGGCGCGTCCAGATCGAGCGGTCGCGGAACGATCGAGTCGAGCACGCCGTCGAGCTCGGCCCCGACGCGCAGCGTCGTCGCGTGCGACCGCGACTGCGTCACACGTTCGGCCACTCCCGCATAACGCTCGTCGGTTACGACGAGTCGCGAGCCCGAGTCCCCGACGACGTAGTCGATCTCCTCCTCGGCCAGATGCCAGTTGATCGGCGTGACCCACTGCCCAGCCATCACGGCGCCGAGCAGCAGCTCGATCACTTCGACGCGATTGCCCATCAGCAGCGAGAGATGCCCGCCCGGCTCGAGACCGGCCTCATGGCGCAGGAAGGAGGCGAAGCGATGGCTGCGGTCGAGGAGCTCGGCGAAGCTGCGCGTGCGGGTCCCGTCGTCGACCGCGAGTTCGGTCGCGCGCTCGCGGGCGAGATCGAGAAGCATGGACGAAGAACCTTTTCTATCGCTCGGGAAGGGGTCGGGACGGGTCGCTGGCGGCAGCCAACGCGCAAGACGAGCCCGGCCCGGCAGTATAGGCTCGGGGCGTCCGTTTGGGACGCCGCCCGCGCCCCCCGTATGATAGGGTCCTGATCGATGCCCCCCAGCTCGCTCGCCCGCGCGATCGCGACCCGAAGAATGCGCCTTCTGGCGTCCGTGGTCTGGCTCGCTGCGGGCACGCTGCTCGGCTGCGCCGGTGCCATCCCGAGCCTCACGACCGGCCCCGCCCTGCCCGCCGTCTCGGCGCCGCCGCCCGGCCCCGACCTCGCGACCGTCCCGGACTGGGCGCTCGCCACGCAGACGTCCAACCCGTCGAGCGAGATCGGGATCGGATCCGGAACGACGCTCGAGGAGGCCACGCGTTATGCGTTGCGCGACGTCGCGTCGCGCATCTCGGTCTCGATCGAGAGCCAGCTCAAGGACTCCTACAGCGAGGTCGACGGCACCACGGTGGAAAGCCTCGAGCAGGTGATCGAGACCCGCGTCACGGGAACCCGCTTCACGGGCTGGAAGCGCACCCGCACGGCCGAACGAAAGGGCGTCTTCTGGGTCGAGGTCGAGATCGACCGGCGAAGGCTGGCTCGCGATTCGCAGAGCGAGCTGGCTCGGATCGCACGCGATGTCGATCTCCAGCTCGAGAGCGCCAGGGGCTCGACGCTGCGTCGACTTCTCGCGCTGCAGGCGACCAGCCGCGATCGAGAACGAGCGGCGAGCCTGATCGCGATGCTCGACGTCCTCGACGCCGGGTTCGACCGGGAGGGCTGGGAGGCCCGGCGCGCCGACTGGCGATCGATCGACGAAGCCGCGCGCCGCGCGTTGATCTTCGAGGTGCGCGCGGATCCCGACTCTCGTGAGATCGCCCGCTGGGTCGAGTCGAGACTGATCTCCGAGCGACTGCAGACGCGCGCCGGAGAATGCCTCGACCAGCAGGCCATCTGCATCGACATCCGCTCCGAGATCACGGAGGCCGACGTCGCCAGCCGCTACATCGCGAAGATCCGCTCGACCTTCGCCGTGCTCGAGCCCGGCGGCAGCGTCGTGAAGGAGCAGAACGTCACCGGGCGCGGAGACTCCCGCTCCGACCGCGACCGCGCGCGACGCAATGCCCTCGACGACCTGCGGCGCAGCCTCGCGGGCCTCACGGTGCTCGACGGCCTGCTCGCGCGTTAGACCGCAGCGGAGCGGCTTCATGCGACCCTGGCGGACCCGTGACGCGAGTCGCCTAACGCTCGGTCAGGATTTGATTGCAATCGGGCCCAGAGAGACTCGCCAGCAAGCCCTCGGACATCACCGGTCGAACGACGTCGCCGTCGAGCAGCTCCTCCGTCGCCTTCGACGGATCGACCGCGATCCACGAGGCCTGGGCCATCACCTGATCGCTCACCTCGCCGAGCCCGATCACGCGCTCCGTGCGCGTCTCCTCGCCGCTCGGACTGATCGAACGCTGCTCCCGGCGGATCTCCACACGGTCTCCTCGCTCCATACCCTGGGCGCTACCGAGGGAGATCCGATAGATGTGCCGGTCCGCGCCGGGCGCCTTGCGATGCTTGGTGAGGTGACCGCGCGGCGCCAGCCGTGTCCCGAGCGGGAGATCGAGGCAAACGAGCGCTTCGTCGAGCGCCTTCTCGAAGAGGACGCCGAGCGTGACCGGGGCAATGCTGCAGGACGGGTCGAGGTCCTTGTTCTTCTGCGTGGCGCTGTGCTCGAGGGCGTAGGTCCTGGCGACGCGATCGTTCGCGCCGATCTCGATCAGCTGGATGTCGACCTCCACCTCGGCCGTGTGCGTGCAGGTGCCGGGCTTGTCGGCGACGTCCTCGACCGATTGCCAGAGGAACTTGAAAGGGCGCGCCCACTCGGACGTGTAGCGATATTTCGAGAATCGCGTCGCCAGCGCAAAATCCGCTCCCGATACGTCCTCGACCTCGCGGCCCTCGAGCTCGCCGAGCACCCCCTCGGTCCGGATCCCACCGATCTCCTGGAGCGAGCGATCGATGACGCCCGCTCCGGCCTCGGCGGCCAGGCCTTCGAGCGCGCGGCGAACCTGCACGCGCGGCTTCTCGAGCAGCGACTCGTCGATGCCCCTCGCCGGCCGATCCACGATCACGACCTCGTACGCCCGCTTGCTGAGCTCCTCGGTCGACGGATACGGGACCACCCGATTCATCGGGACCTCCTCGTAGGCGTCCAGATTCGAGACCCGCCCGGATGCACAGCCGAAGCCGGCGACGATCGCCGCGAGTCCGAGGAGCCCGACGATCTCCTCGCCTCGGATCCGCACGCCTCCGTTCCGATCGCTCTTCGCTCGAAAAAACATCTCACCCCCCCTCTGCCGCGGCCCTCGAAGCAACCCCGGCGAGGCGGAGAGTACAGCCCGCGGGGCCACATGGCAGCCACCCGAGCGCCCGATCGATGCATTCCCGGGGACGCGACGCAGTCGGTCTGCGTCCCCCAGGCGCCCCGCTTCGGACGGGGGGCGCGCCGTCGCGCCAGCGGTTCGCCGCCCTCGCCGGTATTTGCTAATGAAGGCGCCACTATGTCTATCGAACACGTCGGAATGGTCGGGTGGAGGGGAATGGTCGGATCCGTGCTGCTCGAGCGCATGCGCGCCGAGGGCGATTTCGCGGGACTGACGACGACGTTCTACTCCACCAGCCAGGTCGGCGACCCGGGCCCCGACCTCGGTCAGGGTGCATCGCGCCTCGGCGATGCCTACGACCTGTCGGCGCTCGCGCAGCACGACGCGATCGTCACCTGCCAGGGGGGCGACTACACCAAGCAGGTCCTGCCCCAGCTCCGCGAGCAGGGATGGAAGGGCTACTGGATCGATGCGGCGAGCGCCAAGCGCCTGGATGACGACAGCGTCATCGTGCTGGATCCCGTCAATCGCGACGTGATCGACCGCGGCATCGACGCCGGCCTCAAGAATTTCATCGGCGGCAACTGCACCGTCAGCCTGATGCTGCTCGCGCTCGATGGCCTCTTCTCCGAGGACCTGATCGAGTGGATGACCTGCATGACCTATCAGGCGGCCTCGGGCGGCGGCGCGCGACACATGCGTGAGCTGATCTCGCAGATGGCGACCCTCGGTGAGCGGAGTGCGGAGCTGTTGGCCGAGCCGTCCTCGGACATCCTGCCCCTCGATCGCCTCGTGACGGACACCCTCCGCAGCGAGAGCATGCCGATCGAGAATTTCGGCGCCCCTCTGGCGGCAAGCCTGCTGCCCTGGATCGATCGTGCCATGGACGACGGCGGCGATACCCGGGAGGAACGCAAGGCCTTCACCGAGGGCAACAAGATCCTCGGTCGCTCCGCCGCGCAGCCGAACCGGCAACCGATTCCGATCGATTCGATCTGCGTCCGCGTCGGCACGATGCGCTGCCACAGCCAGGCCTTCACGATCAAGCTTCGCAAGGACGTGCCGCTCGCGGATATCGAAGCGCTGCTCGAGGGCGGCAACGACTGGGTCCGCCTGGTGCGCAACGACAAGGAATCCACCCTCTCCCAGCTGACGCCGACGGCGGTGACGGGCACGCTCGACATCCCCGTTGGCCGCGTGCGGAAGATGCGGCTCGGGGGTGATTTCATGAGCGCGTTCACCGTCGGCGACCAGCTGCTCTGGGGCGCGGCCGAGCCCTTGCGCCGCGTGCTGCAGATCCTTCGGGAGGGAGGCGCCTGATCGGCGGCCCTTGCCGGCCGAGGTCCGCGCGGCGATGAGACGCCCGGCGGGCAGCCCCGCCCCCGCGGCGCGGCTGCATTCAGCGATCGCCGCCCCGCACGTGCTCGACCCGAATCGCCGCGGCCTCGACGTCCTCCGCCCGGAAGGGCAAGGCGAGCCAGCGCTTCTCGGAGAAGAGTCGCGTCTGATCGGCATGATGAGGCGAATCGGGATCGTCTGACAGCGAATAGGTCAGGATGCCGAAGCTTCGCGGCCCTGCTGGCGAGAGCGCGACGGCGAGGATCCAGCTCGAGCTCCAGCGATCGACCTCGGGATAGCCTTCGGCGCCGCGAAAATCCGACTCGATCTTGTTGAAGACGCCCTCGAACTCCGGTCCCCCGTGCAGCGCGATGCGTTCGCCCTGACGAGTAACGCCCTGCCAATCACCGAGCGGCGCGTCGAGCGGAATACCGGCGTCCTCGAGAATCTCCACGGCTCGGGCGAGATGCCCGAGCACCAACGGCTTCGTCGCTCCGTCGAGCCCGAGCGGCGTCCCGACCGGATCCGCCGGATCGAAGGGCACGGCCGGCGCGTAGCTCGCCGGCAGCTCGCGCGTGAAGGCGCCCTCGTTGGCGACCGTGAGCAGCTGTCGGAAGAGCAGCGCCCCGCGACTCTCGAGATCCGCACGCAGATCCCAGGCCGCCAGCACCCGACAGGCCTCGCCGAGATCCCGCGTCGCACCGTCGACCTCGATCCGGGGCGAGGCCTCGCAGAACGCCACGACGTCGTCCCGGATCAGGCGGCCGGCGTGATTCTCGTTCGAGAGCGTCAGACGGCGCAGCCCTTCGAGCGACACGCGACCACGGGCCTCGAGCTCGCGGGCGAGCATCTCGAGCCCCGATCGGGTCCGCAGCGTACGCGGCGTCTCCCGACTCCCGAACGCCTTTGCATGCGCAGCGATCGGCGCCTTCGGATTCGCCAGCCAATAGCTGTCGTTCGAGTTCGTGACGTAGTCGCTGCGATAGAGGAAGGGCTGCTCGTCCGGCGGGAAGATGCCGGGTGCAGCGGCCCGATCCGAGCTCTGCCACTGACACGCCGATCGCGATCCGTCGAGCGCGGCCCCGCCTAGCACGGCGCACTCGTCGACGACCTCGTCGGGCAGGTACGGGACAGGCCCCGGATCGGCGTAGAGCACCTCTCCCGTATGATCGGCCGCGATCAGGTTGACCGGCAGGAACTGATGGCGATCGTGAATGGCCTTCAGCTCGCGAACGCTTCGCGCCCTCGCCTGATCGAGCAGCGATATTTCGCCCCGCCACCCCGCGTCGAGCAAGCGAACGGCAAAGGCATGCTCGCGGGTCCAATCGAAGAACGGGCTCTCGACGATCAGCGCGCCGAAATGCGTCTCGTAGAAGGTATGCGAGACGTCCGTCTGCGCGCCCGATTCATCGAGGGCACGGATCTGCACTCGGTGTCGTTTCATCGGCATCGACTCGCCGTCGAAGACGTAGGCCGTCGGATCCTCGGGGTCGAGGACCAGGCGATAGAAGCTCAGGCGCTTCGCCGTCGAGACCGTGCTGGTCCACGCCAGATACTCGGTCTGTCCGAAGCCCACCCGGGGCCGACCGATCAGATTCGCGCCCAGGATGTCGAGCACGCCCGGGATCGTCTGATGCATCGGGTAGAAGCGCTGAAAGGGCTCGTTCCACGGCATGTGCGGATTCGCAAGCAGCAGCGCGCCTCCGCCCTCGGCCGCGTCGCGCCCGATCGCGACACCGTTGCTTCCCCCCTGCTGCGGCACCTCGAGGTAGGCCTCGACCGCCGCAGCGAGCACGACCGGATCCGTCCGCGGCGTTGGCGGATGAGCCGAGGACTCTTCCGGTCCGGGCGGCGCGGCGGCGACCAGCATCGGACGCATGTAGGCGAGCGCGTAGTCCGCGCGTGAGATCCGTTTCAGGTCGATTGCCTGGGCCTCGCGAAGCCATGGCGCGTCGGCGCAGCGCGCATCCCGGCGCTCCGAGCCCTCACTCTCGCGTAGAAAATGGTTGTAGCCCGCCGCCGCGCCCTCGAAGAGCCCTTCGAGATCCTCGGGGAGAGGCTCGGCCGCGTCGCCCCGGTCGATCAAGAGCTGGTAGAAGAGATCGCTCTCCCGATTCCCGGCGTCCGTACCCAGGTGACGCGAGCGCTCTGCGCCGAAGGTCAGGAACTGTTCGGCCAGGATGCAGAGGTTGTCCTCCGCCTGCGCGAAGAGGGTCCCGAAGCCGAGCCCGGCCAGGTCCGTCGCGCGAACATGCGGGATGCCCCCGGCGGTCCTGCGGATGGTTGCCTCGTAGACGGTCGGGGGAGCCGACGTCGCGCAGCCTACGGCGAGGCATAGTGCGAGAAGACTCGAACACGTCTCGGGCAGTCGCAGTCGTCGCATCGTTCGCCTTTCGATCGGAGCGGGGACTCGGAGGGGCGTCCGCGTCCGCCGGGACCGGGATCGCGGGACCTCGGTCCGAGCTCGAAACGGCCTTCGCCCCGCCGCTCGGTCGAGCGACGGGGCGAAGGGTCTTCAGTCGAGCGCATGAGGGAGGGGAGGACAGGATTGCCTCCCGTTCGCCTCTGCAGCCTCAGTCCTGCTTCGGGCCGCCCATGTAGCCGGGCCAGCGCGAGCCGCTGATGTTGTCGACGTGGGGCCAGTAGGCGTCGGGATCGAGCGGCCCTTCGAGCGTGATCTCGCGTCCGAGGAACTCCGGCCACCAGAGCCGCGCTCCCTGGTACTCGCGGACCGGCAGCAGCGACGCGATCGGGTCCCAGGGACTCTGGAGCAGGCCCAGCTCGCCTTCGACCGCGATCTCGGCGCGGGTGCCGTAGGTGCTCTTCACACGCACGACGTGCGGCGGGAAGTCGTAGGCCTTCTCGGCCCCGCCGACCGCGCGCAGCACCTTGATCCACCACTCGTTCTCCTCGTGATTCTCGCGCTTCGGCAGCGCGTCTCCCGCAGTGCCCTCGAACTCGATGAACGTATATCCCTGATGGGTGCAGCGAGCGGACACCTTGTCCTGATATCGGTAGTAGTCGATATCGCAGGGGTATTTCGGCTGGCCGTTCATGTCACGGCTGATGAAGATTGCCGACTCCTGGTCGATCCCGTAGCCCAGGGTGTATACGCCCTGGGTCCCGCGATACTCCGCGTCGACGGTCATGTACACGCCATATTCGGGGACGTCCGGAACGGCCACCTGATAGATCGAGAGGTTGACGTGCGCTTCATCGCCCGGCTCGATGCCCGGCGGCAGCAACGCGGCGACCTTGTCCTTGTCGGTCAGGTAATCGATCTTGAGGATCGGCCAATCGGCGATCTCGCCGGCGTTGATCTGGGGTCCTGCTGCCATGTGTCGGGTCTCCATCTGGCTCCGCACCGTCGGCCAGCGCGAAAACAAGGGTTGGAAGGACGTCTTGAATCCGTCCCCGGTCGGACGCTCGGGCGCGTTTCCGGCCTCGGTCTGCGTCGGACCCGATGACGCCCTTTGCGACGCCGGGTCGGAGCCCCGAAAGCCTAGCCACTTACGGGCCCGCCGCACCCCGACGTCCGTCCCTGGCGAGTCCTTCTGGATGGCGCGAAGCGGGGCCGATCCCCCTTCTCCCCGCCTGCCCTACTCCTCGAGCTCGCCCCAGAATCCGCCGTGCGCGGCAATCCACTCGTCGAGCGTCTTGCTCTTGTAGTCGCCGGCCTCGTAGCGGATGCGAACCGAGTCGTGAACGACCGCATCGATCGGCAGCCGCCGCCCCTCGCTCCCGAGCAGCTTGAAGAAGCCCTTGTCGGATCGGTGCTGTGACGCGAGCGGATCGAGCGCACTCCGGCGCACGAGGTGCGGCTGGAACTCGAGCCCTTCACGGGTCGCCTCCCGCGCCATCCACGCGAGCGGAAGGTCGCTGAGCAGCGCCCCGTTCCTGGGGGCATAGCCCCCACCGACGTCGCTATGCACGCCCGCGAACCACACCTGGCGAACGTCCACGCCCTGCTTCCGCGTCCACATCGTCGGCTTGAAGTCGGCGCGCCGCTCGTCGATCGAGACCGCATGCCGAGCGGTCGTGACGTTGCTCCCGATCTCGTGGTCGAAGAACAGGTCCGGCTCGTCGACGAAGGCCAGCGCGCGCGTCGGAATGCCGAGCGCGCCGACCGTGTCCCAGACGCCGATGAATCTCACCTTCCCGCGGCCTGGCCCGTAGGCATATCCTTCGCGGAACTCTCGGGCCGTCTTCGAGCTGGGCTTCGCCGAACGCGATTTGTAGAGCGCGAAGGCCTCCGGGATCCGCGCGGCGTGCTTGCGTTCGAGCACGCCGCAATTGTTCAGGAGTCCCGCGAGGCAACGCACGGTATACGCCCCGCGACTGAATCCGAACAGGAAGATCTCGTCCCCAGGATCGAAGTTCTGGACGATGAAGCGATATCCGTCCTGGACGTTCTTCTCCATGCCGACCCCGAAGGCGCCCCCCCGGAGCTTCTCATGATAGGTCCCGACCCCCCAGTCGTAGAACACGATCTGCGCCAATTCGTCTTCGACCGCTACCGGCTTCACGGCTCGCGCCACGCGAAGGACATTCGTCGGGTTCGGCTTCTCGGGATCGTTCCAGGTCCCATCCGCACACACTACGATCCTCTTCGGCATCTTCGACTCCTTCGATGCCTGCCTGGCCACTTCGTCCGGCGACATCCCCGACCCGAGCCTAACCATCACTCCCGGCCATGGCGAAGGGCAGCAGCTCGATCATCCGGCCGCCTGGCTGACCGATCCCTCACGCGTGCCGCGAGCCAGGGGCCCGAAACAGGAACGGCCCGGCCCTTCCCGTGAAAGGGAAGAGACCGGGCCGATCGGGATCTCGTCGCGGCTCGCCTAGCAGGCCTCGAAGAGGCTCGCGAAGCCCTGTCCGCCGCCGACGCACATGGTCACGATGCCGTAGCGGCCACCAGTGCGCTTCAGCTGGCGAACCAGCGCGCCCGTCATGCGCGAGCCGGTCATGCCGAAGGGATGACCGATCGAGATCGAGCCGCCCATCGGGTTCAGCTTCTCGTTCGGGATGCCGAGCTCGCGCTGGCAGTAGAGCAGCTGCGAGGCGAAGGCCTCGTTCAGCTCGACGATGTCGATGTCGTCCATCGTGAGGCCGTGGCGCTTGAGCAGCTTCGGCACGGCGAAGACCGGGCCGATGCCCATCTCTTCCGGGCCGCAGCCCGCGACCGCCGAGCCGCGATAGATCGCCATCGGCTCGATGTTCAGCTGTCTTGGCCCGCTCGCTCGACATCAGCAGCGTCGCGGAGGCGCCGTCCGAGAGCTGCGAGGCGTTGCCGGCCGTGACCGTCCCGCCCTCTTCTTCCTTCTTGAAGACGGGCTTCAGCTTCTGGAGTCCCTCGAGCGTCGTCTGGGGACGGTTGCACTCGTCCTTGTCGACGACGACCTCCTCTTCGTACTCGTCGCCCTCCTTGGGCGTCACCTTGCGGGTGACCTTCATGGGCGCGATCTCTTCCCGGACCCAGCCCGCCTCGACGGCCGCGGCATACCGCTGCTGGCTCTGGAGCGCGTAGGCGTCCTGATCTTCGCGGGAGATCTTGTAGCGCTCGGCCACGATCTCGGCGGTGATCCCCATCGGGAAGTAGAGCCCCGGGAAGCGCTCGGCCGCGGTCTTGTTCGCCAGCCGCGTCCGGTTCTGCGTGCCGTCCTGCATCATCGTGATCGTCTCGACGCCCGCGCCGACCGCGACCTCCGCGCCATCCTGCAGGATCGAGTTCGCCGCCATCATGACCGCCTGGGATCCCGACGAGCAGAACCGGTTGACCGTCGTCGCGGCTGCGGTCTGCGGGATGTCCGCCACCATCGAGGCGATGCGCGCCATGTTCATGCCCATGCAGCCCTCGGGATGACCGCAGCCCAGGATCACGTCCTCGATCTCGCTCTTGTCGAGGTTGGGGATGCTGGTTGACGACCTCGCGCATAACATGCGCCGTATAGTCGACGGGCTCCGTGAGATTGAATGAACCGCGATGGGCCTTGGTGAGGCCGGTGCGGAGACTGCCTACGATGACTGCTTCGCGCGCCATGACTGAGGACTCCTTGGGCATCGCCGGGCTCTTGGCTCGGAATGCCTTGCGATGAATGCGTTCGGATCGGGGCACGCTTCGCGGTGCGCACCGATCGAATGAACCGCGACCGTTTTCGAGTGCCGGGACGTTATGACAGCTCCGATGCCAGAACAACTGGAACGAGCCGTCGACAGGAGCTCTCCGACCCTCCCGCCGCCGGACCCGGGGTCACTGCGAGCAGAGCTCAGGGCGCGACGTACCAGATCGGTGAGGACCACGCGCGCTCCTGGATGGTCTTCGGGAAGCGCTCGTCGCAGCAGCCCTCGAGTCCGGCCTCGATGGTCTCCGGTCGGTCGCAGTCGACGCCCGCCTCGAGACAGACATACGCATTCCAGCGGCAGCTCGGATTCTCGAGGGCACGCGCGTAGTACAGGGCATGCTGGCCCGGCTCGAAGTCAGGATCCGTCCAGACCCGGCAGAGCTCATCAGCGCCCGTTGCCGGCAGCTCACAGGTCGTGAGATCGACGGTCGCCGCAACATCGACCCGCCCCGCCACGTCGTAGACCCGCGTCCGCGCGACGCCCTGCTCCTCCCAGGCCTTCACGATCTGGAGACGCTCGAGCCGGCCACCGGGATCACCGGGCACGCCCGCATCACGCATCGCAGCGACCAGGAATCGCGGCGTATCCCTTTCGTCGGTCCGAGGCGAGAGCGCTCCTCCCATCGGCACGCCCTGCGCATAGGCGCGCGCGACCCGGGCCGGATCGCCGCACATCGCCTCGTCGAAGTTCCAGCCACCGAAGAAGCGCAACAGCATGCGGGGCCCGCTGGTGCCGTACGCCTCACGGCGCTTCATCGCCTCGAAGATCGCGTCGCGCGAATTCTCTTCGGCCCAGACCACGGCCAGGCCGCCCGGGTTGTACCAGAGCGAGTCGGGCATCGCGGGAATCTCGAGCCGAGACGAAACGACGCCCGCGGCGTGGCCGATGAAGTCACGTTCCGACACCATGCCCGGAGTCGCGAGATGGGAGTCGGTCGAGCCGATCAGCCCGAAGGCGAAGGGATTCACGCCGAGGGCGCGCCGGACGACGAGCCCTTCGGCCAGCGCCTCCCGGGCATAGCTGAGCGGCGGCACGGGCGTCCCGCCGAGCACCGACGACGACTCCTCGCCGAGCTTCGCGAAGGGCAGCTTCTCGTAGGCGCAGGCCTCATCCTCCTGCGAATAACGACATTCACTGCTCCCCTTGTGCTGGGTCACCTCGACCAGCGTCTCGAGACGTGCACGGCGACGCGCATCCTCGGGCTGCAGCGGCGAACCGTCTTCACGAGTGGTCTGGAAGAGCAGACCATTGCTGACGTTCGAGTTGTGGGGGATCGCGATCGCCTCGCAGCCGTCCCCGCGATCGAGACACTCCGACTCGAGCGCGCGAAAGAGTCCCTCGGCGGTCGGCGTGTCGATGTAGTTGCTGGGCACGGTCTGGTGGAGATTGTTCCGGAAGACGATGTTGCGATGGATCTTCTGCCCGTCCGGCATACCGGTCCACTCGTAGCCGATGAAGGAGGTGAAGGAGCAGACGCGCGACCGGTCGTAGTGGTCCTGGGCGGCGTCGATCGTCTCCTGCCACGGCTGCCTGGCGACCTCGCGGCAATGGGCGCCGTCCTCGCCGCAGAACGAATAACGCGGCAGGCCGATCGCCTGAAAGATCCGACTGTTGACCATCATGTAGCCGAGCTTCGGAGAGAAGCGGTTCAGGCGGCAGACCCACGAGTCGTATCCTTCGAGGCCGGGCGTCGAGCAGATCCGCGTCTCGCCGAAGAGCTCGGCGTGGTCCGTCACGACGGCGAAGTCGAGCGGCCGGCTCAGTCGGACCCGGCGCAGCGGCTCGCCGTTCACGTCATAGGGCTGGACCCCGATCGCCTCACCCTTCGCGAAGCGATACGCATCGTCGGGGCGACCCCGCGTCCCCTGCCCCCAGGCATCGAAGGAGATGGCCGTGTGCACATGGGTGTCGCCGAAGAAGGCCTTTCGCAGTGGATCGAAGTCCCGACAGCGAAGCCGCTCCTCCGTCCGCACGAAGCCTTCCCTCGAGGAGTCGGGCTCCCGGTCGCGGGAGGGGCTCTCCGCATCGACGATCGGCTGCGCCGCCAACGGCGCCGCGAGCAGCACCAGGACGAGCACGCCGGCCAGCCCGGCTCCCAGGCTGAGCTTGCTCGAAGCCCTCTCCGTCCAAGCCACGGCTGCCCCATCCTTCATCGATAGATCTCGAGCAGAGAAGCATGCGCACTCGAATGATGGAACGGGGTGTCGTAGGGGCTCGCGAGCATCGACCATGCCAGGAGCCCCGCGATCGCCAGGGCGACGATCAGCGCACGCGAGGCGTCCGAGACCCGACCGAAGGCGAGGCGACGGAGCAGGTACACGAAGACGTAGAGCAATCCGCCGTAGACCAGCACGTGCCCCCAGAGCAGCAACAGAAAGAGCCCGACCACGCCTCCGGTGCCCTCCACGATGGCCAGCCCCGATAGCGCCAGCGCGAGCTCCAGGAATCGCGCGACCGGGATGAACGAGCCCTCCAGTCCCAGCAAGGGCAGCGGCCAAACCAGGAGCAGCGCCACGAACAACACCCATGCGGCCGCCTTCGCGCTCATCGCATCCGCCTCACTCGAGCGCCATCACGTAGGCGACGACGTCTCGCAGCGCACGGGGCTCGAGCGCGAGTCCCATCGGCGGCATGCCGGACGTGGGCCGTGACTGTAGGGCGATCTCGTCCGCGGCCACGACGACGGGCGCGCTCCCGCCCGAGTCGATCACGACCCGAGCATCATCGGCCTCGAGCAGCAATCCGGCGACCGTCGAGCCGTCGCGACGCGTCACGACGACCGACCCGAAGCCCGCCGCGATCTGCGCCTCCGGAGCCACCAGGGACTCCAGCACGTGGACGGCACCCTTCGAAGAAACGCCCGCCAGGTCCGGACCCGCGCCTGCGCCATGCCCGCCGCCTCCGTGACAGCGCTGACAATCGCCGGTCGTCTGAAAGATCTGCTGACCGGCCACGCGGTCGCCGCCGGCCAGGGCCCAGCGACGCTGTTCGACCAGCTCCTCGGAAGAGCCCGACGCAGCAGAGAGCAGGCGGGTCGCGTGCGCCCCGAGCGGACCGCCCTGAGCCTGTGCGGCCTCGAGCAGCTCGAGCGCGACGTCGTCCTCGAGCTCCCCCGATTCCCAGTACACGAGCCCCTGCGTGAGCACATCTCGCGCGCGTGGATCATCGATCCCACCGAGGCGCTGCCAGCCGTGCTTCCGCTCGAGAGCCGTCGTCCCGCCCTCGACGACCGCGAGCAGGCTCGCGAGGCCGGCCTTCGCATCGATCGCGAGCAGCAGCTCCCGCCCGGCCCGCCGGACCGCTGGCGCCGGAGACGCCAGGGCGGCGTCGACGGCAGCGCGCGCATCGGCCTTCGCATCCCCCCGTGCGGCGCGCGCCGTCAGCGCAGTGAGCGCCGAGACCTGCTCGTCGATCTCCGCCGAAGCGTCGCGAACGAGCGCGAGAAGCTCCGCATCGTCGAGGGTCAGCGCGCCCACTCGCGAAGCGATCTCGAGCGCGCGAGCGCCGAGGCTCCCGCCAATCAGCTCGCGACCCTGCTCCTCGAAGACCGCGGCCAGGATCTCCGGCTCCGCGGCCGCGAGCGGCCGATAGAAGCCCATCGTGAGATCGCGGAGCGGTGGCGTGGTGTACTCGCCGAGCGCTTCGAGCGCGAGCCGCCGCAGGCTCTCGAGCTGGGACTCGTCGCGAACATAGGCGGCGAGCGAGCGAGCACCGGCGAGCGAGCGCAGTCGGACGTTCGCGCCGATGACCCGGCGATGCAGCGCCTGGGCGGTCTGACGATCGGCCTCGGCGGCCGGCTCGAGCGCAGAGGCGAGCGCGGCCAGCGCGGGCATCGCGGCATCGATCGGTCCGTCGTAGATCGCGCGCGCGGCCTCGACGACCAACAGCTCGTCGGGATCCGTGAGGAAATGTGCGATCCGCGGATCTCCGGCATGACGCAGGGCGAGCAGGACGCCCAGTCGCACCGAGCGATCCCGATCCCCCCGCCGCGCCCACAGCGCCTCGAGGTCTCCGATGCGATGCAGCGCCCAGACGACGGCATGCCGCAGAAAGACGTCGCGATCGGCGTTCTCCCGAAGCAGGGCAACGAGCGCGGGGACACTGGCCCGATCCCCGAGTGCGCCGAGCGCCTGCGCCGCGAAGAAGCGCACGCGCGGCGAAGCGTCCGAGAGCCAGCCGCGCAGGTCTTCCGCCAGCCAGCTCGCTCCGGCCTCTCCCGCGACCCGGGCCAGCTGCGAACGCAGCTCTGCCGGCGCCGAGCGAGTCCAGCCGGTGCCGTCGGGGGAGAGCGAGCGGATCCCATCGGCTCCGATCTGACCGAGCCCCCAGACCGCGTGCAGTCGGGATACCAGCGTACGCTGGTCGTCCCGGGCGACCCGAACCAGCGCCTCGATCGCGCGGCGCGAGGCCAGCTCGTACTGCGCCCGTAGCCGGATGCGCTGATCGGCGAAATCGAGCAACGCGGACAGCGCATCGACCGACCGCTCCTGCATCGATCCCCGTGCAAGCCGCGTCAGCTCGGCGATTCGCGGATCCGCCTGAGATTCGGCGTGCGTGAAGGACTCGATCTTCTGGCTGAGGGCGATCTGGTCGAAGATCGTCGCGAACATGCGCCCGTCCCAGCTGAAGTCGAAGTCGGTCGCCAGCAGCGACCAGGCGAACTTGTGACGGTCGACCATCTCGAAGCCCGCGCCACGAGGCTCGAGCGCGAAGGACCAGATTCCGCTTCGGCCATTCATGTAGGCGTAGTCGCAGAGGAAGAAATGGTCGGCATAACGCTCGGGCAGACCGAGACCCGGATAGTGGACGAACCCCGCCGGACCGTTTCCGATATGTGCGACGGGCGGCAGGACCCAGGCGGGCTGGCTCTCGTGCTGAAGATCCCACAGGCGCTCGGCGACCCACGGCCCCCGGACATAATCGCCCGCGAGCGACTGGTAGGCCATCGCCCAACCCGTCTCGCCGCCCTCGACCACGTACACGACCCGCGCCGCATCGCCGCCGTCGCCGTTGTTGTCTCCCGTGAAGAGGTTCCCGTGATCGTCGAAGGCGAGCTCCTGGGGATTGCGAACGCCGGTGGCGAAGACCTCGAGCTCTGATCCGTCGGGATTCATCCGGAACACGGCCCCGCGACCGGGCCCGAGCTCGGGCTCGAGCACCCGACCGTCCGGCAGCGTCACGTGATAGCCGCGATCGCCCATCGAGAAGTAGAGCTTGCCATCCGGGCCCCAGGCGAGCCCGTGCAGATCGTGACCGATCAACGAGGTCTTCACACCGAAGCCCGTCGCCAGCACATCGACCGACTCGGCGACGCCGTCCCGCCCGGAATCCTCGATGCGATAGACCGAGGGAATCGAGGTCACCCAGACCGTGCCCTCTCGGGACTCGACGCCGGCCACGAGCCCCGAGGCCATCTCGTTCCACTCGGCGAGAACCTTGCGGCTGTCCGCGACCCCATCGCCGTCCTCGTCCTCGAGCACGACGATCCGATCGGATTCGAGCGTGAAGTGATCCGGGTTCTCGAAGCGACCCGCCTCGATCCACTTGCGATAGTAGGCGCGACGATCGTCGACGGTCCGAGAGGCCAGGTCGTCGAGCAGCCAGTAGTCGTGGCTGCGATTGTCCTCCACGCCGAGATTCTGGCGCCCGGTCTCCGCGACCAGCACGCGACCGAGCTCGTCGACGTCGAAGGCGACCGGCGTCCCTTCGAGCAGCCTCTCATCGAAGACGACGCTCTGCATGCCCTGCTGCAGCACGGCCTCACAGCCGATCACGCCGCAGCGAACGGTCTCGACGAGCCCCTGGCCGACCAGCGAGAAGGCGTCCCGGATCGGCGCGTCCTTCAGCACCGTCAGCTTGAGCGCGAGCGAGAGCCCGACCCAGACGAGCAGCGGCGCGATCAGCAATGCAATCGCCACGCGTCGGAGAATCTTCCACACCCGTGCCCTGGCCATGATCATCGGCCTCCGACGGGCGAATCCGGACCACGGCCCGGATCCCCTTCGAGACGGGCCGCCGCGATTTCCGATGCGCGGCGGGCGAGCTGCTCGTAGTCGGTGCGCACCACGTAGGTCTGCTTCAAATGGATCGGGTTGCGACGGCGCACGGCGAGGTTGACGACCTCGACCGCGAGGGAGAACGCCATCGCGAAGTAGATATACCCCTTCTCCACGTGCTTCCCGAGCCCCTCGAGCATCAACATCACGCCGATCAGGATCAGAAACGACAGCGCGAGCATCTTCATCGTGGGATGATCTTCGATGAATCGACTGACGGATTCCGCGAACACGAGCATCACCCCGACGGACAGGACGACCGCCGTGATCATGATCGTGAGGTCATTGGCCATCCCGACCGCCGTGATGACGGAATCGAGCGAGAAGACCATGTCGAGCAGCATGATCTGTACGATCACGCTGGCCATCGTCGCAGCGGCTACGCCGCCGCCGATCTCGACCTCGCCTTCGAGCTTGTCGTGGATCTCCCAGGTTGCCTTGCCGACCAGGAACAGGCCGCCGCCCAGCAGGATCAGGTCACGACCCGAGAAGGGCTGATCGAAGACCTCGAAGAGCACGGCGGTCAGGCCCATCACCCAGCCGATCACGAGCAACAGGCCGATGCGCATGAGCATCGCCCCGACCAGGCCGACGCGCCGCGCCATCGCCTGTCGCTCCGCAGGCAGTCTCTGGGTCAGGATTGCGATGAAGACGATGTTGTCGATGCCGAGGACGATTTCGAGGCCAGCGAGGGTGGCCAGCGCAATGGCGTTCTCGGCCGTCAGCAGTGTTTCCAAAACCCCTCCCCCCGTCGCCTCGCCGCCCCGGCGGCGGCGGCCCCCCGAAGCGTCGCGCTCGACCCTGCCACGAATGGCGCGAGACTGCATCCCACGGGCTGCTCGAGGGGCGAAGGGACCGGCCAGCAGGCTGCGCTGGATACCACAGCCCGTGAGGATGCGGGAATGCGCGCCATCGCCGGGATAGTCGCAGAAAAGCAGCCGGTCGAGGTCCCCTGCGCTGCGCATCGGCGACCTACGGACAGGCGCAGCGCGCGCGACCCTCCATCCGCGCGGAGCATTCGGGACAAGCACCCGATTCCACACATATAATGACGATCTGCGTGGAGCGGCAAAGGGCCCGGAGCCGGGGAGCGACATGACAGCTAGAGCCCATTCGATTGGCGCGCAGTCCGCGACACGTCGGCTCATGGGCGGGTGGGTCCGTGCCACGCCCGCCCGTCGCGGTCGCATCGCTCCGCTCTTGCTCTGCCTCCTCCTCGGTCTCTCCGTTCCAGGCGCCCAAACGGCCGACGCCGCAACGGCCGACTCCACCAGCACCACCACCGCACAGTCCGTCGACGTCGTGTTCGTGCTGGACAATTCCGGCAGCATGAGGACGAACGATCCCGATTTCCTCACGCGCCGCGCCGTCCAGAAATTCGCCGCGGCGCTCGCCGGGGATACGATGATCGACGGACGCATCGCCCTCGTCCTCTTCGACGATCAGGCGACGCTCGTGCAGCCGCTGACCGCCGCGGACGAGCTCGTCAGCGGGGATCGACTCGCGGAGCCGCTCGCCGCCCTCGACTTCTCGGGCCAACGAACCGACAGCCCGGCCGGAATCGAGCGCGCCCTCTACGAGCTGCGGGAGCGCGGACGCGAAGGCGCTCATCGAGCCATCATCTTCCTCTCGGACGGCCGCATCGACACCGGCGATGCACGGCACGATCTCGAGCTCGCCCGCTGGCTGCGCGAGGATCTCGCGAGCGAGAGTGACGAGAATGGTATTCGCATCTTCGGCATCGCCTTCACCGACGGCGCCGACTACCAGCTCATGCAGGCCCTCGCCCGGCGCACCCGCGCGCGCTACTACCGCGCCTTCGCAGCGGAAGACCTCGAGGCGGTGGTGGACGACGTGCTCGCGACGGTCGATGAGCCGCCGATCGATGAGCTCGCCTCGCCCGAGCTGTCTGCAGCCCTCGACCCGCCCGCCTCGCCACCCGCCGCGGCGAGGGAGGCGGGCGAATCCGTTCGGGGGCCGGGCCTGCTCGGCTGGCTGCCCGTCGCGCTGCTGCTGGTCGGAGGCGGCTACCTGCTGGCGCGGCGCCGCACCCCGGTCCCGGACGGAGGCGCGAGCGCGCCCCCCCCGGCCCAGCTGCTCGACGTGGGCGGCATGCTCGGTGAAGCGGGTCGCACGCTGCCCCTGTCGCCCGGGCGCACCACCATCGGACGCGACCCGAAGAACGACATCGTGCTGCAAGACGACACGATCTCGAGCGAGCACGCCCTCATCGAAGCGCGGGACGGCCGCTACTGGCTGGTCGATCTTCGCAGCACCAACGGCACGCGACACGGCGGCCAGCGGATCGACCCGGACGAGCGCGTCGCATTGAAGGGCGGGGACCACGTTCGCTTCGCCGACATCGATCTGATGTTCGTCGTGGAGGGCTACGTGCCGGGTGGGGCCACCGCCTACCTGAGCTCCTCCAGCACGCCCCCCTCGGACTGGTCGGTGCTCTCGTCCTCGACGGCGGCGGAGCCCAGACCTGTACGGCCGCCGGCAGACGTCGAGCTCGGCGCCGGGCTCGACCCGGGCTCTGCTCCCGCCGAAGATCACGCCGCGCGCGGCGTCCCCGACGAGGGCGCGGATCGCGACGCGCCTTCGGGCGAGGTGGTCTTCGCCGAGCAGCGCGAGCGAATCGACCCGGCCTCGGTCGTCGACCTCGACGACGAGCTCGGAACGTCTTCGGAGCGGGCCGCCGACTCGCATCGAGTCGCCGAAGGCGCCGCGATGGACGAGGCAGCGCGCGAGGCCTCGGTCGCCGGTGCACTCGAGCGCGCCGAGGCCGCTCTGGCAGCCATCGACTCGGCGCGCCCGGAGCCCCCCGCAGCGATTCCGCTCCCCCGTCGACCGGGCGAATCGTCTCGCCCACTGGCGCTCCTGCCGGACCCCGCCCCGGAGCCCACGACCGAGCCCGAGCTCCCTGATCCGATCGATGGCCCGACCGCAGAGGTCGCCCTGCCGGCACGGGCCGCGGCGGATGGATCGCAGACCGACTCGCCGACTGCGAGCACGAGCGACCCGTCGCTCGCCTGCGAGGCGCTGCGCGATTGTCTCGACTATCACCTGGCGCGCGTCGCCGAGCTCTCCCCCGCCTTCGCGAGCTTCGTCGAGCGGGCCTTCGACGAGGAGCTGCGCGCCGCGCTGCCCGTCGCAGCTCGCGACCTTCTGGAGTCGGCTGAAGAGTCCGGTCGCATCGAGGAGCGCGAGTACACCTTCGATCGGATCCGCTACCTGATCTGCGCGGTTCCCGCCTCGATGGACGGCGCGCGCGATCGTTTCGTCGAGGCATACGGCGGCTTCACGCGGGTCCTCGCCGAGCACCTCCAGGCCGAATCCTTCCGCGCGGATCGCTGCGAGATTCTCGCGCTCCTGACCTTCGGGCTCGCGGACGCTCCCTGGGTCAGCCTGACGATCGTGCCCGACGAGGGACAGGATCCGCGCATCGACCTGCTCTCGTACGAGTTCCTGACCGAGTCCGAGCGCGAGGAGATCGAGCCGAGCCTCGACGCCGAGATCAGCCAGTCGGGACTCGGCTGATTCGCTGCCGACGATCCCGCGTCCTGCCTCCGGCTCGCCCCCGCAAAGCCGGCCGCGCCACGAACGCGGGGGAGGTCGTCACGACAAACGTGAGACGACCAGGTCGAGGATCAGGCCGAGCAGGAAGAACCCGCTGTAGCGGCGTGTGAACCAGAACGCGACCCCCACGAACCAGAGCGGCCAGACGCCCGGCGGCAGATCCCTGGGCGCGCGCTGGGGCCGCGGGTGCGCGAAGACCTGGAAGACGCGCTTCATCGACAGCAGGGACGCGAAGCTCACCAACATCACCGGGTGGAAGAAGCCCGTGTACACCAGGTAGGCAATCACCGGATACTGGGCCAGCAACAGGCCCACCGTGACCTTGCGCGAGAGCGACTCGCCGAGGATCACGGGCAACGTGCGGATCCCCTTGCCCTCGTCGAAGGACAGCTTGTCCGTGTGCTTGCCGAATAACACGGCCGTCGGCCCCAGTGCGTAGGCCAGACTCGCGACGGCCACCTGGTTGCTCCAGACGCCCGTGATCACGAAATAACTGCCACCGACCATCAGTGGTCCCCAGACGAGCAGGACCGCGGGCTCGCCCAGGCCGATATATTTCAGAGGGAAGGTGTAGAAGAGCACGAAGAAGAGGCCGGCCGCGAGCAGCAGCGACGTGATCTCTCCGCGGGGCGAGACGAAGACGAGGTAGAGGCCGATCCCGAGCGCAATGGCACCCGTCAGGGCGGCGTAGGTGATCAGCTGTCGGACGGAGAGGAAGCCGTCCTCCACCGTCTGCGGGCCGTATTGGGTACGGAAGTAGTTGCCCTTGTCGACGCCCTTCCAATGATCGGTGAGGTCGTTGACGAGGTTGTTCGTGGCATGCGCGAGGCAGAGCCCGACCGTCACCAGCGCAAAGAGCGTCGCGTCGAAGGCGCCCGCCTTCCACGCCAGCGCCCCGGCGAAGGCAGCCGACGTGAAGGTCATGACGATCACCGCCGAACGCGTCGCGATCAGCCAGCGCGAGACCCAATCGAGCCCGTCCCAGTCGGCCTTCGAGATTCGAGGCATCGCGGTCAGCGCCCGGCCCCACATCACGACATCCGGCATCTGCTCCTCCCCATCTCGCGGCGAGCACGCCCGCCTCGCCCGAGCGCCGCCGACGCTCTCCGGCCAGCTGCACCTGCGAGGCGCGTCGCCAGCGTACCGTGTTCGCGGGCTGCGACGGCCCCGAGCGCCGGGTGCGAGGCCAGACGAAGAATTGACTGCGTAAAGTTTACAGTGTACACACCGTCCTGATGCCCAGAGCTGCGCTCTCCCAGGACCAGGTCGAAGACTTCCGCGACGCGCTCTGCGACTGCGCGACGCGACTCTTTGCCGAGCAGGGCTACGAGGGCGTGACGATGCGGGCGCTGGCCCGACGGCTCGGCTGCAGTCCGATGACGCCCTACCGCTATTTCCAGAACAAAGCGGAGATCTTCGAGACCGTGCGGAGCGCGGCCGCGCAGCGCTTCGGAGAGGCCATCGAGCGCGCCGTCGCGGCCCACCCGGACCACGTGCCGCGACTGCGCGCCATGTGCCACGCGTACGTCGACTTCGCCCTCGAAGAGCCCCACGCCTATCGCATCATGTTCGAGCTCGACGCGAAGCCGCGCCCCGCGCATCAGACCCGCGAAGATCTGCGGGGCTGGCTCGCGATGAACGACGCGGTCACCGAAGCCATCGAGGTCGGGGTTCTCGACGGCGACCCGAGCGTCGTGGCGCATCTGCTTTGGTCGGGCGTGCACGGCCTCGTTGCGCTGCATCTCGCGGGCATGCTCGCCTTCGGCATGGGCCTCGAAGAGCTCGTCGAAGCCTTTCTCGATCGCGAGCTCGCGCGCAGCCGATCCCCACTCAATACCCACTCCGAGAGGAACCCGACATGAGCCAGACACCCACGCAGCCGATGAACGAGCTGTTCGCCGAGATCGCGCGACCGAATCCGGTCGAGGCGGATTTTCGCATCACCCGCATCGAGGGCGAGATTCCCCGCGAGCTCGCGGGGACGCTGTACCGAAACGGGCCGAACCAACGGATCGCCCCCGCGGCCGGGCCGCGCGCGATGCACCTCTTCGAGGGCGATGCCCTCGTCCACGCGATCCACATCGAAGACGGCGTCGCCCACTATCGCGGACGTTATGCGCAGACGGCCAGCTATCTGAAATCCGTCGAAGAAGGCGTCTACTGCCACGCGGGTCTCAACCTGCCCGCCGACCGGCCCCTCGAAAAGCCCATGCCCAATCACGCGCCCAATACCAACATCGTGGCACACGCCGGCCGGCTCTTTGCGATGGCCGAGAACATGCCGCCCTTCGAGATGGATCCGAAGAGCCTCGAGTCCAAGGGACTCTGGGACTACGACGGAAAGATGCTCGGGATGTCCACGACGGCGCATCCCAAGATCGACGGCCGGACGGGTCAGATGTGGATCCACGGCTACCAGCCGATGGCGCCCTTCCTCTCGCTCTACTGCGTCGAGCCGGATGGCCGGGTCTCGCTCGCGGAGTCCCACGACGCACCCTGGGCGTCGATGATGCACGACTTCGCGATCACCGAGAGCTACGTGATCTTCCCGCTCGGGAGCATGACCTTCGATCTCGCTCCGCTGCTCAGCGGCGGTCGTTTCAGCGACGCGCTCCGAGGCGCGCCCGACCGGCCGATGCAGTTCGGCATTCGTCGTCGCGAGCCGGGAAGCGAGATCCGCTGGTTCGAGGCGCCATCGGTCGGGTACATGTTCCATCCGGGTAACGCCTACGAAGAAGACGGTCGCATCCTGATGGACGCGTGCACGTACGAATCACCGCAGGCCCTGATCGACGGGCTCGACACGGTGCGTGCGGGCAGAGGGCTCGATGGCTTCATCGCCCACCCCTATCAGTACGAGTTCGACCTGGCTTCAGGGACCTGCAAGGAGACCCGATTCTCCGACAGCGCGGCGGAGTTCCCGCGGATCGACGATCGCCTGGTCGGCTACCGGAATCGCTTCGGCTATGCCGCGACCGCCGAGCCCGCGACGGGCGCGGCGGGGCTGTTTCGAAGCATCACGAAATACGATCGCCAGGGCGGTCCATCGATCCATCGCGAGGCCGTCGACGGACAATGGGTCGGAGAGCCCGTCTTCGTCCCACGCACGCCCGAGGCGGAAGAGGACGACGGCTTCGTCCTGAACGTTCTCCACGATGCGAGGCAGGACGCGACCGCCATCGACATCCTCGATGCGAGAGCGATCGACGCGACCCCGCTCGCGCGGCTCTGGCTCGACGAGCGCATGCCCCTGGGCTTCCACGGCAACTGGGCGGCGGCCGATTGAGGCGTTCTCGCTTCTCGGGCTCGATCCGGCTCGCGAGCAAGCGCCGCGAACGCTGAGCCCGCTCAGCCCGCTCGCGTGCCTCGGCCGGGCCGCTCCGACGCAGCGGGCTTGCGGCCGAGAATCACCCAATGTCGCAGCCCGCCCCGCCCGGGGCGATGGGTCTCGACCGCGAAGCCCTGCTTCACCAGGCGTTGCTCGAACTGGCGCTCGGGGGCCTCGGCCCAGACCCCGACGACGCCGCCTGGCGCGAGGGCCTGCCAGCTGCGCTTGATCGCGCGGCTGCCGTAGACCGGGTCGTTTCGCGGGTCCGTCCGGGCGTGCGGTCCCTCGAACAGATCGAGCACGATCGCGTCGAAGCCCGCGTCGCCCGCCGCCGTCTCCCGGATGCAATCCGCCACGTCGGCGATCCGGATCTCGACCCGCTCGTCCTCGACCGCGGCGTGCGTCAGCTCGGCCAGCGGCCCGCGACACCATTCGACGATGATCGGGTGAAGCTCGGCCACCGTGACCCGCGCGCTGCGGGGCAGCGTGTCGAGCACGGCCCGCAGCGTCATCGCCATCCCCAACCCGCCGATCAGGACCCGCGCGCCCTCGCCGCAGCGGGCGCAGGTCAAGACACCGAGGATCTCCTCGCTGCGACTGGCCCGGCTGTTCATGAGCACGCGGCCACCGACCAGGATCAGGAAGTCGCCCACGTCCCGGCGCCGCAGCTCGAGCAGTCCGTCGGGAGTCTCGCGCGCGTCGAGCGTCTCCCAGGCCTTGCTCACTTGGCCTTCTTCTTTCCCTTCGGGCTCGCGCTGGCGTTCGCCTCGCGACCGGACTTGCCGCCGGTCTTGCCTCGGGATCCGTCGCCCCCCTTGGCTCCGGCGCTGCCCTGGGCGTTCGCGGACTTCTTCGACTCCTTGGCGCGCCGAAGGACTTCCTGTGCGTCGAGGTGATCCTCGCCCGACCGCGCCAGGTATTCGTCGTAGCCGCCGTTGAAGTCGCGCACACCCTCGGGCGTGATCTCGACGATCCGCGTAGCCAGCTCGTTCACGAACCAGCGATCGTGGGAAACGAACAGGAGCGTGCCTTCGTAGGCATCGATCGCCGCGACCAGGGCCTCGATGGCCTCGAGGTCGAGATGGTTGGTCGGCTCGTCGAGGACCAGCACGTTCGGCTGCTCGACGGCCTGGCGCGCGAACAACATGCGTGCGGCTTCGCCGCCCGAGAGCGCCTCGAGCTTCTTCTTGCTCTCGTCGCCCGAAAACAGCACCGCCGCGAGATGCCCCTTCACGAAGCCGATGCCCTGAGCCGGGCAGAACTGAGCCAGCCACTCGTCGAGGCTCTGACGATGGGATCCGATCTGCTCCTTGTGATCCTGCGCGACGTAGCCCGGTCGGGTCTCGTAGCCCCACTCCACCCGGCCCTCGTCGGCCTCGACGTCACCGACGATGATCTTCAGCAGGGTCGACTTGCCGATGCCGTTGGGGCCGATGATCGCGACGCGTTCGCCTCGCTGGACGACGAAATCGATGCCGTCGAGCACCACGTTGTCGCCGTAGGCCTTGCCCACGCCCTTCAGCTCGATGACCTGCTTGCCGCTCGGGCGCTGCTGCTTGAAGTTGAACCGCGGATAACGCCGCGAGCTCTCCGGCAGCGTCTCGATGTCGATCCGATCGATGGCCTTCAGCTTGCTCTGGGCCTGGCGGGCCTTCGAGGCCTTGGCGCGAAAGCGCTCGACGAAGGCCTTGTGGTCGGCGATCTCCGCCTCGCGCTTGGCGATCTCGGCCTCCCGCCGCTCCCGCTCCTCGCGCTTGGCGCGCACGAAGGCGGCGTAGTTGCCGGGGTAGGCCTTCACCGTCTCGTAGTCCACGTCGACGATCGTGGTCGCGACGGTGTCGAGGAAGCGATGGTCGTGCGAGATCAGCAGCGCGACGCCGCGGTAGCTCTCGAGAAACTGCTCGAGCCAGCGGATCGACAGGATGTCCAGGTGGTTCGTCGGCTCGTCGAGCAGCAACGCGTCGGGCTCCGACGCCAGCACCTGCGCGAGCAGCACGCGCAGCTTGAAGCCGCCCGAGAGCGTCGACAGCGGCTGTTCATGCACCGCGGTCGCGATCCCCAATCCTTCGAGGATCTCGCCCGCTCGGGCCTCCAGCCCGTAGCCGTCGGCCTGGACGATCAGGTCCTCGAGCTCCGCGTAGCGGTCGCCGTCGAAGAAGTCCTCGGCCGAAGCGAGGATCTTCTCCTTCTCGGCCATCGCCGCCCACAGCGGCTTGTTGCCCATCATCACGACGTCGACGATCCGCTCGTCCTCGTACTGGAAATGATCCTGCTCGAGCACGCCCAGGACGGCGCGCTTCGGGATCGAGAGATCCCCGTCGCTCGCACTCTCCTCGCCGGTCAGGATCTTCAGCAGCGTCGACTTGCCGCAGCCGTTGGCCCCGACGATGCCGTAGCGCTCACCGCGATTGAACTGCAGCGACACGTTCTCGAAGAGGACGCGGTCCCCGTAGTATTTGGCGAGATTGGATAGGGAGATCATGGCTCTGTCGGTAGGCTCGTCTTCCGGGCGCGAGCCTCGGGGATTGGGTCGTCTGAGAGTCGAGGCGCACGGGCTCTCGCGCGAGCGGCGATCTCGCTCGGGGCTCTGCACCCCGGAGCCGCTTCGTGCGGCCCGATCATGGGCCGGAGTCTGCCCCTGCCCGACCGGGCGCCGAGCTTATCAGCGAGCGAGGCATTCGTCGAATCCGGCGTCGAATCCGGCCGCCTCCCCCGCCTGCGCAGCCACCGCGCAGAGGGTGCGTACGAACCGGGAGCCTGCCCGATCCGACCGGGCTTCGGCTTGCACGAAGCGATACCCTGCCGGGCCCGAACCGATCGCAGCGCACGCTGGAGGCGGCCCATGACCGACTACGACCTGTCCGAAGAAGTCGAAGAGCGCTTTCAGGTGCTCGAGAACAAGGTGATCCATCAGGAATACACCGTCGACGAGCTCAACTCGGTCGTGACCCGGCAGCAGGATCAGATCGACCAGCTGATCGCCGAGATCGGCAAGCTGCGGGCCGAGATGCGTGATCCCGGAGAGCGCACCATCGACGCCGCCGAAGAGCCCCCGCCGCCGCATTATTGAGTCACCGAGCCCACGACCGATCCGGGCTCGGCAACCGCTCCAGCGAGCCTCTTCAGGTGCGAGCGCGCACGTGGGTCGACGGAGTCAGCGGCAGATCCAGCGTGCTGAGGAGGCCCGGCGCGTGCTCGCAGAGCGCGGGGATCGCGTTGATCACGCGCATGGCGGTCGCCTGCACGCCGCCGGTATTGTGGTCACCGTCCTCCCCCTCGACGAAGCACTCGAGCTGGACGGAAGGATTGCCTCGAACGATGCAGCGATGCACGCCGGGGCGCCCCGACGGAGGCTGCGGCCACTCCGGCGCGATGCCGTCGGCCAGTCGATTCACGTGCTCGGTCACCACGACTGGCCGCCCCCCGACCTTGCCCACGAGCTCGAATCGAACGGCCGCGCAGGTATCGGCCGGCACGTGCATCATCGGCGTGTCGAAGGCCTCCGGCGTATAGAAACGCTCGAAGCGCTCCGCGATCTCGTCGAGCTCGATGCCGAGGCGATCCGCGATCATCTGCACCATGCCACCCCAGCCCGTCCGGAGCACGCCCGGCATGGCGAGCGGCGGCGTGTAGTCCGCCGGCCGACCGAAGCCGAAGGAGACCCCCGTGAACTCGGGGTCTTCGTAGGTCGAGTAGTCGCAGAGCTCCTGGACGCGAATCTCCTCGATCTCTCCCACCAGCTGGAGCGCCGCCAGCGGCAACACGTCGCCCGAAAAGCCCGGGTCGATGCCGCTGATGAACATGCTGGTTCCGCCCTCGGCGCAGGCCTTCTCGAGCGGCGCCCGCATCGCCGGATCGGCGAAGGGCGGATAGATCAGGTAGATCAAGGAGGTCGAAGCCACGTTCGCGCCGGAGGCGAGGATCCTCGACAGCTCGGGGATCACCTCGTGCGGGCGCGTCTCCGCCTTGACCGTGTACACGACCGCATCCGCGCCCAGCGCGAGCAAAGCGTCGACGTCGTCCGTCGCCAGGATGCCCGTCGGATCCGAGAGCCCGCAGAGCTGTGCCGCGTCCTTGCCGATCTTCTCGGGACTGTGGGCATGCAGTCCGACGAGCTCGAGATCCGGGTGTCGGATCAGATGCCGCAGACTGTGAAAGCCGACGTTTCCCGTGCCCCACTGGATGACTCGATGACCCACGTGTTCTCCCATACTCGTATCGGGACGAGACTGGCACGAGAGCGCCGACGAATCAATCGGGCCGGGCCTCCGACGGAGACAGGCTCGGCCAGGCGGCCTGCCATTCGGGCGCTCGCTCATCCGATCGTCACCCGACGACCCTCGCGCGTCGCCCTGCCCCACCCGTCGACGGCGCCAACGGGCAATCGATCCTCTCGAGCCAGTCGGCTCTCACGAGTCAGTCGGTCCTCACGAAGAGAAAGTCACCGTCCTCGTGCCGCGCCATCCGGATCGCTCCGAATTGCGGCGTCTGCTCCGAGTCCCGCATCACGGGCGTCCGGATCTGCGAGTGCAGATTCGTAGCATCGAGGATGTCCCGGTTTTCCCGGAGCGCGCGCAAGAAGGCGTTCGCGAAGACCGAATGCTCGCCACCGCCGCCATCCTGCACGGGCTCGTTTCCGCCCGACGCGAGCGCGAGCCGCGTCCGTCGTTCGGCCAGCCGCTCGAGATGCCCGGGACCCTTCCGCGTGACCTGGATGCCGCGCGTCAGGGTTCCCGAATAACAGCTATCCGAAACCACCATCACGTGCTTGGCCTTCATGGCTCGGAGAATCGACGTGATCTTCGAGTTCGAGACCCAGTTGGTCTCGTCGTCCGCCGAGGCGTCCACGGGCAGCCAGTAGCCGGACCCCGCTTCTTCGTCGTTCCAGCCATGCCCCGCGTAGTAGATCAACAGGTTGTCCCGCGGCCCGAGCTTGTCCCGGTACTCGCTGAAGGCCTGGATCAGATCGCCGCGGGTCGCGTTCAGGAGCAGCTTCGTCTCGAAGCCGTAGGCATCTTCGAGCAGCCGAGCCACGGCCTGCGCATCGCTGACGGCCGTCTTCAAGGGAGGCAGCAGCTTGTAGTCGTCGATGCCGATTGCGAGCAGGTAGTAGCGACCGAAGTCGAGCTTGCTCCGATCCGGGAGCGCTTCGGTCGGAATCATCGTCAGTCCTGTGGGCGCGAGCTGGCTCGCCGGCGTGGCGTTCACCGCCGCCACCACACGGGTGAACTCATCGCTGGCGGTCTCGATGAAACGGTCGAGACTCAGGTCGAGGACCTGTCGCCACATCCCGCGACTGAAGCCGCCACGAACGACCCGCTCGTGCGTTTCGACCAGGGCGCCGACCTCGAGGCCCGGCAGGTTGCTGTAGACACGAGCCTTGATCTCCATCTCCGTGGACGGCGACTCCGTGGGGAGACTCTGCTTCATCCACATCTGCTCGATGTCGACCTCGAGGCCGATCGCCGCCTCGTAGCCCGGCTCGCCCTTCTGGATCACTCGAAACCCGGCCTGCCGCAGAGCGCGGGCCGTCGCATCCTCGATGATCTGCTCGACCGTCGTGTCGGGGACGACGAAGATGTTGGCGCCAGGGCGGGCCGCCTGGGTCGTCCCCCGCCCGATCACGCGCGATTGCCGTGCCGGATCCTCCCCGTCGCCCCTGAGCGAAGGCATCAGGGTCCGAGAGTCGCTCGACTGGAACTCCCGCATGTCTTCGACCCGGTCGATTCGCACCGCGATTCCGCTCGGCGGATTCTCGACCATCCCCGCGCTCGGTCCGGGCTTCACGGCAGTCCCGGCACAGGCGGTCAGGACCGCCACCAGCAGCGTCGCGCAAACCAGCGCCGCTCCCGGACGATTCACTCGAATTGATTGACCCATGAAGCGTCTCCCGACCATCACCGAACGCATCGTCCGAAGACCGGAAGCTAGCGCCGACGTAATCACGACGCCCGGGAGTGCATTAGGCTGCCGAAAGAGTTCCGCGCCCGGGCCGCAACGTCCGGTCATCCGCCTCCGCAGACGCCGCTTACCCCTCCGGGCCGGCTCGCGGACTCGAGATCGAAGGCAGGAGCCCATTTGACAGTCGGTCTCGAGATCCCATGGTCCGTCGTGGCCGAGCCGAAGCGCGGCAGGAGCCGAGAGCATGATCAGCACGGAGGAGAACGGAATACGATGAAGGAGCATTTCGGAAGCCTGATGCTCGATCACGCCTTCGAATCCGAAGCGGCGGGTCAACCCCTGCCCGGCCACGCACCGCCCAATGCCTGTCCGCCCGGATTCGCAAAGCACGCGTTCGAATACGCCTTCCGGATCGATGCAGCGAGGGCCGCCGTCTGGTGCTGGCTCGAAGATCCGGACACCTTCGTGCGCGGCCAGATCTGGCCGTTTCGGGTGGAGTTCCTGTCGACCGAGCCGTCGGTCCCGCCCGGCTTTTCGAACGGGGGGCTCAACGTCCATCACGGACCGCTGATGTGCTTTGCCGGTCAGCTCACCGAGATTCGCGAAGGCGCCTATCGATGCCTCCACTACTTCTATGGGAGCTACGTGCTGAGCCTTCGCCTGATCCGACCGACCGCGCTCGAGTTCTGGGTCGACGACGCACCCGACGGAGGGACGCACGTGCGGCTGCGCGTCTCGAGCTTCGTTCACCGCCGATTCGCGAGGGGCTGGAGCCTGATCCAGGCTCTGTTCTGGAGACGCTTTCCGCGCTGGATGTCTTCGGCGCTGGGGGCGAGGCTGATCGAGTAGCCGGAGCGCGCGGGCTCAGCGTCGCCCGGTCGCCTCGGGAATCAGACTGCCCTTGCGCGAGAAGCGGAGCCAGCCGAGCGAGTCCGCCAGCAGGATCCGCCCGTCGAGCACGTAATCGAATCGCCCTCCCGCAGCCGGCAGCGCCATCGCCTGCCGGAACACGTCGAGCAGGTTCGTCGTCGCCACCAACGTGAGCACCTCTTCGCCGAGTCTCGGAATCTCGAACCCCTCGGAGCTGAGCGCGCGACCCAGCCGCTGGCCATTCACGTCGAGACGAATGTCGATTCCGTCTCCCGAGAGCGGGACCGCATTGGGGTTCACCACGCGCACCGTGATCGCGAAGCGCTGCTCGAAGCCCTCGCTGGGCAGCGCGGCCAGGTCCACGAGCGACACCTCGGGCGGCTCCAGCCCGCTCCCCATCGAGGCACACGCCGCGAGTCCGAGCGTCAGCAGCAGGAGCAGGTTCGTCTTGATGAGAGCGGGTCGAGTCGGCATCCGGGGACGCTAGCGTCAGCCTCGGCGCGGCGCCGTGACGACGACGATCGTCGCTGCGTTGCCATAGCGTTGGGGTAGACTCCGCGCCGCCGCCGGTCGGCCGCGTGGACGATCACCCCGAAGCCTCGGCATGGCGGGGGACGTCCGGTGCGCCCTCGCTCGACCCCCGGCATTCCACCCGAACCGAGAAACGGACTCCCGACATGCGCTTCTACGAGGCCTCCCCGAACCCGACCCGGACCCCGCCGTTCTGCGACCGCGTCGGCTCCTCCAGCCGAACGCGAGCGAAGCGGGGCATCGCGTCCATCCTCGTCCTCTGCTTGACCCTCGCCTTCTCGACGAGCGGCTGCGTCACCGATCCCTACACGGGAGAACGCCGCATCAGCAAGACGGCGCTCGGCGGGTTCTTCGGCGCGGGCGTCGGCGCGGGCGTCGCCGCCGGCATCGCCGCGCTGGCGGGCAAGGACGCCGCCAAGGCCGCGCTGATCGGCGCGGGCTCCGGCTTCCTGACCGGTGCCGCGATCGGCGCCTACATGGACTACCAGGACGCCAAGCTGCGGGAGTATCTGCAGGGCACGGGTGTCCAGGTCGTTCGCGTCGGCAACGAGATCACGCTCTCCATGCCGAGCAACATCACCTTCCAGACCGACAGCGACGTCCTCTCGCAGAACTTCCTGGAGATCATGCATTCGGTCACGCTGGTCTTGACCGAGTACGACAAGACGATCATCGAGATCATGGGGCATACCGACAGCACGGGGAGCGAGGCCTACAACCTCAGTCTCTCCGAGCGCCGCGCGCGGACCGTCGGCAACCATCTGATCAGCAAGGGCATCAACCCGACGCGCGTGCTGACCGCGGGCTTCGGCGAGCAGTACCCGGTCGCCACCAACGACACGCCAGAGGGGCGCGCCCTGAACCGCCGCGTCGAGCTCCGGCTGAGCCCGATCACGAAGCCCGACAGCATGCGCTAGCCAGTCCGGCTTCGGTCCGGCCGCTGGCCCCATGGCCGGGCTCGCACTGTGTCTCGTTTGCGACATGTGGATGGGATTGAAATCAACGCCCTGCGTGTGATTCCCCTTAGTCGGTGGCGGATCGACGAACGACGAGCGACTCGATCTCGAGGGCAGTCGTGTAGACTGCGGCCGGTCGAGACGCGAACGTTTCGAGCGTCCATACAGAGCAATCTGCCCCACGGTCTCGATGAGCCGACGCTCGGTCGGCGTAGAGAGACCTTGAAAACCGATGAGGAGAGCAGGGCCATGGGTCTGTTCGATTTCGTGAAGGAAGCCGGAGAAGGACTTCTCGGCAAGCTAACCGGATCAGAGGAAGAGGATTCCAAAGCCGTCCAGGGCCGGGTGCAGGACCTCGGCATCGGCGTCGAGGGACTGAAGGTCAAGGTCGAGGGCGACCGCGCCGTCATCCAGGGCAAGGCCAAGGATCAGGCCGAGGCGGAGCGCGCGGTCATCGCCGCGGGCAACGTCCCCGGCATCGCTCAGGTCGACGACCAGCTCGAGGTCGTGAAGCCCGCGAAGCCCTCGGAATACTACAAGGTGAAGAGCGGCGACTCGCTGTCGAAGATCGCCAAGAAGTTCTACGGAGACGCGAAGAAGTACCCGCAGATCTTCGAGGCCAACAAGCCGATGCTCAAGGATCCGGACAAGATCTACCCCGGACAGGTGCTGCGAATTCCGCCGCTCGACTGAGACGATTCGTCAAACGACGATCAGAGCGAGACCGGGCCCCTGCCCGACCCACGACGAACGAGAGGAAACGATCAAATGCGAACGACGATTCTGGTGATGACCTGTCTTCTGGCCTTCAGCCTCGGCTGCAGCCGCGACGAGGCGAAGGACGCGGTCGAGAGCGCAGAGGACAGCGCGCACGAAATGATGGACCACGCGGGTGATGCCGCCGGCTCGATGGCCGATCAGGCCAAGACGACGGCGGCCGCAGTCGCGGGTGACGCCGTCTCCGCCTGCCGGCGATTCGCGGAGAGCGGCGCCTGGGAGCAGGCCCTCGAGGTCTGCCAGAAGGCACACGAGATGATGCCCGATGACCTCGCTCTCGAGCACGCGTACCAGCAGGCCCAGGCCGCCGCCGCAAACTAGCGGGGCGACGACAGGCTTTGCTCGAGAGCCCGGCTTCCGATGGCCCCGTCAGGGTGATGCCCCCCTGACGGGGCCTTGGTATTTTGGGTCCGCCGCGCGCTGGTCCTGCGTGTCGCGCGGCGATCGAGGCTCGTGAACGCCGACGGCTCTTCGAGGTCGTCTCGAGCAAGGCGCAGGGAGGAGCGGCCGGGTGCGCGCGATGCGATATCACGGGGATGGCGAGGGGCTTCGACTGGAAGACGTCCCGATTCCCCCGGCCGCGCGCGGCCAGGTCCGCGTGCGGGTGTCGACCTGCGGTGTCTGCCGCACCGACCTGCACGTGATCGACGACGAGCTGCCCGATCCCCGGCTACCCATCGTCCCCGGCCACGAAGTCGTCGGCGTGATCGACGCGCTCGGCGACGACGTCGCGCACTTGGAGATCGGCCAGCGCGTCGGCATCCCGTGGCTCGGCTGGACCTGCGGCGAATGCCGTCAGTGCCGCAGCGGGCGAGAGAATCTCTGTCCCTCGGCGAAGTTCACGGGCTATCAGCTCGACGGCGGCTATGCCGACTACTGCCTGGCGGACGCGCGCTACTGCTTCCCCCTTCCGGAGGCCTACTCGGACATCGAGGCCGCCCCGCTGCTCTGCGCGGGCCTGATCGGCTACCGCGCGCTCCGCATGACGCGGCTCGGAAACGACCCACCGGCGGAAGCCGGCCCGACCCGCCTCGGGCTCTACGGCTTCGGCGCCGCCGCTCATATCGTGGCGCAGGTCGCCGTCTCGCAGGGGCAGGAGGTCTACGCCTTCACGCGACCGGGCGACACCACGGCGCAGGCCTTCGCCCGCTCGCTCGGCGCGGTCTGGGCGGGCAGCTCCGAGGACACCGCGCCGGCGCCGCTCGATGCGGCCATCCTCTTCGCGCCCGTCGGCTCTCTCGTTCCCCGCGCACTCCGGGCCGTCGAGGCCGGGGGCATCGTCGTCTGCGCAGGCATCCACATGTCGGATATCCCGAGCTTTCCCTACTCGATCCTGTGGTCGGAGCGCGTCGTCCGATCGGTCGCGAACCTGACCCGCGACGACGCGACGGGCTTCCTTGCGCTGGCGCCGAGCGTTCCCGTCCAGACGCAGACCGTTTCGTTCCCGCTCGAGGAGGCCAACGAGGCGCTGCGCCAATTGCGGTCCGGCGAGCTCTCGGGGGCCGCGGTGCTCGAGCTTTCGCGCTGACTGGCGCGGGCGCGCGTCGCCCTCCTCGGAGCCCGCCCTGCCTCAGCGACTCTCTTTGGCGGACCGCTTGCGCCCCGACGACTTCGCCTTCCTGGGAGCTTTGGCGCGCGATTTCCGCGCCTTTCTGGAGCCCGTCTTGCTCGCCTCCCCCGCCTTGCTCGCGTTGCTCACTTCGTCAGCGGCACCGGCCGTCTCCGCCAGCTCGATCGCGGGCCGAGTACGCGTCGCCGCGCGCATCAGCTCGAGCCGCGACTCCTCGAACGCCTCGTCGAGCACCCACAGGTCCGGGACCAGCTCGCGACACGCGATCAGCCCGAAGTCGAGGTGGTCCCGATAGCTCACGACCGTCACGTTGAGACCCTGCCCGTCGGTGATCGCGGAGACCGGGTAGTAGGTCAGCATCTCGGCCCCGCCCAGATAGAGCGCGTCGCGCGGCCCGGGTACGTTCGAGATGATCACATTGAAGGGCGGGTTCAATCGATCGAGGATCTTCGTTCGATGGGCGATGCGCGCGGCCTGCGCGAGCAGCGCGGGCATCGCGATCTCCGTCCAGTCCGTCATCATCGAAGCCGGCGTCGCCTGCTGCATCCGCTTCGCTTCGCGCATCGCACCGTGAATCCGATGCAGCCGGTCGACCGGATCCTTCTCGTCGGTCGCCAGCTCGGCGATGATGCTCGTCACGCGATTCGTGTATTCGTTCTTCTGTGACTCGGTGCGGACCGAGACCGGCACCATCGCCTTCAACGGATCCTCCGGCAGTGCCCCGTGCGACTCGAGGTAGCGCCGTAGCGCCGCCCCCGTCACCGCCATCACGACGTCGTTCAGCGTCGTCCCGAAGGCGTTCTTGATCGCCTTGTAGTCGGCGAGGGGATGGGAGAAGTAGGCGAAGCGTCTATGGGGCGTGATGCTGGCGTTCCAGGGCGTGCGCGGCGCGGGGGCCTGGGGAATCCGGTCGGCATCGACCTCGGCACCGCGGCTTCGCAGGATCGATCGCGCGAGCGGCACGCGATCGAGGCCAACCGTGCGCGCCGCCGCCCCGAGCAGCTCGTTGCTCTCCCAGATGCTGCGTGCCGTGCGATAGACGGTCCTCACCATGCGCCCCGGCTGGATCGCCGCGCCCACGGCGCCTCGCAACAACATCTCGACGGCAGAGGGATCGCTCTCGGGAACCCAGACCGCTTTCGGCGGATCGACCCGGTCACCGCTCGGAATGTGGTCGAGCA
Organism: uncultured delta proteobacterium; assembly: GCA_963698485.1. Classification (GTDB taxonomy): domain Bacteria; phylum Myxococcota_A; class UBA9160; order UBA9160; family UBA4427; genus UBA4427. The sequence goes on along the minus strand of CAVORA010000018.1, from coordinate 233,853 downwards.
GCTTCTCCATCATCTGCGATCCAGACACGCCGTCGATCGTCGCGTGATGGATCTTCGAATACAGACCGACGCGATCGTCCTCGAGACCCTCGATCACGTAGATCTCCCACAGCGGCCTCGCGCGGTCGAGCGGCCGCGCGTGCAACCGCGCGATCAGCTCGGCCTGCTGCTGCCGGTCCCCCGGCGACGGCACGGCGATATGCCGGAGATGGAAGTCGAGATCGAAGTCGGGGTCCTCGATCCAATAGGGGCGGTCGAGTCCGAGCGGTACCTCGACGAGCTTGCGGCGATAGGGCGGCAAGAGATGCAACCGCTCTTCGAGCGTCGCGCGGAGGGTGTCGAAGAGCGAGCCCGACGCGAGGGTCGAGACATCGAAGGTCGAGTAGGAAGCGATATGCCCGAGCTGACCGCCTGCCTCGATGATCAGGAAGCTGTTGTCGAGACCGGAGAGCTGATCCATGAAAACTCCTCGAGGGGCAGTGGCCCGCGATCGGCCCGCGTCGCGGAGTCAGCGCTCGGCCGACCGAGGCGTGCCAGCTCCGAGCCGATTGGGCCGACGCAAGCGTACCCGATCGGGCCCGAATCGATCTTGGTACGCCTCGCCTCGATCCTGACCTGCCAGTCCGGGGAAGGAAACGACGGGCGCGGCGCGGCGAGACCCGGCCTGGCGGGTCGGTCGGCGGCGAAGGCCCTACCCTTCTCTGCTACGGCCGGGGGCCAGGGGATGCCGATCGGGCGCGAGGGGCTCCGCGCGCCGCGGGCACGCGACGGGTCGGACCCGGGAGATCCAGGAACATGTCGACGCCAGCTTCCCCCAGCGCCTCGATCACCGGACGGGTCGCGCGGGATCTGCGCATGCTGCGTGCCTTCGGCCGCGCGATTCCGATGGCCGTGCGCGCGCGCCCAGGCAGCTCCTTCACGGTTGCGGATGCCTTCGAGCAGCAGGCTGCGCAATCCGCCCGAAAGGCGGCGCTGATCTTCGAGGACCGCGTCGTCTCCTACGCTGAGCTCGACGCTCGAGCCAACCAGGTCGCTCGCTGGGCCCGGGCGCGGGGTCTGCGCCAGGGAGACGTGGTCGCCCTGCTGATGGAGAACAGGCCCGAGTTCGTCGAGCTCTGGCTCGGCCTGGCGAAGATCGGCGTCGTCACGGCGCTGGTCAACACGAACGCGACGGGCCGGCCCCTGGCCCACTCGCTCGAGATCTGCGGGGCCGGGCACCTGATCCTCGACGCCGCGCTCGCCGATGCCTGGCAGAGCGCGTCGGAGGCCCTCGACGTCGACCTCGAGCTCTGGTCGAGCGGCGGACCGGTCCAGGGCGCTCAGGACCTCGATCACGATCGGGCTCTCTTCTCGTCGGCCCCGCTGCCGTCCGAGACCCGAGCCGGACTCGCGAGCACGGACGCGCTCTTCTTCATCTTCACCAGCGGAACGACCGGGCTGCCCAAAGCCGCGCATTTCAGCCATCAGCGCTTCCTGGCAACGGCCACGGGCGCCGCCGCGATCGGCGGGCTCCGCGCCTCGGATCGCGTCTACATCGTGCTGCCCCTCTACCACTCGGCCGGCGGCGTCATGGCGCTCGGCGGGGCGATGCTGGCGGGCGCGACCGCCGTGATCGCCCGTCGGTTCTCTGCCCGACGCTTCTGGGAGGACTGCCTCCGACATCGGGTCACGGTCTTCCAGTACATCGGCGAGCTGTGCCGCTATCTCCTGGACAGCCCACCCCATCCCGACGAGCTCTGCCATCGCATCCGCCTGTGTATCGGAAACGGACTCCGCCCCGACATCTGGGAGGCCTTCCAGGAGCGCTTCGGGATCCCGCGGATCCTCGAGTTCTACGGCGCGACCGAGGGCAACGTGTCCTTCATGAACCTCGACAACAAGGTCGGCTCCGTCGGCCGCATGCCCAGCCTGCTGCGGCAGGCCGCAGGGATCCATCTCGTCCGCTTCGACGTGGAGCGCGAGGACGTCGTCCGGGGCCCCGACGGCTTCTGCATCGAGTGCGGCCCGGGTGAGCCGGGTGAAGCGATCGGTCGCATCACGCGCGCCGTGCGTTTCGAGGGCTATTCCGACGAGGCCGCCTCCGAGAAGAAGATCCTTCGCGACGTCTTTGCCCGCGGCGACGCCTACTTCCGAACCGGTGACCTGCTGCGACGGGACGAGGACGACTACTTCTACTTCGTCGACCGGATCGGGGACACGTTTCGCTGGAAGGGCGAGAACGTCTCGACGACCGAGGTGGCCGCGGTGATCTCGAGCTTCCCGCACGTGCGGGAAGCCAACGTCTACGGCGTATCGGTTCCCGGAGCCGACGGCCGCGCCGGCATGGTCTCGCTCGTCACGGACGGCGACTTCGACCTGGACGATTTCGGCGATCGCGTCTCGAGCCAGCTTCCGCGCTATGCCCGCCCGGTCTTCGTGCGGCTACGAGAAAGGATCGAGATCACCGGCACCTTCAAGCATCGCAAGGTCGACGCCGTCCGCGAAGGATTCGACCCCTCGCGCGTCTCGGATCCGCTCTTCGTTTTCGACACCGAGACGAGCCGCTATATCCCCCTGGAGCCAGCTCGATTCGGAGAGATCGAGGCGGGCCAGCGGCGACTCTGAGGACCCCGAGAGCGACGACGAAGACAGGGGCGAGAGCACGCAGGGAATGACTTCGGGAGCGCGGTCGAGAGCGCGGCCAGGGAGCGGGACATGGCGGGCGACGACCGCGGATCGGATCGGACGAGCAGCTCCTCCTCGCACCTCGGGCGGATCGCCGCCGCGCTCCGCAACGGCCTCGAGATCGCGAGAACCGGCGGGCTCGGAGAGCGGGAGCCGTCTTCGCCCTACGAGGTGGCCGGGCGCGGACCGCATCACCGCCTGCGCCACTACTACCCGAGCCCGCCCCCCGAAGAGGCCCCGACGTCTCACGCGGAGGGCGCTCCGCCGGTCGTGCCCGCCGCGCGCCCGCCCGCCCTGCTCGTCCCGCCGCTCATGATGTCGACGGAGCTCTGGGACGTGGCTCCCGGCTCGAGCCCCGTAACGACGCTGTTTCGAGCCGGCATCGACCCCTGGGTCGTCGACTTCGGCTCACCCGAGGAGGAGCAAGGCGGGCTCGAACGGACGCTGACCGACCACGTTCTGGGGGTCTCGCAGGCCGTCGATGCGGTGCGGGAGGCGACGGGCCGGCCCGTGCATCTGATGGGGTATTCCCAGGGCGGGATGTTCGCCTATCAGGCGGCCGCCTATCGTCAGTCGCAGGGACTCGCCTCGCTCGTCACCTTCGGGAGCGGCGTCGACCTGCATCGCGGGATCCCCGGCAACCTGCCGCCCGAGCTGGTGATCGAAGCGATCGAACGCTTCGGTGCGCTTCAGGAGGCGCTGATCCCGGACGGCATTCCCTCCTGGGCCACGCGCCTGGGCTTCCAGCTGCTCGATCCGATCAAGACGGTGCAGCAGCGCCTCGACTTCGTGCGTCGCCTGTCGGATCGCGAAGCGCTGCAGCGACGCGAGAGCATGCGTCGATTCATGGAGAGCGAGGGCTGGACGGCGTTTCCCGGTCCGGCGCTCGCCGATCTGCTGCGCCAGCTCGTGGCGCAGAACCGGCTGCTGCAGGGCGGGCTGGTGATCGACGGACGGACGGTGACCCTGGCGGACATCACGTGTCCGATCCTGGCATTCGTCGGTCTGTCGGACTCGATCGCTCCGCCCGCGACCGTTCGGGCCATCTATGCAGCCGCGCCGCGGTCGGAGGCCTATCAGGTGAGCGTGCCGACCGGCCATTTCGGACTCGTCGTCGGCTCGCGCGCGAACGAGTCGACCTGGCCAGCCGTCACCCAATGGGTGGACTGGTGCGAGGGCACGGGACCGCTGCCCGCCAGTGCCCGACGACTGACCGAGGCGCCGGACGAGAAGAAGCGGCGCACGGCTTTCGACGACCTGCAGGACGCGGCAGCCCTGGCGTGGGATCTCGGATCGAACGTGGTCGGGAGCGCAGTCCAGAGCCTCGGCGAACGCATCGGCTTCGTCGGCCGCTTCGCGAGCGCCATCGCACCGCAGCTGCCGCGACTCGCGCGCCTGGCGGAGATCCGCAGCGACACTCGCATCAGCCCCGGCCTGGCGCTGCACGAGCGGGCCGTCACGGCACCCGACGACACCTTCTTCCTCTTCGAGGGTCGAGCGCACTCCTACGCCGCAGCCAACGTGCGGATCGACAACGTGGTCCGCGGACTCATCGCGACCGGCGTTCGACAGGGCCAGCACGTGGGGCTGCTGATGGACACACGACCGAGTGCCGTGGCGGCGGCGGTCGCGCTCTCGCGCCTCGGCGCCGTGGCGGTGCTGCTGCGCCCGGAGGTACCGCTCGCCCGACAGCTCGAGATCGCGCGACTCGACCACCTGCTCTGCGACCCGGAGCATGCCGAGCAGGCACGCGGCGAATTCGGGCGCGATGTCCTCGTGCTCGGTGGCGGCGGCGGGCACCGGCTGCTCGCGCCGGGCCTGATCGACATGGAGGCGATCGATCCGGCGGCGATCCAGCTCCCGGACTGGTTCAGTCCCGACCCCGGACTCGCCGGGGAGGTCGCACTCGTGCTGATCACGGGCGATGCAGAGAATCTGGCAACGAATCGCGTGACCAATCGTCGTTGGGCGACCTCTGCCTACGGAACTGCCTCGAGCTGCGCCCTCACCCCCCTCGACACCGTTTATTGCTGCTCGCCCACTCATCACCCGACCGGCATCCTGGTCTGCGTCGGCGGTGCCCTCGTGAGCGGCGCGCGACTCGCGATGGCCAGCGAGTTCGCCCCGCGCATCGACCCCGCCGTCTTCTGGACGGATGTACGCCGGTATGGCGTGAACGTCGTGTTCTACACCGGATCGATGTGCCGCAGCCTGCTGAACGCAGCGGTCGGCGAGTCCGAGCGGCACCATTCGATCCGACTCTTCGCGGGCAGCGGCATGCCCCGGTCGATCTGGCGACGTCTGCTCGAACGTTTCGGTCCCATGGACGTCGTCGAGTTCTTCGCATCGAGCGCGGGCAACGCGGTGCTCGTGAATCTCACGGGCAAGAAGATCGGTTCGCTCGGGCGTCCGCTGCCCGGAGCGGGCGAGCTCGCCGTGGCGGCCTGGGATCTCGAGGCAGGACGTCTGGTCGAGCGCTCCAGCGGCTTCGCCGCGCCCTGCCCGCCCGGCGAGCCCGGGCTGCTGGTCGAACGCTTCGATCGCAGGCGGGGCGAGCTGGAGGCCCGGCCGCTGCGCAACGTCTTCCTGCCGGGCGATGCCTGGCTCGACACGCGCGACCTCGTCCGCGTCGACGCCGACGGCGACTACTGGCTGGTCGACTCCGTCAACGACGTCGTGCACGGTCGCGACGGCGCCGTCACGACCCTCGAGGTGGAAGACGTGCTCGGCTCGCGGCTCGATGCCATCGACCTCGTCGCGGTCTACGGCGCCAGGGTGCCGAGGCTCGCGGACGAGGTCGTCGTCGCTGCCGTGACCCTTCGCCCGGATCGGGCGCTCGATCCCGTCGAGCTGCGACGCGTCGTGACCCGGCAGCTCGCCCCCGAGAAGCGCCCGATCGTCGTCCGCATCCTCGACGAGCTTCCGACCACCGGCGGACACCGGACGCGCAAGCGAAGCCTGCGCGCCGAGGGACTCGGCCTTCGGCAGGCGGGCGGCGAGGTCCTCTGGCTGGCCCCGGAAGAGACGAGCTACCTACCGCTCACCACGAAGGACCTGCCCCGCCTGCGGAAGTCGCTTCGCTGATCGAGCCGCCAGCCGGCACCCCGGGTCTCGCACGGCGGAACGCGTCCGGTCACGGGCCTCGCTCGGCCGGCGGGCCGGCTTGCGGTTCGGACGCGAATCCGAGGTCGGTCAGGTGGCGCGCGGCCCGCTCCATGCGCACCCGGTCACCGAGACGTGCCGCGCTCTCGCCGACCCGCGTCCAGGCCTCGATCGCCTCGTCGCGCCGCCCCGCGAGCTCGAGGGTCAATGCCAGATTGTTCTGGGTCGAGATCGCTTGAGGGTTCTCCTCGAGCGACGCCCGATAGGCCTCGACCGCTTCGTCCCAGCGTTCGAGCTCGCGGAACTTGTTGCCCAGGTTGTAGTAGGCCATGTGCATTCGGCCGCCGGGATCGAGCGGGAGATGGACCAAGCCCGCCAGCACCAGCAGGGCGACGACGCGCAGGCCGACGGCGCGCACCGCCCGTGCGCCCGCGTCACCCGCGCTGCGTCGAAGACGCGCCAGCGACTCGAGCAGATCGACCAACGCGAAGGCGGCGAAGGGGATCAGCAGCACCACCGCCGGCAGGCGGTAACGGGACAGCACGAAGAAGAGCAGCGCGCTGGCCAGGTAGACCCCCAGCGTCGCATGCACCGGGAAGAGCTCGCGCCAGCGCCGCGCCGTCAGTATCAGACCGAGCAGGCCGAAGGGCACCATCGCGCCGAAGCTCACGAGCGGAAGCCGGAGGACCCACGAGAAGCGCCGCGAGACCTCGACGGAACGGTTGTTCCAGACTTCGTAGGCGTTCCAGAAGAGCCCGAGCTTGCGCAGCTCGAGCCCCAGCCAGCGTCCCGGATCCGCCCGGATCTCGTCGAGGCCGCGAGCGAGCCAATAGGCCGAGACCTGCGACGGCTTCAGCGAATGGCCCACTGCGTCCTGCGCCGCCCTCTCGAAGGCGTCTCGCATGGCGCGAGGATTGTCGACCCGATGGCGCGCTCCGATCGAGGGCAGCGTCCACGTCCCGTCCGCCTGGCGCTGGTTGCCCATGTAGAAATTCGCACCACCCGTCGAGTTCAGCAGGACGAGGTCGTCGCCAACCACGTAGTTCCGGATCGTGAAGGGCAGGATCAAGGCGAAGATCGTGACCGCGAAGGTCGCGCCATGGGCGAGTCGCCGCGCGAAGGAGTGCTCGCCCTGCTGACCGAACAGGATCCAGAGCGCCAGCAGCGGCGCGAGCAGCAGGACCGTCTGGCGCGCCAATGCCGACAGCCCGAGCAGCCCTCCGCACAGGACCCAGCCCGGGAGGCTGGGGTGCCGCAGCGTCCGGATCACGGCCCAAACGAGACCGACGACCAGCGGCACCTGCAGATTCACGATCATCACGGTGCCGCCGTAGAAGACGAGCATCCCGTAGGCGGCGGCGAGCGCGCCGGCCAGCGCCGCGACCCGCCGGTCGAAGAGCTCGCGCGCGAGCCCCCACACCAGCACACAGGTGCCCGCACCGAGAACGGCCTGCACCGCCTTGAGCACCGGAAGACTGGCGCCGAAGATCGCGTAGACCCCCGCGATGAAGCCCGGGTAGAGTGGCCCGAGGAACAGCACGCCCTCGCCGAGCCAGTCGCCGGCCAGGATCTCGCGCGCCCAGGCGTCGTAGATCGCGCCGTCGACGCTGGCGATCGCGAAGAACGGATCGTGCTGCTCGATCTCGCGCCAATGCAGCAGGCGCAGCGCCAGTGCCACCAGGAATACGGCCGCCGCGATGCGCCGATCAGACCAGAAGCGGTGACCGGGAGTGGGCCTGCTCGACGTCCCGGTCGCAGTCAGCTCCGCCCCTGCTCTCCGAAGGATCTCGGTTGGCACACGCACGTCGCGATTATACGCCCCGGGCCAGAGCCGTCATCGCGACCACGCCGGATCCCCTGGCCCGCCGGACGGCACCACCGACCCGCTCGATCGCCGCGTCGCCGCGCGCCCCGCCCTAGGTCTCGCTCGCTGCCTCGAGCGTCTTCTGCAGACGTTCGACCGACTCGACGAACTCGTCCATGAACTGGTAGATCACGTCGGCCGCACTCACCTCGGCGTTCAAGCGACCCACGACCTGGCCCACGGGCATCCCCACCAGCTCCCGGGCCTTGGCGCCTTCCTTGCGCGCTGCGCGATTGATCCGGCTCTGCGCCTCGGAGCACGCCATGTACTGCAGGGGCATCGGCAGCGTTCCGGGACAATCCTCGCGTTCCCAGGCCTCGGTCCAGCCGGTCCGGAGAAGGCGAGCGGGCTTGCCGGAGAGCGAGCGCGAGCGCACCGCATCTCGCGAACGCGCGGCAAAGAGCTTTTCCTTGACCAGCGGTGACGTCTCGGCCTCGCGCACCGTGAGCCACACGGAGCCGGTCCAGACGCCCGCCGCACCGAGTGCCATCGCGGCCGCGGCCTGCCGGCCCGTGGCGATGCCGCCGGCACCGAGTACGGGCGTCGGTGCCACGGCGTCCACGATATCGGGCAGCAGCACCATCGAGCCGATCTCACCCGTATGACCGCCGGCCTCGGTTCCCTGGGCCACGATGATGTCGACGCCCGCCTGCTTCTGGCGCTGCGCGTGCTCGACCGCCCCCGTCAGCGCGGCGACCTTGACCCCGTGCGCGTGGGCCAGCTCGATGATGTCCTTGGGTGGCGGCCCGAGCGCGTTGACCAGCAGCTTGACGCCCTCGTGTCGCAGCGCGACGTCGACGTGATTTCGCCCACCGCCCTCGGTCCAACCGAGCAGACCGCTATTGCCCGCACTCGTCGCCTCCTCCGGTGCATCTCCGAGCGGCGGCACTTCATATTCTTCGAGGACCCTTTCGATCCAGTCCTTCGTGGCCTGCGGAATCAGATCCCGAAAGACCGAAGCATCGACCTCGCCCGACTCGTCGGCCTGCCCCAGCCCCCGCTCCTTGCCCTCGTAGCTCATGGGCATCACGGTATCGACGCCGTACGGCTTGCCGTCGACGTGCTCGTCGATCCACCGCAGCTCGAGCTCGAGCTGCTCGGGCGAGAACGCCAGGGCCCCGAGCACGCCGAACCCGCCGGCGTTCGTGACCGCCGCCACCACGTCGCGGCAATGACTGAAGGCGAAGATCGGCACGTCGATCCCAAACATGTCGCAGAGCTCGGTTCTCATGGTTTCCTGACTGCGGGCTCTGCCCGCTGTGGCTGCACGTGTGGAGAGGCTTTGCGCAGCAAGTCCTATTCGTAGCGAAAAGCCTCGTCATCGAGATCGATCTCGGGCAGGAGATCCTTCTCGAGCCAATAGTCCTGCGTGTGCTGCCACTCTGGCTTGTCACCCCGCCTGGGCAGCAGGTGCATGCTCCGCATCAGATAGTTCGGATTGAAATTCTCCGGATCCATCCAGGACAGGAGGGGCATGTCCTGGTCTTCACGACGAAGCACGGGCGTGACCTTCCTGGCCCCTCTCGCGTCCATATGCTTCAGGAGCCGGCAGACGAAATCACCCAGCAGGTCGACCCGCAGCGTCCAGCTGGCTCGGAAATACCCGAAGATCCAGAGCATGTTGGGAACTCCCGTGAACATCATGCCGTGATAGGTGACCGTGTCGGCGAAATCGACGGGCTCGCCGTCGACGACGAAATCGATATCGCCGAGCACACACAGGTTGAAGCCTGTCGCCGTCACGATGATGTCCGCCTCGAGCTCCTTACCCGACTTCAGCAGGATACCCGTCTTCGTGAGCTTCTCGATCTCGTCGGTCACGACCGACGCCTGCCCGGACGCGATCCCCTGGAAGATGTCGCCGTCGGGCACGAAGGCGATGCGCTGTCGCCAGGGGCGATAGCTCGGCGTGAAGTGGGTCTCGACGTCGAAGTCCGGCCCGAGATAGGCCCGCACCCCCTCGAGCAGCTCTTGCTTCAGCACCTCGGGCTCCTCGAAGGCGCGTCGCGTGATCTCCGCTTGATCCTTCAGGATCTTTCGACGGGTGATCTCGTGGATCCAGGCCTCGTCGACCTCGAGCTCGCGCAGCTGATCCGCGAGCTCGTTCTCGTTGCGACCCGGGATGAAATAGGTCGGGGAACGCTGGAGCAAGGTCACGTGGCTGCAGTCTCCAGCGATCGCCGGAACGAGCGTCGCGGCCGTGGCGCCGGAGCCGATCACGACCACGTTCTTTCCCTTGTAGTCGAGGTCTTCAGGCCAGGTCTGCGGGTGCACCATCCTGCCTTCGAACTCGTCCATCCCCTCCCACTCCGGCGTATAGCCCTCGGAGTGGCGGTAGTAGCCCTGGCACATCCAGAGAAAGTTGGCCGTGAAGCGAACGGGCTCGCCCGTGTCCTTGCGCGTCGCCTCGATCGTCCAGAGGCTCTCGTCGCTCGACCAGCTCGCGCGCTCGATCCAGTGCCCGTACCGGATATGCCGAGCCGAGATCGTTCTCCTCGATGACCTCACCCATGTAGGACAGGATCTCTTCCGCCGTCGCGATGGGCGGGCCGGTCCAGGGCTTGAATCGATATCCGAAGGTGTAGAGATCGCTGTCGGAGCGGATGCCCGGATATTTGTGGGTCAGCCAGGTTCCCCCGAAGCTCTCCAGGCCCTCCAGGACGACGAAGCTCTTGTCGGGGCATTGATCTCTCAGATGGTAGGCGGCACCGACGCCGGAGATTCCGGCGCCGACGATCAGCACGTCGAAATGCTCGATCTTCTCTGCGGTCATGGAATTCATTCCCTCCAGCTCGGCGCCGCCTTCATGGGTCGAGACCCGACCATGCCCGATGGGTCGAGCCCGCGAATGGGCCGCCGGCGATCGATCAAGCGTTCATCGCGCCGGCGCGAGCTCGTAGCGGATCGGCATGTGCTTGAGCCCCGGCACCAGGTTCGAAGCCGTTCGAGAGGGCTCGCCGATCAGCTCCACGTGCTCGAGGCGCGTCACGAGCTCGCGAAACAGCGAGCCGCTGGTCATGCGGGCGAGATGCGCGCCGAGACAGAAATGCTCGCCGATGCCGAAGCCCAGATGCCGGTTGGGGAAGCGATCGAGGCGGAGCTCGTCCGGCGCGTCGAAGGCTTCTTCATCGCGATTCGCCGAAGCGTAGAAGAGCGCCAACCGATCGCCTGCCTTGATCTGCTGGTCGCGCAGCACGTAGTCCTTGGCCGCCGTCCGAACCATGTGGTTGACGGGCGTGACATAGCGAACGATCTCGTCGATGGCCTTCGGCGTGAGATCGGGATCGCGCGCCCAGCGAGCGAGCTGATCGGGATGCTCGATCAGCGCCTGCAAGCCGCCACCGATCGAGCCGCGCGTCGTCTCGTGGCCGGCCGTGAACGCGATCAGGCAATACCCCATCGTCTCGATGTCGCCCATCGGCTCGCCATCGATGCGCGCGTTCGCAAACACACTGGCGAGATCGTCGCGGGGCTCGGCCCTGCGATCTTCCATGATCCGGCCGAAATAGCTCCAGAACTCCATGAACAGACCGCGCATGGCCTCTGTCTGGTCCTCGCTTCGCTGAAACTCGGGGTCCGCGCTCCCGAAGAGCTCGTTGGTCAGCTTCAGGATGAAAGGCTCATCGGCTTCGGGCACTCCGAGAATCCGCGCGATCACTTTGAGCGGATGCAGCGACGCGACCTCGGTGATGAAGTCGCACTCGCCAGACGGCCCGAGCCCATCGACGAGCCTTCGGGCCGTCTCCTGAACCATGGGAGCCAGCGCGTTGATGGCGCGAGGCGTGAAGTATGGGCTCGCCACCTGCCTGAACTTCTTGTGGTCCGGCGGATCCATGTTGATGATCGTCTTGATCGGCGGTGCGGCCGACTCCTCCTGCTCGCGGTCGCGGGTGATCGTCATGCCCGGACCGTTGAGGAAGACGTCGGGCTGCTTCGAGACCTCGACGATGTCCGCATGCTTCGTGATCGCCCAATAGGCAGGCCATCCCGGCACTTCGATCCTGGAGACCGGGGCCTCCCGGCGCAATCGCGCCCACTCCTCCCACGGATAGCCGTGCTCGGCATAGCAAGCAGGATCGATCAGCCGACGTCCGTCGATTTCCACCATGAATCTCCCTCTCCCATGCGGGCGCTTCTCGATCCATGGAAAGCAGAAAGTGTGCCGGAACTCGCGACGGTTCGAGCAAGATCCGGCCCGGACCTGCGACAGTATGTCCCATTCACGCGCAGGCTCCGAGGCCAGCTGCCACGAAGTCCCGGGACGAGCCCAGGCGGTTCGGCCCGCTGCGCCGTCGACGACCGGAGTGGACCACGAAGTTGACCGGCCGGAGCGAAGGCACGGCAAGATCGCGCACACCCACGTCTCAGCTGATAGGTTTCGCGACAATGACGCCTCGCATCCTTCCGAGCTGCCCGATCCCGCGAAGCTTCGCACGTCCGATCCTGCTAGGGCTGCTCACGCTCTCGACGACCAGCGCCTCGGGCTACGACTATCCGGTCGACGACGCGTTGCTGGCCACCGTCATCGGAACGGCGACGGCGGACGCCCACCCGATTCCCCGCCGTGTCCCGGTCCGAACGCGGAGCCTACGGCGATTCCCGGATCGCGAGATCCCCGAGATTTTCTGGGACCAGAACGAGCTCCGATACTCCGTGTCCGTCCAGAAGCGCGCCGCGCCGCTCATCTTCATCATCGCTGGCACCGGAGCCAGCCATCGCTCGGGCAAGATGGTGTATCTGCAGCGCCTCTTCCACGGCGCGGGCTACCACGTCATCGCCTTGAGCTCCCCGACGCATCCGAACTTCATCCTGACGACGAGCGCATTGGGTCATCCCGGCTTCACGCCGGAGGACTCGGAGGATCTCTACGTCGCGATGAAGGAAGCCCATGCCGCTCTCTCGTCGAAAGTCGAGATCACCGAAGTCCACCTGACCGGCTATAGCCTCGGCGGCACCCAGTCTGCCTTCCTGATGGCCATCGATGATCAGGAACAGGTCTTCCGCTTCAAGCGCGTCTTGATGATCAACCCCTCCGTGGATCTCTTCTCTTCGGTGAAGACGCTCGACGACCTGTTCCGTTACGCGCTGCCCGACGGAAACGAGAGCGTCATCGAGCTGGTCGAGCGGCTCTTGAAGGAGATCAGCACGTTCACCCTCGAGAACGGTCGCCGCAGCGTCGATGACGAGCTGCTCTACAAGCTGGCCGAGCAGCGGATCGCCGAAGGCCGTCCCCCCACTCAGCGCGGACTCGCCGGAATGATCGCAGGCGCCTTTCGGCTGTCCGCGGCCAACATGTTCTTCACGGTGGACATGCTGAGCCGCGAGGGCCATATCGTGGAACGGCCCGAAGATCTGCGAACGGGAAGCTCGCTCACCCCCTATTTCCAGCGGTCGATGGAGTGGACCTTCGAGCGCTATCTCGACGAGATCCTCCTGCCCTACTGGCAGTCGATCGCATCCGAACTCACCCGCGAGTCGCTGATCGAGCGGGCGAGCCTCCGATCCCTCGCCCCGTCGCTGAGTCGAGACCCGCGCATCGGCGCGGTCACCAACGCGGACGACATCATTCTCGACGCGGACGATCTGGACTTCCTGCGCGCCACCCTGGGCGATCGGCTCAAGGTCTATCCCGTGGGCGGCCACTGCGGAAACCTCACCTATCGCGAGAACGTCGACTACATGCTCCAATTCTTCGAGGGCAGCACTCCCTGATGCCGCAAGCCATTCTCACGCTGGTGCTGACCCTGGTCACGATCGGCACCGGATGCGCCGCGGGCTCGAATCCAGTCGAGGCCCCCGATCAAGACACCATCCAGGAGATCTACGACCCGTGGGAGCCGATGAACCGTCACATCTATCGGTTCAACGCGAACTTCGACAAGTACGTGCTGCTCCCCGTCGTCGCGGGATACCGATTCGTCCTGCCTCGATTCGCCCGCACGGGCCTTTCGAACTTCTTCGACAACGTCGGAGAGGTCACCGTCATCGTCAACTCGGTCCTGCAGCTCGCACCGGTCAAGACGGCCAAGAGCATCGCGCGGCTGACGGTGAACTCGACGATCGGGATCGGCGGGCTCATCGATGTCGCCCGGCACATGAAGCTCCCCGGAGTGAACGAAGACTTCGGCCAGACGCTCGGGTTCTACGGCGTCGGCCCCGGGCCCTTCTTCGTCATCCCCCTCCTCGGACCCTCTTCGGTCCGCGACGCGAGCGGCACACTCGTCGATCGAGCGATGATCAGCGTCCCCTTGATGGTCTTCGTCCCCTCGGCCGCGCCGTATACGGCCGGTGCGTCGGTCGTCGAGGCCGTTCAGACGCGTGATGATCTCGGCTTCCGGTACGGGGAGCTCGGGCCCTTCGAATACAACCTGATGCGGGGGCTCTATCTCGAGTCTCGAAGGCTGCAGGTCGAGCGCTGAGCCCGCCTCCCCTCACCAGACCCGCGTCTCGCTTCCGCGTCACAGCCGGTCGGGAGCCGATTCTCGTGTCGCGCATGGCCGCGCGTCAGCTCTGCGCTTGCCCACCCTGATCCGCTAGCGGCCTCGCGAAGCTCAACTCGTGACCGTCCGGGTCTCGCAGGTGGAAGTAGCGCTCGCCCCAGCGCGCATCGCGCGGGGCGAACTCGGGCTCGAAGCCCGCCTCGACCGCCTTCCGATACATGGCGTCGACGTCGCGAACATAGAAGATGGCGCGCCCCCAGAGCGGCACCGCCGTCGACTCCGCCCGGTAGGCGAGATTCAGGTAGCCGGGACCCGCGCGATAGCTCGTGAACTCGGCCGCCTCGCCCCCGTAGAGACGCTCGAAGCCGAGCGCTTCATAGAAGCCCACGGCCCTCGCCATGTCGCTCGTCATCAGGGTGACCGCACTCAGGCTCTCGATCATCTCCATGGAGTTCCCCCTGCTTCGCGACCCCGGGCCTGTCGGCCCGGCCCGCGCAGCGCGCTCAGAGCGGTGGCGTCGGCACCGACATCGCGGGCGCCTCGGTTCCCCCGTCGATCTGAAAGATCTTGCCCGTCACCCAGGAGGAAGCCGGCGAGGCCAGATAGAGCGCGGCGCAGGCGATGTCCTCGACCTGTCCGGGGCGACGCATCGGCGTGTTCGTCTCGAACTGCTCTCGAATCGCGTCGTTGGTCAGCACGACCGCAAGACCCTCCGTCTCGACCCCACCGACCGAGATCGCGTTCAGCCGCACCTTGGGTGCGAACTCCGCCGCCATGTTGCGAGTCATCATGTTGAGGGCCGCCTTGGCCGCGCCATAGGCGACGAATGAAGTCTGCACCATGTCGCTCGAACGCGAGGAGATGTTCACCACCGATCCTCCGCCCGTCGTCTCCACCATCTTCGGCACGGCGATTCGCGTCAACAGAAAGGCGCTCGTGACGTTGAAGCGCAGCGCCGCCTCGAAGAAACGCTCGCTCGTGTCGAGCGCGGGGCGCGGCCCCGTGCCACCCGCATTGTTCACCAGGACATCGAGGCGACCCAGCTCCTCGACCGTCGTGCCGACCAGCCGTTCGAGATCTTCGGTGACCGTCACATCGGTCCGAAGCGCAAGCGCCCGACGGCCCAACGCGCGGATCTCGTCGGCGGTCGCGTCGATCTCGCTCTGGGTCCGCGCCGCGCAGACGACGTCTGCGCCCGCTTCCGCCAGGCCCAGCGCGATGCCCTTGCCGATGCCCTTTCCGGCGCCCGTCACGATCGCCACCTTCCCATCGAGCCGGAATCGATCCAGGATCATCTCGCGCGTCTCCTCGGCATGGTTTGCCGGTGATGGCCTGCCGGACCACGGAGTGACCCGGCATGGCTGGAAAGGGTTCAAGCGAGTCCCGAAATGGGCCGGACTCCCGTCCGCCGAGCGGCCGCCTACTCCGAGACCTCGACGCCGCGCCAGAAAGCGACCCGTCCCTCGATCTGCCTGGCCGCCTCCTTGGGCGCCGCATAATACCAGGCCGCGCCGGGATTCTGCTGCGCGCCGACCTCCAGATCATAGTAGGACGCGATCCCCTTCCAGGGACAGGAGGTCGTTTGGCTGCTCTTCTTGAAGAACTCGCTCCGCAGCGCGCTCACTGGGAAATAGTGATTGCCCTCGACCACCACGGTATCGTCGCTCTCGGCGACGACCTCCCCGTTCCAGACTGCCTTCATGACTGAGATCCTCCTCGGCGACAGACGGCCTGGCCGTCGCCCGCGATGCACGGACGCTGAAGCCTAACCTCCGCAGGCACCCGGTCCAGCTTCCGGCCGAACGGGGTCGAGCTCGTGCGATCTCGGATCCGCGACGAGATCGAGGCCACCCCGGCGCAGGCGCAGGCGTTGGAACCTATAATCGCCGTCCGTCGTCCCGAACATTCCGGTGATGCCCTCCGCGAGGCGGCCCGCCGAGAAAAGCGCAGCGAGGGAGGCGAGCGCCCCAGGAGAGCCCGTGACGATTCGAAGCCCACTGCCTGCAGGTCCTCTCGTCCGGGCGACCATCGTCCGTCGGCTGGTCTGTATCACCCTGATCGCTGTGCTCCAGGCGAGCACCGGCGCGGCGGCCGCCAACGAGCAGGCACTCCAGGCAGCCAACCGTCTCTGGGAGACGCGCGCCGAGAAGCTCGAGGACGAGCGCGCGCTGGCCCAGCCAACGGAGCGGGCGCTCGAACGCTACCTCGAAGCGATCGTGCCCGACGCCCCCCTCTCCGCGACGATCGAGGCGCGCTGGAAGAGTCTGCGCGCGGCGCATTATCTCTCCGAGTTCACAACCGCGTCGCCCCTTCGCGGCGATCAGGTGATCGAGGAGGCCACACGCCTCGCCGATGCCTCGCTCGAAGCCGTCCGCCGGCTCCCGGGCGGAGAAGACCTCGCCGAGCTTTCCGATCGCCGTCTCGAAGGCTGGCTCGACTCGAGCGGAATGGCGCGCGAAGACGTCGCCCAGCTGCATTTCTGGGCTGCGATCGTCTGGGGCGCCCAGGCCCAGCGGGTCGGGCTGCTCACGATCGTGCGCCAGGGCATCGCGCGTAGGATGTACGACAACGCCACGCTCGCCACGCGAATCGACCCGACCATCGAGCGGGGCGGCGCCTTCAGGCTGCTGTCGCGATTGAACGCGGACCTTCCTCGCGTGCCCTTCGTCTCGGGCTGGGTCGATCGGGACGAGACGCTGCCGCAGGCGGAAACGGCCTTCGCGATCGCGCCCGAGGATCCCGGCAATCAGATGATCCTGGCGTTGGCCCTGCGCGAACGGAAGGACGGGTCCGCCGCTCGAGTCGAGGAGCTGCTGGCGAGCGCGGCCCGGCACGCACCGCGGCCGACCTTGCGCGCCGAGGATCTGGCGATCCGAAGACAGGCCGAGCAATGGCTGGCCGAGTCGAGGCAGAGCGCCGACTAGCGCAGAGCGCCGATCGAGGTCGGCGGGTGCGAATCAATCCGTCTCTGCGCCTGCCTCGGAGCCCGCTTCGACCAGCCCTCGCAGCTCCTCGAGATGGCGACGGATCGCGTCGGGCATGTGGTCACCGCCGGAACCGGTCCAGCCGAGCACCGTCTCTTCTTCGAGGAGCTCGAAGGCCAGCTGGCCGATCGGATCCTTCGGCGCCAGACGGATCGCCGTCTCGAGATAGAAGTCGCTCTCGGAGACCAGATAGTCGAAGTGGGTGCGGGCCTCGATCAGGCCCAGCAGATAGTAGGCCTCTGCGATCTCCGGACCCGTCTGGCCCGGCCGCTGCTCGAGGTAGCGATGCAGCTCGGCGGAGGCGAGCAGCTGCTGGACGAGTCCGCGTCGGTCCGTGGGAAAGCGCATCCGACGCTGGGCCTCGTCGAGCTTCGCGCGCGCGGATCGAATCGAAGGCTCCTTCTGTGCATCACCGGCGTGTCGATCGAGCGCGCTCAGCCAATCCTCGACGTCCCCTCGCAGATTCGACCAGAGGTCGGGGCGTGCCGCGAGCTTCCGAAGCACCGGCCGAGGTCGTTCGAGATCGTTCTTCACGCGAATCGAGACGCGCAGATACTCGTAGAGCGGTGTCAGCAACGCCGCCGGCGGCACGATCGGCGAAGCAAAGAGCGCCTCGTAGGTCGACAGCGCGTCGTCGAAGCGGCGCGTCGCCACCTGGATCGACGCACGCTCCGCCAGCGGCAACGCCGCCAGCGCGGCATCGCTCATGAACCCGCTGGCGATCGGCGAGTCCCCGGGACTCGGAAGCCGGGTATGGCAGGCGACACAGAAATCCGTGAGCCGGTGGACCAGGAACTGGGCGCTGTCGAAGCGGCCGTCGTCGAATCGCTCTCGCGCCTCCTGCGTCTCGCGCGACAGCGAACGGGCGAGAAACTGCACTCGCCGATCGTCGCCGGCGACGTGGTCCCCCACGTGTCGGGCCCGGCGCGCGAGCTCGTCGAGGGCGCTGCGAATCTCCGCCTGCCTTGCGGGATCGCGAAACGCCGCATCGTCGACCGAGAGCGGAAGCAGAACGCCGAGACTCGCGTAGATGCCGCGCATGTCCGCGCGCGCCGCCTCGGAGTCGACCTGAGCGCCCGCCGCTGCCGCCCAGCTTCCCGCAACCAGGATGATCATCCCGGCGAGCCCGCGACGCTTCGCCCGGGCCATGCCCCGCCTGTGTCGATCGACCTGACCCATATTTCCCCCTGTTGACGTCTTTACGGTCGAGCGGCCTCGCCGATCAAGTGCCGCAGAAGGTTCGATGGACGACCTCGTGCTCTGCCGGCGGCGCCGCGTACTCCGCGTGGTCGGGATGTTCATCGAAGGGACGACCCGTCACCTCGAGCAGCGCGTCGAGCGGCCCCTCGTCCGCGTGATCCACGAGCGCTCGAATCGCCTGCTCGATCCGGTGATTTCGCGGGATGAAGGCCGGATTCGTGGCGCGCATGGCCTCGATCCGGGGCCCGTCCTCGACGCCCTCTCGAACGAGCAGCGCACGCCAGGTCGTGACCCAGCCATCGAAGGCCGCGGGATCTTCGAAGAGCGACCGAATCGCCGCATCGCCACCGACATCGTCGCGCCGCAGCGAACCGAGGCCTCGAAAGGTCAGCGTGAAGTCGGCCCGCTGCGCGGCCATCGTGTCGAGCAGGCCGCGGGCGACGTCACGCGCCGCGTCGTCTCCCCTGCCCCCGTCACAGGGCAGGCCGAGCTTGCGGCAGAGCCCTTCGTCATAGGATCGCTGGAAGCGGGCGGCGTAGGCGCCGAGCGCCTCCTTCGCCGACTCGATCGCTGCCTCCTCGTCGTCGGCCAACAGAGGCAAGAGCGTCTCGGCGAACCGCGTCAGGTTCCAGAGCCCGATCCCGGGCTGCTGATCGTAGGCATAGCGACCGTCTCGATCGATCGAGCTGAAGACCTTGCTGGCTTCGTAGCCGTCCAGAAAGGCGCAGGGCCCGTAGTCGATGGTCTCGCCGAAGATCGACATGTTGTCGGTGTTCATGACGCCGTGGATGAAGCCGACGAGCAGCCAGCGGGCGATCAGGTCCGCCTGGCATTCGATCACGCGATCGAGCAGCGCGCGATAGGGATTTCGCGCCTCCGCAGCCTCCGGATAGCGCCGCTCGATCACGTAGTCGGCCAGGGCCCGGATCAGGTCCGTCTGGCCCCGGCCCTGAAAATATTCGAAGGTCCCGACCCGCACGAAGCCCTGCGCTACCCGGGTCAGGACCGCGCCCGGCTCGGCCCGCTCCCGCAAGACGGTCTCTCCCGTCGTGACCATCGCGAGCGCACGCGTGGTCGGAATCCCGAGCGCGTGCATCGCCTCGCTGACCACGTACTCCCGGAGCACCGGACCGATCGCCGCCCGTCCATCGCCCCGGCGCGAGAAGGGCGTGGGGCCCGAGCCCTTCAGCTGGAGATCGCGACGAACGCCGCGCGTGTCGACCGTCTCTCCGATCAGCAGCGCCCGGCCGTCGCCCAGACTCGGCACCCAGTTGCCGAACTGATGACCGGCGTAGGCCATCGCGAGCGGCACGGCGTTCCCGAGTCGACGATTGCCCGCCAGGGTCTGGATTCCTTCCTCGCTCTCGCACCAAGCCGGATCGAGCCCGAGATCGCGTGCCAACGCCCGATTCAGGCGCAACAGGCGCGGCCGCTTGACGGGAGTCGGATCGATCTGCGTGAAGGCGGCGCTCGGCAGCGCCGCGTAGCTGGGCTCGAATGTTCGAGGGGAGGAGACGGTCGGATTCGGGTCGGACATCGCCGGCAGCGTAGCGGAGTCTCGCGGGCGGCCCGCCGCCACGGGCCCTCGCCCCTGATCGCTGTATCCTCGGAGCGTCCTGCCGCTGTCCACACGGAGGCCCACCATGAGCCGATTTCCCTTTGGCATCCCGAACAGCTGGTACCTCGTCGCGTACTCCGACGAGCTCGACGAGAACACGCTCCGCCCCCTGCCCTATCTCGGTCGCAACATGATCGCGACGCGTGGATCGGACGGCCGCGCCTCGGTGCTCGACGGCTGGTGCCCGCACCTCGGTGCGAACCTCGCCGTCGGGGGGACCTGCGAGAACGGTGTCGTGCGCTGCCCCTTTCATGGCTGGCGCTACGACGCGTCGGGACGCTGCGTCGAGATCCCCTATGCACAGCGCATTCCCGAGGCGGCGCGGCTCCGGCGCTATCCGGTGCTCGAACGCAACGGGATGATCTTCGTGTGGAACGGGGACGAGGGCGCCGAGCCCTTCTTCGAGATCCCCGTGCTCCCGGAGTGGGAGGATCCGGCCTGGACGAAGCGCTGGATGCGATTCGAATGGACCGTGGCGACGCATCCTCAGGAGATCTCGGAGAACGGCGTCGACGCGCAGCATTTCACGACGGTCCATCTGATGCAGGCCATGGAGGACTACCGCCTGCGTTTCGAGGGACCCGCCTACTTCTGGAGCATCGGCGTCAGCAAGGAGTTCCAGACGCTGCCCGAATACAGCGACGGCTTCACCATGACCGGCGAGAACTGGGGCCTCGCCTACTCCCTGATCCGCCAGCGCGGCCGCTTCAACACCATCGCCATCACCAGCTTCACGGCGGTCGATCGCGAGACGACCTGCATCAAGATGTCCATCCTCGCTGAACACAACGGTATGGACGACGCGGCGCTCGAGGCGGAGCTCGAAGGCTACATGCAGGAGCACGGCAAGGTCGCGGAGCAGGATTTCCAGATCTGGGAGAACAAGCGCTACGAGCCCAGCCCCGCGCTCTGCGACTCCGAGGGGCCCATCGCGGAGCACCGGCGATGGGCGAAGCAATTCTATACGGACAAGGCCGCGCAGTAGGCCTGGCCGGAGCATGGCGTCCGGGTCTTCGTCGCGACGCCCCGGTGCGGGAGCCGACGACCCGCCGCGCTCGAGGAGAGACGACGCTGCCGAGCGAAATACGCATGCCCGAGATCGACTTCGCCTCCGATCCCCTGCCCCATCTGCACGAGGTCCTCGCCGAGCTGCGCAGTCAGGAGTCCGTCTCGCGGATCCTGTTCGCCGGTCAACCGATCTGGCTCGTCAACGATCACGAATCGGTAGGCCGATTCATCGGCGACGACGAGGTGCTGTCCGCGCCGGATGCGTACGACACGCTGTCCACGAAATCGATGGGCAAGGCGCTGAACACCCTGCGTGGCCGAGAGCACCTTCGTAATCGGGGCCTGATCTCGCGCGTCTTCTTTCCGGGCCGGATGCGGGAATACGCGGAGACGCTCTTCGCGGGGGAGGCCGAGAAGCTGGCTGCGCGGATCGCCGATCGACCGCGCGTCGACCTCGTCGAGGCGTTCACGCGCCCCTACACCTTCCAGAACATCGCCCGCCTGCTCGGGCTCCCGCCCGAGGACGTGGTCCGGCTGCGAGACTGGGCCGACCGCATCATGCACAGCTTCGTCGACCTCGAGTCGGCGAACGCCGCCGGCAAAGAGATCGGGAGCTATCTGGAGCCGCTCCTCGAGGCGCGCCGCCGTCGTCCCGAGAGCGACCTGCTCTCGATGCTCGCCCAGACCGAGCTCGATGGGGAGAAGCTCTCGAACGAAGACATCCTGGGCTTCTGTCGAAACCTGTTTCCCGCAGCGATCGACACCAGCACCAACAGCCTCGGTAGCCTGCTCTCCCACGTACTCCCAGATCGTGCGCTCTGGCGGGCGCTCGCGACCGACCACGAGCTCCGCGAGGCCGCGATCCAGGAGCTGCTGCGCTTCGAGCCGCCGCTGGTCATGATTCCGCGGCGGGCCACGCGCGACGTCGCGATCGGGGGCCACCGGATCGCGGCCGGCGACGACGTCCGCCTCTGCCTCACCGGAGCCAATGACGACCCGAAGGTCTACGACGCGCCCCGCGAGTTCCGGATCGATCGCAAGGCACCCAATCTCTCCTTCGGTCACGGAGAGCATTTCTGCCTCGGGACCCAGATGGCCCGACGGGTGATCGAGAAGGCCGTGGAGGTGCTGGCGAGCCGCTTTCCCGACATGACGATCTGCGAGGACCAGCCGATCGAGATCCTCGGAGGGGTGCTGCGAGGGCCGCGTTCGTTCTGGGTCCGGCCTTGAACGACGTGATGCGTTCGCACCGCCCGCTGACCTTCAAGCGTCGGCCGGCGAAGTCGTGCCCGGAGCGACGAGATTCACCACCACCGCCGTGACGTTGTCCATCCCCCCGGCCTGATTCGCGGCATCGATCATCCACGCCACGACCGCGTGGGCGTCCAGCGAACGGCGCGCGAGCACCGCGAGGTCTTCGTCCGGCAGCATCGCGTAGAGGCCGTCCGAGCAGAGCAGGTAGCCGTCGCCCTCGCGCAGCTCGATCGGGGCCACGTCGACCTCCACGTCGCTGCGGGCGCCGAGGGCGCGCGTGATCTGGTTGCGCCTCGGGTGGTCGCGCGCCTCTTCGGGCGCGATCGAGCCGTTTCGCACGAGCGAGGCCACGAGAGAGTGGTCCTCCGTGAGGGCTTCGAAATGGCCGTCACGCAGTCGGTAGAGTCGACTGTCGCCGACATGCGCCACGAACGACGGCCCCTCGGCACACAGCAGGAGCGCCACGACCGTCGTCCCCATTCCCCGGAGCATGCTGTCGCGGCCGGCGAGCTTGTGGATCTCTAGATTGGCACGCTGGATGGCCCGCGTGAGCCGCTCCGCCGGGTCGCCGTCGCCCTCGCGGCAGAGCTTCCCGAGCGTGCCGATTGCCATCCGGCTGGCGGTCTCGCCGCCGCGATGCCCCCCCATCCCGTCCGCGACGGCCAGCAGGATCTCGCCGCGATCGGGATCATCGAAGCGGTCGAAGGCATCCTGGTTGGCCTTGCGAATGCGTCCGACGTGGGTCGTGCCCGCGATCGCGAGCTCGAACGCACCCCAGATCTCTCGGCCTTCGTCGTTGAGTGGGCGGATCGGCACGAAGCTCTCTTCTCGTACGGGGCGGCCTGGCAAGAACCGCGCGCGATATCGAAAACCCTCGCAGGGGACCTCGGGAAGCTAGTGCATTCCGGCGCGCGGCGGCGTGCAGCAAAACCTAGCTCGCGGGCTCGACGCGCACGCGCGTGGCGGCTCGGCTCGTGGCTTCGAGGACCGTGAACCTCTGCCCCGACTCGACCAGCGAGTCGCCCACCGCCGGAATCCGACGCAGCCGGCTCGTGAGCAGGCCCCCCACCGTGTGAAACTCACGCGCCGGCAGCTCCACGTCCAGCAGCTCGCCGACCTCGGCCAGCGGAGCGCGCGCGTCGAAGACGAAGACATCGGTCCCATCCTGCTCGATCGGGATCACGCCGGGCTCTGCCTGCGGTCCGAGGTGCGCACCGCGCGCCACGTCGCCGAGCAGGATCGTCATCAGATCCTCGAGCGTGACCAGCCCCGTGGCGGTTCCGAACTCGTCCACCGCCACGACCGTCCGGTCCGGACGAGACAAGAGGACCGGCAGCAGCTCGTCGAGCCGCTGGATGATCGATGCGAAATGCGGAGGCGCCGTCAGCTCCTCGACGCTGCGCTGCTCGAAATCCGGATCCGCCTCGTCCCATACGGTCCAGGCGGCGATCGAGACGATGTTGCTGATGTTGCCTTCGTAGAGCGGGATCCGGCGATGGCCGCTGGCCCGGCCGATCTCGCGGAGCTCGGCCACCGAATGCGAGGCCGGCGCTCCCACCACCTGCGCCAGCGGGATCATCGCCTCGCCTGCCGTCATGTCGGAGAGTCGGATCGCCCGCCGAATGCGATCGCGATCGAGACTCGGTGTCTCCAACGCGCGCTCCGCGCTCTCGAGCATCAGCCGCAAACGCTGCCTCGTGACATAGGGGCTCTGGACGCCCGCCCTGGGGTCCGAGCGACTGCGACACCCGGCGCCCGACCCAACCGAACCCGAAGGCCAGGGGCATCAGCAATCCGCGGATCAGCGAGAGGGGTCGAGCGATCCGCGGCGCGATGGCATCGGCTCGCTGCTGGAAGATGCTCTTCGGGACGATCTCCCCGAAGATCAGCATGATCGGCGCGAAGATGAGCGTCGCGTACAGATCGCCGCCTCTCCCGACGATCTCGATCATCGTGGCCGCCGCCAGCACGGAGAGCGTCATGGTGGCGATATTGGTTCCGATCAGCGTGGTCGCGAGCAGCGATTCAGGGTTGCGAAAGAGCCGCAAGACGAGACGCGCCCCCACGTCACCCCGATCCGCTGCTGTCCGGAGCTTCAGCTTGTCCGCACTGACCAGCGCAATCTCCGACCCCGAGAAGAAGCCCTTCATCAGCAGCAGGGCGAGCATCCCCGGCGCCAGAACCAGGAATTCGATCATGACGCCGTCTCCCTCTCTGCCCGCTCCGCCGCGTCGATTCGACGGAGCCGAAGGCGGGCGATTCGCAGACTGTCCATCTCTATCACCTCGATGTCGAAACCTTCGATCTCGCAGTGATCCCCCACGCGCGGAACACGGCCGAAGCGTCGCAGCACCGCACCCGCGATCGTCGTCATGGTCGGATCCTCGAGATCCAGCCCCAGGACGCGGCGAATCTCGGGAAGCGGCGTCGCACCCATCACGTGATAGGCCCCGTCGACCTGCTCGATCGATTCGCCCTCGGCGGCGGCCGCGTCGAAGACGCCGGCGAAGAGATAGCGGGTGACGTCCGACAGCGTGACGATGCCATCGGTCGCGCCGTACTCGTTCACGACCAGCGCCGCGCGCCCGTTGTGCTCTTCGAAGAACCCCAGCATCTCATCGACCTGGGTCGTCGGCGACACCGCCAGAGGGGGATGCAGCGTCGGCGACGACGAGCCGGCGCGGCCCGAATGCGATGTCGGGAGCGATCAGATCCTCCGCGTACAGGAACCCGACCACGTTGTCCCGATTCCCCTGGAAGACCGGCACCCGAGCCCTCTGCAGTCGCAGGCCTTCCTCGCGCAGTCGTTCCGGCTCGAGCGCGCCATCGAGAAAGACGACCTGCGTGCGCGGCGTCATGATCTCGCGCACCTCGGTCGAGCCCGCCCGAATCAGACCGTCGACCAGCGACCGCTCCGTCGGCGACAGCTCCCCCGACTCGACCGCTTCGTCGATCAGGCTCCGAAGCTCCTCGACGTGAAGGATGTTCTCCTTCTTGCGTTCAGGACCCACGATCAGAGTCGTCGTGCGATCGGCCACCGCTCGCACGAGGAGCGCAAGCGGAGCGACCACGCGCACCCAGACGCTCATGGGCCGCGCCACGATGCGGGTGCTCACCCAGATCGGACGGGTGACCGCGAGCGTCTTGGGCGTCACTTCTCCGAAGACCAGGATCAGGGGGATCATCACGAAGGCGGCGGTGAAGGCAGCCGCCTCGATTCCGACCAGCTCGACCAGGATACCGGTCATATTGGTCGCCGCCGCGATATTGACCAGCTCGTTGCCGCACAGAATGGAAACGATCAGCCGCCGTGGCTGTTCGAGCAGCGAGTGGAGCGTGTCGGACGATGCATGGCGCGACCGGCTGACCTGTTGGAGATCGAACTTCGTGAGCGAGAAGAGCGCGGTCTCGGAGCCCGAGAAGAAGGCCGACGCGGAGAACAGCACGAGCTGGAGCACGATCCGCGCCAGCATGTCCAGCTGGAGCAGCCGCGGGGGCTCCGCGATCCATCCACCCAGCGTCTCGAACGTCTCAGCGAACAAGCCTTTGCTCCCGAAGCCGTGACATCTCGTCGCATCGCCCCCCGAAAGCAGCCGTTGCCCCGGGCTCGACACGCGTCGACACGCGTCGACACAGCTCGAGCGTAGCCGAACCCTTCGACGGGCTGGGATCCCGGAGCAATTATCTGCGCCGGCCCGACCCATGTGCCGAGCGGCTGTCGCTTTCTCCTCGGTCTCCGTTCAACTAACTTCGGGCTTCGATCGCCCGCGCGGACGGGTGGCGCATGTCCGACTCGGCCGCCGCTGCCGCGTCCGCGGGCCCTACCGGCGAGGTCTGATTTGGCCGTCGTTCTCCTGCTCTTCGCGATCTCCGTCTCCTTCATCGTGGTCCGGATGGGCGCTGTGGTGCTCGAGATGACGGGCGTCCCCTGGGAGCACGCCAAGTTCCAGGCGCTGTCCGCCTTCACGAACGCGGGCTTCACGACCCGGGAGTCCGAGCAGATCACCCGCCATCCGCTGCGTCGCCGGATCGCCAGCATCCTGATCGTGCTGGGCAATGCCGGACTGATCACGACGGTCGGATCCTTCGCGAGCTCCCTCGCCCAGCCCCAGCCTTTCCGGGCTGTCGCCAACCTCTTCTCCATCATCCTGGGCATCGCGCTGCTCGGCTGGATCGCTCACCAGCCTCAGGTCACCCGCTCTGTGTATCGTCATACACGGCAATGGCTGGCCCGCCGCTACCCGGTCGAATCCTGGGCACCGGACGAAATCCTGCATCTCGATCGAGGCTACGTACTCACCAAGTTCGTGCTCTCGAGCAGCTCGCGTGCCGTCGGCCAGACGCTCCGCCGACTTCGACTCAAACAGAATCGCGTCCAGGTGCTCGCCGTCGAACGCGACCACCTGTTCGAGGCGGTGCCCGACGGTGAGTTCCGGCTGAAGGAGGGGGACGAGGTCATCGTCTACGGCGTTCGCGAGTCGGTCGAGAGCCTGCTGCAGCCGGGCGAGGACCAGACCTTCCTGCTGGTCGAGGATCCACCGACGGATCTCGATTCCAACAGCGCCGACGGAACGAGCACGGCGTCCGCCTGAGATCACCAGGCTGTCCCGCCGCACGGCACGAGAGGAAGATCAGGGCCCGCGCAGCGATGGTCAACGCTCTCGGGCTGCCGTAGAGTCGATTTCGTGTGGTGCAGGCGGCGATCGCGGCTGCGGCGGGAGGCCAGACCTTGATCGAGTTCGATCCGTTTTCCGAGGCCTACTTCGACGACCCCTTTCCCATCTACACGCAGCTGCGTAGCGAGGCGCCGGACCTCTACCTCGAGAAATATGACTGCTTCTTCCTGTCCCGATTCGAGGACATCTGGCAGGCCGTCTCGGACCCCCGCTTCTCCCACCGTCGCGGCACGAATTCCCAGGATCTGCTGATCGGTCAGATGCCCCAGCGTGCACTCTCGAACCTGGTGCCGCCCGAGCACACTGCGCTTCGAAAGGTGCTCGCGCCCTACTTCACTTTGAATGCAGCGAAGCGCATGGAGTCGGCGGTGCGGGTGGACGCGCGCGGCCTGCTCGAGGACCACCTCGCGCGCGGCGAGATCGATGTGATCGCCGATCTCGGCGCGCGCGTCTCGGCCCGCGTCATCTTCAGGCTGATCGGCCTGCCCCTCGAGGACGCCGACGGCGTGATCGCCGACGTCGCGGACGTCTTCGATCGTGCGCCTGGAGTCGACGGCCCCACGGAGAAGGCGTTGGCCGCGATGGGGCGCGTTCAGCAATACCTCTCGGACGCCGTCGCAGCGCGGATGGCGCGTCCGGGCGAAGGCGACCTGCTCGCGGAGCTCGCACGTTTCGAATGGGCCGGGCGCCGATACGAAGCCGACGAGCTGATCGCCAACCTCTATCTGTTCGTGATCGGCGGAACCGAGACGCTGCCCAAAGTCCTGTCGGGCACCCTGCATCAGCTGGCGCTCCACCCCGAACAGCGGGCCGAGGTCGCCGCCGACCCGGGGCTTGCGCGACACGCGTTCTGGGAGGGGCTGCGTTACGAGATGCCCACGCTGATGCTAGGCGCAAGCGCCGAGGAGGACGCCGAGATCTGCGGCGGCACCCGCGTTCGAAAGGGCCAGCGATTGATGCATCTCTGGGCCTCCGCGAACCGCGACGAGCGAGAGTTCGAAGACCCCGATCGATTCGACATCCATCGGCGCGCCCCGCGGATCCTGTCGTTCAATCACGCCACCCATCGCTGCCTCGGGGCGAACTTCGCGCAGATGGAAGGCCGCGTCATGCTCGAAGAGATCCTGGCGATCGCCCCGGAATACGAGGTCGTCGAGGAGCAGGTCGTGCGGCTCCGCTCCGAGTTCTTTCGCGGCTTCAAGGTCTTTCCGATCCGGCTCGTCCAGGCGATCTGAGGCCGACAGACCTCTCGCGCCCCTGAAAGCCACGCTGCGCCAGGCAGCCTCGACACGCCCAGCCCCTCGAAAGGAGGCGCCCCATGAAGCTCGATCTTCGCCGCGGCTGCAGTGTCGCCATCGCCGTCCGGTCCGTCGACCGCGTCGTCGAAACCTATACCGAGGCGCTCGGTCTCGGGCCCTTCGAGTGCGAAGAGCACACGCTCGAGCGAGCGACGCTCGGAGGAAGGCCGACACCGGCACGTCTTCGCATCGCCACGGCTCCGCTCGGGCCGTGCGAGATGGAGCTGATCGAGGTGACCGGTGGACGCCCACCGCACGCCGAGTTCCTCGAGACGCACGGCGAAGGAATGAACCATTTCAACCTCGACAAGCGCACCCACGAGGGATATCTCGACACCCTGAGCACGCTCTACCATCGAGGCATCGAGCCTTTCTGGGGATACCCCTTCGGATCGTTCAGCTACGTCGAGAGCCCGGAATTCGCCGGCGTGACCTTCGAGGTCATGGTCGGCAGCGGGCACGCCGGCAAGCTCGGACACAACCATCTCGGCCTGGTCGTGGCCGACACCGACCGGACGATCGACTTCTACTCCGAGACCATGGGACTCGGTCCTTTTCGAACGGGCGAGTTCCCGATGCCCCGCGCGTTCTACCGGGATGCCCGGATCGAGGCGCGTTTCAAGGCGAGCTTCTGCGATCTCGGCGAATCGAGGCTCAGACTCTTCGAGGTCGTCGAGGGCGAGACCCCCTTCGACGACCAGCTATCGAGCCGCGGCGAAGGTCTGCATCATCTATGTCTTCCCGTCGAGCAGCTCGAACAGGCCCTGGCCGAGCTCGAAGCGTCGGGGATCTCCGCGCTCTGGGTGTCCGAGGAGCTGCGGGTCGCGCATCTCGATGCCTCGCCCGTCGGCGGAATGCGCTTCGCCATCAGCGACGCGCCGGCGCCCTGACGCGCAGTCGACCACCCCCCATCGATTCCGTGCGACTCCGCCTTCGATCTGGCGCAGCAGCTGAAGCGGGCTGCAGGCGACGACCTCGTCCCCGCCGCCTCGCTATTCGGGCAATGCGAACGCCACGTAGCGACTGCCAGAGGGCTGATCGAGCTTTCCGCCACCCGCCGCGATCACCACGAATTGCCGACCGCGGGCACGGTAGCTGGCCGGCGTGGCAAACCCGGCGGCGGGCAGCGCTGCCTCCCAGAGCAGCCGTCCGGTCGCCGCGTCGAAGGCGCGGAAGCGAGCGTCTGGCGTCGCTGCGATGAAGAGCAGTCCGCTCGCCGTCAACAGCGGCCCACCGTAGTTTTCCGCGCCGAGTCCACTCCGACCCGCCTCGATCACCTTTGGATAGTCTCCGAGCGGCACCTGCCAACGCAGCGTGCCCTCGACCAGATCGATCGCGTTCAGCGTGCCCCAGGGCGGCCTCGCACCCGGGAGCCCGTTCGCATCGACCAGCTTCTGGAAGCCGGCGTTCACGAAGCTCTTCGGCCCGCTTCGCTCGGCCCAGCCCGAAGGGGCGTCGCTCTCGTCGGCGGTGTAGACGAACCACGTGATCGCCGCGATCTCGTGCCATTCGAGCGTCCCCGCCAGCCCCGGCATGCGGCCCCGGCCGTCTCGAATCAAGCGATAGAGCTCGAGAGGACCGAGACGTTCACGAACGCCGAGCACCGCGGGCACCGAAGATCCGTCTCCCCGCATGTCGAGTCCGTGGCAGCCGGCACACGTATGCAGGTAGGCAGTGCCCAGCATGTTGCGCAGGCCCGGCTCTGCGCGCGCCTCGATCATCTGCACGATCCACGGCACCTGGTTCGCATTCACGAAGAGCAGTCCCGACTCCTCGTCCCAGGCAGCCCCGCCCCACTCCGCACCGCCATCGATCCCCGGGTAGACGACGTTCTCGGCCGCCCCGAGCCCCGTATACAGCGAGCCGTATTGCATCGCCTCGAGTCGCGCGCTGATCTCCTGCTTCGACGCCTCCGAGTAATCGGTCACCGCCGACGGCCCGAAATGCTGGCGAACGAAGGCGGGCGGCCTGGTCGGGACCGGCTGGCTGTCGGCCGGATGCTCCCCCGGAACGAAGGGACCGATCACCGGCTCTTCGCGCAGCGGGTAGATCGGCTCGCCGGTCTCGCGATGGAACACGAACGTGTGGCCAGTCTTCGTCACCTGGGCGACGGCCGGAATCTTCTGTGCCCCTCGCGCTTAGCTCGACGAGGTTGGGCGGCGCGGGCAGATCCCGATCCCAGATATCGTGCCGAACGAGCTGCTGATGCCAGCGCCGCTCGCCGGTCCGCGCATCGAGAGCGATGAGGCTATTCGCAAACAGGTTGTCGCCGGCTCGGTCGGCCCCGTAGAAGTCGTAGGTCGCAGACCCGGTCGGCACGAACACGAGCCCGCGCTCGGCGTCGACCGAGATGCCCGCCCAGGCGTTGGCACCCCCGGCCCGCTCATGGGCGTCGGGCGGCCAGGTCTCGTATCCGCGCTCCCCCGGCTTCGGAATCGTGTGGAAGATCCAAGCGAGCTGCCCGGTTCGGACGTCGAAGGCACGAACATGCCCGGGAGCGGCCCCCTGCATCTCGTTGACGCGGCCACCCATGATGATCAGATCTTCGAAGAGCGCGCCGGGTGTGTTCGCCACGACCCCGAGCGGATCGCTTCCGAGATCTCTCCGAGCCCCTCGCGCAGGTCGATCCGGCCCTTCTCGCCGAAGCGCTCGATCTTCAGCCCGGTCCGCGCATCGATCGCATAGAGATAGGGACCGGCTCCGAAGAGGATGCGCTCGTCGTCGCCCTCCTCCCAATACACCGCGCCCCGACTGCTGGTCCAGATCCGCACTCTGGCCTCCGGACGGAAGCTCCAGAGCTCCTGGCCCGTGGCCGCATCGAGCGCGAAGAGACGTAGTCCGGGGGACGTCCCGTAGAGCACCCCCTTCACGATCAGCGGATTGAACTGGATCTGCGTCGTTCCGCGATCGGACGCATCCCCGGCGTCGTAGGTCCAGGCGACCTCGAGCTCCCTCACGTTGGCGCGCGTGATGTCGTGGAGCGGCGACCGATGGCTGACCTCGGGATCGCCCAGATAGGTGCGCCACTCCTCCCGCGCGGGCGCGTGCTGTGATCGAGCGCGCTCGAATGCCGCCGTCGGAACCGATTCGGCTGGCGAGCAGCCGATCAGCACCGGCAGCGCAAAGACGGGGGCGAGGATCTGGATCGAAACCATGCGGCAGAGGGTGCGCTGGCGCCGATGCGCCGCCGCATGTCCGCAAGGTTGTTCGCATGTCGATCTATCCATCTCCCGACGCCCGCTGACCGGGCTCGGGAGGACGCTGGAGAATACGGCTCACACTGTCAACGCCGGCCGAGGCACCCGCCCGCCGGCCTGATCCCGCAGGCCAATGCTCGCGCCGATCGAGCGGCTTCGCCTCGTTTCGGGACCGGCAATCCCGCGCGCAAGCTGCGCCCGAGGCCGACGGTCGATTCATCGCCGACAGCCTATTGCAGACGGGCCCCGCTCCGATCGATATCCGGTCCCGCCGAGACACGGGGCCTGCTGGCG
This sequence comes from uncultured delta proteobacterium, assembly GCA_963698485.1. Classification (GTDB taxonomy): domain Bacteria; phylum Myxococcota_A; class UBA9160; order UBA9160; family UBA4427; genus UBA4427. The sequence goes on along the minus strand of CAVORA010000018.1, from coordinate 202,254 downwards.
AGCTAGACTCGATCGTGGGCGGACGAAAGCCGCTCCACTGCATGTGACCGAAAATCCTCTTCGAACACCTCGCCCCTCCGACATCGTTCTCGCCGAACTCGAGCTTCGGCGATCGAGGCGTCTCACTTCGGTCGCCTGCCGCTCCCTGCGCTGCAAGCCGATGCGTACACAGGCCTCGAAGGAGGCTCGAACGCATCGATCCAGGCGCACGTAGCCCACGAAGTTTGTACAGCGGAACGGGGCTGGCACCCAGTCCGGATCGCCCCAGAGTCTCACAAGGCAAGCAAGCCGATGCATTACAACGTACCCGTGAAGAGCGCACCTCGCGCTGGAGCCCATCCCGGAGGCCTCTCGTCCGCACGTCGGAGGCTCGTCGGATCCCTGATCGCGCGATTTCTTTTCGCCCTCTTGCTGTTGGGGTTCTTTCTCTTATCCCATGCGGCCCGCGCCCAACAGAGCTGCGGTCTCGAGACCCGCACGCCGTTTGCGGGGCACGCTTTTCCGCTCGAGGGCATGCTGCTCGAGTCGGACTTCTCCTTCGAAGATCCATTCCCATCCTGGAGAAGCGGCGGGCTCTTCGATCCCGTCTTCATGACGGCACCACCGGATGGCAGCAACCGACTCTGGTTTGTAGAGCAAAGGGGGCTCGTCCAGTCGATCGAGAATCGGCCCGATGTAAGGCAATCCGATCTCGTCGAGATGCTGAACATCGAATCACGCGTCGACAACAGCGCGAACGATGAAGGGCTGCTCGGCATGGCGGTGCATCCGGACTTCCAGTCGAACGGTTATTTCTACCTTCACTACACCGCCGAGCCCAGCGAATGCGCGCTCTACGGTCGTTGCGCTCTAATCGTCCGCTATCAGATCGATCCGCAAGATCCCAATCGGGCAGCGCCCGGCTCAGCCTACGTAGTGCTCGAAATCGAGCGACCCGGGCCCAACGAATTCCACAACGGCGGCATGCTCGCGTTCGGCGATGATGGCTACCTCTACGCTTCGATCGGCGATCAGGGTGATACGAGTCAGCCACAGAACACGGACAGCCTGCGCGGCAAGATTCTGCGAATCGATGTCGACTCGGGTACCGAACGCAATCCTGGCATCCCCACCGACAACCCCTTCGGCAACCCGGTCTGGCACTACGGTCTTCGCAACCCCTGGCGTTTTTCCTTCGACCGGGAGAATCCCGGGGACATGTGGATAGGGGACGTCGGCAGCTCCTTCCGCGAAGAGGTCAACTGGGTGCCAGCGAGCAGCGGCGGGGGGCTCGACTTCGGATTCCCGGATTGCGAAGGAACAGTCCCGCTCACGCCAACAGGTTGCCAACCCACCCAACATCGCCCCGACCTCGAATACGTCACCGGCCAGCAGGGCATCGCCGTCGTCGGCGGCTACGTCTATCGCGGCCCCCTCGCCTCTCTGTACGGCCAATATGTCTTCGGCGACAGCCTCGGCACTGTCTTCACCTGGGACCGAGTGACCCGCGACCCGCAAACCGGGCTCGGCGTCTTCGAGACACGCCTCTCGAACTTCGACGGACTCGGCTCTTTCGGCGAGGACGAGGACGGCGAGCTCTACACCTGGTCACTGTCCAATCCGGTGGTCGGACGCTTCGTCGGCTCGAACCCGAATGGCGTCGGCAATTTCCCGACCACGCTCTCCGAGACAGGTCTCTTCTCCGACGTGAACACGCTCAGCCCGGCTCCAGGTCTCATCGAGTACGAAGTCACCACCCCCTTGTGGAGTGACGGCGCCGCCAAGAAGCGCTGGATCGCCCTGCCGGGGAACGAGAAGATCACGTTCCGCGCCAACGAGCCCTGGAGCTTCCCGGCCGGCACGGCCATCGTGAAACATTTCGAGCTCGAACAGCCTGGTGCACCCGCCAGGCGTCTCGAGACCCGGGTCATGCTGCGGCAGCGGGATCAATGGATCGGCTTCACGTACCGATGGAACGCAGCCGGCACGGAGGCCACCCTGCTTCTGGAAGGCCTTCGCGAAGACGTCGCGCTCGCGAGCGGAGGCAGCCAGACCTGGATCTACCCTTCGCCCTCGGACTGCTTGCGATGCCACTCCGCACCCGCCGGGCGCGCGCTGGGCGTGCGCACCCAGCAGCTGAATGGGCCCTTCGACTACGGCGCGGTCAGCGACAACCAGCTCCACGCCTGGAACTGCATCGGGCTCTTCGACTCGGATATCGGTGATCCCAGCGGATTCGGCAGCTATGCGGCGCTCGGGGATGGCTCGGCGTCGATTGCGACCCGCGCCCGATCCTATCTCGCGTCGAATTGCGCAACGTGCCATCAGCCGGGCGCCGGCGCTGGCGCCAGCACGATCAACTTTCGGACAGACGTCCTGATCGGAGACATGAACATCGTCTCCGTCCCGCCCGTCCGCGGCGATCTGGGTCTTCCCGCGCCCTTCCTGGTTGATCCCGGAGACCACGAGAACAGCATTCTCTCGCTTCGAGCGGAGTCACTCGACGAACCGGTGCGCATGGCTCGGGGCACCCTCCAACCGGATTCCGCGGCGACCAGTGTGCTCGCCGCGTGGATCGACACGGTGCTCTACGACACGGGTGCGGGCGCAGTCCGGATCGACTCCGACGAAGACGGCGTGGTGGACGCATCGGACAATTGCCCCCAGGTCGCGAACGCGAGCCAGGCGAATGTCGATGGCGACGGCCTCGGTGATCCCTGTGATCCGGACCAGATGCCGGAGCTGCAGCTGGCGACCCTGCTGCCGACCGAGGCGGGGGCGGGAGATCCCGTGCTCCTGGCTGCGAACGTCTTCAACAACGGGGTGCTCGCCGCCGCAGCGTCCCAGGTGCGCTTCCATCTCTCCCTGGATTCGACGCTCGACGAAGCGGATCTGCCCGTCGGCGATTGCTTCGTGTCGTTGATCGACGGGGGAAGCTCCGACGTATGTTCCGACAGCGAAGCCATCGTGCCGGCTGAGCTCGCGGATGCGGTCGGGCCCTATTTCTGGATCGCCTGTGCAGACGCGCTCGAGGTCGTGGCCGAGGGAGATGAGGCGAACAACTGCGACATCGCCACCGTCCTGATTCCCGAGCCCAGCCCCCTCGCCCTGCAGGCGAGCGCCCTGCTCGCGATCGGCGGCGTCGTCGCCTTGCGTCGACGCTCGAGCCGGCGATCGCCAGCGGGCCTGAACAGGAGCGGCCTGAACAGGAGCGGCCGCGCCCATCACGCAGAGCGCCGGGCCCGTCGGAGACGAGACCCGGCGCAAGATGGATGCTGCGCGCGACGTGTCGTGGCCCGCACGCGCTTTTCGTCTACTACTGCGTCTGCGCGTGAAACATCCACATCTGCTCTTCGAGGGCGCCCAGGATCGAGACCAGAAGATCTTCACTGACTGGGTCTCTGTCGCGGACGGTCTGGATGTGATTGCGGATCCGATGACACACGATGTCCAGGCGCTCGACGAAGAGCTTCACGACGTCCTGATCCTGCATGAAGTCGGTCGGAAGCGGATCGAGCTTCGACTGGCTCTGACACTGCGCGAACGAGCCCTGGGCTGGCTGTCCGAGCGTCACGATGCGCTCGGCCACTGTGTCCGAAAAGTTTCGGGCGTGCTCGACGACCTGGTCGAGCTGGAGATGGAGGCTGCGGAAGCTTCGACCCACGGTATTCCAATGAGCCTGCTTCGACTGCAGGGTCAGATCGATCAGGTCTGCCAGAACCTCCTGGAGATGTTGCGCGGTGATCTCCGCGTCGGCGCCGTCGATCGAGGTTCGTTTGAATGGCATCTGCATGAAGCGTTTGTCCTTTCTCTTGCGGGTTTGGCTTTTCGTTTCTCGACGGAGAGTCGCAAGCCCCGTGCCAAGACCGTCCTTGCGCTGAGGCGCTTCTCAGGACGCGCTGGTGTCTCGAAGACGGCCGCGATCACGCGGGGCGTTGAAAATTCTACGAAGCGTCCGAAGCGGGCCCGCACGCCAGAACCCTCCGCGCGGGCCGCCGCGCGGAACGCCCCGTCCCCACTGCAAGCGAGTCACCCAACGTGTGCTTCGAACCCCATCCGAGCCGCACACGCGATTCCCGGCTCAGGGTCGCGCTCGTTCTGGCCGATTCACGACGAGAAGGAGGTATCTGCATGATCTGCTTTTTCGAGAAGAGCCCTTGCCGCCGAGGACGGAACGCTCGAAAGATCCTCGCGTGTGCGCTCGCCCTGCTCGCGCTCGCGGCGTCGCCCGTCGCCGCAGGCGATGACCCCTCGTCCGAGCCCGAGCTGCGCGCGACGAAGGCGTACTGGCAGAATCGCTACCGCAACCTGCTGCGCGACGCCGCGCGCCTGCGTTCGGAGGTCGAACGCGAAACCGAGCTCTACGCCGACGCCAACCGTCGCAACTATCGGCGCGGGAAGAAGAGACATATCCATCGTGAGGCGGCCAAGGAGGCCGAGCAGGAGCTCGCCAAGGTCGAGGCCGAGCTGGCGACGATCGAAGACGACGCGCGGCGTGCGGGCGCTCTGCCCGGCTGGCTCTACGAGGTCGAGTTCGAGATGCAGGACGCAGAGCTTCGCCCCGGCATCGCGACCGGCCCGGAGCAGGAGCAGGACGAAGGTCGGAATCCGCTCTACGACGACGACGAGGACTTCTGACCCGATGACGGCTCGGCTCACCACAGGTCGGGTCTCCGATGAAATGTCGGGGCACTGGAATCCGCGCGCGCTGAACCGGGTTAAGCTTCGAGGGTCGATCGCGGCCGATGTCGCGCGCCGAATCGGCGCACGCGGCCGATCATCCAACCTCGAAGGGAAGCGCTTTGTCCGACTCCGTCTATACACCGCCCAAGGTCTGGAAATGGGACCCCGACAAGGGTGGCCGCTTCGCGAAGATCAACCGCCCGACCGCCGGCCCCACCCACGAGAAGCCGCTCCCGGTCGGGGAGCATGCGCTCCAGCTCTACTCGCTCGCGACGCCCAACGGCGTCAAGGTCACGATCCTGCTCGAGGAGCTGCTCGCGCTCGGTAAGCAGGAGGCCGAGTACGACGCGTATCTGATCAACATCAACGACGGCGATCAGTTCGGCAGCGGCTTCGTCGCGGCGAATCCCAACTCCAAGATTCCGGCTCTCGTCGATCACGGCACGTCGCCGCCCACGCGCGTCTTCGAGTCCGGCGCGATCCTCGTCTACCTCGCCGAGAAGTTCGGCGCCTTCCTGCCGACCGAGCCCTCAGCGCGCGCCGAGTGTCTCTCCTGGCTCTTCTGGCAGATGGGCAGCGCGCCCTACCTCGGCGGCGGCTTTGGACATTTCTACGCCTACGCACCCGAGAAGCTCGAGTATCCGATCGATCGCTTCGCGCTCGAAGTGAAGCGCCAGCTCGATGTCCTCGACCGCAACCTGGCGGACAGGCAATACATCTGCGGCGCCCTGTACACGATCGCGGACATGGCCATCTACCCGTGGTACGGCGGTCTGGTCGAGGAAAGCTCTACGACGCCGGAGAGTTCCTGGACGTGAAGTCCTACGCGCACGTCCTTCGCTGGGCCGCGGAGATCGCTGAGCGTCCCGCCGTGAAACGCGGGCAGCGAGTCAACCGGGCCTGGGGACCGGAGGACGAGCGCGTGCCCGAACGCCACTCCGCGAGCGATCTCGACTGAGGCCATACCCGGTCGCGACGCCTCGAGGCCAGAGCGAATCCGGCGCGGCCCCTGCCCTCAGCCCTCGACGCCGCGCAGCAGCTTCAGGCTCAAGGCCAGCACGACCGCCACGCTCGCCAGCAGCAGGGCCCACAGCCCATAGCTTCGCCACGGAATCGGTTCCTCGACGACGAGCGCCGACTCGCCCGCCAGGATGGCCTCCGGACCGAGCCGGGCCGTCGTCTCCGGCACGGAGGCCCCGTTCCGCTCGGCGATCCGCAGGAGCTCGGCGTCGGCAAAGCGACCGTCCGGCGTCTGCGCGCGACCGATCGCGAGCAGGCTCGGCCCGTCGCCGCGATGCAGGAAGAGCAGCTGCTCCGGACGCCAGGAGGCGATCAGCGTCGGCGGCGATTCGAGGCGACCGCCGCCGCGCGGCGAGACCGTCAAGCGCAGATAACGGTCGGCCCGAGCCGACCAGTCGATCGCGGGGTTCTCGAGGCGGCCTCCCTGATCGATCGAGTACAGGATGCCCGAGAAGCGCCGGCGCCAGGGGCCCTCGCGATCGGGGGCGGATTCGAGCTGCGCCTCGACGAGTGCGTTCTCGTCTTCGAGTCGAATTCTCAAACGATCGACGGGTGGCCAGCCTCCGAGGTCGAAGTGGACACGCCCCGACTCCTCCGGGTCGAAGCGTCCTCGGAGCTGCGCCTCGACGCGCGTCGGAGCCGGGCGACTCGGCGCAAGCCGGGCGCTCACGCGGCTGATTCGAGCAGCCGGAGGCGAGCCCTGCGCAGTGATCCGAAGATATCTCGCGCGGGTGGCCGGCAGCGCGAAGTCGCGACGCTCGATGTGATGGCCGGCCTGCTCGAGGCGGACCAGCGCGAGGTCCTTTCCGACGCGTCGGAAGCTCGCGAGGTCGTCGCTGGCTTCGATGCGCAGCGAGCTGACGAAGGGAAGCCCGTCCGCCTCGAGCTCGAAGACGAGTCCCACGACCGCGCGACTCAGGTGGCTCGCGTCGAGCAGCCACGCCACGGGCAGCTCGCCTGGGGCCGGCTCGCCTTCAGCGGGCGCCACGCTCACGATCGCGCCCTGCTCCGAGAGCTGCGCCTCGATCCGAAAAGCGTCCGCGGCGAAGCGTGCGGTCGGCGACACGTCGGCGGTCATTCTGCGGTCGAGCGGGAACAGCGGCAGCGCACGCAGCACCTCCTGCTCCTTCGACTCGGGCAGGCGCCTGCGGATTGCGTAGGGCACCGGGCGCCCCTGTGAGTCGAAGACCCGAAGGTCGGCCAGCCCGGGCGCGACGCTCCGCCGGTAGACCGCGAAGTCGAGCAGCACCGACTGCAAGACCCCGGCGCGCTCGACCTCGAGCCTGCGTCCCACGGCGAAGTCGCCGGGCACGAGTGACTCTCCTTCGACTTCGGACTGAGCGCCTTGCGCACACAGCACGACAGCCAGCAGCATCCCCAGGACACACCCCTGGCTCGGGCTTGCCTGTCGAGTCCTCATCATGGATTTCCTCCCGATCGCTCGAGCGCGCGAGCCTCTGCCGAGTCTTCGCCTGCGGATCCCCCCTCTTCCGCTGACGCCTTGGCGGGCGGGACCGGTGACAGATAGCCGAGCACCAGGAGCATCGCGCCGACGGCCAGAAACGTCCCGATCCGCGCCACCGTGCTCAGCTGGGACAGATCGATCGTGAAGAGCTTGACGACGACGACACCGAGCAGCCCGGCGCAGACCATCCAGACCTGACGCCAGGCCCGCCGGCTGGCGAGCAGCATGCCCGCAAGGGCCAGCAGCGTCCACGCGATCGACACGCTCACCTGGAAAGGCACGGAACGCCAGAGGTCGTCGACGTCGAAAGGCGTACCGGTCCACTGATGCACCGCGCGCGCCAGGATTCCATTCAGCCATACGAAGCCGAGGCCGGCCAGCAACGCGATGAAGGCTCTGCGCAGCGGGGGCGAGACCGGCTCGGCGATCCGTGCCCCCAGCAGTCGCCACCAGGCGATCGCGGCGACCGCGATCAGGCCCACCGTGACGTCGACCGGATTCAGGAGCGGGAGATGCGGCAGCGGCGCGGCCTGTCCCCTGGCCGCGACCTGCAGCCAGAGCACCCAGAGCAGAGCCAGACCGACGATCGGCCCGAGCCCGGAACGCAGGAGCTCGTCGGCCTCGCGATCGAAGGGCGCACGGCCGTTCGCGTGCATCGCCATGCTGGCAAAGAGCACGCCCGAAAGGCCCCAACCGAAGCCAGCCAGCTGCCAGTCGACCGGCAGCGCAAGCGGGACCTCCGCGAGCCCCGAGGCACCCAGCGCCGCCACGAGCCCGAGCAGCCAGAGCGCGCCGGACCGAAACCCGGCCATCGTCCGCGGATGACCTTCGACGCGCCGCGCCCACAGGAAGTGACACGCGGCGAAGGCGATCGGCCAGGCGAGCCAGCCCGCATCGGCCAGGACATGCTGCTGGATCGACGCGGAGGCCAGCAGCAGCCACCCGAGCCCCGGCAGCCCGGCCAGCGCCAGCACGCGCCCCGGCTCCCAGCCGCGCCGCGCCGCCCCGACCTCGACGCCGATCATCGTGATCGCCACCAGTCCGATCAGCGCCGAGACCTGCCATCGCTCGGGCACGAACTGATCGATCTCCGCGATTGCGCCCCCCGTCCACCAGAGCAGCCCCCAGGCGCCCAACGTCTGCGCCAGCCGCACCTCCGTCACGCTCAGGCGATCGCGCCGGGCGAAGGACTGCTGCGCGATGAACAGGCCCGCAGCAGCCAGCGACAGACACGAGAGCGCTCGGCCGTTGGCGATCGGGAGGAAGAGACTCGCGTCGAACTGATCGAGCGCGAAGCTCGCGACGAAGGCCAATGCAGCCAGGGCCTGCAGGAGCACTCCAGCCAGGCGCGCGAGGAATCGCGACTGCCGCGCCCCGATCCAGTACAAGCCCGCCCCCTCGAGCGCCCACGCAATCGCTGTCGTCATTGCCTCGTCGAAGGCAAACGGAATCGCCATCGTGCCGAAGCCCACCGCGAGCGCGATGAAGGCCTCCGCCAGCGGCCGCACAGCCGACGGTGCGGCCCGCCACAGCCAGGTCGCGAGAACCGCGTAGAAGAGCCCGAAGCCGGCCGTGGACAAGGCCAGCCCGAGCTCTCTCTCACCCACGAGCTCGGCCTGCAGGATCAAGCTGACGAGCGGGGTCCCGAAGATCAGACTGCCGTCGACGAAGCCGCGCAGATGCGGGGGCCGGCGCCAGGCGTGCAGCACGGCGATGGCCGTGAAGAGCAGCATGAAGGCGAGCACGAAGGGCTGCGTCGACGCATAGAGGGCCTCTTCGTAACGCAGAACGCCCCATCGCGTCGCTACGCCATAGGTACACACGAAGGCGACGATCGAGGGAATTCGCCAGGAGCGAGACCACGCGACGCCCGCGATCGCAGCGATCAGCAGCAGGTAGTAGCCGAAGAGCGCCACGTGGCTGCCTTCCCCGGTGCTCGCCAGGATCGGCGCCAGGAATCCACCGAGGCTGCCGATCACGAGCAAGGCCTGCGATCTCTGCAGCACGGAGAGCAGCGCGCTCGCGATCGTGAGACCCACGAAGAAGCCGAAGGCCAGCCCCCCTGGCACCAGTCCGTAGGTCCTGAACGCGAAGAAGACGACGAGGTAGAGCGCGGCGATGCCGCCGCCCTGCAGGCTCAGGCCGAAGCCCGGCCGCAGGGTGCGCTGACGGAAGCCGACGACGATCAAGGCCAGCCCGATCAGCGCGGCGCACGCGAGACGCGCCTCGATCGGCAGCAGTGCATTGTCCGCCGCGTATTTGGCCAGCAGCGTCACCCCGACCAGCAGCACCAGCAGACCGACTCGCACGACCGTATTGCCGCCGAAGAAGAACCCGCGGATGGCCTCGAGCGCGCGCTGCAACACAGAGGGCGCGGCGGGCGAAGACGACGCGGCCGGCACGGACGCATTCGAGGCGGGCCGGGCCCCCGGCGTGGAGGCGCGGACGGGGCTCGCGTAGGGGCCGGCCTGGTCGGCTGGGTCCGAGCTCTGCGCCGGGGTCGCCGCCGGTTCGGGCGGCGCGTCGGTTGCGACCGGCCTGCTCGAGACTCCCGGACGCTCGCTGACATCAGCGGGGCGGGTGGAGCTGATCTCCCGCGGCGGGTTCGTGACGGCCTGAGAGCGCTCTCCCTCGAGGACCGTCTGCCGCGCCTCGAGACGTGCGACGGATTCCGTCAGTGAGCGAAGCCGAGACCGCAGCGACAGCCAGCGCCCGATCCCCGCGCCGATGGCAGCACCCGAGACGGCTCCCCAGAGATCTCCCGAAAACCCAGCCCCTACGACGAGCCCGACGAAGGTCAGGGCCAGGTCGGCTGCCGTGCTCGGCTCCGATCCGGTGGCTACACGCCTGCGCTCGTTCGACTGCCGCATCGCCCCCCCGGCCCGCCCGCGCTTCGACGACGAACGCCGAGCCGCTCGCACTCCGCAGAAAAGCTATTCGGATTCGACAAGTTAGAGCATGAGCAGGAATCCGTGAGGCCGCCCTGCGGCATGCGCCCACGCCTGAGCCCGGAGGAAGAATCCGGCTGGCCGCACTATCGTAGGGCCGCAGGGATCTGCCTCCGACTGCTTTCTTTCACAGCCCAGACAGGATCCAAGACATGACGACCTCCGCACCGACCCGAATCATCTCGGCGGATTGCCACATCAACGAGCCGCCTCACGTCTTCGACGGCGTTCCGGCATCCATGAAGGAGCGCGCGCCGAAGATGCTGCGCGGAGCCGACGGAGGGGATGGCTGGAGCTTCGATGGCAAGCCGCCGGCCCATACCTTCGGCGTCGAGGCCGTCGCAGGTCGGGAGGGGAAGAACAAGAAGCTCACGGGTCTTCGCTTCGACGAGCTGCTCCCCGGCAACTATGACGGCAGCGCCCACGTGAAGGACATGGACATCGACGGCGTCGACGTCTCGGTCGTCTATCCGGCCCATGCGGCCCGCGCCTACGTCGAGCCGGATCGCGAGCTCGCCCTCGCCTGCATCCGATCCTTCAACGACTGGATGCTAGGCGAATTCCAGGCCGCCGAGCCCGATCGTCTCGTCGGACTCCCTATGTTGCCCGTGGACGATGGCATGGACGTCTGCGTCGCCGAGCTCGAGCGCTGCATGAAGGGTGGCGCGAAGGCCGGCTTCATTCCGGGCTTTCCGCGGCGCCCCTACCATGACCCCTACTACGCGCCGCTCTTCGCTCGCGCCGAGGAGGCGGGGATCCCGCTGACCTTCCATCGCAGCTTCGGGGGCAAGCCCGCCGAGGAGGATTGGGACGAGCTCGTGGGCATGAAGATCACCGCGGCGGGCACCGTCCACCGGTTCTTCTCCGCCGTCCGCCCCTTCACCTACATGGTCTATGGCGGCGTCTTCGAACGACACCCGAAGCTCAAGATCGTCGCGGGCGAGGTCAACTGTGGCTGGCTGCCCTTCTGGCTGCAGACGATGGAGCAGAACTTCACCGTTCGCAGCGAGCTCAGCGACGGCACGATCGAAGCGCGCGACCGCCCCGTCGATTGTCTGGGTCGCAACCTCTTCGTGACGATCATCGATGACAAGGTCGGCTTCGACCTGGTGCCGGATCACCCGTGGCTCGCGGACACGGCGATGTGGTCTTCGGACTACCCGCATAGCGTCTCGGCCTGGCCCAACTCCCGAAAGGTGCTCACGGAGCTCGGCAGCGCGCTCACCACCGAGCAGCTCGAGAAGATCGCCCACGGCAACGCCGCGCGCGTGTACGGAGTCTGAGCGAATGACAGAAGCCAAGGTCGGTGTCGTCTACAGCATGCAGCCGGAGCCACCGGAGGCTGCGAATACCCGTTGGTTCGAGGCCGGCCCGATCAAGCTCGGCCTCGAGTATCGCGTCGTGGACCCCGCACGCCTGGCCGAAGCCTACGCCGACAGCGCCGAGGACCTCGCCGAGCTCGAAGCGAATTCACCCGAAGGCGGCTTCTCGGATCGTGGCGTCTCGATCCACGTCGTGGGGGCCGACGATGACCACGAATACCTGCGCTTCGACGCCTTCGAGGACGACCCGCATTACCACTACGTCCGCCCCAGCCTCGACTTCAACCATTGGGTTCCCTTCGACGCGATCGCGGGGGGCGACATCCTCGACTTCACCTTCCGCTGCCTGAGAGAGCGCTTGCCGGCTATGCTCGCCTATGCTGGCGGCGAGCGGATCGCTGAGCGCCTCGATCCCGAGCGGCTCGAGCCCGCGCTCGAAGAGGTCGAACAGCTCGCCTACGCGACCCGCGAAGAACAGCGCGCCGCTTCCTGATCGAGCGGCCCGATCCACCTCGATTCACCCCAACCCGCGAGCAATCACAGATGACGCAGAACCTCGACGACCTCGACCTCACCCGATCCGAGCTCTACCGAAACGGGTTCCCCCACGACGTCTTCTCGACCCTTCGCGAGCAGGCCCCCGTCTGGCGACACCCGGAGACCTCGGGCTTCGAGCAGACCGGCGGACAAGGCTTCTGGGTGCTGTCCCGGTACGCGGAGATCCGGGACGTGAATCGACAAGCGGAGCTCTTTCTGTCCGCATCCGGTCCCGGGCTCGGCTATGAGGGAACGGGCCTCATGCTCACGGATATGGACGGGCCGCCCCATATCCGCCAGCGGAAGCTGATCAGCTCGGGCTTCACGCCCCGCATGACGCGACGACTCGAGGACCTCGCCCGCGAGTGGGCCGTCAAGATCGTCGAAGACGCGCTGGCCCGGGAAACGGTCGACTTCGTTCAGGACGTCGCCTATCAGCTGCCGATGCACATGATCGCCGACATCCTGGGCATCCCGCTCGAAGACCGGGACTGGCTCTTCGCCCTCACGAACGACATGCTGCTCTGCATCGATCCCGAGCATCCCGTCCCGGAGTCGCAGCGCGAGACACTCGCCGCCCAGATCTTCGGCTATGGCCAGAAGATCGCCGCAAAGAAGCGCGCGGAGCCCGCCGACGACGTGCTCTCCCTGCTCGTCACCGTGGAGGACGAGCTCGGCCGACTGAACGACCTCGAGCTCGATGCCTTCTTCATGCTGCTGACCGTCGCCGGCAGCGAGACGACCCGCAACGCGATCTCGAGCGGATTGCAGCAGCTGCTCGTCGAGCCCGAGCAGCTCGAGGCGCTGCGCCGCGACCCCAGCCTGATGAAGAGCGCTACCGAGGAGATCATCCGCTGGTCCTCCCCGGTCGCCTATTTCAAGCGGACCGCCGCGAAGGACACGGAGATCGCGGGCGTGCCCATCGCGCAGGGAGAACGCGTCACGCTCTGGTATCCGTCCGGCAATCGCGACGACTCCGTATTCGAAGACCCTTTCCGCTTCGACATCCGTCGCAAGCCCAACGAGCACATGGCCTTCGGTGGCGGCGGCCCGCATTTCTGTCTCGGCGCCCACCTGGCGAGACGCGAGATCACGATCCTCTTCGAAGAGCTGTTGAAGCGCACCAGTCACATCGAGCAGATCGGCGATCCCGCCTACAGCGTGCTCGGCATCGGGAATCCGATCCTCGTCTCGCTCGGCAAGCTGCCGGTGCGTCTCAAGGCGGCTTGATTCGAGCCGCCACGGGCTCGCCTCGCGTTCCCCGCCGCTCGCCGTGCAGCTTCCTACGAAGGTGGGCCGCAGCGGGAACGCAATCGGTCCCTTCACGGGTGCGGCGCTGGCGGCCGTCCCGGGACGTGAGGCATTCTCCGACCGTCCTGGCGCGCAGCTCGCCCACCTCGGGATCCAACGACACCCGAGGTCCAATCAGATCGAGGACCGATGCACCAACCCGGGCGCCTGAACAATCGTGAAGCATCGTGGCTCGAATTCGATCGACGCGTGCTCTCCCTGGCCGAAGATCCCGCTCGCCCGCTGCTCGAACGCGCCAAGTTCCTGGCGATCTTCTCGCGCAATCTCGATGAGTTCTTCCAGGTCAGGGTCTCGGGTCTACAGGATGCCGACGCGCTCTCGCCGAGAAGCCTGTCCCCGGATGGACTCACGCCGGGCGAGCAGCTGACCGCGATCCGGGAACGAGTCCTCGAGCTGAACGCCGACGCCCAGTCCATCTGGTCGACACAGCTTCGCCCCGCCCTGCAGGAAGCCGGGATCGAGTTCGTGTCTTTCGGCGACCTCGAGGCCGCCGAGCGCCATCAGATGACGCAGCGCTTCCGCGAGCGCATCCAACCCGTGCTGATTCCCTTCGCGATCGACCCCTCCCACCCGTTTCCCTACGTCTCGAATCTCTCGCTCAACGTCGGGGCGCTGGTGCGCCGAACCGGCGGCGGCCCGGAGCGCTTCGCCCGGGTCAAGGTCCCGCCGCTTCTCGATCGTTGGTGGCCCACGGCGTCGGGCCGGCTGGTCGCGGTCGAGGAGCTGGTCGAGGCGCACCTCTCGCTGCTCTTTCCGAACGACGAGGTCCTCCAGCAGGGCCATTTCCGGGTGACGCGCGACGCGGATCTCGAGCTGGCCGCCGAAGAGCGGGGGGACCTCGCGGCCAGGGTCGAAGCCGGTCTGCGAAGGCGACATCGAGGCAGCGACGCCGTCCGGCTCGAGGCGGACGCCGTGCTCGGCCCGCGCATCCGTCGCATCCTGGTCGAGCAGCTCGATCTCCAGAAGGACGAGGTCTACGACGTGGAGGGCCTGCTCGACCCGGGCGGGCTGCTCCAGCTCTACCGAATCGACCGGCCGGACCTGAAGGATCCGAAGTGGACCCCACGTTCCCTGCCCGACTTCGCGGGAAAATCCAGCAGCGAGCTCTTCGCCGCGCTGCGCGAGTCCCCGCGACTCGTCCATCACCCCTACGAGAGCTTCGAGTCCTCGGTCGAGGGCTTCCTGCGCGCCGCCGCGGAAGACGAGGACGTCCACGTCATCATGGTGAGCATCTACCGCACCGGCGGTGAAGAGAGCGGCATCGTTCGCGCGCTCGAATCCGCCGCCGCGCGCGGCAAACAGGTCGTGGTGCTCGTCGAGCTGAAGGCACGCTTCGATGAGGCCTCGAACCTCGAGCGCGCCCGAGCGCTGGAACGAGCGGGCGCCCACGTCGTCTACGGCCTCGCCGGGTTGAAGACGCACGCGAAGGTGGCCCTCGTCGTTCGCCAGGAGAAGGGCTTCTTCCGCCGCTACTGCCACGTCGGCACCGGCAACTACAATCCCGATACGGCGCGTCTCTACGAAGATCTGGGTCTCCTGAGCGCCGACTCGGCGATCACCCGCGACGTGGCCGAGCTCTTTCATCGCATGACGAGCGGCAGCGCCGGACGTCGTTACGAACGTCTGCTGGTCGCACCGGAGTCGCTGCGAGACGCGATCCTCGAACGCATCGCCGCCGAGGCTGCGCAGCCCGACGGCCGGATCGTGATGAAGCTCAACAACCTCTCCGACCCTCTGATCATCGAGGCGCTCTACGAGGCCTCCTGCGCCGGCGTCGAGATCGACCTGATCGTGCGCAGCATCTGCTGTCTGCGTCCGGGCGTCGCCGGGATGTCCCCCACGATCCGCGTGCGCTCCATCCTCGGACGGTTTCTCGAACACTCGCGGATCCTGCGTTTCGGAACCGAAGCGCGCGGTGCGGAGTATTTCATTGGCTCGGCCGACCTGATGCCTCGAAACCTCGACGTTCGCGTGGAGGCGCTCGTCCCGGTCGAGGACCCGAGGCTGCGCGCGCGCCTCGACTCGATCCTCGACCTGCTGCTCCACCCGGATGCCCAGGCCTGGACCCTCGGCGCCGACGGCGCGTGGAAATACGGTGGCGGTTCGGTCGATGTCCAGGGCGTGCTGCAGCAGCGCGTTCTCGACGCCGATCTCTCGACGAGCGATTGACTCGCGATCGATTCGCGTGAGCGTCTCTACCCGGCCTTCGAATCGCCCATGCGCTCGATCGCGCTAGAGTATCGACGCGCCCTCCCCGCAGCGGAATCGAGCAACCTCGCGCATGACGCCCACCCCGACGACGCCCGCGACGATTGCGGCCATCGACCTCGGATCCAACAGCTTCCATATGATCGTGGCGCGCACGGTCGACGACCAGTTTCAGGTCGTCGATCGCATGCGAGAGATGGTCCGGTTGGCGGCGGGGCTCAACAAGAAGAACGAGCTCTCCAAGGAAGCGATCGCTCGGGCAATCGAATGTCTGCAACGCTTCGGCGAGCGCGTCGCCGAGCTCCCGCGCGGCACCGTACGCGTGGTCGGAACGAACACCCTTCGAATGGCCCGCAATTCCCAGGCCTTCCTCGAAGAGGCCGAGGCCGCCCTCGGCCACAGCATCGACATCATCTCGGGCTATGAAGAGGCGCGAATCATCTACCTCGGTGTCTCCCACGGGCTCGACGACGACGCCGAGCAACGCCTCGTGATGGATATCGGCGGGGGCAGCACGGAGTTCATCCTCGGCCGACGCTTCGAGCCGCTGTCGATGGAAAGCCTCCACATGGGATGCGTCAGCCAGAGCATGCGATTCTTCGCAGACGGCCGGATCACGGCCAAGCGCATGCAGGCGGCCGAGATCGCCGCGCTCCAGGAGCTCGAGTCGATCCAGGCCAGCTATCGCAAACGGGGCTGGCAGAGCGCCATCGGGGCCTCCGGCACGATCCTGTCGATTCGCGAGATCGTGAGCGCGCAGGGCTGGAGTGACGAGGGGATCTCGGCCGACTCCCTGCGGAGCCTGCGTCACGCGCTGATCAAGGCCGGACACGTCGACAATCTCAAGCTTCAGGGCTTGTCGGACGATCGCCGACCGGTCTTTCCCGGCGGCGTCTCGATCCTTTGCGCGGCCTTCGAAGGGCTGGGCCTCGAGCGGATCCGCGTCTCCGAGAGTGCGCTCCGCGAGGGTCTCCTCTATGACCTGATCGGACGCATTCACCAGGAGGACGTGCGCGAACGCAGCGTCGCCGACCTGGCGAAGCGGTACGAGCTCGATCTCGAGCAGGGCACACGCGTCGCGGACGCGGCCGAGTCGATCCGAAAGCAGGTCGCCAAGGCCTGGGGTCTCGAGAGCGACGAGCTCCGTCGGCTGCTGCAATGGGCGGCTCAGCTCCACGAGATCGGTCTCGCGATCTCGCACTCCGCTCATCACAAACACGGCGGCTACCTGCTGACCCACCTCGACCTCCCGGGCTTCGCACGCGGCGAGCAGCGGCGGTTGGCCACCCTGGTTCGGGGCCATCGCCGCAAGCTGCCGCTGGCCGAGTTCGAGAAGCTGCCCGAGCCGATGAACGAGCTGCTGCTGCGAGCGTGTGTGGTCCTGCGGCTGGCCATCACGTGGCATCGCCGACGAAGCAGCGAGCCCCTGCCGAGCGTCACGATCAGCGCAGACGACCACACCCTGAAGCTCCACTACCCGGACGGCTGGCTGGACGAGCATCCCTTGATGCGGGCGGATCTCGAGCAGGAAGCCGTGTATCTACGAACGGCCGGAGTGAAGCTCAAGTTCCGTTAGGCGAGCGCGAAGGGGACGGAGCTCTCTGAAGAACAGTCTTCGCGTGCGTCGACTCCACCTCGAGGCATCGCCCTACTCTTCGAGCGAGTCGTCCGGGCAGGGGACGCTGATCCCGGCGCAGGCATAGCCCGATGGCCCGGCAGCAGGGATGACGCCTCGGAACGCATCCAGATAGAGCGGGAAATCCAGAGTCGTCGTTTGGCCGTCACCGTTCTGATCGGTGTCGGGGTTCGGCGTCTGGCCCGTGAACGCCGACAGGAAGAGCGCGAAGTCGAGCGTCGTCGTGTAGCCATCCTGGTTGTAGTCCGCGTCGCAGGCGTTTCCGTAGCCGTCCGCATCCGTATCGAGCTGCCCAGGGATCTGGTCACGACCGTTTGGCAGGGCGCTGCAGTTGTCACACTCGTCCGGGACGCCATCGGCGTCGCCATCGGAGTAGACGATGGGGGCGACCGTGACGGTGAAGGAGGTATTCGTCGAGAGGCTGTCGAGAGTTCCGGTGTAGCCGTCGAGATACGCCAGGAAGCTCCCGATCCCGATCGTCGTGGTGCCCTCTCCGATCACGTTGAACGCGATCCTGAACTGGGGATCGCCCGCGACCCCGCTGAAGGCTCCGAGATCGGCATCGCCGAACCCGGCCGCGGGATCGATGGATGAGGCAGAGACGATGTCGACCTCCACCCCCGCCCCGACGTTCGTCTGCTCGAAGGGAAGCGAAAGACCGACTTGATTGACGAGACCCCCGACACACCCGAGTGACGGATCGCAGACGTCATTGAAGATCGTGTCGGGCAGGATGCTCTGGGCCGGATCGAATTGCAGGATCGTGTCGTCGTAGCCGTTCACGGAGCCCTGGATCACGAGCGCCTGATCGTCGGTCCGGGCGGTGATGTCGAGCAGCAGCGTGCCGCCCGCCGTGACCGGAAGGAAGGCCGGATCACAATGCGTTCCGGTCGCGCGGGCATCGACGGACCAGGTCACAGCGGCCTCCGCCGAGGCGCTGGCGACGAAGACCAGGGCGGCTGCGAGGAGCGGCCAGAGTCGCTTGGGATGGAAGTCGCGACCTATCATCCGAACACCTCCTGCTGGAGAAGCCACTCTCGATCGCGCCACAGCATCCAATGAGCGCGCGCCTCCTCGATCATCCTACACGGAGGGGCGACTCGCCGGGCAGCCTTTCGTGGCCGCCGTCCCCAGCCGCGCCCTGGCTATGCGCTGCGACGCGCTTGCGCGCTCGCATCGAGCATCCGCGCTGGGCGCGCGCCGGTGAGCTCGCCGGCTTCCTGAGTGACCTCGCCCGAGGCGATCGTGTAGCGATAGCCACCGGCGGGCCGGCGGAGCCTCGCCGCGTCCGCGGGCAGATCGTTCACGAATCCGTCGAGACCCCAGTCGAGCTCGCCCAGCGAAAAGACCGTCAGATCTGCGGCCCAGCCCGGCGCCACGCGCCCTCGACGCCCGAATCCGAAGAGCTCAGCCTGACGGCCCGTGAGTTCATGAACCGCTCGTTCGAGTGTGAGGTCGCCTCGATCGCGAACATGACGCGTGAGAAGCAGGGTCGTATCCCCCGCCGCGCACATCATCTGGACATGGGCACCGGCATCGCTCGAGCTCACGATCGTCGAGGGATGTTTCAGGAGCTCGGCGACGCGCTCGACATCACCGTTGGCGATTCCAACGGCGACCACGCCCGGGCGCAGGTCGTTCTTCAGGACCCAATCCGCCAGCACGTCCGAAGGATGGCCACCCCACGCGTCGACCAGATCGGCGAGACTCTTGCCCAGCCAGGCCTCGAGCTCGGGGCTGGCGACACCGTTGAAGCGGATGTTCTCGGGCTGCCTGACCGGGAACAGCGAGGCCGTCACGCTATCCCATTCCTCTCGCGCGACCCGACGCCACTCGGCGTCCTCGAGCACGGCGCGTCTCTTGTCGTCGCCCTCGGCCAGGATCACCTGGTTCCATCCGCGGGGCTGGGTCGTGAAGACGAGGGTCTGGTCCCAGTTGATGTTGAAGTCGATCGTGCGCGGCGACACCTGCGGATAGACGCGAATCCCTTCGCGCTGGAGCTCCTCCGCGCAGGCGAGCTGGAGAGGGGCCAGCTGCGGCGCCATCTCGCTGAAGACCAGCCCGTTCCAGGTCGACGTCACGCCGCGCTGTGCGCAGATCCGCGCGACCGCTCGCACGTCTTCCGTCGGATCTTCCTTGCCCTGGTCGGGGATGAACTCGACGAAGCCCGCACCCTGCTGCGCGACCACATCGACCAGCGCCTCGAGCTCGGCTCGATCGGCGCGACAGCTCGGCACCGGCCGATTGTTCTTGTCCCGGTCGAAGAAGGAGGTCGAGAAGCCATAGGCCCCCGCCGCCATGCATGCCTCGAGAGCGCGCACGAGCTGCTTTCGCTCGGAGTCGCTGGCCGCGCGATCCCAGGCGGCCTCCCCCATGCCGTAGAGGCGCAGCGTCGAGTGTCCGATCAGCGCCGCCGTATGCACCGCCAGGCCGCCACGATCGAGCTCCTCGCGGTACTCGTCGAAGGTCTCCCAGTTCCAGGGAAGGCCTTGCTCGAGCGTGACGGGCGGCATGTCCTCGATGTCGCAGAACAGGTTCATCGCGCTCTCACGATGCGCTCCGACGATCGGAACGAGCGACAGCGAGCAGTTGCCGGTCAGCACGGTCGTCACGCCATGCTGAGGGAGAGGGTCGGCCAGCGGGTCCCAGAAGAGCGATGGGTCGAGATGGGTATGAGAGTCGATGAAGCCCGGGGCGACGATCGCGCCGCCGGCATCGAGCTCTCTCTCGCCCCGCGGCGCGAGATCCGGTCCGACCTCGAGGATCGTGTCACCGGCGACACGAACGTCTGCACGTTCGCCCGCGGAGCCGGTTCCGTCGATCACGACTCCGCCCCGAATCAGCAGATCGGCCATCTCACGCCCCTCCTTCTCGCTGGCAGGAAGCCCGCTGCGCGGGATCGAGCCCGTGGATGAAATCCCGACCGGACGCGGCGCGCAGCCGCCCGGCGTGGCGGCCCTGATGCTCAGACCTCGGCAGCGACGGCCTCTTCGCAGAATCTCTTGATGCGCTCGATCGCTTCCGGTGAGTGCGAGAGATCGCCGTGGTCGACCGCATTGATCTCGAGAAACTCCGCATGGGGCAGGCCCTCGGCGAAGGCGCGTCCGAGGCGGATCGGAACGGCCAGGTCGCCCGCGAAATGCACGACGAGGGCCGGAATCTCGATCTTCGGCAGGAGCGGTCGAACGTCGGTCTCGATCATCATGTCGACGAGCCCGCGCACCGCATCGCGCGTGGCGATCGCCCGCTCGAAGGATCGATAGGTATCGTCGTCGAGGACCTCGCGCGACAGACTCGGGAAGAAGATGTCTCGCCCCTTTCCCGTCCCCCACATCGCCGACAGCCCTTCCAGATGCCTGCGCGGGATGCCGATCGGGAAGTCTTCTCGTTGGACCCAGCTCGGCGTCGACCCGAACAGGATCAGGCCCTGCACGCGTTCGGGATGCGTATAGGCGAAGTGGACGCACATCGGCCCGCCCTCCGAGACGCCCATCAAGAACGCACGCTCCGTGCCGGACGCATCCATGACCGCTTCGATGTCCCTCGCCCGCTCTTCGAGCCCAGGGGTTTCGAGTGTCGGATCCGAGAGTCCCTGACCGCGCTTGTCGAAGTGGATGACGCGCGCGAAACCCGCGAGAGCGTCGAGCGAATCCCGTTGGGAAGGCAGGTGGTCGCCGATGTTGAGATGCGAGACGATTCCCGGCGCGACGACCAGGTCGGGCGGACCGCTCCCGCGCTCGTTGTAGGCGATCCGAACCCCGTCGCTGTTGGCGAAACGGATCTCGTGCGGAGAGGGAGCGATCAAGTCCCTGAACGTGAGGCGGGCGGGCGGGCTGGGCTCGATCGGGGCCGCGACCACGGATCGTGATTCGGCAGCCTGCTCGGGTCCCGGGGCAGCCGGTTGCGGGTCGCCGCCGAAGAGTCGACGGATCCCGATTCCGAGCGGAGACAAGATCACCCCGGCCAGAACGATGATCGCGGCCATGCCACTGAGCAGTGACTCGTTCAGCGCGATCCAGCTTCCGAGGGCGGTCAGCGATTCCATGCTCGGAGGACGATACACGGATTCGCGAGAGGCGTCGCGAGGCCCGATCGGCCGTGGACCGCGGATCGACTCCGCTCGGATTCCCCTCTCGGGCACGGGGAGACGATCCGCCGCTCGAGCGTTGGCCCCTCGCAGTGCGCTGGGCGGTGTATCCTGACGGCCAAGGAGGATCGCTGCAGGGATGAGTCACGAAGATCGCCAGAAACGGACACCGACGCTCGACGGCGAGAGCGCGACGGTCTTGATCCAGCGATCGCCGCCGGAGCCCGCGAGAGCGCTTCTCTCGACGGGGTATCTGACCGTCATCCGCGGGGCCGGCCACGATCTGGGAAGCTATGTCGTGATCGAGGCCAGCGTCTCGATCGGGCGAGGTCGGGACGTCGATCTACGTCTCCAGGATGATGGCGTCAGTCGACATCACGTTCGCATCGATCGCAACGACGATGGGAGCTACGTGCTCTCGGATCTCGGCTCGACCAATGGCACCTACGTCGCAGGCGAGGCGGTCGACGCGAGCCGGATCCTCAGGGACGGCGACAAGATCTTCGTGGGCGACAGCGTGCTCCGCTTCGCCCTCGCGGACGACATCGACCTCGGCTACCAGACCGAGGTCGCGCAGATCGTCGGGCAGGATCCGCTCACCGGACTCGAGTCGAAAAGGCGATTCGACGACGCGCTCGCCTATCAGGTCGCGGCGGCCTGCCAGAACGGGGTGCCGCTCGCCCTTCTCATGATGGACATGGACGGCGTGAAACGCATCAACGACACGCACGGGCACCTCTTCGGCGCGCACGTGATCGGCGAGACCGGCCGAATCCTGGCCCGCCATCTAGGTGCGACGGGGCAGGCCTGTCGATTCGGCGGCGACGAGTTCTGCGCGTTCCTCCCCGATCACGACCGCGACTCGGCTCTCGAGATCGCCGAATCGATCCGCCAGGCCGTCGAGCAGGCGGGCATGAGCAAGGACGAGATCCCGCTCGCCCCGACCCTCAGCCTCGGCATCGCCGTCTGCCCCGATGATGCGCAAGACGCCACCGAGCTGCTCGCACGCGCGGATGAGGCCCTCTATCGCGCCAAGGCAGCCGGGAAGAACCGGGTCGCGACCTAGCAAGAGCGTCTGGCAGCTCCGCGAACGAATGCGTACCGTCAGACGATCATGTCAACGAACGAGCAGCTTTGTACCTTCGCGGCGTCGGATGGCTGCGCCACGATCACGCTGAACCGGCCGGAAGCGAAGAACGCCCTGTCGGCGAGGCTGATGGAGGACCTCACTCGGGCCTTCGAGCGCGCCGCGCAGGATCCGGCGATCCGGGTCGCGATCCTGACGGGTGCCGGTGATGCCTTCTGTGCCGGGCTCGATCTCCGCGAGTTCGGCGGGGAATCGGGCATTGGCGGCGGCGATGATTGGCACAGGCCCGGCTATTGGAATGCGATGGAGGCTTTCGAGGGTCCGATCATCGGCGCGATCAACGGCCCGGCCGTGACGGCCGGACTCGAGCTGGCCCTCGCCTGCGATCTGCTGATCGCCTCCACGTCCGCGCGCTTTGCGGATACCCATGTTCGCGTAGGCGTGATGCCGGGCTCGGGCGTTTCGCAGCGCCTGCCACGCGCCATCGGGATCTACCGGGCGAAATACCTCTCGCTCACGGGCAACTTCCTGTCCGCCGCGCAGGCGGCCGAATGGGGACTCGTGAGCCACGTCGTCGAGTCGGACGCCCTGCTCCCGACCGCGCGCGCGGTCGCCGCAGACATGCTCTCGGCGATGCCCCACATGCTCGCTCCGATCAAGCGCGTGATCGACGATGGCTTCGCAACGACCCTCGCGGGAGGACTCGAGCTCGAGGCGGAACGCTCGGCGAGCCAGTTCGCCCGGGACAAGCCCCAGGCGGGCGCAGGCCAGGCGTTCGAGCAGGTGCGCGAGCGGGGTCGCGGCCAGCAGCGGGAGGGCTAAGGCCCGGAGCAAAGAGCGGACCCGGCTCACGGGATCATCGGGCTGCTGCTCGAGCGACCGTCGCTGTGGCAAGATCGCTTGCGAGGAGCGCCGATGATTCGCCGTCGACGAGAGTGCGGTCGCCCCGAAGCCAGCGCGGACGTGGTGGTGGTGGGCTTCGGTTGCGCGGGCGCGTGTGCGGCCATCGAAGCCGCAGCCGAGGCCGAGGTGTTGATCGTGGAGGGTGCGCCGATGGGTGGAGGCACCTCGGCCGCCGCTCACGCCATCCTCTACCTGGGCGGCGGAACACCCATCCAGAAGGCCTGCGGCTTCGAAGACTCACCACAGGCCATGTTCCGCTATCTGATGGCCGCGTGTGGGCCCGATCCCGATCCGAAGCTCATAGAGCCCTACTGCGAATACAGCGTCGAGCATTTCCACTGGCTCTGCGAGCAGGGAGTTCCGTGGAAGCCCTCGTTCTTTCCCGGCGGTCATTTTCCGGAGTCGGACGATGGCCTCGTCTTCTCGGGCAACGAGCGGGTCCATCCCTTTCGTGATCTTGCCGCGCCGGCCCCTCGCGGACACATCCCGCAGACACGTGGCCCGGCGGGCGGGCTGCTGATGCAGAAGCTGACCGCCGCGGCGATCCGCGCGGGTGCGCGACTGCTCGCCGGCGTGCGATGTGAAGCGCTGGTGCTCGAGGACGATGGTCGAGTCGTCGGCGTGGTGCTGCGATCCGAAGCGGGGGAGCGCTTCATCGAATCGCAGCGCGGTGTCGTGCTCGCGACCGGCGGCTTCATCTGGAACGACGAGATGTTGCGTCAGTACGCGCCGCAGCTCTTGCGCTGTCAGCATCGGGTGGGCACACCCAGCGACGACGGATCGGGCATCCGCCTGGGCATGGCCGCCGGCGGCGCCGTTCTCGGGCTCGACCGGGGCGATGTGCTGCTTCCCCTCTACCCGCCCACTGGGCTCAAGAGAGGGCTGCTCGTGGACCGACGCGGACAGCGCTTCATCAACGAGGACGCCTATCATGGTCGCATCGGGGAGTTCGCCCTCCACGCGTGCGACGGCGATGTCTGGATGATCATCGACAGCGCGATCGACGAGCGTCCACAGAACACGCCGGCCCCGATCGCAGCGGTCGAGGAGTCGATCGAATCCCTCGAGTCGGCGCTCGGGATGCCGACCGGTGCGCTCCAATCCACCGTGAGCGCCTACAACGAGGCCGCGCGGCGAGGCGAGGACCCGCTCTTCCACAAGGCCTCCGAGTTCGTGACGCCCCTCGCGAATCCGCCCTTCGCCGCGCTCGATCTGCGAATGGGGTCGGCGCATTACGGCGCCTTCACGCTAGGCGGACTGCGGATCGATTCCTGGGGACGCGTGCTGGCGCAGACGGGCGATCCCATTCCCGGGCTCTTCGCCGCCGGGCGATCGACCTCGGGCGTCGCCAAGCGGGGCTACAGCAGCGGGCTCTCTCTGGGCGACTCGAGCTTCTTCGGCCGGCGCGCCGGCCGAAAGGCTGGTGCGAGCCAGAGGACCTAGCATTTTCTCGAGAAAACCTCGCCTGATCCGACCAACTGAAAACAGGTTGACTCAAGCGACCACAGGGGGAGGACGATTCTCTGAATAGCCCTTCGTCACGAGTCGAGAGAGCAAGGAGGACCGTCATGCGAGATCGCCGGAAGACAGGAGCGGTCGAGCCCGATCGCAGGACCGCGTCACGCATCCCGCTCCGCTGTGAGGTGGACTTCCTCGTCGATGGGGTCACCTATTCCGCCAACGCCGAGAACCTGAGCCTTCGCGGCGTCTTCGTCGCAACGGAGATCGAGGTATTCGACGGGCTGGAGGCCCATGTCGGACTCTACCTCGACGACGGTTCCGATCCGATCAAGATCGTCGGCTCGGTGGCTCGGCTCGCTCGTCGAAGAGACGAGCGACCGGGCTTTGCGGTCGAGTTCGGAGCGCTCGATGAAGCGACCCGAGCGCGCATCCTTGCCGCGATCGAAGCCAGCTAGCGACTCGAGACCAGGCGGCGCAATGCATCCTGGCGCCAGCCCGAAGCGCGGTACGCGGATCGGGCGCTGACGCTCTTCGCCAAAGCGATCGTGTCCGGGTAAGGGTCGCGCTGTCCTGTCCGGCCTGCCGGTTGCGGCGCGACCAACAGCTCCCGATACTCGTGATGCACCGATCGCGGGGGGGAGCCGCTCCATGGAGCTCGACATCTTTTCGGAGCTACAGAGCGCTCGACCGGGACGCGAGATCGACGCCGCCGCCTTGCTCGAGCAGACGATCGAGCAGGCTCGTGCGGCGGACCGAGCGGGCTTCGGCTGCTGGTGGCTCGTCGAGCACCACAGCGCGGCCTCCTTCAGCGTCAGCTCCGCGCCAGAAATGGTCCTGGCCGTGCTGGCGCGTCACACCGAACGCATCCGCCTCGGCACCTCTGGCATCCTCGCCCCTTTCGCAATCCATCATCCCGTACGCCTGGCCGAGCGCGCCGCCTGGCTCGATGTCATCAGTGGCGGCCGTCTCGAGCTCGGACTCGCGCGCTCGGGTGGCGCCGAGTGGGAGACCTTCGGCGTCAGCGCCGAGCGCACCCGCGCAGAGATGGCCGAGGCCTTTCGCATGATTCCTCGCATGTGGACGGAGGACGCCTTCAAATGGGAGAGCGAGCTGATCCGAGTGCCCGAGCGCGAGATCGTTCCCAAGCCCATCCAGCGACCGCATCCACCGCTCTGGCAGACCGTCACCGGCCCCGAGTCCTGCGAGCGCGCCGGTCAGCTCGGCGTCGGGATGCTCGGCTCCGCGACCTTCTCGCCGCTATGGCATGTGCCCGCGGCGATCGAGGGCTACCGCCGCGGACTCGCGAGCGCCGACGTGGCCGGTGCCTTCGTCAACGATCGGACCGCGATGTTCACCCTGGTGCACTGCGCCGAGAGCCGCGCCGACGCGATCGCCAGCGGCGCCGCTGAAGCGGCGCTCTGGTTCATGAACGAGGCGCCACGGGTCTTTCGCGTCGACCGGCAGAACTGGCTCAGCCTGATTCGAGGCGTTCAGGCAGGCGGCGCGGCCGCCGCCCCGATCCTCACGGGCCCCGAGGCGCCGCCGAGCGAGGCCGACCTCGACGACCCGGTGCCGCTGATCGCGCTGATGAACCGCCAGCGCGCCGGCCAGCGTCTCGATCCCGAGGAGGTCTTCGACGCGGTCGAGGCCTACGACACCTGCGTGATCGGCGATGTGGACAGCTGCCGGAAGAAGCTGCGCGCCTTCGAGGCGACCGGACTCGACCGGCTGATGTGCCTGATGCAGTTCGGAACCCTCGCGCCCGAGGCCGCCCTCGCGAGCATCGAGCGCATGGGGCGGGAGCTGGTGCCGCAGCGCTCCTGAACGTCGATCGACCCGCGCGATCCATCTTCGTCGTCTCCGCTAGGCTGTCGGTGCCATGCGCTTCTCCATCAGCTTTCCGCCGCTCATCGACCGCACTTCGCCGGCACCCTATCGCCAGACCATCGAGCTCGCGCAGGCAGCCGAGAGGGCGGGCTTCCACAGCATGACGCTCGGCCAACACCATTTCATGGCCGGCGTCATCAGCGATCCCTTCGCGATCCTCACGACCATCGCGAGCCACACCACCCGGCTGCGGCTGGGCACGAGCATCTACCTCCTACCGCTGCACCACCCGCTGCACGTCGCGGAGCAGATCGCCACGCTGGACGAGATCTCGGGGGGCCGCGCGAGCCTGGGCGTCGGAGTCGGCTGGAGCCCGCACGAATACTCGGCCTATGGAGCGAAGACGACCGAGCGCGGCGCGCGCATCGAAGAGGCGCTCTCGATCCTGCGCCGCGTCTGGACGGAGGAAGACGTCGCGCACGAGGGGCGCTTCTGGTCCTTTCCCGCGCTGACTGTCCACCCGCGACCGATCCAACAGCCCCATCCGCCGCTCTGGGTCGCCGGCGTTGCGCCGCCGGCCATCGAGCGGGCGGCCCGCCTCGGCGACGCGTGGCTCTGCGATCCGGTGCAGACCAGGAGCGAGGTCGAGCGCCTGCGAAGCCTCTACGTCACGGCCTGCACGACCGTCGGTCGAGAGCCGGCCTGGATGCTTCGCCGCTACGTCCGGCTGGGGGACCGTGACGACATCGAGAAGAGCTGGCTGCCGGGATTCGTAGAGCGAAATCTCGCCTATTGGCGTCACTCGACCGAGGGCCCCGCAGAACGCCAGCTCTTCGAGAGAATCGATCGAGGCGAGAAGCTCTCCGCGCTCGACGTCGCGCGCGACCGCTTCATGTGGGGCTCGCCCGAGGACATCGTTTCCGAGATCGGCGAATACGCTCTCCTCGAACCCACGGAGTTCAGCGTGAGCTTCACGGGCGGGATGACGACGCATCGCTGGGAGGTTCACGAGGAACACGACTTCCAGGACTATCTCGAGTCGATCGAGACGTTCGGTCGCGAGGTCATCCCGGCGTTCCGGGATTGAGCAGGAGCGCTCGCACTGAGCTCCGGCCAGGCTCCCAGCCCACCGGATCGGATCCGCGAAACTGGGGCAGCGAGCGCGGAACCGGCTCCCTAGGCGGTCCCTCGCCCCGCCTCGAACGACGAGAGATGATCCCGATCCACCCGCTCCTTGTAGACCGCGAAGCAATGCGGCCACTGGGTCACGATCCGGCCCGAAGCCGTGCGGTAGTAGTCGTTCGCGCCCGCCTGCCAGACCGCAATGCTCTGGAGCTCTTCCTGGAGCGTCGAGTTGTACTCGTCCATCACTTCCCGACGCACGTCCAGCCAGTCGACACCCGCCTTCTCGGCTTCCTCGAGGATGCGCAGCATGTACTGGATCTGGAACTCGAGCATCAGGATGATCGAGTTGCCGCCGTTCGTGTTCGGCCCGTAGAGCATGAACAGATTGGGGAACCCGCTCGTCGTGACCCCCAGGTAGGCTTCGGGTCCCTTCTCCCAGGCGTCACGAAGCCTGAGTCCGCCCCGGCCGCGGAAATCGATCACGCTGGCGAATTTCTGCGTCTCGAACCCCGTGGCCAGCAGGATCGTGTCGACCTCTCGTTCCTTGCCATCCGTCGTCACGACGGAGTTCGCCGTGACGCGCTCGATCGGATCGACGACGAGCTCGACATTCGACCGGTTGAAGCTCTGAAGGTAGCTGTTCGAGGCCAGAGGTCGTTTGGAGCCGAAGGGATGATCGGGGGTGAGCTGCGCTCGAACCACCGGATCTTCGACGGCCTCGAGCGCCGTGCGACCCATCTGCTCGGCGATCTCGAAGAACTCGGGCTGCGTATACGTGAGCGACTTCTCCACCACGTCGAAGATCTGCTTTCGACTTTCCGCCATCAGCTCCGGCTGCGTACGGAAGGCGTTCTTCTGATCGTCGGAATACGCCTCGTTCTGCTTCGGCAGGACCCAGTTCGGCGTGCGCTGAAAGACATGCAGCTGGGCGACCTTGGGCGCGATCTCGGGTACGAACTGAACGGCGCTCGCCGCGCTGCCGATCACGGCGACCCGCTCGCCTTCGAAGTCGTGATCGTGATCCCAGTTCGCCGAGTGGAATCTGGTGCCCTCGAAGGAGTCGAGCCCGGGAATATCCGGTATGAAGATGTCGCCAAACATGCCCACGGCGCTGACCACGAACTGCGCCTCGACCTCCTCGCCATCGTCGAGCACGAGCCGCCAGCGCGCGTGCTTCTCGTCCCAGGTCGCGGACTCGACGCCAGTCCCGAGCCTGAGGTGGGGCTCGACGCCGTACTCGCGTGCCGTGTCTTCCAGATAGGCCCGGATCTCGGTCTGTGGCGGGAACGCGCGAGTCCAATTCGGATTCGGTGCGAAGGAATAACAATAGAGGTGCGCCGCGATGTCGCACTCGACACCCGGATAGGTATTGCGATGCCAGGTGCCGCCCACCTGCGGCGCACGATCGAAGATCAGGAAGTCGTCCCGTCCGGACTCGAGCAGCTTGATCCCGGCGCAGATTCCGCCGGCTCCGGCGCCGACGATCGCGAATCGGGTCTTCGTGGATCTGGACATCTTCAAGTCTCCTGCACTCGTGCTGGCTCGGGTGAACGAGCGTTCATTCTATCGCGTCATCGCGCAGGGGCGAGCTACCTCGGGCCCTCGACGGCATGGGGAGGCACGGGGAGAAGTCGAAGCATCCGCGAGGATTCAGCTCTTCACTGGGCTCGAGGCGAGGCCAACTCCCGGCCGGTTCTTGCTCCGCCTTCCAGCACCACGCTGTGGAGCAGGCGTTCGTACTGCGGAGGAACACCCTTCACGCTGTGCAACATCCGGTAGTTGTCGAAGACGAGGAGATCTCCGGCCCGCCACTCGTGGAAGTAGGCGAATCGATCCCGGGTGCTGTGGGCGATCAGCTCTTCCAGCAGAAGATCGCCCTCGCCCTTCTCGATGCCTAGCAGACCCTCAGCGACGAAGGGATTGATGTTGAGGCATTTCCGCCCGGTCAGAGGATGTTCGAGCACCACCGGATGGACCTTGTCCGTGAACTCGGGGAAATATTCTTCGTGGGCCGTCAAGGTCTGCCGCGAGGGAGGCCGCAGATCGGGATCACGTCCGAACTTCATGAAGAACGGAGAGGTGCGGAAGCGACAAATGATCTCCAACCCTTCGATCCGTCGCTTCATTTCATCGGGCAGTGCTGCGTAGGTCTGGCAGGTGTCGATCAAGCCCGTCTGGCCACCTTCCTCTGGCACCTCCAGGGCGTAGAGCAGATTGCCCGCCGAGGGCGTCTCATAGAACATACAGTCGGCGTGCCAGGGAATGACGTACTTCAGCTCTCTTCCCCCTTGCACATAGGTCGGCGTCAGGTCCGACTGGTTCGTCGCCAGCACCCCCACCTCCGGCAAGCCATCGATGCGTACGCTTGGAATCGGATAGTGCTGCGCCTTCCCGAAGACCGTCGAAAGGGAGTTGAGCACTGCCGGAGTCAGCTGGAGATCCCTGAACAGCAGGGCTCCCGCGTCCAGGAAGAGATCTCGCAGGAACCGCTTCTGTGGCGCATCGATTTCCTCGGGCCTGTCGAGGCCCAGCACCTCCAGACCCAGCTTGTCAGAAAAACGACGCGTTTCGAAAAGCATGCGGACCTCTCTCGATTGCCGAGTGATCGGGGCGAATGGATGCCCTGCGATTCTGGCACACTCTGGCGGCGAGGACGCAGAAGCCGCCTCGGCCGGAACGCTGCACCGAACGGGACGCCTTGCTCCGCGTCCGCGCGCTTGGCCTGCGTCTGGAGCGAGCCCGCGCGGACACAGCCAGACTCTGGCCGCCTCGAGACGCACCTATCCTCGTCGCCGACGACCTCCCAAGCCTGAGCCCGCAAGGGCCAGGAGCCAGACTCCGCTCACGGAAGCGCCCAGCCAGAATCCCGGCTCGGGCACCGTGACGACGCCAGAGGACGCATTGGGCGCGAACTCGAGGGCGAGCGGAATGCCCAGGCCGTCGTGCTCGGCCTGGCTCGTCGACTCCGTGACGTGTCGCAGCTGAAAGACGTTCGGCACGTTGATCGAAGCATCGTCGTCGATCTCCAGCACGACGAACATCGTGGCTTCCTCGCCGGGCGCGAGATCGTACCCGCCGGAGAGGAGCACGGAGCCACTCGCCACCTGCAGAAAGAAGGGACCCACTGCGGCGATCTCGAGATCTGCCGGCGTCCAGAGCCCGTTGGCGTCCGTATCCCGGTAGATGCGCACGTCGTCGAAGAGGCCAACGGCTGCTGACGTAGACAGCAGAGCGCCCGCCGCATTCTCGAACCGCAGATGAAAGGATCTCAGCTCGACGTCGTCGTCCCCAACCCGCCCCGCGTGGCGAGCGACGATCTTGAGGAAGGCATAACGCCAGGCTTCGTCGATCTCGCTCGGCGCGATGCCGGTCGTAGGCAGTGCGAAGTTGCCGCCACCGTTTCGAAACCAGGTGACGGAGTCGTCGTTGCGCGAAGATGCGATCAGATCCGGATCGCCGTCGCCGTCGAGGTCGGCCAGATGCGTCGAGGTCGGCAGATCGATCGTGCCCTCGGTCTCGTGGGTCTGCCAGCTTCCCCCTGCTCCGTCGAGATTCTCGTGCCAGGCCAGGGAGCTCGTACTCACACGCGAGACGATGTCGACATCACCATCCAGATCGAGATCCGCCGCCGAGACCGTTCCGAAATCATCGGGCCGAGCGACCGTATGTCGGGTCCAGCTGGATCCATCGCCCGCCGTATTCTCGTACCAGAAGACGGTATCGGCCACTCCGACGAAGGTCGCGCCAAGCGCTGAGACGACATCGACGTCGCCGTCGCGATCGATATCTGCCGTCACGAGCGAGGTGTCGAAGGTGACGTTGCCGATCGTGTGGGCGACCCAGCTCGAAGCATCACCGTTCGCGTTTTCGTACCAGTAGAGGGCGCCTGGCCCGCCGATTGCGCCGGGATCCGAGGTCACGAAGAGCACGTCGGCATCTCCGTCTCCGTCGACGTCATCGGCCCAGACGGCCCTCGGGTAGCTCACGGACGAGATCGTCGCCGTCGCCCAGCTCGTGCCGATTCCGTTGACGTTCTCGAACCACTGCACGCGAGGCGTGCCGCCCAGGAAAGGGTTGTAGGAAGAACACACGATGTCCACGTCTCCATCACCATCGAGATCCGACGCGAACACGGAGTTGGGCCCGACGACGGTGCCGCCGATCGAGCGCGCCGTGAAGGCTGTGCCCGTGCCGTTGTTCTGGTACCAGCCGATCTCGTTCTCGACCTGCGAGGCCACGATCGGATCGAGATGACCATCTCCGTTGAGGTCCGCCGCGACGACCGAGCGAGCCCCGTTGGCGGCACCGTCGATGAGGTGCTCCGTCCAGTCGCCCAGCCCGGCCGGCGTGCCGTCGTTCTCGAGCCAGACCACGTCGTCGTCCACGCTCGAGGCTGCCAACACGTCGAGATCGCCGTCCTGGTCGAGATCCGCCGCCCAGACGGCTTCGGCTCCGTCGGCCGCGTTCGTAAGGATCGCCGCCTCCGGGAAGGCCGCGCTGCGATGGATGCTGCCGTTGTCGTACCAGACGACGCGGCCCGGGGTCGTGAAGTTGCCCGCATAGCTCGCGAGCACGTCGACATCCCCATCCTCGTCGAGGTCGCCGGTCGCAACGGCATTGGCGGACGCCGCTCCGATTCCCACGTCGCGCGTCGTCCAGGCCGTGCCGTCCCCCGTCGTGTTCTCGTACCATGCAACGCGGTCGTCCGGCCAGGAGGTCGAGAGGACGTCGAGATCCCCGTCTTCGTCGAGATCCGCGCTGTGCAGCGATTTCAGGTCATCGGGGACCGTACCGCCGACGTCAACGATCGTGGTTGCGGTCCAGGCGCTCGCATAACCACCCGGCCCCGGATTCTCATACCAGTCGAGCTCGTTGAATACGTTGCCGGCCACTGCATCCGCATCGCCGTCTCCGTCATAGTCGCCAAGCGAAAAGACCGCAGGGACACTGCTCGAAATCGCTGCGATCGTTCGTTTCGTCCAGGTCGAGCCGTTGCCGCTCGTGTTGTCGAACCAAGACAGACCGAGTCCCGAGCCCGGATCCATCACGACGACATCGACGTCGCCGTCGCGATCGACGTCCTGCGCTGCGGCTCGATCCCAGGAAGCGATCTCGATCGAGTGGCTGACGAAGGACCAGGACGTTCCGCCAAGGCCTCCGGGGGTGCTCTGGTTCTCCCACCAGCCGTACTCGTCCGGGAAGCCGTCGATGCGCCCGATCAAGTCGAGGTCACCATCGCGGTCGATGTCGGCCACGGCGAGTGCCGCGCCACCCGAGCCGATGCTGCTGACCACGAAGTCGGCCCAGGAGCCTTGCGGAATCGACGTCTCGGAGGGGTTCTCGTACACGACGATGGCTCGACCCGTTGCGAAGGAGCTCTGACCCGCCAGCACGTCGAGATCGCCGTCGCCATCGAGATCGGCTGCCTCGACCTGGTAGAGCCCGGGGACATCATCATCGATGACCCAGCGCACGAGCGGATCCGGCCCCGTCGTCGACCCGACTCCCTTGCGGTTCTCGTTCCAGGCGATGCCGTCATCGCCCGTGCTGACGTCATCGAAGGCATAGAGCGCGTCGTTCGCTCCATCCCGATTCAGGTCGGCGACGACCGCGGAGCGGGGATTCGAGATTCCGGGGTCCGCGATGACGCTCTCCGCCGCGAAGGGCAGCTCACGCGCGAGGGCCGCGCCCGGGAGCATCATCATCAGTGCGATCCACAGGCGCGCTCGCGCAGACAGAGCGCCGCAGCCCGAAGACTCCACCGAGCGCGGAGAGGACAGCCTCGAGAAACGCGAAACAGTCGAGGTCGCTGGAGAGGGAAGCAGCACGATGATTCTCCCTTTGACAATACGCCGCAGGCTGTGGCGCTCTGGGCACTTCGGAGTCGATGGACCGGGGCCGCTCCTCAGCGCCGCTTCACCCGACCGAACAAAACGAGCCCGCCGCCGCCGCAGCCGATCAGCGCGGCGAACGACGGCTCCGGAACGGCCATCACGTCATCGAAGGTTCCAATGATCGGCGCAACGGGAGCACCGCCCGAGGTGTACGCCGTCTCGACCAGCACGCCTCCGATCCCGCTCACGTAGACCCCATCGACCGTGTTGATCGTCGAAAGGAGCTCGCCCGTCGAGGCGTCGATCAGTCGCGCAACCAGGTCCGTTCCGAGCAGGAAGAACTGGACCCGGTAGGGCTCGTTCGGGTCGATGAGCAGAGAGCCATCGGACGTCAACGGAATGATGAATCCAAAGGTGTCGTCGAATCGGCCGATCAGAAACCTGGAGCTCGCGAAATCGACGCCCGCCACGTAGGCGCTCCCGGAGAACGCGTCCCCGCGACCGGCGACGGCCAACAGACTCTGCTGCCCATCGAGCGGCTGGGAGTTGATCTCGGCCACGATTGCCATATTCCCGAACGACTCGTTCACGAAGCCGAAGCCGTCCGCAGCGCCGCCGCCTCCATCCTGAAACGCGGTCGTCGTATGACTGATCCGCAGATAGTCATCGCCGCCCGCTTCGACGATTTCGAAGGCCGAGACCCCGGTTGCAGGCGGATCCCCCACGTCGTCGATCGTGGCGAAGATCCAGCTCTGTGCGAATCCCGCGTCGAAATCATCGCTCCAGTCAGCCCGGACCGACCCCGCCAGACCGAGGCCGAGCAAGCCCACCGCCACGATCACCGCTGCACGTGCTGCCCCGCATCCCCTCTGCGCCTCAGACATCTGCTCCCTCCCTCGGGCGCGTCCCGACCCCCGCCCCGCCCTCTCCGTGTCTCTGCAGGGTTCGTGCCGAATCCCGGGAGGATCAGACTCTTCCCGGACCAGGCGCAGAGCGGCGGAAAGGCACAATCCGGGACCCGTCGTCGCACGCCATCGAGCGAGCGAGCCATCCCCAGACCGGGCGGTGACGACGCCCTCTTCGTACCGTCCTGGGCCTCACAGCCAGCCGGGCCGTTCGCGTCGGACCCGAGGAGATCCGGACATGCCATTCGAGTCCATCGACTTCGAGGAGGCCCGTACCGCGGGGGCTGCGCCTGGTCGTCGTGCGCGGCATAGACCTCTGCATGGCCACGGCCCTAGCGATGTTCCGGCCGCTCGCGCCCGACCATCGTCCCATGCTCGAGCGGGCTCGTCCGACGCTCGAATGCCTCGACGCGTCGACGGCGCGGGCGCTCGCCCCGACCCTGCTCGAGCATCGCGACTTCATCTTGCCGCAGCGCCTCGAGCGACCGCTCTCGGTGTCGCCGCCGCTGCCCCTTGCCTGGGACCGTGCTGCGCTACCTCACGTGGATGTCCTACCGCCTGCTGGCCGACCTCGTCGTCGTGATTCACTTCGCGTTCATCGCCTTCGCGGTGCTCGGCGGCCTGCTCACGCTGCGTTGGCCACGGGTCGCGTGGATCCATCTCCCGGCCGTCTTCTGGGGAGCCACGGTCGAGCTCGCTGGCTGGATCTGTCCGCTCACGCCGCTCGAGCAGGGACTGCGTCGTGCGAGCGGTCAGGCCGGCTACGCAGGCGGGTTCATCGAACACTCCCTGCAGCCGATCCTCTACCCCGTTGCGCTGGGCCGCGAGCTTCAGCTCGCGTTGGGTGGCTTTCTCGTTGGCGTGAACCTCCTGATCTATCTCGCAGTCTGGCGGCGCCGCCGCCGTGAGCGCGAGTGGTCGTAGCGGGCGCGCGGCCCCAGGAGAGGGGCCGCGGGCAGCCCGGCACCGAACTCGACAGCCATCGAGCCCGTCGGGTAGCATCGCAAGCGACCGCTGCGGCGTGTCCTCGGGTCGGATGCGCCCGCCTTCGGGCCCGCAATCCATCGACCGTCTCCCGGCTGGACGACAGACTCGACCCGTCTCTTCCGACACCGCAGGACCCGGTTCATTCACAGGAGCAAGACATGTTCGATCTGAAGATCACCGGCGGTACGATCGTCGACGGCACCGGCCAGCCCCGCTTCATCGGGGACGTCGCCATCCAGCATGGGGTGATTGCCGCGGTCGGCGCGAACGTCGAAGGCGAAGCGCGCGAGACGATCGACGCGCGCGGCCTGCTCGTGGCGCCCGGCTTCGTCGACATCCATACGCACTACGATGGCCAGGCGACCTGGGACTCGCTCCTCGATCCCTCGGCGAGTCACGGCGTCACGACCGTCGTGGCCGGCAATTGCGGGGTCGGCTTCGCACCGGTCCGGCCGGGAGACGAAAAGCGCCTGATCGAGATGATGGAGGGCGTCGAGGATATCCCCGGGACGGCCCTGTACGAGGGGATCCAGTGGGAGTGGGAGACCTTTCCCGAGTATCTCGACGCCCTCGATCGGCGCCAGTACTCGATGGACATCGCGGCCTTCCTTCCGCATGCACCGTTGCGGCTCTACGTGATGGGCGATCGCGGCGAACGCAACGAAGAAGCGACGGCCGAGGATGTGGCCGCGATGGCGGTTCACGTGCGCGAGGCGATCGCGGCGGGCGCCGTGGGCTTCTCGACCTCGCGCTCGCTCAATCACAAGACGCTCGAGGGCGAGCTCGTCGCCGGCACCTTCGCCGGTCACGACGAGCTCGCGGGTCTCGCGCGGGCGCTCTCGGAGGCCGGCGGCGGGCTCTTCGAGGTCGTGCCACAGGGCGAGACCGGAGACGACGAGGCATTGATCCTCGGTGAGATCGAGCTGCTGGCCACGGTCTCGAAGGAGACGGGCGTCGAGATTTCATTCCTGATGGTGCAGTCGGGCGGGGCGCCGGATCTCTGGCGCAAGCAGCTCGACGCGGTCGC
Organism: uncultured delta proteobacterium; assembly: GCA_963698485.1. Taxonomy (GTDB): domain Bacteria; phylum Myxococcota_A; class UBA9160; order UBA9160; family UBA4427; genus UBA4427. Next base: position 165,902 of record CAVORA010000018.1, on the reverse strand, counting down.
GCGCGCCAACGCCTCGGGCGCGCGGCTCGTACCCCAGGTCGGCGGTCGCCCCGGCGGCATGCTCATCGGCCTCTCGAGCTACCACGGCTTCATGCGGCGACCGACCTTCCGTCGAATCGAGTCAGAGCTCTCGGGCGACGCGCTCGTCGAGGCGCTTCGAGAGCCAGAGAACCGGGCGGCGATCCTGTCCGAGCAGGACGAGCCGGCGACCCCGTCGGAGCAGTTCGCGGCGATGACCGAGAACATGGCCTTCCTGTTTCCGATGATGTACCCGCTCGGCGACCCGCCCGACTATGAGCCTGCGCCGGAGCGCTCGATCGCGGGCATGGCCGCCGCGACCGGGAAGGATCCATGGGAGGTCCACTATGACCTGCTCGTCTCGGGAGAGTGGACGCTCGGCGCGTTCACGAACTACGCGCAGGCGACCGAGGAGCCGCTGCGTGCGATGCTCGCCGATCCCGAGACCGTGATCGGTCTCTCCGATGGCGGCGCCCACGTGCGCATGATCTGCGACGCTTCCTTGCCCACCTATCTCCTGACCCATTGGGCACGCGACCGTGCGCGAGGGGAGCGGCTGCCGCTCGAAGCCCTGATCCACAAACAATGCGCGGCGACCGCTCAGGTCGTCGGCCTCGACGATCGAGGAACCATCGAGATCGGCCGAAAGGCGGATCTCAACGTCATCGATTTCGAAAAGCTCGCGCTGCACGGCCCGCGATCGGTGGACGATCTCCCGGCCGGCGGACGTCGCATCCTCCAGGACGCGACGGGCTACGTCGCGACGATCGTCGCCGGCGTCGTGACCCGCCGCAACGACCGTGACACCGGCGCCCGACCTGGCCGCCTGGTACGGGTCGCGCACGGATCGGCGACGGCGTAGGCGCATGTAGTCGGACCCTGGCTGCTGGACTTTCCGAGCGTGGCAGTGAGCTTTCGGGCCGACACCGCATGCCAGAGCATCGACGAGCGGTCCATCATCGGCCGGACGCTGGCGGCGTGGCTCGTATCGGACCGGCGCGATGCGAAGACACAAGGCCGCCAGGGCACAAGCGCTCGCATTGCTTCTCCCCTGCCGCCTCCACCCCGGCTCTCCTGATTCCGAGACCCGCTGACGGGTGTTTTGCGGATCCAGCGAGTCCGGAGGAACGGATTCGCGTGGTACACTGGAGCTCCTGTCGGATGGCGATAGGCGGCGGCGAGATTCGCGAGATCTGTTGGGCTCGAAGCTGCGACACAGGAGCCGCTGGCTGCATCCGATGAACAGGATCCAGAGAACCGGCGAAGCGACGGGGCCCGCAGTCCCTGTGCGTATTCGAGCGACCTGGCCTCGGATCGTTCCGCTGTCGTTCGCGTGCCTCGTTCTGTGTGCGTTGCTGAGCGCGCCGGCCGCCCGGGCCGTCTTGATCTCGACGGACGACGGCACGGGCAACACGACTCCCCCTGCCGAACAGCCCGGCTTCTCCAATGTCGGGATCATCAAAGGACTGAGCGGCGTCTACGTGCGCAACGGCTGGGTCTTGACGACGAACCACGTGGGCGTGGGTCCGATCGAGCTGGGTGGCATCGTCTATGAGCCGCTGGCCGATTCCAAGTTTCGTTTTCAGAACCCGGATGGGAGCCTCACCGACTTGATCGCCTTCAAGCTCATCGACCGGCCCCCATTGCCGGATCTCGTTCTATCGAACGCACCGATGAGCATGAACACGTTCATTACGATGATTGGCAACGGTCGTAATCGCGGTGCACCGACCACCTGGATGGGAACGGATGGCTGGGAATGGGGAGCCGGTCGGGCGATGAGGTGGGGCACGAATGTCGTCTCCAGGGCTGACGTGACGGTCCTGGGTACCCGGTCCTTCCGGACCAACTTCGACGATATTCCCTCGCCCGTGACGGGAGAGCACGAAGCGGACATCATCAACGGAGACTCCGGCGGTGCCGCGTTCGTTGGAAGCGGAATCGACGCCGAGCTGGCAGGCATCCTGTTTGCTCGCGCAGTGCCCGAAAACCAACCCGCGGACACGTCACTCTATGGCAACGACGGAATCACCATCGACCTCTTCGCCTATCGAGACGAAATCCTCGAGGTGATCGATACCCCTGATTGTGGCGATGGCCTGGACGATGACCTCGACGGACTCGTGGATCTGGCCGATCCCGGCTGCAAGGATCTGAATGACCCCGACGAGAGGGAGGAAGGCGTTGCGTGCGACAACGGGCTCGATGACGATGGCGACTCGCTCTTCGACTATCCCGATGACCCGGGTTGCGCGGACCCAGGAGATCCGGACGAGCGGGGAGCCATCTTTCAGTGCGATAACGGGCTCGATGACGATGGTGACTTGCTCATCGACTATCCAGACGACGACGGATGCCTGCATCCGACTGGCCTCATCGAAGCGCCAGAGCCCGCCGGATCGCTGATGATCTCGAGCGGCGTACTCGCTTTATTGGCGTTCAGGCGTCGCCGTACGCGTCCTGCCCCATCGCCTCCGCGAGAGATGCACTGCGCGGATCGCCGCGGGAGCCGGGGCTGCTAGGCCCGAGGTGCCCGCCGAAGTGCGATCGCCATCAGTGCGATGCCTGCAGCGAGGCCGGTCGCGAATCCCGGCTCGGGCACGTCGAACTCACGGAATGGACCGGCGACGTAGCTCACCTGACGCCCGTCTGCCGCCCCCTGGCATGACGCTGCGAGCCCGCCAGCCCCGCCAGGCCAAGGCCTAACAACAAAGCGAATGACGGCTCGGGGATCACAGCCAGATAGCCCCGGGTCACGCCGCTCGGATCGATGGCCGTACCGACGATCGACCGGCCGTCCGCCGAGATCCCGGTCGCGTCTTCGAGCGTCCAGCCGGCGAGATCGAGTCCCGAGGTTGCCAGGAGAACCGCCAGGTTCTGCATGCCCTCCGACTCGGTCCAAAGAAAGGCCGTGTTCTGGAAGGGGTCGGGATCGGAGGGCCCCGACGAGGCGCGCCCGACGATCGACGTGCCGTCGGCCGACACCGCATTGGCTCGGGAGGCGGCAGTGTAGCCATCGACGCGACCCAGACTCTCGATCTGGAGATCCGCTCCCCACCGGACCGCCTGGTCGTCCAGATTCGCGACGCCCAGGCCTACGATCGTCGTGCCGTCGGCGGAGATCGCGAGCGCTTCGCTCAGGAAGAGACCACCGTCCAGATCCCCGAGCCCCGCGACGCTGCCATCCGGGTTCCAGCGGGCCGCCTGTCGACCCAGAATGGTCTCGCTGTACCCGACGGCGATCCCGCCATCGGATACACCGCGCGCCGCAGCCGACCGATTCGGATCGAGGCGGTCGAGGAAATCGACACCGCCGCTGCCGGTCCACGAGATCGGGGCGACAGGGCCGCCCTCCGATGCAGCCCCGACGACGAAGGCCTGATTCGGCGAGATCGCCGTGGCGACCACGAGATCCCGGTCGGGTGCTAGCCCGCTGAAGCTGAAGCCTGCGGACGCGTCCCATTGGATTGGAACGCGTCCGTCACGGGGACGATGAAACGATCGATCCTCGCCCCACCCACGACTCGCGACCCGTCGAAGCTCACATCCTCGATCGATACGATCGATTCTCCTTGCGCCGGAACGCCGATTCCAAGGTGCCCCGCGGTCACGGACCAGCGCGAGCGCTCGCCCACGACGACGAGTCCGTCCCCGGAGATGGCGGCGGGACGAAAGTCGAGTGTTCGAAAGGACGCCGCATGAGCGGAGCCGGCTGGCAGGCCCGCCACAAACGCGACGGGCGGCGACAGAAGCAACATCAACAGCACGAGCGAGCGCATGACCTTCACCATTCCCTTCGCTGGAAGCAAGAACGAGATTCAGCCGGCCCTCGAGAAGCCCGCAGATCTGAGTCCTCGTCAGTCAGTGACTCGGAGCGATGCAGAAGTGACGCAAATTCCTTTCTTCGACCAGGGGCGACGGGCTCTGGCTTTCCGGGTCTCAGAATCACCCTCTCCAGCCCGGCTCCAGATCGTGGCGAAGTCGATCTCCGCTTCACGATCCCGACCAATGCAAACAGCGACCGGGGCGCGAAGAGCATCCGATCCGGCCCGGGCGGAGTCGAGGACTCTTTGACCGGAGCCTTCAGGCTGCCACTGAGGCAGCTCGTACCCTCTGCGGTGGTCTCGCCGATCTGGCGATCGCGCGCGCGTGCTCGTGTTCGGGAACCTGGACGCCATCGAGAAGCCTTGCTCCAGGGCTCGAATATTCTGAACGACAGATATCGCGTCGTGAGTGCACTGGCTGCCAGGCCTTCGAAGAGCGAGACCGGGGCGGCCTCTCTGGGGGAGACCGCCGACGCGGGCCCCTCTGCCCCTCACGGCCCGAGTCGGGCAGGATTGGCGCTCGGCAGCTTTTTGTACCGCAGTACAATTCTGTATAGTGATCTACTCCCGACTTCGTGGGCGGAGCGCGACTCGGCCTGCCCCGGAGAAGGGGCGGTTCAGGGTTCGGAGGAGGCGGATGGACTCGTGTCGCATGGTTGGGCGGCGGCCCATGGCCACGGTCGCTGCAGGGTCCCAGCGAGCACGATCCCCGCTCCCACATCAAATCATTCGAGAGGAAAGTCATGGCTTCGGAACACAAGAGCAACTTCGCCATCATCGGTGCCGGCATGTCCGGCATCCTCGCCGCCATCAAGGTCCGCGAGGCCGGACACGACTTCACGATCTTCGAGAAAGCGGACCGCGTGGGCGGAACCTGGCGCGAGAACACCTACCCGGGCATCGCCTGCGACGTCCCCTCGCATCTCTATTCCTACTCCTTCGAGCTGAATCCAGACTGGCACTACCTCGCCTCGCCCGGCAACGAGATCCAGGACTACTTCGAGGGAGTCGCGAAGCGCTACGAGCTCGACAAGTCGACCCGCTTCGGAGAGCCCGTCGTACGCTGTGAATGGCAGGGGGATCACTGGGAGGTCGAGGGCGGCTCCGGTTTCGTGGGGCACTACGACTGGGTGATCGCCGCGACCGGCATCCTGCATCACCCGCAGATGCCCGACATCGCGGGTCTCGAAGACTTCGAAGGCGCCCTCTTCCACAGCGCGCGCTGGGATCACTCGGTCCCGCTCGACGGAAAGCGCATCGGCGTGATCGGCAACGGCTCGAGCGGCGTGCAGATCACCGGTGCCCTGGCCCCGCGTGCGGGCCACTTCACGCTCTTCCAGCGCACGGCGCAGTGGGTCGTCCCGGTCGAGCAGGTCGAATACGACGAGGAGCAACGCGCCCGGTTTCGCGCGAACCCCGAAGCGCTCGAGGCGCTTCACGACGAGCTCGATGCGTCCTTCCATGCGGGCTTCGGCGAGCAGGTGCTCGACCCCGACTCCGCGATCTTCGAGGGCATGCGCCAGGTGTGCAACGAGAAGCTCGACACGGAGATCAAGGATCCCGTTCTGCGCGAGAAGCTTCGGCCCGACTACACGCCCGCCTGCAAGCGGCTCGTCGTGTCGCACAATTTCTACGATTCGATCCAGGTGCCTCAGGCCGAGCTGATCACGGAGCCGATCGAGCGCATCGAAGCCGGCGGCGTTCGCACCCAGGATGGCCGCCTTCACGAGCTCGACGTGCTGGTCTGCGCGACAGGCTTCAAGGTGGATGCCTTCGTTCGCCCCATGACCGTGCGAGGTCTCGACGGGGTCCTGCTCGACGACGTCTGGAAGGAGCGGCCGTCGGCATACCTGTCCGTGACGGTTCCCGGCTTCCCGAACTTCTTCATGCTGAACGGGCCGAACAGCCCGGTCGGAAACTTCTCACTGATCCGAACCGCCGAGATGGAATGCGCCTATCTCATGCAGCTCGTCGATCATCTTCTCGAATCAGGCAAGGACTGGGCGTGTCCGAGTCCGGAGGCCGCCGCCCGCTTCGAGCAGGAACGCGAGGAAGCGGCCAAGCACACGGTCTGGGCAACCGGCTGTCGCAGCTGGTATCTGGACGATCGCGGGATCCCCTTCGTCTGGCCCTTCCCCTTCGGCCGCTTCACGGACGAGATGTCGAGGCCGCGCTTCGAGGACTACGCGATCGGTTGATTCCCCCGACCGCCCGAAATCTCCGAGCGTGAAACGAACGATCATCTTCTAGAGGAGCCTGGCGACCGCGGTCTTCGAGCTCCAATCGCATCAGAGAGGCCCAACCATGACAGCTCCACGAGTCGACGCGACGCAGTCCCCCACCCTCGACTGGGTGATCGACTGCGACACGCATATCTCGGAGCCGCCTGACCTGTTCACGAGCCGACTGCCGAAGAAGTGGCACGACCAGGCGCCGAAGATCGTGCGCAACGAGCAGTCGGGCTTCGAGAACTGGGTGATCGGCCCGAAGCAGCAAGCCAGCACGCCGGTCGGACATACAGCGGTCGCGGGTTGGCCCGAGCCCTTCCCCGCCGCGCCCTCCGGCTTCGATGAGATCCCCAAGGCCGCGCACGATCCGTACGCACGTCTCGAGTACATGGACTCTCTGCGAATCTGGGCGATGGCGCTCTATCCGAACGTCAGCGGATTCGGCTCCCAGGCCTTCCTGAATCTCGAGAGCCCCGAGCTGATGCTCGCCTGCGTTCGGGCCTACAACGACTTCTTGACGGATTGGTGCGCTCCGGCACGAGATCGCTTCATCCCGATCTCGTCGATGCCCTTCTGGGACGTGCCGGCCTGCGTCGAGGAGATCGAGCGTTGCGCCAGGGCGGGACACAAGGGCGTGCTCTTCACGGGTGCCCCGCAAGATCATGGCCAGCCCTCGCTCGCGAGCCCCCACTGGAATCCGCTCTGGGAATGCGCCCAGGCGCACGATCTCCCCGTCAGCTTCCACATCGGTTCGGGCGAGTTCACGTCCTCCGACTGGACGCCGGAGCGGCTCGCGCTCTACGGACCGGGCGGCATCAATGCCCAGACCGCGATCGGACTCTTCCTCGAGAACGGCCGCCAGATCGTGGACCTGCTCTTCTCGGGCGTCCTGCCGCGCTACCCCGATCTGAAATTCGTCTCGGTCGAGAGCGGGATCGGCTTCATCCCCTTCCTGCTCGAGGCGGCGGATCACACCTTCGGCTACGGCCAGCTGCGACGCGACCGACCGGAGTTCGAGCTGCTGCCGAGCGAGTATTTCGCGCGGCAGGTCTACGGCTGTTATTGGTTCGAGGAATACGCGCCTGCGCACATGCTCGACAAGCTCCCCGTCGACAACATCCTCTTCGAGACGGACTACCCTCATCCCGTCTGTCTCTATGGAGACGTTCGCGAAAAGATCGAGGCCGGGCTCGGAAAGGCGAAGCCGGCGCTGCGCCGAAAGCTACTCTTCGACAACGCCGCAAAGCTCTACAAGGTCGATGCGCCACCGGCCTGAGCAGCCGACCGGCACAATTCTCTGATCGCAGCGGGCGGGCTCGGGCTGGTCGTCCCGGTCTGACCCCGATCATGGGCACTATCCAGGGGATCGAAATGGCGGAGATACGGGAAGTCGTGGTCTTGAGTGGTGTCCGCACCGCGATCGGCGATTTCGGCGGTGCCTTGAAGGACATGCCGACGGTCGATCTGGCGGCCGCAGTCGTCAGGGAATCGGTCGCCCGCTCCGGGCTCGAGCCGGAAGAGATCGGGCACGTCGCCATCGGCAACGTGATCCACGGCGACGTCCGGGACATGTACATCAGCCGCTATGCGGCACTGAACGGCGGCCTGCCGAAGGAGACCCCGGCCTTCACCGTCAACCGGCTATGCGGCAGCGGGCTCCAGTCCATCGTGCTGGCCGCGCAGGCGATCATGGTCGGTGATTGTGAGACCGCGGTCGCGGGTGGCGCCGAGAACATGAGCCGATCGACCTACTGGCTCCCCGGCGGTCGCTGGGGCCAGCGCATGGGCGACGGCAAGCTGATCGATCCGTTGACCGGCGCTCTGTCCGATCCCTTCGATGCCTGCCACATGGGCGTGACCGCCGAGAACGTCGCCGAGAAATGGGGCATCAGCCGCGAGGAGCAGGACGCCCTGGCGGTCGAGAGTCATCAACGTGCGGCGGCCGCGATCGCCGAAGGACGGTTCAAGGATCAGATCCTGCCGATCGAGATCAAGACCCGTAAGGGCTCGGTGATCTTCGAGACCGACGAGCACGTGCGGGGCGATTCCACCCTCGAAGGCATGAGCAAGCTGCGCACCGTGTTCAAGAAAGACGGCATGGTGACCGCCGGAAATTCCTCGGGCATCAACGATGCCGCTGCCGCCGTGGTCCTGATGGAACGCCAGGCCGCGCAAGCCAGGGGTCTCACGCCGGCCATGCGCCTGGTCGCGTATGCCCATTCCGGTGTGGACCCCAGGTACATGGGCATAGGGCCGACTCCCGCGATCGAGAAGGTGCTGGAACGTGCCGGACTGAAAGTGGCCGATCTGGACGTGATCGAGCTGAACGAAGCCTTCGCGGCGCAGGCCCTGGCGGTGGTCAAGGACCTCGACCTGCCAATGGACAAGGTCAACCCGAACGGCAGCGGAATCTCGCTCGGTCATCCGATCGGCGCGACCGGTTCGATCCTGACCGTCAAGACTCTGTACGAGCTACAGCGCACGAGTGGCCGCTACGGCCTGGTGTCGATGTGCATCGGTGGAGGCCAGGGCATCGCGGCGATCTTCGAACGCCTCTAATCCAGTCATGCAGTAGCGGTTCGGGACGCCTGCCGCGGTCATGCGGCAGGGCCCCCTGCCCCGAGGAGCTGTCCTGGCCCAGTCCGCCGCCCTCACGGTCCTGCGCAGTGCGAACGTCCGATGGTTCATCGCCAGCCGGTTCCTGTCATCGCTGGGGATGATGCTGCTGCGCTCGTCCCTGCAATGGCAGATCTTCGAGCAGACCGGCTCGGCCTTCTATCTCGGACTGATCGGCGCCGTGCAGTTCGCGCCCGTCCTGCTGCTGAGCCCGCTGGCGGGCGCGATCGCCGACGTCCACGATCGCAAGCGGATCGTCCTGCTCGCGTTCACGGGCGAGATCCTCTGTGGGCTCGGCCTCTGGCTCGCGAGCGCCGACGGGCAGACGCCGCTGCTGGCCATGTATGCCGCGATCGCCTTTCTGGCCATCTGCGTCGCCTTCGAAGCGCCGGCCGCCTCGGCCCTGCTGCCCACGCTCCTGCCCGCCGAGCGCTTCCAGAGCGCGGTCACCGTCCAGTCGGCGGTCCGAGGTCTGGGCTGGGTCAGCGGGCCCGTCCTGACCGGGCTCCTCGTCGCCGCCTTCGGAATCGAAGCCTGCTATGTCGCGCAGATCGTCGGCAGTACGCTTGCCGTCGCGAGCTTCCTGGCGGTATCGACCCCCCGCCACGATTCGACCGGCCGAACCGTCAGTCTGGGCGCCATCGCCGAGGGGCTCCGATTCGTGCGGCGGCGACCGGTGATCTGGGGCTCGATGACCCTCGACATGTTCGCCGTGCTCTTTGCGAGCGTGACGGTCCTGCTCCCGGTCTTCGCCAAGGACATCCTCGAGGTCGGTCCCCGAGGCTACGGGGTCCTGGCCGGCTCGCTGCAAGGGGGGCAGTACCTGATGGCGCTCTGGCTGGTCGTGCGACCCCCGATCACTCGGCCGGGCCGCGCGCTTCTCCTGTCCGTCACGACCTTCGGCGTCGCCACGATCGTGTTCGGCCTCTCCCGCGACTTCACTCTCTCGATCGCGGCGCTCGCGGTCGCAGGCATGGCGGACCAGATCAGCATGATCACCCGCCACACCTTGATCCAGCTCTCGACGCCAGATGACCTGCGCGGCCGCGTCAGCTCCGTCAACATGGTCTTCATCGGCGCATCCAATCAGCTCGGAGACGTCGAGTCGGGCTTCCTCGCAGCGCTCACGAGCGCGACCTTCACGGTCCTGTTCGGCGGCGCGGCCTGTCTCGCCGTGACGGGACTGATCGCGTGGCGCATCCCGGCGCTACGGTCGTGGCGAACGCCCGGTCCGGACGATCGGGTCTGATGTCGCGTGGCATTGCCTGACAGGGCCCGCCATACATCGCCCGAAGCCCGCCCGTAACCATCCGGGAAAGCTTCACGACTGCGACGAGCGAGGCCACGAAGTAGACCTCGCGAATCGACCGGATCAGATGTTCTCGGCCCCGCATACGACCTTCTTCCGCGATGAACTAGACTGCGCGCACTCGCTCTGCCGCGGCCGCTCGAGGGTCATTTCGTGCGGCATGAGACCTCACCTTGGCGTCCCTTTGCGTGACTGCGTCAGGGATCCGGCAGAATGACGCGTTGGCCAACTCGATGAAGACACTTGCCGAGGCGACCAGCACGCCTCTGGCCTCGATCTTCGGAAGCGGATTCCTGGTGATCGTGCCGATTCTGGTCGGTGCTGTAGGGACCTACTCGGTCCATGCCATGATAGGCGTCTGCGCGCTTGCCTATGCAGTTGGAAGCGTGCTGCGTTTCAACATCAAGCATGCGGAGCCGGTTCTGGCCGGCGCGCCGGGCGAGGCGACTCTGTCCTTCGAACGGGCCTCGGATCTCGCCCTCGTGCTCGCGTACATCATCTCCGTCTGTCTCTACATCCATATTCTCGCCGCCTTCGTGCTAGGCGGCTTTCATGCCGATACGGAGCTCAATGAGAATCTGCTGACGAGCGCGGTGATCGCGGTCATCATCGGGATCGGCGTCGTCCGGGGGCTCGCTGTGCTCGAGGCGCTCGAAGAGTGGGCGCTCTACGTCACACTCGGGATCATCGCCCTGCTCTTCGGGGGCTTCATGCTCTACGACTGGACCGCCTGGCAATCGACCGCAGGCTTCGTATGGCCCGAGGCGCCCAATCACACGCCGTGGGAGGTGCTGACGATCGTGGCCGGAACGCTGATCGTCGTTCAGGGGTTCGAAACGCCACGTTATCTGGGAGCGGTGTTCGATGCGGAGACGCGAGTCCGTGCCTCGCGCTGGTCGCAGATCGTGTCGACCTCAGTCTATGTCGCGTTCGTCGCCCTGGCGCTGCCCGTGGTGCACGCCTTGAACGGCGAGTACGACGACAACAGCTTGATTGCCATGGTGGGTGTCGCGGCGACCTGGCTCGGCGTGCCGTTGATCGTTGCCGCCGCGCTCAGCCAGTTCTCGGCGGCCGTGGCCGACACGTTGGCCGCGACGGGCAATCTGGAGGAGGCGACGCATCAGCATCTGAGAGAGCGATTCGGATACGTTCTCGTCGGGGGTGGGGCCATCATGCTGACCTGGTCCGCCGACACGCTCGAGATCCTCGCCCTCGCCTCCCGAGCCTTCGCCTTCTACTACCTGCTGCAATGCCTGGTGGCGATCAGCGTGAGCCGCTCCGCTGCGCAGCGAGTCGGGCATGGCACTCGTCGCTCTCGCGCTCGCCTTCATCGCCGTCTTCGCGGTCCCGGCGGGCTGATGCTGGCCATGGTGGTCGTCTCGATCGTCGTCCCGAGCATCTTCGCGCACGCCGCCTGGGCGAAACCAGTGGCCCGTGCCGCTCGAAACCGTCACGAAGACAGCCTCCGTCGCGCGCTCCGCAATCATGGTCGAAGCCTCGCTGTTGGTCGTTCTCGGACGGATGTATGGTTCTGGCGTGAAGCAGATCCATCGATCCATCGGCCATCGGATGCGCTCCGCCCTGTCACTCTGGGCGCTTTGCTACGCGGGTTGTCTCTCGTCGCCCCCACGATCCGACGATCTGGCTGCGATACGCGTGATCGCCGGGGGATCACCCGTCCTCGAATCGCTCGCTCTCGACGTGGCCGCGATTCTGCCGGGCGCGGAGACGGGAGCAGCGATCGGCCTCGTCGAGGGCGATCGCGTCTCGCTCGCCCTGGTCGGTCGCAGAGATCTCACGGAACACACGCTCTTCGAGTTCGGGTCGATCACGAAGATCATCACCACCCATCTCGTCGCTCAGCTCGTTCTCGAAGACACGCTCGATCTCGATCGGAGCATCAATTCGTATCTCCCCGAATCGGCGAGGGGTCCGCAGTGGAGCGAGGTCACTGTTCGGCATCTCTCGACACACTCCGCGGGTCTCTCGGGGTGGCCGCCGAATCTGGGACCCGTCTCGATCGTCTTGACCGGGCAGCTGCACGACCCCTTCGGCGGCTATGGAGAAGAGCAGCTCGTCGATGGGATGCGGCGGACATCCAGGCCACAGGTCGGCGCTCGATGGCGATATTCGAACTACGGCTTCGCGATCCTGGGAGAGATCCTCGAGCAGCGGACGGGGCGGTCGTATGAGGCACTGGTCGCCGACGGGATTCTCGAGCCGTTCGACATGGACTCCGCGACGCTCGATGGATGGTCGAGCTCCGAGATCGCGCCACCACGAACGCGTCGCGGTCGCGCGGCCACCCACTGGTCCTTCGACTCCTTCGCGCCGGCGGGTGCGCTTCGTGGCAGCATCCAGGACGGAATCCGTTTGCTGGCCGGCTCCATGGCCGCTTGTGACCGGACGGGTCTGGTCTCGGCGGCGAGCTGCCTTGCCCAGGAGCCCGCGGGCTTCCAGATGAACGAGACGAGCGAGATGGGACTCGGTTGGGTCTTGACCCGTCGAAACGGTCGAACTGCGACCTGGCATAACGGCGGGACCGGAGGCTTCTCCACTTTCCTGGGCTTCGATCGCGCGACCCGAACGGGCGTCGTGATCCTGACGAACGTGGAAGGCCTGCGCGAGATCGACCGCGTTGCGCTCGACCGATTGGTGGGGGAGTGATCGGTGATTCGAGTCGGCTGACTCGAAATCTCGGCATGGAATCGAAGTCGTCCGCTTCGCTCAGTCGAAACAAATCTTGACGGCGGCCTCGCCGCGGCTCCGAATCGCCTGGTACTTCTCGTAGAAGAGTCCATCGACCTTCTTGGCACGCGCCGACGCCGACGTGCGGCGATAGCGATCGTACTCACGCGGACCGCCGTTGTAGGCGGCGTAGGCAGATCGCGCCAGGCTCTCGAGTCGCCCCGTCTTCTCGTGCTCGCGGTGCCGCAGCGAGTACCGGACCAGAAAGTGTTCGAGGATGTCGGCCCCGGCGCGCGCGTTGTAGACGAGATCCCACTTGAGCCCGTGCAGGTCGTAGAACCCGCGCCACACTCGCGGATTGATCTGCATCATGCCCAGGTCGCCGCTTCGCGACTCGAGCGGTACGCGCTTGTCCTTGCGAGCCACGAATTGGCGCCAGCAGCTCTCCTGCCAGGCCGTCGCGAGGACCAGCAGCCGGAACTGGCCGTGGTACCTGCGGTCGAGCTCCTTGCTGCGAAGCTGCTCCGACACGACATGATCGAGCACCTGCCCCACCATCGGCAGATACGTATTCACGCTCTGCTTGTTCGGCACCCATCGGTTCAGCTTCTGCACGAGCGCGCGATCCAGGCCCTCCGCTGCGCGCGCGGGCTTGACGAGCCAATCGAGCCACGACTGCTCGTCGACGGTCTCCGGAGGCGGAACGGGAGCGCCAAAGCCGAGCGCGCGACGCAGGGCCGGGTCCACGCGCTCGTCCAGCTCGAGCGGATCGCCAGCCTCTTCTTGGGTGATCAGGCTCCTCGCCAGTCGTCGCAGTCCCTGACGCGAGACATCGAGGCCCGTCGTCGGCCCGAGGCCGTCGAGTGCACGCAGCAGATCACCGCCGCCCACGAACGTGAGGACGCGGAGGGCGCCCGCGTGATCGCTCTGCCGCGCTGCCAGCTCGCGGAATGTGCCACTCAGCCGATCCCAGGTCTCCGCAAAGAGCAGACGGACGGGATCGCGATCCGAAGGCTCAGGATCCGCCAGGATCTCGACCAGGCGGATGCGCGCCTCCAGCAACGCGTCGAGCAGCACATCCCGCTGCTCGGGCGAGGTCGCGTCGTCGGTCAAGCGCTGGACGACGAAGGTGAGGAAGGCATCGAAATCCTCGAGGCGCGCCTGCAATCGCGCGCGTTCGGCCGCGGAAAGGCGCGGCTCGTCGCTTGGCGGTCCGATCGCCGCCGGCGCTGGCAGGTGAAGGCTCACGGCGACTCGATCGTCGCGTATCTCGACCGCCGCGATCGAGATGTCCTTCAGCAGGCCGTCGACGCGGGAGGCTTCGCGCTCTGTCACGAAGAGACTCAGCAGCGCCTCGAGATCGGCGAGCGGTCCCTCGAGCCCGACTCGAACCCGTTTCAGGGCGTCCGGCAGCAGCTGCTCGAGAAGATGGCCAACGTGATTCGACAACGTGTCGGGAGAGCCGTCGGGCCGGAGGGCACGCCACGACGCCATCTGAAGATCGAGACTGCGCCGGTCCGAGCCCACGACCGCCTGCTGCTCGAGCTCGAGCTGCCCCTGCCAATCGAGGAGCCTGAGGCAGCGATCGCCGACGGTCTGTCCGACCCGCGCGAGCGCATCGACGCGCGTGCGCATCCGCCCGCCGCGGATCCGAACTCGCGGCCGGCTCAGCTCGAGAATCTGACAACCCGCTGCGTCACCGCTCAGCCGCAGCCGCTGGCCTTCGCCCGTGAAGACCCGATCACGAAGCAGGGACTCGAGAAAGGGCCGGTCCAGCCACAGCGGGACCTGCACGTCCGCGCTTTGGGCCGAACCCGCGAGCGAGACCAGGAGGACGACCACCGAAAGCCAACGAGCCGTCGACAGGCGCGTCATCACAGCCAGCCCCTGATCGCGAAGACACACCCACTGAGGGCCATGCCGACCGCCAGCCCGAACGCCCCCCCCGTTCGGTCGGAAGTCTCCCGGCGCCCCGGAGCACCGACCCCGACGACTGCGCCGTCGGCGACCGAAAGGTCCGTCCGGCGCGCAGGACCAGCCGTCCCGTCGACGAGGAGTCCGGCGCGAATCAGGGTTTGGATTGCCATCGCGCGAAGTTAGCGCTCACGAGGACTCGGGCGGCCGCCGCTCGTAGGAGGAGAGGAAATGCGTCCCGTGCAGACCCTCGTGATCGTCGAGGCACAGGACGCCACGGTGGTCGGGTTGCGAAGATCCAGCCTCCGTGGCCGGTCCCGTCCGGATTCCACGGGCCCCGGGCTTGCGGACGAAGCATGATGCGTTCAGGATCATGCGGGTCCCGGAGATGATCGGGAACGATCCCCTTACGCGGAGCTAAGACTTGATTCCGACCCCCGAAGATCCCTTCGACGAATGGATGCGAATACCAGTCGAAGCAGAGCCCGAAGATCGACGCTTCGAGGTGCGGCGCGCGCATCCCGACGACTTCGAGCGCATCTATGACCTGGTCGACGCAGCTTTCGGCAGGAAGCGGCCGCGGCCGCTCTACGACTGGCTCTATCGGGACAACCCCTACGGACGAGCCCGGTCCTGGATCGTCCTCGAGCGCGCCAGTGGGGAGATCCTCAAGGCGGGCACGCACTTTCCCTGGCCGATCTGGCGAGGGCAGGAGCCGCTCCGGGGGATGCTCTCCGGCGATCACGTGACGGCCCCACATTGGCAGCGAAAGGGGCTCACCGCGGTCAGGCGGCAGGTCTCGCGGCTGCATCCTTGGTGGGACGAAGGCGCCAGCATTTCGGGACCGAACAAGAGCTCCCGCATCGTCGAGCGCAAGGCGGGAAATGCAGACGATCTCGCCGGCGCGCTGAGGGGTGGCCTCGTCGTCTTCGACGCGGGGGCGATGCTCGCGCGATTCGGAGCGCCCGGGCCGATTGCAAAGCTCGCCGGTGTCATCGCGAATCCGATTCTGTCGAGGTGGCAGCGGCGCGCATCCCGAAGCGCGATTGCAACGGGCGTTCAAGTCGAGGAAATCGGGCGATTCAGCGTCGATTTCGATGACGTCACCGAACGCTGTATGGCCTTTCCGAAATTCTGGTGCCCTCATAACGCCGACTTCCTGAACTGGCGCTACCTCGATCATCCAGAAGAACGTTATGTCGGGCTCGCTCTGGTCGAGGGGGAACGACCCATGGGCTATGCAGTTCTCCGCCTGGCGGACGGTGGGGCGACGCTGTCCGAGTTCGCAGTCGAGGAGAGCCCGAGCCCGCGTGCCTTCGAGCTCCTCTCCGCGGTGTTCGCGACCGCGCGGGAGGCCGGCTCGGCGTATCTGAACTTCTTTGCTCCGCCGAGCTGGCGGCATTGGGGCCTGTTCCATCGGAACGGGTTCATTCCCTACCGCTCGAAGAACCATGTCGATCTGAGCGGGAAGACGTACGAGCCCGAGATCCAGAATCTGCGCAACTGGCAGCTGATGCCGGGCGATCGCGACTATCACTGAATCGACCGACGGCTGAGCCGCTCGGCCAACGCGCAGTGCTCAGGATCGGATGGCGTCGACTCCGTGTTCGACGACGATCGCGGAGGAGACGGTCCTCCTGAGGAGTGCCGGCAGGACGAACGAGCCGACTCTTTCGACGGGCGTGGCGATCTCTTCGGCTGGTGCAGACGCGTGTCCATACGCATCAAGCCGAGCCAGCGGCGCGTGACCATCTCTGCGATGATCTCCTCGACCGGGCCGGTCAAGTTGCAAAGGGTCGCCATGCTCGCCCGGGCGCATTCGGCGATTCTCGCGACCGTGTGTCCGGACAGCCCTTCGTCGCAGAGCATGTCGACCGCGGCGTCCAGAATCCGCTGGCGCCTCCGTTGCTTTCCTTCCTCCCTCAGCGCCACTCAACGGCTGCCCTTGATGCGGCTGGAACGAGCGTCCTTCGACACGACCCAAGAATCCGCATTCTCGAAAATGCTTGACGACCTGATAACGTACTTTCAAGAATGTCCCTGCAGCGGCGGCGCGACGCCGGAAAGCCCGAACCCAGTCGTCGGACAGAGGGATGGATGGATCGCCTCAAAGACAAGACAGCCCTCATCACGGGCGCCGGATCAGGAATCGGCCGCGCCTCAGCCGTGCGATTCGCGGAAGAAGGCGCACGCGTGATCGTCGCCGAGATCGACACCTCCCTCGGATCGGCGACCGTCGAGACTGTCCGGGCCGCCGGAGGCGAGGCCTGGTTCGTCGAAACCGACGTCACGCAGGAGGAGAGCGTCGAACGCGCCGTAAGCAAGGCTGCCGAGCGCTATGGACGCCTCGACGTGCTCTACAACTGTGCCGGTGGCTCGCTCGCGATCGATGCCCCGATCACCGAAGTCGATTGGTCTGTCTACAAGAGGACGCTGTCTCTCGACCTCGAAGGCACGATGCTCTGCTGCCGTCATGCGATACCGCAGCTGATCCGTTCCGGGGGAGGCTCGATCATCAATTCTTCTTCGCTCGTGGCGATCCAGGGTGGCCATCCGATGCACGTCTATGCCTCTGCAAAAGGAGCCATCCTCTCGCTCACGAAGGCCATCGCAGGAACCTACGGCCGACAGCGCGTCCGAGCCAATGCGATCTGCCCGGGAATCGTCCTCTCCGAGCGAATCCAGCAGCGTTTCGGCGAGAACGCCGAGGGAGCCACCCTGGACGAAGACCATCCCTTCGGTATGGGACAGCCCATCGACATTGCGAACGTGGCGCTCTTCCTGGCCTCAGACGAATCACGAATGGTCACCGGCGCGGTCATCCCGGCCGAGGGAGGCCTGTCTGCGTATTGAGCCGACGACCCGATGAACGCGCTCGCCTTCGATCGGAAGCTTTTGCCGCGCAGGTCGAGAGTCAACGCGATGCTCGCTGCCGACATAGGTCATCGGGATGTCACGGACATGACGGGGGTGCTGCCTGAAGCCTGGCAGCTCGTCGAACACGACCACCTCGATCGCAGCGAGCCCGCGGACTTCACGTGCCTCAACGCGATCCGGATGCTGACCTCGGGCAATCCCCGATTCTTCGAGGGAACCGCGGTCGAGAGCCACGTCACGGTCGTTCACCCGGGGGCCACACGCACCGAGCGCACGATCGAGGCCGTTGCGCGAGAAGCGACGCGCCGAGGCCTGACCGAAGCCGGGCTCGAAGAGGAGATCGCCCAGGCCAACCCGATCCACCACTTCGTAGACGCACGCGAGGTCGCCTGGGTGGTGGCTTTCCTCGCCTCACCGAAGTCGATTGCCATCACCGGCGATGCCATCGCTGTGGGCGGCGGGCAGAAGAACGCCATTCACTACGAGCATCGAGGAAGACCCAGATGAGCGCCGCGATCCAGCCCCATCAGCCCCGACCGTCCGGCTCCTCGATCACCGCAATCGACCACGAGGTGCTCATCATAGGCTCCGGCTTCTCAGGAATCGGTGCCGCCGTCGCGCTCGAGAAGATGGGCATCTCGGATTTCCTGATCCTCGAGCGCGAGAGGCAAGCCGGCGGGACCTGGGTCCAGACGGACTATCCCGGACTCGAGGTCGACATGCCCTTCTTCATCTACTCCTTTCCCTTCGAGATGAAGCCGGACTGGTCGCAGGTCTATCCAACGGGTCGCGAGATGCGCGACTACACCCTTCGCTGCGCAGAGAAATACGACCTGGTCCGACGAACACGCTGCCTGGCTGAGGTCGAGAGAGCCGAGTACGACACCGAGGCCAACGTGTGGCGTGTGTCTCTCGCTTGCGGCGACACGCTCGTTTCGCGCTACCTCGTCAACGCGACCGGACTGCTCACGATTCCGAAGATGCCCGACATCAAGGGGGTCGAAGACTTCGAGGGCGAGCTGATCCACAGCGCCCAATGGAATCCCGAATGCGATCTCTCGGGCAAGCGAGTCGCGATGATCGGGACCGGCGCCACGGCCATCCAGCTCGTTCCCGCCCTCGCGGAGTCGCTCGAACGGCTCGACATCTACCAGCGTACGGCGATCTGGCTGCTACCCAAGCCCAATCCGAAGCTTCCCGATTCCGTTCGAAGCCTCTTCCAACGCGCGCCCTTCATTCAGGTGCTCATTCGTTGGCTCACGAATCTCTTCATAGAGCTGTCGATGGGTCCGGGACTCGTCCACTACACGCGCTTCCCCTGGATCTTCGCCTGGATCGAGAAGAAGGCCAGGGAATACATCCACAGAGAAATCGATGACCCCGAGCTCGCCGAGAAGCTGGTCCCGGACTACAGCTTCTTCTGCAAACGCCCGAGCTTTTCGAACTCCTTCTACTCGACGCTGAATCGCCCGAACGTAGATCTCATCACGGATCCGATCGATCGAATCTGCGACAAGGGCCTGATCACGGCGGATGGCCGCGTTCGAGAGGTCGATGTCATCATCTGTGCCACGGGCTACAACGTGTTCAACCGCAGATGCATGCCCGGCTACGCCCTGATCGGACGCGACGGCGTCGATCTCGGAGCCTACTGGGAGGAGAATCGGTTCCAGGCCTACCAGGGCGCGACGGTGCCCGGCTTTCCGAATCTCTTTCTCTTCATGGGCCCGTATTCCGCCGCCGGGGCTTCGTATTTCTCGATGATCGACACCCAGAGCAAGCATCTGACGCGATGCCTCCGAGAGGCGCGAAGGCGCGGCGCCAACCGGATCGAGGTGAAGCGGTCGGCACACGAACGCGATTTCGAGAAGGTCATCAGGCGTCGAAAGGAAATGGTGCTATTCGGGGGCCGATGCGGCACTGCCCACAGCTACTACTTCGACAGTCACGGGGACGCACCGGGACTCCGACCTGCAACCGGCTTCGAGCATTGGCTGAACAGTCGTTTCTTCAGGATGCGAGACTATGTCATCGACGAGCGTCGGTGAAGCAGCCATGAGCGACGGATGACGTTTTCAATCCAGCTCGATGCGCAAACGGGCAGACTCGGGCCTTGACCCTCGAAGAGGCCGTCCGAAAGATCACCTCGGTGTCACCGATTTCTGGGGCCTCGAAGGCCGCGGAGGCATCGCCGCAGGAGCGTCCGCGGATCTGGTCCTCTTCGACCCGGACACCGTAGGCGCCAACGAGCCCGTGTCCGTGCACGACCTGCCCGGTGACTGCAGAAGATTCGTCGCGACCGCTACCGGCGTCGAAGCAACCATCGTCGCTGGGCACGAGCTCTACCGGGCCGAGGAGTACCAGGGCGGTCTGCCAGGCGAGGTGTTACGCAACCGCGTGTAAGGGCGGCGGCCTGATTCGGTCGAGCACAGAAGCGATCGAAGGAACGCAGATCGGGTCCTCGTCAGGCTGAGCCGGCGCGTGCCCCGCGGATGAGTCGTCCGGGAAGCGCGCCCGTCGCCTGGTCGTCCTCGATCGTCACGACACCGGCAACGATCGTCCGATGGTACCCCTTGGCACGCTGCATGATGCGCCGTCCCGCAGCGGGGAGATCGAAGATCATCTCGGGTAGCTCGATTTCGAGCTTCTCGTGGTCGATCACGTTCATGTCGGCACGGAGTCCCGGAACGAGCTGCCCCCGATCCGCCAGGCCGTAGAGCGCAGCCGGATCCCGCGTCATCATCCGAACGGCCTCCGAGAGCGGAATGCGCGGCCCCCGCGTCCGGTCGCGAACCCAATGCGTCAGCATCAGGGTGGGGCCGCCCGCGTCGCAGGCCACGCCGCAATGAGCGCCCCCGTCACCGAGCCCCCAGACCGAGGCCGGATGCGTCAGCATCTCGTGCACATCGTCCAGACTGAACCTGAAATAGTTGGTGAAGGGAAAGAGCAGGAAGGCCCGGCCCTCCGCTTCGAGAAGCAGGTCATAGACGAGCTCTTCGGGCTCCCGCCCTTCTCGTAGTGCGCGATTCTCGATCGTGTCCTCCGCCAGGGGCTCCATGTCGAATCGGACACCGAGAGGCAGCAGATTCCCGTAGCCCTGGTGGACCATCGCCGAAAGTGGGTGGTCGTAGGGCTCGATCGGATCTGCCAGGATCCGCGCCTTCAACGTCGGATCCTTCATCCGTGCGACGCGCTCCGCGAGCGGCAGATGGGCAATCTCTCGATAGCTCGCCCGAGTCGAAAACGTGTGCTCGTCGGTCTGCAGGCCCATCAGGATGCCTGTTGCCCGATTCGCGACCTGAGGATAGAGCGGCACCCCCTGCGCCCGCAGCTCTTCAGACCGTGCGAGCAGGAACTTGAAACGGTCGAGCTCGGCATGGGTCTGCACCAGCGAAAAAGTCACGGGACGGCCCGTCTCCTTCGCGAGCCGGCCCATCCATTCGATCTCCGCGTGAGCTCGCGAGCTGACCTCACCGTCCATGCCGCCCGGGACCACTTCGAACACGCCGGTTCCGAGATCGCCCAGGACTCTCGCGATCGCCTCGAGCTCGCGCTCATCCGCGAAAGTTCCCGGCACCTCTTCCCCGCGACTGGTTCGATGGGAGAGGATGCGCGAGGTCGATACGCCGAGCGCACCCGCCTCGATCCCCTCCCGCACGATCGCGGTCATCTTGTCGAGATCGGCGTCCGTCGGCTCGATCTCACCGGCGCGTTCGCCCATGACGTATGCGCGGACCGCCGCGTGGGGAACCTGCGTCCCGACATCCAGCATGAATTGCCGCTCGGAGAGCGCGTCGAGGTATTCCGGAAAAGTCTCCCAGCGCCAATCGATGCCCTCTGCGAGCGCCGTCCCGGGAATGTCCTCGACGCCTTCCATCTGTTCGATCAGCGTCTGCTCCCGACCCGGAACGACCGGCGCGAAGCCCACCCCGCAATTCCCCATCACGATCGTCGTCACTCCATGCCAGCAAGAGGGCCCGAGCTGTTCGTCCCAGGTTGCCTGACCATCGTAATGCGTATGGACGTCGACGAAGCCCGGCGTGACCAGCATTCCGCTCGCATCGATCGTCTCGAGCGCACGCACATCGCCGGCCGTACCGTGTGTAACCCTCGCGATCTTCCCGTCATCGACCAGCACGTCGCCCGCGAAGGGCTCGCCGCCCGTCCCATCGACGATCAAACCCCCTCGAACCCATAGATCATGTGTTTCCGGCATCGAATCCACTCCCGCCCGGCGTCGCTCACGCGGCCTTCGCCCGCGAGTGTAACGAGCCGGGCTTTCCGGCCCATGCGTGGGCGCGCGATTCGGCGTCACGATCCGCCCTGGGCTCGACGGCACTCGCCGCCCGGTCTCGCTAGTCGAGGACCTCTTCCGACCCGGGAGGGCAAGCGCGTGAGGGCGAGCCACTTCCTCTTGACTTCGTCCGAGCTGCCCAGAGGATGCCGGTCGATTCGCTCGAGGCCCGACGACCAGGTGACCTGGATCACGCGCCGCAGTCGGATCGCCGCCGAATAGGATGAGCGCTCCTGAAAGGCTGTGCGTGGAGGGGTCCAGCGGTGCCAACGAGGCGGGAACCCGATGATTCCATACACGCATGGCCAGACCCTTCTCGGTCTCGGACTGAGCCTCTGCCTGACGCTCCTGCCCGCGACCGCGAGCGCAGAGAAGCGGCAATCATTCGAGAAACACAAAGGGAGCACCCAGCATACGAGTCATCCTCGTAAGTCGCAGTCCGGCTCTCGGCGCATCGATCACCCGCGCAGATGGCAGCGCAGCGCTCGGCATCGACCGCACCATTCGATCTGCAAGGTCCTCGCTGCTCGCCTGGAGTGGCACGAGGCCCATGGACGCTCCTCGTCTGCCCATGACGCCGTGTATCGATTCCTCGCCCCGATCTTTGGCTGCGAAGCCGCCGAGCCGGCGACGACGATCGCTCAGGCACCGCCGCCGCTCGCGACGCTCGTGGACGCAGACTCCGTGCCCTTCGCCGACCTGGGGCTCGTCGAGGCCAGTGACTCCCTCGTTCAGGTGACGGCTGCCTCATCCTTCGTGGAGCCGATCGTGATTCTGGGCCCCGCGACGCGACGGGACCCGGACCCCGGCGTGCTGCGACTCGAGTCGGCCGACTCCGACGGCTTTCTGGTGCGCTTCCGCGAATGGAACTACCTGGACGGAGAACACGCCGCTGAGGCCGTCTCCTACTTGATTCTGGCTCCTGGTCGTCACGTCCTGCCGGACGGCAGCGAGTGGGAAATCGGCAGCATCGAGGTCTCGGAGGCCAGTACATTCTTCGCCCAGAGCTTCAACGAGCCCTTCCCCGAACCGCCGCTGTTATTCCTCAGCGTGCAGGCGCAGCGCGAGGAAGACCCCGTCGTCGTGCGCGCGCGCGACGTCACCGAAGCCGGATTCGAGACCGCCATCATGGAGGAGGACGGCGCCGACGGGCTGCATGGCAACGAGCGCATCGGATATCTCGCCGTCTCGTCGCCAGCGGGATCGGGCGAGCTGCTCTCGGCATCGAACGCCCTCCCCTACCTCGTGCGTCGGGTCGTGGCGGGTCATCTGTCCGTGCCGATCTTGAGCGGCTCCCTCGCGATGCAAGAGGAGAGCTCCGTCGATGTCGCGCTCGACCATCCTGACGAGACGCTGGCCTACCTGGCGATCGGCGCGCAGGTCTTCGCCCAGGCGATGACGACCGAAGGCATCTCGCCCGCGTCGGTTCGCCGCACGGCGCCCGGCCACGGTGCGGACCTCGAGTGGGGGACCGTCGACCGGATCGACGACCTCTGGCACACGATCCCCCTCGCGCGGGAATACGACGATCCAGTCGTGGTCGTCGGCCCGGTCTCGCGAGTAGGCCCCGAGCCGGGAGTCCTGCGCGTGCGCAATGTCCGCGCCAACGCTTTCGAGGTGAGATTCCAGGAGTGGGACTACCTCGACGGCACACACTTGAAGGAGCGCTTGTTCTATCTCGTCGCGGATCGTGGAATCCAGAGCCTCGCGGGCCTCATCCTGGAGGCCGGCTACACGGATTCGTCGGCCATCGTGAGGGAGGGCCTCCAGGACATCTCCTTCGCCCTCCCCTTCCCGGCGGTTCCGGGGGTATTCGCGTCGGTGATGACGGAGAACGACCCACAGCCCGTCACGCTGCGCATCTCCGGTCGAACGCCGCTCGGCTTTCGCATGGCTCTGCAAGCCGAGGAGGCGAGCACGGAAGGGCATGGCGTCGAGCGCCTCGGCTGGATCGCCATCCAGACCGGTGAGGGCACGACTCCGGACGGACGGACCCTCCGCGTCTTCGACACCGTGGTGGACCATCGCGTCGCGACGGTTCCGCTCGGGGCGGGTCTGTCCGGTCGATTCCCGACGGTGCTGGGGCAGATCGTGAGCCTATTCGGCTTCGACCCGGTGACCCTGCGATTCCAGGACGCGACCTCTGACAGCATCGGGCTCGTCGCCGCAGAAGAAAAGTCGAAGGACGCCGAGATCGAACACGTGAACGCGGAGGAGGTGTCGGTCTTCGTGGCCGAATAGCGGCAGTGGGCGGAGAAGCCTGACTCGACGAACACATCACGCTCGCACGGACCTCAGCGGGATCGACCGCTCGGCGAAGGAATGAAGCCGACAGGGGCGCCCCGACCCCTTCCGGCGAACGAGGCATGGCCGAGCTTTGCGGTCGCCCTCGCCGCGTCGAAGGTCGACTCCGCCGACCAGCGGAGGTCGGCCGCCCCGACCTGTGCCGCTTTGTCTCACGACGCCACTCCGGCGGCCTCGGCCGACGCGAGAGGGAGGAAGCAGGCGTCAAGCTGCGGCACGACTCTTGCTCTGCCCAGGGCATGCGAACGATCGTCGAACGATTCGAGATCACGTGCCGTCGCCTCCTCGACCCGCAAGGTAGACCCGTCGACGGCGACGATTCGTCCCTTCCCCAGGTCGCGGACGCCCTTCGTGCACGACTTCGCGCGCTCGTCCGAACGCGGCTCTTCGATGCCCGGGCCGTCGCGCTCCAGCGCTCAGGCCAGCTCGGGACATACGCCTCTTCGCTCGGGCAGGAGGCGGTCGCCGTGGGCGTCGCGAGTGCGATGCAATCGGACGACGTCTTCGTTCCCTCGTTTCGCGAGCATGGCGCGCAGCTCCTCCGTGGCGTGACGATCCGTGAGCTCCTGCTCTTCTGGGGCGGAGACGAGCGCGGCTCCGACTATGCAGGGCCACGCGAGGACCTTCCCGTCTGCATCCCGGTCGGCAGCCAGGCGCCGCACGCGGCGGGTGTCGCTCTGGCCCTGCAGCTCCGAGGCGAGGCCCGAGCCGTGGTCTGCATGTTAGGCGACGGAGCCACCTCGAAGGGCGACTTCTACGAGGCGTTGAACGTGTCCGGCGTCTGGCGCCTGCCGGTCGTCTTCGTCGTGATGAACAACCAGTGGGCAATCTCGGTTCCCCGCCAGACCCAGACTGCAGCCGCGACCCTCGCCCAGAAGGCCGTGGCCGCTGGCCTGCCGGGCGAGCAGGTCGACGGCAACGACGTGCTCGCGGTCGAGGCGGCCGTACGCGAGGCGATCGAACGCGCCCGGGCGGGTCAAGGAGCGAGTCTCATCGAAGCACTCACCTACCGGATGTCGGACCACACCACGTCGGACGATGCGCGCCGGTATCGCCCGCAGGAGGAGGTCGACGCTCATCGCGACGAGGATCCGATCGAGCGTCTGCGCCTCCACCTCGAACGCCGAGGATTGTGGTCGCCCGCAGACCAGACCCGGCTGGAGGCGGAGTGCCAAGCCGAGATCGAGGAGGAGGTCGGGCGCTACCTCGCCGAGCCCGCGCAGACCGGCGACGCGCTCTTTCGCTACCTCTACGAGACGCTGCCAACCGCCCTCGAGCCACAGCGAGCGAGCGTGCTCTCCGAGCGGGGCACCGATGGCTGAGTCGACGATGGTCGAAGCGATCCGGCTCGCGCTTGGCCGGGCGATGGAGCAGGACGATCGAGTGCTGCTCTTCGGCGAAGACGTCGGGGCGAACGGGGGCGTCTTCCGAACCAGCGACGGCCTCGCTGCTCGTTTCGGCGACGAACGCGTGCGAGATACGCCGCTCTCGGAGGCGCTGCTCGTGGGCCTCGCCGTCGGACTCGGGGCGCAGGGCATGCGGCCGATCGCCGAGATCCAGTTCGCAGGATTCGCGTACACCGCTCTCGACCAGCTCGCGAATCACGCTGCGAGAATCCGGAATCGCACGCGTGGTCGCCTCAGCTGCCCGATGGTCCTTCGGGCGCCCTATGGCGGAGGCATCCGCGCACCCGAACACCACTCGGAGAGCCCCGAGGCGCTCTTCGCCCATCTTCCGGGTCTGCGCGTCGTCGTCCCCTCGTCCCCGACCCGCGCCTACGGTCTGCTGCTCGCAGCGATCGCCGACCCCGACCCGGTCGTCTTCCTGGAACCGAAGCGTCTCTATCGCGCGCTCCGCGAGGAGGTCGCGGACGATGGTCGAGCACTGGCGCTCGACCGTGCCTTCACGCTCCGCGAAGGAAGCGACGTCACGCTGGTGTCCTGGGGTGCGACGATGATGGAGACGCTCGCGGCGGCGGATCGGCTCTCGGACGAGAACGTCTCCGCGGAGGTGATCGACGTCGCCACGCTGAAGCCCCTCGACATGGAGACGATCCGATCCTCCGTCGAGCGAACCGGGCGCTGCGTCATCGTTCACGAGGCACCGCGCGCGGGCGGAGTCGGCGCCGAGATCGCCGCGCGCCTCGCCCAAGAAGCACTCCCCTCCCTGCTCGCGCCGATCGAGCGCGTGGCCGGCTGGGATACGATCATGCCGTACCCGCGACTCGAGTCCCTCTACATGCCGAGCGTCGAGCGAATCCTCGAATCGACGCGACGCACGCTTGCGTATGACTGACGGATGATCGGCCATGCCTGACTCGACGACGTCACGGATGTTCGCGCTACCCGACCTCGGCGAAGGCCTCAGCGAGGCCGAGCTCCTCGAGTGGCTCGTCTCGGAAGGCGACGACGTACGCTCCGGCCAGGCGATCGCTCGGGTCGAAACAGACAAGGCGGAGGTCGACGTCACTTCGCCGTGGACGGGCGTCGTCGCCCGGCTCCACGGACAGCCAGGCGATCGGTTGCAGACCGGTGAGACCCTGGTCGAGTTCGATCTACCGGAGGAGACGGATCCGGGAACCGTGGTCGGCGCGCTGCCCTCGGCGCCCCCCGCACGACCGCGCGTCGCGGAGCCGCGCGCGAGCTCCATCCCCGCAGCGTCTCGCCGCGCGGTTCCGGCCGCGCGTGCGCGTGCCCGCACGCTCGGGATCGCGCTCGAGAGCATCGAGGGAACCGGTCCGGAGGGCGTCATCACCCGCGCCGACGTCGAGCGATCCATCGCGCTGTCGCCGCAGCGGGAGCACCCGCGTCCGCAGCCCCCAGGCGCGATCGGGGGCGAGCCGCTTCGCGGGGTTCGACTGGCAATGGCGCGCAACATGGCGCGATCGAACGACGCCGTCGCTGCGGCCACGCTGCTCGATGAAGCGGAGGTCGAAGCATGGTGGAGTGCCGAGGTCGACGTGATGCCGCGATTGATTCGCGCGCTGGCCGCGGCCTGCGCCGCCGAGCCCGCGCTCAACGCCTGGCTCGACGGAGACCGCATGACGCGGATCCTCCACTCGAAGCTCGATCTCGCCATCGCGATCCAGTCTCCCGACGGACTCTTCGCACCCGTCTTGCGGGACGTGGGTCGCTCGAGCGCCGAGGCGCTGCGCGACGGGATCGGTCGTCTGATCCGGGCGACGCGAGAGCGGTCGCTCACGCCCGCCGACCTGCACGGGGCCACCTTCACACTCTCGAATTTCGGTCGTCTCGGCGGTCGCCACGCGATGCTCGTGATCGTCCCGCCGCAGGTCGCGATTCTCGGAGCCGGTCGCATCGAGCCGCGCGTCGTGGCGCGCGAGGGCGTCGCGACGGTCCGAACGATGCTGCCGCTCTCGCTGAGCTTCGATCACCGGGCGGTCACCGGCGCCGAGGCGGCGGGCTTCATGGGCGCGCTCCGAGCCGATCTCGAACGAGCTGACTAGCGTGGTCAGAGCCCGCGAAGAGCACACCGTCCGATCCTCGGGATCGGACCCACGGAGGGAATGAGATGTCGAATCCCTGGGACTGGGCCGACGAGCTGGGACCGGAGAAGATCGTCTACGTCCACAATCCGGCGGTCGGACTGCGCGGAGTCGTCGCCGTCGACAACACATCGGCCGGCCCCTCGATCGGTGGCGTCCGCATGGCGCCGGACGTGAGCGCCGAGGAGGCGTTCCGGCTGGCGCGGGCCATGACTTTCAAGAACGCGGCGGCCGGGCTGCGCCATGGCGGCGGCAAGGCCGTGTTGTTCGGAGATCCGCATTGGTCGGATGACCGGAAGGAGCCCGTGATCCGCGCCTTCGCGCAGTCGATCCGCGAGCTGGATGCCTACATCCCGGGTCCCGACATGGGGACGAACGAACGCTGCATGGCCTGGATCCACGATGAGATCGGCCGCTCGGTCGGGCTCCCCACCGAGATCGGGGGGATTCCGCTCGACGAGATCGGCGCCACCGGACGCGGACTCGCCGCCAGCGCGGACGTCGCCGCGCGTGATTGCGGTCTCGAGCTTTCGGGCGCGCGGGTCGCGATCCAGGGCTATGGGAATGTCGGTCGGCACGCCGCTCGCCTGTTGGCGGAACGCGGCGCCACGATCGTCGCGGTCTCGGACTCGGGTGGCGTCGCGATCGATCCCCGCGGCCTCTCGCTAGCGGCGCTCGACGAGCTGAAGGCTGCCGGACGAAGCGTCGCGGAGCACCCGAGTGGAAAGGCAGGCGCGGGGGACGAGATCCTCGACGTCGACTGCGAGATCTGGATTCCCGCGGCGCGTCCCGATGTCGTCACCCGGGACAACGTCGCCCGCCTCTCGACGCGGCTGGTCCTGCAGGGCGCGAACATTCCTTTCACGCCGGAGGCCGAGAAGATCCTTCATGAACGCGGCGTGCTCGTCGTCCCGGATTTCATTGCCAATGCCGGAGGCGTCATCTGCGCCGCCGTCGAATACCACGGGGGCAGCGAGCAGCAGGCACTCGACACGATCGAGTCGAAGATCACCGCGAACGTGGAAGCCGTCCTCGCACGCGCCAGGTCGAGCGGTCGACAGCCACGCGAGGCCGCGATCGCGATCGCCCAGGAACGGGTTCGGCGCGCCAGCGCCCTGCGTCGGTGGCACACCTAGCAGGGAAGCCTGAACGCCCCGCGTTCTCGGAGTCGGCCTCGTCTGGATCGACCTCTCGGGCGCGATGGAGGAACCCAACCCGAGCTCGCCCTGCCCGGGCGTCGAGGCGGGGCTAGGCATCGCGGAGCCTGTCCGGTCCGGTTCTTCACCCACGGCACGAGCCAATCGTCCCGTGCGACGGCCTTGCTCCGGAGGCGGACCCGCCTGATCCGGAGAGGGCACGGCGACGAGCAGCGGGCGCCAACGGGCCGCACCCGGACGTCTCCTTGCAGCCAGTCCGGGAGGGTGAACGGCCCGGGGCTTGACGCCGAGACGCCGGTCGCGATACCACACCGTTCGCAGGGTCATCAGAGAGCCCGATCACACCACCTGACCACCCTCGGTTCACGCCAGATTCGCAAGCCACCGACTGGGATTCGACGTCGTTGGGGAGGTGGACGTCTTGTCACAATCGAGCAAGAAGCACAAGCCCGCACGGTTCGGGACCCTCCTGGGAGTCGCACCGGGCAACGTCCCGGTCTATTCGAGCGACTACGCAACCGCCACGGACATCGACCTCCCCGACCGTCATGCCTATCGAAGCTATGTCGACGGTATCTACGTTGGACACAAGTGGCAGTGCGTCGAATTTGCGCGTCGTTGGATGTACATCAACAAGGGCCTGATATTCGACGATGTCGGCATGGCGTACGAGATCTTCGATCTCACGACCGTGCGGGACGTCCGAAACAACCAGCAGCTTCCCATGCGATCCTTCGCCAACGGCTCGCGACGCCCACCGGAGCCGGGCTGTCTTCTCGTTTGGGCGGAGGGCGGAGAGTTCGGTCGGACGGGCCATGTCGCGGTGGTCGTCGAAGTGCAGTCGAACTGGGTTCGTTTCGCGGAGCAGAATTTCGATCATTGCATCTGGCCGAACGGGCGGAACTACTCGCGAGAGATCAAGGCGAAGCGAAGTCCCACGGGCGAGTACTGGATCGAGAGTTCATTCGCAGACGCCACGATTCTCGGATGGGTGATCCAGACAGACGATCCCACCGATGCCGTCCCGATCGAAGAACGCAACCCGGAGCTCTTCACCATGATCAGCCGCGAGGCCGAGGCGACAGGCGCCGATGATCGTGCCTGGCTGAATCTCGCGAATGCGGACGAAGCGGCGTTCGTCGAGTTCATGCACGGTCACCATCTTTCCGAAGATCCCGACCGCCAGCGTCGCTACTTCATGATCTCCGAAAGCGCCGAAGAAGAGCTGGAGAGAGCGACGAATCAGCTCCATACGCTCTTCATGCACGCCACCGACTACGTGCTCCGAGACGACGCATTGCTGACGCGTTTCGGGATTCCTCCTTCCCTTTGGCCGAAGATCCATCAGTCGTGGGACAACCGGCATAATCAGATGATCACGGGACGATTCGACTTTGCGATGACCGATCGCGGTCTGAAGCTCTACGAGTACAACTGCGATTCTGCTGCGTGCTATCTCGAGTGCGGCAAGATCCAGGGTAAATGGGCCGTCCACAACGGGTGCGACGTGGGTCGAGACGCGGGTGGGTTGCTTCACGATCGGCTGCGTGACGCCTGGCGTGCGAGTGGCATCGAAGGAATCGTTCACATTCTTCACGATGACGATCCGGAGGAGATCTATCACGCGCTCTTCATGCAAGAGGCGATGGAACGCGCCGGCCTCGAGAGTCGCCTGATCTGCGGAACCGCCGGCCTGTCGTGGTCCGACGAGGGTGGCATCCTGGATGAGGGAGGCGCGCAGATCCGGTGGGTCTGGAAGTCATGGGCATGGGAGACTGCACTCGACCAGATCCGCCTGGAATGTGAGGACGACGAAGAGAAGCTTCGCAGCTATCGGCCCGGTGAACCGCATACCGGCGCCGTCCGTCTCGTCGACGTGCTGCTGCGAAGCGAAGTCATGGTGTACGAGCCGCTCTGGACGCTCGTCACCAGCAACAAGGCGATTCTTCCGATTCTCTGGAGCTTGTTTCCGAACCATCCCTTCTTGCTCCACACCGAATACGAGCCGACGGAAGAGCTGCGCGTCAAGGGATTCGTGACGAAGCCGATCGTCGGGCGCTGCGGCAGCAACATCACGATTCGCGATCCTTCCGCAGGGATCGTCGAAGAGACGGCGGGTCGATTCGAGCATCGCGATCAGATCCACCAGGAGTTCTTCCGACTCGCAAAGATCGATGGGCTGTATGTCCAACCGAGCACGTTTTCGGTATCGGGCGCGTATGCGGCCAGCACGGTCCGCGTCGACACCTCACTCGTGATCACCTCGGCAAGCGACAATCTCGCGATGCGAATCGTCGACGACGACCAATTCCTCGCGATTCGACACGGACTCGATGCGGTCTCCTAGAAATTCCGAGACTCCTACGAGCCCGGGCCTCTGAAGGACGACGTCGGCGGTCTACGCCTCCGCTCCCACCCGGGCGCGTGCGCCGAGACGCATCCAGATCGGCGCCGCAGCGATCGCCGTGACGAGGAGTAACGTCAGCCAGGTCCCTCGATGGGGCATCCAGCTCGGAGCCGGGCTACCGATCAGCAGGCTGCCCAGGGCGGTGAGGGAGGCAAAGACCGACCACGCTGCGAGCCCGGTCGCGGCCAGACCGATCGCCAGGCGCCCTCGGTCGGCCCTCCCCTCGGATCCGCAGGCTGCGGCGACGGGCCACCAGATCGAGCGCAGCACGAGGATCACGCCGACGCCAGCGCCCAACAACAGACTCGTATGCCAGGCTCGCTGGATCGACGAGAGGTTGGGCAGGATCGCGAGCGCCAGCAGCAGGATCGCGGCTTTCGACAGGCGCGCCACCCAGACGAGTGCACGGTCCGACGGCACGCGGCGACGCCAGGCTCGGCAATAGACGCGATCGTAGAGATCGTTCGTCCGGTAGGAGGCGCCCCAGTCGAGATGGCTGTCGATCGTCGAAGCGAGTGCCGCAAGCATCAAGCCGAGCTGCATCAGGTCCGTCCGCACGACGGCCCTCAGTCCGCCGAGGACGGAGCGGGCCGCCGTGAGCGAAACGAGCAGGAAGAGCGAATTCAGGTTGTCGGTCGAACGGATCCAGACGTCCATGACTGCTGGGCCTTCACGCGCGGAGGCAAAGGGCACCCCGACGAATCGCACGATCGATTCGGCCAGCTCGAAGACGTCTCCGGGCAGCCAGAGATGCCAGAGCAGCAAGGGCTCGAAGATCTCGCGCGCCGCGAGGAGCACCATCGCGAGCACCAGGCTGTTGAAGAGGGTGCCGAGATAGAGGGCCTTCACGACGCGCAGGATCGTGGCCGCGCCGCGCGAATCCCGAAGCTAAGCGAGCTCGGCATCCGTCAAGACCCCGGCCCGTCGCCATCGGGGCGCCAACACGAAGGCCAGCAGCAGGAACGCGAGTCCGTAGATCCAGCGGCGCCATCAACCGAAGACGCCCGTGGTCGCGATCAGGCCCATCACCAGCAGCGGCGTGTCCGCCGCGAACTGCGTCGCCGCCATCGAGAGCAGCCCTGCCAGGAAGAACTCCTCGAGACCGAGGGAAGCCTGCCTCCGAGAGCGCAATCCGGACACGATCGCCCACAGGACGAACACACCCAGGATCGTCCAGTCGAGTCCGTGCACATGGCCTCCATCGGTCGAGGCCTCAGTGTCCGCGATTTCGGCTCGCGCGCACACCGCCCTCGCCGAAACACCGACGCGGCGATGACGTCTCGGCGAGCCCGCCATCCACGCTGCGCGAGGGCTGTCTGCCTGATTCGCCTCGGAGCATGCGGGTCGGATCAGTGCTACCGAATCGAGGTCCTTCTCTTCGAGGCCCGACCATCCCCGTGAGCCCGCGCCCGACGTCGTCCAGAACCCCCCGCCGCCTTCTCGAAGACGTCATCGTTGGCGCGGGTCTCGGCGCGTGGCGTCACCCGATCGTGACGATCCTGGTCGTCCTCGTCGGGATCGGGGGCCTGGCGATCAAGCTCCCACAGATCGCGTTCGAGAACGATGTCGATCGCTATCTCGAGCAAGGCGATCCCGTCCGCGTGGCCTATGACCGGCTGCGTGAGCAGTTCGGCCGGGACGACATGCTGTACATCGCGATCACACCGCCAAGCGTCTTCGATGCAGGGTTTCTCGAGACGCTGCGCGCTCTGCACGAACGCCTCGAGGACGAGCTGCCGTGGGTCGAGGAGGTGCAGAGCCTCGTCAACGCCCGCCAGACGCGGGGCGAAGGCGACCAGCTGATCGTCGACGAGCTGCTCGAGGACTGGCCCGAAGGACCCGCGGAGATCGCTGCCGCCGAGCGCATCGCTTCCGCGAATCCCTTCTACCGGAACCTCTATCTCTCCGAGGACGGCCGGACCACGGGCATCGTCATCGAGCCCATGACCTATCAGCCCGTGGAGCTCGACGTCTTCGACGCCTTCGAGGAAGGCGGCATGGACCAGGATTCGGAGCCCCTCTTCCTCGCGGGCTGGCAGACGGCGGAGCTGGTGGCGCGGGCGCACGAGTTC
Organism: uncultured delta proteobacterium; assembly: GCA_963698485.1. Taxonomy (GTDB): domain Bacteria; phylum Myxococcota_A; class UBA9160; order UBA9160; family UBA4427; genus UBA4427. Next base: position 132,689 of record CAVORA010000018.1, on the reverse strand, counting down.
GTCGCATCGGCCGGCCTGGGCCCTGATACCGTGATCCATCTGATGGGCTCGCCCGTCACCAATCTCGAGATCCAGGACCAGACGGCTTCCGACATGGTGCGCTTCTCGCTGCTCTCCCTGCTGGCGATCGCTTTTCTGCTCGGCCTCGTGTTCCGACGCTGGGTCGCGATCGTGTTGCCGCTGCTGCTGGTCGGGCTCTCGGTCGTGGCGACGGCGGGCGCGATGGTCTGGATCGGTCGACCGCTGACGTTCGTGAGTCAGATCATCCCCTCCTTCACCCTCGCGGTCGGCGTCGGCTTCTCGGTCCATGTGCTGGCGATCTTCTTCCAGGGCATCGATCGCGGCAGCGAGTCCTGCGCAGCGCTCGAGCACGCGCTGCGACACTCCGGGCCCGCCATCCTCATGAGCAGCCTCACGACGGCGGGCGGAATGCTGTCGTTCGTGGCCTCGGGCCTGGCGCCGATCCGGGACATCGGCATCTTCGTGCCACTCGGCGTGCTGATCGCCTCGGCGCTCTCCCTCGTGCTGCTCCCGGCTTGCCTCGCGCTGGCTCCGGTCCGCCCTCGCAGGCTGGGCGGAGACCTGGCCGAGACCCTCCCGACCGAGCGGATCTTGATGGCCTGCGGGCGCTTCGGGACCCGCCATCCGATCCCCGTTCTGCTCGCGAGTCTCGCGATCCTCGCGCTGGCAGCCACCGGCATTCCCCGCATCAGCCAGAGCTACGACCCCCTCGAGTGGCTGCCCGAAGACAACCGCGCCCGGGTCGCGAGCGAATACCTGAACCGAACGCTCGGTGGAGCCGCGGGGATGGAGCTCATCCTCGATACGAGGCGGGAGAACGGTCTGCACGAGCCCGAGACCCTGCGGCGAATCGAAGCCATTCAGCGCTATGTCGAGGAGCACCCTGGAGAAGATTTCGCGTTCCACAAGACGACATCGGTCGTCGACATCGCGAAGGAAATCCATCAAGCCCTGCATGAGGGTCGGCCCGACTACTACCAGATCGCCGACGATCGACGCACTCTCGCGCAAGAGCTCTTCCTCTTCGAGAGCTCGGGCAGCGACGATCTCGAAGACGTCGTCGATTCCCAGTTTCGTCTCGCGCGCATCTCGCTGAAGGGTGAGCACACCGAGGCCACGAACTATCTCGTCTACCTGCAGACGCACTCACCGAGGCTGCGCGAGCTGGCAGGGGATGCGGGGCTCACCATCACAGGCTTCTACGCCCTCGCCGCCCACGTGGCCCAGCTCACCGTCGAGACGTCGATCCGTTCCTACGTGCTCGCGTTCCTCCTCATCACGCCGCTCATGATCCTCTTCATCGGCAGCCTGCGGACCGGTCTCGTCAGCATGGCACCCAACCTGATGCCGATCGCGATCGTCATGGGCGCGATGGGCTGGTCCGGGGCGCCGCTCGACATCTTCACGGTCCTGATCGGAGGGATCGCGCTCGGGCTCGTGGTCGACGACACGATCCATATCCTGCACGGATTTCGCAGCCACTTCCTGGTGTCGAAGAGCGTCGAGGAAGCGACCGCAGAGACGATGCGCACCACCGGCCGAGCGCTGCTCTTCACGACCGTCGTGTTGACCAGCGCCTTCTCGATCTACGGCTTCGCGTCCGCTGCGACTGTCGCCAACTTCGGCCTGCTGAGCGCCCTCGCCGTGCTGCTGGCCTTCGGATTCGACATCTTCCTGTCGCCGGCGCTGCTCGCGCTCGTCTATCGGGGACAGGAGCGGCGCGCGCGGGAAGCCTAGGCGGATCGCCTCCCTCGCGAGCTGGAAGCGATCGAGATCTCGAGCGGAAGCGCGGCCACGAGCGCCGACATCGAGCTCATCGAGTACCGCTCTCGCACGCCCTGCCCGCCCATTCTCCGTTACGCTAACCGGAAGCCCTTGCCTCGATCCAGGCGCTGATTAGGGTCGCGCGCGGATCGGCGACATCACGAAAAAGAGGCGGACAGGATGACTATAGAATCGGATCCGCCGAGTATCCCGAAGCCCGCGGCCTCGACGCGACGCCGCGAGCCCCTGCCCTGGCAGACACCGAAGGCCCAGAGCGACGACCCGGATGCGCCGGCGAAGGTCGAACGCATCCTCCAGAGCGAGAGCTATCGCCTGGCGGACGAGGACGTCGACTTCCTGACGGCCGAGGAGACCCGAAGCGTTCGGCTCCAGATCGATTATCTGAAGACCCAGGAGTCGCTGATACGACACGGGATCGATCATACGATCGTCGTCTTCGGCGGAACCCGCATCGTCGAGCCGAGGGCCGCTGCCCGAAACGTCGACGAGCTTCAGCAGGCGATTCGCGAGAACCCCGGCGACAGAGTGCTCGCCTCGCAGCTGGCCCGGGCTGAGCGGATCCTCGAGAAGAGCCAATACTACGAGGTCGCCCGCGAGTTCGGCCGCCTGGTCGGCGAGTCGGGGGGCGGACCGGACGACACGCAGATGGTCGTCATGACCGGCGGCGGGCCCGGCGTCATGGAAGCGGCCAATCGGGGAGCGCACGACGCGGGCGCCAGAACGATCGGACTCAACATCGACCTGCCCCACGAGCAGTACCCGAACCCGTACATCACTCCGGACCTCTGCTTCCGCTTCCACTACTTCGCGTTGCGCAAGCTGCACTTCCTGCTGCGGGCCCGGGCGCTGGTCGCTTTTCCGGGTGGCCTGGGGACGCTCGATGAGCTTTTCGAGACGTTGACCCTGATCCAGACTCGAAAGATCGAGCCGATCCCGGTCGTTCTCGTCGGCCAGAACTACTGGCGCCGCGCCTTCGACATCGACTTCCTTCACGACGAGGGCGTGATCGATCCGGAAGACCGGGAGCTGTTCTGGTACGCAGACGACGCTCGTGAAATCTGGGATGGCATCCAGTCCTGGTACGTATCCAAGGGTCGGCCGCTCTTCGGGGCCGCGACGACCTGACGCAATCCTGCGATCGAGAAGGAGAAGCGATGAAGATCGCCTTTCATGGTGCCGACCGCGGCGTTACTGGCTCATGTCATCTGATCGAGTGCGCGGGCACCCGAATCCTCGTCGACTGTGGCCTGTATCAGGGCGGACACGAGATCGAGGAGGAGAACGACGAGCCCTTCGGCTTCGACCCGAAGAGCATCGATCACCTGCTCCTGACGCACGGCCATCTGGACCATTGCGGACGGATCCCGCTGCTCGTGAAGCAAGGCTTCCGGGGCGAGATCGTCACGACCGCGGCCACCCGCGAGCTCGTCTCGGCTGGTGATGCTCGACTCGGCGCATATCCAGGAGGAGGAGGCGGCTCGGCGGGCCGACACGGCGAGCACGACCAGCCGCCGCAACACGAAGAACGCAAGCGTCGCAGGACCGAGAGGCAGATCCGGAGGGCTCGCTGTACACGACCCTCGATGTGCTCGACAGCTGCGATCTCTTCGGGCGTCCCGCCACGTACGGCTCGCCGATCGACATCGCACCGGGCGTCCGCGCGACGTTCCTCGACGCAGGCCACATCCTCGGATCGGCCAGCGTGCTGCTCGAGCTCGAAGAGGAGGGGCGTCGTCGCCGCGTGCTCTTCTCGGGTGATCTCGGCGGCCCGGGACGGCCGATCCTGCGGGATCCGACGGCGGCTCCCGACGTGGATGACGTCGTGATCGAGACGACCTACGGAGACCGGCGACACAGGTCGCTCGAGCGCTCCGTGGACGAGCTCTACGAGGCGATCTCCGACACGTTCCGTCGCGGCGGCAACGTGATCATCCCGACCTTCGCGCTCGAGCGGGCCCAGGAGCTTCTCTACTACCTTCGCGAAGGCGTCGAATCGGGTCGACTGGAGTCGTCGATGTCCGTCTTTCTCGACTCGCCGATGGCGATCTCCGCGACGGAGATCTTCGATCGACACCCGGAGTGCTACGACGAGGAGACACACGCGCTGCTTCGGAAGGGCGCGATCCGTTTCATCTCCCGGGCCTGCGCTTCACGCGACAGGCGACCGAGTCGATGGCGATCAATCGGATCAGCGGCGGCGCCATCATCATGGCGGGGTCGGGCATGTGCACCGGAGGACGCGTCCGGCACCATCTGCGCCACCACATCGGACGCGCGCAGAGCAGCGTGATCTTCGTGGGCTACGCCGCGCACGGCACGCTCGCGCGTCACATCATCGACGGCGCGCAGACCGATCTCGATCTACGGCGAGAAGCTGCCCGTGCGCGCCAAGATCCACACGATCAACGGCTTCTCCGCCCACGCGGATCAGGCGGAGCTGCTCGGCTGGCACGCGCAGACGTCCGCCGAGCAGGACCTTTCTGGTGCACGGCGATCCAGAGGTCAAGCCCAAGTTCGCCAAGCACCTGAAGGACACCCGAGTCGAGATTCCGGACTTCCAGCAGGAGTTCGAGCTCTGAGGCCTCGATCCGCTAGGCGAGCGCCCTCTCGAGCTCCAGAACGAGCGTCGTGGTTCGGAGAACGGAATCCGGGTTGAGGCTGATGGAGTCGATGCCCATCCGAACCAGGGCTTGCGCGAACTCGGGGTAGTCAGAAGGCGCCTGGCCGCAGATGCCGGAATGTCGACCGTTGCGTCGACAGCCCTCGACGGCGAGTCGGATCATCTCGAGCACGCCCGGATCCCGCTCGTCGAAATCGAAGGCCACGATCTCGGAGTCCCGATCGACGCCGAGGACGAGCTGGGTGAGGTCGTTCGACCCGATCGAGAAGCCGTCGAAGAGCTCGCGCGAAGGCATCGATCTGCACCACGTTGTTCGGGATCTCGCACATCACGTAGATCTCGAGCCCGCGCTCGCCGCGTCTCAGATCCGTGCTCGGCCATCACGGCGAGCACACGTTCCGCCTCCTCGATCCGGCGGCAGAACGGGAATCATGAGCTTCACGTTCGTGAGACCCATCTCGTCGCGCACCCGTCGCATCGCCGGCACACTCGAGCGCGAAGCCGTCGGCGTAGGCCGGGTGCGCATAGCGGGACGCGCCGCGAAACCCGAGCATCGGATTGGCTTCCTCGGGCTCGAAGGCGCGGCCACCGAGCAGAGATGGCGTACTCGTTGGTCTTGAAGTCCGAGAGACGAACGATCACCGGCTTCGGGTAGAATGCCGCGGCGATGGTGCCGACGCCTTCCGAGAGCCGCTCGACGAAGAAGTCGGCCGGGCCGATCATAGGAGCGGGTCAAGGCGTCGATCTGACGGCGCTCCTCCGCGTCTTCGACTCGCTCGGGGTGGAGGAGCGCCATGGGATGCACCTTGATGGACTCGTTGATGATGAACTCCATGCGGGCAAGCCCGACCCCGTCATTGGGCAGGAAGCTCGTCTTGAAAGCGAGCTCCGGGTTGCCGAGATTCACCATGATGCTGGTTCTGGGGCGCGGTATGTCCTTCAGGTCGGCACGCTCCACCTCGAAGGGAACCTCGCCTTCGTACACCCGCCCCACGTCGCCCTCGGCGCAGGATACGGTCACGGTCTGCCCGCTCTGCAAGACGGCCGTGGCGTCTTCGGTTCCGACCACCGCCGGGATGCCCAGCTCGCGAGCGACGATCGCGGCGTGGCAGGTGCGGCCGCCGCGGTTGGTCACGACGGCCGCCGCTCGCTTCAGCACCGGCTCCCAGTCGGGGGTCGTGGTATCGGCGACCAGTACTTCGCCGGCCTGGAACTCGTCGAGCTGATCCGACCCGCGCGACGACCCGCACGCGCCCGCTGGCGATCTTTGCGCCGACGGACCGACCGGTCACGAGCGGGCTTCCCGTGCCCGTCAGGTGATAATCCTCCAGCAGGGTCGGTCGGGTCTGGGATGCGACGGTCTCCGGTCGTGCCTGCACGATGTAGAGCTCGCCGTCGATTCCATCCTTGGCCCACTCGATGTCCATCGGCCGGCTCTCGCCGGATCGCTCGGTGTAGTGATCCTCGATGGTGATCGCGTATTCCGCCAGGCGGAGCACTTCCTCGTCGCTGATACAGAAGCGCTCTCGCTCGGCCGCGACCGTAGGAAGGTTGCGCGTCGTCGCGCCGCGACCCGGGCCGGCGTAGACCATCTTGAGCTGCTTCTCGCCCCGCAGCCGGCGCAGAACGGTGCGATGCCCCTCTCGGAAAGTCGGCTTGTGAACGTAGAACTCGTCCGGGTCGACAGCACCCTGGACGACGTTCTCGCCAAGCCCGTAGGCCCCCGTCACGAAGACCACGTCCCGAAAGCCCGACTCCGTGTCGAGCGTGAACAGGACGCCGCTCGCCGAGAGATCCGAGCGCACCATCTTCATGACTCCGACCGACAGCGACACCTTGAAGTGATCGAACCCCTGATCGACGCGGTAGGAGATCGCACGATCCAGGAATAGCGACGCGAAGCAGCGCCGGCAGGCGTCGAGCAGCATCTCGTCGCCACGAACGTTCAGGAAGGTCTCGTGCTGGCCGGCGAAGCTCGCGGTCGGGAGGTCCTCGGCCGTCGCCGAGCTGCGCACGGCCAGGCTGAGATCCGGTCCGTACTCCTCCCGCAGCTGATGATAGGCGTCGAGGATCTGCACACGCAGGGTCTCCGAGAGACCGGCACCGTAGACGAGCTCTCGGGCGGCCTGTGCTCGACGCGCCAGATCCGAGACGTCACTCGTGTCGAGGTCATCGAGCAGCACGTGGAGTCGTTCCCAGGCCCCGGCCTCCGCGAGCATGTCCCGGTAGGCCTGCGCGCTGATGGCGAAGCCGTTCGGAACGCGCACGCCTTTCGCTGCCAGCTCCCGGTACATCTCTCCGAGCGATGCGTTCTTGCCGCCGACGCGCGACACGTCATCGGCCGTCAGGTCGCGGAACCAACTCACATAAGGAATATCGTCCGGCATGGTCTGCTCCTCTGTCAGACCTGGAGTCTACGTCGGCCGCAAGCGCGGGGCGCGCTCGATCTGACCCGAGCGGCTCAAGCTCGGGCTCGATGCCGAGCGCTGCGAGGCCTTCGCAGATCTCCCGATGCATGGCGGGACAGCTCTCTCCGATCCCGCCAGTGAACACGAGCAGGTCGAGGCCAGCGACGGGTCGATCGAGACGCAGCACCAGGAGAATCGCTTCATCGCGGACGCGCCCGCGAACGAGCGGTGGCTGGTCACGCTTCAGACCGGGTCGCACGTTCTCTCGTCATGAGAATCACCAGCGCCCGACCTGCACCGTGACACGAACACTCGAAGGCAGGTGCCTGCATGGATCGTTTCCGCTGACAGAAGCCGCACTCGAGGAGGCCTATCGCCCCAGAACGAGACGAAACGGCCCGGCCCGGCCCGGCGTGAGCCCTCGATCGCGAGCTGCGGCACACTCGCTCGTCGTTCCATTCGAGGGCTTATCATGCAAGGTGCAACCCAGAAAGTCGTGCGGGCGATCGCGCTCCTTTTTCTCACACTCGCCGTTGCGCTCCTGGTCGTCCGATCCTTGGATGGCCCGATCGGAATCATCCCCGGCGGCCCGTTCACGAGCGGCGAGCGCTATGAGGGCCCCGAGCCCGACTGGTCCTTCGTGCGCGACATCGATGAGGTCGAGTTCCAACTCCTCGAACCGGCGCGTTCGCGCACGACGTGGATCGTCGAGCACGAGGGACGCGCGTACATCGCATGCGGGTACATGAAGTCATTGCTCGGAAAGCTCTGGAAGCAATGGCCTCACGAGGCCGTCCTCGACGGCCGAGCACTGCTCCGGATCGAGGATCGGGTCTATCCACGCAAGCTCGTACGGATTCAGCAGGGCCCGCAGCTGCTCCCGGTCCTCCAGCGATTCAACGAGAAATACATCGGTGCCGAGCGACCGATGTCCGTCGACACCGTGAACCGCGGCGAAATCTGGCTCTTCGAGCTGACACCAGGGGATTGATCGAGAGTCATGGCGCTGGCATGAGTCGGGTCTCGACGCCGGTGCTGCTCGCGCGGAACTCTCGCGGGTAGAGGCGCGAGAAGCGCGCGAGGGCCGAGGGCGCGAGGACCCACATCCGAGCCCGTTCGCGCCCGAGTGCGGGTTCGGTGGCGTCCGCAACCCACGGCCGACCGGGAACCCTTCGACCGTGACTCCCTGGTCGCCAAGCGGCGGCCTGCCCTATCCTGATCTTCGAGGCGGGGTCGCGAGATCGAGCGGCATGTCTCTCCATACGGGATCTCCAATGCGTCGACGCTCTCTCCTCCCTCTCCTCCCTATCCTGGTCGCGGTCTTCGGTGCGCTGGCCGGCGCCGGACCGGCACTCGGCCAGTCGCTCTGGAGGACTCAGGTGCAGGTCAGCACAGGATCCGGCGCGGGAGGCAACCTCCAGTTCGCGAACGATGGCGGTCTCAACGTGGCCACCTCGTTCGCAACGCTGACCTCGGCGCAGAACTCGACCGGTGAAGCGACCGCGGCGCTCGACGCCGCGGGCTACATCCCCACGCTAGGCGTCCACGCCATCGCCGGCAGCGATCGGGCTCAGGCGGTCGCCTGGGGCGTGCAGCAGTACAGGAACGGCACCGGGGCTCCGATCGACACCGCCCTGGTCCTCCAGCTCGACGCCACCATCGTCGGCAGCAACGACCTCGAGGCCCGCGTCTATCTCTTCCAGGAGACTGGCTTCGAGTTCTCGACCGATCCGGGCACGATGCTCTTCGAGTCGACCGCCCAGCTCTGGCCCGGATTCGAGACCTATGCCAACAATCTCGGGCCGAGCGGGTTCGACATCGACATCAACGGAACGCCGGGACCCGTCAGCGAGACCCGGCAATTCGATTTCACTGTGCCAGCGGGCGAGAGCTTCTACGTCTGGGCCTTCGTCGTCGCGACCGCGAGCGGCTCGGGTGAAGTCGACGCTTCGAGCACGCTGACTGCCTCGCTCACGAACACGACGGGAATCGAAGCGGTCAGCGGGTCCGTGACCACACCCAGTGTTCCCGGACTCTCCATCCCAGCGAGTGTCCTTCTCCTCGGCCTGCTGACCGGCTTTCCGCTGTGTCGGGCCAGGCTCCGCACGTGACATGCCATTCATTGAACCCGCCGACTCTGCCCAGGAGAGGCCCGACAGAGGCCCGACAGAGATAGAAAAGGATCCCGACCAAGATGGATGAAACCGCCAAGAAGACCGCACTCCGCATGATCCCCTACGGCATCTACGTGATGACCGCCGAAAAAGGCGACGAGATCGCCGCTGCGACGGTCAACTGGGTGACGCAGACCGCCTTCCAGCCCCCGCTCGTCGCCGTCGGCGTCAAGGTCGATTCCGGGCCCTACAAGGTCGCGCGCGACGCCGGTCACTTCGCCCTGAACATGCTCGGCAAGGACCAGCAGGGCGCCGCCTTCGGCTTCTTCAAGCCAGCGGAGAAGGACGGCAACACCATCAGCGGCGAGCCCTACCGGAGCGGAGCAACCGGAGCGCCGCTCCTCGACAACGCGATCGCGAGCGTCGAGCTCGAGGTCGTCGAGATCGTCGAGCGGGGCGACCACCACATCTTCATCGGCAAAGTCGTCGAGGCGCACGTGGCCAGGCAGCCCAGTGGACGCCCGGACGAAGCGATCCTCGAGATGAAGGAGCTCGGTGACAACGTCTTCTACGGGGGTTGAGCGCCGTTCAGGGCCGGCGAGGCGGATCGCTGGATCGACGTGAAGGACACGAAATACCTTCCTCCCCGTATCGACCGGCGAAGCTGCGCAGCAGGCGTCAGGTCAGAGGTCTCGTAGCCGTGCAGCCCCCGAAACATCTGCTCGATGCCCGACACTATGGACACCACGGCTACCCGCATGACGCCTGGACCCGGCTGCGACATGAGACACCCGTCCGCTGGATCGAGCCGGACGAGGGCATCCCCTACTGGGCCATCACTCGCCACGCCGACATCGTCCGGATCTCGCGCGATCCGGACCTGTTTACGAACCGACCCCGCTTCAAGGCGTCGATCGGCGGGGACGAGTCGGCGAAGGCGCCCACGCTCTCGAGCATGGACCCGCCCGAACATCGCACCTACCGGCAGCTCGTGAGCCGCCACTTCACGCCGCGAGCACTCTCGCGGCTGCGCGCTCCGATCGAGGATGTCGCCCTCGAGCTGATGGACGGCCTCGGAGAGCCCGGCTCGGAGAGCGAGCTCGACTTCGTCGAGCGGGTCGCGGCGCCGATGCCGATCCTGATCATCGCCTGGCTGCTAGGCCTGCCGCGCGAGGACTGGCCACTGATCTACGGCATGACCCACGCGATGACCGGCTTTGCAGACCCTGAGTATCAGGTTCCCGGTGAGACACCGGAGCAGACGATCGCCCGGGGTCGGGCGGAGATCTACGCGTACTTCGCAGATCTCGCAAAGGAGCGCCGCGCGCGGCCCGGAGACGATCTCGTGAGCCTGCTGGCCCGCGCCGAGATCGACGGCGCGCCGATCGGAGAGTCGGAGCTCCTCGCCTACTACCTGATCCTCATCGTCGCCGGAAACGAGACGACGCGGAATGCGATCAGTGGCGGCGTTCACGCCCTGATCGACCACCCCGAGCAGTGGCGTGCCTTGCGCGGAGACCCCAGGCGCGCAGTACCCGCGGTCGAAGAGGTCCTGCGTTACGTGAGCCCCGTCATCCATCACGCGCGCACCGCCGCGCGCGATGTCGAGATCCAGGGAGCGAAGATCTCGGCAGGCGAGACGGTCGCCCTCTTCTACCCGTCCGCCAATCGCGACGAGTCGATCTTCGAGGACCCCTTTGCCTTCCGGATCGACCGCGGCTCGAATCCGCACCTCGCCTTCGGAATCGGCGAGCACGTCTGCCTCGGCGCCCATCTCGCACGCATCGAGATCGAGCTCGTGCTGCGGCACCTCGCCCGCCGCGTCGCGTCGATCGAGCGGACGGGCCCGATCGAGCGCCTCGCCTCGGCGAACGTCGGTGGGATCAAGAGCCTGCGCGTCCGGATCCAGATGGCAAACGGGTGAAGAGAGCGACCAGAGGAGCAGACGCTGCTCGGCGAGCTCGAGCACATCGTGAAGCCGCCCGCCGCGGGTGCTCTACGAGCGGGAGAAGTTCGCCTTCATGGCGCCGCCGGCGCACACCGACCCCGAGAAATGGGCCGCGATGCGCGGGCTCGCCGACCGCTACCTCTCGGACAGAACCCTGGACGAGGCGGGTCTGCTCTCGAAGGACGGGGTCGCCGCACTCTTCGCGCTCCACGACGCGCCGGAGACGACGCCGGCTACCCGGAACACCCTGGACGCCGTCTTCAATCACATGATCGGCGTCCAGGTGCTGCACGACCGCTTCGTGGTCGCCGACGTGCCCGCCCAGGCTCGCGCCCGGGCGCGAGAGCTCGGCTGGAGCGCGAGCGCTGCCTGAAGATCCGCAGCGCCGTCTCCATCTTCCCGCGTTCCCGCGCGCGCAGCCACTCCGCCGCGGCCCGTCATGGCGGAAATCGACCCGACCACGCGGCAACGACGAGACCGCCATGCGGCCCAGCGAATCGCCTCACGAGAGATCGAGGCGAGGGGAGCGCCACAGTCGCTGCGCCCTCGCCTCTTCCGACTCAGTCACGCATCGACGCCACGAGATCCCTGGTCTCGAGATCTTCGTACGCCGTCATGGTGCGCAGGTGGTTCATGACGCAGATCTCCCATCCATAATTCGTCACCGGCGTCGTGAGCCAACCGATGTAGACGCACCAGACCATTCCACGTCGGTACTCTTCCCAAAGCATCTCGCGATCCGGCGGATCGGCAACGCCGTGAGACTGCAGTCGATCGCGGTAGTAGTCGAGCAACTCGCGCTCGTGGCTCCGACGCATCGCGACCGAGAGCGCGGTGGCCAGGATGTAGCTGACGTCATGGATCGCGAACCCCCGGGACGAGAGCTGCCAATCGAGCAGCCCCGCACGGTCATCGGGCAGCGTGTAGGTATTGCCGAGGTGGCAGTCGCCGTGAACGACGGTCTGGGCAAGCGTGGCCTGATGACGCTGGACGCGCTGCATGTCCTCGAGCAGTCCTCGCGGCGTCATGCCGAGACGCTCGACCATCTCGCGCTTGAACTGGACGGTCTCCACCAGGTACTCGATCGACGCCGGCACGCGGCTCGGCGTGTTGAAGAGGTCGTGGATCTCGCCCTGGAGGTGGGTCTCCATCCACGACAGCTCGGTCTCCAGCAGCGGGCTGCTCCAGAACCGCGCGTGCAGGCTCGCGAGGATGTCGAGCAGGCAGCGCAGACGATCGAGGCTCGTCTCGACGGTGACGTTCGGGAACGTGGCCCCGCGATCGCGCAGATCCTCCAGGATGAGCATGAAGGTCTGGCTCACCGGATCGTAGGCACCGCCGAGCGCCTTGGGCGCCTCCAGGAAGCGGTGCGGCTCGAGTCGCGTGTAGACGGCGACCTCGTTGGCATAGAGGCCACGGACCTGGTGCTCGCCGTCGCGGCAGACCTCCTCGTCGGTTCGCGCGAGCTTGACGACCAGGCGTCTCGGGAGATCCTTCGGCGCGCCGGGGCGGTAGCGCGGCTCGATGACGACGCGGCCCGCCGTGGAGGCCTCGCCGCTGCCGTAGAGATGGGACTCGATCACGCGGAACGCTTCGACGCAGACGTCGGGCCTCTGCGCCTGCAGCAGCGGATTCAACACTTCGACGCTCAGGTCGTCGGCCGAAGTCGGCATCGCAATCACGGTCATTCAGGGCTCCGGGCGAAGGCAAGGGCGAAGGCGACGGCCGCTGATCGGACCGCCTGCCTCGAGTCGGGGAGTTCCGAGCGGCAAGCACTCGAGGCGCTTGATAGCGCGCTGCGCGTCGAACGACACGAAGGGATCACTCCGTCGCGCCCTGGGGTGGATTCTCGATCCGCCCCGGGTCGATCGTGAGCGGCCGCTCGTAGGAGGGATCCTTCCGATCGCGGGTCGCCGGCCCCGCGCCGAACATCATGGCCAGCTGCTCGGGCGACAATCGATAGTCGCCTGGCTTGCCCTGCCAGTCGTAGAGACATTTGCGTGCGGCAATCGCCCAACGTCCGTCTCGCCGCTCCATCCGGTCGATATAGCGTCCGCCACCGAGCGACAGCTCCGGGCCCTCGCGATTCATGCCCGCGAAGATCCAGTAGGTCTCACAATGCGCCGTATCGCCATCGAGCTCGCAGTAGTGGTTGGCGATGATGTGTTGCGTGGCCTTCTGGCTCTTTTCGTGGAAGGCGAGGAAGTAGTCCGCGAATCGATGTGGCCGGCCGACGTAGATCCCGTGGTCATCGATCGCGTCGGGGTGGTAGGCCGAGGAGAGCATCTCTGCATCGAGTCGGTCGACACCCCGGCAGTAGCGCACGATGCAGTCATGGATCTCTTGACGGTCCAGCATCTCGCGAAGCCGTTCCTCCATCTCCTTGTCGCTCATCTTCTTCCTCCTGCTTTGCCGGCTGATTCGAGGTCTGGAGACCGACCATTGGTACCCCGATTTCGAGGTCTCGTCCCCTGCGACGCGATGCGGGTCGCCATTGGTGGAAGCCGGAACCCGTGGGTATCGTCTCCGCTCGACGCGCAGATGCGAACGATCGGAAGGCTCATCACCATGGCCAGCGACGAGATCCCTGCGACCCATGTGGACATCCTCGAAAAGCGCTGCTTCGCGAGCGTCGCGACCTTGAGACCCGACGGACGGCTCTCCTGCAATCCGGTCAGCATCGCCTGGGATGGCGAGAAGATCCGCTTCAGCTCCCGAGAAGGAACGAAGAAGGTCCGCAACCTGCGCGCCGATTCCCGGATCGCGCTCTCGGTCCTCGATCCCGATGACCCCACCCGCTATCTGGAGATCCGCGGGGTCGCCGAGATCGCGCCCGACGAAGACAGGTCCTTCGTGAACCAGATCGCGAAGAAATACATGGACAGGGATGTCTACCCCTACGATCCGCCCAGGGCCCGGCGCGTCGTCGTCACGGTCCATGCCGAGCAGGTCTCGACCCCCGCCATCCCGAACCCGAACGACTCCTGATCCCGACGAAGAAGCCCACGGCCACCGCACTCCATGACATCGATCCCATCCGGTGGCCCGCCCGGGACCAGGGCTCCGACACGCGTGCGCCATCACCGCGCAGCCGTCCCCCTGCTTGAGGCGAGATCGACGCCTCGCTGCGCAAGGGTGTCTGCGATCGAGCTTTCGATCGCCAGCCCGACGTGATTCAGGCCGAGGGCGCGGCGCGGCCCCACCCCTCCGCTTCACTGCGATACGGTCTGTCCAGGGACGCGCCGACGCGTCCAGACCCCTCGAAGATCGAGCCGTATTCGAGACGAACGGATCCATGCCGACTGACGAACTCGTGAGGCCTGACCATGGCAATTGAAGAGGGACGCGGGGCTGCCCCTCTGCGCGCAGGGCTGGCGGAGACCACGCCCGAGGTCGAAGGCGCGCTGCGCGAGGTCGGGCTCGATCCGGCGCGCCTCTCGATCCACGAGTTCGGACGGCGCAATGCCCGGCATGCGATCCAGCAACCCTGGGCGCGGCGGGTGGGTGCCGGCATCCTGCTCTGGATCGGACTCGAGGTCTTCGAGGCACGCCTGCCCGTCTGGATCCTCACACTGGGATCTTTGATCGCCGGTCTGCTCTTCATCCAGACCGCCTGCGACGCCTTCATCACGAGCACCGAACGGATGGCCGCGCGGCTCCGCTGGGATCACTATGTCGCCGGTACGGTCGCCGAGATCCTGTCGACGCTTCCCGAGTTCGTCGTGATCGCCTTCGTCATCCCCATCAGTCCGTTGACGGCCTTCGTGATCGCGCTGATCACGATCTACAACAACGCCTTCGTGTTCAGCGTCTACTCCTTCTTCCTACCGAAGGACCAGCAGGGCAAGTTCCTGATGCCAGCCCCGATCACCGAGGCCGGCACCCAGATCCTGATCGCGGGCGCCGCCATCGGACTGATCCTCGGTCTCGTGATGATCGCCTTCAACGGCGACCACCATCCGAAGGATTCCTTCCACGCGGCGGACCTCATCGCGATCGGCCTCGTGCTGCTGATCGTATTCGGCGTCTACGTCTACAAGCTCGTCGGCAGCTATGCGAAAGAGGAGTCCGTCGTCGCCGACTCCCTGGCGTTGTCGCCCGAAGCGCTCGCCGAACGAAAAGCCCTCGTCTACGCACACGTGCACGAGAGCTCATGGATGCTGATCGTCGGACTCTTTCTCGCGGGCGTCGCGGGCGCGGTGCTGGGCGGTGAACGCGTCGCGCATTTCGCGCACGCGGCGATCGACGATCTGGGACTCAACAGCATCCTCACCGCGCTGATCCTGGCGATCTTCGCGGGTATGAGCGAGTACGTGATCCTCTGGAAGTCCCATCGAAAAGGCGACTACGGCATCGCCCTGGCCAACGCCTTTGGCGGAATCACCCAGGTGATGTTCCTCGTCCTGCCGTACACGCTGATCGCAATCGGCATCTACCAGCAGTGGATCAACCCGAGCCATCCACATGTCCCGATCGACTTCTCGCTCTCGAACATCTTCCTGCTGCTCTTCCTTTTTCCAACCTTCTTCGTGCTGATCGAGCTGCTCGAGGAAGACCACACGCTGGGCATCCTCGACACGACGATCATGACCGCGATCTTTGCGATGTTGATCGTCTTGATGGTCTCCTACGGCGCCAGCGGATCCCCGTAGCGCTCCTGCGCACGGGTCGCGGCCGATTCGTCCACGCAAGCACGAGCCCCAGCGCGGCGGGGCGTCGCATCGGAGATCGACGCTGTAGCGGGGGCAGCGGCCAACGGTCGCCGAAGGATCGCTCGCCTTGATCCCCGGTTTCGAACGGGCGAGATGCGACCGGGTCCGCAGGGACAACCTGCTCGTCCCCTGCCAGTCTTTCTAGCCTGTGCCCGCGCTCGCCGCGGCGCCCCCCGCCCGCAGCAGGATCATCCCGAGCATGCCCAGCGCCCAGATCGAGAGCGCCGGAACACCCGGCGTCGCCTGCACATCCGGCGCGTGCGTCCAGTCCGTCCAGCCCATGCATTTGCCCATGACGGCGGGCGACGTGGCAAAGTCGGTCTCGTAGACGGCATTCACGAGCCAGGGCGACCAGGTGTCGTCGCCCTGCGCCCACCAGCCGCCCGTCGGGAATTGATCATCCAGGCGGTCGAGGAATTCAACCGCACGCAGGATCGCACGGTCCGACCACTCGAAGGCGTCGTAGCCCGCGCGGTCCAGGATCACCGCCTCGACCAGGATTCCCTGCAGCGCCTCCCAGGGATAGCCCGTCGGACTCGGCGGGATCGCGAAGGGACCGCCCCGGCGCATGGCCTCCGGCAGCGCCCCGTCGATCGAGAGTCCCTGCTTGAGCGAGCCGACCGGATTGATCCCAACGGGCTGGGCCTCGTCGTTCTGCCAGGAGAGGTCGTGTCTCCAGACGAATCCGTCATAGACCGTTCGGTCACCCAACACGCCCGCGAAGACCCGCGCCGCGTTCTCCAGCTCGACGAGGTCTTCGAGATAGACCGCGATCGCTGCACGCGACATCCCGCACATCCGCCCGTGGTTGTTCGCGCGCTCGTCGTCCTCTTCGATCATGCTGCCGTCGGGCCAGACCACGAAGCGGATCGCGTCGATCCAGCTCCGGAAGATCGCGTCGCCTGCCGGATCGAGTCCGGACAGGTCGATCAAGTCTGCCGAGATCACATAGGAGACGACGTTGCGACACGGCTGAACAGCCTGGATCGTCGTCGATTCGGTCCCGATCGCCGACAGGATCGCGTCGCGAGCCTTCGTCCGATAGGCGGCCTCGCCCGTCCGGGCATAGACCAGCGCGACGGCCAGCGTGCGTGTGTCGTGCAGCGAGTCGTAGTCGCCGACGTCGGGCAATCCGAGGTCGCCGTCCGCCGCCGCCCGAAGAGCCTCCCAGGCGGGTCCACTCATGGGCTTGCTCGCGAGCTCGGCGGCCGAGATCCAGATGCCGTCGGCTCCCGCCGGCTCGCCCGCGATCGAGATCGCGACCGACAGAAGCAGCGCGAGGACGCTGCCCCAGCTGGGCCCGAAGGCCGCGGCCGGGAAGCAACGACGGTCGCGCCCACCCCGACGCGGGCTGGCGGTGGGCGCGATGCTTGTCTCCAGTCGCGGCATCGGGGGGATCCTCGTTGGCTCGATCCCGAACCCTACACGATCCGCGTCCTCCTTCGACGGATCGCCGCATGATCTCGATCCGGCAGAAAGCTGACGCACCGCTCTCAGCGGGCCAGCGGCGCGGCTTCGCGAGCGCCCGCTCGCGCTGCGCTGCCTCGAAGGCAGTGGGCTGCGCGTGATCGCGCGACCGGCGCTGCTCCGCCCAGGAATGGACCCGGTCGCACGACCCACGGCTGCGTGACGCCCGGCGGCGATGGACAAATCCCAGCTCGGCCCCGAGCTTCGCGGCGCTGCTTCGTCGCGCGAGTCCTCCTCGGGAATAGCCGACTAGCCCTATCGGGAGCTTTCGCGTCAGAATGTAGTAGATCGGTGGTGCGGAGATCGGAGGCCGAGATTGCTGTCGGCGCTTTGGCGCTCTACCGGATCAGAGGACTGACATCCCATCCACGATCCATCCTCCGCGCCACCCTCGCCTGGGGTTGGCGCACGCGCAGCGCGCGAACCCTCGACTCTCGAAGGAGCCATACGCATGAACGCAGGAAACCTCCGACCGCTCGGCTCCGCAGCAGGCGCCCTCGGCCTCGCACTCGCCTCCCTTCTCGTGGGCTGCGCCGCAAGCGGGCCCAGGGTTTCGCCCGACACCACGGACGCCGCCCTCTGGAACGACTCCGCCCTATTGCAGTGGGTCGCGGGACTCGCAGAGGACGACGGGAGATTCGACGAGCTCGCCACAGTTCGAAGCTTCGAGCAGCTTCAGGCCACGATCGAGGAAGTGAAACAGCTGGTCCTCCAGGACTCGAAGAACGAGCAAGAGGCGATCGAAGGGCTTCGCATGATCTTGAAGCACCTGGCCGTCTCGACGAACGACACCCTCAATCTCGATTACCGAAACCCCCTCTTCGCGAAAAGAGATCCACGCAACCGCGACATCGGAGCCTACAACCCCGACGCTGAATACGACCAGGCCTTCATCGACGGAAGGTTCGACTACAAGCTCACAGGCGACCTCGGCACCGTGCCATACGTCAGCATCACGGTGAACGGTCGAGCGGAGGGAATGCTCAGTCAGCTCGTCTCCTTTGTAGACGACACGGAAATCAGGAAGCACGCGACCCCGGACGGTCGCTATGTCCTCTGGCTCACCAAGAGCAAGCCCGACGGAGCCAGGCGGCTGGGTCCCGCTTCCGGATAGCGCGAACGGAATCGTCATCCGGCAATACGTCGCGGATCGCCAGAGAGATCGACTCGCGAGCTTTGCGATCGAAGCGGTCGGAGAACCGTTACCCGACACCGAATCCGTCTCCGACGAAGAGATCGCCCTTCGCCTGCGCAAGGCCGCCGACTATCTCACGGTGAGCTCGACCTGGCACCGCACGCTCCTGCCCCAGATGCGCCAGCGACCCAATCATTTCGTCCCGAGCACAGGCTCGGCCATCGGCGCCAGCGCGGCCAATCGAGAGAACTACTACCAGATGGCCTACTACGAGCTGGAGCCCGACGAGGCTCTGGTGATCGACTTCGATCCCCCGCCCGGCATCGACTACTGGAATCTCACCTCGGCCACCTTCTGGCACGAGTCCCATCGATACCTCACGGATCCGGTGAGCCTCACTTCGAGCGAAGTCGAGAAGCGGGAGGACGGGAGCGTTCGGTTCGTGCTGTCACGGCAAGATCCGGGACACCCCAACTGGGTCAAGACCTTTGCTCACGATCGCGGGTTCTTGATCTTTCGGATGCCAGGAGCAGCCGAGCAGGCCGTGCCGACGGTGCAGCGGGTTCCGCGGACTCGCCTGCAGGGCGGCCTGATGAAATGACCCGCCGGGTCGGCGGATGACGACGTGGCGGACAGGAGTTTCAGGCTGCGTCATCCGCAGCACCGACACTCGACGCTCCGATCAAGAGCGTCCGAGCGCCGACCGCTTCCCTCGTCGCCGCCGAGAGTGTTCGGGGCCATGCCGATCTCAGGGACATCCAGGCGTCGTGCCGCAGTAGTTACCTGCGCCCTGGGTGCCCCCGGCGGTCTGGGCCCCTCCGCCGTTGTTGCCTTGAACGACGTTGCTCGTGAAGACCCAGTTGGCGTCCATGCTCATCCCAAGGCCCGAGTTGGCGTTGGCGACGTTGTCCCGGGCGAGTCCACCGCCCGATTGGGATCCGAGGAGGCTGAAGCCGATCTGGTTCTGGGTAGCGGTATTGCCGTCGACCAGGGAATCGCCGTTGATGCGGAAGCCGGTTCCTCCGTTGCCGCTCGAGGTGTTGGCGCGGACGACCGCACCCTGGCCCACCGAGAAGCCGTTGCCGCCGCTGCTCTGAACGACGTTGCGGATCAGGATCGAGTCGGTCCCCGCGACGATTCCCTGCTGCGTGCTGTCGACGATCGTGCAGCCCTCGATGCGCGAGCCGGTGTTCGCCTGCAGGCCATCGCGGCCGCTCTCGCTGACGAGCAGGTTCTCGAGCTGGAGCTGGCTCGAGTTCACGCCGAAGACACCGTCTCCGGGCATGCCGGAGATCGACCCGTCGTGAATCCGGACCCTTCGAGCGACTCCGCTGAGCGAGAC
Source organism: uncultured delta proteobacterium (assembly GCA_963698485.1). GTDB lineage: Bacteria > Myxococcota_A > UBA9160 > UBA9160 > UBA4427 > UBA4427. Next base: position 113,137 of record CAVORA010000018.1, on the reverse strand, counting down.
GCCTGCGGCCGGCGTGCCCGTGCAGGGATCACCCGTGAGCACGTTCGAGCAACGCAACGCGAATCCGTTCAAGTCGAGATCCACGTCCTGGGCGGCGATCTCGATGAAGGACGTCGAGAGCGGACCGAAAACGGAGTTGAAGCTCAGGACGCTCGTCAGGCGATAGCTTCCGCGCGCACTGATGGTCACGGGCAGGCCCGGCGCATCGCCGCTGAAGCATCCCGTCTGGACGGCACAGGTCTGATTGATTTCGAAGATGCCCTCGGCACCGGAAGCGACGGCCGGGACAAACTAGAGCAGCAACGCAAGGATCCGCTTCGGCATCGCGCGAGATCTCCCTGGAACGTCCATCCATTCACGCCCCCTAAAGAATCCGGGACTCAGCGCGCCGGCAGCTACGTCCGGGCCGCGACTGCACCTGAACCTGATCGCCCGGCCTGCCGCGCATCGGCGCCAGTGGCGTCATGCCACATCCGTGTCGGAAAGACGCTTCCTCGACAGAAAGCCCACCCCCGGAGCGGCCGTAGCCCGTCCCGGAATGGCATGACGCTTGCTCTCGAGACCGTCAGGGAGCAGGTCGTCGATTTCGGTCGGACGAGCTTCCGGATCTGAGGACTATACGGATCAGCCGGAGTCGGATCCCGATCGAGTCGCCAGGCGGCGCATCTCGGACGATCTGCGGATACGGGGAGCAAGACCATGGACCTCGAGGTCAAGGCCTACATGACGGGCGCGCCCGTCTTCATCGAGCCCGACGCGCCCGCGCTGGCGGCGCTCGATCTGATGATCGACGCAGCGATCCGCCATCTACCCGTCGTCGACCGCTCGGATCGAGTCTGCGGGGTGTTGTCCTTCGACGACCTGCGCGCGGCGCTGCCGATCCCGATCAGCCTGGAGGTCCCGCTCTCTGCGGAGACCCGGCAGCACGTGCTGGATCAGTCCGTCGGAGACGTGATGACCTATTCGCCGGTCACGGTGGCGACCGATGCGAGTCTCGAAGAGGCGGTCGAGAAGATGCTCGAAGGGCGTTTCGGGTGTCTGCCGGTCCTCGATGAGGACGGCCGACTCGACGGGATTCTCACCGAGACGGACCTTCTCCACGCCCTGGCGACGGTGTTATGGACGATGCGAGGGCGTGAGTCCGTGCCCGACGCCGAAGACCTGATCACGCGGCTCGAGAAGGAGAAGGCGCATCTCGTCGAGCGACTGCACGGCTATGAAGATCTCGAGCAGGATCTCACGCGCACGCGGCGAGAGACGCCGATGGATCTGGCCGAGCAGGGCCAGACCGTCGAGCGTGGGGCCCTCACCGAGGAGCTCGCCGCGATGGCTTCGCGACGTCTGCGATCGATCGAGAATGCGCTCGAGCGCGCAGCCCAGGGCAAGCTCGAGCGGTGTGAGCGATGTGGCAAACGGATTCCGGAGGCGCGCCTTCGCGCCGCGCCGGGTGCCACGCTGTGCATTCGCTGCGGTCGCTCGGCAGAGACGCCCGAGTGACATCGCGAGCCGGAGCCCAAACGGAGTAGTCGGAGGACTCGATGCAGATTCACTGGCGAAAGGCAGATCAGCTCTCCCAGGTCGAGCGGGAGCTGGCGCGCGAACGGATCGAGCGCCTGGCGCAGGGCCATCAGGACCTGATCGACATCTGGGTCGAGGTCGAGCCGAGCAGCGCCCACCACCGGATGGGCGCCGAGCGGGTCTCGATCCGGGCGCAGGCCCGCGGCAAGACGATCGTCGCCCACGCCGAGGAGGCGACGCTGCGGCCCGCCTTGCGCGCGGCGCTCGATCGCTTCGATCGCGAGGTGATGCGCATGCGACACAAACGCCTGAAGCGGCGTACGGCGCCTCCCCAGAGCGTGCCGCCTCATCTCGGCATCGTCGACCGCGTCTTCGCGGACCGCGGCTACGGATTCCTGCTGAGCGATGCAGGCGAGCAGATCTACTTCCACGAGAACGCGCTCGACGACTCGCTCGCTCTGGGCGCGCTCGAAGAAGGGGCGCGGGTGGCGTTCAACTACGAAGCAGGCGAGGAAGGGCCACAGGCGACCATCGTGGTGCCGCCGCCGCCCGATGCCTCGAGCCCCTGACGCGAGTCGTCGCGCCGGGCCACTCGCGCGTCCCGCGATGGAAGCGTGGCCCTTCCAGCGACACGTTCCGCTCCGCCCGGGGAGCGACCCACTCATGCAGTGGCTTCGGGTTCGCGACTAACGGGAGTCGTGCCTCCCGAGCGCGTCGTAGACCGCCGCCTGGAAAGCCCAGCGTGCGGGCTTGGCATCGCCGCCAGGCACCAGAAAGATCAGGATCATGTCTTCCTGCGGATCGGCCTGCCACCAGGTGCCGAAGACGCCCGGCCAGCCGAAAGAGCCCTTCGAAGCCAAGCCCAGCTCGGAGGTCTGCACGTCGGAGGTCAGCTGGAGAGCAACGCCCAACCCGAATCCCTGGCCGTTCCAATAGCCCTCGGGACCGCCGAAGGGCAGCCCCTTGCGCTGCTCGTCCGTGAGATAGTCGGTGGTCATCGCCTCGACGCTTCGCTCCGACAGGATGCGCACGTCGCCGAGCGCGCCTCGGCCGAGCAGCATGCGCGCGAACCTCAGATAGTCGTCGGCCGTCGAATACAGCCCGCCGGCTGCGGAGGGGTAGCCGGGAACCTCCTTCATGGAAGGGATCCAGGAAGCCGGGACCCGCCCGAGCGATTGGAGCGCCGCGAACCGCGCTTGCTTCTCCCGCGGCACGCGGAACGCGGTGTCGATCATGCCCAGGGGCGCGAAGAGCCGGTCTCGCAAGAAGGTCGGGTAGTCCATGCCCGAGACACGCTCGACGAGAATGCCGAGCACGTCGAAGGAGTTCCCGTAGCTGAAGGTGCTGCCGGGAACATGCGCGAGGGGGAGCTCGCCGATCCACGCGAGCCATCGGTCGTAGCCGACGGCATTATTCGCGTCCGCCTTCGTGAGCGCATCGCGCAGGGGGCCCGGCGGGTCTCGCGGCGTGACGATGCCCGAGCGATGGGTGAGGAGATCGATCACGCGAATCGGCCGCGGCGAGGGCACGCCGGAGTCGAGCGGATCGGTCGGGTCGCGAAGCACTCGCGGATCGGCCAGCTCCGGGAGCCATCGATCGACGGGATCGTCGAGGGCGATCTTTCCCTCGTCGACGAGCATCAGCGTGGCGACGGCGGCGATCGGCTTGCTCATGGATGCGATGCGGAAGATCGAATCGCGCGCCATGGCAACCTTGGCATCCGGGTCCAGGAGGCCCACGGCGTCGACCTGGACGATCTCGCCACGTCGGAAGATCAGGCTCACGATGCCGCCGACCTCGCCCCGATCGACGGCGGCCTGAAGCGTCTGCGTGACGGAATCGAGGCCTTCGGCGGAGAATCCGGCGGAGGCCGTCCCGGGCCTCGACTCAGGTCCGATCGGTTTCGCGTCGCAGCCGCCGACGGCCACGCCTAACGACATCGAGGCAAAGGCCACTACGACGGCCTGGCACCACCACGAAGCTCGCCGCGGACGGGAGCTGGGAGCGGTCGGGAACGACAGTCGGGTGCTCATGGCGTGAGACCTTCCGTGTACAGGGAGTCCGGTGTGTCGGGAGGTTCGGCGAATCGGGATTTCGAGCCGCGTCTTCCGCATCGCGGATACTAGTCGTTCTGACAACCAGGCTCACGACAGAGACGGGGGGCGACCTGGCCCTTGCCGGAGCTTTGTGGCATCAAGCATGGCAGGTCGGCAGGGCCCTGGCTCCGCGATCTCCCGGGCGAGCGCCTGCTCGTCCCGGCTCATAACGGGATCAGAGCGATCCCCCCCCCGATGTCAGCGAGCAATCGGATCATCCGAATCGGGACGGGCCGTGAAGGGCGGCCGATCGGTTCCGACGCGACACGCGACCATCGGGGAGAGGTCGACGACCGCAGATCGATCGCGGCAATCTGACTGCTAGGCGACGCGCGGCGATACCCTGACGTCCGAAGAGTAGGGCCAGAGCGCGCCCAGCACTCCCTCCGATCGACCCCGCCTGGTCGCGATCGATTGGCACGATCCCTGCTTAATAGACAGACGGAGAGGAGCTGGCGATATTGGATCGAGGCCAGAGAAGTCGTGTCGAGATGCCGCTCGCGGCCCTGTTGGCTGCGGGGTCGGGCGTGACTCGAGGCGATGATGAAGCTTTCGATCCACTCAGTCGATTCTGGACGAGGGATGGGCTGCGAATCGTCCCGAAGGATAGAGTCGCAGAGGCCGGGGGTACGGTGCGCCGCTCCTCTCCTTTTCGATCATCAGGGCAGGTCGACGTCGGCCTCGCCTCGATCGATCCGAATCCCGGGAGAGAATCACATGCCTCGGGAGAGCGCCGAAAGTGCGTTGCATGTGATCCACCGCAGGGAGGAAGGGCTTTGACGCCGCTGCCCTCTTCCTCGCCTCCTGATCTCATGAGCTCGTTCACCCAGGATCGGAAAGCTTCGCGAGGAGATCGCCCGATCACGGATTCCCGTGATCGGGCCCGGGCGGGATGTCGGAGACCGAAATCGCCGATCGGGCGCACAGGGGCAGCTCAGAGATCGAGTCAGAGATCGAGATAGCCGCCCGGCGCGAGCGTCGTCGCCCACATCACCTCGTTGATCTCTCGATGCGCGAGCCAGGTCGAAGCCTGGCGATGCTGTGGGTCGCTCCAGAACTCTTCGATGCGCGTGCCCAGAGATCGAACGGCCTCGAGGTCGTCGAGCAGCGCCATCAGGCCCCCGACACGGGCGAGCGCACTCGATCCCTCGAGGCAGGATCTGCGGAGGCGATCGAGCGCATGCAGACCGATCGAGAGGCCGAACTCCCGGAAGGCCAGGCGCGCCTCGGCGGGCAGGTCGAGGCTGCCCGAGAGAGCCAGCTTGGAGATCCCCCCGCGCGCCGCCCCGAGCAGCGCCACGATCAGATCCGGCTGGTCGAAATTTCCCGTAGCCACCAGCCGGGCCACCGCGTGGGCGTCCGTCAGAAGGCCACCCAGGCCCAGCGCATCGTCCGTTGCGAAGCGACGCCCCGCGCACATGGCCGAGAGGGCGCGGATCTCGTCGTCGAGATGCGGGAGCCCCTGCCCTGCCCGACCCGCCTGCCGCGCGTCCGCGCGCAGTCGGCAGCAGGTGATCCAGCCGTCGAGCGCGTCGTGTTGCCCCATCGACGGAACCTGCGGCCGAGCGAGATCGATACTCATCTTCCAGTACAGACCGCGGGGGCCGCCGCCGCCGTCGGAGATCGCAAAGCGTGCGCAGGCCGTCTCGGCCAGCTCGAGCGCCCAGACCAGGTAGCGCGTCTCTCTCGTGACCCGGTACACGCAGCCGAGCGCGTGCATCCAGCGCGTCAGATAGTGGAAGTACTGGCCGTCTCGGTCCCATTCGAGCGAGGCGTCATAGGGCTCGTGCTCGCCACGCTCGGGCAGGTCCTTTCCAATCCGAAGCCCGCCCAGGGTCGGATGCAGGCGGCCCGTTTCCTCGTCCAGACCGCTGATCCAGCCGCTGCGAGGGTCGTCAGGGCGATGCCGGCCGAGAACGCGATGAGTCGCGTCGACAAGCTGCAGCGCTCGACCGAGTGCCTGCTCGTCGCCCTCCTGGACGAAGAGTCCCAGCTCGTTGCAGACGGCGAATGCATCCGTCCACAGGTATCGACGGGAAGATTTCGCATCCGAGGCGAGACCGGTCCGGGACGCAAAGCCCCGCATGATGTCGCCGACCGACTCGGGCATCTCCGTCGTCACAGGCCGAAGGGATACGTGTCGGGCAGCCCCTCGAGACGATTCACGTCGAGCGGCGCCACGGCGCGGGTCCGGTCGAACCAGATGTATTCGTCGAATTGCCTGGGCAAGACCGCCTGGAAGTAGTGACTCGCCAGCTCCGTCTCGGGTCGATAGATCACGCCGATCGCCCGCTCCAGGCGAGAGACCGAGAGCTCGCGGATCAGCTCCGAATCGATGGCGCCACGCATTCCGAGCATCAAGGCGGGCGAGTCGACCCCGTGGAAGACCGCTTCGTAGCTGTCGTCATGGGATGGGTTGATGACCTTCTCTTCCATCGGTCCATCCCAATAAGACGCCGCCGCCACGGTCCCGTCGTGGGTTCCGAATCCGATCGAGTAGACCGCGTCGCCGAATCGCCTGCGGCAGAGCTCGCCGACGTTGAGCTCGCCGCGCGCCGACATCGAGGTGGCGCGCGCGTCCCCGACATGGGAGTTGTGCTCCCAGACGACGGCCTTCGATCGACGGCCCCTGAAGCGGAGCAAGGCCTCGAGCGTCTCGAACATGTGGCGATCGCGCAGGTTCCACGATTGATGCGAGCCGTAGTACATGATCCGGTAGTACGACTCGGCATCGACGACCAGCCGCGCGTTCTGGACGGCGTCGAAGAACTCCTCGTCCCCGCCTCGCATCGCGTCCATTCTGTCGCGCAGCATCTCGGACAGCATGCGCGCGACCTCGGGCTCACAGGATCGATACTCGCCTTTCAAGGCAGCGCGACCGTAGGCGGCCGGGTCGCTCTGCCAGGGAGTCAGGCAGCCGTATCGCTCGCGCGCGACCGCCGCCGCCTCGGCATCGCGATCGTCGAGATAGCGAAGCACCTCGGCGATCGAGGTATACAGGCTGTAGAGATCCAGCCCGGCAAACCGGACGCGCTCCGTATCGGGCCTCTCCTGATTGTGGAGTCGCATCCACTCGACGAACTCGAGGAACTCCTCGTTGCGCCACATCCAGGTCGGAAAGCGGGAGAATGCCTTCCATTCCGCAGGCGGCGCCTCGCGGTCCCGCACGTAGTGATCGATTCTGCGCCGCGTCGGGCCAGTCCGCCTCGGCCGCGACGATGTCGAAGCCCTTGCGCTCGACGAGCGCCTGCGTGATCCGAGCGCGCATGCGATAGAACTCGGAGGTTCCGTGCGTCGCTTCGCCGAGCAGCACCACGCGCGCGTCACCGACGCGATCGAGCAACGCGTCCAGCGACGACCTCGTCGATCGACTCGAAGAGATCCGCATGCGCGGCGATCCGCTCGACGAGTCCGGGCGGCCTGGCGTCGCGCGGCCGCGCCGCTCGCTCCTCGTGAGCCTCGACATGCCACCCCTCCTCCCCGATCAGGGGAACGAATCGCACGGCCCCGAGATCTTCGCGCTCGTACTCCGTCTCGGCGTGCCGCGTGATCCGAACCAGACTCTGGCGACCGACCTTCTCGCCCACCGGAATCACCAGCCGTCCACCGATCTCGAGCTGCTCCTTCAGCGCCTCCGGAACGACCGGTCCTCCGGCCGCCACGACGATCGCGTCGAAGGGCGCCTGCTCGGGCCAGCCTCGCGTGCCATCCCCACAGCGAACTCGAACCCCGCCGTAGCCGTGCGCAGCAAGCCGCTCCTCGGCCGTTCGCGCCAATCCGGCGTGCCGTTCGATGGTGAAGACCTCCGACGCGATCTCGGCGAGCACGGCTGCCGCGTAGCCCGAGCCCGTTCCGATCTCGAGCACGCGCTCCGAGCCCTCGAGCTCGAGCGCCTCGATCATGACGGCCACGATGTAGGGCTGCGAGATCGTCTGCTCCTCTTCGATGGGCAGGGGCGTGTCGTCGTAGGCGAACTCCCCGAGATAGGACGGGACGAATCCCTCCCGTCGCACCTTGCCCATCGCGTCGAGAACCGCCTGGGATCGCACACCTCGCCCGGCAATCTGGCGCTCGACCATCTCCCTGCGCTTCTCGTCGAGGTCGCTCGTCTGACTCATGTCTTCCCCTCGCCTGCCGGCCCGAGCTCCTGCCTCATCCAGTCGCATGCGGTGTACGTGACACCGGCAGCAAATGCATTCTGCATGCCAGTCACCTGCGGGCGCGCGCCCGCTCCTTCGCGCGATCCGCCCGGGCGAGTGGCGCCCGACCTCCGCCTGAGGCTCGTGACCCCGACCGGCTGCGAGTCGCGCTCGTCCGACGCGTCAGGGCGCCGGACGACGGCGATCGCCGAGTCGGACCGGCGGCGGGTCCGAAGACCGCGACGACACGCACGAGAAAAACAAGAGGTTCCGGGTTGTCGCGACCGGTGTCGCGACACCCGTGACCGAGGCGCCGCAGGCGATTCTGGCTCAGGAGCCGGGCGTGGGCCGCGCGTCGAAGTCCCGCGTGTCGACGTGGCGCGTCCAGCGCCAGTAGTCCGCGAGCTTCCACGGCATGCAGACGACCACCTTCCCCGCCTCGTTGCTGAAGTAGCTGGGGACGCGAGCGAATACGGATCGGTCCAGCTCGAAAGCGAGTCGTGTGTGGTACGCGTCGGTCGTGTCCGCCCTCGACTCGAGCTCGTCGTACTCCTCGACGAGGAGTCGGATGGCGTCCATGATGTAGTTCACCTGGCACTCGGAGACGATGATGAGGTTTCCCGAGTGGAGCACGCCCGTATTCGGCCCGACGATCGAGAAGAAGTTGGGGAAGTCCGGAACCGTGATGCCCAGGTGTAGCTTCGGCTCGTCTCCCCAGGCCTCGGAGAGGCGGAGCCCGTTGCGGCCCATGAGGTCTATGGCTGGAAGCTTTCCGACCTCGAAGCCGGTTGCCCAGACGACGGCGTCGACCTCGAACTCGGAGCCGTCCGACGCGACGACGCAGTCCTCGGTCAGCCGCGCGACGCCGCTCGGCACGAGCTCGACGTCCTCCCGCCCGAGGGTCGCCAGCCAGGTACCGTTGTCCTGGAGCATTCGGGTGCCGAAAGGCGGGTAGTCCGGCACGACCTTCTCGAGGAGTGCGGGGTCGTCGACCTGGCTCGAGATCCAGGCGGTCAGGTCATCGCGCATCATGCGATTGGCCTGACTGCAGGAGGCACCGCCGTCATCCCACTCCGGGTCGACCATGATCAGCTCGCCCGCGGCCTTGTCGAATTGCGGCCACATCGAGACGATGCGAAACCATCGCGCGTACTCGGGGAGGTTCCGCAGGCACCACTGGTGCTCCGCGCTGATGGCGGCGTGGTATTCCGGGTTCGGGAACATCCACGAGGGCCGTCTCTGGAACACGAAGATCTGGCTCGCCGTGTCGGCGAGCGCGGGGACGAGCTGGAAGGCACTCGCTCCGGTTCCGACGACGGCGACGCGCTTGTCCCGCAGGTCGACCTCCTCGTCCCATTGTGCCGTGTGCATCTGCGGACCGCGGAAGCGCCCTCGCCCCGGAATGTCCGGGATCTTCGGACGGTTCAGCAGACCGATCGCGCTCACGAGCACCGGGGCTTCGATGTCGTGTCGCTGGCCACCCTGCTCGTACTCGACGATCCATCGGGCGGCCCCCTCGTCGTAGCGAGCGTCCAGGACGGTGGCGCCGAAGCGGATCCGATCGAGGAGCCCCGCCTGCTTGGCGAAGTGCTCGAAGTAGCTCTGGACCTCCGAGCGCGGACCGAAGTAGTGGCCCCACTCTCCCTCTTCGAAGGAGTAGGAGTAGCTGTAGCTCGCGATGTCGACGCGGCAACCGGGATAGCGGTTCTCGTGCCAGGTGCCGCCGACGGTCGAGTTCTTCTCGAGAATCGTGAAGGCGACGCCCTGTTGGGCGAGTCGGTATCCGAGCAGCAGGCCGGACATGCCGGCGCCGACGATCACGACATGGAAGGCGTCTGCCCGCTTCGCGAGCGCGTGCGGATCGATGTCGACGCGCCGGGGGTCGCTGCCGCCGAGCGAGAGCTCTTCCAGCAGGAATCCCCGGGCATCCGGCGCGATCTCGGGCTCGGCGAGCGCGAACGAGAGCATCCGCTCGACGGTCTCCAACGGGAGTGGCTCGCAGGCCGGCCGCCCCTGCGAGAGATGGTCGCGGATGACGCTGACCGCGCGCTCGCGGATCGTTGCCGCGTCCTCTGCCGGGATGCCCGCGTCCAGGTCGAACATCAGCGCGTGCTGCGGACGCACGGGGCCATCGAGCAGGCTCGCATCCCCGGTCATGTGGATCATCGACATCATGAGCGCCGGCAGGCTCGCGTGCGCGACGGCGGCTTCGATCTCGGCTTCGCTCGTCTGCGAGCGGCTCGTGGTCGGGGTCTTCAAGGGGCGGTCCTCCTCCTGGCATGGCGTCGGGGCACGCCGTCGATCGCGACTCGATGTCCGCAACGGCGCGCGTCTCCGAAGTCGTTGTCGACGCGATGCTGGGTGCTGCGGTTGTCCCAGAAGGCGATGTCTCCGTTCCGCCAGGGGTGGCGGACCGTGAACTCGTCGCGCGTCGCGTGAGCGAGCAGCTCGCCGAGCAGGGCGTCGCTCTCGGCCTCGTCGAGCTCCACGATCCGTTTGGTGAAGATGCCGTTCACGAAGAGCAGCTTGCGACCGGTCTCCGGGTGGCTGCGCACCACGGGATGGACGCTCTCCTCGACGGGCTGCCACCAGCTCCGGTGCAACGCATGGAGTCCCTCGATCCGCTGCTTCGTGGTGGCGTCGAGGGCGTCGTAGGCGGCCGTCATGCTCGCCCAGTAGGTGTCACCGCCCGAAGGTGGCGCGATCACCATCTGCAGCATCGCGCCCATCGGCGGCGTCGGCGAGCACGTCACGTCCGCATGCCACCACTCGGCGATGGCCGCCTTGCGATCCGTGTCGAAGACCACGACCTCTGGCTGCTCCGGCAGCGCGTCGAGCACGGCATGGGTCTGCAGGGGGCCGAAGGCCCGTCCGAGCTGGACCTGCTCCGCAGGCGTCAGACCCGCCTCCGGAAAGAAGAGCACCTCGTAGCGCAGCAGGGCCTCGCGCAGCGCCGCGACGTCTTCCTCGGCGAGGGGCGCACGCAGATCGAGGCCGCTCACGACAGCGCCGAGCGCCTTGGGTTCCGGGGCGACTGTGAGCATGGCGGACCTCCTGGGATGCACGTCCGGTTGGCTGGTCCGCCACCAGTAACCCATGCGCTGGACGCATGCCACGGGCTCGCTTACGGACCTCGGCGACGGCGATCGCGCGGCCGATCAGATGGAGCGTGGGAGCACGGCACCGATCGCCGATCGAGGCCGCACGACGAAGGCAGTGCTCGCTCGACCGCCGTTCTCGTAGCTCGACCGCGCGCCGCTCTTACACTCGTCGCAGTGGCAGATGTGGACGCAGCCGCTCGAGGGTGCCTGGGGCCATCTCCGTCACCTGGACGCGATCGAAGCCCAGCCCCTCGAGATCGCAGAGCGCCTGAGCGACCGAGTCCGGCTCGCCCAGGAAGCGAGCCATGAAGCCCGAACCGAAGGGGGCACGCAGCGCCGCCACCTCCTCGGCCGGCACGGCGCCCGTCAACACGAAGATCCCGATCGGGATGTCCTCGCGAACGCGCCGCACCCGCGCGACGGCATCACGCACGTGGGACTCCTCGATGGCGGCGGACTTCACGAGATCGACCGAGCCACCCCGCGTGGCAGACGCATTGGGCTGGACCTCGATGCGATCGACGAAGCGCGGAATCTCACGCAGCGTGCGCGGCCCGCCCGCCGAGCCCACGAGCGCTGGTGGTGTCGAAGCGAGCCCCGCGAGCCCGGGTGCGTCGATCTCGATCCGGTAGTGCTCCCCAGCAAAACGACAGGCGCCGGTATGCAGCAGCTCGCGGACGATCTGCATCGCCTCGATATACCTGCCCGCGCGCTCGGGACCCGTCGGAAATCGCCAGCCCACGCGCAGGATCTCGTCCTCGATCCAGCCCGCGCCGAGGCCCGCTTCGAAGCGGCCCCTCGCGACGCGACTCAACGTGAGCGCGGCCTGCGCGAACTCGACCGGAGAGCGGAACAGGTTGTTCGCAAAGGAGGACGTGATCGGGATCGTGTTCGTAGCCAGGGCCATCTCGGTCAGCGCGACCCAGAGATGTGGATAGCTGAGGTTCATCGTCATGAAGTGGTCGCTCGCGGCGACCCCATGCCAGCCTTCCGACTCCCTCGCGCGCGCCCAGTCGCCGGGATACTCGTCTCGCCCGGCGTTGTAATTAGGGAAGAACTGCATCAAGGGAGCTCCGAGCGACGGTTGCGCGACGCACGATAGCCATCCCGACAGGTGCACCGCATCATCGACGGCAGCCGGCGAAGGACGGCAGAGCGGATGCCGAGTGTGCTTCACGTGTCCGATGCGTCGAGTCCGAGAACTCTGGCCGCGTTCGCGGGCAGGCAGTTCAAGCAGCGTTCTCCGCACCGCCGCTCAGTGCGTTGTCGACAACCAGGCTTCGCCGCGGCGCATCAGCCCCTGCCTGGGCCTTCTCACCGATGGATGCGCAGCGTCTTCCGCCGAGCTGCCTGCGAATGAGGGGCCGAGGAACGACTCGCGCGCCGGGACCCGAATAGAATTTGACGACGGTCTACGCCGCGTGCTCTAATCGAACGACAGATCCATCGACCACCGCTTTCGACGAGACCCGGTCGACATAGAGGTATAGGCCGTTGGCATCCCTGAATCATGTGAGCCGTGCCCTGCTCGGGTGCGTCACCCTGCTCCTGGTGACTGCTTCGAGCGCGCAGGCAGGCTCACTGCAGCCGGACGCGGACTGCCCAGGGCTCGTCTGTTCCCTCTCGACGTCGGCGCTCGACGTCACGATCGACGTGTGGTGGCAGCCGGATACCAGCAATCTCGGGTTCGTCGACGTGTTCACGGATTGGTATGTCACGGAGACCGATCCCGACGATGCGATCGCGGGTGTGCCCGTCGGCAGCAATCCGGCGCCGTCCGGCGCGTTCACCATCTCGCTCACGAACAACGATCCGTCCGTCCCGCACACGGCCTCCGTCGGGATCCAATACGCCTCCCAGCTTCGCCCGCAGAACGATCCGCAGGGACTCGGCTGTGCGACGTCCGGGCTCTGCGTCGACTACTACGGATCGCAGACCTATACGATCTCGATCGACGCGATCGAGCTTCCGGAGGTCCGGCTCGGGACGCAGGCCGTGGGCGAGGGGGTCGACCTGGACGTCTACGCGAACTCGAAGGAGCAGGGCGGATACGGCGACCTCGTCGGCGGTCGCGTCCACTCGCCGGGGGGAACACCGGATCTCTTCTTCCGCACAGGGGCCACGCCGACCTTTCCCGGGACACTGGAAACGTTCGTCGAGTGGGCGGCCTACGGAAACGAGGACGCTCCGGGAATCTGGACGCCGCTTCTGTGGGAAGGCGCCGAGGACGGGCACGACAACTGGATGAAGGTGATCCGGGACAGCGATGGCGCGGTCAGCTGGACGCGGTTCACGTTCGACGGATCGATCGGCGCCTCGGCGGAGCCGATCCTCACCGATATCCCCTTCTACGTGTCCTACCCAGACGGCCGGGACTTCTCGCTGGGCCTCGCGACAGTGGCTGCGCGCGTTCCGCAGGTCACGGCGGGGACTCACGGGCTGGCGGATGGAGTCGAGCTACTCATCGTGGAAAATCGCAAGGGCGGGTCGGGGTTCGGCGCGCTCAACGGCGCGCGAGTCCACTCGCCGTCCGGGACGCCGGACCTCTTCTTTCGCGCCAACTCGACGCCCACGTTTCCGGGTCCACTGGTGTCCTTGATCTATTGGTCCGACGGCAGCGACCAGTTCGATCCGGGAGTCTGGTACCCCTTTTCACTCGAGGGCGCGGTCCACGGATCGGACAACTGGATGAAGCTCGTCCGAGACGCGGACGGCGCGGTCAGCTGGGCGCAGCTCGTGCTCGACTTCTCGCCGGGCGCGGCGAACGATCCGATCCTGCTGGACGTCCTGCTCTACGTCGCGCGCCCGGACGGCTCGGACCTCTCGTTGGCCGAGGCCGTGGCGGCCGTGCCCGAGCCGGGGCTCGGCCTGATGCTCGCAGCCGGCGTGGCCGGGCTCGCAACGGCCAGGCGCAGGAACGCCGGGCGCACGACGACCGGGCGCGCCGACCCGGCCCGCTCGCGGGTCACGTCGTCGACCCGGGTCGGATCGAGACGGTCATAGCGACCGGGCCGGTCCACTGCCCCCTCGCAGACGCCTTCAAGCACGAAGGTGCCCCAGGCAATGTTCTCAGCGAAGCCCGACTCGCGCGCCCGCTCGTCGGCGTCGCCCACGAGATAGCCAGTGGCCTCGACGACGAGATCGACGAAGACGTTGTCGGCCCCGCGTGCGAGACCGACCGGCCCGAAGACGAGCGTCAGAAGCCAGACGCCGATCCAGCGCCCGCGACGCCAACCGGTCGCTCGGGCCGGAAGCCCTTCGAGAGTCGTCGTTCGCGCTACAGGCGTCGCGCGGTGCCCTTCGCACGTTGACGTCCCCAGCGCTCAGGCTTCGACGGCTTCTCCGCCGACCGGCTCGGCCGCCCGGACGCGGACGGGGACGTTGCTCATGCGCGGCTGGCCGGTGTAGCGATCCATGTCTTCGTCGACGCGCAGCAGCCGCCCGGTATTCGTCCCCCACTCCCGAACCTGCTTGTCCTGCTTGCCGGGCAGGCCACCGAAGGAGTGGACCATCGAGACGATTCCCCTCCGCAGCGTCTCGTCGGGCTCGACGATGCCGAGGATGGAGCCGGACTTCGAAGCGATCTCGACGAGGTCGCCCTTCGCGAGCCCCTCGCGCTCGAGGTCTTCCGGGTGCATGAAGGCCGGGTTGTAGGCCCACCGGCTGCGCAGGCCGTCGAGCTCCTGGCCGTTCGAGTTGAAGGTGTGGATCATGCGGCGGCAGAGGAGCCGGTACGGATAGCCCTCCGCGGCGTCGACGACGTCACGCGCGTCGGCGACCGCCGCGAGATCCGCGAGCATCTCGGCATGGCCGACGTCGAGGCGCCCCGTCCAGCCGGGCTCCCGCTCGGCGACGATGAAATCCGGCGCCGGAAACAAGGCGCCATGGGGATGTCGCTTGACCTCTTCGAGCGGTACGCGCGCATTCCGGGTGAGGATCTCGAAGAGCGCCTCGTGGGTCGGGCGACGCTCCATGTCGAGGGGCACGCGGGCGGCGGGATCGCCGGGCGCGCCGGTCGCGGTCGCCGGACCGATCGAGAGTGGCAGGCCCATGCGCCGCGCGAGGTCGTAGAAGAAGACCCACTCCTCGACGAGCTCGGAGCCCGCCGGCGGTTGCGCGACGGGGGGCGTGTATTGCGCGTGGGCCTCGCGGAGGCCGAAGCCCGAGCCGTAGAACGTGAGCTGGTCCTGGACCAGCGTCATGCCGGGCATCTCGAGCGGCAGCTTCGGAGCGATCACGTAGTCGGCGAGGCTGGCGGTGGCCGAGAGCTTGATGTCGATCTGCACCAGCAGGTCGAGCTGCTCGAGCGCCCGCACGTTCAAGACCTGGTCGGGGATCGCCGAGGCGGGGTTGCCGCCGACGCCGATCAACGCGCGGACCTGGCCCTCGCCCTCGAGCAGGATCTCCTCGGCGAGCGCCGACGCCTGGAGGCCGCCGTCGCAGTTCGCGAGGCCGCGCACCCGGAGCGGCTCGCCGTAGCCGTAGCCCTGCCGCGGGGGCGAGGCCTGGGCGATCGCCGGGAAAGGCGGCGACAGCGTGCCAGGGTTGGGTACGCGGTCGCCGGCCCGGCTCCACTGACCGCAGACGGTGTTGAGCGCGAGCAGCAGGTATTCGAAGAGCGTGCCGCGCCCGTTGAAGTTGGGCCCCGTACCCGCGGTCGCAACGCCTCGGGCGCCGGCGAAGAGCCGGGCCGCGCGCACGATGTCGTCGGCGTCGACGTCGGCGCGTCGCGCGACCCACCCGGGCTCGAAGGGCGCCACCGCCGCGCGCAACGCGTCGAGGCCGTCGACGTGCTCGCGCACGAACGCCGCATCGTGGAGGTCTTCGCGGAGGATCACGTGGAGCATCGCCGCCAACAGGGGGACGTCTTCGCCAGGTCGACACTGCAGGTGGAGGTCGGCCCGCTGCGCGCTCTCCGTCCGGCGCGGATCGATCACGATGAAGCGCATGCCACGCGCGACGGCGTCGGTCAGCTCGCGGCCGGGATTGGCGAGCGGCAGGCCGCCGGCCATCGTGAGCATCGGATTCGTCCCGACGAGCAGCGCCACCTCCCGCTCGTCGAAGGCCGGAGGCGGAGCCATCCAGCTGCCGTGCAGCGCCTGAGCCACGGCCTTGCCTGGCTGGTCGATCGTATTCGACGTGAAGTGCATGGCCGACCCGATCGCCTGCATGAAGGCGCTGGCCAGCGGCATCGTCGCCGGGTTCGCGATGCTGTACGTGCCGCTGTAGAGCGCGATCGACCGGGGCCCGCGCGTCACGAGGAGCTCGCTCAGCCGCTCGGCGATGTCATCGACCGCGTCCTGATAAGGCACGGGGCGATGGGAGCCGTCCGGCATGCGCTTGTGGGTCTGGAGCAGCCGATCCGGGTGCGCCCACTGGTCCGGAAGCTGCCGACCCTTGATGCAGCAGAAGCCGCGATAGGCGGGATTCTCGCGATCGCCGCGAACCCGCAGCGGCCGACCGTCTTCGACGTCGACGAGAATGGCGCAGCCGCTGTGACAGAAGCGACAGAACGAAGGGACGGTCTCGACCATGGGGCCTCCTGGAGGAATCGGCACGCACGCAGCGCACGTCCGATCCTAGTCGATCCGGCGCCACCCAGCGCCGCGATCGACCGGCGCGCCGCCGCGATGGCCCCTCATTCCGAGCGATCGGTGGCTCGCCGCCAGCCCGTCCTCGAGCTCGCCGAGGTTCATCAACACCAGCGCGCGGCTCTGCAAGGCGAAGGCGTAGCCGGGTTTCGATGCAGATAGGCAAAACAAGCCACGTTTTCAGCGCCACCGGTGCCAGACTTTCCGACAAACAAGCCCCGGCGGAAGATCGCTGAGCGGTCGCCACGCTTCCGCAGCCCCTTCATGATGAAGGGTCCGCTCGGCCCAGCTGCTCCGACGACGAGCGCGCGCATCTGACTGGTCGACCGCGCGACTTGGAAACGTCGCGGCCGCGGAATCGTCCCGGCTGCGCAATGCAGTCGGTCTCAGGAAGGCCGAGCGAGGAAGCGCGCCAGATTGCCGCTCATGATCGCTTCGACCTGCTCGTCCGGAAGCCCCCCGAGCTGCGCCGAGGCGTACTGACGCGGAATCGCGAGGCCCTCGCCGTGTGGAAAGTCCGAGCCGAAGACGATCGGCTCGACGCCGACTTCCGCGATGACCCGCTCGACGTTCTCTTCGGGAAACGGAGCCACCACGAAATGCTCTCGAAAGATCTCTCGTGGTCGACGATCCATGCGACCCCACTTCGCCTTGCGACCCATCAAGAACGCGTGATCGAGCTTTCGCAGTAGATAGGGCAGCCAGGTCGTGCCCTGCTCCGACAGGCAGACGTGGATCTCCGAGAAGCGATCGAAGAGGCCGTGGACGATCATGCTCGCAACCGTCTCCATCGCCGGCCGGTCACACCAGTAGAGCACGTACTGCAACGCGTTGAAATCGCCGAGAACGGCGTCCGGATCCTCGCTCAGATCCGCTCCGTACTTTTGATAGTCGGTCGGCCCGACGTGGGTGGCGACCCGGACCTTCGCCTCGTTGATGCGAGCCCAGACGGGATCGAAGACCGGATCGGCAATCGAGCGCCCGCCTCGCAGATTGTCCCGACCGCCGTGCGCGTGGCCGGTCACGAATCCGAGCACCCGCGCTCCCTCCGAGATCACCCGCTCGACCTCTTCGACCGCGAGATCGACGTCGGCCAGCGGAATATAAGGCGGCAGGAACATGCGATCGGCGTACGCATAGCCCACCTCCGCGTGAATCCAGCGGTTGTACGCCCTGGCGTTCGCATGGATCGCGTCGACGTCGTCCTGGAACTCGTACTCGAGACTCAGCACGTGTCCCGGATACATGATCGCCGCGTGAATTCCCTGCTCGTCCATCAGCTCGAGACGCAGGTCGGGATCGCCCCAGGCCGCCTCCTGTCGCATGAACTTGCGGATCAGCTGACGGCGCTCCTCGTCGTCGAGCCCCCTGTACGGATTCAGGCGGTTCAGGAACATCCCCGGCGCGCGCGCGCCGCCATCGCCCGGTCGGGTGGTGTGACCGGCAGCCGCATCGGGCGCCACCCTCTCGGCCAGCCACTCGATCTCCTCGTCGGTCTGCGGAGCAGACTCCCGGGTGAAGCCGAGCTTCGAGGGACGATCTCCGAAGAGCTGGACGCGCCGGCCGTCCTCCGCCCGGACGAAGCGGACCGCTTTCTCCCGGAAGCGGGGATCGATGTAGCGCTCGTACATGTCCTCGGGCTCGACGAAGTGGTTATCCGCATCATTGATTTCGAAGGGCAGCGCTTCGTCCATCGTCTTCACTCCCTGATTCCGGATCGGGGCTTGCAACGCAGTCGAGTGTATCATGGGTCGCCAGACAGGAGACGAGTCGATGGCATCCGAGAACGTCCTGCACGAAATCCGGGATCGCGTGCTCTACCTCACCCTGAACCGGCCGAAGCAGCTGAATGCGATCACGGCCGAGCTGATGAACGACCTGCTCGCGGGGGTCAGCGAGGCGCAGCGGGACGAGGGCGTCGGCTGCCTCGTGATCCAGGGATCGGGTCGCGCGTTCTGCTCGGGCTGGGACCTAACGCCTCCCCCTCGAGGTGAACTGCCGCGTGAAGGGAAGCATGAGGCGCGCGGCCACGGCACGCGGCCCCCGGAAGAGATGACGATCCGAGAGGACATCGACGCGCTCAATGCCCGCTCCGGGCGCTGGTCGACGCTCTGGACTTCGACCAAGCCGATCGTCGTCAAGATCCACGGCTACTGCCTGGCGGGCGGGACGGACCTCGCCCTCAACTGCGACATGATCGTCGCCAGCGAGGACGCCCAGCTCGGCTTCCCGGCCGTGCGCTCGATGGGCTCGCCTTCGACCCATATGTGGACCTACATGGTGGGACCCCAATGGGCCAAGCGCCTGCTGCTCACCGGCGAGCGGATCGACGGACGAAAGGCCGAGCAGATCGGACTCGTGATGCAGGCGGTTCCCGCGGCGGAGCTCGACGAGACGGTGCACGCGCTCGCCTCGAACATCGCCCGGGTGCCCTACGACCTGCTGGCCCAGAACAAGTCGATCTGCAACAAGGCGATCGAGCTGATGGGCCGGACGATGCTCCAGGAGCTCGCCCGGGAGTCGGACGCGATCGCGCACAAATCGCCCGCGGCGCAGGAATTCAGTCGAATCGCGAAGAGCGAAGGACTGAAAGCGGCGCTCGCCTGGCAGAATCGTTAGGCCAGGAGACGCGACGCGTGGTGCCGAACCTGCCTCCGCCCTACCCCTCCGGTCATGATCTGCTCGCCGGCAGGACCGTTCTCGTCACGGCCGCGGCAGGCACGGGAATCGGCTTCGCCACCGCTCGACGCTGCGCACAAGAGGGCGCAACCGTGATGCTCTCCGACCGGCACGAGAAGCGCCTGGCGAGCTGTGGCGAGCAGCTCGCCCAGGAGACCGGCCGACGCGTCCCCTCCTTCGCATGCGACGTCACGAGCCAGTCCCAGGTCGATGCCCTCTTCGAACGCGCCGTGGCGGAGCTCGGTCACATCGACGTCCTCGTGAACAACGCAGGACTCGGCGGCACGACGAACCTCGTCGACATGACCGACGACCAATGGGACCGCGTGCTCGACGTCACGCTGACCGGCACGTTTCGATGCGTGCGGGCCGCGATGCGTCACATGCTTCCGCGCGGCCGGGGCTCGATCATCCAGGTTGCCAGCGCGCTTGCCTGGCGCGCCCAGGCCGGCCAGAGCCACTATGCCGCTGCGAAGGCAGGCGTACTGGCGCTGACCCGATCGGCCGCGATGGAAGCCGCCGCCTCCGGCGTGCGCGTGAATGCCGTCGTGCCGAGCCTCGTGCTCCATCCGAATCTCGCCAAGGTCAGCAGCCCCGAGTTCCTCGAGTCGCTGATAGAGAAAGAAGCGATGAAGCGGTCGGCGGAGCCCTGGGAGGTCTCGAACGTGATCGTCTTCCTCGCGTCGGATCTCGCCAGCTACCTGACGGGTGAAGCGATTTCGGTGAGCGAGCAGCGCGCTTGATCGATCCGGGCCGACTCCCTTCGAGCGTACGAGCAGAACGGACAGGCTCCTGCGATGACAACCCTTCGAAGCTTCGGCCGCCCGTCCCAGGGCGGTGCCCCGATCGACGCCGAGGCCGAGTACGGTCGGGTGCCCTCACGGCGCGCGCGTCGCGGATCGTTCCGCGATTCCCCGATCACACTCACGGCAGTCGGGGTCACGAGGTCCGCAATCGCTGCGATCTCCATCGAGATCCGGCGCAGACCACTCGTATCAGGGGATGAATCGAGTGCTGAAGTCGACCGCGATCGCAGACGTCGACGCCGCATGATCGCCGTATCGCAACGCGTCGGTCAACAGCGGAAAGAGCTGGCTTTGGGTGAATCCGAAGCCACCCAGGTCGTTCTCGAATCTCGTGATCTCGATCCCGTTCGGGCCGAATACGATGAACGCATCTTCGCCGTTCCCATCCGGATCTGGAACGAGCAACGCCCGGGTCCCTGGCCAAGAACATCCGACAGGCTGAGCCGCTGGCCACCGACGGAGGGCTCGACATGCTGGTCGGGATCCAGCCCGACGCTCTGCCTGGCGCCGGAGATCGCGATCCGGTTTCCCGGCGGCCGGCCGAACGTTTCAGTCCGATCGAGCGAATCGGGCATCATTGCAGCCGTTTGCCTCCTTCTTTGGTCTCCACGGCGTTGCCGTTGGTCTATATTCTAGACTTGAATCTGATTTCAGACTAACGTCCAAAAATTCCGCAGCCCCCTGCCCGTGTCCCCCGGTCCGAAGGTCCAGTCCTCGGACGCCGGGAGCGCAAGAAGCTCGACACCCGAGCGCGCATTCTTCGAAGCGCGGGGCGTTTGTTCGCCCGCAAGGGTTTCGATGCCACCCCGGTCGAAGAGATCGCCGAAGCCGCTGACGTCTCACGGGCGACGCTCTTCACGTATTTCAACGGCAAGGGTGCACTGGTTGCCGAACTCGGCGACATGATGACCGACTCCTTCGTCGCGGACATCGAAGCGGTTCGCGCGCAGGACGTCTCGACGGTCGAAAAGCTCGCCGGCTTCTTCGAAGTCTCGATCGAGCGCCTCGAGGCGCGAACTGCGTTGTCGAAGGCACTCATCTCCGAAACGATCGGCAGGCGCCGAGACCTCGCGGAACGCAAGAGCCGTACGGTGCGGATGCATTCAGCCTTCGCCGATCTGCTTCGCGACGGTGTCGCGAACGGCGATACGCGTGCGGACATCGATCTCTCTCTCGTCGCCGAGGTCGTGGCCGGTGGCTACCTCGAAATCCTGCTTGCGTGGGTGACCGATCCCGACGGAGTCCTACGCGACAGGCTCGAAGGGTTCTCCCGGCTCCTCGAGTCGATGCTCGCACCCAAGACGATTCCCCGGCGTTGAATCCACCCCAATACGAAGGATCCTCGAATCACGAAAGACATCGGCGTCTGGTTTCCCACGGAAGCAATGACCGCAAATCAGGCCGCGGCGTTCGCACAACGCATCGAGCAGCTCGGCTACACGCGATTGTGGCTCGGTGAGACGTTCGGGCGTGATCCCTTCGTTCACATTGCGCATCTCGGTGCCGTCACCGAAGCCCTCGAGTTCGCCACGGGAATCGCGAACGTCTACCACCGTCATCCCGGCGTCATGAAGCAGGCCGCGAACACCGTGGCCGAACAGCTCGGTGGACGAATGACTCTCGGCCTCGGTGTCTCGAGCCCGCAGATCGTGAAGGGCATGCGCGGGGTCGACTACGACAAGCCGTTCACCTTCATGAAGAACTACCTCGACGCGATGGAGGCGGCCTTCTATGCGTCGGTTCCACCGCAGCCCGAGGTCCCCGTGGTCCTTGCTGCGCTCGGGCCGAAGATGGTTGGGCTTGCCGGCGAACGAACGACCGGGGCACAACCGTACAATGTCAGCCCCGAACACACGCGAAGCGCGCGCGATATCCTCGGGCCCCACCCCGGTCTGTACGTCGAGCAGAAGGTGGTCCTGACGACTGACGAAGCAAAGGCGCGTGAGACTGCGAAGAAGGGACTCAACTTCTATCGCAAGGCGCCGGGCTACCGGAGCTGTTGGAAGAGGCTCGGCTTCAGCGAGGAAGAGATCGATTCGGGAGCCGCGCGGTTTCTCGATGCCATCGTCGCGTGGGGCGACGAAGAAGCACTGCAGAAACGCGTCGACGAACACTTCGAGGCCGGCGCGAGCCATGTCTGCATTCAGCCGCTCGACCTGTCGGGTACCATGGGCATTCCCGACTGGAAGGCCTTCGAGGCCCTGGCCCCGGCAGCGGCGCGATGAGTGTCCAGCAGAAGATCGCTGCCGGCTTGATGCTGATCTCCGGAATCACACATCCTGCGCAGCTTCTCTTCTACGAGAACACGGCCGAAATTCGTGGACCTGCGCTCGCAGGCACGATCTTCTTTCCGATCGGGCTCTTCTTGTTGACGCGTTTTCGTCTGGCCCTGGTCGTCGCGATCGTGATTCCGTTGTTTGGCGGAACAGGGGCGGTGCAGCGTATCCTGACCGCGAATCCGACGGCCTTCACCTACTTCCACGCGGCCATCGACTTCACAGTGATCGGTCTGTGCATCGCTGCGCTGGTGAAGTCGCGTCGTGTCACCACCGCCTAGCCGAGAGGACCCTCCATGGCAGATTCCAACGTCGTCCCGATCCCCGAGATGGGCGCGCAGGTCGGAGCTTCGCATCGCAAGATGATCTCGCGAGAAGTCGACGATGCGCGGCAGGCCGATCCGCGGCCAGCCATCTCCAGCGTTCAACCCGACTGCGATGTCTATCAGCGGCGGACGGACCGGAACATTCCCGTCCTCGAGTGCCTGCCCCTGTGATGGCGTTGAAGGTCGGGACCGCGATCGGCGTGATCTTGCTGCTAGGGACCACCGGCTATGCGTGGTACGGACTGCGGGATGCTCCGGGACGCGACGCAATGGGTTCGCCCGGCCGGGCGCCTTCGGGTTCGGCGCAAATCGCGTACTACAGCGACGGACCGCTTGACGGCATGAACGTCGTGCTCATTCCGAGCTATGGCCGACCGGCATCCGACTTCAACGAGTTGGTCGTCGCATTGAACAGTGCGGGGATGCGCACGATCGCCGTTCAACCCCGAGGCATCGGCGCTTCGACGCTTCCGATGACCGACGTCACCTACCACACCTTTTCGAGCGACGTGATCGCGGTTCTCGATTCGCTCGGAGTGACGGATCCCGTTCACGTGATCGGTCACGCGTATGGCAACCGAGTTGCGCGGACGATGGCTTCGGATCATCCCGACCGCGTCGACAAACTCGTCCTGCTCGCCGCTGGCGGTGCTCGCCCCACCCCACCGGAAACCACCGCTTCCATCTCGAAGGCCTTGTTTCGTTGGGCGTCCGATCGAGAACGCCGGCAGGCGGTTCACCACGCGTTCTTCGCAGAGCGAAGCGATGTTCCGGAGAGCTGGATCCGCGGCTGGTACCCGCTTGCCGGGATCGCTCAAGCGCGCGCGATGGCGCAGACACTACCCGCTGAATGGGCAGCGGGTGGTCAGGCGCCGATTCTCGTGCTCGAGCCGGCGGAGGACGCGGCGGCGGCTGGCGGCGGCGAGATACTGCGCGAAGCCCATCCCGAAAGAGTGCAGGTCGTCATCGTCGAAGGGGCCGGGCATGCCCTGCTCCCGGAACGTCCCGAGTTCGTGGCGCGCGAAGTCATTCGTTTCCTCGGCGGTCCGTCGTGAGTATTCGCTTGCTCGTCCTCGTTGCTGCTACGAGTATGTTGCTGGCCCCTTCGATCACGATTGCGCGAGAATCCGCGCCGGCCGATGTCGATCATGTACGTACTCGGTCGATGGCAAGCAGTACGTCACTGTGCTCGCAGGGTGGGGAGGCTCGTTCGGCTTGATGTCGGGGGTTGCGCGCCCGCCTGGCCCGAAGAACGGTCGTGTGCTGACCTTCGCGCTCGATGGCGAAGCCGAGCTGCCGCCGGTCACGGCCCCCGAAGCAGTTCCCGAACCACCCGCTCCCCTGGACGTCCCGGAGAGCGAGATCGAAAAGGGAGGCGCGCTGTATGCGCGATACTGCGCGTTCTGCCACGGCACAGGCGTCGTGAGCGGCGGGACAGTACCCGACCTGCGGCGGCTCCCCGAAGACTTCCACCTCAACTTCGATGCGATCGTTCGCCTGGGCGCCATGCGGAGCTACGGCATGCCGAGCTTCGGTGATGTGCTCGACGAAGACGACGTGCAGGCCATCCACGCCTTCGTGATCGACGAAGCCATCGCGGACGCAAAGCATCGCAGTGCGCCCGCGTGGTGGAACGCGATCCTCGACTTCTGCTACGACGTGATCGTCTGGCTCATGATGTTCTTTCTCGAGCCATCGGTACACAGCGCGTAGTCGCGGCTCGCTCATCGCTGGCACTCGCAGCCTGCCGGCTGCTGCCCCTCACGTTGGCAAGTCATGTCGGGCGACACACAAGGTACTGGAATCGTTGCAGAGCTTTTGGCTCTCGGCCCGGCCTTACCAGGCTCTGGCGCGCACTGAGAGCCAAGGAGAGGCGATTCGGAGAGAAACAACAGCGACATTCATGCGCTTGTACGACTCGCATACCCGTGATGCCACTCTCTGTTAAATGGTCATCTAGTCGTGTGAGCCAACGGGGAGAAGGCGCGAGAAAGTCGCCCGAGTCCAGGACTCGCAGGATTCTGATGTCGAAGAAGTTCGGCCCGTGAAGATTCTTCCCGCGATCGCCCCAGACCACGCATGCGCGAATCCGCGGAAGGCTTCACGCTGTGATTGGACTCCCAATCGATTGACCCTGACTGCTCATACCAGTGGGGTCGTGCCGCCTTGGTCCGAGACTCAGGCCGACCGCCTGAGCGGCGCTGCAATCTCGTGCAGCGCGCGAACGTCGCTCGGCGCGTCTGAGCCCCGCTGCCCGACGGCGTTCCGACGACTCAATCGAGCCCGTAGCCGCCGCCCTGCTGCGCTTGCTGCGTCGCGCGCTGGGCCGCGAGCCGCGCCGGCAGGTCGGCGGGCTGCCAGCCCTCCAGCAGTGTCTTCCCATCGAGTCCGTAGACCGGCCGACCGAGCTCAACGAGCAGATCGAGGCTGTAGGCGACGCGCGCGTGGAGTTCTTGCGGGCCAGCCGTACAGAAGGCCATGGCGGCCTCGACCATCGTTTCGAGCGGCTCGAAGAGATCCGCGTGGATCAGCCCCTGCTCGCGCGCAGCCTCGAGCTTCGGCGTGAGGATTGCAGCCTGGGGCGTCAGCGCGTTGACCGCGATGCCCTGCCCTTCGACCTCAGCGGCGACGCCGACCGTCACTCGGTTGAGCATCGCCTTCGTCCCGCCGTACAGCGTGCCGGCCTTCGCGGGGCCCGACCTCGCGAAGGGCGGACCGGCGGGTAACGCCGCGACCGCGGTCGTCATATTGAGGATCCAGCCACGGCCCCGCTCGCGCATGCCCGGCAGCGCGGCCTGCATCAGAGCCCAGGGGCCGAAGACATTGATCTCCTGCGAGATCTCGAGGTCGCGCCGCGTCAAGCGATCGAAGGGCTGATAGTTCGCGGTCGCCGCGTTGTTGACGAGGATGTCGAGGGGGCCGAAGGCCTCCTCGGTGCGGCTCACCAGCGTGTCCCGCCCGCCCTTCGGGTCGCTGAGATCACAGGGCAGCACGAGCGGCGCCTCTCCCACGGCCTCGATCCGCTTCGCGGTCTTTTCGAGACCGTCCACGCTGCGAGCCGTGATCGCGACGCGTGCTCCCTCTGCCGCAAGCCGCACGGCGAGACAGGTGCCCGTCCCGCCCTGGCTAGCACCCGTGACCAGCGCCACGCTTCCTTCACATTCTCTGGGCATTTCCCAATCTCCTCGTCCCCGTTCCTGCCCGCTGAGGAATCCGACCGTCTTCCGACCGACTCCGGCCGAAGTCCTCTCGCGACCGACTGACGCCGGACCGTCACTTGACCGTCAGCCTCGATGGAGTCCTCGATCGCCTGGTAGACGTACTCGCAGTCCTCCCGCGTCATCGTCGGGTGACACGGCAACATGATCCCGTACTGCATGATCTGGTCGCAGGTCGCGAGACCCGCCAGCGCCACCCGGTACTCCTGGCCCCTCAGCATAGGCTGCCGTGTGATGTTGCCGGAGAAGCTGACGCGGCTCGTGATGCCCGCATCCTCGAGCTGGATCTGCCGATCCTTGCGGCTCCAGCCGATTTCCGGACGCAGCTGCAGCGGACAGCATAGCCAGGTCTTCTCCGTCTCCGGAATGATGGCCGGCAAGATGAACTGATTCTCGTGCTTTTGGAGAAACTCCGTGTGCCAGCAGAAGCGCTCCTCGCGGAGCTTTCAGAGCGTGTCGATCTTGTTCATCTGCTCGACACCGAACGCCGCACCGCATTCGTTGGGAATGAAGCCGTAGGCGTCGTTCTCCTCGAAGATGAACAGGCCGTCGTAGTCCAGGCCGTCGACCTTCTCGAGGAAACGCCCGTCGGAAGCTCCCGCCTTCGTGCCGTGCATCCACTTCTCGGACGAGCAAGACTGGGCTGCTGGCCACGACCATGGTGCTCGCCCAGGCCTGGGGCCCGCGCGGCATTCGCGTGAACGCGATCGCGCCCGGCACCTTCGAGACCGACGTGATCGGCTGGACGGACGCCGAGACGCGCGCGGTCGATCGCGTCCACTGCGCTCGGGCGCCTCGCCCACCCGAGCGAGATCGTCCCGGCCGCGCTCTATCCGGCCAGCGACGCATCGTCCTTCACCACCGGCCCCTCCTGCGAGTCGACGGCGGAATGCTCTCGTGAGAGCGGCCGGATGGCCGTCATCAGGCAATCTGTGCGCGCGACTCGTCCGCGCGGGTTGTCGAGTGCGTCTTCTTGAAATATCGTGAACATTGATCACAAAATCGGAGAGATCACGATGGATCGCCAGAAGCTGGCCCGACTTTTCGACATGAAGGACCGCGTCGTGATCGTCACGGGCGGCACCCGCGGTATCGGTCGCGCACTCGCCGAGGGCTACGTCGCGGCTGGGGCAAAAGTGGTCGTGGCGAGCCGGAAGCCCGACGCTTGCAAGCAGACCGAGGAGCATCTTCGGGGCCTCGGCGGCGAGGCGATCGGGGTACCCACCCACCTGGGCGAGCTGGACGACCTGGCGAACCTGGTCGACCGCACGGTCGACGCCTTCGGCGGGATCGACGTCGTGGTCAACAACGCGGCGACCGCCCTCGCCCAGCCGATCGGGGAGTACACCCCGGAAGCCTGGAGCAAATCCCTCGACGTGAATCTGCGCGGGCCGGTCTTCCTGAACCAGGCCGCGCTCCCCCACCTGAAAAAGAGCCAGCACGCCGCGATCCTCAACGTGCTCACCGGTGCGGCCTTCCTCTTCTCCGCTCGCGTGTCGCTCTACGGAATCGGCAAAGCGGGGCTGATGTCCTCGACGCGGTCGATGGCGGCAGAACTCGGCCCCCACGGTATCCGCGTAAACGCGCTCTCGCCGGGCACGACCAACACGGATATGGTGAACGCGAACACGCCAGAGCAGATCGCGGAGATGACTGCAATCCAGATCATGCCGCGCATGGCCGATCCCGACGAGATGGTCGGCCCCGCGCTGATGCTGACCTCCGATGCGGGCAGCTTCATCACCGGACATGTCGTCTTCGTCGACGGCGGCATGGTGCCCCGCTGATGGGCGCACCGTCGGGCAGCGCCTTCTCCTTTACGAAGCTCGTCGTCGACGACCTCGAGAAGATGGCCGACTACTACTGTGAGGTCTTCGGGCTTCACCGAGGACGCCGCGATCGATTCGAGAACGGCGTCGGCGGCGAGCCGATCGAGGAGGTCGCGCTCGTCGCGAACCCGGAGGATCGATACAGCCAGCTTTCGCTCCTCGAGTTCCCGGAGCGACCGGCCGTCGACCAGGACGAGGCGATCCTCGGATTCACGACGCCGGACCTCGCGAGCGTCGTCGGCCGGATCGAGCGGGCTGGAGGGACACTCGTCAGCGGAATCAAGGAGTTCCCGGAGCACGGAATCCGAGTGGTCTTTGCCCGCGATCCCGAAGGTCACTTGAACGAAATCGTCGAGACGCGCAACTGACGCGAGCACTTAAGCACTTGGACGCGTACAGCGAGGCATAACACGCTCGACTCTCGCACGTCGTTCGTCTTCATGGCCCCTGGCCGTTGGTCGTGGCGCATCACCTCCAGTCCGCCGAAGGGCTTCGTGCAACGGGGACCGGCGATTTCCGTCGTGAGGTCGACGACCTGGAGGTCCGCCAGGGAACGGATCGATGCAATGGTCACTCGCCCCTCTCTCGACCGTTACGGGTCGACCTGCGCGATTTCTCGATCGAAGTCGATCGCGGCTCATGCTCTTCGAGCGAAAATGGATCCGGCAACTTCCTT
Source organism: uncultured delta proteobacterium (assembly GCA_963698485.1). GTDB lineage: Bacteria > Myxococcota_A > UBA9160 > UBA9160 > UBA4427 > UBA4427. The sequence goes on along the minus strand of CAVORA010000018.1, from coordinate 84,882 downwards.
CCATGAAGGTTATTCACTATCTATGAATCGGGGCGCGTAACGCGAGCCATGGGAGATCGCGAGGCAGCCGAGTCCGCACACCACGCAGACGATCTTCCGAGGCGCGCCTTCGCGTCTCGGAACGTCTACGATGGCGACTGTTGCAGACCGGCACGCGGAGAAAGACCCATCCGATGACCATATCCACATTCGACTTGCCGCCCACCGTGCCGCCGGCCGACAGCCCCGCATGACCCCGGCCAGGTCGAAAAATCCACCGAAGCCCGCAGCCGCAAAGAAGCCCGCCGCCCGCCCGCGCGGCCGTCCTGCGCGCCTCTCGCGCGAGCGAATCGTCGCCGCCGTTCTGTCGATCCTCGAACGCGAGCCCGCAGCAGTCCCCACGATTGCGCGCATTGCCCAGGAAATCGACGCCGTCCCCGCCGCGCTCTACCGTCATTTCGCAAGCCTCGACGAAGTGCTCGACGCGGTGATCACGCAGGTGCTGGGCGATGGCCCATCAGGCATCGAGCCCGGCCAGCCGTGGCCCGATCAGCTCGCGACCTGGATGCACGCCCTGCGCAACCATTTGCTGAGATTCCCCGCCGTGCTGGCCATGATCGACCGATCCGGTCGCACCTCCCCCGCTTGGCTCGAGTCCTCTTCAGCACTCATCGAGATCCTGGAAAGCGCAGGGCTGTCCGGCCGCGAACTCGCGTCCAACTACCTTTGGATCCTCGAGACGACGGTGGGAATCGTGATGCAGGAAGCCACGCTCCCCTTCGCCGAACAGCTCGCCAATGCCCGAGCCACCCGAAGCGAACTGAGCCAGACGGCTCGCCGCCGCTTCGCTTCGATCGCTCAGGACATCGAACGGATCGACGCTGACGAATTTTTCGCGTTCGTCGTCGAGCAGACGAAGTCAGCCGTTGCGAGGAACCAAACTCCGCCGAAGCGCCGCTGATCAAGCGCAGCGACTGCGTGCACGCGTGCGTTCGGGCGAGCTGCTCCCCGGCATCCGTGATTTCAGGTGGGGCGTACTCCGGAATCTCGGCGGCCGGAAGCGGCTCGCCGGTGTCGAGCGAAAAGCAAGCGAGCCCGGCATGCTTTGCATAGTTCATGCTATGCGCGAGCAGTCCGGTGCGTTCCTTGGCAGCATGAAGGCACATCTCGTAGACACACTCTGCGAGGTACTCGACCCGCTCCGTCGGGTAGTCCTCGGGCGTGAACCGATCTGCGCCGGGCGTACTGATCGCCGTGCTGGGAGCGACGAGGTTGACCGCGACGTCCTGCGATTCCGGTTGGGCAGCAAGGCCCTGGGTATACCGGTTGAGCGCGGCCTTGATCGCAGCGTAGATCGTCGCACCGCCCCCACTCGCGAAGGGGTCGATACCGAGGGTCTCGGCGCTCGCATGAGCCGAGCGAAAGGTCGCCTCGACATGCTCGGCGGCGGCGGGACAAGGGATTCTCCGGAGCCAATCGGTCCTCGACGTTGAGGACGATCGCGGGCACCTCCTGTGCAATCGCGCGGCAGATCGAGCCGGTCGAGCGAACGGAGCCGGTCACGAAACCTCCTCCGTGGAAGACGAGGACGAGCGGGACGCGAACGCGCGTAGGCGCCTGGTAGCGGCGGGCGAAGAGCGCCTCGGTTGGGCCGGAACCGTCAGATCCTGGGTTTCGACCGCGGGTCCCGGACGCTCGAAGGGGCGGTGGATTCCGCTACGTAGCGCCGCAGCGCTTCGGGCGTGATCTGGTCGACGACCCGCTCGGGGGTCACGGCAGCAGTGGCCGCGATGCGCGTTCAAAGGGGCATCAGCTCGATCCCTCAAGCAGCGCTCTGTCAGGCGGCGACTTCATCGACCGCATCGGCCGGTATATTTGCGGGACCGCCGATGTCATAGACCCGCGAGAGAAGACTCACGAAGCCATTGTCGTTCATCGGATCGGTCGGCGTCTCGAACTCGACTTTCCGCTCCCGCATGTCGTTGCAGAGCATCTCGACCGCCCGTTCCCAGCCGATATCGTCCGTGTGGTCGTAGGTGACCTTGAGCTCGTCGAAGTCCATGAAGACGCGCGCACCCCAGTGGACCAGGAATCGCACCTCCGCGGGAGGGATCCGCTGGTTCACGACGTCTCCGGTCATGATCCGCCAGCCGCCAGGCGACTCGGGGTCGACCGAGATCGTCGAGGAGATGTCGAGACCCTTGTGATCGCGCATCGCCATCGGGCCACACGCCTGACCATGATGGAACATCATCTCGTTCTCGACGACGACAGCGCGACCCCACATCGGCGCTTGGATCTGCATTGGCTCGGCATTCGGTCCCTCCGGCCAACAATTGAAGCCACCGCCGATCCGGCCCCTGTAGTACCAGGTGATGACCTGCCCCTTCTTGGCCTGCCAACGCCGGAAGAGACAGGACTTGGCCATCGTGAGCAAGAGCCAGAGCGGTGTGTCCTCCATGGTCATGCCGCGAAAGACGGTGCCATCGAGATGCGGCGGTCCTCCGATGGGCCCCGGGCCCTGGATGTTGAAGAGGTAGGTCTCGGGCTCCGCATAACGCGCGCCCCAGTAGCCACGCACGAGTTCGAGGAAGCGCGAGTTGTAGTAGCAGTCCTCGAGCTCGGGGTAGAAGCAGACGCCCTGCCGCGCGAGATAACCGCGAAACACCGGGTTCGTAAGCAGCATCTCCCAGGTGAGTTCGACGCCCTCGGGCAACTCGTGCCCCGCGGCCGAGGTGGTCGCGAACACCTCCTCGGGCGTCTCGAAGTTCTCGGCGAGAATCAGCTGCCAGGGACCGTTCTCCCGCACGACGCGAGTCAGTCGCTGGTACTGGTCCTCGGTGTAGGCGTCATCGATCAGTTGTGGAGGGGCCACTGGACGAAAGTTGTTCGCGAGTTTCTGAATATCGGACATCAAAGCCTCCCCCAATCGGTAATTGAACGCCGTGCGTATTAGGCATCCATCTGAATGACTTCGTTGATGTGCCCTTCTGGGTCGAGCACGAAGACGACTCGGAGGTTGAACTCGTCGATGCGTCGGATCGGGTCGGGGATGCTCCCCCCGGCGGCCAAAGCACGCGTTACGAGCGCCTCGATGTCCGTCGACTGGAATCCCTGGACCGCATCACCCGGGGTCGGCCCGGTCGAGTCGAGAAACTTGATCAGCGTGAGAGCAGGTGCCCCGCCAGCCATCGTCGCCTGAAAAGTGATCTCATCGATCTCACGACCCAACATCACGTCCTTGTGTCGGTTGAACGGGATCAGCCCAAAGACCTCTTCGTAGAAGGAGGCCATCGCTTCGAGGTCGTGCACGATGGTCTTTGCGAAGACATACTGCGCGTCGCGGGTAAAGCCGTGGGGGCGGGAGTCTTCCATTGATCGGCCCTCGCTGATCTGATCGCGTATTTTTTGAACCCAATTCACTATATCATCGACGGCCCGATCGACAAGCCCCGAAATGCGGGACACGGCCCGAACTCGAACTGGCGATTGGCTGCCGGCCAAGACTCGCTGGGCAGCGTTCGCTGGCATCCGCAGCCTCTCGGCTGCTCCCCCTTCCGTTGGCCTGCTCTTAAGCCTGAGGGTCCAACCTCAAAACCAACCCAAAGCCCCAGACACAAACAAGGCCCGCCCTGCTTCGCAGGACAGACCTTTTCTGTGTATGGAGCACGAGACCAGATTCGAACTGGCATTCCCTTCGCCCGCCTTTGGCGGGCTCATACTCGCTGCCCGCTCATCGCTCGCAGCTCCCCCTTCCGTTGGCAAGTAATCCGAGGAGCCGCACAAACTACTGGAATCATTAGCGTTCTTTTTTTGGTCCGGTCTTGCCAGGCAAGGATGTGCACTGAGAGGCAAGAAGAGGCAATTCACTCCATCGATCCGAAGGCCCTCAGCGGACAGGAGTTTCAAGCCGCGTTTTCCGCACCACCCATGCTCGTCATTCTGACGAGTAGGCCCCAGGCAGGGCTACTCGGCCCCCTACCCGGGGCTACTCGATCGCCAATGGCGAGACATCTAGACGATCATCCAACACGCCTTCGCGAACTTGGAGCCCTTGGCATGCAGCGCCGCCGTGGCGGGGAGCACGAGGGCCACGCCCAGACCGGTGATGACGTGACGTAGACCTCGGTCTTGCGGCAGCCCGTCAGTCGGATCCGCTCGAACGCGATTGGCCATCGGCCCGTGAACTCACCCGCCGCGATCCAGGCGGCGTCCAGATCGTCGGGCCACAAGCGCGTGCCCGACGTTCCGGGGGTTCGGGATCAGATCGGCGAGCGGCGCGTCTTGCTCCGGCGAGAGACCAATCTCACGACCCCGGGCGACGCCGGCGGAGTCGCGCGAGCAGGACCGATCCAAGGGCCAGGCTCGAGAGGCCACCCGGCTCGGGAACGATCGTGACATTGGCCGTGTCGATCGCGGAGATCCAACCGTCGGTCACCTCCAGCCTCAGCGATCCGTCGTAGGTCGCGCCGTATGCCTGGCCGGACAGCGTCGGCGCCGACGACCAGTCGGTATCCCATGTTCCGTCGTCGTCGGTGTCCCAGCGATAGAAGAGCGAGCGACCTTCCGGGTCGTAGGACGTGCTCCCGTCGAACGTCAGGAGCTCGCCCACCATCGCCTCGTACGGACCGGCCGCATTCGCGATCGGGGATTGATTGATGTCGCTTCCCCAGGCGAAGACCAGGAAGAATGGGTCGAACCTGAAGGACACGGGCAGCCCATTCGTGACGAGAAGTCCGTAGTCGCCATCATCGGCGGCGTTGACGCTGCGCGCCATCGCACTCCAGCGGCGCTGCGGGAACTGGGCCTGGAGCAGACTCCTGAAATGGCTCGCCTGCGTCGGCCCGTCGAAGCTCAGCAGGAACGCGAGCTGGGTGAAGTACTGGCTCCACGTCACGAGGGGCGTCGAGTTCGTGTCCGTATAGGAGTTGAAGACGACTGCCGTATGGCCGTCCTCCCAGTCGGTTCGACGGTGGAGCCCGGCGTGGAGATAGTTGTAGCCCCAGTTGTCGGAGCCTCCGGTGTGCGACGTGAACGTGGTCCAGTGGTGCTCCGGGAGGAGGCCATCGAAGTACGTCTTGAACTGGGCGTTCCGCGCATCCACGTCGCCCGAGGTCGAGTAGAAGATGTTGTTCGCGAGCGTCGAGAAGTCGTCCGCGATGTCGCTCACCCATGCCGCCAGGGGCATGTTTCGAGCGATGATGGCGTCGATCAACCCGGCTCCGGGAAAGTCCATCAGCATGACACCGGTCTTCGGGAATAGGTGCACGAGCGTTCCCGCGAACAGGAAATCCAGGAAGAACTCGTTCACGCCGGTGGTGGTGCAGCATTCGCCCCCGGCGACCGAGCTGGGGAACAGCCCCCCGGCCCCGCTCGTGAAGTTGATGAACAGATCGTTCTCGTCGCCTGCGTCGGGAGTGTTGGTCAGCACGAGATGGTCGAGCACGTGCTGCCACTTGGCATCGACCTCCCAGATGCAGCAGACGTAGTACTCGTCCTGGATGTTGAGCCGGGACGAGCTCCAGTAGAGGCCCCGGGCGGAACCGCCGAGGAAGTCGTGGATGACCACGACCTTGCCTCGAACCTCGCCAAGGGTCGGGATGCGACTCGCAGTCCCCTGAAAGAACAGGTTCGGATACAGCGATCGGTACCAGTCGTAGGTCTGACTGAACGAGCGGGTGTTGTCCTGCTCGTCGTCGGGACGCTCGTTCTTCAAGCGCATGATGACGGTCTCGGTCGGGTTGTCGCGTAGGAAGTCGTCGAGGACCGCGAGCACGTCGTTCCCGAAGAAATAGCCGAGGAAGATTGCACCGTGATGGATCGCAAAGACGTCGCTGATGTGGCGCGCCCGGATGTCGATCGCCCGAATGCCGGCGTCGAGCTGTGCCCGAAGAGACAGCCCCTGCGTCTCCGGGCTGGGCCCCCCGTTGTCCGCCATGGTGTCGTGGGTTCCCGGGATCGACAGGTCGGCGAGGCTGTGGTGATCGGGGATCCAGCGCATCCAATCGACGTGGCTGGTCTCGATCGTCGAATCGCTGTTGTAGTAGCGCCCCCCGGCATTCCCGGCGCCGGCGGGCAGCAGCCATGAAAGAGTGACGAGGGCGAGCAGAGCGGTCGAGCGGCAGCGTGTCATTCGGGCAAGCCCTGTGGGTCGATGTCCCAGCCTAGCAGGAGTCGCGCCGCAGCTGAATCATGCGTGGACGGGCCATGCTGCGACGACGGTGTCACGGAGGGCGAGGACCGTCGGGACCTGCCGACTCCCCCACCACGATTCCGTCTGCGGGTGCAGGGAGGATTGCGCGCCGTCGATCGCGATCGGCGGATTCGCGGCCTTCAGGGCGAATGGGGTTTCGGGAGTCCACCGAAGACGGGGCTATTGCGGGGTCGGGCTCAGAAGTTTCCCGTGGCCGCTTCCTTCAGGATCGAGTGATCGAGGGCCTGGTCCGCCACCAGCTTCTTCAGCCGGGCGTTCTCCTTCTCGAGCTCCTTCAGGCGCTTCGCCTGGTCGAGTCGGAGGCCGCCGTATTCCTTCCGCCAGCGGGAGGAGGTCTGCTCCGTGATCTCGAGCTTGCGGACCACGTCGGCCGTCGTCAGGCCCTTCGCGAGCTCGACTTCTGCCTCTCGAAGCTTCCGGATGATCTGCTCCGGAGTGTGTCGCTTCCTTGCCATCTGCTCTCTCCCTTCCTCGACCCTCGCAATCTAGCTGGATCGATTCGAAGGGGGCAGGTCAGCACCGGAATCCCTCGCGGATCGGTCAGCCCAGGTCGATTCGCTCACGGACACCACGGCGCGAGAGCGCCGCACGCCCGACCCGCTGGATCGCAAGGGCGAAGGCGGCGGTCCGCAGATCGATCTTCTTCTGCTGGGCGAGCTCGCGAACGCTCCGGTACGCCCGGCGCATCCGGCGCTCGAGCTCCTCGTTCACGCGGTCGAGCTCCCACCCGAACTGCTGGATGTTCTGGGCCCACTCGAAGTAGCTCACCGTCACGCCGCCGGCGTTGGCGAGGATATCCGGGACGATCAGCACGTCCTTCGCGTGAAGGATCGCGTCTGCCTCGGGCGTCGTGGGGGCGTTGGCTGCTTCGACGATGATGCGGGCACGAATCTGATCGGCATTCTTCTCGTCGATCGCGTCCTCGAGCGCGGCTGGGATGAGCACGTCCGCCGGCCAGGAGATGATCTGCGAGCCCTCGAATGCCTCGGCCTCTCGGAAGCCTGCGACCGTCCGGTGCTCGGTGGCCCAGGCAGCGAGTGCGGCGACATCGAGACCCTTGGGGTTCGAGACCCCGCCCATGTGGTCCGCCACGGCCACGATGATTCCGCCACGCTCGGCGATCAGCCGCGCGGCGTGGCTGCCAACGTTCCCGAAACCCTGGAGCGCGATCGTGGTGCCGGCGAGGGCTTCACCCCGATCGCGAAGCGCCTCTTCGAGGGCATACATGACGCCTCTGCCGGTGGCTTCCTCGCGCCCCACCGAGCCGAAGAGATGAAGGGGCTTTCCGGTAACGACCCCGGGCGAGAATCCGTAATGGCGCGAGTACTCGTCCATGATCCAGGCCATCACATCGGCATTCGTGTTGACGTCGGGCGCCGGAATGTCGATCGTCGGGCCGATCATCTCCTTGCACTGGTCGACGAATCTCCGCGTGACCCGCTCGACCTCGAAACGACTCATCGTCTGGGGGTCGCAATCGATGCCACCCTTGGCACCGCCGAAGGGCACGTCGACGATCGCGGTCTTCCACGTCATCAGGTTCGCGAGGGCCGAGGCGTGATCCTCGTCCATCGCTGGGTGATAGCGGAGGCCCCCCTTGCACGGGCCTCGCGCACTGTTGTGTTGGACCCGGAAGCCGGTGTAGTGCATCAACTGTCCATCGTCGGCTTCTTCGACGATTTCCACCTTGATGACCCGATTCGGAGTCAGGAGCACGTCGCGAACCTTGGGTGCGAGATCGAGCACATCGGCGGCTCGGTGGAAGTAGCGGTGACTGTTCTCGAGCATTTCGATTCTCCAGGCGGTGTGCGGAGCGCGTCGGGTCGAATTACGATCCCGGCCCGCTGCAGGGCAGTCGCGCTCGCCGCTCGAACATAACCCGCCTGACACACCTTGGCAGACCCGCGGCATCGGAGATGTTCCGCCTCCGCAAGTCGGGTTCTCGACGCCCAGGCGTGGATGTCCGAGGAGACTGCTCTTTGACTTCTTCGTGATCCGCCGCGATCAAGCCCTTTGAGCCCCATCGCTCAACAGGCCAGACAAGCGGCATTCTGAAAGACCAAGTCCATCGATATGACTCAGAAATTCCATGAGTTTGTGTGATCGAGGGTGTTCGCAAGGGCTAGATCGACATGCGTCGAGCACGGATCTCGGAGCTGTGTTGGCCGGCCCTGCGAGAATGAGTCCAGTCTCTCAGTTGGCCTTTTGGGCTGATCGGAGACGAGATGAAGGGCAAGCGATTCACTGAAGAGCAGATCATCGGGGTTCTGAACGAGGCGGAGCAGACGGGCAACATCCGCGAGGTGTGCCGGCAGCACAACATCTCGGAGCAGACGTTCTACAGATGGCGAACGAAGTTCGGCGGGATGGACGTGTCGGAAGCCAAGCGACTGAAGGAGCTCGAGCGCGAGAACGCCGAGCTCAAGAAGATGGTCGCCGAGCAGGCCTTGGATATCCGCATGCTGAAGGACCTGAACTCAAAAAAATGGTGAGCCTGGCGGAGCAACGACGCGGAGCGGAACACCTCGAAGCCCAGCACGGCGTGAGCGAACGTCGCGCGCTGCCAGGTGGTCGGGATCGCTCGCAGCACGAAGCGTCGACCGTCAGGCCGGATCGAAGAAGCGAAGCTCGTTCGTCGCGTTCATGAGCTGACGCAGCGCTATCCACGCTTCGGCTATCGGAAGATCCACGCCGTTCTTCGGTCCGAAGGAACTGCGATCGGCCGAGATCGTCTCCGATTGATCCGAAAACGAGAAGGCCTCCAGGTCGCCCGTAAGCAACGGAAACGGCGTCGCGCTGGCAAGAGCACAACCGATGTCGATCGCGCACTCTACCCGAACCACGTCTGGAGCTACGACTTCGTCGCAGACCAGACGATCGACGGCCGCCGACTTCGGTTCCTCACGGTGATCGACGAGTTCACGCGGGAGGCGATCTGGATCGAGGCCGCTCGGCTCTTGAACTCCCACGATGTGGTTCGAGTGCTCGGCCAACTGATCGAGAGCCGAGGCCATCCGGCCGTCATCAAGAGCGACAACGGTCCCGGAACTCGTGGCGGAGCATCTTCAGGAATGGATCGAACGCCGACGGGATCGACACGAAATACATCGAGCCGGGCAGCCCCTGGCAGAACGGACATAACGAGTCGTTCAACGGCGTCCTTCCGCGACGGTGCCTGAACCGCTGGGCGTTCATGTCCGTCCGAGAAGCTCGACTCGTCGTCGAGTCGCTGGCGTCGGGAGTACAACGAAGAGCGACCACACGGCGCTCTGAATCAGATCACACCCGCTGCGTACGCAGCGGGTGTGGGGCAGCAGCGGAGGGAAGCGGCTTGACGTTCGAGCCAAGATCCCAACCCTGAGACTGGACCGTTACGTTGGGCTTGCCACTGGCTCTCGATCTTTCGATCGATTGGAGTGCCTGGGGATTCTGGCGTCGTACGGGCCTCGCAGAAATATCTCCGAAATGAGCGTCGTCGTCTTCGAATTCTCGATGCTGACGCGGTCACCGTCGAAGGTGGCCCCCATTCGCCGATCTCCGTCCCTCTCCGATCACGATGGTCGCTTCGGCGACCGCGTCTACTCGAACAAGAAGCCGATTCGCATGTAGAAGAGCGTCTCCTCTTCGCTCCTCGCGACGGCCATGCTGATCGCATTCGTGCGCGCGAGCGGCGCGAACCAGATCCCCCCTCCTCCTCCGGGATGCCATTTCTCGGAGCTCTCTCCGCTCTCCCAGACCCGGCCCACGTCGCCGAAAGCCATCAGCCCAAAGTCGGTCGGGAGCACCAGCTTGATTCGGCCGAGGAACAATCGGAGATCGAGATTCCCGTAGAGCGCGGAGTCTCCCGCAAAGCGCTGGGCCCGCAAGCCGCGCACGCTGGCAGCCCCGTTCGCGAGCTCACCCCCCCCGATGAAGGCCGACCGAAAATAGGGTGTTCTGCCCCAGGTCTCCCGTCCGCCGACCCGCACGCCCAGGGTCACCCAGTCCCGCTCCCCGACGCTCCAGTAGCCGGAAACAGAACCTTCGATCGCACCCCAGGTCTTCTCGACATCCCAGACGGGAGGGCTCAGCTCGGTGGTGATATCGACCAGGAAACCCGAGGTCGGGTAGCCCGAATTCGGATTCTTATGCAACGGCAGCGCGAGATCTTCTTCTTCGTTCAAGGCGATCGCTTTTCGAGAGTCGAGCTGCACGTTCGCAAACGCCCCGACCATGCCGAAGCTGCCTTCGCCGTAGGGCTCTTCGATGTTGACCAGCCTGTCGTCGTTCTTCGTCCGCCAGTACTCGATCCACGGCCCCCCAGCGATCCGAATCCGCCCGTCCATCATCTCGAGCTGGAGACTCGGCGCCGCCTTGACCTGGCGGGTGCGAGAGCGATAGAAACCGTCGGATCGGTCTTGGGGGGTATTGTTGCCAAAGCCATAGAAACGAACGACCTCGATGCCGGAGTACTTCAGCTCCAGCCGGCTCAAGACGTTCGAGTTCTCGAGACGAAAGGCACCTCCATAGGAGGCACGCCAGCGTTCCGCATCGGTTGCATAGCCCGCTTTCAGTTGGTGGCGACTGCTCCACGGATCCTTCCGGAACCCGTACCGCGTGTAGATCGCCCCGGCGCCGGCGAAGACCCCGACGTCCTTCTCGTACCCGAAGAGCGGGATCGGGATGAGATCGTGACCCCAGTCGCGCGGGGGCACGTCTTCGACGTCGACGAAGCCCGAATTTGGCTCGGGGAGCTCGTAGGGACGTTCGTCGATGCGGGTACCGGGTCCTGGCTTCACCTCGGATTCGCTCGACTCGACGTAGAAGCGCGTCCCACCGCCGAGCGTGTCGTCGAGGACCTTGCTGCCTCCGCCAGCGATGACCCGAAGCGTGATGCGACCAGGATTCCCCGTGACCGTCAGGCGATCGTCACCCCCGCGCAGATAGATTCGGACATCCCCTGTCTCGCCGGGCTCGAAGCGCCGCGAGAAGGTCGGCTCCGGCTCCGAGGCGGCGCGCACCTCCACGTGCAGCGAGCCATCCTGACCCCACTCCGCGGAGACTTCCTCAGCGGCATCCGAGGCCTGGATGTCGACCTGACCCGCCAGGTGCTCGTAGTAGCTTCGTGCGCCCTCCAGCAGGTGATCGCGACGCCCTCGCAGGTCTCGGCGCATGCGATCGCCATCGAGGGTGACATACTCGTCGGGCAGCGCCTGGATGGCCTGCTCGATCACGTCGTCTGTGATGCGCGACTGAATATCGCGTGCGATGGGCTCCCATTGCTCCCAGGAGAGGTGGGGAAGCAGCCATCGATCCTGCTCCCAGCCGTGCAGCGTGAGGCCCTTGATCGACGGATACGTGGGGCCGTAGTTCTGCAGGATCGGTATGTAGATCGAGGCCACACGCGTCCCCACTCCGTCGTACCGGACGAAGGCCATGTCGCGATCTTCAGGGATGGGCTGCCAGCGGGGATTGCCCGGAAGCTTCGCCCAGCGCCACTGTTTGCGGTGGCGATCGAAGTCTCCGATCAGGATGTCGAAGAGGCGGGCACGCAGGAAGCCTTCGGCATCGACCTGATCCTCCTGGCTCCGCTCGAGCCGTGCATAGAGCTCCTTGTGTCCGATGATCTCGGTCGCGCCGTGGAAGCCCGCACGTTCCGCCGAAGCGGGTAGCGGGAACTCGAAGAACGCACCGACCATGCCCGCAAACTCTTCGCGATACTCGCCAAGAGCCGGGGCGTCCGGCATCACGACCATGTACTCCCGGTACGCGAGCAGACCCGCCGCCTCCGACAGCACGCTCGCGGTGAGGGGACCCCCTGGATGCTGTGTGGCCATCTGGTCTTGCACGAGGGTCTGGACGGCGGTGCCCTGCAGAACCGGAGGGAGTACTGCGGATGGATCCTTATCGGTCCCGCGGAAGGTGAAGGACCGGCCGTCGGGAGCCGTCAATCCGAGGACCGCCGTCTGTAGACCGCCGAAGCGACCGGAGGGCACGAGCGGCCCCGATTCGACCTCGAGCTTCAGGACGGGCAGCTCGATCTCGGCCTCCCAGAGGTCTCGATATCCGCCACCGAGCGCGAATCGATGGATCCGCTTCGCCTTGTAGCGCTCGCTGGCGGCAACCCGAACCGTGGTGTCCTCTAACGGTGGGCCGACCTCGTCGCTCGAGGCCGGCTGCGAACAGAGCACGAGCGCGATGCCCAAGAGCAAGACTCGAAGCTGGCCGGTCGTCGTCACAGAGGAGAACCACACTCGATCGGAAGTGCGCTAGGGTCGTCGTCGGCTTGCGCCTGAGCTGCTGCCGATCGGGAGCCTACCGGATTCGGCATGCGTGGTCATCCTGCGCTCCGGCGTGAACGAGACGATACGACGAATGAGCACTCCTGCTGGGATCCTTTCGGCGCTTCTCCTGGGGGTCTGGCTGGCCACTGCAGCCGCCGCACGGGCTGATGGTGAACCGAGCGAGGAGGCCGAGCGATTCTGCAAACGGGCGCTCTCGGGGCAGGATCTCTTTCGATCAGAAGCGGGGAGCGATCTCTACAACGCGGCCCTGTGGTTGGGCGGTACGGCCGCCATGCAGTACGGAGTTCCCAGCGAATCACGCTGGACGCGTCGGAACTCCTTCGACACCGGGATTCGGGATGCATTCCGTGGGGGATCCCCATCGTCTCGCGACGACGCCGCGACGGCGAGTGACGTCATGTTGGGCCTCGCCGCAGGGGCCATGCCACTCGTCTCGATCGGCAAGGTGCTCGCGGATCGCGATTGCCTCGAGGCGTACGACATGGCGACCGATGCGGCCGAATCGATGGCCCTGACGCTCTTCATTACCGAGGCGACCAAGTCGATCGCCGGCCGCGACCGACCCTTTGCGCGCGGCTGCCGCGACTCGCCGCCCCGAGACGCGCTATGCAACTCCGATCGCAAGCAGAGCTTCTTCAGCGGGCACGCGTCGTTGGCCGGAGCCGGGGCCGGACTGTCCTGCGCGTACGCATTCAAGCGCAAGACCTGGGGAGACGAGCCGGCGGCTCGGATCGCGCCCTGCGCCGTCGGAGCCGGGCTCGCTCTGGCCACCGGGGCGCTGAGAATCGTGGCGGATAAACACTGGGGCACCGATGTGATCGTCGGACTGGTCGTGGGGGCGAGCGTGGGGTATTTCGATACGTGGGGTCCTTTTGATCTGCTGAGCTTCGAGGTGGAGTCGCACGACCCGGCGCACGGGATCCGCGGCATCGTGTTGCCGTATGCCGCCGGGGGCGAGGTCGGCCTGCGCATGGCGCTGTCCTTCTGAGCGCTGTCCCAATTGAGCGAAGTACCCTGAAGCGCCTCTACGAACGACTGCTGTAAGGAGGGATATCCGAATGCCCACCTCGAACGACCGAACCGAATCGAACGAAAAGAAGAGCGTCCTCGAGGCGCTGCTGTCCGCGTTTGCTGAGGTCCGCCCCGGAGAGGGCAAGGGCGTCGTTCTGATGTTTCTGAACGTGTTCCTCATCCTCACCGCCTACTACATTCTGAAGGTCGTGAGAGAGGGGCTGACGATCGGTGGCATCCAGCTCTTCGGGTTCGGCGGCGACGAGATCAAGGCCTACCTGCCCGCTGTCATGACCCTCCTCCTGCTCGGGGTCGTGCCTCTCTACGGAAAGCTCGCGAGCGCGGTGAGTCGCGTTCGCCTCATCAACCTCACGACGCTCTTCGTCATCGTGACGCTCGTGCTGTTCTGGCTCTGGGGAAGCGCGGTCGGTGTCGGCACCGCCATCGGTCTCTCGTTCTATGTCTACCTCGGAATCGTCAACGTATTCCTGATCGCTCAGTTCTGGTCCTTCGCGAACGACATCTACACGGAAGCGGAGGGCGAGCGACTCTTCGCGATCATCGCGATCGGCCAATCGTTGGGGGCCGTCCTGGGTCCCCAGCTGGCGGCCCAGGGCTCACAGCATATCTTCGTGCTGCTGATCGTGAGCGCGGCGCTCTTCGGGATATGTCTAGCGATCTACAACATCGTGAATCGAATGGAGAGCGGCGACCGTTCTGGTGACTCGACGGCGCAGGACAGTGTCCCGGAAGAGCCGCTCGACGAGACCGGCGGCTTCCAGCTGGTCTTCCAGACCCGGTATCTGCTCTGGATCGCGATGATGATCCTCGTGACCAACGTCGTGAACACCACCGGCGAGTACATCCTCGCGAACGCCGCAAAGACCTATGCCGAGGAGACGATCCCCACCCTGAGCGACGATCAGAAGGCCTCGGCAATGGCCCACGTGGAGATGGAGGCCCGGGGAGAAGACGGCTTCGAGCTGGCCGACGCGCTGGCCGACGCCGAAGAGCGAGCCCTTCGGTCGGCCCGGTCGGAGGTGATCGGCGCCTTCTACGGCAACTTCTTCTTCTGGGTGAACCTCGTAGGCGTGATCGTCCAGATGTTCGTCGTCTCCCGCGTCTTCAAGTACCTGGGCGTCCGGGCTGCACTCTTCATTCTGCCGGTGGTCTCATTCGGCGGCTACATGGCAATCGCTCTCCTCGGCGGCCTGACCGTGCTTCGGGTCGCCAAGACGGCCGAGAACAGCATCGACTACTCGCTGCAGAACACCGTCAAGCAGGCGCTCTTCCTTCCGACGAGTCGCGAAGCCAAGTACAAGGCGAAAGCGGCGATCGATACCTTCTTCGTTCGTTTCGGAGACACGGCAGCCGCGGGACTCGTGTTCGTCGGACTCCACTTCATCGGCCTTGGGCCCAGAGGATTCGCGCTGGCGAACGTCGTACTGGCCGTGGTCTGGATCGGACTGAACGTCGCCATCGCGCGGGAGCACAAGAAGCTCGTCCCCGACGACGTCCGCTAGCTGGCTGCGGCCCCTGCTCATTCACGCCAGTGCAACACGTCTCGCAAGACGGACCAGCGCGGTTGATGCACCTCGGACTGCTTGCCGAGAGCCCAGTAGTCGAAAAGCTGGTTCACCGTACCATCCGTCGTCTTCAGCTCGACCCACGCGTCGATCGTCGCGCGCCAGTCCGGCTCGCCGAGCGGTAGCTGGAAGGCTACGGGGATTCCCGGAAAGGGAGGGGTCGGTACCACGACTTCGAATCGTGGATTCATCAGGCTGTACGCACCAAGCATCTCGCCGGGGAAGAACAGCGCATCATATTCCCCGGGCTCGGCCTCCAGGAAGCTCCGAACGCCATCGACGGGAATCACCTGCGCATTGGGCAGAAACTCCTTCGCGCGGCTCAGGTAATAGGGGTCGTTGGGAAAGGCGACCCTCAGATCCGGACTGGAATCGACGCCCTCTCTGGTCCGAAACTCCCGCCTTCGGTAGTCCTCCACCAGGAAAGCAGGCGTGACTTCCAGATAAGGCCTGGAGAACGTGAACCTCGACAAGCCACTCATTCTGAGAAGCGCCCCGCTGATTCCGATGTCGCAATATCCGGCATTCAGCCGGTCTGCGACGCTCGGGCGACCGAGCTCGGCGGAGCACGGGAACGTATTCCACCGTCAGACCCAAACCGAGCGCCAGGCTGTTCATCATCTCGATGTCGATGCCCACCAGCTCGTCTCGCGCGTTCGTATGCGTAAAGGGCGGTCGCCCAGGCGCGTAGCAGACCCGGAGCACGCCCGAGGACACGACGCGATCGAGTCGACTCTGCCCCTCCGAAGCCGATCGCGGGGGCGGCAGCTCGGAGAGGAGTGTGCTCGGCGCCCGATCCGAAAGGAGCAAGCCCATACTCAGCGCGATCTGATCCTTCTTGTAGGTGGTGTCGACCGAGAACGAGAAGAACGCACGGGCACCTATCACGACGACCGCGACGAGCAGCACCGTCGTCGATACGAATCGGAGCAGCCTCCAGAAATCGATCCGGATGCTTCCCGTCAGCGCGCAGGTGCCGAGGAGCGTCAGCGTCAGGACGTGCATGGCCTCGACCAGGGTCCCGAAACGGGCGTTCACGACACCGGTCGCGATGAAGAGCTGATACAGATCCTGTGGAAGCTTCATGAGGTCGAGCAGGAAAGGCATTGCGACGTTGATGCTTCCGAAGACGCTCGCAATCCCGGACACGGCAAGCGTGAGGTGGTCGGCAGCGGATATCGGCGAGCCCGAGAACCAGCCGGCGAACACGATGAACGAGAGGGACAGCACCTTCGCGGAATGCGGGAAGCTGAACGAGGTCGGGATGATCACGTCGACGAGGGAATCAGACTCGTCCCGCGAGAGATCCGCGGCGCGAAGGAGCTCCTTGCTGTGCGCGGCGATGAGTGGGATGACGACGAAGCTGCTGCCAGTCGCGAACGCCGTGAGCAGGCAATCCCGGGAGACTTTCAGGACGTCGCGATGTCTCAGAGGCGTGAGCGCGCTGACCAGGCCCGGGAGCAACCATAGAGCCGAGATGAGAGCGAAAGCCACGTAGCTCAGGACGTAGACCTGCACCCGCGCGAATTCCTCGACCGTCATGGTGCCCGCCGCTGCGGCGGCAATCGCGAAGACGCCGTACGGTGTGAACCGGACCACGAAGTCGGTCACGCGAAGCATCGCTCGACCGAGTGTCTCCAGGCTCTCGAGAAGACTGGCCTTGCGGTCGATCCCGATGAGCGCGAGGCCGATGGCGAGGCTGAAGACGACCACGGCCGGGACGATGTTGTTCGAGAGGGAGTAGAAGAAATTCGAAGGGATGTAGAGCTGGATGAAGTCGATTCCTCGGTCCTGCTCCAGCATGCTCGCCGAGAAGAACGAGGCGGTCTCGATCGATGGAAACGCAAGCGGCATCACCGCCACCATCCCGAAAGCGACTCCCCAAAGAGCGATCAGCAGACCTCCGCCCCAGGCGCCGAGCCGAACGGCCTCCTGATAATCGAGTCGCCCGAGCCCTGCGATCAACGAGACGATCACGTAGGGCAAGACCGTCATCTGGAGCAGACGGATGAAGACGTCCCCTGCAAGCTTGAGGGCACCCATCGGCTCGCCGAAGAAGAGCCCGGCCGCGATACCAAGGCTCAGCCCCATCATGGTCCGGGCAGCGAGACTCAAGATCTCGCCCCACTTGCGTCCGGGTGGGAGCTCGTCATGGATTCCATCTTCCGTCGCTCCTTCGCAGTCGCGTCCACGCGGATGAGCAGTATAAGCGGCGTCTTCAGCTTCAGCGAAGGCGTTCCCGCTAACATGATCGGGTCGAAGCCGTTCAGTGCCTCGCCCCGCCCCCAATGACGGCGTCGCCCGGACGCCGCTCTGGCCCGGGCGGGTCCTCGACCGCCCGTTCGTCGATCGAGCCGTGTCGGTGATAGGCGACGGCCTTCATGGATCGGCCTTGTACTAGCTTGCTACGGGAGCGTGTTCTTGTAGATCCTACCGTCTTTCATGATCACGACGAAGTTCTCGCCCGGATCCGCGACGAGATCGAGGTTCTCGAGCGGGTTGCCATCGACCAGAACCATGTCCGCATGGGCGCCTTCCTGGATGACGCCGGGAGGACCGTCCCGATAGGGACTTCGCGGACCGGAGAGCGCAAGCAGCTCGCCCGCGGTCGATGTGGCCTGACGCAGCGCCTCGACCGGCGAGTACCAGCGACCCAACTTCGACAGCACTTTGCCCTGCTTCGAAGCGAGCTCCCGGGTCGAAGAGCGTGTCCGTGCCGAAGACCGTCTTCACGCCGATCTTCTTGGCCAGCCGATAGACGTCATCCGTGCCCTCAGTCACCTGGATGTACTTCTGGCGACTGAAGGAGCCTTCGGGGAAGGGAATCGCGTCCTCGTCGTCGAGAAGCGGCTGCATACTGAGGTAGACCCCCTTATTCTTCATCAACCTCAGGGTCTTCGATGCCCGCAGCATGGCGATGAACGAGCCAACGATTGCTTCGAACGGAGCCGTTCGTCGCCGCAATCTTTCGATTTCGGCGCCGAGTTCATCACGGTCGTCGTCGGCAAGAGCACAGGAAACGACATCAGTCGTGCCGCGGTGAATCCAACTTCGGATGGTCGACCGTGGGATCTTCAGCTCTGGGAAGAGATCGCGGTCTCCGGATTCGCAGATTGCCGGTTGGATTCGGTGGTCGTAGGTCCGTCGAGCGCGGAGATCTCTCCGGCGCTCCTCTTCGTATCAAAGCGTCGCACTCGTAGGACGAAGGGGCCCAGGGCAAGGCTCGGTCAATGCGCGCCCTGCCCTGGGCTTCTTCTCGAACGAGGATCTTCTCAGAAGAAGATCTGGCCCTTCAGCGAAATGAAAGGCGCGGCGTCGTAGTCGTCGTCCCGAATCCGATCCCCGTCGTTGTCCTCGACTCGCACATTCCCGTTGACGGCGACACCGCCCTGCAGGCTGATCGCCGTCTTCGGCGTCGGCTTCCAGCGGACCAGAGCGAAGATCGGGACCACACTCTCCGACCCAACGCCGCCAGCGTCGCTTTCGCTGGGGCGCGAAACGTCCCCGTTCGCGCCCGGAGCCACTCGCCCCTTGTCCTTCAAGCGGAACTCGCCAGCCCTGAGCGCCGCGCCGGCGCCCAGCATGACCTCATCGTTCACCTGCCAGCTGAACTCGGCGCCGATCCCCGGATCAATCACCGAGACCATGCCGATGTTGAGACGCCAGCCCTCGGCGAACTGCCACTTCAAGGTGGGGACGGGCAGGATGCCTGCCGAGTCTTCGAGCGCGCTGAACGCGCCGATGATCAGGCCGATGGAGAAATCTTCGTTCGGGTGATAGTCGAAGCCGCCGAGAAGACCGCCGGTAATCGAATCAGCGTAGTCCGCGCCGCCTTCTCCCCAGCTCCTGAATATGCCTCCGCCGATCAGCCGCCACTTGTCGTTCAGGTCGTGGCTGATTATTCCGCCGATCACCATGCGATGCACGTCGTCCCACTGGTAGAAGTTAACGGGCGGCGGCGGCGTGGGACCGCCATTGCGTCCACCCGAGAAGTTGTAGGAGTGGAGCGTATAGGTGCCCAATGCGAACGCAGTCGTCTTCTCCGAGAGCTTGACGCGGTGTCCCAGGGCAAAGAGCGCGTTATTACGCGACATCTCGTCGTTCGCGTTGTCGACATCTGCCTTGAACTGATGTCCGAACTGCACCATCACGGCCGTCGGCGGCGCCTTGAGGTCTGGATCCATGACGGCGGGAATATCGACCACCTGAGCGAACACGGACCCGGCCGGCAGCAGGGCCAGAAGCAGGGCGAGGCCGTAAACCGGGAGAAGGATTCTGCGACGGCCAACCTTCGGGTCGCGTGAGAGAGTGGTCATGATCATGGAGCTCCTTGGTTTGCGTAATCGAAGTATTCAGCGTCCACTTGCGAGCGGGACGAAAATTGGGACAGCGGACGATTGGAGTGTCGACGCAATTGATTCTGGGCCCCCTGCCATGGAAAACGATATCCGAATCTCGACTCGTCAGCCCGTTGCCGCCGAGCCCGGCCCGGCCCAGCATTTCACCCGATGTTTGATCCCGCGCTCAGCGTCTTATCAGCACAAGACGGGCGTTGCGCGGTTGGGTCGGTCGGTTGTTGCTGTAGTAGATGCGGTCGATGGTCTCGATCTGCTCTCGGGTCAAGTGAAGCGGCTTCTGGAGAATGAACCAGCGCACGCCTTCGGTGGCCGGAGGCGTCGTCAGCGACCCGTCGTACCGAGAGCCAGGAGCACGAGCGGAGTCAGCCTAGGGATGACGACGAACCTGGGGGGCGAGTGGAGGCAGGTGAGCCTGAGCGCATCGTTGATCCTCCGGAGCCAGCCCCGAGCTCGCGAGCCTTGAAAAATCGCCTCGGGTGGAGCGCGCGCCCGCAAGAAACCTGCTTGATCACCTAATCACCGCTTCACGTCAACGCTGCTCTTGATTGCCGGCCTCGTTTCGAATCGGTCTCTCGAAGCATCTCGGCAGACGAGCGCGCGAAAGGCGGAGGGGAGTTCATCAGCAGCCTTGATGTGTGGATGTATGCACTCGATCGGGACGGGCCGTGATGCCATAAAACCATCAAGGGATGCCCCAAGCGCATCGAGTGACCAGGGGGCTCGCACGAACGGCGCGGCTCCGATCATCCCGGCTCGGCCGGCGGGCGCTCCAGCCTGCCTCGAACGGTTCGACTGCGCTCCTTGGGACGACGTTCGGAGCACCCTTCTCCAGAGAAGAGCGAATCGAGCCGCTCTGCGGCCGGCGACAGCAGACGCCGTTTCAAACGGATCAGCCTGGGCTGTGAATCGGGCCCGTCCAATCGCCACGCCATCACCTTCAGCCGCCCTGCCCGCGCATCGCTCGAGAGAAGATTGCGCGGTCCGAACACGATCGCGTCGCTGTGTTCGGCGAAGCGCGCGAGCACTTCGTATTGGTCGCGCACCCCAGCGCCGACGAGAACGGTCGCGCAGCATCGCGACGGGCGCGCTCGTCCTTCCAATCTTCGAAGCGCGGCGCCGCCGAAGCGCCGACAGGAACTCCCGACCCGAACAAACCGTGAAATGCCCCCGGCAGGGGCGAAATTTCAGCGGCGGGGCTTAGTTGTCAGAACACCTCACATCGGTGGTGCCAAAAATGCAGCTTGAAACTCCTATAATCAGCGGTCGCACCATATGCGGCCCCTCCCGGGAGGAGGCCGAGTCAGTCCGGCAGGAAGATGCTGGCGTTCAGGCGATTGGCGATGTGCTTGATGGCGAGCTGCGCGCGAACGCTGTTGCCGGCTTCGTTGAGCGGCGGCGAGAAGGCCACGATCGCCATCTTTCCAGGAACGACCGCCACGATGCCGCCGCCCACGCCTGTCTTCGACGGGAGTCCCGCCTCCGCGGACCACTGGCCCGACTCGTCGTAGAAACCGGCGGTCAACATGATCGCGAGGATCTCGTCGACGATTTCCTCCTTGATGACCCGCTTGCCCGTCACCGGATTGAGGCCCCCGTTCGCGAGGGTGGCCCCCATGACGCCGAGCTGCTTCGCGGTGACCCCGACCGAGCACTGCCGGGTGTAGACGCGCAACGAGATCTCGGGATCCGCGTAGAGGCGCCCGTAGTTGTAGAGGATGTTCGCGATGCCGCGGTTGCCCCAGGCGGTCGTGTACTCGGATTCGTAGATCTCGTCCATCAGCTCGAGCTTCGAGCCGGCGAAATTTCGCAGGTTCTGAAGCACGATCTGCCAGCGCTCGTCCTCGTCCTTTGCCTGGATCATGCTCACCGCCGCGATCGCGCCGGCATTGACGAGCGGGTTCACGGAACGGGCCTCGAGCAACTCGATCGCGATCTTCGAGTTGAAGGGAAGGCCCGTGGGCTCGACACCGATCTTCTCCTTCACTGCCTCGTAGCCCTGCTCGTTCATCACGCGAGCGACCGTGAAGGGCTTGGAGACCGATTGGATCGAGAAGACGAAATCGGCATCGCCCGCGGACACGGCGTCTCCGTTCACCGTCACGATTGCCACGCCGAAGAGCTGCGATGGAATCTTTGCGAGCGCCGGGATGTAGTCGGCGTTCTTGCCGTCCTGCACACCCTTGAACTTCACGTACGCCTCGTCCACGAGCTTCTGCAGCTCGGCGGAGCTGGGAATGTCGCTCTTCCCAGGCTCGCTCGGCACGACCATCTCGGCTGACTGGGCCTTCGCTGGCAGTGCGGACGAGCCAGGAAAGCTGGTGCAGGCCATCGACGCCAGTGTGCAGGCAGCTGCGAGGGCGAGGCCAGGGAGGAGCATTGCACGTTGCTTGGGAGCCATGTCTGTCCTCTGCTATTCCGTTAGTCGTCGATCTTCCACGAATAGCATGTCCATCACGATTTCGGGGTTCCAGTCCTGAAGCAATTTCTCGCTGTGCCTGCGAATCCGGTCGAGATCCGCGATCGATCGGATTCTGTAATCGCGGGGCACGACGACATGGACGAGCAGGTAGGTATTGCGGCCCTGCTTGCTGACGCGGAACTCGACGTGGTCGTAGTCGACGCCCTGCAGGCTATCCACGATCCTTCTCTCAATCTCGTCGACGACGGCTTTCGGGGGAGCCATTGCGACGACCTCACGAAGGCTTTGAAGCATGATCTGGATCGGGATCGGGAGAGCCGCCAGGACCAGGACGATGAGCAGGGTCGGATCGACCAGTGGTGCGTACTGCGCGAGTGCGGATTGTTCGAGAAACCAGGCGCCGGCGAAGCCGAGCAGCACCGACGCGCTGAGTACGGCGTCGAGCAGCCAGGTTCTCGCCTCCATCCGGACCAGGTCGGAGCGGGATTTGTGGCTGCTTCGATGCAACACCCAGGCGGCGATCGCGCATCCGAGGGTCGCGATGCCGCCGTAGAAGACGGCGAGGCCGTACTCGGCCGGATTGCCGCCGTCCAACAGTCGCCGGGCGGCCTGGATCGCGGCGACGACACAGGAGACACTGACGATCAACGCCTTGAAGAGGTTGATCGTGGGCTCGATCGTCGTATAGCCGAAATGGAAGCGATCGTCGCCGGGAAGCTCGGCTAGTCGGGCGACCTTCAGCGTCAGAAGCGCCGTCGAGAGGCCGATCAGCGAATAGATTCCATCGAAGAGAATTGCATTCGAGCCGGTCCACACCGCGAACCCGAAGGCGAGAAGGACGAAGAAGAGCGAGCCAAAGATCGACGACTGCAGGGCGCGCCGCTCGATTCGAACTCGTTGGGAATGCGACATGGCGTGGCTACGTGCTGGTCACTGCGTCGAGGCGTGAGCACTCAATGGTCGGCACTCACTCCCGGACGACGTAGGTATAAAGCTTCGTACGGCCCTCGACTTCTTCCGTATACACGCCCTGGATCTCATTGGCGAATCCTGGGAAACGCGCATAGCTCTCTTCGAACATGCGAAAGTAGTCCAGCATGGGCTTGCAGCGCTCCGTATAACGCTCCCCCGGAATGATCACGCCGATGCCCGGCGGATAGACCAGATTCAGCGTGGCCGCGATCCGTCCTTCGAGCTCGTTGATCGGCAGGTAGTCCACCTCGTTGGCGGTGAACTTCTGGATCGCGTCCTGCGGTGACATCGCGATTTCCGGGAAGTGCTCTGCGCTGAATTGCTTCTTCTGCAAGCCGGAGCAGTCGTTCTCTCTATAGAACCGATGCATCTCGACGCACAGATCTCGTACTCCGGTCTCCCCGTAGCGATCGAAATACTGCTGGGTGAAATCCGGAAGGACTTCGATCAAGGGCGCGTTGCGGTCGAAGAGCCGCTTGAACCGGACCAGCGCGGCGATCAGCGTTCCGGCTTTGCTGGTCTCGATGCCCGGGGTGATGAGAAATAGGATCGTATTCAGATCGTTCTTTTCCGGCACGATGCCCTGGCTGCGCAGAAAGCTGGCGAGCACCGAGGCCGGGATTCCCCAGTCGAGGTACTCTCCGCTCTGTCGATCGAAGCCCGGCGTCGCGAGCTCGAGCTTGCACGGATCGATCATCGCGTAGCCGTCCTCGATGTTCTCGTAGCCGTGCCAGCTGGCACCCTTGCGCAGCTCCCAACACTGCTTCTCCTTCAAGAGGACTTCCATGGGCACGTCCTCCCAGCGGACGTCCACGAGGTCGGCGGTGTGCTCCGAAGCTTTGATCGTGACCTTGTCGGGCACGAAAGGATCGAAGAACCACTTCTCCTCCTCGGTCTCTGCTTCGGCGACGAACTGATGCATCAGGTTGCGCAGGTTCTTGCGGATCCCCGTCGCGGTCCGGATGGCCTCGTTCCAGAGGTGAAAGCCATTGCGTCCCTTCATCATCTGGGCGCCCACGTCGAGCGATGCCCACAGCGGGTAGAAAGGCGAGGTGCTGGCGTGAAGCATGTAGAACTCGTTGAAGCGCTTGTGCTCGACGTGTCGTTTCTGTCCCTCGATATGCTGGTCCTTCACGCAGATCTGGGAAGCCATGGAGAAACCGGACAGCTGCTTGTGGGTGGACTGCGTGGAGAAGATCCCGGGATCGTCAGGTCCCACTTCCAGCTTCATTGCGCAGTTGTTGTGGAAGAGCGGGTGGAATGGCAGATAGGCTCCCCATGCCTCGTCGAACAAGATGTAGTCGCAGAGGTGGCCGACGCGATTCAGAACGTCTCGAATGTTGTATATGGTGCCGTCGTAGGTGACGGTCTGCATGATGAGAACCCGGAATGGCCGCTCCTGCTTCCAGCGATCCGGGTCGTCGACCAGAGGATGGTTCTTGATCTTTTCCCGAATCTTCTTCTCGTCCCACGCATCGTAGTGGACCGGTCCGATCAGACCCTGTGAGTTGCGGTCCGTCTCCAGGTAGATCGGGATGCCGCCGCCAAGCTGCAAGGCCCCCTGAAAATTCGACTTGTGATTGTTGCGATCGTAGAGGATCAGATCGCCTTTCTTCACGAGCGAGCTCAGCACGACCTTGTTCGACGTCGAGGTCCCGTTGAGAACGAAATAGGTTCGGTCAGCCCCCAGGATCTTCGCGGCCTCCCGCTCGGCGCGCGCCGCGGGCCCTTCGTGGATGAGCAGATCGCCGAGCTCGACGTTGGCGTTGCACAGGTCCGTCCGAAAGACGTTCTCGCCCAGGTAGTCGAAGAACGCGCGCCCGATGGGACTCTTGCGAAAATACATGCCGCCGTTGTGGCCAGGACAATCCCATGCCTCGTTGCCACGGTCGTTGTAGTCCGCGAGAAAGCCGAAGAAGGGCGTCTTCAGCGACTCGACGTAGTCGTCGAAGTGGCGGGCGATGAACCGCGCAATGAAACTCGGTGTGTCCTCGTCGGCCAGGATGAACCCCGCAATCTCCTCCGTCAGCAGCCCGCGGACGGCGGGAATGTCATCGCGGTCGAACACGACCACGAAGATGGGTGCCTCCAGGCCGATGTCCTTCATTTTGGCGATGATCCGGCGAGTGTCGATTGCATCGTCCTCCCCACCCCACTCGACGAGCACCGTGCCCACGGACGCATCGTGCTCGATCTCGGTCAGCGCATCACGCGTATTCGTCACCCTCGCCACTTTCAGGTTGTGCTCGTCCTCGAGACGCTCGATGACGGCCTGCCCGTGTAGCTGCATGGGTCGACGCTCCTGACTGCTATCCGAGACGATCAGGATCTTGTAGATGTTGCGAAAGAGCATTGTCATTCTTCCTATATGTCTAACGTGTTCTCGGGACTCACTTCGCGTCAGCTCGTCTACAGGCGTTGCCGACGCGCGGGCTTTGGTGCAATCCCCTCGAAACATACCCGTTGATGACCGCGAGGCAATCGGAGGTGTTGGACCGTAGGAGCGGTTCGCGAAGACGATATTCACGACATCGAGTCGCTCGCGCGCCTGCGTCCACAAGGCTTGCGCAGTGTACATGCCGCTGCCGTCTCCCTCGAGCACGACGACCTTGCTTGTCAGAATGCCCAGTATCGGCGGCGCGGAAAACGCAGCTTGTTCTCGCTTATCCACGACCGCAATGACTATCGTTCGACGATCGGGCTGGCCGTGGAATTCTGATCGAGCTCGGAGATTTCGGACGGTACGGAGAGGAGGGCTTTTCGAGGCCGGAGACCCTCGCCCGTCGAGACGGCCTCTACGTCGAGAACGAGGCCGCGACCGGAGTCATTCGGGTCGTGCCCGCGATCGACGGCGTGGCCATCGCTCTCCTTGCATCGCCCCGCACGGGAGATACTGTCGATCCACTTCGAATCCGATCGAATGTCCCGGCACGAGGCCAGCTCTGATCGGGTCCCGAGAATCTCGATCAGAGATCAGAAATCAAAAAGAGGAAAACCGATGAAGCGTATCGCGCACCTTCTCCTGCCCGGGATGCTTCTCCTGGGCGTTTCGGCCTGCAGTCTCTTCGGAACCGAAGAGCCCATGTACACCAGCGGCACGATCGACGAGACCTTCGCGACCGTCACCGCAAAGGTGGCCGCGATCGACCATGCGTCGCGATCGGTCTCGCTCCTGACGAACGAGGGTCTCTCGATCAATTTCGTTGCGGGCCCCGATGTCCGGAATCTCGACCAGGTCGAGGCGGGGGATCTCGTTCGCGTGACCTACTACGAGTCGGTCGCCTACGAGCTGCGGAAGCCCGGCGAAGGGACTCCCGGCGCGCAGATGGCCGAGGAGGTCGGACGGGCTGAAGCGGGCGCGAAGCCCGGCGTCGGCGCCGCGCGCATGGTGCAGATCACGGCGACCGTGAAAGCCATCGACAAGAAGAAGCCGTCCGTCACGCTCGAGACCGCGGACGGCCAACGGCGAATGATCCTGGTTCGAAATCCAGATCGGCTGATCGGCGTGAAGGTCGGCGACCTCGTCGAGTTCACCCTGACCCAGGCGGTCGCCGTCGGCGTCGAAGAGGTCGACAACTAGAGTCGCAGTCGATCGGAACGATCGCGCTGGACACGAACCGGATCCGACCGACGCGGACCGACGCCAACCGACATTCAAAAAGGAAGAGACGACATGGGCCTTCCCAGGAAAGGGCCTGACTGCCCCGGCGGGACTTAGTTGTCAGAACACCTGGTATCGGCGGCGCGGAAAACGCAGCTTAAAAATCCTACCCGCCCATCGAGGCGCGCGCTTCCCCGCGATCTTCGAGAAGGTCGGCCCCTCGACGCCTGGACCGCACGAGACCCCGGAGGAGCCGCAGTGGCGCCACGGATTCCGAGCCGAGCGGGTGTGCGATGCGGGGCGCGATCGGTCTACCTTGCTCGGCGGGAGGGGCGACCTCCCGCGATGCAACGGAACCCACGGCCTTGGAGAGAGCCAGCCCAGATGCCCGGACTACGCCTGATTCTTGCCGCCAGTTTGATTGCCTGCAGCGCGGGCTGTGCCTTCTTCTCGCCCGCTGCACCGCACAAGCCCGTCGGCTTCCAGAAAACGTGGTCTCCCCCGAGAGCTCCGGCCTTTCCGAACTGGCCGCTTCCGCCCGACGAGGCGCTGCGTGAGGTCGACGACGCGAGGAAGGAGGACGCGGTCCGTGCCGACGAGGTGAAGGGTGCCGGAGGCGGGACGACCGGTGCCAAGCAGGCGTTGTTCTACTTCCCCGACGTCGGCAAAGACGTTGCATACAAGATCAAGCGGGTGCCGAGCCGTCTCGACGGCATCAACAACGCGCCCCGCAAGGAGGTGGCAGCCTACGCGATCCAGCGCCTCTTCCTCGACCCGGAGGACTACGTCGTACCGACGACCACCATGTACTGCCTGGACATCGATTGGATGGATCACCAGGAGATCCGGCACGGCGGGGCTACGCTGGAGGACACGAAGTGCGTGCTCGTAGCCGCTTCCCTCTGGCTACAGGATCTCACTCTGCGCGATCCCATCTACGACGAGGCGCGCTTCCTGCGCGATCCGGCCTATGCGTACTATCTCTCGAATTTCAACGTCCTCACCTACGTCATCGGTCACCGCGACGGTCGCCAGGGAAACTTCCTCTACGCGAAGGACGACGATCGCCCCCAGCTCTTCGCCATCGACAATGGCAGCACCTTCAACCCCTGGGGCTACAACTACTTCGTTGCCAACTGGGACGTGATCCGAGTCGCGTCGGTGCGCAAGGAGACGGTCGATCGCCTTCGCAAGCTCGAGCGCGGCGATCTCGACTTCTTGCGGGTGGTGCTGCAGATGCAGATCGACTCGGAGGGCAAGATCTCCAAAGTCGAGCCCGGTCCCTCGCTCGATGATGACGAGGGAGCCCTGCGCGAAGGGGACGTCGTCCAATTCGGGCTCACGAAGAAAGAGATCGACAAGGTCTGGAAGCGCATTCAGAAGCTGATCGAGCAGGTCGATGACGGCAGCCTCCCAGTCTTCTAGCCCGCCGACGAAGCGGAGCCTGCTCGAGCGCTCTCTCGGGCTCTTCGCGGACGTGGAGCCGGGAGAGGGCGTCAACGTCCTCCTGATGTTCGCGAACATCTTCCTGGTGCTCACGGCCTATTACGTGCTGAAGGTCGTGCGCGAAGGCCTCACGGTCGGTGGCATCGAGCTCTTCGGGCTCGGTGGCGACGAGATCAAGGCCTACCTGCCGGCCGTGATGATGATGCTGCTGCTCGTAGTCCTGCCGGCCTACGGTGCGCTCGGCAGTGCGGTGAGTCGCATCCGACTCATCAACATGACGAGCCTGTTCGTGATGGTGACCCTCGTGCTCTTCTGGATGTGGGGGAGCACAGTCGGGGTGGGCACCGCCATCGGGCTCTCCTTCTACATCTATCTCGGGATCGTCAACGTCTTCCTGATCGCCCAGTTCTGGTCCTTCGCCAACGACATCTACAGCGAGGCGCAGGGGAAGCGGCTCTTCGCGATCATCGCGATCGGCCAGTCGCTGGGCGCGGTGCTGGGGCCGAAGATCGCGGGCGCGGGCGCAGAGCATATCTTCGTACTGCTGCTCGTGAGCGCGGCCATCTTCGGCGTGTGCCTCGGCCTCTACAACTGGATCAACGCGCGCGAGGCGCACCGCGTCGCGGCAACAGGCGCCACCAGCGCGGATGAGGCCGAGGAGCCGCTCGGCAAGGAGGGTGGCTTTCAGCTCGTTCTGAAGAGTCGCTACTTGCTTCTCATGGCCTGCATGATCCTGGTCTCGAACCTCGTGAACACGACCGGGGAGTACATCCTCTCGAATGCAGCGCTCGTCCATGCAACCGAGCAGGTGCCCGAGCTGCCCGGCGACCGGGAGGATGCTGCCGAGACCAAGGCGCAGGAGCTCTCGCAGCAGGGGATGAGCTTGAACGACGCGCGCAGCCAGGCGCGTGCCTCCGAGCTGCGCGACGCCCGCTCGGAAGTGATCGGCGTCTTCTACGGCAACTTCTTCTTCTGGGTAAACCTGATCGGCGTGGCGATCCAGATGTTCCTGGTGTCGCGCATCTTCAAGTACTTCGGGGTGCGGGCCGCGCTCTTCGTGTTGCCGGTGATCGCCTTTGGAGGCTACGCGGCGATCGCGCTGGTCGGGGGACTCGCCGTGCTGCGGGTCGCCAAGACGGCGGAGAACAGCACGGACTACTCCGTGCAGAACACGGTGAAGCAGGCGCTCTTCCTGCCCACGAGCCGAGAGGAGAAGTACAAGGCGAAGGCCGCGATCGACACCTTCTTCGTTCGCTTCGGCGACACGGCCTCCGCGCTAACTGATCGCGCTGGGTCTCCACGTTCTCCACCTGGCGCCCAGGCACTTTGCCGTCCTGAACGTCGCCCTGGTAACGGTGTGGATCCTTCTGAACGTTGGCATCGCGCACGAGCACAAGAAGATGGTGCCGCAAGATCGGGGAGTGAAGGTATGAGCTTGGAATCCGGATCGCATTCGGCGCGCTTCATCGCCATCGGGCTGTGCATCGGGCTGATCTTCGCGCTACTCGGCGGCTGTGCGTCGCATGGCACGAAGCTGCCCGACCCGATCGAGCCGAAGGAGTGCAGCGCCGGCTCCCCCCGGAAGGCCGCCGTCTTCCTGATCGGCGACGCGGGGGCGCCCGCGCTACCCGAGCCCGGCGAGGACCCGACGCAGCTGGTCGATCCGGTCCTGCGTTCGCTGCGCAAAGACGTCGACGAGGCGCTCGCGGCTCTGCGTCGCGACCACGTGGCCGTCGTCTACCTCGGGGACAACGTGTACCAGCACGGCCTCGCCCCCGAGCAGAAGGAAGAGCACGGCCTGCCGCCAGAAGGGCACGAGGAGCGCGAACATGGGGAAGCGGTGCTGAACGCCCAGATCGAAGCGGCGGGCGACGCGGACCTCTTCTACGTGCTCGGCAACCACGACTGGAACATGGCCGACCCCGTCGACCGCGAGGGCCTCGCGCGGGCGCAGGAGCAGGGTCGCTTCCTGTCCGCGCACGACTCGCGGGCTCGGGTCGAGCCTCCGCCGGGCTGCGCCGGACCGACCGCGATCGACTACGGCGTGAACCTGCGCTTCGTCTTCGTGGACGTCATGGGGTGGTTGCTGATGGTGGACGATCCCGACGCGGTTCCCGCCGAATGTCGCATCCGGACGAGAGAGGCGTTGGGCCAAGCAGTGAAGAGCGAGCTCGCCAAGGCAGAGCACCGCAGCGTCATCTTCATGATGCACCACCCAATTCGCACAGCCGGCCCCCACGGCGGCCACTACACCTGGAAGCAGCACATCTTCCCACTCACGGATTTCTGGCCGAACGCCTGGATCCCGCTGCCGGTGATCGGCTCCGCTTACCCGATCTCGCGCCAGCTGGGTGTCACCAACACCGACCTCAGCCACAAGAGCTATCGGCGGATGGTGAAGTTCCTGTTGGAGGCCGAGAGTCCCGGGACGCCCGCACTCTGGGCCGCGGGGCACGAGCACAGCCTGCAGGTGCATCGCGACAAGAAGGGCGATCTCCACGCCGTGAGTGGCGCGGGAAGCGTCGTAAAGGTCGATCGCGTCGAGGACAAGGAAGATCTCTTGATGGGCGTCGCCGCGCCCGGCTACATGCGCCTCGACGAGTATGCCGACCGAACGCTGCGCTTGAGCGTCACGGCGCTCGACGACGAGCAGCAGCCTCGCGTCATCTTCCAGGTCTGCGAGCCCGGACGGCAGTAACCGGAGAACCGGAAGCCAGGGGCATCGAGCTGCCCAGGCAGCGCGTTCGCAGCGCTGGCGCTGCTGGCGGAACGCGCTGGGCGACACCCCCGCCTCGGACAGGACATTCAAGCCGCGTTGCGGACGCAGCTAGCTACGGTTCGTTCCCGGACCTTTCAGGTTCGGGATCCGCGAGCTCCCGGACGGTTCGATTCAAGACCCATGCCGAGTCATGTCCCGCGCTCACGGCCGACCAACCGGTTCGAGCGATATCCTCGACTGACGTTATTCGTGCTGTTTCTCCTGACCCTGGCAATGGTCGAGTTCGGGCTACAGGTTCGTGCCTGGCTCCGGCTTCCGTCGCGCGGCATCCGTCCGAACGTCGAGACCCGCCACAACTACACGCCCAACTCCTCATTTCTCACGATTGCCACGGCGGGCGATGACTTTCCGCCGAGCCTGAACACGATCAATCGTCTCGGCATTCGCGGGCCGGAGCTGGGGCCCAAGACCCGTTCCCGGATGAGGCTGCGATAGTTCACACCGACGCCTGGGCCGCCTATCGGGCGCTCACCAAAATGGGAATCAACCACCGGCCTCGAAGGGGCGGACACGGACGACACGCCGAGGACGGCCTGCCATGGGCTCACACTGTCTTCGGCAATCTCAAGACATGGCTGCGAGGCGACTATCACGGAGTCAGTCCCAAACATCTTCAGCGCTACTTGAACGAGTTCCAATTCCGGTTCAACAAACGCTGGCACGAGGCGGACCTGTTCTCGCCTGTGTTACACGCTGCGATCGCCGCGGATCCCTTCCCCTATCGACATCTCACGGCGGAGCGAACCGGATAGGCAGAAAACGTCCTACCCCCAGCGAAGAACACCTTGATGCGCGGCTTTACGAGCGTTCGAGACACCGGGGGCAGGTCCTGGGCGCCAAGAAGGCCATTCTTCCACGACGCGGAGGAGAACCTGATGCTGATCATGAAGGACAGCAAGATCTACAAGAACACGCTGAACTGAGCGATGTAGACTTGGCAATGAGCCGCTCTGCGATGATGCGAGCCTCGTCGATCTGCGCGCCCACCGAGTGATCGCGACCGAGATGGGCCCAGGCTGCGCTCACCGCGTGGTCTCTTCCACCAGATACGCGATCGATTCGTAGTTCTTTCCCGAGCGCTGGCTGAGATTGATCTCGCATGTCTTGGCCACCGAGTAGTAGCCGTCGTACTGCACGCGGCCGACCTCCTCCTGCTCGTACAGCTGGGCGCCGTCGGTGAGCTCCGGGTGGAGGAACCCGCGGTCGCCGGCCGTCCCGCAGCAGTTCCAGTTGACGGGAATCGTCGCCTTCTCTGCACATGCCTGCGCAACGTCCAGCATCGCCTGTTGGCTCCCCGTCTGGACGCAGCCACAGGTCGGATCAGATGCCGCAGTGCCTTGGTGATGTGCTCCAGCGAGTGTCCCGCGCGGTCCGCCACCGAACCGAGATCCATCATCCCGCGCAACGCCTTCTCCACGATGCCGAAATGCCTGGCAGCCCAGGTCGCGATCCCCTTTTCGGTGCGGTTCGAGCTCCCCTGCCCGAAGGTGATCGGTCCACAGCCCGGTGTTGATCTTCACCGGGCAGCGGGTGTGGCACATGCCGTCGGCCGCACACATCTGCACGCCCGCGTACTCGTACTCCTTCCAGAGCAGCCTCGCCTGATCGTGCTGCCCTGCCTCGAGCAACTCGGTGTGCTTGCGCGAGGCTTGGATGCGCTGGCGCGGCGTCAGCGCGGCGATCCGGCTGGGGCAGACGCTTTCGCAGAAGCCGCATTCGACGCACTTGTCTATCCCGTCCCACACAGCGGGGAGGCTCTTGATGTTCTCGAAGAACTCGTCCGTGTTGTCGGTGATGATCACGTCCGGATTCAGGAGGCCGGTGGGATCAGCGAGCGCCTTCAGCCGCTTCATGATGCCGTATGCCTTCGCGCCCCATTCCCGCTTCACGAACGGCGCCACGACCCGGCCCGTTCCGTGCTCGGCCTTGAGTGAGCCGTTCAGCTCGTCGGCCACGAGCGTGACCGCATCCTCCATGAATGCCTTGAAGCGGTCGACGCCTTCCTGGGCGGAGAGGTCATCGATGATCATGAAGTGCAGATTGCCGGCGCTCGCGTGCCCGGCGATGATGGCGCGCTCGTAGCCGTGTTTGGCGTACAGCTTCTCGAGGCCCTGGGCGAAGGGCACGAGCTCGTCCAGCGGAACCGCCATGTCCTCCGTCAGTAGCGAGGTGCCCGGCGGCCGCAGCTCGCCGAGCGCGCCGAAGAGCTGGGCGCGCGCGTCCCACAGCGTGTTGTGCTCTTCCGGACGCTTCGTGAACTCCGACATCTGCAGCAGGCCCGGACATTGGCGAATCTTCGGCTCGGCCTCCTCGACCACCTGCTCGACCACCTCCTGCGTCTCACGCCAGAAGTCGATCAACAGCGCGCAGGCGCCGTCGGGCCGCGTGTAGACGAAATCCGGGAGGCCCGGCGTCGAGTGATAGGCGGCCAGGGCGGCGTCGTTGATGATCTCGAGCGCCTGGGCGCCCATGTCCTCGATGACCGGCACCGCCGCCGCGCAGCTGCTCAGGTCCTCGAAGAGCAGCATCGAGGTCGAGCGCGCGGGGTCGACGGGCAGCGTCTCCAGCACGACCTCGGACGCGAAGCCCAGGGTGCCCTCGCTGCCCACCATCAGGTGCACGAAGATGTCGAGCGGACGCTCGAAGTCCAGGAACGAATTGATCCCGTAGCCGGTGACGCACTTGATCGAGAACTTCTTCTGGATCTTCTTCACCAGCTCGTCGTCGGCGAGGATCTCCCGGCGCATGTCCAGCAAACCGTCTGCCAGCGCCTTCTGCTCGCGCTCGAAACGGGCGTGGGCGTCGTCCACGGCAGAGTCGTAGGCGCTGCCGTCCACCAGCACGACCCGCATCGAGTGCAGGGTGTGGTAGCTGTTGAACTTCACGCCGGCCGTCATCCCCGAGGCGTTGTTCGCGATCACACCGCCCATCCGGGCCGCGGCGCTCGACGCCGGGTCCGGGCCGATGCGGCTGCCGAAGGGGGCGAGCACCTTGTCGACGTTCAGAAGCACCGGCCCGGGCTGGAACCAGACGAGCTTCCCGTTCTCTCTCGACTCGATTCCCTGGAAGCCGCCACTGACGTCGCAGATGATCCCCGTCCCCAGCACCTGCCCGGAAAGGCTGGTGCCGGCAGCGCGGAAGGTGACGGGCACCTCGTGCTCGTTGGCGACCTGAAGGATGCCCCGCACCTCGTCTTCGCTTCGCGCCTTGACGACGGCCTGGGGACGGTACTCGTAGAAGTCCGCGGCCCGCGAGTAGACGGCGATGGTGAGCTCGTCGACGTGGACCCGTTCGGCGGGAACGAACTGCTCCAACGCGTGCGCCAGCTTCTCCGGAGCGAGTTTTCCTGTTGCCATCACGCCGCTCTCCTCTCTCGTCGATGGGCCATCGCGTGCCCCGCGCACGACTCGATCGCAGGGTCTGGGAAACGGTCTGGATTTGCCCGTATTTTCGCTCCAAATCGAAATTCGGGGTAGGCAAAATAAGCCGCGTTTTCCGCATCAGCGATACTCAGCATTCTGACAATTAGGCCCCGACGGGGTTGGACCGCTCGGCACGAAAGGGCGCGCGGCGAGCGTTTCTGATCCCCGTCTGATCTTCGTTCCGCCTAGCCTCGCCGCATGGATCTCGACCCCTTCGCCCACCTCAACCTCAAGCAAATCGAAGAGGCCGAGCGGAAGGCTCGCGCCGCCCAACCGATTCTCTTCCGTCTGGCCGAGCTTGTGGTGTTCGCGTGAGATCCCGCCCGATGGGTGCGCGGGTGGAGACAGCGCAGGGCGATCGGGTATGACGGCAAGCGGAAGCCGTAGCGGCCCGCCGTTTCGGCGCTCGCTGGGCTGGCGGGTGGAGGAATCCTGATGAGAAACGCGCTCTGCCTGCTCGCCTTCGCCCTAGCCGCGACTACCGCAATTCTTGTGCTCTTCGATTGGAACGGTGAGGTCGGAAGATTCATAGCCGCTACCGCTGTCCTTGTAGTGCCCGTAGCCACAATCTCTGCCGCAAGGCAATTGAGCGATTGGATTCCACCACTCGGCCAGCGGGCAATGGTCGGTATCGCAGCGGCTGCTCTTGTGTTCCTCGCCGGTCAAATCCTAATTGTCCCCATGGCTCCTTACAGCGCGCGCGACGACGGAGCCGCGATAGCCACGCTCATTGGGATGCTCGCAGGAGCAATTGCCGCGTACCGTTACAAGCCTAGCAAGAAGACCCCCGTAGGCCGCTGAAAGAAGCCCGCGCAGGCTCGGTAAGACGGCAAGCGGACGCCGTAGAGGTCGCCGTTCACGGCTCGCGGTTCTGGTAGGATGGAGCTGGGGTTCGAGGCCGCACGGGGTTGATTTGAAGCTGTTCGGGCCGCCGAGTGCTCAACCCGACCCACGGTGAGAGCTGGGAAAAGGTGAACCGTCTCCTCGACAAGGGCTTCAGGATCACTGAGCCTCCTCGCTGTTTGTCCACCCACCCGTGAACCTCAGTCTGCCCGGCGACCCAGTGCTTCGCGCCCAGTAAGGGCCGTTTTCTCCCAGGTGGGACGCCAGTTGTCAGAAACGTTGATATCGCCGGTGGCGAAAAGCCAGCTTGAATCGCCTATTCCCCACGTCTCGACGAAGCCTAGCCCTCGTCCTTCGCCAGCACGACGCGCGTCACCACCACGTACAGAGTCAACGCGAGGCCGATGAGGCAGAGCCCTGCGCCCGGGACCGCGACGATCTTCAGCGCCTCCTTCGCGGCGCCCGTCCCGCCCATGCCCGGCGCCAGCGTGCCGGCCAACATCCAGAACACGCCATACAGCAGCGCGCCGGCGCCGAGCGCCACCGCGGCGCCGCGCTCGATGAGACCCGGTGTTCCGATCAGCGCCAGTAGCAGGATTGCGGCGAGGGCCGTCGTGCCGAGCGCGTTCGCGTGCAGGTGCGCGCGCTTGTAGTAGCTCCACGACTTGTTGACGACCCCGTTCATCGCGGCTTCGTCGCCCCCGTAAGCACTCTCGAGCACCGCCTGACCACTGGCCCTCAATCCGCTCTTCAGCCCGTGCTCGTTGGCGCCGAACGCCGCGCCCATTCCGAAGCCGAACGCAACGGCGAGCAGTGCGAGCAGGATCCCGGGCGCCATCGGGCGCAGACGCGTCACTGCGAAATCATTCATGTTGCCACCCCCCCCTGTGAACCGTGATTGGTCCCGGCGCATGCTACCGCGGCGGGCGCCACTCCACCCACCCGGAGCGCTCCCGAACCACGAAACGGAATCGCATGCAGCGGTATGCGCTCAGGCGTTGGGGCGGATAAGTGGAATACGGATTGATCGCAACCGCGTAGGAGACGAGCTGGTCGGCCTGGGGACTCAGGTTCGCAGCGTACGGAATGTGGACGTAGCAAGAAAATGGATTGTCGCAGCCGAACGTCAGAGTGGGGACAGCGTCGAGCCTGGCCGGGCTCCGGCTGCCATAGCCCGAGTCGATGAAGACCTGCGCGAGGAGCGCTTCGGCCGCTGCAAGCGCTGCGGCTGGTGTGGTGAACGGAGCGAAGTCGGAGGTGTTGTTGCTACCGGTGAACAGGTTGACGCAGAGGCCATCCACGAACGCCACGTCGTAGAGCAGGCCGTCGATCTCGACGTGCCGGGCGCCGAGCAGCTGTCCCGTTCCGTCGAGTTGCCATTCCACCGGAACCTGGGCGCGCGCACCGGTCGCGTCCATCATCAGCAAGAGTACCAAGAGGAATAGGGCCAGGGTCCGCACAGATTCGTCTCCACAGTTCGGCTTCAGCGGGTCGATCAGAATCTCCTTCTCGACCATCCTGCGCGCCTGGGTATGGAGTGTAAACCCGTCATATTCAAGACTGCTCAAGAGGGTACAGCGCATGTCGGCGAGGCTCGTCGTCACTCGAAGATGATTTCGGATCGCGGGAAGGCCCATTGAAGTTGTCACCACAAAATGCGCTCGCCGTGTGACGCGCTCCACTCAACGGAGCTCCGATTTTCGGCCACTCGATCGATTGTCGCGTGCTGTGGGTAGATACTCGGATTCGAACTGAATGCCACAGCGGATCGAGAATCGTGGAGCTACGACTGCTCGCCTCACTCCTACTCTGTGCTTCGGCGAATCGTTAGCGAAAGGGAACCGCCCAGCTAGCCAATAGAGAAGAACGCGCAACGGCGCCGGGTCGACGCGCCACTTCCGCCGTCTCCAGTTCCCTTTGGCAAACCTCGATCGCCCAAAAACCCCGCGAATCCACGGGTTTTTCTGAACCTACGCATGATGGAATGGAGAAAGTCTCCGCACGGGCAGACTCAATGGCGGCCGAGGTCATTCATCACTGTGATGTACTCGGCTCGCTTCCGGAACGACGTCTCGTCGACTCCGATGCGACGCGGCCGCCGTTTCTTTCTTCGAGCCAGTCCCCGACGAACGGCCCGGTCCTGGCTCCCAGCCACGTGATCCCAACTGAGAGAAAGCTGACGAGCGACCGCCGAGAAGCTCGCCTCTTTGCTCTCGAAGCCCAGGAAGGACGACTCTTCAAGCCGCTTGCCTTCACGAAGACCTACGCCATGGCGGGTGCGGCGCTGCTCTCGATGACCGTTGTCCCCGCGCTCGTGGTATGGCTCGTGCGCGGGAAGATTCTCGCGGAGACAAGGAATCCCCTGAACAAAGCCGTGCTCTGGGCCTACCGACCTGCACTCGCCGCCGTCCTCAGACATCGCTTCATCGTGCTCACCTTGGCCGTGCTGCTGCTTGCCTCGAGTATCTACCCCCTCCGACAGATCGGCTCCGAGCTCATGCCGCCTCTCGATGAGGGCGACCTGCTCTATATGCCCACGACACTTCCCGGACTCTCGATCACGAAGGCCCGCGAGATCCTGCAACAGATCGATCGCATCATTGCCACCGTGCCCGAAGTGGAGCGCGTATTCGGGAAGATCGGCCGGACTGAGACGGCAACAGACCCGGCGCCCCTCTCGATGATCGAGACCACCATCACGCTCAAGCCGCGAAGCGAATGGCGCCCAGGGATGACGCCCCAGAAGCTGATCGCGGCTCAGTTCCAAGAGAACTCGGATGACTCGGGCCTCGTCGACGCCGAGATCGAGCTCGCGGCCGAGGGCGTCTCGATCCACTCGCTGCGTCGATCCCTGCGCGGCAGCTTCGCGCTCGCCATCCGGGATGGCAACGCCGCCTCGAAGATCGCGAAGGAATTCGTCGTCAATCTGACACGCAGCCTCTTCATGTTCTGGAAGACTGAAAGGGACCCGAGCATCGGCTGCGGCGTCACGACCCTCGCGATCGAGGACGGCGTGGCGTCCGTGCAGACCTTGTTGGTTCGCGGCAAGCAGATCACCGTTACCGGGAGCGGCGAGGTCGACCTCGTCGAGGGTCACTATGACCTGGAGCTCGTGCCGAAAACCTCTGACCCGGACATCCTGAGCCTCGCGCCCGAGGTCCACGTCAAGGGCCCCCTCGATGATCCGCGCTTCGTGACGCAGAAACGGACGCTTGTCACCAGCTTCGCTCGAGGACTGATGTAGAACTCGTTGAAGGCGGGCGGCGCACTCCTCAAGCCGTTTCGCTCGAATCGAGATGCGATGATGGAGCAGGAGCAGGCCTGTCGTGCCAGGAAGCTCGAGTCGTCCCAGGCGCCAGGCGCCGGACCTCGATCAGCGCCGACAGTCTTCCTTGCAATCATCGCCGTCGCGGCGGCAGTCCGACTCACATTCGATCGGGTTCGAGTGTCGGCCACACTCCTCGAGGCATTGCCGAAGCTCGACCTGGCAGTCTTCCTGACACACCTGCTCGTCTTGTGACTGCGGCGAAGCGCTCGCCCATGCGATGACGGGCAGTGCGATCACCCCGATCAGAAACACAAGACGGGTCTGTACTCCAAAGGCCTTCGTCATCGATCACCTCCTGCTTCGGGCCATGCCCGAAGAAACCGGAAACCGCGCCCAGTCCCTCGCGATTCCCGACCCAGCGGCGGCCAGGCAGAGGATCGCAGGTCATTTGCCATGATGGAGGAACCGCCCCTTCAGGAATCCGTGCTTGTGCTCGTCTTTGCTCGGCTCGGGCTTGGGGTCGTCCGCCTTGGCCTCCTCGGGCGTCTTGTTCGAGTGGTGAAAGAAGCTGCCCTTCGGATGGTGCTTCTCCGGCGGATCGTCCTGCTTCGGCTCGAAGTCGGTCTCCCACTCGATCCAGCTCTTCTTCGCCTCGGCGTGTAGGCGGAAGACCGACCCGTCACTCACCGTATGGCCAGGCTTGGGCGGCGTCGCAAACGCGACACCGCCGGTGAGCAGCGACTTGAGCGACTCGGCGTGGACATGCAGGCCGGTCAGGCCGAGGTCCGCGCTGATTCCGCTGGCGTTCCAGAAGACCGAGTTGTTGCGGACGAGCCTGGCGTATTGCGGCTCGACATTCACGTGAATGCGCACCCGGGTCCCGTCTTTCGTGAGCTCGTGTGAGAGGACCGAGCCGACCGGGACCTCGCGGTAGTAGACGGGATTTCCGGCGGCCACGCTGCCCAACGATCCAGCCTCGAGGACCACGCGCAGACCACCATGCGTCTTGCCGGTGCGATGGACCTCGGCCCAGGAGCCATGCAGCCAGAATTCGTCGCCGGCCTTCGCCGGGCTACCGCCTGCCGGCGAGTCGAATGCGACCCCTCCTGAGATGATCGAGCTCAGCGACTCGGTCTTCACGTCGAGGCCGTCGGCACCGATCGACACATCGATCCCGCCCGCGTTCCAGAAACGACTGGAGCTCGTCAACAGATGGGCATACTTCTGCTCGATCACGATCTTGATCTCGACGCTCTTACCATCCTCGGACAGCGCATAGTGGAGCACGTCTCCCACCTCGACATTGCGGAAATAGACACGGTCCCCAGCATCGACGCTGCCGAGCTGATCGGTATGCAGCACGATCTGGAGGCCCGGCCGGTCGCGTGCGGGCAGCGGCGGCTCTTCGAGCCCCTCGAACTTCGTCTGCTTCTTCTTGCCTGGCGTGCCGGGCCCCAGGGTCAGATAGGCGCCCGACACGATCGTCTCGAGTCCGGAGATCCCCCCGCCCCCGATCCGCGGGCGGACCACCCACCACTCGGCGTCCTCCGTGAGATACTTCTCAGCCCCCTTGTCGATCGTGCAATGCACCTCGATCGTGTTGACATCCTGAAAGCGGATCAGATCGACGGTCCCGATCTCGACATCGCGGTACTTGACCTTGCTCTTGCCGGCTTTGAGACCTTCGGCCGAGTCGAAGAACACGACGACCTTCTCACCGCGTTCCTGAATCGCGTTGTAGGCCAGGCCCCCCCCGACGATGGCGACGACGATGGGAATCAGCCAGATCGGAGAAAAGCCGCGGCCCCGCTCTACGATGGCGTCGGCGGTTTCTTCGGTGGCATTCGACGTGCCGCCGTTGGGACCGTTCTCGCTCATGTCTTCTCCTCCATTGCATCCCAGATCAGTCGGGGATCGAAGCTCGAGGCGGCGAAGATCGTCAGCACGACGACCGCCGCGAAAAAGCTGGCGCCGATTCCCGGCTCGACGGTGGCCACCACGCCCAGCTGGACGAGGGCTACGGTCAGCGAGACGACGAACATGTCGAGCATCGACCAGCGGCCGATGATCTCGACGAGACGGTAGAGCCGTGTCCGGTCGCGCGGGCGCCAGGTCGATCGGCGGTGCACCGAGATCAGCAGGATATAGAGAATCACCAGCTTGAGGACCGGCACCGTGATGCTCGCAAAGAAGATCAGGCCACCGATCACGTACCAGCCCGCTGCGAACATCGCCTGCACGCCACTCAGGATCGTGTCGGCTTCACTTCCGCCCGGGCCGGAGACGACCATGACGGGCAACAGGTTGGCCGGGACATAACAGAGCGTCGCTGCGA
Source organism: uncultured delta proteobacterium (assembly GCA_963698485.1). GTDB lineage: Bacteria > Myxococcota_A > UBA9160 > UBA9160 > UBA4427 > UBA4427. Next base: position 44,365 of record CAVORA010000018.1, on the reverse strand, counting down.
TCGCGAGCGCCCAGGTTCGAGACAGCGAGTTGGTCTTCCGTCGACATAGCACCGCCTCACAGCGCGCGCAGCGCGCGCGCGCTCCGGTCGGCAGCGGAGGAACGCGCGAGATCCGTTCGCAGGCTGCACATCGAACCAGGTCGCCCGTCAACGTCGCGCTCATCGCAGCTCCTCGACCTGGTCCCAGATCGCCTCTCGATCGTACAAAACACCGATCAGCGTGAGCACGACGAAGAGCGCGACGAAGCAGTAGGCGCCGAGCTCGATCTGGACCTTCGCCATCTGCGACAGCTTCACGAGCGCGACGAGCAGCGCGAGCATGTAGACATCGAGCATGGCCCAGGAGACCAACGCCTCCTGGAAGCGCAGCGCCCCCGCGACATCCGGGGGGACGCGCCTGAGCGACAGAGGCAGCAGCACGTAGATCAACCCCAGGATCCGCAGCGCGGGCGCTAGCACGGTCGTAAAGAGGATCAACAGCGCCAACCCACCCTGCCCCGCATCCCAGAGTCCGATCACACCCGTGATGATCTTGTTCTCCTGAACCTGGCCCTCGAGTGAAAAACGCAGGAAGGGATAGGCATTCGAGAGTGCGAGCAGCAGGGCGGCCGCCAAGGCGAGAGCGAGCGTGCCTTGGATGGGATTGCGGGAACGCTTGGCGAGCAGTCCGCCGCAGCGGTCACAATGGGCCTTCTCGCCCACACTAAGGGTCGGAGACTTGGATGCCAGATCGCAAAACTCGCAGACAACCATCGTTCAAGTCTACCGAAGCCGACTTTGCTTTGCCCAATCGCTGAAGACCTGCCATCGGGCTCGGCCCGGAGAATGCTGCCCTCGTTCCTCGTCGACATCGAACGGGGCACGTCCCGGAAGCACGCTCCAATGCGCTCCGCCAAACCACGGCCGGCCGCCGCGGATGATCCGAGGCGTGATGCTAGGCCTCGAATCTGGAGCCGGCAACAGCCGATTTCAAGAGATGAAGGGAGTGCGACTGCGCCGCTCGAGGAGCTCGCGACCCATCTCAATCTCGGAGTCGGGGAGTGGTATTGCGAGATCGTCCACGGCAAGAAGAAGGCGGGAGAGAAGGTTCGAACGGAGTCATACGAGCCGATTCCAGTGCCTGGCGCCGGGAAGAGCCGGAAACGGGTCATCGGAGAGGCGTTCGTCGAGTACCTGCATCTCGATACCGAAGGCGACCTGTCGAAGTCCGCCGAGGACGACACCGACGTCGAGTACGGCGCGAATATCGTGCGGGGTGTCCTGGTGCCCGTCGGGATGAAGGTCGGCGACACCGTTTCGATCGACAGCAAGCTCGAAGCCTTCAAGGCAGAGGAAAGGTCACGACCAACCTGACCTATCTGGGGACCTACGAGGTGAAGACACCGGCCGGAACCTGGCCGGCGATGCTCACCAAGAATGATTTCGAGGTGCACATCGGCCCGGCGAACGTCTAGGACACGGCGTACGTGTTCTATGCCAAGGGCGTTGGGAAAAACGCCGAGATCGAGACACAGAACATCTCGGCCATGCTCGTCTACCACTCGAAGTCGAAGGTCGCGAAGGTTCTGTCCAAATGGCCCGGGATATGGGCCCGCGAGTCAGATGGACAATCCCCCTTCGCGCTGAAGCCGAAGCCATGGCGGTCACGGGCAATCGCCCGCCCCGCCCGGGCGGCTGCTATTCGTCCCGTGAGAGCGTCGGGTACGCCTCGACGTAGACCCAGTCCGTGGCTCGCGCCGGAACATGGCAGCCGAGGCAATCGGTCGGGTAGGACGAGGCCACGAACCGAGGTGGACCATCTCGTTCCGGAAATCCTGAGGCAGCGAGATGCGGCCCTGCGAGTCGACATGGGGAGAGAACCGATTCTCCTTGTCACTCGCGAGGGCTGGCCATCCGAGCGCGGCCGACAGCAGAACGAGAGACATCGGAATGCTCGCGGCCAGAACGGAGATCCTCCGGTTGATCGGAGTCATCGCTTCCCCTCCTACTTTCCGCCGGCCATCGAATGGCGGCTGGGAAGTATTTGCTGCCTTTTCGACACCGCCGCTAAGTACGTTTCTGACAACTGGCGTCCCGCTGGGGAGAAAACGGCCCTTCCTGGGCACGGCCTGAGCGGTCCCGGACGGGTACTGCTGCACTCCTCAGGGCACCAGCACCGACAGCACGCCGTCGGAGCCGGCCACCGCTCTCTGGATCACTTCGCGGTCGTTCGTCGCCCCGGGAACGATCGTGATGCGTCCCGCGAACGCGTCGAGCTTGGCGACGCTCTGTGGCCGGCACACGCCCACGACCTCGTAGCCGCGATCCAGCGCATGCTGCACCATGTAGCGGCCGAGCTTGCCGGAGGCTCCGACGATGCAGACCCTGTTCATCGGCGACGTCTCCCTCCTTTCACCCGTGTCGTTGTCCGGATGGTTTTCGCCGTTCACCCATCCGTGTCGTGATTCGTCTTTGGTGGGACACCTGGTAGAATCTGGGCATGTCCGGCCTCCGCCTGCCCGCGCCCGACAGCCCCGTGTGGTATCAGACGTTACTGGTCGCGCTGCTGTTCTCCATGGTATGCCAGCCGCTCTCGGGGTATCTCGGCTGGGGTAATCAGCTGCTGATCGGGGCAGAGATCCTCATCATCGTCGCCTGCGCCTGCGCGATGGGCGAGGGGCGTGGCAGTCGGATTCTGGCGTGGGCCATCGTCGTGCCGGTGGCGCTCTTGCGAATGCTGCACCGAAGCCAGCAGGACGAACCGGGCATCGTCGCGCTGGCTCTCTCGAGCGCGCTGATAGGGCTGGTTTGCGTGCAGATCATCCGCCGGATCTTCACGACTCGCGAGGTCACCTGGGCGGCCATCAGCGGCTCGATCGCGGTCTTCCTACTGCTGTCGACGGGCTGGGCCTTGGTGTACTCCACTGCGGCATGGTCGCTGGAGCTCGAACCGGCCTTCCGCGGGATCCCGACGGCGACCCAGCTGCACGCGGCAGAGGACATCGGCGCGACCGTGGCCGAGGTGAAGTCCGTCCTCTCGTACTTCAGCATCGTCACGCAAACAACCCTCGGGTACGGAGACGTCTCCCCGGCCCACCCGGTTACCCGGGCGCTCGCATCCACGCAGGCCGTCGTCGGTCAGGTCTACCTGGTGGTGCTCGTGGCCCGCCTGGTGAGCATGCACGCCCAGAGTTCCGGCCGCGAGAAGTCTCGGGACTGAACCGATCAGGATCCTTCCGGGTTCTCGTCCGCGTCCACCGGCACGAGTTCCTCGGCGCCCTGCCAGCCGCCCCCCAGCGCGCGATACAGGATCACGATTGCGAACAGCTCGTTGCGGATGGAGCGGACCAGCTGCGGCTCGGCATCGAAGTGATCACGCTCGCTGTCGAGCACTTCGATGCCGAGCTGCAGCGTCTGCTGATACCGCATCACCGCCTGGCGCATCTGCGCTTCGGTCACCTCGACGTTGCTGCTCAACCGACCCGATTCGAAGCTCGGCTGCACGATCGACTGGCTGATCCTCCAGATGAGCGAGCCGGCGTCGAACAGGTCACCGAGTTCAGCGCTGCCGACGCCGCCGGCCACGGTCAACCGGATCGCCGGATAGAGCAACGCGCGCGCCTCGCCGATGCGAGCGTTGGCCGCGATCAGCGACTGCTCGGCGATCAGTACGTCGGGGCGGCGCTGCAGGAGGCTGGAGGGCAGTCCCAGCGGAACGTCGATCGCGAGGTCTTGCTCGAGGAGTGTGTTCCCGCGGACGATCTCACCGGGGTTGTCGCCGAGCAGGACCTGGATGAGGTTCTCCTGCTGTTCGATCAGGCGCTCGAGCTCCGGGATGATCGCGGCGGTCTGCTGGACCAGGCTCTCTGCCTGGCGCAGCTCGACCCGGTTGGCGACTCCCTGTTGCAGGCGCAGATCGACCAGCTCGAACGACTTCTGCCGCGATTCGAGCGTTCGTCGGGCGATCAAGAGCTCCGCATCGAGCTCGACCAGATCGAAGTAGGCGAGCGCGAGATCGGTGGCGGCTAGGAAGTATTAGCTGCCTTTTCGGCACCGCCGATATCTACGTTTCTGACAACTAGGGTCGCGCCGGGGAGAAAACGGCCCTGACCGGGCTCGTCCCCGTCGGTCGCGAAGAGACCGACGGGGACGAGCTCAGCGGCGTCCGTTTCCGGGCCGCTCCATCAAAGCGAGCCGTCCGAGAGCGGCTCGACGCGTCCCGTCGTCGTGTCGACGCGCGCGACCCGCTGACCCTCCGGGTTTCGGGCCACCACCTGACCGTCTTCGCGGACGACGTTCATGAAGTGCACGCTTCCGTCCGCCGCACGGACCTCGATGTCGATCGATCCGTCCGAGCGCAGGGTCGAGATCGCCTCGGAGCCGTCTTCGGCCATGACGTGGCGCGTGTCGCCCGCCTTCGCGATGCGTGCTCCCCCGTCGACGGGATTGGTGCCCGTCCAGAATTCGAGCGAGTTCACGATGATGAGATCGATGGCTCCTGCGAGCGGATAGACGGGAATGATGTAGAGGGCGAGAAACACGATCTCGTGGCCCCACTTGCCGTCGACGACTTCGAGGTTGAAGGCTCGCACCTTGCCGGAGACGGCCATGCGACCGATGCAGGCAGTGTTCCCCATGGCGAAGACGACGAGGAGTAGCGACGCGAGTACAGCTCTCATTAGATTCTCCTGGCTTGGCCGGACGGGCCGGCGTGATTGGTCCCGCATCATAGATGCGCTGAGCTGGCATGCCAATCTGCTCCGTCGGCTTCGCGGCGCGCGCCGGAGATCGTTCGCTCGTCGCTAGGCACCCGAGCGACCCGCGCGGAGCTTGAGCCGTGCCGGTAGCAGCACGAGATTCGCTGCCTGCTGTGGGTCCTCAGAATCGGTCCGCCCTGAAAACATTGAGGTGTCCCGATCCGATGCTCGATCGGTCAACGGCCAAGGGTAGTCCGGTCGGGAGAAAAGATTCAGTCTCGCACTCAGGCTCGAGCTTCTTCAGACGGGTCCTCGCCGTGCAGCAGCTGCCAAGACTCGCCCCGATCGTTCTTCGCTGTATCCCTGCCTTCTTTCGAAGCCGAAGCAAGCAGGCGATCGTTGAACTCGCCCTCCGCCAGCAGCTCGCAACCGTCTCAGAGAAGGGCCGCCGCCCCCGAATCACGCCAGTCGACCGAGGCTTCTGGGTCGTGCTGTCTCGGACTTGGTCGGGATGGAAAGAAATGTGGGTCATCGTCCAGCCCGACACCGTGGCCCGATGGCATCGATAGGGGGAGGAAGCGAAGCTTCCGAGTAGCTCTACTGGCGCAAGATCTCGAAGCCCGGACCTGGCCGGCCTCCGATTCCCTCTGAGGTTCGAGTGCTCATTCGCCGATTCGCGAATGAGAACGGCTGGCGTGCTCGCAAGGTTCAAGCAGAACTCGAAAAGCTCGGGATCTTCGTTGGGCTCTCCACGGTCGCTCGATATCTGCCGAAGCGAGATCCTGACCGAGATGAAGGTCAACGCTGGAGCGCTTTCCTTCGAAATCACAGGCATGGCATCGCGCAGCGATGGACTTCCTGGTCGTGCCCACCGCGGGGTTCCGACTGCTGTATGCCTGGTTCGTGATCGGGCACGGCCAGCGGGAGATCGTACATTTCGGAGTCACCGAACACCCGACGTCATCCTGGGTCATGCAACAGCTTCGCGAAGCCTTTCCCGATGACACGGCTCCGCGCTTTCTCATCTACGACAACGATTCCATCTTCTCAGACCGGGGCGCTGAGGCAATCCAGAATCTTGGTATAGAGCCTCGGCGAACAGCGTTCCGCAGCCCCTGGCAGAACGGGATCGCCGAGCGATGGGTCGGGAGCGTGCGCCGAGAGCTTCTCGACCACGTGATCGTCCTGAACGAGAGCCATTTTCGACGACTTCTGCGCGAGTACGTCGAGTACTACAACGCAGACCGCGTCCACACGGAGCTGCGAGATGCGCCGAAGGGCCGGGTCGTCCAGTGCCGACCCTCGTCGAAGGCCGAGGTCGTCGGCATTTCCAAGGTCGGCGGCCTCCATCATCGCTATGAGTGGCGGGACGCGGCTTGATCGGCGCGACTAACTCGCCCCGTGACCGGTCACGAATCGGTTCGGACGAGTTCTGGTAACGGACAGGAGTGCGCCCTGCGCGATGAAGTTCCTCGGGCTCGGCCCGATCAGGGTGCGGCGTTGCCGAGGAGGACGTCGAAGGCTTCGTTCAGCTCCCCCACCTGGTCGAGACGGAAGCCCGACTCGAAGATCGTGACCTTGTTGCGCAGGAAGCGGATCCGCTCGTCCGGAGGCATCAGCACGATCTGGCTGAGGACGCCTTCCCCGTGGCAGGCAGTACACCGAAAGACGAGCAACGCCGCTTCGATCTTCCGGACCTCGTCTTCCGGGATGTTCGCGCCCGGGTGAGTACGCATCCGCTCGATGGTGGCCCGGACCTCGGGACGGCTCATGGTGTTGACCTGCGCGAAATTGCGGTCCGTGTGGCAGCTCCTGCAGCGCTGCTCGAGAATCTCATTGATCCGGACCGGCCGCAGCATGGCCACGTCCTGCTTGGTCGAGAGCTGGCTCGTGAGCTGTCCCACCTCCGCCCTGGCCCGGCGGACCTGGTCGACGAGGAAGACCGAGAGGACGAGATTGGCGAGCACAGCTACGCCGAAGACGGCGAGGGTGACGTTGCGACCGCTGCCCGCTGCGGACATCTAACCCATCACCTCTGCGGTCTGCGGAAGAGCCGCCGTGCGACGTGCGTCCGGCTCGCCGGCGCTTTGCGGCAGTGGATCCTCGCGGTGGATCGGGAGGGTGCGCACGAGGAAGATGTAGACGAGCACCAGACCCGCCAGCACGCCGAAGGTGGTCGCGAACTCACCGAACGCCGGGAAGTAGCTCTCCCAGTGCTTGACCCTCATTCCGAATACGGCCGTATTCAAGCGAAGCATCAGCGCACCGGCGGCGACCAGACAGGAGCCCAGGAACAGGGCCCACTTGTTGTCGCGCAGGTCTGGAATCGAGAGCAGCGCCAAGGGAACCAAGAAGCCCACGACGAGCTCCGCCCAGAAGAGCATCGAGAGTCCGTCGAAGTCGAGCACCAAATCCGTCGCGCCCCGGTAGACCAGGTCGGCGAGCCGTAGGACGAGATAGAGGACGATGAGGCCGACCTGGAAGCGCGCGAGCCCCGCGAGCAGGTCGACCCGGGGCACCCGGCGCATGAAGTGGGTCGCGATCACGTGCTCGATCGTCACGAGGGAGAGCCCGGCCAGGTAGGCGGTGACGAGGAAAGTCGCGGGCAGCAGCTCCGACCACCAGCGAGGATCCACCTTGAGGGGAACGATCGTGAGCAGGGTTCCGACCGAAGACTGGTGCAGGTGGGACAGGGTGACGCCGACGACCACCGCCGGCAGGTACACCCAGCCGAGCACGCGCCCGGCGAGACGCCAGCCGTTGTGTTCGGCCGCGACCGTCCCGAACTCGATCATCAGCACCAACGTGTAGAGCGTGGCGCACCAGGCCACCTCGAAGAGCGCGGAGGTCGGCTGCCACGAGAAGAAGATCATCCAGGCCATCCACGGACGACCCAACTCGATCATCAGGATGACGACGTACCCGAGGTACAGGAGGAGCCCCATGGTGATCGCGGGCCGGACCATCAGCGCGTAGCGATGAAACCCGAGGATCTCGACGATCAAGGCCATCGTGAAGCCGGCGCCACCGAACGCGACGAAGCTGAGGACACCGAAGCCCACCCACCAGCCCCAGGGATAGGCGTTGTTGATGTTCGCGATCGAACCGATTCCGAACGCGAAGCGCGCCACCGTGAAGCCCGCACCGACGAGCGCGACTACGACGAGCGAGACGTACCAGAGCGAAGGCGACGTGCGGCTCTCGGGCACCTCAGTGATCCTCCGCGATCCCCATTCGCCGCATGCGGCGGCGAACGATCCAAGCCATCACGCCGAACACGCTGAGCAGACTGAAGAAGATCCTCGGCACGAAGCGCATGCTTTTGTGGGTGAGATCGGGCAAAGGCTCGTTGGGTAGCCCGGTCTCGTAGCCCAGCTTATCGAACGAGACCGACGACAGGTGGAAGACGTTGGTGCCGCCCACCTCGTGCTCCCCGTAGACGTGCGGCACGTAGCGGCCCGGCGCATCGGCGATGCGCCGCTTCGCCTCAGTGAGCATCTCGCCTCGCTCGCCAAACGTGATCGCGGAGGTCGGGCAGACCTTCGCGCAGGCCGGCTCGAGATCGGCCGCCAGCCGGTCCGAGCAGAAGGTGCACTTGTGGATCTCCGGGACGGGGCTGTCGTAGTTGAACTTCGGGACGACGAAAGGGCAGGCCTGCATGCAGTAGCGGCAACCGATGCAGCGCCACTTCGTCAGCTCGACGGGTCCCTCGGCCAGCTTCTGGAGCGCGCCAGTCGGGCAGGCCGAGACACAGGCCGGCTGCTCGCAGTGCATGCACAGGAGGCGGCCGAAGACCCACTCTGCGTCCTCGACCTCCTCGTGGTAGGTGATCAGCGTGTAGTTGTTGGCGTCGAGGTCACGCGGGTTCTGGTAGCCGTCGCCGGCGAAGAAGTCCGACTCGTCCGCGCCGAGGTCGTTCCACTCTTTGCAGGCGATCATGCAGGCGCGACAGCCAATGCAGCGGGTGTTGTCCTGGATCATCGCCTTGACGCTCATCCGGAGAGACCTCCCTTCTCCTTGGCATTCCGTTTGGCATGGAGCTGGATGTCGCAGAGGAACACCTTGAACTCCGGAATCATGGTATTCGGATCGCCTACGTTCGCCGTGAGCACGTTCGCGCTGTCGCCCGGCGCCAGCCCGGCCCAGCCCCAATGCCAGGGGATCCCGATCTGGTGAACGGTGCGCCCACCGACGAAGAAGGGCTGGAAGCGCTCCGTCACGAGCGCGTAGACCTCGACTTCCCCTCGTGCCGAGCGGATCTTCACGCGGTCACCGTTCTCGATGCCCTTGGTGCGCGCCAGGCTGGTGCCGATCTCACAGAACGCATCGGGCATGAGGCCGACGAGCCAGGGCATGTTCCGGCTCATCACGCCCGTCTGCCAATGCTCAGAGACGCGGTAGGTGGTGCCGACGATCGGGAACTCCTCCACCGAGCCCAGCCGGTCGAAGGGTGTGCTCGCCCAGATCTTGACGGCCGGATTCATCTCCTGCGACGACATCGGATTCGAGATCGGGCTCTCCACCGGCTCGTAGTGTTCCGGCAGGGGGCCATCCACGAGATCGGGTGAGAAGAGCTGCGCCACGCCTCCGGGCAGCATGATGAAGGGCGGAGCCCCGGGCGGCATGCCGCCGTCCGGCACGTCTCCCTCCCAGCTCTTCGATTCGTCGTCCCAGCGGATGACCCACTTCTTCGGGTTGTAGGGCTTGCCCTCGAGGTCCACGGAGCATCGGTTGTAGAGGATGCGGCGATTCATCGGCCACACCCAGGCCCAGTTCGGGTGCAGGCCGATGCCGTTCACCGCGTCCGTGCTGTCGCGGCGCTCGGCGAGGTTGCCCGCTTCGGTGTAGCTCCCGCAGTACAGCCAGTTGCCGCTCTCCGTGCTGCCGTCGTCGGCCAGGGCGGCAAATCCCTCCACCTGCGTGCCTGCCTTCGAGATCCGTCCGTCCGGGCCCTCGACGTCGCGGAGGTAGCGACCGTTGATCTCCTTCGCGACGCGGTGCGGGTCGACGTGCCCGGACTTGCCCGCGTAGTCCCAGGCAAGCTCCCGGATCGGCTCCGGGGCGACGCCCTCCTCCGCGTAGGCCTGCTTGATGGCGCGCGCTAGTCCGTCGATGATGTCGAGGTCTGCCAGCGCGTCGCCGGGTGGCCGGGTGGCCTCGCGCCGCCACTGCATCCAGCGACCGCTGTTGACGATGCTGCCCTCCTTCTCGATCGATGCCGCCGCCGGAAGCAGGAACACCTCGGTCTGGATCTCCGCGGGGTTCACACCGGGCCGCATCCAGTGGGTCGCGGTCTCGTGCTCGAAGAGATCCGCCACCACCAGCCAGTCGAGCTTGTCGAGCGCCTTGCGCGCGAGCTGCGCGTTCGGACCGCCGACGGCGGGGTTCTGCCCGAAGCAGAATGCACCCCGGATCTGTCCGGCATACATCGCCTGGAAGAGCGGGATGTAGGAGTAGCCCGAGCCCTCGAAGCCGGCGCCGATCTTGGGCAGGTAGTCGAACGCGAAGTCGTTTTCGGCGTTCGCATTGTCGCCCCACCAAGCCTTCAGCAAGCTCACGACGTACTTTGGTGCGTTGCCCCACCAGTTCACGCTGTCGCGGTCGAGCGGCCTGGGCGTTACGCGCTCGAGGTAGCCGGCCAGGTTGCCATCCGCTTCCACGGGAATCTTGAGGTAGCCGGGCAGGCTCCCGTAGAGCAGGCCCTGGTCGGTGGAGCCCTGCACGTTGGACTCGCCGCGCATGGCGTTCACACCGCCTCCCGCGATGCCGATGTTGCCGAGCAGCAGCTGGAGGATCGCGTAGGTGCGGATGTTCTGGGTTCCGTGGCTGTGCTGCGCGGTCCCCATCGCGTAAAGCCAGGTCCCGGCGCGCCCGGGTGCGAAGGTCGAGGTGTAGTGATCGCAGACCCGCAGGTACACGTCCCGGGGCGTGCCCGTGACGTTGCAGACCGAGTCCGCGTCGTAGCGTGCGAAGTGCTGCTTCAGGATCTGGAAGACACAGCGGGGGTGCTTCAGCTCCGGGTCCTTGCGTGCGAAGCCATCGCCGTCGAGCTCGAACTGCCAGCTGCTCTGGTCGTAGCTGCGGGTCAGCGGGTCATAGCCCGAGAAGAGACCGTCTTCGAAGCCGTAGTCCTCGCTCACGATCCACGAGGCGTTCGTGTAGTTCTTGACGTACTCCCAGTTGATGCGGTCGTTCGCGAGTGCGTATTGGATCATGCCGCCCACGAACGCGATGTCCGTTCCCGAGCGCATCTTCGCGTACACGTCGCAGATCTGGGAGCTTCGGTTGAACCGGGGATCGACGTGAAGGAGGATCGCTCCCGCCTCCTTCGTGCGACGCAGCCAGTTCATCGAGATCGGATGATTCTCGGCCGGGTTGCCGCCCATGATGAGCGCAACGTCTGCGTGCACCATGTCCGACCAGTGGTTGGTCATGGCTCCGCGACCGAACGTGGTCGCCAGACTGGCGACCGTAGAGCTGTGTCATATGCGCGCCTGGTGCTCGATGTAGGTGATGCCGAGCATCCGCATCGCCTTCACGAGCAAATAACACTCTTCGTTGTCGAGCGCGGCGCCGCCAAGACAGGCGATCGCTTCCGTCCGGTTCACCGTGGTGCCGCCCGCCCGGGTCTGGAAGCTCGCGTCGCGGGTCGCCTTCACGCGCTCGGCGATGCGCCTGAAAGCCCACTCCCAGGAGCGCGGCTCGAACTTCGAAGCACCCGGAGCGCGGTACAGAACCTGTCGCAGGCGACGCTCGTTGTTGGTGATCTGGCTGAGCGCCGCGCCCTTCGAGCAGAGCGTGCCCTCGGAAATCGGGTGGTCCGGGTCGCCTTCGACGTGGAGAAGCTTGCCGTCCTTCGTGTAGGCGACCTGGCCGCAGCCCACGCCGCAGAACGGACACACGGTCGTCGTCTGCGTGGCGCCGTCCGTCTTCAGCGGCCTCGACGACGCGGCGGCGGCTTCCGGCGCGAGGCTTCCGGCGCCCACGGCCGCGGCCGCACCGACGCTCGCGCTCTTCAGGAAGTCACGCCGCGAGACGGAACCCGGCTGCTTCCGGGCTCGCCGCCCGGTGACCTTTCTCCGTCTTTGCGTCTCGGTCGCTCACGGTTTCACTTCCCCCAATGAGTCTCATCACCCGCGGAAGATCCCACTAACGTCCACGTCGCCTACCTGCGACACTCGTCTCCAGAGTAGTGTCTAGCGGCCGTCGCAGAAAGGGGGACGGAGCCCGACTTCCGCCTCCTGTTGCGGGTGATCGCCGAAGACCCTTCCGGACGCCGGAGCGCCGCGGAAGCTGCGTGCCGCTGTCCGTCGCGAGCTCAGGGAATGCGCGACGGAAACGGCTCGAGCGCCATGGTCACGGCCTGACTGATCGTCTCGTTCGACTCGTCGGACCTCGAAAGGCGCTTCGACGCCCAGCCCACCCAGACCGCTTGCCTGCTGCGACGATCCCAGAATTCGATCGCCAGCGTCCCCTCGGTGTACTGCTGGACGCTCACCGTGGAGCCTGCGTACCAGCCCCCGTAGCCGTAGCCGGGATAGTAGACGCTCGACCTCCCCGGGTCCTGGCGAACGCGTATCTTCTCCTCGGCGGAGACCGAGTAGGAGATCACAAGGTCCGCCTGATCGAGGGAGGCGGCCTCGCTGTAGCCCTTGGCGGCCAGCTCGCTCGCGACCACGGCGCGAATGCGCTGATCGTCGATCGGGCTGATGTAGCCGGACCTTGATTCGCCCGCACTGGGGCCGATGAGCGGCCCGTCCTTGATCCAGGCGTAGCTCTGGTAGCGGCTGAAATCGGCTTCGGGATCGGAATCGTGCGCGGTCTTGATCGGCGTCGCACAGGCGACGCCGAGGAGCAAGGCTAGTGCCGTGAAACACGCAACCACATTTCGCATTTGGACAGGCGTCATCGTCTTGATCTTCCCCCGTGTGCGTCCCCGCTTCATTATAGAGGGCGCGCCGCGAACGGGAAGAGAGTCCGGTCGAACGAGCTGGTTCCGGCCCGAACGGGCGCAAGAAGGGCCGGGGTGCCTCCGCGGACACCAAGATACAGTCCGACCGCCGACCGAAGTGAGAGTGGCCCTCGTCGACGATCATCGCGACGAGTATGGGGTCGAGCCGATCCGCTGAGCACTGCCGATCGCCAAGTCGACCGATCACGAACAGAAAGTCCGACACACGGATCCAGGCCGCTCGCCTGGACCGCCTCTCACACGGGTCCCTCTCGGCAACGCCCTTGCCGAAGCTTGACGGGCGGGCCGAATAGACAGTGAGTTCAGCCCCAGCTAGAGTCCGCCCCGAAAACTCCTGCGGAAGATCCCCGATCCCATGAAACGCCTGTGGACAGCCCTGACGACGCCGACCAGTCGGTTCGCGCTCGGATCCCTCCTACTGGGCGGGATCTTGCTCGGCGCCGGTGGGCTCGTCGCCTTCGACGTCTCGATGCACGAGACCTCGACGGACCAGTTCTGCCTCTCGTGCCACGAGCTCCAGGTCAATATCGGATACGAGTACGACGGCATGTCTCACGCGAAGAACAGACGCGGCATCCGCGTCTCCTGCTCCGACTGCCATCTCCCCAAGCCCTTCGTTCCGAAGATGAAGCGCAAGATCCGAGCGCTCGGAGAGATCTATCACCATCTCGCGGGGACGATCGACACGCCCGAGAAGTTCGAGGCCCATCGCATGAAGATGGCCACGCGCGTCTGGGCGGAGCTGAACCAGACCGACTCGCGCGAGTGTCGAAACTGCCATAAAGCCGACCTCTGGGACGTCGCCGCCCAGTCCGAGAAGGCTCGCGACTACCACAACGGAACGTTGGCCAAGGGCAAGACCTGCATCGACTGTCACAAGGGCGTTGCTCACAGGCTGCCCGAAGGGATCGAGCCCGATGAGCAGCTGCCGGGCATGGACCCGGTCCGCGAGGTCGCCGGCCGATGAGATCCTGGATCATGCCCTCGGCCCCCTGGCTCTCGGGTGTTTGGTTCGCCGTCATGGCCTCGACTGGACTGCTTTCCCTCGGCGAGCCGGCTGTCGCCCAGCAGTCCTACTCGGATGGCGGAGCGGCGGCCTGCCTCGAGTGTCACGAGAGCGAAAAGGTGATGGGCATCCTCGAGACGCCCCACGCGAACTTCGACGATCCGCGCTCGCCCGCCTCGCGGGAGCAATGCGAGAGCTGCCACGGCCCGAGCGCCACACATATGAATTTTCCGATGAACGTGGGCAACATCGTCTTCACGAAGCATGGCAAGACGCCGATCGCCGCGCGCAATCAAACCTGCCTGTCCTGTCATCTCGAAGGGGAGCGTGCCCACTGGGACGACGGCGCCCACGGCGAGAAGCTGGCCTGCAATGACTGTCATGTGATGCACCAGCCGCGGGATCCGGCCCTCTCGAAGGTCAACCAGGCGCAGAATTGCGCCGAGTGCCACGCGAAGATCCTCGAGACAGCTCCGGCGGGCGCCGCCCATCCGCTGACCGGGACGGGCTCGATTCGCTGCACGGAGTGCCACAACCCACACGGCCCCACGACCCTCGCCGGCTGCAATACCTGCCACAAGCAGGACCCGAGGCATCTGGCACAGGAGAGCGAGAAGGCCCGGAGCTACCACGAGCGCGCGCTGGCCAAGCAGATCGCCTGCACCTCGTGCCACAAGGGGTTCGTCCACGCCCTGCCCCAGGTGACTCGAATCGAGACGCCCCCCGACTTCTGACGCTCGGACCCAGGTTCCATGATCGGTTCGAGAGAGTGCCTGGAGCCGCGAGCGACGGCGAGGAAACCGCCGTCCCTGACGCCAGGGCCTCAGCGATGGTCTGCCAGCAGGTCTCCGTTCAGGGTGATCCCGAAGCTCACGGTGTGGCGGACGTCCGATCGATCCGGCGGCTGTCGAACGCTCGAGGGAGAGCCCGGCTTGGGGGCCCCGTCGGAGAAGTACTGGAGGCGGTAGCCCGCAAAGACGCGCAGCCCCTCCCGGATGCGGTGGCGAAGCTCCAGGTCGAGCCCGTAGATGTTGGCCTCCACCACCCGGTTGTCGTCGATCAGATCGAGCGAACGGGCGCTGTCGCTATCGTCGTAAGCGGCCTCCGCTCGCGTATAGGATCCCGCGATACTCGCATCGGTATTCCTCGAGATCCCCACGCGCCCGCCGACGAGCAATCCGAGCTCGTTGCTCTGGAAGTCGATGTCGCCGGGCGAACGAAACACGATCGGCACAGACTCCTGGAAGTAGCGTTGGACGTCGGAGAGCACGAATTTGTCGCTCTGTCGGTCCCGGGCGAAGTGGATCGATCCGAAGAGTGTGAGGTCCTCGCGCCAGACGACGTCCCCCGAGAGGCCGAGATTCCAGTGGGAGCGCTGGTAGTCTCGATCGAAGGTCGGGCCGGGTGGATTCGGCGCGAGCCCGCCGACGAAAGAGAAGTCCGAGTTGTCTCCGATGCCCCCTCTCACGTAGGCGGATAGCGTGGCCGGCCGCTCGATGGGCAGTGCATAGGTTGCGCGGACCTCTCCCTTGAAGTAGCCGTCGAGATCGGTGACGTAGCCCGTTCGGGGAGAAATGCGATAGCTCAGCTCGCTTCTGAGTCCGAGGCGGGGAAGCGGGCGCAGGTCGCCTCGAGCATAGAAAGTCCACATCAGCGTATCGTGGTCTACGAGCGCGTTCTCGGGCTGGATCGCCTGATTCGCTAGGCCGAGGGCAGCGAAGTCCAGATCGCGATCGATCCAGAGCATACGCGCGCCGATCGCGAGCTTCGAGCGCCGGGTCGCCCGCCACAGCGCCTCGCCTCCCATGTCGATTCGATCGTAGGTGTCGAGGAACTCGTCGACCTGCGTGCCATTGGCCGGAGTGAATAACGCACTCGAACGGTCGATGTCGTTGTCGCGACGGACGTATCTCACGAAGGCGCTGGCCGAGATGTCCCGCGTGACGCGCAGATCACCCGAGAACTGAGCCGAGTAGACGAGCACCTGATTGTCGCCGAAGCCCGATGCCCGTTGCAGCGGCGTCGAAGGCCTCTCCTGCTCCAACAGCGTCGCCTGGAAGCCCGCCGTCACGACGGCGCGGTCACCGAATCGACCCTGCAGGAAGGCCTTTCCGGTCCACCGGTCGGTCGAGGGAACGAAAGCCACGCTTCGCGAGGTCGACGAGAAGGGAAGGCTGTCGTCGAGCCGAGGGTTGGCACTGTCGAATTCCTCGTAATCGAAGTCGAGGCTCAGCGTAAAGAGCCCACCCGGTGCGACGACCAAGCCCACCCCGACATCGGACACGTCGTCGCCCCGCGTGTTGCTGAAGGCCAGCCAGTCGTTGCCCGGGTTCAGGATCGCACGCTGCTGCAGACGCGACTCACGCCGGTCGTAGCCCCCGCGCAGCGAGAGCTCAGGAGCGAGCCCCGACTGGACACCGGCCCGATCCCCCAGCGTCACCTCCGGTCGCCAGCGCAGCTCCGTCTGGAAGCCCGTACGCTCCCGGTAGAAGCGGGCGTTGCGACCCGTGAGGTCCGTGAACGGGAGCGCACCGCCTCCCGCCTCGGTCTCGGGATACGCGCGCAGCTGCTCCGTCCGAAGGCGCCGATAGTCGAAGTCCAGCTGAAAGGCGTCCTGGCGCCCCAGGATGATGGCGCGCTGGTTGAAGAACGCATTGTCGAAGTCCGAGCCCGTCACGCCAAGGTTCGAGGTCGGACTCTCGTAGCGGATCTGGAGCAGCGGAGCCCGGTCCTCGATCCAATCGAGGCTCGCTTCGCGAACGCCGAGCTCGAGAGCGACCGACGGGTCCTTGTTGGCCGTGAACTCGTACTTGTCGAAGAAGCCTCCGCGCCCGTCGTCGTCCTGCGGTGACTCGATGCCCTTCAGCTGACCCAGGAGCGTGCTCGACCAAAGGATCCGCGAGCCCTCCAGCGGCTCGATCCCCGGCGGCGGCTCGTCCTCCGTTCTCGCCGGCAACGCGACGAACAGGGCCTGCCCCACGAGCAGAGCCAGTGCGCCGAGCAGGGCGAGCAGACGAGGCCGGCCGACGATCATCGCACGTCACCTCCTCAGATGGGGATCCGCATACGAGCCATGGACCGCGCCGTGACAATCACTGCAGCGCGTCACGTAGGCTTGCGGATCGTGGGTCGCACCCATCTCCGCCACGCTGTGGCAGAAGACGCATGCACCGGGCTGACTGGCGACCAGGAGGTATTCCGCCGCGGCTCCGTGTGGGACGTGGCAGTAGCCACAATCCTCGGCCACCGGAGTGTGCTCGTAGACCCAGGGCCCCGCCTGTGCCTGGTGACATTGCGTGCAGCGCGCCGTCTCCTCGCCGAGTCGAGTCGCATTCGCGTCGTGGGGTCCGTGGCAGTCCGTGCAGCCCAGCATCCCCTCCCGAATCGGATGGTGCGAGGGCAGGTTCAGCTGTGCGCCGACGTCGCTGTGGCATCCTACGCAGAGTCGAGTCGACGGGCGGGCAGCGGGAAGGACGATGCGCGTGACCTCCGACTCGGATCGCACGTGGAACGGCTCACCGTTGTGGGGATCGTGGCAATCGGCACAGAGTAGACCGGCGCGGGCATGCTCCGAGAGCTCCCAGGTCAGGAGCCCGCGATGGCCCGTCTCGTGGCAGGCCAGACAATCGCCGTTGGCGGGAAACCGGATGCCCACCGGAGCGAGGACGTTCTCGACGTGTCGCCGGCCCGAGCCATGGCAGGACTCGCAATCGAGGTGGTGTTTCGGCGCCGGCTGATGGCCGTGGCAGGTCATGCAGGTCGAGGCGCCCAGCGGCTCTCCCGCGCCCTCGATCGCCGCCACGCGGTGGTAGCCCTTCGGCTCCTCGAGTGGCCCGCTGCGGGCACAGGCGAAGAAGACCGCGAACCCGGAGACCGAGACCATGAAGACGACGAGCGCACCCGCGGATCCCGACCGCCGAGGCCGACCCCGCGACTCCTCCGGTCTCTCGCCGCCCCTTCTCACTGGTCGCCTCCTCCCCGCCCCGGTCCGCAGACTCCGCTCGTCCAGATCAGCGGATATCGGCTTCGAGGGCCTCGAAGGAAGCGCCGTGGAGCAACATGTGATCCGTCGCCGCCGCCGTGTCGTGGCACGAGGCGCAGACCGATGTTGTCGAGGAGATGTTCAGGTCATCTCCGGCATCCGATACGTCAGCGCCCGTATCGATCGTCGTCGGCGCCGCGGCCCGCGCCGCCTCGCTCGAGTACGAGTCCGGCACGTGGCATGTCTCGCAGTTGGTGAGATTGCCGATGAAGCCCACGCTGCCGTAATCGTTGGGCGACCCACCGAAGCCGTAGACCACGACTCCGTTGGTGAGGGTATCGCCGGCGTGGATCTGATGAATCAGGCGCTTGAAGTCGATGGACTCCTCGCGCTTGCCGTCGGGTGTCGTCATGGGATCCGCTGGACGCCGATTGATGTCGGTCGCGTAGGCGTTGTGGCAGACGCTGCAGGCCGCCGTCTCACCGACCCGACTGCTACCGTGGGCGGAGAGCCCAGCCCCACCCGAGTCGTGACACCGGGCACAGAGCGTCGGGTCGACGATCACCCGACGCGGCTGCGTCGTCGAACGACCGCCTTCGATATCCACGCTCGCGATGGCGCTCGCGACCGGAATCCGCTCCGAATAGCTCCCGGTCGCGAGCAGATCCGCCACCGGGCGCCCCTCGAGGTGGACCGTGATCGTATTCGAGGCGCCTGAGGGCGGCTCGAATACGGCCTCGTAGCGATTCCCTGGGAGCAGCGAGACGGCGCCACCGATGTCCAGGGCGTTGATCCGGGTCGGCTGGGCGGGCGCCGAGCCACTCCCGGTGTTGACGTATTCCACCGTGTCCCAGCCGGCCCGCAACGCGAGACTGCCCCCGTTCGTCCACTCCGGTGCGGTCTCGAGGTCCATCCGAGAGCCGTCCTTCCCGACCGAGTAGACGACCGTCACCTCGTCGGCGGACGCGTCGTAGACCAGATTCTCGATCGCGTAGCCGTTGCCGAGTCCACGATAGGTCTCCGCTTCGGCAGTACGCGCCCCGCCGAGATGCACCGTCGCCACGGGGAGTCGCGCGGTCGTCACCGGACCGTCCGGAGGATGGCAGTTGGCGCAGAAGCGATTGTTCATCTGCACCCCGCCCGCGCCGTGGTTCTCGCCGGTGTCGAAGTTCACGTCGTCATGGCAGCTGCCGCAGGCGACCCGATTCGGCTGGGTCCTCCAGTTGTCGACGTCGGCCCCACCCCCGGTATGGCAGCTGACGCAGTCATCGAGATCCCGCGTGAACCGCACGTTCGAATAGGTCCTGAAGCCGTTCTCCAGGGTCTCGCCTGCGTGGATCTTGTGGACCAGCAGCGTGAAATCGGTATTGCCGGAGGGGTTGTGACAGGCGACGCAGTATTCGACGTCGGTGCGACCTCCGCCGTGGAAGGAGAGCTTCGTCTCGCTCGTCGGTCCATGGCAGACATTGCAGTCGGCGGTCTGCACGATGTCGCGGGTCAGGGTCGTGCCCGAGACACAGTCATTCGGCGTCGTCAGGTCGGCGTCGAAATCACACCAGGCGTTCTCAGCCGGGAGGTCGCTCGCCGAGAGCTGAATCGCCACGCGCAGCGAGTCCCCGTCGACGACGCGCCCCGTCGGATCATAGGCAGAGGTATATCGGTAGAACCCTCCCGCTAGATTCTCGAACGTGCCACTCGTGAAGTTCTCGGTCGATCGGGTCCCGATCCCGATCCACTGGCTCGGGTCTCCATCGAGCGCGGGGTCGAGGCGGTCGATCGCGAAGCGCCCGTCTTGCGGACGGAGGTCGTCGACGCCTGCGCCCGTCTCGTCGAGGGCGTCGAATTCGATCACGACGCTCGAGCCCGTGACGTCGACCTCGGTCAGCGTGGCGTCGACCCGGCGATAGCCAGAGGCGGTCAGCGGGCCGTCGGGATCCCCATCGATGGCGTGGGCATCGGTGACTGAAGCGATGTCACCCACCGGCGCGACGCCGCCACTCCCATGGCAGCTGACACAGGTCTCGACCGAGGTCACCGGCACTCCAACCGGATCCCCTGGCGGCCCGGGAGGTCCCGTGGGGCCCGGCGGGCCATCGTTGCCATCGTCGCCGTCGGAACAGCCCACCGCGAATGCGCAGAACACCGACAGTGACAGTAGGAGCAGGAGCGTTCGAAATCGGAAATCGCGCAAGAACCGGGCCCTCTCTCTCGAACCGGACGAGCACCCGGCTGGAGCCACTCGATTCTGCGCGATCCCGCGAAGACCTTCAAGCTTGATTGCGGCTCGAACCACCGAAAAACTTCGGGAATCGGCAGATACCGGGCTGGTCTATGGTCCGTATCGGAATTCAGCTCGTCAAGATATTCCGGACAAGGAACGCTCTTCGCCGAGAGACAGTTTTGGTTTTCGGCCCAAGCCGCCTCGTGCATGCGCCATCTGCCGCTCACCGAGGTCTTTCCGGAGCTCGCCTGACAGAGACGTCGCCATGCTCCGTCCGGTCCGGAGCGACGAGATCCTGGAGTGGCGATGCCAGAGCTGCCACACGGACAGAGCGTTCGCGCGCTTGATTGACACGTCTCGTCCAGAGCTGCTCGCAACGGTCAACCGCATGCGCTCGCTTCCAGGAGCCGATATCCCCGCGGACGAAGTGCCTCGGATCGAGGCAGCGTTGCTCCTGTAGCGCTTCACGACGTGTCACGGGGAGGCCGCGGTCAATCAGCGGGTACTGATGCCTCCGGCCGAAAGGCAGCGGTTCCTGAGTACCAAGGTGCTCGATCTCGACTCAGGATTCCGCCTGGATCAGGCCCAAGGCCTCATCGAGGCCTTCGATCTCCTGGTGGGGGATCTCCAGCATCGAGTCGCCATCCGCCCATGATGCTTATCCGACGAGGCTGGGGCCTTCTCCGAATCCCCCGAAAGGCCCGTCTCGTTCTACGCACCGACCGCACATCCCGCCCAGACCAACCAGATTCTCGACGGGGTGAACCAATCGGGTCGGGTCGATCGACCCAAGCGCCGGAACGAACTCCGCGTTGGCGGCAGAAGCGTCGGCCAAGCCATAGATCCTAGCCATGATCAACGCGATCCTGGCATGACCTTCTTCGAGCTACCCTCGAGCTGCCGGGCTCAAGGACGGATCAGGCCTAGCAGCGTTAGGCACGATCGGCCCGATGCGAGGTCCGCTGTCAGCCTACCCCCCGGTCTGACTCCCGGGTGTGCGCGTCGCGTTACCGCCAGAGGCGCGGAGGCACCTTACTGCTCGAGCTCTTCGACACCGATGGCGACTGCTGGCGTATAGGTGAACTCGACCAGATCGCCGATCTTGACGCCCTTCATGCGATCGGGGTCACGCACTCGGATCGTCATCCGCTCCCCCGTCGAGGCCTCGAAGGTCACAGACGGCGTCTTCTTGTCGAGCGCTACGACGGTGGCCGTGACCATCAGCATGCGCGCCACACCCGCGGCCGGCTTCTCTCCGCGCTGCGCACTGGCCCCGCCTTCGGCGACCTCGATTCCGGGGACGGCCTCTCCGGGCTTCATCGGGCTGTGCACCACCGACTCGCAATAAGAGGCGCGGATAAGCGATACAAGCCGCGTTTCCGCAGCAGCACCGCCGATACTAGGCGTTCTGACAAGCAGGGCCCAAGGGGCCCGTTCCGGGCATACTCCAGACCCAGCTCATCCCATCCGCTGCGAACACACGGGGGGATCCTCCCGAATCAGGCTCAGCCGGCGGCCTCCAGTCTGCGGTGATTCGGTCGCAGGACTTCATTGCGCCGCAGCCATTCCCCGGCTCCCGGGGAGACGACCGGGCGCGACCGGTTCCATCCTCGGCTGTCTGGACACCACGACGGATTCGAGATCGCGATGTTCGGCGGGGATCCAATCGTTCGTCCCCTTCCGGATGTTCATGAACAGGAGCTCGGGCAGGCTGACGAAGCTCCCCCGGAGCCCGCGCGTCAGGCGCGCGCCTCGATCCAGCGGCGCCGTCAGGAGGCCTGCGACGGTCTCGCCGAGGCCCGCGACGAGATTGATCGCGCCGAAGAGCGGGCGCAAGAGCGGCGTCCCGTCTGTAAAGAAGACGAAGAACGAGTCCTCCTGATGTCTCCGATAGCTCTTCGCAGTGAGGGTGTTGGATTCTCTGAACGCTACGCGGATGGCGCCCTCTCGCTCCTTCATCTCTCGCAGGCGGAGCTTTCGGTACGAAAGGATCTTCTCCTGCCGCGTGACCCGATACTGTTCGTTCACCTTCTGGGCCGAGACGAAGGGGATGAAGGTGAGTGAGTAGGTCTTGCCAACATGGCCCCCGAGCTGCTGCTCGGAGACCCGCTCGGAGTCGTCGAAGCTCGCGTTCAGCGTGTCGAAGATCGCCGTGACGCAGTTCCGGGTGATCAGACCATACGCGTGCAGGCGTCGCATCTCACGAGCGTAGTCGCGCTCTCTCCTACGAGCGCGATCCGCATTCGTCGCGAACGACCCGTAGGCACCCGATGGACGAGCGGCGATCGGATAGACGCCGCTCCGCGACGGGACGAGATGTCCTCGGGCGACCCGGATCGTTCCGCCGTGCTGCTCGGCTCGCAGGAGCTCGAGATGACGATTGCTCGCTTCCTCGAGACGCTGCCAGGCGAGCTCGTCGGGATCGGGGTGGTCGCGAAAATAGGCTCGCGTCGACGCCAGGTGTTCATGGCTCTCGGAGAGGATTCCCGAGTCCGACTCCGCGTCCCGATGAGCCTGGAGTCGGATGATGGACTCTGGCTCGTCGGGGTACGTGTCCAGAAAAACGAGCTGACCGGTTGCGATCGACGCTTCCAGGGCGGCCAGCCTCGCCATGCCAACCAGCAGGGTCTGGCCCCAATCGGCACGCCTCGAGTTCGCGGTCTCGACCAGCTGGCCAGCGAGCTTGGCGGCATAGCGCTCGAGCGCTGCGACGTCCTCAGGCTCCAGGGAAAAGGCGTCGTCTTCGGGTGCGCGGCGGGCGCCCGCCTCGAGCCCACGCGCCTCTTCGAGCACGTCGAGTGCGGCTCGCGCGGCGCGGAGATCGACCCATCGGCTCGAGTAGGACCGGGCGAAGATCGGGTGGTCGCTTGCCGAAGTCGGCATCGCGACCCGCCAGTGCGCGGGGTCCTCCTCGAGCAGGGAATCCCTCTCGCGGGCGATCGCACTCCGTCGAGCCTCGACGAAGCCAGGACCGTACGCGCGAACGAGTGCAGACCGCAGCGAGTCCAGTATCGCTGACCGCTCGTCGCTCGCTGGCGGACTCGACTCGAAGTAGCCAAGGCCCGCGATCGAGAGAAGACGGTCCGGCGCTTGCTTCGAGGGGTCCTTCTCCCGCTCGGCCAGGAACTCGAGCAGCTCCCGATCACGACGCAGGTCGCGCTGGATGCCGATTTGCGCTTCCTGGGCGCGATGGCGTTGGCGAAAGTGCTCGACGAGGCTCGATCGCGTCTCCTCGGACATCGCCACACGCGTCGAATGGATCGTCCGGTTCTCGAGCAGCGCGTAGCTGTAGAGAAACTCATCGGCGCGGTCGCGATGGAGAACGAGCAAATCGTCCTCGTTCTGGAAATGGTAGACGTCCCGACCGAAGCGGATGGCGGTATGGCCCCCGCTCGAACCGTTCTCGTTGGCGACGATGTAGAGGTACTCGAAGCCCGTCGCATCGTCCGGATCGGTCGCGATCGCAGTCGAAGAAGCGGCCCAGCCCGCGAGCAGCAGGCAGGCCAGGGCCGAGCTCTTCCTCAAGGCGTCTCTTGTCCCGTGGCGGCTCCCGCTCCGCCCCGGCCGGAGCTTGCGGCTGATAGCCCTTGCGCAGCGCCGTCTGCTTCGAGAGATCGTTCCCGAAGAGATCTTTCGAGAACTTGACGAAGTCGGCCTCCTGCATGCCCGCCTTGGCGACGCCGGCGCCGATCGCCGTGCAGGTCGTGGCGTCGACCTCCCAGTTCGTGACGCCGCGCTTCGTCGCGAGGCTCGAGACCGCGCTGCGGAACGCGCCGATATCGCCGCCGCTCTTGGCGTAGGTGAACGACAGCTGGGAAACGTCCGCTTCGTAGCTCTCAGTATCCTGAGGCGTCTCGGGCTCGGGCGCGGGCTCGTCGTCGCCGCTGGAGGATTTCGAGATGCTCTTCGAGGGACTGCTAATCGAGTCAGAGATCGAGCCCGAGCTCTTGGAGATGGAGCAGCCCGTCCCGACTGTCAGGATGAATGCCACGATGAGTATGCCTGCGATTCGCATGGTTTCCCCTATTTCCTAGATGATCGATCGACGCCGAGCAGGATACTCGCACAATTGCGAATTATCGCAGGCGGCCGGGCGTCTCTATTTGGTTCGTACTTCCGGCGCTCGCTGTGGATAGCGAAACCAGGTCGTGGTGCGCCTCTCGAATTCGCAGGGTGAGGAAATCGCAACCTTTCGACTAATGTTCACGGCGGGTCCGAGACAGGAGGGCTGAGCATGACGATGGGAGTTCCGGCGCGGATCGAAGATATCCCCCAGGACTGGCTGGCGCATGTCCTGGATGAATGCGGGTTCCTCGGCGACGCAAGGATTCGCTCCTTCGTCAACGAGCCCTTCGACCCTGGAGCCGGTCAGCTCAGCGCGATCACCCGCCTGCGTCTCGAATACGAGGAGCCGACGGATTTGGCGACGAGCCTGGTCCTGAAGTTTCACGCGCCTACCGAGTCCGCTCACGAGGTCAGCATGCGGTACCGCGCCTACGAGCGAGAGCATCGCTTCTTCTCGGACGTGGCCGCGAATGCGCCCGTTCCGGCCCAGGTCTGCCATGCTTCGATCGTGATGAGGAACGCGAGCGCTACATCCTGATCCTGCAGGACCTCGCCGAAATGGAGTTCGTCGATCAGATCGAGGGGGCGACCTACGACCACGCCGTCCGCATCCTGAAGGCGCTTGCCAAGCTCCACACGTCGACCTGGGGTCCGCGGATAGGCGAAACAAGCTGCGTTTTCGGCACCGCCGCCAAGTCCGTTTCTGACAACTAGCGTCCCGCCGGGGAGAAAACGGCCCTTCCTGGGCGAGCCGGGCGAAGACTGTGAGAACTGCGGGGATTGCGCCGGCGGTCAGGGTGGGCCGCCGCCGAAGCGGCACTGCTGCGGGAACGGGATCACCGAGGGTCCCGAAGCGGGCGACCCGGGTCTCTGCGACGGCAACGACTGACAGTGAGACAACTGAGGGGACAACTGGACAGAGGAGACAACTGGACAGGCACTTCGTGAACGACCGCACGAAGTGCCTGTTCTCTTGCCTACCGTGCGGCGACACGGAGGCTGCCACTTCACCAGGTCTGGTTGACGACGCTCAAAGCAGCGGGCTGACCAGGCGGAACGTGTTCTCGAGGAATCGCTCGCCGACCGAGCGTGAGTTCCACGTGGCCGGGTCGAGCGGGTCCGAGTCGTCGATGTAGGACTGCTGGAGGGCGCGGAGTTCGGCCGTGAACTCTCGTCCGTAGACGAAGAGTGCGACTTCGTAGTTCAGCCACAGGCTCCGCATGTCGAGGTTCACGGTCCCGAACATCGACATCGTGCCGTCGACCATGATCGACTTCGTGTGGAGCAATCCCTTGCAGTAGAGGTGGATCTCGACGCCGAGATCCAGGAGGTCGTCGTAGTAGGAGCGGCTGGCGTACCGCGTCATGAAGGAGTCGACCTTCTCGGGAACGATCAGCGCAACGCGGACACCGCGCCCCGCGGCGCCGCGCACAGCCCGAAGCAGGGACTCGTCGGGGACGAGGTACGGCGTCGTCAGGATCAACTCATCGCGGGCCGCGTTGATGAGGCCGAGGAGCATCTGGAGCAGGCCGTCGCTCGTCTCGACGGGTCCAGAGGCGACGACCTGTATCTCGGTCGACCCGCGTGGCTCGCCGAGGCGCAACGCCGCCTGCTTGACGAGTGCGACGGCATCCTCGCCGGACTCGAGTACCCAGTCGCTGATCATTGTGGCGCCCAGCGCCGCGACGGCCGGACCCTCGAGGCGGGTCATGGCGTCGACCCACTCGCCCACGCCGGCATCCTGCTTGAAGACACGCGGGTCGACCATGTTCATGCTGCCTGTCCACGCGACGGCGCCATCGATGACGACGATCTTGCGGTGGACGCGCAGGTCGGTGCGCCCGACGAAACTGCGCCAAAGGCTGACGGGAAGGGCGGGACGTACCTCGATCCCGACGTCGCGGAGGCGTTGCGGCTGGTGGCTCTTCCACCACGATCGCGCGCCGAGCGCATCGACGAGGATGCGGCAGGACACGCCGCGGCCGGCCGCCCGGATGAGGGCCTCGACGACCCCGTCAGTGGAGCCACCCTCGTTCCAGATGTAGAACTCCATGAGGATACTGTTGGTCGCGGCGTCCACGTCGCGGGCGATGGCCTCGATGATCTCCTGGGTGTCGGAGAACAAATCGAAGCGATTGCCGTGTAGCGCGGGGCTTCCCGTCGTCGTCGCCCCCAGCGTGCCGAGGCCCTGCGCGGCCGCCGGGTGGAGCGACCAGTCGACGGCCGCGAGTTCGTCGCGGATCGTTGCCTCGCGCATGGCGCGCCCCGCCTCGCGGAGGGTGGCGAGCCGGCGCGTGCGGCGCTCGCTGATCCGTCGTTCGCCGATGAGGAGGTAGGTGATCGCGCCGCCGAAGGGGAACGCCGAGACGATCAGGAGCCACGTGAGTGCGATGCCCGTGTTCGGACGGCGCATGATCACGCGAACGGCGATGCCGGCGACGACAAGCAGGTGCGCGACGCCCGCGATGGTCGATGGATGTGGCACGCCGCTCATGCAGCCTTACTCCGGTTCATCTCTCGAGCCGTGCAATCCGAAACCCAGCGGTGCGGCTCTTACCTTGGGATCATCCCACGTGCCCGAAACGCGGTACGGAAGCAAGGCGTCCGTCAGCTCGCCGAAGAGGTCGCCGATGGGACCGAGGAACTGCTGCGCCTTCTCGAGCGGCCCGGCGTTGACGCGAAGCGCGAGCCGCCCGTCGAAGTAGATGTCACCCGAGCCGCGAACCGCCGCGGTCGGGGACTGGAGGAGCCCTTCTTCGATCGTGATCCGATCGCTCGAGAGCCCGTAGCGGATCTCCCCTCGGTCTCGGGCCCGTGCGTCGCGATGGACGAAGTTGATGGCGTTCGCGATGGCACCGATCACCGGTATGTTGATCAGCTTCGCATGGTCGATCGTGATCGTGCCCGTCCCGCTCAGGTCGCGGCCGGATTCGGCCGTTGTGCCCGATGCAGCGAGGTTGACGTCGACCTGGCCCGAGTACTCGGGGGGCTCTCCCTCGGCCGGACGCAGCATGCTCTCGATGAGGACATCCGTCGCCGCGACGTCCAGCGTATATGCCTGGTCATCCGCGAACGTCAGCGTTCCCTTTGCGTCGATTCGGCCACCGAAGGCGTTGATGGTGAGCGGATCGCACGCAAGCTGCATCGCCTGGAACGACGCGGTCATCTCGGCCGACTCCACCGGGAACTGGTAGTCGCCGACGGCGGCGCTCGAGTTCCGGAGAGAGACGTCAAAGGAGAGGTCCGCGCGGCTCGGATCGCTGAGCGGAATCCGACCCACCGCGTGGAGATCGAGATCTCCGACGATCGAGTACTCCCGGAGGAAGGCCTGGGCTGAAGGCGTCAGGGCGCCGTAGTTATCCTCCGAGAGGTCGACCTGGAGCGTCGTGTCGTCGAGGGCGAGTTCGCCCGTGTCGATGCTGAGCCCGCCATCCAGGAGAGCTGGATGATCGGGGCGCGGTCGATCCTGGCGACGAACTCGTACCAGCCGGGGCGGGTGCTGTCGGGATTGGTACTGAGGTTCACATTGAGCTTCTCGAACACCATCGGGTGTTCGGCGTCAGCCGGCGCCCATTCGAATCGCCCGTTGGCGATGTCGATGCCGCGAATCGCAAGGAAGTCGCTCGGCACTGACGAACCGCCGTCCGCGCGTCGTTCACCCTCGGTCGACTTCATGAAGTTGGCGAACCCGACGAGCGTGCCGTCGGATCGCCCCACGAGGCGTACCTCGGGGTCCACGAACGTCGCGGATTCGATGACGAGCGGCTGGCCGATCTTCGGCATCTCGCGCAACTCGAGCCGCAAGGAGGACATCCCGATGATGGTGACCCCATCGGCGATGATCGCAACGTCTTCGAGCGTCACGCTGGCGGGCAACTCGAGCCGAAGCGACGTGAACTCGAAGGCCGGCTCGAACAGGTCATCAGCGATGCCCCGGAGTTGGGTTGCGCACCAGGCGTCGATGGGGTTCATCCCCGCTGGGGTTGGTCGCTGCCACCACCACGCCACGGCGGCGATCGAGAGCGCGACCAGGACGAGGAAGATGGACCCGAGGACCTTGAGCATCCCGTGAGGGTACCGCTGTGGGTCCTCAGAATCGGTCCGCCCTGAAAACGTTGAGGTTTCCCGATCCGATGCTCGATCGGTCAACGGCCAATGGTAGTCCGGTCGGGAGAAAAGATTCAGTCTCGCACTCAGGCTCGAGCTTCTTCAGACGGGTCCTCGCCGTGCAGCAGCTGCCAAGACTCGCCCCGATCGTTCTTCGCTGTATCCCTGCCTTCTTTCGAAGCCGAAGCAAGCAGGCGATCGTTGAACTCGCCCTCCGCCAGCAGCTCGCAACCGTCTCAGAGAAGGGCCGCCGCCCCCGAATCACGCCAGTCGACCGAGGCTTCTGGGTCGTGCTGTCTCGGACTTGGTCGGGATGGAAAGAAATGTGGGTCATCGTCCAGCCCGACACCGTGGCCCGATGGCATCGATAGGGGGAGGAAGCGAAGCTTCCGAGTGGCTCTACTGGCGCAAGATCTCGAAGCCCGGACCTGGCCGGCGCGGAGAGGCGAAATAAGCTGCGTTTTCGGCACCGCCGATATCAGGTGTTCTGACAAGTAGCCCCAAAGGAGCCCGTTCCGGGCTGGTCGACGAGATCCGGCTGGAGCACGCCGCGGCACGACTGATCGCGAGCGATCAAAAGACCACCGAGATCGCGCTCGACGTCGGGTATCAAGACCACACGGCCTTCAGCCGCGCCTTCCGTCGCTGGGCGGGCATCCCTCCCAGCCTCTACCGCCAAGGGTTCGCGGCGGTCCGTAGGCAGTCGTTTGACAATGGCTCTACGAATCAGCACACGGGTCGGAGGTGATGAAGACGCCGCCTATTCTTCCTGCTCACCAGAGCCTTTCCGCCGATTCGTCTTTCGTCAAAGTCGGCGGCGTTTCTCGACAGGCCTCAGAAATAGAGACTCATTCGCAGGCCCGCCTCGATCCAGCTATCGCTGTAGCTGCGATTGGCACTGACATCGAGGTGGAGCGCCGTATTCCGTGAGGTCGAGATGCGCAGCTCACCGCCCGCGCGGACTCGTGTCGTGGTGTCCCCGGCCGCGAAGTACGTGACCTCGCCAAAGAGGTGCCCCCGCAGTCGAGATTTCGCAGGGCCGAGGTAGAGTCCGAGCCGCGCACCCGGCCCGAGTGCCACGTTGTGTTCGAGGCGGGAGCCCACCTCGAGGCGCGCGCCGGCCAGTGCGTACGCGAGCACCGCAAGATGTGGCTCCCACGCGAGTCCGGCCCCGATGTGGGTTCCCCAGACAAGGACATCGTCGAGGTCTCCATCGTCGGACACGCGTCGCGTCCGCAGTCCCGTGCCTGCCCTCCACGCCCACGGCCTGAAGACACGGCTTCGGGGACTGAGGGAGGCGAGCTCAAAGAAGGTCAGCTCCTGGAGACGAACCCGCCCCGATTCGGGATAGACCCGCAATCGGGTGTCGAGCAAACGCACGTCCATTTCCGCGAGGTGGCCTGCGGCCCTGTCCATCATGTCGTGGAAGGCAGGTCGCCAGCGGATATCGATAAAGCTTTCGTCGTCTCGCCAGCCTGCGCTCAGGCTCACGACCGCGGATGCGTGACCCTGATCGGGGCGCGTCTCGGGCTCGATCGGCGCTGCAGGGCCCTCGCCCGGAACGCGGCTGGGCAGATGACTGCGCGCGATCAGGATACGGCGCGCGAGACCGCGGGATTCCTCCTCTGTCACCACGCCGCTGAGGTATTGATAGCGAAGCTGGTCGTAGGCGACGTCGAGAATCCGGGCTCTCGCCTCGACCGGCAGCTCGTCGAGTGCCACGCCCGATGGGTCGAGCCGTCCGGTGACGATGCCTTCGACGCGATCGCGCTCATTTCGAGAGAGCGAAGCAAGGGCGGCGCGCAGCTCCCAGTCTCGGGAGATGCTCGGTAGCGCGCGCTCTCCACCAGTCCCGGGGTCGCTGCGACGGCCCGAACTGTATCGACTGGAATCGCCGGACCACGAAAGCGAGCACTGACCGTGAGCTCCGGAATCCCGACTTCGAGCAGGCGTAGGAGTTCGTACGAACAGTTCTTCGTGAAGAAGAAATCGGGGAACGTAACATCGTCCAGCTCCCAGAGATGCATGAGCAGAAGCTCCAGCTCGTCATCACCGATAGCGAGACGGTACTCCCAGATATCGCGATTCTCCCAGTCCGAATAGCGCTTGAGCTGCTCGTAGTAGGGCCTTGCGCCGAATCGCCCGGCATAGACGCCGAAGACTCCCCGAGCCATGTAGGCCAGTCCCCCGTCGTCCCGGTCTCGGCAGTGAAGTCGACTGCCCACCCAGCGATTTCCCCGGGTCCGGCCTGACGCTCGACGTCGATCCGAAGCGACGTGTGGCCGAAGACCGAGGACGGATTGCTCATGAATCCTTCCGGAAAGATCAAACTAAGACCTCGGGCATCGAGTCCGGCCCGCCAAGCCGTGTAGCGGGGGCAGCTGGGCACCGGCAGCGCCTTGCCTCCCGGATCGAGCCGCGCCGCGAGCCAGTGCCTGCGTGCGATGAACCGGCAGGCGATACGCTCGTCTTCCTCACTCTCGGAGTCTGGATCGATCAGGGCCCTCAGCGTGGCGTGCAACTCGGCACGGGGATCCCGATCGCCACGTTCGGAGAGAAAGAAGGCTTCGGTCGCGGCTCGACTATGAAAGCCTGGACGCCACCATTCTCGCTCGTAGTGGACGAGAGCGAGCCACTGCGGCGATTCGTGAAGCGCATCGCGATCCGCCCGCTCGATCAGCTCGGCGAGCGAGCGGGCTAGCCCGGGGTCGGGCCGCCCGGCTTCTACGACTTGCTGTGCCTGCGCGGAGCCTGAAGGAGTGACGCCGGAAAGGATCAGAAAGCCGATTGAGAACAGGAGAAACAAGGGTTCGCGCGCGATCGCCGTCCGTCGTGGCGGCGGGCGACGTCCAACTCCTGACTCCGTGATGGGCCGTCGGAGAGAGCGTCGCTCAGATTCGCACGTACCCCATCAGGGCCTCGTTCTCTGCCATCAGATTCGCGAGCACCTCGAGCATCTCAAGCGAGGTCGTGTCGTCAGCAGGGAAGAGTTCTTCGAAGTGATCGTGAGTCAGGAGACGGAACGCCGGGAGATCTCGTTTCTCGAGCTCGATCACATGCGCAAACGCTTCGAGATGTTCACCTGAACCGCGCGCCATGTCGACAGACAGATGATCCAGGTTCGCACTCGCGAACTGCTCGATCCTGGCGTCGACGGCGCCGAAGAGGCCGTCTTCCTCGGTGCATCCCGAGCTGTTGAACGTCGTCGAGAGGGCCTTGAACGTCCACACATTCGTTGTGAAGGCGGCGACCTTCGCGAGGAACGCATCGTTTCCCTCCCAAAGCGTCGTGCCGACGCCGCAGGCGGCTAGCGCCGGGCCGGTCTGCGCAGAGACGAGAAAGGCTGCGAGGAGCAGAGACCTAATGAGAAGCTTCATGCACATCTCCAATCGCGTCGTCGATAACGCTCTCACGACCCTAGCGAAGATTTCGAGGCGCTAGCCGCCTGCGGCGTCGGCACGACGCTTTGGGAGGGAAACGATGCGTTCCTCGCGAAGGTCGCCGCCTTCACGACGAATGTGTGGACGTTCAAGGCCCTCTCGACGACGTTCAACAGCTCGGGATGCACCGAGGAAGACGGCCTCTTCGGCGCCGTCGACGCCAGGATCGAGCAGTTCGCGAGTGCGAACCTGGATCATCTGTCTGTCGACATGGCGCGCGGTTCAGGTGAACATCTCGAAGCGTTTGCGCATGTGATCGAGCTCGAGAAACGAGATCTCCCGGCGTTCCGTCTCCTGACTCACGATCACTTCGAAGAACTCTTCCCTGCTGACGACACGACCTCGCTTGAGATGCTCGAGGTGCTCGCGAATCTGATGGCAGAGAACGAGGCCCTGATGGGGTACGTACGAATCTGAGCGACGCTCTCTCCGACGGCCCATCACGGAGTCAGGAGTTGGACTGTTGCCCGCCGCCACGACGGACGGCGATCGCGCGCGAACCCTTGTTTCTCCTGTTCTCAATCGGCTTTCTGATCCTTTCCGGCGTCACTCCTTCAGGCTCCGCGCAGGCACAGCAAGTCGTAGAAGCCGGGCGGCCCGACCCCGGGCTAGCCCGCTCGCTCGCCGAGCTGATCGAGCGGGCGGATCGCGATGCGCTTCACGAATCGCCGCAGTGGCTCGCTCTCGTCCACTACGAGCGAGAATGGTGGCGTCCAGGCTTTCATAGTCGAGCCGCGACCGAAGCCTTCTTTCTCTCCGAACGTGGCGATCGGGATCCCCGTGCCGAGTTGCACGCCACGCTGAGGGCCCTGATCGATCCAGACTCCGAGAGTGAGGAAGACGAGCGTATTGCCTGCCGGTTCATCGCACGCAGGCACTGGCTCGCGGCGCGGCTCGATCCGGGAGGCAAGGCGCTGCCGGTGCCCAGCTGCCCCCGCTACACGGCTTGGCGGGCCGGACTCGATGCCCGAGGTCTTAGTTTGATCTTTCCGGAAGGATTCATGAGCAATCCGTCCTCGGTCTTCGGCCACACGTTGCTTCGGATCGACGTCGAGCGTCAGGCCGGACCCGGGGAAATCGCTGGGTGGGCAGTCGACTTCACTGCCGAGACCGGGGACGACGGGGGACTGGCCTACATGGCTCGGGGAGTCTTCGGCGTCTATGCCGGGCGATTCGGTGCAAGGCCCTACTACGAGCAGCTCAAGCGCTATTCGGACTGGGAGAATCGCGATATCTGGGAGTACCGTCTCGATATCGGTGATGACGAGCTGGAGCTTCTGCTCATGCATCTCTGGGAGCTGGACGATGTCACGTTCCCCTATTTCTTCTTCACGAAGAACTGTTCGTACGAACTCCTACGCCTGCTCGAAGTCGGGATTCCGGAGCTCACGGTCAGTGCTCGCTTTCGTGGTCCGGTGATTCCAGTCGATACAGTTCGGGCCGTCGCAGCGACCCCGGGACTGGTGGAGAGCGCGCGCTACCGAGCATCTCCCGAGACGGAGCTGCGCGCCGCCCTTGCTTCGCTCTCTCGAAATGAGCGCGATCGCGTCGAAGGCATCGTCACCGGACGGCTCGACCCATCGGGCGTGGCACTCGACGAGCTGCCGGTCGAGGCGAGAGCCCGGATTCTCGACGTCGCCTACGACCAGCTTCGCTATCAATACCTCAGCGGCGTGGTGACAGAGGAGGAATCCCGCGGTCTCGCGCGCCGTATCCTGATCGCGCGCAGTCATCTGCCCAGCCGCGTTCCGGGCGAGGGCCCTGCAGCGCCGATCGAGCCCGAGACGCGCCCCGATCAGGGTCACGCATCCGCGGTCGTGAGCCTGAGCGCAGGCTGGCGAGACGACGAAAGCTTTATCGATATCCGCTGGCGACCTGCCTTCCACGACATGATGGACAGGGCCGCAGGCCACCTCGCGGAAATGGACGTGCGTTTGCTCGACACCCGATTGCGGGTCTATCCCGAATCGGGGCGGGTTCGTCTCCAGGAGCTGACCTTCTTTGAGCTCGCCTCCCTCAGTCCCCGAAGCCGTGTCTTCAGGCCGTGGGCGTGGAGGGCAGGCACGGGACTGCGGACGCGACGCGTGTCCGACGATGGAGACCTCGACGATGTCCTTGTCTGGGGAACCCACATCGGGGCCGGACTCGCGTGGGAGCCACATCTTGCGGTGCTCGCGTACGCACTGGCCGGCGCGCGCCTCGAGGTGGGCTCCCGCCTCGAACACAACGTGGCACTCGGGCCGGGTGCGCGGCTCGGACTCTACCTCGGCCCTGCGAAATCTCGACTGCGGGGGCACCTCTTTGGCGAGGTCACGTACTTCGCGGCCGGGGACACCACGACACGAGTCCGCGCGGGCGGTGAGCTGCGCATCTCGACCTCACGGAATACGGCGCTCCACCTCGATGTCAGTGCCAATCGCAGCTACAGCGATAGCTGGATCGAGGCGGGCCTGCGAATGAGTCTCTATTTCTGAGGCCTGTCGAGAAACGCCGCCGACTTTGACGAAAGACGAATCGGCGGAAAGGCTCTGGTGAGCAGGAAGAATAGGCGGCGTCTTCATCACCTCCGACCCGTGTGCTGATTCGTAGAGCCATTGTCAAACGACTGCCTACGGACCGCCGCCGAACCCTTGGCGGTAGAGGCTGGGAGGGATGCCCGCCCAGCGACGGAAGGCGCGGCTGAAGGCCGTGTGGTCTTGATACCCGACGTCGAGCGCGATCTCGGTGGTCTTTTGATCGCTCGCGATCAGTCGTGCCGCGGCGTGCTCCAGCCGGATCTCGTCGACCAGCCCGGAACGGGCTCCTTTGGGGCTACTTGTCCGAACACCTGATATCGGCGGTGCCGAAAACGCAGCTTATTTCGCCTCTCCGCGCCGGCCAGGTCCGGGCTTCGAGATCTTGCGCCAGTAGAGCTACTCGGAAGCTTCGCTTCCTCCCCCTATCGATGCCATCGGGCCACGGTGTCGGGCTGGACGATGACCCACATTTCTTTCCATCCCGACCAAGTCCGAGACAGCACGACCCAGAAGCCTCGGTCGACTGGCGTGATTCGGGGGCGGCGGCCCTTCTCTGAGACGGTTGCGAGCTGCTGGCGGAGGGCGAGTTCAACGATCGCCTGCTTGCTTCGGCTTCGAAAGAAGGCAGGGATACAGCGAAGAACGATCGGGGCGAGTCTTGGCAGCTGCTGCACGGCGAGGACCCGTCTGAAGAAGCTCGAGCCTGAGTGCGAGACTGAATCTTTTCTCCCGACCGGACTACCATTGGCCGTTGACCGATCGAGCATCGGATCGGGAAACCTCAATGTTTTCAGGGCGGACCGATTCTGAGGACCCAGAGCGGTACCCTCACGGGATGCTCAAGGTCCTCGGGTCCATCTTCCTCGTCCTGGTCGCGCTCTCGATCGCCGCCGTGGCGTGGTGGTGGCAGCGACCAACCCCAGCAGGGATGAACCCCATCGACGCCTGGTGCGCAACCCAACTCCGGGGCATCGCTGATGACCTGTTCGAGCCTGCCTTCGAGTTCACGTCGCTTCGGCTCGAGTTGCCCGCCAGCGTGACGCTCGAAGACGTTGCGATCATCGCCGATGGGGTCACCATCATCGGGATGTCCTCCTTGCGGCTCGAGTTGCGCGAGATGCCGAAGATCGGCCAGCCGCTCGTCATCGAATCCGCGACGTTCGTGGACCCCGAGGTGCGCCTCGTGGAGCGATCCGACGGCACGCTCGTCGGGTTCGCCAACTTCATGAAGTCGACCGAGGGTGAACGACGCGCGGACGGCGGTTCGTCAGTGCCGAGCGACTTCCTTGCGATTCGCGGCATCGACATCGCCAACGGGCGATTCGAATGGGCGCCGGCTGACGCCGAACACCCGATGGTGTTCGAGAAGCTCAATGTGAACCTCAGTACCAATCCCGACAGCACCCGCCCCGGCTGGTACGAGTTCGTCGCCAGGATCGACCGCGCCCCGATCATCCAGCTCTCCTGGGATGGCGGGCTCAGCATCGACACGGGCGAACTCGCCCTCGACGACACGACGCTCCAGGTCGACCTCTCGGAGGATAACTACGGCGCCCTGACGCCTTCAGCCCAGGCCTTCCTCCGGGAGTACTCGATCGTCGGAGATCTCGATCTCCACGCGGTGGGTCGGATTCCGCTCAGCGATCCGAGCCGCGCGGACCTCTCCTTTGACGTCTCTCTCCGGAACTCGAGCGCCGCCGTCGGCGACTACCAGTTCCCGGTGGAGTCGGCCGAGATGACCGCGTCGTTCCAGGCGATGCAGCTTGCGTGCGATCCGCTCACCATCAACGCCTTCGGTGGCCGAATCGACGCAAAGGGAACGCTGACGTTCGCGGATGACCAGGCATATACGCTGGACGTCGCGGCGACGGATGTCCTCATCGAGAGCATGCTGCGTCCGGCCGAGGGACAGCCCCCCGAGTACTCGGCCAGGTCGACGTCAACCTCGCTCGGTCATCGGGCACAACGGCCAATCCGGCCGCGACCTGAGTCGGACGGCACGATCACGATCGACCATGCGGAAGCTGATCAACATACCGGTGATCGGTGCCATCGCGAACGCCATCAACTTCGTCCATCGCGACGCACGGGCCCGAGACCGAGGGGAGATCCGCTACGGGCTCTCGAGCGATCGGATCACGATCGAAGAAGGGCTCCTCCAGTCCCCGACCGCGGCGGTTCGCGGCTCGGGTGACATCTACTTCGACGGGCGGCTCGCGCTTCGCGTCAACGCCGGGCCGCTCGAGAAGGCGCAGCAGTTCCTCGGTCCCATCGGCGACCTCTTCGGCGAGCTGACGGACGCCTTGCTTCCGTACCGCGTTTCGGGCACGTGGGATGATCCCAAGGTAAAAGCCGCACCGCTGGGTTTCGATTGCACGGCTCGAGAGATGAACCGAGTAAGGCTGCATGAGCGGCGTGCCACATCCATCGACCATCGCGGGCGTCGCGCACCTGCTTGTCGTCGCCGGCATCGCCGTTCGCGTGATCATGCGCCGTCCGAACACGGGCATCGCACTCACGTGGCTCCTGATCGTCTCGGCGTCTTCCCCTTCGGCGGCGCGATCACCTACCCCCTCATCGGCGAGCGACGGATCAGCGGCACGCACACGCAGGCTCGCCACCCTCCGCGAGGCGGGGCGCGCCATGCGCGAGGCAACGATCCGCGACGAACTCGCGGCCGTCGACTGGTCGCTCCACCCGGCGGCCGCGCAGGGCCTCGGCACGCTGGGGGCGACGACGACGGGAACCCCTCGCTAGCGGCAATCGCTTCGATTTGTTCTCCGACACCCAGGAGATCATCGAGGCCATCGCCCGCGACGTGGACGCCGCGACCAACAGTATCCTCATGGAGTTCTACATCTGGAACGGGGTGGCTCCGCTCGACGGTCGTGGAGGCCGTCATCCGGGCCGCCGGCCGCGGCGTGCACCTGCCTCATCCTCATCGATGCCCTCGGCGCGCAATCGTGGTGGAAGAGCAAGCAGCCCCCAACGCCTCCGTGACGTCGGGATTGAGATCGTCCGCCGCGTCCCGTCGGGCTGTTCGCGCGGTTTCTCGAGCGCACGACCTCCGCATCCACCGCAAGATCGTCGTCATCGACGGCCACGTCGCGTGGACCGGCACCATGAACATGGTCGACCCGCGTTACTTCAAGCAGGATGCGGGCGCGGGCCAGTGGGTCGACGCGATGATCCGCGTCGAGGGTACCGCGGTCACGGCCCTGGGCGCGAGTTCCTGGTCGACTGGATGCTCGAATCCGGCGAGGATCCGTCGAGCTCGTCGAGCACCGCGTACCGCCTCGGCGAGCCGCGCGGGTCGACCGAGGTCCAGGTCCTCCCCTCTGGGCCGGTCGAGAGCGGCGACCCGATCCTCTTCAAGATGCTGCTCGGCATCATCCACGCGGACCGCGATGAGTTCGTCCTCACGACCCCCTACCTCATCCCGGACGAGTCCCTCCTGCGCGCTGTGCGCGGCGCGGCGGGACGCGGTGTGGACGTCGCGCTGATCGTCCCCGAGAAGGTCGACTCCCTCATGGTGCGGTACGCGCAGCCGCTCCTACTACGACGACCTCATGGATGTGGGCGTACGAATCCGCCCCTTCCGCAAGGTGATTTCTTCCACACGAAGTCGATCACCGTCGACGGCGCGATCTCGATGATCGGGACCGTGAACCTCGACATGCGGAGCCTGTGGCTGAACTACGAAGTCGCACTCTTCGTCTACGGACGAGAGTTCACGGCCGAACTCCGCGCCCTCCAGCAATCCTACATCGACGACTCGGACCCGCTCGACCCGGCCACGTGGAACTCACGCTCGGTCGGCGAGCGATTCCTCGAGAACACGTTCCGCCTGGTCAGCCCGCTGCTTTGAGCGTCGTCAACCAAACCTGGTGAAGTGGCGGCCTCCGTGTCGCCGCACGGTAGGCGAGAAAACGAGCACTTCGTGCGGTCGTTCACGAAGTGCCTGTCCAGTTGTCCCCTCAGTTGTCTCACTGTCAGTCGTTGCCGTCGCAGAGACCCGGGTCGCCCGCTTCGGGACCCTCGGTGATCCCGTTCCCGCAGCAGTGCCGCTTCGGCAGCGGCCCACCCTGACCGCCGGCGCAATCCCCGCAGTTCTCACAGTCTTCGCCCGGCTCGCCCAGGAAGGGCCGTTTTCTCCCCAGCGGGACGCCGGTTGTCAGAAACGGACTTGGCGGCGGTGCCGAAAACGCAGCTTGTTTCGCCTATCCGCGGACCCCAGGTCGACGTGTGGAGCTTGGCAAGCGCCTTCAGGATGCGGACGGCGTGGTCGTAGGTCGGCCCCTCGATCTGATCGACGAACTCCATTTCGGCGAGGTCCTGCAGGATCAGGATGTAGCGCTCGCGTTCCTCATCACGATCGAAGCATGGCAGACCTGGGCCGGAACAGGCGCATTCGCGGCCACGTCCGAGAAGAAGCGATGCTCTCGCTCGTAGGCGCGGTACCGCATGCTGACCTCGTGAGCGGACTCGGTAGGCGCGTGAAACTTCAGGACCAGGCTCGTCGCCAAATCCGTCGGCTCCTCGTCCGAGACGCAGGCGGGTGATCGCGCTGAGCTGACCGGCTACCAGGGTTGCGAAGGGCTCGTTGACGAAGGAGCGAATCCTTGCATCGCCGAGGAACCCGCATTCATCCAGGACATGCGCCAGCCAGTGCCTCGGAGATTCTTCGATCCGCGCCGGAACTCCCATCGTCATGCTCAGCCCTCCTGTCTCGGACCCGCCGTGAACATTAGTCGAAAGGTTGCGATTTCCTCACCCTGCGAATTCGAGAGGCGCACCACGACCTGGTTTCGCTATCCACAGCGAGCGCCGGAAGTACGAACCAAATAGAGATGCCCGGCCGCCTGCGATAATTCGCAATTGTGCGAGTATCCTGCTCGGCGTCGATCGATCATCTAGGAAATAGGGGAAACCATGCGAATCGCAGGCATACTCATCGTGGCATTCATCCTGACAGTCGGGACGGGCTGCTCCATCTCCAAGAGCTCGGGCTCGATCTCTGACTCGATTAGCAGTCCCTCGAAGAGCATCTCGAAATCCTCCAGCGGCGACGACGAGCCCGCGCCCGAGCCCGAGACGCCTCAGGATACTGAGAGCTACGAAGCGGACGTTTCCCAGCTGTCCTTCACCTACGCCAAGAGCGGCGGCGATATCGGCGCGTTCCGCAGCGCGGTCTCGAGCCTCGCGACGAAGCGCGGCGTCACGAACTGGGAGGTGTCAACCCCCGCGACCTGCACGGCGATCGGCGCCAGTGTCGCCAAGGCGGGCATGCAAGAGGCCGACTTCGTGAAGTTCTCGAAAGATCTCTTCGGGAACGATCTCTCGAAGCAGACGGCGCTGCGCAAGGGCTATCAGCCGCAAGCTCCGGCCGGGGGAGCCGGAGCGGGACAAGAGACGCCTTGAGGAAGAGCTCGGCCCTGAACCTGCTGCTGCTCGCGGGCTGGGCCGCTTCTGCGACTGCGATCGCGACCGATCCGGACGATGGGACGGGCTTCGAGTACCTCTACATCGTCGCCAACGAGAACGGTTCGAGCGGGGGCCATACCGCCATCCGCTTCGGTCGGGACGTCTACCATTTCCAGAACGAGGACGATTTGCTCGTTCTCCATCGCGACCGCGCCGATGAGTTTCTCTACAGCTACGCGCTGCTCGAGAACCGGATCGATCCATTCGACGCGTGTGGCGATGTCCGAGGAGACGCGATGGAGCCTCGTCGAGCACTTTCGCCAACGCCATCGCGCCCAGGAAGCGCAAATCGGCATCCAGCGCGACCTGCGTCGTGATCAGGGAGCTGCTTGAGTTCCTGGCCGAGCGGGAGAAGGACCCCTCAAAGCAAGCGCCGGACCGTATTCTCTCGATCGCGGGCCTTGGCTACTTCGAGTCGAGTCCGCCAGCGAGCGACGAGCGGTCAGCGATACTGGACTCGCTGCGGTCTGCACTCGTTCGCGCGTACGGTCCTGGCTTCGTCGAGGCTCGACGGAGTGCGATCGCCCGCGAGAAGGATTCCCTGCTCGAGGAGGACCCCGCGCACTGGCGGGTCGCGATGCCGACTTCGGCAAGCGACCACCCGATCTTCGCCCGGTCCTACTCGAGCCGATGGGTCGATCTCCGCGCCGCGCGAGCCGCACTCGACGTGCTCGAAGAGGCGCGTGGGCTCGAGGCGGGCGCCCGCCGCGCACCCGAAGACGACGCCTTTTCCCTGGAGCCTGAGGACGTCGCAGCGCTCGAGCGCTATGCCGCCGAAGCTCGCTGGCCAGCTGGTCGAGACCGCGAACTCGAGGCGTGCCGATTGGGGCCAGACCCTGCTGGTTGGCATGGCGAGGCTGGCCGCCCTGGAAGCGTCGATCGCAACCGGTCAGCTCGTTCTGGACACGTACCCCGACGAGCCAGAGTCCATCATCCGACTCCAGGCTCATCGGGACGCGAAGTCGACTCGGGAATCCTCTCCGAGAGCCATGAACACCTGGCGTCGACGCGAGCCTATTTTCGCGACCACCCCGATCCCGACGAGCTCGCCTGGCAGCGTCTCGAGGAAGCGAGCAATCGTCATCTCGAGCTCCTGCGAGCCGAGCAGCACGGCGGAACGATCCGGGTCGCCCGAGGACATCTCGTCCCGTCGCGGAGCGGCGTCTATCCGATCGCCGCTCGTCCATCGGGTGCCTACGGGTCGTTCGCGACGATGATCGCGCTCGTAGGAGAGAGCGCGACTACGCTCGTGAGATGCGACGCCTGCACGCGTATGGTCTGATCACCCGGAACTGCGTCACGGCGATCTTCGACACGCTGAACGCGAGCTTCGACGACTCCGAGCGGGTCTCCGAGCAGCAGCTGGGGGCCATGTGGCAAGACCTACTCACTCACCTTCATCCCCTTCGTCTCGGCCCAGAAGGTGAAGCGAACAGTATCGGGTCACGCGGCAGGAGAAGATCCTTTCGTACCGAAAGCTCCGCCTGCGAGAGATGAAGGACGAGGGCGCCATCCGCGTAGCGTTCAGAGAATCCAACACCCTCACTGCGAAGAGCTATCGGAGACATCAGGAGGACTCGTTCTTCGTCTTCTTTACAGACGGGACACCGCTCTTGCGCCCGCTCTTCGGTGCGATCAATCTCGTCGCGGGCCTCGGCGAGACCGTCGCAGGCCTCCTGACGGCGCCGCTGGATCGAGGCGCGCGCCTGACGCGCGGGCTTCGGGGGAGCTTCGTCAGCCTGCCCGAGCTCCTGTTCATGAACATCCGGAAGGGGACGAACGATTGGATCCCCGCCGAACATCGCAATCTCGAATCCGTCGTGGTGTCCAGACAGCCGAGGATGGAACCGGTCGCGCCCGTCGTCTCCCCGGGAGCCGGGGAATGGCTGCGGCGCAATGAAGTCCTGCGACCGAATCACCGCAGACTGGGAGGCCGCCGGCTGAGCCTGATTCGGGAGGATCCCCCCGGTGTTTTCGCGGCGGTCGGATCAGCTGGTTCTGGAGTATGCCGGAACGGGCCCCTTCGGGCCCTGCCTGTCAGAACGCCTAGTATCGGCGGTGCTGCTGCGGAAACGCGGCTTGTATCGCTTATCCGCGCCTCTTATTGCGAGTCGGTGGTGCACAGCCCGATGAAGCCCGGAGAGGCCGTCCCCCGGAATCGAGGTCGCCGAAGGCGGGGCCAGTGCGCAGCGCGGAGAGAAGCCGGCCGCGGGTGTGGCGCGCATGCTGATGGTCACGGCCACCGTCGTAGCGCTCGACAAGAAGACGCCGTCTGTGACCTTCGAGGCCTCGACGGGGGAGCGGATGACGATCCGAGTGCGTGACCCCGATCGCATGAAGGGCGTCAAGATCGGCGATCTGGTCGAGTTCACCTATACGCCAGCAGTCGCCATCGGTGTCGAAGAGCTCGAGCAGTAAGGTGCCTCCGTGCCTCTGGCGGTAACGCGACGCGCACACCCGGGAGTCAGACCGGGGGGTAGGCTGACAGCGGATCTCGCATCGGGCCGATCGTGCCTAACGCTGATAGGCCTGATCCGTCCTTGAGCCCGGCAGCTCGAGGGTAGCTCGAAGAAGGTCATGCCAGGATCGCGTTGATCATGGCTAGGATCTATGGCTTGGCCGACGCTTCTGCCGCCAACGCGGAGTTCGTTCCGGCGCTTGGGTCGATCGACCCGACCCGATTGGTTCACCCCGTCGAGAATCTGGTTGGTCTGGGCGGGATGTGCGGTCGGTGCGCAGAACGAGACGGGCCTTTCGGGGGATTCGGAGAAGGCCCCAGCCTCGTCGGATGAGCATCATGGGCGGATGGCGACTCGATGCTGGAGATCCCCCACCAGGAGATCGAAGGCCTCGATGAGGCCTTGGGCCTGATCCAGGCGGAATCCTGAGTCGAGATCGAGCACCTTGGTACTCAGGAACCGCTGCCTTTCGGCCGGAGGCATCAGAGTACCCGCTGATTGACCGCGGCCTCCCGTGACACGTCGTGAAGCGCTACAGGAGCAACGCTGCCTCGATCCGAGGCACTTCGTCCGCGGGGATATCAGCTCCTGGAAGCGAGCGCATGCGGTTGACCGTTGCGAGCAGCTCTGGACGAGACGTGTCAATCAAGCGCGCGAACGCTCTGTCCGTGTGGCAGCGCTGCGCATCGCCACTCCAGGATCTCGTCGCTCCGGACCGGACGGAGCATGGCGACGTCTCTGTCAGGCGAGCTCCGGAAAGACCTCGGTGAGCGGCAGATGGCGCATGCAGAAGGCGGCTTGGGCCGAAAACCAAAACTGTCTCTCGGCGAAGAGCGTTCCTTGTCCAGAATATCTTGACGAGCTGAATTCCGATGCGGACCATAGACCAGCCCGGTATCTGCCGATTCCCGAAGTTTTTCGGTGGTTCGAGCCGCAATCAAGGTTGAAGGTCTTCGCGGGATCGCGCAGAATCGAGTGGCTCCAGCCGGGTGCTCGTCCGGTTCGAGAGAGAGGGCCCGGTTGTTGCGCGATTTCCGATTTCGAACGCTCCTGCTCCTACTTTCACTGTCGGTGCTCTGCGCATTCGCGGTGGGCTGTTCCGACGGCGACGATGGCAACGATGGCCCGCCGGGCCCCACGGGACCTCCCGGGCCGCCAGGTGATCCGGTTGGAGTTCCGGTGACCTCGGTCGAGACCTGTGTCAGCTGCCATGGGAGTGGCGGCGTCGCGCCGGTGGGTGACATCGC
This sequence comes from uncultured delta proteobacterium, assembly GCA_963698485.1. Taxonomy (GTDB): domain Bacteria; phylum Myxococcota_A; class UBA9160; order UBA9160; family UBA4427; genus UBA4427. Next base: position 1,190 of record CAVORA010000018.1, on the reverse strand, counting down.
TTCAGTCACCGATGCCCACGCCATCGATGGGGATCCCGACGGCCCGCTGACCGCCTCTGGCTATCGCCGGGTCGACGCCACGCTGACCGAGGTCGACGTCACGGGCTCGAGCGTCGTGATCGAATTCGACGCCCTCGACGAGACGGGCGCAGGCGTCGACGACCTCCGTCCGCAAGACGGGCGCTTCGCGATCGACCGCCTCGACCCCGCGCTCGATGGAGACCCGAGCCAGTGGATCGGGATCGGGACCCGATCGACCGAGAACTTCACGAGTGGCACGTTCGAGAATCTAGCGGGAGGGTTCTACCGATATACCTCTGCCTATGATCCGACGGGGCGCGTCGTCGACGGGGACTCGCTGCGCGTGGCGATTCAGCTCTCGGCGAGCGACCTCCCGGCTGAGAACGCCTGGTGTGATTTCGACGCCGACCTGACGACGCCGAATGACTGTGTCTCGGGGACGACCCTGACCCGCGACATCGTGCAGACCGCCGACTGCAATGTCTGCCATGGACCGACGAGCGAGACGAAGCTCTCCTTCCACGGCGGAGGTCGCACCGACGTCGAATACTGCGTCGCCTGTCACAACCCCTCCGGCAATACCGATTTCACGCTGCTGGTCCACAAGATCCACGCAGGCGAGACCCTGGAGAACGGCTTCAGGACCTATTCGAACGTGCGGTTCACGCGGGATCTCGATGACTGCGTCAGCTGCCATACCGGGGGTGGGGCCGACGTCGACAACTGGAGGACCCAGCCGAATCGGGTCGCCTGCGGCAGCTGCCATGACGACGTGAACTTCGACACCGGCGAGAACCACGGCGCGGGCGGGGTGCAGATGAACAATCGCTTCTGCGCCAACTGCCATCCTCCGGACGGTCCGGTGACGACCGCGCGACTCCCCGTGGAGACGGTGCATCTCGGCGGGGCGCGTACTGCCGAAGCGGAGACCTATCGTGGACTCGGCAACGGCTACGCGATCGAGAATCTGGTCTACGACGCGTCCGCCGACGAGGTGACGGTCGTCTACTCGGTTGGGAAGGACGGCTCTCGGATGGACCTCGAGACCGCACCGGAGTGGACGACGGGGGCAGTCTCGCGTTGCGGGCCGGCTGGGACACGGTGGAATACGTCAACACCGGGAATGGCTCGGCGCCGCCCAGCCCGACCCGGATCAACGCCCTGGACGT
>CAVORA010000017.1:0-89812 GCA_963698485.1 uncultured delta proteobacterium | reverse complement strand
TTGGCGTGTTCCACACGCCGGATGGCGCGCCCATCCTGGCCCGCTGGAAGGCGACCAAGGACGGTTCGGACCGCTACCAGGTGCCCATCGCCCGCTTTGTGCCCCGGGTGATCGGCGAGACGAAACGCCACAAGCCCGACGGCGAGGTGGTCCGCGCCTTCGACCTGGAGGTCCGCACCTGGCGCAGCAAGGTGGTCATCCACGTCTCACCGGAGATACTGGCCGACACAAGGCGCTTCTTCGCCGCCTGCGTGGGCGCGGTGGGCGCCGATGCCCGGCTGATAGACCCAGCCGCCAGCCGCTACCTGCCCATGGCGGCCATGGAGCTCGCCCCCGAGGACCGCCCCCGCGAGACCATCTACGAGATGACCGGCTGGCAGGACGTCGACGGCGGCCTCGGGGTGGAATCCGAAGTGGATCTGGCGCGCGCTGATCCGGGGCGAGATCTCGGCGATGCCGGGATGGTCGATGCCCAGCAGGCAGGCGCCGTGGAAGGGGACGGAGTTCGCGAACTCGACGAAGGCATCCTTCAGCGCGGCGTGGCTCCCGTAGTGGTCGAGATGTTCGGGGTCGACGTTCGTCACGAGGGCGAGCACGGGACGCGTCAACAGGAAGGAGCCGTCGCTCTCGTCGACCTCGGCCACGATCAGGTCCCCATGACCGAGCTTCACGGGACTGGCGCCGCCGCTCGCGCGGGGCACCCGGCCGCCGATCAGCGCCGTCGGGTCGAGTCCCGCTGCCTCGAGCAGATGGGCCGTCATGGCCGAAGTGGTCGTCTTGCCGTGTGAGCCCGCGATCGCGACGGCGTCCTTGGTGCGCAGGATCTCCGCGAGCAGCGCGCCGCGAGCGACGATCGGAATCCCCTGCGCCCGCGCGGCACGAAGCTCCGGGTTGTCGTCGGCGATCGCCGACGACCGGACGATCGTCCGCGCACCGGAGACGCTCTCGGCATCGTGACCCACTCGCACCCGGATCCCGAGTGCGCGCAGGCGTTCGAAGGTCGCCCCCGACACGACGTCCGACCCCGAGACCTCGAGGCCCTGCGCATGCAGCAGCTCGGCGAGAGCGGCCATGCCGATCCCTCCGATGCCGACGAAGTGGAGCGGGCTCAGCTTGCGCTGCACGTCGCGTCCTCCTCTTCGGTGCGCTCGTCGACGGATCGAAGTTCGGCTGCGTCACTCGCCAGTCGGGGCGCGCGTCCCTCGAGTCGGGCGACACAGGTCTCGATGATGTCCTGCGCCGCATGGGGACGGGCCAGGCGGAGTGCCGCCTCGCGCATCAGGACGAGGCGGCCCGGTGTCGTGACCAGCTCGGCGACGGCCTGGGCCAGAGCGTTCGGATCGAGGGGCCGGGCGTCCAGGCGGCGCGCGGCTCCCGCCTCCTCGAGGGCCCGGGCGTTCGCGGCCTGGTGGTCGTCGGCCGCGAAGGGGTAGGGGACGAGCAGGGCGGGCATGCCGGCCAGGGCCAGCTCTGCCACCGTGAGGGCTCCCGCGCGACAGATCGCGAGATCCGCCCACTCGTATCGTCGCGGCATGTCCCGCTCGAAGGCGACGACCTCGGCGGGAAGGCCCAGCTCCGCATAACGTGCTTCGACCGTCGCCCGGTCGGCCTCGCCGGCCTGATGAAACACCTCGACCGACTTCCTGCGCAGTCGCGAGAGCGCCTCGGGCACGTTCTCGTTCAGCTGGCGCGCACCCTGACTGCCCCCGAATACGAAGATCTTGAGCGGCACTGTCGGCACGCCCTTGTCGGTGCGCTTCGCAAAGGCACGATAGAGAGCGCGTCGCAGAGGCACGCCGAGGCAGATGCTCTCGGTGCGCGCGGGCAGATGGCCGCGGGTCGACTCGAAGCCGACGAAGACGGCACGGGCGAATCGTGCGCTGATCCGGTTGACGCGTCCGGGGATGGCGTTCGGCTCGACGAGGAAGAGGGGTCGGCGGGTGATCCAGGCCGCGATCGCTGCGGGCATCGCCGCATAGCCACCGACCGAGATCACCGCGTCGGCCGAGAAGCGTGCGAGCACGCGGCGCGCGAGCAGCGAGCTGCGCAGGATCGACGCAACGCCACGCAGTCGTCCGAGCAGATTGCGGCCCATGAACTGCTCGCTCGGCAGGACCTCCAGGTCGAAGCCGGCCTCGGGCACGAGTCGAGACTCGAGGCCTCGGGAAGATCCGACGAAGAGCACCTCGTCGCCACGCAGCCGGAGCGCTTCGCCGAGGGCGAGAGCGGGCGTGACGTGGCCCCCGGTTCCGCCGCCCGCGATGACCCAGCGCTTCGTCATGCGCGCCCCCGATGCGATCCCGGCGCGCGATGCGGATGGCGCCGCGCGACCCCGAGGAGGAGGCCGAGTGCAAAGCAGGAGACGACCAGCGAGGTGCGACCGTAGGAGAGGAAGGGCAGGGTGAGTCCCTTCGTCGGGACCAGTCCCATCACGACCGACGCGTTCAGGAAGGCGGGGACCGTCAGCAGCGTCACCATGCCGAAGGCGCATAACAGATCGAAGCGATCGGTCGCGCGCCGTGCGGCGCGGGTGCCGGCGAGCCAGAGCGCCGCGAAGGCGCCGAGCACGAAGAGGACCCCCAGCAGCCCGAGCTCTTCGGCGACGAGCGCGAGCACGAAGTCGGTGTGGACCTCCGGCAGGTACTCGAGCTTCTGCCGGCCGTTTCCGATTCCCTGACCGAGCAGGCCGCCCTGACCGAAGGCGACGTAGGACTGCACGAGCTGCCAGCCGGCGCCCTGGGCTTCGCGGAAGGGGTCGAGAAAGCCCATCACGCGTCGCCATGCGTAGTCGTTGTTCAGGATATAGACGCCGACCAGCACGGCGCCCGCGATGCCGGGCAGCACGAAGCGGGGCCATGGCGTGCCCGCGATGAAGAGCAGGCCGGCGGCCAGTGCGACCAGCACGACGGCGTTGCCGAGGTCGGGCTGCAGGAGCAGCAGGCCCGCCGGCAGCAGGGCGATGCCCGCGGCCTGGACGCTTCGCCGGGTCGAGATCTCGCGCCGGTCGTCCTTGCGTGAGAGCCAGGCGGCCACGGCGATCAGGGTCGCCAGCTTGGCGAGCTCTCCGGGCTGGAATCGCAGCCCCGGCAACGAGATCCAGCGCTGCGCGCCGTTGACTTCGACGCCGAAGAGCAGCGTCGCCACGAGCATCGCCACGCACAGCCCCCAGAAAGGCAGGGCCAGCCGCCGAATCCAGGTAGAGGGCGCCGAGTAGGCGACGGCCGCGGCCGCGAGCCCGAGCACCAGTCCGAGCAGGTGGTCGAAGAAGAGCGGCGGGATCTTGGCGTCGAGGGCGAGTGCTGCCGTCGCGCTGTAGCTCATGACCACACCCATGGCGATCAGGATTCCCGTCGCGATCGCGATACCCGGATCGATCGTGGCCGGAGCGTCTTCGGGTGCACCGCGACTCATGCATTCCCTCCCGCGTGCCGGGCGGAAGCCAGCGCGGCGACTGCGGCCTGGAACTGACGTCCGCGATCCTCGAAGCTCTCGAACTGATCGAAGCTCGCGCAGGCGGGAGCGAGCAGGACGAGGTCGCCCGGCTGGGCCAGCTCCGCCGCACGCGCGACGGCCTTCGCGAGCTGACCCACGACTTCGCAGGGGACGGTCTCGGCCAGAGCGTCCTCGAAGGTCGCGGCGGCCTCTCCGATCAGCAGGGCGCAGCGCACCCGTTGGGCCGCGGTCGCAGCGAGCGGCGCAAGCTCGCCGCCCTTGTGGCGTCCGCCGGCGATCCAGATGATCGGGCCGGGCAGGGCCGCGAGCGATCGCTCGGCGGCCCCGACGTTGGTCGCCTTCGAGTCGTCGACGAAACGCACGCCCGCGACCTCGGCCACGAGCTCGCAGCGATGCGGCAGACCTTCGAATGTGGCCAGCGCGCCCACGGCCGCCTCGAGGTCGACGTCGAGGCAGGCCAGAGCCAGCAGGGCCGCGAGCAGGTTGTCGGCCTGCTGGATCAGCGCGCCGGCCCCGTCGAGTCGGATCCGCTGCTCGCGGTGATCTCTTCTCACGATTGCGACGTCGCCGTCGAGCCAGGCGCCTTCGGCCACGGCGTGTCGGCGGCGGAACTCGAGTCGCTCGACGCCGTCGGGTAGCGGGATCGTTGCGACCAGCGGGTCATCCCCGTTCACGATCGCGGTGTCTCCCGGGCCCTGACGCGCGAAGATCCGGGCCTTCGCAGCGCGGTAGCCCTCGAGATCCCCGTGTCGATCGAGGTGGTCCGGCGTGATGTTCAGCAGCAGCGCCGCGCGCGGGCGGAACGAGTCCACACTCTCGAGCTGGAAGGACGACACCTCGAGGATTGCGAGATCGAGCGGCTGGCCCACCAGGTCGAGCGCGGGAATTCCCAGGTTGCCCGCCGCTCGGGCGCGCAGCCCCGCGGCACGGGCCATGGCCTCGATCAACCGAACGACCGTCGACTTGCCGTTGGTCCCGGTCACGGCGACGACCGGCACGGACAGCGCGCGAAAGCAGAGCTCGATGTCTCCCCACGCACGCTTCGCGCGGCCCTGCCAGCGCGCGGCTGGAATGCCCGGGCTCGGGACGACCAGGTCGAAGGGGTCGAGTGCCGGAAAAGGGCGTCCGAGTCGGAGCTCGATCTCGGAGCCGAGGGTCTCCAGGCCCGGGATCGCATCGGCCGGACGTTCGTCCGCGGCCGTCACGCGGGCGCCCCGCTCCGCGAGGAAGCGCGCGGCCGAACACCCGGACAGGCCAAGGCCTAGCACCAGGACGTCTTGTCCTGCGAACTGCATCGATCGACTCTCTTCTGCCGCCTCCCGATTCGCTTCGGGTGCGGTCTATGTCAGCGCAGCTTCAGCGACGAAAGCGCGACCAGGCCCAGGATGATCGAGACGATCCAGAAGCGGACCACGATCTTCTGCTCGGGCCAACCGAGCTGCTCGAAGTGGTGGTGGATCGGCGCCATCCGGAAGACGCGCTTGCCGGTCAGCTTGAACGAGGCCACCTGAATGATCACGGAGAGCGTCTCGATCACGAAGATGCCGCCGACCACGGCCAGCAGGATCTCCTGCTTGGATCAGGACGGCGATCGTTCCGAGCGCGCCTCCGAGGGCGAGCGAGCCGACGTCGCCCATGAAGAGCTGCGCCGGGTAGGCGTTGAACCAGAGAAAGCCGAGGCCGCCGCCGACGAGCGCGCCGCAGAAGATCGCGAGCTGCGCCGGCGCCGGGGACGTGCGTGATCTGGCAGGTACTCGGCGATGCCTGCGTGGCCGGCCGCGTAGGCGAGCAGCAGGAAGGTGCCCGCCGAGATCATGACCGGGCCGATGGCGAGGCCGTCGAGCCCGTCGGTCAGGTTCACGGCGTTGCAGGCCGCGACGATGACGAAGGTGGCGAACGGGACGTAGAGCCAGCCGAGATGCGGCGTGAAGTTCTTGAAGAAGGGAACGTGCGAGCTCGGGTCGAAGGCGGGGCTGGTGTAGATCGCGATCGCCACGCCGAACGCGAGCAGTACCTGCCAGAAGAGCTTCATGCGGGCCGAGATGCCGTCGCTGTTGCCCTTCGTGACCTTGTGATAGTCGTCGATGAAGCCGAGGATCCCGTAGCCCGAGGTCAGCCCGAGCACGATCCAGACGTAGGGATTCGTGAGGTCGGTCCAGAGCAGGACGCGAGATGATCAGCGAGACCAGGATCAGCACTCCGCCCATCGTCGGCGTGCCCGCCTTGGCCGCATGGTCCGGGCCGATCTCGCGGATCGGCTGGCCCATGCGGAGTGCGCCGAGTCGGCGGATCAGCCACGGTCCGACGAGGAACGACATCAAGAGCGCGGTCAGGGTCGCGGCCGCCGTTCGGAACGTGATGTAGCGGACGACGTTGAATCCACCGAAGGTGTCCGCGAGCGGGTAGAGAAAGTGGTAGAGCATCAGTGGCCGCCCTCTGCGAGCAATTCGATCACGCGTTCCATGCGCGCTGCGCGCGATCCCTTGACCAGGACGCGGTCGCCCGGCCCGAGCAGGCCCTCGAGCGTGCGTGCGATCGAAACGTGATCTTCTGCAATGTGGATATGCGCCTGCGCGAGGCCCGCGTCCCGGGCGCCCTCCGCAGTGAGCGGGGCGGAAGCGCCGAGGAGCAGGAGCTCGTCGAGTCCGAGCTGGCCGGCGAGACGGCCGACCTCGCGATGGGCCGCCTCCTCGGCGTCGCCGAGCTCGCCCATCTGGCCGAGCACGGCGATCCGTCGGCCCGTCGTCTCGAGCCGCGCGAGGGTCTCGAGCGCGCTCTGCATGGACTGCGGGATTGGCGTTGTAGCTGTCGTCGATCACGAGCACTGCGTTCGGGAAGGGGCGCGGCTGCATGCGACCCGGCACGCCGCCGATGGCTGGCGAGCCCTGTCGCCACGGCGTCGAGGTCGACGCCCGCGGCCAGCGCGCCGCCCGCCGCCGCGAGCGCATTCTCGACGATCGTCTCGCTGAGGCCCGGTACGCGAATCTCACCGCGACCGAAGGGCGTCTCGAGATCGAAGGCGAAGGCGGCCGTCGTCGAGGAAGCGGACGGCGCTCGCGCGCAGGTCGGCGCCCGGCGCGCGACCGAACGAGAGTACCCGCGCGGCGCGTTCGCTTCGCCTGCTCGTAGGCGAGCGGGTCGTCGTGGTGGACGACGGCGCTGCCCTCGGCGGGGATCGCCGCGAGCAGGTCGCCCTTCTCGAGCGCGATGTTCTCGCGGCTGCCGAGGAATTCGATGTGGGCCGTGCCGACGTTCGTGAGCACGCCGATCGTCGGCTGCGCGATCTCGGCGAGGCCGGCGATCTCGCCGCGATGGTTCATCCCCATCTCGATCACCGCGTAGGCGTCGTCCGCTTCGCGCCGCAGCAGCGTGAGCGGCACGCCGAAGTTGTTGTTCAGGTTGCCGCGGGTCGCGAGGGTCGGGCCGCATTCCATCAGGATGCCGGCGCAGAGCTCCTTGGTCGTCGTCTTGCCGTTGCTTCCGGTGATCGCGATCAGCGGCCCGTCGAAGGAGCGCCGGTGTCCTCGGGCGAGATCGGCGAGCGCCTGCGTCGTGTCCTCGACCGTCGACGAGGAAGCCCTCGCCGCGGCGGCAGCGTCTCTTCGATCCGGTCGGCCTGAACGAGCGCCCCGGCGGCCCCGCCCGCGAGCACGTCGGTCAGGAAACGATGGGCATCGTGGTTCGGACCGACGATCGCGACGAAGAGATCTCCCGGATCGACCTCGCGGCTGTCGATCTTCGTGCCGCTGAAGGCGTCCTTCGGATCGCCGCGGAGCAGGCGGCCCCCGGTCCACTCGCAGAGCTGTGCGGCGGTCGCGGGCAGGCTCATGTGCGACCTCCGGAGTCGCGTTCGAGCAGGGCCCGTCGTGCTTCACGTCGATCGTCGAAGGGGAGCTTCTCGCGGCCGACGATCTGATAGTCCTCGTGGCCCTTGCCGGCGAGCACGACGGTGTCGTCGGCTGTCGCGCCCAGGATTGCGAGATCGATCGCTTCACGCCGATCGACGAGGACGCTGTAGCGAGCGCGACCTTTCGGCCGACCAGGCGTCGAGAGCAGGGCGCCGGGGTCGACCCGCTCGAGTGAAGCGAGCCCCGCCTCGACGTCGGCGAGGATCGCGACCGGATCCTCCGTTCGCGGATTGTCGCTGGTCGCGATGGCAACGTCGGCATGCGCGGCGACCGCCTGGGCCATCAACGGTCGCTTGGCGCGATCACGGTCGCCGCCGCAGCCGAAGACTGCGATCAAGCGGCCAGTGCAGAGCGGCCTGACCGCGCGCAGCAGCTTCTCGACCGCATCGGGCGTGTGCGCGTAGTCGACGAGCACTGTCGGCTCTGCTCGGCCATCTCCGACGACGCGTTCCATGCGACCCGGGACCTGCGGGCAGGCGGCGACGCCCGCGGCCAGCGTGTCGGCGTCGATTCCCAGGGCGCGGGCGATCCCCGCGGCGACCAGCAGATTCTCGAGATTGAAATCCCCGAGCAGCGGGAGCGCCACGTCGAACGCGCCCCCCGCGTCCTCGAGCCGGGCGCGCGTGCCTTCGAGTCCGCTCTCGCTCGAAACGAGCCGGAGATCGGCTCGGGCATCCGGGCCGCGGCCGACTCGGAGGATCTCGGCGCCGGCGTCCCGCGCGACGCTGATCACCTTGTCGGCCACTGGATCGTCGATGTTCACCACGGCGCACGCGCCCGGCGCGAGATGGTCCCGGAACAGTCGTGCCTTCGAGGCGAGATAGGCGTCCATGCTGCCGTGGAAGTCGAGGTGGTCCTGCGAGAGATTCGTGAAGGCGGCCACCCGAAACGCGCAGCCCTCGACGCGTCCGAGCTCGAGTCCGTGCGACGAGACCTCCATGACCACGGAGTCGATCTGCTCGGTGCACATCGCGCGGAGCATGCGCTGCAGGTCGAGGCTCTCGGGCGTCGTATTGACGGCGACCTCGCGATGGCCCGCATAACGGATCTCGACGGTGCCGATGAGACCGACGCGTTGGCCCGCATGCGCCAGGATCGATTCGACCAGGTAGGTCGTGCTGGTCTTGCCGTTGGTGCCGGTAACGCCGACGAGACTGAGCTCGCTCGCCGGATGACCGAAGAATCGAGCGGCGATCGGCGCCAGCGCGCGACGCGCATCGGACACCCGAACGGCGGGTACGTCGCCTCGGATGCGGGCCTCCGGCATGTCCTCGACCAGCAGCGCCGCCGCACCGAGCGCGACCGCGCGATCGAGATAATCGTGACCGTCGGAGTTGGCTCCGCGCAGCGCGACGAATAGATCGCCGGGGGAAACCTGGCGCGAGTCGTATCGAATGCCCCGGATCGTGGGGTCGTCGCTCGGATTTGCTCGCTGCCACTCGATGGGCGCGAGATGCTCCGGAAGCGCATCCAGCAGAGAAGAAAGCCGCATCATCCCTCCTCCCGTCGTGGTGCGCGCGCCGGTCGCGTCTCGAAGCGGAGACGCACCGTCCGGTCTTCGCCGTCGAGCACCGTGCCGGGGACGGGGAATTGGGACACCACTCGTCCTTCGATGGCTCCAAGGGTCGTGATCTCGAGCGATTCGCTTTCGGCAAGCCTTCGGGCTCGAGCCATCGTCGTGCCCTGGAAGTCCGGGACGAACGCGACGTCGAAGGTCGCGAGGGAAATAGAAGGTCCCGCCGCCCTCGAGGCGGCGGGACCGGCCGGGGGGGCCGCGACAGCCGCACGAAGCGGCTCTTGTCGAATCTGGTCGGAGATCGTCGGTGCGCGCGTGGCCACGGGCATCGCCTCCGCGCGGGATCGGGAGGTCGTGACTGCTTCGCTCCGGGGCGCATCGGTCGTCTCGCGGCTCTCGTCCGTCGGCCGCGACGCACGGGCCAGCAGGAGACCCGACGGGGCGATGTCTTCCGCCTCGGGAAGGAAGTCGTCCACCGCATCGGCTTCGACGGTGAGCACGGGGAGCGGGGCCGCGGGGATCGGGGCCGGCTCGGTCACGATGCCGCGCCGGGCGAGCTGGGCGGCGGCCACGCGGGCGAAGAGCGGCGCTGCAACGGTGCCGCCGCCGTGCAGGGGACCCTTGGGCTCATCGACGGCGACCACGATCACCAGCTCAGGATCATCCGCCGGCACGACGCCCATGAACCAGGCCATGTAGCGATCCTGCGAGTAGGCGCCGGCTTCGACGTCGAGCTTCTGCGCGGTGCCGGTCTTGCCCGCGACCGGGACGTCGGCCAGGCCAGCCAGGCGCCCGGTGCCCTCCGCGCTCACGACGGATTGCATCATGTCGAGGGTGGTGCGGGCGGCCCGGGCGGACACGGCCCGACCGTGGGGTCGCACGTCCGTCGTCTGCCAATCGCCACCGGTCCGCCGGCGCGCGAGCACGAGGCGCGGCTCCATTCGAATGCCATCGTTGGCCAGCGCCCCCAGAGCGGACGCGAGCTGGATACCCGTCACCGAGATGCCCTGGCCGTAGGCGATGGCGGCCTGGTCGACCGGCTGCCAGGACTGCCAGTCGCGCAGGATGCCGCTCGATTCGACGGGAAACCGCGAGCGTGTGCGGGCGCCGAAGCCGAAGCGGAGCAGGCCCGCGTGCTGGGCCTCGCGACCGAGCGCCTGGGCGATCTGGACCGCGCCGACGTTGCTGGATACGCGCAGCACGTCCGCCGGGGTGAGAGGGCCGAAGGGGCGTCGGTCGCGGATCGTCTTGCCGCGTACGCGGATGAATCCCTCTTCCGTGTCGAAGAGCTGATCCGGCTCGATCACGCGCGCATCGAGGGCCGAGGCCACGAGAAAGGCCTTCATCGTCGAGCCGGCCTCCACGCCGTCCGCGAAGGTGCGGGATCGCGTCTCGCGATAGTCGAGATGACGGAACTGATTCGGATCGAAGCCCGGGGCCTCGGCCAGAGCGAGCACGTCGCCATTGCTCGGATCGAGGGTCAGGACCAGGCCGCCTTTCGCCTGATGCGCTTCGACCGCTTCGCGCAGCGCCGCCTCGGCCGCACCCTGCATCATCGCGTCGAGCGTCAGCGCGACGTCGCCGCCCTGCACGTCTCGCGGGTCCGTCGAGTGCAGGGCCAGCGCTCGCCCTCGCGCGTCGCGTTCGACACGAACCCGCCGCGGTCGGCCCGTCAGCCACTCGTCCTCGAGCTGCTCGATGCCCCGCACGCCGCGTCCGTCGATATTCGCGAAGCCGAGCAGCGGAGCGGCGAGGGCGTCGGCGGGATAGGCGCGTCGCGGCTCGCGATCGATGCCGATACCGGTCAGCTCCAGCGCTTTCACGCGTTCGGCGGCAGCGGGCTCGACCCAGCGGGCGATGTAGGTGAAGCCGTCGTGCTCGGTGAGCCGACGCGCCACGTAGGCGAGGTCGAGCTCGAGCGCCCGGGCGAGGGCGACGGCGGCGGCCGCCCGGTCTTCGACGAGACGCGGCAACGCGTAGACCGAAGAGGCCTCCGTCGTGATCGCGAGCTCCCTGCCTCCGCGATCGAAGATCGTGCCGCGTGCCGCGGACAGCCGTTGTTCGGTCTGGATCTGTCGTTCGTAGAGTGTTCTCGCGCGCGTATGCGCCACGGTGAGATGAGCGGCGCGTCCGGCGAGCAGCAGCACGATCGCGAGCCCGGCCAGACGGATCCAGACGATCCGGCGAGCGGCGTGGTCGAGCGCCTGGGACCTCATCGCGCGACCGCCTCGAGATCCCGACCGAAATGCGGCGGCGCAGCGGCGACCGCGGGCGGGGAGATGGTCTCGAGGTCGAAGCGGCTCCTCGAAGACGGGCTGGGCAGTGGGTCCGCGAGCGACAGGGAGGGCGCCGTCGGGCGGAAGCCGCGCTGCTTGGCCAGGATGGCGAGATCGACGGGGTCACGCCCCTGGAGCTTCTGGACGATCAGCGCGTGCTGCTCCTCGATCAGCCGCTTCTCCTCGTCCATCGCCGCAGCCAGCGCATAACGCGTGCGGATCAGGTCGATGCGGAGCGAGGCCACGCCGAGAGCCGTCACGAGCGCGAGCACCAGCAACGGGAGCAGGGCCCGCGAAGGCTGACCGGTGGCGAACGCCGAAAGGTCGACGCCGATCCATTCGCGCCTCGGACGCTCGGGGCCGCGCGACCTGCCGGACGCGGCCACGGGCGTTGTGGATTCGACAGAGGAGGAAGCACTCATGCAGCCGCAAGCCTCGTCGCGGCGCGAAGCCGCGCGGAGCGGGCGCGCGGGTTTCGTCTGATCTCCTCGTCACCCGGGACGATCGGACGGCGCGTCAGGACCTCGAGGGTCGGTGCGATCCCACAACGGCACGCGGGCCACTCGGGTGGGCAGGTACAGCCCTTGGCGGCGGCACGAAAACTCCGTTTGACCAGACGATCCTCGAGGCTGTGATAGGCGATGATCACGAGACGACCGCCGGGGCGGAGCACGCGGATGGCGGCCTGGATGCCTTCTTCGAGCGCCCCCATCTCGTCGTTCACCGCGATGCGCAAAGCCTGGAAGACCAGCGTCGCCGGATTGTGCTTGCGTCCGCGACCGATCCCGAGTGCTCGAATCAGGCCGACGAGGTCGCCGGCGGTCTCGAGGGGCTCGGTTTCGCGCTTTTCGACGATGGCGCGAGCGAGACGCCGAGAGCCGGGCAGCTGTCCGTATTCGGAGAAGATCTTTCGAGCTCTTCCGCGCTGAAACGGGCGAGCAGGGCGGCTGCGGGGGCGCGCTCGCCGTTCGGATCCATCCGCATGTCGAGGGGACTGTCGCTCGACCCGGGACCGCCAGCTTCTCCAGGCCTGCTGGCACCGAATCGGAAGCCCCGCTCCGGCGCATCGAGCTGATGCGAGGAGACGCCGAGATCGAGCAGGATGCCGTCGATCGGCGTCGGCGCGATCTCGGCGGCGACGTCTTCGATGCGTCGAAACGAAGACTGGAAGAGTCGAACCCGGTCGCCGAAGCGGTCGAGTCGCTTCGCGGCTTCGGCGATTGCCTCCGCGTCGAGGTCGAGGCCGATCAGGATGCCGTCGGGGCCGGTTCGCTCGAGGATCGCCTCCGCATGTCCGCCGCCGCCGAGCGTTCCATCGAGGATCGTGGAACCGGGCTGGAGATCGAGATGTCCGAGGGTTTCGGCGAGAAGGACGGGTTCGTGGTAGTCCGTGGTCACCACTATGGGCGCCTCTCGTCTATCAGACCGTTAGGTCTCCCTGGATGAGAGCTCGCTCGACCTGGAAGGGAACAAGCGGGATGGAAGGAATCGGGAGAAGATGTTGGGGCGTCCCGGGACACGTATCTTCGGCACGTACCCCCCAGTAACCGCGCCGGAGACCCTATGTGCCCCGGGAACACCCCAACCTCTCTCCTGGAGAGCATTGCTCTCCAGTCCCCCCAAAAAATCTACGCTCGGCGTGCTCGGTCCAACGACCGCTGCGATTCCACCGACCGCTGAATGTCTTCGAGCCCGTGAACCGTCATGTTCCGGCTCTCTTCGAAACGCGACGGGCTCCAGATCTCGACTCGCTCGAGCACCCCCGCGATGATCACGTTCTTCTCCAGGCCCGCGTGGTCGCGAAGGAAGCCCGGAACCAGGATTCGCCCCTGTGAATCGATCGGGCAGGGCACGGATCCCGTGGCATAGAAACGACGCAGGCGTTGGGCGTCGGGATCGAGGCTCGACATCTCCAGAAGTCGCTGCTCCTCCCTGGCCCATTCTTCGGCCGGGAATAGAGCGAGATGATCTTTCTGGTTGACCAGCATCGGTGGATTGTCCCCCCCGCCTACCAACTCGCCTCGGAAGACCCGCGGAATGCTGAGTCGTCCTTTGGCGTCGATCGTGTGATCATGCTGCCCGCGAAACATCGTTTTACTAATGCCTCGCTGTCTTCACTGATGGTCTTTGCCGCTACGCTCCGACCTGGTCTGGTGAGGTGCCCGCTGCGGATTCTGCTTTGAACCACTTCGGCGGTCTCTCTTGGAGAAGCATCCCACCATTCCCCACACGAATGTGTTTCTATCCCACTTTGTCCCACCCCTGCAAGGCAAATTTCGGCCGCCTTGCGATTTTTTTCGCGTTCACCACAAATCACGAGCCAGCTTGTGTCGAAGAGTCGAAGACGCGGCGAAAACGAACGCCGCGATCGTGGGCGCCCGACCCACCGATCGTCTGGATCGATGGAATCGAGGGGCTGCGTCCGGTCGCGCGATGCTTGCGGGCGAGCGGAAGAGCGCTGTCGCAGAGACGCACGCGCGGGCGGAGTACGGCTCGACCGGGCTCAGTGCCTCGCGCCGAGACCCGGGATGCGCCGTCCGTGAACGGCGACGACGCGATCGATGACGTGCTTGAGAATCGTGCCCGGCTCGAGATTCACCGGCCCGCTGCGGGTTTCCGTTCTGGCGGACGGCGCTTGGGTGGTCAGCGACTCCAGCACCGCGAGCGCGCCCTCCCGCACGCCATCGAGGGCGTAGCCGCCTTCGAGGACATGAACGATCCGCCCATCGCAGAGGCTGTCCGCGAGCTCGCGCATGATCATCGCCATCGCGTGGTAGCCGTCGCTCGTCACGTCCATCGAAGCCAGGGGATCGGCGCGATGCGCGTCGAATCCGCAGGAGACGAGGATCATGTCGGGCGCGAAGCCGATTGCCGCCGGGACGATCAGGCGCTCGACGACGCCGACATATTCCGCGTCGCCTGAGCCCGCCGGCAGCGGGATGTTCAAGGTCCTCCCGCGGCCACGCCCTTCACCCTCCTCGCCGAAGTCCCCCGTTCCTGGATAGAAGGGAAACTGGTGGGTCGAGATGTAGAGCACGTCGGGATCGGACTCGAAGCTGTGCTGGGTGCCGTTGCCGTGGTGCACGTCCCAGTCGAAGACGAGAATCCGCGCCGTCGGTTGCTCGGCCTGGATGGCTCTGGCGGCGATCGCGACATTGTTGAGCAGGCAGAAGCCCATCGAGCGGCCGGCTTCGGCGTGATGCCCGGGTGGGCGCACGGCGGCCATCCCCCTGGTGACTTCGCCCGAAAGCACGCGGCGCGCGAGATCCAAGCTGCCTCCCGCCGCGAGCGTTGCGACGTCATAGCTCGACGGCCCGAAGTAGGTATCGGCATCGAGCCGCCCCGGTGGCTGGCGTCGCGTCGCTTCGAGGACTTCGAGCATCCGCGGCTCGTGCACGCGCAGGATTTCATCCGGCGTCGCCTCGCGCGGGGCCACGATCCTCACGCGGTCCCGATAGAGATCGATTGCCTCGCCGATCGCGACCAATCGCTCGGGGCGCTCGGGATGGCCTTCGGGCCCGCGATGGCTCTGGAAGCGAGCGTCTTCGATGATCTCGACGACGGGTGCGGGGGTGGGCATGGAACGGCTGGGCTCCTGCCGAGCTCGGCGTCGGGATGTCGAAACGAGCTGTCGACGCGGATCGATCCACGGCGGATCCGGGTCAGGGCTCGTCGATCGGTTCGGCCTTTGCTTCGGGTTTCGCTTCGGGTTCGAGGACGGCGTGTTCCGGGGCGGTGTCTTCGGCGTGCTGTTCGGCGGTCTTTTCGGATGGGTCGGATCGCCGCTGCTCGAATCTCTCCAGGGCCTGCGTGACCTCGGCGAGCCTCTCGTTCAGCGCGCGGATGTCACGATTGCGGGGAAGATCGAGCGCGTCCAGCTCCTTGGCGACCACGCTGCGGATCAGCTCGCGGAGGTCGGGAAGGCCGGTGATGCGCGGCCAGCCGGCGCGGCTGCTGCTCGTCGTCTCGTCGCGTTCGTGCTCTCGTGCACTCGGAGGATCGAAGTCGGAGCGCGGTCTACCGCGCTCGGGCTCCCGACCTTCGCCCCCCTTCGTCTGGGTCTGCTGCCCCGCGAAGGGCGATCGCCGCTCGTGTTCGGCGCGCGGCTCCCAGGGAAATCCGCGACTCGGGCTCGCCGACTCGGATTGGCCGACCAGATTCCTGAATCGATCCTGGAACTCGCCGAGGCCATCGGTGGCGTCGTCGACGCTCTTCTTGATGGCCCCATACAGGGCATCCCCGCCGCGAGACAGGATCTGCGTCAGCAGGGTGTCGGAGGGATCCTCCTTGGCGCGTTGGCTGTCCACGAGGATCTGGGAGAGCGCGACCTGCGTGATGTCCTCACCGGTCTGCTTGTCGACCACACGAACCTCCTCGCCCTCGGCGAGGAGCTTCGAGATTCCCTTGAGCGTGATGTATCGACTCGTCTCGGTGTTGTAGAGCTTGCGATTGGCATAGCGCTTGATCAGGATGGCCATGGCGCGAGTCTAGCAGCGATGCTTTTGATCGAGGGCGATCAGCCCTCGATGTCGAAGCGCTGGATGCGCTCCTGGCCGCGCGGCGTTTTCTCATCCTGGGCATTGCGCCTGCTGGAGGTCTGCCGTGTCCCTTCGCGGCGGGCATCCGGGGCAGGCGCCGACTCGTTGGGCGCGCGCACGCCGAACTCCCAGAGGATTTCCCGGAGTCCGAGGAAGGCTCTCAGCACGGGCCGCGCGTCGGGGTCGTTCTTCGAGCGTGTCTCCCAGCGGAGGATCTCGGCCTCGAGCGCGCGGAAGAGCGGGGCGGCGAGGGCGGGGGGCAGTCGAAAGGGGGTGCCATCGCGAAGCGCCGAGATCAGCGCATCCAGGCTTCGCCCGATCTCACCGGCGAGGGATTCCGGCGCCACGGCATGCAGCCCGTTGGCGCGCAGCGCGGTCTCGAGGAGCGCTCGCGCCGCTTCGAGCGCTTCCGTGGCCGCCCGCCCCAGATGACCTCGCGCGCGACGCAGCCCTTCGTCGAACTCCTCGCTCACGGTCGTGCGGACGCCGCAGGCGGATCAGCGCTCCCGTGCAGCGCCGCCCCGATCTCGATCAGGCCCTCGAGTCGATCGACGTCGTCAGCCATTTCCGGTACAGCGTGGCATGCGATCTGGAGCCGCGCCGCACGCGCTCCGAGCACGGCGAGAGTCTGGTTCGCGTCGTCGCAGGCCTCCGCGGTTTCGCGCAGCACCGCGACCAGATGAGCGGCCAGCTGCGCAGCGTCGCTCGGGTCCCGGGGAGCATCATCGCCGTCGCACGGGATCGACTCGAATACAGTCTGTAGCTTCGCCTCGTCGCGGGCGACGGTCTGCTCCGAGAGACGGGCGAGCCACTCGCCGGGCGGCTCCGCGGGCGGCCAGGGTCTGACGCGGTTCACGATCACGGCGGCGAGTCGCACGCCGAGCTCGTCGAGCTCGTCGAGGAATTCGAGCGTGCCCGGCTCGGTGCCCGCCTGGATTCCGCAGACCAGGATGAAGCTCGTATCCGCACCCAACAAAACCTGCTCGACGCGGGTCGCGCGCTCGCGGAAGCCCTCGGAGAGGCCATCGATCGCCGTCAGGAACTCCGTCAGGTCGTCGAGGAAGCCGATGCCGGCGATGCGCTCGAGCAGGCCGAACATGCGACGGAGCGAGCGGCCGAAGATCTTGAAGCCGAAGAGGCCAGCGGTCATCGCCGGCCGGACCAGCGCCTGCACGAAGCGACTCTCGAGGAATTCGCGAAGGCGTCTGGGTGCGCTGAGAAAATCGAGGGCATGGTTCGACGGCGGCGTGTCGACGATGACGAGGTCGTAGCTTCCGGACTCGACCATCTCGTGGACCTGCTCCATGGCCGCGTACTCGGCGCTGCCGGCGAGCGCCTCCGAAAGGTGGCGATAGATCCGGTTCTCGAGGATGCGTCTTCTTGCGGCCTCGTCTCGGGTCAGGCGCGTGATGAGCCGATCGAAGGTCGGCTTGGGATCGAGCATCAACGCATCCAGGCGACCGCGCGGGGCGCCGGCTGTCTCGCTCCCGGTCTCGAAGAGCTCATCGGGGAGATCCACCGGCATCGGCTTCGAATCCAGCCCGGAGAGCCCCAGCGCATCGGCGAGACGTCTCGCCGGATCGATCGTGAGGACCAGCGCTCGCCGGCCTCGCCGAGCCGCTTCGATCCCGAGCGCGGCCGCGATGGTCGTCTTTCCAACTCCGCCCGTCCCGGCGCAGACCAGAACGCGGGCGTGGGAGAGACCGTTCGCGAGGCTAGGCGGCATCATGCGGCGCTGGCTCCGGCCCGTCGCTCGCCCGGCCAACTAGGCGCCTCGAGCAGGCGGTCGACCTCGTTCTGCCAGCCGCTGGTTGCGCTGAATCCGGTCGGGATGTTAGGCAGATCGACGACCGGCAGATCGCAGACTTGCGAGACCCGTTCGCGCTGTGCGCGCGCGAGCTTCGATCGATGCTGGGCGTGTTCGACGATCGGTCGCAGATCGTCGACAGGCGGCAGCGCCTCGAGGTCCAGATCCGAAGGCAGCTGCTCGAGCGCCTGTACCAGGGCGTGTCCGGGGTCGATGGGCAGGCGGTTGACGACGATTCGGTCGAGGCCGATGTCGATCTCGTCCCGCGCGCGCTGGACGAGCTCGGCGGTCTCGGTCACGGGGAGCTCCTCGCCTAACGTGACCGGCAGCAGAAGGGTTCGTTCTCGATCGTGCACGAGCTCCTCGACCCAGCTCGAGTGACGTGCGAGGGGGCCGGCCTGGACCGTCTGCTGGACGACGCGCGGCACGTCGAGGAAGGTGAGCCCGTGCCCCGTGGCCGGCGCATCGACGATCACGAGGTCGTAGACCGGCTCGCCCGATGCATCTCGCTTCTGCTCGTTATGCCAGATGGCCCCGAGAATGATCAGCTCTCTCCAGCCGGGTGCGGCTTCGAAGAATTGTCGAAAGGTCTCGGTCTTCAGGATGCGGTCCGTGACGGCCCCGATCCCCATCTGAAGCCGGATGTAATCCGCCAATGCGTCGTAGGGATCGATTCGCATCGCGTGGAGTCCTGGGCGCAGCGTGCGGCCGGCGTACCCGAGCGGCGCGGGCTTCTCTTCGAATTTGGATGCGGCGGACTCGAGCGCTGCGGTCTCGGCGAGCAGCACCTTCTTGCCGGCACGGCGGGCCGCCTCCGCGAGGGCGCAGGAGACGGCTGTCTTCCCGACTCCACCCTTCCCGGTGACGATGATCAGTCGGCGATCGAGCAGACTTCGGTAGCCCTCGGTCATCGGGGCGCTCGCGCAACGCGTGGGCTTGAGTGGTGAAAAACCTTCATCTCGATCAGTAGTCTAGCTCCCTCGAGTCTGGCTGGCGTCCGACTGGACGCTTGCGGCTCGGCTCAAGCCCTGTGCGATGGCTTCCGAAGAGGTCGATTGCAGAAGTGTTTTTCGCGTCCGGACGGAGCTCGGAGGATCGACCTCTCGAGCATTCGGTCGCGCCACTCGGGGATTTCGACTTGATCGTCACCTGCGAGGAATGTTCGACCAGCTTCCAGCTCGACGAGGCGCGGATTCCCGTCACGGGTGCTCGGGTTCGCTGCTCCCGTTGCAAGCACGCTTTCTTCCTGCCGAGTCCGACGGCCAGCCCCGCGGAGGCCGTGCATTCGGTGGCCGAGCAGGCAGCGCATGCACCCGCGGCGAGCGTGCCGGCGGCGGCAGAGGATCTCTCGGCCCAGGCGGGAGCCGTGCCCGCGGAACCCTCCACGGCGTCGAGCGACTCCGGCTCCGTGCTCGATGAAGAGGACTGGCAGTTCTCCGAGGAGGTTCGGGTCGAAGGCGACGACGACCTCTCGGATGAGTCCGATAGCGAGGAGGAGAGCGTCTTCGGCGTGAGCCAGGACTTTGGCGAAGGCTTCGACGCCTCTGCGCTATCCGCGGACTCGTCCGCGACCGGGCTCGCAACCCCTGCGGCGGAGGGGCCGCCGATCGCCAGGGAAGCGGCTGCCGATGCCGGATCGTCCTCCGGGCTCGAGCTCGACGGGGTCGCGCCCGACAGCGAGCCCGTACGAGATGAATCGAGCTTCGGCTCGGTCGACGACTTTTCCGCCTTGATGGAGGACGAGGAGCCCTCGGTCGTGGGCGACCTCGCGAGCGAGATTGCCTCGGAGCTCGAAGCGGAAGAGGCGAACGATTCGTCTGTTGGGACCTACGCAGAGGCGGGAACCACGGATGACCTCGGCGATCCGGAGAGCTGGGATCTGGTCGGCCATGATGATTTCGCGGGTGGGCCCGGGTCGATCCAGGGCGTCAGCCGATCCTTCTCGAGCGCCACCGGAATCGAGTCCGTCGATGCCGGAGATTTCTTTTCGGAGGACGCCCTCGCTGGATCGGCGTATGACGACGATCTGACCGGATCTTCCATCATGGCCGGGCCGGTTGGGCACGTCGTGCGGTTCCTCGGCTGGGGGGTGACCCTTGGGCTGGTGGGCGCGATCGTCTTCTACTCGCTGGGAAGTGAGTGGGCGCGCTGGGCTGAGGCGCCCCAGATCGTCCGTGCGGGATCGCTCGAAGCGGAAACGATCTCCTCGGGATGGGTCGAAACGAGCCGCTCGGGCTCTGTCCTGCGGATCGCTGGACAGATCAGGAACACCGGGGCGGAGCCGATCTGGCCCGCCAGGGTTCAGCTCGCGCTGCTCGATGGCAGCGGGGCGCGATTGACCGCCCCTCCGATCCAAGCGGGATTGCCGCTTCCGGAGACCGTACTGCGCGAGGCACCCCTCGAAGCGCTCGAGGAACGTCGCGCCCGGGCGACGGAGCGCCTGGCGAGCTCGCCGCTCGCTCCCGGAGAGACGCGCGAATTCGAGGCCCTGTTGCTCGAAGGGCGCCTGCCCGAGTCGGCGGAGCGGGTGCTTCTCGAGGTCGGGCCGCCGGTCTCCCCGTCACGCAATCACGGAGCGGGCGCTGGATGATCGAGTCGCCGGGCGCAACCGTTCCGGAGGGATCATGCGGTGGGCTTCGAGGCGGGGCTAATCGGACTTCTCGCCCTGATCGACCTTTTCTTTGTCCGGAGTGACGTCGATCTCGTCTTCGCCCGAGATGCCGGCCTTGAAGTTCTTGATCGCTTTGCCGAAGCCCGCGCCGATCTCCGGCAGCCGGCGCGCGCCGAAGAGCACGACCACGATCACGAGGATGATCCCGAGTTCCATCGGTCCCATGCCGAACACTTGCGTCTCCGCGCGCTCTTTCCCGGCGCGATCCGGGCGGATGGTGCCGTCCGGTAGGGTGTCGGTCAAGCGCCACGACCGACTGCACCGAGCCGACTCCCGGTCGTCCACCCGGGCACACACAATCACCGCATTCCTCTCAACCAGCGGTCCGGAGGCTAGAATCGAAGGCCATGGCAATCTTCAAGGCGTATGACATCCGGGGCACGGTTCCCGACGAGCTGAACGCGGACAAGGCCTATTCCATCGGCCGGGCCATCGCGTCGTTCATCGCGGGCGGGCCGATCGCCGTCGGGCGTGACGCGCGTGTGCATTCACCGGAGATCGCGGGGGCATTGGTCGACGGGATCCGCGACGAAGGCCTGGACGTATTCGATCTCGGGCTGGTGGCGACCCCGATGCTCTATTTCGGAGTCGAGCATCTCGATGCCGCGGCAGGCGTGATGGTCACCGCCTCGCATAATCCCGGTGAGTACAATGGCTTCAAGGTCTGCCGCCAGCACGCGATCCCGGTCGGAGAGGCCAGCGGCTTGAAGGACATCGAGGCCCTCGTGCCCGAGCGGGCCAGAGCTCCCAGGGCGACCCAGCGCGGCGCGATCAGCCAGCACGACGTCGTGTCTGCCTACGCGGATCATGCCCTCTCGGTGGGTGAGTGCCGCCCACCGGTCAAGATCGCGATCGACTGCGGTAACGGCATGGCGTCGGTTGGACTCGAGCCCGTCCTCGCGGCTCTGCCAGTGGATGTCGTCCGTCTCTACTTCGAGCCGGATGGCTCGTTTCCGAATCACGAGGCCGATCCGCTCAAGCTCGAGAACCTGCGCGATGTATCCGAGGCGGTGCGTCGCGAGGGGGCGGATTTCGGCGTGGCCTTCGATGGGGACGGGGATCGGGCGGTCTTCGTCGACGGGCAGGGCGAGCCCGTCTCGGCGGATCTCGCGACTGCGCTGATCGCGCGTCGCCTGCTCACGCGCCAGCCAGGGGCACGCATTCTCTACGACCTTCGTTCGAGCCGGGTCGTGGCCGAAGAGATCGAGCGCGCGGGTGGCGACGCTGGGATGTGTCGCGTGGGTCACTCTTTCGTGAAGGCGCAGATGCGGGAGGAGGGCGCGATCTTCGCGGGCGAGCTCTCCGGGCATCTCTACTTCCGATTCTCCAAGGATTTCGTTGCGGACGACGGGACGGCTGCGCTCGTCGCGATGCTCGACGTTCTGGGCGCTTCCGGGCGGCCGCTCGCAGAGCTGATCGAGCCCCTTCGTTGTTATTCGGCGAGTGGCGAGATCAATTCTCGAGTCGTCGACACGCGCCACGTGATCGAGACGATCGCGAAAGAGCACGCCGATGCGCCCGAGACCTCTCGACTCGACGGGCTGCTCGTTCGCTACCCGACCTGGTGGTTCAATATCCGCGCTTCCAATACCGAGCCGGTGTTGCGCCTGAATGTCGAGGCGGACACACAGCAAGAGATGGTCGCGAGACGCGACGCGTTACTCGAGCGCATCGGGGCCCTCGGCCAGGTCGCCAGGGGCGCCTAGCATGGGCCCGAGTCGTCTCGGGCAGACCGACTCGTCGTCAGGAAGCGGCGCGATCGGCAGAGGCACCTTCAGCCGTTTCAGGCAGGGGCTCCTCCTGCTCGCCGAGGGGTTCTCTTTCTTGCGATCGCATTCGGCTCTCTGGCCGCTGGCCTGGGTTCCGATGCTCTTCGCGCTGTTCGGCGTGGCGGGGTCTGCGACGCTGTTCGCGACACACCTTGCGGAGATCCACGCCTTCTGGTCGGGGCTCCTGCCCGATCTCCAGGCCACGGATTGGTGGACATGGATCTGGGTGGCCCCGGGCCAGGGACTCTTCTGGCTCCTGGGCTGGCTGGCGGTGATGGCGAGCTTTGCGGCCTCTCTGGTCGGGGGGCTGCTGATCGCGAATCTCGCGAGCGCCCCCTTCCTGGATCGTCTCTCGCAGCGCGTCGAAGCGATCGCCCTCGGCCTCTCAGTCGAGACCGCCCCGTCGGAGACCTCGATCGTCGCAGAGGTGCTTCGCAGCTTCGGAGCAGAGCTCGCGCGCCTCTCGTTCCTCGGCGGCCTCTGGGCCGCGCTCTCGCTGGCGGGATTCGTGGTTCCCGGAGCCCATCTCCTGACGGCCCCGGCACTCGTCGTGGTGACGATCCTGTTTCTGCCGCTCGACTATGCCGGCTTCGCTCTCGATCGTCGCGGCCTGTCGTTTGGCTCTCGACGCCGCTGGCTCTGGGCGGAGCTGCCGACGATGCTCGGCTTCGGCGGTGTGGCCTTTGTCGCCTGCCTCGTGCCCGGGCTGAATCTGCTGATCCTGCCCTCGCTCGTGACGGCCGGGACGCTGCTCGTGGTCCGCGCGCGGCCGGTGGAGGACGGCGAGCAGCGGTCCGGACCGACTGGCTCGGGCAGAGCGGGGGAGATGCCTGATCCGCCCGCGGCTGGCTAGTCGCCCAGATGCCGGGCGAGGAAGCCGGCGATCTCTCGCGCGGCTTCCGGGGCGATGCCCCCCGCGCCCTCAGCGCCGGCGGAGACTTCGATCAGCGCCTTGGGCTCGGGCGCGGCCTCGTAGAAGGCGCGCGTCGTATCCGCCGAGACCTCCGTTGTGCGGGCACCGGTCAGGACGAGCGTCGAGCACGAAGCATGGGCCTGTCGGTCCGCGAGCCGATTCGCCGCGTCGAGCGCGGGATCGGCGAACCGGGCGGTCCCGCCAGCGTAGATACACACGACGGGTCGCTCTTCGTGAGCAAGGACATAGCTGCACACGACTCCGCCCAGCCCGAGGCCGACCAGCGCGATCCGACCCGCGTCGATGTCTTCGAGCGCGGTCAGGGCGTCGATTCCGCGAATCACATCCGAAGTCGACTGGCGCGCGAATTCTTCCACGAGCGCACGGGTGTCGGCGTCGAGGAGTTCACCCTGCTCGAGCGTACGAATTCCCTGGAACAGCCTCTCGGACAGCTTCGGGCTCGCTCGCCGCCCGTGAAGCGGGAGGTCGAGGATTGCGACGGCCAGGCCCTGACGCACCCAATCGGCAGCGAACTCCACGGATTCGGACTCGGCCGACTCGGCCGTGTCAGGTATCAGGAGCACGAGGGGGATGGGGCCAGAGGCTGCGGGGTCAGGAAGATGGATGCGGCCCACTACGAAATCGCCGCGGGAGACGAATTCGAAGCTGCGAGTGCGCACGCCCTTCCAGGCACCGGTTGGCTCGAGCGCGACAAAGCGAGCGCAGGCAGGCGCTTCGTCGTGCGGGCGGTAGACGGGCGAGTCCGACATCGGCCGAACCTTAGCAGCCTGGTGCCGGTTCGAGAGCGTGAAGAGATCGTCTCGAGCGGGGGCGAGCCCCTGATCGGCTCATCGCCGATCGAGCAGAATCAGCGCAGCAGCAGCTTCCGCGTCCGATACAGATTCGACTTCACCGAGTCCTCGGACTTCGACAGCGTTTCTGCGATCTCGGCGATCGGCAGCGAGTGGATATGGTGCATCTCGAAGAGCATGCGCTGCTCGTCGGTGATCTCGCTTTCGAGCACGCGCGTCAGCTGGGCCGCGCGTTCGGTCGCTTCGTAGTTCTCGAGCGGAGTCGCCTCTGCGGATGCGCCAGCCGTCAGCGTCGAGAAGGAGTGCTCGTCATCTTCCTCGTGGAGCGGGACGGTCGGATGGCGCTTTCGTCGGAAGCGAGCCGCGAGCGTGCGGCGGGCCACACCAAAGGTCCACGCGGCGAAGGGCGCGTCTCCGCGGAAGGAATCGAGCGACGAGAAGATGTTGATGAAGACCTCCTGGGTGGTCTCCTCGGTGTCTGCCCGATTGCGAAGTCGCTTGTCCAGGAAGGCGTAGACGCGTTTGAAATAGCGCGAATAGATCTCGTCGAAGGCGGCTCGCTCGCCGCTTCGAATGCGATCGATCAAGGCCTCGTCGGTTTCGCGGCCGGTTGCGCTGGCCACCTCGTCGAGGGCTCGGTCGGTATACTTCGGAATCTCTCCTGCGGACTGCGGGCGAGCACTGTCCATGGCGCCCTGGCGGGGCCTTTCGAGAGAATCGCGGCGATCGCTTGTGCTGCTTCCGCTGAGTTTCAAAGCCGAATCCTTAGAGGTTCGATGGTCCCGGATCTCCCAGATCAATCCGGAGGAACCCCCCATGAGGAAGTAGCCCCGACGGCCGTGGGGGTGTCAAAAATTGTCAGCGGTGACGAATTTTGTCGGAATCGACCTCGATTACCCGCGGGCGAGGAAATGAGGGCGGGCCGGCCGACCGGTCGAGGTCTCGGGACAGCGGAGGGGCCCCTGTCCCACGCGCGTCGGCGCCATTCAGGACGGGGAGAGCTCTCCCACTCGCCCGGGTCGAATATCCGCGTCGGTCAGCCCCGTGCGAAACGTCGAGGGGCTCGGGGGATCCGTGAGGCGGCGAGGGGAGCCGCGGTCGGGCGGAGCCGACCCTCGCACGGGTGGCGAGGACGCGGAGGGGGGCATCAAGGCGCCATGCCCATCGGCTGCCCGCGATCGTTCCTCGTCTCGATCGATTGGAGCGAGCCGGGACGCGCTCTGTGTCGACCGAAACGCTTCGCGCGGCTCGAGCAGCAGGGTCAGCTGACCCTGTTGTCGGAGGCATCGGTACTCGAGCAGCTCGAGAGAGCAGGTCGGCAGGTTCTCTGCCGCCGCTCGTGTCTCGCTGCTGAAGCGCGGGCAGAAGACCATCGATTTGGGCTCGGTCGATGGCTCGAGACCGAGCCCTGGCGCGAGCTTGAGCAGGTCGAGCGCCCGCGGCCGCAGCCAGCTCAGGTCCGCGAGGGCGCGGGTGAAGAGGGTTGCTTGATCCTCCTCCTCGCCGATCCGAAGGGAGACGAGCTCACCTTCTTGGCCCACCGCCAGCAGGTCGATCCTGGTCGCCTCCGCCAGGAAATCCTCGGCAATCACGCGCATCTCGGGTCGCTGCCGACGAATTGCGTGTCGCAGTGCGCGTCGGAGCGAGGGCCGCTCGGGTTGCCCTGGCCACTGGAGTTCAGCCAAGGACCCGGCTCCGAGCATCTTCGTAGAGCAGGCGGGCCACGTCCATCAGAGCGCGTGTCGCCGGCGCCTGTGGATGGGCCAGCCCGATGGGACGCTGGGCGGCAATCGCCCGGTAGACGTGGAGATCGTCGACGAGCACTCCGTAGCTGATCAGGTCGAGGCCGAGCCGCTCTCGGATTCTGCGGGCGAGCCACTCGAAGGCAGATCGCGCTTCGGAGATGCTCTGCGCGCCGTGCACGGTGAGTCCGAGCTCGATGCGCGGATGACGGTCCACCAGGCGGGCCGCCCGGTCGAGGGCCGCGTCGAGGTCTCGGCGATTCGACGAGCTCATCAGCAGCATCCAGCGCGCGGAATCGAGCGGCTCACCGCTGTCTTCGAGCCAGTCGGGCGGGATCCGAAGGAAGACGATGCCGCCGTGTCGCGCCTTTTCGGCGCGTGCCGCGGCGAGCTCGGCGGCAGTCGCATAGAGCCCCGCCAGGTCCGTGGCCGGGCAGTAGACCAGCTCGCTTCCCAGTGGACCGATGCCGGCCTCCGGCCAGAGAGGGGAGCTGCTGTCCGAGTCCGGCGCGAGCATGACCGTCGAGGCCCCGAGGCGAGTGGTCTCGATCGCCAGGTTCCAGGCGAGCGCGGCTCGGACGACATCCCGCGCGCCGATCGGGACGCCGAGGATCGGAAGGGGCGGCGGTGCGCTCGCCCGGCCTTCGCTGCAGCCAGGGCCGGGCCATGATCGTTCGAGACCGATGGGGGCTTCCGTCGCGGCCTTCGCTTCGCGGTCCACTGCCTCGCCGCGGCCTTGCTCGAGCTCGGGCAGGAAATAATGCAGGACATCGGCAAGATCACGCGGCAAGGCGTCCCTCGAAGGGCCACGGTCGATTCAGCATGCTGCTCCGAGAGGGCGCGACCGGGAACGTCACTCTCGGCGACCGTTAGCGGACGTGAAGGATCGAGTTCGGTTGGCCGGTCGGTCCTGGCGCCGACTGGGGATTGCTTGGATCTTCTCGCCACTCACCGTCGACCACGTAGCGATATTGATAGGTCCCGGGCTCGAGCGTCAGGACCTTCGTCCAGACTCGTTGCTGGCCTTCAGACGCGATCAGCGATCGCACGCCGCGATCGGGCACCCAGCCATTGAAGTCGCCGGCGATCCGGACGTCGCCTGCCTCGGAGTCCTTGAAGCGCACGACGACCTCGCGCGGAGGGCCGTGCGCGGCCACGTCGCTCTCGGCGTCGGTCTGACCCGGTCGAGCGGCGGCCTGATCGGGAGGCGAGGCAGCCAGCTCCATCGCGACGGAGGCGTAATCGAGCGCGCCATTGGCCGACGGCGCATAGAGCGAGATCGGCAGCCCTGCGCGCGCCGCTTCTCGCAGCTTGACGTTCAGGCGGATCACCGAGTCGAAGCAAAGCTCCTTGAAGAGCTCGCGGATGTCGCCGAGCGTCTGCCGCGCGTAACGGGTGCGCCCGTCGTACAGGGTCGGAAGCACGCGGACCTGCAGGTCGTGTCCGATGCGATCGGACAGCAGGCTGATCGTCTCCAGCAGCTTCTGTACCCCGTCGATCGCGAAGAAGCTCGTCTCGAGCGGGATGATGACTTCACTGGCTGCGCGCAGGGCGTTGAATGTCAGCAGCCCGACGTTCGGCGGGCAGTCGATGAGCACGTAGTCGTAGAGTGGAGGCAGCGAGTCGATCGCGGCGGCAAGCCGCTCGGTGCGTGCGTCGTGGCGCTCGGCCGCGAGCTTTTGCTCGAGGGCGGAGAGCACGATGCTCGACGGAGCGATGTCGATGCGGTCGCTGACGTCGATGATGATCGAGTCCAGGCGGCTCGCTCCCACGGGCTCGACGAGGACCTCGTAGAGATTGACTTCGAGGTCGTCGGGTTCGAGCCCGACCGCCAGCGTGGCATGGGCTTGCGGGTCCATGTCGACGATGAGCACGCGGTGGCCGTCGGCGGCGAGCGCTCCGGCCAGATTGACCGTGCTCGTCGTCTTGCCGCAGCCGCCCTTCTGATTGACGATGGCGATGACCCGCATAACGTCCCCCCCCGAGGCGTTCGCCGCTGAGCCCTGATCGGTCAGCGACGTGCGATCCTGTCTCGGCCCCCGAAGCGATCAGTCGCTCCGACGGCCATCCTCCGAATCACCTGGATCCGGTCGAAACCAGTCAGCGGTTGGCACAAGGCTCAGCCCGTCTGACCCCAATCCTTCTTCGCGCTGCGAGCCCCGCGCGGTCCCGGCTTCGCCGGCAGTCCATCCATCGTCTCGTGCTGGACATCGGCGCCGACGCGGGTGGAGCGCTTTTCCTTACGATATCCGCTCTCGCGTTCCCGATACGCCGAAACCTCGCGCTCGAAGTCCGCCACTTCGAAGATCCATTCCTGGCCGCTCACCGCTTCGAAGACCGTGTCGTCCTGGAAGACCAGGACGACATCGCCCGTCGCCACGAGCACCAGCTCTGAGAGCGGTCGGCCTACCTTTGGCAGCAGCGCCCGAAGCGCGCTCACGCTCTTGCGGATCTTCTGGACCGAGACGCCCGCATCGATCAGGCGCTTGGTGGCCTTCAGAGCGACGAGGTCGTCGAAGCTATAGCGATGATGCCCGCCTGGAGTGCGGGCCGAGGGCTCGATCAGTCCGGTCTTGGCCCAGTACTGGAGCTGGCGTCGGGAGAGATCGAGCAGGTCGACGACCTCACGGGTCTTGAAGTGGGAACGGACCACTCCGGATGCTTCCGGCCGCTTCCCTCTCGGCAACACGACCTCCGACGACACCGAACTCGTCACGATTCCCCCGCCTTTCTCCCGGTAGCGCAATGCTTGCCGGGCCCGCCCTGCGCCCATCCCGCTCGCATCGGCCCGTCTTGCTCACGCGCGAATGCGCCCGCCGGGGCCCTCGACGCTCGCGCGGCTCGCCGCGGACAGCGCCAGTCTCAGATCGGGGGGTCATGAGATTCCGCACTGGAGCACTCGATTCCCGAGGCGCCCGTGCGACCTCCCAGAGTAAATGAGGGGCTGCGATCCAAGTCAAGCCAAAATTCCACGGATTTGTCGCGGTGGGGGTGAAAAAGGCTGGAGTGATGGGGCGTGCGCCCGAGGCGTCCGCAGGTCATGACGTTGTGGTCGCCCCTCGTGACGAGAGTCATCGCGGGCTGTTAAGGTCTGCCACCGTGTCGATCAAGCCGCAAGAAAATCGCGATCCGAGCGTTCGCGGGCAAGAAGCCGCGCAGGCTCGCGTCGCGGATGGAGAGGGTCCCCGAGGGACCCTGTCTCGCTTCGCCGCGGGCGCTGCGCGCGAAGGTCTCGTCGACGAGGACGATGAGACGGAGGAGCAGTCCACCACCCTCACGCGTGTTCGCGTCGACGATGAGGGGGCCCACAGGCCCTTCATGCGAGGGATCCTCGTCCATTCGTTGACCGAGCAGGGCCTGTCCTTCGAGAACGCCTACGAGGTGGCGCAGGCGGTCTGGAGACGGGTGCGAGAACGCCAGCTCGTGACCAAGGACGAGCTGAGGACGCTGGTGGCGGAGCTCAGCGTCGAGCTGGCGCCCGGCGAGCGAGAGCACCGCGGGACCGGCTTCGAGAATCAGCTGGACGTGCTCGGCAAGGACGGTCGTTGGCCCTTCAACTCGGGTCGTTTGCAGCTTTCGCTGCTTGCGGCGGGACTCAAGCCGATTCAGGCCTTCGAAGCCGTCGTCGAGATCGAGCGCGAGCTTCGCGATCGCGACCAGGGCGCCGTGACACGAGATGCCATCCGAGAGCTCGGGGCGGACATTCTCAGCAGACGCTTCGGCAAGAAAGCGGCGCGGCGCTATCTCGCCTGGCGCTCCTTCCAGAACGAGGACGAGCGTCCCGTCATCCTGCTGCTTGGTGGGACCAGCGGCGTTGGCAAGTCGACCCTGGCCCTCGAGGTCGCTCGGCGACTCTCGATCGGCCGGGTGATCTCGACGGATTCGATTCGGGACGTGATGCGGGTGATGCTCTCGGATGACCTCGTGCCGACGCTGCACGTTTCGAGCTTCGAGGCGCATACGCGACTGTTGAGTGAAGTGCGCGAGGGCCTCGATCCCGTGATCGAGGGCTTTCTCGATCAATCTCGCACGGTCGCGGTCGGGGTCCGCGCAGTGATCGAGCGCGCGATCGTCGAGGGCACGAGCACGGTGCTCGACGGTGTCAGCCTCGTACCCGGTCTCTTCGATCCCAGCGAGTGGCAGGATCGCGCCCACGTCTTCTTCCTGCTGGCCGCCGATGAGGATCGAGAGTCGCTGCACGGCCACCTGGTCGCCCGCGCGCACGGGAAGGGCGCTCGCGCTTCGGAGCGCTACGTGCGCAACTTCCAGGAGATCTTCAAGATCCAGGAGGATCTGCTGGAGCGCGCAGAGACCTTCTCGGTGCCCGTGGTCGACGTACAGAACCTCGAGGGCGCCGCTCGGAAGGTGGTGAAGCACGTCGTCGGCAAGCTCGGCGAGCGCCGCGCGGCGGAGGCGGCGGGACTCGATTAGGATCCCGGCTTCCCACCATGAGCCGCTCCCTCAAATACGAGATCCCCGGCGTGGATCCACGAGTTCCTCTCAGCGATGTCGCGGAGAAGGGCTGGGGCTCGATCTTTGCGTCGATGCCGACGTCGCGCGGGGGCGAGCGGGGCGTGGCCGAAGGCTACGAGCGCAGGCCCCGGCGCGTGCTCGAGATCGGCTTTGGCCGCGGCGAGTTCCTGCTGGCGATGGCCGAGCGCGAGCCGGAGACGCAATTCATCGGAGTCGAGATCTCATGGAAGCGGACGCTCAAGATGGCGCGCAAGGTGGCGCGCGCGAAGCTGGACAACGTGCGTCTGGTCGATGCGGCCGCGGAGCAGGCGATCCAGCTGCTCTTCGAGCCGGAGAGCCTCGACGCCATCTGGATCAACTTCTCGGATCCGTGGCCGAAGGTGCGTCATGGCCACCGGCGCGTGATCCAGCCGGGCTTCGCCGGGGACGCAGCGGTCGCGCTCAAGGGGTCGGGCACGCTCTTCGTCGCGACCGATGATGTCCCGTATGCCCATCAGATCGACGAGGTTCTCTCCCGCGAGCCACGGCTGGCGAACTGTTATGCCCCTTGGCCCTTTCTCTCCGAGGTCGAGGGCCGGATGAAGACGGGCTACGAGGAGCAGTGGCGAGCCGAGGGACGACCGATGCATTTCTTCGCCTACCGGCCGACAGCAGATGCGCACGTCCCGTCGCAGCGATCGGCATCGGAGCGATGCCGATGACGACTGAAACGGCACTCCGCCACGCGACCCGCCGGCCGAGTCTGAAGGACTACTCGCTCCCGGCGTTGCGCGCGCTCTTCAAGGAACGAGGTTGGCCAGCCTATCGCGCGGATCAGCTCGCGACCTGGCTCTATCGCAACGACGTCGACGAGCTGGATCGCATGACGAACCTGCCTGCGGCGATGCGCAGCGAGCTCGAACGCGATTTCGCGCTGCAGGTCCTCGACGTGGTCGAGAGCCAGGTCTCGGTGGACGGGACACAGAAGCTGCTGCTCTCTGCCTTCGACGGAGCCCGCGTCGAGGCGGTCCTGATTCCCGAAGAGCGACGAAACACGCTCTGCGTGTCGACCCAGGTCGGCTGCCCGCTCACCTGCAGCTTCTGCGCGACCGGGGCGCTCGGCTTCACGCGGAACCTGTCGACGGGTGAGATCGTCGATCAGGTGCTCCTGGCGATGCGCCGGATGCAGCCGGGCAGCACGCTCACGAATCTCGTCTTCATGGGCATGGGCGAGCCGCTCCTGAACCTCCCGGCGGTCTCCGAGGCGATCCGCATCCTGACGGATCCGAAGGCCTTCGGGCTGGCGCCGCGGCGGGTCACGGTCTCGACCTCCGGGGTCCTGCCGCAGATCGGCCCCTTGCTCGAGGTCGCTCCGATCCATCTCGCGGTCAGCCTGCACGCGACGACCGACGCGGTGCGCGATGTCCTGGTTCCGCTCAACAAGCGCTACCCGATCGCAGATCTGCTCGAGACGCTCCGCGAGGAGCCGAGGATCCATCGTCGGCGACCGGTCTTCTTCGAATACACGCTGATGGAGGGTGTGAACGACTCGGTCGAGGACGCGCGCAGGCTGCCCGGGCTGCTCGACGGCATTCCGTCGAAGGTGAACATCATTCCGATGAACCCGCACGAGGACGCGCCCTATCGTCCGCCGGCGCCGGAGGTGGTCGACCGCTTCACGGCGATCCTGCACGCGGCGGGGGTGCGCGTCACGCTGCGGCGGGATCGCGGTCGGGATATCGACGCGGCCTGTGGCCAGCTCGCCAATCGGCCTACCGCGGTCGCGGCGCCGGCGTCGGAGGCCCTCGAAGTCCCGCACTAGAGGCCACCGCCGTCGATCGGGAGCGCGCTCGTCGCCAGCGCCTGGCGCTTCCGGCGCTGTCCGAAAGCCGTCAAGCGGGCCTCGTGTGGCGCCGATGCAGCCGGGGAGGGAGACCGCGGGTCCGCGACCGGCAGCTATCAACATGCTCTACGCATTTGGCGACATCCACGGCGAGCTCGAGAAGCTCGACGAACTGCTCGAGCTGACGCCCCTCGCGCCGGGCGATCGCCTCGTCTTTCTCGGCGACTACATCGATCGCGGTCCCGACTCCAAAGGCGTGATCGAGCGGCTGATCTCGCTGCGCCAGGAGTACGAATGCGTCTATCTCCTCGGCAACCACGAGTCGATGTTCCTCGACTTCCTCGGCTGGACGGATGACGCCTATTTCGGGGGCGACGCGTTCCTGCTGAACGGTGGGGACCGCACGCTCGCCGGCTACGGCTACTTCGAGCGGGAGGATACGTCGCGAGAAGGCTTCCGTCTGCCGAAGGCGCACGAAGACTTCCTGCTCGGCCTGCGCCTCTCCTACGTCGAAGGCGACTACCTCTTCGTGCACGCCGGGATCAGCCAGGATCATCTCCGCTCGGGAGATCTCTCCTATGCGCTGCGCAAGTCTCGCCCCGAGGATCTTCTCTGGAATCGCACGTCCGGCGAGCTCCCGCATGATCTCGGCATCACGATGGTCTACGGGCACACTCCGAACGAGGATTTCGGCGTCCGCTGGAATACGCCTTTCAGCATCGGAGTCGACACGGGAGCCGTCTACGGTGGACCGCTGACGGCGATCCGGCTCCCGGACGAGACGATCTTTCAGTCCTGAGCCGCGGAGTCGGGTGGCCGGCCCGATGCACCTCGCCCGAATCAGCCCGCCGCCGTGTTGCGGGCGACGTCCGTCGAGCTGGTCTCGGAGTTCCGCTGACGCAGGCGCGGGATCGTGAGCCGCGTGCCAGCGGACAAAGCCTCGAGGTCGACGTCCGGATTGTACTGACGCAGCAGCCAGAGCGGCACATCGAAGCGCCGCGTCGACAGCGTCCAGAGCGAATCTCCGGGACCCACACGGTGGACGATCGTTCCCTCGATCTCCCACTCGGCGAAGAACTCTTCCTGGAGAGCGCGGTGGTATTCGACGCGGATGCGCTCGAAGTCTTCGGGCGTCACGCTCGAAAAGTCGAGGCGCAGGCGGCGCTGGACGACCACCGGCTCTTCGAAGCGCAGACCGTTGATCTTGCGCAGCCGACTGGCGCGTAGGCCGAGCCACTCGGCGTAGTGGCCGAGCGTCTCGTTCGCCTGCACGATGATCGTTCCGTTGCTCGCGACCGTGTAGTCCGTCGGATCGGCCAGCAAGCCGGGGCTCGGCTCGGTCGGGCTCTCGTCCGGGGAGCCGGCGTCGGCGAGGACCTCGTCCAGCTCGAGGGGCTCTTCGCTCGAGGACTCGGCGGTGCGGGCGTAGTCGGTCGGGCTGGGGTCGGGCGTCGCGGTCCGCGCAGGGCTGAGGGCGGCGGCGCCGTCCGGGTGATCCGCGTCGCGCGGGGCTTTCTGCTTGGCGGCGGGACCCGGCCCGGACTCGGCGCTGGCGATCGAGGAGGCGTCGGGTGCAGCCGCGCGGTTCACTCGGAGTCGCTGGCCGGCCGCGATGCGGTGACGGCTGCGCAGGTCGTTCATCGCCACGAGCTCGGCGACGCTCATCCCGAAGCGTTCGGCGATGCGCGTGAGGTTGTCCCCCCGACGAACGGTGTAGATCCCCGAGGCAGGCGGAGCCGTCGCGGGCGTCACGGCGATCTTCGGTGTCGCCTTCGGTTGATAGGAAGCGGTCCGCGTCGGGGTCCCGCCGGAGTCGGTCGGGAGCTTGAGCTTCTGACCGATGCGAATCCGATGCTTGCTGCGCAGGCCGTTCAGCGCGACGAGCTCGCTCATCCGCACGCCATGGCGGCTCGCGATGCTCGACAGCGTGTCGCCTCGTCGGACGACATAGGTCGTGTCGCGAGTCTGGCGGGCGTACTGATGTTCCTTGGGCAGGCTCGCCAGCCCCTGTGTCAGCGGCTTGGGCAGAGCGGCTCGCGGTACCCGAAGCGTGAAGCCCTTCGGGATGTACTTCGATTCCCGCCAGACCGCCGGACGCAGCGAGGGATTCGCCTCCTCGAGGATCGAGCGGTCGACGCCGAGGGCTCTGGCGAGCTGACCGGCCTTCGCGTAATAGGGCATCTCGACGCTCTCGAAGACGATCGGCTGATCGAGGACCAGCGGGCCGAAATAGAACTCCGCGTCCGACGCCACCGCGTTGGCCGCGAGGAACTCGACGTAGAAGTTGCGCGAGGCGAAGCCGAAGGTGCGTGAACGGTACTCGCGAACGATGCGGGTGATGTCCTTCGTGCCGAGCTTCTTGGCCGCTCGCCGCATGCCGGACGCGCCATGGTTGTAGGCCGTGATCGCCAAGGGCCAGCTGCCGGTGACGCGATAGTTCTGCTCGAGGAGTCGCGCGGCGGCGAGGGAGGCCCGGTAGGGATCGAGGCGCTCGTCGACCACGTGATCGACCTGCATGAAGCGACGGCCGGTCGAGCGCGTGAACTGCCACAGGCCTGCGGCACCGACGCGCGAATAGACGCTGGGCGTATAAGAGGACTCGACGTGGGGCAGGTGTGCGATCTCGAGCGGGAGATTCATCTCTCTGAGCGTCTGCAGGATATGCGGCTTGTAGGCGCCCGAGCGGATGATGCCGGCGCGGAACTTGTTGGCCTGTCCCAGCTGGAAGCGCACGCGGCCCGGCCGCCTGCTGGAGCGTCGAGTTCGAGACGTCGGGGCCGAAGAGCGCCAACACGCGCTGCTCTTCGCTCGACAGGCCCGACCGGCGACCGGCGGCGAGCTTCTGCAGAATGCTCTTGAAATGCTTCTTGCGCTTCTCGGTGTGGCGCTCGCGCGAGCGAGCGGAGAGGCCCGTCGGAATCTGGGTGATTTCGTAGACGATCGAGAGGTCGTGGGTGTCGTGGAGCAGGCCGGCGTCGGTCCCGATCTCACTGTAGATCCGCTTCCAGAAATCCACGTCCCGCTCGAGCGCCGCGGGTCGCGGGAAATCGGCGGGCTCCGCGCTCGCGAGGCTGGGCGCGCACGCGCACAGCGCGACGGCGGATACGAAGACGAACGATCGGACTCGCAGCAGCTGCTTCATATGCTCCCTCTTCCCCTCTCCGATCGGCAGATCGCCGGCAAAATCGGAGCAGAAAAGAGCCATCGCCGGCGCGAAACGCCGGCTTGCTAATGGGGGGAGGAGAGATTCGAATGTCAGGGCCGGCACTCGCTGTCGCTCCAGGGGTGGGGAGCGATGAGTCGCCAGTCCGATGGGGCCGGTTCCTTGGAGAACCGGGCCCCGAGAGCCTACTTCTTTTTCTTCTTCTTCCGAGAGGCGCGTTGCTGCTTTCGCTTGTTCTTGCGGGCTTTGGGGTCCTGTCGCTTCTTCGTGGCGCTGCGTCCGGGTCCGCCGCCGAGCAGCATCGAGGGATCCATACCGCCCATGCCGCCGCCCGGCAATCCGCCCATCGCCGGCATCCCGCCGCCCCCGAGTCCCGAGAGCAGACCACCCTGCTTGCCGAGCGCGCCCATCATCTGACGCATCTGCCCGAATCGGCTCACCAGGCCATCGATGTCCGAGACCTTCCGGCCGCAGCCCTTGGCGATCCGCTGGGCACGGCTCTTGTCGATGATCGTCGGCTCGGCGCGTTCGGCCCTGGTCATCGACTGGATCATCGACTCGACCTTCTTGAGCTCGCCCTCGTCGACCTGATCCGCGAGACCGCCGATGCCGGGCATCTTCGCGAAGACATCCTTCAGCGGACCGAGCTTCTGGATCATGCGCATCTGCTTGAGCAGGTCGTCGAGCCCGAAGCTGCCCTTCAGGATGCGCTCGGCGTCGGCCTCGGCCTCCTTCTCGTCGACGACCTCCTCGAAATCCTTCACGAGGCCGACGATGTCGCCCATGCCGAGGATGCGGGAAGCCAGGCCCTCGGGTCGGAACTCCTCGAGCCGGTCGACCGTTTCGCCGGTGCCGAGGAACTTGATCGGGACGCCGGTCACGGCCTTGATCGCGAGCGCCGCGCCGCCGCGCGCGTCGCCGTCGAGCTTGGTCAGGACGACCCCGTCGAGCGCGATCCGCTCGGCGAAGGCCTGGGCCACGTTGACTGCGTCGCGGCCCATCAGCGCGTCGCAGACCAGCAGCTTGTTCGCCGGATCGACGCCGGCGACGATCTCCTCGAGCTCCGTCATCAGGTCGTCGTCGACGGCCAGGCGGCCGGCCGTGTCGTAGATGATGGCCGTGAAGCCCTCGCTCTTCGCCCGGGCGTAAGCGGCGGCGCAGATCGAGGGCGGCCGCTCGCCCTCGCTGCCGTGATGCACGGGCACGTCGATCGAGGCGCCGAGCGTCTTCAGCTGCTCGACCGCGGCGGGCCGATAGACGTCGGCGGCCACCAGCAGCGGCTTCTTTCCCTGCTTGCGCAGGTAGACCGCGAGCTTCGCCGAGATCGTCGTCTTTCCGACGCCCTGGAGACCGGCGAGCATGATCGAGGTGAGGCCGGCCTTCGCCTGGAGGCTCGTGTCCACCGGCCCCATCAGGTCGACCAGCTCCTCTTCGCAGATCTTCACGAAGTGCTGGCCGGGGGTGACCTTGATCTTGCGACCCGTGCGGTCCTTGACCCGGGTCTTCACCTTCTCGCCGAGGCTGCGCTCCTTGACGCGCGCGAGGAACGATCGCGCGACCTTGAGGTCGACGTCCGCTTCGAGCAGAGACATGCGCACATCGCGCAGCGCCTCGTCGATGCTGTCTTCGTTGAGCTCTCGAACGCCCTTCAGTCGGTCGGTAGCGTTCTTGAATCCCTGGCTGACGGTCTCGAGCACGGGCTCCTCCGAGGGCGACGGAGGGTAGCAGCAGCCAGCGATTGCGCGCGTAGGCGGTCCGGATTCCTTCGCAGCAATCGGCTCCCGGCCGGTTGCCGCGGACCGGCGAGGTCGGCATGCTTGCATTCCCGGGCGATACGAGATCAGCGCCGGCGGCGGGAGACGAGGCTTGAGCATCGAAGTCGAAGCCCAGATCACGGGCAATGTGTGGAAGATCGAGACCAGCGTCGGCGACGAGGTCGAAGAAGATGACGTGCTGCTGATCATCGAGTCGATGAAGATGGAGATTCCGGTCGAGGCGCCGCAGGACGGTCGCGTGCTCGAAATCAAGGTGGCCGAAGGCCAGGCGATCGAGGAAGGCGACATCCTCGTCGTGCTCGAGTCGTAGGGCGGAGGCGTCGGGACGGAAGTCCTGCACGAGTGATCGGGCCGAGGTCGACCCGCGTGCGGTGGCGAGGGATGAGGCAGGCATGGGCAAGGCGGCGGGCGAGGAGCTGCGTGCACGACGGCTGGGCTCGCACGAACAGGCTCGGACCCTCGAATTCCTGAGCGCCGCCGCGGACGAGAATCTCGTCCTGATCGACTTCGTGTCGAGGCTCGGAGGCGCCCTGGGTCCCGGTGAAGTCCCGCCCCAGATCTACGGCGTCTTCGCGAGAGACCGCCTGGAGGGGGTCGCCGCGCTGCGACCGAGCGTCGCGCTCTCGGCCGGGATGAGCGACGAGGTGCTCGAGCTGCTCATTCCGCATTTCGTGAGGGTGCCGAGCGGCCTCGTGAAGAGCGATCGGAGGCTCGTCGAGCCGATCTGGCGGGCCCTCGAGGCGTCCGGGCGGCGACCCCTGATCGATCGCATCGAGATCGGCTACCGCCTGCGGCCTTCGGCGATGGCGCCGGTCTCGCCGGATCTGCCCGGTGTCGCGCGCCTGGCCCGTCCCGAGGATCTCGACGAGCTCGTGTATGCGGCGCGCGCGAGTCTGTGGGAAGAGGATCGACCGGATCCGGCGGAGGGCGATCCGAACGGCTTCCGGCGCTGGGTCCTCGGCCGTCTACCACGAGCGCGCATCGTGTCGGAGAACGGGCGCACGGTCTTCGTGGCCTACGCGGACGTGCGGCGGGCCGAGGGCTGGTTGGTGCAGGGCGTCTACACGTGGCCTGCGGTCCGTCGTCGCGGCTTCGCGCGCCGCGGCATGGACGCCGTCATCCGGGAGGCCTTCGCCTCCGGTGCCTCGCACGTCCAGCTCGCGGTCATCGAGGGCAATGAAAGGGCCTCGCGGCTCTACGAGGATCTCGGTTTCGAGCCTTTCGTCGAGCTGCGGACGATCCTGTTCCATTGAGCTCGTGGCCTGGCCCTAAGAGCGGCGGCACGCGCGTTGAGAAAGGACCCGGCGCTCGGCTACCGTGCCCAGCCCGGATCTTTTTCGCGCACGGTCTGCGTCGGCAACCTGCGATCGGTCGCGTCGGCGGAGCGAGGGGATTCAGAGCGAGCGGCCCGATGGCCGATTGAAGGAGTGGAGCCATGGGATTGTTGGACGGAAAGGTCGCGATCGTGACCGGCGCGGGCGGTGGACTCGGACGTGAACACGCGCTGGCGCTGGCGGCCGAGGGTGCGGCCGTCGTGGTCAACGATCTCGGCGGATCGCGCGACGGCTCGGGCGCGGGCTCGGCAATGGCCGACGAGGTCGTCGAGCAGATCAAGGCGGCGGGCGGCGAGGCCGCCCCGAACTACGACAACGTCTCGACGGTCGCGGGAGGCGAGGCGATCCTCCAGACCGCGCTGGACGCTTTCGGCCAGGTCGACATCCTGATCAACAACGCCGGCATCCTGCGCGACAAGAGCTTCGCCAAGACGACCGAGGATCTCTGGGACCCCGTCATCGCGGTCCATCTGAAGGGCACCTACTGCGTCACGCGACCGGTCTACCTCCACATGAAGGAACGCGGCGCGGGCGGCGTGATCATCAACACCTCGTCGACGAGCGGGCTGAATGGCAACTTTGGCCAGTGCAACTACGGCGCGGCCAAGGCGGGAATCGCGGGCTTCACGCGCTGCCTCGCGCTCGAGGGGCAGCGCTACGGCATTCGCTGCCACATCCTGGCGCCGGTCGCGCACACGCGGTTGACCGAGGACCTGCCTGGCTTCGACAACGAAAAGGCCGCTGCCGCGTACGACCCGAAGCTGGTGTCGCCGCTGATGGTCTACCTCGCAAGCGACATGGCGAAGGAGCTGACGGGCAAGACCTTCCTCGCCGGTGGCGGACGCATCGCCGAGATGAAGGTGGTGACCGCGGCTGGCTTGACCAAGGAAGAAGACGGCGGTCTCTGGACGGCGGACGAGATCGCTGAAAAGATGAGCGCCGGTCAGATCCTGCTGCCCGAATAGCATTCGAGCATCGCTTCCATTCGAGGATGGTGAGGGCCGGGGCATGTGCGTGAGCGCTGCCCCGGCCCTTCTGATTGCTGGCCCCGGACCTGCTCTGTACCCTGCGGCCATCATGTCCGAATCCAACGAGAAGCGCGACGCTCCCGACGAGAGTCGAGCTGCGCCAGACGCGCTCTCCGCTGGAATTCCGTCGCACGTCTTGAAGCGCGCCGAACGCTCGGCGATGGCTCCGCGCTTCGGCTTCTTCTTCCGGTCCTTCGCGGATCGCTACTTCAAGCATTTCGCTCTCGAGGAGGACGTCGTCGAGCGTCTCAAGGCCCTCGAAGCGAGGGGCAGCGTCGTCTACGTGATGCGCTACTCGAGCCGCCTCGACTACTTCCTGTTCAACACGCTCTTCTTGCGGCACGGCCTGCGGCTCTCGGGGTTCGCGAACGCGATCCATTTCTACTATTACCGGCCGATCCTCCAGCTGCTCCGGATCGGCGCCCGCCTCGAGCGAGCTCGCCCTCGCGAGGTCGAGCACAGCGAGGATCGCGAGATCGTTCGCGAGCACGTGAGGGCGGGGCAGAGCATCTTCCTCTTCCTGCGCACACAGCGCCTTCGAACCTTCTTGCGCCGCCGCAAGCACGGACAGCGCAGCGATGAGCTCGATCTGATCGGAGAGGCGGTGCGCGCGATCCTCGAGCCGGCGGAGGAGGATCGGGAGGCCGGGACGAGCGCCCAGGCCGATGAGGTTCGAGGGAGCCCGTCGAAGCAGGTCTTCGTCGTTCCGCTCGCGATCTTCTGGCGCAAGGGACCGCGCACGCGGAACCGTTTCCTGAACGTCGACTACGGGTCGCTGACGCGTCCTTCCGATTTCGCCAAGGTGGCGCGATTCCTGTCGACCTATCGGAGCCTGACGGTGAAGGTCGGGCAGGCCGTCGACGTCTCGCTCTACGCGCGTGCCCATCCCGGAGAGAGCTGGCAGCGAATCGCGCGGAAGATCCGGCGTGCCGTGTTGATCCACCTCTATCGAGAGGAGAAGGTCGTCGAGGGGCCCGCGCTGCGGCCGCGCTGGAGCGTGTTGCGCGAGGTGCTGGCCGATCCGGGCGTTCGCAAGGCGATGTCCGTGCGCGCGAGCGGCGAAGGAGGGTCTCCGGAGAAAGCCGAGCGGGAGGTCGAGAAGTTCTTCCGGGAGATCTCCGCCAACATGAGCTCGGGCTGGCTGGCACTCGGCGCCGCAGTCACGAACGGGATCATGAAGCGGATCTTCTCGTCGATCGAGGTCCATCGTCTGACGGAGATCGCGGAGGACGCCAAACGCCATCCGATCGTGCTGGTGCCGAGCCATCGGTCCTATTTCGATTTCCTGATCCTGTCCTGCCTCTTCTATCAGAACTATCTCGTGCCCCCGCATATCGCGGCGCGCGAGAACATGGCCTTCGGCCCCTTCGGATTCCTGTTCCGACGCATGGGCGCCTTCTTCCTGCGCAAGTCCTTCGACGATCCGCTCTACAAGGAGGTCTTTCGCGCCTACGTCGCGTATCTCGTGCGGGAGGGATTCACCCAGGAATTCTTCATCGAAGGCGGACGATCGCGGACGGGCAAGACCCTCGCCCCGCGGCTCGGCATGCTCTCCTGGGACGTGGACGCATTCCTCGAGAGTGAGCGTCGCGATCTGTTCTTCGTTCCGATCGCGATCAGCTACGAACGACTCGTCGAGGAGTCGGGCATGATCGAAGAGCTCGCGGGCGGCGAGAAGACGGAGGAGAGCGTGCTCGGCCTGCTGCGGGCGCGCAAATACCTCCAGCGGCGCTTCGGCTCGGCGCACGTGAGCTTCGGCGAACCGATCTCGCTGGCCGGAGCGCTCGGCACGCAGCGTGAGCGCTTTGCGGCCCTGCAGCGCGGAGAGATCTCGGAGCCGGAGGTACGGGCCGTCCTCGAGGAGCACAAGCGGGACTTCGTGAGCGGCCTCGGGCATTCGCTCGTCGAGCGGATCGGCTGGGCGATGGTCGCGAATGCCACGTCGGTGGCAGCGACCGTCTTGCTGGGCGGCGTGCATCGAGGCGTGCTTCGCGACGATCTAGAGGAAGGAATGCAGGACATCGTCAAGCTGCTCCGCCTGCAGGGCGTGCGAT
Organism: uncultured delta proteobacterium; assembly: GCA_963698485.1. GTDB lineage: Bacteria > Myxococcota_A > UBA9160 > UBA9160 > UBA4427 > UBA4427. The sequence goes on along the minus strand of CAVORA010000017.1, from coordinate 48,758 downwards.
TGACGCCGGCCTTCGAGCGCGATCTTCCCGATCTCAGGGAATCGATCGCCTTCCTCGAGCGGAGCGACCTCGTCCACTCCCGCCTCGACCAGCGGGGCGAGATCCTGCACTTCGAGGAGAGTCGCAGGCGAGCGCTCGACATCTATCGCAACTCGATCGCGCATTTCCTCGTGATCCCGAGCATCCTCGCTCGCGCGCTGCTCGGGGGACTCGAACGAGATCACGTGCACAGCGAGCTCGAGACCTGGGTGGACGTCTTCTATCGCGAATACTACGCGTCGCGCGAGCTCTATCTGACCCGCGGCGAGGCGATCCTCGATCACTTCGAGAGCGAGGGTTGGATCCGCCTCGAGGCGGAGCGCTGGACGGCCACGGCCGCCGGAGCCCGACCGCTCGGGCTGCTGGCGGAGCAGACCCGGGGCGTCGTCGAGTGTTACGACGCGCTCGTGCGCGTGGTGCTGTTATGGATGGAGTCGGCCGAGGACGGCGTGCTGCGCAGTGGGCTGCTGCGGGAGACGAATGCGTCGTTCGAGAGCGCCCAGCTGCTTGGCCGGTCGCGTCGGGCCGAGGCACTCTCGGACACGACTCTCGACAACGCTCTCGCCTGGCTCGTGGATCGCCGGATCCTCTCGGCCGAAACGATTCGCACGGGCAAACGGAACGCTCGAGACACCCGTTATGCCCGTGGGGATAAATGGGGCGAGATCGAGCCGATTCATCGGCTTCTGGCGGCAGCACTCCGGGCCGGGTAGCTTCCGCGCCCTTCGCGCGATGATCCCCGGCCGACCGTTCCTCGTGCGGCTTCGATCGCGATCGTCGCGATCCCTTCGACCCGAGAGCTTCCGCTTCTTCTTCCCCGCAGATTCGAGGCCCCATGAGCGCCCTGTCCAGCGACACGTCCTCCATCATCGACTTCGAAAAGGCCGGCGGACTCGTCACCGCGATCGCCCAGGACGACGAGACCGGTGAGGTCCTGATGGTCGCCTACATGAACAAGGAATCGCTCCGGCGGAGCCTCGAGCTCGGGGAGGCGGTGTACTGGAGCCGCAGCCGCAAGAAGCTCTGGCACAAGGGCGAAGAGAGCGGGAACGTGCAGAAGCTGAAGGGGCTCTACGTCGACTGCGACGGGGACGCCCTCGTGCTGCGCGTCGAGCAGGTCGGTGGAGCCGCCTGCCATACGGGCAAGCGCAACTGTTTCTTCCGCCGGATCGACCGTGGCAAGGTGGAAGACGTGGGCGTTCAGGTATTCGATCCAGAAGAGGTCTACAAGAAGTGAGCGAAGACGGTCCCATTTTGAGAATCGGGTTGCCCAAGGGCAGCCTCCAGGAGACGACTGCGCATCTCTTCAAGCGGGCTGGCTACGACATCCGCTTCTCGGGCCGCTCCTACTATCCGACGATCGATGATCCCGAGATCGAGTGCATCCTGATCCGTCCCCAGGAGATGGCGCGCTACGTCGAGCAGGGCGTGCTCGACTGCGCGATCACCGGGCTCGACTGGGTCCTCGAGACGAACGCAGACGTCGAAGAGCTCGCGGACCTGCGGGCGCCCTGGCCCAACTACGGCCCCGTGCGCTGGATCCTCGCGGTGAAGGACGACTCGGATTTCCACACGCCCAAGGACCTGCAGGGCAAGCGGATCGCGACCGAAGTCATGGGCATGACCGAGCGCTATCTGGCGGGACTCGGCATCACGGCGAAGCTCGAGTTCTCGTGGGGCGCGACCGAGGTCAAGCCCCCCGTGCTCGCCGACGCGATCGTCGACGTGACGGAGACCGGCTCGAGCCTGCGGGCCAACGATCTACGCGTGATCGATCTGCTGCAGGAGAGCACGCCGCGCTTGATCGCGCATCGACCCGCGCTCGACGATCCCTGGAAGCGCGGGAAGCTCGAGCGACTCAAGATGCTGCTCATGGGGGCGATCGCGGCGGCGACCCGTGTGGGGCTGTCGATGAACGTGCCGAAGGACAAGATGGCCGGGCTGCTCGCCTTGCTGCCCGACGCCGGCAAGCCGACGATCTCGCCGCTCGCCGATCCGAGCTGGGTCGATGTCTTCGTGATCGTCGAGGAGTCCTTCGTGCGCGAGCTGCTGCCGAGACTCCACGAAGCCGGGGCTCGCGGCATCGTCGAGAGCCCGCTCAACAAGATCATCGACTGAGGATGGGCCGGTGACGGCACTCGGGAAGCGGGACTCCGAGGTCGCGCGCGTTCGCCGCCGCGGACGGCCCGTCCACGAGCGCGGCCGCTTCGGCCGCTTCTGGGGTGGCCTCGAGGATTATCTTCGAACCGCATGGTGGGGGCTCTTCGCGCCGCGGTTGAACGAGCGCGATGGGCTCGAGATCGTCCAGGCGATCATCCTGCGACAGGACGCGGAGGCCGAGCCCGTGGAGGTCCTGCTCTCGATTCGCAGCGACCTCTTCGGGTGGGAGCTGCCGGGCGGCACGCCCGAGTCGGGGGAGACCCACGAAGCGTCGCTGCTTCGCGAGGTGCGCGAAGAGACCGGGCTCGAGGTCGCGATCGAGGCGCACGTCGGGGATTGGGTGCGCCGCGGCTTCCGACCGCATCGGGCGCGGATCTATCGTTGCCGCGTGGTCGGCGGGGTCGAGGCGCCCTCGCACGAGACGCCGCGACTCGGCTGGTTTCCGATCGCAACGCCTCCGGACGCGCTGTTTCCGTGGTACCGGGAGCCGCTTCGCTATGCGCGCGAAGAGCGCGTCGCGCCAGTCGCCCGGGACGAGTGGCAGGGGCTCGCGGCGATCTGGCAGGCGATGAAGATCGATCTGGCCATGCGCTGGCGGGGGCTGCCGTAGCGGGGGCTCGGGGAGCGAGCGCATCCGGCCGGCTGCGGACCGGCGCGTTCGCCTACGAGCGGGTCGCGCGTCGGATCAGCGAGATCCAGATGGGCGAGAGCGCCAGCGAGGCCGCGATCACCGCGATGGACAGCTGATAGGCGTACTCGCTGATCAGCTGGGACGAGAGTCCGACCTGGGCGAACACGAAGCTGAACTCCCCGATCTGGGCGAGGAACGCGGCGGCGAGCAGGCTATGCGGCCAGTCGTTGCCGAGGAAGCGGAATACGACGGCGTTCACGAGCGTGTTGGTCGCGAAGACCAGGGCGAGCAGCAGCGCCACGGTCTGCCAGTGTTCCAGCACGAAGTGCACGTCGATCAGCAAACCGACCGACACGAAGAACGTCGCGACGAAGACCACCTCGAAGGGCTTCATGTGCAAATGGAAGTGGCGGGTCTCCTTCGCAGCGCCGATCAGCAGTCCGGCCACGAAGGCCCCGAGCGCCGTCGAGAGCTGGAGCAGCGCCGCCAGCATCGCGAAGCCGAAGCAGAAGGCGAGCGAGACGAAGACCTCGAGCTCGGGGTCGTCCTGGAGTCGCCCGCGGAACGGCAGATGGACGACCGGCGGGCCAGTCGAGCCACAGGCCGACGGCGGCGATGCAGCCGACGCTGATGCCGATCTGCAGACCGGTGCCGACGATCGCGACGCGCCAGCGGGCGAAGAGAGCGCGGGGCTCGATCTCCATGCCGACGAAGAAGAGCAGCAGCAGAACACCGATCGAGCCGGCGTGCTCGACGACCGCGCGGTCCTCGATCAGGGAGAGGCCGTGCGGACCGAGCACCAGGCCCGCTGTCAGATAGCCGATGACGAGGGGCTGCCCGACGCGCCGCGCCCAGGAGTCTGATTCTGCCGGGATGGAGGCGCGAGGCGACGCTACGGTGCGTTCTTTTCCATGCCATCGAGCGCCATGCCATAGAGGAGCAGCGATCATGTCCTCCGCGCCGCAAACGACCGACTCCGACGATCCGACCGAGACCCGTCACACCTTCTGTCGCATCTGCGAATCGCTCTGCGGGCTCGAGGTCGAGCTCGATCGATCGGGCACGATCCGGTCGATCCGACCCGACGAGCAGCACGTCGAGACCGCGGGCTTCGCCTGCGTGAAGGGCCTCAAGCAGCATCGGCTCTACGGGACGCCGGACCGGCTGCGCTATCCGATGAAGCGCGTGGGCGATCGCTTCGAACGGATCTCCTGGGAGCAGGCGCTCGGCGAGATCGGCGCGAAGGTGCAGCAGCTGCGCGCCGATCACGGCGCCGACTCGATCGGCATGTACGTGGGAACCGCCGCGGGCTTCAGCCTGCTGCATCCGATCTTCGCCCAGGGCTTCATGACGGGCGTCGGCTCGAAGAGCATGTACGCCTCCTCGACCCAGGACTGCAGCAACAAGTTCGCCGTCGCGCGCGGAGGTCTACGGATTCCCGTTCACGCAGCCCTTTCCCGATCTCGATCGGGTGAGCTGCCTCGTGATCGTGGGGGCGAATCCGGTCGTATCGAAGTGGAGCTTCCTGCAGGTGCCGAATCCGGGGAAGCGGCTGCGCGAGATCGAGGCTCGCGGGGGCAAGATCTGGATCGTCGATCCGCGGCGAACCGAGACCGCCAAGGTGGCGGGCGAGCACGTGGCGATCCGGCCGGGCATGGACGTGTTCTTCTATCTGAGCTTCCTGCAGGAGCTGATCGCGACGGGCGGGATCGACGGCGACCTGGTCTCGAAGCACACCCGGGGCTTCGAGCAGGTCCGCGAGCTCGCCGCGCCGTGGACGCCCGAGCGCACAGCGGAAGTGACGCGCATCGCGCCCGAGACCCTGCGCGAGATGGTGCGCAGCTACCGAGAGGCCGACGGTGCCGCGCTCTATTGCTCGACCGGCGTCAACATGGGCGGCAACGGCGCGCTCGCCTTCTGGATCCAGGAGGTGATCAACGTCGTATCGGGCAATCTCGATCGCGAGGGCGGGCTGCTGGTGGGCCGCGGGATCATCGACTTCGCCCGCTTCGGAGCGAAATCGGGCTTCGGCCTACGCGAGGATCGATCGCGCATCGGCGGCTTCGCGTCGGTGAACGATGCCTACCCGGGCGGGATCATGGCCGACGAGATCCTCACGCCGGGCGAGGGTCAGCTGCGATCGCTCTTCGTGACCGGCGGCAATCCGCTGATCACGATGGCGGACGCAGGTCGCCTGCGGGAGGCCTTCGGGAAGCTCGAGCTGCTCGTCACCCTCGACATCCTGCCGAACGAGACCGGCAGCCTCGCGCATTACATGCTGCCCGCGACGACGCCCTTCGAGCGTCCGGATCTGCCCTTCGCGTTTCCGCTCCTGATGGGGATGCAGTCCCATCCCTACCTGCAGGCGACCGAGGCGGTGCACCCGCCCGATGCCGAGCAACGCGACGAGGCGAGCATCTACCTCGATCTCGCGCGGGCCTGCAAGGCGCCGCTCTTCGGCTCGCGGGTCGTGCAGACGCTGCTCGAGTGGACGACGAAGCGCTTCGGGCGCGCGCGCCCGGGCGTTCCGCGTTCGATTCCGCAGGCGGGCCTGATGAGTCTGCTGCTGCGCGTCACGGGCCACGGCAGCTTCCGCAAGCTGCTCTCGGAGCGACACGGGCGTCGTCTCGCTCCGCAGCAGGCGGGGATCTATCTCGGGAAGAAGGTGGCCAAGCCCGATGGGCTGATCGATCTGGCACCGGAGGCCTTGCGAGCGCAGGCCTCGAAGCGGCTGGAGGCGGATTTCGAGGCGGAACGGCGAGCACCGGGACAGCTGCGATTGATCACCAGGCGCCACGTCAAGACCCACAACTCCTGGACGCATAACGAGGCCAGCTTCGTGTCGGGCACCCGCACCACGAACTACCTCTACATGCATCCCGAGGACGCGAAGGCGGCGGGCTTGCGGCACGGTGATCTAGCGGACGTGCGCTCCGCGGGCGGGGCGGTTCGGATCCCGGTGCAGCTGCTCGATGATCTGCAGCCGGGCACGGTCGCGATCCCGCATGGCTGGGGTCACCAGCACGCCAAGGGGCTCTCGGTCGCGAGCGGGACCACGGGGGTGAACGTGAACGTGCTCGCCCGGAGCGGCCCCGAGACAGTCGAGGGGCTGTCCGGCATGTCCCGCCTGACGGCGATCGCCGTCGACGTCAGGCCGGCCGACGGGGCGCTGGCGCCGGGGAGCTGGACGGGGCTAGGAGACGGGTGAGTCCGCGCGCGGGCAGGCAGACGACTAGCGTCGCTGCTCGCGTAGACCGCTGGCCTCCCACTCCTTCGAGAGCTGCTTCAGCTTGCGCGAGAACTCCTCGAAGGGATCGTCGAAGGACAGGATGATCTCGGTCGTCCGGGGGATATCGTCGCCGTTCAAGAGGCCGCGGTATCGGTTCAGATTGGCGAGGATCGCCTCGGCGACCTTCAGCGCGCGCTTCTCCGTCTTGATGAGAGGCGACTGGAGGGTGTAGACGTTGTTGCGTCCCCAGAGACTCTCGTCACGAACGATCGCGATCTCGCGGTAGACGCCGTTGATCGGATCGAAGTTGTACTCGACACGAACCTCCTTGAAGATGTCGGAGTTGCCGGTGTAGAAACCGCGCTCCTTCTCCACCTTGCCCAGCTGTCGGCAGCGAGGGCAATAGAAGGTGTCTCCATGATTCAGGAGGAACACGCCCTTGGCGTAATCCTCGCAATCCGTGTTCTCACAATATCCAACGCCGCGCTTCATGCTGGCCATCCTCTTCGGATGCCTCCCACGTAGAGTTCGATGGGGCCGCTTCGTTCCGTCCGGAAGCTGCTCCGGGAGCGTTGGGCGATCCGACGATCGCCTCGCCGGCTCCCCCGGCTCCATCGAATAGTCGATTCTGTCTGCTCTTCCAGCCTGCTCGCTGTGTTCCGTTTCGCTCTTGTCTTGCTCCGCTCGTAAAGAGCAAGCCGCGTGCCATCAAGGTCCTGTTGCCGTCCGTCGCCGAGCCTGCGTCCTACCTGCCTACCTGCCTACCAGGCCTTGCTCGCTGTACTCGCTCGGCTCCTCGATCGCTGTGCGTCGCTCTCCATCTCGCGATCCCAAGCTGTCTGATCTTAGCGGACTCCCCTGCCTCCGGTCTGCCCTCCGGCCGCTGTTCATCCGCCCCCGAACCGCTTTCGACCTGCCTTCGCCAGCAGAGACAGGGACCGGGCCGTCGTGACGCGGATCCCGGCCAGGAGGTGCTGCGCTCGGCTTCCTCGGGCCCCGCGCGGGTCACAATGGGTAGAAGACTTCCGCTGCCCATCCGGGTCCGCAACTCGCATCATAGTAGGCGACCGGGTTGCGAAGGCGCGCTGGCCGCGCGAGGCGGGCCGAAAAGCGAGCCGGTTCGGGAGGCGGGGGGTCTCCATCCGAAACCCGTCGGGTCGTCGAGGACGGACGGGGTAGTGGGCCGCGAAGTCATGCTCGGAAGAGCCGACAAAGGGAATGGTTTCCGGTCAGCGCAGGCTTGTCAACCGCGAGTCGGATCGGGTCGTTCGCGGCGGCGGCGGATTCGACCGCCGCCGCCCGCCTGGCTAGAGGCCGGGCGATTCGCCGTCGAAGGAAAACGACTCGGCTTCGAGCCGCAGCACGCCCACGCGCCACCGGAGGACCAGCAGATACGCGAAGGCGAAGAAGAACGTCAAATTTCCGACGAGGAAGGGGAGGCCCATCCCCTCACCCAGGCTCTTCTGCTCACCCTCGAACTCGATGTTGTCGGGGTGCATCGCGCCCCCGACGAGATCGATGATCCAGTAGTTGAGGGGGATCAGCACGACGCCCAGGATCCCGTAGATCGAGGCGAAGCGCGCGGTCCGCTCATCGCCCTCCGTGAAGCTGCGCAGCAGCAGGTAGGCCAGATAGACGAACCACAGGAGCAGCGTCAGCGTCAGCCGCGCGTCCCACACCCACCAGTTCCCCGGCCCCCAGGCTCCGCGCGCCCAGATCGGTCCGGTGATCAGCATGAGCGTGCAGAAGAGCGTTCCGACCTCGGCGCCGGCGATCGCCAGCTGGTCGTGCTGCTCCTCTCCCTTCCACAGAAAGAGCCCGCCCGCGATCGCCGTCGCCACGAAGCCCAGGTAGGCGCCGTAGGCGAGCGGCGGATGCACGTAGAGGATCTTCTGCATGATGCCCTGTACCGAATCGATCGGTGCCTGGATCACGCTCCAGGCGTAGATCGGGGTCAAGCTCAGCAGGATCCATCCGAGCAGCCGAAGGGTCAGGCCGATCCGGTCCGAGGTGGGCTCCGTCGTCGCGGGGGGTTCGGTGTTCGTCATGGTCTCCGTCCTCACCGTGCTCGTGTGTCCCTGGCGGGAGACACGAGTCATCGAGTGGCTGCGCGACGCGCAAATCAGATCGCTACTCGTCGAGCACGAAGTCGAAGAGTAGAAAACACAGGATCGAATAGATCCCGCCGATGACGATCAGGGGCTGGAGGGCCGCGAAGGGCAGTCCTTCACCGGCGAGCGTGGCGGTCGTCCCGTTCACCGCGGCCGCCAGGACGGGGATCAGCGTCGGAATCAGCAGGACCGGCAGCAACACGTCGCGGAAGCGGCTTCGTACGCTCATCGCCGAGAGCAGCGTCCCGATCGCGCAGATCGAGACGTTCGCCAGCCCCGCGATCGCTGCCGTGCCGGCCAACCCGTTCCACAGATCGACCCGGAAGAAGAGCGCGAAGACGAAGGCGGTCATCGCCTGGACCAGCGTGATCAGGATCCAGGTCGCCATCGCCTTGCCGAGAAAGATCCAGCCGCGGGTCCCCGGCGCCAGTGCCAGCGCGGTCATCGCGTCGTTCTCGAGCTCCATGGCGAAAGTTCGGCCGAGCCCGATCACCGCAGCGAAGACGTAGGTCACCCACAACACGCCCGGGGCGAAGCGAACGACCTCGTCCGGCTCCATGGGCGGCCAGGCGAACTGGAAGACGACCACGACGAGGAACGAGAACACCGTCATCGCGACCAGCCGATCGCGTGAGCGCCACTCGGTCGCGAGATCCTTCCAGAGCAGCGCCAGCGCGACCTTCATCGCGCGCTCGCCTCGGCCGTTCGCGTGCCGGCTTCGGTCGCGAGCGCGGCGAGCGTCTCACGCAGACTCTCGACGTCGAAGCCCGCGGCCCCGCCTGCGCGAGCCGGCGCCGCTCGCACGCGTCCGCGATCGAGCACGAGCGCGCGGTCGGCCAGCTCGACGGCGCGTCGCGGGTCGTGGGTCACGACGACGAGGGTGCGCCCGCGCGCGCGCTGGGACGACAAACGGTTCGAGAGCCGCTCGGCCGACAGCTCGTCCAGCCCCGTGAAGGGCTCGTCGAGCAACAGCAGGGCGGGCTCGTGGACGACCGCCCGGGCGATCGAGAGTCGCTGGGCCATGCCGCGGGAGAAGGTGCCGGCGCGGCGGTCTGCCATGTCCAGCAGGGCGAAGTCCTCGAGGATCTCATCGAGGCGTGCCTGGCTTGGTCGCTGCCCGTGAAGGCGCGCGGCGAACGCGAGGTTTTCTCTCGCGCTCAGCTCTCCGTAGATCAGGGTGGCGTGGCCGACGTAGCCGACCTCGCCACGCAGCGCCTCGCGCGACAGGCCCTCCTTCGAGGCGGACGTGGACGAGGCCCGATCCGAAGCGGCTGGCGGCGTCGCCGCGGTGCTCCGCGCCGAAGCACCCGGGGCGACCTCCTCGGAGGCTGCGGGCAGCGCGGTGAAGCGTCCCCCGCTCGGTCGCGAAAGGCCGGACAGGATGCGGAGCAGGCTGCTCTTGCCGGCGCCGTTCGCGCCGAGAATCGCGACCGACTCGCCCGGACCGATCTCGAAATCCACTCCGCGGAGGGCCGCGACGCGCCCGTAGCGCTTCTCGATCGCGTCACCCCGCAGCCGGATCGAGCTCACCCGCGGTGCTCCGCGCTTGCCTCGGGGTCGGTCGTCGCGGGCTGCAGCGCGCCGCCGCAATGAGAGCAGAATCGCCAGCGCGCGTCGATCTGTCCCCCGCAGCTGGGGCAGAACCGGCTCGTCGTCGGGGTCTGCGTGATGCCCGGGGCGGGCGGACTCTCGGTGACGGGGGCCTTCGCCTCCGCGATCCTCGTCGTGGCCGCGGTGATGATCGCCGGCGTCGAGGGAGGAGGCGTCTCCGCCGGACTGTCCTCGGCGCGCTCCGCACGCAGCAGCTCGATCGCCTGACCCCGCAGCTCGTCGCGCATCTCGTCATAGTCGGATTCGTCGAGCTTCCCGGTCTCGAAGTCGTGCTCGAGATCCGCGATCGCCGTGTAGACGGCCTCGCGTTCGTCGCGGAGGCGAGTCAGCGCGACGTCTTCCTCGTCGCGGCGTCGGGTGCTCCGCCTGAGCGGCGACATCAGGAAGAGACCGGCGGCGGCAGCGCCTGCCATGACGAGCGCCATCGAGGCCTGCTGCGGCAGCCCCTCGCCGCTGAGCGGCTCGATCTCGAGATCGACGATCTCGTCGGGGCCGACGTTGAAGGCTTCGCGATGCAGGTAGTTGCGGGTGCCGTTGCGGAAGGGGCGGCGCCGATGGAGCCGCTCGCTGTCGAGGGCCAGGCCCGTGTCGGCGATCAGGACGTTCAGCGTGGCGACCTCGCGCGGAAAGCGCATGTCGAGCTTCACGCCGTCTGCGCCAGCTCGGCATCCGGTACGAGTACCCGACCGAATGCTCGCCCGGGCCGATCGGACCGATCACGTCGAAGCCGCCGTCCTCGGTCGGGACGAGGCCCATCGACTGGGTCTCCGGCGCGACGCCTTCGAGGGTGGCGCCCGTCGGGATCGAGACGTGCATGAGGGGCGCATCGGGCGTCCCGGAGACCGGTGCTCCCGGCTCGACGAGCAGCTGCAGATCGACCGTCGCGGTCAGTCGGGTGTCGTCGAGCTCGAGCCAGGTGTCGGCGCGTCGCAGACTGAGCGCGGTCGGATCGAGGCGGCTCTCGGGCAGGGTCAGCGCGATGTCGATCCGCTCGTCGGCCGCGACCGGACCGCGGGCCCAGGAGGAGAGTGGCTCGCCCGTGTCGGACTGGACCTCGCGCGACGGGATCAGGTCGGCGCCGGAGACCTCGATCCCCGTCGTGCCCGCCACCACGACGACTCGCCCCGCGGCCTCTCGGAGCTGGATCGGCAGCGAGAGCATGCGCGGCCCGGATGTCTGTTCGCTCGCTCCGTCGACGGGCAGGCTGTAGCGATATTCGACGCTCTGTTCGCCGGGGTAGAGAGGCCCCCAGAATCGGATCACGCCGTCTTCGAGGGCGAGTCCATCGCCCAGCGAGCTGGGGCCCGAGGAGAAGTCGCGGGCCTCGGCGGGCAGGCGACGTCGGATGATGCTCTCGTCCGGCTCGCCCCGCGGCAGCTGGATCACGCGACCGCCGGCGTTCTCGAGGCGCAGGATCTCGGTGACCACGATGCGATCGCCCATCCAGTCTACGCGCGCACGCAGCTCCTCGACGCGCACGCCTTCCACCCGATCGGTCGGCGCGGAGACCTCGATCTCGACGAGCGCCCGGGTCGAGTCGGGCTCGAAGGCGATGCGCTCGCCGAAGGGGATGCCGGCGTACCTTGCGCCGACGAGATAGATGATGCCGGGGTCGTTCGATATGCCGCGAAAGGTCAAGCGTCCTTCTGCATCCGTGACGCCGTTGGTCAGGCCAGGCGTGCCATCGGGTGCCAGGGCGTAGAGCGCGATCGAGAGGCCTTCGAGGGACTCGTCGCCGCCGTCGCTGAGGATCTGGACCGTGAGCTCGCCCGGTCCTGGAGGCGGGGGCGGCGCGTTGCCCGGGTCGCCGGAATGCTGCGCCCAGCCGAGTCCGGCCGACGCGAGGCAGAGCCACGCGCAGACCAGGCTCGTTGCGATCGGGATACGAAGATGGCGGCGGCGCGGCGGCGAGACGAGAGAGGGGAGCGCACGCCCGGCAGCGAACGTCCGGGCGCGATCGGCCTGGCTCATGTCTGGGCCTCTCGCGTCGTCGCGCGCTCGGGATGCGGCCAGAGCACGATCAGGCAGCCGAAGACGAAGATGCCGCCGCCCGCCCAGCCCCAGTTGACCAGGGGATTGTGATAGATCTTGAAGGTGGCCGAGCCGTCGGGCTCGACCGCCGTCAGGATCACGTAGAGATCTTCACGCCAGCTCGAGTAGATCGAGGGGATCGAGTTCGGCTGCTGCTCGAGCCAGTAGATCCGCTTCTCGGGCGTCATCACCGCCAGAGGCTTGCCTCCGCGCCCCTGCTCGTCGCCCCCGCGATACAGCGCGAGGCGTGCCTTGGCGCCGCCGTAATGCTGAGCCGGAATCGCATCCGCGGTCAGATAGTGGAGCCGGAAATCCTGGATCGACGTCGAGTCTCCGGGACGGATGTTCTCGAGCTTCTCCTCGTTGAAGGCGGCTCCGGAGATGCCGAGCAGCAGGACGATCACGCCGGCGTGCACGATATAGCCGCCGTAGCGGCGCTGGTTGCGCCGGAGCAGCGTCCGCAGCGCCGTCCAGGCACTCTCGTTCAGTCGCCGCATGCGCGCGCCGACCGCGCGGCCGTACTCCTGGGCGATCGTCGTCATCACGAAGCCCGCCAGGCCCCAGGCGGAGATCGCCCAGTAGCCGGGCTCGAAGCCGAAGAGCACGATCACGCCGATCGTCGTCGCGACGCCGATCGCCGCGGGCAGCACGAACTGCCGCTTCAGGCTGGCCCAGCTCGCGCGGCGCCAGGCGATCAAGGGGCCGATGCCCGTGAGCACCATCAGCATCAACGCCAGCAGCCCGGCGAAGGTGTTGAAGTAGGGCGGGCCCAGAATGCGCCGGACGCCGCCCGCCGCCTCGGTGAAGACCGGGAACATCGTGCCGACGAACACGACGAAGAGGATCGCCATGAAGATCCAGTTGTTGATGATGAAGCTGGCCTCGCGTGAGAACACGCTCTCGAGCTTGTTCGACGTCCGCAGCTTCGGCAGGCGATAGAGCAGCGCGACGACGAAGGCGGCGAGCGTGATGACGACATAGGACAGGAAGATCCGGCCGAAGCTGTCGGAGTTGGTGAAGGCGTGGACCGACTGGACGACGCCGCTGCGCGTCAGGAAGGTGCCGAAGAGGCAGAGCCCGTAGGTCAGCCCGATCAGGACGAGATTCCAGGTCTTCAGCATGTCGCGCTTTTCCTGGATCATCACCGAGTGGATATAGGCGGTCCCCGCGAGCCACGGCATCAACGATGCGTTCTCGACCGGGTCCCAGGCCCAGTAGCCGCCCCAGCCGAGCACCTCGTAGGCCCAGCGTCCGCCTAACATGATGCCCACGGAGAGCACGCTCCACGCGAAGAGCGTCCAGCGCCGCGTCGTTCGGAACCAGGTCGTGCCGAGCTCGCCGGTCACGAGCGCCGCGAAGGCGAAGGCGAAGGGCAGGGCGAAGCCCGTGAAGCCGGTGTAGAGCATCACCGGGTGGATCAGCATCACAGGATGCTGCAGCAGCGGGTTCAGCCCGTTCCCGTCCGACAGACGATCGACGTGCGGGACACGCTCGAAGGGGAGCGTCTCGAAATTCACCAGCCACAGGAAGAAGGCGGCATTCGCGAGCATCGCCACGCAGACCCAGGGCATCAGATTCCGGTTCTGCGATCGATTGCCGGCCACCGCCACCGACGCGTAGGCCGTCAACATCCACCCCCAGAGCAGCAGCGAGCCGGCCTGTCCGCCCCACAGAGCGCCCAGCCGATAGTGCAGCGGCATCGTTCGCGCGGAGTGCTGCGCGATGTACGAGAGCGAGAAGTCGTTCGTCGCCAGCGCCCAGAACAGCGCGAGCATCGCGAGTGAGCTGGCGGCGAAGACGAGATAGACGGCGCGCTCGGCAACGCGCGTCCACTCCCCTCGTCGGGCGACGCCCGCGTAGATCCCGGCGCCGATGCCGAGCACGCACAGGAACAGCGCGAGTCGAAGTGCGTAGAAACCGAGATCGGCCATGGAGCTGCTTTCTCCGCGCCTCCGTCCGATCGACCGGTTCGGGTCGTCGGCGAGGCGTCGATGTCAGGGACCACAGGCCCGCAGAGGCGGGGCCGGGCGGCCAATCAGTTCGCGGTCATCGGACCGCCAGGGGCGTTCAGAGCTCGATGCTGGGCCCGGGGGCGGGACCGGCCTTTGCCTGGAACTTGGACGGGCATTTGGCCATCAGGTTGTTGGCCTCGAAGACAGGGGTGCCGCGGGAGAGGACGAGATGGCCCTCGACCACCACCTCGGCGCCGTCCTTGAACAGGTCGGGCGTCTCCAGGCTTTCGTAGACGACCGTGAGCGTTTCACCGACGGGTCCGCCCTGATGCGGCGGATGGTTCTGCACTGCGAAGCGGACTCGCTTGCCTTCGAGGTCTCGTTCGATCGACTGGTTGGCGACGTAGCCGTGCACCCGAGCGGACTTGCCGACCATCTGGGTGGCTCTCGCGTGGAAGTCGTCGAGGTCCTGGAAGTACTGAAACGAGAGACCGTCGTCGATCTGGCTCATGCCGTACCAGCCGAGCAGCAGTGCGATGGCGCCGGCGCCGATGGCGATCTGGACACCCTTCGGAATTCGGAATGAGGACATCGGTCTTGATCCCGTAATCTGCTCCGGCGGCACGAGCGGCCGGAGCGCGGAGCAGTGAAAGCGGACTCTTCGGGGCTCGAGCGACCCGAGGATCGCTGATGACGGGCGGAGACTAGCGACCGGTCACGGGTGTGTCAAAGCTCGTCGATCCAAAAATGGCTTTGATTTCAGACACTTGGGCGATTGGCTGCCTTGACGCCCGATGCCCGTCGGGCTACTCGGGAAGGCATGCCCACGCCGAATCCCGCCGAGCCGCCCCTCTGGACCTCCCGGTGTGAGGCACTCGAGCCCTTTCTGGCGATGGAAGTCCTCGAGCGGGCCGCCGAGCTCGAGCGGGACGGGATCGACATCGCACACCTCGAGCTGGGCGAGCCGGCCTTCGCGCCCCCGGCGGCCGCCACGCGCGCCTGCGCCGAGGCCCTGTTCCGAGACGAGACCCAGTACACCGACAGTCGAGGGCTGTGGCCCCTGCGAGAATCGATCGCGTCCGATCTCGAGCATCGCTTCGGTCGATCGGTCTCGCCCGATCGGATCCTGGTGACGCAGGGCACGTCGAGCGCGATGACCATGGTCTTCGCCTGCCTGATCGAGCCGGGCGACGAAGTCTTGATCCCGACGCCGCACTACCCCTGCTATCCGAATTTCGTGCGCTTCTACGGGGGCACGCCCGTCTTCGTCCCGAGCGACGCGCGGGACGGCTGGCACGTCGACCCCGATCGCGTCGCCGCCGCGGTCACGCCGCGCACGAAGGCGATCATCATCGGCTCGCCCGCCAATCCCACCGGCGCCGTGCAGCCGCGCGACGTGATGGAACGGCTCGCCCGCCTCGGCCCGACGCTGGTCTCCGACGAGATCTACGACGGGCTGGTCTACGACGGCCACCAAACCACCTCGGCCCTCACGCTCGGCGACGGGCATTTCGTGCTCGACGGCTTCTCGAAGCGCTACGCGATGACGGGCTTCCGGCTGGGATGGGTGGTCGCGCCCGAGAGTGCGATGCGGCGGCTCCAGATCCTCCAGCAGAATCTCTTCATCTGCGCGAGCGCCTTCGTGCAGCGCGCCGGGATCGCCGCCCTCGAGCAGGGCGGAGAGATGACTCGCGAGATGGTCGCAGCACTCGACACGCGGCGGACCCGGCTGGTCGAGGGGCTGAGGCAGCTCGGATTCGGCGTCGAGCGGCGGCCGGAGGGCGCGTTCTACGTGCTCGCGGACGCGCGGGCCTTCGACGACGACTCCCGCCGCCTCGCCTTCCAGCTGCTGGAGCGCGCCCATGTCGGCGTGACCCCCGGCATCGATTTCGGCGTCGCAGCGGAGGGTTGGCTGCGCTTCTGTTATGCGATCGATCGCGACACGCTCGAGACGGCGCTCGCGCGTCTCGCTCCGGTGCTCGAAGATCTCACCGTGCGGTCCGGCGCAAAGACACGGGAAGGCCGCGCATGAAGATCCTCGAAGCCGAGCTGATTGCTTCGGCCCCGCGCGTCGACAAGCTGCCCCCCAGCGGTCTCCCCGAGATCGCCTTCCTCGGGCGCTCGAACGTCGGAAAGTCGAGCCTGTTGAATGCACTTGCCCGGCGCAAGAAGCTGGCGCGCACCAGCAGCACACCGGGCAAGACGCGCGAGCTCGTGCTGTTTCGCCTTCGCACGGATCGGGGCGAGATCGGTCTGGTCGATCTGCCCGGCTACGGCTGGGCCAAGGTGTCCCGTCAGGAGCGAGCGGGCTGGCAGCGCCTCGCCGAGGACTATCTCGCCAAGCGTGAGGAGCTGCGTCTCGCGATCGTGCTCCAGGACCTTCGCCGGAGCTGGAGCGACGACGAGCGGCTGCTGCTGCGCTGGCTGGCCGAGCGGTCGGTGCCGGGTCGCGTGGTCCTCACGAAGACGGACAAGCTCAAGCTGATGAAGCGCAAGGAGCGGATCCGCAAGCTGCAGGCGGAGATCGGGAGCGAGTTCGGCAAGCCGATCGCGACGTCCTCCCAGAGCGGGGAGGGTCTCGAGCTCGTCTGGCGAACCTGCTTCGAACACGCCTATCCCGAGCGCTTCCAGGACCGGGACGAGGCGGAGAAGACGAGCGCGGACGATGCCGTTGGATCCATCGACGGCGGCGACGAGCGCTCCGACTGATGCCCGACTCACATCAGTGTCGGCCTAACGGAAGAGATCCGTCGCCGGGTCGCGCAGGATCTGGCGCACGGCGCCGTCGCCCTCGATCGGGAAACCTTCGATCAGCACCACGGGGATCCCGGCGCTCTTCAGCATCAGCAATCCGGCCGCCGCCGCGAGCTGGTCGGCGGTCGCGGGCTGGGTGACGAGCAGCTCGCGCCCCGCGCGATCGCGCGATCCGCGGTCGTCGCGGATCGGCGAGAGCCCGGCCGAGCCGAGCGCGACGTCGACGAGTCCGTCACGCCAGGGCCGCCCGAACGTGTCGCTGATGATGACCGGAGTGGGCGCGCCCGGCTCCGAGAGCGCCTCGTAGAGGCGGCGGGCGGAGGCGTCGGGGTCGACGGGCAAGAGCACGGCGATGTCCTCGCCGGGCGCGTTGGAGAGATCGACGCCGGCGTTGGCGCATACGAAGCCGTGGCGTGTCTCCGTGATCAGGACGTTGTTGCCGCGGCGGACGATGCGAACGCTCTCGTCGAGGACGATCTGGACCTGGCGGGGATCGCGGCCGTGGGCGGCGGCGATCTCGCGCGCCTCCGGACCCGGATCGACGTCGGCGAGCGCGACCAGCCGGCCCTCTGCCTTCGAGACGATCTTCTGGCAGATCACCACGATTCGACCGGCCAGCGAGTGGCCGGCCTCGCGCGCCGCGTCGCGAATCAGGGTCGCCAGGTCGGTGCCTGGTGTGACCTCCGGCAGACCGCGCAGGGGGATCAGGCGCAGGGCATCGGGGACCCCGCTCGCTTCGGGCTCTTCGCTCAAGACGACTCTTCCTGTTCGGGGCGGCGCGCCGCTTCGAGCAGCGCGCGGGTTCGTGTGCCCCCGCCGCGCGTCGCGAGGAAGGCCTCGAGATCTTCGGGCTGGTCGAGGTCGATCGCCAGTGAGGCCAGGGGCAGCTCGTGGTAGGCGACGCCGGCCTCGGCGGCCGCTTCTCGATGTCGCTTGGCGCTGTCGCGCCCGAAGCAGCAGGGGATCACGCCGGCGGGGCGCTGGAGCAGGGCCGAGGTGCCGCCGTCGGCCGAGGGGGCGAGCCACACGCCGGGCTCTTCCGAGGCGGCGCCAGCCGCGAGCAGCCGCTCGAAATCCTCGGGCAGCGCGCCCGCGACATCGCCTAACACGAACAGGATCGCATCCTGCTCGGCGGGCGGCAGCCGGCTGTCCGCGGTCTGCGTGAGTCGTTCACGGCCGTCCTCGAGCGCCGCGTTCAGGCCGGGCTCCGGTCGCATCAGGATCGTCGCGCCCGCCGCTTCGGCACGTTTCGCCACGATCGGATCGGGCGTCGTGACAGCGATCTGATCGAGCCCGCGCGTCGCTTCGAGCGCGGCGAGCAGATCTTCGAGCATGGCCAGCGTCAGCGCCTGGCGCTTCGCATCCGGCAGGCTCGAGAGCAGCCGCGACTTGCTCTGCTCGAGCCGCTTGACCGGGATCAGCGCCACCGTCCGCCCGGATCCCCCGCGCTGCACTTTCGAGGAGCGCGGGGGTGAGGAGTGGTCCGTGCTCATCGAAGGCGCGCTGCCACGTCGAGCGCCGCCTCGGCCACCCGACGCGAGACTGCGGCATCCACCATCATCGTATCGACGGAAGCGATCTCGAGGCCGAGGGCCGCGATCTCTGCGGACAGCGCTGCGTCCCGCTCGTCGAAGACGAAGCCGTCCATCCAGTCCGCGTAGAAGCGCGCGACACCGAGCGCCGAGACCTCGACGTCGAGCGCACGCAGCAGGGTGTGTGCCGGTCCCTTGATCGGCGCGCCGCCCACGATCGGCGAGACCCCGACCACCGGCGCGCGGCTCGCCTCGATCGCCGCCCGAATGCCGGGGATCGCCAGGATCGGTCCGATCGAGACGACGGGATTGCTCGGGCAGACGAGGATCGTGTCCGCGGCGGCGATCGCGTCGAGCACACCGGGTGCGGGCCGTGCAGCGGCGGCGGCGGACAGGTCGACGGCCTCGACGTCGGTCGGCGCGCCATCGCGCACGAGATATTCCTCGAAGTGCATGCGCTGCCCGCCGGAGAGCTCGACGAAGGTGGGGCAGGGATCGTTGGACATGGGCAGGATGCGGAGGGCCAGGCCGTGGTCGCGCCGCAGCTCGTCGGTCACGACGTCGAGACCGACTCCCGCGTCGAGTCTCAGCGTGCGGTGCAGGCAATTGGCGAAGTCGGCGTCGCCGAGTCGAAACCAGGTCTCGTGACCGAGCGCGGCCAATCGGTCGACGAGTCGGTGCGTATCGCCCGCGAGCCCAAAGCCGCGTTCGGGATCGATGCGCTCGGCGAGCGTGTAGGTGACGATGTCGATGTCGGGCGAGACGTGGACGCCGTAGAAGCGGCGATCGTCGCCGGTGTTGACGATGACGCTGATCGACTCCTGGGGGACGGCGCGAACGATGCCGCGCAGGAAGCGGGCTGCCCCCACGCCCCCGGCCAGCACGACGACCTGCCCCGGATCGGCGTCGGGGGATCGGCCGGGGTCCTGTCGAGCCCGTTTCTGTGCGGAGGAATGCGAGGCCATCGTGCCGCCTAGTCTATCGGGCCGACACGTGATGCGGACTGCTTCCGAGCCGGTCTTCGAAAACGGGTCCGGGACTCAGCGTGCCGCCGCCTTTCCGTCGAGGCCCGCCTGAAGTCGCTCGAGCTCCTCCGTTCGTTCGGCGATCCGCGAGGCCAGCGCGCGCAGCGTGGGGTTCTCGTGAAGCACCTGCTCGTCCTCGATCGTGGGATCCGCGACGAGATCGGCAAGCTGGCGACGATCCTCCGCGATCTCGGTCTCGAGAACTTCGATTCGTCGCGCTCGGGCCTCCTCGCGGGCGCTGGCGTCCAGGGCGCTGCCGGCGCCGGGCGGGGTGCCACCCGAGAGGCACGCGGTCGCGAGAGCGCCCGTCGTGATGGCCAGCAGGATCGTGCTCCGTCGACCCGATCGCGCCGCGCGCTTCCTGCCGCCGGGTGTCTCCGCACCGGGGCTTGCTCCGCGGGGACGAGCGCGGCGAGCGGTCGACGGGTGACGGCTTGAGATCATCGCGTCGAGTCTTCGGGAGCCACGCGGCGGCGTCAAGCCAGCGGGCCACGCGGCGGATCGCCGGATGTGAACCCGGAAGCGCGATCGCGGCGCCAACCGCGATTCACGATTCGACGCTTCGGCGGCGCCGGGAGCGCTCGAGCGCCCCTCGAGCTTGGGCATGACCCTTGCTTTGGGACGGGGCATGGCTGCTTCCCGAGGACATCGTCTGCATCGAACCTGGCCGTTCGGGCCGGAACAGGCGTGCGCTGGGCGCCTCCGGATACCGACGCTGGGCTGGGCGTGGGGCAGAGACGGTCGGCTGCGGAGGGCGATGGCGATGGCCTTCGTCGTCCTGGGGTGCTGGCTCGCTGCCTCGGATCTCCGCGCCGAGTCGAGGGGGACGGGCGAAGAGCCTTCGCGAGCCCTCTCGTCTCCGGAGTCCCCGGCGACGTGGCAGCGTCATCTGCTGAGCGTACGACCCTCCGCGGAGCCCCATCGCCTGGCGAGGTCGTTTCGTGGGGACGTGGCGATCGGGGACGCCTCGGGTGTCTCGTGGCTGGGGCCGGCAGACGATGAAGCGGCGGCGGGAGGTGGGCTGCGGGCGCCGGAGCGGGCGGTGCTGCCGCCGGTCCGCGCGCTCGCCTTCGACGAGCGCGCGGTGTTGTGGATCGGCACGTCGGAGGGTCTCTATCGCTGGGAAAGCGGTGGTCGTCCTGTTAGGCGAGCGCTGCAGGGCGCCGCAGGGAATCCCGAGATCCATGATCTCGTCGTGTCCGGAAGCGTTCTGCTCCTCGCCACCGCGACCGGCGCGTACTGGTCGACGGTCGGACAGATCTTCCAACCTCTCGCGGGTGCCGGCGTCTCGAGCGCGATCAGCAGGGTCTTGCTGCGCAGTGGCGGGGGGGAGACGTCCGGGCGAAGTGGTGTGATCCGGCCGGGTGGCGTCGCCGAGGCCTGGCTGCTCGGAGCGAACGAGCTGATCCGGATCTGGGGCCTCGTCACGACCAGCGGCCTGCGCGTGCTGGGTCGCGAGCGCATCGGCCTGCCTCGTCCTGCCTCCGAGCGCGCGGTCGTGGCATTGGCGCTCGATCCCTCGGGGCGACGAATGGCCCTTCTGTATCCGGACGCGATCGGGATCCGGAGGCTCGAAGCGGTCGGTGTGCGAGGCGAGCCCGGGGTCGCCTGGCAGCTGTCGCGCCCGGTGCTCGCGCCCGGGGCCGAGATCCGGGCGCTCGGATGGTCGCGGGAGGGTGCAATGCTCGCCACCGATCACGGGGTCTTCGCGTCGTCCGGGCTCGAGGGGCCCTATGCGCGCACGCTGCCCCCGGTCGGGAGCGCGGACTGCCGCGATCTCGCTGGCGCGGAACCCTGGCTCGCGCTCTGTCGATCGGGACTCTTCGCCCTGGATCGGGCGATGCCGGTCGGCGGCGCCCGCGATCTCGAGAGAACGGCGGAGGCGTGGCCGCCCAGCGAGTCGCGGATCCAGCCGATTCCGATCGAGTCCCTCGCCACGGACCCTCCGGTCGAGGAGATCCGTCGCCGCGCGTTGCGCCGGACGGGGCTCGACGCGGCGCGGGCAGCCCGGCTCTGGTCGGGCTTGCGCAAGCGCGCGCGCCTGCCCGATCTGCAGCTGCGCTTTGGCGTCGAGCTCGACGAGGGCGACGCACGGGACCACGATCAGGCCTTCCTGTCCGGCGACACCCGCTATCTCTTCGACCGCGCGCGAGATCGGGACCGCCGCATCGATGCCTCGATCGTCCTCGACTGGGACCTCGGCGGCCTCGTCTATCCGCTCGAGAGCGTCGATCTGTCTCGCGAGCTGCGGCAGGTCGTGAGTCTCAGGGACGACGTCGCCGACGAGATCAATCAGCTCTACTTCGAGCGGCAGCGCCTGCGCGCGACGCTCGAGGGCCCGCGGCCGCTCGAGGCCGACGAAGCGGATCGCCTGATCTGGCGGGCGAGGGAGATCGACGCTGGTCTCGATGCATGGACGGGCGGCTGGATCTCGCGCTGGCGCGTCGATCCGCTGGCAGCCTCGCGGGAACCGAGTCCCCCGTGAATCCCCTCGCTGCGCCGCGGCCTCGCTCGACCCGGCGGGTCAGGAGAGCCGCTCGAATTTCAGCCCCGGAACCCCGGTCCCCGAATCGACAGGAGTATGAGATGAGTTTTCGAATGATCGGTTTTGCGAGCGAGTTGGCGGGCGTGCTCTTCCTGGGTGTGTCGATCGTGGGCGGGGCGACGGCCATGCCGTGGATCTCCGAGGTCTACTACGACGCGCCGGGCTCGGACGATGGTCAGAGCTTCGTCGAGCTCGCCGGCGCCCCCGGTGCCTCCCTCGACGGCTATCTGATCGAGGGCATCAATGGCAGCAACGGGGCGTCGGGTCCTTCGATCGCACTCGCTGGGCTCTTCGGCGCGGACGGCCTCTTCGTGCTGGCGGACGCGACGGCGGAAGGCACGACCGCGGTTGCTGGAGCCGACCTGCTGGCCAACTTCGACTTCCAGAACGGACCCGACTCGGTCGTTCTGCGGCAGGGGGAGACGATCGTCGATGCGCTGGGCTACGGCGAGTTCGCGCCGGGTGAGTTCTTCGCGGGGGAGGGCGACCCGGCGCCCGATGCGTCCGCCGGATCGAGCCTCGCCCGCGTCTTCGCGAATCTCGACAGCGGAAACAACGCACTCGATTTCAGCGTGCTGGTCACGCCGACGCCGGGCGTTGCGCCCTTCGCGCCCGTGCCGGAGCCCGGCTCGGCGCTGCTGATGGGCCTGGGACTGCTCGGTCTGGCGAGCGGCGGACGGGACCGGGGCGCGGTGCGATCGCGCGGAGATCGGTAGACTGCCGCCGCCCCGGCTCCGATGACGGTCTCGCCGGGCTTCGAAGAATCACGAGGAGGCATCGATCATGGCCAAGAAGGTCGACTGGTACTATTTCCGCAAGGGTTGAACGAGCTGCACCAAAGCGTCCAAGGTGTTGGATGCCAAGAAGGTTCAGATCAAGGAAGAGATTCCGGCCAGCCGCAAGCTCGGCGCGTCCGATGCGAAGGAGATCGCGAAGGGCTCGTCCAAGGTGTACGTCGCGAAGGGCAAGAAGCTCGACGTGTTCGACATGAAGAGCGCGGCGGTCTCGGAGGTGGCCGAGAAGATGCTCGGCCCGACCGGCAATCTGCGGGCGCCGACGCTGCGCGTCGGGAAGACCACGATCGTGGGCTTCAGTGAAGAGGCCTTTGACTCGGTTCTCGGCTGAGGGCCAGCGGAGCGATCCGCGCTCGAGATCTCGAGGTCCGGATCGGGTCGGACGGGTACGCCCGTCCGGCCCTGATCCGGGCCCGGCTCATCATGTGGGGAGCGAGGGGGGCCGGGGCGAGGTCGGCTCGGAAGTCGGTTCGATCGAGAGATCGAGGGATTAAGCCCTCGCCTTTTGGGAGCGCGCGGACTCGGCACCTTTCAGATTCGCTCTCGGCGACCCGATGAGCAGGGTGCTGTGCCCGTTGCGAGGTCGACGGTCGGGGGCCTCCGCGGAGCGGAGGCGGCAAGCAGTATCTTCGAGCGACGCGCCGGTCGGCGGTCGCGGAATCTTTTCTCGATGCAGGGGAGCGGCGCGCGCGCGATGCAGTCGGGTTTCAATACCAATTTTCGCTATCGCGGCGTGCTCTTCCACGTGCAGACCGAGGATTCGGGTCTCGAGAACCCGCACGTGATCACACACCTCTTCCATGGTGGGAACATCATGGCCTCGGAGAAGCGCGACTATTCCGAGCTGATCGCCGAGCACGCAGCCGAGTCGCTCGAGATGGCCATCCGCAAGCTGATGGAGGGCCAGCACAAGTCGATGCTCAGGCAGCTCTCGCGCGGTGAGCACGATACGGCGATCGAGCAGCGGATGGGCGCAGGGGTCTTCCAGTCGGAGGCCGCGCAGGACGCGGCCGATGCACAGCCGATCACCGAGGAGGAACGCCCCCCTCGCCCGAGCGCGGCCGATTCGCCCGTCGGAGCGCGGCCCGCGCCGCCCGTGCCATCCCCTTCGTCCGCCTCAGCGCCTTCTCCCGCGCAGGCGGAGCCGACGCGGCTCGACAATCCGCGTCCGATCGCGGAGGAGACGCAGCCCGTGGCGTCCCGGCTCTCGCGTGTCTTCGGCGAACGGGTCGCCGCGGAGAAGCCGCTCGACGAAATGGTGCTCGACTATCTGGTCGAGAACGCGCGGAACAAGAGGAAGCGGTCGGGCAAGTGATCGGCTGCCGCTGCGGGCATCGCGCTGGCGCTTCGCGCCCGCCGCCGTCATTCTCTCACGAGTGAGCGCCCGGTCGGTGCGACACGGGGCGTCGATTCAGCGGATCGGGTCTCGGCGAGCCAGCAGCTCGAAGCGCCAGGGCCCGGCCCGCAACCAGCACACCCCCCAAGAAAGGCGTCGGGCGACGTGAGGCGCAGGGCGACGAGTGCGACCGGTGAAGCGCCGGTCCGCATGTATCACGTCTCGAAGTCCTACATGGCGGGGCAGTACGCGCTGCACGACGTGTCTCTCGAGGTGCGTCGCGGCGAGTTCGTCTTCCTGACCGGGGCCTCGGGTGCGGGCAAGACCACGCTGCTCGAGCTGATCTTCGCGGCGGAGCAGCCGAGCGAGGGGCAGATCCTCGTGCTCGGTCGCAACGTGGCGCGGCTCGGAGCGGGGGCGATTCCGGCGCTGCGTCGCCGCGTGGGCGTCGTCTTCCAGGACTTCAAGCTGCTCGACGATCGCACGGTCGAGGAGAACGTCCGGCTGGCCCTCGACGTGGTCGGCACGCCGCGGCGCGAGGCGCGGGCGCGGGTCTTCCAGCTACTGAAGTCGGTGGGCCTGCAGCATCGCCGCTTCCATCACCCGAAGTCGCTCTCGGGCGGCGAGCAGCAGCGTGTCGCCCTGGCGCGCGCGCTGGTGAACGAGCCCGAGATCCTGCTGGCGGACGAGCCGACCGGCAACCTCGATCCCGAGCTCACGATCGAGATCATGGATCTGATCGTGTCCGCGGCGACGCGCGGGACGACCGTGATCGTCGCGACCCACGACCACTCGCTGATCGATCGCTACGGCAAGCGCATGCTGAGGCTCGAAGGCGGTCGCATCGCCGAGGACAATCCCGCCGCGGGCGCCGCGCTCGGAGCCATGCCGTGAGCCGCGTGTGGATGCTGATCTCGCTCGCGTTCGCGAACGCCTTTCGGGGCGTGCGGCAGGCGAGCACCACGAGCCTGCTGGCGGTGCTCACGATCGCCGTCGTGCTGGTCCTGGTCGGCAGCGCTTCGCTGCTCGTCGAGAACATGGCGGGCCTGCTCGACGAGTTCGGCGAAGAGCTCCAGCTCACGGCCTACCTCGACGACTCGCTGTCGGAGGCCGAGCTCGAGGCGCTGGCCGAGATCGTGTCCGCGGCGCCGGGTGTCGAGCAGGTGGAGACCGTGACGAAGGCGGCCGCTCTCGAACGCTTCGAACGCATCGCCGGTGGTGCGGAGCTGCTCGTCGGGCTCGAGGAGAATCCGCTGCCCGCTTCGATCGAGATCAAGCTCCTCCCGGACTCCCGCACCGCGGAAGGCATGCAGATCCTGCGCGAGGCGCTCGACGGCCTGCCGGGGATCGCGGAGCTGGCGCACGGGCAGGAGTGGATCGAGGGCTATGCGCGCGCGGTCTCCCTGATTCGCGGGGCCGCCATCGGGATCGGCATCGTGCTCGGATTGGCGGCGCTGCTGATCGTTGCGAACACGATCCGGCTCGCGTTCTACGCACGCCGTGACGAGCTCGACATCCTGGCGCTGGTCGGCGCGAGTCGCACCTTCGTGCGCGTGCCCTTCCTGCTCGAAGGCACGGTGCAGGGGCTGCTCGGCGGGATCGTGGCGCTGGCGGTGGTGTACGGCGCGTACGAGCTGCTTCTACCCCAGGTGCGTTTCGGACTCGAGCTGGTGCTCGGCCGCGCCGAGCTTCGCTTCTTCACGACCGCCGAATCCCTCTCCCTGGTTGCGGCGGGGGCGGGACTCGGGCTGCTGGGCTCGATGACCGCGCTCTTCGGTTGGCGGGGCGAGGCGTGATCCGGAGGCACTTCGACCGGGTGCAGTCGCTTCGTCGCCTGCTTCGGCGGAGCCGGATTTCGTGGCTCGTCCTGCTCGTGCTCGGCTCCATGTTAGGTGGACCCGTTGCCGCTCCCGCCCAGGATCGTGCCAAGGAGCTCGAGGGGCTCCGTGATCGCATCCAGGACAGCCGCGAACGCGTCACCTCCCACGAGGCGGACGAGCGCGCATTGCTCGAGCAGCTCGAGGACGTCGATCGGACGTTGATGCAGGTGACGCGTGAGCGCGAGTCGGCGCGTCGTGAGGCGCGGGCCGCGCGCCAGCGCCTGGCGGAGCTGGAGCCCGGCGTCGAGCGCGCGCGGAGCGCCCTGGCCGCGACGCAGAAGGCGCTCGCCTCGCGGGCGGTGGCGCTCTACCGCGGCGGGGAGCTGGGACCCGTTCGGGTGCTCTTCTCGGCGGACTCACTGCCGGAGATGCTCTCGCGGGCGAGCGCGCTGCGCGTGCTGGTGCGGCACGACGCGACGCTGGTGGCTCGCTTCGGCGAAGAGCGGGACAGGCTGGAGAGCCTGCAGCTGGCGGCGGCCGCGGCGGTCGAGGACCGCGCCGCGGCGGAGGCGAAGCTCACGCGCGTGGCGGCGCGACTCGCCGACGAGCGGGCGGGCAAGCGCGAGATCCTGGTTCGCGTTCGCAGAGACCGGACCAGCGAGCGGCAGCTGCTGCTCGAGCTCGAGCAGGCCGCGCAAGCGCTCGAAGAGACCATCCGCAGTCTCGGCGCGCGCGCGGCCGCGAGTGGCAGCGTGGCGGGATCGGGGTTCGGCGAGCGGCGGGGCCGGCTCGTGCCACCGGTGCGCGCTGCGATCTCGGAGCCCTTCGGCAAGGTCGTCGATCCGGAGTTCCAGACGACGACCTTTCGCAGCGGCGTCGACTTCGCGGCGCCAGGCGGGCGCGTCGGTGCGAACGGTGGCCGGGGGCGTCGTTCGCTTCGCGGGCTGGTTCCGCGGCTACGGCCGGATCGTGATCGTCGATCACGGCGATGGCTTTCATACGATCTCCGGACATCTCGACGAGATCTACGTGAAGGTCGGCGTCGCGGTCGAGGAGGGCGAAGCGCTGGGCACGGTCGGCGAGACGGGATCGCTCGGCGGGCCGAGTCTCTACTTCGAGCTGCGCCAGGACGGGCAGCCGATCGATCCCGAGCCCTGGCTGCTGGATCCGCGCGGCTGAGTCGGGCTCCGGGTCGGGGCTGCTAGTGTTCGCCCGCTGAGCAACCCACAGCGGCCCGGATGCGCGATTCGGGCTGGAGACACTCGATTCGTGCGCACACGACGAAACTCGAAATCCACATCCCTGGGCGCCTTTGCCTGCGGCATCGCCGTCACGATCCTGGCGACCGGGC
Organism: uncultured delta proteobacterium; assembly: GCA_963698485.1. Taxonomy (GTDB): domain Bacteria; phylum Myxococcota_A; class UBA9160; order UBA9160; family UBA4427; genus UBA4427. Next base: position 21,837 of record CAVORA010000017.1, on the reverse strand, counting down.
TCGTCGGTCGCACGGTGTCCGCCGACCAGGAGCGGGACCAGCGGGCGCAGCGCTACGAGGACCTGAGCCTCTTCACGAGCGTGCTCGAGCTGGTTCGCGGCAACTACGTCGAGGACGTCGACGAGCACGCGCTGCTGATGAGCGCGATGCGCGGCATCCTCGAAGACCTCGACCCGCACTCCTCCTTCATGAGCCCCGAGGACTTCGAGGACATGCAGGTCGAGACCAAGGGCGAGTTCCACGGACTCGGCATCGAGATCTCGAAGGAGACCGGCGCCTTCATCGAGGTCGTCGCGCCGATCGACGGCACGCCGGCACAGCGCGCCGGCATCAAGGCCCGCGACCGCATCACGTCGATCTGCCCGACGGTGACGCCCGAGGACTGGACCCAGCCGTGCCGCGGCACGACCGAGATGTCGCTCGTCGAGGCGGTCTCGCTGATGCGCGGCAAGCGCGGCACCTCGATCAAGATCTACATCCTGCGCGAGGGCATGAGCGAGCCGCGAGCCTTCGAGATCAAGCGCGACACGGTCAAGGTGGCGTCGGTGCGGTCCGAGCTCGTCGAGCCCGGGATCGGCCATCTCAAGATCACGTCCTTCCAGGAGCGCACCGGGCCGTGACGTCCGCGCCCGCCTCGCGAGACCTCGAGGAGGAGAACGAAGCGCGAGCTGACCGGGCTGATCCTCGACCTGCGCGACAATCCCGGCGGCCTGCTCAACCAGGCCGTCGAGGTCGCGGACCAGTGGCTTCGGGAAGGCCTCGTCGTCTACACCCAGGGCCGCGACGAGCGCGAGCGCACCGAGTACCGCTCGAGCGACGGGGTGCTCGAAGCCGACTATCCGATCGTCGTGCTGGTCAACGAAGGCAGCGCCAGCGCCTCCGAGATCGTGGCGGGCGCGCTGCAGGACCATCACCGCGCCATCGTGCTCGGCGTGACGACCTTCGGAAAGGGCTCCGTGCAGACCGTCTATCCGCTCGACGGCGGCGCCGGTCTGCGGCTGACCACCGCGCTCTACTACACGCCCGCCGGTCGCTCGATCCAGGAGGTCGGGATCACTCCCGACCTGGTCGTCAGCCAGCGCGACGAGCCCGAGCTGGGCTTTCCCGAATCGCCGGCGAGTCCGCGAGAAGGATCTCGAAGGCCATTTCACGCAGCGCGATGCGACGGGGCTCGAGGAGGACGGGACGCCGCCGACGCGGATTCTCGAGCAGGACCAGGCGCCCGACGCCGCCGGTGACGACGAGACGGGGGAGGGGGCGCCGCGTGACCTGTCGCCGCCGGAGAAGCCCGCCGGCGATGCCCAGCTGACGCGCGCGGTCGAGGTCCTGAAGAGCTGGACCTACTTCGAGCAGCTGCGACAGCTCCAGCAGGACGAGGATCCGGAGGCTGCAGACGGGGCAACGGTCGCGGCGGCGGAACGCGTCGAGCCTTGAGCGTCGCCTCGACGGATCGTGAAGACCGGCGGATCCTCGGCGTCGGTCAGCTGATCGCGGGACTGCAGGGCCTGCTCGAGCAGCGGGTCGGCCGCGTCTGGGTGACGGGGGAGATCTCGAATCTCCACCAGGCCCGATCGGGTCATGCCTACTTCACGCTCAAGGACGAAGGCGGGCAGCTTCGCGCCGCGCTCTTCCGGGGCAACGCCAGTCGCATCCGCTTCGAGCTCGAAGAGGGACTCGAGGTCGTCGCGGAGGCCGAGGTCTCGATCTACGCCGCGCGGGGCGATCTGCAGCTGATCGTTCGGCAGCTCGAGCCGCTGGGCGTCGGTGCGCTGCAGCTGGCCTTCGAGCAGCTGCGCAAACGCCTGGCGGCGGCGGGGCTCTTCGACGCCGAGCGCAAGCGTCCGATCCCTGCCTTTCCACGCCGACTCGGGCTGGTCACTTCGCCGACGAGTGCGGCGATTCGCGACGTGCTGCAGGTCGCGGCGCGGCGCTTTCCCGCGACGCCGATCCTGATCTCCCCGACGCTCGTGCAGGGCGACGCGGCGCCGGATCAGATCGCGGCGGCGATCGCGCGGCTCGCGGAGGTTCCCGACGTCGACGCCATCCTGCTGGTGCGGGGCGGCGGCTCCCTCGAAGATCTCTGGGCGTTCAACACCGAGGTGGTGGCGCACGCGATCGCGCGCTCCCGGATTCCGGTGGTCGCGGGGGTCGGGCACGAGACGGACCTCACGATCGCGGACCTCGTGGCGGATCTTCGCGCCCCGACGCCCTCCGCGGCGGCGATGCAGGTCCTGCCCGACCGGGTCGAGCTGGCGCGCCTGGTCGGTCGGGATGTGCGGCGGCTGGTCGGCAGCCATCGACCAGCAGATCGACGCCCAGCGGACGCGTGTCGCAGCGCTCCGCGAGCTGCTGCGCGCGCGCAGTCCCCAGGCACGGGTCGCGCTGGCCCGCACGCGCGAGGCCCGCGCCCGGGTCGCCGGGGTGACGGCGATCCGCCGGCTCCTCGACGCACGTCGACGGCGAGTCTCGGAAGCGGCGGCGCGGCTCGATGCGCTGAGCCCGCTCGCGGTCCTCGGCCGCGGCTACGGTCTGGTGCGGCGCGCGCAGGATGGCCGCATCGTACGCAGTCCGGCTGACGTCGCGCTCGAAGACGAGCTCGACGTGCGTCTCGCCGAGGGCTCGATCGGTGCGCGGGTGACGCGCCTCGGGGACGATCCGCGGTCCGCTTGAGGATGCGCTGCGAGATTCTCCGAGCGGGTCGGCGCACCGAAAAAGTGATGGTTTTACGGGGGGTTCGAGCCGTCTCTCGCGTTGACGAGGGTGTTCTCCACGGTTAGAGTCGAAATTGGATGGTGAAGACGAAGAAGAGCGCGGCCCGCAAGAAGCCGGATCCGAGCGCCGGGCCGACGGCCGCGCAGGTGGACGCGGGTTCGGTCGGCGCGACCGCGCCAGGCGAGACCGGACTTTCCTTCGAGGGCGCGCTCGAGCAGCTCGAAGAGACGGTCGGTCGACTGGAAGAGGGGGAGATGCCCCTCGAGGAGGCGCTGGCTCTCTTCGAGCAGGGCGTACAGCTCTCGCGACAATGCACGGCGACGCTCGAGGCCGCCGAGAAACGCGTCGAGATCCTGGTGGCCGGGCGCGGGGACGACTGGCTCGTCGCGCCCTTCGAGCCGGAGATCGACTCGGGCGTCGAGGAAGACGACGAGGACGTGGACTTCGACTGATTCGAGGACCGACGCATGGCGGTGGCCGCCAGCTGGACAGCCAACGCCGGGGACGAGCAGCCGGCGGCAGGCAAACGAACACGAGGGACGGGCGCACGTTGGATGTCGATGCGTACATGGCGGAGCGGATTCCGCTGGTCGATCAGGCCATCGAGGCGCGTCTGTCCGGTCTCGCCGACGCCCGGTCGGGCGGTGGCGGCGCCGTGCCGGAGCGCCTTGTCGGAGCCATGCGGCACCTGCTCTTTCCAGGCGGCAAGCGGCTGCGACCGGTCTTCGCGCTCGCTGCGGCGGAGGCCGTCGGCGGGCCGGTCGATGCGGCGCTGCCGCTCGGCGTGGCCGTCGAGCTGATCCACACCTACTCCCTGATTCATGACGACCTGCCCTGCATGGATGACGATGACCTGCGTCGGGGCCGGCCGACGGTGCATGTCGCCTACGACGAGGCGACCGCGGTGCTCGCGGGGGACGCGCTGTTGACCGAGGCGTTCGGCGTGTTGGCGGCGCAGGCCTCGCCGGGAGCTGGCGCCGCTTCGGGTGGCGCTGAGTCTCGAGGCAGCGTCGGTGGCGATGCGGCGGCTCGACTCTTCGTGGTCGGTCGGCTCGCCCGGGCCGCGGGGGCGGCCGGACTCGTCGGGGGCCAGGTCGACGATCTGGCTTTCGACGCGACGGCGGGGGATGGCGACGCGGCGGGCGGAACCCGCCACGCCTGGCTCGCCTCCATTCATGCTCGCAAGACGGCGGAGCTCTTCCAGGCCGCGATCGTCGGGGGCGGGGCGCTCGCGGGCGCTCGTCCGGCCGAGCTGGCGCGCCTCGAGGCCTTCGGGCGCGACGTGGGCATCGGATTCCAGATCGCGGACGACCTGCTCGACGCCGACTCGGAGGAGGCCGCCAGCATCCTGAGACTCCAGGGCATCGAAGACGCGCAGCGAGGCGCGGAGGCCCTGCTCGAACGCGCACTCGAACACCTGTCGGGCTGGGGCGAAGCGGCGGAGCCGCTGCGCGCGCTGGCTCGATTCGCGGTGCGGAGGAAGAAATGAGCGACGTGAACCTGCCGCAGGACGCGGCCAAGCTGCTGCCCGGGATCGCGAAGCCGTCCGATCTGCGGAAGCTCCCGCGCGAGCAGGTCGAGCAGGTCGCCTCCGAGATCCGTCAGGAGATCCTCGACCGCGTGTCCCAGACCGGCGGCCATCTGGCGTCGAGTCTCGGGGCCGTCGAGCTGATCACGGCGATCCACTACGTCTTCGACACGCCGCAGGATCGCCTCGTCCTCGACGTCGGTCATCAGGGCTACCCGCACAAGATGCTCACCGGGCGTCGCGAGGACTTCGACACGATCGGCCAGCGCGGCGGCATGAGTAAATTCCTGCGGCGCAGCGAGTCCGAGTACGACCACTTTGGCGCCGGACATGCCGGCACCTCGATCTCGGCGGCGCTCGGCATGGCGCGCGCGAAGTTCCACCGCGGCGAGGATGGCGTCGTGATCGCGCTGATCGGCGATGGCTCGATGACTGCCGGGATGGCCTTCGAGGCGCTGAACCACGCGGGCCACCTCAGCGAGAAGAACCTGATCGTCGTGCTCAACGACAACGAGATGTCGATCGATCCCAACGTCGGTGCGCTCTCGTCCTACCTCTCGCGAAAGCTCTCGGCGCCGATGGTCCGCCGCATGAAGGGCTGGGCGCGCGAGTTCCTCTCTGGCATGCCCGGCGACATGCTGCACTGGGCGCGCAAGGCCGAGGAGTCCCTCAAGGTCTTCTTCTCGCCCGGCTTGTTATTCGAAGCCCTCGGCTTCCGTTATGTCGGCCCGATCCAGGGCCATCGCATGGACGTCGTACTCGAGACCTTCGAGAACGTGAAGGAGATGGTCGCGAACGGCTCCGGTCCCGTGCTCATCCACGCGATCACGGAGAAGGGTCACGGCTACGGGCCCGCCGAGGCCGATCCACTCAAATACCACGGCGTCGGACAATTCGACGTCCCGTCGGGCAAGTTCGCGCCGAAGAAGAAGGCGCCGCCGACCTATACCGACGTGTTCTCCCAGACGCTGATCCAGCTGGCGCGCGAAGACGAGCGGATCATCGCGATCACCGCCGCGATGGCCTCGGGGACCGGTCTGGACCGTTTCCAGCGAGCGCTGCCCAAGCGTTTCTACGACGTGGGCATCGCGGAGCAGCACGCCGTCACCTTCGCCGCCGGCCTGGCGGCCGAAGGCATGAAGCCCGTCGCCGCGATCTACTCGACCTTCCTGCAGCGCGCCTTCGATCAGGTCGTGCACGACGTCTGTCTGCAGAACCTCGACGTGACCTTTGCGCTCGACCGCGCGGGCCTCGTCGGAGCGGATGGCGCGACGCACCAGGGGCTCTTCGACTTCTCGTATTTCCGGATGCTGCCGAACGCGGTGGTGATGGCGCCGAAGGACGAGAACGAGCTGCAGCATCTGCTGGCGACCGCCATCGACTACCCGGGGCCAGCGGCCATCCGCTTCCCGCGCGGCGCCGGCATCGGCACGTCGCTCGATCCCGACGTCAAGCGGATTCCGCTCGGAGAGTCGGAGCTGCTGCGGGACGGCGACGACGCGGCGGTGCTCGCGATCGGCAATACCGTCCATCCGGCGCTCGAGGCGGCGGGAGAGCTGGCCGCGTCGGGGGTCGCCTGCGCGGTGCTCGAACGCGCGCTTCGTGAAGCCCCTCGATCGCGAGCGGATCCTGGAGCTCGCGCGGCGCTGCCGGGTGCTGGTGACGGTCGAGGAGCACTCGGCCCAGGGTGGCTTTGGCAGCGCGGTGCTCGAGCTGCTGGCGGCGGAGGGGGTTCGGATTCCGGTCAAGACGCTCGGGATTCCCGACGAGCTGATCGAGCACGGCGAGTCGGCGGAGACCGTCGGCATCGCCCCGCGCGACATCCAGGCGGCCGTTCGCGCCCTGCTCGCGCGGTCGGCCAAAGACTGAGGCCGGCTTGGCTGCTTCGCCGCGATCCTCGGCGGCCGGGTCGGGCTCGAAGGGCGCGAAGGGCGAGCGCCTCGACGAGCGGGTCGTTCGCGAGGGTCTCGCGGAGAGTCGCAGCGCGGCCCAGGCACTGATCCTGTCGGGGCGCGTGCTGGTCGACGATGCTCCCGTCGACAAGGCGGGGACGCGCGTGCCGCCTGACCGGTCGGTGCGCCTCAAGGGCGGAGCCCGTCGCTTCGTCTCGCGCGGCGGCGAGAAGCTCGCGGGGGCGCTCGACGACCTCGGGGTCGACCCGACCGGGCTGCGCTGTCTGGACGTGGGCGCGTCGACCGGGGGGTTCACGGATTGCCTGCTGCAGCGCGGTGCGGTGGCGGTGGTGGCCGTCGATGTCGGGCACTCCCAGCTGCATTCCCGGCTGCGTCTCGACCCGCGCGTCGACGTGCGCGAGCGGGTCAATGCGCGTCATCTCGACCCCGCCGAGCTCGGCGGGCGCTTCGGGCTGGCCGTCGTCGACGTCTCCTTCATCTCGCTCGAGCTGATCCTGCCGGCCCTTGACGCCTGCACTCCCGGTGCCGATTGGTTGCTGCTGGTGAAGCCCCAATTCGAGGTCGGTCGGGAGCAGGTGGGGAAGGGCGGGGTGGTTCGCGACGACGCACTGCGGTGTGCCGCGGCCGACGCTGTCGCGGCCGCCGCGCATCGCCTGGGGCGTAGCGAGCGGGGTCGAGTGGATTGTCGCGTGCCGGGACCCAAGGGAAATCGCGAGATCTTCCTGTGGATCTCGGCCGCGGGGGTCGATGAAGCGGAGGCCCGCGCGGAAGCTCGCCCCGGAAGCTGCTAGTGTCTGTCCACGCGCTCCGCTGCCCGCCGACCTTCGTCCAAGCCAGCCAGCGACAATGGGATGTCCGGGGCCCCGGATGGAATTCCCGATGAACAGGAGGATCCTCGATGATCGAGGTCACCAAGGAAGCCGCCGCACAGATCCGATCGCTGCTCTCCGAGGACGGCAAGCTCGAGACCCATGGCCTTCGCATGAAGGTGATCGGCGGGCGGTTGCTCCGGGCTGCAGTACCAGCTCTCCTTCGACGATGCCGTTCGCGACATCGACACCGAGATCGAGGTGGAGGGCGTGAAGGTGATCGTCGACGAGAAGAGCGCGCTCTACCTCGTGGGCTCGCGGCTCAACTTCGTGGACACGCTGCAGGAGTCGGGCTTCAAGATCGAGAACCCGAACGCCTCGAATACCTGCGGTTGCGGCCAGTCCTTCGCCGCTTGAGATCTTCCCGCTCGCTGGCTGACCCGTGCGTCGAACGTCCTCGACGCGTGATCGCGTCACTAGTCATGTCGCAGCCCGCCGGCCCCAAGACAGCCCAGCCCTACCTCGATCATCACGCGACGACGCCCCTCGACGAGCGGGTGCTCGAGGCGATGTCTCCGTATCTCCATCACGGAGTTCGGGAACGCCGCGAGCTCGACCCACGCCTACGGCTGGCGGGCCGAGGCGGCGGTCGATCTCGCCCGCGAGCGTCTGGCCGAGCTGCTCGGTGCGCGCGAGCCGTCCGAGATCGTGTTCACCAGCGGTGCGACCGAGAGCAACAACCTCGCGATCCTCGGAATCGCCGACGCGCTGCTGCCGAGCCCGGGTCACGTCCTCACGCTCGCGACCGAGCATCCGGCCGTGCTCGATCCGTGTCGAGCGCTGGCGCGTCGCGGCTGGCGCATCAGCGAGCTCGCCGTCGATCCCGACGGCCGCGTCACGCCGGAATCGATCGCGGAGCAGATCCGACCGGACACGCGCCTCGTCTCCGTGATGGCGGCCAACAACGAGATCGGCGTCCTGCAGCCGATCGAAGCGATCGCCCGGGCATGTCGCGAGCGCGCCGGTGCCCTTCCACACCGATGCCGCGCAGGCGGCGGGCAAGCTCGAGCTCGATGCGGATCGTCAGGGTCTCGATCTCGTGTCCGTCTCGGCGCACAAGCTCTATGGGCCGAAGGGGGTCGGCCTGCTGCGCGTCCGCCGGCGCGGCGCGCCGCGATTCCGGATCGAGCCTCGGCAATACGGGGGTGGGCACGAGGGCGGGCTGCGTTCGGGCACGCTGCCCGTCGCGCTGATCGTCGGGCTGGCGCGGGCGCTCGAGCTGTCGCTCGAGCTTCGGGAGCAGGAGACGCTGCGCGTGGTCGCGCTGCGCGAGCGGCTGCGGACGGGACTCGAGGCGGCCCTGCCGGGTCGCCTGCGATGGAACGGACACGCGATCGAACGCCTGCCCGGGAATCTGAACGTGTCGATCGAGGGCGTGGACGGGGAGCGCCTGCTCGCCGATCTGGGCGGGCTGGCAGTCTCCTCGGGCTCGGCCTGCAGCTCCGCGCGCGCCGAACCGAGTCACGTCCTGCGCGCGCTCGGACATTCCGAGGCGCTCGCACGTGCCTCGCTCCGATTCGGACTGGGTCGCGGCAATACGCCGGCCGAGATCGACGTGGCCATCGAGCGGGTGGTCGCCGCCGTCGAGAAGCAGGGCGGCAACACCCGGGCGAGCTGATCGGAAACACGGCCCGCGGGGCCGAGGTCTGCGGGACGCTGGCCGGCCCGATCCGGTCTGGCTCGGGATCGCGCCGGCGCCGTCCCCTGGTCCAGCGAACTCGGGTCGTTCCGCTATAGTGCCGCCGCCGCAGCGCGACCCCCGGTCAGTGTCCAGGTTTCGTCTCGCCAGCTGCCCCCAGGTCGATCACGGGCGGGCTCGCGGGCGACCTTCGAACAAGAGAACCCGGCGCGTGCTCGGTTCCGGACGGACACGCCGCGTCGGATCCAGCTGCGACGCGGCGAACGCGTGATTCGAGGACCGGCCGCCGGGACCGATCGAGCGCTTCGGGCTTCTGCCCGAAGCGTCGTCGGTCTCCGCCGGACCGAAGACCGCACAGACAACAACACTCCCAGCCCGGGATCGCCGGGACCCCAGCGAAGGAAATCCGAAGTGAGCACTCCCAAGTCGAAGAACATCACCTGGCACGAAGGCCAGGTCACCCGAGACGATCGCGAGGCCCTGCTCGGTCAGCGCGGCTGCACCATCTGGCTCACCGGCCTCTCGGGCTCCGGCAAGAGCACGATCGCCGTGGCCGCCGAGAAGGCGCTGAACGAGCGCGGTCGACTGACCTACATCCTCGACGGCGACAACATCCGCATGGGCCTGAACTCGAACCTCGGCTTCTCCCCCGAAGACCGGACCGAGAACATCCGGCGGATCGGCGAGGTCTCGAAGCTCTTCACCGACGCCGGCGTCATCGTCTTCACCTCGTTCATCTCCCCCTACCGCGCCGACCGCGACGCGGTGCGCAAGATCATGGGCGACGGCGACTTCATCGAAGCCTGGGTCCAGGCCAGCGTCGAGACCTGCGAAGGCCGCGACGTGAAGGGGCTCTACAAGAAGGCCCGGGCCGGCGAGATCCCCGAGTTCACGGGCATCTCCGCGCCCTACGAAGAGCCGGCGAACGCCGAGATCGTGCTGGACACGAATGGTCAGAGCGTCGAAGAGAGCGTCGGGCGACCTGATCGCGTATCTCGAGAAGTCGGGCTATCTCGGCAACTGAGCCGGGCGGCGCAGTCGCCGCTCGCGACCGGGCTCGTCCTCCAGCCAGCACCCGATTGCGTCGATGATTCGACGAGCCGCGGCGCAAGGGCGGGCGGGGGCGAACGCCCGGGCCCGACCGGGTGTCGTTTCTCGACAGGAGCGGATCGAAGGGTGAATCTCTCGCGGCCAGCGCTTGTCGCGGGCGCGCTGGATCCGACACTCCATCGACGCGACGCGCGATCGACGGATCCTCGGTGGTGGTGAGCCGCAGGGGCGGCGGGCTCCGGGGCTAGGCTTCGGGGATCGGCCGCATGGTCGTTGGGGGTTGGGTGAGTAGAGCGAACGACATGTCGTGGGTCAGGCCCGCCGAGATCCGATTCGCTCGACTCGGTTTGCTTCCCGCGATCGTCCTGTTGGCGACGGCCCTGGCGACCGGTGGCTGCGCGTCGTGGGGTCCGAGCAGCGCCGGCGAAGGCGGCGGACGGGCTGCGCGAGCACGCAGGGCTCCGCCCCTGCGCATCGTGCGCGACGAGGCTCCCGCCGACTACGACGTGCTCGTCGCCGAGCTGGCCCAGATCGAGGCCGACTTCGAGCTTTCGCGTGCGGCGTACCGGCGGGCCGCGGAGAAGGATCCCGACTCCGCCTTCATCCAGGATCGTCTCGCGCGGCTGGCCTGGCAGCTCGATGACCTCGAGGGCGCGGTCGCGCATGCCGAGCGGGCCTTCGAGCTGGCGCCGGAGGACATGGGCGTTCGCCTCTTCCTCGGTCGTCTCTACCGACTGCGGCGGGACTTCGAAGGTCTCGATCGCGTGCTCCGCGATGCGGAGGGCCGACCCCTCGATCCCGACTCCGCCTACGCCTTGTTCCAGGTGGCCATCGAGCGGGGGGATCTCTTCGAGGCCGAGAACCTCGCCCGTCAGCTTGCGGAGATGGAGCCCGACCAGCTCCGAGGCCTGCTCGGACTGGCCACCGTCTACGAGCAGAAGAACGACTACGACGCGGCCGAGGACATCGTCCGGCGCGGGCTCGAGCGCTTCCCGGACCACTTCCTGCTCTACATGCGCCTGGCCCAGATCGAGCGCCAGCGCGGAGACCGGGCGGCGGAGATCGCCGTCTACCGCGAGGTGCTCCGGAGTCATCCGGGCCATTACGGCATCCTGCAGCGGCTCGGGCAGACGCAGCTCGAGGCCAACGATCTCGAAGGCGCGATGGCGACCTTCGAAGAGATCGTGGCGACCTATCCCGATGACGTGAACTCGCTGCGGCGCCTGGCTTCGCTCGAGTTCTCGGCCGGGCGCTACGAGGCTGCAGCGGACCGACTCGAAGCGGTCCTCGCGCGGCAGCCCGACCAGCCGGAGCTCGCCTTCGCGCTGGGCCAGATCCGGCGGGCGGCGGGCGATTCGAAGGGCGCCTTCGAGGCCTTCGAGCGAATCCAGCCGCAGCATCCCAACTACCTCGATGCGCGCGTCCAGATCGCGGCGCTGCTCGAGTCGGAGGAGCGCTACGAGGAGGCGCTCGCCGAGATCGATCGGCTTCGCTCGCGGCAGCCGAATCGTCAGCTCGACTTCCACGCCGCCGCTCTGCGCGTTCAGCTCGGCGATCTCGACGGAGGGATCGCGATTCTCGAGCAGCTGCTCGACGGAAGTGACGAAGATCTCGACGTCTACTATCAGCTGGGCGTCCATTACGGCACGGCGGGTGAAGTCGACAAGTCCCTCGAGGCGATGCAGCGCGTGCTCGAGATCGATTCGGACAATGCCGCGGCGTTGAACTTCATCGGCTACTCCTGGGCCGAACGAGGCGAGAACCTCGAAGAGGCGGAGAGGCTGATCCGCCGCGCCATCGAGCTCTCGCCCGAGGACGGCTACATCACGGACAGTCTCGGCTGGGTCTACTACAAGATGGCCGAGGACCTGATCGAGGCCTCTCGCAAGGACGAGGCCTTGCGAATGCTCGAGCGCGCGCAGCAGCACCTGATTCACGCCTCGGAGCTGACGGGCGGGGACTCGGTCGTTTCCGAGCATCTGGGAGACGTGCTGCTGCTTCGGGGCGATCGCGAAGGGGCGCTCGACTACTACGAGGAGGCCGCCGACCAGGGCGTGCGCGAGGCCGAGCAGCCCGATCTGCTCGACAAGCTCGACCGCTTGCGACGATCCCTCGGACGGCCCGCGGAGCGACCGCCCGAGCGCGGCGCGGGTCGGAACTGAGCGCCGTGATCCGAGCTGGACGGAGCGGCGGGATCGCTCTGCTGCTCATCGTGCTCGCGCTGGCTGGCTGCCGAAGCGCGCCGCCAGCGGGTCCAATGCTCGTCTCGAAGGCGGGCACTCCGCTGGCGATCGACGACGAGCGAGCGGATCGCGTGCTAGGCGAATATCTCGGGACGCTCGACAGCCGCCGGGGCCTGCGCGGCTCGGCGCGCGTGGCCCTCACGGGCCCCGACTTCCAGCTGAATCGTCCCCAGCGGATCGTCGTCGAGCGGCCCGCGAGTCTGCGTTTCGAGATCCTCGGTCTCTTCGATCAGCTGGCAGCGATCCTCGCCACCGACGGACGGGAGTTCGGATTCTTCGAGGCCGCGACGGGCGAGATCACCCGAGGCCGCGTGTCGCCGAGCCTGCTCTGGGACCTCGCGAAGATCGATCTGTCCCCCGAAGAGGCCGTCGGTGTGCTGCTGGGGACGCCCGAGCCGGCCCCCGGCGTCGGACGTTCAGCGGTCTGGCTCGAGCCGGACGGGCGCATCGCGCTCGCCTTCGCATGGCCGAGCGAAGACCCCTCTGCCGCCTGCCTGTCGGGTGGGCCGAGCGCGCTCTTCGATCCCGCCTGCTTCGTCGGGGAAGCAGCGCTCGCGGAGGGAGGCGAGGTCTTCTTCTTCGACGAGGCTGGACGACTCGTCGAGCTCCGGTCGCTCGAGGGCGCGGGCGAGGTCCGGCTGCGGGTGCTCTTCGAGCAATACGAGCCGCTCGACGGTGCGGATGGGGTGATTTTCCCGAAGCGGGTCACGGTCCGCTCGCCCGCCGCTCTGTCCGAGGCGCGCTTCGACTGGAAGCGCGTCATGTTCGCGACCGACCTGTCCGATCGGCTCTTCGTGCTGCCCGAGCCGCGCAGTGCGGGGCGGGGCGGATGAACGAACGGGACACGAGGGCGTGTCGGAGGGGATCGACGGTGTCGCGGGGGGAGCAAGACGCGTGGAAGACCTCGGCGTCGCGCTGCGTGCGTGTCCCGGGTCGGGTGTTGGTCTGCGCGCTCGCGCTCGCACTCAGCAGCTGCTCGAATGATCCCTATCCGCCCGAGACCGGTGACGAGAAGGTCCTCTACAGCTCCTTCGTCGAGGCCCCCCGCACCCTCGATCCGGCGACCGCCTATACCACCAACGCGCATGCGATCACGGGGGCGGTCTACGACACGCTGCTCACCTATCACTTCCTGAAGCGGCCGCTCGAGCTGATTCCGAGTCTCGCGGTCGCGTTGCCGGAGGTGGAGGCGCTCCCGGGTGGGCGCACCCTCTATCGCTTCGAGCTCCGTCGTGACCTGCTCTTTGCGGAAGACGACTGCTTCGAGCTCTCTTCTCCGGGGCGGCGTACGCGGGAGATCCTGGCAGCCGACGTGGCCTTCCAGCTGATGCGCATCGCCGATCCCAAGGTCGGCAGCCCGGTGATCGAGCCCTTCTCGAACATCCAAGGCTTTCAGGCCTTCGGTGAGCGCCTGGTGGCGAGGAGAGAGGCCGACCCGGTCTTCGCGGCCGAACGGATCGACCGGCAATATGCCGGCGTCGGTCGGATCGAGGGGCTGCGGATCCCCGAGAGCCATGTGCTCGAGATCGTGCTCGATCGCGCCTATCCGCAGATCAAGTACTGGTTCGCGATGGAGTTCTCGACCCCCGTGCCGTGGGAGGCCATCGCCTAGTACGACGGCCAGGCGGGGCGTCCTCGCTTCGATGACCATCCGGTGGGGTCGGGGCCGTTCGTGCTGTCGGAATACGCCAAGCAGGCGCGCTACGTGCTCGCCCGCAATCCGAACTGGTACGGGGCGCGGCATCCGGAGTGGCGAGCGCCCGCGGCGGTCTTTCCGGGCGAGGGCGAGCCGGGGGACGAGGAGGCCGGGCTGCTCGTCGACGCGGGACGACCGCTGCCGATCATCGATCGCGTCGTGGTCGTCCGCGAGAAGGAGAACATTCCGCGCTTCAACAAGTTCCTGCAGGGCTACTACGACGCGTCCGGCATCATCAAGGAGAGCTTCGACAAGGTCATGCAGGGAGACGCCCTGTCTCCCGAGATGGCGGAGCGGGGGATCCGGCTCGGCAAGGCCGTCTCGCCCGGACGTCTTCTATCTCGGCTTCAACCTGGACGATCCCGTGGTCGGGCTCGCGGGCGGCGATGCGCAGCCGCAAGCTCCGACAGGCGATGAGTCTGGTGATCGACGTGGAGGAGTTCCTGCGGATCTTCAACAACGGTCGCGGCGTGCCGGCCCAGTCCGTGCTGCCGCCCGGGCATCTATGGCTACGACCCCGACTACCGCAATCCCTATCGTCAGGTCGACTCGAACGGGCCAGGCTGCTGATGGACGAGGCGGGCTATCCGAACGGCATCGACCCGCAGACGGGCGAGGCCCTGACGCTCACCTTCGACACCGCCAACACCTCGACCGCGGGGCTCAACCAGATCAAGTTCTATACCGGCGCCTGGAAGCATCTCGGCATCGACGTCCGGATCGATGCGACGACCTACAACCAGCTCCAGGAGAAGATGCGGCGCGGCGCCTATCAGGTCTTCGAGGCGGGCTGGGTGGCGGACTATCCGGATCCGGAGAATTTCTTCTTCCTGCTCTGGTCCGAGATGGGATCGCGCGAGCACGGCGGCCCGAACTGGACCAACTTCTCGAACGCGCGCTTCGACGAGCTCTTCTTGTCGATGAAGGCCCGCGATAACGGGCCGCAGCGCATCGCCGAGATCCGGGAGATGGTCCGAGTGCTCGAACGGGAGCGGGCCTGGATCGAGCTCTTCCATCGCGAGGACTTCTCGCTCTTCCACGGCTGGGTGAAGAACGTGAAGCCGATGGGACTCTCGATGCCGACCTATCAGTACCGGGACATCGATCCCGAAGCGCGACGCAGGCTGAGGCGTGAGTGGAACGAGCCGATCCAGTGGCCGGCCTGGGCGCTGCTCGCGCTCGCGGTCGCTCTCGTCCTGCCCGGGATCCGCACCTACGCCAGGGAGAGACAGTAGATGGCTGCCTACGTGCTCAGGCGACTCGCCTACGGAGTCGGCGTCGTATTCGGCGTGCTCTTCCTGCTCTTCCTGCTCTTCTTCACCGTCACGGAGCCGGACGACATCGCGCGCAAGGCGCTGGGCGACAAGGCGCCGCCCGAGGCGCTCGAGGTCTGGAAGGCGAATCATGGCTACGACCGCCCGCTCTGGCCCTGGCAGGACTGGGACGAGAACCTGCTCTTCGATCATTACCGGCGGATGCTGACCTTCGACTTCGGTCTCTCCGATGCCGACGACTCGCCGATCATCGATCGCATCAAGTCGGGGATGGGACCGAGCCTCTCGCTCACGGTGCCGCTGCTGGTCCTGGGCCTGCTGGTGGCGATCCCGCTCTCGCTGCTCGTGGCGTTCTTTCGGGAGACCTACATCGATCGGATGGGCGTCTTTCTGTGCGTGCTGGCGATGAGCGTCTCGACGCTGCTCTACATCATCGGCGCGCAGTTCCTGATCGCGAAGGTGCTGCGCTGGTACCCGATCTCGGGATTCGACACGGATCTGCTGATGCTGCCGCGCTTCCTCGCCATGCCGATCATCGTCGGCCTGCTCTCGGGAATCGGCGGCGACGTGCGCTTCTACCGCACGGTCTTCCTCGAGGAGAGCAGCCGCGACTTCGTGCGGACCGCGCGGGCCAAGGGCGCCAGCGAGGCGCGCATCATGACCCACCACGTGTTGCGCAACGCGCTGATCCCGATCCTGACGCGCATCGTCCTGGCGATCCCCTTCCTCTTCATGGGCTCGCTGCTGCTCGAAGCCTTCTTCGGGATCCCCGGCCTCGGCTCGCTGATGGTCGACGCGATCCAGGCGAACGATTTCTCGACGATGCGCACGATGGTCTACATCGGCTCGCTGCTCTTCATCCTCGGTCAGGTGGCGACGGATATCTCGTACGGTCTCGTCGATCCGCGAGTGCGTGTGGAATGATCGAGCTCGACGCCTACGTCTGGTCGAATCTCATGACCGTCGCGCTCGGGCTGGGTGTCGCGTGGATCGTCCGCGTCGTGCGCGCCAATCGGCTCTGGCGAGAAGCCTTCGGGGAGGTGTGGCGTCGCCGGCGGCTGGCGGTCGTGGTGGTCGGGGTCTACCTGCTGATCGGGCTCTGCGACTCGGTGGCCTGGAAGGGCGGCGTTCCGGAAGGCACCCTCGGCGTGCTGCCGAACGCGCCGCTCTCGATCCTCGATCGTGTCTTCCTCGACACCAAGGAGGCGAGCTACTCGGCGCCGCTCGCCGACGTCGAGTTCTATGGCGGCGATCCGCTGCGCCATCCCGGCACGCATCTGCTGGGGACCGACATCCTGGGGCGCGACGTCCTCTATCTCTCGCTCAAGGGGGCGCGGGTGGCGCTCCTGATCGGCGGATTGACGAGCGCGATCGCGATCCCGCTGGCGCTGATCTTCGGGGTCGGCGCCGGCTATTTCGGGGGTCGCTTCGACGACTTCGTCTTCTTCCTGATCTCGACGCTCGCCTCGATGCCGAACCTGCTGCTGCTGATCGCGCTGATCATGGTGATGGGGCGGGGCACGTTCTCGGTGTGCATCGCGCTCGCCGTCACGGGCTGGGTCGGCTTCTGTCGTCTGGCGCGCGCCGAGACGCTCAAGCTTCGCGAGCTCGACTACGTGCAGGCGGCGCGCGCGCTGGGCGTCTCGGAGTGGCGCATCGTCTTTCGTCACATCCTTCCCAACCTGGCACATCTGATCGTGATCACCTTCGTGCTGATGTTCTCGGGCCTGGTGCTCTCCGAGGCCGTGCTCTCCTGGCTCGGGATCGGCGTCGACGGCAGCTGGGGACAGATGATCGACGGCGCTCGCGACGAGCTTTCCCGCGACCCGATCATCGGCTGGAATATCGGGGCCGCCGGCGGCGCGCTCTTCGGGCTGATCCTGGCGGTCAACACCGTCGGCGACGCGATCCGCGACGTGCTCGATCCGCGCACGCTGAGGGATTCGTAGCCATGGCGGCACTGCTCGAAGTGCGCGATCTCCGGACGGCCTTTCCGTCGAGCGACGGTCTGGTGCCGGTGGTGGACGGCGTGTCCTTCGACGTCGATCAGGGCGAGGTCCTGGCGCTGGTCGGGGAGTCGGGCTCGGGCAAGTCGCTGACGGCGCTGTCGACCCTGCGGCTGGTGCCCAAGCCCGGGCGGATCGTCTCGGGCAGCGTCAAGCTGGCCGGCGAGGAGCTGCTCGACCTGCCCGTGACCGAGATGCGTCGCATCCGCGGTGGGCGCATCGCGATGATCTTTCAGGAGCCGATGACCTGCCTGAACCCGGTCGTGCGGGTGGGCGCACAGGTGATCGAGGCGATCCAGCTTCACGAGGACATCTCGAAGGCGGACGCGCGCGCGCGCGCGCGCGAGCTCTTCGTCGAGGTCGGGATTCCCGATCCCGAGGAGCGGCTCGACGCGTATCCCCACCAGCTCTCGGGGGGGCTCAAGCAGCGCGTCATGATCGCGATGGCGCTGTCCACCCGACCCGAGATGCTGATCGCCGACGAGCCGACCACGGCGCTCGACGTGACCGTCCAGGCGCAGATCCTGGCGCTGATCCGCGATCTCCAGAAGAAGCGCAACGCTGCGATCCTGCTGATCACCCACGACCTCGGCATCGTGAACGAGCTCGCGGATCGCGTCGCCGTCATGTACGCGGGGCGACTGGTCGAGGTCGCGGAACGCGAGGCGCTCCTGTCGAATCCCCAGCATCCCTACACCCAGGGTCTGCTGCGCTCGATTCCGGCCCTCTCGACCCCGGGACAGCCGCTGCCAGAGATTCCGGGCGTCGTGCCTTCACCCGGTCAATGGCCCGCCGGCTGTCGGTTCTCGACGCGCTGTCCGAAACGCTTCGAGCCCTGTGCCGACGTGTTTCCCCAGGAGACGCGGCCCGCAGCGGGGCGATCGGTCTGGTGTCACGAAGTCGAGCGCGCCGCCGGCTCGGGAGACGCGTGATGAACGCCGAACCCGAAACACTCCTGCGCGTCAGCGGGCTCCAGACCTGGTATCCGATCAAGCAGGGGCTGATGCGGCGAACGACGGGTTGGATCCAGGCCGCGACGGATATCTCCTTCGAGATCGCGGCGGGTGAGACCCTGGCGCTCGTCGGGGAGTCGGGCTGCGGCAAGAGCACGGTCGGCCGGTCGATCCTGCGCCTCGAATCTCCGCAGAAGGGCCAGGTCGTCTTCGAGGGGCACGATCTGCTGGCGCTCGACGCGAGGGCGCTGCGCGCCGCCCGCCAGCGAGTCCAGATCATCTTCCAGGACCCGAATGCCTCGCTCGATCCCCGCATGCGGATCCGCGACCAGATCGCCGAGGGCATGCACTCGTTCGGGATCGGCGCGAACGAGGCGGAACGAACCGAGCGTGTCGCGTCGCTGCTCGAACGCGTCCAGCTCGACGCAGCGACCATGGATCGCTACCCGCACGAATTCTCGGGCGGCCAGCGTCAACGCATCTGCATCGCGCGGGCCCTCGCCGTCGAGCCCCGGCTGATCGTCTGCGACGAGTCGGTCTCGGCGCTCGACGTGTCGATCCAGGCGCAGATCCTGAACCTGCTCCGCGAGCTGCAGGACGAGCTCGGCCTGTCCTACCTCTTCATCACGCACGACCTGTCCGTCGTCGAATATCTCGCCCATCGCGTCGCCGTCATGTACCTCGGCGAGATCGTCGAGCACGGACCGACCGCGCGGATCTTCGAGGCCCCATCGCATCCCTACACGAAGGGCCTGCTGGCGGCGATTCCGTCGATCGATCCGCACGTTCGCGGCGGGGCGCCGCCTGTCCTCGGAGACGTGCCCTCGCCGAGCGATCCCCCGAAAGGATGTCATTTCCACACGCGCTGTCCGGTCGTCATGGACCGTTGCCGGGTGGACGAGCCGCCGCTGCTCGAGATCGAGGGCGGCCGGAGCCGCTGCTTTCTCGCCCAGGAGCGCGGCTAGACCCGACTTCCCGCCGAAACGCCAGGTGGCCCGGCCAGATCGGCCTCAGGTTGCACCCGGATCGGGACGATGGCCCCTTGAGGAAGGGCACCCATGCAAGGCAGACCGAGGCTCGGCGAGATCCTGCTCGCTGCCGGGATCATCGATCGGATGCAGCTCGACGCGGCGCTCGGAGAGCAGTCGCGCTGGGGCCGCCGGCTGGGCGTCACGCTGATCAAGATGGGCTTCGTCGAGGAGGGCCACCTGATCCGGGCGCTCGCCAAGCAGCTCGGTCTGCCCGTGGCCAGTCTGGCCGGCAAGAAGATTCCCGCCGACGTGATCGCGCTGGTGCCGGCACGCGTGGCCTCGGAGCACGGGGTGATTCCGCTCTTCACCAGGCAGGAAGGGCGGACCGGTCAGCTCTATCTCGGCATGGAGGATCCGTGCAACCTCGCGGTGCTCGACGACTTGAGCTTTCGCACCGGGATGGAGATCCGTCCCGTCATGGTCGGACCCACTGAGCTCGGGGAAGCGATCGATCGCTACTACCACGGCCGAGGACCCAGTGGCCCGCCGCGGACGGACCCCTTTCACCAGACCGACACGATCGGGCAGAGCAGCCTTCGCCTGGTGCTCGACGCGGGACCCCATCCGGGTACCGAGGCGGCGGTCTCCCAGGCCGAGCCCGTCGCGCGATCTGCACCGCAGACCGCGGAGTCGGAGGCCGACGAGGCGATCGAGCTCTCCGAGCCCGCGCCGGCGCTGCCCGAAGGTCTGCTCGACGATGTCGCGCGCGTCCTCGAGGAGACCGAGCGCACGCGGATCGTCGCCAAGGCGATGACCCAGCTCTTGATCGAGAAGGGCGTCCTGACCCTCGAAGAGGTCCAGGCCAAGATCGCCGCGCTGAAGGCCCTGCCTGCGCGCTCGGGCGGAAGCGACTGAGGATCCTGCGAGCGCCGCGCGTGCTTGACAGCCCCTGGACCCGGCGCGACTCTGCGGCGCCACGTGAAACAGCCTCGCCGCGCGCGCCGCGCGCAGCGAAGGAATCCCGGAGTCAATCATGCGTCTCGAGTACGGCTTCCAACTGAGTGAGTGCGAGGTGCCGCGATTCGCGGTGGAAGCGGTCGAGGGCATCGGCAAGCTGTTCACCCTCGCGACCCTGGTCCTGAACGTCATGGCGACCAAGCAGACGGTCGAGATCGTCTTCCATGGCCTGAATCCCGATGATCCCGAGCGGAAGATCCAGGCCTTCCGACTGATCGCGGACAGCACGCCGACCGGTCCCGTACTCGAATACCAGCCGGGAGCGAGCGGCAGCGTTCCGGGCTCGTCGAGCTATTTCCAGTGGCTCACGGTGAGCCGACCGGCCTGATCCCGCGCGGCGCGATCAGCCCTGCCTCTTCCGGCGCACAGTCGCCCGCCCGGAATCGGTGGTGACGGGCGAGGCTCCGTTCGGCGATCTGCCGTGCGATCTCTTCCCGCGGTCGACTGAACGGCGAGGCGTTCGGTGTAGGCCGCGAGCGCGGCCCGGCGGCTCGCGGCGTCGAAGGCCTCGTTCGCGAGCGAGGCGTTCAGCTGCGTGAGCGCTTCGATGCGCGCGTCGTCCGAGAGCACGGCCGGGCCGGTCAGGTCCTGCAGGTCGACCAGCCAGAAGCGGATCGATCGCGCGTCTCGCTCGACGCGGATGTTTCCGCCCTTCAGGTCCCGATGCGACAATCCGATCGCGTGCTGCTCGGCGAGCCAGCGGCCGAGCGCCGCGGCGATGCGGTGCGCCTCGCCGGCGTCGCCGGGGACGAGCTGGTCGAGATCTTCTTCGCCCACCCGCTCCATCAGCAGCCAGCTCTCGACGGGCCAGCCCCGCCTGCGCAGGTCGATATACGCGAGCGCCGGCGCTGCGCGATCGGAGATCAGCTGATCGGCCCGGGCGAGACGAAAGGCCCGCGCGGCCGCGCTGCCGCGGAAGCGGTCGGCGAGCACGCGCAGCGGGCTTCCGGCCCGGACGCGCTTCGTCACGACCCGCCGGTCCCAGGCCTCCATCTCGTGGACACGCACGCGCTCGGTCCGGCGGATCTCCCGCACGCCCTTCTCCGACGGGTCGTCGAGGTCGATCGAGAAGAAGCACTCGTGGACCAGCCCGAAGTCGACCGACGTGAGCATCGCACCGCGCGCGTTCGGGTAGGTCGTGATGCGCTCCCAGTTCCGACCGACGCGCAGCAGTCGTCGCGCTCGGCCTCGGCGATGGTCGCGGACGAAACGCAGGATCGCGCGATCGAGCTCCGGCCCGACGCCGCAGGCTCGACGAAAGGCCGCGCACATGGCGTGGCTGGCACCCGATCGGCTGAGCGAGAACTCGAGCTGGGCGAGGTCCGCGAGACGCTCGTCGTCCCCTCGCATGGGGCGGGCGCGCTGGAGGTCGAGCAGGACGATGCCTCGCTCGCCGAGCAGAAGGTTGCCCGCGTGCAGGTCTCCGTGGCGTAGCCCGGCGTCGTGAAGGCCGCCGATCGACTTCGCGAGCGCGGCGCAGACCGCTTTCCACGCCTCGAAGAGCGGGCCTTCGGTCGCGCCGCGCGCGTCCTTCACGACCTCGAGCAGCGGTCGGCCCGGGCTCGAAGCTCATCACCAGCACTTCCTCCCGCGAGGAGATGCGGCCGAAGGCGAGCGGCGTCGGGACGGGCAGGCCGAGGGCCGATGTCGCGCTGCAGGGCGTTCCATTCGCGCTGCGCGGCGGACTGTCGAAGGCCGCTTCAGGGTCTCGCGCAAGGCCTTCATGCCGTGGCGCCGATGGAAGAGCTTGCAGACGACCTCCTCGCCCTCGAACGCTCCCTGCTCACCGGCGATCGGCTCGAGCGTGAGTCGGTAGCAGCGTTCGCCGCGCGCTCGCGTGGATCGGATGCGGATCGGCGAGGGCCGCCGCGAGCGCTCGCTCGACGCGGCGATGGAGGGCAGGGTCGCCGCCTCGCCAGCCGATCAGCGGAGCCGTCACGCCGACTCCCGGGCCCGGTGCGCCGAG
>CAVORA010000016.1:0-120660 GCA_963698485.1 uncultured delta proteobacterium | reverse complement strand
CAGCCGAATCGGTTCCGAACGCACGCGACGCCCGCTCCATGGATGGCGAGACATTCGAGGCAATACAATGAGCGCACACGCCGAACACCACGATGATTCCCACTACATCAAGATCTGGGGGATCCTGCTGGGTCTCCTGATCATCTCCTTCATCGGTCCGATGGCCGAGATCCAGTGGCTGACGCTCGCCACGGCCTTCGGAATCGCGCTCGTGAAGGCGTACCTGGTGGCGGTCAACTTCATGCACGTGAACCTGACACCGCGCTTCGTGATCTACACCGTGGCGACGACCCTGGTCTTCATGCTGCTCTTCTTTGCCGGCGCCGCGCCCGACGTCATGAAGTCCAGTGGAACGAACTGGGAGAAGCCCGCCTGGATCGAGGCGGAGAAGGCCTACGCGGCCGAGGTGGCCGCTGGCGGTGGCTACGGGCACGAGGGGACGATCCTGCATCCGAAGAAGCCGGCTGAGCACGGCGGCGAGCACCACTGATCGCGACCCCGGCGTCGCGGGCCTCCCGGCCGTCGCGAGTCGAGGCGATTGCGCGACAGGTGGGGTTTCGAAAACTAGTGTGCGGGGGGAGCGCCCGAGAGGAAGAACATGAGTACCCCTGCATCCGGTTCGATTCGATTGGTCTCCGAAGAGCGAGGAGAGCCCCGCGTCATCTCGAATGGCGTGCTCGGAATGCTGCTCTTCATCCTCACCGAGATCATGCTCTTCTCGGGCATGGTCAGCGCCTTCTCGATCGTGCGCGCCTCATCGCCGATCTGGCCCCGCCGGACCAGCCGCGGCTGCCATTCGAAGAGACGGCGATCAACACCGCGGCGCTCTTCCTTTCGGGCGCCCTGCTGTACCTGGCGCAGCGGCGCTTCAGCAAGGACCGTGCCTCCGCGAAGACGCCCCTGATGGCGTCGATCGCGCTCGGGACCTTCTTCGTGCTCTTTCAGGGATGGGAGTGGGCGTCGATGCTGGCACAAGGCCTGACGTTGACCTCGTCGACCCTCGGCAGCTTCTTCTACCTGATCGTGGGAACCCACGCGATCCATGCGATCGCGGCGCTCGCACTCCTGCTTCAGACCTGGCGTCGCCTCTCGACCGGCTGGCTGCAGCCGAGCCAGCTCGCGACCGCCGCCGTGCTCTGGTATTTCGTGGTCGGGGCGTGGCCGGTCGTGTACTGGCGCGTCTATCTATAGGCGCGCGCGTGCGCGCGCTTGGGCCGCAGGCGCCTTACGAGCGCGCGCGTGCCCGCATTTGGGCTGCGGGCGCCTCATGAGCGCGTGCGCGCGCTTGGGCCGCAGCGGGCCGCGGGCGCAAGAGGTTGGACTCGGGAGGACGGAGGCATGCGGATGCGGAACGGGACGACAGGCAGGCTCGGGATTCTGGCGGCCTGGTGCTTGCTGTCTCTGACGGCGGCGCCTGCGATCGCCCAGGCGTGTGCGGTGTGCACGGCGGGGCGGGACGAGGAGAACGCGCTCGCCTTCCTGCTTTCGACCATCGGCATGTCCTTGATGCCGCTGGTGGCGCTCGGGACGCTCGTCTTCGTGCTTTGGAGGCGAATCCAGAAGCTCGAGGCGGAAGATCGGGCGGCGGAGTCCGCTGAGACCCCGGTTGCGTCCCCCACGGTCTCCGTCCGCTCCTAGGCCACGCGCCGGCGTCTCGGACTCCGAGCGCGCCTCGGCAGCGGGATCGCTCGAGCGGCTGCTTGCCGATCAGCGCCTCGAAGCAGGACCCGGTCGCGGGTCCTGCTGCTCGGACGCATCGTCGACGAGGCCATCGAGCTCGGGGTCGAGTGCGTGGAGCGCGAACTCCGGGGCGGTGACGATGCTCGCGCTCTCGAGCTCCAGGTCGAAGACGATCTGGGCCTCGCCCGCCTCGAGCTGCCGGAAGACCTGGGCAACCTTCTCTTCGAGCGACCACTCGCCCTGACCGTAGTCCGTCCCCTCCCGGGTGACGTACTCCTCGACGAGACCGCGAAGGGCTCCCGGAGAGAGCTGCGCGGGGTCGAGCGGGACGCCCCTGGACGCGCGTGCTGAAGGCGATTCGGAGTCGTGCATCAGAGCCGAGCCTAGCCTGCTCGGGGGCCCCTCCGCCCATCCCTGCTCGCCCCGCCGATCGGCGTCCACGGACCCGTCCCATCAGTCGGTGGGCCGACGCATGCCCCGCAGGATCAAAGGCGGCGCTTCCGACCCGCCGCCCACGACGGGATTCCATCATCGAGGCGTCCAATCCCGCTCTACTCGAGGCGCGGTCCGGCCGATTCGCCCTGGACGATGCTGACTCTCGGCTGCTACCTGACCTTCGCCGTCGCCGGCTGGCTCACGATCAGCGCGCTCCACGGCCGCGAGGCCGGCCCGGGCACGCGATCCTTCGCGGCCTTCGGCATCATCATCGGCCTCTGGTCCCTCGGCGAGCTGCTCCTGATGGACGCGCTGACGCCCGACGACCGGATCTTCGGCCGGCGCATCTTCTTCCTCGGCGCCACAGGGCTCTCCCCCGCCTGGTTCTGGCTCTCGGTCCGCTCTGCCAATCCCCACTGGTATGCGAAATGGCCGGGTCTCGTGGCAGCGGTCTTCGCGGCGCCCGCCTTCTTCTACTCGTGCCTCTACTGGGACCGCGAATTGCGCTTCGTTTCGTGGGACTCGCCCACGCCGATCCATGGACCGCTCTTCGACCTCTTCATGGCCCACCAATACGCCTTGAGCCTGGCGGGCGCCTACTACTTCATCCAGACGGCGATCCGGCTTGGCCGTTCGAGCGTCCCGATCATGTCCGCCATGATCGTGGGCGTCGCAGGGCCCCTGCTCTGTAGCCTCGCCTACTACTTCGGGCTCGCGAGCGTCGACTGGACCCCCGTCGCACTCGGGCCGGCCGCCTTCCTGATGTGGCTGTCGGTCGTCGAGTCCGGGCTGACCTCGGGGCTGCCGATCGATCATCACGAGGTGATCGAGCAGCTCGACGTCGGCGTCGTCGTCGCGGATCCGGAAGGTCGAATCATCAGCGCGAACGCCGCCGCCGAACGCCTGGCGGATGCGCGAACGTTGCTCGGTCGACTGCTCTCGGAAGCGGTCGCCACCGCCGAGCAGCGTACCGACGCCTGCATCGAATCTCGAGGCATCGCCCTCCGAGGCCGCTTCGGCGTCATCGGCCATGCGCTGATCCTGAACGATCGGACCGAGGCGGAGATCTCGCGTCGCCGCCTCGAGCTCGGGGGACGCCTCGAGGCACTCGGGTCGCTGACCGCGGGCATCGCCCACGAGGTCAACAACCCACTGGCCTTCATCCAGGCGAATCTCTCTTCCCTCGAGACGACCGCCAAGGAGCTCGCCCACCACGATTCCGCGAAAGGGCTGAGTCCCGCTCTGAAAGAAGCCGTCGCCGACATGGCCGCCCTCGTCGAGGAGACCCAGGAGGGCGTCGAGCGCATCCGTCTGCTCGTGACGCGACTGAAGAGCTTCTCGCGCATGCCCGATCTCGACGCGATCGCGGTCGACGTCGACCTGGTGCAGAGCGTCCGCCAGGCCGCCGCCGTCGCCGCCATCGGCCAGCCCCCGGACATCATCACGATCGACGGTGCCGCCAGCCTCCGTGTGCTCACGATCGAGACCGCCGTCTTCCAGATCCTCGTGAACCTGCTCCTCAACGCCGTCCAGGCCAGCCCCGACGAGCCGAACGTGCGGGTGGAAATCGCCCGCCGGGACGATGGCGTGTCGATCCGCGTGGCGGATTCTGGACCGGGCATCTCGGCGTCGGTGCTGCCGCGGATCTTCGATCCCTTCTTCACGACCAAGGCGCGCGGCACGGGCCTCGGGCTCTCGATCAGCTACGACCTGTCGCGTCAGCTCGGGGGCCATCTCGAGGCCTCGAATAACGAGGGTGGCGGCGCGCTCTTCGAGCTCTGGCTGCCGAGGGTTCCACCCGAATCCTCTCCGGCCGCGACCGGAGCGCGGGATCTGCCCGACTGCGAGCCGCCTCCTGTGGCATGATGCGGCCGGGAGGCCGATCGCATGAACACGGACGAGATCACCTGGCTCGGCATCGAAGACCTCGAGCGCGAGCAATCGAAAGGCACGCTCACCGCCCTCGAGATCGCAGAAGCCGCCCTCGAGCGGATCGCGCGGCTCGACCCTGAGCTCGAGGCCTACTCAGCCCTGTGGCCCGAGCGCGCCCGTCAGCGCGCCACCGAGCTCGATTCGATCGCGCGCGCCGGAGGACTGCTCGGCGTCCTGCACGGCGTGCCCGTCGCGCTCAAGGATCTGTGTGACGTGGCGGGGGAGCCAACGCGTGCCGGCACGACGGCGCTCGGCGATCTTCCGGCCAGCGAGAACGCCGAGGTCGTCGATCGCCTCGAGGCCGCGGGCGCGGTCGTGCTCGGGAAGGTCAAGATGACCGAGGGGGCTTTCGTCGCGCATCACCCGAGCGTGACGCCCCCCGTCAATCCGTGGAACGCGGCGCGTTGGACGGGGATCTCGTCGAGCGGCTCGGGCGTGGCCGTGGCGGCGGGCCTTGCGACCTTCGCGCTCGGAACCGACACCGGCGGCTCGATCCGCTATCCCTCGGCCGCTTGCGGTCTGACCGGGCTCAAGCCCACGCACGGGCGCGTCTCGTTGCGAGGCGTGTTTCCGCTGGCGGATTCCCTCGACCATATCGGTCCGATGGCCCGTTCCGCCGCCGATGCGGCCCGGGTCTTCGCCGTGTTATGCGGAACCGATCCACGGGATCCCTGGAGCCTGGCGCGCAATCCGGCCGCGGCGACCGCGAGCGCGCTCGTCCCGAGGGCGCGCGGGGCGAAGATCGGGTTCGATCCGCGATATGCGGAGGAGGGCGTCGATCCGATCGTGGTGGCGGCCATTCGCGCGACCCTCGATGTCTTTCGAGAGCTCGGCGCGGAGGTCGTCGAGTTCGAGCTGCCGTCGGTGGACCAGGCCCTGGGCGCGTGGGCGGCTCTCGGCTCGGCCGAGATCGCGAATGCCCATGCCGAGACCTATCCCAGCAAGAAGGACCAATACGGGGATGCGCTCGCCGCGACGATCGAGGCGGGCCTGGCCGTGACGGGACGCGCGGTCGCGCATGCCTGGAAGGAGCGGATCGCGTTTGCCCGTCGGCTCGAGGGCTGCTTCGCGGCGGGCGGCCAGACCTGCCCGCCGGCTGCGCCGGATGGTCTCGACGCGATCCTCGCACCGGTGATCCCGGGCCTGTTTGCGGCGAACACGAACCTCGCGGACGTCGCGGCGAATCCCGAAGGTGACCCTGGCGATGCGCTACACGTCACCTTTCAATCTCTCGGGCTCGCCCTCGCTCACGATGCCCGCCGGTCTCGATCCCGAAGGCGCGCCGATCGGTTTCCAGCTGGTCGGAGCACATCGCGACGAGTCGAAGCTGCTGGCCCTCGGGACCGCCTATCAGTCCGCGACCGATCATCACAACCTGCATCCGCGCCTCTAGCGTCGGGGTCGCCCGCCAGCAGAGGCCCTGCTAGCGCTGTAGCATCTTGCGGGCCGACTCGGTGATCGACTTCACCGTCTCCTCGTCGGGCTCGGTGTCGAGTGCGCGCAGGGGCGTCGGCACGTTCAAGCCCCGTGCACATCCGGGCCGGGCCTCGAGCCGCGCCATCCACGCTTCCAGGCAATCGAGCCCGTCGTCGGCACCCCCGACCAGCCGTGGAGTCGCACCCAGCACCAGTTGGCGATGTCCGCGATCGAGAACTCCGCGCCGGCCAGCCACTC
The DNA here is from genome assembly GCA_963698485.1 of uncultured delta proteobacterium. Lineage (GTDB taxonomy): Bacteria > Myxococcota_A > UBA9160 > UBA9160 > UBA4427 > UBA4427. Next base: position 114,939 of record CAVORA010000016.1, on the reverse strand, counting down.
GGTCCGGGAGAGCTGGTGCTCGAGGACTTCGAAGAGGCGTCGTGACTCGTTCTGATAGCGATCGATCGCCGGCTGGATCTTCTCCGGAAAGTAGCGATAGAAGACGTTGGCCTGTCCCATCATCGGACCGACGCCGCCCATCTGGAACATCAGCCATTGAATCGCGCGGGAACGACCGACCGCATCGGCCGGGATCAGTCGACCCGCCTTCTCCGCCAGGTACAGCATGATCGCGCCGGATTCGAAGACGGCGAGATCCTGGCCGTCGGCGTCCTGGACGTCGTGGTCGACGATCGCGGGAATCCGACCGTTCGGGCAGATCTCGAGATACCAGTCCTGCTTCTGCTCGTTCTCGCCCATGTCGATGGCTCGCGTCTCATAGGGGATCTCGAGCTCCTCGAGCGTGCAGGAGGCCTTCCAGCCATTCGGGGTCGGGGCCGTGTAGAGCGTGATCATCGGGATTCCTCGCCTGGCGTGTCTCGGGGGCGTCGTGGAGCTCGGGACGCCCGGGAACTCGACCCGGGAATTCCCGACCGGCCCGCGCGGCCCGCTGGCAGCGTAATCGAGATGGCTAGAATCCCGCCATGCGAATCGCAAAGCGCCTCGTCCCGATCCTCTGTCTATGGTCCGCAGCCGCGCTGCTTTCGGGCTGTTATTTCCTGGACAGCGAGCCCGTCCCCGAGATCTCGAGCTACGACCTCGATCTGCCGGAGCTGCGCGCGCTCTCGCTCGGCGGATCGGGCGAGCTGCCCGTCGAGGTGCGGATCGAAGAGATCGCGACGGCGAGCCTGCCAGGGAAGCTGATGATGGCCGGCAAGAGCTGGGAGGCCGTCGAGATGGCGCACGTCGTCTTTCAGGTGCTGTGGGCCGACGGTCGCTATCTGCTGATCGACAGCGCCCAGGATCGCGGCATGCACGAGGCGACGCCCGGCGGCAATCCCTTCCAGGACGCGGCATGGCAGAAGATCGTGGCCGCGATGGAGGGCGCCTCCCAGGTCGTGATCACGCACGAGCATCCCGATCATCTCGGCGGCATCGCCCGCCATCCCCGACCCGACCTCGATCGCCCCGATCGTGCGCCTGACGAGCGAGCAGCTCGCGAACGACGACGCGCTCGAAGCGATCGACTTTCCCGAGTCGCTCCGCGAGAAGCTCGTACCGCTCGACTACGACGACGTCGTCGTGATCGCGCCCGGCGTCGTGCTGAAGAAGGCGCCCGGCCACACGCCCGGAAGCCAGATGGTCTTCGTGACCTTCGGCGACGGTCGCGAGCGACTCTTCGTGGGCGACGTCGTGTGGAACGTGGATGCCATCCTGGAGCTTCGCTACCGCACGCGCCTGGTCACGGACTGGGTGATCGGCGAGGATCGTGAAGCGGCGATCCATCAGCTCCGTGCGCTGCGCGATCTCTACGATCAGGGTGACGTCGACATCGTCGTCTCCCACGACCGGCGAACCCATGAGTCTGCGGGGATCGAGCAAGGATTCGTGCTGCCCGATCATCGCCGCGCCTCGAGCTCGTCCGCCCGGTCCGCCGTCGCGTCGGACCGTTCACTCACGCTCGGGTCCCCGCTTCGGGCGACCCCGGAGAAGTCATGAAGGTCGATGCCCCGCTCTACTCGTTCGATGCGCCCGAAGAGGAGGTGCGTCGGCTCGAGGCCAAGGGCTATGCCGGTGCGTTCACCTACGAGGGACCGCATGATCCCTTCTTCCCGTTGCTGCTCGCTGCCCGCGCGAGCGAGAAGATCGATCTCTATACCGCGGTCGCGATCGCCTTCGCGCGCAATCCGATGATCCTGGCCAATATCGGTTGGGACCTCCAGGCGCTGTCGAAGGGGCGATTCCTGCTCGGGCTGGGGACGCAGATCAAGCCCCATATCGAGAAGCGCTTCGGGATGCCCTGGTCGCGCCCCGCGACGCGCATGAAGGAGATGGTGCTCGCGATCAAGGAGATCTGGCGCTGCTGGGAGGAGAACGATCGACTCGACTTCCGTGGCGAGATCTATCAGCACACGCTGATGACGCCGATGTTCAATCCCGGGCCGGCCGAGTTCGGGCTGCCTCCGATCTTCCTGGCGGGCGTCGGTCCGCGGATGACCGAGGTGGGGGGCGAGGTCGCGGACGGCTTCTTCGTCCATCCGTTCAGCACGAAGCGATCTTTCGCCGAGCTGACGCTCCCGGCGCTCGATCGCGGCCTGGCGGCGGCGGAGCGCAGGGCCGAGCAGCTCGAGATCTCGTTGCAGGTGATGGTCTGCACGGGCGCGAACGACGAAGAGATCGAAGCGGCTCGCGCTTCGACGAAGACGCAGATCGCCTTCTACGGCTCGACGCCGGCCTATCGTCCCGTGCTCGATTGTCATGGCTGGGGAGATCTGCAGGTCGAGCTCAACGCGATGACCAAGAAGGGTCAGTGGGCAGAGATGAACGACCTGATCAGCGACGAGCTGCTCGAAGAGGTCGCCGTTTGCGCGCCGATCGGCGAGGTCGCCAAGCGCGTCCGCGAGCGTTGTCAGGGCCGCGCCGATCGCGTCAGTCTGGTCGCGCATTGGACACGCGACCCCGATCTCTGGGACGACGTCGTCCGTGATCTCTCGGACGACTGATCACGAAAGGCGTATTCGACCCATGGCGATCCAGCGAAACGCGGCCGTCGAGCTCTTCTGGAAGTGGCATCCGCGAGTCTATCGATGGTCGGGCGGGCGCATCGGCGGCAGGATGGCGGGGCTGCCCGTGCTGCTGATCGAGACCGTCGGCCGCCGGTCCGGCGAGCGCCGCGAGACTGCGCTCACCTATCTGCCCTACCCGTATCCGGACGGCGATCGCTTCGTCGTGATCGCCTCCGTACTCGGCGAGCCCCGACACCCCGCCTGGTACCTGAATCTCCAGGCCGATCCGCAAGTCGCGATCACGGTCGGCGCGCGGCGGCTCGCGGTCGTCGCGCGCGACGCCGAGGGTGAGGAGCGGGAACGGATCTGGGACGCATTGATCCGGGTCTCACCCGACTACGAGCAGTATCGCAGCCGGACGGAACGGCGGATTCCGCTCGTCGTGTTGAGCCGGCGGTCGAGCTAGGCGGCGCGTCCGCGCATTCGCTCCCTGGACGAAGAGCGAGGAGTCAATCGCGAAGCTGTGCGGCGAGCCGGGTCGCGGCCTCCTCGAACTCGCGGACGGTGTCCGCGATGATCTCGGCGACCGGTCGGATCGAGTCGATCCGGCCGGCGACCTGGCCGCTCAGCGCGACGCCCTGCTCGAGCTTGCCTTCGAAGTAGACGGCCCGCACGCCGTCGCCGAGTCCCTTCATGGCGTTGCCGTCGCCCGCCTCGAAACGCTCGGTCGTGGCCGTGCGCAGCGCGCGCAGCGCCGGCCCGCCTTCGGTACGCAGAAAGCAGGTGTCCGTCTCTGCCGCGTCGACGATCGCGTTCTTCCAGCCGTCGTGGACGGGCGACTCGAGGGCCGAGACCATCCGCGTGCCCATCTGGACGCCCTCGGCTCCGAGCACGAAGGCGGCCGCCATCGAGGCCCCGTCGCAGATTCCGCCCGCTGCGATGATCGGCACGTCGACACGCGACCGCACCAGCGGCAGCAGCACGAGACTCGAGACCGGTCGCGGGCTCTTGAAGCCGCCGCCTTCGCCGCCCTCGACGATCAGGCCGTCGACGCCGGCATCGACCGCCTTCAGCGCGGCGCGCAGCGTGGGCACGACATGATAGACGGTGAGTCCGTGATCCTTGAGCGCGCGGGTGTACTGGGTCGGGCTGCCGGCGGAGGTCGTGACGAAGCGGACGCCCTCGTTCGCCACGAACTCGACGATCGAGGGATCGCGCACGAAGGCCTGCGCGATGTTCACCCCGAACGGGAGACCGGCCTCCTTCATCTTCGTGATCTCGCCGCGGATCACGTCGAGCTCCCCCGACGAGGTCTCGATGATCCCGAGGGCGCCGGTGCGAGAGACCGCCGAAGCGAGGGGCGCCCTGGCAATCCAGCCCATCGGTGCCTGGACGATCGGGATGTCGACGCCGAGGTCACGGGTCACGCGATTGTCGAAATGCATCGAAACTCCTTGGTCGATCGGTGCCGGTCGCGGTCGGTGTCGACCCGTCGACCCGACGCGTCCGCTCGGATTCTATGTCAGGGTCATTCAGGAGCCAGCAACACCCAGACTCCGACCGCGATGAAGCCGAGGCCCGCGACCCAGCGGACGATCCTGGGATCGAGATACTGGGACAGGAGCGAGCCGGCCAGCACGGCCAGGGCCGAAGAGGCGATCAGCGCCGCGGCCGAGGCGGCGAAGACCGTGACCCGTGGATGCGCGGCGTCGGAGGCGTAGAGGAGCGTCGCGAGCTGCGTCTTGTCGCCGAGCTCGGCGATGAAGATCGTGGCGAAGACGGTTGCAAAGAGCTTCGGATCCAATGGTACCTCGAGTGGTCGAAGGGTGATGGCTAGGCCAGATCGAAGAGCAGGAGCTCGGCGTCCGCGTCCGCCTCGATCGCGATCGTGCCCTCGCGATTCACGGCCGCGCCGTCGCCCGTCTCGAGGCGTTCCCCATTCAGGCGCACCGCGCCCCGCGCGATCTGGATCCAGGCATAACGTTCATCGGGCAGCGCGTGACGCACCGTCGCGCCAGCGTCGAGGTTGGCGACGTAGAGGTCGGCGTCCTGATGGATCCGGATCGAATCCTCACGTCCATCCCCGGACGCCGCCAGCCGAAGCGTGTTGCGTCGGCTCTCGATCGGGAAATGACGCTGATCGTAGGCGGGCTCGAGGCCGATCTCGTCGGGGAGGATCCAGATCTGCAGGAAATGCACGCGCTCTTCGTTCGAGTGGTTGTACTCGCTATGCGTCACGCCAGTCCCGGCGCGCATGAGCTGGAGATCGCCCGGCCGGATCACCGATCCGTTCTGCATGCTGTCCTCGTGCTCGAGCGCGCCTTCGAGCACGTAGCTGATGATCTCCATGTCCCTGTGCGAGTGGGTATCGAAGCCCTTCCCGGGCGCGACCCGGTCCTCGTTGATCACGCGCAGGCTGCGAAAGCCCATCTGCTGAGGGTCGTGATAGCCGGCGAAGGAAAAGGTGTGATCGCTCTCGAGCCAGCCGTGCTCCGCGTGACCGCGATCCTTCGCTCTTCTCACTTCGATCATCCGGGGCTCCTTCGGTCGAGATCGGCCGGACACTTCGGCGCGCGACGCGATCGATGGGTTCGGGGTTCGAGGTCGAGCGCGCAGACCCCGCGCAGGGTATCGCGACCGTCGCGAGATCGCCCTGCTAGAATCCGCCGCGCAAAAAGGCCGCCCCTTCCGGAGACCGTCTCGTGCTGAAACCGATGTCGCAACGCACCCCCCGACCCGATTGGGTTCGTCGAATCAACGTGATGGCCGACTCCGTCGGCGGCGCCCAACACCTGGTCTCGCTCGACGTGCCGGAGCTCGTTGCAAGGGCGCAGGAGATCACGGGGCTGCGGGACTTCGGTGATTTCGACGGCGACTGGCGAGGGCGGCTCGATGCGTTGGTGGCGGCCATCGAGAGCGAGGCGAACCTGTCGGTGATCGGCCGACTGCAGACGCGGCAGGAGATCCTGCGCTCGCTCGAGACGCGACTGTTGATGACGAGACAGCTCGCGGACCATCCGGCGATCCTCGACGAGAAGATCGAGGCCCCGATCATCGTGACCGGACAGGGGCGATCCGGGACCTCGATCCTCTTCGAGCTGCTCGCCCTCGATCCCGACGCGCGGAGCATCGCCGCCTGGGAAGCGACGAACCCGGTTCCGCAGACGGACGATCGCGCCCGCCTGATGGCGCAGACCGAATGTGAGCAGGAGCTCTGGGCCGACATCATGCCGGAGTATGCGACGGTGCACGAGCATCGCTCGGATCTCCCGGTCGAGTGCATTACCGCCATGCTGCCGTCCTTCGCGAGCTTCCAGTGGTGGATCGAGAACGACGTGCAGAGCTGGATGCCCGACTTCGTGGCGGCGCTGCAATTCCACACGGTCTTCCTGAAGATCCTGCAGTATCGGCAGCCGAAGAAGACCTGGGTGCTCAAGACGCCGGTCTACCTGCCGGTGCTCGACCTCGTCTTCCAGTTCTTCCCCGATGCCTGGGTGCTGCTGACCCATCGCGATCCGCTGAAGACCCTGCCGTCGGGCATGTCGACGCTGGCCTCCGTGCGCTGGCAGCGCAGCGACCAGGTCGATCTCGAGCGCCTCACCGCCGGCAGCGCCGCGAGCTACGACCTGATGGTTCACGTGAAGAAACGCCGCGACGCGGGCGAGCTCCCCGATCGCATCGCGGACGTGCACTTCCTCGACCAGCTTCGGGATCCCGTGGCCGGAATTCGTGCGGCCTACGAGAAGATGGGTCGCCCCTTCGACGACAGCCATGCCGCTCGGATCCGCGACTACATCGACCATAAGCCGAAGGGCAAGTTCGGTTCCCATCGATACGATCCCGAGGACTGGGGCTTCAGCCGAGACGCGATTCGCGAGCAGACCAAGACCTACGTCGAGGCCTACGGAGTCGAGCTCGAAGACGAGGGCTGAGTGGCCTTCGGGAACCGGCCGGGCGCGGAGTGCTCGGGGAGGCGCCGATGAGCGAGGACTATCTGACGATTGGCGAGGCGCGAGGGCGCAGGGGTCTCCGACTCGTGATGATGCGGGGCTTCCCGAGCCCATGGACCCAGGCGGCGCGCGGCATCTTTCATGTGAAGGGCATCGCCTTCGACAAGGTCGCGCTCGGCCCGGACGAGCCGCGCGAGCTGCTTCGGGAGTGGACCGGGCAGGATTCGTTTCCGGCGGCGATGTACGAGGACGAACGTCCGCGGACGGGCTGGGAAGAGATCCTCTGGCTCGCAGAGCGGCTCGCGCCGACGCCGAGTCTGATCCCGAGCGATCCGAACGACCGCATCCGCATGTTCGGGCTCAGCCGGGAGATCTGCGGCGAGATGGGGCTCGGCTGGTGTCGTCGCTTGCTGGCGATGGGGCTGGCGGCGGACGCACCGCCGGCGGGTCTCGAGGCCTTCCATCTGAAATACGGCGCGACGCCCGAGCAGGGCGCGCGCGCGACGGAGCGGGTGGTCGAGATCCTGAAGACGCTGACCGCGCAGCTCGTCAGCTCTCGCGACGAGGGATATCACTATCTGATGGGTCGGCGGCTCTCGGCGGTCGACATCTACTGGGCGACGTTCTGCAATCTGCTGGCGCCGCTCGAGGCCGAGCGGATGCCGTCGCTCTCCGACGGGATGCGCGGCATGTTCACGGCGACCGAGCCCGATGTCGTGGCGGCGATCGATCCGCTTCTGCTGACGCTGCGGGATCTCGTCTACGCGGAGCATCTCGAGCTGCCCGTCGAGCTCTAGCGATCCGATCACTCTTCGACGAGCTTGTTCTCGGCCTCGCCCGACAGCACGTTCTTGAGGATCTTGCCCGCGGCATTGCGCGGCAGCGGCTCGGATCGCAGCTCCCAGATCGTCGGCACCTTGAAGGGCGCCAGCTTCTCCTGACAGAAGAGGGCGAGCCGATCGGTGTCGATGTCCTTTGTCGTCACGCCGGGCGCGGGCACGACGATCGCTTTCACCTCCTGTCCGAACTCTTCGCTGTCGACGCCGAGCACGGCCGCTTCGCCGACGCTCTCGTGGGCCTCGAGTCGATGCTCGATCTCGGTCGGGTAGATGTTCTCGCCGCTGCGGAGGATCAGGTCGCGCGCGCGGGAGTTGAGGAAGAGATAGCCGTTCTCGAGTCGCCCGATGTCCCCGGTGGCGAGCCAGCGGCCGGGCAGCAGGGTCTTCGCCGTCGCCTCGGGATTCCGCCAGTACTCGAGCATCAGGAAGGGGCTGCGCGCGAAGACTTCGCCCTCCTGGCCTTCGGGCAGCACGCGACCGTCCGGGTCCCGGATCTCGATCTCGACGGTTGCGGAGGCCCGGCCGACCGAGGTCGGATGCTCGGCGAGCTCGAGGCCCGAGATGCCGGTGATCGTGGCGACGGACTCGGAGAGGCCGTAGCCGAGTCCGCGTCCGCGCACGCCGCGCGCGGAGACCTGCTGCATGCGCTCGAGCATGGTCGGGCTGGTGGGCGCGCCGCCGCTGCCGATATTGCTGAGCGAGGACAGGTCGAACTCGTCGATGCGCGGGTGATAGAGCACTCGGTGGGCCATGCTGCCGATGCCGGTCCAGCTCGTGACCCGCTCGGTCTGGATCAGCTCGAGGACTGCCTCGGGGTCGAAGCGACCGCCTCGCCAGACCGACTTGCCGCCGAGGGCGAGCGTCATGATCGCGCCGGAATAGAGGCCCGACACGTGGAAGAGCGGCACGGTCAGCAGCATGCAGCTGCGCGGCGGATCCGGATTCCGCTCGAACCCCATCTTCATCTCGAGCATCGCGCCGCGCGCCCCGCCGACCATCGCCGACTGGACGAAGCCCACGACCGCACGATGTGAGGCCAGCGCGCATTTCGGTCGCCCGGTGGTTCCGCTCGTGAACAGGATCGTCGACGGATCGTCCTCGGCGATCGGCGTCTCGGGCAGCGCGGCGCCGGGCGCGTGGCCGAGCATCTCCTCGCCCCCGGCCTCGAAGTCGAAGACCGGGCAGGCGATCCCGGCGCCTTCGATGCGCGCCAGTCGCTTCGCGTCACCGAGCACCACGTTGGGCTCGGTGATCTCGATTCCGTAGAGCGCTTCATCGGTCGTCCACCAGCCGTTCAGGGCGGTGGCGACGGCGCCGAGGCTGACGGTCGCCCAGTAGGCGATGATCCACTCGGGTCGGTTCTCGGAGAAGATCGCGACACGATCGCCTTGACCGACGCCGTAGCGCTCGGCGAGGAAGCGGGCGGTCGAGGCGACGAGGTCGGCGTGATCGGCGTAGGAGATCCGCCGATCGCCGTGCACGATGTACTCGTCCTCGCCGAAGGCGCGGCTCTTCTCGACGTACTCGCGAAGGGAGCCGACCCGGTTCTTGAAGACCTTCATGCGCTCCCCGAGAACCTCCTCCTCGACGAGCTCGAAGGGTCCACCGGGGCCATGGAGGAGCGATTCGATCGGTTCCCAGGTGTCGGGCGTGAGGGGCGTGGCGGGCGGGCTGGGGTTGCTCATCGTTGCTTCAGCTTCTCCATGGCTTCGGGGATGCCCGTCCCGCGGATCGCGCCAGCCGGGGCGATCTCTTCGATCCGCGCGAGCAGCGCCGCATCCAGCTCGATGCGAGCAGCCTCGGCATTCTCGCGAACCCGGGCGGCTCGCCTCGTACCGAAGAGTGGCACGACGTCCTGGGCCAGGGCCCACGCGAGCGCGAGCTGGCCCGGCAGCACCTCTCGCTCGGCGGCGAGCGCCGTGAACGCGTCGACGAGCTTCAGGTTGTGTTCGAGGTTGGCGGCGTCGAGCTGCGGGGAATGCTTCCGCATGTCGCGCTCGTCGAGCTCGTCCGCACGTCGCACGGTCCCCGTGAGCAGCCCGCGGCCGAGCGGACTGAACGCGACGAAGGTCGTGCCGAGCTCGCGACAGGTATCGAGCACGCTCTCCTCCGGCGTTCGCTGGAACACGGAGTACTCCGATTGCAGCGCCGCGATCGGATGCTCTCGCCAGGCGCGCCGCAGCGTCTCGGAGTTCACCTCCGAGAGACCCAGGAAGCGAACCTTGCCCTCGTCGACGAGTCGCGCCATCGCGCCGACGGTCTCCTCGATCGGGACCTCGGGATCGAGGCGATGGAGGTAGTAGAGGTCGACCGTCTCGATGCCCAGCCGGTCGAGGCTGCCCTCGATCGCGCGGCGCACGTTCTCGGGCCGTCCATTCGCCCGCATTCCGCCGTCCCCGAGCTCGAGACCGAACTTCGTCGCGACGACGACCTCGTGGCGACGCTTCTCGAGAACCTGCGAGAAGAGCCGTTCGTTATGTCCCATGCCGTAGATCTCGGCGGTGTCGAGAAGATTGATGCCGGCATCGAGGGCCGCGTGGATCGTCTCGAGCGACTCGGCATCCTCGCTCGGACCGTAGGTATGGGAGAGGCTCATCAAGCCGAAGGCGAGCATCGAGATGTCGGGGCCCGATGGGCCGAGGCGACGAAGGTCCATCGTTGCAGACTCCTGTCGAGCGGTTCGCTCGCGGTTCCGTTTCAATTCTCAGGAATCGAATTCCGACTCCTGCTGCTCCTCCGCCCAGCGCCACTCGAAGACGAAGGTCGTCACATAGCGACCGCCCGGCATCAGCGTCGCCGTCCCCTCCTTCTTCTTGGGCTCGGCCGAGGCGATGGCCTCGATCGTCCAGGTGGCGAGCAGCGGATGTGGCATCTCGAGGATCCGGATCTTGCGGGGTCGATCATTGCCGGCCAGCTCGAAGGAGACCACGACGCGCCCGACGATGTCGGAGCGTTGGGCGTACTGGGAATAGCGGGGGGCCGGGAACTTGAGCCAGCTCGGCGGCCGGCTGAATCCGCCGGCCGGGACGGTCTTCACGCGGAAGACCGAGGATCCGTCGGCATTGGGCAGCGCCATGGGCTCTTCGGTGTAGAAGTCGTCGGCCAGACGTCGATGCGCCGACGCGAGCTCGTCCAGCCCGAGCTTCTCGTAGCAGCGCACGCGCGCGAGCGTCGACTCCCGCGCGTAGAGCCCGAGGTCGAGCCGGGCCTGCGCGCGATCGAGGGAGGCGAGCGCCTGGGCGCATTGGCCGCGTCCGGTCTGCGTGCGTGCCTTCTCGAGGGCGAAGATGCGCTCGCGCTCGCGCGTGCGGTCCCAGAACGTGGTGCACCCGATCTGGGCCACGAGGACGCATAGGGCGACGAGCCCGAAGACGAGCCTCGAGCGCGCTGACGCGAGGCCGCGTCGACTTCGCACGCGGGCGAGTTGGGGCGGTGTCATGATTCCTCCGGTCGGAGACGTGGGGCTCGAGAGGCGGATGCAGAGCATAAGCCGTTCGCCGGTGATCCGGCTGCCCCGGGCGGATTCGGGCCGCGAATCACTCGATGATCGAGGTCGCGGCGGCATCCGCCACGCGCAGGTCGATCGCGTTCGTCTCCGGCAGCGACCAGACCAGCGGCAGCGCCAGCAGCGTCACGCCTCCCAGCACGCTGATCGCATCCGAGGTCGAGCCCCAGGCGCTGCTCAGCAGGCCGGCGGCGATCGGTCCGGCCGCCAGCCCCAGCCGACCGATCAGCAGGTTCGCGAGCCCCAGCGCGGTCGCCCGCAGCTCGGTCGGGAAGAGCTCGGCGGTCCAGGTCGTGACGATCGTCCAGATGCCGCCCAGCCCGATCAGCAGGACGTAGCCGGCATAGATCGAGGCGTCGTGGGTCGATCGGTAGCAGAGGAGCGTGGCCGCGAAGGCCGCGACGAGGTAGCCGCCGGCAGCCCTGCGCCGGCCGAAGCGATCCATCAGGACCCCCGAGAGCACGTAGCCCGCGATTCCGCAGGGGATCGTGCCCCAGGGCAGGAGCTGCAGGTCCGACTCGTCCCAGCCTCGATCGCCGAAGGCGTAGATCGTGAAGAAGTAGAGCGCCGTGCCCGACCAGAAGTTGACGGCCAGCCACAGCCCGATCACCCGCAGCAGGCGGCCGCGATGGGCGGAGGACCAGAGGGCGCGCGCGGCCTGCCTGAACTCGCGTCCGTAGGCGGGCACCGTGGCTCCGTCGCGGGTGCGGGCGGCTCGCACGCGCGCCTCGAAGACGCTCGTCTCCCGGATCCGAAGGAGATAGAGCGGAAAGAGCAGCAGCGGCAGCGAGCCGATCCAGAACAGGCCGCGCCAGCCGGGCCCCGCGACCGTGAGCGGCGCGAGCAGGCCCGCGGGCACGGCGGCGCCGAGGCTGGCGGTCGAGGCGAAGAGGCCGTTCACGCGCCCGCGAATGTCGGCCGGCATCTCTTCGGACAGGATCACGTACGCAAGGAAGAGCTCGACGACCATCGCCATGCGCGCGAAGAACTGGCACGCCGTGAAGACCAGCAGGTTCGGCGCGAAGGCCGTCGCGAGCGTCAATACGGCGTAGCTGAAGAGCGCGGCCAGGAAGACCGGTCGACGTCCGATCGAGTCCGCGAGCAGGATCGCGAAGAACCCCATCGACATGCCGAAGGTCGAGACTCCGAGCGCCAGGCCGAGCTCGCTGGTCGACGCACCGAACTCCCGACCGATGACGGGCTGCACCAGGCTGGCGAGCTTCGTGTCGAAGCCCTCGAAGAACGTGGCGATGCAGAGCAGCGCGAAGAGGCCCGCATGGGGTCCCATCTGCGCGAGCCCCACTCGTTCGCGAGACGGGGGATCGGCGGGGCTGTCGGCGGATCGGGACACCCGCGGAGTGTGGGGGCAAGGCGAGCTCGAGGCAAGACGAAGGCCGACGCTGGAATCGAAGCCCTGGGGCTGGGCCGAGCGCGCTGGCCTGCGCTGGTGGCGGACGGCGCGCCTCGCTCGCCATACTCGGAGGCCGGAGGATCCGTGATCAAGACACTCTCGCTGCTGAAGAGACGCCCCGACCTCGACCGCGCGGCGTTTCGCGACCACTACGAGACGACGCACGCGCCGCTCGCGCTTCCGCTCATGACCGGGCTCGCGCGCTACGTCCGCTACCACATCGAAGAAGACCTGCGCGGGACGGTCGGCTTCGATGTGCTCTCGGCCTTCTGGTACCGGGACGCGGAGGCTGTCGGGGCGATGATGGAGCGGCTCGAGGGGGAGGAGGGGGAGGCGATCCGGGCCGACGAGCTCGAGTTCATGGACAAGCCGGGCAATACGTTCTTCTCGGTCAGCGAGCGGACGTTATGCGAGGGAGAAGAAGGCGATACGCATGTCTTCGTACTCGTCGCGAAGCCCGAGTCGATGAGCCGCTACGATTGCTCGGCCCAGCTGGCGGGAGTGCATTTCCCGAAAATGCTCGAGGGCTTCGACGAGGTCGGATTCGCCCTGCTGCGCGATGCGTTTCCGCAGGCGGGTCGGCCGCTGCCCTTCAATGCCGTGCTCCAGGTACGGGCAGCGGGAGCCGACGGGCTCGACCGATGGGCGGAGTCGCTCGAGGAGCAGGGCTTCGGCGTGGTGGCCGTCCGGACGCGTCGTTTCGAGACGGCCCTCGCGGCGAGCTAGGTCGGGTCCTTTCGGACCGGGGCCGCGGCGTGCAGCCAGCCGCGCGCTCGATCGCGATGCGGCTACAGGTCGAAGCGTTGCCGGAGATCCGGAGGCAGGATCGGGCAGGCGTCCTTCGGGCTCGCGAAGAGCCGCTTTCGGACGCGGGCGACGCCGTCGTAGGCCCGATCGAGCAGCGCGCGCGGGAGCACGCCGAATGCGAGCGCCAGTCCGCGCCAGAGGCCGCCGAGGCGCGAGGCGATCTCGAGCGCCGCCGCCGATTGCGTGAGCAGGCGGCCGTCTTCGCAGCACAGGACGATGCTGTCGGGCAGCGACTCGGCATCGAGGTCCTTGCGGGCCGCGACCAGTCGGCCGAAGAGCTCGCCCTGGAGCGGCGCGAAGCGAAGTCGCAACGAGTCGGGGGTGTTCGCCTCCTCGGACAGGATCAGGCGGACGCTGCGATGACAGAAGCCGCAGTCGCCGTCGTAGAAGAGCCGAGCCGGCTCGGCGTCGCGCCCGGGCTCGGCTTCTCGCGTACCGAGGACGAGGCTGCGACCGGGCCACCATCCAGGATCGGCCGCGAAGGCATGCAGCACGAGCAGTGCGAGCGCGCCGGTCTCGAGCCCGAAGGCGGCGAAAGAACCGATCAGCCAGAGGGTCAGCGCGCTCCAGGCGGCCCGTCGCCATCGGCGCCGAAAGGACGCTGCCACGAAGAAGATCTCGAAGCAGATCGTCACGCCTGAAAGCCATCCGAACTCGAGCTCCGCGGTCGTGAGCGCGACGTCTCCCAGATGGCTCGCAGCGCGCAGGCCGTGCAATGTCGCCAGCCAGAGCCAGGCCGCGTCCCCCAGCCATGCGGGTCGTGTCCAATCGCCGCGGGGATCGACGCGTCCCCGGGCGTCCCAGGATCCGAAGGGCGTGATCGGGGTGAAGAGATGAAGCAGCAGCAGGCTTCCCGTCACGATCACGTCGAGCTCGGGGAGGATCAGCGGAGCGCCGTCGACGACCGCCGCAAGGCCACCGACCAGCAGCAGCAGAGTGATCGCCACGGCGCGATCTCGCCAGCCGATCGCCAGGGCGACACTTCCGATCACGCCCAGACCGAAGAGCGCCGCGCTCCGGCCCTCGGAGGCCGACATCCGCGTCCAGCAGACATCGGCGACGGCGAAGGCCAGGGCGGCCCGATAGATCGAGTATTGAAGGCCGGTCCAGCCCATGCTCAGGACGACGAGCGGGCGAGCTCCGAGAGCTTGACGACCTGGGTACGGACGGGTGGGTGGTCTCCTTCCGACTCGATCCAGCGAAAGAGCATGCCGCCCTGGTCGTGTCCGCAGGTCTCGAGCCAGTTCGGGAAGGCGGCGCCCGGATCCTCGTGGGCGAGCACGATGCGCAGGCTGCCGTCGGGCTCGTAGTGGGCGGTGTGCTTGTTCACGTGGATTCGATGATGGCGATAGTCGAGCGACTCCATCCAGAAATTGCTGATCTGCAGGTTCCAATGTCCCTTCTCGGGGATGCGGTCGGCCTCGATCAGGAGCGCTTCGTCCGGGGCGAGCTTCCAATAGCTCTGCAGGTAGTGGATGTTGGCGTCGCCGCCGGCGCGCTGGCATCGCTCCTGGTCGTCCGAGGGCAGCTCGTTCAGATGATTGGCGTGATAGATCTCCATCCAGTCCGTGAACAGGTTCGAGGTCGACGTCACGAAGTCGGTCGCGCGGCCGAGTGCCGCCTCGAGCGCCGCGGGCTCGAGCTTGTCGTCGGCGTCGCCGCGGGTGAGGCACTCGATGTCGTAGGTGGCTTCGATCTCGTCGACGCGCGTCGTGAAGAGCTGCCGGACGATGATCATGCCGGTCTCTTCCTTCATGGGGAGCCAGTTGCCGGGCTTCTCGTCCTTGCTGACGATGATCTCGAAGGTGCCGTCGGGATTGATCTGCATGTTGCGTGAGTCGAGCTGGCCGGTCGGCCACATCTCTCCGTCGCGCTCGTAGGTGCCGGCCTTGGTGCCGAAGCTGATGTAGGGGACGGTGCCGCGCGTTCCGGTGATCCGATAATCGTGTCGGCCGGAGATGTTGCAGTTGTGATAGGTGTTGTCGGGGTTGTCGTTGCCGATCTTGATCGTCTGGTTCGAGAGCTGATAGAAGCGCGGGAAGCAGACGTCCGAGGATTCGACCTGGCTCTCGAGGGCTGCTCTCAGCAGGCGCGTGAGATAGCGGTAGCCCTCGGCGCGATTGAAGGGGTCCGCGGGCGTGCTCTCGCGAAGAATCGTGTCGCCCGCCTTCTCGAGAGCGCGGCAGAATTCGCGCCAGACGGTGCCATCCACGATTCGAGCTTCTGCGTTGCGATCGGACATGTTCGACTCCTTGCGGCCACGGGCTCGACTCTCGGGTTCTCGAGGATTCTCGTGGCTTTCTGGAGCCGGGTCAATCCGGGCTCGGAGCGGCTCCGGGCGGGCTGAAGACGACGTTCTCGCGCGCCTCGGGCGCGGGCGCGTCGACGATCGGCAGGATGATGACGACGCGCGTTCCCTCGCCGCGGATCGAATCGACCTCGATCTCGCCGCCGTGGTCCTTGACGACGCCGTGGGCGACCGAGAGCCCCAGCCCGGTTCCGCCGACGCGCGTCCGGGTCGAGTAGAAGGGCTCGAAGAGATGATCCCGATCCGCAACGTCGATCCCATGGCCGTCGTCGATGATCTCGATCTCCGCCGATTTGTCGCGACGTGACAGCGTGAGGGAAATCGACGCGCCGCGTTCTCGCGACTCGATCGCATTCCGAAGGATGTTGACGATCGCCTGCTCGACTTCGATCGGGCTGATGCGCGCGAACAGGGGCTCGGGTGGTGCGTGGACGCTGACGTCGGCGCCGCGGTCGAGGGCGTAGGCTTTGATCGCGCGATGGGCGCGCAGCGTGACGCGGTTCAGGTCTTCGACCCACTTGCGCGTGGGCTCGTCGCGCGAGAACTGGAGCATGCTCTTCACGATCTGGGCGCAGCGCCTTGCCTCGGCCAGATTGCTCTCGAGTGCCTCCTGGAACGTCTCGAGAGCGGTCTTGTCACCCGCGCAGAGCAGCGCGTACTCGGCGCTGTTCAGGATCGCACCGATCGGGTTGTTGATCTGATGTGCGATGCCCGCGGCGAGCGTGCCGACTGCGGCGAGTCGCTCCGCCTCCATGAGCCGCGAGCGGGACTCGAGCAGCTCCTGCGTGCGCTCGGCGATCTTGTCTTCGAGCTTCTGCTGCTGCCTCTCGATGAAGAGGACCGCCCGCTTTCGCTCGCTTTGATCGATGACCATCGCGAGGGCGAGTCCGGGGCGCAGCTGCACGCATCCGATGAGCACCGGAATCCGTACTCCGTCGCGAGAGAGGAATTCCTTCTCGAAGGGCCGGGCCCGGCCCGTCTCACGGTATTCCCCTCGAGCGATTTCGTCCCGCACACGCAGATCAGGCGGCGTGAGGTCGATCCAGCTGAGCGGAAGATCAGCTCGAGTGAAGCCGATCAGCTCGAGAAACGCGTCGTTGGCCTCGAGGATCCGACCCTCCAGATCCGCGTAGAAGACCCCGACGATATTCGATCCCACCAGCGCATCGAGATGTTGCCGGCCCTCGCGCAGCCGATCCTCGAGCTCCTGCTGCTCGGTGATGTCGCGGCTGGCGCCCGTCACGCGGACGATGCGGCCCTTCGAGTCGGTCTCGATCTCGCCGAGCGCCAGGAGCTGACGGCGGGCGCCATCGTTTGCCCGCGTGATCCGGTATCGCATCTCGGGGAGCGGCTCGCTCGGATCGAGCTGGCTCAGCCTCTCCAGGATCACTCGAAAATCGTCAGGATCGACGAAGCGTCGGATCTTCTCGAGATCGACCGGTCCGGGCGCGGGCTCGAGCCCGTGCAACCGAAAGTGATGATCCGACCAGAACAGCTCGGCCTTCTCCGGGAAGAACTCCCAGCTCCCAGAGCTGCCGATCCGTTCGGCGCGATTGAGGCGGAGCTCGCTGTTGCGGATCTCCTCTGCCTGCTTGATGCGATCGCTGGCGTCTCGGGCGTACGTGAGGATGCGCAGCTCGCCGTCCTCGGTCCGATAGGTCATCCGGTCCACCTCGAAGGAGACCGTGCGTCCGCCGATCAGGACGTTGCGCGTGGGGCCCGTCGGAAAGGCGAGGACATCGGCCTCGGTGATGCGGCCCTTCTCGTCGAGGACCTTCCGGATCGGTGAATCGCTGCGGCCCTTGAACAGCTTTCGCGCGCTCACCCCCGTCAGCACGTCGCTGGCGATGCCGATCTGCTCCAGGGAGTTCTCGCTCGCGAAGGTGATGAATCCGAGCTCGTCGTACTCGAGGACCAGGAAGTCGCTGGCCTCAGTGATCAGCTTCAAGCGCTGTTCGTAGCGGTACGCGTTCTGCTCGTGCTCGACCGCCTCTCGCCTGAATCGGCGGGGCACGGCCGTCAGCTGGATGACGAGCAGTGGAAGACCGAAGCTCGCCCAGACACCCCAGTGGACCCAGTTGGAAGCCTGCGTGAGCTGGAGCAGCGCGTCAGAGCCTTCCGCGATCGCGAAGAGCGAGAAGCCCACGGCGAGGAGCTGATTGACGCTGTCGGTCTGTCTCCTTTTTCCCGGTTGGCTGACGAGCCAGGCGGTGAAGAGGGCGAGCCCGGGCTCGAGCGTGGCAGCGAGACCGATCGACCAGGCTTCGAGCCCGCCCTGGTAGGTGGCGATGCGAAATGCGCCGGCGAGGATCGCGACAGCGGGGATCCAGACGGGGGGCTCGCGCTCGACGAAATGATAGGCGCCCATCAACATGAGAGGCGCGACGAGCGAGCCGAAGAGCAGGGCGACGGGGCGTAGGCTCGGCTCCTCGAACGAGACGATCACGACCGTCGCGCCGAGCAGCTGAGCGGCCCAGGCCAGCAGCCAGAGGCCAAGGGGGCGCAGACGAGTCTGGTAGATGCTGACACCCGCGAGCGCGACGAGCAGCGTGATCGTGCCGAGGATCGAGATCGGTAGTGCGAGACCCGGGCTCATGGTTTCGGGCTCCCTGGTGACGTTCCCCCGATTATATGCGGCTCGCGGCGCCGGACATCCCGCTTCGCACACCGCGCTACGTTTCAGGCCCCGAACCTCCTGATTGGAAACGTATGTCCACTCTTGTCGAGAGAGATCGTCGCGTCGTATGGCATCCCTACTCCGCGCCGGAGGCGGCACCGCTCTTCGGCGTCGAGAGCGCGGAAGGTGTGCGCTTGCGGCTCGAAGACGGACGTGAGCTCGTGGACGGCATGTCCTCCTGGTGGTCGACGATTCACGGCTATCGGCATCCCCGCATCGAAGCCGCGCTCGAAGACCAGCTGCATCGCCTGCCCCATGTCATGTTCGGCGGCCTGACGCACGAGCCTGCGGTCCGACTCTGCGAACGCCTGGTCGCCATGGCCCCCGACGGCCTGGAGCGCTGCTTCTTGAGCGATTCGGGTTCGGTGGCCGTCGAGATCGCGCTCAAGATGGCGCTACAGGTCTGGCAATCGAGGGGGCGCCCCGGCAAGCGCCGGCTGCTCACGATTCGGGGTGGCTATCACGGCGACACCTTCGGCGCGATGGCCGTGTGTGATCCTGTGACGGGAATGCACGGCCTCTTCGAGGGGAGTCTGCCCGCTCACCTCTTCGCGCCGCGTCCCGAGCGTCGCTTCGGCGAGGCGTGTGCGGACGAAGATACGGCCGAGCTCGCCGGGCTGTTGAAGGAACATCGCGACGAGCTGGCCGCGGTGATCCTCGAGCCGATCGTTCAGGGCGCCGGCGGCATGTGGTTCTACTCGGCGGATTTTCTCGCTCGAGTGCGAGCGCTCTGCGACGAGGCGGATGTGCTCCTGATCGCGGACGAGATCGCGACCGCCTTCGGGCGCACCGGGCGGATGTTCGCCTGCGAGCACGCGGGGATCGCGCCCGACATCCTGTGCGTCGGCAAGGCGCTGACGGGAGGAACGCTGACCATGGCGGCGACGCTCGCGAACGCACGGGTTTGCCGCGCCCTCGGCGAGGGGGAGCCCGGCGTGTTCATGCACGGGCCGACCTTCATGGGCAACGCACTCGCATGTGCGGCGGCCAACGCGAGTCTCGATCTCCTCGAAGAAGGACACTGGCCGCGTCAGGTCGCGGCCATCGAAGGGCAGCTGACCCGGGAGCTCGAAGCCTGCCGCGCGCTTCCGGCGGTGCGCGACGTGCGGGTGCTCGGAGCGATCGGCGTGGTCGAGCTCCACGAGCCCGTCGACATGTCCGTGGTCCAGCCGGCATTCGTCGAGGAGGGAATCTGGATCCGACCCTTCGGCGAGCTCGTCTACACGATGCCGCCCTACGTGATCGGGTCCGAAGACCTCGGCCTGATCACGCGCGGCATCCACGCGGTCGTCTCCTCGCTCTCTTGATGCCCTGCGCCCTCGGCGCGCCGGCCAGCACGTCCCCCGGCGCGTCCGATTGACCTCTGGTCAGTCGCGCCCGCTACCGGAGCGGTCGGGTGTCGATACCATCCGGCCGCGCCGATTCTTCGTTCCGGCCACCCCCGCCCCTTCCGCTGCGGCCTCGACCGGTCACTGCGGTTCTCGATCCCGGGAGGCCGCGTCGCTCGCGACCGTTCCGGGGGGCGAGGCGAGGACCGTCCGAACGTGATCATGACAGACGAGAAGGAGCACGAGATGGAGCTTTCCTATACCGCCGAGCAGAATCGTTTTCGCGAGGAGGTGCGGAGCTGGATCGCCGAGGCGATGCCTGCAGAGATGAAGAAGCGCGCGGAAGAGGGCGCGAACTTCGAGCATTCCGAGCAGCTCGCGTGGCACAGGATCCTGTACCAGAAGGGTTGGGTGGCGCCCAACTGGCCGCAAGAAGTCGGAGGTCCGGGCTGGGACGTCGCGCAGCGATCGATCTTCCAGGAGGAGTGCGTTCGAGCGAATACGCCCGGTCTCTCGCCTTTCGGCCTGAGCATGGTGGGCCCGCTCCTCATCCAGTACGGAACGGACGAGCAGAAGCAGCGCTTCCTTCCGAAGATCCTCTCGGGCGAGGAGTACTGGTGCCAGGGCTACTCCGAGCCGAACGCCGGCTCCGATCTCGCGAACCTGCAGCTGCGCGCAGACAAGGACGGCGACGACTACATCCTGAACGGTCAGAAGACCTGGACGACCTATGCCCAGTACGCGGACTGGATCTTCGTGCTGTGTCGGACGAGTAGCGAGGGCAAGAAGCAGGAGGGCATCACCTTCCTGCTGGCCGACATCAAGAACACCGAGGGCATCGAGGTGAAGCCCTTCCTCACGACGGGCGGGACGCTCGCCTTCTCCGAGACCTGGTTCAAGGACGCGCGCGTGCCCCAGTCGAATCGCGTCGGGCCCGAGGGCGGCGGCTGGTCGATGGCCAAGGCGCTGCTCGGCCACGAGCGAACGGGCATCGGCGGAATCGCCGAGTCTGCGCGCGCGCTCAAGCAGGCCAAGCAGATCGCCCAGCGCACCCAGGTCGGAAACGAGACGCTCTTCGACGATCCGAACTTCCGCCAACGCATCGCCCGCAAGGAGATGCGGCTGCGTTCGATCGAGCTGATGCAGCTGCGTCAGCTGTCGGCTGCGCAGCTCGGCCACGCGCCGGGCGCGGAGAGCTCGGTGCTCAAGATCGTCGGGACCGAGATGCAGCAGGAGACGATGGAGCTCTGCATGGACGCGCTGGGTCACAACGCGCTCGGCTGGCTCGATTCGCCCGAAGAGGCGCTGCCCACCTATCAGCAGGCGATCGCGTCGCAGTTCAACTACCTGCGCGCAGCGACCATCTACGGCGGATCGAACGAGATCCAGAAGAACATCATCGCCAAGCAGATGCTTCGCCTGCCCACCGTCTAGCGGCCGCCGCGAGTGCGGCCTGCGCGCGCTCCCAGGAGAACCTCATGAATTTCGATCTCACCGAAGAACAGCAGATGATCGTCGATCAGGCGGCCAAGTTCGTGGCCAACGAGTCCCCGGTCGATCGGTTTCGAAAGCTTCGCGACACGGAGCGCGGCTGGGAGCCCGAGATGTGGGCGAAGATGGCCGAGCAGGGCTGGCTCGCGATCGCGATCCCGGAGGAGCAGGGCGGCTTCGGGGGCAGCTTCGTCGACATGGCCCTGATCCTCGAGCAGCTCGGCCGAGGGCTGGTGCCGGAGCCGGTGATTGCGTCGGCCGTGCTCGGCGGGGGCCTGCTGTCAGAGCACGGCACCGACGCGCAGCGCGAAGCCTTCCTGACGCCCATGATCGAGGGGCGGACCTCGCTCGCCTTCGCCTACGCCGAGAAGCAGAGCCGATACAACCTGAACGACTGCCTGACCAGGGCGGAGAAGTCGGGCGGTGGCTGGACGCTGTCGGGCGAGAAGGTCTGGGTCCTGAACGGGCACGCCGCCGATCAGATCATCGTCGCGGCTCGGACCGGCGGCGGACAATTCGACGATTCGGGGCTCTCGCTCTTCATCGTCGACGGCGAGGCGGCCGGGCTCACCCGGATCCGCGTGCCCGGGATGGACGGGCAGCGGACGGCGGTGCTGAGATTCGACGGCGTCACGGTCGGAGCAGACCGGCTCCTCGGCCGCGAGGGCGAGGCGCTCGCCGCGATCGAGAAGGCCATCGATCAGGGCGCGGCCGCGGCCTGTGCCGAGGGCTTCGGCGCCGTCCAGGAGCTCTTCGAGCGGACCGTCGCCTACCTGAAGGAGCGCGAGCAGTTTGGCGTTCCGATCGGCTCGTTCCAGGCTTTGCAGCACAAGGCCGCCGACATGTATGCGGAGGTCGAGCTCTGCAAGTCGGCGACGATCCTGGCTGCGATCCAGGCTGACCAGTCGGACGTCGAGATCCGCAAGGCGGATATCTCGTCGGCCAAGCTGCAGCTCTCGGACGGCGGCTGGTTCGTCCAGGAGAACGCGATCCAGCTCTTCGGCGGCATCGGCGTGACCGACGAGCAGGACGAAGGTCTCTTCTTCAAGCGGCTGCGCGTGTTGAACGGTCTGTTCGGCGACGCCGACTACCACGTCGGGCGTTTTCAGAGCTTGAAGGGCTTCGACGCGCTCGACTGATCGGCGGGAGCGGCCGACAGCGAAGCGCCGGCGGCGCGTGGTGTAGAGTGGCGGGGCACGGATGCCCGGTGCTTCGGAGGCCGAATGGAGGATCCCTATCGAAGCCCGAGCGCTCGTCTCGAGCCGCTCGACGCGCCCTCGCCCCGATCGACCCTGGTGGCCGTGCTGCTCGGCGGATTGCTGGTGGACTTCGTCGGTACGATCGTGGTCTCCGTGATCCTCGCGGTCACCCTCGGCACGATCATGGCGTCGAGGGGGTACGGGGAGCCGGACGTCGTGCGTTGGCTCGACTCCGACGCCTACCTGTACGTCGCGAGCGCCTTCGGCTTGCTGATGACGATCGCCGGGGGCTACGTCGCGGGTCGATGGGCGAGGGCTCGGGAGGTCTGGCACGGGGCTTTGGCGGGCGGGCTTTCGCTCGTGCTCGGGATTCCCTTCTTCCTGCTTCCCGACTCGACGGACCCGCTCTGGCTGAATCTCCTGCTGCTCACGATCCAGATTCCCGCGGCGATGTTCGGAGGCAGGCTGGCCAGCCAGCGAGCCGCTCGGGCGAGATCATGACGGATGCGCCGCGAGCCCCGCGCGAGCCGCTCGTCCTGCTCCTGGCGACCGGCCTGGTCCTGCTCTGGTCGGGGATCGGCCCCTACGATCGGCTCACCTGGTGGCTCGAGGTCTCGCCCGTCCTGCTAGGCGCCGCGATCTGTGGCGCCAGCTACCGATCGTTCCGGTTGTCGCCGCTGCTCTATCGCCTGCTCTTCGTGCACGCCGTGATCCTGATGGTGGGCGGTCACTATACGTACGCACGGGTGCCGGCGGGCTTCTGGCTGCAGGATCTGCTCGATCTCTCGCGCAATCACTACGACCGACTCGGGCATCTCGCCCAGGGCTTCGTGCCGGCGATCCTGGCGCGTGAGATCCTGATCCGCTGCTCGCCGCTGCGACCCGGGCGCTGGCTCGCCTTCCTCGTCGTCTGCTTCTGTCTGGCGTTCAGCGCGTTCTACGAGATGCTCGAATGGTGGGCGGCCTTGATCGGGGGCGTGGCGGCGGAGTCGTTCCTCGGGACGCAGGGCGATGTATGGGACACGCAGTGGGACATGTTCCTGGCGCTGGTCGGTGCGATCAGCGCGCAGCTGCTGTTGGCGAAAGCGCATGATCGCTCGATGGCCGCCGCGTCGATTCTGCCCGGACAGACTCGTTAGTCCTCGATCACCTCGATCACGTTGCCGAAGGGGTCGCGCCCGTAGCACCACTGCTCGGGACTCTCGCCCTGGACGGCCGAGTGGAACACGACGCCCGCGGCTTCGAGGGTGGCCACGTCGGCCGGCACGTCATCGCTCGCGAGCGCGATATGCGTGATGCCCACGCGGTTGACGGGCCGTCGCGCCTCGCCCGGCTCCGAGTGCCCGAACTCGAAGAGCTCGATCGCCGTGCCGCCCTTGTGGATCATGCGCACGCGACAGCCGGCCCGATCGATTCCGAAGGGCTCCTCGAGCAGCCCGTCCGGCAGGTCCACGTTCATGCCGATCTCGAAGCCGAGCACGCCGCAATAGAACGCCAGCGCGTCGTCGATGTTCGGCACGGCGAGGGCCGTATGATGGATGCCTTTGATCATGATCGTGCTCCTTGGTCCGTGAGGACGCGCTCGGCCTGCTTCGCGACGTGCTGGCCCGCGAGAAAGCCGAACACGACGCCATTCCCGATCGTGCCACCGCCGCTCGGATAGGCCCAGCCGAAGGTGTTGGCCGCCGTATTGCCCGCGGCGTAGAGGCCCGGAACGACCCCGCCGCTCGCGCGCCGCACCCGCCCGTGCTCGTCGAGTCGGGGGCCACCGTTGGTGCCGAGCGCGCCGGGATGGATCTCGACGGCGTAGAAGGGGCCCTGATCGAGCGGGCGGAGTCGGCCGGGTCCCATGATGCCGACCCTGTGTCGATCGAAGTCCGGGTCCTCGCCGCGCGCCGCGGTCTCGTTGAAGCGCGCGACTGTCGTCTCGAGCGCGTCGGGGTCGATCCCGAGCTTCGTCGATAGCTCGCGGATCGTCTCGCTCCGGTGCATCCAGTCGGGTGCGGGTTCGGTCGGGCCGACGCCGAGGATCGGAATGCTCGTCTTGACCCCCTCGTCGAAGACCTGCCAGGCGGGCGCGGCGTTCGGGAAGGCCACGGCGGTCGGATCGAAATGTCCGAAGGCCTTCGGGAAATCGTTGTAGGGCAGCGACTCGTTCGCGAAGCGTCGGCCGGCGCCGTTCACGATGATCGTGCCGGGCTCGCCGCGGCCGCACTCGAATTGCGGCACCAGCTCCCCGTCGCGAACGATCTCGGGATGCAGCATCGCGGGCTGTCCCCAATAGGAGTTCATGTTGCCGAGCGCCGCGCCGGCCTCCATCGCCATCAGCAGCCCGTCGCCCACGTTCCCGCCGGGTGAGAGCGGCTTGATCTCGTAGCCGATGAAGCTGCGGACCAGCTCGCGATTCCATTCGAAGCCGCCGCAGGCGAGCACGACACCCTTGCGCGCACCGATCGTGATCGGTCCGTCGGTGGACTCGCATTGGACGCCGAGGACCTCGCCGTCGCACATCACGAGCGCTCGCGCCGGCGTTCCGAGCAGCGCCTCGACGCCGCGATCGAGCAGTCCGCGGAAGAGTCTCGCGATCAGCGCCGGCCCCTTCGTTCGGATGTCTCGCGCGGCGCGATCGGCCAGCTCTTCGGCCATGTTGGCCGAACGGCCGCTCATGTCCTCGGCGAGGGTCGAGGAGCCGCCGAGCGACGGGTCGGCGATGCGGTTGTTGAGCTTGTCCTGCCACTCGGGGAGCTCGTCGGAGACGGCGTAGGGGACGGGCTCGACCGATCGACCGCCCGGTCGTTTGCCGGGCACGTCGAAGGGGTAGTAGTAGTCGGGAAAATCCGGAACCGTCATCATGCGGACGGGCGTATTCGCTTCGAGGTAGGCGAGGGCTCGCGGCGCTGCATCGACCCAGGTCTCGACGAGCGCGGGGTCGTGTTGGTGGTCGCGCGCCAGCCGTTCGATGTAGGCGATCGCGTCCTCGCGGGAGTCTTCGATGCCGGCGGACGCCATGTGATGGTTCTGCGGGAGCCACATGACGCCCCCCGAGACGCCCGTGGTGCCACCGAGCTTCGTGTCCTTCTCGACGATCAACACTTCGGCGCCCCCGTCGTGGGCGAGCGTGGCGGCGGTCATTGCGGCGCCGCCCGATCCGACGACGATCACGTCGACCTCTCGATCCCAGCGGGTGGGGATGTCTCGGATCATCGTGTCTGCTCCTCGAGTCGGTGCCCGCGGTCATCGAGCGGCAGGGCGGCTCGCGGCGCGCAACACGGGTGACGAGGATCGAGTCTAACCGGATGGGTCGCGGGCCACCAAATCGGGCTAGAGTCGCTCCTCTGTTCAGCCCCGTCCTCGCCGGACGGCCGACCCGGGAGCCCCTCGCCATGCCCATCAGTCCCATGGACGAATTCCTCGCCCACCAGACGACCGAGACCTTCGACTACGTCTTTACGAGCGACCGCAACTTCTACGATCGCTACTACTTCAACATGCACGACTCGACCGGCGACTTCTTCATGGTGGCCGGTATGGGCCAGTATCCGAATCTCGGTGTGACCGACGCCTTCGTGACGATCTCGCACGGGACGAACCAGTACACCGTGCGGGCGTCGCGCGCGCTCGGGCACGACCGGCTGGATACCCAGGTCGGTCCCTTCCGGATCGAGGTGATCGAGGGACTCCAGTCGCTCAGGCTCGTATGCGAAGAGAACGAGTGGGGAACCAGCTTCGACGTCCGCTTCGACGGGAGCGTACCGGCGCTCGAGGAGCCCAAGACCTTTCAGCGAAATCGCGCGCGCGTGACGTCCGACGTCTCTCGTTATGCGCAGGTCGGCAACTACACCGGCTCGGTCACGGTCGCCGGACAGACCTACGAGGTGGCGCCCGACAAATGGAAGGGCGCGCGCGATCGTTCCTGGGGCATTCGTCCGGTCGGAGAGCGCGAGGCGCCCGGGATCGCGATCGAGGACATGAAGAACAACGTCCACGGCTTCTATCACAACTGGATCCCGCTCCAGCTCGATCGGGGCATGTACAAGGTGATGTACGACGCGGACTACGCCGGGAACACGATCGTCGAGGAGTCGGCCTTCATTCCGGCGATCGGCGAGCCCGGCGAGATCAAGCACTTCGGCACGCCGCAGATCGAGATCGATTTCATCTCGGGCACGCGCGAGATGAAGAGTGCCCGCACGATCATGCCGGACCCGGACGGCGAGGACATCGCGATCACCAGTACGCCGCTGCGAACGGTCTATCTCGCCGCCGGAACCGGCTACATCGCGAACGACGAATGGGGGCATGGCCACTACAAGGGGCCGCTGGTGGTCGAAGGTCGAACCTACGACATGAGCACCCAGGAGAAGCGTTCACAGTATGCGCTGCTGAACGAAACGCTCTGCCGATTCGACCTCAGCACGGGCGAAGTCTCGTATGGCATGCACGAAAACATGTGCCTCGGCGTGTACAAGCCCTTCGGCTTCGACAGCCCGGGAGACGTCGCGCCCTAGTCGTCCCGGTTCTGCGGGTCGTTCTCCGCGGTTTCGCCCCCGGTCTCGGTGGGGGCGACGTGCAGCGTCAGCTGGGTAAAGGGAATCACCCAGCCCTGCTCGTTGCAGACGTCGACGCAGAATTGCGCGAGCTTTCGTTTCTGGGACTGGAGGTCGAGGGCCGTCGATCCGTCGAGGTCGACGCGAACGAAATAGTCGAGGGACGAGGCGCCGGCCTCGTTGAACTCGACCGAGAGCGAGACGACCGAGTCCGCCCAGCGCGTCTCGCGCCAGCGCGCCTCGACGCCGTGCTGCATGATTTCGAGCATCGTCGTCGTGATCTCGGCCTGGTCGCCGTAGTCGAGCCCGAAGACGATCGAGACGCGATAGCCGTCGGAGAGCTTCTCGACCGGCTGGCCTGCGAACTCGGCCGCGGGAATGATCAGCCGATTCATGCCCGGGGTGTGCAGTCGCACACCCTCGATCGACTGGAACTCGACGATGGCGGGTCGCCCGTCCGGCAGCAGCACGACGTCGCCGGTCTGGGTCGGAAACCAGGGCTCGTGCTCGTCGTGCGCGCGGGAACGCAGGTCGCCGAGGTCGTCGATCGGCAGTCGGATCTGGCCTCCGACCAGCGCCGGATTCGTGAGCACCGAGTAGAAGGAGATCGAGTCGACGCGCCAGGGCAGGCCGTTGTACATCACGCGCTCGCGCTCGCGGACGACGCCCATGTCGAGGATCAGCACCGTCTGCGACCAGAAGCGCGGGATCGCCTGCTTCGAGGTCCAGATGAGCCCCAGAATCAGCAGCAACACGAGGATCAGCAGCACCCAGTCGCCGAAGAAATACAGCGAGATCAGGAAGACCAGGATGGCGCCGATGACGGTGAAGGCCGAGGAGATCAGGCTCAGCACGCGACCTTCGAAGCTCTCGGCTCGCTGCGACAGCAGGTTGCGCTGCGAAATGAAGCTGCGGAGCTTCCGGGTCGCGATCAGGAAGGCGATCATCGCCACGAGTGCCAGGAACAGATTCCGACCGCGACTCTTGAAGAAGAGCTGGAAGAGGCGTTCGACGGCCTGGGAGATCGTCTGGCTCTCGCCCAGCCGCTGGTCGAGCTTCTGCTGGGCGACCTGCAGCGAGGTCGCGATGGCGTTCTTGCGCCGCGTCCAGTCCTGCTGCTCCTCCTTCAGCGCGTCGATGACGGCCTCGTCCAAGACCGTCTTCTCGATCCGCACGAGCCGGTCGAGGGCACTCTGGACCTGATCGAGGTGGTCGCCAAGCTCCGAGATCTCGGTACGCAGCCGGTCGATCTCGCGCGGACGACTGGTCGCGCGCTTCAGCTCGTTGACCAGGGGGCCGAGCAGCTCGCGGACCTCGCTCGTCAGGTTGAGCTGCTCTCCCTCCTGATCGATTTCGATCGCGGCGGGATCGACGCCCGCCGCGAGCTCGGAGAAGTTTCGGTTGAGCTCTTCGAGCTCCTGGGAGAGCGATTGGATCTCGTTCTCGATCGCGTGCTCGCGGCCGCGCGCCTTCTCCGAGCCGAGCAGCTGCTGGCGATCCCGTAGCTCGGCCTCGATCTGGCGCCGCGCGGCCAGCACGCCCGCGAGGCTCGCTTCGCGGGCGGTCGGCGTGGCGGGCCGGGCATCTCCTTCGGCTCGGCTCGAGCCGTCGGTCTCGAGCGCTCCCGCCGTGGCGGCGTTCGGGTTGGGGATCTCGTCGAGATCTTGAGCCCCGCTGGCCGGGGCCAGCGTCAGGCCGATCGACACGGCCGCCAGCAACACGCAGATGGCTTCGAGAAGGGTCCGTACGGAACGGACGAGGTGGGGCGCTCGGCGTCGCCGGTCGAAAAGTCGATGGGACGAGTTGGCGATCACACCCGTCGGGTAGCACCCTGGGTCGACTCGCACCACGCATTCGATGTTCCGTGCGAATGATCCCTCGCTAGAATCTGCGCCCCGGCGCGTGCGAGAGCGGCCGTGGCCATGGAGGGCATCCGATGCTTCGAAAGCTCGTCTTGATCCTGGTCGTCGTGATCGTCGTGGTCCTGGGCGTCGTGTATGCAGCGGGCAGGGGATTCTTCGGCGAGGATCAGCACGCGGGCTCTCCCTCCGCTCGGGCGGTGGATCAGAAGATCCTCGACTTCAAGAAGGACACGGTCCTCGAGTCGGCCCGCGACGTCGGCGTGGCGCGACCCAAGCAGATCCTGTTCGGAGATCTGCACGTCCACTCGACCTTCTCCTTCGATGCGTTCACGCTGAGCCTGCCGATGTCGGGCGGCGACGGGGCGCATCCCGTCTCGGACGCCTGCGACTTTGCCCGTCATTGCTCGTCGCTCGATTTCTGGTCGATCAACGATCACGCGATCACGCTCACGCCCCGCCGCTGGAGCGAGACGATCGACGCGATCCGGCAATGCAACGACATCGCGGGCAACGAGCAGAATCCTGATCTCGTGAGCTACCTCGGCTGGGAATGGACACAGGTCGGCGCGACGCCGGAAACCCATTGGGGACACAAGAACGTGATCGTGCGAGGGCTCGACGACATCGAGATCCCGAAGCGACCGATCGCTGCGGGGGCCCCGCTCGGGATCGAGAGCATCAACGACGAGCTGCCCTCGCCGTTCTTCATGGGCGCCTACGGGCTCTACGACCGCAAGCGGGGCGGTCTCGACTTCGTCCGCTACCAGGCGGAGCTGAGGGACGTGCAGGATTGTCCGCGCGGCGTGCCCGTGCGCGAGCTGCCCGCGGATTGTCGCGAGTCGGCGTCCACGCCCGGGGAGCTGTTCGCGAAGCTCGATGATTGGGGCTTCGATTCGATCGTGATTCCACACGGCACCACCTGGGGCTTCTATACGCCGCTCGGCTCCTCCTGGGACAAGCAGCTCACGCCCGAGAATCACGACCCGGATCGACAGAAGCTGATCGAGGTGTTCTCGGGCCATGGCAACTCCGAGGAGTATCGGCCTTTCGAGGAGATCGTCTTCGACGAGGGGGGAGTGCCGAGCTGCCCCGAGCCCGCGAACGGCTACCTGCCCAGCTGCTGGCGGGCCGGTGAGATCATCGAGGCGCGCTGCCTGGCCGAGGAGCTCGGCGAGGAGGTCTGCGCCGAGCGTGCGGCGGAGGCGCGCCAGCTCTTCGTGGAGGCACCGAATAACGGCGGGACCCACGTCGTTCCCGCGACCGACGTCGCCGACTGGCAGGACGCGGGACAATGCCGCGACTGCTTCCAGCCCTCCTTCAACTATCGACCCAGGAGCTCGGTCCAGTACATCATGGCGCTCGGACGGGATGACGGAACGGGGGGGCCCTTCCGCTTCGACTTCGGCTTCATCGCCGCCAGCGACAACCACTCGGCCCGCCCCGGCACCGGCTACAAGGAGGTCGCGCGCACCGAGTTCACCGAGCAGCGCTTCGGGAACTTCGTCGACACGCCGGTGGGCACGGTCTTCGATCCGCCCGAATACGGGGCCGAGGCCATCCCCTTCGAGTTCGATCCCTCCGCGGCCGGCCCGCTCTCGGCCTTCGAGGTCGAGCGCGGCGCCTCCTTCTTCTTGAACGGGGGACTCGCGGCGGTCCACGCGGAGGGCCGGGATCGCGACTCGATCTGGGAAGGCATGAATCGTAAAGAGGTCTACGGCACGAGCGGTCCCCGGATCCTGCTGTGGTTCGACCTGCTCAACTCGCCCGGTCGGGGATCGGCGCCGATGGGCAGTCAGGTCGAGCTCGATCGCAATCCGATCTTCCAGGTGAAGGCCGTCGGATCCTTCCAGCAGAACCGCGGCTGCGGACCCGACGCCACGCAATCGCTCGGCGCCGAACGTCTGCTGCGACTCTGCCAGGGCGAGTGCTACAACCCCTCGACCATCAGGCGCCCGATCAGTCGCATCGAGATCGTGCGCATTCGTCCCCAGCGCAGCCCCGACGAACAGATCCTGGGTCTGGTCGAGGATCCCTGGCGCGTGATCGAATGCGACGGCGATCCGGAGGGCTGTGTCGGGACCTTCGTGGACGACGAGTATCTGAGCTCCGGCCGCGACACCCTCTATTATGCGCGAGCCATCGAGGCACCGAGCGATGCCGTGGCCGCCGATCCGCTGGGCTGTCGTCGAGACGAGAACGGGCGCTGCGTTCAGGTCGATCCCTGCTTCGGGCGGCCGGACGATGACGAGTGTCTGGCGCAGACCGAAGAGCGCGCGTGGTCATCGCCGATCTTCGTGAACCAGCCGCGGCGATCGGTCGCTGCACGATAGGTCACACCCCCGTCTCCGGGCGTCGGGCGATCGCGTGTTCAGGTCCCGCTGAAGAGCGTCTCGAGACCGGTTCCGGCAATCGAGTCGTCGACGCAGCGGCGGTCTTCGTCCCCCAACGCCCGGTAGTCGCGGCGCAGCCAGCCGAGGCATTTCGCCTGATAGGGGAAGGGCTTCTGGACCCAGGGCTGCCCTTCGATCTGGCACTCGACGCGCGCGAGCCCGGCTTCGATCGCCCGCGCGTTGGCGAGCAGGAAGGGCGCATAGACCCGGCCGATCTCGCGGAGCAACGCCTCGAGGGTCGCGGGCAGCGAGTCCCGCGTGAACCACTGGTCGTCCCGCGGCTCGAGGCCCGACTGATCCTCCATCTGCTCGGTCCAGGCATGGACGCGGGGCGCGATCGAGAGCGTCGTGGCTGCGGCGGTCGGGTCGAAGAGTGCGAGCTGGGTGAGCTGGCCGTACAGGCCGAAGTCGCTCGTCCCGGGTCGATCGCCTAGCACGAAGCGATGGCTGCGGAGATGGTCCTCGAAACACTCGAGGAAACGTCGGTAGCTGTCTTCGATGATCGGCGCCGTGGTCTCGTTCGAACCCACCACCCAGAGCCGATCGATCTGCCGTTTCGCGAAGTCCGCGCCCGCCCGGGCGAGAAATTCGTCGGGCCTCTGCGAGGCGAACCAGCTGGGCAGGATCGCGCTGGCCTTCGCGATGTCGGGCTCATAGGCCCAGCGATAGTGGAACATCGCCTTCGTGAGCCATTCGTCCGCGTAGTCCTCGATCAGCGCGTCGAGAAAGGCAATCGCTGGATCCCAGGGAACGACGGATCGCCCATTGGACACCCGCTCTTCCAGCTCCCGGATCAGCGGGCTGGTGTCGGTCTTCGC
This sequence comes from uncultured delta proteobacterium, assembly GCA_963698485.1. Classification (GTDB taxonomy): domain Bacteria; phylum Myxococcota_A; class UBA9160; order UBA9160; family UBA4427; genus UBA4427. Next base: position 83,201 of record CAVORA010000016.1, on the reverse strand, counting down.
GACCCGCTCGCCGCGTTCGTCCTCGGTGATGAGCTGGGGCATCAGCTCGACCCGGGGCTTCGGGAGCCCTTTGGCCTCGGGGCTCCCCTGGTTCACCCAGGCATAGGGGATCCGGCGATAGCGGAGCACCGCGCGGAGCTTGCGGCTGTAGGGCGACCCGACGGCACCGACGATCGTCAAATGGGGCTGGCTCATGGGATCTGGCTCCGATCGGCCCTGCTTCGGGCGGGGCTGGTCAAGACGGTGACGCGCGAAGGTGCCGGCTGAGGCTCACTCGAGCGCGCCAGCCAGGCCCTGGACGATTTCACGCAGGGCGCCATGAGTCCGTCGCGCGCTGAGCCGCTGGTCGCTGCGCAAGCGATTGAAGGACTCGAAGGAGAGCGTCATTTCGAGGCCGTCGGCGACCTCGCAGGGGGCGGATTCGACCTCCGGAAGCCAGCGCCGCAGATCGCGTCGCAGAGCGCGCACGTTGCGGTCGTGCTGGGCCTGCAGGAAGGCGGAGCGCGCACGCTGCAGTGAGGACGATCGAAGATAGGGCGCGAGCTTCTCGAAGAGCGCGAGCCTGTGCTCAAGGAGGCCGTCGAGGCGATTCGCGAGCGGGCCCGTCTGGACGTCGGCGACGAAGAGCGATTCGACCTGCTCGGTCAGTCGGTCGTTCATCGTCGCGAAGAGCGTGTCCATGTCGTTGAAGTGCCGGAAGACCGTTCGAACGCCGACGTTCGCGCGCTCCGCGACCTGCTGGGCAGTCGGGGACAGGCTGCCCTCGGCGATCAACTCGAGCATCGCCTGCACGATGGCCTCGCGGCTGCGCTCGGATCGCTTCATTCGCCCATCGATGGGCAGGTCGGGACTGGTCGCCATGGCGAGAATTATGGCATAATCCGTGTCATTAGATCTAGCGATGCAATGAGTCCGCGCGACCTGGCACTCGATCGTCGAGTGCCGTGCGGGCCGTGCCGCGATCGGGGAGTGTCTCGTCTTGCGCAAGAGCCTGCTGCCCCTGCTGCTGGTGGTCGTCGGCCTCGGTCTCGTCGCTTCCTTCTTTCGAGGTCCGATCGCGATGCGGGCGATGGGACGGCTGCTCGAGCGCAACGCCGCGGCGGATCCCGTTGCGTCGCGACCCGACGGGCTGCACGTGATCCTGTGTGGTGCGGGTGGTCCGTTGCCCGACCCGCAGCGCGCGGGGCCCTGCGCCGTCGTGATCGCGGGCCAGCATGTCTATCTGGTCGATGCGGGCTCCGGCGCCGCGAGAGGGTTGCCGCGCGTCGGCATCCAGCCGGGTCGCATCGAGGCCGTGCTGCTGACGCATTTCCACTCGGACCACATCGACGGCCTCGGTGAGCTCGGCACCCTGCGCTGGGCCGGCGGTGGTCATTCGCTGCCCCTGCCCGTCATCGGGCCGGAAGGGGTCTCCGAGATCACGGGTGGATTCAATCAGGCCTATCGGCTGGATGCGGTCTACCGGACGGCGCACCATGGTCCCGAGGTCGTGCCGCCGACCGGCGCCGGCTTTCGACCGCGTCCGTTCTCACAGCCCTACGCCGGCGAATCGGTCGTCGTGATCGACGAAGACGGCGTGCGCGTCACGGCGTTCCGGGTCGAGCATCCACCGATCTCGCCCGCGGTCGGCTACCGCTTCGACTACGCTGGGCGTTCCGTCGTGCTGAGCGGGGACACTCGGCGCAGCGCCAACCTCGAGCGCTTCGCTCAGGGCGTCGATCTGTTGGTGCACGAGGCGCTCTCGCCCGAGCTGATGGGGGTGGTGGGCGCAGCCGCCGCGCGGGCCGGCAACGATCGACTCAGCCAGATCGCCGAGGACGTGCTCGACTATCACGCGACCCCCGTCGAGGCGGCCGAGACGGCGGCTGCGGTCGGGGCGGGGCACCTGCTCTACTACCACGTGGTGCCGCCGACCCCGATTCCCGGGCTCGCCTCGGTGTTTCTGGAAGGCGTTGCCGCTGCCTATGACGGCCCCGTCACGCTCGGCGAGGACGGCGTCGCGATCTCGCTGCCAGCGAATAGCGACCGGATCGAGGTCGAATGATCGATCGACCCTCGACCCCGCCCGCTGCACGGATTCGAGGTCTGCTCCCTCACGGCGAAGGTGCGTTTCGCCCTGCGCGACGGTCTGGCGATACGGTCCTCGCCTTTCGAGCGGTACGACGATCTGCCCGAAGGTTCGGTCTGGGAGCCGCTTCTTGCCTATCATCCGCGTCGACGCGTGGAGAGGGACGGGTTCATGCTCGTCCTCTCCGAATGACGCGAGGCCTCTTACGAATGCGCGGCCAGGATCCGACCATCGCGCATGGAGTGTCGCCCGCATGAGCTTGCTACGAGAGCTCTCCCGGTCCGCCGAATTCTTTCGCGCCTACGGCCCCCTCATCGTGGGGCTCGCCAAGTCGGGCGCCGATCGACAGGTCGACTATTCCGACTGGCTGGACGGCCCGATTCGCGCGCGCGGAGATCGCCCCGCTTTGATCGGGGAGACGGGAAGCCTGTCCTGGTCGGCGCTCGATGCGTTCGCGAATCGAACGGCCCATTGGGCCGCGAGCGAGGGGCTCCGTCGTGGGGACGTCGTCGCGCTGCTGATGGAGAACCGACCGGAGTTCGTGGCCATCTGGCTGGGCCTCTCCCGGATCGGCGTGGTGACGGCGCTGCTCAACACCAACCTGACGGGAGAACGTCTGGCCCACTGCCTGAACGAAGCGAGCACCCGCCATCTCATCGTCGGCACGGAGCTCGCGGAGAGTGCGGCATCGGCGATTCCCGAGCTGGAGGAGCCGCCGCAGGTCTTGCTGGCGAGCGAAGCCGCGGCGCCCCCCGTCGATCTCGAGGCCCTGGGGGCAGCTCTTCCGGGCGCCCGATCCTTCGACGAGACCCTTGCTGCCCAGCCCGAGACGCCCGTCGATGCCGCCGCGCGCGCGGCGCGGCGCGGCGGGGACGGGCTCTTCCTGATCTACACGAGCGGCACGACGGGGCTCCCCAAGGCCGCGCGCGTGAGCCACTCGAAGGCCATCGCCGCGGGGCTCGCCGCCTGGAAGCTGCAGGGCCTCACCGCCAAGGATCGCGTCTATTGCTGCCTTCCGCTCTATCACAGCGCGGGCGGCTTGATGGCGGTCGGAGCCGCGCTGCTCTCGGGCGGCTCGCTCGTCATCTCTCCGCGCTTTTCCGCGAAGCGTTTCTGGAGCGACTGCACTCAACACGATGTCACGGCGTTCCAGTACATCGGCGAGCTGTGCCGCTATCTGCTGAACTCACCGCCACATCCCGACGAGCGCAATCACAAGATCCGCGTCGCGCTCGGCAACGGCCTTCGTCCCGAGGTCTGGCGGCCCTTCCAGGAGCGCTTCGGAATCCCGCGCATCGTCGAATTCTACGGCGCGACCGAAGGCAACCTGCCGCTCTTCAACATAGAGGGACGGGTGGGCGCCGTAGGGCACCTACCTGAGTTCGTGCGCCGCCTGCTCGGGGTGGAGATTGCTCGTTTCGATGTCGAGAGAGAGGAGGTGCTGCGCGGCGGGGACGGCTTCTGCGTGCGGGCTGCGGTGAACGAGCCGGGCGAGATGCTGATCAAGATCACGAAGCTCACGCGCTTCGAGGGCTATACGAACGATTCGGCGAGCAGCAAGAAGGTCCTGCGTGACGTGTTCGCGAAGGGCGACGCCTACTTCCGGACCGGCGACCTGCTTCGCATGGACGCGGAGGGCTTCTTCTACTTCGTCGATCGGATCGGCGACACGTTCAGGTGGAAGGGTGAGAACGTCGCGACGAGCGAGGTCGCCGAGGTGCTCTCGATGGTCGACGGTGTCCACGAGGCGAATGTCTACGGCGTTGCGATCGAGGGCACGGACGGCCGCGCCGGCATGGCGGCCCTGGTCGTCGACGAGGGCTTCGATCTCGAAGCGCTCGGTCGCGTGATCGAGTCGGAGCTGGCCTTCTATGCGCGACCGGTCTTCATCCGTCTGCTGCCGCAGATGGAGATCACCGGAACCTTCAAGCATCGCAAGGTCGACCTCGTGAAGGAAGGCTTCGATCCTCGGCAGCTGACGGATCCGATCTATTTCCGGAGTCCCGAGGACGGCCGTTATGTGCCGCTCGATTCCGAGGCCCACGATCGCATCCTTGGTGGCGAGATCCGGATCTAGCGTTACGCGAAAGACGGCGACCGACCGAGGGAGATCGAGCGCATGCGGGCCATCGAGCAATGAGCGAGACCTCGATCACGATCGACCGACGTTTCTGTGGTCCTCCAAGATCGGGAAACGGGGGCTACGTCGCAGGCCGACTCGCCTCTTTCGTCGACGCGCCGGCGGTTGGCGTCCGGCTGTCGCTGCCTCCGCCGCTCGAGACGCCCTTGTCGGTCCTGGTCTCGGGCGGGGAAGCGACGCTCTTCGATGAAGCGAGGCAGGTCGCTCGCGCTCGGGCAGTGGATCTCGACCTGACGCCGCCGGCCGCACCGGGCTTCGAGGCCGCGGTCGAAGCCGCGCGTGGATTTCGCGGCTTCGAGGAGCACGTCTTTCCCGGCTGCTTCGTATGCGGGCCGGATCGCGATGGCTCCGACGGCTTGCGCATCTTCCCCGGTCCGTCGGGTGAAGCGAGTCTCTTCGCCGCTCCCTGGATTCCGGACGTCTCGCTGGTTCCCGGCGGCGCGCAGGGGGATCCGCTGCCTCCCGAATTCGTCTGGGCCGCGCTCGACTGTCCAGGGGCCTTCAGCTTTCCGCAGCCAGATGGCAAGGTGGTTCTGTTAGGCGAGATGCAGGTCGCGCTCTCGGGCCCCGTCCATGTCGGGGAGCGATGCGTGTTGACGAGCTGGGAGGTCGAGCATGTGGGTCGCAAGCATCTGACGGGCTCCGCTCTCTTCGGGCAGTCCGGGGCGTGCCGGGGGGTGTCGCTCGGTCTGTGGTTCGAGGTCGATCCCGAGTCGGTGCCCCGGGACTCGATCTAGAGGCAGGGCGCCGAGGCCGGGCGCGGGCTGGACGCCGCCTGGCGACCGGGCGAGGCCAGCCCGGCCGAGCTCCACTATTGGCACGAGTCATGCCACTATGGCAGAGTCGCTGGACCGCGAAACGAGGCAGCGAGGAGGCAGCCGATGTCCGACGTCTATCGTATCTATGGAGCGGAGCTGTCTCCCTTCTCCGTCAAGATCCGCTCCTATTTTCGCTACAAGCAGATTCCGCATCGCTGGATCCAGCGGGACGCCGAGACCACCGCCGACTATCAGAAGTACGCGAAGATCCCGATCGTGCCGCTCGTCGTGACGCCCGACGAGCAGGGGCTGCAGGACTCGACGCCGATCATGGAAGCGATGGACGAGCGCTTCCCCTCGCCGTCCACGCACCCCTCGGATCCGGTCGCGCGCTTCGTCTCGCAGCTGCTCGAGGAGTTCGGCGACGAGTGGGGGAACAAGTGGATGTTCCACCTGCGCTGGGCGCGGGAAGAGGATCGACTCTCCGCGGCCGGACGGCTGGCGGTGACGATGGCGCCGCGCGGGAACGAGGAAGCTCGGCTCGCGGTGCGCGAGAAGGTGATCGAGCGCATGACCGGTCGCGTGTATTTCGTGGGCTCGAACGAGATCACGGCGCCGCAGATCGAGCAGTCGTTCCGGGACTCGCTCGAGCTGCTCGACGCCCATCTCGCGACCCGGCCCTATCTCTTCGGCGGTCGACCGTCCTGGGGCGATTTCGGGCTCTGGGGCCAGATCTACAACGCCTGGACCGATCCGACGGGCGGCGCGTGGGTCGAATCGCTCGCGCCCAACGTGCTGACCTGGATCCACCGCATGCTCTTCCCGACGCCGCTTGGCGAGTTCGAGAGCTGGTCGGAGGTCGAAGCGACGCTGATGCCCTTCCTGACCGAGCAGGTGGGGGCGCTCTTCTGTCCGTGGACGGTGGCCAATGCGGCGGCGATGGCCGCGGGCGACGAAGAGTTCAGCGTCGAGCTGGCCGGTCGGACCTTTACGCAGCAGCCCCAGAAATACCACGCGAAGTCGCTGCAGGCGATTCGCCAGAAGTACGCTGCGGTCGAGGACAAGCGCGCGCTCGACGCCGTGCTCGACGCGTCGGGCTGTCTCGCCGCGCTGCGGGCAGAGCCGCAGCGCTAGCGCATCGCCCGAGCCGGCCCGCAAGGCCTGGTATCGGCGTCGTGAACGAGACGCCGTGATCCCCGAACGAAAGCAGGAGACCAGACATGAAGCTCGCCATCAACGCCCTCAGCTTCGGACCGAAGATCCGGATCAACATGGACCTCATGAAGCACGCCGAGTCCCTCGGCTTCGACTCCGCCTGGACGGCGGAGGCCTGGGGCAACGATGCGGTGACGACGGCGACCTGGGTCGCGGCGCAGACCACGAAGCTGAAGGTCGGGACGGCGATCATGCAGATGCACGCGCGCACGCCGGCGATGGCGGCGATGACCGCGACGACCCTCAACCAGCTCTCGGAGGGTCGATTCCTGCTCGGACTCGGACCGTCGGGCCCGCAGGTGGTCGAGGGATGGCATGGCGTTCCCTACGGCAAGCCGCTCACGCGCACCAAGGAGTACATCGAGATCATCCGCCAGATCTGGGCGCGCGAGAAGCCGCTCGAGTTTTCGGGCGAGTACTATCAGATCCCTAACACCGGCCCGGGCACGACCGGGCTCGGGAAGCCGCTCAAGAGCATCCTGCACAGCGATGCGCCGATCCCGATCTACACGGCGTCGATCAGTCCGAACGGCCTCGAGTGCTCGGCCGAGGTCGCCGACGGGGTGATCCCGATGATGTACGACCCCGAGCGTTATGCGGAGCTGCTGCAGCCGAGCCTCGAGGCGGGCTTCGCGAAGGCTGGTGGCGGCAAGGGTCTCGAAAGCTTCGACGTGATGTGCGGCTGCACCGTGATCGTGAGCGACGACGTCGAGAAGGCGATGGCCCCGGTGAAGGCCAATCTCGCGCAGTACATCGGAGGCATGGGCGCCCGCGACAAGAACTTCTACAACGACTACGCCAGGCGCATGGGCTTCGAGGAGGCGGCGACGAAGATCCAGGATCTCTTCCTCGACGGGAAGAAGGCCGAGGCGATCGCGGCGGTTCCCGACGAGCTCGTCGATGCGGTGCATCTCGTCGGTCCGAAGGACAAGATCCGCGATCGACTCCAGGCCTGGAAGGAGGCCAACGCGCGCGGCGAGGTCGGGACGATGCTGATCGGGTCGCCGCAGGCGGAGGCGCTCGAGCTGTTGGCCGAGGAAATGCTGTAGGGGCTCGTTGCCTTGGGGCCGTGCCAGGCGTCGCGGTCGGAGGGGGTCGCGGTTCTGACTTCGTCTCGGCGCGCGGCGGAGGGCATGATGCCTCGGCGGCCTTGCACGGCGCGCCTCGCATCCACATCACCTCGACCCCCTCCGACCACGACGCTCGGGTAGGGGTCGGGCGAGCGAGTCCGTGCTATTCGCGGGCTGTCGTCGCGCCGATCGCCCCCTCCGATCAGACCCGACCCCGACGTCGATCGCGGATCACCATCCCGAGCAGGCCGAGCGCGCCCGCCGCGATCAGCGCCGCGGAGCCGGGCTCCGGCGCGAACTTGATCAGCGTGTTCGTCGTGTGGGCGAGGTTCGTCGGGTTGGCACCGGCGCTCTGGAGCAGCGCACCCGAGACCAGCTGCAGCTGACCCGTGATCTGGCCCATGGTCGTCGTGTTCAGGTTGTTGAAACCCACCTCGGTCCGCGTCGAGAAGTCGTTGGTCGGCGTGCCGATCGTGTTCGCCAGCACCTGCACCGTACCCGTCGTGAAGCCGACCCAGGTGTTGTAGGCCGTGCCGCCGGCGACCACGATCGTCATGGCGCTCGGTGTCGGCGCCGTGCGCAGGATGCCGTCCGAGTCGGCGGCGGAGCGGAAGGCCACGTCGTTCGCCATGAACGTGTTCAGCGGGAACGTGCCGCTCGTGGGGGTCCAGTTGTAGTCGAAGCGTGCCGAGAAGGGCGCGCCGGGACCGTACTGGACCGGGAAGAAGAACTCCGCGTAGGTGCTCAGCGAGATGATGTTGAAGCCCGTCGAGATCTGGGTCCAGAGGATGTTGCGGGTCGCCCCGAACTGGGCGGGACCCGGCGTCACGCGGATCTTGCCGGCCTGGTTCGGGTTCGGCCCCACCCAGGTTCCCGACGTCCGGAAGGTCGGCGTGACCGTCACGCGGTTGGCAAAGCCGTCGTACTCGAAGTAGTTGAGCGGGGCGGGCGCCGTGATCGTGTTCGGGGCGCCAGGGCCGATGTAGTCGGCCGCGATGCCTCCGCCGGGCCTGAATACGTGGGTCAACACGGTGCGATTGAGAGAGGTGGTCAGAGCGGCGAGATTGCCACCGGGGTTGATGAGCATCAGGGTCCTGTTGGTCTGGAAGAGACCCGCCGGAACCGTGACGGTTCCGCCCGGCTGCACGATCGCCGTGCCGTACTGCTTCCTCAGCCGGAACTCGGCGTGGTAGAGGCCGCCCTTGGTCGTGCGGGTGTCGTAGGTGCCCGGTGGGACCAGCGTGAGGGTCGCCCCACCGGTGGTCATCGTGGTGACCGGCTGGTTGCAGCAGGGAAACGAATCCGGTCCGGAAGAGCCGTCGCCGTGGCTGGCAAAGAACTGCTGCTGGATTGCGACGGGCGTCTGGGCGCTGGCCGCCAGGCCGCCTAACAGTGCAAAGATCGCGACGAGAGCGAGCGTCGTGTAGTGGAGCGGGCGAATCATCTTCTAGTCCTCCGAGATTCGGCGGCCGCGGCGGCCGAATCTCTCAATCGGATCGTCTCTCAGCTGCTATGCCACCCTATCACGGGCGCCAGCTCGATCGGCGCTAAAAGAAAGCTGCAGAAATGAGGGGATCCCCCCCCTCTCCTTTGAGGGCACAAGGGGAGACGCCGCTGCCGTCTTTGCAGCTCCACGGACGGAGCGCCGCCGCCTGCGTACGAGGGCCATCGGCCTGAACGCGATCAGAACAGCCTTCCCGGAGTCGAAGCCGCCAGCAGGCCCCGCAAAGAAACGCCACCGACGCCACGCGAGCTTTGATCGCCCTTCTCGTCGACCTATCGTCGCGCTCGATGGAGAACACTGCTCCCGATCTACGCGTCCTGCTCGGCTTCACGCGCGCAGACGACGTCTCACCCGACCCCGATCGTCCGGGGCTCTTGCGCGCCCGAACGCTTCCGCCCGGCGTAGATCCGGACGAGGCCTTCGACTTCCGTTCGTGCCTGCTAAACGACTGCGTGGATCCGCAGACGCCGGAGATGAGCCTCGAGCGGGCGGGCATCAGACGCCCGACGCACGCAAGGATGACGCCTCGATGTTCCTGCTGAATCTCTGGGTTCCGATCCAGCAGAGCACCCGCCCGCTTGTGCTGATGGACCGCCGCACGCTCGATCAGAGGCGCCACCAGCTTCGCTACGGGCTTCCGGTCACGAGCTTCCTGGAGCGCGACCAAGAGAGCAGCGTCAACGACATCTGGACCTTCCTGCCGGACCCTGCGCAGAGCTGGTACTTCCGCTCCGTCATGAAGCCCGACCAGGGCTACGTCTTCGACACCCTGGGCGAGCCCCACGGCGCCTGCATGCTGCCGGGAGAGGAGGCCCTCGAGCAGCTCTACCTGGGCCTCGGTCGTGCGTGCGAGGCGGCCCGTGCCGACGATGTCGACGCGTTGCGCGCGATCGCTGCGGAGCCACCGATCGAGCTTCCCGAAGTCACGACCGAGCCGATCCGCGAGGCGTGGCTGTGCATGGCCGAGCTGCTTCGTGAGGGCGGGCCACGGGCCTCCGAGATCTGTGCGTCGAGTGAGTCGTGGTGCGCACGCGCGCGTACGGCGATGGACGCCGTGATCCGAAGGTCCATCGAGATGCGGCTGGTCGCGACACTCACGTCCGAGTGAACGACCCGCGTTCCAGTCACTCTTCCAGGAGGCGATCAAGATGAAAGGCAAACGGATCTTCGCGCTGTGGGCGCTGCTCGTCACGACGGCTGGCTGCGCATCCTTCCAGTCGGCCAAGGCCCCCACACCTGCCGCGTCGCAGCAGCGACCGGAATCCGCCGTGCTCTTTCCGGCGATCAACGTTCGGAACCTGGAGGCAGCGGAGGCGTTCTTCGTCGACCTGCTCGGAATGAAGGTGACCCTGCGACTCGGCGAGCCCGGGGAGGCGCATCGGGAGGTGACCCTCAACTTCTCGGGCGACCTCTACGCGGACGAGGCGTCGCTCGTTCTGAACTGGGTCTCGTCGCGAGAGAAGCCGTACGTCTTCGATGGGCTGAGCCGCCTGGCCCTCCGGGTGCCCGACGTCGACGCGCTGGTCGATCGGGTCGCGCGGGCGGGACATGCCGTGCTCGACGGGCCACGCTCGATCGAGGTCGAAGGGGCGGTGATCCGCCTGGCCTTCGTCGAGGGACCGGAGGGGGTACGCATCGAGCTGATCGAGCGACGAGCGCGCTGATGGCCTGCCGCGGACCCTGTCGAGCCGTGCCTCAGCCACCCGAATCGAGACCTCAGCGGCGAGTCCCGGGGCTGGCTCTCAGCGATTTCGTTCGCGTGGCCTCGACGACACGCTCGGCCAGGGTTTCGATCTCCTGCTTCTCCATGTTCTCTTCGAACATGTTCAGGATGATCACGAACTCGACCTGGCCGTTGAGGTCGAAGACCGGGACGTTGATGCTGATGACTGGCTGGGAGGTCCTCAGCTCCTCGGAAAGTTGATAGTTCCGGCCGTGCCCCACTTCCTTGATCGCGGATCTCAGCTCCTCGCCGAGCTCGTCCGAGCCTGGTCGATCTGCCAGCTTCGCGAGGATCGCGCCCACTCTGAGTGTCGCGTCGTGCTGGAGGAGAACGGAATAGCCGCGCTGGCGAACGATTCCGAGGATCTCCCGCTGGCGTTTCTGTTCCTGGGGAGGGAGGTGCGAACGAGCCAGCCACTTCTCGATCTCGTCGTCGGGGGCCCAGGCGAAGAAGAGTGAGAAGAAGGGCGCTGCCAGTGGAATCCGTTGACCGACGTGGACGGTCCTGTCCCGCGCCTGCTCGGGGCCGGTGCGTGCAAGGCACAAGGCCTCGCTCCCGGATCTGCTGTACATCACGATCTCACGACCCAGGCTGCCGCTGAGCTCTCTCATGCGGCCCCGGAGCTCGTCGATGACGGGATTCTCCCTGAGGGCTGCGTCGCCGAGTGCCACGAGCGTGGGGCCCAGCGAATACGCTCGGTCCTCGTCATGTCTGCTGAGCATCCCCGACTCGAGGAGCACGAGGAGGACGCTGTGGATGGACGACAGATTGATCTTGAGCGCCCTCGAGAGCTCGGAGTAGGAGAATCGCTGATGGGGGTGCGCCGCGAGATACCGGAGGACGTCGATCGCACGACTCGCGGAGAGCGCTCTTCGAGACATGTTCAGCTGCCCCCGGGTTCCCGGCTTTCCGCCGGAGCTCCCTCGCCCGCACTGTCGCCACCGCCACCGCCCGCGTGGGATCCTCAGGCTCGTTCGGCCGTCGGGAGCGTTCTCCGATCCTGCGTCTGATGAGCTTATCACCATTTCAATAGCCAAGCGGCTTGCTTGTATGGCAGCATCCAATCGACCAACCGCTCGATTCGGGAGCTCCGATTGCGATTCCTCGTGCGCTGTCACGGGCAAGTGACCGGATCCCGACTGCCAGCCCCGCGGAGAACTGTGATGCAGGTGGTTTCCATGAGCCCCGCGGCAGTCCGCGCCGCGTTCGTCGTCTCATTGTCGGCGGTCCTGCTTTCGACCGCCTGCGGGATGGGGGAGCCGCCCGAGGCTCGGGGCGGTCCGGTGGCGATGCGGCGCCTTACATCGGAGCAGTACCGCCACGCGATCGCGGACGCCTTCGGACCAGAGATCGAGGTCGCCGGCCGTTTCGAGCCCGACAACCGGCGCGACGGCCTGATCGCGATCGGGAGCGCCTGGGTCACGGTCACGCCGAGTGGCTTCGAGCAGTACGAGGCGATGGCGAGCTACATCGCGGAGCAGGTCGTCTCCGAGGAACATCGCGAGCGCCTCGTTCCCTGCAAGCCCGCCGATCCGAGCGCCCCGGACCCGGATTGCAGCGCGGCCTTCCTGCGACGCCACGGTCCGGGGCTGCTGCGTCGGCCGCTCGAGCGAGGCGGACGTCACGCCTCGACTCGCTGCCGCCGCGGCGGCAGCGGAGAAGATGGGCGACTTCTACGCGGGCCTCGAGGTGATCCTGACGAGCCTGCTGATTGCGCCCGACTTCCTCTTCCGGATCGAGGAGGCCGTGCCGGATCCCGAAGATCCCGAGACGCTCCGCCTAACCGACCTCACGCTCGCCTCGCGTCTCAGCTATCTGCTCTGGAATGCGGGGCCGGACGACGCGCTGCTCGAGGCCGCGGCGGGCGGTGAGCTGTCACGACCCGAGGGTCTCGCCCGCCAGCTCGACCGGATGCTCGCGTCGCCGCGGCTCGAGCAGGGTGTCCGCGCGCTCTTCGACGATGTCTTCCGCTTCGACGAGTTTCCCGAGATCTCGAAGGACCCGATCCGATATCCGGCCTACAGCTCCGAGGTCGCCGAGGACGCACGGGAGCAGACGTTGCGGGTCGTGGTCGACCACCTGGTGCATCGTGTGGGCGACTATCGCGAGCTCTTCACGACGCGGCGATCGTTCGTGACGCGCAGGCTGGGCGCCATCTACGAGGTGCCAGTGAGGGCGGAGTCGGGCTGGGAGGCGATCGAGTTCTCCGCCGACGACCCTCGGGCCGGTCTGCTCGCGCATGCGAGCTTCAACATGCTGCATTCCCATCCGGGCCGAAGCTCGGCGACGCTGCGGGGCGTCTTCCTGCGCGAGTCGCTGCTTTGCCAGGAGGTGCCCGCGGCTCCGGCGGACGTGGACTTCGGGCTCTTCAACGAGGACGACAACCCCGAGTACCGCACGGCGCGAGATCGTCTCGCAGCGCACGCCTCGAGCGCCTCCTGCCGAAACTGTCACGAGCTCACGGATCCGATCGGCCTCGGTCTCGAGGTCTTCGACGGCCTGGGTCGCCATCGCACGACGGAGAACGGCGCTCCGATCGACGCAAGCGGCGAGCTCGACGGGGACGAATTCGCGGACAACGTCGAGCTCGGCGAGGCCTTTCGCGACAGCCCGCTCGTCGGCGCCTGTCTCGTCGAGAACGTCTATCGCTATGCGGTCGGTCGAGAGCCGGCCGACACCGAGCGGAGGCTGATGCGGCATCTCGAGCGCCGGCTCGAGGACGCGGGCTATCGGCTCGATGCGCTGCTGCGCGAGGTCGCGACCAGCGAGGGATTCCGGACCGCGACGCGGTCGAAGGAGGCCGCATGAGCCCTGGCATCACCCGTCGAAGGCTGCTCCGGTCGGCACTGCGCGGCACCGTGGGTGGTGCCGCCGTGAGCGTCGGCCTCCCGTATCTCGAGATCTTCCTGAACGCGAACGGCGACGCGCTCGCGGCGACGGGCGGACCGCTGCCGCGCCGTTTCGGCACCTGGTTCTGGGGCTGCGGCATGAATCCCGCTCGCTGGAATCCGAGCCAGGAGGGGAGCGGGTTCGAGCTCTCCCCCGAGCTCGAAGCGCTCGCGCCGGTGCGCGAGCACGTGAGCGTGCTGAGCGGCTTCGATGTCAAGCTGGCGGGCGAGACGAATCAGGTCCATCGCACGGGCGTGATCGGCACGTTATGCGGCGGCGCGCCGCCGTCGACCACCGAGAACGACGGCCCGACCCTCGACATCCTGATCTCCGACGCGATCGGCGGCGCCACGCGCTTCCGCTCGCTCGAGACGACGGCGACCGGCGTGCCGAAGGACAGCTTCAGCCGGCGCAGCGAGAGTGCGGTCAACCCGAGCGAGCCGACGGCGCTCTCGCTCTACCAACGGGTCTTCGGTCCCGGCTTCACGGATCCCAACGCCGGCGAGTTCGTGCCGGATCCGAACATCCTGCTGCGCAAGAGCGTGCTCTCGGTCGTCAGCGAGGATCGCCAGCGGCTCGAATCACGGCTCGGGGCCGGGGATCGCGCCCGGCTCGACGAGTACTTCACGGCGCTCCGGCAGCTGGAGCGCCAGCTCGAGCTGCAGCTCCAGGAGCCGCCGCCGCTCGAGGCCTGCGTCGTCCCCGAGGAGCCGGGCGTGAGCGTCGTCTCGCGAGAGGTGGGACACGTCGTGACGAACCACGAGCTGATGGCGCGCGTGCTGGCGCTGGCCCTGGCCTGTGACCAGACGCGCGTCTTCAACATGGTCTTCTCCGACGCCGCGTCCTCGCTGCACATGCCGGGCAGCAGCGACACGCATCACACGCTGACCCACGAAGAGGCGAAGGACCCCGACCTCGGCTACCAGCCGGAGTCGACGCGCTTCGTGCTGCATAGCATGGAGGCCTGGGCGACCTTCGTGTCGATCCTCGCATCGGTGCGCGAAGGCGACGGCACGCTGCTCGACAACTGTCTGGTGATGGCGCACTCCGAGACCTCGGATGCGAACAGCCATAGCGTGACGGGGCTGCCGATCATGCTGGCGGGTCGTGCCGGCGGGCGGGTCCGGCCAGGGATGCACGTGCGTGGGGCCGGGGACCCGACGACCCGCGTCGGGCTCAGCGTGCTGCAGGTCATGGGGCTCAACGCCGCGTCCTGGGGACGCAAGGCGAACGAGACCTCGCGGCCGCTCACGGAGATCCTCGTTTGAGTCACCGTTCCGCTCGACGCGGGCGGGTTCGGAGCTGGAGGTCGATCATGCCCGGATTCAGGACGTCGTCGCTGCTCGTCGTCACTCTCGCGCTCGGTCTCGCGCTCGCGGGCTGTGATGCGGGGTCGGGCGGAGGAGCCAGCGGTGCTTCGCCGAGCGGCGTGAGCACGGGGCCGAGCGGCGCGGTCCGCGGCTACGTGATGGCGCGATGGCACGACGAGATCCCGCACGACGATCCCGGCGAGTGTCCGGAGGGCCTCAACGTCACGGAGGCCGACTACTATCCCGAGCAATGGGCGACCTACATGGCGGAGCGCCGGCGCTTTCGCGACAGCACCGGACGCTTTCTCCCCTGGGATCACGAGCTGCTGCCGCCCGATGCCTGCCAGGATCCCCTGGCTCAGCCCGATCCCGGCTTCATGACCCTCGACGGACCGGCCCGGGTGGCTGGCCTCGACCTCGACGGAGTCGACTCGGTCGCGAGCGCCGGAACGCCCGGCGGCTGCGCGCACGATGATTTCACGAGCCCCGATGGCGAGACAGGCATCGACGACCAGCATTGGCGACTGATGGGCTGCATTCGGGGCTATCGCCCGAACGATCTGATGGACCGGCTCTTTCAGGCGAATACCATGGTCAAGGAAGGCGGCTACGCGATTCTGCTCGAGATCACCGGCATGGACGACCCCCGCAACGACGACGAGGTCGCGGTCCAGATCCTGTCCGCCGCCGAGCCGGTGACGACGGACGCCGCGGGCGGGATCCTCGATCACGTGAGCGTGACGGCTCACCCCGATCCCCGCTTCCAGAATGCCATCGCTCGCGGACGAATCGAGGACGGCATCCTCACCACGGAGCCCGTGGACGTGCGGGTCAAGGTGAAGCAGCAGACGCAGGACAACTTCGCCTGGTACCGCGACGCGCGGATCCGCGCCGAGGTGCAGGAGGATGGACGGATCGTCGGCGTGCTCGGCGGCTATTGGGACCTCGAGAATTTCTGGTCCATGCTCAACGAGCACTGGATCGGCGAGCGACACCAGGGCCGCAACGCCGCCTTCAATCGGGGCTTCATGTGCTCCGGCATCTACCACGCGATGTCGCGCGTGGCGGACGGGCATCCCGATCCCGAGACGGGCCAATGCACGTCCTTGTCGACCACGGTCCACTTCGAGGCGATCCCGGCCTTCGTGATCCGACCGCAGCTGGCGCAGGCGGAGTGACGAGCGACAAGATGGCGACGACGGCGGGTGAATCGAGGCCGCGCCGGGAAGAGCGCGACGGACAGACCGACCGGAGAGCACTTCTCCGCCGATTGCTCGGTCTCGGCGCAGTCGCCTGGGTAGGCTTCCCCTGGTCATCCCCTCTCGGCTGCTCCGCGAGCGAGCCGACCTGCTACGACCCGGAGCTCCTGTCGACCGCCGAGCAGTCGACGCGCAAGCTCCGCGGCTACGTCGACCGATCGCCGCAGGCCGAATCGAGGCGCTGCGGCGGCTGTGCCTTCTTCGAGTCGTCGGGCGAGCCCGCAGACTGCGGTCACTGCAAGATCCTGGGAGGTCCCGTGAGCGCGATGGGGCTGTGCAGCGCATGGGCCGAGAAGGCAGCGAGCTGATCATCGATGGACCTTCTACTCGAGATGCTGGAGGACCCCGTTCATCGCCACGTTCTGCTGAACCACCTTCCGGTCGTCGGGCTCGGGACGGCGTGGGTGTTTCTCGTGTGGACGCTGGTCGACTGGCGCTGGTCCTCGGCGTGCTTCGGTCTCCTGCTCGTGGCCGCGCTCTCGGCGTCGACCTTGCTCGTGACCTCGGCAGGGGACGCCGCCTATCCCGTCATCTTCGACGAGCTGGACGGACCAGGACGCGAGTGGCTCGACTATCACACGTACCTCGGCGATCGATGGGGATGGGTCATCGCAGCCAATGGTCTGCTGGCGGTGCTGGCGATCGCGGCAGGTCATTTCCGGGAGCATCTACGTCGCGGCGTCGCCGCCGTGATCGTCGTGACGACGCTCATCGCGCTCGTCCTGGCCGCATTCGTCGCGGAGGCGGGTGGCAAGATCCGTCATCCCGAGTTCCGGCGGAGCGCCCCGCCAGCCTATGAATCGCCCGGGCGGCTGCGCTGACCTGCTTTCTCCTGGCCGACCCGCTCGGCCTTCTGATCAGTCCAGTCGCTCCGGCTGGAAGCGGTCGAGCGGATCGATCCGGGGCATCTCGTGCTTCGAGCCCGAGAGCCGCGCGTGGATGTCTTCGAGCACGACGTAGGCGCTCGGCACCAGGAAGAGCGAGATCGTCGAGCCGAAGAGCACGCCGAAGCCGAGCGACGTCGCCATCGGGATCAGGAACTGCGCCGATACGCTGCCCTCGCGCAGGATCGGGGCCAGGCCCACGAAGGTCGTCAGCGACGTCAGCACGATCGGCCGGAAGCGCGCGACGCCGGCGCTGCGCACGGCCTCTTCGAGGGCGACGCCACTCGCGCGCTGCTCGTTGATGTAGTGGACGAGGACGAGACTCGAGTTCACGACGACGCCGGTCAGCGCGACGAAGCCGAAGACCGACATCATCGAGAAGTTGAACGACTGGTCCGTGAAGAGCTCGCGCGCGAAGAACATGAACCAGTGACCGATGATTGCGCCGACGAGTCCGAAGGGAATCACGGCCATGATGATCAGCGGCTGGACGTACGACCGCAAGGGAATCGCGAGCAGCGCGTAGATGACGAAGAGCGAGACCAGGTAGTTGTTGATCAGCCCGCCGAAGCTCTCCGCCTGCTCTTCCTGCTCGCCCTCGAGCGAGTAGGTCAGGCCCGGATAGTCGGCCAGGATCAGCGGCAGGAAGTCGCGCTCGAGATCGGCGATGACGTCGCCCGCCGCGACCTGCTTGACGTCGACGTCGGCCGTGACGTTGATGACGCGGTTGTCGATCCGCTCGCTTGATGGTCGCGTAGCCGCGGCCGAGCTCGGCGCGGGCCACCGCATAGAAGGGCACCTCGCCGCCGTCGGGCGTCCGAATGCGAAGATCCTCGAGATCCGCGAGGGAGCGCCGCGCATCGGCGGGATAGCGCACCATCACGCGGATATCGTCGCGACCGCGCTGGATGCGCTGGGCCTCCTCGCCATAGAAGGCCTGGCGGACCTGCTTCGAGAGATCGTCCAGGGTGATCCCGAGCGATTGGGCGGCGGGCAGGATGTCGAGCTTGATCTCCTGCTTGCCGGCGCGGAAGGAGTCGCTGATGTCGAAGACGCCGCGCCTGGTGGCGAGCTCGGCCTTCAGCCGGGCGGCCGCCTCGACCAGCCGGTCGACGTCGTTGCTGCGGAGCTGGATGTCGATCGGGTCGCCGGCGCTGAAGAGCGCGGCGTTGAAGGAGAGCTCGACGACGTCGGGGATCGAGGGTGTGTTGCGTCGCCAGCGCTCCTTGATCTCGGCGGCGCTGATCGGACGCGTATCCCCCGATTGGATCGCCATGCTGACCTCGGCCAGGTGCGAGCCGCCGGCGCCCGACGGGCCGCCGGGGCCTTGCCGCCGGCGGTGGGCTGCTGCCCCACGGAGAAAAGGATGTGTTCGACGATCGATTTTCCGTCGACGCCGATCCCTTCGTCGTCCATCTCCTGCTGGGTTCGATAGGCGGCCTCGACGAGCTCGCGGGCGGCGCGTTCGGTGGCTGCGACCGGCGTTCCCTGTGGCATCACGATCGAGGCCGTGACGTAGTCGCTCTCGATCGGCGGAAAGAACGAGAAGTTCATCTTGAAGCTGCCGAGGCCGAACGCGACGGTCGCGAAGGCGATCAGCAGGATGCCGACGCCGCCGGCGATCACGGAGTAGCGATTGGCGAGAGCGCGATCGAGCAGCGGGCGGTAGCGATGGGTGGCGAGACGTTCGAGGCTCGTCGACATGCGGGCCTGGAAATTCTTCCAGCGGGCCTTGAGGGAGCCTGCTCGCAGCAGCGCCCGGTCGTCGGGCGGCTTCATGTGTCCGAGGTGGGCGGGCAGCACCAGCTGGGACTCGATCACCGAGAAGACCAGGCATAGCACCGCCGACATGCCGATGACGCCGAAGATCTGGCCCATCGTTCCCGGCGCGAAGATCATCGGTCCGAACGCGGCGATCGTCGTGAGCACGCCGAAGATCACGGGGATCGAGACCTCGCGGGTTCCCGTGATCGCGGCCTCGAGCGGGTCCTCGGCGTTCTGCTGGTGGCGATGGACGTTCTCGCCGACGACGACGGCATCGTCGACCAGCAGTCCGAGCACCATGATGAACGCGAAGAGCGAGATCACGTCGATCGAGATGTCGGCGCTGGGAAAGAGCGAGAGCGCGCCGAGGATCGAGAGCGGGACGCCGATGCTGACCCAGATGGCGAGCTGGAGGCGCAGGAAGAGCGCGAGCACCACGAAGACCAGGATGAAGCCGCTGACGCCGTTGCGGATCAGGATGTCGAGTCGATCGCGAAGCGTCTTGGCGGAGTTCTCCCAGACCGTGAGATTCAGGCCGTCGGGCAGCAGCGCAGCGAGCTCTTCGAGATGGGTCTGCACGGCGTCGACGAGCTCGAGCACCTTCTGGTCGCCGACGCGAAAGGTCGTGACGGTGACGGCCGGATCCCGATCGAAGATCGCGTAGCGGTCGTCCTCGTCGAAGCCGTCGACGATCGTGGCGACGTCGGAGAGCAGCAGCCGCGTGCCGTCGGGCTCCGTTCTCAGCACGATCTCCTCGAAATCGCGACCGACGTAGGCCTGGCCCTTGGTGCGCAGCAGGATCTCGCCGCCGCTGGTCTTGATCGAGCCGCCGGGGCGATCGAGCGAGCCTTGCCGGACCGCGGCGACGATCTCGTCGAAGGTCAGCCCGAATCGCTGCAGCGATTCCTCCGAGACCTCGATCGAGATCTCGTAGTCGCGGTCGTTGTTCAGCTCGACCTGCGTCACGCCCGGGAGACTCGCGATCGAGTCGCGAATGCGTTCGCCGAAGACCTTGAGCGAACGTTCCGAGGCCGGCGCGCTGACCGCGATCTGCAGCACGGTTCGGCTCGATCTCGACGTGGCTGACGATCGGCTTCTCGGTCTCGTCCGGGAAGGTCGTAATCGAGTCGACCGCGTTCTTGATCTCGGCGAGCGCGCGATCGACGGGGTAGCCGGTCATCAGCTCGGCGCTCACGCCGCAGGCGCCCTCGGCGGCGGACGAGGTGATCTGCTCGATGCCGTTCATGCCGTTGATCTCTTCCTCGATGCGCACGCAGACGCCCTGCTCGACCTCCTCGGGCGCCGCTCCGAGATAGGTGACGGCGATGGAGATGACGTCGACGTCGATGTCAGGGAAGGTCTTCTGCTGAATGCGCGGGAGACTGAACAGGCCTCCGATCACCATCAGCGCCATCAGCAGGTTGGCGGCGACGTGATTGCGCGCGAACCAGGCGATCGCCCCGTTCATGGTGCCGTCCGCGCCGCGGTGGACTCCGGCGTCAGCATGACGGCGGGTGCCTCGCCTTCGACCACACGCACGTTCATGCCCTCGAGCGCGGCGTCGAGCGGGGACGTGCAGACGCGGTCACCTGCTTCGAGTCCGCTGCCGACGATGATGCGGTCGCGCTCGGTTCGGAGCAGCTCGACCTCGCGGAACCGGATCTGATCGTTGGCGTCGACCAGGTAGAGCCGGTCGTCCGGCCGCAGGGCATCCCGCGGCAGCACGAAGGCTCGGTCGACGTGCCGGCCTTCGATCCGGGCCTCGACGAAGAGTCCGATCGCCAGGGGTGCGCTGCGTTCGGTCTCGAGACCGAAGGGGTCCGCGACGCGCGCGACGAGGTTTACCATCCGGCTGCGAGGATCGAGCTCGGCCTCGGTGCGCACGAGTCGTCCCTCCCAGCGATGCGCCTCGCCGGCGAAGCTGGCCTCGAGCATCACGCGCGGCGCGTCGGGCGGAAGCTCGGCCTCCGACGCGGCGCGGGGGCCGAGCGGAACGTCGAGATAGGCGAGCTCGCGGTCCGGCAGGGGCAATCGGATTTCGGCGAAGTCGACGGCGTAGATTCGGGCGATGCGATCCCCGCGGTTCACGAACTGGCCGACATCGACCTGCTCGCTGCGGACGCGGCCGCGGTAGGGCGCGCGAATCGTGGTTCGCGCGAGATCCCGCTCCGCTCGTTCGAGGCGTGCCTCGGATTCGCGGAGGCTGGCCTCGGCGATCCGGAATTCGTTCTCGGCGTCGTCGATCCTCGACTGACTGGCGACCGACCGGTCCGCGAGCTGCTGCTGCCGGCGCAGCTCCTTTTCGGCGCGACCGTATTCACTCCTGGCTCGGGCCACCTGCGCCCGAGCGGCTTCGAGATCGACCCGATAATCCGCTTCATCGATCCTCGCGAGCAGGTCGCCGCTCTCGAAGAAGCCACCGGCGACCAGAGCGGGCGACATCTCCACGATCTCGCCCGAGACCTGCGGAATCAGATCGCTCTCCGTGCGAGGCGAGACGGCACCGTTGGCGACGACCTCGAAGTGAAAGGGGGCCGGCTCGGCGATCACCACCCGGACCAGCGGCGCGATCTCCTGCTGCGGACGCTCTTCGGGCGATCGCCGCAGCGCGAAGAGCACGAAGACCACGAGCAAGGCGGCGCCGAGAATCAGGAGCGGTTGTAGCTTCGAGCGCATCCGTCGCTTTCAAGCAGGTCGATCGTCCCTGCATTCGATCTCGGCGGGGATTCTTCGATCGAAGGGCCGGGACCGGGACCAGGCCGTGCGCGCCCGTCGGAGGCTAGGAGCCGGTGTCTGGGGTGTCAATCGGCTCCCGAGTCCATCGCGCCACAGCACCGAAGCCGCGCGTCTCGACTAGAATGAGCAAAGGAGCGCGTGATATGCCAGACCGACCGACCGACCCCGCCCGCCGCCGCGCGGAGCGGAGAGCCACCGCGACCGGGGGTGCCACCCGGACGCACTACCGGACCTGCCCGCTCTGCGAGGCCACCTGCGGCCTGGCGATCGAGGTCGAGGGCGAGCGGGTCGTACGGGTCCGCGGCGACAAGCAGGATCCCTTCAGCGGGGGCTTCATCTGCCCGAAGGGCTCGACGCTCGGCGAGCTGCACCATGACCCCGACCGGCTGCGCGGGCCGCTCGTTCGCCGAAACGGACGACTCGAAGAGGCGAGCTGGGACGAGGCCTTCGCTGCGATCGAAGCGGGGCTGATGCCCGTCCTCGAGACGCACGGCCGGGAGGCCCTGGCGCTGCTGCTCGGCAACCCGGTCACCCACCACCTGGCCCCCGCCCTCTACGTGGGACCTCTCGTGCGTGCCTGCGGGACGCGCAACCTCTACTCGGCCTCGACCGTCGATCAGATGCCCCAGCATGTCGTCTCGGGGCTGCTCTGGGGCGATCCGAACGCCTTCCCGATCCCCGACATCGACCGCACCGATCATCTGCTCATGTTAGGCGCGAATCCGATGGCCTCGAACGGGAGCCTCATGACGGCGCCGGACTTCCCGGGGCGACGCAAGGAGATGCCGAAGCGCGGGGCCCGTCTGGTGGTCGTCGATCCGCGCCGGACCGAGACCGCCGAGCGCGCGGATCAACATCTCTTCATCAAGCCCGGCACGGACGTCTTCTGGCTCGCTGCTCTGGTGCAGACGCTCTTCGAAGAAGATCTCGTGCAGATCGGACGGCTCGAGCCCTTCATGGACGGCGTCGAAGAGATCCGCGAGCTCGTCGCGCCCTTCACGCCCGAGCGCGTCGCGCCGCTCTGTGGCATCGACGCCGAGACCACGCGCCGGGAGGCCCGCGCCCTGGCCGGTGCAGCGGCCGCAGCGGTCTACGGTCGGGTCGGCAACCACACCGTCGAGTTCGGCACCGCGACAGCCTGGATGGCGGCGGTCCTGAACATCCTGACCGGCAACTTCGACCGGCCCGGCGGCGTGATGACGTCGTCTCCGATCGCGTCGCGGGTGGCGGACGGGGAGCCCGGCGGGCGCGGCTGGCGCGTGGGGCGCTGGAAGAGCCGGGTCTCGGGCCATCCCGAGGTGAACGGCGAGTTCCCTGCCGCGAGCCTGGCCGAAGAGATGGAGACCGAGGGGGCGGGTCGGATCCGCGCCGCGCTGACCGTGGCGACGAATCCCGTGCGCTCCTATCCGAATAGCGAAAGACTCGATCGGGCCTTCGCGGAGCTCGATTTCTACGTGGCCTTCGACCTCTACGTCAACGAGACCACGCGCCACGCCGACGTGATCCTGCCACCGCCGTCGACGCTCGAGGAGGAATCCTACGAGCTGACCTTCATGCTGAACGCCGTGCGCAGCTTTGCGAAGTTCGGCCCGCCCGTCTTCGAACGCGAGGGTCCGTCAGAGGCAGACCTGTTCGCGCGCCTGATCCTCGTGCTGCGCGGAGACGGAGCTTCAGCCGATCCCGCGATCGTGCACGACGAGCTCCTCGACGAGGCGATCGCGCGAATCGTCGCGTCCCCGCCCCCCGCCCCGCCCGACTCGTTCTCGAGCGATCCCGTCGAGCTCGATCGGGAAGAGATCCTGGAGGCGATCGAAGGTCATACGCCCGTCGAGAAGCTGCTCGATCTGAAGCTTCGGACGGGCTGGCAGGGCGATCTCTTCGGTCGGCGAGAGGGCGGCGTCTCGCTCGACAAGCTGGCGGACCATCCACATGGCGTCGATCTGGGGCCGATGGTCGAGCGCTTCCCGGCGCGTCTCAAGACGGCTTCGGGGCGCTTCGAGCTGACGCCGCCGCTGCTCGTCGAGGATTGGGCTCGCGTGCGCGCGCGACTCGAGGCGCCGGAATCCGATTCCGGGCTGCTGCTGATCGGTCGGCGTCATGTGCGATCGAATAATTCCTGGATGCACAACATCGAGACGCTCGTTTCGGGGCGCTCGCGCTGCACGCTGCTGATGCATCCGGAGGACGCGAAGCAATACGGTCTCGCCGATGGCGCGCGCTCGCGGGTGCGGTCGCGGGCCGGGTCCGTCGAGGTCGAAGTCGAGATCTCGGATGCGATGATGCGAGGGGTCGTCTCCCTGCCTCATGGCTGGGGGCACGACGCCGAGGGGATCCGCATGGGCGTTGCCGCCGCGCACCCGGGCGTCGCGAGCAACGTCCTCACCGACGATGCGCTCATCGATCCGCCGAGCGGGAACGCCGTCCTGAACGGCATCCCGGTCGAGGTGTCGGCGGTCGCCTGAGGCTCGACTAACGAATGATCTCGTCGGCGCGCAGCGCTTCGAGATCGGCGTCCGTGAGTCCGAGGTCCGATCGCAGGACCTCCTGGGTGTGCTCGCCGATCAGCGGCCATTTCGTGGTCGGGCCTTCCGGGCTGTGGGAGAACTTGATCGGGTTGCCGTGGACCCGGACGGGCTCGTCGCGGCCTGCGACGGGGACCTCGACGAGCATGTCGTGGGATCGCACGTGGGGATCGGCGATCAGGTCCTGGGCCTCGTAGCTCGGTCCCGCCACGACGCCGGCCTCGGCGAGGATCGTGCAGGCCTCGAGCTTCGTCTTGTCCGCGGCCCAGGCCTCGACGGCCGGTCGGATCACCGGCTCGATGTTGTCGCTCCAGCCCATGCGCGTCGAGAAGCGTTCGTCCTCGAGCCATTCCGGATGGCCGATGATCTTCGCGAAGCTCTCGAACTGGTGCTCGCGACCGACCTGCAGGACGAAGAGGCCGTCGCTCGCGTCGAAGGAGGCGAGGATGCCCGGCCAGGCGGCGAGGCTCTGGTCCGTGACGCCGATCGAGGGGCCGAAGGCGACCATGTCCATGATCGAGATCATCGCGTCGAGCATCGCGACGTCGACCTTCTGCCCGCGCCCCGTCCGCGTGCGCCCGTGCAGCGCAGCCAGCAGCCCGATCATCGCGTAGAGCCCCGAGCCGATGTCGCCGATCGCGCCGGCGACGCCGATATTGGGACGGCGGCCCGGCTCGGGCCGGAACGAGTAGAAGCCGCTCATCGCCTCCGGGACGCAGGCGTAGGCGGGCCAATGTCCATAGGGCGTCTCGCGCAGCGACCCAAAGCCCGAGACGGCCACGTAGACGAGGCCGGGATGGAGCTCGGCCAGCGTCTCGTAGCCGATCCCGAGCCGCTCCATCGTGCCCGGCTTGAAGTTCTCGACGACGACGTCGTATTTCGGGACGAGCTTCTTGAAGAGCTCGGCGCCCTTCGGATTCTTGAGGTCGAGGCCGACGCTGCGCTTGGCGAGGTTGTTGCGCAGGAAGGTCGAGCCCTGCTCGGAGCCGTCTTCGTCGCGGATCGTCGGCAGGCTGCCGCGGCCGGATTCGCCCCGGGTCGGGTGCTCGACCTTCACGACGTCGGCGCCCATGCGCGCCAGCAGCTGGGTTCCGAAGGGCATCGCCTGCATCTGCTCCACCGCGAGGATGCGAACGCCGTCGAGGGGAAGGGAAGGGCTTTCGGTCATGGAGATCTCCGGGAGGCTGGCGAGGATGTTATTCGGGGTCCGCGATCTTGAGCAGCTGCTTGCCGAGGTTCTTGCCCTGGAAGAGCCGCAGGAAGGTCTTCGGCGTGTTCTCGAAGCCCTCCTGGATGTCCTCCTCGACGACGAGCTCGCCCGAGGCCGTCCACTTCGAGAGATCCGCGATGGCCTGCCCGGCGTTCGCGAGATGGTCGAAGAGGATGAAGCCGCGGATCGAGAGACGTTTGATGACGACCTGCATGATGTTGCGGGGACCGGGCGGCGGCTCCTCTGCGTTGTAGCCCGAGATCCCGCCGCACATCGTGATGCGACCGTGCTCCGCCATGCCGAGCAGCGCTGCGTCGAGGATGTCGCCGCCGACGTTGTCGAAGTAGAGATCGACGCCGTTCGGAAACTCTTCACGGATGCGTCGGCCGACCTTCTCGTTCTTGTAGTCGATCGCGCGTCGAGCTTCGCCTCGTCGAGGAGCCAGGCGCATTTCTCGCGGTCCGCCGGCGATCCCGACGACCTTGCCCGCGCCGCGGATGCGCGCGATCTGGGCGGCGACGGAGCCGGTCGCGCCCGCCGCGCCCGAGACCAGGACGTTGTCGCCTGCGTTCACGGGGTGGATGTCGTGGATGCCGAAGTAGGCCGTGAGGCCGGTGCCGCCGAGGACGCTCAGCACGCGCTGCGGGCGGGATGCCCGTCCGGCACCTTCGAGAGCCCGCCGAAGGGGCCGGGGGTGCCGTCGGTCAGGAAATACTGCTGCCAGCCGAGCATGCCCGAGACCAGCTCGCCCACCGCGTAGTCGGGATGCTTCGACTCGATCACCTGGCCGACGGTCGAGGCGCGCATGACCTCGCCGATCGCGACGGGCGGGATATAGCTCGGCACGTCGTCGAGCCAGCCGCGCATGGCCGGCTCGAAGGCCAGGAAGAGATTCCGCACCAGGACCTCGCCGTCCTCGACGTCGCGCAGCGGCTCGTCGACGCGCTCGAAATCCGATTCCTTGACCATGCCGACGGGTCGTTTCGCGAGTCGCCATTGTCCGTTGGTGCGCGTCATGTTCGTTCCTCTCGTTCGAGTTCTCTTCGGGGCTCGTTCGCGAAGCATTCGTCGGATCGACCGGCCCGGCGAGCCTAACCCCTCGTTCGGGACACGCCGAGCTCCCGAAGGATTTCCTCGGTGTGCTGCCCATGGGTGGGCGCCGGCCGCTCGAGGGTCGTGGGCGTCGATTCGAAGCGCGCCGCCGCGCGGGGCTGGCGGATCCGACCGGCGACGGGATGCTCGCTCTCGACGAGCAGCTCGCTGGCCTCGATCTGGGGGTGTCGGATGATCTCCGAGAGCGGCAGGATCGGGGCGCAGGGGACCTGCTCCCGGTCGAGCCGCTCGAGCCACTCCGCCGTGGTTCGGCTCCGAAGCACGTCCGCCGTCTGGTCGAGGCGTTCCTTGGCGTAGGCAACGCGGCCACCGGCCGTCTTGAATCGCTCGTCCTCGAGCCATTCCGGATGGCCGAGGGCGCTCGCGAGTCCCTGCCACTCCGAGTCCGAGACCGCGCCCGCCGTGATGTAGCCGTCCCGGGTCTCGAAGACGAGATCCTGGGCCAGCACGTTGCGCGGCACGTCGACCTCGTTGCCCACGAACGTATGGCCCGCATAGCCCTCGGGCCAGGCCAGCGCGATCATCGCGTCGAGCATCGAGAGCCGGACGTGCTGCCCCTCACCCGTGCGCTCTCGCGCGAGCAGCGCCGCCGTGATGGCCTGGGCGGCGGTGATCGCGGTGACCTTGTCGGGGATCACGACGCGGATCATCTTCGGGCGGCCCTGACCGCGGTCCCCCTGGATGGTGGCGAGCCCCGAGAGCGCCTGGATCACGGGATCGTAGACGCGCTTGCCCGCATACGGTCCGGATTCGCCGAAGCCCGAGAGCGACACGTAGATCAGCTCGGGCTTGATCGCGCGCAGATCCTCCGCGCCGATCCCCATGCGATCGACCACGCCCGGGCGGAAGTTCTGGACGACGACGTCCGCGGTCTCCACGAGAGCGAAGAAGGCCGCGCGATCCTCGGGCGAATCCTTCAGGTCGAGCACGATCGAGCGCTTGTTGCGATTCGTCGTGGCGAAGGTGGCGGTGATCCCCTCGCGGGACGCGCCCAGGAAGCGCACGAGGTCGCCACGACCGGGCGCCTCGACCTTGATCACGTCCGCGCCCTGATCGCCGAGCAGCCCTGTCGCCATGGGTCCCGAGATCATGGTCGTGAGATCGACGATTCGATAGCCATCGAGCGGGCCGGGCATGGGGGAGCTCCTGGGGCGGGAGCTCGAGACTAGCAGCTCGTGGAGATCGACCGGCTCCCAAAGTCCGCGCGGAATCGGGTATGGTGAAGGCATGAGCGCTGCCCACGCCGAGAGCTCCGACGAGACGAGCAGACCGCCCCTGCCTTCGGGCCTCGTGGCGTTCGTGAAGCGCGATTGCCCGACCTGCGTCCTCGTCGAGCCGGTCCTGGTCGATCTCGAGAAGCGGCTCGCGGCGCTGCCGTCGCCGGTCACGCTGACGGTCTACACGCAGGACGACCCGGACTTTCCGGCCGGGCGTCGAGCGCGTCATCGACGATCGCGATCTCTCTGTCTCCTGGCATCACGAGGTCGAGGCGGTGCCGACGCTGGTCCGGGTCGAGGGCGGTCGAGAGATCGAGCGCGCGCTCGGCTGGCATCGCGGCGAGTGGCAGACGCTCAGCGGTCTCGACGGGCTCGGCGAGGGGCTGCCCGAGCTGCGACCCGGATGTGGCTCGCTCTCCGTCGATCCCGTCGCGCGCGCCCGAGCTCGCGATCCGATTCAGCGGCTCGAAGCTGCACGCGCGGCGCGTCGAGATCGCTTCGCTCGAGGACGAGCAGGAGGCCTGCTTCGACCGCGGCTGGACGGACGGTCTGCCGGTCGTGCCGCCGACCGAAGGTCGCGTGCTCGCCATGCTCGAAGGCACGACCCGTCAGCCCGACGAGGTCGTCGCGATCGTGCCGCCGGATCTGGCGCCGTGTACGGTCGAGAAGGTCGCGATCAACGCGGTGATGGCGGGCTGCAAGCCCGAGTACCTGCCGGTCGTGCTCGCCGCCGTCGAGGCCGCTTGCACCGACGAGTTCAACATCCACGGACTGCTCGCGACGACGATGTCGGCCGGGCCCGTGCTCGTCGTGAACGGGCCGATTCGCCAGCGCATCGGGATGAACTCGGGCAAGAACGTCTTCGGTCAGGGCAACCGCGCGAATAGCACGATCGGCCGAGCGCTCCAGCTGGTGATCCGCAACGTGGGCGGCGGCCGTCCGGGCGAGGTCGATCGCGCGACGCTCGGCAATCCCGGCAAGGTCGGCTTCTGCTTCGCCGAGGACGAGGAGGGCTCGCCCTGGACGCCGCTCTCCTCGAGCTTCGGGTTCGAGCCGGGGACGGACACGGTGATGCTGTTTCCGGGTGAGGGGCCGCGCACGATCGTCGATCAGATCGCGCGGGAGCCCGAGCCGCTCGTCCAGTCCTTCGCGGCGGCCATGAAGTCGATGTTGACGCCGAAGATGGTGCTGGCCTTCGACGTGATCCTGGTCGTCTCCCCCGAGCATTCGCGGATCTTCCGCGCGGCCGGCTGGTCGCGGGAGGACCTGCTCGCGAAGCTCCACGAAGCGACCTTGATGAACGGCGACGATCTGGTGCGCGGGGCCGGCGGGATCGCCGAGGGCTTTCCCGAATCCGTCCGCGGCAAGCAGATTCCCAAATTCAAGCCCGGCGGCATCCATCTCGTGCACGCCGGTGGTGGCGCCGGACTCTTCTCTGCGATCATCCCCGGCTGGGCGAACGGCGAGATGGGCAGCGCGCCCGTCTGCAAGGAGATCACCCCATGAGCATGCTTCTCGATCCGACCAGCGAGCGAGTCCCGGCCGAGCGCGAGCGCGCGGCGCGGCTCGCGTCTCTCGACGGCAAGACGATCGGTCTGCTCGACATCGCCAAGGCCCGCGGCGACGTCTTCCTCGACCGGCTGGAGTCGAAGCTCGCCGAGCGCGGCGCGATCGTCCGCCGCTACGCGAAGCCGACCTTCACCAAGCCCGCGCCGATCGATCTGCGACACGAGATCGCGTCCCAATGCGACGCCGTCGTCGAAGCGCTCGCCGATTGAGGCAGCTGCACGTCGTGCAGTGTGCACGACATGGTGGACCTCGAGGATCGCGGACTCCCGACCGTCTTCGTCTCGACCGTCGAGTTCATCGACGGTGCCGACGCCCAGGCGACGGCACTCGGAACGACGCCGAGCGCGGTCTATGTCGAGCATCCGATCCAGGATCGGACGGACGACGAGATGCGCACGATCGCCGACAAGGCGGTCGACGAGATCGTCTCGCGGATCGTGGAGAGCTAGGCGGGCCCGTTCGCTCAGGCGGGGGCGGTTGGCCGGCAAGTCGGCGGAAAGAAGACCAGCCATGCTGCGATTCTCGTTGACACTCCGCGCGTGCTCGCGGGAAGATCGCAAGGCGACCGGGAGGATTCCATGAAGCAAGAAACTCTCTGCAGGCTGGTCGGCCTGCTCGCATGGGCCCTGCCGGCGACGGCGCAGGAGGTCGTGTCGGCCTCCTCCGATACGGCGAGCGAGATCGCCGGAATCGTGTTCGACGACGAGGACGTGCTGCTCCTCGATGGCCAGGCCTTCAGCATCGCGTTCGACGGCTCGGCTGCGAACGCGGCCTGGGCGGGCGCGGACCTCGACGCGGTGATGGTGCCGGAGCCTGTGTTCGGGAGACTGCTGCTCTTCGGTGTGCCGGGGCTGTTGGGGCTGGCCGCATGCAGCAGACGACGAGATCGTCGAGGGCGCGGACCCTCGTGGCGCCCATCGGCGAAGAGTGCTCTGCTCAAGCTTGCGCCCGTGCTCAGTTGTCTGGTGCTCGCGAGCCCCGCGGCCGCGACGGACGGCGTCGTCGAGATCAATCAGACCTGCGCCGTCCAGACCGGATGCTTCGCGGGGGATGCGGCTGGCTTTCCCGTGACGATCTCCGGCGCGGCAGGAAAGAGCTATCGGCTGACGAGCGATCTGCTCGTGCCCGATCGCAACACCACCGCGATCCAGATCACCCGCCATGGCACGAGCCTCGACCTGAATGGCTTCGAGATTGCGATGGGACTCTGCCAGTTCCTGAATTGCAATCCCGTCACGGGTACGGGATACGGTGTGGTCGCGACGGGAACGAACGGCGTCTCGGTCCGAAATGGCAGTGTGACCGCGATGGGGCGCGCGGGGGTCTCTCTCGCGAATCAAGCCGAGGTGCGAGAAGTGCGCACTCGTTGGAATGGAGAGGAAGGTATCAACGTGGGCGCCGATTCGATCGTCAGGGACTGTATCGCGTCCTGGAATGGCGATAATGGGATCGTTGCGGGGTCGGGCTCCAGCGTGACTGGGAGCGCGTCCAGCGACAACGAGGGAATTGGCATAGCGGCGGGCGCGGGATCGGTCGTGCAGGGCAATACAGCTTACTCGAACGACAATGCCGGACTCTCCCTTGGGTTCGGCGCGATCTACAGCGGGAACTCCATCACGAGCAACGTGGTCGTAACCGTCTCCGGCGGTGTCAACGGGGGCGGCAATGCCTGCGACGGCACGGCGACGTGTCCTTGAAGTCGTCGCCTCGGTTCTGTCGCGATCTACGCTAGCCTCGGGCAGTAGCGCCAGGCAGCTATGCGGATCGACCGGGCGCTAGCCGCCCAGAATCTTCCCCTGGAGCTCCGACTCGCCGACCTTCACGTCGAGCCAGTCGGCGGAGAGCCTGGCCCAGTTGAGCGCCTGGTCGCGGCTCATGTCGTCGATGCGATCGAGATGGGCCAGCACGAGCTTGACGCCGTCCGGATTCATCTGCGCGATCTGGCCCGCCATCTCGAGCGCCCCGGCCTCGAGGTCGGCGCTGTCGAAGACGGCGCTGGCGAAGCCGATCCGGAAGGCTTCTTCGCCGTCGATCACGCGGCCCGTGAGCAGCATCTGCTTGGCGTTCGTCACGCCGCACTCGCGCGCCCAGCGCGTGCTGGCGCCCCAGGCGCCGAGGCCCGTGCCGAGCTTGGCGAGATGCCAGTCGCTGATCTGCGCCGAGCGCGCGACCAGTCGGAAGTCGCAGGCCAACGCGATCTCGCCGCCGCCGGTCGTGCAGATGCCGTCGATCACCGCGATCGAAGGCTTCAGGAGATCGTCGATCCGGTTGGTGAGCGCGAAGCCCTGCTCCTCGGTCACCCCCTGACCGTCGGCGAAGGCCTGGACGTCGACGCCGGCGCTGAAGCAGGGGCGGCCATCCGGACGCGGCGCGCCGCGAATCAGGAAGACCCGAGCCTCGGGGTCGTCGTTGACGCGTTCGACGGCCTGCGGCGAGCTCGTCGAGGAGCGGACCCGACAGAGTGTTCAGGCGCTGCGGTCGGTCGAGGGTGATGACGACGATTCCGTCTTCGCGTTTTTCGTAGCGGATCGTCTCGAATTCCGGGTCGGCCATGGCTCTTCCTCTTCGGGCGGCTTCGCGCCATGATAACCGCGCCTCGCGCGGGGGCGATTCATCAGCAGGGGGACCCATGGCCATTCGTGGACTCGATCACGTGGCGATCACATGCGCGGACGTCGAGGCGTCGCTCGCGTTCTACAAGCGCGTGCTCGGTGCGACCACGCATTTCGAGGACCTCTGGCGCGCCGGCACGATTCCGGTCGTGATTCTGCAGGTCGGCGAGAGCCGCCTCAGCGTGCACGACGCCGCGTCGCCCGGGGAGCCCAAGGCGCGCGTCCCGACGCCCGGCTCGGAGGACGTGTGCTTTCGCTTCGACGGCTCGATCGCCGAGGCCGAGGCGCTGTTGCGCGAGAATCACGTCGAGATCGTGGAGGGCCCGGTTCCGAGGCCGGCCGCGGATGGCGCGATGGGGCAGTCGGTGTATTTCCGCGATCCGGACGGGAACCTCGTCGAGCTGCTCTCGACGGATGACTGAAGCCGTCGGTCGATGCCTTCCGAGGGATCGAGCTCGGCCGTCCGGGGCTCTTGTTATTCGAGCAGGTTCTCGCGGAGCGCCTCGCGCTCTTCCTCGCGTCACGCCGAGGCCGCGCGACAGGTAGGTGTCGAAGTCGCCCCAGTCCGCGGCGACGGCGTCGAAGGAGGACTGGATGTACTCCTCCCGCACACCGACGAGCGGCGCGAGGGCATCGTGCCAGAACTCGTTGCCGACCTGGCGCTGTCGCTCGATGATCTCGTCGCCGGCGCGGTTGCTGAGCAGGTATTGCTCGATCACCTGGTCTTCGGGGACACCGATCGCCAGCAGCACGACGGATCCCGCCCAGCCCGCCCGGTCCTTGCCGGCGGAGCAGTGGAAGAGGGCGGGAACGTGGTCGGCCCGGGCGAGGGCCTTCAGGAACAGGGAGTAGGGCTCCCGGCGCTCGCGCACGAGGCCCGCGGCCGACTCGATCATCATCTGCTCGGCCTTGCCGTCGCCGAAGATGCCGTGGAGCTGGTCGGGGGTCGTGCCTTCCATGAGGGAGCGGATGTCGCTGCCCCGCGCCGGGTCGGGCATCGGCAGGAGCACGTTCTCGGTGCCCCGCGTGAGGCGATCGCGTCCTTCCTGCTCGATGTCCTTCTCGGTCCGGAAGTCGAAGACGCGGCGCAGCCCGAAGGCTTCGAGCTTCGCGAGGTCGTCGTCGGAGGCGTCGGCGAGGTGTCCGCTGCGAAGCAGACGGCCGTGGGCCAGTCGGCGGCCGTCGTGGGTGGTGTGGCCGCCCATGTCGCGGAAGTTGGCGATGCGTTCGAACTTGATGTGGGGGAGGGCGCGATAGGCGGTCACTCGGAATCTCCTGGGCTCACGGCGTCGGGTCTCGCCGCGGACCGAATGCACAGCATAACCCGACCGTCTCGCCTCGCATGGCCGGGCGGCGAAGCGCGAGGGCCCGCTTTCCAGGCTGGCTTCCGACTCGTAGAATGGAAGATCCGGCGCGCCCCGCGCGGCGCACCGGAGAGCCTGCCAGCCAACCGAACGGGAGATCGAATAGATGGGACGCTTCAGCCGCGACGAGCTCGAGGACGCCTTCGAGAACTATCAGCAGACGGCACTCAAGGCCGGGGTCTCGGGCGACTGGCGCCCCTGGGCCGACATGTTCACGGAGGACGCGACCTATATCGAGCATCACTACGGTGTGTTTGGCGGGCGTGAGGCGATCTACAACTGGATCCAGACGACCATGTCGCAGCCGATCATCTGCGAGATGCGCTACTTCCCGATCGACTGGTACACGATCGACAAGAAGCGCGGCTGGATCGTGGCGAAGGTCTTCAATCGCATGTCCGATCCCGGCGACGGCAGCATCCATCAGGAGCACAACATCACGATCCTGCGCTACGCGGGCAAGATGAAGTGGTCCTACGAAGAGGACGTCTACAACCCGGCGTTCTTCGACAAGATGATCAAGGGCTGGATGGCGCGGAAGCAGGAGCTCGACGCGAAGAAGGGGTAGCGGGGTGCGGGCGAACGCTGCTGTCTGTCGTGCCAGCCGGCCCGCTCGGGGCCTTCGTGCTCTGCGGCTGCCTTGGCCTGACGTTTTCGGGGGGCAACGCGGAGCTTTCGTGCCGAGCCAATCTCCGACCGGGGTTGGCCGGGCGAAGCTAGATGTATTGAAGGAAGCTCTTCGGGTAGCGGCGCTTCCAGCGCTCGGAAGCCGAGGCAGATCGGATAGAGCAATACGAGCACGGCGCCCGCCGCGGTGTAGGTCTCGGGCAGGCCGCGCAGCATCATGCCGCCGGTGATCGCGACCGCCGATCCGCCGAGCAGGACGAAATGCAATATGTAGAAGAACAGTGCCGTCTGCCCGAAGACGAGCAGCGGGTTCCAGCGGTTGGGCGCGCTGCGCATGCGCCGTTCGAAGCGCATGAAGACCACCAGCAACAGAGCCATCAAGCCCAGCTCCATCAGCGAGTACACGAGCGCCGGCGGATACTTGCTCATGTGCAGCCACTGCACGATGGTCGCGTCGTCTCGGTATAGGCCCATGTTCCCGTAGGCGTTGCCGCTCCGCAGAAAGGCCCAGAAGAGCAGCGCCGAGAGCCCCGAGAGCAGCAGCAGCTTCTCCGCCTGCTGTCGCCCGTAGTCGGTCGCGGGCTGCTCGAGCAGGTAACGCCCGAAGGCCCAGCCGATCAACATCATCGCGAGCCAATGGGTCATCGGATAGAAGACCACCACTCCGTCGCCAAAGCCCGGGACGAAGAAGAGCATCGCGCCGAGCGAGAAGAGCGGCTCCCCGGGCGAGAACGTCTCGGGGATCGGGAAGAGCTGCATCAACACGGCCTCGCTCCCGACGAGCCATCCCAGCCCGATCGCCAGCAGCAGCCCGGTCGGCAGACGACGCAGCACGACCATCGCGATCATCGACGTCCCGATCGCGAAGAGCACCTGCAGCATCACGATGCCCAGGCCCGCCATCAGGCTCAGCAAGGCCTCGAAGCCGAGCACGACCAGGGCGCGGACCAGCAGATGGCGGTCGAGCTCTCGCTCGTCCATGCCCTCGCTCCGGCGCTTCTCGAAGCTCATCGCAAGGGACGTACCCGACAGGAAGAGGAAGGTCGGCGCGCAGAGATGGGTGATCCAGCGCGTGAAGAACTGCGCCGCGTCGAGCTCCGTGCCCGGGACCCACATCGGCCCGGTCCCGGCATAGCTCGGCAGATAGGCGGAGTCGGCGCTCACGCGGCCCGCATTCCAGGTCTGTGAGGCGTGATCGATCGCCATCAGGATCATGACGAAGCCGCGCATCCAGTCGATGGCGGCGATGCGTTGGGACAGGGCCGGATTCGCGGTCGCGCGCCCTGTGGCGGACGCCGAAGGCGAGTCGGCGGAGGCACCGGCGGCAGAGCTCGCCGCATCAGGAGTCGAGGAAGCGGAGGTCATGGCGAGCGCAGCATAGTCGCCGCGAACGCACGGCGCCGCCCGATTCGTGTAGGCTCTCGGCCGTGCAAGACGAGCGGTTGCCCCTCCACGTCAAGCTGATCTACGGGCTCGGTGACCACTCGGTCAACGTCGCGCTGGTGGCGTTGACGATGATCTTCCCCTTCTACCTGACCGAAGTCGTCGGCATGCGGATCGGCCTGGCGGGTCTGGTGCCGCTCTTCGGGCGCAGCGCCGACGCGCTGTCGGACGTCTGGATGGGGCGGCTCTCGGATCGCACGCGCTGGAAGGCGGGGCGGCGTCGGCCCTACCTGCTGATCGGGGCGATTCCCTTCTCGATCTGCTTCGCCGCGATCTGGATGGCGCCGGAGATCGAGAGCACGAGCCTCGAGTTCGCCTACTACGTCGCGACCTACGTCATGATCAGCATCAGCATGACCGTCGTCGCCGTGCCCTATCAGGCGCTGCTGCCCGAGATGACCGAGAGCTACGACGAGCGGACCTCGCTCGCGACGTTCCGCTCGGTGTCCTCGCTGCTCGGGACGCTGCTGACCCTCGTCTGCTTCAAGCCGCTGGTCGACTGGCTCGGGGGGGACGCGCGGGCCTGGGCGATCGGCGGCAGCGTTCTCGCGCTCTGGATCCTCTGGCCCTGGTTTCCGATCTGGTGGGTGACCTGGGAGCGGCGGGGGGTGTCCTTGAACGCTTCGCTGTCGACGCGGGCGTATTTCGGGGCGCTGCTCGCGAACCGCAGCTTCCGTCGGCTGCTCGCGCTCTTCGCGCTCGGGCGGATCGCGATCGATCTGCCGATGGCGCTCTTCCTCTACTACTTCACGTACGTGATCGGGCACCCCGACTACTTCGTGCCCGTGATGTTCGCGTTCCTGGTGTCGACGGTCGTGGCGATGCCCTTCTGGCTGCGCTTCGCGAAGGGCAAGGACAAGTCGACCGTCTATCGGGTGGCCTGCTGCGGATGGGTCGTCGACCTTCTTGACGTTCGTGGTGCTGCAGCCCGGCTGGCCCTTCTGGCTTGCCGTCGTGTTCGCGTGTCTGGCCGGGGCGGGCTACTCGGCGGCGGACATGATCCCCTGGTCGATGGTTGCGGACGTGGCGGACGAGGACGAGCTGATCTCGGGGGAACGCCGGGAGGGGCTCTACGTCGGCGTCTTCACGTTCCTTCGCAAGCTCGCCGGGGCCGTCGGCGTCGCGCTGGCCTTCGGAGTGCTCGACATGGTTGGATTCGAGGCGGGGGTGGAGAATCCGCCGTCCGTGATCTGGGCGCTGCGCGGGCTGACGGCGATCGTGCCGGCGTTCTTCGTCGTGCTGAGCGCGATCGCGGCGACGGGCTATACGCTGAGCCACGCGCGTCACGCCGAGATCCTGGAGGAGCTCCATCAGCGGCGCGTCGATCGCGACGTCGCTCGGGCGGGGATCTCGCAGGCCGATTGACGCCTGAGTGGGCGAGGCAGAAGGGGCGGGCGCCGTGTCCGGCCGGCCGCCGCTCATTGGATCGAGTCGGCGGTGCCTCCGTCGATCCGCAGGTTGGCGGCGTTGATGTAACGCGCCTTGTCGCTCGCCAGGAACGCGATCAGGTGGCCGATGTCCTCCGGGTCACCGACGATGCCCAACGGGTTCGCCATGTCACCCGCCGCGATCTGCTTCTCGAGGCTCGGCCAGTCGGTCGGCTCGCCCGCCTTCTCGGCGCGGCGGCGGAACATCTCGCGGATCTCTTCGGTCGCGATGATGCCGGGGCTCACGCAGTTGACGGTGATGCCGGTGTTGGCGAGCTCCTTGGCGAGGGAGACGGTCATGTTGACGAGCGCCGTCTTCGAGGCGTAGTAGTGGGGCATGCGCGAGTTCGGTCGCACGTAGCCGACGGTGCTCAGGAAGATCACGCGCCCCCAGCCGCGATCGCGCATGCCCGGGGTCAGCGCGTGAACGAGTCGCACGCCCGAGAGCACGTTCTTGTGGTAGATGTCGATCCAGTCGGCGGTCGGGCTCTGCCAGCTGCCGCCCTCGGCGACGCCGTAGTTGTTGACGAGCACGTCGATGTCGCCGACCGATCGGGCGACCTCGTCTGCGCCCTCGTCGTTGCGGATGTCGCCGGCCACGGCGCGGGCATCGCCGCCCTCGTCGCGGATCGATTGCGCGACGGCTTCGGCGGCCTCGAGCTCGAATCCGTGGACCCAGACGCTCGCGCCTTCCCGCGCCATCACGCGGGCCAGGCCGGCGCCGGTGCCTCGGTAGCTGCCCGTGATGAGTGCGCGTTTGCCCTTCAGTTCGAGGTCCATGTCGACTCCTTGCTCTTGCTCGCGAGGTCGGGGGGGTGGGAGGCGGCAGGTGCCTCGAATCGCCCGATGGACATCGCCCGGGCGATCGTTTTTCGGAGAGGCGGATCGTGTCTTCGCGCCGATCGAGCGGAGCGCCCAGGATCCTAGCGCTCGACCGGTTCAGGCGGTGGGCCTCGAGACGGCTCCTGTCGGCCGCGCCTGCTAACCTCGGGCCGCTCGAATCGAGTCGCTGCGGAGCATGCGGTCGACCGCGGAGAGATGGCCGAGCGGTTGAAGGCACCGGTCTTGAAAACCGGCAGGGTGCAAGCCCTCGTGGGTTCGAATCCCACTCTCTCCGCCATACTCGTACGCGCTCAGACGGATCCCCAAACACGTCGACCTGCCGGACCCAGATTGTCGGAGCCAAACGGGCAAGCCGGGCTCGTCTTCGGGTCGCTGGCCCCGCGTCTGCAGCCTCATCTCGGCGAGCGCCCCGAGCTCTTCGATCGTCATACCGGCTCCTCGCCCGCCGTCCGGGCGCCGACATGTCTCTCCAGCGACTCGACAGGCTGCAGCGGGAATAGGCCCATTGGCCGGGCCTGCGGATACGGCTCTCGCGTCATGAGGTCCTCTTCGACGTAGCGGCGAAATTCATCGCCGAAGAGATAGGCGCGCTGGTCCCAGAAGGTTCGACCCCCGGGCGCGATGAACAGGTTCATCATCACCTGCTCCCAGCCGGACCAGAGCTCCCGGGAGAGCGCGCCTTCTCTCCACTTGATGAAGGCATCCTGCGAGCACGAGAGGAAGGCCATGAAGGTCGCGACGAAGCGTGCGCGCTCGGGATCCGACAGCGAGGCATAGTCCTGCAGCCCGTCCGCCGTGATCTTCGCCAGATCCGCGTCGGCGGCCAGCATGCGATACCAGGTCGCGAAGGCTTCGTGTACGGATTGGGTCGCCGAAGACCGGACGGCCTGCGTGTTCGTCCGGATCTGTACGGCGAGGTAGATCAACGTGGCGACCGTCGCGAGTGCGCCGATCAGCTCCCCGAGACTGCCCAGCTCCTGGATCGTCATGTGTCGTTCCTCCCGTGATGCGCAGGTCGAGCCTACGGAACGTCGCAACGATGACCACCCGGACGCTACCCGTTCGACGATCCAGTCGACCGGATGATTCCGGCTCGGATGTTCCGTCAGGGGCAGGGGAGCTCGGGCGAGGTCGATTCGCCGGAATCGGAGCGTCGGCGGGGCCGAGACGCCGGCGACCCCGATCCACGAATCACCAGGCTCTCGGAGGGCGCTCTCGAGCTTCCTTACTCGCGCTCATCTGCCTCATCCTGATGACCGTGCCGCTGATCGCACGTCATCGTCTCGACGATGCGGATCGCGCCCGCCCCGCCCAACAGCGCGGCTCCGCCGGGACCCACGAGATCGAGCTGCGAGCGTTCTCGAATCAGCCGTGGTGGGATCACCGAAGAAGCTGGACCCTGCCTCGACAGAGCGGCGCCGGCTCCAGTCGCCCGGCCTTTCGATGCTAGGTTCGACTCACCCGGTGCAACCGCCCCCCTTCGGCCTGGGGAGAGCGTCTGCCGCCGCGAACGCGACGGGGGAAGGCGGGGGTGGAGCCAGACCGCAGTCAGTCTCTGAGGGGCAATCCCCCGAGTCAGTCAAGGGACGGGGAGCACCGCCGGGTCCGGGCTATTCTGCTCGCGAGCTCCTGAGCGCGATCGCAAGGCGGGCGGGATGGACATGACACGGTATAGCCACGTCGGATCGTTACTGGTTTTGCTCGTGACCCTGCTCGTTTCGCTCCCTCTGGACTCAGCGCGGGCGCAGCAGCCCCCGAGCTCCGCGTCCTGGCTCTCCGAGTCCCCGCCCGTCCAGCAGACGATCTATTACGTCGGGAAGGAGTCGACGACCGACTTCGACCGGCCGGGCATGGGCATCCACCTCCAATACTTCCCGGCTTTCGATCTGCAGGGCGTCGAGATCGCGCTGCCGACCGACTGCGACGACTGCATCGAGCTCACACCGGACTTCGAGAACTTCAAGCATCACAGGATCGCCGACCTCACCGATCGGACGTTCTCGCCCGATGCCCCGGGCGTTGGAGTCGAGGGCGACCCGGACTTCGAGCCGCCCGGGGTGAGAACGGTCGGTGGATACAGCTCGTGGGACGTCTTCACGCTTCCCGGCGGACGCACCGGCCTCTCCGGGACCACCCGCGATCCGGCGGCATGCGGCAACTCCAACAACTTCGTGAATCAGCTCCGGATCAACTCGAGCTCGCTCCAGGAGTTCTGTCTCAACATCATTACGGACAACACCCAGCTCTCCTTCGACCCGAACGTCCGACTCCAGGCCCGAAGCGACACCGCCCAGGTCGACCTGCAGGGCCACGCGGACTTCACCTTCGACGGTCAGACCGACATGTACACGTTCCGCTATCGCGGAATGCGAGAAGGAGACCGGATCATGATCCGCATCGCCAATCTCGGCGAGCCCGGCGCGTGTCTCGGGCCCGGCGTCGGCGGCATCATGGTCTCCCACATCAGCACGTGCACCCCGCCCCCCGGAGAATGCACGCCGCAGTGCTCCGCGGCCAATACCTGTGAGGACGACGGTTGCGGCAACTCGTGCGGCGCGTGCCCGCGTGCGGACAAGTCGACGCACCGTCGAGGGCTCGTCGACGTCGTCCTCGCGGTACCGGGCGGCCTCTCCTACCACGAGCAGGACGTAGAAACCCCGATCCGCCTGGCCGAGTCCTTCACATCCATTCTGGATGATCTCGAGACCAAGCTGCGAGAGGAATTCCGAGCCGCCCTCGTCGCGGAGATGGCCGATCGCGATCTCGACGTCCGGAACTTCTTCCTGCAGCTCAGTCCCGAGACCGTGACCATGGCGCTCACGCCCCTCCCCGCGCCGAATACCGACAGATTCGGTCTGACCTTCGAGCTGGGCGGCGTCTTCACCCATGCCAAGTACAAGCCGAGAAGCAGCCTCGCCAACGCCGGCTCCCTCAATCCCTCGTTCACCGTCACGATCACGGCTCCCGGAATCGGGATCGCCGGGTCCTACGATCCGGCGACGGGGGAGATCACGGGCCCCTGGAACTCCGAGACGCAGGCCTTCGATCCGAATCCCGTCGGCATCTACGACGAGCAGGGCTTCGACGTCCAGGTCGATCCCAACAGCGACTGGGAGAACCTCCAGCTCGCGCTCGATCTCTTCGATCTCGGGGGCGATATCGGAAACGTCCTCGTCGCCGCGTTCACCGGTGACAGGGACAACCTCTTTCCGTCGAACGAGGACATCGCCGAGGAATTCGATGCGGCGATTCGCGAGGCGCTCGACGAGAAGCTCGGCGCCGCCGCCGGGTCGGAGCTGGGCGGACTCCTGCGGCCCGCCGTGGAGCTCGTTCCCGAAAGCGTCGAGGTCGAGGGCATCGACCACGCTCCGGCGATTCTTGCCGCGATCCAGAACCCTG
Source organism: uncultured delta proteobacterium (assembly GCA_963698485.1). Taxonomy (GTDB): domain Bacteria; phylum Myxococcota_A; class UBA9160; order UBA9160; family UBA4427; genus UBA4427. Next base: position 42,535 of record CAVORA010000016.1, on the reverse strand, counting down.
TCGTCGGACAGGCGATCACGCTCCACTTCGACGACGAGCCCGCGGCGGCCGAGCCGGGCGACTACCCGATCCTCCACGAAGAACGCGGACGCTTCTCCCTCGACCTCTTCGGGCAGTATGCGATCGAGACGCGGGTCAGGACGACGACCTTCCCGGAGATCAGCGGATTCGTCGACGCGGCCTACCTGGAGGAAGACGGGAGCTACAACGTGCAGGGATGGGTCTGCGCCGAAGAGCTCGAAGAGTCGCTCGAGGTCGGGGTCTTCTCGGACGGCGACGCCATCAAGGTCACCCGTGCCGACCTCGTGTCGGAGCCCGCGGTCGCAGCAGCGTGTCGGACCGATGGCACACACAACCGCTATCGATACGCAATCTCGGCCACGTCCGAGGAGCTCGGCCTGACGAACGCCTGGGACAACCGGATCAGCCTGATCGCCGGCTACGAAGTGTTCGAGAAGGACATGGGCACCCTCCCGCGCTCTTCCGTGGATTTCTGGGCCCCCGACGCAGGACCCGGCGCGATCCTCGTCGCCGACTATCGAACCTTCATCGGCGACTTCGATGGCGACGGACTCTCCGATCACCTGGGCTTCGTGAATGACTCGGGCTGGTGGGTCGCGCGATCGAATGGAGAAGGCTTCGACCCGCCCGAGCACTGGCTCTGGGACTACACCCCCGACACCCAATCGGTCTTCACGGTCACGATCAACGACGGCCACACCTATGTCGACGACTTCAACGGGGACGGGCGGGACGACCTGCTCTGGTACAACAACGGGCTGTATGTCGCGACGTCGAATGGCAGCGGATTCGACACGCCCGCGATGTGGCTCTGGGATACCGGATCACCGCGCCTCCACAACTATCCTTACGGGTTCACCGGTGACTTCAACGGCGATGGCCGTGCCGACTACATGGTGAACTTCTGGGGCTGGCAGGTCGCCCTGTCCAATGGCAGCGGATTCGAGCCGGCTCAGCAGTGGCTCGCCAACGGCGAGGGCCCGGGTGGCGCGACCTACGCGCACCCCTACGAGGCCGTCGCCGACTTCAACGCAGACGGCAAGGACGACTGGATGTGGCGTGACCATCAGAGCGGGGACCTCTGGGTCGCTCTGGCCAACGCAACCGGCACCGACTTCGATCCGCCCTCGGCCTGGCTCGAAGCCGTCGACGCCGACCCGTCGACGCCGAACCTCGACACCGCGAGCGACGCCGGGTTCTTCATCGCCGACTTCGACGGGGACGGCCGCGACGACTACATGTGGCACTCGGGGGGATGGCAGGTCGCGCGGTCGATGGGCACCCACTTCGCTCGGCCCACGATCTGGCTCGACACTTTCGTCTACAGCCGCGAGGGCCTCCTGCTCGGCCGGACGATCAACCCGCCGCACCAACACATCGCGGACTTCGACGGCGATGGACGCGACGACTACCTGTACAACTTCCTGGGCTGGCACGTCGCGTTGTCCGATGGAACGCGTTTCGAAGCCCCGCTCCTGTGGCTCGCGAACGACGCTGTTCCCGGAGTCGAGACGCACTCCGACGGGCGTGAGTTCCTCGCCGACTTCACGGGTGATGGTCATCCCGACTATCTATGGAACTACCTGGGCTGGCGCGTCGCCTCGACGGTCCTGACGCCGACGCAGTACCTGGAGAGCGCGGTCGACACCGATGGAGATGGTGAGGTCGATCCGACCGACAACTGCCCAGCGGTGCCGAACCCCGACCAGAGCGACGCCGACGCCGACGGGACGGGAGACGCCTGTGATGTCGCCTGCGCCGACGGTCTCGACAACGACGGGGATGGATCGAGCGACTTCCCCTATGACCGCGGCTGCGCCTCGGAGAACGCCATCACCGAGAGCCCCGCCTGTGACGACGGCATCGACAACGACGAGGACGGCTCGATCGATTGGCCCGACGATTCGGACTGTCTCGCTGGCGCCTTCCACGACAGTGAGTCGATTCCGTTGCCGGAGCCCAGCCCCCTCCTGCCCATCCTGTCGGGCGGACTGTGGCTCGTATGGCTCCGGTCCAGGACGCGCGGGCCGGACGGCGGCCGCGTACAAAGACGAGGAAACTCCGGCGCTCGATGACCCTCTGCAAGGTCCGACTCCGGAGATATTCCCTGTATCTTCCCTTCGAATCAGGGAATCGGGTGCAGAGACGAGCTCGCCCCCGACTCCCTTGGGCGCCATCTTGGCCTTGTCGCCGAGGGTGTCTGCTGCGAGATTCTTCTGTCCACCGTGCTCGGCCGAAGCCGCCGAGCTCCTCCGAGGTCGAATCGCGATGCGCAACAGTCGCTTCCTTCTCCTGTTCCTGTCACTGCTCCTGATCGCGACGCTCGCCGAGCTGCGCCACGTCGCCGCTCGGGCGAACACAGCTGATGCTCCAGAGCGCTCCCGAGATGGCGCAGATGGGTACGACGGCGTTCGCCGAGCTGAAGAGCACGACGCCGATGTCGAGCGACACGGCCCAGGTCAACTACGTGCGCTGCGTCGCGAACGCGATCACGTCCGTGCTGACGCCGCAGGAGGTGCAGCCGGTCGCCGTGTCGCAGCTGGGAGGTCGTGCTCTTCGAAGAGCCCAGCGCCAACGCCTTCGCGTTGCCCGGCGGAAAGATGGGCGTCCACACGGGGCTCCTGCGCGTGGCGCAGAATCAATCGCAGCTCGCGACGGTCATGGGGCACGAGGTGGCGCACGTGCTCGCGCAGCACGGCAACGAGCGCGTCTCGCAGACGGCGCTCGCGCAGCTCGGGATGAACATGGTGGGTGTGCTCGCGGGTGCGGACACGCCGGAGAAGCAGGAGGCGCTCGCGGCGCTCGGCGTGCCGCTGCTCCAGGTCGGCGTCCTGATGCCCTTCGGCCGGGGGCAGGAGAGCGAGGCGGACGAGATCGGCCTCTATCTGATGGCGCGCGCCGGCTTCGATCCGCGCGAGAGCATCCCGCTCTGGCAGAACATGGGGCGCAGCAGCGCGGGCCAGGCTCCGCCCGAGTTCCTCTCCACCCATCCCAGTCACGCGACCCGCATCGAGCGGCTGCAGGCGGCCATGCCGAAGGCGCTCGAGCTCCAGCAGCAGGCGATCGCGAGCGGTCGTCGCCCCAGCTGTCGTTAGGCGCCGAGCCATGCGCCCTCCCGAGCCCCAGACGACCGACGCGCTGCAGCGGAGCTTTCTGCTGCTGGCGGTCGCGGCGATCTCGGCGCTCTTCCTGTGGATGGTGCAGTCGTTCATGCTGGCGCTGCTGCTCGGCGCGATCACTGCCGGCCTCACGTCTCCGGTCCAGCGCCGCCTGACCGAGCTGCTGCGCGGGCGGCGGATCCTGGCGTCGGTGATCGTGGTCCTCGGGCTCATCCTGCTCGTGATCGGGCCCCTCTCGGCGCTGCTGGGCATCGTCGTGGCGCAGGCGGTCGAGATCACGCAGCAGATCCGACCCTGGGTGCAGGCGCAGATCGAGCATCCCGAGGCGTTCGCGGCCTGGCTGGACGGATTGCCGCTGCTCGATCGACTGCCGATCGACTCGCTGCTGCCCGATCGCGACAAGCTCGTCGAGGTGGCGGGCAACGTCGTCCAGGCGACGGGCTCCCTCGTGGTCGACGGCCTGGCCGCCGCGGGCCGCGGCACCGCGAAGTTCCTGCTGCAGGTCTTCATCTTCCTGTACGCCGTCTTCTTCTTCCTGCTCTCCGGGCGCGAGACCCTCGATCGCATCCTGCATCTGAGCCCCCTCGACGACCACGACGAGCAGGAGATCGTGATGCGCTTCCTCTCGGTCACGCGGGCGACGCTCAAGGGCTCGCTCCTGATCGGCGCGATCCAGGGCGTGCTGATCGGCGTGGCGCTCGCGCTGGCGGGCGTTCCGGGGGCGGCGTTCTGGGGCACGATCGTGGTCGTGATGTCGGTGATCCCGGGGATCGGGGCGCCGGTCGTGTGGCTGCCGGCGGCGATCTGGCTGGCTTCGACGGGTTCGCTCCTGCCGGCCGCGGCGCTCGCCGCCTGGGGTGCGCTGGTCGTGGGCAGCATCGACAACCTGCTGCGGCCGAGGCTCGTCGGCTCCGACGCCAGGATGTCGGACCTGATGATCATGATCAGCACGCTAGGCGGGATCGCGCTCTTCGGTCCGGTCGGCTTCATCGTCGGCCCGATCGTGGCCGCGCTCTTCGTGACGTTCTGGGACGTCTACGGCCGGGCCTTCGCCGACTCGCTACCGCCCGTGCGTTGAGACGGTCTGGCTCGATTTCCGGCCAGGCGTCCGGCTGACGGGTGTAGGATCAGGGGCAGGGAGGCACGCCATGAAACGGAGTCGGCCGATCGCTTCGAGACGTCTCGCGCCGGGACTGCTGCTGTCTCTCGTGCTGTCCCTGGTGTTGTCGCTCTCGTTGGCGGTCACGCTCGGCGCGAGTCGCGCGCTCGCCGCGCCGGGCGATCCGGGCTGTGAGTTCGACTTCGACGGAGATGGCCTGGTGACAGAGGACGATCTGTGGTTCTGCCAGTCGCTGCTGCAGATCTTTCCCCCGATCTACAATCCGCTCTGCGATACCAACGGCGACGGTTCGCTGACGACCCTCGACTTGTTTCCGATCGTCGAGGCCGTAGCGAGCGGCGTCGATTGCCGCGCCGTCGTGCCGATCGGCTCGCCGCTCTCGCGGGGGCTGCTGCTCGCGGCGCTCTCGCTGGCGAGCCTGCTGGCGCTGCGTTTCGGGGTGGAGCGGTCGGCGCGCGGCGGAGACGTTCCATGAGCGAGCCGGGCGCGCTCGCGGGCCGGGTGGCGCTCGTGACGGGCGGCACGCGCGGCATCGGACGCGGCTGCGCCCTCGAGCTCGCCGCCGCCGGCGCGACCGTCTACGTCACCGGCCGCACGCGCCACGAGGGCGACAGCGACCTGCCGGGCAGCCTCGACTCCGTCGAGGCGGAGGCCGCTTCGCTCGCCGGCCGCGCGATCGGCGTGGTCTGTGATCATCGCGTCGACGACAGCGTCGCGGAGGCCTTCGAGCGCGTGCGAAGCGAGCAGGGACGACTCGACGTCCTGGTGAACAACGCCTTCCTGCTGCCGGACGAGATCCAGCCCGATCTCGATTTCTGGCAGACCCCGATCTCGTGGTGGGACGACATGATCGACGTCGGCACGCGCTCGGCCTACGTCGCCTCGCATCACGCGGCGCAGCTGATGACGGTGCAGCGAAGCGGACTGATCGCGAACATCTCCTCCGCCGGCGCGCGCAGCCTGCATCTGCACATCGCCTACTCGGCGGGCAAGGCCGCGCTCGATCGGATGACGGCCGACACCGCCTCGCAGCTCGCGCCCTTCGGTGTCGCCGTCGTCTCGATCTGGCCCTACTTCGTGCGCACCGAGCGCCTGCTGCAGATCGAAGAGTCGGCGCCCGCCGATTGGGATCACGACATCGAGGGCGCCGAGAGCCAGCGCTTCGTCGGCCGCACGATCGTGGCGCTCTCGCAGGCCGACGATCGGCTCGCGCGCAGCGGTGGCGCCTTCACCTCCGCCGAGCTCGCGATCGCCTACGGGCTCACGGATCTCGACGGCAGTCTCCCGAGCGGGCCGCGCTCGACCGACGATTGACGCGTTCGGATTGCGTTTGACTCGACCTCTATGGGTGTGGATCGGATATGGGTGTGGATCGGATGCGAGCGCGGCCCGAAGGGCCGCGCCATCGAGCTCGCGGACTCCGCCAAAGAGTGCGAGAGGCCAGGCGTTGCTGCCCGACTTCGTGTCCACTTCACCCGGGGAAGATCAACTCGCGAGGGCCTGGCAATCGGCCGTTGGAGTCTTCCGCGGCGAACTCGACAAGCTGTGGGGCCGTTGAGTGTCGTGAACGCCTCGGCGGTCGGCTTCGCTACGACCAACGAGCCGCGTAGCGGTCGACTGAGTTTTCGCAGGGATGGGCTAGTCGTCCTTCAGCCAAGCGTTCAGCTTTCCAGAGACTTTCTCCGTCAAGTTGTCCCAGCCGTCCTTCACGCTTTCGCTGAGCGCTTCGAGTCTGGCCTCGAGCTTCTTGACTTCTTCGCGCGATTCGCTGCTTGCGTCCGCCTGAAGCTCTTTGATCTTCGCCTGCAGGCTCAGCTTCTTCGATTCGACTCGGTTCTTCAGCTCGTTCTTCTGACTCATGGTCTTTCTCCTGGTGGTCGCGCATTGAGCTTCGTCTAGACGGGCGGACGCTAGCGCGCCCCCCTTTCGATGCGAGTCTCGAGCTGCGTGTCTGTTCTCTTTGTCCGCCTGCAGGGGGCCGGACCTTCCGAGGCAGGGGTTGGACCTCTGGCCAGTGAGTGCGCTCAAGCCAACGTCGGCGCCAATCAGGAGCCGTTCCGATGACACGTACTCTACGAGTCGGCCTTCGCATCATGCTCCTCTCGCCATCTCTATCGAAGGCGCCGAGAGCCAGCGCTTCGTCGGCCGCACGATCGTGGCGCTCTCGCAGGCCGCACGATCGGCGGCTCGCGCGCAGCGGCCGCTGAAGGCTCGTTCACGTCGGCCGAGCTCGCAATCGCCTACGGGCTCACCGATCTCGACGGCACGCTTCCGAGCGGGCCGAGGTCGACGGAGGGCTGAGCGCGCGCGAGCTCCGCGCGCCCCGCTCACGCCGGGCGCAGCACCTCGCGCGAGCCCAGCTCGTATTGCAGCCGAAGCGTGCGATGGACGCTGCGCCAGCCGGCTTCCGTCCGGCGCATCTGGTCGCGGTACACGCCGAACATCTCGTAGGTCGTCTGCGAGAGCTCCCGCGTGCCGACATGGAAGGCCCGCACGTAGACCTGGGTCCGCGCCGTGTCGCCGTCGACCTCGATCTGATAGTTGCCGAGCAGGTGTTGCGTCGGGCCACAGCCTTCGAGATAAGGGCGCAGTCGGTCGAGATAGTCCGAGAGCGAGTGCGTGACCCACTCGCCGGCGTCGTAGGTGAAGTCCTGGGTGAAGACGCTGTCGAGCAGCGGCCAGTCGCGCTGGTCCATCGCGATCGCATAACGCGCGAGGGTGTCCATGATCTGGGCGGTGTCGTCGGTCCGGGGCATGCGAGATCCTTCGCTACGGGGGGCTCGCGGGGGCGGGGAGGCTTGCGCGTTCATCCTATCAGAACGAAGCGGGGCGTCGCCGACTTCCCATCAGCGCGAGCACGACCCCGCGCATGGGCGGCGAGCCGCGTCGCCTGCGGTCGGATCCGCCCCGGTCCGAGGCGATCGCGGAGCTCGAATGCGCTCGGGGCCCCGGGCTTCCGGGCGCCTCAGTACGTCCCGGTCACCTCTTCGGCGAGCTCGTAGGAGCTGGGCGAGCGGGGCATCGCGAGCGACTCCGCGAGCGCGAGGAAGCCGGGGTCGCCCATGGCCGCCGTGATCGACGCCTGGTCGTCCCAGATCGACATCGAGATGAAGCGGAATCGGGCCGACGGACTGGTGCTGCGATGGAGCCGGGCAGCGCGGAAGCCGGCTCGGCCCCGCAGCCAGTCGACGAGCCGCTTCCAATCATCGAGGAAGGCCTCTTCGTCTTCCTGCTCCACCTGCATCGGCGAGATCAAATGGACCATGTCTCGGGCTCTCCTCTCGCGTGACGCCTCGCGCGGGGCGGGGCGGCGTAGTCCTGCCCGGATCGGCCGGTTCACGCGAGAGCTTGACCCGCGCGGCGTGTGGAGGCGCGGGCGAGCAGAAACGGAGGCGGGAGCGGGAGGCGGCGAGAAGAGGAGAGAGGAGAGAAAGTGGATCCCCGACATGGATTCGAACCATGATTCACAGATTCAGAGTCTGTTGTCCTGCCGTTAGACGATCGGGGATCACTCGTGGGGCTTGTGTGTACCGGATGGCGCCGCGCTCCTCAAGGTCGCGGGCGACTCCGGCGTCCTGTGCCCGCCAAAATGATCGGCGACGGTCGCGCCCGACTGGAGTCTCCCCATGGGGCCAGCAGCGGACAGTCGACGGTCGAGTCGAGCGCAGTCGAGAGGCGAGGTTCGTGGGCCGAGGGTCGGCGGTGGCGGCGGACGGGCCGGTCCCGGGTTGGCGGGTCGCGTCGCAGCGAGGCGATGCGCGCCGATCAGGGTGTCGTCGGTCGAGCCGCTCTCGTAGAATCGGCGCCCGCGTCTGCGCCCGATCGCCAGCCGAGCCCCCACCCGAGAAGGAGATCCCGCATGTCCGCCCCCGCCGTCCTCGTCGAGAAGGAAGGTCATATCCTGACCGTCACGCTGAACCGCCCGGAGAAGAAGAATTGCGTCAACTCCGAGGTGATGTGTCGGCTGTGTGATGCCTGGATCCAGCTCGACGAGGATCCCGAGCTCCGCGTCGCGATCCTGACGGGCACGGGCGACACGTTCTGCGCGGGCATGGATCTCTCGGAGATCCCGAAGCTGCGGACGGGCAAGCCCGAGAACGACTGGATGAAGCGCGTGATGGAGAACCAGCACATGATGATGGATTGCTGGCTCAAGACCTATCGCCCGACCAAGCCCGTGATCCTGGCGGCCGAGGGCTTCGCGCGCGCGGGCGGCACCGAGATCCTCCAGGGCACCGACATCCGCGTCGCCGGCGAGAGCGCCATGTTCGGCGTGACCGAGGTCCAGCGCGGGCTCTTCCCGATGGCGGGCTCTGCCGTCAGGCTGCGGCGCCAGATCCCCTACGCGGTCGCGGCGGAGATGCTGCTCGCGGGCGAGGACCTGCCGGCGCGGCGCGCCTACGAGCTCGGTCTCGTGAACCACGTCGTGCCCGACGGCCAGGCGCTCGCCAAGGCCCAGGAGATCGCCACGCGCATCGCGAATAACGGCCCGCTCGCGGTCGCGGGGATCCTCGCCACGCTGCGCGCGACCGAGACGCTGCCCGAGGAGGAGGCCTTCAAGATCGAGATGCAGCACGGCCTCAAGGTCATGATGTCGAAGGACGCGGCGGAAGGACCGCGCGCCTTCCTCGAGAAGCGGCCGCCGGTCTTCAAGGGGGAGTAGGGCGACGAGGACGAGTCGCGCGAGTCGGCCGACAGAGGCGCGCCCGGCGTGCTCAGTCGAGATCGCGCCGCTGGCAGCTCGCGCCCTCGAGCTCGAGGATGAAGTCGGCGCCGAAGGCCTTCGACGGCGTCAGGAAGCCCGTCCTGGCCATGCCCGCCGCGACCCGGCGCGCCGCCTCGAGCGCGGCGACCGGCGTGAGCGCATAGCCGCTCGGCGTCTCGAGCAGCGTCCTCGCCGCGCTTCCCTCCGCCCCTTCGACCTCCGCGAGCAGGAAGGCCCGGGCCCCGTCCCGCTCGGCCTCGCTCGGTCCTTCGGGCATCGCGTCGATGCGGCGCTTCAGCAGACGCTCGACGAGGGGCTGCCGGAGCAGCGGGGCGAGCAGCCGGCTCGCCTTCAGCAGCTTCGGCGCCGCGCCGGACAGGACGAAGTAGACCTCGATATTCGGCACGCCCGTCGAGTGGAAGGCCGTCGACACATCGCCCCACGGCATCGCGATCCCGCGCGTCGGTCCCGCGCCGAAATCGAAATGCCGCTCGAGGCTGCCGGCGGGTCGCGGCTGGATGATGCCGTCGTGTCGCACGCGCAGCCCGTCGCCTAACGACTCGATCGCGGTCTTCGCCGTGCCGCGGGACATGCGCCCGCCGATCCCCGCGATCGCCAGGCGCAGTCGCAAGGGCTCGTCGACGCGCGCGGCGACATGCGCCGCCAGACAATCGCTCGGGACGACGTCGAAGCCGACGCCGGGCAGGAGCGTGATGCCCGCCGCACGCGCCTCCGCATCGCGTCGCGCAAGCGCCTCGAAGACGTCGATCTCGCCCGTCACGTCGAGGTAATGCGTGCCGGTCTCGAGGCAGGCCTCGACCATCGGCCGGGCGGTCTGCGAGAACGGACCCGCGACATGCAGGACCGCCGTGCAGTCCTCGAGCGCGACCCGCAGCCGCGGCCCGTCGTCGAGCCCGACGACCCGGGTCTCGAAGTCGAAGGGCTCCGCCACGGCCTTCAGCCTCTCGGGGCTGCGGCCGGCCAGTACGACCTCGAGGCCGCGTCGGGCCGCTTCGGTGGCGACGAGCTTTCCGGTGTAGCCGTTGGCGCCGTACACGAGGATTCGATTGGACATGGCTCTCCTGCCGAGCCGCCAGGGTAGCGCCGGTGCCGCGTCTTCCCCGCTCGGCACGACAGCGTCGGGAGTCGGGCGAAGGGGCGGGCTTCGGGGGAAGGCGCGCGAGCGGTGGCCGCCGGTCGGGGATTCTGCGACGCTCGACCGTCCGGGCCGATCGGACGCGTCCGGAACACTCATCCGGACCGCCAAACGAGGGTCCGACTCAGCCGCCAGGAGAAGAACGTGAAAGCTGCCGTCATGCGCGCGAACAATGCCCCCCTCGTGATCGAGGAGATCCAGATCGACGACCCGGGTCCGGGCGAGGTCCTGATCAAGACGGCCGCCTCGGGCATCTGCCATAGCGACCTGCACGTGATCGAAGGCGGCATCCCCATGCCCGCGCCCTGCGTGCTGGGTCACGAGCCGGCGGGCATCGTCGAGGCCGTCGGCGAGGGCGTCACCGACTTCGTGCCCGGCGACCACGTGATCAGCTGCATCTCGCGCTGGTGCGGCGTCTGCAAGTTCTGCACGGAGGGCCGCCCCTATCTGTGTCTGTCGGGCTTCTCCGGCCGCCCCGGCGGCAACCTGAAGCCCGCGCTCACCGACGCCAAGGGCGAGGGCCTCGGCCAGTTCGCCGGGCTCTCGTCGTTCGCCGAGAAGATGCTCAGCCACGAGCGCGCCTGCGTGAAGATCCGCGACGACATGCCGCTCGACCGCGCGTCGCTGATCGGCTGCGGCGTCACGACCGGCCTCGGTGCCGCGCTGAATACGGTCGACATCCCGTCGGGCGCCAGCGTCGTCATCATCGGCTGCGGCGGCGTCGGTCTGTCTGCGCTCCAGGGCGCACGCATCGGCGGCGCCGGCAAGATCATCGCCGTCGACGCCCAGGCCTGGAAATTCGATCTCGCCAAGGACCTCGGCGCGACCGACTGCATCGACGCCTCGAAGAGCAACGCCGTCGAGGCCGTGCAGGGCATGACCGGCGGCGGCGCCGACTTCGTCTTCGAGTGCATCGGCCTCGTCCCCACCGTCGAGCAGGCCGTCCAGATGACCGGCCGCGGCGGCACGACCGTGCTCGTCGGCGTCGTGCCCGTCACGAAGAACGTCTCGATCAACGCCGCCGACCTCACCCTCCCGGAGAAGAAGATCACCGGCTCCTACATGGGCTCGAACCGCTTCCGCTTCGACATGCCCAAGTACATCGACTTCTATCTGGACGGCCGGCTCCGCCTCGACGAGATGATCTCGGCGCGCATCCCGCTCGACGACGTCAACGGGGCGTTCGACCTGATGCGCAAGGGCGAGGCGGCGCGCCAGGTGATCGTGTTCGACTGAGGGCGCGGCGAAGCGCGGCCAGCGTCGGGCGGGCGTCGGTTCTCGGGCGTCGGTTTCGGGCATCGTGCCCGTCGCCCGGGCGCTCGGGGCGGGGTGCTCGTCAGGGGCGCGGCCCGGCGTGGATTGGAGTGGTCGGGGGCGTGCTCGGCCGTTCTGGGAGGGGGCGTCGTGATGGCGAGCGCCGGGGTCTGGCTCGGATGGGCGGCGGGGGCGGAAACGTTTCATTTTGCGAGGGGTTAGCCCGGCCCAGGGGTCGCTTCGGCCGGTTGATTCGTTACTCTCCCGCGTCCCGGAGAGGTGGCCGAGTGGCTGAAGGCGCGCCCCTGCTAAGGGTGTATAGGTAACCCCTATCGAGGGTTCGAATCCCTCCCTCTCCGCCACTGAGGTGGCTAGAGCAGAGACTGCTCGTCAGCTGGCCTCGCATGAGGCCAGAAAATCGCGCGATTCCGCGGGGTTTTGGCGGTTGCGGTCGTTCCGGTTACGAACCAGAGACCGGCGCGATTGCCCGGAGTTCGGGCTGGATTGCTCGTTCGTCTCTGCGGGCCATTTCGGTGGTTCGGATTGGGTTGGCAGATCTGTCCGAGAAGAGCTCGATGCCCCTCGTTTGACTGATCAAATCTGGGTCCGCCTCTTGAAGCTGGCTGGTTGCATAGACTGATTCCGCCAATCGCTGAGCTCCGACTAAGCGAAGAGGTAGATTGCAGTCCGGCGAGGTGTGGCCTTGCTGTCGAAAAATACCTGCCGTCAGGTCGCGTCAGCAAAGCCGGGTCTTACAAAGCCTGCAAACCGCACAAGGCTTATTACTTCAGGCTGATCATCACGACACGCCCCTCCGTGCGTGCATCTACCCCATTCCAGTCTCTGAGAATCCTAACGCGAGTGACTTGCGCGCTTTTCGGCGTTCCCATCGTCGCATGGATCTCCCGGTACGGTCCCTGATTGAGTTGCTCGATCACAGAGTTCCAGTCGTACCGACTTTCTTCGAGATACAGGATTCCACCCTTGCTTCCACCCTGATCGTCCAAGACGATCCCGCCTCTGTCCGTCAAGTCCGACTCAAAGGCAACCGCCTCCTTCACGAGGGATCGAAGTTGCGCCTCATTGCAAACATCGAGAAGAAGCGGCCCCGTCAGGGCGCGCACACGCTTCGTCAGTCGACGGGTGAAGTCACTTCGATTTCCATCGGTGTAGTCGAGAATTGCCTCGGCAAGAACCCGGGCGAGCGCGTGATTTCGGGCCATCTTTGAGCGCTCGAAGATATTGACCATCTCGTCCTCGCCCAGCGGGCGGACTCCATCTCGTGAGGCACGGTCGGCGAGGATGTGGTGACGCCACCAGGTTCGACGGAACGCGTTACGTCGGCCTCCGTACATACGGCTGGGATGGCGTTCCGGAAAACGCTGAATCGCAAGGTCGGGCATGACGACAAGAGTCAGGAACGCCCAGGGACCTTCATGGCTGGCGTCGGAGGGGACGATCTCCATCGTCCTGTAGAGAGCCTCGCCTACCGCGAGATCCCACCTTGCGCTTTCGGCGCCGGAGCCGTCTGACGACGACAGTGCGTCCACAGAAGCGACGACTGCATCTCTGACCTCCTTGAGTTTCGACTCTGGAACCGGCGTACCCACCACGTATGGAACCGCTTTCGGATGGGAAAAGCCGATCTCGGGTTCGCTTTCCGCAAGTTGAGCTATCAGCGCCTCTGCAGCTTCACGGGGTAGACGCGGGTATACAAAACCGGACATTACGACGCGCTACCCCTCCAGATACCGGTAGGCGCTCTGAAGGCACTGTTCTAGGTAGATTGGATCCTCTCGATAGGTCCGAAGCGCAGTATCGAGATCCATCGATAGAGAGCTGGATGCAATGGCGGTCGCGACGCCAACCACCTGTCCTCGGGAATTTCGTCCAGCTCTTTGAGTCGATCATCGTGAGCAAGCGCGGCGAAAAGATGGCGCGCGATGTCTACACGGAGAACGCTCCGGGCCTGTCTCGACTCGACCGAGTCCGACTTGTCCAGGGCTGCCTTTCCTTCGGCGTGGTCTCCGTTTACGACGAGTCGGATGCCGCCTAAAAACGGGTCTTTCGGATCTACGTAGGTGACATCCAAGAACCATGCGGCGTGAGCTGGATACCGCGCGCTCTTGAAACTTGTCGACTCGATAGGGAAACGCGAGAGGCTCCCCTCCAAGACAACGTTCTCAGGAGAATCCTCGAACAGACGCGACCCGGCTCGTGTGGCAATACCCGTCGATCCGCTGGTCGAACTGTTGTCAAAAAGAGTAACGAGCCCTCGCCGCAGCTCGACACTGCCGGCAAGTCTTCCGGCCTCGATCCTCAGCCAGATCTCGTGCTCTTCTTCCTCTGCTCTCGTCGAGGCCGACATCCGAAGGTCTGAACTCTGGCAGTCGGCATAAAGAAAGACACCGACGAGATTCGGATCTTCCAGACCCGTATCGGAACAGACCTTGTCGAGGTCCACCGAGACGGAGAACCCGAACTCGATGGGAGTCCCATAGTCGAAATCAGTGAGATAGTTGGGAGCGTTACGCGGCGTCCCATCCCGGAAGCGCATCATCCAGGGGCCGAATTGGAGGCAGCTTTCGGTTGCCATCCGGTGCGGCAGCAAGCGAATCTTGCTCATCACTTTGCTCCCTGCGTAATTCGAAGATCAATGTCGACGGCCAATCCGGGCTCGTGCGAGACGATCGCGGACCAAAGCGTCTGACTAGCGTCCTCGACCTCCAGTCGAGATCCGAGACAACCAGGGTCTGGTCGAGGTAACGCTCCTGGAAGTCCTCGAGTGAAGCCCTCCACCTTGACAAGATTGTCGTCCTGATCCGTCCCTCCGTCGTATCCTATGCCGGCCTTGCACTCAACGACGAAACCCGGAGCCCAGTCCTCTAGTTCAAAGGAGACGACGGCGACTGTCGCAATATCCGTGAACGGAACGCTCGAGCTCTTGGTGATTCGCAATTTAGGTTGCGACCGACGTCCGCCGGTGCCCCCGCCCCCGCCGCCAGGAACAGCCGTTCTCGAGCGGCTCGCGCGACCTCCATCGATGCTGGGCACCATATCGCTCAACTCCGAAGCGAGGAATCCCTCCGATCCGCCCGTTGAAGCCGACCGCCCGCTAGAAGTACCTGAAACGACATGCTTCCATGCGTCGCGAATATTTCGCAGCCCGACGTTAACATGCCTCTTGGCTATCCTGTCCAGCATGCCTTTGGGTTCCCACGAATCGTGAGCGGGCGGTTCCGAAGCGGCGAAGTATTTGTCAGCCTCGGGCGTGCATCGGAATACGCCAGCGACACTGACGCCTTCGACGGGTGAGCGAGGCAGGTCTAGGTAGGTCACGACGAGTTCTGCAGCGCTCCGCATTAGCGCCACCGAGTGTGTCGGAGATTCGATCGGCGCGATCGAATCGCGGTCTTCGGTTTTCAGAGCGGAAATCTTTGACGCCGCAGGAGATGTACAGATCGCCAGATGACCGAGCGTCGCCTGGGGTCTCTGTATTCTGATCTCGCTAACCGATATCAGTGGTGAGGTTGGAGCCTCAGCCCCGGATTGAACCGATCGAACCGTCTGAAGCGCTTGAACGTACCCTCCCAACACCTCGTGGCTCTTGGGGTCGGGGATCGCGACGTCGTCGTCTTCCAGCTTCAGACTGATCTGCATTGGAGCGCGTCCCTCCGCTCCGGGCGGCTCGACCAATTTCGGCCAGAGGTGCCAAAGAATTGCTTCGCCGCATGAGTCAACCAAGTGGGGAAGATCGAGTTCTAGAAGCGACGGATCAATGATCATCAGCGACGTGCCTGTTTCGTCCTTCTCGAACGAGCTTGCGAACACCTTCCGGGCAATGTCGTCAGCTTCTTCGCCCAGCAGGGGCTCGACCATGGCTCCTCGGTCGACCTTGCGGCCCCACCACTGACGTCCCGTATATCGCTTCCCCCGAAGCTCGAAACAGTCGCCGAACGCCGACCCGATCAACCGGGATTCGATCCTCTTCCCCTCTCGAGACCGGGACCAGATCAGAATCGTGTGCGCTGTGCTCGCTATGTAGCTGATCGTCTTTCCGAAGCCGTAGGTCCCGCCCCCGTGCTGCTTGTCGCGCTTCGCGCCGATGTTGAGCACGAAATCAATGTAGTCCGTTGTCCTAGCCTCATGGGCTCTGTCATTTCTCAACGGACCGCCAAGTCCCCCCGTACCCCGATCGGAGATCTCTAGGACTGCCAGAGAGCTCTTTGCGAGGACGTTTCGGAGAGTCAGGCCCTTGCCCGGATTGGCAAACACTCGGTCGCGCAGGCTGTTCAGGGCTCGCCCGCGAAGAGTCCGGCCATGAATCCAGTAGCGGATGGTCTCCTCGACTCGAGCATCCCAGCTGTTTTGAGCCGTTTCCCGCACCAGGACCGAGACGGGATGGAGGTTGGGTTGCCCGAGTAGCTTGAGGGCCCCGTCCCCGTCGATGTCGCCAGGCCCAAACTGTTTCGGCCACCACTCGAGTGAATTGCTCACGCCGACTCCGACAATCGAGAAAGAAAGTCAGTTTGCGACCGCGGATCCAACGGCGGCCCCCCTGCGTCGAGATCGATGGAGTACCGGATCTCTGAAACTCCACGGAGAGCCTCCGGCAGAACCCTCTCGGACCTGATGCCAGGAAAGTCCTCGGCGACATGCCAGACTTGCATCTCTACGACTTTGAAGGATTCCGACCACGATTCTCTGAGCTCATGTCGATAGCCAACCGATTCAAGGCAAATATCCAGCTCCTCTCGATTGACACCAAGGTAATAGAGGTCGTCGATCATCGCGGGAACCGACTCACCTAGATCATCAGGTCGGATTCGCACGAAGGCGATCGCCAACTCGCTGTCATCGGGCGGATCCAACTGCTGCAACCCGTGAATCTGGACAGTGTGTCCGTCCTGAGAAACGGTCGTCTTTACCTCTACAATTGTTGCTCCCCGCATGAAATCAAAAGGCTCCCCTCTCGGACCCCGCCAAGACGAGACCGCGTCAGCCGCGTTGTGCGCGGCGATCGTCCGGAGCACCTCCAACTCGCCGCGCAAGCCGATCACGGTCGATCGATCTACTTGGCTCCCCGCGTACCGAAGGAGATCACGCCACTCCTGAGCGTGCGCTGGAGAACTGCGATTGCCTCGGCCGGTCTCTCGTTGATTCTCCGGCTGATGTCGTCGACGAGTTCAAGGAACGCTGCTTCTAGCGACTTTTCTACGCAGACCAGATCGGCAAAGGTCGTTTTTGCGCCGTCGACGATAAGCGCCTGCTGGACGAGGGCGACCCCACGTGATCGGCGGTCCTGGCGAAATGTGTCTGCGCCACAAGGCACAAGCAGGTGCTTGCAGCCTGAGGAGTCCACCCCTACGCGAACGATCCCCTCGTTGGCATGAATGTGAGTTGGGTTGGTCAAGATCTCTGCGGCCCCGCTCGGAACGGCAACTCCGGCCCAACAATGCGAGATTGAATCCTCACGCTTCATTCGAGCTCGCTCAGCCTCGTATTGGCGTCGAGCTCGGCGTTCTGCTCGTCGTCCTCTCTCAGGCGTGCGAGCTCGAGTTCGTCGGACTCCTCCTCCTGCTCAAGCAAGTGCTCCGGCAGACCCACATACGTGTGTTCCTCTACGAGCGCATCGGAAGCACCCGCGGGCTCAGGGAATACGATCCCTATACCCAGCACGTCCTCCGGAGCGCCCAATGCCTCGCGAGTCTTCGTTACGGATCGAGGAGGGGAATCCCTTGCGATCGGGTAGAGAAGAAGCAGGCCTCGACCGTCGACCCTCGCACGGCGTTCCTGCTGCAATTCGCTATCGAGCTTTCCAGAGATCTCTGTCGAAGTCATGTCAAGATCTACGGCACGATCTCGCGTTGACATCAGTGCCTTGATGTCTGCTACGTCGCGAACTCCAGTGAGGCGCGCGCGGATGATCTTGTTGACCGCTTCTGGTAGCCCCAGATCGATGGTGCCAGGGGTGTAGTCTCCGCCATTCAAGCCCTTGTGCTTGACGCGAGAACTGCCAATCACTGCAACGTTCCAAGACGAGGCCCTCTCATCGCTACGTCGTCGGAGATAGCCAGTCGTCAGTTCCGGCTGAAGGTCCTTATGTGCGTCGTTGACGTGATACCGATCGAGAAACTCAAGAATCCGCGAGAGCTTCACATCCTTGATGATCCAGCGCCCCTTCTCGCCCTCGTTTGCGGAGCATCCGTCTGCGAGCGCTCGCCGCACGAGCGCCCGCCCGGCTTCCATGTTGTCTCGCAAGCACTTAGCGTCGTCGATGTCGAAGCGGAATGTCTGTTTCCTCTGTCCGCCATAGGAGATGTGTAGCTCTTTGGCCAGATGCATCTTCGAGGCGGCGGTAATCGCCATCGAAGGGTGCTGCCGGACCTTTACGGCAAGCTGTCTGGGAGTGACACCCTCGCGCTCGAAGCGCCTGATCTCGTGTCTCACCTCCTCCTCGACTGTCGCGAGAAATCGAAACCGGTCGCGCATTTCGTCCGTGAGCCAGATTCTCGGTAGATCCTGGTATCCGACTCGGAAGCCAAACCATCTGCCCATCTGGAGGAGCGTGTCGTAGATCTTCGAGTTCCTCAGGAAATAGCTGACGACCAGACCTTCGAGGGTGAGACCGCGAGAGAGCGTGCTGCCGCCAACAGCGATGACGACCTGCGGAACGTCGCCTGAGTAGTCGAGGCGATCGATCGATTGTCCGTTATCGATCACGACCCGGATCTCGTCGAGCGCTAGCCACACGTCACTTTCGAGATCAGCGAAGCTGTGATCCGGGTTCGAGAACTGGGTCGGGGGAACGCGCTGCTGCTCGGTCCCCCATAGGCTGGCAAGCTCTTCGTTCAACGCCTTCCTGGGGGTCGCCTTCAGCTCATCGAGCAGGTCACGAACGCGTGCGGCAGTCTTCGAATGCATCGCCACGTACTGGGAGGTATGGACGAGCATCGAGAGGTGCTTGTTGGTGTGGCCACGCCTTCTTCGCGCCGCGCGACAGAGCACAAACCAGAGCACCGCGGATCTCAGCGAGTCTGGAACATCGGGGTCGTGCTTTTCGCGCTCCTGCTTGCCAGATGGCGGCACGATGGCTGCGGCTTCTTCGTCCGGGATTCGGCGTATTGCATCGAGCCCGTCGACATCGTCTTCCTCCGCATCGACGGGCTCGCGCCCGAAGAGTTCCTCCGCGCCGAAATATCCGCTCGGTCGTGGGAGATCAACGATGAAATCCTCGGGGAAGAGATTGTCGGATTCTCGCGGATCGATAAAAAAGTTTGCGAAGGGTGTCGCGGTGTACCCTACATAGGCGCCCGATGGCAGCAGCTCGAACACCTCTCGTGTGAGTTGGTTGATCTTTGACATGTCGTCCTGCGCGGCCCTCGTATTGGGCGTCGCTTGATCTGCCTCGTCGTCGATGATCAGTGCTGGGCATCGCTCGCGGATATTTTCCGGCATGTCGTCAAGCCAGTCTCGAAGGCGTGCGAGTCGTGCCGCGTTCTTCTTGATTACGATCAGGTTCTTTAGGCTCACGGATGCGAGAAGCGCAGCGCCGTTCTTGACGTCTCCAAAGTCATGGTTGGTATCAGTCAGCTGATACCATTGATCGAGACGATCTCCGATGACATCACGCGCGAGGCGCGCCTGAGTCTGGCTTCTCAGCGCATTGTGTACTCCAGCAAGAACGATGAACAGCCTGTACCCTGCGTCTGCCCCCTTTGCGATGACAGCGGCGTAATTGGCCGTCTTTCCGGATTGCACAAAGCCAACGACCATTCCCTTCTTGCAGAGATTCCGGATGCCCGGGTCGGCAAGCTGCCCAACGACCTTTGTCGAAGCCGCGTCGATGGACTCGACGGCATCTTCACCGAATCCAGATTCGAGCATCTGGCTGCGTAGGGCGGGCCAGTTTCGGTCATTATCGTGGGGCCCGGTGTACCAGTGGGCCCTTCGGGCTTCACCAACCAGCGTCCGATATTCAAGGTTCGAGACGCCTGTCGGCACTTTCAGAAGCTGGAGGCGACGAGCTTCGTCGCGGATCTGACGGACAGCTGCGTCGATCATCTCCACGGGAATCGTCGGAATCCGACCGACTCTCTCTGCGGCTTCGTCCACGCTGAGACCCTGCCCACGCTGAAAGGTCTCAATCATGTCGCGGATCGGACGGACTTCAGAGTCGGATAATTCGGTCGTCACGCGTCGGTTTCCCCTGCTCCAGTGTTCATTACAGCAAAGTTTTCTGATCTGTGCGCCTCAACCGACGACCTAGCAATACGCAGTCGAACCGTGGTGCGCCGGAGGCATCCGGCCCCTCCAAGGCAGATTCGATCTGAGAGCCAAGAATCGAAATTGGTCAGGTACCGACATTGCCGAGATCGAGGAGGTCCGCCGCGAGGCCGCTAGCGATCGCGGATGCCAATAGCGGCGGTACGGCATTCCCGATCTGGCGAAAGCAGTCCCCCATATTGCCCGCGAATCGGAAGGCGTCCGGAAACGACTGCAAGCGCGCGGCCTCGCGTACCGAGATCATACGCGCCTGCTCGCTGTCGTAGTGGATATGCGAGTAGGAGTCTTTTGAAAGATGTGCAGGGACCGTCCAAGAGGGCTGATCGCGAACCAGTTTCTTCCAGCGGTCGAGGAACTCGCGATTCCAGGCGCCATCCTCGCGGCGCTCCCATGCGTCTCCATATGGAGGAACACAGTCTCGAAGAACCCGTCGATAGGTATTTGTATCCGCGTATACATCCACGCCGTGTTGCACCAGCCGTGCGAGCTCGGCTTCGGCGCGTTCCCAGGCAAGGCGCACTGCCGCCGGGTAGCGATCCCCTTCCTGCATGAGGCGGAAGGTCTCGTAATCGCGGGGTGTGCGCCGGATCGCATGGTCATCAAGATCCTTCGACTCGGGCAGACCACGCCAATTTCGCATGAGCTCGGCGTACTCGCTCTCGGGCTCCGCGTCGTACCTTCGGGTTTGTCGGAACCCTGGCCGAGTGCCCGAGGACTCCGGATCGAGGTGCTCTGTGATCGTCGGAAGATCGTGCAGCGCTTCGAATACTGTGACGGGCGGCTTCGAAGCATTCCGCGTATCCATGTAGACGCGCCGATCCTTGATGAAGTCGAAGGAGAGAGGGATCGGCTCCTCGCGATGGTGGTAGCCGCCGGTCGACTCCGGGCGGCGCTCGGGCTCGGGAAACGAGGGCTCGATTCCAAGGTCGTCGCGGTAGCCGAGGAAGAAGAGCCGCTCGCGGTGCTGCGGGACGCCGTACCAGGCGGCGTTCAGCATCGTGTATCGGACGTCGTAACCACATTCGGCCAGATCCTCGGCGACCTGGTCGGCAACGTTGTTTCCCTCGACCGAGAGCATCCCGGGAACGTTCTCCATGACGAGGGCTTTAGGGCGCCAGGTCACGATCGCGTTCACGAAAGCCCTGTAGAGTTCGTTCCGGGGATCCTCGGCGAAGCTGCGATCGGAGAGGCTCGCGAGCTTCCCACGGCCGATCTTCGAATAGGCCTGGCAGGGCGGCCCCCCGATCACGACGTCCGGCGGCTCGATTTCTTCGAAAGGGAAGGCGGACATGTCGCCTTCCTCGCCGGAGAAGACGAGGGGAGGGCGCTCGGGCTGTAGCTGCGAGAAATTCTGACGAAATGTCTCGCCTGCGAGCTCATCGTGATCGACAGCCGCGGCGATCCGGAAGCCGGCGCGATGGAAGCCGAGCGAGAATCCGCCAGCTCCGCTGAACAGATCGATGACCGTGTGCGGATTTGACATCGAGCGGAGACCTCGCCGAAGACCGTTGATAAGAATTGAGAACGCTGTTCTATTTCAAGGAGTCGTGAAGGACCCACTTCTTGGTCGATCTCTTCCTGACTTCGTTGCGAGGACTAGTGCGGTCCCTCAGCTCACGGAAGTGCCTCCGCTCGAGATCCTCTGCTCCGCCGAGCGCGTCGACCCGAACCACTCGCCACGACCGCGGCGGACGCCATCGCTTCGCTTCGATGGCCGCTTCTACGAGCTCTGCCGACCCTTGGGGATCTTCGAATACTTGATGTTCCCAGAGACGACAGACTCGCCAGCCGAGCTCCTCGAGCTTGCGCGTCTGGCTGATGTCCCTCTCGACGTTGCTTATCAGCTTGCCGTGCCAGAACCGGTCACGACTGCGGGGCCGGACGTAGTGGTCGGGGCATCCGTGCCAGAAGCACCCGTCTACGAAGACGGCGACACGCGCGCCCTTGAACACAAGGTCGGGGCGACAGCCCCCGATTCGCAGGTGCAGCCGATACCTCAGCCCCTTGGCCCAGAGGAGCCTTCTCAGAACGGCTTCTCGGTTTGGTGTCCCGACCTCGAATCCGGGCCATCTGTTCCGAGCGGCTCAATCCCATGCCGGGCGGGCGTCCTCCGTGTACTGCCGTTCCTCTGATCCTACTTCGGAATCGTGAATCTCCGGCCGCGGACTTGCATTCGGCCGCGTTCCATGGCTTCCTGGGGGCATGCGAAGAGTTCCGGCACGGGGTGGGGCCGGTTTGCGGACGACGCAGGTCCGCGCCAAGGCCCCCTTGCACTACAGGGGAGCCTGATCTTGGCACCGCGCAACATCGGAGTCGACTTAGAACGGCTTCCGCCGCTTCAGCTACCGCCGCATCCGCGGGCGGCCCGGACCCACCGCTTCAAGCGCTGGGTCGAGGACCAGAAGCGACCCGTCGCCGTGGATCTCTTCTGCGGGGCCGGAGGACTCAGTCAGGGGCTCGAGGACGCGGGATATGTGGTCGCCCTGTCGGTCGATACGGACCGCTCGGCGCTGAAGACCCACCAGCACAATCTTCCGGGGGTCGGGCTCCTCAAGGATCTGGGGGACCCGGATCACGTCGCCTCGGTCGTGCGGATGCTCGAAGGTATCGAGGTCGATCTGATCGCCGGCGGCCCGCCTTGTCAGCCTTTCAGCCGGGCGGGTCGGTCCAAGAACGATCCGTTCGTTGGTGGAGCAGGGCGAGCGCGACGCACTCGATCGCCGCGCCGAACTCTGGCGCTCATTCCTCGAGATCGTGGAGCGGGTCAAACCGAAGGCTGTCCTGATGGAGAACGTCCCCGATATGGCCCTCGGTGACGACCTCCTCACTGTTCGACTCATCTCGAAACGCCTATCCGAGATCGGATACTTCACCGAGACCCGACTGCTCGACGCATGGCGCTACGGCGTCCCCCAGCATCGCCAGCGAATGATCCTGATCGCGGTGCCAGAGGACCGTCGATTCGAATGGCCGAGGAAACCGAGGTGGTCACGCTGCGCGAAGCGATCGGCGACCTCCCGAAGCTGAAGGACACCGGTGCCCGGGAGATGCCGGCCTCTCGAAAGACGCGTCTGAGCCCATTCCAGAAGAAGGCTCGTGCTGGCATGAACGGCCATCGGATCGTGTGGGATCACATCACGCGTGCAGTCCGGGACGACGATCGCGAAGCGTTCAAGCTGCTGAAGCCCGGGATGAGATACGACGATCTTCCCGAGCATCTTCGTCGCTACCGGTCCGACATCTTCAAGGACAAGTACAATCGCCTTGATTGGAACGACGTCTCCCGGTCGATCACGGCCCATCTCGCGAAGGATGGCTACTGGTACATCCATCCGGGCGAAGAGCGAACTCTCTCCGTACGGGAGGCTGCCCGGATCCAGACATTCCCAGATCATTTCCGGTTCGCTGGTTCTCGAAGCGATGCCTTCGACAGATCGGGAACGCGGTTCCACCGTTCTGGGAGAAGTTCTTGGCCGACAGATCCTGCGCGGGATGAGCGGTCGACCAACCAGTCCACCAACCCTCGTCCCGCCCGAGCCCTTTCGACGATCCGAAAGCAGTTGGTCGACTGGGGCAAGCGAGACGCCCGAACCGCCCCGTGGCAGCATCCCTGCGATCCGTGGATTGCTGCGGCGGGTGTCCTGCTTCGGGGATCGCAGTGGCAGCGATGACAAGAGCGTTCAGCAATTTCTCGAGCGGTTTCCAGAGCGTCGAAGGCGGCTTGAGATACAGCGATTTCAGAGCCCTCGATGAGTTCCCGGGACTCAGCGAAAACACCTGAAGCGCCTCCGCCGCGATCGCGAAGGCAGTCGGCACGGCGAAAACGCCTGGGAAACGGCCGATTGGGCCGAAGCAGGAAAGCTCACGCCGACAGAGCAATCGCTGATCGAGATGCTCGGGATGGATGAGCCCCATCTGATTCCCACCACCCCATCGTTGCGCGTTGTGGCGCGCCTCACCGATTCCACCGTCGACACAGAGAACAAGCTTTCCTGCTGGAAAGATGACGCTCGGAGGCTTCGTCGGCCTGGATACGGAGCTCGTCCGGCTGTTGGCGCGGCGTTGCACGCTCTCGGGCGCGTCATCTGCACATCGAACGATCCCAACTGTGGCGCCTGCCCCGTCGCCCGGTCCTGTCCCAGCTCCCGGAGATAGAATGGCCGAATCCGAATACGACTCAATCAGCCTCCTTCCTTCCGCACGCCGCCTCGTTACATCGTTGCGCGATCTCGGATACAGCTTTCCGCAAGCGGTTGCCGACCTGGTCGACAACAGCGTTGCCGCCGAAGCAACGTCGATCGAAATCGATCTCGTTTTCGAGGGCCCCGACTCCTGGCTGCGAATCATCGACAATGGTCAGGGGATGACGCGTTCCGAGGCGACCGAGGCGATGCGCTACGGGCTCACCAGGAATACGAAGACGAGTCGCTCGGAAAGTTCGGCCTCGGCCTGAAGACGGCGTCGCTATCGCAATGCCGACGACTGTCCAGTAGCTTCCGGCGCGGTCACGGGTCGGCTCGCCTCGAGGCGCGTCTCCTCGACCTTGACCATGTCGTCGAACAGGACAGTTGGAAGATCCTTGCGCCAAAGGCCAGACAGATCGATGACCGGCTACGCGAGCCGCTTCGCTCCGGGCCGGGGACCGTCGTTCTGTGGGAGAAGCTCGATCGGCTACTTGGCTACAAGATCCAGTGGGGTCGCCACGCAGAGCGCGCGCTTGATGCGTTGGCGGACGATCTGCGCGACCACCTTGGAGTCGTCTTTCATCGCTTTATCGAGGGCGCGATCGACGATCGGGCGAGAGTGCAGATCTCGGTCAATGGCGAGGCCTGTCTGCCCTGGGATCCGTTTGCCTTGACTGAGTCCGAGACAGAGGTCCTGCCCGCGTACGACTTCGACGTCGAGACCGACGAAGGTTTTGGCCTGGTCCGATTCCAGCCTTATGTGCTGCCCCCGCGAAACCTGTTCTCTTCAGAAGATGCCTTCGATCGTGCGGCCGGGCCTGCACGCTGGAACGCACAACAGGGTTTGTACATCTACCGGTCGAATCGGATGGTCCAATCCGGAGGCTGGTGTCGTCTCCGCGTTCGCGACGAGCATCTGAAGCTCGCGCGTGCCTCTCTGGATTTCTTCCCCGAGCTCGACGCCGCTTTCGAGATCAACGTGGCAAAGACGCGGGTCAAGCTGCCCCAGTCGCTCAGGCCCGTACTTGCTGAACCGGTTGATGAACTCGCAAGGGCGGCTCAGTCTCGCTATCGAAATCATGACAAGGGCGACGCGCCTGCGGCGGCGCGGGGAAATGCGCAGCGTCGCGCTCGTATGGAGGCTGCCGCACGTTCAGTCGGCGAGCTGAGGGCCCTCAGGAAGATTGCCAAGGAGCTCCAGAAGACGGATCCGAAGCTTGCGGGGATGTTGGGCTGGTAGAAACGGCGGCGGCTTGACCATGCGTCGTCTTCGATAGAAGGACCGCGTTTCCTTCGCCCTCCTACGACTCTTTAAGTCATCTAAAACGTTTCAAACAGGCCGTAGACTGGGATTCCGCGTCAACTCCTACGAACTTTTCTGCACGTTCATCTCGATGCTGCTTCCTGCTGGAATACTCCCATGAGCATCGTCCGATTCACTGGCACGAAAGCTCCTGCCGCCTGCCACAAACGAGCACCCTCCGGCAGTCGAAGATAGATTGCCTTCGCGACCGAGAAGCTGCGCTCAGGATGACTCTCCCAGGAGTTCTTCCGCGCGATGGTCGAAAGAAGATCTGCCTCGTTCTGAATGCGCTCGGCCCATCTTGCGACGTGTTCCGCCGCAGCCAGATGGTCTCGCTTCGCGTTGTTGCATTTCCTGTGAGCGAGCACGAGGTTCTCGATTCCGTTGTTTGGGTAACGTGCCCACGGGACGAAATGATCGACTTCAGATACGTTGCGGAGCCCGTCTTCGCAATAGAAGCAACGCCCGTTCTGTAGCGCGTGCAGTTCATTGCGAACCGGACCGAGAGCGATCCTGCTCGCGCCGAACAAGAAGTCCTCGAGCTGGCTTTGCTGAACGACGTCCTTGTTGATGCGGGAGACGCGTTCTGTCCACTCACGCTGCACGAAAGGTCGTATCAATCCTGCCAGGCGCACCAGATGGTCGCCGGCCTGATGGACGAAGCAGATCCGGTTGTCGAAGTCGGCAGCCTGGAAATCGCCTTTGCGGATATCGTCGTTCCAGCTGATCTGATAGATGAACGGGTGTAGCTCCGTCCCGATTCGCTGGAGCTTTGGAAGGGGCATCTGGACGAGGACCCATTCGACGTCGCGCAGAAGTCGCTCGAAGGAGGTCGGGCTCCGAACGATGTGCACGAGCCGATGTCCGCGCTGGAGGCGCCAGGGTGTTCCGCGCGGAACCCATCGATCAGATTGAGGATCTTGGCCTGGCCCCGGGAGTTCTGCTTCAGAACTGTGCCGTGCTCGAAGGGCAGCGTATGCGTCCAATAGAGTTCGACGACCTTCTCTGCAAGCTGACGAGTCGTGACCATCGAAGGAGCCGCGCCCGAGCGTCCCGATTGCTCGAGGCAGAGGTCCATCAGTCCGAGGATGACGGCATACTTATAGGTTGCCGTGAAGCTCCCATCGCCCAGCAGACCCAGGATATTCTCGGCGAAGGCGAGGGCGCCTCGATCAGGTTGGACCGTCATCACTCGCGATCGCTCCAGTAGTCGGCTCGGTCGGGAATGATCCAACGCACGCCGCCACGTGGGTCGGCCAGGTCCCCCTCGTAGCGCGGTATCACATGGATGTGCAGATGAGGAATGGTCTGGCCGGCCGCTACACCGTCGTTGATCCCGATGTTGAATCCGTCCGGTCGGTGTTGCTTGCGAATCTCGACCTGGGCAAGCGCTATCGCCCCTACGAGTGCCCGCTGCTCGGATTGCGAAGCGTCCTCCCAACGGCCGACGTGGCTTTTCGGGACGATGAGGGCGTGTCCGGGCGAAATCGGGTAGCCGTCCAGGAGGATCCGGAAGTGCTTTCGCTCGATCAGGATACGATCGGCTGACGGCTCGCAGAATGGGCAGTCCAGCGAAGGCTTCGAATCGTTCGACTTCAATGACTGGACCTCTCTGCAACTTGCATTCGCCGCCTCTCCCTCTAGAGCGCCGATGCCCTTTGGAGAACTCGCGAGACCGTCCTCTTGGTGAGGAGGCTAGATTTTTCGTGGCGCAAATCCCCACCTCTTGTTTCTACTACCAATTTCTTCGATTGCGCGGAGAAGATCTCTGTACTGTTGTTGAAGCTTGACCAGGTGAACGTGGGATCGTCGAGCAAGGTCGATCGCATCGAGCGTCGTTGAGCGCGCGTCCTTCAGGTTGGGATCGAAATGTTCAGCTTCAGCAATACGTTCCCTGCAGTACGCGATCTGGTCATCAAATCGACGACGCACAAAATTCGCAGCAGCTCCCTCGCCCATCGTCTGGGCTCGCTTTGCTTCCAGGATCCGGATTTTCTCGGTGAGACCGTGGATGAGTGAATCCACAAGCTTCTGCGATGCCGAACGGGCGGCCGCCGAAACAGATCGGTTTGTGAGATCACGAATTGTGCCGAGAAAGTGACGAGACTGACTTGCCGCCGCGACGGCGGCTACGCCTCCGAATACCACAGCGCCAGCCGGACCAAAGAAAGCCAATCCGGCCGCCTTGCCCGCAAGTCCTCCAGCGGCACCCAGACCGGATTTTGCTGCAAGCCCCACGCCCAGATCGGCGATGGCATCCCGGATCCCTATTTCCCCATTCCACCAGTCGGTGATTCCTCTACCTGCCAGGATGATCGCGCTGAACATTGCGACCTCGTAGTCGAGCATCTCGGAGCCGGCCTCTATGGAGTCCGCCATGACCCCTTCCACACTCGTCAAAGAAAAACCCTCGATCGCGAAAACGTTGTCGATCATTTCGGGAAGTCCGTCGGCTACCTCGGTAATCAGTTCATCATTCGCGAGAACGGGAATATCTGGGTACTTGTCGAAGTGTTCCTTGATGATCGCGAGGCTCTCGCCGCACTTGACCTGGAAAGGCTCACCATCGACGATGAGATCGAATCCAGGCTGGTTGGCGGCCTCTGGAAAGCTGACCTGATGACCCAGGTTGACGAGCCGTGAAGCGACCATCTGCTCGGCGACGTAACCCCTGAGCTGAATTCCAGTGCCTATTGCGGTGCGCCCGGAAAGCTCCTGAAAGCGTTCGGCGAAAAGTGAAAAACTGAAGCCATCTCCAAGGTCGTCCGTCCGAATGAAATCCGCAGCCTCTACGACCCGGGGATCGATCGCCGCCATGTCAAAGAGCAGGTCGCCGAACGTCAAGGCAGCATGGGCTTGCGTATCTCGCTTCCCTCTTGAATCGCCGAAGAGCAACTCTCCTAGTGAATCGGAATTGGACTCCGAAATGGGAGTAGCGAGCGCGTCCACCATTCCACGATCCCGCACTGCTTCGGAGAACCGGTTGTAGTTCACGCCGAAGTCCCCCCCAGTCTTTCGTAAAGCTCGAGGTAGGCAGAAGCACTCGGAAATGGCTCCGCCCAGACCTGTTTAGCGCTCCATCTCGACGCCAGTTTCCAGAGCTTTCGGCTCTTGATCGTCCAGTGCTCGTCCGACTCATTCTGTTTGGTACTGCCGGCTTTCCATTCCTCGATCGTTTCTTCAGGAAGATGCTTGGGAAGGTTTCTGAAAATGTCTATCAGGCCCTGGGCGCTTACCTCGTTCTTGCCCAAAGCGTTAAGGACAAGCGTTGCAACAACGGTCGGAGCAAACCCTTTATGCAGACTGTCGATCGTCGATCTTGAGATCGCTCCCCCTCCCAGGATCAAGGCCGGGATGACGAATAGCGGGTTGGCCAGGACGGCCAGCGTTGAGACGAGCGTCTTGCCACCTACCAGTGGAATGATCGCCGAGGCCTTCGCCGCGAGGATGTACGCGGCAAACCCGCCGAGCTCGACGGCGATTCCGAGACCCGCAAGCCCCCCTCCGCCCAGAAGTATTTTCAGTGCGGCCGAATCTGAGAGCGCATCGATCCCCACCTCGTCGAAGAGCCGCTTGCGTGCGTCCGTATCGAGACCTTCGACTGCGCCTCGGATCCGATCGAGAAGCTCGGACTGCACGTCTTCCGGGAGCTCTCCGCGTTCTGCCGCACCCGCGAGCGTACGCAGCGCAATCTGGCGCACGACGGCATCGAATCCCAAGGTCTCCTGCTGCCGCTTGGAGAATGGATTCAGTCGCTGAGCCGCGTGGTCGGTCCAGTATTCCTTGGAGAGGATTGAGATGCCTCGCACTTCCTCTTCGTACATCTGTTCCGCGAAGACTTCAGGTGTTCGAGTTCCAAAGCCAAGACAGATCTCTCGCATTCCAATCGAGGAGAACGTGATTGCGGGATCCAGGTCGAGCGCGTTTCTGAGGTGCATCCATAGCTGCAGGCGCATCTGCGCGTCGCTCGACGATGACTTCAGTATCTCGCTTGCCGCGAGCTGGAGGCGTTCCTCAAACGCGCCTGGATCAGTTGACGGCGGGCGACCGCGCTGGTCCCATTTTCTCAGGAGGTCTATGGCCTGGGATCGGAGTAGCTGTGGCAGATCGGCGTTAGTGAAGAGCGCCAGCAGTGGCGCAATCGTTTCCCGATTCGCCTGAGAGAGGCCTACCGCGATCAGGTCGGGATTGATCTGAGACATACTTCTCCGAATAGCAGTGCGCCGTCATGCAACTGAACGTGTTGCGCGTGGTATGCCTATGTTTCGTTTCATGGGCGGCAGTCTTGGCGAAGACGGGGTATTGACACAACGCTCTGATGATATATTAATCCGGGGCGCCGATTTGAGTCAGATTGCGGGCGCGTAACAAATGCAGCTAAACCGATCGCACAGGTCCGTTTGGCTGCGTCTCACCTTCACATAGAGAAGAGAGGAAAGACGACACATAGCCGGCGGGCCTTTTTTGTTGCCCCGGAGTCCGCCGCGCTTCGCTCGGGTCGCTTCACATGTCGTGAAGACCGGCCCCCGACAGAGGGTGCAACGTACACATCCAGAGTGAGCTGACGCTCCGCCAACCTGCCTACCCGGGCAAGGTGGTCTGTGCTCGATCCTCGATTCGAGGCCGGAAACGGCCCCGAGGCGACGATTCGAGTCGATGTGGCCTGACCAGGCAATCATACGGGTTGGTCCACAGTGCGGGTTCGTCAGGACGGCCTGGTCAGGAGGACCAGGCGTCGATTCCGGATGTGTCTTTCGAGAAGGACACGAGAGGAATCGACGATGCCTAGCAGCCAGCCGACCGGCCACCCGACCATCCAGATCAAGACCCGAACAAAGACCCAAGACATCCCGGTCGCCGAGAAGAAGCCCGCCCGCAAGCGAGCCGCCCGAAAGAAGGCCGCGTCCCACGCCGGATACCTGACCCGGCTCGGCGCCTAC
This sequence comes from uncultured delta proteobacterium, assembly GCA_963698485.1. Classification (GTDB taxonomy): domain Bacteria; phylum Myxococcota_A; class UBA9160; order UBA9160; family UBA4427; genus UBA4427. The sequence goes on along the minus strand of CAVORA010000016.1, from coordinate 12,447 downwards.
GGATTCGAGAGGCAGGAGACCGTCCTGCTCGCGGCCCTCGTGACCGAGGATCCGATCCTCCTGATCGGGCAGGAGCGGCACGGGCAAGACGTTCCTCCTGAACTCGCTCAGCGAAGCGCTCGGGCTCGAGCATCGCCACTACAACGCGAGCCTCGTCTCCTTCGACGACCTGGTGGGCTTTCCGTATCCGGACGACGCGAAGAGCGAGATCCGGTTCCTCGAGACGCCCGCCACGATCTGGGGCGCGGAGTCGGTGCTGATCGACGAGATCAGCCGCTGCAAGCCGGAGCACCAGAACCGCCTCTTCTCGCTGGTGCACGAGCGTCGGGTGCAGGGCATCGCCGCTGCCGAAGCTTCGCTACCGCTGGGCGGCGATGAACCCGGCGGGCTCGGACCAGGGGGCGGGCGAGGACTACACGGGCTCGGAGCCGCTCGACCCGGCGCTCGCGGATCGCTTTTCGATCCTGCTCGAGGTGGGCGACTGGGATTCGCTCTCGCGTGAGGACCAGAAGCGGGTCGCGGATCCGGCGAGCGAGGGCGTGATCGCCGACGACGGCGGCCGAGCTCGCCGGACAGGTCGCCGGCTGGCGCAAGCGATTCGTCGAGGAGCTTCCTCGATGTCCCGACGGGATCGTCGACTACGCCTGCGCGGCGACGACCGCACTGGGCGACGCGGGCGTCCGGATCTCGCCGCGGCGATCGCGGCTGCTGGCGCGCTCGCTGCTCGCGGCCAGCATCGTGCACGGCGGGATCGACGAGCAAGGTCTTTCGCGACGTGCTCGAGCGTCAGCCTGCCGCAGATCGCCTGGGACGAGCCGCGTGCCCGAGGAGAAGATCCGCGCGGCGCATCAGCTGGCCTGGGGCTGCTCATTCCTCGAGGCCCCGGCGCAGTGGATCCATCGCTTCCACCTCGAGGCCCGACTCGATCGCAAGCTCGGGCTGCTGGTCGACCACTGCCCCGATCCGGACACGGGCACGCTCGCGATCGAGCAGCTGCTCGCGAACGAATCGAAGGAACGCCGCGCGGCGTTCGCCCTGGCGACCTTTCCCGCGGCGGTTCAGGGGGCGCTTCCGATCGGGAGCGAGGCGATCGCCGATCTCGGGCGCGCGGCAGAGGGGCTGCTTTCCGTCGACGGAACGATCAAATGGTCGGAGCGCACGCACGAGAGCAACACCCGTCATCCGGAGCACTCCCGTCTCGGGCAGGTGCTCGGCAGGCTTGCGCGGCGCTCGAGCGGCGCGTGCGCGTCAGCTCTTCTACTGGTGCCTCGTCGAGAACGTCGTGCTCGACGATCCCGGGAAGTTCGAGGCGGAGTTCGACCGCTGCGTGCGCGCAGCCGGGCGGGCGCTCAAGACCCGCACTTCGGAGGCCGTCGCCTCCGCCGCGGAGGGCGCGGCATGATCGCGATCGAGTCGGCGAGCGCTCGGATCTCCGGGCCAACTTGGACTGGCGCGGCTCTGTCGTGCGGGACCGCACGGCGCGCCGAGCCGACGCTCGAGTGCAACATCGGCGGGCCGATGAGTCGGGCCGGGAGCTCACGCTTCGGTCGACGATCCTCGGCGACGGTGTGGATCACATGTCGTGTCCGCTCGTGCGGTCGATCGCGCTCGATTTCGGGGACGCCGATCCCGTTCCGTACGTGCGCGGACTGATGGAAGCGCTCGGGTTCGCCTCGCCCGAGGCGGCCAGGGTTGAGCTCCTCCCGGTTCTTCGACGCTGCGTCTGTTGCGTGTCGAACGAGATCGTGCCCGACCGGGTCGACGCGCTCCCTCCTGAAGTCGTGCTCGAGCGAGCGCTCGTGCTCGGGCTCTCGACGAAGTCGCTCTTCGATCCGGCTCGACCCGTCATCTGGACGCGCGCGAGCCTCTTGCGGCGACTCGAGCTCTACGAAGTCGAGGGGTTCTACGCATGACCGAGCACGAGTTTCGCGCCATCTACCTCGAGCTGATCGACGAGAACCCGCTCGCCGTCCGGGCCGTCCTGAAGGTGCTCGAAATCGAGTTCACCTCGGACGTGCCCACGCTCGCCGTCACCTGTACGGACGCGCCGCGTTCTGAAGGTGAACCTCGACTTCGTCGCCAGGCAATGCAGGCAGGAAGAACACGTGAAGGCGCTGATCGTTCACGAGTTCCTGCACATCCTGCTGCGGCACACGTCCGACCCGAAGCCCCTGACACCGGAGCGACACCTGGCGGCGGACGCCGTCATCAACGCCATCATTCATCGCCAGCTCGGCGCCCGCTACAGCGGCTTGATGAGTCACTACTACGCGCGGGAGAAGGGCGTTCGGCTAGCTCCTGCGTCCGCCGACCGGCGAGCGAAGGAGAGCTACTTCGGCTGGCCGGAGGCACCCGGACCGCCCCGCGACGATCGAAAGTGGTCTGGGAGGGGCTCTACGACGGGAGGCTCTGCGCCGACGACATCGAAGAGATCGCGAGCGACTTTCGAGACGAGCCGGAAGCGCTCGACGAGAAGCTGCTCGGGGATCATCAGCACCAGGAATCCGGACGGAAGCCCGCTGCGCGAAAGATCCGCCGCTTCCCGAGACCCTGAAGCGGGCGCTCGACCGCAGCCTCGAGACGATGAACGGCGACGGCATCTGGCGCAGCCCGCACCGACGCGGCGTGGGTGCAGCGGCCTATCGGCGAGAGGTGCGCGAGTCGAACGAGGGGGTCGATCGCTGGTGTCGCGCGACCTTCGCCGTGCTGAAGCGCCACGTCGACCCGGCCGCGCACACGGAGCGCTGACCGGCATCCGCCCGCATGAGTACCTGCTGCCGGTGCTCTCGAGCCACGACCGGCGCGCGGTGCTTCGATCGCTCTGGAGTCCGTTCCTTCCCGAGGCTCGCTGGCAGTCGGAACGTTCGGTTCCGATCGGCGGGACACGCAGATCTATCTCGACGTGAGCGGGTCGATGAACGCCGAGATGCCGCTCATCGTGGAGCTGCTCGGCCGCCTCGGCGCGCTACATCCGGCGGCCGTTCTGGGCCTTCAGCGACGTGGTGGCGCCCGCGCGTCATCGAGAACGGGCGCCTGGTCGCCGACACGACCGGCGGCACCAGCATGGCCTGCGTGCTCGAGCACGTCGCGCGCACGCGCCCGCCGTCGGCGGTCGTCGTCACCGACGGCTACATCGAGCAGCTCGACCGCAGCGAGCTCGTCCGGTCCGTCGGCGGCACGCGTCTGCACGCCATCGTCACCCGCGACGGCAGCCCGCGGCTCCTCGAGCGCGCCGGCATTCCCTACACCCAGCTCGCGAGGATCCCCCAATGATCCGCGTCAGCGAAGTCGTACTGCCGGGCCACCCGGACAAGTTCTGCGACCAGGTGGCCGACGCCATCGTCGCCGAGTGCTACCGCGTCGATCCGCGCGCCTACTGCCAGGTCGAGGTCATCGTCTGGAGCGACCAGGTCTGGATCTCCGGCGGCATCGCCACGCGCGAGCCGTTCGAGCGCCCGCTCGACGACATCGTGCGACGAGGTCGGCCGCGAGATCGGCTACGTCGCGCGGCAACGCGCATCGACGCCGAGCGCTACCAGGTGACCGACACCGTCTGCCAGATTCGTGCGCGACCCGCGCGAGTGGACCGAACACGTGAACGACCAGTGCGATCGTCGATCGGCTGGGCCGGCTACGACGAGAAGACGGACTACCTGCTCGCCCGAGCACTTCCTGGCGGACCGGCTTCGAGGCGCGCTCTTCGCGAGCTGCCGCGAGGGCGGCTCGCGGGGCAGGGACCCGACGGGAAGCTGCTGGTGCGGGTGCGCGAGAATCCGGACGCGTGGTCGCTCGAGCACGTGCTCGTCACGCTCCAGCACCTGCCGGATCTCGACGTCGTCGAGCTCGTCGCGAGGGTCGGGCGGGTCGTGCGCGAGCGTCGTACGAGGCCCTGCAGGCGCGCGACGCTCGCTGGGTCGCGGACTGGGACGAGATCGAAGTGCTCGTCAACCCGAACGGGCCGCTCATCAACGGCGGCAGCGACGGCGACAACGGGCAGACCGGGCGCAAGCTCGTCATGGACTACTACGGGCCGCGCGTGCCGATCGGCGGCGGCGCGCTCTTCGGCAAGGATCTGGCGCATATCGACCGGGCGGGAGCCTACGAGACGCGGCGGATCGCGCTCGACGTCGTGAAGGCCGGGGCGAACGAGTGCAAGGTCGTGGCGTCGTACGCGCCGAATCTCGACGAGCCGATCGACGTGAGCTTCGAGATCGAAGGGGGAGGGCGACCGCCGGCGACGGCGCGGGAGAGGCTCGCGCACGAAGCGATGTGGCAGGAGTGGTTGCCGGATCTCGGAGCGGCGGAGCCGGCGGGATGGGTGCCGGGGGGGCGTGGGCTCAGGGGGATTGTCTAGGTCTGGCCTGGCCGATCGGACGGTTGGTAGGCAAGGCGGAATACGATTCAATGGGTAGCAGAGTTTGCGGAATGTCATGCGACTAGCAGAGATCGTGATGGCGGTGCTCGCTGAGGGGATTTCAGTGGTGGTTCGGCGCGAGTCGATCGAAACGAAGATCGCGGCCGGATGGGATCGGTTTCGCTATCTCGTGCCCAACGCGAGACTTTGTTTCGACGAGGATCTCGCCCGTGTGGGATTCATGGATTCTCCAGCGGTTTCCGAATTCATTCACCGGCTCGAGTCCGAGGGTCTGACCTTTCTCGATGGAGAGCAAGCCGTCGATCTGGCTGTCCTCGACCAGCAGAGAGGCCTGATGACGCCATGCGATTGGGTCGAGTTCATGAGGATGAAATGGGGTCGGGACCAACCGGAAGATCAAAGAGTGGGGATGTGCTGGCTGTGGGAGGGCCCTCGACGCGGGGCCGGCATTCACATGCCCTCGCTCGAGATGTCCCTGGCCACGCCGCCCGGCTGGGAGTTCGAGGGCTCGCTGAGTCAGAAGTTCACGTTTGTGCCGGATTCGGGATCCTGAAACCTCAGCTCCGTCAGCCTCTCGACGATCCGGACCATCGCGAGATTGTCCATTCGGCAATAGTCGAGGAAGTTCTGCCGGGCGGTCTTTTCCGATATCCAGTCGCCGTTCGGGAAGGCCTGACGTGTACCTGGCCCTCGTTCGAGGTCAAACGAAACTGAGGATCTAATCGCGTGTGGGACCCCAGACGATGGACCGAGGAGTTCGAAACAGCCGCGCGAAGCCGCGACTCCGCCGCACTCTACAGACTTCGGACCGACGTCTTCCGTAACACGGTTACCGTCGTTCGCGCGCGTGGATACGAACTCGACGGCGAATGGATCTCACTCGACGAAGACGGACACTATGAAGCGCTCGAACGAGACACTGTCTTTTACGACAGCACATCGACCCTCGAGGTCGCTGAGCATCTGCGTCGCACACATACTACGCAGATCGAGGTGGTCGACACCGATTGCCTCGAGGTCGCACGCGGGCTCGCCGAAGCGGGCGAAGTGGCGGCCGTTCTGAACATGGCGAGCCGCAGGAATCCTGGCGGCGGCGTGGCGCGCGGTGCGGGGGCACAGGAGGAAAATCTCTTCCGCCGCTCCGCCCTCTTACACTCGCTCTACCAATTCGCGCCGTACGCGAAGGACTACGACGTCCCGTCGAATCCGAAGGGCAAGCGCTACCCGATACCTAGGGAGTCCGGCGGAATCTACTCGCCTCCGACCCGGGTGTTTCGTTCGGCCGAGCGAGACGGATACGCCCTCCTCGCCAATCCGTACCTGGCGTCCTTCGTCACAGTCCCAGCGATATCCCGGCCGGACGTCTTCGAATCAGACGGCGTGCTCTGGCTCACGGATTCGATGGCCGATGCCACCCGGATCAAGATCCGCGGCATTCTGCGTATCAGCGCGCGCCACGGCCATTCCGACCTAGTGCTCTCAGCCTTTGGCTGCGGAGCGTTCCGCAACCCGCCGCAGCACGTAGCACGGCTCTTTCGCGAGACCCTCGAGGAACGCGAGTTCGAAGGTGTGTTCCGCCACGTAGTCTTCGCTGTGATCGACGACCACAACGCTGGGCACCGGCACAACCCGGAAGGCAATTTCTTGCCGTTCGAGCAAGAGCTTCAGAACGACTGAACTCAGCTGAATGACCGAGGGGTAACGCGACTGCCCAGGGGCTCGGAAACTCCAGGGCCAATATCGAAAGGAACGGACGCTTCGATCGTTGAGTCGGAGTGGCCGGTCCCATCCACCTAATGCCTTCATCTCCTTCCGCGCCGCGAACCGAGGCTTGCGGGAATGCTGGGCTGGTAGCGGGACGGCGGCGATATGAGTACGCCGACGCCAGCGAGAGCCAGCCACTTGAGCATTCATTTGGGTTAAACATCGAGGGATAGCCGCCCTGGGCGTTGATATCCCGATAGTTTGAAATATTTTGACGACTGCGCCGATTCTAGATTTAGCTTGCGTGCGTGTAACAAATGCAGCTAATGCGAAATCCTGAAATGCATTCCGTGTGAGCCGCTTTGGCTGTTCCAAGCGGGTTTTTGTTTTTCCCGTTCGAACCTCCGATTTGATCGACAACTTGCAGGGCGGTCAACAGATGCTGCTAAAGCGTCGCCGTCTCCACAGCGCGCCCGCTACGGGTGCGTTCGCGAGCGTCGGGCGCGTGGAGACGAAAATGAGCGACAAGGCTGCGGTCAATCTGTTTACTCCTGAAGAGCGTCGAATCCTGTCTGAGTGGCCGGGCGGAGATGTGGGATGGGTGCCAGCTTCGGTTGAGCTTCCGGGGGCTCTTCAAGTCGACTATCGGAACGACCTGTAGTGAGCCGGGCAGGGGGCACGGGGCCGAATCATGCTCCACGTGCCCTGCCGCCGTCCGCGTTAGTGTCGCGGGGGATCTCCTGGCGATTCGTTGTTTAGTGCTCACTCAAGTCCCAGGACTTCCTTCTGGTCCTGCCAATCCAACGGAAGATCGACCCGTTTGATCAGTGAGTCCGCAGTCAGATCAATCGGATGACGCCCTTCTAGAATCTCGCGAGTCAGCTTCGGCGAAACGAACGCCAGCGGCATGATCGCGCCCAGGTAGCGATCGCTGACTCCCTCCCGCCGCCCGAGTTCTTCGAGAGAGGAGGCGCGACCTTCGGCCAGCTCTGAGAACCAGGCGCGTGCTCGCGCCAGAGCTTTCACGAGGGCTGGATCGGATGCGCCGCCGGTTGCTTCCGCGCCGTCACTCGCCAAAGCCAGGCGAGTTTCAACGCCCCTCCGACGAATCTCCATCGGTACATCGTGGCGGATGCAACCGACGACACCGTCGGCAATCCCGGAAGGTTTCAGCCAGAGCGCGACGCAGCCCGGATGAATCTCGGCGCGTTCGAGAATCTGCAGCGGCTTCGTCGCAGCCCGCGTTGATTGTTCGATCAGGCGCGGCACATGCGATTCGGCGATGCCGGACTCGATCGCGGCTTGTGCAAGCCTCGCAGGCTCGCTGAGTAGATGCCTGATGCCTCTTTCGATGAGACTTTCGATCTCCCTGGCTGAGAGTCGCCAGGTCGGTCGATTCTCGCGAGGCTCGGCGTGGCCGCCTTTCGGTGGGGTGCCGGCTGAGATGTAGTAGCGGTAGCGACGACCGGATTTCGTCGCGTGGTTGGTTGCGAGCGGCGTGCCCGTCTCGTCGAAGAGCTTGCCACGAAGGGGGTAGGGGATGGGCCGAGCCCGGCGGAGCCCTCGGCGCTCCGACTCGGTCGATCGGCCGATTCGCGTCGCCTCCCAGGTCTCGAGGTCGATGATCGCCTCGTGCTGGCCCTCATGGATCACACCCTTGTGCTGGATCTGGCCGATGTATAAGGGGTTGTGGAGGATGCGATGGACGTGGCCGTTTCTGAAGGGCATACCGCCACTCGTTCTTCCGTCCTTGAACGTTCGAAGCTTCGTCCGCAAACCGAGCCGATCGGCCTGTTGCTTGACCTTCCATGCACTCCGTAGATCGCCGTAGAGCCTGAACAGTGTGCGAACCGTCTCCGCCTCTTCCGGAACGATCTTGAGCGTGCGCCCGTCGGCCTCGTAGCCGAGCGGGACGTTGCCCCCCATCCACAGTCCCTTCTTCTTCGACGCCGCGATCTTGTCCCGGATCCGCTCGCCGGTCACCTCGCGCTCGAACTGCGCGAACGAGAGCAGCATGTTGAGCGTGAGCCGACCCATCGAGGTCGTCGTGTTGAACTGCTGCGTGACCGACACGAACGAGACGTCCTGCGCGTCGAGCACCTCGACGATCTTGGCGAAGTCGGGGAGCGAACGGGTGAGGCGGTCGACCTTGTAGACGACGATGGTGTCGATCTTGCCGGCCTCGATGTCCGCGAGGAGCTGCCGCAGCCCCGGGCGATTCACGTTTCCGCCGGAGAAGCCGCCGTCGTCGTAGTGGGCCTGGAGGAGCTTCCAGCCCTCGCCGGCCTGGCTCCGGATGTAGGCCTCGCAGGCTTCGCGCTGGGCGTGGAGCGAGTTGAAATCCTGCTCGAGACCTTCCTCCGAGGACTTCCGGGTGTAGATCGCGCAGCGTCGGCGCGCGGGCTTCTCGGCCGCCATCCTAGGAGCGCTCCTTCAGCCCGAAGAAGCGCGGACCCGACCAGCGCGCCCCCGTGATCTCTCGCGCGACCGCCGAGAGCGAGGGCCAGATCTCGTCGCGGAACTGGACGCCGTTCTCGAGGACGATCACCTCGTGCATGGTCCCGTGCCATTCGCGGAGGAGGCGGGTCCCGGGCTTGATCTTCGGTCCTTCGGGCACGACCGGCTTCCCGGCGGCCAGGTTCGCGGCCGCCTTGTCGAGTAGGCGGCGCGTCTTCTTGTCGAGGCCTCCGTAGACGTTCTCCTGGAGCCGGTACGCGATCGCGTAGCGCAGGATCTTGCGGCTCATCTTGGGCGGGCAGGGCGTGCCGTAGAGTTCCTGCCAGCGCTGCCTTGAGCTCGTCGCGGGGGAGGTCGGGGAGGGCGTCGAGCTCGGCTTCGAGGGCTTGGTTCGGCGCATCGTCTCGTGGGCATGGGTCGTCTCCTTCGATCGACTCTGACGAGCCCCGCGAGGCGCCGAGCGAGGGTGAGCCGATCGACCGGCATTCAGGCGGCCTCGAGCGGACCCGGAGAGCGTCCCATGCACGCTTCCGGGGGGCGAGGAGTCAAGGTGATCCGGTGGGAGATCGCAGTGTCCGCGGCGACACAATTCGCCTGTCGATTCGCGCTCTACGACCCGACGGGCGCGCATTCGCAGGGGATTCGCGATCCGAGGCGATCGGGAGGCGCTTGTGCTCGATCAGGCCGCGGCCGCGGCTCCTCCTACGCGCCCCATCCGGCCGGAATCACCTGCGGCTCTATAGCTTCGGCACGGTCGACGAAGATCGGAAACGCCACCCTGCCGACGGCGCGCCGCCTCGCTCGCTGCGCCCACGTCAGGAACTGCGAGAGGCTGTCGACCTGATCGTCGTAACGGCCGTAGGGGAAGGCCAGGACCTCGAGCTCGAAGTCGTCGAGCCAGGGCGCCGCCTCGGGGAGCAGCACGTGGCCCGGCCTCGATGACGGCGCTCTGAGCCTCGAGCCGCGAGATCTTGTCCCGATCGGGGCGGATCGGCGATCGGCCGGACTCGACCCTCGCTGCGCAGGATCCTGAATCAGCCCCGTGCCGGACACCGCGTCCTCGATCAGGACCGCTGTCGCGTCGTACGCGCCTGGCTGCGACGACCGCGCGCCGCAGATCCGGGATACTCGAGCCGCTCGCGATAGACGTCGAGCAGGTAGTAGTCCCGACTCCGCGATCGAGCCAGGTCGTGCAGACCGAATAGTCGTTCGTCTTGCTCACCTTCGAGGCGGTATCCCAGCTCTGGACGATCCGATCGCCGGGGTCGCGCGCTCCGGGGGTTCGCGAGTAGTATCCGAAACCAGTCCCGTCTTGATGAGGGCACCCCCGGGCGGGACCGGTGGCTGCTGATACTGGGCCGAGAAGGCCGGGCTGCCCATCGTGGCCCTGAGTTCGTCGAGCACCGACCTGCGGCTCGCGCTCGGGATGCAGGAGCTCGCCGATCGCGCGGCGGTAGATCGTGTCGTCGTCGAGCGCGATCTCCTGCGGCGCGTCGGCGATCGCGGGGAGGTTCGAGGTGGGTCCAGCTCGGGTCCCTTCGCGAGCACGTGGCCGACGAGATCGTCGACGTGCAGGCGCTGCATGATCAGGACGATCGCGCCCTCGGTCTTGCTGTCGAGGCGCGAGCAGAGGGTCGAGTCGTACCACTCGGTCACCGCCGCGCGCTTCGTCTCGGACATCGCCTCGCCGGGCTTCATCGGATCGTCGATGATGATGAGGTTGCCGCCCCGGCCCGTGAGCGTGCCCGCCCACCGAGGTCGCCGAGCCGGTAGCCCCGCGCCGTCGTCTCGAACTCGCGCCTCGCGTGTTCTTGCGCGGATCGATCCGGGTCCGCGGGAAGAGCTGCCGGTACCAGGCGCTCTCGATCACGATCCGGCAATCGCGCGCGTGCTTCGCGGTGAGGTCCTGGGCGTAGCTCGCGCAGACGATCCGAAGCGCTCGGGTCGTGGCCGAGCACGAACGCCGGGAAGGCCACCGAGGCGCAGATCGACTTCAGGTTGCGGGGCGGGAGCGTGATGATGAGCCGACGGATCTCGCCTCGCCGGCACGCGCTCGAGCTGGTGCGTGATGGCCTCGATGTGCCAGTTCGGCAGGAAATGCCTGGCCCGGGCACGACCGTCTGGAAGCAGCGCTGCGTGAACGCCGCGAGATCGTTGCGGAGAAGGGCTTCGATCAGTGCCCGATCGTCGCGACTTCACGACGGATCCTCGGGGTCTTCGTCGCGATCCGGCCGAGCGTCGTCGGAGTCGTCGCCGCCGTCGCCGTGCCCGATCCTCGAAGTCCTCGAGAATCGCGAGCTCGTCGTCGATGAGGGCGTCGTCGACGTCGGGCGCCCCTTCGCCGGTCTCGATCAGCCGCATCATCATCGAGATCAGCAGCGTCGGCCGAGCGCGCGTCGCCCTGGAGCGTGCGCGTCGACCAAGGTCTTCACGACGGCCCGCTGCTTGCTGACCTTCTGGGACTGATCCCCCTCGCGGACGACGATCTTCTCGCTGAGCTCCTCGATCAGGTCGGTCTTCAGGTTCTTCGTGCCCTTGGGCCGACCCCGAGGGTTGCCGGACTGGCCCGGCTTGAACCGGGTGTGCTCGGGGGGCTTGCCGTAGCCGACCTCGTAGTCGGGGCTGGCTTCCTCGGTGCGTCGGTTTCTTCGGTCCTTCACATCACGGGCCTCCTCGGGACTCGCGGCGCGGGGTGCTCGGAGGTAGAGCGGATCCGTCGGATCGCCGGTCGCGCGCGCCGCGGCGACCTCGTCGAAGGATCTGGCCGCGTCTCGACGTGGTCGGCCTCGAGTCCGGCGTGTTCGGCGAGGCGCCGGATCGTGGCGTCGACGTAGCGGGGCTCGATCTCGAGCCCGTAGCCGATGCGTCCGGTGCGGTCCGCGGCCAGCAGCGTCGTCCCCGAGCCCGCGAAGCCGTCGAGCACCCGATCCCCTCGCCGCGAGCAATCGAGGATCGCGTCCGCGACCAGCCGCACGGGCTTCACCGTGGGGTGCATCGCGAGCGCTTCGTCGCGCTCGGTCCCGAAGCTGTTGACCCCGGCGTATCGCCAGACATTGCTTCGGGAGCGGCCGTGTCGGCCGAGCTCGACATTGTTGATGTGCGGCGCGGTCCCGACCTTGAAGACGTAGACGAGCTCATGCTGGGAGCGGTAGAGCGAGCCCATCCCGGCATTCGTCTTCACCCAGACGCAGAGGTTCTTGCACTCGCTGTAGATGGACCGGCTCGCCGCGAGGAGTTCGCCCGGGTGACGCCAATCCATGCAGACGAAGTGGAGCGCCCCGTCCGTGCTGTGGGTCGGCATGAAGGGCGAGAGCGTCTCGAGGAAGGTCGTGAACTCGGTCTCGCTCATCTCGCCGCTGGCCATCGCGAACTCGGCGTGACTCTTTTGGCCGAGGCCCGAGACGTGGCCGTCGATCCGTACGTTGTAGGGCGGATCGACGAAGACGAGTCTGGGCCTTGCTCGGTCTCCGAGTAGGCGGGTATAGGCGGCGGGGTCCAGGGAATCCGCGCAGAGCAGCCGGTGCGGACCGATCTGCCAGAGGTCGCCCGGGCGGGAGACGGTCGGGGCGTCGGGTCGATGCCGGCGATCGCGTCGGCCGGATCCGGGTCGTCCCGTCTGCCGCGCTCGCCGATCAGGAGATCGATCTCGGCCGTCTCGAAGCCCGTCACCTCGAGGTCGAAGTCGAGGTCGATCTCGGCGAGCCCCTGGAGCTCGATCGCGAGCAGATCCCGGTCCCAGCCCGCGCACTCGGCGAGCTTGTTGTCCGCGATCACGTAGGCGCGGACCTGCTCCTCGGAGAGGTGCTCGAGCTGGATCGTCGGGACGGTCTCGCAGGCCGAGCTGCTTCGCGGCGCGCACCCGGCCGTGGCCGGCGATGACGGTCCGGGTCGAGTCGATCAGCACCGGGTTT
>CAVORA010000015.1:0-72170 GCA_963698485.1 uncultured delta proteobacterium | reverse complement strand
CACTTTCCCTTCGTCGAGCCGGGCTTCGAGCTCGATGCGCGCTGTCCGTTCTGCCTGTCGACCGGCAGGGGCTGCAGCGTCTGCAAGAAGCACGACCTGGATCGAGCTGCTGCCCTGCGGACTGGTGCATCCGAACGTGCTGCGCTCGGGCGGCATCGACCCCGAGCAGTGGACCGGCTTCGCCTTCGGCCTGGGCCTGTCGCGCCTCGTGATGCTGCGCCACGGCATCGACGACATTCGCCACCTTCTGGGCGGTGACCTGCGCTTCCTGGAGCAGTTCTGATGTTCGTCTCCATGCGCTGGCTGGCGCGCCACGTCGACCTCGACGGGCATCACGCCCGAGCAGCTCGCCGACGACCTGACGCTCTCGACCGCCGAGGTCGAGGGCCTCGAGCGCTTCGCGCCGCATCTCGACGACGTCGTCGTCGGCCACGTCGTGGCGACGCGAGCAGCACCCCGACGCCGACAAGCTCTCGGTCTGCTCGGTCGACGTCGGCGAGGGCGAGCCGCTCAGATCGTCTGCGGCGCGCCGAACGTCGCGGCCGGGCAGAAGGTCGCCGTCGCGACCGTCGGCACGACGCTGCCGGGCGACTTCAAGATCAAGAAGTCGAAGATCCGCGGCGTCGAGTCGCGCGGGATGATCTGCTCCGTGCGCGAGCTCGGATCTCGGCGACGAGCACGACGGCATCTGGGTGCTGCCGCGAAGACGCCCGGATCGGGCCGCCCGGTCGCCGAGGCGCTCGGCATCGACGACTGGGTGATCGAGATCGACAACAAGTCGCTCACGCATCGCCCCGACCTCTGGGGCCATCGCGGCATCGCGCGCGAGCTCGCCGCGATCTACGAGCGACCGCTGCTGCCGCTCGACACGTCGCTGCCCGCGACCGGACACGGCGCGCCCTATCCCGTCGCGATCGAGACCGCAGGCTGCTCGCGCTACCTGGCGCTGCCGATCGACGGCGTCACGCCCGGCCCCTCGCCGGACTGGCTGCGCTGGCTGCTGCTGGCGGTCGGGCAGCGCCCGATCGACCTGCTCGTCGACCTCTCGAACTTCGTGATGCTCGACCTCGGCCAGCCGAATCACGTGTTCGATCGCAACGCCTCGAGAAGGACGGCCGGGCCGAGGGATCGTCGTGCGCAACGCCCGGGCAGGCGAGACGATCGACGACCCTCGACGGGGAAGAGCGCAAGCTCGATGCGGAGCGACCTCCTGATCTGCGCGGGCGACGCGCCCGTCGCGCTCGCGGGCATCATGGGCGGCGAAGGCTCGAAGGTCGCGGCGACGACCGACTCGCTGCTGCTCGAGGTCGCCACCTTCGACGCCGACGACGATCCGCCGCACCTCGACGCGGCTCGGGCCTGCGCACCGACTCCTCGGCGCGCTTCGAGAAGACGCTCGACCCGAACCTCCCGAGCCAGGCGGCGGGCCACTTCGCGCGACTGCTCCAGGAGATCGTCCCGCGCTGCGCGTTTCCCGTCGCCGCCCACCGACGCGGGCGATTGGAGCGATCCGGCGTGCGTGGTCCCGCTGCGCAACGATCGCGTGCGCGCGGCCCTCGGTACGTCGCTCTCCGACGACGAGATCCGCGACATCCTCGAACGGCTCGAGTTCGGCGTCGAGGCGCATCCCGGCGGCAAGGTCGACGCCTACGAGATCCGCGTGCCGAGCTTCCGCGCGACCAAGGACATCACGATCGAGCAGGACCTGATCGAGGAGATCGGCCGCATCCATCGCTACGGCAACATCCCCGAGCAGCCGCTGCAAGCCGACATCGTCCCGCCGCCGCGCGACGAACGCCGGCTGCTCGTGCGTCAGCTGCAGGATCGGCTGGCCGGGGGGGCGCGCTTCCACGAGAACCTGTCCTACTCCTTCATCGAGGACGATCTGCTCGGGAAGCTCGGGGAGCTCGAGCTGCCGCACGTCGCGGTGATCAATCCGGTGAATCAGAACGAATCGAGGATCCGCCGCCGAGTGGCGCCGAGCCTGCTTCCGGCCCTCGAAGCCAATCGTCGCCATCACACGGACGTGCGTCTGTTCGAGATCGGCAAGGCCTATGAGCCGGAGCATGCGAACGACCGCGGCGAGCCGCGCGAGCGCCATCTGCTGGCGCTCGCCTGGGCCGGGACGCGCCCCGGCAAGCGGGCGCGCTTCGACGAGAATCGGCTGATGGGCCTGCAGGCCATCGTGAACGACCTCGTCCGGCTGCGTGGCTGCGGCGAGCCTCGATGGTCGGGCGACGGCCAGCCCCCAGCGTGGGCCCATCCGGGTAAATGTCTGTTCCTGTCGCTCGAGGGAGCCGACGAGCCGGTCGCGGTGGTGGCCGAGCTCGAGCCCGGCCTCGCCCCGCGCATCGGCCTGTCCGGCGATCTCGAGAGCGAGGTCGCGATCGCAGAGATCTGCCTCGACGCCCTGCTCGCGGCACGACCGTCGGGCGCGGGCTACCGACCGCTGCCGCGCTTCCCGGGCATCAAGGTCGATGTCGCCGCATCGGTCCCCGAGTCGACGAGCGCGGCGGAGCTGATCGCATTGATCGAGCAGGCGGGCAGGAAGCAGGTCGCGGGCACCGAGCTCTTCGATCTCTACCGGGGCGAGTCGATCGGTCCGGGCCGAAAGTCTCTGGCCTTCCATGTCCTGCTGCAGTCCGAGGACAAGACGCTCACGGACAAGGACGAGCAGAAATTCCTGCAGCGCTTCGAGAAGCTCGTCGCCGAAGCGGGGGGCGAGCTGCGCAAGGGCTAGGCGCGCGTCAGGCCGCCCGCATGCGGGCGCGGAAATGCTTGTTCTTGACGGCGAAGTCGGCGACGTGCGAGGCGCACCAGGCGTTGGGCTTCACGAGGACGGGGAAGCCCGAGCCCGCGACCATGCCCGCCAGCTGCTTCACGTAGTCGCTCGAATCGAATCGCTCGTCCGGGTTCGCGTCGACGTGGACCCAGATCTGCTGCTTGTCGGCGCTCAGGTTGAACGCCTCGTGCATCCGGATCGCCAGATCGAGCGAGAGCCATGTCTCGGTCGAGAGCTTCTCGAAGAGCGAGACGTTCTTGCGGTCGAAGCGCCGCGTATAGAACACGCGCCCTCCCTTACCGGGGTTCAGCACGCAGGCGACGGTCACGAACTCCATGCGACTCGAAGCCTTCTGTGCGTCGGTCCCGATATGCACGACCTGTCCCTGCCGGATCAGCGCTCGCACGGTCTCCATGACGTCGAGCACCTCGGCTCCGCCGAGCGTCCACCACCGGCTCTCCGCCTCTACCTTCCTTCGCATGTTGACTCCCGTCTCGCCGGCCAATGGCCGGGTCGCCATTCCCGGATTCCGATCGCGCTGGCCCCAAAACGCACGAAGCCCCCGCGCAGGGGCGCAGGGGCTTCATTCGTGAATCGGTTCTGTCTTCGACCTTCTTCGTCTCGTGCTCGGCTCGAACCCGGGCTCGGCTCGTCTCATGCCTCCGCTCGCGTCTCCGCCGGCGGACAGGGCGGATCCCGCAGGCCGGATTCGGGCTCTGCGGCGAACACGGCGATCGGCTCTCGGCTCTCGCTCAGGCTCTCGCTCAGCTCTCGCTGGTGCACGAAACCCTCCTCCCAGGCCTCTTCCCTCGGCTCCGCGAAGGCTCCTGGGCCCACCCGTCTCTCTTCGACCGACTGGCCGGAGCGATCAAGATGAGTCTCTTAGATACCCTCTCACACTATTGCGTCAACCCCACACCCCGTGACGCTCGCGTGTCGTGCGACGGTCGAACGAAAAGCCCCCGCAGCACTCATGCACTGCGGGGGCTCTCTTCGAACACACTCGCGGTCGCGATTCACGCGAAGCGGC
The DNA here is from genome assembly GCA_963698485.1 of uncultured delta proteobacterium. GTDB lineage: Bacteria > Myxococcota_A > UBA9160 > UBA9160 > UBA4427 > UBA4427. The sequence goes on along the minus strand of CAVORA010000015.1, from coordinate 68,358 downwards.
AGACACCCTGATCGAGAACGACGTCGCCGTCCTGGTTCTTCGTCTGGAACAGCGCCTCTTTGCCGTCGACCCACATCGAGATCGTCAGCGCATCACCGGGCATGACGGGCTTCGAGAAACGTCCATCCATGCTCTTGAAGCGGCTCGGATCGGAGTCGCAGAGCGTGTGGAGCAGCGCCCGGCCCGTGAAGCCGTAGGTGCAGAGGCCGTGCAGGATCGGCCGGTCGAAGCCACCCATCTTCGCGAAGGACGGATCCGAGTGCAGCGGATTGCGATCCCCCGACAGCCGGTAGGTCAAGGCCTGATCCTCGCGCGTCACGTACGTGACCTCGTGGTCCGCCTTGCGATCGGGGAGCGCGAAGGTCGGCGACGGTCCGCGCTCGCCGCCGAAGTCGCCAGCGCCGCGGCAGAACAGCGACATCTTGACCTTGAAGAGCGGCTTGCCCGTCGAAACCAGCGTCGAGGTCGATTCGAACTCGAGCACGCCGGCCTTGCCCTTGTCCCAGACGCCGGTGATCTCGCCGATGCTCTCGATCTCGCCCTCGGGCGGGATCTCGCCGTAGAGCTCGATGCCCTCGGTGCCGTGCACCATCAGCGCCGGGTTGAACTCCCCGGCCTTGTCGAGCGGCACGCCGCCGCCACCCAGGATCACGGCCATCGTCGGCAGCACGCGCTGGGGCGTGTCCTTGGTGTTCTCGGTCGTGAACTGGAGCTCGCTCGTGCCGGCTCCCACGCCCACGGCATAGAGAAGGCAGTCCTTGGAAGTCCATGATCGCCGGGTGGGTTCGCCCTTGGCGCCCACACTGCTCGGATCGAGGGCCATGATTGTGTTTCCTTTCGTCGGGTTCTGGTCGTAGGGTTCGGAAGAAGCGCGCTGCGCATGCGTTGCGCCTCGGATTGCGCCGCGCCTCGGATGAAGACGAGACCAGGCCGAAAGCGACCTGGAGTTCGGGCTCGGCTCGACCCGACGGACGGAAACGCCATGCCGAATAGAGTCGTCACCGCCGGCTCGCGAACGGCCACTATGGGTACACTAAGGCCCCTTTCTTGTCGATCGCCTCGCCGGCCCCCGCGCCCTCCGATCCCACCCCCAGGATGCCCATGACCCGCAGTCCTCTCGAGTCCTCCGTCCCCGATCGACGATTCGGGACCCTGCCTGGCGGAAGCGCCGGGCGCAGGGCGGCTGCAGGCGGCGCTGCCGCGCCAGCGGCGAAGCGGGCGCTGCTCGGGATGATCCCGCTGCTCGCATTGGCCGTCGCCACGCTCTCGTTTAGCGATGCGCAAGCCGTCTGCACGCCCGCTTCCCCCGTCGACAACGATCTCGTCACCTGCGACGGCACCGACTCGGACGGCTTCGACGGCAGCGGCGCGACCGGCCTCACGATCACGACCGACGGCGCCGCCGAGCTCGACGACTCTTCCGCTCTGCTCGACAGCGCGATCCGCGTGAGCTCCGACAATACCGTCACGATCGGCGCCGACGCGACGATCACGGTCGTCGATCCCGACGGCGCAGGCATTCGCGGAGACGACCGCAACGTCGTCACCAACGACGGCACGATCACTGTCGACGGTGCGCGAGGGATCGGGATCGCCGTCGGCGACGGCGCGGACGTCGCTCCGCCCGGCACTCCTCCGACCATCCGAAACAACGGCACGATCACGCTGGTGGCCGACGATGCGATCGGCATTCGGACGAACGACAACAACGACGTCACGATCGGATCCGGAGGCGTCGTCCAGATCACGGGCGATCGCGGCATCGGTGTTCGGACGGGCGACGACAACATCGTCGTGAGCGGCGGCGCGTTCACGATCGACGGCGACGATGGCGTGGCCATCCAGATCGGCTCGAATACCGGCCTGCCGATTCCGAACGGTGCCGCCTCGCTCGGATCGATCACGATCAACGGCACGGGCGGGACGGGCATCGTCTCGGGCGACAACTCGGGCATCTCCTTCGAGGGCACCGTCGACCTGCTCGGCGCCATGGGTCGCGGTCTGTTCGCGGGCAACAAGACGGATCAGGACGCGCAGGCCAACATCACCAATCAAGCCACGATCACGGTCCAGGGCGATGGCTCGATCGGATTGAGCGTCGGCGACGGCTGGATCGACGGGGGCGCGATCCGCGGCGCCAACGCGACCGTCAACGCGGGCGACATCATCGTCTCCGGCGCCAACACCATCGGCATCTTCGCCGGCAACGACGCGTCCAACACGAACGGCGACCACAACAGCTTCGTCACCAACATCAGCCCGATCAACGTGACGGGCACCGACGCGATCGGCGTCTCCCTCGGCGGCAACAACGTGCTCGACCCGGGCGACGCCGCCTTCGCCAATCGCTACAGCTTCGAGAACTCGGGCCGGATCGAAGGCGATGACGACGCCGGCCCGCTCGTCGTCTTCCGCAACTCGTTCGGCAGCGTGTTCGAGAACCGCCTGGTCAATCGTCCCGGCGGCGCGATCGTGGCCGACCGCAGCAGCCCGCCCGGCACGCCGAATCGCGGCGTCGCCATCCAGGGAACGAGCGGCATCGAGCGCGTCGAGAACTTCGGCAGCATCGAGGGCGAGGTGCGACTCGGTGCCGGTGCCGACATCTACCGCCACGGCTCGACCGCCACGCTCGCCGGGATCGTCCGCGGCGGAGCGGGCACGGACACGGCCATCCTCGGCCCCGGTGGCGGAGCTCCCCGCAGCTTCGACCTCTCCGTGCTCGAGGGATTCGAGTCACTCGAGATCGAAGGCTTCGGTCCGTCGGATGGGGGCTGGGAGCTGACGAATGCGAGCGGCTTCGGCCAGACGGTCCGCGTCCGGGACAACGGCGTGCTGCGCGCAACCAGCCCCGTCACGCTCGGCGGGGACCTCCGGATCGATCCGAACGGCAACGTCCGCGTCGACTTCAATCCCAGCCAGCCGCAGATCACGGTGCAAGGCGACGCGACCTTCGATGGCAACATCGAGATCGATCTCGACGCCGCCAGACCACTCGGGGGGACCTTCCGGATCATCCAGGTCGACGGCGATCGCGGCGCCAGCGTCTTCGCGACCGAGAGCATCCCGACCAGCGGCGGCATCTTCGTCTACTCGACCGAGTACGATGCGGATGGCTTCTCGCTCGTCATCGTCGAGAGCTCGGCGGTCGCCATCGCCCAGGGCGCGAATCGCTCCGCGGTCGCCGCCCACCTCGACTCGATCAACCAGGACGTTTCGAGCCCGGCCGACCTTCGAGGCCAGATCGACGATTTCTTCTTCGGCACGGGCGACCTGAACGATCTCTACGACGCGCTGTCGCCCGAGCCCTACGACGCGCAGACGACCCTCGTCGCCGAGGGCAGCCTGCAGGTCGCGAGCCTGCTCCTGAACCGCCCGCGCGAATGTCGCCCGGGCCAGCTCGATCCTTGGCAGGCCTCTACCCGGACGCTGCCCTGCCACGCTCGATCGTGGTCGCCCTGGGTATCGGCCATCGGCAGCATTCGCGAGCGCGACGCCTTTGCCGGCCACCCGAAGTACGACTCCCAGATGGGCGGCCTCGTCTTCGGAATCGACACCCGACCCCTCCGCGACCTCGAGCTCACCTTTGCCGTCTCGAGCCAGCGCGGTCAGGTCGATGTGCGCCGTTACGGCGAGAGCGACCTGGTCCTGGCCGACATCTCGGGACATGCCGCCTGGAACCTCGGCCCCGTGCGCCTCCAGAGCGTCGTTTCCTGGGGCTACGGCTCGCATAACAGCCGCCGCCTGGTTCAGTACGCCGGCGGGAACAGCGCGCTCAACGTGAACGCCAAAGACGACTTCGACAGCCAGCATGTCGGGGTGTCGGGACAGGCGGGCTGGTTGATCGAGACGGGCTCGATCGACATCGAGCCGCTGGTCGGCTTCGACTACACGTGGGTCAGCCAGGACGAGGTGCGCGAGAAGGACGCCGGACTCTTCGGACTCGTCATCGACGATCGGGACGACGACATCTTCTCCGCCGTCGCCGGCCTGCGCCTCAGCACGGTCTACCACCACACGCGCTACCTCCACACCAGTCTGCTCTGGATGGACGGCGTCTGGCGGCCGAGTGTCGACCTGCGCTGGCGACAGACCTTCTCCGGCTACGATCGCGACGTCACCGCCCGGATCGCCAGCGCGCCCGATACGGTCTCGAGCTTCACGATCGAGGGCAAGGAGGACAAGGGCGGATTCGAGGTCTCGGCGGGCCTCGCCTTCGAGCCGGAGGCGGCGAACCGGCTGCAATTCGAGCTCCGCTACGACGCCTACCGAAGCGCTCACACGGTCCAGCACGACCTCGTCGCGAAAGTCCGCCTCGGCTTCTAGAATCGGGGCGCCGGCATTCGACAGGATCCGCGCCCCCGCCGATCAGAGGGGCCACGCGTCGATGCGAGGAGGGCACCGCATGCAGAACCTGGGAACCTTCGAGACGCACGCCCCGACCGGGACGCCCGTCCGCGAGGGCGTGATGGCCGCCCTCGAGTGGATCGTCGCACGCAGCTTCTTCCCGGTGTTGCTCGGGGGTGCCGTCTTCTGGGCGATCGAGGAGATCGAGGCCGGGGTCGAGCCGGCGGCGGCCGTCCTGCTTCCGATGCTGATCTCCTACGGCGTGATCGCCGCCGTCGAACGCGTGCTGTACTGGCAGCCGACCTGGCTGCACTCGAATGGCGATCTCAAGGTCGACATCGGCCATCTTCTCGTCTCCGGCTTGCTGACGACGGAGCTGCTCAAGATCCCCATCGTCTTCGCCTCGATCGCCGTCGGCGTGTGGATCGCGGGACTCGCGGGCGGATCGCTGTGGCCGACCGACTGGAGTCTCTGGCTCCAGCTCCCGCTCGCGCTGGTCTTCGGAGAGTTCTTCCTGTACTGGGTCCACCGGCTGAGCCACGAGGTCGACTGGCTCTGGCGCTTCCATGCGATGCACCACTCGGCCCCGCGGCTCTACTTCCTCAACGCCGTGCGCTTCCATCCCGTGGACATCGCGCTCTCGACCTTCTCTCCGATGGTGCCGCTGATCATCCTCGGCGCGGACGGGCGCTTGATCGCGCTCTTCGGGCTGGTGTCCGCCGTTCACGGACTCTTCCAGCATGCGAATATCGTGCTGAAGCTCGGGCCGCTCAACTGGATCTTCAGCATGGCCGAGCTTCATCGCTGGCATCACTCCCGCCTGCTCGAAGAGTCGAATACGAACTTCGGACAGAACCTGATCGTCTGGGACGTCGTCTTCGGAACGCGATTCCTCCCGGCGGACCGCGAGCCGCCCGTCGACATCGGAATCGCGGGGCTGCCGAGCTTCCCGATGGACTATTGGGGGCAGCTGGTCTCGCCCTTCCGCTGGCGCGCCATCCAGCGCGAGAGCGCCGAGATGGGCGCGGGCCCGAGCATGCTCACGAAGGATTAGTCGAGGACGAGCAGGCCCGGAATCGCAGGCGGGAGATCAAGCGTCGACCCGAGCCGTCCTCGCCGTCAATGGACGCCCTGCTCCGCGCCCGACAGGAAGCGGATCCGCTCGACGGCTTGCCCCGCCCGCCCGTCGAGCGGCCCGACGCGCACGATCGCCTCGTCGAATCCAAGCGCCTCCCATTTCTCGAGCCGCTCGGCCCCCGCCGCTCCCGGCTCGAGGTCCGACGCGACCCCGTACGCGTGCACGCACACGAGGGCCACGGGATCCGCCTCGGCGCGGCACTCGGAGTAGGCATCGCGATGGACCTCGAGCATCTCGTCCGCTGCGCCCGAGAGGTCGAGGAAGCCGAGCCCTCCGCGACCCGCCAGACGAGCGTGTTCGACCGTCCAGCCAGCCAGCCAGAGCGGCGGGTGGGGGCGCTGACAGGGCTTCGGAACGACGTCGACCGGGCGCACCGTGAAGCGTTCGGACGTCCACGAAAAGGTCGGCTCGTCCCACATGTCGACGAGCATCCGATAGCCCTCCTGCCAGTCCGCATCGTCCCGCTCCGCGAGCTCGCCGTCCGGCAGGAACGCGATCTCGAGCCTTCCCTCGCTCGCGAGATCGAGCGAAGCGCCCTGCTCGGCCACGCGCATCGGCGGATAGGCCGGCGGCATCATCGCCGCGAGCCCCCAACCGAGTCGGATCCGCTCGGTGCGACCCGCCAGCCCGGCCAGCCAGATCTCCGGCGCTGCCTCCCCGAAATCACCGTCTTCACCCGCCGACGGAAAACACCATACGGTGTCGATCCCGAGCTCCTCGGCGACCGCGACCTCCCGCGAGAGGCTCTCGAAGTCGATGCCCTCCGCTCCGCCCACCTGATAGAGGATCGATCGCTTCATCGAGGCGTCGCAGCCAGAGGTCCCGTCGAGCCCGAGACAGCCACTCAGCTCGAGCCGCCGAAGGCGTTGAGCGTCGGGTTCCGTCGCAGCCGGATATCCTCGAGCCGGGTCTTGCAGGCGAAATCCCAGTTCGTGTCCTCTTCGGCGAGCAGGTAGAAGCGGTCTTCGCGAATCCCCCCCATCACCCGGTCCGCCATCGCCGAGGGCGGGATCCCGCCGGCGACGCTCGAACGGATCGCCTGCTCCACCATCTCCTGCTCGGGCGTTCCCGCATCCTCCGGCCGCTTGAGATGCGCCGGACGGTTCCGCTCCGAGCGACCGATGCCCGTGTTGATCAGCTCGGGACACAGGGCCGAGCAACCGACCGGCGTATCGAGGGTCTTGAGCTCGTGGTAGAGCGTCTCGGTCAGCGACAGCGCCGCATGCTTGCTCACGTTGTAGGCGCCGGAGAAGGGCATGTTGATCAAGCCGGCCATCGAGCAGGTATTCACGACATGGGCCGGCTCGCCCTGCTCGAGCATCCTGGGGACGAAGGCGCGAATGCCGTGGAGCACGCCGTACACGTTCACCCCGAGCACCCACTCCCAGTCGCTGCCGATCGCCTCCCAGGTGCGACCGCCCGTGAACACGCCCGCGTTGTTGCACACGACGTGCACCTTGCCGAAGCGGTCGAGCGTCGCCTCGGCGAGCGAGGACAGCTCGTCGGCCTGCGAGACGTCGGTCCGGCGCGTCAGGACTTCGGCGCCCAGCGCCTCGATCTGCTGACCCGCCTCGCGCAGCGAGTCGCTCTCGACATCGGCCATCACGACCTTCATGCCCTCCCGCGCGAAGCGCTCGCACAGCGCCTTTCCGATCCCACTCGCCGCTCCGGTCACCACCGCGACGCGACCCTCGAATTCCGTCAGCAACTTTCCTTCTCCTCCCGAGGCGCATTCGGGCCTCGTCGCAAGAACAGAGGATGGTAGATTCTCCGTCGGGGGATCGACAGGCGATGATGCGACGATGAGCGAAGAAGCACCCCGCCCCTTCGAGGGGCTGACCGTGATCGACCTATCAACGAATATTGCCGGGCCCTATGCCAGCAAGCTCTTCGTCGACGCGGGTGCATCGTGCATCAAGATCGAGGGGCGCAAGGGCGATCCGATGCGTCGCTGGACCGCCTCGCAGCAGGCGCTGGGCAAAGACGAATCGAGTCCGCTCTTCCAGTACCTCAATGCCGGCAAGAAGAGCATCGTGCTCGATCCGCGCGATGCCCAGGACCGGGCTCGGATCGGACGCCTGGCCGAGCGTGCCGACATCCTGTTCGAGGATCAGGGACCCGGCGCGCTCGAGGCGCGCGGGCTCTCTCCCGACGCCTGGCTCGACGCGAACCCGCATCTCTCGGTGGTGCGGATCTCTCCCTGGGGCCAGGAGGGGCCGTGGGCCAGGCATGCGGCCAACGACTTCACGCTCCAGGCCGCGAGCGGCTCGGTCGAGTATCGCGGTCTGCCCGATCGCGAGCCGGTCGCCGCGGGCGGACGAATCGGCGACTGGGTCGGCGGCAGCTTCGCGGCCATCTCGGCGCTGGCGGCGTGGCGATCCGCGCGCCAGATCGGTGAGGGCCAGATCGTCGACCTCTCGGTCTTCGAGGCGATCATCCAATGCTTCACGATCTTCGGCGACCTGGGCAGCCAGTTCTCGGGCGGCTTGCTCTCACGCTCGATCGAGCTGCCTTCCATAGAGCCGACGAAGGACGGACACGTCGGCTTCTGCACGATCTCCGCGCAGCAGTGGAAGGATTTCTGCTCGATGCTCGGACGCCAGGACGTGGCCGAGGATCCGCTCTACCTCGACGCACGGGAGCGCATGAAGAACCTCGACTTCATCCAGGACATGATGCATTCATGGACGCGCGAGAAGACGACGGACGAGATCATCGAGCTCTGCGAGCTGCTTCGCATCCCGGTCGCCCCGATCGGGAACGGACGAGACCTCCCGAACTTCGATCACATGATCGCCCGCGGCTCGTTCGAGCGCGCACCGGGCGGCTTCCTGCAGCCGCGCCCGCCCTGGCGCCTCGAGACCACGAAGCCCGCGCCGATCGGTCGTACGCCCGCGCTCGACGAAGATCGAGACGAGCTGCTCTCGCTGCTGGCGAAGCCCGCGGCGCCCAGGAAGCCGAGCTTCGGACAGGCCGATCTGCCCTTCTCCGGGCTGCGCGTGATCGATCTGACCGCGTTCTGGGCCGGGCCCTACACGACCTCCATCCTGTCTGATCTGGGCGCGGACGTGATCAAGATCGAGTCGATCCAGCGGCCCGATGGCATGCGTTTCGCCACCCCGATCCGAAACGACATCCTCTGGGAGTGGTCCCACGTCTTTCACGGCGTGAACCCGGGAAAGCGCGACGTCACGCTGCGACTCGACCACGAGAAGGGCCGCAGCCTCGTCGAGCGCCTGATCGAAGAGGCGGACGTCGTGATCGAGAATTTCTCGGCCCGGGTGATGCCCGGCTTCGGGCTCGACGCAGCGCGGATCAAGGCACTCAACTCGCGCGCCATCTTCGTCCGCATGCCCGCCTTCGGCCTCGACGGGCCCTGGCGCGATCGTGCCGGCTTCGCCATGACCGTCGAGCAGGTGAGCGGCCTGGCCTGGGTCACGGGCTACGAGGACCTGCCGCTGGTCGTGCGCGGGGTTTGCGATCCCCTCGGCAGCGCGCACGCGGTCTTCGCGCTCGGCCTCGCCCTCGAAGAACGTCGGCGCACGGGGCTCGGGCAGGTCGTCGAGGTCGCGCTCGTCGAGCCCGCGCTCGCTGTCGCCGCAGAGCAGGTGATCGAATACTCGGCCTACGGCGTGCTGCTTGGACGGGCGGGGAACAGGATGCCGCACGCGGCACCACAAGGACTCTTCGAGAGCCGACGACCGGACGAACGGGTCGCCGTCTCCGTCACGAACGATGCAGAATGGCGAGGGCTCTGCCGCGCGATCCACGCCGGTGATTGGCGACTCGACGTCTCGCTCTCGAGCCACGCGGGACGCCTCGCTCAGCACGACATGTTATGCAAACGCCTGGCCGCCTGGATCCGGACACAGAGTCGGGAAGAAGCGCTCGAGCGGCTGCTCGACGAGGGAGTGCCCGCGAGCGCGGCGATCAACGCCCACTCGCTCTGGCCGAATGCCCAGCTCGAGCATCGCCAGTTCTTCCAGACCCTGAAGCATCCGGTGACCGGCGAGACCCGTTATCCCTCCTTCCCGGCGATCTTTCCCGCCTTCGAGCGGGACCTGCACCGATCGCCGCCGCCCACGCTCGGACAGCACAACCGCGAGATCCTCCAGGGCGAGCTCGGCATCGAGGAACGGGAGATCGAGGCGCTCGAGGACGAGCAGATCATCGGAATCCGCCCGAGCTTCATGTAGTCGGGCCGCCGGCTGCTGTCTCGTGGCGGGACGCCGTCGGGGCCGCCGCGCTCCGCTCCTCCCGGCAAAGATAGAAGCAGGCCTGGTCTCCGAGTCCCGCCCGCGAGAGTCGCCGGGCCGCGCGACGAGCACGGAGCCGAACCGACCAGGGCAAGGCGCGTCGCCCGCCCGGCCCGGGCCCGGAGAGCGGAATATCCCGGCGGTAGAGCTCGCTGCCCCAGATCTGGAAGGGCCCCGAGTCGTCGACGGCCTGCACGAGGTGAAGGCCAGATCGGCGGGCCAGGATCTCCACCCCGCGGCGGGTCGGGAGGTGCAGATGCCGCGGCGCATCGAGCTGCACCCAATCGGCGCCGTAATGCCGCCGCGCCCAGCCATCCGCGACCGGAACGCGCAGCAGCAGATGCCCACCGCGCTCGACGAGCCGCGCCATCGCCGCGAACGCCGCCGTCGGGTCGCGCATGTGTTCGAAGCTGTGATGCGCCATCACCAGGCGATACTGCCCGGCATGCTCTTCGGGGGATTCCCGGGCGAAGCGAATGCCCGCGTCGTCCGAATCCTTCCCCGCCCAGCGCGGATCGATGCCCACCAGCCTCGTGAAGCCGTCGCCCGCCAATCGCCGCAGCAATCGGCCCGAGCCACAGCCGACGTCGAGGATCGCATCATCGAGCCCGGTCCCGGTCCGCCGGAACCAGTCGAAGCGCGCATAACGTCGACCCGAGAGCGCACGGACGAGCGCGCCCTCGGACGAGAGCCGGATCTTCGACCAGCCTCGCCGGAGTCTGCGACGGAGGGACCGGCCCCATCGCACAAGCAACGATGGCGGCGTGCGCTCCGGCCTGAGTCGCCGGGTGTAATAGTCCGGCGGATAGAAACGATCGAGCGAAGCCGGCAAGGGATCGATCTGGAGGCTGCCGCATTCCACACATTCGAGATAGTCGAAACCTTCCCGGGTCCCGAGCATCATCTCACGCGCCGTCAAGGCGAAGACCGTCCGCCCCCCACAGATCCGGCAAGCGGCGCCCGACCTCACGAGCCTGCCAGGCACGCCGCGAGCGAGGGGAGCACTGCACTCGGCGCGAGCCGCATCGCCCTGCCCACCCTAGAGCAGCGCAAGCTGTCCGCTCGCGGACTCGCCTGCCTCTCCCGGCCAGGCGGCCATCTCTCCGACGGACTCACGGGCGGCGATTCGCGCGAAGAGCTGGCGCGCGATCCTCGGCGACTCGCGGTTGCTCGGTGAGTGGACGAACACGTACGGATCGAGTCCCTGCCCGATCCAGGCCGCCAGGATCGTCGACCAGCGGTCGAGCCAGCGCTCGTTGATCTCGGCCTGTGGGTGGAAGACGATCCGAACGATCGGGTCCTTCGAGATCGCCTCCTCGCGCACCGGCAGATTCGGCTTCTTGTGACGCGCCGCCAGGATATCGGGATGCTCGCTCGGGCCATCTCGCAGCGGACGCGTGTCCATGATGACGCGGCCGACATCCGCAGCGTCGAGCAGATCGTCCGCGATCCGGGCGGGCATTCCGTCCGCCGCCAGCTCGGCGTCGCGCAGCTCGACGGCGTAGCGATGATCCTTCGGAAGATCGTCGAGGAAGCTCTCGAGACGAGGAAGGTCCCGCGCTCCGAAGCTCGGGGGAAGCTGGATCATCAGGGGCCCGAGCTGCTCGCGAAGCGGCTCGAGTCGCTCCAGGAACCGATAGGTCGGATCGTGCACGTCATGGAGCATCGCCTCGTGGGTGATCGCCCGGGGCAGCTTGAAGCAGAAGCGAAAATCCGCCGTGCTCTCCCGTCGCCACTTCTCGACGGTCGCAGCGGCCGGCTCCGCGTAGAAGGTCGTGTTGCCCTCGACTGCGTTGAAAGCCCTCGAATACTGCGTGAGGAAATCCGCCGCGCGGCTGTCCCTCGCGTAGAGACCCCCCTGCCAGCCCTCGAAAGCCCAGAAAGGCAGACCCAGATGGAAGCGTCGGATCATCCTGCTGCGAGCTCCCCTCCAGCGACCTCATCCATTGGAATCTCCACCTCTAGCTGTGTTCTTGCATTCCGGCGACGCATCGCGGAACCTACCGCCACTCCCCCGACAGCGCCCCGTTTTTCAGGAGACCGCGATGCCGCGAGCGCCGCATGCTTCGACCGGTCCGAGACCCGTCATGGCCTCGAACCTTGCTCCCACGTGGTCCGCAGCCGCCTCGAACGTGGAGGGGGGGACCCGACTGCGACCGGCTGCAGCCGAGACCCGCGCTCTCCGGATGCTGCGCCGCTCGACGCTGATCTGCGCCGCGCTGGTCGCGATCGTCTGGGTCGAGCCCACCCGCGCGCAGGATTGGGACGAGTCCGACGACGACTGGTCGACCGCGCCGGACGCGGCACCGAGCGGCGGCGCGAACGCCTGGAACGATTCGGGCTCGTCCGCTTGGGCGTTCCGCATGGGCGCCGGATTCACGATCGACCCGAACAACTTCCTGATGAATTTCGAGCTGCCCTACCGCTTCGACCAATACGTGTCGGCGGGGCCGATGATACAGATCGGACTCGAGGACGAGAAGCTGCTCGTGGCGCCGACCGCCAGCATCAACGTGCGGGTGCCCGACCTGCCCGGAGACAGCTTCGACCGCTTCCATCCGAACCTGTTCGCCGGCATGGGATTCGCGGTGATCCAGAACGACGATCGTCGCGGCGAGAACACCGACGCGGGCTTCCTGGTCAATGCCGGGCTCGGCGTGGACTATGACTTGAGCGCGCGGGTGAAGCTCGGGTCCCGCATGATCTTCAACTTCCTGCCGGTCAACCGCACTCTCGGAGAGAGGTTCTGGTACAGCTGGGAGGTGATCGGGATCCAGCTCTCGTTCTGAACGCCGCGCAGGCCGAGACCGCTCGCCGCGGCCGCGGCCGCGCTCATGCCACGATGCCGCGCTCTCGGAGCGCCTCGACATCGGCGCCCGTGCGACCGATCTCGGCCAGGATCTCTTCGGTGTGCTCGCCATGGGCCGGGGCCATCGAGCGCGGTGCCCAGGGCGTCCCGCCGAAGTCGACCGGCGTCGCCGGAAGCAGCGTCGTGCTCGGACCGTCGGGCACCTCGACGAAGCCGCCTGCGGCCGCCACCTGGGGATCCGCCAGGACGTCGTCGATCGACTGCACGGGCGCCCACCAGAGATCCTGCTCCGCATCGAAGATCTCGCCCCACTCGGCGCGGGTCTTCGTGGCGAAGATCTCGTCGAGCGACGCGATCAGGCTCTCCGCGTTCTGCGCGCGCTCCCGCGGCTCCGCATAACGCGGGTCCTCGAGCCACTCGGGATGACCGACGGCGCGCGCCAGCGGCGGCCAATGACGCTCCCCCTCGAGCCCGACGATCCAGAAGTAGTTGCCCTCCGAGTCGCGATAGTTGTTGATGGCCGGGTTGCCCGCGGTCTTGCGATTGCCGGCCTGGATCGAGAGCCCGTAACGGAGCGCCACGGCGAGATCGAAGGACAGCGTATAGAGGCCTTCGCGCAGCAGCGACGTCGAGACGATCTGCCCCTTGCCCGTCTTCTCCCGGCTGAACAACGCCGCGCAGACGCCTGCGGCCGCCGCGAGGCCCGCGTTGTGATCGCCCATGCCACCGCGCTGATGGGGCGGATGCGAGCCGGGCTGCGTCAGCGAATGCGCGATTCCGGAGCGCGCCCAGAAGGCCGCGATGTCGTAGGCCGCGCGATCGGCCTCGGGGCCCTCGAGGCCGTAGCCGGTCACGATCGTGTAGATGAGCTTGGGAAAGCGCGCGCAGAGCTCCTCGGCGCCGAGCCCGAGTCGCGCGAGACCCGCCGGGCGGATGTTGGAGACGAAGACGTCGGCGCCGCGAATCAGGTCGAGCGCAATCTCCAGCCCTTCGGGCTTGCGGCAGGTCGACCACGATGCTGCGCTTGCTGCGGTTGTCGTTCTCGAAGACGGGATTGAAGGGCAGGTCGCCGCCTAGCATGTACTGGAAGAGCCTGCGCGGGGTCCCCGATGCCGGGGGGCTCGATCTTGATCACGTCGGCGCCCCAGTCGGCCAGGATTCCTCCCGCCGCGGGCCCTGCGACCCAGACACCCATTTCGACGACCCTGATTCCCTCGAGCGGTCCGCTCATGCGATCTCCCTGGCGCGCGGTCGCGCCGATCCGTGGTCCATCCGAGGCCAGGCCTCGATCGATTCGTCCCGTCTACCCTTGCTGTCTCAGTCGCGGCCGACATGCTGCCCGAGTCGCACCTCGTCGACCAGCCCCCAATCGAGTGCCGTCTGCGCGTCGATACGGGCGCCGGAGAGTCCGAGCCAGGCGGTCCGCTGGCGTCCGATTCGGCGGGGCAGACTCGCGGTGCCCCCGGCGCCTGGCACGAGCCCGAGACCGACCTCCGGCAGCTGAAAGAAGGCATCTTCCCGCGCGATGACGGCGCCGGCGAACGCCGGCAGCTCGGCACCGGCTCCGATGCACGCGCCGTGGACCTCCACGCGCACGCGATCCCGCAGACGCCAGAGCAGCAGCGCCGGACTGCGCGTCGTGCGAATCGCATGCGCCTCGGCGGGATCGGGAAAGCTGCCGAACTCGTCGAGATCGCCGCCGCTGCAGAAGGAGTCGCCCTCCCCCGACAGCACCAGCTCCTCGATCGTCGGGTCCGCGAGCGCGAGCTGCAGCGCTTCGGCGAGGCCGTCGCGCATCGCGCGCGAGAACGCGTTGTGCTTGTGGGCCCGAGTCAAACGAATCTCGAGGCGACCGCGATCGCGCTCCATCCGACAGGCCTGCTCTTCCTCGTGGCCCTCCCTCACCCGGCGCCGCCAGCGCGACCCGCGCGAGCGCCGCGCCTCGAGCCACCGGCGAAACTCGCCGCCCGACTGAAGCGTCGAGTAGACGAAGGACTCGGCCACCAGGCCCGCGTACACCGATCGCCCCTCCGCCCCGCGCAGCAGCTGCGCGAAGGCGAGCGCTGATACGGGGGTCTCCGCGAATCCCGCGAGCAGTGCAGGCAGCGCCTCGGGCGACGCGAGCACGACATCACAGGCGTCTTGCAAGGCCCGATGCGCAGCCGGCCGGGACGACGCTTCGTCGCTCGAGAGCGCGATCGTCACACACGGCAGGATCGGCAGCTGATCGAGCAACGCGGCGCCCCATCGCTCGATCTCTTCGGGACGCGACGAGTCGAGCGCGAGCACCAGGGCGCCCGGACCGCGCCTGCCCTGCTCGCCGACCGGAGCGAGCTGCTCCCCGGCATCCGGCGCGATCAGGAAGCGCCCGAGCCCAGCGACCGTCCAGTGCGGGACGTCGCCCTGGCCCGACAGGTCTCCCCGGATCAACCGGAGTCCCGAAGCGCCTCGCGGACCTTTCGGCGCAACAGCTTGCCGGTCTCGTTGTAGGGGAGCTCCTCCCAGAACTCGACGCGTTCGGGCGTGCGCGAGGATCGCAGCCGGTCCTTCACCCATTGCTGGAGCTCCGCCGCCGAAGGCTCGGCCCCCTTGCGCGCGACCACGACGGCCGCGACCGCCTCGCCCCACTGCTCGTCCGGAACGCCCACGACGCACGCATCGATCAGGCCTTCGTGCGTGAGCAGCACGTCCTCGATCTCGCCGGGCGACATGTTCTCGCCGCCGCGCACGATCACGTCGTCCATGCGGCCTTCGAGGAAGAGATAGCCGCCCTCGTCGAGGTACCCGCCATCGCGCGTGTTGAACCAGCCCTCGTCATCGAGCAGGCTGCCCTTGCCGCGATACTCGCCCGAGACCTGCTCGCCGCGCACGAAGATCAGCCCCCGCTCTCCCGCCGCCACCGGCTCTTCGGTGTCGACGTCGCGGATGCTGACCTCGATGGTCGGGAGCGGCTGGCCGACCGAGACGATGCGCTTGCGGATCGCCTCGTCTTCGCTGGCCATCGCGGCCCGATGGTCCTCGGGACCCAGCAGCGAGATCGTCGAGCTGGTCTCGGTGAGTCCGTAGGCGTTGGTGAAGCTCGTCTCGGGGAAGAGCTTCATGGCCTTCTCGATCACCGACTGCGGCATCTTGCCGCCGCCGTAGGCCAGCGCGCGAAGATTCGGGAGTCCCGCGTCCGACTCGCCCTCGAGCACGTCGACGATACGCGCCAGCATCGTCGGCACCACCATCGCGTGACTGACCTTCTCGCGACGCGCCGTCTCGATCCAGGCCTCGGCCGTGAAGTTCGGCATCTGCACGACGCGGCGCCCGGAGTAGACCGCGCTCACGATGCCCGCCATGCCGGCGATGTGATAGGGCGGGACGCAGCTGAGCGAGGCGTCCTCTTCGTCCGCGCCCATGAACTCCACGGAGCCGAGCACGTAGGAGACGAGATGCTTCTGGCGCAGCACGGCTGCCTTCGGTGCACCGGTCGTACCGCTCGTAAAGAGCAGGATCGCCGTGTCCTCGGGCTCCATCGACCAGGGCTCTTCGCGCCGGGCCGCATGGCTCGCGCGCACCTCGGACAACATCCCGTCCGTGGTCGAGACCGACACGTAGTCGTCGCCCTCGGGTGCATCGAAGCGATCACCGAGGCGGCTGGCCCGCTCCGCATCGGTGAGGAGCCGGCCCGGATGCAGCTGGTGGATCAACGCATCGAGCTCCGGATCGGTAAGCCGGTAGTTCAGCGGCGCAAAGGGAACGCCCGCCCAGGACGCACCGAAGACCGCGACCGGCAGCGCCAGACTCGTGACATCGAGCAGCGCCAGATGCTTCGTGCGGCCATCGTCGAGCATCCCCGCCAGCGCGCCCGCCGAATCGTAGAGCTCTTGATAGGTCAGCCGGTCCGCACCGTTCTGGAACGCCACCCGGTCGCCATAGGCCCCCGCCGCCATCTCCAGAAGCATCATCAAATTCATATCGATTCCACCGCCTCGCCCAGGCCTCGTCCAGGCCTCGACCGGCCACCATCCGCAACGGCAGGACAGCGTCCCGCACCAAATCCCCGAACCGGCCTAATGGAAGCCCACCTCTCGGCTCATCCGACCGTCACAGGGGGTCCGGGGGGCTCCCCCGGAAACCTCAGTCCGAAGACGGAAGCGGCTTGGCACCCTTGATCGTGAGCGGCACGCCGTCGACCGCGAGGCCACCCTCACCCGGCTTGGTGCAGAGGATCTCGATGTCCCCGGCTTCGTTCGTATAGCGCTTACCCATCTGGGTGCCGGCCTTCTGCTCCGGGTCGATCTCGCCGGCCGGCGCGTCCGTGCCAAGCTCCACGACCGGTGCGCCGCCGCAGGTGAGATTCACGTCACCCGCCGGCGCGACCACGATCATCAGCTCCGAGCTGCACACCGTGCTCTTCAGTCGCGTGCCCGCCTTGAACTTCGCCATAGAAAACTCCTCAGACTCGCTGCATCGATCCATCTCCACCACGAGGGAGCCGGACACCGTCCGCGCCCGGGCGCGTTGCCGGCTGCGCCTGCCTCGCTCTGCGATCGGACCGATTGTTGTAAAGGGTTGGCGAGCATACGGATTCCAGCCCCCGAATGCTAACGTGGCGGGCGCCCGAGACGGTCATGTCCAAAGCCCCCGAACTCCTCGAAAGTACTGGCCAAATCGTCCCCCCGAAGCCGGGCGGCGGCAACCTCGGATACGCGGGCGAAGAAGGCTTCGACGCGGGCCTCGAGCACGCGCGCGCGCTGCTCGCAGCCTGCCACGTGAGCCCCGATCGGCTCCCCGCTCCGCCATCTGGCGCGAGGCATGCGGCGCTCGAATGGGCGGCGTCGGGCGCCATGGCGCTGACCGGCCCGGCCGACGGCGCACCACGCTTCGCGGCCGGCCCCCTTGCGAGCGCGGCCCGCGGCGCGGCGCTCGCGCTGCACGCGCTCTCCGGCGCGGGCACCCGGCCGGCGCTCGACGGGGCGGCACTGCTCGGTGAACGCGCCGCGATCTTCGGGCTCTCGCGCCAGGGCGGTCGCTCGGCCGGCGGCAGCGCGCGCCTCATGCCGACTCGAGACGGCCACCTCGCGCTCAACCTGCCCCGCGAAGACGACTGGCGCCTGGTCCCGGCCTGGCTCGAAGACGAGGAGGTCGTGAAGCTCGGACCCGCTCCGAAGGCTCCGGTCGCGCAGCGGGAAGACGATTGGCACAGCATCGCCCGCCGGGTCGCGACCCGACCCGTCGCGCAGCTCGTCGAGCGCGGCCGACTGATGGGCCTGGCGCTCGCGCCGGCGCCCCGCGGTCCGTCTGCGGACGCGACGACCGCGCCGGCCTTCTTCGCGCTACAGCAGCCATCGCAAGCCGCCCCGCACCCTCGACGACGACCGATCCGCCTGCTCGATCTCTCGACGCTGTGGGCGGGGCCGCTCGCGACCTCGCTGCTGGCCGATCTGGGGATCGACGTGCTCAAGATCGAGAGCCCGAATCGTCCCGACGGTGCGCGCCGGGGTCCGACGCGCTTCTTCGATCTGATGAACGGCAACAAGCGCGGAGCCGCGCTCGATCTGCGCGACAGCCACGACCGCGCACGCTTCGAGCGGCTGCTGGATGCCGCAGACGTCGTCGTGGAGAGCGCGCGGCCGCGCGCCCTCTCGCAGCTGGGATACGACGCTCCTTCATGGCTCAGCGAGCGGCCCGGGCGCCTGTGGGCTTCGATCACGGGCTACGGCCGATCGCAGGAGGGCATCGCCTTCGGTGACGATGCGGCCGTCACCGCGGGACTCGCCTGGTCGCCGCGTCCGGAAGAAACCGACCCCTGCTTCTGCGGCGACGCGATCGCCGACCCGTTGACGGGGCTGCATGTCGCCGTCTTCGTCCTGGCTCACCTGCAGACCGGCCGCGGTGGACTCCTCGACGTATCGCTCTCCGGCATCGCGAGACGCGCGGCCCGTGCGACACACTCGGGTGTCACACTCCCCATCGAATGCGAGAACGAGCGCTTCTTCGTTCTCGACGGAGCGCATCGTCAGCCGGTCGCCCCTCCGCGATCGCGACCGGTCCTTCGAGCCGCGCCCCGACTCGAGGCCCCCTCTTCCCGACGCCTGGCCGACTGGATGCCCGCCTCGTGTTGATTCGCGGGGCGGAGGTCGCGGGCCGCCGGGTCGACGTCAGAATCACGAACGGATGCCTCGAGGAGATCGGACCGGCCCTCACGCCTTCGCGCGACGAAGAGCTGCTCGAGGCAGCCGGCGGCGCGCTGCTTCCCGGTCTCCAGGATCACCACATCCATCTGCACTCACTCGCCGCAGCGATGGACTCCCTGGGCTGCGGCCCACCGGACGTCGAAGATCCCGAGGCGCTCGAGCGGGTGTTGTCGGGCGCGTCCGACGCCCGGGGCTGGCTGCGGGGCAGCGGCTATTTCGAGTCGGTCGCCGGGCCCCTCGACCGAGACGTGCTCGACGCGATGCGAGCCGATGTCCCGATCCGCATCCAGCATCGCAGTGGCTCCATGTGGTTCCTGAACTCGCGCGCCCTCGAGCGTCTGGGCCTCGCGGCAGCGTGCCCACCGTCCGAGGTCGGAGGGTCGGGCGATCCCGACGCGGCGGAGATCGAGGCAGAGGTCCCGATGATCGAACGCGACGCGAGCGGGCGCGCCACCGGGCGACTCTTTCGCGCCGATGCCTGGCTACGCGCGCGGCTGCCTCCGACCGAGGCGCCCGATCTCGCGCCGGTGGGTCGGAGGCTCGCCGCCTACGGCGTCACGGCGGTGACGGACGCGACCCCGACCAACGCAGCGGCCGAGGCTGCGCTGTTCCGGCGTGCGCAGGCCTCGGGCGCGCTGCCGCAGCGCGTTCACATGATGGGCGCGCTCGATCGTCTCGGCGCCCCGACGGCAGAGGACCCCGCCAGAGCCCGCGACCTGCTGATCGACGCGCACAAGATCATGCTCGATGAGCCGGCGCTGCCCGATCTGCGGGAGCTGGCGGAGCGAATCGGCGCGGCACACGAGGCGGGTCGGGCGGTCGCGATCCATACCGTCACGCGCGCCGAGATCCTGTTCGCGCTCGCGGCCCTCGAGCAGGCCGGCACACGAGCGGGCGATCGTCTCGAGCACGCCTCGGTCGCGCCGCCCGAGGTCGTCGAGCAGGTCGATCGACTCGCGCTCACGATCGTCACCCAGCCCGGATTCGTCGCCGAGCGCGGAGACGCCTATCGACGAGACGTCGCCCGGCACGACCTGCCCCACCTCTATCGCGTGAAGACCTGGCTCGATCGCGGCATCCGACTCGGCGCCGGCACCGACGCGCCCTTCGGCCATCCCGACCCCTGGCGCGCCATGCGCGCAGCGGTCCGGCGCCAGACCCGCAGCGGACGATCGCTCGGTCCGTCGGAACGGGTGTCTCCAGAGACCGCGCTCGCCCTCTTCCTGCCCGGATTCGAACGATCCGCACAGCCCGGCCCGCCGCGGACGCCGGAGCTCCGCGCGGGCGCGCCCGCCGACCTCTGTCTGCTGACGCGACCCTGGAGCGAGGCCCGGCTCGAGCTGTCGAGCGAAAACGTGGCCGCGACCTGGCGCGCGGGACGCCTGATCTACCGCAAGCCCGACAGCGCGCATTGAGCCGCTCGGGTCGGCGCCGACCCGAAACGTGGCCGGGGCACCCAGACCCTCAATTTCTCCAGCCGCTTGCCGATGAGTTGCACACGGGTGCGGCAGCCGATGCGCCCGCCCCGCGGAGTGATCGATGTCGACCCGAATCGGCTCGAGCCGAGTGCTGGCTCTCGCCTTCCTCCTCCTTTTCACCCTGGCCTTCGGGCTCACGGGCTGCAGCCGATCCGACGCGCGTGATCCGCGACTGCGGGAGCGCCTCGTCTCCTTCGACGGCGACGCGCTGACCCGCTTCCTCGAGCGCACCGCCCGGCTCACCGGAACGCCCGCCGCCGACCACTCGCAGCGGCTGCTCGCGCAAGCGCGAGGCTGCCGCGAGCTCTTCGCTCATTTCGAGCCGGCCGCGTCGGCCGAGCCAGACTGGACCTCGCTCGATTGTCTCGACGCGACGGAGGAGCTCGAGGGCCTCGCAGCCTTCGCGCGAGACCGGCGCGTGGGCGCAGACGGGTATCTGTCCTGGCCGCTGGGCGAGGATGGGCACGTCGCGCTCCGGATCGTGGTCGACCCGCACGGTGGACTCACGCTCGACGGCCAGCTCGAAGCGCCCTCCGCGCCGGGCGCCCTGCGACTCTTCCTGCCCGCCGAGGAGCAGCCAGCGGCTCCTGTGATCGGGCCGGACAACGCCCTCGTCCAGCTCCGGATCCGCCCTCGCGGCGGCCTCGGCCTCTCGCGCCTGCTCCCGTCCGGGGGTCAGGCCGATCGGCTCTTCGCGCTCAAGGGACGCCTGCTCGAGGGCGCCCTGCTCTCGGGGACCTGGGAGCTCGCCTTCCTGCCGCCGGCCACGGGCGGCGACAAGCCGCTGGCCATCGGCGCGCTCCATCATCGACATCCCGAGGCCCTGCGAGAGGCCCTCGACGAGGCCCTCAGCCAGCTCGAGGCGACCTGGCCGATCCGACGCACGCCCCGCGTCTTTCAAGCAGGCGAAGGCCAGCCGCTCGAGGGCGGCTGCTTCCTCGACCTGCCGATCCTGCCCGAGTTCGCGCCTTGCTGGGTCGTGACGCCCGAGGCCTTCGTGATCGGCTATCGCGGCGAAGCGCTCGATCTGGCGCTCGGTGCGCCCGCCGTGTCGAGCGCCCCGCCAGCGCGGCCTTCCGACGAGAGAACACACGACCTCGAGGAGCGGGCAGGCAGTCGGATCGATGTTCACTTCGATCGTCTGAGGGCGCTCGACATCCGATCACCTGGCGAGGCCTCGGCCGTGCATCCCGGCGATCTCTTCTCGAAGCTCGAGATCCGACTCGGCGCCGACGCCGAAGGCCGGACGACCCTGCACGCGCGGTTGAGGGTGGGGTCATGAGCGCGCTCCGCCGTCGCACTCGAACGCCGGGCCGCGCCGCTCATCGCGCGCTCCGGAGCGTTTGCCTCGTCGCCTGGGTGCTCGCCGGATGCGTCGATGCCGAGACGGCCAGGCAGGCCGAAGCGGTCTGCGGCGCGCTCGGCGACGAGCAGTTCGAGCAGGCACTGGCGCTGTCGAGCGACGGCTCGAGCGCCGAAGGCGCCGGCCGCGAGATCGCAGAGTGCCGATGCATCGCCATGCTCTCGCTCGGCGACCGAGCCGGCTGCACCGAGCTGCTCGGTCCGCTGCTCGAGCAGCCCGAGGCGAGCGACTGGGTACCGCATGTCGTGCTCACCAAGCTGATGCTGCGCACCTGGCAGACATCGGGCCGCATCGAGCCCGCGGCTGCGTTGGCGACACGCGCGGCACCGATCTACCGCGACGATCTCGATCTGCTCCAGCTCGAGGTCATGCTGCGAAGCGCGCAGGCCGACGAGTCCGCCGTCCTGCGCGAGATCGAGGAGCGCCTGTCGGCGGATCCCACCTGGCTGCCCCAGCGACTCGTTCTGGCTCTGGGCTGGACGCGCCGATCGCAGTACGCCGACGCCACCCGCGTGCTCGGCGACACGCCCCCGCCGACCGAGCATCCCCTGGTCCTGCCGTGGTTCGAGTCGTTGATCCAGGCCCAGGCCGCGTCGGGCGACCTGGCCGCCGTGCAGTCGACTTTCGAGCGCTGGCGATCCACGGGCTGGGATCCCGTCGACCTCGCTGCGCGCTATGCGCTGCGCCTGTCGGTCGAGGGGCTGCTCGATCCCGAACGGCATAACATCGACCTGCTGCGCGACGCCATCGCGACGCAGGATCAGCTCGCCGATCGCCGGATCGTCTGGGGGCTGCATCGCCGTCTGATCCAGGAGCTGCTCGCGGCCGGTCTGCCCGAGCAGGCGCTCGAGGCATACGATGCCGCGACCCAGGTGGTCGCGCTCGAAGACCTGTCGCGAGAACAGATCGAGCGAGCCGTGCGTCTCGCGGATGGAAGCAGCTCGGCGGATCCCACGGCAACGCTCGTCTTCCACGCACCGCCCGAGCTTCCGGAGGCTCGACTCTCGATCTCGCCCGGACCGGACGAGGCTCCGGACGCCGGCTATCGCGACCATCCCCTGGTGGCGGGCTCGACCACGCGCGTGACGACGCGCGAAGGACTGCATCCCACGCGCTGGGTGCTTCGCGACGCGACGGGCGCCGTGCGCGGCTCGGGAGCGGTCTGGCCCGAGGCCGGTCGCACCGTCGAGATCCACCCGAAGCCGACCCCTCCCGCGAGCCCCGCGGCGACCGAGGTCCGCGGCCGCTCGGGCCTCCGCGACTTCGCGAGCGCAAGACGCCCCGCCGACGGAAGGCGCCGTGTGATCGCGATCCTGTCCGACTGCGGAGATTGGCGCCTGACCGAATACCTGAGAGCACGCGGCGAGTTGCCCTTTCATGATCACCTGTTTTCGGAAGGCTTCCGAGCGGTTCTCGAGAGCCGCCCCGCCTTCACGGCCGCGGCCATGCAGGCGCTCGTGTGGCCCTCGGCGGGCCAGCAAAGAGGCAGTCTCGACTGGATCTACGATCTCGGACTCGAGCTGGCCGGCCTCGAATCCGTGGGTCGCAATCCGGTCGATTTCCTGTCACTCGTGCTGCCCACGCGACCCAACCTCTTCGAGACCCTCGGCGCCGGTCCCGTCGTGACCGCCAACATGCTGCTCGCGCACGGACGCATCGACGCGGGTCGGCACGCCGAGCTGATCGGGCCCGACGGCGAGCGGCGAGCGCTGGCGGCCCAGAAGGCCTACCGCGTTCTCGACGACGACGAGCGCTCACGCCATCCCGCGCTGATGCAGGACGCCAACACGAAGAAGTTCGCCGAGACGATCGCGGCGGAGCTGGACGTGGCGGAGCAGATCGTTCGCGAGGGCGAGGTCGACTTCCTGTTCCTGCGACTCGAAGCCGTGGACCTGATGACCCACGGCTATTTCAGCGCGCTCGACGGCCGCGGCCAGGACGACGCCCGCGGCCCGCTGCTCGCGACCTACCGATACATCGACGAGCGCCTCGCCGAGGTCCATGCCCTGATGGATCAGGACGACTGGCTCGTCTTTCTCTCGGACCACGGAATCCGCTCGTCCATGGAGCACGAAGAGGACGCTCTCTTCGTGGTGCTCGGGGACGGCGTGCCCTTCGGCCGAGCTCCCGGTCGGCCCGCGCTTCGCGGTGTTCCGCACAGCCTGGCGGCTATGTTCCAGCTCGAGACCGCCTGGCCGGAGACGGGCACGACGCCCTGGCTCGGACTCGCGGCGAGCGAGCCCTCGGACGAGACGCCCGACGAATCGCACGATCCGACGATCGCAGCCCGCCGCTAGCGGCTCGGATCGTGGGGCGAGTCGAGTCCCGGCACACCAGGGAGCCCATGCGATGAAGCCCCGAAGAGTCACGTCCACGCGCGCGGCGATCTTTGTCTGCGCCGCATTCGCGACGGCCCTGGTCTGTGTCGGCTGTCTCTCGACGGCCGGCGTCGGGCCCAGCGCCGAGGTGCCGCTCCGAACGGTCGAGTCGGTCGACCTCGAGCGCTTCGCGGGCCTCTGGTACGTGATCGAGAGCATGCCGACCGCCGTCGAGGCGGGGGCCCACGACGCGACCGAGCGTTACCGGCTGCTCGAGAATGGCCGCATCGACATCGAGTTCCGATTCCTCGAAGACTCCTTCGACGGCCCCGAGAAGATCCTTCCGATGGTCGGCTGGATCCACGACGAGTCGACCCGAGCGGAGTGGCGCGTCCGCCCCTTCTGGCCGATCCGACTCGCCTATCTGATCCTGGAGATCGGACCCGACTACGACTACACGGTGATCGGTCACCCGTCGAAGCGCTACGTATGGATCATGGCGCGCCAGCCGAGTCTCGATCCCGCAACGCTCGACGAGATCCGCGGTCGGCTCGAGGGCGTCGGATACGACGTCGAAAGAATCCAGAGCGTTCCGCAGCGTCCACTCTCGGAACGCCCCGCGCCGCGATCGCCCTAGCCCGGGCGAGCGCCTCCGACCGTGGGCGCCGCTCTCGTTCTCGGGCTCTCGGATTCCCCGTGCTCGCCTTCGCGGACTCCGACCGCCCCTTCGCCTAGCGGAAGCGCGGAATCACCTGGGTCCCGAGCAGCTCGATCGTGCGCAGCGCGGCCTTCTGGGGAACGCTGCCCATCTGCACCAGGAACATGACCTCGTCTGCGCCCGCGTCCTGCAGTCTCTCGACGTAGCCGATCGCGTCGGCGACGGTGCCGTAGGCGTGATTCGGGTTGTAGAGACCGGTCGCTTCGGTGCCCGCTTCGATCTTCTCTTCGTGGAGATACGCCACGAAAGCCTCGCCCTGCTTCCTCAGGTACTCGGCGGCGTCCTCGTCTTCGGGGGGCGTGCCGGGGGCGGGCCCGCCCTGGTAGAAGTGGTTGATCGACTCGGTGAAGAAGCGCTGGCCGCGATGACCGATGGCGCGGGCCTCGATGCCGTCGTCGAGCACGATCGCGGGACACAGAGCCGCGAGATGATCATTCGCCACGGCGCCCACCTGGCTCTCCTTCGTGCGGCGCTTGATCGCCGCGCGGTAGACCTCGTTCTTCTTGGCGACGTCCTCGGGTCCGCCGAAGCCCAGACAGAGTGCGCCCACGCCCCACTCGCCCGCCTGATTGAGCGTGATCTCTCGCGTGCAGGCCATGAAGAGCGGCGGGTGCGGCTTCTGCATCGGCTTGGGATGGATGCGCCGCGGCGGCACGCGGATCAGATCGCTCTCGTACGAGAACACGTCCGAGGCCCAGATCTCGGGGATCATCCGGAAAGAGGTCTCGAGCTGCTCGTCGATGTCGGGGATGTCGACGTCGAAGGCCCCGGCCTCGGTCTCGGTGCCACCCTTGCCCACGCCGAAATCCATCCGGCCATTCGAGAGCACGTCGAGCATGGCGACCCGCTCGGCCACCTTGATCGGGTGGTTCATCTTGAAGGGCAGGCAGACGACGCCGTGGCCGATGCGGATGTTGGAGGTCTTGCCCGCGCAGTAGGCGAGGAAGGTCTCGGGCGCGCTCATGTGCGCATACTGAGTGAGACAATGGTGCTCGACGGCCCAGATGCCGTCGAAGCCGAGCTGATCACCGAGCATCGCCTGCTCGACGCTGTCATGCAGGACGCGCTGCTCGTTCTCGGGCGAGGGGTCGACCATCTGGGCTTCGAAGATCATCGAGAATTTCATCGTCGGATCCATCCTTCCAATTCATGTGGACGTGTCATCTGGACTCGCGGATCGGCCGAATGCGACCTCGGACTCGCTCGCTGAATCCATCGACCGGCGCCGATCGACATGTTGCCTCAGCGACGAGGTCCCGCCACCACCCGGAATTGCTTCGAAGGACGCCAGCTGCGGACTTCGACGCGCCCCCCTGGCCGCGTCATCGCTCCGCTATGATCGCCCGATGCCTGGACAGATCCGCGTCGAACGAGACGGAGCCATCGCCGAGGTCGTCTTCGACCATCCCGAACGGCGCAATGCCGTCACCACCGAGATGTGGAAGCAGATTCCCGAGCTGGCCCGCGAGCTCGACTCCGACCCCACGGTTCGCGTCGTGATCCTGCGCGGCGCCGGGGAGCTCGCCTTCGTGTCGGGCGCCGACATCTCGCAATTCGAAGAGAGCCGAACGGGCGCCGACGCCGAGAAATACGACATGGACAACCTGGACGCGTTCGAGGCGATCTCGGCGATCGGGAAGCCCGTGATCGCGGCCATTCACGGCTTCTGCATCGGCGGCGGCTGCGCGATCGCGCTCTGCGCGGACCTCCGATACAGCGCGGACGATGGCGTCTTCGCGATTCCCGCCGCGCGCCTCGGACTCGGTTACGGACAGAGCGGCCTCGCCACCCTGACGCGCGTCGTCGGGGAGCCCCGCGCCAAGGAGATCTTCATGACCGCGCGACGCTTCGATGCCTCCGAGGCCTTCGCCATGGGCCTCGTCAACCGGGTCGTGCCGAAGGACGAGCTGGACGCCTTCGTGCACTCGACCGCCCTGCAGATCGCAGACAACGCGCCGCTCACCCTGCGAGCAGCGAAGACGACGTTTCGCGACCTCGCCCGTCCCGAATCGAAGCGACGGCCCGCGGAAGTCCAGCGCGCGATCGCCGATTGCTTCGAGAGCGAAGACTACGCCGAGGGCGTCCGCGCGTTCCTCGAGAAACGCCGTCCGGAATTCGACGGTCGTTAGGCGGGGCGAAAGGTTGCCGTCGCGATCCGAACCCAGCGCCCCGGGCCGTGCGTCGACGAAACGTCGCTGCAGCTGGTGCGGCGATCACGCGGACTATCAGGCCTATCACGACGAGGAGTGGGGCTTCCCCGTCTCGGACGACCAGCGGCTCTTCGAGAAGCTGTGTCTCGAGGGCTTCCAGTCGGGTCTGTCGTGGCTGACGATCCTGCGAAAGCGCGAGAATTTCAGACGGGCCTTCGCTGATTTCGACTTCGAGCGGATCGCGCGCTGGAACGAGCGCAGCGTCGAGCGACTCCTGCGCGATTCGGGAATCGTGCGGCATCGCGGAAAGATCGAGGCGACGCTCGTCAATGCGCGCCGTGCGCGCGCTCTGCGCGAGGAGGCCGGATCCCTCGCAGCCTTCTTCTGGAGCTTCGAGCCGAAGGCGAACGAGCTGCCCGACCGCTTCGACGAACGAAGCCTGGCCTCCCGAAGCGAATCGGCCGCGTCCCGAGCGCTCTCGAAGAGCCTCAAACGACGCGGATTCCGCTTCGTGGGCCCGACGACCGCCTATGCCTTCATGCAATCGATGGGCATCGTGAACGACCACGCGGATCGATGCGACACGCGCGCCCGCGTCGAATCCGCGCGCCGCCGATTCGTCCGGCCCAGGCTCGCACGCGGCTTCACACCTTGAGCGACGTGCTCGCTCCCGCCGTCGAGCTCTGGGTCGTGCTGGCGATCGCGGCCGCGCTCGCGCAGACCACCCGGAACGCCGCCGCGCAGACGATCGCGTCCCGGATCTCGGCGACGCTGAACAGCTGGTCCCGCTTCGCGTTCTGCCTGCCCTTCGCGGCCGTGACCTGCGCGGTCGTCGTCGCGCGAGGCGGCCTGCCGAGCTACAGCCCGGCCTTCTTCGGGCTCTGCCTGTGCACGGCGCTGGCGCAGCTGACGGCCAACGTGGCACTGGTGACGGCGTTCCGCCGCGGAGGCTTCGGAGAATCGATCGTCTTCCACAAGCTCGAGGTGATCCTCACCGCCATCGTCGGCGCGATCTGGTTCGCCGAGCTGCCCTCGACCGTCGGCGCCGTGGGCATCGGCGTCTGTGGCGTCGGCGTGGTCGTGGTCAATCTCGCTCGAGACGACACGTCGAGCCGCCTTCGGCGCGCCTTGCGCTTCGGCCCGGCCGGTGGCTATGCGCTCACCTGCGCCGTCCTGCTGGTGATCGCGAGCTTCGCCTTGAAGGGAGCCAACGCCGTGCTCGTGGCCGACTCCGGGACTCGGAGCTTCTTCGAATCCGCCGTTCACACGCTCTTCCACACGACCTGGATCGAGGTCGTCCTGCTCTCCGCATGGATCGGCTGGCGAGAGCCCGAGTCGTTTCGAGCGGTCCCGACCCATTGGCGCCGGATGCTGCTGATCGGCTCGGCGGGCTTCATCGCCAGTCTGGGTTGGTTCTGGGCCTTCTCGCTCTCGCTCGTGGCCTACGTGAAGGCCGTGGGCCAGATCGAGGCGCTGATTGCGGTCGCGCTCGGCATCCGCATGCTGGGCGAGCGAGGCCTGCTGCGACAGCTTCCCGGCATCCTGCTCGTCGTGCTCGGGATCACGCTGGTCTTGCTGGGATGACGCGCGAACGACGCGCCGCAGGCGTCGACCGACATCGGATGGGTGTCTGGCAGGGAGCTGCGGCCGCGCGTAGCATCGCGAGGGCCGCGCGCCGCGGTCAACCAGCGAGGGAATGCGCGATGAAGACCCGACGCCCGATCCACTACGGACCCCGACGCCACGTGGCCGCTACGCGCGAACGACTCGACGGCCTGCGCTTCGAGCATTTCGAGGCGACCCTCGAGAGCCCGTGTCTGGGCGCCTCGATCCGCGGCGTCGACCTGCGCAAGCCGATCACCGGCGAGCTCGCCCGCGAGCTCGAGACCGCGCTCGTCGAGTACAAGGTGCTCTTCTTTCGCGACCAGGACATCACGACCGAGGAGCACGCCGCCTTCGCGCGCCATTTCGGCGAGCTCGAGATCCATCCCTTCCTGCCGGGCGGCGCGACACCCGAGGTGATCCGCTTCCAGAAGGATGCGGAGGTGGTCGGGGTCGAGAACAACTGGCACAGCGACGTCAGCTGGCGGCAGGTGCCTTCGCTCGGCTCGGTGCTCCGGGCGCACGAGGTGCCCGCGGTCGGAGGCGACACGCTCTGGACCGACATGGAGGCCGTCTACGAAGGCCTCGACGATTCGCTCAAGACGGAGATCGAGGGCAGGGTCGCCGTCCATGACTTCGTCCATACCTTCGGCATGGGGCTCAGCGAGGAGGAGCGCGAAGCAAAGCGCAAGGAGTTCCCGCCGGCCCATCATCCCATCGTGCGAACGCACCCCGTGACGGGGCGGCGCTGCCTCTACGTGAACCCGATCTTCACGCATCATGTCGAAGGCCTCACCGAAGACGCGAGCGACGATCTGCTGGCACGCCTCTACGACGAGATCGACGTGCCGGAGTATCAGGTCCGCTTCAAGTGGGCCCCGAATAGCATCGCATTCTGGGACAACCGTTCGACCCAGCACTACGCGTCGAGCGACTATTGGCCCCAGCGCCGCGTCATGGAACGCCTGACGATCATTGGCGATCGGCCGGCCTGAGGGCTCAGCTTTCGGTCTCGTTCTCGTCTTCGTCCGTCGGCGGCAGCAGCCCGTAGGCCGCAAGGTCGTCCTGGGTCGCCTCGCCGGAATGCGGCTCCTTCTTCTCGCCGATCTCCTTCTCCATCTCGCGCATCTCCCGCTTGCGCGCGGATTTTTCGGCCTTCTCGCTCTCACGCTTGCGCTTGAGAACGCTCATTCGACTTGCTCGTGCCATTCAATCACCCTCCGTCTCGGTCACCGCGCGCGACCCGGGTCCCCCCCAATCGGTCGCGTCGTCGGCCTCGCCCCGGGCTGGTCCGATTCTCGGACAGCCTGCCCACTCGGGACGTTCTCTTTCTGTTCAAATCGTCTCGCAAAGCCCGCGTCGCTGCGGGCGGCCGGCCGGCCGAGCGACGCTCTTCGCCTTCAATGACGCCCGCCGGCCCCGCGTCGTTCCTGCGCCTCGTTGACCCGCAGGCTCCGTCCGCCGAGCTCGCTGCCGTCGAGCGACCGGATCGCAGCCTGGGCTGCTACATCCTCCTCCATCTCGACGAATGCAAAGCCACGCGGCCGACCCGTCTCACGATCCATGATGATGTCGACGCCGGTCACGACCCCGTGAGGTCCGAAAGTCTCCCTCAGCAGCTCCTCGGTGACCGAGATGGGAATATTTCCAACGTAGAGTCGCTTTCCCACGAATCCCACGCCTCGGCCCGCACTGTCTTGCAGTGGTCTCACTTATCCTGGACCCAGCCGGTCCGCGTGACAGCGACGCGCGCGAACGGGACGGGCTCAGGCGCCGCCCTCGTTCGGTCGCGGCGGGAATCTAGCATCACGAGGCCCGGCTCACATCGCCCCTGGACCGGCCGAGAACGACGCAGGCACGCCTCGGTCGACGGCGACACCCGGAGAGACGCAGGATCGCCATGAGTCGACTGACCGAGAGCGAGCTGAAGCTCGGCCTGCCGGACGAGGCAGCCTGGCAATGGGTGCGGGCCCAGCTCGGGCCCGGGCCCGTGATCCGACAGGACAATCATTTCTTCGATCGCGAGGACCGGGCGCTCGGCGACCGGCGCATCGGCGTTCGGCTGAGATCCGAGGGGGATCGACGCATCCTGACGGTGAAGGCCGATCGCCTCGCGAGTCCGGACGACCCGATCACGCATCGCCTCGAGCTCGAGGACCCGATCGATCAAGAGGCCTTCGAGCGAAGCCTCGAGAGCGGCCTCGAGCTCGGACCCTGGATCGATCGATGGCGCGCCCGCCCGACTCGCGACCCGACGGAGCGCGACGACGTGGCGGCGCTGCTCGACACCCTGGACGAGCTCGCCCGCGACGTCCGACTCGAACGCTATTCCGGGTTCTCGAATCGACGCGAGCGGCTCTCCTTCGTCGCCCGGGATGAGGAGGGCTCCTTCGAGATCGACATCGAGCTCGACCGCACGGAGTACCCCGGCGGCCACCTCGGCTTCGAAATCGAAGTGGAGGCAGCCGCCGGGAAGGAAACGTCCCTGCCCCGGGCGCATCGCGCGCTCGCGCAATGGCTCGAGCGCGCGGGCGGGATCCGAACGACGGCCGTCGACAGCAAGCTGGCGCGGCTGAACGCGATCCTCGAATCACAATCGGCAGCGGCCGGCTCGACCTCGTCCGGCGAACGCTAGGCGGCGACCGACGGCCGAGCGGCCACCCGGGCATACCATGCCTGCAGTCGCTCGCATTTCGGATCGAGCGGCTGCCCCACGCCGCCCCCGAACTCGAGGAACGCGAAGAGCAGGATATCGGCCAGCGTGAAGCGATCACCGCAAATGAACTCGCGGTCTCCGATCAGCCCATCGAGCTTCTCGAGCCAATCTCGCGCGATCTTCTTGAGATCGTCGGCGGCCTGCGGAATCACATGGAGTCGCCCCTGGAAGAGCGGAAGGCCCTCGGCGAACCGAAAGCCGTTGGCCATGTTCTCGCAGATGTTCAGGTCGATCCGGCGCACCCACATATGCGTCTCGGCGCGCTCCTCGGGCGTCGAGCCGATGATCGATGCGCCGCGCCTGGCGGCGGTGACGTCGTCGAGGTACTCGGCGATGGCCGTGATCTCCGAGATGCATTGGCCGTCGTCGAGCTCGAGCGTCGGGAGCTGACCGGCGGGGTTGCGCGCGAGATGCGCCTCGCTGCGGTTCTCGCCGGCGACCAGATCGACCGTCACGAGCTCGACGTCGGCGGCGGTCTCGGCGACGGCGATCGTCACGACCCGCGGATTGGGACCCATACCCGTATAGAGCTTCATTCAGAGATTCCTTCGTGTTGAGCGGTGTTGAGCGCGTCCCCGGAACGCGAGGCAACCCGATGCCCGAAGCGTCGACGATCGACGCGGGTCGGAAGCGCGAGGGTTGAGTCTGGCGCAACCGCCGCCACGCAGCAAAGACCCGGTGTTCGACGTGTTTGCAGGCGGAAATCCGCTTCAGGGGGCTCGATAGACGTCGAGATCCATCTTGCCCTCGCTGCGCGCCACCACGCAGGACACCGCCGCGTCGCCCATGATGTTCACCGCGGTCCGGGTCATGTCGAGCAGCCGGTCGACGCCGAGGATCAGCGCGACCCCCTCGACCGGAAGCTCCATCTGCCGCAGCACCATCGCGAGCATGATCGTCCCGACGCCCGGCACCCCCGCCGTGCCGATCGAGGCCAGCGTCGCGGTCAGCACGACCGTGAGATAGCCGGAGGGTCCGATCTCGACGCCGTAGACCTGGGCGATGAAGACCGTGGCCACGCCCTGCATGATCGCGGTCCCGTCCATGTTGATCGTGGCGCCGAGCGGCACCGTGAACGAAGCGATCGAGTTGTCGACACCGAGTCGCTCTTCGACCGTCCGCAGCGTGACCGGCAGGGTCGCCCCGCTGCTCGCCGTACCGAAGGCGACGCCCATCGGCCCGCGCAGCTTCCTGAAGAAATGACTCGGCGCGACGCGCGCGAGCAGGAAGAGCAGCGTCGGGTAGGTCACCGCCGCATGGAACGCGAGCACCAGCAGGACCGTCACGAAATAGAGCACGAGCTTCTCGAAGACCTCGAGTCCCTGCTCCGCGAAGACCTTCGCGATCAGACAGAAGATTCCGTACGGCGCGATCTCCATCAGGACGAAGACCAGCTTCATGATGACCGCGTTCGCGCTCTCGAAGACGCGCAGCAGATCACGGCCGGCCTCGCCCGCAAGCGTCATCGCCATGCCTAGCAGCACCGCGAAGACGATCACCTGGAGCATGCGCCCCTCCGCCATCGCCGCGAAGGGGTTGTCCGGAAAGATGTTGATCAGCGTCTGCGCCAGTCCCGGCGCTTCCCTGGCTTCGAAGGCCAGGGACGCGGTCTGGATGCTCCCGCCCTCCCCTGGCCCCACGATCACCGCGGCGGCGATCGCCACGCTGATCGCCAGAGCCGTCGTCATCAGGTAGAGGCCCAGGGTCTTGCCACCGATCCGGCCGAGCTTGGTCACGTCTTCGAGCGCCGCCGTGCCGCAAGCCAGGGAGACCAGGACCAGGGGAACGACCAGCAGCTTCAGACTCGAGAGGAAGACCTGCCCGACGACGAAGAAGACGCCATCGACCAGGAAGACGTAGGCGCCCTCGATCTGGAGGCCGGCGAGCGAGCCTCGCGCCCGGGCCAGACTGAGCAGGACGCCGAAGACCATGCCGAGCGCCAGCCCGATCAGGATTCGGCGCGTCAGCGCCTGGGTGTCTCCATAGTCCGGCTCCGCCTGCGCTGCGCTCATGCTGCCCCCGAGAAAGTCGCATCATACCCAACTCGCCAACCCCCCGGGCAAGGCGCTCGCCTCAAGCGCGGCGGCAGGGGCGTCGATGGCGTCGGCGAGGAGGCGGGATTCGTGGACGCGACCAGCGTACAGGCAGGGCTCTGGATCGGAGCCAACGTGATCGTGGGCGGGCCGCTCGCGCTCGTCGTGCTGGTGGTCGCGCGAGAAACGATCCGCGCGCTGGTCGCGCTTGCCCTGGGCTTCCGCGTGTTCGAGATCCAGTGGGGGGCGGGAAGGCGGCTCCTCGAACGCCCGATCGGTCCGGTCGATTTTGCACTGGCCCGGATTCCTCTCGGTGGGGCCACCATCGCGCGCTCGGGCTTCCCGCGGCGACATCGCCTCACGCGCGCGGTCATCGCCCTCGCCCCGGCTCTCGGCCAGGTCCTCTGGCTCGTCCTGCGAGCCTTCGCACCCGCAGACGTCGGCGAGGCGATCTCCGCCGGACCGGCTGGGCTCGTGATGCTCGACGCGACCTGCCTCGGTCTGCTCGGGCTTCATCTCCTGCTCCCGATCCAGATGGGTCCGCGCGTGCGCAGTGACCTCGCGCTCTTCTTCGAGGCGGTGCTGGGTCCGCCGGAGTCGAGCCGAGCGGCGCGCGCGAGCTACTACGCCCGGCTCGCGCGAATGCGCGTCGAACGCGGAGACGCCCTGGCCGCGCGATCGTCGCTCGAGCGGGGTCTGGTTCAGCTCGGTCGCGAGCCGATGCTGGTCGCCAGCGAGGCCCGCTTCGACGAATCCGAGCTCACGAGCGTGGTCGATCAGGGCGAGTGCGCGGATGCACTTCAGGTGATCATCGAAGACGCGGAATCGAGCGCCGAAGCTTCGTCTTCGAACTCATCGTTCGCCGCACGAACCCTGCGAGCCGCGATCATGGCGATGCCGCTGGTCTCGTTGTCGCTCGTGTTAGTCGGATCACAGGCGAGCCGTCTCGCCCTCGCCGCCGAGGCGAGATGGCAGGCGGGTGCCCTGGAGGTCGCGGGGGCAGAGGAAGCCGAAGACTGCGGTGGCTACGTCGCGCGCTGGACGAGATGGGCGCGTCGCTCGGATCGCTTCTTTCCGCCCGAGGCCTCCACGCGCAGCGATCGCCACCTGGCCTTCGCGGCGCTCGAGCGCTGCCGCGGCGATCTGGCGGCGGCCTCGCAGCACCAGGGCGAGGCGCTGCTCGCTGCCAATGCCGCCCGCGCCGATCTCGCTCCCGAGATGTTCAGCCAGCCCGAGCGCTGGCTCGCGAACGAGCTGCGGATGACCGAGCTCTTTCGGCACGCCGCCGCGGTCG
The DNA here is from genome assembly GCA_963698485.1 of uncultured delta proteobacterium. Taxonomy (GTDB): domain Bacteria; phylum Myxococcota_A; class UBA9160; order UBA9160; family UBA4427; genus UBA4427. Next base: position 33,957 of record CAVORA010000015.1, on the reverse strand, counting down.
AGGCCGAGCGCCGAGCCTTCCGCGAGGCCCTGATCGCGGTCACGAACGCCGAACGCCGACTCGAGACGATTCGCCGACAGGTCGACCAGTGGCCGGAGCCCGCAGCGCGAAGCCGAGCGGAGCGCAGTCTCGCCGAGCAGCACTCGCAGCTGGTCGCGACACGCGAGCGCGTGATGGCGGGAATCGCGAGCCCCTGACGCGACCTGTGAGTGCGTCGAGGGTCGTGGACGCACCTTTTTGATCGTGCCATAGTGGCTCGTCCAGCGGGGGAACGGCCTCTCGGGTGCATCCGACTCGGCTCGCGGCGCTCTCGCCCCCACATGGTCCGAAGCGCTCTGCCCGGCCCGACCGACCGAGCCAGCGTCCTCCCAGGCCGCTCGTCTTTGCACGCCGGGGCGGGCCGTCGAGAGCCGGACGGCGATCAGGCATCGATCAGCAATAGACCAGACCGATAGAAAACGAGCAGAATCCATGAGTCCGATGACCCAGGAGTCGTCCATCGCGGCGGAGCCCCGAGACGAGCTCCTGCGCGGCGGCGATCGCTGCAGCGGGGGCCTGCCGCTCGCGCAGGCACTCGAAGCGATGAGCGGTTCTTTCGCGTACGCCGCTCGCCTCGGATCGGAACGGGCGACTGGCGACGCAAGCGAACGAAGACGCGCGATCCTCGGCGCAAGGATCGAGGCGAAGCCCGTCGGCGAAGGTCGCGACGAGCTCTTCGTCCACCGCTGCGCGGTCGTGGCGGCGAGCCACGCTCACAGCCCTTCTTCGCTCGAACGCGAGCCAGCGCGCGCGGGAGATCGTCGATGAACCCGCGGCTGCTCGCTCCGATCCTGATCCTCGGGCTCACCGCCGTCGGTGTCGCGCTGATGGTCTGGACGACGCCCGAGATCGAGCACGTCGATGTCGAGCGCGCGATCCCGACCGTGCGCGTGATCGACGCCACCCCCCGCACGCTCCGCTACACCGTCCGCAGTCAGGGAACCGTCACCCCGCGCACCGAGGCCGACCTCGTCGCCGAGGTCGCCGGCCGCGTCGTCTGGACGGCACCCTCGTTCGCGCCCGGTGGCTTTTTCAACGCCGGCGACCCGCTGATCCGGCTCGAAGCGCGCGACTACGAGCTCGCCCGCGATCGCCAGCGGGCGGCGGTCCAGCGAGCCCTGAGCGAACGCGAATTCGCGGCGGCCGAGCTGAAGCGCCAGGAGGGCCTGTCGAGCGGTGGAGTCGCCAGCGTGGCGCAGCTCGCCAACGCCCACCGCGCGGCCACGGTCGCCGATGCCAACCTGGCAGACGCCCGCGCTGCGCTCGAGCAGGCGGAGCGCGATCTCGATCGCACGCGCATCCTGGCGCCCTTCGATGGCCGCATCCGAGAAGAGCAGGCGGATATCGGCCAGTTCGTGAACCGCGGCATGGTGCTCGCGCGCATCTACGCCACCGACTACGCCGAGATCCGACTGCCGATCCCGGACGACCAGCTCGCCTTCCTGGCGGCCGATACGTCGAGGCCCGATGCGCCCGATGACCTCCGGCCCGCCGCGGTCCGACTCTCCGCGACCTTCGCCGGTCAGACGGCGGAGTGGCAGGGGCAGCTCGTGCGGACGGAAGGCGAAATCGATCTGCGCAGCCGCATGGTTCACGTCGTCGCCCGGGTCGAAGATCCCTACAACACCCGGACCGAGGATCCCCGGATCCCGCTCGCCGTCGGCCTCTTCGTCCACGCGGAGATCGAAGGGCCGACCGTCGACGACGCGATCGTCGTGCCGCGTTATGCGATGCGAAACGACTCCCGCATCCTGGTCGTCGACGAGCAGAACCGACTGCACTCGCGAGAGGTCGCGATCCTGCGCATCGACCGGGACGAAGTCATCGTCAAGGGACCTCTCCCGCCCGGTGAACGCATCTGCGTATCTTCGCTCCAGGTCGTCGTCGAGGGCATGCAGGTCCGCACGGTCGAGGACGAGGCAGGCGCTCCGGAGCGAGCGCGTCATGACGAGCGCCATCGCCTGGTTCGTCCGCAACCCGGTCGCCGCGAACCTGATGATGTCGGTGATGGTGGTCGGCGGGCTGCTCACGCTGCTCGGTCTGCGGCAGGAGGAGTTTCCGCCGATCGAGCCCGAGGCGGTGCAGGTCGTGCGTCGAATACCGCGGCGCCTCGCCCGCGGAGATCGAGGAGTCGATCTGCATCCGCGTCGAGGAGGCGATCGAAGGCACCCCCGATCTCGATCGCATCACGACGGTGGCCGCCGAAGGCGTCTGCAACGTGACCGCCGAGCTCGTGGTCGGCGCGGACGTCACGGCGGCCGCGACGGAGATCGAGAACCGGATCGACGCCATCGACACGTTCCCCTCCGAGAGCGAGCGCCCCCTCGTCTCGAAGGTCGAGACGAAGCGACCGGTCCTCAAGGTCGCCATCTCCGGCCCGATCGCCGAGCGCGAGCTGAAGCAGCTCGGACAGCGCGCCCGCGACGAGATCGCTGGCCTTGCTGGCGTCTCGCAGGCCGTCCTCAAATACGATCGTCCCTTCGAGATCTCGATCGAGGTCTCGGAGGACACGCTCCGGCGACACGGCCTCGACCTCGACCAGGTCGCCAGCGCCGTCCGCGAGTTCTCCCTCGATCTGCCGGGCGGCTCGGTCAAGACGGGCGGCGGCGAGATCCTGCTGCGCGCCAAGGGTCAGGCCTATCAGGGCCGCGACTTCGAAGACATCGTCGTGCTCACCCGGACCGACGGCACGATCCTTCGGCTCGGCGAGATCGCCACGGTCATCGACGGCTTCGAGGACACCGATCTCCGCGGCCTCTTCAACGGCGACCCGAGCGTCGTGATCAAGGTCCAGCTGATCGGCGAAGAGGACGTGCTCGAAGCCGCGGCGGCCGTCAAGGAATGGATCCACTCGTTTCGGGCGAGTCTGCCAACGGGTGTCGACGCGACGATCTTCAACGACGACTCCCTCGAGCTCGTCGTTCGACTGGACGTCCTGGTCCGCAATGGTCGGTCGGGGCTGATCCTGGTGCTCGTCGTGCTCGCCCTCTTCCTGCGCTTCCGGCTGGCGATGTGGGTCGCGGCGGGTGTCCCGATCGCGCTTCGCGGGCGCACTCTTCATGTTCCCGTTCTTCGATCTGACGATCAGCACCCTCACGGTGATCGCCTTCATCGTGGTGCTCGGCATCCTCGTCGACGACGCCATCGTGATCGGCGAGAGCGTCCACTCGATGGAGGCCGAGGGCCTTCCGCAAGTCGAGGCGGCCATCCAGGGCACTCAGGCCGTCTTCGTACCGGTGATCTTCGGCGTCCTCACCAGCGTCACGGCGTTCCTTCCGATCATGATGCTGCCAGGCCGCATGGGCGGCTTCTTCGGCACGGTCGGCAAGACGGCGATCGTCTGCCTGACCTTCTCGTTGCTCGAAGCCCTGTTCATTCTGCCCTCGCATCTCGCCCACCGGAGACGCTCGAAGCCGAGCGACCAGCGTAATCGCTTCTCGGCCGGCTGGGCGCGCTTCCAGACGGCGCTCGCCGCCTGGCTCGACCGCATGGCCTATATCCGTTATGCGGGCATTCTCGACCGAGCGATCGAATATCGCTATGCGACCATCGCGCTCGCGGTGGGCGTGCTGATCCTCACCGCGACGATGGTGACGACGCGGGCGCCTGCGATACCAGTTCTTCCCGGAAGTGCCTGGAGACATCGCGTACGCCACGATCACGATGCCTCGCGGTATCCCGCTCGAGCGCACGGAGCTGGCCGTCGAGCAGCTCCAGACCGCCGCCGAGACGCTGATCCAGCAGCTCGACGACGAGATCCCGGGGCCCTCCATCGTGGTCCACACCTTCGCGTCGATCGGCGAGCAGCTCGGTCGACCGGTCCCCGAAGAGTCCGGCCCCAGCAGCGGCGGCGCCCATCTGGGCGAGGTCGGCATCGAGCTGATCTCCGCCCTCGACCGCGACATCACGACGGACGAGGTGCTCGATCGCTGGCGCGAGCTGGCCGGACCGGTCCCGGACGCGGTGGAGCTCGACTTCAGCTCGGACGCCTTCGGCGCAGGCAACGCCATCGAGATCGAGCTCTACGGCGCGGACAGCATCGAGGAGCTGACGCTGGCGGCGGATGCCGTGAAACGCAACCTCGCGACCTACGCCGGCGTGACGGACATCGCCGACTCGTTTCGTGCGGGCAAGCAGGAGGTGAAGCTCTCGGTGCGCGAGAGCGCCGTGCCGCTCGGCCTCACCCAGAACGATCTCGCCCGCCAGGTCCGACAGGCCTTCTACGGCGAGGAGGCCCAGCGGATGCAGCGCGGGCGCGACGACGTACGCGTGATGGTTCGCTACCCCGAAGCGGAGCGTCGCTCGCTCGGGTCACTCGAGGGGATGCGCATTCGCACCAAGGACGGCGTGGAGGTGCCTTTCTCGGCGGTCGCGGAGGTGGAGATCTCGAGGGGCTTCGCGAGCATTCGGCGGACGGATCGCGAACGCGTCGTCACCGTGACCGCCAACGTGAACCGGACATTGACGACGCCCGCCATCATCCTCGGCGAGTTCGAAGCCTGGCTCCCCGAGTTCCGCGAGCGCTTCCCCGAAGTCACCCATCGCTACGGAGGCGAGCAGCGCGAGCAGTCCTCCGCCGCCTCGGGCATCCTGACCGGCGTGTTGATGGCGCTGCTCATCATCTACGTGCTGCTCGCGATTCCGCTCGGATCCTACGCGCAGCCCCTGATCATCATGAGCGTGATCCCCTTCGGCACGGTCGGCGCCCTGATCGGTCACAAGCTGATGGGCTGGGACGTCGTGTTCTTCTCGGTGCTCGGGATCGTCGCGCTCGCGGGCGTCGTCGTGAACGCATCGCTCGTCATGGTCCATACCATCAATCAGCGCAGGGCCGAGGGGCTTCCGCTGGGCGAGGCCGTTCGAAAGGCCTCGACCTCCCGCTTCCGACCGATCGCGCTCACGACCGCCACGACCTTTCTCGGCCTCGTCCCCCTGATGTTCGAGGCCGCGGTCCCCGCGGCGCCGCTGATTCCGATGGCGATCGCGCTCGCCTACGGCGTGCTCTACGCCTCGATCATGACGCTCTTCCTGGTGCCCGTCGGCTATCTCGTGGTCGAGGATCTCGCGCGACTCTCCCGCAACAGCCGGCGACGTCCGGCAGCCGGCGGGACCGGACCCTCCCCCGCCCGACCCGTCACCGGCGGCTAGCGGCCGCGACCCAGGAGAAGGCTCGGCCTCGAGGCGGTTCGCCGGCTGTCCCGGCCGACGCGCGCGACGGCTCGAGCACTCTGCTAGCGTTCGTCAGTCCAGAAGGATTGCCTCCTCCGAGAAGGAAGACGAGCCATGCGCGCCCATTCGACCCGAGCCTTCGCGAGCCTCGCAGCCGTCGTGCTGCTTCTGTCCGCCTCGCCCTCCACCGCAGCCTGGGAGGGATCCCGCGGCGAGGACATCCTGGCCAAGGGCGTCGATGCGCTGATCGTCCGTCCGCTCGCGAGTGCGCGCGTGATCATCGGCGCCATCATGTTCCTGCCGGCCGCTCTGCTCTCCTCTCCGAGCGGCAAGGAAGGCTTCGACGCCGCCTACGACACGCTGATCCAGGAGCCCTCGGAATACGCATTCCAGCGAGAGCTCGGCGACTTCTGATCGCGGCTGACCGGCGTCCTCGTCTGCCCGCTGGAGTCGCCTAACGGGTGCTGCGGCCTGGTCGCGCCTCGCGTGTGAAGAGCCAGAGCACGGCGATCGCGGCCACGAAGCTGATCACGCCACTGCCCGGGTAGTCTGCAGAGCCGGTCGGTACCCCAAGCCCGACCAGCAGCGCGACACCGACCCCTACGAGCGCCTCCCCGGCGACGACCCCGGAAGCGAAGAGCACGCCGGGCGCCCCGCCTCGTTCGCGTTCGGTCTCACCGCTGCGTCGCGTGGCCCACTCGATCAAGCCTCCGGCGAGAATCGGCAGCGCGAGGCCGAATGGCAGGTAGAGCCCGACGGCGATCGGCATCAGGTGGAGGCGAAATCGCACGCCGCGCCGAGCGAGCAGGGCGTCGAGGGTCAACACGAAAAGGCCGAGGGCGGCCCCGAGCCCGACGAGGCCCCACGGCAGCGCCTCGTCCCCGAAGAAGCCGCGCGCGAGGCTCGCGAAGAGACTCGCCTGGGGAGCCGCCAGCTCGCGCGATCCGATTCCGTAGGCGTCATGAAGCAGCTGCAGCACCGGCGCCATCACGAGCGCAGCCACCGCAACGCCCGCCAGCTGCATGACCTGCTGTCGCCACGGGGTGGCACCGACGATCGCGCCGGTCTTCAGATCGTTGCAGACGTCGCCGGCCGTACAGGCCGCGCAGCAGACGATGGCCGCGACGCCGAGCGTCGCCACCATGCCCTCGACACCCGCGTAGCCAAAGAGCCAGAGCAGCCCGCCGGTCATGAGCACCGCGGTGATCGTCATCCCGGAGACCGGCGAGTTGCTGTTCCCGACCAGGCCGACGATGTAGCTCGCCACGCCGACGAAGAAGAAAGACGCCACGACCATGATCACCGTCGCGATCGACGCGATCCCGAGGTCGTCCGTGAATCGCCAATACAGCCAGAGCACGATCGCGACCGCCAGAGCCACGAACGCGAGAATCACGCGCGAGGAGAGATCCACGCGAGCCTCGGAGGCGTCCGCACGCGCGGACCAGCCCCGTCGCAGCTCGGCCACCGCCCGGACCAGCCCGGACCGCACGCGGAACAACGCCGCCAACCCTCCGACCGCCATCGCCCCCACGCCGACATAGCGAATGCCCCGGGACCAGAGCGTCCAGGCGCGTTCGGTCGCGACTCCGTCGAAGGCACCGGAGGCCGCTACGCCCAGGTCGGGCGACGAGGCGGCGAAGCGGGTCACCAGCTCGGGTGCCAGCGGGATCAGGATCAGCCAGCCGATCGCGCCGCCCATGAAGATCTGGATCGCGACCTCGAGCCGCACGATGTAGCCGACGGCCACGAGGGCCGGTGACATGTCGGCTCCGAGGTACAGGGCGCGACGATCGCCGACCATGAGCGCATTCTCGATCGACCCCTGAAGCACGCCGAACAAGCTGACGAGCAGCTTGACCGTCGACCCCAGCAAGCCGCCGCGCAGCACGCGCGACCCCGATTCGTCCTCGCTGGCGTCGGCCTCCGCCCCGCGGCCGGCCAGCAGGACCGCCGCGCAGGCGACGCCCTCCGGGTAGGGAAGCTCCGGGCTCTCCTCGATGAAGACCCTTCGCATCGGCACCATGAACAGCACGCCCAGCCAGCCACCCGAGATCGCGATCAGCGTCGTGGCCCAGAAATCGAACTCGGCCCAGACCCCGATCAACACCATTGCCGGCACCGTGAACAAGATCCCGGCCGCCAGGGACTCGCCGGCCGACGCCGCGGTCTGGACCTGGTTGGCTTCGAGCACCGTGCCGCCCCGCATCAGCCGTCGCAGGATCAGCATCGCGACCACCGCCGCGGGGATCGAGGCCGAGACCGTCATTCCGACCTTGAGGCCCAGGTAGACGTTGGCAGCGCCCAGCACGGCCGCCAGCACCAGGCCGAGCCCGATCGCCCGAGCGCTGAGCTCGATCTGGTCCGACCGCCTCTGCCCCTCTCCGTTCGCCATCTCGCCCCCCGCGGACGAGTGAACCGGGGTCGTCATGAGGATGCAAGCCCCAAAGGGGATCGCGTCGGCGGAAAACGACGGGAAAACCTGACAGTCGAGGTCCCCTATTTGGCCCGACGGTGCACATACCCCACGTGCTCCACAGCTCGTCTCCGCAGGAGATGCGCCTTGCCTGGAGGGCGTGGTGATCCCGACCGGGGATTCGAAGCCGAGAGAGTACGCGAGAGGACCAGCCCCATGTCCATGTCCATGTCCATGAAGACGAGAATGCGGAACGATCGGGATTCCCGACCGCTGGATCACCGCCACGCTGGTCGTTCGAGCCAGTGTGAAGCGCCCGCTGCCCGGGCCTCCGTGCTGCGGGCGAACGATGGAAGCACCCGCATCCGCCGCGTCGCGACCGGCTGCCTGCTGGCCGTCGCGGGCTGCCTGCTCGTGACCTCGTCCGCCTCGGCGCTCTACGTCGACACCTCGGCGCCGGTCGGGTCGAGCTCCAGCGTCGCTCTGCGGATCGGGGATCACTCGATCTCGGTGCTCGACGAGATCAAGACGATCGAGGTTCGAAGCGACGAGCACGGGATCCGGCTGCGCTTCAAGGTCGCCTTCAGGACCATCGACTTCGACGATGGACCGGTGCTGCTCGACCGCGTGGACTTCGAAGCGGGCGCTGGACGAGCCGTCGCCACCAGCGCCCACGACGGCCCCCTGATCGTGACGGGGGACCGATCGGTCAACCGGATGGTGTCCCAGCTGCGCGTCGCCGGTCGATCCAACGTCCTGGCCGCACGGGGGATCCACGTCGACATCCAGAGACCCATCGCGACCACTGCGCCCGTTCCGGAGCCGGGAGCGGCGCTGCTCTTCGCGGCGGGCCTGCTGGCGATCGGGGTCGGCACGCGCCAGCGCGGCTGAGGCGCAGACTCCGCCTGCCATCGCCTTGCCGGCCCTCACGCAGCCTGGGGTCCGACGCTAGAATCGCGGCCGACCGCAGGAAGGCGCGGAGATGCCTTCCGAGCGGCTTCCTCCCTGCGATCCAGTGGAATCCCCCGATGACGATGACGCCTCCTTTCGAGATTCGCGGCCTGTCCGGTGCGCTGGGCGCCGAGATCCGAGGTCTGGACCTGTCCCGACCCCTCGCTGGGGCGGAGCAGGAGGCGCTGCTCGCCGCCTTCTACCGCTACGGCGTGCTCTGCGTCCGCGATCAGAAGCTCACCCATGACAGCCAGATCGCGCTGGCGAAGATCTTCGGCACACCGGACGTACATCCGATCGCGAAGGGCATGGAGGAGCATCCCGAGATCATCCGGGTGCTGAAGCCGGCCGGCGAGCGGGCCTTCTTCGGGACCTCCTGGCATACGGACAACAGCTTCTTCGAACGCCCCAGCAGCGTCACCGTGCTCTATGGCGTGACGGTTCCGGCGGTCGGGGGGGATACGATCTACGCCTCGATGGAGCGGGCGTGGGAGCTGCTCTCGGAGCCGCTGAAGCGTTTCCTCGAGCCGCTTCGCGCCGTGCACAGCGCGCGGACGGCCTACGACCCGAAGACCACCGGCGAAGGCAAGTACAACGGCGAGACCGCCATCCAGTACACCTTCAGCGACGCGATCTACGACGAGGTCGAGCACCCCGTCGTCCGCACGCATCCCGTCACCGGCCGCAAGAGCCTGTACGTGAATCCGATGTTCACGCAACGCATCGTCGGCCTCTCGCCCCCGGAGAGCGACGGCCTGCTGCGCATGCTCTACGACGTGTCGACCCGACCGGAGCTGACCTGCCGGCTGCGCTGGGAGAACGGCTCGGTCGCGATCTGGGACAACCGCTGGCTACAGCACTACGCGATCGACGACTACGCGGACTTCGAGCGACTGATGTATCGCGTCACGATCACGGGCGAACGGCCCGTCTGAGCGGCGTCCCGAAGCGAGGGCAGCCGAGCTTCAGCTGTCGTCGGCGGCGATGGAGATCTGGTTGACGCCCGCCGCCTTTGCGGCATCCATCACCTGGACGAGCAGATGGTTCTGGGACTTCTGGTCCGCCTGGACCACGATTGCGCCTTGCGGGTTCTCGCCGTGGAGGCGCTCGATGTTCGCGCGCAGCGAGCGGGGATCGACCTGCCGCCGATCGATCCAGATCTGACCGTTCTCGGTGATCGCGATCAGGATATTGCCCTTGTCCTTGGAGATCGCCGTCTTGGCGGGAGGCCGAATCACGTCCACGCCCGCCTCCTTCACGAAGGACGCGGTCACGATGAAGAAGATCAGCATGATGAACACCACGTCCAGCATGGGCGTCATGTTCACTTCGCTCTGCGCTGTCTCTCGCATCCGATTGCCACGCATCGAGTATCCTCCTGACGCCTCCGGGCGTCGTCGTTCGTCTCGCCTTGCGAAGCTCAGAGAGCATCCAGGGCTCGGTCGAAATGCGCCGGGGTCCGCAGCCCCTGCCTCTGCTCCGATCGGCGGCGTCTCGCCATGAGTCCGTCGAGGGCATCATCGCGCGGCACGGCGGCCGGCGCGTCTCGCGGCTGGATCGGGAGGGGGTGGGTTGCTCGATCGAGGTTTCGATCACGAACGTTGGGCGCGTCCGAGTCTGGCGGCTCCTTGAGTCGTCACTGGTTTCGAGAGGCTAGGCTCGACGTCCTCCGCTAGCAAGACGTCCATGCAAGTTGGAGCCCTTCCCGTATCCGGCCGCGGGCCGGCTCGCGACCGACGGGGCTCGGGAGACGCTCTGCTCCTGACGCAGCGCGGCAAGACACCCGAGAGGTGCAGCTTCCGCGCAGGCATGGTCGCGACTTCGACTGCGCCGAGCCACCCGGGCGATGGGAGAAGGCCTGGATGAACCCGGCCGGGCGCTTGACCTCGGCGTCGAGCCAGTCATCGCCGTCGTCGACGATCTCACGCCCCCGATCGTCTCCTCCCGGCGATCCCCTCCTCCAGGGATCGCTGCCCACGGGTCAGGGCGTGTACCAGATCGGCGAGGTCCAGGCGCGCTCCTGGATCACGGGCTGGTGCCGCGGGCTGCAGCATCCCTCGAAGCCCGCCGTGATCGTCGACGGATCCTGGCAATCGACGGCGGCCTCGGCGCACAGATGCTGGCTCCAGCGACAGGTCGGGTTCTCGAGCACCCGGGCATAGTAGAAGGCTCGCTGGTCGGACTCGAAGTCGACGTCGCGCCAGACGCTGCAGAGCTGCGAAGCGCCCGCTCCCTTCGGCTCGCAGGTCGCAAGGTCGACGCTCGCACCGTTCTCGCCGCCGGCCACGTCGAGCACCTTCTCTCGGCGCTCGCCGTTCTCGACCCAGCCCTTCACGATCTGGATCCGCTGCAGCTCGCTGCCCGGCGCGCCGTCGGTCCCGGGATCCTGGAGTGCCCAGACGGCGAAGCTCGGACCCCCGGCGCCCGCTTCGCGCTTCGGAAGATCTGCGCCCATCGGAACTCCCTTCGCATAGCCCTCCGCCGCGAAATCCGTCCGCCCGCACATGTCTTCTTCGAGATCCCAGCCGCCGAAGAAGCGCACGATCGGACGGGTCCCACTGGTTCCGTAGGCCTCACGACGCTGCATCGCAGCAAACAGCGAGTCCCGACTGTTCTCCTCCGCCCAGAGCACGGCGAGTCCACCGGGGTTGAACTCCAGGTCGTCGGGCAGACCGACGGTCTTGCGGCTGCCCGCACCGCCGTGGCCTTTCGGGTCATCCTCGGCGACGAGACCGGGCGTGCCGAGATGCGTGTCGGTGCTCGCGATGATCCCGTATTTCAGAGGGTTGACGCCGAGCTCGCCCTCGAGGACCAGGCCCTTCTTGAGCGCTTCGCGCACGAAGGCGCGCGGATCGGGCGTGAGATCCGGTGCGCCCGGAAGCCTCGACTCCAGACCGGACGCCGCCACTCGGCCAACGCCGGCAAAGCTGTTGTACGGCAGCTTCTCGAAGCCGCACGCCTCGTCCTTCGTGTCTCGACCGGGCAGACATTCCGAATCGCCCTTGTGCTGCATGATCTCGACGAGTGGCTCCCAGCGCTGGCGGAGCTCCGCTTCCTGTCGATCGACGGCGACGTCGATGTCCTGGGGTCCGGTCAAGCGGGCGGAGGCGAACATCAAGCCGGGCCCGCTGATATTGGAGTTGTGCGGAATCGTCAGCGCGTCGCAGCCCTCGACGCCATCGATGCAATCCCGCTGCAGATGGGCCCACAGATCGGTGGCCGCAGGCGTATCGACCCAGCTCGGCGGGAGCCCGGGCACCTTCTCGTTTCGGAAGACCACGTTTCGATGCAGGTTCTCGCCATTGCCGACGGACGCGGTCCATTCGTAGCCGACGAAGCTCGTGAACGAACATTGCGAGGTCCGATCGTAGGCCTCTTCGGCCGCCGCCTGGATGTCGTTCCAGACCAGCTTGGCCTGCTCGAGACAGAGCGAGCCGTCCGGACCGCAGAACTCGAACCGGTCGCGCATCATCATGTTCCGCACGGCGAAGAAGCTGAACGTCATGCCGCGAAAATTCTGATAGATCCAGCACAGGTCCGATCCGTACGCCGGTGAGCCCGGGGTCGAGCACATCCTGATCTCCCCGAGGAGCTCGGCGTGATCCGAGAGCACGGTGAAGTCGAGGGGGCGACGCAGCTGGGCCGTGCGCTGTGGCGTTCCGTCCGCCGAGTAGGGCTGGAGTCCCACCCGCTCGCCCTTCGCGAAGCGGTAGGCGTCACGGGGCGTATTGCGCGTGTCCTGACCGTTGGCGTCGAAGCTGTAGACCGTATGGACGTGCGTATCACCGAAGAAGGGCTGACGCAGCGGTTGATACTGACTGCACTCTTCGCGCGCCTCGCTGTAGTCGCGCGCAAGCGGTGCAGAGACCGAGGCGAATAGAATCGCGCCGGCGACGGCGAGCACGCGCGGCATCAGCGCGTCCATACGGAGCACGCCGCTCTTGCTGCGTCTGCTGCGTCGCCTCGAATCCTTCCGAGCTCCAGAACGCATGCGCGCCTCCCCGACTCGAAGCCCGCGAAGCCCAGGCTTCTCATGTCCGGCCAACTCGTCGATGGTGGGCCGGAGTCCTGCGAGCGTCAACCGTCGCATCGGGCGTGCGGTAGCATGCGGCGCGTCGATCCGACAACCCGTGGCTGGAGCCCGCTATGCCCCTCACTCGCCTCTGCACCCGCACGTCCCTCGCCGTCTCGCTGCTCTGCCTCGTGCTCAGCTCGCTCGCCGGGAACGTCCATGCCGAGGCGCTGCAACATCCCAACGTCGTGATCTTCCTGGCGGACGATCTGGGCTGGTCCGACGTCGGCTTCCACGGGGAGGAGACGATCGAAACCCCTTCGATCGATCGGCTCGCGCGCGAAGGGGCCGAGCTCCACCGCTTCTACTCGACACCGATCTGCTCCCCGACACGCGCGGCGCTGATGACCGGACGAGACCCGATGCGCCTCGGCGTCGCCTACGGCGTGATCATGCCCTGGATGACGAACGGCGTTCATCCCGACGAGCATTTCATGCCGCAATCGTTCCAGGCGGCCGGCTACCAGACCGCGATGGTCGGCAAGTGGCATCTCGGCCACGCGCAGGAAACCTACACCCCACGCTCGCGCGGCTTCGAACATTTCTATGGCCACCTTCATACCGAGGTCGGATACTTCCCGCCCTTCGGAAATCAGGGCGGCCGAGACTTCCAGCGCAACGGCGTCACGATCGACGAAGAGGGCTACGAGACCTTCCTGCTGGGCGACGAGGCCAGCCGCTACATCCGGGAGCGCGACAAGAAAAAGCCCTTCTTTCTCTACGTCCCCTTCATCGCTCCGCATACCCCGCTCGACGCGCCGAAGGACCTCCTCGAGAAGTACGCGGACATGGAGGACGACCGCGAGCCCGCGCGCAGCCAGCAGACCGACCAGTCACGCATGTTCCGCAAGCTGCTGCTCCAGAAGAGCGCGCGACCGGTCTATGCCGCCGTCGTCGACGCGATGGACCAGGCCGTGGGACGCGTCCTCGACACCCTCGACGAAGAGGGCCTCACGCGGGACACGATCGTGCTCTTCTTCAGCGACAACGGCGGCGCGGCCTATGCGACCGGCGGTGCGGACAACGTGCCGCTGCGCGGGGGAAAGGGAGACACCTTCGAGGGCGGGATCCGGGTGGTCTCGGTGATGCGCTGGCCCGCGAAGATCGAAGCGGGCAGCCGTGTGGACAGCATCATGTCGGCGATGGACGTATTTCCGACGATTGCCGAGGCGGCTGGCGTCGAGCGGCGCAACCGCTTCGAGCTCGACGGGCGGAGCCTATGGCCGGCGATTGCGCGAGGCGAGAAGATGCCTCGCGAGAAGCTGCTCTTCTTCGCCTCGGAGACTCCGATTCGCGGCGTCTTCAACGTGACCGCCCTCGACGACGAGTGGAAGCTCGTCCAGCGCATCGAGCAGGGTCTGCTGTCCGCCGACGTACAGAGCTGGCTCTTCAAGCTCGACGAGGACCCCGAAGAGCGTGTCAACCGAGCCTCTGCGGAGCCCGAACGGGTCGCCGACATGGCGCGGGCGATCCATCACTGGCGAACGATGTACCCGGTTGCGGGCACGCGACACGAGCTGGTGCCGCCGCCGGGATGGCGCGCACCGAAGGACTGGGTCGACTACCCGATCCCGATCGAGAAGCTGCAGAGCGAGCCGGCGCCGGGAATGCCGCCCAAGGAGGCCCTGCGCATTCTCGACTACCAGCACGGCGAAGCCGGGCGGCTGATCTACGACTGCGAGCCCTACGCTGCGCTCGGCGGCGGCCTCTGCAAGTAGCGCCTCGCGCCACCGCCAGCGAGCGATCCGAGCGCCGGCAGATGACCTGGTCCGCCTAGCCCGCCTAGCCCATATAGTATTCGGAGAGGAAGGTGACCTCGATCGGGCCGTGATCCAGAAATCGCGCGCAGCTCGCCATCATCGTCTTGAAGTTCTGCTCGTACTCTTCCTGGCTCTGCGCGTCATAGAAGATCTTCTGGTCGGTCAGTGCGCCCATCGGGAAGAACTCTTCGACGAAGGCGTCCCACTGATCCGGCGCGCCCGGCGTCAAGGCGCGGAAGATCTCGTTGCGCACGTATCCGAAGGTCGACTGGGTGTCGATCGCGACCTGACGATGATCACCGTGCCAGATGCGGATGAACTCCTCCTGACTGATGTCCGCTCGCTTCGTGATGCACGAGATCTGGGTCATGCCCGGCGTCCGCTGGCCCTTCTTCCGTTCGTGAACCATCGGGCGGGACTCGCAGACCAGGTAGCCCGCGATCCCCTGCGCGTGGGCGGAGAGCGCCTTCTCCGCAGGGCCGCGGTCCCCCGCATCCTCGAGCCAGAAGGACACGATCGCGCGAATCGGGGGATCCACCTGGCGCACCGGCGACCCCGCAGCGACGTCCGCATCCGATCCGAAGACGGTGATCTCGCTCGCCCCGCTCGCGCGCAGTGCTGGCACGGCCGTCTCGCACAGAGCTTCCCGAAGCTTCGTGCCGTCGGTCTCGGGGTCGTGGAAGAGGAGGTAGTAGAGCTTCTGCATCGATCGTTCTCCGGTTGGCTGTCGGATGGAAGTCAGAGGGAAGGAGCCGGGCGACGCGGCCGTCGTGGCGCCTCGGGCGTCATTGCATCACGAGGCCACCATTGGGCGAGATCCACTGGCCGGTGATGAAGCTGCTGTCGTCACTCGCGAGAAAGACGGCGGTCGTCGCGATATCGCGAGGCTCGCCCTTGCGACCGAGGGGCGTCGCGCGAAGCAGTGGTGCCAGCATCGGATCGGGAACACCCGCCGTCATGGGCGTGTCGATCACCCCCGGACAGATCGCGTTCACGCGAATTCCGAATCGCCCGAGCTCCCGCGCGGTGGCGCGTGTGATTCCAAGCACGGCGGCCTTCGAAGCCGCATAGCTCACGTTTCCATTGGGCGAGAGACCGGCGATCGAGGACATGTTGATGATGTTTCCGGGGATCTGCTCGCGTTGCATGATCCGGATCGCCTCCCGCAGACAGAAGAAGACGCCGTTCACGTTGATCGCCATGAGCCGGGTGAAGCCCTCGTCGCTCATGTGGATCGTCTGCTGACCGGTCTCGAGCAGCTTCTCCCGCCCGTCGCCCGGGATGTGATCGACCCCGGCATTGTTCACGAGGATGTCGACGCGGCCGAACTCGGCATCCACCCGCCCGAACATCTCCACCACCGAGGGTCCCGAAGACACGTCGACCTCGGCCACGAAATGCCCCGTGCCCGGCAACATCGAGACCGTCTCCTCCGCCGCCTGCGGTCTCAGATCGACGGCCGCGATCCGTGCCCCCTCCCGCGCGAAATGCAGCGAGATCTCACGGCCGATTCCCGACCCGGCTCCCGTGACGACCGCAACGCGATTCTCGAGCTTCACCGATCCATCCTCCCCATCTCTCTCCCTCGTCTTCTCATCGAATCGGTTGCCGGGAGCGCATGCCGAATCAGACTTCCACGCCCTCGGTTCTCGGCGTGTCGTAGCGTTGGTGCAGGAAGGGCAGGAGCCATTCCCCCGGCACCGGTCGCAGCACGCGACCCGAGAACGCGACCTTTCCCACAGCGTACTCGAGCAACGCGACGCGTCGAACGGGCAGATCCGACACCGGATCGAAGGGCGAGTCCCAGAGCTCGATGCCCCCGTCGAGGCGCCAGACCTGCTCGAATCGATGACGCCATTCGAGGCGCACGAGCTGGGGATCCTGATCGAAGCCCTGGCCCTCCGCGCTGGCGGGGAAGGCCTTGAAGCAATAGGCGTAATCGGTCGTGCTTCGCGGACCGAGCGGCTCGACACAGCGTCCCATCGCCGCGAGGTACCGAACGCCCATACGCTCGACGCTCGCCGCGACCGAGTCGGCTTTCGGCCCGTGGCTGAGATCGAACTCGATCCGCGCGAGCTTCGTAGGCTCTCCGAAACGCTCCCGGCTGAGCGAAACTTCCGACTCCTCCGAGATCGGCCTCGTCAGCAGATAGGTCCCCGGCTTGTCGTCGTACTCGACGCGCACCCCGAAGCTCGCGGAGCGGACCTCGATCTCTCCTCCAGACGCCATCGTCCTCTCGACCGCCTCGAACGACAGGCAGACCTCGGGCCGGGCTCCGACCTCGAGCGGCTTCGGCACGACCGCGGCCGCGACCTCGGCATCCGTCTCGTACACGCATCGGATCGACCGCACGGTAGCCTCGCGACCCGCCGCCTCGGCGCGCGCGCTCGCTTCGAGATCCCGCACGCTCCTGGCATATCGAACCCGACCCATGCTTCGTCCCAATCGGCGCAGGGCCTCGTTCGACGAGGAGACCGCGACTGCGGCGCGTCCCAGCGGAACGCATCAAGGAAGGCCGCCACCCAACGCGACTTCGAAAAGTCTACGGACCGCGCCTGGATCGGCCAAGTCCGATCGCGGCGCAGTTTTCTTCTGATGCTCGGGCGAAAAGCCCGGAAATAGGGGCGGCCGTCGACGATCGGATTCGCGAGACTCGCTGCGCGATCCCGGCGCATGCCGCGTCCAGCCCATCTCAGCTTGGAGGGTCCCATGTCCGATGCCCCCGTGGCCGGTATCAGCGGTGCAAGTCGTGGCCTCGGCGAGGCTCGGCCCCGAGAGGAGCGGGCAGGATGAGTGGGCTGCTCGAAGGCAAGGTCGGTCTGGTCACCGGAGCCGGCAGCGGCATCGGCCGCGTCACCGCGCTGAGCTTTGCCCGTGAGGGCGCGCGCGTCGTCGTGGCGGACTGGAACGAGGAGGCCGCGCGCGCGACCACGGACGAGATCGAGTCCGAAGGCTTCGAGGCGCTCTGCGTCGTGGCCGACGTGTCCGACGAAGAGAGCGTCGCCGAGATGGTCCGATGCACGCTCGATCGCTTCGGGGCGCTGCATTGCGTTTCGAACAACGCGGCGCTCGGCGCGGGCTTCCACCCGACCCACGAGCTCGACCGCAAGCGCTGGGACCGCTGCCTGGCCGTCTCGCTGACGGGCGTCTGGCTATGTCTCAAATACGAGATTCCGGCCATGATCGATTCGGGCGGCGGCTCGATCGTGAACATCTCGTCGCTCTCGGGGATCAAGGGGCAGGTCACGCAAGCGGCCTACGCCGCCAGCAAGGGTGGCGTCATCGCGCTCACGAAGACCGCCGCCGCCGAGTACGCGACCCGCGGCATTCGCGTCAACTCGGTCGCGCCGGGCGGCATCGAGACCCCCGGCATGTCGGGCTACCTCGAAGCCTATCCCGAGATCCGCAAGTCCACCGAAGAGCAGCACGCGATGCGCCGCTTCGGCCGACCGCAGGAGATTGCGGATGCCGTGGTCTACCTCTGCTCGGACCGCTCGTCCTTCGTCACGGGCGAGATCCTCTGCGTCGACGGTGGTCTGCGCGTGAACGCCCACGACGCCTGAAACGCGGCCGACGAAACCCCATTCTCTCCGGAGGTCCTCTCATGTCCGAATCCGTCCTGCTCGTCGAGCGCCAAGATCAGATCGCGACCGTGACGCTGAACCGTCCCGACCAGATGAACGCGCTGAACGCGGAGCTGCGCCTCGCGATCGGCCAGGCCTTCGCCGAGCTCGAAGCCGACCCCGACACGCGGGCGATCGTGCTGACGGGCGCGGGTCGTGCCTTCTGTGCCGGCATGGACCTCAAGGAGATCGGCGGCGGCAGCGACGGACAATCAGGCTACGAGCTCTCGGTCGCGGGGCAGGACGCCATGCGGGAGAACATCGCGGCCTTCTCGGGCCCAGTGATCGCAGCCGTGAACGGAGCCGCGGCGACCGCCGGCTTCGAGCTCGCGCTCGCCTGCGACATGATCTTCGTGGCCCGCGGCGCGAAATTCCTCGATACCCATGCCCGCGTCGGCATCGTGCCCGGCTGGGGCCTCTCCCAACGACTCCCGCGACTGATCGGCATCAACCGCGCCAAGGAAGTGAGCCTGTCGGGCAACGCGCTCTCCGCCGAGCGCGCCTACGAATGGGGACTCGCCAACCGGATCTGCGAGCCCGAGGCGCTGCTCGCCGAAGCTCGCGCGCTGGCGGCGGACATCTGCAGCTGCGTTCCCGGCATCATGGAGCAGGTGAAGACGATGATCGACACGGGCTACTCGATGCTCTTCGACGACGCGATGGAGTTCGAGCTCCAGACCGGCATCGAGTCCTCGAAGAAGATCGACAGCGCCGAGATCGGCCAGCGCCGCGCCGCGATCATGGAACGGGGCCGAAAGCAGTAGGCTCGCCCGCAACCCAAGGAGTCACCGTATGGCCCTCGACCTGCTCGCCGTCACCCACATCAACATCAACTGCTCGGATCTCGAGCGGTCGATGGCTTTCTACCGTGACCTCGTCGGCCTGACGCCGCAGTCGCATACCAGGCCCGAGCCCCAGGAAGGAGCCGGCTTCGGGCTTCCCGGCCGGGTCGTGTGGGACGCCTACCTGCTGCACGACGATCGAGGGCAGGCCGGCCCCGCGATCGACCTGCTCGAGTGGCAGGAGCCCAGGCCGATCGGGCGACCGCATCCGGAAGCCAACCATCTGGGCTTCATGCGCATCTGCCTTGCGGCCGAAGACCTCGATGGGCTGCATGCCAGACTCGAGGCGGAGGGCGTGCATAGCCGAAGCGCTCCGGTCGAGGTACCGGTGCTCGCCGACCAGAGCGTCAAGTTCTTCTGCTGCGACGATCCGGACGGCACCTGCATCGAGTTCGTCGAGCGCCCCGGCCCGGTACGTCTGTCGCACGTGAACATCAACTGCAGCGACCTCGACCTCTCTTCCGCCTGGTACCAGCGCGTGCTCGGCGTGACCGCGATCGCCCCGCGCGCCGAGCCGCCGCCGGCCTCCGGCGAGGGATTCGGGATCGAGGGCGAGTGCCGCTATCGCGCGGACTTTCTCGCCGTGGGCGGCAACCCGGAATCCCTGATCCTCGACCTGCTCGAGTGGAAGAAGCCCGAGCCGATCGGCACGCCCCTCGTCGAGGCCAACCACCTCGGCCCCTTCCGGATGGCGTTCCTGATCTCGGACGCGGCCGCGGCCTGCGCGGAGCTCGATCGCCTGGGCGTCGAACATTCCGGCGCGTGCTGGCTCACGATGGGGCCGGACATCCCGATGATCGACGGCTTGCACGCGGTGTTCTTCCGCGATCCGGACGGCGCGATGCTCGAGCTGATCGAGGCGCCGAAGATCAAGAGCCCCTGATCGGCGCTCCGGCCGAGGCGGGGCCGAGAGCGATCAGGCGTCGACGTAGAACTGCGACGCCCAGCGACGAAAATCGGAGACCGGCCCGTCGCCCTCGCAGAGCCTGGGCGCGGGCTGATAGGTCTTGTTCTCCCAGATCGGGAAATCCTGCTCGACTGCGAAGGCCATGTCGTCTGCGTAGGACTTGTGGAAGACCGCCATCTCCTCGTCCGATCGGCCCGCCTTCTTGCCGATCACCCCGAAGCGCATGTGCATGGTGTCGTTGTCGATCGGCGTCATGCCCATGATGATGACCGTCTCGCCCATCCCCGCGTAGCGGACATAGCTCGAGCCGAGCCCGGGATTCCGACCGATCACGCGAATCTCGTCCGCCGCCCCATCCATCGTCGTGACCTTCTTGCGGGTCGCCGCCTCCCAGCGGATCTCGTGCCCCTCGAAGCGAACCTCCCGCTCCGGCGGCGGCTCCATCAGATGGACGGCGTGGAAATGCGGCCAGTCGACGCTGTTCTCGGCCACCTCCTGCGGATGGGTCCGGACCGTCCAGTCGTAGGCGGTCCAGTCCTCGGTCCAGTCCTCCGCGCCGTACTCCGGCACCTCGGGCGGCTCGAAGCCGGGCTCCGCCTGCTTCGGGTGATACCAGGCCCAGATGACGCCGCCCTGCTCTCGCGAGGGATAGGCAACGGCGCGGGCGTTCGCCGGAATGCGCTTCGCGTAGGGAATCTCGACGCATTCCCCGCTCCCCGCGAATCGCCAGCCGTGAAAGGGACACCGGATCGCGTCGCCTTCGACGCGGCCGCCGACACCGAGATGAGCACCGAGATGCGGGCAGTAGGCGTCGAGCACGTGCACCTCGCCGGACTCGCCCCGGAACACCACGAGCTCGCGGTCGAAATAACGTCGCTTCTCGACGGCGCCCGCCTCGACCTCGAAGCTCCAGGCAACCGGATACCAGCCAAATGGAATGCCAAAAGGAAAACGACTCATCGACGAACCTCGCTCCTCTGCATGCACGCCGCGCGGCGGGCGCCCGGCTCCTGACGACCCTCAGTGGTCCGATCTGGAATCCATGGCGCGCGGCGCTTGCTCGCTCGCGCCGCCGGGTACAGAGTGGCCGTTCGCGAGGCAGGCTGCCAGCAGCGCCTTCGTGTCTGCGCGCTTCGCCACGTCGAGCGGTGTCTTGCCGTCCGCGGCCCGCACGTCGCACGCCCGCCCGGCCGGGCCGATCAGATAGCGGACCGCATCGACGTGGCGGGGGGTGGTGCCCCAGGCGGCACGGTGCAGCGGCGCGTAGCCGTCCACGGGCGAGAGGCCGTATCCCGGCACTGCGAGCTCGTCGAGCACTTCGAGCACGGGGGTCCGGCCCTGGAAGGCAGCGGCGTGCCAGACGGTGAATCCGTCCTTTTCGGGGATCGCGGGATCGGCGCCGCGCTCGAGCAGCAGTCGCACGACGCGCTCATGACCCCGCAGCGCCGCGGCCACCAACGGCGTCTGCTCGCTCGCTTGCCCGACGAAGACCGCCCGGTTCTCGTCGATGCGGGCGCCCGCTTCGAGCGCCTTGCGCACGGAGCCCATGCGGCCTGCCGCGGCCGCACGCCACAAGCGACGCGTCGCCGCATCCGCCCGACCCTGGGCGCCGGGCGAGACCTGCTGCTCGGGGGCCGTCCCGGGATCGATCGCGGAGGCCGGCGGCGAGGCGAGTGCGATCATGGCCGACAGAGCGCTGCCGCACAGCCCGCCCCACCACAGCAGGGCGCGAGGGCCCCTGCGTCTCGCCGTCCCGGACGCGCGCGTCGCCAACGCGGAGCGCTCCCGCTCGGCTCAGTCGAGGCCGTAGAGCTTGGCGGCGTTGCCGTGCAGCACCTTCGCGACCAGCGCCTCGTCGAGGTCGCCGATCGTGTCGTTGATGTAGTCGCGCGGGTGCTGCGAGAATCCGTTCGCCGGGCCGGGATGCTGGCAGGTCGGATGCGGGAAGTCGGTCTCCCAGCAGAGGTTGTCGCCGATCTGCTCGATCGTCGACCGCAGCGCCTGCTTCTCGAACCAGAAGCAGGCATAGATCTGGCGCTTGAAGTACTCGCTCGGCAGCAGATCGTATTCCGGGTGGTCGCGGCGCACCTGGCCGTTCGTGAACTGCCAATCGCAGGCTTCGAGGAAGGCCGGAATCCATCCGACGCCGCTCTCGACCGAGACCAGCTTGAGCTCCGGATAGCGATGGCAGACGCCGCCGTAGATCACGTCGGCGATGCAGCCCATGTTCTGCATGAAGATCGTCGAGGAGACGCGCGAGAACGCGGCCTTCTGTCCGAGGTTGCAGGGATCCTGGGTGATGTCGGAGAGGTCGCCCGCGCCGATGTGGAAGCTGATCGAGAGACCCGTCTCGTTGACCGCCGCCCAGAAGGGATCCCAATGTCGATCGGCCAGGCGCGGCTCGCCGAAGGCCTGCGGCTCCGAGCACGCGAGGATCGACTTGTGGCCGATCGAGGCGGCGCGATGGATCTCCTTCACGCATTCGTTCACGTCCCAGAACGGCATCGCGGCGACCGGCACGAGTCTGTTCGGGTCTTCGCTGCACCAGTCGACGAGGAAGTCGTTGTAGGCGCGCACGCACTCGAGCATCAGCTCGGGCTCACCGAGCTTGAGGAAGCCGCCCGAGCCGAAGCCGCCGACGTTCGGATAGAGGACGGCGGCCCAGATGCCTTCTTCGTCCATGTACCGAAGGCGTTCCTTCGCGTCGAAGCTGCTCTTCGGAATGTCGTGGTAGCCCTCTCGGAACTCGGGGTACGAGCCGTCGAATCCCGCCGCCGTCGTGAAGCCGGGACCGCCCGCCATCTGATCGCCGATCATCCAGATGTCGCGACCGTCGATGTGCTTGATGTGGGGGACCTTGTCGCCCCATTTCTTCGTCGAGACGCGCGCGGTCCAGACGTCGGGCGGCTCGGTGATGTGGGTGTCGACGTCGATCGGCTTGCAGCGATCGAAGAGGCTCTCGTTCGAGATGTCGGGGGCAGCGGCCATGGCGATTCTCCGGGGATGGGTTCGGCCTCACTCTACCCCTCCGCCCCGGGTCTCGGCAATCGGCCCACGGCCGACGTCGCGTCGCCTGCGCGCGCGTTGCGAGCGGCTGCAGCCGGCGGCGGCTTCGAGCCCCCGGCGCAGCTGAAACCCGCTTATAATCGCCCCCTGATTCCACGACCTCGACGGAGACCCACGCGATGGCGAGCAAAGAGCACGACGCACTGATGGCAGCGATCCCGGGCGGCAACGTCGACCACAACGATCCGGTCGAGATCGTCCGCGAGAAGATGCACGCGATCCACCCGAGCTCGGCGAGCCCGGGGACGGTCGTCGAGGACGCAGACCTCGATGGCGTCGCGGCCAAGTGGATCTTCACGCCCGAGAACGCGGACAGCGAGCGCGTCGTGCTGCACGTGCATGGCGGCGCCTTCGTCTCGACGATCATCGACCACTACCTCGACTACGGCGAGCACATGTCGCGGCACATGGGCGCGAAGGTCGTGTGCTTCCAGTGGACCTGGGCCGACGAAGCGCCCTACCCCCAGGCGATGAACGACACGATCACGGCGTACCGGGCGCTGCTGGCGCAGGGCATCGACTCGAAGAAGATCATGTTCGTAGGCGACTCCTGCGGCGGCGCGCTGGGCCTCTCCGCTCTCTGCGCCCTGCGCGACGCCGGCGATCCGCTGCCCGCCGGACTCGTCGGGCTGACGCCCTGGTTCGACGCCGAGCAGACCGGCGACGCGGCGCTCCATCCTCGCGGCCGGGATCCCTTCGTGACGGCCGAGTGGGTGCGTGCGCGGTTCAGGGACTACGCGGGACCGAACGGGGATCTCCGCGACCCGGGGATCTCGCCCTTCCATGCCAAGCTCACCGGCCTGCCGCCGATGTACCTGTCCGTGGGCCAGATCGATACGACCTCCGACGACTCGACGCGGCTCGCATTGCGTGCCAGCCGGGAGGGCGTCTCGGTCATCGTCGACGTGGCCGCGGAGATGGTCCACGGATACGTCGGACTCTGCGGCGCTTTCCCGGAAGCGACCGAGGCGATGGAGCGCGTGGCGGCCTGGGTCAAGCAGCGCATCCCGTGACCCCGGCGGGCCGGTCGGGTCACTCGATACGCGCCCGGCGCTCGACCGCGTAGCCGAGGTCGGCCAGGGCCGCATCGATCTGCGTGTGCGCGGTTGCCGTGGATGATCTCGCCGCCGACCACGACGAACCGCCCCGACGCGCTAGCTTCCCGGTTCATCCAAGGAGATTCGACCATGTCCAACGCCACTCGTCTTTCCTCCGAGAACGTGATGATCATCAGCGCCGACTGCCACGCCGGCGCGCAGCCCGCCACCTATCGCGAGTACCTTCCGAAGGGCTTGCGCGCAGCCTATGACCAATGGCAGGCCGCCTACGAAGCGGAGATGGAGGCGCGGACCGGCACGTTCTACGACCAGGAGGCCGAGGACGCGCGCAACAAGGACGAGTCGGTGTTGCGCGCGATCGAGGGCGAGTGGGATCCCGCGATGCGCATCGAGCAGCTCGAGAGCGACGGGATTGCCGGCGAAGTGATCTTCCCGCAGCAGGCGCCCTTCGGCGGCGGCCTCCTCCAGTACCGCACGAAGGTCGACCCGGCGCAGAATCTCGAGGGGCAGCGCGCCTACAACCGCTGGCTCGCGGATCTCTGCAACGAGAACCCCGGCCGCCACGCCGGCGTCGCCATGATCACGGTCGAGGACGTCGACGTCGCGGTCAAGGACACGATCGCCGCGAAGGAGATGGGGCTCTGGGGCGGCGTGCTGATCCCTGCAGGCACCGGCGACAACGCCTACTACCACGACCCCCGCTACGAGCCGCTCTGGGCGACCTGCGAAGAGCTCGACATGCCCGTGCACACCCACTCCGGCTGGTCACCGGATTACGGCGACAGCCCGGCCGCCACGGCGATGTTCGTGTGCGAGGTCTCGTGGTACGCCAATCGTGCGTTCACCTGCTTCACCTGGGCCGGGGTCTTCGAGCGCTATCCCAATCTGAAGCTCGTCATGACCGAGCAGGGCTCGCGCTGGATCCTCGATCGCCTCGAGACCTTCGACAAGCACTACACGTCGGACCTCTTCAAGTATTTCGGCACCGGGCTGTCGCTCAAGCCGTCCGAGTACTTCGCGCGGCAATGCTATTTCGGGGCCTCGATGCTGTCACCGGAAGACTGCGCGCTGCGCCATCAGATCGGTGTGGACAAGCTGATGTGGGGCTCGGATTACCCGCATCTCGAAGGCACCTGGCCGCACACGATGGAGTCGCTCCAGGCGACCTTCGGCCAGGTCGAGAGCGAGCAGGAGGTGCGCGACATCCTGGGCCTGAACGCGGCTCGGGTCTTCGGCTTCGACGTCGAGGCGATGAACAAGATCGCGGACCGGATCGGCCCCTCGCTCGACGAGGTGCGCGGTCAGGCCTGATCGCACGCAGACCGGGTGCATGCGATCGCGGCCCTTCGTCGCATGCGCCAGGCTCGGCCCGGTTTTCCCTTAGGGGAAGGCTTCGAGGCTCGATCTTTCGCGCCGAGCGACCGATGAAGAGCGACACGGAACGCAACGCTCGAACTCGGAACGCAGTCCACCCATGTCGAACCAAGCGCCAGAGCCCCCCGCCGACGAAGGGAGTTTCTCCCTGCTCGTCGTGGTGGAGGACGACCTCACTTCGAGGCGACTCGATGAGGTCCTCAGCCGGCCCGCCGGCACGCAATTCGTGATCACGCGAGTGCTTCGGGTCGAGGAGGCGCTCTTCAAGCTGCAGGAACAGAGCTTCGACGCGATGTTGATCGATCTGTCGGTCCACGAGGCGGACGGACTCGACTCACTCATGCGCGCGCGCGCCGCGGCCTCGAGCGTTCCGATCATCGTGCTCACCTATCAGCGGGACGAAGAGACGGCGATGCGCGCCGCTCGCGCGGGAGCGCAGGACTACCTCGCCAAGGGCGAGGTCACACCAGAGCTGATCTCGCGAACGCTGATGCATGCCATCGAGCGCCATCGGATCCTGCAGGACCTGACCCAGGCCAAGCAGCGACACCGCTTCCTCGCGACCCATGACTCGCTGACCGAGCTTCCGAATCGCTATCGCTTCATGGAGCATCTCGAAACTACGATCGCGACCGCGCAGCGCCGGGAGTCCCAGCTCGCCGTGATGTTCTTCGACCTCGACGGCTTCAAGGCGATCAATGACAACCTCGGCCACGCCATCGGAGACGAGCTGCTGACCGACGTCGCGCGACGACTCCAGGGTGTGATTCGCAAGAGCGACGTCGTCGCACGCATCGGCGGTGACGAGTTCCTCGCCGCGATCCAGGAGATCCAGAGCGAAGAAGCCGCCCTCGCCCTCGCCGACTCGATCCGCAAGGAGATCGAAAAGCCCTATCACCTCGGCGACAACGAGTGCTGGATCAGCGCCAGCGTCGGGATCTCGATCTTCCCGCAACACGGCACCGACGCCGACCAGCTGATCCAGAGCGCGGACACCGCGATGTACGAGGCGAAGAACTCGGGCAAGAATTGCGTCCACATCTACAACACGGAGCTCAACGACAAGGCGGCCGCGCGCTTCGATCTCGTGAACGGTCTCCGAGAGGCGATCCACTCCGGCCAGCTCCATCTCATGTTCCAGCCGCAAATCGAGGTCGCCACCGAACGCATCATCGGGGTCGAGACCCTCGTCCGCTGGGAGCACCCGACCCGCGGCACCGTGTCGCCTGCGAATTTCATCCAGGTCGCCGAAGAGACCGGGGCGATGGTCCAGCTGGGCGAGTGGGTCCTCCGGACGGCCTGCGAGGCCGCCGTCAGCTGGGACGCGCTTCGCGACGTTCGCGTCGCCGTCAACATCTCGGGCCGTCAGATCGATCAGCGCAACTTCGTACAGCGCGTCCAGAAGCTGCTCACGGAAACCGGACTGCCCGCGTCGCGACTCGAGCTCGAGCTGACGGAATCCCTGGCCGCCAACGAGGCGACGCTCGAGGTCGTCGACGAGCTCCGCGCGCTGGGAATCCGCGTGGCCATCGACGACTTCGGCACCGGATACTCGAGCCTCACGCTCCTGCGGCGCATGAACATCGACCTGCTCAAGATCGATCAATCCTTCGTGCGGGGCGCCGCCCAGACCGATCCCGATCGGGTGATCCTCGAAGGCATCATCCATATCGCGCGCGGCCTCGGCATCGAGGTCCTCGCCGAGGGCGTCGAGAACCTGGACGAGATGCGTTCGTTGCTCGACCGGGGCTGCACCCAGATGCAGGGCTACCTGTTCTCGAAGCCCGTCACCCGCTCCGAGATCGACGCGCTCGGCAGCGACTCCGACGCCGCCTGGCGGATTCCGATCTGCGATCCCGAGAGCTGGCGCCCGCCGGAGCCCGACTCCTTCGAGCCGGAGCCCGACGAGACGAGGCCCAGGCCGATCGGGCGCCTGGGCGTGCGAAGCGGCGCGACGGTCGACCCGGATGCCGACCTCTATCCAGCGCTCAAGCACATGGGCGACGAAACCAACGAGGAGGGCTGATCCGCTCCCCGGGGACTAGCCCAGCGCGGCCAGCGCGGCCCGAAAGGCATCGGGCATGTCGCCCGCGCAGTCGCCGCCATCGATCAGGAACTCGGCCCCCGTCGAGTAGGAGCTCTTGTCCGACGCCAGCCAGAGCACGAGCTGCGCGACCTCGCCGGGACGCGCGATCCGCGGGATCGGATAATCGTATTCGCGCTCGGCCGCATCCGCGTTGCCCTCGATCGAGGTGGTCATCAGCGTGTCGACGCCGCCGGGATGCACCGAGTTGACGCGGATCCCCGCCGAGCCCAGCTCGATGGCCGCCGTCTTCGTCATGCCGCGCACGGCGAACTTGCTGGCGGTGTAGGCAATCGCGCCGCCGACGCCCTTGATGCCCGCGAGCGACGAGATGTTCACGATCGACCCGGCCCCCGCCCTTCGCATGGCGGGGGCCGCGCTCTTCATGCCCAGGAAGCAGCCGATCTGATTGATGCGGATCACCAGCTCGTACTCCTCGAGCTCCGTCTGCTCGAGCAGGCCGAAGCGCAGGATCCCCGCGTTGTTCACCAGCACGTCGAGCTGGCCGAAATGCTCCTCGACGCGAGCCACGGCGGCCTTCCAGTCGGCCTCCTGCGTCACGTCGAGATGCACATAGAGCGCGTCCTTCCCGATCTCGGCGGCCGTCTTCTCGCCCTCCGCGTCGAGGACGTCCCCGATCACGACCCGCGCGCCCTCGGAAACGAAGAGCCGCGCTTCCTCCGCGCCCATGCCGCGCGCTCCGCCCGAGATCAGCGCGACCTTCCCTTCGAGATCTCCTGCCATGTCACGATTCCTCCGCGGCGGTGATCCTTCGCCGCCGATGTGATCCGGATTGCCCGGCCCCGCTCGACCCGGCCGCATCCGGGTGGCTTCTCAAGAGCCGTCTCTCACCATCCGCCTCTCACGCGCGGACCCTCGCGATGCGAAGGCAGAGGGATGGCGACCCTTCATGTCCCGATTCGCACGCCCTGTCGCACCAGCAGACGCTCGAGTGCCTCGGTCGTGCCGTTGTTGACGGCGATGCTGTGCTCCGGAGGAATGATGCCGGCGCGCACCATCCGGTCGCCGAGCTTGATCATGATCGCGTCGAAGCGCATCGCCCCGAAGATCTCCCAGTAGTCGATCGTGTCCGCGACCGAGCGCCCGCTGGCCGCCTCCCAGATCGCCACCTGGGCCTCGCGCGTCGGGAAGCCCTCGAGCCGCTCGGCGCCGAGGTCTTCGTGGGACATGCGATCGAACATCACGAACCAGCCGATATCCGCCTCCGGCGGACACAGCGAGACCGCCTCCCAATCGCAGACCGACGCGCAGCGATAGTCCTGCCAGATGATGTTGCCGAGCCGGCTGTCTCCCCAGCTGATCCCGGTCGGCGACTCCGGCGCGTTCGCGTCGAGCCAGTCGAGCCCGGCCATGATGATGGGATGTGCGCGATCTCCGAGCTCCCGCTCGCAGTAGCTCCGGTAGAGATCGAGCTGGTCGCGCAGGGTCGGATCGCCCTTGCCTCTCACGTCGAGCCAATCGAGTCCGAGCTGCTTCCAGTCGAGACCCGCGAGCGTGGCCATCGTCTCGCAGGCGTCCCGGACCATCGTCTCGCGATCCGCCGGCGTCGCGAGGTCGACCAGAAATCCTTCCTGCGTATATCGAGGCACGTCGGCGGGAATCAAGCCCTCGATGAACTCCATCACGAAGAAGCCGCGGCCGAGCACGGACGGATCCTGCTCGAAGGGCAGCATCTCGGGAATCGGGACCGCGCCGGTCTCGCGGACGGCGGACATGATGCGATGCTGCACCTCGCATGAGATCGCGCATTGCGACGTCTGCTCGGGGAAGAGCCCTCCGTCCGGCGGCTCGATCCGTGCCACCCATTTGCGCGTCGTCTCGACACCATCCTCCGAAGCCGTCGTGCTGAAGAAGACCGTCTCGTTCGAGAACCCGGTGGCCCGCGGCATGTCGACGTCGTGCACGCGCAGGTCCCGCCACTCGGGTCGCTGGGTCTTCATCCAGGCGTCGAGCGACTCACGGTAGGTTTCGGGATCGGCGACGGCCTTCTGCGGCGGCGCGTCTGCTTCGGACATGCTGAGCTCCTCCAGAGGCGGTCGACGCTAGCACGCGCAGATGGCTAGGATGAGGCATCGAGGAGGTTCCATGGAGCTAGGACTCACGGGCAAGAGCACGATCATTACGGGCGGAAGCGGCGGCATCGGCCGCGGCCTGGTGCTGGGCTTCGCCGCGGAAGGGGCCAACGTCGTGATCGCGACGCGCGACGCGAAGAAGGGCCAGGAGGTCGCCGACGCGGCGAAGGAGCTGCCCGGTGAGGTGCTGGTGGTCGCGACCGACGTCACGCAGAACGATCAGGTCGAGAAGATGACCGAGACCACCGAGAAGACCTTCGGCCCGGTCGACGTCCTCGTGAACAACGCGGGCGGCGTCTTCCACCCGCGCCCCTTCCTCGAGAAGCCCCGCGAAGAATCCGAGTGGGAGGTCAACCTGAATATCTGGGGCGTGCACAACTGCACCCTCGCCGCGGGTCGCAGCATGGTCGAGCGCGGCAAAGGAAGCATCATCAATATCACCTCGAACTCCGCGCTGGTACCGGAGGCCGCCAACCAGGTCGCGCTCTACGGCGGGACCAAGGGCTTCGTGATGTCCTTCTCGAAGGGCCTCGCCTACGAGTGGGGACCGCTCGGGGTGCGGATCAACTGCGTCGCGCCGGGCTGGATCGTCCCACACAAGGAGGACGATGTCGGGGAAGGCAGCTTCTGGCGCAAGTACGGCTACGAGTTCTTCGGAACGCCCGAGGCGATGGCGAAGGCGGCGGAGTCCGGTGAGGCCAACTTCAACGTGTCGTCCCAACCGATCCGCCGCATCGGCCGCCCCGAGGACATTGCCGACCTGACGCTCTTCTTCGCCTCGGATCGCGCGGCCCACCTGACGGGACAGCTCGTCAGCGTGAGTGGCGGCGCCTACATGCCCTGATCGACCTTGAAACCCGTGCCGGGTCGCGCCGATTTCGGATCGCGCGGGACCCGGCCGACATCCGCCTCGGGATGCCCGCAGCAACCCTCGAACCCGTGGAGAATCGCTCGTGTCCATCTGGCAACCCGGACCGCGCCCCGCCTGGGTGACGGCCCTCAACGAGAACAGCGACCCTCGCTGGATCGAGCTCGACGCCGACGCGCTGCTCGCGGAAGCCCGTGCACGGACCGGGCTCGACGACTTCGGCAGCGACGCATTCCTCGAGCCCTTCCGGATCTTCGTCGACTCCCTGCGCAACGAGGCCAAGCTCCACACGGTCGGCGCGCTGCTGATCCGAGACGACCTGGTCAACTCGCTCACGGTCAGGCTCCAGATCACCGACATGCGCAAGCGCCATCCGGAGATCACCGAAGAGGTGATCGAGAAGCCGCTCTTCATCACCGGCCTGCCGCGTACCGGCACGTCGATCACCCACGAGCTGCTCGCCGCCGATCCGCGCCATCGCGCGCCCCGCCACTGGGAGGTGCGCAATCCGTGCCCGCCGCCCGAGACCGCGACGTACCGCACGGACCCGCGGATCGCGCGCGCCGATCGCCAGATCCGGCTGTGGTGCGAGATCGTGCCGGAATACGACACGATGCACGAGCTCGGCGGCGACATTCCGGTCGAGGACGTCCAGCTGATGGCGCACTCCTTCGTGAGCGACGAGTGGATGGGCCGCCACGTCGTCCCGAGCTACGCGGCCTGGTACAACGCGTGCGATCGCATTCCCGGCTTCGAGTTCCACAAGCAGATGCTCCAGAACCTGCAGTGGAAATGTCCGGGCGACCGCTGGGTGCTGAAGTCGCCCTCCCACATGAGCCAGCTCGACGCGCTGCTTGCCGTCTACCCGGACGCGCGGATCGTCTTCACGCATCGCGACCCCTTGAAGGTCCTGCCCTCGGTGGTGTCGATCCTCTACTCGACGGCCTACGTGCGATCGGACGAGGTCGACGCCGACGCGATGGCCAGCTGGTTCACGGGCGAGACCTGCAAGGGCCTGATCGACGGCATGACGGCGCTGCGCGAGTCGGGTCGGCTGCCCGAAGAGCAATGCTTCGATCTGCGTTATGCGGACCTCGTGAAGGACCCGGTCGAGGCCCTCGCCGGGGTCTACGAACATTTCGGTATCGACTATCCCAAGACATCCCGGAAGGCCCAGCGCGACTACATCCGCGACAAGCCCAAGGGACGCCACGGAACCCACCAATACGACTTCAGCGATACGGGACTCGACCTCGACGAAGAGCGATCCCGATTCAGCGACTACTACGAGCGCTACCAGGTCAAGAACGAGGCGTGATGCGGACTGTCGCGACGGCACACCACCCGATCCGGGAACCGGCCGCAACGACTCGGACCCCACCCACACCCCAGGATGACCGCATGAAGGAGACCAGAGCATGAGCGAAGAACCGGCGATCGGCGGCAGCGGAAAATTCGGTGCAGCGCTCCGCGAAGAGCTCCGCGGACCCGAGCGCAGCCCCGAGGAGAACGCGAAGCGCCTGCTCTCGGGCGAAGCCTGGAAGAGCTATTGCCGCTCGCTCGAAGAGGCCGGGCTGCATCTGCTCGAGTTCCCGACCGCCGAGACCGCGACCCACGGCGAGCTCCACGCCCAGGGTATGAAATACGTCCTCGGGCTCACGACCGGCGGCATCCTGCAGGCGCTGCAGCTCTCGGATCCAGACACGCCGAGGCTCGTTCGCAGTCCGGATTCGGAGTCCAAATGGGGCGCCGAAAATGTCGACAACCAATATCTCTGGTGTCGCGTCGGTCCCCACGCGCAGTACCTGATCAGCGGCAACAAACATAACGTCTTCGAGGCGCTGCTCGAGACCAAGGACGGCTACATGCAGCTCGGCGACGATCAGGTCTTCGATACGGTGCTGCTCTCCGAACTCGCCTGCGAGCCCGACGGCCGCTTCGAGATCCTGCTGGCCGCGGAGAAGCCGGCTGGCTTCGACGGCAACTTCATGCACATGCCACCCGAGACGAAGTATTTCTGTGTCCGTCAGTATTTTGCCGACTGGGAGACGGAGATCCCGGCGCGCTTCGAGATCCATCGCATCGGCGGCGAGGGCTGCGCCCCGGCGCCGCTCACGCCCGCCCGCATGGCCGAGCTGCTCGACGAGGCCGGGCTCTGGACGCTGCAAACCACGAAGTTCTGGCAGGAGTGGGTCGATCAGCTGCGACGCGATCACGTGAAGGGGCGGCTGCTCGGTCCGGTGCCCTTCGTCGGCGGCGCGCGCGACATCGTCTACGGCAACGACTGGTGGTCGCTCGATCCCGACGAGGCGATGATCGTCGAGTTCGAGGTGCCCGACGCGCGCTACTGGCAGATCCAGCTCTGCGACGTGTGGTTCCGGACGATGGACTGGGCCACGCGGCAGACGGGGCTCAACCACGCGCAATCCTATGTGCACGGGGACGGCCGGGCGCGCTTCGTGATCTCGCACCAGGACCCGGGCATCCAGAACTGGATCGACACCTGGGGCCATCCGGAAGGCATGATCCAGTATCGCTACATCTGGACGAAGACGAAGCCGGCGCCCAGCGTGTCGATCGTACCCTTCGATCGGGTACGCGAGGCGCTGCCCGTCGACACGCCCAGCTACAGTCCGGAAGAACGCCGGCAGGCTCTGGCGATCCGCCATAGGCACCTGCAACGACGTGAGCCCGTCACCTGAACGAGCAGCTTCGAGGAGAGAATACGATGCGCGCCTGGCAGACCGTGAAACGTGGCACCCCGAAGGATGCCCTCGCCCTGAATGAGAACGCGCCGGCCCCCGAGGCCTACCCGGGCACCGTGCTCGTCGAGACCCTTGCCGCCGGGATGGGGCTGCCCGACGTGTTCATGTGTCAGGGGAGCTATGCGATGACGCCGAAGCTTCCCTTCACGCAGGGCCAGGAGGTGGTCGGGCGCGTGCTGGGCTGGGGCGAAGGCGTCGAGAATCGGCGGGTCGGCGACCGGGTGATGGCCGTGACGAGCTTCTTTACCGGGCACGGCTCGTACGCGGAGCAATGTCTGGCCCTCGACGACTTCTGCCTGCCGGTTCCGGAGGGCATGACCGATGCCGAGGGCGCGGCATTCCTGATCCCGTTCCATACCGCCTATATCGGCCTGATCACGCGCGGAAAGCTCGAGGCCGGAGAGACCCTGCTGGTGCTCGGCGGCGCGGGCGGCACGGGCACCGCCGCGATCCAGGTCGCCAAGGCCCTCGGCGCGCGCGTGATCGCCACGGTCGCCGGACCCGAGAAGGTCGAGTACTGCAAGGGGCTCGGCGCGGACGTCGTGATCGACCGCAAGCAGCAGAACATCTCGGAAGCGGTCATGGAAGCGACCGACGGTCGCGGCGCCAACTGCGTGTATGATCCGGTCGGCGGCGAGGCGTTCACCGCAGCTTCCAAATGCGTCGCCCACGAGGGCCGCATCCTGATGATCGGCTTCGCGAGCGGCAGCTGGGGGCCCGTCGACCCCGCCCATCTCGTCTACCAGAACTACTCGGTCGTCGGCGTGATTCCCAGCAACTACGACCGCGCCTTCAAGGAGGCGGCTCAGGAGCGACTGCTCGGCTGGTGGAAGGAAGGCCGTCTGGCGACCCATATCGAGGAGATGGGCCC
>CAVORA010000014.1:0-102543 GCA_963698485.1 uncultured delta proteobacterium | reverse complement strand
TCATCGCTCAGCAGCGCACGATCCGGGGAGACGGCCCGGAGAAATTCGGGGCTCGTGCTGTGCCGACTTCCGTGATGACCGAGCTTGAGGATCTCGGAGTCCACCCGAGCGGGCTCGCGGCTCAAGCGGACTTCGACGGCGCGACCGACGTCCGCCGCGAAGAGAATCCGGAAGTCGGCCACCCGCACGCGCAAGACGAGGGACGCGTCATTCCAGGAACGCCCTGGCCGAGCAGGGCCCGCCGACTCGCTCGACGGGCCTGCGGCGACGACCGGCGACAGCAGGTCGATCTCGAGATCGGCGACCGCGACGGGAGCAGCGCGCGCGCCGAGCCAGAGCACGCGGACGCCCCGCGCCGCGGCTGCACGGGCCAATGCGACCAGACGTTCGTCGGCCTCGGCACCCGCCGGCAGCCAGAGCTCCCCGACCGGAAGCTGCTCGAGCACCCGGAGCGCTCCCCCCCGATGATCGAGATCGCCATGGGTCACGACGAGGACGTCGAGTCCCGAGACGCCGAGCGCGCGCAAGCCGCGAAGCAGCGCAGCCCCGCCCGTCCCATCGGGCGGCCCGCCTCCGGCGTCGACGAGCAGTCGCGCCCCCTCCCCCTCGACGAGCGCCGCATCGCCCTGCCCCATGTCGAAGAAGACGATCCTCGGGCGCGGCGACAATCCGCCGCCGCCTGGACTCGGCGGCACGCCGACGATCGCCAGCAACAGCCACGCGAAGAGCCCCAGTCGGCCCCGGCGCCGTCGAATCGCCGACAAGCCCACGAGCCCGAGCGCGCTGGCAAGCCAGAGCGGCAGGCCATCAGGCGACGGCCAAGCGGGAAGCGCACCCGCAAGCGCGAGCAGCACCTGCTCCGTCCGATGCGCCGGGAGCACCAGGCCCCGCACCCACAACGCGGGCATCCACGGCGATCCAAGCGTCGCGAGCAGCGAGGACGGCAGCAGGACCGCCGCCGTCCACGGGATCGCCACCAGATTGAGAGCCGGAGACACCGCACAGAGCGGCAGACCCGCGGCGGCCAGGATCGGTCCGGTCGCGAGCGATACGGCCAGCGAGCCCCGGAATGTCTCGCCGAGCGTGGATTTCCAGCGAGCCCGGAGCGTCGCGAAGGCACGAGTCGACGACGCGCGACCTGGCGCGGAAGGGAAGGCGGAAAACGCGTGCTCGCCGCGCCAGACGCCCGCCCCGATCAAGGCCGCACACGCCCCGAAGGAGAGCTGCGCGCCCAGATCGAAGAGCGCTGCGGGATCCCAGGCGAGCAGCCCGAGCGCCGTCCAGGCGAGCGCTCGCCCGGGCGCGAGACCGCGATGCGCGAGGCGCGCGATCGCGAACAGACAGAGCAGCAAGGCCGCGCGCAGAGCAGAGGTCGAGGCCCCGGTCGACCAGGCGTAGAGGGTCCCCGAAACGGCGGCAACGCCGAGTGCGAGCCCGAAGGACTGCGTGCCC
This sequence comes from uncultured delta proteobacterium, assembly GCA_963698485.1. Lineage (GTDB taxonomy): Bacteria > Myxococcota_A > UBA9160 > UBA9160 > UBA4427 > UBA4427. The sequence continues at coordinate 101,091 of CAVORA010000014.1, read as the reverse complement.
AGACCAACCCGCCGCGGACCCAGACCGATGCGACCGGCCCCGAGCGCGCCGGCGAGGCCACCGATCAGCCCGCCAACGAGTCCGACGTGGAGCCCCGACACGGCGATCAGATGGGACAGCCCGAGGGCTCGAAGGGCTGCCCGCAGGTCCGGGGACAGGCCAGAGCGATCCCCGAGTGAGAGGGCCCGGACCAATCCCGAGTCCACCCCCGATCCGGCCAGCGCCGCCGTGAGTCGCAGGGTCCAGGCCGAACGAATCTTCGCGAGACCGGTCGACCATCGCGAAGGCCCCCAGGCGCTGTGATCCTCGATGACCATCAGCCAAGCGGGGTCGAGCAAGCGCGCCCGCGCGGCCAGGCCATGACGAGCCCAGGAACGCTCTCGATCGGGTGTGCCCGGGTTTCGCAGGGAATGCAGCGGCAGGATCCGGATGGCCATGCGCGCCCGCGTGCGTGGGAGAAGCAGACGGATGGCGCGCGTCGGGGGCTCGGGCTGCGTCGACCCACCCGTCGCCCGCGACCCCACCAAATCCCGGACTCTCAGCAGCAGCCGCCTCGGAACCGGCCCTCCCGCATCGAGCGCGCGGACCTCCGTCAGCACGACCTCGACGCCCCAGCCACTGGCTCGCCGTGAGGCCACTCGGGCCTCGACCAGACGACCGGATCGACCGGATCGACCCGCCTCCTGCGCTCCCGCGTCAGCGAGCCCAGCGTCCCGAGCAGCGGAGAGGAGCTGGGCCCGCAGGCTCGCATTGCCCGCATGAAAGGAGAGCAGGAGGCACAGGGCGCCCCCGACCAGGGACGCGGCGGTCGCGGGGCGGCGGCCGTCGACCCGGCGTGTGCCCGCCGTTCTGCTCGGACTTCGACTCGCAGGCGGCTGCGCTTGTCTCTTCTGTTTCTGTTTCTGTTCCTGTTCCTGTTTCTGTTTCTGCCCTCGACGCGAACGCGTCCACGCGATCGTTCCTGCGATGAGTGAGAGCATCAGCGGCACGAGGACGACGTGCCCGCCGAATGTCTCGAGCCTCGCCCCCTCGACCACGATCGGCTCGAAGAATCGATCCGCCCAGAGGATCCCGGACGCAAGCCCCACCAGCAGCAATCCGGGCATCGCCGTACGTCCGCCTATCTGTCCAGCTGTCTATCGGTTTCCTGTCTATCGCTCTGCCAATCCCGAACATGCCAGGTGCCGTCGCGGGCCACCGCGCGGTGAACGATCGGTCGCGTCCCGCGACCTTGCGTTCACGATCGTGCATCCGGTCCCGGACCGACCGACGCTCGACCTGCGGCGCGCAACACGGGCAGCCGAGGTGAGGTCACACGACGTGAACGGAAACGGGGTTGGGAGTGGGAGTGGGAGTGGGAGTGGGAGTGGGAGAAACAGTAGGAGGCATAGCCACGGTGCTTGCAGACGCGATCGAGACCCGACCATCGAAAAGCAATCCGACGAGCCAGCGAGAACGCGGTCGGTCGACGGATCGAACGATGGGGGGTACTCCGAGGCAGGCCCGGCCGCGCAGCGCGCGCCTCTAGTGGAGCGTGTGTCGCGGCTTCTTGACGGGCTTCGCTCGCATGCGCTGGGCATAGGCGGACAGCACTTCGAGAACCTCGTCGAGCTTCTCGAGCTCGCCGCTGAAGGCACCCAGCAGACGCTCCACCTCCTTGACGTCCCGAAGATTCCGCTGGACCTCGGCATGCGCCTCGGCCTGGATCCGAACGGCCATCGCGGCAGCCCGCAGGAGCGGCTCGGCCGATCCCCGGCCCAGCTCGCCGTGCAAGGGCTCGATGCCTGCGGCGAGGCTCGGGGCCCACTCCGGTGGCACGCCCTCGATGATCAACCTCGCTTCCCAGTCTTCGAGCCCTTCGGGCTCATGGATCTCCGAGCGCGCCCGCTCCGCCCGGAACTCGCGCTCGTGCCTATTCCGCCAGAAGGGCCGCCAGAAGGCCCAGATCCATTCCATCGTCGCTCGTTCCGTCCGTCCACGACTCCCGGAGAGCCGGCTCGGATCCCGCCCCCCGCGGAATCTCCGATGAATTCGATGGACGAACAAAGAGCAAGATCAATGCCACGGTGGGTGTCACGGCAGGTGGGGAGCAATCCGTGCGCATTGCCGGCGCCATCTCCCCAGCCGCACAGCGCTTCGGTGCGAACACGGCGGACATCCGGCGGGCTCGCGAGACGCCGAGCGCGCGCCAGGAGGAGGGAAGTTTCCTTCCGTCGGCGACCCGGGACGGGTCGCCGACGGAAGGCTCAGTCCCGCCACTGCATGGGGACACGCGCCTCGTCGGCCTCGTCCTCGAGCACGGCGATCTGCCGGTCGACCTCTTCGATCGCAGCGCGGAGCGACGCCCGCTCGCGCGATCGATTCGGATTCGACTCGTCGAGTCGGCGCTCGATCACCGCGCGCCGCGCGGCCAGCGCCTGGAATTGGCGGCGCCACTGCCCCTTGCTCCGCCCGCCCCGGATCTTGCCCGACTCGACCATTCCATTCGACTCGAGCGTGATCACGCCCGACGCCGGATCGAAGCGGTAGCGAAAGTGATTGAAGAACGAGAGCCCGAGCAGCCCGGTCGTCATCGTCGTGCTCACGGATGCGGGAACCTTCTCGGCTCTTGCGCCGCCGAGGTCGACACTGTCGAGCGTCACGAGCGACTGCTGGATGACACCGTTCGCGGTGCCGTAGAGCGCGGTCCGTGCGCCGTCCATGTCGAGACCGAGCTCCTTCGCCACGCGGATCGGCAGCACCACGTCGGAGGCCCCGGTGTCGACGTAGAACGGCGCCGTGACGCTGTCATTCAGCCGGACGTTCACGACCATCGTGCTGCCGGCCTGCTGCACTCGGATCCGATGAACCTCGCCGCGTCCCCGATTGCGCCCCGGCCGCGATTGCCCGCCGACGCCGCGCGGCGAGACGGCAGCCGGGCCGGCGTCATAGCGCTGGATCACCGACGCGCCCTGCCCCTCCTCGAGCGCCCCGCCGCGAGCCTGATCGCGATATTCCGGCGGCACCTTGCTCAGGTCCTGCGCGAAGTGGAGACGGCCCTGGGCATCCTTCCATCTGAAGATCTCGGCCGAGCTCGGCGTTCCCAGGCAGAGCGAGGCAACCAGTCCGATCGCCAGCAGACCGAGCCGCCCGCGCCACGACGGGAAACGATGTGTGGGATACGCCATGCGCTCATCCGCCGAAATGGATCCATGGTCCGTATCGGTGACGGGCCGGGCGCGCTTGACCGCTCGCCGGCGGGGCCAGGCCCAGGACGAGCCCTAGGCCTCCTGCGAGTCGCTCGGCGAATCGGCCTCGGAGGCTCGGTGATCGCTCGCCGTCTCCGGCCTGGGCGCGGTGGCGTTCTCGAGCTCGGGCTCGGGCTCGGGCTCGGGCTCGGGGTCGGTCAGCGTGTCGAAGAAGCGCCGAATCGCTTCGGCGTCGCGCGCAGACAGACCCGGCACCGCCGCGAGCTCCTCGAGACTCGCCTGACGAACGGCTCGCAGGGAGCCCAGCGTCTTCAAGAGCGCGCGCCGCTTCCCGGGCCCGATGCCGGGCAGCTCTTCGAGGATCGAGGTCATGTTGACCTTCGAGCGGAGCTCTCGCTGGAACTCGATCGCGAAGCGATGCGACTCGTCCCGGATCCGCTGGAGCAGGAGCATGCCGCGGCTGCTCGGAGCGAGCTGGATCGGATTCGCCCGTCCCGGGCGGAAGATCCGCTCCGCCTTGAGGCCTCCGCCGCGCTTTACCCGAATGCTCGGGGAGGCGTCGTCACGCTCCTTCGAGATCCCCAGCACCTCCACCTCGAGCCCGGCATCCTCGAGCGCCGCCATCACGACGCCGACCTGCCCTCTTCCGCCGTCGACCATCAGCAGATCCGGAAGCGGCTCGGTCCCGACCCGCCGCAGTCGCCGATCGAGCACCTCGCGCATGCAGCCGTAGTCGTCGCCGGCCTCGGCCTCGCGGATCCGGTAGCGCCGGTAGTCCTTCTTCACGGGCTCGCCGTCCTCGAAGCAGACGCGACTCGCGACGGCGAGCGTGCCCTGCAGATTCGAGACGTCGTAGCACTCGATGCGATGCGGCCGGACGGAGAGTCGACAACGTTCCTCGAGCTCCTGAAGCGCCGTGTCGACACTCTCGCGCGCAGCGAGGCGCGTGGCCAGCGCGAGGGCCGCGTTGCGCTCCGCGATCTCGACGATCCGACGGCCGGCCCCGCGCTGGGCGCGCCGAATCGTCACAGCCTGGTCGAAGCGTTCCCTCCAGAGCTCGACGAGCGCTCCCTCGTCCTCGAAATCCGTCGACGTAAGCACTTCGCGCGGTGGCGCGTGCCCTTCGCCCGATCCGTAGAACTGCCCCAGGAAGGACGACATCACCTCGTCATCATCGATCCGCACGTTCGAAAACGGGAAGCCGCGGGCGCCGATCACGCGTCCCTCGCGCACATGCAGCACCTGCACCTCCACCTCGCCACCTTCGCGTGCGATCGCGAACACGTCGCGATCGAGGGTCGCCTCGGTGACGATCTGCTGGGACTCGATCGTGCGTTCCACGGCCTGGATGCGATCCCGCAGACGGGCCGCGTCTTCGAAGCGCTCCTCGGCAGCCGCCTCGGCCATCTCACGCTCGATATTCTCGACGAGCTCCCGGGACTTGCCGCGCAGGAAGAGGATCGTGCCCGCGACCTGCTCCGCATAGGCCTGCGGGTCCGCCAGCCCGACACAGGGCCCCAGACAGCGCTTCATCTCGTACTCGATACACGGTCGACCGCGACGCGCATAATCCTTGAAGGTGCCCTCGGTGCACGACCGCAGGGGAAAGAGCCGCCGCAGCTTCGAGAGCGACGACTTGAGCGCAACGCTCGAGGTATAGGGCCCGAAATACTGCGCGCCGTCCTTTCGGAAGCGACGCACCATCGTCACCCGCGGCCACGGCTCGCTCTCGTCGATGCGCAGGGCCAGGTACTGCTTGTCGTCGCGCAGGCGGACGTTGAACGGCGGACGATGTTGCTTGATCAGCTCGTTCTCGAGCAGCAGCGCCTCCTTGACGTTGCCCGTGACGAGCACGTCGACCGACGCCGCTCGCTCGACGAGCGCCGGGATCCGGATCCGGCCGTCGCCTCCGCTGACGTATTGCCGCACCCGGCTCTTCAGGTTCTGGGCCTTGCCGACATAGAGCACGGCCCCGCGCTCGCTCTTGAAGAGGTAGACCCCTGGATCGGTCGGCAGGGCCGCCGCCTGCTCGACCAGGCGCGACCGGACCGGCGCATTCGGAGCGCCTGCCGGCTCCTCGTTCGACTCCGGGGGCCTTTCGGGGGGCTTGTCGGGGGGCATGGCGATACGGCTCAGGTCAGCCGGATGCGCTCGGCCTCGAGCGCTTTGACCCGATCCCGTAGCTCCGCCGCCCGCTCGAAGTCGAGCGCCTTGGCGGCCTCGCGCATCTCCTTGCGGAGTCGCTCGATCAGAGCCGGCAGCTCGTGACGCGGCAGCCCCGGCTCGAGCTCCTCTTCGGTACGCGGCACCGTCACGTAGTCCTGCTCCCAGATCGAGTCCTGCAGGCTCGTGATCTTCTTCACGATCGTGGTCGGCGTGATCCCATGTTCAGCGTTGTAGGCCTCCTGACGGCTGCGTCGACGGTCGGTCTCCTCGAGCGTCGCGCGGATCGAGTCCGTCTTCTTGTCCGCATACAGAATGACCCGGCCCTTGGCGTTCCGCGCGGCTCGTCCGATCGTCTGGATCAGAGACCGGGTCGAGCGCAGGAATCCCTCCTTGTCGGCATCGAGGATCGCAACCAACGCGACCTCGGGAATGTCGAGCCCCTCCCGCAGCAGATTGATCCCGACGAGCACGTCGAATTTGCCTTCGCGCAGCTCGCGGATGATCTCCATGCGCTCGAGGGTCTTGATGTCGCTGTGCAGATAGCGGATGCGGATTCCGAGCTCGGCGTAGTAGTCGGTCAGCTCCTCGGCCATGCGCTTGGTGAGCGTCGTGACCAGCACCCGCTCTTCCTTCTGGACATGCGTCTGGATCTCGGCGAGCAGGTCGTCGACCTGGCCGGTCGCCTTGCGGATCTCGATCTTCGGATCGATCAGCCCCGTCGGTCGGATGATCTGCTCGACGACCACCCCCTGACAGCGTTCGAGCTCGTAGTCGGCGGGCGTGGCCGACACGTAGACCCGCTGCCCGGCGCGCTCCTCCCACTCGTCGAAGCGCAGCGGCCGGTTGTCGAGCGCCGACGGCATCCGCCAGCCGAAGTCGACCAGCGTCTCCTTGCGCGCACGATCTCCCCGATACATGCCGCCGATCTGGGGCACGGACACGTGACTCTCGTCGAGCACCACCATCGTGCCCTCGGGCAGGTAGTCGTAGAGCGTATACGGCGTCTGCCCCGCCGAGCGCCCGTCGAGCCAACGCGAGTAGTTCTCGACGCCGTGACAGAAGCCCATGGTCTCGAGCATCTCGAGGTCGTACATCGTGCGCTGCTCGAGCCGCTGGGCCTCGAGCAGCTTGTTCTCCTTCCGAAAGTACGCGAGCCGTTCCTGCAGCTCCGCGCGAATCCCGTCGCAGGCCCGCCGGATGCGATCCTGGGACGCCACGTAATGGCTCGCGGGATAGATCATCGCCTTCTTGGGCCGCGCCACGACCTTGCCGCGCAGCGGATCGATCTCGGCGATCGAGTCGACCTCGTCTCCGAAGAACTCGATGCGGACCGCCATCTCGCCCTCGTATTGCGGGAAGATCTCGACGACGTCCCCGCGCACGCGAAAGGTGCCGCGATGGAAGTCGTGATCGTTGCGGTCGTACTGCATGTCGACCAGCCGCCGCAGCAGGTCATCGCGCACCAGATTCATGCCCGTCTCGACATAGACGTGCATCGAGCCGTAGTTCTCGGGCGCGCCGAGTCCGTAGATACACGACACGCTGGCCACCACCAGCACGTCCTCGCGCGTCAGCAGCGAGTGCGTCGCGGAATGCCGGAGCTTGTCGATCTCGTCGTTGACCGACGAGTCCTTCTCGATGTAGGTGTCGGTCGAGGGGATGTAGGCCTCGGGCTGGTAGTAGTCGTAGTAGGAGACGAAATACTCGACCGCGTTGTTCGGGAAGAGCTCCTTCATCTCCGCATAGAGCTGCGCGGCCAGCGTCTTGTTGGGCGACATCACGAGCGCCGGACGGTTCAGCCGCTCGACCATGCACGCAATCGTGAAGGTCTTGCCGCTGCCCGTGACCCCGAGCAGGGTCTGGTGCTTGTCGCCTCGCTCCATGCCCTCGCAGAGCGCATCGATCGCCTGCGGCTGGTCGCCGGAGGGCTCGAAGTCGGAGACGAGTCGAAAGGCGTTCGCCTGGAGTTCGCGGCTCATGGCCGTGGAGTATAGGCGGCGAGCGGGCTCAGTCGCCTTGGCGACGCCATTGCGGGCCCTCGGGCGAGTCGACGATCTCGATGCCTTCGGCGGCGAGCTCGTCTCGGATGCGGTCCGCAGTCGCCCAATCCTTGGCCGCCCGCGCCGCCTGGCGCTCCGCGACCAGGGCGTCGATTCGCGGATCTGCCTCCGGCGACTCCTCGCCGGTCGTGGCCGGCGCCTCACCGAGCCGAAGTCCCAGCACCGGCTCGAAGCGCCGCAACAGATCCCGTCGGTCGGCCGCCGAGAGCTCGTCGCTGCGCGCGACCTCCCACACTACCGCCATCGCCCGCGGCGCGTTGAGGTCGTCCGCCAGCGCTGCGCGAAATCGCTCGTAGTAGGGCGCCTGCAGCTTCGGATCGCCCTCTCCCTCGACGCCCTCGAGCTCGAGGGCGATCCGCTGGAGTCGCCGATAGCCCGTGGCCGCGGCCTGGATCGCTTCGTCGCTGAAGGCCTGCTGCTGGCGATAGTGGGCCTGCAGAAAGAAATAGCGGAAGGCCAGCGGATCGATGCCCCGGTCGACGAGATCGGAGAGCGTCTTCACGTTGCCCTTCGACTTCGACATCTTCTCGTCGCCGTCCGAGCCCTGGAGAGCCAGAAACTCGTTGTGCATCCAGAAATTGACCCAGGGATGGACTCCGAAGCCGCATTCGCTCTGGGCCACCTCGTTGGTGTGATGCACCGTCGAGAGGTCGATGCCGCCGGTGTGGATGTCGAAGCGCTCGCCGAGATAGCGAACGCTCATGGCCGAGCATTCGAGATGCCAGCCCGGGAAGCCGCGTCCCCAGGGCGAGTCCCACTCCTGAAGACGCTGGACCCCCTCCTCCGCGAACTTCCAGACGGCGAAGTCGGCGGGGTTGCGCTTGCCCTCCGTCACGCCGATCCGCGCCCCCTCGGACTGGCCTTCGAGGTCCAGCCCTGCGAGCTCCGCATAACGTGGAAAGAGACTGGTATCGAAGTAGATCCCGTCTTCGATGCGATAGAGATAGCCGCCGGCCTCGAGCTTGCGGGCCAGCTCGATCTGGTCGGGAATGTGCTCGGTGGCCTTGGGATTATGCTCGGGCGGCAGGCAGTTCACCGCCGCGCCGTCCCGTCGCCACAGCTCCGTGTAGTGCTCGGCGATCTCGGTCGCTGTCTGGCCGGCCTTGCGGGCAGCGGCCTCCATCTTGTCCTCGCCTTCGTCCGCATCCGAGACCAGGTGACCGACGTCGGTGATGTTGATGACGTGCGTGACCTCGAAGCCCTCGCTGATCAGGAAACGCTTGAGGAGATCCGAGAAGAGCCGGGATCGCAGGTTGCCGACGTGCTGCTCGGCGTAGACCGTCGGCCCGCAGCTGTAGATGCCGACCTTGCCCGGCGTGAGCGGCTCGAAGGGTCGCCGCTTGCGACTCCGCGTGTCGTAGAACTCGATCCGACTCACGCCCCCGTGCTCTGCTTCTTCTGCCTGCGCTGTCTGCGACGCATTGGCCTTCGCGCTCATGCCTCCTCCAATAGAACGACGGCCAGCGCGGCGATTCCCTCTTCGCGGCCGATCGCGCCGAGACGATCCGTGCTCGTCACCTTCACGTTGATGCGCGACGCTGACGCCTCGAGCAGTGCCACCAGGTTCTCGCGCATCGCCGTCTGATGGGGCGAGAGCCGCGGCGCCTGGGCCACGATCGTCGCATCGAGATTCCCCACGCGAAGGCTTGCGGCACGCATCATCCGAACGACCTCTCGCAGGATCTCACTGCTCGCGATGCCGCGCCAACGTTCGTCGCTCGAGGGAAAATGTCGGCCGAGATCCCCCTCGCCGAGCGCCCCGAGAATCGCGTCCGCGACCGCATGCAGCAGCGCATCCCCATCGGAATGCCCCTCGAGCCCGCGATCGTGCGGGACCTGGACCCCTCCGAGCATCAGGCGTCGGCCGGGCACGAGTCGATGCACGTCGAATCCCTGACCGATCCTCATGAGAGCCCTGCCCCGGTCGTCGTCCGATCCTTCAGCAGCCGTTCCGCCAGCACCAGATCCTCCGGCCGCGTGATCTTGGGATTCGGGGCGCACGCCTCGACGACCGCGACCGGATATCCCAGCCACTCGATCAGCTGGGCATCATCCGTGGCCTGCCGCCCGGCCCCTTTCGCCGCCGCGAGCCCCGCCTCGAGCCAATCGCGGCGAATCACCTGGGGCGTCTGTGCCGCCCAGCACTCCTCGCGCGGAGGCGTCTCCACGACCCGTCCGTCGACGACGCGCTTGATGGTATCCCGAGCCCGCTCGCCGAGGATCGCCGCACCCGACTCGCGCGCAGCGGCCACCACCGCTCGCAGATCGTCGACCGCGACCAGGCAGCGCGCCGCATCGTGCACCGCCAGCCACTCGACCTCCGGCGGCATCGACGCGAGTCCCGCCGCCATCGAGTCCTGGCGTTCGCGCCCGCCCTCGACCGGCAGGGCCAGTCCATCGACCTCACCGAGCAGGCCGAGCTCGTCGAAGCGGGCGAAATCGGCGCGGGCCAGAACCGGTCGGATCTGATGGCAGACACCCGAGGCCGCGAGCGCCCGAATCGACCACTCGATCAGGCTGCGCCCCGCCACGGGCACGAAGGCCTTCGGCAGCGCGTGTCCGAGCCGCTCCCCCCGACCGGCGCCGAGCACGAGTGCCGCGAGCTGCGCAGACATGCCTAACGCACGGGCTGTTCGGCTTCGTCGAGCACGACGTCGTAGAAGTCGAGGATCGTGCCCTGAGCCCGTTCGAGCGCCACCTCCGCAGAGCGATAGGTCTGCAGTGCGAAGATCTTCTGGCTCTCCGCCTCGACGAGATCACTCTCGCGCTGCAACACCTCGAAGGGCGTCGATTCGCCGTGCTCGAGCCGGATCCGCTCGGCGCGGAGCTGCTCCTCGGCCGCCAGCCGGCGACGTTCGGACGCGTCGATGCCCTGCTCCGAGGCCTTCAGGGTGCGGGCCGCGTTCCGCACCTCGAGAATGATCGACTGCTCCAGACGCAGCCGCTGGGTCGTCGTGCGTCGCAGCTGGAACTCGCCTCGCTCGACGCGTTTGCGCGCCGCGGTATTCGGAATCGGAATCGAGAAGCGACCCATGAATCTGTAGTTGTCGTTTCCGTCGCTATCGAGGAAGTCGTTGGTCGAGTCCCCGAAATCACGACCGAACCGGCCGGTGGGCGTCGCGCGCTCGTCGCCCGACACGCCGACGTAGCCGACGCGCATCTCCGCATCGAGCTGGGGGAGGCGCTGATTCTTGGCGAATTTCAGCTCGACCTCTTCGCGTTCGACCCTCAGCCGCGCGGCGTCGAGCTCGGGGCGAAGCCGAAAGGCCGTCTCGACGGATCGTTCGAGACCGATCGCCCGCTGCTGATAGCCCCCGGGATCCTCGGTGGGAGAGAACTGGAGGTCGGTCATCGCGCCGAGACCGTCACCGAGCACGGCATCGATCAGACCATCCTGGGCGTTGCGAAACTGATTCGCCGATCGGATCAGCTCGAACTCGCGATCCGCGACGCCCGCCTCCGCCTCGACGACCTCGACCCTCGAGACCACACCGACCTCGAATTGCGTCTTGGTCTGCTCGAGCAGCGCCCGCGCCGTCTCGAGGCTCTTCTGCGCGACCCGAACCTGATCGCGGGCCGCGACCAGCGTCCAGTAGGAATCGGCCGTCGATTGAATGTTGTTCATGAGAGCGGTGCGGAAATCCGCATCGACCTCGGCCGCCGTCACACGAGAGGTCTTGACGCGCGTCCACGACTCGTTCCAGACCAGATTGCGGAGCAGCGGAACCGTCGCCGTCAGGAACAGACTCGAATCGTATTGCGGATTCAGCGACTGGATCTGCGAGCGCGTCTGGGTCTCGCTGCCTTCGAATCGCAGCCCGACCGTGGCGCCCACGTAGGGGATCAGCTGATCGACCCCGACACCGCCGCCCCTCACGCTGGATCGATTCACCTCGATCGGGTTGATGGCAGTCAGAAAGGTCACGGGCGACTTGCTGACCTCGTAGCCCGCGTCGGCCGAGACCACCGGGTCGTAGGCGCCCCAGGCCTCCTCGTACTGCGTGTCCGCGATCAGCGGAGCGAAGCGCTCGACCTCGACGTCGAGGTTGTTCTTGATCGAGAGCGCCACGGCTTCCGCGAGCGAGAGCGGTCGGCCGCTCTGGACGATCTTCGCATCCGGAGCGATGTCTCCTTCGGGCACGTCTGCGGCCTGCTGGGACACGTAGAGCGCCTCTTCCTCCTCGCTCATCTCCTCCAGATCGTCGGTCGCTGCCGACGCAGCGGTCACCGAGGCCATCAGGAGCAGCACGGCGATCCCGACCAGCGCGACGTAGTCGGCCGCGCGGAAGCGGCACGCCTTCTCGGCCGGCGAGCAAGAGGCCGCTGCGTCCATCGTGATAGGCCCTTCAGATCTCATCGAATTCCTCCGGCCCGCATCTTAGACGAGCCCTGCAACCCCTGCCCCGCTCCGGATGGCGGCAGCCCGAGCGGCCTTCCCCTCTGCCCGGGTCGGCGCGAGGCCGAGACGTCCCTCCGCCGCAAGCATGCCGGTCGCGACGCGAAGGGTCTTTCCGTTCTGTTTCTGGGGGCGCGCGGCGGATGATGCGCGTGTGCTGTGCGGGATGCAACCGCGCGACTTCGATCCGCAAACGCCTCGTGCGCCGCCTGCCGCGCCTCCGCGCCGAGCGGCCCGCACGAGCTCCCCACGATCGATGGTCCGATCGCAGCCCCGCGCGCTCGCGAATGGTCCTCGCGAAGACCGCCGGCAGCGGCGAGCAGCGGCCCCCTTGATCTGCAGCGGCCGCCTGCGTGTGGATCCGAAAAGGTGATCGGGATCACCGACGAGTGCCGTCGCAGAGAACGACGATCCGGCGCGATGGCAACTCGCGCGCAGATCGGATGCGTTAAGCTCGCGCGCCGGATCGAGGCCAGGCCCTCGATGCACGCGCTCGGAGGAAACAGGTGGGACTCTTCAGCTCCCGGAACCGCGGTGAAAACAACTCGCCCGAGCCAGAGGGCGAATCCACGTCGAGCGAGACTCCGCAGGACGGAAGGCAGGACGCGCAACCGAGCACGTGGTCGACCCGCTCCGTGGCCGGCCGCGGGTCGGGTGGTGCCGGCTCGGACGACGCGCGCGCGGCGGCGCAGGACGGATCCGGCAAGGGCGCGCGAGGCGAGACCGCCGACCGGACGGGCTCCGCACCCGCAACCGACGCGCGATCGACCAGTGGCAGCGAAACCAAGCACACGAGCAAGAGCTCACAGGGGGACACGAGCATGGCGACCATGGGACAATCGATCGTATTCAAGGGCGAGCTGACGGGCGACGAGGACCTCGAGATCGAGGGCCAGGTCGATGGCATCGTCCAGCTCGCCAATCACCAGCTGACGATCGGCGCGAACGGCCGCCTCAAGGCCGAGGTCCACGCCAAGTCGATCGTCGTGATCGGCCAGGTCACCGGCAACCTCACCGCCACCGAGCGGATCGAGGTCCAGGCCACCGGCGTCGTCGACGGCGACCTCAAGGCGCCACGTCTGAACGTCCAGGAAGGCGCCGTGCTGAACGGCAGCATCGAGATGACCGGCGCCGCCGGTGCGCCCGCGGCCAAGAAGCCCGCGGCCTCGACGTCGACCAGCTCTACGAGCCAGGGCGCGAGTCCGGCCAATCCGGCCGGCGGGGCGCATCCCGCGGCCTGAGCCGCGCGCATCTCAGACGCGCGCGGCCTTGTTCACGCCCGGGCCCTTCTTCGCCGGCCCCTTCCCCCTGCCGGGATCGCCGAAGCGCTTCTCGAGCAGCAGCAGCAGGGGGGAGGCGATGAAGATCGACGAGTAGGTTCCGACCACCACGCCGATCAGCATCGTCTCCGCGAAGGGCTGTATCACTTCGCCGCCCAGGAAGTACAGCGACAGCAGGGCCAGCATCGTGGTGATCGAGGTCAGCACCGTCCGCGAGAGCGTCTGGTTCACGCTCATATTCAGGACCTCTTCGAGGTCAGCGGTCGTGTGCAGCTCCATGTTCTCGCGGATCCGGTCGTAGATGATGATCGTATCGTTGAGGCTGTAGCCGAGGATCGCGAGCATCGCCGCCAGGATCCGCAGGTCGAATTCCTGCCCGAGCATGACGAGCACGCCGGCGGTGATCAGCAGATCGTGCACGACGGCGACCACGGCGCCCGGAGCGAAGCGGGAGTTGAATCGGAAGGCCACGTAGATCAGGATCACGATCGCCGAGTAGAGCAAGGCCTTGACGCCGTCCGCGCGCAGCTCGTTGCCGACCTTGGGGCCCACGTACTCGACGCGCTGCTCGGCGAAGGCGCCGATCGCGCCGCGAATGGCGTTCTCGAGCTGGAGCACCTGCGTGTTGGCCGCCAGGCCCTCCGGGCTGTCGTCGCTCGACTCGAGGCCCGAAGCGTCTTTGAACTTGATCAGGTACTCGCGCGAGTCCAGCTCGCCGAAGCGCACCACCGTCGCGTCCAGGAAGCCCGCGCCGCGCGCGACCTCCCGAAGCCGCGTCTCGTCGACGCTGACGCCCGCGTCGAAGCGGACCTGGACCTCGGTGCCACCCGCGAAGTCGAGCCCGACCTTCACCCCCTGCGTCGCGGCGATCACGCCGCCCAGGAAGATCAGGCCCAGCGAGATCGCCAGGCAGATATGGCGTTTGCCGAGGAAATCGATGTGCGTGCCAGCCGGAACCAGTTCAAAGGGCACGGGCTTCTCCTAGTGACAGTTCGGCCGTCGGGCGCTCGCGAGCAGGACGCTCGGGAGATCGGCGGCACGAGGCATGAGCGGGAAACACCGCCTTCTCAGATCGACAGCGTGGCGACGTTGCGGTGGCCGGGATAGATCTGGAAGAGCAGTCGGGTGATGACGAGGGCGGCGAAGACGCTGGTGACGATGCCCACCGAGAGGGTCACCGCGAAGCCCTTGATCGGGCCGGTCCCGAACTCGAACAGGATCACGGCCGTGAAGAGCGTCGTCAGGTTGGCGTCGAGCACCGTCCAGGTGGCCTTGTTGAAGCCGGTCGCGATCGCCGCGCGCACCGCACGCCCTGCCCGCAGCTCCTCGCGGATGCGTTCGAAGATGATCACGTTGGCGTCGATCGCCATACCGACCGTCAGCACGAGCCCCGCGATCCCGGGCAGCGTCAGCGTGGCGCCCCAGAGCGACATCAGGCCGACCAGCAGGATCAGGTTCGCGAGCATCGCGAGGCTCGCGAAGCCGCCCGAGAGCCGGTAGTAGCCGACCGCGAAGGCGAGCACCACGAAGAGCCCGATCGCGCAGGCGCGCGTGCCGCTCTCGATCGAGTCGTGACCGAGGCCCGGGCCGACCGTGCGCTCTTCTTCGATCACGACCGGCACCGACAGCGAGCCGGCCCGCAGGATCACGGCCAGGTCCGCGGCCTCCTGCGCCGTGATAGTTGCCCTCGATCTGGCCGCGGGTCGAGATCCGGCCGCGCACGGTCGGCGCGCTGTAGACCTGCTCGTCGAGGATGATCGCCAGCGGCCTGCCGATATTCGAAGCCGTCAGCTCGCCGAAGATCTCGCCGCCCGCCGGGCTGAACCGGAACTCGACGATCGGGCGCTGCTGCTGATCGAATTGAAGGCGCGCGTCCTCGAGATAGTCGCCCGTGATGTCGGCGACCCGGGGCACCAGGAACACCGCCACCGTGGTCCCCGAGTCCGCGTCGACCTGCGGCACGATCATCCGGTCTGCGGGAAGGCCCTCGGGATAGCGCGCGCGCAGGGCCTCCTCGCGAGTTGTCCGAGTCCTCGACGATCTTGAACGCCAGAAAGCCCGTCGTGCCCACGAGGCTGCGCAGCCGATCGCGTTCGATCTGCTCGCCGGGGATCTGGACCAGCACCCGGTCCTTACCCTGGCGCGTGATCACCGAGTCCGGCACACCCGTCTGGGGATCGTCGATGCGTCGCCGCATCACCTCCAGCACCTGCGACATCGTCCGCTCCCGGACGTCCGCCTTCCAGTCCTCGGTCAGGCGATAGCGCAGCTCGAGGCCGCTACCGCCGACGCGCTCGAGGACGGTCGTATCATCGGCCTCGCCGATGGTCTTGGCGCGATCCTCTTCCCGCGCGAGGACGAGCACCAGCTCGCCGTTCGCGATCGACGAGGAAGCGAGGTTGACCTGATCCTTCGAGAGCCGCTCTTCGATCGACTTGCGCACGAACTCGAGCTCGCGGGTGATCGCCTCCTCGAGCTCGACGCCGAGCACCCAATGGATGCCACCTCGCAGGTCCAGACCGAGACGAAGACCGTCATCGGGCCAGAAATCGCTCGCGAGGCGTTCCTCCTTGGGAACGAAGTTGGCGGCCGTGATGAACGTAAAGAACACGAGCAGCGCCGCGACGGCGAGTGCCCTGAACCGAGTCGAACCATCCACGAGGTGCTCTCCCTTGCCTAGCTTTTCGCGCTCTTCGAGGAGTCGCCG
Source organism: uncultured delta proteobacterium (assembly GCA_963698485.1). Classification (GTDB taxonomy): domain Bacteria; phylum Myxococcota_A; class UBA9160; order UBA9160; family UBA4427; genus UBA4427. The sequence continues at coordinate 85,294 of CAVORA010000014.1, read as the reverse complement.
CCGGTCTCCGCAGCGCCCGCGCCGGAACCGGTCTTCGTCAGCTGATCGATGCGTGCCAGGCTGACCCTGACCTTCACCTTCTCGCCCCGGACGCGCGCGACCTCGACCTCCAGGACGTCGCCGTCGACGGCGCTCACCTTGCCGTGGATGCCACCCTGCGTCACGACGTCGTCGCCCTTCGCCGCCGTCTTCAGGAACGCCTCGCGTTCGCGCTGCTGCTTCTGCTGCGGACGGATCACGAGCATGTAGAAGATGAGGAAGATCGCACCCATCATCAGGAAGAAGGAGATGTCCGCACCTCCGGACTGGGCCTGGAGCGGTACGAAACCGAACGAACTCATCTCACTTCTCCTCGATGGGCGAGCACGCGCCGGCCTCGTGATGCGGCGCTGCCCAGTGATAGGCCGGAGCCGTCCAGTGTCCGGGCTCCGAGCACGGAATCCGTTGCGGCGATCCGCCGCGTCTTGATCTTCTCGAGCCGCGTCCCGGGATAGAAGCGCGCCAGGATACGCTGATACGAGACGCCGCGCTCCGCGAGGGCTCGAGCGCCCCACTGGCTCATGCCGACGCCGTGGCCGTAGCCGGAGCCGACGAACGCATAGCCTTCGCTCCCGCGTCGGATATCGAAGAGCGTGCTGCGCAGGCCGAGTGCCTGCACGAGCTGTCGCAGGGGCTCCCCGCGGAGCTCCTCGACCGCGCGGGCTCCCCGCACCTCGAGCCGTTCGACCCGGCCGCTTCGGGTCCGCCGCGTGACGCGCAGCCCCTCGACCTCGGCGATCGAGACGCCGGCCGCATCCAGCTCACCGGCCAGCTCGGTCGGCGAGAACACCGCCCGCCAATAGGTATGAGGCGCGTCATCCTCCTCTTCGACCTCGACGACACGCAGATAGGGCAGATCACGCCCCCAGACTTCGCCCGCCGTCGCGGTCCGGCCGCCGGCCGTCGAATGGAAGACGGCCAGGATCGGTTCCCCCCGATACGTCAGCACCTCGCTCCGGGTCGCCCGCGCCGCCGAGCGGGTCTCGTCGGTCTCGGCTTCGACGCCCCGATAGACCTGGCTGAGCGCCGTCGCACGCACGTCCCAGGCGGAGCTCCGACGCTTGGCCGCTTCGTGCAGGACATAGGTACGAGCCGCCACCGCCTGGGCGCGCAGCGCCTCTCGCGGCCAGCTCGGAGACATCTCGCCACCGACCGTGGAGGCAACGTACTGCTCGAGCTCGACGCGGTTCAGAACCTCCACGCGGCCCGATCGAGCCCGGACCCGGATCTGCCCCCGCAGCATGCGCGCGCCGACCCGCCAGGGACCCGAGCCACCGGGCGTCCAGCTGGGACCGACCGGCTGGCCCTCGACGAGGAGCCCATCGCGCGCGATCCGGACCTCTCGCGCCGAGCCCGCTGGTCCGACCGAGATCGGGCCCTGGCCCTCGTAGACCAGCACCCGCACGGCGTCTGGCCCTTCAGCGCGCGCCGTGGCACAGCCGCAGATTGCGGTGACCACGATCAGCCCGATCCACGCGGCCCTATGCGCGCGCATCACGCGCCCTCGACCTGGCTGGCTCGGCAACTCTCCCCCCACTCTCCCCGGACTCCCTGGAGACCGGGAGGCGGCGAGGACTCGATTCGCGCTGCGTCCCCATCGCTCCACCCTGTCGCTCCACGCTGCCGATCAACTCCATGCTGTCGAGCGACCCCGATCCAGAAGGCACCGACCGGCACGCGAGCTAGAGATCGGCGCGGATGGCCTCGGCCTTGTCCGTGAGCTCCCACGGCAGGCCCACGTTCTCGCGACCGAAGTGGCCATGGTACGACGTCGCGCGGTAGATCGGGCGCCGCAGGTCCAGGGCCTCGTCGATTCCGCGTGGCGTCAGGTCGAAATGCTTGCGCACGATCTGCTCGAGCCGTTGATGGTCGAGCGTGCTCGTCCCGAACGTATCGACGCGAATCGAAACCGGATCCGCCACGCCGATCGCGTAGGCGAGCTGCACCTCGGCGCGACGCGCGGCCCCGGCAGCCACCAGGTTCTTCGCGACATAGCGAGCCGCATAGGCTGCGCTGCGATCGACCTTCGACGGATCCTTGCCCGAGAACGCGCCGCCGCCGTGTCGGCCCATTCCGCCGTAGGTGTCGACGATGATCTTGCGGCCCGTCAGGCCCGCGTCGCCCATCGGACCCCCGACCACGAAACGTCCGGTCGGATTCACATGGAAGATCGTGTCGTCGTCGATCAGGTCGGCGGGCAGCGTCGCACGGATGCAGCCCTCGATGATGTCCTTGCGAAGCTGATCGTGACTCACGTCCGGCGAGTGCTGGGTCGAGAGCACGACGGTGTTGATGCGTTGCGGGCGATCGTCCTCGTCGTACTCGATCGTGACCTGGCTCTTGGCATCGGGTCGCAGGTAGTCGAGCTCGCCGCTCTCGAGCAGCCCGCGATGGCTCTCGATCAGCTTGTGCGCGAAACGGATGGGCGCGGGCATCAGCTCGGGCGTCTCGTCGCACGCGAAGCCGAACATCATGCCCTGATCGCCGGCGCCCTGCTCCTTGTGGAGCCCCTCGCCTTCGGACACGCCCTGGGAGATGTCGGGGCTCTGCCTGCCGAGCGCGACCGTGACCGCGCAGGTCGAGGCGTCGAAGCCCATGTCCGAGCTGGTGTAGCCGATGTCATGCACGACGCTTCGAACGATCGTCGGGATGTCGACGACGGCAGCGGTAGTGACCTCGCCACACACCAGCACCAGACCGGTGGTCGTCGCGGTCTCGCAGGCGACCCGTGATCGCGGGTCCTGGGCCAGCATGGCATCCAGGATCGAGTCCGAAATCTGGTCGCACATCTTGTCCGGGTGCCCCATGGACACGGACTCCGAGGTGAACATCAAGCGCGATCCCATCGAGGCCTCCAATTCATTGAGGGCCGCAGGGTAGGCGTTTGATCCCCCGGGATCAAACTCGAAACGCCCCGAATCGTCGGTGATCGGCGGACTCCGAGGCCCGCTCGGCTGGAGGCTCGCGAGCCTAGGCCTTGCGCCCGGGCAGGACCGAATCCTCGTCGTCGGACTCGATCAGGGCCCCGAGCTCCATCACGGCCTGCTCGGCATCCTGCCCGGTCGCGCGCACGCGGAGGGTCGTCCCCTGCGTGGCGGCCAGACACAGGATCGAGAGCACGCTGGCGCCGCTGACCCACTCGTCACCGCGTCCGAGGCTGATCTCCGACTCGAAGCGGCTGGCGATCGACGCGAGACGCCCCGCCGGCCGAGCGTGGAGCCCCAGCTCCGAGCGCACGATGAACTCCTTCTCCACCGTCCCATTGCCGCTGCCGTCCGTCTTCATACGTCGCCCGCCGGCATCAGCTCGCTGGCGACCGAGATGTTGCGCTGGCCATAGGCCTTGATGAAGGCGGCGAGCTCGTCGAGGGGCTTGCCTTCGCGGAGCGTCGCGAGCTTGATCAGCATGGGCAGATTCATCCCGGTCACGACCTCGACCTGGTGCTCATCGTGGAACGACAGGCTCATGTTCGACGGGGTTCCCCCGAACATGTCCGTCAGGATCAGCACGCCCTCGCCCTTGTCCGCCGCCCGCAGACCCGCAGCGATCGCGCCGCGAACGTCCTCGACGGGCATCTTGGGATCGACGGAGACCGCGTCCCAGCGCGGCGCCTCGGGCAGGATCAGCCGGAGCGCCTGCAGGAACTCCTCGCCCAGGCGGTAGTGGGTCACGATCAGGACACCGACCTTCGATTGCGTAGCCGTCGTTGCGGTCGTCAAATCGCTTTCTCCACGTCTCGATGCGAGACGTTCACCTCGCGGCCCTGCCGGCGCAATCGCTGCCCCACGGCCTCGGCCACCGCGACCGAGCGATGCCGACCGCCCGTGCAGCCGATGCCGATCGTCAGGTAGGCCTTGCCCTCCGCATCGTAGAACGGAAGCAGATAGTCGACGAACTCGTCCAGGCGGGCAAAGAATTCACGGCCGCGCTCGCTCTGCAGAACATAGTCGGCGACCGGTGGCTCGAGTCCTGTTCCCGGGCGCAGCGTCTCGTCGAAATACGGGTTCGGGAGAAAGCGCACGTCGAAGAGCAGCTCGACCGCGGCCGGGGTTCCGTGGCGGTAGCCGAAGGAGACGAGATTGATCACCGTCTCGCGGCCCGCCCCCGACACGTGCCGGACGATCGTGTCCTTCAGCTGGTGCACGTTGAGGGTCGTCGTGTCGATCTTGAGGTCGGCGATGCGGTCGACCTGGTCGAGCAGTGTCCGCTCGCGTTCGATGCCGTCGATCACGGACCCTTCTGGCGACAGCGGATGGACGCGGCGCGTCTCGCGATAGCGCCGCTCGAGCGTCTCGTTCGCACAGTCCAGGAAGAGCACCTCGACCGCCGCCCCGCGTTCACGCAGCTCGTCGACGACCTCCGGAAAACGATCGAGGAAGTTCTTCTCACGCGCGTCGAGCGCCAGCGCGATCTTGTCGATCACGGTCGAAGCCGTCGCGCACAGCGCGATGAACTGGGGGACGAGCTGGACGGGTAGATTGTCGACGCAGTAGAACGACAGGTCCTCGAGGGCCGCCATCGCGGTCGTCTTCCCCGAGCCCGACAGGCCACTCACGAAGATGATCTGCTGTGAGCCCTCGTCGATCACGTTTCCCGTCCCCTGCCATCCCCGCCGGCGTCGTCGTCGAGCATGCCACCGACGGCCCGCAACCGCTCATCCAGCCGCCGGGCCGCATTGACGCCCTCCAGACGCAGCTGCCAATCCCGGATCGCCAGCTCGACGAGTGTCGCCAGATTGCTGGCCGCGTGGACCGGCAAGCGAACGGTCGGAATGGCGACCCCGAGCAGCGACTCGCGCTCGCGCTCGAGGCCGATGCGCTCGAAGAGCACGCCGCGCTCGGACTCTTCGAGCCGCACGACGAACCCGACCTCGCATTCGTCGAGCGTCGCCTCGGCGCCGAAGAGGTCGGCCACGCTGAGCAGGCCGAGCCCGCGGACCTCGATGAAGTGGCGGATGTGGGGCGGCGACCAGCCGATCAGGCGGGCCGGATCCGATTCGGCACGCAGGCGGACGACGTCGTCGGCGACCAGGCGCTGCCCGCGGCGAACGAGCTCGATCACGCACTCGCTCTTGCCGACGCCGCTCGGCCCGAGGATCAACGTGCCGATTCCGGAGACCTCGACCAACGACCCGTGAATCTGATCCCTCGGACCGTCGCTCAAGCGCTGCTCTCCCGGATCGGAGCCCGATCGGGCCACGCCTAGAACTTCGCGTCCTCTTCCTCGATCGCGCGGAAGATTTCGTCGAGGGCGGAGGCGCCCAGCAGCTTCTCGCGGAAGGTCGCGTCGCGGAAGAAGCGCGAGATGCGCGCCAGCGCCTTGAGGTGCTGGCCCCCGGATTGCTCGGGCACCACGAGCAGGAAGAAGAGCTGGGTCGGCTGTCCGTCGATGGACTCGAAATCCACCCCGGCCTTGCTGCGCGCGAAGGTCGCGACCAGGCGGTCGAGTCCGCTCACCTTCCCATGGGGAATCGCCACGCCCTCGCCGATCCCCGTGCTCTGCAGCGACTCACGCTCGCGCAGGATCCTCAGGAGGTTCTCGCGATCGAGCCCGGATTCGGCCGCGGACAAGGCACCGGCGAGCTCCGCCAGGAGATCGTCCTTGGTCGTCGCGACCAGATCGAGGATCGAGGCCTCGCGTACGAGAATGTCGGTGATCTTCATCAGGGCTCCGCGGTGCGGCGGCACTCTATCCCAAGCCGTGCCCCTGTCGCTATCCCTGGGCCCGCGTGCGGCCAGCGCGGGCAGGCCGGGATACGCGCGAGCCGGGACCAGGCCCCGGAAGGCCCCGTCAACACACCTGCCGGCGCTTCGTCGACGACAGGATGTTCATCGCCTCGCGGTACTTCGTCACGGTCCGGCGGGCGATATCGATGTTGGCCGCCTTCAGCATCTCGGCGATGCGCTGGTCGGACATCGGTCGCACGGGATCTTCGTTCTCGATGATCTTGCGAATCTTCTCCTTCACGCTCTCGCTGGCCAGCGCCTCGCCATCGAAGCGGCTGATGCTCGAGTTGAAGAAGTACTTGAGCTCGAAGATGCCCTGCGGTGTGTGCACGTACTTGTTGGTCGTCACGCGGCTGACCGTCGACTCGTGCATCTCGATGTCGTCGGCGACGTCTCGCAGGTTGAGTGGCTTGAGATGCGCGACGCCATGCTCGAAGAAGTCCCGCTGGTACTGGATGATGCTCTGCATCACCTTGTAGATCGTGCGCTGGCGCTGATGGATCGACTTGATCAGCCACATCGCCGATCGCACCTTGTCGTGGACGTAGTTCTTGGTGTCCTTGTCGCCGAGCTCGGCCGCGCCGACGGTTCGGGACGAGTCGAGCGCGTGCGCGCGACGATCCTTCGAGAGCACGTCGCGATACATCGAGTTGATCTTCAGCTTCGGGAGGCCGTCTTCGTTGAGCAGCACGTGGAAGTCGTCGCCGACCTTGTAGACGTAGATGTCGGGCGTGATGTAGACCGGATCGTCGCCGCCGAAGCCTCGCCCGGGCCGCGGCTCGAGCGTCCCGATCACCCGGGCCGCATCGGCCACCTCCTGCAGAGTCGCCCCGGTCAGCTTGGCGAGGCTTCGGAAGTCGCGTTTCTGGAGCAGATCGACATGCTCGTCGACCAGGCGTCTGACGAGCTCACCGCCGACCTTCAACGTGTCGATCTGGATCAGCAGACACTCGCGCAGGTCACGGGCCGCGACGCCGGTCGGATCGAGCTTCTGGATCACGGCGAGCACGCGCTCGACATCGCTCTCCTGGGCCCCGCACTGGCGGGCGATCTCCTCGACCGAGGAGCGCAGGAATCCGCGGTCGTCGATGTTGCCGATGATCCAGTGGGCGATCTCGTGCTCCGCCTCGTCGAGATCCGTGACCTGGAGCTGCCACTCGAGATGCTCCCCGAGGCTCGGCCGCCGCGCGTAGGTCGCCTCCAGCGAGGGGCGATCGTCTTCGCCCGCGATCCCGCCCGTCTCCAGACCCGTCATGGGATGGCTCTCGAGGTATTGCTCCCATTCGATGTCGGCGATCTTCTCGGCGTCGGTCGGGCCGGGCTCGTCCGCGCTGGTTGCATCCCCGGCATCGAGTCGATCGGCCGAGTCTTCGGCGGACGAGTCGGAGGCCTCGCCGGCCTCGCCATCGAAGTCACCCGGCTCGTCGACCGCCGCGTCTTCGCGCTCGCCGGGCGTCTCCTCGTCGGCATCCGATTCCTCGAGGACCGGGTTTTCCTGGAGCTCCTGCTGGACCAGGTTGACCAGCTCGAGCTGGTTCAGCTGCAGCAACTTGATCGCCTGCTGCAGCTGGGGCGTCATCACCAGCTGCTGCGAGATCCTCAGTTGTTGCTTCAGCTCGATGGCCATGAAACCCCGGACTCCTCTCCTGCCTCGATGCGCGCCTCGACGGGCACGCGCTTCAGATCCCTGACTCTACTTCGCGTCCTCTCGCCTCGATCTCTTGAGACGAAGAATCCGCCGAGAACGCGGCCTCTGCCCAGCTCCTCGGAGATCCGTTCCCAGGGCAACGCGTAGCCCCCCGGGCGAAAGCTTCTTGCTCGCATTCCGCGGGCAGGATCAATTCAAGCTGAAATTCTGACCGAGATAGACCTCTCGGACCTCCGGATCCTCGGCAATCTCTGCCGGCGTTCCGAGCCGCAGGATCCTGCCATCCTTGATGATGTAGGCACGGTCGCAGATCGACAAGGTCTCTCGAACATTGTGGTCCGTGATGATCACCCCGATGCCGCGATTCTTGAGCTGCTCGATGATCTTCTGGATGTCGATCACCGCAATCGGATCGACGCCCGCAAAGGGCTCGTCGAGCATCATGAACCGCGGGTCGAGCACCAGCGCGCGGGTGATCTCGACCCTTCGCCGTTCGCCGCCGGACAGATCTGCGCCCTTGCGGTTCGCCCGATCGCTCAGGCCGAGCTCCGCCAGCAGCTCGGCCAGCCGCTCCTTTCGACGCTTGCGATTCGGCTCGACCGTCTCGAGGATCGCACCCACGTTATCCGCGACCGTGAGCTTGCGAAAGATCGACGCTTCCTGCGGCAGGTAGGTGATCCCCATGCGCGCACGGCGATACATCGGGAGCTCGGTGATGTCCTCATCGCCGAGAAAGACGTGGCCCTCGCTCGGTCTGACGCTGCCCGCCATCATGTTGAAGGTCGTGGTCTTGCCGGCCCCGTTGGGCCCGAGCAGACCCACCACTTCAGCGCTGCGCACTTCGAGATCGATTCCGCGAACCGCCTGCTTCTCGCCATAACGTTTGACGAGTCCGGAGGCCGCGAGGGTCGGCTCGCTCACATCAAGCCTCCCACGGACTTACAGCCCGCCTCGGCCTCGCTGTCGGGCCGGATCACGATCGAGGCCGCGCCTTCGACCCGCGCGCGATCCTCGCCGAGAAAGAACTCGATCGACTGCCCCCGAACGATGTCACATCCCTGAACGAGCTCCGCATGTCCCGTGCAGATCAGCTGCTGCGCAGAGCGAACGTAGACGGCGCGATCGCACCGGGCGCGGCGCTCGCCCTGATCCACGAAGACCTTGCCGCGCGCCACGAGACGCTCTGGCTCGGACTCTCCCTTGCGATAGGTCGCCTCCAGGTAGTCACTCAGCAGCGTCACGTTGGCCTGTCGCACCGAGACATTCCTCTTGAACACGAGGTTGCGACCTCCGTCCCGGTTGATGATCTCGGCCTCCTCTGCCTTGATCTCGATCGGTGCCTCGCTGTCGAAGCCGCCGCCATCCAGAGCAGCATCGAGGCCGCGACTCTTCGACGCCTCGCCCGAAGCGGGCCCGGCGGAGTCCGCCGCGGAGGTCGGCGGACCCGATCGCCGCGGCGAGGCAAATCCGACGGTATGCAGCGCCTGATCGGTCCAATCCTGTGGCTCGTCGAAGCCGAGAGCTTCCAGGATGTCGGCAGCCAGCGTGTCCGCCGCCGGCTCGAGCGTCGCCGGATCGGGCGTGACCGCCGAATGCCGCCCGATCTCCGCGCCGGAATGCCCCGAGCGCAGTACGATCTCCACGCGCTGCTCGCCCCCCGCCTCCTCCGGGCGCAGGCTGGTCGGGGCGACGCGGCCGACCACGATGGTCTCGACCGCAGCGTTGTAGGCCCAGCGCCGGACCTGCTCGGCCGTTGGATCGAAGAGCGCTTCGGCCAGAAAGGCATCGGGAGCGATCAGTCGATCGAGCGGACGCTGCGCCAGCGCGCGCGCGATGGCATCGGCGACCCGACGGCCAAGCGACACCTCGGTCCTCGATCGCGCCTCTCGCGTCTGCTCTGCGTCTCCGGTGTCGGTCGCGGCGAAGGGAGCCACAGCGATCCGAACGGGTGCTGCCCGGGCCTCGCGCGCCACGCCGAGCCCGAGCAACGTCGGGGCCAGCAGCAACACGCAGAGCAATCCAGGAGCCGACCTCGTGATCGGCGATTGCGCAGCAAGGCTTGGTCTCGTCATGGCTCCTGTACGACCGTTGCGCCACCCTGGAGCCGGAACCGCTCCTCGTTGACGAAATAACGAAAGCCGCCGCCCCGATAGCGACCGTCTTGATCGATGATCAGGACGGGGTCGTCGGTGTAAAGCACTCCCGTAGCCTCATCATAGGCCACCCAGAGCGCTTCGAACTGTCGATCGCCTTCGATGGTGCCGACGACATGCCCCACGGCGACGAAGTCTCGGGTGGCCAGATTCAACCGACCTTCGTCGCAGCGCATCTGGAATCCAACCCGGTCCTGCCCGGGCGCGACCTCTACGTCGACCTCCCAGAGCTCCGCGACCTCACGTTCGGGATAGAACTCCGCAGTTTCCGCGCGAAGCAGGATTTCGTTCGCAGAGCCCTCACTGGCCACGAAGGTCATCCCGGTGACATAGAGGATCTGCCCGAGATCACCGTCCATCCATCCGAGATCGGGGGGATCGGCTGCGGCGCGATTCGCGCTCCCCCACAACGGGAGTCCAAGAACCATCGCAAGGAGGAACAGGACCGTCAGAGTCCTCCGCCTCCCCATCAGAGTCCTCCGAGTCAGCATGGAGTCGGATCAGTCCTCGTGGCCGAATGCCGTCTTGAAGGGCTCGTGCTCGACCAGCCAATGCGCTGGTCGGAGAATCAAATAGTCGATGGCCACGCCGACTGGATGCAGCAGGTAGGCGACGATCCTCAGCGGATGACCCGCCGTATTCGGATCGTGCTCGTTGGCGATCGCTGGACTGGCGCCGAGCAGTGCGCCGACGGCCACGAGTGTCGCGAGCAGCGCGCTGATTCGCCGGTGACGCCGCACCGGCCCTCGTGACTCCCGCTCATCGCTCGTCTGCTGATCCCGTCGCATCGTATTCTCCTCGAGGCCTCGAAGGCATCGGCCATCCGGGTCCCGCCGCAGCGCCCGCACCGGCAACCGACGGCGAGGTCGAGGACCGACTCCGGCCGCCGAAAAGCCCAACGCCCCGATCTCACGGATCGGGATGCGTCTCGCGCAGCTTAACGGGTCCCTCCGCCTGTCGCCCGAGGGGCGCTGGCGTTCGCCGGGCTCGAGCAGCCAGCGTTTCGGCCCCTCCCCCTCGGCGCATGCATCTCGATCGATCTTTTTTGGGACATTTGCTTTCGGGAAAGACTTTTTACACGATACGGATCACGCTAGTGGCTCGAACAGCCTATCCGATCCACTATTTTATCGGTCTTTCAGGGCATTTTTATTCAATATGGCCTTCCGATGCATCCCAGTTGACCCGATATGTGGCATAGTTCTCCGAACATCGGGGCCCATGCGCAGGATAGCGATCGCCTCAGGGCGATTTCACTTCGCACAGGACCCTTCGCAGATAGGGCCGGCATTCAAAAATGGAAAATCGAGTGACGACAGGTGCAGAGAAGCTGATCCAGTGTCTCGAGCGTGAGGGTGTCGAGTACATCTTCGGGTATTCGGGCGGAGCGGCGATGCCGATCTTCGACGCGCTGGTCGACTCCGACATCAAGCTGATCCTGGTCCGACACGAGCAAGGCGCCGCCCACATGGCGGACGGCTACGCCCGGGCGACCGGCAAGCCCGGCGTGGTGCTCGTGACCTCGGGACCCGGCGCCACGAATACGGTGACGGGATTGCTGACTTCCGACATGGATTCGGTGCCCGTGATCGTGCTGACCGGCCAGACGATCACGTCGATGCTCGGCAAGGACGGCTTCCAGGAAGCCGACGTCACCGGCATCACCTACGCCGTCGTGAAGCACAGCTATCTGCTGAAGGACGCAAGCGAAATTCCGCGGGCGACGCGCGAGGCCTTTCACATCGCGACCACCGGGCGTCCGGGGCCCGTGCTGATCGATCTGCCCAAGGACGTCACCCAGGGACCCTGCGACGCGCCCTTCGTGGAGGAGATCGACCTGCCCGGATATTCGGTGCCGACTCACGGGGATCCCGAAGCGATCCGCCAGGCAGCGGAGCTGTTGATGGCGGCCCGCCGACCCATCCTCTACGTGGGACACGGCGCGGTGATCTCGAACGCGGGCAAGGCCGTCATCCGACTGGCCGAGAAGCTGAGAGCGCCGATCGTGAACACCCTGCTCGGCAAGGGGGCCGCGGACGAGACCCATCCGCTTCATCTCGGCATGCTTGGCATGCACGGCACCGCCTACGCGAACAAGGCGGTCGACGCCTGCGACTGCATCATGGCGATCGGCGCGCGCTGGGACGATCGCGTCACGGGCAAGCTCGACGAGTTCTGCCTCGGCGCCACGAAGATCCACGTCGACGTCGACCCCTCGGAGTTCGGCAAGATGGTGACGCCCGACGTCGCGATCGCCGGCGACGCTCGGCTCGTGCTCGAGGAGCTGATCCCGCAGATCTCAGCAGGGGACACCGACGAGTGGCTCACGCAATGCGAGGCCTGGAAGAAGCGGTATCCACTGAAGTACGCGAAGCAAGGCGGCCTTCGAGCGCAGCACGTTCTCGACCGGCTGCACGAGATCACCGAAGGCAACGCAATCATCACGACCGACGTGGGTCAGCACCAGATGTGGGCCGCGCAGTTCTGCCTGTCCAAGACGAACCGCCACTGGATCTCGTCCGGCGGCGCCGGAACGATGGGCTTCGGCTTCCCCGCCGCGATCGGCGCACAGCTCGGGTGTCCTGACAAAAAGGTCTGGGCGGTGGTCGGAGACGGCGGCTTCCAGATGACCCAGATGGAGCTCGCAACGGCCGCGATCCACAAGCTCCCGGTGAAGTGCTTGATCGTCAACAACAACTTCCTGGGGATGGTGCGCCAGTGGCAGGAGCTCTTCTTCGAGAACCGCCTCTCGGGCGTCGACCTGGTCGGGAATCCCGACTTCGTCAAGCTGGCCCAGGCCTACGGCATCAAGGCCTTGCGCATCCGACGCCCCTCGGACGTGGACCGCATCCTCACCGAAGCGCACGCCTACGACGAGGGTCCTTGCATCGTCGTCGCAGAGGTCGTGAAGGAAGACAACGTGTTTCCGATGATCCCGGCGGGCGCCCCGCTCAGTGGAATGATCGTCGAGAAGCCGAAAGAGCAGATGGCCAAGCCGACGGGCAGCACCTGATCACGAAGGCCTCCGGACCTCGCACGGACGCCATCCGTTCGACCACAACACTCTCGCTGGGCGCGTGCGTCGCCGAACGCGCGCGCCAAGGATTCCTCGGACATGAACAAGCTCGCTACGATCGATCCGGGTACGCCCCGAACAGCTGCCTCTCGCAATGCGAAGCGCGACCTGCACACGATCTCCCTGCTCGTTCGGGATGCGCCCGGCGTGCTGGTGCGGGTCGCCATGGTGTTCTCGCGGCGCGGCTACAACATCGAGAGCCTGGTCGTCAGTCCGGGTGCACGCGTGGGATTCTCCCGCATGACGGTGACGTGCTCGGGCGACCCGTCGATCCTCGAGCAGATGATCAAGCAGCTCGCGAAGCTGATCGACGTCGTGCACGCGATCGACCACACGACTTCGGATCGCTACGAGACCGAGATCGCTCTGATCAAGGTGCTCTGCGAGGGCGACTTTCGACGCGAGGCACTCGAGATCGCCGAGCACTTCAACGCCAAGGTCGTCGACTACGCGGCTGAGAGCGTGATCCTCAGGGTCTATGGGGACAGCGAGAAGCTCGACGCCATGATCGCGCTGTTCCCGGAGCAGAACATCGTCGAGCTCGTCCGTTCGGGGAAGATCGTGATGACCCGGGCGCTCGAGATGACCTGAGCCACGCGCTGCAGCCTGCGCGCGCAGGCTAGACCATCTGCATGACCCAATCGTAGGCCTCGGACTGCTGCGCCCAGATGCTGTCCGGCGAGAGCGAGAGCTCCTGAGCGAGCTGCGCGACCTCCGCGAACGCCCCTTGATCCAGGCATTCACTGAAGCGCAGGAGTCGACCGAGCGGCCCCTCATACGCGAGCAGGGCGCGCGCCATCTCCGGCGGAAGTGAGAGGCCCGCGATCGCGTGCTCGCGATCGGTGCCCAGAAGCACGTGTACGAGCGAAAGAATGCCGATCAGGAAAGCGGTCTGACCGTCTTCCTTGACCCGAGGATCCTCGGCCCCCGCCCCGGAATGGACCATCAGCTCCATCAGCCGTGCGCGGCTGGCGGCCACCCGGAAGAGCGCACCGCGCGTTCCGTGCCGGCTACCGATCTGGAAGAGCAGGAGGTTCAGCCAGCGACTGAGACCCTTCGCCCCGATCAGGATCAGCGCCTGCCCGACGTTCTCGATTCGTTGGGCGCGCGCCAGCTCCAGCGAATTGACCAGTCGCAGCAATCCTTCCTCGAGCGCCGGATTCGCCTCGACCTTGCGTGTCACCGGCTCGATCTCGAGCTCACCGCGCGCCTCGAGCATCAGCTCGAGCAGCACCCTGCCCTCGGTCGTCGCCCGTGTCTCCTCGTCCTTCGAGGGTTCGGCATAGCTTCGCCCCGCAAAGAGCTCGAAGCCGGCGTCTCGGGCCCGGACGAAGTCCAGGTCACGGTCGATGCCAGAGACCAGCGCCTGTAGGCTTCGCCGCTGCGCTCGACGAATCAACATCGAGCGCGCATCCTCGTCGGTCCCTGAAGCATCCACCTCGACCGCATCGGCCAGGTCCAGCAGCTGCTCGCGCGGGTCGCGACGCGCGTAGTCCTGGAACAGGAGTCGAACGCCTCGACGTGCATGCAGATCATGCAGCCTCGAGGTCAGGCTTGCATCGACCTCGTCCATCGGAGGCAGGCAGAGAAGGAACCGGTTGCGTGGCAGACGCTCCACGAGCTCGCTGAAGAGCAGCTTGCGATCGACCGGGAGCAGGGCCCTGGCGCCGCATAACAAGGAGTCCCAGCTTGCACTGCTCGCGAATCCCAGGACCGCTTCATGATAGGCCTGCGGGTCGGGATGCGATGCCGTCAACGCCTCCCCATCGACGGATCCGAATCGCAAGTCCCAGCCCATCAGCTTGCGTTGAACCGTCAGGATCGGCTGGCGACTCAGAAAGAACCGGTTCGCGACGCGGTCCGACGGCGGAGATAGGGATGCTTGCGCTTCGGACATGATGCCTCGCGACGCCCCTCGAATCGGGGACGGCATGGCTCGGCATGAGCCTGCCTTCGAATCCCATCGACCCGAGCTGCAGGCAACTCAAGGATCACGCCACAATTCGACGAAAAGCCGGCCCGTCGAGTCAGGGAAAACCCCGGTTCGAGCGTGACAGACGGCGGCCCCGAAACCTCGCGCTCTGATCGAGGTCGACACAAGCCGGTGACAGTCCGCCGGAAACCGCTCCGAGTCCCCGCCAGCGAGTCTCGCGTGCTGCCGCTCGAACGGTCCCGGACGAGACGGTCAGTGAGTCTCGCCGCGATCCTTTCCAAGGGTCATCAGCTGCGTCCGCCAGAGACGCCTGCGCAGACGCTCTCGGAACACGGGATCGGGGGTCGAAAGCTCGCCGCCATCGAGCGGTGCGTCTCCCGCCATCATGAAGTCCTCGAAATCCGCTCGCAGCTCGGCCTCCCGACGCCCGGTGGCCATCGGGTCGTCGAGTGCGTGCCGAAAGGAGGCCACGTCTTCTGGGTAACGGGACAGCGTGATCCCCGCTACGTCGCGTCGCAGCCCCTGGGTTCTCGGGCGTCCGACGACGTCGTCATCGATGCGTTTCATCGTCGCCCCCCATTCACCACCGCGGGCGCCCCACCCGTTGCAGCCGCTGCATCGAGAAACATCTTCTTCACGCGATAGAGACTCGATCGCACGGCATCGCTCGAGCGCGACGTTCGGGCGGAGATCTCGGGGATCGACAGGTTCTCGAAGTGGCGCATCTCGAAGATCTCGGCCTGCCAGCTCGACAGTGTGTCGAGTCGCGCGGTGAGCTGCTCGCGAAATCGATGCAGATCGAGCTGGTCGTCCGGCAGCCCGACATCGATCGAGGGCCGCGGCATGAGGTCCTCTTCGTCCGCGAGCTCGATGCGTTCGCTCTGGCTCTTCGCTCGCCGCAGCGTGTTGTTGGTCGTGTTCTTGGCGATGCCGTAGATCCAGGACAGCAGGGAGGACTGGCCACGGTAGTTCTCGAAGGACCGGAACACGGCCAGGAAGGTCTCCTGAACGACCTCCTCGGTCTCCGCGTGGTTGCGCATCCGCGCATACACGAAGTTGTAGATCCGTTGGAAGTAGCGCCGGTAGAGCTCGCTGAAATGGGGCTCGCTCTGCGAACGGATGCCTTCGAGCAGATCGTGATCGCTCAGCGACTGCAGGTCCGCCGCGGAGTCGGGCGGGAGGCGACCGCCAGCGCGATCGACCTGGCGATGCTCTCGCCGGCGGCCTTCGTGCGTATTGGGCCCTTCTTCAGATTCAGTTTCAGATTCAGCGTATTCGACGTGCACGTCTGGATCGACGGACGCCGCAGCAGCGGACGTACGGGACACGACTACTCCTCAATACGCCGCTCCGTCTCTGGATTGAGACATCACGACGATTCGAACTCGCACTCGTGTCGCGCGAAATCATCGGAGCCTGCCCCGTCGACCCCGATCACCGCGTCGGTTCATCCGAACCGAGGTCGTGAACCGGACCTCCGGGTACACCACTCCGCCCTGCTTTTCTCCGAGTCCTGTTTCGGCCCAGCCGAGCGGGACGATCCACCGACTTCATCGATCCAGATCGATCCAGATCGATCCAGATCGAACATCTCCCCGGCGACCCGCAGGACGGGGCGCAAAGGAAACGACGGGTGAAGCAACCCGTGCGATCGGAATCCACATACGGGACCTGGCAGGGAGCCAGGGGCATCTGGGATCGAACAGAGCGCTATCACCGGCCCGAACCACCGGCCCGAACCACCGGCCCGAACCGCTGACCAACAGGCAGACGGAGAGCAGCATTCGCTCACACGCGACAGAAGCGCGCAGCCTCGTCCCGATTCCCAGGAAAGACGGAGTCACCCCCGTCATAGGGATAAGTGACCCGTTCTTCGCTGACGTGGCGCGCCGTGTCCCCGATTCCGGAGAAATCCCGGCTCCCGAGGACCTTCGGGGATTTCGACTCAGACGATTTGCAGCTGCCCGGAGCCGGGCTGCATCGCACTTGCGTCCCCGAAGAAGGCCGTCGGAAGGGTCTCTCGCGCGAGCGGAGACCGTCCCGCCTCGATCTGGACACGCTATGGTCCGGCCGCCGCGCCCCACCGAGAGAGTCATGCCCACCGAACGAGCCCGCCGATCGGCCAACCGAGCCGACTCGGAGCCGGGCGATCACAAGACGATTGCCAGCCGACCGGCGTTCTCGCATGGGTCGGCGGGAGCGTTTCACCGCTTGCGCACTCGGCTCCAGACGAGCCCATCGCATCGGCGCTGGGTTCTCTGGACCTGCCTGGCCGGGTGCTTCGCGACCACCTTCACGATGACGATCCTGGGTGTATCGCTTCGGGCGATCGCTGACGATCTCGGCAGCAACGTTTCGACGATCGCGTGGGTCATGACGGCTCCGATGCTCGCGCAGGCCGTGTCGGCCCCGCTGCTGGGCAAGCTCGGTGATCTACACGGCCATCGCCGCGTCTACCTGATCGGGTTCCTCGCCGCGACCGTCGTCGCGGTGGCCACCGCCTACGCCTGGAACGCGGCCAGCCTGATCGGACTGCGCACGCTCGGGCAGCTCGCGGGCACAGCGACGATGCCTGCGTCGATGGCCATTCTCTTTCGCGCCTACGAAGGGCCGGATCGAGTCAAGGCCATGGGCTGGATGAGCGTGGTGATCGCGGGGGCTCCGGTGCTCGGGCTCGCGATCGGCGGCGTGCTGATCGAGGCCATCGGCTGGCGACCGATCTTCCTGATCCAGGGCGCACTCTCGGCGCTCGCCTGTGCCGTCGCGGTGGCCGTGCTCGTCGAGACTCCGCGCCGCGAAGAGATCGCGCTCGACGTTCGCGGCGCGATCGTCCTGGCGCTGGCCGCCTTCGCGTTGACCTTCGCCGTCAACCGCCTGCCGATCTGGGGCCTCGGCGATCCGCGCGTGCTCGGAGCGCTCGTGCTGACACCGGTACTGCTCTGGGCCTTCATCAGGATCGAACGCCAGATCGAGCATCCGCTGATTCCGCTCGAATTCCTGAAGCGGCGCAATTTCGTCTGCCCGCTCGCGATCGGCTTTCTGCTGCAGTTTGCCTATATGGGTGGCTTCATCATCAGCCCGCTCATCATGCTCGGGGTCTTCGGTCTCGGGCAGGCGGCGACTTCGATGTGGACGATCGCGCGGCCGATTTCGCTGTCGGCGGCGTCCCCCGTCGGCGGACAGCTCGGGGCTCGCTACGGCGAGCGCTCGATGATCATCGCCGGAAGCGTGGGCGTGTTCGCCGCCATGCTGGCCTTCGCCGGCGGCGCGGCCAACGAGTCGATGATCCTGATCGTCGCGGGACTGGTCCTCGCGGGTCTGGGAATGGGCCTGGCGCAGCCCTCCCTGAGCACGATCGTCGCCTCCGCCGTCGAAGAGCAGGACCACGGCATCGCCGTCTCGACCATGGCGACGACTACGGGGATCGGAGCCGTCGCCGGCGTGTCGATCCTGACAGCCTTGTGTGCCGACGTCGGGACCACCGAAGCGTTTCGCAACGGCTACCTGTTGGGTGCGGTCTTCGCCGGCCTGGGCGTGGCCACCAGCTTCATGCTCGGCCGAGCCGAACGTGCCACGGCATCGGAGACCAAAGCCCAGAGAGCCGTCTCGGACGCTGCGGCGGCGGACCGCGAGCACCTCGCCGACGACGCGCTCGCCTCGCCGACCTGAGCCGCGCGCGCCTCGAGCCGGCTGGGCCGGCGCTCGCTCGAGACCGCCCGGGACTCAGTCGAGGTCGGTGGCGCGGCCGCCGCGGGTGGCGCAATCCGCTCCGCGCGTGAACTGGACGCTGCCCCCGATTTCACACGACACGAGTCTCTCCGCGTCGCGCGAAGACGATCCCGATGAAGTGGAGCCCGAGGCGGTCGAGGACTCGCGTTCCCCAAGGCCGAGACCCGACAGGATCGACCCGCTCGCCTCGGCATCCGCCGCGGAGGTCGGACTGGCGGGAGCGTTCTCGAGCCGATCGCTATCGGCGATCGAGGACTCCAGCTGCTCGAGCTCGGCGATCTCCGACTCGATTCCGCGTGGCGTGACCGTCACGATCCGGACCCCGATCAGCGCAGCCAGCAGCAGCAGGCCGCCGCCGAGCTTCAGCCCCGCGCGCTTGATCGCTGTCTCCATCTCCGACTGCATGCGCAGTGGATCGGCGCCCCGACCGATGGCCTTGAGAGGCCGCATCGGCGCTGGGCACCGCCGCCCGTCAGCTCCAGCTCCCAGGACGCCGTGGCGGAGGATCGGCGCCGGACCTTCCCTGGCTCAGGGCTTCTCCTTCTTGCTCTTGCGGAGATCTCGCGGCAGGCCGTAGCCGCGCTCGCCGATGATGTTCAGCTGGATATTGGTGGCCCCGCCGGCGATCGCCGGCCCCATCGAGAAGATGTACTGGAGCACCCAGCCGGTCGGCGTCGTCGAGCGCCCCCACTTGTCCAGCTCGTCCTCGGAGGGTGCCAGCACCCCGTCGCCTCCGAGCAGGTCGTAGGCGCATCTCATGATCATCTGCATCACATCCGTCGAGAAGACCTTGTTCATCATCATCGGTCGCATGACCTTGGCCATCTCGCCGCGATGGGCCGCGGTGAACTGGCGCATGCCCGAGAGCTCGCTCGTCTGCACGTAGCCTTCGATCTCGGCGATGCGCCGACGGATGCCGGGGTCCTCGATCGCGGGACGGCCGCCGATCTCGCGCGAGCGGGCGAGCGCGAGCAGATCCGAAAAGGCTTCCCGCATCGAGTTGGGATTGCCGATCAGGTTGCGCTCGTGCACGAGCGTCGCGCGGGAGACCTGCCAGCCCTGCCCGCGCTTGGCGACGATGTTCTCGGCCGGAATGCGGGCGTCCGTGAAGAAGACCTCGTTGAACTCGTGGCCCCCGCCCATCTCGCGCAGCGGCCGCACCTCGATCCCGGGTGTGTCCATCGGCACGAGCAGATACGAGATGCCCTTGTGCTTGGCCGCGTCGGGCTCCGTGCGGAAGAGACCGAACATCATCTGCGCACGCTGGGCGCTGCTGGTCCAGATCTTCTGACCGTTCAAGACCCACTCGTCGCCTTCGAGGCGCGCCTGGCATTGCAGCGACGCCAGGTCGCTGCCCGAGCCGGGCTCGCTATAGCCCTGACACCACTTCTCCTCGCCGAGCAGCGCCGGCGGGATGTAGCGCTGCTTCTGCTCCTCGGTGCCGAACTCGAGCAGCGTCGGCACCAGCATCCCCGCGCCCTGGGTCGACAGGTCGCGGGGCGCGCCGGCAGCGTAGAACTCCTGCTGGATGATCTGATCCTTGATGGCATCGTCGGGCTGCTCGGAGCCCCCGTACTTCTTCGGCACCTTGCGGTACACGAAGCCGGCCTCGATGCCGCGCTTGCGAAACAACGACTCCTGCTCCTCGATCGGCAGCTCCGCCTCCGACCCCTGCAGTGGCCAGCCCTTCAGGAAGGTCCGCACGGACTCGCGAAAGGCCTCGTGCTCCTGGCTGTATTCGAGATCCATGTCAGTAGCCTCCAAGCTCGGCGGTACGCTCTCGATGCTGGTCGGGCGTCCCCATCAGCGACCGATCCAGCATGATCCGCTTGAACCACATCTGCACCTCGCACTCCCAGGTAAAGCCGTAGCCACCGTGCAGCTCGACGGACTCGCGGGCCGCGTTCATCGCTCGATCGGTGATATGCGCCTTGGCGACCGAGGCCGCTCGCGCGGCCTCGTCGGGCAGATGGTCGAGCGCGTGCGCGGCGAACCACCACAGGGCGCGGGTCGGCTCGATGTCGGTTCCGAGACGCGCGATCGTATGCTTGATGGCCTGGAATTGAGCGATCGGCTGACCGAACTGCTCCCGTTCGAGTGCGTAGGCCACGTCGAGATCGATCAGCTTCGAGGCCGCACCGAACGCGTCGGCCGCGAGCAGAACGGCCGCGGCCGAAGCGAGCTCATCGGCGCTCCCGCTGCCACCCTCGAGCTTCTCCGCGGGTGCCGCATCGAACCGGACCGTCGCGATCGGACGGGTGCGGTCGATGCCTTCGACGGGCATGATGTCCACGCCCTCGCCCTTCGCGTCGACCCAGACGAGCTCGCCACCCTGGACGCCGACCAGCATCCGATCGGCCAACGAGGCGTGGGTGACGATCGTCTTGACACCGGACACGCGATCTCCATCGAGCTTCGCGGTCCAGTCGCGGGGCGCCCAGGCGGTATCGCTCTCCTGCAGAGCGACGGTCGCGATCTGGCTGCCGTCGGCGAGTGACGGCAGGAGCGACTCGTGTTGCGCCGCGCCGCCTCGCAAGCGGATGCCGCGTACCGCCAGCGAATGGCCGACGAAGGGGCTGGGCACCGCGAACTCGCCGAGTACCTCGGCCACCAGCGCCAGGTCGAGCAGCTCCATCCCGGCGCCGCCCTGATCCTCGGGCACGATCAGACCCGCCACGCCCATCTCGGCCAGCGCGGCCCAAAGCGACGGATCATGACCTTCGCCCGCGTCGAAAAGCTCGCGCAGTCGAGTCGTCGGGCACTCGTTCTGCGCGAACCCGCGAATCGTCTCCTGGAGCATCTCCTGCTCTTCACTCAGTCCGAAATCCATCTTTGCTCCCAGGCAGCCATGGTCGGCTCGAGGCCGACCCCCACCTCGTCACCCGACATCTGTCCGATGTTCGTTCGATTGATCCGCCCGGCAGCGCCGAAGTCCGGCCCAGGACGCGGGCGGAATGAAACGGGCTGCTGCCGTGGTGTCCGGCCGACGCTCGAGCGTCCGGGGCCGGCGCGCATTCTAGCGACTCAGCGGCGGGAATGGTTCCTCGCCGCCCTGCTCATCGCCCCCCACCAGCGCGACGAATCGTTGCACTGCCAGACCGCGACCGCTCCGCGGACTTCCGCAATCGAATCGGGCCCGTCGGAGATGATTCGCTGGCTGGACGCACTTGTCTGTGGCGCTAGGGTCACGCCGGAACGGGAGTCAGCGTGTCCGAGACTCGGTTAAAGGTGGCGGTCGTCGGGGCGGGGGTGTCGGGGCTCGTATCAGCCTGGACGCTCGCCCGTCGACATGACGTCGTGCTCTTCGAGGCCGAGGCACGACTCGGCGGACATACCCATACCGTGGCCGTCGAGCACGCGGGTCTGCGATACGACGTCGACACGGGTTTCATCGTCTTCAACGAACGGACCTACCCCAACCTGATCCGCATCCTGGGCGAGCTCGGCGTAGCCAGCCGCGAGACCGGCATGACCTTCAGCGTGCGCTGCGAAGAGACGGGCCTCGAATACAGCGGCTCCGGCCTCGACGGATTCTTCGCCCAGCGACGAAACCTGGTCCGCCCGACTCATTGGCGCATGCTTCGCGACATCCTGCGCTTCCAGCGCGAGGCGCCCGACCTGCTCGAGACCGACGATCCAAAGCTCACGCTCGGGGCCTACCTCGATGAGCGGGACTACGGCCGGGCCTTCCTCGACGATCACCTGCTCCCGATGGGCGGCGCGATCTGGTCGAGCACGCGCGACCAGCTCCGCGAGTTTCCAGCCCAGGCCTTCGTTCGCTTCTTCGCGAATCACGGTCTGCTGCAGCTCGCGGATCGACCCCGTTGGCGCACCGTTCGAGGTGGCTCGCGGCGCTACGTCGACGCCATGCTACGACGATTGGGGGACCGCGTTCGCAGCGGCTGTCCCATTCAGCAGATCTTGCGCCGGCCCGACGGAGTCTGGCTCGAGACGGCCTTCGGTCGCCAGGGCCCCTTCGACCATGTGATCGTCGCGTCGCATAGCGATCAGGCGCTGGCCATGCTCGAGGCGCCGACCGAAGACGAGCGCCGCGTGCTCGGCGCCATCCGCTACCAGGACAACGAAGCCGTCCTGCATACCGACGATCGCCTGCTGCCTCGCGCGTCGCGCGCGCGCGCGGCCTGGAACTATCATCGTCTTGCCGGACGCGAGTCCAAGCCCGCGGTCACCTATTGGATGAACGCACTGCAGGGAATCGAGGCCCCGGTCGAGTTCTGCGTCACCCTGAACCACACGGGAGCCATCGCCCCCGAGCGCATCCTCCGCCAGATCCACTACGCCCACCCGATCTTCGACCAGGCGGCCCTCGAGGCCCAGCAGCTGCGCTCGGTCATCAGCGGGCGGGATCGTCTGAGCTTCGCCGGCGCCTACTGGCGATACGGCTTCCATGAGGACGGCGTGCTCTCGGCGCTCTGGGCAGTCGAAGAGGTCGAGCGATCGGCTGCCCTCCGGCGGGCGGCCTGATGCGCGCCAGCTGTCTGTACGAAGGAATGGTTCGCCACCGGCGCTTCGAGCCGATCGAGTTCGGTTTCCGGGTGCCGATCCAGCTCGTCTACCTCGACCTCCGCGAGCTCGAGCACGTCTTCGACGGCAGCCGGCTGTGGTCCGTCGACGCTCATGCCCCGATCCAGTTTCGGCGCAGGGATCACCTCGGCCCGGAGGATGAGGCGCTCGAGCACTCGGTCGCGCGGCTGGTCGAGGCCCGCCTGGGCCGCAAGCCCAGCGGTCCGATCCGTCTGCTCACGAGCCCCCGCTACCTCGGACTCGTGTTCAACCCGATCAGTCTCTACTACTGCTTCGACGAGCGAGGCGAAGAGCTCGATGCGCTCGTCGCGGAGGTCACGAATACGCCCTGGGGCGAAAGACACTGTTATGTGCTCGACCTCGCGGCGGAGGGCGAGGCAGGCTCGGAACGCCCGACGCGAGTGAGCCGAGAGACCGCCAAGATCTTCCATGTCTCGCCCTTCATGGAGATGGCGATGAGCTACGACTGGCGCATCGCGACGCCAGGACAGACCCTCACTTTCAGCATCCGAAACGAGCTCTCCGATCGTCCGCCCGCCGCGAACCGGGCCTTCGGAGTCCCTTTCTTCCAGGCGGACCTGGTTCTGAATCGGCGCGAGATCGACCCATCGAGTCTGCGCGCGAGCTTCTGGCGCGCACCCTTTCAATCCGGGCGGATCCTGCTCGGCATCTATCGTCAGGCCTTTCGACTGGCCTGGCGAAGGGTGCCTTTCGTGAAACATCCCGCCCGGCGCTGGCCTCGAGACTTCGCGGACGCGGAGCTGCTCGGCGCGCCGATGGAGAGTCATCCGTGAGTTCCACTTCACCCACGCCGCGGGCTGCCCGTGCCTCCCATTCGAACAGCGAGGCGCTGGCCGCCCGGGCCGACCGTCTGGCTCGCGCGGCCGCCCGCAGACCCGGCCTCGTCGATCGCCTGGCGAGGCGCCTGGTGCTTGGGCTCCTCGACCACGTCCGTGAGGGCGAGCTGCGAGTCGTGGACGGCGACTTCGCACGCACGGCAGGATCGAGATCTCCGCGTTTCCCCGAAACCATCGAGGTGCGGGTCCTGTCTCCGCGCTTCTACCGAGCGATCGCCTTCGGCGGAACGGTCGGAAGCGGTGAGTCCTACATGGCGGAAGAGTGGAGATGCTCGGACCTCTCCGGGCTGATTCGCCTGATCCTCGCGAACGGGGCCCTGCGCAAGCAGCTCGAGGGCGGCACCGCTCGCCTGGTCGAGCCCATGCGGCGTGCGCTCCATGCGCTGCGTCGAAACGTGCGCACTGCGAGCCGACGCAACATCGCCGCCCACTACGACCTCGGCAACGACTTCTTCGAGCTCTTCCTCGACCCGACCATGGCCTACTCGTCGGGCGTCTTCACGCGCCCCGACATGAGCATGCAGGCCGCCTCGGTCGAGAAGTTCGAACGCATCTGCAAGTCGATCGACCTGCGCGAAGGCGATCATCTGCTCGAGATCGGCACGGGCTGGGGCGGCTTCGCGATCCATGCCGCCCGCACCCGCGGCTGCCGGGTCACGACGACCACGATCTCCCGGGCGCAACACGATTGGGCGGCCCGCTGGATCCGCAAAGAGGGCCTCGAGGACCGCATCGAGCTGCTGCTCGAGGACTATCGGGATCTCGAAGGCCAGTACGACAAGATCGTCTCGATCGAGATGATCGAGGCCGTCGGGCATCAGTACTTTCCGACCTTCTTCCGGGTCGTGAACGACAGATTGGTGAGTCAGGGGCGAGCCGCGATCCAGGCGATCGTGATCGATGACGAGGCCTACGAGCGCGCCACGCGAACGGTCGACTTCATCAAGCAGTACATCTTCCCGGGAGGTTGCCTGCCCTCTCTTCGAGTGATGGACGAGATCACGCGTAGCCAGACGGAGCTGGCGCTGTCCGAGCGCGAGGACATCACGCCTCACTACGCCGAGACGCTGCGGAGATGGCGAGCGCGCCTCGAAGAGAACGCCCACGCGGTCCTCGAGCGGGGCTATCCGGAGCGGCTGCTCAGGATGTGGGAGTTCTACTTCTGCTACTGCGAGGCCGGCTTCGAAGAGCGATCGATCGGCACCTACCAGCTGGTCTTCGAGAAGAACGCCGCCGTCTCCGACCGCTGACCTCGCCGCTCGCGATGGCCCGGTTCCCGACTAGCCGTTGAGGCCCAGCTGATTCTGCGCGTGCGCTTCGTAGCTCTTCTGGTCGACGAAGACGTGGCGCCCGCCCGTCATCATGTCGCGGAAGCAGCGCTGAACCAGGCTCGGGTTGCGGAGCCCCTGGCTGCCCGCGAAGCGATAGGCCCAGATCGCGACGTCCTCGCAAACCTGTGTCAGGTAGGCGACCGCTCCCATCATCTCGTCGTTGTCGGGCTTGCCGAGCTGCTCGCCGGCGTGCAGTCGACGCTCCATCCGGCCATAGACCTCGTGCGCCAGCGCACGGACGGAATTCAAGGCGAACGTCTTCTCCCCGAACTCGCGCTGGAAGACCTGCTGCTCGACGACCGGCGCCGAGCCCATGCGCGCACGACCACCGGTCGCGATCTTCCCCATCTCGTCGAGCGCCCGTCGAGCCACGCCGAGCCCCCATCCGGCGTGTCCCAGGCCGGCCAGCGCGGTGGCGCCGAGCCCGAAGAAGGGCCCCCCGACCTTCACGTCGTGATCGAAGAGCCAGAACGTATGGGCCGCGTCGACGACCTGCTCGGGTATGCCGTAGTCGAAGCTGCCCGTTCCGCGCAGGCCGATGGTGTCCCAACCGTCCTTCATCTCGACCTGGTCGCGCGGCACGAAATAACATAGGTAGGCCGGCACCCCGCTCGGGAGCATCTCCGGGTTGCCGTCTTCGTCGAGGACGAAGCCCCCTCCCCCGATATAAGAGGCGTGGCCGCTGCCGCTACCGAAGCTGTATTCGCCCTGCAGGCGGAAGCCGTCGCCATCGCGCGTGATCTGGCCGCGCGGGGCGAATTGCCCGGCGAAGACCGAGCCCGACTTGTTCCCGACCATCTCGCGCGCCACCTCGGGGTCGAGAAACGCGCAGTAGGAGGTGGCGCTGGCGTTGGCCATCTGAGACCAGCCGATCGATCCGTCCTGATGACAGAGCTCTTCGAAGACGTCGAGGATGGTCGAGCAATCGGCTTCGAATCCGCCCAGCTCCCGCGGCACCATCAGATGGAAGAGTCCCGTCTTCTCGAAGGCTTCGACGACCGCCGGCGTCATCGTGAGCGACTCGTCGGTCGCATCGGCCTCCGCTTCGATCAGGGGCCGAAGAGAGCGGGCGGCAGCGAGCAGGTCGACGTCGGTGGACATGGTGGATTCCTCTCGAGTGATTCCGGGCATCGAACAGGACGAGCCGGACGGGGCGGCAACACGTTCTACCACCGCCCGACCTCGAGCGCCGCCCCCGCCTGGGGCCGCCTCCGTCCGCCTCGGCAGCTCTGCGCCGGGGGACCCTGCACCACCGATAAGAGAATTTCCTCGATTATTCAACAAGCGTTTGATCGAGGCCCGACCCAGGCCCCGCCGGAGCCCGACGCAGAGCCGTCCGGCACTTCGCTGATATGATGGCCAGATGATCGACCTCCACTACTTCCCGACCCCCAACGGCTGGAAGGTCAGCATCGCGCTCGAAGAGCTCGAGCTGCCCTACCGGATCGTCTCCTGCAACATCGCCCGCGGTGAGCAGTTCGAGCCCGCCTTCCTGGCGATCAGCCCGAACAACCGTATGCCGGCGATCGTCGACCACGACCCGGTGGACGGCGGCGAACCGATCCCGGTCTTCGAGTCCGGAGCGATCCTGCAATACCTGGCGGAGAAGACCGGAAGACTGCTGCCTCAGGATCTGCGGCGACGCGTCCAGGCGATGGAGTGGATGCACTGGCAAATGGCCAACCAGGGGCCGATGTGCGGCCAGGCGGGCCACTTCCGCAACTATGCGCCGGAACCGATCCCCTACGCGATCGATCGCTACACGCGCGAGGCGCGGAGACTCTACGAGGTCCTCGACAAACGGCTCGCCGAGCGGCGCTATCTCGCCGAGGAGTTCTCGATGGCCGACATCCTCAGCTGGCCCTGGATCTTCATGCGCGATCACCACGGTCAGAGCCTGGATGACCTGCCGAATCTGCGGCGCTGGTACGAAGAGCTCGAAGCCCGGCCGGCGTTCGTGCGCGGCCTCGCCGCGGGCCGGGAGCTGGCCGCAGGCATGGAGGGCGGACTCGACGACGAAGCGAAGAAGAACCTCTTCGGTCGAAAGGCCTAGCATCTCCTTCGCGATCCAGGCCGTTTCGGGCCCGCCCCGACTCGATGGCCAGCTGGACCAGCGACCCGATCAGCCGAATCCGCCGCCGAAGGCACGCTGATAGGCGGGTCGCTCCGCCAGCCCGGCGAGCCAGGCCGGGACGCTCTGCGGCTCCTCGGGCAGCTCCCCCACGTTCTTGGCCAGGGTCAGACCGTACCCGACCATGATGTCCGCGGCGCTGAACTCGTCGTCCACCAGGAAGCGCTTCCCGTCGACGGCCTCGCCGAGAACGGCCAGGGCCTTCGCCAGCTGGCGACGCGCGATGCCGAGCGCGACCTCGCTGCGGTCGGCTTCCTTCAGGACGAAACGGTTCGCCATGATCGACGCCATCGGCGGCATCAGCGTCGCCTCACCCCAGTGAAACCACTGCAGAAAGATCGGGCGCGAGGGCGAGCCGATCGCCGGCGCCAGCCTTCCCTCGCCGTATCGTTCGAGCAGATATTGCAGGATCGCGCCGGACTCGTAGAAGACGACCCCGTCGTCCTCGAGCGTCGGAACGCGCCCCAGCGGATTCTTCGCCAGGTACTCGGGCGCTCGCAGAGAGCCGTCTGCCAGCGCCTTCTGCTCGATCTCACAGGGCAACCCGAGCTCTTCCAGCAGCCAGAGCACGCGGCACGATCGGGAGCCGGGAACGTGATGGAGCTTCATGGGAATCATCCTCTCGATGGGCAGGGCATTCGGACGGGGCGTCGATTCTGGACGGGAGTCGGCACGGTATCGGAGGCGATGGGTCGAAACCATCATCCGGGTGGCTCCATGCCTTGCCACACGCCTCGACCGGGGACCTGCGATGGACGACTGTTCGCAGGGCATGACGATCGACGGTAAGCGAAAGGACCACCTCCTCGCCTCGTTGCGCAACCGCGTGCGCAGCGACCTGGAGGCGCTCGAACGGCGGCAGCGCGACATCCAGCAGGGGGCCGTCCACGAAGAGAACCGCGCAGAGCACGCGAAGGACACCCGTGCCACGGAGCAGAGCTACCTCGCCCGGGGCCTGGCCGAGCGTGTCGCGGCGCTGCGCCGAACGTCGGAGGCGATCGCGGCGCTCGATCCGCCCGACTTCGGGCGTGGGGACGCCATCGCGGTCGGTGCGCTCGTCGTGTTGTCGGCGAGCGTTCCAGGCGAGTCCGAGAAGCTCGAGACCTGGCTGATCGTGCCGGGGGCCGGCGGTCTCGAGCTCGAGGACGGGGACCAGCGGGTCAGGACGCTCACGCCCGTCTCCCCGCTCGGGCGAGCGCTGCTCGGCTTGACCGTAGGCGAAGGCGGAACGGTCCGGACACCGCGCGGCGAGCGGAGCTTCGAGATCCTCGAGATCGCCTGATCGGCCCGGAAGCAGGCGCGATCTGGCGCGGCCGGGTCGCGTTCGCGCCGACCGGCCTGCCGCTGTCCGGTCGCGAGCGCACGCCCCCGCACTCGCGAAGTGTCATATCCTCTCGCAACGCACGCTCCGCGGCCTCGCCGCGGCCCGCGGTCGAGTCCCGGCCGTGTCGACATACCGCGAGAGGAGACGAGATGGACTCGGAGAACGAGAGAAGGATGATGGCGGCCCTGCCCCGCCCGGAAGAACGCAGCCCCGAGGAGGAGCTGGTCGAGCGAAAGACGAAGCTTGCCGCGGCACTCCGGATCTTCGGCCGGTTCGGCTTCGACGAAGGCGTCGCCGGACATATCACCGCGCGTGACCCCATGAACGAACACCATTTCTGGGTGAATCCCGTCGGGCGCTCCTTCAAGCTGATGCGGGTCTCGGATCTGATCAAGGTGGATGCCGACGGTGCGATCCTCGAGGGCGACGGACTGCTCAACCAGGCGGCCTTTGCCATCCACTCGCGCATCCACAAGGCGCGACCGGACGTGATCGCGGCCGCCCACTCCCACTCGATCTACGGCAAGTCCTGGTCTGCGCTCGGCCGCCCGCTCGATCCGCTGACCCAGGACGCCTGCGCCTTCTATCAGGATCACGCCGTCTTCGACGACTACACCGGCGTCGTGCTCGACACGGCCGAGGGAGATCGCATCGGCGCGGCCCTCGGCTCGAACAAGGCGGTGATCCTGCGCAATCACGGCCTGCTGACGGTTGGCCAGACCGTCGACGCGGCGGCCTGGTGGTTCATCACGATGGAGCGCAGCTGCCAGGCGCAGCTGCTCGCGGAGGCCGCCGGCACGCCGATCTCGATCGATCCGGCCCACGCCAAGGCCACCGCCGGTCTGGTCGGCAATCCCTTCACGGGATACGTGAGCTTCCAGCCGATCTACGACGTGCTCGTCAAGGAAGAGCCCGATTTTCTCGACTAGCTCCCCGCGTGCCCTTCGGTCACTCGAGGTAGCCGATCCAGTCGTCGCTCTCGAACCACTTCGTGCGAAGCGCGTCGAGCAGCCCGATCTCCTCGAGATTACGCAGGTAGTTCTCCACCAGATTGAGGAAGAGCGGATCTCCGGGGGAGACGGCGATGCCGATCGGCTCGGCCGACGGCGTCGACTCCACCCACGCGAGTCCCTCGTCGGGGTTCCGCAGCAACGCGAAGCGGATCACGGGGTCGTCCGCCACCAGCACGTCGGCGTCACCCGACACGATCAGGGCGACGGCATCGTTCTGGTCCGGCACGAAGAGATGCGTCGAGTCCGGGAGCCTGCGCCGGACGAGCTCCTCGCTCGTCCCGCCGGCGACGGCTGCGATCCGCAGCCCACGACCGGCGAGGTCACCGACGTTTTCGACCCCCTCGAGCAGCTCCGGACGGGCCAGCAGGCCCTTGCGGGCCAGATAGTAGGGCCCGGCGAACGCGACACCCAGATTGCGTCGCGGCGTCATGGTGAGCCCCGAGATCGCGAGATCGACTTCGCCCGAACGCACCGCCTCGAGCAGCTCGCCCTGCGGGCGCTCGACCAGCACCAGCCGAACCTTGAGGATCGAGGCCAGTGACGCTGCCAGATCGGCATCCAGACCGATGAAACGCCCGTCGATCGTGCGAGCGTTCATCGGCGGGTAGCCGCCGGCCATCCCGACACGCAGCTCGCCCGTCCGCTGGATTCGATCCACGCCGCGATCGCCGCCGACTCCGACGGCAGAGCATCCGGGCAGCAGCCAGGACAGCGCCAGCCCGACCGCCAGCAGCGGTCCCAGTCGTCTTGCCACGATCCTTCTCCTTCTCCGTCACCGGCCGTCGCCCGTCGCGGAAGCGTGGAGGCTCCCTCCCGAACCGCCGACAGCCGCCCGCGCTAGCTGCGCCCGGCTTCCTTACGAAACGCTTGCACCAGCGGCGCGAGCATGTCCTCCACCGCTGCCTCCTCGCTCGGAAGGTTGAGCGTCACGCGGAAGTCGGTGACACCGCCCTCGGCCATCGGACCGACCGCCGCCATCGTCTTCGCGGCGTCGATCTTCCCCCCGTCCTCGGCCACCTGGAGATAGCTCGAGGCCTGGAAGCCCTTCATGTCGCGTCCGCCCTTCTCCATCTCCTCCGCGATCTTCGCGATCCCGGCGATCGGGTTCATGGCGTCCGGCCCCCACGGAATCCAGCCGCTGCCGAAGCGCACGATGCGGCGCAGCACGTTCTTGTTCAGCGTGCCGCTGATCCAGAAGGGCACGCCGCCTGGCCGCAGCGGCTTCGGGTTCAGATGGATCTTCTCGAAGCGGATGCGATCGGATTGATAGGCTGCGGCCTGCTGGGTCCAGAGGGTCTGACAGATCTCGAGGGTCTCGTCGAGGAGCTCGCCCCGCCCCTTGTACTCGACGCCATTGGCTTCGTATTCCTCGCGCTGCCAGCCGACCCCGACGCCGATGTCGAGCCGACCCTCGGAGAGCACGTCGATCGTCGAGAGCTGCTTGGCGAGGGTCGCCGGCCGCCGCAGGGCGGCGATCAGGATCCCGGTCATGAAGCGCGCGTGCGTCGTACGCGCCGCCCACATCGAGATCACGGTCAGCGGATCGAGCCAGTGGCCATCCGGGCCCGTCGGCTGCACGCCGCCTTCGGTTCCTCCCGCCTTGGGGTCCCCGTAGACCTCGAGATTCTCGCCCAGGATGACGTGGTCCGAGACGACCAGCCGGTCGATGCCGGCCTTGTCGGCCCCGGTGCCCTGATCGAGCAGACTGCGCCAGCCTCCGACGCCGGGGTCCGCGGCCGCGAAGTTGACGGGTTGGAGCGAGAGCGCCGGCGTGACGTCGGCGGGCGAATGGACTTTCGGCATCTGGGAATCCTCTTGATCGAGTCGGTGGCGGGGATCGTGTTTCGTCGGATCAGGGGCCTGGCGGATCGCGTTCGCAGCCCGGCGAATCGGAAGCTAGGACAGCGCGGGGCGTCCGCGCATCCCGCCCCGGGCTGCGCACCCGACCCGGGCAGCCCGACCCAGCCGGCGACTAGGCGCCCGTCTTCAGCTCCTTGAAGGGAATGTCGCGATCGAAGCGCGGCTCCTTCGGCAGCCCGAGCGCCCGCTCGCCGAGGCCGTTTCGATGGACCTCGAGCGTCCCGCCGCCGACGGCATTCGAGCCGCGCGACAAGACCTGATCCTGCCAGAGGCCGTGCAGGGGCGCGTCCTGCCCTGCCAGCAGCCCTCGCGCCCCCTGCAGCCAGTTCGCTGTCACCGCGCGCTCGTGCCCCCATTCCGCCGCCAGGATCTTGAGCACCGACCCGTCGACGTCCGGCATGCGGCCCTCGAGCAGCGCCGCCTTCAAGCGCTCCTGGAGCAGGCCGAGCACGCGCTCGCGCGCATAGGCCTCGCCGAGTCGTTGACGAACCAGCTGCTCCTCGAGTCGGCCTTCTGCCTGCGCGGCCTCGATCAGCGAGGTGGCGGTCGTGCGGGCCTGGACGTTCGTGCCGATGAACGCGCCCTCGTTCATCAGAACGAAGGTGGTGACGGGCCAGCCCTTGTCGATGCCGTTGACGACGTGATCGAGCGGCGTCCGCACGTCCGACAGGAAGACCTCGTTGAAGTGTCGATCCCCGCGCATCGTGACCAGCGGGCGCACCTCGACGCCGGGCTGGCGCATGTCGATCAGGGCGAAGCTGATGCCCTGGTGCTTCGGGACGTCCGGGTTGGTCCGCAGCACGATGAAGCCCTTGTCGGCGAAGTTTGCACTCGTCGTCCAGACCTTCTGACCGTTGATCACGAGCTCGTCGCCCTCGACGTGGGCGCGCGTTCTGACGGCTGCGAGATCCGAGCCCGCCTCGGGCTCGCTGAAGAGCTGACACCAGACCTCGTCCCCGCGCAGCATCGGCTTCAGGTATTTCTTCTGCTCGTCGGTGCCGAAGCGCATCAGCGCCGGCCCGATCATGCCGAGCGAAGCGGCGATGAAGCCGACGGGCACGTCGAAGCGCGACTGCTCCTCGTTGAAGATCATGCTCTCGATCGGCGTGCCGCCCCGTCCGCCGTATTCGACGGGCCAGGTGATCGCCGCCCAGCCGCCATCGTATTTCTTGCGCTGCCAGACCTTCATGGCCTGCCAGGCCCGCGCCTCCGCCTCGGGCGAATGATCCAGCGGCACGGAGGCCTGCTCGCTCCGCGGCTCTGCGTTCGCTTCGAGCCAGGCTCTGACCTCGGCACGAAAGGCGGCTTCTTCGGGCGTGTCTTCCCTGCGCATCTCTACCTCTTCCCCCCGGCCAGACCCGCGGCAACCAGCCGCGTGAGTCGTTCCTGATGCTCGGACGAGTCGCCTAGCAGCGCCTCACAGGCA
Source organism: uncultured delta proteobacterium (assembly GCA_963698485.1). GTDB lineage: Bacteria > Myxococcota_A > UBA9160 > UBA9160 > UBA4427 > UBA4427. The sequence goes on along the minus strand of CAVORA010000014.1, from coordinate 52,503 downwards.
AGCGCCCGCCGAAAATAGAGATGGGCATCGTATTCCCAGGTGTACCCGACGCCCCCCTGGATCTGCATGTTCTCCGTCGTCATGTGGCGATAGCAGGGGCCGAGATGTGCCTTCGCCACCGACGTGAGCAGCGCCCGCTCCGGATCCCCGGATTCGTGTGCGACGATCGCACCATCCGCGGCCGTCCGAGCGCCCTCGAAGTCGATCAACAGATCCGCACACTTGTGCTTGATCGCCTGAAAGGACCCGATGGGTCGCGAGAACTGATGTCGCTCGGCGGCATAGTCGACCGCCGTCTCGAGGATCTTCTGCATGCCTCCGACCATCTCCGCGCAGAGCAGCGCCGTCGCCTCGTCGAGACCCGAGCGAATCGCCGCGAGATCGTCGCCGCCCGCGCCGACGCGCTGTGCCCGCACTCCGTCGAAGGCGACTCGCGAGAGAGGTCGAGTGAGGTCGAGGGTCTCACAGGCGCTCGCGGCCAGACCCGCCGCATCGGCCTCGACCGCAAAGAGCCCGAGGCCCTGCTCGCCTGCGCTGCCCCGGTCGCGCGCGATCACGAAGAAACGCTCGGCGTGGGGGGCGTCGAGCACGAAATGTTTCTCGCCGGACAGCCGGAAGTCATCGCCGTCGGGCAGCGCTTCCATCGCGACGTCCTGAGGATTCCAGGAGCCCGAGGCCTCGACCCAGGCGAGCGTCGCGATGCTCCCGGCGGCGATCGGCTCGAGCCACTCGCCGCCCTGCGAGGGTCCCGCAACCGACTGGACGACCCGGGCGGCCAGCGCCGCCGAGGCGAAGAGCGGAATCGGAGCCAGCGCACGCCCGCACTCGCCCAGCGCAATGCCCAGCTCGCCCACGCCGAAGCCCTGACCGCCGAACTCCTCCGCGATCGCGATGCCCGCCAGGCCGAGCTCTTCGGAGGCGAGCTTCCAGAGCGAGTCCGAGAGCCCGTCCCCCGCCTCCATCACGCGCCGGACCTCGGTCATCGGCGCGCTCTCTTCGAAGAAACGCCGGAGCGTGTCTCGAAACTCCGTGCGTTCTTCGGACAGGTTGAAGTCGGCCAGCTGTAGCGCCACGGCGATTCCTTCTGCTGCTTGGGGATGGACAGGGCTCCGCTGATACGCCGAGGCCTCGACAGAGCCCGGGCGGCAGTGTGACGCGGCGACGGCATCCCGGAAAGGCCCGATCCACGGCCTCTCCGATCAGCGCGCCACGCGTCGGCACGTCAAGCGGAGGAACCGGGATAGAACTGCTCGCACCAGCGTCGAAAGTCCGCGATCGGGCCGTCGCCGTCACACAGTGCCGGCCGCGGCAGGTAGGCCTTGTTCTCCCAGATCGGCACGTCTTCGTTCATCTGCTTGACGATGTCGCGGATGATCGCGCCCGCGACGCCGCCTTCGGGGTCCTTTCCGTCGACCCGCGGCTGGATGAAGGCGTAGCGGACATGCACGTTCTCGGCGTCGATCGGCGTCGTCGTCGCGAGCTCGAGCGTCTCGCAGATGCCGGTGAAGCGCGTGGTCGCGAAGCCGAGGCCCGCTTGATGCGAGTCGATGCCCCCGTTCACCTGGCCGCGTGGTGTCTCGAGCTCGACCGGCGAGTAGGCGTGACGATAGGCGCCGTCCTCTTCGGCGCGTGTGACCGGCACGTTCCGCGTCCCATGGACGAAGAAGAAGTGGGCCGAGTCGACGCCGTTCTCGCCGAGCTCCTGGCCGTGGGCGCGGATCGTCCACTCATAGCGATCGGGCGTCGACCAGCCCTCGTCGACGGCTTCGGCCACCTCCGGGATCTCGTACCAGGGCTCGCGGCCCGACGGATCCCACCAGGCGAAGACGAAGCCGTTGCGCTCGATCGTCGGCAGCTTCCCGGCCCGCGCACCCGACGGAATCCGCCTGGCGTAGGGAATCGCCTCGCAGGCCCCCGACGCAGCGAACTCCCAGCCGTGGAAGGGGCAGCGCAGCCGTTCCCCCACCACCTTCCCGCCGACGCCGAGATGCGCGCCGAGATGCGGACAGTAGGCGTCGAGGACGGAGGCCTCGCCCGCCTCCGTCCGGAACACCACGAGCGGCCGCCCGAAATAGCGAACGGAGCAAAGCGCGCCCGGCGCCAGCTCGTCGGAGACCGCGACCGCATACCACCCGTTCGGGACCGGCAGCGACCCTCGGCGGGACGATGCGCCGCCCGCAGGCGCTGGGCTCTCGCTGGCGGCCACCATCGACGGGTCTAGAGATCCAGCTCGAAGAGCCGGATCGCGTTCTCTCGCGCGATCTTGTTCACCTGGTCCTGCGGCAGATGGCCGAACAACTCGCTCGCGATCTTCTTGGTGTGCGGGAAGGTGCCGTCCTGATGCGGGTAGTCGGTCTCGAACATCACGTTGTCGAGCCCGACCCGTTCGATCAGATCGACGCCCACCGTGTCCTTGAAGAAGCAGCTGAAGATGTTCTTCTTGTAGTACTCCGACGGCGGCTTCGGCAGGCGGAACTCGTTCTGGGCCCACTGATGCGTGATCCAGGTATCGTCGGCCCGCTCGACGAAGTACGGGATCCAGCCGATCTGGCACTCCGCGTAGAGCAGCTTCAGATTCGGAAACTGCTCGAGCTTGCCCGAGAAGATCCAGTCCAGCAGCGACGACACGCTGTTCAGGGCGATCAGATTCGAGGACATGATCGTCGGGGCTTCGTCGGCCGTGCTGACGGTCTTGGTCCCGGAGCCGATATGCATGCAGATGACCGTGCCGGTCTCCTCGCAGGCGCGGATGAAGGGATCCCAGTAGGCGGTGTGGATCGACGGCAGGCCGAGCCAGGCGGGCAGCTCGGAGAAGGCGACCGCCTTCACGCCGCGCGCGGCGTTGCGCCGGATCTCGGCCGCGGCCAGCTCGGCATCCCAGAGCGGCACGATGCAGAGCGGAATCAATCGCCCTTCCGAGTCGCCGCACCACTCCTCGACCATCCAGTCGTTGTACGCCTCGACACAGAGCTTCGAGAGCTCCATGTCCTTGCGTTCGGCGAAGAGCTGACCGCAGAAGCGCGGATAGTTCGGGAAGCAGAGAGACGCCTCCACATGATTCAGCTCCATGTCGGCGATCCGCGCCTCGGGCTGCCAGCAGCCCGGCGCGATGTCCTCGAAGGTCACGCCGATCGGCTTCACCTGCTCCGGCGGCAAGCCGGGACAGGCGATCATCAGCCGCAGCTGATAGCGATGGTCCTCGTAGTGCCACCAGGCCGCCATCTCGTCGCCGTCACCGGGCTCCTCGACCCAGACTCCGTCCTTCAGGGTCGGAACGCCGCGCGGCAGGATCTTGATCCGGGGCCCCTTCTCCCGGAACTTCGCGGGGAGCCGGGATTCCCAGAGGTGGGGCGGCTCGACGACGTGATCATCGACGCTGATGATCTTCGGAATCGTGGAAAGCGTGTGCGGTGAGCTCATTGGTTCCCCTCGAGCGAGTTGCCGAGATTCGCAAACCTGCGAAATTAAAGCAATTCCAAGCCGCGAGGATCCAAGACACCATGACCATCCGCTGCACGATTGAAGACCAGATCGCCGAGGTGGTGATGCATCACCCGCCGGTGAACTCTATCACCGTCGCCGACACCTGGAAGATCCACGACACATTCAAGGAGCTCGATGCCAACGACGACGTGCGCGTCGTGATCCTCACCGCCGAGGGCAAGGGCTTCAATGCCGGCATCGACATCAAGGAGATGCAGAGCACTCCGGGCTGGGACCATCTGCTCGGCTCGGGCGAGGCCTGCTACGCGACCTTCAACCAGATCTACAACACGCGCGTTCCCGTGATCGCGGCGGTGAACGATTTCTGCATGGGCCTCGGCATCGGCCTGGTCGCGAGCTGCGACATGATCGTCGCCTCGAGCAAGGCCCGCTTCGGCCTGCCCGAGGTCGACAACGGCGCGCTCGGCTGTGCCTCGCATCTGGCGAAGCTGGTGGCGCCGATGAAGCTCCGGGAGATGTCGCTCACCTGCAAGCCCGCGACCGCCGCCGAGCTTCACGCCTGGGGCACGGTGGCCTACGTGACGGAGCCCGAAGACCTGATGCCGAAGGCGCGCGAGATCGCGCAGATGATCCTGCAGAAGCCCGCCGCGGCCGTGCAGTTCGCCAAGGCGGCGCTCAACCATCTCGACGTCTTCGAGATGCACACCAACTATCGCATGGAGCAGGGCTACACCTATCAGCTCAACATCATGGGTGACGGCGACAAGGCGCGCGACGCCTTCGTGCGCGGGGAGCGGGTGATCACGCGATGAGACTCGATCAGAAGACCGCGCTCGTGACGGGGGGCGCCCGCGGAATCGGCGCCGCGACGGCTCGCCGCTTCGTCGCCGAGGGCGCGCGCGTCGCGGTTGCGGATCGCCGCGTGGAGGAAGGCGAGGCGCTCGTCGCCGAGCTGAACGCCACGCGCGAGGGCGCGGCGATCTTCGTCGAGCTCGACATCACGCAGCCCGAGGCCTGGGCCTCGGCCATCGAGGTCGTCACGAAAGCCTGGGGCGGACTCGACATCCTGGTGAACAACGCGGGCATGATCCGCGTCGCGCCGCTCGAAGACACCGACCTCGGGCTCTTCCAGAAAGTGCTGAACACGAACCTGGTCGGCGCCTTCCTCGGCATCAAGGCCGCGATGGACCCGATGCAGGCCCGCGGCGGCGGCTCGATCATCAACTTCTCGTCGGTCCAGGGCCTGGAAGGCCGCGAGGGCATGTCGGCCTACGCCGCCTCGAAGTTCGGCGTGCGCGGGCTGTCGAAGACCGCGGCGATCGAGCTCGGCCCGAGAGGCATCCGCGTGAACGTCGTCATCCCCGGCCCGACGAAGACCAAGATGACGGAGCGCAAGGGCTGGACCGACGATCAGTACAACGAAGCCTACGGTGGCTACCCGCTCGGGCGCATGGCCGAAGCGCGCGAGATCGCGGACGTCGTGGTGTTCCTGGCGAGCGACGAGGCGTCGTTCTGCACCGGTGCCGACTACGTCGTCGACGGCGGCGTCCTGGCCGGCAAGCCCCGCGCCTAGCCCGGCTCGTTCCGTTCCCCGGTCCGGCTGGCCTGCTCGATCGGGCTGACGCGAAACACCCGGATATTCCGATCCGTTCGCTGCTCGTACACGTGGATCATCGGAATCTGCTCGCGCATCTTGTCCCAGACCTCGGCCTTCTCGGCCTCGTCGAGGACCCGTGCCCGCGCCGCATAACGCCGCCCCTTCGCCTGCACCTCGCACTCGGGATTCGCCTCGAGGTTGTAGCGCCAGCCCGGATGCCGAGCCTGCCCCATGGCGCTCGCGACCAGCAGGATGTCGCCTTCGTGCGGAACGCAGGCGAGATGCACCGAGCGCGGCTTGCCGGACTTCCGGCCCTTCATCGTGATCGTGACCATCGTCTCGCTGCCCGGAGCCATCGTCGAGAAGCGCCCGTTCGTCGCTCGGTAGAGCCAGGGATCGAGGGGGGCCGCGATCTTCCGGATCAGCCACGTCGTCACCGGATGGGTGACGAGTCGAACCGCGAAGGAATCGGTCGCGTCGGACTGAGTCGCGCTGCCGTCCCCCGACGAGCTGGGATTGCTTCGATCCATCTTCGGCCTCGCTCCATTGGCTCCCGGCGCGTGGGTTCGCGTCCCGCTCCTGATATAGCGAAGATCCGGCTCGATCGCTTCAGGTACCTTCGCCCCGAATGCCGCCCCACCCGTTGCGACGCGCCCCGACGCACTACACTCGGGCGCGCCGCCACCGCGCGGATCATCGCCAGCCCCGCGTCGGCCACCCGACAGGCGCCCGAAGAGAAGAGCCGTGAGTTCAGGGAAGACCCGATTCGATTTCAGTGACCAGACCGTCGTCGTGACCGGCGGATCCCGCGGCATCGGCCGCCAGATCTGCGAGGCCTTCGCCGAGGCCGGCGCGCAGGTCTACACCTGCAGCCGTCGCCCACCCGAAGATCCCTACCGCTCCGAGCGGATCACCTGCGAGAGCGTCGACGTGCGCGACCCGGAGGCGACGGAGAGCTGGCTCGCCCGCTGCGCCGAAGCGAGCGGCGGGATCGACGTGCTCGTGAACAATGCCGGTGGAGCCCCGTCGGTCGCGAGCGAAGAGGCCCCGCCCAAGCTCACCAACAAGATCCTCGAGCTGAACCTGAACGCACCGCTGATCCTCTCGACCCAGGTCCACCGCCACATGGTCGGCCGCGAGCACGGCGGCTCGATCGTCAACATCGTCAGCATCAGCTCCCATCGACCGACACCGAAAGGCGCCGCCTACGGCGCGGCGAAGGCGGGGCTGATGAACGCGACGTCGTCCCTCGCGGTCGAATGGGGCCCGAAGATCCGGGTCAACTGCGTCGTCTCCGGCCTCGTCGAGACGGAGCTGACGGGCGATCACTTCGGCGACGAAGCTCGAAACGCCAGATCACCGGGCGATCCCCGCCAAGCGATTCGCGCGCGCCGAAGAGATCGCGCATGCCGTGCTCTTCCTGGCGGCTCGGGACTCGAGCTACGTGTCCGGTGCGGCGCTCGAGGTCTACGGCGGCGGCGAGTGGCCGCCGACGGTGCCGCAGCCCGAAGGCGACTGACCCCTTCCAGCCCACCCGCTCGCCTTGGCAGGCCAGACGCCCCATCCCGGAGATCCGCATGCCCCCCTCCCCCGTTGATGCGCCCTTCGATCTGTCGGGACGCGTGGCCCTGGTCACCGGCAGCACGAGGGGCATCGGGGCGGCGATCGCGCTAGAGCTCGCGCTGGCCGGCGCGGAGGTCATCGTCACCGGCCGGAGCCTGCAGGATGCGGAAAGCGTTGCGGACGGGATCGCCGCGCAATGCGCGCACGATGCGGAGCGCCCAGGATCCAGCGTGCACGCCCTCGCCTACGAAGCCAGCGCCGAGGGCGCCGCCGCAGGCTGATCGCAAGCGTCTCGACCCTGACCCCCCGCCTCGACGTGCTCGTCAACAATGCGGCCATCCTGCGACCCCACCGGATCGGCAAGCTCAGCGAGAGCGAGTTCGACGAGGTCTTCGGCGTGAACACGAAGGCCGCGCTCTTCCTGTGCCAGGCCGCCCATCCCCTGCTCGTCCGCAGCGAGTCCGCCGCGATCGTCAACGTGACCGCGGCCTGCGCGCATCGCCCGATGGCGGGACTCGGCGCCTACTGCGCGTCGAAGGCGGCGATGATCAACTTCACTTCGACGCTCGCCCAGGAGTGGGCACGCGACGGCATCCGCGTCAACGCGCTGACGCCCGGTTCGGTCGCCACCGACATGATCCTGCCGCGAGATCCCGAGGAGCGTGCGGCCTTCGAGCAGGAGATGGCCAGCCAGAACCTGATGGGCCGACTGGCCGAGCCTCGCGAGATCGCTCGGGCCGTGCGTTTTCTGGCGAGCGAGGCGGCCTCCTTCATGACGGGTCAGACACTCGTCGTCGACGGCGGATTCCTGGCGTGACGACGAGCTTCGAGACGCGGCCCGCCCCGCCCTATCCCACGGCCCGAAACATCCTGGCCGGCAAGTCCGTGCTCGTCACGGCCTCCGCCGGGACCGGCATCGGCTTCGCGACCGCCAGACGCTGCGCCGAGGAGGGCGCGAACGTGATGCTTTCGGACGTTCATGGCGAGCGCCTCGAGCGCTTCGCCGACGAGCTCGCGACCTCGCTCGGTCGACCGGTTCCGCGCGCCGCCTGTGACGTGCGCTCGCAGGAAGACGTCACGCGTCTGATCGAGACGGCCGAAGAGGAGCTCGGAGGCCTCGACGTCCTGGTGAACAACGCGGGGCTGGGGATGACGCGTCCTCTGCTCGACACCACGAGCGAGGAGTGGCTGCGGCTGATCGACGTGAACCTGTCCGGCCCCTTCAGAACGATGCGAGCCGCGCTGCCGGCGATGCAGGCGCGGGGCTCGGGCTCGATCATCAACCTCTCGAGCATCTGCGCATGGCGCGCAGAAGCCGGACAGACGGCCTACGCCGCGTCCAAGGCGGGCGTGCTGGCTTTGACCCGCTGCGCCGCGATGGAGGCCGCCGAGTTCGGCGTTCGCATCAACGCCGTCGTCCCGAGCCTGGCGATCCACCCTCATCTTCAGCGGGTGTCTTCGCCGGAGTTCCTGCAGCGCATGATCCTGGAGAACGAGGTGCTCGGGCGCGCGGCCGAGACCTGGGAGATCGGAAACGCGGTCGTCTTCCTCGCCTCGGACTACGCGAGCTACATGACCGGCGAGGCGCTCTCGGTGAGCTGCCGACGCGCTTGACCGCGACGCCGACGTTCGACGAACGGAAGAGAAAGCGAGGCCCCATGCCCAGGACACTCGATGCCGATACCCGACGCCTGCTCGACGCACCCAATTTCGCGGCGCTGGCCACCCTGATGCCCGACGGGTCGCCCAAGGTCGAACCGATCTGGGTTGGCCGCGAAGGCGACCTGATCCTGATCGCGACGGACAGCCGCGGGATCAAGGGTCGCAATCTCGAGCTCGACAAGCGCGTCGCGCTCTCGGTCACCGACTACCAGAACCCCTACGAGCAGGTCCTGATCCGCGGACGGGTCATCGAGACCCGCGACGACAATGATCTGGTGGTGCTCGATGCCCTGTCCCGGCAATACCTGAACAAGCCCTTCCCGCGGCGGAAGTGGTCGAGTCGCGTGGTCTACGTCGTGGAGGCAGACGTGGCCCGCTACTACAAGTCCCCCCTCGAGCACACCCCGGCCTAGCATCTGACGTCGCGCTACTCGTGCCGGCGCGGATCCGCTACCGCTCTCGTGCCGACGAAGCGACTCGCCCGACTCACTCCACGGAGACCTGCCGATGAACGATCACGAAAAGCCCCTCCGAGAACGGATCGCCGTCGTCACCGGCGGATCACGCGGCATCGGCGCCGGCACTGGCGAAGGCCTTCGTGCAAGCCGGCGCCCGGGTGGTGATCTCCGGGCGCGATCGCGAGACGCTCGACGCGACCGCAAGCGAGATCGGTGCCACGCCCGTCGTCGCCGACGCATCGAACGAGAGCAGGCCAGTCTCCCGTCCGAGAGGCGATCGATCGGCTCGGCGGCATCGACATCCTGCGTGAACAATGTCGGTGGCAACGCCGGCGGAAATCCCGACCTCTTCGCTGGGACGCGGCCGAGGACGACGGCTTCGAGGCGAATCTCCGCCTCAACCTGACAGCCGCCTACTGGCCCACGAAAGCCGCCGTCCACTCGATGCGCGAGCGCGGCACCGGACGCGTGATCAACATCGGCTCCGGCGCCTCCCGCGACGCGGCGGCGCAGCCCTGCCTATACCGCCGCCAAGCATGGGCTGATCGGCCTGACCAGCAGCTCGCGGTCGACCTCGCCCGCCATCTGCATCACGGTCAACTGCGTCTGCCCCGGCTGGACCAACACGGACCTGGTGTCCTTCGAGCAGCTCGGACGCATGCAGGGAATCTCGGCGGAAGCGGCGCGGCAGAGTGCGGAACGCGAGAGCGCGCAGCGCCGAATCCTCGAGCCGGAGGAGCTCGGACCGATGAGCGTGTTGCTGGCCTCGGCGGGCGGCGCGCCGATCACCGGCCAGGTCATCGGCGTCGACGGCGGCTACCGCCTCTAGGATCGCGCGCGCGAGGTGCAGACTGCCAGGCGACCGGCGACGCATCGCTGCCGGACGCGGAGGACCCACATGTCGATCGAGCCCCTCGAAGGCGAGAAGATCCTGATCACGGGAGCGACTGGAACGATCGCCCGGCCGGTGGCCCGTCGCCTGGCCGCAAACAACGAGGTCTGGGGCGCAGCCCGCTTCGGCGATCCCGTGCTCCGCCGCGAGCTCGAAGACGCGGGCGTCCGGATCGCGCCGATCGATCTCTCGACCCGCGATCTGAGCGCCATTCCCGAGGACATCTCCGTGGTGCTCCACTACGCCTATACCCGACGACCCTCGGGCGATTTTCACGATGCGATCGAGGTCAATGCGCTCGGACTCGGCCACGTGCTCGACCCGCTGCCGCCGGGCGCGGGCCGCCCTGGTCGTCTCGGCGGCCACGCTCTACTCGGTGCACGAGGACCCCTTCTACGCCTATCGCGAAGAGGACGATATCGGGTTCGTCCGGGCGCCCTGGGGACCTTCGAGCCCGGTCTCCAAGGTGACGCTCGAGGCGATCGCCCGCTTCTGCGCGGAGACCTTCGAGATCCCCACGATGATCGTGCGGCCGAGCGTGCCCTACGGCTGCTCACTCGACATGGTGAAGACGATCCTGGACTCGGTCTGCGAAGACCGGCCGGTCTTCGCCGTCTCCGACCCGCAGCCGCTCTCGCTGATCCACATCGACGACATGTGCGATCAGATTCCGGCCCTGCTGGCCGCCGCCTCGGTCCCCGCGACGATCGTCAACTGGGCATCGGACGAAGTCTTCACGGTCCAGCAGATCGCCGAGCTCGCCGGCGAGCTCGCCGGCAAGACACCACGCTATCAGCTCGGCGGCGCGCCGGGTGTCGCGCCCGGTGCCGTCATCGACACGACGCGCGTCCGGCAGATCGTCGGCCCTTGCCAACGAAGCTTCCGGGAAGAGTTCGTCCGCGCCTTCGCGGCCCGCGGCCGGGCGGCGGAGACCGCGAGCGGATCCGATTGATTTCTCGCCGCGCGGGGGGCCGCGCCCCGGCCCGGCGGAGCTATCGTCTGCGGCCGGGTGAACGGACCGACCGCGCGGCGATCCCCGAACGCGAGTCGCCGCACCCTACCCCAACCGATCAGGAGCTCCGATGAAGACCGAAGTCCTCGATGCAGGATCGATCGCAGGCTACGACGAAGAGGTCGACGTACTCGTCGTCGGCCTCGGCTGCGCGGGGGCCGCGACCGCCCTCGGCGCGGTCGAAGCGGGCGCCGAAACGCTGGTGGTCGAAAGGGCCGGCGGCGGCGGCGGGACTTCGGCCATGTCGGGGGGCGTCATCTATCTGGGCGGCGGCACGGCGCTCCAGAAGGCCTGCGGATTCGAAGATTCGCCCGAAGAGATGCTCAAGTACCTGCAGGCCTCGATCGGTCCCGGACGCGACGATGCGAAGCTCGAGCTCTACTGCGACGGAACCGTCGAACATTTCGACTGGCTCGTCGCCCAGGGCATCCCCTACAAGCAGACCTTCTACTACGGCCAGTCGGGGGAGCCGCCGACCGACGACGGGCTCGTCTGGTCGGGCTCCGAGAACGTCTACCCCTTCCGCGACATCGCGCGGCCGGCACCCCGAGGACACGTTGCCGCGGTCCCCGGTGCGGCCGGACATAAAGTGATGAGCGTGTTATGCGAGGCCGTCGAGGCCTCCTCCGCGCGGACGCGCTTCAACACCGTCTGCAGCGCGCTCTATCCGCGAACGCGACGGCTCGATCAGCGGCGCCCGTGTCGAGACCTTCGGCGAGAGCCGCAACATCCGGGCACGGGGCGGCGTCGCCATCACGACGGGCGGCTTCGTGCTGAACGACGACGATGCTCCTGGCGTATCGGCCCGAGGCACGGAAATGCTCGATGCGCGTCGCGGCCGACGGCGACGACGGCTCTGGAATCCGGCTCGGGATGGAGGCGGGCGCCGGCACGCGCCATCTCGACAAGGTCTCCGTCTCGCTGCCGGTGACGCAGCCATGGGATCTCAAGGCCGGCCTGCTGGTCAACGCCCAGGGCCAACGCTTCATCAACGAGGACGCCTACTATGGCCGACTCGGCGACTATGCGCTGCTTCGCCAGGATGGTCATTGCTATCTGATCGTCGACGACGACTTCTACGTGCCCTCGGAATACGGCTTCGAGCTGATCGCGGTCGGTGAGACGCCCGCCGAGCTTGGGCAGGAGCTCGGGCTGCCGGAGGGCGCGCTCGAGTCGACGATCGAGCTCTTCAATCACCATGCCGAGCGCGGCGAAGACCCGCTCTTCGGCAAGCGCGAGCCCTACTTGAAGCCCCTCAAGACGGCGCCCTTCGGTGCCATCGATTGCCGGACGGAGAACGCCCGCTACGCGGTCTTCACGCTGGGCGGCCTCGCGACCGATCCCGACGGCCGCGTGCTCGATCCCGAAGGTCGCGTCATTCCCGGCCTCTACGGCGCGGGTCGTTCGACCTCGGGCATCGCCGTCGGTGGCTATAGCAGCGGCCTCTCGCTCGGCGACGGAACCTTCTTCGGTCGCCGCGCGGGCCGCGCCGCGGCGCAGCGCTAGCACAGGGGCTCTGGCGGGCCTGGCCTCGAAACGAGGGCTCAGCCTCCCCCGAGATCGACGCCAAAGGCTTCGTAGACGAGGTCGGCACCGCGATGTCGATGGTGCTCGAAACGACCGACCAGCGCATGCGCCCGACTGCGTAGATCCAGGCTCGTCGCGCCGCCGTCGATCAGCTCGAGCAGCTGCTGGCAGGCGTCCGCGAGCTCCGAATGCTCGCGCCGCAGGCGTTCGACCTCTCGCCAGAGCCGCGGCGCCTGCTCGGAGATCTGGCTCAGCAGACCAGTGTGTCCCTCGGTCTCGGTCACGTGCTCGTCGAGCGCGGCCACGAGCTGGCAGACGGCGCGTTCAAGACGCTGCCGCCATCGCGGACCGCTTCCGACCGGCGCCGAGATGGCGCGACTGACGGAGAGTACACGGTCCTGAAGGCGTTCCCGGATCACCAGCGCGGCACGGAGTCCACGGGGCTCGCTCGCGATATCGACGACCTCCGCGCTCTCGAGCAGATCGAGAAAGGCGTCTCCGTCCACCCGGACCAGCGTCTCGTGATCTCCCCCTTCGAAGAAGATCTCCTCGCGCTCTTCGAGGCTCGCGTCGAGCACCGTCGGCAGCCCATACGCCGCACCGATCGGCGGCACCGCGCCGATCGCACAGTCGGGGAAGAGCTGTGCCATCTCGTCTTCGGGGATCAGGTACAGCGAGCGGCCGAGCTCCTGGCGGAGTCGATCGAGGGCCAGACGGCGCGAGGCGGGCAGCACCGCGAGCACGAAGCCGCGCTCGTCGCCGAGCAGGACGGACTTCGCCAGGCATTCTTCGTCGACGTGCGCGCTATGCGCGGTCGCCAGGCTCGAGGTCGACACGGGGTGAAGCTCGGTGGTGTAGGGAATATGCCGATCCGATAGAAAGGACTCCACAGTTTGAGCCAAGGACATGTCGCGCTCCTCCAGGTTGCCGTCGACGCTCGGCCTACGAGTCGATTCCGACCCGTAGGCCGAGTCACCTCAACGCCCGGGATTCGCCCGCAATGCGCTCGAAAAGCGCCCGTGGAGCGAGCCCGAGAGAAGTTCGAGGAAGGCATCACCACTCATGTGCACGATGTCGTCGTGGTCGCCGGCCTCGAAATAGACGTCCGTGAGACCGGCCAGCGAGTCGTCGTAGACCGTCGGGATCCGATACGCCGTCCCGAGCGGCGGCATCGCGCCCTGCTCGCAGTCCTGGAACAGATCGTCGACCTCGGCTTCCGTGGCGAGCTCGAGCTGGCGATTCAGCTGCTGACCGAGACGGTCGATGTCCACGCGTCTGGCCGCGGGGACGACGGCCATCACATAGCCGAACTCGTCCTCGAGCAGAACCGGCTTTGCCAGGCAGTGGAGCGGCACGCGCGATCGCCGAGCGGTCTGCGCGCTGTAGTGGGAGCGCGGGTGAGGAAGAACCTCGTAGTCGATGCCCGCGGCTTCCAGATACCACTCGAGACGCTTCGCAATCGCCATGCTGATCTCCCGATCAGGACCGACCCGAGCGACGACCCGGCCCTCTGCGGCTGTCGATCTCCTGCTGCGTCTCGAGGCTTTCAGAATCTGGGAAGCACTCGCTTCCTGGACTCTGCTGCCTTCGAAGCGCGACCTTCGATCAAGCTATACCGAGTTCGAGAGATGTCAATCGCAATTCTGTGTAGTGCGCCTCGAGAGGGGTCAGGTGGCCCGCGAGCCACCGCGGCCTTCGCCGACGACCGGCCGCCGACTCCGGACTCGCCAAGCAATCAAGCACGAGCGCCTCGTTCAGCGACCCGTCGTCGCGCCGCCATTGGCACGCCAGATCTGACCCGTGCAGAAGCGGGACGCCTCTGACGCCAGGTACAGAACCAGCCAGGCCTGATCCTCGCTCTCACCGACTCTTCCGATCGGCGACATGCCCTCCATGCGACCGACGAACTGGTCGTAGCTCGCCTGGTTGATCGTGCCGTCGGGATTCTTCAGGCGTCGCTTCGTGAAGTTGGTGATCGTGGCTCCCGGCGCGAGCGCATTGACGCGGATGCCGCGATCTCCGACCTCTTGTGCGAGCGTATGCGTGAGCTGCGCCACGCCCGCTTTCGTGATCGCGTAGAGTCCAAAGTTGGCCACGGGCAGATCGATCGCCCCCGAAGACACGTTGATGATGCTGCCGCCACCACGAGCCGCCATCAGCGGGATCGCCGCCTGACAGCCGTACAGCGTCCCCTTGATGTTGATGGCCACCACCCGATCGAAGTCCTCGTCCGTCAGCTCCTCCAGCAGGCCGTCGAAGGGCACGCCCGCGACGTTGCAGAGCACGTCGAGTCCCCCGAACTCGCTCGCCGCGCGCCCCACCAGAGAGTCGATCTCCGCGCGGATCGAGATGTCGACGCCCTGCGCGACCGCCTGTCCGCCAGCCTCGCGGATCCTCTTGGCCACCGCCTCCGCGCCCTCGGCGTTCAGGTCCCCGAGCACGACGCTCGCCCCGGCCTGGGCCAGCACCTCCGCCACCGCTTCCCCGATCCCAGAGGCCGCTCCGGTCACGACGGCCACCTTGTCCTCGAGGCCGAACACTTCGTCGAGATCGCGCACTATATGCTCCTCGTCTAGGCCCGGGCTTCAGTGAGCGGCTTGGGCGTGTATTTTTCGATCTCGGGCAGGACTTCCTTGCCGATCAGCTCGATGGTCTTCATCACCGACTCGTGCGAGTGCCCCCCGAACTGCACATAACAGATCAGCTCGTCGCATCCGAGATCCGCGTAGTGGCACATCTTCTCGAAGCAGCGCTCGGGATCGCCGACCACGATCATGTCCGCGTCGTGAAAAGTCTCGACCGGCACGTCCCCCTCGAGCAGCGGCTTCATCAGCGGAAAGGTCTCGTCCTGCTCCGCCTTCGAGAGGTGTGTCAGCTCCCAGTCGAGCGTGAACTGCGCCAGATTCTGATACCACCAGCCGACCGAATCCCAGATCCCGTTCTCGGCCGCCTGATCCATCGTCTCCGCACAGTGCACCAGCGTATAGGCGGCAACCCGGTTCGTGGACACGTCCGTCAGCGGCTTCGCGCGTTTCTGCGCCTCGCGATACACCTCGATCTGCTGCGCCATCTTCTCGAGGGGCTGCATGATCGAGAAGCTCAGCAGGCCGAGTCCATTCTCGCCCGCGACCTCCGCGGAGCCTTCCGACGTCGCGGCCATCCAACAGGGCGGATGCGGATCCTGGAACGGCTTCGGAGTCACGACGCGTTCGGGAAACTCGAAAGTGTCCGACTTGTACGAGAAGCGCTCCTCCCTCCACATCCCGCAGATGATCTCGATCGCCTCTCGCCATTGATCGCGCGAGGCCTCTCGATCGACGTGGAAGGCCGTCTGCTCCATCGGCGTCGAACGGCCCGTTCCCCACTGGCAACGGCCACGAGACAGGATGTCGACCGTCGCGACCTTCTCCGCGACCCGCGCCGGATGTGTGAAGCCGAAGGGCGTGAGCGTCACGCCGAAGCCCAGATTGATGTTCTCGGTGATCTGCGAGAGCGCACCGAGCAGGACTTCGGGCGCCGGACAATGGGACCGCCCTTCACGGAAATGGTGCTCCACCGCCCAGATCGTATGAAAGCCGAGCGAGTCGGCGAGCTTGATCTGCTCGATCGCTTCGTAGTAGGCGCGCTGCTCGCGCTCGCGCTGGCCATAGGGATGCGGCTTGCCCCAGGGCTTCGGCGCATCGACTTCGTAGAGCAGATCGAGCTTCATCGACTTCTCCTCATGATGGGTGGTCTGCTGTGGCGTATGGCGAGCGCGGATCGACTGACGCCAGCGCGCTCAGGAGGACTTTCGGGTCAGGGCCGTCACGTCAGGGCATAGGGGAAGCGAGTGGTCCAGCCTCCGTCGACCACGACCGTCTGACCCGTCACCTTGCGGGCGAGATCCGAGACCAGGAAGCAGATCGCGCCGCCGATATCCTCGGGCTCGGCCAATCGACCGAGCAGGTCGTCGGCGGGCCTCGGCGTCGTCCCGGCCGCCCACTCGGCCTCCATGCGCGGTGTGCGAACGGCCCCGGGCACGACGGCGTTGACTCGAATCCCGGAGGGCCACCACTCCTCGGCGGCCGTCCGGACGAAGCTGAATAGGCCGGCCTTGGCCGCGCCGTAGGCGCCGTGGCGTGCCGAGGAGAACAGGCCCGAGATCGATGCGACCACGCAAAGCGTGCCCGGGCGTCCGTGGTCGATCCAGTTGCGCGCAGCGCTGCGCCCGACGTAGAGGTGGTGCTTCAGGTTGACCGCGAAGTCGCGCTCCCAGGTCTCATCGTCGATCGTGAGCAGCGGCGCCCACGAGGCGCCGCCCACGATGTTCACCACGATGTCCAGGCCGCCGCTCGCACGCTCGGCCGCCGCGATCGCCTCTTCGACCGCTTTCGGATCGGTCACGTCGGCCGCGAGGGCCGCGGACCTTCGCCCGAGCGCTTCGATCTCGGCGGCCACGCCTTCGGCTCGGGACAGCTCGGCATCGAGCACGACCGGGTTCGCACCCGCCTGCGCCATCAGCAGGGCCGTCGCGCGCCCCATTCCCTGACCACCACCCACGACGAGCGCGCCGCGCTCGGACAGATCCAGAATCGACAAGGGCTCACGTCCTTTCTGTTGGCTCGCTGCTTGGGCCGCTTCGAATACTACTGCAGTGATCCGGCGCTGCAGGCTCCAAGGTCGCCGGATCGCCCGGAGCGATGCACCACCTCATGCGGTCACGTGAGCGCATAGGGAAAGCGAGTCCCGGTTCCGCCATCGATCACGACCGTCTGTCCCGTGATGCGACGGGCCAGATCCGAGACCAGGAAGGCAATCGGGCCCGCGACGTCCTCGGGCATGGCCATCCGCGCCAACATCTCGCCTGGCAGGGATGCCTCGGAAGCCTGCATCAACGTGGCCTCGATACGCGGCGTGCGCACCGAGCCGGGCACGACCGCGTTGATCCGGATCTGCGACGGCCACCACTCCTCGGCGGCCGTCCGTACGACGGAGAGCAGCCCGGCCTTCGCCGCACCGTACGCGGCGTGGCCCGGCGACGCGAAGACCCCCGAGATGGACGCCACGACGCAGATCACCCCGGCTCGACGCGAGTCGATCCAGAGCCGGGCCATCGCACGCGCGACCTCGAGCTGCTGCTCCAGGTTGACCGCGAAATCCCGATCCCAGTCCGCCTCGGTCAGCTCGAGCAGGGGCACCCAGGTCGCCGAGCCCGTGATATTCACCATCACATCGAGCCCGCCCGCGAGCCGCTCGGCCTCCGCGATCGCGGCTCGCACCGCCGAGACGGATAGGGCGTCCGCCACCACCGCGTCCGCTCGCCCACCCGATCGCGCAATCGCCTCGGCCACCTCTTCGGCACGATCGAGATGCCGATCGACGACGATCGTATGAGCCCCCGCTGCCCCGAGCAGCTGCGCGGTCGCACGACCGATCCCCTTGCCGGCCCCTACGACGAGAGCGCCGCGGCCGGAGAGATCGATGAGCCCCACCCCGGCCTCAGCCAGCCGCCGTATCGAGCGCGCGCTCGACGTTGACCGGAATCGCGCTCATCAGGGGGATCCCGCTGTAGGGATCGAAGTCGCGATCGACGCTCGAGAGCCGGCCCGTATTGCTGCCGAAGGTATGGACGTCCTTGTCCTGCTCCCCACCCGGTGCGTCACCGAATCCATGTGGCATCGAGACGACTCCGAGCCGGATCTCTTCCTCGGGCTCGACGACGCCCAGGATCGTCGAGTAGCTCGACGTGATCTCGACCACGTCGCCCGGCGACAGTCCGAGCCGCGCGAGGTCTTCGGGGTTCATGAAGGCCGGGTTGTAGGCGTATTTCCGGACCAGCTTCGGGATGTCTCGCCCCGCCGAGTTGTGCACGTCGGGTAGTCGACGACTCACCAGCCGGAATGCGTAGTCGACATCTTGCTCGATCGGCTCGCCCGCGACCTCGCGGAGCTCCCCCAGCATCGTCGCATCGGCCAGCTGCATCCGCCCCGTCGCATTGGGATCGCCCGGCTCGACGACGGCGATCGCGTCGTCGAAGACGTGGCCCTCCGGATATTTCTTGACCTCGTCGAGCGGCACGCGCGAGCCCCGGGTCAAGGCCGCGAAGAGCTCGTCGTTGGTCGGCTTGTTCACCATGTCGATCTCGGTGAGCGCCGGCGCCTCCGCGTCCGGTCCCCACTCGTAGGCGGCCGCGATCGTGAGGGGCAGGCCCATGCGTTGCGCCAGGCCGTAGAAGAACTCCCACTCCTCGATGACCTCGGAGCCCTCCGGCGGATCGACGACCGGCGGCGAGTACTGCGCGTACGGCTCGGGATAGCCCATCGCGTAGGGCGTCAGCGACTCCGTCGGCAAGGTCATTCCCGGCACCTCGAGCGAAAGCGTCGGAGCGATCACGTAGTCCGCGAGACGCGCGGTCGCCGACATCTTGATGTCGAGCGTGACGTTCAGCTCGAGCGCCTTCATGGCCGCCAGCGTCTTGTCCTGATCGGGCCAGGCGACCATCGGATTTCCGCCCAGGCTGAAGAGCGCCTTCACCTGCCCGTCTCCTGGCATCAGGATCTCGTCGGCCAGCGCCGCCGTCGGCAGGCCGGCCGCGGTGCCCCCGAGATTGCGGACCCGCATCGACTCCCCGAAGCCCCAGCCCGGATAGGGATCGTGGGCCTGCGCCTCCCGGCGCGTCGGCGGCATCAGCACCCCGGGATTCGGGACCTGCTCGCCCTCGCGACGCCAGTGGCCGGTCAGGGTATTCAGCGCGAGCGTCAGGTACTCGGTCAGGTTGCCGCGTCTGGCCATGTTGGGCCCGGTGCCCACGTTGGCGCCGCCGTTGCGCTTGGCCGCGAAGATCCGCGCGGCGCGCGTCACGTCGTCGGCCGAGACGCCGGCGCGGCGCGCGACGTAGTCGAGGGTGAAGGGCTCGACGGCTGCCCGCAGCTCGTCCAGGCCGCGGGTATAGGCGCCCAGGAACTCGTCGTCGGTCAGCCCCTCGGCCAGGATCACCCGGATCATGCCGGCCAGGATCGTCGGATCCTCTCCCGGCTTGGGCTGCATGTGCACGGTCGCGACCCGGGCCGCCTCGCTGCGCCGCGGATCGACGACGATCAGCTCCAGTCCCCGCTTGATCGCGTCGTGGAGGCGCTTGCCGGGGTTCATGCAGGGAATGCCGATCGACTTCGAGATCGTCGGATTCGCGCCCAGCAGCATCCAGACGTCCGCCGCATCGAAATGATAGGCGCCGCCGCCCCAGGTCCCGTGCAGCGCCGGCGCGATCATCTTGCCCGGCTGATCGATCGTCGCGCTCGTGAAGTGCATGGGCGACCCCAGCGACGACAGCCAGGCGGCGGCCATCGGCGAGGCGGTCGGATAGGGCAAGGAGTAGGTACCGGTATAGAGCGCCACCGAACGCGGCCCGTGCTCCTCGACGATGCGCGAGACCTGGGCCGCGATCTCGTCCATGGCCTGCTCGACGGGGATCGGCCGGTGCTTGCCGTCGGCGCCCCGCTTCATCGTATGCAGCAGACGATTCGGGTTGTCGTGCTGCTCGGGCAGCGCGCGCCCCTTCGCGCAGGTGTAGCCGTGATAGACGGGGTTGTCCTTCGCCCCGATCACCGAGACGGCCTTGCCCTTCTCGACGGTCACCTTGATCGCGCAGGAGGCATGACAGAAGCGGCAGAAGGAATCGTGGACGGTGGGTGGATTCGACATGGCGAAGGGCCTCCGGGCGTGATGGGTCGCGACGTTTCGATCCGCCCAGCATAATCGATTCGAGGGGCCTCCCCGCAACGATTCTCGGGCAGAGCTGGTCTCGGCAGCGCGAGGGCGAGACGCCTAGAATCGAGCCCGTCGGGCAAGCGGTGCGGGGCCACCCACCGACTCGACCTGCGAGGACGGGCCCAAGCCGCTCCGACGCCGAACCGACCCCAGGAGACTGCATGACATCGCTGCTCGAAGACATCCACGAGATCCAGAAGCTGAAGGCCCGCTATGCCGACGCGGTCGACGGCGGCTGGACCGGCGTCACCCCGCACGACGCGGACGCCGTGATCGAACTCTTCGTCCCGGATGGCGCCTGGGACAGCGGCGCCTTCGGCGGAGGAAAGGGCCACGATGGCATCCGCGAATACATGCTGACGGGGGCCGCCATCATGCCCTTCGCCTTTCATCACATCTCGAATCCCCTGATCGAGGTCGACGGCGACCGGGCGACCGCACGCTGGCACGCGATGCTCGCGGTCTCGGCCGAGCAGCAGGCGAAGCTGCACGTCGGTATCTACGACGACCGCATGATTCGGACGGCCGACGGCTGGCGCTTCGAGCTGCTGCGCTTCACGCTGGCGGCCACGACCGACCTGCCGGTGCCCTGGGCCCGATTCTAGTCCCATCGCGCGCGACTCGGGGCACGAACGCGTGATTTCCGAAGCCGGGGCGTGGGCCCCATCCCGCCGTCATCCGGTCTATATTGGTCGGACGCGCGGGGCATTGCTCGCGTCGGATCGGGATCGCGCACGCCTTTCGGGCCTGGCGATCGGGGGAGTCACATGCAAGGACTGCGCGAGCTGCGTGTCGTCGATTTCAGCAACCGCATCGCAGGAGCCTACGTCACCAAGCTGCTGGCGGACGCCTACGCCGAGGTCATCAAGGTCGAGCCGCCGGAAGGGGACTCGCTGCGCCGTTGGAGCGCGAGCGGACAGGATCTCTCGAAGCGTGACGGCGCCCTCTTCCAGTTCCTCAACACCTCCAAGAAATCCGTCGTCGGTGCGGTCGGCGATCCTCGGGTCGATGCCTTGCTCCGGGGGGCCGACCTCGTTGTCGAGACCTCGGCCGACGGCGAGATCGATGGCCGCGCGCTCTGCGAGCAATACCCCGGCCTCGTCGTGCTCTCGATCACGGACTACGGACTCGACGGTCCGCTCTCGGGTCAGCCCGCCGCCGACCTCACGATCCAGGCGCATAGCGGTGGCATTTCGGTCCGTGGGCTGCAGTCCCAGCCGCCGATCATGTGTGGCGGCCAGATCACCGAGTGGATCGGCGGGACCTTCGCCGCGGTGGCCGCGCTGGCCGCGACGCGCCACGCCCGCAACACCGGCCAGGGCGAGCACATCGACTTCTCGCTCTGCGAGGTCATGAATATCGGCTCCACGACCTATCTCGACCTGATGGATCACATGAACGGCCGCCCCGAGCCGCTCGGCGGTCCGCGCTCGGTCGAGCTGCCCTCGATCGAGCCGACGCTCGATGGCTGGGTCGGGTTCAACACCAACACGAACCAGCAGTTCACCGACTTCCTGCTGCTGATCGAGCGCCCGGATCTGCTCGCCGAGCCCGAGTGGGCGATGATGGCGACGCGCATGGCCAGGATGGACGAGTGGAACGAGATCGTACGCGCCTGGACGACCCAGCACACCACGGCCGAGATCGTCGAACGGGCTTCGCTGCTGCGGATTCCCGTCGCCCCCGTCCAGAGCGGCAAGACCGTCTTCGATCATGTCCACCTGCAGGAGCGCGGCGTCTTCCAGAAGAATCCGAGTGGCGGCTTCATGCAGCCCCGGCCGCCCTACCTGATGGACGGCGAAGGGCCGCGGCCGTTCGAGCCCGTGCCGGCCCTCGGTGAGCACGGCGAGGCCATCGAGGCGCGCGAGCGCCCCGCAACGGGAATCCCACCCTCGGCGGTGAAGCGACCTGCGTCGGCCGCGACCGATCCCAACGCCGGACTGCCGCTGGCCGGCATCCGCGTGCTCGACACCACCGCCTGGTGGGCCGGCCCTTCGGCGTGTCAGATGCTCGCCAATCTCGGGGCCGACGTGATCAAGGTCGAAGCGATCCAGCGCCCCGATGGCATGCGCATGGCGGGCGGCATCTACATGGATCAGGGCGATTGGTGGGAGCGCAGCGCCATTACGCTCTCGGCCAACACGAACAAGCGCGGGCTCACGCTGAACCTGGCGGATCCCAAGGGCCTCGAGCTGTGCAAGCGGCTGGTCGCCGAGTGCGATGTGTTCATCGAGAACTTCTCGCCGCGGGTCGTCGAGAATTTCGGCCTCGACTGGGAGAACATCCACCAGATCAATCCCGAGTGCATCGTCGTCCGGATGCCCGCTTTCGGTCTGTCGGGCCCCTGGCGCGACAACGTCGGCTTCGCCCAGACGATGGAGCAGATGTCGGGCCTCGCCTGGATGACCGGCCACGCGGACGACCAGCCCCGGATCCAGCGCGGCCCCTGCGATCCGCTCGCCGGCATGCACGCCGCCTTCGCCACCCAGGTCGCGCTCGCCGAGCGCGAGAAGACCGGACGCGGGCACCTGCTCGAATGCACGATGGTCGAGGGCGCCCTCAACGCCGCCGCCGAGCTCGCCGTCGAGTGGTCCGCGTACGGCGTCGAGCTGGCGCGCGACGGCAATCGGGGACCGCAGGGCGCGCCGCAGAACATCTACGCCTGCGCCGGCAGCGAGCAGTGGCTCGCGATCGTCGTCCGCAACGACGAGCAGTGGGCCGCGCTCCGGGATCTGCTGGGCGACCCCGACTGGGCCAGGGACGACGAGCTCGCGACCCATGCCGGCCGGCGCCGCAAGCATCAGGTCATCGACGAGGCGATGGCCAGCTGGTGCGCGAACCGGGAGCTCGATGCGACCGTCGAGGAGCTGCTCGCACGCGGCATCCCCGCCGCTGGCGTCTGGGACGCCCGCATCCAGTACAGGCATCCTCAATTCGTGGCCCGCGGCTTCCACGAGGACGTCGACCATCCGATCGTCGGCATCCATCCAGTCGTCCGACCGCCCTTCCGATTCGCCACGGTCGACCGCTGGAACCGGACGCCGGCTCCGACGATGGGACAGCACAACCACGAGATCCTCTCCGAGCTGGGGCTGTCGACGGACGAGATCGCACGGCTCGAGGCAGACGAGGTGATCGGCACCAGGCCGAAGGGGCTCTAGGTCGCTTGCCGCCTCCGAGCTCGACGCGCCCGCCGGACGACGCCCGGGGACCTCTGCCCGCCGAGGCCTTCGACCGTGTCGACGAGCAGCCAGACGAGCGCTTCTACGCGCAGCCCAGGATGGTCGTACACATCGACGACGCGACGATCCGGGCGCTGACGGCGTTCTACGCGGAGCGGCTCTTCGAGGGCGCCGCGATCCTCGATCTCATGTCGTCGTGGGTCTCGCATCTGCCCGAGCGTCCGAGACCCGGTCGCGTCGTCGGACTGGGGATGAATGGCGCAGAGCTCGCGGCCAATCCGCGACTCGACGAGTTTCACGTGCAGGATCTGAACGAGAGCCCGGCGCTCCCCTACCCGAACGCGTCCTTCGACTTCGTCCTGAACGCGGTCTCGGTGCAATACCTGAGGCGCCCCTTCGAGGTCTTTCGGGAGGTCGCCCGCGTGCTGCGTCCCGGTGGACATTCACTGGTCGCGATGTCCCATCGCTGCTTCCCGACCAAGGCGATCCGCGCGTTCCATGTCCCGGGCGGCGGCGAGCGCTTTCGTCTCGTCTCGCTATATCACGAGCAGACCGACCGCTTCGAGCAGATCGAGTCGATCGACCGTTCTCCGCCTGGAGCCGACCCGCTGTGGATCGTCTCGGCACGCCGGATCGCGAACGGCCCCTAGCGAGCTCTCGCGGCTGCCAGCTCGTCTCGCAATGCCATGTCGTGATGCAGGCTCTGGGCCGCGAGAAAGAACATCCCGATTCCCAGCGCGGCGATGCCCGATACGATCAGCATCGCGTAGCGCAGGCCGTCGTCCCCGTAGAGCGGCGTGAAGTAGTCGCTGAGCAGGCCGGCCGTGAGGGGCCCCATGCCGAGCCCGATCAGGTTCAGCACGAAGAACAGGATCGCCGAGGCCAGCGCG
Source organism: uncultured delta proteobacterium (assembly GCA_963698485.1). Classification (GTDB taxonomy): domain Bacteria; phylum Myxococcota_A; class UBA9160; order UBA9160; family UBA4427; genus UBA4427. Next base: position 28,530 of record CAVORA010000014.1, on the reverse strand, counting down.
CGCATCGCCGGCGGCACGAGGGCGTGCGTGATCGCGAGACACGGACCCAGGTAGGTGTTGATCAGAATCGTCACGATCACGAGAAGCGGCACGACGATCCGCGTATCGTCGACGAGCAGGTAGGGAAGGCTCGCCGGCAACGCGAGCAGACCCGCAATGCCAGGCACCCACAGGTACCAGCGCGCGTCCCTCCGACCGAGCGCGTCGCCGATCCGACCGCCGAGCAGCGTCCCGATCAGCCCTCCTCCACCGCCCCCGATGGCGAGCAGCAGCCCGAGCTCGGTGCCGGTGATGTCATGACTGCGTTCGAGAAAGAGCGGCGCAAAATTGCCGTTGCCATAGCCGGCAAAGGCGGTCAGGCCCGTGCCGAGCGCGATGAACCAGAAGGTCCGAAACCGCAGCAGCAGCGACAGCGTCTCGGCGAGACTCGGCCGATAGCTCGCGACGGCGGTGCCCTCGAAACGGCCGCGTGGCGGCTCCTGCACCGTGAAGAAGAAGAGCGCCGCGAAGAGCAGGCCCGGCAGGCCCACGACCATGAAGGCCGCGCGCCAGCCGAAGAACTCGCTGATCACGCCGCCGATCGCGAAGCCCGCGAAGATTCCCGCGTGCAGCCCGGAGGAGTAGATCGCCATCGCGGTCGCGCGCTGCTCGGGCGGGAAATAGTCCGAGATCATCGAATGCGCCGGCGGGCTCCCCCCGGCCTCCCCGATCCCCACGCCGATCCGAGCCGCGAGCAGCTGCCCGAAATTCCAGGTGAGACCCGACAGCGCCGTCATCCCGCTCCAGACGGTCACGGCGAGCGCGATGACGTTGCGGCGATTGCCCCGATCCGCCCAATACGCGATCGGGATGCCGGCGGTGATGTACACGAGCGCGAAGGCGAAGCCGGACAGCAGTCCGAGCTGCGTATCCGAGAGCCCCATCTCCGCCTTGATGTCGCTCTGGAGGATGACGAGGATCTGCCGGTCGATGAAGTTCAGGGCATAGGCGATGACGAGCAGACTCAACGCATAACGCCGCACCGCGGCTGCGCTCGCGTCTGGTTGGTTCGGCTCTCCTGGGCCCGAGGCCCGGCCTCCGGAGGTCGGAGCCGTCCCGGCGGAAGCGGGCGTCGGGTCCGTCACGAAACGCCGGCTCGACTCAATCGCCCTGGAAGGCGCCCATGTCGAAGTAGTCCCGCCAGGCAGCGATGCGACCGTCCTGGTCGATCTCGAAGACGCCGCAGACCGGTGCGGCGGTCTGCTTCCCCTCGTTCTCGAAGGTGTCGATCCGTTCGTTGAAGACCACGTTGCCCGCGGCGACCTGGTTCAGGATCTCGAAGTCGATGCCCTTCGGACTCATCTTGAGGAATCCCTCGATGAACGCCCGGATCTCCTGCTTGCCCTTCGTCGGGGCCATCGGCATGTTGTGGTAGACGGCGTCCTCGGCGAAGGCGTCCATGATGCGGTCGAGGTCGGCGCTGCCCCAGGCGGCGCAGAAGTCGCGAACGATGCGGTCGGGATCCATGGCGGAACACTCCTGATGACGGGCCGAGCCCGGGTGGGGAGCCGCCAGCGTAGTGTGTTCCAGAGGGGTGTCGAGCAGGCCCGGAGAACGACGCCCCAGCTCCGCCATGGAGCTGGGGCGCGTCGGCCGACTTCGACCTTCAGGGATCTCCCGGCTTCCATCGGTCGCTTGGCGTCATTCCTGACGCAAATCACCCTCGACCGGCCAGACTGGACGCCAGCGAGGCAGGTTGCCGACGGCCTGCGTCGGGATCGCGATCGCTCGACCGGCGGCCTGCGAACGCAGGCACCCCGACTCCTCATTCCGGCGTCAGGCGAGTGCTGTTAGGCGCGCGTGTTCTCAGCGGGACGAATCGACGGCGCGTGCTCGTCAGTTCGCTGCCATGCGCTCGGCCAGCAGGGCCGGAATCTCGCTGCGCTTCACCCGGATCACCGTCGGCAGGGGCGCCCGGGTATCCCGCTCGCCCACCCAGCGAAAGGTCATGAACCCCTCGACGTGGCCGCCCGTATCGAGCCAGTTCGGATGCGGAGACTTGCCATGGGCGAGCACGAAGCGCAGCTTGCCGTCCGGGTCGATGACCGAGTGATCGAGGCTGCGATGCGTGCGGCGAGTCAGGTAGTCGACGCTCTCGTGCCAGCGCGACTCGATCGCGAGGTTCCAGTATCGGACCTCGAGGGGCTCGGTCTCGATCAAGAGCGCCTCGTCTTCCTCGATATGGTAGGTCCCGAACATGTAGAGGTTGTCGGTGCCGCTGATGTCGGCGCCGAAATCGTCCGAGTTGAGGCGGGCGAACTGGTTCGGCGTATCGAAGAGCTGCGGCATGAGCGTCCGGTGCATCGTCATCATGTACTGCGTGCCATAGGTGGCGCCTGCGATGGCTCGCGCGATCTCCTGGTCCGTCGAGTACGGGATCTCGCTGTCGGGCTCGCGCCCAACGACCTCGACCTCGTAGCTCGCGAGCACCTCCGCCTCGCGATCGCCGATGTACTGACGGATCAGGATCGAGCTGATGCCCGGCGAGGTATCGACCCAATTGGGACCGCCGTCGTCCCGCTTCGTCAGGTGGATCTCGAAATCGCCGTTCGTGTCGGGCGCCAGCGTCCGCTCGTTGAAATAGCCGAGCGAGGTGGCGCGGCCGTCCGCCCCGCGCGAGCCGTTGATCGTGAAGCTCAGGTGCCGAACGCTCCCGACGTTTCCGCGAATCACGTAATCCCAGCGATTGTCGAGGGCGATGTTGTCGTATTCCGCGTCGGGATTGTCCCCGCCCACCTTGCGGATCTTCGTGTCCATGCGCGCGAAATGCGGCGCCTTGGGATTCGCGTCGCCCGTCACGTCGATCGACATCGCGAGCACGCGCAGCAGCGCTCTGATGCCCTCGGACGCCTCGCGCTCCGTCTCGGCGTCCTCGAGCACCATCTCCTTGAGATCGTCGAGGGTCTGCTGGAGGCGTTCGAAGGCCGCCACGGTCTGCAGCGCGCGGTAGGGATTCTCGTCGACGGCCTCCTGCGCCGTTGGCACCTCCGTCTCCGTGCGGCCCGCCGCGCACCCGGTGGCGCTCGCCAACAGACCGACCAGCATCCAAGTGACCAGACCCTGCTTCCCGCTTCGCTTCATCGAGCTCTCCCCTGTTTCGAATTCTCGACGATAGCCTTTTGACTCGGGCCGCCGAGCCCGATTTCCCTATCGTCCCCGGACGGAGGAGAGGAATGCCGGGCTTCCTGGATTCGATCGAAAGCTTTCACGCCCGAGCGCGCGCGACCCGCGGTCTCGACGACTTCGGCGAGGACGATTACTCCGAAGCGCTCGCGAGACTCTGTCGTTCACTCGACGAAGACGCCCGACTCTCGCCGCTCGGCGTATCCGCCTTCGAGGCCATGATCATCGATGCGCTCGAGGCCCGATTGATGGTCGAAGAAGGCTGGAAACGATCACCCGAGGCCGCTCAGGCGGCGATCCGAAGCCCGCTCTTCATCATCGGCCTGCCCCGCACCGGCACGACCGCCCTGCACCATCTGATTGCGCAGGACCCCGCGATCCAGGCCCTCGAGCACTGGCTCCAGCGAACACCGAAGCCACGCCCGCCCCGTGCCGACTGGCCGCGCGACCCCGACTATCTGGCCGCCGTCGCCCGCGTCGATGCGATCTTCGAGCGCAGTCCCGAGATGCGGGCGATCCACGAGATCGAGGCGGACCTCCCCGACGAGTGTTGGAATACCTTTTCGCAGAATTTCGTTCACAGCTCGTACCAGGCGAACGCGGATGTCTCGCAATACGCGAGCTGGTGGCTCGGCAGCGACCTGACGCCGGTCTACCGCCGTCATCGCCGGACTGCGCAGCTGATCGGTCATCGCGAGCCCGAGAAGCGTTGGCTCTTCAAGGACGCGACCCATCTCTTCGACCTGGCCGCGCTGCTCGAGGTCTACCCGGATGCGAGGATCGTCCAGACCCATCGCGACCCGGTCCAGCTGATCCCCTCGGTCTGCAGTCTCTGCGGTGCCGCGCGACGCGCGCTGAACGAGGAGATGGACGCCGAGGAGTTCGGGCAATCGACCCTCGAGCTCTGGCAGCACAGCATCTTTGCCATGATGCAGACCCGTGAAGGTCGAGACTCCGCGCAATTCTACGATCTGCGCTTCGACGACTTCGTGCAGGATCCGATCGCCGCGATCCAGGGGATCTACCGTCATTTCGGCATCGACGAGACACCGGCTGCGTGGCAAGCCATGCGCCGATTCCGCGCGGAGCACCCCAAGGACCGGCACGGCGGTCACGCCTACTCACTCGAGAGCTGGGGCCTCGACGCCGAAGACATCGCCCGACGCTTCGCACCCTACACGGAGACCTACGGGATCTCGCCGGATGCCGCCGACCGATGAAGCTCTACGCCATCAGCGACATCCATGTGGGCTTTCGGCACAACCTGCTCGCGATCGAGGAGCTCGAGGCGCATCCGGAGGATTGGCTGATCCTGTGCGGCGACGTCGGCGATAGCCTCCCGCAGGTCGAGCTCGCGCTGCGCTTGCTGAACGAGAAGTTCGCGCAGCTGATCTGGGTGCCTGGCAATCACGAGCTGTGGACCGTGCCCCGCAAGTCGGGACTCAAGGGCGTCGCCCGCTATCAGGCGCTGATCGCACTCTGCCGGGGGCTCGGCGTGCTCACGCCAGAGGACCCGTTTCCGGTCTGGCCGGGGCGCGGCGGCCCCCATCTGCTGGCCCCGCTCTTCGTGCTCTACGACTACAGCTTTCGTCCGGATCACGTGCCCGTGGCAGAAGCCGTCGCGTGGGCACGAGCCGGCGAGGTGCTGTGCACGGACGAGGCGCTGCTCCATCCCCTTCCCTACGAGAACGTCGGAGCATGGTGCGCCGCGCGCGTGACGGAGTCCGAACGGCGCCTCGAGCAGGCGATCGCGGAGCACGCGCTGCCGACGATCCTGATCGCCCACTTCCCGCTTCGGCAGGAGCATGCCGTGCTGCCGCGGATCCCCCGCTTCATGGTGTGGTGCGGCACGCGCAGGACCGAGGACTGGCACAGTCGCTTTCGCGCCGCGGTCGTGATCTCGGGGCACCTGCACATCCCGTGCACCCGGTACGTCGACGGCGTTCGCTTCGAGGAGGTCTCGCTCGGCTATCCGGAGCAGTGGACGGCTCGCGAGGCGCAGCGCGGCTGGCGGCTCGAGGATCACCTGCGACAGATCCTGCCAACCCCAGAAGAAGACGCCGGCGATCCACTCGCGGGGTTGAGCTTCCCGCCCTGATGGCGCGCTGGACGAGGGGGCCGCTTCTGCGCCCCAACGAAGACGCCGCTCCCTGCGCGCCAGGCGAGCGGGGAGCGGCGTGATCGAAGCTGAATCGTGGTCGACGAGGGCCGGCCTCGATCGCGAGGCCGCCCGCACGCTCCCCCGGCCTAGCGGCGACGCTGGGTCGCGAGGCCGGCCAGCCCGAGTCCCATCAGGAGCGCCGTTCCGGGCTCCGGGATCACCGTCAGCACGTACTGCGTGTTGCCGAAGGGCAGCACCACCCCGCCGTCACCGATCGCGCCCGCACCGAGATCGACCATCGTGCCGAAGTCGAGGGTGAACGCGCGGGCCGCGGCCTGGACCGGCGTGGCCTGGAACGTGACCTGGAAGTGGATGTCGCCCGCGCCGGTGTAGTCGCCGCCGAGGCCGACATCGTCTACGCCGGTGCCCGTCGCCGCCGTCGTGTTGACGCCATCGAAGACCATCACGCGCTTCTCTTCGCGCTGGAAGGTGATGGGGTCGAAGAAGCCCCGCTCCAGGGGAGCGGCCAGCGTGTTTCCGAGTCCGCCAAAGGCCTGATTGGGGGTGCCCGGGACACGCACGGTGTTGAAGATGCTCGAAGCGACCGCGCCGCTCACGAAGGACAGTCCGTCGTCCACCACACCGTTCGCATTCGCGTCGTAGCCCCGCGCGCCGACCCCGAGGCCGAAGATCAGCTCGGCGGACGCGTTCTCGAGGACCAGGTCGAAGGTGATCGTCTCACCCGGCTGCAGCACGGTGTCGCTCGCACCGGATCCCGTCGCGCCCACGATCGAGATCGACAGAGCCTGGGCCGACAGGGGAGCCACCAGCAGCAGGCCCAGCAGGAATCCAACATTGCGCATCGATCGAATCATCATCATCCGCCTCCACTTCCCTCTTTCTTGAGTTCCGCGCCCCCACTTCCAGGCCCTCCCCGGCGTAGACGCCGGGAGAGAGTCGAGGCGGGGACCCGCCAGAATATTTCGCACGTCAGTGAGCAGCCCGGAGCGGACGGCAAGCACGCCGCGCCGCTCCAGGGCTGCACACATCGACCCGAAAATGGGAGGGGATTCCCGAGCATCCGCAGGCGGCTTTCCGAAGGGGCTTCCCAACCCCTTCACCGATCCGCGGAGTGCATCGGAGACGGCCCTGCGTGAGGGCCTAAGCCGAATTCCTCCAGAATCGCCGCCGAAGCAGCGATCCCGAACCTTCCCAGGTCGAGATCGATCATATGCTTTTTCAGCCCGCTGTTGGGGGGAAAAATGACGCAGGTGGCCGGAAAAATTCGAGCAGCTCCTGCGGCCGGGCGTCACGGTTGCCCGGCCAGACCCCACTCTCCGAGACGGCGCCGGTTGAAGATATGCTCCGGTCCATCCAAAGTTCCTGCAGGAGCCCTGATTTCATGCCGTCAGCGATCGAATCCCCCTCCTCCCCCTCCCGGCGGACGCCGCGCGCCGAGCGGCGCCTGGCGGGCCGATTCCTCCTCCAGGCGGCGGCGCTGCTGGGCGTCGTCGTAGCCATCGCGCTCGCCCTCGTGGCCCTGCGCCCGGGAGACGAGCCCAGGCCCCCGACCGCGGCCTCGTCGACGGACCCCGCGCCCACGAACGCCCCGGACGCGCCGACCCTCGCCGCCGCGCCTGAGCGAGGACTCGATCGATCACCGGAGCCCCTCGCGGACGCCGCGCCCTCCCCGACCGCAGAGCGTTCCGAAGCGGATACCGCTCGGCTCGACTCGATGAACGGCGCTGCGCTCGCCGCCTCGTCCGCAAACGCCCCGGACAAGTCTTCCTCCCGGGCCCCGAGGCCAGACGCAGGCGAGGCCGTCGCTGGACCGCAGGCGGACGGAGCGCGATGGGGACCCGCAGATCGACCCAGCCGCCCGGCATCGCCCATCCTGGCCGCTTCCGGGGCGACCGGGTTCACGGGCTCGAACGCGTCCGCGAGCGGCGAGGTCCGTCCGAGCGCTCCCGTCCAGGCCTCGTCCGAGGCCGCCGGCGCCACCGAGCAGCCGCCCGTTTCGACGCCGGCGACGTCTCCCCATCGCACTCGCACGAAGTCGGAGATCATCGAGAGCTCGAAGCGCCTGCACGAGCTCCGACTCGAGGCCCTGCGCCAGAGCGGACAGCTTCCACAGGAGGACTGAGCCCGACGCCCCGGGCAGACGGCAGAGCACAGGATGGCGGCTACCAGTGGGTCGGCGCGTAGTCCTTCCAGAACCGACCCCAGACATGCTCCCCGGTCTCGAAGCCGACGAAGATCGGATCGAGCACGCGGGCCGCGCCGTCGATCGAGTCCAGCGGCGGGGCGAAGCGCTGGGCCTCCTCCTTCAGGACGGCCTTCTCGAACGGGTCTTCGTCCGTGACCCAGCCCGTGTCGACGCTGTTCATGTGGATCCCGTCCCGGGCGAAGTCCGCGGCCGAGGTGCGCGTCATCATGTTGAGAGCGGCCTTCGCCATGTTGGTATGCGGATGGCGGGTCGTCTTGAAGGTCCGGTAGAACTGTCCCTCCATCGCCGACACGTGGACGATGTGTTTGTCCGGCGTCGGAACCGCCGTCATCAAGGGCTTCAGGCGAGCGTTCAGCACGAACGGCGCGATGGCGTTCACGAGCTGCACCTCGACCAGCTCGATCGTGGAGACCTCGTGCAGATCCAGTCGCCATGAGTTCTTGTCCCGCAGATCGAGTGGCTGTCCCTCTCCGTCGCGCATGCCCTCCGGAAAGAGCGGCTTGAGATGGGCCTCCCCCAGCAGATCGAGCGTGCTCAACGCAGCGACCTCCCCCGGCTCCTCGCGCAAGACGAGCGCCCCGCGCTCCGCATCGCGCTGGCGTGGCCCCACCAGGGCGCGCACTTCGGGCTTGAGACGCTGGGCGTTCTCCGCGGCCACCATCTGCTCGTAGTAGGCGGGCGGTCGCCTGACGGTCTGGCAGGCATTGTGGATCAGGAAGTCCAACCGTGACTCCCGTTCGAGCAGGTCCGCGCAGAAGGCCTCGACCGAGGGCGTGTTGCGCAGGTCGAGCGCATGGATCTCCAATCGGTCGGACCACTGATCGAAATCCGCCTCGCGCGCGAAGCGCTCGGCCGCATCGACGGCGAAACGCGTCGTCGCCAGCACGCGGGCGCCCGCCCGCAGCAACATCAGGACGATCTCGAAGCCGATCTTGACCCGCGCGCCCGTGACCAGCGCCACGCGACCCGAGAGATCCGCTGTCTGCGTCCGCTTGCGCCAGTTGAAGTCGGCGCATTCCCCGCACATCGAGTCGTAGTGGAAATGCAGCTCGGAATACTCACTCTTGCAGACATAACAGGCCCGCGGCTCGAGCAGTCGGCCCGTCGCGCCCTCGGTCGTACGCTCGCGTGCCTGATGCTCGAGCAACCGGCGATGCTCCTCGGAGACATCGAGCTCCGGCGGGGCGACCCGGAACCCGAGCGCGCGCTTCATCGACCGGTTGCTCGTCGCCTCGAGCGCGGCATCGTCGTGGGCGCGGCGCCGCGCCACCTCGGCCCGCCGGCGCGCGCTGCTGAAGCGTCGTCGCTCGAGCCGATCCGGGTGGGAGAGCTTTCCCGCCGCGACCCGAACCCGCCGCAGCGTCTCGTCATCGAGCTCACTGAAGCGCTCGGGTGACTCGGCGAGCGACTCGAGCCACTGCACCAGGGAATCGAGGTCGGCTGCGCGCTCGGGGGCTCGATGCTCGCCGTCTTTCGGAGGTTGCGGGCTCATGCTGGCGCGACGGTACCGAAGTCCATCGATCCCGTCCGGGTCCTCCCGAAGACCCGTGCAGCGAAGACTCGTCAGGCGATCCGGGGGCTCCGGCGCGGACGCAGCAGCGGAATCGAGATGCCCGCGATCATGATCGCCCCACCGAGCAGCTGATGAGGCTCCGGCCAGTCCGACAGGATCACGAAGGCGAGCACGAGCGTGAAGGCCGGGGTCGAGAGTGTCGCCAGCGTCGTCACGCGCGCCTCGACGTAGCGCGCCGAGATCATCAGCGCGAGCCTCCCGAGGAAGGGGCCTGCAATCGCGGCCATCGTCGCGTAGAGGACCTGTTCCCGCGGTAGCGCCGACCAGTCGGGCCAGGCATTCCACACGAACCACAGGGCCACCGCGAGCCAGAGCCTGATCGCATTCACGGCCACGGGATCGATGCGATGGATGAATCGACGGGTCGCGATCGCGATCGCGCTGAAGCACGCCGCCGCGGCGATCGCCAGTCCCGTACCGGAGCGGAGCACCTCGACCCAGCCGGCTTCGGCCACCGGGCCCTGCAGCACGACGAGGCCCGCGACCGCGATCGCCGAGCCGAGCCAGAACCGACGCTCGACGCGCTCGCCGAGCAGCCATGACCCGAAGAAGGCGACGAAGAGCACGTCGGCGCGAAGCAGGACATTGAGCAGCGCGGGCGAGAGCTCCTGGATCGCTCGCGCGCTCGCGAAGTTGCCGAGCAGCGTGAAGGTCGCGAGCAGTGCCGCGACGGCGACCTCGCCCCGCCCGACCTGCAGGCGCAGGCTGCCTGCGTGGATGCGCTGCCCGACGATCAGAGCCGTATTCGCGATCGCCGCGACGCCCAGCAGCAGGAGCACGCTGTGAGCCGGATCGCCCGCCGCGTTGGCCAGCTTCCAGGGGATCACCATCAAGGCGCCGCCCACCGCGGAGGCCAATGCCCAGACGAGTCCAAGCCGGCGATCGCTCGTTACGTCGGACATGTCGGCATGGATAGCGTGTGCCGAGCCTCGATCGCACCCGGCAGCGAGAGCGACGGGCGCACTCGGTCGCCTCCGTCCGGTCGGCTCAGTCGCCCGCCGGGAAGCTCGAAACGGCGCCGCACAGCGCGTCGATCAGCCGATCGATATCGACCGTGCGCGAGACACCCTGGTGATCCGACCAGCCCCATTCCCGCCAGTTCCAGCGAATCGTGGGGGGCAGCTCGATCTGCACGCCCCGTCCCGCCGGTCGGTTGACCGGGTTGCGGGGATGCTGTCCGCGCAGCTCCCGGGGAATCGACTGGAGATCGTCGAGTACCCGGTAGCGCCCGGGCAGCCCCTCGCGCAGATGCCCGGCCACGTGGCGGGCCAGCGACCGATTCCTGCCGCCGAGCAGGACGTGGCGGCGAAGCCGACGCCGCCCGTAGCCGTGCAGCGTGATGACCACGTCCACATGCGACAGGAATCGGGCGAGCGCGGGCGAGTGCGCCGGATCGAAATGCGTCGACGGAATGTGGTGACGATGCGGTGAGGCCTGCATCACCCCGTAGAAGGAAGAGCCCGTGCGCTCGGCCACCTCCGACGCCACCGCATCGGTCGTACGCTCGAGATTGCCGCCGTGATAGGCCATCAAGCCGAATCGACCGCGCAATCGGCAGACTTCCGTCACTTCCGGTCGGGCCAGGAATTCTCGCAGGATCGGCTCGGCGGCGGGCATATCCGAGACTCTAACTTCCCGACGCGGGCTCCGCGGATCGGCGACGAGATGCGACCCGATCGCGCTCGCGTATGCTCCGTGCGAAAGGAGTCGCGAAACGATGACGAGCAAATGGATGAACGCCTACCGCGCGAAGCGCACCAGCCTTGCGCGGGCCGTCGAGGCCGTCGGGCCCAACGAGACCATCTATCTCGGCGGCAACGCAGCGACGCCGCGAGCCCTGGCCAGCGCCCTCGCCGACCGCGCCGACGCGATCGCGGGCAGCCAGGTCGCCCACGTCCTGCTGCTCGGCGAAGATCCCTTCGCGAAGGCCGCCGCGGACGGCCACGTCAGGCACCTGTCATGGTTCGTCGGGCCAGCGGATCGCAGCGCCATCGCGGCCGGTCATGCAGACTACGTCCCCTGCCACCTCTCGGAGATCCCGGACCTGATCCGCACGGGACGCCCCTCGATCGACACCGCGCTGCTGATGACGGCGCCCCCCGACCGACACGGCCTGCTCTCGCTCGGCGTCGAGGTCCTCGCCTCCCAGGCCGCCTCGGAGTGTGCCCGCCGCGTGATCGTCCAGATCAACGAGCGCATGCCGCGGGTGCTCGGGAACTCCTTCGTCCACATCGACGATGTCGACCAGATCGTCGAGGTCGACGAGCCCCTCGACGAGCTCGAGCCCACGAGCCCGACGCAGACCGAGCGTCGGATCGCCGAGCAGATCGTCGAGCTGCTGCCGGAGGGCGCCACCCTCCAGCTGGGCATCGGAGGCGTGCCGCATGCGGTGATCTCGCTGCTCGAGGGACACTCGGACCTCGGCATCCACTCCGAGATGATCTCGGACGGCGTGATGAACGCCTACGAGAACGGCGTGCTCTCCGGACGCCGCAAGACGCGCCATCGCGGCAAGATCGTCACGACCTTCGCGCTCGGCACCCACAGCTTCTACGACTGGCTGCACGAGAACACCGCCGTCGAGGCCCATCCCTGCGATCACACCAACGATCCCTACCAGGCCGCGCAGAACGAGCGACTCGTCGCGATCAACTCGGCCATCTCCGTGGATCTCACGGGGCAGGTCAATGCCGACTCGCTCGGATCGCGCATCTACTCGGGAGTCGGCGGCCAGGTCGACTTCATCCGCGCCGCGAGACTCTCGCGCGGTGGACGCTCGATCATCGCGATGCCCGCGACCGCGCGGAACGGCACCGTCTCGCGACTGGTCCCGCGGCTCGCCGAGGGCGCCGGCGTCGTGACCTCGCGCGCGGATGTCGACACCGTGATCACGGAGCACGGCGTCGCCGAGCTCCACGGCAAGAGCGTCCGGGAGCGGATCGAGGCACTGATCGCGATCGCGGACCCGCGCTTTCGTGAAGAGCTCATGGTCCGAGCCCAGGAGGAGCTCTACTACGCCCACCGCTGACCCGGGCCCCCGGAGCGAGTCGACCGGAGCGGGCCGTTGTGCCCAGCGCAGCTTTGACCGAGAGTTCGAGGCAGCCCCCGACGAGCTCGCATCCGGGCGCGCCAGAGACAGAGAGGCCCCAGCATGTGTGACGAGAAGACCTTCGCCGATCAAGACGCAGCCCCCCGCCCGCCCGGCCACCTCACGCGCCGGGAATTCGGCGTCCTCACCGCTGGCGCCGCCGGGGCGGGCCTCGGATTTCTCGACGCGGATCCCGCGCGCAGCGCAGAGGACAGCGGCCTCGTCGCACAGGACGTCCTGATCACCACCCCGGATGGCCAGGCGGACTGCTATTTCGTGCATCCCAAGGAGGGCACCCACCCGGGCGTCCTGCTCTGGCCGGACGCCTTCGGTCTGCGTCCGGCGATGCGGCAGATGGCGGCGCGGCTCGCGGCCTCGGGCTATGCGGTGCTGGCCGTGAATCCGTACTACCGAAAGACCAAGGCGCCCATCCTGCCGGACGGAGCCGACTTCGCCGACCCCGACACACGCCAGATCATCATGTCGATGATGTCGAGCCTCGACGCCGGGACGCACGATACGGATGCCAGGACCTTCATCGACTATCTGGATGCGCAGCCCGCCGTCGCCAAGGATCGCAAGATGGGCACGATGGGGTATTGCATGGGCGGGCCGATTACGATGCGCACGGCCGCGGCTCGACCCGATCGGATCGGCGCCGCGGCATCATTTCACGGCGGACGGCTGGTCACCGACGGCCCCGACAGCCCGCATCTCCGCGTCCCCGAGATGAAGGCGCAGTACCTGTTCGCGATCGCCGCCAACGACGACGAGGCCGAGCCCCACGTGAAGGACGTGCTGCGCGAGACCTTCGAGAAGAACGGCCTGCAGGCGGAGATCGAGGTCTATGCGGGCGCGCTGCACGGCTGGTGCCCGCCCGACTCGCGCGTCTACAACGAGGCCCAGGCGGAGAGGGCCTGGTCGAGGCTACTCGCCCTGTTCGAACGGGCGCTCGGCCAGAACGCCTGACGTCGCGCGCCCGTCGACACAGGGGTCTCGGCCGACGCCACCCATGGGCGTCGCCACCTCGGGTCAGTCCCGGACCTGGATCGAGTCGAGGTAGTCGACGATCCGCCAGATGATTCGAACGGCCTTCCCGTCCGATCCGTCCGGCGACTGGAGATTCCTGCCCCAGACGGGCATGTCGCTGGTTCCGTGCGCCCTCGGCATCGTCGTCCCCATCACGTACGCGACCAGATTCGTCCCGAGCGGACTGCCGTATTTCGGCGTCAGACCCGTGAGCGCCGGTGGACGCGGATCCAGCACGTTGGCCACCGGCCCCTGGCCGTCCGCCCGCTCACCGTGGCAGGCGCTGCAGTAACGAAGATAGTCGTCCTGCCCGCGCGGTGGATCCGCCTGCGCCGTGGCCGCCAGCACGACGGCTGCCGCCGACATCAACAGCAACGCGATCGCCCCTCGAAGCTTCATGTTTCCGCCCTCCTCCCCGACGATACTCGAGATCGCTGCGCGCTGGAGCGGGGCCCGGTGGATTCGGCCAGGTCGGCCCGGAGCAGGCGGGGGGCATCTAGAAGGTCCCGATTCCCGACAGCTCGCTGAGCCGGTAGAGCGCCGCCTTCCAAAGCGACTCATCGGCGTGCGCCTCGTACTCCACGCTGTAGCGCCGGCCCGGCTCGTTCGACCAGACCCGTTCGAAATAGGACCAGCCCTCGTGCATGACCGACGAATCCGTCCCCGCGCTCAGCCAGACGTCCGTCTCGAGGTTGAAGTCTCGCAGGTTCCGCCGCGTGAAATTCGCAGACCCGGCGATCAGGATCGACTCCGCGCCCCGGCGACGCAGGAAGAGCTTCGCGTGGCACTGCTCGCCGTGGGTATCGCACCACCGAACGGGGATGCCCGCGCGACGCAGCTCGGCCGCCACCGGTCGATTGGGAATGCCGTTCTTGCGCAGGCCGAAGGCATCCTTGTTGGGGTCGAGCAGCACACGCACCGACGCCCCGCGCGCGTGCGCCTCGACCAGTCTCCGCACGACGCCGCGATCCGAGAGGTAGAAGACCGCGATCGCGATCTCGTCGCCGCCCCGCGAGGTGTCGAGCGCCCGATCGAGGGCGCGACCGATCTTTCCTTCGGTCAACACGCGGATCCGAACCGGCCCGCTGGCGGGCCAGGCCTCTTCGATCGGCAGGGGGATGGCGCCACCCGAGAGTGCGACGACCGCGCGCTCGGTCTCGAGCAGATCGGCCACCGCGGGACCATCGAAGGTGATCGCGACGTTACCGTGCGCGCTGCTCGCGTCGTGCGGATTGGCGGACGTGACCAGCCCGCGAAAGCCTGTCTGGGAGTCGGCGACCAGGGTCTTGCGGTGGTTCGCCTTGAAGTTGAGCACGCTGAGCCCGGTCCGCAGCGAGATGCTGTCGCCGCCGAAGGGATTCGGGAAGGGACCCGAGCGCCCGCGGCCGAGGGGTCGGATGAAGGTCCGCCAGAATGACGAGTAGAGGGCGTTGCTATCGCGCAGCCGCGCCAGGTCGGTCATCACGACGGGGATGCCGTGCGCGCGCAGGCGCGTCAGATGCGGCGCGCTGATCCCGCCGTAGACGGTATTGATGGGATCCGTCACCAGCAGCACCTCGAGCTCGGGAAAGGCTCTCTTCTGATCGATCAGGACCTCGGTGAGCTCGCGCGACAGCGGGCGAAATCCGTTTCCCTGCGCCTCGACATCGCCACTGGAGGCGGCCGCACCGAGATCGTTGAAGAGGAAGAGGTCGAGGATCAGCCGGTGGCGCGCTCCGCGGATCATCCGAACCATCTCGTCGAAGATCGTCTGATCCACCGCACGGGCCCCGGTCGGATCGACATAGGTCAGATCCGCCAGGAAGCGCACGTCACGCGCAAACCGGATCGGCCCCTCCGCCGACAGCCCGGCGGGCAGCGGCTTGATCGCGCCATGCCAGAGCATGACGCCGACTCCGATCGACACCGCCAACATCAGACCGACCAGCACCGCGCGCCCCCGTCGGCGGCGGGGGTCGCCTCGTCCGGCGGCTCCCGAGCGCTGCGAGCTCGGCCCTCTCCGCGCACCACGAGACATCGCGAGAGACTAGGGACGGAATCGTTCGAGCGCCCGATTCCCCGCCGACCTCACGACCGCCAGCCTGCTCGCCGTCGTGGCCCCGCCGAAAGAGGCCGGTCCGCCGCGGTCTGACCACGACCACCCGACCTCCAGCCCGGCGCCAGGAAGACGAGTCCGAGCGCTTCGCGCAGGCTCCGCGCTCGCAGCAGATCGCGAGCGATCGACCGCCACTCGTGGAACGCGATCACGATCGGATTGAAGCTCTCGAGCTGATGGGTCAATCCGTAGTCGACGGCCTCTCGCTCGGGCTCGAAGCTTCCGAAGAGGCGATCCCAGACGATCAGGATGCCGGCGTAGTTGCGATCGAGATATTGCGGATTGCGACCGTGGTGCACGCGGTGATGCGAAGGCGTATTGAAGATCCATTCGAAGGGGCCGAGCCGCCCGATCAGCTCCGTGTGCAGCCAGTACTGATAGAGCAGGCTCACGCCCTGGGCGATCGCGATCATCTCGGGCGCGAACCCCAGCAGCGCGAGCGGCGCCCAGAAGAGCGGCCCCGTCACGGGCGTCGTCCAGGACTGGCGCAGCGCGGTCGAAAGATTGTAGTGGCGACTCGAATGATGATTGACGTGCGCTGCCCAGAAGAACCGCGACTCGTGGTGGACGCGGTGGAACCAGTAATAACAGAAGTCCTCGGCCACGAAGAGCACGAGGAAGGCGCCCACGCTCGGCTCGATCTCGAAGAGCGCGTAGCGGTGGATCCAGAAATAGAAGGGGACGACGGCCGTCTTCGCGGCGGCGGAGATCAGGACGTTGCCGACCCCCATCGCGAGACTCGCCGCGCTGTCGCGACGCTCGTAGCCTGCGACCCCTGGACGCCCGCCTAGCGCGCGCGCCTCGAGGGCCAGCGTCAGCAGGAAGAAGGGAATCGCGTAGTAGACGAGCGTCGACATGCTCCTCCAGAGCACCCTTCCACGGGATTCCACGGGATTGCCTGGGATTGCACGGGATTGCCCGCGGCGTTCCAGGGCTCGCGTGCTGCTCGTCAGGCGCCCGCAATCACAGCCCGGTCAGCGGGCTCACGACACTCGGTGCAGCGATAGTTCGGTCGGCGGGCAGCCTTGTCGGTCGGCGTGAGCCGGGTGCCGCAGAGGATGTCCATGAAGCCCGTGAAGAAGCCGTAGTTGTGGTCGAGGCTGCCCGCGTGGTGCTCGTTGTGATGCCACGCCGACACGAGATAGCGGCTGTGGGGCGACGGCATCCAGGGCGGATCGAAGCCGGCGTGCAGATAGGTGCCGTAGAGGAAGTTCATCGTCGCGAAGGTGCCGATCAGGGCGACGTCCCAGATCGGAAAGAGGAAGCGGGATCCACAGAATCGGCGACGACTTGATCAGCATGTCGAGGGGCGAATCGGCCATCACGCCGAAGGGCGACGGGTTGGCGTAGCGATGGTGATGCTTGTGGATCTTCCACAGCAGGTCGTTTCGGTGGCAGGCCCAGTGGAAGAACCACTCGAAGACCTCCATCACCAGGAACACCCCGAAGATGCTCACGGGGATGTACCAGAGCGGGTACTCCGAGGCCGATGCATAGAGCTGGTTGTAGCCCTTGTAGGAGCACCAGAATGCGATCGCCACGCTCGCCATCACCATCGACATCGACAGCACGCCGTCACGGATCTCGCCGCGCACGTGGTCCGACCGGAACGGCTGGAGCTGCGTCTTGAAGCGCCGCGCGACACCGGCATACGGCGAACGGTCGAGCAGCAGGTAGAGACCGCCGCAGATCAGCAGATACCAGCCGACTCCGATGGCGGCGAGCACGGGCCACAAGAGGTAGAAAGGCAATCCGGAGAAGAGATTGAGCAGCATGTTACCAGAATAGCGGGTCCGCCCGGACTTTCGATGAGGCGCGCGCGGCTCGGGCCAGGTCGGAGTGATCGACCGGGCACGCGTGACATCTCGCGCCGCACGCGTGTCAGCTTGCCCCATGGCCTATGCACATCGCCGAGGCCGGCCAGCCGGCTGGCCGCCCGCCCGCCGGACCTCCCGATCCAGAAGAGAGCGGGGTTGGCTGTTCGGCGCGGGCGACACCGTCCGCACGATCCTCGACCTCGACGGCAACGGCACGCGGATCTACGAGGTCGATCTCCGATTTCATCGAGTCCCTCACCGGGCTTCAGGAAGATGTGTCGCCCCTCCCCTGGGCCGAGATCAAGGAAGAACTGGACCGGAACCTGCCGGGAAGCGTCCAGAAAATCTTCGACCGGATCGACGAAGCGCCCATGGCAACCGCATCGGTCAGCCAGGTACACAGGGCCAGGCTGAAAGACGGAAGGGAGGTGGTGGTCAAGGTCCGACGGCCCGAGATAGAAGAGGTGATTCACGCGGACCTGGATCTTCTCCGGGGCATCGCCAGGGTGCTCAAAGGAACGATCGTCGAGGTGAGCCGCCACAACCCGGAGCGGTGGGTCGACGAGTTCGCCGCGGCCATGGAAGAAGAACTCGACTTCAAGAACGAGGTCCGAACGATCGAGACCTTCCGGGGAAACGGATCCCAGACAGGCCTTCTGGTCGTCCCTGAAGTGTATGCACAGCTCAGCTCCTCGCGGGTCATTGTGATGGAGTATCTCGAAGGCGTGTCGGTCACGCGAGTCGAGGAGCCGGACGAGCGCAAGCGAATTGCCCGCGTTCTTCTCCAGGAGGCCTACAAGCAGGTGTTTGTGGACGGCTTCTTCCATGCGGACCCCCATCCGGGCAACCTGCGCTTTCTCAAGGACAACCGTATCGGCATGATCGACTTCGGGCTCGTGGGACGGCTCTCACCCCGGATGCGGGATTTGCTGGTGCGCCTTGCCATGGCCGTCGCCTTCCGGGACTCGGAAAGGGTCGCCAAGATCGTCTACTCCGCGGGCATCGCAAAGGAGCGCGTCGACTTGGCCGCCTTGAGCCGCGATGTGGATGAGGTGTTCGGCACCACCCTGGGGAGATCCCTGGATGAAATCGACACCGAGATCGTGGTCCTGCAGTTCATGAACCTCGTCTCCCGGTACGGCGTAACGCTCCCCCACGAACTGGCACTCCTCGGAAAGGCGGGCGTGAACATCGAGGGGGTCGTGCGGACGTTGGATCCGGGGATCGACATCTCCAGGGAACTGCTCCCCCAGGCGTACCAGATGATATCTGTTCCCGAGGACCCACAAGCGCTCATGGCCGAGGGCTTCAAGCAGCTCGTGCGCCTGAAGGCGATGATGGAAGAGCTCCCGTTACAGATCGACCAGATCGTGACCGACGTTGCCGGCGGGAAGATGCACCTGAACGTCTCCTCCGAGCAGGCGGAAGGGCTCGTTCCCTCGATTCGAGAACTCGGTGCGCTCCTGGCGATCGGGATGGTGGCCGCTGCGAGCATCGTGGCCGCAGCGCTCCTGGTTATCCCCTATTTTGGGGACGTGACGCTTCGGGGGGTCCCGGTGCTCCCCGTGATTGCCGCCGGGATGGCCATGTACGCGGGCTTTCTGATGACGGTGGTCGTTGCGTGGGCCCTCTTGCGCGGACGGGACTTGCGAATTCAGGTGAGCCGGTGGGCTTCCCTGCTCCGCTGGTGGAAGAAGTAGGGCAGGCCGCAGATGGGCGGTTTTCAGCGGCCTACGTGGAGTTCGGGTAGTACTCCACGCCAAGGTGAGTGATCAGGTCCTCGCCCATCAAGTAACGCAGATTGTTCTTCATCTTGGAGAGTTGAATGAACAGGTCGTGTTCCGGGTACAGTCCTTTCGGCACGATCGGGCTCTTGAAGTAGAAAGACAGCCACTCCTGGATTCCGTACTTCCCCGCCCGTTTGGCAAGATCGATCAGAAGGATGAGGTCCAGGGCGATCGGCGCGGCGAGAATCGAGTCCCTGCACAGGAAGTCGATCTTGATCTCCATCGGGTATCCCATCCAGCCGAAGATGTCGATGTTGTCCCACCCCTCCTTGTTGTCGCCCCGGGGCGGGTAGTAGTTGATCCTCACCTTGTGGTATGCCTTGCTGTAGAGTTCAGGATACAGATCGGGCTGGAGGATGTATTCCAGCACGCCGAGCTTGCTCACCTCCTTGGTCCGGAAGGCATCCGGGTCGTCGAGCACCTCGCCGTCCCGGTTGCCCAGGATGTTGTTGGAGAACCAACCGTTGAGACCGAGCATCCTGGCCTTCAGCGCCGGTGCGATCACCGTTTTCATCATTGTCTGGCCGGTCTTGAAGTCGTCTCCGGCCACGGGGCACTTCGTCTGGTGCGCCAGGGAGATGAGGGCAGGGATGTTCTCGGTGAGGTTGGGGGCGCCGTTAAGAAAGGGAATGCCGTTTCGAATCGCGGTGTAGGCGTATATCATGCTGGGCGCAATGGCAGGGTCGCTTTCCTTGAGACCTCTTTCGAAGCGCTCCAGATCCGCGTGCACTTCCTGTGCTTCTAGAAATATCTCGGTGGACCCGCACCAGATCATCACCAACCGGGAACAGTCCGTCTTGTCCTTGAAGGCGTCGATGTCCTTTTGCAGCATGTCCGCAAGGTGCATCTTGGTCTTGCCTTTCTTGACCCAGTCCCCTTGCAGCCTGCGCACGTATGTCTGATCGAAGACCGCCTTCATCGGCTTGATCGCCTTCAGCTCCTTTCGAACCGGTTGAAGGTGCTCCTGCCGCAACACGCCTGCGGAGACTGCCATCTGGTAGGCGTCTTTGCCGTGGATATCCCATCCACCGAAGACGAGGTCATCCAAACCGGCAATGGGCACGAAATCCTTGATGCGCGGCCTGCGCTTCTCGGTTCGCTTGCCCAATCGAATCGTCCCCATCTGCGTGAGAGAGCCGATCGGCAGGGTGAGTCCCTTCCGGATCGAGAACGTGCCCGCCATCAGGGTCGTTCCCACGGCCCCGATACCGGGGACCAGCACGCCGAGCTTACCGCTCGGAGAAGCGATCTTCCTTTTCTGCTGCCTTTCTTCCATGCACGTCTCCCCTTGCTGCGTCCCGTCTCGGATGGGTGGCCCCCACGGAAAGCCGGAGTCATCACTCACCGAAGGCTCCCGGAAGGGAAGGGCATTATATACTCCTTTGAGCGAGAAAAGACAAGAACTTGTGTGTCTCCACATGGCTCGAGAAGGCACGGTACGAGGCGGATCTGTCCATCCCCTCACCACCCGGCGAGGAATCCCGCGACGTTGACATAACCACCTGATTTGCGTAAGTTTTGAGGACCGCTGCCGATGGCCTTCTCGTGACGAAAGCGAGGGTGTAATTCATCGTCAAAATACGTTAATCCAAGGGAGGGTAGCATGAAGCTCAAGAAGAACGACCTGGTCAAGCTCTACAGGAATCTGGTGCGCGCCCGGAAGTTCGATCAGGCGTCCATCCGGATGCTGGGAGAAGGGAAGTTTACCTCTTTCTTCCACTCCGCGTACGGAGGCGAGGCCCCGGGCGTGGGGGGGACCACTTTCCTCAGGAAGGACGATTACATTTACCCCCACCATCGCGGTCATGGCATCCCGCACGCGGCGGGAAAGGGCTCGGACGTGGTCGGCTTCATGGCCGAGCACTGCGGAAAGGTCACGGGCTCGTGCAAGGGAATAACCGGGTTTCACGCCTGCGACCCTGAATTCGGGATATATGGAACCGCTGGGACGATCGGCTCTGCGTTCCCGGTCTCAGTGGGTTGGGGCCTCGCCGCGAAGAAGGCCGGAAAAGGGCAGGTGGTGGCCTGTTTCTTCGGCGACAGCTCGGCCGGTCGAGGGACGATGCATGAGGGGATGAACATGGCGGCCAACTGGAAGCTTCCCATCATATGGGTCTGCGAGAACAACGGGATGGGGCAGTTCGTGCCTATCAAGGACGCCTTCCCCATGGAAGACATCGCGAGTATGGCCGGGGCCTACGGTATGCCGGGAGTGGTCGTGGACGGCCAGGACGTGGTGGCTGTGGCCGAGGCGGTCATGGCAGCGGCCGAGAGGGCCAGGAAGGGGAAGGGCCCTTCCCTGGTCGAGTGCAAGTGTCTTCGCTTCCGTTCCCACGTGGAGGGGGCGCCGGACTGGATGCACGGTGAAATCCGCTCGCCGGAGGAGGTCGAGAAGATGAAGAAGAGGGATCCGGTCGTCCTGTACCAGAAGAAGCTGCTCAAGCAGGAGATCCTCACCAAGAAGGAGATTGAGGAGATCGACAAGGAGATCGACGCCGAGGTCGAGGCAATGGAGAAATTCTGCGAAGAGAGTGCCTATCCGGAACCATCCATCCTGGAGAATGCCGTATACGCGGACTAGGATTCGAGAGGAGAACCTTGCGATGAGAGAGATACTGTATCTACAGGCCATAAACGAGGCTTTGGCGGAAGAGATGAGGCGGGACGAGACCGTATTCATCATTGGCGAGAGCGTTCAGGGATCGACCTTTAACACAACGGTCGGGCTCGTGCAGGAGTTTGGTGCTGAGCGGGTCATGGACGCTCCGATCGCCGAGAACGGGATTGCCGGGGCGGCCGTGGGCGCGGCCATGGCCGGGTATAGGCCGGTTGCGGACCTGATGTTCGGCGATTTCATCTATTGTTGTATGGACGAGGTGCTGCTCAAGGCGGCGCAATGGCACATGATGCACGCGGAGAAGGTGAACGTACCCCTGGTGTTCAAGGCCGCGATCGGCGGTTACTCCGGCCTGTGCAACGAGCATTCCCGGTGCCCGGAAGCCGTGGTCCTTCACCACCCGGGGCTGAAGCTGGTCCTGCCGTCCAACCCCTACGATGCGAAGGGGCTTCTCAAGACGGCGATCCGGGACAACAACCCGGTCTGCTATTTCTATCACAAGCAGCTCTTACCGATGATGGGCGAGGTGCCCGAGGAGGAGTACACGATCCCCTTCGGCGTGGCGGACGTGAAGCGGGAGGGCACGGACGTGACCGTGGTTGCAACGAGCTTTCAGGTCAGCCTGGCCCTTGCGGTGGCCGCCGAACTGGAGGGCAGGGTGAGCGTCGAGGTGATCGACCCGCGCACCCTGGAGCCGCTGGACCTGGACACGATCCTCAAGTCGGTCGAGAAGACGGGTCGTGCGATCATCGTGGACGAAGACACGTTGCGATGCGGGGTCGGGGCAGAGATCGGGATGCAGATCATGGAGAACGCCTTTGACATGCTCGATGCACCGGTCAAGAGGATCGGCGCTGCCAACATGCCGATCCCGGGAGGCGTCCTGGAAAAGATCTGTCTGCCTCAACCGCAGGACCTGGCAAATGCCATCACGGACCTCGTGGGCGCGCAGCGGTTCGAGCTGGCTGTACAGACAGCGGGTGTCAAGCTGCTATAGCCGTGTGAGAGCAGAAGGGACAGTTGGTACAAGTTTGGAGGTTTCATCGATGGCAAGAGACATAGCAATCCCAAAGCTCGGCATGACGATGAAAGAGGCCAAGGTGGTGGCCTGGATGTTCAACGAGGGCGATCCGGTGGAAAAGGGCCGGGTCGTCATGCAGGTCGAGACGGCCAAGGTGACCCACGACGTGGAGGCCCAGGCGTCCGGCTTTCTGCACATTTTGGTGCCGCCGGGAGAGACCCATCCCGTGGGGGCGGCGGTAGGGCAACTGGCCGAGACCGAGGAGGAACTGGCCGAACTGCAGGCACGGACGCCTGCCCCGGACGTGTCCGCAGCGGTTCCGGTGGAGCAAGCGGCCGAACCTTCAACGCGCGCTTCTGCGCCGGCCGGCGGGCCCCCAGGCAAGGTCAGGATTTCTCCTCTGGCCAAGAGGCTGGCCGAGGAGAACAATCTGGACTACACGACCGTGGCGGGTAGCGGACCGAACGGCCGAATCGTCAAGGAAGACATAGAGAAGGCCCTGGCCGCAGGGCCTGCGGCGGCTGCCACACCTGCGGCTATGGCGGCCGAGGCGTGGAGAGGGGAAGTTATCGACGGGAAGCGGGTCAAGACCGTGCTGCCCCTCCAGGGAATGCGCAAGGCAATTTCAGACCACATGGTGCGCAGCCTGCAGGTGGCCGCTCAGCTCACCACGATGACCGAGTTCGACATGAGCGAGATCATCAAGCTGAGAAAGCTCCTCGTCGCGCGGGAGGCCGTGCTCGGTTTTCGGGTTTCCTACACCGACCTGCTCGTCTACATTATCGCCAGGACGCTCAAGGCCGTGCCGGTCATGAACGCAAGCTTGATCGACGGCAAGGTCGTCATCTGGGAAGACGTTCACGTGGGTGTGGCCGTTGCCCTGCAGGTGTCCGAGTTCGAGAGCGGGTTGATCGTCCCTGTGGTGAAGAACGCGGACCGGAAGTCCCTGGGCGATATCCACCAGGCCGTTGCGTCTGTGGTGGCCAAGGCACGGGAGGGGAAGATCCTTCCCGACGACGTGACCGGGTCGACCTTTACCCTGACGAACACCGGCACCTTCGGCAACCTGTGGGCCCACGGCACGCCGATCATCAACCAGCCCGAGTCTGCGATCCTCCAGACCGGCTCGATCGTCGTGCGGCCCGCCGTGGTGGAGGGCGAGGTGGTGGCCAGGCCGCTCATGCCGGTGAGCCTGACCTTCGACCACCGGGTCCTGGACGGTGCGCCCGTTTCGACGTTCCTGGCAGAGTTGAAGGACAGGATCGAGAATCCGGCGATCCTGATCCTTTCCGAGTAGGGGAGACTCGCACGCAAGATGCCGCAAGGAGAAAGGATCATGACGAGAAAGCGCTTCATCGTAGAACTCGGGACCGGGGCCGACCTGCACGGTGAGGATGTGACCGAAGCGGCTTGCCGGGCGGTCAAGGATGCGATCTCCAGCAACTGCCTTTGCGGGCTCCTGGAAATCGTGGGTCTGGAAGACCCGAACCAGATGGAGGTGGAGGTCCTCGTGGCCACGCCGAAGCCGGAGGAGGTGGACCTGGAGAAGGTAAAAGACGTGCTCCCCTTCGGACAGGTGAGCGTCAACTCCGTGTCGGGCGGCATGATGGCCCAGGGGCTCTGTGTTCCCCAACTCGCACCGGACTGCGACCAGATCGTGGTGGCGAACGCGGCGGTCACCGTCTTTGTGAACAAATAGGGACGGCCCACGAGGAATCGACGCGGGTCGTTGCGTCGAATGCGAGGCAGTGGATGGGCGTCGAGTTTCCGGACGAGCCCCGGTTGGCCGTGGGCGGTGTGGTGATCAAGGACGACCGGGTCCTGCTGGTCCGCCGAGGAAAGCCGCCCGCCTTCGGGGAGTGGGCTATCCCGGGTGGGAGTGTAGAACTCGGGGAAACCCTGAAGCAGGCAGTTGAGCGGGAGCTTCGCGAGGAGACGGGGATCACCGTGAGGGCCGGCGAGATTTGCCACGTCTTCGAGGCGGTCAAGCGGGATGATGGCGGGCGCGTCCGGTTCCACTACGTGATCATCGACCTCACGGCTGAGTACCTTTCCGGAGAACCGGTGCCTGCCAGCGACGTGACAGAGGCGGCGTGGTTGACGTCCGGGGATCTGGCCGGCCGGCCCGTCAACGCCACCACCCTGGAACTGCTTGGACAAGCTGGGATTCACGAAGCGGTAGGAGGGAGTCGACAAACGCCTTATCGTTGTCATTCCTGCGGAGGCAGGAATCCCTCAGCACATTGAGCCAATGGATTCCCGCCTTCGCGGGCATGACGAAGGGGAGGATGTGTCCAATGTGACAGGCCGCCATGCCGTGGAGAAGTTAGACGAGGCCTTCATGAAGCTGTCAGATCCAATCTTAACGCAAGTCTGCGAGGAGGGCGGAAGATGCGCTTGAAAGACAGAGTGGCGATCGTGACAGGCGGTGGTGGAGGGCTGGGTGAAGGGATCTGTATGTGCCTCGCACGGGAGGGGGCGCATGTCGTGGCGAGCGACCTGAAGTTCGAACTGGCGGAAAAGGTGGCGGCCAAGGTCAAGGAACTGGGCGTGAAAGCCCTGGCCATCCGGACGGACGTGCGCAATCCGGATCAGTGCAAAGAGATGGTGGCCGTTACCATCAAGGAGATGGGCCGCTTAGACATTCTGGTGGCGAACGCGGGCGTGGACGGCCTTCCAACCGACAACTCGCCCGCCTCGCCGCTGATCGAGGACATCGAGGAGAAAGACTGGGACCTGGTCGTGGACGTGAACCTGAAGGGCGTGTTCATGTGCAATCGGGCCGTGGCGCCTCATTTCAAGGAGAAGAAGAGTGGCAGGATCATCAACATCGCCTCCGTGGCAGGTCGTCAGGGAGAGGAGTTGCTGGTTCCTTATTCTGCGACCAAGGCGGGCGTGATCTCCCTGACAAAATCGATCGCCTTGCAGATGGCCCCTTACCACGTAAACGTGAATACCGTTTGCCCCGGGATCATCTGGACGCCCATGTGGGAGCGTTTGGCCAACTATGCGTCAAAGGTCGTGCCGGAGGCAGCGGGTGTTCCACCCAAGGAAATCTACAACCTCATGGTGCAGATGAGAATTCCCTTCAAGAAGGACCAGACGCCCACCGACATCGGCAATACCGTGGTGTTCCTGGCCTCGGACGAGGCGAGCGAAATCACGGGCCAGGCGTTGAATGTGTGCGGCGGCATGCGTATGAACTAGACTGCGATCCGAAAGAATCGCCCTCTTCGTGGAGGATTGTTACGTGCTATCGGTATTGCGGCTCCGATTTGCTTGGGCTCCGTCTCTCCCTCCCCCGTAGTCGCCCGGCGCAAATCTCCGCCGCAATACCGATAGCACGCAATGAGCCTTTGGATGCAGGGCGATCCTTCCGGAACGTAGCGCTCAAGCAGAGAAAAAGACTATACGGATTTCGATTCTTTCGTATATGATGTTGCAGAAGGAAGAGATGTGGCGCTTGTAGGGATTATTGCGAATCCGGCGTCGGGTAAGGACATCCGCAGGCTGGTGGCCCACGGGAGCGTGTTCGACAATCAGGAGAAGGTCCGCATCGTGCGAAGGATCCTGCTCGGGTTGTCGGAGATGGGGGTGGACCGCATCTGCTTCATGCCCGACTACTACGGGATCGTGGGCCGGGCCTCCGGCGAGATCGAGATCGACGCCCACATCTTTCCGCTTGAATTCGCGGCCACCGGGGAACAGGAGGATTCCACGCTGGCGGCTCGACTCATGCAGGAGCAGGGGGCCACCTGCATCATTGTGCTGGGGGGGGACGGGACCAATCGAGCCGTGGCCAAGGGAAACGGCGCGGTTCCGATCCTTCCGGTCTCGACCGGAACGAACAACGTCTTTCCGTTTATGGTCGAGGGAACGATTGCCGGGATGGCGGCCGGGCTCCTTGCCTGTGACCGGGTGCCCCTGGAAGAGTGCTCGTTTCGGTCCACCAAGATCGAAGTGCTCGTGGACGGAGAGGAAAGGGACCTCGCCCTGGTGGATGTGGTCGTGTACGACGACATCTTCACCGGGTCCAGGGCCATTTGGGACATGGGCAAGGTGAGTCAGGTCTTGCTCAACCGGGCGAGCGCGGACAGTATCGGGCTGTCATCGATCGGGGGGCAGATTCATCACATCGGCCCGGAAGAACCCAGGGCCCTGTACCTGGAACTGGGCGAAAAGGGCCATCTCGTCGTGGCGCCCGTGGCCCCGGGACTGATCGAAAAGGTCTTCGTACGGAACCAACGGGTGATCGAAACAGGGGAGGAGATTGAGATACGATCCGCCCCCTGCGTGCTCGGCCTCGACGGGGAGCGCGATTTCGAAGTTGAACCCGAAAAACGGACCACCCTGCGAGTCGCAAGGGACGGTCCCACGGTGGTGGATGTGTCCAGGACGATGAGGGTCGCAGTGAAGACCGGCGTTCTGGGCTCGATGTCGTGAAGAAGGAAGTTAGCTGTTAGCTAGAAAAGGAGACCCCCATGAGCGTGTACGCCGACCGATTCTGGAAGAAGAACTGGGACGAGGGAATGACCGACCTGGACCCCTCGGAATTCGACACCACCTACGTCGACATGATCAGGCCCGTCTTCGAAGAGAACGCGAACAAGACGGCCCTGGGTTATCTGGGCGTGAACGTGACGTTCGCGGAACTGGACCGGTACTCGAACCAATTTGCGAACATGCTCATCGAGAACGGTTTCCGAAAGGGGGACATCGTAGGCATCAACCTGCCGAACACGCCGCAGTACGTGATTGCCCTGCTCGGTACCCTCAAGGTCGGGTGCATCGTATCCGGTGTCTCCCCCCTCATGTCGGCCGCCCAGATCCAGTATCAGATGAATGACCTGGGCGCGGGTGAGAAACGGCTCGGTTTCGTCACCCTCGACGCCGCCTTCCCCGCACAGATCGCCAAGATCGCTGCGGAAATTCCCCAACTTTCCGTCGTGGTCACCACGGGTGTAGCGGCATTCCTGCCTAAGCTGAAACAAATCCTGGGAAAGCTCACCAAGAAGGTTCCGTCCGGAAAGGTGACTCCCCTGGCAGGGAAGACCGTCCTGGATTTCCACCGGGACATTCTCAAGAAGCAGTCAACCGATTCGCCGGATGTGCAGTTGACGCCGGACGATCTGGGTTACATCCAGTACACGGGCGGCACGACCGGCCCACCGAAGGGCGCCATGCTGAGTCACCGCAACGCCGTCCACAACATCCGGAGCGTGCTCAGATGGCTCGCCTGGGAAGACGCCGAGGGTGTCGTCCTGTCCGGCTTTCCCATGTTTCACGTGGCAGGCCTGACCATGTCCGAGGTCACGATGTATGCGGGGTGGACCCAGGTGCTCATTCCCAACCCACGAGACACGGACCACATCTGCAAGGAGATGGTGAAATACAAGGTGACCAACCTGGTGAACGTTCCGTCCCTCTTCCAGATGCTCATGGCCAACCCGACATTCAGGGAAATGGACCACTCGGGTCTTGGGACGTGTATATGTGCGGCCTCTCCCTTCCCGAAGGAGTCACAGGAAGAGTTCGAGAGTATCATCGGAAAGGGCAAGCTGCTCGAGCTCTACGGCATGACCGAAACCTCTCCGGTGTCGACCATGAATCCGATGAAGGGAAAGCGGAAGCTCGGGACCATCGGCGTGCCCTTCTTGAACACCGAGGCGAAGCTCGTGGATCCGGGCACCGGCGAGGAAGTGCCCCTGGGGCAGGCAGGGGAGATCTGCGTACGTGGTCCCCTGGTCATGCAGGGCTACTACAACAAGCCGGAAGAAACAGCGAACGCAATCGATCGCGGACGGGTACATGCACACGGGAGACGTGGCCGTCATGGACGAGGATGGCTACATGAAGATCGTGGACCGGACCAAGGACATGATCATCGTGGGCGGGTACAAGGTCTTCTCGAGCAAGGTGGAAGACTCGATTGCAAAGCACCCGGCCGTGGGCATGATCGCCCTGGTCGGCGTCGAGAACCCGAAGCGGCCGGGTTCCGAGATCGTGAAGGGTT
>CAVORA010000013.1:0-306916 GCA_963698485.1 uncultured delta proteobacterium | reverse complement strand
TCACAACGGCAAGCGCATGCTGGTTGCGGGTGAGCAGGGCCACATCCTGTTTTCAGACGACAGCGGGCACAGCTGGGTGCATGCCGATGTTCCCGTATCCCTGGCAATAACGTCGATCGGCTTTGCCGGCCAGGGGCAAGCATGGGCAACGGCGCACGACGGCTTCCTGCTGCACTCCACGGACAACGGTACAACCTGGCATGTCAAACTGACCGGTTCTGACATCGCGCGCTTGTCGGTTGGGGCCATCGAAGAACGTATCGTCGCGCTGCAGGATGCTGTGAACACTGCATCGCCCGATAACCGCGAAGAACTCGAGTGGGTGCTCTTTGAAGCCCAGTTTGCACTCGAGGAAGCGCAGGCGGCCATCGACGAGGGTATGACGTCGCCGCTCCTCTACGTGTGGTTTGCCGATGACAACAACGGCTACGCGGTGGGCGCCTACGGTACCGTCCTGCGGACGCGCGACGCTGGCAGCACCTGGGTCAGCGAAGGCAACCGGATCGAGAATCCCGACAACTATCATTTCTATGCCGTCACGCGGTCCAAGGCGGGGACCCTCCTTATGGCTGGCGAAGCCGGCACCCTCCTGCGCTCACTGGACGGCGGCAACGACTGGGAGCGCATCGAGACGCCCTACGCCGGCTCGTTTTTCGGAGCCGTCGCTGCGAGCGATGGCAGCCTGCTGATATTCGGGCTGCGGGGCAACGTATTCCGCTCGATGGATGAGGGCGCAAGCTGGGCACCCGTCGACACCGGCGACCACCGTACCCTGATGTGTGGCACGGCGGGCGACGACGGCTTTGTGATTCTTGCTGGCGCCGCAGGCGCGGTGCTGCAGAGCAATGACGCTGGTGCCAGCTTCAGTGTCATACCCACCGTAGGCAACAGGGTATACAGCGGCGTGACCACAGCCCCAGACGGCCGCGTTCTCCTGGTCGGATTCGGGGGCATCTCAATCCTTGCGGGGATCGACGATGAATGAAACGCAGCGGGACCCCACCGGCCTGAACGGAGCCACCGCGCCGCTCGCAGAGCGACTGCTGTTTGAGCATCGCATCGCGGTGATCGTGGTGTTCGCGCTGCTGACCCTGTTCTTCGGCTACCAGGCATCGCAGCTGAGGCCCGATGCCAGTTTCGAAAAGATGATCCCGACTTCGCATCCGTACATCCAGAATTACCTGGACAACCGGGCGGACCTGTCGAGCCTCGGTAACTCGGTGCGCATCATCGTGCAAGCGACCGAAGGCGACATCTTCGACAAGGATTTTCAGGAGGCGCTGCAAAAGATCAACGACGAGGTTTTCTATATCCCGGGCGTCGACCGGGCCGGCTTGCAATCGATCTGGACACCCAACGTTCGCTGGAGCGAAGTAACCGAGGAGGGCTTCCGCGGTGGCACGGTAATTCCCAACGACTACGACGGTTCCCCGGAATCGCTGGACCAACTCCGTGCCAACGTATTGCGCTCGGGGCAGGTTGGCCGCCTGGTGGCGAACAACTTCAGGTCGGCAACGATTATTGCGCCGCTGACCGACATCAACCCGGACACCGGTGAGCGACTCGACTACCGGGATTTCTCGGCGAGCATCGAGCAACTGGTCCGGGACAAGTACGAGACGGACGCGATCAAGATTCGCGTTACCGGCTTTGCGAAAATTGTCGGCGACCTGATCGAGGGTGCCGCGCAGGTGGCGCTGTTCTTCCTGGCCGCGTTCATTATCACCAAGGTCTTGCTGCTGCTGTATTCGCGCTGCTACTGGGCAACGCTGATACCGCTGCTCTGCTCGACGGTCGCGGTTGTCTGGCAACTCGGACTGTTGCACACGATGGGTTTTGGCCTCGACCCCTATTCCATGCTCGTGCCCTTCCTCGTGTTCGCAATCGGTATCAGTCACGGCGTGCAGATCATTAACAACGTTGCGGCGCGCTTTTTCTTTGGCGTCGGCGCGCTGTGGTCCGCAAGACGCGCATTCCGGGCCCTGTACATTGCCGGTTTCATCGCGCTGGTCTCGGACGGTATCGGCTTCCTGACCCTGGTGGTCATCGAGATCCCGGTCATCCAGGAGCTCGCGCTGACGGCGAGTATTGGCGTCGCCGTCCTGATCTTCACCAACCTGTTGCTGATGCCGGTGCTGCTGTCGTACACCGGGCTCACAAACTACTGCATGACGTACGTCAAGCGCAGGCAGGAGAATCCGTCTCGCCTGTGGCCGTTCATCGCCCGTTTCGCCAAGCCGCCCTTCGCGCCGATTACGATCATCATCGGCATCGCGTTGTTTGCGATCGGTTTCCACGGCGGTAAGGACCTGCGTATTGGCGATCTCGATCCGGGAGCCCCGGAGCTGCGGCCCAACTCGCGCTACAACCTGGACAACGCCTACCTGACCGGTAACTACTCCACGAGTACGGACGTGTTCGTAGTAATGGTGGAGACGCCCCCGCAGGCTTGTGGCGATTACGAGACCGTCGCTGCCATCGACCGCTTCCAGCAAGTAATGCGCAACACACCCGGTGTGCAGTCCGTGATCTCGCTCGTCAACATCTCAAAGCGCGTGACCATGGCAATGAACGAGGGCAACCCCAAGTGGCACACGTTGAGCCGCAATCGCTACATCCTGAACAACTCGCTCGCGCTGGTGCCGAGCAACCTGATCAACACGGACTGCAGCATGGTGCCTGTACTCCTCTTCCTGGATGACCACAAGGCAGAGACACTCAAGTCCGTCGTTCGCGACGTAGAAGCGTTCGCCGCGCAATACAACAGCGACGACGTTCTCTTCCTGCTCGCCGCCGGCAACTCGGGCATCGAGTCCGCGACCAATATGGTCATCAGCAAGGCCCAGTACCAGATGCTGGCGCTGGTCTACGGCGTCGTCATCTTCCTCGTGTTGATCACGTTCCGATCCTGGCGCGCTGTCCTTTGCATCGTGCTGCCGCTGGCATTGACGTCGGTCCTCGGCCAGGCCCTGATGGCCTACCTCGGTATCGGCGTGAAGGTCGCGACTCTGCCGGTGATCGCGCTCGGTGTCGGTATCGGCGTCGACTATGGCATCTACATCTACAGCAAGATGAACACCTACCTGAAGCGCGGGATGGACGTTTACGTTTCCTACGTGAAGACCTTGCGCACGACCGGCATGGCGGTCGGGTTCACCGGCATCACGCTGGCTATCGGTGTCGGCACCTGGATCTTCTCGCCGATCAAATTCCAGGCCGATATGGGCCTGATGCTGACGTTCATGTTCCTGTGGAACATGCTTGGCGCACTGACACTGCTGCCCGCACTGGCGCACTACCTCGTCAAGGTAGAGCCATCGATGGATGGCGCCGTCCACTAGCTCCTGTTGCCGGCAACTCAGTTTCTCTTCGAGTCGCCCCTGGATCCGACGATATCGAAGAACACACCGGCCAGTGCATTGACGCGCGTCACGCGAAAGATCAGGTCCCGTGAACGAGATCGATCGAACGTTGCGCACTTCGCGGATCTTCGGCACGAGCAACGTGACGATGATGGCTCTCGCCACGGTCGAAATGACGAATACGCCCAGCAGCGGGCTGGCCCAGGCGAACGTGCGACCGAATGCTTCGATGCTGACAGGCAAGTTGGCTCCCAGGAACCCGCCGAGCATTGCGCCTGCAAAAATACCGATGCTCGCCAGCACGTTGTGAATTGCAAGATAGGTTGCCCGCTTGTCTCGCGCGATCAGGTCATACAGGAAATTGCTCGCGCTGAGCGTAAATCCGGCCCACGTAAAACCACTGAGCGCCTGGATGACAAGCAGATACCAGAAGTTTGACGATACGACCCACAGTATCGGCATCAGCGGAATCATGATGCCGGTCGCACTCAGAATGCGACGATTGCCAAATACGTCGCTGATTCGGCCCCACTGGTTCAAGGTCAGGAACTGCGCCAGGATCGCCATGCCGGTATTGGCGGTGAAGGCGACGTAGCTGTATTGCAGGTCACGCAGCATATAGACCGTGAAATACGGCGACGCGATGGCCACGGAGAACTGGATCAGGGCGAAGAAGATCGAGAACCGCAGAACGTTCGAATGCCGCAGTCGTTGCCACCAGCCGCTGCCTATCGGCACTTCCAGGACTGCCACGTGGCCGGGAGGATCGTGCATCTTGGACAGGTGATAGACCGAGACGAAGCGTGCCAGCATCGCTATCGAGAACAGCACGATGAATCCGAATGCCGTCGCTTCCCCGCCACTCGAAAGATGCAGCGTCAGGCCGCCGGCGGTCAACGAGACGAATGTCACGAGGGAGACGATTCTCGTGCGCCGCGCGAAAAACCGCCCGCGCCGCCGCGTCGGCACGATGTCTCCCATCATGCTGCCCCACTGCGGTGCCGACAGATGGGCGCCGCAATAGTACAGGACGACACAGACAATCAATGCAGTTACGGCATGCTCCCGAATGACGAACGGCAGCGTGATAATGGGCAGCCAGGCGGCCGCCTGGATCGAGGCGCCTGCCAGCACGATCGTTTTTCTTTGTCCCGTCAACCGACCAAGCCAGGCGGAAAACAGCTGCACGAGCGATGCGAGCAGGGGCGGCACCGAGGCCAGCAGTCCAATCTGCGGAACGCTCGCACGAAGAAAGAGGGCGAATGCCGAGAGGTAGGTCTCGCCCATCCCGACCATGACGGCATACGCGCCAGCATCCTTCAGCGAATGCTGCAGCGACTTTTCAACTTGTTGTTCGGTAGTCAGTTCGATAGTGCCTGGTACAAGCTTCCACGTCCGGTCATCTTCCGGATCAATGAAGCAGGGGTGCATTAGTAGAATCCGCAGCCGGATTCATTGCGCGAGTATATGCCCGGGAGCAGGATTGGTCGTGTATTTCGGCTATGCTCTAGGGCATGATCGGTTCCAACGGCTCGTTTTTTGCTGAACTGCGCAAACGTAAAGTCCTGCAGGTGGCTGCCATTTATGGCGCAGTTGCCTGGGGCGTCACCGAGGTCGTTGTTACCGTGGTGCAGCAGCTGTTCCTGCCGCAGTGGGTATCGACGCTCGCGGTCATCGGTTTTGTCGTCGGCTTCCCGGTGGCCATGTTCCTTGTCATGGACCTTCGACATTACGTCAGAAGGCATCCAGAGAACGGCCATGTCTCGAGCCGCCGGGGCAGAGCGAGCATCGTCCTGTCGATGGTGTTGCTCGTCGCCGGAACGGCAGGCCTGTTTCTGCTGATCAAACCTTCGCTCCAGGATGCGGGCCAAAGAACCGACCTGCCGGACATCATGGCGAACAGCGTCGCGATCCTGCCCTTCGAAAACGCGGGTGCAAACGAGGCCGATGCCTACTTCAGCGAGGGGCTTAGCGACGAGCTTCGCGGCCAGCTCGGCCGTGTCGCAGAGCTACGCATCGCCGCCCGTTCGTCGTCTGTCGCCGCATTGGAACGAGGCATGGACGCCATGGCGGCGGCGGCCAGCCTTGGCGTAGCTCACCTCGTCGAGGGGAGCATGCGCCGGCAGGGAAACAGGATGCGAGTGTCAGTGCAGTTAATCGAGGGCCGGACCGGCCTCGCTGTCTGGTCCGATACCTACGAACGAGGCACGAACGAATTACTCAACGTCCAGCAGACGATTGCCGAGGAAATCATTCGTCGTGTCCTGCCCGAGGCCGTGGAAGTGGTGGCGACACCGGCAACACGGGACGCCGACGCCAACGAGCTGATGTTGCTGGCGCAGTACTACGAACGCCAGGTGCGTTCACGCCAGGTTGTCGACGTTGAGAAGCTGCTCGAGGCGATTGGCTTCTACCGCGAAGCAACCGAGGCCGACCCCGAGTCGGCGCTTGCGCACAGTCGCCTGGCGGGTGCCTTGTTGTACCTGGGCGATATCGAGGCCGCGGAAGCGCCGATTTTCAAGGCGCTATCACTGGACCCCACTTTGTCCGAGGTTCAGAACACGCTTGGCGAGTTCTACTGGGCACGCGGCATGCCGGAAGCCGACTCCGCCTTCAGGAGAGCCGTCGAGCTCAATCCTCATAATGCCGATGCACTGCAAAATTACGCCCACATAACGTGGTT
Organism: uncultured delta proteobacterium; assembly: GCA_963698485.1. Lineage (GTDB taxonomy): Bacteria > Myxococcota_A > UBA9160 > UBA9160 > UBA4427 > UBA4427. The sequence continues at coordinate 300,871 of CAVORA010000013.1, read as the reverse complement.
GACGGTCGCGGGCCAGGCGCCCGGCAGAGACGATGCGGCCGACCTGTTCAGACGCGCACTGGAGCTCGACCCGCTTTCCCTCAGCAGGCACGCTGCGTATGGCAGTTACCTCGGTCAGGACGGCCAGGCCGAGAAGGTGCTTCCGGTTATCCAGAACATCCAGCAGCTTTTCGACAGCGCGGAGTCCTACCGGGTCGTCGGCTTTCTGCACGAACTGCTCGGTGAGCTCGACCGGGCGATCGCCTGGGGCATCCGCGCGCGCGACCTCGAACCCGACAACAATGACCACGTTGAATGGCTTGCCGAACTTTACGCAGAGATCGGCGACTATGAAACGGCACGGATGCTTAGCCCGGAGCCCAGTGTCGGCCTGCTGTTCCAGATGCGGGCCTATGACGAGCTGATCGACGCGGCCCAGGAACGCATGCTGGATGAGCCGAACGATGTCGATGTGCGCTACCTGCTGTCCTTTGCCTACGTGGCCACCGGCGAATATGAAAATGCCATCCACATTCTTAGCTCGACCGGCCTGCCGGATACGATTCTCAACGACCAGGCACGCTCCATCACCGAGATCGAAGGCTTCGTAACCCTGGTCAACGCCTTGCTCGCGTCGGATATCCCAACGGCCAATGAACTGGGAAGGTCTCTTATGGAGCAACAACTCGGCGAAAAGTACTGGTGGGGCGATATCGGCTGGGCCGGGCTTTACCGCGCCTGCTCCCTGGCATTGTTAGGGAGGCACGAAAAAGCACTGGAAGTCTTACCCCGCATCAAGGAAAGCGCACAGATACAACGCGATGCCGTGCTGCAGGATTCGTGGTGTTTTCGGCAGTACAAGGACGAGGCCGTTTACCAGGATGTATTGGCCGACCAGGATGCCCGGCGGGAAGCTTTGCGTAAGAGGTTGCCGGCGACGCTGGCCGAGTTTGGCGTCAGCCTGTAGTCACTCGCTCCCGAAATAGCGGGTCACGCCCAGCGTAATAGCGAAATCAACTTCGTTGGACTCTTCGGTCCAGACACTCTGGTAGGCACTTCCAGACAGCTTCCACTCCGGAGTGAAAAAGTAATCGATACCAAGGCCGAAGTTGAGATTGCGGTGCCCAATGAGGCGATCATGCTGCCACCACTCTTCGGTGTCGAAGTCGTCCGGATAGACCGGGGGTTGATTGGTGGAAGTTGGATCAATGAATATCGGGGAAAGCAGGCTGACGCCGTCGCGGACGTATTTCAGGCTAAGAAACGCATTGACCGACAGGTTGGCCTTGAACCAGTACCCGGCCGAAAGGTGCACGAGCCAGTAGTCCACGTTGTAGCCCAGTGGTTTTTCCGAAAACACGTAGGCAACGTTGCCATCGAAGTGCCAGTCGGAAAAATAGGGCACGTAGCTGAACGCCGTACCTAACGGGACGGTCCAGAGGTTCAGTCCGATGGCGGATTTGGCAAAGAACGGGTAGTCAGATGCCGGGACGCCGTAGCTGATGTACGGACTCAAAGTCCATGGGCCTTTCTCGACAAGGTACGAAACGCCGACGGAGAAATCCTGGAAATCGCCGTGATAGCTGCCATCGTCCCAGAAGCGATTGTCTGGCGGCACAAAGTCGACCCAGTAGGGGTCATTGGGATTGTGTGGATCACCGCCCCACGGCACCTCGGAGTTGAATCGTTTGCGCACATACGGGAGTGCGGCAAATACCGTCCAGCGATCATTGATCGCGTAGTCACCGGACACCATCGCGACCTGCGTGTCGGTCGACCAGTAATCGAACTCCTCGTCCTGGGAAAAGAAGCTACCGGTTTGGATGAACTGGTACTCGACGCGCACGCTGCCGTCGCCCTGCTTCTGGCCCTGGGCCATTGCCGGGTTGATGGAGAGGCCGATCAGGCCAAGCAGAACGAACGCGCCGATTCCGAGCCCCGGCACGAGGTCGCGAAAAGCTGTAAGCGGTCCGCCTACGTCTTTTCCTTCAGCGTCTTGTGAATCGCTTTGAGGTAATGCTTGAGCTCGTCCTGGTCGGCGACCATGACGTTCGCGTATTCCGCATTGGCGATCCTGGCTTCATCCTTGCTGAGTGCGACAGGCAGGAACGTGGTGCCCTCGCCCGATGAGCCACCGCTCCCTTCTACCGCGGTGTGTTCGCTGTAGGGTGCAATAACGACGTCGTAGGCTCCGGTCGACATCTCGGTATTCAATTCCAACTCGTTCTTCACGAGGCGCACGCCGTGACCGGACTGGGCCAGGGCTTCGGCCAATTGCCGGGCGCCTTCCGATGCCCCGTAGACGAGAACACTGCCCGGCAGTGGCGCGGTATAAACGCGATAGGAGACCCCTTTGCCGACACGGTAGAGGCTGTCGCCACAGGCGATCGCGTCCAGGGAGAACAAAACGGCGAGCAAGGCAACCAGGATTCTTATTGTCGATGGCATGGCGGAACCTCCCCACACAACTTTTTTTAGTGTGCTATGTATATTACTTAGCACAGGGCTTAAAGTTGGTCAAATTTTTGATCCCATAACTTGTTGATTTTATGGCAAAAGATATCGAATGAAAGCAACGTCCACAACCGGACTCGTATTCCTCGCGGGCCTGATTGGCGGCCTGGTCGTCTACCACAGCGTGATGGTCATTAACGGACAGACCCCCGTTTCCCGCGAGCTGCTCGATGAACAGCGGGCCGAACTCGAACAGTTACGGGAAGAAAACCTCGAGCTCACCGAGGAGCTGTTCAGCCCGCGTAGCTGGAGTGGCCTCGATTTCGGCAGCGGCGAATTGCCATACGACTCCCGGGCGGACGCGGCAGCGATGGTCGATAGCGCCCGGATCGAGGCACAGAGTGAAGGCAAGTTCCTGATGGTGACCTTTGGCGCCAACTGGTGCCTGGATTGCCGGACCCTCTACCACCACCTGAACAGTGAGCCGGTCGCGAGTTACGCAACCGGCCTGTTCAAATTCGTCAATGTCGACGTCGGCAAGTTCAACCAGAACCGCGATGTCGCCGAGGCCCTTGGAGTCTCGCTCACAGTGGGCATTCCCGTCGCCATCTTTTTCGATCCCGAAGGCAACGTAATCGGCACCACGAACGAGGGCCAGCTCGAACCGGCGCGGCACTATTCATCGAAGCAGATTCTCAAGTTCGTGCGTGACGTCGCCGAACGATCCCGCATCCTGGCACCTGACTCGGTGGAGTAAACGGGCCTACTGGTAGTAAATACTGCCCGTAAGAAAGAGCGTGCACCGTCCGCTCATAATGACACGATCACCACGGTGCTCACAGTACAACTCGCCGCCTCGCGCTGAAACCTGGTGCGCGACGAGTTTTGCGCGGCCCAGCCGCTCTGCCCAGAATGGGACCAGCGTGCAGTGCGCTGAGCCGGTGACGGGATCTTCGGCAATGCCCGCCTTGGGTACGAAGAATCGCGATACGAAGTCAGCCTCATCACCCCTGGCCGTGACGATGACACCCAGGCCCTCGTCGAGGGCCAGCAACCTCGCCTGGTCTGGCGACAAGCCGCGAATGCTTGCCTCATCGTCGTACACGGCAAGAATGTCTCTTGAAAGGTGCACCTCCGCGGGCGATTGTCCCAGTGCATCACTGAGTGCCTTGGTAAGCGTCGCCGGCGTTGGTGCCCGGGCAGGAAAATCCATGGACAGTCGGTCACCGTCGCGAGTAACCATCAGCTCGCCACTCATTGTCTCGAACGACACCGCGTCGAGATGCGGCTGCAAGTGATTGAGCACCACGTAACCGGCAGCAAGTGTCGCGTGACCGCAGAGGTCAACTTCGATCGCCGGCGTGAACCAGCGAAGATCATAGACCTCGTTCCGCGCAACAATGAAGGCCGTTTCCGACAGGTTATTTTCAGCGGCGATACTCAGCATGGTGTCGTCGTCCAGCCAGGCATCCAAAGGACAAACGGCGGCCGGGTTTCCGGAAAAAGGACCCATGGTGAAAGCATCAACTTGATAGATGGGAAGTTTCATTCGCTCGTTTCGGCCAGGGTGTCGGGAATCTGTATCTTATCAACGTGACCTCGGCAGAGGCGGTACCCGTTGCCCGCGTGATTGCCAGTTAGCGATCTAACGCACAGAAAATAAGTCGAAAATTCGCTAGAAAGTAGGAGATTTCTGGTCTTTTTCTGGCGGCGCGTTTGCGTAGCCATATATGGGAATATTTTCGATGCCAAGGATGGGCACCAATATTCGAACAATGAGCCGCTTTGCGGCGCTGATTGCCATCCTGGCGCTCAGCGCTTGTTCGTATACGGCGCCACAGGTTGAGCCCGTCGACGTGCCTGCAGTGGTCATCGTACCCACGAAGGTCGAGCCGCCAAAAGTCGAGCTGCCAGAAGACGAGCCACCAAAAGTCATAGAGCCGCAACGGCTACCACCTGTGGCGATTGTGCTGACGAGCAGTCAGCCGGCATTTCTGGACGTCGCCAACGCGCTGGCAAGCCACCTCGATGAATACCAGGTTTACGATCTTGGCGACGACAGCCAGGCACCCGTGTCCATTCTTCGCGGCATCAACGATTCGGACGCCGGCACCGTTGTCGCCATTGGACTGCGCGCCGCCAAATCATCGGTTGCGATGGCCAACTCGCCGGTTGTATTCAGCCAGGTCTTCAATCACCAGGACCACGGACTATTAACCGATAACAGTCGCGGCGTTTCGCCGCTGGCGCCGCTGGATGCCCAGCTTGCCGCCTGGACCGAGGTCGACCCGACGCTTTCAATCATCGGCATGATCGTCGGCGAAGGTCATGACGACCTTATTGCCGAGGCGCAATTGGCGGCACAGAAGCACAATGTTGAACTACGCATCCAGATTTCTCATTCGGATCAGGAAACGCTCTATCTCTTCCGGCGCATGGAGCAGGATATCGACGGCTTCTGGCTGTTTCCGGACAACCGCATTCTCAGTTCGCGATCGTTGCAGCAAATACTCGAGAGCTCGAGGCGAGGACAAGTCGCTGTTGCGGTGCCCAACGAATCACTGTTGAAGATGGGTGCAACTATCAGCATGGCGACGCAAGCGGAGGATATTGCGGCGACCATCGCGAGAGTTATTCGGAAAATTCAGACCGACGGCTTGCAGTCTGTACCTGCCATCAGCCCGTTGTCGGCGATCAACGTTGTTACGCGTGAAGACGTCAAGGTCGCGAACAGGTGAGAACCCAACTCACCGCAATACGCGAACGCGTCGCGAAATTGCTCACGCGTCGCGACCAGCGGCCGCAAGGCGGCAAGCGCTTGCTCGTGCACGAGATACTTTCCATGCAGGTTTTGAGCGCTGCGGTCGTGGGAGGACTGGCGGTCATCAGTCTCTATTGGGGCGGCCAGTGGATATTGCAGGACAACTACAGTCGCTGGGCGCTGCAATGGACTGAGCAACTCAATGAGCTGGGCTCACCTTTGTATCTGGCGGACGACAGTGAGTCACGTATCAGCCTGAACGGCTTTGTCGATCGCTACCCGGAGATCGATCAGGTTGTCTACTACGCCAGGAACGGCAGCGTCCTGCATGCTGTCGATGATGCCGAGGATATTGATCCTGTAATCGATTTGTCTTCGACGCAGCTGGAAGACGCGATCGGTGCGGTTGGTCAGAATACACCCTACGTGATGACTGGTAACCTGCTCGATCCCAGGAAGTTCGACATTCTGGCGCCTGTATGGATCGAATCCATTCCCGACGATGGACTGTTCGGTTTCGACGCGACTTCGGATGAGACGGGCAAGATCGAATTGCTTGGCTTCGTAAAAATAAAGCTCGATTTCGTGATGTTTCATGATCGCCTGCTGGAAAATATTCGCTTTGCCATCGGCGTACTGGCCGTGCTTCTGATCATGTTCGCACTCTATGGACGACACGCCCTTCGCAAAGCCCTGGCATCTATCTCGGAGCTGCAAGTACCGATTCAGGAACTGGCCAAGGGCAACCTGAACGTAAAATTCGAGCCGGCACAGCATCGTGAAATTTCTGACATTGTCGAGGCACTTGAAACCACGGCTGCGGCACTCAGCGAACGCGACGCACAACTCAGGAATCTTGCTAATCATGACAGCCTGACCGGCTTGATTAACCGTCGCCGCTTTAACGAGGAGCTGAGAAAGGAGGTCATGTCGCTGCTGCATAAGAGCCACTCCAGTGCGCTCTTTTTCATCGATCTCGACCAATTCAAATATATCAATGACGCCTGCGGGCATCCGGCCGGCGACCGCCTTATCTGCAAGGTTGCGGATGAGCTACAGCGAAGTATCCGCAGAGGTGATGTGATTGCCCGGTTCGGTGGCGACGAGTTCGTCATACTCCTTCGGGACGTGGACATCGTCGGCGCCACAGCCTCGGCGGAAACCATTCTTACCAATATGCGTCGCCTGGCCCACATCGAGGGCGAGCAGGTATTCCATGTTCATTGCAGCATCGGCGTTACGATGATGGCGGGCAACAACCTGCATCACGATGAGCTGATTAACCAGGCTGACATCGCCTGCCGGGACGCCAAGTCCGCGGGCCGCAACCGCATGCGAATCTACTCTCCCGCCGGAGATGAGGATGACAGCCTGCAAACTGATGTTAGCTGGATGAACTGTTTGCGGGAGGCGATCGACGAGGACAGATTCGAGATCCGCTTCCAGCCGATCAACAACATATTGTCAGGCGAAACGACGCATCATGAGCTCCTCATTAGATTGAAGGCAGAAGATGGAAAATACGTTTCGCCGGACGCGTTCCTGCCGTCGGCCGTGCGTTTCGGATTGATGAACGAAATCGATTTCTGGATGATCAGAAACGGAGCCATGGCGTACGCGAAGTTCTCGAGTCGCGAGAACCCCCTCAAGTTCTCGATCAACCTGTCCGCCAATGCGTTTGAGAATGATGATCTGACGTCGTACGTCGAAGAGACATTCGAACGCTACGAAGTGAACCCAAGCGATATTGTTTTTGAGATAACGGAAAGTCTCGCCGTCCGGCGGCCATTACAGGTCGATCGACAGATTGCGACATTGCGTGATCTTGGTTGTGGGTTTGCGCTTGATGATTTTGGCACAGGCTACAGTTCATTCGGTTACCTGCAAAAGCTGCAATTTGACTACATCAAGATTGACGGCACTTTTGTGCAGGACCTGCCGAACAACCCGGTTGACCAAAAGATGATCAAACTGATAGCCGAGGTCGGTAAGGAAGCAGGGATGCAGACCATCGCCGAATATGTGCGTAACGTCGAGTCGCTCGAACTCCTGGCGGAGCTGGGCGTGGACATGGCGCAGGGGAATTTTGTCGGTCGGCCAACGAAGACGCCGAAGACGCAACCCACGCCAATTTCACTTCAGTCACGGCGTCAGCGGAAGTCGCGAAAGAATTTGACGCGCGCCTGAAACTCTTCTTCACGTGAAGAACCGCACGATCTCCACCATCGCTTCGGTGTTGGACTTGCAGGCCTATTCGTAGCGTCTGCCGTTGTGCTCCAACCACCCTCCGACATGCCTGCCCTGCGGATCGTGATGCGTCCAGTGAATTACGCCGCCGCGTTCGTTCCACTCGTACTGGCCGTAGAACGAAATCGAATCCCCAACCTGTAACGATCGCACCCTGGGCGCCAGGTCGATGTTGTGAGCAATCAGCAACGTGCGCCCCGAGGCCAGTCGGACGATAAACCTCTGGTGCCGACTACCATCATTGTCATCCGACAGGATGCGGGACACCGTACCACTCCCTCGTGCCTGATCGCCGGACTGCCAGTTTTCCTGTGCGGCAGCTGCCGGTGCCTGGGGAACCGCACGGTCGACACTGGAAGGCTCCACTGCCTGATTCTGAAAGTAGCTGTACAGGAGGCCGATAACGAGCAAGGGGACAAGCAGTTTTTTCATGCAAAGAACCTCACAATTTCCACCATCGCCTCGGTGTCGAACTTGCAGTATCGCAACAGCTGTTCTTCCAGCTCCAGCTTGCGGACCCTGTCGGTCGCCGGATTGATTGCCTCGAGAAATCCCTCGGATGCGGCGGTACCTTCCTTGATGCCTTCCAGTTGTGCGTAGTCCATGTCCGGGTTGATCGTCGGCATCACGGCCTTGATCGACCAGGATCCGAGCATGTCGGGGTGGTAGTAGTAGGCCTTGACGACCGGATGCAGGTCGTACAGGCGATCAACAATGTTCTGCAGTGGCACGCCCAGGTCCGGGAACAGGTCGATTAGGCCCTCGATGACCGTGCGTTCGTAGGTCGTGTACATCAGCACCGGCCCGGTGTCGCCGAGGCAATCGATCATCTTCTCGGCGAGTGAGCGCATCGGCGGCTCACCACTCAGGTCGAGGAATTCCTCGTGGCGCATGCTGTCAGGAGTGCCATCGCCCGACCCGTCGTCGATGTGGCAGGACCACTGGACCGGGATGGCTGCGTACGGGCGCGTGCCCTTCCAGAACGGCACGGCCGGCGCGATGGTCTCGAAGTCGAGGTAGTAACGCGGATACGGCAGCGCACCGAGTTCCCGGGCAGCGCCGTCCAGAATCTCGGGCTCACCGGAGCATGTAACGCGATGGATGCGTAATTGCGTTTCCGCGGCAATGTCTTCGGCCGCCACGTCGCGAATATCCTCGCAACCGCGGATAACGTACTCGGCCAGCTTCGCCTTGCTGCCCTTGAGCCCGGTGACCGGGTATTCGGCGCCGGTGGGCCAGCAGTGATTGATGAACTGGCATTCGTACGGGCTGGTGCAATGCGCACCGACAACCACATCCGGCAGTGGACCGCTGACAGCCTCGCGCGCTTTGGCCACTAGTTCGAGCACGGTCGGCTCGAGCAGGCGAACCTCGTCTGTCAGTTCGTTTTCGAGCAGGAGGCCTTCGTAGTTGCCGTCGCCCTGGTACACGAACTGGTTGTTGATGTGTGCCAGGGAGATGGATGTAACCTTGATCCCGCAGTTGCGCAGCACCCAGTCCTGGATGGCGCAATCGAGCACGTGGTAATCCTTCACCGAGGTCGAGGCCTTGACCTCCACTACGCGCCAGGTACGGTCATTTGCGGGACCGTCGGGAATCATCACGTCGACGCGCACGAGCACGTTCTCATGACGGAACGTCGCTTCGAAGATCGGAAAGTCTGCGCCACCTTGTATCAAGCGCCGCGTTTTCGCCTCCATCGTTTTGAAGTCGAAGGCGACTTCGACCGAGTCCGCCGTGCCGTAGAGCTGTTGGGCAATCGCACCAACCTCGTGACCGGTCGCGAAAAGCGATTCGGTCAGGTCGGAGACTTCGCCTAACTCCGGGTGGTGCTTTTCCAGGTGCAGTTTCTTCGGGCACTGCCAGGCGGAGATGAGACGTGATTTGGAGAGATAGGGTTTCGTTACCAATCCTTCAGCGGATAAGTCAGTGGCGTCCTGGGGCGGCCAGGCAATGTTCGCTTCTTTGATCTTCGCCGCGAAGTTTGGCGTTGCGTCGAGTTCGAAGGGCGAGCCGCACTGGCACCAGTTCGTTAGCTGCCACAAGACCAGCGGCGCCAAAGAAATGCTCATCAATTTCCTGCCGCTCTGCGGTTGGCCGCATCTCGATTGCCGCCCCAGGCTGCAACGATAATGTCAAAGAAATCGCCGGCAAAATTATCGTCGTAACTCGGCGAGGAGTTGCCCGTATGCTTTCTTCGTCACCCTGGTGCGCAGCAACCAGTATCTGGAACACATTCGCCAGGTCGACGTCCCGAACATCGTTCTCGATCACCCGCAGCGCTTCGTCATACATGCCGTTCTTGACCAGCGCCTGAATCATACGTCATGGTCAGCCACGAACCGGGCGCTATTTCCATACCCTCGCGAGCGACTTCGAGCGCTTCATCCGAATCACCCGCCCACAGTTTTGCCCTGGCGAGATTGAACCAGGACAGCGTCCGCAACGGATCGCAGGCAAGGATGGTGGTGGTCAGCTCAATGTAGTCGCAGCGATGCCCAGACATTCGCGATGGTCGGCGTCCAGTTACCTTCAAGGCATCCCGGCTCCGCCAGTGCCCTTTCCACGCGTCCCGACATTCCCCGCCAATTGCCGCTGAGAAACGCGAGATCGAGTTCGGCAAGATAGCGTGTCCGCGTTGTTGGCGCATGCCGGCCCGCCGCTTCCAGATCGGCAATGGCAGTCGCATATGCATCGACGAGCATCGCTTCGGTTATTCCTTCTGCTGCGATTCCGCCAACACTGATAGTTGAGCAAGTGCGTGTACAGGTCGGAATGGTCCGAATAAACCTGCCAGTATCCCGGCACGAGCTCCATCACCTGCTCAAAATAGACATTTGCCTGTCGCAGTCCCTCGATCTGGTCGATTTCACCATGGGCCCGATCGAACAGGTCCCTGCCTTTTTGGTACAGCGTGAACGCCTCGATGTCGCGAAGCCCGGCAAGCCGCATTGCGTCACGCTTGTTTTCGTCGAGTACGACTTCCAGTGCCACCGCGATCTCTTCTGCGATGTCTTCCTGCACTTCGATCATGTCCGCGGAGGTGCTATCGAACGTCTCTGACCAGAGATGAAAACCGTCGTTGGCACGAATCAGCTGGGCCGTCACGCGCAGGCGCTCGCCGGACCGGCGCACCGAGCCCTCGACGACGTGCCTGACTCCCAGCACTTCGGCAATTTGCTGAATCGGGATGTCCTGGCCTTTGAAAGAGAATGCGGACGTCCGGGCGGTAACCAGTAGTTCGGGCAATTGTGCCAGCGAGTTGAGGATTTCCTCGGTCATGCCATCGGCAAAGAACTCATCGTCCGGCCCGTTGCTCATCGCGACGAACGGCAGAACCGCCACGGACTTGTTCGAGACAGAGGACGCCGTCGCGATGGGCGCCGGATCTGTCGGGCCGCCGAACTTGTCCCAGGCAAACCACGCCAGCGCCACGACCAGGACGGCAATGATGACGCGATCCAGTTTCTTCCCCGTTTGTGGTGTGATGGATGTGCTGCGATCGACTTCTTTTTCGCGCTTGATGCCTTCGGGCGTCATCTCGAATGCCCAGGCAAACACCACGGCAAGCGGCAAACCCAGCAACAGGATGACGACGACGCTCTTCAGGACCCAGTCGGGCGCACCGAAGTTCTCGAACGCGAACTCCGCGATCTGTGCCAGCACCCAGGCGATCACCGCATAAGCAATCGCAACGCGAATGACGTTCCGACGTTTCAGTTCAGCAAAAAATGACATCCATTCATTCTCTAGCGCCGTGGAGGGCACAGTATAGCGGTATCACAGGGTCTAGTTGACCAGTCCCCTGGCGCGACGACGCGGAGTGTCGATCTCCTTGCACTCGAAATCGTCTTTGCCGACCGGTTTGCACTGTGGCGGGAACCCGCGCGCCTGCCAGTAGGCGAGAGACTCCGGACTCGTGCACGGCGGCCTTGTAGATATCCGTCTTGCGGAACTCGCCGCCCTCCGGGTGCCAGATAATGTAGGCGAAGTACCCCGGATCTGCCGTGATCTCATCCCACACGCCAAAGGCCAAATAGGAGAACGAACTCGCTTGCTTAAGCGTAACGCCAGAGCGCGTCTGGTCCTCCCAGTCTTTCAGGCGCGCATAGCCGGCGTGGTTGTCACCACCCGGGTTCTCAATCGCGCGGATTATTTCGATCGCGGGGGCACCGATAGAGCCCAGTCGATTGTCGAGGATGCGAACCGCGAGATAGCGGTGGCCGCGCCGGACATATTCCCAGGCAAACGCATCACTGAGCGAGTCAAAGACCTGCTCCATCGCGACTTCATTTAGCTTCAACGCGGTATCCGCATCGCCTTTGGCCAGGTAAGCGTACGCCAGGTGTTGCCGGCAATTGAGGTAACCGGGATCGATCGAGAGACACCTACGCAGGGACTCGATCGCATCGTCGAAAAAGCCCAGCGTGTTCTGCCGGATTCCCAGCCACAGCCATGCCGTCGTATTCTTTGGGTCCTTTTCAATCGCCGCATTAAAGTAGTCGATAGCACGAATCAAATCACGATCCGCATCCGAGGTAATAGATCCGAGTACCGCCAACGGCGTCGACAAGCCCGGATCCAGGGACAGTGCCTTCTCCGCCGCTTCTCTCGCCAGTGGATGATGATCGATGCCATCCGCGATCCAGTCATTGGCAACTGTTTCAACCGCGGCCAGACCTTCCCATGCGCGTGCGAATGACGGATCGAGCTCGATCGCGGCTCGGTACAGCCGGATGCTCTCCGGCAACTCGGCACGTTTCAGGAACAGCTCTCTCGCGGTGAGATACATCTCGTACGCGTCGAGATTCTCGGTGGCCACATCGACCGAGATCGCCCGCTCGGCGCCAACGCCCAGCTTGCCAGTCAGCTGCTGGACGATCGCGTTCGCGATCTCGTCCTGGATCGCGAAAATATCGACGAGCTCGCGGTCGAAGTTCTCGGACCACAGATGACGGTCGGTTTCGGCTTCAATGAGCTGCGCCGTGATGCGAATGCGATCGCCGTCCTTGCGCACGCTGCCCTCGAGAATGTGGCCAACTCGCAGTGCCTGCGATATCTCGGGAACGCTCAGCGTCGAACCGCGATAGGCGAATGACGAGGTTCGCGAGGCGACATGCAGATCGTCGACGCGCACGAGCAGGTTGAGTAGCTCCTCCGAAAGACCATCGGTGAAGTACTGCTGATCCTGGTCCTGGCTGAGATCAGCGAAGGGCAATACCGCGATCGAGAGCGCATCGATCGGGCCGTCGGGCGATTCAACGAGGACATCGACGGCCTCAACACTGGCTTCGGGTATGAGCCGGTCGGCAACCAGCCCGCCGATCGCGATGACCAGCAGGACGATGATCATCAGGTTGATCTTTTTGCCGGTTACAGGCGTCTGCGACTGCGTCCGATCGACGTCGGCCTCGCGTTTCAGCCCTTCCGGCGTCATCTCGTAGACCCAGGCGAAAATCACCACGGGGATAAAGCCGAGTATCAATAGCAATACAACGATGGAACCGGCGGATTCGGGCACGTTGAGCAGCGACGACAGCACGTCGGTGAGCTGCAACAGCACCCATGACGAGACCAGGTAGAGCGCGGCAACGCGAATGACGTTACGGCGCTTAAGTTCTTGAAAAAAAGACATCAGCTCACCTAGTCACACTCAAAATCGTCGGCCCCTACCGGCCGGCAATGCGGTGGAAAGCCGTGCTTGCGCCAGTACTCGGGTATGCCGATCAAACGCATCAGCCGCTTGCGATGCGGTGAATCGCGGTACTCCACCGGGTAGGGAAACCACCAATAGGCCTGTTCGCTGGTTTGCAGCAGATCGTACTGGCGGTAAATGAACTGATAGTCCGGGTACGTTGGGCTAACTACCGGTTCAGCGTCCCCGGCCAGGAAATAGGCCTGCTCGATGAGCGTCTTCTCGGCCTGGTAGTCGAACGCCGGATCGGTCATCGCCCGGTATTCATACGTCCGTCGCGTTGTTGATCCCACTGGCTGCGTTGTTGGCAGCCAGTGCGGCAAGGGTTGTACGCTCCTCACCTGTGGCCACGTACAGGTAAAGGAACGGCGTGGCGTTGCCGAAAAAACCGTGGCGCAGCGCCGTCTCATGAATTTCCAGGGCACGTGCCGTGTCGCCGGCAAACAGTACCGCCATCGCCAGGAAAGAGCGGCAGATCTCGTAGGCGGGATCGATCTCGAGGCACTGCTGGGCTCCCTGCTCCGCCCGATCGAAATAGCCGAGATCCAGGTGTACGATCGTGCGCCACAGGTGCGCCGTGGTGTTCTTGGGGTTCCTGGCCAGCGCCTCATCGAACAGGGCCAGCGCTTGCTCGTAGTCGACCGGATAGCGCGAATTCAAGTTCATCGCAAGCACCGCGTAAGGCAACGACAAGTCGGGGTTCAACTCGATGGCCGTTGCGGCGGCCTCGCGTGCCAGCGCAAGATAGTCGCGATCGAAATATCCCCAGCCCGGCGCGACGTTGTAGGTGGCAGCAAGCCCTGACCAGGCGCGTGCGAAACCGGGGTCGGCTGCAACAGCCTGCTCGAACAGTTCGATGGCGCGTGGCAGGCTGCGGCGCTCGACAAACAGCTGCCAGGCTTCAAGGTACAGTTCGTAAGCATCAATGTTCTTGGTGTCCGCGACATGCCTGGCCGCGACCAGGTCGGTTTCCATGATGATGCCGAGCTGCCCGGCGATGGCTTTCGCAATGTCATCCTGGATCTGGAACAGGCTCTCGGCCGTCAGCGTGCGATCGTAGGTCTCCGACCACAGGTGCTGGTCGGTCTGGGCATCGATGAGCTGAGCGGTGATGCGCACGGTATCGCCTGACTTGCGCACGGAACCTTCGAGCACATGCCGGACATTCATTTTCTCAGCGATTTTCGGCACGCCGAGCGCCTCCTGTCCCTTGAAGCCCCACGAGGTCGTGCGCGACGCGACTTTGAGGTCCTCGATGCGCACCAGCACGTTGAGAATCTCCTCGGCAATGCCGTCGGAGAAATATTCCTGGTCACCGCCAGGCGATAAGTCAGCGAATGGCAGTACCGCGATGGACTTCGCCGGTACCGCCGCAGCTTGCGGTTCACTCGCCGCTTCTGTCGCCAGCGGCGCAGCGACAGGGGCAGACTTGGGCAGCATTCGGTCGGCGATCAGCCCGCCGATCGCGATGACCAGCAGGACGATGATCACCAGGTTGATCTTCTTGCCCGTCTCAGGCGTCTGCGACTGAAACCGATCGACGTCGACCTCACGCTTCAGCCCTTCGGGCGTCATCTCAAAGACCCAGGCGAAAATCACGACGGGGACAAAACCGAGTATCAGCAGCAGTACCACGATCGAGCCGGCGGATTCGGGCACGTTGAGCAGCGACGACAGCACGTCGGTCAGCTGCAGCAGCACCCATGACGACACGAGGTAGAGCACGGCAACGCGAATAACGTTCCGTCGCTTAAGTTCTTGAAATAGGGACATCCGACGATGTTTACCCGATAATGACGGCCCGCGCCAGCCGAAAAGGGACATTCCGGGAAATGACGATGAAAATAGTAAAGCTCTTGTTCGTAGCTTTGATCGGTTTCGTGCATGCCGCCCAGTCGCAGGAAATGGATTGGCCGCAGGAAATCGTCGGCGAGAACGGCGCCGTCGTCATCATTTACCAGCCCCAGGTGGAGTCATTCTCGGGCAATAATTTTGAAGCCCGCGCCGCGGTTTCGGTCAAAATGCCTTCAGCGCCTGATGTCCCGGTATTCGGCGCCATCTGGATCAAGTCCAGGCTCGATACCAATCGCGACACTCGCACCGCCATGCTGCGCGACATCGAGATCAGCGATGTTCGTTTTGCAGACGCCACGGACGACCAGAAGGAGGCCCTCGCCAGCTTCCTGGAAGCCGAGCTCGAAAACACAACGCTGAGCATTACCGTTGACGAACTTGTCGCGGACCTCGACTTCGATTCCTCCGGCATGCCGCAGGCTGACCTCAAACACACGCCGCCCAAAATCCTGCTGTCGACCGAGCCAGCAATGCTGGTGTCGATTGACGGCGACCCGGTATTTAAGGGGATCGAAGGAACCTACTTCGATCGCGTCGTTAACTCGGCCTTTCTCATCGCAAGAGCTGGCCTCGACCTGTACCTCTATGTCGGCAGCAATACCTGGTACGTGGCTGACGAGGTGTTGGGCCCATGGACGCAGTCCGACAAGATCCCCGAGGACGTCAGGAAACTCGTTGAGCCGGTCGAAGGCGGTGCTGCCGATGTTGGCGACATGAAGATCATCATCGCGACCGAACCGACCGAGTTGATTGTCTCCGCGGGCCCGCCGTCGTGGGCGCCGGTTGAAGGCATGGACCTGCTGTACATGGACAACACGGACAGCAACGCCTTCCTCGAACTGTCCACACAAAGATACTACGTGCTGCTATCCGGGCGCTGGTACCGCGGTGAAGGCATCGTTGGTGAACTTGAGTGGGTGCATGTACCCAATGATGAACTGCCGCTGCCATTCGGCGATATTCCGCCTGACTCCGTTAACGGCGCGGTGTTAAGCCAGGTCGCCGGTACGCAGCAGGCGCGCGACGCGGTGCTCGACAATACGATTCCACAGACTGCCGCGATCGCGAGAGACGACGCATCCTTCAGTGTGCAGTACGACGGCGATCCGGACTTCGCACCGATCGAAGATATAGAGGTCGAATACGCACAGAACACGGCGGCCGCGGTATTCAAGTACGGCAATCTTTACTACGCCTGCGACGACGGTGTCTGGTACGTGGCGAACTCCGCGACGGGGCCGTGGACCGTCGCGACGGAGGTGCCGGACGCGATCTACAAGATCCCGGCGTCGAACCCCTACCACAACGTGACCTATGTGAAGGTCTATGACGTTACGCCCGAGGTGGTGTACGTGGGTTACACGCCGAGCTACTACGGCAGCTACTACTACCACGGTACCGTCATCTACGGCACGGGTTGGTATTACCGGCCGTGGTATGGCCCGTACTACTACCCGCGTTACCCGACCTGGGGTTTCCATGTCACGTACAACCCGTGGATGGGATGGGGCTATGGTGTGTCCTGGACGAACGGGCCGTTCCGCTTTAGCTACCACCACGGCGGCGGCCAGCCCCGGGTCCAGCCCAACGTCTACAATCGCCCCGAGAACAGGGCCAGGAATGCACAACAGCCGGCGATCGCCAACAACCAGCAGGCCCGGCCCGCCAACAATATGCAAAACAACGTGCTGACCGACAGGTCCGGCAACGTCTACCAGCGGGGCAACGACGGCGCCTGGGCGCAACGGCAAAATGGCCAGTGGACGCAGCCAGGCAACCTGGACCGGTCAGGCCCAGGCGGCGGGGGCATGCAACGACCGTCCACCGCTTACCCGCAGCCGGCGACGCGACCGCAACTGGAACGTGACTTCAATGCGCGCCAGCAGGGGGCACAGCGGAGCCAGAATTACCGGCGCCGGCGTTAAGCGGCGAGATTAGCCGAAGGGTTTGTCGATCGACGGCGACAGCGCCGAGAACAGTTGCGGCCCGGCGTCGGTCATGTACAGACAGTCCTCGAGGCGCACACCGAACTCGCCAAAGATGTAGAGGCCGGGTTCGTTGGAAAAGCACATGCCGGGGGCGAGCTGCGTCCGTTCGCCGTGGACGAAGTTAACGGGCTCATGGCCGTCCATGCCGATACCGTGACCGGTCCGGTGCGGTAGTCCGGGCGTCTTGTAGTCCGGCCCGTAGCCTTCGCTTTCGTAGTAGGCACGCACGACGTCGTCGACCTTGCCTGCCGGCGTGCCGACCGTCGCCGCTTCCAGCGCGAGTTCCTGCCCGCGTTTGACGGTGTTCCAGACCTTGCGTTGTTTTTTGTTCGGTTCACCGAACACCCAGGTCCTGGAGATATCGGACTGGTAGTCATGCACGCTGCAACCGCAGTCCATCAAGATGATGCCGCCGGGCTGCAGTGTTTGCGGTTGCTCCGTGCCGTGCGGATAGGCGCTGGCATCGTTGAGCAAGGCCATCGAGAACCCGGGGCGTCCGCCGAGCTCGCGCGTCGCCTGGTTCATCAGGGCGGAGATATCCGCCGGCAGCATGCCCTTGTCGATATTCGCGTGCACGTGCCGGTACGCGGCCATCGTGACATCGTTCGCCATTTGCATGAGCGCGATCTCTGCGGGCGATTTGATCATGCGACAGCCGCGCGTGATCGCCTTGCCGGATACGACGTCAAAATCGGGTGCTGCCTGGTGCAGGCCGTCGACAATGAAGTGACGTACGGTTTCTTCGACAGCGATCCTGCCCTGCTTCGACCCCGACTCCGTCGAGCGCGCCGTGCTCGAGAATCCCTGGGTCGAGTCCGCCCGAGTGCTGCGCCTTCCGACCGGAACCCTCGTCGTCCGGGTCAGCGAGCGACGGGCCGTCGCGCGCTGGCATCCCGACGAAGCGGCTTCGGTCGACCTGGTCGACGAGCGAGGCGCTCGCTTCGCCGGTGCGCTCGAGCCGGGCGGGCCGCTGCCCCTGGTTCGCGGCGAGGCCGACGTGACGGGCGCGCTGCCCGAGGAGGCCCTCGAGATCCTGCGCGAGCTGGGACGTCATGCGGCCCTGTCGGGCGATCCCTCCGCCCTGACGCTTCATCTACCGGGGCTGGTACGCCGCGAGGACGGCGCCCTGCAAGGCAGCGCGTCGGGCTACGTGCTCGAGCTCGGCGCAGCCGGGCCGCGGGCGCTGCTCGGCCGTCGACTCTTTTCCCAGCGCGTGGCGCGACTGGCTGCCCTCCTCGAGGAGGACGCGGCGATGGTGCAGTCCGCCCAGCTGATCGATCTCCGGTACGCAGACCGTCTGGTCCTGCGCACCGAGCCCGTCTCTGGGTAGAGGCGGGCGACAAGCGACGGCGAGGCACGGATGTGTCCAGTCGTCCAAATAGGGGGGCCTCCGGATGGGGGTCTCCATCGCTCGCAGACGCAGAGTCTCGCGAGCAGGGGGTGAGAGCATGTCCAGGAAGGACGATCTGATCGTCGGTCTCGACATCGGAACGACCAAGATCTGCGCGGTCGTGGCCGAGGAGACGGAGAACGGAGTCGACATCGTCGGCATCGGGACCCATCCGAGCCGAGGTCTTCGCAAGGGGGTGGTCGTCGACATCGACGCCACGGTCGACTCGATCAAACACGCGGTCGAGGAGGCGGAATTGATGGCCGACTGCGAGATCACGTCGGTCTATGCCGGCGTGGCGGGCGGGCATATCCGCGCGTTCAACTCGCATGGTGTGGTCGCCGTCAAGGATCGCGAGGTCCGCGATGGGGACGTGAAGCGGGTGATCGATGCCGCCAAGGCGGTCGCGATCCCGATGGACCGGGAGGTGATCCACGTGATCCCCCAGGAGTTCATCATCGATGACCAGGATGGGATCCGCGAGCCGCTCGGCATGATGCGGGGTCCGGCTCGAAGCCAAGATCCACATCGTGACCGCGGCCGTCACCAGCGCCCAGAACATCGTGAAGTGCTGCAACAAGGCGGGGCTCAACGTGATGGACATCGTGCTCGAGCCCCTGGCCTCGGCCGAGGCCGTGCTGGCGGACGACGAGCGGGACCTCGGGGTCTGCATGATCGACATGGGTGGCGGCACGACGGATATCGCCGTCTTCGCCGACGGGTCGATCAAGAACACCTCGGTCCTGGGACTCGGCGGCTACCACTTCACGAACGACATCGCGGTCGGATTACGAACGCCGTTTGACGAAGCCGAACGCATCAAGAAGAAGTTCGGGGTCGCCTCGGCGCGCTTTCTCGGCCACGACGACGTCATCAGCGTGCCTTCGGTCGGCGGCCGAAAGCCCCGGGATATCTCACGAAAGATCCTCTGTGAGATCATCGAGCCACGGGTCGAGGAGATCCTCTCCCTGGCTCGGCAGGAGCTGATCCGGGCGGAGCTGCTCGACAAGATCCCGTCCGGCGTGGTGCTGACCGGCGGCGCCTCGGCGCTCTCGGGCATCATCGAGCTGGCGGAGGAGATCTTCGAGGCCCCGGTCCGTCAGGGTCTGCCGAGCTCGATCGGCGGTCTGCAGGACGTGGTCCGAAGCCCGATGTACTCGACCGGCGTCGGCCTCGTGCTCTTCGGTCTCAATCAGCAGCGATCGGCCCGCAACAGCCGCTTCCGGATTCGTGACGAATCGATCTTCGGCCGCGTGAAGCAGCGGATGCGGGACTGGTTCTATGCGGAGTTCGACTGACCGACTCGACCGGCGAACGGCGGACCGACGTTCGCCTCAGTCGATCGATCCGAGGGTTGCGCAAACATTCAAGAACGAGCACAAATTGCACTAATTCGTGTTACATTCCGCGGTGCTGCCAGGCATCGTCGGGGGGTGAAACCATGGTAAAGAAGAACAACGATCGCTCTGAATCCGAAAACAACGACTCGCGAGGGGACGGCGTAGACCTCCTCGAGCTCGGTCCCGACGACGGGCAGGAGCTGCTGGAATTCGAGGGAAGCTCACACCAGAAGGCCACGATCAAGGTCATCGGTGTCGGCGGCGGTGGCGGAAACGCGCTCAACACGATGATCGAGTCGGGCTTGCAAGGCGTCGAGTTCGTCGCGGCGAATACCGATGCGCAGGCGCTCTCGCATAACAAGGCCGTGACCAAGGTCCAGCTCGGCGCGGAGATCACGCGCGGCCTGGGCTGCGGCGCGAATCCGGATCGGGGTCGCGCTTCGGCTCTCGAAGCGCGCGACCGATTGCGCGAGCTGCTCGAAGGCTCTGACATGGTCTTCGTGACCGCGGGCATGGGCGGCGGCACGGGAACCGGTGCAGCACCGATCGTCGCCGAGGTCGCGCGTGAAGTCGGCGCACTGACCGTAGGCGTCGTGACCAAGCCCTTTCCCTTCGAGGGTCGGGTTCGCATGAAGCACGCCGGTCACGGCATCGACGAGCTGCATGGCGTCGTCGACACCCTGATCACGATTCCGAACCAGCGGCTGCTCGCCCTGGCCGGCAAGGGAACGGCGGTACGCGACGCCTTTTCCATTGCGGACCAGGTGTTGCTCAACGCGGTGCGCGGGATCTCGGACCTGATCACCATCCATGGCCTGATCAACCTCGACTTCGCCGACGTACGCACGGTGATGAACGAGGCGGGTGTAGCCCTGATGGGAACGGGAACCGGAACCGGCGACACCCGGGCCGTCGATGCGGCGGCCGCCGCGATCTCGAGCCCGCTGCTCGAAGACCTCTCGATCGAGGGCGCACGGGGCGTGCTGATCAACATCACGGGCGGCGCCAACATGACGCTCTTCGACGTCAACGAAGCCTCGTCCCTGGTGCACGAGGCCGCTCACGAAGATGCGAACATCATCGTCGGCGCGGTCATCGACGACACGCTCGACGACGACGAGCTCCGGGTCACGGTGATCGCCACCGGCCTCGACAGTCAGGATGCACGGCGCACGCCGCCGGCGCCGCGCCCCCCGGAGCCGCGTCAGCGGATCCCGGACGCGATGCTCGAGATCGAGCGCGAGCGGGCGATGGTCGATGCGCCGAATGTGCGACCGATCCGGGAGTCGGAGCCGGCTCACGTCAGCGCGTCCGCGCAGGCGCCCGAGGAGCTGACGGCGCCGCCGCGCGAGCAGCAGGTCGCAGTGGGAGACGATTCCGGCCAGAATCCGATCCAGACCGCCGCGGAGATGGCAACGGCCGGCCTCGGCTTCCCCTCTCCCTTCGAGGAGGACGAGCTCGATACGCCGACCTTCCTGCGCTCTCGGAGCCTTTCGAGCGATGACGACCGGGACGTCCCGGCCTTCATGCGACGACGAAGCTCGGAATAGCCACACGTCGCTCGTCGCGCCGAGGCGCGACGAGCGACGGAACATGACCCCGAGACCCCAAGAGAGGCCTCGACTGCCCCGTGCAGTCGGGGTCTCTTTCTTTTCCAGCGTTTGCAGCGGGATCGGCGCGCCCGGTCGGCGACGAATTCCGCCCGACGGCGAAACCTTCGCCCGATCCTCCGGTTGGACTCCCTACGGCACGCGGGTCGGCAGCGCGAGCCGATCCAAAGCCCGGAGGAGACCTCGCATGCACCGCCCGTCGTCCCGCACCGCGAATCGCGCTCGACCGAGGCCGCATCGGTCGCGATCCAGCCTGTCCTTTGGCGGCCTGATCCTCGCAGGACTCCTGCTCGACCTGCCGTGCACTGCCGGCCCCTGCCCCGATTGGACCGCCACCCGCGCACCCTTCTTCGGCGACGTGCATGTCCACACGGCCCACTCCTTCGACTCGATCCTCTTCGACAACCGCAATGGGCCCCGGGAGGCCTACCGCTTCGCGATGGGCGAGGCGATCGGCTTGCCGCCCCTGGACGCGATGGGCGAGCCCACGCGGGTCGTCTCGCTGCGACGTCCGCTGGATTTCGCGGCCGTTACCGATCACGCGGAGATGCTCGGCGAGACCGCACTCTGTACGAGCGGCCAGCTGGCGGCACCGGCCTGCTCGGTCTTCGATGGCGGAGGCCTGGGCGCCGCCCTGGCGATCTTCGGTGCACAGTTCCGGGACCCCGACCCCGTTCGGCGACCGCTATGCGGTACGGACGGCGCGCTCTGCCTGAGCGCTGCGGCCGGCGTCTGGGAGGAGAATCGACTCGCAGCGGAGGAGTTCGATGATCCGCAGGGCGACTGTCGCTTCACGGCCTTCGTGGGCTACGAGTGGACCGCATCGCCCGGCGGCGACAACTTCCATCGCAACGTGCTCTTCCGCAGCGCCAACGTGCCGTCTCTACCCCTCAGCTATGTCGAAGCTCAGCAGCCGGACGAGCTCTGGCTCGGCCTTCGCAGTCAATGCGAGGCCCTCGGTCCCGACTGCGAGGCGATCACGATTCCGCACAACTCGAACCAGAGTCGCGGACAGACCTTCCGCACGACCGAGCCGGACGGCTCTCCGCTTCGGTTCGAGTCGGCCCTGCTTCGCCGCGAGATGGAGCCGCTGGTCGAGCTGGTCCAGCACAAGGGGGACTCCGAATGTCGGCCCGGGGTGGGAACGACCGACGAGCTCTGCGGATTCGAGAAGATCTTCGACACGAGCCCCGAAGAGGACGAGCCGCTCAGCTACGTGCGCAACGTCCTCAAGGCCGGCCTGTCGCTCGATGCGCAGCTCGGCGTGAACCCCTTCACCCTCGGCCTGGTCGCTTCGAGCGACACGCATAACGCCACCCCCGGCTTGACGAGGGAGGACGACTTCCCGGGTCACGCCGGCGCGCTCGACGCAACGGCCGAGTCGCGGCTCGATGTCGGCTCGATCCGGCAGAATCCCGGCGGACTGATGGTCCTCTGGGCGGAGGAGAACTCGCGCGGCGCGCTCTTCGACGCCATGCAGCGCCGGGAGAGCTATGCGACGAGCGGAACCCGCCCGACGCTCCGTTTCTTCGGCGGCATCGACCTGCCCCAAGGGCTATGCAGCGAGCCCGACCTCGCCGCCCAGGCCTATGCGACGGGCGTACCCATGGGCGGACAGCTCGTCGCAGCGCCGACGGACGGGGCTCCCCGTTTCGTCGCCCAGGCCAGTCAGGACCCGGGCAGCCCCGGCTTTCCCGGCAGTCGCCTCGCGGAGATCCAGATCATCAAGGGCTGGATCGACGCGGAGGGCCAGGTCTCCGAGACCATCGTCTCGATCGCGGGCGGCCCGCCGAGCCCGGATGCGCTCGACACCGCGACCTGCGAGCCGGACGGCAGCGGAGCTGCCGACCTGTGCGCGGAGTGGCAGGACCCCGACTTCGACCCCGCGGAGCGCACCTTCTATTACGCACGGCTGCTCGAGAGCCCGAGCTGTCGCTGGTCCGCCCGACTCTGCCGCGCCGAAGGAGTCGACTGCAGCGTCGCTCCGCCGGCGGGCTTCGAAGCCTGCTGCGACGGGTCCTTTCCCGATGCGATCCAGGAGCGGGCGACCAGCAGTCCGATCTGGCTTCGACCCGCCCCGGAGCCGTCGACGCGCCTCGCCCTCGCCCTCGGCGTGCTGGCGCTCGCTGCGGCTCGCGGCCGTCGCCTCCGACCCGAGCCGCGAGACGGCCAGGGGAAAGGCGCTGGAACGCGGGTCACCGCCTAACGAAGCGGCGACAGCTCGGCGCCCTCGCAGAGCCCGAGAGCCCCCTCCATCAGGGCCTCCTCTCGACGCGCATGCCGATAGAAATACCGGATGAGCTCCTCGTCCCGGTCCGGCGTGGCGCCGCGGACCAGAGCATCGACCTGTCGATGCCCGTCCGTGACGTTCGCGGGACGCTTCCCGAGCAGCTCGCCCATGTCGTCGAGCTCCTGGTCTTCGAAGGCCGGCCCCCGCCGATCGGCGTGGCGCAGGTGGCGCGCGAGGCGCGAGGCGAACCACATCCGGTTCTTGAGGAAGGCATCCTCGATCGCCGGCGACTGCTCCTGCTCGAGGTTTTCGATCAGCATGTCGTAGTAGGCGGAGAAGCGCGTCAGGCGATCCGCCGGCAGCTCGACCTCCTCGAGCTCGATGCCCGTCGCTTCGGCGAGCACCTGCGCGGTGGTCCGAAGGTAGAAGACGTGCTGCGCGATCCATTCGGCGTGCTCGGTGCCGGCGTGCAGATTCTCCATCACGGGCGCCAGCGACATCGGAACGAGCGCCTGGGTCTTCACGCTGTAGAACTTGAGCGCCTCGAAATCGATCTCGCGCCCGGACAGCTCGCCGTAGCGCGCGATGCGTTCGGGGAATCGATCGATCGGTGTATAGAGATCCCGAGACCGGACGCAGGCGAGATCGGTCATCGGATCGGAGACGTGCGCCAGCTCGAAGTCGACGAGCGCCGTGACCCGGCCCTCGTGGAAGAGCAGATTCCCTGGACCCGTATCGCCCTGACACAGGACCGGCTCGACGTTGTTGCGCGGTACGTTTCTCCGCAGCCACTGACAGGCGAAGGTCAGGATCGGCAGCGGCTCGCGCACGCCGGCCTCGTAGGTCGACTGCCAGACGTCGAGGTCGTTGAGCGCGATCTCTTCGGGCGTCTCGGGGATGCGGACCCCGGCCTTCTCGAAGAGCCGGACGTCGACGGAGTGAAGCTGCGCCAGGATCTCGAGGAAATGCTCGGCGATCGAGTCTCGTTCGACCGGGTCGGTCACGAGATTGAAGTTGTCACGCCCCTCGACGTGAGCCAGCACGACGGCCTCGGGATCCGGGTGGAAGGCCAGCACTTCGGGAACCGGCACCCCCTGCTCGTGCAGAATCTCGAGGATCTTCGTCTCTCGGGTCGTCGAGTAGACCTTCACATAGGAAAAGGACTCATCGCGCGTCCCGCGCACGTAGGTCTTGAGCGGTCGCCCGTCGACCTCGAGGTCCACGAACCAGGCATAGCGACCGCCCGACTCCCGCCCCTGTCTCTCGCGG
Organism: uncultured delta proteobacterium; assembly: GCA_963698485.1. GTDB lineage: Bacteria > Myxococcota_A > UBA9160 > UBA9160 > UBA4427 > UBA4427. The sequence continues at coordinate 276,054 of CAVORA010000013.1, read as the reverse complement.
CGCGTGATGCGGCCGCCCAGCTCCTTCTCCATCCATGGAAAGATGGGCTCCCAGCGCGCCAGATGATCATCGCTCATTCGAACCTCCGTCAGGCCAGGAGCCTCACCCAATCTGGAGGCCACTGCCATTCGGCCCGCACCCGAGCCCCGATCGCGCGCTTCGCACCCACGCGACCCGGATGCCGGCGGGTACGTCGATGGATAATTTCGGCGATTCCGCGGGCATCGGTCCCCGCTTCCGCTACATCCTTCCCCAGCCGTGCAACGCCGACTGGTCGGAAGCGCCTCCGACCCGACCGGTCGGCGCGACCCACCCCGGCCGACACGCAGGGTGAGGCTTCGACCCGGTCGAGTTCTCACCCGCTGCGGCAAGGAGACGAATCGTGTCCGACGAGTCCTCGGTGCTCGCCACCTCCGACCTCATCCGCGAATCCCGAGAGGGCGACGTGGTCACGCTGGAGTTCAACGACCCCGACCACTTGAATGCCATGACCCGCGCGATGGGCGAGGCCTTCCGGGATCGGATCGGCGTGCTCGCCCAGGACGAATCCTTGCGAGCCCTGGTGTTGACGGGGGTCGGGCGCGCCTTCTCGGCGGGCGGCGACCTCGACATGCTGCAGCGGCAGGCGGATCTCGGTGCGGCCGCGCCGGGCCGCGCCTGGCGCGGCATTCGCGACGAGATGGCCAGCTTCTACCGCCTCTTCCTGTCGATCCGGGACATCCCCTGCCCGACGATCGCGGCCATCAATGGACATGCCATCGGCGCGGGCTTCTGCGTGGCCCTCGGCTGCGATTTCCGATTCGTGGCCGCCGAAGCGAAGCTCGGCCTCAATTTCACCCGGATCGGAGTCCATCCCGGCATGGCCGCCACCTGGAATCTGCCTCGACTCGTCGGACCGGGCCTCGCGGCCGAGCTTCTGTATACGAGCCGCATGCTGGACGGGGAAGAGGCTGCCCGAATCGGCCTCGCGAACCGGGTCCTGCCGCGAGCCGAGGTGCTCGCAGCCGCGGTCGCGACCGCTCAGGAGATCGCTGGCAACGCGCCGCTGGCGGTGCGGGCGGTCAAGCAGGCGCTGCGCCGGACGGAGACCGCCTCGATCGAGGACCAGCTCCAGTTCGAAGCCACCGAGCAGGCCCGTCATTTCGAGTCCGCGGATGCGCACGAGGGCATCGCCGCCGTCCGAGAGAAACGCGCACCGCGCTTCGAGGGACGCTGAACCGAATCCGAAGAGGAAAAACCGCTGATTCCGGTGACCGTCGACACAGCGCCGAGCAACGGAACTCCAGATGCTGCGCGCGGGTCTCAAGTCCTGCGGCGCGTGATCGAAGAGAAGACAGGAAGCATCCCACGTCTCTCGGCCCCTTCGGCCGCGGAACGTGGATTCGACCGACCCCACAAGCCCCAATCGCTCCCGGAGACTCCCGGAGCGCACCGCCGGAAGGAAAGATCGTGACACGCGCACTGCGCAGCCATCAGCTCTGGCTCACCGTGGCCTACTTCGGATTGCTGAGCCTCATGGCCCGAGGCTTCGCGAGCTGAATCCAGCCAATTCGGGCCCGCTGCTCCGTTGACCCGGAATCAGCCTCGAAGCGGTCCCGGAACGACAAAAGACGAGGCGAGTCGATGACTCGGCCCCGCCTTCGGTCTGATCCATGCCGTCTGGGCTCTTCCCGGCTCCGCGCCGGTGGAATCGAAGCCCGGGGCGCCGATGCGTCCGGCCGTCGAGGATTCCTGTCCGGCACGACCCGACGGCGGACGCCTCAGGTCGCGGGCTGGGCGCTCAGTCCGCCGGCAGCGCCTCGGTCACACCCATGATCTCCATGGCGTTGAAGAAGTAGGAGATCTCGAGGCGGGCCGTCTCGGGAGCATCCGAGCCGTGGGTCGCGTTCTGCTCCAGATCTGTCCCGAAATCCCCGCGCAACGTGCCCGCCGGCGCTTCGTTCGAGTTGGTGGGTCCCATCAGATCGCGCCACCGCTTGATCGCGCCCTCGCCTTCGAGCACCAGCGCCACGACCGGTCCGGAGGTCATGAAGGCGACGAGGTCGCCGAAGAAGGGGCGCTCCTTGTGCACGGCATAGAAGCCGCGGGCGCCCTGCTCGCTCAGATGCATCTTCTTCATCGCAACGATCTCCAGCCCGGACTCTTCGATGCGGGCCAGGATCTGGCCGGCCACCTTGTTTCGGACGGCGTCGGGCTTGATGATGGCGAAGGTTCGCTGGACCGCCATGGCGGGGATCTCCTTGGGTCGTTCCCGGGGTCGAGCCCGGGGTCGAGGGCGCCGATCGGACGCGTGAGCGCGTCGCCGGCGGGTTCGGTTTCTTGGGTCGGAGTCGGCCCGGGCATCCCCCGGGCGATCGCGGCGGCGTAGCGTAGCGGATCGAGCGCGAGATTCTCCCGGTGTTTCGGCGAAGGGGCCGGATCCGGTCGAGACCGGAGCGGCATCGTCGCCCTGGCGGATTCGAGGCCCATGGGTTGGCCGAGCGGGATCGACCTGCGACCCTACCGCCGCCGGAATCGGCCCCCCGCATGCAGGAAGGTTCGCTTCGCGTGGACTCGAAGACCGAAAAGCCCATCGAAGAGTCGGGGTCGCCCGCGGCCCGCTCGAAGCCCCCGCAGACCTCTGCCTGGCCCCTCATCTGGCGCCTGATGAAGAGCTCGTTCCGCTATCGCGGGGGCGTTGCGGCCGTCGTGTTTCTCGGGCTGCTCGTTGCGGGCATGCGCTACCTGCGCGCATGGCTCTTTCAACCGCTGCTCGACGATGCGCTGGTACCGATCTCTACGGGTGACATCAGCTTCGAGCTGGTCAAGCCGCTCTTGTCCGAGCTCGGACTCCTCGGCGGGCTCACGCTGATCGTGACGCCCGTGGCGGTTCTCGGGAGGACCTATTTCGCGAACTGGATCACCGCGCGCGTGCGTCAGGCCACCGACATCGCGGTGGCCCGAAAATTCCTGAACGCGCCCCTGCGCGTGTTCCGCGAGGGCTCGAGCGGCGACCTGCTGGCCCGGTCGATGGCTGATGCGCAGACTGCGTGTCTGATGGTGCAGATGGTCTACCGGGACATGATCCTCGACGCGCAGATGCTGATCGGGGGCCTCGGGATGATGATCTTCATCAGCTGGCAGCTGACGTTCATCAGCCTGATCGGGATCCCGCCTTTCATGCTGCTGCTGTCCTTGTTCACGAATCGACTGCTCGCCGTCGTCACCCGGCGACAGGAATCACAGGGCGATCTCTCCCAGCGACTCATCGCGATCCTGTCGGGTATCAAGGTCATCAAGGCCTTCCGCGGCGAAGAGGTCGAGCAACAGGCCTTCAATCGCGAGTCGATGAAATTCTTCCGTCAACACATGAAGGTGATGCTCAACGGTGCGCTCATCAAGGCGACCGGCGAAGCGATGTACCCGCTGGTCGGCGCGATCGTGATGGGCATCGGCGGCCTGTTGGTCATCCGGAAGATGTGGGGAATCACGATCGGCGATCTTTCGACCTTCGCGCTGGTCATGGTGACGATCTACAAGCCGATCTCGCATATCACGCAGTCCTATCCGAAGCTGATCGAGTACGCCGGCTCGGCGAAGCGGCTCTTCGAAATCCTCGACATGGAAGCGGAGATCGAAGATCGCCCCGGCGCACGCCCGATGCACGGCCTCTCGAAGAGCATCCGGTTCCGCGACGTCCACTTCGACTACGGCCAGGGTCCGATTCTCGATGGCATCGACCTCGAGGTGCAGGCGGGTGAAGTCGTCGCCATCGTCGGCCGCACCGGGGCGGGCAAGTCGACGCTCGTGGATCTCGTGCTGCGATTCCACGACCCGACGCGCGGCGCCATCGAGATCGACGGCATCGATCTCCGCGACCTGCAGCGGAAATCCTTCCTCGATCATGTTGCCGTCGTCACTCAGGAGCCCTTCCTCTTCGACGAGACGATCCGCGAGAACATCCGTTACGGACGTCCCGAGGCGAGCGATGAGGAGGTCCGCGCTGCGGCTAGAGCCGCCTCCGCCCACGAGTTCATCGAAGCCCTGCCCGAAGGATATGAGACGCTCGCCGGCGAGTTCGGGCTGCGGCTCTCGGGCGGCCAGCGACAGCGCATCACGATCGCGCGCGCCATCCTCGCCAACCCGGCCATACTGGTCTTCGACGAAGCCACCAGCGCGCTGGATGCCCAGACCGAGCGCGCCGTGCAGAACGCCATCGAAGAGCTGCGCGGCCAGCGAACGATCTTCCTGGTCGCCCATCGCCTCTCGACCATCGAACGCGCGGATCGGATCGTGGTGCTCGACCGGGGTCGCGTGGCCGAGATCGGCAATCACGAGACGCTGCTCGCCCGGGGCGGGATCTACACCGAGCTGATCGGTGTGCAGAATGCGCAGGCGAGCTAGTCGCGCACGCGCAGGACGAGCTTCCCGAAATGGGTGCTCGCCTTCATCATTCGATGCGCGGCGGGAGCCTCTTCGAGCGCGAACACTTCATGCAACACGGGACGGATCTCGCCCTTCGCCAGATCCTCACCGAATCGCGTCAGGAAGGCCGTGACGATCGCAGCCTTCTGCTCGACGGATCGGGTTCGCAGCGTCGAGCCGATCACGCGCAGCCGCCGCGTGAGCAGCGCCCCCAGCGAGATCTCCGACTTGGCGCCCCCCATCAGACCGATCACGACCAACGATCCGTCGTTCGCAAGCGCCTCGAGATTCCGCTCGAGATAGGCGCCGCCGATCGAGTCGAGGACCACGTCGACCCCGCGCCCGCCGGTCGCCTCGCGCGCCATCGCGACCCAGTCGTCCTGCTTGTAGTTGGCGACGGCATCCGCCCCGAGCGTCAGACATCGCTGGCATTTCTCGGCGCTGCCGGCGGTCGCGATCACCCTGCCGCCGGCGCGCTTGACGAGATCGATCGTCGTCGTGCCGATTCCGCTGCCGCCACCGTGAACGAGCACGCTGCCGCCCTCGGGCAGGTTGCCCAGCTCGAAGACGTTCAAGAAGACCGTCAGCAGCGTCTCCGCGAGCCCCGCTCCCTCCTCGAAAGAGAGAGAATCCGGCAGAGGCATCACGGAGCCCGCATGCACCACTACCTCCTCCGCGTACCCACCGCCCGGCAGCAGGGCCATGACACGATCGCCGACCGAGAAATCATCCACCGCGGAACCGACCTCCGCGACCTCGCCCGCGCATTCCAGCCCGAGCGTCTTCGACGCGCCGGCGGGCGGCGGGTAGAAGCCCTGCCTCTGGAGCAGATCCGCGCGATTCACGCCCGCCGCAAAGATGCGGATCCGAATCGATTCGGCGGCGTTCTCGCCGTCGAGGGTCGGTGCGGGCAGCTCACCGATCTGCATGCAGTTCTCGTCGCCGGGCTCTTCGATCACGATGGCTTTCATGGCGAGCAGTCTACCCCAGCCGACGCCTCGGGCGGGGCGCGCCGAAGCCTGCGAGGGTCTCGGCGCAGCCCGACGGCAGGCGCGCCGCACGCGCGCGGCATCGGGCTCGTGGTCGGTCGGCGAATGCTTTTGCCGTGACCTTTATCACCCGGGTGTTTGCCTGACCGCGCCGAAGAGCGGCCTGATGTTTCGATCCTCCCCCTCGAAATCTGGCCGCCTTCGCGCGCCTTGCGTCCGCCTCGGCCTCTCCGTTCTGACGGCGAGCCTGATCGCGATGCTGAACGTCGAGGCGGCCATGGCGCAGACAGCGGTCGGGGATCCGCTCGAGGCCTTCGACTTCGCGCCGCCACCGATCGAACCCTCCTCTGGCGATCGAGAGCATCAGGACCTCTGGCGCAAGCGCGGCCTGGCCTTCATCGACCTCCCACTCGGAATCCGCGCCCGCTTCGACGCGAGCTACTCGCGTCACCTCTACTCGAGCGACGTGCTGGCCCAATCCTTCGTCGCCGACTTCGGGCCGGAGATCGTCGGCGATCGGACGCTCGAAAGCCGGATCTCGCTGACTCGCGCGCTCGCTCGCGGAATCGAGCTCGAGATCGCCTGGGAGACGCGCAACAGTCTCGCGGTCGATGACCCCATGGGCTTCGGTCGCCAGACCATCGGCGCACGCATTCGCATCTCCCCCTGAGCCCGACGATTCGCGTGATGGACCGAGGCGCAACGCTCCGATCGCGTTGTCGCAGCACCGCGCTGCACGGGGATACCGATCCCTTCCTACATACCTTGCGCGAAAGCTATCCTGGCAGCTAGATTGAGCTCGCGGCAGCCTCCGCTTCGGGGGCTGGCGGGAGGCCTGCGATGGATTGGTTCGAGGATTTCGAACGAGGCTGGGAGTCGGAATATGCCGATCTCGATGTCTCGAATCTGCCGCCCCTGGTCCGCCTCGCGCGCCTCGGTGTGCTGATCGACGCCTTCCAGCACGACGTGCTCGAGCCCTTCGAGCTCACCCCGAGCGACTACGGCGTACTCGCCGCCCTGCGCCGCGCCGGCGCGCCCTACGCGCTCAAGCCGAGCCAGCTCTACAGTCGACTTCGACGGTCGTCTGGCGGGATGACCAAGATCCTGAAGCGACTCGAAGAGGCCGAGCTCGTCGAGCGCACCCCGGATCCCGACGACGGTCGCGGCACGCGCGTCACCCTGACTCCGCGCGGCCACTCGCTGCAGGATCGAGTCTTCAACGCCTTCATCGTGGCGACGTCGAGTCTGATGGCTCCGCTCAGCGAGAACCAGAAGCGCGCGGCGGACGCGTCGCTCGGCGACCTGCTCGCGGTCTTCGAGCAGCGCGCCGCGCGGCGCAATCTGGCGAGCAACCCCTGAAACGCCCGGCGTGACCGCGGGGTCGTGCCGATCGATGCGAACGAGAGAATGGAGCGAAACGATATGGAAACCTTCACGAATCGTGGATTCGGACCGGACGGGAAGGATTGGGGGCGGCCGGCATGAGCGCCTCACTCGAGATCCGACCCGTCACCGCCTGCATCGGCGCCGAGATTTCCGGCATCGACCTGGCCGCCCCGCTCGAGGCAGAGACCCGTGACGCGATCGTCGACGCGCTGTCCGAGCACCACGTGCTCTTCTTCCGCAACCAGGACATCACCCCGGAGCAACACATCGCCTTCGCCCGCCATTTCGGACCGATCAGCGTGCCGCCCTTCGCTCCCAAATACGGCACGAATCCGGAGATGATCGTGCTCGACCAGACGGATCCGCGCGGCGAAGGCGCCGACGCCTGGCATAGCGACAACACCTTCATGAGCGAGCCGCCGATGGGGTCGGTGCTGCGGGCCGTACAGATTCCCGAGGTCGGCGGCGATACCTGCTTCGCCAATACGATTGCCGCCTACGAAGCGCTGTCCCCGCCGATCCAGCGGCTGATCGACGGGCTCACGGCGGTCCATGACATCACGAGACCGCTCCAGAAGGGCATCGCCGCCGGTCATGCTACGGCCAACCTCGCCGAGGTGCAGGCGAAGTGGCCACCCGTCGAACATCCCGTCGCCCGCACCCACCCGGTCACGGGTCGCAAGAGCCTGTTCGTCAACCGCAACTCCACCACCCACATCGTCGGGCTCAGCGAGCGGGAGAACGAGGCGCTGCTGCCGATGCTGATGGACCACATCCGGTCGCCCGAGTTCCAGTGCCGCTTCACGTGGGATACCCATTCGGTGGCGTTCTGGGACAATCGGTCGGTCCAGCATTTCGCGGTCCCCGACTATCGCACCCGACGCATCATGAATCGCGTCACCATCGCGGGCGACAAGCCCTACTAGCCAGGAGGTTCCGATGCCCCGAGTGAAGTTTCGACATCTCGACGACGAGAAGTGGCAGGAGGTGCGTGCGATCGAGCTGCCGACGGGCCGCGCGAGCGTCCGGGAGAAGTGGCTGGAGTTCAGCGACAAATGCCTCTCGCTCTACGCGAAATGGGACCCCGGCATGATGATCCACAAGCACGGTCACAACAGCGAACACGTGGTCTACGTGCTCAGCGGATCGATGATGTGCGGCGACGTCGAGTGCACCGCGGGCATGCATATCACCCTCGAGCAGGGCGCGGCCTTCGGCCCCTTCATCGCGGGACCGGAGGGCGTGGAGCTCTTCGAAGTGATGATGGGCGACCCACGCTCGTTTCCGGCCGACACCGAGGGCTTCGACAAGCTCCTGGCCGAAAAGGGTGCGAAACGGCTCCCCAACCCACCGATCGACATGCCCGACTGGCTCGAAGACACCCGAAACTGAGCATCGCGCGCTGCGGCGAGCATGCGCCGTGTTCCGCGATCCAGAAGCCGCGCCCAGCGCGCACGAGGCCCCGATCATGTCCGACCCGAAGCCTACGCCCGCCCCTGCCCGGATCTTCGACTACGACCGCATCGACTGGGACAAGCCCCTCGAGAGCGCTGCACCGGGCACGGCGCCGCCGCCCGAGCTGGTCGCCCAGGCCAAGAAGGTCGGCGCGCGGCGCAAGAAGATCGTGCGTGGCGAAGGCGGCTTCTTCATGAACCGCTCGCATCTGCCTGCCGGCTATCGCGTCCCGCCACACCACCACAACCACGACGAGATGCTCGTCGTGCTCGCGGGTGGCTGCGTCTTCGATGACGGCTTCGGCGAGGCGAACGCGGATGACACGATCGTGATCCCGGCGCGCAATCGCTACGGCTTCACCTGCGGATCGGAGGGCATGGAGTTCCTCACGATTCGCCTCGGCGAAGCGACGACCGAGCTCTAGGCGATCGTGACCGGATCTTCGGCCACGCTCCGGGAGCCGCTCGTCGATACCCATACCCATATCGTGTCTCCGGATCACGCTCGCTACCCGCTCAGCCCCCGCGAGCTCTCGGGCACGTGGTACCTCGATGCGCCCACGAGCGCCGAAGAGCTCGCAAGCGCCATGGACGAGTCAGGAGTCGACCGGGCGATCCTGGTCCAGGCGGTCGGCGCCTATTCGTACGACAACCGCTATGCGGCGGATGCCGCGCGGGCGGACCCGGACCGCTTCGTCGCCGCCTGCTGCATCGACGCGGCAGCAGAAGGCGCGACACAGACGCTCGACTACTGGATCCGGGATCGGGGCATGTCGGGCGTACGTCTCTTCGCCCTCTCGCGCGAAGGCCCCTCCTGGCTCGTCGACGAGCGCACGTTCCCGCTCTGGCACCGGGCGAACGAGCTCGGCGCGCACGTGATCGTCACGATCCTGCCTCACCAGATCGACGAGCTCGAGACCGTGCTCGCCCGCTTCCCAGAGACACCGGTCTCGCTCGACCACTGCGCGTTCGCGCTCGCCCAGACCGACTCGGCCGAACGACTCTTCCAGCTCTCGGACCGAAGCAACCTGCATCTCAAGGTCACGACGCACGTGCTCGACGACGCGGTCGCGCGCGAGGGCAGCGCGACGCACCTCGTGCGGAGACTGGTCGATGCGTTCGGGCCCGATCGGATCATGTGGGGCTCGGATTTCTGTCAGACCCACGACCGATGTTATGCGGACCTGGTGCAGCTCGGGCGCGAGTCCTTCGCAGAGCTCGACGCGGCCGAGCGCGCCGTCTGCCTGGCCGGAACGGCGCGCAGGCTCTGGCGGGGCCTTTTCTGAGGAGCGACCGCCAGGTGTCGCCGCGTTCCGCGCGCGTCAGCCGTCGGACGCCCTCGCCCGCTCCAGATCTCCAGCGACCCGTCGCGCTCCGAGGAAGCAGACCAGGCTGCTGAGCAGCGGCGCACAGGTCGGCACCAGCAGCGAATAGCGAAGCGCGTCGTCGCCGAACCGCATCTCGAATCCATCGGCCAACACGCCCACGAGCAGCGGCCCCGCCGCGAGACCCACCAGGGTGCTGATCAGGGTCGAGATCGCCGCCGCGAAGGCCCGCATGCGCAACGGCGCCACGCCCTGGATCGTCGACATGAAGGGCGCCGTGAAGAACGATCCGAACACGGACCCGAAGATGCTCCAGACGAGCGCGACGGGGATCGCTTCGAAAGCGGACCCTGCCAGGAAGGACGGAAGCATGAAACGCGACGAGGCGGGCCACATCAGGAAGGCGACCAGGATCGGAACGCTGATCGCCTGCCCCAGGGCAGGCACCCAGAGATACCAGCGCGTGTCGCGCCGACCCAACCGATCCGCCAGGTAGCCGCCGAGAAAGATCCCGAACATCGAGGGCAGCGGGCTCGTCAGAAAATACCAGCTGCCCGCGTGGAACTCGCCCATCTCGTAGGTGCGCACCAGGAAGCTCGGCTCCCAGAGATTCCGGCCCATCGAGGCGAAGAGCGCGAAGCCGTTCGCCGCGAGGATGACGAGATACGTGCGCTGGGCGAGCAGCAGGCGCAGCGCCGGCCAGAACTCGTTGCCGCCCGCAGCCTGCCTTCCCTCGCTCCCGCCGCGCTGGGGCTCGCGGATCGTGAGCTGGTAGAGCAGCGCCAGCGCGATTCCGGGCAGACCCGCCGCCAGGAAAGCGCCCCGCCAGCCATAGGACTCGCTGATGAAGCCGCCCAGGATCATGCCCAGCCCCATGCCCGTCACGGCGCCGATCGAGATCACGGAGACGCCGCGTGCGCGGCGGCTGGGCGGCAGGTAGTCGGCCAACATCGACACGCTCGGCGCGGTCCCGCCGGACTCGCCGATCCCGACACCCATACGCATCACGAAGAGCTGCGCATAGCTGGTCACGAAGGCCGTACCGGTCGTGAATCCGCTCCAAAGCAAGAGGCTGACGGCGACGATCGTCCGCCGAACGCCCGTGGTATCCGCATAACGACCGAGGGGCAGCGAGAGCAGCGTGTAGACGAGGGCGAATGCCGGGCCGAGCAGCCAACCCATCTGCGTGTCGGTGAGCTCGAACTCCGCTTTGACGGGTCGCACCAGGATCGACAGGATCGTCCGATCGATGTTATTGAAGATCATGGTCACCAGGACCATGCCGAGCACATAACGCGTATACAGCGGGCTATAGGGGCCCGTGTCTTCCCGGCGCTCTTCGGGGTTTCCTGCGAGGTCGTTGCCCGCGGTCTCGTCGTCGTTCGGGCCGACCTTCGCGCTCGGTTCGTCGGGAGGCGTCACGCCCGCGACGATAACGCACTCCGGCGGACAAATGTCCAGATCGAGAACCGACCGACGCCCTCCTTCATGAACCCGAAATGCAGCCGGCCTCGCCCGATGGGGCGAGGCCGGCGCGCATCTCGTTGCGCGGGAATCATCGAATCCCGCCGCTTCGCTACTTCAGGTCCGCTCGCGTGTAGTCGAGCAGCCCCCGCGCGATGATCAGGCGCTGGATCTCGCCCGTCCCTTCGTAGATGTCGGTGATGCGGGAATCTCGCATCCACTTTTCGAGCAACAGCTCACGCGAGACACCCACGGAGCCGAGGATCTCGATACAGCCCTGGGTGACCTGCCGGACAGACGAGCCTGCATGCGCCTTGCAGACGGAGGATTCCAGGTTGTTGGGAAGACCCTGCCCGGCCATCCATCCACATTGCAGCGTCGTCAGCTTCGAAGCCTCGAAGAGTGCCTCGAGTCGCATGAACTTCTCGGCCGCCGCACTGAGCCGGCCCATCCCGCCCGGTCCCGACGTGTAGTCGAGCACGACGCCCGCCGCCTCGAGCTCGTCCCGCGTGAAGTCGATGGCCGCCTCGGCGATCCCGAGGCCCATGGCCGCCGTCAGGGGGCGCGTCATGTTGAACGTCTTCATCACCCCGCGAAAGCCGCCCGAGCTGGCCTTGGGAATCGACTCGTCGAGCCCGAGCAGATTCTCCCGCGGAATCCGGCAATCCTTGAAGACGTAGGCCGCCGTGTCGTCGGCCCGAATGCCCAGCTTCTTCTCCTTGTGCGGGACCTCGAAGCCAGGGGTTCCCTTCTCGACCAGGAAGGACTTGATGCCAGCGCGGCCCGCGCTCTTGTCGATCGTCGCCCAGAGCACGACGCCGGTCGCGCGGATCCCCGTCGTGACGAAGATCTTCTCACCGTTCAGGATCCACTCGTTCGTCGCTTCGTCGAGCGTCGCAGTGGTCGACACGCGAGAGGGATCGGAACCGCAGCCCGGCTCCGTGATCGCCATCGAGAGCAGCAGGTGTCCCCATTTCGCCTTCTGCTCGTCGGTCCCCGCCGCGGCGAGCGCCGCATTTCCGAGTCCACCGCGTGTCGAGCGACGCAGCCGGACGGAGTAGTCGCCCCAGAATTGCCCCATGCATTGCAGCAACATCATCACGGGTCCCTGCGTGTCTTCCGGTCCGACCTCGGGCAGCTCGCCCGCCGTCGCGTAGAAATCGTCGGTCTCGGGAAGCGTGTCGGGGATCATCTCCGCTTCGTTCTCGTCGAATTGTCGCGCATAGCGGCGCGCAATCACGGCCTCCGCACGCGTGCGGTCGAGATGGGCCTTGTCGGTCTCGGTCAGTCTGAAATCGATCATCTTTCGTTCTCCATCGCGGCGGAGGCCAGTCGGCGGGCCGCGATCATCGAAGGTTCGGTGGGCACCGGCGAGGCACCGCGCCTCGGGAGCCGGCGACGAAGGGCTAGAGCGTCACCATCCCCTCGAGTACGCCAAGCGTCCGAGCATTGCGGAACCACATCTCGACCGGATGCTCGCGGATGAAGCCGTGGCCCCCGAGCACCTGCACGCCATTGTCGGCGATCCACATGCTCTTCTCGGCGGCGTAGGCCCGCGCATGCCAGGCAGCACGCGTCGCGTCGAGGCCATGCTCGAGCTGACTGGCCGCGTTCCACACCAGCTGTCGGAGCGCATGCTGCTCGATGTGCATCTCGGCCAGACGGAAAGCGATCGACTGTTTCTTCGAGATCGGCTCATCGAAGGCCACGCGATCCTTGGAGTAGGGCACGCAGTATTCGAGAACCGCTCGCGAAACGCCTAGCATGACGGTCGATAGACCCGTCCGAGAGGCGTTCAGGATCGCCTGTACATCGGCCCCCTCCGGCCCGCCGAGCAGCGCCTCGGCGCCGACCTCGACGCGCGTCAGCTCGAGCCCGTTCGTCGCGAGCGCGTGCAGACCCATCTTCTTCTCGACCTCTCCAATGGACAGGCCGGCGGCATCGCGTGGCACGATGAACGCGGCCAGGTCGTCACCGAGCTGGGCCGTCACCAGAAAATGACTCGCCCGGTCGGCGAGGGGCACGAAGGTCTTGCGGCCCGAGAGGATGAAGGACTCGCCCTTCTGCTCGGCCAGCGTCCGCGGCCGACTCGCGTCGGAGAGCGCCCCGGGCTCGCTGACGGCCAGGGAGCCCGTCGCAAAGGACTCTCCGCAGAAGAGCGGCAGCAACGCCTTCTGCTGATCGGCCGTGCCATGATCGACGATCGCGTTCGCAAACAGCGAGGGGGCCAGCGCGGCTATTGCGAGGGCAGCATCGCCGAACGCGAGCTCCTCGAGCAGGATCGCGTTCGTCACCATGGATCTTTCCTCGCCGGCGCCACCGAAGGCCTCCGGAATCTGCGTGCTGGTCAGACCCAGCGTCCAGGCCGTCTCGAGGAAATCCTCGGGAGCGGCTGCGGCCTCGTCGGCTTCCCGAGCGATCGGACGGATTGCATCGGAAGCGAACTCGCGCATCGCATCGCGCACGAGCTCCTGCTCTTCGGACATGCCAAATGAAATCACGGGGAGTCTCCTTTTAGCGGGGTGCTTGCGATGGAGAGGCCGTCGAGCGACTGCTCACGGGCGGCCTTCCCTCATCGGGTCATTCGTCGCCGGAACCCGAGCGGGCGGTCCGGGCGATCTGGTAGAAGAATTGGTCCATGGCCTGCGGGCCCCCCTCCTTGTGAAGGAGCCCCGTGCGAACGGCTTCCTTGGCGTCGAGCAGGCCCAGCGCCACCGCACACCAGTCTCGGGTCGAGGCCGTGTACCGGACGTCCGCGCCTTCGGCGAAGCCCTCTCGGACCTCGCATAGACCGTCGTCGATCTCGACCGTCCACACGCCGCCGCCCTCGCCGCTCAGGCGGATCTCGAAGACCGCGCGCGCATCGCGCGCCGCGTCCTCACGCAGCAGAATCGGCAGCGCCTCGAGCACGGAGAGCGCGGAGGTCTCGGTGAACCGGTTGGGGTCCACGTCGCGGACGCTGATGCCTTCATGCACCCACCAGCGTGCGATCGACGAAATGATCGGAGAGAGGGTCCGGCCCTTCGCCGTGGCGCGGTACAGCGAACGGCTGCCGTGGCTCTCGGTCTCCACGAAGCCGTCGTCGCGAAGCTGGCGCAGTCGGCTGGAGAGCACCCGCGGCGCGATGCCCGTGCGCACGCGCAGCTCCTGAAAACCCTTGGGACCGCCGAGCAGCTGGCGCACCAGCACCAGGGTCCAGCGGTCTCCGATCACGTCGAGTGCGCGGGCAACCGGATCGAAGATCTGGGCTGGCCGAAGGATTTCGGGCTTCCGGTCGCCCGCGTCGCGCTCGGAGAGCGGCGTCGTGGCGTCAGCTGGGGTCTCGAGGTGCGATTCCGTCATCCAGCAAGGTATCTAATAAATACTTAGTCGGATTGCAAATAAAAACCTCTGCCGATGCTGATCAGATTCGAATCTGTCCGGACGCACGGCTCGCCGTTGCTCGGCCCGCCACCCGCGATACGATGCGCGGGCCCGCCGGAGGCGGCTGGGAGGTCGCCGGTGAACACTCTCCCTCACGGGAGGCATCGTTCACGGGAGGAAAGTCCGGGCTCCACAGGACAGGGAGGTCGCTAACAGCGACCCGGGGTGACCCGAGGGAAAGCGCAACAGAAATGACACCGCCGATGGCATCGGCCGACCTCTTCGGAGGGGAGCCGCTGCACAGGTAAGGGTGAAATCGTGGGGTAAGAGCCCACGCGCGACAGCCGGGTGACCGGCGGCGAGGCAAGCCCCTCCCGGAGCAAGCTCGAATAGGGACATCGTAAAGAGCGGTCCGCTCGATCGCCGCGGCGAGAGCCAAGGCGCGGTGTCCGGGTGAGAGTGCTCGAGCCGCCCAGCAATGGTCGGCCTAGAGGAATGACCAACGCCAATGTCCGGGCAACCGGACGTCGGAACAGAACCCGGCTTACAGGCCGCTCCGGGATCCCGTCCCCGCGCAAGCGGAGCCGGCCCCGGACCTCCAGGGGGAAGCCTTCGGGTCATCCCTGGCGCGCTCCGACGGGCAATCGGGCGCACCGGAACCAGAGGGCCGACGCGCGGCGACGCGCAAGTCAGGCGCCGAGATCGAATCGCAGGCAGCGCACCCGCGCGATGCGCAGCGGGTCGTAGTCGTGCCACTTCTCGGGCGGCACCTCGTTCGTCGCGACCGGACGAAACCCGAGCCCTTCGAAGAAACGCTGGACGCGTTCGGAGGTCGTACAGCAGAAGAGATAGTCGAGCGCTTCCCTGCGCGAACGCTCGATCGCGTAGCGGACGATCTGACCGCCGGCACCTTCTCCGATATACCGGGTCAGCGCGAAGAGCGAGGCGATCTCGGCAGCGTTCGCCGAGGGGTGCGGCAGGATCGCACCGATTCCAGCGAGATAGCGCCCCTCGATGAACACCCCCACACCGTGGGCCAGCACGTCGTCTCGCGCTTCTCGATCTCGCGGCGCGAGGAAGCCGTCCGCCTCGCCGCGTTCGATCAGGTCGTTTGCCAGATCGTAGTCATCGATCGAGAGCGGTCGCACCTCGGCATAACGGTCCTTCGTGAAAAAGGTGCCCGCCCCCGCATACGTGAAGAGCTCGCGGACCAGATCGGCTGCGGGACAAACGTTCACCGAGGGCACGCCTCCGCCGATCATGGCGCGGATCGCGCGGAGCATGGCCTCGCCGCCCGCTCGGATCCGCAAGCCATCGGACGCCTCGCGACCCGTTCCACCTAACAGCGGATCGAGATGTGCGAGGTCGACGACCGAGACTCTTTCCTCGCCACCGGTTCGCTCGAGCGGCGCCGTAGAGCGAATCCAGACGACCTTCGCCAGACGGAGCGCCAACGCGGCCCGGCTGCAATCGTTCTCGAAGTCGTCCGCCGAAACCAGCAGACCCGCGCGGCCCACCTCGCGAAGCGCGCGCCACAGCTGGGGACCGAATCGGCCGTCGCCGATCGACGACGGCTTTTCGATCCCGGCGATCCCCATGATCGCCTCGCTCGGACTGAGCATCACGACGCGCGAGCCGTTCTTGACCAGCTCCGCCACCACGGCCGCCAGGGGTTCGGCAAGCACTGGCTCGTCCGCCGGCCAGGCGATTCCGATCGATCGACCGCGGAATTCCGCGAGATAGAATTCGCGCTCGCTGAAGCTCCGGATCGAGGTCGGCATGGGGGGAGTTTGGCGGATTTCGAGCGGCCCGCACCCTCCCTCCGCATCGACCCGGCGAGATCGAATTAGGGTATCGTGCGCCGCGAATGGACTGGCAGATCCTCTTCACTCTCGGCCTCGTCGCGGTCGCGCTCACCGCGATGGTGCGCGAGCTCGCGCCGCCGGACCTCGTCTTGATGGGCACGCTCATCTGCTTCGGCGCGACGGGAATACTGTCTCCGGCCGAGACCTTCGCGGGCTTCGCCAATCCGGTCGTGGCCGCCATCGGCGCGCTCTTCATCGTCTCCTCGGCACTGCGCGAGACGGGCGCGCTCGAGATGACGCTCGGGCGTGTGCTGGGTCGCTATGCGGGGATCCGCCGCTCGATGCTTCGGATCACGATTCCCGTCGCGGCGCTCTCGGCGATCCTGAACAACGCGCCGATCGTCGCGATGATGACGCCGACCCTGATCGATTGGGCCCGGCGCCACCAGGTTGCCGCGTCGAAATTCCTGATCCCCCTCTCCTACGCGTCGATTCTCGGCAGCGTCACGACGATCATCGGCACCAGCACGATCCTCACGATCGTGGGCCTCGTCGATGAGGCCGGGCTCGAGCCCTGGGGCTTCTTCGAGCCCGCCCCGGTCGGGCTCCTGATCGCGGCCGCTGGTCTGGTCTACCTGCTGCTGGTGGCGCCCGGGCGCCTCCCGAATCACGTCGAGGCGGCGGAGCAGCTCGACGACCGCAGCCGGGAATACACCTCCGCGATGCGCGTGACCGAGAACAGTCCGCTGAGTGGCCAGACCGTCGAACAGGCCGACCTGCGAAACCTGCCGGGCCTCTTTCTGGTCGAGATCGATCGGGGTGCGCAGATCATCACGCCCGTGGGCCCCGAGCAGGTCCTCCAGAGCGGCGACATCCTGGTCTTCGCCGGCGTGCTCTCCACGATCATCGACCTGCAGCGCATCCGGGGCCTCGAGCCCGCCGCGCCCGAGGAGCTGCTCGAGAGCCTGCCCGGCGGACGCAACCGCCCGATGGTCGAGGCGGTGGTCTCGGCCTCCTCGCCGCTGATCGGTCAATCCGTCAAGCGCTCGAATTTCCGTTCGGTCTACGACGCCGTGGTGATCGCGGTGCATCGCAACGCCGAGCGGGTCCAGGGCAAGATCGGTGACATCGTGCTCCACCCGGGCGACACGCTGCTCATGCAGTGTGCGCCGGAGTTCATGCGGCTGCATCGCAATAGTCGCGACTTCTATCTGGCCAGCGAGCTCACCGGCGCTGCGCCGCCCAACTTCGAACGCGCGCGCACGTCGCTGGGGATCCTGGCGGCCATGGTGCTCGCGGTCAGCCTCGGCGGAGTGCACATTTCGATCGCCGCCTTCGTGACGGTCGCGGCGATGATCGGGACGCGCTGCATCAGTCCGTCGCAGGCGCGCAATGCGGTCGACTGGTCGGTTCTGATCACGATCGGCTGTGGACTCGGAATCGCCAGCGCGATGACCCAGTCCGGCGCGGCACAGTTCGTGGCTCAAGGGCTGGTCGCGAGCGTCGGCAACATGGGACCTTTCGCGACCCTGATGGTGATCTACCTGCTGTGTGTCGTGATGGCTGAGACGCTCCATCACAACGCCGCGGTGGCGATCATGTTCCCGATCGCGCTGGCCGCCTCCGTTCAGCTCGGCGTCGACCATCGGCCCTTCGTCATGACGGTCGCGATCGCCTCCGCCTGCGCCTTTGCCTTCCCGATCAGCTACCAGACGCATCTGATCGTCTATGGCGCCGGTGGCTACCGCTTCGGCGATTTCCTGCGGGTCGGGATCCCTCTCGACCTGGTCTGCGCCGCCGTTGCCCTGACTGCGATCCCCTGGCTCTGGCCCTTCTGAGCGGACTGGGCGCCCGTCGCCGGGACCTCGATTCCCTTGAATCGCCCGACGAGCGTCACTGTCCGGTTGCCCTGGTCGCGGGCAGGTCGTCAGCCGACTCTGCCGCGCCAGACACTCCTCGCAGGCAAGCTGCAGACGAGACGTAACGAGAAAGAGATTTTGGTCCCCCCGGACTCAGATCACGGGAGGATTTCGCCACAATTCCGATAGAGGAGCCACGATTCTCCAGAGGGAGCCGGCCGCTCAAAGGAGCAACAGGATGTCGGGCCGTCGAATCCCCATCACCTTGGCGAGCCTCTCGCGCACTTCAAGGGGGCGAGAATTCGGCGAGGGGGCGTGCCTACGACGGCGACAGTTTTCATTCGAATCTTTGGACAAGGCGAAATTTGCTGGCTAAATAGGTGAAATTCAATCATTATCAGTCTAAATCACATTCCCTCTACGAGTAGACCGATCGATTGATCGGTGGATCGTGGGCGAGGCTCGACCGACTCGACCTCGGCTCCTGGACATGCCCCCCTCTCCGGTGCAACGCAATCGCACGCACGGAGGACGGAGCGTCGGCATCCGGGATGACTGAATCGCGTCGCATCATCGCATCGGAATCCGGGAACCGATGCTTCGATCGAAGCTGTCTTCTGGACGTGAAGTGCGCACCCTGACGGACGGGGCTCCCGCACCATCTTTCAGCAGAGGCGCCCGTCTCGGGATCGTTGCGGAAGCGACCGTGTCAAAACGGTCACCAGCGACTCCCGAAACGACAAAAGTGCCAGGCGGACATCGAATCAGTGCAAAAACGACCTCGACTGCTTGCCAGTTGGTAAAAAAGACCAAACTTGTCCCCGCTGGGCGGCATCCCAAACAGAGCCGTACCTGAGCGCAATCGGGGCATGAGAGGAATCGAGTTGACCACTCAAAAGAAGAAGCAAGCCGCAGCGGCCACCAGCAAGAAGGCCGTTGCTCCGAAGCCCACCAAGGCGGGCACACGCAAGAAGGCAACGGCTGGCAAGGCAGCGAGCAAGGCCGTCGACGCCACGGACGCCACGGACTCCACCGAAGCCCCCGCGACCAACGCGAAGAAGGTCGAGACAAAGGACAAGGCCAAGGACGCCGCCGCGGCGCCGACGATGGGCGCGACGCCGGTCGTTTCGGCCGAGGAGCTCGATCCTGGCCGCGAGCGCCGACCTCTCGAGTCGTATTTTCAGGAGATCGGCGGGACCCGTACGCTCAAGCGCGAGGAAGAGGTGGTCCTCGCCAAGGATCTCGAGGCGGCCACCGCGGCGCTTCGGGACGCGCTGTACGCGATTCCGATCTCGGCCAAGCATGTCGTCGCGCGCTGGGACGCGCTGCGAGCTCTCTCGCATACTGGTGCGAAGCTCTCGGAATCCGTCGGAGACGAGGAGACGGGCGAGATCGCGGCGCGGGTGGAGCGAGCGGTCAAGAAGCTGCGCCTCCAGCTCGCCGAGCGCGAGAAGAAGATCGAGAAATCCGGTCTGGAGTACTCCCCCTCGCTCGAGAAGGTCGACGTCAAGATCGCCAAGGAGATGCACAGCGCTCAGCTCTCTCTCGCCGTGCTTCACGAGCTGCGCGAGAAGAGCATCGATCTCTGCGCGGAGATGCGGCGGGCCCGAAAGCGGACCAAGAAGCTGACGGAGCTCGAGTACGAGGCGGGCGTCGAGAAGAAGCGCATGCTCGAGCTGACCGGCGCCGTCGAGGACGCGCACGACCAGATGTCGACGGTGAAGAACCGCTTCATCGAGCACAATCTCAAGCTCGTGGTCGCGATCGCGAAGGACTACCGGAACCTCGGGCTCTCGTTCCCCGACCTGATCCAGGAAGGCAACCTGGGCCTGATCCGCGCGGTCGAGAAATTCGACCATCGCCGCGGGTTCAAGTTCTCGACGTATGCGGTCTGGTGGATCCGGCAGGCTCTGGTGCGGGCGATCCAGAATCATTCGCGGACGATCCGCCTGCCCTCCCATGTGCACGATCGGCTTCAGCGAAGCCAGCGCGTGCGCGCGGAGCTCACGGGCAAGCTCGGCCGCGAGCCGACCCCGGCCGAGCTCGCACCGGCACTCGGGACCGACACGGATTCGCTCGAGGCACTCGACCGGCTTTCGCGAGAGGCGATCTCGCTCGAGTCGAACGTGGCGGGTACCGAGAAGCGCCTCGAGGACTTCGTGCCGGATGCGACCGCGGATCGACCGGATGGCGGGATCGACGATGATCGGATGCGCATGGGCGTCGGCTCGCTGATCGGCAGCCTCACGCCTCGCGAGCAGCTGATCCTTCGACTGCGCTACGGCCTCGGCGGCGAAGAAGAGCATACGCTCGAGCAGATCGGCCAGTCCCTGGGACTGAGCCGGGAGCGCGTGCGTCAGCTCGAGGCCCGTGCGCTGAAGAAGCTGCGCGAGACCCAGCCGGCGCAGCGACTACACCCGATCCTGGAGCCCTAGGGCTCTTGCTTTCGCGGCCTCTGGCCGCGAGGACAGGAAGCGGGGCGGAGCCGGGACGGGATCGGACGGGGTGAATCGACGCCCGTCTTCGCATCAGCGGAGGCGGGCGTTCTGCTTTTTGGCCTGGTAGGGACGGAGTCGGAGGCGAGCGCCACTCGGGCGGCTCAAGCGGGCTCAGACGCCCGTGCGGGTCCAGACGAGGAAGGCGCCGCCCACCAGCCAGCAATACCAGGCCCAGTGGTGGAAGAGGCTCTTGTCGAGCATCCGGACGAAGAGCCAGATCGCGAGCAGACCGGCCACGAGCGCGGCAGCACCTCCGATCGCGAATCCCGACAGCGCTTCCGGCGCCACGCCCTGCAGGTCGGGGATCATCAGGATCGCCGCACCGGTGATTGCGATGATCCCGAGCAGGAAGGAAAACTCCGCGGCGGCGAGTGGGGCGACGCCGAGCGCGAGGGCCATCGCGACGGTCGAGCCGCTGCGCGAAATGCCCGGCAGGATCGCGAGTGCCTGCGCGAAGCCGATCGCGAGCGCGACGCCCCAACCGGGCGCGGGCGCGTGGGCCCGGGGAGCGGTCCAGCGCGTGCTGAAGACGATGCAGCCGGTGGCGAGGAGCGCGATGCCGACGAGGCCCGGATTCGAGAACTGGCGCTCGATCTGATCCTTGGCGGTCAGGCCGATCACGACCGCTGGAAGCGTGGCGAAGCCGAGCTTTCCGACGTATTCGAGGGTCTCCGGGTCGCGACCGAGCGTGCCGAGCACGAGGCCGAAAATCCGCTTGCGATAGAAGACCGCGATCGCGAAGAGCGTCGCGACGTGCACCGCGACCTCGAAGAGCAGCCCCCCCGGCTCGCGTCCCCCGAAGAGCGCCTGGAGCATCGCCAGATGCCCCGAGCTCGAGACCGGGAAGAACTCGGTGAGGCCCTGGGCCAGACCGAGGATCAATGCTTCGATCGCGTCCAAGACCTCTTCCTCGTGGGCGCGGTCGCTCGCGCCGTTCGCCGATCCGATTGCCCACTCGTGAGCGCGCGGAACGGCCGGATTCGATGAGGGGGAGGCGCCCGCGAGAGTAACGGATCGGCGTCGCCGCCGGCATGCTCAAGCGGATTCGCGCCGATCTTTGCTAAAACCGGGATCATGGAAATCGCATGTCTCGACCTCGAAGGTGTCCTCATTCCGGAAGTCTGGATCAACTTTGCCGAGCGGACCGGGATCGCCGCCTTGAAGGCGACGACCCGCGACATCCCCGACTACGACGAGCTGATGACCCAGCGGCTCGCCATCCTGCGCGAGCACGAGCTCGGCATTCGCGACATCCAGGAGGTGATCGCCGGAATGGACCCCCTGCCCGGCGCGCAGGAGACGCTCGACTGGCTGCGCGAACGCTTCCAGGTGGTGATCCTCTCCGACACCTTCTACGAGTTCGCGGAGCCCTTCATGCGCAAGCTCGGCTGGCCGACGATCCTCTGCCACAAGCTCGAGATCGATGCGAAGGGCATGATCACGGACTACAAGATCCGTCAGCCCGACCCGAAGCGCGCCTCCGTGAAGGCCTTCCACTCGCTCAAGTACCGGACCATCGCGACGGGTGACTCGTACAACGACACGACGATGCTCGCCGAGGCCGACGCGGGCATCCTCTTCTGCCCGCCGCAGAACGTGATCGACGAGTTCCCGCAATTCCCGGTCGCCACGAGCTACGCCGAGCTGCAGGACGAGTTCGCCAAAGCTTCGCTGCGCGATCTCTGACTCGCGGGGGCCGCATGCCGGGAACGGTCTGCGGCAACGCCTCGGTGGAGCGCCACCGGCCCCCTCTGCACGCCGATCCGAAGCGAGCCTAGAAGAAGAGCTGCAGCTGCAAGCGAGCCAGATGGATGTCGCGTCCGCTCGCGCGACCGGGGTCGGCGCTGTCGTAGCGATAGCCGAGAACGACCTTGGCATGGTGGCCGTACGCCCGCTCGCCGTGCATCAAATAGCCGGCCACGAACGCTTCATAGGTCTGGACGTCGGGGCCGTCAGAAAGCCAACCCACACGGCTCCCGATCTCGAGCTGACGCGGCAACACGAAGACACCCAGCTGACCGTAGGCGCCAAAGGCGTTCGCAACGCGAGGCGAGCCGTGGGCCCCTCGCCAGAAACCTTCCGCCCGAGCGCTCAGGCGGCCTAGCATGACGGCGACGTCCACCGCTCCGTTGGAGAGCGTCTCGGACGTCGTGCCCGAGGCGCCGTCGATGGAGCGTCTCGAATACGCTCCGCCGAGTCCGACCGTGACCCCACGACCATCGTCGATCCGCAGAGAGGGCGCCTGATCGTAGGGAACCGGATCGCCGAAGCGCAGCTCGGTGCGAGCGATCACCGAAGGCGAATCGCGATTCTCGGCGAGATCATTGATCTCCGCGCCGTTCACGACCGCCAGGTCATAGTGCAGCAGCCCCGCCGCCAACCCCCCCGAGAGCATCGCGCCCGTGTCGCGCCCGAGGTTGAAGCGATCGATCACGAGCCCCCGCGTCGGGAGCTCCAGGTTGGTGAGCGGTGTGATGTAGGCGCGTGAGTAGGGAGTCCGGAATTGACCGAGGCGCAGGATCGCCGCCTCGCTGAAATGCCACTCCGCGAAGAGGTCCAGCAGCTCGGGCTGGTCTCCGGCAAACTCGAACTGCGCAAAGAACCCGAGCTTCGAGTCCACCAGCTCGCCGGTCGTGAAGAGCCTCGCAACGGGAATCGTGGCCTTCAGATCCGTCTCGTCGCCGACCGTCGTCTGGGAGTCCGCGCGAAGCCATGAGTACCCGTGAAGCGAGATATGGGAGCTCCCGAACCACATCTCGAGCCCTCGATCGAGCCCTGCCATCCTCTTCGCTTCGTCAGGCTGGGAGATGGCTTCCGATGGGGAAGCCGCAGCCGAGTCCGCGGCCGGGTCTTCGATGACGACGGGCTCCTCGGACCAGCTGACCGAAGCGCATAACGTAAAGAGAACGATCCCCAGGAGTGACTTCCATCCCCGCATGACGCGCTGCTTCCTTTCCTTTCGCTCGATCGCGGCTGGCTCAGGGCTGAGGGCGAGGCGTCCCGGCAAGCGGGACCGACCCGGCGGAGAGACCGGACGCCGCGTGATGAGAGCTCACTTGCCCGGGCGCGACCTTGAACTCGCGCGAGGTGATCAGACTCGGCAGGAGCCCGCCGACGAGAAGCAGCAGCAGAATCGCCGATAGCGCCCAGCTCTCCCGGAACGTCAGGTCGGTCTCTCCCGAATGCTCTCGCCGCCCCGAAAAGAGGTGGAAGAAGAGTCGCATGACGTTCATGCCGTTCAGCGCTGTCGCCACGATCAGCACGAAGGCAAGGACCGGAAATTCGTCGACCGATCCCTGGACGAGCAGATCCTCCGCGACGAAGCCGAGCGTCATGGGAAATCCGACGCTGCCCAGTCCCATCATCAAGAAGGCAGCCGCCATTCTGGGCGTCCGTCGAAAGCAGCCGGAGTAGCCCGACAGGGACCGCGTGCCGCGTCGCGCTTCGAGCGCCGAGGCCGTCATCGCAAAGCCCGAAGTGGCAACTGCCAGCACCTGCCAGGCCAGCAGGGACCCGGCGAAGGCCACCTCCGAGCTGCCCTCGATGCCGAAGGCGACCAGACCCGTCTGGCTCATCATCAAGTAGGCCAGCGCGCGACGCGTCGATCTCTGGACCGTGCCGAGCGCACCCGCGACCAGCGCGGTCACGGCTCCGAATCCGGCCACGAGGCGCGCGAGATCGGCCGGAATACCGTTGCCCAGGATCTCGACGTGCGCATAGACGCCGAGCTGCGGCGCAACGAAGGCCACGACGAGGCCCATGGGTGCCTCCTCGACGAAACGCGGGAACCAGCTGTGGCCCGGAATGGCGGCCTCCCGGATCCCGATGGCCGCGAGCAGGGCCCCTGCGATCCACAATCGAGAGCCCGGATCCCCGACCAGAGCCGCACCACAGAAGAGCAGGATGCTGGGCAGCTGGAAGACGGCGAAGAGTCGAGCGACACCCCGGCTTCCGAAGCGCGTCCGCAGCTCGGACCAGACGATCAGCGGCGACAACGCCCAGGCAAGCGCCAACAGCCATGGCTCGGAGGACGCGACGAACACCATGGCGACCATCAGCAGGCCGAGAATCCGGCGGAGCGTCGCGATCGAATGCGAGATCGAATCTGCCAACGCGACCGCGAGCATCCCGACCAGCGAATTGACGAAGGGCGCCAGCCCGAGGAAACCGGCGGTCGAGAGGACCAGACCGTGTCCCCGGATCGGAGTCGGCCACAAGAGCAGCCGCTGATCCGTCATCAGCCATAGGACCGCGCAGACGCAGGCGCTCGTCGCCAGGACGATCGTCGTCTCACGACGCACTTCGGAGAAGGCGCGCGAGTCCTTCGCACGCACGGCCATCAGGCCGAACACGACGGCCATCAAGAGCGGAAGCACCGAGATCATCGCTGCTCCTCCCCGGGAATCCCCGTCACCGCAGCGCCCCGCTCGGGCGCGTCACCGGCCAGTAAACGGCCCCATCTCGCCTCGACGCGATCGATCGCACGGAAGAAGCGAGTCCAGCCGCCCGCCACCCAGTCCAGCAGCAGCGTATCCAGATAGCCGCGCTCGAGCGCGGCTCGATAGAGCCAGGGCTGCAGGGCATCCGGCACCAGGCGCTCGAGGTGCCCGCCGCTTCGAGGCAGCGCGCGGCCCATCGACTGCTCGAGGTGATGGTGATCATGCAAGAGGCTCGGTGAACGGAGGATCTGGAGACTTCGAAGCGACGCATGACCGACGATGTGGAAGAGCGCCAGCTGATAGAGCCCGAAGCCGATCTCGACGTAGATCAATCCGATCTGGGTCATCGAGGCGTAGGCCAACGCCGACTTGATGTCGGTCTGGACGCGGCCCACGAAGGTGGCATGCAGCGCGGTGGTCGCCCCGATGCCCGCGACCCACCATCCGAGCGTGGGATCGCTCTCGAGGAGGCCGGCGGATCGAAGCAGGAGATAAGGACCGAGATGGACGGAGATCGCTCCATAGAAGATCGCGCTCGAGGGCGTCGGCCCCTCCATCGCGCGCGGAAGCCAGCCGCCGAGCGGAACCTGCGCGGCCTTCCCCATCGAGGCACCAAGCAACAGCATCCCGACCCAGAAGGCGTCACTCGCTCCCGGCGGAACCTGGATCGTCGCCCAGCGAATTCCCTCGGCGCTCGCATCGATCGCTGAGCTCCCGAGGCTGTGATGCAGCCAGACCGCCGCACCGAGCATCCCGACATCGCAGAAGCGATAGGTCATGAACGCCCGCAGCCCGTTCTCGACCGGCCCCGGGCGGTCATGAAAGAAGGCGATCAGGAGCGCCGACGTCAGCCCGACGATCTCCCAGCCGAAGAAGACGAGGTCGAGGGTGCCCGCGAGCACGACCAGCTGAGTCCCGACGCCAAAGAAGGCGAGCATCAGGTAGAAGCGATGGAAGCCGTCCTCGCGATGCAGGTAACGCCGAGAGAAGGCAGCGATCACGCCTGCGAGACCCGAGCAAAAGATCACGAAAGGCAGCGAAAGACGATCTCCGCGCAGCGCCCACTCGAATCGGTAGTGGCCGACCGCAAACCAGGCGCCGAGATCCACCTCGACCCGCGAGTCGCCGGAGACGAGCAGATGCAGCCCGAGCAGCACGCCCGCGACCGCCGAATATCCGAAGGCGATCGAGACCAGCCTCCCCACCAACCGCTCGCTGGCACGCTTCCCGGTCGCCCAGCGCGCCGTCGCCAGGACCAACACGGCCAGCGTTGGCGCCCCCAGCACGGAGAGCAGCACGGCGCCCGTCCAGTCGGTCGCAGCACTCATCGCGTCGCCTCCGGAAGACCGAGCCAGGTCGGCGGGAGCGCCCCGCGATGACCCGCGTAGTATTCGATCGAGCTGTTGAACCGCGGCGAGGCGCCCGGTTCTCGGGCCTTTGTCGGGACATTCTCCGGGACATAGGGACGAAAGCCGTCACCCTCGAAGACGCAAAGCCTGCCCTGCTCCGCGTCCCAGCCGACGAACTGGATCCATCGATTCGCGACCAGGCCCCGAAGCCCGGCGTGGGACTCGAGGATCTGCTCGAGCACGGACTGCTTCGCGTCCACGATCGTCAGCAGGCGAACCGGCTCGTGAATCTCCACCATCTGCCAGGGAAGCCCGGTCCGGAGATCGGAGGCGTGACCGTCCATCACGCCCAGGAGACCCGTGATGTTATGCGGAAGCTTGGTCCCGCATCCGTAGCCCGTCGGGTCGACGAAGCTGAAATAGTACTCGAGGTTGATTCCGGCACCGACCGGGCCGACGGAGAGCAGCAGCGGAGCGAGCAGTGCGCCTTCCGGATCCTCGCGCGGATCGTAGGAGACGAGGAAGGCACGCCGGTCGAGGAAGAGCCCTCTGGTGAGCGCACGACGCCCGACGATGCAGATGGCGTTGGTCGCATGCCCGTATTCCGGTCGAGGCTGCGCCAGATCCACCGAATGCTCTTCGACGTCCTCGAGCCCGCGCTCGAGCCCGACCTCGAGTGGTGCGGTCTCGAACTTTCGGCAGCGCTCGTGCGCCTCGCGCAGGCAGGCGGCGGCTAGCGTCTGCCTCGCCTGCGCCAGATCGGCCCGCAGATCCTCGGGCACCAGATCCTCGTCGTAGTAGGTCATCGAGTCGTCGCAGGTGTTGTGGTAGGCACCAACGAAGAAAGTGCTCTCGGGAATCACGAAGCCATCGGATGCGAGACGCGCGCGCACCTCGGAGTGATTCGCCATGGCTGCGAAAGCTCGCGCGTTGGGCCCACCGCGGCCGCCGCCCGTCGCACCACAGTCGTGCGCGGCTTCATGGGGATTGTTGAGGCTCGACGAGCCGTGCCCGACGATGAACACGAGGCGAGAGCGCGTCACGTCGAGCCCCATCGTCCGGATCGCCGAGGCGACGATCTCCGCCATTTCGGAAATCGCGTATCCCTCGCTGACGGCCGCTTCGACGTCGATCTCTTCCTGCGCCTCGAAGGCCAGTCGCGTGAGCGGGCGCTCGAGTCCGGCGACCTCGAAGCGATGGGCGATGCGATGCGCCAGGCGCGGAAAGAGCGCATGTCCGACCAGCGGCAGCAGCGACAGCGGCCCCAGCAGCGAGCTGGCCAGCCCGCCACGTACGAGCGTCCTCGCTCCCACGAAGGTCGCATGCCGAGCCACGGCCCGCCGCTTGCGAGCCAGCGAGTAGTCGCTGCGGGCATCCGCCTCCGACACGACCTCGCGGACGACGTGCTTCGGGGAGACCACGACGGGGCAGAGCGGCCGGGTGCGAACGTCCTCGAGACCCTGATAGTCCATCGCTACCCCGAAGAAGCCCGCATAACCAAAGGTCTCCACGCGAGGTTCGATCTCTTCGAGATGACGACGAATCGACTCCTCCCGATCGTCTATGCAGAAGACGGCCTGGAAGACAGCCGGGGATGGTGCAGCCTTCTCTTGCACGGCAGGCTCGCGAGCCGCGAGCGCGTCGAGCAGCTGCACGCGATGGCGTCTCTCGTACGCGAGGTGCAGAACCCTGCGTCGCTCGGTCGAATCGAATCTCGCAACGGCCTTCATCCAGGCACTCGCGACCCCGGGCTTCTCGAAGCGCTCGAGGGGGACCTCCGAGTACTGAGCGATCAGGAAGGCTTCGAAGGCCAGCGAGCGGTCGGGCGTAGCGGCCCGCCGCGGCGATGCGTCGGGGAAATCGTCGAGCGCGGCGAGCGATCCGTCCCGAGCACCCGTCTGGTCGCGAACGACAGCTCTCGCAGCGAACAGATCGAGGCAGAGCTGAACGGCGAGGTAGTCCATCAGCTTGGCCGGAGGCGCCTCGACGGGGGCGCGATGCGGATGGAGCTCCAGCTGTCGCATCATTCCGGCCCAACCGCGAAGCGACAGCAAGGTCTCGCGAATGAAGAGCGGTCGGTCCTCCTCGGCCACATTCCCTTCCTGAAGGGCCCAATCGATCGTTCGGAGAGCGGACCAGTCCGACCGCTCGTGTGCGGCCCATGTCTTCGCGAGCCCGCGTGCCCAGCGAAAGGGCGGGCCGAGCCGCTGTCCGTAGAGCGACCGCACCGCGGACAGGAAGCCGCGCGAGCGCTGGGGCATCGGCCAGTAGGCGATGCCCTGGTCGAGGAAGGCCGCGACCAGGCGGATCAGCACGGGATGGACCCATCGATCGGTGTCCGTATCCGATGTCTCCAGGACACGATCGCGCCAGCGCCGACCCCGGGCGGGCGGCTCGAGAATCGGGGCGTGCGCTTCGAGCGCGCTCCACAGCCGGGCGAGAGTCGCCTCCTCCCCTCCCCGCTCGAGAATCTGC
Source organism: uncultured delta proteobacterium (assembly GCA_963698485.1). Lineage (GTDB taxonomy): Bacteria > Myxococcota_A > UBA9160 > UBA9160 > UBA4427 > UBA4427. The sequence goes on along the minus strand of CAVORA010000013.1, from coordinate 247,244 downwards.
GCTCGCCGATCCGCTGGCAGGTCCGGCACCAGCTGCTGGGAGAGGCGGCCTTCGCGCAGGTGCCAGTCGAGCGTGACGCCGGTCGGGATCGCGAACAAGTGACGCAGTCGCAGCAGGCGATACTCGGACTCCGTCGGTCCAGCCTCGAAGATCGGTGCGTCGTCGCGTTTCCGTCTCGCCCTCGAGAACCGCCGCGAGATCGCGATCCTGGATTCGACCCGACGCAAGATGCGCCGCGAAGGCCGCTTCGGACTGGAATCCCTCCGTACCGAGGATCGACGAAGCCTCGACGACGGCCTCCTCGAAGGGCAGATGCTCGAAGTGATGCAGCGTGTTGTGGTGCACGAAAGCGTGCAGCGGCGGCTGCTCCGGCAGCAGCTGCGCGGCCTCGAGTACGACCGCCTCCAGCGCATCGAGCCGCGAATCGCTCTTCTCGACCTCACGCAACGGGGCGCTCACGCGCTTCGCCTCGTGCGCGTTGCGTGGGGATGCTCGGACCTGGCATTCATCGAATCGAGCCCCACGATCGAAAAATCGTCGACCGCCACCTCTGCGGCCATCGCGTCGAGTCGACTGAGGAACGTGTGATCGACCAGTCGCGCGTCATGCAGATCCACCACGATTCGCCGGACCTCCGAAGGGAGGCCGGAGAGATGGCGGCGAAGCTCGAGCAGGGTGGTGAAGACCGCGACCCCGACGACGCGCAGCACGAGTCCGCCCTGAGCGTCCGACTCCGCCTCGACCCGTGTCGAGAAGAGGTCGAGCGGCGAGGCCCCGCGCACCCAGTGGAGCAGGACCTTGAGCGCGAGTCCGACGCCGACGCCGACCAGCAGATCCGTCGTCAGCGTGACGATCAGCGTCGTCAGGAAGAGCGCGAGCTGATCGCGACCGACGCTGTGGGCATGAACGATCTCCGCCGGCGACGCCAGCCGTGAGCCCGTGTAGACGAGCATCGCCGCCAGGGCCGCGAGCGGAATGAGCTGCAGAAACCAGGGCACCAGGGCCACGAAGAGCAGCAGGAAAGCGCCGTGGGAGAAGTTCGACCAGCGCGACTGCGCCCCCGCGTCGACATTGGCCCGGCTACGGACGATCTCGGAGATCATCGGCAGCCCGCCGATCAGCGCGCACACCAGATTGCCGATGCCGAGGCCGAGCAGATCGCGATTCAGATCGGAGGGGTCCTTGGTCGGATCCATCGAGTCGACCGCCAGCACGCTCAGCGTCGACTCGATCGTTCCGACGAGGGCGAACATCACGATGTACTTGATCGAGGTACCGCTCGTGATCATCGAGAAATCCGGCAGGTTGACGGCATCGAGCAACGAACCGGGCAGCGAGACCAGGTACTGCGGCCCGACCGTATAGGCGTGGCCCAGGAATTCGTACGGGTGCGCTTCGCCGACACCGAAGGCCAGCTCGAGCGGAATCGTCACCGCGAGAACGACCAGCGCGGCCGGGACGCTCCTGGCCCAGTTGACGCGAATCAGCGGCCAGCCGAAGAGGATCAGCAGCGAGATGCCGCCGATCGCCAGGATCTCCGGATTCGCAGTCATCAGACTGTGGGGAATCTGGGCGAGCAGGTGCAGCGGCTCTCCCGGCTCGGGCACGACACCGAAGACCGCGTGCGTCTGATTGGCGATGATGATGACGCCGATCGCAGCGAGCATCCCGTGTACGACCGACGGCGACATCGCGATTCCGACGGTCGCCGTCCGAAGCAGCGCGAGTCCGATCTGGAGGAGTGCCGCGACGGCACCGACCGCCAGCGCCCGCTTGTAGCCCGCGATCGGATCGCCCTGCCCGAGCTCGGTCACTGCCCCCAGCGCGATCACGATCAGACCGGCCGCGGGGCCCTTGATCGTCAGCTCGGCGCTGCCCATGAAGCTGACGACCACGCCGCCGACGATCGCGGTCAGGATACCGGCGATCGGCGGAAAGCCGCTGGCCATGGCGATGCCCAGGCAGAGAGGAAGCGCGATCAGAAAGACGAGAAAGCCTGATTTGACATCACTGAACGCGAAAGACTGGAATAGTCCGCGAGACGGGCTCGACTGCACGCCGAATCCTCCAACGCGCGCGGACCTCGAGTGGAGGTCGCACGGGTGCGATTTTCATGGTGGTTGGATGAAAGCCGGGAGGGGCTGCGGACTGACGCCAGAACGGCGCGTCCGCGATCAGGCGGCCGGCGGGCCGCGGGCCGAGCGGGCTCCGAGAGTCACGTCTTGCGACGACGTCCTCTCCTCCCAGCTCGGTGCGTTCGACTCGACGGTCGGCGCGTCGGCGTGCACGGTCAGCGACGCGGGGTCCTGACCGAGGTCCTCGTCGAGCTCCGATTCGGCCCGCAAGGGAGCCGGTTCGAGTCGGAGCGGATCGGGAAGCCCGGCTCGATCGCTGCCCGAGGCCTCGATGCAGGCGTCGAAGCCCGGCCAATCGAGGCCAGGCATCGCCTCTTCACCGCTTGCGGCGAAGGGCCCCAGCAGGGCGGCGCAGATCCCGAGGATCGCGAGCATGTTCTCGAGAGGCTTCATGAGCGAAGTTCCTTGGCGCGCGCATCCTACGCCCGAGATCCCGTTTCGGCAAGATGGGCTCGAAAATCAATCCGCCGCGGAGCTTCTCCGGGAAAGATTCCGCGATCCGTTCATCTTGAACATCGGATGATCTGCCGGCTGATAGGTCAGGACGATCGCTCGCCGCGCTCGATCGGAAGCATTCGGCTCGCTGCCGTGCACGGTATGCGCACTGAAGACCACGAGGCTGCCCGCCGGCACCTCGGCGAGCCATTGGCTGCTCTCGTCGAAATACGCCGGATCCGTGAACAGCGGACCGAGCTGGGACCCGTCATCGAGCCCCGGGAGGAAGCCCTGCTTGTGGCTGCCCGGGATCAACCGGAAGCAGCCGTTTTCGCGATCGGCGGCGTCGAGGGTGATCATGACGTTCGGAAGCCGATCGCAGTGTCCGCAGACGTGGCTCCAATAGGGCGAGTCCTGATGCCAGCGAAATCCCGAGCCTTCGCGTGGCCTCTTCAGGTTGATCTTGTCCGTCCAGAGCGAAATCCGCTCGGCCTCGAGTACGCCGCACAAGGGCAGGACGATCCGTGGGTCCGCCACCAGGCGATCGAAGACCGGATCGAGGTGATGGAAGGGCTCGATCACGCGGATCGTCTCCGATCCCTCGCGATGTTCGAATTGCACCGTCGAATCGGCGACCTCGACATAACGATTGCCATCGATCCGGTAGTCATCGGAGCGCGGCGCCGCATCCCGGGCAACCTGCCGAGCCTTCTGCCGAGCCGCTTCGGCGGCCTGGGCGACGACCCGTTCGGCGGCCCCGCGAAGCCTTTCGAGGTCCGAATCGCCAAAGACGCCCTCTCGCACGAAGAAGCCCTCGTCCTCGTAACGGCTTCGCTCCGCCGGCGTCAGCTCGAGTGAATCAGCCATCCCGATCCCCATGATGCTCGCGAGGTCCTCGCAGCACGAATCGACAGCCCTGGGTCCCGGGCGTCAGCGCTTGCGGAAGGACTGCGACAGCACGCGCTTGCGCAAGCGGAGCTCGAGCGGCGTGACTTCGAGCAGCTCGTCGTCCTCGATCCAACCGAGCGCTTCCTCGATCGTGAGCTTCTTGCATGGCGTGATGATCACGTTCTCGTCGCGTCCCGAGGCCCGCATGTTGTCGAGCTTCTTGGCGCGCGTGAGGTTCACGTTGAGATCGCCGGGTCGCCGACTCTCGCCGACGATCTGCCCTTCGTAGACGTCGACGCCGGGGGGCACGAAGAGCTGCGCCCGCTCCTGGATCTTGAAGATGGCGTGCGGCGTCGTGCGGCCCTGGTCGGTACAGACGAGCGGTCCGACCCCGCGGCCGGGCAGATCACCCGCCAGAGGCTCGAAGCCCTTGACCGTGCGATATAGGATGCCTTCGCCGCGCGTGTCCGTCAGGAACTCGCCGCGATAGCCGAAGAGCCCGCGACTCGGGACGATGAAGCGCATCTGCACCCGATCGCCGTTGTGCTCCATGTTGTCCATGCGGCCCTTGCGCTGGGCGAGCTTCTCCATGACCGAGCCCGCGGCCGTCTCGGGCACGTCGGCCACGACCTCCTCGACCGGCTCGCAGCGCTGCCCGTCGATTTCCTGGATGATGATCTCCGGACGCGAGACCGCGAACTCGTAGCCCTCGCGTCGCAGCGTCTCGATCAGCACCGCCAGCTGCAGCTCGCCACGCCCCGAAACGGCGAAGGTGTCGAGCTTCTCGGTCCGCTCGATCACGATCGAGATATTCGACATCGCCTCTCGCTCGAGCCGCTCGCCGATCTGCCGACTCGTCACGTATTTCCCGTCGCGACCCGCGAAGGGCGAGTTGTTCACGGAGAGATGGATTCGGATCGTCGGTGGATCGATCGCGATGCGCGGCAGCGGATCGGGGAAGCCCGGATCGCAGACCGTGTCGCCGACGTCGATCGAATCGACGCCCGCCACGATCACGATGTCCCCCGCTCGAGCTTCTTCGATGTCGACGCGACCGGTCCCGAGGGTTCCGAAGAGCTTGGTGATCCGGAACGAGTCGGGCGTGCCTTCTTCCGGAATACGAATGACCTGGGAACCGCGCTTCATCTTCCCCCGCACGACGCGTCCGATCACCAGCCGACCTACGAACGAGTCGTAGCCGAGCGTCACGGCCTGGAATTGCAGCGGACCTTCCTCGTCGACGACCGGGGGTGGCGCGTGGCGAAGGATCGTATCGAGCACCGGAATCAGATCCTTCATCTCGCCGCCGTACTCGGTCGAAGAAACGCCCTGCTTCGCAGAGGCGTAGACCACCGGAAAGTCGAGCTGGGTGTCATCCGCGCCGAGCTCGACCAGCAGATCGAAGACCTCGTTCACGACCTCTTCCGCGCGCTCCTCGGGCCGATCGATCTTGTTCACCACGAGGATCGGCCGCAGGCCGTGAGAAAGCGCCTTGCGCAGCACGAAGCGGGTCTGCGGCATCACGCCTTCGTACGCATCGCATAACAGCAGCGCCGTGTCGGCCATCCCGAGAACGCGTTCGACCTCGCCGCCGAAGTCGGCATGGCCGGGCGTGTCGACGAGCTGGATCCGAACGCCCTCGTAGTCGACCGCCGTGCTCTTCGACTGGATCGTGATGCCCCGCTCCTTCTCGATGTCGCCGGAATCCATCACGCGATCCTCGACGGACTCGTTCTCGCGGAACGCGCCGCAGGCGCGAAGCAGGCCGTCGACGAGGGTGGTCTTGCCGTGATCGACATGCGCGATGATCGCGACATTGCGAAGGTCCTGGCGGACGCTCTTTTTGGACTGCTCGGGAAGCGACATGGGTTGTTCTCGTTCGTGCGTTCTTGGCGGAGCACGGCTCCGGAGATGGACCCGGCCGGCAACTCACGCGGCGGGTAATTCTCGACGGTTCGGGTCCTGACTCGCGGCAAGCCGCGCAGGACGCCGAGGGACTCTCGGGGCGGGGAATCGGAGACCCCGCCGCATCCGGCTCGGGGCGGCCGCAACTTAGCGCAAAGACAGCGGAAAGCCCGTTTTGACCGAACTTTCACAGGGGCCTGGCTGCCGCCGCCCGATCCGCTGTTTAGGATCCGGCCTCCTGCGAATCCCCAGCCCTGGAGAATTCCGATTGAGCGACCGCGTGACACGAACCGACGTTGACCTCCCGCTGCGCGCGACCGGCGCGATCCAGGCCGAAGGCTATTGGCAGCAACATCAGGGGCGCCTTTCGGAGACGATCTACTGGGCGATCCACGCCGGCTGCCTGCTGGCACTCTACACGGGCGTCAGCGCCGTCGACGTCGCCCTCTGCCTGGGCCTGTTCTGGATCCGGCTCTTCGGGATCACAGGGGGCTACCACCGCTACTTCTCGCACAAGGCCTTCAAGACCAGCCGCGCCATGCAGTTCGTGCTCGCCCTGCTGGGCTGCGCGGCCGTCCAGAAGGGACCGCTCTGGTGGGCGGGCGGCCATCGCCGGCATCATCGCCACTCCGATCAGCCCGAGGACCTGCACTCCCCGCGCAAGGGCTTCTGGTGGGCGCATCAGGGTTGGATCTTTTCGGGCGATTTCGAGGAGACCGAGCTCGATCGGATTCGCGATTTCGCCGCCTATCCGGAGCTGGTGTGGCTGAATCGATGGCATGTCGTCGTGCCGCTCGCGTTGGCGATCAGCTGTTATGCCATCGCCGGACTCGGCGGACTCGTCTGGGGCTTCTTGATTTCGACGACGCTGCTCTGGCACTCGACCTACACGATCAACTCGCTGGCCCATCGTTTCGGATCGCAGCGTTACGAGACCGGCGACGACAGCCGCAACAACCTGTGGCTGGCGCTGCTGACGCTCGGCGAAGGCTGGCACAACAATCATCACCACTACATGGCCTCGGCGCGCCAGGGCTTCTTCTGGTGGGAGGTCGACGTCACGTACTACGTGTTGCGGGCGATGCAGTCGATCGGGCTGATCTGGGACGTCCGGGAGCCGCCGGCGCAGGTATTGCGACCCGGAAGCCGCCGCAGCGAGACCAGACTGGCGGCCTGATCCGCGCGTCGATCCGGCTCACGAGGCCGCCCGCGTCTGGCAGGCTCTTTCCCCAGCCTGCTGCTCTCCGGCTAGCGATCCGCCGGAAAAACCAGCGAGACCCGGGTGCGACCGGCCTCGCGCCCGACGTCGACATGCCCGCCGGCACGGCCGACCAGCTCCCGGGCGATCCCCAGAGCGAGCGGTCGTCCGCGATGGGCTGCGGCGGAGGACAGCTCCTCCTCGGGCCCGTCATCCTCGATCACGACGCGCACTTCACCGGCTTTCTCTTCGAGCGCGATCTCGACCGCACCCTTTCGTCCGACGTGCGCGATGGTCGCGCCCACGAGCGCCACCAGCAGCGAGTGCATCCATTCGAGATCCGGCGCCTCGAGTGCCTCGCCGCCCGCGCAGCGGAGCTCGAGGCGGACGCCGCGGATCCCTTCCTCCTCGATCTGCTGGCGGACCCGATGCAGGAGTCCGGACCAGCTCTTGCCGCTCGACGGCCGCCAGTCATCCGACAGCAGCGGGCGTAGCAGCGAGAGCAGCGGACCCGCCCGACCCGCGAGCTCGTCGATGTTGATCGAAGCCTCGGCGAGGGAGCGAGCGTCGAGATCGGGGTCCAGCAGGTAGGCCTGCATGCGAATGCCGCTCAGGTGGTTTCCGACCTCGTGAGCGATCGCAAAAACGAGCGCTGTCGCCACCTGCTTCGAATCGCCCACCCGCACTCCTCGATTCTCCTCCGCCACGAGCTCGTGGGGAGCATCCGAACGGCCGCGACCGGCGCGACGTCCAAAGACCGAACGGAATAGGTACCATGCCGGCCGTCGACTCCACAGGTCGGAGTCCTCGCGACGAGACCCTCTGGGTCGTCGCGGCCTGTCGAGCCGATTTGGACCTTTGCAATGGGAGTGAGTCGTCGGTGCAGACCGCATTTCTTCGTGGCCGGGATCACCAACAGATCGGCCGACTCGAGCTCGAAGGACTGGGATCTGCCGCGGTCGCGCTGTCCCGGGGCGGGGCCCGAAAGACCTACTCGCACACGGACCCGAACGAGGATTGCGTCGCCTTCGCGCTCGGCGACGGTGGCCAGCTCGTGATCGCCGCCGATGGACATCACGGCGAGCTCGGGTCGGAGGCAGCCGTCCAGGCGATCCTCGACCAGTTCGCGGGATCCTGGACCGCCGGCTCGCCTCCCGCCGAAGGCGAGGACGCCTGGAGACGCCTCGGTGCCGAGGCGCTGATGGCGAGCAATCGCGCAATCCTCGAGGTCGCGGGACGAAACCGCCTGCCACCCGCTCCGACCACCTTCGTTCTGGCACTGCTGCGCCCCGAGGAAGATCTGCTCCTGCATCTGTCGGTCGGCGATAGCCATGTCTTCGCCGTCGATCGGGGCAGCGCCATCGATCTGGGGGGGCGCGATCCCGAGCTGCGGTTCACGCCCTTCCTCGGCTACGAGCAGGCCCGTCTCGAGACGATCGAGCAGTACTCGAAGATCGGCGTGAGCTCACTGTCCGATCTGCGTGCCGTCGTGCTCGCGACGGACGGGCTCTCGGAGCCCGGCATCGGGCTGACCGATCCCCATCGCGCGGTGCTCGGCGCGGTCTCCCAGGCCGAGCTCGACTCGCCGCCCGACCGGCGCGCGGTCGACACCTGTCGGCAGGTCGTCGAGGTCGCCCTGCACTCCCATCGCCGACAGAAGGCCGGGGACAACATGGGCTGCGCGGTGGTCTGGCTCGAAGGCTAGGCGGCCGTCGTCGCAGCCCGCCGCCGCGACGCTTCCCGACGAGGCCCTAGAGCGAATCCCAGCGCGCGACCCGCTCGGCGATCGCGAGCGATGCGGTCAGCCCGGGCGACTCGATCCCGACGCAGGCGACGAAGCCGGGCGCGCCGTGACGCGAGGCCTCCTCGACGACGAAGTCGCGGAAGCCTTCACCGGGCGCAGCCAGCTTCGGACGAATTCCGGAATACGCTGGCGTCAGCTCCGCGTCCCGCATCGCGGGCCAGTAACGGGTCGCCGCTTCGCGAAACAACGAGGCCTTCGCGGGATCGACCCGATAGTCATAGTCCGACGCCGACGCCTCGGAGCGCGAGGACGCCGCTGCGGGCGCCGGACTTCCCTCGCCCGCCGATGCCCGGGCGGGCAGGTACTCCGCGTCGGGTCCGAAACGAACCTGCCCTGCCAGGTCGAGCGTGGCATGGATGCCGAGCCCCGCCTGCTGGGGGACGGGATAGATCAAGCGCTTCGGCAGACTCCGGACTCCGGGAGCGAGAGCAAAGTAGTCTCCCTTGCAGGGATGCTGTCGCCAGCCGAGCGTGTCGACGGGCAGCCCGGCGAGCGCCGCAATCCGATCCGCGTCGAGGCCTGCCGCATCGACGACCCAGCCCGCATCGATCTGCTCGGCCTCCGCCCCCGCGCAGCGCACGTCGAGTCGCCAACCGTAGGAACGTGGCTCGAGGCCTTCGACGCTCCGGGCCAACGCGAGCAGCGCCCCCTTCGATTCAGCCTCCGCCAGCAGCGAGAGACACAACGCGTGCGCATCGACGATGCCCGTCTCCGGCGAGTGCAGCGCGGCAACGGCCCTGATCTCGGGCTCGAGAGACGACACCTGCGGCGCGTCGATCAGCGCGAGCCCCTCCACCCCGTTTGCGTGACCACGCGCCAGCAGATCCTCGAGGATCCGCGACTCGCTCGACTGCGTGGCCACGATCAGCTTGCCGAGTCGCCGAGCGTCGACCCGCCTCGCCTCGCACCAGGCGTACAGCATTCGTCGCCCTTCGACGCAGGTCTGCGCCTTCAGCGACTCGGACGGGTAATAGATCCCGGCATGGACGACCTCGCTGTTTCGGCTGGTGATGCCGCGCGCGATCCCGGCCTCGCGTTCGAGCACGAGCACCGAGCGGCCCTTGCGTGCGAGCGCCGCCGCGATCGCGAGACCGACGACGCCGGCACCGATCACCACGACCTCGAAGCCCGACTCGGGCGGCAGCGCCTTCGACTGCATGCTTCGCCCCCTCGCCGCTAGAGGTTCTCGCCGAACTCCTTGCGGTAGAGCTCGTCGATTCCGGCCCGGTCCAGCTCGATGCTCTGGGGGCCGGACCGCGCGACCTTGATGGAGCCCATCAGGCTGCCCAACCGCGCGCCCGCGTCGAGCGAAAGTCCCCCTGCGAGCGCGAAGAGAAGCCCCGCGCGATAGGCATCCCCGCAGCCCGTCGGATCGACGGTCTGCTCGGCGCGCACGGGCGCGATCTCGCTGCGGTCCTTCTCGATCTCGAGCCCGGCATCGATTCCGCCACGGCGGAGCAGCGAGCCATCCTCGCCCTTGGTCACGACGAGCGCCCCCACGCGCTCGGCGATCCCGTCCTCGTCGAGTCCGGTCTTCTCGCGCGTCAGCTCCCACTCGTACTCGTTCACGATGTAGACAGCGGCGCCGGTCAGCGCCGTCAGCAGGTCGTCCTTGTCGAGGATCGGCAGGCCCTGCCCGGGGTCGACGACGGCTTTGACGCCCCGCGCCTTCAAGTCGCGCGCGTACTCGATCATCGCCTGACGGCCGTTCGGTGAGACGATCCCGACGCTGAAGTCGCGCTCGACGTCCGCGATCCGGGCCTCGTGTGCACGGTCCATCGCGCCGGGATGGAACGAGATGATCTGATTGTTGGAGGCGTCCGTCGTGATGAAGCACGCGGCCGTGTACTCGTCGTCGAGCACGCGAAGATGGTCGCGGCGCACGCCGCTCTCGTCCATCCAGTCGGCATAGGCACCGAGATCCGGACCGACCGTCGCCAGCAGGATCGGGTCGATTCCGAGCCGACACAGGTTGTAGGCGATGTTCGCGCCGGTCCCGCCGTATTTCTTGACCATCGACGGGACGTGGAACGCGACGTTCAGCTTCTCGAGCTTGTCGCTGACGAAGTGATTCCTGAAATGGTCTTCGAAGACCATGATGTGGTCGACGGCGACGGACCCGGTCACGAGCACGGTCATGTTCTCTGACTCCTTGCTCTGCTTGCCTCTGAGCTCTGCTGGTATCGGGTCCGGACGGACTCGGACTCGGCCCTGACGGACGCGACTTCGAGGGCGGCGCGCCGTCTCGAGGGGCCCGGCGCCCCTGCACGTCAGGCCGGCTCGGGGCATCCCGCCCTGCCGCCGGAATCGGCGGCACGCAGTCTCGCGGGTGGCCCGACGGCCGTCAACGGCCAGGCCCCAAATCGCCCCTGCCATCGGACATCGGCGTTCCCGCGTCGAGCGATGCTACGCTCGGCCCATGTCCATCGCCGAGATCTACGAGACCGCGAGCGAGCCGGTCGTCTCTTTCGAATTCTTCCCGCCGAAGACCGATGCGGGCTATCGATCGCTGTTCCGGACGATCCAGGAGCTCAAGCAGCTCGCCCCCGGGTTCGTGTCGGTCACGATGGGCGCCGGCGGCAGCACGCGCTCGAAGACGGTCGACCTGACGATCCGCATCACGCGGGAGATCGGGCTCGTCACGATGTGCCACCTGCCCTGCACGGGATTTCGACCCGTCGAGATCGGCGGCATCCTGGACCAGCTGAAGGCGGGCGGCGTCCACAACGTGCTCGCCCTGCGCGGCGACCCGCCGCGGGACGACCCCGACTTCGAGGCGCCCGCAGACGGCTTTCGATACGCGAACGAGCTCGTCGACTACATCGCCGCGCGACCGGACCGCGACGACTTCTCGGTCGGCGCGGCCTGCGCTCCTGAGACCCACCCCGAGGCACCGGACGCCGCCACCGACATCGCCCATCTGCGGCGCAAGGTCGACGCCGGCGCCGACTTCCTGATCAGCAACTTCTTCTTCGACAACGCGCTCTTCTTCGACTTCGTCGATCGCGCGCGCGCCGCCGGCATCCAGGTCCCGATCATCCCCGGCATCATGCCGATCGCCACGGTCTCGGGCATCCGACGCATGGCCGGCATGAACGGCACGGCCTTCCCCGAAGAGCTCGAGGCTGAGCTGCAGCGCGTCGACGGGGACGACGACGCGACCTACGCGCTCGGGGTACGCTGGGCGACGCAGCAATGCGAGGAGCTGATCGCGCGCGGCGTCCCGGGCATCCAGTTCTACACGCTGAATCGCTCACCGGCCTCGCGCGAGATCTACCGGAACCTCTTCGGCTGATGCGTCCGGGGACCGGCAAGGACGGCAAGCTGCGGATCGCGGTGCTCCTGTCGGGGAGCGGTACGAGCCTCGAGAACCTGTTCGAACACATCGACGCGGGGCTGCCGGCCGAGGTGGTCTGCGTGCTGTCTTCGAAGAAGCAGGCCTTCGGACTCGAGCGCGCGCGGAAACGCGGGATCCCCGCGATCGCCGTGCCTCGAAAGGACTATCCCGACGTCGAGTCGTTCAACGATGCGCTGCACGAAGCGCTCGCGCCCTTCGATCCGGATCTCGTCTGCCTGCTCGGCTTCCTCTCGCCCTTCGAGCTGCGGGGTCGTTATGCGGGGCGCACGCTGAACGTGCACCCGGCGCTGATCCCGGCGTTCTCGGGACGCGGCTTCTACGGCCATCATGTCCACGAGGCGGTGCTCGAGAAGGGCGTGAAGCTGACGGGCGCGACGGTCCACTTCGCGAGTGACGACTACGACGAGGGTCCGATCCTGCTGCAGGACACGGTGGCGGTCCGCGAAGACGACACGCCCGACAGCCTGGCCGAGCGGGTCCAGGCCCTCGAACGGCGGCTGGTTCCGGAAGCCATCCGACTGATCGCCGAGGGGCGGGTCGCGATCGTGGACGGACGAACCCGGATCGCGAGCGAGGCGGGCTGAGGCCTCGGCGATCCGAGCCGGCAGCGGCCGGTCGGCCGCGCTGCCGACGCGTCGAACGATCGCTCGCTCGCTCATTGACAAAGGCGAACAAAGGGCGAAAGTAGCGCCATGCCCCCCGCGCCCCCCGACTCCCCGGTCGGACGGGCAAGCGGTCCCGTGGGCGGCGCTCGTCGGAATCGAACGTCCCGCGTGTCCCAGGTCGGTGGCGGCCCGTCCCCTCTGTCCCCTCAGAGGAGCGGCCGCCCTGCAAAGGGTCCGACCGGGGCCTCCCGCAGCGACGCGCTCGAGGCCCTGCTCGTCGACCTCGGCTCCCAGATCCAGAGCGGCTCGTCTCTCATGGCGAGAGCCGCGGGCGCTATGGCGAGAGCCGCGGGCGCCATGCCGAGAGCCGCGGGCGCCACGGCGAGCGTCACAGGCGCTCCGTCGAGGGCTGCTGAGGCGGTCTCCGAGGCCGCAGACGTTGCGGACTCCGGCGCGCTGCGGACGGATCCTGCCCGCTTCCATGCCACGGGACTCGCGCCGCTCGACCGACGTCTCGGAGGCGGCTTTCCCGCTGGCCGCCTCTCTGAGATCTGCGGTGCGCAGGCCCTGGACACGGATCCGCAGAGTCCTGGCCAGAGCGCCGGTCGAACTTCGTTGGCCCTCGGCCTGCTGGCGGAGACCCTGGCCCGAGGCGTGCTCGCCGCCTGGGTCGACCTGGCGGACGCCTTCGATCCGCCTTCCGCGGCGGAGGCGATCCTCGCCCGGGGCGGCGAGGTGGCCGACCTCGACCAGCTGCTCTGGGTGCGGGCGCGTTCGGAGAGCGAGGCCGTGCGCAGCTGCGACCGGCTGCTCCAGACCGAGGGCTTCGAGCTGGTCGTGCTCGATCTCTTCGCGCCCGCTGGCCCGACCGGCGGGACCCGCCACACTCCGATCAAGGACGTCACCTGGCTGCGGCTGGCGAGGCTGGCAGCGGGCACTCGGACGGCGCTGGTCGTGCTCTCGCGCGAGCCGCTGACGGGCTCCCGGGCGGAGCTGGTCCTCGAGATGCGGGCCCACCGTACCCGTTTCGCCGGCCCACCGAGCCTGCTCGAAGCGATCGAGACCGAGGCCATCGTGCGGCGCCATCGCGGTCGCCCGACCGGCGAGAGGGTGGCGCTCTCCGTTCACGTGGAGGGCGCTCCGGAGCGTGGGAAGCGACTCCCTCGAAGAGACTTCCAGGCAGCCTCCCGAAGCGACGATCTTTCTTCCCGGCCCCGAGGTTGAGCCGATGCGGGTCGCTTGTCTGCTCGTCCCGGACCTGCCCCTGCACGCGGAGCTTCGAGCGAGTCCCGAGCTGCGCGGCCAGCCGTTGGTCATCACGAGCGGACCGGGCGGACGATCCGAGATCCTCGCGGTCTCCCGGGAGGCCGCCTGCCGCAGCGTGCATCCGGGGCAGACGCTGCCCCAGGCCCGCGCGGTCTGTCCCGAGATCGAGGTGCGCATCGCCTCGCCGCTGCTCGAACGCACGGCGCGCGAGGCACTGCTCGATGTCGCCCTCTCGCTCGCCCCGCGCGCCGAGCTCGCGGAGCGCGGCTCGGGGCTCTTCGCTTCGGAGGGCGCCGTCTATCTCGATGCCAGCGGAATCGAGGCGCTTCATGCAAGCGAGCAGGCCTTCGCTTCGATGCTGCATGCCCGCGCCGAGCGAGCCGGAATCCACGGGCTCGTGACCCTCGCCTCTTCGCGGGGCGTCGCGCGCCTCGCAGCACGCCACCTCCACGTAAGCCTTCGCCTCGAAGCGGCCTCCCGATCGAAGCATCACGGCCTCACGGGTCGGGCCTCGACCGACGACGACCGAACGACGCATGTCCTGCCCCCCGGCCGTGAGATCGAGTTCCTCTCGCCGCTCCCCATCGACCTGCTCGACCCCGACGACCGCACGGCCCAGGCGCTCACGCGCTTCGGCGTCCATCGCATCCGCGACCTGCTGCGCCTGCCCCGACGCGACCTGGCCGCGCGACTCGGCCCGGGACTGCTCGAGCTGGTCGCCCGAGCGCGCGGCGAAGAGGCCGAGCCTCCGCTCCCCGAGCCTCGCATGACCTCGATCGAAGAGGGCGAGGACCTCGAGGCACCGATCGCGAGCCTCGAGCCCCTGGCCTTCGTGCTGCGCGGGCTCGTCTCGCGCGGGGTCGAGCGACTGATGTTGCGGGCGCTCGGTTGCACTCAGCTACGACTGGCGATGCAGCTCGAGGGCGGTGCGAAGCAGGCCCTTCAGGTCGGTGTCGCCACGCCCTGTCAGGACGAACGGATCCTGCTGCGACTGCTGCGGCTCGCCGTCGAGCACGATCCGCCCGCGGCGCCGATCGAGGGCGTCGTGCTGCACTTCGAGGGCGTGCCCCTGCGGCGCGAGCAGCTCGATCTCTTCCTGCCACGGGGTCCGAGCCCGAGCGAGCTCGACCATACCCTCGCCGAGCTCGGCTCGATCTGCGGCAGCGATCGTGTGGGCTCGCCCGGCGTCGCGGACGACCATCGCCCCGATGCCTTCGTCCTGAAGCCCTTCCGGACGAAGAAGCCCCGGACCCGGAGCGCCCCTCCCGGCTCATCGAGAGACGAGCGACCGGCTGCGACCGGACCGCGACTAACGATGCGGGCCATTCGCCCCCCAATCCGTGCCGAGGTCCGAATCGAGCGCGGACGCCCCACCCATCTGCGTAGCGCCCTGGCTCGGGGAAACATCGTGACGGCGGCGGGCCCCTGGCGAACGACCGGATATTGGTGGTCGGAATCCGGCCACTTTGCCCTGGACCATTACGACATCCAGATGGCGGATGGCACGGTCCTGCGCCTGTGTTTCGATTGGAAGACGAAACGCTGGCAGGTCGATGGCCTCTACGACTAGAATCGGGTTCTCAAATCGAGGAGATTCCGTTGCCCGAGATCAGGCAAGGCCGGCAGTCCAATGACCCGCATCCGCTCATTCCACAGCCCGATCATCCGATCGCCTTCCTGCGCGGCTTCCTCCAGCGACCCAAGGAGGTCGGCTCGATCATCCCGAGCTCCCGCTGGATGGAGCGACGCATCACGCGCACCGCGGAGATCGCCCAGTCCAAGCTGATCGTCGAGCTCGGCCCCGGCACCGGTGGCACCACCAAGGCGCTGCTCCAGGCCATGGCCCCGGACGCCAAGCTGCTTGCCATCGAGATCAACCCGGGCTTCTGCCAGCTGCTGGCCGACACGATCCCCGACCCGCGTCTGATCGTCCACCAGGGCAGCGCCGCGGACATCCCGGAAGCGCTGACCAAGCATGATCTCGGCTCACCGGACGTCGTGCTCTCCGGTATCCCCTTCTCGACCATGCCGAAGGAGCTCGGGCTCTCGATCCTGCGCTCGGTCAAGGACAGCCTGGCGCCCGGCGGGCGTTTCGTGGCCTATCAGTTCCGAGACGTCGTCCACACGCTCGGCAAGCAGGTCTTCGGGCCCGCGTCAGTCCAGCTCGAGCTGCTGAACGTGCCGCCGATGCGCGTGTATCGCTGGGACATGCCCTGACAGATTCCGGAAGAGCGGCGTCGGAGGAGGAGCCCGCTGGCCCCTTCCCCCGAATGGCCCGGCGTCCCACTCACTGCATCCGCGATCGGGCCGGGGCCTAATCCGCGTCCGACTCAGACGATCCATCCGGTCCATGCGCGTCGCGACTGCCCTTCTTCCACTGTCCGGAGAGCGTGGCGTGACGCGCCTCCCCCTGGCTCGCGCGGCGCACGACGTCGTCGCCAAAGCGATCGGCCAGGGCATCCAGGGCACGATTGAGCTTTCGCTTGCGCGGCGGCGCCTGGATCGACTTCGCGTCCGAGGCGACGTCGAAGAGCGAGAGCTGGGTCGCCCTTCCCTGCTCGTCGACCAGACCGCTGACCCCGACGCCCAGCAAACGGACGGGCTCGACCAGGGCGTCTTCGAGCAGGGACTTCGCGACCTGCGCGACCACCTCGCCGTCGTCGGTCGGCTCCGCGAGGGTCAGCTGCCGCGTGCGCGCGGGATAGCCGCGCGGCCCCTCCCGCGCGCGCCGACCCAGCCGCCACTTCAATACGACCGTGCGCGCCAGCAAGCCCTGTCGCCGCAGGCGCCGCGCGACCCCTTCGGCGTGAGTCAGGATCGTCGCCTCGAGCACGGCGCGGTCGCTCACGTCCCGATCGAAGGTGTTCTCCTCGGAGAGCGAAACCGCCTCACGATGGGGCTCGACCTCGCGCAGGTCCTCGCCGCGAGCGAGGCGTCCGATCGCTCCGCCCCACTCCCCGAGCTGACTCACGAGCCGCTTCGGATCGGCGCGCGCCAGATCGCCGATCGTGCGGTAGCCCAGCCCCTCGAGCCGTTCACCCGCCACGGGCCCCACGCCCCAGATCTTGCGAGCCGGGAGCGGATCGAGGAAGGCGCGGACCTCGGCGGGGCGGACCTCGCAGAGCCCGTCGGGCTTGGCCGCCCCACTCGCGATCTTCGCGACCATCTTGATCGGCCCGATCCCGACCGAGATCGGCAGGCCGGTCTGCTCGCGCACCTCTCGCCGAAGCCGTTCGCCCACCTCCCGGGGCGGGCCCAGCAGGCGCTCGCTACCGGTCAGATCGAGAAACGCCTCGTCGAGCGAAAGTCCCTCGACCAACGGCGAGTAGCGCCGAAAGATCTCGAAGATCCGCCTCGACTCCTTCGCATACCGGGCCATGTCGCCCGGCACGAAGATCAGCCCCGGACAGAGTCGTTTGGCCTCGACGCTCGGCATCGCCGAATGCACCCCGAACTCCCTTGCCTCGTAGCTCGCCGCGGCCACGACGCCGCGGGGCCCCGCGCCGCCGACCACGATCGGCCGCCCGCGCAGCTCGGGACGATCGCGCTGCTCGACCGAGGCGTAGAAGGCATCCATGTCGGCATGCAGCACGCATCGCGGCCGACTGCTGACCCGATCGTCGCCGCGTGGAGCCATCGCCATCGCGGCTCAGTCGACTCCGACGGGCGACGGCTGGGCGCGCGAGCCCCGATCGAGCTCGCGGGCGGCCTCCGCCGCCGCGCGCATGCCGGCCGTCACGCGCCCTTCGAGATCGGGGGTCGTGAGCGCGTGGGTCGCGAAGGCCAGTCGCGGGGAGCGCTCGCTGCGCCGATGAAAACGCTCGCGCCGCGCCAGCGCGCCGCGCCCCTGGATCGAGATGATCTCGTCCAGTCGTTCGACGCGAGATGGACCCTGGGGCAGCGCACCGAGCGGCGAGCCCCGAAAGGTCGCGTCCAGCTTGTGGATCAGCGCCTGATCCGAGTCGTTCCAATGCGCGTCCACGGACTCGTGCTGGAGCGAGATCCGGATCCAGAAGGGGTCCGACGCATAGGGCTCGGAGGGCGGCCCGAGCACGCGCAGATCCCGCATGTCGGGCAGCTCTCCGGGCACGAAGGTGACCCCGGCCAGGCCGCGTAGCAGCCATGCGTCCTCGGTCACCCGGCGATGGATCACGATCGACCGGCGCGGCTCGATCGACTCGAAGTGCCCTCGCTCGACGGGCGTCAGCTTCGGGCAGGTCGCCAGGATCGCGCGCGGCGGCAGCGCGATCACGGCAGCGTCCGCCAGGGCCACGCCCGTCCGTCCGGCGGCGCGATAGCGCACGCGGACGCCATCGGTATTGGTCTGGAGCTCTTCGACGCGACAATCCGCTCTGATGCGGAGCGATCGGGCCAGCGCATCGACCAGACTCGTGAGCCCGCCCACGAGCTGCACCGAGCGCCCCTTGCCCGCCAGCAGCCGGCCTAACATCGGCACGACGACCGCCGCGCTCTCCGCCGACAGATCGACGCCGGTCCGCGCGAGCAACGCGGGCGCCAGCCGCGTGGTGCACCAGCGGGTGCCAAAGGCGCGGATCGAGGCGCGCTGCCAGAGCACGTCATCGAGCGCGCGCACCGAATCCGGCGCGGCGAGGCTCGACTGGCGCAAGGAGTCCCAGATCGCGCGCACGACCGGCCGCCGATCGCGCAGCCGCGGCGGTCGGCGGAACACCGCGTCGATCGGGCGGTCCATGCGGGGCGAGATCCGCGGGAACAGGAACTCGGCGGCGCGCAGCGGCGGGGGGCGATGGAGTCGGCCACCCAGCACGAGCGCATGGGCGCGTTCGAGCCGTTCCTCGCCGGACGGCTCCAGGCCCAGACTGGCCACCAGCGCCCGGAGATTCGCGTCACCCCAGCCGATCTCGCCCACGGCGGGCTCGAGCACGCCGTGCTCGGTCTCGATGGGCCGCAGTCGTCCCCCGACGGCGGGCGCCGCTTCGAAGAGCTCGACCTCGTGTCCGGCGCGCACCAGCCGTGCGCCGGCGACCAGCCCCGCGAGTCCCCCACCCACGACCACGATTGCAGCCAACTAACGTCCCCCCGACCCGGTGAAGCCGGGCGGATTCGGCGGAAGGCCGGGAGCCACCGTCGCAGCGTCTCCCTCGAGGAGCCGCAGGAGGGATCTGGGCGGAAAGGGCTTGCACAGGAAATCGCCGCCGATACTTCCGAGCAGGACCTCCAGGGACTCGGGCAGCGCGGCGCCGCTGGTCAGGATGACCTTCAGCCCGGGCCGCTCCGCGAGGAACTCGGGCAGCAGACTCTCGGCCCCGTCGCCATCCGGCATCACGACGTCGAGCAGCACGATCTCCGGCTCGTGTTCGCGAAAGAGCCGCCGCGCGGCCTCCCCCGTCGCCGCAGCGTGCACCCGATGGCCGGCACGCTCGATGACCCGGGTCATCAAACGCAGCAGCTGGTCCTCGTCATCGACGACCAGGGCGGTTCTCGTTCGGCTCATCTCGCGGGACTCTCGACTCTCGGGCGGGGGCTACGGGTTGGACGGACCTCGCCAGAATCGCCGAGGCGTCCGGCCGGGATCACGCGCTGATCCTAGTCCGCACGCGAGAAAGACGCAGGACGGCGGCAGTCAGCGATTGATAAAAGGCGAAAACAAGACGAAAATTGGGAATGGCCACCCCCCATGACTACGTCGAGCTCCGCGCCCGGAGCGCCTTCTCCTTTCTCGAAGGCTGCAGCAACCCCGAGGATCTCGTGCAGGCCGCCGCCGACCGCGGACACACCACCCTCGCCTGCGCCGATCGCGATGGCGTGAGCGGTCTGCCCCGCTTCCACAAGGCGGCTCGCGAGGCGGGCATCCGAGCGATCTTCGGCGCGCTGTTTCTCGGCCTGTTTCGGTCGGCGCTGTTTCGGTCGGCGCATGCGCGCCTCTCGCCGCTGGCGCGGCTTGCGCTGAGGGCTCGGGGGCTGGAGTGGCCGGGGATCCGTTCGGGCGGCCGGATCGGGTGCTCGTGCTGGTGGAGTCGGCGGAGGGGTGGCGGCGGCTCTGTCGGCTGATCACCCGGGCGCATGCGCGGCGGGACAAGGCGCTCGAGGCACGGGAGCCGCGGGCACGCCACCTCGTCCGGGTGAGCTGGGAGGAGCTCGAGGCGGAGGCCGGACATTGGAGCGTGCTGCTGCGAGGGGACGAGCGGCTGTCTCCAGCGCTGCTCGAGCGCGCGCACGCGGCCTTCGGCGAGCGTCTCTCGGTCGACGTCTCGCATCTGCTCGATCGACGGATCGAGCGGATCGGGCGGCGGGCGGCGGAGATGGCCGAGGCGCGGGGGGTGCCGGTGGTTGCAACCGGCGATGTCCGCTGCGCGCGGGCCGAGGATCGGCGGCTGCTCGATGCGCTGATCTGCCTGCGCGAGCGCAGGACGCTCGACACGGTCGGTCGTCATCTGCCTCCCAACGGCGAGGGACATTTGCAGACCCGCGAAGAGATCGTGCGGCGTTTTCGCGACCACCCGGAGTGGATCCTCGCGACCCGTGCGATCGCCGAACGCTGCGAGTTCGGGCTCGAGAAGCTCGACTACCGATTTCCGGAGTACCCCCTGCGACCGGGCGAGACCCAGATGGGTCGCCTGCGCGAGCTCACGCGCCTGGGTGCCCGCGAGCGCTACGGCGACTCGCCCGAAGAGCGAGTGCGCAGGCAGCTGGCCCACGAGCTCGACGTGATCGAGAAGCTCGATCTCGCCGGCTATTTCCTGATCGTCGAGGACATCGTGTCCTTCGCTCGGACCCAGAGGATCCTCGCCCAGGGTCGGGGCTCCGCCGCCAACAGCGCCGTCTGTTATTCGCTCGGGATCACCGCCGTCGACCCGGTACGCATGGACCTGCTCTTCGAACGCTTCCTCTCGGAGGAGCGCGGCGAGTGGCCCGACATCGACATCGATCTGCCCTCCGGCGACCAGCGCGAGAAGGTCATCCAATACGTCTTCTCGAAATACGGTCGCGCAGGATCGGCGATGACCGCGAACGTCATCAGCTATCGCATCAAGATGGCGGTGCGCGAGATGGGCAAGGTATTAGGCCAGGATCCCGAGGCGATCGGCCGGCTCTCGAAGCTGGTCGCGCGACTCGACTTCCCGGCGATGCCCCGCGGCAGCGCGGCCGAGAGGCGTGCGAACGAGCAGGCCGCCATCGATCGAGGCGAGGATCCCCGGGCCGAGGTCGAGCGCGAGTTCGAGGGTCGCCTGCGCGAGGCACGGCTCGACCCCGCGTCCCCGGACGTACGGCACTGGATCCACCTGATCCGCTCGGTCCAGGGCCTGCCACGCCATCTCGGGCAGCACAGCGGCGGCATCGTGATCGCCGCCGGCCGTCTCGACGAGGTCGTCCCGATCGAGCCCGCAACGATGGCCGATCGGCGCATCGTCCAATGGGACAAAGACGACTGCGCCGACATGGGCATCATCAAGATCGACCTGCTCGGCCTCGGCATGCTGAAGGCGCTCGAAGAGACGATCCCTTTGATCCGTCGACACGAGAACGAGGTCATCGACCTCGCCAAGCTCCCGCCCGACGACCCCAGGACCTACGCCATGATGCGTCGCGCGGACACGGTCGGCGTCTTCCAGATCGAGAGCCGCGCACAGATGGCGACGCTCCCTCGCTTGAAGCCCAAGACCTTCTACGACCTCGTCGTCGAGATTGCGATCATCCGACCCGGTCCGATCGTCGGCCAGATGGTCCACCCCTATCTCAATCGCCGCGCAGGACGCGAGCCGGTCGTCTATCCCCATGAGTCGCTGCGACCGATCCTCGAGAGAACGTTAGGCGTTCCGATCTTCCAGGAGCAGCTGCTGCGGATCGCGATGGTCGCCGCGGGATTCAGCGGCGGCGAGGCGGAGGAGCTGCGGCGGGCGATGGGCTTCAAACGATCGACCGAGCGCATGGCCCGGATCGAGGAGCGGCTCCGCCAGGGCATGCGCGCGCAGGGCTTCACCCGCGAGGCCGAGGATCAGGTCGTCCTCCACATCACCTCCTTCGCGCTCTACGGATTCCCGGAATCCCACTCGGCCTCCTTTGCGCTGATCGCGTACGCCTCCGCCTATCTGAAGCAGCACCATCCAGCGGCCTTCCTGGCCGGCCTGCTGCGCGCCCAGCCGATGGGCTTCTACAGCCCGGCGACACTCGTGAAGGACGCCCAGCGCCACGGCGTCGAGGTGCGCCCGGTCGACGTGCTCTTCTCGCACGAGCAGGCCGACCTCGAGCCGGGATCCCCCGACCGGAGCCGCAGACAGGGACGGCCGGCCGTGCGGATCGGCTTCGACTCGGTCGGTGGGCTCAAGGCCCGAACCGCCGCGCGCATCGTCCGGGAGCGTCAGCGCGGGCGCTTCGCGGATCTCGGCGACTTCGTTCGCCGCGTGGCGCCGGACCGCGCCGAGCTCGATGCGCTGGCCGAGCTCGGCGCCCTGGCGCGGCTGCGCGGGGCGCCCGGGACGCGACGGGACGCGCTGTGGCAGGTCGCTGCGCTCGAACGGGATCCGCGGTCGCTGTTCGCAGGGCGCGAGATCGCGCGGCCCTCGTCGCGGTCGGCAGATCGATCGTCATCGCAAGCGACAGGCCGAGCGGATTCGAGCCCGCCGACAAGCGAGCCCGCAGCGTGCGAAGGGCTCGCCTCCGCCGCGGCTCGAACGCCGCCGACCCCCTCGCCGCTCGCTCCGATGAGCGAGATCGAAGAGACCCTCGCCGACTATCGACTCTCGGGGCTCACGACCGGGGTCCACCTGATGGCCCATCTTCGCGAGGCCCTCGATCGCCGCGGCATCCTGCCCGCCGCGAAGCTCAGGGAGACCCCGGATGGCCACTACGTCCGGACGGCGGGCCATGCGATCGTCCGCCAGCGGCCCGGATCCGCCAAGGGCTTCTGCTTCGTGACCCTCGAAGACGAGACGGGTCTCTCGAACGCCGTCCTGACCCCGGACATGGCGGCGCGCTTTCGCGTCCCGCTGCACCAGGCATCCCTGCTCGAGGTGGCCGGCCCGCTCCAGCGGGTCGACGGCGTGATCCACGTGCGGGCGCGCGAGGTCATCCCACTCGAGGTCGGTGGGGCCAGGATGCCTGCATCGCACGACTATCGTTAGGCGAGCCTGCGCGACGCGCTCAGGCGTCTTCGGAGCGGAGCGGCCGCGTGGCGAGCTCGGCGCCGCCCGTCACCGGCAGCGTCGCGCCCGTGATATACGACGCGCGCTGCGATGCCAGGAAGGCCACGGCCTCGGCGATGTCTTCCGGCCTCCCCATCCGACCCAGCACGAAGCGCAGACCCGCCGCGTCGATCTCGTCGTCGGTCAGCTGACCCATCATCGCCGTCGCCGTCGGCCCGGGTGCCACCGCGTTCACCCGGATCCCCTCCGCGCCGAGCTCGTAGGCCAGGTCGCGCGTGAAGGCGACGACCCCGCCCTTCGTCGCCGCATAGGGCACGTGGGGCACCGTGTACCGGAGCGCGGCGATCGACGCGATGTTGACGATCGCGCCGGCCTGCGATGCGCGCAGATGGGGCAGCGCCGCCTGGCAGGTCAGAAAGAGCGAGCGCAGATTGACGTCGAAGATCCGATCCCATTCTGCGAGGCTGGTCTCCGCGAAGGGCTTGATGATCACGATGCCCGCGTTGTTGACGAGCACGTCGAGGCCACCCTGCTCGTCCGCGGCCCCGGCGACCGCTCGCGCCACCGCGGCCTCGTCGGAGACGTCCGCCTCGATCGCCAGCGCCGCCCCGCCCTGCGCGCGGATCTCCTCCGCCACGGCGGTGGCCGCCCCGCCGTCGAGATCGACGCAGGCGACGCTGGCCCCTGCGCGTGCGAGACGCAGCGCGATGGCGCGCCCGATGCCCGCGCCCGCGCCCGTCACCAGCGCTCGACGCCCCTCGAAATCCCGCTCGATCCCCCCGCTCATCGCAGTCCCTCCCGATCCCTCGGCGAGCGGCAGAATACAGGCAATCGCCGCGTGCCCCACAAAGACCCGTCACGCTGTGGTAATTATTCCCACCTACTGGATGAGTCCCCCGCCAGACCGAGGCCGCATGTCCGAGACTCCTTCCTCCTCCATGGGCGGCCCGCCCACCGCCCTGCTGCGCGCGGTCCGGCGGCTGCTCGGCCCCCTGGTCCGGCTGCTCCTCGAGCATCAGGTCACCTATCCCGTGCTCACGGGGCTGCTCAAATCGGTCTATGTCGAGGAGGCGGAGCGCGCCTTCGCGATCCCCGGGCGCCCCCAGACGATCAGTCGGATCAGTCTGCTGACCGGAATCCACCGCAAGGACGTGAAGCGGCTGCAGGCGGAGGCGCCCGAAGAGACGCGGGCCCCCACGAACGTCTCGCTCGGTGCACAGCTGGTGCTGCGATGGACCGCCGAGCCCGTCTATCTGGATCGCGACGGGCGACCGAAGCCGCTCGCGCGCCGCGGGGGCGACGCGGATGGAACGAGCTTCGAAGGGCTGGTGGAATCGGTGACCCAGGACATCCGGCCACGCGCCGTGCTCGACGAGTGGCTGCGGCTCGGAGTCGCCACCCTCGACGACGACGATCGGGTCCATCTCGCGACCGACGCGTTCGTACCCGTACACGGCTTCGAGGAGAAGGCCTACTTCCTCGGTCGCAACCTGCACGACCATCTGGCCGCCGCGCGACACAACCTCGCGGGCGAGACGCCGCCGCTCTTCGAACGCTCGGTGTACTACGCGCGCTTGCGGCCCGAATCGGTCGAGGCACTCGAGGCGCTCGCCGAGGAGGCGGGACGCGAAGCGCTCGGTCGGGTCAACCGGCGCGCCCGGGCGCTGCAGCGCGAGGACGCGGCGCGACCCGAGGCGACGCATCGGATGACCTTCGGCGCCTACTTCTTCCGGGAGCCCGTCGAGCCGTCCACCGACTCCGCGGGCGATCCAGAGGCGAGCCAGACCAGCACAGCAGAACGGAACGGAGGAGCCGATGCGGACTGAGCGAAGCGCAGCACTCCTCGCGCTCCTGTGTCTCGCGATCGTCAGCGCACTCTTTGCTCCCGCCCGCGCGCGCGCGGCAGAAGCCTGCACGGGCACGCCGAGTGGCTTCCTGCTGCTCGACCCGGGCGACGACGACAGCGGGATCGGCGGCACCGGCCGAGGCCCCGCGCCCGTCCCGCGCACGCAACCGGGCGACGACGAAGACAGCGGCACGGGCGGCACCGGCCAGGCTCCCCGACCGGCGGGCGACGACGACAGCGGAATCGGTGGCACGGGGATCTTCGGCACCGTGAGCCGCGGGGATCGGCTCTGCGTCAATGGCTTCGCCATCGAGGTCCCGGAGACACTCGCGATCGAAGCCTCGAGCGGCACCGCGAGCCCGAACGGACTCGCCGCCGGTCAGGTCGTATTCGTCGAGGCCGTGCGGACGGAAGACGGACTCGTCGCCCGTCGCATCGTCCTGCTCGACGGCTACGCGGGCCAGATCGAGGTCTTCGATCGCGCCCGACGCGAGCTCGTCGTATCGGGTCGGCGGGTGCGTTTGGCGCAGGATCTCGCCTGGGGTGACGGGCTCGCGCTCGACGCCCTCGAGGCGGGCCAGTGGATCTCCATCCACGGATTGATCGACCTCCGTGAAGTCCTCGTCGCTTCACGCATCGAGGCCGGAGCCTTGGGCGCGTTCCGCCCGATCGGCGACGGTGCGCGCAGCCGCGTGTCCCATTGGCTCGCCCAGGCGGGTCCGCTCGAGTACGTATCGATCGAGGGCTTCCTTGCCGGAACGAGCGAGCGACCGCGGCTCGCGGGCCTCGCGCTCGAGCTCGGCCCTGGCGTCCCCGACGCGCTGCGCGAGCGGCTGAAGACGGGTGCGCGGGTACGGGTCGGAGGGCGGATCGAGGCAGCCGGAACGCTGCGAGTCCTGCCCCCGCCGCGGCCGGGTGCTCCACGCGACATCCCCGCCATCGGACCCGAAGCGCGCCCCGGCGGCGAGCCTTCGCCACCGAACGCGGTCGACGCGCCGAGTCGCCCGGATCCGCCCGACCTCCGGGAGGCTCCCCACGCGACGCGCCCGCCGCGGGGCGACCTGCCCACGAGGCCAGACAAGGTCCGTCCCGAGATTCGCCGGCCCGTGCGGAGACCGGCCGCGATCAATCGGCCCACTCGCGACGTCTTGCCAACGCGCTGAAGGACGCGCGCCAATCGGCGCCACGAACGCAAGAGCGCCGAATGACCGGGGTCATTCGGCGCGTCTGCCAGTCGCACTCGCGACTCCCCCGATCCGATGTCTCTCAGCGAGGACATCGGCCTCGGGGCCGCTGATCGGCTCGCCCTCTAGTAGGTGGCGATCAGCGGGAAGCGGATGTTATGTGCGTCCCAGGGCCCCGCCTGGATCACGTCGAGATTCGTGATCGAGCCCGGCGCCAGGAAGACCGCCGACGCTGCCACGCGGGAGCGGCTCGCACAGACCGCGGATCCCACGAAGTCTGCTCCCGAGGAGAGATCGGACGCGCGCAGGTAGCGGACGCCGCGCGCAGGCACCCGCGCGAATCGGCGACCGAGCAGCTCACCGTTCGCACCGTAGGCGCGGCAGACGACCGAGGCGTCCTCGTGCGTCGTGTTGTTGAAGACGAGCGCGGTATTCGCGATGTCCGTGTCGCGCTCGATCGCCTGGCGGACCTCGGCGCGAAGCTCGCTCTCGCTGCGCGAGTCGTCGCGGGCATCCACGGTCTGCGACTGTGCACTCGCCGAAGCGAGCAGCAACAGCGCGGTCGGGGCGATCATGAGGGTCGAACGAGTCAGAAATCGGAAGGTCATGGGGATCCTCGCTGGAGGGCGCACCGGGGAGGCGGCCCCCATTGGATTGAATGAGTGGGATTTTTTCCCACTTGATCAATCTATGCGGGATATTTTCCCACGTCCAGTGTTTTCTGCATCACACTCAGCCCAGATCGACGACCGTCCACTCCCGATCGCGCCCATCCACCACGATTTCGAAGGAGTCACCCGCCCTCGAGCCCATCAGCGCCTTCCCTACGGGGGAGCGAGGCGTCACGACGATCACGAAGCCGTCACCGCCCGGACCGCTGAGCTGCTCCCCGGCCCCGACCGGCAGGAAGAAGAGCGTCCGCTCCTCCTCTCCGCCCTCGTCCTCGATCCGCACGTCCACCATCGCACCGAGATCCACCCGGTCGCCTGGCTTGAAGCGTTTGATCCCGCGCTCCGCGAATTCGAGCAGCGTCTCGGTCTCGACGACGGCCTGCTTCCGACGACGGCGATGTCCCGACGACATCCGACCTTCCATGGCCGCCGCCTTCGCGTCCTCGCGGCGCGTCGACTCGCCGCGGATCTGATCGGCCTCCTCCGCGGCCGCCGCCTCGGCGCGGGCAGCCAGGGCGATGCGCTCCTGATAGACCCGCTTCAGCTCCTCGACGAAGAATCGCTTGATGTCCATGCCCCGGATCCCCCCCTGATGTCGACTTCGTAGCGCGTGCGGATTGCGCGCCCGCCATGCGTTCGAAGCGTTACACTCGGCGCCCCGAGATTCCAAGCCCTGCAACGAAAGACCGGACGAAGCTCTCGTACGACGCCGGGCCACTATCGCGCCCCGCGCGTTTGCCAACAAGACGGAGACCGACATGACGACTGCGACGATTACGACGACCAAGGGCGCCATCAAGCTCGAGCTCTTCACGGAGCAGGCCCCCAAGACCACGGCCAACTTCATCAAGCTCGCGAAGGACGGCTTCTACGACGGACTGACCTTCCACCGCGTGATCGATGACTTCATGGTCCAGACGGGCTGTCCTCACGGCACGGGCACCGGCGACGCCGGCTACAAGTTCGACGACGAGGCCGGCGCGCTTGCGCTGCCTCACGACGGACCGGGCGTGCTCTCGATGGCGAACGCGGGACCGAACACGAACGGCTCGCAGTTCTTCATCACGCACGTCGAGACGCCCTGGCTCAACGGCAAGCACGGTGTCTTCGGCAAGGTGCTCGAGGGCCAGGAGGTCGTCGACTCGATCGCTCAGGGTGACACGATGGAGTCCGTCGTCATCGCCGACTGACGCGGACGGTCGCGACACGTTGCGCGGGGCTGGGCGGAGCGATCCGTCGCCCCGGCCCCGCGCGCGCGACGCCCTGCCGGCCGTGCGCGACCTAGACGTGCGCCTTGACGCGCTCGGCCACGCTGCTGGCGGTGAAGCCGAAATGCTCCGCGAGGGCCTGGTATGGCGCAGAGGCCCCGAAGCTCTCCATCCCGATCACGAGACCGCGTCTTCCGACGAAGCGTCGCAGCGTCTCGCCGCGCCCCGCCTCGATCGCGATGATCGGAGTTCCGTCGTCGGGCAGGATCGCGTCCTGATCCGCCTCGGATTGTTCGAGGAAGAGCTCGACGCTGGGCATCGAGACGACGCGCACCCGGAGTCCGTCGCGGGCGAGCTCCGCCGCCGCGTCGACCGCGAGCGAGACCTCGCTGCCCGTGGCGAGCAAGACGACGCTCGCCTTCTCGCTCGCCTGGCCGCTCGCATCCGAGGCTGCATCCGACACGACATCCGACACGACATAGGCGCCCTTCCAGACGTCCCGCGGCCGGAAGCTCTTCGGCCGCTCGAGACCGGGCAGGTCCTGTCGGGTCAGGGATAGCAAGACCGGGCCGGTCGCCTGCTCGAGATGATAGGCGTAGGCCATCGCCGTCTCGACACCGTCCGCCGGACGGAAGAGGGTCAGGCCGGGAATCACACGCAGGCTATCGATCTGCTCGACCGGCTGATGGGTCGGGCCGTCTTCGCCGACGAAGATGGAGTCGTGGGTGAAGACGAAGAGCGTCCTGGCCTTCTGCAGCGCCGCGAGCCGGATCGAAGGCCGCATGTAGTCGCTGAAGATCATGAACGTGCCGCAATAGGGCAGGAAGGTCCCGTCGAGGGCCATGCCGTTGGCGATCGCACCCATCGCGTGCTCTCGCACGCCGAAGTGGATATTGCGGCCGGCGAAGGGGTCGACGCCCTCGCCTGCACCGGGTCCGACGATGCCGGCACTCTTGACGATCGGCGGCGCCGCGGAGCCGGCGAGATCGGCGGAGCCCCCCGACATGTACGGCACGTGCTCGGCGAGTCGTTCGAGCACCGTCGCCGAATGTTTGCGCGTCGCGTTCTTGACGCCGTCGAGCCCCTCGACGAGCTTCTCGACCAGATCCGACGGCATCGAGCGGCCACGCGCCGCATCCCAGCGTGCCGCCAGCTCGGCGTGGGCCTCGCGCCAGGCCGCGAGCTTCGCATCGCTCGCGAGACGTTCGGCATGCTTGGCCGACGCCCGCCCTGCGCAGTAGTCGCGCACCTCGTCGGGCACGATCAGATCTCCCTCGGTGGGCCAGCCGGCTCGCTGCTTCGCGAGCTTCGCTTCCTCCGCTCCGAGCGGGCCGCCATGCGCCTTGTTGCGGCCCTCGAAGTTCGGCGCGCCCCGGCCGATCAGCGTCTTGAGCACGATCAGCGTCGGACGCCCCACTTCCCGGCGGCCGGCTTCGAGCGCCGCCGCGACCCCGCGACGATCCTGCCCATCGACCGAATCGATGACGTGCCAGCCGTACGCTTCGAAGCGCTTGGCGACGTCCTCTTCGAACGTGATGTCGGTTCGACCGTCGATCGTGATCGAGTTGTCGTCGTAGAAGAAGATCAGGTTGCCGAGCTGGTGGCTACCGGCGAACGACGCTGCCTCGGACGCCACGCCTTCCATCAGACAACCGTCGCCGACGATGCCGTACACGAAATGCTGTCCGGGTCGGTCGCGATCGGCGACGGCCGCGCCGCCGCCGAACTGCGAGGCGGTCATTCGGCCCGCGAGGGCCATGCCGACGGCGTGGGCGATGCCCTGCCCGAGCGGACCGGTCGTGAGCTCCACGCCGGGCGTATCCCCGCACTCGGGATGGCCGGGCGTGCGGGAGCCGAGCTGTCGGAACTGCGCGATGTCCTCGAGCCCCAGATCGAAGCCGAAGAGATGCAGCAGCGAGTACTGCAACATCGACGCGTGCCCGTTCGACAGGACGAAGCGATCACGGAGCGGCCAGTCCGGATCCTGTGGGTCGAAGCGAAGATGGTTGTCCCAGAGCTCGAAGGCCGAGGCCGCCAAGGCCATCGCGGCGCCTACGTGGCCTATGCCCGCACGCTCGACCGCATCGACGGTGAGGAAGCGGATCGTGTTCTCGATCCGTTCGAGCAACGCGGGGTCATCGGTCCCGGTCGCGATGGGAAGGGCGGAGCCAGCATTCGCTTGGGCGGACATGAAGCGGGATTTCCTCACTCACGCGCAACGGTTGCATCGCGCGGGTCTCGGCTCGTGGGGGGAGTCCGCGGGGTCGGCGGACCCGAGAAGCCGGGCAGACATTACCGTCGAACCCGTCCCGGCGGAATGGCTCGCAGGACTCGAATCGGAACCCCGCGGGCCGCAACGGCGCCTCGTCGATCGGTCGCGCGCCCGACCGCATGCCGCGCAGGCGAGCGACTAGCCGATCGCCTGCGCCTTGGCCCAGCGATAATCCGCCTTGCCGCTCGGGCTGCGTTCGATGACGTCTCGAAAGA
Organism: uncultured delta proteobacterium; assembly: GCA_963698485.1. Lineage (GTDB taxonomy): Bacteria > Myxococcota_A > UBA9160 > UBA9160 > UBA4427 > UBA4427. The sequence goes on along the minus strand of CAVORA010000013.1, from coordinate 217,132 downwards.
CGTAGGCCTTCGGCAGCTTGTAACGGGCGACATGACGACTCGCCTCCTGACGAAGCGACTCGGGATCCGGTGTCGCGCCCTCGCGAAGCCGTACGATCGCCACGACTTCCTGCCCCCAGCGCTCGCTCTCGCGCCCCGCAACCACGACATCGTAGACATCCGGATGATGTTTGAGGGCCGCCTCGACCTCTTCCGCGAAGATCTTCTCGCCGCCCGAATTGATCGTGACCGAGTCCCGTCCGAAGATGTCGAAGGTGCCATCGGCCCGAACGGATGCCCGGTCTCCAGGCACCGAGTACCGCACGCCGTCGATCACGGGAAAGGTCCGCGCTGTCTTCTCGGCATCCCCTAGATAGCCGAGCGGGACGCGACCGGTCTGCGCAAACCATCCGACCGCTTCCTCTCCGGGCTGGAGCACACGGTCGAGCTCGGCGGAAACGACACACGAGCCCGGCGCTGGACGGAAGTCGCCCGTCGTGATCTCACCGTCCCTGGTGGCGGCCTGCGAAGCCTGCACGCCGGTCTCAGAGGAGCCCAGCCCGTCCATGAGCGTGATGTGCGGGAGCCGATCCAGCAGCTTCCGCTTGTTGACCGCGGACAGCGGAGCCCCGCCAGAGCTCAACACGAAGAGGCCCGACAGGTCGTAGTCGACGCGATCGAGCTCGTCGATGAGTGGCGCGGCGAACGCGTCGCCGACGATCGTCGCGGTCATGCACCGCTCGCGCACGATCGTCTCGAGGTAGTCCCGGGCGTCGAAGCGGTCCACCACGTTCGGGACGACGACGGTCGCCCCCATGCGAAACATGTTGAAGGCCATCCACTGGGCCGCGCCGTGCATGAAGGGCGGGCCGCACAGGCTTCGAACGGCTGGTCCCGAGACCGCCGCCTCCACGATGGCATCAAGGCTCTCGAACGCGTCTCCATTGACGGACCGTCCGCCCATCGCGGCGACGAAGATGTCGTCCGACCGCCACAGCACGCCCTTGGGCATGCCCGTCGTTCCCCCCGTGTACAGGATGTAGAGATCATCCGGCGAGGGCGTCACGGGAGGCAGCTCGTCCGGAACGGAGGCGATCGCGTCTTCGTAGTCGACGGCACCGGGCAGGAGTGGCGCACCGGACTCGTCCGCCACCTGGATCAAGACCTCGAGCTGGGGAAGCCGATCCCGAACCGCGGCCACCTGATCGGCGAAGGCCGCGTGGTAGAGGATCGCGCGCGCCCTCGAGTTGTCGAAGAGATAGAGGAGCTCCTCTTCGACATAGCGGTAGTTGACGTTCAACGAGGCGGCGCGGGCCTTGAAGGCGCCGAGCATCCCTTCGATATACTCGTTGCCGTTGTAGAGATACAGCGCGACATGATCCTGGCCCGACTCGTGGCCAGCGAGCTCCGAGCGCTCGGTGTGCGCACCGAGCCCGCGCTGATGCAGATAGCCGGCGAGCCGGCGACTGCGCGAAGCGAGCTCGGCATAGGTGATGCGGCGATCGCGCCAGACGAGCGCCTCTCGGCCGGGGACCGCGGCGGCGATGGCCTCGTTCAAGTCTGAGAAATTGAACGCTTGCACGGTGGGCGCTGGATCGTCGTCTCAGTCGGTGACGCCGAGGCGGGCCTTCTCGCGCTCGATGTAGGCCTGCCACTTCCGGGCGGTCTCGGCCGTTCCGTCGAAGCGCTCTGCGCGTTTGAAGGCAGACAACGCCATGTTCCACTTCTTGTCGTTCGCCGCCGCGATGCCGAACAGGATATGCGCCTGGCCTTCGTCGGTGAGGCCGCCCTTGTCGAAGGCGCGATTCAATGCATCCCGCGCGCCGGCCCACTCCCCGAGCTGGAGGTTCACCTGCGCCAGTCGCACGAAGAGCGACCCGTCGTCACCGAGCTCCGCGGCCTTGGCCAGCGGGTCGACGGCCAGCGCCCACTCTCGCGACTGCAGCAGGGTGTCTGAATAGGTCTGGTAGGCCTGCTTCGTCGGCTCGATGGACCCGTCTTCGAGGCCCTGCTTCATGATCTCGGCACCGCGATGCGGCAGGCCTTCGACCATGAACATCTGGGCCATGCGCGTGAGGTCTCGATCTTCGGTGATGAATCCCTCGATCTTCGCGAGCTGCTGAACGGCGAGACTTTTCGGCATATTGTCGAGCTGCGAGTAGATCGCCGCCATCTGCGACCAGTAGGCCTTCTTGGGATACTTCAGGATGATGTCGTCGAGCAGCGCCAGCGCGTTTTCGTATTCCTGTCGCTCCAGGTAGAGGGAGAGCAGGAGTCGGTACCAGGGCTCACGCGGCTCGTCTGCGAGCTCGACCGCCTTCTTCGCCGGAGCCACTGCATCATCGGGCCGCTGTGCCTGGTAGTAGGTGACCGCGAGCGTGTAGTACGACGCCGGCGCCGGGCTCTCGACCTGGGAGATCCACTTCTCGAGCGTCACGATCGCATCGTCGTAGCGCTCGAGCATCGTCTGCAGCTGGCCGACCATGAACAGACTGCGCAGCTGCTCCTCGGGCTGGAGCGCCTCTTCGGCGACGCAGGCCTCGAGGTGCTTGAGGGCCTCCTCGTGCCGTTCCTCCTGAACGGCCAGGCCGCCCAGGGTCTGATGGATGCGAGCCCTTCCGTACGGCTTCGCGCGATTCAGATTGATGCCCTCGAGAATCTCCTTGGCTTCGGCGCGTGCGGCCGCGACTTCGGCCTCGGTGCCTTCGAGCTGCAGCAGCTCGTAGACCTTCGCCATCTTCTTCAGGTTTCGCTCACTGAAGGAGTACTGCGCGTTCTGGGCGTTCGCGGCACCGACCAACAGGGTCATCGCGAAGGCGCAGACCGAAGCGATCAGGACGATGCGTACACGCACGCCCCGATGAAGACGCTCCGATCGAAAGCCGTGCCCCCGGGAGAGATCGCGATCGGGACCGGATGACGGATTCGACATCATTGTTCCACCCACTCCATGCGTGATCAGGTCTGCTCGTTACCGAGCTTGAAAGGAATGGCGATGCGCACTCCGACCTGCTCGACGGCCTTGCCGTTGACGATCTTGGGGTTGTACTTCCACTGCAGGACAGCTTTGATCGCCGCTTTGTTGAAGATGTTGCTCGGCTCCGCGGCGATCACCTTGGCGTCCTTGACGCCGCCCGATTTGCTGATCGTGAACTCGATCAGTACCCGTCCTTCGATGCCGCGCTGGAGCGCGCGTTCCGGGTACTGCGGCGGCACGCGCACCATCGGCACCGCATCGCCATCCGCCGAAGCCATCGAGAAGCCGCCACCCGTGTCGAGACTCATCGACGCATCGACCGCGGCCGCGATGCCCAGACCGCCGCCTTCCATGGTCGTCGTCTGGTCCATGGTGAAGTCCGGGGGCGGCGGCGTGTCGTCGATCTTCTCCTTGCGCGGGGGCTCGCGCTCCTTCTTCTTGACCTCTTCGGACCGCTTCACGCGCACGAAGTCGACCACCTTGATGCCGCCGCCCTCCTTGAGCTCGCCCTCGACACCGATCATGCTCTGCATCAGGTAGAAGAGCCCGAAGGTCACGAATCCGGCCAGTCCGAAAGCGATCAGGAATCGTGCCGCGGCCATGACTAGTTCATCTCCGCGGCGAGGGCGATGTCGCTGACCCCGGCCAGGCGGGCCTGATCCATGACCTCCACGAGGAGGCCGTTCTCCGACGCGCCGCCCGGCGCCACGATGACCTGTCCGTTCGGTCGTTCGGCGTGAAGGCGCTCGATGTTCGCCCGCACGGCCCGGATGTCGACCGACCGGCGATCGATGAAGATCAGCCCTTCGTTCGTGATCTGGACCAGGATGTTCTCGTTTTCGTTCCTGACCTGAGCCTGGTTGCTGCCCGGCGGCGGCCGGTTCAGATCGAGACCGACCTCCTTCACGAACGAGGCCGTCACGATGAAGAAGATCAACATGATGAAGACGACATCCAGCATCGGGGTCAGGTCGACCTCGGCTTCGTCCAGATTCGAGGATCGTCGGCGTCTCATTGATGATTCCCTCCGTGTTCGATCTCGAGGCGATCGGCCAGCCGCTCGCCCTCTTCCGCCGCGAATCGCTCGAGCCGAGCCGACAGGATCAGACCGGACAGCGCAGCCACCATCCCGGCCATCGTCGGAATCGTCGCCTTCGACACTCCTCCCGCCATCGCCTTGGCGTTTCCGCTACCGGCGATTGCCATCACGTCGAAGACCTCGATCATCCCGGTGACCGTTCCGAGCAGCCCGAGCAAAGGGCAAAGCGCCACGAGCACCCGGATATAGGCGAGCCCGTCTTCCAGCTCGATTCGCAGCTCCGAGACCTTGAGTCGACGGATCTGATGCGCGGCCCAGGAAGCGTGGTCGGCTCTTGCTTCCCACTCTCGCTGGACCCGGTCTGCAACGCCTGGAAAGACCCGGTAGTAGAACCAGAAGCGCTCCAGCATCAACGTCCACATCAAGATCGTGATGAGGCCGATGAAGTTGAGAACACCTCCACCCGTCTCCAGGAAGGCCTGCACATCCAGAATCATCTGACCCATGGCGTTCGACTATTCCTGCTGCGCGATCAGGCCCGCGCTCTGCTCGTCGAGTGTGTCCACGATCTTCTTGGTGTTGTTCGCGAGCGCGGCATGCAGCAGTACCAACGGAATCGCCGTGACCAGACCGAGCATCGTCGTCACGAGTGCCTCCGAGATACCCCCTGCCATCATTCGCGGATCACCCGCACCGAAGAGCGTGATCGACTGGAAGGTCTTGATCATACCGGTCACCGTTCCGAGTAGTCCCATCAGCGGGGCCACGACCGAGACGATGCGCACGAGCCAGATCAAGCTCTCGAGCTTGCCGGACTCGCGAAGCACCGCTTCGTCGAGCATCAGCTCGAGCTGCTCGCGATCCACGTCCGGGTTGTCCTTGGCGACACCGAGGATCCGACCAAGGGGATTGCCCGGATCCGGACGGCTGTTCTTCTTCTGGGCCGCCACCTTCCGGCCCGTGATGAAGAGGATCAGCATCTTGTAGAAGCCGAGGAGGACGGCGATCACACCGAGACCGATGATCGCGTAGCCGACCGCTCCACCCTCGGGAATGCGCTCGGTCAGCTGCCGCGTCTCGATCAGAACCGCCAGCAACGAGCCTCGCGAAGGATCCACGGCCAGCCCGGTCAGCTCGCCTTCATTCCCTTTCTCGTACTCGGAGATCGTGTCGCGGAAGCGTGCCGGAGGCTGGCGGCTCAGCTCCTGCAGCTGCCCCTGGTTGGGATCCCAGAGCAGGTACTCGCCGTTCGAAACGACCGTGAACACGCCCGCGCGGGTCACTTCGCGCTTCTCGATGCCGCCGGAGGTGTAGACGTCGGCTTCGAACTCGACGACCTTGCCCTGCTCGACCATCTCGCGCACGAGCTCTGCCCACAGCCTCTCGAGCTCTGCGATCGAGGGCAGCTCCTTGCTCTGGCCGAGCTCCTCCAGAAACTCGACCCGCTCCATCCCGAACTGAGCGGTCGTGATGGAGGCCTCGAGGTTGCCTCGGGTATCACCCGAGATCTGGCGCGTCACACCGAAGAGCTCGCCGAGATTGCCCATCCGCTGATCCAGTGCTTCGGTCAGCTCCGCAATCTTGACTTCCTTCTCCTGGTACTCCTTCTCGAGCGCCTGACTGCGCGCCTCGGCGCGGGCCTCACGAGCCTTGGCAGCGGCGAGCATCTCCTTCTGCTCGTCTCGCGCCTCGGCGAATCGTCGCTCGCGCTCCTTGTCTTCGATCTTCTCGACTTCGTAGCCCTGCCGAACCTGCTCGAGGAGCTGATCCACCGTCGTAGCGGTCGGCGACTCGATGACCATCGCCGGAGACGAGGGCTGCGAATCCTGGGCCAGCGAGGTTGCTGGAAAGAGGCCAACGGCGAGAGCGGAGGCCAGGGTCAGCGTTCCGAGAGAACGCATTGCTTCGAGAGAGGCGATCCGCCTCCCGGCTGCGACGATAGACATCAGCTATTGCCTCCAGACTTGGGCTGCGGAAGGGGCACTCGAATCAGCTGGGGCGCCGACTGCTTCTTCGCGACGCGCAGCCCCTCATCGATCCAGTTGGCATAGTCGCTCGAGTCGAGCGTCTCGTACTGCTTCGTTTCCTGGTTCCAGACACCGTACTCCGACGCGTCCCGGGTCTTGTACATCAGGCCGATCCGGCCGATCCGCAGGAAGTCGACGGGAACGTCGATGCCGTCCTTACTGATGACCCCCGGATTGGCGTCGATGGTGCGGCCGTAGTCGCTCTCGATCTGATAGGCCTCGAGGATGCGCCGATACCGCTCGGGCTCGGCGACGTCGGACTGGCGCATCAGCACGCGAAGGCCGTTCACGCGGTTCTTGCGCTCGTCGAGGAGGAACGGGACGTCGAGCGCGACGAAGTTGTCGAGCGCCTCGATCATCTTGAGCATCAGCGGCGTGACCGCGCGACCCACCTCTTCGACGCTATCGATCTGCCGCTGGAGCGACGCGAGCTCTTCGTTCTGCGAGGCGATGACCTGACCGAGCTGATTATTGAAGATATTGAGAGACTCGATCTTCTTGTTGGTCAGGCGGAACTCGGCGATCAGCGTATCGGTCGCCGAAGCGATCCCCTCGACGCGCTTCTGCGACTCCGCGCCGGCCTGATTGGCCTTGACGCGCGCATCGATCGGCGGGTCGAGCTGCTGAGCCCCGGCACTCGACGCAAGCAGCGAAATCGCCATGAATCCGACTGCAGCGTGCGTTGCATGACTTGCGGCCCGGCTCGCGGCCTGGCCAACGGCGTAGACGATCCCGCTCGTCTTTGCCCTGAAGGTCACCATTCAATCTCTCCTCGGTCCTAATAAGACCAAATCGACTTTTCTACTCAACCCACGATGCTAGTTCGCGTCGTGCGTGGCTTCGATCGTCCCGTCGTCGGCCCCTGGTCGGATCCCGCTCGACTCTGATCGTCCAGCTCGGAATGTCGTCCAGACTCCCGTTAGTCAGCCCATGTTACTACCGCTACTACCGTTGAATCTGCCCTGCTGATGACCGACCCCGTCTGGCGGTCGGGATCATGCGGGACCCTCGACACTACACCTCTTCACGTAATGACCACACCCAGAGGCACATCGTTCTGCAACGTTCTGCAACGTTCTGCAACCGCTCCCCTCGAACCGCATCCCCGCCAGAGCAGCACCGATGATCGTCGCGGGGGCCCTGGCCGGCCCGGTGCTCCCGGCGCGTGTGCCGACCAGCCCCGACGAGCAGGCGAGAGGCACGGGCCCCGATCCGATCTCGAGCGGACTGATTGATACCCAGCCGTCGGTCGTCTCGCAGACCGCGGCGTGAGGTCATGGAGCGGACGAGAAACAGGTTTGTTGGGGAAGCGCGTTCCGACGTAGCCCTCCGATCGCTTATGCATTGGCATTGCATGCGCCGAAAGACCACGTCACCGCGACACCGCTCTGAGATCTCGCGAGGCGAGATCGGGATCGAGACGGCATTCGACGACGGGTCCTCAAAACGAACGACCCGCCGGTCATGGGTCGGCCGGCGAGGTGCTGATCTGAGGAATCTGGGGCGCGCCCGTATTCTTTCGAATCTCGATCGGATTTCCAAGCGATTTTTTGGGTTTTGCTCGAACTCTTGCGAGTCCACTGGCGGCCGAGGCCCTTGAATCGCGCCGCCGAGTTCTGACGGAACGTGAGACGCGTGAGCCCAGCCAGGGTCCTGAGCACCCCGCGCGAGGCTTCGCAAAGCGCGGCCACGGTCACGCGGCCGCAGCGCCTGCGACGAGCAGGGACGGGGCCGCACCAAATGGCGGAGATCCACTTCGTGCTTCGCCGCGCGGCGGGGCGGGCTGCGCCCCTCGGCCCGGCACTGGAGCGCTTTGGACACCCATCCGCAGCGCCAGGGCGCGCGAGGCCGAGCGGCGAGGCGAGCGATCGGTTGAAAGCCGAAGTCCCTGTGATCGCTTCGAAAACGCCCCGGCTCGCGGCTGCGCTCCCTTCTCAGCGGAGTGCGATCGGCTTATGCTCGGCGGCCCTGCCCGAGGCCTCATCACCCACGGTCCGCCGCGACTCGGAGTCGTTCGCATGCGCGTCGCGCTCTTCATTCCCTGCTACGTGGATCAGCTGAAGCCCGACGTCGGGCTCGCCACCGTGACGCTGCTGCGGGCCATGGGAATCGAGCCGGCCTTTCCCGAAGATCAGACTTGCTGTGGTCAGCCATTCCTGACCGCCGGGGAATCGGAGCAGGCGCGCCGCCTCGCCGTCCGCTTCGCGACGCTATTCGACGGATTCGACGCCATCGTCACGCCCTCGGGCAGCTGCGCATCGACGATCCGCAAGCATCTCGAACGTCTGGTGCCCGATGCGAGATCGGAGCGGATCGCCTCGAATACCTTCGAGCTCTGCGAGTTCCTCGTGACGCAGGGCGAGCTCCCCGGCGGCTGGAGGCCCTTCCCCCATCGAGTCGGACTGCACGCCAGCTGCCACGCGCTCCGCGAGCTGGGCCTCGGCAGCCCCAGTGAATCACGCGGCGAAGCGCGCATCGATCCCGCTGCGCTGCTGCTGGAGGGCATCCCGGAGCTCTCCCGGATCGACCTGACGCGCCTGGACGAGTGCTGCGGCTTCGGGGGAATCTTCTCGATCGAAGAGGACGCGGTATCGAGTCGCATGGGACTCGATCGTCTGGCGGACCATCAGCGCGGCCGGGCCGAGGTCCTCACCTCGACCGATGTCTCGTGCCTCCTTCACCTGGAAGGCCTGGCGCGCAAGCGCCAAATGACACTGCGCGTCATGCACGTGGCCGAGATCCTCGCCGAGTGCCTTCCCGCGGACGCATGGAGCCCCGATGGGGCACGTTAGTCGTGCGCGAGAGTTCGTTGCCGATGCGGCGCGCACCGGTTGGCACGACGAGGCGCTCTGGTTCGTTCGCGCAAAGCGTGATCGCGCGGCGGATCTCGTCCCAGACTGGGAGGCGCTCCGGGTCGAAGCCGCCGAGATCAAGCGTGAGGCGCTGTCCCGACTGCCCGATTTGTGGCGCCGATTCGAGCGGGAAGCGACGCGGGCCGGCGCCGTCGTTCACTGGGCGCGGGACGCGGACGAGCACAACCGGATCGTGTTGGGCCTGCTGCAGGAGCGCAGCGTCCGGCGAGTCGTGAAGAGCAAGTCGATGCTGACGGAGGAATGCGGGCTCAACCCGACACTCGAGCGGCACGGGATCGAAATCGTCGACAGCGATCTCGGCGAGCGGATCGTGCAGCTCCGGCACGAGCCGCCCAGTCACATCGTCATGCCCGCGATCCATCTGCGCCGTGAGGAGGTGGGCGAGCTCTTCGCACGCGAGATGGGGAGCCCTCCCGATCTCATCGACCCGGACGCGCTGACCGCCGTCGCGCGGCGGGACCTGCGAGAGCGCTTCCTCGGCGCGCAAGCGGGACTGACGGGCGTGAACTTCGCCGTCGCCGAGACCGGGGCCCTCGTGGTCGTGACCAACGAGGGCAACGCGGATCTCGGAACGGCGCTGCCCTTGTTGCACGTCGCGTCGGTCGGCCTCGAGAAGATCATTCCGGAGCAGCGAGATCTCGCTCCTTTCCTCCGGCTCCTCGCCCGCTCCGCGACCGGCCAGCCGATCTCGACCTATACCTCTCATTTCCGGGGCCCGAGGGCACCTGATCCGGATCCTCCCCGGATCGAAGGAACGGACGCTCTGCCCGTCCCCGAGCTGCACATCGTGATCGTCGACAATGGCCGGAGCCGCCTGCTCGCGCAGCCGGCCCTTCGCGAAGCACTCGCTTGCATCCGTTGCGGCGCCTGTCTGAATACCTGCCCGGTCTATCGCCGCAGCGGCGGCCACAGCTACGGAACGACGCTGCCCGGCCCGATCGGATCGGTGATCGAGCCCGATCGTGATCCAGCGAAGCATGCGGAGCTGCCCCACGCCTGCACGTTATGCGGCTCCTGCAGCGAGGTGTGTCCGGTCAAGATCCCGCTCCACCATCAGCTGCTGGCCTGGCGCGGGCGCCTCGCAGACGAAGGCCATCACGCGCCGCGCCGCCGGCTCGCGTTCCGGGTGGCCAGTCAGTTGATGTTGCGACCGCGCCTCTACCGGATCGTCACACGCCTGGGCCGTCGCATCGCTCGCAAGCTGCCCGCCGCGTGGCTCGACGCGCTCGCGACGCCCTGGACGCGCGAGCGCGCGCTGCCCGAGATTCCGCCGAAGAGCTTCCGGGAGCTCCATCGCCCCCGGCAGACAGCGGCTCGGGAGCGACCGGAATCCACACGGCGGACGCAGCGATGAGCGGCGCGCGCGACGAGATCCTCGCCCGACTCGAAGCCGCCGGGCCCAGGGACGCCCCGGCTCCGACGCGCGTGCCGCCCCCGCCCATGCCGGCGGATCCCTTCGCGACCCTGGCGGCTCGCGTCGAGCAGGCCGGCGGATCCCTGCAGCGCGCGAGCCGTCGTGACTGGGCCCGCGCGATCGAGTGGCCCCTCGAGCTCGACGCCGTGGAGCAGCTCTTCCTGGGCGCAGGCGTCGACGAGCAGACGGCGGGCACGCTGTCGCCGCGCGGCGTCGGCGTCACCGCCCGCCAGGTCCACGCGCTCGCGCCGCTCGAGATCTGCGTGCTGCGCGCGGAGCTCGCCGTCGTCGAGAACGGAGCCGTGTGGCAGCGACCCGCGACTTCCCTCGAGCGAGCCGCCGCGCTGCTGGCGGAGCATCTCATCGTCCTGGTCGACGAGACGGCGCTCGTCCCGACGCTGCACCAGGCCTACCAGCGCATCGACCTCGAGACCACGGGCTTCGGCTGGTTCCTCTGCGGCCCCTCGAAGACCGCCGACATCGAGCAGGCGCTCGTGCTCGGCGCACACGGCCCGCGGACGATGAGCCTGATCGCGCTGTCGCAGGAATGATTCGGCACGGGCATCCGATCGATCGCCGGGAAAGCGCAAATCCGCGGGTGCCGAGGTGGCTGCGAATTGCGAGAATGATCCGCGCCGCTGCGACCCGATACCTCCCGCGAGCGAGCCAGGACGCGCCATGCATTTCGGACTGACCGAGGAGCAGGAAATGCTGCAGGAAACCCTGCGGCGCTTCCTGCGCGAAGAGCTGCCGCCCGCGAAGCTGCGCGCGCAATTCGATGCCGGCGCGGGCTTCGATGCCGAGCTCTGGCAGCGATCCGTTCAGGTCGGCCTCCCGGGTCTGATCGTGCCTGAGGCGCTCGGCGGATCCGGACTGGAGATGCTCGACCTCGCCCTCGCCTTCGAGGTGCTCGGGGAAGCAGCAGCCCCCGGGCCCTTCCTCGGACACGCGCTCGCAACGCTCGCCCTTCTCCGCGGCGGCAACGACGCGCAACGTGAGAAATGGCTTCCGCAACTTGCCGCTGGCGAGACGATCGGCGGGATCGCCATCGCGGAGGACGCCGATCGGTGGGAGCCGGAGGACTGGTCGCTCGCGGCGCGCGACGGTCTTCTCTTCGGCACGAAGCGATTCGCCGAGGCGGGACCGCACACGGACCTGCTGGTCATCGGCATCGAAGGCGGAGGCCTCGGGATCGTCGAAAAGGGCGCGTCCGGCATGCGACTCAGCGCGGTCGACGGCGTCGACCGCGGTCGCGCGCTGGCGCATGTCCACTTCGACGGAGCCCCGGTGGAGTGGCTCACGGAGAATGCACAGGTCGCGGACGATCTGATGCAGGCCGCTCGGATCCTGCTCGCAGCGGACGCGTTCGGCGCGGCCTGGAAGCTGATTCGAATGACCGTGGACTATGCCCGGACACGAGAGCAGTTCGGAACGCCGATCGCGCAGTTCCAGGCGGTCAAGCACCAGCTCGCGAACATGGCGATGGAGGCCGAGCCGATGCGCGGTCTCGTCTGGATGGCCGCTTACGCCTTCGATCATCGCCGAGAAGAGGTCGCGCGCGAGGCGGCGATCGCGAAGGCGCATATCACCGACCGCGTCGTGCAGATCGGCCGCGATGCGGTCTCGCTCCACGGCGGAATCGGCTTCACCTGGGAGTGCGACGTCCACTTCTGGCTGAAGCGCGCGATGCACGATCGAACCTGGCTCGGCGGTCCCGCGACCCATCGCGAACGACTGGCGCAGCTGTCGAGCTGGTAGCCCCCGACGCGCGGCGAGGAGCAACTTCGAAATGGATCTCGAATACGGGCCCGAGTACGACGTCCTGCGCGAAGAGGTCGCACGATTCCTCGCCGAGCTGCCCGCCGACCTCGACCGCCGATTCTTTCTCGAGGCGGCGATCCAGCGCGGATACGTCTATCGGCACATCCCGAAACGCTTCGGCGGCTCCGAGCAGCCCTTCGACCCGATCCTCGAGACGATCGTCGCCGAGCTCTTCGACGCCTCCCCCTACTCCTGGCGACTGAGCCCGCAGAGCACGGGCATGATCGTCCCGACGCTGCTCGAGGCCGGCGCCGACTGGCAGCGCGCGCAGTTCATTCCACCCACGCTTCTCGGCGACGCGATCTGGTGTCAAGGCTACAGCGAGCCCGGAGCGGGCAGCGACCTCGCTTCGCTGCGCAGCACGGCCCGACTCGAAGGCGACGAATGGGTGATCAACGGCCAGAAGATCTGGACGAGCGACGCGGATCGCGCGGGCTTCATGTTCGGCATGTTCAGGACCGAGCCGGACGCCGACAAACACGCCGGGATCTCCTACCTGCTGCTCGAGATGAGCCAGCCGGGGATCGACGTACGGCCCCTCAAGCAGATCACCGGGGCGACCCATTTCTTCGAGGTCTTCTTCGACGACGCTCGGACGCCCGCCAGCTGGATCGTGGGTGAGCGCGGCCAGGGCTGGAGCGTGGCGCGGGCGAACCTGAAGTACGAGCGCAATCTCGGGGGCGGTCCGCGCCTGCGCCAGCGCTTCGACGCCGTGCTCTCCCTCGCTCGATCCACGCAGCGAGCGGGTCGGCCGGCGGTCGAGGATCCGGTGATTCGCCAGCGGCTCGCCGAGATCGAGGGCGAGGTGCGCTGCGCCGAGACGATGACCCTGCGCCAGCTGTCGGCGGCGGCCAGAGGCGAAGACGCGAAGGTGATGCTGCCGCTGCTGGTGAACAAGCTGTACGGAACGGAGATCGGCGAGCACATCGCACAGCTCGGCTACGACCTGATCGGCGACGACGGACTGCTCGCGCCCACGCGTTCGACCTGGGACTCCGTATCGACTGCAGCGGACGAGACGGATTGGATCGACCAATACCTCTTCGAGCTCGCCTCGGGTATCGCCGCCGGCAGCTCCAACATCCAGCGCAACGTGATCGGCGAGCGCGGACTCGGACTGCCCCGCGACCTGCGACGAAGCGACGCAAGGGCGGCCGCCGCACGCTCTGCCGCAACCGAGCGGTAAGCCCGCGGCAACTCCGGCATCGGCTTCTACGCTGACTTCCGCGCTGACTTCGGCCGCGAGTTCGCCAAGAGGGTCGGCGGCGCGCTACACCCGGTGGTCCACTCCGGCCTTCGAATCAAGGGCGAGGCGTCCTGGACAACCGATCCCGACGGATCCGAATCGAGTTCGGATTCCGTCAGGCTCACACCACAGGAACCCGAAGAGTCATCATGGATCTCCGCTTCCTCCTGCTGCTGGTCTGTTTCTTCGTCTCGGGCTTCGCGGCGCTGCTCTACCAGACGGCCTGGACGCGGGAATTCGCCTTCCTCTTCGGAACCTCCGAGCTGGCCGTGGTCGCGGTTCTGGCCGCCTACATGGGCGGGCTCGCCCTCGGCGCAGCGATCGCGTCGCGCATCGTCGGCCGCCTGACGCGTCCGGTCCTGGCCTACGGACTGCTCGAGCTGGGCATCGCGGTCGGCGCGCTCTGCGTCCCGCTGCTGATTCGTGCGGTGCAGGCGCTCTACATCGCGCTGGCCGGCGGGCTCGCCGCGCCGCCCGAAGCGATGGCGCTGACGACGGCGCTCTTTCACTTGTTCGGCTCCTTCGTCGTCCTGGCTCCATGCACCGCGCTGATGGGCGCAACGCTGCCGCTGCTCGCGCGCTATGCGGTCTCCGAAGACGCGCAGGTCGGACCGCGCATCGGCGTGCTCTATGCGATCAATACCTTCGGCGCGATCGCCGGCACGCTGGTCGCCGCCTTCTACTTCCTGCCGGCCTTCGGCCTTCGACACACCGTGTATATCGGCATCTTCGGCAACGCGATCGTGTTCGTGGCGGCGGCGGCGCTCGCGCGCGGCATCGCCGGCATGCCCGCCGACGACGCGGCGCCGGCGGCCCGCTCGAAGACGAGCTTCCACTGGATCCTTCCGGCGATGACGCTGTCGGGAGCCGTGTCCTTCCTTTACGAGGTGCTCTGGACCAGGCTGCTCGGCCAGGTGCTCGGCGGCAGCACGGCCGCCTTCGCCTCCATGCTCTCGAGCTTCCTGCTGGGCATCGCCCTCGGCAGCGCCCTCGCCGCTCGCTTCGCGAGGACCCGAGAGGCCGCCGCGAGGGGCTTCGCGATCGCGCAGCTCGGCTCGGGCGTGCTGGCCTATCTGGCCTTTCGGGCCGCCGATCGGCTCCCCGACCTCGCGCATGCCGTCGGTGCAAGTCCCGCCAGCCCAGCACCCGGGGCGGCCGCCGCCGGCATCATCCTGCTGCCGGTCACCCTGTGTATCGGTGCGACCTTTCCCTTCGCCGTCCGGATGCTGGCCCACGACGCCGACGAAGCGGCCGCCGTCTCCGGGCGCGTCTACGCCTGGAACACGGTCGGCTCCATCGTCGGCGCGATTCTGGCGGGCTTCTTCCTGCTTCCGATCCTCGGATTCGAGAACACGGCCCTGGTGGGCGTCGTCACGAGCCTCGCCCTCTCGATGATCGCAGCCTGGTTCGCGGCACCGCGCCATGCCTTGGTGGCCGGCCTTGCCAGCGCGAGCCTGATGGGCGCAGTCGGCGTTGGCCTGCCGCAGCCGACCAATCTGCTGCTGCATTCCGCCATCAGCGGACAGCGCATGAACGGCTCACTCTACTACCTCGGTGTCGGACGCTCAGCGACGGTCACCGTCGTCGAAGACCATCGCGGCTGGCGGCTGCTCACCAACGGACTCCCCGAGTCGGGCGTCGATCGAGCCGAGATGCCCAATATCCGGCCGAACGAGACGGCCTGGCTCTCGCTGCTTCCGACCGCGGCGCGCCCCGAGCAGACCAGAGAGATGTTGATCATCGGGCTCGGCGGCGCAAAGACGCTCGAGGCGACCGCGGCCACCGTGACTTCGATCGACGTCATCGAGCTCGAGGAAGAGGTCGTCGTCGCCAACAAGCTGATGCCGCGGGCGCGAGATCCCTTCGCCGATCCCCGCGTGCACCTTCGACTGGGCGATGCGCGGGGTGCGATGCATCTGACCGACAAGGTCTACGACGCGATCGTCTCCCAGCCCTCTCATCCCTGGACCTCCGGCGCCTCCCACCTTTACACGCGCGAATTCTTCGAGCTCGCCAAGTCGAAGCTCGAGCCCGGCGGGATCTTCATTCAATGGATCGGCCAGGGCTTCGTGGACGTGCCGCTCTTCGGAAGCTTGATGGCGGCGATGAGCGACGTCTTCGAATACGTCCACGTCTATCGCCCGGTGCCCGCGGCGCTCGTCTTCATGGCGTCGGACGAACCGATCGATCTGGTGGAGTCGGGGCCCCGCGCCCTCGCCGCTGCTCGAGCCGACTTTGCCGCCCAGGGCATCCACCGGGTCGAGGATCTGCTCGCGAGCTGGACACTCGACGACGCCGGTGTCGAGGCGCTCGCCGACGGATACCCGTTGAACACGGACGATCACAACCGGCTCGCGACGACACGTCTGCCGCCCGCGCGGGCGCTCGCGAATCGCGGCATCTTCGACGCGAATCTCGAGACGCAGGACCCGCTCACCGCCCGATCGCTCGCGGCGGTCCAGCCCGAAGCCGTCCTCCGACGCATGGCTTCGAATGGCGAGCGGCCCCGCGCGAATCGAGTCGCGATGCGCTTGCCCGAATCGGTCAGTCTCTCCTCGCGCGGCTGGCTCGCCCTGGACGCCGGGCAGCGGGCTCGCGCGCTCACGCTCCTCCAGCAGGCCTTCGAGGCCGACCCTGAGAATCCCGGCGCGCGGGCGGGCCTGATCCGGACTCGCGCCGGGGCGCTGCTCGACGAGCGCGGCGTCCCCCCGACTGCCAGGGAGCAGGTGCTGATCCAGACGCTCGCCGCCATCGAAGCCCGCGACTGGACGCGTCTGCAGAGTCTCGAGAACGAGCTCGCGGAGATTCCACCGGGTGACCTGCTCTTCGACGTCGCGTCCCAGGCGCGCGCTGCCTGGCGGCTCGAAGAGCGCAAGCCGGAGCTCGCTCACGAGGCCCTCGGCCTGATCGACGAGCTGCTGACGCGCGAGCGCACGGGCGAGAACTACTTCCAGCGCGCGCATGCGGGCGCCCTCCTCGGAGACGACAAGCTCGCCTGGGCCGCCCTCGAACACATCGCGGGCTCCCGCCTCAACACGCCCGCGCTGGCCCGTCGATGCCTCGCGCTGGCCCGCACGCTGGGCCCGCCGCCGAAGGGATCGTTGGTCATGGCGCGACTCAATCAGGTCGCTCGTCGACGACGCTGACCCCCGGCCCGGCGCGTCCTTCAAGTCGGGGCCCGGACGCCCCGTTTCCGAGATCCGCAGGCCGATCCGGGGCGCCACGTCCGGCAAAACGCTCGCGCATGGCGACTGCTTCCCGGTTTTTTACGACGCACGGCCGATTCAAATTCGGTTAGAATACGCGCCATGAAAATCTCGTTCGAGCTCAGCGAAAAAGACATCCGCTATTTCAAGAAGGTTCTCCAGAAGGTCCGCAAGGGCCGCAATGCGGAGAACGAGTCGGTCATCCTCGACGAGGTCAAGGGCCTGCTCGAAGAAGTCAGGAAGACCGACGCTCCCGAGTTCGTTCGAAGCCGGATCGCACAGCTATCCAAGCTCACGGACATGATCGAGGATATGGACTGGCGCCTCGAAGGGGCCGACCGAAAGCATGTCCTGAACGCGCTGGCGTACTTCGCGGATCCCGACGACCTGATTCCGGATCGCGTCCCCGGTCTGGGCTATCTCGACGATGCGATCATGGTCGAGCTCGTGGTGCAGGACCTGAAGCACGAGATCGAGGCCTTCGACGCCTTCGTCGAGTTCCGCAAGGAGAAGCGCAAGCAACACGATGCGACGCCCGAACGATTGGAAAAGCGCCGGGCCTCGCTTCAGGGTCGGATGCGACGACGGCGCCGCGGCGACCGGGTCCGCCACGCGCGCCAGCAGGGCAAATCTCCGATCAGCCTCTGGTAATCACCTTCGGAGTCCCCGCTCTCGAGGCGTCGCTCCCGGTCCACGCTCCTCGTGGTATGTCATGAGGGTCATTTCGGTCTGGCGCGAGACGCGTCGAGCCGAAATCGGGTGAGACCGCCGCGCGTCGGGGGATTCGCGGTCATCGATCCGCGGTTGTGGTAAACCTCCCGGCGGAGCGACGCCGAGGGGGTGAAGCCATCTCGATCTTTCGACGTGCTCGAGCAGATGCTCAGGAAGACGCTCAGAAAGAAGTTCAGAAAGACGAGGGGCAACGATGGGAATGCGCATCCTGGGCTGGGGCACGGCCCTGCCCGAGAAGGTCGTGACGAACGCCGACCTCGAAAAGACGCTCGACACGAGTGATGAGTGGATCGTCGAGCGCAGCGGAATTCGCGAGCGCCGCATCGGCGAGTCGACCGCGGAGATCGCCATCGCCGCAGGCCGCGCTGCCCTCGACAAGGCCGGAGTCGACCCTGCCTCGATCGACCTGATGATTCTCGCGACGACGACCCCCGATCAATCGGTTCCAGCCACCTCCGCCCGCGTCCATCAGGAGCTGGGTCTTTCCGGGGGAGCCTTCGACGTGAACGCAGCCTGCTCGGGATTCGTCTACAGCCTGGTCGTGGCCAATGGCATGCTCGGCGCCGGCAGCAAGCGCGTGCTCTTGATCGGCGCGGAGACGCTCAGCCGCCTGACCGACTGGAGCGACCGCAATACGGCCGTGCTCTTCGGTGACGGGGGCGGCGCGCTCGTGCTCGAATCCGTCGCGGACGAGGGACAGCTGATTTCCTGGGACCTCGGGCTCGACGGCTCCGCCCGACAGATTCTCGAGGCGGAAGTCGGTGGCTTCATCAAGATGGACGGGCGCGAGGTGTTCAAGCGGGCCGTGCGCGTGCTCGTCGATTCGGCCAACCGGACCCTCGAGCAGGCCAAGGTGCGGCCCGATCAGATCAAGCTGCTCGTCCCGCATCAGGCGAATCTCCGCATCATCCGGGCGGCCTGCGACCGACTCGGGATCGAGCAAGAGCGTGCCGCGCTGGTGCTCGATCGAACGGGCAACACGTCCTCCGCCTCGATCCCGCTGGCCCTCGTCGACGCAATCGAGAGCGGGCGCCTCGAGAATGACGACCTGGTGCTGCTCTCCGGGTTCGGGGCTGGGATGACGTGGGGCAGCGCGCTGATCCGGTGGCAGGATCCGAGCTGAAGCAACAGCGACCCTCGAGCGGCCCGAATCGGCTCCCGCCCACGAACACCACCACGCGACAGAAGCGAATAGGATGCGAACGATGAGTCAGAAACGCCGCGTGGCGGTCACGGGCATCGGGGTGATCTCGCCGGTCGGAATCGGCAAGGACGCCTACTGGCGCGGGCTGCTCGCGCCTCAGCCGACCGGCGAGCGTCGCGTGCATGACTTCGACGCCGCCGACTACTACGAGGACTCGAAGGCGATTCGGCGCGCGGATCGCTTCGAGCAGTTCGCGGTGGCCGCTGCCCAGGAGGCGCTCGCGCAGGCAGGGCCCCTCGCGCTCGATCCGGAACGCATCGGCGTGATGGTCGGCACCGGCATCGGCGGCGTACAGACCCACGAAGACCAGACCCTCGTGCTCGACCGAAAGGGGCCGAGGCGCGTCTCTCCCTTTACCGTTCCCATGATGATGGCCAATGCTGGCGCCGCGGCCATCTCGATCCAGCATGGCTTCCAGGGTCCGTGCGAAACGCTGTCCACGGCCTGCGCGACCGGCACCCACTCGATCGGCACGGCGACGCGCTGGATCCAATGGGGTCTCTGCGATGCCGTGGTGGCGGGCGGCGCCGAGGCGGCAATGTCCCCGATCTCGATCAACGGCTTCATCAACATGAAGGCGCTGTCTCCGTCGGGCGTGTCGCGTCCTTTCGACGCGGGTCGTGATGGCTTCGTGATCTCCGAGGGCAGCGCAGTTCTGGTTCTCGAGGAGTGGGAATGCGCCACCCGGCGTGGCGCCACGATCCTCGGCGAGGTCATGGGCTCCGCCAGCCTGGCGGATGCACATCACATCACGGCCCCCGCCCCCGGCGGCCTGGGCGCGCGTCGATGCATGCAGCGCGCCCTCGAAGACGCGGGCCTCGAGGCCTCCGCGATCGTCCATGTCAACGCCCACGGCACGAGCACGCCGCTGAACGATGCCGCCGAGGCTCAAGGCGTCGCGCACCTCTTCAGCCCCGACGATCAGGGCCCCGGACCGATCGTCACGTCCATCAAAGGCGTGACCGGCCACTCGCTGGGCGCGGCGGGCGCACTGGAGGCCGCCGCGGTGCTGCTCTCGATGCAACACGGCTTGATTCCACCGACCGATGGTCTCGAGCAATACGATCCGGGAGCTGCCGAAGATCGATGTCGTGCAGAAGGAAGCGCGCGCCTGGACGCCGGGGCCGTCGCTCTCCAACTCGTTCGGCTTCGGCGGGCACAACGGGACCCTGGTTCTCGGCCCGGCTTGAGACCCCTTCGAGCGGTCCCCTCGGTCAGCCCTGCCGCTGCAACAAATCGTCCATCACCCCCCTAGGGAGGGAACGCCTCGGCCTTCATCCGGTCCCCACGCACACGTACGGAACAGTCGGAACAACGCATGGAGGAAACCCGATGCATTCGACGAAACGGACCATGATGAGGCTCATCACTCTGGGCGCACTGCTGATCGGCGCCATCGCTGTCGCGGGCACCGCCGAGGCAGGAGACCGAGACGGCCGGCATGACGGTCGAGGTCGCGAAGCAAGAGCGCGCCGCAGCGACGCGGCGCGCGACGCGTTGCGCGATGCGCGACGCACGGACCGGCGGCTCGATCGTCGCGGCGCGGTCATCGACGGGCACTTCGACGCACTGGCCCTGCTCGCAGCGGTCTCCGGCGAATACGCGCTCGCCCGCGAGCTCGATCGAACGGGCGACCGGATCGAGCGCCGCTACGACCGCCGTGGGGACCGCGTACTGCGACAGGCTCGCAAGAAGGCCCTCGACGATCATGGCCGGAGACTTCGGGCACGGGATCATGACCACGCAAGGTTTCAAGGGAAGCGGGGCCATGCCAGGCGGGCGCATGCATCGCATCGTCATCACGACGACTGCGGACATCGCGGACACGCTCGTCGCTCGAAGCCGGTACGACACGACGATGCCTTCGCGTTGCGACGGCACCTCGGTCATCGCTAGACGGAGTCCGTGACCCGCGTCCGAGGCGACGCACGATCCAGGCGCATCCGCGCCGCAGTGGCCGGGGGGCTCCGATCGGGAGCCCCCCGGCTTTTTTCGTGGCACACTTCGCGAACGCACCGATCTCAAGGGGCGTTCGTCACGAGGAGACCAGCTTGCGGACGAAGTCGGCAGAGCGCGCGTCGAGCCCGAGCGACGCGGACATCGAGCTTCCCCGAGCCGCCTCCAGCGGAGCCGAACGACTCTCGTCTTGCGCCGCCCCGACCCCGCGCGGCCGCGCCCTCATCGATCGCCTCTCGGTCGGGCTCTTCTCGCTCTGCTGGCTCGCGGCCCTGATCCATCTCGTGCCCGCGCTCCTCCGCGGCGGAAGCGAGCTGGTCCTCCCGCTCGCGATCCCCCTGGCCACGCTCTCCGGCTACCTCGTTGCGGATTTTCTCGCCGGTGCCGTGCATTGGCTCGCGGACCGCTACTTCGATCCCGCGACGCCGTTCCTCGGCCCTCTCCTGATCGCGCCCTTCCGCGAACACCACGTCGATTCCTCGAGCATCACGCGTCACGATTTCTTCGAAGTCTCGGGCAACAACTCGCTGGTCTGCGTGCCCGTCGTGCTCGCCCTCTTCGCGATCCCGACCCCCTCGGATTTCGGCACCACTTTTCTCGCGCTCTTCGGCCTAAGCCTGACCGCCGCGCTCGTGGCGACCAATCAATTTCACGGCTGGGCGCACGCGCCCGACCCTCCGGCACTGGCCCGGATCCTCCAGCGGCTGAGGCTGATCCTCACCCCTGAGCGTCACGCCCTGCACCACAGCGCGAACCACGACCGCGCCTACTGCGTGACTTCGGGATGGTTGAATCCGCTCCTCGATCGGCTGCGATTCTTCGAGCGAATCGAGAAGGCGATCGACGGCAGCCGCCGCGACCGTCATCGAGCCATTTGAGTCATGAGCGGCTTCACGTGGCACGGGGTCTATTACAGCGACCTCCAGAGCCCTTTCGCACTGCTCGTGATACCGCTCGCATTTCTCGCGTGGCGCGCGACCGTTCCGACCCATGAGGCCCGCGCGGTCGTCCCGGAGGCCGCTCGCTTCGTGGCGGTCATGACGCTCGCCTTCGCGATCCTCACGATGCTCGACCCGATCTCGACCGGTCCGCTGCTGCGTGCGGAGGCGCTGGCGGATAGTCCGGCCAGGACGCTGATCCCCTTCTTCTTCGTGCTCCTGGGAGATCTGCGCGTGCTCTGGCTGGCACTCGGCGTGGCTCGGCCCGAACGAAGTCCGGGCAGCCAATTCGTCCGCGCGACGGGTCTCGCGCTGATCGTGCCGGTCGTCGCCGGCACGGCCTACGCCGTCGTCCGATTGCTCGTTCCGGAGGTCCACAGCCAGCTGCTCTGGATGATCTACGAGGCCGGATTCCTCGCATTCTGCATCGTGCTCTCGAGGCTTTGGGTGGCTCGCGACCTCGCGATTCATGCGCCGGCGGTCGCGGCCTACATCCAGGCGCTGCTCGGATTCAGCGCCGCCTACTATGCCCTGTGGCTGGTGGCCGACCTGCTGATCGTCGTCGGGGGGCTCGATCTCGGCTGGGCCATCCGCATCGTCCCCAACCAGCTCTACTATTCGCTCTGGGTGCCCTTCGCCTACTGGCGCTTCTTCTCGGTCTCTCCCGAGAAGGCGGCTCGATAGGCGGCTTCGAGCAGATCGAGCCAGGCCTCGAGATACCGCCCACCGCGAAGGGCCGATGCAGCCGACGGATCGCCGAGTACCCCCGACTCCGCGTTCGGCCTGAGGCTCGGATAGAAGAGCCCCTGCGCGTGACCCGGCTCTACGATGCGACCGGGTACGAGCGCCTCGGTTCGAATCGTACCGGGGCGAAGGCGGGCGACCAGGCTCGTCTCGTACTCACCGGCGTGTGGCCCCGCCGACAGCGGCGACAACGACTCGGAGCCGACGGCCGCCGACTGCATGGCGCCGACGCGCAGGTCGGTCTCGATCCGGAGCTCGAGCGGACGCGCGTCCTCGGAGAGTCGCGGCTCCATATCGACCAGCGCCTCGACGTTTCCACCGTGGGCCGTGAAGACGAACGCACGCTCGAAGCCGTGTCGAAGGAGCGAGCGAAGGAGATCGCGGAGCGTGGCCTCGAGCGTCTGCGGTTCGACGTGCAGGGTCCCGGCGAAGTCGAGATGCTCGCTCGCGCAGCCGACCGCCACGGCGGGCAACGCGATGGCATCCTCCAGCCGATCGACCAATCCCTCGAGCAGCGCGTCGGCGATCCAGCGATCGGTCCCCAGCGGCAGGTGCGGCCCATGCTGCTCGATCGACCCCAGGCCGATCAAGGCCGTGCGGCGACCGCCGCGGATCAACGCCTCCACCTCCGGCCAGACCGCCTCTTCCAGGCGTCGCGCGGCGCGTGGCGCACGAGGGCGCTCCGCGGATCCGAGCGCGCTGGGCGCCGGGCCCGCAGCGTAGAGCGCAGCCTCCCGATCGGCGCCCGGCCAGTCGACGACATCGCGCTCGGTCTCCGCGAGCACTCGCAAGACGAGCTCGTCGAAGATCGCTTCGTACTCGAGCGCCGCGAAGGGCCAGGACAGCTCCGCGCGAATCACGCGCAGGTCGTGCAGCGCCGGGTCGAGGGTCGAAGCCAGCCGATCGAGCCACCGAGCGGCCTCCGGCGTCGCCTCTCGTGGCGCGAGGTAGAGAATCGAGGTGGGCTGCAGCGCCAGACTCTGCAGCGGGCCATGAGCGAACTCGAGCACGTCGACGGCACGTGGCTGTGGCCGAAGCATGCCCTCGGCGATCTTGAGGGTGAGCTGCTCCGCCATCTCGAGGGCTCCGCCTTCCGCGGCCAGCAGCAGGGTACGCTCCGGGGCGAAGAAGGGAGCCAGTGGCAGATCGAGCGGAAAGGTTTCCCCTGCTCGCTCGGCCGCCTCACGCTGCGCCGCTTCGAGTCGCTCGGGATCGATCGCGAACGCGGCATCGTCTTCGAGCCGCCGTGCGATGAGCGTTCGCAGCAGACTCCAGGCCACGACGTAGCCCGCGCGAGCACCGATGACCCGTAGCAGGGCTCCGTACTCGGCCCCGCATCCCAGATCGAGACGAATCACTCCCCGCGCCTCGAGACCCTCGAGCCACGCGCGTTTCTCTGCCGTCGATCCGTCGGCCTCGGAGGTCTCGGGCGAGAGACCCGTCACGAGGATGACGCACCCCCAACTCTCGACGTGCCCGAGGGCGTGCCGCGCGTTCGCGCTGAGCCCCTGCGAAAAGACGACGAGCCAGTCGGCCTCGGAGCGCGGCGGCGCACCGGCTGCCAGCGAGCCGGTCGAGGCGAAACGCGCGGGCTGCCCTGCATAACGCGAGGCGACCTCGGCAAGGTGGCGCGCATGCCCTTGCGACGTTCCGATTCCGGTCGTCACCAGACAGCGGGGCAGCTCGCCCGGCAAGCGTTCGAGCAGCGATCGTCGATCGAGCAGCTCGGCCACGAAGCGGGGCGCCGCCTCGACGCGAGACCTCAACAGCGCCCGCCCGCGCGCCGCCGTCTCAGGGCTCGGCATGATCGCGATCATCGAAGCAGACGACGACAGCCCCGTGACCGCGTTCCCGCACGGCCCGCAGCGCGCGGCGCAAGGCCGCACGGCCCTCTGAGCCCGATCCGGGCAGACGATCGAAGAGCCGCATCGTCACGACCTCGGAGGTCTCGCTCCGCGACGCACCGTCGCGGTCGCCGTCGCCGTCGCCGTCACGAGACAGCAGGATCGTCTCCCGCTCCGAATCCCGATCGTAGAGCACGCTCAGGCGGAACCACTCGATGTCCGGCTCGCTGGTCGCCGCGCTCGTGCCTCCCTCGATCGGTGAAGAGTCGATCGACGAGAGATCGATCGGCAGGAAATAGGAAGCCGTCAGCAACCTCTTCGGATCGCCCGGCAGGGCTGCCGGCTCGAATACCCGGACGGTCGTCGGGGGAAGCGCGCCGGCCAGACGACTCGGCCGATCGAGGGCATGACCCGAGTCGTGCTTGGCGCTCAGATAGTCGCGATTGAAGGCCGAGCTGGGCCCCTGGATCGACTCCGTTCCGCAGACCTCGATCTTCTCCGAGGCGAGCGCCTGGGCGACCGAGCTGGCCTTGTCCGGATTGTTGGTCAGCAGCCGAATGGGCGCGCCGATCCCGAGGAGTCGACTCATGGGCGCGAGCACCCCGTAGCTGCGCAGATCCGGAGGCAGCCCCATCGAGGCGTAGGCCTCGAAGGTCGTCACGCGATTGCCGCTCGCCTGGACGATCATGCGATCCCGGGCCTTTGCCGTGAGACCCGCCCCGCGCCCTTCCTGCATGAGATAGAAGACGACGCCACGCCCCTCTCCGGCCATCGTCGCCAGCGCGCCCTCGAGCTGCTGCGAGCAATCGCAATCACAGCCCATCAGACATTCGCTCGTCACGCAGGAGGAATGCACCCGCGCGAGCAGCGGAGCACCCGCTCCGAGATCGCCGCAAGAGATCGCCATGGCCGTCGTATCGTGCGCGAGATCCCGAAAGAAGTGCACGTCGAACGCACCATGCCCGGTGAGCAGCCGCTGTGCCCCGAGCCGCAGGGTGGCCTTGCGGATCCGTATCGCGGGCGAGCTTCGAGCACCGTCGTGGCTCATGAGTCACCGCCCGCGTGTGGGTCCTGCTTGCGCCGACTCATCGCCCGGAAATACGCGATCAGCGCATCGAGCTCGCGATCGCTGAAGCCCGGATGAGCGGGCATGCTCGTGTAGCGCGTCGCCGCCGGGTTGCGGATATAGCCGCGGATCTGCGCGATCGGGCGGTACTCGACGATGCTTCGGGGAACGTTCAGCTCGGGCCCGACCTTGCCTCCCTGCCCGTTGATCGAATGACAGCTCGCGCACGCCGTCTGGAACAGGCCGTAGCCTTCCCAGCCCGGATCCGACTTCGCGAGACCACTCGGAACGGTCCGCGGAAAGGCTTCTTCGAAGGGCGCGACGTCGATGCGCGCGAGCTGATAGGGCCAGGGGCGATCGTGTGGATCATTCTGGTCCGACCCGACCCACACGAGATAGAACGGGGAGGGATCGACCTGGCGACGATCGATCCGGCTGAACGCCGAGACTTCCTCACCTGCCGCGCGGCGAGCCAACCGGTCGGGCTCACCGAAGGCCAGAAAGGCGCCGACCTCGAGCAGATCACGCCCCGAGACCGGGCGTGTGTAGCCGTCGAGCGCGCGCAGCAGGAGCCCGCGATCACGCTGTCCCTCGCCCCCTCCGCTGCTGGCGAATCCGAGCTCGAGAACACAGGCCAGCGGAAGCGCTGCATAGCGCATCCGTCGGCCGTGATAGGGATCGTCGACCTCGACCTCCCGCGCGCCGCACTCGGCCTGCATCGCCTCGATCGTCACGGCATGCTCCTCGCCCGAGGCAGAGAGGAAGCGCAGCGCGCGCGTATCCGAACGCGACCTCGCGACCGCTTGCGCTTCAGGCGCAGCGATCGTCTCGGGCGCAAGGACCGTGGCCGCGAGGCAGACCGCCGCGAGCCGGATCCCGATGCGGTTCGGCTTCATGCTCGCTCCAGACCGTCGAGCAGCGTCTCGAGGCGCTCGCCATCCATGCGACGCGCACGCCCGGGCTCATGGGCGACGGCGATCCGCTTTCCCCGGGTTTCACCCGGTTTCCTGACTCTGCTCGGGGGGCTCATCGCGGCGTCCATCGGACGCGAAACATAACCGATCATCCTGCCTGCATGAACATCACTCGGGGGCTGACTCGCGTCTGGCTGCAGGTCCGCAAGGAATCCAGATGCGGGCAGGGACGCGGGCGGCGCGGGGGCGACTCATTCGCTGCGCTTGCGCAGGAGCACGCTGCCCACCGAGTAGCCCGCACCAAAGGAGCAGAGCACCGCGGCATCTCCCACGGCAAGCCCCTCGCGATGTTTATGGAAGGCGATCACCGAGCCCGCGGAGCTCGTATTCGCATATTCGTCGAGGATCACGGGCGCCTCCTCGGGCTCGGGCTCGCGCCCGAGCAGCGTCTTCGCGATCAGCTTGTTCATACCGAGATTCGCCTGATGCAGCCAGAGACGCTTGACGGCGTCGGTCGACAGGCCCACGTCCTCGAGATGGACGCGGATATGCTCCGCGACCATCGGACACACGTCGTGAAAGACCTGACGTCCATTCTGTCGGAAGAGCAGCTCGTGGGGGTGTCGGGCAGGCTCTTCGCTGCGGTTCAGGAATCCAGCGTCGTTTCGGATGTTATTCGAGAAGCGGGTCGCGAGCCGCGTGCCCAGCACCGTCCAGGTCTCCTTCGCGGACGCCGAATCGGCCGACTCGATCACGACCGCCGTGCAGGCGTCCCCGAAGATGAAATGGAACTCGCGCAGCTCGAAGTTGTTGTGTCCCGAGGTGATCTCTGGGTTCAGAACCAGCGCGCACCGCGCGCTGCCCCCGCGCACCGCGTCCACTGCGTTCTGGATCGCGAAGGTCGCAGACGAGCAGGCCACGTTCATGTCGTAGGCGAAGCCTCCGGCACCGAGCGCCGCCTGGACCTCGATCGCCACCGCCGGATAGGCGCGCTGCAGGTTCGAAGCACCGACGATCACCAGATCGACGTCCGCGGGCGCGCGCCCCGCCTGCCCGAGCGCCTCTCGCGCGGGCGCGAGGCACATCTCCGCCTGGATCGAGATCTCGTCCTCGCGCCGCGTGGGGAGTCGCGGTCGCAGGCGAGTCGGGTCGAGCAGACCCTGCTTCTCGAGGACGTAGCGATGGCCGATCCCCGAGGCTTTGACGATGAACTTCTCGGAGGGCATGTCGCGCTCTTCGAGCGCACCGCTCTCGATCTCGCGCGCGTGCTCGGCGTTCCACCTCACGTTCGCCTCGCTGAGCGAAGCCACCAGCTCGGCGTTCGTCACCGAATATTCGGGCGTGAAGAGACCCGTTCCCGTGATCAAGACATCATCCACGCACCACCCCCCTCATTGCTTCCACGTCGCGGATCGACTCGAGCCGCCGGAATCGCTCACGATTCGCACATGCGCGGTCGGCTGACCGGGCGGGAAGCGAGCAAGCGCGGTCTGGGTGTCCGCACCCGACCGGACGAGATCGACGCGCAGCACCGGCCCCTCGTCGTTCACCCGGATCTCGTTCGAGTCGGCCAGCACGGCGCGCCCGATCCTGGCGTCCCCCAGCCGCGTGCCGTTGCGGCTGCCGAGGTCTTCGATGAACCAGCTGCCGTCCTCGGGAAAGACGCGCGCGTGTCGCCTGGAGACGAGCGGATCGTAGAAGCGCACGCGACAGTCGGTTCCGCGTCCGACGAAGAACTCGTCGACGTAGAGGCTCGCGTTCTCGCCCTGCCCGTCCTGCCAGCGCACGATGACGGCGCCGGGGCTCTCGTCGCCGCCGAGCATCGTCGGCATCGCGGCGAGGTCCTGCTCCGCCCGCCTCTCGGCCTCGAGGTCCTGGGGATCGCGCACGATGCCGCTGCGCCCGATGTCGAACATCCACGCGAGCAGCACGACGACGGGCAGGAAGGCGATCGCAGCGATCATCGACGTTCGCAGCACGTGTTCCGGGATCCCGAGCACCGAGGCCACGTCGACGCCGCCCGAAGAGATGCCCCACACCGCGACCAGATAGACCCCCGCGGTCCGGAACACCCTGCGGCGCTTCGCCTCGGCGATCAGTTCTGTCAGCTTGCTCGCCAATCGGGTCTCCGCCTCGCGTCGGAACGCGCGACCGAATCGCACCACGGATCGCGGGCCCCCGCCTCGCAGGCCCGAGTCTATCAAGACCCGTGCCTCCACGGCACCTCGCGCCCGACGAGCAGGATCAGGCGGCCTCGCGTCGCAGCGCGCTCTGAGGCGACTCGGCGGCCCGGGTGGCTCCACCGATTCCGCCGAATAGCGCCGTCACCACGAAGGTCCCGAGGGCCAAAGCGATCAGGTCGAGCCATGGCGGTGCGAAGGGCAGCTCGAAGACGAAGACGACGAGCGCCCAGGCGGCGAGCGCCGACAGCGTCGCGCCGACCACGGCTGCGAGCGCCGCCAGCACGACGGCTTCGGTGGCCACGATTCGCCGCAGCAGGGATCGCGAGGCGCCGAGAACCCGCAGCAGCAGCGCCTCCTTCGCGCGCTCCGTGCGCGCGGCCATCGAGGCCGCCACCAGGATGGCGATGCCGGTCCCGAGCGTGAAGAGCGACAGCAGTCGAATCGCCATCCCGATCTGCTCGAGCATGGTGTCGAGCGATCTGAGGATCAGCGTCGCATCCAGAGCGGATACGTTCGGGAAGCGGCCCACCAGATCGCGCTGCATCTCGGCGCGCGCCTGCTCGTCACCCAGATGGGCCAGCAGCACCGTACTCTGCGGCGCCTGCTCGAGCGCAGCCGGTGGGAAGACCACGAAGAAATTCGTCGCCATGCGCCCCCAGTCGACCTGTCGGAGACTCATCACCGTCGTATCGACCTCGACGCCCTGGATCTGCCAGCGCAGCCGGTCGCCGACGTGCACGCCCAGGGAGTTCGCCAGATCACGCTCGAGGGAGACCGGATAGCTCGCGGCATCCGCCGACACCTCTCCCGGCTCCCACCAACGACCCGCCACCAGCTCTTCGCTGTCGCGGAGCACGTCGGAGTAGGTCAGCCGATATTCGCGCTGGAGCCCCCAGCGCAGCTCGCGCGAGAGGTTCTCGTCCGCCAGGTACTCGCTGCGCGAGACGCCGTCGACCGCGGCGAGGCGCGCCGAGACCAGCGGCGCCCGATCGGTGATGCCGGCCGAGTGCTTGGCGAGCAGCGCCTCGACGCCCTCGACCTGATCGCGTTGGACGTCGAAGAGCACGAAATTCGGTCGATCGGGTCGCGTATCGACCGCCATCTGGTCGAGCACGTTGCGCTGCACCGCGTGGACGGTCGCGACGACGAAGAGCGCGAAGCCGATCGCGATCGTCGTCGGCAGCGTGTGATTGCGCGGTCGAAACAGGTTCGCGATGCCCTGACGGGCCCAGTAGGCGAGGATCCGGGGTGGATGGCGGCGCAGCAGCCGAATCAGGCCGAGCGCGGCCAGCGCCAGCAGCGCAACCGTGAGGACCAGGCCGACCGCGAAGGCCGCTCCGACCCGCAGACTCCCCGCCTGCCAGATCGACGCGGCCAGCAGGCTGAGAGCCACGACGATCAGCGTCACGATCCGCCCGCGACGCCCCTCGGACTCGCGCTCCCCGAAGTCCCGCCGCAACGCTCGCAGCGGGGCGACCCGGGCGAGGTCGAGCACCGGTCCCATCGCGCATAACAAGGTGGCCCAGACGCTCAACCCCAGGGCCGTCGCGATCGCAGACGGGCCGATCCCGAGTGTCACCTCGACCGGCAGCAGATCTCCCAGCAACCTCGGCAGGAGCCCGAGTAGAGGCAGACAGAGAAGGACCCCGAAGAGCCCCGCCGAGAGGCCGAGACAGATCGCGAGACCGGTATAGATCGCCACGACGTCCGAAGGCGACGCGCCGATCGATCGCAGCAGCGCGACCGTATCGAGCTTCTCGCGCACGAAGACGCGCACGCCCGCCGCGACTCCGATGCTGCCGAGCACGAGGGCCGCCAGCCCGACGAGTCCGAGATAGCGGGTGAGATTTCCGAAGGCCTCGGACATGTCCTCCTGATAGCCGCGAACCGTCTGGCTGCGAACCCGGCCTTCCTCGAGCATCCGTTCGTGCTCTTCGAGCCAGGGATCGACGACCTCGCTCGGCAGCTCGAAATAGCGCAGGTGCGAGACCAGGCTGCCTTCGACGACCAGCCCCGTGCGATCGAGATCGCGCTTCTGCAGGAAGACTCGCGGTGCGACCTCGGCCTGCAAGCCGAAGCTGCCCGGCGCCTTCTTCACCGCCGCGGCGATCTCGAAGGACTGGCTCCCGAGACGAAGCGAATCGCCGACGCCGATGTCGAGCTGGAGCAGCAACGTCGAGTCGACGAAGATCCGACCGGGCTCGGCTGCGAAAGAAGACCAGCGATGAGCCGGCTCGGTCCAGACTTCGCCGTAGATCGGATACTCACCGTCGATCGCGAGCAGATCGACCAGCCGACTGCGTCCCGAGCGCTCGGCCAGCGCCATCGATCCGAGTCGCGTCACCCGCGTCGGCGGCTGCAGGGCCGCTCTCTCGAGAGGCTCGATCGCCGCCTGCAGCTCGGGACCGAAGGCGTCTCGACTCTCGAGCCGGAGATCCGCGCCGAGCAGCTCCTTCGAGCGCAGGTCGACCGCCTCGTGAACAGCCTCGCGCAGGGAGTGGAGCGACACGACCACGGCGATCCCGATCGCCATGCAGCTGCCGTAGAATCCGAAGCGGCGCGCCGCGGCGCGCAGCTCGCGCCGAACCATCGAGGCGACGAAGCGGGCTCTCACCCCCCGTCCCCGGCGCCCGCCACCGAAGCCAGAGCGCTGCCCTCGCGCGGGGTCAGCGTCTCGATGTGATCCACCCGGCCGCGCGCGAGATGGATGATCCGGTCGGCCCGGCGACTCAGCTCGAGATCGTGCGTCACGATGACCAGCGTGGTGCCGTTCTGCTCGTTCAGCTCGAAGAGCAGGTTTGCGATCTCCTCACCGGTCTCACGATCCAGATTGCCGGTCGGCTCGTCCGCGAAGAGCACGACGGGCCGATTCGCGAAGGCGCGGGCGATCCCGACGCGCTGCTGCTCGCCGCCCGAGAGCTGCGCGGGGTAGTGATCGAGGCGCCCTCCGAGGCCGACGCGTTCGAGCAGCTCGCGCGCGATCGCCTCGGCCTCCGCGGGCTTCGGTGCGCGCGCTCGATCCAGCAGCTCGAGCGGCACCAGCACGTTCTCGAGCGCCGTCAGGGTCGGGATCAGGAGGAAGCTCTGGAAGATGAAGCCGATGCGATCCGCGCGAAGCGCCGCCCGTCCGTCTTCATCGAGACCCGAGAGCCGCACGCCCGCCAGCTCCACCTCGCCCTCGCTCGGGCGATCGAGTCCAGCCAGCAGCCCGAGCAGCGTCGTCTTGCCGCTGCCCGACGGCCCGAGGATCACGACGACCTCGCCCTGCTCGACCGCGAGGTCCACGCCGTCGAGGACCGTGAGACTCGAGCGCGAGTCGTCCGCCGATTGGCTCGCCCCATCGGAGCGAGCCAGCGAGTAGCGTTGTGTGAGATTGCGAGCGAGGATCATGCGCGATGCGGAATCCGATTCGAATCGAGGAAGCGCGGGCGGCGCGAGCCAGACTCTACTCTCTGGCGCCGGCGTGTGCATGGAAGCGGCGTCTTTCGACGGCGTGGCTGCTCGCTGCGGTGGTCGCGGCCTGCCTCGCGCTGGCGGCCTGCTCGGACGAGCGCGACGACGGGCGGGACGGCCTCGGGAGCCCGGGCCCCTCTGCGGCGCAAGCGGCACCGATCGTCGACCACGCCGCGAAGGACTCCGCAGCGACCCGGGACTCCGACACCCCCGTCATCGTCTTCCTCGGCACGAGCCTGACCGCCGGCTACGGCCTCGAGGAAGGCCAGGCATTTCCGGCGCTGATCCAGGAGAAGCTGGACCGGGCCGGACTCGACTATCGGGTCATCAACGCGGGCGTGAGCGGCGACACCTCCGCCGGGGGCCGACGACGCCTCGCTTGGCTGCTGCGGCTACCCATCTCGGTCCTGGTCCTCGAG
Organism: uncultured delta proteobacterium; assembly: GCA_963698485.1. GTDB lineage: Bacteria > Myxococcota_A > UBA9160 > UBA9160 > UBA4427 > UBA4427. The sequence goes on along the minus strand of CAVORA010000013.1, from coordinate 185,097 downwards.
CTCGGCGCCAACGACATGCTGCGTGGCCAGCGCGTCGACCAGCTCCGAGAGAATCTCGAAGCGATCCTCGACGAGACGCGCGCAGCGCATCCGGATGTCCACTTCGTGATCGCCGGAATGCGCGCCGCCCCGAACCTCGGTCGGGACTACGGAGACGCCTTCGACGCGGTCTACCCGGCCCTCGCCAAGCACTACGACGCCGCCTTCATCCCCTTCCTGCTGGAGGACGTGGCGGCGCGGCGCAACCTCAACCAGGCCGACGGCATCCATCCGACCACGGAAGGCCACGCCCTGATCGCTGAGCGGGTCTGGAAGGCACTGGAGCCGGTCCTCGAGTAGGCCGGCCGCGGCGTTCCCGGTGGCGCGGCGTCCCGCCTAACGATTGCACTCGATGACGACCTTCCCGGTCACCTTCCGATCGAGCAGCGCCCGAAGCGCCTGGGGCGCCTCGGCGAGCGAGTAGCGCGCGGAGACGTAGGGATGGAGCTTGCCCTCGTCCGCGAGCGCGTACAGCGCCGCCGAGATCTCGTCCCGCAGCTCCGGCTGCTTCTGGACCATCGCCCCGTAGAAGACGCCGATCACCTGACAGCCCTTGAGCAGGGTCAGGTTGAGCGGGAGCAGGGGGATGCCGGCGGTGAAGCCGATCACGAGGAACCGGCCCTCCCAGGCGATCGCGCGCAGGGCCGCTTCGGCGAAGTCCCCCCCGATGCAGTCGTAGATCACGTCGACCCCCCGTCCCTGCGTGAGCTCCTTCGCGCGCGTCTTCAGATCTTCCTTGGAGTAGTCGATGGTCTCGTCCGCGCCGCGCTCACGGCACACGGCGAGCTTCTCGGCACTCGAAGCCGCCGCAATCACCCGGGCGCCCATCAGCTTGCCGAGCTCGACCGCCGCCAGACCGACGTTTCCGGCCGCACCGAGCACCAGGAGCGTCTCGCCCGGCGCGAGCGCCCCGCGCGTCTTGAGGCCGTAGTAGCCCGTTCCGTACGCGTAGAGCAGACCCGTCGCCTCGGCGAAGTCGACCTTGTCCGAGAGCTTGCGGGTCGCACTCGCTCGCACGAGCACCTTCTCCTGAAAGCCGCCCACGAGCATCGTCGACCCGATCACCCGATCGCCCTTCGCGAAGTCCGTGACGCCCGGCCCGACCTCGGCCACGATCCCCGCGGCCTCGCCACCCGGAACGAAGGGCAGCGGTGCCTTGAACTGGTACTTGTCCTCGATCATCAAGGCATCGGGAAAGGTCACGGTCGAGGCGTGCGACTCGATCACCAGCTCGCCCTCACCGGGCGTCGGCTCCGGCACCTCTTCCAGCACGAGCTTCTCGGGCGGCCCGAATTCCTTGCAGACGATGGCTTTCATTTGAATCTCCCTGAATCGCAGTCGACCATGCTAGCGAGTCGATTCCCTGGCGCGCCCTCCCCGACCCGCCATAATCCCCGCGAACGCACACGAGGTAGACGGATGGCGACCACGGTCCGAGCGGCAGCGAAGATCCCCCTTCCGATCGAGCGCTGCTGGGAGAAGTTCCGCGACCTGACCCGCGCCAAGGACTACGTGCCCGGGCTCACCGACACGATCATCACGACCGACAAGAAGGAAGGTGTCGGCGCGAGTCGGATCGTCCGCCACGCACAGTTCGGCGACATGAACGAGACCGTCGTGGCCTGGGACGAGGGGCTCGGCATGACGATCCGGCTGCACAAGGGCGATGGCCCGGCGCGCCCCTTCAAGCAGGCACATTTCCGCTACGAGTTCCGAGACGTTCCGGGGCATCCCGACGAGTGCGAGATCCACACCGCCCTCAGCTATGAGCTGCCCTTCGGTCCGCTCGGCCGGCTGCTCGACTTCCTGCTCTTGCGTCGCCTGTTCCGACGCAACGTCATCGACACCGCCGTGTGTCTCGCCGAGAACTATCGCACGGATCTGCCCGTCGACGCATCGAAGCTGCCGGAGCTTCGCAAGAACGCACTGCCCGCCTAGCCGAGCCCCCGGTCTCGAGGAAAGACATGCCCGACATCATCAGTCCGATCGACGGCCAGCCGGCCTACCACTTCGACCTGCTGGGCGAAGCCGAGGTCGAGGAGCGTCTCGCTCTGGCCGCTGCGACCTCACGGGCCTGGAGAGACGCCCCGCTCGAGGAACGCATCGCCGTCTGCCGGGGCATGCTCGCGGCCTACGCTGCGCGCGGCGACGAGAACGCTCGTGAGATCACGCGCATGATGGGCAAGCCGATCGCCCAGGCGCGCGGTGAGTTCGAGCGGACGATGGTCGAGCGCGTCGAGTCCTCTCTGCGATCTCGCGGACGAGGCGCTGGCCGACGAGCAGCTGCCCGAGAAGCAGGGCTTTCGACGCTTCATCCGCCACGAGCCCGTCGGCGTCGTGCTCGACATCGCGGCCTGGAACTACCCGCTCGCGATCGCCGTGAACGTGATCGTGCCCGCGGTGCTGGCCGGCAACGCGGTGCTCGTGAAGCACGCGTCGCAGACGGCGCTGGTCGCGGACCAGTTCGAGCGCGCCTTTCGGGAGGCGGGCGCGCCGGAGGGACTCGTGCAGGCGATGCCGATGGACCACGAGACGACCGCGCGACTGATCCGCTCGCGCGCCCTCGGCTACGTCTCCTTCACGGGCTCCGTGCGGGGCGGGCACGAGATCTATCGCGCCGTCGCCAGCGAGAACTTCATCCCGGCGGGCATGGAGCTCGGCGGCAAGGATCCGGCGCTGGTTCTCGCCGACGCGAACATCGCCTTCGCCGTGGAGAACCTGGTGGACGGCGCCTTCTACAACGCCGGCCAGAGCTGCTGCGGCATCGAGCGCATCTACGTCGAGGATCCGGTCTTCGACGAGTTCGTCGAGGCCTTCGTCGAGCTCACGCGCGCGATATACCCTGGGAGACCCGCTCGACGCAGCGACGACCCTCGGCCCGCTCGTCGATGCCCAGTCCGCTCGACTTCGTGCGCGACCAGGTCGCGGCCGCGATCGACGCGGGCGCGACGCGGCTCGTCGGCGACGCCGACTTCGACGTGCCCGATCGCTCGGCCTGCTATCTCGCACCCCAGGTGCTCGACGGAAGTCGACCACTCGATGGCCCTGATGCACGAGGAGACCTTCGGCCCGGCGATCGGCATCGCCCGCGTCGCGAACGAGTCGGAGGGCATCGCCCTGATGAACGACTCCGACTTCGGGCTGACGGCGTCGATCTGGTCGGGGGACCTCGAGCGTGCCGCCCGGCTGGCCGAGGACGTCGAGGCCGGCACGGTCTTTGCCAATCGCTGCGACTATCTCGATCCCGCGCTCGCCTGGACCGGCGTCAAGGACTCGGGCTTCGGCTGCTCGCTCGGAAAGCTCGGCTTCCGATCGGTCACTCGCCCGAAGAGCTATCACCTGCGCGAAGAGCCCAGCTCCGCCTCGACCTGAGTCGCGGCGACCCGAAGGAGTACCGATGACCGATTCCCAGCCCGCACGGCCTGCCGTCACGAATCTGCGGGAGCTCGAGGAATGGATCGATCGCGAAGGCATCCGCTTCTTCAAGATCGGGGTCTTCGACGTCGACGGCGTCCTGCGCGGGAAATACGTCGACCGCGCGAAGCTGCGCAGCGCCGTCGATCAGGGCTTCGGTTTCTGCGACGTCGTGCTCGGCTGGGACATGCACGACGCGCTCTACGATCGGGTCGAGGTCTCGGGCTGGCACACCGGCTACCGGGACGCGCCGGTGCGTCTCGATCTCGGGAGCCTGCGACGCATTCCCTTCGAAGAGGACACGCTGCTCCTGATCGGCAGCTTCGCGGGTGATTATGCAGAGGTCTGTCCGCGAACGATCCTCGCGCGCACGATCGAGAAGGCCGCTGACATGGGCTTCGGCGTCGATGCCGCCTTCGAGTACGAGTTCTTCCTCTTCGACGAGACGCCACACAGCGTCCGCGAGAAGGGCTATCGGGACCTCCAGCCGGTGACGCCCGGCATGTTCGGCTACTCGGTCCTCCGGAACTCGGTGCACGCGGAGTTCCATCACGATCTGATGGACCTGATGGAGGAATTCGACTGCGCGCTCGAGGGCCTGCACACCGAGACGGGACCGGGCGTGCTCGAGGCCGCCATCCGCTACACGCGCGGCCTCGACGCAGCCGACCGCGCCGCGATCTTCAAGACCTTCACGAAGGTCTTCGCCCAGCGCGCCGACCTGATGGCCACCTTCATGGCCAAGTGGAGCAACGACTACCCGGGCCAGAGCGGTCACCTTCACCTCTCGCTGGCCGACCGAGCGAGCGGAGAGAACGCGTTCCACTCGGAGGGCGCGCCGAGCTCGATGAGCGAGACGATGCAGCATTTCGTCGCCGGCCAGGTTCGCTACCTGCCCGAGCTGCTCGCGATGGTCTGCTCGACGATCAACAGCTACCGACGACTGGTGCCCGGCATGTGGGCGCCGACCTCGGCCAATTGGGGCGATCGAGAATCGCACGACTGCGATCCGCGTGATTCCGGCCGGCCCGAAGGGCCAGCGCAGCGAGTACCGGATCGCGCCCGCCGACGCGAACCCCTATCTCGCCCAGGCCGCCGCCCTCGCCTCCGGACTGCGCGGAATCGAGGAGCGTCTCGAGCTTCCGGACGCGATCGAGGGCAACGCCTACGAAGACCCGAAGGCGCAGGCCCACCGCGCTGCCCACCTCGCTTGCGCGAGGCCAGCCAGGCCCTGCGCGCCTCGACGATGGCGCGCGAGTGTTTCGGCGACGCGTTCGTCGATCACTTCTGCGCGACGCGCGATTGGGAAGACCAGCAGTTCCGCAAGGCCGTGACGGACTGGGATCTCTCACGCTACTTCGAAATCATCTGAAGAATCGAGCGCACGAACCGTGAGCCCCGAAGAACTCGTCGGCAACTTCAACTATCCCACGCGCTACCGCATCGGAGCCGGGCGGGTCGGCGAGCTCGCCGCCTGCTGCCTCGAGCTCGGCATTCGCCGACCGCTCGTCGTGACCGATCCCGGCATCACCTCGCTGCCATGGCTGGCGCCGATCCTGGCCGCCCTCGAGGCCTCCGATCTGGCGACCCGCGTCTTCTCGGAGATCGACGCCAACCCGGCGGTCGCGCACGTCGAGTCCGGGATCGCGGCCGCCAGGCGAGCACGACGCCGACGGCTGCCTGCTGATCGGCGGCGGATCGGCCCTCGACGTCGGGAAATGCATCGCCCTGCTCGTCCACAATCCGGGTGGCGTGCTCGACTACGAAGACGTCGGCGAGAGCTGGAAGCGCGCCGACGGAGACCGGATCCTGCCGACCATCGCCCTCCCCACGACCGCGGGCACCGGTTCGGAGGTCGGGCGCGCCGCAGTCATCCTGGACCCGGCCGACCATAACAAGAAGATCATCTTCCACCCGCGCATGCAGCCGGACCTCGTGCTCGCCGACCCCGAGCTGACCCTGGGCCTGCCGCCGAGGCTGACGGCAGCGACCGGCATGGATGCGCTCGCGCATTGCTTCGAGGCCTACTGCGCTCCGGGCTATCACCCCATGGCGGACGGGATCGCCCTCGAAGGCATGCGTCTGATCTCCGAGAATCTTGTATTGGCCTTCGAAGACGGCTCGAACCTCACGGCGCGCACACACCTGCTGATGGCCGCGTCGATGGGCGCGACCGCGTTCCAGAAGGGCCTCGGTCTGATCCATGCGCTCTCCCACCCGGTCGGGGGCCTGACGGGGCTGCATCACGGAACGGCCAACGCGATCTTCCAGCCCTATGTGATGGTCCACAATCGCCCGGTGATCGAGGATCGAATGACGCGGATCGCCCGATGGCTGGGCCTTCCGCGCGAGGACTTCGACGGCGTGCTCGAGTGGACGCTCGCCCTCAGAGCCCGACTCGGGCTGCCCGAGACCCTCGACGGAATCGTGGGACTCGATCAGATTCCGGAGATCGTTCGCATGGCGGCAATCGATCCGTCGCTCGCCACGAACCCCAAGCCCTGCAGCCTCGAAGAGATCGAGCGCGTGCTCCGCAAGAGCCTGACGGGCGACCTCGAGCCCTGATCTTCGCAGTCCAGACGCTCGAAGCGAGGTCGGCTCGAGCACGCCGCTCGGGCCGACCGGTCGCGATTGCGCCAGTCAGGCTTGACCGCGGGACGCAGACTGCGCGAGGCTCCCGACCATGGCGCGTGGCGCAACCATCTACCGGACCCAGCTCGAGCTCTCCCTCGTCGATCGCGACTGTTATGGCGAGCGCACGATGAGCGTGGCCCGACATCCGTCGGAGACCCTCGAGCGTACGCTCGTCCGGGTGCTGGCCTTCGCGCTCCGCTTCGACGACGACCTCGAATTCGGTCGGGGTGTCTCCGCGACCGACGAGCCCGACCTCTGGAGTCGCGAAGGCGATGGACGCGTGCGCGAGTGGATCGAGGTCGGTCAGCCCGACGGCAAGCGACTGGTGAAGGCTGCCAGGCAGTCCGGCCGCGTGACGCTCTTCGCGTTTGGCGACGGCGTCTCGCGTTGGAAGGCGTCGCAGCTCGATCAGATCGAGGCGCCGGGAAACCTCTCGGTGGCCCGGCTCGACGACGACTTCCTGGGCGCGCTGGCCGCGGTGAGCGACCGACAGCTGCGCTGGTCCGTGACGCTCAGCGAGGGAACGGTCTTCCTCGGATCCGGTGAGCACAGCTTCGAGACGACGCCCGAGATCTGGCTCGGAGATCCGCTGGGCTGAGTCGGGGCGGCGCGGCGGCGTGGCGCGCCGACGGTCCTTTTCAGAAACGAAAGGTCCACTGCAGCTTGGCGAGCGGTGCGGTGCGCGTCGCGACGATCTCGTCTCGCGTGTCGAGGCTCTGATTCAAGACCAGGAAGAGCTCGCGACCGTCCTCGATGATCCATCGGAAGCGGCTGTTGATGCCGATCGAGTCGCTCACGCTGTCGTACTGGATCAGCGTGACCCACGAGATCTCCGGCGTCACGAAGAGGCTCAACCGCGCCCGCATGACGTGGATGTTCTCGTCACCGTTCGGCAGACGCAGCCTGTCGAACTTGTAGGTCAGGCCCAGCTGGACGTATTTCGTCGCGCGCAGCGTGACGAGGGCCTCCGTCTGCAGCCGCATCCCGTCGAAGAAGCTGCCGTAGGTGATCAGCAGCTCGCCGCCGACCGGTCGATTCAGGCTCGCGAAGAATCGAATCCGTCCCTCGTCGAAGTGGTAGCGGCCGCGCGGGACGTTGAAGTTCGCGAACGGGGTTTCGACGGCTTCATAGCGATGGTTGTAGACGAGTCGGACGCCGTCATCGATGGGGCTGCGGATCTCGATCGCCCGAAACGTGAAGTCACCGCTCTCGACCTGCCGCCCCTGCTCGGTGATCAGCAGGCCCGACACCCGCGTGTCGACGGTCTGGATGCCGGAATACGAGGGTCGCCAGCGCCTGCGGTATGCGCCGCTGAACTGCCGGATGCCGACGCGATTCGCGAAGCCGAGCGCCGGGTCGAAGTCCGCGTCGAGCACGCGCGCATCGAGCTCCCAGCTGTGCCGGTCGTTCGGGTAGCTGATCCCCGCGCCGAAGGCATGACCCAGCCCCCGGGCCGCGCCGGGAGCAGCGTCCGGTCCCGCATCCGGATCGTTGTGGCTGCCCTGTGCCCAGAGCGTGCCGAGCAGCGTCTTGTCGTCGAGAAAGTTCGTGTTGCGATAGACGAAGTCTCCGCCGAAGACGGTGTTGTTGCCATTCGCCTCGGGATTGCCGTTGGTGAGGATCGCGCCGATCGTCGATTCGCCCAGGTTGGCGGCGGCGCGCGCGACGAGCAGATTCTGCTGGTCGACGCGATCGTGCTCATCGAGCAGCACGTCGATCACGCCGATCTTCACGTCGCCGATGCGCCCGGTGACCTTGCCCCCGGCGAGGATGTCCTGGGGCTCGCCTTCGTCATCGAGTCCGATGCGTCGCGAGAAGAAGGGTCGACCGTTCCGGTCCAGACCGCCGAAGTCGAAGATCAGCGCGTCCTGCAGGAAGAAGTCGCGCTTCTCGGGAAAGAAGAGCTCGAAGCGCGAGAGGTTCACCCGCCGATCGTCTTCCTCGGTCTCACCGAAGTCGGTGTTGACGGTGAGCGCCGTCGTGATCGACGGCGTGACCTTGTAGAAGGCATCGAAGCTGGGATCGAATCGCGTGTAGTGGCGACGGCGATCATCCTCGTCCAGGGGCGGGTCCTCGGTATCGTCGACGCGCCGGACCGTGGCCGCTGGAATCAGCTGTACGCCCGCGCCCTGGCGGATGCCCTTCATCCCGACGAGATCGCCGGCACGGCCCATCGCGATCAGGAATCTTTCTCGCGACGGATCGGACCAGCGATCGATCTCGTCGCGTCGCCGAATCCCCCGCGCCATGTTGAATCCCCAGACGTCGCCGTCCGGCGCGAAGCTGATCGTCGCGTAGGGCACCGCGATCTCGACGGTCCAGCCCTCGGCATCCCGCGACGTCCTGGCGTACCAGCGACCGTCCCAGCTCTTCTCGGCCGTGCCGCCTTCGATCAGGAAGTCGACTCGCGCCCCGTTGGCGTTCACCTGGAAGAAGTATCCGTTCTGGCGATCCAGGAACGGATCGATCGTGAAACCGAAGCGATCGTCGAGGCCGGTATTGCCGTCGCGTTCCATTGCGTAGGCGACGATCTTCTCGGGCTGCGAGTCCCACAGCCGCGCCCCGACGTAGAGCATGTCTTCGTCGGTCATGATCCAGACCTCGGTGCGTTCGGTGGCTTCGACGCCGGGGTCCGGCAAGGCCTGCGTCAGGCCGTCCACGTGGGCGCCGTCCTGCCATTCGCGCGGCTCGAGGACGCCGTCGATCGTCGGCGGACTCTCCGTCCAGCCGATCTCGATGCTTGGCCGCTCCGACGTCTTCGCCGCAGCCGGAGCCGCAGCGAGCCAGCAGGCCGCGAGCGCGCAGGGCACGACCCATCCGAGGCGGCGTCCGGCGACGCGCCTGCCGCGGCCGTCGCGGCAGCGGGCGGTCGGAATCGGGCCTGCTCGAGGACGACGCATGTCGTTGCGTTTCGGGACGCCGAGGCCTCGAGCTTACCCGCGGTACACGACTCGACCGAGAAGCGGGACCGATCGTCGGGGACCCCGCGCGGCCCGCTTTCGTCCTCCGATCGGTTCCCATAGAGTCCTCGGAGTCGACGCCGGCAAAGACCCGGCAGCGAAGCTCGCCGGGATGCGCGCAAACGGCAGATCACGCGCAATCGATACCCTGCGCAAGGCGCACGAGACGCAAGACCACTCGAAGAACGGAGAGACGGAATGCGAATCGGAATCATGTCGGGGCACGGGCGTCAGGACGAGGGTCTCGACGCGCTGATCGAGAAGGCCCGGGACCTCGAGGCGCGCGGCTTTCACACCCTCTGGCTCGCCAACATCTTCGCGATCGACGCGATCACGGCCGCCGCGCTGATCGGTCGCGAGACCTCACGCATCGAGCTCGGCACGGCGGTGGTTCCGACCTACCCGCGACATCCGACTGCGCTCGCCCAGCAGGCGCTCACGGCCCAGGCCGCTTGCGGGGGCCGCTTCACCCTCGGCATAGGCCTCTCCCATCAGATCGTGATCGAGGGCCTGCTCGGCCTCTCCTATGAGCGGCGCGCGAAACACATGCGGGAGTATCTGTCCGTTCTCGGCCCGCTCCTGCGCGGCGAGAAGGCCGAGCATCAGGGGGAGGAGTTCCGGGTGAACCTCGGGCTCGAGGTCCCCGGGGCCCGGCCGGTCTCCGCGCTGATCGCGGCCCTCGGCGATCAGATGCTCCGGATCGCGGGCGAGCAGGCGGACGGAACGATCCTGTGGATGACCGGCGCGCGCACGGTCGAAGAGCACGTCGTGCCCAGGATCCGAAGCGCGGCACAGGCCGCGGGGCGAGCCGATCCGAGAATCGTCGCGGGTCTCCCGATCGTGCTGACCGACGACGAGCGCGCCGCACGCGAGGCCGTCGGAAAGATCATGGTGCACTACGGCCAGATTCCGAGCTATCGCGCCATGCTCGACCGAGAGGGGGTCGCGGGACCGGGGGATATCGCGCTGGTCGGCAATCAGCGGCAGCTCGATGCCGCGCTCGATCGCCTGGCAGCGGCTGGCGTGACGGATCTCGACGCGGCCCTGATCCCGGTCGACGACGGCGCGGAGGCACGCACCCTCGACTACCTGCAAGGGCGCCTCTAGCTCGCAGGATCGCCCCGAACGAGGAAGGGCCCGGATCCACCTGTGGGAGGTGAATCCGAGCCCTTCGAACCGAAGCTGCACCCTCGGGCGCAGACTGGGCTCCGCCAGCGATCAGTCGACGATCGTCAGCTCGACGCGCCGATTCTTGCGCTTGTTCTCGCGCGAATCGTTCTTCGCGACCGGCTTCGTCTCACCGAAGCCCTTGACCTCGAAGCGTGACGCGTCGAGGCCCTCGGCCACGAAGTAGTCGCGCACGGCCTTGGCCCGGCGCTGGGACAGGTCCTGGTTGTAGGCGGCGGCGCCGTCCGAGTCCGTATGACCGTCGATGCGGACCTTGACGCCCGGGTTGGCGCGCAGCACCGCGAGCGTGTCGCGCAGGTCCGCGCTCTGGGGATCGATGGCCGCCCCGTTCACCGCGAAGCGGAGACCCTTGAGCGTCCAGCAGCCCCGGGCGTCGACAGGGGCCTGGCGCAGCGTGCCCGGGCATTGATCCAACGGATCCAGGACGCCGTCCCCATCCGAGTCGACGTTGGTCGCGGCGACCGGCGTCTCGCGCGGCTTCGGCGCAGCACCGAGATAGGCGGTGCGAGCGAATTGCTGCAGCGCCGAGGCGGTGCCGAGGCTGGCGGCAGTGCGATAGCTACCGCAGGGCGTGACCTGCGACAGCGACTTGAGGAGCGCACCGCCCTCCGCGGAGTCTCCCGTCTGGACCGAGTGGAAGCAGAGCTGCCCGCCCCGGCTGGACGCGAGGGCGCGAGCGGCATCGATCGTTCGCTGGTCGGCACCGGATCGGCCCGCGTAGTCGGTCGCGAGACCGTCGCTGATCACGACGACCGCGGCCTTGCCGGACCCCTCGCCAATCCCCGCGGCGAGCTCGTCCTCGATCACCGAGTAGAGCGGCGTGCTGCCGCCCAGGAAGCTCGCGTCCTTGGCAGCCGAGGCCAGCTTCGCGCGATCGAAGGCAGCGATCGGCACGATCTCCCGCTTGTTCCCGCCGAAGTGGATGTCCCCGGCCTGGTAGCGACCGTTGGGCATCGCCGCGACGAGCGATTCGAGCGTCGCCTTCGAATCGGCGAAGATCAGCTCGTTCGAGCCCGAGGCGTCGAGCAGCGTCACGGCCTGCGAGACGGCGACCTGTCCGCTCGGCGGCGTCACGCTGACGGGTGTCTTGTACGGAATGGGAGCCGATGCACAGGCTCCCAGAAAAGCGATCGCGGCGAACGACGCCAACGAGTAGAGATGGCGATTGTTCATCATCTAAGAGTCTCCTCTGAGTCCATTGAATGCCGACGTTCCTCGTCGGCGCGGCAACATTAGCGACGTCCCGAAGGCCTGCGACCCTCGAATCACGTGCTCCCTCATTTTCATCGAATCTGCGCGGGCACCCGGCTCTTGCGCGGGGCAGGAACCGATCGCCCGCCGACGACCGCCTGGGAATCCCCGCGCTGATAATTCTGCGCGGGGATGACTTTTTTCTCCCAATGAATTTGCGGCGTCTCAACCAGACTGAATGCCCTGCCCGGGCGAAGGGGCACATCGGTCTTCGAAATTCATCCGCGGTGAAGCCGAAAGCGGCCGGCGTGCCGATCGTGGCCCGCTCGCGGGCATGGCGCAGTGGGCCGGCAACCCGGGGCCCTGCCTGGAGCCCCACCGCAGCCCTCGTCACCTCGCCACGACGCGAGGCACTTACGGTTGCGTCGTCCTGTGCCGGCGACGCTCACCCGATCCTGGGGCCGAATCACGCCGAGCCCTCGAGAAACGATGCCCACCATACGATGACGGACCCGGATCTCACGCGACGCCTGCGATTGCACTACGAAGCCCGCGCCTTCTCCCCCGCCCTGGTCGATCGGCTGTGTCTCGAGATCGATCGACGAAGCGGTGAGTCGGGGGTCGAGATCGCCAAGGGTTGGTGGGTGCCGGTCGAGCGTCTCGTCGACGCCTTCGAGCCGATCGAGCAGTCGACGCGTCCGGCCGTCCTCTACCCGACCCCCGCCGCGATCCTCTGCTTGTCCTTCGGCTATCGCCTCGACTTGCCCTTCGCCCGGACACCCGGGGACCGGCGCCCCGGCCCCAACAACACCTCGCTCGCGCAGATGACGGAGCGCTGCCATCGCCTCTTCCCGGATGCCTGCGTCGCGGTGCAGTACGAGGTCGGGCTGGCGCTCGCGGAACGGGGATCCCTCGAGCCGATGATCACGACGCCTGCTCGGGACTGGAATACCCGCGAGGTGCTCGACTATTTCGTGGACCATCTGCCGCGCGCCGTCTTCGCCGGCAGCCGCTCCGTCCTGGTGGTGAGCCATCTCCATCACTACGGGCGCATCGCTCTGCTGCTCGAGAGCGACGGCCTCGAAGCCTTCCCGCCTCCCAAGGAGGTGACGGCCTACGCGGACTATGACGTCGCGGAGGCACAGCCCCGATTCCGATCGCCCTGGGAATACCTCGTGAACGACTTCCTGGCGATCTGCAAGATCGCGGCACGAGCGCCCTCCTCCTCACGCCTCCGCGTGGCCAGCGCGCGCTTCGCCTGAGACACGCGCATCATCGGCCCGCGACCTGCGTTCGCCGCGAGATCCTTCGACGGGGACTCGCGAGCCGCCGCGGTTCGCAGCCGCCGGGCGTGACCTATGCTCGCCGTACAGTCGGCCGCGCGGGCGGATCGGCGAAGGGGAGGTCCCATCCATGGACGCCAGCGAGATCGAGACCCGACACGCCGAGATCCACGAGCAGGGCTACACGATCCTCGAGAACGCGATCGAGCCCGATCTCGTGGCCGAGCTCCGCGACGAGATCCATCGCGTCGAGCGCGAGCGCAAGAGCGCGCCGCGGGGCAATACCGTCGAGGGCTACAAGACGCTGCGCACCTACAACCTGCTCGCCAAGTCGCCTTCGTTCCAGAAGATGCCGGTCCACGAGGCCGTGCTGCCACTGGTCGAGCGGGTGCTCGAGCCGGACTGTCTGCTCTCGGGCATGACCTCGATGGATCTCGGGCCGGGCGAGGTGCCGCAGCCGCTGCATCCCGACGACTACGTCATCAACGTGAAGCGGCCCCATCCGCCGCTCGTCTGCACGACGATCTGGGCGCTCACCGACTTCACCGAGGAGAACGGCGCCACGCGTCTCGTGCCCGGTTCGCACAAGCGCGACCACCTGCCCGACTATCACGAGACCTACGAGTCGATCCCCGCCGTGATGCCGGCGGGCAGCGTGCTCGTCTTCGACGGAGCGCTCTGGCACGGCTCGGGCGAGAACCGAAGCCCCGACAGCTGGCGCATGGGCATCAACGTCCAGTACTGCGCGGGCTTCATCCGCACCCAGCAGAACCATTACGTCGGCATCCCGCGCGAGATCGCCCGCAGCTTCCCGGACCGGCTGCTCGAGCTGTGCGGCTATGCGCTCTACAAGGGCATCGCGGGACATGTCGACGGCGAGAGCCCGGCCGTCGCGCTGGGCGTCGAGCGACTCGCCGAGACGGCGTATGCCAGCGGCGAGAACGCCGCCCCGACCCTTGCCGGGGAGGCCTGAGCCGATGGCCCCCGGCAGCGGCCGCGAAGACGGCAGAGGCGGCAGCCCCGACCCCGCCAGCGGGCTGCTGCTGCATTTCACGCGCTGCAACGCCCCCGCCCGGTCTGCCGAATGGAGCGAGTGGCTGCGCGCTCGATATCGCCCGGCCGTGGCCGAGCTGCCCGGCACGCGCAGCGTGACCTGCTGGGCGCTGACCCAGCAGCCGACGCCGGGCATGCCGTCGGTCGGCTTCTCCCACCTGACGATCCACGAGCTGCGGGGCGACGTGGACGCGTCCGCGCAGGCGATCGAAGCGCGAAACGACGCGCTGCGCGAGAGCGGCGAGCTGCACCCGAACCATTGCGTGACGAGCGTCGACGTCCTCGAGGCCCATGGCCGTTTTCGCCACAAGCCGCTCCCGAACGCCGAGCTGAAGGGCCACATCCTGGCCTACGTGATGGGCAACGATCCTCGACGCGAAGCCGAGTGGGACGCCTGGAACGACGACGTGCACATGCCGGACATGCTCGACTCGCAGGCCTTCGAGGGCGTCAGTCGTTGGCGGCGACGCCCGCGCGGCCCGGCCGGCACCCAGCACCTGACGCTCTACGACGTCGGCGCGATCGGTCTCGAGGAGGCCGTCGCGCGATCGGCGGCGGTGATGCCGGGCCTCGTCGCCGCCGGACGCAAGCACGAGACGCACGTCGGCGGGCTCACGGTGACGCTCGCGCGGGCTTGAGGGGAGGACCGATCGGCGCGCGTCGCTCCCGGTCGCGATGCCGCGTGCGGTCGAGGGTCGGGAATCGATGTCTCGACCGATCGAGGCAGCGCGACCGAAACGCCGGGCTCGAACCGTGCGTGCCCCGCCCCGACTCAGTCCCCGACGCTCCCGACGGAGCCCGTCGGAGGCAGGCTCTCCTCGGCGGGCTCGGGGCTGTCGAGAGGGGGCGTCACGGGCCCCGTCTCGAGAATGGGAGCGGCATCGATCCCTTCCGCGTCCATCATCATCGCGATCCTCTGCAGGGCGGAGAGCATCCAATGCTGCTCCCAATCTTCGAGCCGCCTCAGCTCCGCCCGAAAGCGTTCCTGCAACAGGGAAGGCGCCTCGGCCAGGACGTTCTCGCCAGCGTCGGTGACCCGAATGACGACGCTTCGGCGGTCCGCCTCGGAGCGCGCTCGCACCACCAGTCCGCGACGCTCCAGCCTGGTCAAGATGCCCGAGACGGTCGGCTGACCGAGATGGATCGCCCGGGCCAGCGCGCTCACGGTGACCTCACCGAGCCTGTGCACCTCCCGAAGCGTGGCAAGCTGCGGCCCCGTGAGCGCGTATTGCTCCTGGAGCCGACGCGACTGGAGGTCGATCGCGCGGATGATCCGCCGGATCGAGGCGACGATCTGATCTTCGATCTCGGACGGCACAGGCGGCATTCGAGCATCGTATCCGAAACTCGCGGCAGCTGTCGATCGATCCCTCGACGGCCAGCCGCATCGCTCGGCGGGCCACGCACCGCGGCTCAACGCGGCCCCGCATCGAGCATCCCCGGCCGCGACGGCGCCGCTCGGCGCGAGCGGGATTTCAGGGAAGCCAACACATAGATGCCCAGGCCGACCCCGATCCCCAACGCGCCCTCATAGTAGTCCGACAGCAGCTCGAACTGCTTCCAGCCCCAGACACAAGCGACCCCCGACACGACCATCGTGATCGCCTGTCGTTCGGAGGGCCGGCCGCCGAGCGCATGAACCGTCAAGAGCGGCGCGAACGCCGCGGCCATCACCGCCCACGAGACGACGACGAGCTGGAAGACGCTCTGCTGTGCGAAGAGCGCGATCGCGAGCGCGAGGAGCGTCGTCGCGATCGTCGCCGCCTTCGCGCGCCCCAGGCTACGGGGCCGATCGGGCGCGAGATCCTCGCTGATATGACCGGCGCAGCTCAGCACCAGCGAGTCGGCCGTCGACATCGTCGCGGCGAAGACGCCGGCGAGGATCAGCCCGACGAGCGGGGCCGGGAGCAGCTGCAACGCCAGGGTGGGTAGCGCCAGCTCCGCATCGAAGCCTTCCCGGGCCGGCAGCAGGACGCGCGACAGTAGGCCGACGCCATTGGCCAGCACGTAGAAGACCACGAACCAGGTGTAATAGTAGAAGCGTGCGAGATTGGTCTTGCCGGCGTCGTCGAGCGCCATGAATCGGACCATGATATGCGGCTGCCCAACGACGCTGTAGCCGGCGAAGAGCCAGCCCACGATGAAGAGCGCCGGGCCCCAGACGTCCCCCAGGCCCAATCCAGTGGGCAGCCAGCTGCGATACGTCGGCGACACCTCGCCCAGCGCCTGCCAGGCTTCGGCCGGCCCCCCGAGCGCGCCGACCGCGGCGGCGAAGAGCAGCGCCATCGCGGCGAGCATCACGAACGATTGCGCGGCGTCCGTCCAGATCGAGGCCCGAATGCCGCCCGCGAAGCAATAGGCCACGACGATCAGCGCACCGAGCGAGGCACCCACCATCGGCGACCAGCCGAAGAGAACGGAGAGCGCCTTGCTGCCCGCGGAGAGCTGCGCCGCCGCGTAGGCCCCGAGAAAGACGACGGAGAGTGCCGCGACCAGGCGCCTCAGCACCCGGTAGTCCGTTCCGTGCCACCGACTCAAGATGCCGGCGAAGGTCTCGGCGTGGGTGTCGAAGGTGGCGAGTCGCAGCTTGCGGTGCACGACGCCCGAGGCGACGAAGTCACCCACGATCCAGCCGACCATCAGCCAGATCGACGGCAGACCGACGGCGTGGGTATAGCCGATCACGCCGATGAACATGTAGCCGCTGTTATTCGTGGCGACGGCCGACAATCCGACCAGCCAGGGCGCGATGTCCTGGCTCGCGATCAGATAGTCGCGCGAATCGGGCTTCGCGAAGCGATGCGAGGCGAGGCCGACGGCCGCGAACATCGCGAGGAAGAACGCGAAGGACGCGACGATCACGAGATGGCTTCGACGGAGCGGTTGGCGATGAATTTCGGGCGGGGCCGACCGCCGGAGAACGGGGCCTCGAGCGGGTTCTCTACGCTATTGAAGACCAGGAATAGATTCGTTCGCGGGTAGGGGGTGATGTTCCCGTTCGATCCGTGCATCAGGTTGCAGTCGAAGAGGACGGCCGAGCCTTCAGGACCGGCAGGGGACTCGATGCCGCGCTCCTGGGCCAGCCGCTCGAGCACCGTCCGCGGTGGCACGCCGATCTCCTGGCGCCGGAGCGAGCGCTTGTAGTTCTCGCGAGGCGTCTGCCCGGCACAAGACACGAAATGCAGATGCGATCCGGGCATGAACATCAGCGGCCCGTTGTCCGTCCGGTTCGGCGTGAGGTTGATCGAGAGGCTGCAGGCGCGCATCCGGGGCATGCCATCCTCGACATGCCAGGTCTCGAAATCGGAGTGCCAATAGAACTCCTTGCCCTCGAAGCCGGGCTTGTAGTTGATTCGGGACTGGTGGAGATACACGTCGCCGCCGAGGATCTGCCGCGCCCGCCCGTGGATCCGCGGGTCTGCGACGAGGCGTCGAAACACAGGATCGAGCTCGTGGACCGCGAAGATCGAGCGCACCTGATCGCTGTCGGGCTCGCGGACGACCGCTTCGGACGCGCGCGGAATCTCGAATCGCAGCGCTTCGGCCCGCGCAACGACCCGATCCATCTCCCGGCGCGGCAGGATCGCGGAGATCGCGAGCGCCCCGCACTCTTCGAAGCGCTGTAGCTCGGTGTCGGACAGGGGACCTTTCGTCGCCCCGGCCCGATCCCAGTAGACCACCGGGTCCTTGCGCGGCATGACATAGGGCTCGCCGCCCGTCCGAGACGGGTAGGGATCCTGTCGCATCACGAGGTCCTGCCCTCCTCGACCTCCGGCGGCGGATACGCGCCATCGGGCCCGTGCACTTCGCGTCCCGTGCACGCCGGATTGAAGACGCAGACCATTCTCAGCTCTTCCTTCGCGCGCAGCGCATGCTTCTCGTTCCCATCGAGCGCATACAGGACCCCGGGCTCGATCGGATGGATCGGACCATCGGGGAGCACCTGGATCTCGCCGTGCCCGGCGACGCAATAGACCGCTTCGACGTGATGCCGGTACCACATGATCGTCTCGGTTCCGGCGTGGATCAGCGTATCGTGCATCGAGAAGCCCATCGCGTCGTCCGCCAGCAGCAATCGGCGACTGGTCCAGGTTTCGCCGGACACCTCGCGTTCGGTGCCCTCGAGATCTTCCAGCTTGCGCACGATCATCGCGACCCTCCCTCGTGACGGTTCGCCACCTCTCGCACCACCGTCTCCAGCAGGTCGAGCCCCTGTTTCAGCGTGAGATCATCGATCACCAGCGGCGGCATGACCTTCGCGACCTCGCCCCTCGGCCCCGCCGTCTCCATCACGACGCCTACCTCGAAGGCGGAGCGGCAGATCGCCTGGGCCGTCTCGGGCTGATCGGCCTCGAGACCGAGGATCATTCCGCAGCCCTTGGCGCGGAGCCCCATCTCGGGATGGGCCTCGGCAATGGTCTCGAGACGGCTCTCGATCCGCTCACCCGTCTCGGCCACCCGCGAAGCCAGCGCCCCATCTCTCCAGTACTGCTCGAGGGCGGCCGTCGCCGTCACGAAGGCGTGGTTGTTGCCTCGGAAGGTCCCGTTGTGCTCGCCGGGCTCCCAGACGTCGAGCTCCGGGCGGATCAACACGACCGCCAACGGCAGCCCGTAGCCCGACAAGGACTTCGACAGACAGATCATGTCGGGCTGGATCCCGGCGCGTTCGAAGCTGAAGAAGGGCCCCGTTCGCCCGCAGCCGACCTGGATGTCATCGACGATCAGCAGCGTCCCGAAGCCGCGGCAGAGGCTCTCGAGGCGCCGCAGCCAGTCTCGGCTGGCGATATTGAGGCCACCCTCGGCCTGCACCGTCTCGACGATCACCGCTGCGGGCGGGGCGATGCCGCTGCCTTCGTCCGAGAGCATGGCCTCGAAGACGTCGAGCGTGTCGACGTCTTCTCCGAGGAAGCCATCGAAGGGCAAGGCGTCGCCGAAGGTCAGCGGAACGCCCGCGCCGCGACGCTTGAAGCCGTTCCCCGTCACGGCCAGCGAGCCGAGGGTCATGCCGTGGAATGCGTTCGTGAAGGAGATGACGCCCTCACGGCCGGTGACCTTGCGAGCGAGCTTCAACGCGGCCTCGACTGCGTTCGTCCCGGTCGGGCCGGGGAACTGAACGCGATACTCCATGCCGCGTGGCGCGAGGATGATGGACTCCAGGGCGAGCAGGAAGTCCGCCTTCGCTTCTGTCGCCATGTCCAGAGAGTGGGTGATCCCGTCGGACGTGATGTAATCGACCAGGCGCGAAGCCAGGTGTCGATTGTTATGTCCGTAGTTGAGCGCTCCGGCTCCCGCGAAGAAGTCGACGTACTCCCGCCCCTCCGCATCCCGGAGGCAGGCTCCGCGGGCGCTCTCGAAGGAGACGGGGAAGCTGCGGCAATAGCTGCGAACCTCGGACTCCAGGCGATTGATCACGTCTACGCTGTCGAATTCGGAAATGGGACGGTCGATGGTGATGCTCCTCTTCGAAATCCGCTCTGCCTCGAGGCTTGGTGGGAATGGGTTCAGTGGATCGAGATGACTCGGGGGCGGCCATCGAAGCCGGGCGCAGCCGGGCTGCCCTGCGGCCGACCGAAGCCGCAGGCAATGCAAGGGATCCGATCAGGCCACATCTCTCCGGATCGGGCCGATGCGGAGGCGGATCTCGTCTTCGTGCGGCTTCTCGGAGCCGGCCTGATCCGGGAAGCTGCTCGACCAGAAGGCGACGCGTTCGTGCATCTGCGCGGAGCGATCGCGAGCGAAGCGTGTGAACAGGACGCGGGACGGCAGGTTGGAGGGGGTGACGGTCGCCTCCAGGAACCCGATCCCGAAACGCGCGCGGCAGCGATCGACGAGGACGTCGAGTAGGCGCGCGCCCAAGCCCCTCTTGCGATGCGCCTTGGCCACACCGATCTGCCAGACGAAGAGCGTCTCCATCGCCGACGGCGGGCGGTATCCGAGAACGAAGGCGACCAGATCACCCTCCTTGCCCTCGCCCGCATCGATCTCCTCGGCGGCGCCTCCGCGGACATCCCGATCGTCCCTGGGGCCGCTCAGCCGGCTCCGCACCACCAGCGCGGTGTCGGCGAAATCCGTGCACATCAACAGGTACGCATAGGGCGAGTTGAGATCGAGCTCCTCACAGGCCTGCACGAGGCGCCAGATGTCCGCGGCATCGCTCTGCTCGGGCGCTCGCACGATCAGCGGCCGCTGCGGATCCTCGTCCCAGTGCAGATCGTCCCGATCTGCGTCCAACATGTCCCCGCCGGACGGAACTCGGCTCCCGACATCGGGATCCTCGACTCGGTCCGCGTTATTCAATTCGATCGAATCTTTATTTCTGTTCATGAAGGCGGCGTTTTAGCCCGATTCGGTTTTCAATGCAAATACGTTTGACATTGATCGGAAATAAGCCATTGTGCGCGACCCATTTCTCATTCCTCTCAATACATTTTCTCTCATTGACCACCGGAGATCCGATCGAATGTTCGCCGATACCCCAGGCCCAGACGGCTCAGAATCCCCGTGGGTGATCCTCAAATTCGGCGGCACGAGCGTGTCCACCGTCGAGTGCTGGGAACGCATCGCCAAGAGCCTGCGAGAGCGCATCAGTGACGGACTGCGCCCGCTGCTCGTCTGCTCGGCCCTCTCGCAGGTCTCGAACCGACTGGAGAGCGCGATCGAGACCGCGCTCATGGGCCGCGACCCCGGCGAGCACGTCGACTGGATTCGATCCCGGCACGTCGAGCTCGCCGACGGGCTCGGCTGCGATGTCTCGCAGGAAATCGAGCGCGCCATCGGTCGACTCGCCGGTCAGCTGAGCGCGGTCGCAGCAACCCGTGAAGCCAGCCCGCGGCTTCGGGCCGAAATCCTCTCCACCGGCGAGCTGCTGTCGACGCGGCTGGGGGCCTGCTGGCTCGCGGATCAAGGACTCTCGGCGCGCTGGCTCGACGCTCGCGAGCTGCTGGTCGCCGACCGCGTCGACGCGAACGATCCGCATCGCCAATACCTCTCGGCGACCTGCACGCTGAGACCGGACGAGCCGCGCGAGCTCGAGCAGAGGCTCCGCAGCCATGCCGAGGCCGTCCTCGTCACCCAGGGCTTCATCGTCAGCGCGCCGGACGGCGGAACCGCCGTACTCGGACGAGGCGGATCCGACACCTCGGCGACCTATCTCGGCCAGCGGCTCGGGGCCGAGCGCGTCGAGATCTGGACGGACGTTCCGGGCCTCTACTCGGCCGACCCGCGCCTGGTGCCCAACGCCACCCGCCTGCGTCGCGTCGGGTACGACGAGGTGATCGAGCTCGCCACACGCGGTGCGAAGGTCCTCCACCCGCGCAGCCTCGTCCCGGCGCGGGCCTCCGCCCTGCCGGTCGAGATCCGCAGCAGCCTGGACCCCACGAGTCCGGGTACCGTCATCCGAGACGATCTCCGCATCGAAGAGCCGGTCGGCCTCGCGATCGCTTCCCGCAAGGGCATGACCGTGGTCACGATGGACGTCGAGCTTTCGTGGCAGCAGGTGGGCGTGCTCGCCGAGCTCACGGCCTGCTTCGCGCGCCAGGGTTTATCGATCGATTCGATCGCCTCGTCCCAGACGCGCGTCACCGCCTCGCTCGATCCGGCGGCCAATCCACTCGGGGATCGGGTGCTCGACTCACTGCTCGAGGACCTCGGGCAATACGCCGAGCCCACGATCATCTCGCCCGTCGCTTCGGTCAGCGTCATCGGCACCCATCTCCGTCGCGTCCTTCACGCGATGCCGTCGCTCCTCGCGGAGCTCGAGAGCCGGGAGGTCTACCTGCTCGCCCACGCCGCCAACGATCACAGCGTGACGTTCGTGGTGGACGAGAGCGAATCGGACGAGCTGGTTCGTGCCCTGCACGCAGATCTGGTCCGCTCCGATCTCGGCATGCCGGACCGCGCCGCGACCCGGGCCTAACGCCGACGATCGGGCTCGCTGGCCGCTGGGAGAGCAGCGCGAGGCGATGACCGATGACGCCGTGGAACAACGAGGAAACAGGGATCCATGGAATTCGCATTGCTGTCGGCTGGATCTCTATTCGCGATCCTGAGCCCATTCGCGACCGCGCCGACCTTTCTGGCGCTGACGGAGACCGAGAGCGCTTCCCAGCAGATCTCGATGGCGGCCCGCGCGTGTGCCCTGTCGATGGCTCTGCTCGTGCTGTTCAGCCTGGCGGGCGCACAGATCCTCGGCGCCTTTCGCATCACGGTGCCCGCCTTTCAGATCGCGGGCGGGCTGGTGGTGCTGCGCGTGGCTTTCGAGCTGCTAGCCGGAGAGCGCAAACGGCTCACGCCCGTCGAGCGCGACGAGGCCGAGAGCAAGCTGGACATCACGGTGACGCCTCTGGCCTTCCCCATCCTGTGTGGTCCGGCGACCCTCTCGACGGGCATCGTTCTCGGCTCGCAAGCCGCCGGCATGGGAGATCGTGCGACGCTGGTTCTTGTCATCACGCTGATCTACGCGATGACCTTCGGCTTCCTGTTCGCGGCCGTGAGATCTTCCCGCTTGATCAGCCCGCTCGTGCTCAGGGTCCTCGGGCGGCTGATGGGAATGATCCTCGCAGCGGTCGCGGTGCAATTCATCCTGAGCGGTCTCGGCGCCGCCTTTCCCGCAGCACTCGGCGAGGCCTGACGCCGCGAGGCATCGCAGCACCGGCCCCGCGAGTCAGCCCTTCAAGAACGCGATGATCCGGGCGAAGGCGCTGCGATCCTCGAGCAGGAATCCGTGACCTCCCTCGAAGAGCTCGAGCCGTGCGTCGGGAATCCGAGACGCGAGGTTCTCGAGATTCTGCGGTCGGGCGATCCCGTCGTAGCGGCCCCCGCAACACAGCGTCGGCGCCTCGATCTCGCCCAGCCGATCCCACGTGTCGTGTTCGAGACGTGCCTCGAGCTGACGCTTCGCGCCGATCGCCGCGGCCTGCTCGTCGGCCGGCGAGCGTGACTCGGCGCCCGGAATCTGCTGCCGCTTCTTCATGAACTCGACGATCTTCGCGAAGCGTCCGTCGTCGCGTCCATCTGCGCCCTGCGACCAGCGCGTGTCGCCGAGCTCGAGCACCCGCGTCATGTACTCGTCGGGCCCGAGCCGGGCGAGCTCGTGGAGCGGATACGAAGCGCCGCCCGCGCCCCCGCTCGACGTGCAGGCCAGGACCAGGCGATCGATCCGGTCGGGATGCCTGAGCGCGAGCCCCTGCGCGACCATGCCGCCGAAGGAGACGCCGAGCACGTGGCAGCGATCCCAGCCGACGTGGTCGAGCAGCGCCGCCGCGTCGTCCGCGTAGTCGGCCATCGTGTACGGCACGTCGGGCTTGTCGGTCTGACCGAGCCCGCGCTGGTCGTGGGCCAGGATCTCGAACTCGCGGGCGAGCGGCCCGTCGACCAGGCTCGGCTTCTGGCGCAGATCCCCGCCCGTCCCGTTGATGAAGAGCAGCCGCGGACCGGCTCCCTTCCGCTCGTAGTAGAAGTCGATTCCACGCAGACGGGCGATCGGCATGAGAGCTCCAGACTTCGAGACGCGGGCGCTCGGCGCCGCAGAGAGGCAGATGGATCGGCGCTCGAGAACACCGCGGCTGCCAGGCGGCCCCCGCAGACCCCGCACTCGCCGGTGGCGAGCCTACCAGCCGAGTCGCGCGCGTGCCTCCACGGGCGTCGCGATCTCTCTTCCCTTGCGGCGGGCGATGGATACGACCTCGGCGATCACGTCGGCGTTGGTCGGCGTGCCGCGGCCGATCTCGGGGTACGCGTAGTCCCCGAGACCGATCGCGACATGACCGCCCCGCTCGATCGCGACCTCGACGAGCGGCATCGCGTTCGCGCCATAACACGCCGCCGCCCACACACAATCGACCGAGTCCGGCACGAAGTCGATCAGCGCCTCGAGACCGCGAGGCGTCCCCGGATGACCCGCGATCAGCCCGCCCTCGGTCGTGAAGAGCTCGGCGAAGATCGTGTCGGGCAGGACGCCCGTCTCGACGAAGGCCTCGAGCAGCCGCAACGAGCCGACGTTCCAGATCGCGGCCATCGGCCTGGCTCCGACCGCTTGCGCCCGCGCCGCGAGCGCCTTCAGCGCCGCGACCGAGTTGTAGTAGACGAGGTCTTCGCCGCCGACCTCGGGCATGCCCGGACGCCAGATCCCGAGCGAGATGCTCGCGAGATCGAGCGGCACCAGATCCGCCCGGGTCTCGTCGTCCTTCGCCATCGACTCGATATGCGAGATCCGCTGGTCGAGATCCACCACCGTATTGGCACCGAGCGTCGGCATGATGATCGCGTCGCAAGCCTGGCGGATGCGTCGCGCGGAGTCGGCGTAGAGCGCGGGGTCGGCCGAGGGTGCACCGCTCTCGGGATCCCGCGCGTGATAGTGCACGATCGACGCGCCCGCCTCGCAGCACGCTGCCGCATCGCGCGCGATCTCCTCCGGCGAGAAGGGGATGTTCGGATTCGGCTGACGGAAGGTGTACTCGTTCAGTCGGGCATCGATGATCAGCTTGTCCACGCAATCTCCTCCTCGGCGCTGTCGGCGCACGCATCGAGCATGGCTCTCCCCTGCCCCGCTCGCACCCGTCAGATGGGGCATACTTGGGCGACTCGAATCACGCGATCATCGCCCACGCGTCGTAGGCCGCTCCCTCGAGCGAGTCCGGCGCCAGGAGTCTGCCAGCATGCTGGACCTCATCATCAAGAACGGCCGGATCTGCGACGGCACGGGTCGGCCGAGCTTTTCGGGCGACCTCGCGATCCAGGATGGCCGCATCGCCGCGATCGGCCGAACGCCCGGCGAGGCCTTCGGCGAGGCGCGCGAGATCGTGGACGCGGCAGGCCAGGTCGTGGCCCCCGGCTTCATCGACCCGCATACCCACTACGATGCACAGCTCACCTGGGACGGCCTCGCCCGGCCCGCCCTCGAGCACGGCGTCACGACGGTGATCCCGGGCAACTGCTCGCTGTCGCTCGCGCCGCTCAAGGCCGAGCACCGCGAGTTCCTCGGCGCCGTGTTCCGCCAGATCGAGGAGATGCCCAGGAGCGCGTTCGATGCCGGTCTGCGCTGGAGCTGGGAAACGATGGCGCGAGTACGCCGAAGCGATCACGCCGGGCCTCGGGATCAACGCGGCGCCGCTGGCGGGCCACAGCCTACTGCGGCTCTGGGTGCTCGGCTTCGAGAGCCGTGACCGCTCCTCCACCAGAGAAGAGACGCGTGCCCTCGCCGACCTGCTGCGCGAATGCCTCGACGGCGGCGCGCTCGGTCTGAGCACCAGCTTCTCCGACGTGGACCACGAGTTTCGGCCGGTGCCCAGCCGGCTCGCCACGATGCAGGAGCTCGACGCGCTCTGCTCCGTGCTGGGCGAACGCAATCGACCGCTCCAGCTGCTGCCCGAATTCTGGGACGCCGACCTGCTGTGCGCGCGGATCGACATCATGGCGGAGCTCTCTCTGCGACACGACATCGCCGTGACCTTCTCGCCGCTCTTCGAGAGCGCTTCGATGCCGGGGCTGGTCGAGGCGGCCCTCGCGCGCCTCGAGCTGCACGCCGCGCGCGGCGCGCGGGTGACGGCGCAGATGCAGACGCGACCGCTCGACATGACCTTCGACATGAGCCAGCTGAGCGCGGTCTTCTCGGCGATGCCGACCTGGATGGGGACGCTGCTCGCGGGTCCCGAGGCCACGCGCGCCGCCTTCGCGGACGCCAGCATGCGCGCCACCCTCGCAGCCGAGTCCGACACGGAGAACATGCCGATCGCCCTCGACTTCCACCTCGCGAAGACCAAGCTCTCCGCCGCGCGGGGCCCGTCTCGCGACGACGTCGGCCGCACGCTCGGCGAGATCGCCGCCGAGCGTGGCCAGCACCCCGCCGAAGTGCTGATGGACATCTCGCTCGAAGAGGACCTGAAGGCCCGCTTCACGGCCGACGCACTCGGCCATCACGACGCGAAGAAGATCGGCCCCGCGCTGCGCCATCCGCAGATCCAGATCGGCGCGGGCGACGGCGGCGCCCATGTCCAGCGCTTCGCGACCTATGGCGACACCGGCTACCTGTTCGCGAAATACGTTCGCGAGACGGGCGCGCTCTCGCTGGAGGAAGCCGTGAAGGGGCTGACCGCGGACATCGCAGCGGTCTGGGGACTGGCCGATCGTGGGACGCTCGAGCGGGGCCGAGCCGCCGACGTGGTCGTCTTCGATCCCGACGAGATCGACCGCGGCCCCGAGGAGCTCGCCTACGATCTGCCGGATGCCGGCCAGAGCTTCCGCTTCATACGCCGCGCCCGGGGCGTCTCGCAGGTCGTCGTCGGCGGCGAGTCGGTCTATCGAAGCGACGCGGGCTACTCGGACGCGCGCCCCGGCACGATCGTCGCGGGAGCGAGCCGATGAGTGCGCTGGCGACCTCGGGCGCGCCCGCGCCGCTTCGACGCTACGTCCACCCCGAGCCGGGTGAAGGCTGGGAGGCGATCGCCGAGCGGGTCGGCGACGTCGACATCGCGACTCTGCAGAGCTGGAACCTGCATCTGGCCATGCGCCCACCGCCGATCGTGCTGACGCCGATCGACATCGTCTTCGTCGAGCCGCCTCACCCCGGCCCGGATGGGCGCTAGCGCCGAGGCCGTCGTCGCCGAGGTCGGCTTCGACGTGGCCCACGACTCGGACGGTCTGCTGGTGGTGACCCTGCGCTTCCCGAACGGCGCCCGATCGCAGCTGCAGCTCGAGGGTGCCGCGATCGCGCGGATGATCGAGGCCCTGGGGCTCGAGTCCGTCGAGGACCTGGTCGGCCGGCCCTTCTCGGAGCTTGCGCCCGGGTTGCCGGTGAACGCGGGGCGCTGAGACGCTCGGCCCGAGTCGTCGAGCGGCGTTCTTGCTCTCCCCGGGAAGCGCCCCGGCCCCACCGGGCCGGCTCCCCGGTCCCGATCGAAGTCGCTAAGCTCCATGCCTGCTGCAATTTCACCGTGCCCGCGCGCTTCGCGGTCCCGGTCGCCCCCCGCCAGCAAGAACCAGCCAGACACAGGAAGAACAGGAGGCCTCCATGACCACCCCCGACGACCTCGGATACCGACCCTTCGACGCCGACAACCACTATTACGAGGCGCTCGATGCCTTCACGCGGCACGTCCCCAAGAACATGCAGTCACGCTGCGTGCAGTGGTGCGACATCAACGGCCGCAAGCATCACATCGTGGGTGGCAAGCTGGCGCACGCCGTGAAGAACCCGACCTGGGATCCGATCGCGATGCCCGGCGCGATCTCCGACTTCCTGCGCGGGAACCCCGACGGCACGAACATGATGGCGGCGCTGCGCGAGCGCGAGCCGCTGCCCGACTACTACATGAACAACGATGCGCGCATCGCCAAGATGGACGAGCAGGGCATCGAGGCGATGTGGCTCTTCCCGACCCTCGGCGTGCTCTACGAAGAGCTGCTCAAGCACGACCAGGAGGCCGTCAAGGTCCAGTTCCGCGCCTTCAACCGCTGGCTCAACGAGGACTGGGGCGTCGCCCACAAGAACCGCATCTTCGGTGCGCCGTACATCACGCTGACCGACGTCGACTTCGCCTGCAGCGAGCTCGAGTGGGCGCTCGCGGAGGGCGCACGCGTCGTCTGCATGCGGCCGGCGGCGATCTTCACGCCGCAGGGCAGCTTCTCGGCCTCGCATCCGCGACACGACCCCTTCTGGGCGCGCGTCTCGGAGGCGGGCATCACGGTCGTGATCCACGCGGCCGACTCCGGCTACACGACCCACGGCTACGTGAACGACGGCTTCACCGCCGACGCCGCGGAGTCCGCCATGGCGCCCAACATCAAGCATTTCAACATCGAGCGCGCCGCCTACGACTTCCTGATCACCTGCGCCTTCGAGAAGCTCTTCGAGCGCCACCCCGGCGTGCGGCTCGCCTCGATCGAGAACGGCGCCGAGTTCCTCCCCGACCTGTTCCGCAAGCTCAAGCAGTCACGCGACCGCCTCGCAGATCGCGAACTACTACAAGGAAGACCCGGCCCTGCTCTTCAAGGAGCATGTCTGGATCAACCCCTTCTGGGAGGACGACGTCTACGAGGTCGAGCATCACATGGGCGCCGATCGCGTGATCTTCGGCTCGGACTGGCCGCACATCGAAGGCATGCCGACGCCGCTCGACTACGTGAAGGAGCTCGACGAAGTTCGACGACGAGAAGAAGCTGCGGATCCTGCGTGACAACACCCGCGAGCTGAACCAGCTCCGCCCCGCCTGATCGCCCGGGAAGGAGACTCGGCATGAGTCGCGCGCTCGACGGGATTCGCGTCCTCGACCTCAGCACTCCTCTCGGCGAGGCGACGGGACGTGTGCTCGCGGACCTGGGCGCCGAGGTCATCAAGATCGAGCCGCCGGGCGGATGCGAGTCGCGCTACGCCCCGCCCTTCCGAACGCCGCCGAGCGTCGACGCGCCGCGGCCGACGGCGCCCGGCGGTGACCCGGAGACCTCGCTCTTCTGGCGCGCCTTCGGTCTCGGCAAGCGCAGCGTCGTGCTCGATCTCGACGACGAGCACGACCGGGAGCGCTTCTTCGCGCTGGTCGAGACGGCCGACATCCTGATCGAGTCGAGTGTCCCGGGCGAGATGGCTGCCCGCGGACTCGGCTACGACGAGCTGGCCGCGCGCAATCCGATGCTCCTCTACGTGTCGGTCTCGCCCTTCGGGCAGACGGGGCCCTACGCCCGGCATCCCGCAACGGACCTCACCCTCTCCGCCGCGGGCGGCTACCTCAACATGACGGGCGACGGCGACAGGCCACCGCTGCCCGTCGGCCTGCCGGAGACGGCCCATCTCGGAGCGGTCCAGGCCGCGGCCGACGTGTTGATGGCACTCTACTCGCGCAATCGCTCGGGCGAGGGTCAGCATCTCGACGCCTCGATCCAGGCGGCGGTGATCTGGAGCCTGATGTACGTGAGCGACTTCGCGGCCGTGGGTCAGGACCCGCCGGGCTTCGACGACACGCGCGCCACCCGAACCGGCAGCATGGCGGTGGTCCCGGGGCTCACGCTGCCGGTGCTCGAGCCTTGTAAGGACGGCTACGTGGTGATGGTGCTGGTGCTGGGCGCCCAGGGCGCCTTCGGGTTCAACGCCTGCATGACCTGGATCGGCGAGCAGGGCGGACTCGACGCGGACCTGATGGAGGTCGACTGGACGACCTGGATCCAGCAGCTCCAGGCCGGCACGCTCGAGCTCGAAAAGGCCATCCGCGGCGTCGATCAGTTCAAGGCCTTCCTCAAGACGATGACCAAGGCCGAGATCCAGGAGCAGGCCGTCCTGCAGAAATGGCTGATCGCGCCGGTCTATCTGGCACCGGACCTGCTGGAAGATCCACAGCTGCTCGACCGCGAATTCTGGGTCGATCTCGACGGCGAGAAGCAGCCCGGCCCCTTCGCGCGACTGTCGGCGACACCGATCGAATACGACCGCCCGGCACCGCGCCTCGGCCAGGATCAAGCGCTGGTCGACTCGCTCGATCGAAAGCCGTCGGCCCCGACCGTCGCGTCGCCCGCCCCGCGCGCGAAGATCTTCGAGGGCCTCAAGGTCGCCGACTTCAGCTGGATTGCCGCGGGTCCGCTGATCGGCAAGGACCTCGCGAACCTCGGCGCGACGGTGCTGCGCGTCGAGACCGAGACGCGCATCGACACGCTGCGCTTCCTGCCGCCCTGGATCGGCGATCCGGGCACGACGACGGGCCACACCGCCGCGAACATGAACCAGTCGAAGCTCGGCGTCGCGATCGACTTCACGAAGCCCGAAGGCCTCGCGGTCGCACACAGGATGGCCGAGTGGGCCGACGTGGTGGTCGAGAACTTCACGCCGGGCACCGCCGAGCGGCTCGGCCTCGGCTACGAGCAGCTGCGCGAGATCAACCCCGACATCGTCATGCTCTACACCTGCATGCGCGGGCAGACCGGCCCCGAGCGCAAGCACACGGGCTTCGGGATCCACGGCGCCGCCCTCGGCGGCTTCACCGGCATCACCGGCTGGCCCGATCGCACGCCGGTCTCGCCCTGGGGCGCCTACACGGACTTCATCTCGCCGCGTTATGCGCTGGCCGCGCTCGGCGCCGCCCTGCACCATCGCGACCGGACCGGTCAGGGTCAGGTGATCGACGTCTCCCAGATCGAGGCGGCGATCCACCACCTGACGCCCGCCCTGCTCGACTATCAGGCGACGGGACGCGTCCTCGAGCAGCCCGGCCTCGCCTCGGAATGGGGCTGCCCACACGGCGTCTATCGCAGTCGCGAGACCGAACGCTTCATCGCGCTCGAGACGCGCACGCCCGAGCAGTGGCGCGCCCTTTGCGCCGAGGTGCCCGCGCTGGCGTCGCTCGGCGGAGCCGAGCTCGACGCGGTCGACGCGCGCATCGCCCGCCGCGAGGAGATCGACGCCGTGCTCGACGCCTGGGCGGCCGAGCAGCCCTGCTTCGAGACGGCGGAGCGCCTGAGGGTCGCGGGCGTGCCGGCCTATGTCCCGCTGCGTGCGACGGACTTCCACGGCGATCCCCAGCTCGCCGACCGCGGCTTCTTCATCGAGCTCGAGCACGCGGGCTTCGGCAAGAGCACCTTCGACGGAGCCGTCACGATCTTCTCGAAGACTCCGGCGACGCCGACCCACGCCGGCCCCTTGATCGGGGAGCACACCTTCGAGGTCCTGCGCGACATCCTGGGCTACTCGGAAGAGGAGATCTCCGAGATCGCCGCGACCGGCGCGCTGACCTGAGTCGCGCGGAGCCGGCCGCAGCTCAGGCGCTCGGGTCGAGATCCCGACCGAGCAGCACGCGGGCTCCGAGGATCGCCGGGGCGATCATCCAGGGCAGGTTGAACACGAGGTAGTAGATCGTGTTGGGCGGCGGATGCGGGCCGAGGAAGGTCTGCACGAAATAGAAGAACATGTTCGTGACCGCCGCACCGGCATAGACCAGACCGAGCGGCTTCAGCCAGGGGCGCAGCCGCCACAGCCCGATGATCACGAAGAGCAGCGCCGGCGCCTGGAAGAATCCGTCGAAGAGCGTGGCCGCGATCAGACTGGGCGGCGGGTCGAGATGCGCGGGCTCTTCGGCGACCGCCCACTCGTGCAGCGAGCGCAGCGGTGGCCAGGGGCTGTCCGCGGAAACCGGAACGCCCAGCCCTTCCGGCAGGCTGAACAGGAAGCCGTAGAGCACGGAGACGCTGAAGAAGAGCGCCAGCAGCAGGTCCAGCGGTCGGCGGTGGATCGGGGTCAAGCGGATCTCCTCGGGGCGGGTGCGCCCAGCGACGGCACGGGAATATACTCGCAGAGTTTCGGAGCCACCTCCGACAGCAAGGAATGTCCATGCAGACGCCTCGCTCTTCCAGCGACCACGACGCGACACCCTTCGGCCGAAGATTCGCCGCGTGCGTCGCGCTCGGCGTGCTCCTCGCGCTTGCGGGCTGTGGGCAGCAGCGGACGCCGATCCCCGCGCTCCCGCCGGCCCGCGCGGATCTTCCCGAGCCCGAACCCCTCCCGGGCTGGCGCCGGTCGGCGATCGACGCTCTGCTCGAGGCGCGGGTCCTGATGGGCGCGCGCTCGGGATACGTGGCGCTCGTCGCGCGCGACGGGCGGCTGGTTCACGCGAAGACGGCAGGCTACCAGGACGTGGCCGCAGAGATCCCGATGGCGATGGACACGCGTTTCCAGATGGCCTCGATGACCAAGCCGATCGTGGCGACGGCGGCGATGATCCTGGTCGAAGAGGGGCGACTGGGACTCGATGATCTCGTTTCGGATTTCCTGCCGGCCTTCGGCGCGATGTCGGTCGCCGTGTGCGACGAGGCGGGCGCGGTCATCGGCCTCACGCCCCAGACCGAGAGCATGCGGATCCGCCACCTGCTCTCGTTCAGCTCGGGCATCGGCGGCAACAGCTTCGACAAGTCGCCCCTCGGCCTCGACTGGCGCGAGAAGGGACTCTACTCGGGCGGGGGCAGCCTCGCCGAGCGAGTCGACCGGCTCACGTCGTTCCCGCTCTTCGAGCAGCCCGGCACGCGCTGGCGCTATGGCGCCTCGCTCGACGTGATGGCGCGGATCATCGAGCTCGTGGCGGAGCAGCCCCTCGACGTCTTCCTCGAGGAGCGGATCTTCACGCCGCTCGGGATGCACGCCACGCGCTACGGCAGGGACACGCCCGACGACGTCCCGCTGGCGCGGATGTACATGCAGAATGAAGATGGCGACCTGGTGCCGGACGAGGGTCCGCTCTACGGTGCCCCGGACTGGACACCGGGTGGCTCGGGGCTGGTCGGGACGGCGACGGACTACATGCGTTTCGCGCTGATGCTCTGGAACGAGGGCGAATACGATGGAGTCCGCATTCTCGCGCGGGAGACCGTGCGCAAGATGCGCGAGCTGGAGGTGCCCTCGGGCGTGCTCGCCGTGATGGACATCGAAGGCCTCGGCTTCGGACTCGGCGTCAGCGTGGTCGCCGACGAGGAGACAGCGCCGATGCCCGCCCGCAACGGCGACTTCTGGTGGAGTGGCGCCTACGGCACGCATTTCTGGGTCAGTCCCGAAACCGGGATCGTGCTCGTCGTGCTCCAGCAGAACAAGCTGACCGAGTACGGCGGCGCACCGATCGCGCCCTTCCTGGTGCAGCAATTCGCGCTCGTCGACTGAGGAGCGCGGGCGCCTAACGACCCGGGATCGCGCCGAGCTGCGTCATCAGGCCGAGCGTATCCGAGTAGCGGTAGGCGTTCTTCACCTTCCCGTCCTCGACGCGAAGCAGCGTGCAGTTCTCGACGTGGAATTTCCGACCGCTCGCCGGCATGCCGAAGAGATCGCCGTCATGGGTCCCCGTGAGCGTGTAGCGCAGCGTCACGAGCCCTTCGGACTCGCCGATCTCGAGAATCTCGAGATGCACATCGCTCGTCGCCTTCCACCAGCCGGCGAGCGCCGCGACCTCGGCCTCGGCCCCGACGGTCTGCTCCTTGCCGTGCACGAAGGAGACGTAGTCATCGTGAAGGATCGCGCGATAGCCCGCCGAATCCCGTGCGTTGTCACACGCCACGACCTGCCTCACACACTCGATCGGACTCAGCATCGCTTCCCCTCCCCGGACGACCGGGCGTCCTGCGGATCATTTCCCCGTGAAGACCGGCTCGCGCTTCTCCATGAAGGCCCGCGGCCCTTCGCGCGCGTCCTGCGTGCTCGTGACCCGCGCCGAGATCTCGGCCTCGATCACGAAGGCATCCTCGAGCGGGATCCCGCTCGTCCGGAGTACGGCCTCTTTCACGGCGCGTACGGCGACGGGTCCGTTGCGTTTGAGGCGGTCGGCGAACTCGAGTGCACGCGGCATCAGACGCTCGGGCTCGACCACCTCGTTCACGAAGCCGATGCGTAGCGCCTCCTCGGCCGAGATCGCATCGCCGGTCATCAGGATCTCCATCGCCTTGCAGTACGGAATCTGCCGCGGCAGCCGAACCATCGAGCCCGCCCCCGGCACCAGCCCGCGCTGGGTCTCCGTCAGACCGAAGGACGCGTTCGTCGAGGCGATCCGGATATCCGTGGCCTGCAGTAGCTCGGAGCCGCCCGCCAGGGCGTAACCGTTGATCGCCGCGACGATCGGCTTGTAGAGCTCGAAGGGACGCAGCAACGCCGTCGACATGTAATGCGGCAGGTCCGCCATCAGCTTGCGATCCCATTCATCCTCTGGCTGCTTCGCCCCGGTGAAGAGCGGCAGCAGCCGACCGAGGTCGCCGCCCGCACAAAAGGCCTGGTCTCCCGCACCCGTCAGGATCGCCACGCGCAGCGAATCATCGTCGCGGTAGTCGATCCAGGCCTCGGCCAGCCGGATGATCGACTCGGGGCTGAAGGCATTCCTTCGCTCGGGGCGATTGAGACAGATATGCGCGACCCCGTCGCGCTTTTCATAGAGAAGGTCCGGCATGACGCTGCTTTCTCCAGTTTTCCGCGAGCGCGAGGCGCGCTGGAATGAATCGATCGTCCCTGCTTCGATGGTCGCCCGAGGTTCGCGCGCCCCGCGCCAGGACCTAATAGGAAAGCACGAGATAAGCCAGCAGCAGCAGCGCCGCCCACATCGTCGTGGCGCCCGTCGGCCACGGCTCACCGAGCCTCGACCAGGGACTCAGATGGGTCGAGGTCAGATCGAGGAGCTTTCGACGCAGCCCGTCGGCCGTACCCAGGAAAGCTGCGCTGTCCGACCATCCACACGCCTGCCACCCCGCCCCAGACCTGCGGGAGCAGCTTGCGATAGGTCCAGTCGACGTCGAGCACGACGCTGCGAAGCTCCGGCGGATAGAGCTTCGTCTTCATCAGGAAGGTGAAGGCCAGCGCGGAGAAGAGCAGCAGCTGCAGCATCTGGACGACGTGGCTCGTGGTATAGGGCACGTAGTCGACCGGATAGGGCAACAGCCCGTAGAGGACGCTCGGGAAGACCCCGATCCCGATGCAGAACACCGCCGCGACGGCCATCGCGGCGAGCATGTTCGCCGGGGCCTCCTTCACGCGGAGGCCGCGGTCGTGGGCGAAGAATGCGAAGAAGGGGATCTTGATGCCCGAATGATGGAACACGCCCGCCGAGGCGAAGAGCAGCACAAGGAAGGGAATCAGGTAGTTCCCGTCCGCTGCCGCCGAGAGGATCATCGACTTGGTCACGAATCCGCTGGTCAGCGGGAAGGCCGAGATCGACGCCGCGCCGACGATGCAGAAGAATGTCGTCCACGGCATCGACTTGTAGAGCCCGCCGAGCTCCGAGCCCTTGACCGTCCCGGCGCGCAGCAGCACCGCGCCCATCGACATGAAGAGCAGCGCCTTGTAGATGACGTGGGCGAAGACATGGGCGACCGCCCCGTTCAGCGCCAGCTCCGTCCCGATGCCGATGCCGCAGACCATGTAGCCGAGCTGATTGTTCAGGCTGTAGCAGAGTACGCGCCGCAGGTCGTTCTCGATCACGGCGTAGAAGATCGGAAAGGCCGTCATCAGCGCGCCGATCGGAATCAGGATTTCCGTGCCCGCGAAGCCGCGAGCGAGCGCGTAGATCGCGAGCTTGGTCGTGAAGCCGGAGAGGAAGACGGTGCCCGTGATCGTCGCCTCGGGATAGGCGTCCTTCATCCAGCCGTGCAGCAGCGGGAAGCAGGCCTTGATGCCGAAAGCCAGGAAGATCAGCCAGCCGCCCGTCGACTCGAGGCCGATATGCTCGAAGGCGAGCGATCCCGACTCCTGGAAGAGCACGATCGAACCGGCGAGCAGGAGCAGCCCGCTCGTCACCTGGATGATCAGATAGCGCTGACCGGCGCGAAGTGCGGACTCCGTCTGGCTGGCCCAGATCAGGAAGACGGAGGAGATCGCCGTCAGCTCCCACCACACGAAGAGCGTGACCAGGTCGCCCGCGAAGACGGCTGCGATCGCGCTGCCGACATAGACCAGCGACGCCCCCGCCTGCAGGCGATCCTTCACGTGCAGCGCGTAGAGGATGCCGATGAAGGCGGCCACGTGGAAGACGATGCCGAAGACGCGCGAGAGCACGTCGATGTGCGTGACCTCGAGCGTGTAGTCGAAGAGTGCGACCTGGTGGCTCGTGCCAACGGGCAAGGCCAGCAGCTGTGCCAGACCGACGATCGGCAGCAGCAGCATCACGACCTGCGAGAGCTTCCGCGGGAGCAGCACGACCGGCACCGCCGCGATCATCAGCAACACGCCAGGCGGCAGGCTCTCCGCGAGCGGGAGGATCGGCGCCAGCCAATCGGCGATCGGCGCGAGCCAGTCGACCGTCGCGCCGGCCGAGGCGGAGTGCGCGGCGGCTTCATTCATGAGCGCTGCGGCGTCACTCGTAAGCGCTGCGGCGTCACTCATAAGCGCTGCGGCGTCACTCATAATAGTCCTCGCTGCGCATCACCAGCTTCCGAAGCACCTTGGCCGCCAGCACGAGGCCCACGCAGGAGACGAATCCGTAGCCTGCGTCGAAGCCGAACCACTCCTGGAATCCCCAGTGTCCATGCTTGTGGTAGAAGAGGTCGGCCACCACGGTCGCAGCGCTCAGGCCGATCAGCAGCCAGATGAGCCGATCGACGCTGCCGGGCCGATCGAGCCAGCGTTCGTCGGAAGACGCTTCGGGCACGTCGGGATGGGGCGGCTGTTCAGTCGACATGGGGACGATCCTCCGGCGAGGCGACGAGGGCGAATCGGGACACGCGCGCGGCGCCGCGCGCGAACGCTTCGAGGTCTCGAACGCGCCTCATCGGGCCAGCCCCATCACCGGCGCGAGCAGCTCGTAGACGGCGTCCGTAAAGAAGAAGATCACGAAGCAGAGCGCCGCGGTCGTGCAGATCGGCAGCAGCATCAGGAGCGGAGCCTCGCCGACGTCCGCGGCCTCGCCTTCCGGCAGCGGCTTGAAGAAGGCTCGGATCACGATGGGCATCAGGTATCCGATCGAGAGCAGCGAGCTCAACATGAAGATCGCGGCCATCAGCGGCTGTCCGGCCTCGACGGCCCCACTCACCAGGAACCATTTGCTCCAGGCGCCGCCGAGCGGCGGAAGGCCGATGATGCTGAAGGAGGCGACACAGAAGGCACCGAAGGTCCACGGCATCCGGCGACCGAGCCCGTCGAGCTGGCTCACCTCGGTCTTGTGCGCGACGACATAGACGGCGCCCGCAACGAAGAAGAGCGTGATCTTGCCGAGCGCGTGCATCAGGATGTGAAGGCCTGCGCCCATCGCCGCCGCGGAGGTCGCGAGTGCGGCACCGAGCACGATGTAGGAGAGCTGGCTGATCGTCGAATAGGCGAGCCGGGCCTTGAAGTTGTCGAGGCCGAGGGCACGGATCGAGGCGGCGACGATCGTGATCGCGGCCACCCACATCAGCACGTCCGACAGCCCGTCCTTCGAGAGCATGTCGATCCCGAACACGTAGATCGCGATCTTGAGCACGCTGAACACGCCGGCCTTCACGACCGCGACGGCGTGCAGCAGGGCCGAGACCGGAGTGGGCGCGACCATCGCGGCGGGCAGCCAGCGATGGAAGGGCATCAGCGCGGCCTTGCCGACGCCGTACGCGAAGAGCATGAGCAACAGCCCAGCGGCGTGGCCCTCGATCCGACCCGACAGGATTCCGGGGGGCGGCGCGCCGTCGAACCCGGGCACGAAGCGAAGGCTCTCGGCGATCGTCGAGGTCCAGAGGATGGCGAGCAGCAGGAAGAGGATCGAGGTGGAGACGAGGATGCCGAGATAGACCCGTCCCGCGCGGACCGCCGCCTGCGTGCCGGCATGCGTGACGAGCGGATACGTCGAGAAGGTCAGGATCTCGTAGAAGAGAAAGAGCGTCACGAGGTCGCCGGCGAAAGCGATGCCGAGGGCGGCCGAGATCGCCAGGGCGAAGCACGTGAAGAAGCGCGTCTGGTTCTCTTCGTGATGGCCGCGCATGTAGCCGAAGCCGTAGAGCGAGGTCAGCACCCAGAGACCGGAGGCGACGAGCGCAAAGAGCAGCCCGAGCGGCTCGACCTCGAAGCCCATCCCGACGCCTGGCATGAGCTCCGGCAGGTCCAGCGAGACCCGCGCACCCTCCATCACGGGCCGAACGAGGACGGCGACCTGCGAGAAGGTCGCTACGCCGATCCCGACCGTCCAGACATCCCGAGCATTCTCGCCAACCAGGCGTCCCAGCAGCTGCACGCCGATCGCACCGACGAGCGGTAGCCCGAGCGCCCACAGCATCGCGACCGTCTGTGCATCGAGCGGCGCCATGCTAGTAGCCCGCCCCGCCGCCCGACGCGAAGAGCTGCGCCGCGGCCAGATTCGCCACCTGGACAGCAAATCCCGAGAAGAATCCGAAGTAGACGGAGGCGCCCGCGAGGATCCAGGTCGGAATCAGCAGCCTGAGGGGCGGATCCTGTCTCTCGACCTGCCCGTCCGGCTCCGCGAAGTAGGCCACCTCGACCAGCCGCCAGACATACACGACCGCGAGCGCCGAGCTCGCCATGATCAGGAAGGCGAGGAAGAGCGCGTCCTGGTCGAGTGCGGCCCGGACCAGCGCCCACTTGCTCACGAAGCCCACGGTGCCGGGGACTCCGACGAGCGCGAGGCCCGCCACGACCATCGCCGCCATCGTGAGCGGCATGCGTTGGCCGAGCCCTCGCATCACCTCGATATTCGTCGAGCCCATGCGCCATGTCACACAGGCGGCGACGAGGAAGAGCGCGCCCTTCATGAGCGCGTGATTGAAGACATGGATCAGGCCCGCCGCGACGCCGGCCTCGCTCGCGAGCGACAGGCCGAGCGTCATGTACCCGATCTGGGCGATGCTCGAGTAGGCGAGCAGGCGCTTGAAGTTCGTCTGGTAGATCGCCGCGATCGAGCCCACGAACATCGCCAGCACCGACAGCGGCAGCAGCAGCGTGTCGATACCGATCCGGTCGAAGATCAGCGCCGCGCCGAAGAGCCCCAGCGTGAAGCGCAGCAGCAGGTAGTAGGCGACCTTCGTCGCGGTGGCGGCCAGGAAAGCCGAGACCACCGGGGGCGCCTCGCTGTAGGCGTTCGGCAGCCACTGATGCAGCGGGAACACCGCGAGCTTCGTCGAGATCCCCACGACGACGAAGGACACGGCCACGAAGATCGTGCGGGTGTCGCTGACCGCGTGCAGCCGCTCGGCCATGTCCACCATGTTGAGCGTGCCGGTCATCTGATACATCAGACCGATGCCGATCAGCAGGAAGGTGGCGCCGATCGTGCCCATGATGAGGTAGGAGTAGGCCGCCATCATGGCGCGGCGCCTGCGACCGAGCGAGATCAGGATGTAGGAGGAGAGCGAGGAGATCTCCATGAAGACGAAGACGTTGAAGACGTCGCCCGTGATCGTGACGCCCAGCAGACCCGTCAGGCAGAGCAGAGCCGCCGAGTAGAAGAGATACTCCCGACCATCGGGGATCGCGCGGCGCGCCTGGCCGGTTCCTGCTGCGAAGACCACCGCCGCGATCAACGAGACCACGACCAGCACCAGGCCGTTCGTGATGTCGACACGATACTCGATGCCGAAGGGCCGGGACCAGCCGCCGAACTCGTAGACGATCACCTCGCCGCCGAGCACCTCGCCGAGCAGCGTCATCGAGATCGCCAGGCAAGCGAAGCTGATCGCCACCGCGAAGGCGCTGACGATCGACTCCCGGCGTAGCAGGAAGCAGAGGGGCGCTCCCATCAGCGGCAGCAGGACCTGGAGCGCGGGAAGATGCGAGGCGAGCTCGTTCACGCGTCGTCCTCTCCGGCCCTCGGCGGGGAATCCTGCCCGGCGGCCCGAGCCGTCGTCTCGCGTTCGGCCTTGGCCGCGCGCTCTCGCGCCTCGACGGCGAAGGTGCGCTCGTCCTCCTGCCGATCGAGCGCGACGATCTCGCCCTCTTCGACCGTGCCGTAGGCCTCCTTGATGCGCACGACCAGCGCCAGACCGACCGCCGTGCTGGCCACTCCGACGACGATCGCCGTCAGCATCAAGACGTGGGGGATCGGATTGGAATAGACGACGGTCTCCGGGCCTTCCATCAAGATCGGTGCCGTGCCGCCGCGAACCTTGCCCATCGAGACGTAGAGCAGGATCACGCTCGCCTGGAAGACGTTGATGCCCATGATCTTCTTGACGAGGTTGTCACTCGAGATCGCGATGTAGAGCCCGATCATCATCAGCGTGATGACCGCGAGATAGTTCCAGTGCGTCAGCAGGTGCTCGGCGAAGGCGACCATCATTGCCTCGACCGACCCGCGAACGCGTAGAAGATCGCGAGCATCACGAAGGTGACGGTGATGCCTACGCCGAGCTCGACGAGCAGGATGCCGAGATGCTGGCCGTGCGCCTGGTCATGGGCGTCGAGCACGCCGTAGTTCAGGAACTCGCCGCCCATCAGCATGGAGACCAGACCGACCCCGCCGTAGAGGAGGGCTCCGAGCGCGATGCCGATTTCGACGACGAGGGGCGGAATCGCTTCGCGCAGCGCATCGAGCCCGTAGATGAGCGCGTGCAGAATCAGGCCCGCGGCGAAGATCACACCCGCCTGGAAGCCGCCGCCCGGTCCGTAGTCGCCGTGAAACTGCACATAGAGCGCAAAGATCAGGATGATGGGGATCAGCGCCTTGCCGATCACCCGAAGGACGATCGTCTCGCGCACGCGCATCTTGATCGGCGTCTTCTGGGGCGCCTGATCCAACGGCGACGAGTCGCTCACGCTTCGCCTCCATCGCCGGCGCCATTCGACGGATCCGGATCGTCCGACCGGGACTCGCGGGTCGAAGACAAGGCGCTGCCTCCGAGCAGCAGGATCGCGCCGACGGCGGCGGTCAGCACGACCGTCGTCTCGCCGAAGGTGTCGTAGCCGCGGTAGCTGGCCAGCACCGAGGTGACCACGTTCGGAACGCCGATCTCCTGCTCGGACTCGATGAGGTAATGCGGCGCGACGTGTTGGTGGATCGGCGCCTCCGGGTCACCGTAGGCCGGCATGTCCAGCGTGCCGTAGGCCAGCATCAAGCCGGTCGCGACGACGATCGCCAGGGCGCTCAGACGATGATTGGTCGCGCTTCCCTCCTCCGAAACCGTGAGCCCGAGCGCGCCCAGGAAGAGTACGGTCGAGATTCCGGCGCCGACCGCCGCCTCGGTAAACGCGACGTCGACGGCGTCCATCATCATCTGCATGCCGGCTGCGAGCAGGCTGAAGATCCCGAAGAGCATCGCCGCCGCGAAGAGGCTGCGGAGTCGCGCAATGCAGATTGCAAGAGCGATCATGAAGAGAAAGAGGGTCGCCTCGATCGCCGCGCCCATCACCTGCTCGCCCATCAGAGTTCATTCCCCGAAGAAGGCGCGCCAGCGACCTGCGCGGCATTCCGGAGCGCGCGCGCGGCTCCTGTCGCCTCCTCGACGTCCGGCGCTTCGAGCCCCTTCGAGTACGCCGCCTTCATGAGCGCATGCGTCGCCGTCGGTGCGGTCAGGAAGAGGAACAGGAAGATGAAGCCCAGCTTGACCGTGACGAGGTTCGCGCCCGAATGGATCCCGAGCCCGAGCAGGATCAGGGTCGCGCCCATGGTGTCCGCAAGGCTCGCTGCGTGGCTGCGCGTATAGAAATCCGGCATGCGGAGCACGCCGATCCCACTGATGACGCTGAACAGACTGCCCGCGACGAGACAGATCCAGACTGCGATGTCGCGTGCGTCTTCCACTATTTCAGCTGCTCGTCGCTCGCGAGATTCGCGAACTTGCTGAAGCGAAGCAGGGCGATCATCCCGATGAAGTTCATCAGTGCGTAGAGGATCGCGAGATCCAGCCACTCGGGTCGCCCCGTCAAGAAGCCTGCCACGGCGATCAGCACGACCGTCTTGGTCCCGACCATGTTCGCGGCCAGCACGCGATCGAAGACCGTCGGCCCGAGAAACGAGCGCACGAGCGCGAGCAGGATCGTGACGAGCACTCCGACCATGGCGACGGCAAAGACGTTCACAGCGCCTTCGCCTCGCTTCGGGCCTCACGTTCCGCCGCGACCGCCTCGAATCGCGAGACGCGGCGATCCATCTCGCCGGTCAGCAGCCCCTCGGCCGACTCCGTCGTGAGCGCGTGCACGAGCAGCTTCCCATCACGGACGTCGAGCGTGACGGTCCCGGGCGTCAGCGTGATCGAGTTCGCGTAGGTCACCCGACCGACGTCGGTCTTCTGGGTCGCCTCGACTCGCAGGATGCGCGGATGGATGGGCAGCCGCGGATCGAGGATCACCCGGGCGACCGCGATGTTGGACAGCAGGATTTCCTTCATGAGCCACGGGAAGTAGAGGAAGGGCCGAATCCCGAGGTGCACGGGCAGCGCCTCGACGTCGAGGATGCCCAGGTGCGCCACCAGCGCCACCACCAGCACGCAGCTGAGCGCCCCATAGGTCACGAGGGTCGCGTCGTAGTGACCGGAGAGAAGGAGCCAGCACGCGAAAAGGGCGACGAAAAGGATCAGCGCGCGCTTCATCGCTGTCGTCTTCCTCCCCGGCTCCCGGCGGTCACCGGATGCGCCGCTCCTCGGCCGCCCTGCCCTCTCCGCCCCACGGCCCCGCGTCCCTACGCCGAGGCTCCCCGAGGCGCGAGCCCGTCTAGACTATCACGGTCACCGCCCGACGAAACTCCCATTCGAGGTGCGCCCGGGCTCGCCGACCCCGGCCTCGACGGCCATCGTCATGCGTCCGCAGCAGCCTCCGCGACTGCGCGGGCGATTCCCACCGAGCCGCACCCCATGCCTCCGCTCGCGACCCACCGCCCGGATCGGCCCGACCTCCGACCGCGGCGTCAGCGACGCAGGAGACCCCCCACGATCAACGACGCAGAAAGGTCTCCGCGAAGCGCGCGAGGGTCTCGAGATACTCGCCGCGACTGCGCGTCGGCAGCCCCATCGTGACCCAGTTCACGCCCGCCGCCTCGAGGGCTGCGAACTGCTCGTGGAGCGCGTCATCGCTCGGCACCTTGCGCGTGTTCATGTGCAGACCGA
This sequence comes from uncultured delta proteobacterium, assembly GCA_963698485.1. Taxonomy (GTDB): domain Bacteria; phylum Myxococcota_A; class UBA9160; order UBA9160; family UBA4427; genus UBA4427. Next base: position 142,886 of record CAVORA010000013.1, on the reverse strand, counting down.
AGGGCACGAAGTTGACGTCGAGGGGCTCGCTTCGACCCTGCTTCTCCGCGTATTCCTTCATCCGCACGATCCCCGCGGCGAGGTCGTCGACGGTCTCGATCGCGGACGTACGCGTCCGACCCGCTCCCGCCGACGGCAGCGGGAACGGACTCCAGCCCTGCGCGAAGTCGACCGAGCGCCGGATCGCTCGGGGACTGTTCCCGCCGATCCAGATCGGAGGATGTGGCTTCTGGATCGGCGCCGGAAGCATCGTGTTGCCGACCGCCTCGAAGCCCGGCCTCGAGAGCGAGACCGACTTCCCCGTCCAAGCCGCCTTCATCGCGATCAGCGCGTCGTCCGAGACGTCGTTGCGGTTCTTGAAGTCCGCCCCGAGCGCAGCAAACTCGCCCTCGAGGTAGCCCGCGCCGACTCCGACGATCACGCGGCCTCCCGAGATCGCGTCGAGGCTGGCCACGGCCTTCGCCGTCAGGAAGGGATTGCGGTAGGCGAGCACCAGGATGTTGGTGTGCAGCAGCAGCTTCTTCGTCGCGCTCGCGGCCACCGCCAGCGACACGAAAGGATCGAGCGCGTGATGTCCGCCGCTCGACAGCCACTCGTCGGTCGGAAAGGGATGTTCGGTCACGAAGCTGGCATCGAAGCCCGCTTCCTCGGTGGCCTTGGCGATCTCGGCGATCGCTTCGGCGGTACCGAACTCGGCCAGGTTCTCGACTCGATCCGTGGGGAGCTGAAGAGAGAATTTCATCGTCCGCGCTCAACCTTCTGCGAGGCGCGACTCGACCGTCGCCCGCGCCCATTTGTAGTCCGCCTTGCCATGGGGCGCGCGCTCGACGCGCTCGACCAGGAAGATCTGTTTCGGAATCCCGTAGCCCGCGAGCCGGGTGCGCGCGGGCTCGCTTCGGTCGTCTTCGACGCCAGCGATCCCCTCGTCGCCCGTAAAGGATTAGCGAACCCCCTGGATCTCGCGAGAGATCGCGAGCCATGTCTTTCTCTCGAGATGCGGGCCGCAGAGGGCCTTCGCGCGACCCCGCCGTGTGCGATCGCGATCAGTCGCCCGCTCGAGCACCCACACGAAAGCCCGGCGCGGGCGGATCCGCGGGTGGACCCGCGAAGCATTGCGCGATCTCCATCCATTGCGTCGCGACCTCGCCGACGACCGTCAGCCCCGTGTCCCGCACGTTCCGCACCTGGGTCACGGCGAAGCAGAAATCGACCGCGTCCCCCTCGATCCGCTCCAGCTCGCTCGGCTCGTTGTACTCCCAGATCGCGCCGGAAGGCGCCGTCAGCCGCAGATACGGGGGCGGCCCGGGAATCTCGCGCTTGCGATTGACGAAGGTCCAGCCGAAGGTGCGGACGCCGATCGCGACGATGTTGCGGATGCGATCGGTGTGCACGCGCGGAACGCGCTTCAGGTCGTAGATCTCCTGGGCGTGGGCCCAGGTTTCCATGAAGCGCGCCGTCGTGAACATCTGCGCCCCCATGTCCGGTCCGAACCAGGGCAGCCGCGTCTTGGCGTCGAGCTCGCCGAGCTTCACGGCCAGCGCGTCGCAGGTCTGCTTCCAGCGCTCGAGCAGCTCGACCGGGCCGAGATGTCCGAGGTCGCGCCGCTGCAGCGCCTTCGTGGTCATGCCCCCTGCGACCGAATCCATCAGCTGCTTGCGCCGCGAAGCGAACGCTTCCTCGCCTTCGGCTGCATGCAGGGAGACCTCGTCGAAATAATGCAGGTGCGCGACGACGTCCCAGGGCGTCCAGTCCATGAAGAGTGTCGGCGTCTCCCAATCCTCGGGTGTGAGAGTCCGCCAGAACGCGTAGAGCTCCACTGCTTCGTCGCGCAGATCGAGGCTCACGGGCAGCGTCATAGGGCGCGAAGCTCTTCCATGTAGCCCGCGCGATCCGCCTCGCTCGCGAAGGAGAAGGTGCAGAGCATGCGATCGACGAGGCCGCCAAAGCGCTCGCGCAGCGCGCTGGCAACCCTGGCGGGCTCCGCCACGATCGCGAAGGCCTCGAGGATCTCGTCGCTGATTCGCTCTCCCATCGCGTCCCACTCGCCACGCTTCGAGAGCGTGTTGAGCTCGCTCTGCAGATCGCCCCAGCCGTGGACCTCGAGCACGCCGCGATAGGCGGGAGTCGAGCCGTAGAAGCCGATCTGCCTGGCGGTCGCCTGGCGCAGCGCCTCCCACTCGCGCTCGTCGTGGCCGGTCACGATGAAGGCCGGATAACAGAGCTCGAACTCGGAGCGCGCCCTGCCCGCCCGGGCCAGGCCCTTCTCGATCGCCGGGAGCGTCACCTCACGCAGATATTTCTCGGTCGTGAACGAATGGATGAGCATTCCGTCCGCGACCTCACCGGCAACCTCGGTCATCTTCGGGCCGACCGCGGCCAGCACCACGCGCGGCGGGCCATATGCGTTGTTGGTCGGCGTGAACATCGGCGTCATCAGCGTGTGCGTATAGAAGTCGCCGCGAAAGTCGAGCTTCTCACCCTTGTACCAGCAATCCCAGATGGCGCGCAGCGCCAGCACGAACTCCCGCATGCGCGGCGCTGGATGCGACCAGGGCTGGCTGAAGCGCTTGGTGATATGCGGCTTGATCTGGGAGCCCAGCCCAAGGATGAATCGCCCCTTCGAGTAGGCCTGCAGATCGTTCCCGATATTCGCCAGCGTCATCGGATTCCGCGCGAAGGCCACGGCGATCGAAGTCATCAGCTCGATCCGTTCCGTGTGCTCCGCCGCCAGCACGAGCGGCAGAAAGGGATCGTTGGCGATCTCGGCCGTCACCATGCCGTCGAAGCCCTGTGCCTCGAGCGAACGCGCCTGCGCCGGAATGTCCGCCAGGTTGGCCGTGCCCATCAGGCCGGAATCGATCTTCATGTCCTGATCCTCTCGATTCGATGCCGATTCGATGCCGATTCGATGGTGGACGGCGATGGCCCATCGAGCACGCCGACGGGCTTCGAATCCCAACGGCCGCGCCGGTCATCTCTATTGATCGTTGTTACCTGAGCTGTTAGGAAGGTGTCAACCAACGCGAAACGTGCGCTGGGCAACGGAGTGTTCGGGGTGAACGTTCCGAAACCACGACTGAAGGCAGGGGGCTCGCATCCATGGCCGATCCGATTCGCATCGCCAACTGCTCGGGCTTCTTCGGCGACCGACCGACCGGCGCGAGGGAGATGGTCGAAGGCGGACCCATCGACGTCCTGACCGGCGACTGGCTGGCCGAGCTCACCATGCTGATCCTCGCCAAGACCCGTGTGAAGCGGCCGGACGGCGGATTCGCGCGCACCTTCGTCTCCCAGATGGAGGAGGTGATGGGGAGCTGCCTCGACAAGGGCATTCGTGTCGTCTCGAATGCCGGCGGACTCGATCCGGAAGGCTGCGCAGAAGCGGTCTCGAAGGTGGCGCGGACACTCGGACTCGATCCCACGATCGCCTTCGTACGCGGCGACGACCTGATGCCCGACCTCGAAGGGCTCGTCGAGCGCGAGGAGCTTCGCCACTTCGAGACCGGCGAAGCGATCGTGGATCCGGGTCGCTTCCTGACCGCCAACGCGTACCTCGGCTGTTGGGGCATCGTCGAGGCGCTCGACCGCGGCGCCGACATCGTCATCACCGGCCGCGCCACCGACGCGGCCATCGTATGCGGCCCCGCCGCCTGGCATCACGGCTGGAAGCGCAACGACTGGAACGAGCTCGCCGGCGCCGTCGTCGCTGGCCATCTGATCGAGTGCAGCAGTCAGATCACGGGAGGTAACTACTCCTTCTTTCAGGAGGTGCCGCGGATCGAGCACATCGGCTTCCCCTGGGCCGAGATCGCGTCGGACGGCTCCTGCGTGATCGGAAAGCACGATGATGGCACGGGGGGCCTCGTGTCGATCGGCACCGTGACCTCTCAGGCTCTCTATGAGATCGCAGGCCCGCGCTATCTCGGTCCCGACGTGACGACCCGCTTCGACACGATCCAGCTCGAGGAGCTGGCGCCGAATCGCGTGCGAGTCTTCGGCGTCCAGGGAGAGCCGCCACCCGACACGCTCAAGGTCTGCATGAACCGCGAAGGGGGCTATCGCAACGACATGCGCGTCGCGCTCGCGGGCCTCGACGTCGAAGCCAAGGCCGAGGTGGTCGAGAAGGCCTTCTGGCGAGCCTGCCCCTATCGGCCCAGCGACTACGAGCAGGTGACGACGCGCGTCATCCGCACCGACAAGCCCGACCCCGAGACCAACGAAGAAGCGATCGGCGTCTGGCATATCGCGGTCAAGGACCCCGACGAGAAGAAGGTCGGACGCGCCTTCTCGAATGCCGTCGCCGAGCTCGCCCTCGCCTCGATTCCAGGCTATTTCGCGATCGGCGGCGGGCCCTCGGCGGGGCGTTCCTTCGGCGTGTACGAGCCCGCCCGCATCCCCTCGAGGCTCGTGCCCCAGGAGGTCGTATTGCTAGGCGGCGAGACGAAGGAGGTCACGTCGCTGGCTCCTTCCGGCGAGGTGGACATCACGCCCGCGCCGGAGCCTCAGGCGAGTGCGCCGGCCGGGCCGACTCGACGCGCCCCGCTCGGAGCGGTCTTCGGGGCGCGATCGGGGGACAAGGGTGGTCACGCGAATCTCGGCGTGTTCGCGCGGGACGATGCCGCCTGGGCCTGGCTCGACCAGCATCTCACGATCGACCGCCTCGCGATCCTGCTGCCCGAGGTCGGGCGTTTCGAGATCGATCGGTTTCGCTTCCCGGCGCTTCGCAGCCTCAACTTCGTGATTCACGACCTGCTCGAGGAAGGCGTCGCGGCCGCAACGCGGCAGGACGGCCAGGCCAAGAGTCTCGGCGAATGGCTGCGCTCTCGGGTCGTCGAGCTTCCCGCGGCGCTGCTCCCATGAGTCGCGCGGCAAACGCGCCCCACGCGCCGGGGCTCCTAGCGAGTCGCTAGGCGTGCTCGCCTTCGAGCCGGGTCCCGGTCGGGATCTCGACCGGCTCGGGAGATTCATTCACCAGCCGCACGTCGCCGACGATCTCGACCTCCGCACCGAAGACATGATCACCGACGACCTCGAGGCGACGACAGCCTCGAAGCGAGGGCGCGCCGTGCGGAAAGCGCGCAAGCAGCTCGTCGACCCGTCCATAGAATCGCGGATCGAGCTCGATCCGAAGCGCCCGGGCGGCCTCGTCGTCGACCGCGACCATGCGCAGATCCTCGCTGATCTCGTACGCATCCGACCAGAGCCTCAGCAGGTCGTTCGTCGTCTTGACCGGCGCGAATCGATCGCGTGGAACGCAGACCGCTGCCGCGCCCTCGAAGCACTCGATCGCCGCACCCATCGCCGTCTCGAGCTGCAGACAGCGCGGCCCGTCCGGCTCGTCCGGGGAGACCGCCTTCTCGTTTCGCATCACGGGCAGCGGCAGGCCGTCGATCTCGGGATCGAGCGCGTCCGCCAGTGCGTCGAGATCGAGCCAGAGATTGTTCGTATTGAAGAAGCGATGACGCCTGATGTCCTGGAAGGCGTCGAGATCTTCGTCCGGACATTGCGCGCTCTCGCGCAGCAGCAGTCGACCCGCCCGCTCGGCGAGATGTCCTCCCTTGCGGTCGGAGGCCGTCCTGCCCGCGACCTCCATCGCGAAGGGCAAGCCCTGCTCGGCGAACCAGCCGAGCAGACGAAGATCGAGCACGCCGCCGAGATTGTCCGAGTTCGAGACGAAGGCATAACGGATGCCCTGAGACCGAAGCGCGTCGAGCATGCCGGAGTCGCGAAGCGCGGGGTAGAGATCGCCGTGGCCCGGCGGGCACCACTCGAGACTGGGATCCGCTGGCCACTCGATCGGCGCCCCGGACTCGACCTCGACACGAGGCACGCGTCGCTGCAGGAAGTCGAGCGCGACCTCGCCCTCGAGCGCGGGAAATTTCGCGAGCGCAGCGAGCGTGTCTTCCCGCGTGCGATAGCTGTTCATCAACACCAGCGGCAGCGAAGCACCGAAGCGCTCGCGCGCGAAGAGGACCTGGCGCGCGATCAGATCGAGGAAGGAAACGCCCGGTCGCACGGGCAACAGGCTCTTGGCAGCGGACAGCCCCATGCTGGTCCCGAGTCCACCATTCAGCTTGATCACGGCCGTCGCATGCACCGCATCGCGACCCGCCGATTCGAACTCCGCGAGCTCCTCATAGCGCGGCAGCTGCGCCACGGGCTCGATGGTCGATTCGGGAATCGAGGTCTGACCGCCCTCGATCACGAAGCGCAGCGACGCGAGGAAGCCCCTGATCGCGACCTCGGGGAGTCCGGCCTCGGACATCTTCTCTCGATGCGCCCGCTCTGTCTCGGCCGAAAGACCCGCCAACTGCTCGCTCCCCCTGGTGTTGCAGGCTTCGTTCGGGACTCGAGCCCGTGCGCCCGAAGCCCTGGCCCGCTTCCCGTTCATTCCCGGACAATGTGTACCCGAAATCAGCGGGAGCGGGTCGCCGGGCGCGCCGATCGCCGCGAGCTGCTCGCGGGCTGCGTCGTGCCTGCCGGAGCCGCTAGGCTGTCGGGCCGACGCCGCTTCGAAGAGATGCGCACGAGAGAGGACGCCCGTGGCCGGCCACAAGATCCGAATCGAAGACCTCGCCCACCCCGTGCTAGACGAGGGGCAGAAAGCCGCCCTGGAGCACGCCGACAGCCTCGAGATCGACCTCTCGATCGGTGCCGTGGAGGCAGCGGCCCACGAGCGGACCGGCCTCGGCGACTGGGGACCGGACGACTGGAAGGAACGTCTCGGCGTCTGGTTCGACGAAATGAACGCCGACGACAACCGCACGAATCTCGGTCGACTCACTCTCTTCAACGATGCCGTCCGCTACGCGACCACGCGGCTGCGCATCCGCGCCCTGCTCGCAGCCCACCCCGAGATCCACGATCAGAAGATCGAGCGACCGATCATCGTCGTCGGGCTCCCGCGATCGGGGACGACCCATCTCGTGAACCTGATCGCGGCGGACCAGCGACTGCGTTCGATGCCGCTCTGGGAGGGGCAGGAGCCGGTGCCGGACCCCGAGGAGAAGCCCGGGCCCGACGGGGTCGATCCGCGCTGGACTCGCTGCAACGCGATCTGGGAGCGGATGCGGACGGCTTCGCCGCTGATCGCGGCGATGCATCCGATGGAGCCCGATCATATCCATGAAGAGCTCGAGTTCATGCTGCCGGACTTCACCAGCTACAACCTCGAGTGGATCGCGCAGGCGCCGCGCTGGCGCGACTACTACCTGTCGCACGACCAGACGCCTCATTACCAGGGCGCGCTGCTGACCGGACTCAAGATCCTGCAGTGGGTGAAGCCGCGGGAGCGTTGGGTCCTGAAATGCCCCCAGCATCTCGAGCAGCTCGGGCCGCTGATGCAGACCTTTCCCGACGCCACGATCGTGATGACCCATCGCGACCCGATCTCGGTGATCCAGTCGGCGATCACGATGATGACCTACAGCGCGCGCGTCAACTATCGGCACGTCGACCCGCAGTGGTATCTCGAGTACTGGCACGACCGGGTCCATCGGCTCCTGACGGCGTCGGTACGAGACCGCGCATTGCTGCCCTCGGATCGAACGGTCGACGTCCCCTTCCACGAGTTCATGGCCGACGACCTCGGCATGATCGAGAAGATCTACGAGATCGCGGGGCTGCCGATGACGAACGAGGCGCGCGCTCAGCTGAAGGGCTACATCGAGGCCCATCCCCGCGGCAAGCACGGACAGGTGGTCTACGACCTGCGCGCCGATTTCGACGCGGAGCCGGCCGCGCTGCGCGAGATCTTCGACTTCTACTTCGAGCAGTTCCCCGTGCGGGCCGAGGTCGAGTAGCGCAGCGCGGGCGACGCGCCTCTCCGATCAGGCCTTGGGGATGAACCCGAAGGACGGATCGTGAGCGTCACGCGACGACCCTTCGCTCACGTCCGCGCGGTCGAGCGGAAAGGAGCTCGAGAGATCGAGCAGATGGATGCGGTGCTCGATGGCCCAGACGCCGTCGCGACGTTGCCAGCGATCGAGATAGCGCCCGCGTCCCACGAGCTCGAGTTGTCGGCCCTCGGCGTCCGGGAGCGTCCAGAGCACCACCGTGACGTACGACTCGCTCGTCGCCCTCTCCCCGTCGAGCTCGATCAACACGTTCGTGATCTGATGCGAGTGGCGCTCCATCGCCGCGTGCGCCTCCCAGACCCAGTCGATGAAGCCGTGGCCCGTGCCCTCGAAGATCCCGTCGTAGAAGGCCGTGCCGTCCGGATGCCAGACGGCATAGGCCATTTCCTTGTCCATGCGATCGAGTCCTCGGCAGTAGCGCGAGAGCACGTCACGGATGGCCTGCTTGGCGAGTAGCTCTTGCACCACGGCGTCCGACATCCCGATCCTCCTCAGTCCACTTCACTCGCGGTGAAACCCCTCGTCCCGCTGCGAAGCCTCTCTCGACTCTAGTTCAGATCGATGACGGCGACGGCCGCGCGCGGCCGGCCGGCACTCGATCGCTGGGCTAGCGTCGCGATCCTCTGCCGACTAGCCGTCACAGGAGAATCCATGCCTCAGCGCCACCGACCGAACGCTCGCTTCCGCTCCGCTCGAGCCTTCGCACAGACGATTGCGATCGCCACCGCCCTGCTGGCCTGTCAACCCGAGACGGACCGAGACGCCGAAGCTTCGAACGCGGCGGCAGACGCCGGAGCGCAGACCCGGCCCGAGGACGGCGTCCGTCCGCTCGCGCCCTCGGGCCGACCCTACAGCGAGGATCGCGAGGCCTGCGCGAATCGGGATCGCGAACCGACAGGCGCTCTGGGGCGAGCTCCACGTCCACTCCTCCCTCTCGATGGACGCCTGGCTCTGGGACGTCCGCAACGGTCCAGACGAGAGCCTTTCGTTTCGCGAAGGGCGAGCCGACCCTTCTCCCGCCGCTCGACGAGAGCGGGCAGCCCGACGCGAGCCGCGCGACTCGAGCGACCGATCGACTTCGCAGCCCTGACGGACCACGCGACCTTCCAGGGCGAGGTCGCGCTCTGCACGCGACCGGGATCCGTGCGCTACGACAGCGAGCCCTGTCGCATCTTTCGCGGCGAGCTGTCTACGTCCGATGATCCGCTCGGGTCCATGGGCGCGCCGATGTCCGCGATCTCGGAAGCGCTCGAAGGGAGCGCCGGACTGACGCGGCGCAAGCCCGAGCTCTGCGGCGAGACGGGAGAAGTCTGCCGTGCTTCGATGAAGACGGTCTGGGAGGAGCAGCAGGCCGCGGCGGAGCGTCACTACGACCGAACGGCCAGCTGTCGCTTCACCACGCTCCATGCCTACGAATACACGGCCACCCCCGGACTCGCGAAGGTCCATCACAACGTGATCTTCCGAAACGCCCGCGTCCCCGCATCGCCGATCGCCTGGGTCGACGAGCCCGACGTCTACGATCTCTGGGACGAGCTGCGCAGAGCAATGCCTGGAGGCGGGGAACGGCTGTGACGTCATCACCCTCCCCCACAACTCGAATCTCAGCAACGGCAACATGTTCGCGATCGTCGGCCAGGAGCTGCCCCTCGAAGAGCAGCGCCAACGCGCACGACTCCGCGGCGACATCGAGCGGCTCGCGGAGATCAGCCAGATCAAGGGCGACTCGGAATGCCGCAACGGCTTCGCCGGCGTGCTCGGCGGGCGCGACGAGTTCTGCGACTACGAGGAGTGGCGCGGTCCCGAGGTCGAAGACTGTGGCCCGGACGGCAAGGGCTTCGGCGCGCTGCTCGACCAGGGATGCGTTTCACGCAAGGACTACATCCGTTATGCGCTGCTCGAAGGCTTCCGTGAAGCGCGAAGGATCGGCGTCAATCCCTTCAAGCTCGGCATCGTTGCCGCGACCGATACCCACAACGCAAATCCCGGCGACGTCGAGGAATACTCCTACCAGGGCTGGCAGGGCACGCCGGACGCGACGCCCGCCGAGCGCCTCGATCGCGGAAGCAGCCCCGTCAACGCCACCAACTCCCTGGCGGCCAACCCGGGAGGCCTCGCGGGCGTCTGGGCCGAGGAGAACTCCCGCGACGCGATCTTCGATGCGATGAAGCGACGCGAAACCTTCGGCACCAGCGGACCCCGCATCACCGCCCGCTTCTTCGGCGGCTGGGACTATCCCGACGATCTCTGCGGAGACCCCGACCTCGTCGCCCGAGGCTACGCGGGCGGCGTGCCGATGGGGGGCGACCTCGCAGCGCCGCCCGACGGCGCGACCGCACCCGTCTTCGTCGTGTCGGCGATGCGCGACGTCGGTACGTCCGGACATCCGGGAGGACTGCTCGAACGGGCGCAGATCGTGAAGGGCTGGGTCGACGAAGAAGGCCTCTTCCATCAGGCGGTCTTCGACGTCGCCGGCGGCGCCACGGGAGCGACGGTGGACCCGCGAAGCTGTCAGCCCCGCGGCGTCGGGCATAACAGCCTCTGCCGCGTCTGGCGCGATCCGAAGTTCGACGCCGACCAGAGCGCCGTCTACTACGCGCGCGTGCTCGAGAACCCCAGCTGTCGATGGTCGGCGATCCAATGCCTCGAGCAGGACGAGGCGGCGCGCAGCCCGAGCTGCAGCGATCCGGCAATTCCCAAGACGATCCAGGAGAGGCTCTGGACCTCACCGATCTGGTACGAAGCGCCGAGCGCCGGCTAGCAAGAGAAACAAGAGGGAAGCACGAATGTCCGTCACCTGGCCCGAACGAGTCGAAGGGCGACTCACCCGCTCGACCCGGATCCTGCATGTGCTCTGCGCGGCGCGCGGTCTCGCCCTCGCCCTCGCGCTGACGAGTCCGCTCGCCGCGATCGCGCAGGCCGTCGAGTCTCCGGGCCCGGATGCGCGCGAAGAGCGAGAGACTCCGCCCCGTCCCTACGCGATCACCGAAGAGCGTGAGCCCTGCGCCGGCTACGACCCGCTGCGTCGGCCGCTCTTCGGAGACCTCCATGCCCACACCGCACGAAGCCAGGACGCCTCCACGCAGGACACGCGAACCAGCCCCCGCGACGCCTATCGTTTCGCCCGAGGCGAGAGGCTCGGCATCCAGCCCTTCGATGACGAGGGGCGGGCAATGCGACAGGTACAGCTCGACCGCCCACTCGACTTCGCAGCCGTCACCGATCACGCCGAGCAGCTCGGCGAGGTGCACATCTGCAACACGCCGTCTGCCGAAGGCCATGACTCACTGCCTTGCCGGATCTACCGGAGCTTTCCGCGCGTCGCGTTCTTCCTGTTCAACGGACGCTATTCCGTGTTCCAGTCGCGCTGGGGCTTCTGCGGCGAGAACGGCGAAATCTGCCTGGCCGCGGCCGGCGTCGTGTGGCGAGAACATCAGAAGGCGGCCGAAGAGGCCTATGATCGCTCGGCCGCCTGTGGCTTCACCTCGTTCGTCGCCTACGAATGGACCGCGGCCCCCGAAACCGGCGCCCACCTCCATCGCAACGTCATCTTCCGCAACGAGCGTGTCCCCGAGATTCCTTTGAGCGTGATGGAAACGACGGAGATGGCGATCCACCTGTGGCGCGGACTCGACGAGCAGTGTCGCGACGGCAAGCCCGGCTGCCAGGCCATCACCATCCCCCACAACTCCAATTGGGGTCGCGGCACGACCTTCACCTCCGCCTCGATTCCCGGCGCCGAGATCACCGCCGAGGAAGCCCCGCTGCGCGCGCGATACGACCGGCTGGTCGAGATCATGCAGCACAAGGGCGAATCCGAGTGCGCGCTCTACCCGGGCGTGACCGACGAAGGCTGCGGCTTCGAGAAGACGCCCGACGTCATGGCGATCAGCGACGTGCCCTATCAGCCGATCGATTTCTCGCGCGACGCCCTGAAGCGGGGACTCGCGCTCGAGGCCACGCTCGGCACGAACCCTCTGGCCTTCGGCCAGATCGGAAGCACCGACACCCATCTCGGCACGCCTGGCCTCGTCAAGGAACGCGGACATCCCGGCCACGGCGGAGCGGGCAAGCCGGGCAACAAGGTCTTCGAGGAGCCGGGGCTTCCGGACGGCGCCACCCTGAATCCGGGCGGGCTGGCCGTGGTCTGGGCGGAGGAGAACGCGCGGGATTCGATCTTCGACGCGATGGATCGGCGTGAAACCTACGCGACGAGCGGCACCCGACCTTCGCTGCGCTTCTTCGGTGGCTGGGACTATCCGTCCGACGCGTGCGACCGCGAGAGCGTCGCGGCGCTGGGCTATGCGCAAGGCGTCCCGATGGGGGGCGTGCTCCCGGCGCGACCCGAGGAGGCCACGGAGCCGACCTTCCTGGTGGCCGCGACGCGTGACCCGCACCCGAACGGCGGCGATCTCGAGCGCATCGAGATCGTGAAGGGCTGGGTCGAGGACGGCGAGCGGAAGGAGGCGGTGCTGATCGCCGCCGGCGGCCCCAACGCATCGAGCGTCGATCCGGCAACCTGCGAGCGACGCGGGGCAGGCGCCGCCAGCCTCTGCAGCGTGTGGCGCGACCCCGACTTCGATCCCGCCGAGCCGGCCTTCTACTATGCAAGGCTGCGCGAGAATCCGAGCTGCCGCTGGACGCAGTGGGCCTGCATCGACGCCGGCGTCTCTTGCGCCGAGCCGTCGACGATCCCGGAAGGCTTCGAGATCTGCTGCACGGGCGAGCTCGAGACGACGATCCAGGAACGCGCCTGGAGCTCTCCGATCTGGTACCGGCCCGAGCCGTAGGGTCGGCGCGGGGTCGGCGCGAAAGAGCCGCGCCGGGCGGAGCCCGCGCTCAATCGGCGCCCTGCGAAGCGGGCGGGATCCGGATGAAGGCGAGCAGCGCCCCACCCATCAGGAGCAGGCCGCCCTGCATCACGAAGGCCGCGTGATAGGACCCCGTCACGCCCTTCAGGACCTGCCCGAGGACGACGGCCATCACCATCAGCGGAATGCCCGCGATTCCACCGAGCCCTCCCGCCGTTCCAAAATTCGCGCGCCCGAAGCATCGGCCGTTGACGACGCCGTGAAGCGGCGCGGCGCCCCCGATCCCGATGCCGTAGAGCGCCCCGGTCGCGACGAAGACCGGGTAGCTCGGATTCGAATACAGGATGATCCATACCAGGATGTTCACGAGCACGGTCAGCGCGATCGACGGCTTGAGCGGCGCCACGTCGGCGAGGCCCCCGATCAACAGCTTGCCGACCAGCGACAGCGGAGCCGCTGCCAGGAAGAAGACCGTCGCCTGCTGTCCGGTGAGCCCGAGCGTCGATTGGCCGAAGTCGACCAGCAGGCTGAGGATGACGAGCGGCGAGGTCATGACGAGTCCGAAGCCGATGGCGACCTGCCAGAGCACGGGATCCCTTGCGAGCTCGCTCGCCGGCTTGACCCCTTCGAGCTCGATCGAGGCGTCTCCCGGAAGCGCTTCCAGTGCACCATCTGGAAGCTGACCGACGTCTTCGGGCCGACTGATGACGAAGGCCGCCAGGATCGGTAGCGCCGAGATCCAGGTGAAGAGACCGAGGTAGCGCAGGGCCGCGCGCCAACCTTCGGCATCGATCACGGTCTGCGCAAAGAGAGGACCGGCGGCGCTCGCGAATGTCGCGCCGGCATACGCGACGCCTAGCATCAACCCGCGTCGGCGCACGAACCAGTTCGCGATCAGGGTCGTCGAGGGCAACACGCCGAAGAGCGCACCCCCCGTACACACGATGCCCACGTACACGACGACGAGCTGCCAGACCGAGGTCGCCATCGAGAGCAGGATCAGCCCGCCCCCCGTGAGGGTGGCGCCGAGAATCATCAGGCGGCGAGTCCAGCCCCGATCCAGCCAGCGGCCGAGAAAGGGACCGAGCATGCCGATCATCAGGATCGCGAAGGCCGGCGCGACGCCGATCCCGAGCAGCGAGTCTTCGAGGCCAAACGCCCGATTCATCGGCGCCACGAGATTGCTCACCGAGGAGAGCGTGACACCGCTGGCCACGAACTGGGCCGTGAAGGCGACGACGGCAATCTGCCAACCGAAGAAGCCACGGCGGCGGATCGGGCTCGCCAGACTGCCGGATTCGCTGGCGTCGGTCGTCATGGAGCCTCCTCGAGCCTCCACCCGATCGCGAGCGCCCGCCGATCGAGTCTAGGCCAGCCCATCGCCCGCGCCCCCTTTACAGCGAGCCCGCTTCGCTACCGTCTCGCTTCGCCGCCCGACTCGTCGCCTGACGAGAGAAACCGAGCACCGAGACCGCCGACACGCGGTTCGGAGGGAGTCACGATGAGCGCAGAAGAGATGTCCCCTGACGACGGGAGCAGCGAAGAGACGGCCGGGATCAACATGATGGAGCTGCTACCGGAATACTTCGAGCGCTTCTTCGCGTTCTTCCGACACGGCCATACCGAAGGCGTCGTCCCCAGTCGCATCAAGGAGCTGGCACGCCTCAAGGTCGCGGCCTTGAACGGCTGCGACACTTGACTGTTCGCACGCTACGCGTCGGCGACGCGTCAAGGACTCGATGAAGAGACGATCGAACAGATCCACAGGCCAGAGGCGGAGCGACAGCTCGCGCCGCGAGACGCACTGGCCGTCCGCTTCGCGGAAAAGCTGGCGACTGATTTCCGCAGCGTCGACGCGGATTTCAAACGCGAGCTGAGAGCGGAGTTCAGCGATGCGGAGATCGCCGAGCTCGGACTCATGATCGGCCAGTATATCGGTCTCGGTCGCATGCTCGTGATCGCCGGCGGACACAAGGGCGCCTGCGAAATCTACGAGGCCCCCGTGCTGTAGCCCTGGCGTGCGGATCGCTCGGCGGCCGCGACCAGGTCCGGGATGAAGGCCGCTGGAAAATTCGGAACCGAGAGCTCCGGCTGGCTTTCGCGCAGGGCAGCGAACTTCCTGTCGAGGATGATGGCGAATCGGACGACCGCGAAGAGCTCGAACCACTCGATGCCCTCGCAGGACCGGCCGGTCAGCCGACTCCAGGTGGCGTAGACATCGGCGGGGGTGGGCAGCCCGGCGAGGCGCTCGGCGCCGAGCCCTTCGCTGTTGCATCGATCGATCCAGATCCACCAGGCGAGATCCGTTCGCGGGTCCGAGATGTTGGCCATCTCCCAGTCGAGAACGGCCGCGACCCGATTGTCTCGAAAGATCACATTGCCAGCTCGGGCGTCTCCCCAGCAGAGCGCGGGCGTGCCGTCGGGGGGCGGCGTGCTCTGTACGAAATTCCAGCCGAGCGCGATGCGCGGATCCGCTTCCTTTCGGAGCTCGGGCTTCCACATCGCGTCGAAGGTCCGGATCTCCTCGGCCAGCAGCGACTCGCCCTCCGCCGCTCGCGGCAGCCGGCTGAAGTCATGACTCGAGAGATCGATCTGGTGGATCTTCGCGATCGTCTCGATGCCCGACTGCCACATCTCGGCCCGATCCGAGGCGGTCGCCTCGTCCTTCAGCCATCCACCCAACATCATCGGCGGATTGTCGGGTGGAATCCGACCTTCGCAGAATCCCATCACGTAGAAATCACTGCCCAGGACGCCCGGGTCGGGCTCGTAGCCGATGAGCGGGGGGCGGGGATCCCTTCGGCCTGCATGACCTCCATCATCTGGAACTGCATCTTCAGGTCGTGCTTGTCGAAGACCTGGCTGCGCGGCGGCGCCATCCGGAAGACGAATCGGTCCGCGCTGCCGTCCGCGAATCTGGCGTCGAGAAGCAGCGTGACGCTGCTCTCGCCGCTGGCCTTCGGAAATTCGAGATGGGGAATCGTGAGGCCCGGGCGATCGGGCAGCCGCACCGCCATCCAACGCTCGATGGCCTGCCGGATCTGCTCGAGATCGCCGATCTCCTGCTCGCCCATCGCTCCGCCCCTCGCTGCGCCTGCCGTCGCGACCGCTGATCTCGCGGCCCGCACGCTGCTCCCTGACCTCTCCTCGGATTCCGACGGCCAAGGCGCCGAATCGGCGTGGAGATCAGAACGGAATGTCGTCCTCGTCCGTCGGTGGCGGCGGATCACCGAATCCCGGATCGCCGTCGTCGAATCCCGGATCGCCTGCCTGCGCCCCCTCCCCGACCCCCTCGACCGACCAGGTCTCGAGGCTGTTGAAGTAGCGCACCTCACCCTTGGGACTGGTCCACTCCCGACCGCGCAGGCTGAACTCGACCTTCACGTCCTGTCCGACGGAGAAGCCGTCCAGCGCCTCGCAGCGATCGCCGGTCAGCTGGAACATCACGTATTGCGGATAGCGGGAGCCGCTCTCGAGCTCGAGCACGAACTCGCGCTTCCGAAAACGCTCCGTGACCTGCGCGGCCTCGAAGGTCGCGTGGATCTTCCCCTGGATCTGCATGTTCATCGCTCGCCCGCCTTTCGGCGCGCACGGTAGCGCGACTCGCGGCCACTGTGCGCGACCGGGAGGCGCTTTTCGAGCGCGGCGGATCGGCGGCGGCGCACGATGTCTCGGCGCGCGGGGGATGCCGCGCTGGGCGGCCTCTCGACGGGGATGGGGCCTCGGTTCAGGCCGATCCTTCACGTCCGGGGCGCCGCCCCGCGGCGAGCAGGGCCAGCCCCAGGCCCGTCAGCAGCGCCGTACCCGGCTCGGGAATCAGGCTCGTCGACAGCGGCGCGAGGGGCGTGTCGGAGCCGAACTGGGTCAGGAAGGCAAGGGACTCGCCGACCCCGATCGTGGCACTCCACTGGAATGCGATCGTCACGTCTCCGGGCCCGAAGCCGTCGCCCGAGTTGTTGAGGTTGTCCCCGTTGTTGTCGGTGAGGTCGCGCAGCACGCCGTTGTAGGCGCTCACCTCGTAGGCCGCAGCGCCGTACCCGATGATCGGAGCGAAGTTGGTTCCGTCCGTCACCAGAATCTCGATGCCGTCGACGTTCGGGATCACCGAGGCGGAGTCTCCTCCGAAGGAGGTTGCCAGGTCGAGATCGCTGTAGTGGAAGAGGTCGATCGTGAGCGGAGCGGCACCCGTGTTCACGATCGTGAGCCTCTGGAAGAGCAGTCCCTGATCGACGCCCGTGTCGCGGACCTCGAAGGCGAGCGCTGCGCTGAAGAGCCCCGCGCCGCCGGGATCGTTCCAGTCGAGCTGACCGACCGTGCCTCCGTGGAGGCTGTAGTTCTCGATGTCGGGCGTGCCGAATGCCGATTCCGAACGATCCCCCGCCGCTCGGAAGAACCACCAGGACTCCCACGTCAGATCGCCCGGGGCCGCGCCCGTGAAGGTCGTGTCGACGGTATTCCCGCGCGAGGTGGCGAAATCGTTCGTATAGCCGAAGGTCACGTCGCCGTCGGTGACGGTGCCGATCGCGAGGGCAGACAAGGGACAGCCCACGGCAAGCACGGTGGCCATCGCGAGGGCTTTCCATTCGAGGATCGATCTCATGAATTCACTCCAGACACAACGGGTCAAGGAGTCGATTCGGCGATCGGGCTTTCGGCCTGAAGGGGAAAACCTCCAGCAGCAGCGGATCTGCGCGGAAGCTGCACATGCATTGCCGGCCTTCGTCTCGCGCGACGCGCGTTGGATGCTAGTCGGCCGCGGCGCACGCTCCCGCGAGCCAATTGGTGACGCGCAGCGCGAGCGAGATGCGCTCACCCGGGAAGGCGTGGTCGGCGTTCTCGAATACCTCCGCCTCCAGGGGAGAAGCCTCTCGCTTCGAGCAGCGCATCGACCAGTGGATCGTGATGCTGCGTGACCGGTGTCACTTCGCCCTCCGCTGCCGCCGCGGTCGTGCAAGAAGACCACGTTCCAGACCGCTCGCCGAATGCCCGCCGACATGACCTAGAATCCGCCCGCGATCGACACCCCGATCGATCGGAGCGTCCACAGGAGAAATCCGCATGCCCGGCCCCCTCGACGGAGTCCGCATCATCGACGTCAGCGAGGTGATCTCGGGCCCGCTCGCCGTCATGCTGCTCGCCGAGCAGGGCGCCGACGTGATCAAGATCGAGCCACCCCGCTACGGCGAGGAGAGCCGTCAGCTCGCCAACTACCGCGAGGGCATGGCCGCGCTCTACCTGAACTGCAATCAGGGCAAGCGCTCGATCGGTCTCGATCTGAAGACGCAGGAAGGGCTCGAGCTGCTCTACGAGCTCGTGCGCGGCGCCGACGTCTTCGTGCAGAACTGGAGGCCGGGTGCGGCCGAGCGATTGAAGGTGGCAGAGAGCGACCTGCGCGCGATCAACCAGGACCTCGTCTACGCCACGATCACGGGCTTTGGCGACGACGGTCCCTATGCCGATCGCCGCGGCTACGACCCGATCTTCCAGGCGCTGACCGGCTTCGTCAGTGCACAGCTGAACCCCGAAGTGCCGATCCACGACCTCGTGCGCAACGCGATCGTCGACAAGGCGACCTCCTACACCCTCGCCCAGGCGATTACGGCGGCGCTCTTTGCGCGCGAGCGCGGTGCGCCCGGACAACACGTCCGGGTCTCGATGCTCGACGCGGGGCTGGCCTTCTTCTGGCCGGACGGCATGTTGAAGCATTCCCTGGTCGGCGACAATGTCATGAATCCCATGGTTCCCGGCGAGCGCTACCAGCTGATGCCGACCCGCGACGGCCAGATCATCGTGTGGGCGGGCACCGCGGATCAGATGCGCGGCAGCCTGCGCGCAGTGGGCCGCGATGATCTGGCGGACAGCCCGAGCCAGCGGGGGGTCGCGATGATCCAGGACGAGAACGCGGCGGAGCGCGCCCGCGCGGTGGCCGAAGGGCTGACGCGCATGACGACCCAGGACGCCTACCGGCAAATGGTCGCCGCCGAAGTCCCGGCAGCGCCCGTGCTCACGCATCAGGAAGTGCTCGTCGATCCGCAGATCGTCCACAACGGATCGATCGTCGAAGCCGAGCACCCCGTCTACGGTCGCTATCGCCGGGTACGCCCCGCCGCGCGCTTCTCTCGAACGCGACAGGAGACGACGCGCCCGAGCGCGCTCTACGCCGAGCACGCCGAAGAGATCCTCGACGAGCTCGGCGTGTCGACCGAGCAGCGAGCGCGACTCCGAGAGCGCGGCGTCCTGCCCTGAGCGGGGTGCGAGTCGCGCACGTGGCCTGGCCGCGAAGGCGCGCTCGCCGTGCTGCTCGCAACCGGCCCGAAGTGCTCAGGAAACGGCGGCCTCGCGCAGCTCACGAAACGATGCCTCGATGCACTCGGCGTAGAAGCTCGGATCGGGCATCTGATCGCGACACGCGGTGACCGAGACCGTGATCGCCCCGTTGTAGCTCAGCACGGCATGGAAGAGGCCGATGCCCTCCATCGGCAGCCCCATCCCGAAGGATCCGACCATCTTGGCGCCCGTGAAGTAGAGCGGCACCTGTGGTCCGGGCACGTTCGTCACGACGCAATGTGCGATCGGTCGCATGCGGCTCATCAGGCCGGTGCGCGCCACGAGGCGACCGGCGATGCCCGCGAGGGCTCCGGGCATCGTCTGCGTCACGTCGGTCATCGTTCGTGCCCCGACCGCGGCCGTCATCTCCTTCGAGCTCGTGGTCGTGCGGTAGACCTTCTCGAGGCGACGGATCGGATCCGGCTCGTCGGTGTGCAGGGCCACGAGCATGCCCGATACCTGGTTGCCCGCCTGGCCGGTCTGATCGGCCGTCCGCGTGGAGATCGGCGCAAAGGCGGAGAGCGTGTCGATCGGCAGCTCGAGGTGGTGCTCGAGGTATTTCCGCAGGCCGCCGCCCACCACCGCCAGGATCACGTCGTTCACCGTCGCGCCCTCGACGCGCTTGCGGATCTGCTTGACGTCGTTCAGCGAGAAGGACGAGGCCTCGAAGACGCGATGCGGGGAGACCTTGCCGTTGAAGCGCGTGCGCGGCACCTCGGCCGGCCTGTCCTCTTCGTCGTCGTCGTCGGCGGCGGCCTGTCGCTCGAGCAGGGCCTTGATCGCCGGCGGCGCCGCCTCGCTGAGAATCTGTGCGAAACGCAACGGCTGCTGCACGTTGTTCACGGTGCTGCGCAGCGCGAGCTCGAGGACCGACGGCTCGGACTCGGCGATCCAGGGAGACTCCGGCGGCTCGGGCTTGCCATCGGGCTCGAGATCATGCGTCGCGGCCTGGATCTCCATCCCGGAGACGCCGTCGATGGCCGCGTGATGGATCTTCGTCAGGATCGCGAAGCAGCCGGGTGGCAGCCCCTCGACCTGGTCGAGCCCTTCGATCACGTACATCTCCCACAGCGGCTTGCCCAGGTCGAGGGGACGCGCATGGATTCGCGCCGCCTGGATGCAGAGCTGTCGCCAGTCGCCGGGCTTCGGCAGCGCGATATGCCGGACATGGAACTCGAGATCGAAGTTCGCATCTTCGATCCAGTAGGGATGATCGAAGCCGAAGGGCACGCGCACGATCTTCTGACGGAAGCAGCGCGCCAGATGGAGTCGCGACTCGATGTTCGCGAGGATCCCCTTGAAGGTGACCAGGCCGCCGGGCGCCGTGGACTGGTCGTAGACCATGAGCGAGCTGATATGCGTGGGCGCGTTGCGCGTCTCCATGTTGATGAAGGTCGCGTCGAGTCCGCTGAGCTGTTCCATGATCGGGGGCCTCGTGTGGGATTGGACCAAGGTCCCATAGAAGGACCGGCGCGGTCAAGGGGCGCAGCGTCGTCGAGTGCCGCGAGCCCGATCGAGTGCCATCAGCCCAGTCGAGTGCCGCGAGCCCGATCGAGTGCCTCGAGCTCGATCAAACGTCGGGGACGGCCCCCTTGCCGACCCGCGTGACCGAGAGCTCGTTGCCGGTCGCCTGCAGGATCGTCGAAGGCTCGGGCCACAGCGGCCCAGCGTCGACGATCACGTCGACCCGGCCGCGATAGAAGCGCTCGAACTCCTCCGGATCTTCGATGGCAGGCTCCTCCTCTCCTGCCGTGAGCGACCCCGTCACGATCGGCTCCCCGAGCAGCTCGACGAGCATCCGGCAGATCGGATGATCGGGCATGCGCAACCCGATCTCTCCGTGCCGGTTGCGCATGTCTTTCGGAACCTCCGCACTCGCTTCGAGGACGATCGTGTAGGACCCTGGCAGAATCCGGCGCACGGTCCGAAACACGCTCGTCCCCATGATCGCGTAGCGACCGAAATCGCTGAGATCGTTGACGATCATCGACAAGGGCTTGCGAGAGCGCTCGTCGAAGCCCTTGAGCACGCGGATCGAAGCGATGCCCTTGCGGCTCGAGAGGGCGCATCCGAACGCGTAGCCGGTATCCGTCGGATACAGGATCACCTGGTCACGCCCGAGGGCCTCGATCGCGGCCGAGAGCTTGCGCGGCGCGGGACGCTCGGGGTCGAGACGCAGACGCATCGCCTAACGCCCCGCTTCCCGGATCGACGAGCTAGACCACGACAAAGTAGAAACGACTCATGGACTGGAGACCTCTTTCGATCTGCTGCGCTCGTCGCGCCGCTCCGCATTCAGCGAGAGCCCGCCGCCTCTCCGGTGCGGGACGCTTTCTCGAAGCCAAGCCGATCGAGCGTTCGGAGCATATCTTCCCCGGCGCTCTGCGGGGCGCACGTCCTTGTCGATCTCGAGCAGCCGCCCGTCCGACCCGACATAGAAGATCCAGCGATTCGCGTAGAGCCCCCCGAGCTTGAGCACGCCGTAGCGCCTGGCCGTCTCCCCCTTCGGATCGCTCAGCACCGGGATCTCGGTGCCCAGCGAGAGCGCGAACTCCGCATTCTTTTCGGGTGAGTCGAGGCTCACGTAGAGCACGTCGACGTCGTACTCAGCGATCTGCTGGGCGCTGTCACGCAGCGCCGCCAACTCGGTCGTTCAACCCGGAGTGAAGGCCTTGGGGAACCAGGCGATCACGACACCTCGTCGGCCTCCCCCCTTGCCGGCGGTCTCCCCGGAAGCGCCCGCGTCGCCACCCGGGTCGTCGAAGCCGCTGGAGGCACCGAAATAGTCATCGAAGCGAACGACTCGCCCCCCCTCCCCGACGAAGCGGAAATCGGGCGCGCGATCTCCCACCTCGGGTGCAGCACCGGCCGGCGCCGCAAGCAGCATCGGGAGCACGAGCAGACTCCAGAACACGAATCGGATACGCATGGTCACACCTTGGCGCGCCTGGCGCGGAGCGGCAACCGAGCGAGCGTGCTAACGAAACGATGCGGCGCAGCAGCCGACCGCCCGGTCCTCGGACGAGCCCCCCACGGGCGAATAGAGTCCGTCCCGCGCCCGCCGCCCGACCCGATCGTCGACACGCAGTCGACAGGGGCGATCCTGATCGGGATCGGGCCAACCTGGAGATCCCGATGGCTGGAAAACCCGGATTCGACTGGTCCGACCCACTGCTCCTCGACGAACAGCTGACCGACGAGGAACGGCTGATCCGCGACAGCGCGCGGGAGTATGCCCAGGATCGGCTGATGCCTCGCGTGCTGACGGCGAATCGCGAGGAGCGCTTCGATCGCGAGATCATGAACGAGATGGGCGAGCTGGGGCTGCTCGGCTCGACGCTGCCCCAGGAATACGGCGGCGCGAACGTGTCTCATGTCGCCTATGGCTTGATCGCGCGCGAGGTCGAGCGCGTCGACTCGGGCTATCGATCGGCCATGAGCGTGCAGTCCTCGCTCGTGATGCATCCGATCTTCACGTACGGCACGGAGGAGCAGAAGCGGAGGTGGCTACCGGGTCTCGCGACCGGCGAGCTGATCGGCTGCTTCGGTCTGACCGAGCCCGATCACGGCTCCGATCCCGGCAGCATGCGCACGCGCGCCGAGAAGGCCGACGGCGGCTATCGGCTCACCGGCAGCAAGACCTGGATCACGAACAGCCCGATCGCGGACGTCGGGGTCGTGTGGGCCAAGCTCGACGGCGAGATCCGCGGCTTCCTCGTCGAGGCGGGCATGCCGGGGCTCTCGTTTCCGAAGATCGAGGGCAAGATGTCGCTGCGCGCGTCGATCACGGGCGAGATCGTGATGGATGACGTCTTCGTTCCGGAGGAGAACCTTTTCCCCGAGATTCGCGGTCTCGGGGGTCCCTTCGGATGCCTCAACAAAGCGCGCTTCGGCATCGCCTGGGGCTCGCTGGGCGCGGCCGAGTTCTGCTGGCACGCCGGCGCGGAAATACACCCTCGATCGCGAGCAGTTCGGCCGCCCGCTCGCCGCCAACCAGCTGATCCAGCTGAAGCTCGCCGACATGCAGACCGAGATCACGCTCGGACTGCAGGCGTGCCTGCGCGCCGGCCGGCTGATGGACGAGGGACGGCTGGCGCCCGAGAACATCTCGATGCTCAAGCGGAACAACTGCGGCAAGGCGCTCCAGATCGCCCGTCTGTCCCGCGACATGCACGGCGGCAACGGCATCTCGGACGAGTTCCACGTGATCCGCCACGTGATGAACCTCGAGACGGTCAACACCTACGAGGGAACCCACGACATCCACGCGCTGATCCTCGGTCGGGCGCAAACGGGCATCCAGGCCTTCAGCTAGCGAAGCGTGGCCGTGGGCGCCTCCTCGAGAGCGCTCGAGCGGGCGAAGAGCGCTGACGATAGGGGCGACGCCTTCGGCCGGCGACGCGCGATCTGCGCAGGCTTCGCGTGTTGTCGTCGCACATCTGCGATTCACTCCGGTGGAAACGTGCTTCGGGAGGCGAAGTCGCCTCCGTTTCTGGGCGCGTTTCGAGTCGACATGCGATGTGGAGACCGGATCGTCGGGAGCGATGATCCGCATTCTGCGATCGAAGATGGGGGAGTTTCATGGGAACCTGACCAAGGCAGTTTTCCTGGCGGCCGTGCTGATCATGGCGCCGATGTCCGCGGCGAAGGCCGACAACGGCGTCGGCTGCGGGGTCGGAACCGAGATCTGGAAGGGCAAGTCCGGCCTGCCCTTCAAGCTGATGGCGTCCTTCACGAACGGATTCACGTTCCAGTCGATCTCGATCACGTTCGGCCTGCTGAACTGCAGCAACGGCTCGGGCCCCGTGACGGCCTCGGCGCAGACGCGTCATTATGCGGCGATCAGCTTCGACAACATCGCGCGCGACGCTGCGATGGGCGGCGGCGAGAGCCTCGACACTCTGGCAGCGCTGCTCGAGATCGACGAAACGGATCGTCCGGCACTCGCCGGGCCGGCGCAGTCGCATTTCGACGAGCTCTTCCCGAGCGATCGTGTGACGTCGAACGAGATGCTCGAGACACTCGTTGGACTGATGGCGCAGGACCCGCGCCTCGCGATCTACGCACGTAGCTGACCGATCGGGCCCGAGGATTCCGAGGGGAATGCTTGGGCCCGTATCGTTCGCTTTCAGGTCGCTCGTCCTCGCCGCCCTCCTCGCGATCGTTTCGGTCGCCAGCGCGAGCCCGCCGACGAGCACGACCGACGCCCCCTCCCAACCAGCAGCCCGCCCCTCCGCGGACACGGCGTTCCCGTCTGAAGACACGGCCTCGCGCAGCGAGCCGCTCGACGTGCTCGACGAAGTGGCCCGCGACCCGATCTGGCTCGCGCTCCTGCATCAGGCACGCCACTCGATCGGCGGCGCGACGCGCGAAGCCTTCCTCGAGGCCGGCTTCTTCTTCGATCCCGATGGCGCGAACCGACCTCGCCTCGAGCTGATCGCCACTCGCGCGGCCTTGCTCGATCCCGACTCCTCCGCCGCGCAGCGCGCACGCTGCCGTTTCCCCGCCCGCTACCAGTTCCTGGTCGAACGCGGGCTGCTGCCGGACGCACCGCGCGGTGACTGTCCCGAGCTCGATGCGTGGCGCGCCCAGATCGGGGCCTTCGAGCTGACCCTCGTATTTCCCGACGCGTTCCTCGGCAATCCCGCCTCGATGTTCGGGCACACCCTGCTTCGCTTCGATCCGCTGGACCGCAGCGGAGCGCTCCGCGACGAGTCCCTGCTCGGCTGGACCCTCGACTACACGGCGAACGCGCAGGGCGACCAGGGCGCCACCTATCTGCTGCGTGGACTCACGGGCCACTACGACGGCAAGTTCGGCATCTCGCCCTACTACGAGAAGACCAAGCTCTACAGCGATTGGCAGGATCGCGATATCTGGGAATATCCGCTCTCGATGCCCGAGCGCGATCGCGAACGGGTGCCGCTGCATGTCTGGGAGGTGCAGGATCTCCTGCTGCCCTACTACTTCTTCACGCAGAACTGCTCGGAGAAGCTCCTCGAGCTGCGAACCCGATTGGTCACGAAGCAGCGCGGCCGCGGACTCGACACGGCGCCGATCTTCCGCGCGCAGGCCGGGCCCGGTGTTGCGTTCGCGCCGGCGGCCGGCCTGCATCTCTACTCGTTCGCCGAGCTCGTCCTGGAGGCGGCCCCGGCCATCGAGGGCAACGCCGCGGCGGGTCCGCTGGCCCGGGCGGGCCTCTCGTGGTCGAGCAAGCAGGGCGGCTACACGATCCGGCTCGAAGGTCTCGCCGGCGCGCTGCTCGGTCGTGACTCCTCCGAATGGCTCGGCGCGAAGCTCGAGCAGCGGGTCAGCCTCGGACGGCAATGGTCGGCCGTGCTAGGCGGCCACTTCGACCGCGCCTACGACGTCGGACATTTCGAGGGACGTCTCGGATTGATCCGCTATTTCTGATCGAACGACCGGGGCCCCGCTCGGACCGGGACTTCATCCCTCGATCTAGAAGTGATAGGGGAATTTCGAGAAGTCGCGATCGCGCTTCTCGAGAAACGCATCCCGCCCCTCCTCCGCCTCGTCGGTCATGTACGCGAGCCGCGTCGCCTCGCCGGCGAAGACCTGCTGCCCGACGAGCCCGTCGTCGACCAGGTTCATCGCGAACTTCGCCATGCGCTGCGCCGTGGGACTCTTGCTGTTGATCTCCGCCGCCCACTCGAGTGCCGTCGCCTCGAGCTCCGCGTGGGGCACGACCGCATTCACCATGCCCATCTGATACGCCCGCTCGGCGCTGTAGCCCTTGCCGAGGAAGAAGATCTCGCGCGCGAATTTCTGTCCGATCTGCTTGGCGAGATACGCCGAGCCATAGCCCCCGTCGAAGCTCGCCACGTCCGTGTCGGTCTGCTTGAACACCGCATGCTCGGCGCTCGCCAGCGTCAGATCACACACCACGTGCAGGCTGTGTCCGCCGCCGACCGCGAAGCCGGGCACGACCGCGATCACGACCTTCGGCATGAAGCGGATCAGGCGCTGGACCTCGAGGATGTGGAGTCGACCGGTCCGGGCCGGGTCGATCGTGCCCGCGGTCTCGCCCTCGGCGTAGCGATAGCCGTCTCGCCCCCGGATCCGCTGATCGCCGCCGCTGCAGAAGGCCCAGCCGCCATCCTTGGCCGAAGGACCGTTTCCCGTCAGCAGGATGCAGCCGACGTCGGTCGTCATGCGTGCGTGATCGAGGGCGCGATCGAGCTCGTCGACGGTCTGGGGTCGGAAGGCGTTGCGGACCTCCGGTCGGTCGAAGGCGATGCGGACGGTGCCCTGATCGACGGCGCGATGATAGGTGATGTCCGCGAAGTCGAAGCCCGGCACCTCCTGCCAGCGCGTCGGGTCGAAGATCTCCGAGACCCTACGGGCCTGCTCCTTCGAGGTGTCGTCTGAAGCCATGGCATCTCTCCTTGAAGCGCCGCAAGAGCCGCGAGCAGGTAGCGGCCCTTGCGCCCTGCCTTGTCGCCGTCGGGACGCGTCGCGCGCCGGGCGGCGGAGGATAGCGGCCGAGGGGCAGGTCGGTGTCGCGCTATCGTGACCCGCCGCACGAGCAGCCAGGAGATGACATGAGCCAGCCCCTTACGGATGCCGACATCGAAGCCCTCGGCGAAGACGTCCCGCTGCTCGAGGGCATCCGGACCGCTCGTGCGATCCGCCGCTTGAAACCCGACCCGGTCCCCCGAGCGCTGATCCGCAAGGTCTGCGAGGCCGGAACCTTCGCGCCGAGCGGCGGCAACCGGCAGCCCTGGGTCTTCGTCGCCGTCGACGAGCCCGAGAAGATCGCCTGGGTCGCCGAGCGCTATCGCCCGATCTTCCAGCGATACATCGAGCCGGCCATCGATCGCGGCGAGCGCGAGCAGTTCCCCGATCGACTGCTGCGCAACATGCGGGCGGCGCTCTACCTGGCCGAGCATCTGCACGAGGCGCCCGTGCTGCTCTTCGTCGCCGGCTTCGAACGCCGCGGCGAGAGCCAGCTCCAGGCGCTCTATCCCTGCGCCCAGAACGTGCTTCTGGCCTGCCGCGCGGTCGGGCTCGGCGCCTCCTTCACCACGCTCCACCGCGCCTTCGGACGGGAGTGCGACGAGATGCTCGGCCTGCCGGCGAAGATCCCGAGCGCCGTGATGATCCCGATCGGCTGGCCGCTCGGGAAGCACGGAAGGCCGCCACGCGCGTCGGTCGACACGAAGCTCTACTGGAACGAGTTCGACGCCTCGACGCTGAGCGATTCCCGACCGATCGAGTGAGCGGGCGGGCGGGCGACGCCGAGTCCGCGAAGGAATTGGCCCGGGGCCGGCCGGTCGCTTACGTTGTCGCGCGCTGACCGAACGGGTCCCCTTCGAGCGACCCGACCATCAGCCCGAATGCCTGCCAGACAGAGCCACCCAGACAGAAAGGTCCCCCTCATGCGTGAAGTCGTCCTCGTCGAAGCCGTCCGAAGTCCGCTGGGCAAGCGCAACGGCGCGCTCGCCGCGATGCACTCGATCGATCTGCTCGGACTCGTCCAGTCGGAGGTGATTCGACGCACGGGCATCGATCCGAAGGAGGTCGGACAGGTGATCGGAGGCTGCGTCGGTCAGGTCGGGATGCAGACGATGAACGTGACGCGAAATGCCTGGCTGGCCCAGGGGCTGCCGATCGAGGTGCCCTCGACGACCGTCGACACCCAATGCGGCTCGTCCCAGCAGGCGACCAATCTCGCCTATGCGCTGATCGCTTCGGGGGTCGTCGACGTCGCGATGGGCTG
Organism: uncultured delta proteobacterium; assembly: GCA_963698485.1. Classification (GTDB taxonomy): domain Bacteria; phylum Myxococcota_A; class UBA9160; order UBA9160; family UBA4427; genus UBA4427. The sequence continues at coordinate 115,152 of CAVORA010000013.1, read as the reverse complement.
CGGCGTCGAGCTGATGAGCCGGATTCCGATGGGCTCGACGATTCCCAAGGAGCCCTTCTGCGGCGCTCCGGTCAACAAGAACTACTGGAAGCATCACGAGTTCACCTCGCAATTCGAGGGCGCCGAGCGGATCGCCAGGCAATGGGGCATCACGCGCGAACAGACCGATGCCTTCGGACTCCGCTCCCAGCAGCTCGCCGCCGAGGCCTGGGCCGACGGACGCTTCGACTCGCAGATCCTGCCGATCGAGGCTCCGATCGGCTTCGAGGACGGCAAGCCGACGAAGGAGACGCAGCTCGTGGACCGCGACGGTGGTCTGCGCGACACGACGCTCGAAGCGCTCGCTGGTCTCAAGACGAACACGCCCGACGGCGTCCATACCGCCGGCTCCTCCTCGCAGATCTCGGACGGCGCCGGCGCGGTCCTGATGATGACCCGCGAGAAGGCGAAGGCGCTCGGATTGCCCGTCAAGGCGACGATCGTGGACACCTGTCTGATCGGCTCGGATCCCGTCCTCATGCTCACGGGTCCGATCTACGCCACCCGGAAGCTGCTCGAGGACAACGAGCTGACGATCGGTGACATCGACGTGACCGAGATCAACGAGGCCTTCGCGTCGGTCGTGCTGTCCTGGGCCGCCGAGCTCGAGCCCGACATGGACACGGTGAACCCGAACGGCGGCGCCATCGCGCTCGGCCATCCGCTCGGCGGCACGGGTGCGATCCTGCTGACGAAGGCCGTCCACGAGCTCGAGCGCGCGGACAAGGAGCACGCCATCGTGACGATGTGCTGCGGCGGCGGACTCGGCACGGGCACGCTGCTGCGCCGGGGCTGAGCGCGACCTTCCGGGAGCCAGGCATTCCATGCAGGAGATTCTCGACGTCGACCTGATCGGCTTCGAGCGAGGCGACGAGGCACAGCGGCGAGCGATCGTCGACGGGGTCTCGCGCAGCCTGGCGACGGGATTCGTGTACCTCGCGCACGATCTGCCCGAGGAAGAGATCGACGCGTGTTATGCGCAGCTGACCGCCTTCTTCGCGCTTCCGCGCGACGCGAAGCAACGCAGCGCCGCGCCCGGCTCGCGCGGCCAGCGCGGCTACACAGGGCTGCTCGTCGAGACCGCCGCCGGCCGAAGCGCGGCGGACTGGAAGGAGATGCTGAACTGGGGCGAGCCCGCGCCGCCGGGCCATCCGCTCGGGCGAGCCCATCCGGACCGATACGCCGAACCGACCTTCCCGGAGGCCGAGCTGCCCGGCATCTCCGATCGCCTGATGGCCTTCCATCGCCGCCTGGCCGACCTGCAGCGACGCTTCCTGCGGATCGTCGCCCTCGGGCTCGGCGCGCACGAGGACTTCTTCGAGGCGATGGTGCGATATGGCGCGACGCTGTCGCGCGCCCTGCACTATCCGGCGATGCACGAGGCCCCGGGGCCCGAGCACGTCTGGTCCGCGGCGCACGGCGACATCAACCTGGTGACGGCACTGCCGCGCGCCACGGGGCCGGGCCTGCAGGTCCGAACCGTCGACGGCTGGATCGAGGCGAAGCCGCCCCCGGGCCACGCGATCCTCAATACCGGCATGATGCTCGAGCACCTCTCGAATGGCGTCCTGCCGACGGGCATCCACCGCGTCCTGGCGCCGCCCGGCGAAGCGGCCGCCCGGCTCTCGGTCGTCCAGTTCTGTCACCCGACCCCGAGCACGATCCTGGCGCCCATGGCCTCGTGCATCACGCCACGAAACCCCCAGCGCTTCAGTGCGATCTCGGCCGCCGATCGCCTCGACGAGGTGCTCTGGCAGATCAACCTCTCCGCCGAAGCAGACGTCGACGCCGGCGAATCCTCCGGTCGCGGCTAGAACGTTTCGCGATCGGGCCGCAGGTCGAGCTCCAGGGTCCAGGCGCTGCGCGGCTGTCGATGCAGCATCCAGTAGGCCTCGGCGATCGCGTCGGGCTGGAGCATGCCCTCCGCGCCCAGGCGCTCCTTCACCTGGGGAAGCCGCGTGTTGACCGCGTCTCCGTCGATCACGCCGTCGATCACGATGTGGCCCACGTGCAGCCCTTCCTTCCCGAACTCCCGCGCCATGCCGTGCGCCAGTGCGCGCAAGGCCGCCTTGGCCGAGGCGAAGGCGGTGAAGGGCGGACGCGCCCGCAGCGAGGCCGTCGCACCGGTGAAGAGCAGCGTGCCGCCGCCGGCCGGAATCATCCGCTGCGCAGCCTCCCGCCCCGTCAGGAACCCGCCGAAGCAGCACACGCGCCAAAGGCCCTCGAAGAACTCGTCCGTCATCTCGACCAGCGCCGACATGCGGTTGTTGCCGACGTTGTAGACCACGAGGCTCGGCACGCCGCCCGCGCGTTCCGCCGCATCGAAGCACTCGGCCACGCCCGACGCCGTCGTCGCGTCCGCCGCAACATGGCTTGCCCGGAGGCCATCCGCGCGCAGCGACTCGGCGACCCGAGCGACCTTCTGCTCGGTGCGACCCGCCGCGATCACGTGGAGTCCCTCCTCGGCAAAGCGACGACACAGCGCCCCACCCACGCCCCGCTCGGCCCCGACTCCGATCACCAATGCCGTCGACATCGTTGCTCCTCCTCTGACCCGGGTGGCGCTGTGGATCGCGCTCAGACGAGTCTGAACTCGACTCCACCCAGCGCGAGACGCTCCCCCGCCCGCTCGCGCCGGCTGGCATGCAGCTCCACCGCGGAGAGTCCCTCGACCTCCTCCCCGCTCGTCGCGCGAAAAGCGATGGCGCCCTGGTCGAGCGCGATGCGGCCGCCCGGATCGCGGGGGCGACCGAGGACTTCGCTCCAGCGCGACGCCAGCCGCTCGGGATCCGGACTCCGCAGCTCGATCGCGTGCAGTCCGTCGACCACGTCCTGGCAGATGAAGTCGCGCCAATGCGGTCCCGCGCCCGCCCAGGAATCCGGCGGACTCGGGCAGTCGAGCGAGATCATCATGCCGCCCGTATCGCTCGGATGCAGGTGGATCCCGGCCCAGTCCTGTCCGTCCTCGGCGTCGTGGGTCTCCGATTCGAAGGCGATGCGCAGGCCGAGCCCTTCGATCCGCTCGCGCCAGGGCGCGAGATCCCGCGTCTGCAGGATCACCATGTAGCCGCCGTCGCCTCCCTGACGTTCGAGGTGTCGACCACCGGGCGTGTCGGGTCGCTTGGGCGAGAGGATCTCGATGAAGGTCGTGCCCATCGGCAGCACGATGTTCGTGAGACCCCAGAGATCGACGCTGGGATCGCGAAAGGCCACGCGCAGGCCGAGCGCCTCGGCGAAGGCCTGCTCCGTCGCCTCAAGATCTCGTACGACGAGCGTGATCTGGAGCAGATCGAGTCCCAGCCCGTCCTCCGCCGCCGATTCGTCCGCCATCTGCGTCTGCTCCCCTGGCGTGCTCGCGCGGGCGGCGCGGGCACGATCGCGACCCGAGCTGTCACGCCGACGGCGCGAGGGCCCGCAGCGCACTGACCCGCTATTCGATCAGGACGTTCGGCTCGCCGAAGCCCGACTGCTTGCAGGCCTCGAGATAGAATTGCAGCGTCGTCGACGCGTCCACGACGCTCGTCACGTTGCCGTCCTCGTCGAGATTGATGTTCGCGCCGTACATCTGGAACCAGACTCGCGTCTCGTCCTCGATGCACTGCAGCGTATGGACGGAGCCCGCCGGCTCGTACAGGAACGAGCCCGCGCGATTCACGTAGTCGTACTCCTTGTACTTCCAGGCCCCGGCGGTCGTGTAGCCGAAGACAGGTCCCGAATGCCGGTGGGTCTGCACCTCGTAGCCCGCCTGGAAGATGTTCTCGATGATCCAGAGGTTCTCGCCGCGCTTGACCTGCAGCACCTTCAGCTTGGCGCCCTCGCCGATGTCGACGAAGGGCAGATCGTTCTCTCCGATGTGAATCGATTCGGCGGGGGCGTAGGCGTCCATCTGGGGCTTCTCCTGACATTCTCGTGAGCGCGGGCTGATGCTCCAGTGATTCCCCGGCCACGCTGATAAGGTATGACTTCGTACGATATGCCAGTCCACCCGAGCGAGCGAGGCTCCGAACGTCATGTCCCACGATCCCGATATTCGCGCCCTCCTGGACCCGGCCACCCGGCTCGCCCCGCGTCTGATCGATCTCCGGCGCCGCATCCATGCCGAGCCGGAGCTCGGGCTCGAGACGCCCGCCACCCGCAGAAAGATCCTCGACGAGCTCTCCGATCTCGACCTCGAGATCGATCTGCACACGCGCACCAGCGGGATCGTCGCGACGCTGCGCGGGGGGCAGCCCGGCAAGCGCGTGCTCCTGCGAGGCGACATGGACGCGCTGCCGATGTCCGAGGAGACCGGACTCTCCTTCGGGAGTCGATACGAAGGCCGGATGCACGCCTGCGGTCATGATGCCCACGTCGCGATGCTCACCGGCGCGGCGCGACTGCTCGCAGAACGACGCGCCACTCTCGCCGGCGAGATCGTCTTCATGTTCCAGCCCGGCGAAGAGGCCTATGGCGGCGCCGAGGTCATGCTCGCGGAGGGAATGCCCGAGGTCGATGCCGCCTTCGCGATGCACGTCGCGCCGCAGATCCCGACCGGCATGGTCGGCACGAAGCCCGGTGCGATCATGGCGTCCTTCGATGATTTCGACATCGAGGTCCGTGGCCGCGGCGGTCACGCTTCGATGCCCCACGACTGCGTCGACCCCATCCCGATCGCCTGCGAGATCGTCCAGGCCCTCCAGAGCTTCGTGACGCGGCAGATCCCGGTCACGGATCCGGGCGTGCTGACGGTCGCGCAGTTCCACGCGGGCACGACGAACAACGTGATCGCCGACTCGGTGAAGCTCACGGGCACGATGCGCGCGCTCTCCGACAAGACCCGCGCGATGATGCTCGAAGGCCTGCCCCGGATCGCCGAGGGGATCGCCAGCGCACATCGCGCGAAGGCCAGCGTCGAGATCACGGGCGGCTACCCCGTGGTCGTGAACGACGCCGACTTCGAGCGATTCGCCCGCGGCGTGATCGGCGAGCTGCTCGGCGACGGCGCAGTCCTGCCGCTGCCGACCGCGGTCATGGGCGCGGAGGACTTCGCGTACGTGCTCGATCGGGTGCCGGGGGCGATGGTGCTGCTCGGCGTTCGCCCCCCCGGAGAGAGCGACCCGGCCCCCTGCCACTCGAGCCAGATGATGATCGACGAGCAGGCCATGGTCCTCGGCACCGCCCTGCACGCCGCGATCGCGACGCGCTTCCTGGCCGCGCCCTAGCCGATCGACGAGATCGGGCGGGAGCACGCCGAGGCCCTGCTAGACTCGCCGCGCCCGATCGCGACCCGGCCAGGACCGGGACGGTCGGGCGTTTCACGTTTCGCGCGGGCCCCGGCCCCGCCGACTGCTGCGCCAGCCGGAAACGCGCCGGCCAGGAAGGATGAAGAGTGGACTCGAGCCAATGGGAACGCATGATCGGCCTCGGCGTCGCCGGCAACTTCGCGGGTCATCTCGAGCAGGCCGGCGAGGCCGGCGACTTCAAGGATCTCGTGATCGAAGACGCCAGGGCGCCGAAGGGTGTCTTCCCGTTCTACGTGCCGGGCAGCGGCGAGCATTTCCTGCACGTCTTCCCGGTCTCGGCCGAGCGGATCCGCCTGGGCTCGGATGACGAAAAGCATCAGATCGAGCCGGAGGTCTCGCTGCGATGCGAGCTGGTCTACGAGAACGGCCGTGTCGTGAGGGTCATCCCGCGTGAGGCCATGGCGCATAACGACTGCTCGATCCGCCGCGAGGGCGCCAAGAAGATCAGCGAGAAGAAGAACTGGGGCGTCGAGACCAAGGGAACCTCCGCCCAGCCGATCGCGATCGATCGCTTCGAAGCGGGCGGCGTGCTCGATCACTACCGGATCGCCTGCTACCTCCTGCGAGCCGGCGAGCTGTCGGAATACGGCGTCGACTCTCCGGTCTCGAGCTACAGCTACATGTATGGGCAGCTGCTCGACTGGCTCGTGGCGAAGCTGAACGATCAGGTCGACGAGGGGCCGCTCGAGAACATCTCCGGATGGCTCGAAGTCGCAGGGCGACCCAGCGAGGCCCTGATCAGCATCGGTGCCACCCGCTATACGGAGTTCGGAGAGACGACCTTCCTCGAGCGCGGTGACCGCATCATCGTCGCCGTCTACGACGCGAATCGCTTCGATACCAGCGCGATCGAGCGCATCGCCCGAGGCGACGATCCGGTCCCGACCGAAGGGCTGTCGTTACTGCGCCAGGAAGTCGCCTAGCAAGCCGTGTTCGAAGTCAAGCTCGCGCTGCTGATCCTGATCCTCGTCGCGGGAATCGCGGGCGGGGCACTGCCCCTGTTGCGGCGGGGCGTGGCGCGCAGCGATCGTCTGCTCGGCTGGGGCAACGCGTTCGCGGCCGGCGTCTTCCTTGCCGCGGGCATGGTCCACATGCTGCCCGACGCCGATCGCGTCTGGAACGAGCTCGGATGGGAATACCCCGTGGCCTTCGCACTCGCGGGCATAGCCTTCACGTTCATGCTGCTGGTCGAGCACGTGCTGCTGCCCGAGCAGGCCCACGAGGAGGTCCATGCGCCATCCGGCGAGCGCTTCGCGCACCTCGCCGAGCACCATCACGACGCGCTGCCGGCCTATGCGGTTCTGACGGCGCTCTCGATCCACGCGCTGCTCGCAGGGCTGGCCCTCGGCGCGGAGCCGGATCTCGCCGGCGCGCTCGTCATCTCGCTCGCCATCATCGCCCACAAGTCTGCAGCCGCCTTCGCGCTCGGCGTGTCGCTCGTGCGCAGTCCGCTCTCCCAGGCGCAGTCCTGGAAGCTGATCGCCCTGTTCGCCTCGGCCACGCCGCTGGGCGGGCTCCTCGGAGCCATCGTCGGCGAGACGATCGAGGGCCGACTCGGTGCGACGCTCGAGGCCTGCTTCCTCTCGATCGCCGCGGGCACCTTCATCTACGTCGCGACCTTCGACATCCTGCGCGACGAGTTTCCCGCGCCGGGCGGTCGCTTCACGAAATGGCTCATCCTGACAGCGGGCGTGGTCGCGATGAGCGGACTCGCCCTCTGGACCTAGCAAGAGCCGCCTGATCTAGCGCGGCCAGAAGCTGGGGGTCTGCGTCGTGATGCGAACCGGAATGCCACGTCGCTCGGCCGCGGTCCGATAGGCCAGGCGCCAGTCGATCCGGTCGCTCAGCTCACCCGCCACGGCGCGAATCCGAGGTCGCAGATCGTCTGGCCGAATCGGCGCGAGCCGCGCGTTCTCCTCGATCTCCACCATCTCGTCGATCGTGGGATGTACCTCGAGAAACACGTCCTCCCCCGCCCGCGTGAGCTTCACCGGCTCGTGCACGACGCGTACCGGTGTCTCGACGTCCGTCATCTCGAAGAGCCGCTCGATGTCTTCGGGATAGAGCCTGATGCAACCGCGTGACACGCGCCGGCCGACCCCGTCGGGCTCGTTGGTCCCATGGATCAGGTAGGCCGGCCAGTCGAGATAGAGCGCGAAGTCACCGAGCGGATTTTCCGGCCCCGCGGCCACCGCCCTGGGCAGGCTGGGATCCTCCTGCCGCGCCGAGACCGTCGGATACCAGATTGGAGCGGCCCGCTTGCGCACGACGCGGGTCTTGCCGAGCGGCGTCGCCCAGCCCTCTCGACTGACGCCGATCGGGAAGCTCAGGGGCGGCTCTCCCTCCCCGGCTCGGAAGAAGTAGAGCCGCTGCTCCGCCAGGTTGATCAGGATGCCTTCGTCGTCGGCTCCCGACGGGACCAGGTGGGCGGTCGGCAGGATGACTTCGGCGCCGGCGCCCGGAACCCACGGATCCAGGCCCGGATTCGCCGCCACCAGCTCCACGTATCCGAGGTCGTAGCGCCTGGTGAGGTCGAGCAGCGTCTCGTCCCCGCGGATCACGTGACGCTGCATCGTGCCCACGATGGCGGCGCTCTCGACCTCCTGCGCGAGGGGATGCCATGCGCGGGCGCCCAGGGCGCAGCCACCTGCGAGCTGCATCACGAGCAGAGCGCAACCCAGGAGTCCGAGACCTCGCATCAAGGCCGCCCGTTCACGGCAGGATCTCGATCGGGACGCCGTCGCGTACCAGTCGCCAGATCTCTTCGATCTCCGCGTTCGTGACGGCGATACAGCCATCCGTCCAATCGACGACGGTATGCACCGAGCCGATGATGGCCAGATTGTTCGGGAGACCGTGGATCATGATGGCACCGCCGGGGTCGACCCCGCGCTCACGAGCACGACGAACGTCTTCGCTATTCGGGTAGGAGATATGGAGCGCGCGATGAAAGGCGCTCTCCTCCAGCCGCCAGTCGATCACGTAGAAGCCTTCGGGAGTGCGTTCGTCACCCTGCTGCTGCTTGTGACCTTCGGGCTGGCCACCGAGCGCGATCGCGTACTGGGAGATGAGCTCGCCCTCGGAGAGCAGCTCGAGACGGCGCTGGCGCTTGAAGACACGGACCATGTCGACGACCGGTGGCGGCCCGGGGTCGATCTGCCCGTCGAAGCTGAACTCGGGCAGGGCCTCGGGCTGCTCCCCGACCTCGAGCTCGTTCGCGAAGCCGGCGCAAGGCGAGCCCAGGAACACGAGCACGAGCGCCAGGCTGCGCACGATCCCCGAAAAACCGGCGGTCGTGCGCAGCCTGGGAGCGCGAGCGCCGGGCCCGCGAGAAGCCATCCGACGGCGCCTACTTCGAGAGGGACCGCACGTAGACGCGCTCGGCCTTCTCGTTCGCCATGGCCGCTTGAGCCTCGGCGCTGGCAGCACGTCGTGCGGCCGCCTCGGCCTGCTCGCTGGCAAGCGTCGCCTTCGAGGCAGCCTCTTCGGCCGCGGCTCGAGCCGTCTCGGCCTCCGCTCGCAGCGCGGAGACCTCGTTGCGCAGGGAGTTGATCTCGGACGTCGTCGCGCATCCGGTAGACATGAACAGCGCCGTCGCGAGCGCGACGAACAGGATGGGGAAGCGGATCATCATGAACTCCTGGAGTGAATACGAGCGAAGGTCGGTCGCTCACCGACGAAACCGGAAAGGCCGGAGGATGCGCGAGGCGCGCTCCAACGATCGTGACGAGCGTCACCGGAGCAGCGAAACGACCTGGCGCCAGAGGCTAGCGCTCAATCGCGAATCCCCAAGATCGCGCCGTCCTCCGGATCACCCTGATGCATCGGCCCGGCCCGCCAGGACCTGGAGTCTGGCGCTGGCCCTTTCCGCGTCCGGACCGCCAGCATCGATCTGCCACCCCTTCGCTGCGTGTGCGAGAGTCCGACCGGGCGGCGATCCCGAGCGGGCCGCGCGCGGAGAGGAGGGTCGAATGAATCGCGGGCGACGACAACGCTTCTGGAGGGGATCGGGCACGCACCACGCCCGGGCTGCAGGCTGGCTCCTGTTGGGCGCCTTCCTTTGCGCGAGTCTCCTGGCGGGCTGTGCCGCGACCGAGACGACGCGGCCGGAGGGGCTGCCCGAGGGCATCAACGACGGCTTCCTGGCCGAGGATCTCGACGTCGAGCAATACGTCGAGCGCTTCGAAGGCGAGTCGCGGGCGGTCTATGCCGAGCGCCAGGCCATCGTCGACGCGCTGTCCCTGTCGCCGGGCGACGCCGTGGCCGACATCGGGGCCGGGACCGGCTTCTTCAGCCTCCTCTTCGTCGACGCCGTGAGCCCGGGTCGCGGCAGCGAGCCTGCGCCGCCGAAGGATTCCAGCGACGCGGGCCAGGTCTACGCCGTCGAGATCTCGCCCCGCTTCCTCGAGCATCTCCGCGCTCGCGCGGCCGCCGAAGCACCGGGGAGACTCGAGGTCGTGGAAGGCACCGCGCGCTCCGTGTCCCTCCCCGACGCCTCCATCGACCTCGCCTTCGTATGCGACGTCTATCATCACTTCGAGTACCCGAGCGAATCACTGGCCAGCCTGCATTCGGCCCTTCGACCGGGGGGATCCCTCGTCCTGATCGACTTCGAACGGATTCCCGGCGTGAGCCCAGCCTGGCTTCTCGAGCACGTGCGGGCCGGTCGGGAGGTCTTCCAGGCCGAAATCGAGGCCGCGGGATTCCAGCTGGTCGAAGAGATCGAGCTCGCGGGCCTCGACGACAACTACATCCTTCGCTTCGAGCGCATCGACTGAAGCCTCGAGCCAGCCGGAGTCCGCCGCCATGTCTTCCAACGCCCCGACCCAGGATTGCCCCGACGTGCTCACCGAGCGCGACGACCACGTCCTCGTGATCACCTTGAACCGCCCCGACCGCATGAACTCGATCGGTGGCAACGTGATCGGGCGCTTGAGCGAGATCTTTCTCGAAGCCGAGCACGATCCCGAGATTCGCGCGCTCGTGTTGACGGGCGCCGGTCGGGCTTTCTGCTCGGGCCTCGACTTGAAGGACGTCTCGAGCGGGAGCACGAACGTCACCAGCGGGGGCGCCGGCTTCAAGATCAACGAGACGCCGCCCTTCGTGATGCGACGCATGGACACGCCGATCGTCTGCGCCTTGAACGGCGCGGCGGCGGGCTACGGCATGGACCTCGCGCTCGGCTGCGATTTCGTCCTCGCCTCGGACCGCGCGAAGTTCATCCCGCCGGTTCGGCGCGGGGTGCTGCCCGAGAGCGGCGGCACCTGGCTGCTCCCGAGACTCGTCGGCTGGCACAAGGCCTGCGAGATCACCCTGCTCGCGCGCGTGCTCGACGCCGCGGACATCGAACGGCTCGGGCTCGCCAATCGTGTCCTGCCGCATGACGCGTTGATGGCCGAGGCCATGACCTGGGCTCATGAGCTTGCAGCGAACGCGCCGCTGGCCGTCGCAGCCGCGAAGCGATCGATGCGCGGGGGCCTCGACGCGACCTTCGAGGCCAACTCGAATGCCGTGATGGCCGAGCTCATGCAGCTCTTCCGCAGCGAAGACTTCAAGGAATCGCTGATGGCTTTCCTGGAGAAGCGACCGGCCCGTTACGAGGGTCGTTAGTCGTTCCGCCTCGCCCGACCTCTCACGAGACCCTGGACGCGATCAGCGCGTGCGCCGAATGGCGAGCGCCCGTGTCTGGCCTACGCTTGGCGGCTTTCCCGCACGGGGAGCCGCCCGCTCACCCGAGGACCCGTCCGTCCCATGCACACTGTTCCCCTGCAGAACCGCACCCGGATTGCCTGGCTGATCCTGCTGGTCGCGATCGGCTCGATGCTGCCTCCGGCAGCGACCCCAGCGGACGACCGGTCGCTGATCCTCGCGACGACCACCAGCGTCCGCGATTCCGGTCTGCTCGAAGACCTGCTCCCGACCTTCCGCGAGGCGAGCGGCATCCGGGTCCGGGTGATCGCGGTCGGCACGGGCGCCGCGCTGCGCATGGGTCGGGAAGGCAATGCGGACCTGCTGCTGACCCACGCGCCCGCGGCAGAGCAGGTGCTCGTCGACGAGGGCATCATCCGTCGCCGCACGCCCTTCATGGAGAACTTCTTCGTGATCGCCGGCCCCCGGGACGACCCCGCTGGCGTCGCGCGCGCGGACACGCCCGAGCAGGCCATCGCCGGGATCGAGGCCGCCGGGGCCTGCTGGGTGAGTCGCGCCGACGACTCCGGGACCCACAAACGCGAGAAGGCGCTCTTCCGTGCGGCCGGACTCGACCCCGACGCCGAGCGAGCCGGACTCGTCCGCACCGGCAGCGGCATGGGGCTCTCGCTGCAGGTCGCCGGAGAGCGTCGCTGCTACCTGCTGAGTGACATCGGGACCTTCCTGGCGTTCCAGCAGCGCATCGACCTGACAGTGCTCTCGAAGCCTTCTCCCTCCCTTCGCAACGTCTACTCGATCCTGCAGCTCGACTCGGATCGTTTCGAGCGTCCGCTGCGGAGCGCCGAGGCGGAGGCGCTCGAACACTTCCTGCTCGACCCGAAGACGCAGGCGAAGATCGGCGACTTCGGCCGCGAGCGATTCGGGCGCGCGCTCTTCACGCCGATCGGCGGCTCGAACCCGCCCCCAAGCGGGCCGGCGCCCGCGCCACAGGCGGACTGACGCTTGGCCGCGGAGGAGCTCCAAACGCTGGCCGAGATCACGCTGCGCACGCTCTGGGTGTGTGGCGCGGCGCTGATCCTCGCGCTGGCCGCGGGCATTCCGATCGGCATCGCCCTCGGCTCGCGCCGATTCCTCGCGCGCGGCCTGCTGGTCTCCTCCGTGAATGCGGGGATGGGTGCGCCCCCGGTCGTGATCGGCTTGATCGGCTCGATCCTGATGGCGCGCAGCGGTCCCTTTGGCGGCTTCGACCTGCTCTACACGCCCTACGCGATGATCCTGACGTCGACCGCGATCGCCCTGCCCCTCGTCATCGGCCTGACCCTCGCCGCGGTCGGCTCGCTCGACGAGGAGTGGGACCTGCAGGTGCGCACGCTCGGCATCCCGCGCAGATGGCGGATCTGGCTGCTCGTGCGCGAGATCCGGATGGGGCTGCTCGCTGCGGTGATCGCGGCGCTCGGCGGCATCCTCTCCGAGGTCGGCGCGGTCAACATGGTGGGCGGCAACATCGAGGGCGAGACCCGGGTGCTGACGACCGCGATCATGATGCACACGAGCATGGGCGAGTACGAGATCGCGCTCGGACAGGCAGCGGTACTGGTCGGCAACATGCTGCTGCTGGCGGGACTGCTGACGTGGATCCAGCAGAGCGGGCGGCCACGATGACTGCAGCCGAGAATCCCGTCGCGCTCTCGGCGACCCGGCTGGTATGCCAGCGCGGCGCGGGCGCCGATCGCTTCGAGCTTCGCGTCGACGCACTCGACCTGCATGCGGGCGAGGTGCTCGTGATCCTCGGACCCAACGGTGCAGGCAAGAGCACGCTGCTGCGCGCCCTGGCCGGTCTCGAACGCAGCGTCGACCGAAGCGCTGTCACACAGCGTGGCAGGGGCCCCGTGACGCTCGTCTTCCAACGCCCGACCGCCCTGTCGGGCAGCGTCGAGCTGAACGTACGGGCCGCTCTGCTCGGACGCGGCCTGCGCGAGTCGACGAGGCGCGAACGCGTCAAGCGAGCGCTGGCTCGCTTCGAGATCGAGGCGCTCGCGCACCACGATGCGCGAACGCTCTCGGGGGGCGAGCTTCGGCGCCTTGCGCTCGCGCGTGCCTTCGTGCTCGAGCCGGACGTGCTGCTCCTCGACGAGCCCTTCGATGATCTCGATGCGGAGGCCCAGCGTCGCCTCTCGCTGGACCTGCAGGAAGCGATCGCCGAGACGGGCACTGCGGTGGCGATGGTCACTCACGACTTGCGCCGCGCCCTTCTGCTCGCAGATCGCATCGCCGTGCTCGATCGCGGCAGGCTCGCCCAGCACGGACTCTGCGACGACGTATTGATGCGACCCGAGTCTCCTGCGATCGCGCGAACGGTGGGCATGATCAATCTGGCGACCGGCTCCGTGACCCGACACGCCGACGGCATCTCCTGGGTGCGCGTCGAGGAGAACCTCGAGATCCCGACGACCGTGGCGTTCGAGCCGGGCCGCGCAGTCTGGGTCGGGATCCGGCCGGAGCACCTCAAGCTCGACGTCGGGCGTGGTGATGGGCTCGCGATCGGCAAGGCGACGGTCGAGAGCCTGGTCAGCGACGGCCTCGCGAGTGTCGCGACGCTGCGTCTGGGCGAGCAGCGATTCACGACCCACCTGCTCTCCGGTCGTGGACTCGCTCGCCATCTGCGCCCGGGAGACCCCGTCTCCCTCGCTGTCCGGCCCGATCGGGTCCACGCCCGGCTCGCGCCCTCGGGCTCTTAGCGCGCCCGCGCTGCCGGGCCACGAAGCGACGGTGGGCAGCCCGCACGCAAGTCGATCGCAGGGCGGCCGACCTCCGGGTTTTCCCCTCATGCCCTTCCCGCAGCGGCCCGATTTTCACTCCAGGACGATCATCACCGTCCGTCGTGAAAAGGGACGCCATGCCGGAAATAGATCTACCCGATCGACACGAGTCGCCTGAAGAGCGAATGCAGCGAAGACGAGTCCGACGCTGGAAGCGCCGCGGGCGAATCATCGCGCCCTTTCTGGGCGTCTCCGCGTTGCTGGCCACACTGGCCATCTCCGTCGACCTGATCGAGTACCAGCCCCAGCCGACCAAGAAGCGCTTGAGCGATCGACCGCTGCCGACCGCCGTGACCCAGCCCAACTCGGGGCGCGCGATTCCGCTCCGCGCTTCGGTCTCGACGGCCTCTGTCGTGACGCCCGCGCCGCTAGTCGAATCGCAGGCGCTCGATCTGCGGCTCATGCCTGAGGACGATCGGGCACGCGCCGAGCGGGATCGGGACTTCCCCCCGCCGCAGCCTCCCTACGCGATACGCGGTCAGCGCTGATCGACCACACACGTTCATGCCACGCATGGACGAACGGCTGTCTGGAATGAGCCGCGAGTGCCCCTCGCAGCCGACGCCCGCTCAGTCCAGCTCCGGGGCGACCGATGCGACCAGGGCCAGATCCCCCTGCTTCACGCTCGACACGTCGAATTGGCGGGCGGCACTCGCCATTCTGGTCAGGGCTGCAGCGATCGGCATCGCGGGCTCCGTCTCCCCCCGCTTCGCGCGATGGAAGCGAACCGGATTGATCCGCGCGACGACGTAGGTCTTCAGATAGGGCGACTTGAATCCACGCGCCTGCAGATCCTCCACGATCCGGCCGACCAGGACGTTGATCGCCTCGATGCGCGAAGCGTATCCCTCCCGCTCGCGCAGACTCGCAACGAGCGTCTTCGAGCTGAAGCGGTCGACCTTTCGGAGCACCGGGCTGAACGCGGCCCCCGCGAAGCGACTCTGGCGCTCATAGACGATTCCGAGCGTCAGCAGCTCTGCGGACTCGAACTCGTTTTCGAATTCGATCTCCCTGGCGCGCGGGCGCGCGGCCGCCAGCGCCCGCGCCATTCGAATCACCTCGAGGCTGCGATCCTTCAGGTTATGCGCCTTCTCCGTGTTGAGCGCGAGGATCTTGAAGGCGAGATCCTCGTCCGGCGAGATCAGCGCCGTGATCTGTCTGAGCCCGAGCAGCTTGGCGGCGGCCAGCCGGTGTCGACCATTCGGGGTCCAGAAGCGGCCGTGCTCACCGCGCACGACGATCAGGGGATCGAGGAAGGAGCCGCTCTCGTCGATCTTCGCGGCCAGCCTCTTCACGTGGGTCGGCGACAGGTCTCGCTGGAAAGGCGTGGGCTCGACGGCGTCGAGGGGCAGGCTCGCGAGCAGCAGCGGGCGACCAGCGAGCGGCTCGCGATAGGCCCCGAGCGGGGCCCCTCCGACACCGCGTACCTCTTCGGCAAGCGGCGCGATGGCCGGTGCGTCGATCGGGAGCCCGACCTCGGATGCGTCGAGTCCGCGGCGTTCCTTGCTGGGTGCGATGTTCTTGCGGGCGGCGGCTTTCTGCCGAGGCGACTTCTTACGGGCGGATTTCTTGCGGACCGTCTTCTTCCTGGCCGCGCTCTTTTTGGCTGCCGCCTTCGGCGTCGAGCGTTTCGAGGCCGAGGTCGGGGTTGTGGAGGGCTTCTTGCGTGCTGCCATGGCCTGGCATGCTAGCAAGCACGGTCGAACGCCCCGACCGGGTCGGCGAGGAGAAACCGAGCGGCGAACCGCAGGAGGCCGCGAGCGGAATCCTGCGGTTCGCCCTTCGGATCAAGGCAGCGCGTACTGCACGCCCACCGTCGCGATCCAATCGGTCTCGAGCCCCGGACCATCGAGCCGCTGATAGGCGGGCAAGCCCGCCTCGACCGCAAAGCGAATCCCCGAGAGCGGCCCCTTCGGCACCATGAAATTCAGCCCGGCGAGCGCGTCGAGACGCATGAAGGCTCGGCGGCCCGGATCGGCGGTCGGAACCATCGCTGGATTCAGCAATCGATCCCGTCCTGCGTAGTTGAGCTCGTGCAGCCACTCGAATCGCAGGCTGGCGCTCAACCAATCCGTGAGCTCGTATGCGCCCCAACCCGTGAGCGCGTACTCGTTGCCCCGACGATATCGCTCGTCGTTCTGCTCGAGTCGGATCTCGCCGCGGGCCTGTGCTCCCCAGGAGATCGCTCCCTCGTGCCCGCGATAGGTCAAGCCCGGCAGCAGATCGAAGGTGCCCGAGCCGATCTGCATCGGATAGGGAAGCCTGACGCGGGCCGCCATCATGGCCGGTGTCCGATCCTTCTCACGAATCGATCCGGTGGGGAAGCTCATTCCGAGATTGGCGTGCAGCTTGTGTCCGCCATGCTGCCAGAGATCCACGAGTGCGATGGCCCGCACGTCACCGACCCCCTCGCTCTTCGTCGTAAACGTCACGCCCGTTCGCGTACGATGATCCATCTCGAGCAGCACGTAGGGCACCATCAGCATCAGCGTGAGCCGCTCGATCGGCGCGTACATCGCGCCGAACATGTGCATCTCCATGTCCATGCTCGTCGGGGTCACGGGAAAATCCTGCAGCACCCGACTGCGCGAGATCCCGTCGTCGTTGTCGCGAAGACCGTTCATCCCCATCCGCATATAGCGATAGGAGAACATCACCTCGCCCTCGTGATGCGTGTGGTCTCCCATCACGCCAATCGGTGCATGGCTCGCCGGCCCCGGATCCGCAGCCGCCTCGAGCGCGCCGAGCGCGAGTCCCATCATCAACGCGCACACCAGCGTGGCGCGTGCGCCCTTCCATTCCCTCTCCATGGTTCCCTCTTTTCTTGGAATCTCACGGCAACGCGCGGAGGAACGCGACTCGCAGGCCTCGAGAGAGACCGGACGAACCGGATTCGATCCGTGCGAGCACGGAGATCACGCGCGCCCGGATCCCCTGTTCAGGGAAGGCGCGCACAGATTCATCGATCGCTCGCGCACGCGGCGCGAACGGCTATCGAAGAAAGCTGGGCTGGCTAGATGGGAATGGGATCGTGCTCGGGATGGCGCTCTCTGGCGCCTGCCTGCACGAGGTCGAGCGCGGCGGCTGGCTTCGCTTCCACGAGCCGGCCGACGTGCACGCCCGGCACGGCGGCGCCGAGGCGGCTCACGCTGCCTCCGACGGTCGCTCGGCTCTCGCTGCAACCGCACGTGCATTTCGGCTTCAGCTCGAGCTCGCAGAAGGCACGCGCTCCACGACTCCCCGCGACCGGCTCCGCCTTCTCGGCGGTGGCCTCGCCGGACCGATCCGCAGCGGCGTCATGCTGCGAGGCGGACCCATGCCCGTGTCCCGCCGGATGAGCCGAAGCATGCGGCGTCGCGCCGCTCGTCCACTCGACGAAGACCAGCGCGGGCTCGCATGGGATGAAGGCCGCCAAGAGATAGGCAGCGACGACGAGCGCCGAGAGCATCGAGCGGAGGCGGATCACCCGGACGACGATACCGCCTGAGCTGCTGCCCTTCATCCCGGTCGATTCATCCAGGCGCTCCCTGTGGGCGAGACCGGCCGACCGCTCGAAGGCATGGACGGCGGATCGAGCGAGGGCTAAAACCGCGAAGCGAACGGCCCCGAAAGGAATGGACCATGGAAACGCTCAGCGAGACGCGATGCTTCGGCGGCGTCCAGAAGACCCTCGGACACGACTCCGAGGCGACCGGAACGCCCATGAAGGTCTCGGTCTTCCTGCCGCCCGCCGCCGAGCGAGGCCCCGTCCCCGTGCTCTACTTCCTGTCGGGGCTGACCTGCACCGAGGAGAACGTGACCGTGAAGGGCGGCGCGCAACGATTCGCGGCGCAGGCCGGCCTCGCCTTCGTCGCGCCCGACACCAGTCCGCGCGGGCTCGATCTCCCCGGCGAACATGAAGACTGGGATTTCGGTAGCGGCGCCGGCTTCTACGTGAACGCGACCGAAGCGCCGTGGAAGGATCACTACCGGATGTACGAATACGTGACCGAGGAGCTGCCTCGAGCGATCGGCGCAAGTCAGCCCATCGACACGAGTCGTGCCTCGATCACCGGCCACTCGATGGGCGGCCACGGCGCACTCGTGATCGGGCTACGCAACCCGGAGCGTTATGCGTCGATCTCGGCCTTCGCTCCGATCGTCTCGCCCACCCGCTGTCCCTGGGGCGAGAAGGCGTTCTCGGCCTATCTCGGTGCGGATCGAGCGAGCTGGGCTGCGTACGACGCCTCCCTGCTCGTCGCAGAGCGGACGCATCCGAATCCGATCCTGATCGACCAGGGCACGGCGGACGGTTTCCTCGAGGAGCAGCTGAAGCCCGAGCTCTTCAGGGAGGCCTGCGCACGCTCCGGTCAGGCGCTCGAGCTTCGCATGCAGGAGGGCTACGACCACAGCTACTTCTTCATCGCGAGCTTCATGGAAGATCATGTCGCGCACGCGGCGCGCGCGCTCAGCCCAGCTTGCTGAGCGCTTCCAGATTGGTTTCCGCTTCGGCCGCGATGTCCGCCAATCGATCGGCGTCGAGTCCCAGGCGCTCGCCCAGGGCCACGATCGACGGGGCGAGCTCGGCGGTATCCTCCGGCCAGCCCGCCGCGATCCGCTCTGCGATCTCGTGCCCGAGCTGCATCGCGCAGGCGAGCGGCGCCGAGGCTTCCGTGGCCGCCGCCGAATCGTGATGCGCGAGAACTGCATCGCATAGCGCCTCTGGGAAGTTCCAGGACGCGAGCACCATCGCACCGAGCGAGGCATGCGTGGCGTCGAGCATCGCCGCGACGGTCTCCGCACTCGGCTCCGCCCCGTCGTCCTGCCAGGCGGGCAGCTCCGCGACGAAAGCGAGCACCACCAGCTTCCCGAGATCGTGAAGCAGCCCCGCCAGGAAGCCCGTCGTCTCCCAGGGCGGCAGCTCCTGCGTGATCTCCTGAACCGCCGACGCGGTGAGCAACGAGTGCTTCCAGAGATCCTGCGCCGCGTCGCCGAGCCCAGGCGATCGCAGCAGCGTCGACCGCAGCGCGACCACGACGACCAGCGTGCGGGCCTCGCGAATTCCCATGCGCATCAGTGCTTCTCGGACGTTGGGAACCTCGGAGACGCCGCGAAAGTAGGAGCTGTTCGCCAGACCGATGATCCGGGTGGCGAGCACCGGGTCCCCATTGACCGCGGTCGCGAGCTCGTCGAGATCCACGTCGGGTGACTCGATCAGCTTCACGACCCGATCCACCGTCGGCGAGATCGAAGGCAGGCGAAGTCGTTTCCGCTCGATGGCGCGGATCAGTGGCTTCACCCAACGTTCCTCGCCGGGGTCGGCATCGATGAGCGATCGGGCGGCAGCCACGGCGGCCTCGGCCCGAGCTGCGCTCAGCTCCCCACCGAACGCCTCGTCTGCGATGTCGGCAACTTCGACTGTCATTCCGCCTCCGTTGCATTTATACGGCACCACGCGATCTCGACTTGATCGGGCAAACGACCCGCCGGCCGAATCGGGGATACGACCCCGTTCTCGATGCGAAGAGCTTCGGAGCAGCTCGGGTATCCGTCCCGTCTGGCAGGCTCCGTCAGAAGAGGCGTCTGGACTGTGCGGCTGGCAGACCAGCCGCGCTGCAGCGTTTCGCGCGTCCCTCGACCCGGGCGCACAATCGCATACGAGAACGCTCGACCGCAGCCGCGGCCGGCCGGAGGATCTTCACCAGCGGAGCAGTCGCCGCCGTCCGGACCACCGATCACGACTGCGGCGTACGGATCACCAGGAGTCTCAGCTCGGTCATGTCCTCGATCGCGAACTTCACGCCCTCGCGGCCGAGGCCGCTCTCCTTCACGCCGCCGTAGGGCATGTGATCGACCCGCCAGGACGGGACGTCGCCGATCACGACACCCCCGACCTCGAGTCGATCCCAGGCCGCCTGGGCCTTGTAGAGATCGCGGGTGAAGATGCCCGCCTGGAGCCCGAAGACCGAATCGTTCACCTCGTCGAGCGCGGCATCGAAATCCTCGAAGCGCGACAGGATCGCCACGGGGCCGAAGGCCTCCTCGCAAACGACGTCCTCGCCTTTCGGTACGTTCTCGAGAAGCGTCGCTTCGAGCATCGCACCGTCCCGGCCACCGCCGCATAGCAAGGTCGCGCCCTTTTCGACCGCGGACTCGATCCAGCCATGCAGCCGCTTGGCTTCCTTCTCCGAGATCATCGGCCCGATGAACGTCGATTCGTCCTTCGGGTCGCCCATCCGGAGCGAGCGGGTCTTCTCGACCAGCTGGTCGCGGAAGCGGTCGTAGAGGCTCGCATGCACGATCACGCGCTGGACGCCGATGCAGCTCTGGCCGCTCTGATAGAACGCGCCGAACACGATGCGCTCGATCGCGTCCTCGACATCCGCGTCCTCGTCGACGATCACCGCGGCATTTCCCCCCAGCTCGAGGATCACGGGCTTCTTGCCGGCCTTCGCCTTGAGGTCCCAGCCGACGCCGGGAGAGCCCGTGAACGAGAGCAGCTTCAGTCGCTCGTCCTCCGTGAATCGAGCCGCTCCTTCACGCGCACAGGGAAGGATCGAGAACGCTCCCCTGGGCAGATCCGTCTCCGCCAGCACCTCCCCGATCACCAGCGCGCCGATCGGCGTCAGGCTCGCGGGCTTCAGGACGAAGGGACACCCCACGGCCAGCGCCGGCGCGACCTTGTGCGCCGCCAGGTTCAGCGGGAAGTTGAACGGCGAGATGAACGAGCAGGGCCCGATCGGGACGCGCTTCCACATCCCCGTGTAGCCGCGCGCGCGCGGGCTGATGTCGAGGGGCATCACTTCGCCGCCGATGCGCACGGACTCCTCGGACGCGATCTGGAACGTATCGATCAGCCGCGTGACCTCTCCGCGGGCGTCCTTGATGGGCTTGCCCGCCTCGACACAGAGCGCGGAGGCGAGCTCCTCGAAGCGCTCCCGAAAACGCGAGACGCAATGATCCAGAACGGCCTTGCGTTCGTAGGCGGCCATCGCGGCCATCGGCGCCGCCGCTTCCACCGCGGCTTCGATCGCGCGATCGATCGCGGCATCGTCCGCCAGGGCGACCCGCGTGGCGACCTCCCCGCTGTACTTGTCGAGCACTTCGAGGTCGTGATTCGGGGCCTCGGGTGCGTTCGCCAGGTAATAGGGGTAGGTCTCTTGCAATGACATCGATCCTCCTGATCCGGACCGCGGGGGCCGGCGGAATGGGGCGCGCTGCGATCAAGACTGTGGGAAAAAACGAACGCTCGGGTCGTGGCGATTTCGTTCGAAGCTAGCCCAGCTTCCACTCGGACGGTCAACGCGCGAAGCGCCCCGCCCACGCTTCGCCGCGTCCATCGAAAGAGCTGCTGTGACTGTAGATTCCGCACGCGCCTGCCGATGAGTCCGGCATGGAAGAATCGAACCCGCTGGCCTTCTGGATCCGTCGCGTACTGATCGGCGCAGGGGTCTTCCTGGCCGGAGCGGTGCTGTCCTTCGGATACTCGTATCGGCCTCTCCACGGCGATCTCACCTGGAAGGTCGACGAGCTCGAGCGTCGGATCGACGAGCGGAACCTGGAGAACATGAAGCTCGGCGACGAGCTCGCGCGACTGCGCTCGCAGAATGCCGAGCAGGTCGATCCCGAGACCTACGCGCAAGTCGAGAAGGAGCTCGCGAAGACGAAGAAGGCCCTTGCGCAAGCGGAGAAGGATCTCGACCGGACCGATCGAAAGCGCAAGGACGCGAATGAAAGCGCCAGTCGCTGGCGGAAGCGCTACGAAGATCTCCGCGACCAGCAGAGCGTGGCCGCCGCGCGCGCTCCCGAGCCGGCCGTGCAACCCGTGGTCACCCCTCCGGCCGGCCTGGCCGAGGCCGTTGCGCCTTCCGCGCCGCAGCCCTCGGAGCCGATCTTTCCTGCATCGCCAGCACCCGCTGAACCTGGCATCCTTCCCGCGGACGCAAGGCCGCCTTCGCTCGCTCCCTGAGCGTTGCAGCGCGCGGCGCTCGCGGCGGAGGCCCTTTCGAATGTCCGTCCACGGCGAATACTCGCGCGCGCTCGAGTCGCTCATCGCATGCGTCCGCGCGCTCGAGGTACCCGATCGCAACGACTGGCTGAGTCGACTCGAGCAGGCCCGCGTCGAACGCAATCACGACCTCTCCGCGGCCGCGAAGCGAGCGCGTGAGACGCTGCGCGACCTCGAAGGAATCGACTCCCAGTCACCTCGTCTGGCGGAAGCGAGCACGCACCTGCTCGCGCATTGCCGGGTCGTCCTCGGCGTGAACGACTAGCGGCGGGGCCTCCGAAGCGGATTGGCCCATCGGCCGGCGGATCCGTGATAGGATCGGCATCGACGTTGCCGATACGAGAAAATCAGTTCATTGCAGGACTGCACCGCGGACGCGGCAGATCAGGAGATAACGCGCGGCCGCGAGCGAAGCTCATCCATTTCGGGCCGCCCACGCGAATCACCATGCTGCCGATCTACTCGCTCCACCGCTTGCTCTCGGAAACCTCCGACCGAGCCCGAACCAGCAGCCTGGCCGTGCGTGTCGCCGTCTTCGCGACCCTCGTCTCGAGCCTGCTCGCGAGCTGGCCGATCACGGCGACTGCGGTGCTCATCGCGACGGGGGACGGAACGGGCAACACGACCGCGCCGGCAGCGGACCCGGGCTTCGCAAACGTCGGCGACCTCTCCGGCCGGACGGGAGTGTACGTGCGCAACGGCTGGGTCTTGACCGCGAGCCATGTCGGCGCCGGCTCGATCGTGCTCGGCGGCGTCTCCTACGACCCGATTCCGGGCTCCGCCTTCCGCTTCGGGAACCCGGATGGGAGCGAGGCCGACCTGCTCGCCTTCAAGCTCCAGGAGCGACCGCCACTGCCCGAGCTCCTCATCACCAATGACCCGGCCGCCGTCGGAACACTGATCACGATCATCGGACGCGGGCGCAACCGCGGGGCGCCCACGACCTGGATGGGGCAGGACGGCTGGTCCTGGGGACCGGGCGCGGCGATCCGCTGGGGCACGAACCGGATCGCCCAGACCGGGAATTTCTCGCTCGACACCGAGACGTTCTGGACCCTCTTCGACGATCTGCCCGGCTCCGCGCCCGGACAGCACGAGGCCGACCTGGTGAGCGGAGACTCCGGCGGTGCGGCCTTCGTCGGAAGCGGTCCGAGTGCGGAGCTCGTCGGCATCCTCATCGGGCGCGCCACCTATGGCGAACAGCCCGCCAGCACGTCGGTCTACGGGAACGCCGGAATCATCGCAGACCTGCACGCCTACCGAGACGAAGTCCTGAGCCTGATCGACCGACCCGACTGCGACAACGGCATCGACGACGACGGAGATGGCTACGCCGACTACCCGGACGATGCGGGCTGCTCGAGCGCGACCGATACGCGCGAACGCGACGCGCGACTGACCTGTGACAACACCATCGACGACGATCTGGACGGATTGACTGACGACGAGGATCCCGGCTGCGCCGATCCCGCCGATCCGAGCGAACGCGGAGCGCTGTTCGGATGCGACAACGGGATCGACGACGACGGGGATCTGCTGGTGGACTTTCCAGATGACGACGGCTGTCTACACCCGACCAATCTCGTCGAAGCGCCCGAGCCGGCGCTGCCTCTGTCGATCGCCTTGGGACTCGCCGGGCTCAGTGCTCTCGCGCGTGGGCGACGCCCCGTGCCGGCAGACGGGCGCTAGGCGTCCTCGTCGACCAGACTGACGCGGTAGTTGCCGCGCTGCTCGTCGTAGTCGAGCTTCACGCAGCCCTCCTTCTCGGCTTCCTGCAGCAGCTCCGTGAAGTTGCGGTACCCGGCGCTCGTCTCGTTGAAGTCGGGGTGCACCCGGCGCAGCGCCTGCTTGATCATCGAGCCCCAGACGGCGTCGTAGTCCTTCGACAGGCTCTCCAGAATCTCGAGCATCAGGTCGATCCCATCGGCCTCATCCTCGGCGACGGCAAGGGACGAATCGGTTTCCTTGCTCTTCGAGGATGCCTTGGTCTTGGAGGCCTTCTTCTTGGTCTCCGGGTTCTTCTTGCTCTTTTCAGCGCGTTTGTCGGCCTTGAGGTCCGCCGCCTGAGCGAGATCGTCGTAGTAGAGGAACTCATCGCAGCTGCCCATCAGCAGCCCCGACGTCGAGTTCTTGACCCCACAGCCAATCACGCGTTTGTGGTTCTCCTTCAGCTTCGAAACGAGCGGCGAGAAGTCGCTGTCGCCGGTCAAGAGCGCGAAGATTTCGATGTGCTCCTTCGAATAACAGAGGTCGAGGGCATCGACGACCATGCGGATGTCGGCGCTGTTCTTGCCGCTCATCTTCGAACGCGGGATATCGATCAGCTCTATCCCGCGCGCGTGGAAGTCGCGCACGTCGTTGCGGTACTGACTCCAGTCGCAGTAGGCGCGTTTGTAGACGATCCGCCCCTTCTCGAGCAGACGCTTCAGGATCAGGTCGATGTTCAGGTGTCGCCACTTCGAGTCCCGCGCACCGAGCGCGAGGTTCTCGTAGTCGACGAATACGGCGATCAAGGGTTCTTCGGACATGTTGGATGGACTCCAGACCGCGGCTGGGCAAGCGGCGGATCGAAAGGGTTCTGATTTCGTGATGCGGCACCGAACCGCCCGAGGCTCAGGCCTGTTCCGGATCACCCAGGCGAAGTCGCCAGGAGGCGACCTCACCTTGCTCATCGAGGGTTCCAGCGAAACAGCCCGGATCTTCGGACATCGGGCGCAAGAAAGCTCGCCGCGGCCGGCTGCGAGCCGCCAGCGTCCAGCCGGTGCCGCCGTCGGGACGCCCCTCGAGCACCACGATCCCGTCTTCGTCGAAGTACGAGATCAGGATCGAATCCCCTTCGATCCAGACTTCCGCATCGTCGCACACGAAGGGCTCGCGCTCCCCGAATCCACCGACCTCGACCTCGCATTCGGGATAGTAGATACGGCTCATTTCGTGCCCGAGATGCCGCCGTCGACCGGGATCACCGTGGCATTCACGTAGGCGCCCGCGCGGGAGGCCAGGAAGATCGCGATCCCCGCCATGTCTTCGGGCGTCCCGATGCGACGCAGCGGCACCATCTCGGCGACCGCATCGCCCAGCCGCTCGAGCGTCGCCTTCATCATCCGACTCTGGAAGGGGCCCGGGGCCACGGCGTTGACTGTGATGAACCGGGCCGCGAGCTTGCGGGCGAGCACGGCCGTCATGTGATGCACGGCGGCCTTGCTGGCCGAATAGGCATAGGTTTCGAGCGCCGGCACGCAGATCCCATCGATCGAGCCGATATTGATCACACGCGCGGGATCATCGGGCGTCGCGGCGGCCGCGAGCTGCGGCGTCAGGCGCCGGGTCAGCTGAAAGACGCCCTTTACGTTGACGTCGAGGACACGATCCCAGGCGCTCTCGGGAAACTCTTCGTAGGGCGCGCCCCAGTTGGCACCCGCGTTGTTCACCAGGATGTCGAGCCGTCCTTCGCGACGCTCGATCTCATCGCCGAGTCCATTGCAGCCCTCTTCGCGAGAGAGATCGGCGACGATCGATCGGCAGTCGCCGGCCCCACCGAGCTCGGCGATGCGCGCGTCGAGCTCGACCTGCTTGCGAGACGCGATGTACACACGAGCGCCGGCACGCGCATACGCCTCGGCAATCATCCAGCCGATTCCGCTGCCGCCGCCCGTCACGAGGGCCACCTTGCCCTCGATCGAAAAAAGCTCGTTCATGGTGTCTCCGCGTCTCGAACCGGTGATAGCCCGGCCCCGCCAACGCGGCCCAGTATAGAGGCTCGAGCGGCCGTCTCGGACGGTCACGAAGAGACTCCCGGGTCTGGGCTGCGCCCGGCGTGCAAGGTAGCCTTCCGGCCGCAATGCCCAGTCTGCCGCTCGACTCCGCCGACCTGCTTCCCGGCCACGCGACCCGCGAAGGAACGAGGCGTTACGCCGATGGTTTCGCGCGCGCCCATCCCGCGGCTTCGGAGGACCATTTCTCGCGCCCCGATGACTTGTGGCTGTCTTCGATCGCGCTCGGAACCTTGCGTGGCGACCCGGGAGGCGTCGATGATCTGCTCTATCGAAGTGTCGTAGGCGACCTCCTCGATGCGGGCACCAACGTCTTCAATACGGCCCTCTCCGATCGCTACCAGACGAGCGAGCGGGCCATCGGCCACGCGTTGCGGCGAGCGATTCGCGAAGGTCGGGTTGCACGCGACGAGATCGTGGTCGTCACGAAAGGCGGCGCACTGACCCCCGACCCGGATCGCGCGCACGACTACACGTCCGCTCAACGCGATCTCTACGCGACGTACATCGAGTCGGGCCTGCTCGACCCGCACGACATCCACCGCGGACATTCGATCGCCCCGGCTTTTCTGCTGGATCAGATCCAGCGGAGCCGTCGCAACCTCGGGCTCGAGACGCTCGACTACTACCTGATCCAGGAGCCGGAGATCCAGCTGAAGAGCCTCGGTGCGGACGGCTTCCGCGAGGCGCTCGAGGGGGCATTCGCGGCGCTCGAGCGAGCCGTCGCGCTCGGCTGGATCGGGGCCTACGGACTGGCCACCTGGCAGGGATTCCTGGTCCCCGACTCCGACCGCAGCCATCTCGGCGTCATCGAGATCTTCGAGGCGGCGCTCGACGTGGGTCTCGGCGACCACCATCTGCGCGCGATCCAGCTTCCCTACGGATTGGCCATGGGGGAGGGCCTCGCACTCGACAGCCAGCTCGGGCCCGACGGCCATAGCCGCGCGATCCTGGACAGCCTCAAGGACACCGGCACGGTCGTCTTCGCCAGTGCGCCGCTCTACGGTGGAAATCTCGTCGGCCACGTACCCGACTTCGTCCGACGCGCGTTTCCGGAAGCGCCGAGCGACGCGACCGCCGCACTCCAGTTCGTGCGCAGCACCGCGAACGTGACGAGCGCCGTGGTTGGCATGCGCGAGGCCGCCCACGTGGAAGACAATCTACGGCTCGCGATGGTCCCGCGTTCGCGGCCCGAGATCCCGTCGCGACTCTTCGCGGCGGCCGGCCACGGCGCGCGCTCGCGCGCGTGAGACCCGGGACGGCCCGACTGCGAACACGCCGGCGATGCGAGTCGCACGGAACCCGATCGGATACACTCGCGCGATGGCAGACCGCACGATCGGAACGGGCGAGGTCACGGGCTTGTTGAGGCGCGCCGGGGCCGACGCCAACATGGCCGACCAGCTCTGGGAGCTCGTCTATCCGGAGCTCCGCAAGCGTGCTGCCTACCTCGTACGCAACGAGCGCAGCGACCACACGCTATCGGCCACCGCGGTCGTGAACGAAGCCTTCGTTCGGCTCTCTTCTCGCATGGCCCACGAATGGGAAGATCGCTCTCACTTCTACAACGTGGCCTCGGGCATCATGCGACACGTGCTGATCGACCACGCACGCAGCCACCGCGCCGACAAACGCGGCGGGGGCGCGACGAAGCAGGAGCTCGACGAGTCCGTTTTCCCGAGCGTCCGGGCCGACGATGAAGGCTTCCGAATCGCCGAAGAAGCCCTGGAGACGCTCGCCGAGGAGCACGAACGCGCCGCGCTGGTCGTCAGCCTGAAGGTCTTCGGCGGCCTGACGATTCCCGAGATCGCCGCCGAGGTGAAGGTCGCCGAACGGACGGTCAAGAACGACTGGTCCCTCGCCCGAGAACGACTCGCCCAGATCCTCGAAGCGTGATCGAGGCGACCCGCTTCGACGCGGGTCGAGCACCGGACCGCCGCGATCGCTCGACTAGGCGATCTGCGCCATGTCGAGCTCCTCGAGACGCGCCTCCATCGCCCGGCGCGTCCGGAAGAGGCTGATCTTGATGGCCTGGTTCGACTTGCCCAGATCTTCGGCGATCTGCTTGGTCGCGAGATTCTCGCCGTAGTAGAGATCGAAGATCTGACGCTGGGCCGGGGACACGTCCTCGTCGAGCGTCGAAGCACATACGTCCAGCACACGATTCGCGTCTACGCGACGTTCACTCGAGGCCTCGGGCATGATCGGCGCCGCCGCGGCTTCGAGCTGCTCGTCGGGCAACCCGATCGGCGTCTTCTTGCGGAAGCGACGGCAAAGCTGATGATGCGTGATGCCGAACATCCAGGTGAGCAGCGCCGATCGACCCTCCCACGACCCCAGGCACTTGTGGACCTCGAGAAAGACGTCCTGCACGACATCCTCGGCCTCGGTCGCATCTCCCAGTCGCTTCACCGCGAAGCGGTAGAGACGCTGGGCATAGAGCTCATGCAGGCGGGTGAAGGCGTCAGCATCCCCGGCGAGGATGGCATCGGCCAGCACTCGATCCTGCTGGCGGCGCTCCGCCGCCGCGGGGTCGACCGGTCGGCCGGTGGTGATCGACAGAACGGGCGCGTTGGCATCCTGGACGGGACCGGATTCGACGGGGCTCGGGATCGCTTCGCTCATGGGGTTCTCCTCCATTCATCTGGTGCTGCGCGACTCTCGAGTTCGCGCCCTTTCCCTTGAAGGCGAAACCCGGCGGCGAATCGGGCAACGATCGAGGCTTTTTTCGCGACGCCAGAATCCCCCACGGGAACGGATGGCCGACAGCCAGCCGAGGAGAAGCGCACCATGCCAACCGTTTCGGGGCACTGGCTGCGCCATCGCTGCGCCTGCCAGATGCCTCCGCTGGGATGCTAGGGTCGCCCCATGCGACGAATCGATGCGCCCCTGGAGCTCACCTCCCTGCCCGCTCCGATGAACGACGACCCGGAGCTCGATTCTTGAGCGCGACGAACCGACAGACTCGGCCACAGCCCGTCGCCGGCTCCCCCACGCCGCCGAGCGGCGCCCAGCGCCAGGCCAGCGAGACCCGTTGGATCGAGCTCGACCCGATCGAGTCACAGCTCGACTTCGGCGAGGCGGTGCTCGAGGGGCTCGGTTCGAGGCCTAAGACGCTGCCCAGTCAGTTCTTCTATGACGAGACCGGCTCACGGCTCTTCGAGGAGATCTGCGAGCTGCCCGAGTATTACCTGACGCGGGCAGAGGCGGAGATCCTCGAGACGGAGGCGCCCCGCATCGCGCGAGAAATGCCCGAGATCAGAGCGCTCGTCGAGCTCGGAAGCGGCAGCGCCGTGAAGACCGAGTACCTGCTGCAGGCCTTCCAGGAGGATGGGCGGGCGCTGTGTTACGCGCCGATCGACGTCTCTCGCTCGGCACTCGAAGAGAGCGTCGAGCGACTCGAGGAGACGCATCCGCACCTGGAGATCCGGCCGGCGGTGGCCGAGTACGAGACGGGGCTGGCAGAGGTCCAGGCGCTCGGACTGGAGCCGAAGCTGACGCTGTGGCTGGGCTCTTCGATCGGCAATCTGGAGAAGGCAGACGCGATCGCCTTTCTCGGGCGCGTGCGCGAGGCCATGGGAGAGGCCGATCGACTGCTCGTCGGCATCGATCTTCGCAAGCAGCCCGAGACCCTGGAACGCGCCTACGACGACGCCCAGGGCGTGACGGCTCGCTTCAACCTGAATCTGCTCGCACGCATCAATCGAGAGCTCGAGGCAGACTTCGAGCTCGGGCATTTTCGTCATCGGGTCGAGTACGACGAGGTCACGGGGAGCGTGCAGAGCTTCCTCGAAAGCCAGCGAGCCCAGCGCGCGCGAATCAAGGCGCTCGACCTCGAGGTCGCCTTCGAGGCCGGCGAGCGCATCCACACCGAGGACTCACACAAATATTCGCCGAGCGAAATCGACCACGCCGCGCAGGCAGCAGGCCTCGAGGTGGAGCGCCGACTCTTCGACAGCCAGCGTCGCTTCAGCCTCAACATGTTCCGCCCGAGCGTTTGACGCCCTACCGGGCAGCTGGGCTTCCGCGCCGGACCGAGCGGAATCCGAGAGGCCAGTCCAAGGACCCCTTCGCAGTGGCCCATCGAGCGGGGGCCAGAACGAAAAAACCCGGAACACCAAAAGAGGTGTCCCGGGCATCCCTGGGAAGGGGAATTCGGCTTATGTACTAGGGAAGTGGGCGCTCGCCCCGCGATGTGTCACGGAATCTTCGAGCGTCACGAAGAAAACGCCGGCTGCTTCCCCCTGGGTAAATCCGGCTGCGACCGAGGCCTCGGCGCCCCTCAATGGGCCTCCCGCCAATTCGCCCCCGACCCCAGATCGACCGTCAGCGGCACCGAGAGCTCGGCGACCTGCTCCATCCGCGATCGAACGAGCGCCGACAGCTCCGGCAGGCTCTCCGGAGCCGTCTCGAAGACCAGCTCGTCGTGCACCTGGAGGATCATGGTCGCCTCGAAACCCGCGGCCGTGATGGCCCGGTCGACATCGACCATGGCCTTCTTGATCAGATCCGCCGCCGTCCCCTGAATCACGGTATTCGTCGCCATCCGCTCGGCCGCCTGGCGCAGCACACGATTGCGTGATCCGAGGTCGGGGAGGTAGCGCCGCCGACCCATCAAGGTGCGTACGAAGCCGTCCTTCTTCGCCTGCGCGGTCGTCTCGTCGAGGAATCGTCGGACACCCTCGTAGCGGGCAAAGTAGGCGTCGATCGTTTCCTGCGCCTCACCCGCCGCGATCCCCAGCTGCTGCGAGAGGCCGAAGGCGGACGACCCGTAGATGATCCCGAAATTGACCGCCTTGGCCCGCGCGCGCTGCTCGTCGGTGACCTCTTCGAGGGGGATGCCGGCAACCTCGGCCGCGGTCCGCCTGTGGATGTCGTGCCCATTCCGGAAGGCATCGATCAGCGACTCGTCTCCCGAATAATGCGCCACGATCCGCAGCTCGACCTGGGAGTAGTCCGCCGAGACCAGGATCCGACCCTCTGCGGGTATGAAGGCCTGCCGGATTCGACCGCCTTCGTGACCACGAATCGGGATGTTCTGCACGTTCGGGTTCGAGGCGGAGAGGCGGCCGGTCGCCGCCCCGAGCTGATGGAAGCTCGGATGGATGCGACCGGTTCGCTCGTCGACCAGCGGCGGCAGTGCGTCGATGTACGTGCTCTTCAGCTTCGAGAGCTTGCGCCACGCGAGAACCTGCCCGGGGAGCTCATGATGCGCGGTCAGCTGCTCGAGGACGCTCTCCGCCGTCGAATAGCCGGTCTTCGTCTTCTTGAGGATCGGCAGGCCCAGCTTCTCGAACAGGATGACCTGGAGCTGTTTGGGGCTGCTCACCATGAACTCTTCGCCGGCGAGACGATGGATCTCCTTCTCGATGCGCGCGAGCTCCTTTGCGTACTCCTGCGAGAGATGGGCGAGATGATCCTCGTCGATGCGAACGCCCGCCCGCTCCATCTTGGAGAGCACGGCCGTCAGCGGCAGCTCGACGTCCATGTACAGCGCCGACAGCTCCACCTCCTCGAGTCGCCCCCGCATCCCCTCGACCAGGTCGAGCACCGCCGCAGCCTGCTCCGCAGCCCACCCGGAGACGACCTCGACCCCGAGATCCTCGGCGGGCGTCGCCTTCGCTCCGCGACCCGCGATCTCCTCCCAGGAGCGAACCTTCCGCGCAAGGTTCTCGCTGGCGATCTGAGGCAGCTGATGGCCTCCGGTCGAATCGAGCATCTGCGCAGCGATCTCGACATCGAGCTCGGGGAGCGGAAGCGCATGCCCCAGCCCGCTCGCCAGGCTCTGGATCCCCTTGGAGTCGAAGGCGACCCACTTGGGTGCGCCGGCGGCCGGCGAAGCGTCTGCGGCTGATGAAGCGCCCGCGGCCGAAAGAGCGCCGGCCTCTCCGAAGACCTCCCTCAACAGACCGCACACGCCCTCTCCTGAAACCCCCTCGCGATCGAGCAGGCCCTCGCCTGCAACGGCGAGATAGGCGACCGGCGACTCCCCGGTCGCCAACGCAAGGCCCAACAAGCGGCGCGACACCGCCGTGCCCTGCGTCGTGACCCCATGCAGCGCGATCCGCTTCGCGGAGGAGAGCCGCTTCATCAGCGCAGACAGGTCGGCATCGCGCTGGAAGACCTCCACCTCGACGCCCTCGACCGCGTCCTGCCGGGGCTCCGCTGCGACGGCCTCCCCATCGAGACTCTCGAGGGAGTCGAGCAGGCGGGTAAACCCGAGCTTCTCGTAGAGCGCGCGCAGCCGTTCGGTATCCGGCACCCGGCGTTCGAGCCCCTGCCAGCCATCCGGAATCGGGACGTCGTCGCGCAAGGTCGCGAGCTGCCGCGATACCCGCGCATCGTCCGCCCGATCGATCAAGCCCTCGCGGGCCCGCTTCGCCTTCACCTCGCCCGCCCGTTCGAGCAGCTCGTCGAGGGATCCGAACTCGAGGATCAGCTTCGCTGCACCCTTTTCGCCGATGCCCTTCACGCCGGGAATGTTGTCGCTGGGGTCACCGACCAGCGCGCGCAGATCGAGCAGCTTCGATGGCGGCACGCCGAAACGCTCTTCGACGGCCGATTCGTCGATCCGGCGCCCCTTGCCCGAATCGAGCAGCTCGACGTTCGGCCCGACGAGCTGCATCAGATCCTTGTCCGTCGAGACGATGCAGATCTCGGCGTCGTCCGGCGCCGTGGCCACGAGCGATGCGATCACGTCGTCGGCCTCGAAGCCGGGAACCTCGAGCCGCGGGACCCCGAAGGCCTCGCAGAGCTCTGCGACCAGCGGCAGCTGCGCCGTCAGATCCTCGGGCTGCTTGTCGCGTCCCGCCTTGTACTCGGGATAGATCTCGTTGCGAAAGCTGCCGCCCGGCGGATCTGCGGCGAACGCGACGTGGGTGGGATGCTCCTCGCGGAGCACCTTCGCGAGCATCGTGACGAATCCATAGGCCGCATTGGTCGGCGTGCCGTCCGGCGCGCGAAGATTCGGAAGGGCGAAGAAGGCGCGGTAGATGGCGTTTGCACCATCGATCACGACGAGACGCGGGCGGTCGGCTGGTTTGCTCACCCGCCCAGTCTATCGCGCCTCTCGGCGCGTCAACGCCGATCCGGCCCGGCCCGAATCTGTGGCCGCCCTATTCGACCACGCGCCTCAGGAGACCGGAATCAGCGTCGACTTCTTCGGCGCGGCCGGCGGCGCGAGGGCGATGCGTGAGGGGTCCGCGAGGATCCCGCGGATCAAAGTATCGATCGCGTGAAAGTAGAGCGGCTCGAGCGGTCGGCGCCGGATCTGTCGGCGAGCCTTGGTGTTGTCCGACTCGATCAAGCCGTTGGCGATCGACCAGAGGATATGTGCGATCTCCCAGGTATCGCACTCGACGAACTCTCCGCTCTTCACGCCCTCGACGAGCACGGCGTGCGTGATGTTCAGGTTCATCTCCCAGAAGTCGGCGATCTTCTCGATCACGTCCCTCGGCAGATCCCCGATCACGCTCTCATTGTCGACCGCCCAGAAGATCTGGAAGTAGTCCGGGTGATCGAGCCAATGGTCGAAATAGAATCGGGCAATCGATCGAATCCGGTCGAGCGCCGTGTCGCCCTCGCTGCCAGCGGCCGCCATCCGACCGTGGAAGATCTCGTGATTGTTCGTCAGAACGGCGACGTAGAGATCCGCCTTGCTCTCGAAGTACCGATACAGCGTGCCCTTCGCCACCCCGGCCTTCTCGGCCATCTCGTCGAGATTGGCTCGCATGAAGCCATCCCTGAAGAACACGTCCCGAGCGGCTTCGAGGATCCGGCGCCGGCTCTCTGCCTTTTTCTGATCCCGTGACATTTGTCAATTGTGTGGATCTGGACAGAAAACGCAAGCGAATCGTCCCGAAAGCCCCGACCCGTCACAGAGCGAGGCGCACGCCCACGGTCATTCGCAGCGGTCGCCCTTCCGCCCTCGAGAGGCGCCGAGAACGCGATACGCCTTCAGGGCGGGTCCGCCTCCCCATGGCTACGGGCCGTGGCGACGTAGCGCAACGTGCGGGCCCGCTGGACCTCGATCTCGGCTGACCGCAGATCGCGAACATATCGGGCTGGAACACCCGCGACGAGCGTCCCGGGCTCGACGATCTGTCCCGGTCGAACGACCGCCCCCGCGGCGACCAGGGCGTTCTCGCCGATCTCCGCTCCGTCGAGCACGATCGAACCGATCCCGATCAGCGCGCCGTCCGCCACGCGGCAGCCATGCACGACGGCACGATGCCCCACGGTGATCTCGTCTCCGAGCAGCGTCGGATGGAGATCCTCCGTGACGTGGAGCGTCGCTTGATCCTGGATGTTGGTCCGGGCACCGATCACGATCCGCTCGACGTCGCCTCGCAGGACGCTGCCGAAGAAGACACTCGAGTCCTCACCGATCGTGACATCACCGATGATCGCGGCGCCCGGCGCGACCCAGACCGACGGATGCAGATCGGGTCGCAGGTCTCGATAGGCGCGAATCAACGCACCCCTCCTCGACGGAATTGGTTTCGAAGGGCTCACGCGCCCGGCCCCGGGGCGCGATCAGCCGGGGATCTCATCGCTGCCTTCGTATCGCATTGCATCGAAGAGCACCGTCTGGATGTACCGCTCACCAAAGTCACAGATGATCGTGACAATGGTCTTGCCGGCGTTCTCGGGACGCGTGCCGTACTGGATCGCGGCCTTCACGTTCGCCCCGGCGGAGATGCCGCAGAGCAGGCCCTCTTCCGCAGCCAGACGACGCGCCATCGCGATCGCATCATCGTTGGAGACGGTCACGACGCCGTCGAGATGATCCGTCTCGAGGACCTCGGGGATGAAGCCCGGACCGATTCCCTGGATCTTGTGGGGACCGGGTGAGCCCCCGGACAGGATCGGGCTGTCTTCGGGCTCGACGGCGATCGCCTTGAAGTCGGGCTTCTTGGGCTTGATGTAGCGGGCGACTCCGGTGATCGTGCCGCCGGTGCCGACACCGGCCACGAGAGCGTCGACCGTGCCGTCGGTATCGTCCCAGATCTCGCGCGCCGTGGTGCGGAAGTGCATGTCGGGATTCGCGGGATTTCGGAATTGCTGGGGCATGAAGGCATTCGGAATCCGATCCGCGATCCCGGTCGCGGTCTCGACGGCCCCGCGCATGCCCTTCGCCCCCTCGGTCAACACGATCTTCGCCCCGAAAGCGCGCATGGTCGACCGCCGCTCGGGGCTCATCGTATCGGGCATGACGATGACGCAGGGATAGCCCTTGGTCGCAGCGATCATGGCCAGGGCGATTCCGGTATTGCCGCTGGTCGGCTCGACGATCGTCGAACGTCCGGGCACGAGATCCCCGGCTTTCTCCGCCGCCTCGATCATCGCGAGTCCGATGCGGTCCTTCACGCTGTTGCCAGGATTCGCGGACTCGAGCTTCCCGAGGATCGTCGCATGGCAGTCCCCGACGACCCGGTTGAGCTTGACGAGCGGCGTTCCGCCGACGAGGTCTGCGACTGACGCGGCAATCTTCATGTGGTCTCTCTCCGTCTCTCGTTCGTTCCGGACGCGTCGAAAAAGCGCATCCCATGAAAGCGCGACGCTTCGTGCCGCGCGCCCTTTTCAGGATACACCCGCCGCCGGCTCCCCGTCAGCCGATCCACGCGAGCGACTCGCGTCCACGACCTCCCCGACGAGCTCGTCGATCAGAACGGTCACGTAGGCCCCGGGCGGCAGAGCACAGCGCAACGACGATCGCCTGACCGTCCTCGACCGTCTCGACCTCGAGCCCCGTCGGCCGCACGCGCAGCGGCCGCCGGGCGCCGCGCGCACGGATGCCCCTCGGCAACGCGAGCGCCCCGAGCTCCGGCAGCTCGAAGCGATCGAAGATCGCCCGCTCGAGCGCGGCCGCCGCGTCGTGCGGTGCGCGCATCTTCGTCCCGAAGATCGGACCGGTCGCCGAGATTTCGAATGCCTCGGCCCGAGCGCGATCCCGCTCGAGGTCGTCGACCCAGAACAAGCCACCGCTCTCCTCCACACGGGCCAGATCGCCTAACAAGACGCTGTCGAAGGACTCGATCCGCTCCGCGAGCACGGCGTTGAAGACCTCCGACTGGAGCGCGGAGATCAGGAAACGCGCAGCCCTGCGATCGCGCGGCGGCCTGCCTCCGGCGAGCAGCCGACGCGCCTGCTGGGCGTTGTCGCCTTCGCGTCCGAAACGTTGCTCGCCATAGCGATTCGGCATTCCCCGCCGCATGAGCTCATCGACGCGTCGCTCGATCGGGCGCAGATCGATCGGCCCGTCCGCCCGCAGCACGATCTCGAAGCGATTGGCGCGCAGGTGCCCCGTCTTGATCTTGTGCGGATGGCGCCGGGCTTCGAGGACCAGGGCCTTCGGCAGCTCGAAATCGAGCGCTCGCTCGGGATCGACGCCTTCGAGGGAAAACCACTGGCGGGTGACGGCGTGCCGATCCTTGCGACCGGCGTAGCCCACGTCCCGCGACGCGACACCGCTGGCACGCGAGAGATCCCGCGCGACCTGCTCGGTCGTGCGGTCCGTCTTCTCGACGAGCAGGAAGGTGTGGTTGCCCTCGTCGGTCGGCTCGTAGAGCGGCTCTTCGAAGACGCGGAAGTCCTCGGGCCGCGTACGGATGCGAAAGCGGCCCGAGTCCGTGCGCGAGCCGGCCTCGTCCGCGACGCCTTCTTCGTTCATGACGCGACGCCCTCTTCGTTCATGACGCGACGCCCTCTTCGTTCACGACGCCACGCCCTCTTCGTTCACGAATAGGACGACGGGCTCGTGCGCCGCCGCCCTTCCGCGGCGGCCACCGGCGCGAACGAGCGGCGATGGATCGGGCATGGTCCGAAACGCTCGAGGGCCGCTACGTGCTCGGCCGTTCCATACCCCATATGCCGCTCGAACCCGTAGGCCGGATAGCGTTGGCCGAGCGCCTCCATCTGGGAATCGCGATGCACCTTCGCGACGATCGACGCCGCCGCGATGCTCGCGTCCTTCTGGTCGCCCTTGATGATCGAGGTCTGCGGCAGGTCGACACCGGGCACGGTCCGCGCATCGACCAGCAGATGACCGACCTCGGTCGTGCGCGCGAGGCTCGCGACCGCCCGGCGCATCGCCTCGAGCGCCGCCTGGTAGATCCCCCGCTGGTCGATCTCTTCCGGCGTCACCTCCCCGATCCCGATTCCGATCGCCATGTCGCGGATCTCCTGGGCGAGCGTCGTGCGGCGCGCCGGCGCCACCCTCTTCGAGTCGTCGAGGCCGGCGAGAGCGACCCGTTCCGGCAGCACGACGGCCGCCGCGACGACGGATCCCGCGAGCGGGCCCACACCGACTTCGTCGATCCCGGCGATGCCGCGAACACCGCGGGCGGCGAGCTGGTCGCGCAATTCGAGTAGCCGTGCGAGTCGAGCCCGCTCTGCGATGCGGGTCGAGAGCAGCCGCCGGCCGCGGCCGGCGAGCGCTTGCGCGCCGGCCCTCGGATCGAGCGCCAGGGCTTCGACGAGCG
Organism: uncultured delta proteobacterium; assembly: GCA_963698485.1. Lineage (GTDB taxonomy): Bacteria > Myxococcota_A > UBA9160 > UBA9160 > UBA4427 > UBA4427. The sequence goes on along the minus strand of CAVORA010000013.1, from coordinate 78,120 downwards.
CTTCGATCGCCGCATCGGCCGCCGCTTCGCCCTCCGGATGGCTCGCCGCGGTCGCAAGGGCCTGTCGCAGTTCGGCGAGCGGGCGGCTCCGACACTCGGTCGGAGAGGGGATGGACATCGATGGCGCTCCCGGGCGTGGATCAGTTGCCGCCCGAGTCTCCCCCGGAAGCGGCGTCTCTGCCAGCATTCGCCTCGGAGGGGCTCTCCGCCTCGCCCCCCAGCTGGCGCTCGAGTCGCCGGACGCGCTTCAACAGCTCGGGCAATCGGCGCAGAGCGGCGACCGTGCGGTGCCAGCTGCGCTCCTCGGTGGCTGGCGCGCCGTACATGCGCGCTCCGGCGGGCACGTCGCCATGGATTCCGGCGCGGGCCGCGATGAACGCGCCTTCGCCGATCCGCAGATGACCCGTCGTACCGACACCGCCCATCAGGATCGCGCGGGCACCGACGATCGTGCCGCCGGAGAGGCCGGTCTGGGCGGCGATCAACGCGTGCTCGCCGATGTCGCAGTTGTGCGCGATCTGGACCTGGTTGTCGATCTTGGCGCCGCGCCGGATCCGCGTCTCGTCGAGGGTTGCCCGGTCGACGGTCGTATTCGCCCCGATCTCGACATCGTCTTCGATCACGACGCAGCCCCGTTGCGCCATCGCGACGGGTCGTCCCTCGGCGTCGGGCACGTAGCCGAACCCGTCTCCCCCGAGCACGACCCCGGGCTGCAGGATCACCCGGTCGCCTACCCGGGTGCCCTCGCGCAGGACGGCACCCGAGTGGATCCAGCCGTCGCAGCCGACCTCGACATCGGCGACCAGCGTCGCGTTCGCGGCGACGACGGTCCGCGCCCCGACGCGGCAGCCGGGTCCGATCTGCGCGCCCGGCTCGATGCTGGCCGTCGGGTCGACACGCGCCGTGGCATCGACCCGCGCGTGGGGCGCGATGCCCTCCGGCGGGCGCCGACGCGGCGCAAACGCGTCGACCAGGCGCGAGAAATCATGGGCCGGCTGGCGGCTTCGCAGCACGCTGCGATCGCCCACTGACAGGCCAGGCGGCGCCACGACCATGCGCGCGGCGCAGCGGGCCAGCGCCCCGGACAGACCGACATCCCGGACGAATACGAGCTCGTCCGCCCGCGCTGCGGGCAGCGAGGCGAAGCCCTGGATCGCGGCGTTCGCGTCTCCCTCGAGCGAGCGCCCGGCGGCACTCCCGTCCTGTGCGTCGAGAAACGCCGCCAGCTCGGCCAGCCGGATGGGCCGGGGCGTCCGCGGCACGAAGACCGCGCTACCGCGCGAGCAGCACGGACACGGGAGAGGTTCGTGCGACCGAGGCGGCGTTGCTGCCGAGGAAGTAGTCGGTGATTCGATTGCGGCCGTAGGCGCCCATCACGATCAGGCTCGCTCGCACCTCCTTGGCCGTGTCGACGATCTTCACGTCGGGTCGGCCGAGGGTCGAGGAGGTCTCGCGGACCGGCACCGAGAGGCCTCCGACCAGCTGCCGGACCTCGTCGAAGCGAGCCACCGCGCGGCCCTTGTCCTTCGAGTCGACGAAGACATGCACGGCCTCGTTCAGGCCGTTGGCCAGGGTCACCGCCAGCTTCGCCGCGATTCGCGAGCCTGGCGAGCCATCGAACCCGAGCACCAACGGACCGGTCAGCGGGGCGCCGCCCGGGACGAGGATCGTCGGCTTGGTCGTCTTGCGGAGCACCGCATCGACGGTGGCACCGATCAGGGCACCCCGATCACCCGAGCGGGTGCCGGTCCTGCCGATCAGCAGCAGATCGGTGTTTTGCATCTTCTCGACGATCCGGTCATCCGGCGCGCCCTGCAGGACTTCGCAGGCCGCCTCGATGCCCTCGCCCCGCGCCCGGTCGACGAATCGACGCGCGACGGCGTCCGCGCGGGCGCGATAGTAGGCGGTCAGCTCAGCCTCGGGAAAGGGTGGCAGCGCGAGACCGTCGCCCGCGGGCGCATGCATCAGGCGATCGTCCAGGACCGAGACTGCGGACAGCCTCGCACCGAGACGCGAGGCCAGACCCATCCCCGTCTGCTCCGCGGCGCTCGCGTCGGCCGAGCCATCCGTGGCCACCAGAATCGTTTCGATCATGTCGTCTTCTCCCCAGAGGATCACGCCTTCGGCGTCGAAGTGTACCCGCAGGATCGGCAGAACAACCCCGAAGGTAGAGACCTTCGGGGGCAGAGTCTCGCTTCGCCAGAGATTAGAGTACCCCCGAGGGTGATGCAAATTCGGACATGCCTGACGACCGGAATGGAACGGCGGTTTGAAGAGGCTCGCCTCCGCCGCCCGAGCGGACGATCGCGGCCCGCGAGCCGGTGATAGTGTCCAGCCATGCCGACAGCCGAGCGACTCGAGCGACCCGACCGTCGAGCCTGGGGACTGGAGCGTCCGGGGCTCGGCCTGTCGCTCGGCGGTACCCACGGCCCGCGGGAGGCCTTCGCGCATCGAGCCTGGGTCGAGCTGGCGGAGTCGCTTGGACTCCACTCCGTCTGGCTTCCGGAGATGCATTTCCAGCGGGGCGTGTGCCCTGCGCCGTTGATCGAGCTCGCGGGCTATGCCGCCACGACCCGCCGGCTACGCCTGGGAACGACCTCGCTGCTGCTGCCCCTGCATCCGCCCGAGAAGATCGCCGCCGAGATCGCCACCCTCGACCAGGTCTCGGGGGGGCGGCTCCTGATCGGTCTCGGGCGCGGCTTCCAGAAGCCGATGCTCGAGGCCTTCGGGGTTCCGCCCGCGGAGAAGCGCGATCGCTTCGATGACGCGCTCGATCGGATCCTCGCGATCTGGGCCCGGCACAATGATCGCGGAGGGGGATCGCCGCTCGAGACCCGGCAGCGTCCCCATCCGCCGCTCGCGGTGGCGGCCTTCGGGCCCAAGGGTCTCGCCCAGGCGGCCCGACGCGACCTTCCATACCTCGCCTCCCCGGTCGAGACCTTCGAGCAGATCGGCCAGAACCAGGCGCGACATCGATCGCTGCGACCCGAGCCGAACAAGCCCGGACTCTCGCTGGTGATGCGGACGGTCTTCGTGTCCGAGGACGCATCGGAGCGGGCCGCCGCGCGCGAGTCGCTGGCCGGCGAGATGAACGGGCGGCGGCGGGGCATGCCCCCCGCCGTGAGCGAGGCGCTCGACGCACCGCTCGAGGAGCGCGTCGTCGTCGGAACGAAGGCCGAGGTCACCGAGCGATTGATTCGCGAGCGACGACGACTCGGAATCGACCTGCTGGTCGTGCGTCCCCAGATCGCCCAGCTGGCTCGCGAGGCGGCGGAACGCTCGTTGGTCGCGCTCGCCCGCGAGATCTGGCCGGCCGTCCGCGACGCGGAGGCGACGCCAGAGCGTTAGGCAGAGTCGTCGGGCTCTTCGCGAACGAAGGTGACGAAAGCCATGCTCGGCCGTTTCGAAGCCTCGCGCATGGCGAACTGCATCGTGTCGAAGGTCCAGCCCTCCGCCGTCCACTCGTTGAGGGCCTTCTCGAGCTCCTCGTCCGTGACGAGGCCGATCTCGACGACCTTGTAGCGCAGCGACATTCTCTCTCCTCTGGACGTGACGCCTTCGACCGGGACTCTCGCCTTCGCCCGGCAGCTGATGGCTCAGAGCTGCTCGGCGATGTCCGCGGCCGCGTAGGTCAGGATCAGGTCCGCCCCGGCGCGCTTGATCGAAATCAGCGACTCGAGCATGGCGCGATCCGCGTCGAGCCAGCCGCGCTCTCCGGCGGCCTTGATCATCGCGTACTCGCCCGACACATGATAGGCGGCGATCGGCACCTCGAACTCGCGCCGCGCGTCGGCCAGGATGTCGAGGTAGGCCATGGCCGGCTTGACCATCAGCATGTCCGCCCCCTCCTCGAGATCGAGGCGCATCTCGCGCATCGCCTCTCTTCGATTCGGCGGATCCATCTGATATCCGCGACGGTCACCGAATTCCGGCGTGCTCTCGGCCGCCTCGCGGAAGGGTCCGTAGAACGCGCTCGCGTATTTCGCCGCGTAGGACAGGATCGCGACCTCTTCGAAGCCGTTCGCATCGAGCTCCCGGCGGATCGCGGCCACGCGTCCGTCCATCATGTCCGAGGGCGCGACGATGCTGGCACCCGCGCGGGCATGCGAGAGGGCGGTCTGGGCAATCCGCAGGACGGACGCATCGTTGTCCACCTCTTCGCCGTCGAGCAGACCGCAATGGCCGTGGTCGGTGTACTCGCAGAGGCAGACGTCGGTGATTACGCAGAGCGAGGGGACGGCGTCGGCGATCGCTCGCGTGGCGCGCTGCACGATGCCCGAGGTCTCGTCTGCACCGCTCCCGCGCGCGTCCTTCGAATCAGGGATCCCGAACAGGATCACCGCCGGCAGGCCGAGATCCGCGACGCGCTTCGCTTCGAGCACGACCTGGTCGACCGAAAATCGATGGACACCCGGCATCGACGAGACCGGCTCGCGAATGCCCGTCCCCTCGACGACGAAGAGCGGCAGGATCAGGTCCTCGCGGGCCAGTCGATGCTCGCGAACCATGCCGCGCAGGGTCTCGTTCCGGCGCAGTCGCCGCATGCGCGTCGCGGGAAAACTCATTCGTCGCTTCCTCCAATCGCCTGCGGGCCGCCGTCCGAGCGCGCCACTCGGCTGCCCGACACCAGAGCCTCGACGATGCCTTCGACCAGGGCTGCGACCTCTGGGCGATCCGGCACCACGCTCGCGGGCAGCCCGACCTCCGCGAGCCGCGCCGCCGTGGTCCGCCCGATCGCCGCGATCATACAGCGACCCGCCGCCGCCCTACTCTCCTCGGTCAGACACTCGATGAAATGATCCACCGTCGAGGGGCTCGTGAAGGTCAGCACGTCGAGCTCGCCCGCGACCAGCTCGTGGCGCAAGGTCTCGGCGTCGATCGCGGGTCGGCGATTGTCGTAGAACGCGATCGAATCGACCTCGGCACCCGCTGCTCGGAGGCCGTCGGCGATGACCGTTCGACCGATCGCCGAACGGGGGATCAACACCCGCTCGGGCTCGTTCGAGAGCGCGGGCAAGAGCTGGGCGAGCAGGGCTTCGGCATCGCCGCGACCGGAGGCGATCAGGTGCACCGGCAGCCCCGCTCCGAGAGCGGCGCGCGCCGTCGCGTCGCCGATACAGAAGATGCGGGCCTCCCCGGCCAGCGCGGACGCGCCGAATCCGCGCCGCATCTCCAGCGCCCGGGCGAAGAAACGCACGGCATTGCTGCTCGTGAAGACGAGACAGGTATAGGATTCGACCTGGCCGATCACGCGATCGATCTCGCTCGCGTCTTCGCCGTCTTCGATCGGGGCCAGCTCGATCATCGGCCGCACGACCGGCATCGCCCCCGCCGCGCGCAGCGCGCCGGCGAGCTCCGCCGTCTGCTCGCGCGCGCGCGTCACCAGCACTCGCCGCCCGAACATCGGCTGCGACTCCCACCACGAGAGCCCCGCCCGCAGCCCGACCACACCGCCGATGATCACCGCCGACGGCGAGCCCAGTCCGGCCGCCGCGACCGCCTCGGCCAGCTCTCCCAGGGTCGACACACAGGTGCGTTGCTCGGGGAGCGTTCCGTGCATCACGGCAGCCGCGGGGGTCGAAGCAGGCCGCCCGCCCGCGATGAGCTCCTCGCAAATCGTCGCCAGGTTGCGCATCCCCATCAGAATGACCAGCGTGTCGACCGCGGTCGCCAGCGCGCGCCAACGCGTCTGCGAGGCGACGCGCGTCGGATCCTTGTGGCCCGTTACCACGGCGAAGGATGCGGCGTGGCGGCGATCCGTCACGGGGATGCCCGCATAGGCCGCGGCCGCCGTCGCCGAAGTCACCCCGGGCACGACCTCGAAGGGAATGCCCGCCGCGGCACAGGCGGAGAGCTCCTCGCCGCCACGGCCGAACACGAAGGGATCACCGCCCTTCAAGCGAACGACCACGCAGCCGGCGAGCGCGCGCTCGACGAGCAGCGCGTTGATGTCTTCCTGGCTGCGGGTGGGCGCCTCGTGTCCGCGCTTGCCGACGTTGATGCGCTCCGCGCGCGCCGGCGCGAGATCGAGCAGATCGTCCGTCGCGAGCTGGTCGTAGAGCACGACATCCGCGCGCGCGAGTGCCTTCGCCCCGCGAATCGTGATCAGGTCCGGATCGCCGGGCCCCGCGCCCACGAGCACGACACGACCGACCTCAGGCATCGGAGGTTTCGGAGGTTTCGGCGGCATCAGAGCCGTTCGCACCTTCGGCCTCCCTCGAGCCATCAGGTCCGTCGCTGGCCTCCGCGCGATCGGCCCGGTCGTCGGGTCCGATGCCCGCCGCCGCGAGCTCGGCCAGGATCTCGCGGCCTCCGCCCGTCAGCACGGCCTCCGCGACGCGCCTGCCGAGGGCTGCGGCTTCGGACTCGGGGGCCGTTTCTTCGGCGCGTGCGATGTGCTGTCCGTCGAGACTCGAGACCAGACCGCGAAAACGCAGCCGGCCATCGCCCAGACGCTCGCCGAAGCCCGCGAGCGGGACGCTGCAATCGCCGCCGACGGCCGTCTGGAAGGCACGCTCGGCACGCGCGACCACGCCGATCTCGTGGCTCTCGAGCGTGGCGATGCGTTCCTGCCAGGCGTCTCCCTCGCGGGTCTCGAGCGCCAGCAGTCCCTGACCCACCGCGGGCAGCATCGTCTCGGGCGCGATCCGCTCGTCGATCACGTGCCCGAGTCCGAGCCGGTCGAGGCCGGAGCAGGCCAGCACGACCGCGTCGAGGCCGTCGTCTCCCTCGAGCTTGCCGAGTCGCGTTCCGACGTTGCCCCGCAGCGGAACGATCACGAGATCCGGCCGATATGCCCGCAAGAGCGCCATGCGCCGCGTGCTGCCGGTCCCGACCCGGGCGCCGCGCGGCAGGTCCGCGAGCTGATGTCCGCGCACCCGCGAGCACAGCGCGTCCCGCGGATCCTCCCGCTCGGGGTGGGCGGCGATCACACAGCCAGCGGCGATCCGCGCCGGCACGTCTTTCGCGCTGTGCACCGCGACGTCCGCCCGACCGTCGAGCAGCGCCTCTTCGATCTCCTTCACGAACAGGCCCTTGCCGCCGATCTTGGCCAGCGAGCGGTCCTGGATGCGGTCGCCCGTCGTGCGCAACACCACGATCTCCGTCTCGACCTTCAGCTCGCGCTCGATGCGGGCGGCCATCTGTCGGCTCTGGGTCAGGGCGAGCTGGCTACCCCGCGTCGCGATGCGCAGGGGGCGGATCTGATTGGGCGGGCTCACTCGTCCGCGCTCCCTTCTTCATCGTCGTCGTCCGTTTCCGCTGACCCGATCGATCTGGCGTCGAGGGCGAAGAGTGCGCGCGCCTCCTCGAGTCGGATCAGCCCGGCCTCGCGATCGGTCTCGTCGCGCAGCCGCGAGATCGGCGCATGCATGATCTTGTTGACGATGCTTCGGGTCAGCTGCTCGAGCATTTCATGCTGCCCCTCGTCGAGTCGCAGTCGACCCGCGAAGCGATCGATCTCGCCCCGCCGGATCTCGTCGGCCCGATCACGCAGGTTGCGGATCGTGGGCACCGCCTGCAGCGCCACCATCCAGCCCTCGAACTGCTCGCGCTCCTCGTAGACGATCCGCTCCGCGCGCTCGGACTCGCGCAGGCGCTCCTGCTCGTTGGCCGCGGCCACCTGCTGCAGATCGTCGAGGTCGTAGAGATAGGCGCTGTCGAGCTCGTGCACACCTGGATCGATGTTTCGGGGGACGCCGATATCGATCAGGAAGAGCGGACGACCGCGGCGCGCGGCGAGGCCAGCAGCGATCCTCTCCCGCGTCAGGATCGGCGCGTCCCCCCCGACGCAGCAGAGCACCACGTCGCTGTGCGGCAGCAAGGCGTCGATCTCGTCGAGACCGTGCGCCGTGCCGGCGAAACGACGTGCCAGGGTCTCCGCGTGCGCAGCGGTCCGATTGGCGATCCGCCTCGCCCCGAGACCGTGGTCGTGGAGTGCCACGAGCGAGGCTTCGATCATCTCGCCGGCCCCGATCAGCAGCGCGCTCTTGTCGTCGAGGGTCTCGAAGATCTGCTTGGCGAGATCGACGGCGACGCGCGCCACCGAGACGGGCCGTTGGGCGATGCCCGTCTCGTTCTTCACGCGCTTGGCGGTGGCAAAGGCACGCTGGAAGAGCCTGGAGAGCACCGCGCCGCAGACGCCAGCCTCGGCCGCCTCGCGATAGGCGTCCTTCACCTGACCGAGGATCTGCGGCTCGCCGACGACCATCGAATCGATCGAGGAGGCCACGCGGAAGACGTGCTCGACCGCGTCCCGCTCCCGGTGCAGATACGTCATCTCCTCGAGCGCCGCCGTCGAAGGACCATGCCCGCCGGCGAGCTCGCGGGAGAAGAACTCGTAGAGCACGTGCCGAGCGGCGTCGGGATTGTCGGTCGTGACGACCAGCTCGACGCGATTGCAGGTCGAGATCAACGCAGCCTCGGCGATCTCCGGCCGGTCGATCAGCTTTCGCAGGAGCGGCTGGGTCTCGCTCACGGCGAAGAGCTCGCGAACGTCGACCGGGGCGGTGCGATGATTCATGCCGAGCAGCACGATCTTCACGAGACCAGCCCCACGCCGACGACCGCGAAGAGCAGGAAGGCGAAGCCCGCGAGGGCGCTGGCTGCGGCCTGCCGGGCGCCCTGGTGTCCGGCGAAGCGCATCCCGACGAGCCCGGCGTAGATCAGCCACGCGATCAGCATCCAGGTCTCGTGCAGGCTCCCGCTGAAGATCTCTCCGGTCTCGGCATCGAGCCACAGGCCACCGGTCAGGACGCCCAGGCTGAGCAATGGGAATCCCAGCACGAGCGCGACGCGATTGACCCGATCGAGCGCCTCGAGAGACGGCAGCGCGATGCGGCGCGCGACCCGACGTCGACTCTTGAGAGTGCGATGCTCGAGCAGGAAGAACAGGCCGGCCAGACCGGCGACACCGAGCGCCGCGAGCCCCGCGCTCGCGAGCAGCACGTGCAAGTGGGCCAGCGACCCGCTCGCGTTGTCCGCGGCGATCTCGGTATGACCCAGGGCGGCGGCGAAGGTGGCGAGGAAGGCGATGAACGCGATCGGCGGCACGAAGCCAGGCAGCCGCAGGCGCAGCGAGAGGAAGAGCAGGAAGAGCACGCCGAGCCAGGCCATGACCGCGATCACGTGACCGAGATCCGTGAGCGAAGGCGCCGCTTCCAGTCGGTGGAGGGTCGCGAAGGCCGCGGTCTGGGCCAGCGCTCCGAGTCCCAGGCCGATGCGTGCCCCCCGCAGCACCGCGGGGGCTGGCAGCGCGAGCCCGAGGATGGCCGCAACGCCGGCGGCGAGGTAGAGCGCAGCCGCGATGTATTGAAGTGAGTACACGTCGATCCTCGATCGAGAGTCGGGGCGCTCCGAGATCCCGGGGACGCGAGGCACGAGCCTGCGCGATGCGCCGGAGTATACAAACCGGCCCGGGCCGGTCGGGCCGCAGGCGAGTCGAATGACTCAGCGCTCCCGAAGCTTCCTCATCTGCGCCTCGACCTTCGCGGCATCATTCACCATCTCGAAGATCCGATAGGCCGGCTCCCCGTAGAGCACGAAGCGGATCTCGGCGAGACCCTCCCCGCCCTGCTTCGCTCTGGCATCGGCATATCGCCGCGCCTCGGCAAGCGAGATCTCCGCGCAGACCTGCATGGAGAGGCCACCGACCCCCGCCCCGATCGCCGGCACCGCGATCGTCTGGCAGCCCTGCGCGTCCGCCAACGCGAAGCTCGCGCGCAGGCAATCCCGCAGGCTGTCCTCGCTGACGCGTCCGCCGGGCGGCATGCCCGCCGCGTGGATCACGAAACGGGCCGGGAGATCGCCCGCCCCGGTCACAGCGGCCTCACCGACCCCGATCGGGCCGTGGGCTTCGCACTCCTCGCGGATCGAGGGGCCGCCACGCAGGTTGATCGCGCCCGCCACCCCGCTTCCGAGGACGAGCGCGCTGTTGGCGGCGTTCACGATGGCGTCGACTTCCTGAGCCGTGATGTCGCCCTCGAGCAGCAGGATCCGCGTCATGACTTCTTTCCTCCCGGCGGACGCCGTCCGCCCGCCCCCTTGCGTGCCCCCTTGCCCCGCGAAGGGCTGGCCGCCGTCTTGCGCGGCTTGCGGGTGGGCTTGCGGTTCGCCTGCTCGAATCGATCGATCACGCCCGCTGCGATCAGGGGAATCAGCACCTCGTGTTGCCCGATCAGCGAGAGGCCGCGGCCGCCCAGCCGCGTCGGCCGCTCGACGATATTCATCTGCGGGCGGTACTGCCGGATGAAATCACAGTTGACCGTGGTGAAGCGCTCGACCCGATGACCGAGATTGCGCGCGAGGGCCAGCGCCTTCAGGAAGACCTCCGGCAGCACGACCGCGGATCCGACATTCAGCACGACGCCCTCTTCGAGCCCCGCCACCAGCCCGGCGAGTCGTTCGAAGTCGCGGTAGCTGGTCTCGCCGAGGGCGGCCCCGTCGGCGCTGGGATGCATGTGGTGGATATCGGTCCCGATCGCCGCGTGCACCGTGACGGGGATCCCCTGCCGCCAGGCCGTCGCCATCACGCTGCGCGCCGCGTAGCGATCCTTCGACTCGAAGATGTCGCGCCCGATCGCGGCCCCCATACCGAGACCGTCCTCGCGCCCGCGAGCGATCGCCCCATTGAGCCGCTCGGCCGTCTCCCGCGCCATTCCGAAGCGTCCCTCGTCGAGGGACTCGGCCACGTCCTCGCTGGTCCGGCCCATCATGGCCAGCTCGAGATCGTGGACGCAGCCGGCGCCATTCATCATCAGCGCCCCGATCGCTCCCCGCTCGATCAGATCGACCACGATCGGCGCCAGTCCCACCTTGATCAGGTGGGCCCCGAAGCCGAAGAGCACGAGCCGCTCGCGCTGCCAGGCACGCACCCAGGCATCGATCGCGGCGTTCAGGTCGGCCGCGCCGAGCAGGCCGGGCAACGATTCCAGCAGCTCCGCGACGCTGGCGCCGGGACCGATCGGTCGGGCCTCATCGAGCGTCTTCACCTTGCTCGCCCGCCGACGGGCGGGCTGGGTGCGAATCCGCGTGCGATCGATCGTCGGTGTACGGCGGGGCAACCGGTGCTCCTCGGACGGCGTTCGGGATGGCTGCGTCGCAGGTCGAGGAACGACGCGCTGTCGGACGGATCGATCGACACCCGACCGATCCCGACTTCGGGGCTGCTATAGTCGCGCGCCTGTCGCGGGACTGACAGGGTGTACCAGCGGATCAAGGTCCAGAACCCTCGATCCGAAACCCTCGAGGGAGTGACGACGGACCCCGCGCCCCGAAACCCCGCCCGGCCTGATTCCCAGGTCCCGGCGCATAGCGGACCGCCCCGCGGTCCAGACGAATGACGGAGAGCTGAAATGGCCGAAATCACCGACGTGACCGATGCGACCTTCGAGGGCGAAGTCCTGCAATCCGAGACCCCTGTTCTCGTCGATTTCTGGGCCGAATGGTGCGCCCCGTGCCGCGCGATCGCCCCGATCGTCAAGGAGATCGCGGACGACAACGGAGGCAAGCTCAAGGTCGTGAAGGTCAACATCGACGAGTCCCCGCAGACCCCGGGCACCTACGGCATCCGCTCGATCCCGACCGTGCTCGTCTTCAAGGGAGGTCAGGTCGTGAGCCAGCTGACCGGCGCGCGTCCGAAGGGCGACTTCCAGAAGCTGGTCGACGGCGTGCTCTGATTCAGCAGAGGATCCGCCCGACGGATCGACCTCGCGCGCGGATTTCGCGTGAGCCACAGAGACCCGACCGAGGTGAAGCGGTCGGGTCTCTTGCGTTCGGCCCGCGAACCGTCGCCCGGCCGCAGCGATTCACCGCCTCGCTCCGGCCGTATCAGAAGACGTAGCGGCGCATCGAGACATTCAGCAGCAGGCCGATCGAGATCGCTGCGGAGAGCAGGGCCGAGCCACCGTACGAGAAGAGCGGAAGCGGAACGCCGATCACCGGAGCCAGCCCGAGCACCATCGCCACGTTGATCGTCGCCGGCCAGAGCAGCGTGCCGACCAGCCCGATCGCCAGCACCGCACCGAAGGTATCCTTCGAATTGCGAGCGATCAGCAGCCCCCAGAGACACATCGCGGCGTAGACCCCGAGCGCCAGGAAGGCGCCGAGGAAGCCCCACTCCTCGGCGAGCACCGAGAAGGCGAAGTCGGTGTGCTGGGTCGGCAGGAAGCGGAGCTGGGTCTGCGTTCCCTCCTGCCAGCCCGTGCCCAGCAGCCCGCCCGACCCGACGGCGATCTTCGATTGCATCTGCTGATAGCCCGAGGAGAGTGGGTCCCGCGAGGGGTCCAGGAAGCCGAGGATGCGCTCCTGCTGGTAGTCCTTGAGGCCGTATTGCCAGAGCGCCACCAATCCCGCCAATCCGACGGCCCCGATCCCGATCCAGGCACGCAGGGGAACGTTCACGAGCGGAAGCAGCGTCAGCCCGATCAAGAGCGTGAGCACAGCGACCCCGAGATCCTTCTGCGCAACGATCAGCCCGACCGGAATCGCGACGATCAGCCCCGGCACGAAGAGGTCTCGCAGGCGTCGAATCGAGGAGGGGGGATTGCGGCCGAAATAGTGCGCGAGCGCGAGGACCATGCCGATCTTCGCGACCTCGGACGGCTGGAAGCGACCCGAGAATAGCCAGGCGCGTGCGCCGCGCGTCTCCTCCGCGATCAGCAGGGTCAGCAGGAGCAGGCCGATCGTGCCGGCATAGAGCACGTAGGCGAAGCGGTCGTAGTGGCGGTAGTCGATGATCACGACTGCGGCCATCACCAGCAGGGCCAGCCCCATCACCATCATCTGTCGGCTCACGATGTCGGAGCCGCCCTCGACGCCCGAGGCGGCGGCGGAGACCAGATTCACGAGCCCCATGCCCATCAGCACCACGACGAGTCCCGCCAACATCCAATCGAAATGCTGACCTCGCCGGCGTTCGACCCGTAGCTGGTTCATCGCCACTCCCCGAGCACGACCATCGCCACCTCCGTCGGCACGCGACCTTCCTGCTTTCGGAAATACTCCGCGAGCACCTTCTGCACCATCGGCGCTGCGACCGACCCGCCGCCGCCGCCCGCATGCTCGGCCACGGCGACCACCACGATCTCGGGGGATTCGACGGGCGCAAAGGCCGCGAAGAGCGCGTGATCCCGATACTTGAGTGGGATCTCGTCCGGCTCGAGGTCTTCGATCAGATCGAGACTGACGACCTGGGTCGTCCCCGACTTGCCCGCGACGTTGATCCCCGGGACCTGAGCACGCCGGCCGGTTCCAGCCGGATCCATCACCACGCTCTTCAGGCCGCGCGTCACGAGCTCGAGAATCGGGCGTGCGATCACGTTGCGCTCGCGAAAGACGGGCTCCGTCTCCTCGACGACCTGTCCATCCCAGGTCTCCGCCCGCAGCACCAGCCGCGGCTGGATCAGATTGCCGCCATTCGCGATCACCGAGTAGGCGACCGCCAGCTGGATCGGGGTGGTGAGGTTGGCGCCCTGCCCGATCGAGAGCGAGATCGTCTCACCGTCGATCCATCGTTCGCCGCGCGTCCGCATCTTCCACTCGGGCGTCGGCACGAGCCCACCGCTCTCACCGCGAATCGGAAGGCCGGTCGGCGAGCCGAGCCCGAACAGGCGCGCATAACGTGCCAGCGTCTCGACACCGAGCGTCTTGCCCAGCTCGTAGAAGAAGACGTCGCAGGACCCCGCCAACGCATGCTCGAGATCGACCGGGCCATGCCCTCCGCGCTTCCAGCAGCGATAGGTCCGGCGGCCGAGCCTGAAATAGCCGGGACAGGGCACGATCGTCGTCTCGTCGATCACCTCTTCGGCAAGACCCGCTGCCGCCACGATCGCCTTGTAGGTCGAGCCGGGCGGATAGACGCCTGCGATGGCCCGATTGCGGAGCGGGCGCCACTCGTCTTCGTTGAGCGCGAGCCACGTTTCGCGGTCGATCCCTCCGGCGAATGCGTTCGCGTCATAGGAAGGGGCGGAGACCAGCGCGAGCACGTCCCCGTTGCGCGGGTCGAGCGCGACCAGCGCGCCCATGTAATCGGGCTGCTCGGGGTCCTTCGACTCGAAGGCCCGCTCGGCGGCCTGCTGCAGGTCGAGGTCGAGGCTCAGGACGAGGCGCCCGCCCGGCGTCGGCTCGAGTCGGTCGATCTCATCGATCTCTCGGCCCGCCACATCGACGACCAGGTTCACGCCGCCCGCACGGCCGCGCAGATGACGTTCGTTCGTTGCTTCGAGCCCTGTCTTGCCGATCGTCTCCCCCGATCGGTATCCGGCGTAGGCAGGCTTCTCGAGCTCTCTCGGGTCGATCTCACCGATCGTGCCGAGCAGCTGGGCGGCCATGTCCCGATACACATAGTCGCGAAGCGGCTTGCGGTAGAGCTCGACACCGGGCATCGCATAACGAAGCGCAGCCACCTGCGCCTGCGCCTCGAGGGGCAGGTCCTTCGACAGGTTCACGGGCTGGAAGCGCCTTCGCCCGCCCGGCTGTCCCACTCGTTCGTAGATTTCGGTGGGATCCGCGCCGAGGATCGCCCCGAGGACGGAGTACGTTCGCCAGGGATTCCGGATCTCATTGGGAATGACGTCGATCCCGTAGGCGGGACGACTCGCCGCAATCGTGCGTCCCTCGCGATCGACGATCGTGCCGCGCTGGGCCTCGAGGCGAACCGTTCGCACGTAGTTCGCCTGGGAGCGGCTCGCCAGATCCTCGCCCTCGAGGATCTGGAGCTGGAACAATCGCGTCACGAAGAGCACGAAGATCGCCACCACCACCACGGCGATCGGCCACAGACGAATCTGGCCCGGCCCTTCTCCCGACTGCGAGAGCCGCGTATCACCGAAGGGATCGTTCATCCGAGGCTCCCGCGCTCGAATCCTCTGCGGTGGAAGCGCGATGGCATCGACGATCGTCGGCCTCCGTCCTCGTCCGAGAATCGCAGCAGGACGCGCTCGACGGCCGAAATCATCGAGCCCGCCGCGAGCACGTTGACGAGCGCATGCGCGACCAGACTGCTCAGCAGGTCGAGGCCCATCCAGGGCGCGCCGATGAAGAACGACAGCATCGTGACCGTGGCCAGCCCATAGACCGCCGTCATGGCCGCCACGAAGATCGCCACCGGCAGCCCGCCGGACAGATCGAGCTGCCGCGCGGCCAGCGCCGCCGCCAGATAGGTCACGAGTCGCAGCAGCGCGTGCTGCCCCATCAACGAGCCCGACACCAGATCCATCGAATAGCCGAGGGTCACGGCGAGCAGCACGCCGGGCAGGAAGCTCGGCCAACGCAGCCCGATTCCGACGACGACGAGCCAGGCCAGGTCCGGACACCAGGGCGGCGGGATCGCGCGGGCCAGGGCGCCCTGCAGGATCAGCGCGGCCAGACCGAGCAGGAAGAGCGCGGCCGCGGACTTCACCGCACCGCCCCCCCGGCGATCGGAGCGCCTTCCGGCTGCGGCGCGTCCGTCGGCGGCGGCGCGCTCACCGCGACGGGCCCGGGCAGATCGTTCTCCGGCAGGTTCGACCGATAGAGCAGATCCATCTGCGGACCGCGGCGCAGCATCACGAAGACCTGCTCGAGCTGACCGAGGTCGACGGCGGGCTCGATCACCGCGATCCGCGTGAGCCGGCCCCCCGCCTCCCGAAGCTCGGCCACGCGGCCCAGCCGGAGCCCCTTCGGATAGACGCCGCCGAGTCCGGAGGTCACGACCTCGTCACCCTCCACCACGTCCGCACCCCGGACCACGAACTCGAACTCGAGCCGCTCGCGCCCCACACCGCGCACGACGCCGCGCGCACGACTTCGCTGGACCAGCGCGTCGACGGCGCTCTGCCGATCCAGCAGCAGCATCGTCTTGGCGGCATGCGCTGACGCCGCCGTCACGACGCCCACCACGCCTTCGTGGGTGATCACGGGATAGCCCGGCTCGATTCCGTGAGAGGTCCCGCGGTCGACGAGCACCGAACGAAACCATGGCGCCACGTCCAGCCCGACGACCTCGGCGGGCAGCATCGGAATCTCGACCTCATCGCGCATCGAAGCCACTCGTCCGAGATGACCACTCGCGACCAGCGCTTCTCGAAAATGCAGATTCTCCGACTCGATCTCGGCAATGCGTCGCCGAAGTCGGCGATTCTCCGCGCGCACGCCGATCAGGTCGACATACTCGTCGAAGAAATTCTGGATGCCGTCGAAGGGGGCCGCGACGATGCGCTCGATCGGAGCGGTGACCTCGAGGATCGCAGCCTGCCACCACGGCAGCGGCCGTCCGCCCTCGGCGAGCGTGCGCCGATCGACCACCATGGACACGATGGTCAGCAGGATGAGGAAGGCGACCACCAGCGGCCCTCCCAAGCGCCTGAACAAATCCCCCATGCGTCGTCCTAGCTCCGCCTCGGGCCGCGGCGGCTCCGTCTCTCGCGACTGAATTCAGTGCGATCTCGGGGGGAGTCAGATCGCAGCTTCTCTCCGGCCGTTCCCGGCTCGGCACCGCCCAGGCCAACCCTTATGCAGTTCTGCGGAGCGAAAAGACCGCGCACTAGGAAACGGACGAACGGATCGTGACTTCCTTCAAGAGACGAAGCTCGTCGAGACATCGGCCGGTTCCGATCGCGACCGCCGTCAGCGGGTCCTCGGCGAGCATCACGGGCAGCCCGGTCGTCTCTCGCAGCAGGACGTCGAGATTCGCGAGGCAGGCGCCACCGCCGACCAGCACGATGCCCTTGTCGACGATGTCCGCGGAGAGCTCGGGAGGCGTCTTCTCGAGAGCCATCTTGACGGCTTCGACGATCGCGTTGACGGGCTCGGCCAGCGCCTCGCGAACCTCCTCGCTCTTGATCTCGAGGGTCTTGGGCACACCGAGCACGAGGTCTCGTCCCTTCACCTCGATCGAGTCCATCGTGTCCGTCGGATACGCCGTGCCGATGCGAATCTTGATGTACTCCGCCGAACGCTCGCCGATCAGCAGGTTGTACTTCCGCTTCACGTAGTTGATGATCGCTTCGTCCATCTTGTCGCCACCGACCCGGACCGAGTTCGAGTAGACGACGCCAGACAGCGAGATGACGGCGACCTCCGTCGTGCCGCCGCCGATGTCGATGATCATGTTGCCCGAGGGCTCCGTCACCGGCAGGCCAGCGCCGATCGCCGCGGCCATCGGCTCCTCGATCAAATAGACCTCGCGCGCACCGGCGAGCATCGCGCTCTCGCGCACCGCCCGCTTCTCGACCTCCGTGATACCCGACGGAACCGCGATGACGATCCGCGGACGCACCATCGTCCGCCGATCATGCACTCGCCGGATGAAATAACGCAGCATCGCTTCGGTGATGTCGAAGTCGGCGATGACGCCTTCCTTGAGGGGCCGAATCGCGACGATGTGGCCAGGGGTTCGACCTAACATATCCTTGGCGGCCTTACCGACGGCCCGCACCTTGTCCGGCCCCCGCGCGTCACGAGAGACAGCGACGACGCTCGGTTCGGAGACGACGATCCCTCGTCCCTTCACGTACACGAGGGTATTTGCCGTGCCGAGATCGATCGCGAGATCGCTCGAGAACCAGCCAAGGATGGTGTCGATGATCAAAATCCGACTCCTTCAGGGGGCCGACCGATGCGAGGGGGCTCGCCGGTCGGGTTTTGCGGGGCGCGGCGATCGACGGGCAGGCCCCGCGCGATCTTCAATTCTGGTCTGGCTTCGGTCCGGTCCAGCTCTTCTGCTCTGCTTTCGCTTCATTCGCTCCGGCATCCGCCGACGCCGGTCGACTTCGCTTCGGATTTCCCGACGGACACTGCCTGAACTGCCTACGATCGACTGCCCGAGTCACCGACGACGGGCATCCCCGTCCCAGCTCCCGCGGCCCTGCTCCGAACCCGGAGCGCTGTCACGGAGGACCGGGCCCGGTCGGCAGACCGAGCGAGGCAATGCGAGCGAGGCAATGCATGCAGCTAATTCCGCTAAATACCCGAAAACCCGAGGGCTTTGGGATAGCGCGGACGGCCTCAAAATAACAGCGGCCCGCGACGCGATCAATGCGAAAGTGCGAGCGCCGAGCGATCTTGCCGGCGGCGCGGGAGACCCGTTGCGGAGCATGGATCGCGACTGTGATGCTCGACCCTCGCACGGCGACGATCCCCGCGCTCGGCTTGCCCGGCAAGGGTCGGGTCTCGTAAGCTCGCCGCGCTGCCGTCGCTCGGCCCCGCTCGAATCCAACGCCATCCTCCCGAGAATGAAAGAGGTCTCCATTGCTCGAATCGTTTCGCAAAGGTCAACGTTGGCTGACGCTCATCTTCGTCAGCGTGATCGGCCTGGTCTTCGTCTTCTTCTTCGGCTCGGGCGGAGCCGGCTTCGGACCGGCGACCCCCACGGGTGGCGCGATTGTCCAGCTCGACGAGATCCAGCTGACCAGTCGCGACTTCGCACGGGAGAAGCAGAACACCGAGAACCGGCTCCGCCAGCAGCTCGGGGACGCCTATGACCAGATCGGTGGCGATCGTTACGTGGATTCGCAGGCCCTGGCCACGCTGATCAACTCGGTCGTGCTGGCGGCTGCGGCCGAGGACGCTGGCCTGCACGTGACGACGGACGAGGTGCGGCGGGTCGTCCAGACGGTCCCCGGCTTCATCGACGCCGACGGCCGATTCAGCCCGGCGGCCTTCAACAACTTCGCCGAGCGCGAGTACGGCACCCAGCGTGCCTTCGTGCGGACCTTCACTCGATCCCTGCTCGGGCAGAAGCTCGTCCAGGTGCTGACGGCACAGACGGCGGTCTCGGATGCCGAGATCGACCTGCAGACCCACTACGAGCTCGACGAAGTCCGGATCGCCTACGTCGCGCTCGACGAGAGCCTGCTGCCCGAAGCCGAGCAGCCGACCGACGAGGAAGTCGAGGCCTACGCAGCGGCCCACGAGGAGGAGCTACGCGAGACCTTCAACCAGCGCTTCGAGTCGCTCTCGACGCCGGAGCGGGTGCGAGCACGACATCTGCTCGTGCAGGTCGCGCCCGACGCGACGCCCGAAGAGGTAGAAGAGGCGCGCCAGCGGGCGGAGGTCGCCCTGGCCCGGATCACGGACGGAGAGGATTTCGCCGAAGTGGTGGCCGAGGTCTCTGACGACGCGGGCACCGCAGATTCCGGTGGCGATCTTGGCTTCTTCGAGCGGGGCGACAACGACCCGGCTCTCGATGAGGCGGCCTTCTCGCTCGAGCTGGGCGCCGTATCCGAGATCATCCGATCCGATTTCGGCTTTCACATCATACGGGTAGACGAACGAAAGCCCGCCGCAGAGGCCACCTTCGAATCCAGCCGAATCGCGCTCGCCCGAGAGGCCGCGACGGCGGCGCACGCTCGAGAATGGGCCGCGGCCCAGGCCCGCGAGCTCTCCGAGGCGATCGCGGGCGGCACGTCCCTCGAGGCGGCAGCCCAGCAAGCGGGCTTGACGATCGAACGACCGCCGGCTCTCAGGCGCCGTCCGGACGGCTTCGTCCCCGGACTCGGGGCGGCCGAGGAGCTGCTGACCACCGCTTTCGCGCTGAACGAGGGCGAGAGCAGCCCGCAGCTCTTCGAGGTGGCGGACCGGCAGGTCCTGATCGAGGTGATCGAGCGGAATTTCGCCGACCCCGAAACCGTCGCGGCCGCCCGCGAGGATCGGCGTGAGAGGATGCTCGCCGAGAAGCAGAATCGGATTCTCGAGGCCTGGGTCGCGGACTACCGTCGCCGGCTGGAGAAATCAGGCCGATTGCGGATCGACGCAGAGCTCGCACTCGGAAGCAGCTGAGGGCCGACGACGGTCCAAACAGTCTAGGCGAACGCTTCCTTGCGGTGCCGGATCAGCTCCATGAACTCGGCCCGCGTCTTCGGATCCGACTCGAAGGTGCCGCGGAGCGAGCTCGTGATGGCGAAGCTGTTCTGTTTCTCGACGCCTCGCATCATCATGCAGAGATGCTTCGCCTCGATCACGACACCCACACCACGAGGTTGGAGCACGCGCTCGATCGTCTGGGCAATGTCCATCGTGAGCCGCTCCTGGACCTGAAGACGTCGCGCAAAGAGATCGACGGTCCGAGGAATCTTGGAGAGCCCGACCACCTTGCCGTTCGGGATGTAGCCGACGTGCACGCGCCCGAAGAAGGGCACCATGTGGTGCTCGCATTGACTGTAGAAGTCGATGTCCTTGACGAGCACCATCTCGTCGTAATCGACGTCGAAGAGCGCACCCGTGAGGATCTCCGCTGGATCCTGCTCGTAGCCCTTCGTGAAGAAGCGCATCGCCTTGGCGACGCGCGACGGCGTCTTGAGCAGGCCGTCGCGGTGCGGATCCTCGCCGAGCGCCTCGAGGATGCTCGCGATGTGGCCTTCGATCGGATCGGGCTGATCTCCCGTCGAGCTCATCTTCATCTCCATGGGCCAGCGAAGCGCATGAGGGCCCGGCGGGCTTCGGAACGCACGCGCGGCAAGCCGAGGCGTCCCCAGGTGGCGGTCGGTCGAGACCGTAGCCCGACCGGCGCAGTCCGTCCGCAGGCCGCGCGGATCCCTCCGGCCGGGAACTACCGCAACCAGGACGCCCCGTCGTGATGGCGGCCCGGACGGCCCCGACAGCAAGAGCGGCCCAGACGGTCCAGGCGGCTTCAAGGAATCGGGCCCCGCTCCGTGGCGGCTAGAACTGGCGGATCAGCCCGCGCACGATGCCCCGAATCTCGACCTGTGAGGCGTGGAACTCCATCGGCGACATCGTCTGGTTGGCTGGCACCAGCTTGACCTGTGCACCACTCCGGTAGAAGCGCTTGAGCGTGGCGTCGGCCCCGTCGACGAGGGCCACGACCGTCTCGCCGTTGCGCGCCTCATGCCGCCCCTCGATCACGACCAGATCCCCGTCGCAGATCTGATCCTCGATCATCGAATCCCCGCG
Source organism: uncultured delta proteobacterium (assembly GCA_963698485.1). GTDB lineage: Bacteria > Myxococcota_A > UBA9160 > UBA9160 > UBA4427 > UBA4427. Next base: position 57,234 of record CAVORA010000013.1, on the reverse strand, counting down.
CACCCGCAGCACGTAATGGTCTCGCCTGCCGGCAATCATGTCGGCCGGGACGGCCACGTGCTCGGCCATCGCCGCATCGGGCTCGATGGCCTCGATCGGGCTGCCCGCCGCGACCGTACCGAGAATCGGCAGATGGAAGCTCTCCACCTGCGCCTCGTCGCCGCGCTCGCCACCGGGCGCCGGGACGGGCTCGACCGATCGCGACCGGTTCCAGGCCTTCCGCAGGTAACCCTTGTCGACGAGATGCTTCACGTGCTTATGAACGGTGGCGACGGAGGACAGGCCGAACGCCGCAGCGATTTCCTCGAGACTCGGCGAATAGCCCTCGCTCCTCCACGAAGCCGGAGACGAAGTCGAAGATCTCGCGCTGACGGCGGGTCAGAGCGGCCGAGCGAAAGGGCTGCTCTCGATCGGAAGAGCCGGAGGTGGTGTCGGCCGAGCGGTCGGGAAGACCGCGGAGGCGGGTACGAGTCATGGGGCGCTGTTCCTCGACGGGTCGGGCCGGGCCGACCGATTGAGACGGGAGGGTGGATCCCCCGTCCGTGAGAGCATTCGGTGTAGTTTCGCCCCTCAATCGTGACGAAACCCAGGCGAAAGTCAAGCTTCCGCCTGGATGGACAGCAGCCCTGCGCATCTTTTTTCATGCGTCTGGTTGACGCCACTCCGGGAGCGCTTAGCTTGCGCCGCGCTTGGCAGTCGGAGCCTCCGACTGCCAGCCGCCGCCCGGCCCGGCCGGGCGGCCCGAAAACCTGATTCTGACTGATCTCGTTGCCGCGCCACCCTGATCGGGAGATCGAGGAGGACGGCTTCGAATCCGTTGAAACCCGGTCCTCTCGATGAGTCCATCGAGAGGGCCCCCCACCCTCCGGCCTCGCCGGAGCACGCCCGCGCCGGTCGCGGTCGTGATTTGAATGCAAAGAGAGGCGACACATGAAGATCCGTCCGCTCCAGGACCGCATCCTCGTCAAGCGCGTGGAAGAGGAAGCGAAGACCAGTGGGGGCATCATCATCCCCGATTCCGCCAAGGAGAAGCCGCAGGAAGGCCTCGTCGTGGCCGTGGGCCCCGGCAAGACGCTCGAAAGCGGAGAGATCGCCGAGCTCGGCGTCAAGGCGGGAGACCGCATCCTCTTCAGCAAGTACGCCGGCACCGACGTCAACGTCGATGGCGACGAGCACATCATCATTCGTGAGGACGACGTCCTCGCGATCTACGAGTAGATCGCTCCGCCGCCGGCGCGCATCGTCCACGACGACCGCCGGCTTCGAAGCGAGTGATTCACACCGACCCCCGGAGAGTCGGTCAACCGACTCTTGAGCAGTCGGTCACAAGGAGAAACGAAGAATGGCCAAAGAAGTCATTTACGATCAGGACGCCCGCGCCAAGATCCTCGAGGGCGTGGACGGACTCGCGAACGCGGTCCGCGTGACGCTCGGCCCGAAGGGTCGCAACGTCATCATCGACAAGAGCTTCGGCTCGCCCACGATCACCAAGGACGGCGTCACCGTCGCCAAGGAGATCGAGTTCGAAGACAAGTTCGCGAACATGGGCGCCCAGATGGTGAAGGAGGTCGCCTCGAAGACCTCCGACATCGCGGGTGACGGCACCACGACGGCCACGGTGCTCGCCCAGGCGATCTTCCGTGAGGGCAGCAAGCTCGTCGTCGCCGGCATGAACCCGATGGACCTGAAGCGCGGCATCGACAAGGCGGTCGGCGCCATCGTGGCCGAGCTCCACAAGATCAGCAAGCCCACCCGCGACTCGAACGAGATCGCCCAGATCGGCACGATCTCGGCGAACTCGGACGCCACGATCGGCAAGATCCTCGCCGAGGCGATGGAGAAGGTCGGCAAGGAAGGCGTGATCACGGTCGAAGAGGGCAAGAGCCTCGAGACCGAGCTCGACGTGGTCGAGGGCATGCAGTTCGATCGCGGCTACCTCTCGCCCTACTTCGTGACGGATCCCGAGAGCATGGAAGCCGTCCTCGAAGAGCCGCTGATCCTCCTCCACGAGAAGAAGATCAGCAACATGAAGGACCTGCTGCCGCTGCTCGAGCAGGTCGCGCGCGCCGGCAAGCCGCTGCTGCTCGTCGCCGAGGACATCGACGGCGAGGCGCTCGCCACGCTCGTCGTGAACAAGATCCGCGGCACGATCAACGTGTGCGCGGTCAAGGCGCCCGGCTTCGGCGATCGCCGCAAGGCGATGCTCCAGGACATGGCGGTCCTCACGGGTGGCCAGGTCATCGCGGAGGAGCTCGGCCTCAAGCTCGAGAACGTCACGATCAAGGACCTCGGGCAGGCCAAGCGCGTCTCGATCGACAAGGACAACACGACGATCATCGACGGCGCGGGCACGAAGAAGGACATCGAGGGTCGATGCAACGAGATCCGCAACCAGGTCGAGTCGACCACCTCCGACTACGATCGCGAGAAGCTCCAGGAGCGACTCGCGAAGCTCGTCGGCGGTGTCGCGGTCGTCAAGGTCGGTGCGGCCACCGAGTCCGAGATGAAGGAGAAGAAGGCGCGCGTCGAGGATGCACTCCACGCCACGCGAGCCGCGGTCGAAGAGGGCATCGTGCCTGGCGGTGGCGTCGCGCTGCTGCGCTGCGCGGGCGTGCTCGACAAGGTCGAGACCGACAACGAAGAGCAGACGGCGGGCGTCAACATCATCCGCCGCGCCATCGAGGCCCCGCTCCGCTTCATCAGCGAGAACGCCGGCATCGAGGGCTCGATCGTGGTCGACAAGGTCAAGGGCCAGAAGGGCGCGAACGGCTTCAACGCCGCGACCGAGGTCTACGAAGACCTGATCAAGGCGGGCGTCATCGACCCGGCCAAGGTGGTCCGCACGGCGCTGCAGCACGCGGCTTCGGTCTCGGGCCTGCTGCTCACCACGGAAGCCATGATCGCCGAGAAGCCCGAGCCGAAGGGCCGGCAGGCGGCATGCCCGACATGGGTGGCATGGGCGGCATGGGTGGCATGGGCGGAATGATGTAATTCCGGCCGTCCAGTCCAGGCCTCCGGTCGCGCAAGCGACCCGGCTCAGGATGTGAAAGCCCCCGTCTTCCTGCTCCGTAGGAAGACGGGGGCTTTTTCTTTCGAGTCCGCGAACGCCCGGGCGAGCCCGCGGTCCGAGATTCGCCCGAACGACTGCCGCGCACCGCGTCAGCCGGCTCGCCGATGGGGCTCCGACTAGCGAGCCCCGGGCAGGCCCTCTCGGATACGCGCCGAGAAGTCGGGGGCGTCTCCCGCCGCCCGAGCCTTCTGCGTGATGTCGCTGCGCCGTCTGAGCTCGTCGAAGGGCAGACTCGTGTCGATCGTGCCGCGCTCGTATCCGAGCTCGTCGATGTACCCGTTCACCAGGATCTTCCAGTTGAAGGGATTGCTGCGGCGCGACGTGTTGGGCGTGTCGGCGAATCATCGTCGTGCAGTTGTGCGTGAGCGCGTTGTACCAGACGGGCCTCGAGGCGAGCCGGTTGACCGACTCGAGATACTCGATCGAGCACGGCGCGAGCCGCCGGGACCTTCGTCCGCAAGCGGTAGAGGTAGACCTCCTCGCCCCGATGATTCGTGCGCACGCCGATCACGTCGCGCTCGTCGGCGACCACGTAATAGAGCTCGAACTGGCGAAAGAACCCGAGGACCGCGGAGTAGGCCTCTCCGACTTCTTTGCGCGTTTCGATCGAGATCGCCAGATGCTGGCCGTCGGAGAACTCCCAGCTCGCGATCGTGTGGGCGATCATTGGAGAGCCCCAGTACGAGAGAAACATGTCGACACCGATGAGCTCATCGAGGTCGTAGGTCCGCGTCTCCCAGCGCTCATCGAAGTCCGTCTCGCTGCGGTACTCGAAATTCCGCACGTTCTGGATCGTGATCCGGTCGCCATCGAAGGTCACGACGGGAAGGCGCGCGACGTCGGACATCCACTCGCGATCGTTGCTCGGCTCGATCCTCAGCCACCAGACCTGAATCGCTACGAATAACAACGCGAACGTGGCCCAGAGGCGCCAGACCGGGCGCACCCGCCAGCTGATGAACCCCGCCGCGAGCACGAAGACAGCGGCGAGAAGCCCGGCGATCGGTCGCGAGGCCGGGCCATCGACCCAGAGGCAGCCAGCCCCCCAGAGCGTCAGCGCGATCAGCGCGGGAATCGACAGGATGAACTTCACGGTGGTCCTCTTCCGATCGAATGAGAGACTCCAGACGATGCCGCATTCTCGGGCACGCCGCGGACGCGATCGATCGAAAGGTCGTCACGGCCGCCAGGCCCGTCCCTCGATGCTTGATCAAGCCCCCTTTCGGCGGCTGCGATCCGGATGATCCAATCTTGCCCTACTCCTCGTCAGGCGGCGCGCTGCTGAGTGCCGGCGCGCCTTCGCGCGGGTCACGGGTCTCGTCGGTCTCGCCCTCCGCTCCCTCGCCCTCGGCGGTCCCCGACTCCTCGTCGGGCTCGTCTGGATCGGACCAGCCCCCGCCGAGCGCCTTGTAGAGCGTCACGAACGCGGTCATTGCCTCGCGTCGGATCGATGACTCCTCGAGCTCGGCATCGAAAAGCGTCCGCTCGCTGTCGAGAACCTCGAGATAATCGATCACACCGCCGTCGTAGCGTGCCGTCGAGAGCCTGGCTGCGTTGCGCGCGGCGACCACCTGACGCTGCCGCGCAGCGTGCTCGCGGCGCAGGGTCTCGACCGCGATGAGCGAATCCTCGACCTCGCGGAAGGCGTCCTGCAGGACGAAGACATAGCGATGTCCGGCCTGCTCGGCGCGCGCCGTCTGCGCCTTCATCTGGGCCTTGAGCCGACCGCTGTTGAAGATCGGCTGAAAGATGCCCGCCATGACGTTCCACTGACCGGCATCCGTCGAGTTCAGGTCGGTGAGATCTTCGGCGACGGCGCTGACCTGAGCAGTCAGGGAAAGCGAGGGGAAACGAAGGGCCTGAGCCACGCCGATGCGAGCCGTCTCCGCTGCGAACTGCTGCTCCGCCGCGACGATATCCGGCCGCCGCTCGAGCAGCTCCGAGGGCAGCCCCGCCGGCACCGACATCGCCGGACTGCCGAGCTGGATCGGCGCACCGCGCTCGATGGGGCCTGGATAGCGGCCCAGCAGCACCCGCAGCGCATGTTCCGCCTGAGGCACGCGCCGCTCGAACTGGGCCACGGCCGCCTCGGCGATCGCCAGCTGGACCTCGGCCTGGTTCACGTCGAGCTCGGCCTCGATGCCCTTCTCGAAACGTGCGCGGACGATCTCGAGCCGCTTGCGACGGCCCTCCGCCGTGCTGCGCGAGATCTCGAGTCTCGCGTCGAGGTCGCGCAGCAGCAGGTAGGTCGAGGCGACGTTGGCCACCAGGCTGATCGTCACGTTGCGGTAGGCGGCCTCCGTCGCCAACAGGTCGGCGCGAGCGGCCTCCGTCGCGCGCGAATACTTGCGCCAGAGATCGACCTCGAAGCTCAGATTGGCGCCGATCGAGAAGTTGCTCGCGGTGTCCGCCCCGGGCAGGATCTCGCGACTCTGCCGGCCACGTCCCGCCGAGCCGAAGACGTCGAGGAACGGAAACTGGTCAGCCCGCGTGAAGGTCACCAGGTATCGGGACTCTTCGAGCCGCGCGAGCGCCACCGCGAGGTCCTGGTTCTCGGCAAGCGCGGTCTCGATCAGCCGGGTGAGCACCTCGTCCTGATAGATCTCCCACCAGTCGAGATTCGCGATCGACTCACCCGTGTCGTCGGTTCGCTGCCAGGTCTCGGGGACGTCGAGCTCGGGCCGCTCGTAGTCGGGCGTGAGGGCACAGCCGGCCATGAGACCCGCCAGGACGAGCGTGAGGGCGATTCTCGAGGATGAGGGCCGGATCATGACAGCGGTCCTCCCTGCCCTTCCTTCGCGCTCGCGGGCGCGTCCCCCGAACCGGATTCGGTTCGCGCCACGTAGCGCTCGACGAACACGTAGAGCGCGGGCACGACCAGCACACCGATCACGGTGGCCACCAGCATTCCGCTGAAGACCGTCATGCCCATCACCTTGCGCGCTTCGGCTCCGGCGCCACTCGCCACGAGCAGCGGCAGCACGCCGAGAATGAACGAGAAGGCGGTCATCAGGATCGGCCGGAAGCGCTGCCTGGCGGCCTCGAGCGCCGCGTCGAGCGCGCTCTTCCCCGATTCACGCTCCATCTTCGCGAACTCGACGATCAGGATGGCGTTCTTGGCCGACATGCCGATCAGCATCACCAGACCGATCTGGGCGAAGACGTTGTTCTCGTAGCTCTCGCTGAACACGCGGGCGAGCGCCAGACCGCCGATCGCACCGAATACGGCGATCGGCACGCCGAGCAGCACCGACAGCGGCAACGACCAGCTCTCGTACTGCGCCGCCAGGATCAGGAACACGAAGACCAGGGCCATCACGAAGACGATGCCGCCGCTGCCCTCGGCGGCTTTCTCCTGGAAGCTCATCGCGTTCCAGGCGTAGGAGAGATCAGCGGGCAGGACTTCGGAAGCCACCTCCTCGAGCGCATCGAGCGCCTGTGAAGAGCTGTAGCCGGGCGCCGGCTGCCCCTGGATCTCGGCCGAGCGAAAGAGATTGAAGCGATTGGTGTACTCCGCCCCCTCCGTGCGGCTCGCGGTCACGAGGGTCGAGAGCGGAACCATATCGCCCTCCGAGTTCCGCGCGTAGAAGAAGCGCAGCGCGTCCTCGTTCGTTCGATAGTCGGGCTCGGCCTGGATATAGACCCGGTAGAGGCGCCCGAAACGGTTGAAGTCGTTCACGTAGGCACCGCCCAGGAAGGCCCCGATGGCGGTATTCACCTCCTGGAGCGGAACACCTAGCTTGAGCACCTTCGCCTCGTCGATGTCGAGGAAAACCTGCGGCACGCTCGCGCGGAAGACGCTGCCCGCTCGGGCGATCTCGGGGCGGGCGCTCGCCGCCTCGCTGAAGCGCTGCACCTGCTCCGCGAGATAGCCCGCGTCATTCCCCCCGCGATCCTGCAGCATCATCGAGAAGCCAGCTCCCGTTCCGAGACCGGGAATCGCCGGCGGCCCGAATGCGAAGGCGATCGCCCCCTGGATCTGGGTTGCGAAGGCACCGTTCAGGCGACGAACGACGTTCTTCGCGTTGTCGGCCGCGTCCGGCCTTTCGTCCCAATCCTTCAGCTGCACGAAGATGAAGCCCGAGTTCGGCTGGAGCGTCCCCGACACCAGGCTGAAGCCCGAGATGGCCACGACGTTCTCGACGGCCTCGAGGCTCCTGACGATCGCGGAGGCTTCCTCCATCACCTCTTCCGTGCGCTGGATCGAGGCCGCGTCCGGCAGCATCACCGCGCCGAGCACGTAGCCCTGATCCTCTTCGGGCACGAAGCCGGCGGGCACCACGTTGAAGAGCATCACGAGGCCCACGACGAGCGCGCCGAGCAGCGCTCCCGAGCGGATCAGCTTGCTGGTAAAGAACTCGGCCAGCACCATGAATCGATCGGTCGCGATCTCGAAGCCACGGTTGAAGCGCGCGAAGAATCGGGTGAGCAGGCCCTGCTCTTCGCTGGGCGGCCTCAACAGCATCGCCGCCAGCGCAGGACTCAGCGTGAGCGCGTTGACCGACGAGATCGCCACGGCGACGGCAATCGTGATCGCGAACTGTTGATAGAGCCGACCCGTGATACCCGCCATCGCGGCGACCGGGACGAAGACCGCGATCAGCGCGAGTGAGGTCGCGACGATCGGGCCCGACACCTCCTTCATCGCTGCGATCGTGGCCTCGCGCGGCGACAGACCGCCTTCCATCTTGGTCGCGACGGCTTCCACGACGACGATCGCGTCATCGACCACGATGCCGATCGCGAGCACGAGACCGAGCAACGACAGCGTATTGATCGAGAAGCCCAAAAAGGGAAAGACGGCCATGGCCCCGATCAACGAGACGGGCACCGTCAGCGTCGGGATGAGGGTCGACCGAAAGTTCTGCAGAAAGATGAAGACGACGAGGATCACGAGGGCGACCGCCTCGAAGAGCGTGATCACGATCTCCCGGATCCCCGCCACGATCGGCTTCGTCGTGTCGAGCGAGACCGAATACGACATGTCCTTCGGAAAACGCTGGGAGACGCGCTCCATCGTCTCGATCACCTCGCGAGCGACCTCGAGTCCGTTCGCGTCGGGGAGCTGATAGATACCGATGACGGCCGCTGGACGGCCATTCGACCTCATCGAGATCAGATAGGCCTGCGAACCCAGCTCGACGCGCGCGACGTCTCGCAGCCTGACCTGTGAGCCGTCCGGATTCGAACGAACAACGACCGCGCCGAACTCCTGCTCGGTCTGGAAGCGGCCCGCCGTCTGGACCGTGTACGTGTACTCCGTATTCTCGGGAGCGGGCGGCCCGCCGAGCTGCCCGGCGGGCACCAGGACGTTCTGCTCGCCGATCGCCCGCTGCAGATCCGAGATCGTGAGATTCAGCTTGGCCAGCTCGTCGGGCCGCACCCACACGCGCATCGCGTACTCGGTCGAGCTGCCACCGTAGACTTCCGCGAGTCCGACGCCCCGGATGCGCGCGATCTCGTCGATGATGTTGATCGTCGTGTAGTTGTTCAGGAACTGATCGCCGTAGGTGCCATCGGGCGATTCGATCGAGATCAGCAGCAACGGAAAGGAGAGCATCTTCTTGACGGTGACCCCCTGGCGCTTCACCTCGTCGGGCAGCATCGCCTGGGCCTCGGAGACACGATTCTGTGTCAAGACGTTCGCCATGTCGAGATCGGTTCCGACCTCGAACGAGACGGAGAGCGACATCGCGCCGTCGCTCGAGTTCGTCGACATCATGTAGATCATGTCCTCGACGCCGTTGACCTTCTGCTCGATCGGCGTTGCGACGGACTGCTCGACATTCGTGGCATTGGCACCGGTGTATGTCGCGTCGATGCTCACCATCGGCGGCGTGATGTCGGGGTACTGCGCGATGGGGAGCCCCTGGAGCGCGACTGCACCGAGGATCACGATCACGATCGCGATCACCATCGCCACGATCGGGCGTCGGACGAAGAACTCGGCCATCGCTCAGCTCTCCGATTCGCCGCCGGCTTCGGCGCCGTCCGCGGCCCGGCCCTTCCGCTCGCGGCGGGGATCGACGATCGTCCCCTCTTCGTCCAGGCTGACGAGCCGGGGCTCGATCTTCATGCCCGGCTGGAGCTTGATGATCTCGACCGCAACCCGTTCGCCAGCTTCGATCCCCGACGTCACGACGCGCAGGTTTCCGACACTGGGGCCGAGCTCGACCGGGCGCAGCTCGACCACACCCTCCTCGCCCACGACGTACACGCGATAGTTTCCCTGAACCTCGCTCACGCTCCGGCTGGGCACGAGCAGCGCACCCTCGAGCACCTCGACGACCGCGCGAACGCGCGCGAACTGCCCCGCCAGCACGACGCCATCCGGGTTGTCGAAATCCGCCTCCAGCGTGAAGGTGCCGGTCTTGGGGTCGACCGCGGCGTCCGCCGCGACCACGTGACCCGGATACGGGTGCACCTTCCCGTCCGCGAGCGTGAGCGCAAGTCGCCCTCGCTCCTTGGCTTGCTCGACGGTTTGATTCTCCAGCTCGCGCAAGCGACTCGCCAGCTTCAAATAGGTCCGCTCGTCGATTGAGAAACGGACGCGGATCGGGTCGGTGCGCGACACGAAATTCAACACGACCGGGTTGGGCTCTCGACCGACGAACTCCCCGACGCGGGCCTTCGAGATGCCGATCCTCCCCGAGATCGGAGCACGGATCCGCGTGTACTCGAGCTGGATCCTGGATTGTGCGACACGAGCCTCCGCAGACTGCACGCCCCCGACCGCCGCCTCGTATTGCGCGACCGCGCCGTCCAGATCGGACTGACTCACGGCGTGCATCTCGGCCAACGGCCTGATCCGATCGAGGTCCGCTTTCGCCTTGGCCAGCCTCGTCCGGGCCTCCGCGAGGCTTCCCTGGGCCTCGACGACCTCAGACTCGAAGGGCTCCGGATCGATCGTATAGAGCAGCAGACCGTGCTCGACCGATCGACCCTCCACGAAGTTCATCGAAGTCAGTACGCCCTCGACGCGAGCGCGCACGGGAATATCCGAGGAGCCGAGCGTCTCGCCCACCATGTCCATCTCGATCGGCTGGTCTCGGCGCACCACCTCGGCGACCGCCACCTCGAGCGGCGGCAGGGGCGGCGGCTCGGCGGGCTCGCAGGCCACGAGCAAGACGGAGATCGTCAGCAGGACGGTTCCGTACAGGACCAGCGGCGAGCCGCCAGGAAAAACGGACATCTCGATCCTCTCCTCGATCTTCGGCTTGAAAGAGATTCGGGCCGCACCCGACTCCGACGACCTCGGCGGTATAAGGGGAGCGCCCGCATCCGACCTCGCGCGAATCGGACAACCGGTGGCACCGCTCGGTCTCAGGGCGCTTCGAACATAACCCATTCGAGCCGACCTAAGGGGACTCGCTCGCAATCGCTGGGAGGCCCGGGTCCCACGGCGCTCGCCTTTCGCATCAGCGCTCCGAACCCGGCCGGGCCCGATTGGCCGGCAATCGGGATGCGCGCCTCGCCGTTCCGACTCGTCGTTTCTGATAAGCTCCGGTCGTTTTGTCGGTGGATCGGCTCCATTTCGCCGGACCGGAAAGGCTCGAGGTGGCGGTGGAAGGACCGAAAGAGGGTGCCAGGCGTCTTGCGCCCACCGGCCAGCGAGCCATGGCGGCGCTCCTCGCGGCTGGCGCGGGGCTCTTCGCGATCGGCTGCGAGGAGCCGGCCGCAGGTCCCCCCGAGGCCGTTCAGCGGGCCGATCAGCAAGCGACTAGCACGGCGCCCCTGACAGCGCGCTCCGCGCCGGTGCCGAGCCACGTCGGCGTCGAGGCCTGTGCGACCTGCCATGCCGAGCAGACGCGCCTCTGGCGGGGATCGCATCACGACCTCGCGATGCAACACGCCACGCCCGAGAGCGTGCTCGGCGATTTCGACGACACGACCGTCGAGTACCACGGCGAGCGATTTCGCTTCAGCCGACGCGATGGGACTTTCTTCGTCGAGACCGCCGATGCCGAAGGAGAGACCCGCGAGTTCGAGATCCGCCACCCCTTCGGCATCGCGCCGCTCCAGCAACACCTGGTGCCGCTCGGCGGCGGTCGCCTGCAGGCCCTGGGCGTCGCCTGGGATACGCGCCCCGAGAGCGAGGGAGGTCAGCGATGGTTCCATCTGCAGCCCGACGAAGCCGTGCCGCCAGGCGACCTGCTGCACTGGACGGGCCCGGCGGGCAGCTGGAATACGATGTGCGCCGACTGCCACTCCACGAACTTCCGGAAGAACTACGACGCCGCGAGCGAGACCTACACGTCGAGCTGGTCGGAGATCGATGTCGCCTGCGAGGCCTGTCATGGGCCGGGCTCGGCGCACGTCGCCTGGGCGCAGGCCGGCGCCGACGCCGAGGTCGCGGGGCGCGGGCTCGGGATCACCCTCGGCGCGGAGCATGCCTGGCGCTTCGAGCCCGGAAGCCCGATCGCCCGACGCGTACCGGCCGGCCAGCCCACGAGCGAGATCGAAGTCTGCGCCGCCTGCCACGCGCGCCGCTCGCAGATCGCCGAAGGCCTCTCGACCGAGCCCTTCCTCGATCGCTATCGCCCCGCCCTGCTCGAAGAGGGTCTGTACCACGCGGACGGTCAGATCCTCGACGAAGTCTACGTCTGGGGCTCGTTCCTGCAGAGCAAGATGTACGCGGCCGGCGTCGTCTGTAGCGATTGTCATGACCCGCATCGGCTGCAGATCGAGCAACCGGATGCCGCCTGTGCGCGCTGCCACGAGAGCGAGACCTTCGCGTCCGCGTCGCACCACCGTCACGAGCAGGGCTCGCCGGGCTCGAGCTGCGTGGGCTGTCACATGCCCTCTCGAACCTACATGGTCATCGACGCGCGTCACGATCACAGCTTTCGCGTCCCGCGCCCCGATCTCTCGCTGAAGATCGGCGTCCCCAACAGCTGTACCGGTTGTCACTCGGAGCGATCCGACGCCTGGGCCGCCGAGATCACAGCGAGCTGGTACGGCGCGCCCGACGCGAAGGCCTCCGCGTCGCCGCATCATGGTGAGGTGCTGGCGGCGGGCCGCGCCCGCGCCCCTGGCGCGGGCGCGGCGCTGACGCGACTCGTCGAGGACACGAGCCGCCCGGCCATCGTCCGCGCAACGGCGATCGAGCTGCTCGGAGCCCAGCTCTCACGCGAGGCGTTGCCCGCCATCCTGGCAGGACTCGCCGATCCGGATCCGCTGCTGCGGATGGCAGCGGTCGGCTCGACCGAGGCCTTTCCGCCCGAGGACCGCTGGGCCGCCGTCGAGGGACTGCTCGAGGATCCCGTGCGAGCCGTCCGAATCGAGGCCGCGCGCGTATTGGCTTCGATGCGACCGCGTCTCTCGGATGCCGGATCGCGAGCCCGGCTCGACCGCGCGCTCGCCGACTACAAGCGCACGCAGGCCGTCAATGCGGACTGGCCCGCGGCCCACGTGAATCTCGGAATCCTGTACGCGCAGCTCGGCGATCTCGACGCGGCCGCGCGCGAATACCAGCAGGCGCGCGAGCTCGGTCCGTCCTTCCTGCCCGCCTACATCAACCTGGCAGATCTCGAGCGCCAGCGCGGTCGAGAAGACGAGTCCGAGAGGGTCTTGCAGAGACGCCTTGCGCCGATTCCCCGACAATGCGGACATCCACCACACCCTCGGGCTGCTGTTCGTGCGCAGCCAGCGCACGGCGAAAGCGGTCGAGCTGCTGTCCCGGGCAGCCGCGCTGGCTCCGGGAAATCCCCGGTATGCCTACGTCTATGGGGTAGCGCTCCACTCCACGGGCGACTCGACCCGCGCCCTCGAAGTGCTGGCCGAAGCCCACCGCGCGCATCCCGGCGCGCCCGAGATCCTGGTCGCTCTGGCGACCCTCCATCGCGACCTCGGCCACACGAAGCAGGCGCTCGTCTACGCGCGCAAGCTGCTGGCGCTCAGCCCGGACAGCCCCGACGCCCAGGGTCTCGTCCGTGCCCTCGAGGCCGCGAGCAGCTGAGCCCCGGACGGGGCGCACTGTGCCCGGACCTAGGAGGCGTCGGCGAGGACCGGCCGGATCCGGATGTCGATGCGTCGGTTTGCAGCCCGGCCCTCGGGCGTGTCATTGGTTGCGATCGCGCCCGTCTCGCCTCGGGCCACCGCGATCAGCTGATCCGCAGGAATCCCCTCGGCCTGCATCAAGCGCACGACACTGGCCGCACGGGCTCCCGAGAGCTCCCAATTCGACGGATAGCGCTTCGCGAGCGCAGGCCCGACGGGCACGTTGTCGGAGAATCCGAGCACCGCGATCTGGTAGGGCTGCCGCCCGAGCTCGTCGACCAGCTCGACGATCAGCTTGCGGCCGTCGGCGCTCAGCTCGGTCGTCCCGCTCGAGAACAGCACGTCATGCGGCAGGACGAGGTGGAGCCCATCCGCGAGCATCTGCATCTTGACGGCCCCTGCCAAAGCCCAGCGAGCGACGTCATCCGCGAGCTCCTGCTGCTCACGCTCGAGCGCGACGATCTCGCTATCGCGCATCCGGAGCGAGCGGTCGAGCGTCACGGCGAGACCCGACAGCTCCGCGTTCTTGCGCGCCAGATCGTTTCGCTCGGACACCACGGCATCGTACGTCTTCCTCGTCACACACCCCGCGAGCGCGAGGATGAGAAGCAGGGTCACGGTGGGCAGCAGGACGCTGCGGAGTCGGCGGGCAGGAAACATGATGGAACTCCTGGAGGTCTGGGGGATTTTGCCAGCTCTTCGAATGCTGGCCGTCACGTTATGGAGGTCTGTCTATCGCTTACCGGAACCGGACCGTCAAGATGACCGGTGCGTCGCCGCCCGCTTGGGAGCCCTGGCACCTGCTGGACGAGGCGCCGGCTGCTGACGAGCTAGAAGTCGATGCTCAGGCCGACGGTCATGCGGAAGTCGTTCTTCTTGGGCCGATCGCCACCATCGCGGCGTTCGGGGCTCTCGATGCGATCCCAGAAGGCGCCGACGTCCAGCTCGATCGGATCCCAGATCTCGAAGCTCATGACCGCGCTCGTATTGTGGCTCGTCTTGCCCAGATCGGTCACCACGAGCGTCAGTCGGTAGTCGAGCTCCAGGTCGATATCCCTCGGCAGGTCGAGGGAGAGCTCCGAGGTCGCGAGCACCGCCGCTTGATTGCTCCGATCTCCGCCATCGAACTCCGTGATCTGGGCCGCCGCGCCGGTCGTGACCTGGTATGTGACCCACCGGGTGTCGATCAGCTCGTAGCCGACGCTCCCGCCCGGCGTCAGGCGCCAATCGATGTTCTGGAACTCGTCGGCGAAGAACTCGAAGCCCGGTATCCGCACGAAGAAGCGATGTGTGACCAGCCAGTCGAACTGGGTCACAGCGCGATGGTTGTTCACCGTGCGGTCGTCCTCCACCCGGCTGAACGTCCCGACATAGGAGGTCTTCCAGCGCGTGAAGCTCGTGTCACGCTCCAGATTGACGTTGGCGGTCAGGTCCTGTTGGTCGGTATTCCCCGCCCGAGCGGCCAGGCTCGCACCCAGCTTCATGCGCCAATTCCGCAGCTCCGACTCGTTCGCGTAGACGACGCCGACGATCTCGGTCTGGGGAAACTCGACGCGAGTCCCCGTGGCCGTCAGGATTCGGACCATCCCATCGTCGACCTCCCCCATCCCCGCATAGGTTCGACCGCCGAGCCGGCGGAAGATCCTGGGCAGGGCCAGCCTCAGAGCCACGATGTCCTCCCAGTCGATCGTCTGTTCGCCGAACTTGTCGCTATCGAAGATCACCTCTTCCTTGAAGACGACGATGAGCTCGCCCTTGATCCACTCCCCCGTATCGAGCAGCGCCCAATCCCAACCCGAAGCCGTCGGCGCGGGTGGTGTCCATTCCGTCGTCGGGTCCTGGGCCAACGCGGAGACCGCCGACAGAAGAACGAGCACGACCGCGGCGAACGAGCGCGCTCGCGCGAGCCTGCGACGACCGCGCGCGGCGGCCACGATCTCGACTGGACCGGGATTCATCTCGGGTTTCGCCTGGTTCGATGCGGGATCAAGAATCGGGGCGGTACGGTAACACGCCCCCGAGCGCATCTCGCCGACCGGTCGACCTTGAGGTCGAGCCCGTTCAGATTGCGAGCCAGGACGTCGGGGCTCGGGGGGGAAATCCTTCGAGGAAATGATCGCTGACACGACGGTGCCCGCGGCCGAAGCCGAAGCCGACGCATCGGAGGCCAGCTGCAGGTCGCGGCCTTCTGCGAAGGCCAGCGCACAGGAGCCCGGTCGACTCATGTGCAGGAGCTCTCCTCTCCCCTCTCCGCCGACCGAGGCTTCCCACCCCGGCAGCATGCCACCCCCTCGACCAGGCAAGGCAAGAACGACCGCCAGACGATCGAAGTCGCTCGCAAGCCTGGCGCAGTTCGACATCACTTCGTCCGCGATTCCGATCTTCGCTATCAAGGACAGACGTCACGACGATGAGCCAAAGGCTCGGGGAGAGCGACGGGTGAGTCGAACACTGGATGCCCTTCGGCGAGCAGAGGCGGCACGCAGCAGCCAGAGCGCGCCCCCGACTGATGAGGGTCCTGATCCGCATCCGCCCCTTCGAGTCGTCACGGTCACGAGCAACAAGGGCGGCGTCGGGAAAACGACGATCGCTTCCAACCTCGCGGTCTACCTCCGCGCGTTGCGGGAGGACGACCCGGTCCTGATCTTCGGCTTCGACGATCAAACGACCCTCGACCGGATCTTCACACTGGGCTCGAACGACGTGCCGGGCGATCTCGCCGATGGACTGCGTGCCGGCCATTTGAGACAGGTCACGCGTTTCGGCCAGTACGGGGTTGAGTACGTCCCTTCGAGTCGCGACGTGCCGATCCTCCGCGACCTGCTCTCGGGCCCGCAGGCGCTCGGCCGGATTCTCGACACCTCGAATCGAAGCGGAACGATCGTGATCGATACGAAGAGCGACTTCGAGAAGCTCACCCGCTCGGCGATCCTCGTGAGCGACCTCTCGATCGTCGTCGTGAAGGACCAGGCGTCGTTCATCGAAGCCCGACGCGTCTTCGACCTCCTCGAGAGCGCCGGACGTCCCCGGGAGTCGGCACGCATCCTGCTCTCGCTCGTGGACATGCGCGTCAAGTATCGGGAGGGTGAGGACTCCGACGTGCTCGCCCATCTGCTCAGCGAGATTCGCCGGGCGGAGTATCCAGTCTTCGAGACCTTCATCTCGAGGAGCCCGAAGGTCGAGTCGCTCTACACCAACCCCGAAGGCCGTGCAGTCGCGATCCTTCAAGGCGCCAGGCATTCGACCGTTCATCGCCAGATGATTCAGCTGACCCACGAGGTCGCGAGACAGCTCGAAGCTCTCCCGCATGCGGGCCTCGCGCTCGACGGAAGCGGCGGCGACATGCGAGCCGACGAGACGGAACGGTCCGTTCGCAAGGGCCCCCGATTCTGGAGCATCGGCGGCGGGGCTTCGAATCCCTGAGATAGAGAAGCCCGGCGCGGAGGCACTTCGCCCGATCGGATTCCGAGGCTCAACCGTTAGGCGTTCGGTCTCCATTCGGTTCGCTTCGGGTGAATTACGAACCAGCCTATTAGGCGTGTTGTCGGTCGGCCTGTGATACATTCCGCGGCACACGATGATCGTGTCTGGGGGGACCGGGATGCCGTGGTGGGGATGGATTGCGGTCGGAGCGATCCTGCTCGTTGCCGAGATGACCTTCGTCGACCTCGAGTTCTATCTCGTGCTGCTCGGCGCCTCCGCTCTCATCGTCGGACTGCTCGAGCTGTCCGGACTCGGGCTCGTCGCCTGGCAGCAATGGGTGGTCTTTGCGGGCCTGGCGATCGGCTCGCTGGTCTTCTTCCGGCGCCGGGTCTATTCCATGCTTCGGCCGCCGGCGGAGCGCGAGATCGCAGAAGGGGTCGAAGGCGACCTCGCGACCGCCATCGATGAGATCGCGCCCGGCGCGAGGGGCGCCGTCACGATGCGAGGAACGACCTGGACCGCGCGCAATCTCGGAAATGCCCCGATTCCTGCCGGCACACGATGTCGCGTGTCTCGCGCCCATGGTCTCGAGCTCGAGATCCGGGCCGAGCCCTGAGCCATGCCCTTCCGCCCCCGCCCCTGACTCTCGGACCCGAGGAGGATCTCTCAGATGGAGCTGTTCACGATTGCGATCATCGGACTGGTTGTGCTGGCCATCGTCGTCGTCGCCAAGACCGCGACGATCGTTCCTCAGCAGCAGGCCTACGTGATCGAGAATCTCGGCAAATACAGTCGGACCCTGCGCGCGGGCTTCCATATCCTGGTGCCCTTCGTCGAACGCATCGCCTACAAGCATTCGCTCAAGGAGATGGCGATCGACATTCCCGAGCAGATCTGCATCACCAAGGACAACGTGCAGGTCGGTGTCGACGGCGTCCTCTACATGCAGATCCTGGATCCGGAGCGAGCCTCCTACGGCATCCAGGACTACGGCTTCGCGATCTCCCAGCTCGCCCAGACCACGCTCCGGAGCGAGATCGGAAAGATCGATCTCGATCGAACCTTCGAGGAGCGGGCGGCCATCAACGGCAACGTCGTACGCGAGGTCGATCTCGCGAGCGATCCCTGGGGCGTGAAGATCCTTCGCTACGAGATCCGCAACATCAACCCGCCCGCTGACGTGATCGAGGCGATGGAGAAGCAGATGCGCGCGGAGCGGGAGAAGCGCGCGGTGATCCTCGAGTCCGAGGGCGTACGAGATGCCCAGATCAACCGGGCCGAAGGCCAGAAGCAGAAGGTCATCAAGGAGTCCGAGGCAACGCGTGAGCAGCGCATCAACGAGGCCGAAGGCGAGGCCGCAGCGATCCAGGCGGTGGCCACGGCCACTGCCGAAGGCTTGCGGCAGGTGGCCATCGCCGTCAACGCACCCGGCGGAAGCGAGGCCATGAAGCTCCGGGTCGCCGAGCAGTACGTCGCGGAGTTCGGGTCCCTGGCAAAGAGCGCGAACAGTCTCGTGATCCCCGCCAACCTGAGTGACGTCGCATCGATGCTCGCGCTGGCCACGAACATCCTGCAGGGCAACGATGGCAGCGCGACCGACCGGTCCGAGCTCCCCCGCGGCGAGCAGTGATGGGATCAGGCCTCGGAGCTTGCAAGACGATCGACTTCTTTCCCTTGCAGCTCCCGTTTACGTCATCGCCTGCGGGGGTTGGCCTTCCCCCTCGCGGACTCGAATCTAGATTCCGACGGCGTCTGATCTCGAGCAGATCCGGTCCAGAAGTCGATACGGAACCTTTCGAATGGCGTTGTTTTTCAACCACGACTTCGCGTGATCGGTATCACGGACTCGAATACGGCTATCTGGTCTGCTCTATCCAAGGCCGGTGAGGCCGCACGGGGGGCTCCGCATGAACGCGATCATCCGTCACGACCACTACCCGAAGAGACTCGAGGGCCGCACGCTCGCAGCCGATCGAGTCGTGCGATTCCGCTCAGCCGAGGGCTTCGCGGGCGATGAGGCCAGCCAGCAGTATTGGCATGTGAGTCCGAGGCAAACCAAGGCTGCCTGCGACGAGCGGCAGCTGGATGTCTTTCGCCTGGCAGCCGCCTGCTTCGGGTTGGCGATCTACCTCGGCATCCCGACCGCCGCAGTCGTCTACCTCGGGAGCCGGCTGATCGGCTAGACCGACTCGGCCTTCGAAGCCCGGCGCTCGGACGCGCCGGCCATCGTGCCGTCCAGGCCAACGGCTCGAGTCTTGGCGGGTGATGAGCTGCGCGAGACGCCTCGTTGCTACTCGAGGCGATTCGCCAGCCGGGGTTCGACGCGGACCTCGACGGGCGCCGAGCTCTCGAGCAGCGCCGTCCGGACCTCGACGATCACGGACGCCATGTTCTCGGAGAGTCGTAGCCTGGGCGCTTCCGGGCGCGCGAAGCGGACGAACGTGTACGGGAGCTCGGAGGGGGCTTCGATCTCGATCGAGGGCAGGGAGAAGTCGGGTAGGGAGGCGACGTCGACTTCCTCGTCGTCCCGGGTGGCCGCCCAGTAACCCAGCCCGACCACGAGCAGGAAGACAGCGAAGTAGATCACGTCGAAACGACGATTGGACATCGTCTTGCCCTCGCGCACCGGGAATCAGCTTCCAGAGTGCGTCATAGTCGAGGGGTAGCGCGAACGTAGCAGACGTCGCTCCACGAGCCGACCCGCCGACCCGAATCCGAGCTCCTTCGAGCGGCACGATCGACCGGGTCGTTCGAGTGCGCTGAAATAGCGCGCATCATGAGACCCGATTTTCCCTTCCGGCCGGCCGCCCTTCCGTTCTATTACGGCTGGGTCATCCTCGTCGTCTCGACCATCGGACTCGTGATGAGCGCGCCCGGACAGACGATCGGCGTCTCGGTGTTCACGGAGCCACTGCTCGCGGTCACCGGGCTCTCGCGAGTCGACTTCAGCAATGCCTATCTGATGGGGACGCTCGCCAGTGGCCTGATGCTCCCCTATGCGGGCACGATGATCGACCGCTTCGGCGTCCGCTGGAGTGCGATCTTTTCTTCGATGGGTCTCGGTTGCGTCCTGGGACTCCTCAGCCAGATCGACGAGATGTCGGTGCGGGTCGCCGATCTAGGCATCGGACGCAAGAGCGCGGCATACGCGCTGCTCACGATCGGATTCCTGGGACTTCGCTTCGCTGGCCAGGGTGTGCTCACGCTGGTCTGTAGAACGATGCTAGGTCGCTGGTTCGAGCGCAAGCGGGGGCTGGTCTCCTCCATCTCGGGTCCCTTCGCGAGCTTTGCCTTCGCGGGATCGCCGCTGCTGCTTGCGGGCTGGGTCGCGAGCTCGGGCTGGCGCGGTGCGTGGCAGGAGATGGCGCTCGTCGTTGGCGTCGGCATGGCCCTCTTCGCGTGGGCCTTCTTCCGGGAGAGCCCGGAGCATTGCGGACTCGAGATCGACGGCGGACCGCCTCGAGACCGGACGATCCGGCCCGGCTCGACCGCACCGGCCGGGGCGATCGATCGCCGCGAGCCGCGCGGACGCGACTTCACCCGCGCCGAGGCGATCCGAACCGCGGCCTTCTGGATCGTCACGCTCGCGGTCGCGAACCACGCGATGGTCGGCACGGGCATCGCGCTCCATATCGTCGATCTCGGGGCCGAGGCGGGTCTCACGGAGGCCCAGGCGCTCGGGATCTTCCTGCCCATCACGCTCCTCAGCGTCCCGACCGGGATCACCATGGGAATGGCCATCGACCGCTTTCCGATGCGCTTCCTGATCATGGCCATGATGGTCGGGCAGACACTGATGTTCGGGCTGGCGCCGCATCTGGGAGAGCCCCTGCTCTACGCGGCCTGCCTGGCGGGCTGGGGGTTCTCCGGCGGCTTCTATGGTCCGCTGACGGTGGCCGCGCTGCCGAACTTCTTCGGCAGGACCCACCTTGGCGCCATCCAGGGCGTGATGATGATGGTCATCGTGATCGCGAGTGCGCTCGGCCCTGCGATGCTCGCAACCACGAAGTCCGTCTTCGGGTCCTACGAGGCGGGGCTGCACACGCTGGCCTTCCTGCCCCTGCTGATCTTCCTCGTCGCGCCCTTCACCCGGGACCCGCAGGCGCTCTGACTCGGCGTGCACTCGCCAGAATCACCCCCGCGGCTGACCCGGACCGCGTCGATCCAGAGACTGCGCTCCTGTTAGTCGTCGCTCGACATCACCTTCGCGGTCAGGCTGTCATAGAGCTCGTCGGAGCCGAATCGGTTGTCCTCGACCGAACGACCGAGCGCATGCTCGGGACCGACCGATTCCGGCCCTTCTCCAGGCGGCAGCGGCGGCGTGTAGTACCCGAGCGCGTAATTGCCGAGGGTGTAGCCGATCAGATCCTGCAGCTCCGGATCGAGATCCCGAGCGATCTCGGGCGGACAGGAGAGGTACTGATTCTCCTCCTGCCGGAGCCAGCCGAGCGCATAGGTCATGTTCACGCCGATCCGGTCGCCCTTGGAGACGTTCGCGCCGCCGCCGTGAAAGACCGAACCTGAATAGAGCAGCACCGAGCCCGGCTCCATCTCCGCGTAACAGATCTCCTCGGGCTCGGGTCGACGGGTATCCGGCCAGTCGATGCTGCCTGGGACGACCTGCGTGGCCCCGTTCTCGCGCCGGAAATCGCTGAGCGCCCAGATGGTGTTGAACTGGGGCTCGAGGCGATCGAGATGCGTACCCCAGGCCCAGCGATCTCGATGGACGAGCTGCGCCTCCTGTCCGGGGCTGATCCGGATCACCTGCGAGAGGTGAAGCTGGATGCGTTCACAGAAAGGCGCCAGGAAACGACGGGCCGCTCCGAGCACCGTCGGATGCGTGATCATCTCGCGACTCGCGGGGGACCGCGCCACGAGGGCGCCGGTTCTCGTCGTGAACCGGCCGCTGAAATCATCGTGGCCGGGCCGGGTCGCCTCGACGTAGGGCATGACCTCTTCGAGCGCCCGATCGACCTGCGCACGGGAGAGAACGCCCTCCAGAATCATCGCACCGTCCCGGCCCACGAGCTCGAGCAGCTCGTCGATCGTCGTGTCCGCGGGTCGTCTCTCCAGCTCGGTCATGTCGGCCTCCCCGATCGAATCCCAAAGGCTTCGAGATTTTGACCCATCGGATCGAGGCTCGCCCCGACGACCGGTCAGCCCTGTCGAAGGCCGCGCGCCCGCCGCGGAGCGCCTCGCGCAACCGAGCGACACGAGGGGCTGACATGGCTCCGCGGATCGGGAACACTCGGTCCGGACTGAACCGATGAAGTCGAGCCTCCGTCGCCGCGCTCTGCGTGGGGACGGGGGCTCTTCTGTCTGGCGGCTTTTTTGTATCGGAACAGCCGTCTCTGTATCGGAACAGCCGTCTCGATCGATCGCCCACAGATCCGCGAGAGCGCTCGAAGGACGCGCAGAGGAATTCATGGCCGACGCCGACGACGACGCCAACCTCGAGCTGGCGAACGCGCTGCGCGAGATGGCTCGAGCGCTGCTCGATCACGAGGTCGATGCGGAGGCGGCCCGCCGCGCGCTGGCCGAGCTGGGCCGTGCCCGAGCGCAGCTCGAAGGGCCCGTGCGTCCACGCTGGTACGAGACGGAGGCGCCACACGCCTTCGCTGTCGACGCGACCGGCCGGCCCAGCACGGCGAGCATCTTCGATACGCTATCGCCCGTGCGCGGGCAGCTGAACGCCGTTGCCCCCCCGCTCACGATGGAGATGGCCCAACGCGAGGACGGCTCGCTCTTCGTGCTCGGGCACGCGCGGCTCTCCCGCGTCTACGAAGGCCCGCCGCGAGGCGTCCATGGCGGTTGGGTCGCCGCGCTCTTCGACGAGATGCTCGGCGCGACGATGGCCCTCACGCCCCCGCCCGGCGTGACGGCGAAGCTCTCGGTCGAGTATCGACACCTGACTCCGATCGACGAGGACCTTCGCCTGGAGGCCTGGATCACCGGTGAACGCGAACGACGCATCCAGGCCGAGGCGACGTGTCACGCGGGCGAGACGCTGACCGCGACGGCGACGGCGCTCTTCGTCCGCGTCGACTTCAAGGAGGTGGAGGCTCGGATGCGCGCGCGCAAGGCCGGCTGAGCCGGACCGAAGTGTACGCCCCCCATTCTCGGAGATTCATCCTCGGAGATTCATAGGGCGCCCCTCAAGCGCGCATGCCGCGCATCCGATTCGGAGAGTGGAGGCGCGAGATGCCCCGTTCGAACGACCCTCGGAATGGCCCCGACCACCCGCGCATAGCCCGGCAGCGGAAGGGACCCGGATCCACACGGACGGGCGCTCGGCCCGAAGCCTCGAAGGCGCCCAATCACCCCGAGACCGATGTCCTCACCCGGGGCTTCGACCCTCGACTCTCGGTCGGCTCGGTTCGCCCGGCGGTCTTCCGGAGCTCGACCTACGTCTTCTCGAGCCCCGAGTCCGCAGAGCGCTCCTTCGCGGTCGCCCTCGGCAAGCAGCCCGAGGATCCGCAGCACGAGTCGGAGCTCATCTACGCCCGCCTCTCCCATCCGAATGCCGAGATTCTCGAAGACCAGATCGTCCCCCTGGATCGCGGTGCCACGGGCGCGGTCGTCTTCAATAGCGGCATGGCCGCGATCGGGACGATCCTGCTCGAGCTCTGTCGACCCGGCAGCGGACTCGTTCATACGGTTCCCGTGTATGGCGGGACCCATCATCTGATCTACGAGATGCTCGTGCCCTGGGGCATCAATCCGGTCGCCGTACCCGCCGGCGACGGTCCCGCGCTCGAGCGCGCGATCCGGGAGACGACGAATCTGCGGGTCGTGTTGCTCGAGACGCCCGCCAACCCGACGCTGCGGATGACCGATATCGCCGCGGCCGTGCAGGCTGCGAGCGAGCGCGCGGAGCCCGCCCGGATCGTGGTGGACAACACCTTCCTCGGTCCGGTCTTCCAGCATCCGCTGGAGCTCGGCGCGGATCTCTGCGTCTACTCGGCCACGAAATACCTGGCCGGCTTCAGCGACATGTTGGGCGGCGTCGCCACGGCACGCGACCCTGAGCTGATCGCGCGGCTGAAGTCGACGCGCGCGCTGCTGGGGAACATCCTGCAGCCCGACGAGTCATGGCTCCTCGACAGCCGCCTGCCGACGCTCTCGCTGCGAATGAACCATCAGAGTCGCAACGCCGCCGAGCTCGCCGAGTCGCTCGCCGAGCATCCGAAGGTCGAGCATATCCACTATCCCATGTTCTTCGAGGAGCCCGACCAGCGTCGCATCTTCGAGGCCCAATGCGATCATCCCGGTGCGGTCTTCTCGCTCGTGCTCGAGGGAGGCAAGAAGGCCGCGTTCGACTTCCTGCGCCATCTCGAGATCACGAAGAATGCCGTCAGCCTGGGCGGCATGGAATCGCTCGCCTGTCATCCGGCCACGACGACGCATTCGGAGATGACCGTCGAAGAGCTCGGAGCCGCAGGTGTCGTCGACGGCCTGGTGCGGATCTCGGTGGGGATCGAAGACGTTCGCGATCTGCGCCGGGATTTTCTTCGCGCACTCGACCTGAGCTGACTCGGTCGTACGCGACGTGTGCGTCGCCTGCATCCGGACCGCCGCGCACATGAACCCCATCCCTGCCTCCGGTTTCCGTTCATGAGATCCGCTCCCGCCATCTCGTGAGGTCCACCGCATGACGATCCGTCACCTCGGCGCCGCGCTCCCGGCCGCCGGCGCCACCGCCCTGCTCTTCTGGGCGATGACCGCCTTGATCGCATTCGAAGAGCTCATCGTCCCGATCCAACCGCCCGCTCTCGTTCCGTGGGTCACGGTGCGCCCAGACCAACCGGCGGAGAAGATCCCCCGGAAGCCGCCCGCTCGCCCCGAGCAGCCCGCGCCCTTCGAGGTCCCGATCATCACGACTCCGACAACGGCGCCGATCGAAATACCGATCCACCGGGAAGACACGCCGATCGATCCGGGTGCGGGACAGAACGCATGGCGGGCGCCGAGCTCTGCAGATGGCGACGCGGTTCCGCTGGTCCGCGTGCCGCCCCGCTATCCCGAGAGAGCGCTCGCGCGAGGCCTCGAGGGTCGGGTGCTCGTCGAGTTCACGATCACGGCCTCGGGTGGTGTTCGCGACGTCCGCGTGATCGCCGCTGAGCCGACGAACGCCTTCGACGCGGCCGCCCTCGAAGCCGTGCGCCAGTGGCGCTACACGCCGAAGATCGTGCGGGGTATCGCGGTCGAGCGCCCCGGGATGCGCATCGCGATCCCGTTCCGGCGCGGCATGGAAGACTCGAGCTGAGCACCTCTGCAGAGCTTCTCGAGACCCGTTGATTCGTCTCGCGCAGTGTCGGCTGATCGCGATACGCTTCGTCGGTCAACCCGAGGAGGCGCGCGCACATGGACATTCATCCCGACGACCAGTTTCATCCCCCGACGACCGACGACCCCTTCTGGACCGAGACCTGCTGGTTCACCTTCGCGGTTCCCGAGCGTCGCCTCTCCGGCCAGATCTATCCTTTCTTTCGAAAGAACCAGGGCGTGACTTCGGGCGCTTGCATCCTCTGGGACGACACGGGATCCGAGATCTGGAACTGCCTCTATCACAAGAACCTCTGGCATCTGCCGATTCCCGCCGACCAGGAGCTCAGCGACATCCGATTGATGAACGGCATCCACTACAAATGTCTCGAGCCGCTCTCGCGATACGAGCTCCACTACGTGGATCAGGACTCGGGCGAGGTCGAGGTCCATCTCACCTATGAGGGGATCTGCGAGCCCAATCGTCTGGCAGGCGGCCATCTCGATCAGCCCGGTCGCTATACGGGAACGATCCGGATCGAGGACGAGACGATCGAGGTCGACGCCTTCGGCATGCGCGACCGCTCCTGGGGCGTGCGATCCCAGATCGGAGCGACCCTCCACCCGAACGCGCCCAACAAGAACGGCGGCTACACCTATGCCACGATGTCGGACCAGGATGCCTGGCACATCATCACGGCCAACTTCGGAGACGGCCACGTCGGCATCCATGGATTCCTGCTGCGCGACGGCGTCTGGTCGAAGCTCGCGCAGGGCACCCGCGAGGTGCTCGAACGCAAGGACCATTGCCCGACACGCGTCCGGATCACCGGAAAGGACGAGCTCGGCCGCAGCCTCGAAGCCGAGGGCACCACGCATAACAAGATCGGCGTCCACCTGAACCCGAATCTATGGACCTGGAATTGTCTGACGGATTGGCAATGGGATGACGGCAAGCGCGGCTGGGGCGAGGATCACGACAACTGGAGCGCCTCGGCCTTCCGACAGTTCGTGCGCTCCGGGAAGAGCTGAGCCGGGTCTCGCAGACACGAGCGCACCTTCAGTCCAGGCGCGTCCGCACGTAGTCCTCGATCGCTCTGCGATGGGTCTTCTTGATCTGCGTGAAATGCAGACCGAAATGCCTCGCCCCGCCGTCCTGATCCGTGACGTGCTTGATGATGCCGCTCCGGTCTTCTCCGGAGGCACCGCTTCGCCGGGACGCTGGCGCTCGCTCAGCGCCGACGGCGACGCGGCGAGAGCGCCACGAGCGAAACCATCCCGTTCTCGAGGGGATTCACGTTCGAGCCCGGCGGGATCAGCGCATCGATCGCGTCGAGGGTTTCGGGGCTGAGCCGCAGGTCTGCGGCCGCCAGCAGGTCCTCGAGCTGAGGAGGGGTGCGCGGCCCGATGATGACCGAAGTCACGGCCGGATGTTCGAGGGCAAAGCCCAGCGCGAGGTGGGAGAGCGAGAGACCCGCGGCGCTCGCGATCTCTTCGAGTCGGTCGACGAGCTCGAATTTCGTTGCATGCACGCGATCGAAGAACCCGGTTTGCCCGCCGACCATCCGCTGGGTCAGCGCAGCCCGGGTGTCCTCGGTGACGTCTTCGGGTCGGCGATAGCGACCCGCCAGCCAGCCTCCGTCGAGCGGGCTCCACACGATCGCGCCCATGCCATAGCGTTCGCAGGCGGGTAGAACGAAGCGCTCGATCTCCCGCGAGAAGATCGAGTACCAGGGCTGCTCGCAACGAAAGCGCGTCCATCCCTGATTCGTCGCCAGATTCTGGGCCTCGACGATCCGGTCCGGCGGGAACATCGACGAACCGATCGCCCGCACCTTCCCGGAACGCACCAGATCGTCGAGCGCACGCATCGTCTCCTCGAGCGCCGTTCGCTCGTCGAAGCGATGCATCTGGTAGAGGTCGATATAGTCGGTCCCCAGCCGTTCGAGACTCTCCTCGACCGCTCGCACGATCCAGCGGCGGGACCCTCCGCGACGATTGCGATCACTGCCCATCTGGTTGTAGAACTTCGTCGCCAGGATCACGTCGTCGCGACGCCCCCCGGCGAGCGCGCGTCCCACGATCTTCTCGGACTCGCCCTTCGAGTAGGTGTCGGCGGTATCGATGAAGTTGATGCCGGCGTCCAGCGAACGATGAACCATCGAGACGCACTCGCCCTCGTCGCGGTTTCCCATCGCGCCAAACATCATCGCCCCGAGACACAGGCGGCTCACCGAGATCCCCGTCTCGCCCAGCATCTGATATCTCATTCCGATCCTCGTCGGGCCGATCCCTCGATGTAGTCGCCGAGCACCTTGTGGAAGAGGCGGATCCTGCGCTCCTGGGCTGCTAGATGGAGCCCCTCGAAGCCACGCGAGTGCATGCCCGCCTGGATCGGTGCGGCGGCGTCTCCGTCCTGGCGGAGGGCCAGATGCAGCTCCTTCTCCTGGCCGTCTCCCCAGACCGCATGTCGATGGACCGGGCGCGGCGGTCGGTCGGCGCCACGAGGGATCCGCGCGTAGTTCTGGTAGTCCCAGTACATCTTGTCCGGATCGGTCGGGTGCGGGCGCGAACGGAAGAGCCAGAAATGACCCGGGCTGATATTGAAGGTGACGTTCGGGAAGAACGAGTAATGGACGTCCATCCAGAGCTGCTCGTCCTCGAGATCGTCGAAATCGAGGTCGGCCTGCTCGGCCGTCGCGCGCAGCGCCTGGATCAGCGCGGGGCGAATCTCGTCGACGCGACCGTCGAAGTCCTTCGGCTGCAGCCCGAAGGCTTCGAGCACGTTCGCCATCTCCCTGGTCACCTCGTTTCGGTCGCGATACCCCGCAGCTCGCGCCTTCGTGTCCGTCCAGCGCGGACTCGGCACGCCCACCTTGAACAGGAATCGCGAGTGCTTGCCATAGAGATCGATCGGACAATCGACATCATCGCTGATCTCGAGCAGCTCGGGATGGATCCCCTGGACGTGATAGACCTCGTTGAAGGCGTCGACGCCGACCTTCCAGTTGCAGTCCCAGAGGAAGGTGATGTCCTCGGTGAGCGCGTAGTTGCGATCGAAGTGGTAGGCCTCGAGATGCTCGCCGGCCTCGCCCAGATACTCGGCGAGAGGCTCGGCCGCGAGGTCCATGTTCACGAAGACCCAGGCTCCCCAGACGTCGCACTGGACGGGCTGCAGCCGCGCATCGTCAGGAATTCCCTGTGGATAGTCCTCGCGATCGGGCACGCCGCGAAGCTTTCCGCGCAGATCGTAGGCCCAGAGGTGGTAGGGACAGACGAAGGTCTTGTCGTGGCCACGCTCCTGCTCGCAGATCCGGTAGCCGCGATGCTGGCAGGCGTTATGGAAGGCGTCGATCCGATCCGGGGCCGAGCGGACGACGATGATCGACTCACGCCCGATCTCGAAGGTGAAGTAGTCCCCCACCTCCTCGAGATCGGCCGTCGGGCCGGCCATCAGCCAGGCGCGTGACCACATGCGCTCGAACTCGAGCTCCATGAAAGCCCGCGACGTGTAGCGCTCCTTCGGGATCAGATCGGTCCCGAGATCCGGCTCCGGGGACTTCTCGAGAGGAGTTCTCGCCATTGACTTCTCCTGCTGCATTCCTTCTGGACCCTGCTCGCGGCGCTGCTTGCGAGCGCGTCCGCATAGCGATTCAGGCGAGCGAGGCCTCGCGGGTCGGAGGATCGACGCGGTAGATCCTCGCAGCGTTGTCCCAGAGGAGCTTGCTGCGATGCTCGGGCTTTGCCTCGCCCAGGCCCGCGTCGATCTTCTCGCGCACGTTCCCGTAGAGACAGACGGGGTGCGGATAATCGGTTTCGAAGAGGATGTTGTCCTCGGGGATCCGATCGAGCAGATGAGCCGGTGCGTACTCCTCGAAGAAATAACAGGCGTAGACCTGGCGTGCGAAATACTCGCTCGGCAACAGCTTCATCTCGGGCCGCTCCTTCCGCACCTGACCGTATCCGAAGGTGTAGTCGCAGGATTCGAGCAGGAAGGGAATGAATCCGATTCCGCTCTCGACCGAGATGAACTTGAGCTCGGGGTAGCGCGCCAACACTCCGGAGAAGAGCAGGTCGACGATCTGCTTGGCGTTGTCGAGGAAGAGCCCGGTCGTGAACATGCCGTTCACCGAGCCCGACCCGTAATGCTCGATCCGCTCGGGTGTCCAGAACTGCGCGCCCGTGAAGTTGCCCGCACCGATATGGAAGCTGATCGGCAGGTCATGCGCCTGGGCGCATTCCCAGAGCGGATTCCAATGGGGATTCGCGAGCACGGGCATGCCGTGGGACTGCGGCTCGCCCGTGAACAGGATGCCCTTGTGACCCTTCTTGGCGCATCGCTCGATCTCTCGACACGAGGCCTCGACATCCCAGAACGGAAGCGCCGTGATCGGGATGAAGCGTTCGGGGGCGGGTGATGCCCAATCCGTCAGGAAGTCGTTGTATGCCCGCACGCAAGCAAGCATCAGCTCCGGCTCTTCGAGTCCGAGGAAGACCTGACTCCCGAAGCCCCCCACGTTCGGGTAGAGCGCCATCGCCCAGATCGCCAGGGAATCCATGTACTCGAGCCGTGCGTGCGCGTCATAGGAGGCCTTCGGGCACTCCGAGAAGCCGGAGGGGGCCGAAGGAAAGGGCTCCTTCCAACCGGCGGTCGCCGTGTGACCGATCGGCGTGATCGGGCTCTGATTGCCGACCACCCATTCCTCGCTGCCACGCTCGTTCACGATCACGCTCGGCGCGCGATCCCTCCACTTCGAGGGCAGGCGGCTCGAGAAGAGATCCGGCGGCTCGGTGATGTGCGTATCGGCATCGATCACCCAGTCGGCGATCGGCGAGGCGGGCTGCTTGGAGAGCGAGGCGGGCGCGGCCATGAGTTTTCCTCCTTGAGGACAACGGTAGAACGAAGGGCATTCGGGCAAAACCATCGCGCATCGAAACGTTCCGCCGCGCCCGCTTTCATTCTAGACCTTTCGATGGGCAATGCGCCCCCCTCGCCGGGGCGCGGGAAGGGGCGCGACGCCGTGATCGGGCTCGCGCCACCTCGCCCTTGAACTAACGCAGCTCGCGGTAGAACGCGCGCAGCTCGTCGATCAGCACGTCGGGCGCTTCGAGGGTCGGAAAATGCCCGCCGCGAGCCGGCTCGGACCAGCGACGCAGATCGTACTTGCGCGCGACGGCCGAGCGAGGCGGACGCATGACCTCCTTGGGGAAGAGCGCAATCCCCGTCGGCACGTCGATCCGCTCCGGCCGCACCGCGGCGGGAGGCGCCTGTCGGTGGGCCCAGTAGAAACGCATCGAAGGATAGATCGACCGACTTAGCCAGTAGATCATCACGTTGTCGAGCAGCTCCTCCCGAGAGAAGACGTGGAGCGGATCCCCGTCGCAATCACTCCACGCATAGAACTTCTCGCACAGCCAGCCGGCGAGGCCGACCGGCGAATCGTCCAGGCCGTAGGCGATCGAGAGTGGCCGAGTTCCCTGGAGCGCCGAGTAGCCGCCCTCTTCGGCGCTCCACTGCGCGGTGTCGCCGAGCCAGGCGAGATCCTCCTCGCTGGGCGGCGCGGCGGGAATCGCCATGGGCAACGTCTGATGGATCCCGACGAGGTGGCGGGGATGGCGATGCGCCAGTCCCGTGGCCACGAAGGCGCCGCGATCGCCGCCATGGGCCCCGAAGCGTTCGTACCCGAGCACGTCCACCATCAGATCCCGAAAGCAGTCCGCCGCCTCGTCGGCGCCGAAGAGTGGATCGGCCGGCGCGCTCGAGAATCCGTGGCCCGGGAGCGTGCCCACGACGACGTCGAAGGCATCGGCGGGAGATCCGCCATGGGCTGCCGGATCCGATAGCGGGCCGACGAGCTTGTGCATCTCGACGTAGCTGCTCGGCCAACCGTGAAGCAGGAGCAGCGGCAGCGGCGAGGGCCCACGACCCGGAATCCGTGAGAAGTGGAGATCGAGCCCCCGCACCCGCGCGCGTTCGCCCGGCAGCACCTCTCGAAGCCATGCCTCCCGCGCGCGCCAATCGTATTCGTCGCGCCAGTAGGCGACCAGCCGCCGCAGCCAGGCGGGATCGGTGCCGCGCTCCCAGCCCCCGTCCTCCGGCTCGGGCCAGCGCGTCGCGGCCAGGCGGCGATCGAGGTCGAGAAGGTCCTCGTCCCGTGCCTCGAGCTCGAAAGGAACGACCAAAGTCGAAGACACTCGCGCCTCTCCACGCCGATCGCGTCGGTTCGGGGCGTCGGGGCGCCCGCATCCCGCGCGCGATCGCGACCGGGATGCACCCGGCGAGTCTCGCACAGCGTACGCTGGAAGCGCGAGCCAGCGACCCCCTCTAGTCTCTCGCGAGCACGGAGCGACGCGACGGAGCGCATGCGCGCGACCGTCGGTATGGGAGTCTCAGCCACGCGATGGAATCCTCGAAGGCCGCGAAGGACCGGAAGCCGTGCGCCTGCACCGGCGTTCGCTGGTGCGCGCGCTGTCTGGACCCCGGCGTCCGAGCGCGCTTCAAGATGGACGATCCGGTGCCCTGCCCCGCCCTCCTGGTCGATCGCCCGACACCCGCGCCGGTCTGCGCCGGAGGGCCGCCGCTGCACTTCTTCGACCTGGAGACGCAGTCGGTGCCGGGCTACCCGGACTTCCGGGGCGTTCGGGTCTATCCCGAGTTCCTCAGCTCCGCCGAGGCGGCGTCGCTGCTGACGGAGATCGAGCAGAAGCCCTTCCTCCCGGCGCAGAGCGGCAAGGGAAAGCAGCACTACGGCCCCAAAATCAACTTCAACAAGCGCCGGATGAACCCGCAGGCTTTTCGCGGCGTCCCGGCCTACGCCCGCCGGATCGAGCAGCGGCTGCGCCGGTGCGTGCGCGACGACGAAGGGCTCACAGGGCTCGATCGCGAGCTGCTCGACTCGGCGCTCGAGCCCTTCGAAACCACCGACGTATTCGTGCTCCGCTACCAACCGGAGCGGGCATCGAATCTCGACTTCCATCTCGACGACACGTTCGCCTACGGCGAGCTGATCGCCGATCTCTCGCTCGAATCGGATGCATGGCTCAGCTTCCTGCTGGGTCGGCCGGGGAGCGAGGTCGAGGGCAGCGAGCGCCGGGTCGAGGAGCCGATCTGCGTGCGCGTCCCCCTGCCCGCCCGTTCCCTGGCCGTTCTCTACGGACCGGCGCGCTTCGAGTGGGAACATGCAGTGCTCGCCTACGACATCGCGCGTCAGCGAACGAGCGTAACGCTGCGAACGCTCAGCCCCAGCCTGCGCACGACCGCCGAAGGGCAGACGGTCGTGGCGCGAGCCCGCGCGTCGATCGACTGATCGGCGCGCAACGCCCCCGAGGCCGCGGCGTTCACGACGAACGCATGACCCCGTGGCCCTCAGTCGCCGGTGCCGACCACGTTGGCCTGGGCGCGATCGAGCTTCTCGAAGACCTCGTAGGCGATCTGCATCGAGCGCAGCGCCTGGGGCACCCCCGCATAGACGGCGCTATGCATGATCACCTCGCCGATCTGCAGCCGCGACAGGCCGTTGGCGAGGCCCGCTTCGACGTGGACCCGCAGCGTGTGTTCGTCGCGCAGGACCGACATGATCGAGATCGTCGCGATGCTGCGCTCGGCTCTCGAGAGCCCGGGCCGAGCCCAGACCTCCGAGCCTCCCCGGTTGATCCAGTCATTCCAATCTGCCTCGATCTCGACCGGAGCACGGTTCTGCGCGAGGAAGGCCTGTGCCCCCTCCTCGATCGAGCGCGGCTTGCCTTGATCGTCCCGATTCGCCACCTAACACACCTCCGCGCGCGCTGCCGCGTCCAGACCGAGATCACCGAGGATCTCGTCTCCATGTTCACCGAGCCTCGGGGCCCGGCGGCTGATCCGCCAGGGGCTGGCAGGCAGCTGGTAGGGCGCGCCCGGATAGCGGATCGATCGACCGAGCTCGGGATGATCGACCTCGACCTGGAAGCCACGAGCGACGAAATGGGGATCCTCGTAGGCCTCTTCGGGCGACAGGATCGCACCGACCGTGAGGCCGAGCTGCTGGGCGCCATTGAAGAACTCGTCGACGGGCAGATTCCGACAGATCAGGGCGATCGCCTCCCGGGCGGCCGAGTAGATCGCGGTCACTTCGTCGTCGACGCCGATGTCGGCGAAGCCGATCGACTCTCGATGGCGCGCGTTGTCCAGGAAGAGCGCTTCGGGCAGCTCGGACACCAGACCGAGCTCGTCGAGCCAGTCGTAGAGATCGCCGAAGCCCGCCGGCGAGCGCGGCGGCATCCCCGTCGTCGCATAACGTCCGTCCTTGCACTCGATCTGGACGGGCATCGTCATCATCGGCATCGCGTGTCGCCCGGTCTGCCGGATCACCGTCTCACCCGCCACCAGGTAGCAGTAGGACGACATCTCGGTCGTGACGTTCGCGGCCGCGTGCATGCTCACATCGATGAATTGCCCTTCGCCCGTCACCCCGTGATGGAAGAGCGCCGTCAGCGCGGAGAGCACCGCGTAGTGGCAGCCCGTCTGGTAGCCCTGATTCCCACCGCCTCGAATCGGCGGGATCGTGTGGTCGTCGTAGCCGCAGCTCCAGACCGGCCCGCCTCCCGCCAGGATCGTCAGGTCGGTGGCCGGCTCGGCCTTCCGCTCCGTGTCACGACCGAAGGGCGTCATCGACACGTGGATCAGGTCCGGCTTGATCTTCGACAGCGCATCGTAATCGAGACCGAGCGCCGCAAGCCTTCCCGGCACCTCGGACTCGATCAATACGTCGGCGCTGGCGATCAACCGCTCGAACGCCTCGCGTCCCGCCGCCCGTTCGAGATCGATGACGACGCTGCGCTTGCTGGTGTTGTAATGCCACCAGTAGAGGCTCTTCTCGGGATCGGGCTCATCCTGCGCGAAGGGCGGGTAGCGCCGACTCGCGCTGCCGCCCGGCGGCTCGACGAGCACGACATCGGCCCCCATGTCGCCCATCAGCTTGCCGGCGAACGCGATGCGCTCGTTCGAAAGCTCCACGACCCGAGTTCCTGCGAGCGCGCTCATATGACCCCCTCCTCGTGAAGCTTCGCAATCTCCGCCGCGTCGTAGCCCAGCAGCTCGGCGAGCACCTGATCCGTGTGCTCGCCCACGCAAGGGCCGCCCTGCTCGATCTTCCAGTCGGTCTTCGAAAAATGCGCGGGCAACCCGTCCACGCGCACCCGCCCCATCTTCGTGTGCCGAACTTCGGGCCAGAGTCCGAACTGGGAGGTGCCCGGATCGTGATCGATCCGCTCCGCCGGCTTCTGCACGGCGGCGCTCGGCACGCCCGCCGCGATCACCTCGCGCTGGATCTCGAACTTGTCGCGCTCCTCGGTCCACGCCGTGAGCTTCGCCTCGAGCTCGTCCTGTCGATCGAGTCGACCGGCGAGGGTCTTCCACCTTGCGTCGCGCGCCCAGGCTTCGCCGATGACACCCGCCAACACCTCCCAGTCGGCGTCATTGCGACAGGCGATCGAGACCCACTCGTCGTCTCCGCGACAGGCGAAGATCCCGTGCGGCGCCATCGGCGGAGACGAGCTGCGGTTGCCCTCCGGCTGATCGCTGCGTCGCATCGGCCGCCCGTTGACGCTCCAGTCGAGAATCGCCGGGCCGTTCAAGGACAGGCCCGCTTCGGTGCACGAGAGGTCGACCCATTGACCCTCTCCCGTTCGCTGCTTGTGGAGCAGCGCGTAGAGGATCGCCAGCGCCATGTACATGCCGCCCGTGTGGTCCATGTACGAATAGCCCCAGCCCGCGGGCTCCGAGTCCGGCAGGCCCGAGGTAAACGTCAACCCGCTCATCGCCTGCACGATCGGGCCCCAGGTCTTGTAGGACGCGTAGGGCCCCGTGTGGCCGAAGCCGCAATTCGAGACGTAGATGATGTCCTCGCGGATGCTCCGTAGCTTCTCCCATCCGAAGCCCCAGCGGTCGAGCACGCCCGCCGCGAAGTTCTCCGAGACCACGTCCGACTTCGCCACGATCTCGGTCAGAATCTGCTTGCCACGATCGGTCCGCAGGTTCAGCGTGATGCCCTTCTTCTCGACGTTGTGGTTATTGAAGCCGCCACCGAAGTCGGGTCCGCGCCGCTCGTCGACGAAGGGGGACATGTTGCGCAGCACGTCCCAGGCGCCCTGATTCACCGGATCCTCGATCCGGATCACCTCGGCACCGAAGGCCGCGAGCCATTTCGTGGCCCCCGCTCCGGCGAGCTGCCCCGTGAAGTCGCAGATACGCACCGTACCGAGCGCCGTCCCATTCGGGCTGGCACTTCCGTGGCGCGAGGGGCTCTCGATCGATTGCGTCATCCGGGCCTCCGTGACGAGTATTCTCAGCGAGTCTTCCTGGCGAGCTCTCCCGACGAACGACGAGACGCGCACCGGGGCCTCGATCGATGACGGGAACCGCTTGCCGTCGCGGTTCTCGACGTGGATATACTCTCAGTCATGCCCGCCCGCTTCGCCACCGACCGACTTCGAGATGCACGCGAGATTCCCGAGTGGGCCGAGACGGTCGACGTGATCATCGTAGGCGCCGGCTCGGCCGGTGCCTGCGCCGCGCTCGAGGCACACCGGGCGGGCGCTCGAGTGCTCTTGCTCGAGAAGCAGGGAGAGCCTGGCGGTACGTCGGCTCGCGCCGCCGGTCAGCTCTACCTGGGCGGTGGCACGGCGCTCCAGCGGGCCTGTGGCTTCGACGATTCGCGCGAGGCGATGGCCGCCTACATGAAGCTGGCGTGCGGTCCCGCCGCGCCCGAGGACAAGATCGATTTCTTCGTCGAGCGCGCGACGGAGCACTACGACTGGCTCGTCGCGCAGGGCGTTCCGTTTCGACCGACCTTCGTCCCGACGACGGAAGCGACCAATCCGCCGGGACCCGATGGGCTCACCTATACCGGGAGCGAGCCGGCCCATCCCTATTGCGAGCACGCGAAGCCCGCGCCGCGCGGGCATAACGTCGAGAACGAGGGCGACTCGGGCGTCGTGTTGATGCGGACCCTGATCGACGTCGTCCGACGCGAAGGGATCGACCTGCGAACGAACGTCGAGACCACCCGGCTCGTGATCGACGAGCACGGCGGGGTCGTGGGCGTCGGCGTGATCGACGCGAGCTCGGCTCCCCCCGAAGAAAAATGGCTGGCTGCGGAGCGGGGCGTGATCCTCTGCACCGGCGGCTTCGGCTTCAACCCGGAGATGCTCGCTCGCCATGCTCCGGCCCTGCTCGGCTGCAGTCCCGTCGGGACCGAAGCCGAGGATGGCCTCGGGATTCGCCTGGGCATGGCAGCGGGCGGTGAAGCGATGCGCATGGACGCGGCCAGCGTGATGATCCCCTTCTCCAAGCCCCGTTCTCTGGTGCGCGGAATCATGGTGAACGCCCGCGGCGAGCGCTTCATCAACGAGGACGTCTACCAGGCGGTGCATGGGGACGTCGCGCTCAAGCGTCAGGAAGGCGTCACCTATTTGATCCACGATGCGGACAGCTATTCGGAGCCGCTCCTGCCCTACCCGCTCGCCGCCGAGGCGGATTCGCCCGAGGAGCTCGAGTCCCGGCTTGGCATGCCGAAGGGCGCCCTGGTCGCCACCCTCGCCCGCTGGAACGAGGGCGCCGCCCGCGGCGAAGACCCGCTCTTCCACAAGGGTGCGGAGTGGATCACGACGCTCTCCCGCCCGCCCTTTCGGGCGATCGACCTGCGACGCGAGACCTTCCCCTATCCCTTCTTCACGTTAGGCGGGCTGCGGACCGATCTCGACGGTCGCGTCCTCACGCCCGAGGGCGAGACCATCGTCGGTCTCTTCGCGGCGGGTCGCACGACTTCGGGCATGCCTGCGCAGGGGTACAACAGCGGGATGTCGCTGTCGGACTGTACTTTCTATGGCCGGCAAGCCGGCCGGGCCGCAGGCGCTCATGGCCGGCAAGCCGGCCGGGCCGCAGGCGCTCATGGCCGGCAAGCCGGCCGGGCCGCAGGCGCTCATGGCCGGCAAGCCGGCCGGGCCGCAGGCGCTCGGGGCGAGCAGGCTGTCGGCGATGCGAGGAGACGCGAATGACTGGCAGAGGAGCAGCCGGCGAGGCCGTGCGATCCGAATCGGCTGGGGGGACGGGTCGCGATCGTCACGGGTGCCGCTTCGGGGATCGGCCGTGCGAGCGCGCGACGGTTGGCCGCGGAGGGGGCGGCCGTCGCGATCGGAGATCTCGACGAGCCTGGTGCAAGGCGCGTCGCAGACGAGATCGAATCAGCCGGAGGACGCGCGATCGCGATCCATACGGATGTCTCGGACGAGGCCGCCTTCGAAGCCCTGATCCACCGGGCGGTCGATCGGTTTGGACGCCTCGACATCCTGCATAACAATGCTGCAGCCCTGGGCGCTGCCCGCGTCGGCGACGACGAGATGGTCGACTCCCTCGACGTGGACGTCTGGGACCGCACCATGGCGATCAACACCCGCAGCGTGATGCTCGGCTGCAAGCACGCCATCCCCCACATGCTCGAGGCGGGCGGAGGCTCGATCATCAACACCTCCTCCGGTGCCGCCTTGCTAGGCGGACTCACCGGTACCGCCTACGCAACGTCGAAGGCCGCGGTCAACTGCTTGACTCAATACGTCGCCACGCAATACGGCAAACGCGGGATTCGCTGCAATGCCATCCTGCCCGGTTTGATCCTGACCCCGGCGGTCGATGTCGGCCTGAGCGAGGAGGCTGTCCGGATGATCCTCGATCACCACCTGACGGCCGAAGCCGGGCAGCCCGAGGACATCGCCGCGATGGTCGCCTTCCTGGCCTCCGATGAGTCCCGCTATGTGACGGGTCAGCTGCTGCGCGTCGACGGCGGCATCACGAGTCACGCGCCGACCTACGCGGATACCCGACGCATGCTGCGCATGACCCCCTAGCTCGCGGCACTCCGCCCGGGCGATCCGATCAGTCGTCGGAGATCGAGTAGACGACCTGATCGAAGGTCCACTCCGAGGCGGGAATCGACAGCAGTGGCGCGAGGAATTCGCTGGCGAGGGCCATCGCCTCGGCGCCGCTCGCGCTCCGAAACGCATCGCCCGCCGCCGGAAAGAGATTCTCGAGCCGGCGCCGCCCGCGCAGGGCCACCACGATCAGCGCCTCCTGGCTTCGAGTGCGCCCTTCCGGCAGGGCCGCATGCATGGCGACTCCGCGCCCCGCGAGCTCGTCGCCGGGAAACTCGATCCACTCCTCCGCCGCGATCCGCGTGTCGGGCATGTGCCGATTGGGCAGCAGGACGGTGGCCCCCGCGTCGCTCACCGCGAGCACGTAGATCCGCGCGGGCTCGGAGACCCGAACGGCGAGCTGCACCCGGTCGCCCGGCCGGTAGCTCGAGCCATCGAGCCGCACTTCGGTCTCGAAGCCCGCGGCGCCGCGGTCGTGCTCGAGCACGCGCGCCAGCAGCTTCACGCGGACCTGATAGCGGTCCCCGCGCTCCGACATCGAGAGACGCGAGTCGAGCAGCTGCTCGTCCACGACGAGCGCGTGCGCCTGGCTCGCGGTCAGGACCTGCAACAAATCGGAGCTCGCTGCATCCGAGACGTGGTCGAGCGCGACCACGCTGCTGCGAACCGAGACGCCTGCCACGAACTCGACCGCGGCCTGACGCGCCCGCCGGAGCGCGCGGCGGCGGGCCGCCGCGGGAGATTCGTCGTCAGCCGCGAGAATGGCCGCTTCGACCTCCACCCAGCCCGACCGCTTCGAGCGTCGCACCCGGGGCGCGTCGAGCAGACTCGGCTCGCGCTCGGCGGTCGGCGCGGCGGGGCGCACGATGTCGATGCCTTCCAGCTGCGAAGAGGCGAGTGGAGGAGAGGACGTGCAGCCGCCTGCGCCCGCCAGCATCAGGGCACACGTGATGGCCAGAGCGCCGAGCCGGTCGAGGTATGCGCTGATCATCGAGCGCTCGCCGTCTCGGTCGCCCGCAGCAGCAGGTCGGCCACGTCGGGACCGGCTTCATCGGCCGAGCGCACCAGCCGGACGGCCTCCCGGCCGACCAGGCTCGGCGTCTGACTGCGACCGCGAAGCGTCGATCGCAGCGTCCTCGACGTGTAGCGATGCAGCTCGCCGGCGCTGACCCGACCGTCGGAATCCTCGTCGGCCCAGCCGCGCAGGCCGCCGAGCAGCAGATAGCTGAAGGCAGGGCGCTGAGCGCCCGGGAGCGGTCCCGCGAACTCGTCGCTGGCCGCAGCCGTCATCAGCGTCGTCCGCGGATCGCTCGTCGGCTCCGAGTGCGTCACGACGAGCGGCTGGAGCCCTGCGACGAGCTGCTCGCCTGCGTTGTTCTTGCCCGAGAAGCAGGCGTCGAGCACGACGTTGATCCGAGCGGCTCGACTGCTCTCGAGAATGCGCAGGATCTCGGAGCGCGAAACGCTTCGCGTCGACAGACTCCGCGCCTTCTGCTGGGCATCGAAGCCCACCAGCAAGCCGTCCTGATCCGAGGGCGACGGTGCGCCGTGGCCGATGAAGACGAACCAAAGCTGGCCCTTGCCGCCGGCGAGCCGAGCGGCCTCCTCCGCGGCGAGGCGAATCTCCTCACGCGTCGCGTCCTGATCGAGTAGCAGCGTGACCCGATCGCTGGGGAGACCGCGGGTCTTCACCATGTAGCGGTACCAGTCCGTGGCGTTCTTGGCCGCTCCGGGGATATTCGAGACGTGTGCGTATTGCTGGATGCCGACGATCACCGCCACATCGCGTTCGCCGCCACCGACCGGCTCGGGTGAGCTCGAGAGATCCGGCCAATCCATCCGCATCAGCGCGGAGGCCGTCGCCTGACCGAGGAATCGGTTGTCCTTCCAACGACCGGCCTTCACTCGCCCGTCGGGAAAGATCGCCGTGCCCGAGCCCGAACGCTTGCCGTCCTTCCATCCGCCCACGTAGGACGCGCCGTTTCGGAAGGCGATCGAGCCATGGCCGTGCTGCAAGCCCTTCCTGAAGCCGCCCGTGTAACGGCTGCCGTCGGCCCAGACGTAGGTGCCTTCCCCGTGCTGGCAGTTTCCCTTCGCGCAGCCCTGATGAAAGCTGGGACTCGGCGCGGCGGGCCCGGGGATCGCCCCGCCCTTCTCCGAGG
Source organism: uncultured delta proteobacterium (assembly GCA_963698485.1). Lineage (GTDB taxonomy): Bacteria > Myxococcota_A > UBA9160 > UBA9160 > UBA4427 > UBA4427. The sequence goes on along the minus strand of CAVORA010000013.1, from coordinate 17,412 downwards.
CGCAGCGGGCGCCGTCGGGCGCATAGATCAATCGATCATCGGTCCCGTAGATGCAGTGCGCTCCCGCTTGACCATCGTTGCTCCCGTAGCTCGAATAATAGGCGGACGGCGAGCTCGATCCGTACTTGTTGATTCGCTCTTCCCGGCGGCCCGCCTCGAGCTTCTGCTCGAGCTTGCGGAGCTTCGCACGGGCCCGACTCTCGCTCTCGAGTCGTTCGCGGCGCTGCGCTTCGAGCCGGCGTCGTTCTTCGCGAGCCGCCTCACGCTCTTCTCGGGCGGCTTCGGCTCTCGCCCGGTAGTCCGTGCGGCCGTAGTCGTCCTCGTAGTCCGCGACGATGAAAGCGGGCTCGGGCAGGCCGCAGCCCGGAAAACACGCCGCCGGCTCGGCGAAGACCGGTCCCGCGGCCAGGCAAAAGATCCCGACGAGGCTGCCCCGGGCGAGCAAGGCGGACGCGAGGCGGATTCTGGGGGCACGAGGCGTTTCGGGAGCCATCTGCTGATCCTCGGCGGGACAGCGGGCGATGCCTTCGCAGCACCCGATTCACCCGACCCTCTGGTCCGTGGAAGAGCCCAATGGATCGGTTGCGGGAGAAGGTGGCTTGACGGGCCCGCGTGCATTTCATCACGGCAAGCAAGAGGCGGGCGAACGCTTCGAGCAATCGGAACGCAACTCTCGTTCACCGAGCGGCACCCCGATCGCGCTTGCCCCGCCCGAGGTCGAGCGCCACACTCGACGGCGTACCCGACCGGAGCCCTACCGATGGCACATTGGCATTACGACCGACTCAGCTCGCAAGACAACTCGTTCCTGCTTTGGGAGAAGGGCAACGTGCGCATGCACGTCGCGTCGACCAACATCTGCGACATCGGCCCGCTGCGACTCGAGTCGGGCGGCATCGACATCGACCAGGTCAAGCGGGCCACCGAAGCGATCCTGCATCTCGTGCCGCGCTATCGACAGCGGCTGCATCAGATCCCGCTCTTCGATCATTCGGTCTGGGTCGACGACCCTCATTTCGACCTCGACTATCACATCCGGCACACGGCGCTGCCCAAGCCCGGAACGTTGCAGCAGCTCCAGAATCTGGTCGCGCGCGTGATGGCGCAGCCGCTCGATCGGCGACGACCGCTCTGGGAGACATGGTTCGTCGAGGGGCTCGAGGGTGGCGACCAGTTCGCGATGATCACCAAGATCCATCACTGCATGATCGACGGATCGTCCGGTGTCGACCTGGCCAACATCCAGTTTTCGACCTCCCCCGAGCCACAGGAGCTGCCGAAGCCCAGGCCATTCCATCCCCGCCCCGCCCCGCGCCGTCTCGAGCTCTTCCTGGACGAGACCCGTCGCACCGCCGGAATCCCGTTCGAGGTCGTGCGCGACTTCCGTCAGTTCGTCGAGACCACCGAGGACCTGCGAGAGGACATCGAAACGCGCGTGAACGCGCTGACGCGCCTCTTCGGCATGGGCATGAGCGCCGACGAGACCCCACTCAATGGCAAGCTCGGTCCCCATCGACGCTTCGAGTGGATCTCGTGTCGGCTCGAGGACCTGAAGGCCATGCGCAAGGGACTCGGCTGCTCGATCAACGATATCGTGCTGACGATCGTCACGGGCGCGATCCGCGAATACATGATCAGCAAGGGCGTCGATCTCCAGAAGATCGAGTTCAAGGTCTCGACACCCGTCTCGGTTCGCACGAAGGAAGAAAAGGGCCAGCTGGGCAACAAGGTCTCGTCCTGGATCATCCCGCTCCCGATCGCGGAGGCCGATCCGCGTCGCCAGCTCGAGATCCTGCACGCGTTGACCGAGGAGCTCAAGGAGACGAACCAGGCCATCGGCGTCCAGATGATGAATCAGGTCCAGGAGTGGACGCCCTCGACCCTGCTCTCCCTGGGCGCGCAGGCGATGTCCGGCCCGATCAACTCGATCGTCACGAACGTCCCCGGCCCGCAGATGCCGCTCTACTTCCACGGTGCCCGGGTCCGCGCGATCTATCCGGCCGTCCCGCTGATGGAGGGGATGGGCCTGGGCATCGCGCTCACGAGCTACGCCGGCACCATGGGCATCGGCTTCAACTGCGACCCCGACATCGTCCCGGACCTCGACCTCTTCATCGCCCGCTTCAAGCAGTCGATGGCGCGAGTCGCCGAGGCCGCGAAGGTCGAGATCGGACCCGTCAGCGAAGACGTCAACGTCGTGGCAGCCGCACTGGGCGCCTAGCAAGATGGTAATGGCCTAACGCGGCCGCTCTCCCACCACCGTGCAGCGACGCATCACCCGCCGCTCCCCCGCGTGGTCCGCCGACCCGACATGCTGGGTCGTGCGCTCGTCCCAGATCGCCACGTCTCCAGGGCGCCAGCGGAAGCGGCATTGCAGACTGACGTCCTGGACCTGCGCCGCCAGCAGATCACAGACGAAGCGACTCTCCAGATCGTTGAGCCCGGCGATCCGCTTCATGAAGTTGGGCTCGAAGAAGAGCGCGCGACGACCGCTCTCGGGATGGGTCCGCACGATGGGATGCGACGCGCCCGGGCCGACGGCGGTGAGCACTTCTTCGAGACGCTCAGCCGGGAGATGCTCGCGGACGTAGTCGAGCAGACCTCCATCGGTCTCGTGAATCCCCTCGAGGCCCGAGAGAAACGCCTGGAGCTCGGGCGAGAGCCGCTCGAAGGCCATCACCATGTTGCACCAGCCCGTATCGCCGCCCGCCTCCGGCGCCACCTCGCAGCGCAGGATCGCGTAGGCCGGCGGCTGCTCGAGGTAGCTGTCGTCGGTATGCCAGCCGGCTCGATCCGGCACGTCTCCGGGTCGATCCACGATGGTATGGATCGGATCCATTCGGCCCATCGCTCGTTCGAAGGGATGGACCATCGGCTCACCGAGCGCCTCTGCGAGCGCGAGGTGGGCGCTGTCCTCGAGGTGTTGGTCGCGAAAGAAGAGCACGTGATGGGTCGAGAGACCGGTACGCAGCGCGTTCAGGGACGTCTCGGCGAGCCGTGACCGCAGGTCGAGGCCGTGCACCTCTGCGCCGATCGCCCGTGTCAGCGGGACGAAGGAGATCCCCGGAGCGGGATGGGCATCTGACACTCGCTCGCTCCCTCGTTCGTCTCGTTCTAGAGGAAGAGGCCGAGTGTCGGAAGCTCGATGTCGGCCATGTCCATCACGATCAACCGGTCGAGGATCCGAAAGGCTTCGGCTTCGCGCAGCAGCACGTCTCGGCGCTGTCCTGCGTAGAGAAAGTTCTCGCTGCCGGGACGGCTGTAGAAGAGGTGGAACGCGCTGGTCACGGAGAGGCGATCATCGGCCACCTCGAGGATCTCGATGTTGCCGATGATCCGGCGCGTGCGGGCCGGCGGATTCTCGGCCCAGGCGTTGGCCTTGAAGCTCCGCTCCACCCGAAGCATCAGATAGGGATAGCTCTCGTCGCGAATCGGCGTGCCCTCGAGGTCGAGTCCGTCGAGCTCCCTCTCGACGCTGATCATCGACTCGTTTCCACGCGCTGCGTTGTCGACGAGCGGATTCGTCCGCGCCGGCATGACGTAGCGGATCGACTCGCTGCAGAGACCGAGCCACGTCTGGTAGCGGCGGCCGTCGAGCAAGCGGGCCTCCCGATAATAGAATTGCTCCACCGCCAGCTGCAGCGCCGGGCTCACGGCCTGCGGATCGTAGGCGTCCGGTCCACCCGTACGGATCGATCCGGAGCCGGCAGGGCTCTTCGAAACCGCGCTCATGACTGCACCGCCGCGATCTCGTCCCGCCAGCGTCGAAAGAAATGCCGCGCGTAGAACTCGTTCGCGGTCACGCTCACGAGACCGGGCAGATCGGGATGAGACTTTTCCTCGTCGAGCCCGAGGCCGTAGTAGAACGGCCGATCCTCCGCGAAATCGATCTTCGCGCCGCGAAACTGCTGGACCCAGGCCTCGGAATCCTCCTGCTCGAGCATTCCGCCCGGACCGAAGAAGGCCGTGTGATTTCCGCGCAGGATCTTCTTGAACTCGTCGGGCGCGTCCGCGGGAACCACCGACCAGCTCCAATATTCCACCTGCCCGGGGCCGCGAGGATGCGAGACCTTGAAAGCCGTATTCGACCAGAGGAAGGAGAGGTTCGGATAGACCCCGTAGGTCAGGCCCTTCATCCGCGCGCGCAGCGGGCCGACGCGTTCCCGGGCGTGTGCGTGAATCTCACGCAGATACTCCTGCACCTCCGCTCCGCCGAGCAGCGAAGCCATCCCCTCGAATCCCCAGGCGACGGACTCGACGGGCGCGTCTTCCGGCATCAAGCGAAAGGTCGCACCGTGACCCGGCTCGGTCACGACGCTCAGGCCCAGCTCGAAGACCTCGCGATTCGCCTCCGGCGGGATCACCGCCGCGTGCAGGAAGGGGCCGTGATTCACGTCGCCCAGCTGATTCTCGACGGGCAGCTTCCAGTTGGCGTTGATCTTCCATCGCTGCGGCGCCCCGTGAAACTCGATCCCGGCCGGGAAGCGACCGAAGAAGGCATCCAGATAGAACTTCATGTCCCCGAGATACGCATCGAGCGAAACGATCTCCGGATCGAAGCTCCCGAAGATCATGCCGTTCCAGGAGTCGAGGCGAGGAACGGGCTTCAAGCCAAGCGCACTCTTGTCGGGTCGTGATTGGACATGGCGCTCCTGCGGAATCGCCACGAGCTTGCCCGTGATGTCGTAGTTCCAGTTGTGATACGGGCAGACGAACTTGTCGGTGTTGCCGCGCTCGGCCCGGCAGACGGGCAGACCGCGATGACTGCAGCTGTTGATGTTGGCGTGGACCTGACCGTCTGGACCGCGGGAGAGGATGACGGGGGTCTCGCACATGTACGCCTGCACGAAATCCCCTGGCGCGGGGATCTGGGATTCGTGCCCCAGAAAGAGCCAGGCCTTGCCGAAGATGCCTCGCTTCTCGAGCGCGTAGACTTCGGGGTCGCTCCAGGCCGCGCGACCGATCAGAGTCGCGTCCTCGTTGACGACATCGGTGATCTGCATCGAGACGAGCCTCCTCCCCCAGCGAATCGAGCGGGCCGAAAGCCTAGTCGACTCGATGGGGATCGGCTCGATCGGGGCGATCGCCTCACGCGGGGTGCCCCTCGCGAGAGACCGGCCCACGCAGCGGTCCTTCACTCGCGATCCTCGGCACGGCCCGATTCGAGTATATTCAAGAGCCGCCGAATGCATTCGGGAGTCCCTGCACATGTTGGATCGAGCGATCGCTCTGAGCCTCTGCCTGCTCTGCCCCATCGGCCTCGCGTCCTGCCAGATGATGGGAGGCGGCCAAAGCGAAGAGGTCGGCGCGGTCGAGAGCGCGACCGCGGCCTACCTCGCCTACGAGGGGGGCGACTGCGAAGGCGTTCGCCGGAGCGTTCGCCGTGAGCAGGTCGAGAGCTGGCAGCCGACCGAGCTTCGACACTCGATGCTGCTCGTCTACGCGTTCTGCGAGGAGCTGGCCGGCGAGGACGCAGAAGCGCTCGAGACCTACCGCGGGCTGATTCGCGAGGCACCGCTCTCCTTTGCCGCCGAAGACGCCCGCGAACGCCTGCGCATCCTTCGACTCCAGCGCAACGATCCGGATTATGCCGAGTGGGTCGAAGGCGCGCGCGAGCGGGCGAGCCGCGCCGAGAGCTCGCGCATCGCGGTCCAGCGCGTTCCCGCCAACTTCCCGCCCCTCGCTCAACAGGCCGGGATCGAGGGCTTCGCCGTCGTCGAGTTCGGGGTGACGCCGCGCGGCGACACGGACGCGCCGGTGATCGTCGACTCGCAGCCTCCCCTGCTCTTCGAAGGAGCCGCTCTGCGCGCGGTCCGGGAATGGCGCTACATGGAAGATCCCGACGCCGGCAAGACCGAGCGACAGGCGATCCGAATCGTCTTCAAGCCCGAGGACGATTCGCCGCCGCCAACCGCCGCGGAGCCGGGGGAGCGGCCGCCCGAATCGAGCCCGACGACACCGTAGCGATCGCTTCGCCAGGCCGTGACGATGCGACGGAGAGAACGCTGCCGAGAGCGCTCTCCAGCGCAACCCGGTAGCACTCCGCCCGCGACGGCAGCCCCTGCGTCAGGAAGCGGCGCTTCTCTCGCGCGACGGCCTCCGCAAACCCCGCGCTGGGCCCGACGCCCGCGTCCAGATTGTCGGCGCTCAGGTTGAACTCGAAGCCACAGGCGTCGGAGAAGATCCATTCCAGCGCCTGGGGCCGGGCTTCGACGCGTTCGAAGGCGGCCTGCGTGTCGACGTCCCGACCGTCCGGCGCGTACCAATAGCCGTAGTCCTCGAGCCGCCGGCGCTTCGCCCCGGCCAGACACCAATGCGCCACCTCGTGGAGCGCGCTCGCGAGGTAGTCCTCTCGGTAGACGATCCGATGGGGCTGACGCGCGGGCTCGCTCGAGGGCAGATAGAGCGGCTCTTCGCCTCCCCCGATCAGAATCGTGTGGGTCCGCGCGCGGAAGCAATTCCGAAAGATGCGCTCCAGATCCGTTGCCTCGAACTCCATCGCGGCAGGTTGCCATACGCGCCGCGAGCAGCCAAGCGGCACCGCAGGCCTCGAGGCCTCAGGCCCGCCGGTGCATGCGCCGGGCACCCGGCTCGCCATCATGCCCCGCAACGCCGGCGAGGCGACCCCGACCAGCGCAAAGGGGAAGATCCCCGCGAACATCATCCAGCTCTCGGTCGCAAAGGCGAAGGCCACGAATGCGAAGCCCATCGCGACGGAGCCGAGGAAGACCGCGCCCTTCTCCGCCAGCCGGGCGATCGTAGACACGACGAGAACCGCGTTCACGAACATGATCGTCGCGCCGACCACGAAGAGCGACCAGCCGACGTCGGAGACCGACCGACCGAATTCGTGCATCGTATCGAAGCCCCAGACCGCCGGATTCGCGTCATGAGCGATCTGGTAGGGAATCAGGACGCATACACGCGCTGGCTGCTTCGTCGTAGCGACGCGCGCCGGCCGTCGCGAAGCGATTGCACGCGATCGCCGATCGACTGATGCGTCCGAGAGACCTCGACTATCCTCGCATCGACGAAGCAAGCGCTCGAGCCCGACCAACGAAGGGATGGACCAGAACTCTCGATATCGGGAACGCCCGGTCGAGAGCACGAGACGGAGCGCCGGACGAGGCGCGGGAGATCCACGACCCATGACCGCCCCCGAGCCAGACGCCCCCTCCCCACGCGTCCGCCGCGCCGACCTCCGACTCGACGTGAGCGAGGTCGTTCCGATCGAGGGCCGATTCGAGATCGCCGCCAGCGTCATCGCCCCGGCCGACTTCGAAGCCGGCCCCGGCGCGCGGATCCTGTGTTGCCTGCCGGGCGGCTACCTGTCGCGCTCTTATTTCGACCTGCTCGTCCCGGCCGAACGGGGCGCGAAGACGAGCGGGGTCGATCGCCGATTCAGCTTCGCGGAGGCCATGGCCGCGCAGGGCTTCGTGACCCTCGCCTTCGATCATCTCGGCGTCGGCGACAGCTCGAAGCCCGAGCCGATCGAACGCGGCTACGAGCTCGGTCTCGAGGCGATCGCCCGGGCGAATCAGCGAGCGCTCGAGCTCGCCCTCGAGCGACTGAGCGGCGGAGACAGCGTGCCCGGTCTGCCGGCCCTGCCCGACGCGATCACGATCGGCGTCGGGCATTCGATGGGCTCCATGATGACGGTCGAGCAGCAGGCGCTCGCGCGCCCGCATCACGCGCTCGTGCTGTTCTCGTTCTCGACCCACGGAACCCCGGCCTTCCTCGACGGCGCGATGCGCGAGTATGCGAACGATCCGGCCCGCCTTCGCCGCGAGATCGGCCAGCTCGCGCGGCGTAGCATGGGCTCCCCCTACCCCGAGCGAGCAGACAACAGCGAGGAGAATCGGCGCGCGGCGTTCGGCGTCGGCACCGCCCCCAAGTCAGCCGAGGAGGCGCTGCACGCGGCCTCGACGAATCTGCTCGCGATCGGCGGCCTCGGCTCGATGGTGCCCGGCGGCTTCGCGCCGTCGGCGGAGCAGATCGATGTCCCGGTCTTCATGTGGGTGGGCGATCACGACCTGCACGACGACCGGCACACGCGCCGCGAGCTGCCCCGATCACCGGTCGTGACGACCCGCATCCTCGAGGACTGCTGGCACTGCCACTTCGTCGCGAATACGCGCGACTTGCTCTGGCGCGAAACGTCGCAATGGCTGATCGAGACGCTCGGGCCCCGCCAGGAGATCTCCGGCAGGAAATCAACCCGATCCGCGGGCGCCGAGGTGGCATGATATTCGGGATCGAATAGCGTCTCGAGGACCGGGGTCATTCAAAGCACGAGACGGTTCGCGGACCGCTCGGATCGAAGGAGGCAATCAGCATGGCGGGTGTACTGGACGGAATTCGGATTCTGGATCTCACCCGAGGCATCTCCGGGCCGATGGCGACGATGCTGCTCTGCGATCATGGAGCCGATGTCGTGCGCATCGAGTCACCGGGCGACGATCCCTTCCGGAAGCAGGCCGGCTATCACGCCTGGAATCGCGGCAAGCGCAGCGCCGTGCTCGACCTGAAGAGCGAAGACGACAAGCAGACCTTCCTGGCTCTGGCCGCCGAGGCCGACGTCGTCGTCGAGAGCTTTGCCCCCGGCAAGACCGAGCGCCTCGGGATCGACTACGAGACCCTCTCCGCCGCCAACCCGCGCCTGATCTACTGCTCGATCACCGGCTACGGCCGCGACAACAGCCATTCGGACCGGCCGGGCTACGACGCGCTGGTCGCTGCCCGCTCGGGCCTGCAATGGGAGCAGCGCGGCTGGGTCGGCGGCTCGGCGCCCCACCTCGCCGGCGCCGACCCGCTCTTCCCGGATTTCGAGGTCCCCTACGACCATGTTCAGGGCGCACCGAGAGAGGGACCGATCTTCCCCGCCTCGCGCTTCCCGAGCCTCGGCGCGGCCTACGCCGCGGCCACGGGCATCAGTGCGGCCCTGCGCGCGCGCGAGCAGACCGGTCGCGGTCAGCGCGTCGACACGTCGCTCTTGCAGGGTGCGCTCGCGGCGGGCGTCATGGCCTTCGGGATGGCCGAGAATCTCGACGCCCCGCATTTCATGTCGTGGATCGGAGATAGCCGCGCGCCGAAGGGACTCTTCGAGTGCAAGGACGGACGCTGGATCCACGCCTGGCCTCCCAACCCTCGATTCATCCTCTCCGCCGGCGAGGGCGACACGCTCAACGCGACACCCGACCTCACGCTGCGCGAGGATCCCGAACGCATCGGACTCGGGGTCGAAGAGATCTTCGTGCTCGATCACTACTACGAGCCGATGGCCAAGGTCGTGAAGAAGTTCACGGCGGACGAGTGGACCGAAGCGGGCGCGATCGCCGGCGTCTGCGTTCAGAAGATCCGCACGCCCGAAGAGGGACTCACGGATCCGCTGCTGCTCGCCGATCGGATCATCGCGGAGCTCGACGACCCGGAGCTCGGAAGGATCCGGACCGTGGGCGTGCTCTACAACCTCGACAGCTCCCCGGGCGAGATCCGCGGTCCCGCGCCCGTCCTCGGCCAGCACACGGAGGAGATCCGGGCCGAAGCCCGATCTGCTCGCCCCCAGGCCTCGACCGACACGGGGCGCAAGCTGCCGAAGGGCCCTCTCGATGGCATCCGCGTGCTCGACTTCGGGCTTGCCGTGGCAGGGCCCTACGCCGGACAGGTGCTCTCGGATCTCGGCGCCGACGTCATCAAGGTGAACGCGCTCTACGACTGGTACTGGCACTCGAGCCAGATCGCCATGTGCTGCAATCGCGGCAAGCGAAGTCTCGCCGTCGACTTGAAGCACGAAAAGGCTCGGGAAGTCGTCGAAAAGCTCCTCGAATCGGCCGACGTCGTCATGCATAACATGCGCTACCGCGCGGCCATCAAGCTCGGAATCGACTACGCCTCGCTGAAGGATCGCTACCCGAGGCTCGTCTACTGCCACACGCGTGGCTTCGAGCACGGGCCGCGCGAAGAGCTGCCCGGAAACGATCAGACGGGCGCGTGTCTGGCCGGAGTAGAGTTCGAGGACGGCGGATGTAGTCGTGGCGGTAGACCGATGTGGTCGCTCACGAACATGGGCGACACCGGCAATGGCTTCCTCGCCGCGATCGCGATCTGCCAGGCACTGTACGAGCGCGAGAAGACCGGCCGTGGCCAATGGTGCGAGACCGCGATCGTGAACGCCCAGCTCTTCAACACGAGCTATGCGATCGCCAGACCCGACGGAACCCCGATCGAGCGACCGCGGCTGGACGGAATGCAGACTGGATTCTCGGCGGGTGTGCGCCTCTACCCGACGGCCGACGAGTGGATCTGTCTCTCGCTGGTCACCGAAGACCACTGGGCGGCGCTAGCGGACGCCCTCGACCTGCCCGAGCTGCGAAGCGGCGGGCGTTTCGCGAACGCGGCGGCACGCGCGGCGAACGACGACGACGTCGCCAAGCTGCTCGAATACGCGCTGTCGACGAAGACCGGCCAGGCCGCTTTCGAGGCCCTCGACGCAGCGGGCGTCCCCTGCGAGCTCGCGCCAGGGGATGCAGCGATCCGACTCTGGGCGGAAGAGAAGCTCCTCGACGACCAGCTCGTCGCCCGATACGAACACCGTATGGTCGGGCGACTCGGCCACCCGGGCCTGGCCTGCCAGTTCTCCGACACGCCTACGACGATCCAGGGCGGGCCCCTGCTGGTCGGCGAGCACACCCGCGAGATCCTGGGCGACCTCGGCTTCGACGAGGCCGCGATCCAGACGCTCTTCGAGGCCGGCGCAGTCGGTGACGAGACGGTGTATCCGGCGCTCGCCAAGGATCCGAGTAACGTCGCCGCATCGCCCTGGGAGCCGAGCTGAAGCGAGCGATCCGCCGAAGCCGGCGGCCCGGGAACGTCAGTCCGATTTCGCCCGCAGGTCGGCTCGGTAGGTGCGCGCGCAGAGCAGATAGTGCGCGCAGGCCCAGATCAAGCCGAGGTTCATGAGCGCGAGCGAATACCGGAGCGCCTCGTCGCCACCGAGTGCATCGCTCAAGCTGCCCGCGATCGGCGGCCCCAGCCCGTACCCGATCAGGTTCATCGAGAGCAGCATGATCGCGGCGGTCATCGCCCGCATTCGCGGCTTCGCCAGCGACTGCGACACGGCATGCACCGCGCCCGCATACATGTAGCTACCGATCACGCTGATCGACAGAGCGACGACCGAGAGCCACGCCGCCTCGACCAGGTAGGCCGTGACCGAGAAGGGAATCGACGCCACCGCGCCGATCGCCAGCCACCAGACGTACCAACGGGCGTCGCGCGCGCCGAAACGATCTCCTAGCCAACCCCCGATATAGGTCCCGACGACGCCGAATACGCCATTCAACAAGCCGATCACCAGGCCGGCCTGGGTTCCGGACAGAGCGTGCACCCGCGTCAGGAACATGAAGTTGAAGGTCACCTGGGCACCGACGACGAGCGTCTGGAGGGTGGCCGCCGCCAGCACATGGCGCATCGCGGGTCGTTCGATGAAGAAGCGGAAGACGACGGAGAGGGGCTCGACCTCGGCGGCGCCCGATCGACCCAGTCCCGCGTCGAAGGTCCCGCGTACCGGCTCTTTCAGCACGAAGCGCGTCACGATCGCGAGCCCCAGACCGGGCAGGCCGAAGACGAGAAAGACCGTACGCCAGGCCAGATGGTCGGAGAGCGCACCACCGGCGATCGAGCCGATCAGGATTCCGATCGGAACACCCAGCTGGTACGTCGCCAGCGCGCGGCCGCGATGATGCGCGGGAAAATAATCTCCGATCAGCGACTGGGCCGCGGGGGCACAGCCCGCCTCCCCGATCCCCACACCGATCCGCGCGAGGAAGAGCTCGACGAAGTTCCGTGCGAAGCCACAGAACGCCGTCATCGCGCTCCACGCGCCGAGCGCGATCACGATCAGGTTCCGGCGGCTACCGCGATCCGCGAAGCGTGCGACCGGAATGCCGGCGATCGAATAACAGACGGCGAAGGCGAAACCGACCAGCCACCCGGCATCGCCATCCGAGAGCGAGAGATCGAGCTGGATCTTCGGGATCAGGACATTCATGACCTGACGATCGAGCTGGCTCATCACGTTGACCGCGACCAGCATTGCCAGAGCGCCCTTTGCCGCCCGTATTCGTTCCGGCGTGAACAGGCTCCCCGGGTCGGCCTCGTTGGGTTCGCTCATGGCGTCTGGGGTCGACCTCGGCTCAGCTCCTTGAGCAGCTCCTGCGCGATGATGAGCTTGCGGACCTCGGTGGTTCCGGCGCCGATCTCGAGCAGCTTGATCCCCCGATAGAGTCGGTTGATCTCCGTCTCCCAAATGTAGGCGACTCCGCCGTGGATCTGCGCGGCGTGATCGAGAACCTTGTTGAGCGAATCCGCAGCGTACATCACCGAGGTGGCCGCGATCTTGTGGACCTCTCCGCGACCTCCCTCGCCCGGCGGCAGGTCGTTCATCGAAGCCAGGGCGTAATAGTTGTAGACCTTCATCGTCTCGACGAGCGCGGCCATCTCCGCGAGTCGGGACTGGATCATCTGGAAATTCGCGATCGGCTCCCCGAATTGCTTGCGCTCCTTCGCGTGCGCGACCGACAGATCGAGTGCCCTCTCGGCCATTCCGACGCAGATCGGAGAGATCATCGCGCGCTCGAGGTCGAGCCCGCTCATCACGCACTTCACGCCCTCGTTCGGCTTTCCGACGACGTTGGCCGCGGGCACCCTGAAATCATCGAAGGCGAGCTCGGCCGTCTGGGAACCGCGAAAGCCCATCTTGATCATCTTCTGGGCGACCGTCACGCCTGGGGCGTGCATGTCGACGATGAAGGCCGTGATGCCGTGTGCGCCACGATCCGGATCGGTCTTCGCGTAGAGCAGACAGAGGTCCGCGATGGGACCGTTCGTGATGTAGAGCTTGCGGCCGTTGATCACGTACTCGTCACCATCGCGAACGGCGGTCGTAGCCATCGAGCCGAGTGCGTCCGAGCCCGCTCCCGGCTCGGTCAAGCCGAGACATCCGATCAGCGACCCGTCGGAGAGACCCGGCACGTAGCGTTCGACCTGCTCGGGCGAGCCGTTGCGCAGGATGTTGTTCATGCAGAGATTCTCATGCGCGACCCACGACAGCCCGAGAGCGTAGTTCCAGCGCGAGAACGCCTGCAGCACGAGCCCGCTCGAGAACAGGTCGAGACCGGCCCCGCCGAGCTCGAGCGGGACCGTGATCCCGAGATAGCCAGCCGCGCCGAGCGCACGGAACTCGGCGTCCGGCCACCACTCCTCGTCGTCCATCCGCTTCGCGAGCGGCAGCAGCTGCTCGCGTGCGTACTGGTCGGCAGCGTCCAGGATCGCCCGTTGATCGTCGTTCAAGCTGAAACCGGCAGACATGCTCTCGCTCCTATTCCGTGGTCGCTCTCGAGGCTTCTCCAACTCGTCGTCACTCGTGTTCTTGGCTTCGGTCGCGCGCCGGGGCGCCAGCGCGGGCTGGACGACGGCGGACGCGAGTGCGGAAGCACCCCGCACGCCTGGTTCCTGGCTCGGCCCGGACCGCGGGCGACTGGAGCCCGCGTTCATCGCGCTCGAAACAAGCGTCGAGGTTTGCTCAATACAAGATCATATTCTTTCATAAGATCTCCTAAATATCTTGACAAAAAGATGTTTTTTATTGAGTCTGTCTCAATAGATACGACCCATGCGAAACCACGAGGCCCGGCCGCGATGAGCGAAGCAGACCGCAACGAACGACAGGCCCCGGTGCAAGACCCGCTGAGCGGCGCTCCGCTCGTCCTGCGCGAGATCCGCGGCGGCGCCCTGTGGATCACGCTGAACCGCCCGGAGAAGCGCAACGCGCTCAATGACGAAGTCGCCGCGCTGATCGCAGAGGCCTTGCGGGCTGCCCAGGCCGACGCGGCCGTTCGCGCGATCGTCCTCACCGGCGCCGGGGACAAAGCCTTTTGCGCGGGCGGCGACCTGAAGGCGGGCAGCGAGGATTCCCCTTTCGAGATCGACCCGGCGCATCCCGAGAATCCGATCATCGAGCTGTTCAAGACCTTCGAGCAGACCACCAAGCCCACGATCGCGCGGGTCAATGGCCATGCGCTCGCGGGCGGGCTGGGCTTGATGTGTGCCTGCGACATCGCGATCGCTGTCGATCGCGCGACCTTCGGCGTGCCCGAGACCGCGGTCGGGCTCTTTCCGATGATGATCCTGCCCTACCTGCTGCGCGCCATGCCGCGTCGTCGGCTGCTCGAGTGGTGCATCACGGGCGCCCGCTGGTCCGCCGCCGAGGCGGAGCGAGCCGAGCTCTTGAACCGGGTCGTGCCGGCCGACGAGCTCGATGCCTCGGTCGACGAGCTCGTGGCGACGATCGTGGAGCGCTCGCCCAGCGCGATCCGACTCGGCAAGACGGGTCTGCATGCGATCGAGGACATGACGCTCGCGCAAGCCTTCGAGTACGCCCAGCTGATGCTGCCCAATATGGCCCGCACGCAGGACGCGATCGAAGGCTTTCGTGCCTTTCGCGAGAAGCGGCCACCCCGATTCGAGGGCAACTGAGACATGTCCGCCCCTGCCTCTGCGAAGCCCAGGACTCGGCGAACACGCCGGCCGCGCGCCGAACGCGAGGCCGAGATCCTCGAGGCCGCCCGAGCGGTCTTCGCCGAATGCGGCTACGGAGCGGCGGCCATGGCCGAAATCGCCAGCCGCGCAGGGGTCGTCGAGGGAACCGTCTACAGCTATTTCGAGACCAAGCGCGCGCTCCTGATCGCCGTCATGAAGGGCTTCTACGAGCAGCTCATCGCCGACACCGAGTCCGGCCTCCGGGCGGTCCGCGGAACCGAGAACCAGCTGCGATTCGTGATCCGCCGCCATCTCGACACCTTCACCTCCGACCTGGGACTGTGTCGCGTGATCATCCGCGAGGCCCGACCCGACGTCGCGCTCTACGACGAAGCCATCCTCGAGCTGAACCGCCGCTATACGGGTCTCGCGCTAGGCGTGCTCGAAGAGGGCGTAGCGAACGGAAGCCTGCGTCCGGAGCTCGTGCCGAGCGTGATCCGCGACCTGCTCTACGGCGGAATCGAGCATGCCGTCTGGCGCTTTCTCTTCGGCGATGGCGAGCTCGATACTGGACTGCTCGCGGACCAGCTGGCCGACGCGCTGCTCGACGGAATCCTCGCGCCGCCGACCGAGACCGTCGAAGCGGTCGACGCGACGGTCGTGCGTCTCGAGCGGGCCGTCGATCGGCTCGAGTCGAGGCTGGAGGGAGACCACGGCTCGCGCGCGAATCCAGACGACGCTCGGCCAGCGGAAACCAGAGGGGAAGCGCGATGACCCAGGTGCCCGGAATCGAGAAGGTGTTGATTGCCAACCGCGGCGAGATCGCGCTGCGGGTGGCCCGAACGCTTCGTCGTCTGGGTATCGAGAGCGCGGCGGTCGTGCATCCCGAAGAAGCCGACGGCCCGGCGGCGCTCTCCGTCGACCAGGCCTGCCCGATCGAGGGCGAGACGCCCGTGGCCGCACATCTCGACTCGCAGCAGATCATCGCCATCGCGCGCCGGATCGGCGCCGATGCGCTCCACCCCGGCTACGGCTTTCTGGCCGAGAACGCCGACTTCGCCGAAGCCGTCGAGGACGCTGGCATCCGCTTCATCGGGCCGTCTCCCGAATCGATCCGCTTGATGGGCGACAAGATCGAGTCACGCCGCTTCGTCGGCGCCGCGGGTCATCCCCTCACGCCCTCCGCGAGCGAGCAAGACGACCCGTCGACCTTCCTGGAACGAGCGGCCGCGATCGGCTTCCCGCTGCTCATCAAGGCCTCGGCGGGAGGTGGCGGCAAAGGCATGCAGATCGTCACGGCGAACGACGAGCTCGCGCGAGCCATCGAGCTCGCGCGCTCCGAAGCCGAGCGCTATTTCGGCGACGGACGGATCTACGCCGAGCGCTATGTCGAAGCCCCGAGACACGTCGAAGTGCAGATCCTCGCCGACGCGCACGGCCACGTCCTGCATCTCGGCGAACGGGATTGCTCGATCCAGCGACGCTTCCAGAAGCTCATCGAGGAGACTCCCGCACCCGCGATGAGCGACGATTTGCGCGCGCGAATCTGCGAGCAGGCTGTCGGGATCGCGCGAGCCGCAGGCTACCGGAACGCGGGCACGGTCGAGTTCGTCCTGGCACCCGACGGCCAGTTCTACTTCCTCGAGATGAACACGCGACTCCAGGTCGAACACCCCGTGACCGAGATGGTGACGGGTCTCGATCTCGTCGAGCAGCAGATCCGCATCGCGGCCGGGCAGCCCCTCGCCTTCACGCAGGAAGACGTGCGCTTCGAAGGTGCGTCGATCGAATGTCGCCTGTGCGCGGAAGACGCCGACCAGGATTTCCGACCGGCGGTGGGCCCACTGTTGCGGGTGCATCCGCCGGAAGGCCCGGGCGTTCGCTTCGACGGCGGGATCGCGGAGGGGCAATCCGTCACGACGGCCTTCGACCCGATGCTCGCCAAGATCATCGTCCACGGAGCCAACCGGCAGCAGGCGATCGAGCGCGCGCGGAGCGCGCTCCGGGACACCGTGATCCTCGGCTGCACCACCAATGCGGCCTACCTCGAACGCATCCTCGGCCACGCGGACTTCGCGGCGGGACGAGTCGAAACCGGCTTCATCCCCGCACATGCCGAAGAGCTGGCGGCTGAGCCGCTCGATCCTGACGAGCGCGCGACGATCCTGGCGGCGGCCGCCCTCGCGAATCGAGACTTTGTCGAGCGGGTCGAAGCCGTTCGCGAGCCCCACGCGTCGATGGGCGCGTGGCGGAACTGACCGGAGGAGGAGACGCCGTGGGATACGACTTCGCGCTCGGCGCCGAGAGCTTCACCATCCATCCGATCCACGAGCCGGACGGACCGAATCTCAGGATCGAGGGACGGCCCGTCCGCGCTCAGCTCGCACCCGGCCTCGCTCGAGGGGAGGTTTTCATCGAGATCGACGGCCGTCGCGAGCGTCTCTTCGTCGCCAGCGAGGGCGACGTGCATTTCATCCACTGGCGCGGTCGGACACATCGTGTCGAAGCGATCAACGCTCTCGAGCGCGCCCGCCTGGCCGCCGGCGCGGCCGGTGGTGCGGAGGTGCTCCGCGCGCCGATGCCCGGAACCGTCGTCGAGGTCGCGACCCGGGTGGGCGAGCACGTCGTCGCGGGCGCCCTGCTGATGACGATCGAAAGCATGAAGCTACAGACGGCGATCACCTCGCCCAGCGACGCTCGGATCGCCGAAATCTTCGTCTCCGCGGGCGCGACCTTCGATCAAGGTGCCGAGCTGGTTCGACTCGAGTCCGCCGATGACGATGGCGAGGCCGGTCCGGAAGGGCCGGCGGAGGGAGGGCGGCCAGAATGATGAGACGCATCCAGAGCCGAATCGATCCCCGCAGTGCCGCCTGG
>CAVORA010000012.1:0-37631 GCA_963698485.1 uncultured delta proteobacterium | reverse complement strand
GGCGAAATTCCGCCGTCGCTGAACTACCAGCGTCCCAACCCGGAATGGATCGAGAACACGCCCTTCGTGGTCAACAACTCGCTGCATGCCTGGTCGTCGGACGGCGCGCCGCGACGCGCGGCGGTCAACTCGCTCGGCGTCGGCGGCACCAACGCCCATGTCGTGCTCGAGGAGCTCACGGCCGAGCTGCCCGACTCCTCAGCGAGGGACTCGTCCGTCCTGCTCCAGCTCTCAGGCCAAGAACAACAAGTCACTCGACGCCGCCTGCGATCGGCTCGCGCGCCACCTCGAGCAACACCCCGAGCTCGCGCTCGCCGACGTGGCCTACAGCCTGCAGCGTACGCGTGAAGATTTCGAGCGCCGGAGGGTGGTGGTCGCGGATAGCCGCGAGGACGCCATCGAGCTCCTGGAGGGGCTCGACCCCCGTCGCGTCTTCACCCACGGCGTGCCCGAGGCGCGCGCCTCGATCGTGTTCATGCTCTCGGGCGGCGGGAGCCAGTACCCGGGCATGGCGCGGGACCTCTACGAGAGCGAGCCGGTTTTTCGCGAGCACGTCGATCGAGGCTTCCAGCTGTATCGGGAGCGCACCGGCTTCGAGCTGCGCCACCTGGTGTTCTGCGAGCCCGACGAGGTCGAGCGCGTCGAGCCGCGCTTGACCGAGATGAGTCGGCAGCTCCCGGCGATCTTCATCATCGAGTACGCGATGGCACAGCTCTCGGTCGGCCACGGCATCGAGCCGGACCTGCTGATCGGCCATAGCATGGGCGAGAACGTCGCTTCTTGCCTCGCGGGCGTGGTCTCCTACGAGGCCTGTCTCGACTGGATGATCCTGCGAGGACAGCTCTTCGAAGAGGACGCCGATCGGTGGCATGATCGCGGTCTCGCTGCCGGGCGAGGATCTGTCCCGCTTTCTGGACGGAAGCTGCGATCTGGCCGCGTCCAACGCGCCAGGTCTCAGCGTGGCCTCCGGCGGAGTCGCCGAGATCGACGCGCTCGAGAAGCGGCTGGAAGAGGCCGAGATCGACTACCAGCGGGTGCAGATCGATCGTGCCGCGCACTCGCGCCTGCTCGATCCGATCCTCGACGAGTTCCGCCAGTTCATCCAGGGACTCGATCTGCGTCCACCGAAGATCCCCTTCCTGTCGAATCGCACGGGTCGCCCGATCACGGACGCCGAAGCCACAGATCCCGAGTACTGGGTCGCGCATCTTCGAGAGGGCGTCCAGTTCTCGAAGGGCCTCGAGACGATTCTCGAGACACCGGGGCGGATCCTGCTCGAGATCGGCCCCGGACAGACGCTGTGCTCCTTCGCGCGGCAGCAGCCGACGCAGGCCGCCTCGGCCAACATCATCCCCTCGATCCGACATCGAGCCGACCCGCTGTCGGACGGCGCGTTTTTCCTGACGAGTCTCGGGAGACTCTGGGCCTCCGGCGCGGACATCGACCTGACGACGCTCTACGAGGGCGAGCGCCGACGCCGCGTGCGCCTCCCGACGTATGCCTGGGACCACCAGAGCTACTTCATCGAGCGCGTCGAGAGCGCGCCCAGCAAGTCCGACACTGGCGCCCCGGAGCACATCGAAGACGTCACCGACTGGGGATTCGTGCCCACCTGGCATCCGACGCCGGTCGATCCACGCAGGCTCGAGACACGCGAGACCTGGCTGATCTTCATGGACCACGCGGGCGTCGGCCGCAGGCTGAGGAAGCGTCTCGAGGAGCGCGGTCATTCCGTGATCTGCGTCTTCGAAGCGGACAACTTCCGCAAGCGATCCGAAAACGAGTACTCGCTGGCGCCGGAGCTCGGGCGGGAGGGGTACGAAGCCCTGATCAAGGATCTCGCCGCGCAGGGTCGCAGCCCCTCGCGGGTCGTGCATCTCTGGCTGACGACGGACCAGGAGCGCTTTCGGCCCGGGTCGAGCTTTTTTCACGAGAATTTGCAGAACGGTTTCTTCAGCCTGTTCTTCCTCGCCCGGGCGCTGGCGGACGAGAGCCTGCCGGGCGACGTCCATGTGACGGTCGTGTCGAATGGTCTCCAGCGGGTCGTCGAAGGCGACGGCCCGCTCTATCCCGAGAAGGCAACGGTGCTCGGCCCGGTCGAGGTCATTCCGCGGGAGATTCCCGGGGTCACCTGCAAGAGCATCGACGTCACGCTGCCCTTGGCCCCGGCGCCGATCTGGCGCCGCGGGCTGCTCGGTCAGCGCGATGCCGCGACCGGCCGGCCCGGAAGCCTCGACGAGGTTGCGGATCAGCTCGAGGCGGAGCTGCTGGCACCGCCCGAGTCCGGCGTCATCGCGCAGCGCGGTGCCGAGCGATACGTCCGTCGATTCGAGCCGCGGCCGCTGCGCGAGCGCGCGGAGGGTATCGACGCCGGCCTCATCGAGGGCGGGACCTACTTGATCACGGGCGGGCTCGGCGGCCTGGGCATGACGCTCGCAGACCGTCTCGCTCGCGAGGTCCCGAGAGTCCGGCTCGTGCTGGTCGGGCGGACTCCGCTGCCCGATCGCGGCGATTGGGATGAGTGGCTCGCCCAGGCGGGAGTGGGGGACACATCGGCGCGTCGGATCCGGCAGATCCGAGCGCTCGAGGCTGCCGGAGCCGAGGTGATGACCCTCGCCGCGGATGTGGCCAACCTCGACGAGATGCGGCGGGGTGTGGCCCGGGTGCGGGAGACCTTCGGCCCGATCGACGGCATCTTCCATGCCGCGGGCATCGTCTCGGACGAGCTGATCCAGCTGAAATCCGACGTCGACATCGAACGGGTCTTCGGCCCGAAGATCCACGGCACGCAGGTGCTGGATACGCTGCTCGAGGAGGCGGGCGCCCGTTTGCTCGTGCTGTACTCGTCGACGAGTGCGATCACCGCCCCTCCTGGACAGGTCGACTACGTCGCGGCCAACTCGTTTCTCGACGCCTTCGCGCAGAGTCGAAGAGACCATCCGGTGCGGACCGTCGCCATCAACTGGGGGATCTGGCACGAGGTTGGTCTCGCTGCGAAATCGCTCGAGGACGAGCATGAAGCGGCGGATGGCGAGCGAGCGACCGAGGTGTCGCATCCCCTCTTCGACACCCGGGAACGTGACTCCCACGGCCGGACCGGATTCCTCAAGAGCTATTCGCCGCAGCGTGATTGGATCCTCGACGAGCACCGGACGGCCGACGGAGAAGCGCTCTTTCCCGGAGCCGGCTACCCGGAGCTGGCGCGTGCGGCGCTCGCGGAATACGGCGAGCACGGGCGCTTCGAGATCCAGGACCTCTACTTCCTTCGCCCGCTCTATGTTCCGGACGGCGAGATCCGAGAGGTCAGGGTCGCGCTCCAGCCGACCGATCGCGGCTATCGATTCTCCGTTCGGACGCGCCATCGCATCGAGGGACGGCCGGCGTGGGTGCTGGCCGCCGAAGCCACGCTCGAGCTCGGCAAGCGCGAAGGCCCGGGCCAGCTCGACCTCGCCGAGATCGACGAACGATGCCAGGCTCGCCGTCTGCCGGTCAATCTGCTCGGGCATGCCTCCGGTCAGGAGAACCACGTTCGCTTCGGTCCGCGCTGGCGGGTGCTTCGACAGGTGCTCTATGGCGAGGGGGAGGCGCTCGCCCACCTCGAGCTTCCTGACGCCTTCGAGAGCGATCTCGCGGATTACCCCCTCCATCCGGCTCTGCTGGACTATGCGACGGGCTACGCCATGGAGCTGATCGAGGGGTACGACCCGACGGCGGCGCTTTGGATTCCGGTCTCGTACGGCCGGATCGTGGTGCATGGGGCTCTCGAAAAGCGCATCAGTAGCTGGGTTCGGCTCCGCGGCGACGGCGATCCAGCCAGCGATTTCGCGTCCTTCGACGTCACGATCGCCGCCGAGGACGGTCGGATCCTGTTCGAGGCCGAGGACTTCACCATCAAGCGAGTCCCGGACAAGGTCGATTTTTCGGAGCCTCTCGACCGAGGCACGAGCGACATCGAGTTCGAAGCTTCGACGCATCTGCAGCACGACGAGGACCTGTCGCCGGCCGAGCTCCAGCTGCGCCGCAACTACGAGGCTGGGATCGGCGCAGAGGAGGGCACCGAGGCGCTGCTCCGTGTGCTCGCGGCGAAAGATTCGGGACCCCAGGTCGTCGTGACCTCGATCGATCTCGACTATCTGATCCGCCAGGCCGAGCAGGTGAGTGCGGAGGCCTCGCCCGAGGGCGCGCGATTCGAGCGGCCGGATCTCGACAGCGAGTTCGTCGAGCCGCGGGACGAGATCGAGAAGACGCTGGTCGCGCTCTGGGAGGAGCTGCTCGGCGTCGAAGGCCTGGGCATTCGCGACAGCTTCTTCGATCTGGGCGGCCACTCGCTGATCGCCGTGCGCTTCTTCACGAAGGTCAAGAAGACCTATCACGTCGACTTTCCGATCTCGGTGCTCTTCGAGGCGCCGACGATCGAGGGCTGCGCCGACCTGATCCGCGGGGAGATTGGAGGCGATCGCGAAGCGGCCGGGACCGAATCGTCCCAGGACGCCGCTCCCAGACGCACACGCTTCAAGCATCTGGTCGCGATGGATTCCGGCGGCGGAGCAGGGAGTCCGAACCCACCGTTCTTCCTGGTGGCCGGCATGTTCGGCAACGTCCTCAATCTCCGGCACCTCGCGTCGCTCGTCGGAACGGACCGGCCCTTCTTCGGCCTGCAGGCACGCGGGCTCTACGGCGACGAGAAACCGCACGAGACCTTCGAGGAGATGGCGAGCGCGTATCTCGAGGAGATCCGAACCGTGCAGCCCCATGGTCCCTATTTCATCGGCGGCTTCTCGGGCGGCGGCATCACCGCCTTCGAGATGGCCCATCAGCTGAAGGCCGCTGGCGAAGAAGTGGCCATGCTCCTGCTCCTCGATTCCATCCTGCCAGTCGAGCCCCCGCTCTCGGCGCTCGACCGAGCCCGGGTTCAGTGGATCCGCCTCAGGCAGCGAGGCCTCGGTTATCTCGTCGAGTGGGCCCGCAACCGGGCACGCTGGCAGATGGAGCAGCTCGAGGCCCGATTCGGGGACGATCACGAAGACGATCTGGCGGAAGACGATTTCCACAACGTGGCCATCGAGCGGGCCTTTCGGGCCGCGCTCCCGCGCTACCCGATGCGGCGATACGATGGTCCCGTCCATCTCTTCCGTCCGGTGCTCGATCGGGCTTACGTCCTGGGGCCGGATCGGGTGCTCAACTCGGAGAAGCGCTGGGTCTATCCCGACAATGGCTGGTCACCGTGGGTGGAATCGATCGAGGTCTCCGAGATGCCGGGAGATCACGACAGCATGGTGCTCGAACCGAACGTGCGGGTCATGGCTGCCAAGCTCAGGAGTCTGCTCGAGTCGGCTGGACGCGAGTCCTGACGCGTCCGGCCGCAAAGGCTGCGCCGTCCCGCTGTTCCCGCTGACACAGAAAAACGATGCGTCGATCGTCCGCGTCGCGCTCGTAAGCTGGAGGCGTTGCGCGCGAGCTGTCGCGATCCTGGCAGATCATGCGCAGCAGGTCACTTTTCGGGGCGGCGCGGGCACTTACGTCGGTTGGATCATGGTTGTGAACGGGGCGCGCGATCGCGGGGTCGGGCTAGACTGCATCGAAAGGTGGGGAGAAACGGAATGGGCGAGATCTCGGATGCGCTCGCGAGAGCCAGGGAGAGCGGGGAGTCGCAGCGTCCCGCCGTCGCCCGGAAGCGTCCACCCGTTCGCCCCGCGCCGAGCCCCGAGGCCTCGGAGCCACGCCGCGAGCGGATTCCGGGCGGATCTTCGCTGGCCAGCCACGCGCAGGTCCCGTCGGTCGAGCCGGAATCAGCCGGAGATCCCGAGGAGGCCGATCTGGCCTTCGAGCTTCCAGCGCCGTTGCTTCCCGTGGCTGAGCCATCCGAATCGGCACCCGTCTATCGGCACGAAATTCCGCGAGACCACGAGCCTGGCTGGGCTTCGAGGATCTGCGCGGTCAATCCGGGCTGTGCCACAGCCGTACGCTTCCGACACCTGGCCGTAAAGCTGCGGGGCATGCTCGACGAATCTGCCCACCCCTCACTGCTCGTGACCAGCGCGCTACCGGGCGAGGGCAAGACGACGGTCTCGGTCAACCTCGCAATCGCGCTCGCCTCGGTCGCGCCCGACTATCGTATCGCCCTGGTCGACATGGACTTGCGTCGCGGTCGTGTCGCGAACGTCCTCGGGTTCGACAGTGACCAGGGAATCGAATCGCGTGCTGGCCGGCGAAGTCCAGCTGGAGGCAGCTCGCGTCCGGACCGAGATGCCGGCCCTCGACTTCTTTCCGCTCGGACGTTCGGTCTCGGACGCGCATCGTCTGCTCGGCGGCGCGGCCGGTCGACTCTTCGACGAGCTGCACCGTCAATACGACTACGTCGTCTGCGACGGCCCGCCGGTCCTGCCCGTTCCTGATATCCCGTTGATCGTTCCGCATGTGGGCGGTTGCCTCGCCGTGGCTGCCTCGGGCAAGACGCGCCACGCTGCCTTCCGGGAGATGATGGGCCTGCTTCCGCGCGGGCGCGTCTTCGGAGTCTTCCTGAACGAGAATCCTTCCGCGGATTTGGGCCGCGATTACAGCTACTACGGTGACGAGGCGGGTGAGACGGACGGCGAAGGGGAGGCTGATCTGACCGCCCGAAAGAAGAACCGGATCGGAGGACGGAAATGAGCCGAGGGGCATCCGAGGATCTGGTCGACCACGCCGAGGCCGACGAAGCCGGCGCGCTGCCTGGATTCGTCGGGGACCCGAAGGGCGTCCTGAAGCGACGGTGGAAGTGGATGGTGCCGGTGATCCTGGCGGGACTGATCGGAAGCGCGGTATTCCTGAACAGCCGACAGCCGACCTATCTCGCGCGTGCGACCGTGATGGTCTCGAGTCAGCGGATCTCGGAGCAGTTCTTCCAGTCGACGATCGAGAGCGACCAGCTCGAGAAGGTGAACGCGATCCTCGGAGAGCTGCTCTCCCGCAAGAATCTTTCGGGCTTGATCGAGGAGTTCGACCTCTATCCGGCGGGCGCGGAGCTCGCGAAGCTCCCGCTCGAGGCGAAGGTCGCGATCATGCGACGGCGCATCGCGATCGGCCCCGACCGCACGAACTCCACCAACATGCGGGACGACAACTCTTCGACGGTGTTCGAGATCCTGTTTACGTGGGAAGACCCGCAGAAGGCGGCCGCGGTCGCGAACTCCCTGGCCACGGGTTTCACGGATATCCATCTCCGAATGCGAAGCCGTCAGGCTCGACTCACGACCGAGTTCCTGCGGCGCGAGCTTCAGCAGACCGAGGCCGAGCTGGCGCGTCAGGAGCGCGAGATCACCGAGTTCAAGCAGCGCCATCGCGGCGAGCTTCCCAGCGAGCTCACGACGAACCTCGGCCGTCTCGACCGTCTACAGAGCCAGCGACAATCCCTTGCGCTCCAGATCGCCGAGGCCGAGACCCGACTGGCGGAGCTGGCCGCGAGCGGAACCGACGTGGATCTCGACTCACCCGAGGCGCTGCTTCGCTCACTCCAGCTTCGCTACAAGGAGCAGCGCTCGCTGTATACCGACGATCACCCGAACCTCGTCTCGCTCCGCAACCAGATCGCCTCCCTGGAGTCGCAGATCGCGGAGCGCGACGGCGAAGATCGACCCCAGAGCTCGAGCTCGGCCGAGGCCGCGCGCCTGACGATCGTCGAGCTCCGGAGACAGCTGGCCGAAACGATCGCCGAGTACAACGAGCTCGACCGTCGCGTGGCGCTCGTTCCGCAGCGCGAAGAGGAGCTCGCCGGGATGGAGCAGCGCGCCGCCATCCTGCGTGAGAGCCATCAGGAATTCCTGCGCAAGGTCAATCAGGCAGAGCTCGCCCAGGCGGTGGAGTCGGCCCAGCAGGGCGAGCGCGCGACGGTCCTCGATGCGGCGGTGCCGCCCGCGGAGCCCGATTCTTCGCCGATCAAGATGCTGATCGTCCTGATCGTGGGCAGCCTGGGCGCCGCCGCGTCGCTGGCGATCCTGCTCGAGCTGATCGACTCGGTCATCGTGACCCCGAGCGAGATCGAGAACGAATATCGCCTGCCCGTGCTCGGGTCGATCCCGCGCCTCAGCTAGTCCGCGGACTGGCGGGAGGCCCCGACCTTGGACAGCAAAGCCCACCCTGCCAGCCTCTGGCGTCGACCGACCAGCGCATGGATCGTGTGGCCCGGGCTCCTGGTGGCCTTCTCCCCGGTGCTGCTCGAGCTGGCAGACCACCTGATCGCATCTCCCTGGAGCCGATCCGCGCTGATCTTCCCATGGCTGTCGGTGGTGGCCATTCGTGCTGACGGCGCGCGGGCGCATTCGAAGCGATTGATCTGGGCCTGTATCGCCCTGGGCATCCTGATCGAGCTCGTCGCCGTGTCCGGTGGAATCCTCCGACTCGGGCGCGTGGGGCTGGTCGTGGCGGTCGTCGGGGTCGTGTGGGGAGCTGGCTGGGCACGCCCCGCAGTGTGCCTGCTGCTGGTCTGGACCCTGCCTCTCCCGAGCGCGCTGATGCGTCTGGCGAGCCCGACTCTCGAAACGACCTGGGGCAGCGCAGTGGCCGCGCTGCTGCCCGGGCTCGCACTGGATCCAGCGAGCAGCGGGCCGGCGCTCGTGGCCGGCGACGAGGTCCTTCGGCTGGTGGCTCCTGACGGCGGACTGGCTCTGGGCTACGGCCTGGCGGGACTCGGATGGTTTCGGGCCGTCGCGGCCGGTCATCGCATCGGCAGGGCCTCGCGCTGCGCGATCGGTTGGGGAGTCTCCTTGATTCCCGTGCAGCTCGGGATTCTCGCGATCGGCGGTCTGGCGCTCGTCGCCGGGCTCGAGGCGACCCGGGCTCGCTGGCTCGTCGATCAGTCGGGCTGGATCCTGATCGGGGTCCTCGGCCTGGCGCTGGCCGCCCAAGGCTCGCCGGCCGAGCCCCCCGCGCGACCGGCGGCGATTCGATGCTGAGCGGGCGAGGGGAGGCGATGCTGGTCTTCGGGATGCTGATTCTGACCGGCGTCGCCGCCTGGTGGCTGGCCCTGCGACCCACGGCCGACTTCGACGCCGACGCACTCGATGCCCTGCCACGGCAGATCAACGGCTGGCAGGCAGTCGAGATCGAGATGGACGAGAGCGTTTCGGACATGCTCGCAGCGGACCACAATGTGCAGCGGGCCTACCTCCACCCCCATGGCTTCCAGATCTTCGTCTACGTCGGGTACTACGGAACGGCCCGGGGCGGAACGCCCGAGCACACACCGGACGTCTGCTATCCCGCCCAGGGCTGGTCCATCAGCAGCGCCGACCGGCAGCGCGTCGGAGGGAAGGCCGGATTCGAGCTGCAGGAATTCACGGTCGAGAAGGACGGCGAAGAGCGACTCGTTCACTTCTGGTACCGAACCGAACGCGTGTCGGGCATTACGACCGTGGCGGGCCTCCGCCTCAGCCATTTCTGGGGGAGACTGACCCGCAATCGCGGCGACGGGGCGTTGATTCGAGTCAGTACACCCGTTCAGGACGGGGATCGGGACGCTGCCCGCGCTCGCCTCTTTGGTTTCGACGCTGCGGTCGAAGCCGCACTGTCGAATGTCTGGCCGCAGCGCCACTCGAGTCGCGGCGAATTGTCCGGCGGATCAGCGCACGCTTCGAAACCACAGGTTTTTCGAGCGAACGCAACACTCGCTGGCCAAGCTAGGTGAGGTTCTGCTGCGGCGATCTTGAAGCCAGCCGGCGTGCGGTCTCGCGGTTCAGCTCGGGGATGGGGAGGAAGGACGTGCAGGCGGTCGCACAAGGCTGACCGCTGCAGGCGAGGCAGGCGTCGGCGTTCGTCGGGAGCCGTGCGTATTCGCGGGCGGCCACGGCGGGCTGGCCATAATCGAGGTCGTACATGCGCATCCGCATGACGTCGGCGATCGGAACGCCCACCGGGCACGCGCTCTCGCAATCACTGCAGCCGATCACGCAGCTCGTTCCGGCATTGCGCGCGCTGTAGCGCGCGAGCAGAGCCAGATCCTCCGGCCCCGGTGCACCCGTGCCCGAGGCTTCGACGTATTCGTCGATCATCTCTCGACTCGTCATCGACACCACGAGCCCGTCGACGGCGGGCTCTGACAGAACCCATCGAAAAGCCGCCTGCGCGAATGTCCTCCCCGGCTGCTCGAAGGGCCGCATGTCGTTCAGCCGCGCGCCCTTGAGCGTCTTCATGACCATGACGCCCACCCCCTCGCCATGGGCTCGCGCGAGCAGCTCGGGCAGCTTCGGCTGCGTCGAGACCAGGTCCAGGCTGGGTAGCCAATCGCTCAAGTACTGCTTGAGGCTTTCCTTGAAACTCGGCACCTGAGCGAAGCTATAGGCAACGAGAATGACATCGACGAGCTTCTCGTCGAGGGCGTACTGCAGGCACTCTCCCAGGCGGCCCGAGTGGCCGGACATGCCGATCGCCCGGATCTTTCCCTGACTCTTGGCCCGCTCGGCGAAGGCCTGCCACTCTTCGTTTTGGAGGCGCGCCACGTCGTTGACCGCGTGATTCAGATAGATGTCGATGTAGTCGGTCTGAAGGCTGCGAAGGCTGTCTTCGAGCGCCTGCATCTGCTCGGCCGCGGTGTTCTCCGGATTCGCCCAGAATTTGCTCGTGATCGTCACCTGATCACGGCGTCCCTTGAGGGCCCTTCCGAGCACCTCTTCCGCTCGGCCCTCCGTATAGCCCTCCGCCGTATCGAAATGGGTGATACCGCGGTCGAGCGCGTGCAGCACGAGTCCCTCGTCCGATTCGAGGCTGAAGCTGCCGAAGCTGATATCCGGGATCTCGATTCCGGTCGAGCCGAGGGTGACGCGCCGCCGGATCCGGCTCGCCTCGGATTCCCCCGCGCGCGAAGCGACCGCGGCGAGCGACGCGTCGGCGCCGATCGAAGCCGCCCCGACTACACCGCTTGCGCGAAGAAACGCGCGGCGCGTGAGGGCCGGGGCAGCCGGGCTGTGCTCGAGGCCAGATCCGTCGTGCGCTTGAACGCCTTTGTCCTGCTCGGTCATAGAGAGTGATCCTCCTGCGTCGGGAGATTCGCGGGCGTTGTTCGCAGAGCATAGAGGATCGGAGCACCCGTCGAATCGAGCCCGGTGGGGCACGGGCGAACGCAGCGCGTCTCGATCCGGACCCCGCAAGCAAAAGGGGCCGGATCGAAGATCCGACCCCTTTCGAGGCTTCGCGGGCGCTTTCCGCGCTACGTGAAACGACTGGCTAGGGCTCGACTGGAATGATCTGGATCAGGACCGGCGGGGCCGGCGGCTCGGCTGTGCCCGATCCCTGACCGAGCACGACTTCGAAGTCATCCCAGTATTTCGACCCTGTCCCGCTGGCCCAGACGCCGATCCGGCCGCCGGTCGGGCGCTGCGGCGACGAATCGACGCAGCTGATCGTGTAGCTGCTCGGCTCGGCGTCGCCCTGGCGCCAGACCTTCGCGCGAACCTGATTGCTCGAGCCCATATCCTGCACGTCGAACTCGAAGCGATACCACTCGCCCGCAGACGGCGTGACCAGATTGCCTGAGTTCGAGCAGGAGAGGGCGGGGCGGCCCTCGATCACGAACGGTCCCCCACCGCTTCGGCCCAGTCGATAGTAGGCGTCCCGCGTGCGGTACTGGCTGTAGGTCGTGACACCGATCGAGGCCGACGGATGGTCGATCGCCATGCGTCCCCGAACTTCGAAGTTGCCCCAGATATTGCTGTTGCCGTCCGCATGGCTGTGGATGTTGTTCTCGCTGGAGTCGGTGAAGAAGACCCGGTTCGAGCCGAGCGACGTGACGCCGAACAGCGAGTCGTTGGTCTGCAGACTGTAGTTGGCGGCCGTATCCACCCAGGGTGCCACGCTCGTCCCCTCCGCGGCGCTCGCGAAATCGAAGCGCTGCGTGGCGCCAGGCGTCGGATTCAACGGAGTGCCTGCCCCGACCGGGACGCTTCCGTCCCCGCCGCTGCCACTGCCTCCTCCGGTGCTGCCCCCCCCGGTGCCGCCGCCGCTGCCCGATCCCGACGGATCGGCTCGAAATCGCTCGCTGCTCCAGGCGCTCTGTATGCCGCCCGGCCCGATGGCGCGGAGGGCGATCAGCTTGTTGCCGTCGCCGACTTCGATCGTCGTTTCGTAGAGCCCGTCCTGGAGAGGCGGCACGGAGAGCGAGACTGGATCTGCTCCCCCGAGCCGTCGGCCGCCCGTACTCGCGCCTGGAAGTCCTGGACCTCGCCCGGGCTGGGATGAGCCCAGCGAAGCAGCTCTGGACGTGCATGGGCCTGGAAAGCCGCCATCACGCCCACCAGCGCCAGGAAGGCGATGTGGGCCAGGTGTCGGCGATTCGACCGGTCGGTCATCTGAGACTCCTCTCGAGCATCCGTATTGAGTCGTCGAGGAGAGAGACGCTCACGCGCATTGCCCTCGAGACTCTGCAGGGAGTTTCGGAACGGTGGTGCTTCGAGCCCGTGACCCGAGTCACAGCCGCGCAGAGACTCGCGCGATTTCCGATTCCGCGCACATGCGGTCGGCGGTTGCGCACGTGGAGCGAAGCCTCGAGGGTGTGCGCGACTCCGGCGGTCCGGGCTCTTCTCGGGCGCTCGTCTGGCCGTGTGGATCTACGATCGAGAGCGGATCGGGATCGAACGGCGAAGCATCGCGTCCCCACGGGAGAACGTAAGACCCGCCGACCCTTCGCTGCGTATACGCCGGATGGCTGTTTCGAGGTCCCGGTCGGGCGCGGGTGGGCACTAGGCCTAATATGCGGACTCGAAAGCCCGGCAAACGAGATTCGCTTGGTCCAGAAACCCTCCACCCGAATCGGTCCTGCGTCCACGATGAAGATGCTTCTGCTGGTGACGTCCGTGGCGGTCCTCGCGATCGGATTGGCCTTCTGGCTCTATCGCGGCGCGCAGGTCTTCGCCCTCCAGCTCGGGGAGTACGCCGCCACACCGTACGCCGGCAGCGAAGACGGCGTTGAACGGTTGGCGCGGGCCGCCCGGGTCGCGAGACAGGTCGGCTGGCAGCTGTCGGACGGATCGCGGCAGAATGCCTTCTACTTGCCGTCTCGCAACGGGGCGGCGCTGATCTACGCCCACGGCTCGCCGGGCAATGCGCTGGGCGCGCTCGGCGAGGCGGTGGTGCTGGCGGAGGCCGGCTACGGCGTCCTGCTGGTCGATCTGCCGGGCTACGGGGCCAGCGAGGGAAATCGCGCCTGGGACGCCCGCTTCGTGGAGTCGATCTCGATGGCGGTCGACTTTGCCGTTGCGCAGCCCGAAATCGACCCGGCACGCATCGGAGGCTTCGGCTACTCGAACGGGGGCTGCCTGATCGCCCGTGCGGCGGCGGCGGACGAGCGTCTCGCGGCGATCGTACTGCTGGCGTCCTACTCCACGCTTGCCGAGCAGCTGCACGCGGCCTTCGGCCGACGCCGCACGCCCTTTCTTGGCTACTTCGCGCAGGCAGCGGCCTACTATTCGGGGGTTCCCGTCTCGGAGCTCGACACGGTCGCCGCGCTCGAACGGATGGCGCCGCGCCCCACGCTGATCCTGAGTGGCGGTCAGGACGGTCAGATCCCGCGAGAGATGGCCCACCAGCTCAAGCACGCCGCGCCCCACGCCGAAATGATCGTATTCGAAGAGATGGGACATCTGGGCTTCGCGGGTAGACTCGGAGAGGCGTATTTCAATCCTCTGCTCGCCTTCTGGGATGCAGCGCTCGAGGCGAATGGGGCGAGCGCCGCAGCCGAGAGCGCCGGCCCAGGCCTGGCGCGAGGCGCCGCGGAGGCCGAGAGATGACGCGGGCCGCGGGATCGCGAGGTCGGGGCGAAAGCGCTCGTGAACGACACGAATTGGATGGGAGAGGGTTTTTCAATGTCGGATGAAGCGTCGGGTGAAGCCCTGGCCAGGCAGCGGATCGAGGAAGCAGTGCGTTCGGTTCTCGTCGATCGGGGTCAGATGCCTGCAGACGTCCAATCGCTCTCGACCACCCAGAGCCTCTACGACGCGGGTCTCACCTCTCATGCCACCGTCAAGGTGATGCTCGCTCTCGAGGATCGCTTCGACGTCGAGTTTCCGGACGAGCTGCTGCAGCGCTCCGTCTTCGACCAGATCGCGAACATCGTGGAAGCCGTCGACAAGCTCTGCCGGGACGAAGTCTGAGACCGCTCCCCACGCAGGTGCGCGCGGGCGCGCAGAGGAAGAGGAGGAGGGGAGCGGGATGAACGAAACCGGTGAGCGCGATCGTGTCCCCGAGGCCGAGCGGCTCCTCGCGCGCCTCGAGCAGGTCTGCGAGGACGTGGTCGCGACGCACGCCGAGCGAGTCGATCGCGAGGGCAGCTTTCCCGCAGAGTCGATCGAAGCCCTGAAGGTCGGGGGGCTGCTGGGCGTCCTGGTTCCCTTCGAGCTCGGTGGCCCGGGCTGCGATTGGACCACGGTCACCGAGATGTGTGCGGTGCTCGGAAGACGCTGCGCCTCGACCGCGATGGTCTTCGCCATGCATCAGATCCAGGTGGCTTCGATCGTCGCGCATCGGGGCTGCGTGCGGGAGCTGGACGATTACCTGCGAGATCTCGTGCGCGGACAGCGGCTGATCGCTTCCGTGACCTCCGAGGTCGGGACGGGCGGAGACTTGCGTCGCAGCATCGCGGCGGTCGAGCGGGAGTCCGATCGTTTCGCCTTCGAAAAGGCAGCGACGACGATCTCCTACTGTGAGCATGCGGATGACTTCCTGGTCACGCTTCGGCGGGACGCAGAGGCGACGGGCGGAGACCAGGTGCTCGTGCTGGCCTGTCGCGGGCAGTACGACCTGAAGGATGTGGGGGAGTGGGATACGCTCGGGATGCGCGGGACCTGCAGCCCGCCGGCGATTCTGTCCGCCGCCGGATCGCCCTGGCAGATCCTGCCGGACCCCTTTCGAGCGATTGCGATGCACACGATGGTGCCGGCGTCTCATCTGTTCTGGTCCGGGGTCTGGCTTGGGATCGCGACGGATGCCTTCGAGCGAGCGCGGCGCTTCCTCCAGAAGAAGGTTCGCAAGGAGACGGGCGAAGTCGGCCATGCGATCGCGCGCCTCGCCACACTCTCCCAGCGCCTGGGTGGCCTGCGTGCGCGGATCGACCAGGCCCTCTCGAGTCACGATCGCCTGGTGCGCGAAGCGGACAGGGAGGGGGAGGTCGGGATCGCGGATCTGCTCGAGTGCAACGAGCTCAAGCTCGCGGCCTCGCAGGACGTGGTGGACATCGTGACGGAGGCGATGCTGGTGATCGGGGTTGCCGCCTATCGCAATCGCGGCCCGGCGAGCCTCGGGCGCCATCTGCGCGATGCACATTCCGCCCGCTTGATGATCAACAATGACCGGATCCAGACCACGAACGGAGAGCTGCTGCAGGTCTACAAGGGGCGCGGCCGTCTCCGCGCTGGGCGCTGAACGATCATGGGCGTCGAGACTGAATTCACACAGGCACTGGTCGACGGGGGGCTCTGGTTCCCGACGGACGTGCCGGGAATCTACGGTCGAAGCGCGGAATTCGAGGCCATCGTGGAAGGCTTCGACGCGCGGGTGGTCGAGCTGGGACGTTCGGCCGGAGCGGTCTCCATCGCCTTTCCCCCGGTCGTCAGTCGCGAGCTGATCAGACGCGTCGCCTACATGGAGTCCTTCCCCGAGCTCTGCGGCTCGATCCACAGCTTTCGTGCGAGCTCGGCGAGACACGCCGATCTGGTCGACCGCGTGGAGGAGGGGGGCGATTGGGGCGAGTACCTCGAGCAGATGCCGCTCACGCTCTGCCCCGCCGCCTGCTACCCCGTCTACCCGACCTGTCGCGGTGTCCTGCCGGCCGGCGGCCGGCATTTCGACCTCTGCTCCTTCGTGTTTCGAGCGGAGCCTTCGGATGACCCGGCCCGGCTCCAGAGCTTCCGGATGCGAGAGAACGTGCGGATCGCGGATCGCGACACGGTGCGCGCGTGGCGGGCCGAGTGGACCACCCGGGCGCAGGAGCTGCTCGCTGAGCTCGGGCTCCCGGTCGAGCTCGAGGTCGCCTCGGATCCCTTCTTTGGACGCGGCGGTAAGCTGCTCGCCGCCAATCAGGTCGCCGACGAGGCGAAGCTCGAGGTCGTCTGCCCGATCGCGCTCGAAGGACAGAAGACGGCGATCGCTTCGCTCAATCACCACAGCGACAAGTTCAGCCGTGCCTTCGGCATCGAGCTCGAGAGCGGTGCCTTCGCGGAGACCGCTTGTGTCGGTTTCGGCCTCGAGCGGGTCACGCTGGCGCTGCTCCGGACGCATGGCGTCGAGACGAGTCGCTGGCCGGCGGACGTGCGGGGGAGGCTGGGGCTGTGACCGCGGAGACCGGGCCTGCATCGGGCTGGATCGCCGGCTACGAGCCACACGCCTATCACGCCGCCGACCGGACCTGGGCCGAGACGAACTGCTATGTCGATATCTGGATCGAGCTGCTGAGCGCGCTCGGGCTCGAAGTTCCCGCCTTCCTGTCCTTCACGATCGCCAGCGATTTCGAAGGGGATCAGTGGACCTTCTACAAGCCCCCGCATTCCGATCTCGCCTCCCTCTATGGAATCGAGGTCGTCGAGCTCACGCTCTGGAAGAGTCTCCTCGACCATTGTCGCACGCAGCTCGATCGAGGCCGGATTCCGCTGGTCGAAATGGACGCCTACTATCTCCCGGACACGCTCGGGCGGGACTACCGCCGCACCCATACGAAGACGACGATCGGTATCCAGTCCATCGATCCGGAACGCGAGTCGCTCCGCTATTACCACAACCGAGCGCTCTTCGAGCTGCACGGCGAGGACTATCGCGGCCTCTTCGGACTCGATGACGTCGGTGGCCAACGGCTGCCGCCCTATTGTGAGATCATCAAGCTCGACCGGCTGAAGCGTCGTTCGCCTCGAGAGCTGCGAGCGCTCTCCGTCGAGCTCTTGCGACAGCATCGGGCCCGCGCGCCCGAGAAGAACCCTCTTGCCGAGCACGCGAAGGTCGTGATGGCGGATCTCGAAGCGCTGATCGGCGACGATCCGGAGGCCTACGACCTCTACGCGTTTGCCGGCATCCGGCAATGTGGCTCATGCTTCGGCTTCACCGCCGACTTCCTGCGCTGGCTGGCCGAGGAAGATCCCGCCTGGCGAGCTGCCGCGGAGCCCTTCGACCGGATCTCGTCGCTGTCCAGCATGCTCGTGCTCAAGATGGCGCGTATCGCGCATTCCGGTCGCCTGCGTGACCTCGCGCCCACCTTCGAAGAGATGGCCGAAGCGTGGGAGTGCGGCCTGGAAGCGGTCGACCGCGGCCTGGCCGGATGAGCGTTCCGAGTTCTGAGTCGAGGCTCCTCGACCGCGAAGGTCGGTTCCTGCGCGAGGGCTGGAGATTCTGCAGCACCGAGGCGGATGCGCTGAAACACCCCGCCGAGCTCGAGCAGGCGACGCGGGAATGGCGGTCGGTTCGCGTCCCCGGAACCGTCGGCGCGGCCCTGCGAGACCAGGTGGGCGCAGAGCTCGGTGGCGTGCAGGAGATCGACGAGCAGGATCATTGGTTTCGCTGCGAGTTTGCTTGCGAGCCTGGGAGCGGTGAGGCCGCCGAGCTGTGGCTGCACGGACTCGCGACGATCTGCGAGATCTGGCTGAACGGTCAGCGGCTCGGCGAGTCGACGAACATGTTCGTCGGCACGAGCTGGGCCGTCGGGGAGCTGCTCGCGGAAGAGAACGTCCTCACGCTGTGCTTTCGCGCACTGGGCCCGCGACTGCGAACACGCCGACCCCGCGCGCGCTGGCGGAGCCGGCTCGTGGCCGACCGGAATCTGCGCTTCCATCGCACGACCCTGCTCGGCCGCATGCCGAGCTGGTGCCCGCCGATTCCCGCGGTGGGGCCATGGCGAGAGGTCGAGCTTCGGCTGCGTCCAGAGAGCGGGATCCGTTGCCGCCGGGTGTTGCTCCAGCCTCTCGTGGTCGGAGAGGGCGGACGCCTGGCCGTCGACATCGAGCTCGAGCTCGCGGGGCCTGCGACTCGCGACGGATCGTCGGCGTCGTGCTCGATCGAGCTCGATGTCGAGGGCGAGCGCTGGCCGCTCTCGAGCGAGCCGCTCGCCAACGGTCGTCTTCGCCTGACGGGCGAGGCGCGCTGGGCGCGGGTCGAGCCGTGGTGGCCGCATACGCACGGTGTGCCGCGGCGCTACCGGGTCGCGCTGGAGATCGAGGTGGCGGGCATCGCGAGCCGGTTGGAGCTCGGCCACGTCGGCTTCCGGCGAGTCGAGGTCGTCGGGCCGCCCGGGCCGGGCTTCCACATCGAGGTCAACGGCGCAGCCGATCTTCTGTCGCGGGACCTGCTGGACGCCGGTCGACGCGATCCGCCTCGGCGCGAGCCGCGAGCGGCTTCGAGAGGCGCTGGTTCAGGTGCGGGATGGCGGTATGAACATGCTTCGGGTCGCGGGGACGACCGTCTACGAGCAGGACGAGTTCTATTCCCTCTGCGACGAGCTGGGGATCCTCGTCTGGCAGGACTTCATGTTCGCAACGCTCGACTATCCCGCCGAAGATCCCGAGTTCCTCGCGTCCGTCACGACGGAGGTCGAGCAGTTCCTCGAGCGCACCCAGCAGCACGCCTGCCTTGCGGTCCTGTGCGGCAACAGCGAAGGACAACAGCAGCCCGCCATGCTGGGGCTTTCCGAGAGCAGCTGGTCGAGTGTGCTCTTCGATGAGCGGCTGCCGGAGCTCTGCGCGGCACGCCGCCCCGACGTCCCGTTCTGGACGAGCACCCCGAGCGGCGGTGAGCTGCCCTTTCACACGAGAGCCGGGACCAGCCACTATTTCGGGGTCGGGGCCTATCGGCGACCGCTCTCGGATGCGCGACTCGCGCGCCCGCTCTTCATGACGGAGTGCCTTGCCTTCGCGAACGTGCCGGGCGAGCACGGCCCCGACACGACGCCGCGAGAACGAGTGCCGCAGGACTCGGGTGCGGACTGGGACTTTGCCGCGGTCACGGATCACTATGTCTCGACCGTCTTCGGCGACCCGGTGCGACTCGCCGCGGACCCGACTGGCGCGGCCGCGTTGCGACGAGCGGCGAGTGCGGAGGTGATGCAGCGCGCCCAGGCGACGTGGCGTGATCGGGGCTCCCGATGCGGGGGATCCCTGGTATGGCTGCACCGCGATCCGTGGCTCTGTGCCGGATGGGGCGTGATCGACGCATCGGGCCGGCCGAAATCGGCCTACTACGGATTGAGGCGCGCCTGGGCGCCGATTGCGATCTCGGTCCTCGACGACGGTCTGAACGGGCTGCGTCTGCAGCTTCACAACGACGGCGATCGCGCCTTCGAGGCCGAGGTCGAGGTCGTCTTGATGCGCTTCGACGGGACCCGGATTCGCGAGCATCGAGCCGCCGCTTTGCTGCCTGCGCGCGGCCACCTCGATACGTCGATCGATGCCTGGCTGGGGGGCTTCGTCGATTCGAGCCACGCCTACCGCTTCGGTGCGCGGGAGTTCGACCTCTGTATCGCGCGGCTGCTTCCGATTGCGGAGACGGGCGTTTTCGAGTCATCCGGGTTGGTTTCGGCCGAAGCCATTCATTGGCCCTTCGAGCGCGCTCTGCCTGCCGTGAGCGCGGTCGGGCTACGAGCCGGGTGGGTCGAAGATGGGTCGTCGGTCGAGGAAGTAGGATTCGCGGTGCTCGAGATCGGGGTCGATCATTTCGTCCCGAGCGTGAGTCTCGCCATCGAGGGAGGCTGCCCCGACGACAATTTCTTCCCGCTCGCCCCGGATCGCAGCCGACGCGTGCGGGTGAGGGTCGACGACGATCGGATCGGGGGCCGCGTCCACGCCCTGGGCGTCGAGGAGGGGATCCCGCTGCCGGTGCGACACATCGACCCGATCCGAAGGCGCACGCCATGAGCGGTGGCCCGTTCGCGAGCGATCAGGAACGACTGGCATGGGAAGGGTCTCCGATTCCGGGCTGGATCGAATCGCCGGGCGGGCCGATCTTCGCCTGGTATCACCCGCCCCGGGTGCCCGTCCGGTCGAGGGCGGTCCTGTTATGTGATGCGTTGATCTCGGATCGCATGAACCTCCATCTGACCTATCGGCATCTGGCGCTTCGACTGTCTGCGTCCGGCTACCCCGCCATGCGAGTGGACTATCCCGGGACCGGCGATTCGTCGGGCTCGCCACGCGATCCGCGCTGGAGCGATCGATGGCAGGAGGGGCTCTCTGCGGCGCTCGAGACCCTGCTCGCTTGCAGTGGTGTGTCACGCGCAGCGGTCTTTGGTGCTCGCTTCGGCGGTACGCTGGCGATGGAGCTCGCCGCGAGCCGGTCCGAGGTGGACGCGGTGGCGCTGTGGGGGCCGTTCCTTTCTGGACGTGAGTTCCTGCGTAGCGCGCGGGCGATGCACAAGTTGATGGGCTCGAATCCGTCGGGTCGGCGGCCGACGAACGCCCAGAGCGGAGACGAAGAATTCTCGGGCTACCTCCTGAATCGAGCCACGCGTGATCACATCGAATCTTGTCGACCGCTCGAGATGCAAGGGGCTCCCTGCGCGCAGGCGAAGCTGATCGCCTGGGACGCGCACTCGAAGGAGGACCAGCTGGCCGCTCGCCTGAGAGATCTGGGGGTCGCGGTCGACTTCGAGCGCATCGCGGACCTTCGCTCGGACGACTCGATTGCGAGCCAGGCGCTGCCAGAGAAAGTCTTCGAGAGATTGATCGACTGGCTGGACGAGCACACGCCGACGCTCGGGCAGGATCCGCCCGCGGCGGCTCGCGAAGGATTGCTCGAGCGGTGCGCCCGGGTTCGACAGAGTGACGCCATTCCCGAGGAGGTCGAGGAGCGCGTGATCTCTTTCGGTGCCGACGGCGGTCTCTTCGGGATCGAGAGCAGGCCGTTCGGAGGGGTCGACTCGAGCGCGGGCACGCGGCTGCTGCTGGTCAACGGCGGAAACAACCATCGCGCGGGCATCAATCGCAACTACACGGAATGGGCCAGGGAGGCGGCCCGTCGCGGGATCGTCACGCTCCGGTTCGACATCCGGGGTCTCGGCGACAGTCCGCCGCTGCGCTGGGAGGACCTGAACCAGCTCTACCGGGACGAGACCCGGGAAGACGTGCTCGCCGCCCTCGAAGCCGTGTCGACGGGCGCTTCGGGCGAGCGCCTCGTGCTCGCCGGCGTCTGCGCGGGGGCCTATCAGGCGCTCCACGCATCGCTGGTCTCGGACCGCGTCGACATGCTGGTCCTGCTGGACATCCTGAAATGGGATCCCGATGCACCCAATACGCTTCCCGGTGGGTTCCTGGACCGCCGACTCCATCAGCTGTCGCGCGGGCGAGACCGGCTACTCGCTCGCCTAGGCGTGGCCCAGCGCTTCGGCCGCCGCTCTCTGGCAAGCTGGCTCGAAGAGCTGACGCGACGCGGTGTGGAGGTGGTGGCCGTTGGCTGTCGCGGGGGCGGTGGCTATGACCGGTTCGTCGAGGCGATCGAGTCGACCCGTCCGGCGCTCGAGCAGAGCGGCCGGTTCTGGCTCTACGGTCTCGACGACGCGGATCACATCTTCAGTCCGATCTGGGCACAGCAGCATCTCTCGCAGATCCTGATGGAGAGGCTGGGGGCCCTCCCGGACACGGCGGCCACGCGAGAGGTTTCGCGCGATCCCGCGCCCTGACCGAAGGGGCAGGATCCCCGAGCAATCGGGCTAGAGTCTGGTTGCGCGGAGGCGGCGAGTGATTGGCTCGCGACCTCGACGAGACGCCCAGGAGAAGAGCCCCGAGTGGTCACGAGATCAACGAGCCCCGTCCGCAGACGCGTCCTGGTCACCGGGGGCGCCGGCTTCATCGGATCCCATCTCTGCCAGCGTCTGCTCGACCGCGGCGATCACGTGATCTGCCTCGACAACTACTTCACCGGATCGCGTGAGAACCTGTCGCGACTGCGAGGCGACCCGCATTTCGAGGCGATTCACGACGACGTGACGCGGCCGATCGCCGTCGAGGTCGACGAGATCTACAACCTGGCCTGTCCCGCGTCCCCGATCCACTATCAGCTCGACCCGGTCGAGACGACGCGAACCAGTGTCCTGGGTGCCTTGAACGTCCTGGACCTCGCTCGCCGAACGGGAGCGAAGGTGCTGCAGGCTTCGACGAGCGAAGTCTACGGGGACCCCGAAGTGTCGCCCCAGCCCGAGGCGTATTTCGGCCGCGTCAACCCGATCGGATTGCGCGCCTGCTACAACGAGGGCAAGCGTTGCGCCGAGACGCTGTTCTTCGACTATCACCGGCAGTACGACGTCCGCATCAAGGTCGCCAGGATCTTCAACACCTACGGTCCCCGCATGCAGACCGACGATGGCCGGGTCGTCTCGAACTTCATTCTCCAGGCCCTGCAGGACAAGCCGATCACGGTCTTCGGCAATGGCTTGCAGACGCGCTCGTTCTGCTTCGTGGACGAGCTCGTCGATGGATTGATCCTGCTGATGGACGCTCCCGATGAGGTCCGCGGGCCGATCAATCTCGGGCGTCCGAGTGAAGTCACGATGCTCGAGCTCGCCGATCGGATCCTCGAGCTCACGGGCTCGCGGTCGCGTCTGGTCTTCGAGGCGCTCCCCGCCGATGATCCGGTGCAGCGCCGGCCGGACATCACGCGGGCGCGCACGCTACTCGGCTGGGAGCCGAAGATCGAGCTCGTCGACGGGCTCTTGGCGACGATTCGTTATTTCGAAGGTCGCCTGGCAAGTGTCGGCGGGACGTCCCGTGGACCGGGCGAGCACAGCGGTCGTGCCTGAAGAGCGCCGCTCCGCATCGGGATCGGAGCCGGGTGCCGGACTGACGGCCCTGCTCGAGGACCTGTTTCCGGCCGGGATCCGAACGGCTGCGGAGAGGATCTCCGATCGAGTCGACGAGCTGCTGCCTGCCGAGCGACCCGCGATCGCGACCGCCGTCGCTTCCCGTCAGTTCGAGTTCGCGACCGGTCGCGTGCTCGCGCGCAGGCTGCTGGCCGAGCTGGGGCGACCGGATTTCGCGCTCGTGCGCGACGACGATCGGGTCCCCCGCTGGCCCGAGGGCTTCGTCGGCTCGATCTCGCATTCGGGATCGCTCTGCGTTGCCTCCGTCGCCCGCGCCAGTGCGTTCGCGGGCATCGGCCTGGATCTCGAGCCGGACGAGCCGGTGGACTCGGACATCGAACGCGTGGTGTGTCGAGGCGGCGAGCACGACTGGGTCGCGGCCGCCACGGGCGACGACCGCGGGCGACGACGACGGATCGTCTTCAGCGTGAAGGAAGCAGTCTACAAGGCGTTCTACCCGCGTACGCGGGAGTTCTGGAGCTTCCAGGACGTGACGGTCTCGATCGATCTGGAGCGCGGCCGCTATCGCGCCGAGCTGCCGGCGAGTGCCGGTGTCGACACCGTGGAGGGGCGGATCCATCGTCAAGCAGGCTGGATCCTGTCGGCCCTGGCCGTACCCGTCGAGGTCGTGCGCGAGGGCGGCTGATCCGCCGCGCGGGAGCGGGCCCGGCGTGATTCCGCGCCGCCGGGGGCGAGAAGCCCGGGCGGGCATGGTAGGATCGCGCGCCGCCGCGGCATGCAGGCCCACTGGACGGGAGAATCATCCCCATGAGTCGAAAAGTCGCCCTCATCACGGGCATCACGGGCCAGGACGGCTCCTATCTCGCGGAGCTCCTGCTCGAGAAGGGCTACGACGTCCACGGCATCGCCCGCCGGACCTCGATGTTCAACCGCTCGCGGATCGAAGCCGCGCGAGAGGAAGCCATCAAGGCGGGGAAGGTCTACGCGCTCCACTACGGCGATCTCGGTGACTCGAGCAGCCTGAATCGCATCGTGGCCGAGACGCGACCGGACGAGGTCTACAATCTGGCCGCGCAGTCCCACGTCGCGGTGTCCTTCGAGCAGCCCGA
This sequence comes from uncultured delta proteobacterium, assembly GCA_963698485.1. Classification (GTDB taxonomy): domain Bacteria; phylum Myxococcota_A; class UBA9160; order UBA9160; family UBA4427; genus UBA4427. The sequence goes on along the minus strand of CAVORA010000012.1, from coordinate 13,775 downwards.
GTACACGTGTGACGTCGACGGCAACGGCGTGCTGCGACTGCTCGAGAGCATCCGCGTCAACGATCTCGCGACGCGCTTCTATCAGGCCTCGACCTCGGAGCTCTACGGGCAGGTCGTCGAGAGCCCCCAGAACGAAGACACGCCTTTCCACCCCCGGTCGCCTTATGCGGTCGCCAAGCTCTACGGCTACTGGATCGTGCGCAACTATCGTGAGTCCTATGGACTGCACGCGAGCAACGGCATCCTCTTCAACCACGAGTCGGAGCGCCGCGGCGAGAACTTCGTGACGCGCAAGATCACGCTGGGTCTGGCGCGCGTGAAGGCGGGCCTGCAGAAGCGGCTGTCGCTCGGGAACATGGACGCGAAGCGGGACTGGGGACACGCGCGCGACTACGTCGAAGCCATGTGGCTGATGCTCCAGCAGGAGCAGCCCGACGACTACGTGGTCGCGACCGGCGAGACCCACTCGGTGCGGGAATTCGTGGAGGCCGCGGCGCCCATCGCCGGCTTCGAGCTCGAATGGCAGGGCAGTGGAACCGACGAGGTAGGCCGCGACAAGCGATCGGGCGAGATCATCGTCGAGGTCGATCCCCGATTCTATCGCCCGGCCGAGGTGGACCTGCTGCACGGCGACCCGAGCAAGGCGCGCGAGCGACTGGGATGGTCGCCGCGCATCAGCTTCGACGAGCTCGCCGTGACGATGATGCAGGCGGATCTCGAGCTCGTGAAGCAACGCTGAACGAGATTCGTCTCGTGCCTCGTGTGTGGGCGGTCAGGCGTAGCGCGTGGGCGCCTCGCCCTCGCTCGAGGGCCCCGCGCTCCCCGCCCGCGCGACCGCCACGCCCTCGGCGAGGTCCGCCAGATAGGCGTCCGCCACCTCTTCGTGCGACGGCGACAGCATCAGGTGGATGCCGTTCGGATTCTGGACGATGCCGCTGAACCAGCCACGGTCGTGCAGCAGCTTCCAGACGCTGAAGATCGGAAGGTCATCGCCCGGTGCCGCACCGAACGACAGCAGCGCGAGGCGCGGATCTCCGAAGACGCGCAGGCCCAGCGCCTCGACGCCCGCGGCGATCTGCTGGCGGGCGGCCAGGATCCGGCGCGTGCGCTCGCGATAGCCCGAGACGCCGAGATAATGGATCACGGCCCAGGCCGAGGCGATCGCGCCGCCCGGCCGCGTGCCGGCGACGGTCGGCGTCGACATCGAGCCGGCGGGCCAGTCGTCGGCCGTGAAGCCCTGGAAGGCATATTGCTCGGCGTCGCGATGCAGGATCGTCGAAGCGCCCTTGGCGGCGTAGCCGTACTTATGCAGGTCCGCCGAGATGGTTCGAACGCCCTCGACCCGGAAGTCCCAGTCCGGCAGCTCGACGCCCTCGCGCTCGGCAAAGGGATTCAGGTAGCCGCCGACGCACGCGTCCACATGTAGCCAGACCCCCTTCTCGAGGGCGACCTCCCCGAGCGCGGGGATCGGATCGACCAGGCCATAGGGGAAGCAGGGCGCAGAGCCGACCATCAGCAGCGTTCGCTCGTCGATCGCGGCACGCATCGCTTCCGGATCCGCCAGGAAGTCCCGATCCACGTCGACGCGTCGGATCTCGAGGCCCAGGTAGTGGGCGGCCTTGTCGAAGGCGAGGTGCGCGGTGCGCGGGACGACGAGGTTGGCGCCGTGCAGCGCGAGCCCCTGATCCTCGAAGCGCGCGGCCGCCGCATCCCGGGCAGACTTCACGGCCAGCAGGATGCTCTCGGTCCCGCCCGAGGTCATGTTCCCCGTGCTGCCCACCGGCCCGTGGAGCAGGTCGAGGGCCATCGAGAGGACCTCTTCCTCCATGCGCTTGAGGCTCGGGAAGGCCGCCGGGCCCAGCGCGTTCTCCGACTGATAGAGCGCGTAGGCATCCTTGGCGACCTCGAGCACGTCTTCTCCCGGATGGAAGACGTAGACGGCGCTCTTCTTGTTGCGCCAGTCGACGTCATCCTGCCCGAGCGCCTCGAGTCGCTCCCGAAGCGCGGGCCAGGCTTCACCCGCTTCCGGAAAGGTCTTGTGAGCCGAAGCGTCTGCGCTCATTTCTCGGGCTCCCAGACTGCGGAGTCGTCGCGCGGCGCGCGGGTCTCCTCGGACTCGGGTTGGCTACGGGATCAGGTGCGCGACCGATGCCGGCATGTCCTGCGCGACGCGGACGATCGGAATCCCCGTCTGCTGATTCGCCTGCATCTCGACGATCGCCCTCGGCAGGTCCTCGAACGCGTAGATCTCGTGATGGATCGTCGGCTTGAAGACGCTTCCGTAGAGCGAGGTCGCGGCCTCGATTCCGGCCAGCGTCTCGTAGTGGGTATGGTCGAGCGTCAGCTGCTTGGTCGAGGCCCCGGCGGAGTTGTAGGAGACCATCGTGCCGAGCTGCCAGCCCGCGGACACGTTGACGCCCGCGCGCGAGGCCGCGGTGATACCGGCCTCGCATGCATGGACCGCGCAGCAGATCGCAGACGATGTGCATGCCGACGCCGCCCGTCCGCTTCTTGACCTCCTTGCCGAAGTCCTTGACGTCGTTGCGGTCCGCGAAGCGGTTGAAGGCCTTCTGGTCGATCCCGACGATGCCATGAGCTTCGAGCGCTTTTCGCCGCTCCGGACTGCCCGAGCAGAAGAAGGCGTTGTGTCCGCGATGCCGCGCGAGCATCAGGAAGAGCTCCGAGACGCCGCCGCCGAAGCCGAGCACGTTCATCGTCGCGAGATGCTCTTCGGAAACCTTCAGCCGGAAGATGCCCTCGGCACGGCGCCAGAGGTGATAGGCGGTGGGCGCGCGCAGGGGCAGGGCGGCGATCTCCCAGAGGTTGAGCCCGCATTCGAGCGGCGCGTGGACGAGCTGCCAGTCGCCGACGACGGCCTCCTCCGACATACCAGCCGATCGAATCGGGCTGGTCGTAGGCCCAGATACGCAGCGGATAGCCGTTGGCGTCGGGCTCCCCGTTGCAGTGCGTGACGACGATGTCGCCGGTCTTGAAGCGGTCGACCTCGGCACCCACCTCGGTGACTTCGCCGAGCGCCGAGTTGCCAGGGTAGATCTTCCCGCCGCGCATGTCGGTGATGTTCACGGTGTCGGCCAGGGCGGCGTGGGCGATGTTGTGCTCGGCGGAGACGGCGAGCACGCGGATCTTCACGTCGCGGGGCTGCAGGGCGGGCAGGTCGAGCTCATCGAGGGCGATCACCCGGGCGATGTCGACGCGATCGAGGTCGTCGTCGACCCGCGCGCGCTCGGTGGCGATGGCTTCGGCGGTGATGGCGTATGCGCGGCACATGCGATTCGTCTTTCCTGGTTGCAGGCGGGCTCGGACGGAGCGCCTGGTTGGCTTGGGCTCGGTGCGGTTTCGGCGGTGAGTCCGGATGGGCGCGGAAGAGATCCCGAAGGGTCCGCTCGTCGGTGCCCGCATGGGGCTGGGAGAAGCTCGCCCGGCGACAGCGGGTCCCCGCGGCCGCGCGAGAATAGCCAGCCGTGACTCGCGCCGCCGGTGGCCATCAGGCGGCAGCCATGACGCAGGTTCATCCGGATTTTTTCCCATCTTGGGTCGTGCTCCTTCCGTCGCCGCCCGTCGGCCGGATGACGCGTGAAAGAGGGCCACGAGAGCGAGCGCGCCTGCTGGTATCGGGCTTGCACTGAAGACGAGTGGGAATGGGCTGTCGGGACGCATCGGGAGGCCGATTTGCGAACGCAGCAGTCGATCATCGGAGTCGCATGGATCGCAATCGCGATGGGCATCGCCCCGCTCGCGCCGGCCGTTCCGCTCGACCTGAGCGATCCGAGCCCACGATGGATCGAAGTGCGTTTCGAGGTTTCGCCGGCCGATCAGCCGGGGCAGCTCGACCGGGAGTGGAGCGAGCCGCGGCCGGCCTACCTTGCGCCCGACCCGGCGGGTGACGCGATCCAGATTCGCATCCCCGCGGCTGTGATCGAGGCGCACCTTCGCTCGACGGGCACGGATTCGATCGAGGGCTCGTTTTCGGAGTTCGTCTGGACCCTGGAGCCGCGCTCCGGCCGGGTGCTCGGGGCAGAGCTCAGCGGGCGCATTCGCGAGGAGATCCGTCTGGGGCCGATCCGCTCCTCTGTCGAGATCGAGATCGAGGTCGACATGACCACCGAGGCCCGCGCGGGATTCGAGCCCGGTCACGGCATCCTGGGCGTTCCTACGAACCGCTTCTGCGCCCCCGAGCCCCCCGATGCGGGCTGCATCGGGGTCACTCCGGTCCGATTCGAGCCTTCCCGGGGATACGTGAACGCCGTGGGATCCCTTCGGGCTCGCAGCAAGATCGTCGAGATCAGAACCTTCAGTCCCCTGGGCGAGGTCGAATTCCTCGAGCGAGAGCCGCGGGCCGCCGAAACGGTCATTTCAGGTACATCTCGATCGGAAGCGTTATGCTCTGGCCCGTTCAGCGATCCGTGTCGGATCGATCTCGGGGGGGAATCATGAACAAGACATCGAATCGACTCGCAGGATCCGGCCGCGGCCTGTGTCTCGTGATCTCGGCCGCAGTGGCGCTCGCTGCGCTGCTCGTCGGATCGAGCCCGGCCTTCGCCCAGACCTCGGCTTCGGACGGGGAGCGGCTGCACCAGGTCAACTGGACGCACAATGCGCCGGGCGAGGTGCGAAACTTCGTGATCCTGATCTCGCCCGTCGAGGGGTCGATCGCGGAGGCGCGACAGGTCGACGTCGGCGTGCCCGAGGCGCAGCTGCTCGGCTTCACGAATCTCTACACGGCGATGGTTTCGTTCGCGCCCGACGAGTACCTGGCCGTGGCGGCCGTCGGTCGAAACGGCTTGATGAGCGTCCCGTCGGCCTGGAGCGGCATGCCGCCCTCGCGACCGGGCCAGCCGCTTCCCGTCGATTACTGAGCCCCGCCTCCAAGCCGGCCATGATCGATCTGCGAAGTCGCCTTCGCCGTCGCGACGACCCTCGATTGCGAGCGCCGCGCGACGAGGAGCCGCGACCCGTCCCCGGGCGGAGCGCGCGGTCCATCGTCCTGCTCGTCCTGCTGGCCGCGCTCGCTGGGGCATCGGTCACCGGATGCGGCGGGCGCAAGCCCGGCGGACCCGGCGTGATCCACCACGTGGCCACCGGCGAGAACCTCTATCGCATCGGCCTCCGATACGGCGTCGACGCCCAGGAGATCGCGAAAGCCAACGGCATCCGTGACGTGACGAGCCTCCGGGTCGGCCAGCGGCTCTACATCCCCGGCGCCCGCAAGCGTCTGCTCGCGAAGGCCAACGCGCCCCGTCCTCCGTCGGAATCGGGCAGTGGCTATGGCGAACTCAGCGAAGCGCAGCGACGAGCCCGAATGACCGCTCGCCAGCAGTCGTCGCTGCAATTCGCATGGCCCGCGCGAGGACGCCTCAGCTCTCGCTTCGGTCGCCGCGGAGGCCGCCCGCACGAGGGCATCGATATCGCCGCGAAGCAAGGTACGCCGATCTTCTCCGCCGAATCGGGTCGCGTGATCCATAGCGGCCGGCTCGGCAGCTATGGAAAGGTCGTGATCGTGAAGCACGCCGGGCGCTTCCGAACGGTCTACGCGCATGCGAGCAGGCTGCTCGTTCGAAAGGGCGAGTTCGTCGAGCGCGGGCAGAAGATCGCCGAGGTCGGGTCGACGGGGCGCTCGACGGGCCCACACGTCCACTTCGAGATCCGGCGTTCGGAGACCCCGCAGAATCCGCTGGGCTTTCTGCCCTGACGCTGCGCTGACGCGACGCAGCCCCGATTCGGGGATCAGGGCCCCGTCAGTCGATCTGCAGCTTCTCGCGAAACGCGAGCCCCGGGATCGCCGCAGAGAAGTGGAAGCCCTGCATCTCGTGGCATCCCTGGGCCGAGAGGAACTCCGCCTGGTCGGCGTGGGCAACGCCTGCCGCGATCGGGATCAGATTGAGATCGTGCGCCATGCGAATCACGTTCGCGAGCAGGCGACTGCCATCACCGTCCGGAGCCACCGTCTCGATCAGCCGTCGGTCGAGCTTCAGGACATCGATCGGCTGGCTCATCAGAACGGCGAGCGCCGAATAACCCTTGCCGAAGTCGTCGAGGACGATGCGCACGCCCATCCGGCGTAGCTCCTCGAGGGAGTGCCCGATCGACGGGTCATCGCGTAGCAGCAGGCTCTCGGTGATCTCGAGGTCGAGCAGCTCTGGCGGCAGGCCGGCGCGCTTCAAGGCGTCGACGACCGCCTGGAAGACGTCGTCCTGCTCGAATTGGAGCGGCGACACGTTCACCGAGAGTCGAATCGGCTCATCCCTGCTCGACAGCCAGTAGACCGCTTCCTGGCAGGCGCGCATCAGCGTCCAGCGCCCGAGCTCCGTGACGAATCCCGTGTCCTCCGCGATCCGGAGAACCTCTTCGGTGCTGACGCGTCCTAGCGTCGGCGACGTCCAACGAACCAGCGCCTCGGCTCCGACGATCCGATCGGTCCGGTAATCGACGAGCGGCTGGTAGTAGAGCTCGATCTCCTCGCGATCGAGCGCAGCGCGCAGCTCGTGCTCGAGCGAGAGCCTGCGGACGGCGCCGTCTTCCATCGACTGCGTGAAGAATCGGAAGCCGCCTCCCGCGCCTTTCGCCGCGTACAGGGCCGCATCGGCGCGCTTTCGCAGCTCGTCCGGATTCTGCCCGTCGCCGGGGAACAGGGCGATGCCCACGCTCGCGGATGGCGAGAGGGTCTGGCCCATCAGGTCGACCGGAGCCTTCATGGCGTCGAGGATGCGGCTCGCAACGAGCTCGGCGTCGGCGGTGCCGTGGATATTCGAGAGCAGGATCGTGAACTCGTCACCGCCCAGGCGCGAGACGCGCGCCTCGGGAGTCGGCACACCGTCGTGATCCAGACAAACCACGTCCTGGGCACGAACGGTGTCGGATAGCCGCGCCGAGATCACGCGCAGCAGCTGATCACCCGCGTCGTGTCCGAGGGTGTCATTGATCAGCTTGAATCGATCGAGATCGATGTAGAGCAGCGCCAGCTGCTCCCGCTCGCGCTTGGCCCGGGCCAGCGCGCTCGCCAGGCAATCGTCGAAATGTCGGCGATTGCCGAGTCCGGTCAGCTCGTCGACCCGCGAACGGGCCTCCGCCTCGGCCAGTCGTTGCATGTGCTCGGTGGTGTCCTCGCACACGCCGAACACCCGAGACGATCGTTCCTGTCCTTCTGCGCCGAATGCGCGCCCGCGGATTCGGAAATGGCGCTGCCGTCCGCTCACGTCGGTCAGGCGGATCTGGACACAGAAGGGCGTGCCCGAGCGCGCTGCCTCGAACAGGGTTCCTGCGAAGAGCGCCCGGTCGTCGCTGTGGATCCGGTCGAGCAGCGGTGTCGGCGCCATCGAGTCGGACTTTTCGTGATGACCGATGATCTGTCGCAGCTGGAGCGACGGGCAGAACGTGCCGGTCTCCGGCCGGAAATCGAAGTAGACCAGGTCGGTCGTCGATTCGAGCCGCTGCAGCGTCTTGGCCTGGTTCTTCAGCTCCTCGAAACGATGCCAGCGCGCCAGAACCGAACGGATGTGCTCCGACACCTTGTCGAGCTCGGTGGCGGCGGGAAGCAGCTCGAAGACGTGGTGGTCGATCGTCGGATGGGCGCCCTCGCTCGCCTCCGTGTGCAGCACGATGGCCGGCGAGTCGGGGTAGGCATCGACGATCTGCAGACAGGTCGAGGCGAAGCCCGGTCCGCCTTCGCCCGGCAGCAGCAGAATCACCATTGGAGGCGCCGACGGCAGCGCCAGGTCATGGACGGTCAGGCCTGCGGCGTCGAGCGCTCCGGCCACCTCCACCGTCCGCGAATCGCTCGTCGCGCTCCAGATGGCGACGTCGATCTTTCGCTGCTCGGACATCCGTGCTCCCCATGCCTCAGCCGTCCTGTCGGCCGCACGGGAGGCTTATCGGGTCGCCCAAGGCCTTCGCTGTACCGCACCGTGACTCGAATTCTCGTAATCCGATCTCGCGAGGCGCGTCGTCCCGAGCGGCTGCGCCGTGGCTGCCGGAAAGCTGCCTGTCTCACCAGGCCGGAGGCCGACATTCTGCCCGTGGCAGACGAAGCAGGTGCCCGCGATGGTCGAGGCCGGAAAGTAGTTCGGCGGATCGCGATCCACCGCGCGCTCGGCCTGGCGCAAACGGCCGAGGAAGCGATCGAGATTCCGATTGAGCACCGGATGCTGGGTCGTCTTGCCCGGCACATCGAGGGTTTCCGCCGCGACGCGCATGCGCGCCAGCCGAGCCCGCACATCGGATTGCGTCGACGCCCGCTCGAGGAGCTCGGGCGTCTCGAGAATCCGTTCGAGCTCCTGGATCTCCGCCGCCAGCACCCACATCGCCGTGCGGATCTGTTCGGGCGGCAGATATCGAAGATCCGGGGGCATGGTCGTCGCCCGCACGCGCTCGCGCGTGGACTCGCAGCCGAGCGCAAGCCCGGTCAGGAGGAGTAGACAAACCACGAAGAAGAAGCGCGCGCGACGCAACGAAGAGATCATCATGGCTCAAGAGCTAGCACGTCCTGTGCCAGACGGATCTGCCGCGCCCGCAGCGATTGCGGCTGCTCCGGCTCGGCCTCGCGCCCCGCGGCGGTCTCGAGATGGCACGATCGCGCGGGGCCTCGCTGGGCTACCGTGCCGGAATGTCACGAAGCGTGCCGGTACGACCCCGCGCGCTCGATCAGACGCAGTGTGGACGGCCGCAGTCTGGCATACCACTTGCTCACTCCGGGAAGCGCCCGCGTGCTGCCTGTGTCTGCTGGGGCCGACCTTCGATCGCATCGTGATGCGCTAGCTGCTGCCCGAACGGGCCGAGGAGAAGACATGAGCCTGAGTCAACTCGCCACCACGGTTCGAATCGTCTCTCCGCAAACGACGCTCGAGCAGGCCGCGCGCCACATGACGAATGAGTCGATCGGGTCACTCCTGATCCGCGATGACGCCGAGGGAGCCGTGCGAGGCATCGTGACCGATCGGGATCTCGTCAAGCAGATCGCCGCCGGCCACGATCCAAAGACGACGACCCTCGAGGGCTTCGTGGGGCTTCGCGTCCACATGGTGCCGGAGGGAGCCACGCGCGGCGAGATCACCCGCGCGATGCGACAGCATGGGGTTCGCCGCATGCCGATCGTGAACCAGGAGGGCGACGTGACGGGGCTGGTCTCGCTGGATGACCTCCTCATGGAGCTCGGACAGGAGCTCTTCGATCTGTCTCGCGCCATTCACGCCGAGTTCCGGCACGAAGCGCCGACGCCCGATCCCGATCTGTAGCCGCGCGTCACCCCAACGCGGCCCGCTTCAGGGGAGCCGTCCGCCGATCTCGACCGCGAGCAGCCCGAGCGACGTGATCGCTCCCAGGACGGGGATCGCGAGCGGCAGGCGGCGTTTCTGGGCCGGACTCGACGAACGGGCCTCGCGACGGAGGATCACGACGAGTGACACGTGGACGAGCGCGAAGACGCTGAGCGCCACGGAGGCCGTCGCGGCGGCGAGGCTCTCGAGCGGAAGCGCCGCGGCCAGCAGTCCGATCAGCGACGTGACCAGCTGCGGTGGCTGCGAGCGGCGTGCGACGGCCCGCGTGGATGCGCCCGAGAAAGCCGGGCAGCGCGCCATCCCGCGCGAGGCTGAACAGAATGCGCGACGCCATGATCACCTGGACGAGTGCCCCATTCAGCATGGCCGACGAGCGCGATCAGCGAGAGGATCGCCGGCGCACCGCCGCTGCGCTCGAAGACGAGCGAGAGCGGCGCCTCGTGTCGCGCGAGCTCGAGCGGCGGCACGATCAGTATCGAGACGAGGGCAATCGAGACGTAGAGCACCGTCGCGAGCCCGAGGGTCCAGCGAATCGCCCGAGGCATCGCGTGCCGCACGTCGCGCACCTCCTCGGCCACGTTCACCATGTCCTCGAAGCCGAGATAGGCGTAGAAGCAGAGGACCGTGCTCGAGAGCACGGCCAGCATGCCGCCCGGACCGAATCTCCCCCCACGTCGGCGTCGGCTCGGGCAGCGGCGTTGCGCTCGATCGCGCCGACCGCGAAGCCGCCCTCGGCGACCAGATGTGCCGCGCCGAAGGCGAGCACCGCCACCAGCCCCGCCACCTCGAGCAGCGTCACCAGGCCCGCCGCGATCACCGACTCGCGCACGCCCCAGGCCGCGAGCCCGCCCACACCTACGACGACCGCCGTCAGCACCACGCCGAAGGGCAGCGCGACCAGCTGCGAGAAGTAGCCGACGAAGCCGAGTGAGACGGTGGCCGCCGAAATCACGCCGGCCGAGGCGGCGAGCAGCCCGACCGTCACCGACAGCGCTCGCGAACGCAGGCCCTCGCGCACGTAGACGAGCGCGCCGCCCGCGTGCGGGAAGCGCCCCGAGAGCTCGGCGAAGCTCGAGGCCGTCAGCATCGCCACCGCGGCTGCCAGCAAGAAGGCCAGCGGCGCGAGCCGGCCCGCGCGGCCCGCGACCACGCCCGTCAATACATAGATCCCCGCGCCAACCGTCGAGCCGAGGCCGTAGAGCACGAGCCAGGGCAGGGAGACGACCCGACGCAGCGCCGGGCGAGGCGAGGCTCTGCAGGAGCCGCGGGCTCGCTGTCCCTCTTCCGGGGAACGGTCCGAGAGGGATTGTCGAGGGATCGACGGGGCCCACGCGATCAGGCGTTGGCCTTGACCGTCAGCACGGCGCAGGGCGACTTGCGAACGACGCGCTCGGCCGTGCTTCCGAGGATCACGTGCTTGAGGCCCGTGAGGCCGCGGGTCCCCATCACGATCAGGTCCGACGTTCAGTCGCTCCGCTTCGGCCAGAATCGAGCTCGACGCATCGCCCAGCATCGCGCGCCCCTCGACCGACACGCCGCGCTGTTTCGCCTCGTCGACCAGCTCCGCAACCGAGGTCTCCGCCGCCTCTCGGACCGGCTCGAGGATATCGGCCGGCAGCAGGAAGTCGCCGCCGTAGCCGCCGTAGACCGCCGGCACGTCGACGAAGTAGGCGTGGACGATGTGGATCGTCGCCCCGAACTCGGTCGCCCAGTCGATCGCCGCGTCGAGGGCCGCCCGGGCGTCGTCGGAGAAATCGGTCGGCACGAGAATGCTCTGGATCTTCATGGGAGCGGGCTCCTGGCTGGGGTGAGGTTGCGCTGCACCGCCACCGGGCGGAGCGGCGCGTCCGGACCCGCGCGGGCGAGCCCTTCCCGATGTGTGCAACCAGTGTGCCCGATGCCGTCGCGGCTCAGGCAGGCGCGGCCCCCCTCCGACCCGCATGCTGGTCCATCGAGCCACGATCTGAGGCAGATCGTCACGAGTCCCGTCGCGAGACGGCTCGTCCGCGGGCCGCCCGAGGGAGTGCTATCTGTCGATCATGCTCGACGACCCGTCTCGAAAGAGCCGGCCTGGCGATCCGCGCGGCAGAGGGCCGCGCCGGCCGCGGCTGGGGCGGCTTCTGGCGCTGGGCCTGATCGCGGGCGTTCTCTGCGCTTGCGACGGGGACACGGGCGGCCTGGCGCGCTCGAGCGATGACAGCTCGACGCCGCGCGCCGATCCCCTGGCCGTGATCGCGGATTCGCCCCTCGCCGACCGGGTTTCGAATCGCTACTCGGCGTCTCTCGACGAGGTCCTCGAACGCCGGTTTCTGCGGGTCCTGACCTCGCAGAACGCCTTCGACTATTTCATCCACCAGGGAAAGCGGGGTGGCTATCAATTCGAGATGGTTCGGGCCTTCACGAAATTCCTGAACCGGAAATACGCGCGCGGCTCGGGGAAGCTGCCGATCCAGTTCGAGCTGATGCCCGTCCACGACGACGAGCTGATCCCGCTGCTGGAGGCGGGCGCGGCCGATCTGATCGCAGCGCGCATGACCGTCACGCCGAGCCGCGCGAAACAGCCTGGCCTTCACCCACGCCTACTATTCGGTCGACGAGCGACTGGTCACGCACGACGGGACGCCGGCGATCATGGGGCTCGGAGACCTGTCGGGTCAGACGGTCGCGGTCCGCCGCAGCAGCAGCTACCACGCGAGCCTCCTCGCCTTGAACGAGAAGCTCGTCGCCGACGGTCGGCCTCCGGTCGAGATCGAGCTCGTCGACGGCGCGCTCGAGACCGAGCGAATCCTCGAGCTCGTGGCAGCGCGCCGCTTTCCGTATACGGTCGCCGACTCGATGGTCGCCGAGCTGGCGGTCGAGGTCGCGCCGTCGCTGCGCCTCGTCGAGAACGTCACGCTGCGCGAGAAGGGCCAGCTGGCCTGGGCGACGCATCCGGGCGCGAACGGACCTGCTCGCCGAGATGAACCTCTTCCTCGCGCGATACAAGCAGGGGACGCTGCTCGGCAACCTGGCCTACAGAGCTACTTCGCGGCGCAGAGCAAGTGGTCGGGGCGCTTCGACGCGGCGGACAGCGAGCCTCTCTCCAACTACGACGAGATCTTCAAACGCCACGCCGAAACCTACGACTTCGACTGGCGACTCGTCGCGGCCTTGGCCTTTCAGGAGTCTCGATTCGACCCGAACGCGCGGAACCGCTCCGGCGCGGTCGGCCTGCTGCAGATCAAGCCCAGCACGGCGCGCGAGCCCTTCATCGCGATTCCGGACGTGATCGGCGAGAAGAACGCCAGCGGCAACGTCGAAGCCGGCCTCAAGTACCTCGACTGGATCAAGCAGCGCTACTTCGATTCGGAGCCCGAGATGCGCGAGCGCGATCGTCTCCGCATGGCGCTCGGCGCATACAACGCTGGACCACGCACGATCGCCCGTGCCCGAAGACGCGCGATGCAAGCTCGGCTACGACCCGGATCGCTGGTTTCGAAACGTCGAGCTCGCGCTGCTCGACATGCGCAAATCCGAGCCCGTGAAATACGTGAGTGAGATCAACCAGCGCTACATCGCGTATCAGCTGCTCGGGTTGGAGTAGCGGGGCAGGGCGCGGGTCCCGGCTCAGGCCGGAGTCCGCTAACTTGCTCGTCGCGCGCCCCCGTAGCTCAGAGGATAGAGCGTCGGTTTCCTAAACCGTGCGTCGCAGGTTCGAGTCCTGCCGGGGGCGCCAGCAGAGCCGCGAGCGATCAGCGAGGACATCGGCCGATGTCGCGTCCTGCGATTCGCCCCGAGCGCGTCTACGCGCGACGGCCTTCGACGACGACGTCTCTCGTGAGCACTCCGGTGCCAGGAGAGCTGGCCCGTCGAGACGCGCGTCGAGGTCGAGAAAGCCTGTTGAAAAATCCTCCAGGCCCGCGCAGACTCGTTCGATCTCGAACAGAATGCCAGGACGAGGGCCACGCGATGGAGATCGAGATCCACGAATCCCTGGAGCCCTTCGGCGCGATCGTGTCGGGCTGGCGTCCCGACGAGCCGCTCGCCGAGAAGGATCTCGCGCAGATCCGTGCGGCCCTGCAGCGGCATCTGGTGCTCGTGTTCCGCGGACACGCCGCTGCGAGCGACGCCGACCTCGTCCGCTTCGCCAGCCGCTTCGGCGACCTCGTGAAGGGCACGGAGTGGTTCGGGGACATCGTGGAGTTTCCCGAGATCCTTCCCATCACGAATCGGATCGGCGACGACGGGATCGCGAAGGGCACGGGCGGCGCAGCGGAGTTCCCCTGGCATGCGGACTACTCCTACGTGACACGCCCCGGCAAGGAGAGCTTTCTCGACGCCGTGGCGTTCCCCGAACGGCCGCCGCAGACCTGCTTCTGCAGTCAGTATGTCGCGCTCGAAACGCTCCCCAAAGCCCTGTTCGAGGCGATTCGGGGCCGGACCGCCTTTCACAGCATCTCGGAGTACGAGCCGGATGACGGGTCGCCCGAGATCCTGGCCGGCATG
>CAVORA010000011.1:0-10063 GCA_963698485.1 uncultured delta proteobacterium | reverse complement strand
GGGCGGGTCGAGCTGACACGGGACGCCCGCCCGCCGGACCTTGAGGCTCCGCTCGGACGATCCTGTGCCTTCGGTGATCCGGCTCTGCGGGCTCGCTTGCACGGGGGATGTCCGATGCGGGGGTGGCTGCCCCGTCTGGCGAGGCTCGAAGGCGCCACTGCCCCTACATGAAGTTGCGCGTATGCAGCGCCGAGAGCACCTCGGCCTCCTCTCGCGCGAACCCGAGCTTCCGAAGGCGGCTGCGGCGTCCCTGATCCATCTCGGCGACGAGCTCGTTCACGGCGTCGTAGCCCGTCGCGATCCGATCCGGCTCCCAGCCCCCCGCCGCCAGCATGACGAGGCCGTCGAAGACTTCTTCGTTGAGCCCCGCCGTATGCTGCAAGGCTGCGTGACGTCGTTCGATCGACTGGGCCAGCCGCGGGAGCAGCGCCGTGTCTGCCGCGGCGTGTTGCACGAGATGGGACATGCCGAAGGCGACATGCCGTGCTTCGTCAGCGCTCGTGAGACGCATGATCTCGGCCGTACAGAGATCGGGTGCGTGTCGGCGAAGAAATGACAGGAGATTCAGGAACGATCCCTCGCCGAGGACGCTCAGCAGAAACGAGGCGATCGTGAAATCCGGCTCGTCGACCAGCGTCTTCAACGACGTCTGCCCGCCGACCGTGCTGAGCCCCAGCTCATCACGATCGAGCAGCGCGCGACGCGAGAAGACCTCGATATGGCGTGCCTCGTCGGCGGCCTGGATCGCGAGCAGCTGGAGAATCTCACGGAAGTGGGGGTGGGTCTGACTCGCAAAGCGCGCCGGCACGAGCAGCGCCGCGGTTTCGTTCTCGATCAGATAGGTGAGTACCTGGACGAGGGCATCCTCGACCTCGGTCGGATGCTCGCGCGGGGCGTCCCAGGGAATCGCGGTCTCGGGGTCCCACTGCCCGGCCAACGCCTGGCGGTAGAGCGCAGCCGCGGAATCGGTCCAGATCGCTTCCTTCTGGTCGAGGCCGAATCGAAATTCCGGTGCACCCGATTCGACACGAGCGCCTCGAGCCGCAAGGCCCCAGGTCGATCGCGCGTGGCGCAACGCTCCGTCACGGCCCGCTCCGCCCGCTCGCTCTGCCCCGTGCCAGCGGTCGAGATCCGCGTGCCCACGTCGAACGATCAGCCGCTCACCCGTCTGCAGCGGATGTCCCCGTTGGCGACACCAGGCGCGCAGATGGATCTCGAGATGCGGAGCGCGACCGATCACCTCGAGGCTCTCGCCTGCAGCGAGCTGCGCCAGTGCGCGGTTCACGAGCAGATGTGCCCCGCGGTCGAAGCCGAGCGTTCCGAGGTCGACCCGTGCAAGCGGCGGCGAGGCCACCACGTCGATCATTTCGCGAACCGCGCCGCGACTTCCTCCACGAATTCATCGATCGTGCCGAAGCGACGAATCGCCTCGTCGAGTGAGGCATAGCCAGTCGTTCGTCCCTTGCTCCAGGTCTTCAGCCCCTCGAGATCGAGTAGCGGCCGCACTTTCGGATCGGCGTATTGCATGCCCAGGAGCAGCGTTTCAAATCGATCGATGAGCGCGCCCGGGGCGTCGTCGAGCACCGTGAAGTTGCAGTGATCGTAGGGCTGCTGTCTCGGCAAGGATCCGCGTCGCGCCGGCGGGAAGGGTTCCCTCCTTCCCGAACCCGAGATGATTTCCGTCGATCATGCATGCGGCATCCACGCGACCGTCGATCAGCGCGCGCGCCGCGTCGCGTTCGCCGCCCACATGGTCCCCGTGCTTGCCAGCCAGCACGTCGAAGTACTCGACTGCGAAATCCTCTTCGCGCACGAGGCCCGATTGCTCGATCGCGAGCAGCGGGATCAGTGTCGCTTGCGGCGAGTCGTAGGCGCCCACCCCGACCCGCTTCCCGCGTAGATCGGTGAGCGTCTCGATTCCACTCTCGCTGCGAACCACGATCACCGAACGCAGGTCGCAGTCGGTATCCCGCATGGCGATCGCCCGAGCTCGCCGGCCGAGCCGAGCTGCGATGGCTTCCACCTGGAGCCACGCAAGCGGCGAATTCCAGGCAACGTGATAGGCGCCCGCGAAGTGCTGCTCGACCTGCTTCTCGTAGTTCGAATAGAGGATGTAGTCGAAGGCCAGGTCATGCTCTGCGAAATATGCCTTGAAGCCCTCCCAGATCGTGACCACCTTCGGGTCGTAGGCGACGGCGCCCATCAACAAGGTCTTCTCTTTCATCTCTGCCATCGTGTAATCCTCCCCGCTCTCGAGTGAGCGATCGGGTTCTTCATTCGAAGAGCTCCATGCCGCAGACTGCCCGACCGATGAAGTCGTATAGCTGGTCGCTCGTAGGAGCCATCACCAGGGCCGCCCTGGCGTCGCGGAAACGCCGCTCGACCCCGACGTCCTTCCGGAACGCGAGGCCGCCGCAGACGCGCATCGCCGTCTCGAGAACCTGCGCGGCGGCCTCGCCAGAAGCCGCCTTGCATTCGAGCACTCGCAGCATCGCATCCTCGCGCCCGCCCTCGATCGCATCGATGGTGTCGAGCCAGAGGGCGCGGGCCTTGTCGGTCTCGATTCGCATGCGCGCGATGTAGGCGCGAATGGTCGGAAGGTCGGCGAGTCGGTCCCCCGTGTGCGCGTATCGGAGGCCACCTGCATGGCCGCAGGTCGTCTCGACGGCCGCCTCCATGAAGCCGATCGAGCCAGCCGAGATCAGCACGCTGAACAGCGGAAGCACCGTCTGCATCATGATCCCGAAGCCCTCGCCGTCGCCTCCGAGGCGGTGGGATGCGGGCAGCAGCGCTCCCTTTGCCGTGATCGGACACGAGTCGTTGCCGCGCAGCCCGAGCCCATCGAAGCCGCTCGAGACTTCGAGACCCGAGGTCTCGCGCGGGACCAGCCACAGGCTGCACATTTCGTCGCCCTGGCTCGGTCGCGTCGACCAGACATAGTAGTCGGCATGATGCGCCGAGGTCACCCAGCTCTTTCGGGAGTCGAGGGCGAATCCGTCACCGGACTCGATGGCGGTCCCGATCGGCGCCCAGAAATGGGAGCGCGAGCCGACCTCCGAGAAGGCGAGCGTTGCGAGATGCCCTTCCGTCGCGATCGATCTACGGGCCGCGAGCGAGCCCAGAGCTTCGATGGCGGCCGCCCCGGCGTAGTGCATCGTCATCACCATTGCGGTCGAAGCGCACTCGCGTGCGAGGCGCTCGATCACCTCGGCGGCCGCGCGCGGCCCGAGGCCAGCGCCACCGGCCTCGGCGCTCGAAAGCAGGCCGAAGAGTCCAGCGGTTCGCGCGGCGGCGATCGCGGCTTCGGGGAAGGCACCGTCCCCGTCGACCTGGAGCGCGTGCTTGGCCGCGACGGCCGCCGTCTTCTCAGCGGCAGCTCGATGGTCAAGAGTTTCGTTGGACACGGATCTCTCCTGGGCTGCCCGCCGGGCCTCCCAGGGAGAGATCAGACACTCTCCGGAATTCGCGGACGCGCAGTCGTTATGACCCGATCCCGTCGGGTCCGTGAATCGATTCAAAGGAAAAGGCGCAAGCTTGGCCTCCTGGCCTTGCTGGAAGGTTGTTCGGAGACCGAAAGTCTAGAAGCAATCGAACCGGTTGCCAGCGGGGATGTTGCGCTTGGGAACACGATCGAGCCTGCCGACACAGGCTCTACCTCACCCGCCACCGAGCGGCCGATTGCGACGACGACGGGATTCCTCCGACCCAAGGGATCGGGTCGTATCCGACCCCGGGAGTTGGATGGAATCAGCTCTACATATGCACCGAACGAGGAGGATCCGGTCCACCCCCGCACTTTCGCGGCCGTCCGCTGCTAGTGCGGCTCCGGCTTCAGCTCGAAGGCTCGATCGACCTCGGCCCGGTCGACACCGCCTCGGGCAAGCGCCTCGGGCAGGAATTCGGCGAGTGTTTCGAGGAGCAGGTCGATGTCCTCGAATTCATGATGGCGTGTCAGTGTGAAGCGGATCCCAGTCTGATGCGCCGGCACCGCTGGAAAGAGCGCGCAGCTCGTCAGTAGCCCGCGTTCTAGCAGATGCGTCGCCATCGCAGTCGAGGCCGCCTGGGGGCCGAGGCCGACGAAGCGGATCGGCACGGTCGTGTCGCGTGCGAGCAGCGGAAGCCCGAGGGTGCCCGCCCGGTGGTTCGCGTACTCGATCCGCTGACGCAGCTCGGCTTGCATTCGCTTCAACTCGGGTGACGTGTGCAGCCGTGCCGAAGCGACGGCCGCCCCGAG
Organism: uncultured delta proteobacterium; assembly: GCA_963698485.1. Taxonomy (GTDB): domain Bacteria; phylum Myxococcota_A; class UBA9160; order UBA9160; family UBA4427; genus UBA4427. The sequence continues at coordinate 5,829 of CAVORA010000011.1, read as the reverse complement.
CATCGGCGGCTGCAGGGGCCCGGTAAAATTCGTCGGTGCGGGAATAGGTAGTTCAAGCGGGGTTTTCCGCACCGCCGATATCCACGTTTCTGACAACTAGCGTCCCGCCGGGGAGAAAACGGCCCTTATTGGGCCAAACACGCTCGCGTAGACCAATGCAAAGGTCGATGGCAGCCCGCTGGCGCTGCTGGCCGTGGCGACGTGGACGAGCTCCTCCACGGGCTTGGGAGAATGGATCAACGCGCGCAGCAGCTTGTCCGCGCCATAGGCGAGGCCATAGGCAAGCGGCACCGCCAATGCGGCGCGCCATCGATTCACGCCCCAGGCAAGAGCAGCCGCCACGACCAGCGTCGCGAATAGCATTGGCGCCTTTGCCGTACGGGTCAGAAATCGAGCCCAATCCGAGGAGCTCGCGAACAGGTCCTGCAGCGCCAGCGTGATGCCGATGTCAGGTCCGATCGGTCCCTGCGCGGAGAGATTCAACGCCCCCGACAAGAGTGCGAGGACCGCCAGCCCGACAAGGCCCATCGCCGTCGAGGTCTCGCCTCCTGCCATTCGATCCATCAGTCTGGTGTCGTCTTACGATCAGCCGACGAAGGTCTTGCGCTCGGGCTTCTTCTCGGGAGCTTCCTTGCCGCGGATCCAGGCCAGCACGGTGTCGGCGTCCGAGACCTCGAAGGGATCGGTCGGGCAGTTGTCTCCGAAGTCCGGCTCGACGAAGACCTGCTCGATCTCGCCGTCGTTCACGACCATGGCATAGCGCCAGGAGCGCATGCCAAAGCCGAGGTTGTCCTTGTCGACGAGCATGCCCATCTGGCGCGTGAAGTGGCCGCTGCCATCCGGAAGCATCTTCACGTTCTTCGCGCCGAGCTGCTTCGACCACTGGAACATGACGAAAGCGTCGTTGACGGAGAGGCAGTAGATCTCGTCGACGCCTTCCTTCTTGAACTCGTCGTAGAGCTCCTCGTAGCGGGGGAGGTGCGTGGACGAGCAGGTCGGCGTGAAGGCGCCCGGCAGGGCGAAGACGACGACGCGCTTGCCGCCGAAGATCTCGTCGGTGGTCACGTCCTGCCAGCGGAAGGGGTTGTCGCCCTCGACGGACTCGTCTCGCACGCGAGTCTTGAAGACTACATGGGGAACTCTGCTCGGGATCATGGTCGGACTCCTCTCTTCGGATTTCGTGGCGCGCCGGTCGCGGCCGCTCTCACCCTAACTACCGATGGACCGGAGTCAAATCCGCCGGGCCTTTCCGGAGCGGCAGGGACGCGCGGCATGGGCCCCATCGGGTGGGCGCGGGCGGCCCGGGCCGGGGCGTCGATCTCCCGTCGATGCCCCCCCAGCTTCTGGGGCGGGCCCCGGCGCTTCTGCCAGCGGAGCCCCGCCGAGGAGACATCCCCCTTTCCCGGGTCCGGATTCAAGCGGCGAAATCGTCGAGCCGAATGACGAAAGCATGAGACGCATCGGACGCACACGAGAGTCGAGGCCCGCCAGAGAGGCCTCGACGTCCAGAAGGGGCCAGCCGGGATTCACGATCATCGAATTGATCGTCGTCATCGTGATCGTCGGCGTGCTGGCCGCCACGGCGCTGCCTCGCTTCGTCGATCTGACGGGCGACGCACGCCGCGCCTCGCACACCGCCACCGGCGCGGCGTTCCGGGCGGGTGTCAACGCCGTGCACACCAAGTGGATCGTCGCGGGTGCACCCGGCGCCCGGCTCGATTTCCTCCCGATCACCTCTGCATCCGGATCGGGCGCCCTGTCGGTGAACGCGAATGGTTGGCCCGCGGATCTGCGCGGCGTGAGCCTGACGACGAATAGCCATGCAGACTGTGTCGACGTGTGGCAGGCCGTTCTGCAAGCCAGCGCGCCCACCGTCGCCGCCACCGCGGCTGCTGCAGACTACCAGGCCGTTCATCGTGCAGGTCGATGTACCTACACTCGGCAGGACGATCCGGCGCTCACGATCGTCTATGACTCGAACACGGGCGCGGTCACCGTCTCGGGCTAGGCCGCCCGTCATCCCGGATTCGATCCCGCCTCCCACGCGCCCGATATCCGATCCTTGCGGGCGGGAGTCGTCGAAGGGGACATGCGGATTCCTCGAACGCCCGGCGGAGATCCGTTCACGAAGTCCCTCGGAGTCACGCCTCGGGGAGCTTTCAGGAGTGGCGCTCTGCATCGCCAGGCGCCCACGGCATCACCGATCGGGCCGGCTCGCAGCGCTAAGCGTCCGAGCCCGAGTGGACGACGCCGAGCACCATGTCGACGGTCGCGCGCTCGGCCGCGTCTCGGGCCGCGGGCGTGCGATGTTCCGCGCGCTCCAGGTCGGCCAGCAGGGCGAAGACCACGCTGATCAGACCGCGACGGCGCGTTGCTCGCTGGCTCGCGGGCACCGGCGCGGCGTGGCGAGCCAGCTGGCTCATGATGAGACGGGTGGCGATCCAGTCCTCGCGCTGCACGAGCTCCACGCCGGGATAGTCGCGGATCTTCTCCATGAAGCGTGCGTGATAGCTCGGCGATGCGCCGCGTTGATGCTCGAAGACGGGCTCCAGGAGAGCCCGAATCAGCCCGCGCGCGTCGAGCTCACCCGCAGCTTCCAGCACGGCCAGGCGCTCGAGCCGCTTGGGCTCGAAGACGCTCTGGCGGGCGTCGACGACCGCGCCGACGAGCTGTTCCCGGGTGCCGAAGTGGTACCGGATTGCGGAGCTGTTGCGTTGGCCGGCCGCCGCGACCACCTGGCGCAGCGAGACGGCGGGGCCTTCTTCGGCGATCAGGCGTTCGGCAGCCTCCACGAGGGCCAGGCGCCCGGGGCTCGGGTTTTTCTCATCCACAGCTCCAGAATAGCGCGAATGTATTGCAAGCGTAATGCATTCGAATTAGCGTGATCGGTCGAAGACGTTCCCATGGCGCCGTGCGTTGGGCCGCGCCCTGCAAGACGGCCAGCGAGAAAAAAGGAGATCGACCTGATGGAGACCTTTCCTCATGACGCGGATCAGCTCGAGTGCGGGGACCTGACGCGGCTCGTTCGATCACTCCATCCAGGTGTCGAGGTGGCCGATTTCGAGGTGCTGGAGAGCAAGACCTTTGCCGCGGGCACGGACGACGTGTCTACGGCCGGTCGCATCGGTGTCGACGTCGTCCTCACGGGCGAGGGCAGCGACTCGCTTCCGCGGCGATGGATGGTCAAGGTCTGCCGCCCCGATCTCGGCGACATTCCGCTCTACGAGAACGAGGTTGCTTTCTACACACGGCTGCGCCCAGAGATCGAGATCGAAGCGCCCATCTCTTTCGGTGGGCTCTACGAGCGGGGTGAAGCGGGCTTCGCGATCGCACTCGAAGATCTGCGTCTTCGGGACGTCCACTTCACCAACGTCAAGAGCGACGTCTCGCTCGCCCAGATCAAGTCCCTGCTCTGCTCCCTTGCCGCGCTGCACGCGCGCTATTGGGAGTCACCGAGATTCGAAGCCGATCTCGCCTGGGTCGAGCCGCATACCTCCGGCGCGATCTACACCATGTTCAATCACCCGAACATGGTCCCGGCGATGATCGCGGAGGAGATCGAGCAGAATCAGTTCAAGAAGGAGCTCGTCGAGGCGGCGGGGCAGACGGCCGAGGGTCTCTATCAGGAGTTTCGCAAGCTCCAGAAGCATCAGGCGACCCTGCCGCAGACGCTCTGCCACGGGGACACCCACATCGGCAATACCTATCTCTTGCCCGACGGCACGGCCGGTCTCATCGACTGGCAGCTGATGGCGCGCGGGTATTGCCTCCACGACGTCACGTATCTGCTGATGACCGGCTTGAGCGTCGGGACGCGGCGTCGCAGCCAGCGGGAGCTGCTCGCCTACTACCGTGCCGAGCTGGTGAAGCAGGGGGTCGCCGAGCCCCCCTCGCTCGAAGATCTCTGGCTCGAGTACCGTCGCGCGGCCGTGTGGGGCGTCTATATTGGTTGGCTGACCACGCCGATCATGAATTACGGCTGGGATATCTGCGTGAACAACCACATTCGATTGCTCACCGCGTATCAGGACCTCGAGTGCAGTGAAGCGCTCGCAGACCTGCCCGACGCGGATCCCTTCTGAACCCATCTGGCGCGCTCGCTGCACGAAGGAGGATCGAGTCGATGCAGTTCTGGCAGGCACTGACCTGGACCGAGACGGACCAGCTGATCGAGGCCGCGCAGTTCGCGGAGGAGGTCGGCTTCGACGGCGTGCTGCTCGCCGATCACGGCGTGTTCCCGCGTGAGGTCCGCTCGGCCTATCCCTACGCCACCGACGGCGCGCCGCCGATGGACCCCGATGGGGAATAGGTAGTTCAAGCGGGGTTTTCCGCACCGCCGATATGTACGTTTCTGACAACTGATATGGAGCGACCTTTGTCAACTCATTTCGTCTCCGAGTAGGAGGCGGACGGGACGAGATCGCTTCGACGACGAGTCACTCTGATATTCGCGGGTTGCCCAGGGGCAGAGCCGCATGACCGTGCTTCGTCGCGAGGGAACGCTCTCTAGCATCGCGCGTCGTGAAGACGGAGTCTGCCGGCGCATAGTTGTCTCGCGTCTCCTCGGTATCGTGCTCATCCCGCCCGCCGATTCTCCCTAGCCGTGAACGACCTCCTCGACCGCAAGCGTGGCCCACAAGAAGCCGACCAGTTCGCGAGCAATCGCAACGACGACCTTGTTGCGCGGCTTGCCACGATCCGTCATCCGACGGAAGCGTCGACTCAGTCGGTGATGAGCTCGGTCCGCGATCGCGATCACGCGTGCGGGTTGGCCTTCGCGGCGCTTGCGAAGGGCGGCACTGCTGCGAGGCGGATGCCGGTAGTGCCATGCGCTCTCGACCAGAACACGCCGAGCGTGACCGTTCCCGCTCTTCGTGATCGCCGCCCCGGTTCGTTCGATCTCCGCTCGAGTGCTCACTGGGAACCAGACCCAAATAGGCCATCAGTTCGCGCGGCTTCCGAAAGCGCCGGAAGTCGTGGAGCTCCGTCACCAACGTCATCGCGGTCGTCGTCTCGATCCCGTGGAAGCAGCGCAACCAGGAGACCGGCGAGGCATAGGGCTCCTGGCGAGCCCACGACTCGAGATCGAGTTCGATCGCTCGCAATCGCTCTCCCACCTGGTCCACGGCCATGCAGTACGCATCGAACGTGGCCTGCTCGGCTGGATGCTCGAGACGAAGTCCGCGCAGCCACTGCTGATGCGCCTGAGTCCAGTTCTTCCGACCCCAGATCAGCCCCCGGCGCAGAAGGAACTTGCCGAGACGATGGCGTGCCCGCGTCTGATCTTCCTTGGCATCTTCGCGTGCACGGCAGAGATCTCGGACGGCCTCTGCTTCTGGCGTCGGAGAGTGCACCTCCGTCAGCAATCCTCCCTCGAATAGCTCCGCCAGCTTGCGAGCGTCTCGTCGATCCGTCTTGATCCGCTCGCCTGGCTTGCGCGGGATCAGAGAGGGGGCGATCACCTCGCACTCCAACCCTTCGCCTTGAAGCTGTCTCTGCAATGCATAGCCCGTCGGGCCGGCCTCGTAGGCGCATCGGATCGGCCCGCTTGCCTCGCGCTTCACCTTCCGCACCCAACGCAAGATCGCCCTCGGTTCGTGCGGAATCGTCTGCTCACTCACAGCCCCGGATGGGTCACGCAGCGCCAACGCGATCGAACGCTTGTGTACATCCATCCCAACGTAGGTGGTACCCTTCTCCATGACCGGCTCCTTCGCATGCGGCTCTGCCGTCTCCAGCGGCAATCCGCGAGTAGTGTTCACACCCGTGCTAGCGCACGATTGCGAACGGAGTCGGTCGCTCCATAGGGTCTAGCCCGCCGCCGGGGAG
>CAVORA010000010.1:0-247252 GCA_963698485.1 uncultured delta proteobacterium | reverse complement strand
TCGACCTGGTCGCGTTGGCCCACGGCTCGATGGCGCGCCCGCGTACGGTCTTCGTGGATCGGGTCGACGAGCTTCAGGTCATTCTCGGCTTCGTGCCAAGGCGTCCAGTGCACCGGCATGCCCGAGCAGCAGATCGAAGCAGGAGCTGACCGTCAGCTCCGGAAACCCTGATCAGCAGGCCTGGCGCCAGGAGCGCCTGGGAGGAGCCGCTCCTCACCGCCGACGACCTGGCACCAGAGCCGGCCACTGCCACGACAACTACCGTCTCCACCAAGTTCATTGACCCCGGAGCGCGGAAAGCCAATGACGGCGGTCGCCACGATCGATGACGACGTCGGTGCGTCTGTTCCTGGCTCTCTCGAGGCCGCGGCTCGTCCTGGCCCACGACCTGCCCGTCGATGCGGAGGGCGCGCCGAAGCCGCGCCGATCGCCTCGTCGAGCAGCTCGGCGTGCTCGCCCTTGCACGGTCTGGAACGAGGCGCGCGGGCGGAGAACGCGTGCACGGCACAGCGAGGCGATCAACAGTTCCGCACCGACGCACTTGAGCCGCACATTTGCACGGTGGCAGTTGCTCAGCGGCCGATGCACGCCCACGGCACGCGCAGATAGTCCGCGACCTCGGTGATCGTGCCGACCTCGGCGCTTTGTTCCCCGGGCCTTCTGCTCGATCGAGATCGTCGGCGACAGACCCCGAATGGTGCGTAACGCGGCTTCTCCATCTGGCCGAGGAACTTGCCGAGCATAGGCCGACAGCGACTCGACGTAACGCCGCTGGCCTTCGCGTACGAGCGTGTCGAAGGCGAGCGAGGATTTTCCCGAGCGGGCAGATGCTGGTCACTACGACGAGCTGCTTCTTCGGGATATCGACGTCGATCGACTTCAGGTTGTGCTCGCGGTGCTGCGGATCTCGATGTGGTCGAGCTCGACGGGCTTTCGGGAGCGGGCGATTCGGGATCGGGACTCGGCCGGGGGCATGCACAGCGGACAAGTAGGTCACGAGTGCTTTCGATATGCTCGGGCTGCGCGCGCTTGGTGGGGCATGGAGCCTGGATCAAGGACTGGCGAGATTCGGGAGGGTCGAGATGGGAACCCCCTACGGACTGGCTGAAGGAACGAGCACGACTCCGCTGCTGGTCGAGCTCTTCGAGCTGGGCATCGTCTTCCTGGTCGCACGGTCGTGTACTTCTTCGCGCGCGGTCGCTCGTGCGCTCGGTCCGCAAGCTCGTCGCCAATACCCAGACCACTGGGACTGACGAGTTCGTCGCGGCCGCGTATTCCGGCGCGTGTCGCACATCGCGCCCGCCTTCGTCGTCTACTCCGGGATGAACTTCTTCCCGGACCTGCCCGAGCAGCTTCGGATCCCGTCCGTCAGCTGCTCGGGCAGGTCCGGGAAGAAGTTCATCCCGGAGTAGACGACGAAGGCGGGCGCGATGTGCGACACGCGCCGGAATACGCCGGCAGCGACGAACTCGTCGTCCCAGTGGGTCTGGGTATTGGCGACGAGCTTGCGGACCGAGCGCACGAGCGACCAGCGCACGAAGAAGTACACGACCGTGGCGACCAGGAAGACGATGCCCAGCTCGAAGAGCTCGACCAGCAGCGGAGTCGTGTCCAGTTCCTTCAGCCAGTCCGTCATCCGTGCTCCCGACCCTCCCGGATCTCGCCAGTCCTTGATCCAGGCTCCATGCCCGGCCGACCGCGCGCAGCCCGAGCATATCGAAAGCACTCGTCGGCCACGGCGCGAAACATTCCCTACTGTCCGGCTGTCATGCCCCCCGCCAAGTCCCGATCCCGATCGCCCCGCTCCCGAAAGCCCGTCGAGCTCGACCACATCGAGATCCGCGGCGCCCGCGAGCACAACCTGAAGTCGATCGACGTCGATATCCCGAAGAAGCAGCTCGTCGTCATGACCGGCGTCTCCGGCTCCGGAAAATCCTCGCTCGCCTTCGACACGCTCTACGCCGAGGGCCAGCGGCGATACGTCGAGAGCCTCTCGGCCTATGCTCGACAATTCCTGGGCCAGATGGAGAAGCCGCATTACGACACCATTCGGGGTCTGTCCCCGACGATCTCGATCGAGCAGAAGACCACGGGCAACAACCCGCGATCGACCGTCGGAACGATCACCGAGATCTCGGACTATCTCCGCGTCCTGTGGGCCAGAACCGGGCGACAGTTCTGTCATGTCTGCGGCGACGAGAGTCGAGAGTCAGACGGCCGAGCAGATCGCGAAGACCCTCGGCGCCCTCGCCCCCGGCACGCGACTCGTGCTGCTCGCTCCGCTCCTCGTGAACCGCAAGGGCGAGCATCGCGAGCTCCTCGAAGAAGCGCGTCGGGCGGGCTGGCTCAGACTGCGAGTCGATGGCGAGATCGTCGAGACCGAGGGACTCGACGCCCTCGACAAGCGCAAGAAGCACGACGTCGAAGCCGTGATCGACCGTCTCGTCGTGAAGGCGGGCATTCGTAGCCGACTCACCGAATCCGTCGAGACGGCGCTCCGGATCGGCGACGGCCAGATGATCGTCTCGATCGCCGGCGGAGGCGACACCGGGAACGGCGGGGGCGACCGCACCTTCTCGGAGCACGCGGCGTGCGCCAGCTGCGGAATCTCGTTCCCCGACCTCACGCCCCAGGCCTTCTCGTTCAACAGTCCGCAGGGCATGTGCGGCGATTGCAACGGGCTCGGCAATCGCTTCGAGATCGACCCGGGCCTGGTGGTGCCCGACGATTCCCTCTCGATCGACGACGGCGCGGTGAAGCCCTGGGGCGAGAACGTCTCCGAGAAGGATGGCTGGGGCAGCGGCTTTCGTAACCAGGTGCTCTCACAGCTGAAGATCAGTACGACGAAGCCGTGGCGCCGGCTGACCGACAAGCAGCGTGCCCAGATCCTCTACGGCACGGGCGAGCGCCGATATCGCGTCAAGTGGAAGGGCAAGACCGGCGGCGGCGGCCAGTTCGACACGACCTGGGAAGGTCTGATCCCGCGGCTGATGCGTCGCTTCAAGGACACCAAGTCGGAAGGCATGAAGCGCTGGTACGGCAAATACATGGCGAATACCGCCTGCACCACCTGCCACGGCGCGCGGCTACGAACCGAGAGCGCCGCCGTGCGCGTCGCGAATCGCACGCTGGTCGAGGTCTCGTCGATGACCGTAGACGAGGCGCGCACGTTCTTCGAACAGATCGAGCTGACGGGAGCAGACTTGAAGATCGCGTCCGAGGTCCTGAAGGAGATCCGCTCGCGGCTCGACTTCCTGACCGCGGTCGGGCTCGGCTATCTCTCGCTCGATCGCGCGGGCCCCTCGCTCTCGGGCGGTGAGTCCCAGCGGATCCGACTGGCCAGCCAGGTGGGATCGGATCTCACGGGCGTGATCTATATCCTGGACGAGCCCTCGATCGGTCTGCATCCGCGCGACAACGCCCGGCTGCTCGAGACCCTCGAACGGATGCGCGACATCGGCAACACCGTCGTCGTCGTGGAGCACGACGAAGAGACCATCCGTGCCGCCGACCACGTCCTCGACTTCGGCCCGGGCGCCGGCGTCGCGGGCGGTGAGCTCGTACACGCCGGAACGCCGAAGAGTCTCGAGCGCGCCAAGCGCTCGATCACGGGCGCCTATCTCTCGGGCCGACAGGCCATCGAGATCCCGGAGCAGCGCCGCGTCGCCCGCGGCGCCCTCAAGATCCAGGGCGCTCAGGAAAACAACCTGCGCGACATCGACGTCGAGATTCCCCTCGGCATCCTGACGGCGGTGACCGGCGTCTCGGGGGCGGGCAAGTCGACGCTGGTCAACGACATCCTCTATCCGGCGGCCGCCCGCGAGCTGGTGGGCAGCAACGCGCGCGTCGGCCGACACCGAAAGCTCTCGGGCCTCGGCCAGCTCGACAAGGTCATCGACATCGACCAGCGCCCGATCGGCCGCACCCCTCGCAGCAACCCGGCCACCTACATCAAGGTCTTCGACGAGATCCGTCGCTTCTTCGCCGAGCTCCCGGAGAGCAAGGTGCACGGCTACAAGCCGGGACGTTTCTCCTTCAACGTGAAGGGCGGCCGCTGCGAGGCCTGCGAGGGCGACGGCGTCCGCAAGATCGAGATGCATTTCCTGGCCGACGTCTTCGTCCGCTGCGAGCAGTGTCGCGGCAAGCGCTTCAACGAAGCCACCCTGCGCGTCGAGTACAAGGGCCATTCGATCGCCGACGTGCTCGACCTCACCGTCGCCGAGGCCATCGAGATCTTCGCCGCCCATCCGAAGGTCGCCGGACCGCTGAAGCTGCTGCAGCGCGTCGGCCTCGACTATCTCCATCTCGGTCAGCCATCGCCGACGCTCTCGGGCGGCGAGGCGCAGCGCATCAAGCTCGCCCGCGAGCTCTCGAAGCGCGCCACCGGACGCACGCTCTACATCCTCGACGAGCCGACGACGGGCCTGCATTTCGAAGACGTGCGCAAGCTGCTGATCGTGCTCGACGAGCTCGTCGAGGCGGGCAACAGCGTCGTCGTGATCGAACACAACCTCGACGTGATCAAGACCGCGGACTGGATCATCGACGTCGGCCCCGAAGGAGGACCCGACGGAGGCGAGATCGTCGCCGTCGGCACGCCGGAGGACGTCCGACGAGCCCGGCACTCGCATACGGGCCGCAGCCTCGCGGCCGTTCTCGATGACCCCCCGAGCCGCCGTAAGCGGGCCGCGAAAAAACGTTAGGCCGAGCCGCGACCTAACGAGCCGGTCGCAGCATAGGCGTCACGACCGGCGCGTCGCCGGCCCGGATCTCCCCGATCACCTCGAAGCCGTGGCGCTGATAGAGCGAGATGTTCGCGGGGTTGGAGGACTCGAGATACGCGATCAGCCCCTCTTCGTCGCAGCGCGCGAGAGCCGGCTCCATCAGCTGGGCGCCCAGCCCACGGCCCTGCTTCGCTGCCTCGACGCCGATGATGGCCAGATACCAATGCGGCTCGGTCGGATGGAATCGCTCCATCTCCCCGAGCATCTCCTCGGTCGCCGCGTGCTTCGACTCGTCGAGGGTCGAGAAGAGCGCCGACTCGATCGCTTCCCCGTCGGGCGGCACGTCTCGCGGCTGCCAACAGGAAGCCCCGCCGCCGTCCGTACTGATCCATGTCGTCCCCGCCGCAAAGGAGGCGGCCGCAAAGGCGGCCGCGAATCCGGGGAAGTCGCGCAGGTACGCGGACGGCTCGGGATAGAGCCAGCGCATCACAGGGTCCGCCGCGAACGCCAACGTCAGCGCGTCGACGGCTGCCCCGCGAGCGGCCTCGGACGTCGTGTCCATCAACTCGATCGACATACTCACTCCTCCTCACCTCCGTCTGCGATCGCCGGCGCCTTCCCGTTCGATCGCGAACGCTCCGCGACGGGGATCGAGCCACTCGATGATGCGCTGATTCTCCTCGCGTGGGTAGGTATGCGAGAGATCCGGGAGCTCGCGGAAAACCAGCTCGGCGCCAGCGCCCTCGAGCACCCGCGCCGCCTCCCGCGCGAGCCCGATCGGAAACATCCAGTCGAGCGCGCCGTGCACGAGATGGATCTTCTTGCCCGACGCGCGATCGAGATTGCCGTTCGCGAAGTTCTGCGGATGCAGAACGCCCGAGACCGGCGCGAGATGCGTGAAGGGATTGCCCTCGGCGAGCCCGACGAGCAGCGTCATCGTCGCCCCGTCCGATAGACCGGTCAACAGCACCCGGCTCCGATCCACGCGCCACTGCGAAGCGACCCATTCCAGCTGCCGACACAGGGCCTCGCCATCCCTCTCGGGCGCCGCCAGGGACCAGGTCGTCTCGCGCGAAGTCGGTGCCAGCAACAGCAGGCGCCGACTGCGCGCCTCGCGGAGCCAGCTCCACAGAAAATCCTCGCCGCTCCCCGAGCCGCCGTGCAGCGCCACGACGAGCGGCCACGACTCTCGGCCGTCGTACGACTCGGGCACATAGAGGTCGAATCCACCGCGCGCGCCCGGCTCGCCCGAGCGAAAGAGCCCGACCCGCTGCGCCGCTCCACTCGATGCCTCGAGCGCGTCCAGGTCCCCGTGGCGAAAGGCCTCGGCGAAGTAGGCGGAGATCGGCGGCAGCGCGCGACGGAGCGGATAGAGACGAGCCTGGGCACGCGCGTGCTCGTGCATCGCCCGCAGCGCGCCCATCGCGCCCGCCTCGCCGGGCTCGACGAACCGCGACAGCGCGTCGCTGACCAGACCCGCGGCGGCTGCCAGATCTTCGCGAAAGGGCCCCATCGACTCGGGCACCGGCGCCGCGAGGAAGCCGGCGTGCGCGTCGACGAGCGCGTCCCGAACCGGAGCCAAGGACGCCTGGAGACGCGGGAAATCGGGCGGATGAAGGCGCCGGAAGGCCTGCTCGAGTGCATCGAGCGCGGCCAGCAGGACGGGCCCGAGGCGGCCCAGCGCGACACCGAAGGCCCCCTCCGGTTCCGCACTCTCGCCGACCGGATCGCTCACCCGGTCATGCTCTTCGGGAGGAGTCGTGGCGACATGGCGCTACGGTATGCTCCCGCCGGCTCGAGTGCGAGCTGGACAACCCAATGACCCGCGGCCCTCGATCGGGCCTGCCATGGGGGAACCATGACCTCTTTGCTGCGACGACCCTCGAACAGGGGGTTCGTCTCTCTCTTCCATCTTGCCCTGGCGACTGCGACCGTCGCGTCTTTGAGCCTGGTGACCTCGGTGGCCTCGGCCGATACGGCCCCGAAGAGCGACGACGAGAAGGCCTTCTACTCGATCGGCACGGGCATGTCGCAGCAGTTTCAGTCGCTGCAGCCGATCAGCGATCGGGAGCTCGAGGTCCTGATCCAGGGGCTGCGGGACGGCCTCTCGGGCAAGACCCTCGCCGTCGATCAGCAGACCGGAGCGGGCCTGGTGCGCACGATGGTCCAGAAGCGACAGTCGGCTGCCTCCGAAGCCGAGCGGGCGGCGTCGGCCGCTTTTGCCGCAGAGGAAGCGGCGAAGCCAGGCGCCAAGAAGATGGAATCGGGCCTGATCTACACCGAGGTCAAGGCCGGCAAGGGCGCTTCCCCGTCGGCGACCGACAAGGTTCGCGTCCACTATCACGGCACGCTGCGGGACGGCACGGTCTTCGACAGCTCCGTCGACCGGGGTGAGCCCGCCGAGTTTCCGCTGAATCGTGTGATTCCGTGCTGGACGGAAGGCGTGGCCATGATGAAGCCCGGCGGCAAGTCACGGCTCGTGTGCCCCGCCGAGATCGCCTACGGCGACCGGAGTACGGGCCGGATCCCGGGTGGCGCAACGCTCATCTTCGACGTCGAGCTGCTCGAGGTCCTCGAGTAGGGCCGCCGAGACGGCCGGCAGCGACGTCTCCCGCTCCGCCGGCAGCCACCCGGTCGCGAAGATCGCTCCGGCGGACAAACCGAAGCAGAGAGCCAGCCCGAGCATCGGCAGCGCGTTGCGCAGATCGTTGCGAAGGCGTCGCAGGGCGCGCTTGCGGCGCGGCTGCCAGCGCGGGAGGCCCGATCGCTCGCAAAGCCGAGCGGCGCTCGGGGGCGGAGCCGGATCGTCTGTGCTCATGGGGTCCCTCCAACGCTGCGCCCCCTGCTCTGCCAGGGGTCGTCCGCGCCGATCACGATGACCCCGTTATCGGGTGGTGGAATTGCCGGCTTGATGCCGATTCGATGCACGTGCTGCATCCATGCGGGCGTCGTCGGCCCGCCGCAGAGCCTGCTCCGGATCGACGCCGAGCGCGCGCGCGAGTTCGACCCATGCCTGCAGCCCGCGCCCGATCAGGTCGAGGGCAGCGGCGCGATCGGGCAGCTCGCGGATCTCGGTCAGCTGCCGTTCGAGTGAGCGCAGGCATCGATCCGCCTCTGTGAGACCACCCTGCCGGGGCTCCGCGCGATCTCCGGATCGACCCGACTCGTCGAGGTGCGCGATACGACCGGCGATCTTCGCCGAGCGCGCGAGGGCCGGAAGCTTCCTCGGGATTCCTGCGAAGGGATCAGCGGGCTCGTCCCCAGCCGAGACCCCGCTCGCCGCTTCGCGCTCGGCGGCCTTCATGGATTCCCAGCTGGCGGTCTGGGCCTCGGCGCTGCCGGGCGCTTCGGCCTCGCCAAAGACATGCGGATGCCGCCGGACCAGCTTCGAGCGGATGGCCTCCGTCACCCCCTCGAAGTCGAAGGCGCCGCGCTCCTCGGCGATGCGAGCCTGAAAGACCACCTGGAAGAGCAGATCCCCGAGCTCGTCGCGCAGCGCCTCGAGGTCACCCCGGGCGATCGCCTCGTCGACCTCGTACGCCTCCTCGATCGTGAAGGGAGAGATCGTTTCGAAGTCCTGCTCGAGGTCCCAGGGACATCCACCGGCGGGGTCGCGGAGCTGAGCCATGATCTCGAGAAGCCGCTGGATTCCACTCATGGCGCGAGTATACCCGCGTGCCACAAAGGGAAATCGGATGCGCCCAGAATGCGATCACGATCGCATTCTGGGCTTCAGGGAATCCATCGGGTGGCCGATCCCGGATCTGGGCTTTCAAACTGCAGGGAACATTTCGCGGACCCGTCCGCGGCGATGCACCGGGAGGAGAAGCCTCCATGAGCGAGCTTCCGCGAGTCAATCCCGTGCAGCCCGGGGTCAACATCCCCCCGGTGCGGCCGCCTCGGCGACCCGGCCGAGAGCCACGCAAGCAGCGCGGTGAAAAAAAGAAGAAGCGGGAGCGCGAGCACACGGAGGAGGCGCCCGACGAGGACGCCCCGACCCAGCCCGACCGAGGCGGCGGCATCGACCTTCGAGTCTGAACCCGCCGAGCCGCAAACCCGGTCCGAGCTCCGACCACGCCCTCGCCACTCTCGCCTCGCCGTGGCCCGAGCGTTTGCGTTTGCAAGCGCAACTCCGACCGAATAACCTGCCCTCGCCCTCGCGCCATGCGAAGGGAGGAGAAGCCGTCGTGATCCTGCGACCTCGTACCTGAATCCGCGACCGCGTCGGAGTTGTCGACGCGCACGCCCGGCGGCTTCGCTAGCGGATCCCTTTCGTCAGGATCTCCTTCCCGCGAACCCGCGCGAAGGAGATCTCTTTGAGCGTCGAGCGAACCGCGGCGAGGCCGCGACCCTTCGAGTCGATCGGAGACCGTGAGGCCCTCGAGCCCGAACGGCCCGGCTTCCTGGTGGATCTGAGACGCTGCATCGGCTGCCACGCCTGCAGTGTGGCCTGCAAGACGGCACACGACGTGCCGCTCGGCGAGTTTCCGTTGCGGGTGCGCTGGCTTCCTCGGCCGGATGCGGGCACCTACGCGTTCCTGCCCGTCTTCTCCGAGACGCTCTGTCACGACGATACGGAGAGCCTGCGTGCGGGGCTCGAGCCCGCCTGCGTACGCGCCTGTCCGACCGACGCCCTGGCCTTCGGCGATCTCGCTGATCCATCCTCCTCCGTTGCACGCGCGGCGGCGAGCGGAAGCACCCGCCGCCTCGACGAGCTCGATACGCCGGACGCGAGGGACCTGAAGCGGGACGTGCTCTACCGCGCCCTGCCCGACTGGATCGGCGCGAAGCTGAACCAGGGGGCGGCTCTCGACCCCCGCGACGAGGATCCGATCTATGAGCAGCGCTGACCGGCCGACGAATCGAGCGCGGCGCGCCGAGGCGCAGACCGACATGGACGGCGCGCCCCGAGCGGGTGGGCTCTCTCGACGCGACTTTCTGACGCTCTCCGCTGCGCTCTCCGCAAGCCTGGCGAGCGGCTCGCTGCTCTCTTGCGCGGCGACTCGGCCGCTCGAAGGGGAGGCACGCGACCGGGCGCAGCAGGCCCTTCGCTCGTCGCGACTCGACTATGCGAAGGCCCGAGCGGTACCCACGATCTGCTTCGGCTGTACCACCCATTGCGGCGTCATCGGCTGGGTCGAGGGCGATCGCGTGCGGCTGATCGAGGGCAACCCCCTCGACCCGAACTCACAGGGCACGATCTGCTCGAAGGCCAACGGACTGATCTCAGCCACGGAGTATCCGGAGCGCTTGCTCTACCCGATGCGTCGTATTGGGCCGCGCGGCAGCGGTCGCTGGAAGCGGATCTCCTGGGACGAGGCGCTCGACGAGATCGCGGATCGCATGCGACCCCTGCGCGAAGCGGGCACACCCGAACGTTTCGTCTTCCAATACGGTCGCGACAAGACCAAGGGCGTGAGCAAGCGGTTCACCGAGGCCTTCGGCACGCCGAACCGGCTGAACCGCCGCTCGATCTGCAGCTCGAACCGCCGCGCGCCGCTGATGAGCTTCTACGGCCGGGAGTTCGAGTGGGAGAGTCAGGATCTCGAGCGCACGCAGTACGTGCTCAACTTCGGCGGCAATCCGATGGAGGCCTATCAGGGCGGGCTCTTCATGCGCAAGCGCATGATGGACGCGAAGGTCGATCGAGGCGCCAAGATCGTCACTTTCGAGATCCGCCCGACCGCGACCGCCTCGATCTCCGACGAGTACTTCGCCGTGAACCCCGCCTCGGACGGTGCCATTGCCCTGGCGATGGCAAACGTGATCGTGCGCGAAGGGCTCGCCAACCGTGCCTTCTGGGATCGCTGGTCGACCTGGGACTTCGAGGCGATGGCCGCGCATGTTGCGCAGTACACCCCCGCCTGGGCCGAGGCCGAGAGCGGCGTGTCCGCCGCGGACATCGCACGACTCGCGAGAGAGTTCGCAGCGGCGGCGCCGGCCTGCTGCACGATGTCGAACCGCGGATCGGCGAAGCACTACAACGGTGTGCAGGCCGACCGCGCGATCCGGATGCTCGACGTGCTGGTCGGAAACGTCGGCAAGCCGGGCGGCTTCTGCCTGTCGAGTCTGCGCGGCTGGAAGAACCGCTACGGGCAGGAGGGACTCCCGGTCCTCGATCAGCCGGGTCCGCACCCTGCGCCACCGCGCCCCTGGAAGCCGGGCACCCGCGAGTTCGCGACGCTCCCCGCCGAAGTCCAGGCGCGAGTGAGAGCCTTTCCGGCGATGTGGCAGGACCGATATTTCGGCGAGCTCGCGACCCCGAGCGAGTTCCCGTTGTCGTGGCATTGGTATCCGATGCGCGTCGGCCAGCTCGTCTACCCCTACATCAAGGAGGGGCGGCAGAAGGTCGACGTCTACATGTCGTACACGCTCGGCGCCGCCTACGGCATGCCCGAGGCGAATGTCGCGCGGGAGATCCTGGCGGACGAGTCGCTGATCCCCTTCCACGTGGCGATCGACATCAGCTACGGCGAGCAGGCGGCACTCGCGGACATCATCCTGCCCGAGGCGACGGCGCTCGAGCGCTGGGACGCGCATTCGACCAACAGCTACGGGCTCCGGCCATATACCGGGATTCGTCAGCCCCTGGTCCCCGCGCAGGGCGAGGCGCGACCGGCGCAGATCATCTGGCGGGATCTCGCCAGGCGAATCGGCGGGGGCATGGAGGCCTACTTCGACTTCGATGACCTCGAGGACTACTACCGCGCCTGGCATGCGAATCTTCCGATCGACTGGGAGACCTTCAAGCGCGACGGCATCTGGACCGATCCCGAGCGTCCGCTCGACTATGAGCTCTACGAGCGTCCCGTCCCCGAGGCCGAGCTGGCAGAGTCCGAGGTCGACGACCAGAGCGGCATCGTCTACTCGACGAAGGGCGGCGAGCGGAAGGCGATCGGGATCATGCAGGACGGCCGTGCCGTGCGCGGATTCCCGACCCCGACCCGGAAGATCGCCGTCTTCGATCCGATCTTTCCACTCGCAGCGCGGCACGTCGGGCTCGCCGAGACCGACATGAATGCCAGCCCGATCCCGGTCTACGGCCGGGTTCCCGAGCACGAAGACCTCGAAGACGACGCCTACATCCTGACGACCTTCAAATGGAACGTGCACACGCAGGGACGCTCGAGCTACTGGAAATACGCCACCGAGATCGTGCATACGAACCACGCGATGATCGCCCCCGAGACGGCCGAACGACTCGGCGTCGAGACGGGCGACGAGATCGAGATCACCACTCTGCGACCCAAGGGCCTCGTCTATCGCGCCAACGAAGAGGCCCCGGTCGGGAGCATTCGCAACCGCGTGCGCGTCGTCCCCGGAATGCATCCGCGCGTAATCGCCCAGGCCCATCACGCCGGCCATTGGGAGCACGGCACGATCGCGCGCGCCGGCGACGCCGGGCCGGCGGGCGCAGCGACGGGGATGGCCCCTGGACTGCCTGGCCAGAGCGAGCTCGCCGAGAGTGTCTGGTGGTCGAAGGAGCGCGGCGGAACGGGCGGCGGCGTGGCGATCAACGATGTCTACCCGATCAACGCCCAGCCGCTCGTCGGGGGTCAGAACTGGTTCGACAACGTTTGCCGGGTCCGTCGCGTGAACGATGCCTAGCAAGCCCGAGAAGGGTCGCGGGGGGCTCCCGCTCCCGTCTCGCGCTCCGATCTACGGCTGGCTCGCCCAGATCCTCGTGCGCGAGATCCAGCCGGATTTCTGGGATGAACTGCGACGCGATCCGATCCGACCGATCCTGGCTCGACTCGAGCCGGAGCTAGGTCGGCAGCTCGCGGACGAGCTCAGCGCTTCCGGTCAGGACACGCTCGCTGAAGCGTTCGCGCGTCTCTTGCTGCTGCCGGGCGGCGTGTCGCCGTTCGCCGCGAGCTGGCTGGGGCGAGCCGACGATCGCGACCGGACCCGCGATCAGATCGTGAACCTCGTCGAGCGAAGCTTCATGGCCATCGGGCGCGAGCCCGTCGATCGAGAGCCCTGGGGCCGATTGGCGCGCGATCACGTCGCGGTGATCCTCGATCTCGTCTCGCAGGCGGAATGCTCACAGGCTTCCGAACATCGCGAAGTCGCGGCCCATCTCGATCGCGAGCTCCTGCGCCCCGTTCTCCGGCTCTTCGGTCCAGCGCTCCGGGACCGCGCACGCGTGCCGCTCTATCGGGCGATCGGCCTCCTGATCATCTCCCTCGACTCGCTCGACTCGCCGGACTGACGCCCTCCCGACGAGCGGCCCCCGTCCGGACGCTCCCGGGATATCCGAATTCGCCCTGGACGCGCTGTCGATCGTGGAGCGCCGATCAAGCGCCCCGGCAAGGCCCCAGACGAATCGAGACGAGTTCGGGTGAGGCCTCCTCGTCCAAGAGGCCGACCTGCGTCGCCAGACGCTTGACCGCGTATTTCTCGCTGGCGAGGCGATCGTTCCGTGCCACGACCTTGCGATCCTCGACGAGCATCGCCTCACGACAGGACCATTCTCCGTCGCGCAGCAGCTCGACGCGTCGGCGCTCGAGCCCATGCGCCCTGGCCTTGGCCCGCGACATGTTCACCCACTCCGCCCTCTCGGTGTCGACGACCCACAGGCGAAGAGCCGCGGATCGACCCTCCGAATCGACGGTCTCGAGGACCACGACCTCTTCGAGCTCGGCGAGCGTCGAATAGAGCGCGAAGAACAGGACGACCGGAGTGGCCAGGAGAATTGCGAGCTCGAGAGGTCCGATGATCGGGGAGCCGAGGGTCCTGGGTCGCGAGAACCAGACTCCGAGCCCGAAGGCCAGCAGTGCGGCCCGCAGATCGCCCTGCTCGGGGAACGCGTAGGGCCCAGGATGACGGAGCCGGATCAGGAAGACGCAGGCGGACAGCGCGAAGCACAGGATTGCCAGCGCACGCCTCCCCGTCATGCTTTCGTCGACACCAGACGATCGAACGCGTCGCGATCGGGATCCCTGGCGTGAAGGCTCCCATGGCGAATCTCGTCATCCAGGTGTCGAGGCCCAATCGACCTTCCTCCGCGAGCACGTGCCCTGAGTCTAGGGTCTCACCCGGCGGACGCACGGGGCACCCGTGGCGAACATCATCCGTCTCATCGTGACGCCACGACGAAGCGAGATCTTCCGGGCTAGCGCGGACGCGTTCCGCCGATCATCTTGGCGACGTGCAGCACGCCCCAGCCCGCCGCATCCCCTGTGATCCCGTCGAGCTCGTCGAGTGCACGCTGCTCCGCCTGGGAGGCCGAGCGGGCCTGGATCGTCATGATCCGCGTCCGTGGCCCCCCGATCTGTTTGAGGCGAATTCGAAAATAGGGAAGGCTGTCTTCGGGCTCGACTTTGGGTGGAGGCTGCAGCTCTCTAGACCGTGGCAGATCGAACTCGACCGACTCCGCGTCGAAGTCGCGCTTCTTCGGAACCGCAATCGGAACCGATTCGGAGATCCCTCCGATCGGGGTCTGCGAAGCGACTTCTCTCTCGGGCGGAAGCAGCCGGCCGAGCAACGCCATGAACGAGTCCGAAGGCTGGGAGATCACGCAGCCGAGTCGATGCAGCCGCGACTCGCGCCCGCTCGACGAGCGCTGGAGCCTGTCGTTCCAGACGATCGCGGAGACCCGGATGGGTCGGGCACCCTGCGGATCGATGACCAGTCGGATCGGGTCGCCCTGATCGAGATCCAGCCCCGTGACGACCGCCAGACCGCCTTCCGAGAGCGTGACGACCCGTCCCTTGGTTCGCCGCTTTGCGGAGATGATGATCTCGCACGGCAGCTTGCAGCGTACGCGCCTGCGTCGCTTGATTCGTGACACGTCTCATCCCCCTTCGCTTCTCGATGGCCCCTGAACAAAGAGTTCATCGGCGTCGCTCGGCCGGGGCAATGTGCGCTGGCGCACTCGCTCTGGGTTCCGAGCGTGACGGATACGGGCGAGCGAACATGCCGCCTGGGCACACGCAACGTGCCGTCGATCTTCGCCCGGCGCCGGCCGCTTGCCATACGATTGCCTGATGCTTCCGGCGAGCGCGGCGCGATCGCCCGCCATGGGCCAGACTACCCATCCGATCGGATCGATCGAGGAGGCCCCATGCGCACCCGCCCTGCTCCCTTCATCCGCTCACGAGCGCGACTCGCCGGCACCTTCGCGGCGCTGGCGATCCTGGCCCTGCCGCTCGGATCCGTCGCCCGCGCAGCGCCGACCAACGTCATCGTGCTGGTCGCTGACGATCTCGGGTGGGCCGACGTCGGCTATCACGGTGGTCCGATCGAGACGCCTTCGATCGATCGCCTCGCCAGCGAAGGCGTGGTGCTCGACCGCTTCTACAGCGCACCGATCTGCTCCCCCACGCGCGCCGCCCTCATCACCGGCCGCGACCCGCTCGAGCTCGGGATCGCCTACGACCAGATCCATCCCTGGTACAACGTAGGGCTCGCTCCGAACACGCTGACGATCGCGGACGTCTTCAAGCTCGATGGCTACCGCACGGCGCTGATCGGCAAATGGCATCTCGGCCATAGCCTTGGACATCAGGTTCCGAACGCCCAGGGCTTCGACCATTTCTGGGGCCATCTGCAGACGAATACGGACTTCTACACGCACGAGCGCGAAGGCGGTCACGACCTCCAGCTCAACGGCAAGTCGATCCGCGAGCCCGGCCAATACCTCACGCATCTCGAAGGACGGGAGGCCGTTCGCTTCATCCGCGAGCGCGACGCGACCGCGCCCTTCTTCCTCTACGTCCCCTTCACGGCACCTCATAGCCCCATGCAGGCGCCCGCAGAGACGATCGAGAAGTACGCCTCTCTTCCGAAGGCCAATTTCCGTCGTGTCTATGCCGCGATGGTCGACGAGATGGATCGGCAGATCGGGAAGATCCTCGAAACCCTCGATGAAGAGGGCATCGCCGAAGACACGATCGTGCTCTTCTTCAGCGACAATGGCGGCTCCACCATCTTCGGCGGCATCAACACGCCGCTGCGCGGTCAGAAAGGCCAGACCTTCGAGGGCGGCATGCGCGTGCCCGCCGTCATCCGATGGCCCGCGCGGCTCGACGGAGGCCGCGTGATGGATCAGATGATGACGGTCATGGATGTGATGCCGACGCTCGTGAAGGCAGCAGGCGTTCGCATGCCGACGACCGCGGATCTCGATGGACTCGACATGTGGCCGGCGATCGAAAAGGATCGGAAGGTGCCGCGTATCCATCCGGTCGGCTTCGTCTCGGAGATTCCGCTACCCGGGGTGATCCATACCGCGATCTTCGACGGACGCTGGAAGCTGGTCCAGATCATCCGCGAGCAGCAGACGGAGATGATCGTCGAGGAATTCCTCTTCGACATCGAGGCCGACCCTCTCGAAGAGAACGACGTCTCCCAGCGTCACAGCGCCGTACGCCAGAGGATGCAGCGACTGATGTCCGAATGGCGCCGGAAGCATCCCATGGCCGGAACCCGAGGCACCCTCGTCGCGCATCCTGGCTGGGTCGCGCCGAAGGACTGGGCGGCCGCCGTCACCCCGACGAAGCTTCTCCAGCCCGAATGGAAGAACGAGTTCGAGCTGTCGAAGGAGATCTTCGACGCGACCGAGCATCGCGGGGTGCTCGTCGACGAGAAGACGAAGCGGCACCTGATCCAGGAGCAGGAGAAGCGGCGGCGCGAGCAGGCCCCGGACGACGAGCCCGTCGACGACTGAAGCCGTCGCGCGTCAGGATCGGCGAGGCTGCTTGCGCGACCGACCCACCGACGCCAATCCGAGCAATCCGAGTCCGGCCAGCAGCGCGGCACTCGGTTCGGGCACCGGCACGAAGGCGAAATCGTCGATCAAGGCGCGATCGTCGCCCGTCGATCGCACGGTGAAGTACTGGATCGGGGCCACCTCGGTCGCGCCGAAGTAGCCACGCCGGTCGAAGCCCGTTGCGCCAGGACTCTGGCTTGGAACGACATAGCTGCCCAGCAGATTGTCGTTCGTGTCGTAGGTCTCGATCGTCCAGTCCGTGTCGAGTGCGTTCAGCGCGAAGCCGAAGGCCGACACGCCCGATCCCGTGAAGACGACGTCGAAGTCGTCGTTGGGCGCGTTGTTGCTGGCGATCGTGTCGAGGCAGCTTCCACTCGTGCCGAAGGAGCCGCAGAAGCTGTTGTCGATGTGGAGATCGTCGGCGAGGGACGAGACGCTGAACCCGTCGGAGCCGATCAGGAAGGAGCGACTCGCGAAGTAGGCGGGAGGCTCGCTATCGAAGTCGATCACGAGGGCGCCAGACAGCGCGGCATCGCCGGAGCTCGTGATGAGCGTGGCGGAGGCCGTGAGCGGAGCGAGCGCGAGCAGACAAAGCGCGGCTCCCGAAACCAGGTTCGATGCGAGGCGGAATGCGCCGGAGAGATGTGACATGAGTGGATTCCTCGGATCAACACCCCACCCCTGCGGAGAGTATTGACCCCACTCTTGTCGGGGTTCACCCTCGAAAAGTTGATCCAGGTCACAATCGCGACGACGAACTGCCCCCTGCTTGCCAATCACCCGCCGAAGGTCTGCGCGCCGCATGCAGCCTTCGCTCGACAGTCCCGAGCGCAGACGCAAGTCGCCATCGACGTCCCGCGCAGCCCGGGGTCAGGCGAGCGTACCGCCGTCGACCCGTAGCTCTTCGCCATTGATGTGGCAGGCGTCGTCACTGGCGAGCATCGCGATCGCCGCGGCCACCGTTTCGGGACCCCGTGCGCGGTCCAGGGGCATCGCGCGCGCAACGAGCTTCATGTCCGCATCCTCGGGAATCACGCCCGGACCTGCCATGGCGGTCAGGATCGAGCCCGGGTTGACGGCGTTGCAGCGGAGCCCCTGCTTGCCGAACTCGACCGCGAGGGTGCGGGTCAGGGCGCTGACGCCGCCCTTGCTCGTGCCGTAGGCGGCGCCGTAGGGCACGCCTGCCAGCGCCGAGGTCGACGAGGTGTTGACGATGTTCCCCTTCGACTCGAGCAGATGGGGTAGCGCGGCCTGACACAGGATGAAGGTCCCGACCAGATTCACCTCGAGCACGCGACGAAACTGATCGGCCGTGATATTCGCAAAGTGATCGAGGAGCAGGATGCCGGCGATGTTGCAGAGCGTGTCGAGTCGACCGAATCGCTCGACGCAGGCGGCGACATTCGAGCGGACGTCCTCCTCGCTCGTGACGTCGCAGCGCGAAGATGCGACCGCGGCCCCGGCCTCTTCGCAGAGCTTGGCGGTCTCCTCGAGCCCTTCGGTCGCGACATCGACCAGGTAGAGAGAGGCCCCTTCGCTCGCCAATCGCAGCGCCGTGGCGCGACCGATGCCCGCAGCCGCTCCGGTCACGAACGCCACCTTGCCTTCGAATCGCTTCATTCTTGATCTCCTCTGGTCCGTGTCCTTCGGATCGCGACCCGAGCGTTAGACCAGCGAGCGTACGAGCGTCAAGGCCTTGCGGCATCCGCCGAGCGAGGTCTACCCAGCGGTCCCTACTCGACTGGATCGACGACCGGCGGCTCACCCGGACGCACGAACAGGATCGCGGCGCGCAGCTCGTCCGGCTCCCCGTTCGACAGGAAGAGGACTCCGTCCACCTCGACACGGTCGAACTCTTCGATGTCTTCCGGTGCGAGCTCCTCCCCGGCGCGGTTGAAGATCCGGGTCCCCTCGGTCAGCGAGACGTCCAGCACTGTCCCTTCGGCGAAGCCTTGCCCCGGATCGAGCTCCACGACGATCGTCTCGGTCGGCACACAGAAGCAGCTCGTCACGACGCCCGTGAGCGTCAGGAACGCGTCGGATCCGCCGAGCTCGATGACCTCCGCGTCGATTGCGAAGCGCGATTGCTCGTCCTCGGCATAACGTCCGAGGACCGCGACCCGGTCACCGACACGCAGATCGTCTCTGACCACGGAAAGCCCAGAGTCGTCGAAGATCGACGTGTCCTCGTCGACGAAGACCGGCAGACAATGCTCGTCGCTCTGCGTGGTGCGATCGCGGTATTCGACGGCGATCTCGCAGACCCGCAGTCGGTAGGGCTCCGACGCATCGTCGATCTCGTCGATCACGCCTTCGACCGAGACCAGTCGGCTGACGCGGTCGACGTTCATGACGTCGACGAAGACCTGAGGGCGAAACTGGTAGCGGCCATTGCCGGTGCCGACGATCTGGATGGACCGACGCGCGTCGACGTCGAGCTGGACTGCCAGAGTTTCACCCGGGCGCACCTCGAAGCCGCCGCGCGGATTCAGGTCGATGCGCTCACCGCCGGGAAGTCGAGGAAAGACGCTCTCGGTCGACCCGTCCGCGAGCACCCGGATCAGCTCGATCTCCGCGATCCGCATGCGAAGCTTCGAGTAGGTCCCGGCGGGCACGTCCTCGGCGATCGCAAACGGCTCGACCACGTTCTCGAGCGCGAGCAGGTCGAAGGTCTCACGACCCTCGAAGATCGTCTCCCGGTTCGAATCGTCCTCGCCGGGCAGCAGGTCGATGCGCAGGACCGTCACCAGAACCTGCGAGAACTCGTCCGTCGGCCCGTCGGTCAGGGCGAGCGCGACGCGGCCGGTGCCGGTCGAGGCCGACGAGCTCCCACCACCCGAATCCCCGCAACCGATCGCGAGGCCGAGAAGTCCGAGGAAGGAGAAGACGAGCAGGAGACGAGACAGCGTGCGCATGGGAGCTCCGATTCGGTCAGAACAGATCGGGTGGTTTATACCACCGATCAGGCCTCGAGGGCGAGCGAATCCCCCGCAGGCGTCCAGATCGGGCAGGCTCGGGTCAGCCGGCGGTCCCGCTGCTTCCGTCTAGCATGGGCCGAGTGCCGCGAGCTCCCCCGAGAGCGCGCGGGCGAGGTTGCCGCGTCGACGGCAGCGAATCCCGTCCACCCCGACCATCCGCGCGAGCTCCTGCAGCTCGAGGGCAGCCCCCGCGGCGACCTCGAGGGGAGCCACGCCCGGCTCGACGTGTGCGGCGCGGACCTCGAGAAGTCCGGCCTCGCGATCGGTCTTGAGATCGAAGCGACCGACCAGGCGATCCCCCATCAGGAACGGCAGGACGTAGTAGCCCCAGCGGCGCTTCTCGGCCGGCGTGTAGATCTCGATCTTGTAGTCGAAATCGAAGAGCACATCGATGCGCTTGCGGCGCCAGACGACCGGGTCGAAGGGAGACAGCAGGGCCCTGGCCCGGATCGCCCGGGGACAGCGGGCCTCGGGATCGAGATAGCCGGGTGCGCGCCAGCCTTCGATGCGACACGTGAGCAATCGCCCCTCTTCGACCAGACTGTCGAGCCGCGCCTTGGCTGGCCTGACCGGCAGCCTGAAGTAGTCGACGAGACAATCCGCGCTCGCGACGCCATGGGCCCGCGCGGACCGCAGAAGCAGCTCGTCGAGCGCGTCCTCGAAGCTCGGGGTGGGTCTTTGCCGGATCTCGTCGGGGACGATGCGACCCAGCAGATCGAATTCCTTCACGAATCCCGGACGTCGCCGCACGCCGACCTCTCCGATCCGAAACAGCCAGTCGAGCGCCAGCGCGCCCCCCGAGCGGCTCCCCCACCAGCTCCCGCGATTCGGACGCGGATCGGACAGCTCGCCCGCCGCCAGCGGTCCGCGCTCCTCGAGCTCGGCGAGCACGGCCGCGACGTAGCCCGACTCCTCGCGCGCGTGTCGGTACAGGTGCTTCCAGGTCTCGCCTTCCCGCGCCCGCTCCTTCGACCAACGCAGCCAGGGCTCCATCTCCACGGGCAGCAGCGACGCTTCGTGGCTCCAGGCCTCGAACCACTCGTGACCCGGCGCGCCATCGCTGGCGACCGCGCGCCTTCTCGACGGCGGCGGGCGGTAGGCGAGCTCGTCCAGCAGCTCCGCGCGATAGGGGCCCAGCCGCGAGAAGAAGGGCAGATACTGCGTGCGGATCACGACGGGCACGGAGTCGAGCTGGAGCAGCTGCAGGCCCGCCATGACCTTGCGCAGATGTCGCCGATCGATCCGGCCGCGCGGGCGGGGCGTGGCGAAGCCCTGTGCTGCCAGCGCGATGCGCCGAGCTTCTGCGAGCGAGATGGACTCGCTCACTCGAATCGACCCGGCCACGCTCTCCTCGCCTGGAAGCCGGGCCTGGGGCCCCTGGCCGCCTCCACGGCACCCGTCTCCTAGCCGAGCTCGGGCAGGCGCCGCAGATAGCCGGCGGCACGTTCGGCGATCTGCGCCTTGCGGTCGGACGCGCTGAAGCTCGGCGTGTCCTCGGGCAGATGCTCTCGCACCCGGTCGAGCGGCACGACGCGGCTGGTTGCACCGAGCGCGTCGCTCGGGCGATCGCCGGGGAACTCCGCCCAGCGCAGCGTCAGGATCCCGTCGCGCATGTCCGAGGGGTCGATCCAGTTCTGCACGCCCGGATCCGTTCGCGAGACGACGAAGGTGCAGGTGCCGTCCCCATTAGGCCGAGACTGCGCCTGGTTCATGCAGCCGGTGCGATGCACGATCTGATTCGTCGTGCCCCAGAAATTCGTGATCGGCGCGATGAAATAGCCGGCGCCCGCGAGGTTCACGTCGACCACGAGCGCCTGATCTTCTTCGAGGTCGAAATGCCCGAGGATGTAGACCTGGTTGCGCAGCGCCCCGTCGGTGTCGCGATCGATCTTGAACTCGAGCTCGTTGACGGGCTTGTTGTAGGCCTGCTGATTGAAGCGGATCGTGCTGTCGGCGTATCGGAGCATGAACTCCGCGGTCAGCTCGGCCTGCTCGTCGAGTGATCGGGGCGGGCTCGAGGGCGGAGCGCCCAGCCGCTCGATCGTGAGCTCGTTCGGGGTGTCGATGGCCCAGTCCTGAAGTACGTCGCGGATGTAGAACTCGTGGGCGGCGGGGGCCGAGCGCACGTGATTGGCGCGATCGCCCTTGGGGTCGCTGTCGACGAAGATCTCGAAGCGGCCCTCCGCATCGAGCTCGAGGCGGCTGCCGTTCAGGACGTCGACGGTGTTCATGTTCGGATCCCAGAGCGTGAAGTAGTTCTCGGTCAGCCGCGTCTCGGCGACGCGCCCCGTGATCCGGTAGCGCTCGTCACCCGAGATCGGGATCACGCGATAGACGGTATCTGGATTGTCGAGACCCCAGCGAGAGCCGGGAATGCGCAAGCCGTCGAGCGGATGTTCGAGACGCGTGATCGTCGTGATCTTCGGTCGCAGCGGATCCTGGTTCGAGCTCCAGATGGCCGCCGAGAACATCACCTCTTCGAAGGCCCAGTCGTAGGCAGACAGCTGGTCGGCGCTCGGCCTCGGGCTCGCGACCTCGAGCCAATGCTTCTTGACGCGATCGTAGGCGGCCTTCACCGTCGGATGCTGGGTCAGCTCGAGCGCGAAGCGCTCATGTTCGTGTTGCTGCTCGGTCGCTACGGGGTTCGCTGCCATGGGGGCTCCTTCGGATCGAGAGGGGCTCTCGGAGAGATGCACTCCGTCGAGCCTAAGTCGAAAAGTCTGCGCGGACCAGCACCTCGGCGCGCGTCAGGAGCGACCGATCGGGCCGGCCTCGAGCAGAGCCTTCAGCTCGTCCAGGGTCTTCGCATGCGCCTTGCGGGCCTGCGCAACGACGAAGGGCCGTAGCCAGCGAGCTGCACGGACCGAGCAGCGCTCGACGAGCCGCGTGCCCGCTTCGACCTCCGCTAGCGAGTAGACCGTCACGAGACGAATCCCGGGTGACTGCCAGGCGTGGCCGTGCACCTCGTTTTCGGAGACCGGATCGAGCGCAGCGGTATAGACCGTCTTCAGCTTGAAAGGGCCTACGGGGATGCGGTCGATGACGCGGTAGCGACGCGCGTTCGGCAGATCCTCGCGCGGTGGCAGATCCTGGATCGATTCGATGAAGGGATGCAGGGGGACGTAGCGATGCAGGTCGCAGAGAAAGGCGTGCAGAGCCTCCGGCGGCACTCGAATGACCCGCTCGAGCTCGAAGTCCAGAGGAGGAACGGCCTGCGTCATCGACCGGGCGACTCGCACCGAGCGGACGGATCGTACGCGAATCTCCAGTCGCGCTGAGGCGCCACGACTCCGCCCCGCTCCGCCTAACGCGCCGGCACGGCGATGGTCTTCGACTCGAGATGTTCCTCGAAGCCGATCGCGCCGTGCTCGCGACCGATCCCCGACTCCTTGTAGCCGCCGAAGGGAACGTCCCAGTTGTAGTACATGCCGCCGCAGACCGAGAGCGTGCCGGTTCGAATCTTGCCCGCGACCTCGATCGCGTGATCGACGTCCGGACCCATGATCGCGCCCGACAGCCCGTAGCGTGAGTTGTTGGCGATCCGGATCATGTCCGCCTCGTCTTCGTAACCGATCAGCGTCTGGACCGGGCCGAAGACCTCGTCCTGGGCGATCGCCAGGTTCTCGTCGGCCACGAAGGCGGTCGGCTCGATGAAGTAGCCCTTGTCGAATTGCTTGGCGCGGCCGCCTCCGACGATCAGCTTGGCGCCGTCCGAGATCGCACGCTGGATATGACCCTCGACGCGCTCGCGCTGTATGGCGCTGTTCAGCGGGCCCATGATGTTCTCGGGATCGAAGGGATCGCCGTAGGCGACGTTCTGCATCGACTCCCGCGTCGCCTCGATGCAGGCATCGAGCTCGCTCTTCGGGACGAGCAGCCGGGTGAAGATCGCGCAGCCCTGGCCGGCGTGGAAACAGACGCTCGCCGCCATCGCGCCCGCGACCGCCGGGAGTCCCGGCATGTCCGGCAGGATCATCGCCGCCGACTTTCCGCCGAGCTCGAGCAGCGCCGGCTTCACCTGCGGCGCGCAGACCTCGAGGATGCGCTTGCCGACCGCGGTCGAGCCGGTGAAGCCGATGATGTCGACTCGTCGATCGTTCGTGATCGCTTCGCCGACCTGGTTGTCCTGGGTCGTGAGGATGTTGACGGCGCCCGCTGGAACGTCGGTCTTCGTCGCGATCACCTCGGCGAGAAAGTTCGCGCACCAGGAGGTCGAAGGCGCCGCCTTCAGCACGACCGTACAGCCTGCCGCCATGGCCCAGCCGAGCTTCTTCAGGTTGATGTCGTTCGGCACGTTCCAGGGCGTGATCGCGCCGAAGACGCCGATCGGCTCGCGCTTGATGTAGCGCTGGGTGGGGCTGCCCATCACCTCCGCCACACCCGCGTCGATCGTCCACTCGAACTGCTCGAGATAGTCCGCGTAGTCGCCGAGCCACTTGACCGGAAGATCGAGCCCCGGCCCCGCCGTCATCGAGATCGGACAGCCGACCTCCGACACCGTGATCTTGCGAAGCTCCTCGATCCGCTCTTGCAAGCCGTCGCGCAGCTGACGCAGACAGCGCGCGCGCAGCGCGTGATCGTTCGCCCACTGCGATTCGTCGAAGGCGCGGCGGGCCGCCGCGATCGCACGATCGGCGTCCTCGACGCTCGCGTCGGGCACGAGTCCGATCACCTCCTCGGTCGCAGGATTGATGTTCTCGAAGGTCCGACCGCCGCTCGCGGCAACCAGCTGCCCATCGATCAGGAGGCGGGCGTTCTCGTACAGACTCATGGGTTTTCTCCGGGACGAAAGAATCGGGGAATCGAGTAGAGGAAGAAGCTAACGCAATTACGAGGCTGGGGGATGGACACCGATCGGGCCCGGGTCCCGGCAAAGTCCCCGACTCTCCCCGATCGCTTCGCACCGAGGGCCTAATCGGCCGAGGTCCCCACCGCGCGAGCCTTGGCCCGCTGGTAGGCTGGACGAGCGCGCATCGCTTCGACATAGCGCTGCATCGCCGGGTAGGGAGCGATCTCTCCACGCTGGTCCACGACCTCGACGACCCAGCCCATCATCACGTCCGCTGCGGTAAAGCGCTCACCCGCCAGCCAGGTGTTCTTCTCCAGAACAGATTCGACGTAGGCATAGAGCTGCTCCATGCCGCTCTTCGCCATCGCCGCGAGCGGCGATTCACCGGGCGGGCCGGCCATGCCCGCCGCCTGAAAATGGTCGAGCAGGATCGGCAGCATCGCCGAGCCTTCCGCGAAGTGAAGCCACTGGAGATAGTCGGGCCAGTCCTCGTCCTGCTTCTTCGGGACCAGCCCCGCGTCTCCGTAGCGTCCCATCACGTACTCGAAGATCGCGCCGCTCTCGATCAGCACCCGGTCCCCGTCGCGCAGCATGGGGGCCTTCGCATACGGATGGAGCGCTCGCATCTCGTCGGGCGCGCGCTGGGTCTTGGGGTCTCGCTCGTAGGTCTCGATGTCCCAGTCGCGACCGTACTCGAGTCCCAGCTCTTCGAAGAGCCAGATCAAGCGATCGGATCGTGAGTTCTCGAGGTGGATGATCGTCAGCATGGAAGGTCTCCCGTGGCTCGCCCCGGACCGGGGACGCGACTCGACGAACCGTAGCGAGCCTCGCGAGAGCGGGGGCGCGGGGCGTTCCATGTTTCTATGCTTTTCGGAGCTCTCGGGCATCGGGTCTCTCGCGAACCGGGCCCGAGAAGCCCACCCGGGAGGTCGACATGTCCTACTCGATCATGAGCTTCGTCGAAGCCGTGCGCTGTGAAGAGCTCATCCGTTCCACGGAGTCGTTCATCGAC
The DNA here is from genome assembly GCA_963698485.1 of uncultured delta proteobacterium. Classification (GTDB taxonomy): domain Bacteria; phylum Myxococcota_A; class UBA9160; order UBA9160; family UBA4427; genus UBA4427. The sequence continues at coordinate 222,036 of CAVORA010000010.1, read as the reverse complement.
GTCGCCTACACGGAAGCCAACGCGATCGCGCGGCGTGCCCATATCTACGAATACGGCATGGACATGGAGGCCTTCGCATTCCCGATCCATTGTCCAGGCTCTCCCGAGACCGACCACCTGCCCGGCTTCCGACTCGCCGAGCTCCCCGACGATCTCGCGCAGCTATGCCGTGACGTCGCCCGAGCGCTCCGCCTCGAGCAGGGCCGCATGCTCTTCAACGTGGGGCGGTACCCAGAGCGATCCATCGCGGTGCCAGCCCACTACGACGGCGAGCTCTTCGACTTCACCGTCGAGCCGAACGTCGGCAATCATGTCCGGAGCGGCATCAGACCGAGCGAGGTCGCACTGCTCACCCTTCGCAACGAGACCGAACGCTGCGGCACGACCCTGCACGACGAAGAGGGGAAGGTGATCTCGACCGTCGCCCGAGCCGGTGAGCTCCTCGTGTTCGACAACGTCCGCTACCAGCACGGTGTCGCGGCGACGGGCCCGAATGTCGTGCAGCCCGGGAGTGGACCGGACGAGACGCCGCGCTGGGTCCGTTACACGATCGGCTGGCGGGCTCTCGAGGAGGGCTTCTTCTGGTGCGATGGTCGGCCCTTGCGTCCGCTTCGATTCGCCGATGCGGTCGAGCTGCACGACGAGTACCTCGCAGGAGAATGGGCGGAGCAGCTCGCCGAAGATCTCGCGCGTGCGACCTTCCCCTTTCCCACTCATCACGTCTAGCCGGAGCCCCCACCCATGGAGAAGAAGAGCCTGTGCCGAATCTGCACGGCCCAATGTCCGATCGTCGTCGAAGTCGATGAGACGGGGCGCCCGATCTCGGCACGCGGCGACAAGGACAACCCCCACTCCGAGGGCTTCTTCTGTCTGAAGGGCAAGCATTTCCCGGACCTGCACACCCATCCGAACCGGCTGCGCCACTCGCTGGCTCGCGGGCCCTCGGGCGCGCTCGAGCCGGTCGACGCCGAAGACGCGATGGACGCAGTCGCGACCCGGCTACAAGCGATTCTCGACGAGTACGGAGCCAGCGCCGTCGCCGTCTACATGGGAACGCTCTTCTACCAGCTGCCCCAGACCGCCTCCGTCGCCACCGCCTTCATGAATGCCCTGCGCCTGCGCCTGCGCTTCAGCAGCGGCACGATCGACCAGCCCGGCAAGCAGACCGCCGCCGCGGCCCACGGTCATTGGCTCGGCGGCAGTCATGTCTTCGATGAGTGTGATACCTGGATGCTAGTCGGAACGAACCCGCTGGTGGCGATCTCGGGCGGCGTGCCCCATGCGAACCCGGCCCGCCGGCTGAAGCGCGCCCAGGCCCGGGGCCTGCAGCTGATCGTGATCGATCCGCGTCGCACCGAGACCGCGAAGCAGGCGGCACTGCATATCCAGCCGAAGCCGGGCACCGACCCCGCCGTACTCGCGGGCATCATCCGCGAGATCATCGTGCAGCAGCGCGTCGACGAACACTTCGTCGCCGAGAACGTCGACGGGTTCGAGACGCTGCGACGCGAGGTCGAGCCCTTCACGCCCGAAGTCGTGGCCGCGCGCGCCGATGTCGAGCCCGACCAGATCCGGCAGGCCGCCCGCATCTTCGGCTCCGCGGACACGGGCGTGGCCACCGCCGGCACCGGCGCGAACATGTCGGGCTGGAGCAACATCACGGAGTATCTGGTGCTCTGCCTCAATGCGATCTGCGGTCGCTACCGGACGGCGGGCGATCACGTCGTGAACCCGGGCGTGCTGACCACGCGGCGCGAATTCAAGGCCCAGGCGATCCCACCCTATCCCGTCGACGGCTTCGGCAAGCCCCTGCGTTCGCGCCCGGACCTGCCGCCGGCGGTCTGCGGTCTGCCCACGTCAGCGCTGGCGGACGAGATCCTGCTGGGCGGAGACAGCCCGATCAAGGCGCTGATCACGATCGGCGGCAACCCGATGCGCGCGTGGCCCGATCCGAAGAAGACCCGCGCGGCGCTCGAAGCGCTCGATCTGCACGTCTGCGTCGAGCCGCACCTCACCGACACGGCCCGGCTCGCGGATTTCGTGCTCGCCCCCAGGCTCCCGCTCGAGACGCCCGGCTGCAGCCTCTCGACCGAGAACCTCTTCACGGTCTCCCCTGCCCTCGGCTACACCGAGCCCTACGGTCAGTACGCGCCGCCCATTGCAGAGCCGCCGCCCGACTCCGACCTGCGCGAGGACTGGGAGTTCTTCTACGGCCTCGCGCAGCGCATGGGACTCGAGCTCACGCTGTCCGCGGGCGTCTTCCCGATCATGGGTGTCGACACGCCGACGGCCCGGCTCGACATGCAGAACAAGCCGACCTCGGAGGAGATCCTCGATCTCGTGACGAAGGGTTCGCGAATCCCGCTCGACCGGCTGCGCGCGAATCCGGACGAAGTGATCTTCGACAATGAGGAGCCGGTCTACGTCGAGCCCCGCGATCCTGGCCATACCGATCGGCTCGACGTGGGCTCGGCGCTGATGTTCGAAGAGCTTCACGATTTCTCGGCGGGCGACCGCTTCGCGCGCGAGGGCTTCGACTACCGGATGATCAGCCGCCGCATGGCCAACACCTTCAACTCGGTCGGCACCGACATCGAGGCGCTCACGAGCCGCTACGGCACGAACCCCGCCTTCATGCATCCGGCCGATCTCGAACGCGAGGGCCTCGTCCGCGGCGACCTGATCCGGATCGCCTCGCCCCACGGAGAGATCGAGGCTGTCGCCTGGCCCGACAAGGACCTGCGCCCGGGACTCGTCTCCATGTGCCATTGCTGGGGCAGCGACCCCGCCGAGCAGAGCGACGTCCGAAAGGTCGGCGTCAACATCGGCCTGCTGATCAGCGTCGAAGAAGACTGCGCTCGCTTCTCCGGCATTCCGCTGATGAGCGCGCTCCCGGTCCGAGTCGCTCGCGGCGAGTGAGCCACGCCCCGCGTGGTGCCTCGGGCGGTCCACGACGGGTCGTCGCCGAGGTCACGCGACGATGTCGTACTCGTCGATCCCGGCCTCGTCCTGGAGCGCCTTGTACATCTTGAAGTTGCCCGGAAACAGGAAGGGCGCGCGGCCGTCGTCGAAGCGGTAGTAGCTGTTGCAGCTGCCGTGGCCCCACGAGTAGAGCGGGAAGCGCGGCAGCATCCAGTCGTTGTAGGCGCGATGCACCGATTCCTTCACCTTGATCGCCCGGGCGCCGGCCGCCTGCTTCTCCTTCAGGATCCGTACGATCGTCGCGACGTTCTGCTCCACGGTCATGAAGTAGGGCACGTTCAGGACCAGCCCGTTGGGGCCGACCGCGAAGAAGTAGTTCGGGAAGCTCGGGACGCTGATGCCCTTGTGGGCCTCGGGCGCCTCGTTCATGACCTTCGCCAGCGAGTCGCCGTTCTCGCCGATGACCTCGATGCGGTCGAAGTCGAGGATCCGATAGCCCGTGCAGTAGGCGATCACGTCGCACTCGATCTCGCGACCGCTCGACGTCACGATCGAATGCGGGCGGACTTCGGCCAACCCCTCCGCGACGAGCTCGACGTGATCCTGAGTGAGCGCGGGATAGAAATCGTCGGAGACGAGCCCACGCTTGCACGCATAATGACTCTTCGGCGTGACCGCCTCGCGCAGCTCGGGATCCTCGATGGCCTTGGCGATGAAGCCCTTGGCGCGCGCCTCGAACTGCTCCATGCGCTTGTGCCCCATCGTCGCCGCCTGGTCGATCAGGCCCATCATGGCGCGCTGGACCTTCTGCGTGAGGCGCACCAGGATCGGCAGGCGCTTGAACCACTTCCGCTTCGACTCGGAGTAGGGAACGCGGCCGCGCGGCATGATCCAGTTGGGGGTGCGCTGGAGCACGGTGACGCGCTTCGCGGTCTTGGCGACCTCGGGCACGATCTGGACGGCGCTCGCGGCCGACCCGACGATCGCGATGTGCTTGTCCGAGAGGTCGACGTCGTGGTCCCAGGTGGTGGAGTGCCAGCTGGGCCCCTCGAAGGAATCCATGCCCTTGACTTCGGGGTAGAGGGCCGTGTGCTGGTTGCCCATGGCGTTGATCAGGACATCGAACTCGAACTCGCGCCCGTCCTCGCTGCGAAGCTTCCAGGTGCCGCCGGGCTGGTAGTGGGCGTGGGTGATGCGGGTATTCAGCTCGATATGGGGGTCGAGACCGAACTCGGTCGCGCAGCGCTGGAGATAGGCTTCGATTTCCGGCTGCTCTACGAAGCTGGCGGTCCAGTCCGGGTTCGGGGCGTACGAGAAGGTATAGGAGTGGGCCCAGACATCGCAGGCCAGGCCGGGATAGGTCTCGTTGTGCCAGGTACCACCGGGCTTGGCGGCCTTCTCGAAGATCGTAAAGTCCGAGAAGCGGTGCTCGAGAAGCTCGTGGCCGGTCGCGATACCGGAGGGACCGGCCCCGATGACGGCGATGCGGGGAGATGGGTGAGGGGACGGCGAGCTGGGCATGGCCTGGACTCCGGCAAGGGGGATCTCGAAGGCCGGACGGTAACGCCTGCGAATGCCCTTGCCCCCTCTCGTGATCTTCGATCCCCTCTCGCAGGCATTGCCGGCAAGCTGCGGACTGCGGTCTCCAAACCCGATGACGACAGACGGGGTCCCAGTCAGGACCCCAAGGAGGACGAGAACGATGCCCGAATCCGATCCGAGACAGAGCCCGACCTCGAGGCGAAGCGCTGCGGCCCGGCCAGCGATCTTCATGGCCATCCTGGGCGTCCTGCTCTCGGGTGGCGCCTTGATGATGGCGAGCCACGCGACCGCCGACGCCACCACGATCCAGGTCTACAAGACCCCGACCTGCGGCTGCTGCACCCTGTGGATCGACCACCTGCGCGCTTCGGGATTCGAGGTGAAGGCGACCGACCTGCCCGACCTTCGCACGCTCAAGGCCATGAACGGCGTGCCGAACGAGCTGTCTTCGTGCCATACCGCCACGGTCGACGGCTATGTGATCGAGGGGCATGTGCCCGCCTCGGACATCACGCGGCTGCTGGCAGAGCGGCCGAAGATCGCCGGCCTCGCGGTCCCGGGGATGCCGATGGGCTCGCCGGGCATGGAGCATCCCGACCCCAGGCGCCACGAGGCCTATGACGTGATCGCCTTTGGCGCACGAGACGGAAGGACCGGGACCGGCGAGGGCGCGAACGGCGAGGCCACCCGCGCCCGGACCGTGTTCTCCTCACACACGCCCTGATCCGGCCGACACCACCGGCCCCGGGTCGCACGCCCCCGGCGGCATCAGCCGCAGGGATTCGAGCGTCGGTGGGGCACCGCTCAGCCGGTCGAAGCGGCCGCGACCGACGAAGCGGCGCGAGCAGTGACCGCACTCCTGGGCATCGGGGGCCACGGGGCGCAGGCAACGCGCGCAGAAATGTTCCTGGGTCTGGGGAGCGTTTTCTTCGAAGCTGCCGGGCATGCTCTCGGCCTCCACATCTCGATCCGTAGATCGGGTCGGGAGTGCGGTGCCGGGAAAGCCCGTTCGGGGTCCGGATTTTTCCGCTGTGGGACGCGTCCGACCGAGCCTTTGCGGGTCGCCTCGCCAGTGGGTAGGTTCCCGCCCGACGACGTGTCCCGCTCGCGGGCCCCTGGCCCCCGGAAGCCACGACCGTCCACCCTATCCATGCGCCCGATCCGAGAGAGGTCCGACCGATGTCCGATGAATTCAGCGCCGTCCCCGTGATCACCTTCAAGACGCTCAAGAACACCGAGCTCGGCGCCCAGTCGATCGAGCAGACCGACGATGGCTCGATCGTGCTCCATGGCGTGCTCAAGAAGGTCACCGAGTCGATGCTCCAGTCCTACCCGCGCACGCAGCTCGGCAAGTGGACGCCGAACCGCGCCGGGCTCCGCTACACGCGCGAGCAGGCAGAAGCACGCGGCTTCAAGCGATTCGACAACGGCCAGCCAATCAGCGTCGACGAAGCGCTCGCGCTCTAGCCCGGCGTCCGGTCAGCGGTCGTCGACGGCGATCGCTGGCGCGGCCCTGGCCGAGGGCAGGCCGGCCGACGGCGCGCTCGCCACGACCGCAACTCCACCCGCGGCGGAGGCTGCTCGTGGCATCCAGTCCGCGGGCGGCCCCTGCCAGGCTCGGTCGAGCAGTCGCACCGCGCCCAGCGGATCGTGGACCGACGCCGCGAGCGCGCCCAGCGAGAGCATCAGGGCGACCGCAGCCAGCGCCAGCCGGACCGGGCGTGCGCGTTCCGGAAGCGCCGGCCGAGCGACCATCACCACGGTCTCGGTCTCGCGCGACTCGAAGACGTGGCGATCCCAGAAGAACGCCGCCAGGGCACTCTGACAATCTCCGCTGGAAGGCCGACGCAGCATCGCCTCGAGGCGCGAGCGCACCTCGAGCGCCGACGACGCGCGGCGCGCCGCCCGCGGCTTGAGGCAGCTGCGAACCAATCGCACCAGCGCCCTCGGCGCATCGCGGCATTTGGACCGCAGTCGCGGGTAGCGACCGGACTCCACTCGCGCGAGCAGCGAGACGTCGGCTTCGTCCCCGCCTTCCATGTAGGGCGGCCGACCGACGAGCATCTCGTACAACACGCAGCCCAGCGCGAAGAGATCCGCCCGCGGATCGACGCGCTCCCCGCGAAGCTGCTCGGGAGACATGTAGGGAGGGGTGCCGACGGCGATCCCCGGCTGGGTCAGAGCCGTGCCACTGGCATCGAGCGCGAGGCCGAAGTCCGTGACCTTGACCTCTCCGTGGCGCCCCACCAGGATGTTCTGCGGCTTGATGTCGCGATGCAGCGTGCCGGTCGCGTGAATCGCCTCGAGACCACGCGCCAGCTCGAGCGCGATCATGGACGCGATTCGCCAAGGCAGCCGCTGCTCGGAGGTCAGAATCTTCGACAGGTCGACGCCGTCGACGTACTCCGTCGCGATGTAGGTGTCTCCGCGATGGATGAAACGATCGTAGACGCCGACGACGTTGGGATGATGCAGGCGGGCAGCAGCGATCGCCTCCCGCTCGAAACGCGCCTCGAGCTCCGCGTCCGCGACCAGCTGCGGATGGATCCGCTTCAGCACGGCGAGCCGATCGAGGCTCTCCTGCCGAGCCAGGACCACCATCCCCATGCCGCCGGCGCCGAGCTCCGCCTCGACGGCGAAGCCCGCGAAGCGTCTTCCGACCAGCGCCCCGGTCTTCACGCGGTCTCTTCCACGCTCCAGGTCCTGCCTTCGACCGCTCGCTCCTCGACCAGGTACTGCAGCTCGCACTCACCGAGCTGGACGCGGTCCCCGTGCGAGAGCGCAGCGGCCAGGACGGGCTTGCCGTTCACGCGCACACCGTTCGTGCTGGCCAGGTCGCGCACGCCGAAGCCCTGGTCGTCGAGCTCGAAGGCCGCATGCTCCATGGAGACCGAAGGGTCATCGAGCTCGACCGTCGCCTTGTCCGAGCGACCCGCGACCGCGCGCGCGCCCTCGAGCGCCCACTCGGTGCCGGCGGCGGGTCCCGACACCATGATCAAGGTGGCGCAATGCCGCGCGAGAAACGCCTCGCCTCGATCGGGAAAGGAAGTCTCGACCTTCTTGGTTCGTCCGTCGTGCACCGTGCTGCCTCCCACTTCAGGTTCGTGATCAAAGCCACACAACCCATCGGAGGCGCCCGCGAATCACGATGTGAATTTCCTCACGGCAAGACCTGTGCACCCGCCGCGGTCGTGGCGGAGGGATCCGGAAGGTTGGGGTGAGCTCGTCCGACCGAGCGGACCAGATCAGAGACGAGCCCCCATCGCCTTCTCCGCCCGCGCGCGCTGGAAGGTGATGCACGTCGAGTCCGCCGGGATCTCCTCGAGCGGCTCTCGGACGAGCTCGGGCGTGATCGCCAGCTCGCTCGCCGCCGGCCGCAGCGCGTCGAGGTCGAAGCCATAGAGAGCCGCGGCGTTCTCGCCGAGCATCATCCGCACCTCCTTCTCGGGCACACCGGCGAACGCGAAGCGCATGTTCTCACGAGAATGCGGATAGCAGCCCTCATAGTGCGGATAGTCGTTGCCCCAGAGAATCCGGTCCACGCCCACGATGTCGCGTCCTTCGATGTCCGCTGGGCTCGGGAAGCTCGCCCCGTACCAGCAGTTGCGCTTCGCGTAGAAGCTCGGCGGCTCCGCGAGCGGCGCATCCCGGGAGGTATCGATCTCCCCGATCGCTCCCATCTTCCACGCCAGATACATCGCATCCATGTTCTTCATCACCTGCGGCGCCCAGGCACAGCCACTCTCGGTCAGGATGAACCTGAGACCCGGGAAGCGCTCGAAGACGCCGCCCATGATCAGCGTCGTGAAGCCGCGCTGGACATAGAAGGTCATCTCGAGCGCCCAGAGTGCGTTCGAGCCCTGACCCGCCGAATAGCTCGGGCAGCCCTGCCCCGAGTGTTGGTTCATCACGAGATCGTGATCCTGGATGACCGCCCACAAACGATCGAGGGAAGGATCGTTCAGGCTCGGCAGATGCACGTCGGAGGGCGCGGGCAGCGGAAGCAGGATGCCGCCGCGCAGTCCATGCTCAGCGATCCAGATCACGTCTTCGATCGCGTCGTCGAGATCGTTCAGATGGATCAAGCCGATGCCCGCCCGGCTCGCGGGATCCTCGGCGCAGAACTCGGCCAGCCAGCGATTGTGCGCCTGCGTTCCGGCCCGGTACCGCTCGTACTGCTCGCGGGTCGCTGGCGGCGCGACGTGAAAGGCCTTGTCGTAGAAGGGCGGCACGGTGTTCGGGAAGATCACCTCGCCGACCACGCCGTCGGCGCGAAGATCCTGGCGGCGCAGATCCGAGTCCCAGTTCTTGAGCTTCTTCCCGCCGATATGCTGCTTGGCCGGATTCTTGTAGGCGCCGCGCCACTCGTCGAAGAGCTGACGCCACGACGGGTCGAGGTATTCGCGGTAGGCGTCGATCGACGCACCGCCATGGGTATCGGCCGTGATCACGATATAGGGATCGTCTGTCTGCATCTCGATTCCTTCCGCCCGCACTTCCACGCGGATCAGATCGCCCCGGATCGTCCCAGGACGGGCGCCGCCATGACCGCCTCCATTCTACGGCAGCCCGGGCGGGCGAGCGTGCCACCCTCGACCCATCGACGGAATCAGCCGCTAGAGTCTGCGGCGCGCCCATCCGAGGACTGCATCGTGCGACTTTCCACTCGTCTCGCCCCGATCGAGCTGCTCGACTCCGCGACCGGCAAGACCGTCCGGCTCGGGAGTCTCTGGCAGGACCGCCCGGCCGTCCTGATCTTCCTGCGACACTTTGGTTGACTGTTCTGCCGCGAGCAGGTCGCGCAGTTGCGTGACGATCTTCAGGAGTGGCAGAAGCGGGGTGTCAACGTCGCGCTGATCGGAAACGGCAGCGCTGCCTTCGCACGAGCCTTTCGAGAGGATTTCTCCCTCGAGGGCCCGATCTTCGTCGACCCCGATCTCGTGGCCTACCGGGCGGCGAAGCTGCGCCGCGGCAGCGCCGCCATCGCCTCGCCGCGGCTGTTCGGCGATGCCGCTCGGGCCCTGCGCTCGGGCGCGCGTCAGGCGGGCGTCCAGGGCGACGCCTGGCAGCTCGGAGGCGTCTTCGTATTCGGCGCCGGCGGGGATCTACGCTTCGCCTATCGCGCGAGCGCCGCGGGCGATCACGCGGCGGCCAAGGACATCGAGGCCGCGCTCGCGGACGACGCGGAGGCGATCGAGGAAGAGGAGCCCCGATCCGCGCTCGCTTCGGCGGCCCAGCTGCTTCGACCCCTGCTCGACATCTCGCCCGTCTTGTCCTTCGACCGCGTCGGCTTCGCGCGTCACGCTCTCGGGTTCGAGCCCGACGATCTCGATGTGGATCTCTACGGGCGGCGCTGCCTCGTCTCCGGAGCGAACTCGGGTCTGGGCTACGCCACGGCTCTCGCGCTGGCGGACCTCGGCGCAGAAGTCGTCCTGCTCTGCCGCAATCGCGAGCGTGGCGAAGCGGCCGTCGAATCGATCAGGGAGGCGACCGGCAACCGTCGCGTGACGCTCTGCCGAGTGGACATGTCGGATCTCGCCGATGTCGAGCGAGCGGCCGCGACGCTGGCCGCCGAGCCCGTCGACGTGCTCGTCCACAATGCGGGCGTCCTGCCCGACGAGCGCGTCGAGACGCCCGAAGGACTCGAGCTCACCTTCGCGACCCACGTGCTCGGGCCCCATCTGCTGACCGCCCGATTGCGCAGCGCACTCGAGGCCTCCGACGAGGCCCGAGTGATCTGGGTCTCGTCTGGTGGCATGCTCACCCGGCGATTGAACGTCGAGGACCCCAACTGGCGTGATCGGGAGTATGACGGTGTCCTCGCCTATGCCGAGACGAAGCGGGCGCAGGTCATTCTGGCAGAGCTGTGGGCGGAAGAGTTCGCCGGCACGTCGGTGACCGTGAACTCGATGCATCCCGGCTGGGCCGATACGCCGGCCGTGCAGAGCTCGCTCCCGCGATTCCATCAGATCACCGAAGCGATCCTGCGCTCTCCCGAAGAAGGCGCCGACACGATCGTCTGGCTCGCGGCCTCGCCGGCGGCGCAGGGCGAAAGCGGCTCCTTCTTCTTCGACCGGGAGGCCGTCCGCACCCATTGGCTCCCGACGACTCGGGAGAGCGAGGCAGACCGGGAGGTCCTCTGGGACCTCTGCGGCGGTGCCGAGCCGAAGCTCGAAGAGCTCGTCCGTGGACCGAGCGTGCGATCAGGCGGAACGTACCGCGACGTATCGCTCAGGCCCGGCGATCGGGCTTGCGCGCCGACTTCCTGAAGACCTCGACGGCGCCGCTCTTCTGGGCGAGCCAGTCTCCGAGCCGCGGCATCAAGCTCGATGCCATCACCATCGGGCGCAGCGGTGTGGCGTTCACGATGACCTCGGGATCGTTCTCGAGGATCGCGCGAAGCACCTCGTCCGCCACCTTTTCAGCCGGCACCGTGCCCAACATTGCGGGCGCCTCGACCCCGCTCGCCGCCTTGATGTCCTCGTACATGCCGGCTTCGGACACGAAGCCGGGGCAGACGACCGAGATCTCGATCGGCCAGCCCTCGCTCTGAGCGGTCAGTCGCAGCCCGCGTGCGAAGCCCACGAGGCCGTGCTTCGTCGCCGAGTAGGTTTCGTTGTAGGCGGTACCGATCAGACCCGCGACCGACGCGATCTGGCAGATATGCCCTTCGCCGCGCGCGATCATGCCGGGCAGCACGCGGTGCGTCAGGAGCATGGGCGCGCGCAGGTTGACGTCGATGATCTGATTGATCCGAGAGACAGAGACGTCGGCGTAGGACATCCCCTGCTCGAGACCTGCATTGTTGACCAGCAGCGCAATCCCCCCGAGCTCGGACTCGGTCTTCTCGACGAGCTCCTCGAGGGCTTGCGGGTTGGCCACATCGGTCGGAATCACGATCGTTCGCGCGCCGCGTTCCTCCAGCTCCGCCGCCACGGCCTCGAGTCCGGAGGCGGAGCGGGCAGCGAGGGCGAGGTTCATGCCCTGGTCCGCGAGGCGTCGGGCGATGCTCACGCCGATTCCGCGCGAGGCCCCCGTCAGCAGGGCCGTCTTGTTCGCGAGCTTCTTCATGGCTTTCCCCTTCGTGAGCGTCCGACTGGAATGGCCGCCACCGGACCGCCGCGGTCTCGCGTTCGTTCTCAGTCGGCTTGAGCCGCCTCCGCGAGACGGGTCAGGTTGTCCCGGTCGCCGATCGCAACCACGTGATCGCCCCCGCGCAGGACGTCGTCCGACGCCGGATTCAAACGGATCCGCTCGTCGCCCCGCTTGATTGCGACGACGGCCACGTGCAGCCCGTAGTTCCGCAGCTCACCGATCGGCACGCCGTCGACGCGACTCGAAGTGGACAGGATGACCTCCTCGAGATCGACCTCCGCCCCCTCCCCGGGATCCGAGAGCTCCAGGAACTCCACGACCCCCGGCCTCAGGAGCGCGTTGGCGATGCGTTGCCCGGCGATCTCGTGCGGCGAGATCACCTGGCTCGCGCCGGAGAGCTTCAACCGGCGGACGCCGGCGGACGTCTCGGCTCGCGCGTGGATCTGGATGTCGGGCTTCAGCTCGCGTGCGGAGAGCGCGATGAAGACGTTGTCGGGATCGCTGCCGGTTGCGGCGATCAAGGCGCGCGCGCGCTCGATGCCCGCCGAGCGCAGCACCGCCTCCTCCAGAGCGGACCCATGCACGAATAGATGTCCCGCGTCCTCGGCCTCTTTCTGCATCGCCTCGTCTTGATCCACCACGACGACCTCCCGGGCGTTCAGCTTCGTGCCGACGGCTTTCCCGAGCCGACCGAAGCCGCACACGATGACGTGATCATGGAGTCGATCGATCGATCGTTGCATGCTTTTCCTCCCGAGCATCTCTCTCAATCTGCCCTCGATGACGAATCCGGCCAGCGACCCCGCAGCGTGGAAGACGGCCCCGACCCCCAACGCGATCAAGCCCATCGTGAACCATCGCCCCGCCGGCGTGAGCGGGACGACCTCGCCGTAGCCCACGGTCGAGAGCGTGATGACCGTCATGTAGAGCGCGTCGAAAGGCGCCACGCCTTCGAGCAGCGAGTAGCCGATCGTCCCGCCCGCGGTCAGCGCGAGCAGCGACACCAGCAGACATCCGAAGACGGTGATCCGCCGCGATCAACGCGAGTGAATCCCGCGCGGAGGCGAAACGCTCGCTGGACCCGGACCCCCCTTTATCGGGCGGCGACGTCACGGGAGACTCCCGCTCTCTCGTGACGCATCGAAACGTTTCCCGATCATTCGCCAATCCCTCGCCCGGGCTTCCAGGACACGGCGTCTCGCTTCTTCGTAGCCGCCATGTTCCGACTGCGGCGGAGAATAGTCGATCCGGTCGGTCGAGGAAGAAGGACGCCCTTCGGCGCTCCATGCGTTCCCTCTATGCAGCGCTCGGCGATGGCAGGAATCCCAGACCGAGCCATGAAACGGCGAAGGTCCAGCCGGCCGCGCTCAGCTCCGCACGAGGAACCGCGAAGCGCGCGCTGTCTCCATCCGCCTCGGACTAGGAGTCGCCGCCGTGAGCACCGGGTGATGACATTTCGCCGTGGGACGCGGGGCTGATCCCTCCACCGGAGCCTCCACCTGGCGAGCTGCCGCGCTCGAGCGTGGCGGGACGACTCGAATTCGCGAGGGCCAGACGCCGCGGCCGGGTAGCCTGCCCTTCGGTTCGCGATCGGGGGAGCGCCGTGCCCGAGTGTCTCCACGACTTGAGATCCTCGAGTACGAGGTACGCGCTCGGAAGCAGGAAGAGCGAGATGGCCGTCGCGAAGATCACGCCGAACGCGAGCGATGTCGCCATGGGAATCAGGAAGCGGGCTCCAAGTCGATCTTCGAGCAGGAGCGGCGTCAGGCCCGCGAAGGTCGTGAGCGACGTCAGCACGATCGGCCGGAAACGCGACGCGCTCGCCTCGTGCACCGCCTCGAGCAGCGCTCCGCCATCGGCTCGTCTGCGGTTCACGCCGTCGACGAGGACGAGGCTCGAGTTGACGACCACCCCCGACAACGCGACCACCCCAAAGAGCGACATCATGCTGAACTCGAGGCCCATGATGACGTGGCCAACGATCGCGCCCACGAGTCCGAACGGGATCACGGCCATGATGATCAAGGGCTGGGCATAGGAACGCAGCGGAATCGCCAGCAGGGCATAGATCAGAAACAGCGCGAAGGCATAGCTCCGACCCAGCGAAGCCAGCCCCTCCTCCTGCTCGCGCTGCTCGCCCTCGAGCGCGTAGGAGAGTCCTGGATGATCCGCCAGGATCCCCGGAAGGACGTTTCGCTCTACGTCCGCGATCACCTGATTCGCGTTGGCGAAGCGTTTGTCCACGTCCGCGGTCACGCCGATCACACGCCGGCGATCGGTTCGCTGAATGCTCGCGAAGCCGTAGCCGCGCTGCGCACGCGCGACGGTATAGAAGGGAACTTCGCCCCCGTCCGGCGTTCGGATGCGAAGGTTCTCCAGATCGGCGAGCGAACGACGCTGGGCTTCCGGGTAGCGGACCATGACTTTGACATCATCGCGTCCTCGCTGGATGCGCTGCGCCTCCTCGCCATAGAACGCGCGCCGGACCTGACGCGCCACGTCTTCGAGGCTGATCCCGAGCGCCTGCGCTTCCGGCAGGACCGCCAGCTTGATCTCCTGCTTCCCGGCGCGAAACGTATCCGAGACATCCAGGACACCCGGGTAGGAGGCGAGCTCCGACTTCAACCGGTCGGCGGCGTCGACCAGCTGGTCCACGTGATCCGACCTGAGCTCGAAGTGGATCGGGTCTCCCATCGACACGTAGTCGGAGCTGAAGACGAGATCCTCGGCCTCGGGGATCGGCGGGGCCGCGCGTCGCCAGCGCCGCACGACCTCCGGCGCCGTGATCGGGCGATGGCTCTTGAGCTCGATCGCCACCTGTCCGAGGTGACTTCCCTTCCCTGCGTTGGGCGCCGTCGGGCCGTTCTGGAGAGGCGGCTGCTCGCCGACGGAGACGAGTAGATGGCGCACGATCGAGCCGCCCGGCATGGGAAACTCGCGATCGAGCTCGTCCTTCATTCGGAGAGCAGCGCGCTCGAGCTCCCCGATGGCCGCTGCCGTCGTCTCGACGGGCGTACCCTGCGGCAGGCTCAGCGCCGCAGTGACGTAGTCGGCTTCGATCTTCGGGAAGAAGCTGAACGCGATGCGTCCGCTCACGAGCACTCCAGCGGTGAGCAGCAGCAGCGTCACGGCGGTCGCGATCGCTGCATAACGCCAATGCAGCACGCGGGAGAGAGCGGGCTCATAGTGACGATCCGCAACGTGACCCAATGCGTCGCTCGTCGTCGCCTGGATCCGCTTCCAATAGGCATTCAGTCGGTGGAGCCGCGAGGCGCCCTGGAAATCGGCGTCGTCGACCGGTCGCTCGGGTCCGAAGTGATGGCCGAGATGGGCTGGCAGAACGAACTGGGATTCGACGAGCGAAACGCCCAGACAGATCACGACGACCACGCCGATCGTGCCGAACATCTCACCGGTCTGTCCGGGCGACAGGATCATCGGCGCGAAGGCCGTGACCGTCGTCAGCACACCGAACACGACGGGCTTCGCGACCTCCTGCGCTCCGCGGATCGCCGCATGCACAGGGTCGTCGCCTTCACCCTGGTGCGTGTACACGTTCTCACCCACGACGATCGCGTCATCGACCAGAACACCGAGCACCAGAATGAATGCGAAGAGCGTCAGCACGTCGATCGAGACCGAGAAGACCGGGAACATGGCCAGCGCTCCCATGATCGAAATCGGTACGCCGATCGCGACCCAGAAGGCGAGTCGCAGACGCAGGAAGAGCGCCAGCACGACGAAGACGAGGACGAAGCCTCCGACGCCGTTCTGGATCAGGACGTCCAGTCGATCCCGCAGATAGCCGGACCCGTCTCGCCAGATCGTGACCGACAGACCCTCGGGCAGCGTTCGGGAAAACTCGGCGACGTAGCGCTTCACCTCGGCGACCAGGTCGAGGACCTTCTGCTCGCCGACACGGTAGACGTAGATCATGACCGCGTTGGCGCCGTCGAAGCGCGCATAACGTGGATCTTCCTCGAAGCCGTCGACGACGTTCGCGATGTCCCTCAGCAGGACGCGCGTCCCGTTGGGGCGAGTGAGGACGACGATGCCCTCGAATTCTTCGCCCGTGTAGGCCTGCCCCGCGGATCGCAGCAGGATCTCGCCGCTCGGCGTCTTGAGCGAGCCACCGGGCAGGTCGAGCGAGGAGTCCCGCACCGCCCGAACGACCTCTGCAAAGGTGAGGCCGTGTCGCTGCAGGGACTCTTCCGAGATCTCGATCGAGATCTCGTCGGCTCGGGCGTTCAGGAGCTCGACCTGGGTGGCGGCGGTATTGGCGGTGATGCCGTCTCGCAGGCGCTCGCCGTGGATCTTGAGGGCGCGTTCCGTGGCCGTCCCGGACAGCGCGATCTGGAGCTCGTTATGCCGGATCTGATAGTGGTTGACGAGGGGCTTCTCGGCCTCCTCGGGAAAGGTGTCGATTCCGTCGACCTTGTTCTTGATGTCGGAGAGAGCGCGGTCGCGCGGGTAGCCGGTGAGCAGCTCGACGTTGACGCTGCAGGCACCCTCGGTCGCGATGGAGGAGATGCGGTCGATGCCTTCGATTCCGGCGACGGCCTCCTCTATGCGGATGCAGACTCCGGACTCGACCTCTTCGGGTGCCGCCCCCAGGTACTCGACGCTCACCTGAACGATGTCGATGTCCATGTCGGGCATCGTCTTCTGCTGGATCGCGGGCAGCGCGACCAGCCCGCCCACGAGGATCAGTCCCATCAGGAGATTCGCCGCGACGGGGTTCTCGACGAACCAGGCGATCGCCCGGTTCACGAGTCGTTCTCCGGGAGCGCCGCCTGCTGATCGCCGACCGTCTCCTCTTGTCCCGTGCCCCCGACGTCGGCGACCCGCACCCGCATGCCGTCGACGGCGCCGCGGAGCGGGGTGACCGCGACGCGCTCACCCTCGGCCAGTCCCTTTCCGATCACGACTTCATCGCGCCGATTGCGAAGGACCTCGACGTCCCGAAAATGCAGACGGCCCTCTGCGTCGATGACGTAGACGCGTGCGCCGTCGCGCAGCGCCGTGACCGGAAGGATGACCGCTCCCTCGAGCAGCCGTCCCTCGATCTCGGCCTCGACGAAGAGCCCGACGGGCAGCGGAATCCCAGGTTCATCCGACGCGCGTCGGTACGGATCCTCGACGCGCGCGACCAGCGTGACCGTGCGGCTCTTCGGATCGATCTCGGCGGCCGTGCGCACGAGGTGACCGATCCATTCGCCCTGAACACCCGCGAAGTCCGCGCGCAGACGAACGAGGGGGCCATCGCCCAGCTCCGCGCGCTCTGCGTCGCGAAAGGGATTCAAGAGGTCGAGGAAGGCCAGCTCGCGGTCGGCAACCGGCAGAGGCACCTCTGCGTATTCGATGCCGTAGAGCTCCGCCAGCTCATCGCCACGTCGAACGAACTGCCCGAGATCGAAGTGCTTGTCGCGCGTGCGACCGGTATAGGGCGCTCGAATCTCCGTTCGACCCAGGTCCCGCTCGGCGCGCGCGATCCGCACCTTGGCCTGGCGCAGCGCTGCGTCGGCGGCGCGGAACTCGTCGCGGGCCTCGTCGGCTCGGGCCAGGCTCGCTGCCGACTGTGAGAGCAGGGTCTGCTGGCGTTCGTGCTCCCGGCGCGCGCGAGACAGCGCGCTCACCGCTCGGTCGCGATCCGCCCGGGCGGCCTCGAGCTCGTGCTCGTAGTCCGTTGGATCGATCCGCACGAGCGGTTCCCCGACCTCGAAGAAGCTCCCCGGCGCGAGCTTGGGGGAAACCCAGACGATCTCCCCGTCGATTTCGGCGCGCAGCTCGCTCTCGATGAGCGGCTTGACCGTGCCGTGTGCGAAGACCTGAAAGCGCAGCGTCTGCGGCTCGACGTCGACCGTGCGGACCAGTGGCGCGACGATCTCCGACGAGCCGCGATCTACATGCGGGCGTGTCGCCAGGAAGATCGCAAAGCCCGCCACGCCCACAGCGAGAATCGCGAGGGGAACGACCAAGCGCCGATTCATCTTGCTTCTTCCTTTTCGAGTCCCTCTTCGAGGTTCTTCAAGCCAGCGCTGGCGTATGCGAACAGGCCCTGCATGACCGCCTCATGACCAGCCCGATCGTCCTCGAATGATTCGCCGCGCGTCACATGACCCGCGCTGAAGTGGACGAGCAGCCCCGTCGTCAGACGGAAGGCGATCTCGATCTCCTGCCGATCCCGATGCGGGAGCGCGCAGGCAAGCTCGTCGAGGAAGCGCTCGTCGACGTCATTGAGCAGCTCCGAGCGGATCCGTGTGACGGGCGGGGCGGGATCGAAGAAGAGACGCGCTGCGGCCCAGGGCTGGAGCATGTCTCGCGCTCGATTGGCGGCGCGTCTCTCGAAGAAGGGGCCGAGGTAGGCGTCGAGGATCGTATCGAGGGGGATGGGATCGTTTCCGGCAGCGTCCCGAGCCCTGGCCAGACGATCGAGGCGGAGCGCGTTGAGGGGCGCGACCCGACGCCGGAGCACTGCTTCGAGGAGTGCTTCCTTCGTGCCGAAGTGATAGTTGGTCGAGGAGAGACTGGCTCCGGCACCCCGCGCGAGGGCGCGCATCGACGCCCCCTCGAAGCCGCGCTCGGCAAACAGCCGCTCCGCAGCGTCGAGCAGGCGATCTCGCGTCGCCCCTCGCCCGGAGCCCAGGCTCGAGCCGGCCGACGCCCCCCTGGCGGCGGGGGCACTGGATGCGTCGCTCATGTCGGGCATGTCGGGATGGATCGACTCCGGGTTGGTACGAACGTCTGGAACGTACGTACGAACTTCCCGATCTGCAAACGAAAATCGCCTTTCCGGGCCGCCCTCGGATCCGGCGACAGCGCGGATTGCACGCAGGCATCACGGCATGTCATGACGGTCGCTCGATCGAAGATGGCGGCGTCGGGGCTGACGAAGGAGTCGCAGGTCCCCTCGTCGAGGCGAGGGCACCCGCGGAAGCGCCGGACGCCGTCGAGGCCGCAACGTTCATGGAGGAATCTGGCGCGCCCGGCACGACTCGAACGTGCGACCCCTAGCTCCGCAAG
Source organism: uncultured delta proteobacterium (assembly GCA_963698485.1). Classification (GTDB taxonomy): domain Bacteria; phylum Myxococcota_A; class UBA9160; order UBA9160; family UBA4427; genus UBA4427. Next base: position 203,454 of record CAVORA010000010.1, on the reverse strand, counting down.
CTAGTGCTCTATCCATCTGAGCTACGGGCGCGCAGGATTCTCGGGGGCTCTCGGCCCGCGCTGCGCTTCGGATCCCGCGCTCTCGATGGCTCGAGGGTCTGGACCCGTCCTGACTGGAGCGGGACCTTAGCGATTCCCGCGACCGCCGCCCACTGTTTCCTGCCAGGCCGGACGCGCCACGGAGAGCCCTCGTTCAGGGACGCACCCGGCGCGCGCGGGAGACCCGCCGCGATCGCTTCGAGGGCCCGCAGATTCCGACCGCAGGCCCAATCGCATCGGGCCACAGCCCAGGCCGCCAGCGCGGCCGCCCCTCATCACGCCCCCGCGTCGGTCTGCTCGCGGGGCTCCGCGACCGACTCTCTGAGGAAGATACGCTGGACCGCGGCGACGATGATCGCCGTGGTCCAGCCGAACATGATGATGCCGTTGGCGGCCTCGAAGGCGGCGAGCACCCGCCAGCGTTCCGCCAGGACGATGTCTCCGTAGCCCAGGGTCGTGAACGTCACGAGAGAGAAGTAGATCGCGTCCTGGAAGTTGGGCAGGGCCCCGGCCCACAAGTAGTAGGCCGCCCAAGAGCCCGGATTCCACGTAGGCCGCAAAGGACATCAGAAGCACGAGCAACGCGATCGTCGCGGCGCTCGCCAGAGGGTGGCTCGGTACGCGCGAAGACTTCGATCCAGGTCGGAACCAGACGATGAACCCGAGCGTACAGAGCGAGTGGATCAAGGTCGTCGCGAAGACGAGTCCGATGGCGTTGATCAGGTTCATGAGCATGAGAATGAGGCACCCGTCCCGACAGGTAGGGGGTGGACGGACGACTCTTGCCGTTCGCGCCTGAGCGGTGATCGGCTCGTCGAGCACCCCGAGTCGACGCTACTTCATGCGGCGCGGCCAGCCCAACCCGCCGGGACGGCCTCGCGAAGGGTCGCGCTCGGGCGTCGCCGACGCGCTAGTCGCCCGAGGCCGCCCGAAACAATCGATCTCGAACGCCTTCCCACTCGGGCGTGTGCGGAGGCTCCTCGATCCAGATCTCGCCTGCGCCGGCCGCGTCGAGCTCGCGCAGCACGGCGAAGAGCTCGTGTGCCGCCGCCCTGGCTTCGGCAGGCATGCGCCGCACGCGCGCGTCTTCGCCGACGTGGATCGATGACAGGTCCTCTCGCGCATAGACGGCGAGCTTATTCGGCCGATCCAGCTCCAAGCGTTCCAGGAGCTGCGCCGTCGGCAGGATGCGCACCGTCGCGCGCGGCGCATAATGGGCCGCGAGCGTTCCCGAGGCCCGCGGCGCATCTCGATCCGGCTCGCGCAGCGGCTCTCCTGCCGCCGCCTCGATCTGCGCCCGCAGGAGCACGCCCGGCCGCAGCAGCACTGGGTGGTCGCGGCTGCAGTCGACGATGGTCGACTCGATGCCCAGCTCGCATTCGCCGCCATCGAGCACCAGCAGGTCGGGGCCGAACTCGTCCGCCACGTGCTGGGCGGTCGTCGGGCTGACGCGACCGAAGCGATTCGCGCTCGGCGCAGCGACCCCGAAGACCCCGAGATGGCGCGCCGCCTCGAGAAGCTCACGCGCGACGGGATGCGACGGACAGCGCAATGCGATCGTCGGCTGGCCGGCCGCAGCCGCCGTCGCGACCCCGGGCGCTCGCCGCACGATCAAGGTCAGCGGGCCAGGCCAGAAAGCGGCGATCAGTCGATGGGCGATGTTATTCAGACGGTCAGCGAAGTGCGCCGCGTCGTGGGCGTCGAGCACATGGACGATCAAGGGATGATCGGCAGGGCGACCCTTGGCCTCGAAGATGCGGGCGACGGCCTCGTCGTCGTCGGCCCTTGCCGCGAGACCGTAGACGGTCTCGGTCGGAAACCCGACCAGCCCGCCCGCGGCGATGCGCTCTGCGGCCTGTCTTAGGTGATGGGCATCCAGCCCGCTGAGCAACATGGGACGATTCGATCTCCGGTTCACGGAAGGCCCGCAAGCGTAGGCGGAGAAAGCGGGCCGGCCGGCATGAGAGAAGGATGGCGGCGCGAGGATAGCCTCTGCGGAGGCGAAGGTAGCGGGCGACCGTGACGTAAAGACGAATTCTGTCGCCCAAACGGGGCTTGCTCCCTGTCGCTCGCGGCGGATTCCGTCTCGATCACATCGCTTCGATCGAATCACGGCACCGATCGTCGAGATCCGTGATAGCGTCGCACGTTAGTTGCGGGCCGGAGCCTGCTCGTCCGGGCAATTCGTCCGCCATGAGGTCGTTCGGTCCATCCGCAATCAATGGAGTTTCTATGAGAACCATGATCGTCTCGACCCTGCTCACCCTGCTCATCGGCCACGCCGCGAGCGCCGAGCCCTACTGGGCCCAGATCAGCCTGCAGACAACCGTGCAGAACACGCCCAAGGTCGTGGCGGCGATGGATAAATTGATGAGCTCGAAGGTCGGCCAGACCTTCCCCGGCAGGATGCTCCTGCAGTCGAACGTGGCCGATGGAGCCGATCCGGCCACGCACACCGTCGTACCCATCTACAAGTCTGCCGCGGATCGCGCAGCGTTCATGAGCCGTCTCCTGCCGAGCAAGGAATGGACGGAGTTCCAGACCACCCTCGAGCGCCTGGGGCAGCCGGGTGGAACGATGCTGTATCGCAACTTCCTTTCCTGGGGTGACATCAACGATACGGACTCGGTCTGGATGGCCCACGCCTTCAGCGTGACCGACCCGGCCGCTTTCGCGGCCGCCATGAACGCCTTCATGAACTCGCCGACGGGCAAGAAGGGGCCCGGCCAGGTCTACCTCTCGGGAGTCGTCGCAGGCGGCATCAGCCCGGTCAGCCACGTGGTGTCGGTCGGTTATGCGAGCACGACGGAGATGGCGGACTGGCTGCCGGTGCGTGACGGATCCTCCGACTGGGCGGCGTTCCTTGCGGCAGCGGGCAGGGCCGGAACCTACCTGGGCGCCACCATGGCGGTCGACGTCAAGACCTACGGCTCGATGAGCATGAAGGAAGTCGTCGCGCCCTGATCGCTAGGCGCAGCGTCCGAGGCCGCCGATCGCGATCGGTCGGCGGCCTCGATCGACGCTTGCTGCCATGATCCGCTTCCCGAGCTCTCGCGCGTCCACGCGAGAGCAGGATCAAGCCGGCCCCGCCGAATACGATCGAGGCAGCCAGCGCCGGCTCGGGCAGCACCCGGATGCCGAGACGCGCCGTCGTGTTCGCCGTATACCCCGCGCCGCTGTCGATCGCGTAGAGATCGAGCTCCTGGAGTGGCGTAGGCGGCATCGCCCCCGAGCCGAAATCCTCGGTGGGCACCTCGAAGGCGAGCCAATAGGGGCGCCCCCCATAGACGGGGATCTCGAGGCCACCGATGCCGTGCCAGTCCGAGACAAAGGGGATGCCCGAGGCTGGGACGAGGAAGAGCTGCGAGTGGATCTCGTTCGCGAGATCAGGAACGCCCCCGGCATCGCCGTAGAGCACGGCATAGACGGGCAGGTCGCCCGTGATCGTCGGATAGATCATCCAGCCCTCGAGCCCGTTGATCTCGTGACCCAGGTCGAGCGTGAACTGCCCCGCGAGATACTGGTTGCGCGTCAGCGAGAGGCCCCCGGTATTCGCGCCGGGCCCCGTGTCGACGACATAGGTCTGCGCCCCGGCGGTCCCGACGATCGCCACGGCGCCGATCAGCAGCACCCAACACGACGCCCACCGCCCTCGCCTGGAAGTGTCATTCAGACCCATTCGATTGTCTCCGCGTCACAGCCCCCTCAGGAGAGGCGCTTCGAAGAACCCCAGCGCACGCTCATCGCGATGACTCGGGCCCTCCAAGGAATCGAACCGGGAGCTTGCAGACTCCGTGCCCAGGAAGCTGCGTCCGGCCAGAGATCGATCCCGCATCCGCCGGCAGGAAGCGATGAGGTGCTGGATCCGCAGCCCGGTTCCGACGCTGAACCATGCCGGTCGGCGCACGACCGCCGGGCTGCCGTGGTCCATGACGGAGGTCGCGACCGCCCTGTCGTCTCCGCGGCCCGCGAGGGCTCGCCAGCGGATCGACAGCCAGAGCCCGCTCGGCTTATGCTCCTCGGATGCACTCGAAAAGATCCGCGATCGTCCTATGGGCCGGGCTGCTCCCGCTGCTCGCCTTCTTCACTTCGCACGCGCTTGCGGCCGATCCTTCCGAGGCCGCCCCCGATCGACCCGCCTGGAATGCCGCACGGGCCACGCAGCTCGCACAGGAGCTCGCCGCCGTGCTGGAAGAGGCCCGGGCTCGTGGACAGAACGCGCCGCCCCAGGAGACGGTGCTGCAGCAACGCAAGCGCGATGCAGCACAGGGATCCGCTCGCCGGGCGACCGAGGCCGGCGCGGCCTACGCGAAACAGATGCGGGAGGGCGCGGATCGAGCGCTCTCGGAGCGTTATTTCCGGGCCGTCGTGGTGGAGATCCGCTCGCTGCGCGAGACGGCCGACGATGTCATCCCGGCCGCGGACGTCCAACCGCTGCTCGATCGGATGGATGGGATCCTGGAAGAGCTCGAGCGGATGTACCGAGCGCCTTGAAACGGATCTTCGGCGATCGCATCGCCGGCAGATCGCCGCCAGATCCCCCGACCGTTGTCCAGACATGCCGTGCCAGCCGGGCGGCCAAGCTGGTCGACCGGGCTTTCCCTCCCGTTGCCCGATCAGGTCCGGGCGTCGATCCGCTCCCGAAGCGCGTCGGCGATGCGCCCGGCGAACTCCGCGAGCAGCGCCTTCTCGGCCTCGACGACCCCCGCATAGCCTTCCTCGCGGCAGCGGCGCCGATTCGGAGAAGCGGTACTCGAAGATCTCGGGATCACCCGCGTCGTTCGTCCCGCCGCGCACGACGAAAGAGGCGACCAGCATCGCCTCACCCGTCATCGTGCCGTGCAGGCGCTCGACGAAGACGTCGACCGTGTAGTCCCAGTCGCTCCGGTCCGTCAGCCCGCCCCCGATCTGATGGCCGAGCCGATCCCCGACCTCCGCGCGGAGATACCAACGCACGCCCGAGGCCAGCGACTCGGCCCACTGATACTGGAGCGCGGACCTGATCTCGCCGTCTCGCGTCTCGATCTGGACGCCGTTGCTGCGCTCGAGATAGGGCGCCACGGCGACTCGTCCGAGGCCCGCTCGGATCGGCGCGTCGATCGGCCCCGACCCCTCGTCGACGGGCGGCCGCAGCAGGTAGTAGGTGATCTCGGGCGGCGCCGAGGCACAGGCCGTCAAGCCTACGAGGGCCAGCACGGCGAGCGCGGCGCGCGGGGAAACGACGATGGACGTTCGATGATTATTCACGGGGTACCTGCCGGCGGCCGGGGATCTTCCCGGTAGTCGCGATTGAAGATCAGTGCGTTGGGCTGTCGATCCAGCGTGTCGAGCATCTGGCGCAGGCTCGAGAGCGTGCGCTCGAGCTCAGTGACCGTCGGCAGCAAGCGCTCCTGCAGCTCCGAATCACCCGAGAAGGAGGCGGCCGTCGTCTGCAGCTCTTCGAGCGTGTCGCCGAGCCGGTCGGGTAGTGCCTGCATTCCTTCGCTGCCTAACAGGCTGTCCAGGCTCGCAAGCGTCTGCTGCAGCTCGCGAACCGTCTGCTCGAGGGGCATGTCGTTCACCGTATCGAGTAGCCGCGAAATGCGCTGCTCGAGACCGCCCAGCCCGGACGCGATCGTCGGGATCATCGGGCGCCCGGCGTACTCCTCGACCTCCGCGGGCGGCGCGCCCTCGTAGAAATCGATCGCCACGTAGAGTCCGCCCGTGATGATGTTGCCCGTCGACAGCGTCGCACGCAGGCCGCGAGGGATGCCTCCCTCGATCGCCTGGCGAAGCTGTTCGACACCCGCCTCCGTATCGGGCCGCTGAAGACGCGCCGGCTCGAGGCGCAGCAGCACCGGAATCGGTCGGGCGGCGGTCTCGCTGATCCCTTGCGCCGCGAGCTCGTCGAGCATGATGCGCTCCACCGAGCCGACCGGGATGCCGCGGTATTCGACGGGCGCGCCGGGCACCAGGCCCCGCACGGACTGCGGAAAGGCCACGACGTACTCCATCGACTGCTGGAAGGGTCGCTCGTTCACCGCCGCGAGGCTCGGATAGAGACGGAAATGCATGCCGCTCTTGACGGGCGCGCCCTTGCCGACGCCTTCCGGCGTTCCGACCTCGACGCCGCCCAGCGCCAGCGTCTCGAGCGAGCCGATCTCGATCTCGATCCCGTCGGCCCCCGCGCTGGCCTTGAATCCACTCGCATTCCAGAAGCGGCTCGTCGTCGTGATCAGCTCGTCGTAGGGCGCATTCACGAACGCGCCGAAGCGCATGTCTCGAGTCTCGAGATCGAAGGTCTCGGTCTCGATCCAGCCGATCGAGTAGCCGTCGTAGAGGATCGGATCCCCGACGCCGACGCCGCCCACCTTGTCCGCCGTCAGCTCGAGCTTCACGCCGGGCGTGCCGGCGGGCGTGACGGGCGGCTCTTCGAGGCCGACGAATTCGAGCCGCTTCTCGCTCGACGTGCCCGGCGCGATCTGGATGTAGCCGCCCGAGAGCACGGTCCCGAGGCCGCTGATCCCGCCCTTGCCGACGCGTGGGCGAACGACCCAGAACTGGGTGTCCTCGCGGAGCAGCGGGGCCGCCTCCTTGTGGATCTGCGCGTGGACCACGACGCTCTCGAGGTCTTCGCCGAGCCCCGCATCCTCGACGAGACCGATCTCGACGTTGCGGAACTTGATCAAGGTCTTTCCGGTCTCGATGCCCTCGGCCGTCGAGAACAGGATCGTGATATCGGGCCCCTGACTCTGGATCGTGTAGACGACCATCCAGATGCCGATCAGCACCGCAACGATCGGCACGATCCAGACGGGAGAGAAGCTGCGCTTCTCACTGATTTTGGCGGAAGCGTCAGTCATCGGTCGTCTCCATGCGGTCCCAGATCAAGCGAGGGTCGAAAGATTCGGCGGCGAGCATCGTGGTGACCACGACGCCGCCGAAGGCGATGGCGGCCGGACCCGCCGTAATGGTCAACAGACCGCCGATATGGACCAGGGCCACCAGGATCGTGACGACGAAGACGTCTGTCATCGACCATTTGCCCACGAACTCCGTCACGCGGTAGAGCCGCGTCCGCTGCTGCATCGACTTCGTCTGTCCGCTCGCGACGGACCAGCAGAGCCAGATGATCGCCAGCAGCTTGCCGGTCGGCACCATCACGCTGGCGATGAAGATCACTGCCGCGATCGGGAACGATCCCATGTCGATCAGCAGCACGACGCCGCCCAGGATCGTGCTGTCCTCGGGCCTGCCCAGCTGGGTCGTCGTCATGATCGGCAGCACGTTCGCCGGGATATAGAGGACGATCGCCGTGATCACGAGCGCCATCGTCTTCTGGAGGCTGTTCGTCATGCGCAGGTGCAGCGCCGACTCCGCAGAGCGGACATTCGTGCAGCTCCGCCGGCGACAGCTTCAGACAGATGTGGCACGAAGCCAGACCTTCCGCCGCCGCCGTCCCGGGCGGGAAGCTCGTTCCGCTGCGCGCTCATGACTGGAGCTCCTCGATCTGACGCCAGAGATGCAGCCGGTCGAGGTTCGTGAGCGCGGCGATGAAGCAGAGTGCGAAGGCGACGTAGGACCAGAAGGCGATCCCGAGCACCACGTGGGCCATATGGCCGATCTTGATCAGGCTCACGATCACGCCGATCACGAAGACCTCGACCATGCTCCACGGATTCAGGAAGAACAGGAGGCGTGCGGTCGGCACGAGCCAACCCGCCGGCTTACCCCGATTCAGCTGAATCGTGAGCGCCATCATCGCCGCGACCATCAGCGCCGGAATCCCGATGATCGGCAGCATCACCAGCAGCGCGATCGTCCAGTAGCCGTCCATGTACAGGACGTAGGCCGTGCGGGGGAGCGTCATTACCTGCACGCTCCCGATGCCTCGAGCGAGAGGAAGGGGAAGCATTCGAGAAGACGAGCAGCAGCCCCGCGGCGATCGAGAAGGCCAGCGTCTTCGTCAGGCCCTCCGGCACGTAGACGGCGAGCGTGTGGTCGCAGCGCGGACAATTCGCGCGGGCGCGATCGCCGGCTCGTCGATCCGACGAGCAGATCGCATCGTGGCAGGCGATCCGGAGGGGCTGGGACGCGGCATGGGGCCAGACCATAATCCGTAGGAAGCCGGGTTGCACCGGCATTGGGGGATTCAGGCCAGGCGCCGGTTAGGCCCGGATGGGCCTCGGCGTAGGCAGGCAGAGCGCAGGATCCGCCTCGGCCGGGGCCGCAGACTGCTGCTTCTCAGAAGCAGACGCCCCACTCGGTCCCAGAGACGAAATCGCCGGGTTGAACGAGATGCAGCTTCCCGTCGTGCAGTCCGCTGATCCCAGGGACGGTCGGCAATACTGGCGACCGTTCGAGAACCCATCGACACGCAGGAGAAGCCCGGCGCGCATTCAGACCGTGCTCGAAGCAGGCGCTTCCCTGGGTCTCGCTGCCCGACGTGGCGCACACGCCGCGATGTCGCCGAGGGGCGTCGTCGAGTCGGGTCGCAGGCCTCGCCAGCTCCGCAGTCGGAGACCGGATTCGCGAGATCCGTGCAGAGCTCGAGCACCACCAGCGACCCCGGCGATTCGAAGCCATTCGTCGAGCCCTCGGGCTCGGCATCACAGACGGCCCAGCTCGCGCCGGCGTCGGTCGAGAAGCGATAGGCCGTATCGAAGCTGCCCCGTGAGGCTGGCAGAACGTCCGTCTGATACTCGTTCGACCCCGAGATCGAGGCGCTCGCGTCGTCCCAGGCGGGGTTCGCGGCTCCGGTCGTCCAGACCCAGCTCGGATCCGAGGCTCGGTCTGGTGCCGGGCGATCCGATCCCAGCCTCGGCGACGAGTGTCGCCAGTGGATCGATCCCCGACGTGAGATCCGTCAGACTGGGAACGGCGACCCGCCCGAAGCTCGTCAGCGAATCCCCAAGCGCGATCGTCGAATCAGCGGGAAACTGCAGCTTGCAGGCCGCGATCGGGAACACGCACACCGAGCCCTCGTCGACATCGCCGTCGCAGTCATTGTCGATTCCGTCGCAGACTTCGAGATTGCCCGGGAAGCGGCTGGCTCGGCGTCGTTGCAGTCCGCTGGGACACAGTCGAAGAACGCCCCGTCCTCGTCGACGTCCGTACAGATCGTCGTACACGTCGCGCCGCTACAGCTCGTCGATCCGAACGGCGCCCCGCCCGTCACGTCGAAGGTGCCATTGTCGCTCACGACCGCGTCTCCCAGCCCCGTCGCGACGCCAAGCACCGCGCCGATCTGCTGGTTGCCCACCGCGACCGAGTCGAGCACCGCGCCGTAGTCCCCCACACGAAGGCCGTCGCCGGCCTCGTTCGTCGACTGGCTGCCCTGGATTCGCCCGCGATCGCCGACCGCGATCCCGACGCGACCGTTCGCGCGTGCCTCCACGCGCTCGACGACCGACTCGTCCCCGAGGTCGACGCCACCATCGGCAAAGCCGCGCACGAAGCCGTTCGACACGCGCGTGCCGGCGACGGAGGAAGTGATGCCGCGACCGCCGAGCCCGGGACAGGCCTGCGCCGTGCAGTCCGAGGGCGCGCGAATACTGAACCCGTTCAGATCGAGCGTCACATCCTCGGCCGTGATCTCGACACCGGTCGCGTCGAGCGGAACGGCCAGCGCACTCGTCAGCCGAAAGCTTCCCGACTGACCGATCGTCACGGGAAAGCCAGGCGCGTCCGCCGCAAGACATCCCGTCTCCACGGCGCAGGTCTGGTTGATCTCGAGCACGCCGTCGACCGCTCCCGCCGTCGAAGCCGCGAGCATCCCCGCCAGCAAACCGACCCCGTACAGCGCGCGCCCCGATCCTGAACCCGCGTGCCGCGCCGGGTGCTCCCCAGCGTGGCCCCGCTGTCTCCGCCTCGTCCCCAGAAAGCCGAGCAGCATCCCGCCGCAAACCAGCGAAGCCCCCAGCCCCGGCTCCGGCACCGCGAACCCATCGACGTCCGCGGCCTCGAGATCCGAATCGAGCGTCGAGCCATCGACCAGCAAATACCAGGTGCCCACCGTCGGATCGACGTAGAGCAGATCTTCATCCGCAAAGGCCACGCCGCCGATCGTGCCGCCCGTATCGAAGCTCAACACGAAACGGCCGACTCCGAGATCGTGCAGCCCGTCGACGTCGAGCCCGTCCGCCAGCCCGCTCGCGGAGCCATCGAAGGCGATCGACGGAGTCAGACCCACGAAGCGAACCACGTCTTCGTCAGCCGCGATGACGCCTGCGCCGAGGTTCGCCACATGATCGAAGGAAAGCAGGATGTTCCCGAGCACGTCGCGACCCACCGCGTCCGCGATCAAGCCCGCAGGCAGACCCGCCGCCCCCGAATCGAACGCCAGGCCATGGGTCGAGCCATTCCAGGAGATGACGTCCCCCGGCACGTAGACGTTGCCGCCGAGCTGGACCGTCGTATCCAGCGCGAAGAGTACTTCCGTCGGCGACTGACGATGGAAGGCGACGACGTCGGCCGATTCCGGGAGCGGTCCCAGGTTCGTGAGGCTCGTGGTTCCGGGGTTCGGGGCGAAGCCGACGGCCTCGTCGACGACGAAGCTGCCGTCGAGATCGATTGTTATGTCGGGGGATAGGGAAAGGTCCGACTGGGCGTGAGCGGCAGAGACGAGGTGGCTCGCGAGAAGTGCAGAACGGCGACGTGAGCAGCAAGGGGATGTCTCATGGTCAAGCCTCCGAAATTGCCGCATTCCGGTATTCGATTACGCGATGGCGGAAACAGAGAGTGTGCAGTCGCGGCCAAGGTAAGGAGCCCAGGTGGTCGCCTATCATTTCGCCTCGATGCACCAGACACCGGACGTCCTCAGTACAAAAGGTTCACCACGCAGTCGGGAGCCCTCACTCGTCTACGCGAATTGTGATGTCGAACCCATTCTCTGAAGGCCGGTTGCGTTTCCGTCCGGGGGTTAGGCCGATTACGTTCTGTGAGTCACGCCTTATGCCATTCTGATTGAACTGAGTCGGCGTATCGATGTCGTTCGCGTTGTAGCATTCCAGTTGACGTGAGCTCGGGTCTCCTTCCCGGATACTGAGCCGCCATCGCCTTACGAATGAGCCTTTTCGGGTCTGGATTTCCTCAGGAATGTCACCGAACGCCCCGATGTCGGCCACGGCCTGACATACCGGGACAAGAATCCTGAGAGTAATTCGTTCGGCGTGATCAACCTGAAACCTGCTGGACAGTCGGCATCTGTGGGACCCGGAGCGCTTCGGCTCGCGCTGAATGTTGTCGAGGGAACGAAGTAGCGCTTGCGGTCTGTACAGATCACGCCGCCGCATGAGTCGGGCGAGCCATTTGCGGACGAAAGGTTGTTCTTCCCGAATCTCGATCCCGCCACGACGTTGAATCCCCGACCGGCATTGCTGCGCGAAGTCGTCCCCGACACGACACCCCCGGCATCGTCGATCTCCACGCCATGCCCGAAGTTGCCGATCGCGACACCGCCCTCGATCGACGAACCCGCGTCGAGATCGAACCCATTGTTTCCGTTCTCGATCGCGACACAGTCGCGCGCGAGCACGCCGTCCTGCCCCGAGATTCCGAGCCGCGCGTTGTGCCGCGCCGTGATCCCCTCGATGCGAACCCCGAGGCTTCCCGCCCCACCGACCCCGACGCCATCGAGACGCATGTTGCGGACGACGCCGTTGCGGACCGTGACGCCATAGAGGACGTCGAGCCCGACGATTCCGACACCCGCTCCGGTGCCGCCACAGTCGAGGCTCAGGCTGGTGCCGGTGCAGGATCCCGGCCCCGCGATCTCGAATCCGCCGAGGTCGAGGGTCACGTAGGACGACGAGATGAAGATGCCGTTGACGTCCGTGGCGATGGCAAGGTTGCTGGTCAGGCGGTAGCTGCCGGCCACCGAGATCGTCACCGGGTAGCCCGCCGAATCGCCCGCGAAGCAACCCGTTTCGACGGCGCAGGTTTGGTTGATCTCGAGGGCGCCGTCCAACGCGAACGCCCGGGCCGCGCAGAGCAGCATGAATACAACGAATGAGAAACGCATCGAGATCCCTTTCCGTTCGATCCAGATCGCGACGGTCGAGTCGCAATTCTTGAAGATCCGTCGAATCCCTTCGAGTCAGGGGCAGAGGCCAGACGAAATGGGACCGCCGCAGTAGTTGTCACCCAGATTCAAACCATTGAGGACGGCGCCGGATCCAGAGCCGGTCACCCGGATCGTATTGCCCCGATAGACTCCGTCGAAGCCGGTACCTTGACTTGGCGGGAAACGGATCCCGTAACCCGCGTTTGCCTGGACATTGTTGCGATCGACAGACGTGCCTCCGGAAGCGGAGATCCCGTCGCCCCCGTTGTCCGACACGACGTTCGACGCAATCGTCCCGCGCCCAATCAAGCCGCCGATTCCGCTGCCCTGGTTGGCGCTGACGACGTTCCGTTCGATCCTGCAGGGCCCGGTGCACTCGATTCCGTAGCCATTGTTTTCAGTCGTAGTGTTGTCCGTCACCACGGCGGCTCCCGTTGTAATACCATTCAAGCCATTCATCCGAATCGCGTTGTGGGTGATGACTGCTCCAAGCGTCGCGAAGATGCCCTCATTGCTGTTCCCGACCACGGTGTTTCCAGTGACCTTCGAGCCTGCGCCGGTGACGTTGATGCCGCGGCCCGCATTGGCCCGCGAAGTCGTCCCCGAGATCACCCCTCCGACATCGTCGATCTCGACGCCATGTCCGAAGTTCCCGATGGCGACGCTGCTTTCGACGATCGACCCCGCATCGAGATCGAACCCATTGCCTCCGTTTTCGATCGCCATGCAGTTGCGGGCCAGCACGCCGTCTTGTCCGGAGATGCCGAGACGGGCATTGTGGCGCGCCGTGATCCCCTCGATTCGAACGCCCAGGCTGCCAGTTCCGCCGACTCCGACCCCGTCGAGTCGCATGTTCCGGACGACGCCGTTCCGAATCGTGACTGCGGAGAGAACTTCGAATCCGACGATCCCGACACCCGAGCCGACGCTCCCGCAGCTCAGCGTCGCTCCGGTTCCCGTACACGCGCCCGGCCCCGCAACCTCGAAGCCGCCGAGGTCCAGCGTCACATTGGACGAAGAGATTTCTACGCCGTTGACGTCCGTCGCGATCGCGAGGTTGCTTGTGAGGCGATAGCTACCCGGCGCCGAGATCGTCACGGGATAGCCCGCCGCATCGCCCGCGAAGCAGCCGGTCTCGACCGCGCAGGTCTGGTTGATTTCGAGGGCGCCGTCGGACGCCTGGACGGGCACGGCGACCATCATGACGAACGCGATTCTGATCAGTCGCCTTGCTCTACTGAGTTCCATTCTCACGCTGCGTCCTCCATCGGAGTCGCGGCCGAGCATTAGTCTTCCTCCACACACATAACGCGCGCAGTCGTGACGGGGATGACGGTACCCTTGATTTCCTTCCATCCAGGTGTCAGGTTGCGGACCATGTCGGCATCGCAGATGACGCCCTCGTTCGCATCGTCGAAGAGCGCAGTGCATCGAAAGACGCCTTCGTCACTGACACCCGGAACGAGGTTCTGGCTAAAACCACCGCCCCGCGTTTGCGTAAACGGGATACCAAAGCCAGGGCCGTCGCTTCGACTACCAGGCATGATAATCTCGCCGGCTAGCAGCCCAGAAGCGGTCCCACGCTCAGAATCATGTACGTAGCCCGCATAAGATCCAGTACTGAGCTCATCGAACGTTGCGTTCCGGAAGCCCTGGTCACAGGCTGTGTACATCGTCGTAAAGTTGTATTGCGAAGACGTGATGTAGATCCGTTTTCGATCGGTACAGATCCCTCCGCCACATGAGTCCGGCGATCCATTTGCCGTCGACAGGTTGTTCTTCCCGAATTTCGATCCCGCCACGACGTTGAACCCGCGGCCCGCATTGCTGCGCGAAGTCGTCCCCGACACGACACCCCCGGCGTCGTCGATCTCGACGCCGTGCCCGAAGTTGCCGATCGCGGTGCTGTTCTGAACGACCGAGCCCGCATCGAGATCGAACCCGTTGTTTCCGTTCTCGATCGCGACACAGTTGCGCGCGAGCACGCCATCCTGGCCCGAGATCCCAAGGCGCGCGTTATGCCGCGCCGTGATCCCCTCGATGCGAACTCCGAGGCTCCCCGCGCCGCCAACCCCCACGCCGTCGAGGCGCATGTTGCGCACGACGCCGTTGCGGACCGTGACGCCGTAGAGGACGTCGAGGCCGACGATTCCCACGCCGGCTCCGGTGCCGCCACAGTCGAGGCTCAGACTCGTGCCCGTGCAGGATCCGGGTCCTGCGATCTCGAACCCGCCCAGATCGAGGGTGACGTAGGAAGACGAGATGAAGATACCGTTCACGTCGGTGGCGATCGCGAGGTCGCTCGACAGCCGGTAGCTCTTGCCGGCCGTCCCATCGATCGTGACAGGAAAGCCCGGGGTGTCACCCGCAAAGCAACCCGTCTCGACGGCGCAGGTCTGGTTGATTTCCAGCACACCGTCGCTGGCCGCAGCCCCCGAGGCAAACAGAAGGGCCGAGAGAATCGCCATGATTCTGCGCATAGCAAGCTCCTCGAGCGAGTTCGCAAAGGATCATCATACGGACGCTCAGATGGAAAGTTCTGAATTCGTTCTGAATTCTGTATGGTCGACTGCTATGCCGAACGCCCCGCCGGAAAATTCTCCGAAGTCTCGGATCGATTTCGGCGCCTTCGCACTCGATCCCAGGTCGGGCGAGATCTGGCGCGACGGCAAAGTCGTCCGGCTTGCGGCGCTTCCCTCCCGGCTGCTGCGCTATCTGGCGGTCAACCGATCCCGGACGGTCTCGAAGGCAGAGCTGGCCGCGGAGCTCTGGGCGGGCCTGCACGTCGAGGAATCCACGCTTCAGCAAGCCGTACGGGCGGCCCGCAAGGCCGTCGGCGACGACGGGCGCCGACAACAGGTGATCGAGACGGTCTCGGGTGTCGGATACCGGTTCATCGGCGTGCCCGTCGCCGAGCCGCCCGAAAGCGCCCGGGTCGATCTCGCGGGCCCTTCCTATATAGGGCAGCGTGCGCTGGTCGGGCTCCTCGGCCGATTCGTCGAAATGCGCGACAGCCAGCCTGGGCTCTTGCTGCTCTCGGGTGATCCGGGTGTCGGAAAGTCGCGAGCCATCGAGGAGCTCTCTCGACTCGCCTGGGCCCAGAACCTGACCGTGGTCCGCGGCGGGGGCAACGCTCCGGCCGGTGCGCCGGACTACTGGCCGTGGATCGAGGCGTTTCGTGATCTATCCGGCGTTCGGCCCGTCGAGGTTCTCCGGGATCGCGCACCGCACCTCCTGGGAGCGGGAGCCAAGCGGGTGAGCGCGGGTGGCGAGCCCGATCGATTTCGTGCGCTGGCCGCGGCGCTGCGCTGTCTGGAAGCGAGCGCTCGACTCGGCCCGCTCGTTGTGATCCTGGAAGACCTGCACGAGTCGGGGAGCGCCACGCTCGAGCTGCTCGAATTCGTACTGCTCCGCGTCGAATCGGTGCCCCTGCTGCTGGTCGCGACCTATCGCGAGCTCGAGCTGCGCACGACGCCCGCTTGCGAGGCGACGCTCGCGCGCCTGCTCGACCACCCCCGAACCTCGAGCAAAGAGATCAAACCGCTCAGCGAGGTCGAAACGGCGTATCTCGTCGAGCAACGCTCCGGCCTCGAAATCCCCGCCGACGAGGTCTCGAGCGTCGCTCGATTCACGGGCTCGAACCCGTTCTTCGCCATCGAGCTCGCCAACCACCTGGCAGAAGAAGACCGGTCGCCTGAGCAGGAAGCGCGATCGAGCTGGATCGAGCGCAATGCGGGCCGGGCGCTCGCTGACCGGCTCGCTCGGCTGGACCCGGACGTTCGGGCCGTATTGGAGGTGGCCTCGGCCTGTGGCACCACCTTCGATCCGGCGGTCGTCGCCAAAGCAACCGGCAAGGAGACGGTCCATGGCGAGCTCCGCATCGCCATCCGCGAGAGAGTGATCGGAGAGCCTGCGAGCGGGAGCGGCCACTACGGCTTCTCGCACACGCTCGTCCGGGACGCGCTCTATGACGAGCTCGCTCGTCGCAGCCGCGAGCGCGAGGCAACCCATCTCCGGGTGGCCGAGGCCCTGGTCGAGATCGATCGAGAGCTCGAGATTCAAGCCGCCTATCACGTCTGCGTCGCGGCGTCGCTCGCGGGCGCCCGGCGGGTGACCGAGGCGGCCGAGCGCGCAGTCCGGCGCGCGGCCCAGGCGGGCGATCTCGAGACGGCTGCCACGCTCTATGAACGGGCCCTTCAAGCCTTCGAACGCATCCGATCTCCGGCGCCTGCCCTTCGCCTGCGCGTCCTGGTTGCGGCGGGTGAGTTCGGCGTGCGCAGCGATCATCCGTCGCGGGAGCTGGCCAGAGCTCGCCTGGACGAGGCCATCGATTCATTGCGGGGACGTGAGAATCCCGAGCTCTTCGCTCGGGCGGCACTCGCCCGGACCTATCGGACCGAGATCGTCGGGATCGCAGACGGGCCGACGCTCGAGCTACTCGCCGAGGCGATCTCGAAGCTCGAGGGGAGCAACCCCGCCCTCACCGCGCAGCTCCGTTCCCGTCGAGCCATCGAATCGCGCTATGCCGCCGGTGGCGAATCGGACGCCTACCAGGCCGTGGAGCTGGCGATCCGCGAAGCCAGGGCGTGCAACGACCCACGAGCCCTCGCGCGCGTCCTCGAGGACGCCTCACTGGTTCGCTGGAGCGTGCCCGATCCCGAAGGCTGGCTCCGTTTGAACCAGGAGATCGTCGAGGCCGCGGAGGGGGCCGCGGATGCGGAGCTGCTCTTTCAAGGCGTGAAGGGCCTCGCCACGGCATATCTCGAGCTGGGCGATCGCGACGGCTACGAGCGGGAGTTCGAGCGTTGCGCTGCGATCGCCGAGGACTACCCATCCCCCTTCTTGAAGGGCGTCGTCCACTGCTTCGCCGGCACCCTCTGTTTCATCGACGGCGATTTCCAGGGCGCCGAGCAGAAGGCCATCCTGGCTGCCTCCTCCGGACTCGACGCGATCGCCCCGCTCGCCGCGGGCCAGCTCTTCTACCACCGCCGGGAGCTCGGCCGACTCGCCGAGCTCGAAGGCGCCGTCCGGCAGTTCATCGAGGACTCTCCCGGAATTGCCATGTGGCCGATCGCGCTCGCGCGCGCGCTCGTGGACTCGGGCCAGAGCGAAGACGCTCGCCGTGTGCTCGATGAGATGAAGCCCGTCGAGACCATCGCGAAGGATCGGAACTGGCTCCCCACGCTGATCGTGCTGGCCGAATCGGCCGTGATCCTCGAAGACCATCCGCTCTGCGAGCGCGTTCTGGCTGCGCTCGAGCCCCATGCTCGGGTGGGCGTCGTGCTGGGCAACGGGTCGCTCTTTCTGGGACAGACGGCGCACTACCTCGGCTCGCTGGCGTTGACGCTCGGACGCAGGCAGGAGGCGAAGACCTACCTCGAGCAGGCGGCGGCAATGCACGCGCGCATGCGAAGCGAGCCTTGGCAGCTGCGAACCCGATCCGAGCAGGCCCATCTCGTTCGAGCCGAGGGAGACGCGAAGCGCGCACGCACGATGGCCGAGCAGATCTCCGAGCGCGCACGAGCGATCGGCATGATTCGTTGCGCCGAACGGGCGGAGGCGGCGGCCTAACGAATCTCCGAGTCCCTTCATACTCCCCTCTTCCCGCCAGGCCGCGAGCAGCTCCGCGAACTCGGTCGGCCCACCCAGAAAGAAGTTCCGGTCGAGGCTCTTGGCGTCGGGCTTGCCCTCGCTGTTGTAGTAGCTGGGCGTGCATTGCTCGGCGAAGGTCGGGATCGAAGCCCTCTCCACGCTTCGCGATCGTCTCGCACCACTCGGCCTCGGCCTCGGCCGTCGCCTCGACCCTGTGCGCTCCGCGCGCCCGCGCCTCGGCGATCACGTAGGCGATGTGCCGGGCCTGCACGTCGATCAGGTAGGGGAAGTTCAGGGTGTAGCCCGACTGCGCCAGGCTCATCACGAAGCAGTTCGGGAAGCCGTGAAGATGCAGGCCGTGGAAGCTGCGGAAGCGATCTCGCCACTTCTCCGTCAGGGTGAGTCCGCCGCAGCCAATCGTCTCGTAGCCTGCGCGCCTTGCGAACTCGGTCGCGACCTCGAAGCCCGTCGCGTAGACGAGACAGTCGAGCTCGTACTCGCGACCGTTCGCGACGACACCCGTCTTCGTGATGCGCTCGACGCCGCGGCCCTGGGTGTCGACGAGCGTGACGTTGGTCCGATTGAAGGTCGGCAGATACTCGTCGTGGAAGCAGGGGCGCTTGCAGAACTGGCGGTAGTAGGGCTTGAGGGCCTCGGCGGTCACCGGGTCCTCGACGACCTCCGCGATGCGAGCGCGCACGGCCTCCATCGCCTCGAAGTCCATGCGCTCGGCGATCTCCCGCTGCTCGTCGAGCGTGAGCGACGTCTTCCCCGTCTTCACGATCTCCTCGTGAACGCGCTTCGGGACCTCCGTCCAGCCATCGCGCACGAGGTCCTCCTCCTCGTAGCCGCCCGTCGTGAGGATCTGGAAATTCTCGATCCGTCGCTGCTGCCAGCCGGGCTCGAGGTGACGCATCCAGTCGGCGTCGGCCGGGCCGTTGTTGCGCACGCCGACCCCGGCCGGGGTGCGCTGGAAGACGTAGAGATGCTCGGCGCTCGCGCCGAGATGGGGGACGACCTGGACGGCGGAGGCGCCGGTCCCGATGATGCCGACGCGCTTGTCGTGCAGGCGCGAGAGATGGCCGTTCGCGTCGCCGCCCGTGAAGTCGTAGTCCCAGCGCGCCGTGTGGAATGACCTGCCCTCGAAGAGCTCGATCCCGGGGATGCCGGGCAGCTTCGGCCGCTCGAGGAATCCGATCGCCATGCAGACGAAGCGCGCGCGAAGCACGTCGCCGCGATCGGTCCGCACGATCCAACGCGACGCGTCCTCGTCCCAGCGGACCTCCTGGACCTCGGTCCGGAACAGCGCGCCGCGATAGAGATCGAATTTCCGCGCCAGCGCGCGGCAATGCTCGAAGATCTCGGCTCCCTGGCTATAGCGCTGGCTCGGCACGGTCCCGACCTCTTCGAGCAGCGGCAGATAACAGTAGGACTCGACGTCACAGGCGACGCCCGGGTAGCGATTCCAGTACCAGGTCCCGCCGACATCGCCGCCCTTCTCGATGATTCGCAGGTCCTCGATCCCCTGCTGGCGAAGACGCGCACCGGTCAGGAGTCCACCGAAGCCACCGCCGATCAGCACCACGTCGACCTCTTCCGCGACGGGCGCTCGCTCGATGTCGCCCTCGACCCAGGGGTCGCGGTCGAAATGCGAGTAGACTCCGTCGAGCTCGAGATATTGGCTGTTGGCGTCGTCGCGAAGTCGCTTCTCCCGCTCCTCGCGATACTTCGCCTTCAGGGCGGCGAGGTCGAGTCGAGCTTGCGCCTCCGGCCGCCCGGGTCCGGGATCTGAATCGTCGGAAGTCACGATGTCTCCTCGCTTCCGCGCTGCGAATCAGCCCGGACTGGCGGCAAGTATACGAATGCGCCCCTGGATCGATCCACACTCTACGGGCTCGGGGCGATCTTTCCCGCGAGGTCGAATCGAGCAGTCCGGCGACTTCGTTCCGACCCCTGCGATGGATCCGGATCGGCGCGCTCGGCGAATGATCCAAGGCCTCGAGCTGGATGCTATCGTCCCGATCCGGGAGGAGCACCGACCACGTGATCGTCCCCACCGGAGATCGAATCACCTCCGCTCACTCGTCTGTGGCCCGACTACAGATGCATGGACCGCGCTGGGATCGCGGTCGCCGAGTCTCCTGTGTGACGAGCGCGCGCGATTCGTAACGCCCCAACCAGCGAAGCTCCCCAACCGTCGGCTGTGGCTCATCGCCTCGAACCAGTCCAGGTCCGCGACATGCGGCGATCCTGGAGCGCGGTGAGCGACATCCCGACGGCCTGCGCCTCATACACAAGGAGAATCCAATGCGACGTCCTCTCTTTCCTTTGATGGCCGCTCTCGCGGTCGTGATCTCGGTAACCCTGTTCTCGGGGTTGGCCTTCGCCGAGGGCAAAGCGAAATCCAACCAGTTCTGGTGGCCGGACCGATTGGATTTGTCGCCTCTGCGCGACCAGGACCCGTCCTCCAATCCCTATGGCGAGGACTTCGACTACGCCGAAGCTTTCGCAAGCCTGGACCTCGAGGACGTCAAGCAGGACCTCAAGAAAGTCATGACGACCTCCCAGGACTGGTGGCCGGCGGACTATGGCCACTACGGCCCCTTCTTCATCCGCATGGCCTGGCACAGCGCCGGCACCTATCGCGTGTCCGACGGCCGAGGCGGGGCCGGCGGTGGACAGCAGCGCTTCGAGCCGCTGAACAGCTGGCCCGACAACACCAGTCTCGACAAGGCCCGTCGCTTGCTCTGGCCGATCAAGCAGAAGTACGGCCGTAACATCTCCTGGGCCGATCTGATCGTCCTCGCCGGCACGGTTGCGATGGAGGACATGGGCTTCGAGACCTTCGGCTTCGCCGGTGGTCGGGTGGACGCCTGGGAGCCGGAGCTCGTCTACTGGGGCCCGGAGGCCGAGATGATGGGCTCGAACCGTTTCGACGAGAAGGGGCAGCTGGAAAGGCCGCTCGGCGCCACGCACATGGGCCTCATCTACGTGAACCCGGAAGGCCCCGGCGGCAATCCCGACCCGCTCGCTGCCGCTGACCACATCCGCCAGTCCTTCGGGCAGATGGCCATGAACGACGAAGAGACGGTCGCCCTGATCGCCGGCGGGCACACCTTCGGCAAGGTCCACGGCGCCCACAAGCCGTCCGAGTGCGTGGGTCCGGAGCCGGCGGCCGCCCCCATCGAAGAGCAGGGACTCGGCTGGCGCAACCGATGCGGCAAGGGCAACGCGGAGGACACCGTCACGAGCGGCCTGGAAGGCGCCTGGACCGCGCTGCCCACGCAGTGGACCATGATGTACCTGTCGAATCTCTTCGCGTACGAGTGGGAGCAGACCCGTAGCCCCGGCGGCGCCATCCAATGGATCCCGAAGGACGGGCAAGCCGCGAACACCGTGCCCGACGCCCACGTCGAGGGCAAGAAGCATGCGCCGATCATGCTGACGACGGACCTGTCGCTGAAGGCGGATCCTGCCTACCGGGAGGTCTCGCGGCGCTTCCTCGAGAATCCGAAGGCCTTCGAGCTCGCCTTCGCCAAGGCCTGGTTCAAGCTGACACATCGCGACATGGGTCCGCGAGCCCGTTATGTCGGAGACGAGGTGCCCGCCGAGGCGCTGCTCTTCCAGGATCCGATTCCCGCGGTCGACCATCCGCTGATCGGCAAACGCGACGTCGAAAAGCTGAAGGCCGCGATTCTCGACTCGGGTCTCACCGTCCCCGAACTCGTCCGCACCGCCTGGGCGTCGGCCGCCAGCTTCCGCGGCACCGACATGCGCGGGGGCGCCAACGGCGCGCGCCTCCGACTCGCACCGCAGAAGGACTGGGCGGTCAACGACCCGGCCGAAGTCGCGAAGGTCCTGAAGACGCTCGAGGGAATCCAGAAGGACTTCAAGGGTGGGCTCCTGGGTGGAGACAAGAAGGTGTCGCTGGCCGACCTGATCGTGCTAGGCGGCGCCGCGGCCATAGAGAAGGCGGCGAAGGATGCAGGCTACGACGTGGAGGTCCCCTTCACGCCGGGCCGCGCCGATGCCACTCAGGAACAGACCGACGTCGCATCCTTTGCCGTGCTCGAGCCGAAGGCGGATGGCTTTCGCAACTACTACGGGAAAGGCAGCATGCTTTCGCCGACGGAGAGCCTCGTCGATCGGGCCGATCTGCTGACGCTGACGGTGCCGGAGATGACCGTGCTCGTCGGCGGCCTGCGCGCCCTCGACGCCAATACCGGCGGTGTGAAGCACGGCGTCTTCACCGATCGTCCGGGCACCCTCTCGAACGACTACTTCGTGAACCTGCTCGACATGTCCACGAAATGGCAGAAGTCCGCCAATATGGCAGGCGTCTACGAGGGTCGGGATCGCGCGACGGGCGAGCTGAAATGGATGGCCACCCCGGTCGACCTCATCTTCGGGTCGCACTCCGAGCTGCGCGCGGTCGCCGAGGTCTACGCCGCCGACGACGGCCGCGAGAAGTTCGTACAGGACTTCATCGACGCCTGGAGCAAGGTGATGACCCTCGACCGCTTCGACATCTGAAGCAGGCGATCGCGCCCGGAATGCGGCGGTGGATACCTGGCGAGCCTCGATGTTGCAGGGCGGGACCATGGTGAGAAAGAAGCTCACGTCGCGTCACGCATCGCCGGGCCAGCGTCAGACCGTCTTCGATCTGTGCTTGCGGCCGCCGTTCGTTGGGCTGGCCTGCTCGATCGCACCCTCCGCAGCCGCGCTCGGCTCCGCGCCAACGGCCGGACCCGTCGCCGTCTCGGAGGAACCCAGGAAATGCTCCATCCGCCCCCTCGCCCACTCCGAGAGGTCGTCGAGCGTCAGGTAGAAGACCGGTACGATCAAGAGCGTCAGCACCATCGAGGAGAACATGCCTGCCGCCGTCGCGACGGCCATCGGTGCGCGCGTCTCCGAGCCGGGCCCGATCCCGAGGGCCGCCGGGAGCACGCCGAAGATCATCGAGAAGGCGGTCATCAGAACGGGCCGCATCCGGACGGGCGCTGCCGTCCGCATCGCTTCGACCTTCTCCATGCCTCGCGCGCGCAGCTGGTTCGCGTAGTCGACGAGCAGGATCGAGTTCTTCGTCACCAATCCGACGAGCAGGATGATGCCGATCAGGCTGAAGAGGTTGAAGGTCATCCCCGACTTGCCGATCGCATGGAAGAAGAGCAGACCCGCGAAGGCCCCGACTGTCGCGAAGGGGAGCGCCAGCATCACGGCGAGCGGCATCAAGAAGCTCTCGAACTGCGCGGCCAGCACCATGTAGATCGCCAGGATCGCGAGCCCGAGCATCAGCCCGAATTGAGAGAAGCTCTCGACCATCGACTCCGCGTCGCCGGTCGGCTCGAGACGCATACCTTCCGGCAGGATCTCGCGACCGACCCGCTCGGCGTGCTCCATGGCCGCGGCCAGCGGCATGCCCTCGAGGTTCGCGAAGATCGTGACGCTGCGCTGACGATTCGTGCGCGAGATCTCCGAGGGCGCCGCACCGGTCTCGAGTCGGACGAGGTTCCGCAGCTCGAAGACCTCACCCGTCCGCGATCGCACGTAGAGGTCGCCGATGGCTGCGGGAGAGCGATTGTCTTCGCGCTCGAGTCGCATCCGGATGTCGTAGCGGTTGCCGGCTTCCTTGAAGACGCCGACGTCCATGCCGCCGATCAGCACCTGGATCACCTGTGAGATCGCGGCGGCGTCGACGCCGAGCTGCGCGGCCTTCTCGCGATCGGGGATGATGCGCAGCTCGGGTTGTCCGAGGTCGAGCGAGGTGTCGAGGTCGACGAAGCCCTCCACCTCCTCGAGACGACCGACCACGCGGCGCGACAGCTCGTCGAGCTCACGCAAGGGCTGGTTTCCGCGCAGGATCACCTCGAACTGAGCGTTCGAGGAGTTCATGGAGCTGAAGGGGTCCATCACCTGCGCCTTCTGGCCGACCACCTGTTCGAGCTTCTCGCGGGCGAGCCGGATGATCTCGAAGCTCGATCGCTCCCGCTCCCGCGGCGATCCCAGCGTCACCATCAGGTTGCCCGCGTTCGGCCGACCGACCCCCGCCGAGCTCGTCTCGCCGAGGGAAGCGAACATGCCGCGCACCTCGGGAAAGGAGTTCATGATCTCCTCGTTGCGAGCGAGGAAGTCCGACGTGTAGTCGAGGCTCGATCCGGACGGCGTCTCGAAGCGCATGAAGACGAGCCCCCCGTCCGACGGCGGGAAGAATTCGGCGCCGATGTAGCGAGAGCTTCCGGCCGTCACCAGCAGACTCAGCACGGCGAAGGCGAGGGTGAGGCCGCGGTTGCGTCGCGACCGCAACGTCCATTCGAGGACCCGCCGATAGCGGGACTCGAGCGCATGGAAGCCCTTCTCGAGGCGATCGTAGATGCCACCCGGGCGCTGTGGACGCGGCGGCGGCATCCGCGCCGCGAGCATCGGCGTGAGCGTCAACGCCACGAAGAGCGAGAGCACGACAGATCCCGCCACGGTCAGGCCGAACTCCGAGAGGAACGCGCCGACGATGCCCTCGGCGAAGATCGTCGGCACGAAGACCGCGGCGACCGAGAACGTGGCGGCGGCCGCGGCGAAGGTGATCTCGCGCGTTCCGTCCCGGGCAGCGTTCCGGGCGGTCTTGCCCTCTTCGCGATGACGCTCGATGTTCTCGAGGACGATGATCGCGTCGTCGATCACGACGCCGATCGCGAGCGTGAGCCCCAGGAGCGTCATCGTATTGAGGGTGTAGTCGGCGAGCCAGATCAAGCCGAAGGTGCTCACCAGCGAGAGCGGGATGGCCAGGCCGATCACGAGGGTCGGCCGCACGCGCCGCAGGAAGACGAAGACGATGAACACGGCGAGCACGCCGCCGAAGAGCAGCGCGAACTGCGACTCGTCGACGGACTCGACGATCGGTGCTGCGAAGTCGATCCAGTCCTCGCGTGGTGCGAGCTCGATCTCTGGAGGGAGGTGGGGACGGAGCTCCTCGAGACGACGGAAGGTCTCGTTGGCGACGGTCACTGTGTTCGCGTCCGTCTGCTTGATGATTCCGAGCGCGACCGTGTTCTTGCCGTGGAAGTGGACGATCGACCGGAGGTCCTCGGCGCCGTCTTCGACACGCGCGACGTCCCGGAGGTAGACGGGCGCCTCGTCCTCGTAGGAGACGATCATCCCTTCGAGCTCTTCGATCGACTTGAACTCCGCGTCCGTCTTCACGGTCCACTCGACCGACGGCCCCTCGATGAAGCCCGCAGGTCGGTCGACGTGCTCGCGTCCGATCGCGCGGAGCAGGTCGCTGGCGGCGAGGCCGCGCGCGCGCAGCTTCTGGCTATCCACCCAGATCCGGATATTGCGCTCGCGCATGCCGAAGACGACCGCCCCGGCGACCCCGGGAATCGTATCGATCTGGGGCTTCACCACGCGATCCACGTATTCCGAGACCTGGACGAGCGGAAGCTCGGAGAAGAAGGGGGCGTAGAGGATCGCCCGGCCACTCCCGCTGCTGCGCGTGACGGTCGGCGTCTCGATCTCGCGAGGCAGGACCTCCATCGCCTGGGCGACCTCGTCGCGCACGTCCTGGACGGCGACGTCGAGATCCGTGCCCAACACGAACTCGATCTCGATCCGCGCCGCCCCCTGAAAGGAGGAAGAACGAATGGTCCGGATGCCCGAGATCGTCGTGAAGCGCTCCTCGAGCGGATCCGTGACGTCCTCCTCGATGCCCTCGGGCGTCGCGCCCTCGAGCGTGGCGTCGACCGTCACGACCGGGAACTCCATCTCCGGGAACTGATCGACGCCGAGGCGGTTGTATCCGAGGATCCCGAAGACCCCGAGCGCGACCATCATCATCCAGGTGAGGACGGGCCGCTCGATCGAGATGTCGGACAGCGTCATTGGCTTGCGCTCTCGACGGAGGAGATTTCGGAGCCCGACTCGACGGGCTCACTCCGCACGCGGACCGCCTGGCCATCGATCAGGTCGGCATGACCTCGAACGACGATCACGTCCCCGGGCTCGAGCCCGTTCTCGATCGCGACGTGGCCTTCCTGAAAGCTGGCGATGTCCACCACGCGGCGGCGCACCCGCTGTCCGTCCTCCAGCACGAAGACGATCGAGCCGTCGACGCGTTGCAACACGGCCTCGGATGGGATCAGCGCTACGCCCTCGCGCGTATCGAGACCGAGGTCGGCCCGCGCGAAGAGCCCCGGGCGCAGCAGGCGCTCGGTATTGTCGAGCGCGGCCTTCACGCGCAGCGTGCGGGAGTGACGGTCGATGGTCGGAGAGATCACGGTGACCGTCGCGTGGAAAACGCGGTCCGGGTACGGGGCCACGGTCACATCGACGTCCTGACCGAGCCGAACGAAGCTCGAGTCGACCTCGGCGACGCGGAACTCGACCTCGATCGGGTCGAGCGAGACGATCTCGACGAGCGGCTCGCCCATCCGGACGTACTCGCCGAGACTGACCTTGCGCTCGACGACCAGACCGTCGAAGGGCGCGCGCACGGTCGCCTCGCGAAGCGCGCGGCGCTCGACGCCGAGCGCCGCGCGCGCGGCCGTCAGCTTCGCCTCCGCGAGCCGCAAGGCCGTCTCCGCCTCGTCGAGGCTCGACTCGGAGGCGATCTTCTGCGCGGACAGCTCGCGCTGGCGGGCGAGCCGACGCCGATCGTTCTCGACCTGGGCCTCTTCCTCGGCCACTCGCGCCTCGGCGCGGTCGAGCTCGAGCCGGCGCCGGGCGGGATCGAGGAGCAGAATCGACTGCCCCGCCTCCACCGCGGCTCCCTCTTCGATCACCAGCTCCGTGACGCGGCCGTCGATCTCTGCGGCGAGCTCGGCATGATGGGTCGCGACGATCTCTCCGACGGCCGTGACGCGATCCTCGAGATCGGTCATCAGCACGCGCTCCACCTCGACGAGCGGACGATCCGACTCTTCTGCTGCCTCCTCGGCATCAGAGCAGGCAAGCCCGAACACCACGAGTACGAGGCAGGCCGCCCAACGGTGATTCGAGAATCGAGAGAGCATGGAGGGTCGCGACCTGCTCGAGTGAAGCGCGCGCAAGGCGCCTTCGCGTGACGTCGAGAACGCGATCCGAATCCCCGGGAACCGCTCCGCAGGGATCTACTCGATCGCTCCAGTGTGAAACTGACGATACATCGGCCGGAGGAGCTCGCATGATGGCCCAGGAGAGCTCCGCCAAGCAGAGAGAGGCCCGAAGAGGCGCTGCGGCTGACGTCCTGCGGCGCGCTCCCATCGACGTTTGGTGGTAGCCTGTCGGGGTCAAGCCCGGCGCTCGATCGACCGCGGAGGCCCTGTTGCCTCCAGCCGAGCACCGGGTCCTTCATGCGGTCATTCGATCGGAGCGCTGTGCTCGAAGCGATGGGCAATATCGGTGACTTCGTGGGCGGTGTCGGAGTGCTCGCCACCCTCGCATCGATCATGCTCCGCAGATACGAAAACCTCATTCTTCAGACGCGAGAAGGAAATCTGGATCCGAGCCTCTGGAGCGGGCTCGACTGGGAGCTGCGTAGAATGTTTTCACAGCCGGGCACCCAGGCCTGGTGGAGAGACGCCCGGCCCGCCTTCAATCAGGCGCTGCAAGATTACATAGACCAGGAGATCCTCTCGAGCGCGCCCAGCTCCGGCAGGTAGGATGCGAATCTCGAGCCATACGCTTCTCGGTCGCGTGCACGAGCAGGTCCGCCTCGAAGTCGCACGAGACGTTCAAGCCCTCTACGAGCTCATCGATCCCGTTGTCCGCGCGCGTCTCGAGGCACGAAGCGCCGAGGAGCCGGAGTCGACGCTGCGGGCCATCCGCCGATTCGTGGACGCGATCCGTACCGCTCAGCTGGAGGAGGTCGAGATTCTCGAGGCGCGCAAGATCTCCGAAGAGCAAGGGGGTCGCTCTGCGGCGCTGGTTAGATCGATCGTGCGATACAACGAAGAGCCCACGGCGAACGAATCTCGCATCCTCTGGGTCCGCGATCGGAAGGTCTGGTACTCGACAGCGCGGACCCGGGGAAGCTGAGCCGCCCGTCCGCCCGATCCCGGTCCGTCCCACGGTCTCGAAGAGAGACGCCTATCAAGAGGGAAGGAGGCGGGAGGGGACTGCGACAGCCGGGACGTAATTTTTTCCCCCAGAAGGGATCGCTGGCTCTATATTGAAGATGTCTTTTTCGCGCTGGCCCAGATGGAGCGCCGCATGATGCTGAAAACGCCCCCCCTCCCTTCCGTTCGTGTCCTCCTCCGACGGATCTCGCACCTGCCAGGCCCCCTCGTCTTCCTCGCATGGCTGGGCTTCAGCACGCTCTTCTCCTCCCCCGCACTCGCCGCGCTCAGCCTGGGCATCGAGCTCGCCCCGCGCGTCTCTCGGCCAGGCGAGCAGCTCGCGGTGGAGATCACGGTGACCAACACCGACGGCTTCGCCCGCACGGGTGTGACGCTCGAGCTGGCGGTTCCGCCCGGCATCGACGACTTCAATCGGGCCCTGCTGACGGGCAACTTCACAGCCGGATCCTGCGCCCAGCTCGGAGGCAGCGGGATCTGCACGCCCGGAGAGCTGATCACCTGGAATCTCGCCACGCTCGATCCACACACGAGCGCGACGGTGACCCTTCCTCCTCTCGTGGGCCCACTCGTCGACGGCGCGACGATCACCTTCTCGCCCGTCGCCGACGACAGCACGGCGTCACCGATCGGTGTCAGCGAGACAACGGTCGTCGACAGCAATCGGATCCTCGAGCTCGCGATCGACGAGGAGCTCCATCCCGTCTCGAGCGGCGGCGAGCTGGTCTATGTCCTTCACTACGGCAACTCGTCCGGCGTGACGACGTCGGGGAGCGCCACGCTGTCGCTCCCCGTTCCGGCCGGCACGAGCTTCGTCGACGCTTCGGGCGGGGGCGTGCTCGCGGGCTCGACGGTCGAGTGGAGTCTCGGCAGCCTCGCGCCCGGCGACTCGGGAGAGCGCGAGGTGAGCCTCCAGGTTTCGAGTCTCCCCGACGGCACACTCCTCGCTGCGGTCGCGACGCTCGAGGACGGGACCGACCTGGTCCGGGCCAACGCGATCACCGAGGTCGACGGCAACGAGGCCCTGATGTTAGGCCTCGAGATCGGCCCCGATCCGGCACGGCCCGGAGAGCAGCTCGCCGTCGAGGCCACCGTCACCAACCGGGACATCGTCCCGCATATCGGCATCACGCTCGCGATGCGGCTGCCCGAAGGACTCGACCCCTTCAACCGAGCGCTCGCGAACGGGACGTTCACCTCGGGCTCCTGCTCCGAGCTGGGCGATAGCGCGACCTGCGCGCCTGGTGAGAACATCATCTGGAACCTCGCCACCCTCGATCCGGGGCAGAGCGAGACGGTCAGTCTTCCGCCGATCGTAACGGCGGCGGCGGATGGCAGTCTGATTCAGCTGCGCACGACGGTGCACGGATCCGGCGCAGACGATCGCGCCGTCTCCAGTCGCACCGTCACCGTCGACAGCGATCGCTTCCTCGAGCTCGCGATCGACGAGGAGTTCGATCCCGGGGCGGCCGGTGGTCGGCTCAGCTATGTCCTTCATTACGGCAACGCGTCCGACACCCTGACTTCGGGCAGCGCGACCCTCTCGCTTCCGGTCCCGCCCGGCACGAGCTTCGTCGAGGCCTCGGATGGGGGAGTGCTCGTGGGCTCGACGATCGAGTGGAGTCTCGGCAGCCTGGCGCCGGGTGATTCGGGGCGCCGCGAAGCCACGCTGCAGGTCGGAGCCATCGTCGATGGGACGCTGCTCGCTGCCGCGGCGAGTCTATCGGACGCGACCTACGACGTGCGGGCGCGGGCCATCAGCGAGATCGATACGAGCGAAGCGCTGTCCCTCGCGCTCCAGGTGGGCCCCGACCCCGTCTTGCCCGGAGAGCGGCTCGAGATCGAAGCGATCGTGACGAATCGGGACAGCGTCCCGCATACGGGCGTCACCCTGCTGCTGCGCGTGCCGGAAGGAATCGCGGACTTCGATCGCAGCCTCGCGACGGGCTTCTTCTCCTCGGGCTCGTGCGCGCAGCTCGGCGACAGCTCGACCTGCACGGCGGGTGAGGAGTATGCGTTCAATCTGGCGACGATCGATGCGGGGCAAAGCCTGGGCGTTGCGCTCCCGCCCGCGCTCGCAGCGATCCCCGCTGGCTCCCTGGTCGACCTCCGCGCGATCGTTCGAGGGACCGGCGCCGATGATCGGGCGGCGGCCAGCCGGACCCTCGCCGTCGTGAGCCAGCGCCTGCTCGATCTCGCGATCGACGAGAGCGCTGACCCGATCGCCGCCGGTGCATCGCTCGACTACCGGCTGACCTATGCGAACGCCTCGGCCACGCTCGACGCGACGAACACCCTCCTTCGGCTCGCTCTGCCCTCCGAGACGACCTTCGTCTCTGCGTCGGGCGGCGGCGTATTGGTGGGCGACACCGTCGAGTGGAGCCTCGGCACGATCGGGGCGACGGATTCCGGCGAGCGGACCGTCTCGGTGCTCGTCGACGGCGCGCTGGTCGACGGCGAGATCATCGCGGCACAGGCATCGATTGCGAGCGACGCGCCCGGTGTCACACAGCAGGCCTTGACCGAGATCGACTCTGACGAAGCGCTCTCGCTCGCTCTCGAGTGGGTCGGCCTGGGCGGTCCGTCGAGCTTTCTGCGGGCGACGGTGCAGAACGACGACGCCGTTGCGCATACCGGCGTCACGCTCACCCTGCGTCTTCCGGACGGCATTCTGGACTTCGACCGCAGCCTCGTTTCCGGCTTCTTCACGTCCTCGTCCTGCAGCCAGCAGGGCGCGAGCGCGGTCTGCTCGAGCGGCGAGCGGATCATCTGGACCCCGGGCACGCTCGACCCGCTCGAGAGCCTGGTCGTCGACCTTCCGCCGATCCCAGCGGTCGGACGCGCAGGGGTGTTGCTCGACTATCATGCGGTCGCGGAAGGAACGGGCGCGGACGACCGTGCGTCGCGCAGCGTTCCGGAGCCGGCGATCGGGGCGATGCTCCTCTGGGGGGGCGGCGCTCTGGCCGCGCTCTCCCGGCGCAGGCGGAGTGGACCCCCGAAAGCGGAATCGCGCGATCTCGCCTAGCGCTGCGGATCGCCGGTCACGTCTCGCGCGCGCGGCGAAGGACCCGCCTCGACGTCGCATCCCGCATCACCTCGGCCCCTGCGATCCCGGCCCCAGGTTTTCGATCGGGCGCCATTCGCTTAGAATCGCCGAACCGATCGGATCGATCCGGCGGAAATGGCGCGACCGAAGCGTCTGGAGCGCCATGGCGACCCTCTTCGAGAAGATCCCGTGCGAGCCGAAGGCCGACGACCACCTGTCCGGCAGGGGCGATCGTTCGTCCTGGGCCGAATGACGAGAAGGCCTCGCATCCGGGTCGACCGCTCGAGGACGCCTCGTGGCTGAACGAACGGCACCGCCGTCGATCCGTGCGCGCGGTCGGCGGACGTGGTGGATCGGGCTGCTGACTTCGCTCGCGATCACCTCCGGCGTCGCGTCGGCTGCCGATCCGCCGGGTGCCGCCCCCGAGTCCCGCGGCGCAACGCCGATGCAGGAGGCCGCTGGCCCCCCGCCGAACGCGCTGGTGCCGAGGCAGCCCCTGACGCGCCGCGAGTCCCCCGAAGCACTCGAAGTCGAGGACTGGACGGCCAGGGTCGATCGGCTCTCCGAACGGCTCGATCGCGGCACGGCCAGCCAGAAACAGGCGGACGAGCTCTATCGCTCGATCTCTGACGCGCTCTGGAAGAAGCAGAGCGAGGTTCAGGCCGCGCTCCTCGACCGGTCTTCGGACGCGCTCGACCAACGGACCGAGCTCGCGCAGATGTACGCCGCGCGGGTGCGTCTGCTCGAGCTCGTCTCCCCCGCCATGCGAGCCCGACTGCTCGGCACCGGACCGCAGGGCATGCGCGAGCTGCGACTCGAGTTCGCCGTGACACGGCTCGACGTCCTGTTCCAGACGCTCGCGATCCCGCGCGGCCTGCGCGCGATCGTCGAGCGGTTCGTCGAGGACCCGCTGGGCTTCCTCGGCAGCTTCCTCGAGCTGATCTTTGGCGTCGTCCTCTTCCGCTTCTGGCGCCAATGGGCCGCGCAAGGGCTACCGGAAGCGCGTCGCACCGTGCTTGCCGTGCGTCCCCGGACGGAGGTCCAGCTTCAGCTGGCCCGTCTGCTCTGGTACATCCAGCGCTTTCGCAGTCCACTCGAGTGGCTCGCGCTGCTCTACCTGGTCTCGGTCGTCCTCGCGCCCGGGGATCTCGAGGAGGTGGCGACTCTCGTCGGGGTGATCCTGCTCTGGACGCTGCTGACGCGTTTCGGTCTTCTGCTCGTCGATGCGCTCGCTGCCGGCGCGGAGGAAGGGTCGGAAGACCGGGTTCCCGGGCTGCGTCTGCGATCCTTGCGATTGGTCGCCGCGTGGATCCTGCTCTCCGGACTCGGGCTCGACCTGATCTCCCGCTACGTCGCCGAGGCCGCGATCTACACCTGGGCATCGCGGATCGTCACCCTGCTCCTCGCACCGATCGGCATCCTCCTCGTCTTCTGGTGGCGCGAAGAGATCCACCGACGCGTGAAGCGCGCCGCCGGATACTCCGCGGTCGCGAGTCGGATCGGGCGCCAGGAAAAGGGGCTGACCGGCTACGTCAATGCGATTCTGGGTGCGTTCTATCTGTTCGGCGCTGCGCTGCTCCAGCTTCTGATCCGCATGGCCTCCCGCTTCGAGGCTGGCCGGAAGATCGTGGCAACGCTCTTGCGACGGGAGGTCGAACGCGAGACCCAGCACGCCGACGACTCCGACAAACGCCTGTCCGAGGAGGTCGTGCTCGATCTCCTCACGCCCGACGAAACCGTGATCGCCGGTCCCTATCGAGAGGGGCTCGATCACCTGAAGGAGTACGTCGCCTCGAGCCGCGGGGGAGCGATCGCCGTGCTGGCCGAGCGCGGAGGCGGCCTCCGCACCTTCCTCAAGCTTGCAGGCGAGGAGATCGGCGCGGGGATGCGGATCGTCGACTGTCCGCTCGGTGGCATCGACGCGCTCCGGAAGGCCATGGCTACGGAGTTCGGGCTGCCGGAGGACGCGGACCTCGAGTCGGAGCTCCCGGCGCGGGTCGAGGCCGAAGGGGTGCGGGTGATCGCCGTACACGATCTGCATCGCATCGTGCGACCCGTCATGGGTGGGCTCGCAGGCCTCGAGCACCTCGCTCAGATCTTGAGTGCGCTCGAGCAAGACGTCCTCTGCATCGTCACGTTCACCCGGACCGCCTGGTTCTACGTCTCACGAATGCTCGGCGACCGCGCAATCCTGCAGGATTCGATCGAGCTCCCTCCGTGGTCTGAGTCCCAGCTCGAAGAGCTCTGCGATACCCGCTGTCGGAAGGCCGGGATCGAGCCCGACTACCAGCGGCTCTCCTTTCCACGGCAATTCGACGACGGGGAGAGGAAGACGCTCCAGGAGCGCAACCGCTTCGGCTATAGACGCGTGCTCTGGGAGCTGTCGGACGGGAATCCGGAGGTCGCGATCCGGCTCTTCACCGACTCCCTGCGCGAGCTGCCGGACGGGCGAATCACCGTCCGCCTGCCGCAGCCTGCGTCGTCGACGCAGATCGCGTCTTCGAACCTGACCACGATGCTCGTCTTGAAGGTCCTGATGCAGACCGAGTTCGCGACGATCGAGGATCTGCACCACAGCACCGGAGAGCGCGTCGACGTCATCCGCTACGTGCTGGCGAGCTGTCTGCAGCGAGGCTGGGTCGAGCACTTCTACGGCCACTATCAGATCACCTGGTCCGCCTATCGACGGGTGAGGAGCGTGTTGATCAGACGCGGGCTCCTCGTTCGTTGATTCGCGAACTTCGAGCCGGGAGGCGCGGTATGAGCTTCAGAACATTCTTCCTCTGCATCGGGACCGTCGCTGCATTGCTGCTCGCCGGACCTTCCCTGGCCCAGGAGTCACAGGGCGCCACGACGACCGCGGACAGCGTCACGCTCATCACGAACACGATTCGCTGGCCGGGACTCGTGGCGTCGGTCTTCGTGATCGCGGGGGCGTGGCTCCTGCTGCGCCTGACGACGGGGCTCGTCGAGGAGCTCGGCAAGGCGTTCGTGGACTCGCGACTCACCCTGCAGAGGCTGCTCGCCTTCTTCCGCTTCTTCGTCTTCTTCGCGACGATCACGAGCGTCGTCCTGCTCAGCCTCGAGATCAGTCGCGAGGTGCTCGCGGTGATCGGCGGCACCCTCGCCGTCGCGGTCGGCTTCGCGATGAAGGATCTCGTCGCCTCGCTCGTCGCGGGCGTGATGATCATGTTCGACCGGCCCTTCCAGGTCGGCGATCGCGTGACCTTCGGCGGGCAGTATGGAGACATCATGTCCGTCGGGCTGCGCTCGGTGAAGCTTCGCACCCTCGACGACAGCATGGTCACCATTCCGAACAGCCTCTTCCTGAGCGAAGTCACGTCGTGTGGCAACTACGGCGTCCTGAACATGCAGGTGATGATCGACTTCCTCATCGGCATCGACCAGGACGTCGAGCGCGCACGTGATCTGGTGCGCGAGGCCGCCGTGACGAGCAACTTCGTCTATCTGCCGAATCCCGTCGATGTCCTGGTGTCGCAGGTCTTCGAGAACGGACAGGCCGCTCTGCGCCTGCGGCTCAAGGTCTACGTGGTCGACACGATCTTCGAGAAGGCGCTCGAGACCGATATCACGCTGCGCGTAATGGCGGCGTTTCGCGCCGAGGGCATCCGCCCGCCGGACATCCTGCACCGCGCGGTCGCCGCAGAGGCTGGCGAATCCACCGCGATGCTCGCGGAAGCAGGAGCTTGAAGCTGCGATCCGTAAGGAGCGGCGAATCGCTCAAGGAGCGAGGAGAAGCTCAGTTCCCACTCGAGGCGCGCGAGCGCACGCGCTCATAACATGCTGGACAGATGACGTGACTGATGTCGGGTAGGGGCCCTTCCAGCAGGCCATGTTCGGTGGCCAGCTCTTCGACTTCGAGCCAGGCTTCGCGCGCGCTTCGAATTCGCTTGCACCAGCTGCACATCTCGAGCAACGCGTCGGATCCCGGCCGCGGCAGCCATAGCGCTTCGACGGGCCTCCGCGGCTCCTCGCGAAGCAGCCGACTCTCGAACTTCAGCCGACCATGCTCGAGGGCGATGATGTCGAGCTCCATGAAGCGGCGGCAGTCTGGTGCATCGCACCGGAATGGAAGGCGAAGTATGGGGCCCACGCGACGCGCCCGATCGAGCAGGAGCTCGTAGAGATGCCGGGTCTGTCGATCCGTGATGAACTGCCAGAGAGGTCGCCCGATGACGTGCTCCCGGGTCAGGTGCGGGGCGTCGTTCTCTCGTGCGAAGGCCACCCAGGAATCGCTCACGAACGTGAGCGAGTCGTCGCCGTCCACGTGGTACTCATAAAGTGGAAACAGGTCACGCGCGGGCATCGGGCTCTCCTGGCGATCTGCGGAGCGCACGAGTATGAGGATACAGTCACCTTATGGGCACGAAGAAGCACGATTCGTGCCGTCTCGCATGGGAAGATCTCTACGTCTGCCCGTTGGCCATGGGGCACGCTGACCCGGCGGCGTGGCATCGAACCTCATGCCGCTCGTCGGACCCTGAATCGAGGGGGCCATCGGCGTCGACAGCCAGCCCGGGTTCGGATCACGACCATGCGTTACGAGATCGCGGGATCCGATCCGGCCGCAGAGCGCCCCGCGTGATCAGCATCAGCAGACCGCCTCCCGCCATCAGGCCAGCCAGCATGTCCGGCTCGGGCACCGGGACGGACTGGACCGACAGCTCACTCGTGTTGCCCGTGGAGCCGTCCAGGACGTGTCAGCAGGCTCGAGCCCGGAAAGCCGAGGATGGCCAGGCCTCGGATCGAAACCTCGCGTGAACGTCTGATCTTCTTTGCATGCGTCGGATCGTCCGGACTCTCGCACACTACGAGGTCTCGCGTGGCCCGGTCCGCAGGCTGACCTCCAGCGCGCGCAGCGCCGCTCCCGGCTCGATCCCGAGCGTCTCCTCGAGCGCCACCCGCGCGTCCTCGATCGTGCGGAGCGCGGCGCTGCGTTCGCCGGCTGCGGCGCGCGCGCGGGCGAGCGCCTCCCAGGCGCCCTCGTCGTCGCGGTGCGCCGCGACGAGCGACTCGCCGAGCTCGATGGCCATGTCGTTCGCTTCCTGCTCGATCAGCCGCCCCACGACGCGACGCCCGCGCGAGAGCCACGCCTCTTCGAGGGCGCGACGATGCTCGAGCGTCCACTCGTCGAAGGATTCGGGCAGAAACTCGCCGCTCCGGGTCTTGCGAATGATCTCGAACGCCCCCCGCGCAGCCTCTCGGTCGCCCGCCTCGGTCGCGCCCTCGAGCGCTTCGAGCGCGCGGGCGCGCCGTCGCACGTCCCAGCCCTCGATCGCCTCGGCGGACAGCGCGATGCGTTCACCCTCGACCTCGACATAGCGGCTCGCCTCACCCTTGCGCCTGCGCGGCTCGAGCGCGTCGCGCAGGCGCGACAGCGCCACCCGCAGGTTGTTCCGGGCGCTCGCCGCGGTCGCGTCCGGCCACAGCTCGGACTCGATCCGCTCCCTCGACAGCGGTCGCCCCTCGGCGACGAGCAGCCGAACCAGGAGTCGTCGGGCCGTCGCGCCGCGCCACTGACGCTCGGTGACCTTGCGATCACCGACCCAGACGTCGAGTCCGCCGAAGCTGTCGATGCGCAGCGCCGGTCGCCGGCGATCGCTCGACCGCGCGGCGGCGGCGGCCTGCGCGGCGCCCGGATCGATCTTCCAGGCGGCGGCGCGCTCGAGTGCCCAGCCGAGCAAGGCCTCGTCGAGCTCGGGCGGCACGTCGTCGAAGCCGGCCTCGCGCTGGATCCGGAACCCGTCCGCGAGCTCGCGCCGGGCGGTCTTCGCATCTCCGGCGAGATCGGCCACGCGAGCGCTCAGGACGCGCACGGCGTGGGCGCAGAGCGGCAGCTCGCGATGGGCGAAGCGACGGCGCTTCTGCGCCCGGAGCGCGTCATGGGCACGCCTGGCGTCGCCCAGCTCGGCGAGCACGACGGCGCCGAGGGCGCTCGACGGAGACCAGAAGGGCGCGTTCGAGAAGCGGTCCGTCCAGGTATCCCTGCGCTCGAGCAGCTCGACGGCGAGCTCCGCAGCCGCCAGCGCGTCGGCGGACGCCCCGGCCCGCTGATGCGTGCGGGCCTGCAGCCCGAGGCTCGCGGCCTCCGCCTCGCGCAGCCCGACCCGATGCGCGAGGGTCGCGGCATTCGAGAAGCATCGCAGCGCGCTCTCCATGTCCCCCGCGCGCAACGCCACCTGACCGTGGGCCATCTCGCAGTTCATCCCGTTCAGGCTCTGGCGCGCTGTGACAAACATCTGTGTCGCCTGCTCGAAGGTCTCGAGGCAGCCCGCGACGTCGATTCCGCGCAGTCCCAGGACGGCGCAGCGCCGCGTCTGCATCGCAAAGAAGCCGGGCCCGTGCTTGCGCTGCGCCTCGTCCGCGCAGCGCTCGTCGACCTCGGCGACGACCCGATCCCAGTCTCCTCGATAGAAGTGGATCGTGCTCCGAACGAGACCGATCCCGCCCCGCTCCCGTGGCGCGTGATCGTAGGTATCCGCGAGCGCCAACATCCGCAGCGCGAACCCGTAGCGGCCGGCGACCATCGATCCGTCGGCCAGAGCGAGCACGACCATCCCACGCAGACGCGGCTCGAGGAACACGCGTCGGAGCGTCAGCGCATAGCGGAACAGGTCGATCACCTCGCTCATGCGGTTCTCGTTGATCGCGATGATCCCGAGCTCGTGCAGCGCCTCGAACTCCGCCGCCCGATTCCCGATCCGTCGATACATCTCGATCGCAACCTTGAGATTCTCGATGGCGGTATCGGGGTCTCGTCCGCACTCGATCACCCCCGCCACGGCGATCAGCGCGGGATTGGACTGGCGAACCGGCTCCGGCAGGGACTCGAGCGCATCGCCCGCCAGGTCGTAGTGGCCCCGATTCACCCAGCCATGCGCACAGCGCGAGAGCAGATCGACGACCGCGTCGTCGAGCCCCGCCGATCGATAGATCCGCAGCGCGTTCATCTCACGGCCCCGCGCTTCGACCAGCCGCCCGAGCCGCCTGTGCAGCATCCGCCACTCGTCCGGCGCGAGCCGCGACTCGAGGCGCAGCCGCAGCCACTCCGAGAGCAGATCATGGACGACCAGCTCGTCGCCGATCGCCTGGAGCAGCCCCGACTCGATCGCCTCGTCGAGATGCGCCCAGGCGTCGGGCTCGTCGAGGGCCTGCACCAGGGTCTCGCGATCGACCGGTCCGAGCAGGCTCGCGTGCTCGAGGGCGGCGACGACCCCGGGCGTGATGCCCGTGACGAGCTCCGAAGCGATGTAACGGAAGAGGTCGCGCTCCTTCACCAGCTCGTCGATGAAGCGCGTGCGCTCGCCGACGGGGACACCCGAGAGCGCCCTCACAGCGAACCGGATCGCGATCGCCCAGCCATCGGTCCGCGCCAGCAGCTGGGCCGACTGTCGCGGCTCGAGGACCACGCCCTCCTCTTGCAGCAGCGCCCCGAGCTGGTCGGAGCGAAGGCTGAGGTCGCCGTTCGTGATCTCGATCGCCCGATCCTCGGCAAGCAGCCGGGCGGCCGATCTGGGCTGCAGGCCACGCGTCGTGATCACGAGCCGAAGCCAGCGCGGCTCGGCCCGCAGCAATTGATCGACCACCTCGAGCGTCGTCCCCTCGCGATCAAGGAACTCGAGGGCATCGAGACAGACCACGAGCGGCGTCGCGAGCCCGCGAAGCTCCCGGTCCAGAAGTCGAACGATCGGCTCCGGCGCGATCTCGCCGGCGCGTGGCAGCGAGCGCAGGAGCGCAGTCCCGAAGGGCTCCGCCCCCTCGAGCGGCTCGGGCAGCACCTCGCGAATCGCCTCGACGAGGTCTTCGACGAACACGATCGGATCCCGATGAAGCTCGCCGACCGGGAGCCAGGCCATGCGGCCCCCGTCGGACTGCCAATCGTCGCGCCAGAGGCGGACCAGCGTGGTCTTGCCGCTGCCCCCCGGCGCCACCACGAGAACGAGAGGGACCCGCGTGATCTCGCGACCCCGATCCCTCAGCTCGTCTCGTACCCGAATCTGCAATCCGACTCTCCGGCGCTCCCCCGCGATGCAACCTAGCAATTGATGGCGCGACGAGGAGTCCCCGAGGCGGCACGCCCGCGGAATGAAAAGCGACGCGCCGCCGGGGCAGAGCCCGACGGCGCGTCCACCATCGTGCCCGAGCGAGCTCAGCAGCCGACGCTCGCACCGACGGCGTTCGTGCAGGTATTCGTGCCGTCGTCGATTCCGCTGAAGACGGGATCGGCTCCGAAGTTGTCGAGCACCTGATTCTGCGAGAACGAGACGCTCGAATTGAGGCTCATCCCGCCGAGCCGGTTGCCCACCGCGAAGCTGCGGGTCACGGCGCTGTTCAAGTTGGCGAGGATTCCGTAGTCATCGTTCTGCGTGGCATTGCAGAGCGTGACCAGGCTGTTGTTCTGCACGACGATGCCGTTCGTCCCGTTGCGCTGGGAGCTCACCTGGTTGATGACCGAGCTATCGCCGATCGCGGAGACGCCGGCGAAGGCGTTCTGGCTGACCTGCAGGCGGTCGATCAGCGTATTCGGCGCCGTCGTGCTGATGCCATTGAAGAAGCCCTTCACGATGCCGTTCTTGATCGTGAT
Organism: uncultured delta proteobacterium; assembly: GCA_963698485.1. Classification (GTDB taxonomy): domain Bacteria; phylum Myxococcota_A; class UBA9160; order UBA9160; family UBA4427; genus UBA4427. The sequence goes on along the minus strand of CAVORA010000010.1, from coordinate 164,086 downwards.
GTCGCTGTTGCCGCTCTCCTGGATGCCCGTGCCGGGAACGTGCCCCGTGCAGGTCACGACGCCCGTCGAGGGATTGCGAGCGCAGGTCCCGGGACCCGCCAGGAAGAAGTCGGCCAGATCGAGGGTCACGCCACTGGCGTCGATCACGATCGCCGCTGTGGTGCCATCCGTGGCGTCCTTGATCACGTTCCCCGTGAAGCGGTAGTAGCCGGGCTCGCTGATCGTGTAGGGGAAGCCGCCTTGGGCATCGACGACCGCCTGGTTGATCTCGATATAGCCCTGCGCCTGCGCCAGGCCTGTCGAGCCGGCGAGCGCGAGCAGGGCGATCATGAGGACCTGGATCGGGTTTCGGATATGGGTTCGGTTCATCTTTCTTCTCCGTCTTGCTTCGAGGGAAGCGTGAATGGCTCCGCGATTCGTCGCGTCCGACCGTGGATCGCCGACGGCTCGCGGAGATCGGGTTCCGGGCTCAATCGAGCCCTGCGTGGAGCCGGGGATGGCGCCGCAGGCTCGCCGCGGCGAGCGCCAGGCTGCCGGTCAGTACGAGCCAGCCGGCCCGGGGCTCCGGCACGGCGACCAGGTCGACGGCGGCCAGTGCGGGGTCGCGCGCCGAGCCATCGAGCTCGATCGACCAGCTCGAGGACGAGCGATCGAAGCCGAGCACGTCCTCGTCATCGAACGAGAGGCCCGCGATCCGCCCCGACCGATCGAAGCTCATCCGCAGCGCATCGAGCGCCGGCACGTAGTGCACGCCGTCGACGTCGAGGTCCTCCGGCACGCCCTCGGCCGAGCCGTCGAAGAACAGGGTCCACAGACCACCATTCCAGCGCGCGATGTCTTCGTCGCCGACCGTCAGACCCGGCAAGGCCACCGTCGTGTCGAAGGAGAGCAAGAGCTCCCCGGCGCTGGTCATCGCGAGTGCGTCGATCGCCACGTCGGGCGGGATGCCCGCCGTGCTGCCTTCGAGCTCGATCGTGACCGAGCCGCCCGCGTCGCGAACGACGTCCCGACGGCTCGCATAGACGGGCCCGGGAAGCTCGACCGTCGTCGCCGGCACGTAGAGCCAGTCGCCGCCCGAGTCGGCGTGAATCGCGGCCAGGGCCGCATGACCGGGCAGATCGGGCAGGGCTTCGGGCGCCAGCGGCCCTGCCCCGAGGTCCGTCACCACGTCGCGCGGCGTGATCGTCACGCCGCTCGCGTCGACCGTCACGTCCGGCGTGAAGAGCCACTGAGCGGACGCCGTCCCGGCGCCTGCGAACAGCGACAAGAGGGCGACCTGCCGGACCATCCGAGCGGCGCACCTCCAGGCGTTTCTCTTTCTCATGTCTCGTCCTCCTTGGATTCGGTCTCGGAGGAGGACGTCCCCGCCAGGGCGGCGAGCTCGCGCAGCAGCCCGGGGCCCGACTCGAAGCGACGGCGCTCGGACGTGCGCGCACGTTCGATCTCGCCGGAGAGCGCGCCTGTCGGCGAGCCTTCGCGCTCGAGCCAGAGCAGATAGCCGTCGCGTTCGGGCGGCCGTGCCTCGGGGCGTGTCTTGAAATCGTCCTCTCCTGCCATGGGGACAGGATGGAGGCGCCGCATTTCCCCGCGATTAACGAAAAAACGTCGATCGCACGTGGGCTTGGCTCATGCTCGGGAGGCCGGGCTAGGCGAGCAAGACCTCAGTCGTCTCGCTCGGGGCTCAGTGACTGCCCCGGTCGTCGTACCCGGCCCTAGCGCGCACGAGTCGAATAGGTCCAGTAGGCGTTGACGATGTCGTCGGCCAGCGTCTCCGCGGCGGCCTGGAGCTCGTTCGTCAGCGTGAGACCGAAGCCTTCGACGTCGATCTTCTCGATCTCGACCTCGAGGAGCACGTCGAGATCCTGATCCGAGGCCTCGTCGCGCGAGCTCAACAGCACGACGCTCTCGACCGGGGGAAGGCTGTCTGAAAGAAGCGTCTCCTGGAGTCTCTCGAGCCCCTCTGAGATCTCCTCGCGAAGGACCGATGCGAGATCGAATTCGGGCAACCTCTCCCGCGAGGCCGCCGCGAATCGCTCGATCTCCTCCGGACTGGGATCGTTCACGTCCTCGACGATCCCCTCGCTCTCGGAGGCCAATCGGCATCGCCGATGCTCGGCAGCGGCCGTGCTTGCTCTGCCGGCAGCGGGGGCGCTCGATCTTCGTGGAGACGTCTGTCGATCTCAGCTTTGGAAACGATCCGGCCCGTACCGACGACCTTTTCTCCGGATAGGACGCAGACCGAATCGACTCGATCCTGCTCGTCGTAGAGGACCTCCACGCGAACCTCCGTCCCGTCGAAGATGAGCTCGGCGGGCGTTCCGACGAGCTCCCAGAGTCCCAAAGTAGAGACGTCCGCTGCCCCGTGAAACAACGCGCGTCCGGCCTTGACGGGGAAGCTGTAGCCCTGAATGAAGAAGTAGGTCTCATGGCAGTGACGGGCTTCTCGATCCTCGTCTTCCAACCGGCCGATCTTCTCTACAACGAAGAAAGCCGCTCGGCAGATTTGCCGGGCGGCTTTCCCTGTTCGAGACGCGCGCTCTCGAGTTCGGGTGTCTGCTCGTTAGTTCTTCGTACGCCGACTGGCCTGACCGGCGACGATCAGCCCGGCTGCGAACAGAAGGGCGGCCGTCGGCTCCGGAACCGGCGCTGCGGTCTCCGAGATCACCCAGCCCCGCCTGTGGTCCGGCGACGTGTATCGCGCACCCACATGCCATTCGTCCTCTCCGATCAGAGCGGTGGACTCGAAGGTGAGAGTCCACGTATAGGAGGAGCCCAAGGCAAGCTCTGGTGCGAGATCGACGCAGATGAACGAGCCGTTATTGCCGTTGCAGCCGGCTCCGTTCAGCGGACCGTCGGTGACCGTTCCGGAGGGCCCGGACGTCACCACGACGTTGGCGTAGTCGTTGGCGACCTTGAACTCGATATCGTTGAGCACGGTGGCATCGACGGAGAAGACGCCCGAGGTATCGATCGTGTAGGTCGCCTGATAGCTGTCTCCGCCAAGGGAGATCACGTCGAGCTGATAGGTCCCACCGAGGCATCCTGCGGTCGCGCAGTCGACATAGATCGCGCTCGCCGTGCTACTCGCGCCGGATACGACGAAAAAGCCGACCAGGGCCAACAGCATCTTTGAATTCATCATCGATTACTTCTTCTTTTTTGATTCCGGAGTCACAGATCGAAGTACCACGTGAGCCGGTCGCAGCGAGAACGTTCGGCGCCCCGATCGAATCACGTCATCATAATGGAGGGAGAATCCCATCGGTGTCAAAGGAGGATTCGCCCCTATTGCCCCCGACTCTTCTCATTTTCCGATCGGAATCCTGTTCGACGTATTCGCTTCCGGCCAATTGCAACCGAGCTGCGTCATCGCGGCTGAGGAGAGATCGCCGGGGTCGAAGGTTGCCCGGTCGGCATGCGCGACCAGGCGAGAGTGAGGGCCGGATCCGCATCGACGACGCGTTCGAGTCCCGTCTTCGACGCCAGGGGACAACGGGCATTCTGGCGGTCAGGTCTGCTGCCGTGATGCGCCCCCCTTCAGCGGCGCCCGCGCCGGGTGCCCCCGAGCCAGCCGCGGCTGCGAAACCAGACCACGAGCCCGAGCGCGATGGCGACCATGCCCGCCCAGAAAGCGGGATAGCCAAAGCGCCAGTGCAGCTCCGGCATGTCGTCGAAGTTCATCCCATACACGCCGGCCAGGAAGGTCAGCGGAATGAAGATCGTGGCGACGATCGTCAGCATCTTCATGACCTCGTTCATCCGGTGGCTCGCGCTCGACAGATAGAGATCCATCAGACCCGCGACCATCTCGCGATAGGTCTCGATCGCGTCGAGCGTCTGGAAGGCGTGGTCGTGCGCGTCTCGGAGATAGGGCATCACGGAAGAATCGATCGGGAGATCCTCGTCGCGCAGCAGGGAGTTGACGGCATCGCGCTGGCGCCACTGGATGCGGTGGAGCGTGAGCAGCGTCCGGCGGGTCGCGTGGAGCCGCGTGAGCGCCGCGACGTTCGTGTTGACGATGATGTCCTCCTCGAGCGCCTCGACGACCGCGCCGAGACTCTCGACGACCGGGAAGAAGCCGTCGACCACGGCATCGACCAGCGCGTAGAGCAAGAAGTCCGCTCCCCTGCTTCGAATCCGGGTCGAAGACGCGCGGATCCGCGCCCGAACCGGATCGAAGACGTCGCCGGGACGCTCCTGGAAGGACGCCACCCAGCCCGGCCCGAGCACCAGGCTCACCTGCTCGACCATCACCTCGCCGTCCTCGCTGATCCGTGCCATCTGCGTGATCACGAGAAGCCGATCGCCATAGAGCTCGGCCTTCGGCCGCTGCGGCACGTGAACCACGTCCGCCATCGCGAGCGGGTGGATGCCGAGCTGCTCGCCGATCTCCTGCAGGATCGGCTGACTGCCGAAGCCTTCGACGTCGAACCAGACGACGTGACCGGGCGTCTCCGCAATCTCGCGACAGCCCTCGGCACCCTCGAGAACCCGCTCTTCGAGCGCTTCCGGCGCGAAGCTCATGACGCGAATCACCGGCTCGGGCGCGTCCGTCGGCACGATCATCTCGCCCGGCGCCGAGCCGCCAGACGGGCCGCGACGCTGCCCGAGGGTCGGACGACCGAGGAACTCGAGCGCCTCGCGCGGAATCGCAGCCGAGGCCCCGACGAGCCTTCGCCCCCACTCGCCCAGCGTCTCGAGACCGTCCTCATTCTCTCCCGAATCGCCTTCGCTCACGTCCCGTTCCCCCTCTTCGTTCGAAGTCCACAGCACGCCGCAGAGCATGCCTTAATTATGAAAGCTTCGACTGCCTCGCTGCAGGACTGACCGGGCTGCGACCCGAGCTCGCGCCCAGGCGCCTCGATCCGAAGGGCGAGGCCGGGCCTCCGGTCGGGCCGCTGGCCATCGCGGTTCCCGGGCTCTCGCCCGAGAGCACCCGTCCGATCGGATGGCTGCTGCTGGCCGCGGGGGGCGGGGGGCGGCTCGCTGGTCATGCTCCGCCACGAGCCGCTGCGCATCTGCGACTTTCCCATCACGCTGCCCGGACTGCCGATCATGGCCGCGCAGCTCGCGGTCTCGACGATCGACTGGCTGCTGGCCGGATCCGTGCTCTACGTGCTGCTGCCGAGCGCTCCGGAACTGCTCTTCCCCATGGTCGCCGGCGCCTATCTGCTCTCACAGATCATAGGTCTGATCAGCCGCGTGCCGGGCGGGTTCGGCGTCCTCGAGAGGGCCATGGTGCAGCTGGCCGAGCATCTTCGCGTCATCGATCACCTCTATCCGAACCTGCGGATCGACTTCGTGGCCGTGAAGGGACGCTTCGGACCCGAGCTGGTCGAGGCGCTCGCGCGTCGCTTCGGTGTGCCCAAGAACTACATGTTCATCGGTACGCCGGGCGACAAGTTCCCCCATCGCATCGAAGACCTCGGCGGCGTTCGGGTCGTGCTTTGATACGCGGCTCGGGAGCAACGAATCTCGAGAACACACGGGCTCTATTCGGCGGTCGTGCGCCTGACCTTCTTCATCTGGGGCACGAATCCCCCGAGCGTCTGGGCGGGCATCAGCGTCATCTTTCGCAGGGCCTCCTGCAGAGTCATCGGCCCACGCTCTCGAACGTAGGAGCGCAGGACCTTGGCGAAGGTCCCGTTCGAGCGTGGGTGCGAGAAGCTCCCTTCCGGCGTTGCGCTTCGACGCGTGACTACGCCGCGTAGAGCTCTCTGGCGCTGGCCACCAGCGCATCGCGAAACTCGGGATGGGCGATGTCGCAGAGCGCTCGAGCCCGCTCCTGGACCGTCTTGCCGCGCAGCTCGGCGATTCCGAACTCGGTGACGACGAAATCGACATAGGTTCGCGGGACGGTCACCGGAGTGCCGGGCGCGAGGGTCGGCACGATTCGGCTGACACGCGCCCGCTCGCCGGAGCCAGGCACTGAGCTCGACGGCAGCACGCTGATCGACTTCCCGTTCGGGGAGTAGGCGCCTGCGAGCATGAAGACGGTCTGTCCGCCGACGCCGGTATAGGGCCGGTGATCGAAGGCTTCCGCGGAGACCTGACCCGTGAGGTCGACGACCATCGCGTTGTTGACCGCCACGAAATGATCGAGCTGGATCAGGCGCCGGAGATCGTCCGTATGTCCGAAGTCGTAGAGCTCGAAGGCTGGATTCTCGTGGATCTGAAGCAGCTCGTCCCGTTGCATCGCGACCAGCGCGCTTCCGACGACCTTGCCGCGATGGATCTCCTTGCGTTGGCCCGTGACGTTGCCGCGCTCGACGAGATCGGCGATGCCCCCCGTGATCAGCTCCGTCTGGATGCCGAGATCGTTGCGGAAGTCGAGGAACTGACCGAGCGATGCGGAGACGGTGCCGACGCCCATCTGGAGGGTGTCTCCATCGTTCACGAGCTCGACGGCGACGCTCGTGCAGATCGCTTCGACCTGTGCGACCTCCTCGTCGCTCGGAGGAGCGGCGGGCGGCCCGCCGACTGGCGAGTCGCCCTCGACGAAATAATCGATCTCGTCCATGTGGATGTAGTTCTCGCCGCCCGTGCGGATGAAGTCCTCCTGGACCTCTGCGATCACGCATTTCGCGGCCCGTGCGGTCGTGGGGGACATCCAGACGCCCGGCCCGAAGCTGCAGAATCCGCGCGCGTCCGGCGGCGAGACCGGGACGAGGAAGACGTCGGGGTTCTGCACGACTCCGTCCGGGATCTCGTAGGCGCGATAGAGGCCGATCGGTAGATAGTCGCTCGCCCCGGCAAGGCAGGCGGCGCGATTCGCGGGCGTGGCGTAGTTGTCGCGGAGTCGGAAGGCCTGCTCGAGGCCGGGCTCGGTCCAGGCGAAGGCGGACGCCAGATGATCGATGCGAACCTGCTCCAGATCGCCTCGGCGCCCGCGTTCGGCGAGACCTCGGCATAACGTCATGGGGCTGCAGGTGAAGGGGGAGGCCGCCACGCTCTGTCCGGACTCGACGTGGCCCACCGCGGATTCGAGCGAGACGAGCTTTCGGCCGAGTCGTTCACGCCAGTTCATGATCATGCGCCTCCTGCTTCTTCCGGGTCGCCGCGAGTCTGCCCCGCGCTCGACCGAATGATGCCCCCCCGGAGGAAGCGAGGCCAGGGTCGGTGCGTCGGGACGCATCGGACCGCTTTGCTGATGGGGCTGGGATCGAAGCGACGTCGCGCGGGCGATCATTCCTGCTCGTGAGCCGTGTGGACTGGATGAGCCGAGCGATCAGGAGACGTCGAGCCTGTAGGCGCGGCCGTCACGCACGACGCGCCCCGCCGTCGGGCCGGCGAAATGCGTTCCGATCACGAGCGTAGGGGTATCGACGTTGCGCTCGAGGAAGGCCTCGCGCGTCGCGACCCCCTGGTCGAAGTCGCTGTCCGCGACCGATCCCCAGCCGGGCTCGGCGAGCTGACAGGGATGATGGATCATGTCTCCCGTGATCACGGCGTCCTCTCCTCGGGAGGAGATCCGTACCGACACATGCCCGGGTGTATGTCCGGGCGTCGGCTCGAGCCAGACCTCCTCACACACGCGGTGCGTCTCATCGACCAGATCGACCAGCCCCGCGTCCCAGACCGGGCGCACCGATTCCGAGAGCACGGTCGTCGAGAACTCGTCCTCCTGCGCGTCCCAGTGCGCCCACTCTTGCCGCGCGACGAGATAGCGTGCCTTCGGAAAGGTCGGTCTCCATCGGCCGTCGACCAGGATCGTATTCCAGCCGACGTGATCGACGTGTAGATGGGTGCAGAGCACGGTATCCACGCTGTCTGCGGGGAAGCCCGATGCCTCGAGATCCTCGAGGAAGGGACCGGTGCGTTGGCTCCACTGCTTGATCGGCAGATTCTTGTGATTCCCGACGCAGGTGTCGACGACGATCCGCCGGCTCGGAGTCTCGACGACGAGCGCGTGGACCGAGAGCCGCGCCTCCCAGTCGTCGTCTACGAAATGCGGCGCGAGCCACGGGATCTTGCGCAGGTTCGCCGGAGAGGCCTGCCTAATGACCCATTCGAGCCCGGAGTCCTCGATCTCCTGGATCCGCGTGATGCGCACGTCCCCGACCTGCCAGCTGAGATTGTCCATCACGTCCTCCTCGACGGGCTTCCTGCCCCCTGGTCACAGTCCTCCGCTGCGCTCTCGGCTTCGTCCACGATGCCGAGCTGACGGATCACGCCTCCACCGTAGAGCAGACGGACCGAGGACCCCATGTCTCGAGGAAGCCCGGCCCGGCTGGCGAGCGGCCTTCGTAGGCCATGGTGTCGGTTTCTGCGGTGTGCTGTCGTCTCCCTGCTCTGATCGGACAGGGAAGGGGGATCGATGACACGACGAATCGGGCCTCCCGGACGGCGCGGCGAGGGACGCGCGCGCCGAAAGCGCACTCGATCTTCCTCCCCCCTCTTCTAATCCTCGATCAGCGTCTCGGGCGCACCGAGCAGCTGCGGCTTCAAGACCTTTCCGCTGGCGTTGCGGGGAAGTGGCTCGCTCCGAAAGCGCCAGTATGCCGGGACCTTGAATGCGGCCAGCCGACCGGCCAGCCAGTCAGACAGGTCGTCTGCGCTCGGACTCTCGCCGGCCCTCGACACGACGAAGGCGCAGACCTCCTGGCCGAGCTCCTCGTGGTCGACGCCCACCACGGCGGCTTCGTCGACACCCGGGTGGGCCTCGATCGCCTGCTCGACCTCGATGGGATAGATGTTCTCGCCGCCGCGAAGGATGAGGTCTCGCGCTCTCGAGTTGATGAAGAGATGGCCTCCCCGGAGCCGGCCGATGTCGCCGGTGCGGAGCCATCGATCCGGCGTCAGCGTCTCGTCGGTCGCCTGCGGGTTTCGCCAGTACTCCTTCATGAGGAGCGGACTCCGGATGTAGATCTCCCCTTCCGTACCCTCCGGCAGCGCCTCTCCCGATTCGTCGCGGATCTCGATCTCGACGCAGGGCATCGGGCGGCCGGAGGAATCGGGCAGATCGAGAAGGTCCTGGCCGGAGTTGATGGTCGCGATGCCTCCGGACTCGGTGAGCCCATAGCCGAGTCCGATCCCGGCTTCCGGCAGCCGCTCGCGGATCGTGCGCTGGAGATCCGGACTCAAAGCGGATCCGCCGGACCCCAGGTTCGAGAGACTCGACACCCGGTATTCGGCCAAAGCCGGATGGTGCACCACGCGATGGGCCATCGTGGGCGTCGTCGCCCAAGTCGTCACGCCCTCGCACTCGATCAGTCGGAGCACGTCCTCCGCGTCGAACCGGCCTTCCCGCAAGACGACCTTCGCGCCGATCGACACCATCGTCACGACACCGGCGACGAGACCCGAGACGTGGAAGAGAGGGGTCGTGAGCAGCGTGCAAGGCGGCCCGGCCGGCATCGGTGCACCGCTCGCGATGCGGGTGGCGGCGCCGTTCAACGTCTGGAGCGCGGCGGCCGCGATCATCGAGCGGTGGGTGAGAACGGCGCCCTTGGCCCGACCCGTCGTCCCCGACGTGTACAGGATGCAAGCCGGATCGTCCTCGTCGATGTCCACCGGTCGCAAGGCCGCGTCGCAGGCATCGACGGACTCCAGCGCATGCCCGAACTCGATGGTCGGATGCTTCGCCCACGCACCGCCCACCCGCACGAGGCGCTTTCGATCCCCGACGATCAGCCGCGGATCGGAGTCCGCGAGGGCGTGCTCGATCTCGTCGGCGGACCACCAGCCGTTCATGGCGACGGCGATGCCGCCGAGACTCGCGACCGCCCAGAAGGCGACGATCCACTCCGGCGCGTTGGCACCGAGGATCGCGACTCGATCGCCCTGGCCGATGTCGTACTTGTCGGCGAGGTGTCGCGCAAAGCCGGCGACCTGGATCCGGAACTCTGCATAGGAGATGCGCCGGGAGCCCATCACGAGGAACTCGCGATCGTCGTGGATTCGGGCCGCGTCGAGCAGCTCCCGAAGCGAGCGCGGACGGCTCGCGAACACCGGCATCGCAACACCGAGCACGTCTTCTTCGACGAGCTCGAACGGCGACCCCTGTACGCACAGCTTTTCGTAAACGGACTCGATCCTGGACATCGGGCTTCTCCCTTCGAAATCGAAAAACTCTCAGCCGCTCTCGCGCTCGTGGCCGGCTTTGCGCTGCTGGAGACCGCGGTAGGCGTCCGCGGCGGCACGACCCTCGTAGAGCACGGCGTACATCTCCTCGGAGATCGGCATCTCGATTCCGAACCCACTGGCGAGCTCGTGAACGACGCGCGTGGTCTTGACGCCTTCCGCGACCATCCGCATCTCCGACGTGATCTGCTCGATCGTGCGGCCGCGGCCGAGCTGCTCGCCGACCATTCGGTTGCGGCTATGGGGACTCATGCAGGTCGCGAGGAGATCGCCCATCCCGGCGAGCCCCGAGAAGGTGTCCGCCTCGCCGCCCATCGCAACGCCGAGCCTCGACAGCTCGGCGAGGCCACGCGTGATCACCATCGCCCGCGTGTTGTCGCCGACCGAGATCGCCTGGGCGATGCCCGCCGCGATGGCGATCACGTTCTTGAGCGCGCCGCCAATCTCGCAACCGACGACGTCGTGGTTCGTGTAGACGCGATAGAGCCCCCCGGCAAAGACCGTCTGGAGCACCCCCGCAACCACGAGATCCTGCATCCCGATCACGCTCGCCGCCGCCTGCCCGGCCATGATCTCGGGAGCCAGGTTCGGCCCCGTGAGGACACCGGCCGGGTGTCCCGGCAGCAGCTCGTCGATGATCTGCGTCATGCGAAGCTGGCTTGTCTGCTCGATTCCCTTGGCCAGGCTAACCACCGGGATCCACGGGCGGACGAAGGGCGCGAGCTCGCTCACCACCTCTCGGAAGCCATGCGAAGGCACTCCCACGACGAGCACGTCCGCGGCGTGAACCGCCTCCTCGAGGTCGTCGGTCGCATGGAGCGAATCGGGCAACGAGTAGCCGGGGAGGTAGCGATCGTTCGTGTGCGCCTCGCGAATCTCCTGCGCGAGCTCGCTCCTCCGGGCCCACAACGTGGTCTCGCCGTTGCGCGCCGCGAGGGTCGCCACCGTCGTGCCCCAGGATCCAGCGCCGATCACGGCAACCTTCATCTGCGCCTCCTTTCCCCTGCCCCGCGCGCCGTCAGCTCGAGAGGGTCTCTTCGTAGAGTCGCTCGATCGCGGCGATGTGCTCGTCGAGCTCCTCGATCTTCCAATCCCTGGTCGGGATGGGCGGATGCACGACGACGTCGACCGTCGTCGGTCGGATCACGATTCCGTGGCGCGGAAGAGCGTCGAGCGCGTTCTTGAGTACGACCGGGACGATCGGAACGCCCGCAGCCATCGCCATGTGGAATGCACCCTTCTTGAATTTTCCGATCTTTCGCGTCGCGCTCCGGGTCCCCTCCGGCGCGATCACCACGGAGAGTCCCGCGCGCATGGCCTCCACGGCGGGCTCCATCGCCTCGATCGCCTTCGCCCGGTCGCCGCGGTCGACGAACACGACACCCGCGGCCTTCATCAGCGGCCCCACGATCGGCGTCGTCTCGAGCTCCTTCTTGGCGACGCCGACGACGTCCCGGCGCGTGAGCTGCGCCATCAGCAGCGAATCGATCCCGCTCTGGTGGTTGAAGATGAAGACCGCTGGTCGATGCGACCAGAGATGCTCCTCTCCCTTCACGTTCAGCTCGACGCCCGTCGCGCTCGTCGTCATCTCGGCGAAGGTCGACAGCATGACGTCGGCTCCCTTTCGGAGGCTGCCCGAGGCGAGCGCCGTCGGCAGCGCGACGAGGGCCGCAGGGCCGAGCGACGCCATCGAGCCGAGCAGCCCGGCGATCTCGCGACGTCCCGGTCGCCCCCGACTCGTGAACTGGTAGACCGGCCATCCGCGGCGCGCGCCGATCCGCGCGAGCTTCTCGTCGGGATTCACGAGCCTCGGCTTGCCGACGAGGTCGAGCAGAGACAGGTCATCGTGGCTGTCCGTATAGAAGAAGGACTCGGCGAGGTCGATGTCGTGATTCGACGCGAAGCTTCGGGCCACGTCCGCCTTCCCCTGCTGCCAGACCGCAGGGCGTTGGACCCGACCGGTGAACCGACCCCCGTCGTCGAACTCGAGCTCCGTGCAGAGCACGTGCTCGATGCCGAGCTCCTCGGCGAGGGCGTCGACCTGGAAGTGAGTGGCGGACGAGACGATCACCACCGTGTGTCCGCGAGCGTGGTGCGCCTCCACGAGCGCCCGGGACTCGGGGTAGATGTCGGTGATCAGGTGCTTGTCGAAGATGCGCTGGCCTTCTTCGAGGAGCTCCTCCCGGGTCAAGCCGGTCAGGTTCGTCGAGGTCTCTTCGATGAAGCTCGGAAAGCTCGTCCGGCCGGTCCCGAACTTGAGCGCGCCGAGCGTGGCCTCGGCCATGTTCCGGAGATCGACCTCCCGCCGGGACCACCTGTCCTTCATGAAAGCTCCGGCGGAGAAGCCGGCGAGCAGCGTCCGGTCGACGTCGAAGAATGCGGCGATCTTCGGGCCGCTCGGTGATGCGTCGATCTCGTGGGTCAGTTCCTTGCGCGTGGACATGGCGATTCCTTCTGCGATTCCGCCCCGGTCAGGGCGTCGTCGCGATCTCGCCGGCGTCGAGCTCGACGCCGGCGGCATGCGCGATCTCCTGGAACGACGCGTCGATCGCGTCGACGAAGACGTCGAGGTCCGGGACGCTCTCGAAGTCGGCGTTGAAGCCCCAGCAGAGCTTGCCCGCATAGCTGACGAGCGCGACACCGAGTGCGGTCGTGTCGGCGATCGGAACCTGCGAGTAGAGAGACTGAAGGCGCGCCCCGAGCAGATAGAGCGGCTCCTGCGGACCCGGCACGTTCGTCACCATCATGTTGTACGGCGCGCTGCCGGAGGCCGACCGACTCGCCAGACTGAGCAGGATGGTCGGTGTCCACTCGGCGATGTTCATGATCAGGTCGGCGTCGAGCGCCTGCCGCGACGCCTTGAGCTCCTCGGTCGCGATCCGGATCTGCTCTACGCGGGCGAGTGGATCCGGTTCGTCGACCGGCGCCCGTACGAACCATTGGGAGACCCGATTGCCCATCTCGTGGTCCGCGTCGCTGCGGATGCTCACGGGTGCGGCGATCCGGAAGTCGATGTCATCGACGGACTCGCCCCGCGCCAGCAGGAAGTCGCGAACGGCCCCCGTCACGGTCGCGAGGACGAGGTCGTTGATCGTGCAGCCGAGCTTGCGACGAACGGCCTTCACGTCGGCGAGCGGCATGTCGCGCCAATCGAAGCGTCGATGGGGGCCGACGGGCCCGTTGAGCGCCGTCTTCGTGGGCGCGTCCCGCATGGCGCTCATCATCTGCCGGATCGAATCCACGCGCGTGCCGACGCTCTCGCCGACCTCTGCGAGCTCCGCTCGCGCCGCGCGCAGACCACGCGCCGCGCGAGCGGGAAGGCCCAGGTAGCGTCCGATCTCGTCCGTCAAGAGCTGACGTCCACTCGGCGGCTCGACCGGATTCCATGGCGGCGCCGGCTCGCGGAGTCGCTCCTCGGGGTCGGTCGAGTGGAGGATCTGGGCGAGGTCCTTGCCCGCCATGCCGTCGACCATGCAGTGGTGGATCTTGCTGATGACGGCGAAGCGGCCACCCTCCAGGCCTTCGACGACCCATGCCTCCCAGAGCGGCTTCGAGTGATCGAGGGGCTGCGCCATGATCCGCGCCGAGAGCTTCTTGAGCTGCTCCTCCGATCCCGGCCGAGGCAGACTCGTGTGTCGGAGGTGGTAGTCGAGGTTGAACGACGTGTCGTCCACCCAGACCGGATGGCCGACCACCGGAATCCACTGGAGCTTCTGGCGATAGCGCGGAATGCGATGGAGGACGGCCTCGGTCGCGGCACGATAGGCGTCGACGTCGATTCCGCCATCCGGTCGAGCCAGCGGTCCCGTCTCGTAGATCAGCGTCGCCGACACGTGGAGCGGGCTCTGGGGTCGTTCCAGGATCAGGAAGGACGTGTCCATCGCGCTGAGGCGTTCATAGTGAGGACGTGCGACATCGGACATGTTCGAGGATCTCCCGTTCAGCGCAGCGCGCCGGCGCGTCGCGCCGAAGCGAAGGCGTCGATGGCATCGATGCGTCGGATCGTGTCCTGCAGCTCGTGCGCGAATCGCAGACGCGCCTCGGCGACGCCCTCGCCCCCCGCGAGCAGGCCCCGATTCTCCGCCAGACGCACGCCGTTCTGCAGCAGCGTCTTCGACACGGACTCCGCGCTGCGGATCCGACGCTGGCGCAGGTACTGCTCGCCCCAATCGAGGCCGTCGCGGACGAGGCTGCGCTCCTCCGGAGCGGGCTCTTCGGCGAGCGTCACGAGGCGCTTGGCGATGATCGAGTAGGACTCGAAGAACGCACGCAGCGTGCGGTGGGCCACGAAGGGCCGAATCGATTCGAGCAGCTCGCGCGCCTCGTCCGGGTCGGCGATCCGCTCCTCCCAGTCCTGCGCATGGTTGGACATCTCGTCGCGCAGCTCGGCTCGGAAGGCCTCCTTCTCCGAGAAGAAGAAGTCGAACTTGAGCAGGTCACGCAGCCGGAGCGCCTCCTCCCAGAAGGCATCCGATCCTCCGCCGACCTCCGACTCGCTCGCGCGCAGGAGCGCGAGCTCGGCGATCGCGCTGGTCGTGAGGAAATGGATCATCGTATTGCGGTAGTAGGCAGCCGCGAGATGCTTGCCGGGCGCCACGGAGTAGATCAGCTCGGGCCCCTCGTCGAAGCGTTCGAGGACCCCGCTCTCGACGAGCAGGTCGAGGGTCTCACGAACCTCTTCCGGCGAATCGAACTGCAGCTTCTGCGACGTCGGCAGGGCCCGTGTCGTCACGAAATGCGTCAGGTCTGCGATCGAGGAATGGGCCTCCTCGAGGCTCATCGCTCGATCCCCCGCGCCGAGCATCGCCAACGTGGCCAACGAGATCGGTGTCACCGGCGTGACACGATTGATGCGCGAGCAGACCTCGAAGGCGAGCTTCGGCACGATCATCGGATCCCGTCGCTCCGCGTCGCCGGGCTTGCCGATCATCTCGGACAGGGCGATCGGCTCGCCGAAGCGGAGGTCGATGCTTCCGTAGCGACGGCCGAGGTCCTTGAGGAATCGGAAGAGCCATCCGATCCCCTCTCGCGCCTTGGGCGCGCCGCGCTGCTCGGCGGCGTAGTCGGCGACCTCGGAGATCTGGTCGTAGGCGACGGAGACGGGGATCAGGATCAGCTCGTCGGCCTTGCCGCGCAGATACGAGTCGACCACGTAGGACAGCAGTCCGTAGCGCGGCGGAAGCAGCTTGCCGGAGCGCGAGCGACCGCCCTCGATGAACCACTGGAGCGGGAAGCGCTTCTCGATCAGGAAGTCGATGTAGCTCCGCATGACGAACTTGTAGAGGGCGTCGTCGCCGAAGGTGCGCCGGATGAAGAAGATGCCGGCGCGGCGTGCGATCGGACCCTGCGGAAAGAAGTTCATGTTGTCGCCGCCCGCCGTGTGACTCGGCGGCAGCCCCTGCTCGTGGAGCGCGCGGAAGACGACCGGATGATCGAGGTTCGACTTGTGGGTCGGCAGGAACGCGACCGGGTGCTGGAGCGAGAGCTCCCTGACGGCCTCGATCTGCGCCGGATCGACGCGCAGGGAGTCGTAGCCGCGCGTGGAGGATGATCGGCACAGTCGCGCGAAGACATCGATCCACAGCGGGCTATGGGTCGCAGCGATCTCGCGCAGATAGCGTGCAGCGTCCTTCTGGACGCGCTCGATCGGCCGCCCCTGCTCCCGCGCGATGCGCGCCAGACTGCCGCGGAACGAGGGGTTCGCCAGGATCTCCTCGCCGAGGAAACGCGGGATCTTGTAGCGACCTCCCCGGTAGCGCCGCTCCGCACGATCGAGAGCAAGCGCGGCCTGGCGGATCACGAAGCGCTCGAGGCCCATCGTCTCGGCCGCGTCGGCGCCTACGGTCTCGCGCCAGCGTTCACGCAGAGCCCCGCTGGTGGCGGGCTCGCCGACGACGATCTGGCAGCGATCGTTCGCAAAGCGACGAACCCAACGCGATCGCAGGAAGCCGGGATCTCGCGGGTCTCCGAGAAGCAGGAGATCGAGAAAGCCCGCCTCCCTCCGTCCCGCGCGTTCGGGCGCAAGCCAGACGACGCGGAGCGGCACGACCAGCGGATCGTCACCCCGGGCGAGGGCAGCCTCGAGATGGGTGGGCTTGCGCCTGACGCGACGGCGGGAGCTCGGGATGCGAACGGCCGCGACCCGATCTGGCTCGACGTCCTCCGGACGGGATCGGTCGATCCAGTCGCCGAGGATCCGGGCCTCGAAGGCGCTGGCCGCGTCGAGCAGGAAGAGGACGGGTCGGTCGCCGATCCGGGGCCATCGAGCAGGGGCGGGCAGGGCTTGGGTCGGGCGGGCTTCCATCTGAGCTCCTCGAGTCCTGTGCATTCTGAGGCTCGACCCGGTATTCGTCAAATGCATTGTTATTATACGACTCATGCTCGAAACGAATATCACGAATGTGGATCTGAACCTGTTGGTCGCGCTCGATGCGCTGCTCCGCGAGCAGAACGTCTCCCGCGCGGCTCGCGCCGTCGGGCTGAGCCAGCCGGCGATGAGTCGCGCCCTGGGCCGACTCCGCGATCTCTTCGACGACCCGCTCCTCGTGCGAGCCGGGCACGGGATGATGCCGACGCCGCGCGCAGTCGGCCTGGTCGAGCCTCTCGCCTCCGCGCTTCACGCGATCCGCCGCACCCTCGAGCCCGAAGAGCCCTTCGATCCAGC
The DNA here is from genome assembly GCA_963698485.1 of uncultured delta proteobacterium. GTDB lineage: Bacteria > Myxococcota_A > UBA9160 > UBA9160 > UBA4427 > UBA4427. Next base: position 147,339 of record CAVORA010000010.1, on the reverse strand, counting down.
GACGGCGCGACGCTCCTTCCGCCTGGCTGCGACCGACACGACGCTCGCAGTCGTATTGCCGGCACTGCTCGAGCGCCTCGGCTCCGAAGCGCCGGAGGTCGTGCTCCGGACGGCCCCTCTTCGTTCGTCAGCGGATTGCTTCGATCGGCTCTTCGCCGCCGATTGGGATCTCGCGATCGGCCGGTTCGATGCGGCGCCCGACGGCATCAAGCGCGCCCCGCTCTTCTCGGATCAGATCGTGTGCCTCGCCCGCATTGGCCACCCGCGCATCGAAGAGGAGCTCACGCTCGACGGCTATCTCGAAGAAGCGCATCTCTCGATCGAAGCCGGGCTGGCGGGCGATCAACCCTTCACGATCGAGGACGTGCTGCGTAGCCAGGGCCTCGAGCGGCGCGTCGTCTCTCGATTGGAGAACCTCGCGATGGCACCCTTCGTCGTCGCTCGAACCGACCTGATCTGCACCGCCCCCCGACGGACCATCGAGCCCTTCGCGAGCGGCATGGGCCTTCGGATCCTGGAGCCCCCCTTCGAGACGCCCGCCTTCGAGCTCGAGCTCGCCTGGCACGCCAGCGTGGAGGCCGACCCCGCCAACACCTGGCTGCGGGAATCGATCGCCGCGAGCGCTGCGCTGCGACCCCGCCTCCCCGGCCGCTCCCAGGACTAACGACAGCTCTGTCGGATCATCGCGTCCCGGTCGTCTCCCAGCGACGAGAGCGTCACCCAGCCGCTCGGGCCGAAGACGTAGGATCGTCCCGTGAAGGTCGAGTCATCGTCGACCGCGTTGTAGTAGAGCCCGCCGCTCGTCTGGATCCAGCCGATGTAGAAGTCCCCGCTCTGGATCGTGATCGACGGGAGCGAGACGAGCTCCCAATCGTCCGTGGTCGTCGCCGTGTGCACGAAGGGCGTGATGAGGTTGGCCCCGGGCAGCCTCGCCGCGCCGTTGTCGTCCCAGACGTGCACCTCGAACTCGAGCCCGACCGTATTCGACCAGGGCCAGAACTCCGCCTGGTTGATCGTCCACGGATAGGACGGGGGCGTGAAGCGCACCGCGATTCCGTAGCCCTCGCCCACGGCGTAGTGGAAGCCGGGGCTGCCGCCGTCGTAGCGAAACGCTGCCCGAGCACGTCTGCTGTCCGTGCGGCACGTCGTAGTCGTAGCCGAGCGGCGCGGTCGAGCCCGTGCCGAAGCCCGCGTTGATCAGCCAGGCGCCATGACCGGCCGGCGATTCCAGCGTGTGGAGGGCGCTGGGGAAGCCGAGCGTGCCCGAGAAGACCGACCAGCTCGGTACCGACGGGAAGGGCTCGAAGGCACTCGGGTTGATGGCCACACCATCGACCAGTACCCCTCCACTCGCCGCATCGGCCGTCGGGACGACGACGGTGTAGACCTCGGCACCCTGGAACCGGGTCAGCCGCGGGAAGCGACCGAGCGGGATCAGGTTCGCCATCGAGGCGCTGCCCACGGCCAACGAGTTCCCGACATTGGTGCATCCGGGATCGCCCGGGAACTCGTAGCAGAGGCTGTTCATGAACTGCACGCCGAAGATCGGCTTGTCCGCCTCGATGTGCGCGAAGTCGGCGGTCCCAGAGAACGGACCGAGCTCCCACGTCTCGCCGGCGTTGAGCATCCCGACATAGGTCCCGTTCACCGTGAGACTCGTATCGTCCTGCGCCGCCGCGACCAGGTAGGTCTCCTGGCTCAGCACGTCTCGACCACCGTACGTCAGTCCGGAGAAGTTGCCGGTCGTGGAGGCCAGATACTCGTTCTCCCAGCGCTCCACGGGCAGCGCGATCTCGTAGAGGTGCGAGCAGTACCGGCCGCCGCCGGCAGGGAACTGCGTGCAGCGATTGCCGTTCGCCACCGCAACCTTCTTGTCGGCCACCACGTGGGTCCCCACGACGCCGTACCAGGACTGGATGGCGACGCCCTCGCCGCGATCGAGCACCACGGGCGCCAGGCCTGTCGTGATGCCGTCGACCGTGACCGTCGTAGCGTCCTCGGTCGCCACCACGACGAAGTGGGCCCCCGGTCCAAAGGTCGGCGTCCCTGACGGCCGCTCGGCGAGCACGTAGTACTCGCTCCCGAGCAGCTCGGTGGGCAGCGCCAGCGCCTTGTCCTGGGTGCCCGGCTCGCTGTTCCGCGCGACGACCGCCACGTCGAAGGTCGCTGTCACCCGAACCGCGTTGCTCGCCACGGCGCCCGAGAGCGGCGGCGTGGGCGGCGCCGTGGGATAGCTCCACAGCGGCCATGCATTCGCAGCGCCGTTGGGAATCGAAATGATCGCCTCGTCGTCCGGCGTGACCGACCAGGTGCCGATCGTCGTCCCGACGGGATACTCGACCGTCACGTCCGCAAAGCCCTCGCTCGTCACGATCAGGCTGAGCGTCGTCGTGCCGATCCCCTCGTTCAGCAGGAAGGGGATGAAGAACTCCCGTCCCTGGTGATCGAGCCGGACCTCGCAGTCCTCGTCGATGGCCGTGTCGAGGTCGTTGTCCACGCCGTCGCAGATCTCCGGCGTGCTGTTCTCGTTGGTCGGATCGCTGCCCCGGTCGATCTCGAGGTCATCGTCGATGCCGTCGCCGTCCGTGTCCCGCAGCAGCGGATCGGTCACCCAGGGATTCGCCGCGAGCTCGTCTCCGTCGGAGAGCCCGTCGCCGTCCGTGTCGCGCAGGGTCGGATCGGTGCCGTAGTCGAAGAGCTCCTCGTAGTCACCGAGACCGTCGAGATCGCTGTCCGCGCGACCCGGATCCGTTCCGATCCAGCTCTCGAGGCCGTCCTTCAGACCATCCCCATCGCCGTCCCCGAGCCCGGAGAAGGGAAAGGTGTAGATCTGGTTCCATGGATCGGAGGGCGTGCTCGTGTAGCTCAGCTGAGTGGCCGGCGGGCGTTGCCCGTTCAGCCAGCCTTCGATCCGGAAGATCCCGTCTCGGCCCTTCTCGCCGTTGCCAACGCGGATCACGAAGTTGTCGCCGAAGCAGGCCCGCTCAACCCAGGTGCAGCTCACCCCGCCGGGGCAGACGCAGCCGATGCTCAGGCCCGGCTGCCCGCCTTCGACGGTGAGGTTTCCCTGGTTGAAGAGCGTCATCGCCGCGATGCGGATGTAGGCGCCGTTTCCGCCGCCGCCGCCGCCGCCGGGCGCGTTATCGATCTTGATGCCGCCCCAGCCGCCCGGGCCACCCCGCCCCTGGATGCTCGCGCCGGGCTCGACGAAAACCGATCCGCCCACGAGGACCTCGAGGGGATGCGCGCCGCCTCCGCCGCCTCCGCCGCCCTGACCGCCTTTGTCAGAGCAGAAATCGAGGCCGAAGAAGCTGCAGTCGTAGATCATCTTGCCGCTGCCGCCGCCGCCGCCGCCGCCGCGAGGAGCGTCGCTGAGACCGAGCTGACGGGTCATCGGCGCACGACCGCCCCGCCCCGTCCCCCGAATCCGGTTCGCCTCGACCTCGGAGATCCGCACCACCTGGGTTTGGAGGTCGAGCACGCCCTCGGCCGCAAAGCCCCAGTTCTGCGTGGCGAGAGAGACGACGGTCGTGGCGCCGGCAGCCACGGCGCTGACCCAGTCGGCGTACTCCCACAGCACACCTCCCTCGCCGCCGACGCCACCATTGATGGAGGCGTCGCCGTCACTGCCGTTCTCGGAGGTCCCGCCTCCTCCGTCGCCGCCCATCGCCCCGTACCAGTAGGAGCCTTCCCCGCCTTCGCCAGGCTCGATCCCGGTCCCGAAGACGCCTGAGGCGTTCCACGTGCCGCCGTCGATCGGCGGAACGGCCCTCGGATCGAACGGCGGCTCGAAGGTCTCCGTCGAGATCCGCCCGCCCGTCTCGACCCGGAGGTCCCGCGTCACCTCGACGGTGAGCGGCCCCGCAAAGGGGGGCCCTTGATAGGGCGCCAGCTCGCCTCCGTCCCCGACCACCACGCGCGAGAAGCGATGGGTCGGCGTCCCGGGCGTCGGAATCAGCCGGAGACGGCCGCGCCCTTCGTACTCGTCCCAGAACGAGGCGGGGGGCATCGGAACCGGAGGCTGGCCGAGCGCGAACTCGAGCTCGTCGAGGCAGTCGATCGTGAAGTCGAGCGCCAGCTCGGCCGTCGTGCCGGAGGCGGCCGGGTAGCGCACGTAGACCACCCCATCGCGGGTCTGCCCGGCTCCGCAATCCGTCATGACGGGGATATCGAGGAAGGTTCCGAGCTCCCAGGCGGTCGCATCGGGCTGCACCCGCGGCCCGACGGCGATCGGGCCATGGCCGTCGAGCGAGGCCTCGACCTCGACGCCTTCGAAGAAGGGCCCGACCTCGTTCGGCGGCGGCGTCGTGGACTGGATCAGGATCGGGATCCGCAGACCCTCGAGCAGCTCGGTGCCGGCCGGGCGCGTGATTTCGAACTCCTGCGCCTGCGCCACCAGCCCGGCGAGGATGCCGCCCGCCGAGTCGGTTCCGACGGCCAGATCGGCCTGGAGGTTGTAGAGACCCGTCGAAGGCAATTCGGCCACGGCAGCGAGGCCGCTCGAGTCGACCGTCGCCATCGTGATCGGCACGCCCGCTCGATAGGTCTGCAGCGTGGTCCCGGGCGCCATCCAATGTCGCAGCTGGAAGGTCGCCGTCGCAGGCTGCGCGAAAGTGATGCCCGCCGGAGTGAGCTCGACCGAGGCCGGAATCACGCTCGTCGTCGTGTCTGGCGGAAACACGGAGCGAGGCGGTAGCTGGATCGCCAGGTTCGTGTCGCCCGGGAGGGCCAGCGGCGCGATCGCCACCTCGACCTCGAGCGCAGCGGTGAAGACTTCGCCGCCCTCCGAAGCCAGCACCATCGTCTGGCCGGGCATCGGAGTCGGCGGCAGGATCGTGACCAGGGTCTCTGCATAGAGCCCCGGATCGCCCTGCCATGCGCAGCGCACGGCGACGGGATTGACGGGCGGGATCTCGGCCGGCGCCGTATACACGCCCACGTCGTCGACCACGCCCGCACCCGCCGTCCAGTCGACGAGCGCGGCCTCGATGCCGCTCACGCGACAGACGAGCGGCACGCTCTCTCCGGGCAGCAGCTCGTGGGTCGAGGGGGTGAGCGAGACCGTCGGCGTCACGGTGATCGCGGAGGCACTCGGCGTCATGCCGAGCGGGGTCTCGAGCAGGATCGGTCCGCTCACGGCGCCTGGCGGCACGATCACGTTCAGCTCGCCGGAGGCCACGGACGTAATCTCGGCGCTGCGCTCCGCGCCGGGGAAGCTGACGCGCAGCTCATCGGGAGACACGCTGGTGAAGCCCGCACCCAGGATCTGCACGGCATCACCCGGCGCCGCATTCGACGGAGAGAAGGAGAAGATCTGGATCGGTGGCGCCACCCCGGCGTCGAGGGAGAAGACGACCGACTCGACGTTGCTGAGATTCTCCGCCGCATCGATCAGCTGGACGCTCAGCGTGTAGTCCCCCGGCCCGAAGCTCGAGTCGATCGCCAGCAGCCGCTCCGCCAGACCGGCGGAGTCCGGCGTCGAGAAGTCGTCGAAGAATTGGAAGACGGGCCCGGAGGGTCCGTCGAGGCCGATCACGACCTGCAGCAGGTCCGCGTCGGTGTCCTCGTACGAGAAGCGGAAGTGGACGGGAAAACGCGCGCCGTCGACCGGAACGGGGAAGACCGTCTGGTCCATCTCGAGGGCCGAGACGACGGGGGCGATCTGGAACGGGCCGGCAGGACCAAGCGACCCACTGATGAAATGCTCGAGGAAGACGCGGAAGTCGAGCGTCGTCGTCTGTCCATCGCCGTTGTGATCGGTCACGCCGTCGCCCGGGGTCACACCGATGAACGCGTCGAGGAAGATCGGGAAGTCGAGCGTCGTCACGAAGCCGTTCTGATCGTAGTCGGGGTCGCAGGCGTTTCCGTAGCCGTCGCCGTCGGTATCCAGCTGGGAGGGGTCGGCCGCCTCGATGCAGAGATCCGCGAGGTCCGTGATGCCGTCCTGATCCCGATCGGATATCTCCGAGACGTCGTCGGCGCCGAGGCAGCCGAGATCCGCGGGGAAGTCCTTCCGGCCATCGCCGTCGTTGTCGATGCCGTCGTTGCAGTCGCCGGCCAGCGCCTGCGCGGGCAGGAGCGCCAGAGCGAAGAGCAGAGCGAATACGACGCAGAACAGCGAGCACGACGACAACGCTCTGCGACGAGGCGAAGCGGCACCTTCCCTGGGGAGCTGTCGGAGTTCTGGGGATCGAACCGTGGACGCAGGGAAATCAATCTTCATTTTCAGCACTCCCTCTCGAACGTGGAGCTCCGCCACGGCTCGCAGCTTCGAATGGCTTGAATTGCAACGCGCATGCCACAACGTGCGTTCGCTGATCCGAGCCACGGTGAGCGATGCGGGTGTGCATGTGGTCACTCGTCACCGTTGGGTGTCGGGGCGCCTCACCGCTGGACGCGGACATCGTCCTGCGTTGAAAGGCGCCACCGGACGGATCGCGGGAGAACGGGTCCGGAGCTTCGTGCGACCTCTTCGCGACCGCCGCGAGGCTCCCTTCTGATGATCAGGCGCCGCTGGCACTATCCTGCCCCTGCCAGGGCTCGTCGCGTGCGTCGAGGCGGTTCGGGAGAGATCGAGTGTCGGAGCACGAAGCGCATCACGAACACGGCCAACGAATCGGCTTCGTCATCAATCCCATCGCGGGCATGGGCGGACGAGTCGGCCTGAAAGGGTCCGACGGCGTCGTCGATCTCGCGATCGCACGCGGGGCGAAGCCGAGCGCGGCTCTGCGCGCGGGTGAGATGCTCGATGCGCTGAGAGTGCGGCTCGCCCGACAGCCCGCGCCGCCCGGCTTCGTCTGGATCACGTGCGCGGGCGAGATGGGCGAGGATGCGCTGCGCTCCGCCGGCTTCGATGAGATCGAGGTGGTCTACCGGGCGCACGCCGCGGCCGCGGCTCGCCGTCCGTCCGACCCGACCGAGGCATCCGATACACGGAATGCCGTGCGGGCCTTCCTCGCGTCCGGTGTGACGCTCGTGGTCTTCTGCGGGGGGGACGGCACCGCTCGCGACGTCTGCCGGGTCACCGGACGAGACACCCCGATCCTCGGCGTGCCAGCGGGCGTCAAGATGTACTCCGGCGTGTTCGGCGTCAGCCCCGCGCGAACGGCCGAGATCCTCGCCCGCTTTCTCGAGGGACGCTTCGACCTCGCGGACGCGGACGTGCTCGACGTCGACGAAGATGCCTTCCGAGCGGGCCGACTCGACGTCGAGCTCTTCGACTCCGCACGCACGCCGAGCGAGCCCCGGCTGATGCAATCCGCCAAGCAGGTGATCGAGGCTCCGGGGGAAGAATCGGCCAAGGCGGAGATCGCCGAACACGTCGCCGAAGAATTCGAGGCGCATCCCGACGCCCTCTTTCTGCTCGGCCCAGGCAGCACGGTCGCTTCGGTCGCTCGTCGCATCGGCCTCGAGAAGAGCCTGCTCGGCGTCGACGCGGCGATCGCCGGGAAGCTGGTCGGCCGCGACCTGCGAGAGAGCGAGCTCCTCGAGCTGATCGACGCGCATCCCGACGTTCGGCTCGTGCTCAGCCCGATCGGCGCTCAGGGCTTCGTCCTCGGCCGGGGCAACCAGCAGCTGAGTCCTGCGGTCCTGCAGCGAATCGGACGAGAGAGAGTCATCGTCGTCGCCACGCCGGCCAAGCTCGACCGAACCCCTTTGCTCCGCTTCGACACGGGCGATCCCGCGCTCGACGCGGAGCTCGGAAGCACCGGATTCTTCCCCGTCGTCACCCGCTACCATTCTCGCCGACTCGTCGAAGTGAGCGTTTGAGCTGCTCCCAGGTCGTTTTCCGAGCTCCTCCAGAGCTGGAGTCAAGGCCGAGAGAGAGGCTGAGAGAGAATGACTTTCGTTCCGCACACGAGCGCCGATCGCGCCGCGATGCTTGCCGCGATCGGCGTCGAGCGGATCGAGGCGCTGTTTGCGGATCTCCCCGAGGCTTTCCGGTTTCCCGTTCTGGACCTGCCTCCAGCGCGCGCGGAGCTCGAGGTCGCGCGCGAGCTGCGAGAGATCGCGGCCGCCTCCTCGCGACTGTGCGAGCGCCCGGGATTCCTCGGTGCGGGCAGCTATCAGCACTACATTCCCGCGACGGTCGACAGCGTCCTGCGGCGCGGCGAGCTCTTCACCTCCTATACGCCCTACCAGCCGGAGATCGCCCAGGGCTTCCTCCAGGCCACCTTCGAATACCAGAGCATGATCTGCGAGCTCACGGGCATGGACGTGAGCACGGCCAGCCACTACGACGGCGCGACCGCGCTCGCCGAGGCCGTGCTGATCGCCCTCTCGGCCAGCGGAGGTCGGCGCACGAAGATCGTCGCCTCGCCCCATCTCCACCCCCAGTATCGCGAGGTCGTCGCGACCTATCTCCGGGGTGCGAACGCCGACCTCGTCGTGCCCGACGCCGCGGCGACCGACGGGATGGAGATGACCCCGCTCCTCGATGACGACACCGCAGCGTGTATCGTGCAGAGCCCGAACTATCTGGGCCAGCTCGAGCCCGTGGCCGAGCTGGCCGACCGGGTGCATGCGGTCGGCGGGCTCCTGATCGCCGTGCCCGACCCCATCGCGCTCGGGATGTTCCGGACGCCCGGCAACGACGGCGCGGATCTCGTCGCCGCCGAAGGCCAGTCGCTCGGCATCGCGCCGTCCTTCGGAGGTCCGCACCTCGGCATCCTGGCCACGAAGCAAGCCCACGTGCGCCGCACGGCGGGCCGACTCGTCGGCGAGACCGTCGATGCGGAGGGCGAGCGCGGATACGTGCTCACGCTGTCGACGCGCGAGCAACATATCCGGCGCGAGAAGGCGACGAGCAACATCTGCACGAACGCAGCCTTGATGGCGCTGGCTGCCGCGGTCTACCTCGCCACGCTCGGGCGCAGCGGCCTTCGCCGGGTCGCCGAGCTCTGCTACCACAAGAGCCACTACGCCGCGAAGCAGATCGCCACCCTGCCCGGCTGCGTGATCAACCCGCAGGCGCCGGATCGTCCCTTCTTCAAGGAGTTCGTCGTCGGCCTGCCCTTCGAGGCCGAGCGCGCGAGTCGCGCGATCGAGTCCGAGCTCGGCGTCCTCGGCGGGCGGCCGCTCGGGCTCGACTTCGACGATCGAGAAGACCAGCTGCTGGTCGCGGTGACCGAGCTGCACACGCGCGAGGATCTCGACGCGCTGGTCGAGACGCTCCGGAAGACGGTCTCGTCCGGGAGCGTCGCCCGATGAGCGAGCCGACCCTCTACGAGAAGAGTGTCTCCGGTCGCTGCGCGATCAGCCTTCCCGAGCTCGACGTGCCGGAATCCGAGCTTCCCGAAGAGCTGCTGCGGGACGACCTCTCCCTGCCCGAGCTCTCCCAGCTCGACGTGATTCGCCACTACCAGCACCTCAGCCAACGTTCCTTCGGTGTCGACTCGGGCTTCTACCCCCTGGGCTCGTGCACGATGAAGTACAACCCGCGCATCGGGGAAGACCTGGCGCGGCTTCCGGGCTTCGCCAACGCCCACCCGCTCCAGCCGCCGGAGTCCGTGCAGGGTCTGCTCGAGATCATGCATCGGCTCCAGGTTTGGCTCGCAGAGATCGGAGGCTTCGCTGGCGTCTCCCTGCAACCCGCCGCGGGCGCACAGGGCGAGCTGACGGCGCTGCTCATGATGCGCGCCTATCAGCAGGACCAGGGCCAGGGACATCGAAGCCAGATCCTGATCCCGGACTCCGCGCACGGCACGAACCCGGCCTCGACCAGCATGGCCGGGCTCTCGGTGCTCCAGATCCCGAGCGACTCGCAGGGCAACATCCGGCTCGACGCGCTGCGGGCGGCCTGCGACGAGTCGGTCGTCGGCCTGATGATCACCAACCCGAATACGCTGGGCCTCTTCGAGCAGCAGATCGAAGCGGTGATCGAGCTGGTGCACGGCTGTGGGGGCCTCGTCTACGGAGACGGCGCCAACATGAATGCCCTCGCGGGCGTCCTTCGGCCGGGCGACCTGGGCATCGACCTGATGCACTACAACCTGCACAAGACCTTCTCGACGCCCCACGGCGGCGGCGGTCCCGGGTCGGGTCCGTTAGGCGCCTCCGAGAGGCTGCGCGACTACCTGCCAGGACCGATCGTCGAGCACGCGGAGAGCGACGAGCAGAAAAAGACGGAGCCTCGCTACCGACTCGCCCGTCCCGCGAAGTCGATCGGCCGGATGTGCACCTTCCACGGCAACTTCGGCATGATCGTGCGCGCCTACGCCTACATCGCACTCCACGGCGACGCGGGGCTGCGCGACAACTCGCTGCATGCCGTGCTCAACGCGAACTACCTCCGCGTGCTCCTGCGAGACGTCTATCCGGTCCCCTTCGACCGGACGAACATGCATGAGTTCGTGTGTCGAGGCGATGTCGGAGACCAGACTACGGGCCAGGGCGTCACCGCGACGGACGTCTGCAAGCGCCTGATCGACTTTGGCTTCCACCCGCCCACCAGCCACTTCCCGCTGATCGTGCCCCATGCGCTGATGATCGAGCCCACCGAGACCGAGAGTCGCGAGACCCTCGACGCCTTCGTGGCCGCGATGCGCGCGATCGAACGCGAGGCGAGAGAGAGCCCGAGCCTGCTCCGCGAGGCGCCTCACCAGGCACCCGTGAGACGGCTCGACGAGGTTCGGGCCGCGCGCAAGTCGATCCTCCGGGAGCGCATGCCCCGCGAGCAGGAGTGAGACCGATGAAGCTCCTGGTCGCGCTTTGCCTGATCGGCGCGGGCGTCTTCGTCGCCAGCTGCGCCCTCTACTACTTCCAGCAGGACCGGCTGCTCTTCATCGGAGCGAGCTCCGTCGCTCCACCCGCGCACCCGCGGATCCAGCCGGTGGAGCACGTCGTGAGCGGATTGCCTCTGCGCGGCGTGAGAGTGTTGGCGAGCGAGGGCAACACGGTCCTGCTCTACTTTGGCGGCAACGCCGAGCCCGTCGTCTACAACGCCTGGCCGATGCTCGAGCTCGCGTCCGTCACGGCCTATCTCATCGACTATCGCGGCTATGGCGACAGCGAGGGCTCGGCGAGCGAGCGGGCTCTGCGCGACGATGCCCTCGCCCACTTCGACTGGGTCCGAGCGCAGCACCCGGAAAGCCGATTCGTGCTGATGGGCCGCAGCATGGGCTGCGCCATGGCCCTGCACGTAGCGGCCCGTCGCGACATCGACGGCCTCGTCTTGATCAGCCCCTTCACGAGCCTTCGTGACGTGGCCGGACTCCACCTTCCGTGGCTGCCCGTCGGGCCGCTGATGAAGCATCCCTTCGACACCCTCCCCGATGCACGTCGCGTCGACGTCGACGTGCTGGTCATCGCGGCCGAGAACGACACCATCATCCCACGACGCTTCACCGACGCATTCGTCCGCGCGCTCCCGACGCGCGCGGACGTGCGGGTCCTTCCCGGAACCGATCACAACGACCTGATGGCGACGGACGTTCCATGGGAGTGGATCCGAGCCTATCTGCGGGATCTGCCGCAATGACCGAGTGACGCTGGGCCGCGCAGGGACGCAAGCATCCGACGGGTCTGCGAACGGCGCCCTTCGAGTCGCAGCGAGCGTCGGAGTGCGGGCGAGCGTCGGACCCAGAGGCGGCGGCGTCCCCGGAAGAACGAGCGCTCTGTTCATCCGCGCCGATCCGAGTCATTCTGATCAGCAATCTTTCACCGGGGCTACCCTGCGCCTTGAGCGGCAAGTGGCACCCGCCCAACCCCGAATCAGGAGAGCTCGATGGCCCTGCCGGCTCGTTCCGTCTGCGTGATCCTCTCGCTCTCGATCCTCGTCGCGTGCTCGCTGGCCTGTGCGCTGACGCCGTCTCCGACCAGCCCCGCGCCCCTGCCCGCGACCTCCGACTATCGCGAGCCGAGCGCCTCCCTGGTGCGTCTGCTCACCGCCAGCCCGCCGCCGACCCCGCTCGTGGATGCGACGTCGAGGCAGGTCGCGCTGCTATACCGGCAGGCGGTGATTCGTTTCGAGCGGCTCGCTCAGCCGCGCCGAGGACTCGCCGGCTTCCGCTTCGATCCGGCGACGCGCACCTCGGGCGTCGAGCCTCTGATCGAGCGGATCGAGATCCTTCGCATCGATCGAGGCGGCGCCCCGCCTGACTACGAGTGGCGACCCGAAGAGGGCGCGGTGTTCGACCACGTGAGCTTCTCACCCGACGGGCAGAGGCTCTTGGCCCTGATGATCTCCGCGACCGGGTCGAAGCTCGCGATCTTCGACGTCGAGCTCGGACGCGCCCGCGTCCTGGACGTCCCGGTGAATCCCGCCTGGGGTCCGCCCTGCACGTGGCTCGATGCGCAGAGCCTGCTCTGTCGCCTGGTGCCCCGAGGCGCCGGCGATCTGCCAGCGGAGCGGATCGGACCCCTGACGATCGAGCGCTTCGACGAGCCCGCGCCGACGCGAACCTACGCGAATCTGCTCCAGAGCCCTTATGCGGACGACCTCTTCGAGCATTATTTCTCCGTCGAGCTCGCACGCGTCGGAACGGACGGAAGCGTGGAGCGACTGTCGGTGACCCCGGGCCTGATCCAGGAAATCGATCCCTCGCCGGACGGATCTCTCGCCGTCCTCAAGCGGATCCAGCGCCCCTTCTCGCGACTGGTTCCCGCCAGTCAGTTCCCGAGCGTCGTCGAGCTCTGGGACCTCGATTCCGGAGCCCGGCTCTACGCGTCGCGTCCCTCCGGCTTCGAGGTCGAAGCGCCGCAGACGGGGCGCGAGGATCCACGTCGAGCGGCGTGGCGACCGGGCTCGCCGACCGCGCTGGGCTTCATCGAGCGGACGCGCGGCGAGGACGGCTCGCTGCAGGATCGCTGGATGCTGATCGAGAGCTCCTCCGAGGCCGGCGGGGCAGTCGAGCTCGTGCGCAGCGAACGCGCGATCGCGAGGTTCGGATGGACGACGGCGGGGACGCCTTACTACGCCACGGGCACCGGCGACGGCACGGGCGTCGAGATCTTCGTGGTCTTCGAGGACGGGCCGAGCATGATCTGGAGCGCCTCGACGGCAAAGGCTTTCGAGGACGCGGGCCGAGCCATTCGCGTCGACGGCGAGGAAGGCCTCGTGCTCGAATCCGACGGCCGCATCTTCCTCGCGGGCGATGGGCTCGGGGACGAGGGACCGAGTCCCTTCCTCGACGTCTTCGACCTGCGCACGCGCGAGACGAGGCGGGTGTTCAGCGCAGAGCCGGGCGTCTTCGAGACGGTGCTCGCGGTGCTCGACCCGGAGCGCCTCGAGCTGCTGACCTCGCGCGAGACCGAGAGCGAGCCGCCGAATCTCTACCTCGTGCACTCCGGGACGCGCACTTCGATCCGTCCCTTCGAGACGCCCTATCCCGATCTCGAGGGCGTGACGCGTCAGCGCGTCCACTATGCCCGAGCGGACGGCGTCGCGCTGTCGGGCTCGCTCTATCTCCCGCGCGGCTGGAAGCCGGGCGACCCACCGCTTCCGACGCTCGTATGGATCTATCCCTACGAGTTCACGGATCGGGAGCATGCCGAACAGGTCGACGTGCGCGCCTTCCGCTTCCATCAGGTGAAGGGCCCTTCGCCGCTGGCCGCCGTGGTCTCCGGCTATGCCGTGCTGATGAACCCGACTGTGCCGATTCTCTTCGAAGGGGGCCGTGTGAACGACGACTACCTGGAGCAGCTGCTCTCGAGCGCAGAGGCCGCGGTCGACCATCTCGTCTCGATCGGAGTGTCCGCGCCGGGGCGGATCGCAGTGGCCGGCCGCAGCTATGGCGCCTTCTCGGCGGCCAACCTGCTCATCCACTCGGACCGCTTCGCGACGGCCATCGCCATGAGCGGCGCCTACAACCGCACGCTCACGCCCTTCGGCTTCCAGCACGAGAAGCGCTCGTTCTGGGATGCGACCGCGGTCTACACCTCGATCTCGCCCTTCTTTCAGGCGGACCGCGTCGGCTCGCCCCTGCTCCTGGTCCACGGTGGCGCGGACGAGAATGCCGGCACGCCTCCGCTGCAGGCCCGGCGATTCGCGCACGCGCTGATCGGGCAGGGCGCTCCCGTGCGCTACGTGGAGCTTCCGGAGGAAGGGCACCACTACTGGGCGCGCGAGAGCGTGCTGCACGCCGCCGACGAGATGATCGACTGGCTCGATCGGACGATCGGGCCGGCGACCGATTCGGGCCAGATTCACGGGTTGACGCCAACGACACCGCAGCATCTTCCGGGACGGCGACCGCTCACCCCACCCGCCGAACTTGCGCCGTAGCGCATCCAGCCGATCCAGGCCGCGTCGCCCCGCCCGCGGCTTCGACACCACACGCGCCCCAGACACGTCAGCGTCAAGAGCCCTGCCCCGAGCCCGATGCCCGTGCCGGGCTCGGACAGGAACGATGTCGCCAGCGCCGTCGCGTAGGCCTCGTGACCGTTGCGATCGGGGTGGGCGATCCCGGGCTCGTCCTTCTGCGTCACGAACGATTCGCCCATGCGAATGATCCAGGAGTCGGTGACGCAGTATCCGTGCGTAGAGAACGGGCCCGTTCGGAATCAGCGAGACACGAGATCCCCAGGCTCTCGTCTCGTGCTGTGCCAATACTCGACCGACGTTCGCTTCACGAATCCGTTACCCTCGTCCCATGCTCCAACAGCTCGCAGACCGCGTGGCTTCCGCCCTGCCCTTCGCGGCCTTCGGCTACGGAACGCTCGCGGCGCACTACGTGCTCGTGGCTGGCGTCGCCTCGCTCTTCTTCTACGGCGTCTTCTTCGGCATCGCCTTCCCGATCCCCGTCCATCTCGGCGTGCTCGCGCTCTCGATGTCCTTTCGGGTCACGAAACGCGAGCCGCAAACCTCGGTTCCTGCGACGGCGTGATCCCCTGAAGCTCGCGCGTTCGATCACGCTCCTCGTGTCACTGTTGGTCGCGGCCCTCGTCGTCGAGCTCGCGGCGAGGCTCGTCCTGCCGCCGCCGAGGTTCCACCAGTCCCCGCTCGAGCTCGACGCCGAGCTCGGGTTCCGAGCGATCCCGGCCCATCGCTACCGCTTCACGTCGCCCCTCGACGCAGCGCAGGGTCACGAGGTCGCCTTCGATGACGACGGTCTGCGCGGGCGCGCCTTGCCCCTGGGCCCGCCGGCCGACGGGATCGAACGCATCGTCTTTCTCGGCGACTCCTTCCTGGTCGCCGAAGCCGTCCCGGCGGAGTCGATGCTCACCCGCCTCGTCGAGGCAGCACTCGTCTCGAAGGGTCGCCGCGCCGAGGTCTACAATCTGTCGACGGTCGACTACGGAACCGGCCAGCAGATCCTGCTGCTCGATCGCTTCGCCGCGCGACTCGCGCCGACGATCGTCGTGCTCGCGCTCTACCCCGCAAATGACGTCGCGAACAACGCGCTCGCGCTGGCCGGTCGCACCCAGGTGAGCCCGGGGGACGCGATCCGCCCCTACCTTCGCGCAAGGAACGACGGCGATCTCGACGTCGCCTGGGCGACGCCCCGGCGCGCCTTCGCGAGACGCCACTCGCGCGCCTTCGCGACGATCGAGCGGGGCTTCTTCGCGCCCCGCGTCGGCCCCGAGAGACCGCGCTCCACCGAGGAGCGCCTCACCGAGGGCGACCCGCCGCGCGAGTTCCTCGAGGTCTTCCGCGATCATCCATTCGCCCATCCCTGGGAGCGCGACTGGCGCGACACCGAGTCGCTGATCCTGGCGCTGCGGGACCGCTGCGCCGCGCTCGGCGCGCGACTGCACGTCGTGGTGCTGCCCTCGGAGCCCCAGGTCGTCGCGACCCCACAGAGCATCGCCTTCGAAATCGAGAGTGCCGCCGCGGGTCGCTCGCTGGCAGAGATGATCGACTGGAACGTTCCGGAGCGTCGGCTCGCCCGCTTCTTCGCGCGCGAGGGCATCGCGTCAACGCCGATGCTCGAGCCCTTCCGGCGGGCCACGGCGGGGGGTGCTCTCCTCTTTACTCGCGATCGTCACCTGAACGAGACGGGCCACGCGATCGTTGCGAAGTCGGTCGCCGAGGCGCTCCTCGCGACGTCGAGCGGAGGGCTTCCGGACGACGATCCGCCGCGGGGAGCGGGACTCGGGGCAGACGCACCGGGCGATCGGGAGCCGCACGAGTGGGATGCGGCGGAGGCAAGCGGGCAGCCCGTCGACTGGCCCGCGCAGGAAGCGCCGAATGGGCTCGACCTTCGTTGGGTGCCGCACTCGGAGCGCTTCTCGGACGGCTGGCTCGTCTGGCAGCCGGCGAGTGCGTCGTATCCCGGAGGCTGGCGGGTCGGCCGCCGAGGCATCATCGCGCTGCAGGCCGCGGACGGAGACCTGGTGCTCCGGGGCTATGCGGTCGCCCCGCTGGCGCTCGAGCTCGGCTTCGTCGGCGGCGGTCCGGTCGAGCAGCGCCGGGTCGAAAGCCCTGGCCTCTTCGAGCTGCGCATGCGACTCGACGCGCGTCCGCGTCGATCGGCCAGTGGGCACGTGGCGCTGCTCGTCGACGTGGGCGACACGATCGGCGGGCTGATCGTCCAGCAGATCGGCTTCGTGCGCGACACGCGGCGAGCAGAGCGAAGTCCCGTCCGCGCCGACTAGAGCGGGACGGCCTCGGCGACCAGGAGGGAGTCGCCGAGATGTTTTCCTGCGCGCGCTGACGACGCGGGGTCGATCTCCTCTACGCTCGAAGCCGTGATGCGGGCGCGGCGCTCGGAGTCGAGCGATCCCGTGCGTCGACGGAACGGAGAGGAATGGCGATGCACGGACGGCTCTCGATTCGATCCCGGGGACTCGGGCCCCTGCTGCTTCTGCTGACGACCCTCGTCGCCTGCTCGGCGCCCGCGCCCGAGCGCGGCGATGCGGAGGCCTCTCAGGCGGACATCGACTCCCCCGCGTCGCCAGCGAGCCGGGCGCCCTGTCGAGATCGTACTCCCCAGCGCCGAGCGCTCTTCGGCGACCTCCACGTCCACACGAGCCTGTCGATGGACGCCTACGTCTTCGACACGCGGACGACCCCCGCAGACGCCTATCGCTTCGCCCGCGGCGAAGAGATCTCGATCGCGCCCCTCGACGAGCAGGGGCGGCCCACGAGGGTCCAGAAGATCGACCGGCCACTCGACTTCGCGGCCGTCACCGACCACGCCGAGCAGCTGGCGAACGTCGCGCTCTGCACGCGCCCCGGATCCAGCGTGTTCGATACGGAGAGCTGCCGACTCTATCGCGGTGAAGGCATCCGGATGGAGTCGATGGCGTTCCTCGACCTGGTCCAGCTCGTGGTCCGTCGCAATCTGGCAGCGGAGGCGGACGAGGTCTGCGGCGAGGACGGGAGACGCTGTCGCGACGCGATCGTCGAGCCCTGGCAGGACGTCCGGAACGCCGCCGAGCAGTTCTACGACCGAAGCGCCGATTGCGCGTTCACGACCTTCGTCGCCTACGAATACTCGCTGTCGCCAGAGCTCTCGAAGGTGCATCGCAACATCATCTTCCGGAACGAGATCACGCTGCCGAGGCCGATTCACGCCCTCGAGGAGCCCGAGCCGCTGATCATGCTCCGGCAGCTGCGCGACGAGTGCATCGACGGCATCGAGGGCTGCGACGTCCTCGCCATCCCGCACAACCCCAACCTGAGCGACGGACGGATGTTCCGCACCGAATATCCCGGCACCCTGAACGTCCTGCAGGAGAGACGCTTCGCGCGCCTTCGTGCCGAGATGGAGCCGGTCGTCGAGATCATGCAGATCAAGGGCGACTCCGAATGCCGAAACGGCCTGGTCGGCGTGAACGGGACGGACGAGCTGTGCGACTTCGAGAAGATGCGCGCGATGACCCCGAAGCCGCCGCCCGATTGTGAGGGCGAGATCGGGTCGGGCGCGCTCGTCGGCAAGGGCTGTGTCGATCGGAACGACTACGCGCGCTATGCGCTCGTCGCCGGCCTCGCCGAGGAGGCGCGGATCGGCGTCAACCCCTTTCGATTCGGCTTCGGGGCGAGCACCGACGACCACGACGGAACGATGGGCAACGTCGGCGAATGGACGGATGCGGAGGGAGACCCTTTGGCAGTCGGCCGGACCAACAGCAATCCGGGCGGCCTCTTCGGCGTCTACGCGGAAGAGAACACGCGCGACGCCATCTTCGACGCGCTCAAGCGCCGCGAGGTCTTCGGAACCAGCGGCCCGCGGATCACTCCACGCTTCTTCGGCGGCTGGGACCTCGACCCCGCCCTCTGCGACGCAGCCGATCCCGTCGCCGAGGCCGACGCCCGAAGCGTTCCGATGGGTGGCATCCTTCCCGCCCCCGCCCCGGGCTCGAAGAAGAAGGCGCCGAGCTTCCTCGCGACGGCACTCCGCGACGTCGGCACACCCGACCACCCGGGCAATCGTCTCGAGCGCATCCAGATCGTGAAGGGTTGGGTCGGCGAGGGGGGCGTGTACGAACAGCAGGTCGTCGACGTCGCGGGCACTCCATCGACCGCCGAAGATCTCGATCTCGAGACGTGCGAGCCGAGCGGGAGGGGAATGGACTCTGTCTGCGGCGTCTGGACCGACCCCGATTTCGATCCAGCGCAGCGGGCGGTCTACTATGCGCGCGTGGTCGAGATGCCCAGCTGTCGCTGGACGCAGCTTCGCTGCGCATCGATCCCCGAGCAGGCAGAGTCGGGGCGCTGCGCCGATCCCCGGTTGCCGAAATCGATTCGCGAGCGCGCCTGGACGTCGCCGATCTGGTACGGCCCGGAGATGGACGGTTGAGTATGGTTAGGTCGCACGCCGAGTGGTGCCGCGCGCATGCCCGACTCGCTCAGTCGATCTGCTCGTGCTCGGCCGATGACTTGCCGATCCCGACGCACACGAGCGGATCAAAGAGGCGCTCACGAGGCCTCGGCGAATCAAGAACGATTCGGCCACGCTTGGCGTGGTAGGACGCCGAGTCTGCATCGAACCTGGACTGGAACTCAATCCGCATGCGCATTCACCTCGCGACCGTCCTCGCGGCCTTCACGGCGATCTTCCTCGCGATCCCTTCCGCGCGGGCCGCGACCTATCAAGAAACCGATGGCACGCTCCGTCCGATCTACTCGAATGCCGGCGTGCAGCTCGGTGAATTGATCCCGAATTTCTACAACGGAACCGATCTCGAGCCCTACGCTGGACTCAGCGGCGCATTCCTGCAGGACGCGTACCTCCGGGACGCCGACCTGTTCGCCTCAGACTCGATCGCAGCAGACCTGAGCGTATGCGAAATGTCATTCGCGAACCTGAGCTATGCGCTTCTGGTCGATACGACCTTGAGCGATTCGACGCTATACGGGGCCGACCTGAGATTCGCGATCGCGACACGCGCCGACCTCAGCGGCGTCGACCTGGCGTATGCCCTCTTGCAGAGAACGAATCTCTTGGACGCCGACCTCCGGCACGCGAATCTCACCGGCGTGTTCTGGGGGAACACGGCCGTGAGCGGTGCGCTCTACGACGAGAGCACAGTCTTCCCTTCCGGAAATCGGATCTCCGACGGCGAGCCATGGGGACTCGAAAACGGGCTCTCGCCCTGGAGTGCCGGGATGATCCTGGCGCCGGAACCCGCCGCGAGCGCCATGATGCTCATTGGAGCGGGTGGCGTCGCGGGGCTGGCAAGGATGCGGATACGCCGCCGATCCAGAGTCGCGGGAAGGAAGTGGAATCGTCGTATGATCGGGGCGCGTGATCTGCCGCCGGCGCGGCGAAGCCCTGATCGATTCTGAGTCTTGTCGTACGGCGGGGATCGATTCAGCTCGGCGTCGCGGCCTCATCGAGCCCCGCCATCTCGAGCCGAGCACAGCGTCTCGAACCGGAAAGGTCGACGAGGTCGCGGGCGCAGGGTGTCCTCGAGACGGGCTTCCCGCTTCTTCGGGATCTCCGCATCCGGATGAGCCAGGATCTTCACGCGAGCGGCGGAAGCGCTCGTCCGCGAAGCGACTCGGTCCGTTCCATGGGGAAGACGGTCGGCGCTATCCCCGATCGGGCGGGTCGCCGGAGCGGGCTACTCCTCGAACATCGCGTCGTAGCGGCGCTGCATCTCCTCCGTCGAGACCGACTCGATCTCGTGGCCGACGTTCCATTCGTGGCCGAAGGGATCTCGCAGCGTCCCCGACCGTTCGCCATAGAAATGATCGACGGCCGAACGCACGATCTCGCCCCCCGCCTTCTCGGCGCGCGCGAGGACGGCGTCCGCATTCTCGACGTGGAGATGGATCGTCACCGAGGTCCCGCCCATCGACTTCGGACCTTCGATCCCCATCTCGGGGAACTCATCCGAGAGCATCACGGTCGTGCCGCCGAAGTCGAGCTCGGCGTGGCCCACGCGACCGCCGGGCTCCGAGAGGCGGAACTTCTCCCGTGCGCCGAAGGCCTCGCGGTAGTAGTCGATCGCCCGCGCGGCGCCGGAGACGCGCAGGTAGGCGTAGACCTCGTGGATTTCACTCATGATGGACTCCTCCCCCGTGTTCGAAGAGGATAGGATCGCGTCGGTTGGATGCCTCGTCTTGAAGAAATCGGCACGCGGCCGACGCCCAGATGCGGGAGACGAAGGGCGCGAGCGATCGGCGGGAGGATATCTGCCGAGGGATAGCGGGGCTGCAGCCGTCTCGCCCTTCCCGAACCCGATCAGCGCGACCGATGGCGACGGCTAGGCGCTCTCGCGGCGCGAGGCCAGGCCAGCGAGGCCGAGGCCGAGCAGGAGCGCGGTGCCGGGCTCCGGCACGAAGCCGAAGTCGATCGTGAGCTCCGTGCCGTCGACGTAGCTGAGACCCTGCCAGTTCACCAGGATCTGATTCGCGTTGAACGTCACGCGGGAGTCGTCGAAGCCCGCCATCGTCGTCGAGGCGTTGACCGTCGCTGCCGCGATACCGAGCGGTGCGACCGAGTCGAAGATCAAGCCGCTGAATGACGCGGCGTTCCAGGTCGGAGTCGCGAGCACCGTTTCGAGCGTGATCGTCAGGCTCGTGTCCGAAAAATCGATCAGCAGATTGGTGACGCCTTCGACGTCCGCGATCGTCTCCAATCCCGGACCGACGACGAAGCTCGAAGGCGTGAAGACGGCCGGACCATAGGGCGTCACGGTGTCGGGCAGGTAGTAGCCTGCGTCGAGACTCTGGCCAGCGAGCCCCGCGTGGGCAGCGGATCCCCAGCCGAAGACGAGCAGACTGATCAAGAGCGCGAGCGAGAAAAAAGCCGAGCGAGCATAGAGCGGCAACATCGTTCCCCCTTCCCAGTGGGACTAGCAAGTCCCGTTATACCTGAAATGGCATCGAACGAGGGCAACGAATCGACGGGAGAGAGTCGATTTTTCACCCCGTTCGACCGTGACACTTTGCCGCATGCAGATTCGGAGCAGACGAAATCGGTCTTGGGTGGCTGCGAACGAAAGGAAATCAGGGGATTTCCTCGTCACCGCGAAGAGCATTGCGGTTAGTCTGCAACGGTGGACGGCGGTCTGCCGGATTCCACCCACCGACGGAGGATCGTTGCCCGAGCGGCCAGGTCGTCGGCGGCGACGAGGAGTTTCGATGAAGCGCCGGATCTCGATCTGCTTCCTGCTCTTCTGTGCGCTGATCGTCGCCGTACGCTCCAGTGCACAAGGAGCTCCGCCGGACGTCGGACCGGGTGGACCGATCCTGGTGCTCGCGAACCCGGGTAACCCCTTTGGGAAGTACTTCGCCGAGATCCTTCGCAACGAGGGACTGAACTCCTTCTCGGTCGCAGAGCTGTCCGCTCTCGACGCGTCGCTGCTCGACGCGCACGATTTCGTGATCCTGGGGGAGACGGCGCTGTCGGCGGCCGAGGTCGGGCTGCTCGATACCTGGGTGAACGCGGGCGGCCAGCTCCTCGCGATGCGCCCGGATCCTCAGCTCGCCGGCCTGCTGGGTCTGTCCGGGCCGACCGGAACGCTCGCGGAGGGATATCTCCAGATCGACACGAGCCATCCCGCCGGCTCGGGACTCGTTGGCGAGACCCTTCAGTTCCACGGGACCGCCGATCTCTACGCGCTCGCCGGCGCGACCGCGGTCGCGACGCTCTACTCCGACGCGACGACGCCGACCAGCAGCCCTGCGGTCAGCGTGCACCCGGTCGGCGGCCTGGGCGGCCACGCGATCGCGTTCACCTACGATCTGGCACGCTCGGTCGTCTACACGCGTCAAGGCAATCCAGCCTGGGCCGGTCAGGAACGCGACGGCACGCCTCCGCTGCGTGCCAACGATCTGTTCTTCGGCGCCGCCTCCGGCGACCCGCAGACCGATTGGATCGATCTCGACAAGGTGGCGATCCCACAGGCCGACGAGCAACAGCGACTGCTCGTGCGCCTGATGGCCGAGCTCGTCGAGGCGCCGATGCCGCGCTTCTGGTATTTCCCGAGCCGTCATGAGGCCGTCGTCATCCTCACAGGGGATCAGCATGGCTGTTGCGGCGGCACCATCGATCGCTTCGAAGCGAATCTGGCCGCCGACCCGACGGCCTGCTCGGTGGACGATTGGGAGTGCGTGCGAAGCAGCTCCTATATCTACACCAGTGCCGCAATGTCCGACGCCCAGGCCCTCTCGTACCACGATCAGGGCTTCGAGCTCGGGGTGCACGTCAACACCGGCTGCGCCGACTGGACCGAAAGCTCTCTCGACGCGAACTTCACGAGTCAGCTCGCCAGCTTCGCGGCGCAGTTCCCGAGCCTTCCCGGACAGGACAGCAATCGCACGCACTGCATCGCGTGGAGCGAATGGGCCACCCAGGCTGCGGTAGAGCTCTCGCACGGGGTGCGCCTCGACACCAACTACTACTACTGGCCGCCCGGCTGGGTCGCTGACCGGCCGGGCCTGTTCACGGGCTCGGGCATGCCGATGCGCTTCGCCGAGCTCGACGGCAGCTTCATCGATGTGTATCAGGCTGTCACCCAGATGACTGACGAGTCGGGCCAGAGCTATCCGTTCACGATCGACACGCTCCTCGACCGGGCGCTCGGTCCCGAGGAGTATTTCGGAGCCTTCACGGCCAACATGCATACCGACGGCGGGTCGGGATCGATCAGCGGCGCTGCCGCGATCGTCGCCTCGGCTCAGGCGCGCGGCGTGCCCGTCGTGTCCGGACGCCAGATGCTCGAGTGGCTCGACGGGCGCAACGCGTCGACGTTCTCTTCGATCGTCTGGGACGGAACGGCGCTCCAGTTCGCTGTCACGCAGGCGCCCGACGCCCGGAACCTGCGTGCGCTCTTGCCCTCGACGACGACCGCGGGCGCCCTCGTCACGCTGACCCGAGACGGCCTGCCAGAAACCTTCGTTCTCGAGACGATCAAGGGGGTCGAATACGCGGTCTTCGCAGCAGAGAGCGGCAGCTACGTCGCCAGCTACGCCCCCGATACGACTCCGCCCGTGTTGACTGGGCTCGTCTCGACACCCAATGTCGACGGCACCGCCACGATCGTCTGGCAGACGGATGACCTCTCCGATTCGGAGGTCGTCTTTGGAACCGATCCCGGTGCGCTCACGTCCCAGGTCTCCGATCCGGTGCTCGTCACCGAGCACTCGATCGTGCTGACGAACCTACTCCCCGACACGATCTACTCCTACCGCGCCCGCTCCGCCGACACCTCCGCCAATCTCGGCATCGAGCCGCCGCTCGCGAGCGCGCCGGCGACGTTCACGACGCCGGGCCTCCCGGATCCAGTCTGCTTCACGGACACGAGCGTCGCGGACTTCGTCGCGGGCACGCCGGATGGGAACATCGAGATCCTGTCCCGGGACGACGGAGCGATTTCGCTGGCGGCCTCGTTCAGCGAGGAGCTCGATGGCACTTCGCTGCCGCTCGACTGGTCCGAGACGATCTGGTCGGCCGGCGGAGGCGCCACCGTCGGGGGCGGATCGATGACGCTGGACGCGGCGAGCGCCGCGACCAATGCGTACTACACGAGCGAGCGCTCTCTCTCCTTCGTTGCGACCTTCCAGGCCGTGGCGAATCAACACGTCGGCCTCGGCGATACGCTCAATGGTCCTCCGTGGGCCATCTTCAGCACCGGGTCGACCGGGACGGGGCTTTTGGCGCGCAGCGCCGGCGCGGGGACCATCGATACGCCGCTCCCCTCGGTGATGCTCGGCGTTCCCCATCACTTCGAGATCATCTGGCGGGCCGCGAGCGTCGACTTCCACGTCGACGGCGCGCCCGTGGCGTCCCACGCCATCGGCATCGCGGGGCCGATGCGACCGATCGCGAGCGATCTCTTGCTGGGAGGGCCGGTCCTCTCGGTCGACTGGCTGCGCATGAGTCCGTACGCCGCCGCCGGGAGCTTCGAGTCCCGCGTCTTCGATGCAGGCGTCGAGTCGTCCTGGAGCGATGTCACCTGGTCCCTCGATGGGCCGGTGGGAACGACCGCCGACGTCTTCGTGAGGGTCGGCAACACGCCGACACCCGACGGCTCATGGAGCGCGTTCCTGAACATCGCGACGTCGGGAGCCTCCGCAGGCGTGGCCGGACGCTATGCGCAGTACCAGACCGATCTCGCGACGAGCGTGGACACGACGACGCCTCTCCTCGAATCCTTGTCGCTCTCGTGTGTCGCAATTGTTTGCGGTGACTCGACGGTCGAAGGCAGCGAGGAGTGCGATGACGGGGGCATTGCGCCCGGCGACGGCTGCTCGGCGATCTGCCGCTTCGAGGGTCCGGACGCCGACGGCGACGGCATCCTGAACATCTACGAGACCGGGACGGGGATCTTCGGTGGACCGACCGATACGGGCACCGACCCTCTCGATCCGGATTCCGACGACGACGGCTGGAACGACGGAGAGGAGATCGCCCTGGGCTCTGATCCGAACGATCCGGAATCCACCCCAACGCCCCGGGTTCCCGTCCTCGGCATGGCCGCTCGAATCCTGTTGCTGGGGCTCCTGCTCGGGCTCACCCTGCGCTCGCGACGCACATGAGGAAGAGCCCGACGCGACGTCGGCTGGTAGCGCGCCGCGGCTGCCCTAGCGATCTGCGGATCGCCGACGACACGCTTCGGATCGAAGAAACGAACGGCGCTCGACCGGGTCGCCGCTGCCGAGGCCACCCGTACCCCGGTCGATCAATCGATTGCCTAGCCCCTGGTGATTCCGCCCGCGGTGATAGTGCTCGACGTGGTCGCGGACGACTCGGCGAAGATGGCGGCTATTCACGAGGAAGCCGTCTTCGCAGTCGACCAGATTCCGAGCAACATGCTGCATCCATTCCCCATCCGGCGTCGCTGTGATACCGACGATATTCATGCGACGGGCTCACAAGAAGGTCTTCCAAGCGACGGGACGCCGGCCGTCCGGATCGATTCCGTTCTCAGCGAGCACGCGCTTGATTGTGTTTCGGCCAAGCTCGTGACCTGGGTTCATCAGCGCGCCGCGAATGCGAGTGTATCCCCAACGCGGATTCTCGATCGCCATCCGAACGATAAGGCGTTGGATCTCGCCCTCAATCCGAGGACGCCCGGGCAGCCTCTTCGAGCCCCCATCATATTGCTCCGCGACCAGCTCGCGATCCCAGCGGAGCAATGTGTCGGGGGTGACGAAGGTGGAGAGCTCCCGAAGCCGTCTTCGACCCAGGCGCTTTGCTTTGCGCGCCAAGCGGCGACGATGAGCGTCCCTGAACCGAAGGCGTCGCCCACCGAGTTGCTCGCGCAGAACGCGGTTCTCCTCTTGCAGATACTCGATCACTTCCTGCTGTTGTCCGCTCAGCCAGCCGGCGAGCAGAAGGACAGGGAATTGCAGCGGCAGCGGCGTCATCGCGAAACGCTAGCCCGGCCTGGAGGTGTCGAAATCGGCTGAGCTCGGTACTCCCGCCGATCTTTCAACTCCCTCAGAATGCTGACAGAATCCTTCAGCGGAGTGTTGGCACACTCCGACGTGGATCGCTTCGAGCGGCGGGAGGGCGGGGCCTGGCTGATCGCCCGGCGGGTCTGCGTGTGGGATCATGTCTGTTCCGGGCGCCACGAGCTCTGGACGTTGGGACCCTCGTACGTCCCGGGGCGAAACGATCGCCAGGATCCGAGCTACGAGCGTTGAGAGGAGCCGAAATGCGACGAACGTGGAGCAGAGCGGTCCGGGTGGTCGTGCTGGCGGGGATCGCCGCCTGCGCCGCCCACTGCGCGAGCCCGCCGGAAGCACCCGGCTGGCTCAAAGGGGCACCGCAGGGCTATCCCGAAGACCAATACGTCTGGGGGGTGGGAGCCGGGGTGAATGCCGAGAGCGCGGCTTCCGCGGCGCGGGCCGAGATCGGGCGCAAGACGAAGGGCGAGGCCGAGGGGGTGCGGATCGCCGAGACCTGGGTCGACGAGAAGCCGACCGTGTACTGGGCGCTCGCCGTTCTCGATCGGACCGCTCTGATCGCACGGCTCGGCGAGGAGGTCGCGGCGTCGGAGACCCAGCTCTCCCAGCTTCTCGAGACCGCCGAGGGCGCACCGCCCGGGGACGCCCTCGAGGCGGTGGTCCGGACGATCGAGCTCACGCCGCGTCGCGACGCGCTGCTCCTGCGCATCGTGAATCTCGGCGGCACGCCCCCCGCCTTTGATCCCCTCCACGAGCGCGCGGCTCTCGAGAAGCGACTGGCCTCGATCAAGCGCTCCCTCGTGATCGACGTGCAGGCCTATGAGATGGATTCGAAGACCGGCGCGATCGGCGACCCGCTCGACGAGATCCGTCGCGTGCTCGCACAGCAGGTGCTCGAGAAGGGCTTCCGGATGGCCCTGGACGACGACTGGGGAGGCGGCAGCCCGGCCTGGCTCCTGGCCCGCGCGCGGGTGGCCTTCGAGCGTCTCGATCTCGGTCCGCGCGGTTCCCTCGTGGCCGTCCATTGGGAGGCTGCCCTCGAGGTGGAGGACCGATCTGGCAACGGGGAAGTCGTGGCGATCCGAATGGCGGAGGCGCGCGCCACCCATCTGAACGAGCGCGAGGCCCGTCGACAGGCGCAAGAGGACGCCGAAGCGTTCCTGGCGGCGGCGCTCGCGAGCTGGCTCGACGAGCGCTTCACACCCGGACTCTTGTAGGTCGTCAAAATATTTCGGACAACGAACGTTCTTCGCTCAGAGACGTGGAGTCGAGCACCGACTCGTCTTGCCACCAGATTCGATTGCACGGGATTGCGGTCGCCTCGACCACTCGATGCTGGAGGCCATCGCACGCGCCTGAAAGTGGCTCGAGGATCTCTCGACGGGACGCGTGCGCTCGTTCCGTGAGATCGCCGAATCGGACGACGTGAGATCATCCACTTCGGGGTCACCGCGCATCCAACCTCATCATGGGTCATGCAACAGCTTCGCGAGGCCTTTCCCGGCGACATCACTCCCCGGTTCCTCATCCATGACAACGACTCGATTTTCTCCGATCGAGTCAGTGAGACGATCGACCAGATCGGAATGGCGCCTCGGCGGACTGCATTCCGAAGCCCGTGGCAGAATGGGATCGCCGAGCGATGGGTCGGGAGTGCTCGAAGAGAGTCACTCGATCACACGATCGTCCTCTATCAGGACCACCTTCGACGCCTTCGCCGCGAAACCGTTGGCTACTACGACGCAGACCGCGTCCACACGGAACTTCAGGTGCAGCGTGACTTGCCTGATCGTCACTACGGAAAGACCACTTTGGCTCCGCCGGATGAAGAGAACGAACAGACACAAAGAGCCTCTGAAGAGAAGGACTCAATGGCGGTGGGGGAGTCGAGGGCGAACTCGTCTCTGTGGGCGATTCCCTGATGTGCAGGGAAAATACAGGGAGTATCGCCAGATCCTGGGCTCTAGCGACATCGATTGCGCCAAGAATCAAGCGCCATGCCGAGTCGTTAGGCGTAAATTTCCGGCGATCAAGAAGAGGGATTCGTATCTGCTGAACCGGGAATCCGTCGACCGCATCAGGGAATCGAAACTCGCAGTTCCCGGCCTGGGGATAAGCGATTCAAGCCCCGTTTTCGGCACCGCCAAGACGAAGCATTCTGACAACCAGGCCCCGATGGGCCGTTCCGGGCGGACCGTCGCGTGCCCCAGCCCTGCCGCGTCGATCACTGGATTGGGAAGACTCAGCTGTGTCCCCGACTCGGAGGAAGAGTCGCTTGGTGATGTGACGCAGTTTTCTGCAACGGCGACTTCGGCCGATGGCAGCGTCGTCTACGGAGAGTTGAATAGCGGCGGACGGCCGTACCGTCTTCGAGCCTTCAGCTGGACTCAATACGACGGACCCACCCTGCTAAAGGCGCCATCGACCAGTCGGCTCCAGAGCTTCAGGCCGCCGAGGCCGCGCGGCTCGCAGTCCTTCCGGCCGCGTCGGGACGGAAGAGCGCGTCGTTGTAGTGGCAGTCGGCCGGGATCCACTCGAAGGTCTTCGGCTCCGCAAACTTGTAGTAGAGCGCGCGGCGGCCGGCCTCCGGGCTGGTCGGCGGCGGCGTCGTGTGCATCGCGTCGCCGTAGTGGAGCGTGAGGTCGCCGGGCTCGGTGTCGAGGAAGACCGCGGGCAGGCCCTCCTCCTCGCCCCACTCGATCCAATGCTTCGAATAACGATGGGACCCGGCGAGCACGCCGAGCTGACCGTTCTCGGCGTTTGCGGGGTCGAGCTGGATGCCTGTCTGGATCAGCGGACACATGACGGGATGACCGCCGATGCCGTCGTCGACGTGCCAGCCCAGATCTCCGTTGCCCTTCACGACGTGCGGGTTCTTGATGAAGACCATCGGCCCGTCGAGTCGATCGTCGCAGACGCGGAGCGTCGATCCCGCGAGGCGGGCGAAGCGCTCGAGCCGAGGGTCGTGAGAGAGCGACTGCAGGACGTCCGAATGCCGGCCGAGATAGTTGATCCGGGTCACGACCTCCCGGCCGGACGAATCGACCGACCACCAGGAGAAGGGATCGCCGGGCTTCGTCTTCTCCCGCACGTGCTCGACCTCGGCGCCGTAGCGCTCGACCTCGTCGGGCCGGAAGACGGCGCGAAGATGGAGGTAGCCGGCAGTCTGGAAGAAGTGCCGGAGCTCCTCGACGTCATCGTCGACCGAGAAGCTCCGACCCAGGTCGAGGGGCTTGCTCCCGCGATCGACGAGGGTCTTCCAGACCTCGGGCCCGTAGATCTCGCGACCCTCGCAGAGCGATTGGATCGCCGGCTCGAAGCGCTGCCAGCCGGGGAGGCTGCCGCGCACGATGCGCGCACGGCCGGTCATCGCGGCGCCGGCGGCCGTGATCAGCTGATGGATGAACTCGGAGAACGTCGCTTCGTCGAGCTCGACGACGGTCTCCGCCTCGGCGTCGCCCTCGACGATCCGCACTCCGTGGGCAGTCGGGATCCACGTATACGCGTCCCCCGCCGGCAGGCGGAAGGCGAGCGGCGGCACACCGGCGAGATCGCCGGCGATGAGCCGGCCGTTGCGTGCGACGAGCGCCGGGAGCCGATCTCGATGAAATCCGTCGAACGAGAGGGGCTCGAAGGATCGGGCGATCGCTTCGACCCACGGCAGCCCCGATCCTGCGTTGTCGGTGGGCATCTCGAATCCTCCCTTGCTGTGAGTCGTGTTACCTGGTAACACGTATGTGTTTCCCGGTTCAGCTTAGGAGATCCGCATGTCGACCGTCAAGGAGATCCGCTCGGTCCGTAACGCCTGCCGGCTCCTCGAACACCTTGCCGAGCTCCAGCCCCTCGGCGTCAGCGAGCTCGCGCGCACGGCCGGCCTCGACAAGAGCGCGGCCCACCGCCTCGCCGTGACCCTCCACCAGGCAGGCTGGCTCGACCGGAGCGAGGACGGCCGCTGGCGGATCGCCCCGGCCCTCGCGCGGCTCGCGAGACGCACCTCCGCCGAGAGCCTCGTGGCGACCTGGCGGCCGCGCATGGAGGCGCTTCGCGACGAGACGGGCGAGACCGTGATGCTCGTCGCGATCGAGGACGCGCGACTGCGGGTGCGCGAGGTGGTCGAGAGCCGCCACGCCCTTCGAATCGGCGCGCCGGCTGGCACGGAGCTGCCGCTACCGCATAGCTCCGCCGCGCGCGCGATCGCCGCCCACCTTCCAGCGGAAGAGCTCGCTACGCTTTGCCGTGCGCATCCGAGCCTCGACGACGCCGCCGCGCTCGCTCGCGTCCGCCGCCTAGGCTATGCGGTCAACGACCGGGAGATCGTTTCGGACGCGCGGGTCGTCGGCGCCCCGGTTCTGTCGAGGGACGGCTATCCGCTCGGGGCGCTCATCGTGAGCGGACCGACGAGTCGCGTCACGAAGAGGCGCCTCGCGGAGATCGGCACCGCGCTCGTGCGAGCGACGACGGGACAGGCAGCCGCTCGAGCGCTCGACGGCGTCGGGCGTTCAGCCGGCAGGCTCTCCTGAGCCCCGGAACGGGCCGATTGGGGCCTGGTTGTCAGAGTGCTTCGTCTCGGCGGTGCCGAGAACAGGGCTTGAAGCGCTTATCCCGCACCCGTGTCCTGCGAGCAGACAGCGCTCCTGACGCGCATCGGATTCGCCGCGGTCGGGGCCACGAGCGAAGGGCTGCACTAGTCGTGTCTCGGCAACGCATCGTCTATATCGACGATGCGGCTGGCATAGAAGATGTGCATCTGCGGTTGCAGCGCTTCTGGCAGCTCGCCTCCGTTGCACTTGCGAATCAGCAACAGAGACACGAGTCGCCAATCAACCGAATTGCTGTTGAACAAAGTCTCGCCACACGCGGCGCAGAAGTAGCGCTTCATGCGCTTGTCGGGATGCTGGAAGACCTTGACCTGCTCTGCACCCTCGTCGATGGTCAGCTGCTCCTTCTCCCAGGCGGTGACCGAGTGGTAGGGAATCTTCAGCAGCTCCCGGCAATCGTTGCAGTGGCAAAAGGCGCGGACCTTCGGCTCGCCTGTGAGCGAAAACTTCACCTCGCCGCAGTCACATTCCAATGCGTATCTTTCTGACAAGAGAGACCTCCGTGACGCTTGCTATGCGCCTTTGAAAACCGGATCACGTCCTTCGAACATTGCGATCATCGCCGGTCGCACACCGACGCTATTCCGCCCCCGGTGCAGATAGGAGATCTCCTCGCGCAATCGCGCCTCGAGATCTGAAGTCAGCGCCGCCCGGGTCGGCGGCCGCGTCGTCTGGCGAGCGCCAGACGACGCCAGCTTTTCACGACAGGCCATGACGCGTGCCTCGAATTCGCCCGCCGCAAGCACTCGCGATCGCGCCCAGATACTCGTGGTCCGTACCGCAACACCCGCCGACGACTCGGAGGTCGTAGGCCGCCTGCAGATCGGAGAAAGTAGGTAAACGAAGCTGCGTTTTCCGCACCGTCGATACTACGTGTTCTGACAACCAGGCCCCAATGGGCCCGTTCCGGGAAATACTCGGCTTTTTCAGGGCTTTGCAAGTGCAACGCTTCTGCGCCTCGAAGGACCAGTTGATCGCGAGGCGCATCTGGACGGTTTGGACGCGTTCCGTCATCGCCTGACGAAGCAACCTCCCGCGGATGAATCGGCGGGCGACCGGGTCATGCGGGCGTTCACGAACGCGCTGGAATCGGACGAGACGCGTTCGCGCACGATGCTTCGTGCGCTGTACTCGCCCGATTCGGGAGGCGGTGGGCCGCCTCCGATCGCGCCAGTTTGATCGTGTAGAGGCGGGAGCTCCCCGGCGCAGGCCCAGATATTGCCAGATGGCGGGTGATTGTGGATCGCGCATACGATGTCGGGGCGAGCCTTGTGCAGCTCGAAGTGGAACACGATCGTGGGGTTCAGGTTCCCCTCGCCCTCGACGACGCTCCCTTCCGCGTCGATGCGCACGACGTCGTCCACCGAGAACTCGCCCCAGCGTGCACCCACGCGAGGCACGAGCAGGGTTCCGTCGTCACGGTCTCGCACACTCACGTGACCGGCGAGCTTGTCGTCGTAGTTTTCGGCGGCCTGGCGCAAGGAGCGTCTCGACCGGCTGGCCGAGGGCGCTCGAATCGCCTCGCGAATCCCGACGGACCCGCCTACTACTTCGGGTTGTAGACGCGGGCCGCCGTGTCGTGCAGAACCTTCTTGCGGACCTCTGGAGTGAGCGTGGCCAGTGTGGCTGCGACGTCTGCGGTCATTTCGTCCGTCAATGCGGTGCCATGGGGGAAGTCGGTCTCGAACATGACGGTGTCCGCTCCGAGGAAGTCGATGTGCTCCGCAAGAGCGGCCTTTTCGAACCAGAAGGAAGCGGTGAAGTTGCGGCGGTAGATTTCGCCAGGCGTCATGCCCTTCCAGATGTCTCGCTTGTCCTCACTCTCGATGTTCTCGTGCCACTGGAAGTCCATGGCCTCCAGCAGGAACGGCAGCCAGCTGATGCCCGATTCTCCCGAGACGATCTTCAGCCGGGGATGCCTCAGCGGGATGCCGCTGAAGATGATGTTGGAGATGAGCCACGAGTTGCTGAAGAACGAGTGGATCGTGTACACGGCCAGATGCATACCGCGGCCCGAGGTCAGCTCGGCCAGGGCGTCTCGGCCCGGCTCGACCCACGGCTTCTGCGCCCCGCCGCCGGGCGGGCCGATATGGAAGCTGAGCGGCACCTCGAGCTCCTCGCAGATCGACAGGAACCTCGCCCACTGCGGCGC
Source organism: uncultured delta proteobacterium (assembly GCA_963698485.1). Classification (GTDB taxonomy): domain Bacteria; phylum Myxococcota_A; class UBA9160; order UBA9160; family UBA4427; genus UBA4427. The sequence continues at coordinate 114,842 of CAVORA010000010.1, read as the reverse complement.
GCTCAAGGGAGGCAGGCCATGGAGCTCCGGCGAGCTGTACATGGTGGGACCGGCCGTGAGGCCCAGCTCGACCACCGACCGCCTGAGCTCTTTCTCTGCCTCTTCGATGTCCCACCAGGGATCCGCGAACCGACCCGGACTGGATTCGCACCATCGCTGCGCTGCCTCCGCTGTAGTCGAGAGAGTTGCCTCGAGTGGGCTGGCTCATCGGGAGACTACTCTCCATTCATGGCCGGATTCGTTTCAATGACAGACTGGCGGTAGGAAGATGGCTATGACGCTCGGCCTCCCGGTACGAATCCTGCTCGTGGCGGTCTTCTCGACGGGGTTGCTCGGATGCCCTTTCTCTCCATCCGGCTCGGTGCCAGCGATGGGTACGCTGAAGCTGACGATCGTCGATGCAGCCACGGGACAGGAAGTTCCCGCACGCGTAGAGATCCGTGGCGCTGACGGTACCTACCATGTCGCCGCAAACGCGCTGCGCGTCGGCGGCGACTGCGACATGAGTGACGAGGGCGCCGGCTATCGAGATCTGGCGACGACGCTCGCCAGCTTCTCGGACCGGATCGAGAACCCGTATACCACCTCGACGCAGTTCTACAGCGCCGGGACCTCCTCCATTCCGCTCCCGAGCGGAGCCGCCACCGTGAAGGTATTCAAAGGTCCGGAGTACACGGTAGGCACCGCCACGATCGAGATCACGGCGTCCGCGACGGTCGAGCACACGCTCTCCCTCACGCGTTGGACCAACATGCCCGCGCGTGGCTGGTACAGCGCCGACGACCATCTGCATGTCCCGCGGCCCTCGGCCGAGCTGAATCCGGCGATCTCGCAGATGATGCAGGCCGAAGACATCCACGTCGCCAACCTGCTGCAGATGGGGAAGGTCGAGAACTTCGAGATCGCGCCGCAGTATGCGCATGGGCCGGAGGGACACTATCAGGACGGCCACTTCATCCTCGCCGCAGGCCAGGAGAATCCGCGGACGCATTTTCTCGGCCACACGATCACGCTTGGTGCATCGACCGCCCGTCACGATCTCGACCACTACCTGATCTATCGGCTGCTCTGGGAGACGACCGCGGCCGAGGGCGCACTGAACGGCTTCGCCCATGCCTATGCGCCCAATGGGATGATGCTCGCGGTACACGACGGGATGGCCGTGGTCGCCCCCCACGACCTGCTGCATTTCATGGAAGTGCTGCAGTTCAATCGCAGCGGCTACGACGCCTGGTACGAGCTGCTCGCGCTGGGATTCCGAGTGACGCCCACGGCGGGGACGGACTATCCCTGCGGCGATCAGAATCTCCCGGGGCACGAACGCTTCTATACGAAGGTGGATGGTCCCCTCCGCTATGCGAGTTGGCTCGAAGGTGTTCGCCGGGGCCGCACATTCGTGACGACGGGCCCCATCGTCGAGCTCCACGTGAACGGTGTGGATATCGGTGGCGAAGTCTTCCTCCCGACGCAGGCCTCAGTCGAGATCACGGGCAAGGCGACCTTCGACCCGACGCAGGACGACCTCGCCTTCCTGGAGCTCGTGCAGAACGGGGAGGTCATCGAACGATTCTCACGCGTCGCCGGGGCGAGCGAAATCGAGTTCGAGACGAAGCAGCCGGTCGATGAATCGTCCTGGTTCGCCCTACGCGGCTACGGCACCCGCCTCGAGAACACGTTCGGAACGCCCCTCCACTTCAACTCCTTCGAGCCGACAAGCAACGTCCACACCGCGCCGGTCTACGTCACGCTCGCGGATCGCCCCGGCATCGGGGAGAGCGCACAAGCGAAGCGTGTCGCTCGGACCTGGGTCGCCCGATTGGAAGACCTCGAGAGAATGCTTGCCGAGGAGAACGTCGACTTTCTCGCCGGTCGATCGGCCTTCCCGAATGCCGATGCCGTACCTCGGGAGACGCTGATCCGGAACCGCGAGGCGCTGCTCGAGGAGGTCCGGGGCTCAAAGGCGTTCTTCGAGGTCAGGGCATCGCGCTGAGGGAAGCAGCCTCTTCTCTCTGATTCAGGCGCGGGCGCTTCCGGCCGCGGATGTGCCGGTTCATGGCATGTAGGCTCCACCGCTCACACCGATCTGTTGGCCCGTGATGTAGCTGGATCGATCAGAGGCGAAGAAAACGGCGACGTCGTCGAGCGACCGGGGATGATCCAGCCTGGGGCGATGCAATGGATCCGCACGTTGCGATCACCCCACTCGTAGGCCAGGCCTTTCGAGAAGGACGCGACTTAGCCTTTTGTTCCGCCATAGGGAGCGACCATGTTGGCCACCTCGCCAAGCAGGCCGGAGTTCGACGTGATGTTGATGATCTCGCGTTCGTCGGAGTGGAAAGCATACGATCTCCTTGCCGCGAACGGCGGATGCCTGGAAGGTGCAACTTTCCCCCGGTGGGGCGCTAGTCGTCGGAAGCGAACTGAGCGGCGGTGCCGAAAACCCTGACTGGACCTCCCATCCGCATCCGACATCCGTGCGCACAGACGAGTGGGATGCTTCCATCGTGGAACCGGTGCGCCAGCCCGAGATGAGTACGCCGGCTGCAATCTACCTACCACTCGAACGGGAGAGGTTCATGCGCAAGGAAAGGCGGGTCATCGATCCATCGAGGCTCGGCGACATCGGGCTGAGGCTGATCGGCACCACCGACATCGACGGAAACGGCACGGAGCACGCGATTGCCCACGTCGACCCACTCGTCCTATTGGACTTCGTCCGGATCGACACGGCGAAGGCCCCCTCCTTCCGCCCGCATCCTCACGTCGGCCTGACCGCCATGAGCTTTCTCCCGAAAGCGGGGACCTGGATGGCCTGGGACAGCCTCGATGGCGATACGAAGACCCATCTACACGCCGGTGGGCTCTACTACGTGCACGCCGGCCAACCCGCCTTTCACCATGAGTTTCCGTCGCCGGACACTGTCGCGGCGGGGGAGGAAGTGGAGTTCATCCAGCTCGTCTGGAATGCCACCGATGAGCGGGACGTGCGAACGGTGGTGCTTCAGCCCGACGAGCTGCCGGTCGTCACGCTGCCCAACGCCACGATCCGAGTCATGGCAGGAGACTTCTGTGGCGTCAGTGCAAAGCAGCCGTTCACGCACCGGAAGGTCATCTACTCATACATCGAAATCGGGAACGGTGAAGCCCTGAACCTGGAGCTGCCGGCCTCCATGCGAGGCATCCTCTTCCCGATCGAGGGTGCGGTCCGGGTGAATGACACGACCGTGAGCGAACACCAGATGATGATCTTCGGTGAAGACGACCAGCGGCTGTCCGTGGAGCACCTGGGCACGAAGCCTACCAGCCGTCTCATCATCGCTGCCGGCGAGCCGGTGAACCGGCCGTTCGTCAAGCTGCTCGGCCTCGGCGGGTTCATCATCGGCGAGTCGGAGGCCGAGGTCAGAAAAAACATGCATGATCTATCGATACAAGCCGAGCAGCTCAAAGCCGAGATACCCGAGTACTTCCCGCCTCAGTATCGATAGCCGTTCCGCGCTCCCCCTGGACGCGCTCGAAGCATCGCGCCGCCAGTCCATCGGCTACCGCCAGCCCAAGCACGCTCATCGGCAGGGGGAATAGGAATGTCAAGCAGCCTTTTCGGCACCGCCGATATGTCCGTTTCCTAGCGACCCGCCCGGGAAAACGGCCCTGACTGGGCCTTCGAGCGCCTGCGCGCGAGATGCTCCCGCCAGGCGACGGACCCGATCGGAGTCGCGAGGCCGCGCGCTACCCTCGAGCCCATGCGCACGATCCCCTCGACCTTCCTGCGCGGCCCCGGGTTGTTCGCGCCGGTCGTGCTCAGCCCCGGGCTGGCTCGGGCGGCCGAGTCGCGGCCCCGCCCGGCCTTCCTGCTGGTCCCGCCCCAGCAACTCTCTCGCTTTCTCGAGCTGTCGCCGGCATTCGGCGGGAGCGCGGCCACGGGTGCGGGGACTGAGGTCCGGTTGGACGTGCGGGGACGCCGATGATCTCGACGGAACTCGCAGTGGCGCTCTTGCTGCTCGCCACGCTCTTCATCCTGGCTCTGGTCACGATCTTCAACCGGCGCTACGAGGCGCTGCGGCAGCGAGGCGTAGGGGCCCTCGCCGAGCGGCACTTCGGCTGGGACGGCAGGCTCAAGTTCAACCTCTCGATGATCGTCGCCGCAATGCTGAGCGGCGCCGTGATGGGGCCGTCGGTCCTGGCCGTCGTCGACGGAAGATCGCCGCCGCTCGCGGACGACCTCACGACTCTCGCCAACTGGGCCGTGGTGATGGTCTTCGCCTTTGCGGGAAGCCACACGCACCTGGAGATGCTCCGGCATCGAAAGGAGGGCCAGAGCACCGCCGACATGCTGAAGGACCTGTTGCTCGGGCCCGCCGAGCTTCTCCTGGCCAGCGCACTCCTGTTCCTGCCGTCGCTCCTGCTCTGCTGGACCCTGCCGGGCTTCGTGGCCGAGGGTGGGTCGGCCGTCCAGGCGGCGTTGCTCGTCAGCCTGATGCTCGCCGCGGGCTCCGTCGTCATCACGACGCAGCTCTACCAGGAGCACCGGCTGACCATCTCGGACTGGACGGGGCAGGCACTCTTCCACCTGGCGATCAACCAGATCGGTGTCATCGTCCTCGCGGCGGTGGTGCTGGGCGGTCGGGAAGCCGGATCGCCCGGCTTGCTGCTAGCAGGCACGCTCGGCGGCTCAGCCTTTGCGGTGTATGCGGGCCGGTGGCTGGTCGGTCAGCTGCTAAGCCTGGCGGCCAGCTATGTCAGCCGGAACGCGGTGGTCGCGTTGGCGTTGTTCCTGGGCCTCTCGTTGCTAGGCGCCGCCCTGACGGGCGCGCTGGGTCTGACTCGCTTTCTCGGAGCCTTCCTCGTCGGAATGATGTTCGCTCCCCATCAGAAGGAGCTGAACGAGCAGGTGAAGAAGGGATCCGAGGTCTACCTGCGGGCCGGCTTCGTTCTCATCTACTTCTCGGTCCTCTTCGTGAGACACGATTTCGTGAGTCTGGTCGGCGTCGAGACCCTCGTAGTCTTCGGCTTCTTCCTGGGCGGGAGCGTGTTCGCGAAGCGCTCGGCCGTTCGGGTCTTCGGAGCCTGGCGCAGGATGCTGCCGGCGAAGATGCGCTTCATGCAGACCGCGTTGACTCCCCTGGGCGTGGCGAGCATGGCCCTGGGAGATCAGGCTGTGGAGCAGGGGCTCCTGGAGCCCGGCGTCCTGCTGGCGGCGGGCGGATCCGTGGCCTTGACCGCCGCCCTGTCCAGCACGCAGCTCTTGCGTCAGCGCGGAGAGGGCGAGCAGATCACGCTCGCCGACGTCGAGGTCGTCTACTTCCCCGAGGTCGAAGTCGAGTCGGTGGACGACTTCTTCGACACGCTCTGTGAGCGAGCGAGCCTCGTCAGCGGGGCGAGTCCGGGCTCGATCCGCGCGGGGCTCCGGCGCGTCCGTGCGGAAGTGAACGTCGCGGTCGGGCAGGGGGCGGTCCTGCCCCATTCGCGCCCCGAGAAGGCCTCCCAGGGCGTGATCATCCTCGCGCGTGTACCGGCGAAGCCGAGAGCGATTCGGGAATATCTGACCAGCCTGGCCCACGACGGACGCGAGGTCACGAGCTGCGTCTTCTACGTCTGCCCGTCCGGTGCTGCCGGGGAGGCGACGATGAAGCTGCTCGGCCGACTCTCCCGAGCGCTCGAGCTCGACCTGATCCAGCCCATCATCGAGCGGGGGGGCGAGCCGGAGGAGCTTCACGACCTGCTCGAGGAGATCGTCAGCGGCGAGGGAAGGCTCGCCGCGCCGAGCGGTGCCTAGTCACAAGGTGCTTCGATTCTGCGCGCTCGGCCGTCTGGTCGATCGCGCGAACGAGCGACTGGCCTGACGATTCGCGGGCTCCCTACGCCGTCTCCGGTTGGCTGCCGAGAACCGCACCCCGCAACATCGCCGCACACACCCCGAACGTCGCCGACCTCGCGATCCGGGCGCACAGAGTCTCTGAAAGAGAAGGACTCAATGGCGGTGGGGGGAGTCGAGTGCGAACTCGTCTCTAGGGGCGGATCCCTGATATGCAGGGAAACTACAGGGAATGCTTCCGCATTCGGGCCTCGCGGGGTTCCTCACCGGCGGAGTTTCAGCGTGGATCCAAGCAGTTAGAAACGAATTCCCTGCAGACTCGAACAGGGAATTCGGAGAGCGAATCAGGGCATCGCAGATCCCTGCTCCGGATTTGAGTAGCAGGAGGTCTATCTGGCCGCGCTCACGCCGTCGGCGAGAAGTAGCTCTTAAGCTACATTCTGTGCGCGCCGGCAGAGCAGGAAGTACGAGTCTACGTCCGGCCGGACGGCACCGAGCCATTCACGAAGTGGTTGCGAAACCTCCAAGATGGCAAGACTCGAGGCCGCATCCGGCAGCGGATCGCACGCGTTCGACTCGGAAACTTCGGCGACGTGCGGTCGGTGGGGGACGGCGTCCAGGAGCTACGGATTCCGTTTGGACCGGGCTTCCGTATCTACTTCGGACGCGAAGGTGATTCGGTCGTCATTCTGCTGTCCGGAGGCGACAAGAGCACGCAGACTCGAGACATCGATCGGGCGAAAGAGTACTGGCGAGACTACAGGAGCCGAGACCATGGCTAGAACCAGAACCTTCGAAGAAGTCCTGGCAGAGGATCTCGAGGATCCGGCCGAGGCGGCCGAGTACCTCAACGCCTGCCTCGAGGACGGCGATCCGCGCGTCTTCCTTCTCGCGATACGTGACGTCGCACGCGCGCGCGGCGGAGTGGCCAAGCTCGCCGAAGCGACGGAGCTCAACCGCGAGCATCTGTATCGGATGCTCTCGGAGAACGGGAACCCCGAGCTCAGCAGCCTCGAAGCCCTACTCGACGCGCTTGGCTTTCGGCTGTCCATTTCGCTCAAAGAAGCCAGCTAAGCGCCAAGCGGTGCGGTGGACGTGGGTGATGTGGATAGGCGAAACAAGCTGCGTTTTCAGCACCGCCGCTAAGTACGTTTCTGACAACTAGCGTCCTGCCGGGGAGAAAACGGCCCTTACTGGGCCCTCGAGAACTTCGCCCGTCGTGACCGGATGCGGCTCTGGACCGTGATCGGCGTACGTTACGAAACGACGCCGGAGCAGCTCCGCTTCCTGCTCACGCGCATGCGCGAGATCCTGCTCGCCCACCCGAAGATCACGGAGGAGCCCGCTCGGGTGCGGTTCGTGGGCTTCGGTGCCTACTCGCTCGACCTTGAGGTCTTCGCCTACGTCGACACCCAGGATTGGGACGAGTTCCTGGCGATCCGAGAGGACGTCTACCTGCGTCTGATGGATGCCGTTCGCGAGGCGGGCTCCGGGTTCGCCTTCCCCTCGACGGTCACCTACCTCGGCCAGGACGAAGGCCTCGACAGTGAGGGGGCGCGCCGGGCGGAGGCGGCGGTGAGTGCCTGGCGCGAGCAGGGACGACTTCCCTTTCCCGACCTCCCGCCCGATACGCGAGAAGAGCTGCAGGACAGCCTGGCCTGGCCGCCGCCCGGATCGCCCAAAGGACCCCCGAGCAACGCGGGCCAGACCGGCTGAGACCTTCGCGGGCCCTCAGCCTGCGCCGTTCCCTCTCCGCGTCTTCATTCCGGCGTCGGAAACGTCGGGTATTCGCGGAATAGGGTGATCCGGCCGTTCTCGAACTCGAAGTAGTCGTGGTAGCGATTCTGGTAGGGCTTGCCGTTCGCCAGACGGCCCGTCGACTTGACCTCGACCGCGACGCGGCTCCCTTCGACGATCAAGCCGAGGATCTCGAAGGAGATCTCCGAGATCGTCCGGAAGAAAGCCTGCAGCCCCTCGCGCGAAGCGACATGCTCGCCGCCGAAGGGCCCTGGCGCGACGACCTCGAGGCGCGCGCCCGGCGCATAGCACTCCATCGCCGCGTCGGCGTCCCGCGCAGCGAGCGCGGCAAAGAAGGTCTCGAGGCGTGCGCGAATCTCGTCGTGATCAGTCATGGGGATTCCTCCGAATCGATGCGAGCGAGGGTAGCGGGAACGGCGCGCGATCCGACCAGCCGCGGAAGAAGCGATCGAGCGCGGAGCGCGGGGCGCGTCGGAGCGATCACGACGTCGATGTCACGAGCCGTCCGGAGCGAGCCGGGCGGGTCGTGAGCCATCTCTCCGAAAGCGTCTCGATTGCCGATCTCGCCGGTCCGTCGCCCTGGCTGAGGCCGAGTGTCCCGTCCCGGCTCAGCTGTCATGACGGCTCTCGGCGGCGCCGACAATCCGGCCTGAACCGCTGATCCGCGGGTAAGCCCGATGCGGCCGCGAACGCTGATGTTGCGAACGGTTTCGGTTGGTGGGCTGCTTTCGGGTGTGGGGCTGATGGTGATGCGGCGACTCGGCTTCATTTGCTTGCCCTTCATGAACCTCGCCTTCAGCAGCGCCCGATTGGAACGACCGCCTGGATCTGGACTCTGGGAGCAGGCATCGTAATCTACTTCTCTATCGGCTCCTGGTAGGCGAAATCGTTCGACCGCCGAGAATAGAGTCCGTTGGCTCCGCGATGAGAGGGAAGCAATGAAAGATCCGGACCTCCAGAACCAGCCGTCATCACGATCCATTTTCACGATGCGCTCGCCGCAGATTGCGATTGCCGTTGCTTGCGTGTTCTTCGGCGCGGTCGCGGCTCTGGGAATTCGCGCGTTATGGCAATTGGGCGCGATGCCGGTCTCGGTCAGCCTTGCGGAAGAAATGATGCACCGCAAAACCCGAACGATGGAGCACGTCCTGGACGGTTTGGTTCGAGGAAACCTGCGTGAAATCGAGAGTTCGGCTGAACGCATGTGGGACATCGGGAATGCGTTGAACTGGTATGGGTCGAACCCGCTCTACGCGGATCACGACGAAATATTCCGTGATTCGACGGTCGCGTTGATCGAGGCCGCTCGACAACGCGACTACCCAGCCGCAAAGGAATCCGCTCTTCGCCTGGAACGCTCGTGCATGGAATGCCACGCATTGATCAACAGTGACAAGCTCCCGAGTGTCCCGCTCCCCTAGAAGGTCGGCGACGAGAACGAATACGCACATCACATGATGAAGCTGCGAATCGCCGAGGCATTCTGAACGCCCGTCTCCGTGCGATCGTCCTCCCGCTGCTCGCGGTGCGGGACGCCGCGCTCGAAGAGTCCCAGAAGCGGCTCGCAGAGGGCGTAGAGTCGTTCCGAGTACAGGATCATGTACGTGGAGAGCGTGATCGTGACGATCCCTACGAGCGCCACGACGGAGAGCACCGCCTCGTTCACGTGGCCTGCGGCGATGTCCTCAGCGACGAAGATCAGGGAGAACTCGCTGATCTGCGCCACGGTCAGCCCAGCCAGGAACCCGGTGCGCTTGCGATATCCCATGAAGCCCATGATCGCGAGCACGATCAGCGGGTTGCCGACCAGCACGAACGCGGACAGCAACAGGGCCGACGGCAGCTGATCGCCGAGGGTGCTGGTGCGCATGCCGGCGCCCAGGGCGATGAAGAAGAAGAGTAGAAGGAAATCCCGCAGGCTGGCGAGACGCGATGCGACGGCCTCGCGGTAGGGTGTCGAGGCGAGGGAAACGCCCGCAGCGAGACCGCCGAGTTCTTTGCCGAGGCCGATCTAGTCGGCGACGACTGCGAAGAGTACGGCCCATGCCAGCGCAAAGGTCACCATCAGCTCGGGGACGCGTGCGATGCGGCGCAGCAGAGGCTCTGCGGCATAACGCATGAAGAGCGCGACGGCGCCGATGGCCACGACGCTGGCAACCAGCGTGCCCGTCAGGCCGCCGAATCCGGCCCCCTTGCCGGTCGCCGCGCCGAGCGCCGAGAGCACGATCATCGCGAACACGACGACGAGATCCTGTACGATGAGGAAGCCGATGGCGATGCGTCCGTGCAGCGAATCGGCCTCGCGCTTGTCCGACAGGAGCTTGACGATGATGATCGTGCTCGAGAACGTCAGTGCCACGGCGATGTAGGCTGAGGGGACGACGGCGAAGCCGAGCCCGAGGCAGATCACGAAGCCGACCGGCTTCGTCTCCCCGGTGCTGGCTTCCTGAAAGGACTCCCCCACCCCCTGGGTGGTCACCGTTCACTCGACGATCACGCGCAGCGCACCGACCGGGTCGATCCGTCGGCGAAGGCCCACTCGATCTCGGGCGCCCAAAGGACGTTCGGCGATTCCGAGCGGACCCGAGCGAGGACGTTGATCGCGAGCTCGCCCCGTCTTGTGCCGAGTCCTCGGACGAGATCGAAGACCAGGCGCTCCGGGATATGCGGGACGGGGCCCGGAAAGAGTCCGGGAAACGCGAGGATCCGATTCCCCTGGCCCCACCCTGCCATCGCGATCGCGATCCTCCATCCCGTCCGGCGCGGTTCTCGACCAGAACGTGCGTGGGATGCTCGGACTGGCGCAAGCGGGTCTGATCGCAGAGGCTCATGCACACAGGGGGTCTTCACCATTCGGTTCGCGCGGACGGCCATCGAACGCCGCGTGCGCGCGATGCCGATCGGGATCGCGCGGTTCGTCGGGAGAATGCATCTCATGCTGCACCATCGTCTGAAGTTCGGGTTCCAGGCGATTCTGGCGTTGGGGTTCGTGCTCGAGCTCTACGAGCGGCAGTGGCTGAATGCCGCGATCGTGCTCGGCATCCTCGTCGCGGTCTCGATGCTCCCGGTCGCATTGGCTCGCGGTCTCGACATCACGATCCCGCCCGAGCTCGAGCTGCTCACCATCGCATTCATCTTCGGATCGATCTTCCTCGGCGAGACGCACGAGTACTATTTCCGGTTCTGGTGGTGGGACATCCTGCTGCATGCCACGTCTGGCGGGCTGCTCGGCGTCTTCGGCTTCATGCTCGTCTTCGTGCTGAACGAGAATCCCCGTGTCGACGTACACATGCGAGCGGGCTTCGTCGCACTCTTCGCGTTCTGCTTCGCTCTTGCGACCGGCGCGCTCTGGGAAATCTTCGAGTTCACCATGGATCGAGTCTTCGGGACGACCATGCAGAAACCGATGTTCGACGATCCTTCGGGTCTGACCGACACGATGTGGGATCTGATCGTGGACGCGGGAGGCGCCCTGATCGTGGTCGCGATCGGACACCGGTCGATGCGACTCGGGCCGCATTCGTTCCTCGCACGGCGGCTCCAGCGCTTCGTCGAAGCCAATCCGCGGCTCTTTCCGAGATCGTCCGACGTGCCGTGAAGTCACAGGGCAGCTCGAAGGCGACCTTCGGCTCATTGAATCTCGCGCTCTGCGCTTGGTAGCCTCCTGGCTGGAAGATGCTGCTTCGCGGTGTGGCGGTCGGATATCGAGAACCCACGGGAGGAATGACCATGACCACGATCGGTGATTCAAGAGCAGATGCTGGGAATAGGTAGTTCAAGCGGGGTTTTCCGCACCGCCGATATCCACGTTTCTGACAACTAGTGTCCCGCCGGTGAGAAAACGGCCCTTATTGGGCGACACATTGTCTCAGCTCGCTACGCGATCAACCGATTCCGCCGCCCAAAGGGTACGCACGGCTTCTCGAACGCCTGGGCGCCATGTTAGATTGCGGGTCGGGGGCCATTGAGGGTGGACGGGAGGTGATCCCATGCGCGTTTTCCTGCTTGTGTTTCTGAGTTTCTCCCTGTTCAGTCCGGCCTTCGCGAGCGACGGCGTCCTCGAAATCAACCAGACTTGCGCGACGTTGATGGGGTGCTTCCCGGGCGATAGCGCCGGGTTTCCGGTGACGATCACGAGTTCCGGATCCTACCGGCTCACGAGTACGCTCTCCCAGGGATTCTTTCCTCCATTCGGGTCGCCCACCACGGCAGTCACGATCTCGGCCAACAACGTCGATCTCGATCTGGGCGGGTTCTCGATCAACTGCGTCAGCGTGTTCGCGGGCGAAGACTGTCCGAGCGGCAGCGGGGCGAGTGGCATCACCTCGACCTCCAAGGACGTGAGGGTCGAGAACGGAACCGTCACCGGAATGCCCACCCGCGGAATCAATCTCAATGATTTCTCGGTCGTCGAGAATGTCATCGTCTCTCGGAACGGAGATGACGGGATCTCGATTGATTCGGGGGGAGGGTTTCTGGTTGCACCGTCCATGACAACGGAGGGTTTGGCATCTGGGCCGGCGGGGATTCCGAGATTTCGCACAACATCGTGCGCTTGAACACCGACGCGGGAATTCGATCCTTCGGCTCGGTCATCAGTGACAACACCGTGTCCGACAGTGGCGGCGACGGAATCGAAGGTTCGGGCTCGATCATCCGTAACAACTACGTGTCCGGTAGCGGCAGCGACGGAATCAGCGGTGGGGCCTCGATCGTCAGCGGCAACAAGGTGTCCTCCAACAGCGGCTACGGAATCCGTGTCGGTGGGGGCTCGATCGTCTCTGACAACATCGTCCGATTCAACGGCGCGAGCGGTATCTACAACGATTTCCCTGAATCCGAAGGCGAGAACCCGGTCGACTTCGGCACGATCATTCGTGGCAACAACGTGCAGTCCAATACGGGCTACGGGCTCGAACTCTCGTACGTAACGACCTACCGCGACAACATGATCACCGGAAACACCGTGGGCCCCGTCGAAAAAGGCACCAATCTAGGTGGCAACCACTGTACCGGGACGGGCACGATCGCGTTCACCTGCCCGTGAGCAAGCAGGGCCTGGTATCCGAATCGCGACGCACGAGGAGCATGTCATGCGGTATGGGCTGATCTCGAAGGTGATGGGGTTCTTGATGTTCTTGTCTTTGTTGGCCATTCCTTCCACGGCACAAGAGATCGTCTCCGCGTCTCCGGACGTGACGATCGTTCTCGGTGCGAACGTGACGACTGCCGACGAGGATGTCGCCGTCGACAACCAGCTCGGTGTCGTCGTGCTCGAGAATCTCGGTCCGATTCCCGATGCGAGCGATGTGATCGCGCTCGGCATGGCTGGAAACGGCGACCGGCTGCTGGCCTTCGACACGACGACGGCGCTGGACGGCGGAATCGTCGCCCGGGCGGGCGACGTCGTTCGCTACAACGGATCGAGCTATTCGATCGAGTTCGATGCCACGGCGGCGGGCATCCCGATGGGGGTCGCGACCGACGCGACTTCCGTGAGCTTGGGCGGCCTGCTGCTGTCCTTCGATACAAACGCCAATCTGGGAGGGGGGCTCGTCGTGTCGGACGAAGACCTCGTGCGCTGGAACGGCTCTTCGTTCTCGATGGCCTTTGATGGATCGGCGGCGGGATTGGATCCGGCACTCGACATCGACGCGGGACAGGACCTGGGTGGGGGCGTCTATCTGATGTCCTTCGATACGACGGGCACGATCGGGGGAGTCGTCTTTGCCGACGAGGATGTGGTGCGATTCGACGGGACGAGCTGGACCCTCGCCTTCGACGGCTCGGTGGCCGATCTGGATCGGGTCGCCGCCGATCTCGATGCAGTCATGGTTCCAGAACCGGCGACCGGAACGCTGCTGCTCTTTGGGCCGATGGGACTTGCGGGGCTGGCGTGGGCTCGTGGCGCACGCCGGCATGGCACAGCCGCTTCGATCCGGTAGGAATCGACGACCTCTTGGAGGTCCTCGAAGTGGTCGCCGTTCATGCAGCGCGCGGTCACAGCCGGCGATCTCCGAGGAGATTACAACCCGAAGATCGCGACGAATGCGACGGGCGACCGTGCAATCGCCATATGGCACTCCGGTGATGACCTTGACGGAACGGTGGGCGTTGATTGGGACGTGATCTTCACGCGCATCGATCGCTGCAGCCCTCCAGGAACGTTGCCCCCGAGTACGGGACAGCTCGCTGCCTTCCAGACGAACTGGTGTGAGGACTGGTCGGACTTGTCGCAGCCGGGCAACGACCTTCAGTCCGCCGTACTGACCAAGACGGACCTCAGCAACGCAAAGCTAAACGGAGCACTGCTCATCAACGCCACACTACGCGGCGGATAGGCGAAACAAGCAGCGCTTTCGGCACCGGGAATAGGTAGTTCAAGCGGGGTTTTCCGCACCGCCGATATCCACGTTTCTGACAACTAGCGTCCCGCCGGGGAGAAAACGGCCCTTATTGGGAAGCTTCGATTCCTACGAGTTCGGATCCGGGAGTGTTCTGGGCCCGGTTGGATATCTCTGGAAGGTGACCCTGGAAGCGCCGATATGTTGCCGATCGCCGGACTGACGACGATCGTTCCGCCCGTCGTCGAAGAGCTGGTGAGTTGGCCCCAAGCGATGGCGACCGCCGTCTCCGCGGACGGCTCGACGATCGTCGGCGCCTACCAGCCTGCGGATCAGTCGAATTCTGCTGATTTTCGCCCGTTCGTGTGGACCCGTGAGAGAGGACTCCAGGATCTCGAAGTCCTGCTCGCTTCGCTCGGCGTCGAGACCAACGGCTGGTGGCTGCAGGAAGCGACCGGTGTCTCGGCCGATGGCAGGACCCTGATCGGTAATGGCAGGATCCTCAGCGAGTTGGGACATCCCCACGCGTTCGTCTGGATTGCCGTCATTCCCGAACCGTCGACGGCGTTGTTGGTCGGCGCGGGACTGATCCTGCTCGGCCACACACGACGAGGGACGAGGCGGCCCGTATCCCAGTAGCGGACGGGTCTCTGTTCTGTTGCCATCAGTGCGCACGTTCTGGAAAGGAGATCCACGTTGATCGGTCGAGGGGATCGTCTTCGATCACGACCAGAGCATCACCGACACGTCCGAGGGCTCGGCCGTGGCGAGTGCGCGATTGGCTGGAGACCTCGAAGAGCCCGGTCAGGGAGAACGAACGAAGCGTTTCTCTCTGGAGGATGGTGAGCTCGTCTCGATCCTGCTCGAAGAGCACGTCGACGACCCGATCCGTCCAGCAGACCGAGCTCCAGTCGGCGAGAGGCTGGAGATCCGCCTCGAACTCCATCGCACCGATCGAAAACAGCTCGGCCGCGGAGGTCGCCAGAAGCGTGCGGTCCGGGTCGGTCCAGAGCGCCTTTCGACCGCAGCGAGAGGTCTGCAGGTAGACCCAGCCCTCGTCGAGGCCTCCGCCCTCCGCCAATCCGTAGCGCTGGATCGTTGGCCCCGAGCCGCTGTAGAACGAAGCCACGGATCGCGGTGGCCCGAAATCGGCCCCGTCCGCGTAGCCCGCATCGCCCACGCGGGCGAGCGCTTCGTCGATGTCGAGTCGTTGGCCGGTCTCCTCGTCGAGGATCGCGAGGCGGCCGGTGCCTCGCTCGCCGGATGCCGGCGTGGCCAGTAGCCGTCCGCCTCCGAGGGAGACGAGCGATGCGGGATCGATCGGGATCTCGCTCTGCCGAAGCTCGCGCAGACCATCGTCGATCTCGAGCGTGACGAGCAGTCCGCGCTGAGACTCGATCGGCCAATCGAGTCGCGGCGATGCGAGCGAGAGCGCGGCGAGGAGCTGATCTCCCGACTCGGACAAGGCCAGCGAACGAACCCTTCGAGCGAACTCCGTGCGGTCTCGCACATAGCCCGTCGCCAGGTCGATGGTGTAGACGATACCGCGCTCCTCGTTCGAGACGTATGCGAGCGCTCGTTTCGGGTCGAAGAGAACCTGGGAAGCCGGGATGGGAAGCGCCATGTCCGGGCGGGGTCCGGTGTCCGGATCCGGGCGAACATGAATCATCGCGTCCGCCACGTCGACGAAGCCGGCTTCGTCTCGGACCTGAACACGAACGAACCGCGTGCCTGCCCGCCGAGTCTCGATCGTCGCCGTCATTTCCGCCGCGAACTCGGTGTCCCACGTGCCGTCGTCGTCGAGGTCCCACCGGAAGCTCAGCGAGCCATCGCGATGTGCCCGACTCGCGCTCGCATCGAGCAGCACCGGCGCACCGATCGAGGCTGCCGTGGGCGCGACCTCGAGATTGGCCGTCGGTCTGCGTCCGTGGTCGGCGTGTGTAAGCTGGTGGGGCGTGCGCGAGACGTCCGCGTATCCGATTTCGTTCGCGACCCAGACGACGTCGAGCCCATCCACCGCGATGAAGTCGGGCGTGGACGGGACGGCGACCGATTCGACGAGCTCGAGACTGTCCGCGTTGTAGAAGTCGAGTGAGTTGCGAACGCCCAATACGAACGCGTTGCGCCTGGGATCGAAAGCGAGTGCGTGGATCCGCTCGGAGGTCAGTCGGGTCGGCGGGTCCAGCCAGACCGATTCGATCGCGTTCACCGATTGAACGTAGCCATCAGCGCGCACGAGCAGGTCGCGCTCCGACTCGAGCCAGGCCATTTCCGCGTCGCCGCGGCCCGCCGAGAATCCGACGACGCGCTCCTCTCCGGAATCCGGGTCGATTGTCGTCACGTGATCGCGACGGATCGTGAGCACGAGGAACAGCCTTCGCTTCTCGTCGTAGACGAGTCCCGGTGGCGCGTGGATCGTCTTGTCCGTGTGGACTCGTTCCAGGGTGTCCGCGTCGAAGAACCGAATCCCATCGTCGAGGAAGACCATCATCGTCTTCTCGGTTGCGGCAACGCCTTTCGGACTTCCCTCGGTCTCGATGATCGAGAGCGTCTCGAAGGTGTCCATCGAGACGATCGCGATCGCGCCGGCCGGGTCGTTCCGCGCGCTCGTATGGGCTCGCTCCCGGAGCAACACGTAGAGTCGCCGAGCGCCGGGCTGGAGGTAGATCTGGACCGGGTCGCGATCGAATCGAATCCTTCGCTCGACGAGTCCGGACTCGCCGTCGACGACGTACAGCGTTCTGCGGCTCGCGCTGGCCGCGTAGATCCGGGGCCGCCATGGATCGAATTCGAGGTCGGTCACGGGGAAATCGAGACGGAATGCCGACGCGCGCTTCGAGCTGCCGTTCAGGATCTCTGGTGCCAGTACGTCGATTTGGACCGTTTGCTCGGAGACCCAACCCGCTCCGTTCTTCGCCTGGACGCGGATGAATTTCGAGCCCGCCGTCTCGAACGCGCGTGCGAGGGTGGCTTCGGTCGAGAAGCCCGTGTCCCAGACGCCGTCCCCGTCCAGGTCCCACCGGTAGGAGAGAGCCTCGCCGGAGGCCTTGCTATTCCAGACGTCCACTCGAACGGGGGCATCGATCGCCGCGCGAATCGCCGAGAGCGAGAGCTTGAATTTCGGCGCTTCACCGTGGAGGCCCGTGGGAGCGGGGTGGGGGACCCGTTGGATCTCCGTCAGCGCCGTACCGCCGAGAGGGGGGGCGCCGGCCTCCTCCTCGTGTTCGACGACCGCGTAGACGTACTCCTCACCGATCCCGATATGGCGGACTGCTCCACCGAGACGATGTTCGCCGAACGCCTCGAAGCTGATGAGGTTGCGATAGACGAGGCCGTTGGCGTCCCCGGTGATCCAGATCCCGCGATCGACATCGAAAGCGACATCCTGAACGCGGTCTGCGGATCGGTCCCATAGCGTGCGCTCTATGCGAAGGTCCTGCTCAGCGGTTTCGCCCGTCGCGTCGAAGAGGATGCCCGTGTCCGAGATGAGCTTCGCGCCATCGGGATGGACCCAGACGCGAACGACGCCGCCGAAGGCGTGGGTTCGCTCGCTTCCCCAGCGTACCTCGAGGGTTTCGTCGGCGAGCAGGTCGATTCGATAGGGAGTCGACTGGATCACGGTATAGACCCGCCTCTGGGAGGGGTGGAGCGCGATGTTTCTCGCGGAGCTCGTCACGAAGGGACCGAGCGATGTATTGCCGGTCCGGGGGTCGATCAGGAGCGACGGACGAGACGACCCGGATTGGTATCGAGGCGTGACCATGACCACACCCCGATCCGTGGCCACGATGTCACTGGGGCCGATCGGAATTTCGAGATTGCCCTCGATCCGCAGTGAGTCCACGTCGAGCGCCGCCAGCCAGCCCCTCGGTGGGTCGGAGTAGGAACGGGCGTCGGGATCGTATTGACCGATATAGAGGGAGCGGTGATCCGGAGAGAGTGCGAGCCGGGCGATCGGTCGCAGTCGATAGCTGCGGATGGAGAGTCCGGAGACGAGGTCGTAGACGTCGAGTCGGCCGACGAAGGGATCACCCGGGATTTCGGCTTCGGCGGCACTCGCGACGTAGGCCCGCTCGTGGCGGGCGTCGATGACCGCGTCGGCCAGCGGTGTGGGCAGCGCGAAGGGGCTACGGATCGGGGGAGTGGATCCAGGATCCGACTCGAATGCGACGTCGAAGTGGATCGTGGTCTCATCGGTCGCGCCGGCGTCGTCGACCACCTTCAGCCCGACCGAGTAGGACCCTGCGGTATCGAAGCGCCAATCGACGGCTTGCCCGAAGGCATCGTCGTATGCGCCATCTCCGTCGAGGTCCCAGGCATGGCTCAGCCCGCTCTCTCGATCCCAGCTCGCGGCTCCGTCCAGGCGAATCGGATGGCGAGTGGTCAAGGAGGGGCCGATGGTCGGGCCGAACGTGGCGAGGGCCGTCGGTCGCTCGTTGGTATCGCCATGGGGGACGGGGTGATCGAAGCGAAGGAGCCGTGGCTCTCCGTAGAAATCCTGAATCGCGTAGATGTCGAGATCGACGACCGCGATGTGGGAGATGAACCCGAAGTCGCGCGGGCCCGCTACGGGCTCGAGCGTGTCGAGATTGAAATACTCGATGCCGCCGTCGAAGGCGGCGAGGATCAGACGTCGGAAGGAATCGAAGCCGATCGCGCTGATCCGACGCGGAGTCCTCAGTCCGTCGACGAAGAGCCAACGCCCGAAGCGGTCCTCTTCCTCGAGGGAGAAGACGGATCCGAACGTGGTGACCAGCCATCGTCCCGTCGGATCCGCGTGCGCGGCATAAGGATCGCCGTACTCGTTGTCTGCCTCGAGTGCTCCCGTGATCGCCGGCGCCTGCCCAGGTCGAAGCTCGAACCCGAGTGTTGCGGCTGCATAGCCCTCCCAGGAGGAGTAGGACAAGAAAGCCATCAGACGGACGGGATCGGCGGTCAACGTTCCCCTCGGCGGAAGGGATCCGGTCCACGTGTCGATTCGCGGGCGAGTGCTCGTATCGGAAACGGAAGCGAGAGTCGCGCCCGACACACTTCCGGTCGAGACGACGAAGGATCCGTCGGAGCGGGTGGCAATGTCGAAGGGATCGACCGGGACCCGGACGCGCCGGGGGGCCGCGGGCGCATCGAGGGCCACGAGCCCGATCCAGCCGCTCGCCCTCGGCGATCCGTCGACCGGGCCCTCCGCTCGCAGACCGAGCAGGAGCTCGGCGCCGTCCGCGCTGATCGCCAGGCCCGTCGGCTCCTGCTCCAGATCGAGACTCCACGCGATGCTGCCGCGCGAGAGCTCGACGGCGACCAGTCTGCGAGCCTCGCTCGAGCTCAGATAGAGTAGCCCTCGGCGAGCGTCGAAGGCTGCTCCGGTCGGTGCGAAGGGAAGCGTCGCCACGATGTTCCGAGCGTCCGGACCCATCCAGTCGACCGGCTCGTACCCACGATCGGCCCGCGCCAGAGCGGGGGCCAGCGCGATCTGGGACACGACGATGAGCCCGACGAGGAGCGCGCAGGCTCCACTGGATCGGCCTGGCTCGGCGGGCGAGAGCTTGGCGAAGCGGTGGAATCGCTCGGGCACGGAGTCCCCTTCCAGGGAGAAGGGGGTCTCGAGAACCTAGCAGCCTGCGCTCGAAATCCGTGGGAATAGGTAGTTCAAGCGGGGTTTTCCGCACCGCCGATATCCACGTTTCTGACAACTAGCGTCCCGCCGGGGAGAAAACGGCCCTTATTGGGGCCCTTCCGGCGACTCTGGATCGGCCGCGTACCCGCATCCTCGCCCGCCCCGCGACGCCACCCACTCCAACGAGCATCATGGCGTTCGCGGAGGGTTCCGGCGCCGGGATCATTCCGGCACTCCAGGGTGAGCGCCCATTCTCGAGTCCCCATGGCTCGCCGTCGGAGATTCGATTTCCGGAAGGGAAGACTGTGCTCTCGTCGTAGAGCGCACCGCTCACGTCCGTGTTCCCCCAGAACACGCCGGTGAGATCCGCGTGCCGGAGGTCGGCGTCCGTGAGATTCGTTCTCTGCAAGAGGGCATACGCCAGGTCGACGCCGCTGAGGTCGGCGCGTGTCGCGATCGCGAATCTCAGGTCGGCCCCGTATAGCGTCGAATAACTCAAGGTCGTATCGACCAGAAGCGCATAGCTCAGGTTCGCGAACGACAATTCGCATATGCTCAAGTCTGCTGCGATCAAGTCTCCGGCGATCAGGTCGGCGTCCCGGAGGTACGCGTCCTGGAGAAAGGCGCCGCTGATGCCAGCGTAGGGCTCGAGGTCGGGTCCGTTGTAGAAATTCGGGATCAATTGACCTAGCTGCAGGCCGGCATTCGAGTAGATCGGAAGGACCGTGCCATCGGTTTTTTGATAGGTCGCGGCCCACGCGGAAGGAATCGCGAGGAAGATCGCGGTGAAGGCCACGAGGACGATCGGGATGTGAATGCGCATGCGGCTTGGTCTTAGCTCCGGTTCGATGCAGACGCGGCATGCTACCACGCCAAGCCTGGCCGAATCGTTCTTGATTCGCCGAGGCCCCGCGAGCGCCTCGCGGATCCGCTCATGTGCGTGAGGATGAGCAGATCATATGCCGAGCATGAGCAGATCGAATGAGCGGGGTGGGCAACCTCGTGTCGCAACCGAAGCCGAGCGGGCGAGCCAACGGCGCCGCCCGCGCGGGAGCAACGCGGGCGCACTCCGCCGACAAGCCCTACAAAACGAGGCCGCTCTCGAGAAGGAGTCAAGTGAGATCCAGAAGGCTTCTCTGTCGCAGCTTCTCGAGCGCCTCCTCCTTGGGAACGGGCGTCTGGTGGAGACGGCGATGTGGATGAGGGCTGCGGTTCTCGGCGGTCGACATGCCTTGGGACCGATATCGAGGAAGCCACTATCCGACCGTCCGGATGCTTGCCCCGACTAACTCCGCTGTCTGCTCGATGCTTCGCCGATCTCGAAGAACCCGGCCGACGGGAAGTCGTCCACTAAGCGAACTCGTCCTCGCGTCGTGATGTTCGCTTATTCAGTGGTCGGGACGGAATGTCTCAACAAACAACCGATCGATGGCCGCGCACAAAATGGCCACTTCGAAGATGTCTTGAGTTAGAATCGACCGATGCTCGGGTCCCCGGGAAGAATATTCGTTCTCGTCACGATCGCCTTCTGCGCAGGGTTCGCTCCGGCTGCGTGGGCGCAGATGCAGACGATCCTGGGCGTTCCCATGCCCGGATACGTCGGCGATTCGATCACACTGTCGCTCTCCTGTCCTCCGCCAGCCGTGCCGACGCTCTCGACGGCACCGACCCTGCTGCTTGCGCTAAGCACCGCCGTCCTCGGATGGTTCTGGCTGAAGTCACGAGCGGGAATCGTGTTGTCGGTCTTTATTGCCATCAGTGTCAGCCTGCTACCGAGCACACCGGTTAGCGGCGCGGATTGCAGCGGCACCGTCACGTGGAGTGCAGAATCCTCAGTTGAAACGTTTGGCGGAAGCGGAAGCGACTTCACATTCGTCCCTACGGCCGCGGGTGTCTTCGACGTGATCGCCGAAGCGAATGGCGTCCTCACCGAGACGACCGTGACGGTATGCGAGATCGGCGAGGTCCTGAGTTCGAGCGGAAGCTGCGAATCGCCGCCGCTCCTCGACTACCTCGGTACCTCTCGCACGACGATCGACTGCACGTCCGCAGGTGGGTCCGTGGTGCCGATCGTCGGCGACTCGAATGGAACCGAGGTCTGCCGATTCGAGCAGCCGGCTTGCCCAGGGGCCTGGTCTCCGGCTGCATCCTGGTCCACGACGAGCGCGACGCAGAATCCGTGGTCGATGAATCATCCGACGTTCTCGACGACCTGCAACGGCATCTCATACAGCTGGCCCTCGGTCTCGGGCTCGGGAGCTCTCGATTCGGGGAGTCACGGCTGGGCCAACCAGGGCGTTGAATCAGAGATCTGCCTCTTGTGGCGCCCGCCGGTCGCAGTCATGCAGACACTCGGAAGCTGCAGCAATCCGCTCATCACCCAGGTCACGACCTCGTCAGTCCCGCCCGGAATCATGTGCGGAGGCGTGCTCACCGTTTCGAGCGTCGAGTTCCGCTCTGCCAGCGGATCCATCCTATCGCGATGGGAACGAGGAACCAACGTCGTCGTCGCCAATGCCACGACGACCCAGCGCGGTTGCTACTGATCCCGTCCGTCCAGGGAATCCAGGCTCCCGAGAGTCAAAAAGAAGCAGCGGTCTCGCCACCACCGCTCAATACGATTCTGACAACCAAGCCCGCGTCGGGGGAGAAGGCCGCCCGGGAATAGGTAGTTCAAGCGGGGTTTTCCGCACCGCCGATATCCACGTTTCTGACAACTAGCGTCCCGCCCCGGAGAAAACGGCCCTTCCTGGCCCCGTGGGCGCTGAGATGGCCGCTTGCGTGCTTCTTGCTTGCCGCGGCTCTCCGGGGGCTGCATCGGCGGAAGGCGAAATCTCGACTCGGAGCGAATTCTGGTAGGGATCGCCTCATTCGTGTGTAGACTTCTTGATCAACCCGGAGCCGCCGGAAGAGCGCCAGCCCATACACCTGGGGCCCGGAACACACCGGATCGTATGACGATGGCCTTACGCCCTGCGCTTCTCCTGATGTCTTCTGTTCTGTATGCCGTCCTAGCAGGTTGGCCAACAAGCAGCCTCGCCTATCCTGAATTGGTCTCTCCTTCGCTGCCCGCGTCCTACGCATACGAGTGTGCCGACTGTCACGTTGACCCCATCGGCACGACGGCCTGCTCGTCTACGAGCGTCCATCCTCGCTCCCCGTGCCTGAACTCCTTCGGCAGGGCGTATCTCCAGGGCGGCTGGTCGACGTCGTTGGGGGCCACCGACACGGACGGTGACGGGACCAGAAACGAAGCGGAGCTCCAGACGATCGGGCGGTCGGCCGGCTTCCCACAAGGAGCCGAAGGCATCTGCTCGGCGCTCGCCTGTGCCTCTACACCCGGGGTCTGGACCGCATGCAGCGGAAACGTCCGATGCAACGCGACGTACTCTGCTTCTCCCGCCTCGAACTATCTATTTTCGTTCAGCTGTGAGACCGGCGCAACGCCGCCGCCCTCCTCGTCGGACACGAACTGGTCCAACAACTGTCTCGACGTCAATGAATGCGCAGGCAATCCCTGCGACGTCGGGAGCTGTAGCGAGCTTTCACTCGGCAGCGGTTGGACGTCTCCCGGCTACACATGCAGTTGTCCCAGTGGATTCGAAGAGACTGGTGGAAGCTGTGTGAACGTCGACGAGTGCAGTCTGGGAACGCACACCTGCGAGCCCACCGAGACGTGTGTCGACACGCAGGGCAGCTTCACCTGCGAGCCGGCTGGCCCCGCCGTCCCTGGGCTCGGCCCCATTTCGACGGGGCTTGTGGCGGGCCTTGCCATCCTGACGCATGCCCTCGTGATTCGCGCGAGGCGACGAGCCTGAATCACGTCGCCCCGGTTCCGTCTCGCGACGGCACCGGGTCTCGATGAACGTGCCGTGCAGCCTCATGCACGAGGCGTCGTGCACCGCTTCGCCGAGCGATGGAAGCGAATAAGCATCATAGGGCCATGGCGTCTGCGAGCCGCGACGTAAGTCCCCGAGATCACGAAGGACCCAGTAAGGGCCGCTTTCTCCCAGGTGGGACGCCAGTTGTCAGAAACGTTGATATCGGCGGTGACGAAAAGCCAGCTTGAATCGCCTATTCCCCATGGCTGAGGCTCCTTGGAAGTTCAGTGGCGCCGCGGGGAATATGCGGACGTGCGCCCGGAATGTCGATTCGCCGGCCCGTGTTTCTGCTGAGCCGATCGCCGAATGGGTATACTGCGCCGCGCCAACGAGGAGGCCTCCCTGTGTCGAGATTCCGCTCCCGATTCCTCTGCTGCGCGCTGCTCACCTCGGGTGCGGCGCTTCTCGTCACCGCCGGCTGCGGCCAGGAGGAGCTGCCCCCCGAGCTCCCGCCCCGGGCCATTCAGTCGATGCGCGTCTCGACCTCGCTCGCCAACGAGCAGCGGGTGATCTCGGGGGTCGTGACGGCCGTCTCCGAGACGCAGCTGGCCTTCGAGGTCGGGGGCTCGGTGAAGACTGTCGACGTGAAGCTCGGAGACCAGGTCAAGGAAGGGCAGGTGCTGGCGAAGCTCGACCCGGAGCCGTTCGAGCTGGCCGTCAACGATGCCCGGGCCACGTTGGGCCAGGAGGTCGCGCTCCGGAAGGCTGCGAACGCGGAGTTTTCGCGCACGCAAAAGCTGTTCGAGGCGAACGTCAAGAGCCGCCAGGAGCTCGATCGGGCGACGGCTCTCCGGGACTCGCACAAGAGCCAGGTCGAGGCCGCCGAGGCGCACCTCGACCGCGCGCAACGGGACCTTCGCCGATCAGTCCTCATCGCTCCGTTCAGTGGATCCATCTCGGTCCGGGCGATCGAGCCAGCCATGGAGGTGGCGGGCGGTCAGGTCGTCTTCGAGATGGACAGCGCCGAGAGCGGCCTGCGGGTCGAGGTGCAGATGCCGGAGACGTTGATCGAGTCGGTGCGTCAGGGTGCCGAGGTCGGGGTCGGCTTTCCGTCGCTCAGCGATGCGCGCTTCGAGGACAGCGATCGCCGCTACCCCGGCGTCGTGTCGGAAGTCGGCACGCGCGCGGGGGTCGGCAATGCCTTTCCCGTGCGAGTGGATCTGGATGGGCAGCCGAGCGGTGTGCGCCCGGGCATGACGGCCGAGGTCTTCTTCTCGATTCCCCGGGCAGGCGATGAGATCGCCAGCAGAAAGGGGGTGATGATCCCGATTGCGGCGGCATTGGCCCAGGCGGACGACCAGTTCTCGGTCTTCGTCTTCGATCCGGAGACGAAGACCGTCCACGAGCGGCCGATCCGGACCGGCGGCATCCGGGACAACGACATCGCCGTCCTAGAGGGCCTCTCGGATGGTGACGTGATCGCGACGGCGGGCGTCTCGTTCCTGCGCGACGGACAAGAGGTGACCCTCCTCGACGAGCGCACGCTGCGAGCCGATCGATGAACCTGAGCCGCTTCGCGCTCCGCAATCAGCCGCTCGTCCTCATCATCGTCTTCGCGCTGGTCGCCTACAGCATCACGGTGATCCCCGGCTTTCCGAGCCAGGAAGATCCCCCGATCACGGTGCGCGACGCCGTCGTCACGACGTTCATCCCCGGCATGGATGTCCGGGATGTCGAGCTGCTCGTGACGCGGCCCCTCGAACGGGCGCTCGCCCGGGTGCCCGAGCGGGACTACATCCAGTCCTGGTCGCGAAACGGTTACTCCGAGGTACGGATCAAGGTTCTCGACCTCTACGAGCAGGACGACCTCGACATCATCTGGCAGAGCGTCCGCAACAAGGTGATCGATGCGACGCGCGATCTGCCGGACGGCCACATCGGTCCCTTCGTGAACGACGACTTCGGCGACGTGACCGTCGTGAGCGCGGCGCTGACCGGGGAGGGCTTCACGCTCGCCCAGCTGCATTTGATGGCCAAGCTGATCCAGGACGAGCTCTACCTGAGTTCGGGCGTGAAGCGCGTCGATCTCTACGGAGTTCAGGAAGAGACGATCTGGATCGAGTTCTCGACGGCCCAGCTCGCACAGCTGGGCTTCTCGATCTCGCGGGTGCGCGACGCGCTGGTCTCGCAGAACGTCGTGCTGCCCGGCGGCAGCATCGATACCGGCCGGCGCCAGATCATCGTCCAGCCCCGGAGCAGCTTTCACAGCGAGGAGGACGTCGCGAACGTCCTCGTCGAGATCCCCGATACGGGCCGGTCGATCCGGCTCGGGGACATCGCCAGCGTGCGGCGGGGCTACGTCGATCCGCCCGTGACACCCTTCTATTACGACGGCGAGCAGGCCGTCTTGATCGGCGTGAGCATGGCGGAGGGGCAAAACGTCCTCGATCTCGGCCCGAGGGTCGTGGACCGCCTGGCGTCGATCGAGGCCCGACTTCCCGTCGGGGTCCGCTTGCGCGTGGGCAACTATCAGCCGACCCACGTCGAGCGTGCGGTCGCGGCGGTGCGCAGCAACCTCGTCCAGACGATCGCGATCGTGCTGATCGTGATCGTGGCCTTCCTCGGGGTCCGAACCGGGCTCATCGTTGGTCTCCATGTCCCGTTGACGATGATCGTGACGCTGGTCGTGATGTACTCCTTCGGCATCGCCATGCAGCGGATCTCGCTGGCGACACTGATCATCGCCCTCGGTCTGCTCGTCGACAACGGAATCGTGATGGCGGAGGAGATCGGAAAGCGGCTGTTCCAGGGCGAGGAGCGGACCGAAGCTGCGAGCAACGCCGGCAGTACACTCGCGATGCCGCTCCTCACCTCGTCGATCACGACGGTCCTGATGTTCGTCCCGCTGGCGCTCGCGCCACATGCCTCCGGCGAGTATCTGCGCTCCATGGCGCAGGTGATCCTGATCTCGCTGGCGACCTCGTGGGTGCTCGCGATGACGGTGACGCCCATCCTCTGCAACCGCTTCCTGAAGCCGGTCCAGGCGAGTGCGGAGGAGGTCGCGGCGCAATTCGACTCGACCCTCTACAAGACCTATCGCGGGGCGCTCGACGTGCTCATGCGATACCGCCCGGCCTTCCTGATCGCCATGGTCGGCGTCTTCGTCCTGGGCCTCTGGGTCTTCGGCATGGTCCCCAAGCAGTTCATGCCCGAGTCGGACCGCCCGCAGATCCTGGTCGACGTCAAGCTGCCCGCCGGTTACGGAATCCGCGAGAGCGATCGGCGCATTCGCGAGCTCACCGCCTGGCTCGAGGACGAGTCCCAGAACCCCGAGGTCACCCAGACGCTGACCTACGTGGGCAGCGGCGGCGTCCGCTTCTTCATCACGATCGCGCCGGAGCCCGCCGAGCCCCACATGGGCTTCATCCTCGTCACGCTGGGATCGACCGACCAGGTCCAGCCGATGTTGCAGCGGATTCGCGAGCACGCCCGCGAGAACCATCCCGTCCTCGACGTGATGGCCAAGCGCATGTTCCTGGGAAGCGTGGAGACGGGGCTCGTCGAGGCACGGATCTCGGCGCTCGGGCTACCGGGGCAGCGGGACAAGCTCTTCGAAGCGGGCGAGCGGGTCGAGGCGCTCTTCGCGTCGGTGCCACACACGGTCAACATCTTCAATGACTGGCAGAATCTCGTGACCAAAGCCGTCGTCGACGTCGACCCGGCTCGCGCCCACCGGGCCGGGATCAGTAACGAAGAGATCGCCAACTCCCTCCGCTCGATCCTCGAGGGGAGCATGCCGACGGTGCTGCGGGACCGCGACGAGGAGATTCCGATCCGAGGGCGTGCGCTCGCCGCGGAGCGTGAGGCCGCCGATCGGTTGTTCACGGCGAGTGTCGTGTCGAACAACAGCGACGTGGCCGTGCCCCTGGTCCAGATCGCCAGCGTGCAGGCCGAGAACACCTTCAGCGTGATCCGCCGGCGCGACTACGCCCCGACCCTGACCGTCAAGGCGAATAGCCCGGCCCTCACGGCGGGCGAGCTCCAGGATGCTGTCGCCCCGCAGATCGACGAGATCGTCTCCGCGCTCGGCGCCGGCTTCCAGTGGGAGTGGGGCGGCGAGACCGAGAGTCAGACGAAGGCGCAGGCGGCGCTCTTCGCCTCCGTGCCGGTCTGCCTGTTCGGCGTGCTGATCTGTCTGGTCGGCCAGTTCAATTCGATTCGCAAGCCGATCGTCGTCCTGCTCACGATCCCGCTCGCCTTCACGGGGGTGGCCGTCGGCCTTCTCGTGGGCGGGGGCTACAACAGCTTCATGTCGCTACTCGGAGTCCTGAGTCTGGTCGGCATCGTGGTCAACAATGCGATCGTCATGCTCGAGCAGATCGACATCGAGGAGAAGGCCGGAAAGTCGCCCTACGAGGCGATCATCTCCGCCTGTCAGGAACGCCTGCGGCCGATCCTGATGACGACGCTCACGACCATTCTCGGGATGGTGCCGATCATCGTCTCCCGGGATCCGCTCTTCTACGACATGGCGATCACGATCGCGTTTGGCCTGGCCTTCGCGACGGTGCTGACCCTCGGGCTTGCGCCTGTGCTCTACGCCTGGGTATTCCGGATTCCGTCGCCGTCGCGATCGTAGTCGAGTCGAGCAAGACGGTACGAAGGGCCGGTCCGTCGCGAGGGAGCTCGGACGGTGGACCACGGCCCAATTCCGCCACGACGCAGACGAGCAATCGCCGGAGGAGACCCCGACGACCGATCGCGTCGCTCAATGGACGATCGGTCATGTCGGTCGTGAGGCCACGCGGGGAATTTTGCGGCATCGCGGCCACTCGAGCCAAAGAGCGAGAGCCCACGGAAGGGCATTTTCCCCAGGCGGGGACCCGTTGTCGGAAATGCATGGATCAGCGGCGCCGAAAACGCCGCTTGCTCTTCTCATCCGCCTACCGGTGGCGAAGAAGACGAGGAAAACGCTGCTTCTTCGTCCTATCCGCAAGCCGCCCGTTTCAGCGACGACGTCACGGCGGACGCCGAGCGCGCCCGCGAGCAGGGCTTCGAGCGCGTCTGCGCGATGAGGGACAAGGGCGGCTTCCGCTCGTTCTACCCGGAGTCGACGGCGACCTACGGACCTTCGACTGTTCACCGAAACGCGGCGGAGATCGGGGACCGTCAGCCCTCGTTCGGATCGACCTTCAAGAGCCCCGGCTGATAGCCGTCGGGCGTTTCGTAGCCGAGCAGCTGGAGCACCGTCGCGGCGAGATTCGCGAGCCCGGGCTTCATTCCCGGCATCGGCTTCGGTCTGCAGAACGTCATCAACAACTTCGTGTCGGGTCTGATCCTGCTCGAGCAGCGATCGGGCGTCTATACCCTGCGGCAGGGGACATAGGCAAAATAAGCCCGTTTTCCGCACCGCCTATACTAGGCGTTCTGACAACTAACACCCGACGGGGCTATGTGGTCCGTTACCGGGGCGATTTCATGCTCTATTTACGCTCGGACGGCGCGCGGCCGCGGGCCCGGTGCACGCCGATAGGATCTGCATCCGATCGCGGTCGCTCGGGCAATCAAGGGCGTCGGCCTTGAGCACCATTGCACACTTTGACAACTAGGCTCCCAGCGGAGCGACCCGGCCTTTCCCGGGCACCGCTTCCGGGCACCGCATCGGCTGTGGACTCAACGGCTTGGACGAGCCGCGGGTGTTCGGCGTCGCCGGTTGAACATGAGCGAACGCTCGAATGGAATTTCGCCACAATACCCGGGTGCCAACCACTTAATCCTCGGGAAAAGAAGCGTACGAGATCCGGATCTGCCCACTGCCAGGAGACCACTCGTTTCGCCGAAGCCGTCTCCGGCCGGTCGGGCAGGTGATCACTTTAAGCGAGGATCGTGATGAGGAATCGGTTGGAACGCAGAGCTCGAGGCGGATCTCCCAGAAGGATATGCGAAGCCCTGATCGCCGCGTCGATCGCCTTCGTGGCGAATTCCGCATTCGCCGCCCACTTTTCGTTCCAAGGGATCGGAGTGTTTCCCGACCCGGTCTACTCGAGCACTTCGGTGAACGGGCTATCAGGAGACGGGACCTGGTTGACGGGCCGCGCCCAGGTAGGCCTGGGCGCGGGCACGCTTCGCCTCTTTCGATGGTCTGAGGCGACGGGTCTCGAAGGTCTGGGACCGGCGATCGGATCGGCCATCTCTAATGACGGCAGCGTGATCGTCGGGCGAGGCTCTGGAGGCAGCGCGGGGAGCGGCGCCGTTCGATGGACGGAGACGACCGGGCTCGTCGACCTGGGAACCCTGGGCACTATCGGACTGACCCAGGCAGAGGATGTCTCGGCGGACGGCTCCGTCGCGGTGGGAATCTCGGCCGGTGGCCAGGCCTTCAAATGGACTGAGTCGACCGGGATGGTCGCACTCCCCGGACTCTCCGGAAGTATCTACGGGGGGAATAGGTAGTTCAAGCGGGGTTTTCCGCACCGCCGATATCCACGTTTCTGACAACTAGCGTCCCGCCGGTGAGAAAACGGCCCTTATTGGGACGATTTCAAGCTTGTGGCGCTGGCGGGCCGCCGGCGATTCGCGTCCGCCCGCGGGCCCGTCGCCGGCGGGGCGAGCGAGTCCGTTGCCGCGACGCGAGCCGAGCAGATCGGGCAGGCGCGGAAGCCTCGGGAGCGATGCCCCTATTCGGACTCCGGGCCCGACTGATCGAAGTCGAAGCCCGAATCGCCACCCCAGTCGAGCTCGGACGAGGGCTCCTCGGCCCGAGGCTTTGAGGCAGTCTGCGGAGGGGCTCGCGACGGCATCCGCAGGCAGTCCAGGATGCGACGGGCCACATCCGGATCCGTGATCGCCGAGAGGACCCGCATCCGGGCGCCGCAGTCGGGACAGCACAGCGCGTCGACCTCGAAGACGCGCTGGAGGAGGTCTGCCCAGGCCGTCCGGCGCGCATGGTGGCGCCGGCGCGAATCGGTCAGCTCCGCCTCTCGCTCGGGGCAGGGCGCGTGCGTGACCATCGCTGCGATCGCCAGTGCCGCGGACCGAGGGCCGTCGCCGGCTCCGATCGGGCCAGGCGCTTCCAATGGCGCCGCGTCGGGCGCCCCGAGTCCCACGAGCCGCGGGGACTCCCTCGCGCCTTCCGTTTGGTCGAGGATCGGATCGACGCCCCCACCCATCGATTGCCCCGCGATGGCAACCTGATCTCGCGGTGCCTCTACAGGCCCCGGCACCACCCGATCCCGTCCACTCGCGCACGGGGCCAGCACCCCGTGGTATCGGACTTGATGCGCTCGCGGAGGCGGCACCAGCGGCGCCAATCGCTCGAGTAGCTCCGTCCGCTCCATCACGACGTGCGTCGTCCCGTCCCGCCACGGCGTCTTGAGCCGATAAGCGAGCCGGCCATCGCTCAGCTCCTCGAGCCGTTCGAGCGCAAGCGGCGGACGTGCCACATACCGACATAGTCGCTCGAGCCGCCTGCGGTCCCAAGCCGGGACCGCCACGTCCGCATGCAGGCTCATCCCGCCGTGGCGGACACAGCGCGGCGGGATCCGGGCCCCCGGCTCGACGCCGTCTTCTTCGTCCGCATCGGTATCGACGCGATCCCCGAGCCGCCGCCACGGTGCGCCGGCCTCCGGCCCCGTCGCGATCCGGGAACGGATCGAGGCCGCCGTGAGCATCGCCAGCAGCGGCTCGTCCGCGGCCAGACGATCCTCGCCTTCCTCGATCCCCAGGATCTCGAGCCGCCGCCGGATCCGTCGGGCCGTTCCGGCCAGGACACGGGCCACGTCGTCGGTCTCGGGTGGGTCGAGCGGATGGAAGCGACCGGGAGAGCCCGCACCTCCTTCGTACACGCCGTCGAGCACGAGCGTATGGAAGTGCGGCGTCAGGTTGAGGGCCGATCCGAAGCGCTGGATGAACGTGACCGAGCCGCAAGCACCACGCGAGACCCCGAGGTCGCGCTTCGCGCGCCGCCGGTAGTCCGCAAACACCGCGCGCAAAAAGCAACGCAGCACCTCGCTCGTCAGCCGCGCGTTCCAGGCACAGCGATACCGGAGCGGATAGGGAAGCGTGAGCACCCACTGGCGCACGGGCACTTCGGGAAGGATCCGATCGACGAGATGAGCCGCGGTATCCGCCATCCTTCGCCCGCCGCAGGACGGACAGAAGCCACGCCTCTTGCACGAAAAGGCGACGAGCCGGTCGTGACCGCAGGCGTCGCAGTGGACGTGCAAGAATCCGTGGGCGAGCACGCCGCACTCGAGATAGGCGCGGACCTCGCGCTCGACAAAGCGTGCGACGGGCGCCCCCGCCGAGCGCGAGCGTTCGAGGAAGGACTCGAGGTCCTCGCGCACGACGCGGTGGAGGAGCGTCCTCTCTGGCTCGTGACGTTCGTAAAGAATCGCGGCGGCTTCGCCGGGACCGAGGTCGAGCCTCAGCGACTTCGCAATCGCCGTGCCGACTGCTGCCTCGACCATCGGGAGATCTCAGGAGGTATGCCGAGTTCGCGGCGAGCGATCTTCGTCAGCCGAGCGAGAACGATCGTCCACGGACCGAGCGTGGACGACAATCCATCCAGGGCGACTTGCCCGTGTCGCTCGACCGCTCTTCGCCCAGGCCGCAAGCACCTGCCGATCGCGCGAATGCGTGGCGAATGTGTCCCGCGGACGCCTGGTCCTCGCGCCCGCTCGCTTGACTCCACACCGAGGTGGAGCGTGCATGGGATGCTTGCTCCGGTGGTCTATAGAGGCGCATGGCCCCATCCAGCGACTGGGCGTGTCTCGACACCTCATGGCACACGGATCAGCGCCCGGCGGGATGGGTCTCCGGACTCTTCAGAGCGGCAAGACTTGGCATATCGATTGCGTTCTCCGACTACCACGTGGGAAGTCGTTTTTTGCAGCTGCTCGAACATAGGGATGGGAGCCGAGGATGAACGGAAGCGGGCGTAGAGAATTGCTGCTCGTGATGTCGATGGTCGGAGGCATCCTGGCCGTCGCGATGCCCGTTCATGCGGATGTGACCGCGCGGGTGAGGCTACGCGGCTTCACGATCGTTGATACGACCGTTGGGGGGTCGGGCGTACTGACGGCTCAACACGACGATGTCGCAACGCTCAACTATTCCGGCTACTCGCTAACGACGGGGGGCGATGTGACCTCCGATGCCACGCGAGGCTCCCTCGAAGGACAGAGCTTCTCCTCGCTCGAGATTCTCGACACGATCAGCCGTACAACGGGCTTCGCCGAAATGTACGTATTCCAGGCGGATACCTACACGGTCGGGGCCGGGACGACGGGGCTAGCGACTGGCGCTCCGGTACAGGTGCGAATCGAGGCTCGATTCAACGGGCGATTCGTCCAGGAGGGTCGGCCGAGCGGTAGCGGTGAAATGCTCTTCAACGTAGTCGGTGTGCCCGGGGTGGCGGGCCGCTGGGTCGATTGGGGCACCGGCGGCTTGAACCCGCCGCAGGACATCCAGGTCGACGAGTCCTGGACCATCATCGCCGACACGACCGTCGGCGCGAGCTTCGTACTCACGAGCCGTCTGGAATCTACCTTCAACGGCACGGCGTTCGACGGTCCGACGACCGGAGCCAACACCGCCACGGGCGCTGCATTGGTCCGCGTCAGCCCGGGTCCGGGCTTCTCGGGACTCGCGATCACCTCCGAAGCGGGGGCGCCGACCACGGCGCTTCCCCAGGTGCCGCTCCTGTCCCCGATCGGCATCGCCGTTCTCTGCGCTGCATTGCTCGCGATGGTCTCGCTCGCGATATATCGCGGTCGACAATACCCGGCGTGAGCAGCCATTTCGACACCGCCGATACGTACATTTCTGATAGCCAAGCCCCAAGAGGCTCGTTCCGGGTCGATGTCTAGCTTGTCTGGCGCGGGGGCGGGGGCGGGGGTCAAGTCAGTCCGGCCGGCCAAGGGAGTCTCCGCGGGGCCAGACTAGTTGGCGGAGAGAGTGGGATTCGAACCCACGGTAGGTTGCCCTACACACGCTTTCCAAGCGTGCGCCTTCGACCGCTCGGCCATCTCTCCGGGAAGGCTGTTCGGGACGCTGGGCGGCGGATCTTCGGAGCGCGTATCGCGACCCGATCGATGGGACAGCCCCGTCTCGAACGGCGCGGAAGCTAGCACAGCGCGGGCCGAAATCCGGCCAAGCCCCCGCCCTACCTCGTGAAACCGAATCGCTGGCCGGGGCCCACGAACGACCGCCCGCCCCGATCCGCAGGACCGGCCGCTTCGGTAGTCTTCGGGCTCGGACGTCCCACCCCGGATACTTCGCGACGGGCGGTCCCGGCCTCGCACCATTGCACCCCTCCCTCTATGGAGCCCCGTGCCCCCGATAAGCCCGTGCCCAACGCGGTCGCCCAGCCCAAGCCGAGCGAACCGCGAGAACGCATGATCCTCGAATCCAGCCGCGCGCGAATCGAAGTGGACGAGGCCGTCGGCGGCCGGCTCTCGTCGCTGTGCGTCGACGGGCTCGAGCTGCTCGTTCGCGCGGGGCGACGCCGAGGCCGAGAGCCTGCTGCATTGGGGCTGCTACCCGATGGCGCCGTGGTGCTCGCGTGTGCGGCGCGGGCTCTTCGAGTTCGCAGGGCGACGTTATTCGCTGCCGCTTCGGATGCCGCCCCACGCGATTCACGGGACGGTGCTCGATCGCGCGTGGACGCTCTCGGCGAGAGGCGCGGACGGCTGCGAGCTCTCGATCGAGCTCGGGCCCGACTGGCCTTTCGCGGGGCATGCCAGGCAGCGCATACAGCTCTTCGATCACGCCTTGCAGCTCACCCTCGAGGTCCACGCAACCGGGACACCCTTCCCCGCCTCGCTCGGATGGCACCCGTGGTTCCGGCGCCAGCTCGCGCGAGGCGACGCGGCCCGGCTCGACTTCGAGGCCGCCTCCATCTATGTGGTCGACGAGGCGACCTCCCGACGGGCGAGCTTCGGGCTCCGGGCCCGGGGCCCTATGACGATTGTTTTACCGGCGTGTTGCGAGATCCCGTGCTTCGCTGGCCCGGAGCACTCACGCTCACGCTCTGCTCCGACCTCGACCATTGGGTCGTGTACGACGCGCTGCCCCACGCGATCTGCGTCGAGCCGTCGAGCGGGCCACCGGACGCACTCAACATCGCCCAGCGGATCGTCGTACCGGGCGAGCCGCTGATCGGGCGGTTCCGGATCGGCTGGGACGGCACCGCCCTCTGATGGTCGCGACCGCTTCCTGGGAACGGGATCGGCGATATCATCCGCGCTGCGTCACCCGATGGCTGAGAAGCCGAACAGCCGAGTAGTCATCATTGCCCCAGGTCGAGAGGAATCCCGACGCGGGATCGGAAAGACCATGCCAGCCGCGAACGATCGACTCATCAAGACGCGAAGTACACCGCGCCGAAGCGACGACGCCGAACGATGAGCCGGGTTTCGTTGATGGAGATGCCCTACCGCATCGCGCGCAAGATCGTGATCGCCGTGGTCGGCGGCACGACGATCTTGATCGGAGTCATCATGCTTGCGCTACCCGGTCCCGGCCTACTGGTCCTGTCTATCGGTCTGGCCACCCTCGCGATCGAGTTTGCTTTTGCGCGACGCTGGCTCGCCCAGCTGAAACGAACGGCGAAGAACACCTACGACAGCTTTGCGGGCAACAATCACCGCGATCGAGCCGCGCGGCTCGACGACTCGGTCGCGTCCGGGACGTCCAACGCATCGGCACC
The DNA here is from genome assembly GCA_963698485.1 of uncultured delta proteobacterium. Classification (GTDB taxonomy): domain Bacteria; phylum Myxococcota_A; class UBA9160; order UBA9160; family UBA4427; genus UBA4427. The sequence continues at coordinate 79,786 of CAVORA010000010.1, read as the reverse complement.
CGACGTCGAATCGAACCCCGATCGCCAGACCTAACGGATCGTAAAACCCTCGTACCCCCGCGCGGCGACCTCAGCGCATCTCTCGACGTAGACCGGAACGATCGGATGGTATAGAAGCTCACGACGCTTCCCGGGAATATTGGCCCCCATGTACCAGGAATCGGCCTTCGGTAGCAACGTGGCCCGGCCGACCTCGGCCAGATGCGCCGCCCAGCTCTCGGCCGCTTCCTCGGTCGCTTCGATCCGCTTCATGTTGCGATCCCGCAGATGGTTCAGGCAATCGACGACCCAGTCTCCCTGGAGCTCGGCACAGGTCGGTCCATTGCAGAACGCGGTCGGACTCTGGGGACCGTAGAGCATCAACATGTTCGGGAAGGCGGGCACGGCATAACCGAGATGCGTCTTCACGCCCTCCGCCCACACGTCTTGCAGCGGTCGACCGTCCACGCCGCGAAGATCGATCGCGGCGAAGCCGCCCGTACTCGTGTCGAAGCCCGTCGCGAGAACCAGCACGTCGAGATCGTGGTGGCCATCCGCTGTTCGCACGCCCGTGGCCGTGATCTCTTCGATGCCGTGCTCGCGCAGGTCGACGAGCGTCACGTTCGCCTGATTGAAGACGTCATAGAAATCCTGCTCGAGCGAGGGCCGCTTCGTCCCGAACGGATGCAGCGGCTTCGTCGGCGCGAGCTTCTCGTGAAGCGCGGGGTCCTCGAGGCGCGATCGGGTCTTGTCGCGCCAGAACTCGTACGCGAGCAGGTTCGACTCTTCGTCCTGCAGGATGTCGCTGAACGTACCCACCCAGAAATGGAAGCCGCCCTTCTGCCATGCGGCTTCGAAGATCGCCTCTCTCTGCTCGGGCGGGACGTCCTTCGCGCCTCGCTCGTCGGCGATCACGTCGATCAGGCTCGAGCTCGAGACCGCGCGCTGACGGAATCGGGCCGGGTAGCTCATCTTCATTCGCTGCTGCGTTTCCGCGTCGAGCCGACGCTGACGCATGGGTAGCGCGATCATCGGCGTACGCTGGAAGACCGTGAGGTGCGAAGCGACCTTCGCCGCCTCCTGGATGACCTGCACGCCACTCGCCCCGGTTCCGATCACGCCAACCCGCTTTCCGTCGAGGTCGAGCCCTTCCTGCGGCCAGTGGGCAGTGTGATGACAAGGACCCTCGAAGCTCTCGAGCCCAGGGAAGGGCGGCGTGTAGGCCTTGGCGGCAAAGCCCAGGCACGGGATCAGGAAGCGTGCGCGCGTGCTGCGCCCGTCGGCGGTCCGCACGTGCCAGAGACTCGCGTCGTCATCGAACTCCGCTGCGGTGACGCGCGTATCGAATTGGATATCTCTCGACAGGTCGAGCTTCTCGTCGACGAAGGCGAAATAACGACGCAGCTCGTCCCACGCCGGAAAACGCTCCGTCCAGTTCCACTCCTGCCATACCTGCTCGATCGAGAATTCGTAGTTCGGCACGTGCGAATCGACGCGCGCGCCGGGATAGCAATTCCAGTACCAGATCCCACCGAGCTCCGCGCCCGCCTCGTAGACCTTGACGGAGTAGCCCTCTTCTCGAAGGCGATGAAGCTGATAGAGGCCATTGAAGCCGGCGCCGATGATCAGCACGTCCAGCACGTCGGCCTCGTTCTCGCGGCTCCGGGAAGCGTTCATGGTCGTCTCCTGTCGATTGGATGGCGCGGTCCATGTTAACCCGGACGCCATCAGCGCGGGAACACGAAAACGAGACTCCGCCCCGGACCGACCTGTCCTCGTAGCACGACGTGCTCCATAATCGATTGGACCGACCCTCTTCGCCCGAGTCCGTCGCATAGCGGCCGAACGAAGGACCACGCCATGCTCGAAGCCTTGGGCAATCTCGGAGACTTCATAGGCGGCCTCGCAGTCGTCGTCACGCTCGCCTATCTCGCCGTCCAGATCCGGCAGAACACGAAGGCCCTGCGGACGGCGAGTCGTCAGGAGATCGTCTCCGGCTATCGCGACGCGAATCGACTCTGGCTCGAGCCGGGCGCCGCGCGCGCCTACGCGCTCGGACTCCAGCACTACCCGGAGATGGCTTTCGACGAGCTGAACCTCTTCGTGACGATGTTCAACGACCAGGCGCTCTTCTTTCAGGGCGCTTTCGCGCTCAGCGAGTCGGGTCAGCTCGAAGCGGAGACCTATCGGGCCTATCTCGCGTGGTTCGCGGCCAACGTCAACACACCCGGCGGGCAGGCCTGGTGGGAGGAGGTCGCTCGGCCCATCTACACACCGAGGATGGTCCGGGCGGTCGATGAGCGCATCGCCGAGGGCGGCCTCCCGGATGTGCTGCAGCTGCACTGGGTCGAAATAGACGGCCTGCCGGCCTCGCCTGAGTGAGGGACAGCGGGCTCTCGACGGGGAGCCCGCGCTCGCTCGGGGATCGGCTCGAGATTCAACTCAGGTTGACATCTTTGTCAAACTTGATTTATACGTGCTGCAATGGCCCGGCCGCGCGCTCCCCCGTGCGCCGCCCGACCGAAACGCGGAGGACCCCGTCATGAGCAGTCGCCCCGAATCGACCCGCCCCCTCGAGATCGCCATCATCGGCGCCGGCCCCGGCGGTCTGTGCATGGGCATCCGGTTGAAGGCAGCCGGCTTCGACGACTTCGTGATCCTCGAGAAGGCCGAAGGCGTCGGCGGCACCTGGTTCCACAATCGCTACCCGGGCTGTGCCGTCGACCTGCCTTCCTACTTCTACTCCTTCTCCTTCGAGAGGAAATACGACTGGCCCCGGCCCTACGCGCCGCAGTCCGAGCTGCTCGCCTACATGGAGGGCGTCGCCGAGAAATACGGCCTGCTGCCCCATTGCCGTTTCGGGCAGGAGGTCTCGCGCGCGGTCTGGGACGAAGACGATGCGCGCTGGTCGCTCGAGATGGCATCGGGCGAAGAGGTCCCGAGGCGGACGTCGTCGTCTCCGCCGTCGGCATGTTCAACGATCTCGTCTACCCCGACATCGAAGGCCGCGAAGACTTCGAAGGCCCCGCCTTCCACTCGGCCCGCTGGGACTGGAGCCAGGACGCTCGAAGGCAAGCGGATCGCCGTGATCGGCAGCGCCGCCAGCGCCGTCCAGATCGTGCCCGAGATCGTGAAGGTGGCCGGCGCAGGTCCACCTCTTCCAGCGCACCGCCAACTGGGTGCTGCCCAAGGAAGACGATCCCTATACGCCCGAGGAGCTCGAGGAGTTCCGTCGCAACCCCGCCTCGCTCGACGCCAAACGGGACGAGATGTACAGGACCGTCGACGAAGGCATGACCTTCAAGGACGTCGAGCAGCTGAAGAAGCTGGAGGGCGTAGGCGATCAGGTGCTGTCGCAGATCGAGGATCCGGTGGTCCGCGAAAAGCTCCGGCCGCAGCACCCCTATGGCTGCAAGCGACCGCTGCTCTCGAACGATTTCTACCCGGCCTTCAACCGCCCCAACCTCGAGCTCGTGACCGAGCCGATCGAGCGGATCACGAAGCACGCCATCCGGACCACGGACGGCCGCGAGCGAGAGGTCGACCTGATCGTCTTCGCGACGGGCTTCTCCGCGACGAAATACCTGTCCGCTCTCGACGTGACGGGGCGAGGCGGCCAGCACATCGACGAAGCCTGGCACGACGGCGCCAACGCCCATCTCGGCATCACGACCGCCGGCTTCCCGAATCTCTTCATGCTCTACGGGCCCAACACCAACAACGGCTCGATCCTCGAGATGATCGAGCATCAAACCAATCACGTGCTCGCCCATGTCGAGCGAATCGCCCAAGAGGATCTCGCCTGGGTCGACGTGAAGCCCGAGGCGCAGGCGGCCTACAACGAGAAGGTCCAGGCCGCGATCGCCGAGATCCCGGTCTGGAATCACGAGGTGAACGGCTACTACCGCTCGGCGAGCGGCCGGGTCGTGACGCAGTGGCCCTTTTCGATGACCGAGTTCAAGCAGATGACCGAGAAGCTCGACCCGGAAGCCTACGAGGTCGGCAGGAGATGACGATGTCCCCGAAAACAGAGGGCTGGCTGGTCGAAGAGCGGCTCTATATCGGCGGCAAGCTCCGCCCCGCCAGCGACGGCGGAACCTTCGAGAACCTGAACCCTGCGAACGAAGAGGTGATCGGGGTCGCCGCGAACGGCACGGCCAGCGACATGCAGGACGCGATCGCCGCGGCGCGCGGCGCCTTCGATCAGGGCGACTGGTCGCGCGACCACGCGCTGCGGGCTCGTTGCCTGCGCCAACTGCATGATGCACTGCAGAAGCACGCGCCGGAGATCCGCGAGACGATTCGGGCCGAGGTGGGCGCCTGCGAGGTCTCGCTCGCGTCGGCGATGTTCGACATGGCGATCGGCATCCTGCCCTACTCGGCGCATCTCGCGGAGACCTTCGAGTGGGAGAGCGATCTCGGCGACGGCGCGGAGTGGGGCATGCCCTCGAAGCGGACGTTGATCCGGGAGCCCGTCGGCGTCGCGGCCTGCATCACGCCCTGGAACGTGCCCATGCAGGTGAACCTGGCGAAGGTCGGGCCGGCTCTGGCCGCGGGCTGCACGGTCGTGCTCAAGCCCGCGCCCGATACGCCGTGGAGCGGCTCGATGCTAGGCCGGCTGGTCGCCGAGGAGACCGACATCCCGGCCGGTGTCTTCAACGTCGTCAACACCGCCGACAACGCCGTCGCCCAGATCCTCGCCGAGGATCCCACGCGTCGACGTCATCAGCTTCACCGGCTCGACCCAGGTCGGCCGGCTCCTGATGTCGCTCGGCTCCCAGACGATCAAGCGCGTCTTCCTCGAGCTCGGCGGCAAGTCGTCCTACATCGTCTGTGACGACGCGAACCTCGATGCCCACGCGATCGGCTGCGCCTTCCAGGCGACCATGCAGGCGGGGCAAGGCTGCTCGATCAACACGCGCCTGCTCGTCCAGCGACCCGTCTACGATCAGATGGTCGAGAAGGTCGAGGCCTTCTATCGCACGATCAAATACGGAGACCCCGCCGATCCGGCCAACACCATGGGCCCCTTGATCAACGCGAGGCAGCGCGACCGGGTCCTCGGCTACATCGAGAAGGGCAAGGCCGAAGGCGCGCGGCTGCTGGTCGGCGGAGGCCGTCCGGCGCATCTGCCTAAGGGCTTTTTCGTCGAGCCGACTGTCTTCGTCGACGTCGACCCGAGCTCGACGATCGCCATGGAGGAGATCTTCGGACCCGTCCTCTGCATGATGCCCTTCGACACGGACGACGAGGCGGTCGAGATCGCCAACAATACGATCTACGGTCTCGCGGGGACCGTCGCGAGCCAGGACCTCGAGCGCGCGCGCGGGATCGCCCGACGAGTCCGGTCGGGCGTCATCAACGTGAATGGCGGGATCTACTACAACCCGTCGGTGCCCTTCGGCGGCTTCAAGCAGAGCGGCGTCGGCCGCGAGATGGGCGAGCTCGGGCTCGAGGAATACACGGAAGTGAAGGTCCTCTGCGAGGACCTCTGAGGAGATCGAGATGAAGGACATGCTGGGCTACGCAGGGAAGAAGGTCGTCATCACGGGCGCCGCCTCGGGCATGGGCGCTGCGGCGGCCGAGCGGCTCGTCGAGCTCGGCGCCGAGGTCTACGCGCTCGACATCGGCGACGTGAAGGCGCCGGTCGAACGCTTCATTCGCACCGACATGAAGAACAAGTCCGCCATCGACGCCGCGATCGCCGAGCTGCCGGCCGAGATCGACGTGCTCTTCAACTGCGCCGGCGTCCCGCATCCGCCCGCCTCGGCCTTCGACACCATGATGATCAACTTCGTCGGCCTGCGGCACCTGACCGACGCCTTGATCCCCCGCCTGCGAAAGGGCGGCGCGATCGCGTCGATCGCCTCGACCGCAGGCATGGCCTGGAAGAGCAACCTCGAGCTCGTCCGGACCTTTCTGGCCCTCGAGACCTTCGACGCGGCGGAGAGCTGGCTGCAGGATCCGCCGGACCTGAACGCCGACCCCTACGGCTTCTCGAAGCAATGCCTGATCGTCTACACGCAGATGCTCGCCGGCGAGCTCGCGAAGCGGGAGATCCGCATCAACTGCATCAGCCCGTCGCCCACCGCGAGCGACTTCATGACGCAGCTGACGAAGACGATCCCGGAGGACGCGGTCAAGATCTTCTGCCCGTCGAATGGTCGCTATGCGGACCCCGACGAGATGGGTCGGGTCATGATCCTGCTCGGCAGCGATCTCGCGGGCTTCATCTCCGGCGTCAATCTGCCAGTCGACTTCGGCTACTGCGCCGAGGTCGCCATGGGACAGCGCGACAACCTGATGAACATCTCGTAGGCAGCTCGGATGCGCGAAGCTGGCCGCGTCAGAACCCGAACTCGTCCTTCGGAATCGTCTGTGCGCGGGCGCACTCGGCCTCGAAGTCGTAGGGGACCTCGGTCGCGCAATCGGGCCACTTCTGCCGTGGCGCGCCAGAACTCGACGAGGCCCAGCCGCGCGCACAGGCCGGGAAGCGCGGATCGTTGCGCAGCTCCGGCATGTCGGCCTGGAACAGCAGCGACGTGCGATAGCCGTCCGGGCCCATGATGTCGCTCGCGCTGCCGATCGGACCGAGGCGCGCGGTCTCGGCCAGCCGGTAGGCCTCGTCGACGAGACCGAGATGCGCGGCGTACACCAGCCGCGACACGTCGACGCAGCCCGTCGTCTCGACATGCGCCTCGAGCGCGCCGCGCCAGGCGCCGATGTTCTCGGGCGTCGGATCGCGCTTGGCCCGGATGAACGGCAGACCGTCCTGGAACTCGCGAAGCTGGCGCTTCTCGGCGAGCGCCAGCAACCGGTCGACCGCCGCCCAGTCCTCCTGGAACGCGTAGACCCGCAGCAGGCTCGAGACGGGAAAGCTCATCTCGGGTACCCGCTCGACCAGGTCCTCGTAGATCGGCACCGCCTCCGCCACGCGTCCCGCAGCCATCCTGGCGAGCGCGAGCTGATTCGCCGACATCGGATTCGCGGAGTCCAGGCGATAGCAGCGCTCCGTCTCCTCGAGGCTCTCGCGAATCCGACCCGTGGTCCGCAGGTACCAGCCGATATAGCCGATGGCCATCCGCCGTACCGGGTGCGCTGCCTCAGCCGCTCGAGGGCCGCGTCGCCCTCGATGAAATGTCCGAACGGCGGCACGACGAAGAGCTGCCCGGCAGCGCGGCGACGTTCTGCGGATCGAGCGCGAGCGCCCGCTCGGCCTCCTCGGTCACCCGGCGAGCGCTCGCGGCGCGATCGGCGAAGGGCTGGTAGAAGTGCAGCCAGGCGCGCAGATAGGCGAGCCGGCCCCAGGCCTCGGCAGAAATGCGGCGCGCGCTGGGTCACGACCTCCAGCAGGCCGATCGAGGTGCGCAGCTCGTCCGGCGCGTAGGACGCGGGGGTCGCGCAGATAGAGGTCGTAGATGGCCGCATCGATGGCACCCGCCGAGAAGCGCGAGAAGGCCTGGTCGAGCGCGCCGGCGATGCTCTCGGAGATCTCGTCCTGGACGGCGAAGATGTCCTCGAGCTCGCGGTCGTAGCGATCCGACCAGAGCGTCGTGTTCGAAGAGACCTCGACCAGGTGGGCGCTGATGCGCACGCGCCCGCTCGCGCGGCGGATCGAGCCGTCGAGGACGTGGGAGCAACCGAGGCTCCGCGCCGCCTCGGCCTTGCGCTCGCCACGAAACTGGAAGCTCGACGTGCGACCGATCACCTTGAGCGTCGCGCCGCGCGACAGGCGCTGGATGATCTCCTCGCTGACGCCGTCGGAGAAGAACTGCATCTCGGAGTCGCTCGACAGGTTGTCGAAGGCGAGGACGGCGAGCAGCGGCTCCGCTGGATCGCTGACGATCGACTCGCCAGACGCGGAGGGTGTCGGGCCTTCCGAGTCGCGGCCGTCCGTCGCAGGTCGAGTCCCTCGCGACGAGCTCGGCAGCGCCGGCCGGCCGGGGCCCGCGAAGATCCTCCGCAGGGCCTTCCCGACCGGAGAGAGGATCACGCCCGAGAGTACGAGCATCGCGGCCAGCCCGCTGAGGAGCGACTCGTTCTCGGAGATCCAGCGAAACATTTCGCTGAGGTTGGGCATCACCCCGACGCTATCCCATCGATCGCGGCGCTGTCAGCCGCGGCCGCCCCGCGTCAGCGTACGACCTCGACCAGCGGCTCTCCGACCGCACCGGAAGGCGCCTCGATCCCGAGAATCTGCGACAGCGTCACGGCGATGTCGTAGGGCGTCACGGGTCGGCTGATCCGCTGGCCCTTGATACGCCGACCGGCGAACACGACCGGCACGTGTCGGTCGTAGCGCCACGGCGAGCCGTGGGTGGCGGCGACCGTCAAGCCGTCGAAGTCGTTGATGAACTCCTGCGATCGGAACACGACGTAGACGTCGCCCGAACGCTTTGGCTGATGGTTGTTGGCGACGAACCGCGGAATCGGCCCCTCCGCCAGTCGACCCGACTCGATCGAGGTCGCCGAGATCGCGGTCGAGACCTCCGGGAGATCCATCAGGTGATCCGCCACCTCTTGTCGAACCTTCGCCAGATCCAGCTTCGCATCCGCCACGGCCTCACGATTCAGATACACGTAGGGATGGAAATACGACCTCACCAGATCGACGTCGACCAGGAGCTTGTTACGAAGCGCCTGGTTCAGGGTCTCGGCCGAGACGATCGCCGGATCCACGTGCGCCACGCTCTGCCCGAGCTCCTCGAGATAGCCGGGCACCTCCGGCCCGCCATGATCCGCTGAGAGCACGATCAACGTGTGCTTCAGTCCGACCTCCTCGTCGATGAATTCGAAGAGCTCGGCCAGCGTGCGATCGAGACGCAACAGGTTGTCTTCCATCTCGAGACTCGACGACCCGAAGAGATGACCCACGTAGTCGGTCGACGAGAAGGAGATCGAGAGGTAGTCGGGCGTATCGTCCTTCCCCAGCTCCTCGGCCAGCACCAGAGCCCGAGCGAAGTCGAGCGTGAGCTCGTCGCCGGCGGGGCTCACCGTCAGCAGGGTCGTGAAGTACTTGCTCGTCGTATCACCCCATGGATGCGGGAAGACGCGGCCGTATCCGGGGAAGTCGGTCTCCCAGGGCCGATCGTCCTTGTCTCCGAAGAGATACTCCTCGACCGGGCGTAGCAGCGTCCACGACCGACCCGCATAACGCTTCGGCTTGCGCGCCGCGTTCCACTCGTCGACCCAGCCCGGATAGCGATCGGCGTAGAAGCTCGAGGTCACGAACTCGCCGGTCGCCTTCGAGAACCAGTAGGCCTGACCGCTCGAGCCGGCCAGCGGAATCGCACCGCGATCCTTCACGGAGACGGCGAAGATCTTGCTCTCGTCGCCGTAGCGGGTCGCCAGCTCGTCCGAGAAGGTCGAGGTCATGATGGAGGCCGGGGAGCGCCCCTGACTGCGCGCGACGCGCTGGGTCGGATCGATCTCCCGCGAGCGATCGACGCCCGCGCCCTTGGTCAGCAGCTCGTAGCGCCCGTCCTCGACGTTGTAGAGCAGCGCGTCCTCGTCCTGGTCGAGCCAGACGTTCCCCACCATGCCGTGCACGGCCGGAATCGTGCCCGTCGCAAGCGACGTATGCCCGACGACCGTCTCGGTATTGGAATGCTGATAGTTGGCATTCGTATACCAGATTCCTTTCTCGAGCAGATAGCGGAAGCCCCCCTTCCCGAACTGCTCGGCGTGGCGCAGCGGGAGATCGCCGCGCAGCTGATCGACGGTGATCTGCAGCACGAGTCGGATCTCGGGCGCGGCCAGTACCTGCGAGGGAAGGAGGAGAACGACGATGCAGAGGACAGAAAGTCGGAGAGAACGCATGAAGACCTCGTGATTGAAGCGATGAAGCAGGAACGGAGCGAGTCCGCGGGACCGGATCCGGACTCAGCCCGGACCGAAACGATTCGATCGAAGCGCGCTTGGATTCAGATCATGAAGCGTCGCAGGGCGGGACGCTCGAAGATTCGAGGCGCGATGCTTGCGAGCACGCCGCGCAGCCTCGATCAGTGCACGCCCCTTCCATTCAGGATCGCGCCCGACCAACGCCGCCTGCATGCGCTCGACCTCGCGAGACAACGTCTCGTCGTGAATATCCGAGGCCGCGCCTTCTTCGCGATGCTCGAGCCAGCCTCGAAAGGCGTTGTAGGCCCGCACGGGATCGTTGGCGCGACACGCCCGATCGAGTCGAGCGAATCGCGTCGACTCACGGTCCGCTCGTGCCTCCCGCCAGCGCGCGAGACGAAGCCGGATTCCGGGCCAGCTCCGGTAGAGCCCGATCGCCGCCGCGGCCGCCAGCAGTCCGAGGGTCGCCGCGAGCCAGGGATGGCTTTCGATCCAGGTGCGAGCGCCTGCGCCGGCCTCTTCGAGACCCCCCGGCGCCCGAGACCACAGCGGATTGGCCGCGACATCCAGCTGGAGATCTGGCACGCGCTCGGTGATGAGACGACGCCGGTCGGGATCCCACCACTCCAGATCGAAGCCCGGCACGACGAAGCTGCCCGCTTCCTGCAGAACGAAGGTCGTGGTGTCGATGCGCGTTCCGACCATCTCGCCGCGATTGCGGCTCTCCTCGATCTCCGGGGCCTTCTCGTAGACCGCGATCCCGGGCAGATCGGGCGTCGCGAGCGGCGCGAAGGCCATTGCGGTGAGATCGACGGCGCGGCGCTCGATCCTGCGCGTCACGGCGTCGCCGACCCGGAGATCCTCGGGCTCGGGATCGAGCTCGACCCGAACCGAGAAGTCCGAGGTCGTGACGAGCCGCCTGACATCCTTGACGCCCGCCGGCGCCTGGGTTGTCACGACCTGCTTCGGAGTCCGCAGTCGGAACGGCTCGGGCTCGCTTCCGAAGTCGCCCGTCACCGCGAACTCGACCTCGATCGGCGGGATCTCGAGCCGCTCGGCGCGCTGGGAGAAGAAGGGGAATTCGTAGCGGAGGACCTGCCACGTCTCACCGTCGATCGACTCGCTGAGCTTGACGGTCTCGACCGCATCCTCGAGCAGGAGCACGCCCGGAACCTCGGGGAGCCGGATCCGCTGATCCCGGAAGCTGTAGCCGTCGCTCTTCAGGTCGACGCGCAGGATCACCTTCTGTCCGACCCAGACCGTGCCGCTCGGCTCGAGGCTGGCCGCAACCCGGGCGTCGAGTGCGCGGGCGGGCGACGCGCCCGAGGTCCCCATCAGCAGGAACGCGACCGCGAACGCCTTGCCTGACATTCCAAGGAAGCGCGCCATGCATGTATTTCGGATCATCGCGCGCTCGCGTCTTCGGCCCGCTCTTCTTCGCCGCGAAGCTGAAGCTGTCGCTCGAAGCGCGCCGCCAGGAAGTCAGCGGGCCGCGTCTGCACCCGGCGCAGCCACAGCTCGCGGAGCCGATCGTCGGTCAGGGGCCCGTCTCCCCCCTCGCCGGCTGTCGTCTCGGTGTCTTGACTCGACCCGGGCGGCTTCGCCGGCCCGCTGTCGAAGACGTAGTCGTCGGCCGCCAGCTTCCCTCCCGTTCCCCCGGCGTCGTCCCGCTTGGCCAGGCGGGCCTTCCGGAGCTCGGCGAGCGCGCGATTCTCGCCCGCCTGGGTCCACTCGGGGCGAAGCGCGAGCGCTTGATCGTAGGCCGCGATCGCGTCGTCATAGGCGCCCTGGAGCACGAGCGCGTTGCCCCGGTTGAAATGGGCCTCGGGCGCTGCCGAGCGACCGAAGGCCCGAGCGGCGCGCTCGAACTCGCCCGCCCGGTACCAGGCGAGCCCCGCGCGCATCGGATCGCTGAAGCGCACCGCGGCGGTCGCATACTCGCCGGCCTCGAAGGCGCGCTGGGCCTGCTGGTCCGGAGTGAGCCACAGGTCGAGCAGCCAATCGGCTCGCGCCGAGGCGGGGGTCAGCACGACCAGGCACGCGCAGGACAGACAGAGGAGAGCCCTCGCACGCGTGTGCTTCATCAGCCCTCCCATCGCACGCTCCATCCGCGTCGAGACCCGAGCAACAGCACCAGCGCGATCGGAAACGTCAGCGCATAGCCCGCGTCCCGCCAACGCGCCCGCTCGCGACTCGCCCCGGTCTCGACCCGCCGCTCGAGTCGCCGAGCGAGCTGCTCGACGTCGCTGTCGTCGATCGTAACCTCGACGAGCGAGCCTTTCATCGCGCGTGCCGCCCGGACGAGCGTCGGCCGATCGAGCGCCGGCGCGGGCGGGCCGCTGCTCGGAGGGGGCGCGTCGGGCGGAGCCGCGAGGCCGAGGATCTCGGCGCGTCCGTTCGTCGCCGCGAGCAGCTCGACCGACTCCGGGAGGACGCTGTCGGTGAGCAGCAGGACGTGCCCTGACAGCTCCGCCTGCTCGAGCAGCCGCGCCGCCAGGCGCAGCGCCTCCTCGGGCGCGTTGCCCTCCCTCGGCATGATGTCGGTCTCGAGCTCGGCCGCCATCTGCTCGACGAGGCGTTGATCCGTCGTGAAGGGCAGCACCGTATGGGCCGTCCCGGCGTAGGCGATCAGCGCGGTCGGCGCGCCGCGACGAAGCGCGAGCAGATCGCGGATCTTGTGGACGCCTCTCTCGAGCCGGGTCGGCTGGATGTCCTCGGCGTCCATCGTGGGTCCGAGATAGAGCGCGAGCACGATCGCCGAGGTCTCGTCGGCGAAGGGACTCGGCTCGCGCTGCCAGGTCGGCCCGGCCATCGCGAGGATCGCGAGCAGCCAGAAGGCAGCCAGCAGCGCGCCCGGCCGAAGCTTCGAATCGGCCTCTCCGGTCCGGACCATCAGCGACTCGAGCAGATGGGGGGCGATGAGGCGCCGCCAACCCTGTCCGCTCTGCTGACGCCAGAGGACGAAGAGAATGGCCGCCGCCGGGACCGCCGCCAGCAGCCAGAGAGGACGCATGAAGTGGAAGCTCGCCAGCTCGCTCATCGGGCGACCTCTGCTGCGCCGCCGCCCTCGGGCAGCACTCCCTCCTCGCGGCGCGAGCGCTTCGCCACGAGCAGGCGATTCAGCGCGAAGACGCCATGGAAGAGGAGCGACGTCACGAGGGCCGCGCCGAGCGGCCAGAAGAAGAGATCGCGTTGCGGCCGATGCGTCAGGGTCTCGACCGCACGCGGTGCCATCCGATCGAGCTCCGCATAGACCGACTCGAGCTCGGCCCGATCGGCGGCATGGAAATAGCGGCCGCCCGTCGTCTCCGCGATCGACCGGAGTGCCGCCTCGTCGAAGGCCTCCTCGCCCGCCGCGGCCGGATCGCCGACGCCGATCGTGTGGATGACGACGCCCTTGTCATGCGCGATCTCGGCGGCGCGTTGGGGCGGAATCTGGCTCCCCGTATCGTTGCCGTCGGTCAGCAGGATCATCATCCGCTCGTCGATCTCGCTGCGATCGAAGAGCGTGATCGCGAGGCCCACGGCGTCGCCTAGCATCGTGCGGGGCCCCGCCATCCGCACGGTCGTCTCGTCGAGGAGCTGCTGGATCACCTCGTTGTCCTCGGTGAAGGGCACCTGGACGAAGGCAGCCGACCCGAAGACCAGCAACGCGATCCGGTCGTCTTCGCGCCGCTCGAGGAACTCGCCGAGCACCCCTTTGACGGCGCTCAGTCGATCGATCGTGCGACCCGCCGGGTCCGTGAAATCCCTGGTCTCCATCGAGCCGGAGAGATCCACCGCCACCAGCAGATCGCGCATCGGCAGCGTCTTCACGATCGGCTCCTCGAGCCATTGCGGTCGCGCCATCGCGAGCAGCACCAGCGCCCACGAGATCATGGACAGCCAACGCTGACCGCGCGGGGCCCGGGTCTCGCCGGCATCGCGGCCCGGCGCGCTCCCCGTGAGCTCGGACAGGCGATCGAGGAACGGCACCTTGACCGCGACGACCCGACTCTGGTGGGGCGGCAGCACGCGAGCGACCAGCCAGGGAAGCGGCAGCAGGAGCAGACAGAGCGGATGAGCGAGCTGCAGCAAGTCAGACGCCTCCCATCGCCTCGGCTCGACCGCCCGCGGAAGCGTCCGCCGGACTCGTCTCCCCGGCGGTCGCGGGGTGGTGTCTCCGGATCCACCGCTCGACCGCGAGATCGAAGCGCTCGAGCCGTCGCGCCGCCTCTTCGCTCTCGGCCGTGTCTCGATAGGCGAGCGCCTCGCATTCCTCGCCGAGCCCGGCGGCGAAGAGTGGCTCGTCGACGTGCTCGTCGAGATAGCGCCACCAGCTGGCACCCGACAGCGAGGCGACCTCGGCGCGCGGGTAGGCGCTGAGCGCCGTCCGCTTGAGCAGGATCATTCGGTCGGCCGCGCAGCGACCGACGGGCAGCGCCTCGGCGCGCAGGCTCGCCAGCTCGCCTAGCGCTTCATGCCGATAGCGATCGCGAAGACTGCGCTCGCGAGCCCACCAGAGCAGCCCGATCACGCCGATGGTCACCACGGCGGCGAGGGCATACCAGCCTGGCGCGACCGGCCACCAGGAGATTGGCGGCGGCGAGACGACGTCGTGAAGTCGGTCGAGGCTGGCGGGATCTCCCTCCGCGTGGGCCACTCGGGACAGCAGAACGAGCGTCGACGCGCTGATGAGACCGCGCGAGACGGAGCCGCGGACTGCCGCGCCTGGATTCGAGTCCGGATTCGCGGATTGCTTCGAGACGCATCGCATCAGAAGCGCCTCGCCGGACCGTGATAGCCCAGCCGGTCGCGAATCTGACCGGCGACCGGCGCGTCCGTGCTCACCGGGATCACCGGAATCGCCCGATTGCGCGCAGCGTCCTCGATCCAGTCCAGTCGGCTGCGAAAGAGTGCCTCGAAATCCTCCCCGAGCCGCGGGCTGCCGCTATCGAAGGCCAGCCAGCGCTCGCCGTCGCTGGCCATCAGCTGGCCCGCGGCGGGAATGCGGACCTCGAGCGGGTCGAAGACCATCAAGAAGAGACAGTCGTTATGCGCCGAGAGCCTCGTCATCAGCTCGCGCGTCCTGTCATTCGCCGCGCTGCCGTCGCCGATCACGCAGACGAGACAGTCGTGCCGGGCCATCGGGATCAGTCGGCGAAGCGCCTCGTTCAGGATCTCGGGATTATCCGGCGTCGTCGACTCCGCGCGCAGGGCGTGGTTCTTCTCGACGATCGCGCCCAACACACGCATCACCTGATCCCGGCTGCGATGGGGCCGGATGGTCACGATCTCCTCGTCGTCGAAGACCATCGCGCCGATCCGGTCTCCGCCGCCCAGCACGCGCCAGGCTGCCAGGGCGGCCGCCTCCGCCGCGGTCACCGACTTCATGCGCTCCCGACTGCCGAAGAACATGCTCTGGCGCTGGTTCACGACGAGCCAGACCGGACGGTCGCGCTCCTCGGTGTAGACGCGCACGTGGGTCCGGCCGGTGCGCGCGGTCGCCCGCCAGTCGATGTTGCGAACGTCGTCGCCCACGACGTAGTCGCGCAGCTCTTCGAAATCGAGGCCGCGCCCGCGCAGCCGCGAGGTGTGTCGGCCGTTTAACACGCTATGGATGGGCTGCCGCGGAAGAAAGCTGAAGCCCTGGGCCTCGAACTGCAGCCGCACGAGGGCGTCGAGGTCCGCGTAGATGCGCGGATCGCGGGGGGGCTCCGGCTTCTCCTTGCGAACTCGCGTGTACTCCATGCCTTGGCTCGCTCTCGGTTCAGCCGCGCGCGATACGCGCCGAGGATCGCGCGGCCCTGATCCCGCCGCCTAACGTCCGTACAGGACCATGGCGCACTCTCACGCCACCGCGACCTGCTTCAGGAGCTCGTCGACGACGTCGCTCGCCGAGACACCGTCCGCACTCGCCTCGTAGCTCAAGGTGAGTCGATGACGCAGACAGTCGGGGGCGACGTCGCGCACGTCATCGGGAATCACGTGGTCCCGGCCGGCCAGCCAGGCTCGGGCACGGGCACATTTGTCGAGGGCCAGGGCGCCGCGGGGGCTCGCGCCGACCTGGATCCAACGACTCAAGTCCTCTGAATAACGCTCCGGATAGCGCGTCGCGAAGATCAGATCGACGACATAACGCAGCACCACGTCCGATACGGAGACGTCCGCGATCGCCCGGCGCGCCTCGAAGACCGACGCCTGCTGGACCTGCTCGGGGGCGACCGTCCCAGCCCCAGGACCCTTTGCATTCGATCCACCCGCGACGCTCTCGAGCTTCGCGCGCTCCTCGCTCCGGACGAGGCCGACGATCTCGCCTTCCGCCTG
Organism: uncultured delta proteobacterium; assembly: GCA_963698485.1. GTDB lineage: Bacteria > Myxococcota_A > UBA9160 > UBA9160 > UBA4427 > UBA4427. Next base: position 63,661 of record CAVORA010000010.1, on the reverse strand, counting down.
CTCGCTGCCGTAGTCGATGTAGAGGTGCATCAGAAACCGATCCATCTGCGCCTCGGGGAGCGGATAGGTCCCCTCCTGCTCGATCGGGTTCTGCGTGGCCATCACCATGAAGAGCTCGGGCATGGCGTGGGTCGTGCCGGCGACCGTCACCTGGCGCTCCTCCATCGCTTCGAGCAGCGCCGCCTGGACCTTGGCGGGAGAGCGGTTGATCTCGTCCGCCAGCACGATGTTCGCGAAGATCGGCCCCGGCTCGAAGCGGAACTCCGGCCCGCTCGCGGTGGTATGCACGACCTCGGTGCCGGTCACGTCGGACGGCAGCAGATCCGGCGTGAACTGGATCCGGGAGAAATCGGCCGCCAGGTTGCGGGCGAGACTCTTGACGGCGCGGGTCTTCGCCAGCCCCGGCAGGCCTTCGATCAAGAGGTTCCCGTTCGCAAGCAGGCCGATCACGAGACGCTCGACGATCCGCTCCTGCCCGATGATGCTCGATCGGACGAGATCTTGGAGCGAGCGCATCGCTCCCCGTGCTTCTTCGGAAGACATCCCATCTCCTCCTCGACCTGACGCGCCTGTCTGGCGGGCCGCCTCACGATCGATCCCTGCTCGGAAGACTCGCGCGAAGCCCCGTGTTGGCGCGCTCACCGCAGGCCCGCCGATCGACGCAGGCCTGGCGCGACTCCTGCGATGCGCCGAGAGATTAGTCGCTGGATGCCGGAGTAGGAATCACCTCTTCGACATCGGGTCGTTTCGGTTGGGCATTCTTCGCAACGAGCGACCCGGCGTAACGAGCGCGATCGTCCGGCGGGACATCTCGCCGCTTTCAGTCGAACGGAGCCTGCCCGCGTCGATGAGTCCTGCCGAAAACCCAGCCAAACATGCCGTCCTGCGTACGAAGAAGGCGGCAGGAGAATGAATCTCCCGCCGCCCTCGTTGTTCGTCCCGTCACAACCGGACTAGGAGCCCGTCCCCTCCGCGAGCTGCTCCATCACCTTGTCCAGCGAGAAGCTCGCCGCCTTCTGGCGCGGCGGGTACTTCTTGAAGGTCGAAAGGAACTGCCCCACGTAGGCCTGCGCGGGGACCAGCAGATAGGCCCGATCGATCATCCAGTCATAGTAGGTATTCGACGTGAGCTGAGACCGCTCCCAGGGGTCCCGCCGAAGGTTGAAGATCAGCGGAATGCGGAGCGGAATGAAGGGCTCGGACCAGACCTTGAGCGTGCCCTCGACTCGCTGCTCCATGAAGATCAGCTTCCAGTCCTGGTAGCGAAGCGCCGTCAGGTCGCCGTCGTCCGAGAAGTAGAAGATCTCCTTGCGAGGCGTCGTCTCCGACTGGCCCAGTCAGGTGGGGCAGGACGTTGTAGCCGTCGAGATGGACCTTGTAGCGCCGACCCAGGGCAGTCGACCGGTAGCCGTCGAGGAGGTCCTCCTTGATGTCGTCTTTGCCGGCGATCGCCGCGAAGGTCGGCAGCCAGTCCATGTGATGCACGATCTCGTTCGAGACCGTGCCCGCCGGGATCTTGCCGGGCCAGCGAACCATCGACGGCACGCGCCAGCCACCTTCCCAGTTCGTGTTCTTCTCGCCGCGGAAGGGCGTCGACGCCGCGTCGGGCCAGGTGTTGTAGTGCGGACCGTTGTCGGTCGAGTAGAAGACGACGGTGTTGTCGGTGATGCCGAGCTCGTCGAGCTTCTCGAGGAACTGGCCGATGTGCATGTCGTGCTCGACCATGCCGTCGGAGTACTCGTCCTGGCCGGAGATGCCGCGCAGCTCGGGCTTCACGTGGGTCCGGAAATGCATCCGCGTCCCGCTCCACCAGACGAAGAAGGGCTTGCCCGCCTTGTGCTGCCGCTCGATGAAGTCGAGGGCCGCGGCCACCGTGTCGTCGTCGATCGTCTCCATGCGCTTCTTGGTGAGCGGACCGGTGTCCTCGATCTTCCCGTCGGCGGTCGACTTGATCACGCCGCGCGGACCGAATCGCTTGCGGAACTCGGGATCCTTCGGATAGTCCTCGTTCTCCGGCTCCTCCTCGGCGTTCAGGTGGTAGAGGTTGCCGTAGAACTCGTCGAAGCCGTGGTTGGTCGGCAGGTGCTCGTCGCGGTCGCCGAGGTGGTTCTTGCCGAACTGACCCGTGGCATAGCCCTGGTCCTTCATGATGACGGCGATCGTGGGATCCTCGACCTGCATGCCTTCCTTGGCGCCGGGCAGGCCGACCTTGCTGAGCCCCGTGCGGAAGACGCTCTGGCCCGTGATGAAGGAGGAACGACCGGCGGTGCAGCTCTGCTCGCCGTAGTAGTCGGTGAACATCACGCCTTCGTTCGCGATGCGGTCGATGTTGGGCGTCTTGTAGCCCATCATGCCGCGCGAGTAGGCGCTGATGTTGGTGCGGCCGATGTCGTCGCCCCAGATCACCAGGACGTTCGGCTTGTCCTGCGCCTGGGCCGCGAACGCGGATCCAAGGAATGCGGTGGCCAGAATCGAGACGATCAAGCCTCGGCGACGGCCTTGTCCGGTTGAGCGGTGCATTGGGTCTCTTCTCCTCGGTGGCGACCCGATCGGGTCGATTGTCTTTTCGCGATCACCCTTCGGGTGATCGCCGTGCGCGTCGCGTGATGCGATCGAAACCTCGTTTCGAGGCGCCGTTGGGTTGCGGGGCGACTTTCGTTGGGTGAACGGCCGGCGTGGCGCGCAGCGCGCTCGCAGCGGCAAGACAATAGGCCCTGAAACACCCGGTGAGAAATGCATTGAGAGCATGAGTTGATTACCCTCGCTCCGCCGTGGTGAATCTCAATCATCTCCGATATGCGCTGGCGCTCGAGGAGCATCGCCACTTCCTGAATGCCGCGAAGGCGCTGGGCATCTCCCAGCCCGCCCTCAGCCGGGCGATCCAGAGCCTCGAGAAGTCTCTCGGCCTCACGATCTTCGACCGCGACGCCAGCGGGGTACGGCTGACGGAGAGCGGCTCGCGGCTGCTCGACAACGCCAGGCGCCTGCTCGTCGAGCTCCGGGACTTCGAGCGCGAGTCGGAGCTGCTCCGCAACATCGAGTCTCGGGTGCTCCGTATCTCGCTCGGATTCTTTCCGGCCGTGCTCTCCGGCCATCGTGCCCTGGGCGAGCTCCTCGCCACCATCCCGAGCCTCCGTTGCCGGGTCCGCACCGATCGCTGGTATCGCACGGCTGACGTGTTGCTCGGCCGCGAGGCAGACCTCGCGCTGGCCGAGCTGTCCAAGACCGTTCTGGAAGACGAGCGACTCGTCACAGAGCCCGTCTCGAGCAACCGGACGGTCTTCTGCTGCCGACCGGACCACCCTCTGCTCGAGCTCCCATCGCCCTCCCTCGAAGCCCTCCTCGACTATCCGTGGGTGAGCACTCGACTTCCACAGCGCGCCGCCGAGATCCTCGGAGACAAACCTTGCCGCGCCGGCTGGACGGACGAAGTCACGCGCGAGTTCGTGCCTGCCGTGGAAACCGACCTCGTCGACCAGCTGGGTCCGCTCGTCGCTCGCTCGAATGGCATCGGAATCTGTCTGCTCTCCATGATCGAGCGGGAGGTCGAGCAGGGCCTGCTGCGCCCCCTGCCCTTCCACCCGGATTGGGCCCGCCTGAACTACGGATTCGTGCGACTTCGCCAGCGCACCCTGTCACCCACGGCCTTGCAATACATGGAGCTGGTCCGAAGGGTCGAGGACGAGATCGCGGAGAGGGAGGTCGCCTTGCGGCGGCGCTTCGATTGCCCGATCGACGGCGAGCCCGTGGCGCAACTCTCGCCTCTCGCTCATTCCGGCGCACGCGCATAGGTCCGGCGCCTCGCCGGGCGCCCCATCGGCGGGCTTCTGCGATGGATCAGCCTTCTTCCGTTCGGTTCGTCGTGGTCCCGAGCGCACGCAGCGGCGCGACGTGGGCCAGATGGCTGAGCGCACCGCCATCGCAGCGGATGATCTGGCCGGTCACGAAGCTCGCCTCGTCCGACGCCAGAAAGAGCACGAGGCGCGCAACATCTTCGGGCGTTCCCAGCCGCGGCGTCAGGCATTGCTCGCGCAGCAGATCCACGACCTCCGGTGCCACCACCCGCGCCAGCGAGGGCGACTCGATATGTGCGGGCGAGACGGCATTGCAGCGGATGCCCTGCTTGCCGAAGGCGGTCGCGACCGAGAGTGTCAGCGCATTCAGCCCACCCTTGGCCGCGGCATAGGCGGTGAGCGTCAGGTCGCCTGCGAGTGCCGAGTTCGAGCTCGTGTTGATGATCGAGCCGCCCCCGCGCTCGATCATTCGCGGAATCGCGTGCTTGCAGCCGAGCATCGGCCCGCGCAGGTCGACCCGCATGGTCGCTTCCCACGTCTCGAGCTCGAGATCCAACAGGCTGGCGTCACGCCGCTGATGTTCGGGGTCCGTGAGCGCCGCGTTGTTATGCAGGATGTCGAGCGCACCGAAGGCATCCATCGCGGCCTCGACCATCCGCACGACGTCCGGCTCCTCGCCGACGTCGACGCAGACGTCGATCGCCTCGTCCGCCCGCGTCCCGGATCGCCCGCGCCGCCATCGCGCCCGCCTCGGCATCGATGTCGGCCACGACGACTCGCGCACCCTCGCTCGCGAGGATCTCGGCGGTGACGCGTCCGATTCCCGAGCCGCGCACCGGTCACGATCGCGACCTTGCCCGCCACGCGCCCGTCTCGTCCCGATAGGCGCTCGGCACTCATAGACGCAGCAATCGAGCGGTGTTCTCGCGAGACACGAGTCGGATCTCCTCGTCGGTCAGCGCGTGGCCTTCGAGGAAAGCCGCGGCTCGGCGATCCCCTCCGGATGCGGGAAAGTCGGATCCCAGCAGGACCCGGTCCGCGCCGATCCGATCGACGAGGTCGCGGATGTCGTCGTCGTCGAAGGGAGCGACCGAGACGTGTCGGCGAAAGATCTCGCTCGGATCGGTCCTCGATCCGGCCTCCGAGCCACGGGCCGTATTCGCCGGTGTGCTCGGCCTTGTCCATCACGCGAAGCAGATAGGGAACCCAGGCCGAGCCGTTCTCGACGCTCATCGCCTGGAGCGCGGGGAAGCGGCCGAAGACGTTGTGGAGGACCAGCGCCGCGAGCGTGTCCATGATCGGTCGCTCCCAGAGCACGGCGCGCTGGAACGCGGACTGCTGATTGGCGGCGGGTCGACGCTGCTCGCCGAAGGCCTCGGAGAAGAGATCGCAGTAGCCCGCCTCGGCACCGTGGAAGGCGACCGGCACGCGGGCCTCCGCGAGACGTGCCCAGAAGGGGTCGAAGTCCGGGTGGCCGATCGTCCGGCCATTCACGGTCGTGAAGAGCACGTGCACCACGCGGGCCCCGCGCGAGAGGACCGCGTCGAGCTCTCGCAGTGCCGCCGGGAGATCGATCAGCGTGATCGTGGGGACGGCGAAGATCCGATGTCGATAGTCGAAGCCCCAGGCCTCGTCGATCCAGCGGTTGAAGGAGCGCAGATTCGCCACACAGGCCTCGGGGTCATCGCGCAGCTGCCACTCGACGCCGAGCCCGAGGCTCGGCCACATCACGACGGCCTCGACCTCCTGCTCGTCCATCCACTCGAGGCGCGCATCCCGATCGGCGAAGCGCGGGATCTCGCCCGGTCGCAGGAGATCCTCGTCCTCGAGCGGTCGGTAGCGGAGATCCTTGGCCGCGGCGTGAACGCCCGGACGGCCCATCAGGTCGGCCGGACTCGCCTTCAGATAGTAGGCCGGCTTCTGACCGATATGCGGCACCCCGAGGCCGCCACCCGACCGAACGATCCGGCAGGCGCGATCCGCGAACTCCGGCTCGAGGTGTCGAGTGAAGCAATCATCCGGCTCGTAGTAGTGATTGTCCGCGTCGACGATCGGATAGGGATGAGGCACCGGTGTCTCCATGTCGACGGGATGGCCCGAAGCTCGCTCTGCGTCGCAACTCCGGGGCTTCGCGCTGATTCGAGTTCGTCAGCATAGCGCCGCCGGCCCGCGGATCTTCAGGGGTCTTGCGCCGCGAGTCGTCTGAACTGCGCACGATGCTTCGCGATCTTGTCGAGGTATTTGCGCACGTCGTGTGTCCCGCAGCGTCTGCCCGGCTGGAGCCGGAGTCCTTGCCGCGCGTGCCGCTCTCCCGCGGCAGCCCCACAGAGATGGATCACGGCCGCCAGCTCCTGCCTGGCCTTCAGGGTCGCGCCGCGAACAGGGTGTCGCGCGAGGGCTCGAGCGACGCGATGATCGAGATACGCGGACGTGAGCTCGATCGCATGGGACGGAATCACGCGCGTATAGAGCGCGTTGAACCAGCAGGCGTCCCAGTCATTCCAGGCGCCCTGCCGGACGACGACATGATCGTGGATGCAGTAGCGTCGCGCCTCGGCGAAGGTGCCGTCGGTGATCTGGTACATGCCGACGGAGCTCGAGGCCGGCCGGTAGATCGAGAAGGGATTCTGGCTGAGCTTCCAGCGCCAGTAGGTTCGAGCCACCGGATCGCCCGCTCCCTCCACCTGCGCGAGCGCGGCGAGCAGATCGGGCGTCATGACTTCCGTCGCGTGCCGCCGGAAGAGCGAGCCGTAGGCGTTCCAGGTGGCTTCCGGATGCTTGCGAAGCACGCCGCTGATCGGAAAGAAGAGCTCGGAGGGCTTGCGCACGACCTGATAGACGCCGTTCGAGACCAGCCAGAAGAGTACGATCGCGACCGCGGCGAGGGCCCATTGCAGCGTCCGGGGGAGAGCTCGCCAGCGCCGTCGCCAGCGTCGGCGCGTGGTCTGCGTCGGCAGACGGATCCGCCCGCGGAGACGTTTGCGAAGACCCGCCTTGCGGCGGCGCTTCGAGCCTCTTGTTCGTCGACGGCGCGCGGTCATCCCCTCACCCGACCTCTCCCGAGTAGGCCGCACGCACGCAGAGCGACCCGCCGACCGATCGTCCCGAGAGAGGGCAACGCCATCGCAGGGAACCGCGAGTGCAGCGCCGGGTCGCGGAGCGTCAAGTCGGAGATCCGTTCAGCGCGGCACGGTCACGACGACGACGGAGAAGCCGCCAGCCGGCACCTCGACGGTCATGGAACGCGATTCGGACACGCCCGGAATACGAATCTCGAGCTTGTGCTCACCAGGCGGCACGCTCGCCCGCGCGATCGCGACCCGCCCGGGAAGAAGCGTCCAGCTTCGGGTATCCGGCTTGTCGAGCGCCACGAGCGAGCCTTCCGCCGCAAAGGCAGCGAGCAGCCCGACGATCTCGCCCGCTCCGCCTCCGGCCTGACCGCCCGCAACCCGCGCTCCTTCCGCGACCGCCGCGCGCGCGATCATACGGGTCAGCGCAGCCCCCAGGATCCGCACCTTGATCTGCTCGTATTCCTTGCGGATCTCTTCGCCGAGGTTGCTCACCATCTCGACTGGAACCGTATCGCCATCGATCTTCAACGTGGCTTTTTGCGCGCGCGAGCCCGACTTCTCGAGCTCGGGGTAGACCACGACCTTGACTAGCGAGCGCTCGAGAATGGCCGGATTCCCCGTGATCCAGGTTCCGGCGAGGCCTACCGCCGCCCCGATCGGAATTCGCTTGGGCACCTTGTACGGAACCCGCCCGAGCGGAAACACGACGAGGATCTCCGCAGGCGCCTTCGCATCGCCCGCGCCCCGATAGGTCGAGCTGTCGAGCAGGTCGTTGAGGTTCGGGCCGCGGTAGGGATTCGAAGCCGCCAGCCTGGCGACCGGCGCGGCCAGCGAGGCGAGCCGGCCTCCTGCGAGCGCCTCTTCGTAGTAGCGCAGCGCTCGATCTCCTTCGCCGAGCCGTTCGAACGTGAAGCCCGCGAGATAGGAACCGAAGGTGCCGTGCGCCTCGAGACCGATCGAGGCGAGATAATCTCGCATGTTCGTGAACCGACGGGCCTCCACCGCTGCGCCCGAGAGGTTGCCGATGGCCAGATAGTTCGCGGTATTCAGGGCATTCAGCGCCAGACGTTCGGTCGGCGACGCTTCGTAGTCCTGGGAGGAATCGCTGTAGATGTATTTCCCGATCTGACCGGGCGTATCCGTCTTCAGGTCGAGCAGCTCGAGCTCGGTCTCGGCCTCGCTCATGTCCCGAAGACTCAGCTCGTACTCGCCGGTCGCCTGCAGGAGGATCGCGCGTTCGAGGGCCGCGAGCGGTCGATCGCCTTTCCAGGAGCGCGGAAGGTCCTCGACCGAACCGACGCCCAGCACGCCGTTGATCTTGTCCAGGGCCACGGGATATCTCCCCTGACCCGCCGCTTGCCGCACGTCGGCCACGCGCTCCGAGTACGTCGCGCAGCCGCACAAGAGCGACAAGACGACGAGCAGCAGCCAATGGCTGCCGCACCGAAGAGCCCGCGCCGCGCCGATCCGCCTCAGCATCGCGTCGCCCATCAAGGCAAAGATCAACCCTTGATGGCCTTCGATCGCGTCACCTCGTTCTGGAACTCGATCAAGCCCGTCTCGATCTCGAGCACCTGAAGGAAGAGGCTGTACTGCACCCGCTTCAGCTTGTTCATCCGCTCCTCGACGGAGGTGATCTTGCCCGTGAAGAAGTACTTCACGCCCAGCTGCTTGCCCATCTTCTGAGCCGTCGCGGGGTCGTAGTCGGCCGACTGCTGGATGCCGATCTCGCTCCTGAGCGCTTCCTGCCGGGCGCGATCGACGACCCGGACATCGCCCGTATTGACGAGGGCCGTCTCGATCGAGGAGAGCAGCGTGAGGAGCTGATCGTCGATGTGCTGAGATGTCGCGTTCTGGATCGGCCAGATGGCGACGAGCGGACGATCGCCGGCCGACTCGACTTCGGACTTCCAGAAGCGAGAGCCCTCGAGCGCCTTCAGGTAATCAGCGACCAGATAGTTGATGTCCTCCCGATCGAGCTTGACGCTGAGCGCGGGGGCATCGAGATCCGGGTTGCTGGTTCCCTCCCCGCCTCGCATGGCCTGCTGCGCACAGCCCATCATCAGGAAGACGAGGCAAAGGCAGAATCCGAGAGCGATCGGGCGCCCGGCCGGGGCACGGCGGGGAGCGGGCTCGACGCCCGAATCGAGGCTCGAGCTCGCGCCCGGGATTGCACCCGGGATAGACGATGAAGCGATCATCCGAAGAGGCCTCCGATCAAGGCAAAGGGGAGAAAGGCGATGTCCAGGGGCACCGTCAAGACGAAGAGCGGGACCTTGCCCGCCGGAGCGATCGTCGAGCCCGCGACGCCGCGCGTCATCCCGAAGATGTAGCTGCCGTTGTACCAGCTCTTCTTCTCGGGCTCACGGGGCTGATACCGCGGCTCGAGCGGACGGGAGTCCCGCGACTCCTCGGCGTCCTCGGCCTGCGCGATTTCGATCGCACCAGCGACCTGCACGGCGGCTTCTGGAGCGGCGCCGCCTCGGGAGGCATTCTCGGGCGAGGCGATATCGAGCGCGATCACTCGACCGGGATCGTCGGCATCCGTAGCCCGATCCTGCGAAGAACGCACGGCCGGGGCGATCAGGCAGGAAACGAGAAGCAGGAGCAGACTGTGTCGGCCCACTTCCAAACTCACGCTTTGCAATCGTTGACCCACTCTCGCAATCCCCTTCCATGGCGGGCCCTAGGCCATGCCCGCGGCGGAGAGCATAGCCGCTTGCCAGTCGCAGTCCCGCCTGCGCGGCGAGTGCAGCGAGCGAGACTGCGCAGGTGGTCCAGGGAATCGATGAGCTAGACGCGGGTCGCTCTGCGAAGCTGCAACGTAACGATCAGCAGCATCGCGGCGACGAGCATCGCGAGGCCCCAGGCTCCCAGGCCCGGCACGCCAACCGGCGGATCAAGCAAGATCCAACCCGCTGCCAGTGGATCGAAGCCCGTGCCTGTGAACACAGTGCTCGCCGTGTAGCCTGCAGCCCCGATCGTGAGCTCGAGACCGAGAACGGAGCTCAGATCGGTCGCACTGAAATTCGCGTTCGTGACATCGGCGCCGAGCAGGTCGGCGTCGCTCAAGTCCGCGCCACTCAAATTCGCGCCGCTCAGGTTCGCGTTGTCGAGCTTTGCCCCGCTCAGATCCACGCCGCTCAGCTGTGCTCCTGACAGATCTGCACCCGACACGATCACGTCCGGGCCCAGCAGGTAGCCGTTCAGGATCTGCCACTCGACCGGCAAGACCGCGGGTGCCCCGATCAAGCCACTGGACGCCACGCGATTCAGCAGGGCCGACGTGAAGTCTGCACCCGTCAGCGTCGCGTCCGTCAGATTCGAGTTCGTCAGGTTCGCGCCCGTCAGATCGGCGTTCGTGAGGTTCACGCCTGTCAGGTTCGCGATGCTCAGCCGCGCACCCACCAGGCTCGCGCCCGTGAGATCCGCGCCCGTCAGGTCGACGCCGAGCAGACCGGCGCCCGCGAGATTCGCGCCCGTGAGGTCCGCTCCGACCAGGATCACGTCCGTCAGATCCGCCTCGCTCAGGTCCACCCCGCTCAGCAAGGCGCCCGTCAGATCGGCCCCCGGCACGACCGCGCCCGGGCCCAGCAGGTAGCCGTTCAGGATCTGCCACTCGACCGGCAGCGCCGTCGGCGCCCCGATCAAGCCGCTCGACGTCACGCCCATCAGGATCGCGCCCGTGAGGTCCGCCGTCGTCAGCGTCGCGTCCGTCAGATTCGAGTTCGTCAGGTTCGCGCCGGTCAGATCCACGCCCGTCAGATCCGCGCCCGTCAGGTTCGCGATGCTCAGCTGCGCACCCGCCAGGCTCGCACCCGTGAGATCCGCGCCCGTCAGATCGACGCCCAGCAGACCGGCGCCCGCAAGATTCGCGCCCGTGAGATCCGCTCCGACCAGGATCACGTCCGTCAGATCCGCCTCGCTCAGGTCCACCCCGCTCAGCAAGGCGCCCGTCAGATCGGCCCCCGGCACGACCGCCCCCGGGCCCAGCAGGTAGCCGTTCAGGATCTGCCACTCGACCGGCAGCGCCGTCGGCGCCCCGATCAAGCCGCTCGACGTCACGCCCATCAGGATCGCGCCCGTGAGGTCCGCCGTCGTCAGCGTCGCGTCCGTCAGATTCGAGTTCGTCAGGTTCGCGCCCGTCAGATCCACGCCCGTCAGATCCGCGCCCGTCAGGTTCGCGATGCTCAGCTGCGCACCCGCCAGGCTCGCACCCGTGAGATCCGCGCCCGTCAGGTCGACGCCCAGCAGATCAGCGCCCGCGAGATTCGCGCCCGTGAGATCCGCTCCGACCAGGATCACGTTCTCGAGATTCGCGCCACTCAGATCCACGCCGCTCAGCAACGCACCAGTGAAGTCCGCGCCCGGCACGACTGCCCCCGGGCCCAGCAGGTAGCCGTTCAGGATCTGCCACTCGACCGGCAGCGCCGTCGGCGTCCCGATCAAGCCGCTCGACGTCACGCCCATCAGGATCGCGCCCGTGAGGTCCGCCGTCGTCAGCGTCGCGTCCGTCAGATTCGAGTTCGTCAGGTTCGCGCCCGTCAGATCGGCGCCCGTCAGGTTCGCGCCCGTCAGGTTCGCGATGCTCAGCTGCGCACCCGCCAGGCTCGCACCCGTGAGATCCGCGCCCGTCAGGTCGACGCCCAGCAGATCAGCGCCCGCGAGATTCGCGCCCGTGAGATCCGCTCCGACCAGGATCACGTTCTCGAGATTCGCGCCACTCAGATCCACGCCGCTCAGCAACGCACCAGTGAAGTCCGCGCCCGGCACGACCGCGCCCGGGCCCAGCAGGTAGCCGTTCAGGATCTGCCACTCGACCGGCAAGACCGTCGGGCGTCCCGATCAAGCCACTGGACGCCACGCGATTCAGCAGGGCCGACGTGAAGTCTGCACGCCGTCAGCGTCGCGTCCGTCAGATTCGAGTTCGTCAGGTTCGCGCCCGTCAGATCGGCGTTCGTGAGGTTCACGCCCGTCAGGTTCGCGATGCTCAGCTGCGCACCCGCCAGGCTCGCACCCGTCAGATCCGCGCCCGTCAGGTCGACGCCCAGCAGATCAGCGCCCGCGAGATTCGCGCCCGTCAGGTCCGCTCCGACCAGGATCACGTTCTCGAGATTCGCGCCGCTCAGATCCACGCCGCTCAGCAAGGCACCAGTCAAGTCCGCGCCCGGCACGACCGCGCCCGGGCCCAGCAGGTAGCCGTTCAGGATCTGCCACTCGACCGGCAGCGCCGTCGGCGTCCCGATCAGCCCGCTCGACGTCACGCCCATCAGGATCGCGCCCGTGAGGTCCGCCGTCGTCAGCGTCGCGTCCGTCAGATTCGAGTTCGTCAGGTTCGCGCCGGCCAGATTGGCGTTCGTCAGATCCACCCCGGTCAAATCAGCACGCCCGATCGAGGCACCGCTCAGGTTCGCGCCCGTCAGGTCCGCCCCGACCAGGATCGCGTCCGTGAGATTCGCGCCGCTCAGGTCCGCGCCGCTCAGCAAGGCGCCCGTCAGATCCGCGCCCGGCACGACCGCGCCCGGGCCCGAACAGATAGCCGTTCACGATCTGCCAACCGATCGGCAGCGCCGTCGGCGTCCCGATCAGCCCGCTCGACGTCACCCCTTCCAGCACCGCCGACGTGAAGTCCGCCGTCGTCAGCGTCGCGCCCGTCAGATCCGCGCCCGTCAGGTTCGCGCCCGTCAGATCGGCGTTCGTCAGGTCCGCTCCAGTCAGGATCACGTTCGCGAGATCGGCGCCGCTCAAGTCGACCCCGATCAGCGACGCGCCCGTCAGGTCCGCGCCCGGCCCGAGCAGATAGCCGTTCAGGATCTGCCACCCGGCCGGCAGCGCCGTCGGCGTCCCGATCAGCCCGCTCGACGTCACCCCGTCCAGCACCGCCGACGTGAAGTCCGCCGACGTGAGCGTCGCATCCGTCAGATCCGCGCCCGTCAGGTTCGCGCCCGTCAGATCCGCGTTCGTCAGGTCCGCCCCAGTCAGGATCACGTTCGCGAGATCGGCGCCGCTCAAGTCGACCCCGATCAGCGACGCGCCCGTCAGGTCCGCGCCCGGCACGATCGCGCCCGGGCCCGAGCAGGTAGCCGTTCAGGATCTGCCACTCGACCGGCAGCGCCGTCGGTGTCCCGATCAGCCGCTCGACGTCACGCCATTCAGCATCGCGCCGACGTGAAGTCCGCCGTCGTGAGCGTCGCGCCCGTCAGATTCGCATCCGTCAGGTTCGCGCCCGTCAGATCCGCGCCGGTCAAGATCACGTCCGTCGAGATTCGCGCCGCTCAGGTCCACTCCGGCCAACAGGGCGCCCGTCAGATCCGCACCCGGTACGATCGCACCCGGCCCGAGCAGATAGCCGCTCACGATCTGCCACCCGACCGGCAGCGACGTCGGCGTCCCGATCAGCCCGCTCGACGTCACGCCGTCCAGCACCGCCGACGTGAAGTCCGCCGTCGTGAGCGTCGCGTCCGTCAGGATCGCGTCGGTCAGAGTCGCCCCGCTGAAATCCGCACTCGTCAGATCGGCACCGGTCAGGTCGGCGCTGCCGAGCAGCGCACCCGCCAGGTTGGTACTCGCCAGGTCCGCATCCACGAGGCTCGCGCCGATCAGGCTGGCTCCACTCACATCGGCCCCAGGAGATATCGCGCCGGTAAAGGGATGCACCCCCCCGCCGAACGCCGTCGTGTACAAGAGCGGGTCGACGACCGTTCCGTCGTTCTGCTGATAGGAGCCCGCCCAGGCCGTGCTTCCAAAGAGAATCGAAACCAGGATCAAGCCGGCATGGATCGCGCGCATTGTGGGGGGCATCCTCGCGTTCGCGTCAAGGTCGAGATCAACGCCAGAGACATCGGCGGATTGGGGGCACGAAGCTACATCTAGACTACCTCAACATCCCGAGTACCAATCGAGATTTCGAGGAAGATGCTTGTCAAATGCAATCCCGGGCGCCGTCTGATGAATACTACGATCGACGTTCCGGTTGCTCGATAAGAGACAATTGCGACGTTTTTCAAGCACGATCGACGCCGCCGCGAAGGCATGCCCGGATTGCCCTGGCGCTTCGTCCAGCCGGATCGCCGCCGGAATCCTCAGAACCGGGACACAATGTCCCAGCCCCTCACCCCCGAGGTAGCGACATGCGCAGAGCCTGCGGTCCGATGCAAATTCGTTTTCAAAAGACACCACCGCGCGATCCACGGCGCACGGCCCTTTCAGGCGGGGGCGAGATCGCCGGTACAGCCGTCTCCGATCGAAAAGACGGTCGCTGGGAATGGATCGGAGTCGGCGATCGGCATCGATCGCACGCGCCGGGCGCAGGTCCCCGCACCGCGTCGGAATGATCAGGGCGGCTACATTCGGAGACGAAGATCCGAGCCGTCAGATTCCGACAGTCTACTGCCGGAAATCGAGGGTCGAGGAGCGACCGTGGCCTAGCGTGAATTCGATCGACCCTCGATCGACTCCCCGACCTCGTATAGCCCCGGACGCTCGTCGTTCCATCCAGACGGCAGCCTGGAGTGCTGAGACGTCTATGTCACCCAAGCTGATTGCGAGCGTTGCTGCCGCTGCCTTGCGAGGGCTCACGCTTTTCGTTCTCGCGACCGGCTTTGGATGCGCGACGCAAGCGCCCTACTACCTCGTCGAGTCGCGGCTCGTCCAGAGCGATTTTCGCCCGGACCAGCCGGACGTGACCGATACGCCGGACTATCGCGTGACGCATCACTTGATCAGGCTCGTCGCGCTGCAGCCACCGGACGGTTGCGCAGACCGCGGGATGGCGGGCAGCGTCGCCGCGGCGGAGCTCGAGCTCGGCGTCCTGCGAACACGCTGTGGTGTCGAGATGGCGCAGCTCGAGCGTGCGCTGGCGCGGGCCGGCTACCGGGTCGTGTCGTGGGGCGCGCTTCTACATCTCTCGGCGAGCGAGGAGATCCCGGTGCGCGAGGCAGCCCGACAGCTTGGTGTCGACGCACTCTTCCAGGTCAATGCCCTCGAGCGGGTCGAGCTCCGACCCCGTCGCGACGCGCGCTGGGAGCGACGCTTCTATCGCGCGACCGAGACCGGAGAGCGAACCGAGCCGGCCCACGTCGAACGAGCCCGTCGAAACGAGTTCGAGGCGCTGATCGAGCCGCGCGAACGCCGGCAGATCGGAGGCACACGAATCGGTGCGGCGATCAACGTGAGCGTCGTCTCCGTCCCGACGGGCGCCACGATCTGGTTCTATGAGTGGACCCGCGTCCAGGAGGCCGAGACAGAGCCGGTCCTGACCGTGCTCGCGGATTGCGACGACGATCGCTGTCGCGAGCTGGTCTCGACCGCCGCCAAGCTCGAAGGCGACGGACTCGTGGACCGAAGCAGCTCGAGCGTCGCGCCCCCGAGCGATCCCGTGGGCGAATCCCAGGCGATCTTCCAGGCGCTCCTGCGCGATCTCGTGACCGACCTCGCGGAGCGCTTCGCGGGGACGCGCTGATATGCGAAGCTCCTGCGACCGGGCCCAACGCTCGGTCTCCGTCGAATCCGACGACTGGCCTGCTCGAGGCCTGCCTGCGGATCGCGAGCTCGAACCCCAAGGAGAATTCCATGCAGCGCTCGAATCGGTCGACTCTTCCGCTCGCGTTCACAGCGATCGCGGCGTTCACGCTCGTGACGCTCGGGCTCGCCGCTCCGCTGGCCGCCGAGGAGAGCTCGCCCGAGCAGGACCACATCCAGATCGTGAACGACTTCATGGCGGCCTGGAGTGATCCGGACAAGGCCGTCACGTATCTGGCGCCGAATGCCTCCGTCCGCATGGTCGAGGACCAGCCGCCAGTCGTGGGACGCGAGGCGATCGCCGCAGCCTTCAAGAGCTTCATGACGCCAGGCGTGACGCTCGAGGTCGACACGATCGAAACGCTTGCGACCGGTCCCGTCGTGGTCAACAGGCGCATCGATACGATGAAGACGGAGGGCAAGCCCGACCAGGTCTTCCCGGTCGTCGGCGTATTCGTGGTGAAGGACGGCAAGATCACGGAATGGACCGACTACCTCGACAAATGACCTCGCAGAGCAACTGAGCCTGGAAGACAGCTCATGCTCGGCGCCGAGCGCGATCGACACCGGCCGCGACGTCTCGCGAACTCGACCGGCGCGCCAGCGCAGTGAGCCCCAGGCTGCCGATCAAGAGCATCGTGGTCGAACCGGGCTCCGGGACCTCGAAGGGGTTCGGGGGAACGGCGGCCTCGGCGTTCGCCGGGCTGACCGCGCTAGCTGACGGAAACGGACCCGTGAGCAGCCCCGAGACCAGCGCTGCATCGGCTCCCACGACTTCGCCGCCGAACGACAGTCCCACGCCGCTCCAGCCGTTGGAGAAGTGATTCACTTCGTTTCCGACCGTTCCCGTGAATCGAACGAGGCCTCCGCTCGACGACGCCATCGCCACGTTGAACGAGAACGTCGCGCCCACCGTAGAAGAGATCGTGTACTCGGCGTGATGGGGCGCCACGAAGAGGCCGTTCTGGATGAAGGTGCCCGTGTCGAGCGCGTCGAAGATCCGGTTGTCACCGGCCGCCAGGCCCTGGAAGCCCGCCGCGACGGAGCTGACCTGCGCGCTGGACGTGGCCTCGTCGAGCGTGCTCGACGCGCCTTCCGTGAAGCCCAGGTCGAACACGAAGCGGACCGTGACGGGGGTACCGACCGCAAGCGTCGAAGATGTGACGGTCAGGTCGTCGAAGTAGGAGACGCTCGCGCCCGCGCCGGGTCGAAAGATGCGATTGTCGATCGGGAAATTGGACTCGGCATCGAAGCCCGCGGTCACGCCTAGCATCCCCATCGAAAGTCCGTAGACCGCCGCGGCGCCGGCGTCGATCGCAGGCGGTGGCGTCAGATTCGAGCCGTTGGCCTCGAGGAAGCCCGTCGAGACGTCGGGCCCGGACGGGCTCGGGGGCGCGGGTGACTCGGTCAGCGTCGTGTTGCCCGACACGATCTGCGCGCCCGCAACCCAGCTCTGGAGCTGGATCGCATCCGCCGACCGCGCATTGCCGATGAGAGCGAGCAGCGCGAGAAGGGCAGAGAGAATGGAAACGACTCTTCCCGGAGCGGGGCAGCGAGACGACCTCATGGCGTGTTTCTCCAGTGATCTGATAGGACACGCCAAGCATGCAGCCGATTCGGAACGTTCTCCGTGAAGTGCTTCATAGAGCCCGATCAGATGGCCAGCTTCAATGGGGATCTCACGTCCCGTCACGGACATCACCGGCGAAGACCCTCGCCAAGGAGAACCACCATGGAGAATCGACGAAAGAACCGACGGCTCATTCGCTGGACGACCGGCCTGCTGCTGACTTTGGCCTCGATGGGCCTTGCGGCCAGCGCACATGCCCGACTCTACGTCGACCAGATCCCGCCAACGCTCTGCAAGTCGAGCAGTCTCTCCTTCATCGGCGACAACACCGAGTACAACGGAACCGCGATCGGCGTCGACCCGAGCGCCAGCCTCTGGGACTACGACATCGTGGTTTGCCCGATCAGCCGCTTTCGTCCAGAAGACACGGTCCGGGAGATGCGCATCGTCGTCGAGGGCAACCGCGCGACGAACGGCTGGTGCCAGCTCTACAATGCACCGAATCACGATACCCAGGTCGACTTCCAGTATCCGCGCAGCTCCGGATCGAATCGCGGCATCGTGAGCTTCGATCCACCGACCGCCTTCGCCGCCGACGGCCTGCTCGGACTGACCGCCCGCTGTCTGCTCTTTCCGGGCAACTCGATCACGGCGATCGAGATCATCTGGGACGTGTGATCGCGGCGCCCGGGCGCGTCGGCGGAGCTTCGATCCGGCAAGCCCACCGACGCGCCCGATGCGAGCCCCGGTCGCCGTCCATCGCAAAGACGATGCGTCCTGCCGAGCGAGCCCGCGCGCGTTCCGGCACCATCGGGGCAGGCAGGAGGACAGCATGTCGAACGGAGTCTTCTTCAATCATCTCGGACAGACGATCACGGACATCGCCCGCTCGAGGCGCTTCTATGAGAGTCTCCTGGGCTTCAAGTTCTGGTGGGACTTCGAGGTGCCCGACGAGCTGGCCAGCAAGGTCTTGATGGTGCCCTCGCCTTGCAAGCTGACCGCGACCTATCTGTGGCGACCGGATCTCGTGCTCAACATGATGCACTTCGGCGAGCCGGCGGCCCGAGAGGCCTATCGCGCGCGAAAGCTGAACGAGCCCGGACTCTCGCATCTCGCCCTCTCGGTCGAAGACGTCCCGGCCCTGCTCGCGCGCGTCCCTTCGCTCGGCGGCGAGGTGATCGAATCGAGTCGCGGCGCCGAGAGCGACTGGGGCCAGGCGATCTACATCCGGGATCCCGATGGACAGCTGATCGAGATCGTGACCACGGCCTGGCGTGCGATGCTGCCGCCTCCACCGACCTAGGCGAGAACGATCTCCGAGAATCGCTGGGAATCCGTATGCTCCTCGATCTCGACGATCTTCCCGTCTCGACACAGATAGACCCAGACGTACTCGTTGCTGTAGTCCTTGCCGTTGGCGGCCTTCGCCTCGTTGTGCTGGCGAACGATGACCCGGTCGCCCTCCGCCACGATCCACTTGACCTCGGACTTCATGGTCGAGAGGTCGAAGAAGCGCTGGCCCGCCTCGGCCATCGTCTGCAACACCGCGTCGCGACCCGTCGGAGCTCCGAGCCCGGCCGCGGCCGGCGGTCGCCAGCAGACCTTCTCGTCGAGCAGCTCGGCGATCCTGGCGCCG
This sequence comes from uncultured delta proteobacterium, assembly GCA_963698485.1. GTDB lineage: Bacteria > Myxococcota_A > UBA9160 > UBA9160 > UBA4427 > UBA4427. The sequence goes on along the minus strand of CAVORA010000010.1, from coordinate 45,070 downwards.
TCGCCGCTTCCCTGGGCAGTCAAGTAATCGAGAACGAGCTTTCGGCTCTCTTCGGTTTCCACGCGCATCTCCTCCGGGTGCTTCGTTTCGTTGGCCCGATACTAGGTCGCGCCCCCGCCCGGATCACCCCGTGCCCCCCAACCGCGTCGGGCTTGCGAAGTCCCTGATCGGAGACGTAGGCTCGTCTTTCCCTCGAACGGAGTCCGTCATGCCGATCACCCTCCTCGTCACCCTCGTCGCGAAGCCCGAGTCGATCTCGGAGATCACTGGCGTGCTCGAAGAGGTGAAGTCCTATCTGCCGAAGGTCGAAGGCTGCGAGTCGGTCCGCATCTGCCGCGCGATCGACGACCCGGCGACCTTCACGCTGATCGAGGAGTGGTCGTCGCGCGCCGCGCACGAGGCCTATCAACGCGGCGTCGCGGAGAAGGGCGGCTGGGATCATTTCACACGCCACCTCGTGGGCGATGCGGCCAGCGTGTACTACGCGGATTTCTAGGACACCCGGCGCCCCTCGGTAGCCCGCGGCTCACTTCGGGCCTTTTCCGGCCTCGGTTCGTCCGATTCGAGAGGGCGGGCTCTACTCGCAGGGTCCTCGTCATCGACGACGCGCCGCTTTTATGGTCGATCCGATCGAAAACTGCCCGTTCTCGTTCGACTCGGGCACGACACCGCGCGGATCTGATCACATTCCGGCCGATGTTGAGCCGATCCAGCCACCCTGAACTCGGCATGATCCTTGCGAAGTCTTCATGGACATTCGAAGAGTCAGCAGACCCGATGCGCCGGGCGCCGGCGGTCGGGCTGAGCTGGGGGTTGGCGTTGGCGAAAACGAAGAAGGCCGAGAAGACCACGAAGAGCGAGGGACCCGATGGAGTCAGCGCCAGGGCCCAGATGATCGTCGGCGACATCAAGGCGGAACGGAAGAAGATCAAGAACGAGGTCTACGAGAAAGAGCTCGCGCGTCTTCAGATCGAGCTCGTCAAGCTGCAGGAATGGGTGAAGCACGAGGGGCTTCGAATCGTCGTGATCTTCGAGGGGCGCGACGCCGCAGGCAAAGGCGGCGTCATCAAGCGCATCACCGAAAGCCTGAACCCCCGCATCTGCCGCGTGGTGGCGCTCGGCACGCCTACGGAGAAGGAGAAGAAGTCGTGGTACTTTCAACGTTATGTGCCGCATCTCCCCTCCGCGGGTGAGATCGTGCTCTTCGATCGCAGCTGGTACAACCGGGCCGGCGTCGAGCGCGTCATGGGCTTCTGCAGCGACCCCGAGTACCGCGAATTCATGCGTTCCTGCCCAGAGTTCGAGCGCATGCTGGTACGCGCCGACATCAAGATCCTCAAATACTGGTTCTCGGTCAGCGACGCCGAGCAGGAGCGGCGTTTCCAGCGACGCATGGACGATCCGACGAGGAGCTGGAAGCTGAGTCCCATGGACGTCGAGTCGCGATCGAGATGGATCGAGTACTCACAGGCGAAGGACGAGATGTTCAAGCACACGGACATCAAGCAGGCGCCGTGGTACGTAGTCAACGCCGACTCGAAGAAACGAGCGCGACTGAACTGCATCACTCATCTGCTCAGCCAGATCGACTACAAGGACCTGACTCCGTCGCCACCCGAGCTGCCGCCTCGGCCGAAAGCGAAGGGCTATTTGAGACCACCTCTCGAGGACCAGAACTTCGTGCCCGAGATCTGGTAGTCGAAGGCGGCTCGTCCGGGCCACCGGAGCTGAACCGGCCGTCTCCCGAAAGCCCCACGAATCCCATCCTCTTCACGGTGCAAGCACAGTTGCTGCTCGGCAATGCCTCCCAGGCACATGGTCACCCGGACACCTCTCGTGAGGCGGCCGCCCAGTCGGTATGCACGAACTCGCCGGGCGCCGAGACACGCTCGTACGTGTGGCTTCCGAAATAGTCGCGCTGCGCCTGGATCAGATTGGCGCTCCCGCGCGCGCGCGTGAGCGTGTCGAACCAGGCGAGTGACGCCGCGAGGCCCGGGATCGGCAGGCCAGCGCGGGTTGCGGCGGCCACGACGCGACGCCAGCTCGGGATCCGTTCGGAGAGCTCGACGCGGAAGCCCGGGGCAAGCGCGAGCAGGGTCGGTGCATCGCCCCCCGTCGCGGACGCAGGCGCGAAGGCCTCGCGGACGCGGTCGAGAAAGCGCGCGCGGATGATGCAGCCGGCCTTCCAGATGCGCGCGACCTCGGGAAGCTCGGTTCCGTAGCCGTACTCGGCGCTCGCGCGCGCGAGCAGGTCGAATCCCTGGCTATAGCTCGCCATCTTCGCCGCATAGAGCGCAGACCGCAGATCGGCGACGCTCACGTCCTCGAGGAGCCCGTCGCCCGATGCGCCGAAGGCCGCCTCGGCCTCGACCCGCCGGTCCCGATCAGCGCTCATCACGCGCGCGTCGACGGCCGCCGAGATCGTCGGGATCGCAACGCCGAGATCGAGCGCCGCCTTCACCGTCCAGCGCCCCGTACCCTTCTGACCCGCCCGATCCAGCACGGCATCGAGCAGCAGACCGCCCGGGGCTTCGGGATCGGGCGTGCGAAAGATGTCTGCCGTGATCTCCACCAGATAGCTCTCGAGCTCGCCTGCGTTCCACTCGGCAAACACGTCGGCCACCTGCGCCGGTGGGAGTCCGAGGCCCTGACGCAGCAGGGCCGCCGACTCGGCGATCAGCTGCATGTCGCCGTACTCGATGCCGTTGTGGACCATCTTCACGAAATGACCGGCGCTGCCACGACCGCAGTAGGCGACGCATGGGCCCGAGTCGGACTCGGCGGCGACCGACTCGAGGACCGGACGCAGGCGCTCCCAGGCCTCGGGATCTCCGCCCGGCATGATCGACGGGCCCCGGAGTGCCCCTTCGCTTCCGCCGGAGATGCCCATGCCGACGAAGCGCCAGGGGCGGGAGTCCGCGCGGGCGGCGCGGCGATCGGTGTCGACGAAGAGGCTGTTGCCCGCATCGATCACGATGTCGTCGGACTCGAGCAACGGATCGAGTGCGTCGAGCGTATCGTCGACGGGTGCACCGGCGGGCACGAGCAGCACCAGGCGACGGGGTCGCTCGACCGCCGCGACCAGCTCTTCGAGCGAGGCACAGCCGACGAAGCCCGCCTCCGGATGCTCCGCGGCGAGCTGGCTCGTCGCCTCGAAGTGGCGATTGAAGATCGCGACCCCGAGTCCTCGGCTCGCCAGGTTGCGAGCAAAGTTCGCCCCCATCACGCCGAGCCCGATCACCGCCACATCACAAAGTCGATTCGTCATCCCGCCCATCCTCTCCTCAACTCGCTTCCCGATACCCCGTCGCATACGCCTTCGCACGAGCCCGTGTCGATCTGATCGGCCCGCGGCACCGGAACGAAGCCTGAGCCACCGCCGGAATCGAAGTCATCCGGCCGGCTCCAGATCCGTCACCACGACCATCCCGGAGAGCCCCTGGGCCGGCAGCGCAGGATCGCCCGCGAGCAGCCGAGCCACGGCCTGCCGCTTCTCCTCGCCCGCGGTGACGAGAACGACCCGGCGCGCGGTGGCCAGCGCCGCGCGCGTGAGCGTGATGCGGCTCGGCGGAGGCTTCGGGCTGTTCGCGACGTGAGCCACGCATCCCTTCGCCCGCAACGCTTGCGTGCCGGGGAAGAGCGAGGCGACGTGGCCGTCGGGTCCCATCCCGAGGCAGACGACGTCGAGGCGCTCGGCGAGGTCGCGCTTCCAGGCGCGCTCGACGCGCTCGACGGCCTGCGCCGGCGTCTCGCCGTCCTCGTAGAGAGGCAGCACGTAGGCGGCGCCGGCCCCGCTCTCAGCGGTCGTCAGTAGCCCGCGCCGCGCGGCTGCCCCCCGGTTCGAGGCTTCGTCTTCGAAGGGCACGCAGCGCTCGTCGACCCAGGTCAGCCGCACCCGTCGCCAGCCTCGCCCGACCCGCAGCTGGGCCTGGCGCACGGCCTCGAGCGCCGAGCCACCGGGAATCGCAAGCCGGACCTGTTCGGTCTCGGCCAGCACGGCTTCGAGTGCCTCCGCCAGCAGCTCGCCCGCCCGCACGAAGGGCTGCGCATCGACGATCAGAGTCGGCGCCGCGTCGCCAAACGCGCGCTCCGACTCACCCACGCGACCAACCCCCCTGACATTCGCCGAAGAGCGACTCCGCCTCGTCCGGCCCCCAGGATCCGCTCGGATACTCGAGCAGCCGCGGCGCGCGGGGGCCCTCCCACTCCGCGCGAACCGCATCCGCATAGCGCCAGGAAGCCTCGATCTCGTCTCCGCGCAGAAACAACGTCTGGTCGCCTAGCAATGCGTCCGCCAGCAGCCGATCGTAGGCCTCCGCGGAGGAGTCACCGAAGTGGCCCCGATAGTCGAAATGCAGGCGTGCCGGGCTCATGTCCATGGTGTTGCCCGGCTGCTTCACGCCGAAGGACAGCTCGATCGCCTCTTCGGGCTGGATCCGAAGCGTGAGGACGTTGGGCCGCGTATGGCAGAGCTCGCCCGATTCGATCTGCCGCCGGTACTCCGTCGCGTCGAGATCCGCCGGGACGTTGAAGAGCTGGAGCGGAGGCGTGTGGAACTGGATCTTCACCTCGGTGAAGCGCTCCTTCATGCGTTTGCCGTGGCGCAGCAGGAAAGGGACACCGCTCCAACGCCAGCTGTCGACGTAGGCGCGCAAGGCGACGTAGGTCTCGGTCTCCGAGGTCGGAGACACACCCTCTTCTGCGAGATAGGCGACCGCGTCTGCCGGGCCCGGTCCGTAGCGCGCGCGAACCGACGCCGGATGCGCGATGTCTCCGATCGGATGTCGCAACGCACGAAGGACCTCGACCTTCTGCCCCCGAATCGCGGCGGCGCTGAGCACCGAGGGCGGCTCCATCGCGATCAGCGCGAGCACCTGGAGCATGTGGTTCTGGACCATGTCGCGCAGTGCGCCCGTGCCGTCGTAGTAGCCGCCACGCCCGTTCTCGACGCCGATCGTCTCGGCCACCGTGATCTGCACGAACTCGACATGGTGGCGATTCCAGAGCGGCTCCCAGATCGCGTTGTGGAAGCGAAAGCCCAGCAGGTTCTGGACCGTCTCCTTCCCCAGGTAGTGATCGATGCGATAGATCTGCTCTTCCTGGAGCGAGCGATGCAGCGCGCGGTTGAGACTCTGGGCCGACGTCAGATCGTGTCCGAAAGGCTTCTCGACCACCACGCGCCGGAAGCCTTCACCGCGGCCCCAGACGTGCAGCAACCCGGACTTCCCAAGACCCTCCGCCACGACCGGAAAGAGCTCGGGCTTGAGCGAGAGATAGAAGAGGCGACCCGCGGCCCGCCCGCCCGGCAGCGCGTCGAGGCGATCACCCAGGGCGTCCATCGCTCCGGGCTCGCTCGTGTCGGCCGCGTGATAGAAGACGCGATGCGCGATCCGATCGAACGCCTGCCTGAGATCCCCCGAAAGATCCGAGGCGAGATGCGCCCGGAACGACTCGTCGGTCATCGGGCTACGCGACACCCCGAGTACGGAGAAGCCGCCCGGCAGCCGAGGCTCGGCGTCGAGACGAGCGAGGGCGGGGATCAGCTTTCGACGTGTGAGATCACCGGAGGCGCCGAAGATCACGACCTGGTCGGGCGGCCGAGAAGGCGAAGGGGACCGAGGCGAAGGCGGGGTGGACATGACTCCACGAGCATAGACCCGATCACCGGATCCGCGTCACGCCAAGCGGCGGGACCCGTCCCTCCGAGCCGCGCGCCGTGTCGTTCAGCGGCAGCTTGGGCAAGAGCCCGCGCGACGTCGGCGAGCCCGTGCTCGCATTGACGCCCGCCGATTCGAGCTCATCGAACCGAGTCAGCGGGTGCGACGCGCTCGCCCGCTCGTGTCGCGTGCTCCCCGTGCCGCCGCCGCCAGTACCGTCCCCGCAGCGCCAGCCCACAGGAGCCGGCCGCCAGGAGGGCAGCGAAGCCCGGCTCGGGCACCACCGTGGCACTCCCGACCCCGGCATAGACATCGCCGTTGTCCTCGTACACCTCGAAGACGATCAGGTCCGGATTGGGCGGCGGCGCGCTGACGAAGGCGGTCGACGCGAAGGGATCCGACGTGATGTAGAGGAAGGTCAGGCCCCAGTCCACGAAGGCCGGCGTGAACTCCGCCGCGTTCTCGGAGGACAGCACCCAGCTATCGACGGTCTGGCCGACCGTGACGGGGATGCCGAAGAAGGCGGCGAAATCCACCCCGTCCTGGTCGAGCACCTCTTCGTCGATGATCTCGATGCTCGATTCGACGCCCTGCACGGAAGCCCCGAGGCCCGTGATCAGACCGGCGCCACCGGAGAAGACGTAGTTCGTCGCGTCCGGCGGGAAGGGCTCGATCAGGCATCCCGCGGCGCAGCTCGTCGGATGAACGAAATAGCCCTCGAAGGGGCTCACGCCGGGATTTCCTCCCGAGAAGGCTCCCGAGCCGGCATCCCCGTCGATCAGCTCGAGCACACCGGTCCATTGGACCAACGTGTCCTGCGCCTTGGCGACCCCCTGCAACCCTCCTACCCACAGACCCGTCGCTGCCAGCAGACAGGTCAACCCGCTCGCTCTCGTCGATCCCCTCATCGCGTCTCCCTTCCGACATTCTCCCTGTTCCTATGGCGCGTGCCCGAACCTGAGGGTCGCGTTCCATGCTGCCGAGGTCGAACCGACGGTCGGTGATCGGTGATCGGGAACACGCAATCCCTTCTCCGCAGCGTGACCGAAACACGATCGGCAGGGGGCCGACGAACGTCCCGGCTCAACCTGTCCGCACGTTCCGCCGACGATATCGAAAAGGAGCAGAGCGCGGGCAGCCCCCGAAGGAGACCTCGAGCATGCAGATCCTCGTCCTCACGCCACACGAAGACCGTGCCGGGCGGGCCGTGAACCTCGCCCACGAGCTCGCCCAGCGAGCCGGCGCCAAGGTGAAGCTGCTCCGCGTGCTCCAGGAGAATCTCGGCGTCGAAGGCAGCTCCCAGCGAGATGGTCGCTCCGTCCCGCTCCGCGACGTCCTGCTCGAAGCCGAGACCCGACGCCTCGACGAGCTGGCCGAGCGACTCCGGGCAAGCGCCATCGACGTGAGCGTGGAGGTCTGCTGGGGCGTGCCCTGGGAGATCGTCCTCGGCCTCGTCGAGCGCGAGGCCTACGACCTCGTGGTCAAGCCCGCGAGCGGTCTCGACCGCCAGGGGCGCGTCTTCTTTGGATCGACGGCACTCCACCTCTTTCGCCGATGCCCGTGCCCCGTCTGGGTCGTCGGGAACGAAGGACGACTCCCGAGCAGCGTGCTCGCTGCGATCGACCCATCCGGCGCCCCCCAGCGCAAGCGCGTGGCCAACCGCATCGTGGATTGGGCGGAGCGCGTCGCCGAGTGGGCCGAGGGCGCCGTCCATATCGCGACCGCCTGGTCCGCACCGGCCGCCGACCTGTTGAGCGACAACCTTCCGGAAGACGAGCTGAAAGCCTACGTCGAGGATGCGCAGCAGAGTGCCGTCAGCAGCCTGAACGACCTGCTCGAATCGCGTCCGACTCCTCCTGATCCGGATCGCATCCACGTCGTCGAAGGCCCGGCCCAGGACGCGATCGCGCGATTCTCCGAAGAGCACGACATCGACCTGATCGTGATGGGCACGTTATGCCGGGACGACGCCGTCGGTGATCTGCTCGGCGAGACGGCGGAGACCATGATCCGACAGGTCCGGTCCTCGGTGCTCACGATTCCGCCCGCGGCGGTCTGCAGACTCGACTGAGCAGCCGACCGCAGTCGAGAATCCCGACGCGGGTGTGTCGCAGCCTCGCGCGGGACATCCACGGCGAGGGTCCGATCCTCGCCGTTAGGCGCTGGACAGAGCGCGCCGCACTCGCGCAGCAACTCCACGCAGGTTTCGTGAAGATCATTCGCTTTCCGCGACAGCGAATCAGTCTGGTCCACACGCCGCCGTACGAATCGAGATCGTTTCTTCGCCGGCGAAGACACGAATCGCAATCTCTCCGCCGTCTTCATGCCACACGGAAACGTCAAGCTCGCGTCGCCATCGACCAGGCGGCAGAGCGCAGTCCGGCTCGATGCACTCCGATGCTCAACCAATGCAACACCAGAACGAGGTAATGGATTCATGAGGATCTCGAAGTTGTCATGGCTTGCGTTCACCTGCGCAATCGCCATCAGCGGGTCGACGGCGGACGCACGCGGCCTCTCTCGCGGCCAGGATACGAGCGAGCCTGCGCAAATCGACGCGCAATCCGGCGTTCGAATCGACCCCTTCCTGACGATCGGCGAGGATGTCGACGGGTATACGCCGCCCGGCATTCCGGACGGCATGGCGGCCTACGGTCGTCGCCGTGGTGAAGTCGAAGTGCTCGTCAACCACGAACTCACTTCGGATGCGGGCTATGCCTACAGGCTGGCCAACGGCACGGCGCTCACGGGCGCCCGGGTCAGCTCGATTTCGCTGAACCGCTGGACCCGAAAGGTGGTCGACGCGGGTCTCGCCTATGACACGATCTACAACCGTGCCGGCGAGATCGTGGACGAGCCCTCGGACCTCGAGAACGAGGGGCTGAATCGCCTCTGCTCGGCGCGCGGCGTCGCGGCGGGCGAGCGAGGCTTCGAGGACGACATCTTCTTCACGGGCGAAGAGACCAGCAACGGCACGGAGTGGGCGCTCGACGTGAAGAACGGCACGCTCTGGGCAGCTCCGGAGCTCGGCCGCGCGGCCTGGGAGTCGGTCGCGGCCGTGGAGACGGGCGACGAGGACACGATCGGTCTGCTCGTTGGAGACGACGTCTCGAGCGCGCCGCTCTACTACTACGTGGGCCAGAAGAGCGGCAGCGATTTCCTCGGCCGCAACGGCCTCGCCCGGGGTCAGCTCTACTGCTGGGCGTCGCAGAGCGGCGAGCTCTCGCCCGAGGACTTCAACGGAACGGGCAGCGCCTTGGCCGGACAGTGGCTGCCGCTCGAGGTGCGGGATGAAGCGCAGGCTGGCCAGGCGGGCTTCGACGCCCTCGGGTACAAGGACGGCGACACCTTGCGTTCCGAGGCCGACGCGATCAGGTCTTCGCCTTCTGACATTCACCTTCTGACACGGCCGGCGTCCCGCCGGCTCGCCGATCGCGCTGGCTGTGGCATGCTCGTCCGCATGAATGACTCCACTCGCAACCCCCATGCCGGCCGCCCCTTCGACGACGAGGACGCGGCCATCGCCGAAGCGCTCGAGGACGTGAGCGTGCCGGCCCTGCTCTGCTCCCTCGTCCACATGACGGGCGATCCGTCGTGGATCCGTGGGCCCCGCCGCCCGCGGCAGGCCGGCCCCGCGCTGCTCCAGGGCGACATGCCGCCGGAGGAGCAGGCCGCCGTCCGGGAGGAGGCGCTGCCGGTGATCGCTCGCTACCGCGACTCGGGCTGCCAGCCCCACGAGCTGCCGCGCGAGCTGCTCGTCGAGATGATGGAGTTCCTGGCCTGCCGGCCGCTCTCGCAGCGCCTCCGCGATCTCTTCTTCTTCGATCTGCAGTTCGACGGAGAGGACAGCGCCGCCATCACCTGGGGTGACGAGATCGACGACGCCATCAAGGCGGAGTCGCCGGTCGTCGTGATCGGCGCGGGCATGGCCGGCATCCAGGCGGGCATTCGCCTGACCCAGGCGGGCCTGCCCTTCACGATCATCGAGAAGAACGCGGGCCCCGGCGGCACCTGGTGGGAGAATCGCTATCCGGGCGCGCGCGTCGACGTGGCCAGCCATCAATACTGTTATGCCTTCGAGCCGGCCGACCACTGGAGCGAGTACTACTGCCAGCACCCCGAGCTGCGCGACTACTTCACCCGCGTGCTCGACAAATACGAGCTACGCCCGCATTGCCGCTTCGAGACCGAGGTCACCGGCGCCGAGTGGGACGAGGAGTCGGCGCGCTGGCGGGTGAGCATCCGCCCGAGCGGGGGCAGCGGCGACGAGCAGACCGAGGTGATCGAGGGACGATTCGTGATCTCGGCGGTCGGCTCGCTCAACATCCCGCGCATGCCGGACATCGAAGGCATGGAGAGCTTCGCCGGCCGCGCCTTCCACTCGACGCGCTGGCCCGAGGACTTCGACCATCGCGGCCTGCGCTTCGCGCTCCTCGGCGCCGGTGCCAGCGGCTTCCAGATCGCCCCGACGATCGCGGACGAGGTCGAACATCTCTCGATCTTCCAGCGCACGGCGCAATGGGTGATGCCCAATCCGGTCTACCACACGAAGGTGCCGAGCGGCGAGACCTGGGCCATGCAGCATCTGCCCTTCTTCGGTCGCTGGCTGCGCTTCATGATGACCCAGCCGGGCATCGGCTCGGGCGTCGAGTCGTTCCGGATCGACCCGAAGCACGTCGACCCCGCGAATCAGTCGGTCAACGACGCCAACGCGGCGGTCCGGGACCACCTCGTCGACTGGATGCGCTCGTATCTGGGCGACCGGCCGGACCTGATGGAGAAGGTCACGCCCGACTACCCGGCGATGGGCAAGCGCGTCCTCCAGGACAACGGCAGCTGGTTCCGATGCCTCAAGAAGCCGAATGTCGAGATCGTGCGTACGCCCATCGAGCGGATCGTGCCCGAGGGCATCGTCACGACCGACGGCGTGCTCCACCCGGCCGACGCGATCTGTTATGCCACGGGCTTCGAGCACAACCAGTTCCTGGCCTTCGACGTGATCGGCCGGGGTGGCGTCTCGCTGCACCAGCAATGGCGCGACGAGCCCACGGCCTACCTGGGCATCACGGTCCCGAACTTTCCGAACTTGTTCCTCTGCTACGGACCCGGCACGAATCTGGCCCATAGCGCCGGGCTCTTCTTCCACGCCGAGTTCCAGACGATGCACGCGATGGATGCGATCCACCGGGTGCTCAGCGCCGATGCGCGCAGCATCGAGGTGCGAAAAGACGTGCACGATCGCTACGTCGAGGAGCTGGTCGAGCAGATCTCGTCGCTCGTCTGGGCGCACCCGACGATCCAGCACAGCCACTACAAGAACCCGGAAGGCAAGGTCTACACGCTGTCGCCCTGGCCGATGGACCGGTACTGGGAGATGACGCGAGAGGTCGATCCCAGCGAGTACCGCATCGAGTAGGCCGCGAGACCGGCCTCTTCGTCGCCTTCGCCGCGGGTATTTCCAGCCGGCCGCCTCCGCGGCGCGGCTGGCTCGGCGCCGCGTGCTTCGAGCGCACGCGCGACGGTGGCGCCGATCACAGAGCGCCGCTCGAAGCGCTTTTCGACGAAAGGCCTGATGGGTCACGGCCGATGAATGGATATCCTCGATCCGAGCCCTGGGCTCAAGGAGGCGGGCATGTCACGAATCGTCGACTCACGGTTCCCTCTCTTCTTCGCTTTGCTCGCGCTGCTCGTCTGCCAGAGCCAGGCCCACGCCCAGGGATCCGGCGCCTCCGGCCGACCCGACTTCAGTCGGGCGGGTTTCTATGCGGGCGGCGGGCTGTCCTACGCGACCGATCTCTACGAGGACGAGATCGAAGACGCGCTCAACACGGGCTTCGGGGTCGACATCGATGACACCTTCGGCGTCAACCTGCGACTGGGCGGACGCTTCTTCCGCTTCGTCGCCCTCGAGCTGCAATACGAGTGGCTGGACTCGTACGACATCAACATCGCCAATGCCGGCGGCCGCTCGCGAGTCGATGCCCAGACCTTTACCGGCAACCTGAAGCTCTACCTGCCGATTCAGCGCTTTCAGCCCTATCTGCTCGCCGGCATCGGATTCCAACGCTACGAGATCGACAACGACTACTTGATTGGACCGTTCCGTAGCCAGGACGACGACATCGACCTGGCCGGACGTGTGGGTCTCGGCTTCGACGTCTACCTGACGGAGCACATCGTCTTCTACGCCGAAGGCTCCGCCGTGCTCTCCGAGGCGAAGATCGACCTGCCGCCCGTCGTGGCCGGGGGCGACACCGTCGACAACCTCTTCTACGCAGGCTTCCAGAGCGGCCTGCTCTGGCGCTTCTGAGCAGCGGATCGAGCCGGCCGAGCCGGCTTGTGGCGAGGCGGCGGGTGGACGCGGCCGCGGCCGCACGCGCTAGCCGTCGCGCCCGGCGCCGAGCTCTTCTTCGACGAGCGCGCGCAAAGCCTCGTAGCCGCCGAGACCCATGAGGTAGCGGCCGTTGACGAAGAGGGTCGGCGCGCGAGTCGCCCCCGCGTCGCGCGCGCGCTCGAGATCGCGCCGCACTCGCCGCAGCGAATCGTCGTCGCCGGCCAGCCCGGGAAGCAGATCGTCCAGGCCGACGGCTCGCGCGATCGATTCGAGCTCGGCCCTCTCTCGGACCCCGCCAGCGGCGACGAGTCGATCGTGCAGCGGCCAGAACAGCTCCAAGCGTGGCGCCGCGGCCGCGAGCTGGGCCGTCAAGAGGCCGAGCTCGTCACGCTCGACGGGCAGGCTGCGATGCACCACGCGGACCTTTTCGGGGAGCTCGCGCTCGAGTCGAGCGAGCTGACGCGCGGACCGTGCGCTGTCTTCGCGGCTCAGATCCGCGAAGTGAACGATCACGATCGGCGCGTCGGCGGGCCCACGCGCGGGGGCGTCACGCAGGTCGAGCTCGCTCCGCGGTCGGGGCGGCGGCGTCAGCAGGATCTCGACCTCCGCCGCCTCGCGCAGCCCGGCGAGCAAGGCCAGCTTCCGCTCGATCGATCGCCTCTGCTCGAGATAATGCCGGATGCGCGGGCGAGCCATCTCGATCGAGACCTCGCTCGGGTGGGCTTCGAGATAGCGATCGACGTCGGTCTCGCGAACCGGCTCGATGTCGGCGGCGGCCTCTTCGAGCAGCGACTCGACGTCCGTCCCGGCCTCGCGCGCCGCACGCTCGAGGAGTCTCTCTTCGACCCATCTTTCGGTCTCGCGCTCGAGCGCCAGGTAGACGTCGAGTCGCGCGCGATGGAGCCGCCAGCCCGCGCGGCGCTCGATCTCGGAGCGGCGCACGGACTCGCCGTCGATCCGGGCGACGATCGGATCCTCGTCCTCTGTCCCCACGTCGCCAAGGTCGTTCCCACAGCCGACCAGCAGCAGGGTGAGGAGCACGGTCGGGAGGGCCGAAATCGGCCCGATCGAAGGACACTTCAGCCGGCGGCGTTCGGGCGTGCGGCTCATTCGGAGGTCTCGTCGTTCCGAATCGGGCGGATCGAGACGTCGTCGGGCACCGCGTCCGGACTCCACGGATCGACCCCGACCTCGGGATCGACGCGACGTGTGAACTCGGCGGGCGTCATCTCGACGAGGTACGTGAAATCGGCGACGGCCTCCTCGAGGCGTCTTCGTTCGAGTGCTCGCCGATCCGCATGCTCCCGCGTCTTCGGGATCACACGCAGCGCCGCCTGCGCGCTGCGCAAACGCAGCGTCGCTCGCGCGAGATCGTCGAGCTCTTTCTCGGAAAGCACGAGATCGGGAAGGTGAGTCTCGATCGCAGTCGCAAGTGTCTCGCGCACGCGCGCGACGGAGAGAGCCCTGCCAGCCGAGCGCGAAGCAGAGGCTCCCGCGCTCGCCTCGGCGGTCGCGCGCGAAGCGTCGGGCTCCTCGAGCAACGACGACTCGAAGACCGGCGGCGCCGCTCGCCTCTCCTCCGCCGCGCGACCCGCCGTCGCCCGAAGGCTCTCCCGCACGGGCGCTTCGCGAGCGGGCTCCGGCGTCTCGAGCGCGGCATCACGCCCGCGCGGGCCGGACCACCGAATCGCAGCCGCCAGGGCCAGCCCGAGTACGCCCGCGACCAAAAGGAGACTTGCCGTGCGCATGGGTCCTCGACTCGTCTGGTGTACGCTGTCCCGAGCTCGACGGCCCTTGCGAGTCGAGCCACCGGGTACGGGGGATCGCCCATGCAGTGTAGAGGAACCGTCCCGACGCTCCGCGTGGCGTCCCTCCTGCGGTTCCTCGGCTTGCGGTCCCTCGGCACGTCCCTCTCGATGCTGGCGCTCCTCGCGACACCCGCCTCGGGACAGACCAAGGATCCGCGACTCGTCCCCAACCGTCTGGCCAGTACCGGAGACAGCATCACCGAGGCCATCAACGCCGAAGAGTTCAATCCCTTCGTCATCGAGACGCCCAATCACTGGGCGAGCTTCGTGAACGGCTACCGCGGCTTCTGGGAGGACTTCTTCGGACGCACGGACGTCAACAGCCACAACCAGCGCATCACGCTGGAGTTCGGCGACGCGGGACGCGCCAACTTCCTGAACGCATTGAGCGGCGCCAACAGCTTCGACCTCCCCGCGCAGGCCGCGGCCGCCGTCGCCCAGCAGGCGACCTACGTCACGCTCTTCATGGGCCACAACGACGTCTGCGATGACACCTTCGCCGGCATCCCCACCGACGCCGAGTTCGAGGCCAATATCCGCGCAGCGCTGGACCAGTACCAGGCGGCGCTTCCGGCGGGAGCGACGATCTACCTGATCGGACTCGTCGACATCTATTCGCTCTGGCAGCTCGGCGACGAGCTCGATGCTTTGGGCATCATCCCCTGCCCGCTGCTCTGGACCACGACGCTGCTCGAGCTCTTTCCCTGCGCGACGATGCTCTCCCCCGCGAACACGGAGGCCGATCGTCAGTTCACGCGCGGGCGAAACCTCGCCTTCAACCAGATCCTCGAAGACCTCGCCCTCGAATACGAGCAGAACGATCCTCACCACTACTACTCATACTCGGACGTGATCTTCGAGACGCGGTTCGTATCGAGTCAGGTCAGCGACTTCGACTGCTTCCATCCTTCGGCCGAGGGCCAGCGGGATCTCGCCGAGTCGACCTGGCTCGACGGACCCTTCTCCGTCCCGGAGCCATCGGGCGCGCTGCCGACGGCGGTCGGCGCGATCTCGCTCGCGACGCTCCTGCGTCGAAGACGACGAAGCGGTCCATCCCTCACTTCGCGGATTTGAAGATCGGCAGGTTCGCCTCGGTCGCCACGTAGATGACGTTCGGATTCTCGTTCAGCGTCTTGATCCAGAGATACTGAAGATAGGAGTCGGAGAGCGTCGAGCGCACGATCTCCTGCGCGCGGGCAGCCCCCTCGGCGCGAGCGACCTCGATCTCGGCGTCCTTGCGCGCCTGCTCGAGCATGAACTGCTTCTGCTGTACCTGCTGCTCGGCGGTCAGCTTCGCCTCGATGCTCTCGCGAAACCGCTCCGGCAGCTTCACGTCGCGCAGCAGGACGTCCTCGACGCGAATTCCACGGGGCTCGAGGGTGGAGGTCAGGAATTCCTTGATCTTGGCCGCGATCTGCTTGCGGCCCGACTCGGAGTAGATGTTCTTCACCTGGTAGCCGCTCACGACATCCCGCACCGCGTTTCGGAAATAGGGCACGACGAGGACCTGCATGTAGTTCATGCCCACGGTCTTGCGGATCTCGGGCGCCTCGGTGGCCTCGACGCGGAAGAGCAGCGACGTGTCGAGGCCAACGATCAGACCCTCCGATGACGGCACCTGGGCGGTCTCCTTGAGCTCCTGGAGCTTCACGTTCCAGGTCTCGATGGTGCGGGCAACCGGCACCTGCACGTGGATGCCCTGGCTGACCGGCTCGCTGTCGATGGTCCCGAAGCTCTTGGAGACGCCGACCTCTCCGTCTTCGATGATCACGCAGCCTGACTGCAGGACCAGCAGAGCGAACATGACCAGGATGACGACGATTGCGGCACGCTGCATGGACAGACTCCTTCAGTTCTTAGAGAATCACTGGCATGATAAGCCGCGTCTCGCCCCGCGCTCGTCCCGACATGAGGGCGACGGGTGGGCGGACGGATCGACACCCCGTGCACAGGGGCTCTGCCAGAGGGAGGAGCATATCCTCCCGAATCGTGGCGTGACTTCCGAAACGCCGATCCCGCAAACACGAACGCTTCGCTCGATCATCCCGAACCCGAGCCAGCCGACGCGACATTCGCGTCCGAGAAAAGGAAATCCATGTCAGCCCCCTTCGACCTGTCCGTGACCGACGAGCTGCTCTCCACCACGCGCGCCGTGCGACGCCGCCTCGATCTCGATCGCCCGGTGGAGCGCGATGTGATCCTCGATTGCATTCGAATCTCGCAGCAGGCTCCGACCGGGGGCAATCAGCAGGGCTGGAGCTGGGTGGTGGTGACCGACCCGGGCAAACGCAAGGCGCTGGCGGAGCTCTACAACGCGTCGGGCAACGTCTATCTGCCCCAGGCGCATGCGGCTGCGGTCGAGGA
Source organism: uncultured delta proteobacterium (assembly GCA_963698485.1). Lineage (GTDB taxonomy): Bacteria > Myxococcota_A > UBA9160 > UBA9160 > UBA4427 > UBA4427. Next base: position 28,907 of record CAVORA010000010.1, on the reverse strand, counting down.
AGGCGACGGCCAGACGGCGCGCGTCTACGACTCGGCGATGTTCCTGAACGACGTCCTCGCCGAGGTACCCGTCCACGTCATTCCGTGCATGTTAGGCCGACTTCCGGAGGGAGCGAACAACGCGATGGCGGCCTCGATGTACGGGTCGATCTTTCCCGCCGTGTGGAGCTTCCAGATCGCCCTGCGCAGTCGGGGACTCGGCTCGACGCTCACGACGATCCACCTGTTCAAGGAGGCCGAGGCAGCGGAGCTCCTCGGTATCCCCCAGGAGTACTCGCAGGTCGGCCTGCTGCCGGTCGCCTATACCAAGGGAACCGACTTCAAGCACGCCGAACGCCCGGCCCCCGAGACCATCACGCACTTCGACCACTGGTAGGCCACGCAGGCTCGCGCCGCCGACCGCGTCATCGCCGCGTCCGTCGTGAGGGCGGGGCGCTCGAGAACGCTCGAGCTCTACTCTCCCGGTCGCGGCCCGTCGTGCTGGATGATCTCGATCAGGTAGCCGTCGGGATCGAGCACGAAGCCCACGACGACCGGCCAGCGATCGAGTCGCTCGGGCTCCATCACTGACTTGTAGCCCGCGTCCACCGCCTTCTTCCAGGTGGCCGCCGCGTCGTCGACATTGATGTAGATCTTCCAGAGCGCGAAGCCGTGATCGATCGGACCCGGGCGCATCGTCTCGGCGAACTTGGCGAGCTGGAGACGACCGCCTCCTTCCTTGCCTGCCAGATGGACTTCGTTGACGCTCGGAATCTCGGTCCGGCCCTGCTCCTCGAGGCCCATGATCTCGGTGTAGAAGCGGACCGACCGCTCCAGATCTTCGACCGCAATGCAGAACTGACCTACGGAACTCGGCATCGACTTCTCCTTCGTCGTCCTCTTCGCTCTCGCGCGCAGGACCGAACGTGCTTCGGCCGAACACTTCGAGCTCTCGGGCCCCCAGAATAGCTGTCGGCATGGAAATCGAAACGCTACGCCCGCGGCTCGCAGCCCCCCGGATGCGCAGCTCGTCCGTATCTCCGGAATCCCGCAGATCGATTCGCCGGGATTCCCCTGGGCTTCCGCGGCTGGAAAGGTAATCTCCCGGGGCGGCGCACGTGAGTAGCCCAGCAAGAAATCAAAGGAATAGAGCCATGGCCAAGAAGATCTTCGATCGATACAAGGTGATCGACACCGACACGCACATCACGGAGCCCGCCGACGTCTGGACCGACCGGGTCTCGAGCAAATGGGGCGACAAGGTGCCGCATATCAAGCGGATCGACGGCCGCGACATCTGGTTCATCGGTGACCAGCCCGCCGGCGGTCCCGGCTTCTACACCATGGCCGGTTGGGACGGCACCTACCCGGAGGTCCCGCTCGGCTACGACGACATCCCGAAGGCGTCCTACGACGCGAAGGCGCGCCTCGAGCTGATGGACGAGGAGGGCATCTACGCGATGGTCCTCTATCCGAACCTCGGCGGCTTCGGGTCCGGCGGCTTCCTGCGCCTCGGTGAGCCCGAGCTGATGCTCGAGTGCGTGCGGGCCTACAACGACTTCCTGATCGACTGGTGCAGCGCGGACCCGAAGCGACTGCTCCCGACCATGGCGCTGCCCTTCTGGGACGTCGACGCCTCGGTCAAGGAGATCGAGCGCTCCGCCGCCAAGGGACATCGCGCCGTGCTCGGCTCCAGCCGCCCGGAGGCCTTCGGACAGCCCCCGGTCGCTCATAAGCATTGGGATCCGATCTGGGCGGCCACGCAGGACGCCGGCCTCTCGATCAGCTTCCACATCGGTGCGGGCGACATCAGCGGCATCACGAACGACGCTGCCGAGATGGGCACGAAGGCCAACTTCTCGCGCGCCGGCTCGCTGGCTCTGCTCGACAACCAGAGCTGCCTCGCCAATCTCTTCTTCGGCGGCGTCTGTCATCGCTTCCCGAACCTCGACTTCGTGTCGGTCGAGAGCGGCGTCGGCTGGCTGCAATGCGTCCTCGAGATGTTCGACTGGCAGTGGGTGAACGGCGCCGTATCGAAGGAGCACCCCGAGTACGACCTGCTTCCGAGCGAGTACTTCAAGCGGCAGGTCTACGGCTCGTTCTGGTTCGAGCGAGAAGGCGTCGGGTCCGCGCTCGAAGCCTTCCCCGACAATCTGATGTGGGAGACCGACTATCCCCATCCGACCTGCCAGTACCCGGGCCCGGCGACCTCGGCCCAACGTCCCAGTGAGTACGCCGAGCAGGCGCTCGAGGGCGTGCCGGAGGAGACCCTCAAGAAGGTCATGCAGGACACGCCGGCCCGTCTCTACGGCGTCGAGGTCTAGATCGCTTGGAGACGCAGATGGATATCGGGACCACGGGCGTCTGGACCCGGATGGACGGCTTCTCGACGACCGAGGCGATCGAGTTCGCCCAGCGCGTCGAGGAGCTCGGCTACGGCGCGCTGTGGATTCCCGATGCCTTCGGGCGCGATCCCTTCGCGCACGCGGCCCTGCTCTTCCAGCACACGAAGCGACTGGTGATCGCGACAGGAGTGGTGAACATCCATCTGCGCGAGGCCCAGGCGACCGCCTGCGCACAGCGGGAGCTGCACGACCAATCCGGCGGGCGATTCCTGCTGGGCCTCGGCGTCTCGCATCAGACCGCGGTCGAGCCGCTCTTCGGCAAGGCCTACCCCGCCCCCCTCCCTTCGATGCGGGAGTATCTCGACAAGCTCGAGAACGCGATGTGGTGGGGACCCGAGCTCGATGGGACCCCTCCCGTGATCCTCGCCGCACTCGGTCCGCTGATGCTGAAGCTCGCGGGCGAGCGGACGCTCGGTGCGCATCCCTTCTTCGCGCCGCCCGAGAACACGCGGCGCTCCCGGGAGATCATGGGCGAAGGTCCCTGGCTCTGTCCGGAGCAGAAGGTGCTGCTCGAATCCGACCCGGAGAAGGCCCGGGCCCGGGCGCGGCAGGCGATGGCTGGGCCGCTCACGATGCCGAACTACCGCAAGAACCTGATGCGCTGTGGGTTCAGCGAGGCGGAGCTCGACGACGGCGGTGCCGATCGCGTGATCGATGCGGTGGTCGCTTGGGGCGACGAATCGGCTCTCGTCGATCGTGTCCGGGAACATCGCCAGGCGGGCGCGACCCACGTCTGCATCCAGCCGCTCGACGTCGACGACCTCGCGCGGCCGAGCGTGAAGACCCTCGAGCGACTCGCCCCGCTGCTGCTCGGGGGTTGAGCGAGTGGCCGGCGAGTTCGAGGGCCGGGTCGCCCTGATCACGGGGGCCGGGGATCCCGAAGGGCTCGGCTTCGCGCACGCCCGATTCCTGGCCGAGCGCGGCGCGCGCATCGTGCTGAACGACTACGGCGGCGGAACACTCGGCCTCGTCGAGCAGGGCGTCGATCCGAGCGTCGCAGAAGCCGCCGCCCAACGCCTTCGCGACCTTGGCGCGCTGGCGATCGCGAACGCCGGTGACGTGGGTGACCCGCAGACAGCAAGCGACATGGTCCAGGCCGCCCTCGACAGCTGGGGCCGCGTCGACATCGTCGTCAACAACGCCGGCATCGCGAGCGCCCAGTTCTTTCCCGACGTCGACCCCCACGACATGCAGCGCCATGTGCGCGTCACGCTGCTGGGCTGTCTCCACACGGCCCGCGCGGCCTGGCCGCATTTCGTCGAGCAGGGCTACGGCCGCATCGTCAACACGGGCTCGCCCGCGTGCTTCGGCAACGAGATCGCCTCCTACGCTTCGACCAAGGCCGGCCTCTTCGGACTCACGAGGACGACCGCGATCTTCGGCGCGCCCCACGACATTCGCGTGAACCTGCTCCTGCCCGCCGCCTGGTCGCGGCTCACGTCGCTGCTCCCGGACTCCGGATTCAAGACGCGACTGCACGCGGACTTCGGGGCTGATCGGATCGCCCCGCTCGTCGGCTGGCTCGCGAGCGAGCGGTGTTCCGTGACGGGAGAGACGTTTACGGCCGGGGCGGGCCGGTTCGCTCGCGTCGTCTACGCCGCAAGCGAGACCCAGCCGGTCGACTCGGACATGGATTCGGTCGGGGCAGCGGTCGAGGCGGCGATGACGGACACGCGCTGGACCGTGATGCGCTCGACCCAGGACAACATGGTGCACCTCGGCATGCCCGAGGACATCGACCGGTGAAGCATCGACCGGCGAAGAAATGACGACACGGACCGGTCGAGGTTCGCGCGACGGGGGGACATGACATGAAGGATTTCGCCGGCCGCGTCGCCGTGGTCACGGGTGCTGCGAGTGGAATCGGTCGCGGCATGGCCGAGGCCTTCGCTGCTGCGGGCATGAAGGTCGTGCTCTCCGACGTGCGCGCGGATGCGCTCGAGGCGACGACCCGGGCGCTGCGAGACGACGGCGCGACGGTCGAGGCCGTCGTCACCGACGTCCGCGAAGCCGACCAGGTCGAAGCCCTCGCCCAGCGCACCCTCGAGGCCTTCGGCGCCGTGCATGTCGTCTGCAACAACGCAGGTGTGGCCAGCAGCAGCTCGCTGCTCTGGGAGGCACCGCTCGAAGAATGGCGCTGGCATCTCGACGTGATGGTGATGGGCGTCGTGCACGGGATTCGGAGCTTCGTGCCCATCCTGCTCGAGCAGGGCGAAGAGGGACACGTCGTGAACACCGCCTCGATGGGTGGACTGATCACGGGCAGCGCTCCTCAGGCGGTCTACATGACGGCCAAGCACGGCGTCGTCGCGCTCACCGAAGGACTCCAGGACCAGCTCGCGGGCGTGAGCGACAAGGTTCGATGCTCGGTCCTCTGCCCTGCCTTCGTCGCCTCCGAGGTCTTCGACAACTTCGAGGCCCTTCGGCCCGAAGCGGTCCCGACGCCGAGGGCGACCCCGGAAGGTGCGCAGGCCATCGAGGCGATGAAGGGCCTGCTGGCTACGGGTCTGCCCGCTCGAGAGGCCGGCGAGATCGTGCTCGAAGCGATTCGCGACGAGCGCTTCTACGTGCTCACCCATCCGACGTGGGCCTCGATGGTCGAGGCGCGGATGCGAGCCATCGTCGACGGCCAGCAGCCGGCCCGCCCAGCGCCACCCTTCGGCTGAGGCCCGAGCCCGAGCCCGAGCGACCTCAGCACGGCTGACCCTCGGCCCGGCGGCTCGCGAGCCTCTGCGCGAGACGTCGCGCATGACCGATTGCTACGCGAATCCCGCGATTCGTCCCGATCAGGAAGATCACTCTCGCGGAATCGCTAGGCTATCCGGGGCCCGGCGCGCAGCGCACGGCAGCGAATCGGAGGACCACGCATGACCCAGACCCGCACTTCCCGACCCATTGCGCCCGGCAAGCTCGCCATCTTCACTGGCGCCACCGCTCCGACCCTCGAAGAGACCGGCATGATGGACGCCATGACCTTCACCGAGGACGGTGCCGACGACACGCCCATCTCGCAGGCCGAGATCGAGAAGCTGCAGACAGGCGCGCGCCTCACCGTCCCGTTTCAGCAGCAGGGCCCAGGCGGATTCTCCCTCGTCTCGATCGAGTTCGCGCCGGGATACATGCTGCCCCGACACAGCCACTCCTCCGACTGTCTCTACTACATCGTCGAAGGCTCGATCGTGATGGGGCGGCGCGAGCTCGGTCCCGGCGACGGATTCTTTCTGCCGGCGGAGCAGCCCTACGCCTACCATGCGGGTCCCGACGGCGTGAAGCTCCTCGAGTTCCGTCACGAGACCGCCTTCGACATGAAGGTCTACGAGAAGGACATGGCGCAGTATCGCGCGAGGGCCTTCGAGTCGATGCGCTCAGCGGAGGGCGGGAGCGCCGAGCGCTAGTCAAGGCTCCACGACCGTCGGTCGAGACCTGCCGCCCGCCAGCGTGTCTCAGCGTTTGCGGAATCGGGCCAGGAAGCGGCGGTTCGAGCGCTTGCTGGTGCCCTCGATCAGACACATCTCCTGGACGAGCGCCGGATCGTCGGGGCTGAGCTTGAGGGCACGTCGCAGCACCTTGGCCGCCGTGGCGCCCTCGCCCGACTCGCGAAAGATCCGGGCCAGGAAGAGCAGCGGCTTCCCCCTGCCCGGCGACAGCTTGACTCCCTTGGCCACGTGCTCGAGCGCCTCGCGACGCAGGACCTCCTGATCGGGATTGCTTCGGTAGAGCGCATATCCGAGGTGGGCGTGATAGTCGCCCTGGCTCGGATCACAGTGAACCGCCATCCCAAAGGCCTCGACGGCCGGGACGTACTCTTCGTGGGAGAGGTGTCCCTCACCGGTCCGGAACCAGCTCTCCGCCTCTCGGGCGCGCTCGCCGGAGGAGGGCTCCGTCGAGCCGACGGGCTTCGCCGGCCTCTCCACGCTCTCGACACGACGTCGACGCAGTCCCGCGAATGCCATTCGCGCATCGGCATTCTTCACTCGACCATAGGCCTGGTCGAGCTTCGAGAGCAGCTCGCGCGCCTGAGCGCGCAGCGAATCGAGCTCCAGCGGGATCGCATCGACCACAAGCTGACCTCGAATCCGATCGTATGCCGCCCGCACATCGGAATTGCTGCTCGTCTCGTCGATCTCGAAGAGCGCAAAGTCATCGCGAGCCTCGAGCCGCTCCGCGATGGAACGAATCGCCGCCTCCGTCGATCCGTCGTCGACGACGCGACGTCTCGGAAGCTGCTGACGCGAGAGATCGGGCGCCATGAGCACGTCTTCCGGGTCGACTTCGAGAGGCACCTGCTCGTCCTCGATTGGCTTGAGCTCGTGCTGCAGGACGAGGACCGGTGCTTCATCGAGCTCGATGCGTCCGCTCGCCAGCAGCCGATAGAGCGCAGACTCGTCGAGCGGCGTGGTGTCGAGGATCTCGGCAAGGGTCCGCTCACCGCTGAGCGCGAAGAGTGCCGCCCGCTGACTCGTCGTGAGATCGACGCCCGCCAGCCGATCGCTGGGATCCGTCGCCAGAAAGACGTACCGATCGGACTGAGCTCCCATGACCTGTCGGATGGCCGAGGCTTGCGAACGCTTCGCACTGTTCAGGATGATCTCTTCCGGGCGACTCGCTAGCTCGAGGGAGTCGGCCGCTTCGAGCGTCTTCCCCGGGTCGAATCGAAAGCTGCCCGTCGTCCAGCCACTCAAGCCGTACAGAATCCCGAGCGCCTGCTCGTTCGACGCTGCGCGGAGCTCGGCCTCACCGAGAGCACCCATTCCGAGCAGGATCTCGCGCGGCCCGGCCAGTCGCGCCATCAGATGATCGAGCAGCATCTCGTACTGCTCGCTATCGATGCGACCCGTCTTGCGAAGGTAGACGGCAACGGACTCCGCATCCTGCTCGAGAGAGACCTGGACGGGCGTCCCGTTTCGCAGCTCGAGCGCCCCGGTCTTCGTGCCGCTTCGGAGCGCCAGCACGCCAGAGGCGCCCGCTCGATGGAGGCGTCCGAGCAGAGCGGGCAACAGCTCCTCGCCGAGGTCGCCCGAGAGGCAGGGCTCTGTCGGGATCCGGGCTTCGTCGCTCGAGACCTCCGCCGCCAGACACGTCGCGCAATCGAGCACCGCTTCGAGGACCTGAGCGCGCGTGACCGGCTTGCAGAGAAAGTCTTCGACGCCGAGCTCGAGACCCCGGCCGTACAGCTCGGGCGTCCGCTCGCCCCGCGTCACCACGATCACGGGCAGCGGTCGCGGAACCGCCTCGGTCATCAGCTGCTCGACGAGGGAATAGCCGTCGTGTCCGCCTAGCAGGACCTCGATCAGGACGATCGCCGGCGGCCGCTCGCGGGCGGTGCGCAAGGCCTCACGAGGATCGCGTGCATGGGTGACGTCGAAGCCCGCGCGCCGGAGCGTGGGCCCGACCTCTTCGACCCAACGTGCGTCGTCGTCTATATAGAGGATGGTGGGTGGCATTCGTGCATTCGGCTCCGCCAGCTGTCATCGACACGATGGCGCCATGCACTGAGCGCTTCCCTGCGGCAGTTCGTCGGCAGCCGGGCCCCAACCGGCAACGACGAGGCAGTCCTGCGGCGCTCGTCGTGTCGAGATCGAATCGTTCGCCGGTCGTGCGGCTGCATCGGCCCCGATCGCGGTGCCGAATCGGTCATTCTCCCGGGGACCGCCGCGGGGAGCCTCGGGCCGGATCGAATTCCAGCTCGTGTCAGGCGGTGCGTGTGCAGCGAACGCCGGATCAACGAGGCCCCGTTAGGCCGAGAACGCCTCTGCATGAGCCGGATCCGATACGAAACGACCCGGTCGGTCATTGAATCGGGCAAAAAGGTGGCGATTCGTGGCAGAATACAGGGCATTGTCCCACTTCGGCTGATCCCCGACGTCCGCGGCGGAGAAGTGCGCATGCGACACTCCCTGATGTTTTTCTGTATCGGCCTGCTCGCGCTGCTAGGCGCCGGCGACGCAACCGCGCAGGTCTATCATCGATACGAGCTCGACCCGGCGCGCAGCTTCATCGCCTTCGACTCAGGAGAGGTCTCGGGTCAGCTCGGTACGAGCAGCTTTCCGTTCGCGACCCTCGAGGCGCAGCCGGGAACGAGCGCGGTGCCGCTCTGGGGGCATTTCGTCCTGGCGATCGCACCGGATCTGGTCTCTCCTGGCGCCTTGAGCCTCGTGAGCGGGACCTCGGACATTCGCCCGGCCAACGGCAACCTGGCCTCGCCCGGCCTCGGCGCTGGGCCCGGATCCGCGCCCGCCGCCTTCGGCATCGAGTTCGAAGATCCCTTTGCCGGGGTCGGCGGACAGATCGCGCTTCGGGATCTGGTCTTCGGCCTCTCGGGATTCCTGGATGTCTTCGCGAACGGCGCGGGTCCCTTTGGTCTGCGCGGAAACCTCAACTGGATCCAGGCCCGAGGCGATTACGACATCGACATCGACATCGGGTTCGAGAGCTCGCTTCCGCTGGGTCCGGTTTCACTCCTGGAGGGTTTCGTCGATTCGAGTACGAGCCAGTTCGCGGAGGTGTCGACGGGCGTCTACGAGGTCACGCTGCCCTTCTTCTTCACGCTGGGCGGCTTCGACCTGCCCGGACCGGTCTCCTTCGCCGGGGCGACTGCCTCCTTCGCAGGAGAGATCGTCGCGACGACGGTCGTTCCCGAGCCCGGCGTCGGCGCCGCGCTCGTGGCGGGCTGCGGATGGCTGAGCGCTCTCGGCCGACGGAGGGCACGCTCATGATCTCTCGCGGAGCCGCCTCGGAGCGCGGCTGGCTCGTGGTACTGGTTCTCCTCCTGGGCTTCGCGATCGGGTCCGACTGCACTACCTCGTCCGAGGGCAAATTGGCCAGCCCGCCTTCCTTCGCCGGGTTGCTGCAGGAATTCGAGACCCTCGTCGACGATCTGGCCGACGGATCGATCGACGCCTCGGACGCAGGGAGCACGACGGGCGGCCCCGGCGCGCTCTCGACCTCGACGTCTCTTCACAGCGTTTCGCTCGCCAGCGAGAGCGACTCCGACACGATCCTTGCGCACTGCGAGCACACCCTCTCGCCCGGCACGTCCGAAACCGGATGTATGGCCATCATTCGAGCGAGCTTCGACGTCGCGGAGGCAGGCACGACCGAATTCTATGTCGAAGCGACCCGAACACCCGGCGAAACCCTGGCTCCGACTGGCCTGTCGAGCAGTCTCGAGGGCGTTGTCTCCATCGATTGCGTGACCGACTCTACGACCGATTCCGTCAACAACCCGACCAGCTTCTTCGAGACCACGAGCAGGACGATCCTGGTCAACACGCAGCTTGGAGATGCGTGCGCGGTCACGATTCAGATGACGGCCAGCGTCACCACCTCCGGGCTCGCGACCCCCACGTCGTTCATTCAAACCGTCAGCGTCACGGTACCGACCAGCACCACCCCCGACTGTACGAGGGCGAGCCAATGCCCCGCCGAGACCCCCTTCTGCGATGCGAACGGAAGCTGCGGCACGGGGGACGAAGGCCAGCCGGCGAACGTCGTCGTGGAAGATTGCATGGCGGAGTTCATCTCGAGCTTCGGCTGTAGCCACGGCGTCAGCGGATCGGTCTGTCGCGGCGACTTCGAGTGCACCGACGGCTATGACTGCAGCGGACTGGGAGTCTGCGTCGGCCAGACGCCCTGCGTGAGCGATCTCGACTGCTCGCCGCCAGCGGACATCTGTACGGAGCAGGGCACCTGCAGCCCCTACGGCGAGCAGGGCGAAGGCTGCGTCACCGGCGATTTCTGCCGGCAGGGCCTGATCTGCCTGTCGAATCGCTGCACGGTCCTGATTGGCCAGGGCGAAGACTGCACGCTCCCGAACACGGTCTGCGACGGGCTCGCGTGCTTCCCCAGCACGGGAACCTGCGAGGCGCCACGACCGCTCGGCTCTTCCTGCACGGACAACGTGGAGTGCGAGGACTCCCCCGCATTCAACTCCTGCAATCAGGCCGTCGGCGGCGTGTGCACGGTTCGGCAGAGCTCCGGCGGGCCGTGCACTCAGAACCTCGACTGCGCGGGGTTCCAGGGCTGCGACCTCGGGACGAACACCTGCAATTAGCGGGGCTCGCTCGCGAATCCGCCGGCCCAGCGGATCCGTCGCGCCGACGCCGACGCGGCGAGTCCCCGAAAGCGGCTCGTGCCGCCCGGCCCGTGACAGGCCCCGCAGCGTCGGGGAACTGAGCGCGCCACCGGCCGCCCGAGAGGGCCCGCCGCCCCTCCGGCCCCGCCCTATACTCGACCGCTCCGACCCGATCGCCGGTTGCGTGCGCTCTCCCAGAACGGACGTCGAGCTCTCTCGGCGCTGCGCCCCTCGACCCGCGGCCGGACGACCAGACCCACTGCCTACGAGGACCCCCCCATCGTGGCCCCGCGACCGATCTCGCTCATCAAGCCGCCCGCGACGGCGCACGAATCGCCCGACGCCCGGGACGGGTCCGACGCGATCCCGTTCGACGACCCCTCGCTCTACTTCAACCGCGAGCTCTCGCTGCTCGATTTCCATCGCCGGGTGCTCGCCCAGGCCAGCGACCCGTCGATTCCGCTGCTCGAACGGCTCCGGTTCCTGTGCATCTTCAGCTCGAACCTCGACGAGTTCTTCGAGGTGCGTTTCGCACGTCTGGTCCAGGAGGTCGAGTTCGGATCCGTGAAGACGGGTCCGGACGGATTGAGCCCCGCCGAGCAGCTCACCCGGATCAGCGAAGCCACGCACGAGATGCAGGCCGAGCAATACCGGATTCTCAACGAGGTCCTGCTCCCTGCCCTGAAGCAGGAGAACATCTTCTTCTTGAAACGCTCGGACTGGAACGCCTCGATTCGCCGTTGGGTGAAGCGTTATTTCGAGCACGAGCTGCTGCCGATCGCCACGCCGATCCGGCTCGACCCGGCTCATCCCTTCCCCCGCGTGCTCAACAAGAGCCTCTACTTCATCGTCTCGCTCGAGGGCGAGGACGCCTTCGGTCAGACTGGCGACATGGCCGTGGTCCAGGCTCCCCGTCCACTGCCGCGGCTGATCCGGGTGCCCGAGTCGATCAGCGGAAGCCCGAATACCTTCATCTTCCTCTCCTCCGTCGTGCATGCCCATGTCGAGGACTTCTTCCCCGGCATGGCGGTAACCGGCTGCTTCCAGTTTCGCGTGACACGCAACAGCGACCTGTTCGTCGACGAAGAGGAGGTCGATGATCTGCTGCACGCGCTGCAGGGTGAGCTGCCGACACGAGGCTACGGGGACGAGGTGCGCCTCGAGGTGGACAGCAACTGCCCGCGCGAGATCGAGCGATTCCTGATCGACCAGTTCGGCCTGCCGGAAGACGCCGTCTATCGCGTCGATGGCCCCGTGAATCTCCACCGGCTCTCTTCGCTGCCGGAGCTCATCGACCGCTCCGATCTGAAGTACCCCGGCTTCTCTCCCGCGCTTCCCGCCCGGCTCTCGTCTGGTGCGAACATCTTCGACGCCATCTCGCGCGGCGACATCCTGCTCCATCATCCCTTCGAGTCGTTCATGCCGGTCCTCGATTTCGTGAGGCAGGCCGCGAGCGATCCGAGCGTGTTGGCGATCAAGCAGACGCTCTACCGCACGGGTCCCGAGTCCGCGCTCGTCGACGCACTCGTCGCGGCGGCGCGCGCGGGCAAGGAGGTCACGGTCGTCGTCGAGCTCCGGGCCCGCTTCGACGAGGAGGCGAACATCTCGCTGGCCTCGCGTCTGCAAGAAGCCGGCGCGCACGTCGTCTACGGCATCGTCGGGTACAAGGCGCACTCGAAGCTGCTGATGATCGTTCGTCGCGAGGGCCGGGAGCTTCGCCGCTATGTCCACCTCGGGACCGGGAACTATCACGCCCGGACGGCGCGGCTATACACCGACTACGGACTGCTCACCTGCGATCCCGAGATCGGTCGCGACGTGCACCAGGTCTTCATGCAGCTGACGAGCCTCGGGAGCGTCACCAAGCTGAAGAAGCTGCTGCAGTCGCCGTTCACGCTCCACGACGCATTGCTGGAACGCATCGGACGCGAGGCGGAGAACGCCCGACGAGGCAAGCCGGCGCGGATCATCGCCAAGATGAATGCGTTGACCGAGCCGACGGTGATCCAGGCACTCTACGAGGCCTCGTGTGCCGGAGTGCGCGTGGACCTGATCGTGCGCGGAATCTGCTTGTTGCGGCCCGGACTGCCTGGGATCTCCGAGGAGATTCGCGTGCGATCGATCGTCGGACGTTTTCTCGAGCACACTCGCGTCGTCTACTTCGAGAACTGGGGCGACCCGGAGGTCTTCTGCTCGAGCGCGGACTGGATGGAACGGAACCTCTTGAGGCGGGTCGAGACCTGCTTCCCGATCGAGGACAAGCAGCTGCGCAGCCGAGTGGTCGAGACGGGTCTGCTGAACTACCTGCGTGATGATTGTCAGGCCTGGGAGCTGCACTCCGACGGACGCTGGGTTCGACTGCGACCCGACGAGGACGAGCCCCACTCGGCACAGACCCATCTCCTCGAGCGACATGCCTCGCGGAGCGGTGAGCCGATCAAGTCGGAGGGACGCCTCGAGTACGACGCGACCCGGCGAGCACGGCTCGGCTGATCGCCGGCGAGGGCCTCACGCGTGGGGACGGTCGAGCTGGTCGACGCGAACGCTCATCCGCAGGAGCTCGACCGGGTCTCCGAACTGCGTGTAGATCGCGACGTCCGCGGCGTCCCTTCCGTAGGCGATCGCCACGCGGCCGCCGATCAGGTCGTTCCGGGTCGGATCGAAGGTGTACCAGCGTCCCCCGACGTACGCCTCGAACCAGGCGTGGAGATCCGCGGGGCGCAGCGGCTCGAGGTAGCCCACGACCATTCGCGAGGGGATCGACAGCGCGCGACACAGCGCGATGCCCAGATGGGCGAGGTCACGGCATACGGCCGCGGATCGCTGGTTGACTTCGATGGCGCTGATGATCTCCTGACCCGAGCCGGGGACATAGCGGATCGTCCGACGGATGTAGTCGACGATCGCCGCACACTGGTCGTAGCCCGCAGCAACCCCGACGACGATCGAAGCGGCCATCTGGGTGAAGCGCTCCGACTCGCAGTACCGGCTCGGAAGCAGGAAGGGCAGCGTCTCCTGCGGCAGATTCTGCACCTCGACGAAGGGCGCGCCCCATGCGACGTCGGCGGAATCGGCCGCGGCGATATCGGCGGAGGTGTGGATCGAGAAGGGTCCGGGCGGGGCGACCAGCCGCTGACAGAGGTTGCCGAAGGGATCGGTGAACTCGACGACGGGCACGCTCGGCCTGAGCGTGTACTCCTCACGCGTGACCCATTGCTGTTCACCGCTGCGCGGCCGCAGCATGAGCAGGAAGGGCGTCGCGACTGCCGCATTGAATTCGAGCGTACACGAGGCCTGGAGCCACACGGGGGGATTCCTTCGGGAGGAGAACGAGCTCGGAGCCCGCGAGAGGGACAGAGTCTAGCATCTCGCGCGCTTTGACCTGGCCAGGCCTCGCGGTCCGCGCTCTACGAATAGAACTGCGCGGCCCACTTCCGGTATTCGGCGATCGGGCCGTCGCCTTCACACAGCCGCGGTCTTGCCTCGTAGCGCTTGTTCTCCCAGACGGGCTTGTCCTGCTCGAGCTGGCGCATGAACTCGTTCATGAACGCGCGACCGACCCCCTCCGCTCGCGGAGAATCCCCCGTCCTGGGAACGGTAAAGGACCAGCGCAGGTGCAGGCTCTCTCGGTCGACCGGCGTGTTCATCGCGAGAAAACACATGTCCGCGATCCCGCTCACCCGCGTGATGCCCAGTCCGAGACCGAGACTCTCCCCTCGGATCACGGTCTCCACGGGTCCCCGCGGCGTCTCGAACTCGCCGCGATTGATCGAGATCTTCTGCCTGCCCTCGAACTGGATCTCCGAGACGGGCGGATTCGGCACGCCGTGCACCGCCACGAAATGCGCCGGGTCGTGGGCGTTCTCGCCGAGCTCCTGACAGCAGGTGGCGATCTCCATCTCGAAGTTCTCGGGCTCGGTCCAGGCTGGATCCGCGAACTCGTCGAGCTCCGGCACGTCCCAATCGGGCTCCGCTCGCTCCGCGTGGTACCAGGCGAAGATCGCGCCGTTCCGCTCGCAGGTCGGCAGTGTTCCGATCTCCAGCGCGGGCGGAATCCGGGTGGCATAGGGAATCGCCAGGCAGCCCCCCTCGCGACCCCATTCCCAGCCATGGAAGGGGCACTTCACGGCTTCACCGACGACCTCGCCACCGTGGCCGAGGTGCGCGCCGAGGTGGGGACAGAAGGCATCCAACATGCCGATCTCGCCCGACTCGCCGCGAAAGAGCACCCAGTCGCGACCGAAGTAGCGCTGCGTCTTCAGCTCTCCGGGCGCCAGCTCGTTCGTCCAGGCGACGGCGAACCAGCCATTCGGGACCGGAAAGGGAAAGCGGTCGTGACTCATCGGCCTGATTTGCTCCTGATGGGCGCAAGAAAATGGCGTCCTCGATCTCGGGCCCAGCGCGGCGACCGCATGCCCCGAATCGAGGAATCCGGAATAGAAATCCAAGTATTGCAATCCAGTTCTATTTTGCCAACATCCAATTATGTCTTTCCCCGAAGCTGCCGCCGAGCCCGCTCCGACCCGCAAGCGCGCCGCGCGCGAGCAGGCCAGGACCGCCCGCCGCAACGCCTATCGAAGCCTCGTGCTGGAGGCGGCGGGAACCGCTTTCGCTCGCCAGGGCGTTCCCCGCACGAAGATGGAGCACCTGGCCGAGGAGGCCGGCATCTCGCTGGGCACGCTCTACTCCGTCTACAAGGGCAAGGCCGAGATCGTCGACGCGCTCCACGAGTCCCGGCTCCGGGAGATCCACTCCGCGTCGGTCGAGGCGGAGATCGCGCAATCCGACCCGCTCGAGGCGCTGCTCGCCGGCAGTCGTGCCTACCTGACCTACTTCATGGACCACCCCGACTACCTGCGGATGTACCTCGACGAAGGGACCAGCTGGGGGGTCCGGAACTCGATGGATCGCGAGTCACGCCGCGCCGCGGTCTGGAGTGACGGGGTCGCGCAGCTGGCCGGGATCTTCGAGCGGGGCATCCGGCAGGGGGTCTTCGAGCCGGGAGACCCCGACCGCCTCGCGCGGATGATGCTCGCGATGCAGCAGGTGCTGCTCGCGGACTGGTTCGAGGACGGCATGACGCCGAGTCCGGAAGAATTGATGAACGAGGTCGAAGTCCTGCTTCGCCGGACGTTCTGTACGCTGGCATACCGCGACCGTTAGGCGCAGATCGGCGCCCGCGCCGAGAGGAGACCCCCATGACCGACCAGCCCCGACCGAAGACCGTGAGCGGCGCCAAGCCCGAGATCGGCCACTACGAAGAGTTCATGGAGCACGCGGCGCATTTCCTCTACCGCGCCTATCAGGAATGCGGCGAGCTCGCAGAGTTCGACCTCTACGGGGCCAAGCACGTGCTGCTCGCGAGCCCGGACGCGCAGGAGGCCGTATACCGCGCGAGCGAAGACCAGGTCTCCGCGTCGGCACCGTATCAGTACATGGTTCCGGTCTTCGGCGAGGGCATCCAATATGGCGCCCCCCTCGAGATCGAGCGTCAGCAGGTCCGCTTCATGTCCGACGCGCTCAAGCCCAAGCGCATGAAGACCTACGCCCAGATGATCGCGCAAGAGGTCGAGGACTACATCGCGGACTGGGGCGATGAAGGCGTGAAGGAGTTCCACGACACGTTCAAGGAGCTCGTGCTTCGGACCTCGACCCATTGTCTGATGGGCGCCGAGTTCCGGCGCCGACTGACCGACGAGTTCGGCGTGCTCTTCGAGCAGCTCGAAGACGCCATCTCGCCGGAGGCCGTCGTCAACTTCAAGTCCGAGGCGGAGGCCTTCGCGAAGCGCGACGAGGCCCGCGCCCGTCTTCAGGAGATGTTGATGCAGGCCGTCGAAGAGCGAATGGCCTGGACCGGAGAGCCTCCGACCGACATGCTCCAGAGCTTCCTCGAAGCGCGCTACAAGGACGGCACGGGGCTCGCCCCCGAGCTCGTCCCGGGCATGATCGTCTGGATCATGTTCGGCGGCTTCCACACGAGCTCGAATACGGCCGCCTGGGCGTGTCTCGAGCTTGCGCGACATCCGGAGTACCAGCGCGAGGTGATCGCGGAGGTCGATTCGGTCTACGGCAACGGCGAGGACCTCTCCTTCACGTCGCTGCGCGAGATGCCCGTCACCGAAGGCTTCGTGAACGAGACGCTCCGGCTTCACCCGCCGCTCTGCACGCTGATGCGTCAGGTCGTGAATCAGCCCTTCGAGTACAAGGGCAACGTCTTCGAGGTCGGGACGAACCTCGTCATCTCGCCCTACGTGTCCCACCGCCTGCCGGAGTATTTCCCGGATCCCGAGCGCTTCGACCCGCATCGCCCGGAGCCCGAGCACGTCTTCGCGCTGATTCCGTTCGGCGGGGGCAAGCGCAAGTGTGTCGGCAACGCCTTCGCCTTCCTGCAGGTGAAGTCGATCCTGACCGCCCTGCTCTCGCGCTACGAGCTGTCGCTCGTCGACCCGCCGGAGACCTACCGCGAGGTGATGCCCTCGCTGATCCTGCGGCCCAGCTCTCCTTGCAACCTGCGCTACACGCGCAGGAAGCGTTAGTCGTTCGAGCACAGGAGGGGACCAACGCATGAGAGTCGTCGCAGATCTCCAGCTCTGCCAGGGACATGGCATGTGCGAGGACACCGCACCCGAGGTCTTCCGGGTCGTCGAATCGGAAGACGGGTCCTACCCGCACGTCGAGATCCTGCAGCCGGAGCCCGACGCCGGCCTCGCCGAGAAGGTCGCGGAGGCCGTGCGCGCCTGCCCGAATCGAGCCTTGGCTCTGGAGTAGTGCCTGCTGGCTGACGAATCGACGGGCGGAGACGCCCCGTCGATTCACCGCGTGGAGGCGAATGGCGCAGCGGTCCCGCGAGCCATTCGCCGGGCGGTCAGGAGCGGCAGCTCGTGGGCCAACACGATGCCCGGCGGCGCCGCGCAAACCTGCGCGATCGCATGGACGGCCGGCATCACGGTGTTCATGCCGAAGTCGGGCCCCGATCCGCTCTCCGGATGCAGGATCTCGATCCGGCTGCGCACGCACGGGAGACCGTCGATCTCGATGATGTAGCCGTTCTCGACGGGCCAGCTGGGCTCCATCGTGTAGCCGAGCGTCCAGACGATCGGCAGCTCGATCAAGGGCCGCCCATCGACGATGCCCGACCAGCATTGTCGCATGCCGGTCGCACAGCCCTTCTCGATCGTCATGTAGCCGAGCTCGACCGTCTCGGTCGCCGCCGCGAACTCGACGTCGTAGCGGATCTCGTCGAGCCTCGAGCCGAGCGCGGCGGCCATCATCTCGACTGCGTCCTGAAAGACCGAGGTCGTCGCTCTCGCGAGGGCCGGAATCTCCGGATCGTCCACGGGTCGCCCCAGCCCACAGGCCCGCCAGGTTTCTGCGGAGTCGTAATGGGTCGAGTCGACGGACTCCAGCACCGAGATGCGATCGACGCGCTGGCAGACCCCGCTCGACAACAAAGCGAAGATGTTCGCAAAGCCAGGGTTGATGCCCGTTCCGTACAGGGAGGCGCCCCCGCGACGAGCAGCGGCATCCAGACGCTCCGCTTCCCCGGCACCGAAGCTGCGCCCCGTGATGAAATACGAGGTCGAAACGACGTTGATGCCCGCCTCGAGCATCCGCACCATCAGGTCCACGTCCGGGAACTGCGGCGTGTAGAGAATGCAGTCGGGTCGCAGCGCGAGCAGCTGATCGATCTCCGCGGTCGCTTCGACGCCCAATGGCTCGAGGCCGCAGATCGTCCCGACGTCGCTGCCCCGCTTCTCCGGTCCAAAGGCATGACAACCGACGAGCTCGAGATCGGGATGGGCGACGATGGCGCGTACGCCCGCTGATCCGACGATGCCCGTATTCCACTGGACGACGCGAATGGCCATGAGATCTCCCTGTGACGCGCGAATGGCTCGCTGGTGCGAAGACGCACGTTAGTCGATTCGGCGGGCTCGAGCGGCCCGATGCGCCTCGCCGATCGACGGTCTAGCGATCCGGCACCCGAAGCTTCCCGACCGCTTCCGCGAGCAGCGCGCCGACCCGCCGCTGTGCCTCGGGCGGCATGCGCGACGAGACCGCCGAGATCGCAATCGCCGCCGCCGGCAGCCCACTCCCGCTCATCACCGCCGCGCCCACACTGGTCGAGCCTTCGAGGGCATCATCGGCGTTCAGCGACCACCCGCGCTCCCGGATCTCGTCGAGCTCGGCGTGCGCGGCGTCGTCGAGCTCATGCCCCGCCAGCCGCACGCGCGCGGGTCGATCCATGGCCGCCAGCAGCGCACGCCCCGAGGCGCTCGTCTCGGTCGGCACGACGAAGCCGATCGGGGGCGCGGAGCGCACGACCTGCGTGCTCTCGACGACATCGGTGATCACGACCCGATCGCCATCGCTCACCGCGCACACCACGGTCTCCTGGGTCCGGTCCCGCAGCGAGACCATCAAGGGCCGGATCAGCTGTCCAAGACCGGCTGTCGCCTGCGCATAGCTGGCGACCGCCAGCACCCGGGACGTCAGCTCCCAGCGCGTCGGCCCGTCGGGCAGCGCCCGGATCCAGCCCGACTCGGCCAGCGTGACGAGGGCGCGCTGGACACCGCTCTTGTCTTCGCCCAGCTGCCGGGCGAGCTCGCCGACGCCGATCGGCTGGTGGCGGGCGATCAGCTCGAGCGCCTCGAGCGCCCTCATCGCACTTCGGATGGGCTTGACGGACATCGACGCCTCGACCTAAAGTCGTATCACGCTGGAATCCAGTGTGTCACAGAGCGATACGGAAATTCAGTGTGACACGATGAGCAGCGACCGTCGACCCCGAACCCGCGTCGACGTCTGCAACGACCCGTTCGACATCGACGAGCCCCGGACGTGTGGCCGTTCGTCGAAGCGAGAGGAGCCCCGATGAACGCCGACGACGTGATCCTGATCAGCGTGGACGACCACATTGCCGAGCCGGCGGACATGTTCGACCGGCACGTGCCCGCGAAGTACAAGCAGCACGCGCCGCGCGTCGAGACCGACGATCGCGGCATCCAGCAATGGTGGTACGGCGATCTCAAGGGACGCAACCTCGGACTCAACGCCGTCGCCGGCAAGCCGCCGGAGATGTTCAACGTCGACGCCAGCCGCTACGACGAGATGCGCCCGGGCTGCTACGACGTCCACGAGCGCGTGCGCGACATGAACGCGGGCGGTCAGCTGGCGGGACTGAATTTTCCCAACTGGACGGGCTTCTCCGGCCAGGTGCTCAACCAGGGCCCGGATCGCAAGATCAACGAGATCATGATCCAGGCCTACAACGACTGGCACGTGGACGAATGGTGCGGGGCCTATCCCGACCGCTTCATTCCCTGCGGCATCCTGCCGCTCTACGACGTCGAGCGCGCCGCCGCCGAGGTGCGCCGGCTCGCCAGCAAGGGCTGCCACGCCGTCACCTTCTCCGAGAATCCGGAGGCGCTCAACATGCCTTCGATCCACTCGGGCAAGTGGGATCCGCTCTTCGCCGCCTGCGTCGAGACCGACACCGTCCTGTGTTGCCATCTCGGCTCGTCGTCGCGCGCGACGTTCAGCCCGCCGGACGCGCCCGCCAGCGTCGCGATGTCGACCTCGCCGGCGATGACGATCTACACGCTCGTCGACCTGGTCTGGGCCGAGTTCTGGACGCGCTTCCCGACCCTCAAGTTCTCGCTGACCGAGGGCGACATCGGCTGGATCCCCTTCTTCCTGTGGCGATGCGAGCACGTGAAGCGGCGACATAGCGGCTGGACGAAGCACGACTTCAGCCAGACCGGCGGACCCTCCCAGATCTTCCGCGACCACCTGCTGGTCTGCTTCATCGAGGACGACACCTGGATCCCGAACCAGGACGCGCTGAATCTCGATCACGTCTGCTGGGAGTCCGACTTCCCGCACTCCGATGGCACCTGGCCCAACGCGCCCGAGCGGATCGTGGAGACGCTGGCCGGCCTCAGCGACGACCAGATCAACAAGATCACCCACGAGAACGCCATGCGGGAATACTCCTTCGATCCCTTCGCGCATCGCCCCAGGGAGAAGTGCACCGCCGCGGCGCTGCGCGCCGAGTCACCGGACGTCGACGTCGTGACCCGCGTCGGTCGCCCGGCGAGCGAGCGGGACCTCGAGGCCTGGAGCGAGCTGACGGGCGGTCGCGCGCCGGCCCGCTAGCCGACACCGATCCGCGTCGCCCCTGGATCGACGCCTTCGGACGGATCGGGCCAGGCGCCTCCGCGCGTTTCGCTTCAGCCTGTCTTCTGCTCATCGGGTTCCGTCTTGGAGGGGAACGTCTCCGCCAGAGCAGACGGCACACATCGAGAGTGGCATCCTCTCCGCATGTGGATTGCCCGCTCGAGCGCTCGCGACATCGGATCGGATAAGCGACTGGGAGCGCAGAAAGGCAGACGTTCCGCGCCGAGGGCGTGGTGCGCGGTCGTTCTCTTGTGGGCCTCGATCCTCGGATGCGGCAACGATCAGCCTGTGGAGCTCGTCGGCACGCTCGAGCGGACCCAGATCGAGCTTCTCGCCCCGGTCTCGGAGACCATCGTCGAGATCTCCGTCGATCGCGGGGACGCGGTCGACAGCGGCCAGCCGATCGTTCGACTCGACGCGACCCTGGCGACAGCCGGCGTTCGCCGAGCAGAAGCCGCGCTTGCCCAGGCGCGCTCGGCCGATCGCGTGGCCGAGCACGAGCTCCAACGCGTGCGGAAGCTGCGCCGGAACAGCGTGGCATCGGAGCAGACACTCGAACGCACGGAGCTCGAACGAGACGAGGCCACGGCGCTGCTACGCGAGGCGGAGGCCGATCTCGACGCTGCGAGAAAGCACTCCCTCGATCTGGAGCTTCGCGCGCCGAGCGCCGCGGTGGTCGATCAGCTCCCCTACGAAGTCGGCGAACGAGTTCCTGCCGGCGCTGTGCTCGCGGTCCTGCTCCGAGTCGAGCGACCCTGGGTCCGTGTCTGGCTGCCCGAGCCCTACCTCGCGCAGGTTCGCCCGGGTCTGGAAGTCGAGATTGCGCTCGATGGCTGGCCGGAGCCGCTCGCGGGCCGCATCCTGGACATCGCACGCGAGCCGACCTTCACACCGCACTTCGCGCTCACGGAACGAGAGCGGGCGCATCTGGCCTACGAGACCCGCGTCGAGCTCGTTGCGGGTGCAGACGAAGTCAGGCCGGGAGTGCCCGCGACCGTCCGGCTCCCGATCACTCTGGATCAAGCGTCCTTTGGCGACTTCTTGCGCCGGACCGTGGAATGAGCGCAGTGCGCTGCACGTGTGATCGAGCTCCGTGTGTCTGCGGAGCAGTCGCTGAGAGGGTGATCGAGGTCGAGGGGCTGACTCGGCGGTTCGGTGAGCGTGTGGCAGTCCGGAACGTCGACCTGTCGGTTCGGCGCGGCGAGATCTTCGGCTGTCTCGGACCGAACGGCTCCGGAAAATCGACTCTGATGCGGGTGATCCTCGGCCTGCTCGCGCCTTCAGAAGGCGTGGTCCGCGTGCTCGGTTGCCTCGTCCCCCGAGATTGCGAGCGGCTCCGGCCGCGCATCGGCTACATGCCCCAGCGCTTCTCGCTCTATGACGAGCTCTCGGTCGTCGAGAATCTCGAGTTCGCTGCGGACATCTTCGGCCTGCCGCGCCGGGACCGCGGCGCGCGCATCGAGCAGCAGCTGACGGAAAGCGGACTCGACGAATATCGCCGCATGCGGGCTGCCTCTCTCTCCGGGGGGTGGAAGCAGCGACTCGCTCTGGCGGCCGCCACGATCCATGAGCCCGAGCTGCTCGTCCTCGACGAGCCCACCGCCGGCGTGGATCCGCAGAGCCGTCGCGACTTCTGGGCGGGCCTCTTCGAGCTCGCGTCGGCGGGCACGACGGTCTTCGTGTCCACCCACTACATGGACGAGGCCGTGCGATGCCACCGGCTCTGCATGCTGACCGAAGGACGGCGAGTCGCGCTCGGCACCCCGCGAGACCTCGTGGCGGGTCTCTCCGACCGGATTTTCGATGTCGAAGCCGACGACCCCGAGGCGGCCCTCTCGGTCGTCAACGCATCGCCTCACGTCGCGAGTGCCACGCAGCTCGGAACCCTGCTCCACGTCCTGATCGTCTCCGAACAGATGCCTCGCGAGGTCGTTTCGGCGGAGCTCACGCGCGAGCTCGAGAGTGCAGGGCTGCGTGCGCGTGTCGAGCCCGGAGAGGGTGAGCTCGAAGACCTCTTCGTCGACATTCTCCATGGCGAGAGCGGAAGTCCCTGATGGCGCATTGGTTCTCGCTGCAACGCACCCTCGCCGTCGCGCGCAAGGAATTCCGCCAGCTCGCGCGCGACCGGATGACGCTCGCCTTCATCCTCGGCATCCCCGCGCTGCAGCTCGTGCTCTTTGGCTACGCCATCGATCTGGACGTACGACACGTCCCGACCGGGGTCGTCGACCGCTCGAACACGGCGCTCTCGCGGCAGCTGATCGCGCGCCTCGAAGGCACCCAGACCTTTCGAATCGAGCGCGAGGTGAAGGACGAACGCGAGGCCATGCGCCTGCTCGAGGCCAGCGATCTGGGAGCCGTGGTCATGATTCCGCCCGACTTCGAGCGGCGTCGAGCCCGCGGTCGCGGCGCCGAGATCTCGGTCCTGACCGATGCCAGCAACCCCTCCGTCGCGAGCGCCGTCTCGCGCGCCAGCCGCGGGCTCGAAGAGTGGCTGCGCGAGCGCCCCTCGATCGGCTCGCGCGAACGCTCGACAGCGAATCAGCCGGGTCGGGCAGGCCCCGCAGCGGACCTCGTTCACCCGGCGGCGATCGAGATCCACGTGATTCCCTTCTTCAATCCCGAGCAGAGGACTGCGATCTTCATCATTCCGGGCCTGATCGGCGTCATCCTCACGATGACGATGATGATGATGACGGCCCTCGCCCTGGTCCGTGAGCGTGAGCACGGGACCTTCGAGTTCCTGATCGCCACGCCGATCAAGAGCATCGAGCTGATGATCGGAAAGGTTCTCCCCTACCTGGTCGTCGGCCACGTCGAGGTGGCGGTCGTCCTGCTTCTGGGGGCCTGGCTCTTCGAGGTCCCCATTCGCGGCTCGCTCCTCGATCTCGGAGTCGGCGCCCTGCCCTTTCTGCTGGCCATGCTGGCGCTCGGACTCGTGATCTCCTCCTTCACGCGGACACAGTTCCAGGCGACTCAAATGTCGTTCTTCGTGTTTCTGCCCTCGATCCTGCTCTCGGGGTTCATGTTTCCCTTCGAGGCGATGCCGCGACCGGCGCAATGGCTGGGCGAGCTCCTGCCGCTGACCCATTTCGTGCGCATCTCGCGGGGGATCCTGATCAAGGGCGCCGGAATCGAAAGTCTGCTGAGCGAGGTCACCATCCTGCTGGTCATCCTCCTGGCGGCCCTGACCCTCGCCGTGATCCGCTTCCGCAAGCGCCTCGAGTAGAGCCCGCCGGCGAGAGCGCGTTTCGGCGGGGGAGCAGACCCAGGGGCAATTCCGTTGCCCGGGTTCTACGATGAGATCTGGCTGAGTCGAATCGAAACTCCCGATCAGGAAAGGTTGAAAAAGAGCATGGTCCAACTCGATCTGTCGACCGAAGACGTCGCCGCCGTCCGCGAGACACTGGAATCCGCGTTGTCGGAGCTGCGCTACGAGATCAACAACACGGATTCACACGACTACAAGGAAAAGCTGCGGGAGAAGAAGGCTGCTCTGGAGAAAGCGATCGCGCAGCTGAGCAAAGCCTGAGGCGGAGGCTGCAGGCTAGAGCAGTGGGACGATCAGCAGCGCCACGATGTTGACGATCTTGATCAAGGGATTGATGGCAGGACCCGCGGTGTCCTTGTAGGGATCGCCCACGGTATCGCCCGTGACGGCGGCCTTGTGTGCCTCGGAGCCCTTGCCGCCGAAGTGGCCTTCCTCGATGTATTTCTTGGCGTTGTCCCAGGCCGCACCCCCGGTCGTCGTCGAGATGGCGACGAAGAGCCCGGTCACGGTCGTACCGAGCAGGACGCCCCCGAGCGCCGTCGGCCCCAGCAACAGGCCGACGACGACCGGAATCGACACCGGCAACAATGAAGGCACGATCATTTCGCGGATCGCCGCGCGTGTGAGCATGTCGACCGCGGTCGAGTAGTCGGGCCTCTGCGTATGATCCATGATGCCCGGCATGTCGTGGAACTGACGGCGCACCTCGTTCACGATCCCGCCGGCGGCGCGCCCGACCGCCTCCATGGCCATCGCGCCGAAGAGAAAGGGAATCAGGCCGCCGATGAACAGACCGATGATCACCATCGGGTCGGAGAGCTCGAAGAACACGTGAAGACCACGCTCTTCGAGGCCATGGGTGTAGTCGGCGAAGAGCACGAGCGCCGCGAGGCCCGCTGATCCGATGGCGTAGCCCTTGGTGACCGCTTTGGTCGTATTGCCGACCGCATCGAGCGCGTCGGTCACGTCGCGGATCTCTTCGCCCAGCTCGGCCATCTCGGCGATCCCGCCTGCGTTGTCCGTGATCGGTCCGTAGGCGTCCAGCGCGACGATCATCCCGGTCATGGACAGCATCGAGGTCGCTGCGATGGCCAGTCCATAGAGATCGGCGAGCTCGTACGCTCCCCAGATGCTGACGCAGACCGCGAGGACCGGCCCGGCGGTCGCCTTCATCGAGAGCCCGAGGCCCGCGATCACGTTCGTCCCATCACCCGTCGTCGACGCCTCGGCGATCCGGCGCACGGGCGCAAAGGTCTTCGACGTGTAGTAGTCGGTGATCAGGACCATCGCCGCCGTCAGCGCCAGGCCGATCAAGGAGCAGCCGAATAGCCGCAGAGGGGTGTAGGTCGCGTTCGCGCTCATCACGAGATTCGCCACGAAATAGAACGCGACAGCCGCGAGACTGCCCGACACGATCAGCCCGCGATAGAGCGCGTTCATGATCTTGCCCCCGTCGCGAACCCGAACGAAGAACGTTCCGACGATCGAAGCGAGGATCGAGGCGCCTCCCAGCACGAGCGGGTAGAGGGACGCGGCCGTCCCGGCCTCCGGCAGGACCAGGGTCCCGAGAAGCATCGTCGCGACGATCGTCACGACATAGGTCTCGAAGAGGTCGGCGGCCATGCCAGCACAATCGCCCACGTTGTCGCCGACGGCGTCCGCGATGACGGCCGGGTTTCGGGGATCGTCTTCCGGAATGCCCGCCTCGATCTTTCCGACGAGATCGGCGCCGACATCCGCGCCCTTGGTGAAGATGCCGCCGCCCAGCCGCGCGAAGATCGAGACCAGCGATCCACCGAAAGCCAGACCGATCAATGGACGAACGGGATCGCCGGGGCCCGAAAGCCGGAGGCAGCCGAAGAAGCCAGCCACACCCAGCAGCCCGAGCCCGACCACCAACATGCCCGTCACGCTCCCTCCGCGGAAAGCGACCTGCATCGCGCTGTCGAGACCATCTCGCGCGGCGTGCGCGGTCCGGACATTGGCCCGCACCGAGACGTTCATCCCGACATAGCCGGCCGCGCCCGACAGCAGTCCCCCGATCGCGAAGCCGGCGGCCATGGAGGCGCCGAGGGTCGCGCCGATCAGCACGAGCAGAGCGAGACCCGCCAGGCCGATGGCCAGGGATTGACGATTCAGGTAGGCCGTCGCGCCCTGCTGAATCGCGCCGGCGATGGCCTGCATGCGTTCGTTGCCAGCGGGCCTGGTCAGGATCCAGCGAACGGTCAGCCCGCCATACAGCAGGGCGGCGACGGCACTCGCCAGCGCGAAGCCGAGCTCGCCTGAGCCATCGGTCATGGGGCCCCCTCTGCGCCGAAAGCGGCTGTCCGCAGCCGGCTAGCCGGCTGCTGTCGGCTTCGTATCCAGCCCTTCGCGAACCCACGCGACCGCCGCATCGAACTCGCTCCGCTCGAAGAAACGGATGTCGGCCTTTCGAAAGATCGGATGCGCTGCGGCGGTCGCCCAGCGCTCCCACGCACGATCGCCGACGACGCCACACCGGCTGACCTCGGTGGCATGCTTGAGATCGAACTTCAGCTCGTCCCACACGGCTCTCAGCTCGATGCCATCGAGCTCGGTCATGTCGATCAGGCAGCGGATCGCTCCGTGCTGCGCGATGGCGGCCTCGAGCTTCGGCACGAAAGCCTCGTAGTCCGCATGCACGAGCTTGCCGCTCACCCGAAGCGCGATCACTCCGTCACTCGTCCACTCCTCCAGAACCTCGAACATCTTCAAACCTCCTCTCTCGAGCCCGACATCCGAACCCGTCCCACCGAGCGTTTCGCCGAGGCTTAGACCGCCGCCGTCAAGGCCAGATCCCGCGCTCGCGCACGACGTCGGCCACCCGAGAGACCGCGATGACATAGGCGGCGGTCTGCAGGCTGACCGGCTCGGACGGGATCTCGCGAGTCGGGCGACGGTCGGCCATTTCCGCCAGCGCCTTCCGGAGCTCCGGGAGATTCCGCTCGAGCTCTGCTCGCTTCTCGAAGACCCGATTCGTCGCGCGAGTCATCTTGTGCTTCAGCTGGGCGTTCACGTCCTCGAGCTCCCAATGCTCGTTCTCCGTGTTCTGGACCCATTCGAAGTAGCTGACGACGACTCCCCCGGCGTTCGCGAGGATGTCGGGGACCAGCGGGATCCCGCGTGCCATCAGGATCCGGTCGGCCTCGGGCGTCGTGGGGCCGTTCGCGCCCTCGACGATCAGCTTTGCCGCGATCCTGGGCGCGTTCTCGCGATGGATCTGAGTGCCGACGGCGGCGGGAGGTGAGACGGGAGCCGGCGCAGACCGTTGGCTATCGAGCGCACCCGCGCCGCCCGACCAGGCCGCCCCGAATCCGAGCGCACCACCCAGGACCGGGCTCGCGATCACCGATCCTGCTCGCCGCATGACCCTTCCCCCTGGACGATTCTGGACCTCGACAGACCCCCGACGCCCTACCCGAGTGCTCGTCAGCATGATTCGTGCCAGACAGCCCGCGTCTGCGCCGGTCTCGGGCTGGACGAGAAACGCACCCGCCAACGGAGGCGCAACGACCCTGGGATCACGGAAGACGGGGCGAAGCAGCTTCTTGTAGAGAGCATTCCGACCGCGGTCCGGCAGCGGGATCCGTGGCTCCCGTGCACACCTCGCGTCGATCTGTCTCAGCCGGGCGGACCGCTCGCTGGGAGGCACGCGGCGCACGAAGATCCAGACCTGGAGACCCGAGATCACGTTCGCCAGTCATCGGTCGCGCGTTGGACTCCCGCGACTCGAGACAGTCGACGAGCAGGTGCTGATCGACGATGTGCTCGGGCTCTTTCTCGGCGCGCATTGCGCGCCCCATCGAGACGACGGTCGGCACAGAAATCGCTCGAGCACTGGCCTCTTCCAGCCGCCGCACCGACGAGCCATGCGGGCGCGGCTGCGAGAATCGGCAGGGGGGCGGCGCCTGATGGCTCTTCAACCAGCTACGATCGCGATCACCAAAGCATTCGATCAAAGCTCGAATCGTGCGACGATCGCGGCACTCGCACGGCTTGCTGGCCGGTCGGTCGTGCGCCTGCCTGGACTGACGACATGCCTCTCGAAGAACGTGTTCAGGCAATCAGCTTTGCCGCCCGCCCCGCCGTAGTCGGCCGCTATGTCGGCGAGCTCCTGTTCGCGATCGGCTTGCTGATGCTCGTTCCCGTGGTGATCGCCGGCGCTTTCGGCGACTGGGTCGCTGCGGGGATGCTGGCCACGTCAACCCTTGGCACCCTCGTGATTGCGCTTGGCCTCCGCCGCACGAAGGCCTCGAAAACGATTCAGACGAACGAGGCCATGGTCGTGGCGGCGCTCGCCTTCGTTCTGGCTCCGATCGGCGCGATCGCGCCGTTCATGGTCTCGGCGCACGCGGGCTTCCTCGATGCGCTCTTCGAGGCAGTCTCGGCCGTCACGACCACCGGGTTGACGACGCTCCCGACAGTGGAAGGCCTGCCCGAGAGCTTCCATTTCACCCGAGCCTGGATGCAATGGTATGGCGGTCTCGGCATCGTGACGCTCTCGATCCCTCTGCTGGGGCTTCGCGGGCCTGCCGGCTCGTCGGATCGCGCTCCCCGAAGTCGAGGAGAGCCTGGTGCCCGACGGCGTCAGGACCCGCGCGCGCCACGCCATCGTCGTCTATGCCGCGCTGACCCTGATCGGGTTCGTGTCGCTCTTCGCGGCAGGCGCGACAGCCTTCGACAGCGTCGTGCACGCGCTGTCAGGCGTTTCGACCGGTGGATTCTCTATCCCACGACGCAAGTCTCGCAGACATCGGCCGCTGGCCCGTACAGGCCGTGGCAACCGGGCTCCGGACTGTCCGGGGCCGTTGCGCTGCCCGTTACTACAGGCTGCGCAACCAAGGGCTTCGCGCGCTGTCGAAGGACATCGAGCTGCGCGCGCTGATCGGCAGCTGCCTCTGCCTTTCCATCCTGCTCGGGATCGCGATGATCGTCGAATCGCATCTCTCCCTCGAGCAGGCGCTCCGAGATGCGCCGC
>CAVORA010000009.1:0-187469 GCA_963698485.1 uncultured delta proteobacterium | reverse complement strand
CGGACAGGCCCACCCCTCCCACTCTCTTGCCGCGTTCCCGTCGATTGCGGGGGGGGATTCGGCCGGGAGCGATGCCGCTGCGCGAAACGATGTGCTTCGGCTGAGCGTGGTGCCGAGGCCAGCTGGCCGCAAGGAGGCCGAGCCCGTTCGCAACGATGCTCGTCACGCTTCGGAGCGACCCCAGTCGAGCGCGCACGGTCAGCACACGCTCGACCATGGACTCGAGTTCGGGCTCGACGGCGAGGCGGATCGAAAGGCCGCGCCATTCAGCTTCGACAGCTTCATTCTCGGGCCGTGCAACTCGCTGGCCCGAGAGGCCGCGCTCGCCCTCGCCCGCCGCCGCCAACACAGTCTCAACCAGCTCTATCTGGCCGGCGGAGCCGGGATGGGCAAGACGCACCTCGCGCGAGCCACCGCCGAGGAGGCTCGCCGCCATGCCCTGGCCGGAGCGACCTGCTCGCCGCGATCGAACCGACCACCGCATGGCCCGGCGGCCCCTCTCGGTCCAAGCAGCGCGCGCCGCCCGCCGATCGCTCCAGCAGGCCTCGCGACGGGCCCAGGCCAGTCCGGCATCCTCTACACGACGGCCGAGCAATTCACGAGCGAGTTCGTCTCCGCCATGCGCAACGGGCGGAACGAGGCCTGGACACGCCGCTACCGCGGGGCGATCCAGCTACTCGTCGTCGAGGACATCCAGTTCCTGGTGGGCCGCACCAAGACGCAGCTCGAGCTCTATCACACCATCGAGCACGTCCTCGATTCGGGCGGCCGGGTCCTGCTGACGGGCGACCGACCGCCCCGCGACCTCCACAGTCTCGACGAACGCATGCAGAAGCTCGTCGCTCGCGGCTTCGTCGCGGAGCTCGACCGACCCGACGCGCTCGTCCGCCGCCACATCCTGCGCGCGAAGGCCGCCGCCGGGGGCGTCCATCTCCCCGCCGATTGCCTCGACCTGCTGGTCGACTCGACGAGCGGCAGTGTCCGGGACATCGAAGGCGTGCTGATCCAGGTCGTGACGACGGCCTCGCTGCTCGGACGCCCGATCGACCTCACGCTCACCCGCGAGGCGATCGACCTGAAGTCGGGCGCCAGCTCGAAGCTCGGTCCGTGCAAGCTCGAGGTGGGCGAAGTCGTGCGAGTCGTCGCGGCCTTCTTCGGGATGCGCCCGGAGGCGCTGGCCTCCCGCTCGCGGCGCCGGGACGTGCTGATTCCGCGACAGCTCTCGATGTACCTGGCGAATCGCTACACCGAGGCCTCGCTCGCGGAGATCGGACGCGCTCTGGGACGCGATCATCCCTCCGTTCGCAACGCCATTCAGCGCATCGAACGCCAGGTGCTCGAGAAGGCCCCGATCCGCTACCAGGTCGAGGCCCTCTGTGAGCGACTCGAATCCCACCTCGAGGACACGGGGCGCTAGGCGGCTGTGCGATCGCCCGCGGCCGTGCGAGCGGCCCGCGGCTCGTGCAGGTCGCCCTCGGGATGCCAGCGGCTCCGCCCGAGTGGTCACCAGGTGCGCAGGCTTCAGGCCGCGGGGGCGTCGGCGATCGGTAGCGGCTGGACGGTCTCCAGCGACTTGCGCCAGCGCGCAGGGCCAGAGAGATCGACGTCCCGGGCGGGCTCGCGCGACGGCGGATCGAGGGCCGGATCCTCGAAGCGCGTCACCGTCTCGTAGAGCGTCGTGCGCTCGACGGGCGTGCGGCCGATCTCGCGGATCAGACGCCTGAATTCCTCGGGCGGCGTATTCTCGCCATGGTCGGCGCCGGACTCTCGACTGATCGACTCCTCCATCAAGGTTCCGCCGAAGTCGTTCGCACCCGCACACAGCGCCATCTGCCCGAGCTTGTGGCCCATCTTCACCCACGAAACCTGGATATTGGTGATGTGTGGCCGCAGGAAGAGCCGCGAGACGGCGATCATGCGCAGGTCTTCTTCCATCGACGGCCCGGGTCGCGCGCCCATCAGGTTGTAGAGCAGATTGCGCTCGTGGATGAAGCCGAGCGGAACGAACTCCGTGAAGCCGCCCGTCTCCTTCTGGATCTCGCGCAGCAGGTCGAGATGACCGGCGATGTGGTGCGGCTTCTCGATATGCCCATACATCAGCGTCGAGGTCGAGCGCAGTCCGATCCCATGCGCCGCCTTGATGATCTCGACCCAGCGGTCCGTCTTCAGCTTGTTCGGGGAGAGGATGTCCCGGATCTCGTCGTCGAGGATCTCCGCCGCCGTTCCGGGCATCGTTCCGAGGCCCGCATCCACCAGCCACTGCAGGTAGTCGGAGAGCTCCATGCCGCTCTTCTTGTGGCCGAAGTCGATCTCTTCGGGCGAGTACGCATGGATGTGCAGGTCGGGATAGACCGCCTTCACGGCCCGCAGGATGTCGCGGTAATGCTCGTGGTTCTTGTTGGGGTGGATGCCGCCCTGGATACAGACCTCGGTCGCGCCCCGCTCGATCGCATCCTTGCATTTGGCGAGGATCTCGTCGTGGCTGCGGTCGAAGGCCTCCTCCCGATCGTCCTTGTGTCGAGCGAATCCGCAGAACGAGCATCCGACATAACAGACGTTGGTGAAGTTGATGTTGCGGCACACGACATAGCTCACGTCGTCTCCACAATCTCGCTGCCTTGCCAGATCGGCGGCAGCGATCAGGGCATGGAAGTCCATCCCCTGCACGCCGAGCAGGCGCTCGGCGTCGGTCTTCGAGAGCTCCCTGCCTTCGAGAGCGCCCTCCAGGAGAGCGCGCACGTCGGTGGATACGGCGGAAGTCATTTGGTCGAACATGCTAGGCGGCCTCCTCGGACTGGTCGTTTCGCTGCGCATAGCCCTCGTCGTTGGCATATCGAGGCAGCACGGCCCGCACCTGCGGGTCGAAGAAATCGGGACGTTCGAGGATCCAGTCCGGATAGACTGGACCTCGCTCGAAGAGCTGGAAGCCCGCGGCTTCGGTGTCCTCGCGCAGCTGGCGCAGAGCCGGCCAGGGCGCTTCGGGATTGATGAAGTCGACGGTGACGGGCGAGACGCCCCCCCAATCATCGACCCCCGCGCGCAGCAATCTCGGCAGCATTCCCTGCCCGAGATTCGGCGGCGCCTGGACGTGGACCGCGCGCGGCAGGATCAGGCGCGCCATCGCGACCCAGCCCACGACGCGATCCTCGTCGAGGGGCGAGGCCGCGCGCATCTTCGTCCCGGGCTTGGGATGGAAGGGCTGGATGATCGCTTCCTGGATATGACCGTAGCGTTCCGCGAGATCCGCGATCACCAGCAGGGTGTCGACACGCTCGGCATCGTTCTCGCCGATTCCGAGCAGCATGCCGCTCGTGAACGGGATCCGCAGCTCGCCGGCCTCCTCGTGCATCCGGATGCGGGTCGCGGGCTCCTTGTCGGGCGCGTGGAAATGCGGGCCGCCCTTCTGACGCAGCCTCTGGCTCGTCGTTTCGAGCATCAGCCCCATCGAGGCGTTCACCGGTCGCAGCCGCGCCATCTCCTCGCGCGTCAGGATCCCCGCGTTCGTATGGGGCAGCATGCCCTTCTCGAGGGTCACGCGGCACGCTTCGACGAGCAGATCGGTCGTGCTCGAATAGCCGCGCTGCCCGAGCATGTCGCGATAGCTGCGATAGGCGATCTCGGGCTTGTCGCCGAGACACATCAGGGCTTCGACGCAGCCGGTCGCGACACCGCCCCGCACGACCTCTTCCACCTCGTCGAGCGAGTAGGTATGCGACTCGGCTGAGTCCGGCAGCTTGGCGAAGGTGCAGTAGGAGCAGCGATTCCGGCACAGATTCGTGAGCGGAATGAAGATGTTGCGACTGACCGTGACGCGATCGCCGGTCTGAGCGCGCTTGATCTCGCGGGCCCCTTCGCAGAGCGCCTCTCGGATCGCAGCGTCGCCCAGACGTTCGCTCAGACGCTCGGCCTGCTCGCGTTCGAGCGTCTGGCCCCCGACGACATCCGCGACCCAACGCTCGACCTGCGCCAGATCGGGCTGTCCGGTACGAGACCGCGTCGCGGTCGGGGGGGTCGAGATCGTGTCCGCGTCGGCCCTCGCTGATCGCTCGGCCTGCTCGGAGTCGTGCACGGGGGTCTCCAGGATCGGGCGGGGGTCGAAGGTTTCGGGCTGCATGCGCTCGTCGCTCGGCCCGCGCCGGGATCGGCGCGCTCGGACACCGGTCTGAACGCCGGTGCATCGACACACGTCGCCGGATCATCACACAGCCGCCCCGGCCCCCGCAATCCGCCCACCGCCCACCGCGGCATCTGGGACACTCGGCTTTCGGCCGAATCCGCTCCCAGGGGGACCATTTCATCCCCACTTCAAGCGCTGGCCGCCACCACCCGAAAAAGGACGCTCGGCCCAGGGCCCGCTCGGGCCGAAGAAACCAGGGGATCGAAGCCCGGCCTTCCACCCCGGCATCACACGCATCGCCGCTCCACCTCACACCGGAAACCGATGAACAACCCCCTCCGCAGCCTCGCTGGTCGAATCACGCTGCTCGTCTTCCTCGCGACGCTGACCAGCTCGTTGGCGGTCTCGTGGATCTCGCTGCAGTCGCTCGACGGCTTCCTGCGCAAGAAGATCGACCAGCGCTTTCCCCTGGTGGCGCACCGGATCGTGAACGAGCTCGACCAGTGGTACGACCTGCGAGAGCGGGAGATCGAGGTCTTCGCCGACAGCACGATCCTCGCGGAATCGGTGGCCAGCCTTCGAGAAGGCGGCCCCGGCGCGGCCCGCGTGCGTGAGGAGGCCGCGCAATACCTGCGTTATGTGCTCGACGGATTTCCACACCTGGAGCGGCTGGTGCTGATCTCTCGGGACGGCGAACGGCTGCTCGAGGTGGGGCCTCGCGACGCGCTCCCGGCCGATCTGCTGACGACGAGCGAGACCCGGTCGAACCAGACGACGATCGGAGAGGCGCGGCGGCTCGGGAATCGGATGATCCAGATCGCCTCGGTGCCGATCGCCGACGCCTTCGGTCGTCCGGCGGCCCGGCTCTTCGCCACGATCGAGGTCGCCTCGCTCGATTCGATTCTGCAGAGCGACGAGCTCGGGGAGAGCGCCGAGATCTATCTCGTCGATCGTCAGCGACATTTCCTGAATCCACCGGAAGGCGTCGACCCCGAGAGGCCCTACGACGGCGATCGGGCCGAGATCGATTCGACCTCGACGGTGGCCTACTACGACGGCTCCTTCGGCCAACGCGTCGTCGGGACGCAGATGCCCTTTCCGCGTTTCCGCTGGCTGCTCGTGATCGAGCAGCCCTACGACGACGCCTTCGCGCCGATCGTCCGTTCCATGAGTCGCGTCGTCCTGCTCAATGTCGCGATCGTGCTCCTCGTGGGACTGGCCGCCTATCGCATCGCCGGCTCGATCGTGAAGCCGCTGCACGCGCTCGCCGAGGCGGCGAAGCGGCTCTCCCATGGCGAGCGCGAGGTCGAGATCGACGAACGGGGGCGATCATCCGAGGAAGTCGATGTCCTCACACGCACCTTCAATGAGATGAGTCGCGGCCTGGGCCGCAACGCACGCGAGCTCGAGGAGAACCAGCGGCAGATCGAGGCGGCGAATCAAGAGCTGGTCGCCAAGAACGAGGAGCTCTCGAACATGAACCTCGTACTCGAACAGCTCTCGATCACGGATGGTC
The DNA here is from genome assembly GCA_963698485.1 of uncultured delta proteobacterium. Taxonomy (GTDB): domain Bacteria; phylum Myxococcota_A; class UBA9160; order UBA9160; family UBA4427; genus UBA4427. The sequence goes on along the minus strand of CAVORA010000009.1, from coordinate 181,836 downwards.
TCACGAAGCTCCACAACCATCGCTACTTCCAGGAAGCGCTCGCCGCCGAGTGCCGACGAAGCTCGCGTACCGGTGATCCCCTATGTCTGGTGCTGATCGACATCGACTACTTCAAGAAGTGGAATGATCGTCTCGGGCATGCGGGTGGCGACGAGATCTTGCGACGCATGGCGGAGATCCTCAATCAATCCGTCCGCGAGACCGACCTGCTCGCGCGCTACGGCGGCGAAGAATTCGCGCTGCTCGCGATCAACACGACGCTTCCGGGCGCGGCGGCGCTCGGCGAAAAGATCCGCCAGGCGGTCGAAGCGACGTCTTTCGTCACCGACGTGCCGAGCGAGCGAGAGCCTCTCACCGTCAGCGTCGGCGTCGCGGCCTATGCCGGCGACCGCAAGCAGCTATTCATCGATGCGGATGAAGCGCTCTACGCAGCCAAGGACGCCGGCCGCAATCGACTCGTCGTGGCGCCTCCCTCGACCGACGGCTCCGCGCTCGACGATCCCGCGAGCGAGAGGGTCGACGCAGGCGACTGAGCCGGGCTCAGGGCCGCGAGGCCGGCGCGGAGGTCGACTGCGGCTCGTCGTCTTCGAGCATGAGCGAGTCGAGCAGCTGGCGATGGATCCAGCCGGCGGGTCCACCGATCACCTGCACCAGGGTCCACTCGCCCTCCCTCGCCTGCTCGATCACCGGCGTGCGAGCGGTCAGGACCGAAAGCACCAGATCATCCGTCGACGGACCCGCGCGCAGGTTCACGCGTTCGGCCCTGATCATCTGGGCGTTAGGCGACTGCCGAACCTGCTCCGCCTCGAGCAGGATGGCGTCGGCGACGCGGCGCGCGCGGTACACGAAAAAGAGCGCGGTCCCGAAGCGGCCCTCCTCGACCTGGCGCTCGGCCTCGGCGATCTTCTGCCGCGCGCCGGCGACCAGGTCTGCTCGCCACGGGGCCCGTGCAGCCGCCCGCTCCACCTGGATCCGCGTCACCGCCAACGACGAGACGGCATCGGCGCGACTGTGATTCGCCGCCAGACCCGATTCCGCCTCGACCAACGCGGCTTCGGCCTTCTCGAGGTCGGCCTGCAGGCGCTCGATCTCGCGCTCGAGATTCTCTGCGCGATCGGTCTCGGCCTGCCTGAACAGCTCTGCCTGAGAATCATCCGACGCCAGGCGTTCTCGCGCGCAGGCTTCTTCCGAGGCTGCGCTGCGCGCCGCCGTCCGAGCGTCGCGATCCGGCGTGGAGGCGCAGCCTGCGAGCAGTAGTGCGGTCGAGAGCGCGATTGCCAGCAGGAGTCGGTATCGGCGAAGGCCAAAATCCATGCGAAACCTCGGGATGACACGAGCAAGCGACCCTCCCGAGCAGCTTCGGCCCGGAGCGCCTCACTCGCGTTCGGCTCGCCAACGCCGATGGGTCCAGATCCACTGCGCAGGAAGAGCCCTGATCTCTGTCTCGATCGCGGTGGTCACCGTCTGGAGGTTCCGCCGCAGGACATCCTCGTCTTCGGCCGCACCGCGCTCGAGCTGGAGCGGAGCATGGAAGGTGAGGCGATGATGGCGCTCGTCCGCATCCCGAGTGGCGAAGGCCATCAACACCGGCGCCCCCATGCGATCTGCGAGCTTGAGGGGCCCGAAGCGCGTGCGCGCCGGACGTCCGAAGAACTCGACGATCATCCCCTCGTCTCGGCGGGCGTGCTGATCGAGGAGCACGAGCACGCTGCGTCCCGACTCGAGCGCGCGAAGGAACTGAATCCCGGCGCGGCGTCCCATGGCGATCTGCTCGACCGGACTGCCTCGCTCGATCTCGCTGCGCGTCCGCGGCGTCCCGCTCCGAACGTGCTGTAGCGCTCGCTCGAGCGCCGGTTGGCGCAGGCCACGATAGATCGCCGCGACGGGCACACCGAGCGACGCGAGCCTGGCAGCGGCGAGCTCCCAGTTGCCCAGATGAGGACCGATGACCACCGCCCCCTTGCCGCCCGCCTCGCGCACGGCCCGCTCGAGATGATCGAGACCGATCACCTCGACGCGGGAGAGCATCGTCGCGCGATGTCGACCCGACATCAGCAGCAGCTCCGCGAGGCCCTGCGCCAGATGAGCGAAGACCTCGCTCTTCCAGCGCTCGCGTTGGTCCGCATCCTCTGCGGGGAAGGCGGACTTCAGCTGCGCACGCACGCGACGGGTGCGCGGCAGACCCAGAACGGGCCACGCGCGACCGAAGGCGCGACCGAAGCGCAGCGTGCGCTCGACGCCCAACACCTCGGCCAATCGGATCGCCGCGCGAAGCGCCAGCACGAGCAGGCCATTCGCGATCCGGTCGAGCGACGAGCGAGCCGCCGCGCGAGCCGCCTTCATGGCCGCGCGTGACTCACAGGTCTCGCGACGCTTCTTCCAGCGCGGCGATCAGGCGCGGGCGCAGATCTTCCGGCTCGAGGATCGCGGAGAGAGATCCGACCTCCAACGCCCGCTGGACGGTGTGGACCGAATCGAATTCCGCAGCCGTCGCGGCCTGCTTCTCGAGCGTGACCTCGCGCAGCACGGCCTCGAGCTCTGCTCGATTCTCTTCGGTCGGACGCCGCCGGACGAGCTCGCTCTTGTCCTTCACGCGCGGGTCGTCGAGGGCCTGCGCGCGGACCTCGCGACTGAACACGACCGCGGCGGCCGGACCACCGCCGATCACCGACGCGTAGGAGCCCGTGAGCGCGACCGCCTGCATGTCGTCGTTCAGCTCCTGCGAGAACACGACGTAGGCGCCTCCGTGATAGCGCGAGACGACCACGAAATAGATCGGACCCTGGAAGTTCACGACCGCGCGGGCGATCTCGGCGCCGTTCTCCAGCTGGATCTTGCGCAGCGACTCGGGCGAGCCGTCGAAGCCCGACAGATTCGCCAGCACGACGACCGGTCGATTGCCGCTCGCGGCGTTGATCGCGCGAGCGACCTTCTTCGAAGATTGCGGAAACAGCGTTCCGCCGTTCCAGGCCTCCGGCCCATCGACCGGGTGGTAGCCGTCGCGCGGAACATTCTTGCTCTCGATCCCGATCAGCGCGACCGGCCTGCCGCCGATATGCGCGTCCCAGACGATCGCAGTCTCTGCGCCCACCCAGGCATTCCAGCGCTCGAGGTGCCCGCCGTCGACGTCGACCACCGACTTCATCACGGCCCGCATCGAGAAGGGTCGCTTGCGTCCGGGATTCGTCGCGTCGTCGAAGAGCTCGCCGATCGTCGAGAGCCCCTCGGCGTCTTCCGACCCGATCGGCGTGTCCCCGATCGACCGATCACGGGGATCCGTCGTCGCGAACTCGCGGGGGCCCGACTCGCCTGGCACCACGTAGGTGTAGCGATAGTGCTCATAGAGGATGCGATAGGCGTCGGCGAGATTGCGGGCGAAATACTGGGCCTCGCCATTCGGTCCCATGATCCGTTCGAAGCCGCCGATCGCGATCTCGTCTTCCGCCGAGACGGCGCCCGACGCCTCGAGCGCCGCGCGTCCCGTCAGCACCATCGAGCCGTTCTGGGTCATGATCAGGACGCCGCGCGTATGCATCAGCATGGTGGCCAGGGCGTCCCAATAGCTCTGCGCGCCGACGTTCACGCCCTGAACGATCACGTGCACGACGCCCCCGGCCTGGGTAAAGGTCACGATGCGCCGGACGACCCGGGCGGTCGCGTCGAGGTTTTCCGTTCCGCTGTCCATCGCGATCTTCGCGCCAGAGGAGACCGGTACCCACTCGAGCGGCACGCCCAGGGATTCGGCCAGGTCGAAGGCCGCCACCACCCGATCGCATTCGGGTCCCGCGAGCGACCCCATGCCCATCGTCGGATCCGACAGCACCAGCACCCGAAGCATGCCTTCGGGCACCTTCTCGGTCGGCGTCCGGATCAAGCCGAAGACGACGCCGGAGACGTTCTCGCCATAGGGTCGACCGCCGACGCTCTTCGCCAGCGGCCTCTTGCTGTCGGGATCGAGATCGTATTCCTCGAAGTCTCCGTCCGAGCGTGTCCCGTCGTCCGACTCGCTCGTCAGCATCTTCACGATCTCGTAGGGATAGATCAGCCTGCGTCTGCGCGCGGCGACGACCTTCCGCTGATAGTCGTCGGCCGGCATCAGTCGATCATCGTGAGGCTCGCGCCAATCCACCTCGAGCTGCTCGCCGGTATCCGTGATGACCAGCTCGCTCGGAACGGGCTGTGCATCGGGATTCTCCCGATCGAGCCGATTCAACCTGACCAGGACCTTCTCGAGACCGAGATGGCGCGTGGCCGGCGCGAGGCGGCGCGCGATCTCGCTCGCGACCTCGGGCTCCACGAAGATCGCCGGGGCCACGAAGATCGCGATGCGGTTCCATTGCAGTCGCCGCCGCGGATCGTGCGTCTGCAGGATCGTCCGGAGCCGGCGGGCCGCGCGGTTGAATACCCGCTCGAAGGTCGCCAGATGGTGGTAGAGCTCCTTGCCGGGCTGGGGCGAGCGATCCCGCGCGTCCGCGAGCACGAAGACGCGTTCGTCGGCGGGCGCATTGCGCGCGCGCCCGTGGAAGGCGTAGATGCCTTCGTCGGACTGGAGCCGTTCGAGGTCGAAGTTCGCATAACGTTCCAGGCCGATCCGCATGGCGGTCTCGGGATGCAGATCGTAGTACTCGGAGGCCTGCTCGAGCCGACCGTCCCGATGGACCAGAGTCCGGTAGACGTCCCCCTCACCGTCCGGCGTCAGGCCTCCGACCGTCATCCGGCCATCGAAACGCAGATCGGCATAGCGCGCTTCGAGCGCGCCGAGAATCTCGTCCCAGTCGATCTCGTCCACGGCCGGGATCAGGAATTCCAGGGCCGTGATGGGTGTTTCGGGATCGTGCTCGCGCAAGGACGTGGCGCCTCGAACGAGTCGATCCATCCACAGCTCCGTATCCGTGGCAGGACCCGTCGCAGCAAGGACGACGCCCTGGCCCTCGTACTCGACGCAGTGGATCGGCTCACCGTCTACCCGGACCGCGCGATACGCCTTCGGATGTCGCGGCGCATAACGCCGCTGGACATGTGCCGCGAGCGCGATCGCACGACGATTCGGATCTTCTCCCGAGATCCATCGACCGACGCGCTCGAAGACCATCCGCGGCGACGACGCGACCTCGAGCAGGACGCCGGAAGGCGGTGCGACGAGATCCATTTCGGCCGCCGCGAGCCACTCCTCCACGGAGCTCGACGATCGCCTGGCGCGCTCCTCGATCCCCGGCTGCTGAAAGATCACGTAGGACGCTTCGAGCGCGGCATCGGCCACGGGGTCGGTCACCTGCGGCCGCATTCGCGCGATCCGCGTCAGCGCCCGCGCGAGCTGGTCATCCTCGCCGAGATAGATCCCGCTCTGCGCTACGGCGGTGATCCGGCGCAGCACACCGAGGATCAACGACAGCCGAAGCGTCTTGTCCGCCTGACAGGAGAGGATGCGGAGCAGCGCCCGCCGCAGGTCATCCGTCGCGCTCAATTTCGTGACGCCGTAGTGGCGGAGCGCCGCGCGTACGAGATCGAGATAGCCCTCGTCGATCCCCGCTCCTTCAGCCTCGATACGGCGCAGGAACATGCGCAGCCGAGCGCTATTCGAAGGTCCGGATTCGCCCGAGATCGAGGCGCTCGGCGCTCGGATCGACAGCAGCTCGACGTCCGCGAACGCGGTCACCTCGTGTCGGATCTCGCCGAGCTCGCGGGAGAAGGCCTCCGAGATGTTCTCGGGAAGCGGTGCCTCGAGAAAAGCGGTGAGCGATTCCGCGCGCTCCGCGTTCGCGTCGTATCCGAGCAACACCCGCCGCACTTCCTCGCGGATCGCGTCGATGGCGGCCCGACGATCCCGGAGTGCTGCCTTGTCGGCGCTCTCGAGGTCCGGCCGGCCCAGCGGCTTGTCGCCCTCCGGGCTGAAGAGCAGTGCGAGCGGATCGACCTGCTCGGGCAGGCTGAGACGCGCCCGCTGCTTGTCGTCCGCGGCGTCTGCGGCCGACTCCTCGATCACCAGGATCAAGTCGCCCGCGGCGACCTGCTGACCCTTCTGCGCCGTGACTTCCTTGACCGTCCCGCTGACCGGGGCCTGGAAGCCGATCTCCATCTTCATGGCTTCGAGCAGCCCGAGCGGCTGGCCGGCTTCGACGACATCGCCCACCGCAACCTGGATCGACACCACGACCGCCGGCGTGCCCGATCGAACCTGGCCAGCGGTCTGCGAGCCGAAGCGGAACGGATGGCCCTCGACCTCCAGCCTGAGCCCGCGATCGTTGGCGTCGTAGATCACGCGGCGGACGCGATCGTCGATGATCAAGCGGGCGGCGTGCTCGCCCTCCTCGCGCATCAACGCACCCACGGCCGCGCCCTCGAGATGCACTCGGTAGCGCCAGGACCCGATCGCGTAGACCTTCAGGCGGTAGCTCTCGGAGCCAAAGGTCAGGTCGATCTGCTGGCCTTCGGACGCGGGCAGGCGCTCCACGCGCTGATCGCTGAAGACACCCGTACGGAGCATGCGACGGCTGCGCTGGTAGGAGAGGATGGCGGCTGCCACCAGCGCGTCCCGCGCGAGGTCGGGATACGCTTCGGCGATCGAAGGACGCTCGGCGCTCCAACGATCGAGCCACTGGGTATCCACGGCACCCGCCCGAAAGGCCTCGCTCTCCAGGATAGAGAGCAGGTAGCCCTTGTTGGTCGCGCCGCCCGCGACCACGAGCTCGAGGTCGCGCAGCGAGCACGACAGCCGTGCGATCAGCTCCGCGCGATCGTCGCCGACCGAGATCACCTTCGCGATCAAAGAGTCGAAGTCCGACGAGATCACCGAATTGGTCGTCACGCCGGAGTCGACGCGCGTATGCGGACCGAGCGCCGGCTCGAAGAGCGCGATCCGCCCGGGCGAGGGCAGGAAGCCTTCGTCGGGATCCTCGGCGCAGACGCGCGCCTCGAGGGCGAGGCCGCGGTGCGCGCGGGGAATCTCCGCGATCGATTCTCCGCGAGCGATGCGGATCTGGATCTCGACGAGATCGACGTCGGCGATCAGCTCGGTGATGCCGTGCTCCACCTGGAGTCGCGGGTTCACTTCGAGGAAGAAGAAGTCGTCGCCCGTCAGCAGGAACTCGACCGTCCCGACCCCGCAATAGCCGACGTGCTGGACGAGGTTTACCGCCGAGGCTTCGAGGCGGCCTAGCAGCTCGTCAGACAGACCGGGCGGCGGCGCTTCCTCGAGCACCTTCTGATGGCGACGCTGAACGGAGCAGTCGCGACAGCCGAAGGCCTTGGCGTTTCCGTGCTGGTCGGCCGCGACCTGGACCTCGATATGGCGACCACCCTGGACCATCGCCTCGACGAAGAGCGCGCCGTTGCCGAAGGCCGCCTTCGCCTCGGCGTGGGCGGAGCGAAAGGCCTCCTCGATCTGATCGGCGCTCCGGACGATTCGGATGCCGCGCCCACCGCCACCGGCGGTCGCCTTCAGAACGACGGGAAAGCCGATTCGCTCGGCGTGACGGAGCGCGTCGTGCTCGTCCTCGAGCTCGCCGCCGCTCCAGTCCGTCACCGGCACGTTGGCTCGCTCGGCGAGCAGCTTGGAAGTGATCTTGTCACCGAGCGAGCGCATCGCGTCGGCGCTCGGACCGAGGAAGATGATGCCCTCGGTCGCGAGCCGCTCGACGAAGACCGGATCCTCGGCGACGAAGCCCCAGCCGGGCCAGACGGCGTCGGCTCCGACCTGCTTGAGCGCGGCGATCACACCGTCATGGTCGAGATAGGCGGCCACCGCCCCTTTCGCCGAGGCCAGCTCGATCGCGCGATCGGCCTGACGCACGAAGGGCGCGTCGCGGTCCGGCGGCGTATAGAGCGCGACGACCTCGAGCCCCTCTCCCTCGAGCGCGCGCAGACTCTTCGCGGTGCGGAGACATCGAACGGCCGCCTCGCCGCGGTTCACGATCGCCAGTCTTTGGATTCGTCGCCGCTTCGGCTCCGGGAGGGTCTCCACGTTCTCTTCTTCTCCTGCGCTCATCGAATCGCCCCGCCTACCGTCGAACGGATGCTCTCGAGCGTCTCCAAGGGATTCGACTCGTTACGATCGGCCTTCACTTCCGCGGACTCGCTTGCTCTCGCCACGATGTTCGACGGAAATCCCTCGGATCGAAGGGTCATCGCGCATGCGACCCAGCCACCGTGATGGGAGAGCGAGATCGCCATCGGGCTGGCCGCGCCATCGATCTCCACCATCGGAATCCTTCCGCGTCCTCCGATCGAAACCCGATCCGACTCGATGCCGAGATCCCGAGCGATCCGACGCCTGGCGAGCCTGCGAACAGCTCCGCTCGACTCCGCCTCGTCCTCGACCGGCTCGACCGCCGAGACGACCGCCTGCCAATCCGCACCAGCGGGCAGCGCCACGACGTGTACGAAGTCGGCCGTCTCGAGGCTTCGCACCTCGAGCTCCTGGATGCCCTTCCCGATCGGCTCGGGCAGACCGAGCTGCCCCGAACGCTCGGCCCGATCGCCGGGTAGCGCAATCGCCGCCCTGAATTTCGGGACGAGCGCCTTGGGCGAGAAGACGAAATCCGCGTCGAGCTGCTTCGCGAGCTTGTAGGCCGCTTCCTTGGCCGCCCAATGCGCCCAGCGGCGGGCAAGAGGCCGCACGTCTCGCTCGATGGCCCGACGCTCGACGGGCGCGAATACCCGCTCGTCGAAGCGCGCCCGAAAGCTCTCGGGCTTCGCGTCCGGATCGTGCAGGTCGACGACGTCATTGCCGAGCATCGAAGTAGTCTTCCTCCATGCGGATCAGCTGACGCACGATCTGCTGGGCGAGATCGCGGGACCGGCGTACGCCCCTCGCATCACTCTTTGGCTCGATGCACGCGATTTCCACGTCCATCGTATCTCCCTTCGCCGGATAGTCGCCCCAGGTCTCCTGCGCGCGACCGCGCATGTACACGCAGAGCACGCGGCAGCCGGGCACGGCGCCCACGATCCGACCCACACCCCAGGCCGCAGCGGACTCCTCCACGCGTCCCGTTCGGCTGCGGCCCGCTTCGGGAAAGATCAGCGCCGTCTCGCCTCGACCCAACAGATATTTCACGCGCTCGAGCACGTCTCCCACTTCTTCCCGGGCGCCGCCGCGCGTGATCGGGATGCACTTGGCGAGAAAGATCAGCAGCCGGGAGACCCAGGTGCGCCCGAAATTCGTCGATTCCGGTGTATTCCAGGGCAGCTCGTCCGGATGGCGCAGCCAGTAGAAGCCCGAGCCGAGTGCCCAGGCGATGATGAAGGAATCGACGAGCGTCAGGTGATTTGCACAGACCAGCATCGGGGCATCGGTCTGCGCGCGAATCTGCTGATACTGCCGACGCAGTCGGGCCACGTTCGCAATCCGGTAGCGAAAGTGGAATCGCATCACGAGCACCGAAACCGTCACCCAGAGCGGTCCGGCGAGCACGCTCACCGCGCGCTGCAGCGCGTGCCGCCGCACCATCTCCGGATCGAAGGACGCCGGCGCGGGCTTCTGACCGGGCTTCTGACCGGGCTTCTTAGTGGGTCCCTGGCCGGAGGACGGATCGGAGGCTGGGCCGGAAGCACGAGTCGGCCCGGCCCGGCCCGGCACGCCGCTCGCGTGGTCGGACCGCGGTCCCTTCTCTGGATCCTGTCCGCCGTCCGTTACCGAGGCCATGTCACGTGCCCAGCTCCATCACCGCGATCGGTCTAGAGCTTCCCCGAGATCAGGTTGACCGCGTCGCCGACGGTGTTGACCTGATCGACGTCTTCGTCCGCGATCTCGATATCGAAATCGTCCTCGAAGGCGATCACGACGTCCACGAGTCGTGCCGAATTCACCTTCAGATCCTCGAGGATATTCGTTTCCATCGAGACGTTCTTGAGCGCCGCTTCGTCCTTGACCCAGGGCGTGAGAATCTTGACGACACGTTCCATCACTTCCGACTGTTCCATCGAGCTACCACTCCTTCATGATTCAGGCGGCCGGTGGAAAGCCCGCCGTTGCGCCCGAATCCGTCTCGTTCAACCTGTCTCGACCAGCTCCTCCGGTCGACGATTCCATTTCCATTCGCTGCCGCGACCGGTCGCTCCGATCGAAAGCGCGCGCCGCGACATCAACTCGCGTAGCGCTTGAAGACCAGGCACGCATTCACGTCGCCGAAGCCGAATCCCGCCTTCACGAGCACGTTCAGGTCCGGCATCTCTCGCATCTCGTGCGGAATCGACGCTGCGTGCGGTGCGATCTCCGGGTGTACGTCCTCGCAGTTGATCGACGGGTGCACGAAGCCATGCTCGACCATCAGGATGGACGCGACCGACTCGATGCCACCGGCGGCGCCGAGGGCGTGGCCGATCATGCTCTTGGTCGCGGTGATCGGGGGCAGCGTCCCCGGCTCGCGCCGCAGCGCACGCGCCCAGGAGCCGACTTCCTTGGGGTCCGCGCCCGTCGCCGTCAGGTGGCCGTTGATCGCGTCGACCTCTTCCGGGGCCACACCCGCGTCCGCGAGGGCTTCGGCGATGCAGCGCTGGACGCTGGTCGGATTCGGAGCGGTCATGCTGCCACCCATCCGGTGGCCACCGCAGTTGACGCCGCCACCCGCGAGCTCCGCGTGGATCCTCGCACCGCGCGCGAGCGCGCTCTCGAGACTCTCGAGCAGGACGACGCCGGCGCCCGATCCCGGAATGAAGCCACCGGCGCTGGCCGAGAGCGGGCGCGAGGCCTTCTCGGGCGCGTCGTTCGAGCCGCGGTTCAGCACGCGCATCGCGTCGAAGCCCGCCCAGATATAATGCGTGGCCGCCTCGGCGCCGCCGCATAACATGCGATCCGCGAGGCCGGCACGGATCCGCTCCATGCCCATGGCGAGCGCCTCGGTTCCCGTGCTGCACGCGCTCGAGTTCGTCGTGACCTGGTTGCCGAGCGCCAGCTGTCCGGAGATGCGCGCCGAGATGCCGCTCGCCATCACCTGCTCGACCGCGGTCGAGCCCATGCGACGCACCTTGCCGGCGTTCGTGAACGGCACGACGACCTCGGCGATCGTGTCCATGCCGCCGATCCCGGTCCCGAGGATCGCGCCCGAGCGCCAGTCGACCTCGTCGGAGTCGGGCGAAGGCCGCTCGAGGCCCGCGTCCTGCCAGGCCTCGATCGCAGCCAGGCTCGAGTAGCGATGGTTCATGTTCATCGCCATCAGCTCTTCTTCGCTGAACGTCTTCTCGCAGAGCGCATCGACGCCCTCGGGCGTCCCCGCCACGGTACAGCCGAACTTGGCCTCGGCCATCGACTCCTGATGCTTGAGCCCCGATCGGCCCGCGCGCAGCGCCGCCTCGAAATCGGCGACGCCGTTCGCGTTCGGTGCGATCACGCCGAGGCCCGTAATCACGACGCGCTTCTTGTCTCCGGCGGCGCTCATCGCGGCACTCCCATTCCCGAAAGCTCGCCCGAGCACACGACCGTGCCGTCATCGAGCTTCATTTCGAACGACGCCCGCAGCTTCTTGCGGCGCCAGAACTTGATCCGTCCGGTGGTCGTGACCCGATCTCCCGGTCGGACGGTGCCGGAGAAATCGATGCTGCAGTCCGTGAAGATGGTCAACAGCTTGTCGACCTCTTCCCGGGACGTGTCCCGAGCATAAAGGTAGATCCCAAACGCCACGACGCCCGCCTGGGCCGCGGTTTCGATCAGGATCACGCCCGGTGTGATCGGATTGCCCGGAAAATGGCCGCGATAGAAGTCGGCCTCCGGACTGAAGGTGTAGCGCGCGACGATGTGCTCCTCGTCGAGCTCGACGATCTCGTCGATGAATCGGAAGGGCTCCTGCTGGGGAACCATCGCCAGGACGTCCTCTTTCGACAGGATCTCGCCCTTGGGGTCTTTGCTGCCCCCGTCAGCCGCCATACATGCCTCCGTTCACGTGGAGCACGCTGCCGTGGATGTAGCTGCCCCGGGTCGCCAGAAAGGCCACGACGTCGGCGATCTCGTCGGCGTCGGCGACCCGGCCCAGGGGAATCTTCGCGAGGATCTGCTCCTGGATCTCTTCAGGCAGCTCGTCGGTCATCTCGGTCTCGACGAAGCCCGGCGCGATCGAGTTCACCAGGATCTCGCGGCCGACGAGCTCCGCGGCGAGCGACTTGGTGAAGGCGTCCAGCCCGGCCTTCACCATCGTATACGGAATCTGGCCGGCGTTGCCCGTATGGCCGACGACGCTCGAGATGTTGATGATCCGACCCGTTCCCTTGCGCATCATGAAGCGGCGCAGCACGAGCTTCGTCAAATACCATGTCCCGCGGGCAACACTCGCCACCGCGTCGTATTGCTCGAGGTTCATCGAGAGCATCGGCGCGTTCACGTTGTAGCCGGCGTTGTTCACCAGCACGTCCACGCGACCGGCCAGCGGCTTCAGCTCCTTGATCATCGCATCGAGCGACTCCGAGTCCATCAGGTCGGCCTTGATCGTGAAGGAGCCCTCGAGCTCGGCGGAAAGCTTCCGCGCCTTCTCCTCGCTCGACCGGTAATGGATCCCGACGCGAAAGCCCTCCGCGGCGAGTCGGCGACAGCAGGCGGCTCCGATCCCCGTGCCGCCACCCGTGACCAGCGCGACCGGCTGCTCGTTCGTCTCTTCCGCAGCCTGCGTGCTCATCGCTCCATCCTCCCGCCACGCGCGTTCTGGCTCTTCTCGGGGTAGTCCGGATAGTCGATGTCCCGGAAGAGGCCGACGCGCGCGCCCTGCACGGTGTAGATTTCCTCATCGTCGATCAAGACCTGGGCGTCACCGATCACCATCGAGGCCCCTGCCTTCTTGAGCTCCGTGTAGCGCTTGATCTGGACCTCGTATCGCATGACCCCGTCATGCGGCCGGATCTGACCGAAGAACTCGACCTCGCCACAGCCGAGCGCGCGCCCCGCCCCGACGCCGCCGCGCCAGTTGCAGTAGAAGCCGAGCAGCTGCCAGACACCATCGAGACCGAGGCAGCCGGGCTGAACGGGATCACCCAGGAAGTGGCAGTGGAAGAACCAGTCGTCGAGGCGGACGTCTCGCGAGGCGCTGATCTTGCCACGACTCTTCTCTCCGCTGATGTGCTCGATCCGGTCGATCATCAGCATCGGCGGCACCGGCAGGCGCGCGCGGAAGCCCTCGGGCGGATCCTCGATCAGGCGGCCGTAGCCGAACGCGAGCAGGTCCGACTGGTCGAATCGATCGCGTTTCTTGAATTCTTCATGGGTCAGCATCTTCGTTCGGTCGTTCCTGACTCGCCGCTCGAGGCCGAGGCCCCGAGCGAGCTGTCCATCGAGTTTGGTCCCACTCGCCGCGCGCGCGAGCAGGCGGGGTGTGTGGAGTCGATCGTATTCGTCGCATCGCCCCCGGCGCCGAAGGCCCCGCTCCCGGGGCTTTCAAGCGTGGAAGCGCATCAGATAGCTACCCCAGGTGAGGCCAGATCCCACGCCAACGACGCAGATATCGTCCTTGGGGGTCCATTTATCCCAGAGGCTGGAGACGACGCTCCCCGAGCTGGCACCCGCGGTATTTCCAAAGAACTCGCAGTTCGAATGGTGGAGATCGTCTGGGATCTCGCAGCGGCGACAGACCGATTCGAGCATTCTGAGATTCGCCTGGTGTCCGACGAAATGGAAGGGACGATCCTCGTCGAGCAGGCTGTCGCGCGTGCTCAGGTAGAGGTCGGAGGTCTTGCGGATCGCGAAGCTCTGCACCGTGCGACCCTCCTGGACGAAGTGGCCGAGGCGCGGCACGACGACCTTTTCATGACCGGCGGGATCGCTGCGCAAGGTCTGGCCGATCACCTCGGCGCGCCCCGGATGCTTGGTGGAAAAGACCCCGGCCAGCGCCCCGTCCCCCCACAGTACGGCGGAGGATCGATCGTCGTAGTGGACCGTGTTCGTCATCGGCTCCGCGGTCACGAGCAGCACGATCTCGGGCAGCTTCGCGGGATCCATCAGCGACAGCATGTAGACGCCGGCGATGAAGCTCGAGCAGGCGGAGTTGATGTCGAGACTCGCCGCCTCGACACCGAGCAGCGCGCCGATGTTGCAGGCTTCGGCGGGCGACGTCGTGTCGGGCGCGCAGCCACCGCCTAACATCAAACCGATCTGTGAAACCTCGACTCCGGCGCGCTCGAGAGCCATTTCGGCTGCTCTCGCGCCCATCTGGGCATTCGACATCTCGGCGGCTTCGATCGCGGCGCGCGGGTCGGCGTTTCGCGTCTCACGAATATAGTCGAGCGGCAGCGCCGTCCGGCGACTGCGAATACCCGTCCGCTCCAGGATCCACTCGTCATTGGTGCCGATGTCGAGGTCTTCGAGGAAGCGATTCGTGATCTCGTTCTCGGGATTGAAATGACCGAGGCCGAGAAGATTCAAGCCCAATGGATTGTCCTCGCCGTTCCCTTGCTCATGTTCTCGTACGCCGGAAGGGTTCTCCCCCGCTTCGACGCAGCGCGGCTACTTCGTCGATCCGGAGATATGTTCACCCCCGTCGACGCGAATCACCTCGCCGTTGATCCAGCTCGCCTCGTCCTGCGAGAGCAGGAAGATCACACCCGCGACGTCCTCGGGTGTCGTGAGCCGCCCACCCGGATTGCGCAGGCGCGCCTGGCTCTTCAGCTGATCGCTGCCGGGAATCGCGCGCAGCGCGGGCGTGTTCGTCACACCCGCCTGGATCACGTTGCAGCGGATGCCGTAGGGCCCGAACTCGAGTGCGATCGAGCGCGCGAGCGCTTCGAGCGAGACCTTCGCCGCGGAGACGGCCGCGTAGCCCTTCCAGGCGACCTCGTTGCCCTCGCTCGTCAGGCCGAAGATGCGCGCGTCGGGGGCGAAGAGCCCGCGACGGAAGATCTCCTGCGTCCAGCCGAGCAGGCTCGTGCCCATCGCGAGGATCGTTCGGCTGAAATCCTCTTCGTCGAGGAAAGAGCTATCGGGATAGACCGGCTGACTGGTCAGCGGGTGCAGCCCGTCTTCCCCGGCCTCGAAGAGCTCATCCGCGAGCTCGGTCAGCTTCACGCTGTCGACCCCCAGCCGCTCGGCCAGCTTCGGTCCCGCGGAGCGCGGCTCGACCTTCTCGGGTGCGATCAGCTTGAGATTGCCGAAGGCGATCGAGTGGAGCAGAACGCGAATGCGTCCCTCGGCGCCAATCGCCGTGGCGATCTCATCGAGCGTCTCGCTGCGCTTGTCGGCCGCGATCGCGTCCGCGTTCCAGACATGCAAGCCGCGGCCATTGGCCTCTGCGATCTTCGCCAGCTCGTCGAAATGCGGTTGAATATCCTTCATGGCGCCGCGCCGATCGCGATGCACGACCAACACGTTCAGTCCGCCTCGCGCCAGGCGCTTGGCCGTCGCAAGACCAAACCCGCTCGACCCGCCCAGGATCAGCGCCCACTCGTTGCTCGGAAATCCGGCTCCGGATTCGTTCGTGCCCAACTTCTTCCCCTCTGACTCGCCGCGCGAATCGCCGTCGGATCTGACGGGCGCTCACTCTTCGGCCTTTTGGCAGGGAGCCGACGCGCGCGCCTCGCGCCCCATGCCTCCGAACCCGCCCCTGCGGCGACTTTTCCTCTAGCTCGATCTCGGGACGCAGCCTCGGGGGGTGATGCTGACTCACTCCACTCGACCCCGAGCAGCCCGCTGCCCCTGCAGCCCAGGTCCGCCCGGGTGAAGAACGAAATCAGCCCACTGCGACACGGGATCCAGTCCCCGGCAAGAGCCCGGATCCAATCGGGAAAAAGTAGCGGGGGATTGCCTCGGACAGTGCAAATCTCTCGCAAATTCTCCGCAATGGGAGAGCAGCCCAGAGCAAGGATGACCGATGGTCAACGGTCGTCAATGCCGGATTTCCGGGTCCTTCCCGCGAATCGTGTCTTTAAACCCCCAGGTCCAGCTCGTCGGCGATGTCTGGCAGCGCCTCCTTCGGTACGACGTCGATCCGGGCCCCCGGCGGCAGGGCATCGGGCAGCCGCCGGAAATAGCCGCGATCGTGGCGTGCATCGACGATCACGACGAGACCGCGGTCCGTCTCGCTGCGGATCAGGCGGCCCGACATCTGCTTCAGGTGCAGCAGCATCCGTCCGAGCGAGGCGCGGCTGAAGGGATCCTCGCCCGCAGCGCGCAGCCGATCGTCCCGGCGCCGCCGCAGCTCCGTCGGCACGTCGAAGGGCAGCTTCTCGATCACCACCGCCTGCAGGTCATCGCCTCGCACGTCGATTCCCTGCCAGAAACGCCTCGCCCCCAGCAGCACGGCGCCCCCCTTCGCCTTGCGAAAGCGCTCCACCAGGGCCCCCGGATCGTCGCTCGACCGGCGCGGCAGGAGCACCTCGATGCCCTCGCCCTCGAGAAGCTGGCCGAGGCGATCCGCGGTCTCGCGCATGCGCGCCAGGCTGGTAAAGAGACCGAGGGTCCGGCCGCGCAGGCGCCGGGCCAGGATCGCCAGGGTCTGCGCGGTCTCCTCCACCAGATCTGCAGCCTGACCGTTGCTCGAGTCGATCGCGACGACCCGCATCGCACGGTCATAGGGAAAGGGCGAGCCGACCGCGCGGCTCCAGCTCCCCTCGACCTCGTGACCGGCGAGACCGACCTCTCCCAGCGCCGCATGATCGTCGCCCCCCACGAACAGCGTGGCCGACACGACCGCGAGCCCCTCGACCCGCCCGAGGAACTCCTCGCGAAACGCCTCGCCCGGCGAGACCGGGCGCAGCACCAGCGACCAGCGATCGTAGGGACTCTCGAGCCCCTCGAAGGCACCGACGTATTCGTCGCTCGCGGATCCGCGCTCCAAGGTCTCGCTGTCCGACTCGGCACCGGCCGCACCGAACGCGATCCTCAGTCCGCGAGCCGCGGCCATCAAGGCCTCGACGTGGGCGGCGATCGCGCGCTCGGCCTCCTCCTCGGCCGCCAGGTCCCGCTCGGGACCCGTCGGCAATCCGTTCTTGTCCTCCCCGCGAGCGACCCGTCGCGCGGGTCCCTCGCGTGCTGCGTGCGCGGCAATCGCCTCGATCCGCGTGGCCGCGCTCTCGCACAGCTCGACGGCCATCGGAAACTTCTTGCCCGCATCCGGCGGAAGCTCGACCCCGCCGAACGCATCCGCTTCGTCCGCGAGGGTGCGGCCCAGCCCGATCAGCTCGAGCATCAGGTCCCGGCGATTCTGACGCAGCACGGTCTCGTGACTTCGGCTCTCGGGCTGCGCGACCAGGCCGCTGCTCGCATAACGCCGCTGGCCGCGGCGGACGGGCGCGCCGAAGAGCTCGTCGAGCCGCTCCGCCACGTCCTCCGGGCGTACGCGCAAGGCGTAGACCTCCTCCGCGACGCCACCGACCTCGTGCCCCTCGTCCATCACGACATGCGAGAAGCTCGGATAGTCCGGGGGCCAGCGAAGCAGCAGGTCGTGATTCGCGACCACCAGATGGGCGCGACCGAGCGATCGCCGATGGCGACCGAAGGGACAGCGCTTCTCGAGTCCGCACTGCTCCCGGGAACACTGCTCGGCCCTCGCGGCCACGCTCGCCCGCAGCAGCTCGCGAAGCTTGGGATGTCGACGCAGCAACGAGGCCGGCACCGTTCCGACCTCGCCCTGCGGCCGAATCCGCGCACACGCCTCGACCAGCGCGTAGTCCATCTTCAGATCATCGAGCAGTGCCGGATCGTGCGATTCAGCGAGCACCGCCGACAGCCTTCGCTCACAAACGTAGTTGGCGCGACCCTTGATCGAGAGCGCACGCAGCTCCGGATAGCCGAGAAAGCGCGCGGCCGCGGCGATGTCCTTCCGCAGCAGCTGGTCCTGCAGCAGCTTGGTGCGCGTCGACAGCACGACCGGCTCCTTCACCCCCTCGCTCGCGCGCTCCATCGCGAAGGGAATCGCCGCGGCGAGGTAGGCGAGGGATTTCCCGACACCGGTTCCGCCCTCCAGCTTCGCCACGCCCCCGTCCTGGAATACGTGGAAGAACTCGCGGGCCAGGGCCAGCTGCTCTTCGCGAACCCGGTAGCCCGGGAAATGTCGCTCCCCGCGCTCGGAATCCGCCAGCACATCGAGAATCGCCTCGAGCGCGAAGGGCACCGGCTCCTCCTGGCTCGGTCCGATCTCGAGGAAGCGCTCGTCGTGGGCCTCGGCCGCGGCGTCCTCGGAGCCCTCGGCACGCACGCTCCCCGAGTCGCTGAAGCCGGTCTGCGGGGGTCCATCTCGACCCCGCCTGTGCTTCTCCGCCTCCGATCGCGAGAACGAGACGAAGTCGAAATCGCTGCCCTCGACGAAATCAGCTTCAGCGATCGGGCGGGCGCCTGCGGGCTCGAGCAGCGGCCGCCAGCTCGAGCTCTCGAGATGACGATCGAGGATACGACGCGCCTCGACATAACGTGCCTGTCGACGCGCAGCCCCCAATGCGATTCGGCCGAGCACACAGGCGGCGTCGATGGCGTCCGCCAGGGCGCGATGACGCACTTCGCGTCCGAGGAGCAGACGCGCAAAGGTCTCGAGCCGCAGATCCGGCGCATCGGGATGGGTCAGGGACAGGATTTCCTGCGTGTCGAGATAGCTTGCCTGACCGAGGGAGGCATCGACGTCGCGCCGCAAGAAGCTGCGCTCGAAGTCAGCGTGGTGGGCGACGAGCACGCGTCCCGCCAGCAGCTCGCGAATCGCGTCGCGGACCTCGATCAGTCGCGGCGCCGTGGCGACGTCTTCATCGGCGAGGCCCGTCACCCGGCTGACGAGCGAGGGAATCGATCGACCCGGTCGCAAGAGCGTGGAGCAGACACCGACCGTGTCCTCGCCGGGGTCCAGCAGCACGAGGCCGATCTCGATGATCTCGCTCGAGCGGCGATCGGCCAGACCCGTCGTCTCGAGGTCGACGATCGCAACGGGACCAACGGCGGAGAGCCATGGCTGCATCGCGTCGAGGGCCAGCCCCACCGCCTCCGGCGACTCCCCCAACGTCGCGGGATCACGGCGCTCGACCTTCAGGTCCAATCCAGATCCTCTCCATGCTGCGTCATGCGTGTCATGCGATGTCATGCGTCGCGCGCACCGGGTCGCCCTGACCGCTCGTCCGGGCCACGCGACCCACGATCCGGCCCTACACGTGCCCTACACGGCCCTACACGTAGATGCCGCCGCCGTACTCGCGATCCTGTCGGATCTCGACGTTGATCAGCGCGGGCAAACCGGAGGCCGCAGCCCGCTCGAGCGCCGGTCGCAGCTGGTCGGGCTCGGTCACGTACTCTCCGTGGCCACCGAGCGCTTCGACGACCTTGTCGTAGCGCGTCCGGTTCAGGAGCACGCCTTCGAGCCGGTCCCAGCCGTAGATCGCGCCCTGGGGTCGCATCATCTGGCCCCAGGCTCCGTCGTTGCCGACGATCCCGATGATCGGAAGTCCGAAGCGCACGGCGGTGTCGTACTCCATCCCGTTGAAGCCGAAGGACCCGTCGCCATAGACGATCACGACCGGGCGCTCCGGATGCGCGAGCTTCGCCGCCAGGGCGAAGGGCATTCCGACGCCGAGCGTTCCGAGCGGTCCCGGATCCATCCAGGCCCCCTCGCTGCGGACGGGGATGATCTTGGCGGCCGTCGCCACGATGTCGCCCCCGTCCCCGATCACGATCGGCGAGTCCATCGTGTCGAGCCAGTCCCGCACCTCGCGGCACATGCGTTGGGGATCGATGGGAACCTCGTCGCTGTTCAGCTTGGCCTCGACCTTCGCCTCCGCCTCGTTCTCGATCGCCCGCAGCGCGTCGCGCCAGGCGGAGAAGTCGAGCTGGACGCTCTGGCTCTTCATCTCGTCGAGCAGCGCGTCGAAGGAGCAGGCGAGGTTGCCGACGAGCGGCACGTCGGCCTGACGATTCTGGCCGATCAGGGTCGCGTCCATGTCGAGCTGGATGATCTTCGCGTCGGCCGGAATCGTCTGCCCGAAGCGCATTCGAAAGTCGAGCAGCGTCCCGGCCAGGATGATCAGATCGATCTTCTCGAGCGCATCGCGCCGCGAGCGATTCAGGAACTCCGGCGAGTCCGGCGGGACGCTGCCGCGACCCATCCCGTTCGTGTAGGTGGGAATATGGGTCTCGGAGATGAACCGGTTCATGTCTGCCGCGGCGTGTGACCACTTCACGCTGGTCCCGGCCATCAGCATCGGGCGTTGCGCGTCGCGAAGCAGGTCGATCGCACGCCGCACCTCGTCGCGATCCGGCGACAGTCGGGGCGGACTCGTGCGGATCTTCGGGATCGTCACCTCTTCCTCGACCGAGCCCATGAAGATGTCCATCGGGATCTCGAGGTAGCTCGGGCCGGGAATGCCCGAGACCGCGTGACGGATCGCGAGCTCGATGTATTCGGGGATGCGCTTGGTCTGATAGATCGCGTCGCAGTACTTCGTGATCGGACGCACGACGCCGAGATGATCCATCTCCTGCAGCGAGCCGCGTCGCAGATTCTCGAAGGGGCCCTGGCCGCCGAAGATCAGGATCGGCGAGTTGGCGCGCCAGGCATTCGCGATCCCCGTCACGCCGTCGGTCACGCCCGGTCCCGCCGTGATCGCCGCAACGCCGATCTTGCCGGGATTGCAGCGCGCCCAGGAATCGGCAGCGTGAACGGCGGCCTGCTCGTGGCGCACGTCGACGATCTTGATGCCCTCGTCGATGCAGCCATCGTAGAGCGGCATGATATGCCCGCCGGAGAGCGTGAAGACCACCTCGACGCCCGCGGCCTTCAGAGCCTTGGCCGCAAGCTTTCCTCCATGCAGGGGCTGATCGGACGGAGAGGGCGAAGACATGGCGGGAGACTCCTGGAGGTCCTCCGAGGCGTCCGGGGATTTCGGGGCGCGTCGACGGGACGGGAGGGACAGGTCCGGTCGCGGCGGGGCAGCAAGTCCTCGCACCCGAGCCGCACAGCGGTCGACGATATCACCGCGTACGGATCCGGGCCAAGCGTGACCGCACCGTCACGCGACGATTCCCGTGGACCTCGCCCATCCGGGCCCGCCCGGGATGGGACCGCCCAAGCCCAAAAAGCAAGGAGCCGATGAGCGGTCCTTGCATCACTGCAGGAATCGCTCACCGGCTCCATGTCGATCTCTCGAGTCGGCTCACCCCGCACTCGCGTCGGCCGCGAGGCCGAGCGGGGGAGAAGGCGGCTCGAGCCTAACGAACGGTGAACTGCGCGCGGCGGTTCAGCTGCCACGCGGTCTCGCCCGTTCCGTTCACGGCCGGGCGCGCTTCGCCATAGCTGACCGTCGTCATCTGGCCGGGCGAAACACCCAGGTCGAGCAGGTAGCGTCGAACCGCGTTCGCGCGGCGCTCGCCGAGTGCGAGGTTGTACTCCTCGGATCCGCGCTCGTCACAATGCCCTTCGATCGTGACCGAAGCGCCGCTGTCGCGAAGCGCACGCGCCGCGCTCTGCAGAATCGACTGGTACTCCGACTTGATCGTCGACTTGTCGAGGTCGAAGTAGACCGGTGCGATCGAAATCGATCGATTCTGCACCGAGGTATCGCGCACCGACGGGGCGGGGGGCGGCGTCGGCGCGGCGTCCCGGAACTCGCTGTCCATCGGCTCTTCGACCGGCTCGGGCGTCGTGGAGCAGCCCACGGCAAAGGCGACGAGAGCCGCCAGAAAGATCGGAATCAGCCGGGTCTCGGTCGAAGTAAAAATTCGTCGCATCATGACTCAGTCGTTGCCTCCACGACGAGATCCGGCGCCGCACGCTCAAGCTTGGCGTGCGTCGCTCGGCTCATCGCTCATCTCAGCTTCGGGTGGAAGCTTCATTCTAGAACTCGCCGACGACCCGCCGAACGGCAGCGGGCAACCCTCGAGTCGGATTCGATTCGGACGAAGAGGACCATGCGCCCTCCCCCCCGGTCAATACGGGCGAGATAATGCGGGCTCGGGGGCTCCCCTGCAACTATCGATAGGCCGAGAGCTCCGCCGCCATCGCGCTTGGCAGGTCGAATCGGTTCGACCCGACCCGCGTCTGCGTACATCCGTCACCTATTCGAGGCGCGCGAGTGCCTCCGAGACCGCCGCGGGATCCAGCCAGAAGTGGAAATTCTCGCGGACATCCACGAACTGCACGGTGCCTTCCCTGTCGACGAGCAAGGTCGTGGGGTGGGGCACCCCCTTTTCGATGTTCTCGGGGTTCTCCTTGAGGATGCCGAGCGAGCGAATCAGCTGACTCTTCGGATCCGAGAGAAAGAGGATGCGTTCGGTCAGCCCGAGCTCGTCCACGAAGACCCGCGTTCGTTCGTTGACCTGGGCATCACTCATCACCCAGACGATGCGGAGGTCGGGCGTCGACTCGAATGCTTCTCGCAGCTCCACGAGCCGCGCCTTGGTGAAGGGTCACCAGTCGACGCTGCGTTCGAAGGTGATCAGGAGGCGATGGCCGAGCAGGTCGTCGCGCGTCACGAGGCGCCCGTCGAAGGTCACGAGCTCGAGCTCGGGCAGCTTCTGGCCGACCGCCAGTCGGCTCTCGACGTCCGACCGGACGAGGTTTTCGCTGCCGCGAGCGGAGACCGCCGCGCGGGGCAGCATGAAGTTCAGGCCAAGCAGGGCCAGCACCAGCAGGCTGGCCAGCGCGCGCAAGATCATGGCGTCTCCTTCGAAGGTTCCGGAGCGCGGCTCGCGCGCTGACGACGATCGACCGCGGGGTAGCATTCTGCCGGGGAAGGGCGCAGCCAGATCAACGCGAGCGCGACCAGCAACAAGCAGCCCGCCTCGGTTCGCGGCAGATCGCCCAGCCAGACGTAATAGTCTCCGATCACCCAGGCGACCATGCGAATCAACGCCATCAGGATCAGGACGAAGACGGTCATCGTGCCGATCGACCGAGACGCCAGCGGCTCGCGCGCCGCGCCGATCAGTCCGCCCGACCAGGCGAGCAGGGCGCAGCCGGTGAAGGCCACGAAATAATGGCCGACGGGACCGGTCGGGACCATCGGGACGGAGTTCGGGCGCTGGTATAGAAAGAAGGCTGCGACCATCGCCGCGCCGAACAGGAAGAGCGCGATCCCGAGCGTGCCCATCACGAGGCGATACAGGCGCAGTCGATTCATCGCCCGGTATGATGCCCTATCGCTCCGTCGCCGGCCCCCGCGCCGGCTGCCCTGGCCGGGAGCCTCGGGTCTGCGAGCTGGTCTACTCTCCCGAGGCGACGCCGCCCCGGTCGTGGATCAGGCCACCGTTCGGGCCGAGCGCGCATCCAGAGCGAGGAAGAGAGCGGAGATTCCGGTGAAGAGCCCAGACAAACGATCCGCCGCAGGGCCGGCAGCTGCGGGAGAGGGCTCGACCGCGGCCGGCTCCTCGGTGCTGTTGGTCCGCTTCAGCGGCGATCTCACCACGAAGGCTCCCGCCACGCGGAGGCGGATGACGTCGCGGCTGATCGAGAACCTGCGCACCTCCATCAAGTCGGCCGGACGCGAGGGCCGCGTGGTCCGCGATCGCAATCGGCTCTTCATCGAGCTCGTACCTGTCGCGTCCCAGTCGACGCCGGAGGCGCTCTGCGAGGCCGGCCCGAGCGACGCGACGCCCGACGATTCGGCGATGGCCGCTCGTCTCGCGCGCGTCTTCGGCGTGCAGTCCGTCTCGGTCGCGAAGGTCATCCGTTGGTCGTCGCCCGAGGACATCGTCGAGGCCGGCGCGGCTTTCGGTGCGCCCTTCGTGCGCGACCGCCGCTTCTCGATCCGAGCTCGACGCGTCGGAGACCGACACGCGACCCCCGTGCGGTCCGTGGATCTCGAGCGTGCGCTCGGCGAACGACTCCTCCCGCTCGCCACGCGTGTCGATCTCTCGAACCCCGAAGCCACCGTCTTCGTCGAGGTCGATCCAGAGCACGCCTACCTCTTCGCCCATCGCGAGCGCGGGGCGGGGGGCCTGCCGCTCGGAACCGAGGGTCGCGCCGTCAGCCTGATCTCGGGCGGATTCGACTCGCCCGTCGCGTCCTGGCGCCTGCTCCGCCGCGGCGTCTCGATCGACTACGTGTTCTGCAACCTCGGCGGTCGGCAGCACGAGCTCGAGACACTCACGATCGCCAAATGCCTGGCGGATCGCTGGCAGGTGGGCACGCGTCCGCGATTCCACGCGATCGACTTCGATGGCGTGAGTCGCGAGATCCAGGACAAGGTCGCGACGCGTTTCTGGCAGGTCGTACTGAAGCGCATGATGCTGCGGGCTGCGGAAGCGGTCGCGGACAGCTGGGATGCCAGCGCGATCGTGACGGGAGAGGCGATCGGCCAGGTCTCCTCGCAAACCCTGCAGAACATCTCGGTCATCTCCGAAGGCGCTCGATATCCGATCCTGCGGCCGCTGATCGGCAACAACAAGGACGAGATCATCGCCGAGTCGAAGATCGTGGGAACCCACGATCTCTCCGCCAAGGTCGGCGAGTACTGCGCGCTCGTGCCGAGCGGACCCGCGACCCACGCGAAGCTCGACGAAATCCTCGCCGAGGAGGCCAAGCTCGATCCCCTCGTCCTCGGCCGAGCCCTCGAGGCGCGTTGCCACTTCAATCTGAACGAGCTGAACCTCGACGCCTGGGAGGCCGAGGATCTCTCCGCCCACGAGATCCACGCCGGGGACACCGTCATCGATCTGCGCGACAAAGCCGCCTACACGACCTGGCACTATCCGGATGCGCTCTATCTCGATTTTCAGCACGCCCTACGAGCCTACGGGGCCTTCGATCCGAGCCAGAGCTACGTGCTCTACTGCGAGTTCGGACTCAAGAGCGCCCACCTTGCGGATCTCATGCGCCGGGCGGGCCTCCGCGCACGCCACGTCTCGGGCGGTCTCCGCGAGATCCGTCGCATCGCGGGCGACGCGCGTTAGGCGGATCGAACCCCCAGGCCCCTCTTCACGACTCGTCCTCACGCGCCTTCTCGAGGCACGCGAGGCAGATGCAGCTCTCGCCGCCGTCCGCTCCGGTCGCGCGCCGGGTCAACGCCTCCGGAAAGACGTGCCCTACACACCAACATGTCTCTTCCTGCGTATCCGAGGAAAGGGCATCGGCAGCCTCGCGTGCCGCGCGCCGCGCCATCGCGCAATCGTTCGGACCACCGCATAACACACATCGGCGGCGATCGATCGTGATCCCCACGGAATTTCCGGTCACGAGGCGCCGACCAGGCAGCGCGTGTCGCGCGTGGCTGCGAAGATGCCGAGGAGCACGACCACTGCGAAGAGCCAGACCAGGCCGAGTCGCACGCGGAACGCGATGCGCCAGAATCGCGCGACGAGCTCGTCCGGCTCTGCCTCGTCGCCCTCCGCCTCGGCGCGCAGCGCGCGCTGGTAGGCGCGAAGCCAGAAGAGCGCATAGCTGCCGGCCGCCGGCACGATCAGATTCAAAGCGAAGGCGACCTCGCTCACGTTCGCGATCGAGCAGCGGATGTCGGGCTCGGCGAGACTGATCAGGAAGGCAAAGCCGTTCACGAGGGCGAAGGCGACGACGGTGTCGCTGTAGGTGACGATTCGAGCGTCCAGGGCCTGGCGGGTCATGAGCGGTGGCTCCCTCCGGAGTCCCGCAGCACGCGTCGCGAGCCGGCTCCCCGACCGCCTCGACGCGCGCGCGGGACGCTCGAAGACTAACCGAACCGGGCCTCAGGGGTCGCTTCGGGAGCGCTCCATCTCCTCGAGCAGCGCTCGCCGCTCCTCGACCGACATGCCCCGCAATCGTCGCATCTGCTCGCGGACCTCGTCGCGCTCGGAGGGAGACATGTCCCGCCAACGCTGGGTATTGCGTTCGAGGCGATCGATCTCTTGCGAGTATTCGTCGATCATGCCCTGGAGATCGGCGATCAGCTGCGCCCGCTGCTCCGCTTCGAGGTCGTCGATCCCGGCAATGCGGCGTCTCAGCGCCTCGCGCTCCGGCTCGGGCATTCGCGCGGCGACGCGCAGGATCACGAGTCGCTCGATCGCGCTGAAATCCGGCAGCTTTCTCTCGAGCGCCTTCATCCCGCGCCCGAAGCGCCGACGCTGTCGCGGCGTCGCGGCCTGCCAGCGCTCGCGCAGCCGGGAGCGCATCTCGCGACGTTCGACGGCCGTCGCCGCGCGCCAACGCTCGACGATCTTCGATTCCTGCTCGGCAGCCGGCGTGGCGCGATCCTCGGCCCGGGTCATCATCGGAGCGACCAGCATCGTGATGACCAGCCCGATGATCAGCCCGCGCGCGACCTGCTGCGCCGTCCTGCCTCGACGCCTCATCCCCGACCCTCCGAGGCACGCGCCGCGAGAAACTCGAGGATCTCGAGCTCTTCGATGATCTCCAGGTCGTCGATCGGTACGCCGGGAGCGAGCGTCACGTCAGTCGGGTCCTCACCGTAACCGAGCGCGAGAGCCTCCTCCGCCGCGCGTTGCTCGTTCCCGACCGGACCCTCTGCGACCGTCGAGGGCGTGAGCACCTCCGACTCGTCGCCGGGCACCGACGGCGCGAGGGTCGACAGCAGGTAGAGCAGAAGCGCCGCAGCCGCGGCCCACAGGATGGGTCCGACGACTCTGCGATCGCGCCGCCCCGGGTCGAGACGCGCGATTGCGGACTCTCTGCCCGCGGCCGTCGGGTCGCTCTCGACCGGAGCGAGGGCGCCTGGGACATCGGTCCCGAATTCGCTCTCGGTCCCGTTCAGTCTCGATCGCAGCGCCTCGAAGCCCTCGCGCAGCCCTCGATCGGACAGACCGCCCGCCTGCGCGAGCGCTCGCAGCGATGCGTCGACGGCCTCGAACTCCCGCGCCCGAGCGGCAAGCGGCTCGTCGCCCGAGAGCGCGCGAGCGAGCGTCTCGCGGTCCGCCCGGTCGAGCTCACCGTCGAGCTTCGCTGAGAGGAGCTCGGAGAGGGCCTCCGGAATCGCGGCCGACGTCCCTGCAGCCGCCGCCCCGTCCGCCGACTCCCGACGCCTGCCGTCGCGCAAATCGCGCTCGCCGTCTCTCGAATCGCTCATCGCTTCGCCTCCTTCCCATCCCCGGTCGACGCATCCGCCGCGCTCATCCGATCCGCCAGACCCACGCGCGCGCGATGCACCAGAGCCTTCACGGATGCGCTCGTCGTGTCGAGGATTCCGGCGATCTCGTCGTAGGAGTAGCCCTCGACCGCCGCCAGCCACAGCGCACTGCGTTGGCGCTCGGGCAGATCCGCCAGCCAGGCCTCCATCCGTTCGTTGTCCCGGCGGGCCTCGACGATTGCCAGGGCGCTCGGAGCGGGCGAGGCCAGAGCCAGTCCCGGTCGCGGGGCGCCCTCGCGTTGATCGCCGTCGGTCGAGAGATGCGGTGCCCGATTGCGCGTCCGGTCGAGCTCGTTGAGCGCCAGATTGCGGGCGATGCGGAACAGCCAGGTCGAGAATCGCGCTTCCGGCGCATAACGATCTCGCGCGCCGTGAACCCGGATGAAGGTCTCCTGCATCAGCTCCTCTGCGACGGCCCGTTCTCTCACCATGCGCTCCAGAAAGCGGACGAGCGGCGTCGCCCAGCGGCCGTAGAGGTCCGAGAGGGCGGATTCGTCGCCCGCGCGGTACGCGAGCATCAGCCGGGCATCCGGATCGCCGCTCTGCATTCAACCTCCGCTGCAGGGGTTCAACCGGCGGCTCACCCGAAGGTTGTGCGGTAGCGGGCGAAGGCGACGGGATCTACGGGCCGCGACGCGCGCTGCCGGTTGGCTGCCGGCGAAGCGCCGCCGGCTCGTGCGTGCGCTCGGCCTCCCGGCCTCGTCACCCGGCCGACGCCGGCCGAGCCGCCGGAAGCTCGGCGAGGAACGCCAGCAGCTCACGGTTGAAGCTGTCGGCCTGCTCGATGTTCACGATATGACCCGCGTCCGGCACGACGACGTGCCTCGCCTGAGGCAGCTTGGCGGCCATCACTTCGGCCGCGCGCAGGAAGGGCTTGTCCCGCTCGCCGACGAGCACGAGAGCGGGCACGTCCATGTCGGCGAGCGCGTCGATCACGGGTGGGGCCGGGCCCGAGACCTCGCGACCGAAGCGGGCGATGCCGGCCACCGACTGGGCGACGATGGCGCGGGCGGCGGCCTGCGCGGCGGGAAGCTCGGGGCGATGGCCGATGCACGTCGTGCCGGCTCGCCCGTTCACGAAATCCTCGAAGCCGCGGGTCTCGAGGAAGCTCGCCGTGCGTTCGACCTGTGCGGCCCAGGCCTCCGCTGCCTCGGCCTTCTTGAAGCCCGGTCCCGAGCCGATCAGGACCAGGGCGGCGACGCGCTCCGGGTGACGCGCCGTGAAATGCAGCGAGGCGAGCCCACCGAAGGACAGGCCCGCCGCGGCGAAGCGAGTCCCGGGAATCGCTTCGTCGACCACCGCGAGCAGATCACCGACGACGCTCTCGATCGACCAGGGCGCCCCGCCTTCGGGCGCCGAGGACTCGCCGTGCGCGCGCAGATCCCAGAGCACGACGGGATGCCCCGCCGCGAGCAAGGGGGCCACCTGGCCGCGCCAATTCTCGTGGGTCGTGCAGTAGGCGCACGAGAACACGACGGGCGTCTTCGGCGGGCCCACTCCGGGCCCGGGGTCGTGACGCTCGTAGTAGATCGATGCCCCGTCGGCCGTCGTCAGCTTCGTCACGAAGATCGGTCTCCTTCCGTCGCATCCCTGCGGCGCGCGCGCGATCCCACTCCCGCGTGGCGGGCGCCTCGCGACGAGCCCGCTTCAGCGGATCTCGATCAACACCGGCGGAATCAACAACGCGCTTCCCGTCGGCAGCGCCCGGGCGATCTCGACCAGCCCCGCCAGCGGCTCGGGCCACTCGAAGGTCGACCCGAGCAGGCTCATCGACGTCGAACGGAAGGCGTCGAAGACCTGCTCGGAGAGGCTCGCCGGTCGCGGGTAGGGAACCAGGTACACGTCTGCGTCCACGTCGAGCCCGATCGCCTGCTTGGCCCGACGCGCCGCCGTGTAGAGACCGCCCAGCTCGTCGACCAGACCGCGCTCGAAGGCCTGGCGTCCGGTCCAGACCCGGCCCTGACCGACCTTGTCGACGTCTTCGATCGACATGGAGCGACCATCCGAGACCCGGGTCAGGAAGATCTGATAGGTATCGAGCACGGTCGTCTGCAGTCGCGCCAGACTGGCCTCGGACATCTTCTCGCTCGAGAGCAGGAAGTCCGCGTGTCGGCCGCGCGTGAGGGACTCGATGCCGATGTCGAGCTTGCCGAGCAATCCGCCGACCACCGGGCGAAGTGCGAAGACCCCGATCGAGCCCGTCAGCGTCCCGGGATCCGCCACGATCGCGTCCGCCCCCGATGCCACGTAGTAGCCACCGGACGCCGCCACGTCGGAGAACGAGGCGATCACGGGCTTGCCCTTCTGCTGCGCGCGATCGATCGCGCGCCAGATCAGCTCCGAGGCGAGCGCCGAGCCGCCGGGGCTGTCGATCCGGAACAGGATCGCGCGGATCTCCGGATCTTCGGCCGCCTCGAGGATCGCGCGTGAGATCGACTCGGAGGCGAAGGCCGGTCCGCTCGAGAGCGGTGAGTCCTTCGCGTCGCCCTGCACGACGGGGCCGGTCCCGTAGATCAGCGCGAACTCCGCCTCGGCGTCGAAGCCGAGGTCCTCGGGAGAGACGCTCGCGTAGTCACGGTGCCGCACGACCTTCTCGCCGAAGCGCTCGAGCAGCTGGTCGAGGTGCAGCTCGCCGTCGATCAGCCCCGCCGCCTCGAGCTGCTGGCTGCGCATCGCGCCGGAGTCGATCAAGGCCTCGACGGACTCCCGCGTCAGGCCACGTCCGGACGCCAGCCCCTCGACGAAGCGCGCGTAGGTATCGTCGAGGAGCGAATCGGCCATCTCGCGGGAGGCCTCGGACATCCCGCGCTCGGAGTACACCTCGACCGCGCTCTTGTAGCGGCCGGCCTTCGCGACGTCGAAGTCGACGCCGAGCTTCTCCCAGAAGCCCCCGAGAAAGAGGTACTCCGCGGCCAGGCCGACCAGCGGAATCGACGCCCCCGGGACCACGAAGACTTCGTCGGCCGCGCTCGCGATGAAGAGCTCCTTGTTCGCGGCGAAGCCCTGGATCTCGAGATAGGCGACGGTGTGTTTCCCCTTGGCGCGCACGCGAGCGACCGCCTCGCGGATCTCGTCCGCCTTGCCCCAGCCGACCTGAAGCGGCTGGATCCGCAGCACCACGGTCGAGATCCGATCGTCGCGCTCCGCACGGCTGAACATCGAGAGCAGCCCGACGAAGGGCCGCGAGCCGTCGCCGACCAGACGGTCGAGAATCGACGGCGCGGGGGCCTCGATGTACTCCCCTGCGAGATCGACGACGAGGGTGCTTCCGGGCTCGATGTCCACGCTGGATCGACCGCCCAGAGAGCAACCAGAGGAGCCGCCGAAGAGCGCGAAGGAGAGGGTCAGCAGAGCGAGATAGGAGGGCCATCGGCCGGGGAAATTCATGCGCGGAAGGTATCAGAGCGCCGGCTCGGCGGCGTGCACGCCCTTCCAGGACGCTCCCGCGCCCCGCCCGCTCTGGCGGTCGCGCCCCCGGATTTCGGGTAGATTGAGGCTCATGAGCAAGAAGCCCGCCCCGCCCTTTCGATTCGTCCCCCACCACAGCCCCCCGGAAGACCCGGGTGACAAGCCGCTCGTCTTCGCCTTCCGGGGCCGCGAGATGCTGGTCACCGACGAGCACGGTCTGCCGGACGTCGAGCTGATCGATGCCCATGGCTTCGAGGCGGTGCGGCGCCAATACCTGGGCATCCTCGACGGGCGTCATTGCTTTTCGGCCGAGCTGCCCGACGACGTCACGCCCGCCGGGCCGCTCAAGTTCACGAACCTCCACATGCTCTACGGATCACTCGACGAGCATACGCACGCGATCGCCGGACGCGCGGTGCAGATCATCGAGTGGGACAAGACCCATCAATACTGCGGAGCGTGCGCGGAGCCGACGGTGCTCTCCGAGAACGATCGCTCGCGGATCTGTCCGAGATGCAAGATCCCGATGTTCCCGCGGCTCTCGCCCGCCATGATCGTGGCCGTCGAGCGGGGCGACGAGATCCTGCTCGGGCGCTCGCCGCATTTTCCGGAGGGCATCATGAGCGTGCTCGCCGGCTTCGTCGAGCCCGGCGAGAGCGCCGAGCATGCGGTCGAGCGCGAGGTCTTCGAGGAGACCTCGATCCACGTGAAGAACGTGCAGTATTTCTCGAGCCAGCCCTGGCCCTTCCCGAACAACCTGATGCTCGGGTTCCGCGCCGAGTACGCGTCGGGCGAGATCCACGTGGACGGCGTCGAGGTCGTCGAGGCCGCCTGGTTCAAGGCGCGCGACATGCCGAATTTCTTTCCCGGTCGCGTGAGCATCAGCCAATGGCTGATCCACGACTTCCTCGAGCGCAACGGGGTGCCCGTCACTCGTTAGGCGGCAGCGACCCGGCGTCAGAGGTAGACGGAGATCACGCTGCCTCGGGCGGGCGGGTCGGTGTCGTTCTCGATCGAGCGGTGGCGAGCCTTGATGGCATCACGGTAGTAGCCGTCGGTCTGGATCCAGAACTTTCGATCGACGATCGCCTGCAGGACGAGCTCCGCGACCTCGGGCGGCTTCTTGGCCGTTCCGTAGAGACGATCCATGAAGCCCTCGAACTCGGCCGAGCTCGGCTGCTCCTGCTGGGGGGCGTTCTGCAGCTCCTTCGGTCGATTGCGTTCCGACTTGTGGATGTTGGTCGAGACCACGCCCGGACACAGGCAGTGCACCGCGACCTGCGACCCGGCCTCCGCCAGCTCGCTGAAGAGGCCCTCTGCGATCGAGACCGCCGCGTGCTTGGTGGCGTTGTAGGGCAGCGAGCCGGGGAAGCTGGTCAGCCCGGCGACCGAGGCCGTGATCACGATGTCCCCCGCATCGCGCTCGCGCATGTCGCCCAGGAAGACGCGCAGGCCGTGGATGATGCCGTAGAGGTTCACGTCGATCGCCCACCTCCAGTCGTTGGTCGTGAGCCGATCCGTCTGGCCGCCGCCGCCCGCGACGCCTGCGTTCAGGCACAGGATATCCGGCGCGCCGAAGCGCTCGCGCACCACCTCGTGCAGATGATCCATGTCCGCCTCGTCGGAGACGTCGGTCTGCACGGGCAGAGCCACGACGCCCAGCGCCTCGATCTTCTCCGCCGCCGCCTTGAGCGCACCCGCCTCGACGTCCGCCAGCACCACGTTCATGCCCATGCGCGCGAACGACTCCGCCATCGCCAGGCCCATCCCGCTCGCCCCGCCCGTGATCACGGCCGTCTTGCCTTCGAAGTCGTTCATCTCGTCTCCTCTCGTCGCGCGTGCTCGAGCACGCCCGCAGCCGGCGGCTGGCAGATCGCCGCATGATAGAATCGCGTCATGCCCAGCGAAACGACCTCGAGCACGCCTGCCGACTCGATCCCTTCGAAGTCTTCCGACATCCACCCCTCGATCTGCCGCTTCTGTCACGCGAATTGCGGGATCCTCGTCGAGGTCGAGCACGGTCGACCCGTTCGCGTCACGGGCGACCGCGAGAACCCGGCCTACTTCGGCTTCACCTGCGCCAAGGGGCGCTCGCTGCCCGAGCAGCACGGGCATCCCGATCGACTCCTGCACTCGCAGAAGCGCGAGGCCGACGGAAGCTACCGATCGATCTCGAGCGAGCTGGCCATGGACGAGATCGCCGCGCGGATCGGCGCCATCGTCGCCGAGCACGGGCCGCGTTCGGTGGCCTTCTACCCGGGCACGTACTCGGGTCCCCACCCCGCCTCGATTCCGGCGGGCGTCGGCTGGATGCTCGGGCTCGGCTCGAAGATGGTCTTCACGTCGGCCGCGATCGATCAGCCCGGCAAGCACGTGGCCAACGCGATTCACGGCCGCTGGCTCGGCGGCAGTCACGTCTTCGACGAGTCGGACGTGTGGATGCTGGTCGGGAACAATCCGCTGATCTCGATGTCCGGCGGAATCCCGCCGAGCAACCCGAGCAAGCGACTGAGGGACGCCAGGCAGCGCGGTCAGAAGCTGATCGTCATCGACCCGCGGCGCTGCGAGGTCGCCCGCTTCGCCGACGTCTATCTCCAGCCGCGCGCCGGCGAAGACCCGGCGATCCTGGCGGCGATGCTTCACGTGATCCTGCGCGAGGAGCGCTACGACGCGGCGTTCTGCGAGGCCTGGGTCTCGGGCGTGGCCGAGCTCGCCGAGCTCGTCGCCGACTTCACGCCCGAGTACGCCGCGGCGCGCGCCGGGATCACCGCCGCGGAGATCGAGCTCGCCGCACGCACCTTCGCAGGCAACCCGCGCGAAGGCGATCGGCCGCGAGGCTGCGCCGTCGCGGGCACCGGCCCCAACATGTCGCCCCACGGCAACCTGACCGAATACCTGCTGCTCGCGCTGAACACGCTCTGCGGGCGCTGGCGGCGCGAGGGCGAGGTCGTGCCGAATCCCGGCGCGCTCCTGCCCCGCGCGCGGCCGATCGCTCAGGCCTCCCCGCCGCGGCCGGGCTGGGGACGCGGCGAGTCGCTGCGCTCCCGCGATCTCGGCAACTCCGCCGCCGGGCTGCCGACGGGCGCCCTCGCCGACGAGATCCTCTACGAGGGCGAAGGGCGCATCCGCGTGCTCGTCTGCCTCGGCAGCAATCCGGTCGCCGCCTGGCCCGACCAGCTGAAGACGGTACGCGCGATGGAGAAGCTCGACCTGCTGATCACCCTCGACATGAAGATGTCGGCCACGTCGAAGTTCGCCGACTACGTGATCGCGCCCAGGCTGTCGCTCGAGGTGCCGGGGCTGTCGGTCTCGAGCGAGGGGATCGAGCAGACCTACGTCGCCCACGGCTATCCCGAGCCCTACGCGCAGTACACCCCCGCGATCGTCGAACCGCCCGACGGCTCGGACGTGATCGAAGAGTGGGAGTTCTTCTATGGGCTCTCGAAGCGGATGGGCTTCCCGCTGAATCTCTATCCCCTGCGTGCCGAGACCGGCGTGCTGCGCGAGCGCCGCGACACGGTCGAGCTCGACATGCAGCAGAAGCCTTCGACCGATCAGGTCCTGGACGGACTGATGAATGGCTCGCGCATCCCGCTGGACGAGATCCGCAAACATCGCCACGGCCGGATCTACGACGACGAAGAGATCCGCGTCGCCGCCGCGGATTCCGACTGCGTCGATCGGCTCGACGTGGGCAACGCCGACATGCTCGCCGAGCTGGCGGCGATCCGCGCCGAGCCGGACACGCACGCGAACGCAGACGACCGTGGCGAGCCCCGCAAAGCCAGCCCCGAATCCGCCTTCCCCTTCCAGCTGATCTCGCGCCGTCTGCCCAACGTCTACAACTCGAGCGGCCGGGACATCGCCCGGCTGAACGGTCGGCGGCCCTACAATCCGGCTTTCCTGCACCCCGCGGACCTCGAGATGTTAGGCCTCTCGAAGGGCGACGTGGTCGAGATCGCATCGAGTCATGCTTCGATTCTCGGCGTCGCCGAGCCCGCGCCGGAGGTCCGGCGGGGCGTCATCTCGATGGCCCATTGCTTCGGCGAGGCGCCCGCTCGCGACGCCGACGTGCGCGAGATCGGCAGCAACACGGGGCGCCTGATCGACAACGAGCACGACTTCGACCCGCATACCGGAATCCCACGCATGAGCGCGATCCCGGTGGCGGTGACGCGGGCGGAAGGCACGAGCCCGTCCTGGTCCCAGTGCTAGGCTGCGCTGGTCGCCCCGCCCTCCGCGATCAGCTTGCCGAGTCGCCGCATATGATGCATCGAGCCGCCTAGCATCAGCTCGATATGCCGCGCATAGACGTAGTAGCGATGGACGGGATACTCGCGGTCGACGCCGAGGCCGCCATGGATATGCTGGGCCGAGAAGGTCACGCGATAGCCCGCGTCCGCCGCGAAATGCTTGGCGATCGCGACCTCTTCTTCGGCGGGTCGACCGACCGAGATCAGCCACGCGACCTCGAGCGCGGACAGCCGGACCGCCTGCGTGTCGATGTAGGCGTCCGCCTGGCGATGCGCCACGGACTGGAACATCGCGATCGGCTGATCGAATTGCTTGCGCGTCTTCGAGTACTCGGCCGTCAGCTCGAGCGCCGCCTCGCAGCAGCCGAGCATCAGGCTGCAGAGCGCGGCGTTGGCGCGCAGGTCGATCCACTCGATGATCTCGCGGCCGCGATCGAGATCGCCCAGCAGGGCGTCCATCTCGAGCCGGACACCCGCGAGCGAGAGCTTCGACTCCGGCATTCGGCTCGTCGTGGCGAGCGACTGGAGCGAGACGCCCGGCGTCTCGCGATCGACCACGAAGACCGCCGGCCCGCGGTCGGTCATCGCGGAGACGAGGATCTGGTCCGCGACCTCCGCGAAGGGCACGTAGGACTTCACGCCGTCGAGCTGCCAGCCCCCGTCCGTGCCCGACGCGCGCACACCCGGCACCTCGATCTCGCCCTCGGGCTCGACGAGCGCGGCCGTGAGGATCCGCTGGCCCGCAGCCAGCTCCGGCAGGATCGCTTTCTTCTGGGCCTCGCTTCCGAACTCGGCGATCGCGAGCCCGCCTAGCACGACCGTCTCGAGGTAGGGAACGGGCGCGGTCGTGCGACCGATGCTCTCGATCACGCCGGCGACCTCGAGGAAGCCGAGCCCGCCGCCGTCATAGGCCTCGGGCACAGCGATCGCGAGCAGCCCGGCCTCGCCGAGCTTCGCCCAGAGCTCGCGGTCGAAGCGAGGACCGTCGGCCCGCTCGAGCTCGAGCAGACGCTCCTGGGGGGTGCCCTCCTTGAGGATCTGTTCGGCCAGGTCGAAGATCGCCTGCTGCTCTTCGGAATAGGAGAAGTTCATGTCTTCGTTCCTTACATGCGCGGGATGCGCGGCAGCCCCAGGCCGAAGAGGCCGATCAGGTCGCGCTGGATCTCGTTGGTGCCGCCGCCGAAGGTGAGGATCAGCAGGCTGCGATAGAGCGTCTCG
The DNA here is from genome assembly GCA_963698485.1 of uncultured delta proteobacterium. GTDB lineage: Bacteria > Myxococcota_A > UBA9160 > UBA9160 > UBA4427 > UBA4427. Next base: position 146,026 of record CAVORA010000009.1, on the reverse strand, counting down.
ACGATGCCGTTCGCGACCGTCTCGCCTGGCGCGGAGTCCTCGGATCTCCGGCCGCAGGTATCCGCGTTGTCCCATCACTTCCATCAGGAGCCGAAACGCGTCGAGGAAGAACTCCGTGCCGTAGACCTTGATCGTCGAGGCGTCCGCTGCGTTCAGCTTCATGCCTTCGGCGGCGGTCCAGGCGACCTTCCAGTTCATCAACCGCAGCACGTGGATCCCCGCCTTCACCTTCGCCAGATTCACCTGGACCCACTCGTCGTCGATCACGCGCCGGCCGTCGGCGCGCCTCGTCTCGCGCGCCCACTCGACCACGGACTCGTAGGCACCCTCGATCATGCCGGGCGCGCAGAGCGTCACACGCTCGTGATTCAGCTGGCCCGTGATCAGCTTCCAGCCCTTGTTGAGTCCACCGACCAGCGCGTTCGCCGGCACGCGCACGTCGTCGAAGAAGACGGCGTTGATGTCGTGGTCCGAGAGCAGCTCGAGCGGGTCGATGCGGATGCCCGGCGTCTTCATGTCGACCAGGAACATCGACAGCCCGCCGTGCTTGGGCGCGCTCTGATCCGTCCGCACGGCGAGCCAGCAATAGTCGGCGTCGCTCGCGAGACTCGTCCAGAGCTTCTGGCCATTGATGATGAAGTCGCCGGAGCCGTCCTGTGCCGGGTCCGCGCGGGTCTGCAGCGCCGCCAGGTCCGTCCCCGCACCGGGCTCGGAGTAGCCGATGCAGAAGTGGATCTCGCCGGCCAGGATCTTGGGGAGGAAGCGACGCTTCTGCTCCTCCGTCCCGTTCGCCATCAGCGTCGGCCCGACCGTATTCACCGTCAGCATCGGCACGGGCGCGCGTGCCCGCATCGACTCGTCGAAGAACACGAACTGCTCGATCTCGGTACGGCCCTGGCCCCCGAACTCCTTCGGCCAGCCGATCCCGAGCCAGCCGTCCTTGCCCATCTGGCGGACGACCTCGCGGGTGCGCGGCCCGATCCCGTGCTCCCGCGACAGATCGGCGCGGATCTCGTCCGTGAGCAGCTCGTCGTAGTAGGCGCGCAGCTCCTGGCGCAGCGCGTTCTGGGCGTCGTCGTATCCGATGTACATGGTGTGGTCTCCGGCAGGAGGCGGAAGATCGGCGATGGGGGCGGGACCCGCCACCCTGACGGCGCGAGCCGTTCGGGCCTCGCGGCTAGGGCAGCGGCCCCGTCAGCGATGCGCGCTGCGAGACCTCGAGCAGGTTTCCGTCCGGATCCCGGATCATCGCCATGCGCGCGACCTTCCCGAGATTGCGCGGGCTGACGACGACCTGCCCGCCCGCCGCCTCGATCCGCGCGACCTCCGCGTCGCAGTCGCGCACCTGGACGGTCAGATAGAGCCAGCCCCGCTGCGCCTGCGCGAAGCCACTCGGCGCGTCGGCCCGCTCCTCGAAGAGCAGCACCGAGTCACCACAGCGCACGCGCGAGGGCGACTCCGCCGCGAAGCCCAGCACGTCGCGGTAGTAGGCGATCGAGCGCGCGAGCTCCGGCACGGCCAGCCGCACACCGATCTGCGTGACCCCCTCCATTCCCATCGGCACGAAGGACATCCGATTGCCGTCGGGGTCCGCGAGCGGGCGCTTCGCATCGAGGTCCGGCCGGGCGATCAGCAGCTCTTCGATGCCCGATCGCTGATCGCCGTCGATCGACTCGCGGATGTTCACCTTGACGACGGAGCCACGCTCGACGAAGCGGTGCTGGTCGTGGCCGCGGGCGACGGGCAGCAGATGGTCGAAGGCGAGGCCGACCTGGTCCCGCCAGAAGTCGACGAGCTCGAGGCGCTCGCTCACCAGGCCGACATCGAGCTGACGCTTCACGATCTCGATCATGCTTCCCCCTGCTGCCCCGCGGCGGGGGGCCGGCTTCGTTGCCGTTTGCGCGCGTTGGGAGAGCCTAGACCGGATGGCTCGCGGGCGCGTTATGCTCGGCGACCCGTTCGTCGCCTCGGCCCGGATATCGCCACGAACGATCGCGGCCCACCGGGCGCGTACGCTGCTCCCATCGAAGACAACAAAAAAGAAGAAGGACGACCCACATGACGACCGCCAGCGATCTGATCGGCGGCGCCGGAATCATCGACTGCATGATCGGATTCCCCGCCAGTGACTTCTCCCAGTACGAGTTCATCCGCAAGGCGCTGCGCGATCCGGAGTCGCGGGACGGCTTCGACTTCCCCGTCGAGTACATGTTCAAGAACGTGCCGAAGGAGCTCTACGGCACGGAGAACCCGATCGACGTCACGCTGCACGAGATGGATCGCTTCGGCGTCGAGCGGGGTCTCGTCGGCGTGGGCGGCGACGTCTCCGCCAAGGCGCTCAAGGATCATCCCGATCGGTTCATCCCGTCGGGCAGCGTCGATCCGAACCAGGGCATGGAAGGCGTCCGCCAGATGGTTCGGGACTACGAGGAGTTCGGCGTGCGCGCATTCGGAGCGTTCCCGGCCGGCTGCAATCCCCAGGTCGCGATCGACGCGCCGCAGTTCTACCCGATCTACGCGAAATGCGTCGAGCTCGGCGTGCCGATCTTCGTGTGTGCCGGTGTTCCCGGGCCGCGGCTACCCATGGCCTGCCAGCACGTCGAGCGCATCGACCGCGTGATGTACGACTTCCCCGAGCTCGTCTTCGTGACGCGCCACGGCTGCGAGCCGTGGGAGAAGCTCGCCATGAAGCTGATGCTCAAGTGGCCGAACCTCTACTACTCGACCTCGGCCTTCGCACCCAAGCACTACCCCGAGGAGATCGTGAACTACGCCAACACCCGCGGCGCGGACAAGATCATCTACGCGGGCTACTTCCCGATGGGCCTGTCGCTCGAGCGGATCATGACGGACATGCCGAACGTCGCCTTCCGCGAGCACGTCTGGCCCAAGTTCCTGCGCGAGAATGCGCTCCGGGTGCTGGGGCTCTAGATCGAGGGCAGCGGTCGAGACGGCTGGGCCCGAATCCGACGAGGAAAGTCAGAGAAGGAGGAGGCTCGAGAATCTCGAATCGACCCGACCCGCTCGGGAGTTGACGCGCCCTCGGATCGCTCCATCATTCTGCCCGAATGCGCCCATTCAAGCACACTCCTGAAGGAGATGAATCATGTCCACTTGGAAACGGTTCGCGATGGGTTTGGCGGTCGGGCTGCTTGCTGTCTCGGTGACTTCGGTCTCTCATGCCTCTTCCACAGACAAGGCGGGCGCCATTGCCCGACTCGAAGCGAGAGCCGATGCACTCTCGGACTCACTGGTGTCGGCCCACAAACAGGGAGTCGCGCAGCACAGCGCGATTCGAAACCATGAGCGCGCGATCCGAGACGAGATCGAGCGGCTGAAGGCCGGAGGCGCGCTCGATTCCGAGCGTGTCGCGAGCCTTCTCGACGAGACGACGGGCGTCCAGACCGATGACGCCACCGCGCTCGCGAACAGGGCGACCGAACGACGGGATGCGCTCCAGCGAAAGAGCGTGGCAGGCCCGAAGATGGGGCACGCGGCCCAGTCTCGGGTTCAGCAGGAGATCGAGGATCTCGACTCGATGATCCTCTCCCTCGAACGAGGGCAGGAGGTGGACAGCGCACGCCTCAATGCCCTGCTCGGAGCCAGCGCCTCCCAGGTGCCGGTCACGACGAGCGAGCGGATCCATGAGTCGAAGGTCAAGCTCGCGACCCTGAAGAGGCAGCTCACCGCCGGCCCGAAGCAGGGCGTGGTCACTCGAGCTCAGCTTCGAGAAGAGATCCGGATGATCGATGAGATGATCGATCAGCTGGAGTCTCAGTCGCGCCGCTGATCACAGGCAGGCCGCGGCAGACGAGCCCGACAAAGGGATCGTCCTCCGCAGACATCGTCGAATTGATGCAGACCAGGTCGGCGTCCGGACTCGATGCAGTTCGGACGCCGATGGGTTTGGCGAGCGGCGCGGCTCCGGGACCGATCGCTCAGATCACCTGACTCGCCGGCTGCCTCCCTTCCGATTCGGCCTCCGCCTCGCCCGCTCGTCGCTCGCATTCGACGAGCAGGGCCTTCGCGGCCTTCAGGTGAGCGATCGCGGCCGGACGATCACCCGCCAACAAGGCCTCCTTGGCCGCCGCCAGCTTGCCTTCGTGATCACAGACGACGAGACTGCCCGCTTCGAGCGATTCTTCGTCGAGAGCCTCGGCTTCGCGATCACCGGCCTGGGCACCGCCCACCACCGCGATCCCCGTCGAGATCGCCGCGAAAAGACCGAGGGCCAGTGATCGATGGGTACGGTTCATACGGGCATCCTCCTGATTTCCAACCGGAGAAAGCAATGGGCATGCCAACGCTCTTCCGAGGTCGGGTCGAGCCAGGGGGTGCTCCGGATGAGTCCTGCGCCGCAGACTGCCCAGATCGGCATCGACCCGTGATGAGTGGCTGGGCAAGTGGGCCCTGGAGTGGGCCGCAGCGTTCGAGCGGCCCTCTCGAATGCTGCGCTCGAGATCGACCACGTTCTGGATCTCGGAGGCTATCGTGAGCGCCGCTCCGCGAAGCACGCGGAGCTCGTCTGACGGAATCCCTTGAATCCGAATCATCGGAAATTCGTCCTGCCCTCTAGCCCGTCCGGACACCCGACCCACGAAGCCATGAACGACCAGGAATCCTATCTCGACGCGCTGACGGCCGCGGCGGACTCCGTCCGCCAGCTGATCTCGCATATCCGCAAGACCAAGGCTCCGGCCGATCTGCTCGAGGAGTTCACCCGCGAGGCGGAGGCCCTGGCGGCTCGACTCGCGCCCTACGACCATCCAGGTCCCTACGCCCAGAGAGGACTCGTGCTCGACGAGTCGCTCGGCGGCATGGAAGTGGACACCGACGTTCCCGCCGAGTACTTCCCCTACAGCCCGATCATCGGTCCGCTCAACCCGATCGCCCCGCCCGTCGACTTCAAGCTCGAAGGCCGCGAGCTGCGCGCCGTTCACAGCTTCGACGCCCCCTACAACGGGCCGCCGACCGCGGTCCACGGCGGCGTGATCGCCCTGGTCTTCGACGAGCTGCTCGGCAGCCTCGGCGCGATGCTCGGCACCGGCGGCTTCACGGGCACGCTCAAGATCGTCTACCGATCGCTGACCCCCATCGGCCAACCGATTCGGATGCGAAGCTGGATCGACCGCGAGGAGGGTGTGAAGATCTTCATCAAAGGCGAGATGCGGACGGGCAGCGGTGACCACGAGCGGCTCTGCTCGGAGGCCGAAGGGATCTTCATCCGACCGAAGGTCTCGATCCTGCAGGACGCGCTGGAAAAGTCGAAGGACGACTAGCAGGCGGCGGGCGGGCGGGAATCGTGCCGGGCGGACCGCAACCGACGAGGGCGAGCGCCATCACCGCTGCGGGCCCCGCGACCCGGAGGCCCGCTGGACCACGGGCTGAATCCCGTACGGGGTCGGCAGATCGGGCCATCGGACCTCCTCGATCGGACGCCAGGTCGCTCCGAGTGTGCCCATTCCGCGCGGCGTTCGCTTCCCCACGCGCCGAGCCCCGGGTTAGCATCCGGCCGTTCGGTGCGGCGAGTACCGTCGAGTGGGAGGCCAGTAGAGCAAGCCATGCGCGTGATGATCACCGGGGGCACCGGCTTCGCGGGCTCCCACACCGTTCGACGTTTTCTCGCCGAAGGCCATTCGGTCAGGCTGCTCGTGCGCAGCCCCGAGAAGGTGCGCGAGATCTACGACCCGCTCGGCATCGGCATCCCCGAGCAGGACGTGATCGTCGGAGACATCACCGACGCCGAGTCGGTCGAGCGCGCGATGGAGGGCTGTGACGCGGTCTATCACGGGGCCGCCTTCGTCTCGATGCGACGCGCTGACGCACGCAAGGTCCTCGATACCAACGCGCGCGGCGTCGAGCTGGTGGTGGGCGGCGCGGTCCGACGCGGGCTGCCCTCGATCGTCTACGTCTCGAGCTCGTCGATCTTCTTCGAGCCCGGCTGCGGGACGATCCATCTCGACATGCCGATCTCCGCGGGATCGACGGCCTATGCCCAGAGCAAGGCCCAGGCCGAGCATCGGATTCGTTTCATGCAGCAGGATGGCGCGCCGATTCGCGTCTCGTACCCGACGGGGATCATCGGGCCCGATGATCCCGGGCTCTCGGACGCCAACGAAGCGGTCTACATCTTCTTCAAGCAGACCGGCGTGACCACGTCGAGCGGCTACCAGATCGTGGACGTGCGCGATCTTGCCGAGCTCCATCTCCGGCTGCTCGAGCTGCCGGAGGGTCCCGCACGTTATGCGGCGGCCGGTCCCTTCCTCGATTGGCACGAGACCTATCGCGTCCTCGACGAGATCACGGGCACGCGGCTGCTCCGCTTCCCCATGCCCGGGCCGGCCTTTCGGGCGCTTGGCACCGTCGGCGACTGGATCAAGCGATGGATCTACGACTTCCGCTTCCCCCTCACGCGCGACGCCATGGAGTACGCGACGCAATGGCCCGGCGTGGACGCCGAGCGGACGACCCGGGAGCTCGACATCGAATTTCGCAGCGCGCGCGAGACCTACGCCGACACGGTTCGCTGGATGTACGAGGCAGGCCATCTCGACGAGAAGCACGTCGGACTGCTCGCGCAGGACTGATCGCTGGCGACGGGACCCCGAGCGAAGCGGCTCAGCTCCCGGGCAGCTGCTTGCGGAACTGGCCGCCGATGTGGACCCAATCACCGTTCGGCAGCTTCTCGATCATCACCGTCTGCGCAAAGTCCATCGAGAGCCCCGGCACGACGCGCACGTCGATCGCGCCGAGCGTGACCGCCGCGTGGCGCAGACAGCCGCTATGCGCGACGAAGAGTCGCACGAGGTCACGCGGATCGTCTTCGGGAATCGCGTCCAGACTCGCTGCCACCCGCGCCGCCACCCGAGCGCCCGCCTGCATCAAGGACTCCGCTCCCTGCACGGGCAACCGGAACTCGGGCATGCGCCGCCAGCCTCGCGGAAGCTGCACCTGCCGCGGGTCGGCCGCGATCAGCGCCTCGATGCGATCGAAGGTCAGGTTCGTCGCGCTCCCGAGGCCGCGCTCGATCAGCTCGTCGCGCTGGATCACATGAAAGTGTCGGCCGGTTCGTTCGCCGAGGGACTCCGCCAGGAGCTTCGCGGTCTGCCACGCGCGCAGCAGCTGGGAGGCTTCGATTCGCGAGTCGACTTCGAGCCCTAGATCCGCACACAGCTCGAGGATCGGACCCACCGCTTCCGCGGCCTGCACGCGACCCTTCGCGCTCAGCGGGTAGAGCGACTGCGCGCTCGCCGTCGCCTCCGGCCGATCGAAATGACCGTGCCGAACGAAGGCCGCAACGCGCCGACCACGCGCGGGCTGGAGGGGGGATTCTGTCATTCGGATCTCCTGCGCCGGATCGACCGATTATATGCGGATCGGCGCGTCGACGCCCTCGAATCACCGGATTCTGCTCGACTGCTCGATTCTCTCGCCGTGCGGGTCTTCATGGCCTTCGCTTCGTTGGGACCGTTTCGTTCCCGCGATCCTGCCGGCGGCCTTCCGACGCGCGGCTCCACACGCATGCTAGGCGCGAGTGCGCCGAAAAGTCACGACGTGAACGAGCCCCGTGCTTCGATGTGCACGTTTGGCAACGAAAAGTGATCGAAACTCGTCGCAGCGTCCCTGAGCGCCTCGTCAGTCCCGTCCGAGCGAGAGCCGCCGGACCGCGATCGAGAGGCGCCGACCGAGCCGTTCCGCCCAGGGCAGTCTTTTCCGCTCGACCAGAACGTCGTCTCGAAAGACTTCCATGCGGTCCCCCGAGAGGCGCTGCTCGACGCCCTCCGCGAGCAGCACGCGAAAGGGCCGGTCGGGGTTCATGATGTCGTGGGCGTCGGTGATCCGGACGGGCATCTGCTCGCGGTAGCGCGCGGCGATCGCCTGCAGCGCCGGAGATTCATCGAAGGCGCCGGGGCGGACCTCCCGAATCCCGAGCCGCAGGCCGATGCCGGTCGTCTCGAGATCGACGATGCCTCCGGTCCGGTCCGGTCGTTCGTCGTCCTCGAGTCCGCCCTGGAGCCAGAGGCATTCATAGGCGCGGCAGATCGACGGTCGCTCCGCGTGGATCGCGCAGCCCGCTTGCCCACGCTGGTGCACGCAGTCGAGTCCCGCGCGCTTTCCGAGCTCGTCGACGCGCAGCACGCTGCAGCAATGCGAGCAGGTCCCGCACTCGCGGTCAGCGACGCGACGAGCACGTTCGGAATCCTCGGCGGGGGCTGAGAGTCGGGCCATGGAATCCTCGCGCGCGTGGGCGCCGCCGAGTCAGACCTGAGCGCCCGAAGGACCGCCCGAGCCGAAGAAGACGAGCAGCGAGAGGTCGTCTTCGATGTCGACGAACTCGTGCGGCGTGTCCGCCGGCACGTAGAGGATCGTGCCGGGACCGAGCGCCTTCTCCTGCCCGTCGAGGATGATCGTCGCGCGACCCTTCAGGACGAAATACACCTCGTCCTCGTCGTGACTGGATTGCGTGTCGACCGCGCCCGCCTTCAGCGAGTAGATGCCGCAGGAAAGCTGCGGCATGCGCAGGAACTCGAGATACGGCGTGCCCCGCGTCTCGGCCCGCTCGACCAGTTTCGCGAGGTCGAAATCCTTCCAACCCGTGTCGCTCATCACCCGCCTCCGTTGTCGCGACGCTAGCAGCCTGACGCAGAATGCTCCCGCCCACTGTCGGTCGGAGGCGAGCCGCGGCATGCTCTCGCGGTGGTCACCGAAAGCTCCCACACCGCCACCAACACGATCCTCGGCGTCGCCGGGGTGGTGGTCATCGTGGCCGGTCTCAAGGCCGCCAGCTCGCTCTTCGTGCCCTTCCTGCTCGCCGCGTTCATCGGCCTGCTCTGCGCGCCCGCGCTGTTCTGGCTGCGGGATCGCGGGCTGCCCAACCCGATCGCCCTGATCGTCGTGGTGCTCGGGCTGCTCGGCATCGGCGCCGTCTTCGGCGGCCTGATGAGCTCCTCGATCAACGAGTTCACCCGGCTGCTGCCCTCCTACCAGGCCCGCTTCGGCTCGATCGTCGCCTCGCTCACGGTCACCCTCGAGGACTTCGGGATCGACTTCGGAACCTCGCCGGACGCGGCGAACCCCTTCGATCCCAAGGCCGCTCTGGGGATGGCCGGCAATCTCGCCGGCAACCTGGGCTCCCTGCTGAACAACGCCTTCCTGCTCTTCCTGACGGTCTGCTTCATCCTGCTCGAGGCCTCGAGCTTTCCCCGCAAGGTCCGGGAAGCCTTCGGCGACTCGCCCGAGATCGAAGGTCGGATGACCGAGATCGGCGAATCGATCCGCCGCTACCTCGGGATCAAGACGCTCACCAGCACGCTGACGGGCCTGCTGGCCTACGGCGCGTTGATCCTGCTCGGCGTCAAGTTCGCGCCGCTCTGGGCGCTGATCGCGTTCCTGCTGAACTTCGTGCCGGCGGTCGGATCCGTGATCGCGGCGATTCCGGTGGTGGCGTTGGCGCTCGTCGACAACAGCCCGCAGGTCGCGGCACTCGTGGCCCTCGTCTACCTGGTGATCAACATCGCCGTCGGGAGCTTCCTCGAGCCTCGCGTGATGGGAGACGGCATGGGCCTCTCGCCGCTGATCGTGATCCTGTCGCTGGTATTCTGGGGCTGGGTGCTCGGGCCCGTCGGGATGGTGCTCGCGGTTCCGCTGACGGTCCTGCTGCGGATCCTGCTCGGCAGTCAGCCGGGGACCCAGTGGGTCGCGGTGCTGCTCGGACCGGCCGTGCCCGCCCCACGACACGAAAATGTGGCCTGAGGTCGCCTGATCCTGCCGACCCGGTCGCGCTCGCAGAGCGGATGACCGTCGCCGCGCTTCGTCTCTGCCTCTGCCTCTGCCAAGGAGAATCGATTCGATGTCCGAGCAAGAAAAGACGCATTCCCTCGTCGTCGGGTACATCCTGTGGATCTTCGGATTCCTCGGCTCCCACCGCTTCTACTTCGGCAAGCCGATCTCGGGAACGATCTATCTGCTGACCTTCGGCCTGCTCGGCATCGGCTGGATCATCGACCTCTTCCTGATGCCCTCGCTCGAGCGCGACGCGGACCTCCGCTTCAACGAAGGCCCGATCGACTACACGATCGCCTGGGTGCTGCTCACCTTCGTCGGCGTCTTCGGCATCCACCGCTTCTACCTGGGCAAGTGGATCTCGGGCCTCGTCTATCTCTTGACCGGAGGCCTGCTGATGATCGGCGTGGCCTACGACTTCTGGACGCTGAACGACCAGATCAGCCTCGAGAACGCCGAGGCGACGCGATATTAGGCGGCCGGATCGAAGTCGAGTGACGGTTGGCCGCTCGGGTGTCTTCACGGATGCCCGGCCGGGTATCTAGCCGGACGCGCGGGCGATCGTCTCGAAGGCCTGCTTGACCTCGTCGGGCGCCTGCACGAGCTCGACGAGCACGCCCTCCGAGCCGATCGGGAACTCGTCGTTGCCCTTGGGATGGATGAAGCAGACGTCGTAGCCGGCGGCGCCCTTGCGGATCCCGCCCGGCGTGAAGCGGACGCCCTGCGCCTCGAGCCACGCGACGGCCGTCGCGAGATCGTCGATCCAGAGCCCCACGTGGTTCAGCGCCGGGTCGTGGACCTTCGGGCGCTTCTCGGGATCGATCGGCTGCATCAGGTCGACTTCGACCGTGAACGCCCCGGCGCCCGTCTCGCAGATGTCCTCGTCCACGTTCTCCTTCTCGCTCGTGTAGGAGTGCCCGTAGCGAAGCCCCATGATGTCCACCCAGAATCGGCGAAGCTTGTTCTTGTCGAGACCGCCGACGGCGATCTGCTGCACACCGAGGACGTTGAAGGGGCGGGGGCTTTCCATGGGAGACTCCTGGCTCGAAGACGAGCGACGGGACCCCGACGGCACGGGTCCGCGAATGCGCGCTCTGGGTTTCGGGGCGCCGAGTCTATCGGATTCGAGACAGCGCGGCCGGACCTTCGAAGCCGGTCCGGCACCCGCTCAAGCGCCCTTCCAGCCCCGAGCCACCAGGTACCGCTCGGTGCTCCCCTTGCGGGTCGACTCGAGCTTCACCGTCTTCGCCTTCGCGAAGCGCCCCCGCATTCGCTTGTCGACGGCCTGCGCCTCCGGCCCTTCGAGGATCTTGATCAGCAGCGAGCCGCCCGGCGCCAGCAGCTCCGGAAGCAGCGCCTCGATCGCTTCCAGCAATCGCTCCTCGTTGGCCCGATCGGTCTCGCGCACACCCGTCAGCTTGGGCGCGGCGTCCGAGAGCACCACGTCCGCCAGCCTGCCCGACGCCCCGTCGTCCCCGTCGGCGCTCTTCGCTGCCGCGGCGTCGTCGCTCGCGTCGCCCCCGGCCAGCTCCGTGAGCAGGCGCGGCGCGATGTCCGTGTCCTCGAGGTCCCCCACCAGGGAGGCCACATTCGCGAGCGGGATCGGTGGATCGACCTGCGCGCGGTCCACCCCCACCACGCGCCCCGAAGGTCCGACGAGACCCGCCGCCACCTCGAGCCAGCCGCCGGGCCAGCAGCCGAGATCGACGACCCGCTGGCCCTTCGACAGCAGCTTGAACTGCTTCTGCACCTCTTCGAGCTTGTAGGCAGCGCGCGAGCGCAGGCCGTCCTTCTTGGCGCGCTGATGCAGATGGTCTTTGCGATTGTATCGGGCCATGGGGGGCGGACGATATCAGCTCCGCGCGCCCAGGGTTAAGCCGGCGGGATCAAGCGCTCGCGCTGCATCCATTCGATCCACCAGACGAGCATGTCCTCGGAGTCGAGGCAATCGCCGAAGCCCGCCTGCCGGAGCTTGATCGTCGAGAGCAGGTTCGGGAGCGCGGGACGCTCCCGGCCGAGACCGAGATGCAGATCGAGATAGATGAAGGAGTCGCCGACGAACTCCATCAGCCCCGGCGCGCGCAGGCCGTGGGCCGCGACGATCTCATCCCACACGGCGGCCTTCGGCGGCATGAACTCGGCCAGCCGAAGGGGCTCGGGCTCAGCGACGTCCATCCCCATCGCCTGCGCGACGCTTGCCCACACGTTCTCCCACACGAAGACGTCCCCGTTCGAGACATTGAAGACTTCGTTCCGCGCGGCCGGCGCCTGCGCGGCCCACTCGAACGCCCGCGCGAGCAGACGAGCGTCCATCGCGTCGACGGGTCCGGTCGCGCCCCCCGGCCAGCACAGCGGCCGGCCCTCGTGCTTCGCGACCGCCGCAAAGGTCACGAGCGGCGCGATCGGATTCATCGGCGCGCGAAATGCGTGCCCGTAGATCACCGGCGGCCGCCAGATCGTGAACGAGAATCCGTCGCGCGCCGCGCGCTCGCGCAGCAGATCTTCCTGCAGCCAATAGAAATTCTCGTGCGGGTGCCGCGCATCGCGCTCCCGACCCGGCACGCGCATTCCCCCGACATGCGCACCATAGGCCTTGGTCCCCTGCAAGAGACTCACGTGAGCCAGCGCGCCGCCCGGCGTCACCGCGTCGAGCAGGTTCTCGAGCATGCGCCGATTCGTCTCCATCAGCTCGGGATCGAACCAGCCTTCGACGAGGCCGGGCTTCTCCTGCAGCGCCGCGTAGACGACGTGGCTGATCGGGCCGAGCTCGTCGAGTCCGCGCGCACAGGCCTCGGGGTCCTGAAGATCGAGCGCACGGTGCAGGCCGACCTCCAGATCGGGGGCGCGTCGCGAGAGACCGATGGCCTCCCATCCGTCCCGAGTCGCGAAGTGCTCGAAGGCGGCGCGGCCGACGATGCCACTGGCGCCGACGACGAGCATCCGCCCGCCGCGACTCAAGGCGCGGGTAATCCGAAGCGTTCGCGAAAATCCTGCAGCACGATGTCGTATTCCTCGGCGGCCAGGAATTCGGCATCGCTCATCTTCGGCTGCTCGTGCGCGCGATACCACTCGGCGTAGGTCGCCAGCCCGCTCGAGTACTCGTCGTAGTAGGTCGAGAAGGTTCGCATCGCGATCTTCGGCGGATCCGACGCCGTGTCGAAGCGCAGCAGCCGCAGCCAGCCGTCGCCCAGCCCCGTCGGTCCGCCCATCAGACCGCGGGGCGGCTCGCCCGCGTCGAGCCCGATCTGGCCGCGATCCTGATAGTCGGCGAGCACCTGGTAGACCTGGTGGCCGGCAGCATTCTCGTCGATGCGAAAGGCCTGCCCGTGGTAGTGGCCGCAGAGCACCAGGAAGATCTGGTCGTTCGGGACGATCAGCTTCTGGAAGAGCTGCTCGGGCGTGTTGTGATTCTCGGGATCGACCAGCGTGAAGTCCAGGAAGCCGCCGGAGAGACGCTCGGCCGTCGGACTGAGATAGTCGTGCGTGCTGATGATCGTGGGCAGGCCGGGATGCGCCGCGATCACGCTGGTCGCCCAGGCGATCACGTCGTCGCCCGCCTGCATCTCGAGCGCCAGATGCAGGAAGCGATAGCCGCCGGCCTCGAAGACCTGCGCGCTGCTCGTCCCGCCTTCGAAGGCGCCGACGTACCAGGGCTTGTCCGCGAAGAAGGGCGTGTCCTCGCCGAAGGCGGAAAGGAAGCTCTCGAGCCCGCCCACGTGCAGCACGCCGAGATCGGCGATATCGAAGGTGATGTCCTGCGGCTTCTTGGTCGTGTTGGGCGGGTAGCTGTCGACGTTGTACATCGCGTCGTAATCGTGATTGCCCGGCGGCACGCCGAAGGGAATCCCGGCGGCGGCGATCAGCTCATAGCCCTCGATCGCCTTCGGGACCTCGACCGACCGCACCTTCGGCGAAGGATCGAAATGACCGCCGAAGAAGGGGTTGTCGACGCGACCGATGCCCATCGCCTCGTGCTCGGGATCGATCCACAGGGTCGGGTGCTGCCAGGTGTCGCCGACCGATGCGACGAAGGCGATGTCACCGCCGTTTGCGCGGCCTCGCTCCGCCACCCAGCTCATGTGCTCGATGAAGAGCTCCGCGGCGTCGATCGCGAAGCCCTCGTCCTTCTGATGCGTGTAGTCCACGTAGTTCTGCGTGTCGGGAATCATCGCGATCGTGAACGATCCACCCGACGACGACTCCCCGGACGACCCCTCGGTCTCGCCTCCGAGACCCGTGCAGCCGCCGGTCGTGAGCGAGACGAGGATCAGCAGCAGGGCAAGGAGCCTGGGGAATCGAGCCGAACGCAGCGAATGGGTCATGGCATCCTCCGCGGCGGAGGATTGCAGAAGCCCGCCGACGAATCGAGGTTGGCGCGGGCCCGGCGAGCCCGCGGGCCTGGTGTCGATCGTCGGGTGCGCGGCCCGCCGCCTGGCGGTCGGGCCGGCGCCGAACGTTATTCGCTGGCCTCTGCCTGCTCCGCTTCGGACGGCGCCGCATCCTGACCGGGCGGCGTGCCGAGGCCCTGATCGCCGTGCTTGGTCGCCGTGCGGATCTTGACCAACCCGTTCTTGTGGCCGGGCACCGCCCCGCGCACGAAGAGCAGATTCCGATCCGTGTCGACGCGAACGACTTCGAGATTCAGGGTGGTCTTTCGCACGTTGCCGTGCTGACCGGACATCTTCATGCCCTTGATCACCTTGCCCGGATCGGAGCCGGCGCCGATCGAGCCGGCGTGCCGGAAGTTCTCGTGGGTACCGTGCGTACGCTTCTTGATCTTGAAGCCGTGTCGCTTGACCACGCCGGTGAAGCCGCGTCCCTTGCTGGTTCCGATCGCGTCGACGCGCTGCCCTTCACCGAAGATGCCGACGGTGATCTCCATGCCAGGCTCGAGGGCCGCCGCCTCTTCCTCGGTCAGGCGGCACTCGGCGAGATGACGCTTCGGCGCCGATCCGCCGTTCTTCTCGAAATGCGCCTTCTCGGCCTTCGTGAAGAGACTCTCGCGGCGGTCGCCGAAGGCGAGCTGGACGGCGGTATAGCCGTCCTTCTCCGGCGTCTTCTTCTGGACGACGACGTTGGGGCCGGCCTCGAGGACCGTGACCGGAACGGCCTGGCCGGATTCGACGAAGATCTGGGTCATCCCCAGCTTCTTGCAGAGAAGTTCGATGGACATGTTAGGTGGCTCTCCTCGTCCGGATTGGAACTCGTGCTGCGCATCCGGGTAGTCTCCGGAGTCGGTCGAGTTCGTCGCGGGCGATGCTGCTCGGGAACGCTCACCCCACGTTTGCGGGGATCCCGTGCTCGAGCTGGGAGGCGTCCTTCGGAGGGGACGCCGCATCTGGATTTCGAATCTGGTCCGGCTGAAATCAGCCGATGCCCGGTCGGGCCGGGCGCCTCGAAGACCTTCACGCTCGCGCAGTCGGGTCATCGGGGCGGCGCAAGCTAGCACGCGCAGGAATCGTCAGCGACTCGAAACGAAAAGCGACAGCTTTTGGATATTTTGTTGCAATCGGCGGCCAGGCCGGCGCGAGCAGCACGCGGACCGGAAATCGCTCGCAGCGCATCGCGGCGTTGCGCGAGGCGGGCAGCCGGTGTCCAATCCCGGCCGCGATTCTCGTTGCCCCGGCGCGCGACCAGGAGTTCCGTGAGCCAACCCTCGAACACAGAGACGCCTGCGGCGACCGACGCGCTGGCGCGGGCGGCCGAGGCCGAGGCGACGAGCACGCACCGGGCGCTGCGCCCGGTGCTGGTCCTGGCTCTCGACGGCGCGACCTTCGACGTGATCAGACCGCTCGTGGAAGACGGGGCGCTTCCGAACCTGGCGGCCTGGATGGCGTCCGGGCAGTCCGTCGCGCTTCCGAGCACCACGCCTCCGGTGACCTTCCCCGCCTGGTCGTCATTCATGACGGGTCTCGAGCCAGCCGACCACGGCATCTTTGATTTCACGCAGAAGCTTCCGGGGCGCTATCGCCTGCGATTCGTCAACGCGACCGATCGGCGGGCTCCCTCGATCTGGAAGCGGGTCTGCGACGCGGGCGGGCGTGTCCTCGTGCTGGGCATGCCGGCCACGCACCCGCCCGAAGCGCTCGACGGCTTGCTCGTCTGCGGCTTCGATGCGCCCGTGTCGACCGGAACCGACGAACGCAGCGCCAGCGATCCGGCGCTCTACCGGTCGATCGCCGCGAAGGCGGGCCCCTGGATGCGACCCGAGCTGAACGAGTCCTCGCGCGCCGATGACTTCCACGAGCGGGCGGTCTCGACGCTGCTCGCCCGGATCGATCGCAAGCGGGACTTCGCGCTCGAGGCGATCGACCAGCTGAAGGCGCGGGGCGGCGGCGCGATGCCGGCGCTCACGATGGTCGTCTTCTCCGAGAGCGACACCGCGGGACACCACTACTTCCGCGACCACGACCCCGAGTCACCGCGCCATGACCCGGGCGCGAGCGACGCACGCAGAACGGCGCTGGCCGACGTGTACCGAAGGCTCGACGAGGCCTGCGGCGTGCTGCGCGAGGCCGCCGGGCCGGACACGCTCTGCGTCGTGCTTTCGGATCACGGCATGGGCACGGCCTCGGACAAGGTCGTGCATCTGAACCGCTTCCTCGCCGAGCGCGGCTGGCTCGTGCGCCGGGAGGGGCTCGGACGCTTCGTCGATCGCGCGGCCCGGGGGCTGCGCAATCTCGCCCTTCGGATGCTGCCCGCCGCGCTCGCCCAGCAGCTCTTCCGACGCGCGCGGGCGGCGGCCGCGGAGCTCGAGAGCCGCGCCCGCTTCGGGGGGCTCGACTGGTCACGCACCCTCGCCTTCTCGGAGGAAGCCAACACGAATCCGGGCATCTGGATCAATCTGGCGGGCCGCGAGGCGCAGGGCTGCGTCGCGCCGGAAGAATACGAACACGTTCGCGATCAGGTGATCGAGGGGCTGCGCGAGTGGCGCCTGCCCTCCGGTGCGCCCGTCGTGGCGCGAGCGCTTCGCCGGGAGGAGGTGCATCGAGGCCCCTACGCCGAGCGAGCCCCGGACATCGTGATCGAGCTCGCCCTCGACGGTCGACATGGCCTGTCCCTCGTCCCAACGCCGTGGTCCGAAGGCGGGAGGCAGGGCGCGGGGATCCCGAGCGTGCGGGTGCTCGAGACCGCTGATCACGCGGGCGGGCGCGGCCGGGGTATGAATGGAACCCATCGGAACGACGGCATCTGGATCGCTTCCGCCGACGCACATCGCGCGCTGCCGCCGGCACCGACCCGCCTGTCCCGTGTCGCCCCTTGGCTCGCCTCGGCGATGGGTCTAGCCTGGGAGGCCTCCGGTGAAGAGGACGCCTGCCGCGACGCGAATCCCGTCGCCTATGACGACGACGAGGAGCAGATGGTGGCCGAGCGACTGCGGGCCCTGGGATATCTCGAATGAGCGAGATCATTCGCGTGGGGTCGCGCTCGGCGACTGAAGCCGACGAGCCCGGTCTCCCGGAGCTATCGCTGGTCTTCCCCGCCTTCAATGAGGCGGACAACCTGCCGACACTGCTCGAGAGCGCGGTCAAGATCGGCGAACAGCTCGGGGTCGACTTCGAGATCGTGATCGTCGACGACGGGTCCCTCGACCAGAGCGCGCGCGTGCTCGCCCTCTGGTCGGCCCGCGATCCCCGCATTCGAAGCGTTCATCATGCGACCAACCTCGGCTACGGCGCCGCGCTTCGAGCGGGCCTGCGCCAGGCGCGCGGCGAGCTGGTCTTCTTCAGTGACGCCGATCTGCAATTCGATCTGCGTGAGATCGCGAAGCTCCTCGAGCACACCGAGGAGGTGGAGATCGTGGCGGGCTTCCGCGCGCCCCGGCGTGACCCATGGCTGCGCCGGGTGATCGCGCGCATCTGGGGCGAGCTGGTGCGCCAGGTCTTCGATCTCCCGATTCGCGACATCGACTGCGCCTTCAAGGTCTTCCGGCGAGAGGTCCTCGACGCGATTCCGATCGAGTCGATCGGCGCCTTCGTGAACACCGAGATCCTGGCACGCGCCAAGGCCGCCGGCTTCCGCATCAAGCAGATCCCCGTGAGCCATCAACCGCGCCGGGCGGGAACCCAGAGCGGCGCCCATCCTCGCGTCATCCTGCGCGCGTTGATCGAGATGTCCCAGCTCTACTCCGACCTGCATCCCCGAAGCGCACGCCCTCAGCTGAGCGCCGAGGATCCGAGCGTCGTGCAGCCCGAGCTCGGGGCACAGCGCTGAGCAGGATGCGCCTTCTGCTCGTCGGTGCCTTTCCCTATCCGCACGCCCAGGGCTCACAGGTCTACTTCCAGGAGCAGGCGCTCGCGCTGCGGGCAGCCGGCGCCGAGGTCGAGCTGCTGACCTATGCGAGCGGAAAGCCGCCCGCCCCCGATGCGCCGGAGCAGTGGCGCGCCCTCGACGGCTTCGTGCATCGAAAGGCCCCGGCCTGGACCGCGCCCGCCAGCCTGAGATCAGGCCCGAGCTGGGGCAGACCGCTCGCCGACCTCGGACTGGCTCGCGCCCTGCATGACGCAGTTGCGTCAAAAATGCTGCAAGACTGCGGCTATGACGCAATCTTGACGCATCATATCGAGGCCGCCCTGGCCGCCCGTACGCTCTCCCGCGACGCCCATGGCCGCGGCCCCGTGGCCGTCTACTGCCTGCATACGCTGCTCGAAAACGAGCTCCCCTACTACTCCAAGTATCTGAATCAAAGGGATTTCCCGGAAATCTCGGCGACTCCTGATCAGACCCGGGAGAGGCTCCGCGGCGGGCTCCGCGGAGCTGTGGAGCGGCTGGGTCGAGGCCTCGACCGCTTCGCGGTGCGCGGCTCCCACGCGTGGATTGCTTTGACGCAATCTGCCGAGCGCGTCATGCGTCATGACTCTGACGCACCCGGGGCCGTGATTGCCCCGCCGATTCCGGATCCGCGCCTCGATCTCGATCGGCTCGATCCGGGCGCCACGGCCAGGCGATACGGACTCGAGCCCGGGCGCTTCGATCTCTACTCGGGAAACCTCGACGGCTATCAGGAGCTCGAGCTGCTGGCCCGGGTGAGCGCGCTGCGCCGGGGCAACGCACACCCGCCCGAGATCGTGATCGCCAGCCATGACCCGGAGATCCGAGCCTGGCAGCCGCTTCGACAGGGGCGCCTCAGGGTGTTGTGGATCCCGCGAGAGGCCGAGATGCGCGCGCTCTTCGAGGCGGCGCGCACCAGCCTCGTCACGCGACGCGCCGAAGGCGGCTTCCCGATCAAGCTGGCCAACAGTCTGGCCGCGGGCACGGCCCCGGTCTGCTTTCTCGAGCAGGAGTGGGGCCTCGCTGGAGGCGTGAACGCGCTCGTCGTGCGCGGTGATCCGCCGGACGCTGCCTTCGCCGCGGCCCTCGACGCACTCGACCGCTCCCCCGAGCTCGCTCGCCGCCTGGGCGTCGGCGCGCGCGCGCTCTATGAACGGCGCCATCGCCCCGACGCGGTGGCCGAACGAACGCTCGAGCTGATCGACGAGGCGAGGCAGCGGGGCACCCGCGCCGGGCGCTGAGCGGATCGTCACGATTTCCCTCGAATCCCGGGGAGCAGGTGCCGATCCCGGGAAGAACCCTAGACTCCGGCGCGCCCGGTCCCCCTCCTCGAAGGGGAACCGGGCTTTCGGTGTTTTCGAGGCAGGGAATTCGTCAGTCAGCATGAGTGTCGAGGTCAGCGAAGAACAGAGCCAGGGGAAGGCCCCGGCGAAGCGACGCCGTACGCCCAGGCGCGGCGAGACCCCCTTCGACCGCTTCCTGCGCGAGGCCCGCACGCAGCAGAACCTCGGCCGCCTCACCGGATTGCGTGGCGCCTCGAACCGGGTCGCAGCCAGTCACCTGATCCGCGCCCACGGCGACCGCGTGGTCGTCTACGTGACGCCCCACTCTCGCGCCGCCGATGCCGCGATCATCGCTCTGCGCGGATTCCTCGGCGAGCGCGACGGCCAGTCCCGCATCCGTGGCTTCCCGCGCCACGACACCCTGCCCTTCGATCGCTTCTCGCCCCAGCCCTTTCTCGTCAGCCAGCGCATGGAGGTTCTTCATCGGCTCGACGAAGCCGCCCGCGCCGCAGCCGGCGAGGCGGTCGCCAGCCCCGACGAATCCCCTCCGATCGTGGTCGCGCCGCGCTCGGCCCTCTCGCTTCGCGTGCCTGCGCGCGACGTCCTTCGACAGTCGACCCATCGGATCTCGGTCGGACAGTCGCTCGATCGTGACGTGCTCGTCGCCCGGCTCGTCGGGCTCGGCTACCAGCGAATGGCGCTCGTCGAGGAGCCGGGCGAGGTCGCCGTGCGCGGCGACATCATCGACGTCTTCCCGCCGCAGCTCGCCACGCCCGTCCGGATCGAGCTCTGGGGAGACGAGGTCGACTCGATCCGCAGCTTCGACGCGGCCAGCCAACGCTCCCAGACCAAATGCGCCACCGCCCTGCTGCCACCGCCGCGCGAGCTGTTATTCGATCGCGACGGCATCATCGATCGTTCCGACGCGATCCGAGCAGAGGCCGCGGCCCAGGGTGTCGCGGCGGGCGAGATCGACGAGCTGATCGGGTCGCTGCTGCGTGGGCACGTGCCGCCGGGGGGCGAGGCGCTGGCGCCGCTGATCCAGCCGGCCCTGGAGTCGTTCTTCGACTACCTGCCGGAAGATGCGCTGATCGTGCTGGAGGAGCCCGCGGAGGGAGCGGCGCGTTTCGAGCAGGTCTTCGCCGAGATCGAGGCGAATCATGACGCCGCGAAGGGCGAGCGGCTGACGGTGCCCCTGCCCGATCTGCTGCTGTCGCCCGAGTCGATCGACGCGGCCTTCGAGGGTCGGGACTGCGTTCGCATCGAGCGTCTCGACATCCTCGACGCCGAGGGCGAGGCGGGCCGGCACTTCGTCGAGATCGCGACCCAGGACGAGCTGCGACGCGAGCTCACGACCACCCGCAGTCACGAGCGCGCGCTCGCGCCGCTCGTCGATCGGGTACGTGCCTGGCTCGCGGATCGCTTCCGCGTGGTGATCGCCTGCAGCTCGCTCTCGAGTGCGGAGCGCCTGAAGAGCCTGCTCTTCGAGTACGAGCTCGAGGGCCAGGTCGCGACCGATCCGCGACCCGTCTGGCACTGGTCGCTCCCGGGCCGGCTCGAGTTCCGGGTCATCGAGATCTCCGAAGGCTTCGTCTGGAACGACCAGGCTCTGGCCGTCGTCACCGACGAAGAGATCTTCGGCCTGCGAGAACGCCGCAAGACGCGCACCGGCTGGCGTGAGGGACAGCAGCTCGACGGCATCGCACAGCTCGCCCCGGGCGACTTCCTGGTCCATCACGATCACGGCATCGGCGTCTATCGCGGCCTGATGGAGCTGGCCGCCGGCGGCCAGCAGGCCGAGCTCCTCGCGATCGAGTATCTCGGCGGCGACAAGCTCTTCCTACCCGTCGACCGCCTCTCCCGTGTCCAGCGATATGGATCCGCAGACGGGGTCAAGCCTCGCATCGACAAGCTCGGGGGAGAGACCTGGGAGAAGGTCAAGGGCAAGGTCAAGGCGAGTCTGCGCAACATGGCGGGCGAGCTGCTCTCCCTCCACGCGGCCCGCGAGCTGGCCCCGGGCTTTGCCTTCTCCGGGCGTGACCTGGCGCTCGAGGAGTTCGAGGCGGCCTTCGAGTACGAGGAGACGCCCGACCAGATGGCGGCGATCGACGACGTCATCGGCGACATGCAGCAGGGCAAGCCCATGGACCGGCTGGTCTGCGGCGATGTCGGCTACGGCAAGACCGAGGTCGCGATTCGCGCGGCCTTTCGCGCCGCCCTCGACGGCAAGCAGGTCGTCGTGCTCACGCCGACGACGGTGTTATGTCAGCAGCATTTCGAGAACTTCGAGAAGCGCTTCGCCGATCACCCGATTCGCGTCGACATGCTCTCGCGTTTCTGCACGCCCAAAGAAGCCAGGGACACGCTCGAGGGTCTCGCGACGGGACAGGTCGACATCGTGATCGCGACTCATCGCATCCTGCAGAAGAACATCCAGTTCAAGGATCTCGGTCTGCTGGTCGTCGACGAGGAGCAGCGCTTCGGCGTCGCCCACAAGGAGCGCATCAAGAAGCTCAAGAAGACCGTCGACGTCCTCACGCTCACCGCCACCCCGATCCCGCGTACGCTGCAGATGGCCTTCACCGGCATCCGCGATCTCTCGGTGATCGAGACCCCGCCCGTCGACCGGCTCGCGATCCGCACCCAGGTCTGCAAGTTCGACGAGGGCCTGATCCGCGAGGCGATCCTGCGCGAGATCCGACGCGGCGGGCAGGTCTTCTTCCTGCACAACCGCGTGCGCACGATCGACGCGATGCTCGAGATGCTCGAACCGCGTCGTGCCCGAGGTGCGCGTGATGGTCGCGCACGGCCAGATGAAGGAGCGACAGCTCGAGGATCGGATCCACGCCTTCCTCCGCAAGGAGGCCGACGTGATGTTATGTACGACGATCATCGAGAGCGGCATCGACATGCCGAACGTCAACACGATCCTCGTCAACCGCGCCGACGCGCTCGGGCTCGCGCAGCTCTATCAGCTGCGCGGTCGGGTCGGCCGCGCCAAGCGCCGGGCCTACGCCTATCTGCTGGTCCCGACGCAGGTCGGTGCGCTCTCGAGCGACGCGCAGAAACGCCTCGAAGCGATCCAGGATCTCAGCGAGCTCGGCGCGGGCTTCCGGCTCGCGAACCTCGATCTCGAGATCCGCGGAGCTGGCGACCTGCTGGGCTCCGAGCAGTCGGGCAACCTGCGTTCGGTCGGCTACGAGACCTACATGGAGATGCTCGACGAGACGATCGAGGAGCTGCGCGGCACGGCCCATGAAGAGTGGATCGACCCGGAGATCAAGCTGCCCGTCGTCGGACGGCTGCCCGAGGCCTACGTCCCGGACGTCTCCCAGCGGCTGGTCCTCTACAAACGGCTCTCGAGCGCGCGGGACGAGAACGAGGTCGCGCTGATCCGAGACGAGCTGCTCGATCGCTTCGGACGCATGCCCGCCGAGGCCGAGAACCTGCTCGAGGTGATCCGGTTGAAGATCCTGGCCCGGCGGCTCGGCATCCTGCGGATCGAGACCCAGCGCGGCGAGCTCGTGCTCCAGGTCGCCACCCAGAGCAGGATCGATCCGGACCGGCTGGTCCAGCTGCTGACGCAAGCCCGAGCGGGGATCCGCGTCACGCCCGATCAGCGACTGATCGCCCAGGCCCCTGGCCCCGAGGGTGGCGCACCCGCGCTCTTCGACGCGACGCGGACGCTGCTCACGCAGCTCGGCGGGGGCTGAGCCGCGCAGCCACCTCGCTGCGGGCGCGATGCGCGGCCGCGAGCGGGCCTTCTTCCAGATTGCTTGCCACATGCGGCTACCGGGCCCCACTGAACCTCGAACTCACGACTCGCACCCTCGCGAGTCGCTTCATTCGAGGTCTGCTCATGCTGTCGGCGCCCCGCTCCCCCGCGCATCACTTCGCTCATCAAGCCGCCCGTTCGCTCGCCCTGCTCGGCGCCACTCTGCTGATGTTCGCCATGCCGCTTGGCGCCTCCGCGATCTCCAGCGGTGGGGGATCGGATTCGAACGGAGGCACCGCCGAGACCTTCACCGGCGACGCCCTCTCCGTCTCGATCAACGTCGACAGCAGCTCGGACCCCGGCAATCTCGTGATCACGCTCTCGGTCGCTGGGGACGACATGATCGGCGACCTGCGCGGCGTGTTCTTCCAGGTCTCGGACGAATCGTTGCTCGACGGCCTGTCGGTCGTGGGCACGGGCATCACGTCCAGCCAGTTTGCCGCGAACAGCGTCAAGAACCTCGGTCAAGGCAGCAATCTGAATGGCGGCGGAACGCCCTGCCCCTGCGATATCGGCATCGAAATCGGCACGCCGGGGATCGGCAAGGACGACTTCCAGAGCGTCACCTTCACGCTGATGCACACGTCGGAAATTCTCGATGGCAGCTTCCTGAATCAGCAGGCCTTCGGTGTTCGCGTGACGAGCGTTGGGGATCCGGACGGCAAGCGAGACGGTTCGAGCAAGCTGATCGGCGTGGTTCCGGAGCCGACCACCGCGATCCTGATGCTGCTCGGCCTCGCCGGCCTCACGATCGTGGGAACACCCGGCGCGCGACGAAGCTGACCCGACCCGGGACTGGCTCTCGCAGCCTGACGATTCAGCGGCCTCACTCTGCTGTGACCGCGCCGGTCGACATCGCGGCGGGGTGCAGTCGCGACAGCGTCTCGACCAGGGCACTGCGCGGCGTTCGGCTCGGATCGTCCAGCCACCACAAGAGCATGCCCACCTCCATCGAGAGATAGGCTCTCGCCGCGAGCTCGACATCGAGATCCGCGGCGACGAGCCCTTGCGCCTGGAGCTGGCGCAGCGCAGCCGCGGTCGGTCGACTGGACTCGGAGACGACCGGCCCATGCGCCGCCGCGCCGGCTCGCTCCCGTCCGAAGGTCACGCGATAGGCCTCCGGATGCCTCTCGGCGAAGCGCGCCACGGCTTCGACGGAGGCCCGCACCCGATCCATGGGCGCGGACCCTGCGGCGGCGAGCGCCTGCACTCGTGCCGCCCGAATCGCAGCGAGGGTCCGCATCTGCAGCGCGCGGAGCAATGCGTACTTGTCGCTGAAATGGGCATAGAACGTGCCCACTCCCAGCTGGGCCCGCTTTGCGATCGCGTTCGAGTTCACGCGCTCGGCCCCGAGCCGGGCAAAGAGCTGCAGGCCCGCAGCCAGCAGGCGCTCCTCGGCGTCCTCGATTCTGGGTCGTGGCATCGCCCCAGCTTATCCGATGGAAACATCGATTTCGATCGATCGGAGACTCTTTCCATAATCTCGACCCGCGGGGAAGGGGTCGGCTCCAAAAGTCAATGATTAATCCATCTATAACTTTGATTGGTCGACCGGATTCTTCCGCTCTCCGTAGACAACGAGCAAAGTCGGAGATCGATATATTTGATTGATCTATCTTTATTCTCAGAGCGATTCAGCTCGGTCTCAGCCTGTCGAGAGAGAAAACTGCAAAGGAATTGCGTCCGTTCTGCCGATCCCGCCCGAGCGGAATTCTTCCCGTCCTGCCGGACCTGCCGGGACCGGATGGCCCGGAGAGACATCCTGGACCTCGATGCGAGGACCCGGGAATCCGCGTGATGGAGCGAGTGTGGGCGGCACGATCGGCATCATCCAGGCACGCATGGGCTCCGAGCGGCTCCCGGGGAAGATCCTGGCGCCCCTCGCCGGTCGTCCCGTGCTGGGCCTGCTGGTCGACCGGATTCGCCGCGCCCGCGTCGACGAATGGTGGCTCGCCACGAGCTCCGATCCCGCAGACGATGTGACGGAGGCCTGGGGCTTCGAGCTCGGGCTGCGCGTCTTCAGGGGTCACCCGACCGACGTGCTCTCCCGGTTCGTGGCCATCGGCGAGGAAGCCCGCGCCGACTGGATGATCCGCGCGACCGCCGACAATCCGTTTCTCGACGCACCGGTCGTCGACCGCTTGATCGAGGCCCGGGACCACGACGACCAGGCCAAGCAGGCGGACGCGATCCGGCTCGAGGGTGGTCTGCCCCTCTCGTTCGACTCGGATCCGACCCGCTGCGCCGATGTCAGACGCTCCCCGCGGCTGCCGATCGGCTACGGCGTGGAGCTCGTGCGTCGCCGGGCGCTCGTCGCGGCCCAGCAGGAGATTCCCGCCAACGAGCCCCACCATCGCGTCCACGTCACCAGCTGGCTCTACGCCCGGGCTCGCGTCCACTCCTTGCCGACTCCGCCCGAATGGCCCGACCGGCCCGACTGGCGATGGACCCTGGACACCTACGAAGACCTGGCGATGGCCCGAAGCGCGTTTCGCGCCTTCGGACCGAACGCCGACACGATCGACTATCCCGCGATGGTCGCGAAGCTCGACGCCCATCCCGAGATCGTCGCCATGAATCGACACATCTCGCAGAAGCGATTGGAGGAGGGATGAACGCGCACGAATCACTTCTCGCGGGCAACGCGCTGGCCGATCTCGGAATCGGCGTGAGTGGCGGCGGAGGGCATCTCGGCCGAGCGATCGCGCTGGGTCTCGCGGCCGCCGGAGCCAAGGTCGTGATCTTCGGGCGGAGCGAGGCGGCGCTCGAGCAGACGGCGATGCTCGCCGACACGCTGACCGGCGAGGTGTTTTTCGAGGTCGCCGACCAGCATCGGGACGAGGACATCGAGAGAGTGCTCGACCGCGATAGAGAAGGAGGCGGGCCGGGTCCACGGCTGGGTCAACAACGCCTGCGGCGGACCGACCTCGCCGCTGATGGCGCTCGATCGCGGGGCGGTCGAAGAGGCGCTCTCCGGCACGCTCGCCGACGTGATCATGGCGACCGAGGCGGCCGCGAAACGAATCGCCTGGGCGGCGGCAGGGCAGGGCGCTCGAGCGCCCGAATCCGAGGGGAAGAGTCGCTCTGCCGGCGTGCCAGGCGACGTCTCTCCCAGCCGCGAGCGCGGCGCGATCGTGAACATCGCTTCCATGTACGGGCTGGTCTCTCCCCAGCCCGCCAGCTATCGGAGTCACCCGCAGTTCCACAATCCGCCGGCCTACGGCGCCGCCAAGGCGGGCGTGATCCAGTTCACGCGTTATGCGGCCTGTCATCTGGCAGGGCAGGGCGTTCGGGTCAATTGCGTGAGCCCCGGCCCCTTTCCGACGCCCACCGTGCAGCAGGACGGCGCCTTCGTCGAGGAGCTCGAGCAACGCGTGCCGCTCGGACGCATCGGTCGCCCCGACGAGCTGGCCGGCCCCGTCGCCTTCCTGCTCTCCCCGCTCTCGAGCTACGTGACCGGCCACAACCTGGTCGTCGACGGAGGATGGACCACTTGGTAGCCATGGATCTCTCGACCTGGCAGGACCGACGCTCGCGCGATCCGCGACGCCTGGTGCTCGGCAGCGCGCAATGGGGCATGCCCTATGGCATCGCCAATCTCTCGGGCCCGCCGGAAACGCGCGAGCTCGAAGCGATGCTCGTGCGCGCGCGCGCGGCGGGCGTGCGATCCATCGACACCGCGCGCGCCTACGGCGACAGCGAGGCCCGCGTCGGCGAGATCACCCGCAGCCTTCCCTCGGAGCCGGGATGGCGGGTCATCACCAAGCTGGCGCCGGACGTCCACGCGCCGGATCAGGGAATCGGCGAGACCCTCGAGCGTGTCGCCGCCAGCCTGGCGCAAAGTCGCGCCGCGCTCGGCCAGGAGACCCTGCCGATCGTCCTGCTGCATCGCTTCGCCCATCGACACGCCTGCGGCGGAAAGCTCTGGCGCACCCTGCTCGCGGAACGCGATGCCGGCCGGATCGGCGTGCTCGGCGTCTCGGCGGGATCTCCCGAAGAAGCGTGGGCGGCGCTCGAGGACCCGGATATCGAAGCGCTGCAGGTGGCGACCAGCCTGCTCGACCTGCGCCTGCTCCGGCAGGGCTTCTTCACGAGCGCCCGCGAGCGCGGCCGCACGATCTACGTCCGGAGCCTCTTCCTGCAGGGCGTTGCCCATCTCGGCATCGAGGCGCTGCCGGGCTTCCTGACCGAGCTCGCCGACCCGATCCGCCAGATCCGCGCGACGGCCCGCGCGCTCGGCGTGTCGACGCGCGCGCTCTACCTGGCCTTCGCCCGAGACTGCCTGCCCGGTACGCTTCCCGTGATCGGCTGCGAGACGGAAGCCCAGCTCGAGGAGGTGATCGACGACTGGACGGGCGCCGAGGTGGATGTCGGCGAGCTGATGGCCCTCGTCGCGGCGCTGCCCACCCAAGCCGACGATCTCGTCGATCCCGCGCGCTGGCCGACTCGCCCTGTCGATCTCGAGACACCGAGGAACCAGACGCAGCGAGCCAGCGTCGCTACCATCCCGCTCTGACTCGCGGCCCGGGGCCGCATCCCCGGAGGTTCCTTTCTTGTCGATTCCCATGCGGATCGCTCGCCGCTCGGTCTCGAATCCGCGCCGCGGACTGGCATCGTCGCTGCTGCCCATGCTGCCGACCGTGCACCCGATCCCGCGCCACCGGCCCGCAGCGCTCGACCTCTCCCTCGCCTGCTTGACGCTCGCGGCCTCGCTCCTCCTCGTGGGGCCGCTCGCTACGCCGGCCTATCCCGCCGAGCAGGCCGGCGAGCAGGTCATCGAAGGCATCGCCGCCCAGGTCGGCAACGACATCGTGCTCGCCAGCGAGGTCCTCGAGTTCTCTGCCCCGATCGAAGAACGCATGCGCCAGGCCGGGGCCCCGCCCGCAGAGATCGCCGCCATGCGCCGGGACGCCCTCGAGCGCCTGATCGAGACCAAGCTGCTCAGCTCCGTCGTCGAGCGCCTCGAGCTCGGCGCGGATCGCGAGGAGATCGACGCCGCCATCGCCGCCATCGCCGAGGACAACGGCCTCACGATCGAGCAGCTGCTCGCGAGCGTCACCAGCCACGGACTGACGCTCGATGAGTATCGAGGAAAGATCCGCGACGAGATCGAGCGCAGCAAGGTCGTGAACGCGATGGTGCGCTCTCGCGTCCAGCTCGAGGCCGAAGAGGTTCGCGCGCTCTACGACGAGCGATTCGGTGACCAACGCGACGGCGGGATGGAGGTCTATGTACGCCATCTGCTCGTGATGCCCGACGGCCGCTCCGCCAGCTCCGCCGACCAGGCCTGTAGCGTCGTCGCCGCGGCACGGGCCGAGATCTCCAGCGGGGAGGCCGATTTCCCGTCCGTGGCTCGACGCGTCTCCGACATGAACCCCGAGCGCGGCGGCGATCTCGGCTGGATCCATCGCGCCGATCTCGCGGCCTGGATGTCCGACATCGTCGAGACCATGCAGCCCGGTCAGCTCTCCGAGGTGATCCGCATGCCCTTCGGCTGCAATCTGCTCGAGCTGGTCGATCGACGTGAGTTCAAACCCATCACTTTCGAGCAGGCCGAGCCCCAGCTGCGAAGCTACCTCTTCCAGCAGAAGACGGAGGTCGAGTACACCAAGTGGCTCGACGTCCTGCGCGAGCAGACCTACATCGAGCGCAAGGGCGCCTTTGGCGGCTGACCCCGAGCGAGCCCCTTCGAGCGTCCAGGCATCCGCGACTCCATGACACCTCCCACCACCGCGAGCCCGATCGAGTCAGGCTGGACCGACGGCGCGGGCTCGAGCGATCGGCTCGCGCGCGACTTCGAGACGATCGCCGCCCTGGCGAGCAAGGGCGATCCGTCCGAGATCGCGATCCTCGGCGCCCGCACGCACAACCTGCAGAATCTCGACCTGCGGATTCCGCGCGGTCGCTTCGTCGTCGTCACCGGGCCTTCGGGGTCCGGCAAGTCGAGCCTCGCCTTCGACACGCTCTACGCCGAGGGCCAGCGACGTTATGTCGAGAGCCTCTCGACCTATGCGCGCCAGTTCCTGGACCAGCTGACACGACCGGACGTCGACGAGATCGAGGGCCTCTCTCCTGCGGTCGCGATCGAGCAGAAGAGCATCGGCAAGAGCCCCCGCAGCACGGTCGGCACGATCACCGAGATCGCCGACCACCTGCGACTGCTCTACGCCCGCGCGGGCACCGCCTACTGCTGGGAATGCGACACCCCGATCAGTGGCCTCGGCCTCGAAGAGATGGTCGATCGCGTGATGACGCTCGAGGAGGGCACGAAGATCCAGGTCCTCGCTCCGATCGTGCGGGGACGCAAGGGTCAGTACAAGAAGGAGCTCGAGCAGTTCCGACGCGATGGCTTCTCCCGCGCGCGCATCGACGGCGAGATCCACGACCTGGGCGACGAGATCGAGATCGCGCGCGGCGCGCGCCACGACATCGAGATCGTGATCGACCGCCTCGTCGTCGCACCGCGCGTTCGCGCGCGGCTGACCGAGTCGCTGTCGACCGCGCTGAGACTCGCAGACGACCTGGCGCTGATCGACGTGGTGGGCGACGAGCCGTGGTGGCTGTCGCGCTCCGGCGCCTGCCCCACCTGTGACAATTCGTTTCCCGAGATCTCGCCGCGGCTCTTCTCGTTCAACAATCCCTTTGGCGCGTGCAGCGCTTGCGGGGGGCTCGGACTGACGCCCGCCTTCGACCCGAAGCGAATCGTTCCCGACGAGGAGCTCTGCCTCGAAGAGGGCGCGATCGCTGCCTGGGATCTCGAGGAAGCGCGGGGCTACTACAGACGGCTGCTCGAGACGCTCGCCGAGGCGTTCGGCTTCCGACTCGACATCCCATGGAAGAAGCTCGCGAAGAAGCATCGGAAGCTGCTGCTCGAGGGCGATCCGTCCTACGAGCTCGAGATCGAGGTGCCCGTCGCGGGACGCGGCCGGCGACGCCGACGCACCCGAACGGAGTCCGTCATTCGCGCCTTCGACGGCGTCCTCGGCGATCTCGCCCGTCGGCTCGAGGCCGCGACCGGCCGGGCGGGCGCAGGCCTCTCGAAGTTCCAGACCGACGTCGAGTGCACGGAATGTCACGGCGACCGCCTGCGCATCGAGGCGCGCTCCGTGCGGCTCGGTCCGCATTCGCTCCCCGCGCTCTCGTCCCGTTCCATCAGCGAGGTCATCGCCTTTCTCGACGGCCTGACGCTGCCGCCGAATCTCGCGCGGATCGCCGAACGCATTCTCGAGGAGGTCCGCGAGCGGCTGGGCTTCCTCGAGCAGGTTGGCCTCGGCTATCTGAGCCTCGACCGCCGCGCGGCGACGCTCTCGGGCGGTGAGGCCCAGCGCATCCGGCTCGCGACCCAGATCGGGGCGCAGCTGATCGGCGTGCTCTACATCCTCGACGAGCCCTCGATCGGTCTGCATCCGCGCGACAACGAGCGTCTGCTCGAGAGTCTCGAGTCGCTGCGCGACCTCGGCAACAGCCTGATCGTCGTCGAGCACGACGAGGCCACGATCCGCCGCGCCGATCACGTGATCGACATGGGCCCGGGCGCCGGCATCCACGGCGGCCGCATCGTCGCCCAGGGACCGCCCGAGGCGCTGCTCGAGATCGTCGGCTCGACCACCGGCGATTTCCTGGCGGGCCGCCGCCGGATCGAGACGCCGGCGCGGAGAACGATTCGCCGGAATCAAATGCTGCGACTGGAGGGCTGCAGCGCGAACAATCTGAAGGACGTCGACCTCGAGATTCCGCTCGGCTGCCTCACGGTCGTGACCGGGGTCTCGGGCTCGGGCAAGTCGACGCTGATCAACGACACGCTGCATCGCGTGCTGGCCGCCGAGCTCTACAACGCGCTGGCGACGCCGGGCGCTCACCGAGCGCTCCATGGACTCGATAAGATCGACAAGGTCGTCGACGTCGACCAGAGCCCGATCGGCCGCAGTCCCCGCAGCAACCCCGCCACCTATAGCGGCGCCTTCTCTGGAATCCGCAGCCTCTTCGCCGGACTGCCCGAGTCGCGCGTGCGCGGCTGGGATGGGGGTCGTTTCTCGTTCAACGTGAAGGGCGGTCGCTGCGAAGCCTGCGAAGGGGACGGCTCGATTCGCGTCGAGATGCAGTTCCTGCCCGACGTCTTCGTCACCTGCGAGGTCTGCTCCGGCCGCCGCTACGATCGCGATACGCTCACGGTCCGATACCGTGAGAAGTCGATCGCGGACGTGCTCGAGATGACCGTGCTCGAAGCGCTCGAGCTCTTCGACAGCGTGCCGACGGTCGCGCGGCCGTTGCAGGCGCTGGCGGATGTCGGGCTCGGCTATGTCCATCTCGGTCAGAGCGCGACCACGCTGTCCGGGGGCGAGGCCCAGCGCATGAAGCTCGCCAAGGAGCTCGCACGCCAGAGCACGGGCCAGACGCTCTACCTGCTCGACGAGCCGACCACGGGGCTCCACTTCGTCGACGTCGAGGTCTTGTTGGGTCTGCTCGATCGCCTCGTCGATCGGGGCAACACGGTCGTCGTGATCGAGCACAACGTCGACGTGATGCGTCACGCGGATCACGTCATCGACCTCGGACCCGAAGGCGGAGCAGCGGGCGGCGAGATCGTCGCCGTCGGCACGCCCGAACAGATCGCCGAATGCCAGCGGTCGCATACGGGCAGGGCACTCGCCCAGGCCTTCGCGGAGATGTCCTGATGATGCGGCCGCCCGGCTCGGATCCGAACGAGCCCTATCCGAACATCCGCAGCGCGCTGATGCTCACGCTGCTCGCGGTGCTCGCAGCCGGCTTCACGGGCATCGCGTTCATCGACTTCGGGCTGCTCGCGGCCATCGGCATCGGTCAGGCGATCGGCGTCGGCGCCGTCGCCACGCTCGGCGCACAGCGCGTCGCCGAGCCCCAGGCGCAGCGACTCGGACTTCGGGCGCTCGACCTCGAAGCGATTCCGATGATCCTGTGTCTGGTCCCCGCCGTGCTGCTGGCGAGCGAGCTCGACAACTTCGCCGCCGACTGGTCGGGCGGCGATCCGACGTCGATCAGCGCGCCCGCCGCGACTCCCGGAGAAGAATCGGGAGAGCTCGACGCATCGCTCGCCGAAGCCTCGGCGACGAACGATTACGACGCGATTCCCGACGAGCTCCCTGACGCGGGGAATGGAGCCGCCGGACTCTTCGACGAGGCCGACGGGAGCGGGGAGAACGGCGCGGCAACGGGCGGCACGGCGGACGAGCTCGACGACGCGCCCGGGCGGCAGGACGAGACGGGCCGGCTGATCGATACCGATGATCCCGTCAGCGTCTTGTCGGCCTTCATCGTGATGGTCGGCATCTCGCCGGTCGTCGAAGAGTTCCTGTTTCGCGGCGTCATCCAGCAGGGCATCGTCGCGCGGCTCGGGCTGATCCGCGGCGTGAGCGTCGTCGCTCTGCTCTGGACGCTGCTGCGGCCCGCACCGCTCGCGGGCTTCGCGCGCTTCCTGGCCGCCGCGGTCGCCTCCTTCGCGCTCGGTTGGGCCCTCGGAATCGTGCGCATCGCCACCCGCTCGATCCTCGGGCCGATCCTGCTCGCCAGCGGCTGGGCTGCGATCGGGCTGACGGCGGTCGTGCTCGAAGGACGCATGGATCTGCCGGGCCTGAACGTGCCGGACAGCCACCTGCCTTTACTCGTCACGCTCGCGAGCGCGGGGCTGGTCGGATGGTCGGGCTGGGCGATCTATCAGGAGGCCGAGCGCCGCTTCGCCGAAGATCGGATCCGCGAGGCTCGACCGCCCGAGAGTCCGAGAGACGGAGGTGGATGGCGAGGCGGCGAGGGCGACGACGAGCGCGATGCGGAGAGCGACGACGAGAACGACGACGATCGACCGCCGCTTCGCCTGGTATGACCGTGACGGGGAGGAGAGCAAGACGCTGCGCCACGCGCCCGACCGCCACGCCGGGACTCCGTTTTCCTCACAGCCCGAGCAGCGACGCGAGCCTCGCCTGAACCTCCTGCGCGATCTCCGCTTCGCTGCGGGTCGCATCGATGCGCACCAGGCCCGCGACGTCCAGCGAAGCGAAGATCTCGGCCACGCGCTCCAGAAAGGGCTCGTTCTCGAAGACCGGCTCCGCCTTCCCGCCCCGCGCATGAACGCGAGCGAGTCCGACCGACGCCGGGAGCTCGAATAGCAGGATCAGATCCGGCCGCTCGAACTCGGCCTCACTGGCCGCCAGGATCCGCGCGGCATCGAGGCCCCGAGCCCCCTGGTAGGCGACCGTCGAGAGATAGGAGCGATCCGACAGCACGATCTCTCCGCGTGCCAGGGCGGGCCGCACGACCGTTCGCATGTGCTCGCGGCGATCTTCGAAGAACCACTCGAGCTCGACCTCCGGCGCGACGGACTCACCGCTCTGCGCCATCGAACGGATCTGACGACCGAAGCGCCCGTCCGTCGGCTCGCGCGTCACGACCGGCTCGACGCCCCGGTCTCGCAGCCAGTCCGCCGCTCGCTGCAGCTGCGTCGACTTCCCGCAGCCGTCGAGTCCTTCGAAGACGATCAGTGTCCCGCGCGTCACGTTGCCCCCGAGCCGCTTCGTTCACGCTTTCTGCGAGAGCGAAGTCTTCGCGCCGCAGCGTATCGCCGTCCTCGACCTGGAGCCGCTCCCGACCCGAAAAACCGCACCAGCGCGTTTGGCACGCCCTTCGCAATCCAATCCCTCGTCGCCTTCGGGCGAGCCCTGCCGCGCTCCTCTAACGGGACCGGGAGCAAAGCGGGGCCGAGACCGGCGGGCGGGAGCAACAGGGTTCGAGTCGGGATTTCAAATTACGGGGTGAACCCCGGCTCGAGCTCCCGCCCGCCGACTCTCCACCCGGGTCCCGAACCCGGGTGGAGGTGTGGGATGCAATGGGACGGAAGCTGATGGATGAATGAATGGATGGATGGATGGATGGATAGATGAAAGGTGCTCGAAGGAAAGGCTGATCGAGACGAACCCAGCCCCCCGAATCCCTCATCGCCGCGGCGCAGCCGCGGCCGCCGCAAAGCGGCGGCCAGCCCCCCCAATCCACCTCCCAAAAAGAAAGGGGAGCGAAGCGATCCCGAAGGACCCGCCCGCTCCCCATCTTTCCAGCTCTCCACCCCCAACCACCCGAACGAGCGTCTGAGCGGTGGATTCGAGGTCAGATCAAGGCAGGAATCGTAAGCCGTACTCGCCGTACGGCGTCGATTCCGAACGCCGAGCTGGCCCCGAAGACGCCGCTCAGATCTTGCCCTGGAGGAGGAATGCGATGACCAGGCCGTAAATCGCGATCGACTCGATCAGCACCATGCCGAGGATGAAGTTCGTGAACATCGAGCCCGCCGCGCCGGGGTTGCGCGCGATGCCGGCGGTCGTGTTGCCCGCCGTGAGGCCCTGGCCGATGCCGCAGCCGAGACCGGCGAGACCGACCGCGAGACCGGCGCCGAGACCGGGGCCCGTGCCGTCGACGGCGCCGTCGGCAGCCATGGCGACCGCCGGCATGGCGAAGAAGACGACGGCCCAGACGAGGGTGTTCAGGATGCGACGCATGATGTGATTCCTTCTTTCTTGCTAGCTATCGGAGACGTCTCGAAGACCCGCGAGCCAGCCTGGCTCGTCCCGCCCGTCGGGTCGGGGCTGGGTCATGGACGAATCCGTTTTCGAGTCCGTGTTCGTTTCAAAGACGACACCGCGGATCCCGCCGTGCCTACGAATGGAGCCTGTCCCCATTCGTTCGAGCCATTCCGAAGACGCCTTGCGACATCGTCGAATGATCCGGGATGTGGAGTCGACCGATCCGAAGGATCAGTGCGGCTCCTCGAGCGCCTGTCCGATGTAGATCATCGTCAAGAGCGCAAAGACGAAGGCCTGCAGGAAGCTCACGAGCATCCCGAGACCCATGAAGATGGCCGGCACCGCAAAGGGCACCAGACCGAGGAAGACCACGACGACCGTGTGGTCCGCGAACATGTTGGCAAGCAGACGAATGGCGAGCGTCGCGATCCGAGCGAGATGCAGCGGAAACTCGAGGATCAGGAAGACCGGCGCGAGCAGGCGCACGTGATAGTGCTTGCCGCCGATCTCCGCCTCGTAGAGCGAGGGGCCCATGAACTGATAGATGTACTTCCAGCCGTGCTGCTTGATGCCGACGTAGTTGTAGACGACGAAGGAGAGGATGCCCCAGGCGGCCGTGACGTTGACGTCGCCCGTCGAGCCGAGCATGCCGGGGACGAGGCTCATCAGGTTCGACACGAGCACGAAGAAGAAGATCGTCCCGACGACGGGGAAGTAGGTACGCCAGTTCGGGCCGATCGTCGTCTCGCCGAGGTCACCGAGCGCCTCGATCACCACCTCGACCACGTTTCGGATCGTGACGCCGTCGTCGGGCAGCACGCCACCCTGCTCGCCGGCGACCGCGCGCCGAACCGACAGGCCGGCCAGGATCAGGAGCGCCGCGGCGAAGATCGCCGAGAGGTAGATCCACGGGATGTGGACGAGATGGGCCAGGGTTTCGAAGAGGTTCATCGTTCTCTTTCTTCTTCTCGCGAGCGGCGTCGACGCGCGCCCAGTGTGCTCTCTCTTCGGCCGCCGCTTCCGCCGCCGCCTCCGAAATCAGATCATCGCGCTGGGTCGTGAGCAATCGCCCCGGCCGCCAGACGCTGTAGTGATCCCAATACTCGTCGTCGTCATCCGCGTCGGCGGCGCCGAGATCGCCACGCCGCCCCGGGCCGTCGTTCAGCTCATCGAGCTCACCGATGAAGGAAGGCAGCGTCGCGGGGTCGACGACCGGCGGGCGGTTGATCCACGCGTCGATCAGGGTGGCGGGCATCGCGATCGACAGCCCGATCAGCAGCGCAGCCGGGTTCGCGCCCGCCTGCATCGTCGCGAAGATCGCCGCACCGAGCGTCAGGAAGCGAAGCGAGAAGACGCCGATCCATCCGCGGGTGCTGCTCGATTCACCGCTGAAGAATCGCTGGGCCCCGCGATGGATCGCGCCCAGGTTCAGGGCTTCGAGCAGGGCACCGGCTGCGAGACTTCCAGCGAAATGCGGTGTGACGAGCGCAAACGACGCCGCGACAGCCCCGGCGGACAGCCCCAGATTGAGTCGTTCGACTCTCGCCAATTCGAGCTTCATGTCTCGATCACCCTCGTTCGCTTGCCGCACCCGCGCCGCCCGTCGGCGCGAGACTCTCTCTCGCTCGCTCGCCCGCTCTCGTTCGATCCCGTTCGATCCCGCCTCTCGCCGCCGCCGATGACGCTCGCGGCTCGTCGCTAGCGATCCTCGTCTTTCCGATCCGAATCGGATCGAAGCACATCACTCAACCCGAGTCCGATGCCCGAGCCGACCTGATCTACCTCTTCCTGCTCCTGCTGGCCCTCGCCACTCGCGGTTCGCCCCGGATCGTCGCTGTCCCTCGCTCTGTCCACCCTCTTGCTCGCCGCTTCGTCTGCGTCGGGCTCCGGGTGGAGCTGGCGACCCATTCGAAAGAGCCTCAACACGAAGGCTCCGAACCCGATCGCCGCGCCCGCCAGGACACCCGTCGGTGTCGTCTCGTAGTACTCGTCGAACCAGTATCCCAGCAGCGTCGCGATCAAGATCGCACCGACCGCCTCGAAGGCCCCCTCGTAGGCGCTTCCGCCGGAGTTCTTGGCCACGCGCTTGAGGCGCCGGCTGCCTGGGAATTCCGGGGGTTGGCTCACGATTGGCCTTCGATGAATCACCGGACTGCATTCTGGACGAATGCAACGGGATTCACATGATCCAGGTGTTCAGCGGGATTCGGTTACGCCGCGGCCGCTGCCCGACGTCCCGGAAGCCCGGAAAACGGCGCGCAACATAGCCTTTTGACCTGATGGACTCAACGCATTCGTACGCTGCGGGAGAGCGCCCGTCCGGCGGCGAGCAGGGTCTCGGCGATGTCCTTCGGCCGATGCGCCAGGGACACGAACCCGGCTTCGTAGGGCGAGGGTGCGAGATAGACGCCTTCCTCGAGCATCGCGGCGAAGAAGCTCCGGAAGCGGGCCGCATCACATTGCTGCGCCGTGGCGAAGTCGTTGACGGGCCCTCGGTGGAAGAAGAAGCCGAACATCCCGCCCACCGAACGGGTCGTCATCGGGACCCCGACCTCCGCGGCAATCTCGGAGAGGCCCTCGGCCAGCGCGGAGGTGCGGGCGGAGAGCTTCTCGTAAACGCCCTCTTCTTCGAGCAGCTCGAGGGTGGCGAGCCCCGCCGCGACGGCGAGCGGATTGCCCGACAGGGTACCCGCCTGATAGATATCGCCTTCCGGTGCGATCCGGTCCATCAGGTCCCGGCGCCCGCCATAGGCCGCGGCGGGCAGCCCGCCCCCGACCACCTTGCCGAGCGTCGTCAGATCGGGCTTCACGCGATAGAGCCGCTGGGCGCCACCCTTGGCCACCCGGAACCCGGTCATCACCTCGTCGAAGATCAGCAGCGCGCCGAACTCGTCGCAGAGCGCACGAAGCCCCTCGAGAAAGCCCTTGACCGGGGGGATACAGCCCATGTTGCCCGCGATCGGCTCGACGATGATCGCGGCGATGTCCTTGCCCCAGCGCTCGAAGGCCTCGCGGGTGGCCCCGAGGTCATTGAAGGGGGCGATCACCGTCAGGTCGGTCATCGCCTTCGGAACGCCAGGGGACCCGGGAATGCCGAGCGTCGCCACCCCGCTGCCCGCGCCGACCAGCAGTCCGTCGGAGTGGCCGTGGTAGCAGCCGTCGAATTTCAGGATCCGATCGCGTCCGGTCACCCCGCGGGCAAGCCGCAGCGCGCTCATGGTCGCCTCGGTTCCGGAGCTCACCATCCGGACCTTCTGTACGGACGGCAGGACCCGACGAATCGCTTCCGCGAGATCCGATTCCCGCGGCGTCGGCGCTCCGAAGCTCGTCCCCGACTTCATCGCCTCACGAACAGCCGCCAGCACCTTGGGATGCGCGTGGCCCAGGATCATCGGCCCCCAGGATCCCACGTAATCGATGTACTCGTTGCCATCGACGTCGCGCACCCGGGCACCCTTGGCCGAATCGATGAAGCGCGGCACCCCACCGACCGAGCCGAAGGCGCGAACGGGGCTGTTCACGCCGCCGGGAATCGAGCGTTTTGCGCGCGCGAACTCCCGGCGCGAGTTGGACACATCCTTCGGGCTCATCGATCAGCTCTCTTCAGGCTCGTCGCCCGATCCGTCCTCGGCGTCCGAATCTCCGCGGTCGTCCGTTCCATCCGCTTCGAACCCGGCCTCTTCGTCCGCGCGATCCGCAAGCTCCGCCGCGGCGCCCGACACGTCCTCTTCTGCCAGCCGCGCGATCGAGACGAGCTTCTCGTCGTCGTCGAGATTCATCACGCGGACCCCCTGTGTCGCGCGACCCATCGACGAGATCCCGCCGACCGGACAGCGCAGAACCTTGCCGCCATCCGTGATCAGCATGACGTCGTCATCGTCGACGACCTGCGCGATTCCGACGACGAAGCCGTTGCGCTCGTTGGCGCGAATATTGATGATGCCCTGGCCGCCGCGCTTCTGCGGGCGGTACTCCGCCTGCGGCGTGCGCTTGCCGTAGCCGCGCTCGGTCGTCGTGAGGATCTGTGCGTCGCCGGACAGGATCTCCATCCCGACGACCTGATCATCGTCGGCGAGTGCGATGCCGCGCACGCCCGTCGCGGTCCGGCCCATCGCCCGGGCGTCCTCCTCGCTGAACCGGATCGACTTGCCCTTGCGGGTCGCCAGCAGGACATCGTCGTGACCGCTGCTGCGACCGGCCGAGATCAGCACGTCGTCGTCCGACAGATTGATCGCGATGATGCCCGCCTTGCGCGGGTTCGCGAAGGCCGAGAGTGAGGTCTTCTTGATGACACCATTGCGTGTCGAGCAGGATGATGTACTCGTCCTCGGCATCGTCGAAGCTGCGCACCGGCAGCATCGTCTGCACGTTCTCGCCGGGCTGCAGCTGGAGCACGTTGACGATGGCCTTGCCCTTGGCGGCGCGGCCGAGCTGAGGCAGCTCGTGGACCTTCAGCCAATGCAGCCGACCCAGGTTGGTGAAGAAGAGCAGGTAGGCATGCGTCGAGGCGACGCCCAGATGGCGGACGAAATCCTCTTCGCGCGTCGCCATGCCCTTGGCGCCCTTGCCGCCGCGGCGCTGCTGACGATAGAGCGTGACGGGATTGCGCTTGATGTACCCGAGGTGGGACAGGGTGACGACCATGTCCTCCTCGACGATCATGTCCTCGTTCGTAATGCCGTCGATCGCCGGCGCGAGCTGGGTTCGACGCGCGTCACCGAATTTCGCCTCGACCTCCTTCACTTCATCGACGACGACGATCAGGATCCGCTCGTCGCTCGACAACAGATCCTTCAGGTCGGCGATCTTGGCGCGCAGCTCGGCCAGCTCGTCGAGCACACGCTGCCGCTCCATCGCGGTCAGCGCGCGCAGACGCATGTCGAGGATCGCCTGCGCCTGTCGCTCGGAGAGGTCGTAGCGCTCCATCAGCTGGGAGCGCGCGGTCTGGGCGTCGGCCGCGGCGCGAATCAACGCGATGATCTCGTCGAGATGATCGAGGGCGATCGCGAAGCCCTCGAGGATATGCGCGCGCGCCTCGGCCTGGGCGAGGTCGTAGATCGCGCGCCGGATCACGACCTCCTTGCGGAACTCGATGAAGTGACGGAGTGCGTCCTTGATCGAAAGCGTCTGGGGTCGGCCGTTCACGAGCGCCAGCAGGTTCACCCCGAAGGTCGTCTGGAGCGGCGTCATCTTGTAGAGCTGATTCAGGATCACGTCTTCGGCGACGTCCTTCTTCAGCTCGATGACGACCCGCATGCCCTCGCGACTGGACTCGTCCCGGAGATCGGCGATGCCCTCGAGCCGGCCTTCCTTCACGAGATCCGCGATCCGTTCGAGCAAGAGCGATTTGTTGACCTGATAGGGGATCTCGGTCACGACGATTCGGGTACCGCGCTTGTAGGGCTCGAACTCGGCCAGCGCGCGCAGTGTCAGATGGCCCCGCCCCGTCGCGAAGTAGCTCCGGATGCCGTCCGTCCCGCATAACATCGCCCCGGTCGGAAAATCCGGGCCGGGCATCTTCTCGAGCAGCTCGTCGAGCGTGCAGTCCGGGTTCTCCGCCTCGAGGACCAGCGCGGCGGTGAGCTCGCTCAGGTTATGCGGCGGAATATTGGTCGCCATGCCGACGGCGATGCCGGCGGAGCCATTTGCCAGCAGGTTCGGGAACCGGGCCGGGAGGACGATCGGCTCTTCCATCTGACCGTCGAAGTTCGGCTGGAAATCGACGGTCTCGCGGTCGATGTCCCGGAGCAGCTCCTCCGCGAGCCTCGCGAGCCGGGCCTCGGTGTAGCGGTAGGCGGCCGCCGAGTCGCCGTCGATCGAGCCGAAATTTCCCTGGCCGTCGACGAGCGGGTATCGCAGCGAGAAGTCCTGGGCCATCCGGACCATCGAGTCGTAAACCGCAGAGTCGCCGTGCGGGTGGTAGTGCTTGAGTACCTCTCCCACGACGCCGGCGGACTTCGAGTAGGGCCGATTCGGAAGCAGGCCTTCCTGGTTCATCGCGTAGAGGATTCTTCGATGAACGGGCTTCAACCCGTCGCGCACGTCGGGCAAGGCGCGGCTGATGATCACCGACATCGAGTACGCCAGGAAGGATTGGCGAACCTCGTCTTCGATGTTCACAGTCGGATACGAATCATCCGGGGGCGGGAAGCCACCGCCGCTCGGTTCCGTGGGCTCCGTGGGGTCTGTCGGCTCGTCGGACACGATGTTCTGTCTACCTATCTATTCTAATCGCGACCGAGGCGTGGTGATCGAGGGGCCACTTGGCGGGCCGTTCCGATTCACGCCAGCTCGCGGCGGCTCAGACGTCGAGATTCGCGACGCTCAGGGCGTTGTCTTCGATGAAGCGTCGGCGCGGCTCCACGATGTCCCCCATCAGGGTCGTGAAGACGTCGTCGGCTTCGATCCCGTCTTCGACGCGGATCTGCACGAGGTTCCGGTTCTCGGCGTTCATGGTGGTTTCGGCGAGCTGATCGGGATTCATCTCGCCGAGGCCCTTGTAGCGTTGGATCGAGAGACCCTTGTTGGCGATCTCGAGGATCTTGGCGAGCAGCGACGTGATCAGCAGGAAGTCTTCAGCGTCGCGATCTCCATGTCGCAGCGAATAGGGCGCCGGGCCTACGTCCGCAAGCTCCGTCGCCAGGCGGATCATCTTCTGGAACTCCGAGGATCCGACGAGCGAGGCATCGAGAGCGCTGCGCAACGTCTGCCCCGCGCGTCGACTCTTCGCCACGAGCTTGTAGCCGCTGCCGTCGAGCTCGGCTTCGGTCGACCAGCTGAGCTCCCCGATGACGTCGTTTCCGTCTGCGGGATGGGCGCGTTCGATCTCCGCCATGATCGCGGGAACCACCTCTTCCATCAGGACGCGCTCGTCCTGGAGCTCCTCGCGTCGCGGCCGGGCGACGTGGGCGGCGGCGTCGACGATGCGTTCGTCGAAGAGTCGGATGCGGAAATGGTCGAGGGACTTCTGACGCGCACTGGCGTTCTTGAGGAGTGCACGCAGCGTCTCGCCCTCTCGCACCTCGCCATCGCCACACGACACGATGGCGCCGTCGAGCGCGAGCCCGAAGAGGTAGTCCTCGAGCTCGTTCTCGTCCTTCAGATATCGACTCGTCTTCCCTCGCTTGGCCTTGAAGAGCGGCGGCTGCGCGACGTACAGGAATCCGCGTTCGATCAGGTCCCGCATCTGACGATAGAAGAAGGTCAGGAGCAGAGTTCGGATGTGGCTGCCGTCGACGTCGGCGTCGGTCATGATGATGACCTTGTGATATCGGGACTTTTCGGCGGCGAAGTCCTCACCGATACCGGTGCCGAGCGCCGCGATGATCGCCTGGATCTCGGCGCTCGCGAGCATGCGGTCGATTCGCGCCCGCTCGACGTTCAAGATCTTTCCGCGGATGGGGAGGATCGCCTGCGTCGCACGTGATCGACCCTGCTTCGCGGTGCCGCCTGCCGAGTCGCCCTCCACGATGAAGATCTCGCATTTCGCGGGGTCTCTCTCCTGACAGTCGGCGAGCTTGCCAGGCAGACTGAAATCAGACAGCGCGCCCTTTCGACGCGCCAGGTCTCGCGCCTTCCGGGCGGCCTCGCGTGCACGGGCCGTGTCGACGATCTTGGCGACGATCGGCTTCGCGACGCGCGGGTTCTCTTCGAGGAATGCCGTCAGCTGCTGGTAGACGATCCCCTCGACGATGCCGCGAACCTCGCTCGTTCCGAGCTTCGTCTTCGTCTGGCCCTCGAATTCCGGCTGGGGAATCTTGACCGAGATCACAGCCGTCAGGCCCTCTCGTAGATCCTCTCCGGAGACCGAGGGCGCGTCGCTCTTCTGGCTCTTCGCGCTCGCCTTGCCCGTGCTGCTCCCGCCCTTCGTGTTCGCTGCGATGTACCGGTTCAGCGTGCGCGTCAGCGCCGTCCTGAATCCGATCAGATGCGTTCCACCCTCGATCGTGTTGATGTTATTCGCGAAGGAATACACCGATTCGTTGTAGGAATCGTTGTACTGGAGCGAGATCTCGGCTTCGACGGTGACCTCGCGACCGTGATCGTTGAAGGTGCGCGAGCCACTCAGATAGATCGGCTCGGGATGCAGCGGGCTTCGCTTCTCGTTCAGATGTTCGACGAAGGAGTTGATGCCACCCTCGTAGCAGAAGTCGTGGCTCTTGTTGTTGCGAGCATCGACGATGATGATGCGAACCCCCGCGTTCAAGAAGGAGAGCTCGCGGAGGCGTTTCGAGAGGACGTCGAAGGAGAATTCCGTGACCGAGAAGATCTCGGTATCAGGCAGGAAGCTCACCGTGGTCCCGGTTTCGGTCGTGTCGCCCGTGATCTCGAGGGGGGTCACTGGCACACCGCGTTCGAAGCTCTGCTTGTGGATCTTGCCGCCGCGACGGATCTCGAGCTCGAGCTTGCTCGAAAGCGCGTTCACGACGGAGACGCCGACTCCATGCAGGCCGCCCGAAACCTTGTAGGAGTTCTCGTCGAATTTTCCGCCCGCGTGCAGCGTCGTCATCACGACCTCCGCGGCGGGGCGATGCTCGGTCGGATGCATCTCGGTCGGAATGCCGCGTCCATTGTCGACGACGGTCACCCGACCGTTGTCTTCGATCGTGACTCGAATCTCGCTGCAGTGACCCGCGAGAGCCTCGTCGATCGAGTTGTCGACGATCTCGTACACGAGATGATGGAGACCGTCGGGACCGGTGGTCCCGATATACATCGCGGGTCTCTTGCGAACTGGTGCGAGACCCTCGAGGACCTCGATCGAACTGGCGTCGTAGCTCACCGAG
Source organism: uncultured delta proteobacterium (assembly GCA_963698485.1). Taxonomy (GTDB): domain Bacteria; phylum Myxococcota_A; class UBA9160; order UBA9160; family UBA4427; genus UBA4427. The sequence continues at coordinate 102,585 of CAVORA010000009.1, read as the reverse complement.
CTTCTTTCTGGCCGGCCCGACAAGGGCGCGTGCTCTCTACCGCGCGTCGGCCGGCGAATCGCAATCGAGCTTTTCGAACCCGACCGCTCACGGATGGCAGCGTCGTGTCGCCGGGAAGGACTGCTCGCTGCTCAACGTGGCCGCTGCGGTTCGACGGACCGATCCGATCGGTCTGGCTTCGGACTCACCTGCGGGACGTGATGGCCGATGAGTCGATCGGCGCCCACGTCTCCAACGTGCCTCAGGTGCGCTGGGAGAGTACCCGAACCCCGAGGGTCAAGCAAAGGTAAGAACGCAGTTAAATCGATCGCTGGCGGCCTTCTCCGGCTCGTGAGCGCTTGTCTCTGAGCGGATATCGATGCCCCGCGGGTTATGTGGGCATGGGATCAAAATCCTGCCTGCTCGCGGGATTTCGGACAGAGACTCGTGGCAGCGAAGGGGCACGTCGCGCGTTTCGCGCACGCCATCGACCACTCGGAGAACGACCCGCGCCCCTCGTGCGTGTCTTCGCCCCCCGTGGCGCTCAGATTCGCATCGGCATCACGACCGCGAGCGTCTTTTCGTCATCCGCTGGCGTGATGCGAGAGGGCGACAGCTCGTCCTGGAAGGAGAATCGGACCTCCTTCATCTGGATCGCGTTGATCGCGTCGAGCAGATAGCGCGCGTTGAAGCCGATCGTGAGGGGATCACCCGCGTAGTCGATGTCCAGCTCTTCACGAGCATCGCCGAGGTCCGGGTTGTTCGACGTGATCACGAGCTGGCCATCGGAGAGCTCGAGCTTGACGGCCCGGCTGCGCTCCGAAGACAGCAGCGCGACGCGCCGAACGGCATGAACGAGGGAATCCGTCGGCAGGATCAGATGTCGCGTGAGATCCTTGGGGATCACCTGATTGTAGTTCGGGAACTCGCCCTCGATCAGTCGCATCACGAGGGTCACGTCACCCTTGCGCGCGAGCCCGCTGTTATTCGCGAAGGCGAGCTCGATCTCTTCGGCGTCATCTTCGTCGACGAGCCTCTTCAGCTCTCCCAGGCCCTTGCGCGGAATGATGACCCCGCTGGCCAGCGCGCTTGCGTCGCCCTCGATCTGGCGATCGACGCATGCGAGACGATGTCCATCCGTAGCCACGAGTCGGATCTCTCCAAGATCTCCAAGCACTTCGAGATAGACGCCGTTCAGGTTGTATCGGGTCTCGTCGACGGAGGCCGCATACATGGTTCGCTCGATCATCGCGCTCAGCACAGCCGCGGAGACAGGAACCGTCTTCTCCGGGTTGAACTCGGGCAGCGTGGGATACTCCTCGGCGGCCGTACCCGCGAGCGTGAAGCGACTGCGGTTGCAGCGGATTTCGAGATAGGAGTTCTCCGTGGCCTCGAGCTCGATCGTTTCGTCCGAGAGCTCTCGAATGATTTCGAAGAGCTTCTTGGCCGAAACCGTAAGGCCACCAGCCTGCGTGACGTTCGCGGGGTGCTGACTGCGTATGCCGACCTCCAGGTCGGTTGCTGCGAGGTGGAGCTTCGCATCGTCCCCGGTGCTCGGTGCCTCGATCAACGTGTTGGCGAGGATCGGCATCGAGTTTCGCTTCTCGACGATCGATTGGATACGACCGAGACCACGAAGGAATTCGGACTTTGTGATCGAGAGTTTCATCCGCTCTCTCTTCTGAGTGGAGATCAATTGATTAAAGAGTAGTAGTAGAGACGGACAGTCGATCGGACAAAACCAGCTCAACCCCTGGCAACCCCAAACGATTCGGGTTTGCCCGGTGACGGTCGGGCGGGGCGGAGACCGACAGTGTGAGGGCGAATCGACTTCACGACCGGCGTTTCTGTCTGCAGAGTAACACGGGCGAGAGGCGCCGGAGTCGAGTCCCGCGCGATTCGCGCGAGCGCTGGACTTCGCTCTTCGGTCGAGGGATCCGTCGCAAAGGGATGGAAAACGGTGCATTGACAGGTCCCGAGACGGGCGGGTAAGCTCCCGCGCTTCCCCGGTCGTCCGTGCGACTGCGAGCACACCGCGCTCGGAGTCGAGGCCCGACCTGCCCACACGGTTTCGAGTCCCACGGCCTCCGCCCCCGTCGCTTCGGCCTGCCCCGGCACCGCTCCTCGCGGCGCGGAAGCAGTGACAGGGAACGGTTTGTTGGATAGGACGGGCGCGAACCGTGGAGTGCTCCGGGGCCAGTCAAACGCATCGATTGAGACGGTTTCGAGAGCAGACGCGAGCGATACGCCGACAACGACGCGAAGAGCGCGGAATACGCGAGAGAGTGAGGATCCGCAGAGATGAAGCGGACATTTCAGCCCAGTCGAATCAAACGCCTCCGAAAGCACGGTTTCCGTGAGCGGATGAAGACCAAATCGGGTCGCGCGATCTTGAAGCGCCGCCGTGCGAAGGGTCGAAAGCGACTCGCAGCGACGGTCTCATCCAAGTAGCGGTGCTCCTGACTCGCATCAGCGCGCTGGCCGCGGCTGGTGGAGTCGGCGGCGGGTCGAAGGCCTGCCGGGGAGACCGCTTGGCTTGGATCGAAGCCGGGGCGCAGATGTCGGACCCAGAGAAGAAATCCATCGGGACGACCGGCCCCTTCAAGCGGTCGGAACGGCTCCTGGACTCGAAGGATTTTCGCCGCGTGATGCGGCACGGGCGTAGACGTGCGTCCCGGGAGCTCGTCGTCATCACCACCCCGAGATGGAAAAAAGTCAATAAAGACAATGGCTTAAGCGATTCCGAGTCACTCGGGAGCCGGCTTGGAATCACCGCGAGCCGAAAGTTCGGCGGAGCGGTCACCAGGAATCGGTTCAAGCGCCGGACTCGGGAATGGTTCCGGCAGCGCCGTCGGGAATTCGGCTCGGATCTGGACCTCGTGGTGATCGCTCGTCGTCCCGCCGCTCTCCTGTCCTTCGGCGAGCTCGATCAGCGTCTATGCGAGCTGCTGCGACTCGATGGGCGCCGCGCGGGATCGGAGTAGGGGTCCTGACGTTCATGCATTCGACTGCCATCGAGCTAACCCGAGGGGAATCCGTTGCCGTGCGACTGAAGGCCGAGGGCCCGGCTTACTCGGGCGGATCGGAGGGCTCGGGCGGATCGGAGGGCGTGGAGCCTGCCGGGGCGCGCCCGAACGTGATCGTCCGCGGCCTCTTTCTGCTCTACCGCGGCGGGCTTCGACCCATCCTGGGGTCTGGCTGCCGGTTCGAGCCGTCGTGCTCGACCTATACCGAGGATGCGATCGCGCGCCACGGGATCCTGCGAGGCGCGCGCCTCGGCGCTCGCAGGCTGCTCCGCTGTCATCCCTTTCATCCTGGTGGATACGACCCGGTTCCGTAGACGGATCGAGAAGGTTTCAACTTCGTGGATCGAAACACAATCCTCGCATTCGCTCTCTCCATGATCGTGTTCATGACATACGTCGTGTACCAGGAAGCGAGAGTTGCGGATCCAGTCGCGGAGGCGCCGGCGGTCACGCAGGCCGCGGGGGCGAGCGGTCAGGCAGGCGGGTCGTCGGCAGAGACGACGCCCGCGCCAGCGAGGGAATCGAGTGCACCGACAGCCGGCTCTGGCGAGCGGCTTGGCACCGTCGAGCGCGTGCCGGAGCCGGTGCGGGACATACAGGTCGTCAGCCGGACGCTGGAGAACGAGCAGATCGTTGCAAAGGTATCGAACGGTCCGGCGCTGATCACCAGCTGGCGGCTGCGCGATTTCAAGGAACGTCTGCCGGGAGGCGAGGTTCCGATCGAGCTGGTCAATCCAGAACAACCAATCGTGATCACCGACGTGGCGGGGATCTCTGGTGCCAGCTTTGCGAACGCACGCTTCGAGCTCATCCGTGAGTCTCCGCGTGAGATCGTTCAGCGCGCGCGGAACTCGGCGGGGGTGCTCACCCGAACGATTCGACTCGACGACGAGGGCTATGGCTTCGACCTGGAGCTGAGCTTCGAGAGCGCGCGCGCGGATCCGGTGGACGCGCGCTTCGAAGTGCTGATGCCCGCTCGCAAATCCGAGCGGGATGATTTTCGCGAAACCTCGCTCGTTGCGTATGGTGACGATTCCGGCATCACCCGGACATTCGTTCAGGCCGTCGGCCAGCCTGCGTTTCTGGGTTTCGGCGGCTCGAGTGATGGCAAGGAGCGCGTCGAAGGCCGATCGAGGTGGGCGGGGTTCGATGCGCATTATTTCGCTGGCCTGCTGATCGATTCGAAGGATCGGGAGGGCCTGGACGTCGAGTTCGACGTTCTGGTCGAGGGCGAGAGCTCGCAGGCGCGCGTGCTCCTGCCAGGTCAGGGTGTGACATCGGGCGGCGTTGCGGTCGAGAAGCTGAGAGGCTTTCTGGGACCGAAGACGGCGGAGGCGCTCGCGGCGGCGGATGCGTCGCTCGAGAAGTCGGTCGATCGGGGCTGGAGCTGGCTCGAGCCGCTGACGCGATTCTTCGAGATCGCACTCGAGAAGCTCTACATCGTGATCCCGAACTACGGCTTCGCGATCATCGTATTGACGATCATGGTCCGCATCGTGACCGCACCCTTGATGGTGAGGCAGATGCGCTCGGCCGAGCGGATGCGCGAGGTCCAGCCACGTCTGAAGGCGCTGCAAGAGCGCTACAAGGACGATCGACAGAAGCAGTCGGAAGAGATGATGAAGCTCTACCGCGAGGAGGGCATCAATCCGTTAGGCGGATGCCTGCCGCTCTTCCTGCAGATGCCCGTGCTGATCGGGCTCTTCTATGCACTGCGGACGTCCATCGGACTGCGACACGCGCCGTTCATCTTCTGGATCGACGATCTGTCGCAGCCGGCGACGCTGTTCACGATCCCCGGTGTCGATTTTCCGGTTCGATTGCTGCCTCTGATCATGGGGGCCAGCATGTACGTGCAGCAGAAGATGATGCCGCAGACCGGAATGGATCCGGTGCAGGCTCGCATGATGCTGATCATGATGCCGGGCATGATGCTTCTGATTTCCTACACCTTTCCCTCTGGACTCGTTCTTTACTGGACGGTGAGCAACCTCCTCGGCATCGCTCATCAATATTGGGTCCGGAACCACTTGCAGCCGAAGAGCTGAACGCCGACGAACGGTGAACGAACGCGCCGTGAAGGCGAGAATTGAGAGACCCTATGTACGACCAGCGCCAGGAACCGAACGAATTCGTGGGAGACAACCTCGCCGACGCGCGCGCGCAGGCGGCCGAATTCTTTGGGACGGATGAGGACAATCTGAAGATCGTCGTTCCGCCGGAAGGGGAGATCTTCGGGCTCGCCGGCCGAACCGTGATCGTCGCGGTGCCGAAGGACATCGCCGCCCGGGGGCCGCGGCCGGGCAGTGGTGGTGGGGATCGCGACCGAGACCGCGACCGAGACCGGGGTGATCGCGGCGAGCGGGGCCGGGGGCGTGGGGAAGAACGCGGTCCCCGAAGGGATCGGGGCGATCGAGGCGGTCGCGGCGAGGGGCGTGAGCGCTCTTCTGGCCGGGGCGAGCCGCGCGGTCGCGGTGGTCGAGGGGCGCGTGGCGATGGCGATGGCGATCGCGAAGCCCCTCGGGAAAAGGTCAGCGATGCCCCCAGGGAGGGAGTGGCTGACTCAAAGGGTTCCCCCAAGGGGAAGATCGGGGAGATCGGGGAGTTTCTTCTGGGAGCGGTCGAGCGAATGAAGCTGGGCTCTTTCGAGATTTCCGAGTCCAGTGAAGGGGATTTTCTCATCTATCAGCTGAGTGGGCCCGCCGCAGAAGCGCTTCAGGCGGGAGATGGCCGGGCGACGGATGCACTTCAGCTCGTTGCAAACCAGGTCTCCATGCGCCAGAACGAGGACGCCCCGCGAATCGTTGTGGATGTGGATGGCGGTGGAGAGGAGCGAGAGGTCACGCTCGGGCGACTGGCAGATCGCGCGGTCAAGCGCGCGAAAGAGACCGGGCGATCGATCGCTCTGGATCCGATGAATGGTCGCGATCGCAGAACCATCCATATCAAGATCCGTGAGATCGAGAATGTTGCGACGATGAGCATCGGCGAAGGGCGGTACCGACAGGTGCTGGTCGTGCCCGAGGGCGCGCCGGAGTACGACGAGGCGGTCGAAGAATCGTCCTGAGGGTCTACTCAACCTGTATCTGGGCTCCCCCAGCGAGGTCGATGTTCCACGGGGAACGTGATTTTGCGATCCAACAGGACCCATGATTCAGATTGAAACGTTCCCCGTGGAACGGAGCTCAAAATGAAGAACGGCGACTCTCGAGATCAAAACGAGGTCGCCGTTTTTTCGTTACTGGAAGCGGGTCTCGATACGCTCGGTCTCGCGACCTCCGCTCATCAGCGAAAACAGCTCGTCGACCTGGTCTTCCTGCTGGATCACTGGGCCGCGAAGATCAACCTCACGGGACACCGCCATCCCCTGGCAATCGCCTCGCACCTCGTCCTTGACGCTGCTGCTCTCTCGAAATCCCTTCCTGAAATCGTCGCCGCACGGACCCTTGCGGATCTCGGGAGCGGGGCCGGCTTTCCCGGCCTGCCTCTCGCGATCCTCCATCCGCACCTCGCCGTCGTGCTCGTCGACTCACGGCTCAAGCGAAACCACTTCCAGCGGGAGGTTCGTCGCCGGCTGGGACTCACCGAGGTCAAGCCCCTCCTCGGACGCGCGGAGCAGCTCGACCCCGCCCGCTGCGAGATCGTCGTCGCGCAGGCCATGACCCGACCCAACGTTGCTCTGCAGTTGATGGCCCGATGGGCCGCGCCCGGAGCCCTGCTCGTGCTGCCCGCGTCCGAAAACGCTTCAGAGCCCGAATCGCCTCCTGGCATCGGAAAGGCCAGCCTTCGCGAGTACAGCGTCCCCGGAACCCAGACTCGTCGAAAGCTCTGGGTCGCGCAGGTCACGTCCGACTGAGCCCTGCGCCTGCCCTCTGCGGAAGCCGGAATGTCTGTGTGTCCGAGAGCGCGGGTATCGCATTGCCCCGACACTGTGGTAACAAACCGGACGAGCCCGTTCGCGGCTCCCTTGTTTGGCCGGTCGTTGGGGGGACACTGGCGCGGATCTGCCGCCCCGGCCCCCTGGACTCTATTCGCGAGACCGAAATACAGCATGGCTTCGCGCCCCTACGTCATCGCCGTCGTGAACCAGAAAGGCGGCGTCGGCAAGACCACCTCCGCGGTCAATCTCGCGGCCTGTCTCGGTGCGTCCGAACGGCCAACGCTTCTGATCGACATGGATCCGCAGGCGAATGCGAGCAGCGCCTATGGCATCAACCGGGCGGAGCGCCAGATCTACGATGCGCTGATCGACGACGTGCCGCTGACGCAATGCGCGTACGAGACCGAGCTCGATACGGTGCACGTCGTTCCGGCCGGCCGCGATCTGGTGGGTGCGGAGATCGAGCTGGTCTCCAAGGAATCCCGCGAGCATCGCCTCGCCCAGGCGATCCGGGCGATCGGCGACGCGTACGAGATCATTCTGATCGATTGCCCGCCGTCGCTGGGTCTGCTCACGCTGAACGCGCTGACCGCGGCAGACGCCGTCCTGATTCCGCTTCAATGCGAATACTACGCACTGGAGGGGCTCGCCAACCTGGTGGAGACCGTCGATCTCGTCCGAGCACAGTTGAATCCGCGGCTCGAGATCCAGGGAATCGTCCTCACGATGGCCGATCAGCGAAACAACCTGGCTCGCCAGGTCGAAGCCGAGGTGAGAAGCCATTTCGGCGACAAGGTGTACCGGACGAGAATCCCGCGAAACGTGCGTCTCTCCGAAGCGCCGAGCCACGGCCAGCCCATCCTGCTCTACGACATTCACTCGAAGGGCGCCGTGGCCTATGTGAAGCTCGCGGACGAGCTGCTCACGCAGCTCGATCTGAAGACCCCACCCCGCAAACCGCCGGTGCTTCCGCTTGCCGAGCAGCCCGCCCCACCGAATGCGGCCACGCCGGAAGCCTCGATCGACCAGAGCGAGCTCGGCTGAGCCGCCACTGAGGAGAACAAGCATGAGCCAACGCCGAAGCGCTCTGGGCCGCGGACTGGGCGCCCTGATCTCCAGTCCGCCCAGGCATCTCGAGTCCTCGCCTGAAGACCAGGATTCGACCTCTCCGGCCCACCCGACACGATCTGGTGTCGACACAGAATTGCGTACAGAGGTGTCGAATCCACGCGCGCCAGGGCCCCAGGAGATCGATGTCGACCGCATCGATCCGAACCCCGATCAGCCGCGCCGCGAGTTCGACCCCGTGGCGCTCGAGCAGCTCGCGCGCTCGATCGGCCAGCACGGCGTGCTCCAACCCATCGTGGTGCGCGAGGCAGGGGACCGATTCGAGCTGATCATGGGCGAGCGCCGTTTCCGCGCCAGCCGGCTCGCCGGGCGCAAGACCGTGCCGGCCGTCATCGCCGACGTCGAGCCCGATGACCGCCTCGAGCTGGCCATCGTCGAGAACGTACAGCGCCAGGATCTCAACCCCATCGAGCTCGCGCTCGCGTATCGCGCCCTCGCCCAGGCGGGGCACACCCAGGACGAGATCGGCCAGAAGGTTTCGATGGACCGATCCTCGGTGGCGAACCACATCCGACTCCTCGATCTGAGCCGCACGATCCAGACGGACGTAGAGAACGGCCGCCTCAGCATGGGCCACGCCAAGGCGCTGCTGCAGGTTCAGGATGTCGAGACGCGTGAAGCGCTGCGCGGCAGGATCCTCCGCGAGGCGCTGTCCGTGCGCGCCACCGAGAAGGCCGCACGAGAGCTCACCGGCGCGACCAAACGCACCCCGCGCGAAAAGCCCGGAAAGGTCTCTGAGCTCCCCCTGGACGCCGATACCCGCGCCTTCGTCGAGCGGCTCGAGCGCCATCTCCAGACCCGGGTCAGCCTGCGCCCGACCTCGGATGGCTCTGGCAAGCTGGAGATCAACTACTTCAACCTCGAGGATCTGGAGCGGCTCGGCGGACTCCTGCTGGGAGACCAGGCGTGAGCGCGGAGCCGGGTTCGGGCGAGCCAAACACCTCACACGGAGCCGCGATCCAGCAAACCAGTGAGACGCCCGCCCTGGTACCCCGCGACGGGCGGTTCGAGGGTCAGATCGCCGTCGTCGGCGAGACGCGGATCGACGGTGAGGTCCACGGCAGCCTTCGCGGACCGGGCATGCTGGTGCTCGGTGCCAGCGCACGCATCGAAGGTCCGATCGAATGCGAGGTGGTCGAGAGCAGCGGCGAGATCATCGGGCCGGTCACCGCTCGAAGTCGCGTGCATCTGGGGCCTGGAACGCGTTTCGAGGGAAATCTCGACGCCCCCCTGCTCGAGGTCGATGACGACGCCGTCTGGAATGGCGTCGCTCGCGTCGGCGATCCCGGCGCCCGGCGTCCGGCCATCGACTGAACGTCGAAAACCGTACCGGCGCCCCCGAAAACCCGCCTGGCCCGGCGCTTTACACCCGTCCGGGCGGTTGAATTGCCTGCCCGGCGGTGCAAAACTCGGGGCCGCTCGAACCTGCCTCTCCCAGCCTGGAGCGCGCGAGTTCGAAAGTCGGTCCAATCAGTCAACAAATCGTTGCGTCGCGCTCCGCAGCCGGTCGTTTCGTGGTACTCACCCGCGGTCGAGCGTGGCAAGGTTCGCGCGAGCGGTTCGTGTGAGAGATGTGGCCCGAGGATCGTGCGCGACCGATCGTGCCGGACTCGAAAGCGGCCGGGTCCCGTTTGTCTCGACCAGCCGATTCACATCTCGTGAACCGCCCTCTTGGAATCGTGGAAACCAGAACCGTGCGAAACCCAATGACCTCGTCCGAAATCGACGCAGGCTCCGCGAGCTGCCAAACGAGATGTCATGCCGACCCGCGAACGGGCAGCTGGCTCGCGACTCTCGGAGTCGTCGTCTCGATGTTTCTTGCGACGCCTTCGACGGCCTCCGAGAATCTCGTTCTGATTCCGGACTACGCGCTCTTCGGCCTTTTCGGTCAGGAAGGGATCGGCACTCTCTGGATCATGTTGATCGGATTCGTGCTGCTGATCTTCCCGCTCAACAGCCTGCTATTCCAGCCGATCTTCAGCGCGCTCGATGCACGTGCCGCGCGCATTGCGGGTGCGCGCGCCCGATCCGTACAGCTCGAAAAAGAAGCCGACGAGGTGCTCGATCGATACGAGAGTGCGGTGCGCGGCGCGCGGATCGAGGCCGAAGCCGCTCGCCTCGCTCAGATCGCTCAAGCGCGCGAAGAGCAGGCGACGTTGACCGCCCAGGCGCGCAACGACGCCGAGGCCAACCTCGAGGCAGCACGCGCAGACCTCGCTCGATCGCTCGATGATGCAAGGGCCACGCTGCGCTCCGCCGCAGACGATCTCGCCACGCAGGCTGCCGAGCGGGTGCTGGGACGGACGCTGTCGTGAACCACGCCGCTGATCACAGGCCCGCCGACTCCGCCTGCGCCCGCGTGTTCGATCGGGCAGCTGCCCGCGACGCGTATGGCGAAACCATAGAGAGCACCATGTCAGATCTTCCCCGTCTGCTTCGCGGCGACCTCTCGGCGCCCGACGCGGGTCATGCGTCCGCGACGAACCCGTCGCGCGTCTCCGCGTGGTCGGCGGGCCTCGCGGTCGCGCTGCTATTCACGCTATGCGCTGGAGCCGCTGAGGCGGCCTCGGGCGGCGGCGATCACAGCCCCGTCATGGAGACGGTCTGGCAGGCCGTCAATCTGGTCATCATCCTCGGCGTGCTGATCTACTTCGGCCGCGGTCCGATCAAGGCGTACTTCGCGAGCCGCCATGCGACCATCAAGAACGAGCTGACCGAGGCCGCGGACCTGCTGTCCCAGGCGGAGCATCGCAACTCCGAGCTCCAGCGACGGCTGGTCGATCTGAACTCGGAGCTCGAAGGCATCCGAGAGGCGGCCAACGCGCGCGCCGAAGACGAGGCCGAAAAGATCCTCGCCGACGCGCGGGCGAGCGCCGAGCGGATCCGCAGCGATGCCAAGGCGGCCGCGGCTCAGGAGCTGAGCCGAGCGCGATTGGAGCTCCGCAAGGAGGCCGCCAATATCGCGATGGATCTGGCGGCCCAGAAGCTCAGCCAGAACGTTGCGGACTCGGATCGCGATCGCCTGATGGACGAATTCATCACTCGGGTCGAGCCGACCTCCGACGCACGAACCGGCGAAGGAGCCAACTGATGCAGGGTGGAAGCGCCGCCTATCGTTATGCGAAGGCCATCTTCGGGCTCGCCCAGGACGAGCATCGCCATCGCGAAGTGCGGGCGGAGCTCGAAAATCTGCAGTCGCTCTTCGAGGGCAGCAAGGAGCTGCGCGAGGCGCTGCTGACGCCGCGCTATCCCGCCAGCGAGAGAAAGAGCGCCCTGCGCGCCGTCGCCTCGCGCGCCTCGGTCAGTCCGCTGCTCCAGAATTTCCTCGCCTATCTCATCGACCAGCGCAGGCTGATCGATTTCGACTCGATCGTCGAAGCCTACGGCCAGTTCGCCGACCAGGCAGAGGGTCTGGTCACGGCGCAGGTCGTGGCGGCCAGTCCGCTCGATGATCGACGCAAAGATCGACTGCGCCGCGCGCTCTCGGAGCGCACGGGACAAGAAGTGCGTCTGGAGATCGAGGTCGATCCGAGCCTGATCGGCGGCGCGATCGCGAAGGTCGGCGACCTCGTATTCGACGGAAGCATCCGAACGCAGCTCGCACAGCTGCGAAACTCTTTGACCGGTATTCAGACCGGCAGAAGCGTCACGAAGGGATCCTGAGAGATGGACATCAAGCCCGGAGAGATCACCGACATCCTCAAGCGGGAGATCAAGGACTACGACCGCGAGATCGATGTAGCCGAGACCGGCACGGTCTTGAGCGCGGGCGACGGCATCGCGCGCATCTACGGCCTGGACAACGCCCTGGCCGGCGAGCTCGTCGAGTTCGACGGCGGCCTGCGCGGCATGGTCCTGAACCTCGAAGAGGACAACGTCGGTGTAGCCATCATGGGTGGCTCGCGCGGTGTGAAGGAAGGCGATCTCGTTCGCCGAACCGGCCGCATCATCGAGGTTCCGGTCGGCGAAGAGCTGCTCGGCCGGGTGGTCAACGCCCTCGGCGTGGCGATCGACGGCAAGGGCGCGATCAAGGGTGAGACCACCCGCCAGGTCGAGCTCAAGGCCCCGGGCATCGTCGCCCGAAAGTCCGTCGACGAATCGATGGCGACCGGCATCAAGGCCGTCGACGCGCTGGTCCCGATCGGCCGCGGACAGCGCGAGCTGATCATCGGCGATCGACAGACCGGCAAGACCGCCATCGCGATCGATACGATCATCAACCAGAAGGGCAAGGACGTGATCTGCGTCTACGTCGCGATCGGCCAGAAGCAGTCGACCGTGGCGCAGGTGACCGACAAGCTGAAGCAGTTCGGCGCGATGGACTACACCATCGTCGTGGCCGCGACGGCCGCCGAGCCGGCGCCTCTCCAGTACATCGCGCCCTATACCGGCGTCACGATGGCCGAGCACTTCGGACATAACGGCAAGCACGTGCTGATCGTCTACGATGATCTCTCGAAGCAGGCCGTCGCCTATCGCCAGCTCTCTCTGCTGCTTCGCCGGCCGCCGGGGCGCGAGGCCTACCCGGGCGACGTGTTCTACGTCCATTCGCGGCTGCTCGAGCGCGCGTGCAAGCTATCCGACGAGCTCGGCGGCGGCTCGATCACGGCACTGCCCATCATCGAGACCCAGGGTGGCGACGTGTCGGCCTACATCCCGACGAACGTCATCTCGATCACGGATGGTCAGATCTTTCTCGAGACGGACCTCTTCAACTCGGGCATCCGCCCCGCCATCAACGTCGGCCTCTCGGTCTCGCGCGTCGGTGGTGCAGCGCAGAAGAAGGCCACGAAGACCGTCGCCGGCCAGCTCAAGCTGAACCTGGCTCAGTATCGCGAGATGGCGGCCTTCGCGCAGTTCGGCTCGGATCTCGACGCCGCGACGCAGGAGCAGCTCGCCAACGGTGCGCGCCAGACGGAGATCCTCAAGCAGGGTCAGTACTCGCCGCTGGCGATGGAAGAGCAGGTCGTCTCGATCTACTCGTCGACACCGCAACGCGAGCGCGACTCGTGGATCCGGCGGCTCGAGCTCGGCGACATCCAGCGCTACGAGCGAGAGATGCTCGAGTGGATGCACGCGAACCACGCCGACATCTTCGAGGCGATCCGGAGCAGCGGGAAGTTCGAGGAAGAGACGGAGCAGAAGCTCATCGCCGCCCTCGATGCGTTCGCGATGGTGTTCCAGCCGACCGTGGCGGCGTCGAGCCAGGGTACCGAGGCGGCCTGATCCGTGGCGAATCTACGCGATATCAAGCGCCGCATCGGAACCGTCAAGTCGACGCAGAAGATCACGTCGGCGATGAAGATGGTTGCCGCGGCGAAGCTGCGTCGCGCCCAGGACGCGATCGAGAACGCGCGGCCCTATGCGACGCGCATGCGGGCCACGCTCGAGGAGGTCTCTCGGGGCGCGCTCGAGGAATCGCATCCGCTGCTCGATGTACACGAAGAGCGGAAGACGCTCGAGATCGTGGTCATCACGTCGAATCGCGGTCTCGCGGGTGCCTTCAACTCGAACGTCATCAAGCTGGCCGAAGTCGTGCTGGCCGAGCGCGAGCGGCATTTCGAGAAGGTCGGACTGACGCTGCTCGGGAAGAAGGCAGGCGATTATTTCCGTCGCCGCCGCGCGCATCAGATCAGCCACGCTGCGCCCATCGAGGGCGACGTGTCCTACGGCCAGGCGGCGGAAGTGGCCCGCGAGCTGGCTCGGCGATACGAGGCCGGCGATCTCGACGAGGTGATCCTGGTCTACAGCGAGTTCGTCTCGACCATGACGCAGACCCCCCGTCGCACGCAGCTGCTCCCTTTCCAGCCTCCCAAATCGAGCGGAAAGCTGGAGGCGGTGGCCGACGTGAGTGACGAGTCGTCCAGCTACGAGATCGAGCCCGATCCGGAGACGCTGCTCGCGGCGTTGGTGCCGAAGGCGGTCGAGATCGAGATCTTTCGCGCGATGCTCGAGAACCAGTCGGGCGAGCACGCGGCTCGGATGACCGCGATGGAAGCGGCGACGAAGAACACCGAAGAGCTGATCGAAGCGCTCACGCTCCAGTACAACCGTGCGCGGCAGGCGGCGATCACCGGCGAGCTCGTCGAGATCGTGACCGGCGCGCAGGCCCTGGAGTAGGGATTGCCAAACTTGGTGCGTGAAGCTCAGGGCTTCCGCGCCGGAGACTCTCTACTTTCGCGGCCTCAGGCCGCGAGGACAGAACGTACCGCACAGCCGATGCGAGCCGATTGACGGTCGCTGTGGGTGAGGAGAAACGAAGATGAGCCAAGGCAAGATCGTCCAGGTCATGGGACCCGTGGTCGACGTCGAATTCGAGACCGGTGACCTGCCCGAGATGATGACGGCGCTCAAGACGACGAATCCCGCGATCAACGATCAGGAGGACAACCTCACGATCGAAGTTGCTCTCCATCTCGGCGAGAAGACGGTGCGCACGATCGCCATGGATACGACCGACGGTCTGCGGCGCGGCCAGGACGTTCGCAACACCGGCGCTCCGATCACGATTCCCGTCGGTCCCGAGACGCTCGGCCGCATCATGAACGTGATCGGTGAGCCCGTGGACGAGCGCGGTCCGATCGACGCGAAGATGCATTTCCCGATCCATCGTCTCGCGCCGGAATTCGTCGAGCAGTCGACCAGCGTCGAGGTCCTCGAGACCGGGATCAAGGTCGTCGACCTGATCGCACCCTACAACAAGGGTGGAAAGGTCGGTCTGTTCGGGGGCGCCGGCGTCGGCAAGACGGTCGTCATCATGGAGCTCATCAACAACATCGCGAAGGAGCACTCGGGCTACTCGGTCTTCGCGGGCGTCGGCGAGCGAACGCGCGAGGGCAACGATCTCTGGCACGAGATGCAGGACTCGGTGCTGTCGGACGGCACGACGGTGCTCGACAAGGCGGCGCTGGTCTACGGACAGATGAACGAGCCGCCGGGAGCGCGCGCGCGCGTCGGTCTGACGGGTCTCACCGCAGCCGAGTACTTCCGTGACGAAGAGGGCAAGGACGTGCTCCTCTTCATCGACAACATCTTCCGCTTCACGCAGGCGGGCTCCGAGGTGTCGGCGCTGCTCGGTCGCATCCCCTCGGCGGTGGGCTACCAACCGACGTTGGCGACCGACATGGGCGAGCTGCAGGAGCGGATCACCTCGACCAACAAGGGCTCGATCACGTCGGTGCAGGCGATCTACGTGCCCGCCGACGACCTGACGGACCCCGCGCCGGCGACGGCCTTCACGCATCTCGACGCGACGACGGTGCTCGACCGGTCGCTCACGGAGATCGGCATCTACCCGGCCGTCGATCCCCTCGACTCGACCTCGCGGATCCTCGATCCGCAGGTCGTCGGTGACGAGCACTACGCGGTCGCCCGCGGGGTGCAGTCGACGCTCCAGGCGTACAAGGATCTGCAGGACATCATCGCGATCCTCGGCATGGACGAGCTCTCCGAAGAGGACAAGCTGACGGTCGCCCGGGCCCGAAAGGTCCAGCGCTTCCTGTCGCAGCCCTTCCACGTCGCGGAGCAGTTCACGGGTACGCCCGGCGTCTACGTTCGCCTCGAGGACACGATCCGCGGCTTCCGCGAGATCCTCGACGGCAAGCACGACAACCTCCCGGAGCAGGCCTTCTACATGGTCGGCGACATCGACAGCGCAATCGAAAAGGCGAAGACGCTCGTCTGAGCGATCGGCTCGAGCGAGAGTCAGGGGAGGATTCTGAGGTGGCACTTGAACTCGTCGTGGTGACGCCGGAGGGCGAAGCGTTCTCGGAAGAGGTGGAGCAGGTGGTGCTGCCCGGCGAGGCGGGTCACTTCGGTGTGCTCGAGAGTCACGAGCGCTTCCTGACGCCGCTGCAGCTCGGTCCGATGGAGATCATCCGCGCGGGTCGCGGCTCCGAGTGGGCGGCGATCACGAGCGGCTTCGCCGAAGTGGACGGTCAGCGCGTCGTGGTGCTGGTCGATTCGTGCTCGCTTGCGGGCGAAATCGACCCTGCTGTCTCGGAAGCGCGACGTGTGGAAGCCGACAACGCGATGGCGGACCTGCCCGACACCGACGAGCATGAAGCCGAGCGCGCGCGGCTCGCCGCGATCATCGCGCGCGCCGAGCTCGAGCTGCAGATCGCGGCCCGCTGAGCCGGCGTCCTCTCGATGCCGGGTCCGGAGCGGAAGGCGAGCCCGGAGAGCGGCGGCCGCTGAATCTCCACCGGGACCGCTTTTCCGGTCGTGCCGTATTCGATACCGCCGTTTCCCACGCGCTGTTGCGGAGCGTCGCGAAGGGAACGCATGACGAGAGTCTGCGCCTCTACGCCCCGGACAACGCGCTGCTCTTCTCCAATCTCGACGCCCGGCGCCCGGGCTATCCGCGCGCCGTCGAGCTCGCGCGCGAGGCGGGCTTTACGCCGGTGATCCGGCTGGCCGGCGGCCACGCGGCGGTCTTCCTCGAGTCGTCGCTGGCCTTCGCGTGGGCGACCGCCGAGGCGGATGCGCATTTGCGGATCAAGCCGCGCTTCGTTCGCTGGACCGGTCTGCTCGTCCGCGCGCTGCGCGATCTCGGCCTCGATGCCCGGGTCGGGGAGGTCGCGGGCGAATACTGCCCGGGTGAGTACAGCGTCAACATCGCGGGGCACACCAAGGTGATGGGCGTGGGCCAGCGGGTGATCCGCGGCGGCGCCCACGTCGGCGGTGTTCTCACGATCGGCCAGACCCTGGCGCTTCGCGAGGTGTTGATCCCCATCTACGAGGCGCTGGAGCTCGAGTTCCGGCCCGAGACGGCGGGCGGGCTCGCCGACTTCGACGCCTCCCTGACCCCCGAAGACGTGATCGAGGCGCTCGTGCGCGTGCTGCGAGCGGACGGCCACGAAGTCCGCGAAGCGACGTTTCCCGTGTCGATCACGCAGGCAGCGCAGCGGCTGCTGCCGCTCCACTCGGCGGAACGCCCGGAGGACGCCGGCGCCGCCTTGCGACCGGGTCTGGATGCGAGTGGTGCAAAGGTGCTGATCCAGGATTCGGGCGCGGAGACGCATGGCCGGAGCGACCGGGCCGACGACCGTTGACGAAGGTGGGTGTCGCGTCGCCACGCCTATGCTTCCATTCGCAGGATCGATGACACCCGGCCTTCACAGGAGTGATCCATGACCGTCTCCAGGAAATCCCTTTCGTCACGCCCGCTGCTCGTTGCGGCCTTCGTCCTCGCTCTCACGACCCTGCTGCTGGTCGGGGAGGCACAGGCCGACAGTCACGAGAAGGACGCGGCGCGCCTCAAGTACCGACAGTCGGTGATGTCGATCGTCGGCACGAACATGGGCGCGATCGGCGACATCATGAAGAATCAGCTCGCGCTGCCCGGTGCGATCGCCAACCACGCCGGTCAGATGGCGGAGAGCGCGGCGCTGATCGCTCCGGCCTTCAAGCAGAAGATCACCGACGGTCCGACGGACGCGAAGCCCGAGATCTGGCAGGACTGGGCGAAGTTCGAGAAGGCGATCGCGGACTACGAGCAGGCCGCGCGGGACCTGCAGACGGCGGCGGCGGGCGCGGATCCCGCGGCGGTCGGGCCGGCCATGAAGGCGCTCGGCAAGAGCTGCGGCGGCTGCCACAAGCCCTTCCGCAAGCCCAAGGAAGAGTCCTACAAGAACGAGTAGGGGAGTCCCGATTCGCATGTCGAAGCGTTCGGGCGGGTGCTCCGCGGCTGGCGTCCTCCTGTCGATCGTTGCGATCTGCTGGCTGGCGGCGCTCGCGTCAGGAGCGACCGCGCGCGCCGAGCCCGAGGCACAGGATCCCCCGCCGCCCGACGGATCCAGCGTCCTCCCGGCGCAGGCCAGCGCAGCGCCCGCCAATCCGGGTCGCCCGCCGGACCCGGTAGCGGGGCGGCGGATCTTCGACGCGACCGGGGGCTGCACGTGTCATACGAACTATCCCGGCGAGGGCGAGGCGGCTCCGCCGCTGGCGGGAGGTCGCGCGCTCGAGACACCGTTCGGTGTCTACTACAGCAGCAACATCACGCCCGATCGCGAGACCGGGATCGGCACCTGGACGGACGCGGACTTCATTCGCGCCATGCGTGAAGGGCTCTCGCCCGCAGGCGAGCATTACTTTCCGGTCTTCCCGTACACGTCCTTTACGGGCCTCAGCCGCGGCGATCTCGTCGACATGAAGGCCTACCTCGACTCGCTGCCGGCGATCCGCCGCGAGAATCGGCCGCCCGACGCGATGTTTCCGTTCTCCTGGCGAGCGACGATCGCGGGCTGGAAGCTCATGAACTTCACACCCCGGCGGATCGAGGATGATCCGGCGCAGACTCCGACCTGGAATCGCGGCCGATATCTCGTCGAGGCGGCGGCTCACTGCGGTGAGTGCCATACGCCGCGGACGCTCACGGGCGGGCTCGACGGGTCGATGCGACTGGCGGGCTCGCGGGAAGGGCCGGAGGGTGAGCTGGCGCCTAATATCACGCCGCATGGGCGAACCGGGATCGGATCCTGGTCGCAGCCCGATCTCGTCTGGTACCTGGAGACGGGATTGAAGCCGGACGGCGACGATACGCAGGGCCTGATGTCCGAGGTGATCGAGCACGGCTATGCGAATCTGCCGGCGGAGGATCTCGCGGCGATCGCGACCTATCTCGCGACGGTGCCGGCGATCGAGAACGAGGTGCGAGGGAACTAACGTGGCGAGGGTGTGGGCCGAGAACGCCTAGCCCGGCCGCGGCCTTGACCTTCACCTTGCCGTCGGTGACGACGACCTTGAAGTCGACCTTCTCGCAGCCGAGCTTCTTCTTGATGGCAGCTTCCTGCTTGGCGAGCGCCGCCTGGAGCTTCTCGGGCGTGAGGCCCTTGCCGCTATGTCCGGTCGCCATCATCGCGTCACGATAGGTCTCGAAGAGCTCGGCCTTGCCGTCGCCGGCGGACCGGGCCGGCGCGGAGCCGGTCCGGTCGACACCGATTCCGCGCTCGCGATCCCGGAGATCGGCCTTGAAGACGTGACGCTTGTAGGTGCCGGCCTCGATCTGACGCAGGATGTTGTCCCACTGCCGCTTGAAGGCCTGATAGCGACCGTTCAGACTGTTGAACTTGAAGCGGAGCGCGGTGTTCGTGATCCGCGTATTGGACCACTTGATCACCATCTTCTGGACCTCGGAGCGGGCCTGGGCCGGCTCGGTCGGTCGTGTGCCGAGGAAGTATTTCTCGTACTCGAGCTTCAGCTGCGTGAGCCGGATCTCGAGCATCTTGAGCTCTTCGTCGGGAGTGGCCGCTTCCATCATCCGCAGAGAGATCGGGCAGCCTTCGAGATGACTTGAAGGGTTTTGACCACGTCGCCGAGCCACGCGCTCGGGATGCCCGCCCGCCTGCACATCGCTTGCGCCCGACTCTGCCGATCGCCCGCCCGGCCGGGAAGGAGCGGCGGCGAGTCCGGCTCCGGACTCGCGACCTGCCAGGACCATCTGCTAGTCGCGCTTGCGTGGCTCCGAGTGATCCCAGTCCGCGAGCAGCGTGTTGAGCGCCGTGATCAGCGCGAGCGGCTGGTCGAGCATCAGATGATGCCCGGCGAGCGGGATCTCGATCACCGGGTTCACCCGCCCCATCAGGTCGTACATGTACGAGCCGACGTCCTCCGTCACGAGCCCGCACTCCGACGCCAGCAGCGCCAGCCGACAGGTGATCTTCGGCAGGTAGGGCCGCGCCGCGACGCGAGGATTCTCCTCGAAGGCGCTGAAGGCCAGATGGTCGAATTTCCAGCTCCAGCCCTCCTCCGTCTCCCGCAGCGAGTGCCAGCCCACGTCGGACATCACGTAGTCGAGATAGTGGTCCTGGGGCGGGACGGTCCGAAATCGCTCGAGCGCCTCTTCGCGCGAGGCGTAGGCGCGTGGCTTTCCGAAGGCGGCGCCCATCCGATGCGCATCGACCTCGGGATCGGGCTCGCTCACGGGCGAATCACAGACGACCACGCCGGCCAGCGCGTCGGGATGCAGCGCAGAGGTCGCGATCGTGACGAAGCCGCCCATGCTATGTCCCACGATCACGGGCTTCTCACCCATGCCCGAGTCGCGCACGACCGCCATCACCTCGTCGGTCCAGCCCTCGAGGCTGTACTTCTGACGCCGGTCCGAGTCACCATGGCCCGAGAGATCGAGGGCGGCCACGCGGTAGCGGCTCGCATAACGCGCGGCGACGTGGGTCCACCAATGCGCGTGGGCGCCGCCGCCATGCACGAAGACGAGGCCGCGTCGACCGCGCTCGCCCCAGGCGAGATAGTGGATCCGGCAGCCGTCGACCACGACGGACTCGTCCGTGCGCGGAACGGCAAGGGCCTGGCGGTACCAGTCGGGGGCATTCGGATGGGGCTTCGGGGGTGTCGAAGGCTTCATGAGCGTCGGATGGTTCGTTCTCTCGCGCGGGGTCGATCGGCAGGCAGATTCGGACGCGTGCGCCGGGATCGGGGTTTGAGGAGCAGTATAGGCGGGCTCCGTCGGTTGGGTATGCAGTCGCCCCCGGCCTCGAGGGCGTCCAAGCGCTTGTCATCAGTCGACCGTCCATTCCATCGGGCGCTGGGCCTCGAGCAGCGTCCTCTAGGCCAGCGAACGCGTCGCCTACGGACCCATCGCGAGTCACGCGTAGCAGGGCGAACGCGGCGTCCGCCCCGCCGCCCCGAAAGGCGCGATCGTCGCGTCGGCTGCGTTCGTCTCGGGCCGCTCAAGCAGAACGAAGGCTCGCCTCGGTCAGGCAAGCTCTTCGAATCGCAGCGAGCCCGCGTGCCACGAACGGCGGATTCTCACCACTGATCGGGTAGGCGTGAACGAATCTGCGAGCCCGTCTGGGAGCGATGAGGCCGCGACTCGACTCGGGCCAGCTTTCGGCGAGACCGGGCTGGGTGCTGATCGACGTCGATCGGACCCGGGCGACCGCATCGAGACCAGAACGCGGAGAAGCAGAGAGGAGGCCAACCATGGGTGGTCGCGGCAATTCTGATCACGGCACGACCTGGCATCACATCGCGCTTGTCCTCGCGAGCACGGTCCTGGCCTTCGGTGCACAGCCGGACTCGGCGAGCGCAACGATCCTGCTCTTCGACCAGGAGCGGGACGCCGTGAGCTCGACGATCGTCGGGCCGACCACGAGCGGCGGGGTCGTGCCGCTCGACTACGGCGACAACGTGACGGGCGCGACGATGGCCGTGCCCGGCGGATTCTTCACCTACGGCAACGGCGGCGAGGGCTTCACGCCGGACGTTACGGTCGACTTCTTCACGTCGCTGGCGACGCCCGGCAATCCCCAGGTGACGCTCTGGCAGGTCGGCTACGGGGACCTGGTGAACGTAGTGTTCGCCGGAGGCCCAGGAACCAGCGGCTCGCCGCAGCTCAACATCCGGTTGACCGCGGCGCCCGGCGTCGTCGTCGACCTATATGGGTTCGACCTTGCGGGCTTCAACGAGGACTACACGATCGCCGGTGTCGAGGTGCTCGCCGGCGCGACGTCGTTGTTCTCCGCGAGC
This sequence comes from uncultured delta proteobacterium, assembly GCA_963698485.1. GTDB lineage: Bacteria > Myxococcota_A > UBA9160 > UBA9160 > UBA4427 > UBA4427. Next base: position 81,084 of record CAVORA010000009.1, on the reverse strand, counting down.
GACTTCCTCGTCGAGGGAGACCTCTCGGGCCCGCGCCGCAGCTCGATCGAGTTCGCGGGGGGAATCTCAGCGCAAGAGCTGCTAGTCCGCCTCGATCTGTCGAACCTGCCCCCCGGAATCCAGGATAACATCGGGATCGACTCGATCCGCTTCGGCCAGACGCCGCGTAACGTGCCGGAGCCGGGAACAGCGACGCTATTGCTAGGTGGACTTGCAGCGCTTGGTGCGCGGCGTGGGATGCGTCGAGTCGCTTGTCGAGGCGCGCGGTAGCCGTTGGAGCGCCCCGAACTCGGTCGCCTGGAGCGGACGGAATCTGCGTCTGGCCGTCGCCCGAGACCCCTCCTCGTGGACTCGCCGAGCGCATCTGTGCGGGGCGCGTATCGCGGTGGGCGGGCGCGGCTCTTGCGCAAGGAGCGAAGCTGCCGGTCCTCTACCGTTTGACCCGCGGCCGCCATCGGGTGCAGAATGGAACGAACTGCATCGCGAAGGAGACCCGCCATGCGCAGAACGCTGCTCGTCCTCGTCTTGCTGGCCGTGGCCTGCCCTGCTCTCGCCACGGACGGCGTGCTGGAGATCAACCAGGCCTGTGCCGTCCGGACGGGCTGCTTTCCGGGAGACACGGCGGGGCTGCCCGTGACGATCACCGCTCCGGGCAGCTACCGGCTGACGAGCAATCTGACGATCGCCGATCTGGACACGGACGGGATCCGGGTCAGCTCGAGCGATGTGTCGATCGACCTGAACGACTTCGCGATCGTCGGGCCCGTGACGTGCTCCGGTGGCCCTTCGAACTGTACGCCGGCCACGCCGGGGACGGGCTCGGGGGTAGAGCGATCCTCGTCCACGATTCGTGGCCTCTCGGTCGAGAACGGCAGCGTCACGGGGATGGGGAGCTACGGCCTGTTTCTCGGAGAGCAGGCCGAGGTCACGAACGTGCGGGCCCGCTGGAATCTCTCGGACGGGATCTTCGTTCTCGCCGGGTCGACCGTCTCGGGCAACACGGTGTACCAGAACGGCACCAACGGGATCTCCGCTGGCTTCGGCTCGACCCTCACGGGCAACACGGCCTATCAGAACGGCATCGACGGGATCGTGGCGAACACTGGCTCGACGATTGCGGGAAACACGACGCGCGGCAACGCAGACGACGGGATCGACTGCTTCTCGGGGTGCAGCATTCTGGCCAACTCGTCCTACGGAAACGGCGATGGGGTCAACCCGACTGGTGACGACGGAATCGAGTGCAGCCTGGGCTGCCTCGTTCGCGAGAACAGCGTGCGGTCGAACGCCGGCTTCGGGCTCAACCTCGGCACGGACTCCGCATACAGCAACAACGTCGTCACCTCGAACACGACCGGACAGGTGACGGGCATCGGAAGTGCCAACAGCCGCGGCGGCAACTTCTGCTCGGGCACGGGAACGGTGTCGAGCTTCTGTCCGTAGTCCGGCAGGCCTCCGAGCTCGGGTCCGGCCACCGCGGTCCATCGCTGCCGGATCGTCGTTCGGGATGAAGAGGACCCAGGACGACCCGCGCCCGGGCTCCTCGATTGGTCTCTCGACCGCTCTCGGCCGGGCAAAGTTCGGAAAATCCCGCTGCAATCGGGCCATCACGGGCTAATCCTTTGCGCGCGCCGCGGGTCGGCGGCGCACAGCACAGGAGCCGAGCCTCATGGCCGCCAGTCCGCCCGAGTCGACGAACGATCTCAGCCGCCTGACCCGACGCGCCGCAGGCTGGGTGGTGGGCCTGTTCGTGCTGGGCACGCTGGTCGCGGCGCTCTACGGCGCAGGGGTCCAGCCTCTGCTCAAGGCCGGGGGATTGATCGCGCTGCACAGCGACTCTTCCGAGGCGAAGAAGGTGCTCCACGAGCGCCTCGGAGTCTCGTCGCCGGACGTCGTCGCGCTCTTCACGAGCAACGAGGGCAGCGCCCTCGACAGCGAGTTCTACGACGAGATCGAGCCGGTGCTCGACGCGCTGGCCGAAGACCCGGCGGTCGAGTCCGTGACCTCGTACTTCGATTCGGCCCTGCTCTCGATGGTCTCGCAAGACGCCTCGCGGGCGGTCGTCTTCATCGCGCTGGCCGGTGACGACACGGCCAAGAGCGCCGCGCTGCCCGGGCTTCGCGAGACCCTCGCCGGCTCACCGCTCGAGGTCCAGCTGGGCGGCATGCTGCCCGCCGAGGCCTTCGCCCAGGAGACCGCGTTTCGCGACCTGGCCCGTGGCGAGCTGATCGCCGCGCCCATCATCATCCTGCTGCTCTTCTACTTCTTTCGCGGAATCACCGCGACGCTGCTCCCGGTCGCGGTCGCAGCCTTCGCGATTCCCGCGACGCTCGCGGGTCTGCGTGTCCTCACGCACTTCTTCGACGTCTCGGTCTTTGCGCTCAACGTGGCGAGCATCATCGGCATCGGCCTTGCGGTCGATTACTCGCTGCTCGTGGTGACGCGCTTTCGCGAAGAGATCAGCCTCGGGCGGGATGTCGACGCGGCGCTGACGCGAACCAGGAAGACCGCCGGTCTCGCGATCCTGGTCTCGGGCTTCACCGTCGCGGTCTCGCTCGCGGCGCTGCTGGTGTTTCCGCTGACGGTGCTTCGCACGATCGCGATCTCGGGGATCATGGTCGTCGGCTTCGCGATGCTCGGCGCGCTCGTATTGCTGCCCGCGCTGCTCGCGCTCTTCGGACATCGATTGGTCGCGAAGCCCGGCCAGATCACGACTCCGATGGCGAAGCAGCTGCGCGTCTTCGCGCAGTGGGTGATGCGCTGGCCCGTGATCCTGGCCGTCGGCACGACGCTCTTTCTGCTCGTGCTCGGATCACCGGCGCTGCGCATGAAGAGCGCCATGCCCGATTCGAAGATCTTTCCGCCCGGCGCCGAGGTCCGGGTCGTGGACGAGATCCTCGAATCGAAGCGGGCGGACGGATTCGGCAATCAGCCGCTGACGCCGATGCTTCTCGCGGTTCGGTCGCAGGCGGACTTCACGGCGCCCGGCGAGGTCGAGAAGCTGATCGTCTACGTGCAGGCATTGAAGGAGGTTCCAGGCGTCGATCGCGTCGAGAGTCCCTTCGCCTCGGGCGCGCTCTCCCGGCCAGAAGACGCGCCGCGCCTGCTCGCCGATCCGTCGAGTCTGTCGGGTGAAGAGCGCGATTTCCTGACCGACACGCTGCGCGGAGACCTCGCGCTGGTCTACGTCTACCCCGAAGCCCCTTGGCGCTCGAACGAGGCCGGGGATCTCGTCCCGAGCATCCGTGCCGTCCCGTCGCCGGGACTCGACGTGAAGGTCGGGGGACCCACGGCGGAGAACTTCGACGGTCGCACGGCGCTCGTCGAGGATCTGCCGACGGTCTTCGTGCTGATCGTCGCGACCAATATCGCGATCCTCTTCCTGGCCTTCGGGTCGGTCGTGCTGCCGTTCAAGGCGATCGCGATGAACATCGTGTCCGTGGCGGCGAGCTTCGGGGCGCTCGTCTGGATCTTCCAGGACGGGCATCTGCGCTGGCTGCTCGGGTTCGAGACGCAGGGTGGCATCGAGGTGACCGTGCCCGTCGTGCTGCTGGCCGTCGTCTTCGGATTGTCGATGGACTACGAGATCTTCATGTTGAGTCGGATCAAGGAGGAGTTCGACAAGAGCGGAGACAACGCCTCGAGCGTTGCGATCGGCCTGGAGCACACGAGCAGCATCATCACGCGAGCGGCGCTGCTCTTCATCGCCGTCGTCGCCGCCTTCGCCTTCGGCGACTTCATCTTCGTGAAGGAGATCGGCGTGGGTCTCGTCGTCGCGATCTTCCTCGACGCGACGATCGTGCGTTGCGTGCTCGTGCCGTCGACGATGCAGCTGCTGGGAAGCCTCAACTGGTGGGCGCCGGCCTGGGTGAAGCGCATCTGGAGCCCGAGCTTTCACGATCTCTGATCGGACCTGCGGTCGGGACCGCTTCGGCCGCTGCGGAAACGGGGGACGTGAAACGATGGCGAGGGCGTCTTGAATCAGGCCGGAGCGAGTCGGGACTGGCTGTCGGCGCTCTCCGTCTACCGCGACAAACGGCTGCTCGCGATCTTCGGCATGGGCTTCGCGAGTGGTCTGCCCTTTCCGCTCACCACGTCGACGCTCGCCTACTGGCTCGCTCGAGACGGCCTCGACAAGACGTCGATCGGACTCTTCGCGCTGCTCGGGATGCCTTATGCCCTGAAATTCGTGTGGGCGCCGCTGCTCGATCACTCGACGCTCCCCGGGCTCGCCTCCCTCGGTCGGCGCCGCGGCTGGATCCTCGCGCTCCAGGCGGGTCTCGTCGTCGCAATCGCCTCGCTTGGCGGCGTCGACCCGACCGACACGCCGCTCGCGACGGCCCTGCTGGTCTTCGCGATCGCGTTCCTCTCCGCGAGTCAGGACATCGCCGTCGACGCCTATCGCATCGAGATCCTCACCGACCGCGAGCAGGGAGCCGGTGCCGCCGCGACCCAGGCCGGCTATCGGGCGGGCCTGCTGGTCTCCGGAGCGGGCGCGATCGCGCTGGCCGATTTCGCGAGCTGGGCGGAGACCTTCACGGTGCTGGCCCTGCTGCTCGGCGCATCGATGCTCTGCGTGGTGCTGGCCCGCGAGCCAGACCGCCTGTCGAGCCAGACGCCGTCCCGAGCCTCCGGTCGCGCGTCGTCGGTCGTGGATGCGACGGACGCCGGTGCTTCGCCCCCTTCCCTCATGGCCAGCTTTCGCGTGGCCTTCTTCGAGCCACTCCGGGACCTCGCGACCCGCCCCCGCTGGCCGCTGATCCTGGCCTTCGCCGTGCTCTACAAGGTCGGTGAATCGATCGCGGCCGCGATGTCGAATCCCTTCTTCGTAGAGCTCGGCTTCTCGGGCGTCGAGATCGCCAGCCTGACGAAGGTGGTGGGACTCGGGGCGAGCGTGGTCGGGATCCTGGTCGGCGGCGTGCTGGTCGCGCGGACCTCGATCCGGCCGGCGCTGGTGCTGGGCGGCTGCCTGCAGGCCGGCACGAATCTCCTGTACGTCTGGCTCGCCTACGCGGGGCACGACATGGGCGTGCTCGCGGTCGCCGTCGTCGCCGACAACTTCACGGGTGGCGTCGCCTCGGCGGCCTTCGTCGCCTACTTCTCGAGTCTCTCGCGCGGGGCATTCAGCGGTACGCAGTTCGCGCTGCTGACCTCGCTGATGGCGATGGGGCGAACGCTGGTGAGCGGGGGCTCGGGGTGGCTCGCGATCCAGGCGGGCTGGCCGCTCTTCTGGGTCTGCACGGCGCTGCTGGCGCTGCCGGGGCTATTGCTGCTGGTGGTGCTTCCGGAGCCGTCGCGGGAAGCATGAGCGCGGATCGAGCGATTGCTCAGACCTCGCCCTCCGCATGCTCGGCGTTCGGATCGATCTCGAGATAGCGGCTCAGGTAATGGACCCCGACGTAGAACGGGCCCGTATCGAGCAGCGCGATCACCAGCTTGAAGACGTAGCCCGAACCGATGAAGACCAGGAGCTGCGGCCAGATCGGCGCCATCGGATCGACGGGCAGCGCGCCGGCGTAGAAATGCGTGATCGTGATGACCGCGAAGGTGTCGACGAACTGGCTCACCATGGTCGAGCCGTTGTTCCGGAGCCAGAGATGGCGCCCCTTCGTGAGCCGCTTCCAGAAATGGAAGAGCGTGACGTCGCAGAGCTGTGCCGTCAGATACGCGATCATCGAGGCGACGACGGCGCCCATGGTGAGAAAGCGGATGCGATAGAAGGCGTAGTCGTAGGCGTCGGTGGGCGGCAGCCCCGTGGCCGCGTCGAGGACGGGCTCGGGGGGCATCAGCCCTCCGATATACAGGAAGGACACGACCCACAGGTTGAGACCCAGTCCGACCCACACCAGAAAGTTCGCGCGCGACTGCCCATAGAGCTCGGAGATGAAGTCCGTGCACAGGAAGGTCGCAGGATAGGGCAGCACCCCGACGGCCAGCGCCATCGGAATCGTGAGGTCTCCGAACTGGAAGGAGAAATCGATGAAGCGCGAGACGCCCAGGATGTTGAGCATCGTCATCGAGCCGAGGAAGAGACCGGCCAGGATCAGGAAGACGCGCTCTCGCCGCGCGTGGATCTCGCTGGCTTCGATAGGATGGAGGCTCGACATGCCGGTCGGAAACTAGCGGCGGCGTGAGGGGTCTGCCAAAGCGCACTGTCGCGTCGACGAGCGATCGCAAACGTCGTGACGACCGTCCGCGAGAGAGCACGGCGTCGGGAGATGCGGAACGAACGGGCGATCTAGTTGAGTGCGCCCTGGAGTCGCGCGCGCACGCGATCGATGCCCACGAGGGCTGGGTCTGCCTGGTCGCCCTCGGCGAGCGGCGGTAGCTCGCCGATCAGGTGATCGCCGAGCCGGTCGCGCAGGATCTGGAGGTTGCGCGCGTCGGCCTGCGACAACGCACCGCCCGAGTGCGAGATCACGACCCCGACGAGCTCGAGCCCGCGCCGCAGGCAGGCCTCGACGCTGAGCAGGGTGTGGTTGATGGTGCCGAGCTCGGCCCGGGCGACCAGCAGGACCGGCAGCTCGAGGCGCGCTGCGAGGTCCGCCATGTCGAAGTCCGCGGTCAACGGAACCAGCAATCCCCCGGCGCCTTCGACGAGGATGATCTCGTGTCGTGCGGCGAGGGCATGATAGGCGCGGTCGATGTCGTCGATCGAGATCACGCGTCCCTCGTCCGCGGCGGCCGCCACTGGCGCTGCCGGAAGCGCGAATTGGAGCGGGCAGATCAGAGAGAGCGGATCATCGACGCCCGCCGCCTCGCGAAGTGCCAGCGCATCCTGGGGGCCCGCTGTGGGGACGCCGGTCTCGGAAGGCTTCATGACTCCCACGTCGAGGCCAGCTTTTCGCAGCCCGCGCGCCAGCGCGCAGCTGACGACGGTCTTGCCGACTCCGGTATCGGTCCCCGTGACGAAGAGTCCGGCCATCTCGCTAGTCCGAGTCGGCCACGGCTGCGACAGCGACCAGCTGGGCAATGGCCTGCGCGAGGTCATCGATCTCCGCCTCGTCGTGCGTGGCCATCGGGGTGATCCGCAGCCGCGCGCTGCCCCTTGGAACGGAAGGGTGGCGAATGCCCTGGGCGTAGAAGCCACGCTCGAGGAGCCGCTCGCAGACCGACATCGTGCGTGCGTTGTCGCCGAGCACGACCGGCAGGATATGCGTGGTGCTGGGCGCCGTGGAGATCGACCGTTCGGCGAGTCGCGTGCGGAGCCGCTCGCAATTCGCCGCGAGCCGCTCGCGTCGCCAGGGCTCCGCGTCGATCAGGCGCAGCGACACGCGGGCGGCCTCGACCGCCGACGGCGCGAGCGCACAGGAGAAGATGAAGCTGCGTGCGGTGTTGACGAACAGGTCCCGCATCTTCGCCGAGCCCGCCACGAAGGCACCGAAGGAGCCGATCGATTTGCCGAGCGTCCCCATCAGGATGTCGACCTCGCCGAGCACGCCGGCCGCCTCGGCGGTGCCGCGCCCGCGCGCGCCCAGGCAGCCCGTCCCGTGCGCGTCGTCGAGCAGCACCATCGCGTCCGCGTCGTGCGCTCGCTTCACGATCGCAGCCAGCGGCGCGACGTCTCCGTCCATGCTGTAGACGCCGTCGACGGCGACCAGCACGCGTCGGGCCTTCGGTCGCACGCGCGCGAGGGTCTCGGCGAAGGACTCGACGTCGCCGTGACGGAAGACCGCGACCTCGGTTCGGGCGAGCTTCGCGCCATCGATGATCGAGGCGTGGTTGAGCTCGTCCGAGATCAGCACGTCGCCGCGGCCGACGAGGGCCGGAATCACGCCGACGTTCGCCATGTAACCGGTATTGAACGCGAGGGCCGCTTCGCTGCCGAAGAACGCGGCGAGCTCGGACTCGAGGGCCTCGTGGCAGGACAGATTGCCCGTGATGAGGCGCGAGCCGCCCGCGGCGCAGCCCCAGTCTCGGGACGCCCGTTCGGCGGCTTCCACGACTTCGGGATGACGGGCGAGATCGAGATAGTTGCTGCCTGCGAAGAGCAGCACGTCGCGACCATCGACCCGCATGCGCGGAGCCTGCAGCCCGTCGAGCACGCGCATGCGTCGATAGGTTCCCCGCTCGTGAATCTCGCCGAGAATCTCGTCGGCGATCGCGTCGAGCGGTCCGGCCAGCCGCTTGCTCGCCGTGCTCCGGGTGTCCGGGGTGTCCGGGGTCCGGGGTCTCCGGGGTCTCCGGGGTCTCCGGGGTGTAGTCGCGCGCCGCGCGGTTCACGCTCGCGCGATTTCCGGCTTCAGCAGCTCGTCCCCACCGCCCGGAATGCGGAATTGCCCGGACCCGCTTGCCGCGCGCTCCCGGTGATAGGCCGCGTTGCCGTCGATCTCGAAGCCGGCGTCGCGAATCATCGCGTAGGTCTCTTCGACCGGATCGCCCTTGGTCGTCAGGTAGCCCTCGACGAAGAGCGAGTTGGCCGGGTAGAGCGCGAAGGGCTGCATCGTTCGCAGATGGCCCTCGCGTCCGCCAGCGACGCGGATCTCGGCGGTCGGATTGACGAAGCGCATCAGACACAGGGAGCGCAGACAACGTTCCGGTGTCAGGCTGCCGTCGTTCTGGACCTGGTTGCCCTCGATCGGAATCAGGAAGTTCACGGGAATCGAAGGCACCTCGAGCTCGCGCAGCTTGAAGGCCACCTCGAGGATGTCGCGCGAGCCCTCGCCCATCCCGACGATCAGGCCCGAGCAGCTCTCGATGCCGTTTCGCTTGGCGGCTTCGAGGGTGGCGACCCGATCGGCGTAGCTATGGGTCGAGGTGATCGCGTCGTAGCGGGCCTCGCTCGTGTTCAGGTTGTGGTTCATGCGGTCGAGGCCGGCCTCCTTCAGGATCTGCGCGTGCTCGTCGCCCATCAGCCCGGCGGACAGACACACCTCGATCGGCCAGCGCGACTTGATCTCGCGGACGAGCCCGCCGATCCGCTTCGTGCGCTCGACCGTCGGCCCGCGCCCCGAGAGCACCATGCAATATCGCGTCGCGCCGGAGAGCGCGGCCGCCTCGGCCTCGGCCAGGATCGCCTCGTCGCTCTTCATGGCGTATTTGCGAATCGCGGCCTTCGAGTCCTTGTTCTGGGAGCAGTAGCCGCAGTCCTCCGGACAGAGTCCGTTCTGGACGTTGTTCAGCACGTGGACCATGACCTTGCGACCGAAGGCGCGGCGTCGCGGCTCGAAGGCGGCCTGCAGCAGCGGCAGCAGCTCGACGTCCTCGCCGTCGAGGACCCAGAGCGCGTCGGCCTCGCTCGGGGCGAGTCCTTCGAGGGCATCCTGGGTGAGCTTGGCGTAGCGGTCGAGGGCGGATCCGGACTGGGACATGAGCGGGGGTCTCCTGGGTGGCGGGCACACTATCCGCGTCGCTCCCAGGGCTGTCAACCAGGGAGAAGCAGCGAGTTGACAGGCATTCTCCCCCTGTGCGACGCGACGGAAGCGCGTACCTTCACCTCGTTTTCGTCCCTGGCCTGGCGCGCGCTGCCTCGGATGGCATCCAGCGGACCAGGGACGGACCAGCGAGAGGGGAGAGCCGCGTGGCGAAGCGCCGGACCGTGCATGCCTGTCAATCCTGCGGGGCGCAGCATCCTCGCTGGCATGGCCGCTGCCCCGACTGCGGTCAGTGGGACAGCCTGGTCGAGGAGACCTACGAGGCTCCTTCGGCCAAGCAGGCCATCGGGACGGGACGGGGCGCCGCGGGCCTGGCGGCGCGGATCCCGGCCGCGGTCGACGACAAGCCGCGGCGACTGTCCGAGATCGATGCGGATGCCAGCCCGCGGATTCCGAGTGGCGAGGGCGAGCTCGATCGGGTGCTCGGGGGCGGCTTCGTCCCGGGCTCGGTCGTGCTGCTCGGGGGGGATCCCGGAATCGGGAAGTCGACGCTTGCGCTCCAGGTCGCCGGTCGGCTCGCCGCACGGAACCACTCGGTTCTCTACGTGAGTGGAGAAGAGAGTGCCGAGCAGATCCGGCTGCGCGCGGAGCGCTTGTCGGGGCTCGGGGGCTCGCTGCAGGTAATGACCTCGACGCGGGTCGAGGCGCTGGCGGGACCCTGGCAGGAGCTGGCTCCGTCGTTCGTCGTCGTGGATTCGATCCAGACGATCCAGACCGACGCGGTCGAGTCCGCGGCGGGCTCCGTCGCCCAGGTGCGAGAGTCCGCGGCGCAGCTGTCGGCGACCGCAAAGAAGGTCGGCTCCGTGCTGCTGCTGATCGGTCATGTGACGAAGGACGGAAGCCTCGCCGGTCCGCGTGTGCTGGAGCATCTGGTCGACGTGGTGCTCACCTTCGAAGGCGATCGCGCGCATGCCTTCCGGTTGTTGCGGGCCGCCAAGAATCGCTTCGGCTCGACGCAGGAGATCGGCGTGCTGAACATGGCGGCGGACGGCCTGGAAGCGGTCGAGAATCCGAGCGAGCTCTTTCTCGAAGAACGCAGTACGCGGGCGCCCGGGAGCTGCGTGATCCCGATGCTCGAGGGCTCGCGTCCGATGCTCGTCGAATTGCAGGCGTTGGTGGCGCCGGCTCCCTACGGAACGCCACGCCGGACGACGCTCGGGCTCGAGGACGCGCGGGTCGCGCTGTTGCTGGCGGTGCTCGATCGCCGGAGTCGCATCGACCTGCTCTCGCAGGACGTCTACGCGAAGGCGGCCGGCGGCGTGCGCGTCGCCGAGCCCGCGGCGGATCTCGGGATCGCGCTTGCGATCGCGTCGAGCCGTCTGGATCTCGCGGTGCCTCCGGATACGGCGGCGGTCGGTGAGATCGGACTCGGCGGTGAGGTGCGGCGGGTGTCGCGGCTCGAGCTTCGCGTGGCCGAGGCGGCCCGGCTGGGATTCAAGCGCATGCTGGTTCCGGCAGTGTGTCAGCGGGAGCTCCAGGAGAAGTCGAAAGGTCGGAAGCCGAGCCGATCGGCTTCAGGCGGATCCGGCGGGACCAATGAATGCGAACTGATTCCCATTGAAGAGGTGGCCCAGGCCGTCGACTGGCTCGAACGAAACGGCGTCGAAGGCAAGCGCTGAGTCGAGGACTCGACGCCGATCCAGGCGCTGCACGAAGCCTTCGGCGATCGTTTTGTGAACGCTGGTAAGCACCCGATTTTGAAGTGTTTTTGGAGATTCTTTTCTTTGACACGACAGAATCTCGCGGCTAAGGTGCGACGGTATGGCAGGCCCCCCGCCCAACGACATGAATGAATCGCTCAGAGCCCTGCTCGCCAATGCGCCAGACGCCGCCGGACGCGCAGCGTCGCCGGGCGCCTCCGGAATTTCCGAGAGCGATCGACCGGCCTCCTTGAAAGAGAGCCTCGGCCTCGCCTTCGCACGCATTGCGCCGGACATGGAGCTGGTCGAAGCGGCGTTGCGCGACACCGTCGAGTCGCAGTCCCAGGTGATCGGCGAGCTCGGCAGCCACCTGCTGGGCTCGGGCGGCAAGCGATTGCGACCGGCGCTGGTGCTGCTCGCCGCCGAGCTCTGTGGCTACACGGGGCCGCGCCGGATCGAGCTGGCTGCCGCACTCGAGCTGCTGCACACCGCGACGCTGGTGCACGACGACGTCGTCGATCTCGCGGATGTGCGACGCGGGCGTCCTTCGGCCAATGCGATCTGGGGCAATCGGCGCGCCGTGCTGGCAGGCGACTTCTTCTACGGTCGCGCCTCCTCGATCATCATCGAGGACGGCAATCTCGCGATCGTCGAGAGCTATGCGAACACGATCCGGTTGATGGCCGAAGGCGAGCTGCTCCAGCTCGAGCGAAGCTTCGACGTCGACATCACGGAGTCGCACTACTACCAGGTGATCGAGCGGAAGAGCGCCCGGCTGCTCTCGAATTGTTGCGAGGTCGGCTCGCTGCTCGGTGGCGTCACGCGTAACGAGCGCAACCGGATCTGCGAGTACGGCCGGCAGCTCGGGCTGGCGTTCCAGCTGCGTGACGACTGTCTCGACTACGACGCCGAGCTCGCGGAGCTGGGCAAGCAGCCCTTCGCGGATCTGCGCGAGGGCAAGATCACGCTGCCGCTGATCCTGACGCTGAAGCGATGTCGCGTCGCGGAGCGGGATCACGTGGCGAGCGTGCTGAAGAGCGCGGCGCGCCTGGCGGACGAGCACGGAGGCATGGCGCCTTTCGACGCGCCGGAGCTCGAGTTCGGTCCGATCGTCGAGATGGTGACGAATCATCGCGGGCTCGCCGACACTCAGCGGCGCGCCGAAGAACACGTGGCGAAGGCGCTCGAAGCCATCGCGCCCTTTCCGGACGGTCCGGCGAAGCAGGCGCTCGCCGCTTCCGCCGAGTTCTCCGTCGCACGCGATCGCTAGCCTCGTCTCGACACCCGCGTCACCCGCGCGCTGCTTCTCATCCCGCAGACCTGCTCGCCCCACCCCGGCGGCCCCACGATTTCGCCCCAGGTCCCCGGGAGCTCCAAACATGTTTTCCAAGCTGAACTCTTCCCTGCGCCCTGAGCGGCGAGGTCCGGTCGGTGGCAGCGCGTGCGCCGCCAGCCGGTCCGGGATCGCGTCTCGTTCGGGCTCGAGTGCGCCGTCGAGAATGCGGAACGCATTCGCATTGCTGGCCCTCGGACTCGTTCTGCTCGCGGGAGTCGCCCAGGCGGGCAGCGAGACGCCGGCCGCGCCCCTCGATCTGAACCGCGCAACCGCGGTCGAGCTCGAGGCCCTGCCCGGTATCGGCGAGGTCAAGGCGGCCGCGATCCTGGCTGTGCGCGACGCACGCGGCGGATTCGAGTCCCTGGACGAGCTCGAGAGCGTGCGGGGAATCGGGCCGTCACTCGCAGCGAAGCTGCGGCCTCTGCTCAAGCTCGGGGCGAGGCCGTCGCAGGCTGGTGCACGGACCGCGAAGAAGTGAACCGACGGGCGGCCGGGGTCCTCGTGATCCCGGCTTGCCCAACGGCCCGATCCGGCGGAGGATCACGGACCCGGGCCCCGAGACCGCTGGGCCCGACGTCGACCCGGAGTCGACGAGACCACACGACGCCGGATCAGGGTAGAGACCGGGCGGGACGAAGGGCGGAGCAGGTTCGAGGCGATGAGGCGAAGGCTCAAGCATCCGAGATCGATCCTCTCGCCCGGGCGACCTGTGAGCGGGACGGGTGCCGAGCCGCGCAGCCGGCGGGGCGTACTCTCCCGGGCCATCATGCTGCTCTGCCTTGGCGTATGGCTCGCGGCGCCGACCGTCGCTTCGGCCGATGGCGCTGGGCGCCAGCCGATGCCGCGGCTGATCTCGTTGAATCCCTCTCTGACGGCGATCGTCTTCCGGCTCGGGGCGGGCGACGCGATCGTCGGCGTGGACGACTACTCCGCCCGGGTCGTTCCCGGGGCGGCGGATCGGCCGAAGGTGGGGGGGCTCTTCGATCCGAGCCTCGAGGCGGTGGTGGCTTTGCGGCCTGATCGCGTGCTGATCGTGGCGGGGGTCGACCAGCAGACGCACGCTGAGCGTCTCGAACGCCTGGGCCTCGAGGTCGACATCTACCACAACGAGCGCTTCGACCAGGTGCTCGAGAACATCGAGCGCCTCGGTCGCCTGCTCGACCGTGAGCGCGAGGCAGCGGCGCGCATCGAGGAGATTCTCGAGACGCGTCGGGCGGTGGCGAGCGCCACGAGCGATCGCATCCGCCCGAATACGGTGGCGATCGTCGATCGATCCCCACTCTATCTGGTGGGCGCCGAGACCTTCCTCGATGAGCTGCTCGAGGCCGTTGGTGCGAACAACCTCGGGCGCGGGCTGGCCTCGGGCTATCCGCGAGGCTCGATCGAATGGCTGATCGCGGCACGTCCGGAGCTGCTGCTCGACATGACGCCGGGATCCGAGCAGGCTGCGGCGTTCTGGTCGCGCTGGCCGAGCCTGCCGGCCGTGGCTGCGGGGCGTGCGATCACGCTCGAGGCGAGTCGCGTCAGCATGCCGGGGCCGGACCTCGACCTCGCGCTGCGTGCACTGGCCCGGGTGGTGCACGGCGCGGCGATCGATGCCGCGATCGATGCGGCGCTGCGCGACCAGGCGGCCGGTCGCTCGCCCGAGGCGACGCGGCCATGATCCGGCTCTCGACGGGACGCATGGTGTCGGTTCTGGGAACGCTCGTGGCGGCGTTGCTCTTGATCTCGCTCTTCGCGCTCGCGACCGGCCCGTCGACGATCGGGATCGACGAGGTGCTGCAGCTGTTGCTCTCGGGCGATGACGCGTCGATCGATCCGGCGATCCGAGACATCGTGCTCGGCGTACGTGGGCCCCGTCTGCTGCTCGGGCTGCTGGTCGGCGCAGCGCTGGCCACGGCCGGTGCCGTCTTCCAGGCGCTCTTGCGCAATCCCCTCGCCGATCCCTACGTGTTAGGCGTGTCGGGTGGCGCCGCACTCGCCGGGATCGCCGTGCTCGCGCTGGGGAGCGTCTTCGCGATCTCGACGCGCATGGTGCCGCTCGCCGCCTTCGCGGGCGGGCTGCTGGCGACCGCGCTCCTCTACTGGGTCTCCGGCGGGCGCGGGCGCAGCTCCCCGACCGGCCTCTTGCTGACCGGCGTCGTGTTCAACGCCTTCGCCTCCGCGGGCATCGTCCTGCTCGCCTCGGTCGCGGGCTTCTTCGAAGGCTCGCGCATCTTTCTCTGGCTGATCGGCCACCTCTCGGCCGTCGATATCGATGCGGTCGGAATCGTGGCGGTCTCGGTGGGGCTCGGGCTCGCGACGGCAGTGGCGCTGTCCAGAAGTCTGAATCTGCTGGCCCTCGGCGACGAGACGGCGGCGCACCTCGGCGTGCCGGTCGAGTCGCATCGGCGTTGGCTGCTGGTTGCGACGTCGCTGATGGTCGGGGCGGCGGTGGCCGTCTCGGGATTGATCGGCTTCGTCGGTCTGATCGTGCCGCATACGCTCCGGCTCGTGATCGGCAGCGATCATCGCCTGCTGATCCCCGCGGCTGCGCTCTCGGGTGCCGGCTTCCTGGTGCTCTCCGATACCGTCGCCCGCACGATCCTCGACGGGCGCGAGCTGCCGGTGGGTGCCGTGACCGCGCTGGTCGGGGGACCCCTCTTCATCTACCTGCTGCGGCGATCCCAGGCGCGAGGACCGCTGATATGAGCGCGACGAGCGCCGAAGGGGCTCGTGCGGCCGTCGTCGCGAGCGGCCGTGAGGCCGCGCTTCGGTTCGAGTTCGTGACCGCGCGAATCGGTGGGCAGACGCTGCTCGAAGGGATCGATTTCGAGGCGTGCCGCGGTGAGGTCGTCGGCCTCGTCGGG
The DNA here is from genome assembly GCA_963698485.1 of uncultured delta proteobacterium. Lineage (GTDB taxonomy): Bacteria > Myxococcota_A > UBA9160 > UBA9160 > UBA4427 > UBA4427. The sequence goes on along the minus strand of CAVORA010000009.1, from coordinate 65,885 downwards.
CGCAACGGGGTCGGAAAGACGACGCTGCTGCGGATGGCGTCGGCGGCGTTGACGCCGAGCGTGGGACGAGTCCTGCTCGGCGAGACGCCGGTCGGGGAGCTCTCGCGCCGTGAGCTGGCGCGCCGCGTGGCGCTGGTTCCGCAGGACATGCACGTGCCCTTTCCCTTCCGTGTGGGCGAGCTCGTCTTGATGGGGCGTGCGCCGCATCAGCCGCTCTTCGGGCTCGAGAGCGACCACGATGCGGAGCTGGCGATGGCGGCGCTCGCGCGGCTCGGCGTGGATCACCTGGCGGATCGGGATATCACGACGCTCTCGGGTGGCGAGCGCCAGCTCGTGCTCTTCGCGCGGGCGCTGGTCCAGGATCCCGGCGTGCTCCTGCTCGACGAGCCGACGGCATTCCTCGACCTCAAGCATCGCGTCGAGGTGCTGCGAGAGGTGCGGGCGTTCGCGCGCAGCGGCCGCGCGGCGCTGGTGGTCTCCCATGATCTCTCGCTGGCTGCGCGGTCCTGTGATCGTGTCGTGTTGCTCGGTGCGGGCGGCGTCGTCGCCGAAGGAACGCCCGAGAGCGTGCTGACGCCGGGGAACCTGCGCATCGCCTTCGAGATCGACGTCCAGACCTTCCTCGGGCCCGACGGCGCGCTGGTGGTCGTCCCGAATCTCGAGTCCGACGCGGAAAGCGCAGAGTAGGCTCGCCCGGCCTGCTAACATCGCGCCGCCCGCGGGACCCGTGCGCGACCTCGATCGCGTGCGGCTCGGGCGCATCAGGCACGGCGGCCGCATCGAAGGGCGTTCCGTCGTTGGAGACTTCGAGGCGAGGCGTTGGCGTCGGCAGTGGCGGATGTCGTTGAGACTCGCTGCCCGGCATCGGGGGCGCGATCCTGCGCGGCCCGGAATCGCCAGACCGACACGCGTGCGAGGCGAGGAGAGAAACGAAAATGGCAGAGGTGCGCATCGAGCGCGTGCAGGCTCGCGAGATCCTGGATTCCCGGGGCAACCCGACGGTGGAGGTCGATCTCGAGACCTCGTCCGGACAGCTCGGACGCGCGGCCGTGCCGTCCGGTGCGTCGACCGGCGCGCGTGAAGCGCTCGAGCTTCGGGACGGAGACAAGTCTCGTTATCTCGGCAAGGGCGTGCGCAAGGCCGTGGCTTTCGTGAACGGGGAGATCGCGCAGGCCGTCGCGGGGATGCCGCTCGCTGGCCTCGAGGAGCAGGCGGCGCTCGATCACGCGCTGATCGCGCTCGACGGAACCGAGACGAAGAGTCGGCTGGGGGCGAACGCGCTGCTGGGCGTGTCGCTCGCGGCGGCGCATGCGGCCTCGAGCGCGGCGAAGCTCCCGCTCTATCGATTCATCGGCGGCGACGAGGCGACCCTGCTGCCGGCCCCCATGATGAACGTCTTGAACGGCGGCGAGCACGCCGACAACTCCGTCGACGTTCAGGAGTTCATGCTCTATCCGCTCGGCGCGCCGAGCTTTTCCGAGGCGCTGCGCTGGGGCGCCGAGGTCTTTCATACACTGAAGGGTGTATTGCTCGAGAAGGGTTATTCGACGGCGGTCGGAGACGAAGGTGGCTTCGCGCCGAATCTGTCGAGCAACGAAGAGGCGCTCGAGCTGATCCTTCAGGCCATCGATCGGGCCGGCTACGAAGCGGGCAAGGACATCTCGATCGCGCTCGATCCCGCGTCGAGCGAGTTCTACAAGGACGGCCACTATCATCTCGCGAGCGAAGGACGAAAGCTCGATTCTGCCGCGATGGTCGATTTCTGGGCCGATTGGGTCGCGCGCTACCCGATCGTTTCGATCGAGGACGGACTCGCCGAGGACGACTGGGACGGCTGGGCACTGCTCACGAAGAAGCTCGGGAGCACCACGCAGCTGGTCGGAGACGATCTCTTCGTCACGAACCCGAAGATCCTGAAACGAGGCATCGAGGAGAAGAGCGCCAACGCGATCCTGATCAAGGTGAATCAGATCGGTACCCTGACGGAGACGCTCGACGCCATCCGCATGGCAGACGCCGCAGGCTTCGGCTCGATCTCCTCGCATCGCTCGGGCGAGACCGAGGACACGACGATCGCGGATCTCGCCGTCGGCGCCGGGACGGGTCAGATCAAGACGGGCTCGCTCTGCCGAACGGATCGGATCTGCAAATACAATCAGCTGTTGCGGATCGAAGCGGAGCTCGGCGCGCGCGCGCGTTATGCGGGGGCATCGCGGCTCGCCGGACGAGGCGCTTGATCTTGCGCGTGCAACGGCGTGTCGGACGGAGCGGAAGCATCGAGCAATCGGGCGGGTGGAGGGTTCTCGTGCGGTCTGTTGGCGCTTCGATCCTGCTCCTGGCTGCGTTCGCGTGGCCGCGATGGGTCCCCGTGGCCCAGGCGTATATTCCGCCGGCGGATCGCACGCTGCGAGCGATTGCGGAGGTGAATCGCGCTTCGGGCCGGAATCAGGCGATCCAGCTCGAGCTCACGATGCGGATCGGCGAGAACGCGCCGATTGCCTCGGGCCAGCTGATCAGCCACCCGAGCGGGCTCGCGCGCCTCGAGCTGCGCGGCTACAACGGTCGCGTCGATCGCTACCTGCTGTCGGGGCGCGAGCTGCTGGGTGCGAAGGACGGTCTGGCGATCGATCGACCGCAGCCGATGCTGCAGCCGATCTTCTTTCTCCAGCCTTCTTCGGGCGTGACGCTGCGCGCGGCGCTCGATGCCTTCGGCGTTCTGAGCGACTCGATCGGGCTGGCGACCTGCGGTGACCAGGACTGCTTCGTGATCGGGGATCCGCGGCTCGAAGCGCCGCTCGCCTCCTCGGCGCGCGGCACGGCGGCCTTCGCCTCCGGCGACTCGCTCGAGGATCCGTTGGCCGATCCGATGGCGATCTACGACCTGGCCGCCACAGAAGCGTCGGGCGTCGCGCCGAACGGCCTTGGCGCGGGCGATCTCGAAGGCCCGGACCTGCCGATCGCGATCGAAGCCCGTCTTCCGCGGCTCTGGGTGGACACGGAGGAGCTTCAGGTCCGACGCATCGACCGGGCCAGCGGCGTGTTCACGATCTTCGGGCCCTTCGTCAGCTTCGACAAGCTGATGGTGCCCGCCTGGTTCGAGATCCACGAGCCGGGGGCCGCGCCGATCCGGTTCGATGTCGACCGCGCCGTCCAGGTGAACGCGGCGCCGACGGCTTTCAGCCGAAAATGGCTGCTGACCCCGGTGGAGCCCCCCAGCCAGGGGACCGGGCTGGACTCCGAGAGCGAGGCGCCGAGCGCTCGCTGAGCGTGCAGGCTGCAGGGGTCTTCGCCACTCGGTCCGGGACGCGATTCGCGGGCCGCGACGCCCTCACGAGCGGGGCTGCTGGAAAGCCCCCCTTGAGGACCCCGGCACTTGCCCGGCGCCCGAACCCGCTGAAATCCTGCAAGTTTCCGATAAACCACTAATGCCGATCGGGTAAAACACCGATCCCTTCCGCAAGTCATGCGCAGGAAGCGGGCAAGCATGGCCTGCTCTTGCCAGCGGGGTCCGGAAGAGGTCGGCGGCGAGAAAGCTCGGTGCCCCGCTCCGGATCGGAGAAAGCGGAATCGGAATGGCCAATCAGCAAAGACTCAATGTGCTCGTCGTGGATGAGGATGAAGGCACCCAGCTCCAGCTGAAGGAGCTGCTCTCCGAGCGCGGCTACAGCGTCACCTGCCTGGGTGAAGTGCAGCGTGCGCCCGCGGAGATCCGGGAAAACCGCTTCCAGCTGGTGATTCTCGATGTGTCGCCCGGCTCCGGCGGGACGGAAGCCCTGGCTGCGATCCGAGGCAACGACAAGGATCTCTGCGTGATCGCGACGACCAGCGTGGCCTCGGTCGAGTCGGCGGTCGCGACCATGAAGCATCAGGCGTTCCACTATCTCCAGAAGCCACTCGAGGGAACGGAAGTCGTGACGGTGGTCGAGGAAGCGATTCGGGATCGCGGACTGCTCGTCGATCTGGAGACTCATCTGAACACCGAGATCGGCCGCCGCATCCGGGAGAAGCGGCACGAGGCCAAGCTCACCCTCAAGCAGCTCGCCAACCGAACGGGTCTGTCGATCAGCTTGATCTCGCAGATCGAGCTCGGCTCGAGCGCCGCGTCGATGTCGACCATGCACAAGCTGGCGACGGCGTTGGGGACGCGGATGGCTTTCTTCTTCGAATCTTTGTAGCGCGGCCTGCTGCGGGCGGCGGGAGCACTGCGCCTTCGCGCGCTTCTCGCGGCGGCGTCCTCGACGTACTGGAGTACGCCTGCGGTGCCTTCGCTGCGAGGCGCACGAATTCGCAGCCCTCCCACCGCCCTCGCGACGGCCGACGGCCGTCGTGGTGGTCGTCGTCGTAGCGCTCGTGGTGGTCTCGTGGGGTCGATCCTGTCGGTCTTGGCGGGGGGCGCCGCGCTTTGCGCGGTGGCGGCTTCGCCGCGGGGAGGGAGCTGAAGCGCTGCGCGGAGGGAGAAGAGGGTGCCGCGCGGAGGCAGGGGGTCGTCGCTATGCTCGGGCCGCGCCGTCTGGTGCGGAGGGTGGGGCGATTCGTAGCGTTGAGGAATCACGGCCGAAGCCGGGGCTGTCGGTGCCGGTGCTCACGGTGCTCGACGAGGCCGCGCGGCTGCTCGAAGAGGACCAGCGCGCCCTCGTCCGGCATGTCGTTCAGAGCGGGTCCGGGGCGGACATCATCTTCTCGGCCGGTACCACGGGCGAGTGGGACAAGATCGACAACGACACGCGGCAGGGCGTGATCCGCGTCTGCGCCGAAGAGGTCGAGAAGCTGAACGCCGGCCTGGGGTCGCACGCCGGCGGCGATCGGGTCGAGCATTGGGCGGGCGTGACGGCACCGACGGCGGCCGACACCCTCGCGAATCTCGAGTTCGCGATCGAGACCGGCGTCGACGCTGCCGTGATCGCACCGCTCTCGATCCAAGGGGTTCAGGATCCGGTGCGTTTCGTGTTGCGCGACGTCGCCGATCTACTCGACGCGCGGACGCGGCGGATCCCGATCTTCCTCTACGACAATGCCGACATCGCCATCGATCCGAAGGTCCCGCATATCCGCACGAAGCAGGTGAAGGCCATGAGTCGTCTCGATTTCATTCGTGGGATCAAGGTCTCGGCCTCGAACAAGGTGCTCGGCAACTACACGCGCGCGGCCAAGAGCTTCAAGGATCGCGGTGAGTTCGGGATCTACATCGGCAACGCCCGCTTGATCTTCGACATCTACCGCCCCTATCACGGGCTGATCGGCACGGTTCGCGAGCACTGGGATCGCTGGCGTCGCGCTGGGGGCATGCCGCTCGGTGTGGTGGCGGGGCCGGCCAACGCCCTGCCCCGGGAGTGGGCCTTCGCCTGGCAGGTCTGCCGCGCCGGGGACGAGGAGCGGATGGATGCCGCCCAGCGCGTTCTGGACGCCTTTCGGGATCGCTGCGTCGTGCCGAGCGGGAAGCGCACGCTGGCCTGCTTGAAGCGCTCGCTCTATCGCGAGGGGGTGATCTCGAGTGCCTGCGTCGCACCGGGCACGCCGGCGTTGACCGACGAAGATGCCCTGGGATTCGATGCCGCCTTCGAAGAGGTGAAGGCGCTGGCTGCGCAGGAGATCGGGGAGCCTTGGCTCACGCGCTTCGAACGGAGGCACGGCTGACATGACTTCGGGGGAGGCTTCGGACACGGACCGCCTGGAGCTGGTCGGAATCGGGAGCATGGTGCTCGACCGCATGCATCGCACGCGGCGGATGCTCGGGGCGGACGAGAAGGGTCTGCTCGAGGCCGTGGACGACTCGCCGGGGCAATCGGGTCCGGTTCGCACCTGCGTCGGCGGCGTGCTGCTCAATCAGCTCGGTTGGGCGTCGCTGCTCGGGATGCGCACGGGTCTGTTCGGTCGACAGGCGGACGACGAGGCCGGCCGCGTCCTGCGTGCGGCGATGAAGCGAGCGGGCATCGCGACGCATCTCGACCTGACCGGCAGCGCCAGCTCGCTGGCCGAGATCTTCATCGACGCGAACGGCGAGCGGGCGATCTACATGGCCGCGGGGGCGACCGCCGAGACGACGCCCGAGCATGTTCGGAACGACCACGCCGAGTTCGTCGCCCGCGCCGATCGACTGTCGACGGAGGTCTCGCAGCTTCCACTCGAGACGACGCTGGCCGCGCTTCGGCTCGCGCACGCCTCGGGTCTGTCGACGGTCGTCGATCTCGACATCCCGCCGAGCGACGCCGTCGCTGTCCTCGGCGACCGGAAGACGCTCGACGCCGTCCTCGAAGAGGCAGATCTGCTGAAGCCCTCGGCGATCGCGGCGCGCGAGCTGTTTCCGAGCATCGATGCGCTCGAGGATCTCGTTCGGGCGATTCGCGATCGATACGGCGCGGAGGCGCTCGTCCTCACGGATGGACCACGCGGCTGCGTGTTATGTGACGAGGCGGGCACGCGCTGGATCGAGGCCTATTCGATCCCGGAGGTCGTGGACTCGACCGGTGCGGGCGACGCGTTCCTCGGCGGGCTGCTGGCGGGGCAATCGATGGGGCTCGGGCTGGACGACGCGGCACGCCTGGGCAACGCCTGTGGCGCAGCCTGCGTCGAACGGGTGGGCGCGTTTCCGGAGGACAGCGCGGCGATTCGGCGGCGCGTGCTCGAGCTCTATGACGGAGCGAAGCCAGAGGATGATCGCTGGCAGATGCTCGAGCGATCGAAGCGCGGGGACGACTCTTCGGGCGCGGCGGGTCGGCGGGTGCTCGAGGTCGCGGCGCGCGAGCTGGCGGCCCTCGCCGAGCGACACGATGGTGTGTCGATCCAGGCGGCGGCGGAGCTGATCGAGGCGGCCGAGGCGCGCGGCAACCGGGTGCACGTGACCGGCGTCGGAAAGCCGGAGCACGTCGCGCATTATGCGGCGAGTCTGCTGTCGTCGACGGGCACGCCGACGACCTTCCTGCACGCGACGGAATCGCTTCATGGAAGCCTCGGGCAGATCGTGCCGGGCGACGTCGTCATCGCGATCAGCAATAGCGGTACGACCTCCGAGTGCCTGCTGGCCGTCGATGCGATCCGAGGCTACGGCGGGCGAGTCATCGCGGTCACCGGCGGCCTGACCTCGCCCCTGGCCGAGGCGGCGGACGTCACGCTCGACGCTGGCGTGAAGGAAGAAGGCGGTCCGCTCGGTCTCGCGCCGCGCGCGAGCGTCGCGGCGGAGATTCTGGTGCTGGCGGCGCTCGGGGCCGAGCTGCAGGAACGTCGAGGACTCGATCGGGAGCAGTACGCGGCGCGGCATCCCGCCGGAGCGCTCGGGAAGCAGGCGCGAGGCGAGTAGCGCCCAGGGCTCGGGGAGCCGTAATTCCCGAGGGGCGGGCTCACGCGGGCTGGCATTGACTCTTTCGAAGTCCGATCCTAAGGTCCGCCGTTCGAAATCATGCGCTCGCCGAGACGGATTCCGACCCCGGCGTCTCGAGGCTCTCGAGTCCTGACCGGGCGGCCTTGGAAACTTTCGAGACATCAGAGACTCGAGAGTCCCAAGACTCAGAGGCAAGCGTTCAGAAGACCGATTCATGGGGCCGTAGCTCAGCTGGGAGAGCGTCGCGTTCGCAACGCGAAGGTCGGCGGTTCGATCCCGCTCGGCTCCACCAACTCTCGATCAAAGACGCGTATCCGCCGAGCGGGTACGCGTTCTTTTTTTGTCAGGGAGCGGCGGCTCGCACTCGCTGCAGAGCAGCGGCGTAGCGGCATGGTCGAGCGCGGATCGTCGATCGGCGCTCGGATGATCTTCAGGCGAGGCTCTGGTGGGCGAGCGCGGCCAGTGCTCCCACCAGCAGCGCGCCGTCGACGGCGAGCTCGCCGTAATGCTCGCTCGGGCGAAAGAAGCCGAGCGCCAGTGATTCGGCCAGTGGAATCCAGACGAGGCAGCGCAGCTCGGATGGGGAAAGAAGGGCGACGCCAATGCCCAGCACGGCCATCCCCCGCGCGAGGCGCAGCAGGGATTCGGGGCGCTCTCGAAGCCAGTGGGATTCAGCGTCCCGGACGTTCGATGCGATCAGGTTCGCGCTGAAGCTGAGAAAGAGCACGCTCGCGAGCCAGCCGACGCGGGCATCGAAGCCGGTGATGATCCCGGGCAGCCCGGCGCAGATCGCGACCCAGGCCGCAGAAACGTAGAGCGTCTTCAGTGACGCCCAGCCTTTCAAGCGCCGATGGAGCAGCCCGATCGCGCCGACCGCGACACAGAGCACAGCGGCTGCCGGCGGGATCAGCAGGAGCGTGACGCCCAGGGTGAGCGCTGCGAGTCCGAGCGCGATCGATAGCGGTGCGCGGTAGCGCAGGACGAACTCGGTTCGCTGCGGGGAGGTCGCGCGATCTCGTTCGATGTCCCGCAGCCGGTCGAGGCCGTACACGACGAAGGCTCCGCATGCGGATGCCAGGGCTAGGCGGCCAGCGGGCTCTGCCTCCAGGATTCGACTCGATGCGAAGGAGAGGCTGGCAGCGATGGCTGCCGGCAGGCCGTGCGAGAAGGCGAGAGCATCCAGCCCGCGAGGGAGCCCCGGAGGCCGAGAGCGCAACGGCCGGGGCGAGTGGGCGGGATCCACGGAGTCGATGGGCACCTCGTCGAGTGGCGTGGGTTGGGCTTTCTCGAACTATGCCAGAGTCGGTCCGGTGCTTCGATGCAACACGCCGGCGCATCACCCGGGGGTCGCGCTAACGTGGTCTTGCGCGGGCTCGAGCTCGCGGAGCAAGCGCTGGTGAGGTCGAACGCGATGTGGATCAGCAAGGTGAGCGACGTCATCGGATCGAGCCCCGTGAGCTTCGAGGACGCCGCCCGCGTGGTGCTGGAGCGCGCCAATCGGACGTTGCGCGGGACGACCGGTCTCGAAGTGGTCGAAAAGAGCCTGAAGACCGAGAACGGCGCGATCTCGGAGTATCGCGTGCGGCTGCGGCTCTCATTCGATGTGGCGCCCGCGATCGATTCCCACTGGTAGGCCTTGCAGACCTCGCCGCTCGCCGACAGCCCCGACCTCACGAAGGATCCCATCCGCCATGGCAGTCGCCTCCGTCTCGACGATTACCTCCGCCTCTCCGAATAGCTGGCAGGAAGCAGCCGAGCTCGGCTTTGCGCGCGCGAGCAAGACGCTGCGCGGAATCACCGGGATGAAGATCGTCGAGGAGAAGGCGCGGGTCGAGGAAGGGGCGATCGTCGAGTTCCTGGTCACGCTCGAGGTCATCTTCCTGCTCGACGATGTCACGGGCGATGCGGACGGGCGGGCTCCCGACCGCGAGAAGGGGAGCTGAGGCTTGGGTGTTCCGGCGATCGTGACCGCGGGCGACAGTCGAGCGGCCAAGGCCGTCTACGGCAAGAGCAAGGTCTATCTCGAGGTCGATGGCCTGGCGCTGGTCGCTCATGTCGTTCGCACGCTGCAGGACTGCCCGGAGATCGATGCGGTCTGGGTGGTCGGCGACCCCGGAAGGCTCGAGGAGGCGCTCGGTCGGCCGGCGCTTCAGAACGCATTGACCAAGCCGCTCTTCGTCGTCGAGCAGCAGCGGGATCTGATCTCGAATTGCTGGGAGACCTATCGTCGCGTCCTTTCGGGGGACGTGGCGCGTGGGCGCGACCCGGTGAGCGACGCGGATCTCGATCAGGAGGTGCTCTATCTCTCCGGCGATCTGCCGCTCGCGTCGCCCCAGGAGATTTCGGCCTTCGTTCGGCGGGCGCAGTCGCTCGGCGTCGACTACGTACTCGGACTGTGTCCTGCGGAGGCGCTCGACGTCTTTCGCCCCGCATCACCCGATGAGGTCGGGATCACGGTCGCCTACTTCAATCTGCGCGACGGTCGATTTCGACAGAACAACATGCATTACGCGCGACCGGGCCGAATCGGCCGACGCGACCGGATCGAGGAGATGTACGAGATGCGCCACCAGCGGCGCTTCTGGAACATGTTCACGCTGGCCGTGCGCCTGTTGATGTCGCGGGTGGGAGGCCTGAAGATCGCGGTGCTCTTCGGGGTGATGCACCTCGCCGGGATCGCCGACCGGAACGGCTACGATCGGATCGCGCGGGTCCTCTCGCGGCTCGTGACGCTCGAGATCAACCGCGAGACGATCGGGAAGATCCTCGACACACGCTTTGCCTTCGCTGTCACCGAGAGCGGCGGTTGCGCTCTCGATATCGACACGGAAGAGGAGTACGACGCGGTCTGCGAGCGTTATTCGCAGTGGGTCGTCGAGCAGGCCGCGCGCAGTCGGGCGTTGCACGGACCGCTGCCTCGCGAGCTCGAGGCCCAGACGAAATCCGAATCGATGGCGGAGCCCGAAGACGAGGGCGCTACGCAGGAGAGTGAGGGAGATCGGGCATGAACGCGGCGGAGATCATCGCGGCGACCCGCAGCGGCGCGGCACTCTACGACATGCAGAGCCGTGGCTTGATCGAGGTGCGCGGAGAGGACCGCGTGCGCTGGCTCGACGGCATGATCTCGGGGGACGTCGAGGCGCTGGCCGCTGGGGAATCGGGTGCAGGCTGTTATGCGACGCTGCTCACCAATCGAGGTGCGATCATCGCGGATCTCCATGTCGGACGGATCGGAGACGTCCTGCTGCTCGAGAGCCTTCGCGAAGAGATTCCGCGAATCCAGGCAACACTCGACAGGTTCATCATCGCGGACGACGTCGAGCTCGAGGATCGCAGCGACACGAATGCCGTCCTCGGACTCGAGGGCCCACGCGCGCCAGAGATTCTCGAGATCGCGCTGGCCGGGACGGCGGCCGTGCCGGCCAGCGAATGCTGGTGCGAGGGCGAGATCTCCGGATGTCGGGTGCTGATCGGCGCGTTCGGGTTCTCGGGCGAGGCGGGCTATCAGGTCCGGATGGCGCCGAAGGACCGCGCGGCGGTCGAAGCCGCGCTCGATGTGGCGGCGGGAGACGACGCGCCGCTCGTGCGAGGCGATGCCGAGACGCTCGAGGTGATGCGGATCGAGGCCGGGCTGCCCGTGCTGGGTCGAGAGCTCGGCGAAGACGTCCTGCCGCCCGAGGCGCGGCTGGAGCGAGCGATCTCGACGACCAAGGGTTGCTACGTGGGTCAGGAGATCGTGGCGCGGCTGCGCTCGCGCGGTCAGGTGAACCATCTTCTGGTGGGGCTCGTGCTGGAGGTCGACGCGCTGCCTGCGGAGGGGACGGTCCTCATGGCCGGCGGGCGAACGACCGGTGAGATCACCAGCCGAGCCGAGTCTCCGGACCTGGGTCCGATCGCGCTCGGCTATGTGCGGCGAGAGCACGCCGAGCCGGGCACGGCCGTCGACTTCGATTCGGGGCGCGCCCGCGTGGTCGAGCTCCCCTTCGTGGCACCCGCGACGGCTCGCGCCTCCGCCGCCGCGCAAGAGCGACCCTCTTGAGTCGAGCCTGGCTCGTCGTCTTCGCGAAAGCGCCGCGGCCAGGGCTCGTGAAGACGCGCCTCTGCCCGCCCCTCACCCTCGATCAGAGTGCGGCCCTCTACGAGCAGATGCTGCTGGACGTGCTCGCCGTCAGTGCGCGACACGCCGCGGCCTTCGATCTCGAAGCGGTGCTCGCCTTCTACCCGCCCGATGCGGCGGGTGAGCTGGTGCGGCTCGCCCCGCCCGACTTTCGCTTGCAGGCGCAGAGAGGACCTGGCCTCGCAGAGAGAATGTCGAACGCGTTCGCAGAAGGGGCGGCGGCGGGCGCGAAGTGGGTTTTGCTGAGGGGAAGCGACTCACCTGGGCTTGGATACGCACAGTTCTCGGAGGCGGTGCGCGCTCTCGAGGGAGAGGCCGATCTCGTCCTCACACCGGACGGCGACGGCGGCTACGCGATGATCGGGCTGCGCGCACCCTGTCCGGCGCTCTTCGAGGTGCCGATGTCGACCAGTGAGGTGTTGCAATCGACCCTCGTCCTGGCGGCGGCGCGGGGACTGAAGACTGTGGTGACTTCACCCACGTTCGATCTCGATACGGTCGCCGATCTCCAGGCGCTCGCGAAGCTCACCGATGAAGAATCGTCGGACCTTTGCCCCCGTACGGTCGAAGCGATCGAGGTTTACCAATCGGATGGTGTGCTATAGGTCACGCTCCGCAGGGATTGCGGATCCCCCCGAGAAACCGAGCTGATCAACCCGACCCGCGAGATTCCCAGTTTCGACATCGGTCCATGCAAGAACGTCCGGCAACCGATGCACCGCAAACGAATCCACGAGTCGCATGCCAACGACCCCCCGTCGGAGCATTGAGCCGTCTTGCGATTTCAAGCGGATGAGCAGTTGAACGATCGCCTAACGAGCGATCCGGAGCTTCGCGCGGGGTCGACGCCCAGGGACGAGGGCGTCGTGATCGGCGAGCTGCGCCGAGACCTGCCCGCTTGCTTGGCGGACGTGCAGCGCATGGCGAGTGTGCAGGCAGTGGCTCCCGCGAGCACGATTCCGACCGGATCGAATTCGCCTGAGATCGCACTGACACAGCGCTCGCGGAATTCGCGTGTCGAATTCGATGGGCACGCCATTTGCTCTAGTCGTGCATCTGATACGCGACCCAACCCCTTCACGCCCTTCGCAGAGCGAAGCGGTGAGGGACTTCGTGTCCCCTTCAGTTCCCTCGGCGCCGAACGCGGCCCCCGACATTCGGGACCGCGCCAGGTTCGAGTGGAGAGTCCGACAACCTAGTAGGAGAGATTCCCAATGCGTTCCAAATTGATCACCGTTGTCACGGTTGTCGCGAGTGTTGTGCTCGTGGCGCAGGTGGCGGCCGCCGACCAGGTCCAGGAGCAGCTTCGGCTCATGGAACAGCGGATGGCTGAGATGGAGGATCGTCTCCAAGCGACCTCCGACGAACTTCGAACGGCAAAGGCCACGGTTTCCGAGCAGCAGGAGCTGCTCCAGGACTCGGGCCTCATCGAAGGCGAAGACGCGGGCATCCGCTCGGGCGTCGGCGGCTTCCTCGACATGGTCGACATCAGCGGCGTCGTGGCGGCCAGCTACAACCATCGCCTCATCAACTCCAGCGTGCCCGGCAACGGGAATGAAGGTCTCTTCAAGACGCCGAACGCGAACACGTTCCAGGTGGATCAGGTCTGGGTGACCCTCGACAAGACCCCGACGGACGAGAGCCGCGGCGGCTTCCACACCGAGTTCTTCACGGGTCAGTCGGCCGAATCGCAGAACGGCAACGGCGAACGACGATGGTGGCGATCTACAGCGCCTACGCGAGCTATCTCGCCCCGATCGGCAACGGTATCCAGATCGACGCCGGTCGCCTGGGCACGCCGCTCGGCGCCGAAGTCGTCCAGACCAACGGCAACTACTTCATCACCCAGGGATCGGTCTTCGGTCTCCAGCCGGTGACCTACACGGGCGTCTCGGTCTCGACGCAGATCACGGATGAGATCGGCTTCATCGCCGGTGTCGTGAACGACGTCTACTCGAACACGTTCAACTCGCCGTCCATGGACAAGGCCTACTACGGCCAGGTCTCCTACGGCGGCGACATGTTCGGCCTGAACGTGGGCGGCATCTGGGGCCGCGATAGCGGGAACTGCGGTAACGGCGGCGACGGCGAATGTAATACCTCCGTCGTCGACGTCGTCCTGACCGCCGACCCGACCGAGAACCTGAGCCTCTGGGCGAACTTCGACTGGAAGCACTCCAGCGGCGACAACACGCCCCTCCACGGCGATGCCTTCGGTGTCTCGGGAGCGGGTCGACTCGCCATCACCGACACGATGGGCGTTGCGACGCGCGTCGAGTACATCATGACCGAGGACTCGCTCAACGGAACCCAGCGCGATCAGGAGCTGGTCACGCTCACCGGTACCTTCGACGTGACCTCGCCGAGGGCCTCGTGGCTTCGTGCGGAGACTCCGCTGGGATACGCTGCTCGGCGACTTCCAGGATGCGGACGGTTCCAAGGCGGACCGGAACGATCAGCTGACCGGTCTGGCACAGATGTACTACGAGTTCTGATGTCAGGAGTCCGGAGCGATCGCTCCGGGCTTCGCAAAAAGAAAGGGCGCGACGTCTCGTACGTCGCGCCCTTTTCCTTGTTGGTGCCTGCGGGTCGCTGGGCTGTCGGATCTGGTCTAGTCGGCCTGGTCGACTGGGTTGTTCGGGTCGGTGTCCGGGTTTGCCAATCAGCTCACGCGCCAGGTGGCGGTGATCCCGAGCTTGTCCATCTTGGCGTAGAGAGTGCGGCGGCCGATGCCGAGCAGGCGTGCGGCGGCCGAGCGATTGCCTCGGCATTCGCGCAGCGCCTGGGTGATCCGGTAGGCCTCGGCGAGATCGAGCCAGGCCTTCAATGTCTGGGGGCCGTCGCTCGTCAATCCGGTCGACACGGTGTCCTTCACGAAGCGGGCGAATTCATCGATGTGATCGGTCGAGGCGGCTCGGTCGGCGCCGGCGCTTTCGTTGAGGTCCATGGACATGCTCCCTCCGAATCAGGTGCGGGGTACGGGGATGTGGGGCGCGGTTCGCTTTGGGGGGCCGCGTCGCCAGTGCCGTAAGACGGCTGTTTGCGCTCGTTATCTGCAAAGGGCGGGCCAAGAGCCTTGCTGCTGGAATCCGCTCGGGCGGGCCGCTCGGCGCCGTTCTTCTCGAAATGAGCGGGTCGAGACAACGGCTTGAGATCGGCATCTGGCGCGGAGGCGGGACCGGGGCTCCGACGCTGCTTGATTCTCGGGCATCCCGTGATGCACACCCGTGCAGGATACGGCTCGCTTTGATCGCCGGCGATTGTGATACTGTGCGGATTCGGCACACCTCCCGCGGGTCATTCAACGCGGCACTCAACTCGCAGACGAAACGCCTCCCATCTGAGAAGGGTGGCGGGCGACGTCCGGCGATTCGGAGAATTGGCCACATGAAGAAGGTCGAAGCGATCATCAAGCCCTTCAAGCTCGACGAGGTCAAGCAAGCCCTCGCCGGAATCGGCGTCGAGGGTCTGACCGTGACCGAGGTCAAGGGTTTCGGTCGACAGAAGGGTCACACCGAGCTGTACCGCGGCGCGGAGTACGTCGTCGATTTCCTGCCCAAGATCAAGCTCGAGATCGTCGTGACGGACGAGCTCGTCGACCAGGTAATCGAATCGATCGTCGACTCGGCGAATACCGGTAAGATCGGGGACGGCAAGATCTTCGTGCTGCCCCTCGAAGAGGCGGTGAGGATCCGCACGGGCGAACGTGGACCGGCGGCCGTCTAGTCGGGAGCGTTGGGTTCGCGGCTGACGATCGGGTCGGCCTCGCTTCGTGCTCGCCGCGCGAATGCAACTCTCGAGGAGGTTCGTCCGATGGCGCATCCCTGCTGTCCAGCCCGGCCGCGATGGAAGCGAGGGTCGCTGATCGTCTCATTCGCGCTCCTGCTGAGTACCGTGGCGACGGCCGACGAATCGCGGCGGGTGCTGTGGGGCGACACGCATCTGCACACTTCTTATTCCTTCGATGCGTTCCTGAACGGCAATCGAAGCGCGGATCCCGATACGGCCTATCGCTGGGCGAAGGGCCTGCCGGTGATCCATCCCTTCCATCGCGCGCGCGTGCGGGTCGAGACGCCCCTCGATTTTCTCGTGGTAGCGGATCACGCCGAATATCTCGGCGTCGTTCGCAAGCTCTACTTCGAGGTGAAGGATGGACCGGCCGCGAAATTCGCGGAGCAGATCCGTCAGGCGATCGACGGGGGATCGGGCGCCAAGGTGTTCGCGGGCGTGCTCCCGGAAGCCGTGATCGAGCCCGGGGATACGCGCGACCCCATCAGCGAAGTCGGGGCACCGAATCCGCTTCCGGTGCCCGACAACGGCGAGCCGCTGCGGCGGGACGCCTGGGCCGAGACGACGGCCGCCGCCGACCGGCATAACGAGCCGGGCCGCTTCACGGCCATGATCGGCTGGGAGTGGAGCTCGTTGCCCAACGGCGCGAATCTTCATCGCGTCGTGATGACCTCCGCGGACGGCGAGACCGCGCGCCGCTTCATGCCCTACTCGTCGAACGAGTCCTCCTACCCCGAAGACCTCTGGGCCTGGCTCGAGAAAACCACGACCGAGACGGGTGCCGAGTTCGTGGCGATCCCGCACAACTCGAACATCTCGAAGGGCTACATGTTCGGGGCGACGTCGCTCGATGGCGCGCCTTATACCGCCGAGAGCGCCCGAACCCGCGCGCGCTGGGAGCCCGTCGCCGAAGTCACGCAGTACAAGGGCGATTCCGAGACCCACCCCGACCTCTCCCCGGACGACCCCTTCGCGGACTTCGAGACCTACGAGTCCTATATCCAGCGGAACTATCAGCCCTACAAGGCGCAGGTCGGCGACTATGCGCGATCCGCGCTACGCCGCGGGCTCGAGATCGAGGAGCGGGTCGGCGCCAATCCGTACAAGTTCGGCATGATCGGCTGCGACCGATTCGCACTCCGGCCTGTCCGCCGCCGAAGAGGACAACTTCTGGGGCAAGATGGCCGTCGACTCGACGCCCGAGACGAAGCGAGCTCCTCGCCGCTGGCCGCAAGGTGAACGGCTGGAATATCGGCGCGGGCGGCCTCGCGGCGGTCTGGGCCGAAGAGAATACCCGCGAATCGATCTTCGCGGCGTTTCGACGTCGCGAGGTCGTACGCGACGACGGGGCCGCGCATGCAGGTGCGCTTCTTCGGCGGCTGGTCGTTTCGAGAGTGGGACGCAGAGGCCGCGGATCTCGCGAGCGTAGGCTACGGCAAGGGCGTCTCGATGGGCGGGGACCTCACGCGTCCGCCGGCGGACCCGAACGGCCTGGCGAAAGCTCTTCGGAGCGCGCGGCGTCAGCGCGCCGAGCTTCCTGGTGCACGCGGCCAGGGATCCCAAGGGTGCGAACCTCGATCGCGTCCAGATCGTGAAGGGCTATCTCGCCAAGGACGGCCAGAGCCGCGAGCGCGTCTACGACGTCGTCTGGTCGGGCAACCGCAAGCCCGATGCGACGGGACGCCTGCCCGCCGTCGGCAACACCGTCGACCTCGAGACCGGCGCCTATACCAACGACATCGGGACGGACGAGCTGGCGACGGTCTGGACCGATCCGGATTTCGATCCGAGCCAGCGCGCCTTCTACTACGTGCGGGTGCTCGAGATCCCGACGCCGCGGCATTCGCTGCTCGACGCGATCGCACTCCAGGCCGAGCCCTCCGACGCACAGCCGCCGACGCTGCAGGAGCGCGCCTACACGTCGCCGATCTGGTACACGCCCTGAGCGCAGTCGTGGCGCGGGTGCTCCGCGCGCCGCTCTTGCGCTTCCTGGCGCTCGGAGCGGCGATCTATCTCGCTGTGCTGTGGCTCGGGCCAGACCGCAATCGTGGAATTGGATCCGCGGGCGGGTCCGGCGAGGACCGATCATCCGCCCGCCTCCAGGACCGGGCGATCCGGGTCGATCGCGACGCGCTGCTGGCGTTCGTGCAGATCCGGACCCAAGAGCCGAGCGCGGCGGCCACGGCCGCGGCGTTCGACGCCCTCGACGCCGAGGGGAGGCAGCTGTGGATCGATCGCTTCGTGCGCGAGGAGGCGTTGGTGCGCGAGGCGCGTTCACTCGGCCTCGACCGCGACGACGATCTGATCCGACGGCGCCTGGTCCAGAAGATGGAGTTTCTGACCGAGGGCGCCGTTAGGAGCAGGCACGCTCCGTCCGAAGAAGAGGTTGCCGCCTACTACCGCGACCAGGCCGCCGCCCTTCGCGTGCCGGCGAGCATGACCTTCGCGCATGTCTTCGTGCGAGGGCACGGGCCGGAGGCTCGTGCCCGCGCCGAGTCGCTGGGCGCATCGCTCGAGGAGCGGGGTCTCGGCTTCGTCGACTCGCTGCCCGAGGGCGATCGCTTTCTCTACAACCGGCACTACGTCGATCGAACGCTCGACGAGGTCCGCAGCCACTTCGGGGAGGAGATGGCGGAGACGCTCTCCCGGATCGAGCCCGACGCGTCGCATTGGCAGGGGCCCTTCGAATCGAAGCACGGCTGGCATCTCGTGTTGCTGACCCAGCGCGAGCAGGGTCGCTTGCCTCCCCTGGCGGAGGTGGCCGCGCGACTGCGACAGGATCTCGATCGCGAACGCGCCGAGCAGGCGCTCGAGGACACGCTGCGCGCAGTCGTCTCCGGCTACCGGGTGGAAGTCGACCCCGAGCTCGACTCGAGTCTCGACACCGAACCCGGATCCGATCTCGGAGACGGCGCCTCGACGGTCGGTGCAGGCGGCGAGACCGGGTAGCTCCCCTGTCTCACCTGGAAGAAGAACAGCTCGGGCACGCTCATGATGGCGCCGAATAGACCGCGACGGAGCTGACGACCCGCGTCGAAGGGCATCGCAAGCACGCCGAGGCCGGCGGCACCGAACCCGTAGGCCAGATTCGTGAGGCCCGCGAGGGGCCGCAGCCAGATCGGCCCGTCGGTAAAGAACAGGAAGCTCGAGTCCGCCGCATGCGGTCGATAGGTGCGCGCCGTCAGCGTCATCGCCTCGCCCCACCGCGCCCTCGGTCGTCTGGTCTCGAGGTCCCGCACGAGCGTCTCGCGCGCACTCTCGAGGCGCTGGGGTGCCCCGCCCGAAAGGCGCTCGGCCACATAACGTCCTGCCACGACGGGAATGAAATGGCCTCGCAGCACGTCGGCCGCGGCTGCTTCGTGCGAGGCGAGCGCCGGATCCCGCGTGGGCCGGGCCGGCGCGTCGCCCAGCAGGTCCATTACGCCTAACATCTCCGTGACGCAGTTGCGCGTGAAGAGTCTGTACTCGAGAGATGGGGCCAGCTCTGCTCGGAGTCGTGCAGCTCGGCGCTCGCTCAGAGCCCGGGCTCGGGCCAGCTGGCCGAGCGCGAGTCCGTCGGGCCAGGGCAGGACGCGCTCGGCCGCGACGTAGTGGGTCGCGTAGGAGGCGCTCGGCGACGCAGGCTTCGGGGGCCTGTGGCGGCTGCGACGCGCGACGTGGCGGGCCTCGTGAACGGCCCGCTCGAGACCGGCGATCCGTGCCTCGAGCGGCCCCGATCCTCGCTCGAAGGCCCGTCGCTCGACCCGCACGCGTTCGCGGACGCGTGCCTCGATCAGCGGCATCCAAGCGGCGGGCAGACCCTCGCCCAGCGTCGCCGCTTTGCCGTCTTCGTCCTCGCCCTCCGCCTGGGGGTCGAGCACGTGCAGCCGTCCAGTCGCCAGCGATCGATCGAGCGCCTCGAGTCGGGCGCGCGCAAGCAGGAGCGCGAGCCCCCGGTCCTCGCGATCGCTCGCGAGCAGCTGGACGAGGCGCGCGCGCTGCTCGTCGCGCGCCTGCCGCCAGCGCGCTCGGGACGCGGATCGACCGAGCGGGTTGGATCCGTCATCCGGGTCGACTGCAATCTCGCTGTTGCTGTCGATCTCGTCGTCGCTGTCGGGATCGAAGGCGGGTTCTGCGAGCCGGATCCGGTCGCTCCGCACCCGCCGGCAGTCGCCTAGCATCTCGAGGGCGGCCCAGGTGGTGACGGCCTCTCGAAGGCGTCGAAGCGAGCCGCCCGGACCCGCGGCCTCGGCGCCCTCGTTTTCGAGCGCGACGACCTCGACGAGGCGCCTCTCCGCGAGCGAGCGCGCGCGTTCACGTCGTTCGAAAAACCGGCTCCGCCCATAGCGTCGCTCGATCTCGCGGCGAACGACCGACGCCGAAGCGTCGCGTTGTCTGCCGCAGCTCGAGGGGCCTCGCTCGTAGAGACCGAGGCCGGGCACGTCGATGGCCAGGTAGCCCCGCGCCTGCGCCCGCGCGAGGAATTCGCTGCGTTCGACGAGCGAGTCGACGGCATCGAGTCGCCGGTTGCGCTCGAAGTGGCGCTGCTCGAGCGTGTCCTCGAGGCGCTCGATTCCCGAGTGCTCGAGCGCGAGCGGGATTCGCGTGATCGCGCGGTTTCCACGCACGCGATAGATCTCCTCGAAGCGTGCGCGCGGGGTTCGACGATCGGCGATCAGCCCGTCGCCGCGATGCTCGACGTGATAGAGGCGCTCCCCGATGCGCAGCGCGGCGTGCCCGCCGGCGGAATCGCCTTCGTTGGGTTCGACGATCCAGAACTCGATCGGACGTTCGGCGTCGACGGCCGGAAGCGCCCGCGCAGGCATCGGACGAAATCCGAGCGTCAGGCAAAGCACGAGCAGCGCGAGCTCTGGCCTGACGCCCGCGAAGATCGACGCTCGTCCGGTCGCCGTCGATTCGTCGAAGCAGAGCCTCCGCGCGGAGCCCACCCGGCTCAGCGGCTCGCTTCGCCGAAGCCCTCGACGATCGCCTCGTCGTTCTCGGAGCCGGGCTGGGTGAGCGCCTGCCGGTAGGCGGCGAGCTCTTCGTCGCCGGCGCCCGCTTCGGCGAGCCCGACGCCGATCGCGACGAAGGTCGCGCGGTAGGCCTCCCAGTCGCTGATGCCGCGAGCCAGCGCGACCTCCGAGAGTCCCGGCCGCAGGGCTTCCGGCGATCCTCCTGCGCGGACGTGGGCGACCGTGTAGGTCTCGACGTCGTGGCGGTAGGCCGTGTCGTCACCACTCGAGCTCGTCGACGAGTCCGAGATCGAGCCGGAGGAATCGGAGAAGCTGCCGGAGGAGTCGGAGATGCTTCCCGAGCTCTGGGAGGCGGCGCATCCCGAGAGCGCGATCGCGATCAAGGCGAGCGCCGCGGCGGCCAGGAGAGTCGCTGCGGCGGCTCGCGGTTCGGTCCCAGGAAGAGAAGCTGCGGTTCGAGTCGATCGGTTCATGACACCCCCGTGTGAATCGAGTCAACAGGCGCGAGTGTGCCCGATCTCCGGGAGAACACCAAAGCCATCGGCGCGCTGCTTCGTGACGGTTGGCTGATTCCGCGGTTTGCGCTTCGGGTTCCGCGGAAGTTATGAGAGAATCGGGTGTCGCTTCGGGAAGGGCGCGAAAGGAAGACCCCCATGCGAGAACGACTGCTGGCCGTGTTGCTCTTCGGAGCCACCATCCTGACCGCCTCGTCCGCCTGGGGCGCCGCCATCTGGAGCGTCAGCGCGTCGAGCTCGGATGGATCGCCGCTCGTTGCCGTGACGCCCGGATCGCAGATCGTTCTCGACATCTCGCTCCGGACGACCGATCGCGCCTTCTCGATTGCCGGCTCCGTAAGCGGCTACGACAACCGCTTCATCCGGCTGAACACCTACGAGAGCATGATCTCGGAAACCGTGCTCAGCCAAGTCTGTATTCCTGGCGGGTTCTGCTTCGGGGGGCTCTCGAATTATTACGGGGGCTCCGGGTCCTACACGTTCGAGGAGCGTGCCGTCGGCCCCGGTGTCGAGGCCGAGTTCCTGGCGGCGTATGCGACGGCTGCGGCGGGCGGGGACGGCTCGATCGACCCGGGCGTGGCGACGGGTGTCCCGGGCGACGCGCAGTTTCGCATCGTCTTCGACGTGATCGGGGTCCTGCACGGCACGACGACCCTCCAGATCGGGACCTTCGCCGAGTACCTGGATGGCTACTCCGGGACGGAGGATCAGCTCTCCGAGAACGCGTCGGTGACGATTACCGTCGTTCCCGAGCCTTCGACCGCGCTGCTCGTCGGACTCGGCCTCGGCGGGCTGGCGGCGGCGAGGCGCTCCGAGCGCGGGTGCTATGCAGCGCGCACGCGCCTCGCGGCGAGCCGCCCGCTCACGGCACCTTGAAGTTCTCCGGCTGGTTGAAGAGGTAGCTCTTCTCTTCGACGCGGTTCTTGATGCGCCAGCCGGCATCCGTGCGCACGTACTCGTCGACGTACCAGAGGCCGCAGAAGAAGATGTCGCCCTCCTTCTGGCCGGGGCCCGGCTGGCAGACCTGCGGGTTGAAGCACATCACGCGGCCGGTCGCGGTCTCGGCGGGCGAGCCCGGGCCGAGCTTGATGCGGTGGTTGGCGTTCAGGTGTTGATGCGCGGGGAAGATCTTCATCGCCTTGTGCAGGAACGCGATCGTCGTGTCGAGGTCGCCCTTCGAGCCGCCGAAGGCGGAGTAGTCGATGAAGGCGTCGGGCGTGAAGACGTCGTCGCGCAGCTTGTCGAAGTCCTTGGTGTCGATGATCTCGGAATAACGCCAGGCGAGATCCTGGATTTCCATCCGGTCGGAGATTTCCTGCAGAGTGAGCACGGGCGAGTTCCTCTTGCTGGATCGGGTTGGTTGGGCGGGCTTGCTTGACGAGATCGCGCGCGCGAGACCCATCCGATGCGCCTTCCACGATCTCCACCCGAAAGCCTAGCAGCCCGCGGACGCCCCTTACGGACCGCCAGGCACAGCGTCCCGAGCGGTTCGGCTGGCTGCGCTCGCCGTGAACTGTGAGCCGCTGCGCCGGACTGGACTGTCGAGGCATCATGCGGAGTCGGAAGCGCAGCGACGAGGGAGAACGGCGAGCGGAGCCAGCCGGGCCGCCTGGCACAGGATCCAAGCGCGTTCGTCCAAGCGCCCGTGCCTGCGCGCGCCGTTCAGCCGAGCCCGAGCACCTGCTCGATCCGGTAGAGCCCCGCCTCGCGTCCGACCAGCCAGGCCGCGGCGCGTACGGCGCCGGCGGCGAAGTGGCTGCGGTTCGCGGCGCGATGGGTCAGCTCGACGCGCTCGCCGCGGCCGATGAAGTAGATCGTGTGCTCGCCGGGATTGTCGCCGCCGCGCAGCGTCTGGATCCCGATCGCGCCCTCCGGTCGCACGCCGGTCTCGCCCGCGCGCTCGAGCACCACGTGATCCGCCAGCTTCTTCTCGCGTCCCTCCGCCTGTCCCTGCCCCTCCGCGACGGCCTCGGCCAGAAATAGCGCCGTCCCGCTCGGAGCATCGCGCTTCTGCCCATGATGCAGCTCGAAGAGCTCGGCGTCGTAGCCGTCGCCTAGCAGCCGCGCCGCCTCGCGCGCGAGATGGCCGAGCACGTTCACCGACACCGAGAAGTTCGGCGCGTGCAGCACGGGAATCCGTTCGGCCGCGCGCGCGATCTCGGCCTTGCCCGCCTCGTCGAAGCCCGTCGTTCCGGTCACGTAGGCGACGCCCGCGTCGGCGGCCGCCTGCAGGTTCGCGAGCGTCGCGGCCGGAATCGAGAAGTCGATGGCCACGCCGCAGCCCTCGAGTGCGCGCTTGGGATCATCGTGCAGCACGATCCCCGCCGACATGCCGGCGCCGAGGATCGTCTCGCCGATCGCCGGGTGCCCGGGCCGCTCGAGGGCGCCCGCGAAGTGGAGCGTCGCTTCGTCCTGGAGCGCGGCGCGAACCTCGTGGCCCATGCGTCCCTCGGCGCCGACGACCATCACGCCGGTCGTTCTGGAGCCGGCCTGGCCGGATCGTGTCGCGGGTCGAGCGCTCATGACAGGATCCCCAGGTCCTTCAGGACGACCTTCAATCGTTCGAGATTGGGTGGCGTGATCGGCGTGAGTGGCAAACGGATCTCCCCGTCGCAGAGACCGAGTGCTTCGACCGCCGCCTTCACGGGGATCGGATTCGTCTCGCAGAAGAGCGCGTCGAAGAGCGGCAGCAGGCTCTGATGGATTTCGAGCGCGCCCCGGGTGTCGCCGGCCTGGAAACGCCGGACGATATCGGCCACCTGGGTCGGGCGCGACGTTCGAGGTCGTCGAGATCACGCCCTTCCCGCCGACCGCGAGCAGCGGCAGCGTGAGTGCGTCGTCTCCGGACACGACCGCGAAATCGTCGGGGCAGGCGGCCACGACATGCGCGATCTGGTCGAGGTCGCCGCGAGCTCTCCTTCACGCCGACGATGTTCTCGATCTGCGCGAGTCGAGCGATCGTCTCGGGCGCGATATTCGAGGCCGTGCGCCCGGGGATGTTGTAGACGACGAGCGGAAGCCCGGTCTCGCGCGCGATCGCCGCGTAATGCTGGTAGATGCCTTCCTGGGTGGGCTTGTTGTAGTAGGGCGACAGCAGCAGTGCGCCGTCGGCGCCCGCCTGCTTCGCGTGCTGGCGTGATGTCGATGGCTTCGCGGGTCGAGTTCGAGCCGGTGCCCGCGATCACGGGAACGCGGCCGGCGGCGGCCTCGATCGTGATCTCGACGACGCGATGGTGCTCGGCGTAGGAGAGCGTCGCCGACTCGCCGGTCGAGCCGCAGGGCACGAGGCCGTCGATGCCGGCGTCGATCTGTCGCTCGATCAGCGCGCGCAGCGCCGGCTCGTCGACCTCTCCGTCTCGGAAGGGCGTGATCAACGCGGTGTGGGTGCCTTCGAACATGCTCTGCTAGGCCTCGTCCGCGAGCGGCCAGGCGCCTTCGAAGACGGTCGCCGCGGGGCCCGTCATCCAGACGGACGAGTTCTTGTCGGCCCAGGCGATCTCGAGCTCACCCCCGCGCAGCTCGATCGTGATCTCCCGATCGACGACACCGCGCAACATCGAGGCGACCGCCACGGCGCAGGCGCCCGAGCCGCAGGCGAGGGTCTCGCCGGTGCCGCGCTCCCAGGTCCGCTGGCGGATCCGATCGCGGCTCGCGATCTCGATGAACTCGACGTTCACGCGGTTGGGGAAGGCGACGTGATGCTCGAGGGCGGGACCGACACGTTCGAGGGGCACGGCGTCGATGTCGTCGACCTGGATCACGCAATGCGGATTGCCCATCGAGATCGCGGACGCCCGCAGCGCGCTCGGGCCTTCCGGCCAGAGCCCGTCGCGCAGCGTGATCGGGACGTCGAGCACGGGGCCGGCGCCGGTCGCGAGCGTGGTCGGGATCTTCTCCGGGATCAGCACGGGCAGACCCATGTCGACCTTCACGCGCCCCTCGCCGGCCCACTGAGGCCGCACGACACCCGAGAGCGTCTCGACGCCGATCTCGTCGGCGTTCGTGTGTCCGGCGTCGCGCAGGTATTTATAGAAGGCGCGGATGCCGTTCGCGCACATCTCGACCTGCGAGCCGTCCGCGTTGTAGATGTCCATGCGGAAGTCAGCGGACTCCGACGGGCGCACGACGAGCATCTGGTCGAAGCCGACGCCGAAGTGGCGATCCGAGATGTCCCGCGCGAGCTGCGAGAGGTCGCGGGGCAGCTCGGCGCGCAGGCCGTCGAAGAGCACGAAGTCGTTCCCGGCGCCGTGCATCTTGGTGAAGGGAAGGGAGCGGCTCATCTCTCGGGTCTCTCTCGTTTCGGGCTGGCGGGCCCGGATGATCGCGGATCGCGCGTGTCGGCGATCCGCTGCGCCGGCGCCGGCCTCTCAGCGCTGTCGATTCTGTCGGCCCTGTCGGAAAGCTCGGCCTAGCTTCGTTCGAAGATGGGCCTTCGATCGAACGATACGTCGACCGGCCAGGCGGGCGCTGTCGCGGATTCGCTCGGCGGCTCCGGAGCGGGGCGAACCGGTCGGCCGTATCGCCCGCACGCACCGAGTGTACCCGCGATCGCGAGAATTGTGAGCGCTGCGACGAGCTTGTGCGGTCGGGCGCGTCGGCCTGCCGGGTCGCGCGGAACCCGTCGTGTCGGTCGACTGCTCACGCCGCGCCCTCCCCGGCCTCGCGCTCGAGCCGCTCGAGCGCCTCGCGCTCTGCGGCGAGCTCCGACCCGATCTCCGCCATCGCCGCCTCGACCCGAGCCCGCGCCGTGCCGCCCGTGAGCGACCGGCTCTCGAGGCTGCGCTCGAGGTCGAGCAGCGTGTCGGCGCCGGCGGTGAAGGCCGGATGGAAGGCCTGCATGTCGGCGCGACCGAGCGAGCGCAGATCGATCCCTTCGCGCGTCACGTGCCCCACGATCTTGCCGACCACCTCGTGCGCCTCGCGAAAGGGTACGCCCTCCCGCACCAGCAGCTCCGCCAGGTCCGTCGCCAGCAGCATCGGATCCGACGCCGCCTCGGCCATCCGCTCGCGCCGCACGTCGAGGGTCGCGATCGCGCCCGCCATCACCTCGAGCGAGTCGCGCAGCGTCTCGACCGTGTCGAAGAGCGGCTCCTTGTCCTCCTGCAGGTCGCGGTTGTAGGTGAGCGGCAGGCCCTTCAGCACCGTCAGCAGCGTGACCAGATTGCCGATCGCGCGCCCGGACTTCCCGCGCACGATCTCCGGCACGTCGGGGTTCTTCTTCTGCGGCATCAGGCTCGAGCCGGTCGAGTAGGCGTCGGCCAGCTCGATGAAGCCGAACTCGCTACTCGACCAGAGCACCAGCTCTTCCGCGAGACGCGACAGGTGGACCATCGAGATCGCCGCCGCCGCCATGTACTCGAGGGCGAGGTCGCGCGAGGCCACCGTGTCCATGCTGTTGCGGGTGGGACCGGCCTCGAAGCCCAGCTCCGCCGCCGTCTGCTCCCGGAGCAGCGGCAGCGTGGAGCCCGCCATCGCCCCCGCGCCGAGCGGGCAGCGCGTGATGCGGGCGCGGGCGTCGCGGAAGCGCCCGGCGTCGCGGCCCAGGGTCTCGATGTGGGCGAGCCAATGATGCGCGAGGCGCACGGGCTGGGCACGCTGCAGATGGGTGTAGCCGGGGAGCACGGTGTCGACGTGCTCGCGCGCGCGCTCGAGCAGCACGCCGCGCAGGGCCAGCAGGCCGCGTTGGGTGGCCAGCGACACGTCGCGCAGGAAGAGCGCCAGGTCGGTGGCGACCTGGTCGTTGCGGGAGCGACCCGTGTGGAGCTTGCCGGCGACGGGTCCGAGATGGGTCCGGAGCCGGCTCTCGATGTTCATGTGGATGTCTTCGAGAGCGGGATCGAAGGGGAAGCTGCCCGCCTCGATCTCGGCGGCGATGCGGTCGAGGCCGGCGACGAGCGCCTCGGCCTCGTCTTCGGCGATCAGCCCGGCGGCGCCGAGCATCCGGGCCTGGGCCTTCGAGCCGCGGATGTCGTGGCGCGCGAGCACGCGGTCGAAGTGGATCGAGGCCGAGAAGCGCTCGACGGTCGGATCGGTCGCCTGGCTGAAGCGACCGCCCCAGGGTTTGCTCGGGGCGTGTTCTTTTCCTGATTTCGCGCTCATGGCGCCCTACTCTCGCGGTTCGGACGCCCCCGCACAAGATGGCGCGCGCCTGCGCCAGAATTTTCGACGCAGACGCGCGAGCCTGGGGAATCCGCTGGAACGGCGGGGAGTTCGCCGGTTCCTGGGAGGGGCGCGCGGGATCGGTCGAGCGAGGACGGCGACGGCTTCGATTTCGTTGCGAGCGGAACGAGAAAGCCCGCGTCCCGTGGGGCCGCCGCCTGCCCGTTCGGGCGCCGGCGATCGGGCAGCGGGATCGCGATTCGGGGGATCGGGAACGAGCATGGCCAGCGCCAGCAAGCAGAAATCGGGCCGCGCGAAGTCGAAGGCGGCCGCCCACGCGAAGGCGCGCGGGAAGGCACGCGGGAAGGCACGCGAAGAGCAGAGCGACGGATCACGGGGACGCGGCACGCGGCGCGGCTCCGTGGCGGCGCGACGCGTCGGGCTGGTCGCGCTGGCCCTGGCCTTTGGCGCGGGACTGTGGACGGCGGGCTGGCTGCTCGAGCTCGATCGAACGGTGGTCTCACGTTTCGAAGGCAGGCGATTCTCCGTGCCGTCGCGGGTCTACGCCGCGCCGATCGTGATCTATCCCGGCGCCGACTGGCAGCGGCTCGATCTCGCGGGCTGGCTGACGCGCATGGGCTACCGCGAGCAGAACGAGGCCGGGCCGCTGGCGGTCGGTCATTATCGCTGGCCGCCCGGCCGGCTGCGGGTGCATCTGCGAGGCTTCGAGCATCCGCAGCTGCCCGAGCCGAACCGCAAGGTGGAGTTTCGACTCGAAGCGGGTCGCGTGCGCGAGATGCGTGACGAGCGCGGCGCGCCGGTCGACGTCGTGGCCCTCGAGCCCGAGCCGATCTCCTCGTTCTATGGCGCCGAGCGCGAGCAGCGCGATCTCGTTCGCATGGAAGACGTGCCGAGCCATCTCGTCGCCGCGATCTACGCCGTCGAGGATCGACGTTTCGAGGAGCATCACGGCATCGATCCCCGGCGCATCGCCGGTGCGATGCTCGCCAACCTGCGCGCCGGCGGCATTCGCCAGGGCGGCAGCACCTTGACGCAGCAGCTGGTGAAGAACTTCTTTCTGACCCCGGAGCGCACGTTGTCGCGCAAGATCACCGAGGCGGTGATGGCGCTGATCGTCGAGGGCCGTTATTCGAAGCCGCAGATCCTCGAGGCCTATCTCAACGAGATCTACATGGGCCAGCGCGGCTCGACGGCGATCCACGGCGTGGGCGAGGCCTCGCGCTTCTTCTTCGGCAAGCGCGTGGCGGATCTGTCGATCGACGAGTCGGCGATGCTGGCGGCGGTGATCGCGAGTCCGAACGCGATGAGTCCGCATCGTCATCCGGAGCGTGCCAAGAAACGCCGCGACCTGGTGCTCAGCCTGATGGAGAAGCAGGGCAAGCTCGATCCCGAGGCCGCCGAACGCGCGCGGGGTCGCAAGCTCAGTCTGGCCTCGATCAGTCTCGAGTCGGGCCAGGATCGCTATTTCCTCGACACGCTCGCGAAGCAGCTGCCCGAGGTCTACGACCCGGCGCTGCTGGCGGTCGAGGGGCTACGCATCTACACGACTCTCGACACCACGATCCAGCGCGCGGCCATCACGAGTCTGCACGAGGGGCTCGAGTCGCTCGAGCAGAAGCGGCCGGGAGCGACCGCGCCGGAAGCGGGAGACGGGGAGGCGGAAGAGCCGCCGCGACTGCAGGGCTGCCTGCTCGCGATGCGGCCGCAGACCGGTGAGATCCTGGCGCTGGTCGGCGGGCGCGACTACTCGACCTCGCAGTGGAACCGCTGCACGATGGCGCGGCGTCAGGCGGGCAGCGCCTTCAAGCCCATCGTCTACGCGGCCGCGCTCTCCCCGCAATCGGGTCCGCTCGCCACGCTTGCGACGCGTCTCGACGATGCTCCGCTGCAGATCCAGACCTCCAACGGTCTGTGGGAGCCCATCAACTACGACAAGAAGTTCCGCGGGCCGGTGACGGTGCGCGAGGCGCTCGAGCGTTCGCTCAACGTGCCGGCCGCGCGCCTCGGCCAGTCGGTCGGCGTCAGCAAGATCGTCGAGATGGCGCGCCGCCTCGGAGTCGACAGCGAGCTGCCCGCCGTCCCGAGTCTCGCGCTCGGCACCGCGGAGGTCTCGCCCCTCGAGCTGGCGATCGTCTACTCGACCTTCGCCAACGGGGGTCTGCGTCCCACTCCGCGCAGCTTCATCGGCCTGCTCGACGACCAGGGCATCGGTCAGGAGCAGTGGCCGCTGGCCGGGGCGCGGCGCGTGCTCGACCCGGGTACGGCCTACCTGATGACGTCGCTGCTCGAGGGCGTGGTCGATCGCGGCACGGGTCAGGGCATTCGCGCCCGCGGGCTGCGCGGACCGATCGCGGGCAAGACGGGCACGACCGACGATGAATACGACCTGTGGTTCGTCGGCTTCACGCCCGAGCTCGTGGCAGTGGTCTGGATCGGATACGACGAGCCCCAGCCGATCGGCGTGCCGAGCAGCCGCGGAGCGCTGCCGATCTGGGCCGATTTCCTCTCCGAGATTTCTGGCGATCGGATTCGCGGCGTGTTCGCAAGGCCCGGCGGTGTCGAGCAGATCGAGATCGAGCCCACGACCGGTGCGCGCGCGCTGGCGGGCTGCCGCGAACGTCGCCCGGAGTTCTTCCTCGAAGGCACGGGCCCGGAGACGACCTGCCCGGGCGGCGCGCCCCGGGGCAGGGGCTTCTTCGAGCGCATCTTCGGGGGCTGAGCGGTACGGACGATCGCGCCGAGGCGCGCATCCTGTCCGGGCTCGGGGGGCGAGACCCCGCATGGCTCCGGCCGTGTTTCTGTGCGAGGTTCGCGCGCCGTGACCCAGCCAAGCCATCGATCGATTTCGGCGCCGAGCCGTGGAGCGCGAAGGCGTCTCCAGTTGCTTGGGCTCGCGGTCGCGCTTGGGCTCGTCCTGTCGGGCTGCGTTGCGGGACAACGCTACGTGCCGGGCTTCGCTCCGACGGTGGAGCCGTTGACTGCTTCGGCGGCGCTCGGGCTCTATGACTCCACCCGCGACGCGTCGCTGCGTCTGGTGATCGCCGGGCTCGACGAGGACGCCTCGGGTCAACCCTCGCGAGCGCTTGCCAGCTATCAGCGAGCCATCCAGGTCGACGCGACGAACCCCTTCGCCTTTCTGGCGCTCGCGCGACACCACCTCGAAGACGGCTCGTTCGAAGAAGCGAGCGCCTTCCTCGATCAGGCGCGTTCGCTCTTCGAGTCGGAGCAGACCCTCGGCCCTGCGGTCGACGTATGGGGTCTTGGCCTGCGCGCCGGCATCGAGCGCGGGCTCGGCCGGAACGAACGAGCCGATTCGCTCTTCGAACGGGCGCGCCTGCTGTCGCCTTCGATCTGGGGTGACGAGCGGCTGTCGGCCAGCGAGCTCAGGTAGGGCGGGGGATGGGTACCAAGCGGGCGGTCTTTCTTCCTGCCGCGGGCGTCGCGCTGGCGCTCGACCAGCTCGGCAAGAGCCACGTGAAGCAGCTGCTCGAGGTGGGCGCCCGGCAGCCGATCGTCGAGAATGTGCTCGCCTGGACTCACGCGCCGTCGATCGGCGGCGCCTTCGGGTTCTTTCGCGACTGGCTGCCGGGATCTCAGCTGGTCGGATTCGCTCTGCTCTCACTCAGTGCGGCCTGCATCATCGCGTCCTTGTACCGCGGGTTGGCCCCAGGGGAGCAGGGCAGCGCGGCTGCACTTGGATCGATCCTGGGCGGGATCGCGAGCCAGACCCTCGATCGGCTCCGCTACGGTACGGGTCTCGACTTCCTTCACATCGGTCCCATCTCGTCGAATACCGTGCCCGACTTCAACGTCGCCGACATCGCGATCGTGCTGGGGGTCGTCACCCTCATCATCGAGCTGCTCGCAAGCGAGATGGCCGCCCGCGTCGCCGAGCGTCCCCGCGTCTAGATCGACGTCGGACCTTATTCCGAAATCGATTTCTCGTATTAGTTCGCCGGCCTCGGATCGGTCGTGATGGTTTCGCAAGAGTCCACGTTCGGTCGCTGCGGACGAAATTTTCTGCTCGCACAGCCCGCGCATTCATGGTCGTTCGAAATTCCTTTGGCGTCGCAGGACTGCGCGAGATCGATCAGACACATTGAAGTGTTAATCGATTCCCGGTCGTGTGACAGCGGTTTGTATTCGTTGACATCTCTCGGCGCTTTGCGATAGAAATTGCCTACCCCCTGGGCCTCATGGATCGACTTCATCTCGTCACGCTTTGCCCGAAACGGTTCGATCACCATCGTTTGCTGGGCAGTGTCCGATCGTCATCCTGTTGCCCGAGCCGAGCTCGCAACCCGTCGACCTTCAGTCTTCCGGGTCCGCAAGTCGGATCGAGACCAGGATCAGATCTGGAAACGCTGGCTGATGAAGTCATTCCCACACGTCACTGATTCCTCGATTCCGTCACTGTCCGCGTGCCCGTCGTACCTGCCACGGGCTTGTCGTCGCGGCCGTCGGTCGGCTGGCGAAGCCTGCGGTCTGGCCGGTGCGCGGCGGGAGCGAGCTTACGTCCGCGGGCGAAGTGTCTGTTTTTACGCGGCGGCTTCCGGCGCGATTCGTGACGTTGCTTCGCGCAGCTGTGTTGATGGCTCCGGGGGGCGTGCGTACCTCGATGGCGTGATGGCTCGCGGGTTGACGCCCGGGATCCCCGGGGCAATGGAAGCCCGTCAGGGAATCGAGGCGTGATGCACTGATCTCAATCGGTCAAGGTCGAGCGGATTCGAGCAGCAGCAGGACCCGGACGCGAACCGACGCGTTCCCAGTGACGAAGCGGATAGAGGCGAGGAACATCGATGCCCAAGAGCTCCAGCAAGCCGAAGAGCGAATACGCGATCCAGACCGTCACGAACGCGCTTCGTATGCTGGAGGTCTTTCATACCGAGAGCGAGATGGGCGTCTCCGAGCTCGCGCGTGAGCTCGGTCTGCACAAGAACAACGCGTTCCGTCTGCTCGCGACGCTGGAGCTGGCCGGCTACATCCAGCAGACCCCCGCCACCGAGCTCTACCACCTCGGCCCTCGCTGCCTCGAGCTCGGGCGGGCCTTCGCGCGCAGTCATACCCTGATGAGTCAGGCACGGCCGATCCTCGAAGAGCTGGCGAACGAGGTCGGCGAGACTGCCCATCTCGGCGTGCTCAGTGGTCGCGAGGTCGTGCATCTCGACGGCGTCCTACCGGACCAGCTCGTCCTGACGAGCCTGCGGATCGGCAATCGGGTCGACGCGCACTGCACCGCGATCGGCAAGGCGCTGCTGGCCGGCGAGATCACGAACCGCAGCTTCCGCGGTAGCGGTGCGGGGCGCGGAGCAGGTCTCGATGCGGCCACGAATGGCACCGCCGCCGACCGGGCCATCGACTCGCGAGTCGAGGCGGATTTCTTCGAGGCCGAGCTCGACGGGCAGCTCGCACGCTACACCGACGCGACCCTCGACGATGCGGCGAAGCTGATGGACGACCTGCGCGCCGTGCAGCTGCGCGGCTACGCGGTCGACCTCGAGGAGTTCGCGCCGGGGCTGCGCTGCGTCGCGTCGCCGATCCGCGATTCGAGCGCGCGCGTCGTCGCCGCCTTGTCGATCTCGGGGCCCAGCCATCGCCTCGATGAAGAAACGCTTCATGGTCGAGCTGCGGGCGCGATCAGCGCGGCCGCCAGCCGCCTCTCCTCGGAGCTCGGGTCCCCGATCTAGCCGCCGCGCTGGCGGGCACCCGGTTCAGCCGGGCTAAGCTCCGAGCGCCCGCCCACTCGATCGGAATACGATGGACTTCGAGCTCGACGACGCCCTACTGAACCTCCAGGCGACCGCCCGCCGCTTTGCCGACGAAGAGATCATTCCGATCGCGGCGGAATGCGATGTCAGCGGCCACTTCCCGACCGACGTCCTGAAGAAGGCCTGGGAGCTCGGCCTCTCGCACACCGGCATCCCGGAAGCGCTCGGCGGCGTGGGTCTGCCCGTGGTGGCCGCCTGTGTGGGCGTCGAGGAGCTTTCCCGCGGCTGCTCGGGCATCACGACGTCGATCATCAGCAACGATCTGGCGTTGAACCCGATCCTGTTAGGCGGATCCGACGAACAGCGGCGCGAGTGGCTCGGAGCCTGTGCGGAGGAGTTCAAGCTGCTGGCCTTCTGCCTGTCGGAGCCGGGCGCCGGCTCCGATGTCGCCGGCCTCCAGCTCCACGCCCAGCGCGACGGGGACGACTATATCCTGAACGGCACGAAGGCCTGGATCACGAACGGCGGTTACGCGGACATCTACACCGTCTTCGCCACCCTCGACCGCTCCGCTCGGCACAAGGGCATGTGCGCGTTCGTGGTTCCAGCGGGCACGCCCGGTCTGTCGCCTGGACGCAAGGAAGACAAGATGGGGCAGCGCGCGAGCAATACGACGCTCGTGCATTTCGACGACGTGCGGGTGCCGGTGTCCCAGCGGCTCGGCGAGGAAGGCGAAGGCTTCAAGATCGCGATGGCGACGCTCGATCGGGCGCGACCCCAGGTGGCCGCGCTGGCGGTCGGCATCGCGCGCCGCGCCCTCGAGGAGAGCCTCGCCTACGCCGCCGAGCGAAAGGCCTTCGGTCAGCCGATCGGAGAGTTCCAGGCCGTCCAGTTCATGCTGGCGGACATGGCCAAGGGCATCGAGGCGAGTCGGCTGCTGACGATGCAAAGCGCCTGGCTGCTCGATGCCGGGCGGCGCGCGGCGAAGCAGAGCGCGATGGCGAAATGCTTCGCGACGGATGTGGCGATGGAAGCGACGACCGACGCCGTCCAGATCTTCGGGGGCAACGGCTACACGAAGGAGTACCCGGTCGAGAAGCTGATGCGCGACGCCAAGCTGATGCAGATCTACGAGGGGACCAACCAGATCCAGCGCGTGGTGATCGCGCGCGAGCTGACCCGCGAGTAGCGGTGACGCCGAGGGAGCCCCCGGCTCCCCATGCCCCGGCGCGGGACCACCGGCCGGGAGGGGCCGTCTGCTCGGCCGCCCGGCGAGGGCCGATCCGGGATTCGATCGCTGGCCCCGGATCTTGCGCCCGGGAGCTGCTGGCCGGTGACTGCGCGGGCATGGGAAAATTGTCGACAATGGGCGATTTTCTCAAGTGGTGCTTGCCACTTCCGTCGACGTGGGCCCAACACATTGATAGGATCGCAGGCCCTTTCGCGTTGCTTCCGGAAACCCATCCGGGGCCGGGCGAAGGCCTTTCGACCGGTCGCTGGTCTGGTCGCAAACTCCACACCGGAATCCAAGCCAGGTCCCAGTCCGGGCGCGCGAGAACGAGCGCCTGACCCGAGGAACCGGCGCGGAACGACGAAGCCGGACGGAATGCGATCGGGCGGAGGGCGCCGGAAAGCGTCAGACCGCGCCAGCACGCGCGCACAGAACCCCGGACCGCCCGCCACCCAGTCGGGTCGCCAGCGGCCTGGAGTCATTGAAGAAGAAGAGGATCCTCCTGTGAGTCTCAACGAAAAAGCCCTCGAATATCACGCGAAGGGTCGACCCGGAAAGATCAAGGTCGTACCGACCAAGGACTGCATCACGGCCGAGGACCTGTCGCTCGCCTACTCCCCTGGCGTCGCGGCCCCGTGTCTTGCGATCGAGAAGGATCCCGAGAACGCCTACAAGTACACGGCGAAGGGCAATCTCGTTGCGGTGCTCAGCAACGGATCCGCCGTGCTCGGCCTCGGCAACATCGGCGCGCTCGCCGGCAAGCCGGTGATGGAAGGCAAGGGCGTGCTCTTCAAGCGCTTCGCGGACATCGACGTCTTCGACATCGAGGTCGACAGCCAGGACACGGAGGAGATCATCCGCTTCTGCGAGATGATCGCGCCGACCTTCGGCGGCATCAATCTCGAGGATATCCGCGCGCCCGAGTGCTTCGAGATCGAGGAGCGACTGAAGGAGAGCCTCGACATCCCGGTCTTCCACGACGATCAGCACGGCACGGCGATCATCTCGGCGGCCGCGTTGCTGAACGGACTCGAGATCCAGGAGAAGAAGATCGAGGACGTGAAGGTCGTCTTCTCCGGCGCCGGCGCGGCCTCGATCTCGTGCGCGAAGCTCTACAAGGACCTCGGCGTCAAGGGCGAGAACATCCTGATGACCGACAGCCGCGGCGTCATGTACAAGGGCCGCGGCCAGGGGCTCAACAAGTACAAGGACGAGTTCGTTGCGGACACGGACGCCCGAACGCTCGCGGATGCACTCGTCGGAGCGGACGTCTTCGTGGGCCTCTCGCAGGCGGGTCTCGTCACCAAGGACATGGTGAAGTCGATGGCCGATCGACCGCTGGTCTTCGCGATGGCGAACCCCGACCCGGAGATCACGCCGATCGATGCGCGCGATGCCCGGCCCGACGCGATCTGCGCGACGGGACGCTCCGACTATGCCAATCAGGTCAACAACGTCCTCGGCTTCCCGTTCATCTTCCGCGGCGCGCTCGACGTGCGCGCCAGCAAGATCAACGAGGAGATGAAGCAGGCGGCGACCTTCGCCCTGGCGGAGCTGGCGAAGCGCGGCGAGGCGGTGCCCGATGCGGTGAAGAAGGCCTACCCCGGTGAGGCCTTCGACTTCGGTCCGGAGTACATCATCCCCAAGCCTTTCGACCCGCGCGTGCTGCTCTTCGTGGCGCCGGCGGTCGCGAAGGCGGCGATGGATTCGGGTGTGGCCCGTCACCCGATCGATCTGAGGCAATACGAAGCCCGGCTCCAGCAAATGCTGGGGGAGATCGCCTCGCTCTAGCCGAGCGCGGATCGACCGACCCTGGCGGTGGGATTCGACGGCCGGTCGCCTTGTTGGGCGGCCGGCCGTTTCGCATCCTGCAGTCCCACACACGATGGCCCGCACGCGTCGCGCTCGCGGGTCCGCTCATGCGCTGGCTGGAGAGCCGATGTTCGAGAAGATCCTGATCGCAAATCGTGGGGAGATCGCGGTCCGCGTGATTCGCGCTTGCCGCAGGCTGGGCATCGCGTCGGTCGCGGTCTACTCCGAAGCCGACGAGACGGCTCTGCACACGCGGCTGGCCGACGAAGCCGTCTGCTGCGGGCCGGCGCGCGCGACCGACAGCTATCTCGATATCCAGAAGATCGTCGGGATTGCCAAGCAGGTCGGTGCCGACGCCATCCACCCGGGCTACGGCTTCCTGTCGGAGAACGCCGAGTTCGCCCAGGCCGTCCAGGACGCGGGGATCACCTTCATCGGGCCGACGCCCGAAGTGATTCGCGCGATGGGACTGAAGGTGTCGGCGCGTGCGCGCATGCAGGCGGCCGGGGTGCCGGTCGTACCGGGCGGCGAGGAGATCCGGGAGGCGGCCGAAGCGAAGCGTGTGGCTCGCGAGCTCGGCTATCCCGTCCTGGTGAAGGCGAGCGCCGGGGGCGGCGGTCGCGGCATGCGTCGCGTCGACGACGAGTCGGGGCTCGAGGATGCGCTCGAGCGGGCGGCCAGCGAGGCGCAGACGGCCTTCGGGAACGGCGCGATCTACCTCGAGAAATGCCTGATCGGACCCCGCCACATCGAGCTCCAGGTGATGGCCGACCGGGCGGGCCACACGATCCATCTCGGCGAGCGCGAGTGCTCGATCCAACGACGCCATCAGAAGCTCGTCGAAGAGGCGCCGGCCTACGGGATGACGCCCGAGCTGCGGGCCGCGATGGGGGAAGCCGCGGTTCGGGCAGCACAGGCCGTCGATTATGTCGGCGCGGGGACCTGCGAGTTCCTGGTCGATGCCCGGGGCGATTTCTACTTCCTCGAGATGAACACGCGCATCCAGGTGGAGCACCCGGTCACCGAGGCCGTCACCAACGTGGATCTGGTCGACCTGCAGATCCGCATGGCGGCGGGTGAGGCGCTCGGGATCTCGCAGGACGATGTCGTGATCGAGGGCCACGCGATCGAGATGCGCATCTATGCAGAGGACCCGGACAAGAACTTCATTCCGTCGCCCGGCCCGATCGTTGGCTGGATCGAGCCGTCGGGACCCGGGATCCGCGTCGATACGGGATTCGAGGGCGGGCAGACGGTGACGCCGCACTACGATCCGATGATCGCGAAGCTGATCGCTTCGGGTGGGAGCCGGAGCGAGGCCTTGACCCGGCTCGAGAGCGCCCTCGACGAGTTCACGATCGCGGGGATCGCGACCGGCCTGCCCTTCCTGCGGCGGCTCTGCGCGAATCCGGCCTTTCGCCAGGGCGATTACGACACGTCGTTCATCGAAGACCACATGGCCCTTGCGCCCCCGCCGATCGAGCAGGGTCTCGGCGACCTGGTCTATGCCTTCGTCGCGCATCGCGCAGCACGAGCGGACCCTGACGCCGCGCGCCGATTCGAGATCGCCCTGCCCAAGACGCCGGCCGTGACGGTCGAGGTCGCACCCGCGGCGGGTCGAGGTGGGGCCGGGAATCGCGTGCATGCGCACGTGGACGGCCGCGAGGTCGAGCTCGTCGTCGCGGAGGAGTCGGATGCGATCGCGACCATCGAGCAGGGCGGGCAAGCGCGGCGGCTCACGATCGTCGCGCGGAAGAACGGCGGCTTCGACGTGGGACTCAGGGATCGCGTGCTTCGCATGAAATGCGAGGCCGTCGCCTAGCCGCCGTCTACCAACGGACCAGCCGGCAGAACAGGTAGGGGAGGCAGCGCGACCATGAAGCGAGAGACCGCGTGGCGCGTCGCCCGGGCGTGGACCCTGCTCGGGCTGGCAATGCTCTCGGCCCCGCCAGCCGTCGCGGACGAGGCCTTCGACTTCGCGCTCGTCGGCGACTATCCCTATACGCTGCGCGACCAGGCTGGCATGCCCTATCTGCTCGCCGATCTGGAGCGCGCCGCGCCCTCGCTGGCCTTCGTGCTCCACGTGGGTGATCTGCACAGCCCGCGCGTGACCGATTGCTCGGAGTCGCTGTTTCGCGAGCGGCGGGATTGGTTCGTCGGGCTCGGCATTCCCTTCGTGTTCACGCCCGGCGACAACGACTGGGCGGATTGCGCCGACACCCCGCTCGAGTTCCTCGAGCTGCTTCGGAGCGTCTTCTTTGCGGATCCGCAGCGAGCGGTCGGCGCCGATGCTCTTGCCCTGCGTCGACAGAGCGAGAGCGCGACCCATCCCGATCTCGTCGAGAACGCGATCTGGGAGCGAAGCGGGGTCGTGTTCGCGACGCTCCACATGATCGGACCCCCGTTGATTCCGATCCCGGACGAGACGAGCGCGACCCGTTCGAGGTTGGTCGAGGCCGCGGAGCTTTGGCTGGACGAAGCGTTTCGCGTGGCCCGGGAGCACGAGGCCCGGGGTGTCTTTCTGTCGACGCAGGTCGATCTCTGGCCGATCAGCGGCGGGGCGCGGGTGCTCGATCTCCTGTATCCCGGCCTGATCGACGTGGATCCGCTCTTCGAGCGCTTCGAAGCGAAGCTGGTGCAACACGTGCGAGCCTTCGGCGGTCCGGTCGTGCTCGCCCACGGCGACACGCACTCCTTCCGGATCGATCAGCCACTTCACGACGAGTATCTCGAGACGCTGCAGACCTTCACGCGGGTCGAAGGCTTCGGGTCGCCCAACGGTCACTGGGTGCGGATCCGCGTCGATCCCGAACGGCCCGAGGTCTTCAGCTTTGCGCAGGAGCTGGTGGCCGAGAATCTCTACACGCTGATCCCGTACGAAGTGCGTCTGGAAAACGATGGCGAGGGTCGGTTCGCGAAGCTCCAGATCCTCGCGCGAATCATCCAGGCGATCCCGAGAGTGCTCGCGGTCGTCGGTCTCGTTGCGCTGACGCTCGGTTCCTGGAAGCTTGTGCGCGGGCTCTGGTCACGACGAGGCCGAGCCGGGGTCAGCGTGTCGCCGTCCGGGGAGACGAGTGAAGGAAGGGGAAGGGAATGAGTATCCGAAGGACGGAGCAGCGACGCCTCGGCTGGGTGCTGGGTGCCATGGTCTTCTGGCTGGCATCGGCGGGAATGGCGACGGATCCGGAGCCCGACGCGTCGACGGGACCACCCGGGCAGATCGAGTTCATCGGGAAGAATCTCTTCGCGACGGCCAACGGCACCTTCCATCGCTGGGAGATCGTCGAGAGCGAGCTCGATCCGGATGCCCTGGCCGAGAGCTTTGCCGTGGTCCGCGTGGATCTCTCGAGCATCGACACCGGTATCGAACGCCGCGACGATCACCTCCGGAACCCGGACTTCTTCGAGGTCGAAAGATTTCCTTTCGCGACCGTTCGCGTGCATTCCTTTCGCGCGGACGGCGAGACGGAGGCGGGTCGCCCGCGCTACCGGGCCCGTTTCGACTTCGACCTGCATGGCGTCGAGAAGACGATCGAAGGAGAGGTCGTGGTCGCGAGCGAGTCACCGCTTCGCTTCGAGGGAAGCCTGGTGCTCGATCGAATGGATTTCGGGATCGGCGCGCCACCGAGTCGCTGGAACCCGATGTCGGTCGGGGCCGAGGTCCCGATCCGGTTCGGGGTCGAGCTGTAGCGGGCTGCGAACGGACGGCGTTGGCCCTGCCCAGACCTAACGTTTCGTTTCCGCGACGGCGCTGCCCGCCTTCTCGGCGGCTCGTCTTGCTTCCTTGGCGGCTCGTCGCGCCGGATCGAAGACCCACGCGACCGCGACACCGAGCAGGTAGAGCACGACCATCGGCACTGCCAGCATGACCTGGCTCACGAAGTCTGGCGGTGTGAGCAGGGCGCCCAGGATGAACACGATCAGGATCGCGTAGGGCGTCGCCTGAAAGAGCTGCTTTGCGGTCAGGATGCCCGTGATCGACAGGAAGAAGACGAAGAGCGGGAGCTCGAAGGCGATGCCGAAGGCCAGGAAGAGCCGCGTCGTCAGGCTGAAGACCTCTTTCATGGTCCAGGCCGACACGACCCACTCGTTGTCCCAGCTGTTGAAGAACTGGAACACGATCGGAAAGACCATCGAGTATCCGAAGATCGCACCGCTCGCGAACAGGATCGAAGACGACGCGACGAAGGCGAAGCCGGCCTTGCGTTCGTTCTCGTAGAGGCCCGGGACGATGAACGCCCAGAGCTGATAGAAGGTGACGGGCAGCGTCAGCACGAAGCCCGAGAGCAGCGCGCACTTGATGTAGGTGAAGAAGATTTCGGTGGGGGCGATCGCCTGGAGCTGGCTGTTCTTCTCGGCGAGCGCCTCGGTCGCCGGCGCGAGCAGGAAGCCGAAGATCTGCTCGGCGAAATTGAAGGAGACGATCGCGCCGATCACCATGGCGCCCACCACCCAGAAGAGCCGGTTGCGCAGCTCCGTCAGGTGCTCGGTGATCGGGAGCGCGCGATCATCCACGCCGATCGTCCGTCGCCGAGGACGCCCCGCCGACCGGCACGTTCCCGAGCGCCGAGTCGGCTGCCTTCACGGTGGCTTCCCGGGTCTGCCCCGATGCCTCGTCGCCGGCTGCTTCGTCGTCGAGACCGGCGTCGTCGTGATGAGCATGGGGATCGGCGTCGAGCGGCAATTCGCCGGGATGGGGCTTCGAGGCGGCGGTCGGCTCGCTCTTGTCGCTCGTTGCGGAGTCGTCTTCGCCCTTGCCCGGCGGCAGATCGTCCCCCGCTTGCGCCGGTCGATCGGCCTGATCGCCGGGCTTGTGGATCGAGCCCACGCCGCTCATCCCGGCGCGCAGGTCGTTCTGGAGGTCATCGAGTGCGAGGCTCTGCCGCAGGTCGTTGCTGGCGCGCCGGAATTCGTTGAGTCCACGGCCCAGCGTCCGGGCGAGCTCGGGCATGCGCTTCGGTCCGAGGACCAGCAGCGCCACGACCAGGATCACCACGAGCTCCATCGGTCCGATGCCAAACATGGGGCCACAATCTAGCAGGTCGCGCGCTTCGCCCGTCCATCCGAGTCGCGCCGCGACACGCAGTCAGGCCTCTGGACACAGACGGGGTGTGAGGGCGAGACCGCGACAACCCCCCGGTTATTCGTCGCGGTCTCGACCCTCAGCTTTGACCCTGCGTTGTCGGTATCCGGCGGATGGGCCGGCACACTGGAAAGGAAGGGGAGGGAGTCGATCGCGCCCCCGATTCGATGCGACCGACTCCCGTGCCTGGACTCACCTTGAGCCAGACATGTGATCGTTCGAGGTGGGCCGGGTCGCGATGACGCCGCGACCGCGGACGCGCATCATCGGCCTGTCCCCGTTCTCGCGAAGCATGGCCACGCCAGCGCGTGCGCGTCCTCCGTCGGTCTCTCGGCACCACACGACCCGCGCCAGGCCGTCGATCGCGACCTGACCGTCGATGTCGCGCACCGTCACGTGGAGCAGCTCTCCGGGCATCACGCGTTCTTCGAGGTCGAGCCCCAGACCCGTCTCGGAGCAGTCCTGGGTATACGCGACCCGCCGGTTCTCGGAGGCCAGTCGCCGTGGGTAGCGGCTGTACTCGACGACATGGACGACGCTCTGGCGTGCCTCGAGTCGCAGCGGCACGCCTTGTGAGTTCTGTTCAGCGGCCCCACCGGTCATGCAGCACCTCGCTTGCGAAAGGGCTGGCCCTGCAGCCCGCCTGGATCGAAATAGGAATCGTTCGGCGCCTGTGCGCCGGAGTCGTGGTCGGCCGTCTCGGAGAGCGGGCCGGCCTCACCGACCGCATCCGTCGCCCCGCTCTCGACGAGCTGGCAGAAGAGGCCGACGAGGCTCGGGTCGAACTGCAGCCCGGCTTCCTTGCGAAGCTCGACGACCGCCTCGTCGCGGGTCCGTGCCCGTCGGTAGGGACGCTCGCAGGTCATCGCATCGAAGGCGTCGGTCAGGCTGATGATGCGCGCGGCCAGCGGAATCGCGTCGCCGGCCAGACCGTCGGGGTAGCCCTCGCCGTCGAAACGCTCGTGATGGTGGCGGACGGTGGTCGCGATCGGCGCATCGAGGCCGAGCGGCAGCAGCAGCCGTTCCCCGATCGAAGGATGAGTCTTGATGCCTTCGAGCCGGTCGGGCTCGGGCATCAGGGCACCGGCGAGCAGGTCGCTCGGCGCACCCACCTTGCCGATGTCGTGCAGAAAGGCCGCCATCCGGACGTGATTGCGCTCGGCCCGGGAGAGGCAGAGGCTGGCGGCCAGCAGGTCGGCGTAGAAGGCGACGCGGCGCGCGTGGCCTCGCATGAAGAGATCGCGACTCTCGATCGTCTCGGCCAGGACCTCGAGGAACTCGATCGTGCTCGGGCCTCCCGCCCGCGCGTTGCCCGCCTCCGGCCCCAGCGCCGGCTCGGCGAGCACGGCGCGCAGACGTTCCTGTGCGAGCGGACTGGCGTCGAGCTCTTCGAGCACGATCTCGGGATCACGGTTCTGGCCGAGCACGCGGCTGATGCCTTCCAGGAAAGACACCATCCGGGCGCGACTCTGGCGTCGCTCGAGGGCTCGGCTGACGGAGGCCGTGACCTGGACGACGTCGAAGGGCTTGGTCAGGTAGTCGAAGACGCCGTGTCGGATGCCCTCGACGGCGGTCTCGATCGAGCCACAGCCGGTGATGATGATGATCTCCGTCTGGGGGAACTCGGCGCGAATCGTGCGCATGAGCTCGTCGCCCTTCATGCCAGGCATGTTGAGGTCGACGGTGACGAGGTCGATCGCTCCCGTGCGCAGCAGGTCGAGGGCCTCGGCGCCGTTGGTGGCGCTCGAGACGTCGTAGTTGGCCGAGAGGATCATCCGCAGCGATTCGCGGGGACCGCGCTCGTCGTCGACGACCAGGACTCGGGCCGGACTGGGCTCGCTCTCGGGGATCCGGATCTCGCCGGCGGATTCGATGAAGATGGTTTCGCTTGCCATGCCCGGTCGTAGAGCAAGCCCCGTGCCAGCCTCGGCCGATCTGCGAAACAGGTCTCAACCCGTTGGATTCTCTCGGCTTTTCGCTCCGTACCGGTTTGGGAACGCGATCGCATGATCGGTCCCGAGGACGCTCGCGGTCGACGCAGCGGCGGCGGCCGGGCCGCAACGCATTGATTTCAAAAAGAAACCTCAGCTGTTCCGAACGGAACGGCCGGAGTCTGGCAGGCGTACGCAGACGAACGCCCCGGAGTCGGTCTACTCGTCCCGGGCCTCGATGCCGAGCTTGTCCATCTTGAGCTTGAGGACCCGGCGGGTGATGCCGAGCGCGTTCGCCGTCTGGGTCTGGTTCCAGTGATGGCTCTC
Source organism: uncultured delta proteobacterium (assembly GCA_963698485.1). Taxonomy (GTDB): domain Bacteria; phylum Myxococcota_A; class UBA9160; order UBA9160; family UBA4427; genus UBA4427. The sequence goes on along the minus strand of CAVORA010000009.1, from coordinate 22,982 downwards.
GAGGGCCTCGCGCAGGATGTCGGTCTCGAAGCGCGTGACGGTCTCCTCGAAGCTGCGCTCGCCCTGTCGCCATTGCTCGCGCAGCGCCTCGGCCTGGCCGGAGCGACTGATCGAGATCGGGAGGTCACTCTGATCGATCGTGTCGCCTTCGCACAGAGCGAGCCCGTACTCGATCGCGTTCTCGAGCTCGCGGACGTTGCCGGGCCAGCTGTAGCCCTCGAGCGATCCGATCGCCGCGGGCGTGAGCCGTTTGCCCGGGCCCAGGCGCGCCAGGAAGGTCTGGGCCAGCAGCCGAACGTCCTCACGGCGCTCTCGTAGCGGCGGCAGCGCCACCGGGACGACGGCGACCCGGTAGTAGAGATCCTCGCGGAAGCGGCCCTGCGCGACCTCCTCGGTCAGGTCGCGATTGGTCGCGGTCACGATCCGCACGTCGACGGACATCGGCTGACTCGAGCCGACCCGCTCGAAGGTGCGCTCCTGCAGCACGCGCAGCAGCTTCACCTGGACGGCGCCGTCGAGCTCGCCGATCTCGTCGAGAAAGAGCGTGCCGCCGTCGGCGGCCTCGAAGCGGCCGGTGCGGCGGTCGGTCGCGCCGGTGAAGGCGCCCTTCTCGTGGCCGAAGAGCTCCGTCTCGATCAGCTCGCTCGGGATCGCGCCGCAGTTGACGGCGACGAAGGGGCCCTTCGCGCGAGGGGAGTGCTCGTGGATCGCGCGGGCGACGAGCTCCTTGCCGGTCCCGCTCTCGCCGGTCACGAGCACCGTCGCCTCGGCCTTGGCGATGCGCTCGACGGTGCGGAAGATCTCGCGCATCACGTCGCTTCGGCCGACCATCTGGCCCAGCTGCTGGCGCTCCTCGACCTCGTCGCGGAGCCGCTCGACCTCGGCCTGGAGCTCGCGCTTCTCGAGCTTGTCGCGGACCTTCAGGCGGAGCGCGTCGAGCTCGAAGGGCTTCGTGACGAAGTCGGCCGCGCCTCGCTTCATCGCCTCGACTGCTGCTTTGACGGTATTCGTGGCCGTCAGCACGATCACCGGCGCGCGCACGCCGCGCTCACCGAGCTCGGCCAGCAGGTCCAGGCCGCTGCGCCCCGGCATCACCAGATCCAGCAGGATCACGTCCGGAGTCGCGAGCGAGATCTCTCGCAGCGCCGCCTCGACGTCTGCTGCGATCCGTACGTCGCCCTCGGATTTGAGGAGCATGCGCAGGGATTCCTGCACGCCGGGCTCATCGTCGACCACCAGGATTCGGGGCATGCGGCGAGCTTATCACGCTCGACCGTCGTCGGGACATGCGTGGGTCGAGCGCCCGCTGGCCGAAGCCGGCGCGTGCTCCGCCTCCGCTCGGGATGGGCGGTCGGGCCCGCGCGGCCTAGGCCGGGGTTCGCAGATCCACCAGGATCAGCGTCTCCTGCGCGTCGGTCGAGTCGATCGTCAGAGTCCCGTCGCCCGCTTCGATGATCGTCTCCGCCAGCACGTACTCGAGCACATTGGCGGCGGACCCGAGCTCTGCGAGCCCGGAGCCATCGCCGGCGCCGACCTCGGGGTTGTGATGGCGCAGCAGCACCCGCAGTCGCGGGGCCCCGTCGGCCGCGCGCTCGATCCGGCGGGTGGCTACGAACAGATCACCGCGTTCGGGCAACGCGTCGAGCGCTCGATCGAGCAATCCCGAGAGCGCGACCTCGAGCGCATGTGCATCCACCCAGGCGATCGGGTCGTCGCGCTCGAGCTCGCGCAGCACGAGCAGACGCCCCTGCCCGATCCGGTCGCGCCGTTCGTCGAGCAGCCGCTCGATCATGGCCGAGACGTCCACCGGCCCGGCCTCGTCCTGCTCGCGCTCGGCGGCGCGTGCCAGCCGCGTCACGACGTCGTCGATGTGGGCGACGTCGCGGCCGACCAGCTCGGTGAAGCGCTCGCGAAAGGACGCGTCGCCGAAATGCTCGGGCAGCAGCTCGGCAAAGGTCCGGATCGAGACCAACGGGTTACGGATCTCATGAGAGAGGCTGCGCGCGAGCCGCCGCCAGTCGGCCCGGCTGCTGGACGGGCTGGGCTCGGCGGCTGCAGCCGGCGCGCTTGCAGGCGAGCCGGACGTCGCGGTGGTGGTCTCGGAGGTCGGCTCGGGCGCAGGTGTTGGAGGCGCCTCGGCGCCCTCCAGCGCGAGCCCGAAGGCCGCGTCACTCATCTCGGTGGACACGTCGGGCTCCGGCGCGCTCGCGGGTCCAGACGCCGGCAGTCCTTCCAGGAAGGCCTGCTCGAAGTCTTCGATCGGGCTGCGGGAGCTGTCTGCGTCGGTGGGGTGGGCTACGTCGGGCTCGGGTGTCGCGAACGTGTCCGGCGCGCCAGACGCGTCCGGCGGCTGGATCTCGATCTCCGTCGGCGGCGCGGGCTCTGCGAAGACCGCTTCGGCGACGGGATCCGCCGCGTGGCTCGAGAACAGGTCCGCGTCCTCGACCGGGTCGGCCGCGCTCGCGGCCAGGCTCGATCGCAGCACGGCCTCGACGGCCGCCCGGTCGCCGGACCAGGCGTAGGCCTCGAGCGCCCGCACCGCGCTCTCGCCGATCCGGCGTTGCGGCCCGCCGACCGAGGCACTCCAATCGGCAGCGATCCGATCGGCGAAGGCCGCGAGGGCCTCGGGCTGGTCCGCCAGCGCCGGGACGTTCACGCACAGCGGAGCGAAGGCCTGCTCGAGGCTCGGTTCGAGTCGGTCGACGAAGCCGGGCGAATCGGCGGTGGCGATCCAGCGCAGCTCGCGACCGATGGCGTTCGCCGGAGCGGTGGCCAGGCGGATCCATTCGGCCAGCCCGCGCTGGGTCGAGACGTCGAGGGAGTCGATCTCGTCGATCCAGATCGTGCGTACGCCCGGTCGTCCGTCTCTTTCACGCGCGAGCAGGCGCACGACGAGATCTTCGGTGCCCTCGATTTCCCGCGCGTGCACGCGAAGCGTCGGTCCCGTCGAAGCGCTGGCGCGAAACTGCTCGGCATAACGTGCGACGAGTGCTCGACCGCTGCCCGGCGCGCCGCGCACCAGCAGCGGCAAGCCGGCGAGCGCGGGATCGAGCGCGCGAAACAGACCGGGAATCTCGAGCGCCGCGAACCAGCCGTTGAAACGTTCCTTGATGCGTTCGCGGTCGCGCCGTGCGGCGAGGCTCTCGGCGTTTCGATGGGCGACGGCCGCGACCACACGCGCGCGCAGGGCGCGATCGCTCGGAATTCCGTCGAGAATCTCCGCGCGCGACGCTCTGAACAGGCGCTCGACCTCGTCGACGTCTTCGGGGCGCGCGAGCAGGATTCGCTGGCTGCGTTCGAGGCGATGGGCCAGTCGATGGAGGAAGTCGAGCTCGAGCTCGAAGTCGCCTTCGACCCCGAGCAGGATCGCGGCCGGGGGCGAGGCCTCCGCGAACACGTCGCTCGTGGGCTCGCCCTGCACGAGATCCGGCGCAGCGAGCCCCGAGAGGCGCGCCAGCGCTTCGAGGCGGCGCGGGTTGCGATGGACGATCCAGAGCTTCGACATGATCAACTTCAACTCGAGGGGCAGCAGCGTCGAACGGAGCAGTTCGAAGGGCAGCCTAACCCGTTCGAGGGGGGGCAAGCCACGTGCCAAGCAGTGGAATCTCGAACGGCGCCGCAAGCGGAGCGCAGCTTCGGGTCTTAAGCTGGTGGAACGGGGTGGCTTTGCTCGCGTGCTCCGAGTCTGCGATTTCAGGATGGCGCGTGGCATCTTCAGGGTGCCGACGATGTGCGAGGGCAATCCGTAGCCTCGAGACGGAAAAGATCTTCCGCAGCGCGGATCGATCAGGAGGGCCGGCAGCGTGGGCGAGGAAGGTCGGGTGCGGGTGGCTCGCATGCAGGAGATCGATCTCGTAGCCGCACTCTGGGCGCTGATCACCGAACATCACGCCGGCCTCGATCCGCTCTTCTCGATGCGCCGGGGGCCGGTGGCCGAAGGGGAGCTTCGCGAGCTGCTGCGCGGGCTGTCTCGCGATTCCGACGCACAGATCTTCGTGTACGAAGCGGCGGGCGACGGAGAGGGAACCCTCGAAGGCCTCTGCATCGTGCGCATCGATCGGGCTCCGCCGATTCTCGTCGAGACCGAGCGCGCCGAGATCACCGACCTCGGCGTGCGTCCGGCGCTGCGCCGCCGCGGGGTCGCACGCCGGCTGGTCGAGGCGGCGATGGCCTGGGTGCGCGACCGCGGCGTCGAGCGCGTCGAGATCCAGGTGGCCTCGGGCAACCGCGAAGGCCAGGCCTTCTGGCGGGCCATGGGGTACACCGATCTGATGGACGTGCTCCACAAACGGCTGTAAGTTTCCGCGCCGGCGAATGGCGCCGTGAACCCCCAGCCCCGGGAATCCCTATGCCTCCCTCTTCTTCGCCCCTCTCTTCCGAAAAGCTCAACCCGATCGCGCAGGCGCTGAACGAGAAGCTCGAGGCGGCCGCGCCCGAAGTCCTCGCCATGCTCTCGGCCTATGGTCGACGGCTGTATTTTCCCAAGGGCATCATCTCGCAGACCGCGGAGGCGAAGCAGAAGGCCACGCGCTTCAACGCCACGATCGGGATCGCGACCGAGCAGGGCGCGCCGATGGCGCTGCCCTCGATCTCGAGTCAGCTGGGCAGCGTCCCGGTGGCGGATGCCGTGACCTATGCGCCGCCCGCCGGCCGGCCTGGGCTGCGAGCGCTGTGGCGCGAGAAGCTGTCGGCGGAGAATCCTTCGCTCGCGGGAAAGACCTTCGGTGAGCCGATCGTGACGAGCGCGATCACCCATGGTCTGTCGGTCGCGGGCGAGCTCTTCCTCGATCCGGGCGACGTGATGCTCCTGCCCGACAAGCTCTGGGGCAACTATCGCCTGACCTTCGAGGTCCATCACGGCGCGAAGATCGAGACCTTCCCCTTCTACAAGGCGAGCGGCGGAATGGACACCGAGGCCTTCGCGGCGCGTCTGGCCGAGCTGGCGGAGGGTCGCGAGAAGCTCGTCGTGCTGCTCAACTTCCCGAACAATCCGACCGGCTACATGCCGACACCGGCCGAGGGCGACGCCCTCGTGGCCGCGCTCGAGGCGCAGGCGGAGAAGGGCACGAAGCTCGTCGTGTTCTGCGACGACGCCTACTTCGGGCTCTTCTATCACCTGGGTGGGGACTCGATGACCGAGTCGCTCTTCGCCCGGCTGACGGGTCGGCATCCGAATCTGCTGGCGGTCAAGCTCGACGGCGCCACCAAGGAGCTCTTCGTCTGGGGCCTGCGATGCGGCTTCATCACCTTCGGCCCGGGTCGTCCGGAGAGCGCCGAGGTGGTTTGCGAGGCGCTCGACGCGAAGACGCGCGGTGCGATTCGAGGCGGCGTGTCGAACGTTCCGCAGCTTTCGCAGACGCTGGTCGAGCGGGCCCTGGGCTCGCCGAGCCTGGCGGCCGAGCGCGAGGCCAAATGCGATGTGCTGCGCATTCGGGCGGAGCGCGTCTTCGAGATCGCGAACCAACCTCGATTCGCCGAGAGCTGGAAGGTCTATCCCTTCAACAGCGGCTACTTCATGCTCGTGAAGGTCGAAGGGGTGGACGCCGAGAAGCTGCGCATCCATCTCCTCGAGGAGCATGGCGTCGGCCTGATCGCGACGAGTCCGACCGACATTCGCGTCGCGTTCTCGTGTCTCGAGGCGGACGACGTCGAGCCGCTCTTCGAAGCGCTGCACCAGGCGATCCAGGAGCTTCGCTGACCGGTCGATGCACGCGCGTCTTCGTCGGGCGTGATCGGGCTCAGTTCGATTCGGCTGCCTCGACGGCTTCGATGGCATCGAAGGTCCGCACCAGATCGAGGGTCGTACGGATGCTGGCGACCAGGGTGTCGACCGCGATGCGCTCGTCGACGCCGTGCACGCGGCGGGCTTCGTCGGCGGTGAGGGCGCGCGGCACGAACCCGTAGGCGACGATCCCGAGCTCGCGGAACCAATGGGCATCCGTGAAGCCGCCGATCATGCGGGGCACGACCAGGCCTGGCTGGGCCTGTCGATCAGCGACCTCTGCGATGGCGCGAAAGAGTGGGGTGTCGCGACTCGAAGCGCGGGTCGGGAAGCTCAGGACTTCGCTGATCCGGATCGACGGATCGTCGATCAGACGCGAGAGGGTCTGCGCGATATCGCTGCAGCGCTCGCCGGGCAGCAGCCGGGCGTCGAGCTGGGCGCGGGCCGTCGGTGGTGCGACGTTGGTCTTGGGCGCGCCCTCGAGCACGGTGATCGACACGGTATTGCGTACGATGGCGTTCTGGCCCGGATTGCCGAGGAAGCGTCGCCTGAAGCCCTCGTCGTTCTCGAGCGTGGCGGCGAGGTTCTCGAATCCCGCCCGATCCCATTCCGAGGCGACGGGCGCGAGCGCCGCGAACATCTCCGCCACCTCCGGTGTGATCCGGATCGGGAACTCGAAGCGTCGGATGCGATCGAGGGCCGCCACCAGCCGCGGGACCGCGGCGTCCGGCGTGGGAGCGGAGCTGTGCCCGCCCCGACCGCGAGCGACCAGCTCGAGCCAGCAGGGAGCCTTCTCGGTCAAGGTGACGCCCCAGACCGGCGGCCGCGTTCCGTCGCGCTCCCGCGTGATCTGGATCCCGCCGCCTTCGGTGAGCAGATAGCCGACGCCCTGGAGCAGCTCGGGATGGTTCTTCACGATCCAGCCCGCCCCCGCCCTCCCCCCGGTTTCCTCCTCGGGGGTCGCCAGGAAGATCAGGTCTCGCTCGAGCTCGATGCCCGCGGCGGCGATCTCGATCAGCGTCATGAGATGGCTGATCGTGACCCCCTTGGCGTCGAGCGCCCCGCGCCCCCAGACGAAGCCGTCCCAGATCTCGCCCGCATAGGGATCGACGCTCCATTCACTGGCGTCCGCAGGAACCGTGTCGAGATGCGAGAGCAGCACCAGTCCGGGGCGGTCACCCGTGCCGCGGATCCTGCCCCAGACGGCGGCGCGAGCGGGTCCACCGTCCGGGCTCGGCGTGTCGAGGACGCCGTTCTCGATCCCGGAGCGCCCGAGCGCGGCGGCGAGCTTCCGGGCCAGCGCTCGCTCGTTACCGGGCGGATTCCAGGTGGGCGTGCGGATGGCTTCCGCCAGCAGCTCGGCGGCGCGTTCGCCGAGCGGTGGACGTTCGAAGAGTCCATCGAAGGGCCAGATCGCCTGGGCCTCACCGACAGCGCCGCCCGAGAAGGAGAGCAGCACGACCAGCACGAGGGCCAGGCCGAGCCCCGGTCCGCGTCCCAGCCCGAGTCCGGCGCCTTGCGGTCCGAGCGGTGCGCTGGCCTCGCGTAGACCGGCTCGTCCGGTCGGCGGCGTGTTCGCCAGATGTGAATGCGAGGACATGCGACTCCGTTGAGTTCGATTCGTCGACGCAGGGGTGAAGACGCGCGACCGATTGCCGAGAAAATAGGGGGAGAATCTGTTCGAACCAGGCGATGCCTCTTTTACCGCTCGATGGTCACGCTTTCCGAATCGAATAGAGCGAGGGGAAAAGGAACCATCACGATGATGAGAGTCGGTCTTCCCGGTGCAGTTGCGCGTTCGTCGGGCTAAACATTGCGCCGGAGAGAGAACCCCCAGGAGCAGCCGATGAAACTCGATCCTTCCGACGAGGAAGGTCTTCGGACCGCCTCGAACTCGGAACGACCTGACGAGCGACTCCTCGATCGCGACCGCCCGACGATCGCGCGAGCGAGTATGGGTTGGTCGCTCCTGGCTGTCGGAATTTTGATCGGCTTCGCGGTCGGAGGTCGCATCGGGTCGGCTGAAGACGCGGTCTCTCATTCGGGCGCGGCTTCTCGCGGTCGGGGCGCTGCGCAGGCGCCGGCGACCACGGTGATCCAGGCGACGCGCCGGACCTTGGCCGAAGAAGTGATGGCCGTCGTCGCCGCACGCGAAGCCGGCCTCGAGATCGCTCCGTTCCAGGCGACCGAGGACCTCGGATCCGACACGACCCTCGGCCTTTCTTCCCACGATCCCGCAGACGCCTCCGATCCCCACTCCGATCCCCGCTACGAGCTGGCGTCCGCAACGCCGCCGATTCCGATCGACAGGCTGCCGATCTACGAGGATGAGTTCTCGGACGAGTACGATGTCGACTACGTGGAGCCGGCGGACTCCGTGTCCACTCGGCCGCGTCCGTCCGCGCGTGATCTGAAGAATGCGGCCGCGCAGTCGCTCGATGCGTCGGAGTCGCTGACGATCGTGACGCACGGCAAGATCCGTCGCGGAGACAGTCTCGGGTCATCGTTGCAACGTCAGGGGATCTCGTCGCGCGCGGTGCATCTGATCGCGGCGGAGATGAAGCCGATCTTCGACTTCCGCCGATCGCGACCGGGCGACGAATACCGACTCGGTCAGGACTCCGAAGGACGCGTGCTCGACTTTCGCTATTCGCAGAGTGACGAAGAGAGCTACTACCTGTCCTGGAACGGAACCCGCTACACCGCCGCGAAGGAGACCGCGGATCTGCGGCCGCAGATCGCGAAGATCGCGGGCATCGTCGATTCCTCCTTCTACGGAGCCGTGCTGGCCCTCGGAGAGCAGAGCGCGCTGGCTGCGGACTTCACGCGCATCCTCGCCTGGGATATCGACTTCAGCCGTTCGGTCCATCCCGGCGACGAGTTCCAGATCCTTTATGAACGCCTCTATCGCAAGGACGCGGACGGGCGGGACGTCTATGTCCGGCCCGGCCGGATTCTTGCGGGCCGCTACGACGGCCGCGGCGGTGAGCATACGGTCGTGTATTTCGAAGGCGAGAATGGCAAGGGCGCGTACTTCCGTCCCGACGGCACGTCGATCGAGCGAGCCTTCCTGGCCGCTCCCGTCGAGTTCAGTCGTATCACCTCGCGCTTCACCTGGGCGCGTCAGCATCCGATCCTGAAGATCACCCGCCCCCATCCCGGAATCGATTACGCTGCGCCCCTCGGAACGCCCATCTGGTCGGTCGCGGAAGGTGTGGTCGAATACAAGGCGCGCGCCGGTGCCTCGGGAAATCTGATTCGAATCCGTCACCGAGGCGGTCTGACCTCCCACTACGCGCACCTCTCGAGCTTCGCCAGAGGCTTGAAGGTGGGCGATCGCGTCGATCAGAAGCAGATCATCGGGTACGTGGGCAGCACCGGCCTCTCGACAGGACCGCACGTCTGCTTTCGCGTGAAGCGCGACGGTAAATACATCGATCCCATGAAGATCTCGGGACCGGCGGGCGCCCCCGTCGAGCCCTCGCAGCTCGCGGTCTTCCGGTCGGTGCGGGATCAGCTGTTGGCCGACCTCGGACCCGGGCCGCTGAACCTGGCGGACGAGGCGCTCTAGCCGACCTGCCGAGAGCTCTCACGCCGGCTCGCGCGGCCCATCATCGATCCGCGCGCTTCGCGCGGCGTCCGGGCCAAATCGGAGCTGGCCCTTGCGAGGAGTTGCTTTGAGTCTGAAAGAGCGGATGGAGGCTTTCGCGGAGGGCATTGCGCGGCGCGAAGCCGCGCACGCGGAAGATCTCGAGAAGGCGCGCGCCAAGGCGGATCTGCTCCACGACGAGGTTGCGACCGCAATCAGGCATTTCAATGAAGTCGTGAGGGAGCAGGTTCCCCATCTACGAGTCGACGTGACCCCGCCGCGCATCGACGACAAACATCTGCACTCGTTCGAGTTCGATCTCGAACGCGGTCGCCATCGCGCGATCGTGATCGTGAAGAGCAAGGGCGAGGTCACCCTCGTCGGGCCCTTCCGCACGGGCAAGAACGAAGGCCCATGCCGCAGCTTCCCCTTCGGTGCCGATGCAGAGCTCGAGGACGCACTCGGCGACTTCCTCGAGCGCTTTCTGGAAGAGGCCGCGGCACCCTGACCTTCCGCTCGGCCGGAGATGGATCGCGACCTCCATGGATGAACCTGGACCCCTCGAGCCGTTTCGTCTGGCTGCCTCGCTCGAGCAGGCGCTCGCGGGTCGGGACGTTCGTGTCGGCACGGAGAATCGGGCCAAGCTTGCAGCCGTTCGCATCGCGCTCGAGTCGCTTCGAGGCGAAGGCTCGCCGGATTCGCGCGTGCCGCTCCGCATCCTTCCGGTCGACGTGGCGAGCGACGTCCCCGAGCAGCCGATCGGCTGGAGCGAGATTCAGACCGGGGCGCGTAACCGCGCGCGGGCCGCGTTGGCGTCGGGAGCCTGCGCGTTGGCCATCGGGATCGAAGACGGTCTGGTGCGCCTCTCGGAGGAGCGGGCAACCGACGACCTTCGGGACTATTTCAACGTCGGCTGTGCCTGGGTGACGGACGGCGAGCGGGATGGACGCGGCTTCTCGTCCGGCTTCGCCTATCCGCCCGAGAGCCTCGAGCCCGCGATTCGCGAGCAGGCGCCGATCGGAGCGCTCTTCGACGCGCTCTGGCGACGTCATCGGCACGGTCCGGCCCAGTCGGGTCCTGCTTCGCGGCCGACCGGGAGACCGGCAAACGCCGCGCCATCCGGCCGAAGCGGCGGCAATATCGGACTCTTGACCGGTGGCCGGCTCGATCGCGCCGCCTACGGGTCCCAGGCCGTCGTGTGCGCGCTGGTTCCCTTTCTCCACACAGATCTCTACGATTAGGCCGGCGTCTGCCCGCCACTCGAGATCCGATCCCGCTCTGCGTGAAGGCTCCCTGCCGATCACGGCGGAGAGGACCGGCTCCGGCCCAAGGAGCTCTCCAATGAATCCGCAGGACCAACCCATCGAGGGCGTGGCCGATCTGCTCGGATACTTCCGGGCCTCCGAGAAGCCGCGCGCCGAGTGGGCGGTCGGGACCGAGCACGAGAAGGTCGGCGTCTATGCGGACACCGGCGACCGGGTTCCCTACGAAGGGCCCTACGGGATCGGCGCGCTGCTCGAGAAGATCGCGAGCGCCGTGGGCTGGGATCGCGTCGAAGAGCGCGGTCGCGTCATCGCGCTGTCACACGAGGGCGCGAGCATCACGCTGGAGCCCGGCGGACAGATCGAGCTCTCGGGCGCACCGCTCGCCGAGAGCCGCGACACCTGCATCGAGTTCAACACGCACGTCGATCTCGTGAAGGAGCTGTCCGACGATTTCGGCATCGCCTGGCTCGGCCTCGGCATCGACCCTTTTCACGAGGTCGATCGCATTCCGACGATGCCCAAGGCGCGCTACGACATCATGCGTTCCTATCTGCCCACGCGCGGCGGACTCGCGCTCGAGATGATGCACGCGACTGCGACGGTGCAGGCCAACTTCGACTACGCGAGCGAAGAGGACATGATTCGAAAGATGCGGTTGGCGCTGGTCGCGACGCCGATCGTCTCGGCGCTCTTCGCGAACTCGAGCATCTCGGGCGGCAAGGAGAATGGCTACATCTCGCGGCGGCTGATCATCTGGCGAGATACGGATCCGGATCGCTGCGGCCTGATTCCGTTCGTGTTCGATCCCGACTTCGGATATGCGCGCTACATGGAGTGGGCGCTCGACGTGCCGCTCTTCTTCGTGATCCGGGACGGCGCCTATCATGCGGGCGACGGCACGACGTTCCGTCAATTCATGTCGCGGGGATTCCGTGGGATGCGTCCCCTGCGGCGTGACTGGGAAACGCATCTGACGACGCTCTTTCCCGACGTGCGACTCAAGAAGATCATCGAGGTGCGGGGCGCGGATACCGTGCCGCGCGAGCTGATCTGCGCGCTGCCCGCGGTCTGGAAGGGCATTCTCTACGATGACGGCGCGCTCGACGCGGCCTGGGCACTGCTTGGGCACCTGACACCCGAGGAGCTCGACGTGGGACAGCTCGACGTGGCGAAGCGCGGACTGCGCGCGGAGATGGGGGGGCACAAGGTGCTCGATCTCGCGCGAGAGCTCGTCTCGACCTCGGGCGAAGGGCTCGCGCGCATTGCCGCCGCGGGCTTCAGCCAGCACGACGAGCGGCGCTTCCTCGATCCGCTGCACGAGCAGATCGCGAAGGGGAGGAGCCCGGGCGAGGAGATCGCCGAGTCCTGGCGCGGCGAGTGGGGGCGCAATCGCGAGCGCCTGATTGCGGCGACGCGCTACTGATGGGCACGTGCGAGTGCCGGGTGTGATGCGCCGGCAACGGAACGGATCAGTGATCGCCGAGGGAGCGCACCCGGCGGAGGGAAGGCAGAGAATTCGATGAACGACGCCGACCGGCCCAGAATCCTGATCGTCGACGACGAGGAGGCGATCCTCGAGACCATGACCTTCACGTTCATGGATCTCTACGAGGTGCTGACGACATCGGATCCGAAGCAGGCGCTGCAGATCCTGGCCGACAACCAGCCGATCGCCGTCGTGATCACGGACCAGCGCATGCCCGGCATGACGGGCGTCGAGCTGCTGCGCGAGGTCTACGAGCGCTTCCCCGATACCGTTCGCATCATCCTGACGGGCTTCGCCGATAGCGAAGCGACGATCAAGGCGATCAACGACGGCCATATCTACGGCTACATCAACAAGCCCTGGGAGCCGGACGAGCTGAAGACGATCGTGCGACGGGCCGTCGAGCTCCATGCCCTCAGCCTCGAGAACCGCCGTCTCGTCGAAGACCTTCGCGACGCCAATCTCTTTCTCGAAGCGGTGATGGACCGACTCCGGACGGGGGCGATCGCGCTCGACCGCGACGGCGTCGTGCGCGCGGTCAACAAGCCCGCGCTCGCCTTCATCGGCCTCGACGAGGATATTCGCGGGCGCTCGATCGAGGAGGTCTTCGGTCGCGAGGAGTTCGAGGAGCTGCGGGAGCGCGTGCGCGCGCTCGAAGCCGAGGGTGGTGGGAGCTTCGAGGAGGTCGCCATCGGTGTCGGTGCGGGGCATCGCGTGCGGATCTCGAGTCAGGTCCTGGCGGACGACGACGGCGAGACGATGGGCCGGGTGATCATGTTCAAGGAGATCTCGCACGAGCCGCTCGTGCGGGACTTCGAGCAGATCGTGGGCCGGGTCTCGGATGCGAAGGCCGATGCGCCCGGGGCTCTGCGCGAGGTGCTCGAGAGGGCACTGAGCGAGCTGGCCGTGCTCGGTGAGCGCGTGGCGAGCGTCGGCGTCGAGTCGGCGAACATGTCGGAGCTGGCGGAGCGCGTCTCGCGCACGCGGACAGCGATCACGAGCTGGCTCGACGTCGACGATGCGTTGGCCGGTGAGGCCTATCCCGACGCGCAGCTGCTGCGTGATCGGTTGAGCATCGCGGCCCAGCGCTGGCCGAGCTCCGAGGGCGTGCCTGAGGGTGTCGTGTCTCTCTCGAAGGCGGTCTCGAGCTACTACGAAACGGGTGAGAACGCTCGCCAGCGGATCCTCTGAGTGGCCGGGCCGATGCCACAGGACCGGGCCGCGCGGGCCTCGGCGCCGGGCGCGCTCGTGGCACAGGCGTCGGCGGCTGCGACCGCCGCCCTGCCTCGGCTCGAGCTCCGGGTCGAGCGACTCCAGCTGACCTTCCGATTCACGCTGGCCTTTCACGCCCGCGAGGTGCGCTTCGAGATCGCCCAGGGCGACGGGCCCTTCGAGCGGATCTTCCCGGAGACGTTTTCGTTCCATTCCGCCCGTCACGATCCGACCGAGCTCTTCCTGCAGCTCGACGATCTGCTGACGAAGACGCGCCTGCTCGGGCCGCGCGCCAGCGTGCGGGACGTTCGAAACCTGATGACGCGTCTGATCTCGGCCGCACCGCGCTACCTCGACGGGCTATGTGCCCATCTGGAGGCGTCGGACAAGCTGCGCCCCGACGCGCGGCTGCGCTTCCATCAGGACGTTGCACTGCTCTCGCAGATCATGCTCCGCTTCTACGAGACCCGCGAGCTCGAGGGCGGTCGGCTGCTGCGCGTCGCCGGCTACTCGCTGCGCCGTCGGATCTACGAGTCGCTCCGCGTGATCGTGGATGGTCGCGTGGATCCCGCCTACCTCGAGGCCTACGTCGAGGGCGAGGTCCAGCTCGTCGATCCGGGCGACGATCCGACCGAGAGCGGCTTCTTCCAGGTGCTCGAGGCGGGGGATTCCGAGGCCTCGCATCGCATGATCCTGCGGATGGCCGAGCGCGCCTTCTATCTCTGGCTCGAGGGCGTCTGTCTCGACGAGGAGAACCAGGCCTTCGAGAAGGAGGACTCGCCCTTCGCCGATCGCGAGACCGAGGTCCTGCGGGCGATCTCGCAGACCGGCGCGGGGGACTTCGAGCGCAGCAACGATCTGATCCCCTTCCTGCGTCGACCGGATCGGAATTGCCAGCGGATCCTCGGAAAGCTCGAGCGCTGGTTCCTGCGCGTCTACGACATCCGGCACTCGTCGGCGATCATCAATCACGTCGCGAGCTTCGGCCGGGAGCATCCCGTCCGAGGACCGGAACCTGACCTGGCACACGCCCGAAGATCCACGCGAGCGTGCTCGGTCTGCTGATCCTGCCCTTCGCGGGCGCGGCGATCGGCTACGAGCGGGCGCCGCGGCTCTTCGACCTGCTCTGCTCGGCCGAGGTCCTGGTCGTGAACGCGGCTGCGGTCTGGTTCCTGCTCTACCGCTTCTGCTGGAAGCGCGACCTGTCCTTCTTCCACGCGTCGGTCCCGCGGATCGGGGCCGGGCATCATCGTCGGCTACCTGCCGGTGTTCCTGATCGACGAGGTCTGGGACCTGTCGAGGCGGCCGAACATCGCGATCAGCTCCGTGGTGATGCTGCTGGGCCTGGTGACGCTGCTCTACGTCTACGTGGAGGTCGCGCGGCGCATCTCGGACACGACGGTCGCCTTCGCGCGCGCCCGCTCGATCTTCCTGCTCGGAGTGGTCGAGGCCTTCGGAGTCGGCCTCGTGATGACGAGTCTGGTGGGGCCCTTCATGGTCGCCCGGAACTGGTCTCCGGACTCCGGGGAGGTCACGATCGAGGTCTTGCGGGAGAGCATGCCTCCGATGATCGGTCAGCTCTCCCATATCGTGGGTGTCGCGCCCTTGTACGTCTTCCCTTCGGCGCTGATCCTGATGACCTTCCTGTCCTTCTTCATCGGGATCTTCCTCCAGCTGATGTGGGAAGAGCTCCCGATCACCGAGCCGCTCTGACGCGACCGCCGCTCGGGGCCGGCGGTCGTGGCTCATTGTGGGTAGCGGGTCCCACAGTCGATCCGTAGACTCCGGCGGCGGAAGCGACCTGGTGGCGAAGCGACGCGATTCACGCCGCCGAAGACAGTCCCCGAAAGGAGATCGCATGGAGTCCGAGCACCGCCGAGTGCTCATCATCGGCAGCGGGCCGGCGGGCTACACGGCCGCCATCTACATGGCGCGTGCCGGGCTCGAGCCGTTGATGCTGGCCGGCCTGAACTTCGGCGGTCAGCTGATGATCACGACCGATGTCGAGAACTATCCCGGGCTATCCGGACGGCGTGACCGGCCCGGTCATGATGGAGGAGTTCCAGAAGCAGGCCGAACGCTTCGGGACCGAGATCCTGCTGGAGGACGCCACGCGCGGTCGAATTTCAGCGTCGCGGCCCTTCGAGGTCTCGACGGACCGCAAGCAGTACACCGCCGACGCCGTCGTGATCGCCACCGGCGCCTCCGCGCGCTGGCTCGGGCTCGAGAGCGAGGAGCGGCTCGTGAACAACGGCGTGTCGGCCTGCGCGACCTGCGACGGCGCGCTCTTCCGGGGCAAGCCGATGGCCGTCGTCGGCGGCGGCGACACCGCGATGGAAGAGGCGCTCTTCCTGACGCGATTCGCCACGAAGGTGACCGTGATCCATCGCCGCGGGGAGCTGCGCGCGTCGAAGATCATGCAGGAGCGCGCGCTCGCGAGCGACAAGATCGAGTTTGCCTGGCACTCGGAGGTCGCGGAGGTGCTGGGCGACGAGTTCGTGACCGGCGTGCGACTGAAGGACACCCGCGACGGCTCGCACCCGGGATCTCGCTCTCGAAGCGCTCTTCATCGCGATCGGCCATCAGCCGAATACCTCGCTGTTCAAGGGTCAGCTCGAGATGGACGATGCGGAGTACCTGAAGGTCAAGGCGGGCTCGACCTATACTTCGACCGAAGGCGTGTTCGCATGCGGCGACGTGGCGGATCCGATCTATCGGCAAGCGGTGACGGCGGCGGGCACCGGCTGTATGGCGGCGATCGACGCCGAGCGCTGGCTGGCAGAGCAGGGGATCGGCTGAGCGCGCGGGTGATTGCTTCGACGCGTAGATCGGGACCGGCTGCGGAGGGATGCCCCGGATGAGTCTCAAGCGGGAACACTTCGAGGAGCTGACGAAGCGCTCGCCCGACATGATCATCGGGACGGACCGCAAGGGCCGTGTCATCTACTTCAACGACGGCGCCCACGACTCCCTCGGCTACGAAGACGAAGAGGTGCTCGGCGAGTTCGTTGGCCTCTTCTATCCGAGCGTGGAGGAGGCGCGCCGCGTGGGCGAAGCGCTGCGCAGCCAGGAGCACGGCGGGGCGGGCGTCTGCAACACCCTCGAGACCCGCTTCGTGACGCGTTCGGGCGAGGAGATTCCGGTCGCGATCTCGGCGACGATCCTCTACGACGAAGAGGGTCGAGAGGACGGCACGATCGGGTTCGCCAAGGACCTGCGCGAGATCCTTCGCAAGGATCAGCTCGCGACGCTCGGCGAGGTCGCGATCGGGCTCTCCCACGAGATCAACAATCCGCTCGCCGTGATCGTCAACCAGGCGACGTTGCTCGAGAACGACATCGCCAAGCTCGCGGGCGAACGCGATTGCTCGGTCGAGAACGAGCGCCTCGACGCGATTCGGCGCGAGGTCGCGCGCATCAGCGATCTGGTGAAGCGTCTCTCCAAGATGGTGAAGTCCGATACCTACGAGACCGTTCATTACGTCGGTCCTGCTCGGATGGTCGACCTGCGCAGCGAAGACCGTAAGGTCTACGAGCCCGACGCGCGCCTCGAAGGCCTGCGCATCCTGGTCGCGGACGACGACGCGGGCATCAGCCGTACGCTCCAGGAGATGCTCGAGGCCGACGGATGTATCGTCGAGACCGCTGAGAACGGCGAGCAGGCGCTCGAGGCGCTCGAGAAGTCGGAGTTCGACCTGCTGCTGTCGGACGTGGTGATGCCCCGCATGGACGGTCATGAGCTGTACCAGCGCGTTCGGGAATCCTATCCCGACATGCCCGTGCTGATGATGACCGCGTTCCACTACGACAAGGATCACATCATCAAGCGCAGCCGGATGGAAGGGCTCGAAGGCGTGATCTTCAAGAAGCCGGTCGATCCGGATCGGCTCCGGCGAACGATCGCCGAATCCGTACGTCAACGTTAGCTCGAGGGTTCAGTTCGACTCGAGGAGCTGATCGATCCTGGCGTGGAACTTCGCGAGCTCCGCGCCGCAGCGCATTCCGTCGGGCCCACCGACGCGACTGCCGACGATCTGGCCTTCGCGCCTCCCCTGCTCGTCGTAGAACGCGAGCTTGCCTCCGGCCGCACCCGCGAAGAAGGAGAGCTCGGTGATCTCCATTCGCTGCTCGCCCGTGTCGAAGATCGTGACGGGCACGAGAAATTCGCCGCCTCGAATCCGCGTCTCGAAGACGCTGACGCCCCGCGCGGTCTGGTCGTTCGGATCGAGCGACGGCAGGATCAGGCAGGAGTTGGGTTCACCGCTGGTCTCGTCCCGGTCGGGCACCGCATCATAGGCCCGACTCGACGGCTCGAAATAGGTCGTCGTCAGGATCATCGTCGCCTCGGTGGGTGCGCGAGCGCCTTCGATCAGGAGCTCCACCTCGTAGGTCCCGGGAATATCCTGCTGGCTGCACGCGAGTCCGGCGATCGCGGCGATCAGGCAGAGCGCGAGCTTCGCGCCTTCCATCATCGTGACGAGCCGAGATCGAGCGTCCAGAGCCGGACGAGGTCACGCGCGCGAGCGCGGGTCTGGGTCAGGTCGAGCTTCCGGTCTCCGAGCAGCGCGGGCCAGCACCGCGCGGCGCCGAGGGCGGCCGCGAAGAGGGTCGTGGCCGCAATCGCAATCCAATCGAGGTCGTAGAGTCCAGACATCCTGCCTTCTTTCCGGTCGGATACTAGAACAGCGAAGCCAGTGGGTCTCGGTCGATGCCCGCCACCGGCGAGCGCGATGTGCCAGGCGCCTGGGCTAGCCTTCGCCTGGCTGCCGGGACACGCCGCGCCGATCCGCGTGGAGGAAGGGACGAGTCATGCTCGACGAGCCGAAGCCTTCCGGGTCAGCGCCTCGCGAGGCGCGTGCTCCGATCGTCGTTCGCCGGCCGCGCATCGAGCTGGCCGAGCGATCGGGCTCCGCCGGGGCTCGTGCGATCCCGAAATACTGGTGGGGCGGTGATCCGTTTCGGACGCATTTCCTGAACGGGTTCTCCTCGACGCTGCCTTTCGGTGAGGCCTACTTCGTGCGATCGGTCCGGTTCTATACGGATCGCGTGACGGATCCAGAGCTGCGCGCGCAGATTCGACTCTTCGCGGCGCAGGAGGGGCAGCACAGTCGATTGCACGATGAACACGTCGACGTCCTGCTAAAGCAGGGCTATTCGGCTCTGGCGACTCGGAATCGCATCGTCGACAGGATCCTGCGTTGGCAGAACCGGCGGACCCCTGCACTGTCGCTCGCGGTGACCGCCGCACTCGAACATTTGACCGCCATCCTCGCTCGTCAGATCCTGCGTGATCCCCAGGGCTGGACCGCCGACATGCATCCCGAGATGCTGCAGCTCTGGCGTTGGCATGCGCTCGAAGAGGCGGAGCACAAGTCGGTCGCCTTCGACGTCCTGATGGAGGTGGCGCCCGGTCGGTTCCGACGATGCTATGCGATGGCGCTCAACAGCCTGGGCCTGATCGTCGAGCTCCTCGACCGCATGGTCTACATGCTCTGGAAGGATGGTCTGCTCTTTCGGGGCCGCCTCTGGATCGACGGCCTTCGCTTCCTCTTCGGTCGCGGCGGCTTCCTGCGCGGGATCGGGCGTGACTATCGGGCCTGGTACCGCAAGGACTTTCATCCGGACCAGGTCGACGATCGAGCGCTGATCGAGCGGCATGCGCCGCTCGTGGCAGCGGAAACCCTCGCCTGAAGCCCGATCGCCGCGACGCCATCGGCGAGCTGGCCGGTGCCGTTCGGCTGATTCTTTGGAGATCGAGAGGAGGAGAGCTGGATGTTCGAGACGCTATGCGTCGAAGTCCGTGGAGCCATCGGCCGGCTCAGACTCGACCGACCGGAGAAGCTGAACCCCCTGTCCGTCGAGACGCTCGAGGAGATTGCGGCGGCGGCGCGCCATTTCGATGCCCAGTCGGGCGTCAAGGTCGTGATCGTCTCGGGCGCGGGACGGGCCTTCTCGGCGGGCGCGGATCTCGCGAGCTTCGGAGCGCTGGGCGACCGGACGACCCACGAAGTCGCGGAGATCGGTCGCAGGATGGCGGACGCGCTGGAGGCGATGCGTCCGTTGTCGATCGCACAGATTCACGGCTGGTGCATCGGCGGGGGATTCGTGCTGGCTTCCGCCTGTGATCTCCGGGTGGCGAGCACGGACGCGCGCTTCTCTATTCCCGAGGTCGACCTGGGCATCCCCCTCACGTGGGGCGGGATCCCGCGGATGGTGCGCGAGATCGGGCCCGCGATGACCAAGGAGCTGGTGCTGACCTGCCGTCCCTTCGGCGCCGAGGAGGCCCGCGCGATCGGCTTCCTGAATCGCGTCGTCGCGGCGGACGCGCTCGAAGCGGAGGTCGAGGCTCTTGCGGCGTCGCTCGCGAAGAAGTCGGGCCACGCGCTCTTCTCGACCAAGCGTCACGTGAATGCGATCACCGAGCAGATGGTCGGAACGTCTCGCAGCTGGGCCGACGCGGACGGCATGGTCACCGCTTTCGCCGACGAGGAGTCGGGTCGCATCAGGCGCGACTACCTGGCGGCTCGGACGAGCAAGGGGCGAGGACGGGGCCCGGCCTGAAGCCCCACCGTCGACCTCGCGACCGGGTCGGCCTGGCTCAGGGCTTGCCGGGTGCGCCGGGGCCCCCGGGCGTGATCGAGATGCCCGCCGCCTCGAGCTTGGCGTTCACGTCGAGCTGAAAGCCGGGGGTGATCGCGAAGGCCGACTCCTGGATGGCCCCCATGCCCTCCTGGTTGATGGGGCCGAAGAGCTCGAGGCTCTTCTTCCCGATCGGCGACTGGTAGAAGTCGATCAGCGTCTGGATCTCCTTCTGCGTGTAGTGCTTGGCGTAGATGGGCGCCCAGAGATCCGTGAGGAAATCGAGGTCGCCGAAGCGCGATGCGTAGGTCTCGATCGCCTGCTCGAGGACGATGTTCTGCATCGGCTCGGTCACCTCGACGCCCGTCTGGGCGATGGCCATCAGCGTCTCGTTGGCCGCGTTGTAGGCGACCGAAAGGCCCATCTGCTCGACCGATCCCTGCAGGCTGAGATAGGTCTTCACGGACTCGCGGAACTTCGGGTCCAGCGGCTGCTCTTCGGCCGCGGCGGCCTGCGGGCCGAGGGCGAGGCCCAGCGTGATTCCGAGAGCGAGCGTCGCGGCGAGACCGCCGATTCCGAGCGCCAGGCAGAGGCTCTGCCGCGTGCGCGTGCGATTCATGGACATGAGGGACTCCTGGGACCGCGAGCGCGGCGGGTCGGGGTGCGGGATCGAGTGGCCACGTTCTTGGCCGCTCTCGACCGGGGGGACCCCTGCTGGATGCGGAGGCCCCGTCCGGAGCGGCGGGAGCATAGGTGGCAGATTGCCTCCCCGCCCGTGGCCTCCGTCGCAGGGTCGATCGCGGGAGGGTCGCGGCCAGGGTGAGCGCGCGCACCTCGAGTGCTCCCGCCTCGAGCAGGCAGTCGGCGGCCGCCTCGAGCGTGTTGCCCGTCGTGAGCACGTCGTCGACCAGCCCGATCCGCAGGTCGCGCTCGAAGGCCTGCGCGACGCTGAAGGCTCCCTGAACGTTCTCGCGGCGCGCGCGGGCGACCAGCGAGGCCTGGGGCTGCGTCTCTCGCAGGCGTGCCAGCAGCTGCGGGCGGAAGGGGAGCCCTAGCGTGCGGGCGATGCGACGCGCGATCGGGTCGACGTGGTTGAAGCCTCGCCGGCGCTGTCTGCGGGGATGCAGCGGAACGCTGACGATCAGATCGACGTGGTCGGAGACCTCCGAGGCGATCCGGTTGGCGTGCTCCCGGGCCAACGACTCGATCGAGCGCGCGACCACGCCGGGTGGGCCGAAGGGGCCCTGGGGATT
Source organism: uncultured delta proteobacterium (assembly GCA_963698485.1). Taxonomy (GTDB): domain Bacteria; phylum Myxococcota_A; class UBA9160; order UBA9160; family UBA4427; genus UBA4427. The sequence goes on along the minus strand of CAVORA010000009.1, from coordinate 1,877 downwards.
CTTGAAGGCGGGCACGATGCGCCGGATGGCCCCCTCGTATCGCAACAGCGCGTGACATCGATGCAGCGGGCTGCCCATCGACAGGCAGCCCGGACAGGCGTCGGCCGGTCGATGGGGATGCGTGCGCAAGCTGCCGCATCGGGGGCACCCATCTGCCCGTCGCCAGCGGGGCAAGGCCGCATCGCATTCCCGACAGAAGGGTGCGCCGTCTGGCGATACGATTCCGGACAAATATGGCGATGATGCGGATCTGACGGCAGAGGTAAGCAAATCAAAACTCACCCATGCAGAAGGATCCAGTCCGGCTGCCTTGCAGGCACTGGTTAAGAGAAAAGTGCTGATAGAACTAAAAGTGGAAACCGGACGGCTGATCTGGGACAACAGGCAGTTACAAGCACCCAATGTGCTGAGCCCTGTCCAGGAAAAAGCTCTCCAAAGGTCCAGCAACTTCGCGAAAAACAGAGGGTGATTCTTCTTTGAGGGCATAACCTCAAGCGGTAAAACAGAGATCTACATACACCTGATCGCTGAAGAACTCAGAAAAAAACAGGCAGGTACTCTACCTCCTTCCCGAAATTGCACTGACAGCCCAGATCATTGATAGGTTAAGAAATGTTTTTGGGGAACAGGTGGGGATCTATCATTCCCGCTACGGGGATGGCGAAAGGGTGGAAACCTTCCTCAGAACCTGCAAACCCGGTTCCGCACAAGGAATACCAGCTGATCCTGGGTACCCGATCGGCCCTTTTTCTTCCCTTCAGGGACCTTGGACTGGTCATCGTAGACGAGGAACATGAAAACACTTACAAGCAGTCCGATCCTGCACCCCGTTATCATGCCAGGGATGCCGCAATTGTACTGGCAGGCATGTATGATGCATCCGTGATCCTGGGTTCGGCCACGCCTTCCTATGAAAGCTATTACAATGCCAGGAGCAGGAAGTTTGGTCATATTCAGCTATCCGAGCGCTTCAGAGAAATGGAGGCTCCTGAGATTTTCATCGCAGACCTGAAGGAATCCTACCGCAAGAAGAGTATGGTATCCCTGTTTACCCCGGAACTATTCGAATTGATGAATCAGAACCTGGAGGCCGGCCAGCAGGTCATACTTTTTCAGAACCGTCGTGGTTTTTCACCCTATATTGAATGTTTCAGCTGTGGATGGATACCCAGGTGTGTGCACTGTGACGTCAGTCTCACCTATCATAAACAGCAGAACAGGCTGGTATGTCATTATTGCGGCTATTCGGAAAGGGTCCCAGGTGCCTGCCCGGAATGCAATGATACTTCCCTGCATACCCGGGGTTTTGGCACCGAAAAGCTCGAAGATGAGGTCTCCATACTCTTCCCCGAATACCCCATTTCCCGGATGGATATGGATACTACGCGCACCCGCAGAAAGTATGAGAAGATCATCGGGGACTTTGCTTCAGGCAAATCGAGGATTCTGATAGGGACACAGATCGTAACCAAGGGACTGGATTTTGATAATGTGGGACTGGTAGGAGTTCTGAATGCAGATAACCTGTTGAATTTTCCTGATTTCCGTTCCTTCGAAAGAAGCTTCCAGCTGATGCTTCAGGTAGCGGGAAGGTCAGGCAGGAAAGAAAAACGGGGAAAAGTGGTGATACAGACCTCCATTCCCTCACACCCGGTCATAAATATGCTAAGGGCGAATGATTATCATTCCATGTACCTTGAACAAATGGAAGACCGCCAGACCTTTCATTATCCTCCCTATTACCGTCTGCTGGAGATCACCCTAAAACACAAGGACAGGGAACAACTGGAGAAAGCTTCCAGGGAGCTGGCTGCCAGGCTGAAGGAAAAGCTGAAGATTGAAGTGCTGGGTCCCCAGTACCCCCTTGTTTCGAGAGT
>CAVORA010000008.1:0-99739 GCA_963698485.1 uncultured delta proteobacterium | reverse complement strand
TTCTTGAACAGTAAGCCAAATACAACCAGCGTCAACGTCGCATAATTTTAGGATTTCGCACAACACGTGGCGAACTTGCATATCTTGTTGCTGTGTCGTTGAGAATGCAGTGATCGCTGAACGCATGAGGGATAGTAACTCACTACTATCCAAAGAAATCGGTATATCAGTATTCGCTTTTGGCTCTAATACAGCGGCGTAACTGCGTCTGCCATTCCTATTGCGTTTCTTGACCTCACGGACTCTCATTATGACAGGAGTATGTGAACCAACGCTTTGCATCTTAGAATTCGACAACGATAGCGGAGTCTCTTGCTCGATAAGCTGTCCAAGATCTTGGCGTATGTCAGGATTGCCTTTCGAGGAAATATAGGATTCCAAAGGCTGCCGAAATAGCGCCTCTCTTGACAAGCCCAGGAAATTGCAGCGGCAAGGTTTGTGTAGTCTATGTAACCTTGTTCGTCCAGAGATATCAATGGTTGAGGAGATAGAATCGAGCAGTGCTTGATATTGTTCACACAGATTTGTGAGGCGCTCAAGTATCTGTAATAGCTCGATATTCTGCTTCTCTATCAGGAGTGTTCGAAATGGTTGTTGAGGATTGGGCTTTCGAATGCGCCGACGAACCGGGGCTTTGGTTGGTTGCCAACGCGAAACAGCTTCTAATGCGGAACTGGTTACTTCGTATGCCGGAGTGGTATTTCTGAATATATGTCTATTGTCGGAGGATACAGGGCACATGAGTCTTTATCTCTCTCTAACTCGTACATTGTTCCAATACCAAGAGTTCGATGAAAGTTCATGTGGTAGAATTACGTAACGGTAAATCCGATTGCTAGGTACATTGAAACACTACGTTTGCCTCTCAATGGAAAGTAACGTTTTGTCTCATGTATTACTTATCGGAAACTGGAATAAATTACTAAGAACTCCAGTTTCCGTTCGCCAGTTACTGATTTGCCAACGATTGCACTGCTGTTGTCTAAATTGCGCTTGTGCAAATCTCGTATACATATTTCACACGCGTCGATGAATATCTATGACGATCTCGTATTCGGCATACAAATCTACCAATTTGGGCACTTAGTTTACCAGCCATATGCCGCCATTTACTTCGGTAGACGAGACCTATTTGTACGAAGACCTGAAATCTATCACCACCGCCCCTCTATACAATAGAGTAAATGGACTGTGACAATGCTGTCAAGAACCTGTCAGAATCCTGTAATCGTGACAGCATGCGTTCATCTTATCCATTCTGTATGAACCAACTGTAGCAACACTACTCCATAATACTACAATCAAAATTAGAGCGTCTGGGCTTTATACCTGGAAAATCGGTTCAGCCAGCCATCGACCTGGCGTATAGTCCGCTGTTCGTCGACTTCAAGTGCTGGGCAAGAGGTTACGTCACGACTATTGTCTCATATAGGGCATTTGCTACGGACATCATAGGATGTCTTTTCGATGTGCGAACTCGGTCCAACTTATGCACGAGTAAAACTGGCGTTAGTCAAACCAGCACAGGTGATCCGATTATTTCAGTTGTTGCAGATTTGGTACATACGTTCTTTATTCAAGTGGAAATTACCGAATATATTTGTAGGTACCGATATGGACAATTGAATTCATGTGTGATTGACGTTGCGAACGGAAGACGTTATACTCACCGGTATCAAGACGTCTGCCAGAGGATGCGTGAACATCCTGCACAGGCATTACCCAACCGACGGGGTAGCATCGGCAATGCTGATTAACAGAATATCATTGCGAGCGTGCCTATCGGAACAATTCGGTAGGCATTTGAGTTGTCATAATACACCTACACCACCGATTGTTATCCACATACCGCAACTTTTTTATCGCGTACTGTCAGAATATATAGTATGTGGGTAGGTGGTAAATACACCGCACACGCCCGCTTAGCTCAGCGGAATGGAGCAATTGCCTTCTAAGCAGTGGGGCGCAGGTTCGAGTCATGCAGGGGGTGCCTAACGACAATATACAGTATCTTCTAGGTAAATACCCTACTACATATAGTGGTTGACCAAAGAGTATGTAGGAGGGTATTTCCTTATGCAGGCACTGTCTACTCCAATCGCAGAATCCCTAGAATTCTTCCAACTTGATAATCGATCACGCCGTTTCAAGGCAAATACGATCGCATTCTACGACTTTCAAATCGGTAGTTTTGAGGCATGGTGCAATGACCGCAGCGTTGTCGAACCTAGAATCAGTATCACCGCGAGTTATTCGCACCTACCTGATTAATCTGCAAGATCGAGGACTGAAAGATACAAGCGTGAACGCAGCGGCCCGAGCGATTCGTCGCTTCATGAATTTCTGCGTAGAGGAAGATTTGCTGGAAAATCGCCGATGATGAGGGTCCGGATGCCTCGGATTGACCGGCGCATCCTCCCAGCTTTTGATGCGGATGCACTCACTGCCTTGCTCGATGCTGCAGAAAATGAACGAGACACGGCCATTGTGTTGTTCCTGCTAGATTCAGTATGCCGCTCAAGCGTAATGATCGCCCTAAACGGAGCCGATCTTGATGTTCAGTCCGGTGAGGTGTGGATACGTCAGGGAAAAGGCGGGAAGAATCGATTCGTTCTTCATTGGCGCTGCAACTCTTCGACAGATTCTTCGCAACTATATGAGGATCTACCGACCTAATGAAAACGAGCCGGTATTGATCAATATTAAGACGGGCAAGCGTATGACCACATCAGGACTTCGACAATTACTCGAACGTCTAGGACTGCGCCGCGATCGTAGCGCATGTCAGTCCACATACCTTTCGAAGAACAATAGCTATTTCGTGCCTACGAAACGGAATGAAAATCTAAGTCCTGGCCAAGTTAATCGGTCATGCGGAAATCACGGTGCTGCGCCAGCAACTAGAAGTCATCTCATAAACATCTACGAAGCAAAATGATAATACATCCCAACTTTACGAAGGCGAGGTAGTTTTCTAGCTTATGCTCGTATCGCACGATCAAGCGGCGGAAGTTGCCCAGCCAAGCAAAGAGACGTTCAACCTTCCATCTACGTCGATAACGTCGCAGCTTTCGTCCATCCTGACTCTTGGGCTTCCTGCGATTGCGGCGATGAGGCGCAATCATCTCGATGCCGTGTGCAGCCAGCTGGGTATCCAGAGGGTCACTGTCATAGGCGCGATCGCCGATGAGTTTCTCCGGCGGCTCGTCGACAAAGCGCTTGTCCAGCGTCTCCTGTACCAAGGTCACTTCATGCGGGCTAGCACTGGTGACGCATACGGCGATAGGAAGACCAGCGCGGTCTGCCACTGCCATGACTCTTCGAACCTTTGCCCCGCTTGGTCTTTCCCACCCCAGCGCCCCCTTTTTTGCCGCCACGAAGGTGCCGTCAATGAAACACTCGCTGAGGTCCAAGTCCCCCCGCTCCTTTAAGTCCTGTGCCAAGGCGAGTAGGATTCTGTCGATCACTCCTTCTTCTCGCCATCGCTGGAAGCGTCGGTGGCAAGTCTGGTACGGTGGATATCGCTCCGGCATATCTTTCCAGGGAGCGCCTGTACGCAGTATCCATAGGATGCCATTCAGTACATCCCGAGATGGCTTCCATGGCCGACCACGACCATCTTCACGTCTCGCCGGTTCAGGTATAAGCGGTTCTAGTATTGCCCATTGCTCGTCTGTTAGGTCCATCGCTCACCTCATTTTATTTTGATGAGCGATATTATACATCAACTATTTATGAGATAGCTTCTGTTAACTACTGACCTGTGGAATGCAGACGGACAAACTCTCTCTTGGTTATTGCCTCGATCTATCTCATTTTGTTCGACGATGTATAGTTTGTTTTGTCGAGATCCGCTCTGATATTCTGATCTCTGGCGGAAATTTCTCTCTTGGAAATAGTTTGACCAGATGACCAAATTTGGGATTGGCGCGCGTGTGGGGGTACCAGGTTGAGCACCCCCTAAAACTGGTCCAATAAAAATGGGAGAGATTCTGGCACAATAGTCGATTTCTCATACTGATATATTGTAAGGATTCGATTGATTTTGTAGGATCAGGCTTACGCAAGCGAGAGAACGGACTAGAGTTGCAAGTTAATATGGACTTCAAGTGGAAACGGCGCCATTTTATCGAAATCCATGAACAGCGATGGTGCCCTGCTGTCATTCGCGACCGGGGCGACCGACTACCTGCGGTTCATTGCCGCAATCGGGCGCCAATATCGATATGTGATTCCTCTCCTACAAGGTGCGCTACTAGCGTCGGACAGCAAACGTATCATCGATCTCTGTTCAGGCGGAGGCGGTCCCTCGCCTCAGATTCACCGCGCACTATATGCAGGCATGCACCGCCCAATACCCATCCTTCTAACCGATCTATACCCCAACCAGGCCCGCTGCACAACCAACAGGCAGTGCATCGCCACTGGTTCAGTTCGTCACTACACCTGTCGATGCCGCGCAAATCCCCGTCGAATTGACTGGATTTCGTACACTATTCACTGCCTTCCATCATTTCACGCCTCAGAACGCCAGGAGTATTCTGCAGGACGCCGTCCGGAACGGCCAAGGCATCGCGGTCTTTGAGCAGACGGCACGCACTCCGCTGGCGTTACTTGTGATGCTGGTTCTGCCATTCCTTGCGTACTTGTCAGCCCCCTTTCTGCGACCCTTTCGTGCAGATCGGGCTGTTCTGGACTTGGATAATACCGATCATTCCATTGGTGCTTTGCTTCGATGGCATTGTCTCGTGCCTGCGCACATACACTGAACTGGAATTGAACGAAATGACCGCTGGACTGGAGCAGTATCCTGTAGGCGCTCGCTATCAATGGGAAATCGGTCACGTGCCTAGTCCGCTGTCGCCTATTGGCATAACCTATGCCATTGGTTATCCGGCAAAACAATCAGATAAAGAAACAGTGTCAACGCGGAATGAAAGACGAGGCATAGACTGTCCAAGAGCTAATTTGTCAGCCCGTTTACGCAGCAAGGGGGCCCCGTGTAGCCGCAAAGAGGGAAGACGTCAGCGGCGGTGCAAATCTTCCGATACCAATCAATAAATCTGCCAACAGCGGCTTCGCCAGCGCATCCTGGAGCAGGCGTCCAACTTGAATACGGCGAGTGAATTCATTGTGCCAAGCGCTACTGTAGCTCTGCGCCCACTCAGTCCGTGAAATCTGCCCACACAAGAAGGCGTCGGCTAACGGTACGCAAAGCTCCGAGGCACTCAGAGCCATCGCCATACCATCGCCACACAGTGGCGTAATCATGGCTGCGGCATCGCCAATACAGGGAGCGCCTTGCCAGGGTGTAGCTGGTCGAGACGTATCCACAGCGGCTGTGGTCTTGAGTGTCTCTGGTATAAGTCTAGCGCTGTCCAGATATCGATCCAGTTTGGGATGGTGTTTGCGCAGTACGTCAATAATGGCTATGGGGCGATTACCTGCTGCCTGAAAAGCATCATACGTAACCAGTAGGCAAAGGTTAGCCCGCCCGTTTCTCTACAGAATTGATACCGCCATATCCACCCGATATAAAGAAGAGTTCGATTTCATCTGATGCAACAGCGCCTTCAAAATGACACTTGACGCCGACATAGCGCTGCCGTTGAGATCGTCGATGGCGTCCCGTTACACGTGAATTGGCAATTTCCGCCGTCAACCTGCTGTGACGACCACACGCCAGTATCATTGTTTGTGCAGACACTGTGCCAGGAAGACGCGGCGCTGTCGAATTTACTCCATGGTCCAATGTTAGTTGATAGCCATCATCCGACTCTGAATAGTTGGAAACAGCTACGCCAGTCCACACTGTCGCCCCGTGCTCTCGACTGGCAGTAGCCATCATATCGTCAAGAGCAAAGCGGCTGATTCCCCAGGCCGACACCGGTAATTCAACGTGCACTTCTTGACCTCGTGGTGACGTTACCACCGCATGGTGCAGCGATACAGGTAGAAGCATAGCCGCGTTTTCATATACTCCCAGTGACCGCAGGCTGCGCTGTGCCTCCGGTGAAAGGAACTCCCCACACACTTTGTGCCGAGGATAGGTATCCTGTTCCAACAGTAGTACTCGCCACCCCTTCTGTGACAGTGCGACGGCAGCGGAACTACCTGCTGGTCCAGAGCCTACGATGGCTACATCAAAAACAGTTTTCTTCATTTCTTACCTGATTCATTTCAGGACTGGCCGATGTTCAGATATAAATGTGAGGCAGCCGCCATCTCTATCACCAACCCTGGACCAAAGGCCATCGCTACTCCGGAATAATGCTTGTCATTCCGCCCATAGTTTGATGCCTGCCTCTCCAGACGCATCGTCTGGCGCAATTCATCCAGCACAAAGAGTATGGTCGCAGAAGAAAGGTTGCCATACTGACGAAGGACCGAACGGCTGGCGGCGATCTGCTCCGATGTCAACGCAAAAACCTTCTCCAGACGATCTACAATGGCACGCCCACCAGGATGAATCGCCCAAAACGTCGGAGGTTCATCGTCGAATAAGTGATGCAGCGTTTCAGGCGCCGCCAATGCCAAGTGTTCGGGAATCTGCGGAGAAAGATGCAGCACAAAACCATGATCACCGATTTCCCACACCATTTCAGATTCTGTGTCTGGTTGTATCTCGCTGCGAAAGGCGTCAAGGCGAAAAATATCTGTGTCGCCAGGCATAGCCTCCCCCACTAAACAGGCTGATGCACCGTCGGAAAACAGTGACATGGCGATTAGGTGGGCGGGGCTAGCGCTCCGTTGGATATGAAGTGAACACAGTTCCACTGAGATCACGAGCACGCGTGTGCGCCCGGCCACCGCGTACGATTTGACTGGCTGTTTGCAGACCATTGAATGCGGCTGAACAGCCCATAAATCCAATCAATGTGCGAGATACAGTAGCGGCAAGCCCCAGCTTCTTCGCAATTACAAAGTCGAGGCCAGGAGCAAAAAAGCCGGTACAACTGACCACCACGAGGTGTGTTACCGATCAATAACCGAGCGCAACGCGGCGTCACCTTCTCCTGCATATCGCTCTAACGCCTGCAGGGCGGCTGTCGTACCTAAGTTGCGGCGCTTCCTGTACGTAGATGCTCATGCGCTCTGCTGTCGTGGGTGCGGACTGAGATCCCTGACCAGGACCGAAGCTAGAACGATCGACCGGATGTAAGTATTCTGGACAACATGAGTAACGTGTTTCAATGCCCGACAAATTATGTAGACTGCGGATGGCACGCGTGATCGCTGGCTGATCGATAAAGGCGCCAGCCATCCACTCACCGATCTTGTCCTGTCCTGAACTATATGTCGGTGATGCTGTGCCAATGGACAAAATCGACACACAACTGTGATTGCACATGACGTGTGCGAAGGCGTATCTAAAGTCTCGACAAACTGCGAATCTGCCACGTCGCTCCCAATCGATACAAATGGCGAATCAACTTACAGACCTTGAATGGTAGCATCCTTAGCCGGTATCCGCTAGGGCATTACATCGTGCACATCATTTGTGACAGATAAGTGACACGGTAATTGCACCTTCTAACGGGCATAACGATGAGTAAGCAGCCAGGTGCACACAAACGTAGATACGGTGACGGATCCCAAAGCGTGAGCTGACCCGAGAGGAAACGGTCTTGATCGATCTTGGTCTCGACCTGCTGCGGGCCGAGCACGCGTTTCTCCTTCGGGAACTTGTAGGCGAGGAAACGGCCGTAGTTCTCGCCGTCGCACATCCCCGCAATCCAGCCGATCATCACCTGGCGGTTCTTCGGCGTGAAGGGAAGAATGGACACGAACTCCGCGCGCTCGGATCCGGGGAGCTGCCACATAACATAGTATGGCTCGACAGGCTGAATGCCCGCGTAGTATTTCTCGGTCGCACGCATCCAGAGGTCTTCCTGGTTGTAGAAGACCTCGGGGTCGGCCATATGATACTTGGCGTAGACGAGACCCTGGGCCAGCAGGAAGCCATCCGGGTAACGCACATGGGCGCGCAAGGCAGCAGGCATCTCGCTGGCGTCCCGGAACAGGCCCGCAAAGGCGCCGCGCCAGGCACGCACCAAGGGGTCCTCTCCATCGAAGACATAGAGCGTAGTCGTCCCGTCGTAGGCGTCGACAACGGCCTTCACCGAGTTGCGTACGTAGTTGGTGCCGCGCAGGCGACCCATGACTCGGTTCGCCAACCACTCGCGCTGGCCAGCCGGGCCGTACTCGATCTGCTCGAGGCCAGCCAACGGCTCGCTGTAGGGATAGTGGGCTGAGGTCGTGTAGGCGTCGAGAATCCAGTAGAGACGTCCGTCGGCGAGTACGATGTACGGGTCCTCGTCCAGCTCGAGGAAGGGCGCCAAGGCCGAGATCCGATCCTTCACTCGCCGACGAAAGAGGACACGGGTCTCCGGAGTCATGTAGGCGGAAAAGAAGAATCGGGTGCCGTCGAAGCGCCAGCCCAGGACGAACTTCCGCCACAGGTTCTCTAGACGTACCCCGCCCGACCCTTCGTAGAAGGTGGTCACGTTCTCATCGCCGCTGGGATAGTCGAACTCGGGCTCCCGGCTGTTCACGATCGCGGGATCGCCGGTGAGCTCGCCATAGTAGATCTGCGGTCGGTCGACTCGCAGCTCCGGGAAGTCCGTCCGAGGAGGGATGTCCTTGACCAGCAGATTGGGTAGGCCATCAGGCGTAAAGTCGCGCACCGTCGCGAGCGTGAGACCGTAGCCATGCGTGTACTTGAAGCGAGAGTTCACGAAGGTCTGGCTCTGCGCAGGCAGGTTCCGCTGGTCGAGCTCGCGCGCGGAGACCATCACCTGTCGATAGCGATCCCCGATCGCATAGCGGTCGATGTCGACATCGTTGAAGGCGTAGTACAGGCGGATCTCCTGAAACTGGCGGTAGACCGCATCGAGGGCGCGCACGTCCCATAGGCGCGCCTCCGAGAGCAGGTCCTGACTCTCCCGTACGACTTCCCGCGTGAGCTCGTCGGTAACCGGGAACTGGCGCTCCTCCACCTCGTGAAGACGGAAGCCTCGGCGGGTGAACTCGATGTTATGCGCGATATAGGGCTTTTCGAAGGTGATTTCGTTCGGCTCGACCACGAGGAATTGCACGAGGTTGGGCACGACGACGAGGCAGACGAGCCAGACGCCGAGAATGGCAGCCCAGGCGGTGCCGACCGCAGGGAGCTCGAGAGGCCGACTCCCCAGGACCAGCACCCGGCGCATGCGCCGAGCCAACGGTGGCACGAGAGGCGCGGCGCCAAGCGCGAGCGTGGCGAGGGCAGCCAGCCCGTAGGCGGGCAGGCGCACGTGTTCGTCCGTCCAGCCTGGCCCTGCCACCACACCCCACTCCGAGTAGAGCAGGTAGCAGCAGGCCAACCCCATTCCCGCCGCCGCGACCGCCGCCAGTTTGAACGCCCCCCGGCCCGCATGCAGCACCCTCGCGCCGATCAGCCGCGGCAGCGTCTCGCCCGGCAGCCGCACGCGGCGAGCCAACGCCGACGCCGCCACGCCAAGCAGCGCCACGACGACGAGCAGCACGAAGACCCGACCGAGAAACGGAAGAACAAAGAGGTAGAAGCCAACATCGAGTCCCAGGATCGGCTCGGCAAGACCCGCATCGACGCGGTTGAGGAAGAGCAGCAGCTCGTCCCAGCTTGCCAGCCCGATCACCGCGCCCGCGAATCCCCCGGCGGCCACAACAGCGCGTCGAAAGACGCGATGCTCCGCGAGATGGATCGGGCCGAAGAACAGCCTGGCTCCAACGGCACCGGCCGTCGCGAAGAGCAGCGTCGCACCGACCCTCGCCGCCACCATGCGCCAGAACCGCTCCGCGTAGCCTGCCGCTTCGAACCAGAGCATCTCGCCCCAGAACGAGAGGAGTGCGAAGAAGAGCAGCGTCCCCGCCATCGTGAGGATGCCCGCGGTCATTCGCGTACGACTCTGGCTCACGAAGCCGGAGCGAGTCGTCCAGCCTCCCATCCCGAGGAGACCTAGGAGAAGGAGCCAATACATGACGTCGGCCAAGGTAGCAGTCGTCGCGAGCCGGGCGCCTTGCCAATGAATCGGACACGGTGGGGCCGATTCAACGACCGAATGCGCCAAGGCCTGTATCGTATGGACGTCAATCACGATTCGGAGGAGACGACGTGAAACGCAATCGAAGCATCGGATGGGGGCTCGCGCTGGTCGTGAGCTGTGTCGCGGCCGCGCTTGCCTGGGCGGAGGCGCCGGAGGGCGACGCGGAGTCGATGGATGGAAAGGGCCGGATGAAGCATGGCCCGAATCAGCCGCTGCACCCGGGAATGCGAGCGCGGATGCAGGCACACGACGCCCGGATCGACGAGCTCGTAGCGGTGATGAACGACGCCAAAGGGGAAGCCAAGGTCGATGCGATTGCCGCGGTCGTGAACGAGCTCGTCGCGCAGCGACGCACTCGGCGTGACCACCTCGACGAGCGCTGGAAGAGCCAGCGGCGCGAGGGTGGCAAGAAGCAGAAGGAAGCCGACGCGCCCTGAGGCACCCCGACATCCTCTAGCCGAGGATGCCGCGTGCGGATCTAGAGACGTTCCGGCTGTCGGGCGCAAGGCCTGAGCGATCGGGCTCGTGTCATGGCTGGGCCGAAATCGATTCTCTCCGCCGAATCGTCAGGCCCCCGGAATCGAGTGGACCCGATGGAGATCCTCCAGATCTGCGGTTTCACTTCGCGGGAGCCCCGGTCGACGTGACCAGAAGCCTCGTCATCCCACGCTGTTTCCCGGCCGCAAACGACTCACCCCATGACTGATCCGGTCCGCCCCGAGCCCGACATCGCAGACACGCCGCTCGTCGCGGAGCGCGAGCGGCTCGCGACCTCCGTGATCTGGCTCTACTGCCTGCCCAGCATGGGCATCGGTGTCACGGGTCTTCTCTTCAGCATGTATCTGATGAAGTACAGCACAGACGTGCTGCTCATCGCGCCCGCCACCATGGGTTTGATCTTCGGTCTGTCGCGCTTCTGGGACGCCGTATCGGATCCGTTGGTCGGATACCTTTCGGATCTCACCCGCTCTTCCATAGGACGCCGCCGCTCGTGGATGTTGGCATCCGCCCTGCCCGTGGGCATCGGCATCTTCGGGCTGTGGTCGCCGCCCGAGAGCCTGGGCCCGATCGCCATCGTGGTGTGGATGGTGGTGGCGCTGCTGGTCTACGAGACCGCGAGCACGGCCTTCTTCGTCCCCCATGGCGCGCTGGGCGTCGAGCTCACTCCGAGCTACCACGAACGCACCCGGCTCTTCGGCTATCGTCACGTGCTGACGGCCTTGGGTCTGATCGCCGGACTCGGTGTCTTCCAGTGGGTCTCCAACGCCGAGGACATCCGCGAGGCCGCTTTCTGGATGTCGAGCCTCTGCGGAGGCGGCGTGGCAGTACTGATCATCTATTCCTCGATCCGCCTGCGCGAGCGCCCCGACTACCAGGGGCGTGGCGGAACGGCGATGACGGCCTCGTTCGCGGACGTGATCCGAAATCCGCACGCGCGCGTCCTGCTCTTCGTCTATGGAATCGAGACCTTCGGCGTATCCAGCATCGCCATGCTCGTCCCCTATGTCACCGAGTATGGATTCGGCGCCAAGGAGATCACGACTCCGCTCATCGCCACGTACTTCGTTCCGCAGTTCGCTCTCACGCCCGTGTGGATCGCTCTGTCCCGGCGCTTCGGCAAGAAGCCGCTCTGGCTGGGCGCGATGATCGTGACGATGCTGGCATTCGCCGGCTTCTTCTTCCTCCCGGAGCGCGTGAGCGTCTGGGTGTTCCTGCTGGCGGGCCTGCTGGGGCTCGCGGGAGGATGCGGTGCCGTCGTCGCCCCATCGATCAACGCCGACATCGTCGACTGGGATGAGATGCAGACCGGCGAGCGCAAGGAAGGGGCGTACCTCGCTCTCTGGAACTTCGTTCGCAAGGCCGCTGGTGGGCTCACCGCCGTGTTGGCGGGCTTCGCGCTCAGCCTCGCGAACTTCGAGCCCAACGTGGAACAGACAGACGAGGTCAAGCTCGTGATCCGGGTTCTCTTCAGCATCGTCCCCGCCACGTGCTACCTGATCGGTGCCATTCTGTTCGCGCGTTTCACCTTCAATGAGAAGGAGCACGCCGAGGTGCGTCGGCTGCTCGACGAGCGCTCGGCCGGGAACGAGTGAGACGAAGCGAGCCAGCCGCGCGTGCATGTCCCGAGTCGCGGCGCGACCGTGTCAACGGAACGCGTTTCGGTAGGCCGCGGCGGGATGCGTGTCCGGCAGCCGGTCGCGGCCGAACAGCTTCTGCCGCAGAGTGCCCGGCGTGTACGCCTCGTTCGCCAGGCCCCGCTTGCGGAGCACGGGCATCACGTGCTCCCCGAACTCACGGTAGCTGCCGGGAAGGGTCGCGTTGATCAGGTTGATGCCGTCGATCCCGGCGACCTGCCATCGCTCGAGCTCATCGGCGATCTGCTCCGGTGTGCCGGCAACGCGGCTCGACCGGCTGGTCAGGAGACTGAGGTCGCGGACGGTGGGCTCCGGCTTGCCGACCCTGGCCCGAATGCCTTCCAGCAGGCTCTGAACGCCCTCGATCTTCCACTCACTGAGTGGCGTGTCGGGGTCGTGCTGGCCGGGATCGACACCCATCGATCCCGTCAGGTGGGCGATCATCGCTCTCTGGTCGATCGCCTCATCGAGCTCGCGCGCCTTCTTCGTGGCCTCTTCCTCCGTGCTGCCGACCACGAAGGACAGCCCCTGGACGAACTTGAGGTCCTCGGCGGAACGACCGTTCTGGCGAAGCCGGCGGCGTACGTTCTCGATCGAGGCCGTCGCGAGCTCGGGGGTCGGGGCGCCGAGGAACTGCGCTTCGGCGTGCGCGGCTGCGAAGCTCATTCCGGCTTCGGAGGAGCCCGCCTGGAATAACACGGGCGTTCGTTGCGGCGACGGTGAAACGAGGTGCGGCCCCTGGACGGCGTATCGTTCACCCTTGTGGTTGATCTCGTGGATCTTGTCGAAGTCGGCGTGAATTCCGCTCTCGCGATCCTGCAGCAGCGCGCCTTCGTCCCACGATCCTTCCCAGAGCTTGTAGGTGACGTCGACGTACTCGCGCGCCCACTCGTATCGGGCGTCGTGCTCGGTCAGCTCCTGACCGAAGTTGCGCGCCCCGTTGCGCTGGAGGTTCGTCACGATGTTCCAGGCGATTCGTCCCTTCGAGGCGTGATCGAGTGTCGAGATCTTGCGAGCGAAGTTGAAGGGGTGCTCCTGCAGGATGTTGCTCGTGAAGGCGAGACCCAGATGCTCGGTGGCGTAAGCGAGGGCCGAGAGGATGACCGAAGGGTCGTTGCTCGGGATCTGCAGGCCCGTCTCGATCTGCACGCGGTGGGAGCCCTCGAACTCCTCATAGAGCCCCGTGACGTCCGCGAAGAAGATCATGTCGAAGCCGTGTCGCTCGAGCTCGACCGCCAGGTCGACCCAGAAATCCAGCGAGTTGAACTCGATCTGGCCTCCCTCGGGTCGCCGCCACAGGCCCTGGAGAATGTGGGACGCCGTGTTCATCACGAATGCGGAGAGGATGAGCGGTTTGGCCATGGGAGCCTCCGGGTTCTCGTGTCAGGCAAATGGGTTGCTCAGTGTACTGCGCCGGATCCAGTCGTCCGGACGAGCCCGATTCCCCCATGGTCGAGCGCCTCCTACGAGATCGTGGTCGAGCTCGAGGGCTGATGGCGGCTGCAAGTCCGCGGGCTCAGGCCTCGCGGGCGGCGTCTGTCGGAGGCGAAGCGGCCTCGGCGAGCGCGGCCTCCGCCTTCGCCCAGGATAGCCCGACTCCCCGCGCCGAGACCGCCGAAGCGATCGCTTCGGCGCACCGCTCGATACGCATCGAGCAGCGCTGCTCCTGATAGCCTCGATCCGGCTCGCGGTCTAATCTCAGCGGAATCCATCACGGCAGGGAGACGACGCGTGGAGCCCGAACGATCGACTCGAGACGAGATGCTCCGCCGCTACCTCGAGCCGTCGGGTCTTCGGGTCGTCGACGTCGGATGCGGCTCGGGCGAGCTCGTGCGTTGGCTGCGCGGTGAGGGCGCGGATGCGGTCGGCGTCGAGTGCGGCGACGTGATGATCCGACAGGCGCGTGAGGCCGACCCGGATCATCCGGAGGCATATCTCGACGGGGTCGGTCAGGACCTGCCGCTGCCCGCGGAGAGCGCGGACGCCGTGGTGATGTCGTTCTCGTTACACCACGTTCCGCCGGACGAGATGAGGACCGCTCTTCGCGAAGCGCATCGGGTCCTGCGCTCCGGCGGCACGCTCTACGTCGCCGAGCCGATGTCGGTCGGCGCGGGCCATGAGGTCGTCAGTCTCATCGACGACGAGACCGAGGTCCGGATGCTCGCCCAGCAAGCGCTCTCCCAATCGGAATCGCTCGGCTTCGAGACGATCGCCGATACGACCTATGCCAGCCGAATGCTCCTCGACTCCGCGGAGGGCTTCGCCAGTCGAATCGTCGGCATCGATCCGCGTCGTGCCGCGCGCATGGCCGAGCGGTACGACGAGTTCATCGAGGCCTTCGAACGCCTCGCGGATCGCGAGGGCGATCGTTATGCCTTCGACCAGAACGTGCGGGTGAAGGTGCTGCGCAAGCGCTAGCGATTCCGGGCTGCTCGATCCGGTAGGGATACGCGCGCGAGCTCGAGCCCGGATCTCGGGCAGCCGCCCGGGTAGTCTCTCGGAGGGAAGGTCCGACGCTACGGAGCGGCGGACGAATAACGAGAGCACGCACGGGATGCTCGTCTGTGTTCGCACCGTCTCCCTGTCCAGGCGAGCAAAGACAAAAAAGTCTTTCCCGAAAGTCTTCGGAAAAGGTATCTTGTGGATCGCGTCGAAGCAGGCCGTGCCGCAGGGTGGCCGGCCCAGGTCGAGGCATGTCGATCGGTCATGTCGGTAGGTAGTGAGCAGTCAGAGGGAGAGGTAGCCGGCGCGCGTTTTGGCGCTCGGCCGGTCACTGCTCGGCTCCTCACGACTCGCCTTTCGGATACCGCGCTCGAGCGCGCGGCTGGCATGGATTGTTCCCACGCCGAAGAGCGGGTGCCAGCGTGACAGGACCTTCCATACAGAGACAGAGGAATCGGAGAAGACCATGGCCGAAAGATTCGATCTATTGATTCGTGGCGGAACCATCGTCGATGGCAACGGTGGCGAGCCCTTCGTGGGCGATGTGGCGATCCGCGACGGACAGATCGCGGCGGTCGGCGAGGTCTCGGGGGAAGCCGACGAGGTCATCGATGCAAAGGGACTCGTCGTGACGCCCGGCTTCGTCGACATCCATTCTCATTATGACGGTCAGGCATTCTTCGACGACACCCTTGCACCCAGCAACGCACATGGGGTGACGACCGTCGTTCTCGGCGTGTGCGGTATCGGGTTCGCACCGGCGCGAGCCGCCGACCACGATCTCCTCGTGACCACGATGGAGTCGGTCGAGGACATCCCCGGCGATGTGCTGCGCGCCGGGCTGGAGTGGGAGTGGGAAACCTTTCCGGAGTACCTTGACGCCCTCGACCGTCGCGGCTTCACGATGGACGTCGCAACCCACATCGGGCACGTCGCGTTGCGCACCTACGTGATGGGTGCGCGCGGCATCGCGAACGAGCCGGCCACGTCCGAGGAAATCGCCTCCATGGCAAAGCTCGCCGCGGAGGCGGTCGAGGCGGGCGCGCTCGGCTTCTCGACCTCGCGCGTGCAGGCACACGTGACCCTGGCCGGCGACCCCGTGCCCGGAACCTTTGCGGGTGAGGACGAGCTCTTCGCCATTGGTCGCGCGATCGCCGACACGGGCCGCCCCGTCGTCTTCCAGGTCGCGGAGGCGGGCGTCGACGGACAGGATCCGAACGACGCATTGTCGGAGATGGCGTGGATGCGCAAGCTCTCCGCGGAGCTGAAGATCCCGGTCTCGTTCCTCGTGCTGCAGTCGATGACGGCCCCGAATCTGTGGAAGGAGCTGCTCGACTCTGCGATCGAAGCAGAGAAGGAAGGCGGGAAGCTGCGTGCACAGATCGCCAACCGCCCCTTCGGCATGCTGCTCGGCCTGACGACTCGCCACCCGTTCCTGAAGCGACCCACCTTCGATCGCCTCGCGCGGTCGTGCGAATCGCACGAAGAGCTCGTGCGCGAGCTGCGCCGCCCCGAGATTCGCCAGGCGATCCTCTCGGAGGAAGACACGGTCGATACGGGCGACAAGTACGAAGGGATCGGAGCGCTCGTGAACGTGATGCCCGCCATGGTCTATCCGCTGCTGGACGATCTCGACTACGAGCCGACTCCGGATCGCTCGGTCGACGGCCTGGCGAAGGCGCGTGGCACGACGCCCGTCGCGCTCTTCTACGACCTGATGCTCGAAGACGGAGGCGAGCGCATGTTCCTGCTTCCCTTCTTCAACTACGCGAACGGCGATCACGAAGCAATTTTCGAGATGCTCAACCATCCGGCGGCCGTCCTTGGCCTCGGCGACGGCGGCGCCCACCTCGCCACGATCTGCGACGCGTCGATGCCCACCTATCAGCTCTGCCACTGGGTGAAGGGTCGAAAGCGCGGCCCGAAGCTCTCGCTCGAACGGGCCGTGCAGATGCAGACGAAGGAAACCGCGGCGCTCTACGGCCTGAACGACCGCGGCACCCTCGACGTCGGCAAGCGCGGCGACGTCAACGTGATCGACCTGGACCGCCTCGCGCTGCTCCCCCCGCGCCGGGTGCAGGATCTGCCGGCGAACGGCGCGCGCCTGCTGCAGGGGGCAACCGGGTACAAGGCGACGATCGTGGGCGGTATCGTCGTCAGGCGCGATGACCGCGACACGGGCGAGCGCCCGGGGCGACTCGTGCGGGGAGCTTGCTAGCCAAATGTCTGATCTGGAAGTACGAAAGTTCGATTGGGATTTCGAAGGCATCCCCTTCGTGTGGAACCCGGAGCAGCCGCGCTTCTCCATCCTGATGAATCAGATCACGTTCGTGATCATCAGCTTCGAGCGCTACATCACGAAGGCGATGCGCCTGGCGGAGCCGCGGATCACGGACGAGGCGGTGAAGACCGAAGCCCGCCTTTTCGGACAACAGGAGGGCGTGCATGCCGCCGCCCATCAGAAACATGCCAAGGCCCTGATCGACCAGTATCCGGGCCTGCAGTCGATCCTCGACAAGTGCCAGGAGAGCTACGACGAGCTGCTCGAGTCGAAGCCCCTCGAGTACCACCTGGCCTATGCCGGCAGCATGGAGGCGATCTTCACCCCGTTCTTCAAGATGGTCCTCGACAATCGAGAGATCCTCTTCAGCGGTGGGGACGAGCGTCTGTCATCGATGCTCCTGTGGCATTTCTGCGAGGAGATCGAGCATCGGAGCTCGGCGCTCATGGTCTACGACCACGTCGTCGGCAGCTACTGGTATCGATTCAAGAACGCGGGCGCGATGCGTAAGCACGTACGTGCGCTGTTCACGATGGCCGTCGAAGAGTTCAAGAAGCACGTTCCGGACGTGCCCCACGACGCATACGAGGGGAACCCATTCGCGAGCGTGCCGCGCGCGGCCACGATGCGGTCTGCGATCGGAGTCCTTGCTTCCCAGGCGCCGTGGCACGACCCGACCCATCAGCCACTGCCCGACTACTATGACGAGTGGATCGGCAAGTTCTCTGCCGGCGAGGACGTCATGCGGCTCTACGGCCAGCCTCCGATGACCGCGGGAGAGGCCTGATGAATCCCTTCGACGAAGCCCGCTCCCTCGCCACGCCCGAAGCCCGGGCGAGCATCGACCTCATCGAAGCGTTCTTCCAGTCGCTCGAGGCGATGGACTTCGAGGCCGTTGGCCGCTTCTTCACCGAAGACGGGGCCTACTGCGACGAGCCTGCGCGCGAGATGGATGGCATCGGCCCGGCCGGTGTCACGCAGAAGCTCGCGAAGTCGATCGTCGGTCTCGACGCGTTCCCGATGTGCGTCGACACGGTCGTCGGCGACGCGAAGCGCGTGACGACGCGAAGGACGGAGGAGTGGCACTTCTCGACGGGTGAGGTCCTGAAGCTCCCCGTCCTCTGCATCCACGAGATCGAAGGCGGCAAGATCAAGCGCTGGCACGAGTTCTGGAACATGCCGGCATTCATGGCACAGCTTCCGAAGAGCTGGCTGGAGCGGATGGCGCAGCAGGGGGCGTGATCACTCGCCCCAACGCATACACCGAATCGAGCCGACGGCTTCTGCCAACCGACACCCGGTCTCAGTGTCGATGCATCTCCAGATGCTGCCGCAGCAGATCCTTGCCGTAGTCGTTGCCGTTGGGCGTACGCACGACCGTGTGCACGTGATCTCGTGTGGGGAGAGCCGGTCCATCGAGCGCTACAGGGAGCTGGTGATCGAATTCGATCATCACCACCGGACTGTGGAACCGATAGTAGAAGACGCTCTCCGGGCCGGTCGCGCCCACCCAGCTGAACCAGGTGTCGCTCCAATGCCGTACGATCTCGGCGAGCTTCCGCTCTGCATGGCCGGGTCGAAGGTTGTCGACGTACAGGCGGATCAGCTCCAAGGCCTGCTCCTTCTCCAGGATGGACGTGCCGGCAAACCGGCCGGTCGTGGCCCGCGACGGCTCCGAACCCATGAAAGTCGGCGTCATGACCACCTGATCACCCGGATACAGCAGCCGTGAGCGTTGTGCCTCGCTGAGCACTTCGATGAAGTCTTGGGCCGCCTGCACCACGCCTCGCGTGCTGATGCCGGCGGCTTCGATCTGGAATAGACCCGTCACCACGTCGCCATTCGTGGTGATACCCCGAAAGGGCGCCGCGAGCGCCAGTTCTTCGACGAACGGCCAGATGATCTTCGAGGCGGAAACCCCGTGATGATCCGGAAGGCGAGGGGGTGCGCGAAGGCCGTGTCGAGTCGCTCGTGCTCCGAGGCCTCCTCGATCGGGACGGCCCGATATTCTCTTCGCACTCCGTCGATCGTCACCTGCACGTCCGGGTTCGCCAGAGCTTCCCGATACCACGCGCGCGGCCAAGGATTCGCACTCACGAAGGTCCGACCGTTGTCGTCCAGGCGAGAGACCACACGATCGCTCGCGACTCCGTCGGCGCCGGTCGTGATGGTCAAGACGCTCCCCTGCTGGGGTTGGAGGATGCCCATCATCGACTCGAAGGCCGGCATTGACTGCTCGGATTGCGCTGCGGATCGAAACGGATTCCCTGTAGTGTGCGAGAACCCAGCCGATCTTTCTCTGAATCGAGATCGACCGGGCTTTCGCACCATACGGGCTACTTCGGGACGACCAGCGGGCTGCGTCGAGATCGACGTAGTTTCGACAAACTACGGATCTCCGCCTTCAGGACAGGACGACCCACATTAGGGTGATGATCCCGAAACCAGCGAGCTGGACGACCAGTCCGGGCAGGAGGCTGAGGGAGCGCTCTCGTAGCACGGAGAGCGCCAGACCGACCGTGAAGAAGAGAACCAGGGCGCCCAGCAGGAGTTCGAGCTCGTTGAGCCCGAGTCGCGCTAGGAGAGGACGGTCGAGGGCGGCTGTGGCCATCGTTGCGCCGACGATCGCGTAGGCGGCCGAAGACGTGATCGCGGCGCGCGAGAGCAGCCAGCGGCCGCCGGGTCGCTGGACGGCGAAGTCCGGCACCAGCATTCCGTGCACCAGGCCGCGGAACCAGATTTCGCTGGCGGCGACGGCGAGGACACTCGCGCCGATCGCCGCAGCCAGCTCGAGCGGACGCGCCCCGACCGATTTCGATGCCCAGCACGCGATGGGCAAGGCACCGAGCAGCGCGAGCGGTGCCAACCACCAACCCCCGCCGTTCACCGCCGCGCGCCAGCCGAAGACCCAGGGCCTTCGTTGGAAAGCGGAGGTCGTGAGCAGCATCGCGACGGTCATCGCGAGCAGCGACGCCAGCCCGAAGCGATAGCTCTCCGCCAGGGCGGCGCGCCCGGCAGAGCGCCAGAACGGGGAAGGGAGTGCACCCGCCAGCGGCCAGAAGGTCAGGCACGCAATCCCGAGCCAGAAGGCCACGCTCGACTTCCCCGTTCGTCCCCACCAGGTGTTCGGGCGATAGGCGCGCTCGAGCTCCGTGACCAGCTCCTCGGGAGCGAAGAGCGTGCCCGTCGGTCGCGGGGAGCCGCCGATATCCTCCGAGCCGCCCCATTGTTTGCCGAGCGGGCGACCATCGACGGCCGCATCGATGCGGTTCAGGCGATCGTAGGCGGGGCCGAGCTTCGGACCAGAGAGCGTACTGATCCGTCGGAGGGTGTACTGGCCCGGCTCGTTCTCGAGTGCGATCAGGCTCAATTGATCGCCCCAGCGCGTCTTCAGGTGCTGCTCGACCGTGTAGATGCCGGCGCGATCCCGGCACACCACCGCCACTCGCCGGTCGCCCACCTCGACATGACCGTAGACCTCGTCGATCCGGGTGTAGTCACCGAAATCCTCGCGCGCGTAGATCAGAGCGTCGACGGCGCAGAGCATCTCCATCGTGTAGGGGTAGACCTTCTTCCTGGCCCAGGATCCCGACTGCTTGAGCTCGCGCTCGAATGCCAGCAGGTGATCGACGCGCTTCGTCGTGGCTTCGAGAAGCTCGTTCGACAGGCCGCAGAGCGACGCCAGTCTCGGACCGTGCGCGTCGATCGAGCCCTCCAGCCGAAGCAGCGGCAAGAGCTTGTCGCGTGCCTCCGGACCGAGCTCCCGCACGCGCCGGAAGTTCAACAGGCACCACAGCGCGAGCACCGTATCGAGATCCGGATCGTTCGCATAGATCTTCCAGTCGCCCTCGGAGAGATCGAGCCCGCTGCACACCAGCAGCAGCGCCTGCTCACAGGTCGAGAGCGTGAAGAGTCGCTCGCAGCCGGCGTGGTGGTCGAGGTTGTAGAGCTTGGCGTCGTTGTCGATCAGCGGACCGAAGCTGCCCGCCCCATCGAGCAGGATCACGCGCTCGCCGAGAGAGGCCGCCCCCGAGCGCGAGACCGACATCTCGGGATCGATGATCGCGCGTAGGCGCGGTGCTTCGTCGCATTCGAGAACGCGAACGCCATCGCGGTCCCGCAGCGAATAACGCTCGGGAATCTCCGGGTGCGGCGAGACCGCGGTCCGGATCGCCTGTACTGATGCGCCGGCACGACCCGTTGGGGCCGCGCGGACCGACGCCGGACGCGGAATATCCGCCACGGTTCACCCACTCCTGGAAACCGAAGACACTGCCCGAGCATGTGCTGCCGGTCGAGCCTTCGCAAGGGTCAATCGAGCCCTCCTCGACCGATCCCGAGACGCCCCGGACCTCAGCACCACCAGCCCCCCATCGGCGGGACCTGGATCAGGCTTTGTGATGATGGGTACGGGCCGCCGCGACCGCGAAAAGAGACACAAAGAGGAGGCCAGGGAGCACGCGGCGATTCCGAGAGGGTCCCGGAGTGTGCCAAAGCTCCGCCGACTGCTTCGCCAACCCTGCGGACGGCTAGAAGAATCTCGGGAACAGACAGGAGGCTCGCGAGAACGGACTCATGCGCCCGGGATCCGCGCCGCCGCGGCGCGGCCTGCCAGGCGGCCGAAGAACGTCGCGTCGCCGATACAGGTGCCGCTCGCGTAGCCGATGGCAGAGCGTGTGATCCCGCAGCTGTTGCGACCCGCCGCGAAGAGACCTGCCACGACCTCGCCATCTTCCGTCACGACTTCGCCGGTCGCCCGCGTCGACAGACCTCCGAGCGAGAACGCCATGTATGGGGCTTTTCCGAACGAGCACTCGATCGCCGCGAAGGGCCCGTTCTCGACGGGTCGCAGCCATGCGGGCTGCTTTCCGAACATCGGGTCGCGCCCCGCCCTCGCGTGTCGGTTGTAGAACCCGACGGTCTCCACCAGGACTCCCTCCGCGACTTTCAGCGTCGTCTCGAGGTCGGCGATCGTTTCTTCGGTTGCGGCGAGCTCGAACCCGCCGATCTCGGGCCACGCGAACGTCGGCTCGTCGACGATCAGGTAGGCCACGCCGTCGGGCTGCCGTGAAGCGATCTCCGCGATTCGCCCGTGGTACGAATCTTCCGCCACGAAGCGCAGGCCCTGCCCGTTCACCAGAATTCCGTAGGTCAGCTGAGAAGGCGGATAGAAGGGAAGAGTGACGTGATAGTCCGCGAGATGGATGGCCGCTCCTCGCGCGCCGAGGCCCATCTTCAGCCCTGCACCGTCATCGTACGGGTTGCCGATCGTCTGGACCCGTCCCGCCAGGCGAGGCACGTGGCGGGCGAACAGCTCATCGCTCATCGCATAGCCGCCTGCGCACAGGATCACGCCTCGACGCGCTCGGTACGCCCGCTCGTGACCCTCGACCCGAGCGATCACACCGACCACCTCGCCATCGTCGAGGACGAGCGTCAACACGTACGCGTCGCACTGCACTTGCGCGCCCGACGACCGCGTAGCTTCGTCGAGCTTCTCGAAGAGAAGCGGTCCGGCATCGCCGGTCGCCTGAACCTTGTGGCCTCGCGGAACGGGTCGAGCGATCTCGTTGAAGGGAGGGACCTTCTCGTTTCCCGACCAGAGCAGACAATCGTCGGTCTGCGTCATGTTCGTGCGATCCTTCCAGATGCTCTCCTTGAACGGAACGCCGAGCGACTCGAGCCAGTCGAAGTGAGCCACGCTCTCGTACGCGTACCTTCGGAACTTCTCTTCGTCCGGATCGTCCGCCGAGGCCTCGAGATAGCGCAGCATGTTCTCTGGAGTGTCTTCGAATCCGCAAGCCTTCTGGATTCGCGTCCCGCCGCCCAGATAGAGGTAGCCGCCCGACATCGCCGTCGTGCCCCCACCGCCGCCGGCTCGCTCGAGGACGAGCGTGTCCGCGCCCGCTCGGGCAGCCTCGATGGCCGCACACGCACCGGCCCCGCCGTAGCCGACGACGATGACGTCGTGTTCCTGATGCCAGTCCTCGATCTCGTGGACGGCCACCGGACTCGACGGTCGGCGCTTCGGGTTGACTCTCCTGTCCGTCATCGACTCCACTCTCCGTTCCGCGGTCGCTCGTGTCGCTGCTCGCCTTGCCTAGGGCTCGAGCACGACCTTGATCGACCCTTCGCTACGCCGCGCGGCCGTCTCGAAGGCTTCGACACCCGCCTCGAGCGGGAAGCGATGCGTGATCAGTGTCGAAGCGATCTCGGGCTGGCGCCCGAGCAGCGTCGCGGCGCTGTCGATGTCGCGGATGGCACCCGCACGCGCATAGGCGCTCGCGGGCAGGATGTCGAGCTCCTTCATGGAGACCTGCATCGCCGGCATTTCACAGCCCTCCCAGAAGGTCCCGACCAATGCGATCCGACCGCCCGGTCGACAGAGCTCGGCCGCCCGCGCAAAGCCACTGGCCGTGCCGCTGGCCTCGAAGCAGACGTCGTAGCCATCGGTGAGCGCCTCGGCGCCGAGGCGCTCCGCCGCCGCACGCTGTACGTCGTGACGCGCTTCGATGGCGACCCGGGCACCGGTCGCATGGACCGCGGCCACCGTGCAGAGACCGATCGTGCCGCCGCCGACGACGACTGCCCGCTCGCTGCTGCGAAGACCGGCTCGGCGCGTCGCGTGGATCGCGACGGCGAGCGGCTCGACCAGACAGGCGTCCGAGACCGCGAGTCCCCCGGCAGCGGTACGAGGCAGCGCTCGGGGACCAGGATCTCCTCCGCCATTCCGCCGTCGGATCCCGTCCCGATCCACATCTGGGGACCCACGGCGCACAGGTTGTAGGCGCCCTGTCGGCAGCTCTCACATACGTTGCAGGGCGCGATCGGCTCGATCGCGACCAGCCTGCCGTCGCTCGTCTCCCCCGCGATCTCGTGGCCCATGATTCCGCTCATGGGGAAGCCCGCCTCGAGCATGTGTAGATCCGAGCCGCAGATTCCCGCCGAACGGACTCGCACCCGCACGCCCGAACCTTGCGGGCGCGGGACGTCGACGACTTCGACGCGACCGTCGGCAGCACGGATGGCCTTCATGGTCTCTCTCACGTGCTGCCTCTCTTCGCGAGACCCGCTCTCGATGGCTCGGCCCCGTCAGCGATCGATTCGTGTTCGACGTGGACCCTCGATGATACCGGGCTAGAGCGTCTTGTCTTTGCGCGATCGATCGAAGAACGCGGCCATCTCCTCGTTCTGCCGCATGCGCGACTCGATGTCGCCGTACCCTCGCGGACCGGCCAGATCGGGGCGAACCAGCTCCATCGGATCGCGCATGTCGTCGACGTAGTTCAGCCCATAGCACGACCGCGCGTATCCCATGAGGCGCAACAGCTCCGGATCGAGCCTCTGCGCGAGCTGCAGCGGAACGGTCAGGAACTGGTTCTCTTCCTGCATCATCCAGGCAGGGCAGAAGGGAAGTCGCAATCCCGATCGAGTCCTGTCGCTCTTGTTGGCGCCGGGACCGTGGTAGGTCTTCCCGGACCACAGGAGCAAGGATCCCTTGGCCATCTCCACCCACTCCGTGTCTTCTTGTTTGTAGCCGTATTCGAAGCCGGGTGGATAGAGGTGCGAGCCGGGGATGATACGGGTGCCACCGTTCGTCTCGTTGAATTCTGTGAGGGCCCACATCACGCCGATCTGAGCTTCGAAGCCGACAGGGAATTCGTAGGCGTCGAATACGGATTCATCGCGGTGAATGGGTCCCGCGACCTCGCCCGGCTCGATCGAAATGACCTGCGTCATCTGCAGATGGATCTCGGAAGCACGAATCAGCCTGCGCGCGACGCCCACGGCCAGCGGATGTGTAATGAGCTGGTGTGACGTCGGGGAACGACTGATGAGACTCCCTGCGCGCCGCGTCCTGGTTCCGGCGCCGTGATCGGTGCCCCGCGAGACCCACTGCATCCACGGCTCCATCTCCGCGCTGATCCGATCCATGACCTCGGGGCTACTGAGACCGTCGACAACGACGGCGCCGGTCCGTTGGATGCCGGCGACCACGTGTTCGACCGTGGTCGTCGCGGGGAGGTGTTCGAGGGGCATGGGCCTGGCTCCGTTCGTCGAGTGAGGATCGTCTCGTGCTGGCGTATTGTGCCAGAACCCTGCGGAGAGGAGTCCGCTACGAGCTGAGAAGAACGAGTTTGCCCCCCGCCGTCACCCAGTCTGCGTAGGCAGAGACTCGCCCCACAACACACTCGATCCGGATGCCGAGGCTTGCGGTCGCGGAGATCGGAATCGCATCTAATCTCTCCTCGACCTTCCCTTGGCTCTGCTCGCGCGACGGGTGTCGCGTGCCGGGCGGACGAGGGCGTGAAATCGGGAGAATGCAGACATGCGAATCGGCGAGATGGTCGGGAGCTTCGAGAGTCGAATGGGGATCGAGGACTTTGTCGCTCGGGCTCGCGATCTCGAAGAGCGAGGACTCGACACGATGTGGATTCCGCACGTCTTCGCCCACGATGCGATCGGCATCGCCACGCTGCTCGCGCGAGAGACGAAGCGGATCGAGCTCGCCACCGCCGTCGTACCGACGCAGCCGCGACATCCCGTCGCCCTCGCACAGCAGGCGCTCACGGCGGGCGCGGCGAGCGGCGGGCGCTTCACCCTGGGCATCGGCCTCTCCCATCCGCCGGTGATCGAGAAAATGCACGGACTCTCGTACGCGCGCCGCGCGTCGCACATGCGCGAGTACATGGCCGTGCTGGGCCCGCTGCTCCGGGGCGAGGCCGTGAGCTTCGAAGGGGAGGAGTTTCGCGTCGCGATGGGCATCGATGTCCCCGACGCGCATCCCGTGCCCGTGCTGATCGCGGCGCTCGGCCCGCGCATGCTGGAGATCGCGGGTCGGGAGGCGGCGGGGACGATCCTGTGGATGACCGGCTTCCGGACGATCGAGCAGCACATCGTGCCGACGATCCGCGCCGCCGCCACGTCCGCGGGCCGGCCCGAGCCGCGGATCGTGGCCGGCATGAACGTCGCGCTCGTGTCGGACGTCGACGCGGCGCAGGCCAAGGCCTCCGAGCTGATCGGCCGATATCGGATGATGCCGAGCTACAAGGCGATGATCGATCGGGAAGGCTCCGACAAGGCGACCGACTTCGCCCTCGTGGGCGACGAGCGTATGCTGGCCGCGGGCATCGATCGGCTGGGGGCGATCGGTGTCACGGACCTCGATGCGAGTCTCCTCCCCTTCGAGGAAGGTTGCCGCGAGCGCACCCTCGAGTTCCTCGCGAGCCGCGCAGGGGGTGGCCGGTGAGCGCCTTGGACTTCGATCTCGGCGATCGGACGCTCCTCTCGGTCCCGGCCGAGGTCCAGGCCGTCCCGCTCAGCTCGAGATGCCGGCCTTGAGCTCGGCCAGCTCCGCGTCGAAGACCGGGTGAAAGACCTCGGCGTTCGGCAGCACCCAGAACTGGTCTTCCAGGATGGCGCGTCGGATCATCGCGCCGACCTCCTCGCTGGGGATACCCGTATCGACGGTCTGATCGATCGCATCGAAGATCGTGGCCACCTCGGGCGCCATCTCGAAGGCGCCCCGGGCCTCACCGCCGGGTCCGCTCCGCTCGGCCTGCGTGGAGATGCTAGTCGACACGCCTCCCGGGCAGACGAGCGTGACGCCGACGTTCGCCTGCTTCATGGCGAACTCGGCGCGAAGCGACTTCGACAGACCGACCAGAGCATGTTTCGAGGCCGAGTAGGGGCTGTGACAGGGAGCGGTCATGAGGCCGCCGGCAGAGGCGACGTTCACGACGTGTGCCTCGTCCTGCGCGAGAAGATGCGGGACGAATGCCTGGATTCCGTAGACCGGGCCCCAGAGATTGACGCCGATCACCCACTCCCAGTCTTCGAGCGGCACTTCCCAGGTGTAGCCCGGCACGTAGACGCCAGCGTTGTTCACGAGGACGTGGACCGCGCCGTAGTGGTCGAGCGTGCGCTCGGCGAGGTGTTCGACATCGGCCCGCTTCTCGACGTCCGTCGGGACCGCGAGGACCTCGGCACCCGCGTCCGCCAGCTCGGCCTCGGCGCGACTCAATCGGTCGGTGTTCTGACTCGCGATCACGAGCTTGCAGCCATCGGCCGCGAACGCCTTCGCACACGCCAGGCCGATCCCGCTGCTAGCACCCGTCACGACTGCGACACGGCCTTCGAGCGTCTTCATCCTCGTCCTCCCTCTATCATTCCGGTTCGTTCATTCCATCGCGCCCATCGGCGGCGATCGCCGCAGGGGCCCGGTGCCGTCGATGATAGTCGGTTTCTCCGATCACCCGACAGCGCGCCACCGGTCCGCCCTTCGAGGCGCTCGGCCGCGAGAGCCGGCGCGCCGTGCATTGCCCGGCCGGACCTCCACGACCTCCACTAACGCCGCCTCTCCCTCTGCCCCGCGCGAGCGCCTTCGCCGTCCAGGAACCAATGGAAGAAGCGGGAGGGCGCCAGGATCGAGAGCTTCCCACCGATCAGCCGGATCAAGTCGGTGAACTTCAGGGTGTAGATGTTGAGGAAGGTCCAGGTGTCGGGCACGAGGATCAGCTTGCCGCGGTCGAGCTGCTTCAGGGCCTCCGCGACGATCACGCGCGGCTCCATCGAGACGCCGAGGAGCTTGATGAATCGACGGCGTGCCGAAGAAATCTTGGCGATGAAGCTCTCCGACTCCTCGATTCCGCTCAGGTGCAGCGAAGCGACACGCACGTTCGATCTTCGGTACTCGATCCAGAGGCTCTCGCAGAAGAGCCGAAGCCCGGCCTTGGTGCCCTGGAAGACGGCGTCGAAACCGAGCGGCGAGAGGCAGTTGACTTCGTTGAGCATCACGATCGCGCCCCGCCGCCGCTCCACCATGTCGGCGCCGTAGTAGTGCGTGAGCGCGACGGGCAATTCGTAGTTCATGTGCACCATGGCTCGCTTGTCATCGATCGACATCAGGTCGAAATCGCCGACCTGATGTCGATTCGCGTTGATGACCAGGAAGCCGATCTCGAGGTCGCCGGTCGCATCGCGCAGCTGCTCGATGGCCGTCTCTTCCAGCAGGTCGAGCGCGATCGTTCGCGTCTCGACTCCGTGTGCCTCGCTGATTTCGGCGGCGAGGGTGTCGAGTCGCTCCTTTCGGCGGGCGACCATCGCGACGTTCATGCCCTTTGCGCCGAGCTGCCTCGCGAACTGCTCGCCGACGGTCGCGCTCGCGCCGACGACGAGCGCCCAGGGGCCGTAGAGATCCCGATAGGTCACGACGAGGACACGCGTACTATGTTGTCGACGCCGCGGCGGCCGAGCGTCTTCGATCGCTCGGCCATGTCTTCGCGCTCGGAGTCGAGTCCCTCCTTGCCGTGCGGCCGATCGACGGGAACGATCTGCCGCTTGACGTCTAATACCCTCACGCGCTTTCCCCCGTCCTGTTGATTCCGATGTGGGCAGGTTATCCGCGATGCGATCCCGGAAGGAGGGTCGACCGCCCGACGCGCGGGCAGCCGGAGTCCAGAAATCGGGCGCCTTCGGAGAGGGCCGGGGAGGCCCTTATGGCGTACCCGTCGGAATCGTAGTTGGCGACGGTCGCGAGCGAAGCTCCTCCCGCACTTCGTGATTCTCGCAGTCTCGTGATCGGATCGCCGGATCGGGGTTCGAGCCGGCGAAGCGCGAGGAAATCGGCCGAAATCGCAGATCGAGCACACGCCTGAACATCTGGAGCCATAGAGGTCCTGGCTCAGCCGACCTCTGGCACACTACGGGGGATTGAATGCCGACGTGCTCGGTCGATCCGGTCGACCGACCGAGGAGGAAACGTGATGTACTCCGATCTGCTCTCGCCCGTTCGCATCGGCTCGATGGAGCTGCGCAATCGCATCGCGATGGCTCCGATGGGCGTCGAGCTCGGAGACGAGCACGGCGCCGTCACCGAGGGCGTGATCGCCTACTACGAGGCGCGCGCCCGCGGAGGCGCCGGACTCCTGATCACCGAGAACGTCTCGGCCGCTTATCCCTGGGGCGCAAACTCCCACCACGAGCTGGCCTTTTCCGACGATCGCTACGTCCCCGGGCTGCAGCGGCTGACCGCAGCGGTCCACAAACACGGCGCCAGGATCGCGGCTCAGCTCTCCCATCACGGCAAGGTCGCGCGACTCGACGTCTGGCAGGGCCGCGAGATGTTGATGCCCTCGGTCGGTGCGTTCCACGGCGAGAACTCGATGGGGCAGGATCTCACGACCGAGGAGGCGGAGATCATGGCGCACTCGATGGAGCATCTGGGCGATGCGAAGGTACGGGCCGCCACTCCCGAAGACATCGAGCGACTGATCCGCGCCTTCGCCGAAGCCGGCGAGCGCGCTCGCCGTGCGGGCTTCGACGGCGTCGAGCTCCACGCTGCCCACGGCTACATCTTCTCCGAATTCCTCTCGCCCGCCCTGAACGTGCGCGAGGACGCGTACGGCGGGAGCCGCGGAGAACCGGGCGAGGTTGCTCTGTGAGGTGATCCGCGCCGTGAAGGCGGAGGCGGGGTCGGACTTTCCGGTCTGGTGTCGAATCGACGCCGTCGAGTACCGGACGCCAGGGGGCATCACGATCGACGATGCGATGCGGACGGCGGAGCTCGCCGAAGAGGCCGGGGCGGATGCGATCCACGTGAGCGCCTACGCGGACGGGAGCTCGGCGCCGGGCTTCCTGGAGGCGCCGCTGGTCCATCGCGAGGCCGGCTTCGTCGAGTTTGCGGCGGCGATCAAGCGGCGGGTGGGCATCCCCGTGATCGCCGTGGGCCGAATCGAGCCGGAGCTCGCGAATCGTCTGATCCGAGAGGGCCAGATCGATCTCGTCTCGATGGCGCGCAAGCTGCTCGCCGATCCCGAGCTCGCCCGCAAGCTCGAAGAGGGCCGGCCCGAGGACATCCGGCCCTGCATCTACTGCTATACGTGCGTCGCCCAGGCGTTCTTCGATCGCCCGGTGCGCTGCGCCGTCAATCCCTTGACGGCGAGGGAGGCGGAGCGGGGTCCCCTCTCGCCGGTGGCGGAGGAGGCGCGGCGGCATGTCGTGGTGGTGGGAGGCGGTCCCGCCGGCCTCGAGGCGGCACGAGTGGCTGCGCTGCGCGGTCATCGGGTGACGTTATGCGAGCGCGAGGACCGGATCGGCGGTGCTCTGCGCTTTGCGGCGCTGGCCTATGCCCCGAACGAGCGGCTGCTCGCCTGGCTGGAGGGCCAGGTCACGAAGCTCGGCGTCGACGTGCGACGGGGCTTCGACGCGACGCCCGAGCGGCTGCGGTCGCTCGAGCCCGATGTGGTCGTCGTCGCGGTGGGCGCTCGGCGCGAGCGACCGGTGATCGCCGGGATCGATCGTCCCCACGTCTTCGACGGAGACCAGCTGCGGGATCTGTTAGGTGGCTCCGGAGGCGCGATGGCGGGGCTTCCGCTGCGCGCGAGGGTCGCCATCACGTTGGGACGCCGGCTCGGTCTGACGAGCGAGCCGGGCCGGCTGCGTCGCTGGTCGAAGCGCTACATGCCCCTGGGTCGCCGGGTCGCGATCGTGGGGGGCGGGCTGGTGGGCTGCGAGCTCGCGGAGTTCCTGGCGGAGCGCGGGCGCGAGGTGACCGTCTTCGAGGAGGGCGAGGTCTTCGGGGCAGGATTCGCGCATCCCCGGCGCTGGCGGGTGCTCTACGAGCTGCGGAAGCAGGGCGTGCGCCTCGAATCGGGGGCGCGCGTCGTCGAGATCGGAGACGGCGAGGTCCGCTTCGAGCGCAAGGCAGAGTCGGGCGGTCTGGTCTCGGAGACGCTCGCGGCCGACCACGTGTTGATCGCCGCGGGGCTCGTGGAGAATCGAGCGCTGGCCAAGGCCCTCGAGCGCGAGGGCTTCCGGGTCGTCGAGATCGGCGACGGCACCGGAGTCGGCTACATCGAGGGCGCAATCCACGGCGGCTACGAGGCGGCCGAGGCGCTCTAGCGCCATCGGGGCGATCGATCGAGATCGGAAACGATCCGGGGGCCCGTCGTCAAAGGGGAGCTCGTCCGCGACTCCCCACGCCGCCACTGAGTCTGCGGGTACGAAGACTCACCGCGCGTATCCACGCAATGGCCCCAGAAATTCCCGCGATTCCGTGGGGTTTTGGGCGAGGGGCTTTGGGAAACCGACGCGCAGAACCGCGCGCGACACGGCACCGCGGCGTCTTGAGATCTAGGCAGCCGATTCGGGCGGTTCGGATTGCGGATCCGGTGAACGACCGAGTGTTTCTCTTATCCGCGCGTCTCGGGGACCTTGGTGGGCGGAGGGATTTCGAGAACACACAGCATCTCGGCGTGACAGTCTGTCCCCGTCTGTACGATTTCGCGCTTGATTGTCTTCGCCATCCGCTCTTCTCGCGCAGGTCCGCCCTAGCCGGCGCTCCGCAAGCGGCTGCGTGATCTGTCGCGAAACCCACCGGGCCGCATGTCGAATATCCGCGCTGCGGATGATGCAGCGTGAACGTCTCGTGATCCCCTTCGCTTCTTGATCTCGACTCGCGGTTCGTAGCTGGACTTTTGCAACGCCTGAGCGTAGGGTGAAACGCATGGTCAGTTTAGTGACCCTCTCCATTCACACGTCCGTCGCGCGGGTCTGGTGATGGGTTCCATCGTCCGATCGCGGCTCAGCACCGAGCTGCGGATCCGAGCTCGAATGCACATCGAAAACAGCCGCGCCGGGCAGGGACCTGGCAGGGAGAGCCACCTCGATGAACCGAATACCCGCTGTCGCTCGAATCGCGCACGTCGTTCTGATCGTGCTCGCAACCTCGATGCTGACGATGTCCGCCTTCGCGGCCTCGCGCAGCATGACCGGCTACGTCACCGTCGATAACCCCTCCGCCGGCGTCGAAGGCGGCCCCGGCGTCTTTGCCCGCAAGGTGGGTGGTGCGGGACCGATCGTCTTTCCCCCGTCCGACGGCGCGCGCTCGATCTCGGTCGCGGGCACGACCACCGGCACCTTCGTCGGCCGGCAGCTCACCCTGCCGGCCGACGAGCTGAACTTCTCCGACGTCCGCGTCCGCAAGTTCCCGGCCTTCTCCAACGTCGCCGGGGGCACCGTGAGCTGGATGTCGGTACAGCCGGCCGCGACCTTCGCCGAGAGCGGTGGCGCGCTCGCCAACTGTCCCGGCCCGGGCTGCACGTCCTCGGGTGCGGGCACCGTGATCAGCTGGTGCCCACCGGTCACCCACGACCCGATCGCCCCCGCCCCGGGCACGATCGGCGCTCAGGTGGGCAACTGGGACTGCCCGAGCTGGCCGGCCGGCGCTGGCGGCGGGGACCGCTCCATGCGCATGGGCATCTCGAACGCCTCGGGTCGCGCGAACTTCGGCGGCACTTTCCTGCTTCTCCGGAACCTCGTGCAGAACAGCTGGCGGGTACCGGTTCAGCCCTCGACGCCGAACGCGAGCGACGCAGAGGTGACACGCACCATGGTGGTCAACAGCCAGGCGTGGACGCCCGGGCGGAGCAACTTCCAGTTCACAGCGCTCGGTGGCAACAACGGTCCGCGCCTCTTCGCCCGGCGACGCCAGCGGCTTCATCCAGTCGACCTTCGGCTGCACCAACGGCGTGGGCACCAACGCGGCAACTTCATGGAAGGCGTCCCGATCCCGAATGCGGGCAGCAACTGCGGAACCGACCCGGCGCCCATGGTGGACGGTCAGGGCTGGGGCTTCAAGATGACGACGGGCACGATCTCGGGATCGGACCCCTCGGCCTGGTCGTGACGACGGTCGGCGGCACACCGTTCAACCCGAACTTCGGCACGCAGCCCGTCAGCAGGGCTTCTTCTTCAGTCGAATGGGTACCGACAACGTGACCGGCACGGGCCCTGGCGCCAACCGGAACATCGTGCTGCTCGGCGGCGGTGTCGCGGTCGACCCCGCAGCGGAAACGCCTTCTTCCGGATCTCGGACCTGCGCATGACGCTGAGCGTTCCGGAGCCCGTGACGAGTCGGTCTGCGGGCCGCACGCGGCGGGGCGCGACGACGCAGCCTGAGAAGAGCCGCACGGGAGACTCGGGCAGGCTCGATCACGGTACCCCGCCGAAGCCCGGATGGGAATGCCTGGCACGCAGCACGGAAAGCGCCTCGCCGCGCAGGCGCAGCGATGAAGTGCCGTCGGTCCCGAGGCGGAGCGCCTCGAGCTTCACGGCAGCCCGACTGCAGGACCATGCCGTCCACGGGTCGATCTCCCGCTCGGGACTGGTGAGATGGCCACGTTAGGCGCAAGCCACCGTGCGGAATCCCGACGGCCCGGGACGCAGCGTCTGGACGTGCGTTGCCCGACCAGCTCGCCCGCGGCGCTGCGCACGCAGAGCGTCGCCATTGGCGACGCCCACCCGCTGCATAGGGAGAGAGGGAATCTCGACCGAGTCCTGCGAGGCTCGCCCTCGCCAACGGGCAGGTCCGAAGCAGCGTCCGGGTATCAGCACGCCATCCTCGGGCGGCGCAAGGTGGCGGAGCTGCTCG
Source organism: uncultured delta proteobacterium (assembly GCA_963698485.1). GTDB lineage: Bacteria > Myxococcota_A > UBA9160 > UBA9160 > UBA4427 > UBA4427. The sequence goes on along the minus strand of CAVORA010000008.1, from coordinate 66,382 downwards.
ACAGGGGCCGCGATCATCCGCGACGATGGCAATGCTCGCGCGCCCACGTCGATCGACGGGAGTCGCGATTGATGCGTACGGCGAGCGCGTCGAGGTCACTTTGCTTCCCGAGAGCGACGCCAGACTGCCGGTGGGCGTCGGGTCGTCGAAGCCCGCCCGGATGTCGAGTCGAGCGCTGCGCGAGCGATCGAAGTACCACCCATCGGCCGGCGTCGGCCACGGGCGCCCGACGGGCCGCGGCCAGATGGCCGATCACGGCGAGCCGATAGGACTCCATCCCCCGAGGTCGGCGCGCTCGAGCTGACCGGGCAAGGCCGTGTGGGTTGCGAGATCGACGATCTCGTTCTGACACGTCTCCGACGACGAGCAGCGGTTCTCGAGGCTTCGGAAGGCGGCTCCGGTGCGATGGGTGTCGGGGAGGCCGTGATCGGATTACCGCCAGGCACGAAAGGGCGCGCACGATCGGCCTCGATCTCGTCGACCTGCCCCGCGCGGGGTACTCCCCGTTTCTCGCGCAGATCAGCTGGCTGGTCCCGTCGGATCGCGCGTGCATCCGGAATCCGACGAGGCGGGTCACATAGTCGGATCGAACCATCGCGCCGCCCTGACGAAAGGAGCCCGACATCTGAGCGCCCAGCGTGCCACTCCGTCAGGAGTACCCGAACGTGGTCCCCGTGTCCGCTCGGATCACGGCCGTGGCGACACCGCGAGCAACGAGGATCTCTTCCCCTCGGGCCGTGCCGCTCGAGATCAAGCACGACCTCGCCGAGGGCCGCAGGCCGTCGGCAGCGCGATCGCGATCCGGCCTCCAGCCACGCTCGAGACCGGAAATCGCTCAGATGGCTCGCCTCGTTCGATCGACCCAGATCGGCCTTCGCGGCGTCGGCTAGAGATCGTGGGCTCGCCGCACAGCGATCTCGAAGGGGGACTCGACGCGATAGCCGAGTACCCACGCCGATGACTCGCGGCGGCACGTCTCCTGCGTACATCATGGACGCCGTACATGTTGGGCACCATCCCCGAACGACGGTGTCTGCGCCGTCGAGCACGTAGATGACCCCGGCAGCGCCCCCTCCGACACCAGCGGGGCGTCGAACCGTCGGATCTGAAAGACCGTGCATGCGACTCTCCCTTGCCGTACGATGTGCTCGCGATGCGCGATCCCGTCACACTCGACGACACGGCGTTCGCAAGCGTCAGAGCGTTCTTCGAGTGGCCGCTAGCGCTGGATCGGTTTCGGCAACCGATCATGAGACAGAGGGTGGAGACGCGCTACGCAGTGCGAGCGGGGACTCCGAGCCGATCGGGCTTCAGCCAGCCCAAACAGCCTAATATCGAGATCACACGAAACTGTCGGAGAGCTGATGTCCATCGAGATTCTCGAGCGCGGAGACGCGTGACCCTTCCCTGCTCGTGCCTACGAATCCGGGCAGGGGTCGACGCGGACCGCGACGCTGGTGTCCGGCGCCTCGCGCGGATAGAGACCGATCGCAGCGGAAGCCCGCGCGACGGCGTACTTCTCCATCTTGAGCGCGTGGATCGCCGCCACGGTCGGGCGATCTTCGACGAGCACCGGGACGACACAGAGCCGCTCGCCGTTTCGCAGCAGATCATGCCGAGCCCCGTCGAGCGCGTGCTCGATCGCCTTCGTGCGCGGCATTCCCAGCCACGCCCCGTCTTCGCGATCCACGATCCAGAGCCGAAGCTCGGCCGGCCGGCCGGCGCTGTCGGTGGCGTAGAGGGACACGACCTCTTCGACCTCGGCCGCCGTCGCGTAGAGCCCCAGGAAGAGCGCGATTGGGCTGGCGGCCATCGCGACCCAGGCCAATACACGCGGCGCTTCCGACCAGAGCAGTACACCGCCCAACAAGAGCGAGCCCAGCCCGCCCACCAGGTTCCCGCCCCGTGGCACGGCGTAGGCGCCGGCGTGCTGCAGCCGAACGGCGAAGACGACGAGACCGAGAGCGACCAGTAGGCAGCCGAGCCCCTTCCGGGCGATGGAAGTCGATTGGGATTCACGCAAGCGGGCTCTCCTCGAAGTCGCGAAGATCAGTCTAGACCAATGACGAGGTAGAAGATCCCGGTGTTCGGTGCGGGGCCGTGCGTGCGGACCGCCTGCAAGTCGCGCTCGGGACGCTCAGTAGGGGGGCGTTCGCTCGACGACGCGGACGCCCTCGGAGATCGCGTCTCCTGGGTGCACGATGACCTGCTCGCCCTCGGAGAGACCTCCGCGGATCTCGACGCGCCCCGGCATACGGGCTCCCACCTCGACCGGGCGCAGGCTGGCCCGACCCTCTTCGACCGCGAAGACCGCCCAGTCCTCTCCGCGGCGGAACAAGGAGCCGGTCGGGACCTGCACCACGTCCTCGCATTCGAGAACGACGATTCGGGTTTCGACCCGAAATCCGTCGGCCAGCCCCATGCGCTCGGCGGCGGGCGTCACGAGCTCGATGATGACGTTGACGCGCTTCTCCTCGACGCCGAGCGCGGAGACCTTGGTGAATCCCGACGGCTCGACGCGTTGCACGCGGGCTTCGAGCGAGCCTTCTCCACCCCAGCGCTCGACCCGGACGCGTGTGCCCGGCCGGATTCTCACCGCGTCCCTCGACAGATAATCGGCGACGATCTCCAGGTCTTCGGGATCGCCCACCTCGATCAGCGGCTCGCCGGCGTCCACGACGGATTCACTCTCGTGGCTCTTGCGGAGAACGACCCCATCGATCGGCGATCGGATCGAGAGCGGGGCATCGCCGCGCTGCTTCGGGTCTCCCAGATTCAGCAGGCGGGCTCGAGCGCTGGCGAGGCGGTGGGTCGCGCTCTCGACTGCGTGGCTGGCGGCGTTCAGGCTCTCGATCGCGCGACTCTCGGCGAGCTCGGCGGTGTCGAGCTGCTCGACGGAGATGATGCCCCGATCTCTTAGCTGGCGCGTGCGATCGCAATCACGTCGTGCATAGTCGAGCTCGGCCTGCCGGCTGGCGCGCTCGTGTCGAGCGCGTTCGAGCTCCGCCTCGAGTGCGCGGATCTCTTGTTCGGCCTCCGCCCGGCTCCGGGGATCGAGGGGCGTCGGGTCTCGCGGCTGGAAGATCGCGAGCACGGTCTCCCCCGCGACGACCGGGTCGCCCGGCTCGAGCTCGATCCGGAGCAGGCGCCCCGCGACCGGCGCCGAGACGACGAAGCGGTCGCGTACGCGGGTCTCGCCCTCTTCGTCGAGGGTGACAGCCATCGAGCCGCGCGTGACCTCGACGATCTCGACGCGCTCCGCACGGGGCCACAGGCTCCACGCGAGCAGGGCGCCGGCAGCGAGTCCGACTCCGATCCATGTGATCTTTCGCTTGTCCTTGATCACGATGAGGGCCAATCATTCCTGTGTCTTCAGGACGGCTATGAGATCCAACCGGTCGAGGCGACGCCGCACCATCAAGCCGGAGAGCAGTGAAGCGACCACGACGGTCAGGATCGACCAGCCGAAGGTAGACGGTTCGATCACGAAGGGGATGCGGTAGAGCTCGTTGCGCAGCAGCGCGAGCGTCACGAAGGCGAGGCCGGCACCGCAGACGATGCCGATCGGGATGGCGACGAACGTGACGAGCGCGAGCTCACCGAGAAGGATCTGCGAGATCTCCCCGCGCGAGAAGCCCAGCACGCGCAGACTCGCGAGGTCACGAGATCGCTCCGACAACGAGATGCGAGCCGCATTGTAGACGACCCCGATCGCGATGATCGCGGAGAAGGCCACGTTGAAGAGGATGATGCGCATCATGTTGGCGCGGATCGTATCGCGAAAGCTGCGCGCGGCGGCACTGGTTCGTGCGACGCCCGCGACACCCGGCGTCCGCTTGAGCTCGCGGTAGAGCGCCTGCTCTCTCGCGGGATCGACCGACAGGAAGGCCCCGGAGAGGCTGGCGTCCTCCCGCAGCATGGCGGCGAGGGCGGCGGAGTCCATGTAGGCCGAGAGTCCGAGGAAGTCGTCGATCGCCGCTGCGACCTCGATCTCCCGATGCGGTCGCGCGCCCTCGAGCACCTCGACGGTGAGTCGATTGCCGGGCACGACGTGGAGCTGCTCGGCGAGTGAGGCCGAGAGGACGAGACCCTCCGACGGGAGCGGCACCGGTCCGATCCGACGGTCGATCACGCGGCCGAGGGACGGTTGGCTCGGCAGGCCGAGCAGGGTCGTCTGGCGGGACCGGCTCTCGAAGCGAAGCCGGACCGGAACGCTCCGGAAGGGCTCGACCTCGAGGACGCCGGGCAGCCGCTCGAGCTCATAGCGCGCGCGCGCGGACCGGGGCTCGACGAAGGTGACGGTGACGTCCTGCCGCTGGCTCACGTCGAATTGCAGGTCGATCAGGTAGTCGATGGCGTCGATGAAGAAGGCGCCTAGCACCATCAAGGCGATGGCCATACCGACGCCGAGCGACGAGAGGGCGAATCGCCAGGGGCGGCGCGCGATGTTGCGCAGCGTCATGCGGCCGATGGGACCGAGCGCGCGTCTCAGGCCGATCCGTTCGAGCAGCGTCGGTTCGAAGCGCGCCGGTGGCTCGGGTCGCATCGCCTCGGCGGGCGGCAGCAGGTTCACTCGACGGACGGCGCCGATCGATCCAAGGGTGGCAGCCAGCACGCTGACGGCCGCGGCCGCGAGCGCGATCGCAGGCGCGAGCCGATAGAGGTAGTCCGGGAACCGGAAGTACTGGGCGTACAGGCTCGTGAGTCCGCCGCCGAGTCGTGCGCCCGCGATGTTTCCGACGACGGCGCCGAGGATCGCGATCAGCAGGCCGATTCCGACGTAGTGGAGGGCGACCTCCCGACTGGTGTAGCCGAGGGCTCTCAAGGCCGCGATCTGCGTGCGCTGGACGGCGATCATTCGCGAGAGGACGATGTTCAGCAGGAACGCGGCGACCACGAGGAAGATGACTGGCAGGATCGAGGCCATGGTCCGCAGCTCGCGAAGCTCGTTCTCGATGAACCAGTGGGAGGGCTGATGTCGCCGGCCGATCGCGCCGATTCCTCCGTAGGGATCGAGGAGCCGATCGAGCTCGGCGATCACTGCCGGGGGGTCGGCGGAAGCCGCGCCTCGGCCCGGCGCCAGGCGCAGGCTCACGTCGTTGAAGCCACCTTCCATGTCGAAGGCCGATGCGAGAGCCTTTCGGCCCATCCAGAAGACGCCGAATCGTCGATGGTCCGGGATGATGTCGCCGGGACCGATGACGTAGATGTACTCGGGCGAGAGTGCGACGCCCGCGATCGTGAGCTCGCGCCGCCGTTCGTTGATGATGGCGGCGATCCGGTCGCCGGGTACCAGGCCGTGCTCTTCGGCGAAGGCTTCGTGGACCAGCACCTCGTCGCGGCCAGCCACGTCGATGTAGCGACCCCTTCTCAGCACGACGTCGTTCAACGTGGCCCGGTCCACCTCGGGAATCGAGATCAGGCGCCCGACCGCCGGCGCATCGACGCCGGGTACGTCGAGGGTCACGTCCATGACCACCCGCGTCTCGACGGCGGCCACGTCCGGGATCTCGGCGATGCGCTCGGCGAGCCAGGACGGAGCCCGTTTGCAGCGAGCGAACACGTGTGCGAAGCGGCCGCTGTCGTAGTACTCGCTTCGCGACCGTTCCAGAGAGTCGAAGGTCGAGAGGTACATCGCGAACATCGCGACGCCCGTGGCGGTCACAGCGACGATCGCGAGCGCCTGTGTCTTCATCTTCCAGAGGTCGCGGAGCAGCTTGCGATTCAGAGCGCGCATCGGATCACCACTCGAGGTCGCTGGCCGTGGCGCGCGTCTCGTTTCGCTCCTGCCGCTCGATCCTCCCGTCGGCCATGTAGAGCACCCGGTCGGCCATGGCCGCGATCGAAGCGTTGTGCGTGATCACGACGACCGTCGTTCCCAGCTCCCGGTTCACCCTGTCGATCGCTTCGAGCACGACCACACCGGTGCCGATGTCGAGGGCGCCGGTCGGCTCGTCGCAGAGCAGCACGTCCGGGCGCTTCGCGATGGCCCGGGCGATGGCGACGCGCTGCTGCTCGCCGCCCGAGAGCTGCGCCGGGAAGTGATCCATTCGATCCCGGAGCTCGACCATCTCGAGCGCATCTTCCGGTCGCATCGGGTCGGTCGCGATCTCGGTCACGAGGGCGACGTTCTCCCGGGCCGTGAGGCTGGGGATCAGGTTGTAGAACTGGAAGACGAAGCCGACGTGTTCGCGGCGGTAGAGGGTCAGCGCCGCTTCGTCCGCGGAGGTCAGATCGTGATCGCCGTAGCTGACGGTTCCCGCGCTCGGCACGTCGAGGCCGCCCAGGATGTTCAGCAAGGTCGACTTGCCGCTGCCGGAAGGACCGAGAATGACGACGAACTCGGAATAATCGAGGTCGAGATCGACGCCGCGCAGGGCGTGCACCTCGACCTCTCCCATGCGATAGACCTTGGTGACACCGCGGGCGAGGAAGACCTTCGCCTCGGGAGCATCGGCGTCATCGCTCGCATCCATCGGCATCTCCGGCGGGCAGGGGCTCCGTCATCCTATGGCCGGAGCAGGGCGCGCGCCAACTCGACGGGTGGATCGCGGGACCGCGATGCGCCGATCGATCTCCGCATGGAGCTGTTGGATCCGGCCCTCCTGCTCCGAGAGTCGGACGCCCTCGCACCCCGCCGACTGGAGGCCGCGCTGGACGAGCGGCATGTTCGCGACGTCCTGCTCGAGCACGTCGCCTAGCTCGGGACGATCCTGTGTCGTTCGTCGCCGCGGCGGCCGCGTGGCTGCCGACAGATCGGCCTCCGGCTCGACGCCGAAGAAGGGCGTGGGGCGGATCCCGGGTCGCGTCGCCCGGGCGAAGGTCCAGACATGGAAGACACAGCGTCCAGGATCCACGGCGTCCGGCAGGAAGCGCATCACCTGCACGGCCTCGGGCAGGGCGTTCATCGCCAGGTTCGGGAAGATCGAGGGATTCCAGTTGTCGACCAGCTGGCCGTCGCTGAAGGGCGCGTAGTCCACGCCGAAAGGATTGTCGGGCCGGCGTTTGACGGCGCGGATCGCGTCGCGAACGTCGAGGGCGGTCCCGTCGAAGCGCTCCGGATCGATGCCGGCAATCGCGAGCACCTGCTTCAGCGCGGGCGTCAGCGTAGTTCGATCGGCGAGGCGTGGGCTCGGCACGGAGAGCGGACTGATCACGCGACTATGACCGCGCGGATAGTAGTCGTACTGATTGTGGAGCTCGTCGATCGAATCGATGATCTGTGGGTGGGTGGCATGCGTGTGATAGGGCTCGAGGAAGGCCTCGCTGGCCACCTTCCAGTTGCAGTCCACCTCGACCGCCACGTCCTTCACGAGCCGGAGCGACTCCAGCGCATAGGCCGCCAGCAGCTCGGGCATCGGCGAGAGATACTCGAGCAGCGGTGGGACGTCGGGAGAGAGCGCGACGAAGACGAAGGGCCCCCAGGTCTCGCAGCGGACCGCGCGGAGGTCCACGCCGCCTTCCAGCGCACGCGGGTCGAAGAGCTCGCGGTCGGGGATGCGGAGATTCTGGCCGTCTAGGCCGTAGATCCAGTTGTGGAAGGAGCAGACGAAGCTCGATCGATGGCCGCAGGCTTCGGTCGTGAGCTGTCGACCACGATGGCGGCAGACGTTGTAGAAGGCGCGCAGACCCCCGTCCCGTCCGCGCACCACGAGGATCGACTCGCGGCCGAGGTCGTACCGGACGAAGTCGCCGGGGCGCTCGAGATCAGCGACGAGGCCCGCGCAGGTCCACGTTCTCGACCAGATCGCCTCCCACTCGAGCTGCATGAATTCCCGCGACGCGTAGCGCTCGGGGGACAGGACGAGAAAGCGCTCCGACTCCGGATAGAGCTCTTCGAGCGGCGGCGACTTGCGCTCGGGCGCCGAGGGGGGCGCGTCGGGCCGTACTGCGAAGCGACCGGGGCGATAGTCCGGATCGATGGGAGATGCGGGGCCAGGCATGCGATGGACTCCTTTCTCTGTCTCTATCCGGCGGGCTCCCTCAAGCCCGTCGATCCGATCCGCGTGGGCCGCGCGCGAAGAGGGGGCTCGCGAGCAGCTGGTACGACGCGTCGTCCTCGCCGCTCCGACCGAAGCGTTTCCCGGCGAGCAGCGGATGTTCCAGGTCCCAGGAGGCGAGGCCGTGCCGTGCCCAATCGCAGACGACGCTCCGGCGCGCGAAACGCCAGCCCTGCGCGTCCCGACGATAGTGGTCGAGATAGCGGAGGCCCTGCACGAGCTCCTCGAAGTTGCCGTCGGGGCTCTTCAGTCGGTTGTAGGCCGTGAGGTAGACCTCGCCCTCGGCGCGGTCGCCATCGAGTGCGGTCGTGACGTTGTGGACGTGGTGGGTCGTGGCGTCCACCCCTTCGAGAGCCTGCTCGAGCCACGCGACGAAGCCCGGCGCCGGGCCGCTGTAGAGGCCGGCATGATCGTCGATGCCGTCTGCCGTGTAGAGGCTCTGGAGCAGCACGAAGTCTCGCCGATCCACGGCGCGCGAGTAGGCGTGTACGAGCTCGCGGATCGACTGCTTCTCGACGAGCGCCGTGAGCGCCTCGAGGGTTTCCGGCGGGATCTCGGGACTCGTCATGCGCACTCCTTCGACTCGCTCCCGCGAAGACCGGGTGCGATCCCGGCGCGCCGCGGACCGCGCTTCCGCCGCCGCCCCGTCTTCGGACTGGCTTCATCGTCGCCGGAAGCTGGGGGCGAGGCGTCCCGAAGTCTTGCTGTGCAGATCGCGATGCGCCACCGCTCGGCGATGTGTCAAGAGCCGGCCCGGCTATTCCGTCTGCACATCATGGACCTGTGCGCTTGCGCCAGCGGCTCTCATCGGTCCATCTCGGCCCGATCCAGGCGGGCTCGCCCCCAACTTCCTCCGTCCAGGCTTCGAGCGGGACGAGGAACCAGTCGTCGCCGAGCTCGCCGAGGCCTGTTCGCTCGACCGCTTCGTCGACGATCTCGCTGGCCCTCGAACGATTGGACATGCGGGCTCTTCCCTCCTGCGCTGAAGCGGCGACTCGAGGTAACGCGCCTGGATCTCGCTGGGCGGGCTCCGGATCGGGCTTCTCGGGGGATGGGCGCTCTAGCTGTCCAGTGTGCGGGCCATCTGCCTCGCGGCTCGCCCCGGGCCCCGACGCCCTCGCGGTTCACTGGACCGGCTGAGGCTTCGGCGGCGTCCAGTTGCCTTCGATGATCTTCCAGCCGGGCAGGTAGCAGCGGACGATGTAGTTCCAGCCATCCGTGATCGGCAGGTAGTTGGTCGTCTTCGGGCTACCCCCGAAGTGGATCGTCACGCTGCCATCCTTGTCGGGCTTCGCCGTGATGTTGTTGTAGGAATAGGCATCGAGGTCGTTAGGCGTGAAGAAGCCGTCCTTGTTGTAGACGGTGACCGACCAGAATGCCTCGACGGGCACGTCCTTGGGCATCGTCAATGTGTAGGCCGTCTTGCCGTCGTTCTTCTCCGGCGTGACATTGAAATACATCGCCCCACGTTGTGGGTTGCCACCCCACCCGAACGCGCTGCCCATCAGGTGCTGGATCGGATCGACCTCGCCCTTGCGCCCGAAGGCGGTGGGATAGCCGTCCACCTGCTGCGACAGGGCGTTGAGCTGGCTCCGTGTGGCGGTCAGCGACGCCTCGTCCCAGTCCGGCAGCTCGAGCGTGCCCGCCGACGCCTGCACGAACCGGATCGCATCCTGAAGTGCGTGTGCCTTCTTCATGTCCGCTGCGTCATTCGGGTCGGCAAAGGTCCGGACGAGGGCCATCGCATAGCGCGTGCCGACGCTGTCGAGCGTCAGTCGTACCTCGCCCGGGCCGTTCTTCAGCACCGGGTTGTAGTGATCCTGGCTGATGACCAGCAGCGACTGGAATCGACCCTTCGAGTCCGGCATGGTGATCGTCACCGGGCTGGTCAGGTCGTACACGCCAAAGGAATACAGCGTGTCCCGGTTCCCGCGGATCGTCACCTGATTCTCGACCGAGTACGGTTCGCGCATGTGCACCAGCTTGCCGACGCCGCCGAATCGGGCCGCGTAGCCCTTGAACTGCATGTCGCTCTCGGCGCGGATGTAGTTCAGGATATTGACCGGCTCGCCTGCACCCGCCGCGGCGGAAACGAGACAGACAATCAAGACGATCACGAGCCGGGGAAATATCATCGGAGCCTCCTGGGTAGGGCTCCGAAGACTCCTCCAGGCATGTTCAGCCCGCAAGGCTCCAGATGCCGACGGCGTGCCTTCGCGGTCGCCCTTCATGGGCTGCCTCCTCCTGGATGATGCCGGGATTCGAAGACAGCCCGATCTCGAGGGGTGCGGAGCAGCTCCCCTCGCGCCGCCCACGGTCCCATGAGGTCGAGACTGAATCTCGCGACCTGCTCCTGGTAGCTTCTCTGACGGGACATTCTGCGTCACGGCGTCGTGCGCGGATGTCGAGAGCGCACGAGAGCCGGATGATGAATCCACCGTTCGACAATCCGCTGTCCGAGGAGATCTGGCGCACGCGCTATCGCGCTAGCGACGGGACCAGCCCGGGCGAGGAGTCGATCTTCGATTCCTGGGACCGCGTCGCGGCTGCGGTCGCGTCGGTCGAGGTCGGCGATTCGGCGCGTTGGGCCGAAGTCTTCCGCGGCCTCCTGGCGGACTTCGAGTTTCTTCCTGCCGGCCGGATACTGGCGAACGCAGGCACGGATCTTCGCACCACGCTCAGCAACTGCTTCGTCGTCGGGCCGATCGACGACTCCCTCGAAGGCATACTCGACCGGCTCAAGGAGTCCGCCGTCACGATCCAGTGGGGTGGCGGCATAGGCTGCGACTTCTCCACGTTGCGGCCACACGGCTCGACGGCGCGCGCCGCGGGGACGCTGGCCTCGGGGCCGGTCTCGTTCATGCGTCTCTGGGATGCGATGTGCGCCACGATGGTATCGACCGGCTCTCGCCGAGGGGCGATGATGGGAACGCTGCGATGTGACCATCCCGACATCGAGCAGTTCATCGACGCCAAGCGTGAGAGCGGGAGCCTGACGAACTTCAATCTGTCCGTACAGGTGACGGACGAGTTCATGCAGGCCATCGAAGACGACGAGGTCTGGCCGCTGGTCTTCCCGTCCACGGAAGAGCTTCCGCCAGACGAGCGCAAGCTCGTGCAGTGGACTGGCCATGACGCGCCCACGCCCTGCCGAATCCATCGTCGGATCGACGCGCGCGCGCTCTGGAAGAAGCTCATCGAGGCCGCCTACGACACCGCGGAGCCGGGTGTGCTCTTCATCGATCGCATCAATCGTCTCAACAATCTCTACTACCGGGAGCGATTGACGACGACGAACCCATGCGGCGAAGTGCCCTTGCCGGCGTCGGGCGCTTGCGTGCTCGGCTCGATCAATCTCGCGCAGTTCGTCGAGCATCCCTTCTCCTCGCGCGCGACGCTGAACGAGGCCCGAGTCGCGGAGGCCGTGCGACATGCGACGCGCTTCCTGGACGACGTCGTGGACCTGGACCGCCATCCCTTCCCCGCCCAGAGCGCCGAAGCGCGCGGCACTCGCCGGATCGGCCTCGGCGTGACGGGCCTGGCTGACGCGCTCGCGCTTCTCGGGCTCGACTATGCGAGCGAAGCGGCCAGAGAGGCGGCCCGCCAGCTCTTCGTCCTCATCCGGGACGAGGCGTACTCGACTTCGATCGAGCTCGCGCGCGAGAAAGGCGTGTTCCCCTATTTCGACCGCCAGGCCTACCTGAAGAGCGCCTTCGTCGAGTCGCTGCCAACGCCTCTGCGAGACCGGATCGCGCGCCACGGCATTCGAAACAGCCACCTCCTGGCCATCGCGCCGGCCGGAACCATCAGCATCCTGGCGAACCATGTCTCGAGCGGAATCGAGCCCATCTTTGCCCTGACGATGCGGAGGCGAGTGCGCAACGCGGACGGGCTCGCAGAGACCCACACCGTCGTCGATCACGCCTACGCGGCCTGGCAGCGCGAGCATGCGGCGACGGCCCAGACGCCCGCGGCGTTCGTGACGTCGACGGAGATTCCACCGGAGGCGCATCTGCGCATGCAGGCCGCCCTTCAGCCCTATGTCGACGGCTCGATCGCCAAGACCATCAACGTCGCCGAAGCCATCTCCCGGGACGAGTTCGAGTCCATCTATCGCCTCGCCTTCGAGCTCGGCGTCAAGGGTTGCACCGTATTCCGACCCAACGCCGTGACCGGATCCATCCTCTCAGCGCAAGAGGCCCCCGCCGCCGCCAGCGTCCATTGCTGCGACCTGGACCGGGAGCCGGGATAGAGAGCGGGCTCTGCACCGGGAGCCGCTCGACGACCAGGCCGTGCCGCATAGCGCTCGGTCGACCGGCGCGGGGCGATGCCGACGAATCCGTGCGACCCTGACGGTTGCCCGGTGGAGAGCTCCGGGCCATGACTGGAGGAGTGTGGCATGAGCGGCAGCGCGTTGGATCGTTTTCGGCTGGACGGTCGCGTGGCGATCATCACGGGTGCGGGGAAAGGCATCGGCGCGTCGATCGCCCGCGCCCTCGCCGACGCGGGTGCCGATTGCGTGCTCACCGCGCGCACTGCGGCCGACATCGAGTCCGTTGCGGAAGAGGTCCGCGCCCGGGGTCGGCGTGCGCTCGCGATCGCGGCGGATGTGAACGATCTCGAAGGGCTCGCCCGGCTCGTCGAGCGGACGATGGACGAGCTCGGTCGCCTCGACATCGTGATCAACAATGCGGGCGGCTCGCGATCGAAGCCGATCCTGCGCACCCGCGTCGAGGAGCTCGAACACTCCTTCCGGTTCAACGTCTCGGCGCCCTTCGAGCTGGTGCGCCTCGCCGCGCCTCACATGTTGGCCGCGGGAGAAGGGAGCGTGGTCAACATCTCTTCGGTGGCCGCAAAGAACGCCGTACGCGGCAACCTCACGCACGGGCTCACCAAGGCCGCCCTGAACGCCCTGACGCGGCTGATGGCGGCGGAGCTCGCGCCGAAGATCCGGGTGAACGCGGTCCTGCCCGGCGCGATCGAGACCGACGCACTTCGTGGCTGGCTCTCGGCGATGGACCCGGACGTCCGAGAGACGATGCATCGCAACACGCCGATGCGGCGCAACGGTGAGCCCGACGACATCGCGGACGCCGTGCTCTATCTCTGCTCGCCCGCGGCGAGCTTCGTGACCGGAGAGCTGCTCAGGGTCGACGGCATGGCGGCAGACGACCTGATTCCGCACCAGCTGCCGGATCTCTAGGCTTCGGCTCGGGCGCCGGCGCGAGGGCTCGATGCCTAACAGGGAGCAGGAGAAGGATCCGCGGCGGCGGAGTCCGCCGGAGAGGAGGGCCAGGATGACTGAGGCGACTCTTTGGGACGAGGTGATTCGAAACGCCACGGTCGTCGACGGCAGTGGCGGCCCGCGATTCGAGGCAGATGTGGCCCTTGCGGAGGGAAGAATCGCGAAGATCGGGACCGTCGACGGGCGCGGACGGATCGAGACCGAGGCCCGGGGCAGTGTGCTCGCGCCCGGCTTCATCGACATCCACACCCATTACGATGCGCAGCTCTGCTGGGACGGTCTCGCGACGCCGAGCCCGCTCCATGGTGTGACGACGATCTGCACGGGCAACTGCTCGCTGTCGCTGGCGCCGGTTCGCGAGGGCGGCGCGCGCCGGATCGTCGGCATGTTCCAGACGATCGAGGACATCCGGGAAGCCACCTTCGACGCCGGGGTGCCCTGGACGTGGGAGAGCTTCGGTGAGTACCTGGCGCATCTCGAATCGACGCTCGCGATCAACGTCCTGCCGCTCGTCGGACACTCCTCGCTCCGACTCTACGTGATGGGTGAGGCCTCGCAGGAGCGCGTGGCGACGGATGCGGAGATCGAGGCGATGAGCGCGCTGCTCCGCGAGGCGGTCGCCGCCGGCGCGCGCGGCTTCTCCACCTCCTACCTCGACGTCGACGAGGACCTGCGGCCGGTGCCGTCGCGTTATGCGGACCTGCGGGAGAAGATCGCGTTGGCCCGAGCGGCGCGCGACGCGGGGGGTGCCGTGCTCGAGGCGGTGCCCAACGCCGGCGACGCCGAGGAGATGGAGCATTGCATCCGCGAGCTGGGCGAGATCTCCCGGGCCTCGGGCATCCTGTGCACGCTACAGCCGATCATCTATCTGCCGACGCTGCCCGATCTGTGGAAGCGATCGCTCGACTGGCTCGCCGAGGAGTCCGCGCGCGGGGCCCGGATCTGGGGCCAGAGCCCGCCCGGCCCGATGAACCTCAACCTGCGGCTGGACGAGACCTTCTTCACGTTCTTCCTGCTGCCCTCCTGGGGCGAGATCATGAGCCGGCCGGTCGCGGAGCGCGCGGCGCTCTTTGCGGATCCGGCGCGTCGCGCGGCGCTGCGGCAGGAGGGCGAGGTCGGGCTCTCCCTGTTTCTCCCGAAGGCCTGGATCGGAGAGACCTACTCCGCCGCCAACGCCGGTCTCACGGGCCGCCGCCTCTTCGACGTCGCCGAGGAGCGGGGGCAGCATCCCGTCGACGCGTTCCTCGAGATCGCGCTCCACGACGACCTGCATACCGAGTTCGCCCTCCGCGCGCCGATGCACGGATCCAAGGAGATCGCTGAGGAGATCCTGCGTCACCCCAACGTCCTGGTCGGTGCGTCGGATGCCGGCGCACACCTGTCGCAGTTCTGCGGCGCCGGCGACGCCTGCTACCTGCTCGCCGAGTACGTCCGCAAGCGGAGTGTCTTCTCTCTCGAAGACGCGGTCCATCGGCTGACCGGACAGCCCGCCGAGCTCTTCGAGCTCGCCGATCGCGGGCGCGTCGACGAAGGTTTCGCGGCGGATCTCGTACTCTTCGACCCCGACGAGATCGACCTCGGCCCCGAGCGCTTCGTGCGCGACCTGCCCGGCGACGCGACCCGTTATGTGAGGGAGCCGGTCGGCATCCACGCGGTCTGGGTCTCGGGTGAACGCATCGTCGAGGACGGCGCCTATACGCTGGCGCGGCCTGGGAAGATCGTCTGATGGACTTCGATCCCCTGGCGCTCAGCCTCGAAGAGGACCCCTATCCCTTCTTCGCCGAGCTGCGCGAGCAGGCACCGATCTTTCACAGCGAGGCGCAGAACCTGTGGGTCGTGAGTCGCTACGAAGACGTGCGCACCGTGCTCCGGGACAGCGAGACCTTCGCCTCGGGACTCGGGACCGTGCCCGATGGGTTCCTGCCGTCGAAGCCGATGCTGATCGTCGAAGACGCGCCCTATCACACCCACCTGCGGTCGGCGGTCCACGACCGGTTCACGCCGCGCCGGATGCGCGCGTTCGAGGGATTCATCCGGCGAGTCAGTGCCGAGCTGCTCGACGCGATCGATCCCGCCGTCGAGACGGATCTCGTCGAGTCCTTTACCGATCCGCTGCCCGTTGCCGTCGTCACGGAGCTGCTCGGGATCGGTTTCGAGGACCGCGACGAGTTCAAGTCCTACGCCAGCCGCATCATCCATCCCTCCGGCCGCGACGACCAGGAGGTCGATCGCGCGCAGAACTGGATCTACGACTACATCGAGCGCATGCTGCCGTCGCGAGAGGATGCGCCGCGCGAAGACTTGATCAGCGCTCTGATGCGGCCGGCCGCGGGCGCGCCGAAGCTCTCGCGAGACGAGCTCCTCGGCTTCTGCAGCGTGCTGTTGATCGCAGGCACGGAGACGACCACCAACGCCTTCAGCAACGCGCTGCTGATCCTCGACCGAGAACGTGCGCTGCGGGAGCGGCTCGTTCGCGAGCCCGAGCGTCTGCCGCGCGCGATCGAGGAGTTCCTGCGCTTCGAGTCTCCCGCCCCCGGGCTCTCACGGGTCACGACCCGCCCCGTCGAGCTTCGGGGACAGCGGCTCGAGAAGGGCTCCCGGGTCCACATGCTCTTCGCCTCCGCCAATCGTGACGAGGCGATCTTCGAAGGCGCGGATCGGGTGGATGCCGAGCGCGATCCGAATCCGCACCTGGCCTTTGGGCTGGGGGTCCACTTCTGTCTGGGCGCGAGCCTCGCAAGGCTCGAGCTCAGGGTCGGGCTCGAAGAGTTCCTGAAGCGGTTCCCGAGCTACGGCCTTCTACCGGAGAAGTGGGAGCGCCTGCCTTCAGAGGTGGCGCGGGGGTTCGTCCGGCTGCCCTTCGTGGGCGTCGGGAATCGCTGAGCGTGACTGGAACCCTTCGACTGGATTGAGCGGACGGACGGCGAAAGCCAAGTCCTTGTTCGCGCGCAGGCTCGGTGAGCTGATGGTCCGGAACATTCCCGGCTCATACCGGAAGCTGCCTCACCAGCCGTTCCAGCCGATCACCTCTTCGACGGGTCGGCGCGGGGGAGGAGAGAGCTCGCCTGCCTTGATCCAGGCCACGGGGATCAGCGCGACCTGGGTGTAGTCGCTCGGGATGCCGAGGCGAAGGGCGACCTCCCGCTCGGCCAGCAGATGGGAGGTCGTGAGGGTCGAGCCGAGTCCGCGGCTGCGCAGCGCCAGCTGAAAGCTCCAGACGGCCGGGTAGATCGAGCCGAGCAGTCGGGTCACGTTGCCGAGGCTCGGATCGTCCTCGATGCGGCCTCGCATGCAGGGGATCACGTGGACGGGCACCTCTTCCAGCACCTCGCCGAGATGGATCGTGGCGCGGGAGTGGCGTACCCCGGCGTCGTCCGCCGTTTCGCTCGCGCTCCGCGAGCAGCGCCTTCATCGTCTCCATCATTCCAGCGCGGTAGCGCTCGGCGACGAAGCCCTTGATCTCGGGGTCGTCGACGATGATCCAGCGCCAATCCTGGGCATTCGAGGCGTTCGGCGCAAAGGTCGCCAGACGAATGCATTCGACGACGGTCTCGCGCTCGACGGGTCGGTCGAGATCGAGCCGCCAACGAATCGAGCGGGTGGTCGACAGGATGTGATCGAAAAAAGATCGCTCGTCTTGCATCGCGCCCAACCTATCCTACGGATCGCGCAACAGCCACGAGAGGTCGAGCATGTCAGCGGATTCCACTCTTCGCATCGGGACGGGCATCGCGGTCCGTGACGTCACGCGATACCCCGAGTGGCTCGAGACCGCCGAAGCCGCGGGCTTCGATCTCTTGACGACGGGCGACTCTCAATCGCTCTGGGCGGAGCCCTTCGTCTCGATGACGATGGCGGCCTCGCTGACGCGTCGCCCGGACCTCGCGATCACCGTCTCGAATCCGATGACCCGCCATCCTGCGGTCGTCGCTTCGGCGTGCCTGGCCCTGCAGCAGCTCTCGGGTGGCCGCTTCCGGTACGGGATCGGCAGCGGCGACTCGGCGCTGCGCAACATTGGCAGCCGCCCGGCGCGGGTCGACGAGATCGAGGCCTACGTGCGCGCGGTGCAGGATCTCTGCGCGGGGCGCGAGGCGGAGTGGGGTGGCGCTCGCTTCGGTGTGCATTGGCACGAGGCGCCGACGCCGGTGTGGATCGCTGCGGAGGGACCCCGCACCCAGGAGCTCGCGGGTCGCATCGCCGATGGGGTGATCCTCTCCAACTGTCTCGAGCCCAGCATGCGTGAGGTCGCCTTCTCTCATATCCGGCGTGGCTGCGAGGCCGCGGGGCGGCGCTTCGAGGAGCTCGAGATCTGGTTCATGTGCAACCTCGTGCCGGCGGCGAGCGAGGCCGAGGGAATCGATTCGGTGAAGGCGATTCTCGCGGGCACCGCGAATCACGTCTACCGCTTTCACATGGAGGGCAAGGGACTGCCCGACGACGTGAAGCCGAAGATCGCCGAGCTCGAGCGTCGCTACGACTCGAGGCACCACGCGAGCCCCGCGACCGCGGCCCACAACGCCGCGCTCGTCGACGAGCTGGGTCTGGTCGATTTCCTCGCGCCGCTCGGCACCCTCGCGGGCCCTCCCGAGCGCCTCGTCGAGCGACTCCAGGAGGTCGCCGCGAGCGGTGCGCGCAACCTGATCCTGAGCCAGTTCGTGGAGGATGAGCTCGGCTTCATGCGGTTGCTCGCCGACGAGATCCTGCCGGCGGTCTAGCTCTTCGACGCCCGCCCGCCGGCTCGCGGACTCAGCCGTGGCCGACGAAGGGCAGGGCGGAGAATCCGCGCGCCGCGTCCGAACGAAGCCGCACGCCGCGCTCGGGAAAGGCGCGATAGTCCGGGAAGCGCGCGAGCAGCTCCTCGAGAGCGATCCGCATCTCGGTGCGCGCGAGGCTCGCGCCCAGACAGAAGTGGATGCCGAGGCTGAAGGCGAGGTGGGGATTAGGCGAGCGCGTCGGGTCGAGCACGTCGGGGTCCGGGAACACGCGCTCGTCCCTATTCGCTGCCGCGAAGGCCATGTGGACCCTCTCGCCCTTCGGAATCGTGACGCCCCGGATCTCGACGTCGCGGGTCGTGACGCGCGAGAGGCCGGGCACGGGCGACTCGAGCCTGAGCAGCTCCTCGATCACGGAAGGGAGTCCCGCCGGCCGCTCGGCCAGCTGCGCGCGCAGGGCGGGATGGCCTTGCAGCAGCACGACGGCGTTGCCCAGGGCGTTGGTCGTCGTCTCGGTTCCCGCCATCAGCAGCAGCGCGCAGAACCCGACGACCTCGTCGTGGGAGAGCGCGGGCTGCCCGGGGGCCGGATGCAGCAGGGCGCTCACGAGATCGTCGCCCGGGCTCGACGCGCGATCGCGGAGCACGCCCTCGAGATAGCGATAGATCCATTCGATCGCCTCCTCCGCGCTGGGCCCCTCGTTCTCGACGGCGTGGATGATCGCGCCGGCGTAGTGGCTGAACTCGCGTCGGTCCTCGAATCCGATGCCGAGCAGCTCCGTGATGACCGCGACGGGCAGCGGGTCGGTCAGGGCGTCGAAGAGGTCGACCTCTCCCGACGGATCGATCGCGTCGAGCAGCTCGCAGGTCGTCCGGCGGATGAAGCCGTCGAGGGCCGCCATGCGTCGCGGCGTGAAACGGAGATGGGTCGCTGCGCGCAGCCGGGTGTGGATCGGGGGATCCTGGGAGATCATCATCGGCTTGGCCGACACGAAGCCCGTCGGCACCGTCCCCTGTCCGGAGGCATACGTCTCGGCATCGAGCAGGATCGTGCGGACGTCGTCGTAGCGCGACACGACCCAGAGGCCTCGATCGGCGGCGTGGAAGACCGGGGCTTGCTCGCGAAGCTCGGCGAAGACCGGATAGGGGTCTTCGATCGCGCTCAGCGCTCGAGGGTCGAAATCCATGTCTGGTTCTCCACCGTCCGGGTATCGCGACCGGAGCGCAGGATCGACCCGGGCCGCGCCCCGGTATCGAGTCCGTTCCGAACGATCTCGCGGCCGTTCACGAAAACATGATCGATGCCCTCCGCCTCGGCGTAGAGGCGCGGCGCGCCGGCGGGCAGGTCGAAGCGGGTGTAGGTCGGACCCTTGCCGACGCGGTCGGGATCGAAGACGACGACGTCTGCATGAAAGCCCGGCTCGAGCCGGCCTCGTTCGCGCAGCCCGTAGAGACGAGCCGGCACGTCGGTCAGCTGACGCACGCCTTCTTCGAAGCTGACGAGCGACATCTCGCGCACTCCGCGGCCGAGCAGCTGCGTCGTGAAGGCGAAGGTGTCCATCATGTCGAGATGGGCGCCGGCGTCCGAGGCGCCCACGATGGTGCGCGGGTCGGTCCAGGAGGCGGCTCGCATCCGCCAGCTCTCGGGATCGGTCTGCCCCTCCGTCGGCGACGCGAAGGAGGTCCGCAGTCCTTCGGAGAGCGACAGGTCGAGCAGCGCGTCGAGCGGATCGACGCCGCGCTCGGCCGCGAGCTCGCCGACGGTCCGCCCCTGCCAGCTGTGGTTCTCCGGCTCGAAGGTCTCCTCGATCCCGATCTCGCCCCATCGCGTGAGACCCTTGAGCGGGCCTGGCCCCTGCTCCTCGCCGCCGCGCCTGAGTGCGTCTCGAATGGCCGGGTCGGCCAGCGCCTTCTTGCGCGCTTCGACCGGCAGGCCGATCACCTCGGCCCAGCGAGGCAGCGCGTCGAAGGCGAAGCCCGACAGCAGGTTCACACGGCCGGAGAGCTCCTGGGGCACCGTCAACGCCAGCACGACCGCTCCGCGCTCCGCGGCATAGTCGGAGGCGCCGAGCTGGTTCTCCATGACCTCGGGCATGTCGGCCCGCGGCGCGATCAGGTTCCAGTTGACGGGCCGATCCGCCGCGAGCGACATCTGCGTGAGGATCTCCTTGTCCTCCTCGCTGAAGGTGCTCGTGCCCGGCAGCATCTCGAGCGACGTGCCGGGGAACTCGCCGGTCGTGCGACACAGTCCGTAGAGCTCCTCGAGCTCCGCGTGACGGGACGGGACGGGCTGACCGTCGGCGTCGTTATGCGCCGCCGACCGCGTCGAGGAGAAGCCGAGACCGCCCTCGGCCAGCGACGCTCGCAGCAGCGCGTTCATCGCCTCGAGCTCGCGCGGGCTCGCCGCGTGTCCGACGGCCCGCTCTCCCATCACGACACGACGCAGGGCGGAGTGGCCGACCATGAAGCCGGCATTCACCGCGAGCCGCCCTTCGAGCCGCGCGAGGTACTCCCCGAAGCTCGACCAGTCCCATGGGACGCCCTCGCGCAGGCTCTCGAGCGGCATGCCCTCGACCCGAGCGAGCATGCGCATCAGATAGGGCCCGGCCTCGGGCGACAGCGGCGCGATGCTGAACCCGCAGTTTCCGCCGACGATGGTCGTGACGCCGTGATAGGGAGAGGGGGAGAGGGTCGGGTCCCAGAAGGCCTGGGCGTCGTAGTGTGTGTGCACGTCGACGAAGCCCGGGGCGACGATGCGCCCCTCGACGTCGAGGGTCTCGCGGGCGGGGCCCGAGAGGGCGCCGATCTCCGCAATTCGCCCGTCGCGCAGGCCGACGTCGGCGCGCCGCGCGGGCCCGCCCGTCCCGTCGACCACGAGTCCGCCCCGGATCAGGACGTCGAACATGCTGCGCCTCCTGCTGGGGTTCTGACAGCATACCCCGACGCTCCCCGAGCGCGTTACCCTGAATCGGGCGTCCGGCGTGGTCCCAGGGTCTCGCCGGCTCGACCCGGACGCTGGCCGGCAACCCCATGGAGGTCGAGCACCCGTGAGCGAAGACCCCGAAGTCCGGATGGAACGCGACACTGCCGTCGCCGCCGCGCTGGGCGATCCCGAGGAGATCCTGGGGATCGTGCTGGATCCGAAGCGGCGGGGCAGCCTCTATCCCTATCTGCACCGGCTGCGCGAGCTGGCCCCGGTCCTGCGGACCGATCAGGCCACCGGACATCCCGCTTGGGTCGTGACGAGCTACGCCGACGTCCGGCACGCGCTGAAGCATCCCGACGTGCGCAGCGACGAACGCGGAACGGCGGCCTTCGACGTCGGGCCCGCGGGCCGCGCCTTCGTCGAGATGCAGCGCAACACGCTGCTCTTCCTCTCGCCCGAGAAGCACGATCGCGTCCGTGCGCTGATCTCGCGCGCCTTCACGCCTCGCTCGGTCGACCTCCGCCAGGATCGCATCCAGGGGGTGCTCGAGGAGCTGATCGACACGGTCGAGCCCGACGGGCGCATGGACCTGGTCCACGACTTCGCCTTTCGGCTGCCGATGGTCGTGATCTGCGAGATGTTAGGCGTTCCGACCGAGGATCTTCCGCAGTTCTACGGCTGGGCGATCGATTCCAGCCGGCGGGGCGAGATCGGGGGCATCACCGACGAGATCATCCGGCGCGGCGAGGAGGCGACGCTCGGCTACACGCGTTATTTCATGGAGCTGATCGAGGATCACCGCCGCACGCCACGCTTCGACCTGATGAGCGCCCTGATGGACGCCGAGGACGAGCACGGCAATCGGCTGTCGGACGAGGATCTCGTCGGCAGCTGCTACATCCTGCTCCAGGCGGGGCACGGGACTACGCAGGACCTGATCGGCATGGGCACGCTCGCGCTCTTGCGTCATCCCGAGCAGCTCGAGTACCTGCGGCGCAAGCCCGAGGCGATCCCGACCGCGGTGGAGGAGCTGCTTCGCTACGACACATCGGTGCAGATCAGCCAACGCGTGGCGGACGTCCCCTTCATGCTAGGCGGCTGTACGATCGAGCCGGGAGAAGTCTGCATCCTCTTCAACGGCGGCGCCAACCGCGATCCCGCGGCCTTCCGCGATCCCGATCGCCTCGACGTGACGCGCAGCCCGAACGAGCACGTCAGCTTCGGACTCGGCCGGCATACCTGCCTCGGACAGTCGCTCGCGCGGATGGAGCTCCGCAGCGCCTTCGAGACGTTGCTGCGGCGCCTCCCGAGCCTTCGCCTCGACGAGGATCGGCCGCCGGCCTATCGCGACAGCCTCTTCCTGCGCGGGCTGGAGACGCTGCCCGTCCGGTTCGAGTCCCCGACCGGACCCTGAGCGCGCACGACCGTCGCGACGGGCCTCGCGCGCCCGCGGCGCGGTGGCAGGACGCAGGCGCGGCGATATCGTGCAGCGATGCGCGTAGGCACGTCGATTCGGAGCTCCTATCCCGATGGGGATCCGCGCGCGATCGCTCGGAGCATGATCGAGCGCGCCGCCGCGGCCCGGAGGGCCGGACTCGACTCGCTCTTCCTCGGCGACCACCACGCGACGACCGAGCCCTACATGCAGAACGTGCCGATGCTCGGACGCCTGCTGGCAGAGTGGGGCGACGCGCCCTTCGGCGCGCTCTTCCTGCTGCCGCTCTGGAACCCCATGCTGGTGGCCGAGCAGATCGGCACCCTGGCCGCGATCGGCGGCGGCCCCTTCGTCGCGCAGCTCTGTGTCGGTCGCGATCCCGCTCAGTTCAAGGCAATGGGCGCGGATCTGCGGACGCGCGGTGCCGTCTTCGAACGCCACTTCGAGATCCTCTCGCGGCTGCTGGCGGGGGAGGCCGTCGACGGCCATCGGATCGCTCCCTTGCCCGTCGAGCCGGTCACGTTCTGGATCGGAGCGAGCGCGCCTGTGGCCGTCGAGCGCGCCGCGCGCCTGGCCGACGCCTGGCTGGTCGAGCCCGGGCTGCCCCCCGGCCCGGCCGCCGAGCGGCTCCACGACTACCTTGCGCTCTGCGATCGACTCGGACGCCCGCCGCGGGCGACGCCGATCCGCCGCAATCTCCACGTCGCGGCCGACGAACGCGAGCTCGAGCATTACGTGCGTCCGGCGCTCGCCCGGGCGGGGCCGGGCGTGAGTCCTGAGGCGACGATCATCGGCACGATCGATCAGGTGGCGGAGGCCTTCGGATCCCTCGAGGCCGCGGGCTTCGACCAGGTGATCGCCCGACACTTCGTCGAGGAGCCCGCCGCCGTGATCGAGTCGATCGAGCGGCTGGGGGAGGTTCGTCGACGGGTCATGTAGCGACGAAGTCGAGCAGCTCGTCGACGAGGCCGTCCATCCAGCGCTGGGCGTAGGGGCTCTCGATCAGGCTTCGGAAGGCCGGCCAGCTCGCGTCCGCCAGCGCATCGACAGGAGGCGCGGGGCTCCGTTCGTCGAGCTCGAGGACCTCGCCGACCGTCTTCCCCTCGCAGTACTGCATCCCGCGTTCGATCCAGTCGCGGACGGCCTCTCTGGCTTCCGGGGCCTCCGACAGGTGCCGAAGCGTCGCGCCCACCGCGAGCTCGAGATCCTCGATCAGGGGCTCGTCGACGCTGACGAGCAGAAAGCCCGGGGAGCGCGAGAGCACGAAGTCGACGAACGTCGCGCGGAACTCGAGCTGTTCCGGATCGTCGATTCGCGCGATCGTGAACTCGGCGGCGCTCTCGAGCACGGGCCCCGTGCGGTCGGCGAGAAACCCGCGGATCTCCGGCTCGATCAGCTTCTCGACCTCGAGGATCAACCGCTCGGCGAGCGCCCCCGCCCCGCCGATCAGGCGGAAGCGCCCGAGCGACGTCGTCTTCGTCATCATCCGTGGGATCAGGGTCGAGAAGTCCTTGAGCACCCGATAGAGCATGTCGTTGAGCACCGCTTCGACCGCCTCGCCCCGCAGCGTGGCGTGAACCCAATCGGGGTGCACCAGGCCGGGACGGGCCACCGCCTCGCGCAGTCGTCGGCGCGCCTCGTCGGGCATCAATCGGTGAAGCGGCTCGTCGTCTTCGCGCAGGGATTCGATCGCGGCATGAATGACCCTGCGCAGCAGCGGCGCCGGGACCTCGATCAGGAGCTGCGAGTCGGCGAGGCGATCCGCCAGCTCGGCCGCGGCGCGTGGATCGACCAGCTCCTCGAAGGGCGTGCGGATCAGCTGCTCCCAGCCCGCCGCCCAGAGCTCGCGCCACTCCGCTCGCGGCCGATCGCCCTCCGTCAGTCGGGCACGGAGCCACTGCTTTGCACGCGTGCGCTCGTCGGCGGGGTTCTCCACGCCAGCCAATCTAGCCTCTGCCAGAGCTTCGGCGTACCCGGGCCGAATTCGAGACATCGGTCGAGCAGTCGCCCCAGCTCCCCGACGATGCATGCACCCACCTCGTATCCCGTTGCACTAGAGTTCCCCCAGCACCAGGGGAGACGTCATCATGGGCACTGCCGTGATCACGGGCGCCGGGCGGGGGCTCGGGAAGGCGATCGCCATCCGGCTCGCCAGCGACGGACACCACGTCATCGCCGTCGACCTCGACGGCGAGACGGCGAAACGCACCGCCGCCGCCGTCGGCGGCGAGGCGCGGCAATGCGACGTGAGCGACTGGGCATCGGTCGACGCCCTGGCCGCGAGCATCGAAGCCTGCGACATCCTGGTGAACAACGCAGGGATCTGGCATTACGACTCGCTCCTCGATTCGACCCCCGAGCACGTGACGTCGGTGCTCGGCGTCAACGTCATCGGCGTGTTGTCGTGCAGCCGTGCGTTGGCCCCGAAGATGATCGCGGCCGGTGGAGGGTCGATCGTGAATCTGTCCTCGGCGGCCGCCTGGACCAACTCCCCCGGCACCGGCGTCTACCCGGCCACCAAGGCGGCGGTGATCTCCCTGACCAAACAGATGGCCATCGAGTGGGGCGAACATCAGATTCGAGCCAACGCGGTCGGACCGGGCCTCGTCGTCACCGAGGGCAGCGCGGGCAGCCACAGCGGCGAACGACGCATCGAGCGCGGAAAGAGCATCCCGATCGGGCGCGTCGGCGAGCCCGGGGACATCGCCGACGTCGTCTCGTTTCTGTGCAGCGACGCCGCCCGCTACGTGACGGGCCAGACCCTCTTCGTCGATGGTGGGATCACTGCAGGACGAGCAGCGATCTGAGTGCTCTGCGTCGCGCGAAGGGGCTGCTCTCGCGTTGCCTCAGCGATCCGAGCGACCTGCGCCCTCCGCTCGTTCGAGGACTTCGAGGGTCGTCGAGGCCACCTGTCTCGCGTAGTCGTCGACGTCGAGTCGACGCAGCTCTTCGTTCATCACCTCGATCGACACGACGCCCTCGAGGCCGATCTCGTCGCAGACCGACATGAACCCGACCAGGTCGAGCTTGCCGCGCCCGGGGAGCGTCCGTCGATTCAGCGTGTCGAAGCGGCTGTCGGGACCCGGGTCCAGCGCATCGTCGAGCTGGAGGTACCCGAAGAGCGAGGGGTCGAGCTCGCGGAGGCGGTCGAGCGTGTCCCCGCATTGATAGAAATGCCACGTATCGATCATCAGCGCCTGCCGGGGCGCGCGGGTTGCCATCTCGGCGACGAAGTCGCTTGCCTGGCGAAGCGACCGGATCGGCACGAAGGAGCTGTACTCGAACGCCAGGCCCAGCCCGGCCGACGCGACCCGGTCGGCCACCTCGGCGTAGATCCGTCGTGAGGTCGCGTTGTCGACCGGCATCCGGGACTGGATCCAGGTGGCACCGAGCACGTCGGCGAAGCTCAGGAACTCGTCGAGCTCGGCGAGGGTCTCGGCTCGGTCATCGGTGACGGTGATGCCGCTGAGGTCGAAGACCGTGATGTCGTTCGCGTCGAGCACATCGCGAAGCTGCTGCACGCCGCCGTGCGTATCGCGATAGGTCCGCAGGCTGAAGAGGTCGGCGCTCAGCAGTCCAAAGCCCGCGGCGGCCGCAGCGCGAGCCTGCTCTTCGAGCGTCTCGGGCAGCCCGAACATCGTCGATCGATCGAGCGTGCAGTAGCTCGGTGTCCATCCCATGCGACCATGATACGACACCCGAAATACGACACCCGCGCTTCGCACGATCCGGTCAACTGCTTCCGGGGGCAACGAATCGCGGAGGGCCGGGAGCTCCGATGTCCTGATTCGGCCGGCGGCAAGGGCTCGATGATCGAGAAGTCGCTGACCCCAGCCGGCCTGCGCGGGCCGCGAAGGCCTCGACACATTCGGAGCCGCGTCCAGAAATCCACGCGATTCCGGGGAGTCTGGCCGTCGAGGACAGGTCATGCCGAAACAGGTACTGCCTGGAGCCGTGGCGATTCGAGTCGACCCCCGCACTCGTCTGGGCGGGTCGTTTCGCCGCTTCGGTTTGCTGCTCCGATTGGCGCGCGAATCCCGTTCTTTCGGCATATCATCGTTTCATGAGCCGCGTGTCCGAATTCGTCGAAGAGCTGAAGCGGCGGCGTGTGTTCCGGGTCGCGGCGATGTACGCGGTCGCCGCGTGGGTCTTGCTGCAGATCGCCGAGATCACCTTCGAGCCGCTCGGATTTCCCGAGGCGTCGTTGCGCACGCTCATCCTGGTGCTCGCGCTCGGGTTCCCCGTGGCGGTGATCGTGGGTTTCGCCTTCGATCTCGGGGCCAATCGCAACGCGAACGGGCTGGCCGCTGCGATGCGGAAGCGGCCGACTCGTTGGGTCGGACGCATCGGGGTGGCGTTGCTGATCGTCGTGGCGACCTACGCCGGCTACCGCGGGTTCGTGTTCTGGGACCAGGTGCGCTGGGCCCAGGAGATCGGACAGCCGGAGCTCGTTCGCCGCATCGAGCGCAATGATTTCGACGGTGCGTTCGCCTTGGCCAGCCAGCTCGAGGCGAGTCTCGGCGTCCAGCCGGCGCTCGAGAGTGTCTGGCTGCTGATCTCCGCCCCGGTCGCCTTCGAGACGGAGCCACCCGGCGCCACCGTCTCGTACCGCAGGTACGACGATCCCGAGGCGCCGTGGACGGTTCTTGGAGAGACACCGATCGTCGAGGTGCGCGTGCCGCGCGGTCCTTCGCTGTGGCGGATCGAGAAGCCGGGATTCGTGACGCGGACCTTTGCTCGCCTCCCGACGCGCGCTCCGGGTCCTCTGTTCCGCTGGCCGTCTCGGTATGTCCTCGATCGCGTCGAGGAGGTCGAAGGCGACGTCGTTGCGGTCCCCGGGCGAACCTATCTCCAGGTGTCCCTTGGCGGGTTCCCTGTCGCCAAGAGCTACGAGCTCGATCGCTTCTTCATCGATCGGACCGAAGTAACCAACGCCGACTATCAGGAGTTCGTCGAGGCGGGTGGCTACCGGCGCGAGGAGTTCTGGCAGGAGCCCTTCGTCGATGCCGAGGGCACGCTGACCTTTGCGCAGGCGATGGAGCGTTTCGTCGATTCGACGGCGCGACCCGGACCGGCGGGTTGGATCGCCGGCCGGCATCCCGACGGCGAAGGCGGGCTTCCGTTAGGCGGCGTGAGCTGGTACGAAGCGATGGCGTACGCGCGCTTCCGGGGCCGGGAGCTGCCCACCGCCTATCATTGGGCGGCGGCGGCGCTGCCCGATATCGAGATCATGGAGCCGCTCGCACCTGCGCTCGCCGCCCAGAGCAACCTCGGCTCGAAGGGCCCCCTTCCGGTCGGAACGACGACGGGGCGGAGCGCAGTCGGCGCGCTCGACATGTTCGGCAACGTCTCGGAGTGGGTGCGCACCGCGCGCGGCACCGGCGAGCGTTTTACGCTCGGCCTGGGCTGGGACGATCCGGCCTACAACGCCTCATTGGCTTCGTCGGCCTCGCCCTGGAGCCGGCGCCCCTCGCAAGGATTTCGCCTGGCGACGTACCCGCACGGTGCCCCGGATCCTTCGCTACTGGCTTCGGTCGACGTCTCGTTCCCGGACTACGAGTCCATGAAGCCGCTCTCCGACGATGCCCTCGAGCTGTTGGACCAGATGTCGCGCTACGCGAAGGGCCCTGTCGTCGCCGAGGAATTTCCGATCGAGCTCGACGGCGAAATTCGGGGAGTTCGCGCGGAGGTCGATGCACCGTACTCGGAGGAAGACCTGCCCGTTCTCGTGTTTCCGCCGGAAGGCGTGAAGCCGCCCTACCAGGTGATCGTCTGGTTCGGGGGGCTGAACGCGATCGTCAATCGCGATAATTCGTCCCTGCTCGGCTTCGATCTCAAGGTGGCCGAGTTCCTCCGCCAGAGCGGTCGGATGCTCGTGATGCCGATCTGGAACGGCACGCACGAGCGGAACGACGGCTCGACCTCGGAGCGCTTCTTCGGCGATGCGAACACCCAGGCGGAGATCGTGCGGAGCTGGGGGCGGGACCTGAGCCTGGCGATCGACTACCTCGAGTCGCGTGAGGATGTCGACGCCGATCGCATCGCATTCGTGGGCCTGAGTCTCGGTGCAGCAGTGGGCGGCACGGTGGTCTCGCGGGAGTCCCGGCTGCGGACTGTCGCTTTCTGGAGCGGCGGCTTCGCCGCCTCGTCGCCCCACGAGACGGCCGCGCTTCGCGCCAGTCTGGCGCGTCGGATCGACATTCCGATGTTGATGGTGAATGGTCGACACGATTTCGTGTTTCCGCTCGAGCTGCAGCAGGCGTTCTTCCGGATCGTGTCGACTCCGCCGGAGGACAAGCGTCATGTCCTTTTCGATGCGGGTCACTTCGGCTGGCCGCTGGGCGACTTCGTGCGAGAGAATCTGGACTGGTTCGATCGCTACCTGGGCCGCGTGAGCAGGTCCTGATCGGGGCGCGATCTGGCGGGAGATGGGTGGCCGCTCGACTCCCCCACCGCCATTTAGTCTGCTCGGTAGAGACTCTTTCAGCAGAGTCGGATCCCGATCGAAGATTTCCGGCGATCCCGGCGGGTGGCGGCTCCGATCAGCAGATCTCCAGGCCAGTGGGAAACGAAGGCCGCTCGAGAGCACGCAGGATGGATGCAGTAAGACGAAAAGGCCGCTTAGCACGCGGCGGAGTTCTGACACATCATGAGGTCCGGTTCCGGACGAATCTGTTTTGGAGGCTCCCCATGCCGATCTCGCGACTCGATGCCGATCAGTATCGCTGGGTTCGATACCATGACGACAGCTCCCCCCTCTATACCGTCGACTACGAGCAGACCGTTCTGGGATACGACCGCGAGGCCGGGACGTTCGACATGATCCTGCGCTTCCGTGGCGATGGTGGACATTGCAATCGCCATCGCCACGTGACGACGACCTCGGTCCTCGTTCTCGAGGGCGAGCAGCATCTGACGGATCTCCTGCCGGGCGGTGAGACTCGACAGAAGGTGCGGCGCGCGGGCGAGCACCACCTGACGACCGGAGATGTCCATCCGCACATGGAGCGGGGCGGGAAGGACGGCGCCCTGATCTTCTACGGTCACCACACGCCCGATGGGCGCATGTACGAGCTGCTGGACGATGACCTGAAAGTCGTCCACGTGGTCACGATCGACGAGATGATCGAATCGTGGGAGAGCGCATGAGCCAGAGCGGATCCGCCATCGCGGGGGCGTTGCCGTCGGTGGGACACGGGACCCGGCGGATGGCATAGTACGAGCACGACTGGCTCACCGCGCGAAGCATCTACGCGCGCAGGGCGCAGGGAAAGTGCCCAGGCAGCAGGAAGAGAGGGAAGAATGGCGAGCAAGAATCAGTCTCAGAAGCAGAGCGGATCGATCGAACACTATGACGTCGTGGTCATCGGAGCGGGTGTCAGCGGCATGTACGCCCTCCACCACCTGCGCGAGATGGGTCTCTCTGTCCGTGTGTACGATGGGGCGAGCGACATCGGCGGCACCTGGTGGTACAACCGCTACCCGGGTGCGCGGGTCGATGGCCCGGGCAGCCCCTTCTACTGTTACACCTTCTCGGATGAGTTCATGAAGGAGTGGGACTGGGCCGAGACCCAGTCCGAGCAGTCCGACGTGCTGGCCTACCTCGAGTTCGTCGCCGACAAGCTCGACCTCCGCCGCGACATCCAGTTCGAGACCTGGGTGCAGGACGCGCGTTACGACGAAGCGGCGCAGCGCTGGACGGTGGAGACCAGCACCGGCGTGCGCGCCTCCGCGCAATTCCTGATCTGTGCCGTGGGCGCTCTCTCGAAGGCGAACATGCCCGACATCCCGGGGATCAACGACTTCGCGGGCGAGGTCTATCACACGGGCCAATGGCCGCACGAGCCCGTCTCCTTCGAGGGCAAGCGCGTCGCCGTGATCGGAACGGGCTCCTCGGGGATTCAGGCGATCCCGGAGATCGCCAAAGAGGCGGCGCACGTGACGGTGCTCCAGCGCACGGCGCAATTCGCCTTTCCGGCGGGCAACCGTCCCATCACGCCCGGACGAGATGGAGGAGGCGAGGGAGAACTGGGAAGAGATCAAGGCGATGATGATCGCGAATCCCGGCGGCTTCCCGCACGAGGGCACCTCGCGTTCGGCCCTCGAGGCACACGCCCGAAGAGCGCGAGGCGCATTACGAAAAGCTATGGCAGCGCGGGAGCTTCCATTTCTTCCTGGACGGCTACAGCGACATCGCCGTGAGCGAGGAGGCCAACACGACGTTGGCCGACTTCGTGCGCGGCAAGATCCGCGAGATCGTGAAGGACCCCGTGACGGCCGAGAAGTTGATGCCGGATCACTTCGTGATGACCAAGCGGCCGATCCTCGAGAACGGCTACTTCGAAACCTACAACCGCGACAACGTCACGTTGGTCGACCTGCGCGAGGATCCGATCGAGCGCTTCACGAAGAACAGCGTGGTGACCCGAACGGGCGAGCACCCGATCGACATGCTCGTGCTGGCGACCGGCTTCGACGCCATCAGCGGCTCGATGCTGCGCCTCAATCCGAAGGGCCGCGATGGCTTGAGTCTGAAGGAGAGATGGCACGACCGATTCCACAACTATCTCGGTCTCATCGATTGCCGGCTTCCCGAACCTCTTCATGATCCACGGTCCCGGCTCGCCCGGCGTGTTCTACAACATGCCGCTCGGCGCCGAGCGGCAGCTGAATTGGATCGGCGAGTTCATGAACCATCTTCGCGAGCACGGGCTGGGCGCCAGCGAGCCCACGGCGGAGAGCGAAGAGGCCTGGGGCAACGAGGTCAGCGGCATCGCGAATGCCACGCTCTTTCCCCGGACCGACTCCTGGTGGACCGGCGCGAACATCCCGGGCAAGCCTCGCGGCTTCTCGGCGTACCTCGGTGGCTCGCTGTACTACCAGCGCATCGCCGACGTGGCTGCCAAGGACTACGCCGGGTTCGTGTTCGAGCCAGCGCACGACCCGGAGGACGCCGAGACGTCCTGAGCGTCTCCCGGAATGAGCCCCAGCTCAATCCTCGAGCCGAAGCACCAGCTCCTCCGGCCCACGAATCACGTTGCTCGACCAGATGAGCTCCTGCTCGGGCATCGTGGTTCCCGGGAAGCGGCGCAGGATCGTACCGAGCACGACCTGCAGCTCGAGGCGGGCGAGCCAGCTCCCGAGACAGACGTGCGGACCTTTCCCGAACGCGATGTGTTGACGTGCGTTCGATCGGGTGATGTCGAACTCGTCGGCGGTGGGACCCCATTGCGCTTCGTCCCGGTTCGCTGACGCGATCCAGCACACGACGTTCACGCCGGCGGGGATGGTGACTCCACCGACATCTACATCCCTCTCCGTGGTCCGGCGCATGTATTGAGCCGTCGGCTCGAATCGCAGGATCTCTTCGACCGCATTCTCGAGCAGCTCCGGCTTCGATCGCAAGTGCTCCCACTGGTCGCGGTGGGTGAGCAGGGTGTAGAGCGAGAGCGCGGTCTGGTTGACCGTGGTGTGCATGCCCGCGAGATACAGCGTGTGGATGAAGGGGAGGATCTGCCGAGGCTGCATGATCTCGCCCTCGTCGGCTGCCCGAATGATGATCGAGAAGACGTCGTCCCCCAGATGCCCGCGTTTCCACTCGAGCACTTCGGCGAGATGCTCGGCGAGATGGCCCGTCGCCTCCATGTTCTGCTTCAGCTTCTCGTCGGGCAGGAAGGCGTCGATCAGCTCGAGGCTCTTCCAGGTCCAGTCTCGGAGCTCGTCTCGGTTCTCGACATCGGGTACGCCCAGGATGTCGCGCGTGATGTGGTAGGGGAGGGGGAATCCGATCTCTTCGATCACGCGCAGCTCGGCGCCGCTCTCCTTGTCGCGCAGCGCATCGTCGACGATCTGCTGAGCGCGCTCGCGGAACTTCGCGAGCGCGCGATTCGCAAAGGTCGCGGCGAGCAGGCCACGCGGTCCGGTATGACCAGGGCCGTCGAAGGAGAAGGGATTCTCCGGAAAGTGGATGTGGCGATCGGGACCATCGTCGTGGCCCCGGGTGATTCGCGTCAGGCCGGCTCCGACCTCGTCGTAGCCGAGCAGGAACCATTGACCGCTGCCCGGGTCGACATGGCACGGGCCCTGGGCGCGCAAATCCCGCAGACGGGCGTAGGGATCTCGCAGGTACTCGGGCGAGCGCGGATCGAAGGGACGGGCGTCCATGATTGGCTCTGAGATGGTCGACAAGTGGCTCTCCCTGGCTCCGCATCGTTCGGATGGGTTCGCTCGGCTCGATTCGAAAGATCCGGTGCGCGATCCCGACTCGCGTCAAACCTCGGCCGATCCGCTTCGGATGTCAAATCCGGGAGCCGCGATTCGCCGACCGTCGTCCCTTGCACGGTGGATCGAATCCGTTGAGTGGCGGGAACGTGGGCTACGAGGCAACGCCCGGTCCCGGCGATCTCGACGCCATCTCCATGCCGTTTCGGGACGTCCCGACCGAGGCTGCCTGCGCTGCCGGGTCTGTCGCCTCGGTACTACCATCGCGCGGAGCATGAATGTCCGTTGAGTTCTGGCACAGGAGGTTGATATGCGCGTTGGATACATTGGTCTCGGGAGCATGGGGAGGCCCATGGCTTCCCATCTTGCACCCGCCGGATTCGAGACCACGGTTTTCGATCTCGTTCCCGATTCGGTGAAGGCATTGGTCGAGACGGGTGCGCGTGCGGGTCGCTCGGCCACGGAGGTCGCTGCCGCCTCGGATGTGCTCTGCCTCTGTGTCCCGGCGGATGAGCATGTGCGTGCGGTCCTGGTGGGTGACGGCGGGCCCGGAGCACTGGACGAGCTTGCAGCGGGCGGCGTGGTGATCATCCACAGCACGGTGAGGCCCGAGACGGTGCAAGAGATGCAGGTCGAGGCCGCTCGACGGGGCTGCACCGTGATCGACGCCGCGGTGACAGGAGGCGAGCGTGGGGCCCGCGCGGGTGAGCTGGTCTTTCTGGTCGGTGGCGACGAGGCCGAGGTCGAGAAGGTCAGACCCGTACTCGACGCCAGCAGCAAGCTCGTGGTCCACGCCGGTCCGCGAGGCGCCGGGGCCAAGCTCAAGCTGGCCGTGAACCTGCTCTCCTACGTCCACTTCGCCGCGGTTCGTGAAGCCTTCGCGCTGGCGGAGGCAGCCGGGATCGACAGCAATCATCTGATCGAGGCCACGCGGGCCAACGGGCAGCTCTCCGACATGGAGATGCAATTCGTTCCGGTGGCTGCTCTCCCGGAAGACACGATCATGCCCGACGACTATCAGGATGCGCAAAGGGTGCAGCTCTTCAACGCAGAGAAGGACCTCGCGCACGCGCTCGAGCTGGCCCGAAAGTCGGGGCTTGCGTTGCCGACGGCTGCGGCGGTGAGCCAGGGCATGGCTCGGATCTATCGCGTGGAGGACCGCCGCCGTCGCTGAAATCGTCCGGCCTCGTCCTTCACGCGGCGGAGGCGCGAATCAGCGAGGTATTCGAAACGAAGGCGCTTCTCCATGGGCCCTCAGTTCTTCTTGGCATAGTTGAAGATCGGGAAGAAAGGGAAGAAGCCGTTCTCGGCCATGTTCAAGAAGCCGAGCTGAAAGCCCGTGATCTCCTGAGTGACGTTGACGAAGCCGATCTGGACCTGGGACTTCTTCGACACGTTGATGCCGCCGAGGTCGACCGAAGTCTCCCCCTCGGCGATCTGGATGAGGCCCGAGTTGAACGCGCCCTTCGTGTTGTTCAACATGTTGATGAAGGCCAGGTTCGCGCCCGTGTCGGAGCCCGTGTGGTAGTTGATGAAGCTCAGCGCGATCGCACCGTCCGACTTCTCGGTCACGCGACTCATGCCGCCGACGAGGGCGAAGCCGGTTCGGACGCGGGTCTGGCTGACCGAGAAGAGTCCGAGATCGAAGCCCGATGTGCGGTCATTGTTTCCCCAGAGGAGTGAGACTCGCATGCCGCTGACGGCCGGATCGTCCGGGAAGTTCCGATCGGGTACTCCGAGCTGAAAGCCCGTCTCGGCGGACGCGAAGCCCGGGACGAACGAGAGGAGGAAGACGAGGGCGATGGAGAAGAGAAGAATCGATCGCTTCACGAAGACTCCGGTGAGAGGCGCGGTCGGGCCACGACAGGGGTTGGTAGGCGCACGGTAGCGTAGACATCCCGGAGACGAGGAAGGTCTTCGGCTCGCCGTTGAATTCCCAAGACGCACGGGCAGCTCGATTCGGACGAGCTTCCGGACGGCCGCCGCCTGCTATGCGTGGATCGGGTGAGCGGATCAGGCCGCCATCATGCCGGTGGCGGACCTGGCTCCGTATGTCATCGTTTCGGATGATGGCGGGGGCGGCGGCGAGCCCCTCAGGTCGCGCCGCGTTGGCTCGTCCTCTGCACGATCGGAGATCGACATGTCCATCCGCTACGAAGTCCTTCCGATCCCCGCGATCGCTCGGTTCACCCGGATTTTCGAGGCCGGAGCCATCTCGTTCGGAATCGAATATCGACGATTGAACGAGCAGATCATTGCCGAGGAATACGGCGCGGATGCGCGTGCGAAGTTCGGCAACGTGACGCCGGACTCCCTGGGCGATGTGATCGACGAGGACGGAATCTCGGTGCATGTCTTCGGGACCGAAGACGGACACGAGTACCTCCGCTTCGACTGCTTCGAGGACTATCCCCACTACCACTACCTCGAGCCGCAAGCAGGCCACCAGACCGTGATCGAGTTCGATTCGGCGGCCCACGGACCGATGGTCGCGTGGGTTCTCGATGCTTTGCGTTCGCGTCTGCCCGAGATGCTCGTTCAGGCGGGCGCGGTCGCGATCGCGGAGCGGGTCGACCGTGCTCTGGTCGAGAAGGTCCTGGTCGATGTCGCCTGCGAGATCGATGCGGCCATCGAACGTGGAGAGCCGACGCCGGTCGCGGCGGCTTGAGCTCGACGGATCACGGATTCGATCGGGTGATCGGTTGGGATTCGGCGACGGCTGGAGCGAGCTCGACCCTTATCCGCTCAGGGAGGCCACGATGGGTGAACTGGATGCGATCGTGATCGGAGCCGGGCACAACGGTCTGGCCGCGGCGGCGACCCTCGCAGCAGACGGGCGTGATGTCCTCGTACTCGAGAAGAACGGCTACGTCGGCGGCATGACCGGCACGCGCGAGATCTTGAAGGGTTGTCGGAACGAGGTCGGCGCCAGCTGCCTCTTCCCCCTCGCCAAGGAGGTGGTCGACGCGCTCGACTTCGAAGGAAACGGCGCCGAGTTCATCGACCTGCCCGTGATGGCGATCAATCTTCCGAATGCCGGCGCGAAGCCACTGGTCTTCTATCGCAACCCGATCCGACAGCTCGTGCATCTCCTCTTCGACCACGGGCCACGAGCGATGCTCGGGTTCGTCCGCCTCATTCGCTTTTGTCGATACCCGGCCGCCGTGATGGATCGGTTCACGGCCGGGCGCCTGCCCCGTTCCATGGACGAGCTGCTCGCGGAGGCGCCTGACGCCGCAGCGCGCGAGCAGCTGGAGCTCGTGTTTCGCGGCTCGGCGATGGACCTGATCGATCGCTTCTTCCCCGACCCGGTCAAGCATCGAACGTTTCGGGCCCTGCTCTCCTTTGCCGCGATCCAGTCGACCTACAAGGGGCCGTACTCGCCCGGCTCCGCCTTCTGCCTCGTCTACACCCTCGCGCTGAACGGCAGTGGAGGCCTGATGCGGCGGGTCAAGGGGGGCATGGGCTCGCTTCCGGAAGCGTTGGCGCGCTCGATCGAAGCGAAGGGGGGCGAGGTACGACTCAAGCAGCACGTCAAGCGGATCGTCGTCGAAGAGGGGCGGGCCGTCGGTGTCGAGCTTCGCAGCGGTGAGATCCTCCGGGCCAGGACGATTCTCTCGAATCTCGACAAGCCGTCGACCTTCTTGCGACTGTTGGATGAAGGCTCGCTGTCCGACGACTTTCTCGAGGACGTGCGGGGGATCGAGCAGAAGGGCGCCTGGGTCCACCTGCTCTTCAAGCTCGATGGGCTGCCGGAATATGGCGGCGAGTGGTCTTCCTTGAATGACGACATCTATGCGCGCTTCGGGGGCGCGATGGTCCCGGATCCCGAGCAGATGCAGGCGAGCTACGAGGCGTGTCAGCGCGGCGAGCTGCCCGAGCACGTTCCGATCGCGTTCCAGATCCCGACGATCATGGACCCGAGCCTCGCGCCGCCGGGATTTCATATCGCGAGCGCGTATGGATTCTTCTTCCCCTGCGACGCGCCGGATGACGAGCGGGGCAAGCTGCGCGACGAGATGGCCGAGCGGGTGATCGATCACATCTGTCGCTACCTGCCGGACTTCCGCTCGCGAATCGTCGAGCGCGCGGTCTTCTCTTCCGACCATTTCGCCGCAATGCACGGCGCGACGAACGGCGACTTCACGCACGGCCTGATCCATCCCGACCAGATGTTGGCCGCGCGCGCCAGCGTCCCGGGCTCGGCCCACGCCACCCCGGTCGCGGGACTCTATCTATGCGGTGCCGCTTGCCATCCCGGTCCCGGCGTGACTTTCCTGCCCGGCTACGGCTGCGCCCAGGAAGTCCTGCGAACGGAGCTCAGCGAGCGAAGGCATGTCTTCGCGTAGAGGCCGCTCGTCGCGTATCGGCTCGCGATCTTTCGTGCCTTCGGCCGATGGCTCCGACCGATCCTCGATCAAGGAGTGCTCGATGAAGACCGTTCTCGCCCTCGAGGCTTCACTCTGTGTGATGCTGCTCGTCCCGACCTTCTGGGCCTCGTCCGCCGGGGCCGAGAAGAGGCTGCTCTGGGGCGATACGCATCTCCACACGTCCTACTCGACCGACTCCTTCCTGAACCAGAACTTTTCGATCGATCCCGACGCGGCCTATCGGTTTGCGAAGGGGCAGCCCGTGGTCCATCCATCGACCGGCGCCGAGGTCCAGCTCGAGACGCCCCTCGACTTTCTGGTGGTCGCCGACCATGCGGAGAGCTTCGGCGTCTTTCGGACGGCGTACGAGGAAGGCCTTCCCAGGGAGGGACTCGGCCTGGCAGACTCGCTGCGATCGTGGGTGACCGAGAAGGCCGTCCGGTTCTTGTCCGGACGGCCGGACAGCATCGTGCAGGTGCTTCGGTTCGCCTCCCCCGCGACGCACGATGTCGTCGAGGCGGCAGGGACGCCGGCCAGTCTGAAGATTCCCAATGGCGATCAGGTGATCCGGGACGCCTGGACCGTCTCGACGGCCGCATCCGATCTTCACAACGAGCCGGGGAGATTCACGGCGCTGATCGGTTGGGAGTGGAGCTCGATCCCCGCTGGCGCCAATCTGCATCGTGTGGTCTTCACGAGCAGCGACGCGAGCGTCGCGCAGCAGTTCATTCCCTTCTCGTCCTCGACGAGCAGCTACCCGGAAGATCTCTGGGACTGGCTCGACAGAACTTCCGCCGAGACGGGCGCGGATTTCGTCGCCATCCCGCACAACTCGAACATCTCGCGCGGCTTCATGTTCCCGGCGGAGCGCCGTCTGCGAGACACGCCGATCGATCGTGATTGGATCGATCGACGTGCGCGCTGGGAGACGGTGGTCGAGGCTACGCAGATCAAGGGCGATTCCGAGACGGATCCTGCGGTCTCGCCGGAAGATCCGTTCGCCGACTTCGAGTCCTATCCCCATTACATCTCGCCCGATCCGATTCCCTTCGATCCCGGTCCAGGGGATTTCGCGCGCTCCGGATTGCGAACGGGTCTGGAGCTCGAGGCGAGATTCGGTGCCAATCCCTATCGCTTCGGCTTGATCGGCTCGACCGATTCGCACACGGGGCTCGCGACCGCGGAGGAGCCGAATTTCTGGGGAAAGTTTCCGACGGACTCGACGCCCGAGTCGAGAGCGAAGACCGTCAACCACATCGAGAAGTTTGGATGGGCGGTCTCCGCTTCGGGGCTGGCCGCGGTCTGGGCGGAGGACAATACGCGAGAGGCGATCCTGCAGGCATTCAAACGCCGCGAGGTCTACGCGACGACCGGGCCGAGAATCGCGCTTCGGGTCTTCGGTGGCGAGGGCTACCGACCGGGGGACGAAGAGTCGACGGACCTCGAGGCGATTCGAGATGCCGGCGTGCCGATGGGGGGGCAGCTCACGGCGCTCGGGTCGGCTCCTTCGTTCTTCATCCAGGCGGCAAAGGATCCAAGGAGCGCGCACCTCGATCGCGTCCAGATGATCAAGGGCTGGCTGCGCGATGGGAGATCACATGAAGTGATCTATGACGTCGTCTGGTCCGGGGGTCGCGAGCGCGATGCGAGAGGGCGGGTGCCCGAGGTGCCCGACACCGTCGATCCGAAGACAGGAGCCTATTCGAACGTGCACGGGGCCTCGACGCTCGCCGCGATCTGGAAGGATCCCGACTTCGATCCGGCCGAAGCGGCCTTCTATTATGTGCGCGTCCTGGAGATCCCGACGCCGCGCCATTCGACGCTGGATACCGTCGCCTCGGATTTCGACGTGAGCGATACGGGACAGCCGGCTTCGATCCAGGAACGGGCCTACAGCTCTCCGATTCACTACCGGCCCTAGAACGATTGCAGGGCTGCGATCCTCATCGACGCCTCGTGCCGAGGGCGACTAGCGAGGAGCAGACGAGCGAGAGGTAGAGCAGGGCGCCAGCGAACGGTCCGAGGCTCGGGACCGCGGCGACGTCGAAGAGTGGCGCGACGTGGCCTTCGACCCGGGTGTAGAGGTCTGGCTGGGTGCCGAAGAGTGCCGCGTATCCGCTGGGAGAGCGCTCGAAGAGGGGACAGTCGATCTCGGTGTGCGTGATGTCCGCGTCCGACACGCCATAGTCCTGCTCGACGTAGACGTTGGTCGCGCCCGCGACGGTCGACTCACCCTGGGGCTCGAAGAGTCCCGTGCTGACCTGGTGATAGTTGAGGCCCTGGACGACGTTGGCGCGGGAGGACTCCGTCGTTCGCACCGACGGAATCGAACTGGAAGAGGCGGTCGACGGGGATGCCGGCAGGCGCGAGGAAGTTCGTCGCGAACTCGACCGCACTGTTGCCGCCGAAGCTGTGGCCCGCCAGGACGACGCAGTCGACGTCGGTGAAGCCGTCCACGAAGGCGAAGGCCGAGGATTGATCCGTCCAGTTGAAGACGGCCGTAGAGAAGGGGCGAGCAGGGTCGCCTCCGAAGACGGCGACGAGGTCGGCTTCGAGGTTGTCCATTCCCGAGCTCCCGACGGACGCACCGAAGCCGCGGAAGAAGACCCCGACACAGCGCTCGGCCTCGGCGTTCGAGGCTCCGAGCAGAGCAGCGACGACAACGCTGATCCAGACGAGGGTCTTCGAATCTCGGAACGGCGGGCGCGCTCGCATGATGGGCTCTAGCTGAAGATCCGCAGGATCTTCCAATGTCCTGCTTCCTGGATCAGTAAGATCGTGTCGGGAAGGGCCTCTCCGTCGATGACGGGTCGCGCGCGAAGACTCCCGAGCGGCCAACGTGTGCTGCTCTCTTCGACGGGCTCGAGGGCGAAGCGGCCCGTAAAGCCGCGCCGGCGCAGCTGATCGAACTCCTGGGCCCAGAACGCCATGGCCTCCTCGGATCCGTAGATGGGCACCGCGCGCGTCGCGCTGTAGAGACAGTCGGTGTAGACGGTGTAGTCGCTCTCGGTGAGCGCCGTCTGCCACACGGCGAGCAGCTCGTGCGGGTCCTCCTGGGCCGCCGCGGGGCCCCCTCCGAGCATCAGCATCGTGACGGCGAGGGCGAGCGGGACGAGCATGGCGAGGGGGGAGGGCGTGCGCATGATCGGACGGGCCTCTGCTTTGGAGTCGACGCCATGGAGCTTACCGGGCTCCGGCGACTTCGGCCGGCCAAGCATGGCGGCGAGGCCGGCTCTCGAAGATCTGCACCCGGGGCAGCGCGCGCGTTCCGTGCTTCGATGACGTGAGCAGCCCAGAGGAGATGCTGCTCTGGGTTCGCGGCGCGCCGAGATCCGAGGCGGGTCCCGACCGCGTGAAGGGCGAAAAAAGCCGTTGGGAAGGCCGGGATTTCCTAGGGAAAACGCGAAATCAGCGTTCTATGATCCGGGCATGACGACAGCCCAACCGAATCAGCCGACCGACCTTCCCCCCTACGACCCGCAGCGCGTCATCAGCGCGCCCTTTCCGGAGCGAGTTCGACTCGCCTGCCGGACGTGGGCGAACTCGAGCCCGAATCGGCCGAGCGTGATGGCGCTCTATTGGGGGAAGTACTTCTTCGTCTTGATCGGCTTGTGGGCCTTCTGGTGCAGCTTCAACGCGGGCTACCCGGGCTTCTTCGAGTTCGCCGACTGGACCTTCACCAACGAGGCGTTCAAGAAGGCCATGGTCTGGTCCATGTGCTGGGAGCTCTTCGGCTTCGGCTGCGGCTGGGGGCCGATGAACGCGCGCTTCGACAAGTGGTTCGGCGGGCTGCCGCCACTTCGCCCGTGTCGGCACGATCAAGCTGCCGCTCTTCCGGGGCGCTCCGCTGATCGGCGGCGACACCCGAAACTGGCTGGACGTCGGGTCTCTACGTCCTCAACCAGGCCCTGCTCCTGCGCGTGCTGATCTCGCCGGAGGTGACGCCGGAGCTGCTGCTGCCGTGCTTCGTGCTGGTCGCGGTGAACGGGGTCCTCGACAAGACCCTCTTCCTCGTCGCGCGCTACGAGCACTACTGGATCGTGATGGCGGCGCTCGTCTTTGCCGCGGCCGACGATCTCTGGATCTCGGGAGCGAAGCTGACCTGGTCGTTCATCTGGATCTGGGCGGCGGTCTCCAAGTGGAACAGCCACTTCCCGTCCGTGATCATGTTCATGATGAACAACGGCCCGTTCTTCCCGAAGTTCCTCAAGAAGGGTCTCTTCACGGATTTTCCGGACGATCTCCGTCCGTCGGGCTTCGCCGAGACGATGGCGTTCTTCGGCCATGTCTCCGAGTTCGCGATCCCGTGCTCCTCCTCATCGCGCGGTCTGACCGGCAACGTGTGGCTGCTCCTCGGCGGCTGCATCCTCTTCACCGGCTTCCACTCCTTCATCGGCCTCAACAACCCGAACGGCATGCCCGTCGAGTGGAACATCCTGATGATCTACGGCGGCTGGTTCCTCTTCTGGTTCCATCCCGAGGCGTCGATCCTCGAGATGACGCAGATGCCGGTGCTGCTTCGCGGCGATGCTCTTCTCGCTGGTCGTCGTTCCGACCTTCGGCAACTTCGTTCCGTCGAAGCGTCTCGTTCCTGCCGTCGATGCGGTACTACGCCGGGCAACTGGGCCTACAACGTGTGGCTCTTCAAGAAGAACGGCTGTACGCGAGAAGCTCCAGAAGCTCAAGAAGACGAGCGGCACGGTCCACGAGCAGCTCGAGAACATGATCGAGAATCCGAGACCCAGCTCGCAGTTCGCGAAGGCGATGATGCGGTGTCAGCCGATTCATGCACTCTCAGGGGCGTGCCGCTGCTCGAAGCGCTTCCCGTCGCCGTCGACGACATCGATGACTACGAGATGGTTCGAAGGCGAGGTGCTCGGCGGCACGATCCTCGGATGGAACTTCGGAGACGGCCATCTGAACGGCGAGCAGCTGCTGCGCGCGATCCAGCCGATCTGCGGCTTCGAAGAGGGAGAGCTTCGCGTGATCTCGGTCGAGTCCCAGCCACTCTTCGGCTCGACGATGCACTGGCGGGTCTACGACGCCGTCCGCGGCAAGATCGCCGAGGGCGAGACGAAGATGGACGACTACAAGGAGCACCAGCCCTGGCCGCAGGGC
This sequence comes from uncultured delta proteobacterium, assembly GCA_963698485.1. Lineage (GTDB taxonomy): Bacteria > Myxococcota_A > UBA9160 > UBA9160 > UBA4427 > UBA4427. The sequence continues at coordinate 24,356 of CAVORA010000008.1, read as the reverse complement.
GACGTCGCGAAGGCGCTGTCGAAGGGGCACGCCGGAGCGGCCTGAGCGAGGAAGGCTCACGGCAGCTGGGCGGGGGGATCCTCCGTTCTCGCGGCGACCTCAGCCGTCGTCGATCACGCCAGGCGTTCGATCGGGCACCGCCGCCCAGGCATCGCGCTGCACATCCGTCGAGAGCGGCGGCGCGCCGTTGCGGACGCGTTCGAGGTGTCGGCCGAAGCGCCACATCACCCACACGTGTACGTAGGCCTGGGTGCGGGCGTAGATCCACCAGGGCAGTCGGGGGCTGAACTGGTGGACCGCGGCCAGGGCGTCCCGTCGATCGGGCATCGTCCGAAACTCGAGGCGCGGAAAGCCGATCGCCTTGCCCGCCAGCGCGCCGCCGCTCACCTCGAAGAGCGCACGATTGCCGCCGCTGCGGTCGGGTCGGAACGCGAGCTGGAGGAGCGGCCCGGACAGGCCCGCGGCGTAGAACTCGAGGCCGGTCTCGGCGCGAGTGACCCGCACCAGTCCGCGCAGGCCCGCCGGCAGCCAGGCCGCGAACTCGGCGGCCAGCCAGATCGCGTCGCGGCCCGGGGGCAGCGGCAGCCGCTGTACCGATCGGGCGGTCGGCTGGCGCACCAGGCCCTCGGGTCGGAGCGATTCGTCGAGTGCCTCGGCAAAAGTCTTGCCCGGCAGATCGAGACGCTCCTGCAGCCATCGATCCTCGGCCACCATGGGATGACGCAGACTCTGGATCAGCGGAGCGACGAGCGCCTTGGGCGAGCCGGTGACCAGGGACACCCACAGCCGGGACAGGCCCGGCGTCACGAGCGGGACTGGGAGCATGAAGCGCTTCTTGCCCATCACCCGTGCGGTCTCGCTCATCATCTCGCGATAGGTGAGCACGTCCGGACAGCCGACTTCGCATACGCGTCCGGTCGTCTCCTCGAGCTCCAGGCAGGCCTTCAGCAGCGTGACGACGTCGTCGAGCGCGATCGGCTGGGAGAGCGATCCAGTCCATCGGGGGCAGATCATGGCGGGCAGGCGACCGACGAGCTTGACCAGGATCTCGAGCGAGGAGCCGCCGCGGCCCACCACCAGACCTGCACGGAGCGCCGTCACCGGGACGCCGTAGCCACCGAGGACACGCTCGACCTCGAGGCGGCTCGCGAGATGCCGCGACAGCTGCTTCTCTTCGACGTGCGGGACGAGGCCGCCGAGATAGATGATTCGCTTCACGCCGGCGTTTCCCGCGGCGCGACCAAAATTGTCGGCGAGCAGCAGGTCGAGGTCTTCGAAGTCGCCCTGCGTGAGTCGGCTGGAGGGCATCATCGAGTGCACCAGGTAGTAGGCGAGCTCGACGCCCTCGAGCGCCCGTTCGGTCTCGTAGAGCGAGAAGAGGTCACAGGTTCGCCACGTGACGCCCGGCGTGGGGGCTTCGTCCAGCGAGTCCGAAGCGTGCTCCCTGGGAGCGACGCCGCGGCCGAGCGCGACCACCTCGTGCTGCTCGGCGAGGGCTGGCACGAGCGATCGTCCCACGAAACCGGTCGCGCCGGCGATCGCGACGCGCCGGGGGACCACCCCGCTCGGTTGGACGTCTCCGATCCGGTCGGCCGAGGCGGCTGCCTGCGCTGAGTCGCTCACGGGAGAGAGGCTCGCTCGAGGCCAGGTTCGCTGAAAAGGAAGGTTCTTTGCATGCCGAGGACTCTATCCCCTGGCGCCCGAAGGGCCCAGTCGGCGACGTCCGCGCCGGGGACGTCGAGGCGCGCCTGGCCTCTCGACGAGCCTCGCGAGGGTGCGGGCGGGAAATCTCACGAATCCGAATCGGGCGCCTTTCCCCAGAACGTCTGGTCTGGAAGCGAGAGCGCTCGTTTGTGTGTGTCGTCGTGCACGCCTAATACGCCAGGTCGACGCAGACCCGGCAGAACCTGCACGTCGTAGATCTCTTCGCAGCTGCGCAGGTAGCGGATGTCTCCGACGAAGGATCCGGTCGGCAGGTGCAGGACGGTGATCCCGCAGAAAGCGTCTCGATCGGTCGCGAGATCCAGATCACCGAAGGTGTGTTGCTTGCGAATCTTGCTGGTCCCCACGAACAAGTAGTCCCCGAGGCGCGCCAGGCCGCGCGCGAAGCCCTTCACCTTGTGCACGGTTTCGAATCGACCCCGCTCGGGGTCGATCGAGATCAATTCACCGGTCGCCGACAGCAATGCGTAGAGCTTGCCATCGTAGACGCGCGGCGAGTGTGGCATGGGCAGGCCCTGGAGCACGGCCTCGCCGCTCGGTAGATGCATCAATACGCCGCTACGTTCCTTGTTTTCGCGCCAACCGCCTGATCGATCGGTCGTGCCCAGAGCCGTCGCATAACAAGGTGCGCCCTCGACCGCCGCCAGTCCGTTCAGGTGACAGCGGTCCTCGGGCGCGAGCGCCGAGACGAAAGGCGGCTTCCAGACCGGACGGAAGCTGTGCTTCGGGTCGAGCTGGAAGAGACAGGAGAAAAGCGTGTTGACACCCAGCAGGCCCTTGGGAGTCCAGACCATGTCGTGCACGGCGAGTGCGCCGGCGTAGTGGACCGAACGCGGTACGAACAGGGCGTCGTAGGTGTTTGGCTGCCGTGGGTAGCTTTCGGCCAGTCGCGCGTCGTTTGCGAGCAGCACGATCGCGTGCCTGGTCGCGATCGCCATGCGATCGCCGTCCACCGCGAGCCCCATCGGTTCCTCGAAGGTCCGCGGAAGCTGGATCAGGCGCTCGCCGTCCGAGGATAGGATGATCACTTTGCCCGCCTGATAGGTCGACAGGACGAGCGAGCAGCCGAGCTCGGCGAGCAAACCGGGCAGATCCGGGGTGTGCTGAATCGAGAACGGCGTCGTGGGAGAAGACATGCTGCCCGAGTCTCTCATCTCGGACCCGGCGCGACAACTCCGAGGCCCGAGCAAGGCTGCTCGGGCGCATGGCAGCACGCGTGGCCGCTCCCTTGCCGGAGGCGTTCATTCATCGGCTGGGTCGGACGCTGCATCCGTCTCGGCCGGCTCGAAGGGATCGGATGGTCGTGGCGGATCCGGATCTTCCGTCGTCCGCGCCGCGTCCGGGGGTTCGGGCGGAGCAGATCGCGTGAGCGCCTGCGAGACGCTGGGGTCCATGGAGCGCAGATGCAGATCGCGTTGGGGGAACGGGATCTCGATCTGCGCGGCGGCCAGTGCGGCGTAGATCCGGCCGGTCACGTCGCTCTTGACCCTGGAGAACTCCGGATTGACCGTCCAGAAGCGGACCTCGAAATCGAGCGAGCTGTCTCCGAAGCCGCTGAACAGGACGAGCGGCGTCGGAAACGACAGGACGTCCCGCGCCTCTTCCAGCGCCGATCTCAGGACCTCGAGCACCCGGTCATGGTCCGCTCCGTACGTGACGCCAACCTGGATGTTGATCCGGCGCTCCCGATCCGAGAGCGTCCAGTTCGTCACCTGTTCGGAGATGAGGTTGGCATTCGGGACGATCACCTCGGCTCCGTCGAAGGTGCGGACCGTGCTCGAGCGGATCCCGATCCGATTGATCGTGCCGAACACGTCCGCAATCTGGACCACGTCGCCGGCCTGCACCGGCCGCTCGTAGAGCAGGATCAGACCCGACACGAAATTGTTGACCACGTTCTGAAGACCGAAGCCGATGCCGACGCCGAAGGCACCAGCGAGCACCGTGAATCGGGACAGGTCGATGCCCGCGGCCGAGAGCGCAAAGAAGAAGCCTCCGAGGAGAATGAGATAGCCCGCCGTCGAGCTGATCGCGTTCGGTATCCCTCGTCGAAGTCGGACTCGGGGAAACACGTCCTCATGGAGCACGAAGCGGACGAACCGCGAGAGATAGAGGAAGGCGGCCAGAGCGATTCCGAAGACCAGCAGATCACCGAGCTAGATCGACACCTCGCCGATCTCGAGAGGTGTCAAGACGATCGCGGAGACGCCATCGAAAACCTGCCGGTCGATCAGGAAGGAACGCAGCACGGTGCTGGCGGCGATCACACCGAGCACGATCCAGATCAGCCCGTTGCTGATGCGCACGATCATCGGTCCCGCCGCACGCACGACGCCCGATCGCTGGGCCCAGTCGCTCGATATGACGACCAGCAGCCCGGTCGTCGCCACGCGATCGATTGCATACACGACGATGGCGACGAAGAGAGTCGTCAGCAGGCCGTCCCAAAGCAGGCGTGCCAGACCCAGATAGCCCGCGAGGTTCGCCACGAAGCTGACGAAGAGCACGCCGAGGGCGATCTGCATGACTCGTTGCACGATCTGTCCGAAGCGCAGCGACGCCAGGATCTCGCGCCAACGCGTCGAGCGGAGCAGGGCGACGGCCAGGGTTGCGGTGCCTCCGGCCTCGAACAGCAGGAGCCCGCGCTCCACGATCGCGACCGAATCGACGAGAAGGCGAGCGCGATCGACAACGTACAGGAGGCCGACGAGGACGAGCGCGGGTCGGGCGACCGGGCGAAGAATCGGCAGGAGCAGCCTGGCGAGAGGCGCGAGAGTCAAGAGACCGGTCAGCTTCGTCGCGAGAGACGGGGCGTTACCCAGCAGCGAGAACGCGCCGAGCAGCCCGGCGAGCACGGCAATCGCGATCGGGCGGCCGAAGACCTCGACCGGTCCCTCGAGCTCCTGACCCGCCGAAAGGCGTCGGCGGACATGCAGGCGCAAGGCGAAGGTCAGCGGCAGCATCCCCACAAAGATCAGCAGCGACCAGACGAGACTTCTCGAATCCTCGCGGAAGAAGTCGATCAGCGCCCCGGCATCCTGCGAGAGCTCGGCCTTGACCTGGTCGGGAAGCGCACGCCCTTCGGACCGCAGGTCGCCAACGATCGTGGTGATCGGGGGGCTGTCTCGCTCGAAGAGCCGGCCGCGCGCCATGTCGATCGAGCTCAGGATCTCCGCGATCAGCGCTTCGATCGCCGTGCCGGCTCGAGAGACCTGATCGATCAGCGACAGGAGCTCGCCGCGCCGCCGTCCCAGGCGCTCCGTCAGCGAGGCAAGCGACGAGATGTTGACCCGGACCGTCTCGACGACATCGGACGGAATCCCCTCGGCCTTCGTCAGGTCGAGCGTTGTACGCCAGACCTTCTCGCGTGCGGCTGCGTTGGCGAGCAGCGCGCCGAGCTCTTGCGCGCGGCGCGTGACCTCCGACCGGATCAGCGTGACGCGCTGATTGCGGCCCCTCCACTCGCCCAGCATGTCGTCGAGGGTGGCGATGCTCGGATGCTCTGAGAGGCGCTCGTGTGCTGCGTTGACCTCGAGGAGGAGGCGTTCGCGTGCGGAGACGAGTTGCTTCTCGAGCGTGATGATTTCCGGCGGCGGCTCGAGGCGCGTATTCGCCTGGCGAAGCCAGGGCTGGAGTGCCTCGGACTCGCTGGAAATCTGTGCGAACGGGATCGGCTGGGGCTCGGCGGGCTCGACGGATGCAGGTGGCTGGACGGGTACGATGCCAGGCGGGGCCTGGACGACCTGACCCCCAGCCGAAGCGGCGGCGAAGAGGATGAGAGCGACGATGAGAGCGACAAAGAAGGCGTTCCGCCGGCAGACGGCGCGCTTCGAGGGCAGCCATTGCATGCGAGGACGCAGCCCTCCTCGATGGTCGACTCTTTGCTGCAAGCATTCAGCCACGGCGTCTGCCCTTCTCTCCCGAACGCGCGTTCCAGGCATCGTTCGCCTCCGCCCATCTGTTCGTCGCAGCGCTTCCGTGCGCCGAAGGCCCGCCCAGCATGCCACTCCATGGCCAACGGGGCGATGCTTCGGCCGAACGGAGGTGGGTACGACCACGCCCATCGATCAGCCCATCATCGCAAATGGCCCCCCTTTCGCATCGGACGTAGTATTGCCGCGGAGCGCAGACAACGAACCGGAGGAAATTCGAATGGGTGGTCAGGAGTGGTTGACGGTGATCTCGATTGCAGGGGCGGCCGTGACCATGGCGGCGGGGGCGATCGGAGCGGCCATCGGCGAGAGTCGCATCGCAGCGGCTGCCATGGACGCCCTGGCGCGGCAGCCGGACGAGGCGGGCTCGATCACGCGCACGCTCTTCGTGAGCCTTGCCATGGTCGAGTCGACGGCGATCTTCTGTCTGGTGATCGCGCTGATCCTGCTCTTCGCAAACCCATTCGCTGCGGGCTAGGTCGGCCGTCGATGTCGCCCACCTGGGTCACGTTCCTCTTCGAAGCGGCCAACTTCCTCTTGTTGGCAGGGTTGCTGGGCTGGCTGTTCTTCCGACCCGTGAGGGATGCCATCGAGCGCAGCCGGGCCGAGCTCGCAGCCGAGCGGAAGCGCTGCCGAAGAGGCGCGGACGGAAGCAGATCGGATCCTCCAGGAGACGCGCGCCAAACGTGCGGAGCTCGAGGGATCGCTCGAAGAGCTGCGCGCACGGGTTCAGCGCGATGCGGATCAGGAGCGCCAGCGGCTGATCGAGTCAGCGCGCGAGCAGATGCAGCGCGAGCGCGACACGCTCAAGGGCGAGCTCGTTTCGCAGCGACGTGCACAGTCCCGCTCGCTCGTTCGCGACGCGATGCTGGCCGCCCGGGAGATCGTCGTCCGCCTGCTCGAGAAGATGGAGGGCCCCGATCTCGATCAGGCCCTGATTCGCACGGCTTGCCGAGAGCTCGCCGGGCTGAGCGCCGCGGGCTCTCTTCAGCCGATCGCCGTGGAATCCGCGCGAGAGCTCGAGGCGGATGCGCTGGATACGCTGGCCGAGGCGGCGAAGGTGCAGGCGAGCCGACATGTCCCATCGAGTCGATCCGGATCTGATCGCGGGCGTCCGAGTCCTCACGGCCAGAGGACTCGTCGACGTCTCTGCGGCCGGGCTCGCGGCTCAGGCAGAGCGGGTGCTCGTCGGTGAACTCGAGAGAGAGAACCGGAATGACCTCTGATCGACGGTGCTGCGAGCGTGCTCGCTCATGCCCTCGGCGACGTGGACGTGTCGCGGATGCTGCGTCCGCGCGGTCTCGTTGTCCGGGCGGGGGATGGCGTGGCCCAGGTCGTTGGACTCGACCGCGTCGGCTACGAGGAGCTCGTCCGCTTCGACTCAGGCGCGCTCGGCATGGCCTTCGACCTGCGCGAGCAGGCGACCGGGGTGCTGCTCCTGTCGGGCGCCGAGACCGTCAGTGCGGGCGAGGGCGTAGTCGGGACGGGCCGGCTTCCGGATCTTCCCGTCGGCCCAGCAGTCCTCGGCCGCGTGATCGATCCACTGGGCAATCCGCTCGATGGCAACGGGCCGCTTCCCGAGCTGCCGCGACTCGAGCTGTTCCGGGCGGCGCCGGAGCTCATCGACCGCAAGGCCGTCGACGAGCCGTTGCGCACGGGCGTGCTGGTGGTCGACGCCGCGATCCCGGTCGGACGTGGCCAGCGCGAGCTGATCATCGGAGACCGCAACGTCGGCAAGACCGCGCTCGCCGAGGATTTCATCGTTGCTCAGACGCGCGGCGACGTCGCCTGCGTGTACGTCGTCATCGGACAGGCGATGTCGCGGGTGTTGGCGCTGCGAGAGAGTCTGCTTCGGGCCGGCGCGCTCGAGAACACCGTGATCGTGGCAGCCGAGGCCTCGATGCCTCCCGGCATGCGCTACCTCGCCCCCTACGCCGGCGCGTCCGTGGCCGAGTGGTTTCGCGAGCAGGGGTCCCACTCGCTGGTGGTCTATGACGACCTGACCAAGCACGCCGACGCGTACCGGGAGCTGAGCCTGCTGATGAATCGGCCGCCCGGTCGCGAAGCGTTTCCCGGCGACGTCTTCTTCATCCACGCGGAGCTGCTCGAGCGCGCGGCCGCAAGAAGCGACGCGGCCGGGGGGGCTCGGTGACGGCGCTGCCGCTCGTCGAGACCACCGAGAGCGACATCGCCGCCTACATTCCGACCAACATCATCTCGATCACCGACGGACAGATCTACCTCGACGGTGCGCGCTTCGCGCGCAACGAACGACCGGCCGTGGACATCGGGAGGAGCGTGTCGCGGATCGGCGGCGCGGCGCAGCCGGAGCCGATGCGCCTCGCCGCGCGGAACCTCCGCGATCCTGCATTCTCGCTTCGAGGAGCTCGAGTCGCTCTCGCGCGTGGGGCTCGAGCTCGAGGCCGGGCGTCGAGCAGGAGATCGCGCGCGGGCGGCTGCTGCGCGCGCTGCTGCGGCAGCCGCGACTCTCGCCGCGCGGAATCGTGGAGCAGGTGCTGGCGGTGCTCGCGGTGAGCGAGGGCTGGCTCGACGGACTGGATCCCGCGAAGGCGCCGCTCTTCGTCGAGAATCTGGTGGCGCGCGTTCGGTCGGAAGAGCCGACCGCGTCTCGCAGCTCGAGCGGGGCGAGCTGCCGGAGACGGTTGGATCGAGAGGGTGCGCCAGATCGCGGCGGACCTGCGGCCGGCTTCCGAGGGCTCCGACGATCCGCCCTCCGACGGAGACGAGTCGTGAGTCGCGACGCGTGCTCGCAGCGGCGTCTCCGCACCCTCGAGCACCCTCGAAGAGGCCGTGAGCGCGATGCGCTCGCTGTCGGCGCAGCACTTTCGGGCGGCCGGGTGCCGCTCGCGGCCGTGCGCGCCTATCGAGACGAGGTGCGAGGACTTCCTCGGCGTGCTCGACTCCTCGATCCGCGGCCGCCGCGAGCGGGCCGACGTGGGATCGTTCTGGTGACGGCGGATCTCGGGCTGGTCGGCGACTACGCGGCCCGGCTCGTCGCGCGAGGCGATCGCGCTCCGGTCCGAGATCGGACGCGGGGCCCCTCTTCTGTCTGGGGCAGCGCGCCGTCGCCGACCCTCGCCAGGGCGGGCGTCGACGCCTGACGTCGTCCAGTCGGCGCCCGCCAGTGCGGCCGGGCTCGCCGCCTTCCTGCTGCCGCTCGTCGACGCGCTCGTGCTCGCTGCGCCAGGGCGGACGGGCTCGGGGCCCTCTGGCTCGTGGCGGCGCGCTTCGAGGGCGCGGGCGAGTACACGCCCGTGCGCATACCCCGTGCTTCCGGTGGCGGTGCCTCCCGGATTGCCGCCGCTCGCGACCTCGCCCTACTGCGATGCCGAGCCACCTGCAGCCGTGGTGGTTCGGGAGTACCTGTACGCGTCGATCTACGAGACGCTGCTCGAGGCGCTCGCCTCGGAGCACGGCAAGCGCCTCGTGACGGCGGAATCGGCGCGCGCCTGGCTGGAAAAGCGCATCGAGCGCCACCCGGCGACTGGCCGCGGCGATCCGGCGGGAGACCTCGACGCAGGAAGTGCTCGAGGTGGTCGTCGGCTTCACGCGCGGCGCGCGCGCGGATCGCGGGGACTCGATATGACGTCCGAGGTCCAGAGCGCGGGGCAGGGTCACCTCGATCCGCGGCACCGTCGTCGAGATCCACTTCGAGGGCGTGCTTCCGGCCGATCGGTTCCGGTGTGATCTGCCGTCCCGAGGGCAGGCCGCCGGTGACGGGGGAGGTCGTACGGGCACAAGGATGCGTCGTCGGCTCGCGTGATCGCGATGGAATCGACGCGGGGGCTGCAGCGCGGCGATCCGGTCGAATCCAGACGGAGAGCCGCTCAGCGTGCCGGTCGGTCCCGAGCTGCTCGGACGCGTGATCGATCTGCACGGACGTCCGCTCGATGGTGGGCCGCCGCTCGACGGGCCCGCGCGCGCTCCGCTCCGGCGCGCGCCGCCCTCGGCCGCGCGCAGCGCCGCGCGTCGGGCGACGTCTACGAGACGGGCATCAAGGTCGTCGATTTCTTCTGCCCGATCGTGCACGGCGGCCGGGCCGCGGTCTTCGGCGGGGCCGGGGTCGGCAAGACCGTCGTGCTGACCGAGTTCATCCACAACGCGGTCGAATACGCTCGAGGGTGTCGCCGTCTTTGCGGGGATCGGCGAGCGATCGCGCGAGGGCCTCGAGCTCTGGGAAGAGCTGCAGCAGCGCGAGGTGATGGATCGCACCGTGCTCGTCTTCGGCCAGATGAAGGAGCCGCCCGGCGCGCGCTTCCTGGTCGGCTTCGCGGCGCTGGCCGTGGCCGAGTACTTCCGCGACCAGGAGGGGCGCGACGTGCTGTTCGTCGTCGACAACGTCTATCGCCACGTGCAGGCGGGGATGGAGGTGTCGGGGCTGCTCGGCCGCATGCCGTCGCGGGTCGGCTACCAGCCGACCCTCGCGGCCGACCTGGCCGCGCTTCGAAGAGCGCATCACCGTCGACTCAGCACGGCGACATGATCTCGCTGCAGGCGATCTACGTGCCCGCGGACGACTACTCGGATCCCGCCATCACGCACGCCTTCTGGCATCTCGACAGCGCGCTCGTGCTCTCGCGGGACATCGCCGCCGAGGGCCTGTACCCGGCCGATCGATCCGCTCGCCTCGTGGTCGAAGGCGCTCGACGTGGAGATCATCGGGCGGCGTCACGACGAGGTCCTGCAGGAGGCGCGGCGCGTGCTCGGACGCTATCAGGAGCTGCGCGACATCATCTCCATGCTCGGCATGGAGGAGCTCTCGCCGGAGGATCGGCAGCTCGTCGGGCGCGCGCGACGGCTGCGGAACTACTTCACGCAGCCCTTCCACGTGACCGAGTCCTTCACCGGGCAACCCGGTCGACGGGTGCCCATCGAGACCACGGTGGACGACGTCGCGGCGATCCTCGATGGCCGGTGCGACGCGCGCGGCGAGCGCGAGCTCTTCATGATCGGGAGCCTCGACGAGCTCGAGAAGGGCGACGGCGATGGCTGAGCCGAGATGCTGCGGCTCGTGGTGCGAACGCCCGAGGGCTGCGTGCTCGACGAACGCGTCAGCTCGCTGCGCGTGCCGACCGACACCGGGCAGGTCGGTCTTCGGCCGCGCTGCGAGCCGGCGGCGCTCGTCGTCGAGCCGGGTCTCGTGCTGCGGCGACGAGGAGCGCGGCCTGCGTTTCATCGCGACGGCCGGCGGGCTGCTGCGCTGCGACGGCCAGCGCGGCCGTGCTGCTGACACCCCTGGCAGTCGTCGGGTCGAGACGCGCCGAGCGTCCTGCGCCGAGCTCGAGCGAGCGCTGGCACGCCGAGCCCGGATCTCGAGCTGCGAGCCGTGCTGCGAGCGGCTCGAGACCGGGATTCTCCAGGAGCTTCGGCGAGCGGCAGCCGCGACGCGCGGGGAGCGCGTCTTGACTGAGCCCGCGGACAGCCTCCGGACGCGACGCGCCCCGATGCACGCCGCTCCCTCGAGCGCGATGTCGATCGCCTGGAGCGGCGGAGCCCTCCGCGCGTCGTCATTCTGGCGCTCGCTCTCGCGTGCTGGGGACGGTGGGCTGGTCGATCGCGCTGCCCGCCGTCGCGGGGCGTCTGGCTCGGGCATCGGCTCGACCTTCGACTTCGAGAGCGGCGTGCGCTTCACGCTGATGCTGCTGGTCGCCGGGCGTGATGCTCGGAAGTGTCATCGCCTGGCGCGTCGTGCGCGAGCAACGGAAGTAGAGCGACGGATGGATACGCAGATCTTCGGAGAGTCGGTGGTGTTCTCGCTGGGCCCGCTGCCGGTGACCGCCGACCATGCTGACGTCGTTTGCGACCTCGCTCGCTGCTGGTGGTGCTCGCGCTGCGCTTCTTCGATGGCGTGCTCGAGCGATCGCCGTCCGGGCACGCTCGCCGCGCTGGCGCTGCTGACCGTCGAGTGGCTCGATCGATCTCGTGAGCGACGTCGCGGGGCGCGCGGAGCCCGCGCTCGTGACGCTCTCCGGCAGCCTCTTCCTCTTCATCGCAGCCTGCAATCTCTCCGGGCAGCTGCCCGGCGTCCGACCGGCCGACGGCGAGCCTCGCGACGACTTCGGCGCTGGCGATGATCGTGTTCCTGGCCGTGCCGATCGCGGGAATCCGAGTGCGCGGGCTGCGCGAGTATCTGGCTCGGCTACGTTCGCCCGAACCCGCTCCTCGCCCCGCTCCACATCATCTCCGAGCTCAGTCGCGTACGCTCGCTCTGTCGATGCGTCTGTTCGGGAACATCATGTCGGGCCAGCTCGTCGTGGCGCTCCTCGTCGCGCTCACGGGCTTTCTCGTCCCGATGCCGTTGATGGCGCTCGATGTCCTGATCGGTCTGCTGCAGGCCTACATCTTCGCGATCCTCGCCACCGTATACGTCGGGGCCGCGATCCGCGCCGGCGAGCAGAGGCAGGATGCCGATTGAGGAGGCAGGACGCACAGAGCAGGATGGGCCAGGAAGATCCGAGCCGGATCCCCGATCGACTACCCGACTGACGCGCGAGCGGATCCCCGAGTGCGTTGGGAATCGCCGCGCCGAATCGATCGCAAGCGAGTCGGCAAGCTCATGAAGAGGCCGGCCGCGTCTCCGTCGGAGCCCCGGGAGCGCACCATCGTTGCTCGAGGATGGCCAGATTCTTCGCGTTGGTGATGACCACGACCTCATCCCCGGCCACGATCCGAGTGCCGGGATCGACGACCTGGAACTCATCGCCTCGATAGAGATGCGTGGCTCGCGTGATCCCCGGAAGCCCCAGATCTTCCACGCGGCCCTCGTCTTCCTCCCGCGCCACGAAGACGAAGACGCGCGCGTCGCCTTTGATGGCGGCGGAGAACTCCAATGGGTTGGAGCCCTCGACGAGATCGGCCAGATGTCTCCCGATCGTGCGTACCGGCACGATCGTGTCCGTCAGCCCGAGCTCGAGAGCGATGTGTTCGAACTCCGGATCGTCGATCCGAGTCACGACGCGCTTGAATCCCAAGGAACGCCCGACCAGGCTCGCGATGAGATTCGACTGATCGCTCTCGGTCAGGCAGAACAGGAAGTCGGTTCCACTGGGATCGGCTTCTCGGAGCAGGTCCGGTCTCGTGCCGTCGCCATTGAGGAGTCCGACATCGAGGTCCTCCCCGAGCGAGCTGAGCTTCGCGCGATCCGTGTCGATGATGACGACCTCGTGACCCTTCCGGATCAGAATACGAGAGGCCGCGACCGTCATGGGGTTGCCGCCGACGAAAACGATTCGCATCAAGCGGCCCTCCTCCCCCGCCAGGTTCCGGGTGACAGTAGGACGAGCAGCGCCAGGATCTCAACCCGCCCGAGGAGCATGTCGGCGCAAAGAATCATCTTGAGAGGCGCCTCCAGCTCTGGCCGCGCGATGCCCGTCGTCAATCCGGTCGTCGCGACCGCCGAGGCGACCTCGAACAGTGCGTCCAGAGGCTCGTAGCCGCTTGCGACGAAAGGCAGCCACGAGGCGCCTACGGTCACGAGAAAGAGCATCACCACCACGAGCACCCGCTCGACCTCGGTCGTGCTCAGCGAATCGCCCGCCAGGCGAAGCTTCGAGATGGCATGGGGTGCGAAGCGGGTGCGCGAAACGGCCCAGCCGAGCAAGCGCAACGTGATGAGGATGCGCAGGAGCTTCATTCCGCCCGCGGTCGATCCGACACTGCCTCCCGTGAGCATGGAGACGATCAGCAAGAGCTTGGCGGTCGGTCCGAGCTCGGCGACCTGCAACGGGGTGAAGCCGGTCGTGGTCTGGGCGGAGGTAGCAAGCAGCGGCGCATCTCGGAGCGCCTGCTCGAGGGAGAGATGCGATTCGACGATCATCGCGATCCCGAGCAGGATGGAAAGGCAGAGGCAGCTGCCGATCAGCGCGCGCAGCTCGATGTCCTTCGACAGCGCGCGAAGCCCTTGGTTGCGCAGCCTGTAGTAGACGGGCAGCGCAACGGCCCCGGACAGTCCGAGCCCGGTTGCCACGGCCTGTACGGGCCAGCGGCCGATGTCTGCGAGACTTGCGTCGTGGGATGAGAATCCACCGGTCGAAACGCCGGACAGCGCGTGCACGACGCTGTCGAAGGCTGTCGCGCCTGCCGCGAAGAGCGACACGAACCCGATCAGGGTCAGCGCGGCATAGACGACGATGGCGTGGCGCGCGCGGGTCCTGACGCCGTCGGGCACCAGACTCTCCTCGACTTCGGGGAGCGCGATCCGACGAGCCGGCAGGCCCGCGAAGCCCAGCAGAGGGATCGAGAGCGTCACGATGCCGAGACCGCCATACCATTGCATCCAGGCTCGGGTGAAATGGAAGCTCTCGGGCAGGCCTTCCACTGTCGGGAGCGTCGTCAACCCGGTGGTCGTGACGGCCGAGACTGCCTCGAAGAGCGCATCGAGGAAGCCCGCGTGCGCCGAGACCATGAAAGGCGCGATCGCGCCGATCGGAGCCAGAACGAAGGCGAGCGCCGCCACGACCATGGCCTCGTTCGTCTGAATCGATTTCGACGCCTTCGTGCGGCGGAGGCCAAGCGCAATCACGAGGGTGCCAAGGGTTGTCGCGGCCAGCATCCCCGCAGCGACCCAGTCGCCGAAAGCGCCGGCGATCACCACGGGAACGAGCATCAGCAAGCCGATCGCGAACAGGAGCTCGCCGACATAGCGACCGACTACGGCGGGGCGGGCGGCAAAGCTGATTGCCTGAACACGTTCTTCGAGAGGCATGGATTCAGTCCAGGCAGGGGGGCGTGACCAACCCATCAGCAAGCCGCGCGAGTGCCGCGATCGTCGTGCGATTCGAGCTGTTGATCGAATGCTTTGGTGATCGCGATCGTAGCCGGTTGAAGAGCCATCAGGCGCAGCCTCCCGGCCGATTCTCGCAGCCGCGCCCGCCTGGCTCTCAGCTGCGGCGGCTGGAAGAGGCCAGTGATCGAGCGATGTCTGTGCAGACCGTCGCTTCGGTGGGGCGCGCAATGCGCGCCCAGGAAGTGCCGGAGCACATCGTCGATCAGTACCAGCTGGTCGACTCTCTCGAGTCGCGGGAGTCCAACGCGCGACCGATGAACGGCGAACGTGATCTCGGGTCTCCGGTCTGGATCTTGGTGCGCCGGGTGCCTGCCGGCGTGCCGTCCACCCCTCTGAGACAGATCGACGCGAGCTGTGTACGGGAGCCACGGATCCTGCTGCCGGACCACGGTCGGAACGCTCCCTGTCAACGCTCGCCATGAAAAGCGGCATCTCCCCGTCTTTCGTGATTCTGGGGGCGTCGCGCGACCGTTGACGGCTGGGTTTCAGGCCCCGCCCGAGATCGGCGCAGACGCCGGCGGGCTCTACTCGAGGCGCTTGCGGAAGCGGATCACGGCGAGGGTCAGGGCCGCCAGGAGGATGACCAGCAGGATGGCGACCTCGCTCAGCAGACTTTCGATTCCGGCGCCCTTGATCAGGATCCCCCGCGAGATGCGCACGAAATGGGTCAGCGGCAGGAGCTCGCCCAGCCATTGCGCCGGTCGCGGCATCGCCTCGAAGGGAAACATGAACCCCGAGAGCAGGATCGAGGGCAGAAACACGAAGAACGACATTTGAGTCGCCTGGAACTGTGTCCGCGTGAAGGAGGAGATCACGAGTCCGAGCGCCAGCATGGCCAGCAGAAAGGGCAGGGCGCCGACTCCGAGGTCGAGGAGCGAGCCGCGAATGGGGACCTCGAAGAGCCAGGCCCCCAGAAGCAGGACGACCGCCACCTCGACGTGGCCGACGACCAGGTAGGGGAGAACCTTTCCGATCATCAGCTCGACGCTCTTGATCGGCGTGGCGATCAGGAACTCGAAGGTCCCGTGCTCACGCTCACGGACCAGGGCGAGGGCCGTCATCATCATCATCGTCATCGTGAGGATGACGCCGATCAGGCCCGGAATGATGAAGATCGCGGTCCTCTGTTCTGGATTGAAGAAGGGAATCACGTGGATCTCGATCGCCGCCGGGTGAACGAGGTCGGCTGTGGGGCCTGCCCGACCCGGCTGATTCGCTGTCGAGCGTTCTCGCGAGCCGATCGAGGGGCGCTCGCGCAGCCACTCCTCGAGCCCGCGGCTGGCGCGCGAGACGGCGCTCGCGACGGAGGGGTTGCTGGCATCGGTCAGGACCGAGATCTCGGCGCCGCGGCCGCGGGCTCGACGCCGCTCGAAGTCGGGCGGAATCATGACCACGGCTCCCAGATCGCTGGCCTCGAGCAGGCGCATGGCCTCGCGTTCGTCCTTCACCTCGCGCTCGATTCGAAAGGTCTGGGTGCCTTCGAGGCGCGCGATCAGCTGCCGCGAGAGCGCCGTGTTCGAGCGGTCGACGACCCCGGTCGGGACGTGTCGTACGTCCAGATCGATGGCGTAGCCGAAGAGCACGAGCTGCAGCGCGGGGATGCCGAGGATGAAGGCGAGCGTCATCCGGTCGCGCGCGAGCTGGCGGAATTCCTTGCGCGCGACGGCGAGGGTGCGTTGCAGCGAGAACCAACGCGCCATCACGGGCTTCCGCTCTCGCCATGGAGGATGTCGACGAACAGGTCTTCGAGCTCACCCTCTCCGGGCTCGACACGCGCACGCAGGCCTGCGCTCTCGAGCTCGCGCGTGAGCTCCGCCGAAACGACCTCGCGAGGCGTCTGTTCGGAGACGATCAGGACGTGGAGCAGGGTTCCGAGCTGCGTGGCACTCGCGACGTGCGGCGATGCGTTGACGACCGAGAGGGCCGCCTCGGGGTCGTCGGCTTCGATATCGAGAATCCGGTCGGAGAGACCCGCCACGAGGTCGCGCGGGGTGCCGAGCGCGACTCGCCGGCCTTCGGTCAGCATGCAGAGCCGGTGGCATCGCACGGCCTCGTCCATGTAGTGGGTGGACACGAAGACCGTCGTGCCCGCCGACGCGAGCTCGAAGAGGCCCGCCCAGAAGTCGCGCCGGCTCTGCGGATCCACGCCGGCGGTGGGCTCGTCGAGGACGAGCAGCTCGGGCTCATGGATCGTGGCGGCCGCCAGAGCGAGTCGCTGCTTCCACCCCCCGGAGAGAGAGGCAGCCCGTATGCGGCGATATTCGTCGAGTCCGGTTTCCGTCAGCTGCTGCTCGATGCGCGCGTCGCGGTCTCGGCGCGGCAGGCCGAAGATGTCCGCAGCGAACTCGAGATTCTCGACGACCGAGAGCTCGTCATAGAGCGAGAAGCGCTGGGGCATGTAGCCGATGCGCGGGCGGAGCCGCTCGCAATCTCGGGGGACGAGGCAACCGAGCACGCGGACCACGCCTTCCGAAGGGGCGAGCAGGCCGAGGATCACCCGCATCAGAGTCGATTTTCCGGAGCCGTTCGGTCCGAGACAGCCGAAGATCTCGCCGCGTCGAACCGACAGGTCGACGTTCCTGACTGCCACCCGCTCACCGAATCGCCGAGTCAGCCCCTCGACCTCGATCACCCTCTCAGCGACCGCGCCGCAGACACACGGAGCTCGATCACACGTGCAGCGCACTGCGCTCATTCCACGGTCCGGCGCAAAAAGTCGCCAAAGGACGATTGATCCAGAGTGATCGGGAGCCGAACGGTCGCGGGCACTCCCGGCCTGACTTCGTCTGCACCCGCAACGAGCTCGACGCGGGTCTCGTAGGCCAGATGCGCGCGCTCTCGTTCCGTGAGCGCGAAGTGCGGTGTGAAGGTCGGCTCGCGTGCGATGTCCAGGATGCGGCCCGCGAGCGGCTCCGGCCAGCCATCGAGCGCAATCTCGACTTCCAGACCCGGGCGGACCTGCGCGAGGTAGGGCTCGGGCAGCCAGACGCGGACCCACGGTCGCTCGACTCGGAGCAGGACCGCGAGCACGGCGCCGGCGGGAACCCGTTCGCCGACTTCGTAGGGGAGCTGATCGACCACCGCGGCGCTCGGCGCGCGAAGCTCCAGATCGAGGGAGTGCTTTCTCGCAGCGTCGAGATCGGCCTCCGCCTCGCGTAGCAGCGCCGTGGCCTCGTCTCGTTCGAGCTCCGTGCGTTCGAGTGTCTGCTCCGATGCCACGCTGTTCCGGCGCAGCTTCCGCACACGTTGGAGCTCGTGCTCGGCCACGCGATCGGCCGAGCGCGCCTGGGCAAGCGCGGCTTCTGCTCGGCGAACGCCGGCTGTCGCCAGGGTCGCGTCGAGTCGAACGATCGGCTGGCCGCTGTCGACCGCGTCCCCGCGATCGACGGAGATCTCGACGATGGTCTCCGAGACCGGGGCGAGAAGCTCGATCTGGGTCCGCTCGAGCGTGCCGACGAGCTCCACAGGCTGATCGTTGCCGCATCCGAGGATCGAGGCCCACAAGAGAACGGCCGCGCAACACGCCTTCGGCGCGGAACGTCTGCCTGCTCGCGCTCCCAGTCGCCTATCCAATCTGATGTCGCGAGCGCTCGAGCTGGGAATCCGCATGGAGAGAGGATGCCACTCTCCATGTGTGCCGTCTGCTGGCCCGATCTGTCCGACGGCGTCGATCCCGCGGCGATGCGGATCGGTGTCGGCTAGCGGGCCGGCGCGCGACCGCCCGTCAGCTCGCTCCAGGCCTCGAGGTCCCGCTCGCTCGCCGGGCGGCCGACGCGAGTCACGACGTCGACGTCCGGTGACTCGGCGCGCAGCGCTGCGGCGGTGCACTTCTCCCTGGGGCGGTGCGCGAAGGGATCGAAGGAGTATTCCCGCATGGCGTTCTCGTGGGTGATCTTGTTGATCTGGTCGTCGCTGAGGCCGGCCAGCGTCTCCACGATCCGCTCGGGCGCGTTGGGCCAGGTGCCATCGGAGTGCGGGAAGTCGGACTCCCAACAGACGTGATCGAGATTCAGCGCGTCCTGGTTCGGGATCCAGGTGTCGTCCTCGATGAAGCAGACCAGCAGGTGGTCGCGGAAGATCTGGGAGGGTCCGCCGGTCTGGCTGAAGTCGTGCTTCGTCCAGCCGCTATGTCGTCGCTTCACGTGCTCGCATCGCCACAGGAAGAAGGGGATCCAGCCGATGTCGCCCTCGGTCAGCGAGAACTTGAGCGTCGGGAAGCGCGTCCAGAACTCGGCCCAGACCAGGTCGACGAGCGTGTAGATCGTCATCGCCGGCGAAGTCGACATCGCGACGCTGGCGGGCGCGTCCGGCGGGCTGAACGTCGCGCGCGACGACGAGCCGAGGTGGCAACACAGGACCGTGTCGGTCTCGACGCAGGCGGCGAAGAGCGGATCCCACTTGCCCGAGTGGATCGACGGCATGTTGAGCGCCTCCGGATTCTCCGAGAACGTGACCGCGTGGCAGCCCTTGCTGGCGAGCCGGCGGACCTCTTTGGCCGCGAGCTCGACGTCGAACAGCGGCAGGATGCCGCAGGGGATGAAGCGATCCGGATAGGCCCCGCACCACTCGTCCACGTGCCAGTCGTTGTACGCCTGGATCATGATCTCGTTGATCTTGCGATCCGGGCCCCTGGTTCAGGCACCTGGCCGGAGAAGCCCGGTCCAGTTCGGGAAAGTTCAGTCCCGCCAGCTGACCGCCGGCGTTCATGTCGCGCACGCGCTCGTGGACGTCGTAGCAGCCGGGGCGCATCTCGTCGTAGCGACTCGCGTCGACGTTGAACATCTCCGGCGGCTTGCCGGCGACGGCGTTGAGGCCCGAGGTTTCGTCGGACGAAACCTCGGGCTCAACGCCGTCGCAAGCCGCCGGAGATGTACAACGTCGACGCCAGCCGCTACGACGAGATGCGCCCCCGGCTGCTACGACGTCCACGAGCGCGTGCGGCGCGTGAACGCGGCGGTCGCTGGCGGGACTGAACTTCCCCAACTGGACGGGCTTCTCCGGCCAGGTGCTCAACGGCTGGATCGCAAGATCAACGAGATCATGATCCAGGCCTACAACGATTGGCACATCGACGAGTGGTGCGGCGCCTATCCGGACGCTTCATCCCCTGCGGCATTCTGCCGCTACAACATCGAGCTCGCGGCAAAAGAAGTCCGCCGGCTCGCCAGCAAGGGCTGCCACGCCGGTCACCTTCTGCGGAATCCGGAGGCGCTCAACATGCTTTCGATCCACTCGGGCAAGTGGGATCCGCTCGCCGCCTGCGTCGAGACCGACACCGTCCTGTGTTGCCACCTGGGCTCGTCTTCGCGCGCGACGTTCAGCCCGCCGGACGCGCCCGCCAGCGTCGCGATGTCGACTTCGCCGGCGATGACGATCTACACCCTCGTCGACCTGGTCTGGGCCGAGTTCTGGACGCGCTTCCCGACGCTCGAGTTCTCGCCTGACCGAGGCGACATCGGCTGGATCCCCTTCTTCCTGTGGCGATGCGAGCACGTGAAGCGACGACATAGGCACGCTGGACGAAGCACGACTTCCACTCCCAGATCTTCCGCGACCACCTGCTGGTCTGCTTCATCGAGGACGACACCTGGATCCGAACCAGGACGCGCTGAATCTGGGTGTCGCGTCTGTTGGGAGTCCGACTTCCCGCACTCCGATGGCACCTGGCCCAACGCGCCCCGAGCAGGATGGTGACGCTGGCCGGCCTCAGCGACGAACCAGGTCGTCGACGATGACCACAGAACGCCATGCGGGAATACTCCTTCGATCCCTTCGCGCACCGCCCCAGGGAGAAGTGCACCGCCGCAGCGCTGCGCGCCGAGTCACCGGACGTCGACGTCGTGACTCGCGTCGGCCGCCCCGGCGAGCGAGCGGGACCTGGAGCGGCCGAGCTGACGGGCGGTCACGCGCCAGCCGCTGGGCACCAATGGCATCGCCGCGGGATCGACGCCGTCGGACAGATCGGCCAGCAGACGGCACACATGGAGAGTGGCATCCTCTCTACATGCCAACTGCCAGCTCGAGCGCTCGCGACATCAGATTGGATAGGCGACTGGGAGCGCGAGCAGAACGTTCGCGCCGAAAAGGCGTGTTGCGCGGCCGGTCTCTTGTGGGCCTCGACTCTCGGATGCGGCAACGATCAGCCTGTGAGCTGTCGTCGGCACGCTCGAGCGGACCCAGATCGAGCTTCTCGCCCCGGTCTCGGAGACCATCGTCGAGATCTCCGTCGATCGCGGGGACGCGGTCGACAGCGGCCAGCCAATCGTCGAGCTCGACGCGACCCTGGCGACAGCCGGCGTTCGCCGAGCAGAAGCCGCGCTTCCAGGCGCGCTCGGCCGATCGCGTGGCCGAGCACGAGCTCCAACGTGTGCGGAAGCTGCGCCGGAACAGCGTGGCATCGGAGCAGACACTCGAAGCGCGCGGAGCTCGAACGAGACGAGGCCACGGCGCTGCTACGCGAGGCGGAGGCCGATCTCGACGCTGCGAGAAAGCACTCCCTCGATCTGGAGCTTCGCGCGCCGAGCACCGCGTGGTCGATCGGCCGCCCCTACGAAGTCGGCGAACGGGTCCCGCCGGCGCATGCTCGCGGTCCTGCTCCGAGTCGAGCGACCGTGGGTCCGCGTCTGGCTGCCCGAGCCCTACCTCGCGCAGGTCCGCCCGGTCCTGGAAGTCGAGATTGCGCTCGATGGCTGGCCGGAGCCGCTCGCCGCATCCTGGACATCGCACGCGGGGCCAACCTTCACCCGCACTTCGCGCTCACGGAACGAGAGCGCGCGCATCTCGGCCTACGAGACCCGCGTCGAGCTCGTTGCGGGTGCAGACGAAGTCAGGCCGGAGGTGCCCGCGACCGTTCGGGCTCCCCCGATCACTCTGGATCAATCGTCCTTTGGCGACTTTTTGCGCCGGACCGTGGAATGAGCGCAGTCGGCTGCACGTGTGATCGAGCTCCGGTGTGTGTCTGCGGCGCGGTCGCTGAGAGGGTGATCGAGGTCGAGGGGCTGACTCGGCGTCGGTGAGCGGGTGGCAGTGGGAACGTGGCCCCTGTCGGTTCGACGCGGCGAGATCTTCGGCTGTCTCGGACCGAACGGCTCCGGAAAATCAGGTAATCCCTCGGCCTGCTCGCCCCTTCGGAAGGCGTGGTCCGCGTGCTCGGTTGCCCCTCGTCCCCGAGATTGCGAGCGGCTCCGCCCCCGCGCATCGGCTACATGCCCCACACTTCTCGCTCTATGACGAGCTCTCGGTCGTCGAGAATCTCGAGTTCGCTGCAAACCGTTGCTTCCGCCTGCGCGCGACCCGCGACGCGCGCATCGAGCAGCAGCTGACGGAAACCGGACTCGACGAATATCGCCGCATACGGGCTGCCTTCTCTCTCCCGGGGGGTGGAAGCAGCAACTCGCTCTGGCGGCCGCCACGATCCATGAGCCCGAGCTGCTCGTCCTCGACAAGCCCCACCGCCGCGTCGATCGCAGAGCCGGCGCGACGCCACCGGCTTCTCCTGGAATTCCGACCGAAGGCCGGCGAGTCGCGCTCGGCACCCCGCGCGACCTCGTGGCGGGTCTCTCCGACCGGATTCTCGATGTCGAAGCCGACGACCCCGAGGCGGCCCTCTCGGTCGTCAACGCATCGCCGCACGTCGCGAGTGCCACGCAGCTCGGAACCCTGCTCCACGTCCTGATCGTCTCCGAACAGACGCCTCGCGAGATGCTTTCGGCGGTAGCGCGAGCTCGAGAGCGCAGGCCTGCGTGCGCGTGTCGAGCCCGGACAGGGTGAGCTCGAAGACCTGTTCGTCGACATCCTCCATGGCGAGAGCGGAAGCCCGTGATGGCGCGTTGGTTCTCGCTGCAACGCAACTCCTTGCTGTCGCGCGCAAGGAATTCCGCCAGCTCGCGCGCGACCGGATGACGCTCGCCTTGTCATCTTGGGCATCCCCGCGCTGCAGCTCGTGCTCTTCGGCTACGCCATCGATCTGGACGTACGACCTCGTCCCGACCGGGGTCGTCGACCGCTCGAACACGGCGCTCTCGCGGCAGCTGATCGCGCGCCTCGAAGGCACCCAGACCTTTTCGAATCGAGCGCGAGGTGAAGGACGAACGCAGGCCATGCGCCTGCTCGAGGCCAGCGATCTGGGAGCCGTGGTCATGATTCCGCCCGACTTCGAGCGGCGTCGAGCCCGCGGCCGCGGCGCCGAGATCTCGGTCCTGACCGATGCCAGCAACCCCTCCGTCGCGAGCGCCGTCTCGCGCGCCAGCCGCGGGCTCGAGGAGTGGCTGCGCGAGCGCCCCTCGATCGGCTCGCGCAGAACGCTCGACAGCGAATCAGCCGGGTCGGGCAGGCCCACAGCCGACCTCGTTCACCCGGCGGCGATCGAGATCCACGTGATTCCCTTCTTCAATCCAGAGCAGAACAGAGGACCGCGATCTTCATCATTCCGGGCCTGATCGGCGTCATCCTCACGATGACGATGATGATGATGACGGCCCTCGCCCTGGTCCGTGAGCGTGAGCACGGGACCTTCGAGTTCCTGATCGCCCGCCATCAAGAGCGTCGAGCTGATGATCGGAAAGGTTCTCCCCTACCTGGTCGTCGGCCACGTCGAGGTGGCGGTCGTCCTGCTTCTGGGGGCCTGGCTCTTCGAGGTCCCCATTCGCGGCTCGCTCCTCGACCTCGGAGTCGGCGCCCTGCCCTTTCTGCTGGCCATGCTGGCGCTCGGACTCGTGATCTCCTCCTTCACGCGGACACAGTTCCAGGCGACTCAAATGTCGTTCTTCGTGTTTCTGCCCTCGATCCTGCTCTCGGGGTTCATGTTTCCCTTCGAGGCGATGCCGCACCGGCGCAATGGCTGGGCGAGCTCCTGCCGCTGACCCATTTCGTGCGCATCTCGCGGGGGATCCTGATCAAGGGCGCCGGAATCGAAAGTCTGCTGAGCGAGGTCGCCATCCTGCTGGTCATCCTCCTGGCGGCCCTGACCCTCGCCGTGATCCGCTTCCGCAAGCGCCTCGAGTAGAGCCCGCCGGCGTCTGCGCCGATCTCGGGCGGGGCCTGAAACCCAGCCGTCAACGGTCGCGCGACGCCCCCAGAATCACGAAAGACGGGGAGATGCCGCTTTTCATGGCGAGCGTTGACAGGGAGCGTTCCGACCGTGGTCCGGCAGCAGGATCCGTGGCTCCCGTACACAGCTCGCGTCGATCTGTCTCAGAGGGGTGGACGGCACGCCGGGCAGGCACCCGGCGCACCAAGATCCAGACCGGAGACCCGATCACGTTCGCCGTTCATCGGTCGCGCGTTGGACTCCCGCGACTCGAGAGAGTCGACCAGCTGGTACTGATCGACGATGTGCTCCGGCACTTCCTGGGCGCGCATTGCGCGCCCCACCGAAGCGACGGTCTGCACAGACATCGCTCGATCACTGGCCTCTTCCAGCCGCCGCAGCTGAGAGCCAGGCGGGCGCGGCTGCGAGAATCGGCCGGGAGGCTGCGCCTGATGGCTCTTCAACCGGCTACGATCGCGATCACCAAAGCATTCGATCAACACTCGAATCGCACGACGATCGCGGCACTCGCGCGGCTTGCTGATGGGTTGGTCACGCCCCCCTGCCTGGACTGAATCCATGCCTCTCGAAGAACGTGTTCAGGCAATCAGCTTTGCCGCCCGCCCCGCCGTAGTCGGTCGCTATGTCGGCGAGCTCCTGTTCGCGATCGGCTTGCTGATGCTCGTTCCCGTGGTGATCGCCGGCGCTTTCGGCGACTGGGTCGCTGCGGGGATGCTGGCCGCGACAACCCTTGGCACCCTCGTGATTGCGCTTGGCCTCCGCCGCACGAAGGCGTCGAAATCGATTCAGACGAACGAGGCCATGGTCGTGGCGGCGCTCGCCTTCGTTCTGGCTCCGATCGGCGCGA
>CAVORA010000007.1:0-961000 GCA_963698485.1 uncultured delta proteobacterium | reverse complement strand
ACCATGAAGCCCGACTCGCGTTGCGCGAACGCCTCTTCGATCCTGCGACTGCCATCGCTCGCGGACCGGCCGAGCGGATCCGGACCCGTCGTCGAGGCGTAGCGCGCCGGCCGCGCCATGCGCCGCCGCCGGAGCCTCGCTCGTTCGCATCGCGCCGAGATCGAATCCCGCCTGCTGGGCCAGCCAGCCGAGGCCGAGAACGAGGACCGCCGCGATCAGCCGCCTGGTCTGTCGATTCATCTTTCCGGAACCGAGCACTAGAGATCCAGCGACCCGACGAGCTCGAAGGAGCCGTCCACCGCGACCCGCGACGGAACCCAGACGAGAGACAGTCGCTCCACCTCGAGGTCGGACTTCTTGGCGTTGATGCGGAGCGTCTCGATCTCGACGTCCGCCTCGGTGTCGACGGCCTTGTCCTCGGCCGCTTCGAGCGCCTCTCGGAACTCGGCCTCGAGGTCGGCGAGCTCCTGGGCGTACTCCTCGACCCGCGCCTCGGCGCGATCGATGTCGGCCTTCTCGCGGGCCGCGCGGCTCACGCCCTTCACGGCACTCGCCGTGCGGCTCACGTTCCCGACGCTTCCCAGCTTGCGGCCGAAGACGGCGCCGACCAGCGTCGCGCCGAAGGAGACCAGCGTCTGCGTCTTTCGATCCTTGTACTGCTCCTCCTCGCGCGCGACGCGCTCGTTCGCACGATCGATCTTCTCCTGCAGCCGGGCGAGCTTCGGCGCATAGCGCTTGCGCAGCTTCTCGATCTCGAGATCCCGCGTCTCGTGCAACGCGTCCGCCACCCGCCCCCGGAAGGCGCCCTCCTCTTCACCTGGGCTGGATACGAGCTTCGGCTTCTTGCACTTCCAGAGCTCGACCGGATGCTCGCGGTAGATCGCCGTCTCGAGCTGCTTGGCCCAGGTCGACCAGCTGGTCTTCCGTTCGGCCGCGCCCGGCAGCGGCCCGAACTCGGCCGAGCCCTCGGGCTGCTCTGCCAGGTCCGGCAGGCTGGCGAGCAGACGCGCGCCTTCCCACGGCGATCCCTCGAGATCGGCATCGATCGGCGTCCACAGGACATGCTTCCGCCATTCGTCGACGCCGGCCCTCGCGAGGGCGTAGTGCGCCGAGACCTGACCGAGCAGGATCGGTCGATAGACGATGCGATCCGACGGGGCGACGGAATGCGTGATCGGCAGGAAGCGCTCGTTGGCCTCCGCGGGCACGATCGGCCGCTCGCGAACGGCGGCGGCGTCCCTGCGCCCGCGACGGACGTCGAGGCCGGCTGGACCGCCTGGGTCGCGTTGGCTCGAGCCTCCGCAATCGACGGCCCGGCGGCGGTCGCGGGCGCGGCGGAGAGACGCTTGATCTGGGCGCGAGAGAGCGGTCCCGCCAGATACGACAGGGCCCAGCGCGACTGGAACAGGACCGGCTCGTCCTCGTGCACGTTGTTCATCAGGAAGACGCGACTCGCCAGGCCCGAGAGCGTGCGCTCGAGCGTCGCCCGATCGAGCCGGCCCTCGAGCCGCGTCGAGGCGCCCTCGAGGCCGTCGAGCACGCGGGCCTTGTCGCGCTCGGTCTGCAGGCGGCCGAGGAACCAGGTGCCGCAGTTCGAGAGCCCCTTGTAGTCGAGGTCGACCGGGTTCTGCGTCGCGAGCACGACGCCGAGCCCGTAGGCCCGCGCCTGCTTCAGCAGCGTCAGCATCGGCGTCTTGCGACGGCGGGTTCGCGGTCGGCGGGAAGTAGCCGAAGATCTCGTCCATGTAGAGGATCGCGCGCAGGCTGCGGTGCCCGGCTGCGTCCGCATCCAGGCCACGACCTCGTTCGAGCAGGAGCGTCACGAAGAACATCCGCTCGGCGTCGGCGAGATGGGCGATCGAGAGGATCGACAGCCGCGGCTGGCCGTCGGCGTGCACGCAGCATGCGTCCGATGTCGAGCGGCTCGCCCTTCATCCAGGCCGCGAAGCCCGGCGAGGCCAGCAGGTTGTTCAGCCTCATCGCGAGCGCCGAAGCGATCCTTCGGCGGGAAGAACGTCTCGAGGTCGATGACGCCGACGCGTGTCGAACGGCGGCGTCTGGATCTCGTGGATCAGCGTCGCCAGGTCGAGGTCGCGCCCTTCGCGCCAGGCGCGGTCGAGGAGGGTCGAGAGCAGGATGTGCTCGCGGCTCTGGATCGGGTCGGCGTCGATGCCGAGCAGGGCGAGCAGGCCCGAGACGGCCGACGAGGATGCGCTCGCGCAGCGCGTCGTCGTCGTCGAGCGAGCGCCGGCGGCGGCGCGGCGAACGAGCGCAGGACCGAGAGCGGCAGGCCGGCGTTGCTGCCCGGCGTGTAGAGCGCGCGCTCCGCGGCGCGCCTCGAGCCTGGCGATGCGCTCCGGCGTCCTGGCCCCACTTCGCGAGCCCCTTGCGCCAGAGCTCGGCCGTGACTGGCGGCGTAGTCGTCGGGCGTCTCGCCCTTGCGCGCGGCCGCCGCCTCGTCGATCCAGGGCCGGAAGTCGGCGGCCGCGAGATCCGGGAAGGTCAGCAGCAGGTTGCCCAGGTCGCCCTTCGGGTCGATCGCGATGGCCGGGATGCCGTCGATCGCCGCCTCCTCGAGCAGCGACGATCGCGAGCCCCGTCTTGCCGCTGCCCGTCATGCCGACGCAGCACGGCGTGCGTCGTCAGGTCCTTCGAGTCGTAGAGCAGCGGCGTCGGCAGCTCCTCTCCGGTCTCGGCGTCGACGGTCGACCGAGATAGAACGCGCCGAGCTTCTCGTAGTCTTCACTTCGCATCGTCTTGATCCGACCCTCTTCCTTGCGACTGCTCTCGAGTCCGCGTCAGCGGTGCCCGCGTTCGCGGCGGGCGGCCGCGGCCCGGCCGCCGACAAGATAGACAAGTCCCGCCCCGGAACACGCGCGGATCTCGCGAGTCGTCGTCTCGGGACGAGCCGAATTGCGCTCAGCGCGGCGCCATGTCCCGAGACAGGCGCGCCACGTCGGCGGCAGGAACGCCCGCTTCCAGGATGATCGTGTCGATCCCGGCCGCGAAGAAGCGTTCGATTCGCTCGCGACAGCGCGCGACGGGCCCCACGACGATCAGCTCGTCGATCACCGACTCCGGGATCGCGGCCAGCGCCGCCTTGCGATCCCCGGCCTGCCAATGCGCCCACATCGGGCCGAGGGCCTCGCCGCGACCGAGCCATTCCTGGTGCGCGCGATAGGCCGGCACGGTCAGCGTTCCGGTGATCGCATAACGCGCGCTGACTCGCGCGGCCTCGAGATCGTCGTTCGGCATCACGATCAGCCGCAGCACCGACTCGATCGATCGCCCGCCTTCGGCCACCGTCCCGAGCACGCGCGGGACATCTTCCGCACCGATCCAGTTCAGCAGCACGCCGTCCGCCTCGCGCCCCGCGAGCCGCAGCATCTGCGGCCGCAGGGCGGCAGCGTAGACCGGCGGCGGGGGATCGAGCTCGGTGGTCAGCTGGAAGCGTCTGACCGAGAACGTCTCGTACGCTTCGTCCACCCGCTCTCCCGCGAGGGCGGAGCGCAGGAAACGAAGGCCATCGCGCAGCCGCTGGTAGGGCTTTTCGAAGGGCTGCGCGTTCCAGCCTTCGACGACCGTCGGCGACGAGGCGCCGACGCCGAGGATGAATCGTCCGGGCGCGGCCTGTGCCAGGGCCGCGGCGCTCTGGGCCAGGATCGCCGGTCCGCGAGTCTGGATCGGATGACAGGCGCAGCCGAGCCGCATCGACGGCGCCCACTGACTCGCGAGCGCGAGCGGCGTGAATCCGTCGACGTTGTACGCCTCGCTCGACCAGAGATCCGAGTAGCCGAGCCCTTCGAGCTCACGGATCCACTCGCGCTGCTCGAGCAGCGGAATCCCCTGGAGCGGGATGCCCATCGCGAGGCGTCGGGGCCGGTCGGGTCGTTCGTTCTCCACCGCCCGAGCCTACTGAATCGCCGGGTCGAGGGCGCCTCGAGCGGACCGATTCACGCGCCCCGACGTTCAGTCTCCCAAGGGCGCGCTCTCGAAGGCGTCGGGGTCGATCTCCGCGATCATCTCGCGGAAGGCCGTCATGTTCTTCGGCCATTGCGTCACGACGCGGCCGGAGGGCGAGCGGTAATAGCCGTTGCAGCCGTCCATCCAGGGCTCGACGGCGGCGATGTCCTTCTGCAATTGCTCGTTGTACTCGGCTTGCAGGTCCGCCCGCACGTCGATCCAGGCCAGGCCTTCCCTCTGGATCCGTTCGATGTGCTTGACGACGTGGTCCACCTGCCACTCGATCATCGTGATCAGCGACCCCTGGTTGGTATTCGGGCCATAGAGCATGAAGAGGTTCGGGAAGCCGGCGGTCGTCATGCCCATGTAGGCCTGCGCTCCGTCCTTCCAGGCCTCGGCGAGATCGAGGCCGCCCCGACCGACGACCTCGATCGCCGACAGGAACTCGGTCGCCGAGAAGCCCGTCGCCAGCACGAGGGTGTCGAGCTGCCGCTCCCGACCATCGGCCGTGACGACACCGTTCGCGGTGATCCGCTCGATCGGCTCGGTGACCAGCTCGACGTTCGGTCGGTTGAACGCCGGATAATAATCGTTCGAGAAGAGCGGGCGCTTGCATCCCCACATGTGCGTCGGGATCAGCTTCTCCCGCACGGCGGGATCCTCGACGACGGCGATGGCCTCACGCACCGTGGCCTCCATCTCCTCGCGCACGGCGCCGTCGTAGAAGGCCTGGCCGGTCTCGATGCCCTCGAAGATCGCGTCGCGCACCTGCCTGGCCGCATCGGGGTCGGTCCGGAAATGCTCGAGCTGCTCTTCGGTGTAGGGAGCGTCCTCTTTCGGGAGGACCCAGTTGGCCGTCCGCTGGAAGACATGAACCTGTCCCGCCTGCTTGGCCACCTCCGGAATCAGCTGGACGGCGCTGGCCGCCGAACCGATCACGCCGACCCGTTCGCCGGCCAACGAATGCTCCCAGTTCCAGCGCGACGAATGGAAGCAGGTCCCCTCGAAGTCTTCGAGGCCCGGGATGTCGGGCAGCACGATCGAGTTGAACATGCCGATCGCGCTGACCACGATGTCCGCCTCGAGCGCCTCTCCCGACTCGAGCCGGATCGACCACTTCGAGCGATCGTCGTGCCAGGTCGCGCGGGCGACCGGCGCGCGGAAACGACAGAAGGGCAGCAGGCCGTATTTCTCGGCGATCCCCTCGATGTATTCGAGGATCTCCGGCTGCGGCGCGTAGGGCTTCGACCAATCGCGCTTCACGTCGAAGGAGAACGAGTAGAGATGGGACGGGATATCGCACTCGCAGCCGGGGTAGCGGTTCTGATTCCAGGTCCCGCCGACCTGCTCGCTGCGCTCGAGGATCACGAAATTCTCGATCCCCGCCTCGCGTAGCTTGATCGCCATGCACAGCCCACCCGGCCCCGCACCCATGATCACGATTCTCGGATCCCGCCGACTGCTCTCGCTCTGGCTCATCGCCCCGTTCTCCCTTCGACCTTTGCCCTTTGCCCTTCTGCCCTTCGACCTTCGGCCTTCGGCCTTCGATCGCACTCTCGACCGGCCTCTCCACCAGCCTCTCGACCGGCGTCCGTCCTCGAACGTCTTTAGGTCAGTCGAGTCGGCGCTGTCAATCCCGCTCGAGGGGGCGCAGCGACGCGAGAATCGCTCGCATGCGGTAGCGTTCCGACACCCACTCTCGGCGCCGATGCGCAGGAGCCCATCGATGGAAACCCGACCTTATTTCGTGTTTGGCGATCTATTCGCGAACGCCCTGGCCGGAACGATCGTCGGCCTGGCCATGGCCGCGCTCTTCGGGCCCAGCTGGAACATGATCGTCGCGATGTTCGTCGGAATGGCGCTCGGGATGGTGATCGCGATGCCGATCGCTTTTCCGCTCGGAGCGCTCTTCGGCGCGATGGAGGTGATGATTCCGGTCATGACGACGGGCATGGTGGCAGGCATGGTGGTCTCGATGGCCGCCGCGATGGAGCCGGTCTCGCTGGCACGCGGCGCCCAGCTCGGCCTCTACAGCGGAATCGGAACGCTGATCGCTTGCTATGCCGCCAACGAATGGATCCGCAGGAGGGCTTCACGATGGACCTCGTAACGCGTGCGAAGTGGGACAAGGCCGCCGCCAACTTCGACGTCATGGCTGGATACGGGCCCGAAAAGCGCTGGGAGCCGACCAAGCGCGCGCTCTTCTCGAAGATGGGAGACGGGCGCATCCTCTTCCTCGCCATCGGCACGGGCCTCGACGTCCCCTTCTTCCCTCCCGGCAGGAACATCACGGGCATCGACATCAGCGAAGCAATGATCGAGAAGGCACGCCCCCGCGTCGCGAAATACGACGGCCAGATCGAGCTGCAGCACCTCGACGTACACGAGATGCCTTTCGCCGACGCAACCTTCGACCAGGTCTTCACCTCCTGCACCTTCTGCTCGGTGCCGCGGCCCGTCGAGGGCTTGAAGGCGTTGCGCCGCGTCCTGAAGCCGGGCGGCGAGCTCCACATGTTCGAGCATACGGGCAGTCGCTATTTCCCGTTCAGCCTGATGATGAACCTGATGACGCCGCTCTCGCGTCGCTTCGGACCCGAGATGAACCGGACGACGGTCGAGAACGTGAAGGCAGCCGGCTTTCATCTCGATCGCGTCGAGCACGTCTATCTCGACGTCGTGAAGACGATCTCCGCCCACGCCTGAAGACGCCTGAAGACCGGAGCCCGCCCTGCGGACGCCCGAGACCGGGCGGCACGTCCCTGACCCATCCATTCAAGGAGGTTTCCTGCATGGCTTCCGATCGATCCCGATCGCATCTCCCCTCGCGCGTCAGCGGTTTCATCGCCGCAACCATGACCGGCCTCTTGCTCCTCTCGCCGGCGATCGCCTGGGGCCAGACGCCCGAGCAGGCGAAGCCCGCCAGCGAGCAGCCCGCGAAGAAGGCTGCCGAGGCCGACCCGCTCAGAACGCCGAACCTCGCGGCCGAGAAGGCGCCCGAGAAGTTCCGCGTCGCATTCGAGACGACGACCGGCCCCTTCGTCGTCGAGGCCGTCCGAGCCTGGTCACCGAATGGCGCGGACCGCTTCTACAACCTCGTCAAGATCGGATTCTTCGACGAGATCGCCTTCTTCCGCGTGATCGATGGCTTCATGGTGCAATTCGGAATCCACGGAGACCCGGACGTCAGCCGCGTCTGGAAGCGAGCCACGATCAAGGACGATCCCGTCGTCGAATCGAACACGCGCGGCATGCTCTCCTTCGCGAAGACCAACCGTCCCAACTCGCGAACGACTCAGATCTTCATCAACTTCAGCGACAACACGAATCTCGACAAGATGGGGTTCTCGCCCTTCGCACGCGTGGTCGAAGGCATGGAGGCGGTGGACAAGATCTACAAGATCGGTGAGGGCGCACCGCGCGGGAAGGGACCGAACCAGCAGCGCATCCAGTCCCAGGGCAACGCCTTCCTGAAGAGCAACTATCCCAAGCTCGACTACATCACGGGCGCGCGCATCCTCGACTGAAACGCGAAGACGTCCGCGGCTCGAACGAAAAGTCGCGTTTCGCGGCTTTCGAGGCCACCGAGTCTCTCGAAATCGAGTAGTGTCCCGCGCGATGCCGCAGCGACCCGAAGTCCGCCCGACCTTCTCCCCGGAAACTCGAGCGGACGCGGTCGCGCCCCGCCCGCGACGCGCCTGGAACGAGGCCCTGGGGCAGACCCGACCCTATGCGCGCGCCTCGTATCCGCGCGCGCTGTGGCAGCTGGGCAGCACGCTCGCCCTCTATGCGATCACGATCGGGCTCATGTTCGCGACGGTCCGGCCGGATCCGGCCGATTCCGCGCCCTACGTGCTCACTCTGCTGCTCGCAGTCGTCGCCGCCGTCGCCTACATGCGACTCTTCATGATCGGCCACGACGCAGGCCACGGATCCTTCCTGCCGGAGGCCTGGCAGAACGCCGTGGTCGGCAACCTGATGGGGCTGCTCACGAATACGCCGATCGGCTACTGGGCACGGCAGCATCATCTCCATCACCAGGGCAACGCGAATCTCGACAAGCGGGGCGCGGGTGACGTCGACATGATGACGGCCCAGGAGTTCCGCGACGCCTCGGCCCTGAGACGTGTCTGCTACCGCATCTATCGCAATCCATTCTTTCTCTTCGGTGTCGCCGCGCCCGTCCACTTCGTCCTGCTCCAGCGCTACCCGATCGGCCATCAGGCCCGCACGCGATCCGGCTGGGCCTCGGTCATGGGCACGAACCTGGGAATCGCGCTCTACTACGGCGCGCTGATCGCGGCCTTCGGGCTCGCTCCCTTCCTGAAGGTCTACGTGCCGGTCGTGCTGCTCTCCTCCGCGGGCGCCGTCTGGCTCTTCTACGTCCAGCATCAATACGAGGGGACCTATTATCGTCGCCGCGAAGAGTGGGACTACCAGCGCGCCGCACTCGAGGGCAGCTCCTTCTACGACCTGCCCCGGATCCTGCACTGGGCGTCCGCGAACATCGGCTACCACCATATCCACCACCTGAATCCGAAGGTTCCGAACTATCGGCTTCCGGCCTGCCACGACGAGGTCGAGCTCTTCAAGAGCGCGACTCATCTCACGCTCCGTCGTAGCCTGTCCGCGGCCAGGCTCGCGATCTGGGACGAGGAGCGGCAGCAGCTCGTCGGTTTCCGCGACCCGGGATTGGCGCTCGCGCCGGACTGGGCGCTTCCAGCGGAGTCGGTCCTGGCCGACCAGCAAGCGAGCGCCTGAGCGGCGCGCGGGCGAGTGGGCTGCGCGCGGTGCCGGACCGGATCCGAAAAGCCCGCTCTTTCTGCTCTGCCCACCTCCCCTTCGAGCACGAAACACGACACAATCGGGGCTCGTTTTCTCCCTTTGCAACAGGAGGCCAGATGGGCTTTCCCGACAACGTCGGCATCATCGATCTCGGTGTCGGCTTCCCCTACACGAACGTCGAAGAGAAGAAGGCCGCGTATCAGTTCATGCGACCGCTGTACAAGGACAAGGAGACCATCGAGTCGATGGAGTTCCCGGCCGAGTACATGTTCAAGAACGTGCCGGACGTGGTGGATCCCGACGTCGACCCGATCGAGTGGACGCTGGCCGAGATGGACAAATGGGGCGTGCAGATCGCCAAGGTCGGCAACTCCGAGAAGGGCATCGAAGCCAGAAAGCGCCATCCCGACCGCTTCATCCTCGGCATGGAGCTCAGGGACACCAACGACGTGATGGGCTCGGTCCGTTCGATCCACGAAGCCAAGGCGGAGCACGACATCGTCTCGGTCGGCTGCTTCCCCTGCGGCCAGTTTCCGCAGGTGCCGATCAACGACGCCAAGATGTATCCGATCTACGCGGCCTGCGTCGAGCTCGATCTCCCGATCTTCATCAACGCCGGCATCGTCGGCCCGCGCATGCCCAGCTACCCGCAGCACGTCGAGCATCTCGATCAGGTCTGTTACGACTTTCCCGAGCTGACGATCGTCACGCGGCACGGCTGCGAGCCGTGGGAGAAGCTCGCGATGAAGCTGATGCTCAAGTGGCCGGGTCTCCACTACTGCACGAGCGCCTTCGCCCCGAAGCACTACCCCGAAGAGATCGTGAAGTACGCGAACACGCGAGGCGCGGACAAGATCCTCTACTGCGGCTACTTCCCGGCCGGCATCTCGCTCGAGCGGCAGTTCACGGAGATGAAGCAGTTCAACCCGTTCAAGGATTCGGTCTGGCCGAAATTCCTGCGCGAGAACGCGATTCGGGTCTTGAAGCTCGACGAGAAGCTCGGCATCTCGTAGACGGGAGCGCAGAGCCGACCCGACGGCGCGGCTTTCAATCCACGTGCCTCAAGCCGCTTGCTGGCACTTGTACCAGGCGTAGAGCAGGCCGGCGGGCCAGAACGTCAACATCAGGACGGCGAAGAGCGGGATCGAGAAGGGCACCTTCGAGCCCTCACGCCAGGACGGTTCGCGCTCGTCGACCCGAAGCTCGTCGAGGGCCTCGTGTCGACGTGTCTCCAGCGCGTCCACGCACACCGGATCCCCGCAATAGGGACACGCGGGAGCCTCGCTGAAACCGATCGGCACCTCGAGCGAGACGGAGCCACCGCAGGCTTCGCACTTGTCGACGTGCAGCTGGATCGTGCGCAGCCGACCATCCTGGATCGTCCCCGTCCGCCGATCCCAGACATAATGGCCGAGCCCGCGATTGTTGAGCAGCTTGACCGTCCGCTCGACGTCGGCGAGATCGAAGTCGGAGTTCCCGACCAGGTTCGCGACCGAGAGCTCGGCGTTGTGCCGAAGCAGTCGCCAGATCGCGGCGGATCGCTCCTCGCGGCGGCGGATCACGAAGCCGATTCGGAGTGCGACCAGCGGGCACAGGAGCGCACCGAAATAGGCCACGCCGTAGTCGCCGACCCAGGACGGGATCACGCCCCGGGCATCCGGATCCGCTTCTCCCAGCGCAACGAGCACGGCGCAGACGCCGACCACCAACACCAGAAGCAGGCCGATCCCGCCCGCTCGGAGCAGCACGTCGTCGACCCGGTAGAGGTTCTTCTCGTCTCGGCGCATCGTCCGGACGTTTCGGCCGATCGCGCGGGGCGCATGAGTCCGGGAGGCACGCGAGCCCCTGCTGGTCGAGCCCACGACTTTGATACGCTCTTCAGATCCCCGCGCCCGCTTGCGCCCGCTCTTTGCGCCAGTGACGGGACGCGCAGCGACGTTTTCGCCAAAGGAGATGATGTGTCCGAGAATCCCGCGCCCGCGCCCACGCCCTATGCAGCCTTCGCCGTCCAGCGGATCGGCGCCCTGGGCGGCCTCGTGAGTCACCTCGACCTGAAAGATCCCCTGCCCGAAACGACCCTCGAGGAGCTCAAGCACGCGCTGGCGACCTACGAGGTGCTCTTCTTTCGCGACCAGTTCCTCGACGCCGACCAGCAGCTCGCCTTCGCCGCACGCTTCGGCGAGATCAGCCTCTATCCGATCGAGAAATTCTTCGGCTCCGTCGAGCCCGGCCACCAGGTGATCGTCGACGACGAGCAGAACTATCCCGGCGTCGACATGTGGCATACGGACGTGACCTGGCTCGAGCGACCGCCGGTGATCGCCTTTCTGACCTGCCTCGAGGTGCCGGCGTTCGGCGGCGACACGATGTGGGCCTCGACGACCGCCGCCTACGAGGCGCTGTCGCCGCGCATGCGGAGCCTGATCGACGGCCTCGAGACCGTCCACTCCTGCCACGAGAGCTTCGTCGAGATCGCCGAACGGAAGTCGGGGATCGAGGGACTCGCCTTACGCATCAAGGAGGCCTATCCCGCGCTGCGACACCCGCTGGTCCGCACGCACCCCGAGAGCGGCAAGCGCAGCCTGTTCATGACCGACCGAGGCGTGATGCATCGGATCGCGGACCTGCCCGAGAGCGAGAGTGACGCGATCCTCGACTTCCTGGCCGCGCACGTCGCGCAGCCCCGCTTCCAGGTGCGCTGGAAATGGTCGCCCGGCGAGCTGGCGATCTGGGACGAACGGACGACGCTCCATCGCGGCGTCTCCGATCACTACCCCCAGCGGCGCGTGATCCGCCGCTGCACCGTCGACGGCGAAGCCCCCTTCTTCGACCCCGATCGACAGCCCGACCCGAGCTACGTCGCGGCGTGAGGCGAAGCGCCGACGGAGATCCTCGATGAAACGCGTGCTCGTGATCGCGCTGGCCCTCCTGATCGGCGTGCCCCTGCTTCTCTGGGCCGGCTTTCGGGTCTGGCTGGCGACCCAGCCCGATGAGTTTCGCGCCACCATCGAAGCCTTCGACACGGTCGAGTTCCTGACGATCGTCTACGAGGCCTTCGCGAAGCCGCCCGAGCAGGACCGTGCGACCTTCGGTCGCCGCGAATACGCCGGTCGGGGCCACTCGCCCTGGGTGCTCCGCAGCAGCCTCGACGGTCGGCCGCGGATGCTGCTGGTCGCGCTGGCCCCCGAGCTCTGGCTCGCCTACAGCACCGAGACCGCCGGAATCCACCAGCTCTGGCGTGGCGACGTCGACTTCACGGGCCCCGTCTACGACGCCCAACACGGCCACGAGCCGACCAGTCGCGGAGACGCCTACCTGCACCCGGGGACCGCGACGCCCTGGCGCGTCGAGACCGCCGAGGGCTTCGTTCCGGCGAAGGTCCAGTGGCGGGGACACGGCTTCGATCCAGCGAGCGGTGCGCTCTGGCTACGATTCGACGTCTTGGATGCCGAGGGTGCAGCACGCCGCGTGACGGAGTGGCCCGAGCGGGTCGCGAACGAATCCGGTGGGACCGCCGCCACCTTCGAGCGCCGCTTCAGCCTCGGCGACGGGCCGCCGATCGCCCTGGCGCTCGAGCGCTCGAGCGGCGAGATCGAGATCGAGATCGGCGCAGGGGCCGCCTGGGAGGAGGGTCTGATCCTCTTCACGAGCGATGCGACGCGGATCGTCCAACGCTTCGACCGCCCGCGCCTCCCGATCGAGCGCACGCCACCTCCCCCGGCCGCGGAGGACGCATTCGCCCGCCACGACTGCCATACCTGCCACAACGTGCGCGAGCGCATGGTCGGCCCCGCCTGGAGCGAGGTCGCCCTGCGTTATGCGGGCACCCCGCGCGAGATCAGCGCCAGCCAGCTCGCCGGCCGCATCCGCGAGGGCAGCGTCGGTCGTTGGGGATCGGTCGCGATGCCTCCGCATCCCGACGTCGCAGCCAGCGAGGCCCTGGCCCTGGCGCGGGGGATCCTCGAGACCGAGCCCTCCGAGCCACCGGTCGTCTCGGTCGACGAGGACGGCGACCTGGCCACCTGGACCTTCCGCTCCGAGACGGAAGATCCACCCGACGGTCTGCACCCGGCGCTCCGCTCCACACCCCTCGACGGCCCCGAGTTCACACCGCAGGTCGGCGGGCTCGCGTGGCTGCCCGACGGTCGCCTCGCCGTCGCGACCTGGGATCGGGACGGCGCCGTCTTCGCGGTCGAGGGCTGGCAGGGTCCGCCCGACCGGATTCGCGTCACGCGCATCGCCGAGGGATTGCACGAGCCGCTGGGCATGACGGTCGACGGGGACGCCCTCTACGTGA
Organism: uncultured delta proteobacterium; assembly: GCA_963698485.1. Classification (GTDB taxonomy): domain Bacteria; phylum Myxococcota_A; class UBA9160; order UBA9160; family UBA4427; genus UBA4427. The sequence goes on along the minus strand of CAVORA010000007.1, from coordinate 947,958 downwards.
TGCAGAAGCAGGAGATCACCCGGCTCATCGATCACGACGGAGACGATTGGATCGACGAGTACCGCACGGTCGCGAACGACTGGCGCGCGACCTCGAATTTTCACGAGTTCGGCTTCGGCCTCGTCGCGCGTGACGGGCTGCTCTACGGCTCGCTCTCCACGTGCATCCTGAACGGCGGCAAGAGCTGTCGTGACCAGACGCCGGATCGCGGCAAGCTGTTTCGAGCGGATCCCGAGACCGGTGAGGTCGAGTTCGTGGCGAGCGGCTTCCGGACGCCCAACGGCGTGGCGCTGATGCCCTCGGGCCAGATCCTGATCACCGACAACCAGGGCGACTGGCTGCCGGCGAGCAAGCTGATCGCGCTCGATCCGGACGCCGCGAGCGGTCGCGCCCCCGACTTTGGTTGGCGCGCCCCGGGCGACAGGCGGGGCCCGGCGGGCGTGACGCCCCCGACCTGCTGGCTGCCCCACAACGAGGTCGGCAATTCCCCCACCCAGCCGCTCGTGCTCCGCACGGGCCCCTATGCGGGCCATGTGCTGTTCGGCGACATCTTCAACGGCGGCCTCAAGCGCGCGGTCCTCGAGAACGTCGAAGGACAGCTCCAATGCGCCGCCTTCCACTTCTCGGGCGGCCTCGAGGCCCCGGTGAACCGGCTGCTCGCGACACCCGACGGCGGCTTCATCGTCGGTCAGATCGGCAGCCGCGGGAACTGGGGCGAGTACGGCAAGGATCGCTTCGGGATCGAGGCGCTGCGCTTCGAGGGCGGCCCGGCCTTCGAGCCGATGCGGATGGTCGCGACACCCGGCGGGTTCGACCTGCATTTCAGTCGCCCGCTGGCTTCCGACGTCGAGCTCGCCCCGCGACACTTCACCATGTCGGACTGGTACTACGTACCCTCGGAGATCTACGGCGGCCCCAAATACGATCTGCGCTCGCTCGCGGTCGAGCGCCTCGCGGTGTCGGCCGATCGGCGCATCGTCTCGCTCTCCGTCCCGGGCCTCGAGGCCGGACGCGTCGTCTATCTGCACATGGACGATGCGATCCGCTCACAGGCCGGAGAAGCGCTCTGGGTGAACGAAGCCTGGTACACGCTGAACGCGATCCCGAGCGGCGCGCGGGCCCTCGAGACGAGCCCGGGCGTCTCCGCCTCGCCGCCGGTCTCGGCGCCCCCGCCCAACACGCTCGGCCCCGAAGAGCGAGCGGCGGGCTGGCGGTTGCTCTTCGACGGCGAGAGCTTCGCGGGCTGGAAGCTCTATGGGGACGAGGATGACCCGACCGAGTTCTGGGAGATCGAGAACGGGGCGCTCAAGTTCACGCGCGACGTCTCGCTGGTCGGACTCGCGTGGAACCACATCAACCCCTTCGCCCGCGCGGCCGCCGACCTGATGACGAAGGAGCGCTTCGACGATTTCGAGCTCTCCATCGACTGGAAGATCTCACCCGGCGGCAATAGCGGCATCTTCTACCTCGTCCCCGACGAGCAGCGCAGGCTGGCCTGGGACCTGGGCCTCGAGATGCAGGTCCTCGATGACGCGGGCCATTCCGACGGAGCGATCGATCTTCACCGCGCCGGAGATCTCTACGATCTCCAGTCCCTCACCCGCAACGCCGCGAGGCCAGTCGGCGAATGGAATCATGCGCGCATCCGTCGGCGCGGCGACCATCTCGAGCATTGGCTGAACGGCGAGAAGATCGTCGATCTCGTGCGCGGCAGCCCCGAATGGGATCGCGCCATCGCGAATAGCAAGTTCGCGAACGTCGAGGGCTTCGGGCTGGCCGATCGCGGCCACATCGTCCTGCAGGACCACGGCGACATCGTCTGGTACCGCAACGTCGAGATCCGCGAGCTCGACCGTGCCCGCACACCCGCGCTCAACTCGTCGAGCGGATCCTGCGCCGTGAGGAAGCGGAGCACGTCTTCGTTCATCTGCGCAGCGGACTTCGAGGTCCCCAGGTTGAAGAAGCCGTGGCCCTCCCCCGGATACTCGATCAGCTCGACCTTCGCGGACGCTTCGCCGAGCCGTTGCGCGAAGATCCGCGACGAGCGCAGCAGCGGATCCTTCGTCCCGACCGTGAGCAGGCTCGGCGGCGCCGATTCGAAGTCGAGATCCATCGGCGTGATCGCCAGCTCGGGCCCCACCTCGGGCTCGAAGGCGGCGCGGCCCGCGTAGGCCTCCATCATGTTGTCCGCGCCCGGGAACTCGTCCTCGATCCAGCTGAGCCGATCGAGCACGCCATAGAGCGACACGACGCTATGGCAGACGAGCGGGAGCCCGCGCGAGCGTCCGGGATCGACCGGCGCGAGCAGGCCCGGGTTGTGCGCCATCAGCCCGATCATCATCGCCAGATTGCCCCCCGCCGAGTCCCCCATCGCGTGATAGCCACGAATCTCGGAATGCTGCTTCTCGATCCAGTCGAGCGCCTCGAAGAGCGAGCGCAGGATGCCGGGATGGGGATTCTCCGGTGCGAGCGGATACTCGACGTTGAAGACGGGATGGCCCGCCTCGGCGAGGAAGGAGAGATAGCGGGTGTAGGATTCCTTCTTGCCCAGGATCCAGCCGCCCCCGTGGAGGTAGACGATCGCAGCTCGACGGGGCACGTCCGCTCGCGGCGCGATGTACTCGATGCGTTGATCCGGGTGGGCACCGTAGGCGTGCTCGGTGACGCCCGCTGGCGGCTTCGGGGGCCGGCGCAGAAGCCGACTCAACCCGTAGAAGCCGCCAACCGCGACCCGCATCAATCGCAGGCTGAGATCCGGTGCGTGAGGCTCGGGGCGTTGCGTCATGCTGGCACTCCTGGTCGCGCGGCGTGAGGTCGCGCGTCGTGAAGAGGATGCGGTCGATGTTCCGGCGAGCGCGCGAAGCCGCGCCGGACTCAGAGTCTGCTGCACACGATGCCACAAGAGTCGACGGGGCGCGGCCGCGCGCGCGGGGACTCCGGAACGTCCTGCAGCGAGAGATTCGCGCGGCCTGGGCTAACGTCCCGACGCCCACGAAGAGACACGGGAAAGGTCCGAGACTTGGCTGAACGTTCCCCTGCGATCGCGACGCCGGCCGTCGACCTGCTCGCCACCGGCGGCCTCTCCGTCGTCGCGATGGGCGCGCTGCTCGCCTGGGCCTTCCTCTTCGACGGCTCGCTCGCGTTCGTCGACGGGGATTGGATCGTGCTGCTGATCCTGATCAACTCGACGCATTTCATGGCGTCCTACCGCCTGCTCTACGTCGGTCGCGACGAGATCCTCGAGAGTCGATGGTCGGCGATCTACGTGCCGGCGCTGCTGCTCGCGATCCTCGCCTGGGCTGCCGTCGGAGACGTGCGGGCGGCGATCGTGGAGAACCTGGTGCTGGCCAGCTCGATCTACCTGGCCTGGCACTACACCGGTCAAGCCTGGGGCATGGTCTCCGCCTTCGGCCGGATCCTGGGCATCGACTTCACCCGGACCGAGCGCCTCTGCATCCGTTCGGGCATGCGCATGCTGCTGGTCCTCCACGTGCTCTTCGCGCTCTCCGGACGCTATCCGCCCGCCGACTGGATCGCCCCCGCGACCTACGTCCAGATCTATGGCGTGGTCTTCCAGATCGTCGTCGGCCTGGCCGGCCTGACCCTCGTTGCGGGCGCCCTCGCCTATCAATCGGCCCGCTCGCGCGCCGGACACCTGCCCATGCGCGTGGTGTTCCCGTGGCTGGCCCTCTACCTCTGGTATCCCTTCTGGTACTTCGTGCCCGGTGGCTTCCTGTGGGTCCAGCTCTCGCACGCGCTCCAGTACCTGGCGTTCCCATTGCGCGTCGAGGTCAATCGATACAGTCGCGAGGCGGCGCGGACGCCGGCCCAGAAGCGGGCGCGGGTCGCGTGGGTCTATGCCGGACTCGTGGTCGTCGGGCTCGTCTTCCTCCACGGCCCGCCGCTGGCCGCGCACGCCTTCGGACCCGGCTGGTATTCGGGCGACACCGCGCGCTCGCTCTTCACGGCCTTCACCGCTTGCGTCGCGATCCACCACTACTTCATCGATGGCGCCGTCTGGAAGCTCCGCAACCCCAAGGTCCAGCGCGAGCTGCTGCAACACCTCGACTAAGGCCGGGCGGCCTCCTCCGAGACGGGCGCGTGCGTCCAGTCGCTGAAGCCCATCCCCTTGCCGGGCTGCGAGGGCGTGGGCGCGGGGAACTCGCGGTCGTAGGCGCGATTGATGATCCACGGAATCCAGGTGTCGTCCCCCACCGCCGGGAAATCCGCTTCCTCATGGAGCCAATCGAAGGCGCGCTCGAGCGCCCGATCGCCCCATTCCCAGGCGGGGTAGCCCTGCCGCTCGAGCAGGGCCGCCTGCACGACGGCTCCTTGCAAGGCCTCGTAGACGTAGTTCTCCCTGGGCGGAGGCCACTCGAAGGGCCCACCGCGCCGCTGGTCATCGGGAAGGACCCCGTCGATCGAATGGCCAGCGCGGGTCGAGCCGACGGGATTGACCGCGTAGCGCCGAAAGAAGCTCGCCTGCCAGGCGCCGCCACCGAAATCGAATCCACGCCAGCCGTCGTCCTCCCCGACCCAGCCGCGAAAGACCGTGGCGGCCCGGGCGATCTCGATTCGATCGCCGAGATAGACGGCGACGGCGATGCGCGTCGCCCCCGCGTGCGTTCCCCAGTTGTTAGGCCGATCCTCGTGCGTGCTGCGAATCGTGCGCCCCTTGAATTCACGCTGCGACACGTCGCGGAGCCAGCGCGCGAAGGCCTCGCGCTCCTCGCCGTCGAGCCCGACGAGATCCGCGGCGATCACGTACGACAGCAGCTCGCGAGCGACCGACAGCACGTTCGCGCCGCGTTCGGTCCCGCGCACGCGTCGCAGGGCAGCCAGGACGTCTTTGCGTGCCCTCTCGTCGCCGGTTCGCGCGTGGACCAGCGCGAGCGCCAGCACCCGCACATTCGTTGGATCGTCCTGATTCGAGAGGTCCGGGTGCCTGGTCGAATGCTTCGAGATCTCGACCAGCCTCTGCCAGGCCGGCCCGCTCGTCGGGAGCTCGGCGAGCTCCGCGCGCGAGATCCAGACGCCCTCTCGCGCGGCCTGCGGCGCCAGGGTCGGCGGCACGTCCGACATCGAGCCCGCCCCGAGCAGTCCGACGGAGCAGGACAGGACCAGCCCGCACAGCAGGCGTCGGGCGCGCGCTGCCCCAACGCGACCCGCAGCTCCTCGCGCGGCGGTCTTCAAACGCCGACCACCCGGCAGAAGAGCGGAATCCGCAGCAGCTCCGGGAAGGATCGCGCGAGGTCGAGCGTCTTCGACGTCGAGCGCAGCAGCACCAGCGAGATCAGGGCGACCAGCCCGACCTGCACCAGGAAGGGCGGCTGCCAGAGCCAGCCCATCGCCGCGACGAGCAGCGCGGCGAGCACGAGCTTGGCCCAGATCCACTTCTGCGCCCTCGGAACGCCCGCGAAGCCCGGGGTCCCCAGCAGGAAGAGCTGCCGCACGATGGAGCCCGCGACACGCGCCCCGCTCACCGCGATCGCCGCCCCCAGCGGCCCGAGGCGCGGACAGAGCAGGAACGCCAGCCCCGCGCCGACGACGATCGCGAGCACGTCGGTCTGCACGATCGCGCGCGTGCGGTGGAAGACCTGGAGCGTTTCGCCGTTGAAGGCCATGCACACGGCAACGTAGTGACCGAGCGCAAGGATCGCGAGCAGGCTCGCCGAGTCGGCGTACTCCGACCCGAGCAGCACGGGCACGACACCCGGCGCGATGCCGAAGGTCAGGCCGAAGAGCGGAAAGCTCAAGACGGCGACCCAGGCGGCCGACTGCCAGTGATGCTCGCGCAATCCGGCCAGGTCGCCCCGCGCATGCAGTCGCATCGCGCTCGGCATGAAGAGCATCGAGAAGCTCTGCACCACCAGCGTGATCAGCATCGCCGCGGGCACGACGGCCCGCATCGCCGCCACCCCCGCCTCGCCGTCCGTCGCCATCAGCAGGACCGTCGTCAAGCCGGTCAGCGTGATGAAGACCAGATCCGAGATGATCAGCGGCAGCGAGAAGCGAAGCAGTGGCCGCCAGGGAACGCGCCACTGCGACACGGGAAGCGGCAGGACACCGTGCACGCGCAGCTGCCGAATCGCCAGCTGCGCACAGACGGCGAGTCCGAGCACGCCACCGGCGAGGTAGGCCAGCGCCAACATCTCGCTCGAGCCGCCCGCGACGAAGACCAGCCCGACGGCCAGCGCGCGAAGCCCGGGTGCCAGCACGTGCTTGCGAACGAGGATCTCCCGGGGCCGGGAGAAGCAAGCGAGGGTCTGGATCCCGATCGTGTCGAGCGCCTGGACGGGGGCGAGGATCGCGAGGATCAGCACGACCCGCGTGCCCTCCCCCGCCGGCATTCCGCTGAGGCCGAGGCCCGAGATCCAGTACAGCGCTCCGAAGCCGAGCAGCCCGAGCACGACGATCGTGCCGCAGACCAGCCCCAGGATGCCCATCACCTCCCCGTACTCGCGACGCTCGGCGTGGTAGGGAACGAATCGATTGGCGCCGCGGCCGAGCCCGAACTTGACCACCAGCTCGCCGGCGAGCGCCAGCGCGAGGCCGTAGGCGAAGACGCCGAAGTCGCCCTTGCTGAGCAGCCGCACGATCGCGACCTGCACGCCGAAGTTCACGAGCTTCGAGATCAGGCGACCGAAGAGCAGGAGGCTCGACCCGCGCAGGTGTCGACCGGTATCGCCCTCGGTTCTCGCTTCCGTCGCCACCTCGCTCATACGCGCGCCTGGTCCCGACGAATACGCGCCGCGGTCTCCCGAAGCGCCCGCGCCAGGAAGGCCGCGAGCGCCGGCGGCGCGGGCTGCAGGGACGCCGCGCTCGCCAATCCGATCAGGATCCAGAAGTACCGGACGTAGGCGGCGTGCAGGAAGAAGCTCGTCGCGAGGGAAATGACCAGCGCGAGCTCGAGGCCACAGACGATCGCCCACAGCTCGCGATCGTTCTGCTCGGCACGACGGCGCGTCCGGTCCAGCGCGCGGAACGTGAGGAACAGGAGCACGCCGAAGCCGCCGAGCCCGACCAGCCCCGTCTCGGCGGCGAGCTGCAGATAGAGGTTGTGAGATCGGCGCGTGCCCGCGCGAACCTTGCCTCCGACCACGCTGGCATAGTCCTCGTAGTAGTAGGGCGCGAGACCCGGCCCGGCGCCCATCCAGGGATTGTCCATGAAGAGCATGCCGGCCGCCTTCATCTCCGTCAGGCGGCCTCGCGCCGCGCCGTCGGCATTGCGCATCCCCGTCGGGTCGAGGCCAAGACTGCGCACGGCGATCTGGCCGATACTGACGACCCGCTTGGCATAATGCGGCATCGCGACCAGCAGCATCACTCCGAGCAGCCCCGCGACCACGACCTGCCGCCAGCGCAACATTCGAAAGGCCAGGGCGAAGGGCACGGCCAGCCCGAGCGCCACGATCGCCCCGCGCGAGAAGGCGAAGGCCATCCCCGCTGCGATCAGGCCCATGGCCGCGAAGGCCGCGATCCGCAGGCGGCCGCGCAGACTGAGGGCGAGTCCGGCCGCGATCGGAATCAGCACGGCCATGATCTGCGCGAAGCGATTCGTCTCACCGATCGGGCCCGCGAGTCGCCGAGCCAGTCGCCCACTCGCATCCGAGATCTCCGAATCGAGCTGACCGAAGCCGAAAAAGGGATGCTCCGCCGGCCCGAGGATCTGCTGGGCCAGCGCGATCGCCCCCATCAGGGCGCCGGCCCCGATGATGGCCACGATGGACGCACGCAGCTCCTCACGCGTCCGAATCGCATTGGCGATCAGCAGCGCCAGGAGCGCCCCCTCGAGCAGCCAGGTCTGGACCGTCTCCATCGACTCGAACGGCCGCACCGAGAAGAGCGCGCTCAGGGCGTTCAGCGCGAGCATCCCGAGCGCCACGATCATGACCGTCGGGAATCGCAGCTCCTCACCCCGAATCAGGACCCGGTAGGCGACCGGCAAGGCCAGGGCCAGAGGCACGGCCGCGGCCAGGGCGAAGGGCGCCCCGTGCATGCGGACGGCGACGGCCGGCGCATTCAGGTAGATGAGGAAGAGGACGCCGGCGGTCAGCCAGATCATCGCAGCGACTCCGCCGAGGCCGCAGCGGGGCGCTCGGTGTCCCAGCGCGCGACGCGATGGCCGCGCAGGGCGTTGAGGGTCGCCCAGGCGCAGGCGGCGTTCACCATCACGAGATAGGACGCGACGGAGACGATCCGAAGCCGCGCCAGCGCGGGCCGGGCCAGACCGAGCGCGCCGAGCGCGACCGCGGCGGCCGCGCCCAGCGAAGCCAGCGCCAGGGGCAGCGCCGCCGCAAAGGCCACGGGCGCCGCCAGCACGAGCAGCAGCAGCGGAATCCAGGTCAGTCGGCGCCACAGCTTGTGAAGCAGCAGCTCGATCGCGTAGAAGCCCGTCCGACTCGGACGCAGCAGGGCCCGGCGATAGCCGACTGCGCGCAGACCGCGGGTGATGATCCGAACCTTGCGCCGGAACTCGCCGCCGCTCGCTTCGGCCGGTGGCTCGAAGGCGACGGCCTCTTCGGCGAAGACCAGACGCCGACCCTGCGCGATCACTCCCGTCGAGATCATGAAATCGTCCGTCGCGTCGGGCGGGGGCGGCTCGAAGAGCTCGCGACGGATCGCATAGATCGCGCCGGTCGCAGAGATCGCGTTCCCGGCCCGCGTCTGCCAGCGCTTCAGCTGACGATCGAAGCTCCAGTAGCTGCGCTCGCCGACCGCGCCGTCCGCGGATCGATCGGAGGCCACATAGCGCTGGTCGCCGGCCACACCGCCGACCGATTCATCCGCCATCGGACGCACGAGCTGGCGCAGCGCATCCCGGCGCCAATCGCTGTTGGCATCCGAGAACGCCAGCACGCTCGCACCCGAATCCCTCGAGGCCTCGACCGCCGCGATCAGGGCGGCCGCCTTGCCGCCTCGCGGCAGATCGAGCACGCGCACGCCGCGGGGCTCGAAGCGCCGGGCAATCTCGACCGTCGCGTCGGACGAGCCGTCGGAGGCGACCCAGATCGTGAGGCGATCGCGCGGATAATCGAGCGACAGCGCATTCTCGAGCCGCGCCGCGATCGACGCCTGCTCGTCGTGCGCCGCGATCAGCAGATCGACCTTCGGCGTGACATCAGCCTCCGCCACAGGGGCGGGCGCCACCACCGCATGCAGCCACAGGACGAGGGGGTAGAGCACGAAGGGAATCAGGATGCCGGCGAGGCAGGTCGCGATGAACACGTCGATCACGAGGCTGCCTCCCTGGGAAAGAACTCCTGCGCAAGGCGCGCGACGTTATGCGAGAGCTGGAACTCTTCTTCGACGCGCCGTCGCGCCGCGCTGCCGAGACGTTGGCGCGTCTCCGGCTCGGATGCGAGGCGGGCGAGTGCGGCTTCGAGACCGGCGGCGTCCCGCGGCTCCGCGAGCAGGCCCGTCTCGTCGTCGCGTACGATCTCGGGGATGCCCGAGAGCCGACTCGCCACGAGCGGGAGCCCCCAGGCCGCCGCCTCCATCAGCACGACCGGAATGCCCTCGCGCCGGCCGTCGGACGTCGGAACGCTCGGAGCCACCGAGACGTCGACCGAGGCGAAGAGCGCGTGCACCGCCTCCCGCTCGCAGGCACCGTGAAAGACGACCCGATCGGCGATCCCGAGTCGCGCAGCGAGCGCCTCGAGCCGCTTGCGATCCGGCCCGTCCCCCACGAGATGACACCGCCAGTCGAGCCCACGCGCGGCGAGCCCGGCGCAGGCCTCGAGCAGGTAGCGCTGGCCCTTCACCTCGTGGAGCGTTCCGACGCACACGATCTCGAGCGGGCCGGAGGAGGCGGACGTCGCGCCGACCCTGGGCGATGCGGCGGGTCTCAGAGCGTCGAGGTCGACGCCACAGTGGATGACCCGGACCTTGTCCCGCAGTTCGGCCCCCACGTGCTCGAGGATGAAGTCGCGGTTGTAGTCGGAGATCGCCACCACGAAGCGCGCCTCCTCCACCTTTTCCCGGAGCATCGCCTGCTCGCGATGGAGGTCGGAGCCATGCGCCGTGAAGCTCCAGGGCAGTCCCGCGAGGCGACCGACCACGAAGGCCACGGCGGCCGGGTGGCTCGCGAAGTGCGCGTGCACGTGCTCGACCCCGAGCTCGCGCATACGCCGCGCGAAGCTCACGGCCTTCGGAAAGCTGGCCAGCGCCCCGAGGCCATAACGCAGGCTCGAGCGGTTGGCGACGAGCAGCGTGCCGAGCGCGCCGAGATAGGTCCGGGGACGGTCCCACAACGCCCGCAGGTTGTCGCGCAGGATCTCGAGATCGAGCAAGGGAGTGAAGTGCGCGCGCGCGACGACGGGCCGGGCGGCCTCGTGGATCAGCTCCGCCGACTCGCGCCAGATCGGAAACACCTCGACGCGTACGCCCGCGCGCTCGAGCTCGAGGATTTCGTCGAGCACGAAGGTCTCCGTCAGCTTCGGAAAGCGTGACATCACATAGCCGACGACGGGTCGCGTCTGGGACGACGAGGTCTCAGCGGGCGACGCAGCCGGCGACCGAAGCGAAGCTCCGCGGCCCGCGGGCATCACTTCTCGACATCGAGAAGCGCCGCCTCGTCGCGCTCTCCCTCAGCGTTCTTCGTGGGCGAGGCCGGCACCGACTCCAGGACCGGAGCGCGGCGCGCGGCATCGGCGGCCTCGATCAGATCCTCGACGCCGAGGGCATCGCGCGGAAAGCAGGCCGCACCCGATGCAACGGTCAAGCCGAGTCGCTCGAGGCTCGCGGCACGCAGCCGTCGTTCCAGCGCGGCGATCACCTCCTCCTCGACCTCCGGAATCAAGCAGAGCACGCGATCCGCGGTCGCGACCACCTCCGCGTAGAGATGCAGCTCCTCGACCATCAGCTCTCGGAGCTCGAGCAGCTCCCGGGCCTCGGTGATCCGATCGGCGATCCGACCCGCGCCGAGGGCATCGACGCGCCGGACGGCGGACTTTCCGTCGCGGGCGATCGAGAGCAGGATGAAGCTGCGATCGTGTCGGCGAGCGCGGCCGATCTCGCGCGCGACGGCCCGCGTGAAGTCGTGATAGGCACGCTCGTAGTCGGGGCCCAGGGCGAGATGGCCCGCGATCGTCTCGAGCTCGATCTGATCATCGACGGCGCGCGCGCCGAGCAACACGGCCCCGACGAAGACCACGGCATCGATCAAGAGACGCGGGGCGGAGGCGGGTGTCGAGTCGACGATCGCGAGCAGCGCGATCGCGAGCATTCCCGCGACCAGCAGTCGCTCGCGGCGGATGCGACGGTCTACCGCGATCAGCAGCGAGCCGAGACAGGCTGCAAGCTCGGCCCAGCTGAACGGGATCCAGGGATCCGCGAAGAGCAGGACGGAGGTTCCGAGGACCCATGCGGTCCAGAGCGTCCAGTGTTGTCGAAGCAGGGGAAACATGACGGGTCAGAACGCTCCGCGCTGGGACAGGACGGCGGGGATCGTCCGGAGCAGGATCGAGACGTCGAGCGCCATGCTGCGATTGCGCACGTAGGCGATGTCGAGGCGAACCCGGTCGTCGAAGCCGATGTCGGCGCGTCCGCGCACCTGCCAGAGACCGGTCAGACCCGGCACGACCTCGAGCCGCTCGGTATGCCAGAGATCGTACTGATCGGCCGCGAAGGAAGTCGGTCGCGGCCCCACCAGGCTCATGTCGCCGCGCAGGATGTTCCAGAGCTGGGGCGCCTCGTCGAGACTCGTCTTGCGCAGGAACCGCCCGACAGGCGTCACGCGCGGATCATTCGCCAGCTTGAAGTCCGGCCCGCCCATGACGTTCTGCGACTGCAGCTCGGCCTTCATGTCGGCGGCCCCTTCGACCATGGTCCGGAACTTGATCATCTTGAAGCGACGACCGCCCCAGCCAGTGCGATCCTGGATGAAGAAAATCGGTCCGCGGCTCGTCAAGCCGACCGCGAGGGCGCAGAGCGCCAGGATCGGAAGCGCGACGGGAAGCGCGACCACGCAGAGCGCCAGGTCGAGCAGGCGCTTCTTGACCGGGTAGCCGTTCGGCGTGCGCCGACCGCTGGCGCCGGCCCTGACCGGGAGCGCGTCGGACGCCTGCGCCCAGTCCCCGAGATTTCCGATTCCGATTGCTCGCGCGCCCACGTTCTCTACTCCTCGCGTTCGGTGGTCCAATGCGCTGGCATTACGCTACGGCACATCCGGGTCGCGGGTTCGTTCGCCGCGCGAGCCGGATGCGTTCATACCGTAGCATTTATACCACGCTTCTCCGTTGTGCCTTTCGAGATTGGAAAAGCATTGATGATCAGTAACTTCCAAGCGGCAAGGCGCCAGGTGCAGACGACCGGCAATCAGCACGTATCTCCGTTCTGGCCCTCGTTTCGCGGTTGAGTTCGCGCGCGGAATCAAGGAACGTAGCCTTTATACTACAGTTCGATTTCCGTTAGACTCGCCCCCTTCAACGTGATCCCGACTCCTACTCGCGCCTCTCCATGGCCGGCGGAACCAGCCCTTTGAGCGACCCCAATCTCCCGAGCACGCCCGAACCGAACGACGGTGGACAACAGCCAGAGGTCCGACTCGAGCTGACGCGCGCCGGCGTGCAGGAAGTGCTTTCACTCTACTCGCAGGATCAGCGCTCGCGGCCCGAAGAGGCCCGATTCACGATTCGCCTCGAGGACGTCGAGCGAGCGATTCGCGAGCGCAGGCGAATGCTCGTGCTCGGTCTCGTCGGCGGAATCGCCTTCGCCTTGTTAGTCGTGCTCGCGAGCACGCCGCTCTATCCGGTCTCCGCGCAGGTCGTTCTCGAGAGACACGACGTGACGAGCCGATCCGCGAGCGGTGGTCCGGGCGACGCGGGCTCTGCCTTCATCGCGACCCAGGCCGAAGTGATGCAGAGCCACTCGGTGATCGCGGACGCGGTGGGGACCCTTCCCCGGGCCAGTCACCTCGACGAGGACGACGATCCTGTCGCCGACGCGCTCGGCGCGGTCCGCGCCTCGCCGGTATCGGGGACCCAGGTCGTGGCGCTCGGCTACCTGGGACCGGACGTCGCGCACGGCATCCGCCTCCTGAACGCGATCGTCGAAGCCTATCGCCGTGCGCTCCAGCGAAACGAAGAAGCGAGCCAGCGCGAGAAGCTGCGGGCCAAGCAGGCAGAGATCGAAGTGCTCGACGAGGAGGCCACGGAGCTCGAGACGAGGCTCACGGAAATGCGACGCGAGAACGAGACCTTCGGCAGCGCCGAAGACACCGCTGCCGCCCAGAACAATCTGCTTCGCGACCTCGCGCAGCAGATCACCGACACCCGCAACGAGCGCATCACCCTCGAGAATCGCCTGGCGACCGGTCCCGAGCAGATCGCGATCCTCGATCCCGCGACCCGAACGCTCCAGCAACAGCTATGGGAAGCGGAAGCCGAGCTCTCGCGCGTTCGCCTCACTCTCAAGCCTCGTCATCCCGCCGTCGAAGCCGCCCAGCGAGAGGTCAGCATCCTGCAGCGCCAGCTGCGCGAGAACCGACAGGCCACGCCCGGCGCGATCAAACGCGACATCGAAGCGGCCAAGGGGCTCGAGGAGCAGCTCGCGATCGTCTACGAACAAGAACGGCAGCGCATGACCAAGATCGAAGCGGATCGACGCCAGGAGGGCCTGCTGCTCGCCGAGCTCGATCGCGTCCGCGAGCTCGGCAACATCCGGCGGAGCGAGCTGCTCGACCAGCGCCTGGTGACCCGCCTCGCCGAAGCCGGCGAAGTCGGCGTGACCGCGCGCATCATCGAAGCACCGATTCCGCCGGAATCCGCCGCGTGGCCGCGTCCGAAGCTCCTGCTCGTAGTGGGGGCGGCACTCGGCCTGGTCGCCGGGTTCGTCGCAGCGTTCGTCTCGCTGCGAAGAGAGACGATCGCGGAGGAGCAGGCCGAGGAGACCTGGGTACCACCCTCGCGCGCGGGGCGAAGCGGAATCGAGGTCCGATGAAGGCCATCGCCGGAAAGGCTGCCGATGCGCTCGCGCGGGTCGGGCTGCTGCGGCTGCTCGAAACCCTGGATCGCTCGACCGACCGCGTTCGCGTGATCGCCTATCATCGCATCGACGAGCTCGAGGCCGAGCCCGATCTCGATCCGGGGCTGGTGAGCGCGACGCCGCGAGATTTCCGCGCGCAGATGGAAGTGATCGCTCGACACTACAACGCGATCACGATCGACGACCTGGTCGCCGCACATCGCGGCGAAAAGCGACTGCCAGCGCGCTCCGTGCTGCTGACCTTCGACGACGGCTATCTGGATTTCGGCGAGCGGGCCTGGCCGATCCTCCGCGAGGTCGGGCTGCCGGCGGTGCTCTTCGTGCCGACAGCTTTTCCCGACCAACCGGGCCCGGGCTTCTGGTGGGATCGGCTGCACGCCGCCCTGCGCAACAGTCGCGAGCCGCACATCGACATTGCGGGAAAAGGAGCGTTCGACCTGCGAGACAGCGCCGGACGGCGCGCGGCGCATCGCGCGATGCGCGATCACGTGAAATCCCTGCCCCACGCGAGCGCCATGAAATGGCTCGACGAGCAGATCAGCGGGATCGCGGACCTGCCCTCGCTGCATCGCGTGCTCGGCTGGGACGCCCTTCGGAAGCTCGCCCGCGAAGGGCTGGCCGTCTGCTCCCACAGCCATGCCCATGCGCTCTGCACCCGCCTCGATCCCGAAGAGCTGGCCAAGGATCTGACTCTGGCAAAGCAACGGATCGAGGAAGAGCTCGGGGAGGACGCCCCACCGCCGGTCTTCGCCTACCCGGCCAGTGCGAACGATGCCGTGAGCCGAAGAGTGGTACGAGAGGCGGGCTACGAGCTCGCGTTCGGCGGTGACCGCTCCCTCGACCGACTGCCTTTCGCCGACCCCTATCACATCACGCGTCTTCCTGTTTTGCGTTATGCGACCTCGCTCTTCCGCGCGCAGCTGCGACCGAGCGTTTCCCATCTCGGACGGCTCTTGATCGACGGGCGAAAGCAACAGCCGGCCTGACGGGTACACCCGAATTCACGATTTCTCACGGAGAACACAGCCTATGCGTCCGAATCGGACACGATCCCTGCGGCGGGCCCGAGCGTGGCGATGCCTCTCGGGATCGCTCGCCCTGCTCCTGACCGTCAGCGGATGTACGATCCCGGACTCCTTCGCGCCCTGGGATCCCTTCGCGCCAGCGCCAAGTCCTGCGCCCCCTCGTCTCGATGGCACCGAGATCCGGGACTATCGGATCGGCGTGCCCGACCGCCTCGAGATGACGGTCTGGCAGCACCCGGACGTCTCCGGTCCGCTGCTCGTGCGCAACGATGGCAAGGTCTCGGTCCCGCTGATGGGCGACATCCAGGCGGCGGGCCTGACGCCGACCGAGCTCGCCGAGAAGATCCGCACGGCTCTGTCCGACTTCATCTCCAATCCCCGCGTCGACATCGCGGTCACCGAGATGCGCAGTCAGGTCGCTAGTGTGATCGGAGGCGGGGTGGTCCGCTCCGGGCAGATCGAGCTCCAGCGCAATACCCGCGTGATCGAGGCGATCGCCTCCATGGGCGGCCTGACCGCCTTCGCCAAGAAGCGGGATATCCGCATCCTGCGCAATACGAAGCACGGACAAGTCGAATACCGATTCGACTACACCGCCTTCATCCGCGGCGAGGCCCCCGAAAGCAATCTGCTGCTCGAGCCGGGCGATACCGTCATCGTGCCGGACTGATGAGCCGGATCCCGTCGATGCGATGCTGCCGAGCTCGACCTGTTCCGCCGCGCGTTGGGCTCGTCGCGGCCGCGCTGATCTGGCTGCTCGCCGGGAGCGTCCACGCCGAGGAGCTGCTGCTCGGTGCGGAGGGCAACTACACCTACAACTCGAATTTCTTCTCGAGCTCGGAGAACGAAGACGCGGCGAACTCCTTCCAGATCGGTCCGACCTTCGAGCTGAACGATCCGGACGGGCGCTTTCGCTATGAGCTGGGCTTCCAGGGCGCCTATCAGGCGTATACCGATCAGAGCGGCGTGAACGCCTGGGAGAGCCGGCTGCGCGCTCGGGCCACCTATGACCTGACCACGCGCACGTCCATCCGTGTGACCGAGCGTTTCCGCGACATCTCGAACCTGCGCTTCTCGCGACAGGACATCGCTCTGGCCGATACGGCGCTCGACCCGAATCAGGATCGCTATTTTCGCAACGACCTGGAGCTCGAGCTGCTCCACGACCTGACGGAGCTCCTCGAGCTGCGTGTACGCGGCGAGCATCATTGGGTCGACTTCGAGAAGAACATCGACCGCAGCGACAGCCAGGCCTTCGAAGCCACGAGCGAGCTCCGCTACCGCGTCGCCACGCGCCATTTCCTGGGCTCCGGGATCTCCTACACCTACCAGGATTTCGAGAAGGCCCTGTCCCGGCTCGGCTCCGAGGGCCAGTACCTGACGGCCTTCGCCACCTGGAACTGGAACATCACGGACACGATCGTCTTCAGCGCGAACGGCGGCCCCTCCTGGATCCGCTCGAAGGAAGCCGATACGAGCCAGGTCGAACAGACCCAGCTGGTGGGGGGCCGACTCGGGAACGACCCCTTCATCGCGGACATCGCCTCCTGTGAGACCGGCCTCGCCAGCAGCTGCGATCTCGTGACGGGGACACCGATTCCTGCCGGTCCCGACGGCTTCGGGCCGGTCACCGCCTTCGAGATCGCGCCGGGCTCACCGCGCGTGGGAACCGACTCGACCTGGACCTTCTTCGGCGGCTTCTCGCTGACCGCCGAGCTCCCGGACTGGAATCTCCAGGCCTCGTACCAGCGGCGCCAGAGCACGACGTCGGGTGACGGGCTCGCCTCGAGTCTCGACCGGGTCGCCTTCGAGATCGAGTATGCCCCGATCCGCTTCCGCTGGAGCGTCTTCGTCGCGGGTAGCTGGGACCGACGCGAGACCCTCACCGAGGCCACCGAGATCGAGTTCGTCGTCTCCGACGGCGGCGGATCCCGGGCGCAGCGCGACTCGGCGCTGACGTCGATCCAGAGCAACAACGCGCGCCGGGACAACTTCACGCTGATCGCTGGCTATCGCCACCGCCTCGATCAGAACATCGCGGCGACCCTCGACGGCCGATACCGGCGAACCGAGGTCGACGACAACCGCCCCAATCGACCCGGCATCGACACCTTCTTCGTCGTCCTGTCGTTCGAGTACGACTTCGATCCGATCAACTTCTGAACCGGGAACGCTGTCTGTCCCCCTGCCTTCGGTGCCCGAAGGTCAGTGGTAGTCGCGGTCGCCCGGGGTCAGCTGCCAGTTCTCGATCTTCTGCGAGTTCTCCTCGTCCACCTTGTAGGTCGCATCGAGAAAATTCTTCGTCTTGTACGGAAGCATCCCCGCCCGTCGGAACAGTCCCCAATGACGCCAGACGGGCGTCCCGAAGAAGGTCACATAGGCACAGCCGGCCTCGCGTGCTGCCTGGAGCGTCGCGTCGAGGAGCTTGATCGCACGTTCGCCCGGGAGCGTGTCGGCGGCGAACTCCGAGAGCGTCGCCTCGTTCCCGTCGATGCGAAGTACGGAGTAGGCGACGGGGCGATCGTCCTCCACGAGCGCGAACCCGACGTACTGCTCCGTCGGATGATCGAGGTAGCGCCAGTTCAGGAAGTCTGCGTTGTGTGGCGACCAGTAGGCCGGGAACGCCATGGTGGACTCGGTGACGTCGTCGTAGTCGGTCGTGAATCGACCGACGGTCTCGATTCGACCGGCCACCCTCGAGGCCTTTCGCAGCGCGACCGAACGCCAGGAGGAAGACACGCCGTTGGCCAGCAAGCCGGCGGGCGATGCCAGCCACGACGGCAGCCCGGCCTTCTCGAGAACAGGCCCGCCACGCAGCACCGCGACGCCACCGGTCAGCGCGCCGAGGATCGAGTTCCCTTCACCAGCCTTCTGCGAAACGACGATCGAGCCCTGGTTCGGACCGGCAATCGTAGCGATCTTGCCGCTCCAGGGATGGGATCGGCGCACGATCCGGCGCGGGCGCGAGAGTCCCTTTCGCTGCCATTCGGGGAGGGTCGCGGAATCGCCCGCGAGCGAGCCCATCAGCGGCTCGTTGCCTCGCCAGATCGGCCAGGGATAGAACGCGCCGGTCTTGACGATCTGCCGGGTCGTCTTCTCCACGACGATCCAGACCCTCGCCGTGCCCAAGGGATTGCGCAGATAGAGCCAATCGTAGAGGGCACGAGGACGTCTGGTCCCGAAGGCCGCATCGACGCAATCATAGATTCGCTCGAACTGCTCGGGGCGCGCTCGCAGCACGTCGACCCGCGGATCATCGGACTCCTGGCCGAGGGGCAGACGCATGAATTCTTCGAAAGGGTCGGGGGGGGTCTCGATCACGTCTTCCTGCTTCCTGAATCGTCCGCCAGCGTAGCGCGGGAGCCGCGCCGCTCCGGGCGTGGCATCGGACTCCGCTTCACCTCAACGCGCCGCGACGCACTCTCGTCACCCGATGAAGCGATTCCACGCCGCGAAGCGAGTGGTATCCTCGGTCCATTCATTGCCTCAGGTCAGGAGAAACGTCATGAGAGTTCGCAAGCCACTCGCCCTTTCGCTCCTCGCTTGCCTGTCGGCTGCGTCTCCCCTGCCGGCCGGCGCCGACGATCACGATTCCGCCCGAAATCGCGCATCCTTCCAGGTCGAGGTCGTCCGCGAGATCGCGAATGACTGGGTGACCGCGCGGCTCTCGGTGATGTCGGAGGGCAAGGATCCGGCGATGATCGCGGGCGAGGTCAACGCAGCCATGGCCAAGGCCATCGAGACGGCGAAGCGGGTCGAGCAGGTCGAGGTCCAGAGCGGCGCATACGTCACCCAGCCGGTCTACGACGACGGCAAGGTCGTGCGTTGGCGCGCGCAGCAGGAGCTACGGCTCGAGTCGAGCGACGTCGACGCGCTCTCGGAGCTGATCGGCAAGCTCCAGAGCGACGCCGTCCTGCTCTCGGGCATCGACTTCTCCGTGCGACGCGTGACCCGCAAGGCCCTCGAAGACGAGATGATCGAGGACGCGCTCGGGCAGTTTCGCGCGCGCGCCAAGCTGATCGCTCGCGGCATGGGGGGAAAGGACTGGTCACTGATCCAGATCTCCGTGGGCAGCTCGGGTGGCGCGCCGCATCGCGTGATGATGGAGCGCGACTCGAAGATGATGTCCCGGGCGAGCGCCGCACCGCCCGCCTTCGAGGCGGGCACGAGCGAGGTGCGCGTTCAGGTCTCTGGGACGGTCGAGCTCGACTGATCTTCGAATCACGGTCGGTGGCGATATGCGCTTCCTGCGGCCCGACCCCGACCTCGCCCAAGCGAACCCATGTGGAGGACGTGTCATGATCTCGATCGGCCAGGGCTTCGGACGCATCGTACAAGTCGCCTACCTCGTCGAGGACATCGACGAGGCCATGCAGCACTGGCTCGAGAACGCGGGGCTCGGCCCGTGGACCTGCTTCCGCAACATCGAGCTCGACACGACCTTCGATGGCCGTGACGAGGGGAAGCCCTTCCGGCTGCATATCCACGAGGCGCTCGCCTACATGGGCGACCTCCAGATCCAGCTCGTGCAGTCGCTCGATCCGCCCGAAGAGCAGACGCCCTACCAGTCGTATGTCCAGAGCGGTCGATGGGGCGTCCATCACGTCGCGTTCTTCGCCGAGGACATCGACGCCGCGGTCGCACAGGCCCGGAGGCAGGGCTTCGACCGGATGTGTGCGATGCGCGACAAGGGCGACTATCGCTACTACTACTGCCAGTCGGCGGCCATGCCCGAGGTCTGGATCGAGTTCCTCGAGTCCTACCCGGGCCTGCACAAGATCTTCGAAGACGGGATCGCCGCCGCGGCGGATTGGGATGGCCGGGATCCGATTCGCAACTTCGAGTACAAGGATCTCTGACGCGACGCCTCGCGAGACCATCCCCGCCGCGGTCCCAGTCCGGGACTACATCCGCTTCAGCGTCTTCCAGCCGAAGACCAGGATCGCGCCGAGCAAAAGCGTCGGAATTGCGCCGAAGACGGCGACGGCCAGCTGATCGCCGGCGAGGTCGGCGAGCGCGCTGACCAGCAGACCGCCGACGAATCCCAGCTGCGCGAGGGTGAACACCATGCTCAGCACGCGCCCGCGCATCTCCTCGGGCACCGCCAGCTGGAAGCCGATCAACGCGCAGATATGCCAGAGCTGTCCCGCGAATCCCATCAGCGCCTCGACCGCGAGAATCCATCCGAACGAGAAGGCGAAGGAGTAGAGCAGCAGCCCGACCGCATAGAGCAGCATCGTCCCGGCGATCAGCGGTCCGAAGTTCCGACTCGGCGGCCGCAGCGTCACCGCCAACGCCGCCACCATCGTGCCCAGCCCGTGGACCCCGGACATCATGCCGAAGGCGTCGGCGCCCACCTCGAGGACGTGGCGAGCGAACACCACGCGCATCGGACTGATGGCCCCGTTGAAGAGCGCCATCGCACACGCCAGCAGCGCGAGCAGGAGCGGCGGATGCGTGCGGACGTAGGCGAAGCCCGCCTTCAGATCACCCATCGGGGAAGTCGTCTTCGAACGCTGGGTCCTGCCCTCGATCGGAATCGTCAGGACGATCAACGCCGCGATCACGACACCGGCCGCCGCCGACAGGAACGTCGAGACGAGACCGACGGCGCCGACCAGCACGCCCGCGAGCGCGGCACCCCCGATCGTGCCGAAGGAAGATCCGATGGCGTTCAGCGAGATGGCGTGCTCGGTCCGGTTTCGGCCGACGACGTCGACCACGAAGGTCTGGGTCGCGGGGCTCAAGACCGACGCCAGCACCCCGCCGACGATCGAGATCAGCAGCAGCTGCCAGTAGGCGATCACCTCCGCATAGACGAGCAGTCCCGTGGTCGCCGCCACCGCTGCCAGTCCGAGCCGGCCCCAGAGGATCAGGTTGCGCTTCGGTCGTCGATCGACGATGACGCCGGCGATCGGAGAGAAGAAGGCGATCGTGCCGCCCTGGATGAAGGCGAGCAGACCGACCGCGGTGCGCAGCTCGGTGAGCGAAGTGACCAGCCACTGCATGGCGAGGAAGAGCACGTGGAAGCAGACGAACTGGATCAGGTTCGAGGTCCACAGTCGAGCGTAGAAAGGCAGTCGGAACGTCTCGGTCGCGTCGGCGAGACCACCGGCCCGCGTGGGCGGGGCGATCGGCGGCGGCCGCCCGGCGTCGGACGCAGGCGCGCCCGCTCCGAGGGGCGACGGTTCGGGATCGATCGTGGACAAGGGGACTCCGCGTTCTCGGGCCGGCCCAGCATAGGCGTTCTGCGAGCGCCGGAGAAAGGCTTCCAGGCCCTCGATCCGCGTTTGCCTCAGCCGAGCTCACCCGCGACGTGCCGCCTGAGCGCCGCGTAGTCTCGACATCCCGTGACCGGCTCGACGATCTCGGCCCAGCGCGCGCGCCAGGCGTCCCGCACCCGGCCGGTCCATTCGTGCTCACGCTGGCTCGCGACGCCGCTCTGTACCTTCGTGCTCTTCGCGTCGGCCGGCAGCCCCATGACGGCGTTTCGCTTTTCACAGATCAGCCGGTCCTCCCAGAGCGTGGGGTGCTGGCGCATGAATTCGATCGACGATTGTCGCGTCGCGATCTCGATTCGCTCCTCGAGCGCCGCGGCGCCGAGATCCTGCTCGTCCGCTAGATCGATGAAGGAGGCCACGCGCCGGACGCAGGCTTCCCGATCCGAAACGACATCCTCGTAGAGGAGATAGAGGACCTGTGGATCGCGCCGCGCGGGCCACCAGGAAACGAGATGCTCCCAGTAGTCGCCACGGCCCGAACGCGAGAGCACGTAATCGAGGGCGAAGGTCTCGAGGTCGATGGCGCCCGGCTCGAAGAACCAGCCGGAGAAGAAATGGTAGAAGGAGACGAGCGCCGCCTCGGGATCACGCAGGAGATAGATGCTCCGGCTGCCCTTCGGCAGACTTCCGTAGTCCAGATGCGTCTTGAAGGCGCGGGGATTGGCGCGCTGCTCGGACCTCGGATCGATCCCGAGATCACGAGCCAGCTCGAGCCAGGGAACCACGGCCGAAATGTCCTGGAAGTCGAGATCTCCCCCTGTCCGCAGCCCGTGCACGATCTGCTGCATCAGGGTCGTGCCACATTTCGGATAGGTCGCGACGAAGACGTCCGTCGGGCGCGGCGCGAAGGCCAGCCCTCGGGCAACGCCCTCTTCACTCGAGAAGCGGGACATGACGTCGCGCAGCTCGGGCACCGTTCGCGCGCGGCGGTTCCTGCTCACGTTCGCGTCAGCGGGGCGGAGATCGGGTCGGGTTTTGCCATCAGGGGGGATCTTCGCAGGGCGATCGGCGGCTGTCAGGCTCGCTGGTATTCAGGGGAGATCTGTGGAAAGGTCAAGGCAGGAGGCGAGCCGATGGCAACCGCAATCTCGAGCGACCTGGTGGCCGACGCGCTCCCCTTCCACGACGAAGAGGAGCTCCAGGAGGCCTATCACGCTCGCGGCTGGACCGACGGCCTGCCGATCATCGCTCCGACACCCGCTCGTGTCGCCCGTTTCCTGGCGACCGCCGGACTCGAGCCCGGCGAGCTGCTCGGCGAGGTCCCGACCCGCGAGGTCCGGGTGACGGCCGAGCACGCAGCGATCAACGCCGTCATGGCGGGATGCCTGCCCGAGTATTTCCCCGTCGTCGTGGCCGCAGTTCGCGCTCATCTCCATGAGAAGGGCAATTGCCACAGCACGACCGGCACGCTCTCGGGGGCCGTCCAGACCGTGGTCGTGAACGGTCCCATCCGCAACGAGATCGGCATCGAGTGCGGCGCCGGCTGCATGGGCCCGGGCTTCCGCGCCAACGCATCGATCGGACGCGCGCTGCGACTCGTCATCCGCAACGTCTGCCGCGCGATTCCGGGCGTCTTTGACCGCGCGAGCTTCTCGAGCCCGCATCGCTTCAGCTTCTGCTTCGGCGAGAACGAGGAAGGGAGCCGCTGGACGCCGATGCACGTCGAGAGAGGCTTCGACGCGAGCCAGAGTGCCGTGACCGTTCACTCGGTCATGAACGTGACCTCGGCTGTCGACTTCATGGCCCGCACGCCCGAGGCGATCCTCGACTCCGTGCTCTTCACGCTGCGGACGAACGGCGTGGCGAGCGACGATTGGCTGGGCCAGGACACGAACGTCATGCTCGTGGTCGGCCCAGAGCACCAGCGCTTCTTCGATCAGGCCGGCTGGTCCAAGAACGACATCCGCGACTATCTCTTCCCACGATTCAGCCAGGATCCGGGACCCGTCGGTCGCCGGGTCGGCATCGACAAGCCGGAAGGAATCCTGATCGTCGCCGCCGGCGGCGACGGCATGGCCCAGACCTGGGTGCTGCTCCCGCACCTCGCGCTCGCCATCACCGAGGCGGTTGCCCCACCGGCCTGAGACCTTCAACCCACTTCGCCGCCCGGAGCACGGGCGGCCCCGTCAGGAGAAGACACATGAGCCAACGAAGACTGATCGGCCTCGACCCGACGAGCGGCCCGCTCGAACGCAAGGATGATCGGGCGCTTCCCGACCGACCCTCGAGCCTGAACGGCGCGGTCATCGGTCTCGTGGCGAACGGCCTCGGCGAATCGAAGCGCTTCCTGGACGCGCTCTACGACGAGCTGCTCCGGGAGGACGAAGCGGTGGCCGCGATCCGCGTCCTGAAGCCGAGCGTCTCGGTCGCGCCGGAGCCCGCGGACTGGGCTCGCCTCACCTCGGAGACGACGCTGGCGATTGCCGGCTTCGGGGGTTGAGGCAGCTGCTCTGCACGCAGTTTGCGTGACGCGATCGAACTCGAGTGGGCCGGCATCCCGACGGCCACGATCATCCACAAAGCCGTCGAGGGCTCGGCCCTCGCAATGGCGAAGCTCTCGGGCGTCCCCGACTTCAGCTTCATCATCGTCGACTACCCGTATATTCCGACGGCGCTCTGGAGCGAAGAAGAGATCCAGAAGCTCGCGAGCGAGGTGGCGCCGGCCGTGCGGCAACGCCTCACGAGCGCCTGAGTCAAGACCGAAGCCCACCCCGGAACCGCCCCAGGACGGTCAGGCGGACGAGATCCGGACAAGATCCGGCACGAGGAGAAGCCCATGGCCGACGGGCCAGAGACGATCGCGAACCAGGTCGTTCTGCAGTTCAACGAAATCGTGAAGCCGGACGGCGGCGAGGTCAGCCTCGTGGCGCTCGAGCCGGGCGTGCTCCGCGTTCGCTATGTCGCCGGGCAGAACGACGAGTGCGAGTCCTGTGTGATGACCGCCGAGGCCCTCGCGGCCATGATGCAGGACATGGTCGCGACGCTCGAGCCCTCGATCGAACGCGTCGAGATCGAGAGCTGAGCTCGCCCGGGCCGACGGGCGAAGGAGCGCGAGATTCGCGCAGGAGAGTCTCATGAGCCGTGACCCCGAAGCCGTCGTGCTCGAATACCTCGAAGACATCAAGGCGGGCCGCCACGAGGCTGCCTATGCGGCCTTCGCCGAAGACGCGACCTGGACGACGCCGCCATCCTTGCCCTGGCCGGGCAAGTTCTACGGACGCCGCGACATCTTCGACGGCTATTTTGCCGTCGACAAGGGACTCTTCACGACGGGCATGGACTCCTACGACCTGCAGACCCGACTCGTCGTGAGCCAGGGAGACCACGTGGTCGTGGAGATGACCCACTCCTCCACGGGGCTGAACGGCAATGCGTACGAGACCGACCATTGCCTCGTCTTCGACGTGCGCGATGGGCTGATCCAGGCGGTGCGGGAGTACATCGACTCGCTCTATCTCAAGGAGTCGATGATCGACCCCGCAGACGCCTCCAACGCCTCCGACGCCTCCGACGCCGCCCGTACGAGCTAGCGCCCCGGTCTGTTTCGACTAGCGTTCGAGCGGGAGGACGAAGACATGACGAGCGAGCAGATACCACGCCGAGCGGGACGACTGGCATGCCCTCGACGCCCGGCTACGCCCCGAAGATCCCCAGCCCGAAGGCTGGTATGCGGTCGCTCTGGCCGAAGAGGTACGCGAGCGTCAGCCCTACGGCTGCGACTTCCTGGGCGGGCGCGTCGTCGTCTATCGCAAGCAGTCTGGCGAGCCCGTCGTGATGACAGCACGCTGCCCGCACATGGGCGCGGATCTTTCGCTCGGCGACGTGGTCGGGGATGACATCCGATGCACCTATCATCATTTCTGCTTCGGACCCGACGGAGGCTGCAGCCGGATTCCTTCGGAGGGGCCGATTCCGCCCCGCGCGCGGCTCTGGAGCTATCCCGCCGTCGAGAGCCTGGGCCTCGTGTGGGCGTATAACGGCGAGCAGCCGCTGTTTCCGCCGCCGGCGATTCGCGATTACGAGGAGAGCGACCTGCTCTTCCGCGCGCGGCGAACGAACGTCTTTACGGTGGCGCCCTGGCTGAGCATCGGCAACACCTTCGACTTCATGCACCTGCGCTATGTCCACAACCTCGACTTCGAGATCGAGCCCGAAGACGTCCGCTACGTCGACGATCACCACATCGAGCTCGAGATCCCCTTCGTCTCCCCGGAGACGGGCCCTTTCGAGCAGCGCATCCGGGTGACCGGCACCAACGCCGTCTCGTTCCAGACCGTCACCGATCACACCACGATCGGGCTCTTCACTTCGACGCCGATCGGGAACACCGCCCAGACCTACTACGTCGCGGCGGTGCCCAGGGATCCCGAGGCCTCTCCCGCCGATCTCGAGAAGCGGCTCGACGAGCAGGAGACCTTCGGCAACGATCTGCTCGCCGATGACGCGCGCACGCTCACGGGCATCGACTTCAAGGTCGGCACGCTCGTCGCCGGCGACCGCGCCATGACGACCTACATGCAATGGGTGAGCGCCTTTCCGAAGGCCGAGCCCGCCGCCGCGTTCCGCTGATCCGGCCGCGGAGAACGACCGGGATTCGCCGGCGCCCCGGGACGCATCCTGGACGACCGCGCAGCACGGCCCGACGGGCGCAAGGAGAGTCGAGATGAGCTCATGGCAGACCGCGATCGATCTGACCGGCAAGACGGCCCTCGTCACCGGGGCTGGCTCGGGCATCGGACGCGCCACGGCAGGCCGCTACGCCCAGGCCGGCGCGGCGGTCATGTGCGCGGACATCGATGCCGACGGCGCGAAGATCACCGCGGAGACGATCCGCTCGGAGGGCGGACAGGCCGCCTCGCTGCAGCTCGACGTCACCGACGAGTCCGCGGTCGAGAAGGCGCTCCAGCAGACGCTCGACGCCCTCGGCGGATTCGACATCCTCTTCAACAACGCCGGCATCGGCGACGTGAGCTACGAGCGAACCCTCGAAGTCAACCAGAACGGCGTCTACTACGGGCTGCGCCACGGCGCCGAGCTGCTCGCGCAGCAGGGTGGAGGCGCGATCGTCAGCACCGCCTCGATCGCGGGGCTGCAGGGCCTGGTCTCGCCGATCGACATGCACTCGGGCACACAGGCCGGCATGATCGCGGGCGGCGGCATCGCCTATATCGCCTCGAAGCACGCCGTCGTCGGCATGACGAAGCAATACGCGATCGCCTACGCGCAGCGGGGTGTGCGCGTGAATGCGGTGGCGCCGGGCTATATCGAGACGCCGATGACCGTGATGATCCGGGAAGACGTCCAGATCCAGCATGAATACGAGCAGCTGCACCCGATGGGACGACTCGGGCAGCCCGAGGAGATCGCCAGCGCGGTCGTCTTCCTGTCGAGCGACGCCGCCTCCTTCATCACGGGCCACACGCTCCCGGTGGACGGGGGATACTCTTGTCGATAGCCGCAGGCGCTTGTCGATAGCCGCAGGCGCTTGTCGATAGCCGCAGGCGCTTGTCGATAGCCGCAGGCGCTGCGTCCGCGGCGCTTGCGATAGCCGCAGGCGCTCGCCGCTAGCCGCCGGCGCGTCAGAAGACCGCGAGCACCTCGCGCACGATCATGATCCCGAGCGCCACCCACGACAGCGAGAAGATCGCGAAGCGGGCGACCACGATGTCGACCGTCGCCTGCACGCAGGAGTGGACGATCCGCAGCAGCACGAAGGCCCAGGCGCACTGCACGTGGAATGCGTCGACGTGTCCGAGCAGGACGATGATCACCGCCATCGCGTAGAAGAGCGTGGGCTGCTCGAAGAGATGATTGTAGTTGTTGGCGACTCGCTGGACGTCGTGTGGCAGCAGTTCACGAAGGCGAGCGGTGTCCTGCACGGCCTGCGGCTCGATTCCGGCTCTGGCGAGCGCGGGGAATCGGGTCAGGAACATCCAGAGCAGCATCACGAGGGTCCATCCCCCGAGCACGACGGCTGGCCGAAGTATTTCGATCGCGTCCATGAGACAGTCTCCCAGAGATTGACACGCGAAGCGTATCGTCTTTTGGACGCTTGCCGTCCCGGCCGAAAGCGCTTCATCGGGAAGATCCGCGCGGGCTCTGAATCACCCCTCGAAGCCCGCTGACGAAGCTTCTGCAGGTGTTAGGATGGCGGCTGGAGGAATGCCCATGTCCCGAGCCCATGACCTGCTCCCCATCCCGGACCGGAGTGAACCCGAAGAGCCCATGCCGGGGATGGCGCTGACGGATCGACACCATGCTGGTCTCGAGATGGGAGAGCGAATGATCCCCGGGCCCGAGGGCGCGCCGGACGTCAGGGTACTCGTGTATCGACCGAAGGGAGCGCAGGGCGCGCTGCCCATCCTGCTCCACTTTCATGGTGGTGCCTTCTGCTACCTGCATCCCGACACCTTCGCGGGCATGGAGGCGAACTGGTCCCTGGGACATCATTGCGTCGTCGTCAGCGTCGACTATCGCCTGGCGCCCGAGGCCCGCTTCCCCGCCGCGCCCGAAGACTGTTATGCCGCGCTCGAATGGGTAGCCGCGAATGCAGGCGAGCTCGAGATCGACCTCGATCGACTCGTCGTCACGGGCGGCAGCGCGGGTGGCGCGCTGGCCGCAGCCGTCTCGCTGATGTCACGCGACCGGGAGGGCCCGAAGATCGCCTACCAGGCGCTCCTGATCCCGGTCACCGACGATCGCCTCGAGACGCCCTCCATGCGCCAGGCGATCGACTCTCCCGGCTTCGACGCAGCGGGCGCCGAGGGCATGTGGCTCCACTATCTCGGCGAGGATTACGACCGGGAGAAGACCTCGCCCTACGCAGCGCCGGCGCGGGCCGAGAGCTTCGCCAACCTTCCGCCCGCCTTCATCCAGACGAACGGACTCGATCCGCTGCGCGACGAGGGCATCGAGTACGCCCTCAAGCTGCTCGCCGCGGGCGTATCCGTCGAGCTCTACAACTGCCCGGG
Organism: uncultured delta proteobacterium; assembly: GCA_963698485.1. Taxonomy (GTDB): domain Bacteria; phylum Myxococcota_A; class UBA9160; order UBA9160; family UBA4427; genus UBA4427. The sequence continues at coordinate 919,695 of CAVORA010000007.1, read as the reverse complement.
CGCCTATCACGGCGCGCCCCCGCTCGACGAGCGCACCGCCGGGCTGGCCTTCCAGGTCTACAACGCCGCGCTCGGCGCCGCGCTGAATCCGGACTCGCCGACCTCCGGCTTCTAGGACCCCCCGCGAGTCGAAGTCGACCGGGCTTTTCGAAAAAAGGAACGACCATGAGCAGCGAGATCCGCGGCCTCGACGTCCCCGCCGTCACGAGCTGGCTGGCGCAGCACGTCGAAGGGGCCGGTCGCGACCTCTCCTTCGAGCTGGTCGCCGCGGGGGGCTCGAACCTGACCTACGTCGTGCGTCGGCCCGACGGTCTCCGCTGGGCGCTGCGCCGCCCGCCCGAACGCGCGCGCATCGCGACGGCTCACGAGATGAGTCGCGAGTGGAAGATCATCGAGGCACTCGCCGCGCATCCCGAATGCGGCATCCCCGTCCCCGCCGCCATCGCCTATTGCGCGGACGCCAGCGTGACCGGCGCGGAGTTCTACGTGATGGGCTTCGCCGACGGCCTGATCCTGCGTGGACCCGAGCAGGCGCGCGCGCTCGACGAGCAGGCCTGCCGACGAGCGGCGGAATCCCTGATCGACGTGCAGATCGCGATGGCCCGACTCGACGCGGACGCAGTCGGGCTCGGAGATCTCGGGCGGAAGGAAGCCTACGTCGAACGTCAGCTCGCGCGCTGGCTCCGACAATTCGAGGCCTCGAAGGGTCGCGAGCTCCCGATCGTCTACGCGCTCCACGAGCAGCTCGCCGCCAACGTCCCGAAGCAGCAGGCCGCGGGCCTCGTCCACGGCGACTACCGCTTCGACAATGCCGTGCTCGGCCCGGACCATCGCATCATCGCGGTGCTCGACTGGGAGCTCTGCACGCTGGGCGATCCGGTCGCGGATTTCTGCTGGTCGGTGCTCTACTGGAGCGATCCCGAGGACGACTTCGACTTCGGATCACCCTCCCCGACCCGGCACCCCGCCTTCCCGCGGCGCGCCGAGGCGATCGAGATGTACGCCGAGCGTTCGGGGTTCGACCTCTCCAGGCTCGATTACTATCGTGCCTTCAGCTTCTGGAAGATGGCCTGCCTGCTCGAAGGGGTCGGGGCGAGACTCCGAGCGGGCGCCGGGGGAGGTCTCGGAAATGCCGGAAGCGTCGACGGCGTCTACGAACGGGTCGATTCGATGCTCGCGAAGTCGCGCGAAGCCGCCGAGCGTCTCTAGCTCCGGGGGCTGACTCCAGAATCGGAAAGACTCCGATCGTCACCTCCCCCGCTCTTTCTCCACGCTGCCCCGCTCAGCGAGGTCCGCCTGGATCCTGCGGATCGAGTCGGATCTCGACCAGCGTCCCGAAGCCGGGAAGCGCCGTTGGCCGCAGCCTCGCGAAGATCTGCTTGCGATAGGCGGGGTCGTCCAGCACCGCGCGGGCGCGTCCTTCGAGCCGCTCGCCGCGTACGAGGACCTGCACCGGGACGGGGCCGTCGACGAGCTCCCGCCACCAGCGACCGTCCGCGCCCGCATAGATCCGGCCGTCTTCGCGCAGATAGTTCACGGGGATCCGCCGTCCGCTCGGCAAGGTCAGCAGCATCACCTTGCGCGCGCGTGCGCCGTTCGGCTCTTCGACCAGCTCCCGCTCGACGCGGGGATTTCCGAAACGACCCTGGAGATAGAAGAGCAGCGGAGGCGCCGACGCGAGCAGCAGACCGATCGCGACGGCCAGATAGACGAGCTTCATGAGGTCACCCGGCTTCGAGGGATCGATCGCCCCGCTCCGCGGCCGCGCGCCGCCGTGCGCTGCATCCGACGGGAACCCTCGAAGGGTAGGACAAACCCGGAGCCGGAGCGCTTCGGATGCTCGCCTTCGGGAGCCAGCGCGATAACGTGAAGAGCGGCCAGCAGTCGTCCACCTCCTTCCCCCCTTCCATCGGCGGAGCTCGCCGCCCGAGGCATTCATGAGCGACGAAGCGCCTAGAGACGACTTCCCCGGCAGCCGATCGTGGCGCCCGATTCCGAGCGAGGCGGAGAGCCTCGCCTGGCTTCGCAACCGGGAGCTGATCCGGGAGCTGCCCCAGCGCTACGCCCACGGCATCGATACCGATGACTGGCAGAAGGTCGCTTCGGTCTTCCACAGCGACTGCCAGGTGCAGGGGACACTGAACACGGCGCCGATCCGCCCCTATCTCGAGGCGCTCGAGCCAGGCGTGAAGGCCTACCAGGCGACGCTCCATTTCATGGGCAACCAATACGTCGAGCTGACGCGCGACGGTGATCCGGATCGCGGCCACGTCGAGACCTACGCCGTCGCCTACCACCTCGAGCCCGAAGGCAGCCCCTACGAGGACCTCGTCATGGGCGTACGCTACTGCGACACCGTCGTCCGCGTCCCCGAGCTCGAGGATTGGCGGATCATCCATCGGCACGTCATCAAGCAGTGGCATCGCGGACCGCTGCCGCGCCCCGGCTGACCCGGCAGGTCGGCCAGAGTCGGACGGCAAATACCCGCTTTCCCAGTATCCTAGAAGCCCGATGATCGGAGCGACGCCTGGAGCGCCGGCTCCCCGCACCGCCAAAGTCGAACCATGCAGGAGCAAGATCCATGAGTGACAAGAACCCCGAAGAAGCCCTCGACCTCGCCATCCGTGGTGCCCGAATCGTCGACGGGACCGGCGCGAGGTCCTTCATCGGCGACGTGGGGGTACGCGGCGACAAGATCGTCAGCGTCGGCAAGGCGGGAGCGACGGCCAGGCAGGAGATCGACGGTGCCGGGATGATTCTCTGCCCTGGATTCATCGACCCGCACACCCACTACGACGCGCAGCTCTTCTGGGATCCGCTCGCGACGCCGTCGTCACTGCACGGCGTCACGACCGTGATCAGCGGCAACTGCGGGTTCACGCTGGCCCCGTTGGCCCAGGGGGATTCCGAATACACGGCGCGCATGATGGCCAACGTCGAAGGCATGTCTCTCGAGGCGCTCGAGAAGGCGCTGCCCTGGGATTGGCAGAGCTTCGGTGAATATCTGGATCGCCTCGACGGCAAGATCGCGGTCAACGCGGGATTTCTCGTCGGCCACTGTGCGATCCGGCGTGCCGTGATGGGGGAGGAGGCGACGCGATCGGAGGCGAGCGCGGGCCAGATCGAAGCCATGACCCGCATGCTGCGCGAATCGCTCGAGGCGGGCGGGATCGGCTTCTCGACCTCCCGGGCCTTCACCCATTCGGACGGTGCCGGTGATCCCGTGGCCTCCCGATGGGCTTCGGAGGAGGAGGTCCTCGAGCTCTCCCGCGAGGTCGCGGATCACGAAGGCACGACCCTCGAGTTCATCTTCGATGGCTGCCTCAACGGCTTCACGGAGAAGGAGGTCGAGCTCGCTGCCGCCATGAGCCTGGCGGCGGATCGCCCGGCGAACTGGAACGTCCTCACGGTCTCGGCGGCCGACGAGAAGACCGTACGAGCGCAGGTCGCGGCGTGCGAGGCCGCCGCGCGCAAAGGAGCACGGATCGTCGCGCTCACCATGCCCGTGATCGTCGATCTCTGCATGAGCTTCAAGAACCACTGCGCGCTGCACAAGCTTCCGGGCTGGTCCGAGGTGCTCACGGGCAGCGTCGAGGAGCAGATCGAGCGACTGCGGGACCCTGCGACTCGCGAGCGGATGAAGACCGCCGCGAAGTCGCCCGAGGCCGGCGTGCTGCGCGGTGTCGCCCACTGGGGGAGCTACAAGATCGGCGATGGTCCCAACCCTGCGCTGGCCGATCTGCGAGATCGATCGATCGCCGAGATCGCGAAGGAGCGCGGACAGGACGAGTTCGACACGCTCGTCGAGATCGTCATCGCGGATGAGCTGTCGACGATCCTCTGGCCGATCTCGCGAGCGGACGACGACGCGAGCTGGGCTCTGCGGCGCGAGGTCTGGGACAATCCGAACGTGATGCTAGGCGGCTCGGATGCCGGGGCACATCTGGATCGCATGTGCGGGGCGCCCTACCCGACGCTTTTCCTGGCGGACGTGCTGCGCGGACGAGGCCTCGTTTCCCTCGAGCGGGCGATCGCCATGATGACCTCCGAGCCCGCGAATCTCTTCGGCCTGAAGGGCCGCGGCCAGATCGCGCCGGGCGCGCAAGCCGACCTCGTGCTCTTCGACCCCGAGACGATTGCCGCCACGGGTGCGCGCGCCGTCGAGGATCTGCCCGACGGCAGCCTGCGGCTGGTCAGCGACCCCTTCGGTATCCGCAAGGTGATCGTGAACGGCCAGCTCACGGTCGACGAGGGCAAGGCAACGGGGGCGTGCGCGGGAACGCTGCTGCGTTCGGGTCGGGACACCGAGACCGTGCGTCTGTCGGGGGCCGCGACGCCCGGCCGCTAGAACCAGGCGCGCAGCTCGGCGATGCGGCCCGATGTGCCGAGGCGGATCACGTAGATCACGTCCATCGCGGGCGGGCTGCCCGCGCGGTCGAGCTTCGCTCGCACGTGCACGGCGATCTCGTCGCCGCCGCAAAGCACAGGCCCGACCCGTTCGATGGTCATCGGACCGTTGGCCGCATGAGTGCCTCGATAGAAGGCGCGAATCGCGTCGAGGCCCTCGTGCATCGGACTCCCGACCGGGTCCTCGACGCACGCGTCCGCCTCGAAGAGCGCGATCACCCCTGCGAGATCGTTGCTCGCATGCTTCGCGAGATAGGCCTCGACGAGCTCCGCAGCCCTCTTCGCCGGAGATGTCTCCCTGTGCGCGCGATCTTCCTGCGTCGAGTCGGCCATCGGGATCTCCATTCGCTCCTGAACGCGTGAACGAGCCCGAGGCTAGCCCGCCGACCCGCCGGGTCGCCCACCCGGCCGAGCCCCAGGATTCGGCTTTCTCAATGCCGACCGAAGCGACTAGAATGGATCCGGTCGCCGGCCGTCCCGGACCGGCCCCTGCGAGGAGTACGACATGGACGCCAGGACCTTCGGCCGCGACATCGCCCACATCGATCTCACGACGGGAACCGTCGAGAAACGCCCCGCCCCCGAAGAGTGGGTCCAGAAATACGTCGGCGGCCGCGGACTCGGCGTGCGCTACGTGCTCGAGAACGGCGTCGACGTCGACCCGCTCTCGCCCGAGAACATCCTGTGCTTCATGAACGGGCCGCTCTCCGGCAGCGAGACCAGCATGAGCGGCCGCTGGGCCGCGGTCACCAAGTCGCCGCTCACCGGCACCGTCACCGACAGCCACCAGGGCGGCTGGACCGCGGCGCGGCTGCGCTGGGCCGGCTTCGACGGTCTCGTCTTCGAGGGCCGCGCCGAGCATCCCGTCTACGCCTTCATCGAGGACGGCCGGATCGAGATTGCGCGACGCGCGCGACATCTGGGGTCTCGGCATCCACGACACCGTCGGCCTTCTACCGGGAGCGCTACGGCGAGAAGGATCTCTCGGTGAGCGCGATCGGCCAGGCGGGCGAGAACCTCGTCGCGCTTCGCGGCCTGGGTGAACGAGGACGACCGCGCCTTCGGTCGCGGCGGCACCGGCGCCGTCGGCGGCAGCAAGAACCTGAAGGCGATCGTCGATCGCGCGCCCGCAGCAAGAAGAGCGATGTCCCGGACAAGCGCCGCCTGGAAGGCCGCCCGCAAGCTCGCGCTCGACGCGATCCGCGACGAGAAGAACATCACGAGCCCCAAGAAGGGCGGCCTCTCCGTCTACGGCACCAACGTGCTGATGAACGTCACCAACAGCATCGGTGCCCTCGGCGCCCGCAACAGCCAGCTCACCTCCTTCGGCGAGCGCGCCGAGTCGCTCAGCGGCGAGTACGTCGAGCAGAACATCCTCGTCGGACAATCCCACCTGCCACGCCTGCCCGGTCGCGTGCAAGAAGGAGGTCGAGATCAAGGACGGCCCCTAGAAGGGGCTCAAGATGGAGAGCGTCGAGTACGAGCCGGCCTGGGCGCTCGGCGCCAACTGCGACAACGACGACATCGCGCTCGGTCGCCAAGCTGATCGACCAGTGCAACGACTTCGGCATCGATCCCGATCGAGCTCGGCAACGTCTCTCGATGTTCATGGAGGCGACCGAGCGAGGACTGAGCCAACGGCGAGTCGGCCTCGCCTGGGGCGACGACGCGCGCATGGTCGAGCTCGACCGAGCAGCTCGCGATGCGCGAGGGCGATCGGCGACCTGCTCGCCGAGGGCGCGGTCGTCGCCGCCGCGCAACTTCGGCCAACCGGAGATCGCGATGGCCGTGCAAGGGCCAGGCGATGCCGGCCTACGACCCGCGCGGACTGAAGGGCATGGGCCTCGGCTACGCGACGAGCAACCGCGGCGCCTGCCACCTGCGCGCCTACGTCGCCGCCGCCGAGCTCGGCGTGATCGGCATCGAGGCCGACCCGCTGGAGTGGAAGGGCAAGGGCGAGCTCGTGAAGATCTTCCAGGACCTCGCACGCCTTCTCCGACAGCCTCGACCTCTGCAAGTTCAGCGCCTTCGCCGAGGGCGCGGACGAGTACGCGGCGCAGTGGAGCGCCGCGATGGGCGTCGCCGTGTCACCGCCGACGACGTCATGAAGGCCGGCGAGCGCATCTACAACCTCGAGCGCTACTACAACAACCTCGCGGGCTTCCGGGAGGGCTCCGACACGCTGCCCAAGCGCTTCACCGAGGAGGCCTCGACCGCTGTCGGGCTCGAAGGGCCACGTCTCGGAGCTCGACCAGATGCTCGCCGAGTACTACGCAGTGCGCGGCTGGGAGACGGCGTCGTGCCCGAAGAGAAGCTCGCGGAGCTGCAGATTCCCTGAGCCCGACCGCCGCGCGAGGCGTCCGGTGCCCGCCTAGCCGCCGGCGACCGCCGGGAAGAACTCGATCTTCTGCTCGCCGTCGACGAGGGTGTCCATGCCGTCGGGCAGGAATTTCGAGCTGCGACCGTCCACGAAGAGATGGACATGGCGGTCGAGCTCGCCCTGCTCGTCGAGCAGGTCGTCGCGCAGCGCCGGATGGGCCACCAGGACCGCGGCGAGGATCTCCCGGAGCGTGCAGCGCTCGGGCATCGACAGCTCGATGTGCTTTTGGCCGACGATCTTGCGAAGCGTCGCGTAGAAGCTGATGCGCATCGCGCGAGTGTAGGGCATCCGGCGCGCGCCGAGCCCGCCCCGGGCGTGACCTGCTATTCGAGCCCCATCAGCTTCGTGTGTCCGTAGCGATGCCCCGCCACGTAGCCGCCGTCGACCGGCAGCGCGTGGCCCGACACGAAGGAGGAGTCGTCCGAGGCGAGGAAGAAGGCGGCTCCCGCGATCTCCTCGGGGAGACCGAGACGTCCGATCTTGTGCTGCTCGATGATCGCATCGCGAAACGACGCCAGGCCGGGCGCGTCGATCACCGAGCGCAAGAGCGGCGTGTCGATGAAGCCCGGGCAAATACAGTTCGAGCGGATGCCCATACGGCTGTAGTCCATCGCGAGATTCTTCGTCAGCAGCACCACGCCGCCCTTGCTGGCGTTGTAGGTGCTGCCGCCCTCGGCGCCCTCGAGACCTTCGACGCTCGCCACCGTGATGATCGTACCGGAGCGCTGCTCGAGCATCGTGCCGAGCACGGCCTTGGCCGAGAGGAAGGTGCCCGTCAGGTTGATGTCCTGCACACGCTGCCACTCTTCGGTCGGGATCAGGTGGACGGGGCCTCCCCCGGCCACGCCGGCCGCGGTCAGCATCGAGTCGATGCGCCCGTGAGCCGACTTCACCTCGGCCGCCCACGCGGCCTGCCCGGCCTCGTCGCGCACGTCACCGACGGTGTAGCTCGAGCCGGGGGCCGCCTTCTCGATCTCCGTCCACGCATCGGGCTTCTCCGACACGTCGAAGCCCGCGACCACCGCGCCTTCGCGCACGAAGCGCTCGGCGCAGGCCAACCCGATCCCGGAAGCGGCCCCCGTGATCATCATGACCTTCCCCTCGAGTCGCTTCGCTTCGCTCATGTCCCGTCCCTCATCCGGTAGGCGGCGAATCCAGAGTCACCGCACGCTCGTGAAGCGTCGGGATCCGCCGACCGGGAGTCTAGACGAAGGCCATCCTGCGGGACCAGGCCGTCAGGAGCCCTGCTCCACCTGTCGCGCCAGCCCTTCGAGCAGGGCGAACTGGCGGTCGACGCAAGCGGGGCCGCGCTCGAGGCCCTCGACGAGCAGCGACTGCTCGCTGCGACCGGGCGCCTCGGATTGCGCGAGCGCGAACGCTTCGCGCGTGCAGATCGAGGCGATCGCGAGGATCTTCTTCTCCCAGGCGGCGGGCGAGGATTCGAGCCGCTGCGCCACGGCTTCCAGCATGCCGCGTCCTGCGGCGAGGCAGGCCTCGGCGTGCTCGCTCTGATCCGTGTCATGCCGCCCGCAGATCTCGGCCACCTGCGCGGGGATCTTCGCGCGGAGCTGCTCGGCGCGCGCGGGCGATGCACCCTCCGACGACACCCACTCGATCTCGTTCGGCGAGTCGTCGTCGGCGCAGGCCAGTAGCGCGAGGGCCAGCGCCGCCGCCAGCGAGATCGCCAGGCTCCCACACGATCGTCGCTTCATCGTTCCCCCTGCCGCGGCACGGCGCGGCCTCGAGACGGCCGGAGCACCGCCTGCGGAAGTCTAGAGGAATCGCCGGGCGATCCCATGCTCGGCAGGTCGCGGTTCAAGCAACCGACGACCTGCGAGTCTGCAGCGGCCGACCCGAGGCCCGCTCGTTCGCGCGCTCGATTGATCCCGTCGGGAGATCCCGTTAGGCTCCCGCCCGAAGCTGGAGGCACGACCGATTGCCATCCGAAGATCCGGCCCGCAGAACGGCCTTACGCCTTCGCCCGGGCCGACTGCTTCTCGTGGCGGCCGCGCTGATGCTCGGCTGCGGCACGACCCACCAAGGCTTCGAAGGGCCGCCGCGCTCGGACTCGGAGACCGCTCGCCTGGTCGCGCGACACGGCAAGTTCCTGGCCTTCGACGGCGAAGAGATCTTTTCGTCGCGGATCCGGGCGCTGCCCGGGGAGCACGCGGCGAGGATCCGCTTTCTGCTGATCGGCGACGAGATCGTCGAGGGCGTCCGCGAAGAAGATCGGGCTCGGCTGGTCTGCGAGAGTCACTTCGAGGTCGTCGCCGGTCGCGACTATCGCTTCGAGGTGCGACTCCCGAGAGCGGTGCAGACCCGGGGCTCCGTGACGCGCTACCGGCATACGGTCGACCTGATCGAGGCTCCGGAGAGTCGGAGGATCATCACCCGATCCGACTGCCGATGGGACCTGGATTGAGGCAGCACGAGCACGCGCGACGCCGAGCGGCCTCAGCGACGCGGCAAGCTCTCGAGCAGCCCGTCCAGGGTCGTTCGCCAGACCGTCTCACGGTTGCGACCGATCACGCCTTCGCGCTCCGGCAGGCGCCCGCGCGCCTCCCCGCGCCACAACACGTCTCCGCTCGCGCGATCGACGCTCACCAGCTCGAGCACGGCCTCTTCGAAGGTCCGGTTGACCGGATGATTCGTGTCCGGATCGGGGCTGATCGTCCGTTTCGACACGCGCTCGCTGCGGACGCTCAGCTGCAGCGTCATGGCACCGCCGAGGATCTCGTCGGCCGCTTCCCGGTAGCCGCGCTCGATGACCCCGGCGCGCGCGCGCCGGGAGAGCTCCGCCGCGAGCGCTCCATTCGGCTCGATCGCGCCGTTCACGATGCCGATCGGCAGCCAGTCGAAGGTCTCGAAATCCCGGACGTCGCGGGTCGCACTCGACTCGGTCATCACCTCGGGCGAGATGCAGGCCGCGGCGATCCACGACAGCCAGAGCAGGACCGAAGCCAGGACCCGACGGCCCCCCTGTCGACGCCAGGCCATGCACTTCTCCTCTTCCACTTCTTCTTGCACGTTTCCAGGTTTCCACGTGCTCGTTGCTTGCCGCCCCGCGTGGCGAGACGTCTCGGGGACCCAACCGAGCGCGAGCGCGCGGTCAGTCTAGAGCAAAGCGTCGATCGGATTCCAGCGGCCCCGCGCGTCCCACGACCGCGCGCTTCTGCTCGCCCGTCTGATAGCATCGAGGGCCTGCGTTGCGAGGAGCCCGAATGACCCTGTCCGCGGCCGAAAAGAAGACCACCCGCGAAGCCCTCTCCTTCTGCCGCCAATGCATGGGCATGTGCGGGACGGTCGTGACACTCGACGATCGGGACCACGTCGTCGGAGTCCGCGGCGACCCGGACGACCCTTCGACGCTCGGATACGCCTGCTTCAAGGGCCTGAAGGCCAACGAGGCTCACAACAGTCCGCAACGCATCCTGCAACCGATGAAACGGGGGCCGGACGGCCGCCTCGAGGCCATCGCGCTGGACACGGCGCTCGACGAGATCGCCGAGAAGATGGCCGCGTTGATCGAGAGCGACGGTCCCGAGTCGATCGCCGGCTATCGCGGCGGCGGCGCCTTCTTCACGTCGTCGTCCTGCATGATGGTGCCGTCGCTGCTCGAAGCGATCGGCTCGCCCAAGATCCTACTCCTCCGTCACGATCGATCAATCGGCCAAGGTCGTCGCGTTGGGTCGACTGGGGATCTGGCCTCCCGGTCGGACACCCTTCAGCCGCAGCGACGTGTACATGCTGATCGGCGCCAATCCGCTCGTATCGGTGAGCGCGAACGGCTTCGATACGCGCAATCCGACCAAGCGCCTGCGCGCGGCACGCGAGCGCGGCATGAAGCTGATCGTGATCGACCCGCGCCGGACCGAGACCGCTCGCTTCGCCGACGTGCATCTGCAGCCCCTGCCCGGCGAAGACTGCACGATCCTCGCGGGCCTGCTCCACATCGTTCTGGAGGCGGGCTGGGAGGATCGCGAGTTCTGCGAGCGCTATGCGGACGACGTCGACGCGCTGCGCGAGGCCGTCTCGAGCTTCACGCCGGAGGCCGTCGCCCGACGCGCGGACGTTCCGGTCGAGGGGCTCCGCGAGGCCGCGCGGCTCTTCGCTGACGAGTGCAGCACGGGTCCCGCCTGCGGCTCGACGGGATCCGACATGGCACCCGGCGGCAATCTCGCCGAGCACCTGATCGAGTGTCTCAACATCGTCTGCGGCCGCTATCTCCGCGAGGGCGACGAGATCGAGCATCCCGGCGCGATCCAGGCGCGACAGCCGATCAAGGCCGAAGTGATTCCCGCGCCGCGCTGGTGGGAGCACGGCTACCAGAGCCGGATCGGCGGCTTTGGGCAGCTCATCGACGAGCTGCCCACCGGGACCCTGCCCGACGAGATCCTCGAGCCGGGCCCCGGTCGCGTGCGCTGCCTGATCGTTCACGGAGGCAATCCCGCCTCGGCGATCCCCGAGATCGAGAAGGTCGAGCGCGCCTTCGAAACCCTCGACCTGCTGGTCGCGATCGAGCCCTTCCTGTCGACCACGGCGCAGCTCGCCGACTACGTGCTGCCCCCCACGCTCCAATACGAGCGGGCCGATCTGCCGATCTGGCTCTACGAGAGCCTCGTCTCCCCCGAGCCCTACACGCGCTACACGCCGGCGATCGCGCAGCCGCCCGAAGGCGCCCAGGTGCGAGACGATCACTACTACTTCTGGGCGATCGCCCGACGCCTCGGCCTCGAGCTGAAGCTCTTCGGCGAGCCCCTCGACCTGCGGACGGCACCGACCACCGACGAGATCCTCGCACGCACGGCAAAGCAGGCGCCGATCCCCTTCGAGGAGATCAAGGCGGCAGAGCGCGGCGTCTTCTTCGATCGGGACAAGCAATTCGTCGAGCCCGGCGATCCGAAGAGCCCGCATCGCTTCAGCCTCGTGCCCGAAGACGTCGCGCAGGAGATCCGGGCCTGCGAGGCGAAGCTCACCGCATCAGCGCAGGACGACACCGACTTCCGCTACCGCATCGCCGTGCGCCGGATGCGCGACGCCAACAACTCGGCGGGGCTCGGGCTGCCTTCGATCAAGGCGCGCGTCCCCTTCAACCCGGCCTTCATGAACCCCGACGACATGGCCGCGGAAGGCCTCGACGAAGGCGATGCCGTCGAGATCGCCTCGGCCCATGGAGCGATTCGGGCGCGGGCGCAGGCAGACGAGACGGTCAGGCGCGGGGTCGTATCGATGACCCACGCCTTCGGCGGGCTTCCGCGGGACAAGGCGAGCTACGACGAAGGCGGCGTGTCGACGAACTGGCTGACGAGCCTCGACGAGAGCGCGCGGGAGACGATCAACGCGATGCCCTGGATGACCGGCTTCCCGATCGCCGTGCGTCGCGTCGACAGCGTCTAGCTTCGCCGGCGGCTCCCTCGCGTCGGGTCGAGCGCGCCCGCAGAGCCGCGCGATTCAGGTGAGGAACCACTTCCCGCCGTTGACCGCGATGCTCTGACCAGTGATCGGGCGCGCGAGATCCGAAGCCAGGAAGAGTGCGGTCCCCGCGCACTCCTCGGTCGTCGGCGTATAGCGGAGCGCGAACTGCTCGTTGTAGGCCGCGAGCTCCTGCTCGTAGCTTCGCCCGGCCGCCTTCGCGAGATCCTCGAGATAGCCCCTGAAATTCTCGCCGTCCATCGGGCCGAGCTGGATGCCGTTCGCGCGGATCCCGTCGGGACCCAGCTCCACCGCGATCGTGCGCACGAGGCTCGCGAGCGCCGCCTTCGAGGCCGCGTAGGCGCCGAGCGTCGGCGGCGGGTCGGTGCTCGCGCCGCTGTTGACGAGGATGATCCGACCGTCACCGCGCGCCTTCATGCCGGGCGCCACCGCCTGCACGAGATGCAGCGCGCCGAACAGATTCACCTCCATGATGTCTCGCCAGTCCTGTGGATCGGACTGGTCGACGATCTTGTAGTCGCCGTCGTAATGACCATTCTGGATCAGCACGTCCACCCGGCCGAAGCGCTCCTCGGCCTGCGAGACCAGCGTCTGACAAGCGCTGCGATCCGTGATGTCCGTCGGGATCGCGAGAACGGATCGTCCCAGCGCTTCGACCTCGCGGGCGACAGAAGAAAGACGCTCGGCATTGCGCGCAGCGATCGCGAGATCTGCACCCTCGCGGGCGAAGAGCAGCGCGATATCCCTGCCCAGCCCCGGTCCGATTCCGGTCACGATGGCGACCTTGTTCGCGAGTAGCATGCGCTCTCCTGTTCCCCGGCGCCCTGAGCTCGTCGCCGATGTTCGCGGATCGAGCCCTCGGAGCCCGGCGGTGAACGAGACGATCAGACGGCCATGCGGCCCGTCGCGCGCACGAGCGGGAGATCGAGCGAGGTCCGGATGCCCGGCGCAGCCTCACAAACCGGCACCAGTGCGTTCACGCAGTTCATCGCGGTCCACACCAGCCCGGGCTCGGTCGTGTCGGAAGCGATCGGGCTCAGGGTGCAGCGCACCGACGGATCCCCCGAGACCTCGACCGTGTACTCGAGCGGGGCATCGTAGGGCCAGCTCTTGTCGAGCTCGGTCGACATCTTCCAGTAGGTCTGAAACTCGATCACGGGTCGGCCGCCGACCAGGCCGATGTACTCGAAGTGCTGCCCGGCGACGTGTCCTTGCTTGATCAGCCCGGCGTGCACCGGGATATCCCGCGTCGCCGTCGCGAACTCGTGATGATGCTCGTAGCCGTCGAGCTCGAAGCCCAGACCCGCAGCGATCATGTCCATCGATTCGTAGAAGATCGTGCTCATCACGCCCATCAGAGCCGGCGGCTGCCTTGGCCGCATCGTCCGCGGACATCCCGAAGCCGAGCTGCTGCATGACCATCTCGGGGCTCTCGCTGCCCTGCGAGAGGTCGCAGACCTCGTAGATCGTGATCTTGTCGATCCGCCGGCAGAGCGCGCTCAGGACCAGCGGCAGCCGATCGCCCGCGAAGCCGGGATGGATGCCGCTGCCATGGAAAGAGACGCCTCCCTTCTTGCAGGCCGCCTCGAGGCGACCCGCCAACGTCGGATCCTTCACGAAGGAGAAGCCGGTCGGCGTGACGAGGTTCTTCCCCGACTCGAGGATCCGACACATTTCGTCGACGTCCGCGAGCAGCGGCGCGTACAGCACGCAGTCGGCGTCGATGGCGAGCAGCGCGTCGACGTCGCGAGTCGCCTTGATGCCAGTCGGGGCGATGCTGGCGATCGTGACCGGCGTCCTGACCGTCCTTGGCCTCGCCATGCACCCAGACACCCGCGAGCTCGAGCGCCGGATCCTCGACGATCGCTCCGATCGCATAACGTCCGATGCTCCCCGTGGCCCACTGGATGATGCGCAGGGGTTCTCTCTGATCCATTCCGTCTCTCCTCTCGGGTCTGCATTCAGGTTCGCACTGACCGCCGGCGCGGGGAAGAGCAGAATCCTAGACTCTCGCGGGCCACGGCGCATCGCGCTGCAGCAGCCCCGGCTGCGAAGCGCAGGGCCCGGAGGGGCCGAAGAGAGCCGACATGAAGCGACGAAAAGCCCCGGCAGCAGACCACCCGAAGCGTTCGCGGACGCGGCGATCGACCGGCGCCCTGTCCTCCGTTCTCTACGTCCTCCTCGTCCTGACATGCCTCGTGCTCACGGGCTGCGACGACGAGAGCGCGTCGACGCTCCCGCGCTATGCGGCCCCGCTGCGATCCGATGCCGAGCTGGCCGATCTGCTTCAGCGCCTCTGCGAGCAAGCCGGCGATCACCCCGTGCTGGTCGAGTTCTCGGCCGCCTGGTGCAGCGACTGCCAGAGGCTCCAGGAGATGAAGCGGTCAGAGACCCTGGCTGTAGAGCTCGAACAGTGGCCCCAGGTGACGGTCAACGTCGGTCGCTTCGATCGCCATCGCGACGTCCTCGACGCGATGGCGATCGAGAGCATCGCGCATTGGTCGATCCTCGCACCCGGCGGCAGCTGTCTCCAGCCGATCCAACATTGGACCCGGATCGCCGATCGGACCCTCGAAGTCTCGAGCGGCGAGGCTCGAAGCCTGACGCCCGCCGATCTGGCCCGCTGGCTTCGTCGGCTTTCGACCTTCCTGAACGCGAGCCGACCCGCTGACTGACGATCTGCTGGAGCGCGCATCGGCGCGCCCCCGAGAGCGCCTACCAGAGCTCGTTCGTGTAGGTATCGGTCCCGACGACGGTCTTGTAGAAGGGGCCGGCGAAGCACACACGACCGAGGCCACTGGCATCGACGGCCTCCGCATAACGTCGGACGTCGTTCCACGCCTGCTTCGTGTCGCCCTCCAGAAAGGCGAGCTGCATCGTCCGCGACGGCCCTCCGGTACCCGTTCCGAGATCCATGGGCGCATTGCCCGTGATCTCGTTCCGGGGCTGCGGTCGCCAGCTCGACGATCGAGGCGATCGAGCTCCCCGCGAGTCCCTCGTAATCTGCGGTCCAGGCCGCGAACTGCTCCTCCGAGACCCCGTCCGCGCGATCCGTGGCGATCATCGCGATCCCCGGGTAGCCATGATCGAGCGCGAGCTGGATCGGGACCGGATCCGCGTCGCGATAGGCCGTCGTCAGATAGTCGAAGAGCACGGTGTGCACGTGGGTGCGCTCGGCGAAGCCACGGCCGTTCGAATAGAGCCAATGCACCTGCTCACCGGCCCACTTCCAGTGCTCTTCGTCCTTCCCGGCATGGACCCAATAGATCGCCACATAGGAGCCCGCGTCGACGGGATTCGCGACCTCGCCCCGACCGTCGGAGAGTCGCAGATCCTTCAGCTCCCGCGTCGCGACCCAGCGACTGCCGGCGAAGAGCCAGGGCCCCACCATGCATCCGGCGTAGAAATGGTCGCGCTCGTACCAGCGGTTGTAGGCGACCTCGTGTCCCGGATTCGGGTCGACCAGGGTGAGCAACATGCTCCCGATCTCGATCGGACAATCTTCCATGGGGCGCTCCTCGGGATCGTTCAGTCGATCCGCGGACAGCGTAGCAATCCGCCCTGCGTGTCGAAGGACCGCGGGAGAACCGCCCTCTCCGCAGCCGACCCGAATCAGTCCGCCGGAAGACGCAGCGCCGGCGGGGGATCCAGATAGCGATCGAGGACCTCGTGCATCCGCCCCAGTCGCGCTTCCGCGGGCGTCAGTCGCAACAGGCCCAGCCCCGGTTGGGAGAGGCCGCGCTGCACGCCCGGCAACAGCTCGAGATCCTGCATCATGACCGGCCCGAGAGAGGGCAGATCCTCGGCCGAGAGCAGGACCTGCTCCGGCCGAGGGTGGCTCGTCGGATCCGACGCCGAGCGCAGATCGAAGTTCCACATGTCGAGCAGACAGCTATCCGGTGTCGGGCCCGGCCGCGTGCGGATCAGGCCGTACCAGCCCGCGAAGACGTTGAAGACCGAGTTCGGGAAGATGTGGTAGTGGAAGTCGTCGATCACGTGATGATCGTCGAGATCGGCGTAGAGATCTCCCAGGGTCGCGAGATGGTCGCGAATGCGGGCGACCAGCACGTCGCGAATCGTCTGACCAGCGGGAATCGGCGGGTGCGGCCCCGGCTGCGTCGCCTCGGCGAAGGGGATGCCCATGCGATGCCCCAGATTCTCTACGAAGTTCTCCCAGACGGTCTGGTCGTCGGCGCCTTCCCGAAGACGCGGGCTCGGCACGCCGTAGGGCTGGACGAATTTCGAGTGCTTGTCGTAGAGCGTGATCGGCGTGTTGACCTCGTCCGCGATCGCGAGCATCTGCGGATGCACGGCGTGGAGGTGATAGGTCTCGAGGAAGGCATCGAGTCCCGCCTTCCAGTTGCAGTCGAGCGCCACCGTCATGAAGCGGTCGCTCGAGAACTGCTCCATCCCGACCCAGGCGAGCTCCGCCGGGAGCCCCTCGAGATACTCGTCGAGGGGCTCGGCGGCCGGATCGGGGTTCACGAACACGAAGCCCGCCCAGGTATCGAGGCGAACGGGCAGCAGGCCTACGCCGGAGCGACTCGAAGCTCGCTCGGGGGGCCTGGTCGCTGCCTCGCCCTGCGGCGACATCCTGGTCAGGCGACCTCGCAGATCGAAGCACCAATCGTGATAGGCGCAGCGGATCTCGTGGAGTCCTTGCCCGCATTCTTCGACGAGCGCATTGCCGCGATGGGGACAGGCATTCAGGAAGGCACGGAGTCGCCGGTCGTCACCGCGCACGATCACGATCGATAGACCCGCGATCTCGTAGAGCCAATGATCGCCCGGCTCGGGGACACAGTCCTCGGTACACGCGATCTGCCAGGTGCGCGTCCAGAGCCGCTCACATTCGAGCTCGTGCCATTGCTGGCTCGTGTAGCGAGCGGCCGGAATTCGAGTCGCCGTCGCGGGGCCACTAGCCATGACCGCGCCCCGACTTCCAGTCGATGCCGGCCGCCTTCGAGACCTCGACCTCGTAGTCGACGATCGAGGTGGGGCTGTTGGCAATGTCCATGAAGGCTTCGAGATCGCGATTGTGCTCGATGCCCGGGGGCGTCTGGTACCAGCGAATCACCTCTTCGAGCGCTGCGCGATCCGGCCAGTGGTTCTCCGCGATGCCGACGAAGCCGCCGTTGGCCGCATCCGATCCTTCGTCGAAGAGCGTCAGCCGGTTCAGCGTGATCTCCGGGTGATCGCGAAGGTCGAAGTCCCGGGTATGTGCACACCACCGGTCGAAGAACTCGTCCCGGGAGAGACCCGGCTTCATTCGAACCATCGTGAACGTCTTGAGCATCTTGCCCTCCCGTCGTGGTCATCCGTTCCGTTCAATCATCTCCGATTGCGGATACGGCGACAACCGCCACGTCGGCGTTGAGATTCGGGTCGTCGACCACCTCCGTACCCGAGCGGGAGTCGACGTAGATCGCGTCCTCGATCCGGATCCCGAGCTGCGCACACAGCTCCTCGAAATCCAGGATCGAGGGGAATCGGCGATTCGGCGTATCGTGCCAGTCGTAGGCGTAGAGCCCTTCTTCCTTGGGCAGGCGCCCCTCGCGCAGGAACATCTCGCGCATCGGCGCATGGGCGAAGTTGGGAAAGCTCACGATGCCTCGGCGGCCGATGCGGACCAGCTCCCGGAGCACGCCGGCGACGTCGACGATCGATTGCAGGGTCTGCGAGAGCAGCGCGACGTCGAAGCTCTGGTCGGGAATCGCGGCGACGCCTTCGTCGAGATCGGCGTGGACCGTATCCAGACCGCGCGCGATGCAATCTGCCACCGCCTGCTGATCGCGCTCGAATCCGAGCAGCCGCTCGTGACCGCGATCGCGCAGGATCGCCAGCAGCTCGCCGTTCCCGCAGCCGAGGTCGACCACGCTGGCATGAGCTGGCATCAGCCGCAGGATCATCTCGTAGTCGAGACGCTGCGAGTAGAAGATGCTGGTGGGCTCGTCGGCGTGAGGCTCCTCCGGGACGCGGATCGGGCCGCTGTCGCCGGCTTCGACCGACAGGAAGGAAGCGATCATCGCGCTGCCGAGCCGCATGTTGTCCTCGAGCAGGAAGGAGTCGTGTCCGGCCGGGCTCTCGATCTCGCAGTTGCTCACGCGCTTCGAGCCCTGCACGAGCGTGTCGACCAGCTGTCGGGAGGCCGACGGCGGATAGAGCCAATCGCTCGAGAAGCTCAGGAAGAGCCAGCGGCCCGAGGCAGGCTCGAGCGACCGGGCCAGCTTCTCCCGCGAGTCGCCGAGATCGAAGAGGTCCATGGCCGTCGTGAGCGTGACGTAGCTGTTGGCGTCGAAGCGCTCGACGAAACGCGTCGCCCTGATAGGCGAGGTAGGAGCCCACCGAGAACATGCTCTCGAAGCCGGTCTCGATCGACCGCGGCTGGAGGCGGGTCGGATCGAATTTCGCGCGCATCGATTCATCGGACAGATAGGTGATGTGCGCGAGCATCCGGGCGAGCGCGAGCCCGGCCTCTGGGCGCCTGTCCGTCGTAGTACTGGCCGCCTGCGAAACGTGGATCGTGGCGGATTGCGTTGCGGCCGACGACGTCGAAGGCGATCCCCTGACTGCTGAGACGCGGCGAGGTCGCGACCACGATGCACGCGCCGACTCGCTGTCGGGATGATCGATCGCCCAGGTCATCGCCTGGAGACCCCCGAGACTACCGCCCACGACCGCCAGCAGGCGATCGATCCCGAGATGGTCGAGCAGCCGCCGCTGCGTCTCGACCATGTCGCGCGACCGTCACGACGGGAAAATCGGCACCGTAGGGTCGGCCGGTCTTCGGGTCGCGTGAAGTTGGGCCCGGTCGTGCCGCGGCAGCCGCCCAGCACGTTCGAGCAGACGACGAAGAAGCGATTCGTGTCGATCGCCTTCCCCGGCCCGACCAGCAGATCCCACCATCCCGGATCGTCGCTCCGCGTCGTGGCGGGCGACGTGCGAGTCGCCGCTCAAGGCGTGGCAGACGAGGACCGCGTTGTCGCGCTCCGCGTTGAGCTCGCCCCAGGTCTCGTAGCAGACCCGGACACCGGGAAGCGTGCTCGCCGCTCTCGAGCGTCAGCGTCTCGCTCGACTCGAAGTCGCGCGCGTGCGCGAGCGGGCGCGCCTGCCGCGCCGCGTCCGAGCTCCCCGCAGCGCTCACGAACAGCGACCGATCCGGCCCTCGAGCCTCATCACGCGCCGCTTCAGGCGCTCGCCCGAAGCGCCTGATCGAGATCCGCGATGATGTCCTTCACGTCCTCGATCCCGACCGACACGCGCACGTACTCGGGCGTCACGCCGGTCGCCTGCTGCTCCTCGGGGGTCAGCTGGGAATGGGTGGTCGAGGCGGGATGGATGACCAGCGTCTTGGCGTCGCCGATATTGGCGAGGTGGCTCGCGAGCTCGACGTGCTCGATGAACTTCCTGCCCGCCGCCTCGCCGCCCTTGATGCCGAAGCCGAGAATCGCGCCCGCTCCGTCGGGCAGGTATTGCTGCGCCGACGCATGGTGGCTGTGGCTCGGGAGGCCGGGATAGTTGACCCACTCGACGGCCTCGTGCGGCTCGAGGAACTCGGCGACCTTGAGCGCGTTCTCGCAGTGTCGCGGCATCCGCAGGTGCAGCGTCTCGAGGCCCTGCAGCGTCAGGAAGGCCGCGAACGGGCTCATCGCCGCGCCCGTGTCGCGCAGCCAGTGCGTTCGCATGTGCATGATGTAGGCGATGTTGCCCATCGGCCGGAGCGCCTCTTCGAAGACCGCGCCGTGGTAGGAGGGGGACGGCGCGCAGAACTCCGGCCACTTCTCGGGATTGTCCGCCCACGGAAAGTTGGCGCTGTCGACGATCGCACCGCCGATGTGGACGCCGTGGCCGCCGATGAACTTCGTGGTCGAGTAGACGACGATGTCGACGCCGTGCTCGATCGGGCGCAGCAGCATCGGCGTCATGACGGTGTTGTCACAGATCGTCGGGCAGCTCGTGCTGGTGCGCGATCTCCGGTGATCTGCTTGAAGTCGGGCACGTCGTTCTTCGGATTGCCGATGCTCTCGAAGTAGACGCAGCGCGTGTTCTCGTCGACGAGGTCGTGGATCTGCTCGGGCTTGTTCGGATCGAAGAAGCGCACCTCGATGCCGATGCTCTTGAGCGTCTGGGTGAACAGCGTCCAGGTGCCGCCGTAGAGGCTGGTCGACGAGACGAAGTTCTGTCCGGCGTGGCAGATCGTCAGGATCGCCGCCGTGATCGCCGCCTGACCGGAGGCAAAGCACAGGCCGGCCGCGCCGCCGTCCATCGCGGCCAGTCGCTTCTCGAGCACGTCGTTGGTCGGGTTCATCAGACGGCTGTAGATGTTGCCGAACTCGGCGAGGCCGAAGAGGTTCGCGGCGTGCTCGGTGCTGTCGAAGACGTAGGAGGTCGTCGCGTAGATCGGGACGGCGCGGGCGTTCGTCGTCGGATCGGGCTCCTGCCCCGCGTGCACCGCCTTGGTACCCAGTCCGAGATTCGCTTCGTCAGCCCTTCCTCTTTCGGCCATGGTCGACTCCTTCGTATGCATTCCCGCCCCAGGATCGGGCGGGCCTCGGACTCTACTGGACGCGTTCTCGAGCAACCAGCGTGAAGCCGGTCCCGCGGATCGCCGGATGCCGATCCCGAGACCTCAGGGCCGAAACGCCTCGGGCCAGGTCTCCGCGTGCTTCGAGCTGGTCCCAGCGAGCCGGTCGCTGAAGGTCGCCTGGAAGCCGCCCGCGTCGACGACGATCGACATCTCGAGCATCGCCTCCTCCGAGATCGCCACGCGCGGTCGACAATCGAGGATCTGCGCCATTGCCAGCGCGGACGCTCCCGGACGCCATCCCTGCCCGATTCCCATCAGGTAGACCGCCTCCATCCGCTGGACGAGCGCCACGAACTGGTCCCGGCTGATGGCCTCTTCGGGCGCGACCGCCGAGATGTGAACGAGGACGCGCTCCGCCGGCGTGGCGGCCGCGTCCCGCATCGCACAGAGACTGTGGTGGTCATAGACGAGTCGACCGTCCCGCTCGACCACGAGATCGCTCTTGACCCAGCTCCCCGGGTCGACGCTGTCGCCGAGTACGGGAGTGGCGAAGCCCGCAGCGAGCAGCAGGACTGCCATCGTCTTCCCGATCCGACCGAGCGAACGTTTCCCTCCAATCATCCAGTCGCCTCCTCGGGGCGCGGCAGGCTCCCGTCGAGCACGCGGCCCGGCGTCGCCCCGGTCAGCTCGCCACCCTTCTGGGTCAGCACCCCCGCGACCGCCGTCGCCCGGAAGCCACCCGCCGGCCGTCGCAGTCGGCTCCCTCCGGAAGGCAGATCGTCGACGAAGACGTCCGGCTCCCACGACAGCTCGTCGAGCGCGAAGACCGTCAGGTCGCCCGCATAGCCCTCGGCCAGGATTCCACGATCGTTGAAGCCCAGGCACTCCGACTGTCGACCGGTCAGCTCGTGAATCGCCTTCTCGAGCGTCAGATCGCCACGCTCGCGCACGTGACGCGTGAGGAGCAGCGTCGTATCGCCCGCCGCGCACATCATCTGCACGTGCGCACCGGCGTCGCTCGCGCTGATCAAGGTGCGATCGTCGCAGATCATCTTCGCGACGCCCTCGACGTCGCTGTTGCTGACGCCCATGGCGACGACCCCCGGCGCGAGATCGTTCTCGAGGACCCAGTCCGCGAAGACATCGCTCGGATGGCCGCCGCGCTCGTCGACCAGATCGCGCAGACTCTTCGCGAGCCACCGTTCGTTCTCCGGCCGCGTCACCGACGTGAACCGTACGTGCTCGATGCGCGTATTCGGAAACAGCGACTTGTCCTGGGCGTCCCACTCCTCGCGCGCGATCTTCCGCCACTCGGGATCGCGCAACATCGCCGCGCGCTCTTCGCCCGAGACCAGCATGATCTGGTTCCAGCCCTTCGGCAGCATCATGAAGACCATCGTCTGCTCCCAGTTGACGTTGAAGTCGACGGTGCGCGGTGATGCGATCGGCCAGATGTCGGAGCCTGCATCGCGCAGGCTCTGGGAGTAGGCGATCAGGTCGTCCGCGCGATCCGGACTCATCTCGGTGTGCAGCAGGCCGTTCCAGATCGACGTGACGCCGTGGGGTGCCAGGGTCTCGGCCATCTGCTTGATCTCGTCGAGCGGAGTCTCCCCGGTGAAGTTGGGGATGAACTCGACGAGGCCATGACCGGCGCGACCGAGCGTCGCGGCCAGCGCTTCGAACTCCGCCTGATCCGCCAGGCGACTCGGCACGAAGCGACCCGCGCGATCGACGTCGAAAAACGAGGTCGACAGTCCGAAGCAGCCGGCCTCGAGCGCATCCGCCAGCTCCGCGCACATCGCCTCGATCTCGTCGGGCGTAGCGGCTCGCTTCCAGGCGTCGGCGCCCATCACGAAGATCCGCAGCATCGAGTGGCCGATCAGCGAAGCCATGTTCAGCGCTGCGCCGCGCTCGTTCATCGAGTCGCGGTATTCCCGCCAGGTCTGCCAGTTCCAGGGAATGCCCTTGCGGAACTCCTCGATCGGCATGTCCTCGATATAACAGAAGACGTCCATCACCTCTTCGAGATGCTCGGGCCGGACGGGCGCGAGCGAGAGCGAGCAGTTCCCGATCAGTGCCGTCGTCACGCCATGCTGGGGCATCGGATCGCAGGCCGGGTCCCAGAACATCGACGGGTCGAGATGCGTATGGGAGTCGATGAAGCCCGGCGCCACGTAGGCCCCGGTGGCATCGAGCACCTCTTCTCCGTCCGCTTCGAGATCCGGACCGACCTCGACCACGACCCCTTCGCGGATCCGGACGTCGGCGCGCCGCGCCGGGCTCCCGGTGCCATCGATCAGGAGTCCGCCTACAACGATCAGATTACCCATGCTGGTCTCCTCTTGCTCCGCCGTCTGCTCCGGCGTCATGCCGGGCGTCGGGTCGACTGCGCAGGCCCTGCGGCCGCCTGTCGGTGAGGATCGAACGTAGCCACCCCGCCCTCGAGCGGCGAGCGGCTCCGGAAGAGCCGCGATCGGGATGCAGCCGGCACCGATCTCATGGGGCTAGACTGGCCGCATGCTCAAGATCTACCACTCGAAGCAATCACGCTCGATGCGCGTCGTCTGGCTCTGCGAGGAGATGGGCCTGCCCTACGAGGTCGAGTCGCTGGCGATGTTCACGCCCGAGATGAAGACCCGCGACTATCTCGCGATCCACCCTCTCGGCAAGGTACCGGCGATCGACGACGACGGCTTCGTGCTCTGGGAGACCGGCGCGATCTTCGAGTACCTGGTCGCTCGATACGGCCCGCAGCATGGCGCCGAAGCGCTGATTCCGCCGCGCGATACACGGGCGGGGGCACTCGCGGCCCAGTGGATGGGCTTCGGCGAGAATCCGCTCACGATCATCATGGGCGAGATCGCCGCGCACTCGGGTCCGATGCCCGAAGCCATGCGGATCCCCGCGCTCGTCGAGCGCGGCCGGGAGATCGCCCCCGCCCTGGTCGGCGTCGTCGAACGCGCCCTCGGCGATCGGCCTTTCATCCTCGGCGAGGCTTTCAGCGCCGCCGACATCATGCTCGGCTTCGGTCTCAACATCGCGCGCCATCTCCAGCTCGTGAGCGACCAGACGCCGCGATCGCTCGCCTACTGCGATCGCCTCGTCGCTCGACCCGCCTTTCAAAGGGCCGCCTCGGTCTAGCGCGGGCGTCACCGCGACGGCCTAGCGCGCACGCGCACGATCGAGGGCTGGATCGACGACCGAGGCCATCGCCCGGACGATCTCCTCGCGATCCGCCGCGAAGCGCTGCGTCCAGGCCGCGAGGCGCGGCGCAACGAGCCCGTCGGCGAGCACCTCCGAGGCCAGGAAATCCGCGATCCGCGCCGCCGTCCCGGCTGCTGAATCGAGCGTCTCCGCATGGGAGACGAAGCAGGCCCGGGCGCAGTCCTCGCGATCGATCCAGTCCCGTGAAGCGCGAAGCGCCCCCTCGAATGCGCGCCGGAGCGCGGCCTCGGAGCCCGGGTCCGGCGCGGCACCGCCTCGTTCGAGCATCTGCCGCTGTGAGGCGAGGACGTCTTCGAGCGCCCGCTCGATGAACACGATGCGATAGGCGTACCGCTTCGGCAGCGACGTCAGCAGGGGGGCCACGACCTTGACCGCGCGACCGACGGCCTGCGACAGGAAGGCCGCGTCGGTCCGCAGCCGCTTCACGGGCTCGAACTCGAAGAAGCCGCGCGGGTTGTCCGGATCCGCCCCACGCACCTCGTCTCGCAGCAGCGGGATCCCCCCGGCCTCGAGCATCTGCATCAGCATCGACGTGCCCGAGCGCGGTAGACCCGAAACGACCACGATCACGGGACGCGCCGCTCCTGCTGCCGGATCCTCAGGCATCATCGATCGGCTGCGAGCGCCGCGCGCTCACGCGCCCGCTCAGGCCGTCGACTCGACGTCCGCCAGCAGGAAGGCATCCCCCAGCACCTGCTGCCCGTCGAGGCTGTGGACCTTGCGGGCCGCGTAGTGGACGATCTCGCGGCTCGTGATGACGCGACCGACGTGGCGACCCGAGCACAGCTCGAGCGCCCCTTCTGCCATCATCTCGACCGGCTCGACCCAGTCGGGATTCTTGCGCGCGATGTCCCGGACATAGTCCGCACCCGAGGTGAGCACGATCGAGGTCGGCATCATGCAGTTGACGAAGATCTCGTGCTCCTGCAGCTCGTGGGCCAGGGCCACCGTGTAGCGATCGAGACAGGCCTTCGTGGCGCCGTAGGCGCCGATGATCCAGGCCGCCTGCTTCGAGTCGCGATAGGGCAGCTCGGGCTGGGTCGACGTGGCGCTCCCGATGTTCAGGATCCAGCCGCCCCCACGTGTCTTCATGTCGGGCAGACATTGCTGCGCGAGGTCGACCGGCGCGTTCACGTTCAGCTCGAACATGAAGTTGCGGTCGTCGTTGGTGGTCTCGCTCGGCAGCTTCATGACGCCCGCCGCCGCGTTGTTCACGAGGATATCGATCGGCCCGAAGAACTCGCTCGCCCGCGCGACCAGCCCCGCGCGCGCGGCCGGGTCCTTGAGATCACACGGAATCGCCGCGGCCTTCCCACCGGCGGCCTCGATCTCGGCGGCCGCCGACTCGAGGGTCCCGGGCAGATTCCCGTGGCTGCCCAGTCGTGAAGCGTTCAGCACGACCGAAGCCCCTTCGGACGCCAGTCGCCGAGCGATCGCCTTGCCGATCCCGCGGCTCGCCCCGGTGACCAGAGCCACCTTCCCGTCGCATCGTCCCATCTCTCGCTCCCTTCGATTCGTTGGTCCCAGCGAAGGCTACACCCGCGCCCCCCCCGATTCCATCGCAGACTTCGCCCCGGGCGGCGGCATGCCGCCGGCGCTGGTCAACCGGCACGTCTACTCTCACCGGCGACGTCTGCCTCGCGCCGCGGGTGCGCGTTCGAAACGAGGAGCGCTTCGATGACCGATCGATCCAGAGATGCCGCCAAGCCGATTCGGCTGACCTTCAAGACGCTGCCCTCGGGCACCGAGTGGGAGACGCTGCTCGGCTGGTGGCTCGAGGCCGAGGGCATCCCGGCGCTCGACGGCGGCTGGCTCTTCGATCATTTCTATCCGATCTACGGCGATCACACGGGACCCTGCTTCGAGGGCTGGACCGCCCTCTCCTATCTGGCCGGCCGGACCGAGCGGCTCCGGCTCGGGCTGATGGTGACGGGCAATCCGTATCGACATCCGGCGGTGCTCGCGAACATGGCCGCGACCTATGACGTCTTCTCGAATGGCCGCCTCGACCTCGGAATCGGTGCCGGCTGGAACGAGCTCGAAGCGAATGCCTACGGGATTCCCTTCGGCACGATGGGCGAGCGGCTCGATCAGCTCGAAGAGGCGATCCCCATGATGAAGAGCCTGTTCCGCGAGAAGGTCACGAACTGGAAGGGCGACCACTACACGCTGACCGACGCCTACTGCGAGCCCAAGCCTCGCCAGGCGGGCGGCCCCCCGATCACGGTCGGAGGCCAGGGCGAGAAGCGGACCCTGCGAATCGCCGCGCGCTTCGCCGACGACTGGAACTTCCCGGGTGGCACGCCCGAGCAGTTCGCCCACAAAGTGGAGGTACTGCACGCGCATTGCGAAGACGTCGGGCGGGACCCCGGCGAGATCACCTGCTCGACGCACGTGATCGCCGGCGGTGAGCCCAACGAGACCGCCGATCAGGCTGCGGCCTTCGTCGCCGCCGGCGCGAGGCACCTCTGCCTCTACTTCTTCGACCTCGCGGACCGCGAGAGGCTCGGCCGGACCACCGAAGCGGTCGCTGCGGCGCTCGGGCAGTAAGCGCTCCCAGACTCGGGGACGCCAGGCCTCTGCGGCGAGAAGCCGGCCCGATCTCGCCTCGAGGTCGCGCGGGTGCGGCGACCTCGTGAAGACGCGCCGCCTGGCCCGACGCTTCAGTCGTCGGGCGTCAGCTGCCGTGCGGTCGCCTCGCGCTCGGCCAGCCGCTTCGCTCGACGCTCTCGTCGCTCGTCGTAGGCGAGCTTGGCCGCCTTCCAGGCCTCCATCGTCCGCTCGAAATGATTCGGGTTGTAGAGGGTCTCGATCACCTTGAAGAGTCCATCTCCCCCGTACGTCAGCTCCGCGAAGACCTTGCACTCGTGCCGTGACCCGTCGCCGGGATCCGCGAAACGCGCCCAGAAGAATGCCCAGACGCTCTCGGACGCCTCGTCGATGATGAACTCTGCCACGGGAAAGCGGCAGAGCTGGACCCAGGGTGCGTCGTCGTCGACCTGATGGAGGCGTCTCTCGATCTCGCGGACGATGCCCTCCCGCTTCCCGAGCTGGCCGAGCGCGCAGTCGATCCAGGTCGCGTCCTTCGTGATCGCAGCCCCGAAATGTCGCCAGTCGCGCGTCTTGCCCGCGTGCGCGAGCTGTTTGCGAAAGTGATCGAAGGCTTCCTCGATCTCCTCTTTCGGGAATCGGCCCCGCGGCGAGAGGACGGCTCGCTGGTCCGCGTGACGCGCGAAGATCTCGGGCGAGGGCTCCCGTGGCTCACCGGTCTCGAGATCCGCGAAGACCCGCGCCGCCTCTGCGCGCGCCGCTCTCGTCGTCGCGTCCGTCTCCCGCTCGCAGGCCTCGTGACGAGCCACCCAGCTCTCCACCATCTGGACGTAGGCGTGCGGGTTGTAGAGGTCTTCCTCGTAGTTGAAGAGCCCATCGCCGTCATACCGCAACATCGTGAGACAATTCTCCTGCAGGACCGTCCCGTCGCCGGGATCCTCCATGCGATTCCAGATCTGTGACCACACCCAGCCGCGATCCTCGTCGACGATGTAGGACTTCACGGGGTATTGGTTCACCCAGACCCAGGGCGTTCCCTCCGACTGATGCATCAGTGCGGCCATCTCGCGCACCGCGGCTGCCCGACCGCCCCACTCTCCGACCTGGTGCTCGATGTAGGTGACGTCTTCGGTGAACATCTCACCCCAGCGCGCCCAATCTCCGGAACGCGCTGCGTCGCGCCCCTGGACCTGATAGCGCTTGAAGGCAGCTTCGATCTCCTGCTTGCTGAAGCGTCCCATCTCTCGAATCCCCCTTGCATCCAGGCACACCTGCCCCCTCGTGCCATGGTAGGCTAGAGGATCATCATGCGGATCGGCCTTCAATTCGACACACGCGGCAACCCCGACGTCGAATCGCTGCTTGGCGATTTCGTGCGCGCGGAGGAGGAAGGCTTCGACTCCGTGTGGGTCGGGCAGGTCTTCGACCACGACATCCTGACGCTCTTCGCGATGGCAGGACTGCGAACGCGGCGCATCGAGCTAGGCGCCTCCGTCATTCCCCTGCCGACCCGACATCCCGTCACGCTCGCCCAGCAGGCGCTCACCACGCAGCTCGCCTGCGGCGGCCGACTCTGCCTCGGCGTCGGCTCGGGGCACGCGGCCATCCTCGACAAGAAGCTCGGCCTCCCCGCGGACGCGCCGGTCGCCCGGACCCGTGAAGCGCTCGAGGTGCTCGGACCGCTCCTGCGTGGGGAATACGTGAAATACGACGGCGACTATCAGCGGATGCGCGTCGGCACCCCGATCGCGGGCGCCGCGGCACCGAGCGTGATCCTGGCGGCGCTCGGGCCGCGCATGATCGAGCTCGCTGCGGAACGCGCGGAGGGCGTGACGCTCGTCTTCGCGGGGGCTCGCTTCGTCGAGGAGCGCGTGCGTCCGCGATTGCCCGCCGATCATCGGATCGTGGTCAGCGTGCCCGTCGCCTTGACCGACGCGCCGCGCGAGGTGGGAGCGTTGATCGACGAGTACACGGCGCCGTCGATGGCGCTACCGCCCTACCAGCGCACGATGGCCGCTCAGGGCCTGGAGCGGGTCAGCGCACTCGCACTCATCGGAGACGTGAAGACGCTCGAGGCAGGACTCGCGACCCTGGAAGACAGCGGTGCCACCGACCTCAACCCGATCCTGGTGGCCGGCCCCGCCGACCCCGCCTGCGCGGCGCGCACTCGCGAGTTCCTGGCGGCGCGGGCCCGGGCGAATCGCGGCGAATGATGAGGACGGCGGGCGCGATCAGAGCGGGGTGAACTCGATCAGCTGGATGGTCGTGCCGCCGACGAACTCGGCGCTGTTCAGATAGACCTCCTGAACGAGGAATCGCCGGCCGCCCTGCTCCGTCTCGAACTGATAGTCGAGGATCGGCTTCATGCCCTCTGGCTCGAGGTCGGCCACCACCTGCTTGATGTCGCGCACAGAGAACGCCACGTGCTGGAGCCCCTCGCCGTGCGCTCGCATGAAATCGGTGTGCGGAGACTCTCCCTCCATCACCTCGACGAGCTCGACGAAGACCTTGCCCGAATAGGCGATCGCCGCCTTCATGCGGGCTTCTGCGGGCTCGCCCTTCCACTTGAAATGGGTCGAGGCATTCAGCTCGTAGACGTCGATCGAGAACGGGCCGATCCCGAAGACCCGCTCCCAGAAGGCCGCGGCCTTCTCGGCATCTTCCACGACGATGCCCACGTGACTGATCGGACCGAGCTCGACGACCGACATCTTCACACCTCCAGAATGTATTCCCGCATGACGACCGTACTCATCGACTCGATCTCGGCGAAGGACAGGAGATCGGCCACGATCCGTTTGCGATTCTCACGTCCACCGTAGAAGACCTCGACGTCCGCAGCATCGGCCGCGGAGGCGACCGACTCGCTCACGATCGCACGAAAGGGCGGCGCCCCCGGCGTGAGAACGCGCGCCACGGCGTTCCGCACGTAGCGCGTCAATGGATGCAGCTCGAGGGAGAGCGGGCCATGCGAGCCGTGCCAGCGCGCATAGAAGGTCTCGTCGTCGATCGAATCGGGCTTGGGGAAGGTCGTGACGAGGGCGATGCCAGGGCTCGGCTCGCCCGAGGGCCAGTCGCGCTCGTCGTAGTCCCGAAGGATGGACTCCGTCACGAGATAGCCCGCGTGCCGAGTCGCGAGCGTCGACACGATCTGCTCGATCTCGTCTCGTGCGTCCAGATGATCCACCCAGAGCGACAGCTGCGCGTCGAGCAGACCCGAATGATTGAACTGCGTAATGGACTCGAGATCCGGATCATCGACGGCCGCGACCGAGAAGCAGAGGTCCCGCGCGCCGGCGCTCGAAAGGCCAGGCGCCGCCTCGAGCAGCGCGTCCCTCAGATCCCCTCGATCTTTCGGGACCGAGCCGACATCCGCGTCGCCCAACAGATAGATCAGCTTCTCCATCGGACCCATTGTACAGTGTGCGAGCCCGAAGAAGACGAGCCGACAGGAGTTCGAGGACATGGCAGCAGGAAGCTGGGAGAGCCATCACGCGATTTCGAACCTGATGTTTCGCTATGCCGAATGCGTGGACCAGGCGGATTTCGACGGCCTGTCGAGGCTCTTCGCGAACGGGACCATCCGTTCGACCTCGGCCGAGGAGAGCGAGCAGGGGATGCGCGGCGACGCGGTGGGTCGATTCTATGCCGCAACCAATCGTGTCCATGACGACGGTACGCTGCGGACCCGACATCTCGCGACGAACGTCCGGATCGAGATCGAGGAGGCCGACGATTCGGCGAGCGCGCGTTCCTACTTCGTCGTGCTGCAGGCGACGCCGGCCCTGCCCTTCCAGCCGATCGTCGGCGGACGCTACGAAGACCGCTTCGAACGCGTCGGGGGCGAGTGGCGTTTTACGGACCGCCTGGTGATCGTCGACCAGATCGGAGACATGTCCGAGCACCTGAGCTTCGACCTCTCCCAGGGCGGGGTCCGCTTCGATGACGTCGTCTCCGCCAGCGGGTCCCCCAATCGCGAGGATTAGGCCTCGCGTCACCCGGCAACGATCTTCAATCGAGGGCGACCCGCAGGATCCGATCGCCCGCGAAGGATCCGATGAAGAGCTCGTCCCCGATCACGAGCCCGACGGTCCCCGCGCCCATCGGCGCACCTTCATTCCGGTACAGGACGTCCGTCTCCATCGTCACCGGATCGATCGCCACGATCTGGAACTCGATCGGGCAGGCTCCCTCGACGAGTGCCATGCAGAGGGCGAAGAGCTCGTCGCTTCCACCCAGCAACGAGGCGACGACCAGCCGGCCGTCCGGGGACCAGCGCGCGTTGTCGAGACCCGGGACGTCCGCCACGGCCTCGACCTCGCCCGTCGCGCGCACGATGCGTCGGACCTTTCCTTCGCCCGAGCTGTTGAGGAACACGAGGCGCCCGTCCGGGGATACCTCGATCCCGTTCGGCATCGCCCCCTCGCTGGACGCGAGTCGACCGAAGCCCGACTCCGGATCCCAGGTGACGACGTAGCCCGTCGCGACGCCCTCGGCGAAGGCCGCACTCAAGTCTTCGCCCTCGGGCAGGCGGTCCATCATGCTCGTCGCCACGAAGCCGCCCCCCGGCAGGGCGGCCACCGAGTTGAGCCAGGTGCGCCCCGGCGCGAGCGCGCAGCCGCGCCAGCGAAGCGAGAAGTTCGTGCCCTCCCCTTCGACCTCGAAGAACTCGACCGACTCGCGCCCTCCGTGCTGGACCACCAGCAGCTGCAGGGCCCCGTCGCTCCTTCTCGAGAGATGGATGCCGTGCGGACTGAAGGCCGGGGGCGGCGGCCCGGGACAGGCAGCGTCACCCCAGGTCGGCCGTGCGCCGTCCGCATCGCCTCCGCGAAAGAGCACCCGACGCTCCTCGCTCTCGAGCGCGAAGAGCGACAGGAGTCCCGGCTTCTCTCCGGACATCGCACCGTACTCGCTCACGAGAATCGCCTCGCCCCCAGGCAAGGCCACGAGATCCTCGGGGTTCTGGAATCCGCAGATCGGCCGGGCTGGGCCCTCCGGCTCGCAGCCCTCGACGGCCGACACCGCAGACCCGGAGGAGAAGCAGCCCGCGAGCGAGAGCGAGCCGAAGAGGAGGAGGGAGAGGGGTGCGACGAAGAAGCGAACCATGGTCCTGCCCTGCCTTTCGCGGGCCGGATCCCGCGGGCCGCCCTGATGGCAGCGGTCCTGAGGCGGACGGGCGGTCTTCCGACGCGTGTGTGTCTCGATGGCATCCATGCTAGTGACGAAGACCGGCAAGGGCTAGCGTTCGCAGCGGCGAAACGAGTCGGCCCAGGAGGCTCGCGAGGCGGTGATGCTCGAAATCGAACCACTCTCTCCGCGAATCGGCGCCCGGATCACGAATCTGGACCTCGCCCAACCGCTCAGCGAGCAGGAGTTTCGCGCGCTCGAAGAGGTCTGGAACGAGCGACATCTGCTCGTCTTCCCCGACCAGAGAGCGCTCCCGCTCGAAGCCCAGACAGCACTGCTGGCTCATTTCGGTCCGATCATCGAAGAGCGCATTCCGGGCGAGAAGCACTCCTACGTCTCGAACGCCGACGGCCTGGGGACCGACGAGATGAACGCGGGCTACCGAGAGGGCGAGCTCACGGCGCACATGGATTACACCTACACGCCCTACCCCGCCGACGTGATCTCGCTGTACTGCACCGAGCTGCCGGAAGGTGGATCCGAGACGCGCTTCTATGACAACGTGACGCCGCTCTCGAAAATGCCGCGCGACCTGCGCGAACGGCTCTCGCAATACCATGTGTTATGCGCTCACGACCTCTCGACGATGAAGCCGGATGCGAAGCTCTACCTCGAGGAGCGGACGAATCCGGAGGCACCGACCCAGTCCCATGTCTGGCCGATGATCCGCCCGCATCCGAGCAAGCCCGGCGTCGAGGCGCTGGTCTGCACGCTGCAACAGACGGAGCGGGTCCTCGAGCTATCCGACGAGGCGAACGACGATGCCGAGAGTCGCGCGCTGCTCGGCCGGATCTTCGACGAATTCCTGTACGTGCCGGAGAACGAGTACGTGCACGCGTGGCAGGTCGGTGAGCTGGTGGTCTGGGACAACGCGGCTCTGCAACATGCGCGGTCCGCCTGCCCGCGAACCCGGGGCGCGCGAAGCTTTCGCAGGGTCGCCGTCTGCGAGGCGGGCAACGCCATCCAGGAGACGGTGCAGTTCCTGTCCCTGTCGGACTCCTCCGTCGCGTTCTCCTGAGCGTCCTACGGACACGCTGGCGATTCGGCCTTGGGCCGGTCATGCTCTATTCTGATCGCGCGCCCGATCGCTCCTCGAAAGGACCAGCCCGGATGACGACTCTTCCCCCGCCCGTTGCCAGGCCCCCAACGGCGCCCTCCACCCACGCTGGCGCGAGCCGAGGCGCGCTCCGGGCATGGGGACCCGCGACTGGCCGCGGCCTCGCCAAGGCGAGCGGCCTCGCGATCCTCCTCGGACTGCTCGCCTGCGCGGGAGCAGAAAACGTCGATCGCCCGCGCGCGGCGGTCTCGGCAGCCCCTGCCGAGCTCACGAGCGACGGACTCGCGATGGTTCGATCGACGCCGAGATCCCGCCTCTGGGTGAAGCCCGACCATCATCTGGGCAAATACGACGACATCCTGGTGACGGGCATAGGCTTCGCCTACGGAAAGGGCCAGGAGCGCCTCGGCGACACGCAGGAGCAACAGGTTGGCGAGATGTTGAGGGAGGCGATTGCCGGAATCACTGACGACACGCCGGTCGGTCAGGCCGACGCGCCCGGGCCCTGCGTGCTCGCGCTCCAGCTGGGCCTGAAGGACATCTACCTCCACATCTCCGAGACCAGCGGCTCCTCCGTCTCCTACGTCTCCTCCTTCGGATCGGCCACCATGATCGTCGAGTTTCGCGACTCGACCACTGACGCGACTCTGCTGCGCTATGCGGCGAACCGTGGACTCGGCGGAGGTCCGGGCACGGGACAGATCGGGGCGAATCTCGGACGACTCGGGCGCGCACTCGGCGAGATGGTCGAGGACATGACGACCGAGCTTCAGACGCTCGTTCCCGACACGACCGTCCGCCCCGAGACCGAGTGTCATAATGGCATCTACAAGATGACGGGCCGCGGCTGAGCCTGCGACATTGCGCTTCGAGTCGCGCTTCGAGTCGCGCTTCGAGTCGCGCTCCCAGCCGCTCTCGCGGCCGGGGCGATCCGGGCTTCAGTCGATCGGATCCAGCACGACGACCGGGATCACGCGATCACCCGCGTTCTTCTGGTAGTCGTCGTAGGGTGGATAGATCTTCGCCATCTGCTTCCAGATCCGCTCGCGCTCCTCTCCCGAAGCGGTTCGGGCGCGAGCACGCACGGCCTTCGGCCCCACCATCAGATCACATTCCGGATTCGCTTCGAGGTTCAGGTACCAGATCGGATGATTGGGCATGCCACCCTTCGAAGCGACGATGACATAGCTGTCGCCGGTCTTGCCGTAGATCAGCGGCAGCGAGCGCGGCTCGCCGGTCTTTCGACCTTTCGTCGTGAGCAGGAGGGTCGGGAGCAGACCGGGGCCACCGAGGGGAGACGAGTCCCACATATGGGCCTTCTCGGGATCGGTGCGATAGAGCTGCGTGTGTTCTGCGATCCATGGGATCACGCTGAAGTCTGCCATGGGGTGGGTCTTCCTTTCGGGTGACGCGCGGCCCCTTCGCGGGGCGGGCGGCGACAGCTTCGCGGTTCGGGCGCCGCGTCGCCAGCCGCCGGGGCGGGGTCCCAGCTCGCATCACTTCGCCCCGGGCAGGCACGCGCGTGCCCGCCCGAGGCCCCAATCACGTCATTCAAAGGCTAGAGTAGTCATCGCGGCGCACGCGCAGCGCCAGACACGGACCTGAGCCAGATGAGCCGTCCGAGACCGACGACTTCGAACCCCACGCAAGCAGGAAGACCCTCATGAGCAGCGAGCCCTTCATCGTCATCTCCTCCGACACGCATGCCGGCGCCCAGGTCCAGGGCTACCGCGAGTACCTCGACAGCAAGCACCAGGCGCTCTTCGACGAGTGGCGCGGCAGCTACAAGAACCCTCAGAAGAAGCACATCGGCTCGAAGAAGCACAAGAACTGGGACGACGCCGAGCGCATGGCGGACATGGAAGCCGATGGCGTCGTCGGCGAGATCATCTTTCCGAATACCGTGCCACCCTTCTTCAAGACCAGCGTGCTGATCTGCGGAAATCCTCGCCCCGAGGATTACGCGCTGCGACTCGAGGGGATTCGTGCGCATAATCGCTGGCTGAAGGACTGGTGCGCCGAGTACCCGGCCCAGCGCGCCGGAATCGGCCTGATCTATCTGAACGACATCGACGAGGCGATCAAGGACATCGAGTGGATCGCCAAGGCCGGGCTGCGAGGCGGCGTGCTGCTCCCCCACGTTCCGGACGACTGCACGAGCTTCATCAAGCCGCTCTACCACCCGGACTACGACCGGATGTGGGCGCTGCTCGAAGAGACCGGCATGGTGATCAACCATCACGGCGGGACGGGCTCTCCGGACTACGGTCGGCTGCCGATTTCGCTGCCGATCCGACTGATCGAGACGCCCTTCTTCTCGACGCGTAGCTACAGCCAGCTGCTGCTATCCGGCGTCTTCGAGCGATTCCCGAAGCTCCGCTACATCGTGACCGAGTCGGGCTGCGCCTGGGTCCCCGAAACCCTCAAGCGCCTGGACGCGGCCTGGGCGCGGATCGCCAAGGGAGCCGTCGGTGAGTTCCAGTTCGCCGAGGGCGTCGCGACGCCGGAGCCCCCGAGCTTCTACGCCAAGCGAAATTGCTACTACGGAGCGAGCTCGGCCTCGCCCGTCGAGCTCCAGGACTATGACCAGATCGGACACGAGCGGATTCTCTGGGGCAGCGACTATCCACACTATGAAGGCACCTATCCCGATACGCGACTGGCTCTTCGCCACACCTTCCACGACAAGTCGGAGCCGGAGATCCGCGCCATGCTGGGGCTGAACGCGGCGGAGCTGTACGACTTCGACATCGAGGCGCTGAAGCCGCTCGCGGCGAAGGTCGGACCGACCTACGAGCAGATCCGCGTTCCGCTCGCGCCTGAGGAGTTCCCGAAGGACACGCACACCAACGCCTTCCGCAGACTCGACGACTGATCTCGCCGCGCAAGGACGCGCTCGGCATGCTCGGCGCTCGCGTGCGGCGCTCGGACCAGACGGCCCCTGCCCTCGGCAGGGGCCGTTTGTTCAGGGCCCAAGCCATCCCGCCACCCCGGGAGACCGCACGGCAGACCCCGATCCGGGCGAGAGTCCCCCCGCCTCGGATGGACTAGGCTAGGTGACTCGAGGGAGAGCCCACCGTGAGCCGATCACCGAAGCAGCAGGGTCCTGACGCCAGTCGGTCCGAGCCTGAATGCGCGGAAGACATCTGCGAGCTGCCTGGAGCCGTCGCCTCGTTCCCGACGCGGGCGCCCGTCTGCGCGGACGTCGAGGCCCCGGGAGACGATCCGGAAGCCTGGCTGGAGTTCGCGGAGAGTCGTGGCTGGGGCGATGGGCTGCCGCTCGTGCCCCCGACCGAGGATCGAGTCCAGGCGGCCCTCGATCTGCTCCCCGCTGGCGTGGATCCCGATGAGGTCATCACCCATCTGCCGCCGCGGGGAGGCCTGGTGACGCGCCGGGTGCTCGCAGTCAACGCGGTGATGGCGGGCTGCCGGCCCGAGACATTGCCTGTCCTGACCACGGCGATTCGTGCCCTCGCGCGCCCGGAGGTCAACCTACGCGGCGTCAACGCCACGACGCACCCGGTCGCGCCCCTGATCATCGTTCATGGCGCAGCCGTCGAAGCCCTCGGATTCAACGCCGGTCTCGGCGCCTTCGGTCCCGGCTGTCGCGCGAACGCGTCGGTCGGCCGCGCGCTTCGCCTGGTCCTGCTGAACGTCGCCGGCGCTCGCCCCGGTGCAGGCGACGCTTCCACTCAGGGACAACCTTCGAAGTACAGCTACTGCGTCGCGGAGAACACGCCGGCGAGTCCCTGGGAGAGCTATCCCGCGAGCATCGGGCTTCCGATGGGCCCCGACATGCCGAGCGCCGTCACCGTCGCGTGCGGCGAGAATCCGCACAACGTCCAGGATCATGAGTGCATCTCGCCGGGCCGAACGCTCGAGCAGATGGCGAGCGTGATGACGACCCTCGGCTCGAATAACGCGCCCGTCTCGTCCGCGGAATGGTTCGTCTTCCTCGGGCCCGAGCATGCGGCAAACGTCGCGGACGCCGGCTGGAGCCGTCGCGACGTCCAGGTCTTCCTGTTCGAGAAGGCGAGGCTTCCCGCGGCGCGATTCCGTCGGGCCTTCGAGATCACGCAATACGCGGCCTGGGAGCGGGAGCTCGGAGAGGCGGACCCGAAGCCGATCGTCAGGGACCCCGATCTGATTCGCGTCCTCGTGACCGGCGGAGCCGGTAAACATTCCTGTGTCGTCCCGAGCTGGGGGATGACCGCGAGCGCGACCCTGCCACTCGAGCCTTGAAGCTCCGATCCCCCTGCCCCGACGTCCACCAAGCTGGAGACCCCATGCCGAAGATCTCGATCTATTCGCCCGAGGGACTGGCCGACCACGCGGCCGACGACACGCCGATCAACCGCGTCACGCCGCTGGCGGGCCGACGGATCGCCGTGCTCGACAACGGCAAGGCCGGCGCCGACACGCTGCTCGGTCGAATGGCCGAGCGCCTCGCGACCCGGACTCGCAGCGAGTTCAAGGGAATCAGACGCAAGGGCAGCGCGGCCACGCCCTGCGAGCCCGACCTGCTCGCTTCGCTGGCCGCGGAGGCCGACCTGGTCCTCACCGGCACCGCCGATTGAGGGAGCTGCACGTCGTGGAGTCTCCACGACACGAAAGCCCTCGAGGCATTGGGCGTCGCGGTCGTCGCGGTCGCGAGTGAGGCGTTTGCGTCGCTGGCCGGACGAGTGGCCTCCGAGCTCTCGATTCCCGGCGCCCGCATCGCGGTCGTCCCGCATCCGATCGGCGGCACGCCAGAGCCGGAGCTCATCGCCCGCGCCGACGCCGCCATCGACGACCTGATTCGCCAGCTCTCCTGACCTTCGCGATTGGCCTTGGCTTCCGCGAGGCGGATCCGCTGGTCCCGTGCAGCGCGAGTCACCACGCAAAACGGCCGCTGGCTCCTCGGAGCCAGCGGCCGTTCGCGCTGTAGCCGACCGGGCGCAGAGCGCCCGATTCGAGCTTCTGACTGCCGACGCTAGCGGCGGCGGCTCGAAGCGAGACCCGCCAGGCCGAGGCCCATGAGCAGGGCGGTGCCCGGCTCGGGGATCACCCTCAGGCTGATCGAGGCGTTGTTGAACGGCAGGATCTGGCCGACGTTGCCAACCGCGACCGCGCCGAGCGCCTCACTCGTGCCGAAGGTCATGTCGATGTTCGAGGCCGCGATCTGCGTGGGGATGTTCGTGAACGTGACCTGGAAGTGGACGTCACCGTTGGAGATCAGGTCGCCACCGATGCCGATATCATCCGCACCGGAGCCGGGCGTACCACCGACGCTGATGCCGCCGAAGAGCTGCGTACGAACGACCTCGGGGGTGATGAGGTTGTTGGTCCATCGATCGGTCGGGGCGCTGATGATGTTGTTGAGACCGAAGGTGCTCCCGCCGAGGAAGGGCAGGAAGACCTCGGTTGCGACCGCGCCGCCGACGTTCGTCAGACCGCTCGAGATCGTCGGCAAGTTGCCCGGCGTCTCGTCGTATCCGAAAGCGAGAATGTCGAGGCCCGTTACGAGCTCGTTGGTGCTGTTCTCGAGAACCAGATCGAAAGTGATGCTCTCGCCCACCTCGACGACCAGATCATTCGCGACCGACTCCGAGACGTTGACGATCGAGATGCCGAGCGCACTCGCCGCAGTCGGGAGCATCAGCGCTGCCGCGGTAACCGCGAGAGCCTTGGTGAATCGAATCATTTGCTTCTACCTCTACTTCAGTAGTGCCACAGCGAGAACGCCGATAGCGTCGCCACCGCGATTGCGAGGCGAAGGCACGCATGCTCCGAACGCACCATGCGCTCGGTTCGTCCATGCCGTCTGCTGATCTGGTAGAGGGAAAAAGCACTCGCTCAGGTAAAGGGGCCATCGACCCACGTGGCTCTTGGGACTGCTGAGGTGTTTCCCGACACCTCGCCCAGAACCGACTCATCACTCGAAACGAAAAGGCTCAGGGGAGCCGTGCTTAGCCGATATCCTCTCGAGCGCTCAGAAGAGCCCCTGAATGGGCCTCCTCCGAAGCGCGACCTTCCCAGATCAAGGGCATCCTACTATGAACGTCGAAATCTGTGGGGAAAAATGCTCTCCGCGGAGCGAAAAGATCTGACGACATTTCCCTCCGCATGATCGCCGCGGGGAGTTCCCGAGGGAATCAATGCGTTCCGTCAGCCCAACGGGTCGGGGCGCGCGATCCGGGCTGGTGGCGCGACGAAACCGCGCTGGGCCTCGGCCGCCCGATTCGACGGGTATAGAGGAAGGAAGCTCAGCAGCCGCGCGCGATCCTCGGGGTCGACCGCGATCAGCTGCTCCACCGTATGCCGAAAGCCGTCCGGCCCGCCGCCGACCCCCATGCTCTCGAGCCGATCGGCCAGCCTCAGCGCCTCGTCGAGCCGCCCAGCGCGAAGCAGGCACCACAGACTGCGGCGTCCGGCCTCGAAGTCACCCCGACTCATGAGCAGGATCCGCCGGTCGACGGCCAGCGCCCGGTCGTAGAGTCCGAGTGTCGCGTAGAGCGTTGCCAGTCGATGCATCTCGGGAGTCACCGAGCGTCCACTCGATGCCGCGCGAACCGACGCGACCAGCGCCACGAAGTCCACAGGCACGATCCCGTGGTCGATGGCCCAGTCGGGCGAGCGCGCGATCGCACGCTCGACATCGAATCCCGCCTGCGGATCGAAGGGCACACCCTGCGCCGCATAATAGTCGGCGATCCGTTCGAGATTCCGGGCATTGCGCGGGTTCCGACGCAGATACACGGCGCCGCGAAGCGAACGGAAGACCAGGATCCAGCCGGGCTCGGCCTCGAGGTGATGGACGGAGCTCGGGTCTCGCCGGCCCGGAATCGCCTCGATCGGCAGCCCTGTGCCGAGAAAGAGATCGATCCCCTGACGATCCAGGAGTGCCTCGAAGCTTTCCCCCTCTCGCACCGACAGGCGATTTCCGATCGCCAGGTTGGCTTCCATCGCCTCGACCGCAACGTTCATGGTGCCGCTCGAGGACATCTGGAGCGCGGGCGAGAGCCAGAAGCTCATGAATCCGCCGAGTGGATAATCATTGTAGATACGACCCTGTACGCCGCTGTCGGCGAGGAACCAGATCGCGTGGCCGTTGAACCTGCCCGCGTGATAGGGCTGCCGATAATCCGCGCCGAAGCTCCGCGAGACCAGGACCCAGTCGCCCACCAGTAGGTGCAGGCCGACCGCGAGCACGACGGCCACGCCCGTCAGGGCGGTGCGGCCACATCGGATGGGCGGCTGCCCGGCTGAGAGCGACCTCGACCGGCGGCCGCGAAAGAGCAGGGCGCCCCCCACCGCGAGCGCGAAGATCTCGAGCCACAGGAATCTCGACGCCAGCAGAGCCGCAATCATGCCCGCCACGGCGAGCGCCCACAGCGCCGGGTCGACGCTTCGCTCTTCCGGTCGCAGGCCGCGCCGCAGCTCGCCAAGCATGCGGATCCCACCCCACACGACGATCACGACGCAGACCCAGCTGACGACCCACGCGGCCCAGGTGGGCGGGAGATTCGGCAAGGGCCAGGCCAGGAGATTCGTCGGCCCCCACTCGTCCGCGACCGCGCGCAGGGCGAGGGTCTCCTCTCCCGACTGCAGATAGGCGAGATGCGCGGAGAGACCCTGCGGATTTGCGAGCGTCGCGAGCAGCATCAGAGCACCGGCGATCGCGAGCCGCCGGGCACGCTCGCGATCTTCGGGCTGCCCGGACACCCCGGGCAGGCAAGGCAGCAGCCAGAGACTCGCGCCCACGCCCAGGATCAGCAGCGGACCGAGCAGGAAGGCCGCGTGCACATTGGCCCAGATCGCGGCGATCAGAGCCGACGCCGCGACCGTTTTCGGACCCGGCACAGACCGGGGAAGAACCAACAGCAGCGCGATCGCGAACGTCGCGGCGATCGAGAAGAGATCGGGTCTCAGCTGGACCAGGCGATAGGTCGACAGCGCGATGAAGAGCACGAGCGCTGCGCTCGCAGCCCTCGAAGAGGTGCTTGCACGGCGCACGCAGAGCCATGCCAGACCGAGGATCAGCGCCACCCAGGCAGCGTGAAGGATCCGCAGGCCCGTGAAGCCCAGCCCGGACCAGGCGCCGAAGAGGGCCACGGATCCCAGCCACGAGCTGGGAGACGGCGGCCCCGGCGCCGCATAGAGGTGCGGGTCGGCGGCCAGCCAGGGGCCCTGTGCGGCGAAGGCCTCGCCGAGTGCCAGGTGGATCCAGGTGTCGTTCGCGTAGATCGGCTGGCCCGCGAGCAGGATCGTCAGGAGCGCCAGAGAGGCGGCGGGAACGTGAACGAGGAGCGCGGCGACGACACCATCGGCCCAGCCGCCGGGTGACGACGCGTTCGAGGGGCCCGATTCTGCGGTCGCGTCCCCGTTCAGGCTTCGCGGATTCGCGCTCACCTCTTCCGCTTCGGCACCAACCGGAACCGCATGCCCATGCTCACCCGCCAGATCCAGCGATCCTGGGAGTACTTCCAGAAGACCGTCTCTCCGCTGGTCGTCGGATCCGGGTTGGTTTGTTGGAACCGGGTCTTCAGGTCGCCTAGCAAGTGGGACCCATGCCCCTTGGTAAAGAGCGTGATCGCGAAGGGCCCGATCCGGTTCTTCGTCTCGTACTCGATCTCCAGCGCCGGACCGATGCCGTGATAGACCTCGCGGAGGTTGTCGGAGAGCTCGATGGCACGATAGGTATTCTCGAACGTCCTCGGCGGATTCGTACCGCCGTTGTTGTTATTCAGACGGACGGCGCGATTGGCCACTGAATCGATGTCCATGATGATTCGGCTGTAGACGAAGGAAGGCTTGATCCGGATGCGCTGATCGTCGAAATCGAAGGTAAAGGCCGCCCCGAGCCCCGCATGGAGCTGCGGGCCCTGATGCTGGACGGTCGTCTTCGTCCCGCGTCCGACGATGACGCGTTCGCCTGCGAGCTGGGAAGCGTTCAAGGGATCGGGAAGCCCGAGCTCGCCCGGATCGCCATCACGCGCGAGACCGACGTCGTTGGTCAAGACCGCCGACACGTTTGCATCCAGGAAGAAGCGCGGATGGGTCGCGACGTCCGCGACGCGCGGCGACATGATCTCGAAGTCGCCGCCGACGAGTGCGGAGGTAATCTCCTGGCGAGAGTTGGCGGGCTGGACCACCAGCGTGCCGGGCTGGTCGCCTGCGTTGATGTTGATGGGCGATACGCGAGGCCCGTTCAGGTCGGTGCTCGAGACGTTTCCCTTGCCGGTATGACCGAAGCCTCCGACCTCGAGCGCGCCCGAGAAGACCCAGCGGTCGATCTCCCCATCGAATGAGCTCGCGGTGTCGCTGTCGGCCTGCGCCGATCCCGTCGCGCCCAGGATGACCACGGCAAGCGCCAGCGGGATCGACAGAGCCAGAATTCCCGTTCTTCCTCGCGAACGACTCCGCGCGAAAGGAAAGCCCGCCATCGACCGCCGCGCGCTGCGCGACACCCCGGTCGACGATTCTCGGGCTTCACCCGCTTTGGCAATCCGTACCGATGAAGGGAATCGATGCATGGTGAAGGGGTCTCGCTCGGCTAGGGGAATAGAGCATCATGAGGGATGGAGAAGGGACGGAGAAAACGCGACGACAGGCCCTGCAATCAGCGCCCTACCATTAGAGGAGTATCTCATGATTTCTCCCCGAGTCTCTTCTCCACTGCTGCCGCGATCCATCCGTCCGTCCGGACCCGCGGGTTTGATGATTCGTCAGACGAACGAAGGCGAGGCTCCGGAGAGGTCAGGTGCCGCCCGATGCACCTTGGCTCTCTGCAGCCACCACCCCATTCGGATCTCGGTTCGCTCCGACCTGCTCGAGCTGGCCGAATCGACGCCGCAGAATCAGGCCTTGCTCGCCCGACAACGATCGAATCAGCACTTGCGTACGAGCTTCCGATGATCTGTCCTGGCGCTTTGATCGGCTCGTTCTGGCTGTTGTTCTGGGTGTGTGTTTCTGTGTTGAACGATCTGCTCGTTTCGACCCGAGCATCCCAGAATCGGCCTGCATCAGGCCGAACGGGAGGTGGGCGCTCTCGGGTGGATCGAGTATTCAACAACGTTGTTGAATACGCAATCCAACCTCAGTAAGGTCAGGAGGTCACCTTCGAACGGATGCTCTCGGATGCGCCCCCGGAGCCTTCGTCGATGGACCTGACGTTCCATGATCGTGTTGGCGGGCTGATGATGATCCATCCGACAGCGCAATACCCGATCATGGCGGCCGCGATTCCCGGGCGTGCTCATAGGCATCCAGTCATCCAGTCATAGGACTTCGAGCGCGGTACGCCCCGCGAGACCATCAGACGATCGACTGACGCGCTCGAGCCGGCACCGGTTCAGGATCCACGGCGATCCAGACCGAGAGGACGTCACCACGTCGAGAGATGGCAGGTCGCCTCGTCTCGAGTTCACGGCATCGCCAAGAGAGAGCATCCACGATGTGGTCGTGTAGCGTTCCCGCAATGCACACTCTGAATAACGAGAGCGTTCGATCCGGCCGACAGTGGCGCGAATCTCGACGCCTGCTGATGGTGGCTGCTATCTCGATCCTGGGCGCTCTCTCCGACGTCTCGGCTCACGCCCAGGCGGCCAAGGAAAGCGACCCCTTCGCTGGCGTCGAAGAGATGATCGTCACGGGTAGCGGAACCGCAGCCCTGCTCGCCCCGACCAGCACCTCCGCCATTTCTTTCGGCGCGGCCGAGCTCGAGGCGTACAACGTCCAGGACATCGGCGACGTTGCCGCCTACGTCCCCAACCTGGAGATCCGGACCCAGAACGCCACCAACGCCTCCTTCTTCGTACGCGGCGTCGGGCTCCAGGACTTCGGCGCGAACTCCTCGAGCTCGGTCCCGATCTTCCAGGACGGCGTGCCGCGAAACCCCTCCGCCACCCAGCTCGTGGGACTCTTCGACGTCGGCGGGCTGAGCGTCCTCAAAGGCCCTCAAGGCTCCGGCAACTATCGCAACGCATCCGCCGGCGTGATCAAGGTGGAGGCGGCCAAGCCGACCCCCGACTTCACCGGCTTCGCGCAGGTGAGCCTATCGCGTATCGTCTCGGTCGATGCGCGAGATGCCAATCGCTATGAGTTCGAGGCGGCGACCAGCGCCCCGGTGCTGGACGACTGGATCTCCGCTCGCGTGTCGGCGCGCTACACCCACGAAAACCCCTTCTGGGAGAACGGCTGCGCCAACCGGTCGCTGATCGCGGACCGTCCCGTCCAGGGAAGTGCAGCCAACGCTCCCTCCGTCGCGCTGTGCGGCGAGAGCGTCCGACGCGGCCAGCGAAGCGAGGTCAACGAATTCCTGCCGCGTTACATCGGCGAGGTCGACGACTACGGCTTTCGAGGCCAGGTGCGATTCGTTCCGCCCGACACGCCGCTCGATCTCACCATGCGGCTCGAGCTCTCCAGACTCAACCGCGATTCCACGGCTGGCCAGCAGGTCGGTACGGGCTCTCGCGGTCGTGAGCTGGGCGGGTTGGATTCGGCCGGCTATCAGGAGCCGGATAACGCAGCGCGGCAAGCTGAAGTCGATGCCTTCCTCCGGCAAACCCAGCCCGGCCTGAGCAGCCAGGAATACCGGACGCTGGCGCTGCAGCAGGTCGGACGCGAGATCTTGAAGACCCCTCTCGACCAGAGACCCTACCGCGGCGATCTCGATTCTCCCGGTCGAACCATCCTCGAGACGTACGCGGCGTCGATGAGCGCGGTGATCGACCTCGAGGCCTTCGACGTCGAGCTGAACGGCGGATACATCGACTACCGGAAATCCGAGCGCCGCGATACCGACCTCTCGCCCAACAGGCGCTTTCCATCGACAGGCAACGATCAGGCCTGGGAGGCCTATGGCGACGTGGCGCTCAAGGGGGAACAGATTGGCGACGTTCCCATCGCCTGGAGCACGGGTGCCTACACGCTGATCGAGCAGGTCGAAGCCAAGCAGACCCAGATCGTCTTCGACAATCAACGCGACATCGACTACCAGCAGGAGATCTACAGCTTCGGCGTTTTCGCGGAGGGAGACTACGAATTCCTCGAAGCGTTCACGCTCTCTGCGGGCGCCCGATACAACTGGGAGCAGAAGGACTTCGAGGTCGACGAGCTATCGCGGTCGCTGCTGACCTTCCCGGGCTTCGAGCCGCCGCTGCTCCTGCA
This sequence comes from uncultured delta proteobacterium, assembly GCA_963698485.1. Taxonomy (GTDB): domain Bacteria; phylum Myxococcota_A; class UBA9160; order UBA9160; family UBA4427; genus UBA4427. The sequence continues at coordinate 874,779 of CAVORA010000007.1, read as the reverse complement.
GGGCTCGCGCAATCAGCGCACCTGGGACGCCTTTACGGGCTTCGCCGCGATCCGCTACGAGTTCACCGAAGAGATCGCCACCTACATGAAGTACAACCGAGGCTTCAAGGCTGGACAGTTCAACCCGAGCCGGCCTCAGGGCGCGAAGCTCCCGGAGGTCGGCTTCGCCGATCCGGAGCAGATCGACGCGTTCGAGTGGGGCGTGGAGTTCGGCGCCTGGGCTGGCCGAATCAACGGCAACGCGAACATCTTCTATTACAACTACAAGAACTATCAGGTGTTCCGGCTGACGACCACGACCGCCGGCGTCTTCCGCGCGATCCAGAACGCGCGGAAGGCCCGAAACTACGGCGCGGAGGTCGAGCTCACGCTGAGCCCGCTCGAGGGCTTCGTGCCGGAGCCCATCGAGGGGCTCCGGATCAAGTTCAATATCGGCTGGCTCGAGACGAACTACATCGAGTTCACGGTCGCCGAGCAGCGACAATTGTCTGGCGGCTCCCTGGGCGTCACGATCGACTACTCCGGCAACCCGTTGATCAGCGCACCGAACCTCCAGATCGCCACCACCATCACCTGGCCCTTCGATCTCGGCCGCCTTGGAACGATCACGCCCCAATACGACTTCACCTGGACCGACGACGTGCCTTTCGATCCCAACAGGGGGCGCGGCGAGCTGGACATCAGTGGGAATAGCAAGTTCTCCCCCTTCCTCGTCGGCAACCGCGCCTTCCTGCTCCACAACGTGCGACTGAGCTGGAAGCCGGCCGGCGATACCGGCATGTCCATCGCCGGCTGGTGCCGAAACGTCACCGACGAGCGCTACAAGGACTTCTCCGTGGACATCTCGGCGTTCAGCGGTGCAATGTTGAACTTCGTCGCCGACCCGCGCACGTGTGGAGCCGAAGCCCGCTTCAGCTGGTAGCCGCGGAAGGCAGCAGCCGGACCGCTGCGCATGAAGGGCTCGACTTGCCGCGAGCCTGACGGGAAGGCGGGGCTGCTGGGGAACCCGCGCCGGGCAAACCGATCCGCACGGGCCCCGCGTCAGGGTCAGGGGATGTCGTATCCGAGCGCTCGCAGCTGATCGAGCTGCATCTGGTCGAGCTCGAAGGTCTCCGTCTCGTAGAGCTGTTCCTGCTCGAGCTCGGCGGCCGCCTGCGCCTTGAGGCGCGCGAGAATCTCCGGGTGTTCGCGCTTCCGATCCACGGACTCGCCGTCCTCGGTCGAGAGCAGCACCTCGAAGGCCCTGCCCGCATGGTCGGTCCCCGCGACGTAACGATAGTCGCCGTCGAGCACCGAGATGGCCGGCTTCCGCTTCGAGCCCGGCCGGCCCCAGTTCTCGTCGAGAAAGGCGACCGCAAAATCGTCCGCTTCGTTTTCGCTGGCGTCTCGGGTGCCTTCCTCCTGGCCGCGAGCGGCCGCGAGGATCTCGGGCCGGCGCGAGCGTCCGTCCATCTCCCGCCCGTCCGGCAGCCCCATCAGGTCGAGGAGCGTCGGCCACACGTCGACGTTGGTCGTCCGCGCCTCGACGACGACACCCGAAGGCAGCGTGAAAGGCAGCGAGATGATCAACGGGGTCTCGGTCGTCTCCGGGAAGACCTCGCGCGCATGCCCTTCGAAGCCTCGCTCGCCGAAGGCTTCGCCATGATCCGAGAGCACGACGAAGATCGTCTTCTTCAACAGATCCGATTGCCGGAGATAGTCGTAGAGCGTCGAGATCACCCAGTCCGTGCGACGCACGGAGTTGTCATAGAGGTCTGGCACGGTGTTCCCGAAGAGCGCTGACTCCTCGTCGTAGGTGTATTCGTGAAGATCCATCATATGCAGATAGAGGAGCCAACGGCTCGAGTTCCCCTGGATCCGCAGGAACTCGATCGCGTCTCCCATCATGTGCTCGTCCGCGCCAAAGGCCTGCGCATTGGGGCGCATGCGCTGCACGGCGGGGTTCACGTTCGCCCCCATCGGCCGGTAGTACTTGTCGAATCCCTGGTCGAAGCCGAAATAGCCGTGCACCCAACCGTTTCGATAGAGCCCGACCGTCCTGAAGCCGTGCTCCTTCAGGATCTCGGCGGGCATCGTCGCCTCGGCCGAGATGGCATGATTGAACTTCGTCACCCCGGACCGGATCGGGTTCAGGCTCGTCCAGATCGAGGCCATCGACGACTTGGTCCAGGAAGACTGGGCGATATGGTGATCGAAGCGGATCCCCGTCTCGGCCAGCTCCGAGAGGAAGGGGGTCGTTTCGCGGTCGTAGCCGTAGGCGCTCATGCGCTCGGCGCGCAGGGTATCAACGAGGACGAACACGATGTTGGTGTCATCGCGAGTGGCCAGGGCTTCGAGATCCTCGACGCTGCCGGTCGGTCTCCCCGCCGAGGCGGACGGCTTGACCTCGACGGTGGAATAGAGGTAGACGCCGATGGCCGCGACGGCGATCAACACCAGCGGCCAGACCCGACCTGACGATTTATTTTCCATGATGGCGGCGAGGCTATCGAATAAATCTAGGGTGCGGAAGCCGGCGGTGGTCTTGCTATCGTCCGAAAATGACGCGTTCCCGCCTCGACAAAAGCCTCGTCTGCTGTCTGTTCGTGTTGGTTTTTTCGACTCTTCTGCTCGCTGGCTGCAAGCCCAGCGTCGAAGATCGCCTCAACGAGGTCCGGGCGCTCCAGGCTGCCGGGCAGATCGGCCAGTCCATCCCGCTGCTCCAGGAGCTGATCGATTCCGGGCATCGCGACGGCGAGATCCTCTATCGCTACGGTCGCGCGATCTCCCTGAGCGGCTTTCCGGGACGAGCCGTCTGGGCCCTCGATGCAGCGATGGACGATCCCGACTGGCTCGTGCGGGCGGCCTATCAGCTCGCGTCCGATGCGAATCGCGCGGACAACTTCGACTTCGCGCTCGAAGTCCTGAGGCGCTTGCGGAACGAGCGGACGGACTCGCACGACGACGATCTTCCCGCCCGACTCCTGGAGGCGCGCGTGCTGCTGAGCTCGCGGCGGTTCTACGCGGAGGCGCTCGAGCAGATCGAGACCATCCTCGACGATTTCCCCGACGAAGAGGAGGCCGATCCGATTGAAGGCCGTCGCGCTGCTCGGACTCAAGGAGACCGACGAGGCCTACGAGCTGATCCGCGAGGCCGGTCTGATGGCAGGCGAGGTCTCCGAAGACGGCTCCGGAGCCGTGGACAAGACGGACGACGCGATCGATCTCGATCTCGATGTCGACGCCGCGGACGTCAACTCTCGCGAGGCCTACTGGTGCGTCGTGCGAGCGTCGTTCAAGCGAGAGGCGGGAGAGCCCAAGGAGGCGGCGCAGATCGTCGACGAGTGCCTCGAGAAATATCCGACCAAGCCCGAGCTGATCAACGAAGCCCTCACGATCCATACGCAGCTCGGTCGCTTCGATCGCATCCTCGAAATCCTGCGAACAGCCTACGAAGAGAGTCCCGACAACGGCGATTTCCGCAAGGCACTCGTCCAGCACCTGACGGCCATCGGACTGAGCGAAGAAGCCGAGTCGATCCTGCGAGACACGCTCGAGCAGGCCAAGGCTGATGAGAACAGCTCGCCCACCCGGATCGCGAGCCTCTGGATCGACCTCGGCGGCTACCTGATCGAGCAAGGACGCACGGCCGAAGGGCTCGACGCCTTCGACGCCGGCATCGAGCTCCTCGGCGACAACGTGTCTCCGGAGCTGCTCTTTCGTCAGGCCGAGGCGTTGATCCTCGAGAAGCGGTACGACGAAGCGATCGCGATCGCGAACCAGACGCCGATCGAGGTCCACGCTCCGATGATTCGCGGTCGCGTTGCCTTCGAGCGAGGCGAGTACGAGACCGCCATCGAGGAGCTGGATCAAGCCGCCCTGCTTTGGCCGGACAACGCGCCGATCCGCTACTACCTGGCACGCGCCGCAGAGGGTCTTGGCGACTTCGATCGAGCGGTCGAGGAGTATCGCCAGGCGATCCGCGCCGACGGTACGCTGTCGGCGGCGCGCGAGCGGTTGATCCGACTCCACCTGGCCGAGGGTCGCGTGCGCCAGGCGGAGGCGATCTACTGGTTCGTCTCGCCCCGCCAGCGATCCGATGCTTCGGTCGGGATGCGACTGCTGGCCATCGAGATGCAGGCCCGACTCGGAAACGAGCCCGACCTCTCCATCCCGGCCGACGCGGACATGCCGCTGGTCGAGCTACAGCGACGCGCCATCGACGCGCTCGGTCGCGGGGTGCGTTTGCGAAACGGCGTCGAAGGCGCCCAGCGGCTGCTGGCCACGCTCGAGGAGCAGGTCGATTCGGCCTCCCGAGGCATCTTCGTGCGGGAGCAGGTCGACCTTCTGCTCGATGAGCCAGAGAGGCTGGACCAGGCGATTTCGATCGCGCGGCGAGCCAAGGAAGAGATGCCCAGGAGTCTCGACGTGGACCTCGCGCTGGGTCGAGTGCTGGTCCGAAAAGGCGTAGAGCTCGACGAGGCGGAGACGCTGCTCCGAAGCGTGCTCGAGCGAGACCCGCAGGAGGTGGAGGCGCTCGCGAGCCTTGGCGACCTGGCGGCACGGCGCGATCGGGATGTCGAGGCGATAGGCTTCTACGACCGGGCAATCGCGCTCGCACCGGAAAACTGGCAAGCGGTCTCGGGTCGCATTGCCTCCCTCACCCGAGCAGGCCGCGGAACGCAGGCGACTCGCGAGCTCGAGGACTATCTCGCGAGTGCCGCCCCCTATGATGGTCGGGCAGCACTGGCGCTGGCCAATCGGCTCGATGCAAACGAAGCGAACCGATCACGCAGGATCGAGCTGGCGCGACGAGCCCTCCGCTTCGGCGCGGGTGCCGACGCGCTGGAGCTGCTCGCGAGCCTCGACCCGGAGGCCGCAGCCGAGCTCCGACCGTCCGCGGCGGGCACGCCGGCGGAAGAGCCTGAGCCCAGCGCCTAGCACCCGGATACCCGGGACGCCCGATCCCTCAAAAGGAAGAGCCGAGGGAGGCTCGAGAAGAAGCGGTCCGGCGAGACGACGGCCCGAGCGCTTTCGATCCGTCGTCTCGCCAACCCGATCGCCGCAGGTCAGCCCTCTGAAACCAGACCGAGGGCGGACTCGATCTGCTCCCGTTCGTCTTCCGGGATCAGCGTCACACGCTCCATCAAGACCGGCGGAAGCGCATCCGGATTCGCGTCCATCCAGACCTGCGCGCCCGACTGATCCGCGACGTGCCAGCGCTGAAGCACCCAGAGCGTCAGGCTGACCCGACGCTTTTCGTCGACGATGAGCTGCGTCTCCTCGATCATGTCGTTCCAGTCGACGCGATAGTCGTTCTGCTCGATATGAAAGCGCACAGCCTGGAAACGCAGCAGATCGGTCGTCGGGTCTCCCGCCTTCCCTTCGAGCCAGGCCCGCATGCCCGCCTCGTCCCGATTCAGCCATCTGCGCGCGACGCGTCCGATGGCTCGGACGCGTTCGGCGTCGTTGGGGAAGGTCAGCACCCACTCGAGCGCTTCGCGAGGCTTGTGGTGGCCCCAGGCACTCGCGATGCGAGGAACGAAGGTTCCGACATCGACGCCCGCCTCCTTCGCGCGGTCATACCACTCGACGGCCAGCTCGGGCTCCTGATGGGCGATGATGCTGATCGCACCGGCCAGCAGCTCTCGGCGGATGTCGGCGTGATAGGGCACCTGCTGGGTCCACTCGAGGGTCTCCGCCGCTCCGTCCCGGAGCACGCGCATCCGCACCCAGGCCTTGAGCGCACTGTTTCGAGCACTCGAGTCCGTCATCCCGAACACGAAGTCTTCCAGCCCGGGACGACCGGACTGGAACCAGCCCACCACCAGGGCGTCGACCAATTGCCCTCGTAGGGCGGGCATGTGGAGCTCGCGCCCCGCGAGCAGCTTCGACTCGATCGCCCCTTCCGGATCCGTGTAGCCCCACATCCGAACGACCTCGAGGAGCACGCGCGGGTGCTCGAAACGGAGCTCGTGGTCGGCAAAGATGAAAGCGGCCGCCGGATCGAATCGTGCCCACCAGTTCGCGAACATCGCGTAGGCGAAGTCGCCCTGGTCGAGGGCTGCCACCTCGAACTCATATTTCACGTCGTCGAGACGCTCGGGCGGCATACGCTGCAGGTAGGCCCCGACATACCGGAGGCGCTCGAGGAGGTCCGGGTGCTGCAGGATTTCGCGCAGGGAAGAATCCGCGCTGAGAGGCTCCCCTTGAAGGGTGGCGATCTGGGCCGGATCGTCGGAGAGGCCGCCCTCACAGCCCGCCAGCACGCAGCCGAGCAGCAACACGAGGAAGGCGCAGACCGCCGCCCGCCAGATCCGGCCGGGTCGTTGCTTCCCCCGGTAATCGATGTTCGAAGCCATTTTTGAATCGGTCTCCCTTGGGTTCAGTCGGTCGAGCTCGCGTGGAGCGCCGCGCACGATAGCGGCGCATCTGCCTCTTCCATGCCCTGCTTCCCCTCTCATGATCGGCGATCGCTCGGGTGTCCCTCACACCGATCGATCCGGTCGCGACAGGACGCGTCACTTCCTCGAGCGCCCGGCCTACTCACGCATCGGCTCTGAGGGCTCAAACTGCCTGAAATTTCAGCCTTTATCACCCTCGGGGATTTTTTTGCAGAGTGGGTGCAAACCATCATATAAAAATGACCACATATCGAATCGCGCATGATAGGGTGGCCGTGGCTGGTGGCGAATGCAGCCGACCGGTGATTCAGCTCCGAGATGTCTTGGGCGCTCGGGTCAACGGAACGGTAAGCCAGCGTCAGTTGGGGCGCGGCCCTACAGAAATCGGATTTCGTCGAAGTCGCTCTCCAGAGACCCAATCGATGGGTGGCTGGTTCGATCTTCGAAGCAGCTGAAAAGAGAGAAGGAGCAATTGATGTCCAGGTTCTTACAAGCGGCCATTGTGGTCACATCGATCGCGCTGGGTGCGTCGCTCGCCCAGGCTCAGGGTTCGACCGTCGCGATGGCGGGCCAGTACAGCGAAGCGAACGGAATCATCGTCAACATTCCGCAGAATCCACCGAACGTGCCCTGCACCCAGGCCGGCAATGCCCGCTGCGTGGGTCGGAATTCCTGGCGTCCCACGACGACCGTCACGGGCCCGGGGCCGATCATTCTGAACGGCCCGCAAGTGGGTAATCGCGCGGCACGCAACATCCCGAACGGATCGCTCTCCGTGGGCGGTGCCTTCACGATTCCGCCGCTGGCCTTCACGCAGATGCTCGGCGTTCAGGCCGGCCAGGTGCTCGAATCCGTCGTGCGCCAGCTCGACACCACGTTCACGGCGGCGGCGCCGGGCCCCGACCCGCGCAGGAAGAACAACGGCCTGACCCGGGATCAAGTCGGCTACGTCGCGCCCCCTCAGACCAATGCCTTCGCTGTCCGGACGGGCTTCAGCCCGGCGAATTTGACAGCCTTCGGCCAGAACAACGGCCTCGCCACGACCGACACGGGCTACGTCTACCGCCAGGGCCTGACCACCAACGTGGTGGACACCTTCGGCACCGCGATGGTGGATCTGGAATACCGGAATGGCGGATTCAACGGCACGATGGGCGTGCTGCTGAACGGCACGGGGCGCCTCCTGCTCGCGGGTGCTTTCGAGCCCCTCTTCCCGCCGACCTTCCATCCGATCGTCGCCACCAATCCGGTGGGCGCCGACCTGACCTTCTTCCGAACCCGGAACGCCGTCGGCTGGGGCTACACGGTCACCGGCACCCAGGCTCAGGGCCGATTCAAGGGCTTCCCTTCGGCTCCCTCGATCGTCGGGGTTCCCTGCGCCGCCACGCCGCCTCCGACCCCGGTAGGCTGCAACTTCATCCAGACCCCGGGTGGCGCCACCTTCAACGATGTCGGCATCACCCTGGCTCTGTTCGGTGGAGCGACCTCCCAGAAGTTCATGTTCCCCTTCACCACGGGCACGGTCTCGATCGTGCAGAGTGGCGTGGAGCAGGGCGCGACGATCATCAACACGCTGACGGGCATGGGCTACGACACGGTCACGACGGGCGGACAGCGCAACCTCGGCCTCGTCGCGGGCTCCTACGTCAAGCGGCTCGACAGCCAGCCGGCGCAGTTCATCAACATCCAGATGGTCGGAGCCTCGCTCAAGTTCACGCCCGAGCCGGGCGCGACGGTGGCGCTGATCAGCGGACTCGGACTGCTCGGAGCGTTGGCTGCGCGACGACGACGAAGCTAGGTCCGAAGTCGGGCTCCGGCCCGCGACGAGCTCGCTCGGACTCTGGTAGAGATCGAGCGGACCTCTCGCGGAACAGCGAGCACGGCGTGACATGAAGCAAAGAGAAGCCCCAGCCGAGTCATCGGCTGGGGCTTCTCCATTTGTGGTGACTCGATCTTGCTTGCCTGGTGACTCGGCGGTCATGGTCCCCCGTGTCACTCCGGGCACTGGCCCGTACGGCAAGGCCCCCAAGAGGCGGCCGGATCAATCCGCCTGCGTGGTCGCCGCCGTGGAGTCGACCGACTCGGCGGCTTCGCCGGAAAACTCTGGCTCAGCAGCTCGCTGCGCCCTCGCGGCCGCCTCCCGCAGCTCGCGCCGAAGAGCGGGCGACGCGTCGAGCCCCTCGATCCAGCGACTCGTCGCCGCCGGATCCTCGAGCGACCAGAAATACGACACGCGTCTCAACAACGCGTCCCGCTCTGCGCCGGGCCGGAGCCGAAGCGCCCAGTCCGCCGCCTCGGCCGACCGGATGCGCGCCATCTTCCGGACGAGCCCGCCGAGCAGCACCGAGTCCGTCGGATCGAGCACGCCCTGCCCCGAAAACGGACCTCGTGTCCCCTCGAACCAGGCCCACGCCGTATCGAAATCCCGAATGCCCCAGGTCGCGATCGTCTCGCCAAGCACACGATCGCGCTCGGGCGTCGGCGCTAGACCCAGCATCCACTCGAGAGCGGATCTCGGATCGTCGTTCCGCCACAAGGACGCCACGCGATCCAGCGTGCCATCCATCCAAGCGGGCGTCCCTTCCGATACGAGCTCCTGGTAGAGAGCCGCGGCCGCCGGGGCATCCTCTCGCGCGACCAGGTTGAGGGTCACACGGGTGAGCCGCTGGGCGAACTCTCCCTGCTCGACCTGGTCGACGCGGCGGGCGATGTCCAGGGCGGCCTGGGGCCCCTGGGCATGGAGCACGCCGCGTGCGAAGCCATCGACGACGTCGAGCTGATCTTCGGTGCTCCAGAGGCGATGAGCCAGACCCAGGGCGCCGTCGAGGTCTCCGGCCAAAGCCCAGCCCCTGACGAGCGGGCCCGCCGCGATCGATCGTGTGTCGGGGTCACGGATCGTCTGAAAATAGTCCGCTGCCTCGAGCCAATGCCCGCTGGCCGCCCACTCACGAATCGCGATCGTGAGGCCGATCTGACGGCGCGATCGGATGGGCCAGCTCTCGACCTCGCGAACCGCGGCGAGGGGATCGACGTGCACCCAGGCCGCCAGGAAGAGCTGAAGATCGACGGGATCCCAACGACCCGCGCGGCTCGATACTGCCCGCGCAGCGCCCGCCACGTTCTCGCTCGTGAGGCCTTCGAAGAGCCGAACCAGCGTCACGGCACGCGGAAAGGCGCGGGGCTCGCTCAGGGCCGACTCGACGGCGCGCTCCATCTCTTCGGCGCTACGCGCCTCGCTGGGGTCCGGGAACTCGACAGGGGCCGGACCGCTCGCCTGCCCCAGGAAATACCCGAGAAGCAGCAGCCCCACGCCCGCCAACCACACCACGCCTCTATGCATCGGAGCCCCCCACCCGCGCGCGCGGCGCGGACGAATGATCTAGATCGAGTGAGAGGCCGCTCCGCTTGAGGGCTCACGGCCTTCCGAGGGGTCGGATTGTGACCCGGATGCGAGAGCCCCGCGACCACGCGGCCTCTCTCGCGATCGACCGCGGCACGGGCGGATTTCCATCGGCCTGGGGTAGCCTGCCGAGATGATCGAGGTCGCTTCGGCCGGCCTCTTCATCGGCTCACCGCAGACCCGACTCGCCGGGTCGAGCCAAAGCCTCGGCTTCGAGGACCTGGCCCTCTCGAGGCCCCGAGCCGGCGAGCGAGCGGCCCGCACCGGACGCAGCCAGTGCTGATCCAGGAGATCTCCAGACTCACATGGCTCGAGCCCTGCGACCCCTTCGCTCCCGACGGAGCAATCGCCCGCGCGACCTTCGCCGCCTGTCGTTCACCGCGAACGCGGTGCTCCGTGTCGCGCTGGCTTCAGGCGTGATGGGTCTCTGCGGCGCGACGCCGGCGACGGCCGAAGCTCCGCCTCGCGATGCATCGATCGGATCCGCAAGCGGTCAGCCTCGATTCTTGGCGCTCGGCGATCTGCCCGGTGGTCGCTTCGACAGTCGGGCCACGTCGGTGTCGGCCGACGGTCGCGTCATCGTGGGCGCTTCGGTCATTGACGACGCGGGCCGCGAAGCGGCCTTTCGCTGGTCCAGCGAGACGGGCATGGTGTCGATCGGAGATCTCGACGGCGGTGCACGACTGAGCCGCGCCCTCGCCGTCTCCCCGGACGGCTCTTCGATCGCGGGCACCAGCCACTCCAGGGCGGGCAAGGAGGCCTTCCTCTGGAGGGCCGACACGGGCATGTTAGGCCTCGGCGACCTGCCCAACGGCATCTTCTCGAGCGAGGGCATGAGCGTCTCGCAGGCGGGCCGATTCGTGATCGGCACGTCGCAGTCGATCCTCGGCGTCCGAACGGCCGCCCGTGCCTTTCGCTGGACGCGCGAGACCGGCATGGTCGACCTCGGTCTGCCGGACACATCGCGAGCGGCGAAGGCCTTCGACCTCTCCGACGATGGAAGGACGATCGTCGGTCAGGTCACGGACCAGAAAGGCCGCCCCCTCGCCCATCTCTGGACCGAAGGCCCGACGGACAGCGAGAGAGCGCCAGGGCATGAGACAGCGATCTTCACGGGCCAGAGCCTCGGAGACCTTCCAGGCGGGCGATCCGATAGCGTTGCGACGGCAACGAACGCAGACGGCTCGGTCGTGGTCGGCACCGGCCACGGCCCCCGTGGCACCGAAGCCTTCCTTTGGACCCGAAGGAACGGCCTGAGGGGGCTCGGCGCGCTGCGAGGTGGCGCGCACGACAGCCGGGCGGCAGACGTCTCGGGCGATGGGTCGCAGATCGTGGGCTCGGCAGATAGCGAACGCGGGACGACCGCCTTCCTGTGGACGCGCGAGCGCGGCATGCGGACGATCGAAGCGGCGCTCGCGGCAGAGGGCGCGCCCGTGCCCGACGGCTGGCATCTGGAGGTGGCTCACGGGATCTCGCGCGATGGACACACGATCGTGGGAGCCGGAACGAATCCGCGCGGTGATCGAGAAGCCTGGGCGATCTCCTGGCCGCGCCAGGACGATTCGTTCCGGGCCCGCTCCGATCGCGACGCCACGCTGGCGCTCGCGAGCGATTGAGTGATGATCCGGAGGGGAGCGACCCGAGAGCGGCGCACGGCAGGGGGAAGCGCTTCATGAGTCGACTCGAGGGCAAGGTCGCGATCGTCACGGGTGCGGCGCGGGGCACCGGCGAGGCCACCGCGAGACGCCTCGTGGCCGACGGCGCGAAGGTCCTGCTGCTCGATCTGCTCGATGAGCTCGGACGGGCCGTCGCAGCGGATCTCGGCCGTGCCGCACGCTACCTGCACGCAGACGTCACGCGCGAAGAGGACTGGGCGGAAGCGATCTCCGTCGTAGAATCTGAGTGGGGACCGCTCACGACCCTCGTCAACAACGCCGCGATCCTGCATATCGCCCCGATCGAGTTCACCTCCGTCGACGACTACCTGCGCGTGATCCGCGTGAACGAGCTCGGGACCTTCCTGGGCGTCCGATCGGCCATCGAGCCGATGCGCCGGGGCGGCGGCGGCTCGATCATCAACATCTCGTCGATCGACGGCCATCACGCGGCGCCCGGCACGTCGGCCTACTCAGCCAGCAAATTTGGCGTACGGGGGATCACGAAGGTCGCCGCGCTCGAGCTCGGGCGATACGGCATCCGGGTCAACGCGGTGAATCCGGCCGCCGGCAGCGACGAGATGGTCCAGCCCTTGATGCCGGGCATCGACATCACCGCCATGCGGGCCGCTCAGGAAAAGCACGACCCGCCACCGGTCGGCCGCCGCGGACGCGTCGAAGACGTGGCGGCGACGGTCGCCTTCCTCGCCTCCGAAGACGCCGCCTTCTACACCGGCGCCGACTTCGATCTCGACGGCGGCCTCACTGCGGGCATGAAGGTTCGCGGTGACATCCCAGGCACTCCGCAACCGGGCTGACGAGCCCGAGGAGACGAACATGGCCCGCGCCCTGATGCTCGTGGCTTCGAGCTCGACGGATCCCGATCGGCTCGACGAGTTCAACGACTGGTACGCACTCCATGTGGGTGAGCTCCTCGAGGTCGAGGGCATCGTGTCCGCGACGCGCTGGGAGGCGTCGCGCCACCAGCTGCTCCCGGGCGCGAACGGAATCGAAGGTCGACGGTTTCTCGCGCTCTACGAGATCGAGTGTGATGATGTCGAAGCGGTTCGCGACCGGATCAATCGCACTTCGAGCGATCGCACGCATAGCGAGCTGCTCGAGCTCGATCCGCTGCCCATCACGTTGCTCTTCGAGCATCTCGGGGAGTGGAGCGCCTGATCCAGATCCGGGCCGGAACATCGAGACGTGACCGCAACCGCGGCGACGTACTCGGGGCGGGGCGGGGCCGAACGACTGACGATCAAGCGTTCGTCAGTCGTTCGAGAAGCCGAGCAGGTTGCGCCAGCCCGGTCGGAACGACTCGATCAGCTCGGCGACGCGTGCGTTCCCGGACTGCTTTGCGAAATCGAGCGCAGTCAACTTCGTCTCGCTCCGCATCCCGCGATCCGCACCCGCCTGGAGCAGGGCTTCGGTCGTCTCCTCGTGGCCGTTCGTGGCAGCGGCCATGAGAGCGGTCATGCGGCTCGCTCCGCGCCGATCCACCTCCGCACCCTTCTCGATCAGCAGCGAAACGATCGAGGTATGACCGCGACCGGAGGCGGCGATCAGCGCCGTGTCCCCGCCGACCGGACCGCCGTTCGGATCCGCGTCGAGTCCGAGCAACGCTTCGACGAGCTCGAGCTGGCCGTGATGGGCCGCGACCGCGAGCGGCGTTTGTCCGCCGCCGCAGTCCTCGTCGGTGCCGGAGCCGGCCGCCACGAGCACCGGGAGGCTCTCGGCGTGACCCTGCTCCACGGCGCGACACAACGCTCCCGTCAGCTCGCCGGGCTCCCGGACGAACGCCAGCAGCGCCTGCATCACATCGATTCGACCCGCGGCACTGGCCTCGTTGAGCGCGGAACGCATATCCCCGGGCGCCCATGAACCGCCTTTGCTCTCGTAGATCTCGAGCTTTGCGGCGGTCGCGCCCTTCGCCGCATAGTCGATGACCCCGCGACCCGCATTGCCCCGCGCGTGGGGATCGGCGCCGACTTCGAGCAGATAGGCCATCACCCGCGCGGCCCCTTCTTCTCGTGACCCCATCGCGAGCATCAGCGCGGTGGCCCCCTCCTCACCGGGCAGGTCAGGATCGACCCCCGCCGCGACGAGCAGCTTCACGACCTCGACGTGGCCGCCTTCGGCGGCGCGCGTCAAGGCATTGCCCCCATCCGAGTCCGCCGCTGTGAGATCGATCTTGTGGTCGATGATCTCGCGGAGCAGATCGACGTCACCACGCCGAGCCGCCTCCACGACGGGCGGCATCGCGGGGCCGCCCTTTCCCCCGCTCGTCGACCGGGCCGCGAGGACCTCGCGTCGCTGATCGGGATCCGCCGCCTCGACGCCGGGCGCGCCGCGCCGACGCAGCTCCCGGGCCAGCGCCTGGTGGTCGAAGCGGCGCGCAATCGTCGAGGCACTGGTTCCGTCGGCCAGGACGATCTTCGGATCGGCTCCAGTGGCGAGCAGATCGCTCGCCATGCCCGCATGTCCGAGCCGCGCTGCCTCCATCAGCGGCGTGTAGCCGCTGACCGCCCTGGTGTTCGGCGAAGCCTTTGCGGACAAGAGCGCCCGCACGATACGCCTGTCACCGCTGCGGACCGCGAGCACGAGCGCTGGCTCGCCGATCCGGGAATGCAGGTCGGCACGGGCCCCGCGCTCCAGCAGGAGCCGAACCATCTCGAAGCTCTCGTTCTCGATCGCGAGAATCAGCGGCCGCCAATGACGGGTATCCCCCGGAGCACCGTCGAGGGGCGCACCGCGCGCGATGGCCTCCTTCGCCGACCCCAGGTCTCCGAGGCGAATCGCTTGATTCAGCGCCTCTCGGGGATTCATCCGATTCGCAGCGACGCGCGAATCGGCCGCCGCGTAGGCCACGGAGCCCGACTTCTGCATGCTTTCGAGACGGCGCTTCGCGTCCCGATTGCCGCCACGCGCGGCGAGTCCGAAGAGCCGGATTGCCTCGTCGCGGTCCTGCGGCACGACGATTCCATGTTGATAGAAGGTGCCGAGTGCGAACTGCGCGCCCGGGTCTCCGCCCTCGACGCCGATCTTGAACCACCTGGCCGCTTCGTCGTTGTCTTGCACCACGCCGAGCCCCGACCGATAGGCGACGCCCAATCGATAGGCGGCCTCGGGATTACCGCGCGCCGCAGCCTCACCCCAGATTGCGACCGCGCGCTCGAAGTCCTTCATGCGGACTGCCATCTTCGCTTCCCCGATCGCGGGATCCTCGGCGGCAGGAATATGCCGAGAGCGTTCGCCCGATCGCGGGACATCCTGGGCGTGGGAAGTCTTCGCCAGGGCGAGCAGCGGAATCACCAGCAGGCACAGGACGAGCAATGTTCCAGGAGCGGCCGGATGTCGGAGTTCCCGATCACGGGCTGATCGCCCAAGGCGATTGGATTTCGTCATGCCTGCCCCGTCTTCGTCACGACTTCGATCCCCATCGACTTGAGGAAGTCGGTCGGCAGGATGCCGCCGGCACAGACGATCACCGCGTCGTTTTCGAGCGACACCGCGCCGTCCGTCGTCTCGAGCTCGACCGTATCCTCGCCGATCCCGATCACCTTCGAGCTCAGGAGTACCCGCAGCCGTCCCTCTTTGCTGGCTCGATCGACCGACTCCCGATTCTTGGGCTTCGCTCGGCCGAACGCCTCGTTTCGATAGGAGAGCGTCACGTCCGTGCCCGCAACGTCCGCCAGCGACCAGGCCGCCTCGAGCGCGCTGTCGCCTCCGCCCACGACCAACACGCTCTGCCCGGCGAACTGCTCGGGGTCGATCAGCCGATACACGACCTTGCTCTGCTCCTCGCCGGAAACGCCGAGCTTCCTGGGCGTTCCGCGACGACCGATCGCCAGCAGCACGGACTTCGTCTTGATCCGAAGGTCCGTCGAATAAACCTCGAAGATTCCGTCGGCGAGGCGATCGACCTTCTCGACGCGAGCCCCGTAGCGGATTTTCACGCCGGTCTGCGCCACGACCTTCTCCCAGAGCCCGAGCAGCGCTTCCTTCGTGGTCTCGCGGAGCTGAACCTTCCCGTAGATCGGCAGATCGACCGGCGCCGTCATCACGATCTTTCCGCGCGGATAGTGGGCCACCGTCCCACCGAGCGACTCCTGCTCGAGCGTCACGTATTCGAGGCCCTTCTCGAGCGCGCCGAGCGAAGCGGAGAGACCGGCTGGTCCGGCGCCGATGATCACGACATCCACCACGTCGGACGCGGCCTGTACGCTCGACACGTACGCGGCGATCGAAGCGAGCGCCTGACGTCCCTGCTCGATTCCATTCCGGATCAGTCCCATTCCACCGAGCTCACCGGCGACGAAGATGCCCGGCACGTTCGACTCGAAGTCCTGGGAAACGACGGGAATGTCGACGCCGCGCTCTTCGGTCCCGAGCACCAGCGTGATGGCATCGAGCGGGCAGGCAGTCTTGCAGGCCCCATGGCCGATGCAGTTGGCCGGCGTGGTCAGCACGGCCTTCCCAGCGATCAATCCGAGCACCTTCTTCTCGGGACAGGCTTCGACGCAGGTGCCGCAGCCGAGACACTTCGACGCATCGACGAGCGGATACAGCGAAGCGGGCTGGTTCAGTCCCGCCTCGAGCGCCTCCTTGCGAATCGCAGCAGCTGCCCGACTCGCGCGACCGCGACGCAGACCGTAGAAGGCCCATGTCAGCCCCAGAATCGGAACGTAGATCAGGAGGACTTCAATCGATGTCATCTCGACCACCCATCTCCGCAAACTCCGCAACGCGCATGATCGAGCCCGGCCTCGCGCATGATCCTAGAACTCCCACCGCGCGCCGACTTCTACGAAATAGCTGGTTTCCCGTTCGACCGTACCTCCGGGCAGAGAATCGATCCACCTGAAACCCACCTCCGTATTCAACAGGAACGACGAGATCCGCCAGTCTGCCTCGAGGCTAGGCCGGAGCGTCGTCGTGTTGCCCTGGAAATCCGAGTCTCGCCAGTCCCACCGCATTCGCGGGCTGATGCGAAATCCTTTGAACAAGAGAAATCTCGAGAAGAGCGAGGTCCCCGCTCCCCGCGAGCTGTCCCCCTCGAAGTAGCGGACCGAGACGCTGCCGACTCCGCCCTCGACGAGCCAATCATTCACAAGGAACTGCAGCGAGGTATTGAAGTCGGGCCCGACCGAGTCGACACCGCCTTCACTGATCGGCAGATCGGTCCCCTCGGCGTAGGCGAAGCCCAGATCCCCGGAGATCTGCAGCTTCCTGCTGGGGCGGTGCGTCGCGCCGATCGTGCCGGTCCAGATGACCTGGGTGCGTTCGGTCGCGAGCCGGCGGATCTGGCTGTCCGAGAAGAGGTCGCTCAGATCGTCGAGGTCCGAGACCAGCTGTCCCTGGAGCGCGGTGGCGAGGGTCAGCACGGGGCTGTTCCGGCGGTCGACGAGGATCCGGAAATCGGTGTCCGTATTCAGATAGTAGGTGCTCGAGGCGATCACGGTGTTGAGCGAGTTGAAGTAGACGTCGTAGTCGAGATACAGGAAGGAATACGATTTCGGGTGGACATAGCGGATGTCCCCGCCCACGGCGGTACGGTCCGTCATTCCATGGCTGTTCTGACCCACGACGAAGAGCTGGCCGCGCAACCCCTTGAGCCATAGATCCTCGACGTCGAGTGCGACACCAGCGAGGATCGTATCCGTATCCGGCGTGCTATCGGACGTGCTCGTGACAGGCAGGCCGACGAGCCCTGCGACGCTGTAGTGTGACGCGAAGCGGTAGACTCCACGAACACCGTCGAATCGACCGAGCACCCCGCTATCGCTCCTGCGCTGCCGGCCGACCGTCACCTCGTAGCCGCGCTCGCGATCTTCGAATCCGACGGTCAAGCGACTGATCCGAAGATCGTTGCTGCGTCCCTCCCCAGCGACGTCCGCATCGTAGGTCCCGGCAAAATCAGTCCCAACCTCCCAACCCTCGTCACGAATCCGGTTCGAGAGGACGAGGTCGGTGAGGATGTCGCTGGCGATGAAGCCGAAATCGTCGTCTTCGAACATCGACTCGGACCGGAAGTAGGTGACACCCAGACTTCCGAACGTATCGATGTCGAGGGTTCTCTCCTTCGCGCCCCTACCGGTTCGAGCCTCTGTTTTCGCCGTCTTCAAGGAGGCGCGGGGCGCGGCCGCGGCGGTCACGAGTGTTTCCAGACGCTGCCTCACACGATCTGCCCCGGGCGCGTCGGGATACTCCGCAAGAAAGCTCTCGTACTCCGCACGGGCGTGCGCCTCCTCGCCTCGACGTTCGTGCGTCAACCCCAGCAGCTCCTTGGCTTCGCGGCGCGTGCCCTCGCCCATCTCGGCCGGATCGGTCGCCAGGATCTTCGTCAAGAGCAGGAGCGCGAGATCGAGATCACGATCGCGTAGCGCACGCTTCGCTCGCGTGAGCAGCTCGAACGACTTCGAGTCGTCGTCCACAGCGCCTTCGACCTCGACCTCGATGGGGCCTGCCGCATCGGGCTCTGGACGCGGCCCCTCGAAGATCAGGATCTGGATCGTCTGGAAATCGCTTCCCTGCTCGACCTCATAGGAGACGGGTCTCGTGAACTGGAGCTCGATCGTCGGTCCGTCGGGGGAGATCGCTTCGTATGCGACCTCGACGATCGGTGCGCCTCGGAGCGGCGGGAGAGGAAGGATCTCTCGGAGCAGCGTCAGGTCCTCACGATCGCGATCTCCGATGTCGATCGGGTCGACCAGGATTCGCAGCAGCTTGCCTTTCAGGGCGGGAGAGTGGCGCAGATAGCGGACGGCGTATTCCAGACGCAGCTCGAGCTGCCAGCCGCCTGCGGTGGGCTGGAGTTCGAGCGACCGCATCGCGCGAGACGCGCGGCCCTGGCCCCAGGCCTCGCCGGGGGTCACGAGTGGCAAGGATGTGATCGCGAGAGCCAGCACGGCAAACACCCTAGCGAGCGACCTCAGGGTCGAGCCGTATCCGGATCCTCTCCGCGCCATGATTCGTCACTCAGTTTCCCTCCGATCGGCTGGCGATCTCGCGATCCTCAGATTCGGAAGAAGAGCCCCTCTCTACTGGTGGTGGCGTCGGTCGAGTCGCGGATGCTTATCGTTCGGCCGCGCGGCAACCCTTCGTGGGAATCTTGAGCCGGCCGTCCCCACGGAGATCGTCTGATCAATCGTTCTCCACGGTGACTCGAATCACGACCAACGCAGCCCATTCGGATACGCTCTTGGATCGAGTTCCTTGAGACATAACGCCACAGACTCACGGTCTCCCAGGGCGCGAGCCTCACAGGACAGGCGCGTCCTGCCGATGGTTCGCAACGAGCTTCTGTCCAGATTGCGGTGGAGACGACGTTGGTTTCGGCAAGTCAGCCAAGCAAGATCGAGCGGCCGACGAATCGGTCGGGCACGCGCGACGACGCGCGCTCGGGACTCGGTCTAGCGAGCCCGCACGCCGTGGTCGGCCTGCTCTGCGCGGGGCTGATCGTCGTGGGGCTCGTCTTTCGCAGCGAGCTCGATCTCAGCGCTGCCGACGGGCTGGGCTACATGCTCGGAATCGTCGGACTCTCCGCGATGACGATCCTGCTGGGCTACTCGCTCCGCAAACGCGTCAAGCTGCTGCGCCGGGCCGGTCCGATCCGCAGCTGGTTCGAGCTTCATCTGATCCTCGGCCTGATCGGACCGACGGCGATTCTCTACCACGCCGGCTTCGAGCTGGGCTCGATGAACTCGACCATCTCGTTGGCCTGCGTGCTCGCCGTCTCGGGGAGCGGCGTCGGCGGGCGCTATCTCTACGGGCGCATGCATCGAAGCCTGGCGGGACCCCGTCGGACGGTGGCGAACTACACGCGCTCCGCTGTCGCTGCGTTGACGCCGATCGAAAGCGTGCTCGAGCGCGCACCCGCGGCGCGCCAGCAGCTCGACGCCTTTGCAGCGCATGCGACATCCGATCCCTCTCTCTTCACTCTCCCCTTCCGTGCCGCCACGATGCGTCTGCGCTCCCTGCGAGTGAAACGACGCGTGCTCCGAGCCATTCGGGACTCCTCCAGGCCACACGTAGTCGCACCGCCCGTGCGGGCAGCCATCTCCGAGTTCTTCAGCGACCTCAATCGGGGCGTCGATCTGCGCCTCTTCGAGAAGCTATTCGCCCTCTGGCACGCGATCCACGTGCCGCTGACCGTCATCCTCTTCATCTCGGCGACGATCCATGTGGTCGCCGTTCATCTCTACTGAACCGAGCATGTCCTTGATCGAATCCCGCTTTCGCGCTGCGATCGGACCCGTCCGGCCAGCGGCCCGACGCGAGGCGAGGCTGATGGGCTGCCGCGTCGTCCTCTGGACGATCTGCCTCACGGTCATGGGAGCCGCCGCGCCTTCTCTTGCAAAGGCGATCGACTGGGAAAAGATGGTGATGCCGGGGCCGCTCGTCGAAGCCCACGCGGAGCATGAGTCGGAGTGCTCTTCCTGCCATCAGGCGTTCAAGGCGGAGGCCCAACGCACCCTCTGCCTCGACTGCCACGAAGAGGTCGCGGCCGATCTCGCGGCGGGCGAAGGCTTCCATTCGAAACATCCCCTCGCGTCCACGGGTCAGTGTCGCTCGTGTCACGGAGATCATCGCGGACGCGACGCCGACATCCGCGGGCTCACCGAAGCCACCTTCGACCACGCACAGACGGACTACCCCTTGCTGGGTGCCCACCAGAGTGCAACTTGCCAATCCTGCCACGTCCCCGACGTCGCACGCCGAGATGCGCCACTCGACTGCGTCGGGTGTCACCGCGACGACGATGCGCACGACGGAGCGCTGTCCGAAGACTGCGGGAAATGTCACGACGAGGTGGTGTGGACCACGACGCGCTTCGATCACGACGAGACCGACTACCCGCTCACGGGTGCCCACCAGACAGCGACCTGCGGCGGCTGTCACGCGGGAGACCGCTACAAGGACACGCCGAGGGACTGCATCTCGTGCCATGCGATCGACGACGCGCATGGCGGTCGATTCGGCAGCGACTGCGGCGACTGCCATACGACCCGCGTCTGGCGCCAGGAAGGCTTCGACCACGAGCGGGAGAGCGGATTCCCGCTCGTCGGCGCGCACGCAGACGCGACTTGCGTCACCTGCCACCGTCAGGCGCCGGGAGAGCGCAAGCTGCCGGAGAACTGCTCGGGGTGTCACGCCAGCGAGGACGTCCACGCGGGCCGCTTCGGCGCTGCGTGCGGCGACTGCCACAGCCCCGGGAAATGGGCTCAGATCCGGTTCGACCACGGAAAGAGAACGGAGTTTCCGCTTCGTGGAGCCCATCAGCGCGCGTCCTGCGACGCCTGTCACTCGGTATCGGTCAAGGACGCCGATATGGAGATGAGCTGTATCGGGTGCCACCGCAGCGATGACGTCCATCGGGGCACCCTCGGGACCGACTGTGCGAGCTGTCACGACGAGCGGTCCTTCAAGAGCGGCGTGGCTTTCGACCACGATCTGACGAAATTCCCCCTGTTAGGACTGCACGCGATGGCCCCATGTGAGTCTTGCCATGCCAGTCACGATTTTCAGCGCGCCGAAGTTGCGTGTTATTCATGCCATCAGCCAGACGACAAGCATGAGCGGACGCTCGGCGAGGCGTGCAATCTCTGCCACAACCCCAACGGATGGGGAGTCTGGCGTTTCGACCACGGTGAACGCACGGATTTCGCCCTCGACGGCGCTCATGAGAATCTCGAGTGTGGGGCGTGCCATCGGCAGCCGATCAGTCTGGAGTACCAGATGGCGCAGTCCTGTATCGGCTGTCATGCCTCCGACGACGCGCATCGCGGGGGCTTCGGTCGTGAATGCGACGACTGCCACACCAGCAGGGCGTGGAAACCGGCATCGTTTCGTCGAGGGGGCGCACAGCGATGAACTCGACGAGACGAGCTCGCTTTGCTCTGATGATGCTCTTGCTGCTCGCCGGCATCGTCGCTGCCTCGAGTGCCGCCGCGCAATCGATCAGGCCGAACTTCGACCATGACATGACGCGGTTCCCCTTGACGGGCGCCCATGTCTCGACGAACTGCGAGAGCTGCCACCTCGGCGGTCAGTTCCAGGGAACACCGCGCGCCTGCGGACAATGCCATCTGGGCGCCGGCACGCGCGCTGAGACGCATCCATCGTCGATGCATATCCCGATCACGACGACCTGCAGGGCCTGCCATACGACGTATTTCTGGGAGCCCGCGCGCATGGACCACAGCACGGTCAGCGACAACTGCGTCAGCTGCCATGTCGGGCAGATGGCGCCCGCCAAGCCCCCGAATCACGTCCCCAGCTCGAACCAGTGCGCCGACTGCCACGGCACGATCAGCTGGAACAACGCCGTCTTCGATCACGCCGGGATCGCCTCGGGATGCTTCTCGTGCCATAACGGCTCGACCGCGACCGGAAAGCACTCGTCGCATATCCCGACCGGCAACGACTGCGAGCTCTGTCATTCCAATCAGCGATGGATTCCCGCGACCGCCTTCGACCATTCCGGGATCACGACCAACTGCTTCAGCTGCCACAACGGCACCGCGGCCACCGGCAAGAACCCCGGCCACATCCCGACCGGCAACGCCTGCGAAGTCTGCCATACCCCGAGTGGCTGGACGCCCGCCAACTTCGACCATGCGGGCATCACGACCAACTGCTTCAGCTGCCACAACGGATCGACGGCGACCGGCAAGGACCCGAACCACATTCCGACGGGCAACGCCTGCGAGGCCTGCCATAGCCCGAACGCCTGGATCCCCGCGAGCTTCGATCACGCGGGCATCACGACCAACTGCATCAGCTGTCACAACGGAACGATCGAGCCGGGCAAGAGCCCGAGCCATCTTCCGACCGGAAACGACTGCGAGCTCTGCCACTCGAACGATCGCTGGTCTCCGGCCAGCGGATTCGACCACACGGGCATCACGACCAACTGCGTGAGCTGCCACAATGGATCGACCGCCACCGGCAAGCACCCGACGCATATTCCAACCGGCAATGACTGCGAGCTCTGCCACTCGAGCCAGCGATGGGTCCCTGCGACCGCCTTCGACCACACCGGGATCGCGGATAACTGCTTCAGCTGCCATAACGGGACGACCGCGCTCGGCAAGCACCCGACGCATCTCCCCACCGGCAACGACTGCGAGACCTGTCACTCGACGAATGGGTTCACGCCGGCGACTTTCGATCACACGGGCATCACGACCAACTGCTTCAGCTGCCACAATGGAACGACCGCGACGGGCAAGGACCCGAATCACATCCCGGTTGGAAACGACTGCGAGACCTGCCATACGACCGCGCGATTCACACCGGCCACCTTCGATCATGCCGGCATCGCGAACAACTGTTTCACCTGCCACAACGGCACTCTCGCGATCGGTAAGAACCCGACCCACATCCCGACGAACAACAGCTGCGAGAACTGCCACACGACGACTCGGTTCATACCCGCGACCTTCGACCACGCAGGGATCACGACCAACTGCTTCAGCTGTCACAACGGGACGACCGCGCTCGGCAAGCACCCGACGCATCTCCCCACCGGCAACGACTGCGAGACCTGTCACTCGACGAATGCCTTCACGCCGGCGACCTTCGACCACGTGGGCATCACGACCAACTGTTTCAGCTGCCACAACGGCACCACGGCCCTGGGCAAGCACCCGACGCATCTGCCGACGAGCAACGACTGCGAGCTTTGCCACACCACCAACGCGTTCACACCGGCGACCTTCGATCACACTGGGATCACCAACAACTGCTTCAGCTGTCACAACGGCTCGATCGCGACGGGCAAGCATCCGACGCACGTTCCGACCGGCAACGACTGCGAAATCTGCCATTCCCCGAACCGATGGGTCCCCGCGACCTTCGATCACGCGGGCATCACGACCAACTGTTTCAGCTGTCATAACGGGACGACAGCCACCGGAAAGCACCCGACGCATCTCCCGACGGGCAACGATTGCGAGCTCTGCCACTCGAATCAGCGCTGGGTCCCGGCCACCTTCGACCACACGGGCATCTCCACCAATTGCTTCAGCTGCCACAACGGAACGACGGCGACGGGCAAGCACCCGAATCACATCCCGACGACCAACGATTGCGAGCTGTGCCACACGTCGAGCGGCTGGATCCCAGCCAGCTTCGATCACGCGAACGTGACTCCAGGGACCTGCAGCAGCTGTCATAACGGAGTCATCTCGACGGGCATGCCCGGAGGTCACTTCGGCACGACGCTCGCATGCGACCGCTGCCACAACACGAATCGCTGGACGCCGGCCGACTTCGACCATGCCGGCTCGGCCTATCCGGGCGACCACTCGGTCAATCTGACCTGCATCCGCTGCCATGGCGGAAACAGCCAGGCCGTGACCTGGAGCGCGCCGCAGTACCAGCCCGACTGTGCCGGCTGCCACTTCAACGACTACCGTCCTGGCGTCGACCGACATAACGGCATCAACAACGACAGGAACTGTCAGGGTGCCGGCTGTCACAACGTGCGCGACCGCGAGTGGTAGTGGCGCGCAATGCAACCCGAGCCTCGAGGAGAGAGCCCAGTGAATTCCGTGAAGTGCGAAGACACCCGAAGAAGCGAGCTGCCGCCGGAGAATACTGCCCGCGCATCCCGACGATCCCTGCTGGTGGGAGGAGCCGGCGCAGTCGGCGCCTTGGCCCTGACTGGCATGGGAACGGCCATGGCAGCCGCCGCCGGACACGAGAAGCATGACCACTCGGCTTCGGCCGCGCACGGTCCCAACGCCGAGCTGATCGAGACGGCCCACGAGTGCATCGCGAACGGCGACGCCTGCATGGCTCATTGCCTGCGCATGTTCGCTGCCGGCGACACCTCCATGGCCGCCTGCGCCGCATCCGTCCAGGAGATGGTGCAGGCCTGCGAGACCTTGTCGAAGTTCGCAGCCGCAGATTCGCGCCACCTCCGATCGGTCGCCGAGTTCTGCAAAGCTGTTTGTGAGGACTGCGAGGAGGCCTGCAAGAAGCACGCGAGCAAGCACGAGGTCTGTCAGGCCTGCGTCGAGAGCTGCCAGAGATGCGCGGAGGCCTGCAGCTCGTACCTCGCCGGATAGGCTCGTCATCGGGCCGGGCTGGGGGTAGGCAATCCGCGCCGCCTCCTCGCCAGAATCACCCCGATTCGAAGGGGGTGGCGGCGATCTCACGCGTCTATAATCGGAGGCCATGAAAAATCGCGTCCCGGTCTGCTTCGCTGTGTTCTCCGCTCTCCTCCTCGGCCTGGCAACGCTCGCCTGTCACCACCTGGGCCTGCCAGGCGACGATCCGTCCGGGGAAGAAGGCGACCCGGGCCGCGACGCCTGGGTGCTGCCCGACGAGATGGGCGGCATCTACAAGGCGCAATGCGCTGTCTGCCACGGACAGGATCACGAAGGCTCCTCGCTCGGGCCGTCGCTGCTGGCAAGCCCGCTCGTGCACGGCGACTCCGTCGACGAGCTCGTCGCGAGCATCGCGCGCGGCTACCCCGACAAGGGCATGCCCGCGTGGCAGGAGACACTCGAAGACCACGACATCCGCGGGCTCGCCATCTTCTTGCTCGAAAAGCGCGCCGGCGATCCAGGCGCAGCGGGCCAGGGCGTCGGCGAGCCGCCCGAGATCCCGGTCGGAGCGATCCAGACCGAGCTGCACGATTTCGAGATCGAGCCTCTCTACTCCGGCCTCAGCGAGCCGTACTCGATTGCGCCGCTTCCCGATGGCCGGATCCTGGTGACCGAAAAGATGCGCGGCCTGAGCATCGTGGAGGCCGACGGGTCCGCCGCCACCCTCGTCACCGGAACACCGAAGTTCTGGGACGACAGCGTCTTGCGCGGCACGGCCTATACGGGATCGGGCTGGGCGCACGAAGTCGCGCTGCATCCAGACTACGCCGAGAACGGCTGGATCTATCTCTCGTACGGAGATCGCTGCTCGGACTGCAACGCGATCAGTCGCGAGACCGGCGAGCCCGTGACGCTCCTGAAGCTCGTTCGAGGCCGACTCGAGGGCTCGACCTGGGTCGACCAGGAGACGATCTGGGAGGGTCCGCGTGAGGCCTATCAACCGGGCGCCGAGAATGGCGCGTCGGCCCGGATCGCGTTCGACGATCAAGGCTATGTCTACATGACGATCGGCATGTTCGTCGACTACCGAGGCATCCAGGATCTCGACAAGCCCTACGGAAAGATCATTCGGGTCCACGACGACGGACGAATGCCCGAGGACAATCCCTTCGTCGACGTACCGGCTGCGCTGCCCTCGATCTGGACGCTCGGACACCGCAATGCCCAGGGCCTCGATTTCGACCCGCATTCCGGTCTGCTCTGGTCCAGCGAGCACGGCCCGCGCGGCGGCGACGAAGCGAACCTGATCCTACCCGGCCGCAACTATGGCTGGCCCCTGGTGAGCCTGGGCGTCGACTACGACGGACGCCCGATCCACTATGCAGAGGAGTACGGGATCGAGTTCGACCCGGCCGACCTCACGCCCGCCACGATCGACTGGACCCCCTCACCCGGCGTCTCGAGCATCGTCTTCTACCGCGGCGAGCAGTTTCCCAGATGGCAGAACCACATGATCGTCGCCACTCTCGCCCGCAATGACCTGTGGCGATACGTCGTCGACGAGAACGGCGAGCGGGAGCGGGAGACGTTGATCCGCGGCCTGGGACGCTTCCGAGATGTCGAGGTCGGACCGAGCGGGGAGCTGATCGTTCTCCTCGAGCATCGATCCGGGAGTCGCATCCTGCGGATCGTGCGGGCTGGCTCCTGAAGGAGCTCGCCCCGAAAGAAGACCCAGCGCCAGCCTGCGCCGATGACGTCCTTTCCGAAACTCTGAGATACGAACGCAGGGGAGCCCCTCATGATCCCAGCCCTTTCTCGCATGACCGTGATCGTCCTGATGCTCTCCAGCCTGGTCTTCGGTCTCGCCTGCACATCGTCGGGCGGCGGGGGCACCGAGCCCGAGGCGGCCGCGCAAGCCTCCGCAGCGCCGGGCGAGCTCGTGGTCGCGAATGCCTGGATCGATCCATCGGACGACGGATCCGGGGGTTCGGCCTACTTCGTGCTCCAGAATCGAGGACAGACGAGTCGCACATTGATCGCTGCGCGGAGCACACGATGCGAGCACGTATCGATCCGACGCGTCGTGATCGATGAGGGGATGGTCTCGTCGACGGAGCTTCCATCGTTGGACGTGCCCGCAGGCGGCGCGGTGGCCTTCGTCGCTCGCGGGCTGTTCCTGCAGCTCGACTGCGCCGATCGCCTCGACGACGAAGAGGCCGTCCCGATCACGCTCGAGTTGACCGGAGGGGGAAGGGTGTCCTTCGAGGCGGAGCAGCGCACGCCCTGATCGAATCAGCCGGCGCGGTCGAAGCTCACGCTCTTGACCAGCGCAAAGACCGGATCGCCCACTGTGAGTCCGAGCTCTTCGACGGCCGCCAGGGTCAAGCGTGCGCGAATCCGATCCGACCGAAGCTCGACGAAGACCTCCACGGCGCCGCTGTCGGGCTCGCGAAGCAGATCGACGATCCGCCCGGGCAGGACGTTGCGAATGCTCAGGCCCTCCGGTTGCCGCGTCGCCAACGCGACGTCCCGCGCGCGGATTCGCAGCCGCACGGAATCACCCGGCACGACCCGATCGACCAGAGGCATCGTCAGCTCGTCACCATGCAGATCCACGAAGGTGAGGTGGAGACGCGTATCGTGACGGGTGACGCGGCCCTCCACGAGAACCCCCGCCTCGAAGCGACCCGTGAGCGGCTGCAGGTCGAGGCGCTCGACGATCTCGGCGGTGGATCCCGTCGTCTGTAGGCGACCGCCTGCGAAGACCCAGACCCGGTCGGCCAGACGAGCGACTTCGTCGATGTCGTGACTCACATAGAGCGTCGGAATCCCGAACCGTCGCGTGACGTCCTCCAGATAGGGAAGGATCTCAGCCTTGCGGTCACGATCGAGTCCCGAGAGCGGCTCGTCGAGCAGCAGCAGATCGGGATTCGAGAGCAGGGTCCGACCGAGGGCGACGCGCTGACGCTCTCCGCCCGACAGTGCGGCCGTTCGTCGTCCGAGGAGATCGCCAAGATCCAGCGCAGCCACGACCTCGAGGCGCGAGAAGCGAGCCAGCTCGCGGCCCCTGCGTTTCTCGCCGTAGGCGAGATTGCCCGACACATCGAGGTGTTCGAAGAGCCGGGCATCCTGGAAGAGCATTCCGACGGGCCGCGCATGAGCCGGCAGATCGATGCCTGCTGCGGCGTCGAACCAGACCGTGTCGCCAAAGACGATCCTTCCTTCAGAAGGACGCTCGAATCCCGCGAGCGCGCGCAGCAGCGTGCTCTTGCCGCTGCCGCTGGCTCCGAAGACGGCGGTCACGCCCTCGATCGGGATCTCATCGTCCACGTCGAGCACGAAGCCGCCCTGCTCGACCCGTGCTCGAATCGCGAGCGTCGAATCGGATCGATCCGGCGCGCGCTCTCCGGATGCGAAGGACTCAGCCGACATGCAGCCGCGCCCTCCGGTCGACCGCGTAGACGAGCCACAGCACCAGGAACGAAAAGATCAGCAGACCCGCCGCGAGGGTATGGGCCTCGGCATAGCGCAGGGTCTCCACCTGGTCGTAGATCGCGATCGACAGCACCCGCGTCTCACCGGGAATATTGCCACCGACCATCAACACCACGCCGAACTCTCCGAGCGTATGCGTGAACGTGAGCACCGAAGCCGTCAGGAATCCGCGCAGGGACAGCGGGACGGCGACCGAGAAGAATGCGTCCAGCGGCGACGCCCCGAGGCTCTGTGCGGCTTCGATCGGTCCCCGCCCGACAGCCTCGAAAGCGGCCGAGAGAGGCTGGACCATGAAGGGCAGCGAATAGATCACCGAGGCGACCACCAGCCCCGTGAACGAGAAGGTGAGCGTGCTGCCGGTCACCTCCACCCAGAACCGACCGATTGGCGCGTTCGGACTCAGCAGCACGAGCAGATAGAAGCCGAGCACCGTCGGCGGCAGCACCAGCGGAAGCGCCGTCACCGCCTCGATCGCCGGCTTGATCCGGGAACGCGTGCGCGCCAGCCACCACGCGAGCGGCGTGCCCAGAGCCAGCAACACGAGCGTCGTGAGACCGGCCAGCCGAAGCGTCAGCCATACAGGAGAGAGGTCCGTCAACCCAGGCCCATGCCACTAATTCACGTCGTAGCCATGGGACCGGATCCGGTCCTTGACCGCGGGCGTTCGAAGGTAGTCGAGAAAGGCGCGCGCTCCGGGTCGATCGGCAGCGTGAGCCAGCAGCACCACGTCCTGCCTGATCGGAGAGTGGAGCGAGCGAGGAACGATCCAATGGCTCCCGCTCGATCTCTCGGAGAGCGCACCGAGCTGTGAGAGCGCGATGAAACCGAGCTCCGCGTTGCCCGTGGCGACGAGCGCGAGCGTCTGGCCGATGTTTTCGCCGAGAACGAGGCGACCCGACAGCTCACTCTCCAGCCCGAGGTTCAGGATCACCTCGCGCGCGGCCAGGCCATAGGGCGCCAGCTCCGGATTGGCGATCGCGAGCCGCCGGAACCCAGCCGAACGAAGCGTTCGCGCTCCATCCGCTTCTATGAATTCCGCTCTCGGACTCCACAAAGCGAGTCGCCCCTCGGCGTAGATCCTCCTGGAATCTTCGAGCGCCAGACCGTCCGCAACCAGGCGCGCGGGACGCTCCTGGTCGGCTGCCAGGAAGACTTCGAAGGGCGCCCCATTCACGATCTGGGCGTAGAGCTTACCGGTCGAGCCCGCGACGAGACGCAGATCGTGCCCCGTCTGCGCTTCGAACTCGGGCTCGAGCTGCGTGACCACGTTCAGGAAATTCGTCGCGACGGCCGCCAGGACTTCATCGCCCCGCGCTGCCGATGCGGTCAGCAGCAGGGCGACCGCACAGGCGGCGAGGAAAGCGCGGCGATCATGGCTCGACATGTGGCGAGGCTAGCACGCAGCCTGCGCGGTCAGCCGTCTCGGTCGCCCTCTCGACCGACTCCGAGACCGCACGAATGGCCGTTCTTCCGGGCGCGCTCGCAACGAGGCGGAGCGTTATGCTCGTACTCGGCGCGGGCTCCTCGCATGCCGGCCTCGGGAGAGACGATTCGTGACCCTTGCCCCCGCTGAAGTCGAGCAGCTGAGCGCCGCCCTCGACGATCTGATCGAAGAGCTCACGCGCACGCTGGCAGAGACCGCCGAGGCGGCCCGGCCCGTCGAGCTCGACCAACCGGCGATCGGACGGGTCTCGCGAATCGATGCCATCCAGCAGCAGAAGATGACCGAGGCCAACCGCGCCTCCCAACGAGCCAGACTGCAGCTTGCCCGGGCGGCGCTCCATCGCCTGCGCGAGGGAGAGTACGGCGATTGCATGGCCTGTGGAGAAGCGATCAGTCGGGCAAGACTCTTCGCGCGACCCGATTCCCTCTACTGCCTCGAATGCCAGAAGGCCCGGGAGCGCGGCTGAGGCTTGCAAGCGGAGAGGAGTTGCTGCTCACGTGCGAGGGGTCTGCCGGCTCCGCGCTCGACCGATCGGAAAGTCGTCAGCAGCTGCGCGCACGCCGCACCGCTCGGGCCGCCGGCCTCTCAAGACGTGATCCAGAACACCCGATGACGAGGACTGGCTAGACCGGGGGGGCATGCCACGAGGTTGTCCCATGCTCGATCTCCATCCTTGCCCGCGTCTCGACCGCACCCGGCGCCTCGCTCACCGCGCTGCGCGCGCGAAGCGACGATCGTTCTCCGTCCTCCGCGTCACGCTGTCGTTGACGAGTATCGTATTGCTCTTCGCGACTCATGCGCAGGCGCTCGACTTCCAGATCGACTTCCGAACTTCGACCTATCAGGTGCAGTCTGGAGACACGTTCTCGGACCTGCTGGCTCGACATCAGGACCCGGGCGAGTCGCTGATCCAGTCGACGACGGCGGCGGGACTCGAGAATGTCTCGACGGCCGTATACGCATCTGGCGTGACCCGCGACTACAGCATCCTGATGCAGGTCTCCCTCGATGTGGGCGTTGCGGGTCGCTACGCCTTTCAGGTCGGGACCGACTGGGGCCGCGGCGGTGGCTCGGCGCTGGTGGACAACGTGAGCGGCTCGATCCTGTCGGAGACCATCCTGACGGGTGACCTGTGGTGGGCGAACAACTGGAACGACCCCGACGTCTTCACGACCTCCTTCGACTTTTCGGCCGGCGACTCGCTGACCCTCATGTGGGTCGGATTCGAGGACTGTTGTGGCGGCTCGAGCACGCTCCGCTTCTCCGTCGATGGCGGCGCCTTCATGCCGCTGACGGATCCGTTCCTCGCCCCCTACGCAGCCAGCCCGGTTCCGGAGCCTTCCGCGGCGATCCTGATGCTGCTGGGGCTCGCTGGGCTGGCGGGTGTCGGCGCTCGCTCGAGAGTCGACGAACACAGCTGAAGAGGCCCCTCGCCCGGCGCCTCCCGGCGCGGCCCGGGCCTTTCGCGAGTGCCGACGCCCGGTCGTCGGCGCACTTCGCGGAGACCACGCTCGGTGTGCCGCGATGGCCGGGCTGATATGCTCGGAGGCTTGCGAGGTGCCAGAGCGGCCCGTTTCGAGGCCGGAGCGACTCGCGCAGAGGAGCTCTACGATGACTCAGGCCTCGATACAGGCGATTCCGGATCCGCTCAAAGCCACCTCGCGCAAAGAGCGAGACGCCATTCTGGCCATGCGCCGGCGCGAAGCCCCGGTCGCACCCGTCGAGGGCGGCGCGCTCTTCGTGGCGACCTTCGAGGGCGTCAAGAAAGGCCTGGTGCACGTCGAGCATTTCGTCGGCTCATTCGGGAATACCGGCGAGCTCCCCGAGGAAGAGACCGTTCTGCCGGGGATTCCCGAGCCGCGCCACGGTGTCATCCGCAAGGTGATCAACACGGTTCTCGCCTATCACCACGCCGTCAAGCTCGAGCCCTTCGTTCGAGAGGTCGCGGGGGAGATGGTCGACGGCATGATCGAGGCTGCCCGGGGCGGGCAGGTCGTCGATCTCTGCGAGCACCTGGCTCGCCCACTGCCCTCCACGGTGATCGCACGAGTCCTCGGCGTCTCGCTCGAAGACGTGCCGCGCTTCGCGGTCTGGTCCGACGAGATCCTCCAGCGAATCTCGGAGGGCAGCGAGAGCACGCCGCTCGGCGACCTGCACCCCGAGTTCGCTCGCTACGTCGACGAGCAGATCGAGGCGCGACGCGGGCGAGACGACGCACCGGAAGACCTCATCACGCGCATGCTCGTGACCGAGGTCGACGGCGAGACACTTTCTTCGCGCGCGGTTCGCACGCAGATCGTGAACCTGATCATCGCCGGCAACGAGACGACCCGGAACCTGATCGGAAATCTCTTTCATCGCCTGGCCGGCACTCCCTCTCTCTGGCAGGAGCTGCGGGACGATCCCGCGCTTCGGCCGATCGCCATCGAAGAATCCCTGCGCATCGATTCCCCGGTCCAGTTCCTCGCTCGAACCTGCACCCGTGCGATCGAGATCGAGGGCGTGATGATCGAGCCCGGCGACCGAGTCCTGTTCGGGGTCGCCTCCGCCAACTTCGATCGCTCGGTCTTCGACGATCCCGAGGCCTTCCGACTCGATCGGGCGCGACCTCGGGAGCACGCAGGCTTCGGCGCAGGCCCCCATCTCTGCCCGGGCGCGTATCTGGCCCGCATGGAGACATTGGGCGCCCTCGAGGCGGCGCTCGAACGCATCGAAGCGATCGAGCTCGATCCGACCTACGTCTTCGACACGAACCCCGTTCCCTTCACCTACGGGCCTAACACGTTGCGGGTCCGCATCCAGCCGGCGATGTCCAGCCTGGAATCCTGAGCGCGCGGCCCCTCGCGCGGCGCGAGCGAAGCCGAGCGACGCGGCCGGGACGGACTGGCTTGGCTCGAGTGCGGCCTTCTATCGCGTGGACGAAAAAAAGCGGGACGCCCCGAGTGGGACGTCCCGCATATTCGATGGGCTCGCTGTCTACATCCGGTCGAGCCGGCTGGGCAGACCTGCGTCACCTGTAGACCTGGAGCTGAAGAACGATCCGGCGATCGTGCGGATCTCAGTGCGCGGATCAGGCGCCCGGAAGCAACAACTCGCCGATGGCGAGTACCCACCCCGTGGCCAGCAAAGCACCGATCGCAACACAGATTCCGGATTCGATCTTCTGGATGGCCTTCATGGGATTCCCTTCTCGCGATGCCTGCTCGTCGGCTCCTGACCTCAACCCCGGGTCCCGGGGCAGGCGGGAAAAGACGGCGACGATCCGCTGTTTGTGTCGAAGTCCACAGGATCGGCACAAATGCGTGACGGCATTATGAAGAAAATCACATAGATGTCAATTATTCGAGCCCATTTCGACGCAGAGGCTCGGGTCGAACACCGCGCACATTTTGAGCACGGTTTTGTGTGGTTCGTACGGCGCCCGTTCCTGCAGCGCGCCGAGAGCGTCGCGGCAGCCTCGCGCACTCGACCGGCCAGCCCGAGCAATGGGGCTCGCGTTCAGGCTATGGAGGCCCGACCGACGGCGTATCCCGCAAGCTGCTTGGCCGCAGCGAGCGAAAGAGAAGGGGCCGGGCCGGTGGGGGTAGGCGCCCGACCGACCCGACCCGCGAGGGGGCCGCTGGGACCACTACTGCTTGAGCCGCAACCAAGCCAGCGGACCCGTCTCCCTCGCCAATTCGATCGCGCGCTCGTAGTGCCCAACGAGCCGCCGGGTCTCCTGCTTCCAGGAGCCGGTCTCCGCGAATTTTCTTGCCATGCGGGAGAGGTGCGCACGCTGCACGGGATTCTCGAGCAGCTGACGAACCTGCAACGCGGCGTCTCGATCATCCTCGGGGTCGAAGAGCAGACCGGTCACGCCATGCTCGACCAGGTCACGCACGCCGCCCGCTCTCGCGGCGACGACCGGCACCCCGGCACTCATCGCCTCGAGCACGACGAACCCCAGGGTCTCCGTCGTCGACGGCATGAGGAAGACGTCGGCACTTGCGTAGGCCTCGGCGAGCTCCACTCCGCGCAGGAAGCCGCTGAAATGGATCCGTCGCCCGGATGCCTTGGACTCGAGTCGCTCGCGATCCGGGCCGTCGCCGACGATGGCCACGTGGATTCCGGGAATCGCATCGTGCAGGTCCAGCAGGCGCTCGAGATTCTTTTCCGCAGAGACGCGGCCGACGTAGACGACCAGCGCCCTGATCTGCTCGGCGGGCGTTCCCCCCGCCAGCCGGCTCCTCATCGAGTGCGTCGCGGCCTTCGGATCGAATCGCGCCGTGTCCACGCCGCCTCGCCACAGACCGACCGGCCCGATGCCCTGTGATTCGAGCTCGTCGCGCGTGACCGTCGACGGGCAGAGATTCACGTGAGCCCGCTTGTGGACCGCACGAATCAAGGGCCAGATCGCAGGCTTGGCGAAGTGGAGCGCAGGGAGGTCGAGCGCATGTCGATCGAGATAGGCGGGAAGATCCGTGTGATAGGAGGCCACGACGGGGATCCCCAATGCCCTCGCGGCTGCGACCCCCAGCACTCCGAGGCTGGCGGGACCGACCGCGTGGACGACGTCCGGCCGAAAGCGGAGCAGCGAGGTGACGATCCGCGGGTCCGCATACGAAACCTGCAGATCCGGATACAGGGGAAAGGGCGTTCCAGGAATCTGGATGCATCGAAAGCCCGCATGACTGCCCTGCGCATGGAGCGGGCCGAAGACCAGAACCTCGTGGCCCTGCTCGGCGAGGCAATCGAGCGTGTGTCTGAGCCGATTCGTGATGCCGTCGATCTTTGGCAGGAAGACTTCCGTGAACAGTGCGATTCGCATGACACCCCCCGGTGAGCCGACAACCTACGCCAGCATCGGGTCGATCAGGCTGCGTCCCGGAGTCGAATCAGGTACATCTACGTCACGAGGACCCGGTGTGTCCCATTCGTCGCGACGGTCATGACACGATGCGCCGCGCCTCTTCACACGATCGTCGCGATGGTATGCTCGGCGAATGCCCGAATCCTTCACGCTCGAGTCCGCGGGCCTGGCCCGCCTCTCCCATCTCTCGCTCCAGGTCACCGATCTCGATCGCGCCCTCGCCTTCTATCGCACGATCTTCGGCATGCAGGTCGTCTTCGAGCTGGACCTCGAGGGCGCCGAATTCGAAGCCGTCACGGGGACACCGGGCGCGCGATCGAAGCTGATCCGCGGACTCGTCGCGGGAAACTCGATCGTGCAGCTCTTCTGGCATAGCTGGCGCGTCCCGAAGACCGAGCATGAAACGCTGATGTCCTTCGAGGTGCGCGATGCCGCCCTGGCACACCAGTCGCTCGTGCGAGCCGGCGTCGAATGCCAGAGCGAGCCGGTCGAGTTCGACAACTCGTGGGCCTTCACGACCAGCGATCCCGACGGACACCCGATCGAGATCATCCAGTGGAAGCCCGACGCCTCTCCCTATCGGCTGGCCGGTCTCTGACCGGCCGGAGAGGCCGAGCAGTCGGTCTGGCAGCCGCGCCGCTCGCGTTTCGTGTTGTCGTCTTTTCGTCGTCTTCCTCGGCGTACCTCGTCGCCGATCTTCGTTTCAGCCGCCCAGGCGACTCATGGCCAGGTCCGCGTCGAATGCGATCGGCAGCGATCCGATCGGCCGTAGCCAGACGCTCGCCCAGCGAATCACGTCTCCGTCGATCGCAAAATCGGGCATCCCGCGAAGCAGCTCGTCGAAGGCCACCCGACCTTCGAGACGCGCGAGGTTCGCGCCGATGCAGAAATGCAGGCCGTGACCGAATCCCATGTGGCGACCGAGCTTCCTGCGCACGTCGAAGCGGCCCGGGTCCGCATAACGCCGCTCGTCGTGATTGGCCGCCATCCAGACCAACACGACGGGCGCGCCCTTCGGAATCAGGCGACCGTGGATCTCGACCTCGCGCGTGGTGATCCGCGGGGGCGACTGCACGGTCGGTGAGTCGTATCGCGTCATCTCCTCGACCGCGTTCGGAAGCAGGCCGCGATCCTCGATCAGCAGCCGGCGCTGATCCGGATTCTCGGCCAGACGCAGCGCGCCGTTCGCGATCATCGCAGCCGTCGTGTCGTTGCCCGCCACCATCAGCTGATAGCCCATGTTGACGACCTGCTCGTCGTCGAGCCGCTCGCCGTCGACCTCGGCCAGGAGCAGCGCGGTCAGCAGATCGTCCTGCGGTCGTGATCGGCGCTCACCCACCAGCTCGCGCATGTAGGCTCGGACGGCGTCGACGGTGTCCGCCTGCTCCTTCGCCGCGACATCGACCGGAATCGTGGGATCCCGCTGCTCGATCTTCTCGGCCCATAGCCGGAACTGCCAGCGATCCTCGCTCGGCACACCGAGCAGCGCGCCGATCACCTGGGTCGCGAGCGGGGCCGCGAAATCATGCACGATCTCGCAGCGTCCCTTCTCGGCGACGCCACGCAGCAATCCCCGCGCGAGCTCCCGCACCACCGGCTCGAGCGCCGACGTCCGGGTCGGCGTGAAGGCCTTCGAGACCAGAGCCCGTAGCCGGTCGTGCCGCGGCGGGTCCATGTAGAAGAGACCGAAATCCATCATCCAGCGCGGCATCAGCTCCGTCGGCTCCTGATCGGATTCGGGGTAGAGCGAGACGCTGTTGCCGAAGAGCTCCCAGTCCGCCGCGGCGGCGAGCACGTCATCATGGCGCGACAGCGCCCAGAAGCGCAGGCGATCGTTGTAGTAGGCCGGGTGCTCATCGCGCAGCGTGCGGAAGAGCGGAAAGGGATCGATCTGGAAGTCCTGCGCGGTCGGGTCGTACTCGAAGCTCATGAGGTCTCCTCCGCGGGCGCGATCGACGGACGCGTGCGCGAGAGCCAGGCGCCGGCGTCGGCCAGGATGAATTGTCCGGTGATGCAGCGCGCGAGATCCGAGGCCAGGAAGACCGCGAGCCGGCCGAGCTCCTCCGGCTCGGTCATGCGACGAAGCGGCAGCGATTCCACGACCCGCGCGACGTGGGCATCATCGAAGACCGGCCGAACGGTCTGGGTCAGCGTCGTCCCCGGCGCGATCGCCAGCACACGAATCCCGTCGGGTCCGAGCTCCGTGGCCATCGTCTGCGTCAGATGATTGATGCCCGCCTTCGCCGCTCCATAGGCCGCCAGCCGAAGTGCAGGACGCGTGGACTCGCCCGAGCTGACGTTGAGGATCACGCCCCCTTCGCCCTGGGCCTGCAAAACCTTCGTCTCGGCCACGCAACAAAGCACCGTCGCGACCAGATTGCGATCGATCACCGAGCGCACGTCCTCCGGCTCGAGATCCCCGAACGCGGCCTGGGGCGCGTCGCCCATCAACCCGACGTTGTTGACCGCCACGTCCAGCCGCCCGAGACCCTCGACCGTGCGCGCGACCATTGCGTCGACCGCGGCCGCATCCCGCACGTCCGCGGGAACCGCCAGCGCACGGCGACCCTCTGCCTCGACTGCCGCGACGCCGGGTGCAGCCCGCGTTTGGTCGAGATCGTTGACGGCCACGTCGCAGCCCGCCCTCGCCAGCCAGCGTGCGATCTCGCGGCCAATGCCCGCGCCCGCCCCCGTCACGAGCGCGACCTTCCCGCGCAGATCGATCAGCTCTTCGCGTGAGCTCTCTCTCGGCATCTGACCCCTCTCGAGCGGCCGGGTAACGGCTGCGGTGAACGTCCTCGCGAGTATCGTGCAGCGACCCGGGCGCCGCGACCCGGGTCCGAGGCCGGATCGGCGCGCGAGACCGACCGGATCGGGGTGCTAGGCCCCGGAGCGCGGGCGCGCACGCGGGCGCAGGAACGCGAGCCCGATCGCGGCGAGGCCGAAGAGCGGAATCGTGAGGCCGAATACGGCCGCGTAGGTCCCGGTCGCCGCGTAGAGCAGCCCGGCGATCGGCACCATGAAGAGCTGGAACGGCACCCCGGCACTCTGGACGAGGCCCATCGCCGCGGCGAAATCGGTGCGCCCGAAGGTCGAGCCGACGAGGGCGGCCTTCAGGGGAAGCGGGGAGCCGCCGACGAAGCCGATCGCGACGCCCAGCACCGTGAACACGAGCGGGTCCCGGGTCTGCACCAGCAGGCTCGTCAGCAGCACTTCGATCGCGATCACGCCGTAGAGGACCTGCCGGACGCCGAGCCGATCGGAGAGCGAGCCCAGCACGATCTTGCCGATCGCCGCCGAACCCGCGCGCATCGAAGCGATGAACGCGCCCCCGAGCAGCGGCAGCCCGAGCTCCGACGCGTAGGGCACGGTGAACACCGTCGAGATGGTGCCCGCCGAGAACACGAGCCCGAAGGTCGCGCCGAGCAGCCAGAGCGCCGGATCCCGCAGCAGCGTCCGCGTCCCGCTCGCGCTCTCCTCGCCCGCGCCTGAACCGGCGGCGACGTCCGAACCTGCCTCCGCGGCGCCCACGCCATCGATCGTGAGCCCGACGTCCTCTGGCCGATCGCGGACGAGCCACAGCACCGTCGGCACCCCGACCACGAGCGCCAGGCCGCCGAGGATCGCCATCGCGTCCCGCCACCCGAGAGCCTCGATCAGAGCGGCCGCCAGGGGCGGCGTGAGCATGCCGCCAACGGTCGTCCCCGCCGAAACGATGCCGAGCGCCCAGCCCCGCCGTGCCCCGAACCAGTTCGTGATCATCGACTGGCCTAGCAGAGGACCGAAGAGGATCGCACCCGGCGCGACCATCGATCCGAAGATCACGGCCGCCCCGAAGAGTGAACCCATTCGCGACAGCAGCATCAGGCCGAGCCCGATCGCGAGCGCCCCGGCCAGCATCACTCGGCGGATCGAGAGACCGGGGCGACCGTGGGTCGCGAGCGAGCGACCGACGAGCGGCGAGAGGATGCCGCTGACCGCCATGAAGATCGTCGGCGCCCAGGCCAGGGTCGCCACGCTCGTGCCGAAGGACTCGACGAGGGCGTCCTGGAAGACGCCGAAGAGATAGATCGTGAGGCCAACGGAGGTGAGGCTACCAACGAAGCCGCCGATCAGGACTTCACTCGACTGGCGGCGGAACCGGGCAGAGGACATCGACGACCGATCGGGCGCGCGACCCGATGCCCGAGACCCCGCCAGCCTCTCCGACGAAGATCGGGGATTCGCCGCCTCGCCTCGGAGAGGGATCACCCTAATAGACGAAGGTGTAACCGATCGCGAAGGAGTAGTCGCGCCCGACCTTGAAGGATCGCTCCGCCACGTCGTCGATGGTCTGCGCCTGGTCGTAGATCACCTTGCGGGTCGAATCGGTCAGGTTCTTGATGCTGACCTTGGCGATGAAGTCGCCGGGAAGCTTCGGAATCGTGAAGGCCTGGCTCATCACCAGATCGAGCTGGTAGAACTTGTCGATGTAGCGATCGAAGGCAAAGCCGATCACGCCCTGGGTATTCGAGAGCTCGGCGCCGCCAATCGCATCGAGCACCTCGCTGATCGCGAAGATCGA
This sequence comes from uncultured delta proteobacterium, assembly GCA_963698485.1. Classification (GTDB taxonomy): domain Bacteria; phylum Myxococcota_A; class UBA9160; order UBA9160; family UBA4427; genus UBA4427. The sequence goes on along the minus strand of CAVORA010000007.1, from coordinate 835,928 downwards.
GAGCGTGGCCTTCGTTCCCCAATCGGGGTGATCGAAGGTGATGTCGGCGTTGGCGATCCACTCGGGCTGGCCGAAGAGGCGTCGTTTCCTGCTGAGCTCGGTGTACTCCTGGAGACCGTTCGCGAGATCGTCCGCAGCGATGCCGTAGAAGGCCTGGGATCGCTGGCGCTGGATCGGACTGCGCGCGACCTCGGCGTCGATGTACGTGAAGTTTCCACCGATCGAGATCGTCTCGAGCGTATTTCCACCGAGCCACCTGCCGCCGATGAAGTCGAGGGTCCGGCGCCCTTCGAGCTCGACGCCGACGAGCTTCGCCTCATCCGGGTTGTTGAAATACGTTCGGTAGACGCAGACGCCCGTACAGTCCGCGTTGCCCTCGTCGACCAGCACGACCTGCTCGATCGGATCCTGGATCGTCTTGTAGAAGACGCTCGCCGCCAGCAGATCGCCAAAGTCCCCGAAGACCCATTCGACGCGCCCGTCGAAGCTCTCGACGTCGGAGGTCCCGAGCTGGGGGTTTCCCACGAAGTAGTCGTCACTGCCCGACTCGATCGAGGTGTAATAGCCGAGCTCACGAAACGAAGGACGGGCGACGGTCTGTGAGTAGGCAAAACGGACGACCCAACCGTCGAACGGACGATAGGCCGCCGAGACCGACGGCAGCACGTTGAACTCATCGATCTCGCCGCGCAGCACCTGATCGAGACAGGCTCGGGTGCGGCAGTCGACGAATCCCGTGACCGGGTCGAAGATCGGCTGGAACCCGATGATCTGGTCGTTGTAGGTCGGCGGAGGAAGTCTCGGATTGGGAATCGGTGCGCCCTCGTCGGGATTGTCGATCCGATCGAGATAGAGCGTTCGACTGGGAATCAGGCCGGGTGGGATGGACTGATCCGGACAGTCGTTGTTCACGAACCTCTCGTTTCCGCAGAAGCCGGTATAGGGATCATTGGCAGAGGTGATGCGAAGATCTTCGATCCGAATGCCGCCGATCAGGTCGACATCCTCGAAGAGCTCGAGCTTCAGCTCGAGATTCGTGGCGGAGATCTGGCGCTTCGTGCGACTGGTCTGGGGCTGTGTCGAGTTGCTGCCGAGCTGTGCGCCCTCGAAGATTCGGCGACCCATGTCCTGGGGCGTCACGCCGAGCACTGTGAAATCGGATTGGGGCGCCGCTCCGTCGTTGTAGAACGACCCAGGAAGGGACGCATCGAAACTGTCGAGGGTGATCGATCCAATCGTGTCCCGGGTATGCACACCGGGACTACGAGGATTCCCGATCGCCCCGAAGTTGAAGCGCGAGTCGACGCTGCGATTCGCCTGCTCGAACCAGTATCCGGCTCGAGCCGTCGCGACGACATGGCGGAAGGGCTCGAAGTCATACTCCAGATCGAATCGCCCGAAATACTGGTTCTCCTCGATATCATTCGCACCGAAGACCACGTCGCTTCGCGCGGCGTAGATCCCCTCCCCCGTGAAGTCCGAGGGCTGGGCGGGTAGAACCGACGGCTCCGTCAATCCCTCCTCGCCCTCGATCAGATTCTCGACCGTGTTGAAGGAGTAGCGCGCGTTGAAGGTGGTCTCCTTCTGCTTCGTCTCCGCGTAGTTGGCGGCCCAGGTCGCCTTCAATCCGTCGACGAGGCTCGCCAGGTCATGGTCGCCATTCAACTGATAGACCGAGAGCTCGCGTTCCCGGTCGAAGGTCCGACTCTCGTAGATCGGCGAGAAGTAGGCATGACGCCCACTCGCGATGCCCCCGTTCTGCTCCCCCGGATTGAACCATTCGAAGATCCAGTGGTCGGCCCACAGGCGACCCGAGAAATCAGCCGGGCGCGTCGCGGTCTGCGCGTTGATCTGGTCGTAGAACGAGCCACCCTGCGGCGAATCGGGCAGCACCGCGTTGTCCCGAAACTGAACGGTCTCGTCCTTCTTCTTCGTGTAGAAGATCGAGCCATCGATCCGATGGGCGCCCTCCCGATCGATGTCGATCCCGAGGCCGCCATAATAGGTACGCTGCTCCTGGCGGGTGCTCTGGGTCAGCTGAAACTGGGGGCCGCGGCGATCGAGGCGTCCGGTCGCGCCGCCTCCACTTCCGCCGGGCCGCACGAAGGCGAACGTGCCGTCCGGCCGGAGCGCACCGTTTGTTCGAATCGGCTGCGAGATGCCCTGCTTGCCGTTGCGCGTCTCGTAGTCGATCTCGTTCGCGGCGACGATCTTGAATCGGACGTCACGCCCCTTCCATTCACGGGTTCCGCCGAGCAGTCCGCTGAAGTCGGACTCCAGCAGGTCCTTGCCGTCTTCCTTGACGCCGATCGGCGAGCCCTTGTCGAGGCGGATGAACTCGTCGAGGGAGCGTTCGTTGAAGCCGGTCCCTCCCTGGAACTTGAAGGTCAGCTCCTCGGGATAATCATGGGTGATGATGTTGATCGATCCGCCCGCAGAGTTGCTGGGCGACTGGGGCGTGAAGTTCTTGCCGATGTTCAGGTTGCTCACGATGTCGGACGGAAAGAGGTCGAGCTGGACGGACTGGCTGTCGGGATCCGGGCTCGGGATCGGTGCACCGTTGTAGAGCGTGCTGCTGTAGCGATCCTCGAGTCCGCGAATGATCGCGAACTGTCCCTCGACGACGTTCACGCCGGCGACGCGCTTGAGCGCATCCGCCACGTCACTCGCCGCGAACTTCGAGAGATCCTCCGCCGAGAGCAGGTTGACCATCTGATCGGACTCGAGCCGTAGCTCGAGGTTGTTCATGAGGTCGCCCACGACCGCGGCTTCGACGACGTACTCGCCGAGCTCGAGGATCTCGCCGGTCGCCGTCGTCTCCTGCCGCGGCATCGGAAAGTCGGCGACGTTGTCCTGCCCCGGCTCGACCTCGAAATTCGCGATGACGGAGGCGCGATAGCCGGACTTGATGAAGCTCAGCCCGTAGTAGCCCGTCGGCACCTCGCCAAATTCGTAGTCGCCGACCGCACCGGTCGTGGCCACCTCCTGCGCCGGCGTGCTGCCGTCGGGCGGCTCCGGAAAATCGAGCACGACCGTGACGCCTTCGATCGGATCTCCCGTAGCGGCATCGTAGACCCGCCCGGAGATCGTTCCACTCGTCGCGCCCTGGGCGACGGCTTCCACCGGCAGGGCGAGGCCGAGCGACAACGCGATCAGCGCAAGCACGCGCGCCCATCTCCGGCCGAGGTCGCCGTCGAGAACCCGCCGCTCCGCTCCTCCGCAACGCGCGTTTCGCAGCCGGGAGCTCTGTCGTCCGAAGAATTCGGAGGGGATCAATGTCAGCCCAATCAGCTTGTTGACGAGCGCCAGGGCTCGAGGGTTTGGGGGTCGCGGGCTCGGAATCGGAGCCTGGGCTCCGAACGGATCACCTGAAAGTCGCTTGCCGACCTAACGTCGCGTGGCGTCCTCGACACGCGCCAGGAATCGCTCGATCCGAGGCTCGCGCTTCAAGCGCAGCGCCTGTCGCAGCGAGCTCGCCGCCTGGTCGTACTCCCGCGCGGCGACCTGGAACTGCGCGCGTTCGACGAGCGCCTCGTACTCGTAGGCCTCGAGCTTCTGCGCCCGATCGAGCAGCAGCAGCGCCCGCTGGTCGTTGCCGGAGTCGCGGTGGTAGCGGGCGAGCTCGAGGAGCGCGTCGCCGCGCATACCGTCGCGCTCGACGATCGACTCGAGCAGGCGCGCGGCGCCCTTCTTGTCACCACGAGCCCTCGCGACCTTGGCCTCGAGCGTCATCAGCTGAAGCTCATCCTCGGTCGAGAGGGATTTGCCGTAGCGCTTCTTGATCGAGGCGAGAAGATCTGCGGACTCCGCGTTGGCCTGCGCTCGATTCAGCAGGTCGGCGGCGCGATAGGCGGTCTCGAACTGCGTGCCCTTCGAATCGCTGCGTACGACCTCGAGGTAGGCGTCCTTGGCGAGATCCGCGATGCCCTCGTTCATGTAGATGTCGCCGAGCAGCTTGAGCGTCGAGGCATCGGCCTTGCCGAGCATGCGCACCGCCTCGAGATTCACCGCCGCCGCCAACGGCTGGTCGAGCCCGAGATAGGCGTTGGCCTGGAGCTTCCAGGCCGCGGCGTCTTCCGGATACTGCTCGAGGAAGCTCGAGAACAGCGAGGCGGCCTCGGCATATTTCCCCTGCGCATTCAACGATCGGGCCAGGCCGAGCTGCCAGTCCTTCGAATCCGGCTGCTGCATGATCGCGTTGCGATAGGCGGACTCGGCGGCGACGAAGTTCTCCCGATTCACGTAGGTGTATCCGAGCAGCCCGTAGGCCCGACCGTCCCGCTCACCCAGCTCGATCGCGCGCGTGAGCTGCTTGGCTGCGCCTTCGAACTCGTTCATCTGCACCATCAGCAGACCGAGATTCTTGTGGGCCCTTCGGAAGTCGGGGAACTTCTGAAGCGCCTGCTCGTAGCTCTCGACCGCCTTCGTCGTCTCGCCATTCTGGAAGCGCAGATTCGCGAGGATGAAGTCGAGGGCCGCGCTGCTGCCAGGGCCCGCGCGCTGCTCGAGCACCGTGGCCGCCGTGCGCGGATTGTTCTTCATCAGCTCGATGACTTCCTTCAGGATCTCGAGCTCCGAGGGCTTGATGTCGGGCTCGGCCCCGGAGAGGAAGCCGTAGCTGCCCATGAAGCTCTTCTGCCATTCCGGATCGCGCACGATCGAAGCACCACTCCAGGGCTGCTGAGCGGAAGCCGATCGATCGCTCGCCACCAGACCGAAGGCCACGAGGAGCGCGATTGCGATCGCGCCGTGACGCGGAGTGCTCCGCCGGACACGAGCGCCGCTCGCTCGCAGCAGGGATGAGGAGGGAGAGATGGGGGTCTGCATGGGAGACATCCTGGTCATCCGCCGATCCGGATCGGGACGGGGAAACGGGCTTGCGCACGCACGGGCGTGCCTTCTTTCGTGGGCGGCGTAAAGCGCCACTTCGACACCTGGCTCGCGACGATCGGCTCGAAGTCGGGCAGGTTCGACGACTCGACTTTCGCCTCGAGCACGCGGCCGTCCTCTCCGAGCTTGATCAGGAGCACGACGCGACCGTTCACGGCCTTGCGCTTCAGTCGCCGCGGAAAGTCGAGCGACGAGCCGGGCATCGGGCGCGGCACCTGATCGAGATCCGAAAAGTCCACGAAGTCCTCGGTTCCAAGCGCGCTAGACGAGGTCGAGATCGTGGGCATCGCGAAATCACCCGCCAACGACCCGCCCGTCCCGGGATTGAGCGCGATATCGAGCTGGGCGAGCGAGAGCTGGGGCGGCTCGGCCTCGAGCTCGGGCGGCGGCTCGTCCTCTTCGGGCGGCGGCGGCAGCTCTTCCTCGATCTCTTCGATCTCGGGCGCCTGGAACGTCATCGAGATCTCGTCGACCTCGTTCACGGGCACGACGACCTCCCCGAGCATCTGCGCGAGCGCCATCAGCAGGAAGAGCGCGGCCGAGAATCCGACGCCCAGCAGGATGCTCAGGGCCAGCTCGTTCCGCGGTGTCGGCAGTTTGAAGGAGGAGTGGGCCATCAGTCGTTTCGCGTCGAGAGGCTGATCTTCTTGGCACCGGCGTTCTTGACCTCGCTCCAGACGTCCGAGAAGACGCCGTGGTCGGAGCGGGAGTCGGCCTGGATGATCACGGGCAGCTCGTCCTTGTTGAGCAGCGCACGCACGCGCGCCCCCACGCCCGAGATGCCGAGCTCCTTGCCTCCGTAGACCACCTTGTTGTCGGCGGTCACGGCGATGATGATGCTGTTCTTCTCGAGGTCGAGATCGACGGTGGCATCCGGCTTGTAGATATCGACGCCCGGCTCTTCGACGAAGACGGTCGTCACGATGAAGAAGATCAACAGGATGAAGATGCAGTCGATCATCGGAGACAGGTTGATCTCGGTCTCGGCTTCCGGCTCGGTGCTGACCATTCGACGCGGCATGCTAGTTCACCGTGCTGAAGCTGAGCTGCACGGCCCCGCCCCGCCTGGCTGCGTCCCAGACGCCCACGAAGACGCCGTGCGCGGATTTCTCGTGGGCGCGAATCATGACCGGCGTCTCGGGATCCGAGACCCTTGCCTTCACCTGCGTCGCGACGTCGGCGAGGCCGATCTCCTTGTCGTCCAGAAGTACCTTGTTCTGCTGCGTGATCTCGAGGACGACGTTCTCCTTCTTCTCGGCCGAGGACACGGCAGCGGCGTCGGGCTTGCTGACCTGGAGTCCCTGCTCCTCGACGAAGACGGTGGTCACGATGAAGAAGATCAGCAGGATGAAGATGCAGTCGATCATCGGCGACAGATTGATCTCGGTCTCTTCGTCGGGACTCAGCACGCTTCGGCGGGGCATCGGCTTCCTTCCTCCGGTCGCTCTCGAGGGCGCGACCGCGGCCTCAATCGAGCTTCAAGTAGCTGAGCGTCAGGCTCTCGAGGCGCGCGATCTTCGCCTCGAGTCGCATGCGCTGGCGTTGGATGATCATGACGATGAAGAGGCCGGGCAGCGCGATCGTGAGCCCCGTCTGGGTCGTCACGAGCGCCTCGGAGATCCCGGCCGCCACGACGCCCGCAGTCTCGGTGCCACCGCTCGTCGAGATGCCGAAGAAGGTCTGGAGCATGCCGAGCACGGTCCCCAGCAGGCCCATCAGCGGCGCGGCCGCGACGAGCGTGCTGACGAAGACCGTGCGCCGCTCGATCAACGAGACCAGAGCCATGCGGATCTCGTCGAAGCGATTGCGGATCTGGTCGCCCGTCGTGACGTCACGCTGGGTGTACTCGATGATGTCGCGCACGCGCCCCTCGGCCTTCGCTGGCTCGCGAACCCATTCGAACCAGTGCTTCTCGGTATTCGATCGCAGGTTCGTGCGACGCACGTACATCACCAGCTGGAAGGCTTGCGCGTAGAGGAGCACGGCGAGACCGAAGAGCGGGATCATCACCCACCCTCCACTCGTCCAGATCTGCCAGATCATGCTCATTCGATTCGCCTCGCTGCCCGCAATGGGCCAACGGTTTGCCTTGCAGCCTCACTCGCTTCGCGAAGCGCGACGCCGGCTGGCCTCGGTCAGTTTCGAGCGCTGGGTCCGCGCAATACGTCGATGCCGTTCACGAAGGCCACGGAGAGCTCTTCGAGGAGACCGAGCTTGCGCTTGGCCATGCGCGACAGCGCCCCGTGGAGGATCAACGTCGGGATCGCGACCACCAGACCGAGCGCGGTCGTCATGAGTGCCTCCGAGATGCCGGAGGAGAGGCTCTTCGCGTCGCCGGTCCCGAAGATCGTGATCAGCTGGAAGGTGTTGATCATGCCGATCACCGTTCCCAGCAGACCGAGCAGCGGTGCCGCCGCCGCGGTGATCGCCAGGAAGGGCAGGAAGCGCTCGAGGGTGGGTCGCACCCGCAGCACCTTCTCGAAGAGCAGCTCCTCGAGCACGCTCCGACTCTCGCCCGCGTGCCTGACGCCGGTCTGGAGCATGTCGCCCGCGACGCCCTGGACCTCCGCGGCGCGCTTGGCCGCCGCCGCCTGGCTGCCCTCGGCGAGGTCGTCGAGGATCTCGTCGACCGCCTCGTGACCCGCGACGGGGAAGCCGAGGATCTCGATCGCCTTGAAGGTCGTGAGCAGCAGGGCCGCGAAGCCGAGCGCCAGGATCACGTACCCGACGACACCACCATCGGCGATGTATTCACCGACCGTCTTGCGCGCCTTCACGACCTTGAGCGCCTTGCCGAGCGTCGGATCGAGCGGAAGTCGTCCCGCGCCCGAGCCAGCCACTCCGGCGAGCGCCGCGTCGTGTGCGTCCGGCAGCTTGACCACGACCGGATCCGCGGCGTTCAGCTGATTCTCGACCAGGCCGCTCACGCTCCCGTCGTTGCTGACGTAGAAGACCGAAGGCCCGAGCGCGAGGAACTTGCCCTGCGTGAGGACGCCGTCGGGTCCCAGCGCCTCGCCGTCGAAGCGCTGGCCGCCGAGCTGGTCGCGCACACGCTCGAGCGCTGCGGCGACGACCGCGACCTGGGTGTCGCGCTTGGCCTCGGCATCGAGGTTCACGTTCTTGTCCGAAAGCTTCGCCGCCTCGGTCAGCGCCTCGTAGCGGGGAAGCTCCGCGATGTTGAGCCGACCTTCGAAGTCGCGCAGGAACTCGCCGAGACGACTCTTGATGAACTCGTCCTGATCACCGAGCGCGCCGACCTGCTTGCGCAGCGAGGCCAGGTCGATCGTGCTCGAGTCCTGCACCTTCTGGAATCGCTCACGCTGCTTGCGAAGGGACGCGACCTCGGACTCGAGCTTCGACACGTCCCTCGAGAGGGGAAGCTTCTCGCGAGCGATGCGCGCACGCTCTTTCGAGAGCTGCCCGAGCGCGCCTTCGAGTCGCTGGTCGAGGGCGGACTGCTGGGCCTCGAAGCCCTGCGCCAGGGCAGAGCCGGCCACGCTCGACGAGAGCATCAGCACGAGAGCGAAAACCGGGAGGATTCTGGTCATGAATTCGATCCGTGAGCGTCCGTCGGACGCGGGCTGCGGAGCGTTGTCGAAAAGCGTGGGGCGAGGCGGATGGAGCGAGGTCGACGTCTCGGATCGAGCGCGCTGCGCCCGGCCGGCGCCTCCTCGAGCCTCGGTCATTTGAGCTCGACGGGGACCGGAACGAACGCGATCGTGTCCACGTTGCCCTCGTAGATGTCGAGGAAGAGCGCGGCGTCCTCGGCGAGCGATGGATCGTCGACGAACTGCCAGCCCTCGGGCGTCGGGCGTCCGATCCCGGCGACCTTGCCCTGGGTGTCGACGTAGATGGCCTCGCCGAGGCCCCAGTAGAGCGTGCGCACCTGGACCTTCTGGTCGCCCTGGCCGACCGCGCGGGTCTCGCCCACGAAGGTGGCGGTGCTGTTCCACTTTTCGGCCTGGGCAAGCACCCCCAGCACGTTCATCAATCGTTGCCCGAGGGCCGCCTCGGTATTGGCGGGATCTTCCGGGATCTGGACCAGCAGCAGCTCGAGCCGATCGCGCAAGGGATCCGGGAGCTGGGGCGCGATGTCGAGCACCTGCTTCTCGAGCTCGACCACCTTCGCCTTCAGCGACTCGGCGGCTCGCTGGTACTCGGCGCGTTTCAGCAACAGCTCGCGGCGCTCCTCGTCGACGCCAGCGCCGGCCTCTTCGAACTCCTTGATCTCGGCGCGCAGGTCGTCCCGCTCGCGCCGGAGCAGATCCCGCGTCGCCTCGAGCGTCTCCTTCTCGACGAGCCATTCGCTGCGCTCCTCGGAGAGGATCTGCCGGGTCTCGACCCATTTCTCCATCTTCGAGCGGAACGCGTTCACCGCGCCCTCTGCTCGGAGCACACCCGGCGCGACGAGCCCCGTCATCAGGGTCATCGAAACGAGGCACAGGGCGGTCGTCGTTCTGGGGGATTTGCAGCGCATGGATGATCTTCGTCTCACTTGTTTTCCCGGTCGGCGAAGAGATACCAGCTCTCGAGAGCCGTTCACGACGGTGCGCTTTTTCATCATGGTTTTGTCAAAAACAGTCAGCCACCTTCACAGAACAGACACGGGAAAGGCATTCTCGAGCTCGGCTCACGACGACCGTGCGGCACCCCCGAGCGATCGCCCCAGGCGCTCCCGAACGATCGCGGGCGCTGCGGCCGTCCATGGCGCGGCCCAGATCAGTCGGCCCTCCGGCGTCGCCAGCTGCAGGAAGGGCATCCGCAGGGGATCATCGAGCAGACCCTCGGTGTAGGCAGGCGAGAAACGATCCAGCAGGAAGGACCCGCGCCAGCCCGCGTCGTGGCATGCCCTGTAGACCTCTGAATCGCGGTGCCCACCCTGCGGAAGCAGGACGACCTCGACGTCGGGCTCTCCGGCCAGCGTCGCCAGCCCCGCCGCGACGGCGTCGAAATCCTCGGCCAGCGGATCGGCGAAGACCATCAGGAAGAGTCGCCGCTCCATCAAGTCATTCGGAATCTCGCGCAGGGTCCGTCCGCTCGGATCGAGCAGACGGTTCTTGAGCGCGATCAAGAGATTGGGGCCGAATTTGTGGCCGGTGCCCAGCCGGATCTCGTTCGCGCGCTCGACGACGTCGGTCACCTCGGCGGGGATCCAATGCTTGCCGAAGCGCGAAAAGTCGACGCGCAGCGCGCCATCCTCGCGAACGCGCAGCAGCACGCCCATGCCCCAGCCGAAATCGCCTTCCCATCCGGCTGGCTTCCAATCCTCGACCAGCCGGACCTGATGGGGCCAGAAGCGCTCGCTGGCGTAGAGATTGTCGAGGTCGACAGCGGGCGCTGTCGGATCGGCGGCGGTGTAGAGACCCTCGACGACCCGGGCCGAAGGCGGCTCTTCGGCGATCGGGAGCCCCGACGGACCCGGCAGGCAGGCCGCCAGGCCGAGCACGACGAACATCCACAGCAATGCTGGCGATCCAGCGCGGCAGCGGGACGGGTTCTTCTTCAACAGGGCTTCCCTTCGTGATCGAGAGGCGCTGCGCATCGGAGGCACGACCGGGGCCGAACGACCCCGTCTCGCCAGCTTTGCACCAGGATTCCCAGGCCTGCCCCGCGACGTCGAGAAGCCGTCGCCCGATCGGGCGACGGCTCCTCTTGTCTCGATTCGGTTCCTGTCAGAACGTTCGTCGACGGCCGGCTCACTGACCGACCGTCGACGTTCGGGTCGTTCTAGCGCTGACGTCGTCGCACGAGGCCCGTCAGGCCCAGTGCTCCGGCGACCAGCATCGCGCCCATGCCCGGCTCGGGCACGGTCGAGAGCGCGACGTTGTCGATCAGCGGCTGGTTCGTCGAACCATCCAGATCGAACACCACGCAGCCCCCCGCGACCCCCGTCGGGCCGAGGAAGAGGCTGACTGCGGTGTCCTCCGCGCCGATCTCGACATCGCCCACCGACGCCGCCGAGGCGCAGGTATCTCCGAAGGAGATGCCCACGGTCGTGCGACCGTTGCTGGCGACGCCCTTGTTCACGATCGCCCGTGCGCCGAAGGTCAGCTGCCAGTACGAGCTCGAAGGAGCCGGGAGGCTCGCGTCGAACTCCGCGCTGGCCGTACCCCGAGCCGTCAGTCCGAGGTACTCGCCGCCCGAGAACGAGGTCGTTCCGAAGGGGAAGGTCGGCGCCGTCACGAAGCCGTTGCCGTCGATCCCCCCCTGCAGACCCGCGTCATCGGTCTCGTTCGATCCGGGCTCCATCGCCGAAGCGACGACGTCTCCCGAGACGTTCAGCGTGCCGGACGTTCCGGTCGCCGTGTAGTTGGCCGCGAGCGAGGCCGGAACCGAGGCTCCGTCCACCGGAAGGTTGGAGAAGTCCCAACCCGCGACCAGCTCCGCCGCCGCCGGTCCCGCCATCAGGGCGGAGAGACCGAACGCACAGGCGAGCTTCGTCAGTTTCATCTTCATGATCTTTCTCTCTTTTCTTTACCTGGGCTGCTTCTTCAGGCTGATTCGAAATCCCTGTGAGCGGCGACTGTTAGTTGTCGACGAGGATTCCGCCCTGGCTGAGCGTGGTCCAACCCGCGGTCCACAGCGGCTGCGAGGCCGGGAAGGCACCGCGGTACGTCGCCGAGGCATCGAGCCCTGCGCCACGCGGCCGCACGCCACCCGAGACGTTCGCGGCCGTCGGGTTCGCCGGACGGGGATCCGCCGGAGCGCCCACCTTCGAGCCGAGGAGCTTGCCCCCGACGCCCGTGGGAATGAAGAAGTAGTTGTCCTGCACGAGGATCTCGCCCGCGACCGCCGGGAAGTTGACGGTCCCACCGTCGTACTCGCCCGCCGCCACGGCCGCATCCCCTGCCGTGATCGCCGCGGGGCAATCGACACTGGGTGCACCCGAATCCGCGAAGGTCGAAGCGACGATCCGGATCACGTCCGGCTCCGGCGCTCCGGCGCTGGCGTCGATCTGACACGCCGTGCCGTCGACGTTGTTGAGGATCGAGTTGACGACCGCGCCGGTCCAGCCATCTCGCCCGCGAATGCCGCGGTTGGCGCCCGCCGGACTGACAGCCGGGTTGTTGCCGTCTTCGTCGAGCGCGCCGAGACCCGTCAGGTTGTAGATGACCGGGTGGGCATTGGGCCAGGACGAGGGAACCGGCGGCGACGCGAAGGTCAGGTCGTCGATCTGGATGTTGCAGCCGGGGCAGTCATCACCATCCCATTCACCCATGTTGTCGCCCGAAGAGGGCCCGAAGGAGCCGCCGTCGTTCTCCGTGAAGAAGGTCGCGACGATCAGCGCGTTCTGGATGTTGCCGTTGAAGCCCTGGTCGATGTCGAGGGAGTCGTCGCCGATCATGGAATTCACGAGGTTGCGGCCGTTCATGGTTCCACCGAACCACTCCATGCCGTCGTCCTGGTTCGTGTAGACCTCGACGAACTCGAAGATCGTGCCGTCCCCGACGCCGCCCAGCGTGATGCCGTTCAGCTCGTTGCCCTCACCGATCTCGTCGCCCGCGTGCCGGACCGAGACGTATTGGATGATGCCGGAGGAGTCGTGCGGCTGGTAGCCGCCGTAGCGCGCCCCGCCGGCGGGATAGCCGGGAACCGCGAGGCCTTCGACCGTCGCCGTGCCGTAGCCCGTGACGAGGTTGTCACCGAGGTTGGTCGGCGCGCGACCCAGGATCACCACGCCGCCCCACAGGCCGGCGGTCTGGTTGCCGGCGGCATCGAGAGGAGCGAGGGGGTTCGTCGCCGGGGTGTCGTCGAGCTGCGCCGGCAGCGCGCCCACGCCGTTCCACGGATCCGCGAAATCATTGGCATCGAAGTCGTCGGCGATGCCGTCCCCGTTCACGTCCTGCGCGCCCGTGGTCATGATGATCGGGTTCGAGGCGGTGCCCTGAGCGTCCAGGAAGCCGTCCTGCGAGATGATCAGTGCACCGGGGGCACCGACCGTCGGAGTCCCGGCGTTGAAGGCCTGCGATCGCGGGTTGCCCCGGATGATGCAGCCTGCATTGATCGTGAGCTTCGAGCTCACGAAGATCGGCTGGAGAAGGAACATTTCCGTCTCGTCGTCGCACCAGGTCTGGGGAGTGGTGACGTTGGCCGACACAGGCGTGACCTGTGCCGCGGCGATGCTCGTCGAGCCGGCGATGGCCAGTGCGAGCGCGAATTCCAGGACTCTGCTGAACCGCATAGTGCTTGTCTCTCTCTTCTTGTTTGGTCGGGTGCTTGAATTCGGAACGATTCTTCGAGGGAAAATGGCGGATCGGAGCCTCCCTCGACGCGCCGCAGTATGGAGGGCGGATGACACGATCGAGTCGCGCCTCGATGACATTTGCGTGATCGTGATGGAGCTTGACGAGCAGCGTGAAGCTTCCCGCCCGGCTTCGACACTCGGCTTCCCCGCGCGCAGGGCGGACGCGAGCGGCAACGTGCGCGAATCGGCCCATGGCGCACACCCATCGATTCGCCACGCGATCGTGAAGGTTTTCTCGCCCTTCTGTCACCTGATCGTGACCAGGCAGTGCTTTCCTCCGTCAATCTCCAATGGCTGCCGCGAACCCCGAACATGACTTTGCCCTGCTGGTCGACTCCGACGATGACAGCAACGTCGCGGTCCGTGAGGCCATGCGAGATTCCAACCTGCCGCTGGTCGAGGTCGAGACGGTCGCGGAGGCGCTCGAGCGCGTCGCCCGCAACGAGCCGCGCCTCGTGCTGAGCGAGCTCGCGCTTCGCGATGGCTCGGGCTTCGCCCTGTGTCGCCAGCTTCGCGAGAGCACGGCGCTGGCCGACGTGCCGATCGTGCTGATCAGCCGCTGGTCGACCGAGAGCGACCGGATCCTCGCCTTCGAATGCGGCGCCGACGATTTTCTCGCCAAGCCCTTCTTCCGGCGCGAGCTCTCCTCACGCATCAAGGCCGTACTGCGACGCAGCGTGATCCCCGTCGAGCGCGAAGCCGAAGAGGCCGCCCATCCGGCGAGCCTGCTCGCAATCGACGGCGACCGACGCGAGGTGCGCTTCGATGGCACGACGCTCCCGCTGACGCCGCGCGAGTTCGCCCTGCTGGCCACGCTCGCGCGCCATCGCGGTCGCGTGCTCAGCCGCGCCGACCTGATCGCCGAGGCATGGAACGCGGGCGAGAACCCCACCGAGCGAAGCGTGGACGCGCACGTCAAGAGTCTTCGACGCAAGCTCGACGGAGCGAAGGACGCGATCGAGACGATCCGCGGCATCGGCTATCGCTTCTCGGAGAAGGGCATCCCGGGCACATCGCGCTGAGCGGTCCGCGCTTCGAATCGCGGCTCGAGCAGCCCCGATCCCGCCCCCGTCGACACCCTCGAAGGCCCTTCCGGAACTCGTCCGGGGATGAGTTAGGATCGAGGCCTTCGGCACGGATGATCCGCGCAGGGCAAAGGGTCCTGGCCGGCGTGCCTCGCTCGAAGTGAGAGCACGACGGATGCCCCAGGGCGAAGAGAGTCCGATCGCAGAGCGCCCGAGCGTCGGCATCCCCGAGCGCCTCCGAATCCTGTGGTCCAATCCACAGGTCCGATACCCGATCCTGGTGCTCGTCTATCTGCTGGTGATCGGATCGATCTTCAACGCGATGCTCGACGATCTGCGCCGTCCCCTCGAGCGACTCGAAGAGCTGACCGCCGCGAGCGTCCATCACTTCGTGCGGATCTTCACCGATCTCACGACCCACCGCGGCAACCTCGTCACCTTCGACGGCTTCGCGGTCTCGATCATCATCGAATGCGTGGGGCTGCTCGAGATGCTCATCTACTCGGCCTGCGTCCTGGCTTTCCCCGCCCCGATCCGAACCCGTCTGATCGGCGTCGTGCTCGGCTGCGCCGCGATCTTCCTGTTCAACCTCCTGCGCATCGCGACGCTGCTGCTCGTCGGCCGCCACTGGGGCGACTACTTCGACTTCTTCCACGTCTACTTCTGGCAGGCGACGCTGATCGCCATGATCGTCAGCGTGCTCTACGGCTGGATCAAGCTCTTCGTGCGCCGATGACCTCCGCGACGCCGCCCGAGAGCCGGATGCCCTCCTCCCGCCGTATGCTCGGCGTGATCGCGGGCTTCGTCGTCGTCACGATCGGGCTCACCTGGGTCTGGACCGAGTGGGGGCGCGTCGCCTACGGCCATTTCCTGAAGGCCGTCGCACCCCCGATCTACGAGCTGATCGGCTTCGGCGACGCCCGGGTCGGCGCCTTCCGCCAGCGCTACATCAACTTCGTGCCCTTCGTCGGACTCGTGCTCGTGACGCCGGGGCTGACGCTGAGGCGGCGTTCGATCGGCCTCGCCTGCGGCCTCTTCGCGCTCTTCGTCGGACATCTGGCGCTGAACCTGACGGAGCGCGTCCATCGCGGCGCGCATCTGCCCTTCGTCCCCTCGCTCCTCTCCGACGCTCTCCCCTTCGTCTTCTGGATCGTGGTGGCCTACCCGATCATCAGCGACTGGTTCGCCCGCACGATCGGCTCCGTCGAGGCCTCGGATGAGACGAGCACGCCCGGAAGAGAGCCCGAGCCGCCAGTCCAGGATCGCTGACACCCTCACTGCCTCCGCCTTCCCGATTCTTCCCCTACGACAAAAGGAGCCTGCATGTCCACGATCAACCCCGAGCTCGGTTTCTACGCCCTCGCCGGCCAGCCCGAATCACCCGCGTGACCTGATCGAAGAGGTCCAGCAGGGCGAAGCCATGGGTCTGGGAACGGCCTTCCTCTCCGAGCGATACAACCAGAAGGAGATCTGCACGCTCTCCGGCGCCGCCGGTGCGGTCACGAGTCGCATCCGCATCGCGACCGCCGCGACCAACCACAACACGCGCCATCCGATCGTCACCGCCGGCTACGCGCTCACGATGCACGGACTCACCGGCGGCCGCTTCGTGCTGGGCATCGGCCGCGGCATCGCCCCCATGCAGAAGGCCTACGGGATCCCGCCGATCACCACGGCCCAGATGGAGGATTTCGCCGGGCTGACGCGGCGACTGCTGGCCGGCGAAGCCGTGATCGGACACGACGGGCCGGTCGGCTCCTTTCCCTATCTCCAGCTGGGTCCGAACGTGGTCGACGAGGTGCCCTTGCTGCTGGTCGCTTTCGGGCCCCATTCCCTGGCGCTCGGCGGGCGCTGCTTCGACGAGGTCGTGCTCCACACCTATTTCAGCGACGAGACGACCGCGAACGCGGTGAAGACGGTGAAGCGCGCGGCCGAGCAGGCGGGACGCAGCCCCGACGACGTCAAGGTCTGGTCCTGCTTCGCCACGATCGGGGACCACATCCCCGAAGACCGACGGCTGATGAAATCCGTCGGACGACTCGCGACCTATCTGCAGGGCTATGGTGACCTGCTCATCGATACGAACGGCTGGGACAAGAGCGTGCTCGAGCGCTTCCGAGCCGACGAGGTCGTCGCCACCTTTCGCGGCGGCATCGACGTGCACGCGACGACCGAGCAGCTCGAACACATCGCGACGCTGATCCCCGACGAATGGCTCTCGTACTCCGCGACCGGCAGCCCCGATCAATGCGTCGCGGCGATCCGCCATCAGCTCGACCTCGGCTGCGACGGGGTGATCCTGCACGGCGCATCGCCGACGGAGCTATCGCCGATCGTCGAGGCCTATCGCGCAACCCGCTGAGCGTCCCATGACGCCCCACGAACCATCACTCGCCGTCGGGCGCCCCCGATCGCAGAGCGCAGGAGGATCCAACATGAGCGAGATGACCCTCGAGGCCCTGGCACGCGAAGTCGCCGCGCTGCGTACCCGTGTGCAGGAGCTCGAAGACAAGGAGGAGATCCATCGCCTGACGCGCGAATACATGCAGGCGATGCACGACGCGCGTTGGGAGGACGCGGTCGCCTGCTTCGCCGAGGAGGCGAGCTACGACCATGGCATCCTCGGCGAGCTGCGATCCAAGGCGGACATCGAGCAGTTCTATCTCGAGTTCATGCCGGGCTTCGAAGGGGCCGGCGGCTGGGCCTTCGACATGCTCGCGAACCCGACGGTCACGGTCGACGGCGACGACGCCTACGGACGCTGGTTCCTGCTGACGCTCTTGATCGATCCGGACACCCAGAAGCCCGCCTGGAGCATCGCCACCCTCGACTACGAGTACAAGCGCGAGAACGGACGCTGGAGGTTCTTCAAGAACCACTGCATCCACGAGCACATGCTCTCGCCCTACGACAAGGGATGGGGACCCGAGGGCGGCTCGCGTGTCTCCGAGGCGACCGACGCCGCGCCGCAGATCCACTTCGAGACGCTCGAGCGACAGGGCGGCAAGCAGCGTCCGGGCCGTCGTACCCGGTCGATTCGCGGCTGGAGCGTGCCGACGCTGGATCCCGAATGAGCGCGCCGAGCTAGCGTTCGGGCCGGATGCTCGCATCGCCCAGGAATCGGATGAGCCGCTCGCTCAGACCGGAGGGGTCGTCGATCATGATGGCGTGACCCGCGCGAGCCAGCGTCTCGAGTCGTCCCGCCACGAGCTCCGTCTCCACCATACGCCGCGCGACCTCTTCGCTGAGAATCGAGGACAGCCCCCCTCGCAACACCAGGACCGGACAGCCGAGCGCACGCAACGCCTGCCACAGCCGTTCCTCCATCGCCTCCGCGTCCACCGAAGCGACCGAGCCGAGCCCTTCTCCCAGCACGCCCGGATCGAGCGCGGGCTCGTAGCGACCATCGAGTCGACGAACGAGCGAAGCCCGCGCGAGCCGATCGAGGAGCGCGCCGTCGCCGACCGGGTGCAGCCGCGACAGCTGCTCGCGGAACGCTTCGGTCGACGGGTAGGATCGAAGCGCGTCGCCGACCTCTCCGAGCACGTGCGCCGCCCCCTCGACGGCAAGCGATGGACCCGTATCCACGAGCGTCAGCGAGCGTACCCGCTCGGGATGCTCCGCGCAGAAGAGCGTACAGACGTTGCCGCCGAGCGAATGCCCGACGATATGCGCCCGCTCCACGCCGAGCGCGTCGAGGCATGCCGGCAGATCGCTCGCGTAGTCCGACAGATCGTAGGCGCCCGACGCCGACCAGTCCGATTCACCATGGCCCCGCAGATCGAGCGAGATCGGGCGCCAGCGCTCCGGCAAGGAGTCCACGACGTCGTGCCAGACACTGCGGTTATGCGAGAAGCCGTGAACGAAGAGGATCGCTTCCCCGCGCGGCCGCGGATCCGAGATCGCCAGCCGGACGGGGCCTCGCACAATCGCCGGGGCGGCACTCATGACGGACTCCGCGCGCTCGCCGCATAACGTTCGGCGAGTCGGGTCGCGACCTCGGCCAGGGTCGGGATCGACTCGAACCAATCGGGCGTGATCTCGAGCTCGAGCGAGCGACCGAGCCCCATGAAGAGCTCGAGGCTCATCAGCGAATCGAGGCCGAGGGTGTCGAGTCGACTCGCAGCGGAGAGCGCGTCGCGCTGCGTCGCGCCCAGCCCGAGCACCGCGCTCAGCTCGGCGAAGACGAAGGCCTGCATCGCCCTCTTCTGCTCGGGCGGCGAGAGCGCCTTGAACTCGCTGTGCGTGGGCAGCGCGTTCTCCCTCCCACCCGCGTCGGCGACGAGATCCGCGAGCAGCGGACTCGGCAAAACGCCCCCAGCGAGGCGTTGGGACAGCTCCTCGCCCTCGAGCACGACGAGCGCGGCCCTCGCGTCCGCTTCGTCATCCAGGCGCTGCGGTCCGTCCGGTCTGCACACAGCCGTCGCGCGCCCTTCGTCGAGCGCCGCCGACAGCAGCTCACCCGAAACGTCCTCGGAGACCGACAGGTCGAGCCAGGGTCCCGTCGCGTGGGCCACGCCGATCGATAGCCGGTCGACCCAGAGCCGCGTCTCCCAGGCGCGATCCTTGGCCGGATCTCCCACGACCGGAGGGCGAAGCGACATGAAGACCCGCAGGCATCCGGGCAGGCTCGCCATCCGCTCGCGGATCGCTGCGCGCCCGGGCTCGTCTTCCGCCGCGACATGAATCCATGCGCCGAGCTCCTCCGATGCGGAGACGCCGGTCGAGATGGAAAGCAGCTCCTCGACGCCTTCGCCCATGGGCGCTTCGACGATCGCGTCGGCCTGCTTCCCTTGCAGCCATTCGATCACGCGCGAACGCAGCCGGCTCCCCGACCCGCTGACCAGACAGGGCCCGCGGCCCGCGAGGCTCTGCGTGTCCTGCACCCGCGATTCGATCGCCAGGGCGTCGGCCGCGGAGAGGTCGAGACAGACGCGACCGAGATGACGATTCTGCGCCATGAAGCGCAGGGCGCGATGGGCGCCCGCAACGGGGAAGCTCGTGACGGGCAGGCTCGGCAGCTCCCCTCGCTCGACTGCCGCCATCGACTCCTCGAGCAGACGGCCGACCGCGGCCGGCTCGCTGCGCATCCATTCGGCGCTATCGATCGAGCAGAGCGAACGGTTGCGCCCGAGCGAGAGCGATCCGAGCTCGGGCCGCTCGAAGTCGAAGCGCGGACACAGGTCGAGATAGCGCCCGCCGGAGGCCAGACGCGCGATCAGCCCGTGCAGTCGCGCGCCCGAATCGGATCCGACGATCACGTCGAATTCCCGTCCGGAAAGAGCCGCCGCGAACGCCACCGAGTCAGACGAGTCGATCGCCGGGATGCCGCGTGCTTCGAGGGCGCGGCTTCGCTGCTCGCCTTGCGCGCTCGCCGTCACCTGCGCGCCGAGCCGCCTCGCAACCGCGATCAGAGCCAGCCCGATCCCTCCCGAAGCCCCCCCGACGAGCACGCGATCGCCAGGGCGAACGCGCCCGACGTCCTCGAGCGCGTGACGCGCGACCACGTACGCGAAGGGCAGAGCCGCACCGTGCTCGAAACCGAGGGAAGCGGGCATACGCACGACGTTTTTGCGGGACACGACCAGCCCGCGCGCGAGCGCGCCGCGAGACAGCCCGACGACCGCATCGCCGACCGACAGGCCGGAGACTGCGCGACCGACTCCGACGACCACGCCGGCGAAGTCGCGGCCGGGCACCGCTGGGTCCTCGGAGGCTCCGTCCGCTGCCTCGACGGCGACCCTTCGATCGGATCCGACGTCGGTTGGCGTGCGCGACAGGCCCAGGCTCGACAGCACGTCGAGCTGGGAGAGCGCGACCGACCGGACCTCGACGGCGACCTCGTTCGACCCGAGCGCGCTCGGGTCGGGCGGATGGGCGTCTTCGATGAATCCGATGCTCGCGATCCCGTGGGCCTCGGGGCGGATCTCGGCCCGGAAGCTTCGCTCGCCGGCTGCACTCGAACGCACCACGCCCCGCGCGCTGCGAGCCGGGACGGCCTGGCCGAGCCGCGGCACGAAGACCTCGTCGCCGCGCGACACGAACTGCCGCTCCTCTCCCGAGCGCCCGAGCAATGAAGCGAGATGTCGGCGTTCGCGCGGCCGGACCTCGGCACTCGCATCGAAGAGCCGGCAGACGTGCAGCTCCACCGCGTCCGTAAAGGCCTCGATCTCTCGCGCGACGTGCCGACCGATCTGCTCGACCGGCCGCTCGCCGGGCGCGATCGGCTGCAGCCCACGCGTCGCGATCCAGAACTGACGAGCGTCGAGCGCATGGGGGCGGATGGCGTCGGCCCAGCTGGCGACGCGATACGCTCGGTGGCCTTCGGGCTCCGGATCCCCTCCCGCCGAGCCCGTGCCCCAGGCGAGCAGCACGAAGCCCCACGGTCGATGCGACTCCGCGTTCATCAGCTCCACCAGGGGCGCCAGATCCTCGACCTTCTCGCAGAACCGTGCGCTCGCACCCTGCTTCTGCAGCTCGGTGGCGAGCAGCCCGGCCTCGGTCGAGTCATCCGAGATCACCAGCCACCGTTCGACCTCTTTGCCATTGGAGTCGGTGGTCGGATCATCCATCTCCGCGAGCGGCTGCCAGGTGATCGGGTGCAATCCGCTCGCCGCCTCCGCGCGCTTTGCGTCGATCGCCGGCAGCACACGAAGCCGAGCGCCCGAGAGCCGTGCGACCGGCGTTCCCTCCCGATCGAAGAAGTCGTAGTCGACGACGAAGGCGCCCGCTTCTCCCTCTTCTCCATCGGCTCGCCCCTCGATCGCGCGGCGCGTCGCTCGGCACCAGACGTCACTGCCCAGGCCCCCGTCGATCTCGAAACGATCGAGCGCTTCGACCCCCACGGCGCGACCGCTGCTTCCGAGCAGACTCGCCAGCTGAAGAGCACCCTCGACCAGCGCGGGATGCGCATGAAACGCGTGCCACTCGGCCTCGACGACACGGGGCAACATCATGCGACCGAATACGCTCGCAGTCTCCGAGCCACGCGACACCGCGAGCTCCCGCAGCGTCGTACATTTCGGGCCGAGCTCGAGCCCCACCCGCCGCAGAGCCTCGGCGTAGCGTTCTGACGAGATCGACTCACGCGAGGTTGCCTCGAGGCTCGACTGCGCAGCGAGCGCTCCGTCTTCGGCTGCCGTGCGCGCAATCTCGACTCGGCAGCGACCGTGAAGCCGCCAATCGTCGCCGTCGTCCCGGCGAGTCGAGACGCGGAGTTCGTGCGAATCGTCGTGCCCGCGTCGAAGCACGACCTGCACTCGTCGTCGCCCACCGCTACCCAGCTCGATCGGATGGAGCAGCTCGAGATCCCGGAGGCGGGTCTTCTGCCCAGGAAAGGCATCCGCCGACGCCGCCTGCGCGAGCTCGATCAGCAGGCCCACCGCGGCGAAGGGCGCGCCGCCGAGCCGCATGTCCGCGACGAAGCCAGCCGAATCGGCGTCGAGCATGAAGTCCCAGGATCGGACGCGCGGATCGAGCGAGGAGTCCGAGCCCGCGCCGAGAAAGGGATGGATGGCCCGGTCGTGGTCGAGGCGACTGCGCTCGCTGAACCAGTATCGTTCGCGTTGATAGGCGTAGAGCGGCGTCTCGACGACGCGGCCCGTCGGAGCGAAGGCGTCGAAGTCGACTGCGACACCTCGGGTGAAGAGCGCACCCAGGCTCCGGACGAGACTTCCTCCCTCGTCCTCCCCGCGCGCCAGGGACGGGACATAACAGGATGTCTTTCCGAGCGACTGTGCGATCTCCTCGATGGCGCGGGGCATCGACGGGTGCGGCGACACCTCCAGGAAGATCTCCCCTCCGCCCTCGAGCGCCGTCGTGATCCCGCGATCGAAGGCCACCGCCTCGCGCAGATTTCGAACCCAGTAGTCGGCGCCGAGCTCGAGTCCCGACTTCTCGAGCCCGTCGACGGTCGAATCGAAGGGCACGCGCCCCTCACGGGCGTGACCCGGTCGATGCCGCCGCGAAGTCTTCGAGCAGCGGCTCCATGTGGAAGCAGTGGGAGGCGAAATCCACCTCCAGCCGGCGCGCAAAGCGACCCTCCGCCTCGACCTCGCGAACGAAGGCGGAGACGGTGTCCCGATCGCCCGAGACGATCGTGGTCGAGGGCGAGTTCACCCCGGCGATCTCGATGCCGGACGGGAACGCGGCGAGTCGCTCCTCGGTCTCGGAACGGCTCATCGCGACGACCGCCATCGCCCCCCGACCCTTCGCTCGGGCCACGACGCGCCCGCGATGACACGCGAGCTGCGCGACGGACTCGAGATCGAGCGCGCCCGCCACGTAGGCGGCGGCGATCTCGCCCATGCTCTGCCCGACGACGCGATCGGGCCGGATGCCGAAGCTCTCCCAGAGCTCGGCCAGCGCGATCTCGAAGGCCACGAGCAGCGGCTGCAGCACGTCGAGGCGCGTGGTCCAGTCGAAATCGCCGCGACCTTCGAGCAACGCGCGCAGCGACCAATCCACGTGCGCGGCATAGGCGGCGTCGAGACGATCGATCGAGGCGGCAAAGGCGGGCTCCGAAGCGATCAGCTCGCGCCCCATGCCGGGCCACTGCGAGCCCTGACCGGGAAAGACCATCACGAGCTTCGGTCGCCGATCGAGGCGCGCCGCGGCGCTCTGGATGGACGGACTCGGCTCGCCAGCGAGGTAGCCATCGAGCGCTTCGCGCAGGGCTTCGGGGGTTCTCCCGACGACGCCCATGCGCAGGGCGCGATGCGATCGACGACGCGACAGCGTGTGGACGAGATCATCGACCGCCCCCGCATCGCAGCCCTCGAGTCGGACCCGGATGGACGCGGCCATGTCATGCAGCGCGCTCGGGTCATGGGCCGAGATCGGCAGCAGCCAAGGGCGGCCTGCGGGCCGCGGCTCGCGCCGGGCGAGCGAGCCGGCCGGCGCGCGATCGGGCGGGCTCTCGAGCACGACGTGCGCGTTCGTGCCGCTGATGCCGAAGGAGTTCACGCCGACGAGCGCCGGACCCGCCGTCGGCCAGCGCGTCGTCTCCGACTGCACGCGGACGGGAATCTCGTCCCAGGGAATCGCCGGGTTCGGCGTCTCGAAATGCAGCTGCGCCGGAAGCATGCGATGGCGAATGGAGAGGCAGGCCTTGATCAGGCCGGCGACGCCCGACGCCGACTCCGTATGGCCGAGGTTGCCCTTCACCGAAGCGACGCGCAGCGGCGTCGTCGGGATCGCGACCGGGCCCCATCACGTCCGCCAGCGCCCCGATCTCGACGGGATCGCCGATCATCGTGCCGGTGCCGTGGGTCTCGACATACTGAACGCGCGACGGATCGATGCCTGCCTGCGCGTAGGCGTCGCGCATCGCCTGGGCCTGCCCCTTGCGCCCGGGCGCCATCATGTGGCCGCCGTCGCGGCCATCGGTGCTGATGCCGCTCCCGCGGATCACGGCGTAGATCGGGTCCTCGTCGGCGAGCGCATCGGCGAGCCGCTTCAGCACGACGACGCCCGCGCCCTCCGCCCGCACGAAGCCGTCGGCGCTCGCATCGAAGGCCTTGCAGGCTCCGCTCATCGAGAGCATGCCGCTGCGCGAGAGCGCGATGTTGCCCTCGGGCGACAGGAAGAGATTCACGCCGCCCGCGAGCGCCAGATTCGATTCGCCGCGGCGCAGACTCTGGCACGCGAGATGGGTCGCGATCAGCGAGGACGAGCAGGCGGTGTCGAGGGTGAAGCTCGGTCCGGTGACGCCGAGCAGGAAGGCGATGCGGCCGGAGAGGACGGCGTGGGACATGCCGCCGACGGTGAACACGTCATGTCCGCGATAGACGGCCTCTTCGCCGAGCACGCCGGCGCGTTCGCGCGAGTAGTCCTCGGCCATGTAGCCGAGGATCACGGCGACGCGCTCGCCCGCGATCGCTTCCGGCACGATGCCGGCGTCCTCGAGGGCGTCCCAGGTGACCTCCACCATCAGCCGCTGCTGAGGCTCCATCGTGAGCGCGTCGCGAGGCGCGATCCCGAAGGCAGCGGGATCGAAGAGCTCGGGGTGCTCGAGGAACCCGCCCTTCTTCGACGAGATCTTGCCCGGAATGCGCGGGCGCGGATCGTAGAAATGATCGATGTCGTAGCCGAGCGCGATGCGATGCTCCGGCGCATCGCGGACGGTGTTTCGGCCGGAACGTACGATCTCCCAGAACTCGCCCGGTCCGCGCGCGTCCGCATAACGACAGCCGATCCCGACGATCGCGATCGAGTCTTCTCCCTGCGAGACGGACGAGGCAGAGCCCGAGGACCGCGCTTCCGAGCCGTTCTCGCCGCTCACGCGGGAAAGCAGGCCGCTTCGACGCGAGTCCAGACCAGACGGCCAACGGGGGCGTCGCTGCCGACCGAGAGCGCCTGCGTCAGCAGCTCGAGGCGATCGCCGTCGATCTTGAACCAACGCTCCTGGAAGGTGCCCGTCCAGACTTCGAGAGAGCTCACCTCCACGAAATGCCGGATCTTGTCTCCGGTGATCTGATAGGGCCCCGAGTAGGCCATGAACTGATCGTAGGTGCTCGCCTTCGCGGCCTGCGAGAGCTCACCATCCGGTACCCGGCCCCGTTCCGCGTTCATGAAGGCCGCGGACATGAAGCCCTGCTCGTTGTAGAAGAGATACCCGGTGAGCTCTTCGCCGTACGGGTGCGTGATCGAGCCGTCGGTCGCCTCGAGCTCGAACGCTTCGAGCTTCCAGGACCCGATCAGCGGGTGTTCGGTCTGCATGGATCCCCCCTTGTCTACTGGCCACGCAACGTATGGGGGATCGCGCGGGCATTCAAAGCCACTCATCCGACCCGAGCGGGCCGAAGGTCCAAGATCGGACTGTCGAGTCCAGCGCGTCGGACGACAGATGCGACCATCGCCGCGAGACGGGAAGCCGCAGGCGGGGGCGCCTCCCGAGGCGCCTTCCCAACGTCGTCTGGCCAGAGCGGCCTCGGCGTGTCTACCTTGGCGCGACTCGATGACCGACGACACGACTCGACCCCACGCTCCCCGGCCCCGCCACCGCGCGCCCCTCGCGCTCAGCCTGCTGCTCGGCCTGCTGCTCGGCGCGATGCTCGCGGGCTGTGGGCCGATCGAGCCGGGGCCCGAGAAGCCGTCTGCACAGCCGACATCGCATGCTCTCGGGAGTCAGGCCGCGTGTCATCCGAGCTTCCCGGATGCGGATGGCTGGTTCGGCGGCGACGCCGCGTATTCCGTGTCGCTCCGAAGCCGTGCGTCGAACGACTCCGATCGCACGAGTCTCTGGCTCTTCGGCGACACCTTCGTGGCCCGACCGGAAAACCCACACGGTCGCGTCTATCCGTTCATCCACAACAGCATCGGACTGTCCGCGTGCAGCGACGATGGCGAATGGACTCTCAGCACGCATTGGCGCAAGCGCGGCGACGGCGCGCCGATGGCCTTCTTCGTGCCCGACCCCGAGGCGAGCTGGGTCGCGACCGCTCGGGGCGGAGACGAGCCGGCGGCCTACTACTGGCCCTTCGACGGGTTCATGCTCGGTGACGTCCTCTTCGTGGGCCTCCTTCGCGTCGTGCAGACCGAGCCGCGGGGGCCGTTCCACCTGCCCTTTCGCCCCGCCGGCATGGATCTCGCGCGGATCGAGAATCCATCCGAAGCACCCGACCGCTGGCGGATTCGCCTCTCGACGCTCTCGGACGACCCGCAGGCGCTGCCAGGCAGCGCCTTCGTCGTATCCCGCGAGCACCTCTACGCGTTCACCTTCCTCGACCGGGACGACGAACGCTCGCCGCGCATCCTGACCCGGCTGCCCCTGGCGGAGCTGCGCCGCTGGCAGCCGGACCTGGTGCATGCGCTCGAGACGCTCGACGCGAGTGGTCGCTACCTGGTCGGCCTGCGACCGGATCGGGCGCTCGTCCTGATGCAGGACGACGCGACCGAGATGAGCGTGCACTTCGACCCGAGCCTCGGACGCTGGCTCGCGATCTACTCGACACCGATCCCCGCCAGTCAGCGCAACGCGCCGAGCGGGATCCGAGTGCGCTCGGCCGCTGCGCTCGAAGGACCCTGGTCCGCTGCGCAGACCCTCTACGAGATTCCCGAGACCGGGCCGGATGCGGACGGGCGATTCGATCCGAACCTCTTCTGTTATGCCGCCAAGGCGCATCCGCAATTCGCGCCCGCAGGCCGACTGCTGATCACCTACGTCTGCAATCTCTTCGCGCGCGACGCCTCGGAGGTCGGCTCCGTGCTGCGTCGGCTCGCCGAAACGCCGTCGCTCTATCGCGCCACCGCGGTTTCGCTGCCCGTCCCCGAGACGCTGCGCACGGCGGGCTCGGCCGTCCGCGGAACCGACTCGAGCTCTCCCGCACGCGACGGGGCAGAGGACTTGCGCTTCTTGCTCGGTGCCGACTTTCTCTCCGCTCTCCCTTTCGAAGCGGACGCGCTTCTCCACGGACTCGAGCGTCGGCCCCGGCTCTTCGGGTGCCGCGGTCCGCTGGTCGAGATAGCGAGCCACCGCCGCCCGTCGCAGCCCCTCGAAGGCCACCCCCACGTCGCCGACGAAGGAGCTCAGATCGGGGACGAGCTCGAAGTCCCCGTTGAAGCCCCAGCAGAGCTTGCCCTCGTAGCTGAACAGCGCGACGCCCAGGCCCCCGCCCGGGATCAACGGCACGATCGGATACATCGCGAGCAGCTTCGCCCCCGCGAGATAGAGCGGGAACTGCGGACCCGGGACGTTGGTCACGATCATGTTGACGGGACCGGAGCTGCCGATCGCGCCCAGCGCCCGGGAGAGCAATCGACCCGGCACCCACTCGGCGAGCTCCATGATCGTATCGACCGCGAGCGCCGCGTCCGAGTCCTTCAGCTCAGCCGTCGTATTCTGGATCGCTTCGAGCTGCTCGATCGGATCCTCGAGCTCGAGTGGCAGGGGCACGACCCAGCTCGACACATGATTGCCCTGCCGACGATCGTGCTCGGGCCGCCTCATGCTGACCGGCGCCGAGATGCGAAAGTTGATGCGACGGGAGTCGACGCGCCGGCGGAAGAGATAGCGACGGACCGCTTCCGTCACCGTCGCCAGCACGACGTCGTTGATCGTGCAGCCGAGTACCTGGCGCAGCTCCTTGACGTCGTCGAGGGGAATCGTGAGCCATTCGAGTCGCCGATGCGAGCTCAGCTCGCCGTTGATCGGCGAAGGCGATGGTCCGGCCAGCGCGTGCCCGGCGAGATGCGCCATCGACTCGAGCCGCTGGGCAACGGATGGCGACCTGCTCTCTCCCTTCGCGGCGAGCTCCGCCGCCGAGCTGGTCCCACGACGCAGCAGGTCCCGCATCAAGCCGAGCGGCCGCTTCATCCCGAGCGCGATCGAATCGGTCAGCAGCTCGGCGCGGGTCGGCCTCGGGCGCGGCATGTAGGGCAGCGGCTCGGACTCCTCGAAGCGCGGCGACGGCGACATCAGGATCTGCGACAGATCCGCCCCGGCCGCCCCGTCGATCATGCAGTGGTGGATCTTGTTGAGGATCGCGAACTGCTCGCCCCCCTCGACGCCCTCGATCACCCAGATCTCCCACAGCGGATAGCGGCGATCGAGCGGCCGCGCATTGATGCGCGCGGTGAGCTCCTTCAGCTGGGCGGTCGTACCGGGCCTGGGCAGCGCGATGTGTCGGATGTGGTAGCCGAGATCGAATCGTCGGTCGTCGACCCAGACCGGCCAGTTCTCGATCGGCGTCCAATCGATCTTCTGCCGGTAGCGCGGGATCCAGTGGAGGACCGACTCGACCTGGGCGCGATAGCGGTCGATGTCGATGCTGCCGTCTTCTCGCTGGAGCGGACCGGCCGCGAAGAGCGCGACGGCGCCGACGTGCATCGCATTGTTCGGCTTCTCGGCCCACAGGAATCCCGCATCCTGCGCGGTCAGTCGGTCGTATGCGTAGTGCGCCATGACGCGTCTCCTCCTGTGCTGCAGCCGCCGCCCTGTTACGACGACCATCGATACACAGAACAGAGCAAGAAGGGTGCCATCGTCAGGCTCAACCAGGCCGGCTCCTGCGCACCCGCCCTGTGCTGGACCCGGCACGCGTGCCCAGCGATCGAGTCCGACTGCCGCAAAAACACACGGCGTCGCTTGCGGCGCGCCCAAAAACGAACGCGCCGCAAGCGATCAGACGTGATTGCGGAGCATCAGCTCGCGGGGGTGCGGCTCGAGGTAGAGCTGCCCCTGCACGTACTCGACGTCGTGGGCGACGACCAGGAAGCGCAGCAGGGAGACCGGCACGACCAGCGGCACGCGTCCGGCTCGGAAATCGTCGATGGCCACGGCGATCTCGCGCTTCTCGCGCGGCCCGAGCACACGCTTCAGGTGCCCGAAGAGATGCTCGAGCACGTTCACGTGCCGGGCCTTCGTGGCCGGCTTACGGAAGGCCGCGACGAATCCGCGATGGTACGCGGCGAACACGTCCTCGTCGGGGATGCGACCGAAGGAGGCGACGACCCGGCCGAGCTCCCGGTACAGCGGCTCGTCATGCGCCAGCAGCAAGGTCTTGTGAGCCTCGTGAAAGGCCACCAACCGACCCCGCGTGAGGCCCCGGGCGACCAGCACGCGCCACCGGTTGTGGCTGAAGATCGCCTCGATGAAGCGCTCGCGCAGAGCGGGATCGTTCAGACGCCCGTCTTCCTCGAGCGGCAGATCGGGCAGGTCGCGCATCAAGGCCTGCGCGAAATGTCCGACGCCCGTCCGAACGGGCATCGCACCATCCTCGCCGTAGACCCGTACGCGCGCCATACCGCAGGAAGGTGAATCCTTCTTGAGCACGAACCCGTCGAGACCCAGCTGCGCGAGCTCCGGGACCCGCGCGTCCGTGAAGGCGCGCATCTGCTCGGTCAGATCCGTGTCGTCGCCGCGCAGCACGAATCGGTCCCCGCGCTCGCCCCCGCGCAGCTGCGCGACCGGCCTCGGGATTCCCATCCCCGCCTCGAGCTCCGGACAGACCGGCAGCCACTCGACGTTCTCGGCGAGCACGTCGGTCAGATAGCGGTCGCGCTTGTGCCCGCCGTCGAAGCGCACCTCCGCGCCGAGCATGCAGGCCGACACACCCAGCCGGATCGGTTGGCTCTCGTCGTGCCACTGCTTCCAGACGGGTACGGGGCTGCTCTCGGGGCTCATCTCAGGCAGAGACTATCTCAGCGCCCGGCCGCGCTGAAAGCCCTCTTGTGGACGCCCGGAGGCGGGTCTCGAGCCCGCTTGCAGTCGTGTCGGGCAAGACATTGTCACGCCGCCCCGCGCCCCTAGAGTCCGCGCTCCCGAAGGACCGCCCCCGACGCTCGAGGAACCCCCGTGACCTATCAGCTCACCAGCGAAGTGACCCTGCCCCGCCCGATCGACGAGGTCTTCGACTTCTTCGCCGACGCCGGCAACCTCGAAGCGATCACGCCCCCCGAGCTGCGCTTCAAGATCCTGACGCCGCTCCCGATCGAGATGCATCCGGGCCGGCTGATCGAGTACCAGATGAGCCTCTACGGCGTGCCCTTCAAGTGGCTGACCGAGATCTCCGTCTGGGAGCCGGGGGTGCGCTTCGTCGATCAACAGCTGAAGGGTCCCTACAAGGTCTGGATCCACGAGCATCGCTTCACCGCGATCAGCCCGACCAAGACGCATATCTTCGACACCGTCGAGTACGCGTTGCCGCTCGAGCCGATCGGTCGCATCGCGCATCCGCTCGTGCGATCGAAGCTCGATCGAATCTTCTCGTATCGCGAGCAGCGCGTCGCGGAGCTGCTCGGCTAGCACGACGGGCCGGCCTTCCGCGCCGTGCTGCCCGCGATCTGCTTCGGGTTACCGGCGCCGGTGGGTCAGTCGGAGTCAGTCGGCCGCGAGCGCCCGGGCCCGCTTGAAGGCGTCGAGGGCGCGCTCGCGCGCTTCGGCGTGATCGACGATCGGCGCTGGATAATCGGCCGGCGGCACAGGCGCCCGCCACGGCTCGTGCAGGAATCGATCTTCGACGTCCCGGAGCTCCGGCACGTAGCGACGCACGTAGGCGCCATCGGGATCCCATTTCTTTCCCTGCGTGATCGGGTTGAAGATCCGGAAGTAGGGCTGGGCGTCGGTGCCGGTCGACGCAGCCCATTGCCACCCGCCGTTATTCGAAGCGGGATCCCCATCGACCAGATGCTCGTAGAAGAAGCGCGCGCCCTTGCGCCAATCGATCAGCAGGTCCTTGGTCAGGAAGCTCGCGACGACCATGCGCACGCGATTGTGCATCCAGCCGATGGCCAGCAGCTGACGCATCCCCGCGTCGATGAAGGGATAGCCCGTGCGCCCCCGACACCAGGCGTCGAAGGCCTCTTCGTCCTGATTCCAGTCCAGCGCGTCATACACCGGGCGATAGTTTCGCGTGAGCACCCGCGGCGCGTCGCGCAGCACCGCCGCGTAGAACTCGCGCCAGACCAGCTCGTCGAGCCATTTGCCCGCCCCCTCGTCCAGGGCCGGATCGCGTTCACCGGCAGCGAGCCCGTCGGCGATGCATCGCCTGACCGAGACGGCTCCGAATCGCAGATAGGGCGAGAGCCGCGAGGTCCCGTCGAGATCGGGCCGATCCCGATCCTCCGCATAACGTCCGACCGGACCATCCAGAAAGCTCGAGAGGCGACGCAGCGCCGCCTCTTCTCCTCCGGTCGGAAGCGAGACTCCATCCTCCGCGCTCGGCTCGGGAATGGGAACCCCGGCTCGCCTCCAACGTGCCCCCGCGATCGGCTCCTTCGGTAGCCGAACGCGTCGTTCGGGAAGACGAGGCGACTCCGCCCACTTCTTCCACCAGGCGTTGCGGTAGGGCGTATAGACGGAGTAGGCGCCGCCCGCCTGTGTGCGGATCTCATCGGGCGCGAAGACGGTGTGGTCTCGTCGGACGAGAATCTCGCCGCCCTGCGCCTCGACGGCCTCCTGGACCCGCGCGTCGCGGCGCCGACCGAGCGGTGTATCGGCTTCGCCGAAAGACAGAACCGTGGCCTTCGCTTCCCGCATCAAGCGGGGCAGGAGCTCCTCGGGCTCACCCTCGACGACCTGAAGGGGCACCCCTCGGCCTTCCAGATCCCGACGCAGGCGCTCCAGACAATCGAAGAGGAATCGGGCACGCGGTCGCGCAGCGGCGCGCTGATGGAAATCCGGATCGATCACGAAGACCGGCAGCCACTGTTCGACCCGCTCGGACAAGGCGAGCAGCGTCGTGTTGTCGCGAAGCCTCAGATCGTTTCGAAACCAATGAAGACCCCGCATCACGGCCTAGCCCGCGGCCAGCGAAGCGACGACCTGCT
This sequence comes from uncultured delta proteobacterium, assembly GCA_963698485.1. Taxonomy (GTDB): domain Bacteria; phylum Myxococcota_A; class UBA9160; order UBA9160; family UBA4427; genus UBA4427. Next base: position 804,500 of record CAVORA010000007.1, on the reverse strand, counting down.
CGGCCAGCGCCTCCCCGCTCAAGTACGCGTCCTCGACCCGATCACCCTGCAGCCAGTCGCCGCACAGTCCGAGTCCCTGCTCCGGATGCCAGATCGCGCGATCCGAGAGCGCGGCACCGGTGCGGGCGTAGAGCCAGCGATGGGCGCTCGAGAAGGCCACTTCGGGAAGGCTTCGGCCGAGGGCCCGCTCGAAGCCAGCCAGCAGTACGCGGATGACTTCCGCGGCGTCGAGATCCACGTGCGCTGCGCTCCAGCCCGCCTGGGAGTGCAGCAGCCAGCAAGGATCGGGTCCGCGTCCCGGCTTCGAGGAGTCGAGCGCCACCCACGAGAGCTCGGGGCCATCCACGAAGGCCCCCTCGAACCCCGCCTCGAGCACGTCCTCGAATCGGATCATGACCGCGTGACAGGGCAGCATCGCAACCCCCGCGACCTTCGCGCGCGTCTTCGGCACGCAGTCCAGGAAGGGCACGGCCTGCGGCGCCGGGACCGCGAGCAGCAGCACGTCGAAGCCCGAGTAGACCCCGCCCTGCTCGGATCGGAGCGTCCAGCGCTCGTCCTCACGCTCGGCGCTCTCGATCCGCACGCCGAGCTCGATCGGGTGCTCGCCTAACAAGTCGCGCGCCAGCACGCTCATTCGTGGCTGCCCGACGAAGCGCTCCCTGGGCTCGGCCATCGCGGGCTTCGCCCCCGGAGCCGAGCTCTCGGCGAGGCGGACGATTCGCCCTGTCCAGGGGGCGACGATGTCGCGGGCAACCCAGTCCTCCACCTGGGAACGAAACACCGGGTCGCGCGCCGTCAGGTACTGCGCGCCGTGATCGAATTGCCCGACCTCTGCCCGGCGGGTCGAGAGCCGACCGGACGGACCACGGGCCTTCTCGAAGAGCTGCACGTCGATTCCGCGTTGCGAGAGTCGGCGCGCGAGATTGAGTCCGGCGATGCCGGCACCGAGGATCGCGGCCCTCATTCGGATCCGCCCGCATCCTGCATCGCCCGGCCCTGCTCCTGCCGGCGCTCCTGCCGGCGGGACGTCGCGGTCTCTCCCGGGGTGAGGCTCAAGACGTAGGCCGCGAGCTGATCGAGATTCTCGACCCGGTCGACGCCGGCCACGGGAGCACAGCCGCGAATACCCGACCCGCCCGCCCAGATGGCCACGTCTTCCGGCAACGCGCGTCTCAGGCGACGCAGCACGGCCACGACCTCCTCCGCGGTGGACGTCACGAATCCGAGCGCGAGTCCCTCCGCGCGCGCCGCCCGCACACACGCCACGAGGTCTTCGTCGGGCACGTCCGCGCCGACGAAGATCGGGCAAGCGGCGCACTGCTGCGCGATCAGCGCGGCCACGAGCAGCCCCAGATCGTGTCGCTCGCCCGCCGGCGTCGCGAACACGATCGGCGGACCGCCTTCGTCGAGCTCTCCGCGATCGAGCGCCTCGATCAACATCGCCCTCATGATCGAGGTCGCCATGTGCTCCGCCGCGATCGCGAGCTGACCCGCTTCCCAGCGCGCGCCGATCTCGTAGGCGAGCGGCAGCACGACGTCGCGGGCGAATCCGGGGTCGCCGCGCTGGTCCCGCTCGGCGGTGAGCAGGCGACGCAGCGAAGTCGCGTCCATGCGTTCGATCGCGTCGAAGAGCTCGGCGAAGTCGAGCGGCTGCTCGTCATCGGTCAGCGACGCGAGCCGCTGCTCGATCGCCTCGCAGTCGAGCTTCGCCACCTCGCGAATCCGGCAGCCCGCCTCGACCGCCCGTCTGAGGAGCGTCAAGCGCTCGAGATCCGCGTGGGTGTAGCGGCGGCTTCCGCCTTCGGTTCGAAGCGGCTCGATCGCGCCGTAGCGCGCCTCCCAGGCGCGCATCCGCTCGGGCGCCACGCCGGTCAGCCGGGCGGCCACGCGCATCGGGAAGGTCCTGGAGGGGTTCTCGGTGTCGGGAAGTGTGGGCATCGCTCTGCCCACGACTCTAAGAGCCCGAGGATCGCCTGGGAAGCCGCAGACGGGGCCTCAGAGGGCTCTCGCTCACGCCATGGGGATGATTACCCCCAGGGGTTAGACAAAACTAGGTCAAAATGAATTTTGTATAGATATTACCTTTACAAACTGGATCCGTTGGCCGATGTTCTCGATGCGCTCAAACAACGGGGAGATGTCATGAACGCAACTCACGATTCGGCCCGCAGCACGCAGTCACCGACCGCCTCGGAGCGAGAGATCCTCCAGAACTACCTCGACGACATCTATGACACGCCGGTGCTCGAGACCAAGGAGCAGCACGATCTGTTCCGTGGCATGGAGGCGGCGGAGGCAGATCTTCGCGTCGAGCTGGCCGGGATTCCCGAGACCGCCGAGCTGCTGCTGGAGCGCTGGCACGAACGGCGCGCCCATGGCCGCGTGACCGGCGCGCTCTCGCGCTTCCATCGCGACGGCAAGACCGGGGACGTCAACGAGCAGATCGACCGGGCGCTCGGCGCCGTCGAGCGGAAGCTCGCGCGACTGCGCGCCGCCGAAGAGGCGGAAGACGCCGCGAAGGCGAAGAAGCTGCTCGCGAGCCTCGTGGACGACGTCCAGGCCGCCGAGATCGCGCTGCCGATCCTCTTCGAGATCCAGGAGACCCTGACGCAGCGCGCCGCCAAGCGTCGATCGGGTCTGTCGCGAGAGTCGAAGCGCCGACTCGCCCGGGCCAACGAGGCGCGTGCACGGCTGACGGACGACAAGAACCGATTCATCGCCCACAACCTGCGGCTGGTGATCACCTGCGCCAAGAGCTTCCGAAACCGCGGAGTTCCCTTCCTCGACCTGATCCAGGAAGGCAACGTCGGCCTGATCCGCGCCGTCGAGAAGTTCGACTTCCGACGCGGCTACAAGTTCTCGACCTATGCCATCTGGTGGATCGAGCAGGCGCTCGTGCGCGCGGTCGCGAACGACTCCCGCACGATCCGCGTGCCGAGCCCCGTGCTCGACCAGCAGCGCCAGCTGCGCCGGATCGAGAGCGCGCTGCGCGTGTCACAGACGGGCGAGCCCTCGACCGCCGCGATCGTCGAGGCCATGGGTCTATCGGACTCGGAGGGCGACGACCTGCGTCGGAGCCTCAACCCGGAGATCTCGAGCCAGCTCCAGGTCGCCGGCATGGACGACCTGACGGTCGAGGACACGCTGGCCGCCGAGGAGATCGAGGATCCCGACTACTCCTTCGATACCGAGGCGATCCGGCGACGGCTGGATGAGCTGCTGCCGGATCTCGATGACCGCATGCGGGACGTGCTCGAGTCGCGCTACGGGCTCTCGGGTCGGCCGGCGCTCTCGCTCGCGCAGATCGGGGCCCAGCTCGGGGTGAGCCGCGAGCGTGTCCGGCAGATCGAGCGGCGTGCCCTCGAACACCTGCGCGAGACGGCAGTGGCCCAGGAGCTCGGCCGCGAGCTCGGCTGCCTGTAGGCGGAACCGGATGACCACCGAAACGACCCCCCCCACCCCCCCTGGCTCCTCGACCTCGGCTTGCCCGGATCCGTCGAGCGAATCGACCGGCGTGCCGAGCTGGCAGTTCCGCGTCTTCTTCGACGCGGACTGCCCGCTCTGCTCGAAGGAGATCGCCTTGATCCGCCGGATGGATCGCGGCCGGGGGCGGGTCGACCTGGTCGATCTCTCGGCGGAGGACTTCGACGCGACGGAATACGGGCTCGACCAGTCCGAGATCGAAGCGCGCATCCACGGCATGTATCCCGACGGCCGGGTCATAGAAGGGGTGGACGTCTTCGTGGAGATCTACAGCGCGCTGGGATGGGGCTGGCTGACGGCGCCCGCCCACTGGCCGGGCTTCCGAACGCTGCTCGACCTGGCCTACGTGTGGTTCGCGAAGAATCGACTGCGGCTCACAGGTCGAGCGCCGAAGATGTGTCCGATCGAGCCCTCGCCTCAGACCTCGCCCGACGTCGCGGCCGAGATCCATTCCGGAATCCGCTCGAAGTCCGGATGATCCGCGGCATGCCGCGGCATGTGCGCCCACAGGACGCGATCGTCCTCGACGGCGAAGACGCCGGGCATCCTCCAGATGTCTCCAGATCGAGGTCCACTCTCGAGTCCCTTCGCCTTCGCGCGGCGCTGTGCGCGCAGCACGGAGGGCCCGAGCGCCTCGAGCAGGCCGGCTTGTCGCACCCCGAACCACTCGTAGAACTCGAGATTCGGATCGGACACGGCGCGCACGCCGGGCCAGTAGCGACGCAGGAAGGCCCGCCCCTCGGTCGCGCTGCCCTGAAAGAAGAAGAGCACACGCGGATACCCGGGATCGGCCTCCGCCACCTTTCGAAGGTCGGTCAGCGTCTCGCGACAGAAGATGCAGCCGAAATGTCGCAGGAAGACGAGCAGCGAGACGCCATCCTCCAGCTGATCGCGAAGGCTTCCCGGAATCAGGCCGACTCCGGTCACCGGCGCATCGAGCGCGACCGCCGGAATGCGTTGCAGGGTGGACAGACTGACCTCCGTTCGGTTCCGATTGGGTGGGCCCTACTCTAGTCCGATCTTCGGAGCATCAAAGAGCCGCGCGCTTGCCTGCGCGCGGCGTCGGCGTCGCCCGCCCGGAACCGGATGCATCAGCCGTCGAAGCGAATCACGCCCCGCGTCACACGACCTTCTTCGAGGTCTTCCAGGGCCTGGCCGATCTCCTCGAGTCGATAGGAGCGATCCATCAGACTCGCGAGATCCAGTCGACCCGCCAGATAGAGATCCACGAACTCCGGAATATGCCGACGCGGCTCGATCGAGCCGCCCGAAGTGCCCGTCACGGTCTTCTGGCGAAGCAGCGCCGCGGTCGCGAACTGAGCGGGAACTGCTCCGGACGTCAGTCCGATCACGACCACGTGCCCGCCCGGGCGAACGGCTTCGAGCGCCTGCTCGAGGGTGCCTGGCGCCCCGACGACGTCGAAGGCGTGATCCGCTCCCCGCCCGCCCGTCCGTTCTCGCACCGCCTCGATCACGTTCTCCTTCGAAGCGTCGATCGTATCCGTCGCCAGTCCTAACGACCGCGCCTTCTCGAGCTTGCTCGGCACGACGTCGACGGCGATCAGACGACCCGCCCCACGCAGCCGCGCCCCCATCAAGACCGACAGCCCGACGCCGCCCGTTCCGATCACCAGCACGTTCGCCCCGGGCTCGATGGGATCCCGCACCATCGCTGCGCCGAGTCCGGTCGAGACGCCACACGCGAGCCCGGCGAGCTTGTCGAGCGGCGCATCCCGGCGCACGCTGACCGCGCAGCGCTCGGGAACGATCGCCTTCTCCGCGAAAGAAGCCTGGAACGACAGGCTATGGATGGCTTCCCCCGCCTTCGAGAGACGCGTCGTTCCGTCGAGCATCTTGCCCGTGTAGTGGGTGACGTTCTCGCACAAGGCCGAGGCCTCGCGAAGGCATTGGAAGCAGTCGCCGCAGCCGGCGATGATCGAGCATACGACCGAGTCACCGGGCGCCACGCGCGTCACACCCTCGCCAATCGCCTCGACGACCCCCACGCCCTCGTGTCCCAGCACGATCGGTCGCGGCACGGAGAGATGACCCTGGAAGATCGAGAGATCCGTCCGGCAGACGCCGGTCGCGACCATCCGCAGCTTGATCTCTCCCACCCCGGGCGACGGCTCGTCGAGCTCCTCGATCGCGACCTGTCGAACCTCACGGCAAACGGCGGCCTTCATGGATCCCTCGTCTCGGTCCCGGCGGGCCGGACTTCATGCTCGGAAGCGGCAGCGGGCCGCGCGCTCCAGACCAGTAGCGCTCTGGGAATCGGCTGTCGCGGCGCGATCGACGGCCTTTGCTGTGGCTCTGCTCGATCAGGCGCGTTACCCGTAGGCACACGATGACATCCCCCGAAGCCGATCTGCCGCCCTACGAACCGCGCCGCGTCCTCGAGGCCGACTTCCCGGAGAAGATCCGGCTCGTCTGCCGGACCTGGGCCGCGCAGATCGCGCCCAGCTCGCAGCTCGTGCTGGCGATGTACTGGGCCAAGTACATCTTCCTCTTCTGCGGCGGCTGGGCCTTCTGGGTCTCCTTCGGCAAGGACTATCCCGGCTTCACCTCCTTCGGCGACTGGGCCTTCCAGCCGGCCGCCTTCCAGAAGGCGATCGTCTGGGCGATCGCCTACGAGTCGCTCGGGTTCGGCTGCTCATCGGGCCCGATGAATGGGCGCTTCAATCCGCCGCTGGGCGGCTTCCTCTATTGGTTTCGACCGGGCACGACGAAGCTCTCGCTGGTGCGGAGCTGGCCACTCTTTGGCGGCATCACGCGGACCTTTTTCGACGTGGCGCTCTACGCGGCGCTCCAGATCTCGCTCTTCAGGGTGCTGGTCTCGCCCGAGGTCTCGCCCGACATGCTGCTCGTGCCGCTGGTGCTGATCCCTTTGATCGGCCTCGCGGACAAGACGATCTTCCTGGCCGCGCGCTCCGAGCATTATTGGGTCGCCCTGGTGATCCTGACGCTGGCCTTCGGAAACGGGCCCGAGCCCGAGAACCTGCTGTGGGTCGCGGGCGCCAAGCTGCTGTGGTGCTTCATCTGGTTCTGGGCCGCGACCTCGAAGGTCAACCATCTCTTCCCGTCGGTGATCATGTTCATGATGAACAACGGGCCCTTCTTTCCGAGCTTCCTCAAGAAGCGGCTCTTCAAGGATTTCCCCGACGACCTCCGACCCTCGAATTTCGCGGCGATGATGGCTCATTTCGGCACGCTGACGGAGTACTCGATTCCGATCATCCTGCTGCTCGCGGCCGACAACGCCATCGTCACGATGGCCGCACTGCTGCTGATGACGAGCTTCCACGGCTGGATCGGCATCAACAATCCCGCCGGCATGCCGATCGAATGGAACATCATGATGATCTACGGCGGCTGGTTCCTGTTCGGCGCCTACCCCGAAGTCGACGTGCAGGCGATCGACCGCCATGCCGGGCCTGATGGCGTTCCTCGCCTTCATGCTGGTCGTGATCCCGACCTACGGGAACTTCTTCCCCAGGCATGTCTCCTTTTTGATGGCGATGCGTTACTACGCCGGCAACTGGGCCTACAACATCTATCTCTTCCGAAAGCCGAAGGGCGACCGACCCGGTGCGGCCGAGAAGCTCGAGAAGCTGACCTGTTCTTCGCGCTCGATGCAGGAGCAGCTCGCCTCGATGATCCCGGACGACCAATCGCTCGAGCTGGCCATGGCGATGATGCTGAGCTCGCGCTTCATGCACATGGAGGGCAAGCCGCTGTTCGAGGCGCTGCCCCGGGCAGTCGACGACATCGACGACTACGAGTGGTGGGAGGGCGAGGTCCTCGCGGGCCAGGTGATCGGCTGGAACTTCGGCGACGGGCACCTGCACGACGAGAGCCTGCTGACGGCACTCCAGGAGCAATGCGGATTCGAGGAGGGCGAGCTGCGTGTGGTGATGGTCGAGAGCCTTCCGCTCTTCGGTCGCAAGATGAAGTGGCGAATCGTCGACGCGGCGACGGGCGTGATCGAAGAGGGCGAGACCGACCTCGTCAGTCTGCGATTCGAGACGCCCTACCCGACCGGCGAGTACGCCGAAGCCCTGCTGCGCGGCCGCAACGGCATGCGTTCGCCGGCCACGAGCTAGAGTCAAACGTATGTCCGATTCGGATCCCGACGCGATCGTGGTCGGCTCGGGCCCCAACGGGCTGGCGGCCGCGATCGAGCTCACCCGCCGCGGGGCCAGCGTGCTCGTGCTCGAAGCTGCCGACGAGGTCGGCGGCGGAATGCGCAGCGGCGAGCTGACGCTGCCCGGCTTCACGCACGACATCTGCTCCGCCGTGCATCCGATGGGGATCCTTTCGCCCTTCTTCCGATCGCTGCCGCTCGAGGAGCATGGCCTCGAGTGGGTGATGCCCGCGGCCTCCGTCGCCCATCCGCTCGACGACGGCGAAGCGGTCATGATCTATCGCTCCCTCGACCAGACCGCGGGCGCCCTCGGCGCCGACGGAAGGAACTACCGTCGGCTGATCGAGCCGCTCCTCAGGGATCCGCACGGCTTGCTCGGCGACGCGCTCGCACCGCTGCGGATTCCGCGACACCCGATCCAGATGGCGCGCTTCGGACTGCGCGCGGCCTTCTCGGCGAATCGCCTCGCGCGGATCCTGTTCGAGGGGCCGCGGGCGCGGGCGCTGCTCGCGGGCTGTGCGGGACACTCGGTGCTGCCGCTCTCCCAGCCGGTGACGGCGGGGCTGGCCACGCTCTTCGCGCTGACCGCCCACGTCGAGAACTGGCCGGTCGCACGCGGCGGATCCAGATCGATCGCGGCAGCCCTGGCCTCCTACTTCCGGAGCCTCGGAGGACGCATCGAGACCGGCCATCGGGTCGAACGCCTCGACGCGCTGCCCGCCTCGCGGGTCGTGCTCTTCGATACCTCTCCCGAGCAGCTCTCGAGGATCGCCGGCGAGGCGCTGCCCGCAGGGCTATCGCCGCCGACTCGGCCGCTACCGCTACGGGCCCGGCGCCTTCAAGGTCGACTGGGCGCTCGACGGACCGATCCCCTGGTCCGACCCGCGCTGCCTCGAGGCGTCGACCGTCCACGTCGGCGGCACGCTCGAAGAGATCTGCGAGTCGGAGAAGGCGATGTACGCCGGGCGGCATCACGACCGCCCCTATCTGATCCTCTGCCAGCAGAGTCAGTTCGACGACACCCGCGCGCCGGCGGGCCAGCACACCGGCTACGCCTACTGCCACGTGCCCCACGGCTCGACCCTCGACCGCACCGACGCGATCGAGGCGCAGATCGAGCGCTTCGCACCGGGCTTCCGCGATCGCATCCTGGCCCGGCACGTCATGGGCCCGGCGGACTTCGAGCGCCACAACCCGAACTACAAGGGCGGCGCGATCACGGGTGGCGTCTCCGACGCGCTGCAGCTCTTCAACAGCCCCGTCACCCGACTCGACCCCTACTCGACGCCGAACCCGCGACTGTTCATCTGCTCGGCCGCCGCACCTCCCGGCGGCGGCGTCCACGGACAATGCGGCTATTGGGCCGCCCACTCAGCGCTGCGCCAGCTCGGCCGGGCGGACCCGAAGCGCCTGAGCGCCTGACGCAATCCGCGCGGCCGAGGCCCAGAGGCCGGGCGCGAGGGAACCCGTGCGCGCGGGCGGCATCTGGTGAAGGGTCCCCCTGGCTCCTATGGTCCGCGGGGTCGGGGACCGGAAGCCCGGCTCCCGCTGGGGGAGCGACAGCGACCAGGACTTGCAGCCTGCGCTTCCGTGCACACCTTGCCACGCGATAGTCCCTGCCACACGACTCTTCGGGGTTGACGACTCTTCGGGGTTGACGACTCCTCCGGGTTGACGACTCCTCCGGGTTGACGACTCCTCCGGGTCGACGCACTCGACCGAGCCCAACGGCCCTCGAATAAAGGAACGCTCCGCATGATGCGAATTGCGCTTTTCCTCCTGACGAATATCGCGATCATGGTCGTGATCTCGGTGATCTTCTCGGTCTTCGGGATCGGCAACGTCCTCGACGAGCAGGGCGTCGATCTCGATCTCGGCAACCTGCTCGCCTACTCCGCCGTCATCGGCTTCACCGGCTCGTTCATCTCGCTGGCGATGTCGAAGTTCATGGCCAAGCAGTCGACCGGCGCTCAGCGCATCGAGGACTCCCGCGACCCCGAGCACCAGTGGCTCGTGAGCCGCGTCCGTGCCCACGCAGAGACCGCGGGCATCGGCATGCCGGAGGTCGCGATCTTCCCCGCCGACGGACCGAACGCCTTCGCGACGGGCATGCGTCGCGACGCCGCGCTGGTCGCGGTCAGCAGCGGCCTGATGCGCAGCATGAGCCGCAACGAGGTCGACGCGGTGATCGGACACGAGATCGCGCATATCGCCAACGGTGACATGGTCACGCTGACGTTGATTCAGGGCGTCGTGAATACCTTCGTGGTCTTCCTGTCGCGCATCGTCGGTCACTTCGTGGATCGCGTGATCCTGAGAAACGAGCGCGGCCACGGCATGGGCTACTTCCTGTCGTCGATCGCCGCGCAGATCCTGCTCGGCATCCTGGCGTCGATGATCGTCTGCTGGTTCTCGCGACGTCGCGAGTTCCGGGCGGACGCCGGGGGCGCCCAGTATGCCGGACGCGAGAACATGATCGCCGCGCTCGAACGCTTGAAGGGCGGAGCTCCGGAGCTGCCCGAGAGCATGACGGCGCTCGGGATCGAGGGCGGCAGGATGTCCGCACTCTTCTCGACGCATCCGCCCCTCGACGTCCGCATCGCGGCGCTGCGCGCAGACCGCGGCTGAGCCGGATGTCCGCGAAATACGCAGGCGACGCCTTTCAGGAGCGCTTCGGTCCCTGGGCCCTGATCGCGGGCGGCTCCGACGGGATCGGCGCCGCGTACGCTCGGGAATGCGCGCGGCGAGGCCTTCACGTCGCCCTGATCGCGCGCCGCAGCGAGCCGCTCGAGACCCTCGCGACCGAGCTGCGCCACGAGTTCGGGATCCTGACCCGCACGCTGCAGGCCGATCTGACCGACCTCGCCTCCGCAGCGTCGATCGCCGAGCAGACCTCGGATCTCGACGTCGGCCTGCTCGTCTACAACGCCGGGTCGAATCCCGGCGCAGGACGATTCCTCGATCAGCCCATCGAGGACGCGCTCTTCCTGATCGATCTCAGCTGCCGCGGACCGGCGCGACTCGCGCATCACTTCGGCCGCCGGCTGCGCGAGCGCGGACGCGGGGGCATGATCCTGATGTCCTCGATGGCCTGCCTCTCGGGCAGCGGATTTCAAGCCACCTACGCCGCGACCAAGGCCTTCGACACGACCCTCGCCGAGGGACTCTGGATCGAGCTGGCGCCGGAGGGCGTCGACGTGCTCGGCGTGCTGGCCGGGGCGACGCGCACCGAGACCATGCTGGCGCAGCGGCCGGAGCAGTTCGCCGACGCGATGGATCCTGCCGAGGTCGCGCGCGGTGCCCTCGATCATCTCGGCTACGGGCCGAGCTGGGTGCCGGGCGAAGAGAATCGAGCCGCGGCGAAGGGCATGTGGCCCGTACCGCGCGTCGCGCTCGTGAACGGCATGACGCAGGCCTGTGCGTCACTCTTCGACCTGCAGGCCACGCCGGTCGAGGGGCGCGAGTTCCACGAAGTCGATTGAGGCGCGCACGGCCTCGATCTCGAAGAGCGATGCGGCGGCCGCCCGGAGACCGCTCGCGCGCCTGGCAGACTGCCTGACATCAGAACGACGCGCGCAGCGCCTCGCAGACCGCCTCGAAGAGCGCGCTTCGTCGAGCGCCGTCTGCGATCGACGCTTGATTCAGCTCGAGCTCGATCCCGAGGTATCGCGCGGCCGATCGTTCGCGCCGCATCGCCGTCGTGAGACCGTCCGAGCTCCCGCGATAGGGCGCGTTGCGTCGCGCACGCACCCAGGGCGCCTGCGCGAGCAGGTGCCGCTTCCAGCGCGCCGCGAGCGCTGACTCGCGAGCACGCGCGGGGTCGTAGAGCAGCGCCACATCGAAGGCCCGAACGCGCCCGCGCAGCACGGGCGTGAAGCTGTGCACCGCGACGTGCACGGCGCAACCGTCGACGGCATCGAGCGCCTCGCGCACGCTCTGCCAATGCGCACGATGCACGCGTTCGAGGATCGCTGCGCGCTCGTCGGCGGGCAGCGCCCGGGTGACGCGCGAGAAGACCGCGGGATGATGCGGGGAACGATTGAGGTCGACGAGAAGTCGGCTGGTCGTGGCCGCGACGAGCGGAGCCTCGAATCGACGGGCGAGGCGCCTGGCGAAGGACAACGCGCCACGATCCCAGCCGCGATGGCTCTCGAGCTCTCGGGTCTTGCCGCGAAAGAGCGGCGCCCACGGTCCCGGGATGCGATGGCCCCCGTGCTCGCAGCTCAGCACCAGCCGCCGCTCAGGCGCCGGCATCGAAAGACCTGCCCGCGTCGAGACAATCCGCGAGCTCGCGATAGACCTGTCGGAGCACTTCGCGATCGGGCTCCCCGACGTCCCCGCCGAGCGAGACGACCCGCCGTCGGAGGCGGGTGGCGAGGCTGCCTCGCTCGCGAATCACGCGCAGCGCTGCGCGCAGAGCCGGTGGCGGCCCGGCCTCGGTCACGAAGCGATCGATCAGGGTCGCCCAGAGCTCCGCGGCCCGCTTCGGTCGCGAACCGAGCTGCAGCGCTTCGAGATATCCGACGTCCTCGATCAGCGCGCCCTCCGCCAGCTCGATCGTGCTCGAGAGCAGCGCGGCCAGACGCCCGGTCTCGAGCGCGCGCAGGCGCTCCTGGGCCGCCGCGTCCAGCGAGCAGAGCGACCGGATCGCATGGCTCACGACCGCCGCGATCGCGACGTCGGCCACCGGCGCCTCCTGCAGATCGAGCACCCGGATCTCGATCGCCATGCGATCGAAGCGGGCGATGCAGCCGCGCGCGTTGACCCATTCGTGGCGCAGGATCCGCTCCGGGTCGAGCGGAGCGAGGTCCAGGTAGATCGACTCGAGCAGCTCTTCGTAGGCCGCGCGCGTGAACACCGCCTCCGGGATCACCGCTCCGCTGACCGAGGGGACGCGCCTCGCGTTCGTCCGGTAGACCTCGAGGCGCGTGTCGAGCCGACCCGACGCGCGCCCGTCCACGTAGGGCGACGAGGCCGCCAGGGCCGGCAGCAGCGGCAGCAGCGCCCGCGCGCTCGCGTGCAGCCGTCCAAACTCCTCGTCGTTCCGGAACGGCAGGTTCAGATGCATGCTCTGGAGATTCGCCCAGCCGTGCCCGCGACAATCGAAGATGCGGTCGAAGGTGTCGTAGATCTGACGGGAGCCATGCGGCCAGATCTCGAAGTCACGCGTCGCATCCATCCAGGGATGCATCGCCGTCGACAGCAGGCGCGCCCCCATCGGCGCGAGCAGCTCGTTCATGCGGCGCAGCTCGCCCGCGAATCCGCCCGGAAGATCGACGAGCGATGCGACGGGACCGTTCGTCTTGACCTCGATCACGTGGCGCGCGAGCTCGTTCGACCAGGCGTAGTCCGCCCGTTCGATCTCGTTCTCGATCCCGCCCGACTCGCGCTCGATCAAACGATCGGCGATCGGCGCGACCTCGAGGCTTCGGGCGTCGACGATCATGTATTCGAGCTCGATGCCGTAGGCCTCGAAGAGGCCGAGCGTCGAGTCCGAAGGCGCCGCGTCGGCCGCCTGCTCAGCCGCCATTGGTCGCGTCCGCCCCGCCGCGTGCGTCGAGCTTCGTGCGAAACCATTGCATGATCTCGAGATAGAGCGCGTCGCCGACGATGGCGTCTTCGTAGCCCGCCTCGATGTTCGGATTGTCGTTGACCTCGATCACGAGGAACTCACCGTCGATCTCCTTCAGATCGATCCCGTAGAGCCCGTCTCCGATCAGCTTCGCCGCTCGAACGGCGATCTCGATCACCTGCGCCGGCGCGTCCTCGAGCGCGATCGCTTCGACCTTGCCGTAGCGACGCGTCCCCGTTCCGTCGGTCGTCCGCACGATCTGCCAGTGTCCTCGGGCCATGAAATAGCGACACGCGAAGAGCGCCTTGCCGCCGAGCACGCCGATGCGCCAGTCGAAGTCCGACGCCTTGAACTCCTGGGCCACCAGCAGCTCCGAGTCCTCGAGGAAGAGCGCGGCCTTCTCGCGAAGCTCCTGCTCGGTCGAAGCCTTCGTCACGCCGCGGGAGAACGCCGAGTCCGGCCGCTTGAGCACGCAGGGCAGCCCGACCTCGGCGGCGATCGAGTCGATCGAGTCCTGGTGTGCGATGAACGTCCTCGGATAGGGGATCCCGTGCCGCGAGAAGAGCTCGGCAAGGAAGACCTTGTTCGAGCAGCGCAGGATCGAGAGCGGGTCGTCGACCACGACCAGCCCCTCCGACTCCGCTCGCCGCGCGAGCCGGTAGGTCGCGTCGTTCACCGACGTCGTCTCGCGAATGAAGAGCGCGTCGAACTCGGCGATACGGGCCGCGTCCGAGCGCTGGATCAACCACGGATCCATGCCGACCTGACGCGCGGCCTCGGCGAAGCGGCGGAGGCTCTTCTCGTCGGAAGGCGAATCCTCCGCCTCCGGGTCGTGCAGGATCGCGATGTCGTACTGATAGGTGGGCTTGGCACGCGCGGAGCGTTCGCGCCGATTGAAATGCTTCTCTGCCTGCTCGATCACGAAGGGCCGATGACTCTCGGGGATCTCCCGCGTCGCGATCGGCCGCACCGAGCAGAGCCGCCAGCGATTGCCGATCCGCTCGAAGCTCGCGCGCAGCAGCGGAACCGAGAACTGCTCGTAGAGCGCACGTGCCAGCGCGTCGTAGCGCTTCGCCAGGTTCCGCCCGAAATAGATCGAGAGCTCGAAGCGGGAGCCGGATAGCCGGGCGAGGCTCCGCTCGATCTGGCTCTCGAGCAGGTCGGAGACGACCCGAACGACCGGGGTGAGTCGCAGGTCCTGGAGCGTCTCGACGGTCGGCACCGGACGATGGCCGCGGGCGGCGGCGAGCAGGGACACGTAATAGCCGACGGTCTGATAGCCATAGGTTCGGCAGAGGTTGTAGACGCGCAGGTTCCGCTTGCCGGCCCAGTCGTCGCCCACCAGATAATCTCGCGCGGCCACCACCTGGGCGCCCTCGAGGTCGAGGGGCCAGTTCTTCGGGTTCTCGATCACGATGATCGACTTCAAAAGGATTTGTCTCCCGGTGCCAGCACCAGCAGGTTTCCGTCGTAGGTGAGCACGCCCAACAGGATCGCGGTGATCAGCCGCTCGACGGGCAGCCAGTAGAAATGCTGCTTGAAATGCGGATTGTCCTTGAACGGATCGGCCACGCGAACCGTGGAGTTCTCATCGTTCCAGCCACTCAGTACGACGAAATGCCCGGTGGGCATCCCGCGAACGTCGTCGTCGTGCAGCGTGTCGTTCCCGACCTCGCGCGCGGCCTGATACAGGTAGGTCGAAGACAGACCGATCAAGAGCGGCCGGCGCCGGACGAGCCATCGTCTGAGCAGATCGCGCGTGAGGTCGACCATCTCGAGCTCGCCGCCGAGCGCGAGGTACTCGAGATAGGCCGCGGTGGCTTCCGTCAGGCGCGGATCCCGCTTCGCCGCGGCCTGCGCTCGAAGCTTGTCGGCGATGTCGGGCGCGCCCGGCCCGAACCAGGTCGGGTCGAAGACCGTCAGGTTGTAGGTGTAGATGCGTGCGCGATAGCCGCGGCGAAGCGCGTGGATCGCGAGGTTCGCGGAGAGCGTCCCGCCGTTCTCGAGCTGTGGCACGTCGTGAAGCACGTCCTCGAGGGCGTCGCGATCCCCGTAATAGCCATAGAGCGCCTGCAGGCAGGTGGCGCCACAGCTCACGTCATCGGGCTGATGCCCGATTTCGAGGTCGAGGGAATGCGTTGACAAGCTCTCGGGCATCGGCTGCCTCTGCCCCCCCACCCCACACGACGTCCCGATCGGGACGCAGATCGGGCCGAGCACGCAGGCCTTTTCGCATTCTCGTGACGTCGCAATGACCTGCGCATCGCGCCTGACCGATCGCCGCGCCGCGAGAGGCCGGGATCGTAGGTCCCGTTTCGCTTCGGGCAAGACCCTGCTCGAGCTCGCCTCGGCCAGTCATCCGAAGCGCCGCCCGACGCCCCGGGCCGGCGCTCTCCACAGGGGTCGCCGCAGGCATCCGCATGATCCATCATCGATCCCGCGCGGGCCCAGGACACCCTCCCGAGGCTGGCGCGCCAAAGGAGATCCCGCCTCCGATGCCCGTGATGCCCGGACGACGACTCGACGAACGACCCGCCCGACGCGCTGCTGGTCCATGCTGTCACTCCTGCTCTGCGTCGGCCTGCTCGGCGCCTGCGATCGCAACGCGCAGGCACCGGAGTCAGACGCGCACGGCGGGGGGCTGCGCCCGGTCGACACGGCGCGGCTCGTCGCGGCTGATCCGACCAGCTGGCTGACCCATGGCGGCACCTACGCCGAGCAGCGCTACAGCCCGCTCTCCCAGATCAACACCGAGAACGTCGACCAGCTCGGTCTGGCCTGGAGCTTCGACATGCAGAGCGAGCGCGGCGTCGAGGCGACGCCGCTCGTGGCCGACGGCGTCCTCTACGTGACCGCTCCCTGGAGCGTGCTCCACGCCCTCGACGCGGCGACCGGAGCGCATCGCTGGACCTACGATCCGAAGGTCCCGCGCGCGATGGCGCGGCAGATCTGCTGTGGCGTCGTGAATCGCGGGGCCGCGCTCTTCGGCGACAAGGTCTACCTCGGCACCCTCGACGGCCGACTCGTCGCCGTCGACCGCGAGACCGGCCGAGAGGTCTGGTCGGTCGACACGAAGGAGCCCGAATGGCCCTACTCGATCACGGGCGCGCCGCGCGTCGTCGAAGGCCGGGTCATCATCGGCAACGCCGGCGCCGACCTCGGCGCGCGCGGCTACGTCTCGGCCTACGACGCGGAGACCGGCGAGCTCGACTGGCGCACGTATACCGTGCCCGGCGATCCCGCGAAGGGCTTCGAGAGCGAGGCCATCGAACGGGCGGCGGCGACCTGGACCGGGAAGTGGTGGAAGGCCGGCGGCGGCGGCACCGTCTGGGATGCGCTCGCCTACGACCCCGAGCTGCGCCTGCTCTACGTGGGCACGGGCAACGGGACGCCCCACGTGCGCTGGCTGCGCAGCCCCGACGGCGGCGACAACCTCTACCTCTCCTCGATCCTGGCGCTGCGCCCCGACACCGGCGAGCTCGTCTGGCACTACCAGACGACCCCCGGCGACACCTGGGACTACACGGCCACCCAGCACATCCTGCTCGCCGACCTCGAGATCGAAGGCCGCCTGCGCAAGGTGCTGATGCAGGCGCCGAAGAACGGCTTCTTCTACGTGATCGACCGCGAGACGGGCGAGTTCATCTCGGCCGAGCCCTTCGCGAACGTGACCTGGGCCTCGCATGTCGACGAGACCGGGCGACCCGTCGAGACCGACACCGACTACCGCGAGGTCGCGAAGTTCGTTCGCCCGAGCCCCTACGGCGCGCACAGCTGGCCGCCCATGAGCTTCCATCCGAAGACCGGCCTCGTCTATCTCCCCGTCCGGGACATGGGCTCCATCTTCAAGATGGACGCGGGCTGGGACTACAAGCCGGGCCAGTGGAATACCGGCATCGACATGGCCGTCTACGAGGATTTCGGCAGCGACGAGGCCAACGTCGAGTGGGGCGCCCACCTGCTCGCCTGGGATCCGGTGAACCAGCGCGAGGCCTGGCGCCGTCCGCACATCACGGCCTTCAACGGCGGCACGCTCTCGACCGCCGACGACCTGCTCTTCGAGGGCGCAGCCGACGGTCGCTTCGTCGCCTATCGCGCGTCGGACGGCACGAAGCTCTGGGAGTCACCGGTCGGGACCGGCGTGATGGCCGGACCGATCACCTACGAAGTCGACGGCGAGCAATACGTCGCGGTCGCCGCGGGCTGGGGGGCCTCCTTCGCGATGAGCGGCGGGGACGCGGCGCTGCGGGCGGGCGTACGGGGCGGCGCGCGGGTGCTGGCCTGGAAGCTCGGCGGCCAGGCGCCGCTTCCACCCGGCCGTCCGCCGCTGGGCCCCGTTCCGAAGCCGACCTACGAGGTCGTGTCGACGCCCGCCGAGCGGCGGCAGGGCATGATCCTCTACCAGCAGGAGTGCAGCGCCTGTCACGGACCCGGCGCGGTCGGCGGCGGATCGGGCGTACCGGACCTACGCTACTCGAGCGCGGGGGTCCATGCGGTGTTTTCGAAGATCGTGCTGGAGGGGCTCCGCGAGCCGGGCGGGATGCCGCGATTCGAGGACCTCTTCGATGCGAACGAGGTCCGCATGATCCAGGCCTGGATCCTCGAGCAGGCTAGGATCGCATCGGAGAAGAAGGCCTCCTAGCCGCGCGCCGCGCGCGGCCGAGCGTGCGGCGAGAGCAGAGGCGGCGAACACGGCGCCAGGAACAGCACAATGGCCGCGCGATGACGCGCAGAGCAGGAAGGAACGAGCCATGCCGATCCCGAAGATCATCTCCGTCGACGACCATGTCGTCGAGCCCCCGGACCTGTGGAGCGCTCGATTGCCGAGCCGCTACCGCGACCGCGGTCCCCGCATCGTGCGCGAACGCGGAAAGATGGGCGGTCCGCTCGGCCTGCAGTGGACGAAGGATCCGAACGGAGACTGGGCCGACATCTGGCACTACGACGATCTGATCTCGCCCTTCTCGCGGCTTTCGGCGGCGGTCGGGATGGGCGACCTCGCCTTCGCAACGACCACCTACGACGAGATCCGACCGGGCTGCTGGAAGCAGAAGGAGCGGCTCGCAGACATGGACATGAACCACATGGACGTGTCGATCTGCTTTCCGAATACGCTGCCGCGCTTCTGCGGGCAGACCTTCATGGAGCGCGAGGACAAGGAGCTCGCGCTGCTCTGCGTGAAGGCCTACAACGACTGGATGATCGACGAGTGGTGCGCCGGCGACGGCCGCGGACGGCTGATCCCACTCACGATCGTGCCGCTCTGGGATGCCGAGCTGGCCGCGGAAGAGATTCGTCGCTGCGCGAAGAAGGGCAGCTATGCGGTGGCCTTCTCGGAGAACCCTCATCCGCTCGGTCTGCCCTCGATCCACACCGGTTACTGGGATCCCTTCTTCACGGCCTGCCAGGAGACGCAGACCGTCGTCTGCATGCACATCGGCTCGTCCTCCAAGATGCCGATCACGACGCCCGACGCGCCCTTCATCGTCAGCTCGACGCTGACCTTCCAGAACGCCATGGGCTCGCTGATCGACTTCGTCTTCTCGGGCACCCTCGCGCGCTTCCCGGACCTGACGATCGCCTACTCCGAGGGCCAGGTCGGCTGGATGCCCTACGTGATGGAGCGGATGGACAAGCTCTGGGAGGAGCGCGTCGACAACTCCTTTGGATCCGGCCTGCCGGACAAGCCGACCTCCTACATCAAGGACCGCGTGCTCGGCTGCATCTTCGACGACGAGACGGGCCTCGCCAATCGCGACCGCATCGGCATGGAGCTGATCACCTTCGAGGTCGACTATCCGCACGCGGACTCGACCTTCCCGGACACCGAGAAGATCGCCACCCAGATCTGCGAGAACGCCGGGCTCGACGACGACGAGATCTACGCGCTGATGCGGGGCAACGCGATCCGCGGCTTCGGCCTCGAGCGTTTCGGCATCACCCGCTGAGTCAGGCAGAGCGGGGCCGCGAAGAGAAGCGGCTCTTGCTCATACGACATCTCCGTGCCGCCAACGAAATTTCATGCACCGCCCGATCCGGGTTTCATGAGAATCTCGCGGCGTCCTGGACCCATTGGTATCGATTCCGCCGTGGGCGGAATTAGACTCTGGAAATCATCGATCGCTTCGGAGTCGTTCACTTCGGCCGATCGCTCACCATGGAGACGCCATGCTCGAATCGCTTCTGCGGGACCATGCGGATGAGTTCCTGGGCGCCCTGACCGGGGCCGGGGGACTGAAGTCGGGAGAGGCCCAGAGCCTGCTGCCGCCCGCGCTCGACGGCATCGGCCAGGCGGTCGGCTCCGGCGGACTGGACCTCTCGAGCCTGCTCGGGGGAGGCGGCGGCGACGCCGTCTCGGCGATCCTCGGTCGACTCGATCTGGCTGGCATCGCGTCGGCCGCGGGGATCGATCGGGCTCGGGCCGAGACGGGCCTCGCGAGCTTGATTCCCGTCGTCCTGTCGCTGCTCGGCGACAAGGCCGGCGGGGTCGACGACATTCTCGCCATGCTCAGTGGTGGCAGCGGCGAAGCGGGTGCGGTGCTGGGTGCGCTCGGCGGACTGACGGGCAAGCTCTTCGGGAAGTAGTCGTAGCCGATCCCCAAGACGGCTGAGCCCAGGAACGGAAAGAAGCGGTCGAAGTCGATCGCAATCCACGCAACACAAGGAACCATCATGGCCAACAAGAAGATCCAGGAAATCGAGGGCATCGGCCCGGCGCTCGGTGAGAAGTTCGAAGCCGCGGGCGTCAAGGACACGGATACGCTGCTCGAGAAGGGCTGCACGAAGGCCGGGCGCAAGGCGCTCGCCGAAGGCACGGGGCTCTCCGAGTCGCGCATCCTGACCTTCGTGAACATGGCGGACCTGTTCCGCATCAGCGGAGTCGCCGGCGAGTACGCCGAGCTGCTGGTGGCGGCGGGCGTCGATACCGTCAAGGAGCTGAAGACCCGCAACGCGGCGAATCTCGCCGAGAAGCTGGCCGAGGTGAACGCCGAGAAGAAGCTGACCCGCAAGGTGCCCAGCGCGAAGACCGTCGAAGGCTGGGTCGCGCAGGCCGCCGAGCTGCCGGGTGTGATCGAGCACTGAGCCAGCTCGGGCTTCGGGTCGAGTCGGTCACCGGGCCGGCTCGGTCACGAGGCGACGACACGCGAGAGTGAGGGGGAATCTTCGGGTTCCCCCTTTTCTCGTTGGCGTCCTCCTTCGCGCTGCCCGACTCGCGGGGGCTCGCGGGCCCCGGAGCGATCCGGCGGAGATCGAGTCGACGATCAGGGCTCGAGCGCGACCTTGATCGCCCCGCCCCGCCGATCGCGAGACCGCTCGAAGGCCTCGGGCGCCTTCGAGAGCGGATAGCGATCGCTGATCAGCGCATCCGCCACCTCTTCGCGCGCGCCGAGGATGCCGGCCGCGGCATCGGCATCGCGCATCGTGCCCGCGCGCCCGTACATCGTCGAGATCACGATCTCGAGCTCCTTCGCAGCCACCACGAGCCCCGGGAGCATGATCGAGTCCCAGGACGAGGCGAGCATCAGCAGACGCCCCTGCGGACGCAGCGCCTCGCAGGCCGCCGCCGTCGCGCTCTGCGTCCCCGCGCAGTCGAGCACGACGTCGTAGTCCCCCCCCGCGCCCGATTCGACGATCTCCGCGCCGAGCTGTCGACCCGCGGCGATCTGCGCCGGATGTCGGGCCACGAGGTCGACGCTCGCCCGCGCCGAGGTGGCCGCAGCCACCGCACACAGCCCGATCGTCCCGCCCCCCACGACCAGCACGCGCTGCGAGCCATCGATCTCGGCCCGCCTGATTCCGTGCACCGCGACGGCGAGCGGCTCGACCAGGAAGCCGGTCGTCGCATCGATCCCCCTCGGCAGTGGCACCAGGCAGGACGCGGGCACGCGAATCTGCTCGGCCATGCCGCCGTTGCGACCGACGCCGTAGACCATCTCGGTGCCCTGCACGCAGACCTGGTGCTCCCCGCCGATGCAGTAGCGACAGCGACCGCAGGGATCGATCGGCTCGATTGCGACCGGGGTTCCATCTTCGAGCTCGCCTGCGATCTCGTGGCCGGGGATCCCGAAGATCGGAAAGCCCGAGTCCAGGATCGTGACGTCCGAGCCGCAGATTCCGCAGGCGCGCACCTTGACGAGCACCCCGTCTCCCGACGGCGGCGGCACATCGTCGAGCAGGACCCGCTTGGCATCGAAACGGACGGCGAGCATGAGATTCCTCCAGCGCGCCACGACGGCGGAATGTCGAGGGACCGTGAGCGCCCTGTGATCGTAGAGGACTTGCATCGCGCTTGCGGCGGGTGCGAAGATGAAGCGGGCCGGCCACGCGTGCGCCGCGCCCGAGGAGCGCCATGGCCACCGAGTCGACCCGCCCCGACGAGCGCGTCGAAGCTCCGGACGCCGCCAGCGGCTGGGACGTCTACCGGGTCGCTCTCGCCGAGGATCCCCACGCCGAATGGCGAGCGATTCGATCCCACTCGCCGGTCCTCGCGGCGGGCGACGATGTCTATTTCGTATCGCGTTGGCAGCTCGTCGACGCGATCCTGCGAGATCCACGGCACGGAGCCGGCACCGGTGTCGCGGCCTCGTTCGGAGACGAGGGCGAGACCCAGGGTCTGGCCTTCGACGTGATGCGCGTCTGGCTGATGTCGCTCGACGGCGCCGAGCAGGCCCGGGCGCGCGGGCTGGTGCGGCGCGAGTTCACGCCCCGACAGATCGAGGCCCTGCGCCCCCTGATCACGCAGACGACCGATCGACTGGTGACGGAGGTCGAGGCACGCGCGACGCAGGAGCCCGTCGACCTGATCGAGGGGCTCGCCTTTGCCCTGCCCTCCGAGATCACGCGGACGCTCTTCGGGCTCAGCGAACGCGAGTGGCAGGACGAGGTCGTGCGCGTGATCCATGAGGTCGACGATTCGCCGGGCGCGAGCCTGGCCATGATCGACGGTCTGGCTCGCACCTTCGAGCGTCGCATCGCGCGCGACGAGATCCCCGACGGCCTGCTCGCCAAGCTGCGCGTGCCGGACCCGGAGCTCGGTGCGCTCACGCCGCTCGAGGTGGTCGCCAATGCCGTGCTGCTCGTGACGGCGGCGATCGACACCACCGCC
Source organism: uncultured delta proteobacterium (assembly GCA_963698485.1). Classification (GTDB taxonomy): domain Bacteria; phylum Myxococcota_A; class UBA9160; order UBA9160; family UBA4427; genus UBA4427. The sequence goes on along the minus strand of CAVORA010000007.1, from coordinate 782,195 downwards.
GGGCTGATCGGCAACCTCGCCCATTGCGTGCTCGACCGTCCAGAGCTGCGGGAACGACTGCGCGCGGATCCCGCCTGCGTGAAGGCGCTCGTCGAAGAGACGCTGCGCTTCGAGCCCCCGGCGCTCTCGTGCTCACGCCGCGCGGGCGTCGATCTCGACCTCGAGGGTCAGCGCATCCCGGCCGGCAGCCATCTGCTGCTCGGCCTCGCGGCCGCGAACCGCGACCCGGATCGCTACCCCGACCCCGACGCCTTCCGACTCGACCGCGACTTCCAGGGCCTGCTCTCCTTCGGCGGCGGAAGACATTTCTGTCTGGGCGCCGCCCTCGCCCGCCTCGAGGCCGAGATCGTGGCGGAGCGTCTCTTCATCGCCTCCGACCTCGACCTCGAACGACTCGAGCCGCCGACCTGGCAGCGCGCGAACCCGACCGTCCGCGCGCTCGAACGGCTGCCGGTTCGCGCCCGGCCGCGGCCGCTCTGAGCCGAAGCCTCCCCCGGATGCGAGCGAGCCGACCCCGACCGCCGCCCGACGACTCCCCGACATTCGCAGCAGACATCAGGAGAACCGAGCGATGCGCGTCGAAGATCACAGCCTGATGGACCCGGACATCCAGGAGTCTCCCTTCGCCTACTACCACGCTCTGCACGAGCAGGCGCCGGTCTACTGGATGCCCGACGCGGAGGCCTATCTCGTGAGTCGCTATCGGGACGTGCAGCACGTGCTCCGGCATCCGGAGATCTGGTCGAACGACCTGCTCGGCAAGGCGGGCTTCTCGATGTTCCAGCACGAAGAGGCGAAGGCCATCCTCGAGGCCGAGGGCTGGCCCCGGGACACGAAGTTCCAGACCGACCCGCCCGCCCATCGCGACTATCGCGCGCTCGTGGCCGATGCCTTCACGGCGGGTCGCGTGCGAACGCTCGCGCCTTTCATTCGCGAGACCAGCCGGGCGCTCCTCGACGACATGGCGGATACGACGGAGTGCGACTTCCTGACCGCGTTCGCGGCGTGGCTGCCGATCCGGGTCGTGACGATGTTGCTGGGTCTGCCCGAAGAGGACGCACCGCAGATCAAACACTGGTCCGACGCCTGGGTCGAGCCGCTCTCGGGCGTGATCTCGAAGGAGCGCGAGATCGAGGTCGCCCGACTCGGCCTCGAGCTGCAGCATTACCTGCACGAGTGGATGGAGAAGAAGCGGGCGAGGGGGCAAGGGCGGGCCGACGAAGACGTGCTGACCACCCTCGCGCTCGCGCGCTTCCCGAACGGAGACGAGCTGCCGACGGCGGAGAAGATCGGGCTCGCCGAGCACATGATCGTCGGCGGCCACGAGACGGCGACCAGCGCGCTGGCTTCGGGATTGATGCTGCTGATCGAGCTGCCCGACGTGCAGGCGGCGCTCCGACGCGAGCCGGCGCGCATCAAGATTTTCGTCGAGGAGCTGCTCCGGCTCGAGTCGCCGAGCCAGGGCTTCTTTCGTTATGCCGTGGCCGACGGCGAGGTCGCAGGCGTCCCGATCGCGAAGGGGTCGATGGTGCATGTCCGCTTCGCGGCCGCGAACCGGGACCCCGAGGTCTTCCCGGATCCCGACGTGCTCGACCTCGAGCGTCCGAATGCCGGGGCGCATATGGCCTTCAGTCAGGGCGAACACCATTGTCTGGGCGCGCCCCTCGCGCGCCTCGAGCTGCAGATCGCCTTCGAAGAGCTGCTCGCGCGCTTCGAGCATTTCTCGCTGCAGCCGGGCACGACGCTTCGACATCTGCCGGGGCTCGCCCTTCGGACGCTCGAGGCGCTGCCGATTCGCTATGCATGAGGCTCACGCGAAGCCAGCAGCAGGAGCGAATGCATGAAGAAGAGCGCAGCCCGAGCCACCTTGTCGACCGAAGCCATCCTCACGCTGCTGCAGGCGGCGACGGCGAGGGCCCAGGCGCTCGACATCCGCGTGCATATCGCGATCTGCGACTCGGCCGCCGAGATCGCCGGATTCATGAGCTGCGAAGGCGCGCCGCGCCTGGCCGCCACGACGGCCCGTCACAAGGCCTTCACCGCCGTCAATACGGGCATGTCGACGGCGGACTGGAGGGCCTACGTCGACACGATTCCCGCCGACGAGCTCAAGATCATCGACAAGGTCGAGGGCTACATCGCCGCGGACGGAGGCTATCCGATCTTCGAGGGGGAGCTCCTGCTCGGAGGAATCGGCGTGTCGGGGGCGGATCAGGAGCGAGACGCGGACGTGGCCCGCGTGGCGATCGCCGCCCTCGACGGCTGAGCACTCCGCGCCACCCTCGCAGCGCCGGGCCGGTCGTCGCTGGCGCGCCGCGGTCGCTCGAGGCGATCCCGCGCCTATTCGCCTAACGCAGGATGGTCTCGCGCGCCGCGGGTCGCTCGCGATAGCGCTCGCACCAGGCCGCGAGGCGCGGTGCCTGGTCGAGCACCGGAAGCTCCCGGAGGCGCGCGAACTGGAGCGCGGCCTGCAGCGTACAGTCTGCGACGGTCGGACGTTCGCCCGCCAGGAAGCTTCGGCCGTCCGACATCACGTCCTCGAGGTGAGCGATCGAGCCGACCCAGCGCTCGTGATAATGCTGCGCCACCGGCGGATTCGGGGGCAGCCCGAGCGGCGAGTTCGTGGCGTGGATCTCGCGCGCGGCCGGAATCAGCACGCCGAGATCGGCGATGCGCTCGAGCTGACGCGCCACGGCACGTGCCTGGGGATCGTCGCCCCACATGGACGGCTCGGGCATCCGCTCCTCGAAATATTCGATGATCGCGAGCGACTCGTGCAGGACCGTACCGTCGTCGAGCGCGAGCGCCGGCACGGCGCCGAAGGGATTGATCGCGAGATAGGCCGGCTGCTTCTGCTCGCCCTCCAGCAGATTGACCACCACCTCTTCGAGCCCGAGCTCGGCGGCCACGTCGCCCCCCGCATGCCGTTTCTCGGCCAGCGTGAGTCGGACCTTCGCCGCGTTGGGCGCGAAGGGAAACATGTAGAGCTTCATGAGTCGTTCTCCTCGGGCGACGGCACGATGTGCAGCGTCGTAGGGCGGGTCTGTGCGGGCGCATCCGTCTGCTTCTCCCGCCGGCGGGCCTCGCGCTGGGCCACGACGACGCGGATCCGCTCGGCCGGCACGAAGAGCTGCTCGAGCAGGTATTGCTTCAGGTCGTCGGGATAGGGCTGCTGCTCGAGCGCGCGCTCCATGCAGAGCAGCCAGGCATCGCGCTCCGCCTCGCCGACGGGCAGATGCTGATGGGCCATCGGGATCTTGATCGGCCCGTATTTCTCCGAGTAGCGCTTCGGGCCCCCCGTCCAGCCACAGAGAAAGCGCGCGAGCTTGTCGATCGAGACCGTCAGGTCGGACGGGTGCAGATCACGGATCCGGCGCGCCTCGGGCAGGCTGTCCATCTCGGCGTAGAAGGCCTCCACCAGACGCTGGATGCCTTCGATCCCACCACACGCGCGAAAGGTCGCGTCCCCGTCTCCGTAGGCCATCTAACGAGCCGCCTTCAGCTCGACCGAAACGAGCTCGCCGTTGTACCCGAACAGGGCCGGATAGTCGCCCGCCGGCGAGCCGGTATCGGTCCCCACGTCGAAGGTCTCGTCGATCGAAAAGAAGCCCGGCACGCTCGCGTCGAGCGATCCCGTCGCCACGCTCTGGCCGTCGACGCGCAGGTCGAGCGCGGCACCGCGTCCGTAGGCCGGGCCCGCCCCGCTGCGCCCGCGCTCGTCGTAGTCGAAGCGGATCTCGAGCCGCGCCGGCCCGGGCGGGAGCGGATCGTTCCCGACGACGGTCGTGATCGTCCTGCCGAAGAGGTTGTAGGCGTAGGCCGGCCGACCGTCTTCGGTCACGTAGAGCGCCCAGCCCGCGACGACACCACCCTGTGTCGCGAGCACGCCGCGGCCACCCTGCTCCGGGACCACGATGTCGGCCCGCACGCGATGGTCCCGGTTCTTCAGGTCGGGGACCGCGGACTCGTGGATCCCGATGGCGCCCGGGTAATAGGTCGCCTGGTCTCGGCCGGCCCCGAGCGCCGGAATCGGATCCTCGCCGGCGGGTCGTCCGCTATAGGGGAGCACCTGATGCCGACCCGCCTCCGCCCAGAACAGGTTCTGCAGGTGGTGGAGCTTCTCGGGCTCCTGCTGCGCGAGATCCTTCGACTGACTGTAGTCGTCGCGCAGGTCGTAGAGCTCCCAGACCTCCGGTCCCGTCGCGGTCGCCTCCGAGACCAGATCCTGCCAGGGCACGCGCGCGCGATTGCGGGTCGAAGCGATCCACCCCTCGTGATAGAGCGAGCGATTGCCCAGCACCTCGAAGTATTGCGTCGTGTGTCGCTCGGGCGCCTTCGCGTCGTCGAAGCTGTAGACCAGGCTCGTGCCGTCCATCGGCTTCTGCGGAGCGCCGTTCACCTCGACCGGCGTCGCCACCCCGACCGCCTCGAGGATCGTCGGAACCAGATCGTTCACGTGGGAGAACTGACTGCGGAGACCGCCCTTGCGACGGATGCCGTCGGGCCAGCTCACGACCAGCGGATTGCGGGTGCCGCCGAGATGACTCGCGACCTGCTTGACCCATTGGAAGGGTGCGTTGGTCGCCCAGCCCCAGCCCGCCGAGTAGTGGGGATACGAGCTCGTGCCGCCGATCTCGTCCAGCCGGGCGATCAGCTCCGCGGGCGTCTGGATCGTGCCCTGGATGCGACCCATCTCGTTCCAGGTCCCGTAGTCGCCGCCGCCTTCGCCGCTCGCGCCGTTGTCGCCCACCACGTACAGGATCAGCGTCTCGTCGAAGGCATCCATCTCGCGCAGCGCCTCGAAGACGCGACCGACCTGCTCGTCCGTATGCGCCAGGAAGGCGGCATAGACCTCCATCAAGCGCGCCGCGACCCTCTGCTCCTCGGCGTCGAGACTCGCCCAGGCGCGCAGCTCCGCCGGGCGCGGCGTGAGGACGGCGTCCTCGGGGATCACCCCGAGCTGCTTCTGCCGCGCGAAGGTCCGCTCCCGCAGCACGTCCCAGCCCTCGTCGAACTGGCCCGCGAAACGCGCGATCCAATCCTTCGGCGCGTGCAGCGGCGCGTGCGTCGCGCCCGGTGCCAGGTACAGCAGAAAGGGCTGCTCCGGTCGCATCGATGCCTGCAGCCGCAGCCACTCGATCGCGCGATCGGCGAGATCGGTGGTCAGGTGATAGTCGTCGCCGGGCGGACGCGCGACGGGGCGCGTTCCCTCGAAGAGCGTCGGCTCGAATTGATGGGTCTCACCGCCCAGGAAGCCGTAGAAGGTCTCGAAGCCCATGCCCGTCGGCCAACGGTCGAAGGGGCCCGTCGGCGAGGCCTCGTGATCGGGCGTGAGATGCCATTTCCCGAACGCCGAGGTCGCGTAGCCGTGATGGCGCAGGATCTCGGCGATCGTCGCGGTCTCGGGCGTGATCAGGCCGGCGCGCCCGCGATAGGGCTGCACACTGTTGAGGACGGCGCCGACGCCCGCGGCGTGGGAGTCCCGGCCCGTCAGCAGCGAGGCGCGGGTCGGCGAGCAGATCGCCGTCGTGTGGAAACGGTTGTATCGCAGCCCGCCCTTGGCCAGGCGTTCGAGATGCGGCGTCGGGACGGCGCCGCCGAACGTCGCGGTCGCCGCGAAGCCCACGTCATCGAGCAGGACCAGCACCACGTTCGGCGCGCCCTCCGGCGGACGACGCGTCGGGAACGCGTGGCGCGGCACCTCGTCGACGGTGAGCCCGACGGGGGACGGCGCGAGGGACGAGCGCATCGGAAGCACGGCGCCCGGCAGGGGCTGATCGGCCGCCGACGCTCGGAGATCGCCCGCCAGCAGCACCACCCCGCACGCGAGCAGCGTGCGGACCGCGAGGCGGATCCCTCGATCGCGATCGATTCCCTGCCCCGAGCTGCTCATCGTCGAATCCCCCTGCGATCGCGCAAGCGGAAGCCTGCGGGTCGGCTCATGCTGACAAACCAGGCGCTTCGGGTCGACCACGCGCGAGGGCAGACCCGAGTCGGTCGAACCCGTGGGAGGCTTCGAGGCATCGGGGGGGCATGCGACCCGGGATGCCGATGCGACCCGGGCGGCTCAGTCGGCGGCGCGCGACAGCTCGCCGGCCCAGGCGGCGAAGCCCTCGAGCGCTCGCTCGAGACGTCGGCGCGTGGTCTCGTCGACGAGCGCCCCTGTGGCGTCGAATTTCTCGTGGACCGCGGGCACCAGGAAGCTCGGCGCCAGAAAGACGGGGGTCAACGTTCCGGAGAGCACCGTCGCCAGCTGCGCATAGACGCGGGCACCGCCCGTCGGAGCGGGCGAGAGCGCCACCAACAGCGCGGGCTTGTCCTTGAGCGGCGATTTGAAGGCGGGCCGGGAGGCCCAGTCGATCAGGTTCTTGAGCGGTCCGGGAATCCCGTAGTTGTACTCCGGCGTCACGAAGAAGAGCCCGTCCGCGTCCGTGACCTGGTCGAGCAGCTTCTGGACGGCGGCGGGCTTCTGCGCAGCGTCGAGGTCCTGGTCGTAGAGCGGGAGATCGCGACCGTCGACGATCTCGAGCTCCATTCCGGCGGGCGCCAGATCCACCGCCGCCCGGGCGAGCTTCCGGCTGAACGACTCCGCTCGCAGACTTCCGATCACGGCCAACACCTTCAAGACGATCTCCTTTTTTCGGCCTCTCGCCCGCCGCGGGATTCGAGCGGCTTGTCCTCGATGAAGGCGTCGACCGCGCGGCGAGCGACCTCGTCGCGCATCTGGACGGGCGGACTCTTCATGTAGCAGGCGCAGACGGAGGTGAGCGGCCCGGCCAGACCTCGCTCGAGCCCGAGCTTCGCGCAGCGAATCGCATCGATCACCACGCCCGCGCTGTTCGGCGAGTCCTCGACCGAGAGCCGCAGCTCGAGCTCGATCGGAAGATCCCCGAATCCGCGTCCTTCCACGCGGATGAAAGCCAGACCTTGTTGTCGTCCTGCCAGGCGACGTAGTCGGAGGGTCCGATGTGGATGTTGCGCGTTTCGAGACGCTCCTCCAGCTGGCTCTGCACCGACTCGGTCTTCGAGTCGCTTCTTCGAGGCGAGTCGCTCGCGTTCGAGCATGTTCAGGAAATCCGTGTTGCCGCCGGTGTTGAGCTGGTAGGTGCGATCGAGCTCGACGCCGCGATCGGCGAAGCAGGCTCGCCAGCGTGCGGTGAACGATCGTCGCGCCGACCTGGCTCTTGATGTCGTCGCCCGACCAGCGGAAGCCCCGCCGCCCGGAAGCGATCGGCCCAGGCGGGATCCGAGGCGATGAAGACCGGCACGCAGTTGACCAGCGCGACGCCGGCCTCGAGACAGGCCTCGCGCGTAGTGTCGCACCGCGCTGCTCCGAGCCGACGGGCAGGTAGCAGACCAGTACGTCGGCCCCGCGACTCGCGCAGCACTGCGGCCACGTCGACCGGCCTCCCGATCGGCCACGCGAAAGGCGTCGCTCCTCGGGATGGTCGAGCATGTGCGCGGCGACGCCGTCGAGCACGGGACCCATCGACACGTCGACGTCGCTCGCGGGCAAGCGACTCTGGAAGACCGCGCGCGCAGTTCGGCTTCGCGAAGACCGCCTCCGTCGAGCGGCCTCCCGACCTTGCGGACGTCGACGTCGAAGGCGGCCACGACTCGTCATGTCGCAGGGCCGATAGCCGCCGATCTCCGGATGCATCAGACCTGAACGGGGCGCGGAGGCTTCGCCCGGAGCGGCGGCTTCGCGATGCCGGTAGTACTCGATGCCCTGAACGAGGGCACTCGCACAATTTCCGACTCCGGCGATCGCCACTCTGATCTCGCCCATCCCGCCCCTCTCCGACATGCAGCGCGAGCCGCCCTGGCTCGATCGCCTGGCCCGGGAACCTCGCATCCGATGAACCGACTCCCGAGCCGATCCGGATCGCCGCTGCCTTCAGCCGCGCACGCGCTCGACGACGGACGCGCGGACCCAGACGTCACGTCCGTTCGCGAGACGCACGCGCGCCCAGCCTCCGCGTTCTTCCAGGATCTCGACCTCGACGCCCGCCGGCAAGGGCTCGGGCAGCGCCAGCGGCGAGAGCGAAGAGTCCGCCGACCGCGCCGCCACCTCGTCCGCGATCACGACCGCCAGATCGTCGCGACCCGCCCGCGCATCGTAGACCAACGAGGCGAGGCCCGATGCCCAGGCCAATCCGAAGGCGATCGCGAGCCCGCGAAAGGCCCCTTCCCTGCGCCGCACCGAGAGCACGACGCAGGCGGCCATGGCCGCGAAGCAGACCGCCGCGATCGTGGCCCGCGTCCGGGGATCGATCTGGCGATAGAAGAGCAGTCGCTGCGCGCCCTCACCCGCGTCGCGCTTCGGCAGCCAGGCGGGCAGGCGGCTTCGGACATGGGCGAGGTTCTGGCGGGCAGTGGGCGCATCCGGCTCGAGGACGAGCGCTCGATGATAGGCGAGCACCGCGCTGCCCGGATGCTGCGCCTGCAGGGCCGCGTTCCCGAGATTCGTGAAGAGCGCCGCGGTCTCTACGCCGTCGGCGACCAGCGAGGCGAAGCCCCGCTCGGCCCGCGCGAAGCCCGCGAGCCGCGCGTCCCGATCCGATTCGGCCATCGCCGCCGCGTAGGCGTCGAGCGCCCGCTGCAGCCGCTCCCTGCGATCGAGCTCGTCCGAGCGTGTCTCGACCGCGACCGGCTCGTCCGTGCCGCTCACCGCGGCCTGCTGCGCCGACGCCGAGGTCGGCGCGAGCAGAAGACACGTCGCCGAGGAGACCCGCTGCCGCAGTCAGGGCGAGCGAAGCCATCAGGCCCAGCCCGACGACCGCGCCGCGGATTCCGATTCGAAGACTGCGGCGCCTCGTCATGGCGTCTCCTTGCGAGCGCCGGAACGCCTCTGTCGATCCGCCACGAAGCGCCGCGCCGCCTCGAGCAGCGCCGGCGGGAGCCCGGTCGCGGCGCCCGACGGCGCAAAACGAAGCGCATCGCACTCCGCGATCAGCCGGTCGTATTCCGCGTCCGCCTCCTCGGGCAAGGACGCAACGAGCGCGCGCAGCGCGCGCCCGAGCTCGGCACTTGCCTCGCCCCCCGCCGCGGCAGCGGACTCGATCGCCTGCTCCGCCGTCCGGAGCACCCTCGCGCGCGCGACCTCGCGCGGATCGACCGCCTGCCGTCGCCAATCGAAGACGGCCCAGAGCAGCAGCGCGATCCCGACGCCGTAGGAGATCGGAATCGCCAGCCGACCGACCCCGAGTCCCGACGCCCCCTGCGCCCCGAGCACCCGATCCAGATCCGCGTCGACGGCCAGGTTGGCGCCGCTGAACTGCAGCGACGTGCTCTTCGCGGCGCCCGCCGTGGACTCGCGCACAGCGTCTGCGCGGGGGCCGCCGGCAGGATCCGCGTGCGTGTCCTCGCGCCGCGTCACCGCGTCGGCGCCGATGATCTGCGCAGCACCGACCGACAGCGCGATCGGCCTCGAGGTGGTGGTCTCGAAGGCGCGCGAGTCCGCGTCGAACCAGGTGTAGGCGATCGCCGGAACCTCGCGGACGTCCGCGTCGAGCACCCGGACCGCAACCTCGAAATGCTTGCCGTCCTCGTCGACGAGGCCGGCGGGCGGGTCCTCGGGCAGCCGGAACTGGCTCGGGTCGAAGAGCCCTTCCGCGTCGAGGGGCGGCAGGCTGGCCATCGACAGATCGCCGTCGCCGCGGAGATGGAAGGAGAGCAGGATCGGCTCGCCGAGCTGCACGACGCTGCGATCCGCCGAGACCTCGAGGGTGAAGCCCTTGCCGACCGCGCCCGCAAAGCTCGGCGGCCGCCCGTCGCGCGGCACGTCGATCACCTCGAGCCGAACCGGATCTCCTTCGGCCATCAGGCGCTCGGTCGCGGTCGGCGTACGCTGATTGAAGAGATCCCGCCGAAAACGCACGCCTCGACTGATCACGACGCGCGGCGGCGCCGCCTCGATGTCTTCGGCCACCAGCGGGATCATCGTGCGCTTGGCGCGCACCACGAGCAGCGTGCGTCCCCCCACCCGCTCCTCGCGCGAGACCGCCGGCAGACGCATCGTGCCCGCCGCCGTCTCGATCTCGAGCTGGGTATCGCTCGCAACCGGCGCCTCGTCGAGGAAGCGTACGTCCGGCTGATCGAAGAGCGGGACGACCGCCCGATAGGAGACCAGGTCCCGCTGCGCCTCGACATCGATCGTGAGCTCGACCTCGACCGGCACCTTCTGGCCGACGAAGATCGGTCCCTCCGGCAGATTCAGCGAGAGTCCGACCAGGCCCGTCGACTCCACGCCCTGGATCTCGAGATCGAAGGGTCGCGTCGAACGCGTGGTATTCGATTGGCTGACGACGAAGGCAGGGATCCGCGCGCGGCCCTGCTGGTCGGCCACGAACTCGAAGCGATAGACGAAGTGGACCTCCTTGACCCGACTCATGCGGCCGTTGATGATCGAGATCGAGGTCGACGTGCTGTCGGAGACGCCCGCATAACGCAGCCGTCCGGACGTCGTTTGACCCGGCTCGATCTCGGGCGTCGGCTCCTCGGCGAAGTCGCTGGCGATCACCTGGATCTCGATCGGCTCGCCGAGATAGTGGGGGCCGCGGCTGGTCTGGACGCGGACCTCCTGGGCAGCCGCCTGCGCGACGACGACGAGACTCGAGACGAGAACGAGGCAGAGGAAAAGCGGCCCACGACGAAGCCCGCCCGGCCGCGTCGCGCCGATCGGCCGTGCAGGCGCGCTCTGCAAACGCTGCGCTCGCTGCTTGCCCGTGCCCCTGCTCATCGACCTCCCCGTTCGCCGCGACCCGACATGCCGCTCACCAATCGCGATCCACTGGCTGGGAACGCCGACGCTGCTCGGCTCGCTCGCGATCCCGTCGGCGCTCGGCCTCGCGATCGCGAACGCCCTGCAGCAGCTGCGAAGGATCGCCCATCGACTCCTCTTCGCGCGCCTCCTGCTCGGCGTTTTCTGCGCCGGCCTCCTGCTGGGCCGGATCGGGCTCCGGCTGCTCGTCCCCCTGCCCCGACTCCGGCGACGGCTCCTGCTGCTGGTCCTGCTCGCCCTGCTGGGGCGGCGGCGGGGGCGAGAGCAGCTCGATCGCCGCGGCGAGCTCCTCGATCGCGAGCTCCTGCTCGGCCTGAGCCGGCTCGAGAGGACGATCGTCCGCCGCGAGACCGCCTTGCGCCGTGCGCATCGAGAGCTGCGCAGCCGCCACGTGCTCCGCGGCTCTTCGGAGACGATCGGGCTCGTCCCCCCCGGCTGCTGCCCCGGGCATCTGCGGAGCGGGCGCTGCCCCCTCGGCCGCCTGCTTCTCCGACTGCTCGAGCAGCGCGTCCGCCAACATGCCCGCGCGGGCTTCGAGCGCCGCCTGCTCGGCGGCCAGAGCGACGGCCCGCGCCCGCGTCTCGGGCCCGCGGACGACCGGCTCACCCTCCGCATCGACCGACGCTTCGGTCGCCGAGAGCGCGATCGCGTCCTGGGTGGCATCGCGGGTGTCGACCTGGTCCTGCGCGAGCTTCCGCAGGTGCTCGACGATCGTAAAGAAGAGCGTGCGGATCGCGTCGAGGTGATCGCGCGCCCGGCCCGAAGACTCGGCCACCGCGTCCCACTCAGGCGAGTCGCTCGCCGTCGCCCCGAGCCCCTCGCGCGCCTGCTGCATCGCCCCGTCCGCCAACGCCAGCAATCCCTCCGCGCGGTCGAATCGCTCTTCCTCCATCGCCAGCGGATCCATGGCCTCCTCCGCCGTGCCACTCGCCGCGGGGTCCGCCTGGGCAAGCTGCGCCTCGAGCTCGCGAAGCCGCGCCTCGCGTTCGCGTGCGAGCAGATCGACCAGGCGGCCGGCGCGCCCGAGGTTCCGCTCCTGGAGCTCGCGCAGCAGCGGTGCAACCTCCTCGCGCCCGGCCACCACCTCGGGCTGCTCGCTACCGGTGACCTCGGCAATCCGGTCCTCGTCGGCATAGGTCACGTCGAGCAGCTGACGAAGATCGAAGAAGAGCTCCTGGGCGCGGGCGAGCTGCTGATCCACTCGCTCCTGCTCGCGCAGCGCCTCGACGAATCGCTCCGCCGCGATCTCCTGCGTCGTGCGCTCCATCGCCTGGGCCGCCTCGCCGACTCGCGGTGCGGCACCCGCCAGCGCTTCGCGCAGCGCCGCGCGATCCGCTTCGCTCGGCTGTCCCGGCGCGGTCGGCGCGGGATCGCCCGCGCCCGCCGCGGCCGATGCCTCCGCATCGATCGACGCCTGCTGGAGGCGCACCCCCAGCTCGCGCACGCGATTCTCGAGCCGCTCGCTCTCCTCGCCGAGCGACTCCACCGTCAAGAACGCCGGCAGCGGCCGCGCCGCGCGAGGGCCCGTCCCCGCCGCGGGCGATCCGCCCAGGGCGCCACTGCCATCGGTGGTCGCCAGCGCGCCCGTGGCCCCGCCCAGCCGCGCGACCTCCTCGCGCAGCACGCCGATCTGCTGCACCGGGTCGCGCAGCTGATCACGCGCGCGCTTCAGCTCCCCGAGCGCGGCCGAGCCCCGACGATAGGCGCGCTCGGCCCGGCGCTGGCGCAGCTGACGTCGGGTCTGACCCATGCGATCGAGGGCGCTATCGAGATAGACCAGCGCGCCATCCAGCTGCCCGGAACGCAGGGCGTCCTCGGGAGACCGGGACTCCTCGGGTCGGGCGGCGATCGCGTCGCGCTCGCGAGCCATGCGTGCCGCCAGCTCGTCCGCAGTCGCCAGCAGCACGCGCTGCTCCGTCGCGGCGTCTGCGAAGTCCGGGCGGAGTCGGTCGGCCGCTGCCAGATCTCCGGCGCGGGCGACCTCCTCGAGCAGGGCCGCCGAGGCGGCGACCCGGGCGCGCTGCGCCTCGATCAGGGCGTCGAGCTCCGACTCGACCTCGCCGACCTCCGCCCGCGCCAGCTCGTCCGAGAGCCTCAACGCGCGGCGCAGGCTGACGTCGAGGTTGTAGCGCGCGTCCGATTCCTCCGGCCGGGCATTCGCCGCCTCGCGAAACCAGTCCGCCGCCTCGTGGAGCGCGGCCAGGGACCCCCTCGGATCCTCCGACGCCAGCGCGTCGGCCCGCGCGACTGCGGCCATGCCGAGGTTGTAGGTCGCGGCGTCACGAAGCTCGACGTCTCCCTTCGCGTCGCGGCGCGCGTCGCGAAAGAGCACGGCAGCTGCGATCGCGTCGCCCTCCGCGAGCGCGTCGACGCCTCGATTGAACTTCATGCGCGGCGTTTCCTCGGGAGGACTCTCCGCCGGGGGCGTCGCATCGGCCTGCTCCAGATCCTCGAGTGTGCTCGCCGACTCGTCCACGGGTGCCGGGCCGCCGAGCAGCTGCGCGGCGGAGGCCGGGGCATAGGCGGTCGCCACGATCCCGATCGCCAAGGCGATCAACAGGCCCGTGCCGTCACGTCCCGCCGACCGCGTTCGGCCCACCGAGACGAGCACGGCGGCGAGCACGCAGACCAGCGCGATCAGCACGAAGATCTGATAGGTCTCGTCCCGGATCGTGCGACCGCGCTCGTCGAGCTGGCCGCGGGTGAGCCCCGCGATATGCGCGTCGTAGATCGACGCGAGGTCGAGCACGCCGGTTCCCGCCGGCACGAAGGCGCCATCGGTCGCGAGCGCCAGCTCCCGCAGCAGCTCGCCGTTCAAACGACTGATCACGGGCTGGCCGTCGGCGTCGCGGACCTGCGTGCGCGCCCCGGTCTTCGGATCGCGCACGTAGATCGGGCTGCCGTTCTCGTCGCCGAAGCCGATCGCGATGATCTTGATGCCGGCCTCGGCGGCCGCCTGCGCGGCATCGAGCGCGAAGGAGTCATGATCCTCGCCGTCGGTGATCAGGATCAGCGCGCGCTGGGCCGGGCCGGGCTCGCCGAGACCGGCCACCGCCCGCAGGATCGGTTCGGCCAGACGCGTGCCGCCCCGCGAGACGCTATGCGGCCCCGCGCCGTCGAGCGCGAGGCGCAGGAAGCTCTTGTCCGGAGTCATCGGAGAGAGCACGGTCGCCCGACCGGCAAACGCGATCAGCCCGACGTAGTCGTCCCCGAGATAGCTCAGCAGATCGCGAATCTCGGCCTTGGCGCGCTCGAGACGGGTGGGCTTGGCGTCGTCCGCGAGCATCGAGCGCGACACGTCGAGGGCGATCATGATCTCCGCCCCCACGCGCGGCGTCGAGACATAACGCTCGCCCCATTGCGGCTGCATCAGCGCGACCGCCATCGCCAGGCCCGCGATCGCCAGCAGCCCGAGCCGAGACCAGCGGCGCCAACGCGACGGGCGATCGACCAGACGCTCCTGCAGCCCGAGGCCGACGAGCCGATCGAGGGCGCTGCCGCCGCGTCGCTCCTGGAGCACCAGCAGAGCCACCAGCGCGAGCCAGGCCCAGACCACGGCCAGCATCTCGGGATGCGCGAAATGCAGCGGCAATCCGGTCATGCCGGCAGCCTCCGCAGCCACGTGGCGGCGAGCAGGCTCGAGAGCGCGATGCAGGCGAGTGCCGACGCGACGAAGGGAGCGAAATGATATTCGTACTCGAGGTATCGGACCTCGCTCACTTCGCTGCGCTCGAGTCGGCCGATCTCCTCGATCACCTCGCGTAGCGCCTGCTCGTTGGTGGCGTGGAAATAACGGCCGCCACTCTTCTGGGCGATCTGCTGGAGCGCGACCTCGTCGATCTCGACGGCCACGCGTTGGAGCGAGACGCGTCCGTTCGCCATCCGGACGGGATAGGGCGCGTAGCCGGTGTAGCCCGCGCCGACGGTGTAGACCTTGATGCCCTGCTGGGCGGCGAGCTCGGCGGCCTGCAGCGGCTCGATGTCACCGGCGTTGTTCACGCCGTCGGTCAGCAGGATCACGATCTTCGAAGCGGTCTCCTGACGTCGCAGCCGCTCGACCGCCAGCCCGAGGCCCTCGCCGACCGCGGTGCCATCCTCGCTCGGGTCGCCGACCGGCGTCTCGATGTCCTCGAGGATCGCGAGCAGGTTGCCGTGGTCGAGGGTCAGCGGGCAGAGACCGTCCGCATAGCGCGCGAAGGTCACGAGTCCGATCAGGTCGTCCGGCCGTCCCTCGCCGAAGGCCCCGCCCCCGCTCACGAAGTCGCGGAAGATCCGCTTCACGACGTCGAGCCGACTCGTGCTGGTGTCACCCCGGACGAAGTCTCGCGCCTCCATCGAGCCCGAGCGGTCGACGACCATCGCGATCGCGATGCCTTCGTGCTTGACCTCGCTGACGGCGTCGCCCGTCCGCGGACCGGCCAGCGCGATCGCCAGCAGGACGGTCGCCGCAGCGAGCAGAGCGGCGGGGAGCCAGACCAGCCGGCTGCGCAGGGAACGATGCTCCGTCTCGACCAGCGAGAGGCTCGAGTAGGTCACCGTCGCGGGCAACCGATTGGCGCGCAGGAACACGAGCGGCGCCAGCAGCGCGGCCAGCAGGAAGAGCGGATCGCTGAACTCGAAGCCCGCACGCGTGAAGACATCAAGCATGGCCGACCTCGGGCCCGGCCCGCCTACCCAGCGACTCGCTGCGCACCTGGTCTCGCGTCTCTTCGAGGAATCGCTCCGCCGCGGCGACGGATTCGGCGACCGCATCCTGGCCCGGTCGCAGCCCGGCGAATTTCACCAGGTCGGCCTGCGTCAGGAACTCGCGCAGCAGCTGCTGATGGGAGCGGGCGAGGTCCGGCGAGCGCCCCATCTCGGTCAGGAACTCGGGCGTCGTCAGCTCCGGCGAACGCAGCCCGAAGCGATCCTCGAGATAGGTTCGCACGATCAGGGAGAGCCGGACGTAGAAGGCATCCATCGTCTCGGCGTCCGGCAGCCCCGCCGCGAGCAGACCGTCGAGCTCGCCGCGAGCGACCTCGTAGGCGCTGCGCTTTCGCTGCTGCGCGCGCGCCAGGGCGAACGCCCGCCATGCGAAGGGAAGGGCCAGCGCCAACACGACGACGCCGGCCAGCACGACGAGCCACCACCGCCCGAAGGGCTCGCGCCGCTCGCCGAGCGACGGATGGGGCGGGCGCAGCTCGAGGGGCGCATCGGCCGCGAGCATCGGCGCGACCTCGAAGGCGATGCGCTCGGTCAGGATCTCGTAGGCGTCTTCGCCTTCGGGTGCGGCGGGATGACCTGCTCGGCGATCGACGAACTCGACCCGCAGCGGCGGGATCGACTGGGGCCCGGATCGATTCGGCTGCAGCCGATATTTCTGGCGGGCGATCGCGCGGCCTTCCGCGATCGAGCGCTTCGGTGGGAGCGAAGTCGACGATCTCGAAGCGACCGAGCGCCTCGCCGAATTCGGGCATCAGCACCTCCACGTCCGGCTCCGACGTCGCGACGAGCTCGAGCTCGATCACGTCGCCGATCACGGGCGCCGCCGGGCGCACGACGAGCTCGACACGGACGGGTCCACGCGCCGTCTCCTGTCGAAGCGCATCCGGCTGCGGGTCCTCGGTATCCGATTGCGCGCGCGCACTCGTCGCCACGATCGTCAGCCCGAGCAGCAGGGCGAACGCGCCCTGGACGACGAGCCTGCGCCCGCTCATCGCCGCACCCTGCGTTCGCGCATCCGGAAGAACCGAACCAGGGGATCGACCACGTCGCCCGCCGCATCGACGTGGATGAAATCGATGCCGATCGAGGCGAAGCGCTGCTCGAGATCGCTTTACCCGGGCGGCGGCGCGCGCATGCATCTCCTTGCGGAAGGCGCTCGAGCTCGTATCGATGACGCGCGTCTGCCCGGTCTCGGCGTCCCGCAGCGCGACCAGCCCGACCTCCGGCACCTCGAGCTCGTTCGGATCCGTCACCAGCACGGCGATCACGTCGTGCTTGCGATTGGCCGCGACCATCGCCCGCTCGAAGCCCTCGTCGAGGAAGTCGCTCACGACGAAGCAGATCGTCCGGCGCCTGGTGACCTGCATCAGGAACTCGAGCGCGAATCCGATGATCGGTCGCCTCGCGCGGCTTGCGCGGACGCCGGCCCGTCGCGAAACGCGAGAAGCCCTCTCGGATCCGTCCGATCAAGCCGGGCCCGTTCTCCGAGCCCGCCCGTGCCCGACGGAGCCGCCTCGGATCACCGTGCGCGAGCACCTCGCGCACGACGCGCAGCGCGTGCTTCTGCCCCTTGCGCGGCGGGATGTACTGCTCGACCTCGCCGTGGAAGAGCGCGAGCCCGACCTTGTCGTCGTTGCGGGTCGCGGAGAAGGCCAGCAGCGCGCAGAGCTCGGCCGCCGCCTCGCGCTTGCTGCGCGTCCGCCGAGCCGAAGTCCTGCGAGGCGGAGACGTCGGCCATCAGCATCAGCGTGAGCTGGCGCTCCTCGACATAGCGCTTGACGTAGGGCTCGCCGGTGCGCGCCGTCACGTTCCAGTCGATGGTGCGCACGTCGTCGCCGGGCACGTAGGGACGGACCTCGTCGAACTCCATGCCGCGGCCCTTGAAGACCGAGACGTACTCTCCGGCCAGCACGTCGGCGACCTGCCGGCCGGTGCGGACCTGGATCTCGCGAACCCGCTGGAGGATCTCGCTCGTCAACATGAGAGCTCCACCCTTGGCCGGTTCAGGGAACGAGGACGCCGGCGAGGATCCGCTCGATCACGTCCTCGGCTCGTCTTCCCCTCGGCCTCGGCCTCGTAGGTGACGACGACGCGGTGGCGCAGCACGTCGAGCGCGAGGGTCTTGACGTCGTGCGGCGTGACGTAGCTGCGCCCCTGGAGGAAGGCGTGGGCCTTGGCCGCCGTGGTCAGGTAGAGCGAGGCGCGCGGCGAGGCGCCCTTCTCGATCATGCCGTCGAGGTCCGGGATGCCGGCGGCCGTCGGGTCGCGCGTCGCGTGCACGAGGTCGACGACGTAGTTCTTGACCTTGTCGTCGACGAAGACCTGGTCGACCGCCTCGCGCGCGCGGCGATCAGCTGGGCGGGGTTCGCGACCTTCGTGACGGTCGGCTCGGGCTGCCCGCTGGCCATGCGGTCGACGATCTTGCGCTCCTCCTCCTTGGTCGGGTAGCCGACGTTCACCTTCAGCATGAAGCGGTCGACCTGGGCCTCGGGCAGCGGATAGGTGCCCTCCTGCTCGATCGGGTTCTGGGTCGCCAGCACCAGGAAGGGCTCGTCGAAGCGGAAGGTCGTGTCGCCGATCGTGACCTGCCGCTCCTGCATCGCCTCGAGCAGCGCCGCCTGCACCTTGGCCGGCGCGCGGTTGATCTCGTCGGCCAGGATCAGATTCGAGAAGATCGGCCCCTGCTTGACGCTGTAGGTGCCCTCGCGCGGGTTGAAGATCTCGGTGCCGATCACGTCCGCCGGCAGCATGTCGGGCGTGAACTGGATGCGCGAGAAGCCCGTGTCGATGGCCGTGCGCCAGGCTGCGCACGGTCAGCGTCTTGGCGAGTCCCGGCACGCCCTTCGAGCAGCACGTGGCCGCCGGTCAGCAGGCCCAGATCAGCCGGCTGATCATCGTCTCCTGGCCGACCAGCACCTTCGCGACCTCGGCGATCAGCGCATTGCAGACCCGGGCGTGCTCTTCGATCTGGGCCTCGCCGCCGGGACCATTGCCTTCACTCATTGCGGTGTCCTCCTCTGGAATCGATCGTGGAGAGACGGATCGGCCGCCCGATCCCCCGAATCGGCTCGGGCTCCCTGCATCGAGGCTCGGGCCGGTCGCCCCGCGCTTCGAAGGGTCGTTGCGTCGGGGGCTCCGTGGTTCGACGACCATGGAACACCGGCGAGCCCCTCGAGTTCGATTACGCCTGCGCGGCGCGCAAGTATGGGGCCCGTCCCGGGCGAATCAAGGCTTTGACGCAGCCAGCAGGAGGAGGAGCTCGGAATTCACGGGCCGGCCACCCGCCCGCGAGACCGCTCGAGCCGGGATTCTGCCTATTCTTCCGGCATCCAGAGCAGGCGAATCCCGGCACCGAATCGGTAGTGCCAGGGGTCGCGCTCGTACTCGACGTCGAAGACGGTATCGGGCCGACTCGTCGGAAGACCGTCGGACCTGACCCAGGAGCCAGACGCAGAGAGCGAGGTCTTTCGGTCGCCGAGCACTCGATAGAAGCGGCCGGAGAGGTAGAAACGAAGCTCGAAGTCGCCGACCCGGGTGCCGTCGACCTCCGCCTCGAGTCCACCGCCCAGGCTGTGATAGCCCTTCTCGGTCTCGGCCTCGATGAACAGCGTCCGGCAGGGGTTGCAGAGTCCGGCAGAGGTCAAGCTCTCCGCCTCGCCGCCACCGAGAATCGCGCGGACCTCGTCCTTGCGATACGTCCACTCGAGGCTCGGTCGTAGATAGATCTTTCGATCGAGGGCCTCGAGCTCGAGCAGAACACCCACGCCACCGTTCAGGATCCAGTTCTTGGCCTGGACGCGGACGGCTGATCCGATGTTCTCGATGGCCTCCGGCACCGACTGGAAAGGGGATTCGAGTGGCGGCAGGCCCGGCTCGCCGATCGACGTCACGGGGTCTTCGCTGTCGAAGACGCCGCCGGCGCCGGCGTGCATCGTGATCCGCGGCTTCAGGCGATGCGAGTAGATCACCGGCGAGGCGATCTCGAGATCTCCACCCACGGTCCAGGGAAATCCGACCGACTCCCCGTCCTGGAAGCCGGAGGTATCGCTATCGGCCTTTGCGGAGCGGTTCTCGGGCAGACCCGCGAAGGACAGCGAGACGCTGGGAATCCACTGCTGCGCCTCGGCGGTCTGACCATTTCTTCTCGCGCGCGATTGATCTTCCGTCAGATCGTTCGCCGATTGGGCCCCCGCCGAGCTCACGACGCAGAGCATCGCGGCGCCTGAAGCGACGAGCAGCATCGAGATCGGTGAGCGCAAGCAACGCATGGCATGCTGGGTAGCACTCTCTGCGAAGTTGCCCAGAGGAGGTGTCCTCAGCCTGCTCCGCCCGTCCCGCCCCACCTTGACGCGCCAATTCGGATGTTGAACGCTCGCCGAATGTCCCCGACAGCCCAGCGTAACCGAGCATGGCAAGCGACCGTGCGCCTCATGATCGCCCTGCTGCTTGGCGGTGCAGCTGTGGCCGGGGCGCAGGGGGCATCGGAGTCGGCGGAAGATCCGTGGTCCGACGTCGAAACGATGGTGGTCGTCGGCAGCGGGTCCGTCGACGCCCTCACCAGCACGAGCATCTCGGTCACCGCCTTCGACTCGAGCGAGCTCGAAGCGATCGGGGCGTCGGACGTCTCGGACGTCGCTGCCTTCACACCCAACCTCGAGATCCGGACGGCAGGCTCGACGAACGCGACGCTCTTCATTCGCGGCGTCGGGCTGAACGACTTCACGGCCAACGCCGCTGGCTCGGTCGCCGTCTACGAAGACGACGCCCCGAAGAACCTGCCGGCGATCCAGCTCGGCCAGCTCTTCGACCTCGAAGGCATCACGGTCTTGAAGGGACCACAGGGCTCCGGTCCGGGCCGCAACGCTTCGGCCGGTGCCATCAAGATCTACACCAAGAAGCCGACCGGCGATTTCGGCGGCTTCGTCCGCTTCGACTACGGCAACTACAACTTCGTCGACACCGAGGCCGCACTCGAGGTCCCGATCATCCCGGACGTGCTCGCGACGCGCCTCGCCTTCAATCTCCGACGCCGGGACGGCATCGTCAAGAATCGCTGCGGTGGTCTCACGCTGGCGGAGATCCAGGCGCAAGGCGCGGCCTGCGGCGGCGGAGACCTGCAGCCTGGAATCGAAGAGGACCTGAACAACCTCGATGTCTGGGCCGGTCGCATCACGACCCGTTACGAGACCCCCATCGACGGCATGGCCTGGGACTTCAAGCTTCACGGCAGTCGCCGGGACCAGCTCGGCACGGTCGGCGAGCATCTCGGTGCGCAGAACGCGCTCGGCTCCACCGACGACCTCGGCTACATCCAGCCCGAGATCGCGGACGAGAGGTCTCGCATCCTCGACGGCTTCTGCGTCGGATTGACCGGACGGGCCCTCAATGCCTGCCGAAGAGACAACCGCGCCAACGCCAACAACGCGCTCGCCCAGTCTCTGGCAGACCGCCCGCTCGATCTCGAGCCCTTCGAGGGGGCCTACAATCGGCCCGGCTATGAACGCCAGACGACCTGGGGCGCGCTCCTGACGGGCGAGTGGCAGCTCGATGCCTTGATGATCAAGAGCATTACCGGCTTCGAGCGGTATGATCGCGAACGTCTGATCGACGCGGACTATTCACCCAACATCGTCTTCGAGTTCGACATCGAGGACGACGCCTGGCAGGCGAACCAGGATCTGCAGATCAGCGGCGAGCTCGAGAGCACCCCGCTTTCCTGGAACACGGGACTCTTCGTTCTCGCGGAGCGGCTCGACTACTCACAATTCACCCTCGCCGCGGAGGGCGGACCGATCGAGCCCCGCTTCCAGGGGTATATCCAGGACACCACGAGCCTGGGCATCTTCGGCGAGTTCGAGTGGGAGTTCATCGACGACTTCACCCTCGAGGCCGGCGCCCGCTACAACTGGGAGCAGAAGCGCTTCGACGCCCAGGTCGTCACGCGACCTGAAGCCCCGGATCCGGGCAATCGTTGTCGACCCAATCCGCAGGGCATCGTCCCGCCGTGCACCCGCACCGTCACCGTCGACCACCCGACCGGCACCGTAGGCCTCAAGTACGACTTCGACGAGCTCCGACAGGCCTACTTCAAGTACAGCCATGGCTGGAAGGGTGCGCAGTTCAACGCCCGCGACGGACTCCAGGCGCTCGCCGTGACCGACGTGGCCGACCCCGAGATCATCGACGCCTTCGAGATCGGATTCAGCGGCACCTGGTGGGATGACCGCATCTCGCTGAATGGCGCGTTCTTCTGGTACGCCTATCAGAACTACCAGGTCTTCACCTTCACGAACAACAACGGCGAGCCGCCCCAACGCGTCGTGATCAACGCCGACGACGCCGAGCTCTATGGGGCCGAGGTCGAAGGCCAGATCGAGCCCATCGACGGCCTGGTCGCTGACCTGCGCTTCGGCTGGCTCGAGAGCCGCTTCCTCGACTTCAACGACTCCGTCGTCCGGCGCACGGAGAACCAGGGCAACACGCGCATCGTCACCGACTTCAACGGCAACCCGCTTCCGAACGCGCCGCAGTTCAAGATCTCGGGGGGCCTCAAGTACACGCTCGACATGGGTCGGACCGGCACGCTCACCCCCCGCTACGACTTCTCGTGGTCGGACGACGTCTTCTTCGACCCGAGCGCGGGCCAGGGATCCCCGGACGCCAACGGCCAGACCTTCATGCCGGAGAATACGATCGGGCAGGAGGCGCTGATCCTGCACAATTTCCGTCTGACCTATGCGACGCAGTCCGGCAACGTCGAGATCTCCGGCTGGGTCCGGAATCTCACGAACGAGGTCTACAAGAGCCTGTCCTTCGACGCTTCCGCCGGCCCCGGGCTCGTCGGCAACCTGTTAGGCGACCCGCGCACCTACGGCCTCAGCGCCCGCGTGAACTTCTGAGACACCCGAGAAGAGCGCCCACCCACGCGGCCAGCGCGCGCCGTCTCAGGGAATCGCGTAGCCGAGCGCCCGAAGCTGGTTCGCTTCCATCTCGTCGATCTCGACCGTGACCGGTGCGCCCCAGGGCGGGGGCGGGCTCTCGAGATACTCGTCGGCGAGCGCTCGCAGGTCCGCGGCCACCTCTGGATTCGATGCCAGCACGTCCGCTCGCTCGAGCGGGTCCGTACTCGCGTCGAAGAGGGACTCGAGCGTCGGATCCCGCGGATCTTCGGTCCCGATCTGGAGCACGAAGCGATAGTCGCCGAGGGAGACCGATACGGCGGGCCGCGACGGGTTCTCCATGCGCCCCCAGCCCCGATCGAGATGCGCGACCCCGACCGTATCGTCCGCGACGGGCTGCCCGAGCGCCGCCGAAGCGATCTCGGGCAGGAGCGAGCGGCCGTCGGTCTCGGGCAACGCCGGCAGCCCCAGGAGGTCGAGCACCGTCGGCCAGATGTCGACGTTCCGCGTCCGGGTCTCGACCACGATCCCGGGATCGAGCTGGAACGGAAAACCCAGGATGAAGGGCACCTCGGTCGTCTCGCGGAACACCTCGCGTGCATGGCCCTCGATTCCGCGCTCACCGAAGGCCTCGCCATGATCCGCCGCCATCACGACGAGCGTCTTGTCGAGCAGGCCCTCGTCGACGAGGTGCGTGAGCAGCTGGCCGATGATCGTGTCGACCCTGCGGATCGAGTTGTCGTAGATGTCGGAATAGGTCGAGCCGAAGAGCGCGCTCTGCGTGTCGTAGAGGTATTGATGGATGTCCATCAGGTGGACATAGAGGAACCAGCGCTCGCGGCCATGGATGCGCAGGAACTCTTTGGCGGCCGTGACTGCGTCGAGGTCCGTACCCTCGAGCGTGATATGCGGATTCTCCGCCCGCAGGTTCCGCGCCCGCGGACTGGGCACCGGACGCTCGTAGACCTCGAAGCCCTGACCGAAGCCGAAATTCGGCGCGACCCAGCCGTTGCGCCAGATGCCCGCCGTCCGGAAGCCGGCCTCCAGGAAGATCTCGGCCGGCATGAGCGCCTCCTCGGGCACCCCGTGCGGGGACCGCAGCACACCGGTCCTCTGCGGATAGAGACCGGTCCAGAGCGACGCCATCGAGCACTTCGTCCAGGACGATTGCGCCAGATGCTTGGCGAAGCGCACGCCCGTCGAAGCCATGTAGTCGAAGGTCGGCGACGTCTCGCGTTCGTAGCCGTAGGCGCTCAAACGGTGGGCGCGGAGCGTATCCGTCAAGATGAAGAGCACGTTCACGTCGTCGCGACGCCGCAGCGCCTCGATGTCGTAGGCCGTCCCCTTCGGCCGCGGGTCTGCGTTCGTGAACTCGATCGTGAGATTGCCCAGGGCATACAGGATGGCTGCGCCGAGCAGGATGATTCCGAGGACGACGGCCAGCCAGCGTTGGATCGACATGCGCCAGGGTCTAGCGCAGTCGAAGTGGGCATTCTACGGGGACCATGGCGGGCCCGGGATGATACGATCCGCGGATGCTTGAATTGCGTCTCCCGTTCCTCGTCGCGCACCGCGGGCTCCGGTGCGTCTTGATGCTGATCTCCATCGCGCTGGCCGCGAGCGCCTGCGACTCGGGCCCGTCGGTCGAGGAGGCTCGGGCGCTGATCGCGCAGGAACGCTACGAGGCGGCGCTCGAGCCGCTGCGCGCGCTGCTCGAAGAAGATCCCGACGATCCGGAGCTGAACTACCTGTACGGGTCGGCGCTGAACCGGAGCGCCTCCTCGAGGTTGGCCGTCTGGTCCCTGCGCAAGGCGGCCGAAGATCCGGCCTGGTCGTTGCGCGCGTACCAGGAGCTCGCCGCGGCGCAGATCGCCGCAGGCAACTGGCCCGAGGCGATCGAGGCAGCGAACGCCGCGCTCGCGGAGCAGCCCGAAGACGTCCAGGCCCTCAGCCTGCGAGGCACAGCCTATCTCGGCGAAGGCAAGAGCCCGGAGCTCGCGATCGAGGACTTCGACATCGTGCTCGAGCTCGAGCCCGAGAACATCGCCGCCCTGGCCTCCCGCGCGTCGGCGCTCCTGCTATTAGGCGAGGTCGACGAGGCCGAGGAGACGATGGCGCAGATCGCCGAGCTGACCGGCGAGGAGGCCGCCGGCCCGACGCGGGCGATGCTCTGCGCCGCGGGGGCCGTCCTGCAGGCGGAGAAGGGAGAGACGGAGGTCGCGACGGAACGCTTCGACGCCTGCCTGGAGGAGTTCCCCGAGAACCCGCTCCTGATCGAGCAGGCGGTCGCCTTCTTCGACTCGATCGGCCAGCGCGCGCGCGCGACCGAGCTGCTCGAGAAGGCCCTCGAGGACACGCCGGGAAGCCAGAGCTACCGCCGACTCCTCTCCGCACGGGCGATCGCCGACGGCGACCTCGCCCGGGCGGAAGCGATCTTGCGCAGCGGCACGACACGACCGGATCCACGCACGCGATCCGCTGCCTGGGTCGACCTGACGAATTTCTTCCTCGAGCGAGACGACCTGTCGAACGCGGTCGACGCCTACGAGCAGGCGATGGCGCTCTCGCCCAACCCGTCGCAACGCTCCCTGCTCCAGCATGCCGACCTGCTGGCGCGGGCCGGTCGGCACGAGGAGGCCTTGAAGATCGCCGAGAAGCTCGAGCAGGATGCCTACCGAGGCCTGATCGAAGCGCGCGTCCTTCTCGACCAGCTGCGTCCCGCCGAGGCCCTCGCCCGCCTCGAGGCCGTCTTCCCCACCTGGCCCAACAACGCGGGCGCGCGCTACTACGCCGCCCGCGCCGCCGAGCAGATGGGCGATTTCGAACGGGCGATCGAGGAGTACCGCCAGTCGATCCGCTCGGGACCCGAGCAGACCGAAGCGGCCCTGCGCCTCGCGAAGATCTACCTCGAAGCGGGCGCCCTGCAGAACGCCTGGAATCACGCGGCCCAGTATTTCCGCGCGCATCCGGATGATCCAGAAGGCGTCCGCGTGCTGCTGCGCGCCGCCTCCGTCGCGGATCCTGCGAGCGTGCAGCAGCTCTTCACGCGGCTTCGTGGCACGCCACTCTGGCCGACGGCGCTGGCGATCCGCGCGACGATGGTCGAGAAGAAGCAGGGCGCCGAGGCCGGGCTCGCGGTCCTCGAGCAAGCCCAGGGCGTCGACCTCACGCGCCCCGCCAACGCCGAGCTGCTGCGCACCCGAACCCGGCTCCAGCTCGAGCTCGGGCGCGTCGACGCCGCCCGAAAGGCGATCGACGCCGCCCTGGCAGCGGCGCCCGAGGCGGCCTCGTTCCACGAGATCCATGGGCTCGTCCTCGAGGCGGAGCAGAAGACCTCCCAGGCACGCTCCGCCTATGCGCGCGCCGTGGAGCTCGACCCGAAGAATTCGCTCGCGCTCGAGTCGCTGGGGCGACGGTTGCAGCAGGACGGAGAGCTCGAGGAAGCGCTCGCACTCTACGACCGGGCGGTCGAAGCGGCGCCCGAGCAGAGCGGGGCAGAACGCCTGAAGGGCCTTGCCCTGCTGGCCGCCGGCAGGGCGCAGGAGGCCGAGGTCGCCTGGGAGGCCCAGCTCCGAGAGAACCCCTGGGATGCACGCACGGCCGAGTCCCTCGCTGAGCTGCGGGTGGCAGACGGGCGACTGGACGACCGAACCCTCGAGCTGGCGGAGCGCGCCGTGCTCTTCCGCGGCGGCCGCGAGGCCGAGGCTCTGCTCGTCGAGGTCCATCGCAAGCGCGGCGAGGAGGAGCGGGCCGCAGCGGTCGCCAGCGCCATCGAGGCGGGGCAGCCTCTGCCCCCCAGCCAGATCACCCCGATCGACGGACTCTGACGCCGCGAGCGCTGCCCCGACCGAGCTGGCGAGATGGTCTTGCGTCGTGACACAGAATTCCGTCGCGCCTACCAAAAATCGATCGACATGCGTGTTGGCTGCGCGTATGGTGACTGAGAGTCTTCGTGGTGGGAGTCCATCTCCGCGCTCGTAGGCGGCGGCACATGGCCGAAAGCCTGGGATCCCCGGGAAGGGTCGGTATGCGCTTTTCGCCGGACAGGACGAGTCGAGCGAGGAGTTCTGATCGATCTCGTCCGATGTGGAGTCCTTCGAGCATGTCGATCCAGATCTCTCTCCCGGCCTCGACCTCGCGTGCGGCGCTCGCCGCGGTCGCGATCCTCGCCGTCACATGGCTGGCGGGCTCGCCTGCACAGGCCGCAACGCGAAGCATGACGGGCGCGATGTTCGTCGCGGCGCCCTCGGCCAACATCGAAGGCGGCGTCGGCGTCTTCGGCCGCAAGGTCGGCGGCGTCGGCCCGGTCACCTACGCGCCCACGGACGGGGCCAAGACGATCTCCGTGGCGGGTACCACGACCGGCACCTTCGTCGGTCGCTCGGTCACGCTCGCCGCCGGCCAGCTGAGCATCTCGGGCACGGTCTTCAACGATTTCCCGCCCTTCTCGAACGTGGGACAGCTCTCCCGCAGCTTCATGTCGCCCATCGAGGCAGCCGTGTTCGCGGAGAACAGCGGCGCCCTGGCCGACTGCCCCGGCCCGGGCTGCACGGCTTCGGGTGCGGGCACGGCGATCAGCTGGTGCCCGCCCATCTCCGAGAATCCCACGGCCCCCGCTCCGGGCACGGTCGCTGCCCAGATCGGCAACTGGGACTGCCCGAGCTGGCCGGCCGGCGCGGGAGGCGGTGACCGTTTCATCCGGTTCGGTCTCTCGAACAACACCGGCCGCCAGAACTTCGGCGGCACCTTCTCGCTGCTCCGCAACTTCGTCCAGAACGTCTGGCGCGTCCCGGTCCAGCCCTCGACGCCGAACGCGCCGGATGCGGAGGCCACGCGAACCTTCATGATCGTGACCGACCTGCCCTGGACGCCGGGCCGACCGAATTTCGCCTACCAGTCAGCGGAAGTCATCAAGGGCCCGCGCGTCTTCGCCCGCCTGAACGCCAACGGTGCCGTCCAGTCGACCTTCGGCTGCACGAACGGGGTCGGTACGCCCGGCGGCAGCTTCATGCAGGGCTCGCCGATCCCGGCGCTCGGCAACAACTGCGGGACCAACATGGATCCGAACGCCGCCGTCCAGGCCTGGGGCTTCAAGATGACGACGGGCACGATCTCGGGCTCGGACCCCTACCCCTTCGGACTGGTCGTCACGACGGTGGGCGGCACGCCGTTCAATCCGAATTTCGGCACGCAGCCCGTCAGCCAGGGCTTCTTCTTCAGCCGCATGGGCGCCGATACGGTGTCCGGCACCAACCGGAACCTCGTGCTGCTCGGGGGAGCCGTGGCCGTCGATCCCGACAGCGGCAATGCCTTCTTCCGGATCATGGACCTGCAGATGAACCTCCAGGTCCCCGAGCCCACGACGAGTCTCGGACTGCTGGCCGGTGCCGGCGCCCTGATCGCGCTCGCGCGACGTCGCCGAGCCTGAATCCCGGCTCAGCGGCGCCCTCCCCGGAGAGCCCCATCGGCGCATCGCCCGATGGGGCTCTCTTGAGTGCGAACACTCCGTCCGCATGATCCCGCAGGGAGACCTCTTCCACGGCGCCAGAATTCGCGCGTGCGGGTCGTGCCGATCCTGCCTCCAGCGTAATTCGGCTTCGGTCTCTCCGGGCCCCACAACATGAATTTCAATCGACATTTTCTGCTGCCGAGCGTAGGATGTGTGTGAGTTTTGGAACGCTACCCCAGCAGCGCTTCGGGGGGCGCAACCCACCCGAAACGGCTCTGACGGCTTGGCGCGCCGACGCAATAGCGACGCAAAGAGCCAACGCAAAGAGCAAGGCGCAAGGCGCAAGCGCAATGAAGCCCAATACAAGGGGATCAGACAGAATGGACCTGAATCAACAAACGCTGGTTGGCTTTCGCCTTGCGCGGGGCATCGTGCTCGGGCTTGCGATTGCCGGACTGATGGTCCCGACGGCGGGCGCGGCGACGCGCAGCATGACCGGAACCCTGATGGTCGACAACGTGGACTCAGGGATCGAAGGCGGCCCCGGCGTCTTCGGTCGCAAGGTGGGCGGCATCGGCCCCAGGACCTTCCCGCCGACCGACGGCGCGAAGACGATCTCCGTCGATGGTGCGACGCGCCAGCACCTTCGTCGGTCGACAGGTCACGATCCCGTCGAACGTGCTCGACTTTTCCGGTCTCGCATTTCGCGATTTCCCGGCCTTCTCGAACGTCGGTCAGGTGACCAAGACCTTCATGTCGGTCCAACAGCAGGCGACCTTCGCGGAGAACAACGGCGCGCTCGGCGCCTGCCCCGGCCCCGGCTGCACGGCCGCAGGCGCGGGCACGGCGATCAGCTGGTGCCCGCCGATCGCCCACAATCCTACGGCTCCGGCGCCCGGAACGGTCGGTGCACCGGTCGGCAACTGGGACTGCCCGAGCTGGCCGGCCGGCGCGGGCGGCGGTGATCGCTTCCTCCGGATCGCGGTCTCGAACGCTTCCGGTCGAACGAACTTCGGTGGGACGTTCAGTCTGCTTCGCAACTTCACCCAGAACGTCTGGCGCGTACCCGTCCAGCCCTCGACGCCGAACGCGTCGGACGCGGAGGCCACCCGCTCCTTCATGCTGCTCGTAAACCAGCAGTGGACCCCGGGCCGCACCAACTTCGACTATACGGGCCTCGGCGGCAACAACGGACCGCGCGTCTTCGCCCGCCTGAACGGCAACGGAGCCATCCAGGCGACCTTCGGCTGCACGAACGGCGTCGGCACGCCCGGCGGCACGCTTCATGCAGGGCTCACCGATCCCGAACGTCGGCGTCAACTGCGGCACCGACCCCGCCCCGAACGCCACGGGCCAGGGCTGGGGCTTCAAGATGACGACGGGCACGATCTCGGGCTCCGACCCCTACCCCTTCGGTCTCGTCGTCACGACGGTGGGCGGCACGCCCTTCAATCCGAACTTCGGGACACAGCCCGCCAGCCAGGGCTTCTTCTTCAGCCGCATGGGTACGGACAGCGTGACCGGCACCAACCGGAACCTGGTCCTGCTCGGGGGCGGGGTGGCCGTCGATCCCGACAGCGGCAACGCCTTCTTCCGCATTGGCGACCTGCGCATGAACATGACCGTGCCGGAGCCGGCCACGAGCCTCGGGCTCCTGGCTGGCGCGGGTGCGCTTCTCGCCATCGCGCGACGGCGTCGAGCCTAGGGCAGCCCGCCGGAGGGCTCGATGCCACCCGGCAATGAGCCCTCACGTGGGGCGCTTGCTCTGACGATTTCAGGACGGATGGCCTCGGTCATCCGTCCTGTTTCGTTTGGGCGGCAGATTTCCGGAGAGGGGCCGGTAGAATCGGCGCCATCAGGAGAGGATTCCAACGATGACATTCAGATCGGTCATGACGCACGTCGCGGCGGCCCTCGTGGCCTTCGGGATCGGCTGGCAGCTGGCCCCGCGTGACGCCGAGCCCGGCTCTGCCTCCAGCTTCTTCGCGGCGACGGGCGACCCGTCGGCGACGCTCGTCGAGATCCTACGCATCGATGATGCACGCGAGCGAGCGACGCAGCTGGCCAGCTTCTTCGACGCGACCGATCCGTCGATGGCCCCGCTGCTCCGAGACCTGCTCGTCGATCCCGACGCCGGCCTGATCGTGGACGAGACGGTCGAGAGCCTCTTCGCTCAATGGTGGGCAGAGGCGGATCCTCAGGCCGCCTTCGCCGCGACCGTCAATCCGCGCTGGACGGAACGCCACCCCTGGATGCGACAGGTCCTGCGAGCCTGGTCCCGAAAGGATCCGGTCGCGGCCGCGATCGCGGTGATCCAGATTCCGAACGGGCCGTCGCAGGGGCGAATCGAGGCGGCCCGCGTGGTCGTCGACGAATGGCTCGCGCTCGACGAGATGCCGGATCCGACGCCGCTGCTCGCCGTGATCAAGCAGCTCGAGCCGATGGCGAGAGGCGGCGCGCTCGGTCATCTCGTATCGACCATGCTGAAGGAAGACGGCATCGACGCCACGCTCGACTTCGTCCGATCGGTTCCGCCCGACAAGGATGGGCTGCTCGGCGGCAGCGTACAGCACGAAATCCTGGCGCGGACGGGAGTCGCCCTGCTCGATCACGACGTCGATCGCGCGGTCGATTGGGCGCGCGAGCAAGCCGATGGTCCGAACGGCATCGGCGTGCAGAAGCACCTCGCCTACTACTGGGGCATCCGCGACGGGCGAGCCGCCATGGAGTGGGCCATCTCGCTGCCCGATAGCGCAGCGCGCCCCGCCATCATCAAGCGCGCCTGGATCAGCTTCGGCCGCAAACATCCGGACGAGGCACGAGAATGGCTGACCGCCCGGCGACCGGACGAGATGCTGCAGTCGATCTACGCCCGACATATTCGAACGGTCGCCGAGACCGACCCCGAGCGGGCCCTCGCTCTCGCCGAACGGGCCGTCGACGACGAGATCCGCCAGCACATGTTCGCCGCGGCGGCTCGAGGCTGGATGAAATCCGACCCCGAAGCGGCCAGCGCCTGGCTCGCCGAGGCCGGGCTTCCCGCAGAGCTCGAACGCCAGATCCGTGCCGGAGCTCGTTCGCCGAAATCGTGAGCCTGGTGGCTCGGCGATGGGACTGACTCGATCGGGGCGCGACGAGCGATCAGCTCGTGAAGTCGGCGCCCTGCTTCTTCGCCATCTCCTCGAGGAACCACTGCGGGAACTGGCCGACGAAGTTGTTCACGTCCCAGAAATCGCTCCACTTGATGATCTTGCCGTCCTTGAGCTCGTGCATCGTCGCGAAGCGATGTTCGACGGTCTCGCCGCTCTTGAAGACCCACTTCTCGGTGTGATCGAGGAAGACGAGGTCACCCTCTGCCGCAATGCGGTGCGTCGTCTGGATCTGCTGCTTGATGTGGTCCCAGGCCACGGAGAGACGCGCGACGACGTTCTCAGGCCCGATCGCACCGGCGTCCTCGGTCGGCACGTCCTCGTAGTGGACGTCCGGATGAAGGCAGCTCTTGAGCGTCTCGAAATCGAACTCGCTGAGCGCTTTCCACATCGTCTCGACCGTCTTCTTGTTCGCTTCGCTGGACATGTCTCTCTCCTGTTTTTCGGGCTCCCAAGCCTATCCCAGAAGACGGCTGGGGAGCCCCCTCATCTGCTCGAAATCAGGCCTTGAAGAGATCTGTCCGGCCTGACTAACCTTTCGCCATGGCCGAATTCGAATCCGCGCATTACAAGCTCGAGTACCCCTACCAGCGAACGACCGGCCCGATCACGGGTCCCTTCCTGACCGCCTTGCGGGACGGTCGATTGATCGGGATCCGGGCGGGCGATCGTGTGCTCTGCCCGCCCCTCGAGTTCGACCCCGACACCCTCGAGGAGCTCGAACCAAATTTCGTGGAGGTCGGTCCCCATGGCCGCGTCGTCCACTGGACGTGGATCGCCGAGCCCACCCGCAAGCATCCCTTCGAGGAGCCCTTCGCCTTCGCGACGATCGCGCTCGACGGCGCGGACACGCCGATCGTCCACGCCGTCAAGGCTTCTTCGGTGGACGTCATGTCGACGGGCCTGCGTGTGAAGGCGATGTATCGCGAGGAGCGCGTCGGCGCGATCACCGACGTCTACTTCGTCCCGGAAGCCGAGGCCTACGATCAAAAGATCGCCAAGGGCAAGGGTGACGTGGAGATCTCCCAGCATCTGATCTCGCTCGACTACGACGAAACGTTCACGCCGACCCGACGGCGCTATCTCGAAGGGCTCAAGCGAGGCGTCTTCATCGGACAGCGGAGCCCCGCGAGCGGGAAGGTCTACATCCCGAGCAAGGGCTACGACCCGATCGAGCGCGTGCCCATGACCGCGGCGGACGACGTCGAGCTGCCCAAGACCGGCACGATCTGCTCCTACACGATCATCGCCCCAACCGCCTACTACGGACAGAAGGAGACCGAGAAGTACATCCGTGCCTCGATCCTGCTCGACGGCTCCGACTCGCCGCTCGGCCAGCAGGACATCCGCAGCATTCCCCTCGACGAGATTCGCGCGGGCATGCGAGTGAAATGCATCTTCAAACCCGAAGCAGAACGCGACTTCGAGGGAATCGACAATCGCTGGGGAGGCACCGGCGGCGTGATCGAAAAGTGGGAGCCGACCGGCGAGCCCGATGTCCCCTTCGACGTCTTCTCGGAGCATGTCTACTGATGGCCGCCAGCAAACGTGGAAACCGCCCCGGCAAGGAAGAGATTGCGATCGTTGCGGTCGCGCAGACTCCTTCCTATCGACGCTACGAGGACACCGAGCCGCTCCTGCTCATGACCCTCACGAACGAGATCCTGAAGGAGACGGGTCTCGATCGTCACGACATCGATTTCACGATCGCGGGATCCTGCGACTACCTGTCGGGTCTGCCCTTCGCCTTCGTCTCGAACGTCGACGGGTTCGGCGCCTGGCCGCCGGTCTATGAATCACACGTCGAAATGGACGGAGCCTGGGCACTCTTCGAAGCCTGGGTCAGGCTCCAGATGGGCGACATCGACACGGTGCTCGTCGCCGGATCGGGAAAGAGCTCGCCCGGCCGGCCGCGTGAGATCTTCGCCCTGCAATCGAATCCCTACTACCACGCCCCCCTCGGCCTCGATCCCGTCTCGCTGGCCGGAATGCAGGCGAACGCGATCCTCCAGGCGGGCAAGGCGACCGAGGCGGATTTCGCCGAGGTCGTTTCGCGCTCGCGTCGCGACGGGCTGTCGAATCCGCGCGCGCAGGTCGCGAAGGACGTCTCGGTCGACGCGCTGCTCGCGGAGCCCTACTACGCGCAGCCGCTGCGAAAGCATGACCTGCCGCCGATCTCGGACGGCGCCGCGATGGTGCTCATCGCCCGCGGCGACAAGGCCCGCGAGCTGACGGACAAGCCGGTCTGGATCACCGGTATCGATCATCGCATGGAGTCGAGTCATCCCGGCCTGCGTGATCTGGCCGAGTCGACGTCGACCCGGATCGCGGCGGACGCCCTCGGGATCGACGGCGGCGCCTTCGACGTGGCCGAGCTCTGCGTGCGCTATAGCCCCGAAGAGATCCTGCTCAAGGAGGCGCTCGGACTCGGAGCCTCCACGCGAATCAATCCATCCGGCGGACCGCTCTGCGGGCATCCCGTCATGGCGACCGGGCTCGCACGCGATCTGCGAAGCGGCGCGTATGATTCGCGATGGGCAGGCCGGCACCGCCCTCGCCCACGCCGCGAGCGGTGCGGCCCTGCAACAGAATCTCATCTGCACGCTGTCTGCAGACGCCCCTTCCGGCAAGACGAGAGGAGTCGCCTGATGGAGCGCTGCGCAGTCATCGGCCTCGGCCAGACCAAGTATCAGAAGCGTCACGAGCTGACCGTGGACGGGCTCGTCCGGTGGGCCGCCAGGAACGCGCTCGAAGACGCCGGCGTCAGCTGGAAGGACATCGACGCGATCGTGATCGGCAAGGCGCCCGACGCGCTCGAAGGCATCATGATGCCGGAGCTCTCTCTCGCCGACGCGCTGGGCGCGGTGGGCAAGCCGATCCATCGCGTCCATACCGCGGGCTCGGTCGGCGCTTCGACGGCGATCTCTGCGGCGACCCTGATCGAGAGCGGCCTCTACGACACGGTCCTCACGGTCGGCTACGAGAAGCAGAGCGACGGCAACGTCGCCTGGGCGCTCGGTGGCGGCCGTTCGGGCAGTCAGGGCGCGGGCGGATCCTTTGCGCCCTGGATCCGCAAATACATCCAGAAGAGTGGCGCCCCGCCCGACGTCGGCATCAAGGTGGCCGTCAAGGATCGCGAGAACGCGCTGCGCAATCCGAACGCGCATCTGCATCTCTACGACATCTCGGAGAAGATGGTGAAGGACTCCCCGATGCTCTGGGATCCGCTCCATTTCCTCGAATCCTGCCCGTCTTCGGACGGCGCGGCGGCAATGGTGCTGACCAACGAGGCGGGTGCCAAGAAAGCGCCTAACAAGCCTGCCTGGGTCATTGCTCATGCCAAGCGCACGGAGTTCACGCAATTCCCGGGACGGGACACGGTCAAGCCCCAGGCGGGCGTCGACTGTGCGGCGGCTCTCTACAAGAAGGCCGGCATCACGAACCCACGCAAGCAGATCGATTGCGCCGAGCTCTACGTGCCCTTCTCGTGGTACGAGCCGATGTGGCTCGAGGGCCATCTGATCGCTCCCGAGAAGGAGGGCTGGAAGATGACGCTCGAGGGCGCGACGCGCATCGAGGGCGACTTCCCCGTCAACATGTCCGGCGGCGTGCTGTCTTCGAATCCGATCGGCGCCTCGGGCATGATCCGCTGCCTCGAGGCAGCCAACCAGGTCCGTGGGACGGCGGGCGAATATCAGGTGGATGGCGCGCGGGTGGCCCTCGGCCATGCCTACGGCGGCGCGGCCAACTACTTCGCGATGTGGATCGTGAGCTCGGAGCGGGACCCGAGCTTCTAGTCGAACGCTTCGCGGGGCGAGCGGGGCGCGGGCCAGGTCGCCCTCGAATGGCCAGGATCCGCAGCAGCCAGACCATCACGAGTAGCGCCCGCCGGAGCCGAAAGCCTACTCTGATGAGGATCCCAGCGCCTTCGGCGCCTGATGGAGCCTTTCATGTCTGGGCACGGGCTGCTGCTGCAAGTGATGCTCGTCGCGATCGGGTTGGTCGGCTGCGCGGCCTTCCTCGTCGCGAGGAGTCGGGGGAATGCTGCCGGGCTCGACCCTGCCCGAGGTCCCTCCGCAAACAGCTCCCGAGCCAGCACGGCGCTCGCGCTGCTCATCCTGGTCGCGGGGGGCTTGGCGGCCTGGTCGAGCTGGTCCCACGCCGACAGCCGAATCGCTTCGCTCGAGGCACTGAAGGCGGAGATCCCGGACCACCGCGCCGAATCACCTGACCCGACCTCCCCGGCCTACGTCTCCTCGGATCGCTGCCAGGCCTGTCATCCCGGCCAGTTTGCCTCCTGGCACAAGACCTATCATCGCACCATGGCCCAGAAGGCCGAGCCCGAGGCCATCCTCGGGCGCTTCGACGGTCAGGTGCTGGCCGCCCGCGGACGTCACTACATCCTCGAGCGTCGCGGCGACGAGTACTGGGTCGAGATGGCCGATCCCGATTGGGAGCGCGACCTGCTCGACGGTGGTCGACGCCCCGAGCGCGTCACCCGCCCCCCGCGTCGCTGGAAGCGCATCGTCCTCACGACCGGCTCGCACCACATGCAGACCTATTGGGTGGCCAGCGAGCGAGACGGAAGGCTCTTCAACTTCCCCTGGCTCTGGCTGATCGAAGAGCAGCGCTGGATCCCGCGCGAGGATGGCTTCATTCGGCCACCCGAGGGCGCGCGCACCTTCGATGTCTGGCACGACTCCTGTATCGAATGCCATGCGGTCGCCGGCGAGAAGACGCGGGGAGCACAGGGCGAGTGGACGCCCGAGGTCGCGGAGCTCGGAATCGCCTGCGAAGGCTGCCACGGACCGGCGGAGGATCACGTCCGCGCCAACGAGAGCCCGCTGCGTCGCTATCGATACCGGCTGTCGGGCGAGCCGGATCCGACGATCGTCAATCCCGCGCGGCTCGACGCGCGAACGTCTTCGCAGGTCTGCGGGCATTGCCACGGGATGAACATCATCAAGGGAACCGCTCTGCAGCAGGGCAAGCGTTTCCGCCCGGGAGGCGAGCTTGCGGAGACGCGCATCATCATGCGAACGAGCGATAAGGCGCGACGCGAGGCCGAGACCCCGGCCGGCGAGGGGCAACGTCCCGGCGCGCGGGACTGGCGGGCCATGCAGCAATTCTTCGAGAGCATGCTCGAGACCGACGAGAGCTATCTCGTCGATCGCTTCTGGCCGGATGGCATGATCCGCGTCTCCGGACGCGAGCACAACGGCCTGATCGAGTCCGCCTGCTTCGACGGCGGCGAGCTCTCGTGCCTCAGCTGTCACTCGATGCACGACGCCGACCCGAACGACCAGCTCGCCGAGCGGACGGCCGGAGACGAGGCCTGTCTGCAATGTCACGCATCGTTTGCGGAGGACATCGAGTCACATACTCATCATGCCGCCGAGTCGAGCGGCAGCCGCTGCAACAACTGCCACATGCCCCACACGGTCTACGGGCTGCTCAAGTCGATTCGCAGCCATTGGATCGATCGGCCCTCGGTCGAAGCCGAGCTCGCGACCGGACGACCGAACGCTTGCAGCCTGTGTCATCTCGACCGCCCGCTCGGCTGGGTCGCCAATCGTTTGACGAGCTGGTACGGGCAGCCACGTCCGTCCTTGTCCGAGGACGAAGAGCGGGTCGCCGAAGGTGTGCGCTGGCTGCTGGCAGGAGACGCACATCAGCGCGCGCTGATCGCCTGGCATCTCGGCTGGCCCGACGCCCGGGCCGCCTGGGGTCTGGACGACGGCTGGGACCGTTTCTTCCTTGGACACCTGCTCGACGACCCCTACTCCGCCGTGCGATACATCGCCGAGGGCGCGCTCGAGCGGGCGAGCCGAGCAAATGACCCCGATCAGCCATCCGAAAGCCCCTCCGGCGCCTCCTCCAACGTGGACGCGGCCTCGGACTACGACTTCCTGGCGCCGCCCCTGAAACGCCGAGCCATCCGCTCCCGCATCATGGCTTCCTGGAGGCCGGGACCGGACTCGGCGAAGTGGGGTCGTGGTGCTGCCCTGCTGCTCGACTCCTCGGGAGAGCTCGATCGCGCTGCGTTCGAGCGACTGGCCAGCCTGCGGGACGACACGGAGATGGACCTACGCGAATGACGAACCCGACGCCCGACCCTGCTCCTCGATCCACACAGCCGAGCGCACCGCCGGCGCTGGCAGCCGGCCATCTCGCGTTCGGCTGGTGGGCGCTCTTCGTGTTTCTCGCGTTGGGAATCGCGCTGGAGACGATGCACAGTCTCAAGCTCGGCTACTACCTCGATCACTCGAACGAGATGCGACGCCTGCTCTGGCGGCTGTCTCACGCGCACGGCACGCTGCTGGCGCTCGTGCACGTGGGCTTCGCGACTTCGCTGCCCTCGCTCTCCGGAGCACGGAGCAGGTCGCTCTGGCTGGCCTCGCGATGTCTGTACGCCGGCGCGATCGTCCTGCCGCTGGGGTTCTTTCTCGGCGGCATCTTCATCTACGACGGTGATCCCGGGCTCGCCATCGTGCTCGCCCCGATCGGGGCGATCCTGTCGGCGGTGGCCGTCCTGCTGATCGCGCTGGCCACGCGACGATACGCGTGACCCGATTCGCGCATTCGACCCCGGCGGACTCCTCCGTCCTCCGTCGGGCGAAAAGCGAAACGCCCCGCCGAATCTCTCGATTCGACGGGGCGTTCAAGATCCGATCCGCCGGAAGTGACGCGTGCGCCTCAGGCGCTCGTGATCACGACCTGCGGACCGCTTGCTTCATCAGGCTCGGCGACGATCGCGGATCACCATCCCGAGCAGGCCGAGCGCGCCCGCACCGATCAGCGCCGCGGAGCCGGGCTCCGGAGCGAACTTGATCAGCGTGTTGGTCGTGTGCGCGAGGTTCGACTGCTCGCCACCGAGCGTGCGGCTCTGAAGCAGCGCGCCCGAGACCAGCTGCAGCTGACCCGTGATCTGACCCATCGACGTCGTGTTCAGGTTGTTGAAACCGACCTCCGTACGAGTCGAGAAGTCGTTGGTGGGCGTGCCGATCGTGTTGGCCAGCACCTGCACCGTGCCCGTCGTGAAGCCCAGGTGGGTGAACCAGCCCGTGCCGGGCCCCGCGAAGATCGTCATCGCCGAAGCGGTCGGTGCCGTGCGCAGCACGAAGCCGGCCTCGGCGGTCTCGCGGAAGGCCACGTCGCTCGCCATGAACGTATTCTGCGGGAACGTGCCGCTCGTCGGCGTCCAGTTGAAGTCGAAGCGCGCGTTGAAGCCGACGCCGGGGCCGTAGACGACCGGGAACAGGAAGTCGGCGTAGGTGCTCAGCGACACGATGTTGAAGCCGGTCGAGAGCTGGCTCCAGAGAATGTTCCGGGTCGCGCCGAACTGCGCCGGGCCGGGGGTCACGCGAATGCGACCCGCCTGGTTGGCGTTCGGGCCGGCCCAGGTCCCCGCCGTTCGGAAGGTCGGGGTGACCGTGGCGCGATTGGCGAACGAGTCATACTCGAAGTAGTTGAGCGGAGCCGGCGCCGTGATGGTGTTCGGGCCGCCGGGGCCGATGTGATTCGCTGCCACGCCGTCACCGGCCCGGAACACGTGCTCACCGACCGTGCGATCGAGAACCGTGTTCAGCGCAGCGAGATTCCCGCCCGGGTTGATCAGCATCAACGTCACGTTCGTCTGAAAGATGCCCGACGGAATCGTGACCGTGCCGCCCGGCTGAACGACGGCCGTGCCGTACTGCTTCTTGTTACGGAATTCGGCGTGGTAGAGGCCGCCCTTGGTCGTCCGGGTGTCGTAGGTGCCCGGCGGAACCAGCGTGACCGTCGCCCCGCCCGTCGTCATCGTCGTCACCGGCTGGTTGCAGCAGGGGAACGAGTCCGGGCCCGAGGAACCGTCGCCGTGGCTGGCGAAGAACTGCTGCTGGATCGCGACCGGCGTCTGGGCGCTGGCTGCGAACGCGCCCACGAGCGCGAAGGACGCGACGAGGGCGATCGTCAAGAAACGAGACGTGCGGATCATTCTATTCTCTCTCCGAGATTCCAGGTCTACGAGGGGTAAAGCCCTCTCGTAGGCGCCTGTGTGTGACTCCGGGTACCAGTGACTCGCCACCCTACTATGAATCGAGCGAACGACTCAAGAGGATTTCCGATGCGGGAGAAAAAAAACCCGCCAAATCACCCGAGGGGGAGTCACTGTCGGAGAAACCGGCCTGGAGGCTGGAGAGAAGCGGAGCGCTGACCAATCAGGAGCGCAGGGCTAGCCGTCCAGTCATCGGCGCCCCCCTCTCGGGGGGGCACCCGATGCCGGACCGGCCGCTCACGCCGCCGTTTCGGTCTCGTTCAGACCCGACCCTGGCGTCGATCGCGGATTGCCATCCCGATCAGGCCGAGCGCGCCCGCACCGATCAGCGCCGCGGAGCCGGGCTCCGGCGCGAACTTGATCAGCGTGTTCATCGTGTGAGCCAGGTTCGACTGCTCGCCACCGAGCGTGCGGCTCTGGAGCAGCCCGCCCGAAACCAGCTGCAGCTGACCCGTGATCTGGCCCATGGAAGTCGTGGTCAGGGCATTGAAGCCCATCTCCGTCCGCGTCGAGAAGTCATTGGTCGGAGTGCCGATCGTGTTCGCCAGCACCTGCACCGTGCCCGTCGTGAAGCCAACCCACGTGAACCATCCCGTGCCGGGCCCCGCGAAGATCGTCATCGCCGAGGCGGTCGGCGCCGTGCGCAACACGAAGCCTCCCTCGGCGGTCTCGCGGAAGGCCACGTCGCTCGCCATGAAGGTGTTCTGCGGGAACGTGCCGCTCGTCGGCGTCCAGTTGTAGTCGAAGCGGGCGTCGAAGGCGACGCCCGGCCCGTAGACCACGGGGAAGAGGAAGTCCGCATAGGTGCTCAGCGACACGATGTTGAAGCCGGTCGAGAGCTGGTTCCAGATGAGGTCGCGGGTAGCACCGAACTGCACGGGACCGGGCGTCACGCGAATACGGCCGGCCTGGTTCCCGTTCGGGCCCGCCCAGGTCCCGGACGTGCGGAAGGTCGGGGGCACCGTCGCGCGGTTGGTAAAAGCGTCGTACTCGAAGTAGTTGAGCGGGGCCGGCACCGTGATCGTGGCCGGGCCACCGGGGCCGATGTGATTCGCCGCAATTCCATTCCCCGCTGCGAAGACGTGCTCTCGAACGACCCGATCGAGATTCGTCGTGATGGCCGCGAGATTGCCGCCGGGGTTGATGAGCATGATGCTCGCGTTCGTCGTGAAGATGCCAGAGGGCACCGTCACGGTTCCTCCCGGCTGCACGATGGCCGTGCCGTATTCCTTTCTCAGCTTGAACTCGGTGAAGTAGAGGCCGCCCTTCGTGGTGCGCGTGTCGTAGGTGCCCGGCGGAACCAGCGTGACCGTCGCCCCGCCGGTCGTCATCGTCGTCACCTGCTGGTTGCAGCAGGGAAACGCCTCGGGGCCGGAGGAGCCATCGCCGTGGCTGGCGAAGAACTGTTGCTGGATCGCGACCGGCGTCTGGGCGCTGGCCGCGAACGCGCCGATCAATGAAAATGACAAAACGAGCGCGATCGTCGCAAAACGACAGTTGGGGATCATTCGGTTCTCGCCTCCGGGTGCCTCAGAAAGTTCGGATCAGCGCGGGCCGATTTTCTCCCTTGGAGGGCCCACGACTCACTTGATCCACCCTACACGAAGGTGGGTAGAGAGAGGCAAGAAGAATCTGAGTCGATCGGGATAAATTTGCCTAACGACGCTAGGCGCGCCTGGGGCAACGTAAGCGACCTCACCGACACATCGATGTCAGGAGAGGGGCCTCAGGCCTAGGGCAGCAGGATCCGGAAGCCTGCGGTGGCCATTCCAGCGCTCGAGCCAGCCTCCCAGTTGAACGAGGCGCGCCGGTTCTCCTCGTCGCGCGTGGTCCGCGACTCCCGCGTCCCGGCAACGTCGATCAGCAGGGCGCCCTCGAGGAAGAGGTCCACCTGCAGACCCCACAGCTCAACCGGCTCGGTCGCGATTCGTAGTGAAGGCCCCACGAAGTGTTGAACCAAATTCACCTTCGCCTCGGCGTCGCGAATGATTGGATCGGCCTCGGAGATGAAGCTGCGCACAGACTCGGCGTTTCCCTTGTAGCGGGAATCGAGGTAGAGGTAGCTAATGCCCGGCGTGACCTGAAGATCCACGGGCAACACCTCGATCAGGAACTCGACTCCCATCCCGACGCGGTACGAATTGTTGTAGTCCACGAGTAGCTTCGTCTCTTCTTTCAGACTGTCGTTGAACTGCCCTTGGGTGACCGACACAGAGCTACCGATCGTTCCGGACGTGTTCATCGGCAGCAGGATGCCGCCGGCCACTCCAAAACGGGGCTTGCCAGGAAGCTCCTCGAGCCTCGGCGATCGAATGCCGAGTTCGAGGAGCCAGCCCAGGTTCGTGAGCGTGTTGGCCTTGCGCTCGGCTATTCCGAAATCGGTATCGACGCTCGCGCGGACGCGCTGGATGGTCGTGTAGGGACCCGTCGAAATATAGGGCGAGAATCCGCCTAGCAGGCTCTCCTGCTCCCTGCGATCTCGGCGAGACGAGTCTGCGGCGCTCATGTCGGCTGCCAGGGCCGAGACGAGGATCACCATCAGAATCTGCCAGATCCGGCTACGTGCAGGCGATTGAGAGCGGAGCATCCGAACGGTCATGCTGATGCGATTCCTCGGCTCAGAAACGGAACGACGCCGAGACGCCGTAGGTCCGCGGATCGGAGATGACCCAGACGATCGCACCGTTCCCGTCCTTACGGTCGAAAGCCGTCACGGGATAGAGTTCGTCGGTCAGATTGCGAACCCAACCAGAGATGCTGAGCGTGCCTTCCGGGTTGGTATAGGTCAGCCGAGCGTCGAAGATCCAACGTGGATCCGCACCGATCCGCGAATCGTTTTCGGGCGTGTAATAGACGCGTGACTTGTAGCGCCAGTCGAACCTCGGCATCAGTGATCCGAAGCGCGGAATTTCCCAGCGATACTGCGCGTAGCTCACGTAGCTGAGCTCCGGCGAGTTCACGAGCTGATTGCCCGAGAAGTCGTCGACTCGGAAAATCGTCCGTACGCCACCGGCGGGCGAGACGAAATCCTGACGCTGGACGTTGCGGAAATCGCTGAACTCGCTGTAGGTGATTCCGATCGATTGAGCGATCTCGATCCCCTCCCAGCGGATCGTGATGTCCGTCTCGCCGCCGATCAGGCGCGAGTCCTGAGCGTTGATCAGGGTATTGATCGGAAAGGCCGTATCCGGGCTGTCCTGCAGCTGGAAGACCTGCTGGTTGTCGTAGTCGTAGTAGTAGCCGGCCCCGTTCCACGCGATGATTCCGTCGAGGAAGCTCATACTCCAGCCGATTTCGAACGAGTTGACGAACTCTGGCTTGACTGCATCGATCGGCGTCCCCGGGAAGACGGCCGTGCCATTGAAGTGTCGTCCCTTGTAGCCGCGAGAAAATCGCCAGTAGTACTTGAGGTCCGCGGTGGGCTCGTAACGCAGGACGATCTCGCCTGACGGACGCCACTCCTCTGCCAGTGCCCGGTCGTTCTGCTTGGGAATGTTGGCCGGGGTCTCCTCGTTGTTCTCCAGGCGCCGGACTCCGGACGTGAGCTCGAAGCCCTTGCGTTCGTAGTTGATGCGCACGCCGCCCTGCAAGATCACGTTCTCGGTGATCTCCCACTCCAAGTGGCCGAAGAGCGCAGCGTGCCAGGTCTTCTGGGTGATGTTCTGCGAGAGGAAATTATTCGAAGCCACGAAGATCAGATTCGAGGCCCCGAGTCGGTCATACAGCGCAGTAGCCCCGACGAGAAGCTCGAGACCGCCCTCGTCGTTCCATATCAAGCGGGTGTCGAAAAAATACTCCTGAGCCGTGTCTTCGAATTCGCTCTCCGCTGCAACGAAAGGCGAGGCGTCGATATCGATGACCGCCTCTCTATCGTTGTATTCCCAGCCGGCAACGGTCTCCAGACGCCAGGGGCCGTTCGTCCAGTTCACGTTGATATTCGTGCCGACAGCCGTCAGACGTTCGTCGCCGACCCGGCTGTAATCACCCGAGAAAGGCGATCCATCCCCGGGATCAAGACCCGCTTCGATGCACGCTCCGGCCCGATTGGTTCGAACGCAGGTGTCGGGGTCCAGGTAATTGTTCTCGTCGGTAAATATGTCGTCTCGATCCCTGGGCGGATTGCCGATCCGAACGGGCGCGACACCGCGAAGCTGAAACGAGGGTGCCCGTCCAAGATTCTGGGTCCCATGCACGTTGAAGAGAATGGAGAGATCCTCCATCGGTTCGATGAGCCAGAGATTTCTCGCCGCCCAGTTGTGTCGGTTGTTGACTCCCGAATCCGGTCGCGGAATCGGATCGTTCCCGCCAGTGATCGGGGGAATCTGGGTGAGAGCGTAGTTGCATTTCGTTCCCGCCAGCGCGGCAGGCCGTCCGCCGAGCAGGTCATCGGTGTCGTAGAAGCGATTGCAGCGGTTCTCTCCGAGAAAGTCCCGCCGCGCATATTTGAAGGCAAAGCGCGTCGCCACCATGTCCGGCACGACGGGCACGTTCACGAAGCCATCCACGTCGGCCTGATTGAAGCGGCCATACGTCACGTTCAACGCAGAGCCCACCTCGTAGACCGGCTTGGTCGACGTCACGCGAATCACGCCGGCGGAGGCATTGCGGCCGTACAAGGCGCCCTGGGGCCCACGGAGCACTTCGAGGTTCTCGACATCGAAGAGCTGCGAGAGCTGGCCGGCGGGCGAGGCCATGTAGACGCCGTCGACGACCACCGCCACGGCGCTCGCCGCGTTCGAGTTGCTGTCCTGGAGACCGACGCCGCGGATGAAGAGCTGCGGATTCGAGGCCGCGAAAGGCGATGTGATCTCCAGGTTCGGCGTGAACTCGGCGATGTCTCCGACGTTCTGCGCACCGATCGCCGCGAGATCCTCGCTGTCGAACGCCACGACCGAAGTCGGCGCTTCGAGCAGCGCCGCAGCGCCGCCCGACCCCGTGACGATCAGCTGCTCGACGCCTGCCCAGGGATCCTCCTGGCCTTCGCCCTGCCC
Organism: uncultured delta proteobacterium; assembly: GCA_963698485.1. Classification (GTDB taxonomy): domain Bacteria; phylum Myxococcota_A; class UBA9160; order UBA9160; family UBA4427; genus UBA4427. The sequence continues at coordinate 738,182 of CAVORA010000007.1, read as the reverse complement.
GTTGCCTCTCTGCGCGAGAGCCGGCGACGAGAGGCAGAGCATGAGCAACAGGACGAGCATCCCCGTCATGAAGGACGCTCGGGCTTCATCCCTGGGAGATTGGCTGCGGAGATGCAAGGCTCGAGTTCCGCCGATCGACTTCCGATGACACGAAGTGACATCGGGCGATGATTTCGGATGCGAATCTACCGAGGGCCCCAGGCGCTCCGGGCCGGCGATCCGTGACTGACTGGCGTCCACTGTATCAACACGACGAGCCGTTCGTCCACAGCTCGACGCGAGTCATCGAGCACCGTTTGACCGCTGAGAGAAGCCCCCACTATCCTCGCGACTCGGTATCCCAGGAGAATTGAGTGAACATCGTCCGTCGCTTTCCCAGGCTTTCTGCCTCTCTACTGCTGGTCGTCTTTCTGACGGGCTGCCAGGAATCGGAAGTATCCGATTCGGAGCTGCTCGAGCAGGCCCAACGCGCATTCGCCGAAGGCCGTCACGAAGAGGCGCTCTCGACCATGCGAGTGCTCGTCGAGCGAAGCCCCGACGACCCCGAAACGCAGCGAATCTACGGCGAAGCGCTGATCGCGGCGGGACAGCCGAGTCTCGCGGTCTGGCCGCTCGTCGAGGCGATGAAGGATCCGGGTGAGGCAATCCCGGCTGGCCTCATGCTCGCGCGTGCACAGCTGGCGGGCGGCAGCGGCGCCGATGCGATCGCGACGGCAACGCGGGTCATCGAGATCGATCCGGACAACCCTGTCGCCTATCTATTGCGTGCGCGAGCCCATCTCTCCCAGAACATGGAGGAAGAGACGATCGCCGACCTCGACGCCGCCATCGAACGCGGCATCGAGGACGACACCGTCGAGCTCGTCCGTCTCTACGCACTGCTCGGCATGGGGAAGATCGAAGAAGCCGAGGCTCTCCTCGAGGAGCTGCATACGCAGGCAGTCGCCGAGATCGAATCGAATCCGGCGCGAGCGGCTGCGCTCTGCGGCGCGACCGCCACCTTCGCATTCGAAAACGGAGACGTCGAGCTGGCCGAAAGCCGTTTCGAGGAATGCCTCGAGGATCAAGGGCTACGGAATCGGCTGTTGGTCGACTCGGCGATCAAGTTCTACGACGAACGAGAGATGTACGGCCGAGCGACCGACATCTTCAAGCGGCGCTTCGAGGCGGACGAGACGAACCTCGCCGCCCGCGTCGCCTACGCCGAACGCCTACGGCGCAGTGGCAAGCGCGACGACGCCGAAGCCCTGCTGCTCGAGGCCAGCGAGACCCAACCGGCTGCCTGGGCCGCGCTCGTCGACTTCTACGTGCGCAACGAGAACTTCGGCAAGGCCCTCGATGCCCTCGAGCATGCGATCGAGTCGAATCCGAATCCTCCGGACAGCTGGCGAATGTCTCGCGCCGACTTCCAGATCATTCTGGGTCGACTCGAGGAGGCTGCGCAAAGCCTCGAGGAGATCAAGATCGACGTCCACCGCGCGGTCATCGAGGGACGCCTGCTGCTCGCCAGGGGCGAGCTGAACGCGGCGGCCGAGAAGCTCGAGGAAGCGGTGCGCATGTGGCCCGACAATCCGGACGTTCGCTACCTCACCGGTAACGCCTACGAACGCCTCGGCGACTGGGCTCGCGCTTCGAGTCATTTCCGCGAGGCCGCGCGCATGAAGCCGCCGCATGTCCCGAGCTCGCGCGCGCTCGCGGAGATCCAGAAGGCGGTGGGCGACGTCGAAGGTCGGGCCTTCGTGCTGCATCGACTCCTCGAGGTCGACCCCTACGATGCGGACGCGATCGAGGGGCTGCTCGATCAGTCTCGCGCGGGTGGAGCCCGCGAGATGGCCCAGCAGATGTTCTTGCGTCTCTCTCGAATCCCCGACATGCAAGGGCGGGCTGTCGCGAACGTGGCGCGGGCGAAGGCCCGAGCCGGCGGTCCGGCTGCAGGACTCAAGGCGATCGAGAGCTCCGGCGCCGATCTCTCACAGCCGGCCTTCGAGGCCGCCCTCGACGCGAAGGTCGAATACCTCGTCGCGCTCGAGCGACGCGACGAAGCGATCGCCTTGCTCGGCGAGCTGATCGCGAAGCGGCCCGAACGGCGCGCGCTGTACACGCTGCGCGGAGAGCAGCGGCTCGCGGCCGGAGACGCCGAAGGCGCCCGGCTTGATTTCGCGCGAGCGCTCGAGCTCGATCCCCGATCCATCGAGACGCTGATCGGCCTGGCGGCGCTGCAGGAGAAGCAGGGCGAAGGCGCCGCGGCACGTACGACGCTGCTCGAGGCGGTCGAGATCGAAGAGGCACGCCGGGAGCACGAGTCCGAAGCGGCACTCGCGCTGGCGCGCTTCGAGCTCCGCGCCGGAGAGGTGGAGGCCGGACGAGCGCGATTGCGCGCGATCCTCGACGACCAGCCGCGCCACGGAGCCGCGGCCCTCGCGCTGATGGATTCCCTGCTCGTCGATGCGGACCCGAGCGATCCACCGAAGGAGCTGGTCGACATGGCTCGCCGCGCGGCGCTCTTCGAGGCGAGTCCACGGGCGCGTCAGCTGTCTGCGCGGCTCTCACCGCCGCAGCGCAGCGGCGAGAGCGGCTGAGCCGCCTCGGGCTCAGCCCGAGTCGCCCGACCCATCACTCGTCGTCGAGGCAGAGGAGTCCGCGGCCTCGCTGCCCGGCCTGCCCGCGCGTCGTGCTTGCGCCAGCTCCTTGGTGCGCGCGAGGAGCTCGTTCTTTCGCTTTTCGGGCAGCACGTTCCAGCGGTGCTCGACGCTCCGACGCGTGTTCTGGAACGTCGCCGGGGAGACGATTCGCTCCATCATCGCGAGCGTGATGGATGGTTTCTCGAGCGCGTGATGAACGGCGAGACGCCCTGTGCCGCGATCGAGCTCCTCGTTCGCCGGCTGCGCCATGATCCACTCGAGCGCCTTGTCCGCGTCTCTCACCGCCCAGATGCGGATTGCCTCGGCCGCGACGTCATCCCGTCCGCGCTCCTCGGGCAGTGAGCGCGCCCACTCGATCCCGGCGAGCGGATCACTGCGCACCCAGTGCACCGCGATGCTCCGCCACGCGCCTTTGGCCCAGGTGGCGTCGCCCGAGCGTTCGAGCCAGGCGATGAACTCGTCGCGATAGCCGTTGTCCAGATGCGCCGACTGCGCCGCTCGAAAGCCGACTCGTTGGAGATCGCTCGAGCTACCCCGACCGGGAGGCAGCCCCTCGATCCAGGTCTGCACGACGGCGGGTCCATGCTCGCGGATCATCCGATGCATGGCGACATTCGCGACCATCTCGCGCTCGTCGGGATTCTGGAAGCTCGTGATGAAGCCCGCGAGATCTTCGAGCCGGCCGTGATCGATGAGACCGATCACGAGGTTCACCAGCCCCGCATCCCGCATGTGCGTCGGCATCGAATCGTAGAGGGCTCGTGCGGCATCGTACCCCTCGCTCTTGGCCACCTCGGCGATCGCCTGAGCGGCGGCGAGGCGCTGGACGCGGCTGTCACTCCAGCCCTCCACCTCCGCGAGCATCTCCCTCGGATGCTGCTTCGCCCAGTACGCCATCAGGATCCGCAGATCGACGGCGTCGATCGGATAGAGGTCGTCGTGATAGGCGCGAATCGCTCCGGGGAGCGTCTCCGGTGTCAGCTTCTTGGTCAGCTTGACGAGGGTCTCGGTGCGCTCGAGTGCGTCGGGCGTCCGCAGCGCGTTCCCGAATCGGAGATAGGCATCGTCCGGTCCGCCGAGCGATGCGCCCGCCTGGACGGACATGGCCGCCGCCCAGCCCAATGCCGCTGCACCCAGCACCGCCGCAATCCAAAGCGCCGTTCGACTCACTTCCTACTCCTTCTCGTGTATCTCGTGCACCGACCCGCGCCACGGCCCCGGCCCCTGAGAGCGGGGACCGCGATGCGAATCACTCGATCGCGTAGCCGATCGCGCGAAGCTGGCCCTTCTGCATGTCCGAGAGCTCGACGCGACCCACGTCGTCCCGCCAGGGCGGCGGCGGACGGGAAAGGATCTCCTGAACCAATGCGTCGTACTCCGCGGTCGAGGCGTCCTCCCCCGCGATCGCCAGGAGGTCCCTCCGCTCGTACGGATCCTTCTCGGTGTCGTAGAGCAACGAGGTCCCTTTACGGAGGCCCCGCGCGCCCACCTTCGCGCGCAGCGCTTCGGGATCGAGCACGCGCAGGAAACGCTTCTCCGGCAGGGTCAGCGCGATGATCGGATCCGGAGGCATCTCCGCCTTGCCCCAGGCGCGGTCGAGCTCCGCGAAGAGCGGACTCGTGTCGGGGGCTCGCTCGATCAGCTCAGGACGTCCGGCACTGGTGAGGATCTCGGGCAGCCGCGATCGCCCGTCCGCATGTTCGAGCTCTGGCGCACCCAGCAGGTCGAAGAGCGTCGGCCAGATGTCGACGTTCTCGCTGAGGGCCTCGACCACGATGCCTTGCTCGAGGCTGAAGGGCAGGCTGACGATCCACGGGACGCGGATGACCTCACCGTGGAGATCCTTCGCGTGCCCCTCGGCACCGTGCTCACCGAAGGCCTCGCCGTGATCCGACGTGATCACCACGATCGTGTCGTCACGCAGTCCCTCGTCTTCGAGCGTCTGGATGATCGCGGCGACGTTTCGATCGGACCAGTGGATCGAGTTGTCGTAGAGATCCGAGTAGGAGCTGCCGAAGCGCGCGGACTCCTCGTCCGACATGTACTGATGCGCGTCCATGTAATGGAGGTACAGCATGAAGCGGTCTCGGCCGCTCACGCGCAGGAACTCGACCGCATTCTCGGTGACGTCGATGTCGGAGCCGGCGATCTTCGCATAGGGATTGTCGGACTCGCGGCGCTTGAATCCGATCGGCATGCCGGTCGAGGGTCGATGATAGGTCTCGAAGCCCTGATCGAAGCCGAAGGTCGGGGCGACCCAGCCGTTGCGCCAGATGGCGGCGGTCACGAAGCCTTCTTCCCGCAACATCTCCGCCGGGAGCAACGCCGCGTTCGGCAGGGCGTGGTCGAATCGCAGGATTCCGTTGCGATGCGGATACATCGCGGTCCAGATCGACGCCATGGAGGTCTTCGTCCACGAAGACTGCGAGTGGTGCCGGGCGAACCGGATCCCCGTGCTCGCGAGGCGATCCATCGTGGGGCTCGTCTCGCGCTCGTAGCCGTAGCTCGAGAGTCGATCGGCGCGAAGCGTGTCGATCAGGATGAAGACGACGTTGAGATCATCACGACTCGCGAGCGCGAGAATGTCCTCGACCGCGCCCGGAGGCCGCTCGTCGGGCTGGAGCCGAAACTGCGTCAAGAAGAAGAGGACGATGAGCACGATGCCCAGCACCGCGTACAGGATCCTCCGACTCACCATCTCGCTTGCTCCGCCTCCACTCGATACCGCGAGCCCGACCCCGGACCGGGGACCGGCGCACACGCCAGGTCGAAAGAGCCGGGAGCTTACCAGAGGATCGCGACCCGGGCCTTCGGCCGAGTTGCGGCCGCGAGCGAGGGGCGCACTCGTGCCCGCTGCACGGCGCTTCGTTCGCATCTCCGATGCAGCGCGAACGCGGGCGCGACCCATTGCGGCGTCGTCGGTGATCTCCGACGCTTGGGATCGACGGATCGAACCGGTCCCAGGCGACGAACGTGCAGGGGAGACGCAGCATGCGCGCCGCACTGATCACAGGCCAGGAGAAGATCGAGCTCCTCGACTTTCCCGAGCCCGAGCCTGTACCGGGCGGTGCCGTCATGCGAATCGACCGCTGCGGCATCTGCGGCACCGACGTCGCAGCCTATCGCTCGGGCCAGCCCTACGCGCCCTTCCTCTGCGGACACGAATGGGCGGGAACCGTCCTCGCGACCGGCCGCGACGTACAGGGGATCCGCGAGGGTGATCGCGCCGTGATGGGGGTGCCCGTAGCCTGCGGCCGATGCCCCGAGTGTCGCGCCGGCCACGCCCATCGCTGCGCAGGGATCATGGCCCTCGCCTACGGAATCCATCCGCTCACCCCGCCCCACGGCGGCTACGCCCCGCGCATCACGGTCCCGGCGGACTGCCTCGTGCCCGTCCCGGATTCGCTCGGGATCGACGATGCAGCCATGGTCGAGCCGGCGACGGTCGCCCTGCACGCCGTGCGGAGGCGGCAGCCCGTGCTGGGCGATCACGTCCTCGTGCTAGGCGCCGGGCCGATCGGCCTCTTCGCACTACAGCTCGCGCGCATCGCCGGCGCGGCCGAGGTCTTCGTGCTCGAACCGAGTCCGACACGGCGCGCCCTGGCCCTCGAGCTCGGCGCCACGCGCGCCCTCGATCCGGGACCGGAAGCCTTCGAGCTGATCCGCGAGCGAACGCGTGGACTCGGCGTCGACCTGGTCTACGAGTGCGCCGGGAGCCAGGCGGCCATGGACGCAGGCTTCGAGCTGGTCCGACCGGGCGGCGCCTTCATGCTGATCGGCGTCTCCGAGAGCGGTGTCCGACTCGATCCGCTCGCGTGTATCACGAAGGAGATCGTGATCGACAACTCGACCGCCCACCATCATCACGAGTTCGGGATCACGATGGATCTGATGCTCGACGGGCGGCTCCGAGCGGGCCCCATCCGAGGGCGAACGCTCGGACTGGAGGATCTCGACGAAGGCTTCGGCGCGCTGCTCGCGGGGCGCGAAGCGAAGATCCTGATCGCTCCGACGGACGACTAGCGGGCAGCGCGAACGGGCGACGCCGAGGAGGAACGAGATGGCAAAGACTGGCACTGGCGACAGCCTGGGAACCGCCGAGGGAGCGGTGATGGGGCGCGCCAGTCATACCCTGCACGCCGAGGATCCCGTCCTGAACGACACCTGGGCCATCGAGCTGCTCGGGGAGAAATCCAGGGCCGAAGCCCGAGACCCCGATCACGAGCGACGCGGCCGGGAGGCGAGCGGCTTCGACTTCCGACTGATCCTGGCCGTGGGGATCGGCAGCCTGCGTTATGCCGAGGACGAGGTCGAGCGGGCCGTCCAGGACGGCATCCGGCAATACGTGATCCTCGGCGCCGGCTTCGACACCTTCGCGCTTCGGCGTGCGGACATGGTCGGACGCCTGCAGGTCTTCGAGATCGACTTTCCCGACGTGCAGGCGCTGAAGCGTGAGCGGATCGCGCGGGCCGAGGCCGTCCCCGCGCAGCTCCCGACCTTCGTACCGGTCGACTTCGAGACGATGAGCTTGACGGACGAGCTGATCGCGGCCGGCTTCGACCCGAAGGTGCCCTCGGTCTGGTCCTGGATGAACACGATTCCCTACCTCACGAACGAAGCGACCGAAGCTTCCCTTGCAGAGATCGCGAAGCTGATGGCGCCGGGCAGCCGCATCACGCTGAACTACTCCGGGGACGTTCCGCTGACGCAGGCGCAGATCGAATACCTCGGCACGCTCGGCGACATCGTCCGCGAAGGCGGCGAGCCGATGAAGAGCCGCTGGAAGCCCGAGGAATTCGAGCAGAGGCTGCGGGAGCGGGGGCTGCGTGTGCTCGACCACTCGACCGAAGCCGACCTCGACGAGCGCTATTTCAAGGGGCGCAGCGACGGGCTCTACCCGGCGATGCCCGCGCGCTTGATCACGGCGGGGCCGGCCTGACTCGCTCGCGGCGCCCCGCCGCTCGCCCCGACAGGAACACCCCGGCAGGAGGCCCTCGTCAGGCGCGATCGAAGAGCGCGAACATCTCCTCGAACGCCTTCATCTGGTTCCCCACCGCCGAGCTGGGAACCAGGATCGGGGTCGTGAGGCCTGCTTCCTGCCATCTCTCGAGCCCCTCGAGCACGCGCGCCGGCGGTCCGTAGAGCGAGCAATCCGAGAGCCAGGCTTCCGTCATCAGCTCGGGCAGTCGGTCGCGCTCACCGGCCTCGAGGGCGGACTCGACGGCCGCCATCTCCTCCACGTAGCCCGCCTCCTTCCAGTAGTTGCGATAGTTCGGCAGCCCCAGGTACATGGTCAGCGTCCGACGGTTGACCGCCGAGGCCGCCGCCAGATCGTTCGAGATACAGGTCGGGATCATGTTCCCTATGAAGAAGTCTTCACCCGCTCGCGCGCTGGACGGCAGCACCGATAGCGATTCGGGCAGGTGGGAGCAGGCAGCGTTCGCGAAGACCACTCCCTCCGCCAGCTCCGCCGACATCGCGACCATCTTCTTGCGCAGCCCCGCGAGCACGACCGGCGGCAGCTCACCGACCCGCGGCACCTCCCGAAGCGCCTGCACGAAGGCGCGCATGTCCGCGAGTGGCTTTCCCGCCTCGATTCCGATGCGACGATTCATCGGCCCGTGGCTCACCCCCACGCCGAAACGAAATCGTCCCCCCGAAAGCTCGTGGATCATCGCCGCGCTCGCCGCGTAGTCCGTCACGTGCCGCATGTAGATGTTCACGATCGAGGTGCCGAAGGGAATCCGCTCGGTCACGTGCGCGAGCGACTGGGCCAGGCCCATCGCGTCGCCGAAGCTCGCACAGTAGAGCCCCGCATAGCCGCGCCGCTCGGCCTCCCGGGCCAGCTCGAGAGTCGCGCGTCTGCGACCCGGAACGGCCGCCAGCGCCAGGGCCGGCAGTCGGATCGAAGTCTTCCGGTCGGAACTCGCCATGGGGACTCGCTTTCTCGTCGGGTCGGTTCGGAAGTGGAACACGCCGCCGGGCTGCCCGGCGACCCGCCATCAGATCGGATCGCTCGTCGAACGAGACACGGCATCGTCGGGCCCGGCTACGCCCAGCGTCCACTCCGGATCGAGGGTCTCGAGCGCGTCGCTCCGAATCCACTCCCATCGAAGCTCCCGCCGAGCGATCTTCCAGGCTCCCTCCCGCCGCTCGAAGCGATCGAGATAGCGAAGTCCCATCACGCTGTCGGAGACGTCTCGACCGTCCTTGGCGGCGACGTGATGACAGATCGCGTAGGTCTCGCCGAACGCCTGGTCGCCGTCGATCTCGATCAAGGCCTGGCCGAGCTTGTGCATGGTCGTGCGAAATCGCGCGTGCACCTGCTTCTCGACGAACTCGATGAAGCCGTCGAGATCGCCCTTGTAGACGCCGTGATCGTCGTAGGCATCGGGATGATAGGCGTCACGAATCCTCTGCAGGTCGCGTCGATCGACGCCCCGGCAATAGCTCGTCAACACGCCGTAGATCTCGTCGCGATCCGCCACTCGCCCGATCGCCTCCGGGACCTGGACCGAGGGCCCTCCGCCGCCATCGCGGCCGGCGAGCACCGGGTCCGTGCCGTCGCGACGGCCGCGCGCGAAGCCCGCGTATTCCTGCTGAGAGCCGATCGCGAGACTGCGTTCCCATTCGAAGGCCATGCGTCGATGCGCGATCTTCCAGCCGTCGCCGCGATCCTCGAGACGATCGACATAGCGGACGCCCATGATCATGTCGCTGGCCGCCTCGGCCTCGCCCTGCACGTGATGCGCGATCGCGTAGGTCTCGGCGAAGGCCTCGTCGCCCTCGACCTCGATCAGGCAGTTGCCAAGCTTGTGCATCGTGCAGCTGAACGTGTCCATCACCGTCGGCTTCACCCATTCGACGAAGCCCCCCGCATCGCCCTGATAGCCGCCGTGGTCGTCGTACGCGTCCGGGTGATAGGTGCTGCGCACGAGCTCCGGATCACATCGATCGACGCCCCTCGCATAGCGCGCCAGGGTGTCCTGGCAGGCCTGCTTGGCGATCAGCTCGCGAACGCTCGCCCGGTGCCCGGCGCGGAGCGGATGCTCATAGACGGGATCCGCCTTCGAGTGCGCGCCGCGGAAATAGCTCGGCGGCAGCGGGATCCCGCCGCAGGGATCGAGCCGTGTCCAGTCCCAGGTACAGACGCGATGTGCGATGCGCCACTCGCCATCGCGGCGCGCGAATCGATCGACATAACGCAGGCCGTAGACGAGATCGCTCTGCGCGCCCTCTGCGTCTCGGCGCAGATGGTGAGCCTCGGCGTACGACTCGGCCCGGGCCCGATCGGGATCGCCGGGATCGAGCTCCACGGCGATGTGCCCGCTGAAATGCTGTGTGTTCTCGAAATAGCCCCAGACGCCGGGCGCAAGGCTGTCTACGAACCCTTCGACGGGCCCCTTGTAGTAGCCATGATCGTCGTAGGCGCCGGGATGGTAGGTGCTCGCGACCAGCTTCGGATCGCGTCGGTCGATGCCCCGCCAATAGCGCGACAGCGTATCGCGGATCGCCCAGACATCGGCGAGTCGTTCGATGCGTGCGTCCATGCCCGACCCCCGATCAATCCTCGCCGTCGAAATGCTGGACGAAGTTCGCGAGGGCGGCCCGATCCGGCTCGGCTGCGAGCCTGCCCTGCTCTTCGGCGTCCAGCCAGCGCAGGTGGCCGCCGGCGATCTGGATCCACGTCGGGCGATCGAAGCGGACGCGAAGGTCCGCTTTCGCGGGTCGTCCGGCTCGCCATTCGATCACGCCCCGACGGATGATCATCGTATGTTCCTCGCCGGTATCGAGCATCGTGAATCCCCCGACCAGCAGGACGTCGGCGCTCGTGACGGGATCGAGTCGCGGACCCTGCGCGCGGAACAGGACCGAGTCGGGGTTCGCCGCGAGGAAACGCGGATTCGCCACGTCGATCGGCAGCTGCTCGAGATCGACCTTGTCCTCCATCACCAATGCCTCGGTCAGGAGGTAGTGACGCAGGTTCGAGGTATTCGAGTCGTAGGCGATCGTACGCAGGATCCGCGCGAGCATCTGGCGCGCCTTCTGGTCGGTCGGATCCGTCACGACGAGCATTCGGGCGAGCTCGGCGGCCCAGCCCCGCTCGCCCGCCTCGAAGGCTTCCTCTGCGGCCTTTCGCACCTTTCGTCGGCTGCCGATCAGCTCGAGCATGCGTTCGGCGCGGGCCGAGGGCGTGATCCGCACGAGCTCGACCACGTCGCCGTTCCACCAGCCGCCGGCCTTCGTGTACATGCCCTTCGCGATCCACGAGAACTCGTGATAGTGCTCGCCGAGGTCGGGGTCGTTCGCGAGATGGGGGGGCAGGTTGGCCTCCATCTCCATTGCCGCCTCGTCGTGGTCGAGTCGGCGGTTGACGGCGCGAATCGCCTGGTCCTGCAGGTACTGCACGAGGTCGCGGAAGTTCTGCAGGAAATCCGCCACCTCCTGCCGACCCGAAATCACGCGCAGATGGCCCGGGATCATGTGCTCGATCGGGTATTGGCGGTAGCGGTCGAGGACCTCGAGCGCCTCCCAGGATTGTCGACCGAACTCGAAGCGCGGCGTCGCGATCGCCGGGAGCATCGCGTAGGCCGCGTCCCCGACCATCATCACCTTCTCGTCGGGGAGCCACGCCGAAACGCCGTCGTCCAGGTCGCTCGGCGAGTAGAAGAGCTCGACGCGCACGCCGCCGATCGTGAGCGCGAGCTCGTCTTCGACGATCACCGTCGGCGGAAGGTAGGCCGTCATGCCGGTCCCCACGGCCGGACCGATGCCGGAGCCGACGCTGCCCGTGATGTCCTTCGGCAGCAGATACCCCATCTGGTAGTAGGCGCGCATCAGTCCGCGCGGCACCGCGCTCTCCCGCAGATAGCGCTGGTAGTTTCGGCCGGCATAGATCGGGATCTCGCCGCGCTCCTCGGGCTTGATGAAGGCGTCGACGCCGCCCGTGTGGTCACCGTGTCCGTGGGAGTAGACGACGCCGACGATCGGCTGGTCGCTCACCTCTCGAAGCGCGGCGAGGGCGACCTCCGCGCGATCGACCTCGCCCCCCGTATCGAAGACGAGGATCCCCTCGTCCGTCACGACGAAGGCCATGTTCCCGACGTCGAAGCCGACGGCGGCGTAGACGTGCTCGGTCACTCGGATCAGCCTGGCGTCGTCGTTCGCGTCGGAGTAGGCCGCAAACCCGGGGTCGACATGCGCTTCGGGAATCGGGATCTCGGCCTGAACGGAGCTCGCCGGGGCGATCGCGAGCAGCGCGAACGCGACACTGGCAAGGATCGCGGGCAGGGGACGGGGCGGAGTGGGGGCGGTCTGGGCTGTCACGGGCGAAGTCTCCGGATCCCGGCCGCGCGCGAACGCAACGCAGGCGTCGTGAAGGTTCTCGAGGCCAGGGGCGAACGATAGAGAGCGGCGGAGGGGATGCCAGTCGCCGCGCGGGGCGGCGCAGCGGCTGGAACGCGGCGTCGGACTAGATCGTCACGCGCGGCGCGTCGGGATCGATGGGCAGCAGCTCGAGCTCCCGATCGAAGGTGCCGTCGGGGGGCGGGTCGTAGCGGGGCGGCGGAGGCCGATCGCCGGGCGCGCGCTCTCCTGTGAAACGCCGCCACTGCTCGAAGAAGTAGGGCTCCCAGGGCTGGAGCCGAATCGCTTCTTCGATCGTCAGCACGGCGCCGAGCGCATCGCCGCTCTGAAAGAGTGCTTCGGCGAGCGTATCCAGGATGCCGGGGTGGAGGCGCCCCGTACTGGCGACCGCGCGATCGGCCAGGGCGACCGCGAGCTCGAGCCCCTGCTCCGAGGCGCCCTCTTCCGTCGCGATCAGCCAGGCGGCGGCGTTGTCGTACTGATAGAGATAGGCCGCGTCCTGCGTATTCCAGAGCCGACTCGCGTGTCGCTCGAGGGCGCTCATGTCGTGTCGCGCCAGCGGGACCGCACCGATGAATCCGATCGCCAGGAGCAGCGCGGCCGAGTAGGCCCCCAGCTTCTGCCCCGGCGTCGGCCGGAGGGACTCGAGGCTCGGACGACCGAGGGCCCAGGTCGACAGATAGCCCCCGGCGAAGCCTCCGAGATGCGCGCCGCCCGCCAGAAAGCTCTTGAAGAGCGGGTCGATCATCAGGAACTGCACCAGGATGACGGCGAGGAAGAGTCGCCGCGGCAGACGCCAGAAGGTCGGCATCGATTCCGAATAGTGGAGCTCGAGAGCGAGCATCGAGCCCGCCAGGCCGGCCACGAGTCCCGAGGAGCCGATCACGTTCACGTGTCCGGCGATCAGGATGCCGAGGATCGTGCCGATGGCGCTGAATGCGACCACGATCGCAGTTCGCCACGAACCGATCGGCCGCTCGACGAGGTGGCCGAGCACGAGCAGGCCCGCGACGTTGACCACCAGATGGACCGGCAGCACCACGAGGGACGGAAACAGCGCGCGAATCGGGCCCGGAGTCGGCGTCAGGTCATGCAGGAAGTGGGCGGTGATCGCGCGCCAGTATTCGCCGCGACCAAAGAGCTCCGGCAGAAAGGCGCCGATCTCCTTCAGCTGTGGGTCGCTCAGCTGCAGCCCGGTCGCGACCAGACAGAGGGCGACCAGCGTCCAGATGATCCACGTGGGCCCGTTCCGCTCGCCGAGTCGATCGACCTCGTCGATCTCCTGCAGGCGACGGGATCCATCGGCCAGCGCGCCGATGCGCTCCCGCAACGCCTGCCTCGCGCGTTCCGGGCCCTCTGCCTCGTCCACGAAATCCCGGATGCGGATGGTCAGAAGCCGATCCCGCGTGCCGATCAGAAGCAGGCCATCCGTGAGATACACGTGGGTGATGGAGTCGTAGTCCTGGAGGGGCGAACGCTTCAGCCCCCGCGGCTCGATCAGCCGGAAGCCCTCCCCCTCGAGGAGCAGCGCCCCACCGCGCACGAGCCGAATCCGCTCGGAGCCGGCGGGATCGGCCGGGTGCGCCGAGCCCGACACCTCGCGCGACGGATCCTCTGCAGCCCCCGGCGCCGATCGAGGATCTTCGTGCTCGATTGCCATGCGTTGACCATAGCGCCGGACCTGCTCACGCACGCGGGGCAGCCTTGCGGTGTTGCCCGCGCTTGCCCGACCGGCCGGGAGCCGCCTCCTGAACGACGAAGCGGAGCACTCCCCGATGGGGAGGCTCCGCTTCTCTTCGAGCCGTCCGCTTCGATCCATCCGAAGGCGCGTCGCCGAGGGCGCGCCTCCGCCTCAGTCCTTGGCCGCGACCGCGATCGTCGGGAAGACGCGCGAGTAGTACAGCACCACCGCCAGGAAGGCTCCGCCGAAGCCGAGCGCGACGCCGATCTGGATCGCTCCGAACCAGGACAGCATGTCTCCCTTCACCACCGAGGGCCAGACCAGCAGGTTGCGTTCGAGCCAGAGTCCGAAGAGCAGCAGACCGGCCACCGGTCCCGCGATCCACGGCGTCTTCTTCGGCCGCTGGCCGAGGAGCACCCAGAACGGGATCAGCCAGTTGCAGGCCCAGACGACCATCGACACCCAGCCGTAGCCCGTCTGCAGTCGGGCCCATTCGAAGTCCCAGGTCTGCCAGCTCTTGGCGAAGGCCGCTGCGGAGTAGCCCTTGTCGATCATGAACTGGTCGCCCAGCCGATCGCGGATGAAGTAGGTCTCCTCCGGCAGGTTGCCGTAGTAGATCACCAGGTACTGACTCCAGAACAGGTACATCCAGAAGATCGAGAACGCGAACATCAGCTTGCCGATGTCGTGCATGCGGCGCTCGGTGATCTGGCCTGCGAAGCCCTCTTTGTTGCGCGAGAGGATGCCGAGATCGCACAGGCGGCGACTGCCGAGAGCATCCCGCCCCAGCACACGAAGTTCCCGAAGAGATTCGAGAACCAGGCCTGCTCCATGCTCATCACCTGGTCGAAGCTGAAGAACGCGAAGCCGATGCCGTAGATGAGAGCGATCAGCGGAGCGATGAAGGCGGTGCGCTCGCTTCGAGGCGACGCGCTCCTCCTCGTCACCCTTCCAGCCCGCCGTCCAGCTCTCGGCCATGCTCTTGGCGAAGCCCTCGCCGTTCTCGGCGAGATTGCGCAGCGTGGGCCGCGCCGAGGCCTTGAGCATCGCGAACGTGAGCAGCGCCATGATCGCGAGCAGGCCGATAGTCCGTGGCGTAGAACGCGCGTGGTATTGAGCCAGGCTTCCTTGCCGTGCATGGCGCCGTTCGCCTGCCAGTCGAAGATGTACTCACCACCGGCGATGCCGACGATTCCGAGCACGAGCGAGATCGGAATGAACGCCGCCAGGCTCTCCGCGAAGCGGCGGTAGGGGCCGGGCCAATGCGCGCCGACGATCGAGTAGATCGCCGTCAGGACCAGACCACCACAGGCCATCATCGTGAAGAAGATGAAGTTCGCAGTGGTAGGCGAGCCAGGCGGTCTGGGGATCCGACACGACCACCGAAGCCGAAGGCCACGACCCCGATCACGATGAAGGCCAGACAGATATTGAAGAGCGGCTGGGGCAGAACGCCCGGGTTGGCCTGCTCGGCGGCCGAGGCTTGCGCGCTCACTAGCGACCTCCCTGACCGTTCAGGTCACGAATGTAGTTGACGACATCCCAGCGGGCCTCCGGCGGAATCCGCCGATAGCTCGGCATGCGGCCGCGACCCGAGCGAGATCGTCGTGTAGATATGTCCGTCCGTGAGGCCGGGGGCGAGACTGAAGCCCATCGGAGATCCCGGACCGATCGGAAGCACGCCCGCGATCGGGCCGTTCGGCGCCGCGATCGGGCCGTCGCCACCACCGGTCGGCCCGTGGCAGGCGGCGCAGTTGACGTTGAAGTACTCGCGTCCCCGGTTCAGCGACTCGAGCGTCATCTTGTTCGGATTCGACGAGCGCTTCCTGCTCGGCGGCGCTGATCGTGCCGGGGTTGACGATCTCGCCCCAGCCGACCGGCACGGTCCCTTCCGGAGGCGAGAAGAGCGAAACGCGATCCTGGAAGGGATTCAGCTCGTAGGCCTGCACGGCCTCCTGCCACTTCATCTGCGGGAACCACTCGACGGAGACCTGCTCCCAGCAACCCGTCTGGGTGAGGAAGAAGAAGCGACATCATCGCGAGCATCGCTCGCTCGGGAGCGGCTCGTCTGTCGCTTAGTGCGCGTCATGCAGCACGACCTCCTTCGCGTTGTGGCCGCGCATCAGTGATTCGACCTCCGCCACGTCCCGCTCGTCGCAGTTCACCACGACACCGAATTCCTCGGCCGAGAAGCGCGGGCTGTAATGTTCGTCGAGCGGGCGCGGATAGAGGCCGCCGAGTCCGACGAGACCGAGGATGGTCAGGATGCCGCCGAACAGGATCGTCAGCTCGAAGCCGATGATCCACATGGGCGGGATCGCAGCGAAGTTCTTGCCGGCGATCTTGATCGGCCAGTCCATCGACATCCAGATCTGGATCCCGAAGCCCGTGACGAGGCCCGCGAGGCCACCGATCAGCGTGAAGGCGCGAACCTTCGACGGCTTCGGATCTTCGGCGAGCTCGATCTCCTCGAAGGGCGCCGGCGAATAGGTCGTCAGATCATCGAAGCCGCGCGCCTTGAGCTTGCGCACGACCGTCGACACTTCCGACGGCAGGTCATAGACACTGACTAACGTCTTCATGAGGAAAGTCCTCCGAGTCTCGGGAAAAGGCTTCGTCGTCCGGTCATCAGTGAGCCCCTCCGTGTCCCGGTTCCTTCGCGTGGATCTCCAGCTCCTTGACCTCCGCGATCGCGATGATCGGGAACATCTTGAGGAAGAGGAGGAAGAACATGCTGAACCAGCAGAAGCTGCCGGTGAGGACCATCAGCTCGACGGTGCTCGGGATGTAGAGGCCCCAGGCCGCCGGGACGTACTCGCGCGAGAGCGAGGTAATGATGATCACGTAGCGCTCGAACCACATGCCCAGGTTGATGAAGAAGCAGAGGATGAACAGGAACGGAATATTCGTGCGGAGCTTCTTGATCCAGAGCAGCTGCGGGAAGACCACATTGAAGATGATCATGCACCAGGTGGAGAACCAGTAGGGTCCGAAGGCGCGCAGCCAGAACGAGGTCTGCTCGAACTCGACGCCCGAGTACCAGGCGATGAAGTATTCGGCGCCGTAGGCGTAGCCGCAGATCAGACTCGTGAAGAGAATGAAGCGCGCCATGTTCTCGAAGTGATAGTCCGTGATGTAGCGCTCGAGGCGGAAGATCCGGCGCACCGGCACCATCACCACGATCACCATCGCGAAGCCGCCGAAGATCGCGCCCGCTACGAAGTAGGGAGCGAAGATCGTCGCGTGCCAGCCCGGCACGATCGACATGGCGAAGTCCCAGGAAACGATCGAGTGGACCGAGAGCACCAGCGGCGTGGCGATGCCCGAGAGGTGGAGCACCGTTCGGTTATGCGCCTTCCACTGCTTGCCCGTGCCCTGCCAGCCGCCCGAGGCGATCGTATAGACCGCCTTCTTCCAGCCGACGGCGCGATCGCGCGCGACCGCGATGTCCGGGATCAGGCCGACGATGAAGAAGAGAACGGAGATCGTGAGGTAGGTGTTGACTGCGAAGACGTCCCACAGAAGCGGACTCTTGAAATTGACCCACAGGTAGCGCTGGTTCGGGTAGGGCAGCAGGAAGTAGAACTTCCAGAGGCGACCGATGTGGATCAGCGGGAAGAGCGCCGCCGTCAACACGGCGAAGACGGTCATCGCTTCGGCGCCGCGGTTGATGGCGTTTCGCCATTTCGCCCGGAACAGGAAGAGGATCGCCGAGATCAGCGTCCCGGCGTGCCCGATTCCGATCCAGAACACGAAGGTGATGATGTAGACGCCCCAGAAGACGGGCGCCTGGTAGCCAGCGACGCCGAGACCGGTGTAGGTCTGCCAGACCAGAGCGCTGGCCGCCATCAAGACGCCGCAGACCGCGACCACCAGGGCGATGAACCAGGGCCAGTGGAAGCCCTTGGTCACGGCCATGATGTCGATATTGGTCTGGGAATCTCGCGGGCGAGCCGGAGGATTCATTGCATCTGCGACTGCGGACGCGGGAGGCGGTGCCATTTAGTGAGCTCCCTCGTTCTCTTCGCGCCGAACCTGCGCGAGGTAGGTCACGGCGGACCGAGTGTTGAGGATCTGGAGTGCGTGGTAGGCGCGATCCTCGCTCTGCTTGACCTTCTGGACGGCGTCGCTCGAGGCATCCCGAACGTTGCCGAAGGTGATCGCGTCGGACGGGCACGCCTGCTGGCAGGCCGTCACGACCGCGTTGGGCGCGATCGGCTTCCCCGCGTCCTTGGCGGGCTGCCGTACGGTCTCGATCCGCTGGACGCAGAACGAGCACTTCTCCATGACGCCCTGGCCGCGGACGGTGACGTCCGGGTTGAGCATCAGACCCAGCAGCCCGGGCCAGTTCTTGCGACCGTAGTCGAAGTAGTTGAAGCGTCGGACCTTGTAGACGCAGTTGTTCCCGCAGTAGCGCGTGCCCACGCAGCGGTTGTAGACCATGCCGTTGATGCCTTCGTCGTTGTGGTAGGTCGCGATGACCGGGCAGACCGCCTCGCAGGGCGCTGCACCACAGTGCTGGCACAGCATCGGCAGGTGGCGGACGTCGTTCTCGCCGAGGATCTCGCCGTCCGGCGTCGGGCGCCGCTCGGCGCCGTCGTTGAAGTCGATCTCGCCGTCGCCCACGTAGCGCTCGATCCGCATCCAGGTCATCTCGCGATGCCGGATGGCCTGCTCCTCGCCGACGATCGAGACGTTGTTCTCGATGTAGCAGGCGGAGACGCAGGCCGAGCAGCCCGTGCACTTGTCGTTGTCGATCGTCATGCCCCAGCGATAGGGCTGGTCCGGCTTGGCGTCGTAGGCGCGCTCGAACTCGAAGGGCGGACCCTCGAAGTGGTGGCCACCAGCCTCTTCACCATGCTCGCCATCGGCCGCGTGCTCACCACCCGCTGCGGAATGGTCCGCCCCGGCTTCGGCCGCGGATGCGGGCGAAGCCGCAAGAAAGTGTGCCATGCCGCCGCCCTTGGCGAGATCGTAGAGCGAGACTTCGGGTGCCAGACCGCGCTTGCGCTGGTTGTCGGTGAACTGCGAGATCGCGAGCCTTCGGAAGCGGCCGGTCTTGGTGACCGTCGCGGTCGTCGACAGGAAGGCCTGTCCGCCCGCCTCGTCGAGCGCCGCGGGCAGGATGTCCGCGACGTTCTGACCTCGGGCGACGCCCGGCTGCCCGGCGCTGCCCTCGTATTGTCCGGCCATCGACGCGTAGAAGCCGACCGTGTGTCCCTGACCGATCGGAATCGCCACGACATCGTCGCGAATGCCGCCGCGCGGGTAGACCGACACGTCGATCGAGCCCGCGTCCGTGGCGATCGTCACGACGTCCCCGAAGACGACTCCGAGCTCCTCCGCCTTGGCGAGGCTGATCTCCGCCCAGGTATTCCAGGACAGCTTCGTGACGGGATCCGGAATCTCCTGGTTCCAGGGCAGAGCCGCGCCGCGTCCGTCGTAGTAGAAAGAATGCGGGAAGGCGAGCAGCGTGAATTCGCCCGATCCCTGCAGCCGCGGCGGCGTCGGCCGCAGATTCGCAGCACTCGGCGCGACCGAGACGTCCCGCGTCGGGGTCGTGGTGAACACGCCGCCCCGAGCCAGCGCCTGACGCCAGCTGGTGTCGGACCAGTTGCTCTCGACGACGCTCTTCCAGCTGCCCTGCGGCACCTGGCTCGCAGCGTTGCCGCCCATCACTCGCGCGACGCCGAGCAGCGTGTCCCCGATCGCCTGCGTATCGAAGAGCGGCTGCACGGTCGGCTGCACCAGCGATCGCACGCCCGGTCGCGGGCTGGCGTCTCCCCAGCTCTCCATCGGCGAGTGGTTCGGCACGAGCAGGTTGGCCCGCTCGCTCGTCTCGTCCGCCATCGTCGCGAAGGAAACCACGAGGTCGACCTTCGCGAGTGCCTCCGCGAAACCGGCCGTGGCCGGCAGCGAGAAGACCGGGTTCAGGTCGTGAATCAGCAGGCACTCGACGTTGCCCGCGTTCATCTGGTCGATCAGGGTCAGCACGTCCCGCAGACTCGCGGTCCGGGGCGCGTCCGTCGCGGGATAGGTCAGAGCGCTGCCGATCGAACCGAGCACGACGTTCAGGAGCAGCACCGCGGCCGCGGTCCCGGCCCCTGCCGGCGTCGAGGCACCGACTCCGGGCGGCAGCGCGACGCCATGGCTGGCGCCCGCGAGCTTTCCGACGACCTGATCGAAGACCGCGCGGCTGATGCCCGCGGTCTGGAGGGCTTTCTCCACGTTCGCGCCGGCCAGTGCCGAACCGACGCCGGCCGCGCCCTTGCGATCCGCGACCGCCTTGGCGAGGGCGAGGGCCAGAACACCTTCGCTGCCCGCGGCAGCGGCGACCCAGTGATCGGCGTTGGAGGCGGCGAGATCCTGGCGCGCGTTCACGGCGATCAGCCGAGCGCCACCGTTCGCGTTCTTCGTCACGTCTCGCGTCGCCGCGAGCTGACCGGCGAGCTCGACGGGAGAGGCGCCCGTGTCGATGAAGTTGGAGCCGAAGTCGATGATCACGTCGGCACCGGAGAGATCGAAGATCGGCGCCGCCGAAACTCCGAAGACCTGCTCGCTGGCCTCGATCAGAGCCTGCTGTCCGAAGGGCTCGTAGGAGAGGCGACCGGCGATTCCCGTGGCCGCCACGAACTGGTCGAGCAGTCCATCGAGCGACGGCCCGACCGGCCCGCCCAGGATCCAGGTCTTGCTGGCGTCGGTCCCGAGCTTCGCGGCGAGCTTGTTCTTTGCGTCGTCCCAGCTGATCGACTGGAGCGAGCCGTCGCTGCTCCGGGAGGCGGGGCCTTCGATGCGATCCGGATGGTAGGTCCGACCGAGCGAAGCCTGTCCGCGGCCGCAGAGACGCCCCTTGTTCACCGGATGGTCGGGGTTGCCTTCGAGCTTGATCGGCCGCCCTTCCCGTGTCTTCACATGCAGACCGCAGGCAGCAGGACACTCCTGGCAGGTCGACGCGTAGTTGACCGCGATCCCCGGCGTGATCTCCTCGGGCTGGATCACATACGGGATCAGCTTGCTCGGGGGCTCGCACGCCACGGTGGCGGCGGCTCCCGCGGAGAGGCCGACGATTTTCAGAAAGTCTCGACGATCGAGCTCGGACATGCTGATTCCTGACTACCTAACTGTCTGCGACCATGACTTGACGCTGACTGGGATACGCGACGCGTGGGACGTTGGTCTGGGTGTGGTCTGGAGTTGTTAGGGCGTTAGTAGTGGCACTTCAGGCAGTCCTGGGACGCCTGCTGATTGTTCTGTCGGTGGCAGTTGATGCACCAACCCATCTCGAGCTTCGCGACCGGCACGAGGTATCCGATATGGGAGTCCGCGACGAGCGGCAGCTTGTCGTAGGAAGCGACGTCCCCGTGGCAGCGCTGGCAGTCGACGCCCGCCTGGATGTGGCGGTTGTGTCGGAACTGAACGTGCTCGGGCAGGCGATGGATCTGCACCCACTCGACCGGCTTCTTCTCTTCCCAGTGCTGCTTGAGGATCCGGATGCCCTCGATCTGGTCGTATTCGGCGGGGAACTGCGAGTGGCAGCCCATGCACAGCTCGACGGACGGAACGCCTGCGGCGGCCGACTTGTCCGTGCCCGAGTGACAGTAGAGACATTCGATCTTGAACTGACCGGCGTGGTGCTTGTGGCTGAAGGGGATCGGCTGCATCGGCCCGTCGGCCTCGGGATCCCAGGCCGCAACGGCTGAATCGCAGGCGGCCTTCGACGGCCACTGCTTGTCGAACTCGGCGGGGATCTCGATCTCGAGGCTCGGATCGTCTTCCTTCGCGGCGCGCAGCTCGTGCGCTTCGCAGACGCTGCTCGCCACTCGGACGTCTCCGCCGGCAGCGTTCGCGGCGCCATCTCCCGGCGCGGGCCATCCCGACCAGAACACGAAGCCGGCGGCGGCCACGGCAGTCAGGAGACCGATCGCGAGAGAATGGCTCCGCGGCTTCTCGGAGCGCGCAGTGCTTCGCTCCGTATTCGACGCGAGATTGTCAGGCGTTTCTTCAGGCTTGTCGTAAGGCATAGACGAGATGCGGCCTTTTGGAGCCCGCTGCCTCGGGTCGCTCGCGGCCGATCGCTTCAGGGCGTCGGACGACCGCTGTGCGCACGATGCGTACGGTTCCGTCAATTTCTGAGTTCATCGATTTCGGTGAAGCACGTTCGAAGTGACGTACCGCCGGGCGGCGTCCGTCCTGGAACTCTTCGTCGCAGCGGATCATAACGTCCGGAGTGATCGTCATCGCGGTCAACGCCTGGCCTCGAAGCCGGCGAGCGGTCCATCGTGCGACCGGCTCGTGCCCTGTCTGGCGACGTCCTACCTACGTCCTACGTCCTCCCGGACCTTTCGAACCCCTGCTTCTCTTTTCTTCCATCCGTGCCGCACGGCGGCGCGCTTCTCGAACTTCTGAAATCCGACGAACTCAGGTGGAGTCGGTTCTGCTTGCTGTCGATCCACGAATCCGCCCGTCTTTCGAGGGCTTTTTCGAGCACGCGCACGTGGTTACATCGGCACCAAATCGACGTCAAGCGATCGCGGCCGAGTATCGTCGGCAGCGTCTTCCGAAGCGCGCAGCGAATGGTTGCAGCGACCTCCACCCCACACCGTTCGAAGACTGCCAGTCGACGTCGGGAACGGCAGTCGATCACGCGAGTTGATAGGCTCCGCCGCACTGCCCGGTGATCTTCGATTCGAAGCACGCGGGGCGCCCAGACGGAACACCGGAGACGAGATCATGATCGACTTCGAGCCCAGTGAAGAGCAAGCGCTGATCATCGAGACGGTTCGGCAATTCGCCGAGAACGAGATCCGACCCCACGCTCGCGAGGCGGACGAAGCGGGCGAGCCGCCCCGGGCCGTTCTCGATGCGGCCCACGAGCTCGGACTCGTGGCGAACGCGCTGCCGGAAGCTCAGGGCGGTGGCGGGGAGCGCTCCGCCGTGACCGGCGTGCTGATCGCCGAGGAGCTCGGCTGGGGTGACATGGCCATCGGCCTCGCCATCCTCTCTCCGGGCCTGCTCGGGCTGCCGATCGGCGACCACGGCTCCGAGGCATTACAGAACGATGTTTTACCGAGTCTTCTCGGAGCCTCTTTCGTCCCCGGTGCGCTGGCGATCGTGGAGCCGCGCTTCGACTTCGACGTCTACCACCCGCAGACCATCGCGAAGGCCGATGGAGACGAATTCATCCTCGACGGCGTGAAATGTCAGGTGCCCTGGCTCGAGGGCGGAAGTCACGTGCTCGTGATCGCGGCTGGCCCCGAAGGCCTGTGCGGATTCGTGGTCGCTCGGGATGCCGCTGGGCTTCAGACCGAGCCGGAGCTCAAGATGGGGCTCTGTGGGCTGCCAACGGTCGAGCTCGGCCTTTCGGGCGTGCGCGTGCCGAGATCGGCCCAGCTCGAGGCCGACGATGCCGCGATCCGGGCATTGATCGATCGGGGGCGCCTGGCGGTGGCCGCCACCGCACTCGGCACCGCGCGGGCAGCCTTCGAGGTCTCCCGTGACTACGCGAAGCAGCGGGAGACCTTCGGTCAGCCGATCGCCACCCGTCAGGCGATCGCCTTCAAGCTCGCCGACATGGCGATCGAGATCGACGGTGCGCGGCTGCTGATCTGGGAAGCGGCCGCCGCCCTCGATCGCGGCGAGGATGCCTCCCGACTCGTCCGGCTCGCCTACGACCAGACGACCCGGATCACGCTCCAGGTGGCGGACGGGGCCGTCCAGGTCTTCGGCGGGCACGGCTACATCCGCGACTATCTCCCGGAGCTCCACCTGCGCAACGTGACCGGCCTGTCGAGCTTCGAAACCCTCGCCCTGCTCTAGCGCCCGGCGCGCACGCTGCGCGCGATACGCCGAAGGAGAACCTCATGCCCATCGACTTCGAACTCTCCGAAGGATCACGGATCTCGCAGAAGCATTATCACGACATCGCGCTCGAGCAGATGCGACCGATCTCGCGCAAATACGACCTGGCCGAGCATCAGCTCCCGACCGAGTGGGTCGACTTCTGGTGGCGCGAAGGGCGCAAGGGTCCCCAGGACAAGGGCGCCTTCAACAATGACGGCTTCGTGACCGTGTGCCTGCAGGCCGAAGAGCTGTGCTGGGGGGATGCAGGGCTCTACCTGCGCATGCCGACGCCGGCGCTCGGCGGCTCGGCGGTCAGCGCCGCCGGCACCAAGGAGCAGCGCACGCAGTTCATGTCCGCCTTCCGCGAAGAGGGCGGACATCCGATCTGGGGCGCGATGGCGATCACCGAGCCCCAGGCGGGCTCCGACTCCGCGGCGATCGAAACGACCGCGGACTGGGACCCCGACACCGAAGAGTGGATCCTCAACGGCACGAAGATCTTCTGCACCGCGGGCGAAGGCGCCTCGACCGTCGACGGCGGATTCGTCGTCGTGTGGGCCACGATCGACAAGCAGGCGGGCCGAGGCGGGATCAAGTCCTTCGTCGTGATGGCGAATACGCCGGGCATGGAGCTGATCGGCTGCGAGAAGAAGCACGGCATCCGTGCCTCGGACACGGCGACGCTTCGCTTCGAGAATTGCCGGGTACCGAAGGGCAACCTGCTCGGCAGCTCCGAGGTTCGCAAGAAGGACCCCAAGAAGACCGGCGACAAGGGCTTCAAGGGCGCGATGGCCACCTTCGACGCGAGCCGGCCGATCGTCGCCGCGATGGCCACCGGGGTCGGCCGCGCCTCCCTCGACTTCCTGAAGGAAGAGCTCGAACGGGGCGGCATGGCGATTCGCTACGACGCACCGCCGCGCGAGCTGACGGCCATCGAACGGGATGTCCTCGAGATGGAAGCCGACCTGCAGGCCGCCCGGCTGCTCACCTGGCGCGCCGCCTGGATGATGAACAAGGGCAAGGCGAACAATCTCGAAGCCTCGATGGCGAAGGCCAAGGCGGGGCTCGCCGTCACCAAGATCACCCAGAAGGCCGTGCAGCTGCTCGGACCGATCGGCTACTCGAAGAAGCTGCT
Organism: uncultured delta proteobacterium; assembly: GCA_963698485.1. GTDB lineage: Bacteria > Myxococcota_A > UBA9160 > UBA9160 > UBA4427 > UBA4427. Next base: position 713,518 of record CAVORA010000007.1, on the reverse strand, counting down.
GGTCGAGAAGTGGATGCGCGACGCGAAGATCAACGACATCTACGAGGGCACCCAGCAGATCAACCAGCTGATCGTGGCTCGCCGGATCCTCGACTATCCGTCGGCGATGCTGCGCTAGGCGCGCACCGTCTGGCGTTGCGATCAAGGTCTCTTCGTGCGGTGCTCTGCTGAAGGCTCGCTCGTCGCTACGCTCCTGGCGGCTCTCCTCGACGCGCCGGGACAGCCGACGGATCGGGTTGCTAGAGTGTGCGGTGCGCCACGTGCGCGTGCCCTCCTGATGCGAACGAAGCGAGACTGACGCGATGCCCATCGACAACGAGCTGCTCGAGATCCTGATCTGCCCCGAGACGAGGCAGCCGCTGGCACTGGCGGATGCCAGCGTGCTCGAGCCGCTGAACGAAGAGATCGCGGCGGGCCGGCTGCGCAACCGGGGCGGAGACATCGTGAAGCAACCGATCGTCGAAGGCCTGCTCCGCGAAGACGGACACATCCTCTACATCATCGACGACAGCATCCCGATCATGCTGATCGACCAGTCCATCGAGCTGGGCTGACGGTCGCGCGGCCGCTGCTCCCACGGGAGGCCTTGCCAGGTGGGCGGCGCGGGCGGGGACGTCGCGACCGCACGCCGCCTGGCACGGCCCTCGCAGCAGTCGGTCGAGCACAGCCCCCTACTGCGCGAACTCGCGCCGCTTGAGCTCCTTCACGTAGTCCGAGAGCTCCTCGTCGGAGGCCACCACCTTCGACACCTCTTCCTCGAATCGCAGCGCGTCCTCCTTCATCTTCTGGAGGTCGAAGGGGATCTCGAGGTACTGCGACACCTTGCGCAGCAACGCGAGGGCCCCGCGCGGATTGGGGGTGGCGCTGATGTAGTGGGGCAGGCCGGCCCAGATCGAGAGCACCTCGACGCCCTCCTCTTGCAGCGCATTGGCGAGGACACCGACGATCCCGGTCGGACCTTCATAGCTCGTCGGCTCGATCTGGAAGCGCTCGAGCAGCGCTGCGTCACTCGCGAAGCCCGAGACCGCCACGGGCTGGGAGTACACGACGTCGGCGAGATAGGCGCCCAGGATCAGACAGCGCTGCACGCCCATGTCGACGGCCAGCTCCACGATCGACTCGCAGTAGGCTCGCCAGCGCATGTGGGGCTCGATGCCGAGACCGGTGATCAGCTCGAGCCCTTCCTCGCTCACGCCGTAGCGGAACTCGTTCGACGGCCAGGAGATCGAGCCGGACTCTCCGGATTGGTACTGGACCTCGGGCCGACGAACCGTGAAATCGTAGTAGTCGTCGGGATCGATCTCGGCGAGCGGCACGCCGCGAAGGTTCGAGTTGACGAAACGGATCGCGGACGATGCGGCCTCGCACGCGTCGTTCCAACCTTCGAAGGCCAACATCAAAGTCGGCTCGCCGAGGACCGGGTGCACGTGCATTCGCAATGAACTCATGGCCAAAGGTTGGCACGATCCGGCCACCCTTCACAAGCCAAAAGATCGCGACCGAAAAGGCGGCTCCGCGCGGCCTCTTCGAGCACTCGACGCGACCTGCGCGCGCCCCGTCCGGCTGGATCATCGCTCGAAGCGATAGCCTTGACCGCGCACCGAGACGATGTGTTCGGGGTTGCTCGGATTTCGTTCGAGATATTTGCGGAGCCGCACGATGAAGCTGTCGATCACACGCGTCTTGGTGTCGGGGCGCAAACCCCAGACTTCTTCGAGCAGCTCGCCGCGCGTGACCGTCTCGCCCTCGCGGTCCACGAGCGCGCGCAGCAGCCCGACCTCCCGGGTGGTCAGCGTCACCGTCTCCTCGGGTGTCTCGATCGAGAATCGATCGAAGTGGATCACGCTCTCGCCGACGCGCACGTCGGGCTGCGGCTCGTTCAGCGTCTCGACGCCGTCCCAGCGTCGCCGCCGCAACAGACCGCGGACGCGCGCAAGCAGCTCTTCGAGCCGAAAGGGCTTCGTCAGATAGTCGTCCGCGCCCTCTTCGATGCCGCGCACGATATCCGCAGGATCGTCCTTGGCCGTGAGGATCAGGATCGCGACGTAGTTTCCGCTCGCCCGGGTGCGTCGCGCGACCTCGAAGCCGCCCATCTCCGGCAGCATCAGATCGAGGATGACCAGATCGAAGGGGGGGCCCTCGCTCTGTGCGAGACGATCGAGGGCGCTGCGTCCGTCGCCGACGACCTCGACCTCGTAGCCCTCCTGCTCGAGGTTGAAGCGAACCCCGTCGGCGAGATGCGCTTCGTCCTCGACGACGAGAATTCGCCGACGCGCGCTTCGGGAATCGCCCCGGGAGACGCTGGTGGCCTGGGTCGAATCGATCATGCGGGCCTCAGCGTCACGACGAAGCGACTGCCGCGTCCCGCGCCCTCGGAGAGCGCCACGATCCGGCCGCCGTGTTTGCGGAGCAGCGCGCGCGACGACGAAGAGTCCGAGCCCCAAGCCGGAGACCTGCCGCTGCACGTCACGCCCGGTGCGGTAGAAGCGGTTGAAGATGCGGCCGAGCTCCTGCTTGGGAATGCCGATGCCCTGATCGGAGATCTCGACCTGGACGCGCCCGTCTCCGACCTCTTTGATGCCGACGCGGATCCGCACCGGATCTTCCGAATACTTGACCGCGTTCTCGAAGAGGTTGCGAAACACGACGCCGAGCTCCGCCTCGTCTCCGCGCACGCGCAGCGATCGCGATCGTTCGACCCGCACCGCCTCCTCGCTCGAGGCCGTGCCGCTCGATCAGCTCCCGCACGCTCGCCATCAGCAGCTCCTGCAGGTCGACGTCGCCCCAGCCGTCTCGGGCCGGCCGCGACTCCTCCGCGCGCGCCGCCGCCAACACCTGGGTCACCGTGTGCTCGAGACGATCGAGATCCTCGCTCATGCGCCCGAGAAACTCGCTGCGCTTGCCGGGCGCGAGCTCGTGCCGATCGAGCGTCTCGAGACCGAGGCGGAACGAAGCGAGCGGCGTCTTCAGCTCGTGGGTGACCGCATCGAGAAAGGCGCGCTGGGTCTGACTGAGTCGCATCTCGAGCACCAGCTTGACGCACAGCCATACGAGCCCTGCGAACACGAAGAGAAAGAACAGCGTCCCGAGCACGAAGAGCAGCATGTCGAGGGTCGACAATCCGGAGGAGGGCTGCGAGTCGTCGCGCCAGACGAGGATCTGCCATCCGACCGCCAAAGCGAGCACCAGGACCATCGAGACGATCCCGATGGCGAGCGGACCTCCGATCGAACGACGCGCCATGCACCCCCTTGGAGGCGGGCACGGGGCCTCGCCTGCCCCGAGTATGCCGCGAATCGATCCGCGCATCGAAGCCAGGAGACCACCGAGAGCACGGCGCGCGCGACCTCCACGGCCCGCTGGCGGCGACTCCCGAGAACCGCTTCCCTTGCCCGCCAACGACCGACGCCCGCATGTCGCGGGAGAGGAGCCCGAATTGAGCGACGCCCAGCCGATCACCGGCTGCCGCCCCGGCGAGATCGCCGAGCACGTCTTCGTCTGCGGCGATCCCGCTCGCGTGGAACGCATCAGCGCCAGCTGGGACGAGAAGCGAAGCGTCTGCCAGGTCCGCGAGTACACGATCGTCAGCGGCACGAAGCAGGGCATCCCGCTCACCGCCGCCTCCCACGGCATCGGCGCCCCGGGCACGGCCGTGCTGGTCGAGGAGCTGGTCAAGCTCGGCGCCCGGACGATCATCCGCATCGGCAACTCGGGCGGCCTCGATCCGACCCTCGAGCTGGGCGATCTCGCGATCACCACCGGCTGCGTCCGCGACGACGGGACGAGCAAGACCTACGTGGTCCCGGAGTATCCCGCCGTGGCGAGCTGGGAGGTCGTCGCAGCGCTGGTCGACGAGGCCCGCGCCCGAGGTGCCCGGGCGCGCACCGGCGTGACCTGGTCTCTCGACGCATTCTATGCGCGCAACGCCTTCGCGGGCCCGGACGACTCGCTGCTCAGCATGTCCGTCGAAGGTTATTGGCCGAGCCACCTCGCGACGCGGATCCGCGACATGCAGCAGGCCCGGGTGCTGAACTGCGAGATGGAGGCGGGCATCCTGCTCACGCTGGCGGGACTCTTCGGCTTTCGTGCGGGCGCGATCTGTGTCGTCTCGGACCGCGCGCCCTGGCCCGGGCCAGCCGAGATCGACCTCGACAACAACATGAGCGCCTGCATCGACGTCGCGACCCGCGCCATGCTCCGGCTGGCTCGAGACTGAGAGACGAGCCGGACCGGCGGAGGCGAAGAGGCGACGCCGCGCCACTGGCGCCAGGCTATTGCGAAGCCTCCGGCGCGAGCGCGACCGGAATCGGCATGATGTTCCAGGTGAGGACGGCGCGCTTGTCGGGACGCTCGTAGATCACTTCCTTCACGAGGCGTCGGCCGTTCCAGACGAAGCGACGCAGCTGGCGATCATTGTCACTCGCTACGTAGAGCTCCTGCAGCCCGTCCCCGTCGAGGTCGGTCGCGATCGCAGCGTGCTCGAAGCTGCTCGAACGTCGGTCGATCGCCTTCTTGCTCCAGGGCTGCGTCGGGTCGTCGCCGGGGCGCAGCCACCAGACGCCCTTCGCGAAGAGCGCCGCCACGATCTCCTTCTGGCCGTCGCCGTCGAGATCCGAGGGCGTGAGGAAGCGGCCGAGGCGATCATCGAGCTCGGCGATCACGACACCCTCCGAGGGCGCGGTGTCGGCCACATAGCGCCGGATCTCCGTGCGATGGAGCAGGCCCTTGCCGTCGGGCGCCTTCTGGCCCTCGACGATCACGTAGAGCTCGTCCTTTCCGTCGCCGTCGATGTCGTGGACCATGATCTCCTTGGCGTGCCGATCGCCCAGATCGGCCACGACGACACGTCCCTCGCCCTTGCTCGGGACGTAGCGAACGACCTTGCCCGACTGGTGCGAGCCGTCGAGCCGGTTCGGCTCGGACGGGGTCGCGTAGATCTCGATCGCCCCGTCGCCGTCGACGTCTCCGAGCTCGACCTCGTGCACGAAGGTGTCCTTCTCGAAGTCGAGCTCCTCCACCTCGTAGCCACCGGCCTTGGGGCGAACGACCGCGACGACCCCCTGGTCGTGGGTCGCGACGGCGATCACGCGGCTGCCGTCGCCGTCGATGTCCCCGACCTCGAGATCGCGCATACGTGAGAAACGTCCGCCGAAATCCTTCTCCCAGAGCGTCTGCGAGACGAGCTTTCCGTCCTGCTTCGTCCAGAGCTTGAGCAGTGCCTTCTCACCCGCTCCCGAGAGCAGCGCGATCTCGCCGCCCGGCGTCCGGATAGGCCATCGCCTTGTGGAAGACATTGCTGTCGGGGTCCACGAGGCTCGTCTTCACCCACTCGCCGCCGCGACGCACGATGAATTCGAGCTCGGCGGGCAGCGGAACGGGCGGACCGGAATCCCCCGGCTTTGCTTCGGGAAAGGCCGACAGAGCCAGCACCAGGCCGAGCTCGAGATCCGCAGGCAGGCTGGGCGTGCCACTCGACGCCTTCGGAGCCGGCGCCGGAGCCAGCTTCTCCGGAGCACTCGCCGCGCTGCCGGAGGAGCCGTCCGCCTCGTTGCCCTCGCCGCAGCCGGCCAGCAGGAGCAGGGCCAGCGCGCCGCCGATCGCGAGGACGGCGCGGCGGGGGCTGCCCGCGAGCAGGTTGACGGTGGACGGATTGGAGACCGGATTCATGATGCTGTTCCTCTTGCTGTCGAGAAGGTCCTGGCGGGACGGCGCTGGCGGCCGCGAGCTCGAAAGGCGATCGATCGGCCACCTGCCGGGCGCCGCCCGGGATTGCCCGGCGGGGCAGGGAATCGGCGCGGGTTGTAGCAATCCCCCTCGGATACTGCGCATCTCGGCCTGAGCGTGGTATCCCCTGTTTCGCATTTTTCGACCAGCGCCGGAATCGTCCGGCGAGCACCGTAGGGAGAGCGAAGCCCGTGAGCCAGGGCAAGAGCAGCGGGAACGGAGGCCAGGGCCAGCAGGCCCTCCAGGCCCCCAGGGGCACGCGTGACTTCTACCCGGAAGACATGCGGCGCCGCACCTGGCTGTTCAGCCAGTTCCGCGAGACCGCCGCGCAATTCGGCTTCGAAGAGGTCGACGCGCCGATGGTCGAGCATCTCGAGCTCTTCAAGCGCAAGGCGGGCGAGGAGATCGTCGACCAGCTCTACCACTTCGAGCTGCACGACCGGGAGCTCGCGCTGCGGGCGGAGATGACGCCCTCGATCGCGCGCATGGTGATCGCACGCCAGGGGGCGATGCGATTTCCGATCCGCTGGTACACGGTCACCCAGAACTGGCGCTACGAGCGCATGACCCGCGGCCGCAAGCGCGAGCACTACCAATGGAACATGGACATCTGGGGAGAGCCCGGGGTGGAGGCCGAGGCGGAGCTGCTGTCGGCGATGTTCAGCCTGATCGACCGCCTGGGGCTGGCACGCGGCCAGGTCAAGGTCCGGCTGAACAGTCGTGCCCTGCTCGAGGAGTCGCTTCGCGAGGGCGTGCTCGCCGATCGCCCGGAGGTCTTCGAGCCGCTCTGTGTCGTCATCGACAAGATCGACAAGATCGGGCCCGACTCCGTCACCGAGCAGCTCTGTGATCCGAAGGGCCCGATCGGGCTGTCGCCCGCAGAGGCCGCGCGGGTGCTCGAAATCCTCGCTGCCCGCTCGATCGACGAGGCAGCGCGATTCGCGGCGAAGGACTCGCCCGCGATCGCCGAGCTGCAGCGACTCTACGAGCTGCTCGAGGCCTATGGGATCGCCGACCAGGTGCCCTTCGATGCCTCGGTGGTCCGCGGTCTCGCCTACTACACGGGCATCGTCTTCGAGGCTTTCGACGCGGGCGGCACGCTGCGCGCGATCGCGGGCGGCGGGCGCTACGACCGGTTGGCCGAGACGCTGGGCGGCAAGCCCGTCGCCGCGGTCGGCTTCGGCTTCGGCGACGTCGTGATCGGCGAGCTGCTCGAAGACGAAGGGCTCTGGCCGGCCCTCGGATCCGACGTGCAGGACGTCGTGTATGCGTTTGGCCCGGAAGAAAAGGTCGCGGCGATCCGGGTGGCGAGCCGCCTGCGCGCGGCCGGCCGCAGAGTCGAGCTCTGTCTCGGAAAGTCGAAGCTCAAAAAGGTGTTGGGCGATGCCGACAAGGCGGGCGCCGAGCGCGTCTGCCTGATCGGAGAAGACGAGCGGACCCGAGGCGTCGTCAAGATTCGGGATCTGGCGCGACAAACCGAGACCGAAGAACCCATCGAAGGCTGACCGATCCGCGGGCAGCCGCTGTCCATCATCCCGACCTGTCTCTCGAGCAGATCGATCGACTGAGGCCGCAGAGCGACATCAGTCTGGAGTATGCATGTGATGTCTGAGTGGACGCCCAAAGACAGTTCCGATCTCTATCGGGTCCCCGAATGGGGAGCCGGCTTCTTCTCGGTCTCCGAGAACGGCAACCTGCTGGTTCATCCGCGTCGGAACACCTCGCCTGCACGGGACGAATCGACTGAAATCGATCTGCCGAAGCTGGTGGGCGAGCTCGAGCGGCGGGGCTTGCGACGACCGATGCTGATTCGCTTCTCGGACATTCTCGCGACCCGGATCGAAGAGCTGTCGGATTGCTTCGCCACCGCCGTCGAGGAGAACGGGTACACGGGTCGCTGGCGCGGCGTCTACCCGATCAAGGTCAATCAGCAGGCGCATGTCGTGGAGGAGATCATCGAGTTCGGGGCGCCTTTCGGCGTCGGCCTCGAGGCCGGCAGCAAGCCCGAGCTCCTGATCGCCCTCGCCCTGCTCGACACCGAGGGCGCGCTGCTCGTCTGCAACGGCTACAAGGACCGCGCCTACATCGAGACGGCGCTGCTCGCCCAGCGGCTCGGCCGCACCCCGGTCATCGTCGTCGACCGCTTCTCGGAGATCGAGCTGATCATCAAGTGCGCGACGGCCCTCGGGATCCGTCCGCATATCGGGCTGCGCGCCCGACTGTCGACCGTCGGTGCAGGTCGCTGGATCGAATCCTCCGGCAATCACTCGAAGTTCGGCCTCTCCGCCGACGAGCTGGTCCGGGCCGTCGATCGACTCCGAAGCGAGGGGCTGCTCGATTGCGTCGAGCTCCTGCATTTCCACATCGGCTCCCAGATCACCACGATCCGGGCGCACAAGGACGCCCTTCGAGAGGCGATGCGCATCTACGTGGGTCTGCACGAGATGGGGGCGAGCTCGCTGCACCTGCTCGACGTGGGCGGAGGCCTCGGGGTCGACTACGTCGGGGCGGGCACCGATGACCCCTCGTCGATGAACTACTCGATCCAGGAATACGCGAACGACGTCGTGTACGCCGCCGGCCAGGCGTGCAGCGAAGCCGGCATCCCCGCGCCGGACATCATCACCGAATCCGGCCGCGCCATGGTCGCTCATCAGTCGATCCTCATCTTCGACGTCATCGGGGTGAACCGCGACCCGTCGGGGCCGAAGGCCGAGGGCTGCGAGGAGTCGGACCACGCGGTGCTGCATTCGCTGCACGCGGCGGTCGAGGCCGTCGCGCCGGAGACGATCACCGAGAGCTATCACGACCTCGTCCACGGAAGGGACGAGGCGGCTTCCCTGTTCTCGCTCGGCTATCTGGACCTCGCAGGTCGCGCCAAGAGCGAAAGGCTCTTCCACGCAGGCTGCGTCCGGATCGGGGCGATCCTCGCGCAGCTGGGCGAGTCGCCCGAGGAATTCGAAGATCTCCAGAAGCTGCTCACGGATACCTACTTCGGCAACTTCTCGATCTTCCAGTCCGCGCCGGATTCCTGGGCCGTCAAGCAGGTCTTCCCGGTGATGCCGATCCACCGTCTCGAGGAAGAGCCGAGTCGCCACGGCGTCATCGTCGACCTCACATGCGACTCCGACGGGCGTCTGGATCGCTTCATCGGCGAGATCGAGGAACAGCCGACGCTGCGCCTGCACCCCTGGAACGGGACGCCCTACTTCCTCGGGGTCTTCCTGGTCGGCGCCTATCAGGAGATCCTCGGCGACCTCCACAACCTGTTCGGAGACACCGACGCGGTTCACGTGCGGCTCGATCCGTCGGCGGAGGGCCGGGCTTCGGGCCGCGCCTACGCGATCGAGCATTTCGTCGAGGGCGACGCGATCAAGGACGTCCTGACCTACGTGCAATATGAGAAGCGGGTGCTGAACGAGCGGGTGCGGCGCACCATCGAGCGTGCTCTGCGGACGGGCCGGATCAACATCGAGGACTCCGCGCTCCTCCGCCGCCGTTACGAAGAAGGGCTGAACGACTACACCTACCTGCGAGACGAGGGCTGACTCTTGGCGGACTCCGCGAAGATTCCGAAGCCTGCGGACGCCTGCCGCGTCTACTCCTGGAACGTGAACGGAATTCGGGCGGCGACCCGCAAGGGCCTGCACGAGTGGATCCGACGATCGAACGCCGAGATCATCGGCCTCCAGGAGGTCCGCGCCGACGCCGAATCCATCCCCGACGAGATCCACGCCCTCGATGACTATCACCATCACTACGTGGCGGCGGAGAAGAAGGGCTACTCGGGCGTCGGCCTGCTCTCTCGCCGCAAGCCCGACCGTCTCGATACGAGTCTCGGCGACGACCGCTTCGACGCCGAGGGGCGCCTGCAGATCGCTCGATTCGGACGGCTCGTGATCGCCAACGGTTATTTCCCGAACGGCTCGGGCAGCAACCGCAGCAACGATCGCGTCCCCTACAAGCTCGAATGGTACCGGGCGCTCTTCGAGCGGGTCGAGCGGTGGCGCCGGAGCGGCTACCGCGTGCTCGTGATGGGCGACTACAACACCGCCCACAAGGAGATCGATCTGGCCCGGCCCAAGGACAACCGCAAGACCTCGGGATTCCTGCCCGAAGAGTGTGAAGAGCTCGATCGCTGGACCGAAGCCGGCTGGATCGACACCTTCCGTGCCTTCGAGCCAGGCGAAGGACACTACTCGTGGTGGAGCCAGCGCTTCGGCGTGCGCGAGAAGAACATCGGCTGGCGCATCGACTACGTGCTCGCTTCACCCGCCGCGATGCCATTCGTGCGGCACGCCTTCATCGAGCCGGACACGCAGGGCTCCGATCATTGCCCGATCGGCGTCGATCTCGACCCGGCCATCTTCGGCTAGCGCGACCCGGACTTCCGGACCCGACGGCGGCGGAAGCCGTTCGCCTGGACTGCGCGACCGGCGAGCGCCGCAGGCTCAGTCGTCCGCTCGGGCGAGCAGCACCTCACGCTCGTAGTCCTCGAGCGAGGCATAGCGCTCGAAGCGTCCTTCCAGGGCCTGCCGCGACGGCAGGCAGGTGGCCCCGGAGAGCCTCTCGAGATCGCCGACCCAGGCCGTCAGCGCGGCCAGCGGGCTGTCGGCCGAAGGCGCATAACGTTGCGGGTCGAAGCGATCGCTGCGGAAGCGGATCGATTTCATCGGTTCTCCCGCGCCGGCCATCCAGTTGAGCACGCAGTCGAGAACCAGCACGGGCCGCGGGCCGAGACCCCCCACCGCCGCGATCGCGATCGCCTGGATCCGAGCGTAGGGGAGCTTCGATTTGCCGCGGCCGTCCGCGTCGATCTCGATCCAATCGGCGCTCGCCTCGAGCGGCACCGCTTCGACCGCCTTGAGCAAACGCAACGGTTGCATGCGCGTCCCGCGCGAGTCCGGCCGCGCCATCGGACTCGTCAGCTCGTCCGTCGCGTCCATCATCGGCGTGAGATCCGTATCGGTCACCTCATCTCGCGGATCGAGCAGGTCGGCCTGCGCCGCAGCGAGCCCGGAACCGAAATTCGCGTAGGGCGTCTCGAGGTCTCCGTCTTCGAGCAGGTCTTCGGCCACGTCCTCCCGGCCGAGGACCGCGCTGACATCCACGAGTGCGGCGTCGTCCACCAGCCCGGGATCGTTCCAGTGCGAGAGCACGTCGTCCGAATCCACGCGTGAAGCCGCTCCGGAGTCCGAGGAGCCGTCCTCCGGGCGCTCCGAACGCGCGCCGTCGGTGGCCAGGATATCTGCCGAGAGCGCACCGGCATCCAGCGCCTGCGCTGCCAGCGCCGCCTCGTTGTCCAGCTCGGCGTCCAGCTGCGCCGCGAAATCCGTATCCAGGTCGTCCGCATCGAGCACGTCTTCGAGGTCGGCGTCGAGGTCCAGCGGGAAGGCGGTGGTCTCGACGACCTGATGCTCTGCCTGCACGCGACGGTCCAGTGCCGAGAGGGAGAGTGCCTCCGGCGAGGCCTCCGTGGCGATCGCTGCGGCGTCGGGCTCGGGCCCGGCGACGAGCGCCTCCAGATCGGCTCGAACCTTCGGGTCGAGCGAGGTCTCGTTGAGGGCGATCGAAGCGGCCCGGCGGGTGAGCCCCTCGTCGAGATCCCGCGCGATCTTCACGATGCGCGTGGCATGAGCGGACGACACGCCGGCATCCAGCGCCTGGCGCAGCGAGAACAGCGCCTGCTCCGGATGACCGGCGTCGAGCAGCGCTTCGCCCAGCCGGACCGACGCCGTCGCTTCGAGCACGATGTCGCATTCTCGCGACGCCAGCGGCATCCAGTAGTCGATCGCGGTCTTCACGTCGCCCCGCTTCAGAGCGCTGCGCAGCATGGGCAGGATGGCGTCCGCCGCGACCTCGGGCTGACCGACCTCGACCGCGATCGAGTAGAAGGCCTCGCAGATCTCCTCGTCCCGGGGATCATCGCGCCAGGCTGCCTGGATGAGATCGAATGCCTGATACGGATCGCCGTCGGATCGCAGCCGGGCCGCGCGCATCACGACCGGATTCGGCCCCTGCGGCTTGCGCTTCGCGCCGGCCGCGTCGACGCGGGCCTCGATGTTCAGCAGACGCAGTCCGCCGGAGACGAACGCGCCGAGACCGATCGAGGCCGCGATCGTGGCCCAGGGAACCGAGCCCAGATCATCCAGCCAGAAGCCGCGCACCAGGAAAGCCTCGAGCCCCAGCCAGGCGGGCAACACGAGCCAGCCCGGCAGCACGAAATGACCGCCCAGGCCCCGAATGAAGTAGGCTCCCAGCAGCGCGCCGGCCAGCCCGGCGCCGCCGCTCCAGGGCACGTCGCTCGAGGCGTCGAGGACACGATAGGCCTGCGCCACGGCTGGAACCGCGCCGAGAACGAACGCTGCATAGACAAGCGAGCCCCACGTGCGCTCGAGCGGGATGCCCACGAGCAGCAGGACGACCACGGCGAGCATGACACCCACCATCGACTCGTGGACGAACGCATGGGCGAAGTAGTTGCGGGTCGGGGATCGCGCGTCGAGCACACCCAGGCGCCAGGCGGGGTCGGCGCGGAGGCGCGCGCCGTAGGCTTCGTCGATCAGCGTGTCGAGCCGCGCCTGCGATCGCGCGAGCATTCGCGGAGGCAGACGGATCTCCAGCGAAGACCCGGAGGCGGCCGAGGCCTCGCGGGCCTCTGCCAGCCAGCCCGAGTCGAGCACCAGCTCACCGAGGGCATCGACCTCGAGACTCGGATGCCGCACGAAATAGTCCCGCGCGTCTTCCTGGGCCGCCTCGAACCGGGCGACATCCCGCGACGGATCGTCGGCGAGCAGGAACGGCGCCGCGGCCATGGCCACGGCGATGAGCAGACTTACGAATGGCAGCTTTTGCAGCCCACCCAATTGGTGCCTCTCCCGTCCCTCCCTGAGCTTCGGACGTACTCGCGCCCGGATGCGTCAGGCTCTTCTGCTCAACGGACGGATGGGGGACTCGCCTTAGCAGGAATCGGTGACCTGGCGGAGACGAGCGGGAAAAGCGCGGGGTCGAGGGGGAAAGCTCCCGCTCGCTCTGCGTGGTATCCGATCCGGCGCCCCTTGCTCATCGCCCTCTTCGGTCTGCTGCTGGTCACCGGCTGCGATCGAGGCGACCCGCCGACGACGGGCGCGCCGACCGACCCGGAGTCGGCGTCGATCGTTCCCGGCGCACCCGACTTCGCGCTGCCCGAGGACTGGCCCGAGCAGCATCCGATCCTGTCGCCCAACGCCAAGCTCGATGCCCATCTGATCGGACTGGCCGAGGCGACGATCCTCCGGAATCCAGCCGACGGTGGCGGTCGCGCGTGGCTCGTCTCCACGCGACCCGTCTCCCGGGAGACGGCGGCGGCCGCGCGCGAAACGAGCGCTCGAGAATCCGACCGGCCGTCCCTCGAGGCCGCCTCGTCCCATCGCTTCGAGATCCGCTTCGAGGTCGGTCCTCTCGGCATCGCTGACGGCGGCCTGCTCTTCCTGGTCCCGGAGGCGTTCTGGTACTGGAGCGAAGCCCAGACACGAGACCCCCGAGCCCCCGGCTACACGACTGCCACCGCTCGCAGCGGAGGCGTCGCGCTCGAAGCGGTCGGCCCGGACGCCGCCTTCCGAGTGACCGGACGCGCGCTCGAGGCCGGCGAGCAGATCGACTTCGTGTACGGGGCAGGCGAGGCCGGCGCGCGCGTCGATCGTTATGCGGAGCGCGGGGCGGAGATCATGATCGGTGTCGATGCGGACGGAGACGGATTTCGCGCGTGGATCGAGCAGTCCGCGCGGGTCGATGTGCACGCACGACCGGGTGCCGGGCTCGTGGCCTTCGGACCCGCCGAGATCGCGCCGGGCGAGGCCTTCGAGATCACGACGTCGATCCTCGATCGATCCGGGAATCGGGCGCGCTGGCCCGAGGCGACGCGCGCGGCATCCGGGGATTCGGTCGCTCGCTTCGAGGTCCGGGTGCTCGAGGATTCGGAGCTGGGGCTCGCCTCTGCTGCCGGGCCGATCGAAGTGCCAGGCGCCTTCGACGCGTCCAAACGCATCGCGCTGCGCCCCGCCCCGGGCGAGGGCACGCTGCGCCTGCGAATCGAGGGACAGGGGGTGCTCTCGGACCAGGGCTTCACGCTGCCCCCGATCATCGTGCGGGAGTCGCAGACCCGGCTGGTCTGGGGGGACCTGCACGGTCACTCGCGTCTCTCCGATGGCACCGGCACGGCCACGGACTATTTCACCTACGCCCGCGACGTGGCGCGGCTCGACGTCGTCGCCTTGACCGACCACGACCATTGGGGTCCGCGGCCGCTCGATGAAGATCCGGCGGCAGCCGAACGGATCCTCGACGCCGCGCGCTCCTTTCATGCAGACGGACGCTTCGTCACGCTCCCCGGCTACGAGTGGACCAGCTGGCTACACGGTCATCGCCACGTGCTCTACTTCGACGCTGACGACGAACAGGACGATCCAATGCCGATCTACTCGTCGCTCGATCCCGAGACGGATCGCCCCGATGAGCTGTGGGCGGCTCTGCGCGGTCGCCGAGCCCTGACCTTCGCGCATCACTCCGCCGGCGAGCCGGTCGCGGTCAACTGGGCCTATCGACCGGATCCGGAGCTCGAGCCCGTGACGGAGATCGTCTCGGTACACGGCTCGAGCGAAGCGATCGACGGGCCGCCGCCGGTCAGCGGCGGGATCCCCGGCTACTTCGTCCGGGACGTGCTGCTCCGCGGCGAGCGACTCGGCTTCATCGGCAGCGGCGACTCCCACGATGGCCACCCCGGCCTCGCCCAGATCGCCAGCGGGCAGGCGGGACTCGCGGGGCTCTTCACGCGCGCGCTCGATCGCGAGAGCCTGCTCGAAGCGATGCGCGCCCGACGCACCTTCGCGACCAACGGCATCCGGCCCTTCCTGACCGTCACGATCGACGAGACCACGATGGGCGGCAGTCTGTCGAGCGGCGCCGAGAGCCACACGCTGCGGGTCCACTACGAGGCGACGGCCCCGATCGTGCGGGTCGACCTGGTGCGCTCGGGTCGCGTCGCCTCCCTCGAGGCGCCGGAAGACCGGCCCTACGGCCAGAGCCTCCGGCTCGTGCGCACGATTCCGGGCCTCGCACCGGGCGAGTTCCATTACGTCCGGATCCTTCAGGAAGACGGTGGCGCCGCCTGGTCGAGCCCGATCTTCGCGGACGCAAGCGGCGAAGCGCCCAGGCCGGCACGCGACTGAGCCAGCGATCAGATCTGGAAGCGCCCGATCTCCTCCTCCAGCTCCTTGGCGTGGGCGGAGAGATCCTTCACGGTCTCCGCCGTCTCCTCGGCTCGGCGCGTCGTCTGCACCGTGACCTCGCGGAAGATCTCGAGCGCCTCGCGAATCTGGTCGGCCCGCTTGCTCTGGTCCTTGGTCTCGATCGAGATCTCCTTGATGCGGGCCGCCACGATCTCGACGGAACGCGTGATCAGGCTCGATTCGCGACGCTGCTCCTGGGCCGAGTTCTTCACCTCGAGACCGAGGTGGCGCATCTGCTCGACGCCGCGCGTGATCTCGGCGCTGGCGCTGTCCTGCTCGTGCGTGCCGCGCCCGAGCTGCATGGCGGTCTCCTTGACGCGGGTCATCGCCACGCCGACCTGATCGATGTCCGACGCCTGGCTGCGGGTCGCCTCGAGGATCTCCTTCGCCCAGCGCGTCGAACGCTGGGTGCCTTCGCCGATCTCGTGCAGGATGCGCCCGGCCTCGTTCGACAGCTCGACGCCGCGCTCGACGCGCATGGCGCCCTGATCCATCGCGTCGACGGCGCTGTGGACGCCGCCCTGCACCGACTCGATCAGGTCCGCGATCTCGCGCGTGCTGCTGGCGGTCCGTTCGGCGAGGCTGCGGACTTCGTCGGCCACCACCGAGAAGGCCCGCCCGTGCTCGCCCGCCTGGGACGAGATGATCGCGGCGTTCAGCGCGAGCAGATTGGTCTGCTCGACCACCGACTCGATCACCTTCACGACGGCGCCGATCGATTCGCTCTTGTCCGAGAGGCTCGAGATGATCGCGTCGATGCCTTCGAAGGAGCGCTGGATCGCGACCATTCCGTCGACGGTCTCGTGGACGGCGGCCATGCCCTGCTCCGCCTTGTGCGCCGTCTCGTCCGAGAGTGCGTGACTCTCGGTGGCGTTCGACTCGACCTGGCGCACGGATTCCGAGAGCAGCTCCAGCGCCTGGGCCGTCGACTCCGTCGACTGGTTCAGGATGTCCGCGCCCCGGGCGATCTCGCGAATCGCGCTCGTCATCTCGACCACGCTCGAGGCCGTCGTGTCGATGATTTCGGAGAGCTCGTCGATATGGCTGCCGGTCTCGGCGATCGAGGAGTTCATCTCGATGGCCGCGCTCGAGGTCTCGACCGCCGTCTCGGAGAGGGCCTCGACGTTGGCGTTCACGTTGTGCACACCGCTGATGATCCCGCCGACCGATTCCGCCGTCGCTTCCACGGCCTGCTCCTGACGCAGCGCCTCCTCGCGCATCGCCGCGCTGGCCGCCGTCAGCTGCAGGAGGGCACGCGCGACATAGCGCGTATTCTCGTCGACTCGCGAGACCAGGCCGCGCAGGCTGTCGACCATCGCATTGAAGGCACGCGCCAGCACGCCCATCTCGTCGTCGCTCGCGACCTGGACCTGGGTCCAGAGGTCACCCTCCGCCATCGACGCCGCGCCCCGCACGAGCGACTCGAGCGGATCCGCGATCTGCCGGCGCAGTCGCGCGGCCCCGTACCAGCAGAGGAAGAAGGAGATCAACAGCACGCTCGAGACGATGCCGATCGAGACGAGCAGGAAGGCCCTGGCCTGCTTCGTGTCGGAGCGCAGGAAGATCGTGCCGATCAGCTCGTCGCCGAGCATGATCTTCTGGGCGAGATCGATGCGATCGCGACTCCAGAGGGGCTCGAAGGGCAGATCGTCCGGCGTCTCGAAAGCGTCCAGCCCCGCGCGGACGTATTGCGCGAAGACTTGTCCGTCGGCGCTGTAGACCACGGCCGCCTCGATCGATTCGACGGCCCGCAGCGCCCCGAGCGTCTCCATCGCCGCCTGATCATCGTCGAAGAGCAGCGAGGCCTCGGAGTTGGCCGCGGTGATGCGTGCCAGGACCCGCAGATTCTCGTCCATGTCCTGGCGGAACTGCACGGAGGCGGTCGTGAAGAGCGCGCCCGCGGTCAGCACCAGGGCCAGGCCGGTGGTCGCGAAGAATCCGCGGATGATGCGCCGCTGGATCGAGTCGCGGCCGACGTCGAGTCGGGTCATGAGGCCGTCCCCCCTGCGGCGCGACGCGCTCCCCGACGGATCGAGCCCGGCGATGCTCGGTTCCAGACATGACGCTCCCTACTCGACCAGCTTCGCCAGGCGAAGCAGCTGCGAGCTGACCTTGAGGCCCGCCTGCTTCGCAGCGCTGGGATTGATTTCGAAGCGGATCTTGTTCTCGCTCCGAATGAAGTTCGCGATGCCTCCCCCGGCGGCGAAGCCTGTCCGGTCGGAGACGGTGAAGACGCTCGACCCGCCGAGTCGCGCGGCGAGCTCCTGCGCGTCGACGGAGAAGCGCTCGTCGACGTACAGGATGTGGCAGGCAGCGGCGCCGCTCAGTCCGGCGAGCGAGTCGACCGAGACCGGCCGGTTCGCGACCCGCTTTCCCGATACAATGCGCGAGACGACCTCCGCGAATCGATCCCCCCCGACCATGCAGATGCGCAGCGCGTCTCCGGGTCCGTCGAAGGACGCTTCGGGCCACTCGACATACCGTGCAAAGTTGAACAGGAACGCCGCCTTCACCTGATCCTCGGATTGGGCCCTCGCCGCCGGAGCGCCGATGCAGACCCAGAGCGTGACGACGACGAGGCTCCAGGCGACGCGACGCAGCGATCCCGGGATCGATCGATTGAGCTCTGCTGTGCGCAACAACCTGGGCGCTCCGATGAACCAGAGAGAGGGCTTCTCGCGGAATTTCATCGGCAGCCGGGCGGCGAAACCGAACCCCTCTCCGCCCGAGCCCGACCACTCGAGGGAAGATCCCCCCGAATCGAGCCCCGGTGTCCGGGCTTGACGCCTCGTGTCTCGATCCTGCTTCCGGTCTGGAACGCCGAGGCCACGCTCGGGACGGCCTTGCGAAGCGTCGAACGCCAGACCGAGTCCGACTGGGAATGCCTGGTGGTCGACGACGGCTCGACCGACGGCTCCCGAGCCATCGCCGAGTCCTTCGCGGCCCGGGACCGACGTTTTCGCGTGAGCGCCCGGCCGCATCGCGGGCTGATCCCGACGCTGGTCGCGGGGCAGGCACTCTGTCGCGCGCCGCTGGTCGCGCGCATGGACGCCGACGACTGGATGCATCGAGACCGACTCCAGCAGCAATGCGATGCGCTCGACGCGAGCCCCGAGCTCGATGCGATCGGCTGCTTCGTACGGATCTTTCCGAGAGGCGAGCCTGCCCGAAGGTCGAAGGCGCTACGAAGCCTGGCTGCTCTCGCAGGCGGATCCCGAGGCGATCTGGCGCGATCGATTCGTCGAGTGTCCCGTCGCCCATCCCACGCTCGTGATCCGCCGCGCCCGACTGCAGGCACTCGGCTACCGCGACCGCGGCTGGCCGGAGGATTACGATCTGCTGCTGCGACTGCTGCGCGCAGGTCCAGTGGTCGGCAACGTGCCGCGGAGGCTGCTCGGCTGGCGCGATCTCCCCGCCCGTCTCTCGCGCAGCCACCCCCAGTACGATCTCGCCCGCTTCACGGACTGCCGCGCCTGGCATCTGAGCAGGGACTTCCTGCGCGGCCGCGAGCACTACGTCTTGTGGGGGCACGGGCGGACCGGCCGCGCCCTGCGACGCGCTCTCGAAGCGCTCGGCCACCGACCCGCCGCGATCGTCGAGGTCCATCCGCGACGCGTCGGCAACACGATCCACGGAGCCGAGGTCATCCCGCCGCAAGCCCTCGCCACGCGGCCACGCCTTCCGATCGTGACGTCGGTCGCAGGCTCCGGCCCGCGTGGGGAGATCCGCGCGACCCTCGAAGAGATGGGCTTCCGCGACGGCCACGACTTCGTCTGCGCCGCATGACAGCGACCGGGCGGTTAGGGTCCGAGCGCACGGAGACCGAGCGCAGGGCCTGCCCGACTCGGCCGTCGTCCCTTCGCGGCGATTCCGCCTCCCCTCGGCGTCCCCGAGCGACCCGAATTCGGGCTCGAAGGAACCTACCCCTCGAGCGTGCATTCAATAGAGAAGAACAATGCGGAAGCTGACCCGCCCGGAGGGCGGGGTCCCCCCCAGCCAGGAGTCGAACATGGATGCATCCAACGTCCGCGAGCTCTTTCGCCCCTTCGATCCCGTCAGCCCGAAAGCCGAAGAGCAATACGATGAGGTCGTGCGGAGACTGAACCGGGTCCGCGCCCGTCGCACGCGCTATCGCCGGGAGCTCGCGCGGCTCGAGACCCAGTTCATCGACAACGACCTCACGGTGGCTTCGGGACCGCGACGTGGTGCGCCGCTCACGCGCGCGGGCCGCAGGCGACGCCTGGCGCGGCTGATCGAGGTCGGCGCCGAGCTGCGGCGACTCCATGACGAGGAGCGCTTCGCCGTGTCGATCCTCGAGCGGATGAACGCCGCCCTCGAACGCTGGGCCCGCGAGACCTACGGCCCCTGAGATCCAGTCCTCGAGAGACGCCTCTCGCCAGCCCGAAGGGCCCCGGCGGAGGCGTCGCTAGAACTCGGCCTGACCCGGCACACGCGGGAAGGGAATCACGTCGCGGATATTCGCCATCCCGGTCATGAACTGCACGATCCGTTCGAAGCCCAGGCCGAAGCCCGCGTGGGGCACGGAGCCGAAGCGGCGCAGGTCGAGGTACCACCAGTAGTCGTCGGGATCGAGGCCCTGGCCCCTGATCGTCCCTTCCAGGACCTCGAGGCGATGCTCGCGCTGCGAGCCGCCGATGATCTCGCCGACTCCGCCCACGAGCACGTCCATGGCAGCGACCGTCTGCTCGTCGTCGTTGCGATACATGTAGAAGGCCTTGATCGACGCCGGCCAGTCCGTCACCACGACCGGACAGCCGACGTGCTGCTCCGTGAGCCAGCGCTCGTGCTCGCTCTGCAGATCGAGACCGAAGCCGACCGGGAACTCGAAGCTCTCACCCGAACGCTCGAGGATCGCGATCGCCTCGCGATACGGAATCCGCTCGAAAGGCTTCTCGATCACGGTCTTCATGCGTTCGATCGCCTGCGACTCGATGCGCTTCTCGAAGAAGGCCATGTCGTCCTCGCAGCGATCGAGCACGTCTCGAAACACCGACTTCAGGAAACGCTCGGAGAGATCCGCCAGGTCGGACAGGTCGTAGAAGGCCGCCTCGGGCTCGACCATCCAGAACTCCGCCAGATGCCGCGCGGTATTCGAGTTCTCGGCTCGAAAGGTCGGACCGAACGTATAGACCCGGGACAGCGCGAGCGCGCCGATCTCGGCCTCGAGCTGCCCGGACACCGTGAGGAAGGTCGGCCGACCGAAGAAATCCTTCGTGTCGTCGACCGCGCCCTGCTCGTCCCGCGGCGGATCGCCGAGCGGCAGCGTGGTCACGCGAAACATCTCGCCCGCGCCCTCGGCATCCGAGGCGGTCACGATCGGCGTGTGCAGGTAGAAGAACTCCTCGCGCTGGAAGAACTCGTGGATCGCCATCGACGCCGCATTCCGCACCCGCAGCACCGCACCGATGGTATTCGTGCGCGGCCGCAGATGAGCGATCGTGCGCAGGAACTCGAAGCTGTGTCGCTTCTTCTGGAGCGGATAGTCCTCCCCCGCCGCACCGACGAGCACGACCTCGGAGGCGTGCAGCTCGAAGCGCTGGCCCTTGCCCGGCGAGTCGACGACGCTCCCTCTCGCCTCGACCGCGGCACCCGTGGCGAGACTCCGGACGACGGACTCGTAGCCCTCGGTCTCGGGGCTCGCGACGACCTGCATGCCTTCCATGCACGAGCCGTCGGAGACGTCGAGAAACGATACGCCCTTCGCGTGGCGAACCGTGCGGAGCCAGCCGCGCACCAGCCCCTCACCGCCCGCGGTCTCGCGATTCAACAGGCTGCGGATCGATTCCGTCGACATCCCCTCTCACCTCCGCGGCCAACAGTACCCTGCGAGGGCAATCGACCGCTATCGTGACGCGCGCGGCTGCGCTCGAAACGGAGCGGGTCGAGACGAGCGGGGCCCGGCCCCGACTGGACGAGCAGGCGACCGATGGCGATCAACTGGTTCCCGGGACACATGAATCGCGCGCGGCGCGAGATCGCCGACGCCATCAAGAAGGTCGACGTCGTGATCGAGCTCGTGGACGCGCGGCTGCCCGTCTCGAGTCGAAACCCGCTGCTCGTGAGCCTGGCGCGGGACAAGCCGATCCTCACGCTCTTCACGAAATCCGATCTGGCCGACCCCGAGGTCACCGCGGCCTGGCAGGATGCGTGGCCGGGCGCGCGCCCCCTCGCGCTGGTCATGAACGACCCGCGCAGCGTGAAGCGGGTCCCCGCGCGCTGCCGCGAGCTCGCACCCCATCGCGGTGGGCCCGGCCGCACGCTGCGCACGATGGTGGTCGGAATTCCGAACGTCGGGAAGTCGACGCTGATCAACACGCTCACGGGCCGCCGGATCGCGAAGGTCGGCGATCGCCCCGCCGTCACCCGGCGGGCACAGCGCGTCGAGCTCGATCACGACCTGTCGATCTTCGACTCGCCCGGCGTGCTCTGGCCCAAGCTCGACGATCAGGAGGGCGCGCGCCGGCTGGCCGCCAGCGGGGCGATCGGGGAGAACGCCTTCGAGCTGATCGACGTCGCGGGCTGGGCGATCTGCTTCGTCGCCACGCAGTATCGCGACGCGCTCGTCGCCCGCTATCAGCTGGGGGAGGAGGTCGACGAGATCGTCTCGCGCACCTCCGCGGATCCGGGCGACGCCTCGCGGGCCGTCGAGCTGCTCGAGGCCGTCGGAAGACGGCGCGGCGCGCTGCGCTCGGGGGGACACGTCGACCTCGACCGCGCTGCGGACCTCTTCCTCCGCGACCTGCGCGGCGGCAAGGTCGGAGCGATCAGCTACGAGCGACCGTCCGAGGAATCCAGCTCGTCGAGCAGCTGAAGATAGGCGCGATGCCGACGAGCAGGGATCTCTCCGGCCTCGACCGCCGCGAGCACGGCGCAGTCCGGCTCCGAGCGATGCAGGCAATCCCGGAAGCGGCAGCCCGAGCGGACCGCCGACTCGAAGCCCGGAAAGGCCTGGGCCGCTTCGAGCGGCTCGACGTCCACGGCGATGAAATCCTTGAAGCCGGCGGTATCGACCAGGAAGCCGCCGCCCTCGAGCGGATGCAGCGTGGCGGTCGTCGTGGTGTGGCGCCCCTTCCCGCTGCCCCGATTGAGCTCGCTCACCCGCAGCTCGAGATCCGGCACGAGCGCGTTCAGCAGCGAGCTCTTGCCCACCCCCGACGGCCCGACCAGCGCGCCCACTCGGCCGCCCTCGCCCCGGTCCGCGAGCGCCTCGCGAATCGCGTCGAGGCCCTCCCCTCGCTCGGCCGAGACGCATAACACCGTCGCCGAAGGCGAATAGATCTCGCGCAGACGCTCCGCGAGCTCTCCGCCCTCATCCAGATCCGTCTTGTTCATCACCAGCATCGGCTCGATGCCCGCGGCGCGCGCGATCACGAAGCCGCGGTCGATATAGCCCGGCGGCTCCCGCGGCTCGGGGGCGACCACGATGCCCAGCAGATCGAGATTCGTGGCGATCGTCCGCTCGCGGCCGCGCGGATCCCGGCGGCGCAGCACGCCGTGGGCCGGCTCGACCACGAGGCGGCCCCGGGCGACGCGCACGCGATCTCCGACCACGGCGCGCTGCTCCGGCTGGAGCCAGATCTGTTGCGTCTCGCCGCCGTCGAGCTGGACGAGCACCGCGACGCCGTGATGCGCCACCACACGGCCGGGCTCGCCCTCCCCGGGCTCGAGCAGGGGCCGCGGCGCCGACTCGGCCTCGTGATGCTTGCCGCGACGCGGCTTCTTGCTCTTGCGTCCCGCCACCTTCACTCCGCCCAGATTCGTTCGGCGAGACCGGAGTCCCGACTGACCCGGCGTGCGACCATCGCGCGCAACGCCGCCTCACTCGCATGCACGCGCAGCGTCGATCGCGCGCGGGTCACGCCCGTATAGAGAAGCTCGCGGGTCATCAGCGGAGACGCCACGTCTCCGAGCACGAGATCCACCGCGTCGAACTCCGAGCCCTGACTCTTGTGCACGCTCATCGCGATCGCGCTCTCGTGCGCGGGCAGTCGACCCGCCGACAGCGCGCGCACGCCGCCCACGCCGTCGGGGAAGAGCGCGCGGAGACCGGCGCCCGTCTCTTCGATCAAGCCGACGTCGCCGTTCCAGAGGTCCTGCTCCGGCGCGTTGCGCGTCACCAGCAGCAGCCGCCCCCGCCACCAGCCCGCTCGCGAGGTCGTCTCGCGGATCGCCGCCGCCGCCTCGTCGAGACGCGCAGCGATCGCGAGGGCGCCCAGCGGACCCCGCCGATGGGCGCAGAGCACCCGGTAGCGACCCATGCTCTCGAGCTTCGACACCTCGTCCCGCGCCGCATCGATCTCCCGCTGCATCGCCCGACTCGCCTCCACCAGTCGCGACAGGACCACCGCCGGAGACGGCACCTCACAGCGCTCGACCTCGGGCAGCTCGGGATCGTGCAGGAGATCCAGCACGGCGTCCGCGTCCCCCGCCCGGATCGCCTCGGCCAGGCGGCCGATGCCGCCACTGCCGCTGAATCGATGACTCTTGCGAAGCGTCACGATCGAGCTGGCCAGGCCCGCGGCGGCGCTGGAGGGCCGGGTCTCGAGGCCTTCGTCGGTCGCGAAACGCTCCCGGGCCTCCGCATCGCAGATCTCGGCCAGGACGGCACCCGCATCGACCGAAGCGAGCTGGCCCGGATCACCCAACAAAACGACCCGCGGAACGTCCTCGCAGGCCTCGAAGAGCCGACTCATCAGCTCGAGATCCACCATCGAAGCCTCGTCCACCACGACCACGTCCGCATCGAGAGCGATCCGGGTCGGCCGGCCGAACGCGTCGAGCCGCGTCTGCCGATACAGCGCGCGATGGATCGTCTCGGCCGCCGAGGGCAGCGCGGCACGCAACGTCTCGGTCAGAGCGGGCTCGTCGCGGCCCCGCACGAAGGCCTGGGTCATGGCCGCTGCGGCCTTGCCCGTGGGCGCCAGCAGCCGAACCCGAGGCGCGGCTGCGCCGTCGGCCTCGGCGCGAAGCGCCAGCAGCGTGATCAGGCGCGCGACCATCGTCGTCTTGCCCGTCCCCGGCCCCCCCGTGACCACCGACAGCGGACGCGCGAGCCCGACTCGCAGCGCCTGGCGGGCGGGCTCGTCCGACGTGTCATCGCCGGGCGTCGAGCGACGAATCGCGTCCTCGGCACTCGACCAGTCGACGGGCAGCGGCGGACGGGCCGCGCGGGCGCGGATCCTCGCTGCGAGCTCGACCTGATGGCGATAGGCCCTCGCGAGGAAGAGCCGTCCCCGCGCGTCCAGGAAGAGCGGTCGTGCGTCCTCGCCCGAACGCCCGGGCGACTCGACGAGACGACTCGACCGCAGCGCGTCGAGCCAGGACTCGAGCGAGTCGTGCGTGACGAGGATCGAGTGGATGCGCGTCTCGTCTGTGAGCTCGGTGGCGAGACCGTCGCGCGCCAGTCGTTCGAGATCGGCGCAGACATGCCCCTCCGCCTCCTGATGACAGGCGATCGCCAGCGCCCAGCGAACGCCGTCGGCCTGCTCGTCATAGAGCGCCGCGAGTCGCGTCGCGAACTGCAGATCGAGCGCCGAGAGCAGACCCGCAGCGCGCGCCCGCATCAGCAGGTCGCCCTCTCCCGAGGCCAGCCACTCGCTTCCCGGCCGCATCAGGCGAAGTCCTCCGCGCGCGCGAGCCCCATCAGCTCCGAGGTCGCACGCACGATCTCGCGTGGCGGACGATCGAAGAAGACCCCGCAGCCGGGCTCGTGCGTCTCCGACAGACCGCGCAGGAACAGATAGTAGGCCCCCCCGAAATGCCGGTCGTAGTCGTAGTCCGCGAGCCGAAGCGAGAGGTGGCGATCGAGCGCCACGGAGTAGACGAGGTATTGCAGCACGTAGTCGTGCTCGATCATCGGCCCGACCAGCGCCTCGCCGAGATAGTCCGACTGGAACGCGCCGAGATGATTCGACTTGTAGTCGACCAGGTAGTAGCGCTCGCCGTCGAAGAAGGTCGCATCGATGAATCCTCGCAGGAACCCCCGAAGCGCCTGGAAGCTCATCCGGCCGGCCCGCTCTGCGTAACGTGCGAGCGGGCTGTCTGCCGGCGCGCTCCGCAGCAAGTCCGCGAGCGCTTCCGGCGTGAACGAAGGCCCTTCGTCCGCGCCGGGCGTCACCAGCGTGAAGTCGATCTCGGGTCGCAGCTGACCGGGCGCGACGTCCGCGAGCCGGAAGGGCGTCGGGGAAAGCCTGAGCGGCGTGCGCGCAACCGAGGCGATCACATGCAGCACCTGGTCCGCGTGGACGGACTCGAGCCCGTTCTGCTCGAGGGCCGCGAGCCCTCGTGCGCGAACCTCCTCGGTGTCGTAGTCCGAGAAGTCGACCGCCTCGAGCACTTCGTGGAGCAGCGTGCCGGCCTCCGCGCCGCGCGGAAACTCGTGCATCCTCGCGGCCAGGTCGGGCACCCGCTCTCCAGGCCCTTCGGCGCTCCCCTCGGCCTGCGACCGACCCGCGACCGTCGCGACCTCGGCCTCGACCTCGGCATCGACGTCGCGGCCGATCAGCTCCGGTCCGCTGAACGAGAGCGGACTGCGATGTCCCTCGCGGACCAGCGCCGAGAAGCTCGTCGTGCGAAGGGGTCGATCGAGTCGTCGGGCGGGCGCTCGATAGGCCAGCTGCACGCGCTCCGAAGCCGGTGCCTGCCAGCGATCCCGCTCTGCGAAGACCAGCTCCTCGACCTCTACGCTGCCCGGCCCCGCCGCTTCCCCGAGCGACTGCCAGATCGCCCACCAATCCGCGTCGGCGAAGCTCTTCAGCTCTGCCGCGGAGGACGCGGCATCGAGCCCCGCCGCCTCGGCCGCCGGTCCATGCAGCAGCCACGCGAGCGGCGTCTTCGAGAAGGTCTGCCCGATCGCGCCCCAGGCCACCACGCATTGATGACGCGCGCGCGTGAGTCCGACGTAGAGGAGCCGGAGCTGCTCGGAGAAGGCCTCGTCGTTGCTCTGCGCCAGATGTTCGGCGTAGCCGGGATGACCCGCGAGATCGAGCGTCCGCCGGCGGGTCTCGGCGTCGTGATAGCGAATGGGCGGATTGCGCTTCGTGCCGTCGGCGGCGCTGTCGGGCGAGGGGCCGCTGCCGCTCGAGTCCTCCCAGAGACTCGGCAGGTAGACGATCGGATACTCGAGACCCTTGCTGCGATGCAGCGTGACGAGCGTGACCGCCTGATCATCGCGCTCGAGTCGCAGCAGCGAAGCATCCGAGCCCACCTGCTCGCGCGCCTCGGGCGAGGCGATCGCCCGCTCGAGCCAGGCGACCAGGGTGGCGCGCGAAGGCGAGCGATCGCTGGCCACACGCTGGAGCAGCTCGGCCAGATGCAGCCAGTTCGTGAGCCTCCGCTCGCCATCCGCGAGAGCCAGCAGACGGGCGGTGACGCCCTCGCCGCGTCGCCAGGTCTCGAAGGCGCGCCCGAAGCCCGACTGTGACCAGACGCGACCGTACTCCGCGAAGCGCTCGGAGATCTCGGCCAGCGCGCGCGAATCGTCGTCGAGCTCGAGCAGCTCGCGCGCCCCCCAGCCGTGCGCCCCCGTCGCCAGCGCGCCGCGCAGCAGAGCCGGGTCCCCGGAGCGCATCATCGCCTGCAGCACGCTGAGCAGCTCCCACGCCTCGCGCGACTCGAAGACATCCGCATCCCCTCGATCGACACAGGGGACGCCGATCGCCTCGAGCGCCCGGCGAACCTGCGCGAGCTCGCTCTTTCGGCGGCACAGGACGGCGATGTCCGAGGGCACGATCGGGCGGCCGCCTAACATCGAGCCCGAATCGAGCAGATCCGCGATGTCCCGGGCCACGGCGCTCATCAGCGTCGTGCGCCCGAAGCGGATCGGCAGGGACTTCTCGGGCGACACCTCCTCCGAGGCGAACTCGTCCGCGCGGACGCGATCGGCGAAGAGCACGCGCAGCCCCGCAGACGAGCGTCCGACCGGCGCGAAGTCGCTCGCGTCGACGTCGCGCGGCTCGACCGGATTGAACTCGATCTCCTCGATCCTGAAGGCGCTGGCTCGCCGCGCGAAGAGCGCGTTCACCGCGGCGATCAGACCGGGATCCGATCGATAGTTCGTCGGCAGGCCGTAGGCTCGCGCGTCCCGCATCGCCCCGCGCCGCCAGATACGTGAAGACGTCGGCCCCCCGGAACGAGTAGATCGCCTGCTTCGGATCTCCGATCAGCACGAGCCCATGACGCCGCGCAGTGTCGCCGCCTTCGTGCCAGACCTCCCGAAAGATGTCGTACTGGACCGGGTCGGTGTCCTGGAACTCGTCGATCAGGGCGAAGCGGTAGCGTTCGCGAAGCAGCTCGGCGAGTCGAAGGCCACCCGCGCCGCGCAGCGCCGATCGCAGCTCGCTCAGCAGGTCGTCGAAGAAGAGCAGGTGCCGCTCGGATCGGCGCCTGGCCGCCTCGGCACGCGCCGCCAGCACGAATCCGCGGCGCAGCGCGAGCGCCTGCCCCTCGCGCACGGCGGCGAGCGCGTCCACGGCCTCCGAGACTGCGTCGAAGAGCGCGAAGACGGGATCCTCGAGCGGCGTGCCCTTCTTCTTGGTGCCCTTCACGATCGCTGCCGTCGTGAGCTTCGCGAAGCAGTCCGGAAGCTCGATCGCGGACACCGAAGCCTCCTCGGATCGCTCGAGGATCCGCTGCGCCAGGAGGTCGAGCTCGGGCAGCCAGCGCTGCTCGATCGTCGCGATCTTGTAGGAGGTACGGCTGAGATCGTTCTGTCCGACGAGCAGGTCGGCGATCGCTCGCCCTCGCGCGCTCCACTCCCGGGCCCACTCGCGCAGCAGCCCCGCCACCCGCTCGCTCGACATGGCGGGCTCGGCCTCCGCCGCGTCGGCCAGGGGTGCCGGCACGATCGGCATCTCGTCGTCCGCTCCGAGCTGGCGCAGGACGTTCCGGTAGAGCGCCTCGGGCTCGAATTGCCAGCGCTTCCCGGCGCCCGCCAGCAGCCACTCGACCAGGCCAGGGTCGGCCCCGGAGAGCCCCCGTACCCAGAGGTCGTGCGCCAGCGTCCGTTCGAGCGACTCCGGCTTCTCGACCAGCTGCGCGTCGAAGGCCAAGCCGCTCTCGAAGGCGTTCTCCTGGAGCGTCCGCTGGCAGAAGCCATGGATCGTGAAGATCGCGGCCTCGTCGAATTCCTGCAGCGCGCGCCGCAACGGATCGCGTCGCCCCGTCGCCTCGCCCTG
Source organism: uncultured delta proteobacterium (assembly GCA_963698485.1). Taxonomy (GTDB): domain Bacteria; phylum Myxococcota_A; class UBA9160; order UBA9160; family UBA4427; genus UBA4427. The sequence goes on along the minus strand of CAVORA010000007.1, from coordinate 685,332 downwards.
CGCCCGCGCCGCGAGCGCCAGCGCTCGAAGCCGCTCGCCCTCGGCATCCTCGGGCGTCGAGTCGACGGAGGCGATCGCCTGCTTGATGCGGTTTCGTACGCGCTCCCGCAGCTCAGCGGTCGCCGCCGTCGTGTAGGTCACGACCAGGATCTCGGCCGGCGAGAGATCCTCCTCGACGAGCAGGCGCAGGTAGAGGGTCGTGAGCGTATAGGTCTTGCCCGTCCCCGCGCTCGCCTCGATCAGCGACGTCCCCGACAGCTCCATCTGCCATGCGTCGAGCTCGGCGATCATGCGAGATGGGTCTTCCGCAGCGCGAGCATCGGCTCGAAGAATTCTGCCGCCACCTGATCGAATCGAAACAGCAGGACCGAGTCCGCGCTGGATTCGAGGGGTGAGACGCCCTCCCAGAGCCTCGCCTGCTCGAGATCCTCCTCGGCTTCGGGCGTCCGGAAGAGATTCGAGTCGCCCCCGAAGTAGGCCTGCTGCGCGGCGCGCCAGGCCTGGTCCGTCTTGCGCTCGAGCGCAGGCTTCGCGAAGGCGAGCGAAGACTTCGGAAAGAAGGGCAGAGGCGCCCCCTCGCAGCTCCAGGCCCACTCGAAGATCCGCGCCAGGCGCGCACCGGGCTCCGGCTCGGGGCCGAAGACCACGACGTGTTCGGACGATTTGCGATCGGCGCTGCGCCCGACGAAGACGCTCTGGGGCGCGAAGGTCCGGTCGCCGCCGTCGATGCCCGCCTCGAGGCACGCGCAGAGGAAGAGATGCCGGATCCAGACGGCGAGCTCGCTGCGTCGCCCGATGCGGCCGAAGCTCACCTCGACGCGGCCGCCCGGCCAGAGCTCGTCGAGGTGACCGCCCAGCACGCACGCGCCCAGCCCCTCGACGTCGAGCGTGATCTCGCCGTCGAGATCGGCCAGGCGCTCGCCGCTCCGGCGACCGGCGGCGATCCGCGCCACCCGCACGACCTCTTCCTGCAGCGCGCGAACGGCCAGCGCCCCGGGCAGACCCGCCGGAATCGGGGCGCGCGCGAACAATCGGCGGACGGCGACCGACTCCGGGACGCCGGCTCCGAGATCCGCGAGCAGAGCGCTGCCGAGCGCGTGCTGCTCGAGCGGACCGAGCTCGAAGGGATCGAGGTCGCCCGTGCCTTCCTCGAGACGCGGCACGCGCAGACGCAGGCGCTCCCGGGTGAAGTAGCGCGTCGACTGCAGCACCCGCGCCACGAGATCGTCGAGTGAGAGTCGCGGTGGGGTCGAGTCGGACCTCGAAGGGACGTCGAGCCGCGCCAGGAAGCGCCGCGTCACCCCGCCCCCGGCCTCGATCGCCTCGCGCCGGGCCCGAGCCGCCGCGAACGCCTCCTCGTCTCGCCCGAGCAGCCGCGCGTCTCCAGGCGTCTCGAAGTAGAGCGGGCTCGAGGACTGGAGCGGATGCTTCACGATGATCTGCTCACGCAGCGACTCGAAGGCCGTCTCGCCCTTCGTCGTGTCCACGGCGAACGAGCCCTCGATCGCGTCGAGCAGCTCGGCCACCACGATCGAAGGCGGCAGATCGCTGCCGTCGCGCATGTCGCGACCGGGAACGGTCAGGATCAGTCGATCGCGGGCCGAGAGCAGCGCCTCGAGGAAGAGATAGCGATCGTCGACGCGGGCGTTGCGGTCGCCGGGACGCGGAGCGCGCGCCATCAGATCGAAGCCCGCCGCGGGTCCTCCGCGTGGAAAAGCCTGGTCGCTCAGTCCCAGGATCACGACGATCCGAAACGGAATCGCACGCAGTGGAACCAGCTCGCAGAACGTCACGCCGCCCGCGAGGAAGGCCTGGGGAGCGGGGCTCGCCTCGAGGGTCTCCGACACCCGCTCGCGCATCGCCTCGAAGGGCACGGACCGATCGAAGCCCGCCGCCGCAGCGCTCTCGGCGATCTCCGCCAGCGCGCCGCGAATCGACGCATGCTCGTGGGCGTTCGAGTCGTCCCGCAGGCAGCTGGCCCCCAGCAGCTCGCGCAGCCAACGACACCAGCTCTCCACGGGCCTGGGCGCGGCGATCTTCGCCCGCGCCGCCCGCAGCATCGACTCGACCTCACCGATCGCGCCGAGCGCCTCGGGCGACGCCCAGGGATCGAGGGGCTCGGACGCCAGCCCCTCGAAGACCTCGCCGCTCGCCCCGACCGCATGCGCGAGCGCCAGCCGCGCCAGGCCATCCGACCAGGTATGCGCCCGGTCCTGTGCGAGGCCGAGATCGACGCGATGCGTCGCATCGAGTCCGAAGCGGATCCCCGCGCGCGCCGCCCACTCCGAGAGTCGCTCGACGGTCTCCTCGTCGAGCCCGAAGCGCGCGCGAGCCGGCTCGCGCGCCAGCCAGTCGAAGACCTCGCTCCGGGCCAGCCGACCGCCCAACAGATCGAGGAGCCCTCGAAAGGTCTCGGCGACGAGCGAGCGCTGGAAGGCGCCTCGATCCGCGATGCGATAGGGAATCGCGCGACCGTCTTCGTGCGGGACACCGAAGACCGCCTCGATGTCCGCCGCGATCTCGTCGATGCGGGGGGCCATCACGATCACGTCTTCGGGCACGAGCGTCTCGTCGCGCTCGAAGGCGTCGTGCAGCGCGGCCTCCACGACCTCGAGCTCCCGCCGCGGACCATGACAGAGATGGACCTGGATCGAATCGTCGTCCCGCCGGACGATCCGTCCGGAATCGATCCCGGCGTCCCCCGCCGACGTCTCTGCGGACGGATCCAGCGCGAGCAGATCCGCCTGGAGACGCGCGAGCAGACTCGCCTCGGCAACGCCGCCTTCGATCGGCGATTCGAAGCATTCGAGATCCCTCTCGGGTGGACTCACGTGCTCTTCGAGCGCCCGCTGGAAATCGCCACCGAGACGACCGAGCCCCGCCAGCAGCCGAGCCACCGGCGTCGCCGGGACCGCACCGAAGAGTCCACCGGACTCGACGCCGGTCGCGACCTCGAGATCGCCATCGCGCACCTCGCGCCAGAGATCCGCCCAGTAGCTCTCGCTGGGGCTCAGCACGGATAGATGAACGTCGCGAAGGCGCGCGAGTCCGTCGATCACCGACAGCATCAGCGGCGGCAAGGTGGAGACGGCGAAGATCTCGACGCGATCCGGGAGCTGGCGCGCCAGTCCGGCTTCGAGGCGCCCGGCGTCGGTGGAGGCCGCGATCGCGAGGAAGCGGCGCGAGCGATCCGCCAGGTGTCCCGGACCGAGGCGATCGCTGAGCGCTCGCACCAGTCGAGCCTGCCAGCGCTCGTCGCGATCGAGCGGCGCCTCGGTCGTTGCACACCAGCGCTCGATCCACTCCGGGCGGAAGGTGATCGTCCGATCGATCAGGTCCGAGATCTGTCGCGCGAGCTGGAGCAGTCGCCAGTCGCCGTCGGGGGCATCGAGATGCCGCGCGAGGGGGGCGAAATCGGGATCCTCGCGATGTTCCGCCAGCAGCCGGGCCACGGACCAGACGAGTCGACTCTTCTCCCAGGCGGGATTCGTGGGCGCGGCGCGATCCTCGGGCAGGCTCCGAAACACCCGGTCGAGCAGCTCGCGTGGAAACACGAACTCGATGTTGGCGCACACGCCGTGGCGACGGGCGATCGACTGCGCGAGCCAGCGCTCCATGCCCGGCCCCTGCACGACCACGACCGCCGGCGCGAGCGGATCGCGACCCGGGGCCATCAAGCGATCGGCGAGCCCCTCGAGCAGCCTCTCCGTGCGGTTGCTGCGTTCGACGACGAGCAATCGATCTGATCCGCGGCTTCTAGAACATCGACTTCTGGTTCGCTTCGAAGTCCCAGTAGGAACGCAACAGCGTGATCTTGCCCTGCTCGTTCACCTCGTAGATGTTGATGACCTCGTTCCAGCCGAACTTGCCATCGGCCCCCTTGCTGAAGATCGTGCCGACGTTCACGCAGGCGCCGTTGCCGTTCATCGTCTGACGGATCTCGAAGCGGATCGAGTCGGGCTTGATGTAGGCGGCGCAGAACTTCTCGATCGCGGCCTTGCCGACGTGGCCCTTGCCGGCCGGATCCATCGGCGACGGGCCGTAGGGATCCTGGACGACGGCGTCTTCGGCGAAGAGGTCGAGCCAGCCCTGGGCGTCCCCGGCCATCGAGAGCTGCATCGACTTGATGCTGGCGGTACGGGCCGGCGTCTTGGGAGCGTTGATCACGAGATCGATCGACATGCGGAATCCTCGGGTGAGAGTCGTTGCGAAGGGCGGCCAAGCATACTCGATCGCCGATGCGGGTTCCGCGTCGAGCTGCCCGCCCGCGCGCCAGCCCCTTCGCTCAACGTCCGAGGACCTGCGCGAGTCGCCGCGCGGCCTCGAGAACCGCGTCGCCGGGCGCGGCCGTGAAGCTCAGCCGGATCCAGCCCGTGTAGGCCGCTCCGCAGCTCGCGCCCGGCGCCACCAGTACGCCGCGCTCGAAGCAGTCCTCGAGCAGACCCGGCATGCCCCGCTCGTCGAGCCGATCCCGCACGTCGAGAAACAGGAAGGTCCCGCCCTCGGGTCGCGCCACCCCCAGGAGATCGGCGACCTCGATGCCGACGGAGCGATCCTGCTCGCTCGCCGCGCGAACCCAGTCGGCACCCGACTCGAGGGCGACGCGCGCCGCATGCTGGGCGGCGATCGGCGCGTGGTAGTAGAGGTGGGTCCCCAGCTTGCGCGCCTCGGCGACGAGGCGCTCGGGGCCGGCGAGATAGCCGACGCGCTGACCCGCCATGGCGTAGCTCTTCGAGAAGGAATAGACGGAGGCGGTGCGTTCGGGGGCGAAGCGGGCCAGCGAGACGTGGCCGTCTGCTCCACGCGCGCCCGGATGATCCGCCGCCGCTTCCGTCGAGCCTGCGTCCCTCGAAAGATAGTGATAGTCCTCGTAGACCTCGTCCGAGAAGAGCCAGAGGTCGTGGCGCCGCGCGAGCGCCGCCATCGCCTCGAGCCAGTCCCCCGGAATCACGCGACCCGTCGGGTTCGAGGGCGTCGAGACGTAGAGGACCCGGCTGCGGGACGTGATGTGGGCCTCGATCGCCGCGACCGCCTCGGACTCACTCGCCACGCGATCGAAGAAGGGCACCTCGACGGGGCGAGCGCGAAAGCTCTGCGCGATGCCGCGGATCAGCGGCCAGAAGGGCGCGAGGATCAGCATCTCGTCGCCCGGCGACAGCACGGCGCCTGCGAGGGTCGCCAGACCGCCGGTGGCCCCGGCGCTGATCAGGATCTCGTCGGGAGAGTGGTCGAGTCCGTTGCGTGTGGCGAGCTTCTCGCGCACGGCGCGGATCAGCTCGGGCAGGCCGCGGGTGTCGCCGTAGGCGTGCAGGCGGGGGTGGGTCGACTGGGCGATGTCCTCGGCGCGCGCGCCGAGCATGGGATCACGCCAGGTGTCGCCCACGTGGAGCGGAAAGATCGGGCCGGGATGCTCCGACAGGCGATCGGCGAAGGGCGAGTAGATCGCACCGGGCATCGCGGCCGTCCCGGACGCGATCGCGGGTCCTTCTGCGGGGAGCCCCTCCCCGGCCATCAATCGCCTTGTTCCGGCGAATCGCCCGACCGGATGCTCTCCCGGATCAGCTCGCCGTAGCCCTCGCGATAGGTCGGATAGCGGAAGCGGTAGCCGCTCTGGCGCGCGCGCTGATTGCTGCAGCGCTTGCTCCCGACCGCCCGCCGACGGCTGGCCTCGTCGCCCTCCTCCTCGGGCTCGGGCGGCGGCGCGCCGAGCTCCTTGGCGATCCAGCGATAGACCTCCGCCTCGTCCGAAGGACGATCGTCCACGCCCAGGTAGAGCGGCTCCGGATTCGGATGGAAGAGCAGATGACGAATCAGCCCGGCCGCATCGTCGCGATGGATGCGGTTCGTGAAGTGCTCGTGCGCACGCAGCCGCAGCCGACCCTCGCGCGCGCGATCGATCAGGCTCGTGCGGCCGGGGCCGTAGATGCCGCCGAGCCGGACCACCACGCTCGGGATGCCGCTCGCCGCCACGAGGCCCTCCGAAGCGAGCATCGTCGAGCCGCGAAAGTGGGTGGGATGGGTCGGAGACTTCTCGTCGATCGGCTCCCCTCGGCGCTGGCCGTAGACGGACGTGCTCGAGGTCATCACGATGCGACGCGGACGCTGGCCCTCGTCGGCGAGCCACTGCAGGAAGCCCGCGAGTCCGTCGAGATAGGCCTTTCGATAGGCCTGCTCGCTCCCCTCGTCCGCTCCGACGGCGAACACGGCGTACTCGACGCGGGCGGGCGCAGGTCCGAGCTCGTCGGGTCGCGCGACGTTGCCGCGAATGCCCTTCACGCCTTCGGCGAGGGCCGAGACATCACGTCGGATGCCGAAGACCTGATGCCCCTCGTTCATCAGCATCCGGGCCAGGGCGTTGCCCACATACCCACAGCCCGCGATCACCACCTGTGCCATCCGCGCAGGATGCCGCAGATGGCTATGCTCGTGCCATGCACCGTCCCCGAATCGGGATCCCCCTCTGCCTCGACGACCGGGGACGCTGGCGCGCAGGCCGCGACTACCTCTACATCGATCATCGCTACGCGCAGGCCATCGACCGGGCTGGCGGCCTCCCGATCCAGCTTCCGATCCAGAGCGATCCCGCCGCGCTCATCGCGACCCTGGACGGCCTGCTGCTGCCGGGCGGCGACGATTTCCCCAGCGCCGCACCGCTGCCCGATGACGTCGAGCTCGATCTCGTCCCGGCTCCCCAGCTGGCCTTCGACGAGGCCCTCTTCGACGCGGCCCAGCACCGCGGTCTGCCCGTGCTCGGCATCTGCTACGGCATGCAGCTGATGACGGTCGCTCGCGGCGGCGTCCTCGACGCGCACCTGCCGAGCCAGCGACCCGAGGCCCACGAGCATCGCCTGCCCGCCGAGGGCCGGCACGCCATCGAGATCACCGAGGGGAGCCTGCTCGCGTCGATCCTGGGAGCGGGGGCGACCCGGGTCAACAGCCTTCATCATCAGGCGGTGCGCGAGCCGGGAGCCGACTACCATGCGGTCGCCCGGGGTCCGGACGGCGTCATCGAAGCCATCGAGGCCGCGCCCCGCCCGACCGACCCGGCCGGACGAAGATGGGAGATCGGCGTGCAGTGGCATCCCGAGAAAATGCACGAGCCTTCGAGTGCGCTGCTCTTCGAGGCCTTCGTCGAAGCGAGTCGATCGAAGGAGCGGAGCTAGTGCGCCTGGCCCTCTCGCTGGCGTTCTGGAGCTTCGTCGGAATCTCGTCGTTGATCCTGTTTCCAATCGCGGTGCTGCTCTTCTGCCTGACCGCGCCCTTCGATCGTCGGCGTCGCGTGATGCACGCGTTCACCTCCGCCTGGGCCTCGCTCTATACCTGGCTCAACCCGGCCTGGCCGGTTCGCATCCACGGCCGGGATCGCATGCACGAGTCGGGGCCGACCGTGATCGTGGCCAATCATCTGTCGCTGGTGGACATCCTCGTGCTCTTTCGGCTGCGCAGCCACTTCAAGTGGGTCTCGAAGGAGGAGAATTTCCGGGTGCCGCTGATCGGCTGGAACATGCGGCTCTGCGGCTATATCCCGCTGCGCCGCGGCACGGCGCGCAGCATCCACACGATGATGAAGCGCTGCGACGAGGCGATCGCGGGCGGCAGCTCGATCGTGATGTTTCCGGAGGGCACGCGCTCCTCGACGGGGCGCCTTCGGTCCTTCAAGTCCGGGGCCTTCGAGATCGCCAAACGCAACCGAGTGCCGATCCAGCCGATCGTGATTCGCGGAACGGGCGACGCGCTCCCGAAGCGGGGCTTCGTACTCCAGGGGCGACATCCGATCTCGATCGAAGTGCTCGACCCGATCTCGCCCGGCGAGATCGAGAAGCACGAGCCGGAGGAGATGATGGATCGGGTGCGAGGGCAGATCGCCGAGGCGCTCGAGCGCGAGCCCGCCTAACATCTTTCGAGCCACTCCTCCCGCAGCCGGCGCCGAAGCAGCTTGCCGGTCGCCGTCCGCGGCAGCGCCTGCGCAGCGAAGAACCGCACGGGACGTTTATAGTCGGCCAGACGCTCGTGGCAGAACGCGGCCAGGGCCTCGGGATCGAAGGCCGCACCGTCCTCCGGCACGACGACCGCCACGGGACGCGCGCCGAAGACCGGATCCGGAATCCCGAAGACGCCGGCCTCCCGGACCCCCTCGAGCTCGCAGAGCACGGACTCGACCTCAGCCGGATAGACGTTCTCGCCGCCGGAGAGCACCAGATCGGCCCGGCGATCGAGCACCCGCAGTCGACCGTCCGCGTCGAGACGTCCGACGTCTCCCGTCGAGAGCCAGCCGTCGCGAATGGCCCGGCTCGTCGCGGCCTCGTCGTCGAGATAGCCACGCATGACGATCCGGCCGCGCACCTCGATGTCCCCCTCGCGGCCCGGCTGCAGCGGTCGTCGCGCTTCGTCGACCACCCGCACCTCGACGCCCGGCAGCGGCTGCAGGCCTCCGGAGAGGTCCGCGTTCGCCTCACCCGGCGGACGCGTCGCGACCTGGGACGAGGCCTCGGTCAGCCCGTAGGTCGGCGCGATCGGGTAGCCCTGCGCGCGCGCCCGGGCCAGCAGCTCGTCGGAGGCCGGACCCCCGCCTAACAAGACGAGCTCGAGCTCCGCGGGCGCCGGCGCTCCAGAACGAGCCTCGATCACGCGCTCGAGCATCGTCGCGACGAAGCTCGTTCGCGTGATGCCCTCCTGCTCGAGCGACCGGGCCACGCGCGAGGCGTCGAAGCGCTCGTGCAGCACGACCGAGGCGCCGACCAGCGCCGCGCGAATCAGGATCGACAGCCCCCCGATATGGAAGAGCGGCATGCAGCAGAGCCAGCGGTCGCGCGCCTCGCTTCCGAGCAGCGCGGCCGAAGCCCGCGCGCTCGCGATCAGATTGTCGAAGGCGAGCACCGCGCCCTTCGGCCGACCGCTCGTGCCCGAGGTGCGCAGCACGAGGGCCGCCTGGAGAGCGACCCGCCGCGGGCGACTCGAGCGCGCGAGCGCCTCGACCTCGCGCGCGGGCGCGCGCCGTCGGTCGAGCTGCGCGACGACTCGGTCCGCGCCCGCCGAGAGCGCGAGGCCTCCGCATCCGAGCCCTTCGAGCAGCTGCCGCCCGCGCGCGCTCGGCCCCTCCCAATCCGCCCCGGGCATCACCAGGTGGCGCGCGCCCGAGGCGACCAGGGCCTCGCGCTGCTCGGTCGGGCTCGAGCGGGCGTTGAGCGGCAGCATCACGATGCCCCGGTCGAGCATCGCATGGATCAGTGCGACGCCCTCGAGGCTCGGCGGCGCCAGGATCGCCACCAGATCTCCCGCGCGCAGATCGACCGACGCAAAGCCCTCGGCGGTTTCGTGCGCCGCCCGCGCGAGCTCGCCGTAGCCGACGCGGCGCCCCCCCACGCAGAGCGCCTCGCGCTCGTCTCCGAGACGCGCGAGCGACGCGATCCAGTCGCTCTGGGGGAAGCGCTCTTCGCCCGGCGTCATGCCCGCCCCAGCGTCTTCAAGCCTCGACCTCGAAGCCCGAATCGAGATGCGCCCGGAGCGCTTCGTCGTCGCACGGTTCGCCGTCGGACCGGGCCGGCACGGCGGGCTCGAAGCCGAGGCCCGGCGCCGAGCAGAGCGCGAAGCGGCCGCGAGCATCGGGGGCTTCCGAGGCGCCCGTCGGCGCCAGATCGAGGGCGAGCAGGTCCGCGGTCCCGAGACCGTGCACCTCGTCTTCCGGAGCGAGCGCCGCGGCGAGGGCGAGCGCAGTCGCACGACCGACCGCACCGTCGATCAACGTCGACCACACGATCCGCAGCCCCTCTTCCCGGGCGCGACGGGCGAGCTCGAGCGACGCCGTGATCCCGCCGAGCGCGGCGGGCTTCGCGATCAGCACCTCGGCGGAACGGGTCGCCAGACAGCGCGCGAGTCCGTCCCCGAGCAGGGCCTCGTCGGCCGCGACCGGGATCGGGCCCTGCTCCGCGAGCCGCTTCAGCCCGGCGAGGTCGTCGCGCGCGACCGGCTGCTCGACGAAGTCGATCTCGAAGGGCTCGAAGACGGGCAGCGCCGCTGCCGCCTCGGCGAAGGTCCAGGCCTCGTTCGCGTCGAGGCGAATGCGAGCCGACGAGCCGACGACCTCGCGCAGCGCCGCGACCCGTTCGACGTCGAGGCCGGGATCGCGCCGGCCTGGCGCGACGGCGAGCTTGAGCTTGAAGGCGCGGTAGCCTGCCGCCAGCGCCGCTCGGGCGCTCCGCGTCACGGCCGCTGGATCCACGCCCCCCACCAGCGCCTGCACCGCGACGCTCGCGAGCGGATCCCCCGCGAGCCCGGCGCGCCCTCGAAGCCAGCGGGCCAGCGACTCCCTGCGACGCCGCGAGGCAAGATCGGCCCGAACGGACTCGAGCGCCGCCCGGGCGCACGGCGCGTCCGCCCGACGCGCGCCCCCGATGCACGCCTCGCCCTCGTCGAGTGCGCCCGAGGCGAGGCGCGACAGCCCTTCGGAGAGCTCGCGCCAGAGCGCCGCCCGGCAGGCGCGCAGGTCTTCGGTCCCGAACTCGGGCAGCGGCGTGGCCTCCCCGAAGCCACGCTGCCCCTGACCGTCGCGCAGCTCGACCAGGAAGCCTCGCCGCAACTCGATCGGCCCGTGCGCGGTCGCCAGCGGGTGCCGGAGGGGCAACGCGAAGGGCCGCACGAGCGCGCGCGGAAGACTCACGCCGCGAGCCCCAACGCAAAGAGCAGCGAGAAGAGGAAGCCGAGCTGGGCGGTGCCCGCGAGCGCTTCGTTGAGCGCGGGTCCTTCCTGGGTTTCGCGGATGACGCCGAAGAGCCGCAGGGCGCGCAGCCCCGTCGCCCAGGGCAGCAGCACCCAGGCGGACTCCCCGAATCCCAGCCACAGCCCGAGCGGAACGAGATAGGCACCCAGCACCAGCAGCGCCCACTCCGCTCGCGCCCCGCTGCGTCCGAGACGCACGGCCAGCGTGCGCTTGCCGGCGCGCGCGTCGGTCTCGATGTCGCGCAGGTTGTTGACCACCAGGATCGCGGTCGCCTGGCCGCCGACGGGGACCGCGCAGATCCAGCCCAGGGTCGGCAGCGTGCCCGTCTGAACGAAGGTCGTGCCCAACACGGCCACCAGCCCGAAGAAGACGAACACCGCCACGTCTCCGAGCCCATGATAGGCGAGGGGCCAGGGGCCCCCGGTATACGCGATCGCCGCGAGGATCGAGACGGCGCCCACCGCCAGGATCACGGGCCCCGCCACCCAGCTGAGATACACGCCCACGGCGGTCGCCAGCGCGAACACGAGCCACATTCCGCGCTTGATCGCGCCCGGCGAGAGCAGCCCGAGCTGCGCGGCGCGCGGCGGACCGATGCGATCCGCCGTGTCGGCGCCCTTCTCGAAGTCGAAGACGTCGTTCGCGAAATTCGAGCCGATCTGCAGCAGCAGCGCCCCGAGCCCCGCGGCGATCGCCGGCGCGACGGCGAGCCCTCCCTCGGCCTGGGCGACGGCGGTCCCGACCAGCACCGGGCCGATCGAGACGGGCAACGTGCGGGGTCGCAGGGCCAGGATCCAGGCCTGCAGACTGCCGGGACGAACGTCGCTCATGCGGAGTCTCCTGGGAGAGCGGCGGCGCGAGGGATGGAGCGCGGTTCCAGCCGAGCCTCGACCGCCGCGAAGAAATCGGTCGCCGCGCGCGCGAAGCGATCGGGGGCTTCGAGATGCGCCGCGTGACCGACGCCCGGGATCACGAGCGTGCGCGCATCGATCAAGGACTCTTCGAGGCACGCGGCGAGCTGCCTGAACTTGGCGTCTTGCTCTCCCACGACGAGCATCACGGGGCGCTCGAAGCGCGACAACCGTTCGTGCTGGGGCGCCTGCGCGCCCGCGCCCATACCGCGCAGGCTATGGGCGAGTCCGTGGGGACGGTTGCGCAGGCGCTCGGCCCGCGCGGCGGCGAGCGCCTCGGGTCCGAGTCGCGACTGCGTCGCGAAGATCGGCAGCGCCATCCAATGCTCGACGAAGGCCTCGATGCCGTCGCGCTCGATGCGATCCGCGAGCGCTTCGTCCGCGGCGATGCGCTCGGCGCGAAGCCCGGGATCCTCGAGACCTGCGGTGGCGCCGATCAGGACGAGGCTGGCGAAGAGATCGGGATGCGCGAGCGCCGCGACCAGCGCCGCCCGACCGCCCATCGAGTAGCCGATCAGATGCGGCCGCTCGAGCCCGAGCGCCGCGACCGCCGAGACGATCTGCTCGGCGCAGGCCTCCATCCGGTAGGGCGCGAGATCGGCCGGCGCCTCGCTCCCGCCGTGGCCCACGAGCTCGAGCCGCGCGACCCGTCGCTGCTCGGCGAGCGGCGCGGCGACGCAGGCCATGCTCTCCGCGCCGCCCGTGAAGCCGTGCAGCACCAGCACGGGTCGCGCCTGCCCGAGCTCCTCACCGCTCGTCAGCGCGCGCAGACGCACGCCCCCGGCATCCACGAAGACCTCCCGCTCGGCGCCCGCGCTCATCGGGCGAGACTCGCTTCGGCCGCCTCGCAGGCCGCCGCCAGGGTGCCCCGGAAGCGCGCCTCGTTCTCGCTCGCCTCGATCGGCACATGCACGAGCGACACGCACGATCGCTCGAGCGCCCGACCCATCTCCGCCTCGAGGGCTTCGAGGCTCTCGGCGCGGGCGTACTCGAGATCGAAGAGCGCCGCGACGCCAGCCAGGTCGAGATCATGAGGCGTCTGGAAGAGCTCGCGAAAGGCGACGTCCTCGGCCTGGGAGGCCACCGGCAGGAACGAGAAGATGCCCCCGCCGTTGTCGTCGACCACGACCAGCACGAGCGGAATCCGTTCACGCACGGCGATCAGCAGACCGCTCAGGTCGTGCAGGAAGGCGAGATCTCCCGTCAACAGGATCGTCGGACCCGCGGAAGCGGCGGCGGCCGCGGCGCCGAGCGCCGTCGAGGTCACACCGTCGATGCCGCTCGCGCCCCGGCTGCAGAGAACGCGAAGCGGCGTCCCGCGCAGCGCGTAGCCGAGATCCAGCCATCGGATCGACATGCTGTTGGAGACGAAGAGCTGGGAGCCTGCCGGGGCCAGGCGCGCGACCGCCGCGGCGACCGCGAGCCCCGACCAGCCCTCCGGCCGGCGCACGGATTGCTCGATCGCATCGCCGGCCGCGACGTTCGCCGCCTCGAGCCGCCGACACCAGTCGCGCTCGCGCAGGCGACCGGCCCGCTCCTCGCTCGAGAGCAGCAGCGCGCTGGCCTCGAGCAGCGCCGCCGCACCGCCGCGCACGATGCGCGTCGCGCGGTGGGAGGGCTCGCCCCAATGTCCCCCTTCGTCGAGCCAGAGATGGGTCGCCGGCTCGCTGGCCTCGACCCAGAGCCGCTGCGCCTTCGAGACGGGCGTCTCACCGATTCGAAGCACGACGTCGGGCCTCATTCCCTCGAGAACAGCCTGCGTACGCGTCAGGACGTCACCGCAAGCGAGCACGGGCGCCGCATCGGCCGCCACCTCCGCCCGTAGATTCGAGGCCGGATCCGCCAGGACGGGCCAGCCCGAGGCCGCCGAGAAGGCCTGGATCGCGCGGCGCAGCGCCGGGTCCGGATCCATCGGCCCGCAGCAGAGAACGCCCCGCTCCCGACTCCCGACCAGCTCGACCAGCTCGCGAAGATCTGCGGGATCCTGCACGCGGCCCGAGTCCGAGAAGCGCGGGCCCGACTCTGCCGTCGCCGCCGCCGACAGAATCGCATCGAGCTCGCCCGCCGGTGGCGCCAGCGGCTCGCGCAAGGGCCAGTTCAGATGCACCGCACCCGCCGGAGCGCCCGTCGCCGTCGCGACGGCACGGGCCGCCAGCTGGCTCGCATAACGTCGCGCATCTGCGCCTTCGAGCGGGGTCGGCACCTCGACCGTCCAGCGCGGATAGCGCCCGTAGAGGTCGACCTGGTCGATCGTCTGCCCCGCCCCCCAGTCCCGCAGCTCCGGTGGCCGATCGGCCGTCGCGAGCAGGATCGGGACCCGCGAATAGTGGGCTTCGACGACCGCGGGGAGATAGTTGGCCGCGGCCGTGCCCGAGGTACAGACGAGCAGCGCCGGACGGCCGCTCGACTTGGCCAGCCCGAGCGCGAAGAATCCGGCGGCGCGCTCGTCGAGCTCGATCCAGCAGCGCAGACCCGGGGTGCGTCGGGCCACGATCGCGAGGGGGGTCGACCGCGAGCCCGGTGAGATCACGACGTGCTCGACGCCCGAGGCACGAAGCGACGCGAAGAAGACGCCGACGAACGCATAGACCCCGTGCGGGTCCGCCTCGAAGGCCGAGCCCTCGTCACGCCCCTCGCGATCGGGCATCTCAGATCTCCGTCAGCGGCGCGAGCAGCGCGCGCAGCTTGATCCGCGTCTCGACGAGCTCCCGCTCGGGATCCGAGCCCTCGACGAGACCCGCCCCCGCGAAGAGCAGCGCGCGGCTCGAGCCGAATCGTCCGTCCTCGGCCAGCCCGTTCCGGATCAGCGCCGAGCGCAGCGCGACCCGGAAATCGCCGCCGCCCTGCGTATCGAGCCAGCCGATCGGAGCCGCGTACCAACCGCGATCGAGGCCCTCGCTGCGAGCCAGCCAGGCCTGGGCCGCGGGGCGCGGGACACCACAGACGGCGGGGGTCGGATGCAGCGCGTCGACCAGCCCGAGCGCGTCGACCGAGGGAGAGCGGGCGTCGCCCTTGGTCCGAGCTGCCGGGAGGCGCGCCCGAATCGGGGTCTCGAGATGCTGGATGCCGAAGAGCTGACGCAGCACGGGCGCCTCGGGAATTTCGACCGCCTCGCAGGATCCTTCGAGCACCGCGCGGATCGCCTCCACGACATGGGCGTGCTCGGCGCGCTCCTTTGGATTCTCGAGCAGGCCGCGCGCCAGCACCTCGTCCTCCGCGGGCGTGCGACCACGCGGCGCCGAGCCCGCCAGCGCCGCCGTCTCGACCCGCCCCTCCCGAACCCGAACCAGGGTCTCCGGCGTCGCGGCGAGAAAGGTGTCGGCCCCGCGACCCATCGCGACCAGCGTACAGGTCGGGTAGAGCGCACGAAGGCGCGCGAGAAACGCGATCAGGTCCACCTCGCCGTCGTGGTCGACCGAGAGCGAGCGGGCGAGCACGACCTTCGAGAGGCTGCCGCGAGCGAAGGCCGCCAGCGCGTCCTCGACCTGCGCGCGAAACACGGCGTGACTGCGATCCGAACGGACGCGGTACTCGGGCCCGCTCTCCCAGCTCTCCGGGGAGGCCAGCCAGTCTGCGCTCTCGCTCCCGGGATCGGGCATCGGATCGAGCCGGCCTGGGCCTCGCTCGCGCTGTTGCCCAGATCGAAGATCGCGCGCTTGGCGAGCAGGGCGGACTCGATCGACGCCACGCTCGCGCCCGGCTCGACGCGGGCGATCGACACGCAGCGCGTCTCGCCGTCGACACGTTCGACGATCCACTCCGGCAGCACGAAGCGCGCCGCCGGAAAGGCCTTCCACTCGGCGGAGCCTCGCGATTCCGGCTCGAACCCGAAGCCCCCGAAGAAGGTCGCCCGTGACGGTGACCGGCGCTGCCCGATCCAGTCGATCCGGGCGCGCGTTTCGTGCGACCAGGCGCGTACGTCGCGAAAACGCTCGGAGCCCGCGCTCTCGATCTCGTGGCAGACACCGATCGCCACGCTGAAATCCTCCGAATCGCCGGCCTCCCAGAGAAAGCGATCCCGCTCCGCCGCCCTCGCATACCAGTCGAGCGCGGGAGCGTCCCTTGCCGCGTCGACCAGCGCGAGCCAGCGCGTCTGGCCGTCCTGCCGGACGCGCTCGACCGAGCGCCGAACGATCTCTCGCGCCGCGTCGTCGAGGCGCGAGTCGAGGCGCGAAGAGTCGCGTGTCCCCGCGGCCGTCAAGAAAGACCTCGACCCACTGGCGTGAGCGGTCCGCGAACGCCCGTCAGGATCTGCGCCGAGCCGAAGAAGAGGCTCTCCCGGCTGACCTCGAGAAAGCCGGCGCCCGACATCATCGCCCGCAGCTCGTCGGGCGGCGGGAGATAGGCCGTCGACTGCGGCAGATATCGATAGGCCTTGCGATCGGAGACCAGTCCACCGACCAGCGGCACCACGCGATCGAAATACAGCGAATGGGCCGCGCGAATCGGCGCCCATTCCGGTCGATCGACATCGATGAGCGCCGCGCGACCGCCCGGCTTCAGCACGCGCGCGACCTCGTGCAGCACGCCCGCGAGCGACACGAAGTTGCGCAGCGCGAAGCCGCAGGTCACCACGTCGACCGAGGCCGAACGGAACGGGAGCCACTCCCCGTCGGCCTGGACCGACCGGAAGTCGAGTCCGCGATTGCGCCCCTGCCGCAGCATCTGCAGCGCGAAATCGACCCCGATCACCCGGGCACCGCGCTCTTCGACCAGCTCGCAGAAATCACCGGTCCCGCAAGCGAGATCGAGGACGACATCCCCCTCGCCCACGCCGATCTTGTCGAGCGCGCGCTTCCGCCAGCGCTGATCCATGCCGACCGACATCACGCGATTCAGCGCGTCGTAGCGCGGCGCGATGCGATCGAACATGTCTCGAACCCGCGCGCGCTTCTCCTCGCCGGAGGGCAGATTGCCTAACGCCACGAAACCTCCAATCTGGCTGACTGTGTCACTTCGAGTGCCTTTTCGAGGGCACTCTCTTCGCCGCGACCTCGCAGACGCGCGAGCGCGCGGGCCACGATGGTTCGCTGGAAATGCAGCGCGACGATCTGGGTCGCCTGGGGAAGCAGCCGCTCGAAGGCGCGCCGGACGCTCTCCTCGTCTTCGCCCCGCGGCTTGCGGACGTGGTCGTCGAAGAGATCGATCGCCTGCTCGGCGAGCCGATCGATGCCCGCGGCGTGCTGGGCCGCGAGCTCGAGCAGCCGGTCGAGCGGCATGCCCATCCCGAGGATCGCCAGCGCGGCACGCACCATCTCGAGGTCCGAGCGCGGGAAGCGCTCCTCGCCGAGGATCTCGATCGGCTGGATCAGCCCGGCCTGGACGACCGAGGCGACGAGCGCCTCGGGCACACCGGTCTCCGCCGCCAGCTCGGCGCGGGAGACCGTGCCGGCGCCGACGCTCTGACGGGCGAGCGCCTCGAGCAGGCCCCGCTCTTCCGGGGCCGAGCTCGGCGGAGAACCGGCAGCGCTCGGCGGGTTGCCCTCGGCCTCCGCCGACTCGCCCTCGAGCAGCCGGCGGATCTGGGCCAGGCTGAAGCCCGAGTCGAGCAGCGATCGGATCCGGCGGATGCGCTCGAGGTGTTCACTCGAATAGATCGCGAAGCGACCCCGGCGCTCGGGCGCGCGAATCAATCCGCGGGCCTGGTAGAAGCGGACGGTGTCCACGCCCACCCCCGCTGCCTCCGCGAGCTCTGCGACTCTGAATTCCACGCAGGGACTCTAAGAGTGACTGCTCTCAATGTCGAGAAGCGATTGGATGCGCCCTCGGGCGACCCGCGGGAAACCGGGGCGGCCCCGGCTCAAGACGCGTCCTGTCGGACCGAAACGGAAGCGACGAGGCCCTTCCGATCCCGCGAAGGCGAGGCGGTCTCGAACCTCGACCCGGGTGAACCATGGAAGACGAATCTCCCCAGACGCGACGGCTGATCATCGAGGCGGGCGACCTCGTCATCCTCCACCCCGACGGTCCGGCGGGCGGGTTTCCCATGGTGGTCGCGGTCGACCAGGTGGCCGACGGCCAGCACTGGTTCCTCGGCAGCTGTGACCCGATCGCCCGGGGCGAGAAGCTGACGGTCGAGTCTCCGATTCCGAACGACGCTCGCTACGTCACGCGGGCGACGGTGACCGCCACCTCCGCCAGCACCTTCGCGCTCAAGCTCGAACCGCTGTGGGAGCGCGTGCAGCAGCGCGCCTTCGTCCGGATCTCCGCGCACAACCTGCAGGTGCGCATCGTACGCAGCGTGCCTGCGGGCGAGTCCGACGAACTCGACGGCGACGCGATGCATCAGCTCGTGGACATCTCGGCGGGCGGCATTCGCTTCGAATCGAACGATGACTACGAAGCGGGCGAAGACGTAGTCTGCCATTTCGAGCTGCCGGGATCGCTCTGCTTCGTTCTCCCGGCGCGCATCGTGCGATCCCCCGAACACCTTCGGTCGATCTCGAGCAAGCCGAGCGTCGCCGTCGAGTTCGTCGGACTCGACGAGAACCATCGCTCGCAGCTGCTGCGATGGGTCTATCGCGAGCAGGTCAGGCGCCATCGAATCCGGGATCGCGAGCAGGAAAAGGCGCAGAAGCTCGCCGCCAAGCGCAACGCCTCACGCCGTTAGGTCGCTCGAGAATCGGGCGCCCTTCCGATCCCCGAGCGCGCCGCGCCGAGACCGCGCTCAGGCCCGGTCGACGAATGACGCGAAGCGTTCGAGCACCCCGTTGAGAACGGGCGTCTCGACGATCGCCGCGATCATCTCGCCGGGATCGAAGCCCTCGGCGACCAGCACCGCACGCCGCGCCTCGATGTAACGACGCATGATCTCGCGATCGAATTCCGGATGGAACTGAACGCCCCATTGGCGCGGCCCGAACTGGAGCGCCGCATGCGGCTCGAGCGCCGTCGTCGCCAGGACGCGCGCATCGCGCGGCGCCACCAGCACGGACTCGACATGGGACATGTGTCCGGGAAAGCGCCCCGGCGCGAGGAGCGGCTGCGCCTCGAGGGCCGCGGCGGGCAGCTCGACCTCGACCGTTCCCATCTCGCGACCCCTCGGATTCGCGCCGACTTCGCCGCCCAGACCGTGCGCGATCAGCTGATGGCCGTAGCAGAGCCCGAGCGCGGGGATCGTGTCGCGCTCCACGATCTCAGCCAGCCAGGCGGCGGCGGCCTCGCTCCACGCCTCGCGCGCGGTGACCATCGCGGGGGAGCCGGTGACGACGACGCCCGCGATCGACACGGCCTCGGGCAATACGTCGCCTTCGTGGACCGAGATCACGAGCAGATCTTCGAGCGGACGTCCGAGCCCCTCGGCGATCCAATCCTCGAAGTCGCCACACGCGGCCTTCACGGGCGCGAGCGCCTCGCCCGTCTTCAGCACTGCAATCGGGTTCTCGAGCATCATCGATCTTCTTCGCTCCCGGCTCTCCGTCCGACCCGACGCAGCTCGGAAGGCACTTCTACGGGGGGATCAGCGCGGCCCGAAGCGTGTCGGCGAAGACGATGGAGCGCAATCCCTGCGGCGACCGAAACATTGAGCGAATCGACGCCGGGCTCCATCGAGATCCGCACCCGACGATCCGCCCGCGCGAGCGCTCCTCGGCTCAGTCCCTCCCCTTCGGTTCCGAGCAGCAGCGCGACGGGTCCCAGGCGTTGCGGATCGAGGCTCGCCAGCTCGCAGCCATCCGGCGCGGGGTCGAGCGCCAGGACCTCGAAGCCGAGGTCGCGGAGGCCGTCGAGCAGGGAGGCCAGATCCGCAGCCCGGCCGAAGGGCACGATCAGGCTGCCCCCCATCGAGGTGCGGATCGCCTTGCGATAGAGCGGGTCGACGGTGCGGGAGCAGAGCAGCACGGCGCGGGCTCCGAGTCCCATGGCGTTGCGAAAGATCCCGCCGACGTTGTCGTGGTCGATGATCGCTTCGAGCACGAGGATGCGAGGGGCGGGCTCCCGCTCGAGAGACGCCCGCGCGAGCTCGAGCGGGTCGCTCGGGGCGGGGCGGGCGCAGACGGCCAGCGCGCCGCGATGGATCGGGAAGCCGACGACCCGATCGAGCACGGAGCGCCCGGCGACGTAGACGGGGCAGGCCGGCTCGAGCTCGCGCAGGAATCCCTCGAGTGCGCCGTGGGCCCGCTCGCTCAGCAGGATCGAATCGGGCGTGATCCCGGCCCGCTCGAGCAGGACCCGCAGATTGCCGCGGCCCTCGACCATGAAGCGGCCCCGGTCTGCGAGGAGCCGCGCGTCCTTCAGGTTCTGGTAGTCGGCGATCCGGGGATCGAGGAAATCGTCGACGCGTTCGAGCTGCATCGGGCGAGCGAAGCACACCCGAGCATCGACGCAATGCGCGGGCGCCGGCAGCACGCCATGGGATCGCCGCGACCGAGGCCGGAACGAAACCGCCCCATCGCTCGAGGGGGCGATGGGGCGGCGGTTCATCCAGGGAATGATGAACCCAGAAAGGCGCGGAGACACCGGGACGACGCGCTGCGCGCGGGACCCGGGCTTCGCGCGTTTCAATCGCGAGGCGAGGAGTCGTTCTCCGGCATGGACGGAGCGTCGGATTCCAGATCAGGGGCAGAGACCGCAGCCAAACCGATCACAGCCAAACCCAGACAGGTACACAGTCCGTATCGAATCCAAAGCAATGCGCGCGTCATCGACTCGTTGCCTCACGACCTGGTGTTCACGGTCGTCACTCATTCGTAGCCATGAAGTCCTGGGCCTTCGGCCGGCGGAGATCATCGCTGCTCTCGAGGAGTAAGTGGGGGCCGCGAATCGGGAGGTGACGGCGAAAGTGGGGGGGGCGCGAAAGGCCCGTCGCGAGCCGGCACGGTCGTGCTCGCCTGCTGCCGGCTGGCTTCCGAACGGACGCAACAGCTCGCCGCCGACGGCGCCCGTGGCCGCGCCCGCGGCGAACGAATATCTAGAGCGCCTACGGCGCTCTAGATATTCGCGAAAAAGTCGTTGCCCTTGTCGTCGACGATGATGAAGGCGGGGAAGTTCTCGACCTCGATGCGCCAGATCGCTTCCATGCCGAGCTCCTCGTACTCCTGGATCTCGACCTTCTTGATGCAGTTCTTGGCGAGGATCGCGGCGGGACCGCCGATCGAGCCCAGGTAGAAGCCGCCGTAGCGCGCGCAGGCATCCGTCACCTGCTTCGAGCGGTTGCCCTTCGCGAGCATCACCATCGAGCCGCCGTGGCTCTGGAAGAGATCGACGTAGGCGTCCATGCGACCCGCCGTCGTCGGACCGAAGGAGCCCGAGATGTAGCCCTCGGGCGTCTTCGCGGGGCCGGCGTAGTAGACGGCGTGATCCTTGAAGTATTGGGGCAGATCCTCGCCCGCATCGAGGCGCTCCTTCAGCTTCGCGTGGGCGATATCGCGAGCGACGATGATCGTGCCGGTCAGCGAGAGCTGCGTCGTCACCGGATACTGCGAGAGATCGGCCCGCACCTCGTCCATCGGCCGGTTCAGGTCGATCGGCACCGGCTCGCGCGTCAGCTCGTGGGCCACCACGTCCGGCATGAAGCGCGCGGGATCGGTCTCGAGCTGCTCGAGGAAGATGCCGTCCTTCGTGATCTTGCCCTTCACCTGGCGATCCGCCGAGCAGGACACGCCGATCCCGACCGGACAGGACGCGCCATGACGCGGCAGCCGGATCACGCGCACGTCGTGACAGAAATACTTGCCGCCGAACTGGGCACCGATGCCGACCTCGCGGGTCAGCTGCAGGATCTGCTCCTCGAGCTCGACGTCGCGAAAGGCGCGGGCGTGCTCGTTGCCGCTGGTCGGCAGGTTGTCGAGATAGCGACAGCTCGCGAGCTTCACGGTCTTGAGCGTCGTCTCGGCCGAGGTGCCGCCGATCACGACCGCCAGGTGGTACGGCGGGCAGGCCGCGGTCCCGAGCAGCTTGATCTTCTCGGCGAAGAACTTCTTGATCGATTCGGGATTCAGGAGCGCCTTGGTCTCCTGGAACAGGAAGGTCTTGTTCGCGGATCCCCCGCCCTTGGTCACGAACAGGAACTTGTACTCGTCGCCCTGGGTCGCGTAGAGGTCGAGCTGAGCGGGCAGGTTCGAGCCCGTGTTCTTCTCTTCGTACATGCTGAGGGGCGCGAGCTGGCTGTAGCGGAGATTGGTCTCGGTGTAGGTCTTGTGGATGCCGCGGGAGAGCGCCTCTTCGTCGTTTCCGTCGACCCAGACGTCCTGGCCCTTCTTGGCGACGACGATCGCCGTCCCGGTGTCCTGGCAGGAGGGCAGCACCATGCCGGCCGAGATGTTGGCGTTCTTCATGAGCTCGAGGGCGACGAAGCGGTCGTTGTCGCTGGCTTCCGGGTCCTCGAGGATCTTGGCCAGCTGCGCGAGGTGGCCGGGCCGGAACAGATGCGAGACATCGCGAATCGCCGCCGCGGCCAGCGTGCTGAGCGCCTCCGGAGCGACCTTCAGGATCTTTCGACCGTCGACCTCGATCGTCGACACGCCCTCGTCGCCGAGCTTCCGGTACTCGGTCTCGTCGGCTCCGAGTTCGAACATCTCCTGGTAGTGGAATTCGGCCATCCTGATCTTCTCCGTTCGGCTTCGTGACACATCATGCCGGCGGGGACCCGCAAGCTCCCGCACTCGGCAGAACGAGCGCAGGTGGGGTCGCGCCCGCCTGGGTTCGGGGCGCGGAGAGTAGCCGAGGCGTTCCCGATGCCACCGGCTCATCGCACGAGATGCGCCGCCCGTCACGAAAAGCCGCGCGCCGATCGCGCAGGAATCGGCTCGTTCGCGATCGGGCCTGCCCCCGGACCTCATTTCTGGCTGTACGCCTGCCGATTGGAAAAGCGGGGCGGGGTCCGGTGTGAACCTGACGCGGCGGGCGCCTCTCTCTATCATGCGGAGTAATGATGCGAAGCCACCTTGCACCCCACGCCAGCCCCGGGTCGACCTGTCCCGAAACCTTCGACCCGGAGCGCCCGCGACCGGCTTCGGGCAGGCTGCTCGCCCTGCGGCGAGCGGGTGCGCTGCTCGGCGTGCTGCTCGGGATCTTCGGCAGCGCGCTGGCACCCACGGGGGCCAACGCCTTCGGCTCGCCCGAGCTGACCTGCTCGCGCAGCTGGGATCTCGTGCAGAGCCTGCTGAAGCGCCACATCAGCTTTCGCGGCCTCGACAGCGAGCTTCGCGAGCGCGCGATCGACGCCTACATCGAGCGCATCGACCCCTCGAAGACGCTCTATCTCAGCTCCGAGATCAAGCAGCTCCGGACGGAGCTCGAAGGCGTGTTCTTCGACGTCCAGAACGGCGAGTGCGACCTGCTCGACAAGATCCAGGCGGATCTCGTCGTACGCTACGAGCGCATGCAGAAGGAGGTGACGGATTTCGTCTCGCGCGACGACTACGCGCTCGATACCGACGTCCGCCTGATCCTCGATCCCGACAAGCGCGGACATCCCACGGACGACGAGTCGCGAAAGAGGCTGGTCGAGCGACTCGTCCACTTCCAGATGTCCAACTACCTGAGCAGCGACATGGAGCTCCCGAAGGCGAAGGAGAAGCTGATCCATCGCTACGAGCTCATGACCAAGCGCGCCAAGGAGCTCGAGCCCCGCGACACCTACGCCAACTTCCTGAATGCCTTCGCGGGCGCGCTCGATCCGCACTCCGCCTACTATCCGCCGGAGGCCGACGAGGACTTCAAGATCCAGATGAGCCTGTCGCTCGACGGGATCGGCGTCGCCCTCTCCTCGAAGGATGGCTACTCCGTCGTCGAACGGATCATCCCGGGCGGCGCCACGGACAAGACCGGCGCCCTCGAGCCCGGCGACAAGATCATCGCCGTCGCCCAGGAAGGCGACGAGCCGGTCGACATCATCGACATGTCGCTGCGCGACGTGGTCGCGATGATTCGCGGCGAGCGTGGCACCCGCGTGAAGCTCACGATCCTTCGCAAGAAGGAGACGACGGAGCGCTTCGACGTCGAGATCCAGCGTGACAAGGTCACCATCGAAGACGCGGCGGCGACCCTCGAGATCATCGAGATGGAGGTCGACGGCAAGACACGCAAGCTCGCCGTGATCGACCTCCCGACGTTCTACGGGGACGCAGACCCGAGCAAGCGCCAGAGTGGGCGCGACGTGCGCGACCTGCTCCGTCAGGTCCGGGAGGCGAAGGCGGACGGCGTGCTGCTCGATCTCTCGCGCAATGGCGGCGGCAAGCTCGAGAGCTCCGTCCAGATCGCCGGCCTGTTCATCCGCGATGGCGGCGTCGTGGCGGTCAAGAACGTGTTCTCGGAGGTCCAGGTCCTCGAGGACGACGACGAGGACATCGTCTACGACGGCCCGCTCGTGATCCTGACCTCTCGCATCACGGCCTCGGCGTCCGAGATCGTGGCCGGCGCAATGAAGGACTACGGCCGCGCCGTGATCGTCGGCGATGACCACACCTTCGGCAAGGGAACGGTCCAGAGCTACGTGAACCAGCCCGGACGACTCGGGGCGATCAAGGTCACGACGGCCCTCTTCTTCCGACCCGGCGGCGCATCGACCCAGCACGAAGGCGTCGCCGCGGACATCGTCCTGCCCTCGCTCTTCGCCACCGATGACCTGGGCGAGCGCTATACGCCCTACTCGCTCAAAGGCCAGATGATCCGGCCCTTCCTCTCCGCCCCGACTCGCATCTCCACCAGCTCTTCGGCGCGACCGGGCGACGGACAGGCCTGGCAGTTCCTCAGCGAGGACGTCATGAACGAGCTGCGCAAGCGATCGGCCGAGCGCATCGCCGAGAACGAGGAGTTCAAGAAGATCGAGGAGCAGCTCGCCAAGTTCGCCGCGGAGGACGATGTCATCCATCTGGCCGAGCTGATCCGAGAGCGCGAAGAAAAGGAGGCCGAGGGCCAGGGGAAGGAGGAGGACGCGACGAAGGAGGCGGGCGCCAGCGACGAGGCGAAGCCCGCCGTGACCCCGTCCGCTCCGGACGAGAGCGCTGACGCGGCCGAGGCGAAGGACTACGATCCGGCCGATTCCGAAGACGAGGACAAGAAGCCGACACCGCAGCGCGAAGAGGCACTGCGCATCCTGGCCGATCTCGTCGAACTCCAGGAGACCGCTCGCTCCTCATGGCACGCACCGCAATCAGCGTCGCGATCGGCCTCGCCTTCGTCGCTGCCGTAATCTGGTACGCCCTCGACGCGACGAACGTGGAGTGCGAGATCTGCGTGGACTACAAGGGCCGACGCGCCTGCTCGATCTCGCGCGCGGCCGATCTGCAGCAGGCGGAGATGCAGGCCCATAGCGGGGCCTGCTCACAGGTGACCGGTGGCGTCACCGAGACCCTCGAATGCGACCGCATGGTCGCCAGCAAGCGGGTCTGCAGCGAATAGCGGGGAAGGCGACCGCGAGATCGCGACCATGGCCGCGACCACGACTGCGGCCACGACCGGGGCCGCCGGATCCGCCGCGACCGGCCGCTCGCCCTCTGGGGACTCGTTCGCCGACGCGGCGTTCCCCATCGGCTGCATCCAATCCTCATGCAAGCTTCCGTTCCGGTCGAAAAGGCTCGTGGGGTCTTCCCATCCTGAAACCCACGCGTGCTCGGAGCGGCGCGCCCGGAGCCGATCATTCGATGAGCAATCGACTCGAAAGCTATCTGAAAGCCTCGGAGGGCGACCTCCCGACCATGCCCGAGATCGCGGGCAAGGTGGTTCGGGCGGTGGACGACCCGGACAGCTCGATCGATGACATCCGATCGTTGATCGATCAGGACGCCGCGATCGCGGCCCGTATCCTGAAGATCTCGAACTCGGCTCTCTACGGGTTCCCGAGCGAGATCCAGAGCCTGTCGCACGCGATCTCGCTGCTCGGGACCATGACCGTCCGGAATCTGGTGCTCGCCGCCTCGATGAAGGAGACCTACAAGCGTTTCGGGCTGCTCGAGAAGCTGCTCTGGCAGCACTCGGCGCTGTCGGGACCGACGGCCGCCATGCTCGCCGACTACCGCGGAATCGCCGCCGATCCCGAGATCGCGTTCACCGCCGGTCTGATGCATCACATCGGCAAGACCGCCCTCGCCAACAGTCATCGCTCGGAGTACGAGCGCGTCATGATGACGGTCTACAACGAGGGGCGGAGCTTCACCGAGGTCGAGAACGAGGTCTTCGGCTTCAGCCATGCCGAGCTCGGCGCGGCGGTGGTCCAGCAATGGGGCCTGCCCGATACCCTCGTGCTGACGATCCAACACCACCACAACCCGAGCATGCTCGCCGAGCTCGACGAAGACGTCGCGAGGATGTGCGCTCTGATCACGGTCACGAGCCTGACGCTGTCGAAGCTCGGTGTCGGACGATCCCAACCGATCGAGGACCTCGATCTGGCGGCCCAGCCGGCGTGGGCCTTTCTCGATCTCAACGAGAACGACGTAGAGCCGATCCTCACCGCCTGTGCCGAGCGGGTGAAGGACAGTCAGGACATGACCGCCTGAGATCGGCGCCGAGATCGGCCCTTGGATCGGTCGAGAGGCTCGATCCCCGGGCCCGACGATTCGGTCGACGCGCGCCCTCGCGCTGCGTCGCCCCCGCTCCGGCCTCGCCGCGCCGGGTCTCGCACGCCTCGCGAGCCGGCCCGGCTCTCCCCGGACCGTTCTGGGCTGCTAGCTTCTGAGCGATCCGGAGCCGCGGGCTCCCGATCGCTCAAGTGCCCAGATCCGCTCGCAGACTCGCCGGAAGCGGGGATCCCCACGAGCCCTCGATCGAATTTCGATCCGGGGGCGCGCTTCGGGGTCGCCTCGCGAGCCGCGACACCCATGCCGAGCCAGGGAGGAAACGATGGCCCTCGACGATGCCGTCCGCCAGGAAATCCAATCGATGATCGATGCCAACGAGGTCGTGCTCTTCATGAAGGGCAATCGGCGTTCGCCGCAATGCGGCTTCTCCGCGACGGTCGTCGGCATCCTCGATTCCATGCTCACCGACTACCACACGGTCGACGTGCTCTCCGCGCCACATATCCGGGACGGCATCAAGGACTTCTCCTCCTGGCCGACGATCCCGCAGCTCTATGTGAAGGGCGAGTTCGTGGGCGGCTGCGACATCGTCCAGGAGATGGTTGGCTCGGGCGAGCTCTACGAGGCTCTCGGCCTCGAGCCCGTGGAGGTCGTCCAGCCTAAGATCGAGATCTCGGAGACGGCGGCGGCCGCGCTGGCCCAGGCGACGGCCGAGCATGGCGGCGCGGGCCGGGAGCTGCATCTCTCCGTCGATGCGACGTTCCAGTCCCATCTGTCGATCTCGCCGCGAACGCCCGCGGACGTCGAGGCCATCACGGATTCGGGATTGATCCTGCTGCTCGACCCGATCTCCGCGTCCCGCGCCGACGGCATCACCATCGACGTGGCCGACACGCCCAATGGTCAGGCCTTCAAGGTCGACAACCCGAACGCGCCGCGAGTCCAGTCGATGTCGGTCGGCCAGCTGAAGGCGCTGATCGACTCCGGAGCAGCGATCGAGCTGCTCGACGTGCGCACGCCGGAGGAGCGGGCGATCGCGTCGATCCCCGGCGCGGTACTCCTGAACGAGACCGAGGCCGCCCGGATCGAATCACTGCCGCGGGATACGAAGCTCGTGCTCCACTGCCATCATGGCGGCCGATCCGCGCAGGCGGCGGAGCAGTTCGTCTCCCTCGGCTTCGTCGAAGTCCACAACGTCGTGGGCGGGATCGACGCCTGGAGCCAGGAAATCGACCCGGACGTCCCCCGCTACTGATCTAGGGCGGGCGTCGGCCACGGCCGTCGCTCCGAGATCAGGCTCCGCTCCGAGAGGCCTTTCGCCATGGCACTTCAGATCATCAACGCAGGACCGCCGCCCGAGGAGATCGCGGAACGGATCCGATCCGCGATCGCGGGCGCGATGCCCGAGGCCACGATCGACGTCCGACCGCAGGGACCCGGCCATTTCGAGATCAGCGTGACCGACGCGGCCTTCGAAGGCCTGAATCGCGTGAAGCAGCAGCAGCTCGTGTACGGCGCCATCAAAGAGCTGATGGCGGGTCCCAGCCCGCCGGTCCACGCGATCGATCGACTGGAGTGCCACGTCCCCTGATCGACGTGCCCTGCCCTCCCTCTCGTCCCTGCCCCTTGATCGTCGACGAGCGGCCCCGAGGAGGCGGAGCGAGCCCCGAGCCAAAGCGACGATCTCCTTCCTTCGCTACAGAGGAGATCGCGCGGGTCTCGTAGCGAGACCGGCCCCACTCGCCAGGAGAAGAGCATGCTTGCGACCGCCCCCGAGTTCATCGAGCTGACCCCGGAGATGAAGGAACGCCTCGACCGCTTTCGCGACGAGCACAAGGACGACCCGCTCGGCGGCGTCGGCGGCCGCGTGATCCTCGAGGACGACCGCGTTCGGATCTGGGAGCTGAACCTCGAGCCCGGAGAGGCCAGCGCGCTCCATCGCCACGAGCACGACTACTATCTGATCATCATGCAAGGGGACTACGTGGCGGGGGTGACGCCGCCCGGCTCGCCCGTCGAGTCCTTCGTCGGCAAGGTTCCCGAGGCCGGCAATACGGTCGCGATTCCGAAGGGCGGCCTCGAGTGGGCCTACAACGTCGGCAACGAGACCTATCGCGAATTCATCGTCGAGCTGAAGCAGACCTGAGCGGCCCGGTCGATCAGTACTGCTCGACCGGATCGACGAGATACTCGAGCGGCTCGCCGGCGCGATAGCGACCGAGGTTCTCGATGAACCGGTCCATCAGACCGGAGTGCGAGGTCGGCGTGCTCCAGCTGATATGCGCGGAGAGACGCACGCGCGGATGCGAATAGAGCCAATGGCCTTCGGGAAGCGGCTCCGGCTCGACACAGTCGAGTGTTGCCAGGCCGACGCGTCCCGAGTCGAGCGCGCGAGCCAGCGCGTCTTGATCGACCAGCCCGCCGCGCGCGATGTTCACGAGGTGGGCGCCCGGCTTCAACATCGCGAAGGTCTCGTCACGCAGCAGGTGTCGGGTGGCCGGCGTCTCCGGCGCGGCGATCACCACGTGATCCGCGTCCCGCAGCAACTCCTCGATTGAGGTCACCAGCTCGACCTCGGGAACCGGGCTCGGCGCGTCCGTCCGCCGCAGCGCGCGAATGCGCATGTCGAAGGGCAACGCGCGTCGTGCGATCGCCTGACCGATGCCCCCGAAGCCGATCAGGGCGAGCCGGGCATCACGCAGTGTCCCCAGGTCCGCCACGTTCCAACGCTCCGGCGGCTCCGACAGCCATGTCTGCGGCAGCTGCTTGGCGGCAGCCAGCAAGACGGCCATCACCCACTCCGAGATCGGCCCCGCGCTCGCCCCGCGCGAGCACGACATCGGAACACCGTTCAGGACCTCGAAGGGGAAGCCGTTCACGCCGGTGCCGTAGGCATGCACCCAGCGCACGCCGCGGACCAGGATCTCCGCGAGATTCGGCGCGCCCCAGGGCAGTGTCAGCAGGATCTCGGCCTCGAGATCCGCCGGCACGTCGTCGTCCGGCGCGATCGCCACCACCTCGACCCCGGGATGCGCGGCCTTCACGGGCTCGAGCATCTGTGCCGGCATGTGGGTCGCGATGCGCAGCGGTCGATCGGATCTTGCGGGGCTCAATGGATCGGTCTCCTCGGATGCGTTCGCGACCCCGCTTCGGGTCACCTGCGCAGAAGTCGGAAGCGGCTACTCGGAGGCGAGGCCGCCGGTCGTGATCTGTTCGACGAGCAGCGTTCGCTGGACCTGCGAGGTCGCCGCGGTGCGTGGAAACGAGGTCATCAGCGCGATCCGGCGAGGCTTCTTGAAGCCCGCCAGGCGGCCTTCGCAATGATCCTGAAGCGAGGCCAGCGTGACGGATTCACCGCTCTTCGGGACGACCGCCGCGCATAACACCTCGCCCCACTCCGGATCGGGAAGCCCTACGATCGCCACGTCCTCGACGCCGGGCGCTCCCCGCAAGACCGCCTCGACCTCGTTGGGCGAGACGCTCTCTCCTCCGGTCCGGAGGATCTCCTTCTTGCGACCGACGATCGAGTAGTAGCCTTCCTCGTCCAGCGCCCCGACGTCGCCCGTGCGGAACCAGCCGTCCGCGAAGGCCGCCTCGGTCGCCTCGGGGTCGTCGAAATACCCGTCCATCAGGAAGGGACTGCGCACCAGGATCTCACCGTCCGGGGCGAGCCGCACGTCGACGTTCACCGACGCGATCCCCACGCTCCCCGGCTTTCGGAGCACGTCCTCGTCCGCCAGCGCCGTCGCCGATCCGACCTCGGTCGAGCCGTAGTAGATGCGCACCTTGGCCTTGGGGAAACGCGCTTTCATCTCGTGCAGCAGCTCGATCGGCGTGGCCGAGGTCCCGGAGTCGAGCTGCGCGAGCGACGACAGATCGAAGCGGCTCGTGTCCGCCTCCACGATCCGCTTCCAGACGAGCGGCAGACCGTAGAGCCGATTCGCGCGCCGCGATTCGCAGGCGGCCAGCAACGCCTCGGCCGAGGCGTCGGTGTAGGTGATCTCTCCGCGGGTCTGCCAGGCGGCGATCGCGAGGGTGAACGCGGCCATGTGGAAGAGCGGGAACATGCAGACCGTCCGCTCGGGCTCGTCGCGGAAGACGCCCTGGAAGCCGCGCAGCCAGTTGGCGCGATGGGAGAGCACGACGCCCTTCGGTCGTCCGGTGCTCCCGCTCGTGAAGAAGATGACGTGGGGATCCGTCTCCTCGAGGCCGGGCTCTTCGATCGGGCCCGGCGGATCGGGCAGCAGCGTGGCGTCCAGAACGAGCGAAGGGGCACCCTCGCCCTCGATGACCCCGGCCGCCTCGCGTCCGGCCGCTCCGACCGGCAGCAACGCCCAGCGCTCGAGGCCCGCCGTCTTCGCCAACGCCGCCGCGCCGGGCGCATGGCTCGAATCGACGATCAGCAGCGTCGCGCGCGCCAGACGTGCGACCTCGCCCGCTTCCTCGGGCCCGAGCCGCGCGTTGAGCGGCGCGAAGACCGCGCCGAGCTTGGCCAGCGCCACGAACAGAGGCAGCACCTCGATCGAGGTGTCGGCCCAGCCGAGAACGCGATCCCCGAGCCCGATCCCGAGCTCTGCGCGCAACGCGAGGGCCAGCCGATTCGCCTCCCGCTCGAGCTCCGCGTAGCTCCGTGCCTCGTACCCCGCCTGCAGCGAGCCCACGCAAGCCGCCGGCGCGTCCGGAACCGTCTGCGCAGCGCGTCGGAGGATGTCGCCGATCAGCAGCTTGCGTCCGTTGCCCGGTCCGTTCTTCACCCCGATCCCCCTCGTCCTGCATGCCCGGGTCCTGCCAGGGCACGGCCCGGCGGGTCGGACCGTCGGTGCTTGCGTTCCCCGATTCAAAGAATACCATTCTCGGAATGGAGAACAACGTTCCCAGAGAGACCGGCGGGCCTCCGCCGACGGCGGTCGGGCAGACCGTGGACCGGACCCTCGAGGCCCGGCGCGCCGCGGCACAGGATGAGGTCGAACGTCTGGTGGCGGCGGCCTTCCGTGTGATCGAGCGAACCGGCCATCTCGAGCCCAAGGTCTCGGACATCCTCGCAGAGGCCGGCCTCTCCAATCAGGCCTTCTACCGCCATTTTCGCGGGAAGCACGAGCTGCTGGTCGCGGTCCTCGACGAGGGCATCCGGGAGCTCGGGCGCTACCTGTCGAGCCGGATGGCCGAGGCCCCCGAGCCCGCTCAAGCGGTCCGTGAATGGATCCGCGGCATGGCGGCGCAGGCCCAGCGACCGACGAGCGTGCGGGCTTCGCGGCCCTTTGCGCTCGCTCGCGGGCGACTCGCGGAGGCCTTCCCCGAAGAGATCATGCGTTCCGAGGGCCAGGTCACGGCGCCCCTGCGGTCCGCGCTCGCGGACGCGCGCGCGACCGGCGCGATGCCCGCGGTCGACGCCGATCTCGAGGCCGAGGCGCTCTACCACATGATGATGGGCTGGGTGGAGGCGCGGCTCGTGGAGTCGCGGATCCCCGACGACGAGGAGGTCGCGCGGCTCGAGGCTTTCGCGATGGCCGGACTCGAACGGCCGCGGCCCGCGAACGGAGCGGGAGAGGAAGAGGGATGAGGAAGGTGCTCGAACGAGAGGTGCTGTGGACGGGGATCGGCGGACAGGGCGTACAGCTCGCGGCCAAGATCCTGGCGCTCGCGGCGACGCGCGAGGGGCGCGAGGTGATGTCACTCGGGACCTACGGCGGCACCATGCGCGGCGGCAATACGGACGCCACGGTGGTGATCGCCGACGGCGCGATCAGCTCACCGCCGATGGTCTCGAAGGCCTGGTCCGCGCTGATCGTGCATCCGCGTTACTTCGAGCCGATCCGCCCCAAGCTGCGCGCGAATGGCGTCGTGTTCGTGGACGGCGACCTGCTCGAGGAGCCGCTGCCCGAGACGCCCGCCGAGGTCGTCTCGATCTCGGCGACGCAGCTCGCGCGGGAGGCCGACGCGCCCAAGGCCGCCGCGCTCGTGCTGCTGGGCGCCTTCGCCCAGGCCACCGGCATCGTGTCCGCCGAGGCGCTCGATGCCGCGCTGGTGGAATCGCTGCCGCCCTATCGACAACAATCTCTCGAAGCCAATCGACGCGCGCTCGCCGCGGGTCACGCCGCGGTCGCCGCCGGAAGTCGGCCCGCCTGGACACCGGAGAGCGCATGAGCAAAAGCAAATCGAAAGCACGCAGCGGCCCGCGCGGCACGGTCGTGATCGACACCGAACGGTGCAAGGGCTGCGAGCTCTGCATCCCGGCCTGCCCGCCGAACGTCCTGCGCATGTCAGAGCGGCGCAACGCCTCGGGCTACCTGCTGCCCGAGCTGCTGGCCGGCTGCACCGGATGCAGCGCCTGCCTGATGGTGTGTCCGGACTTCTGCTTCGAGGTCTATCAGTTCGACGATCCCAGGGACGCGGATCGCCGGGAGGCCAGCGCATGAGTGAAGCCACGAACAGACGATTGATGGAGGGCTCCGAGGCGATCGCCGAGGCCGCGATCGCGGCGGGCTGTCGATTCTTCGCCGGCTACCCGATGACGCCGTTCACCGAGGTGCTCGAGCACTTCGCGAGACGCCTGCCCGAGGAGGGCGGCGCGTGCATCAACGCCGAGAGCGAGCTCGAGGCGATCGGTCAGGCCTGGGGCGCGGCGGCGACCGGCGCGCGCGCGGCGACGGGCTCGACCGGTCAGGGCCTCTCGCTGATGCAGGAGTCGATGTCCGAGATCACGCGCGCGGAGATCCCGATCGTGATCTTCAACATGGCGCGCGGCCAGGGCGACTACTTCCAGGCGACGCGCGGCGGCGGTCACGGCGACTATCGACACATCGTGCTCGCGCCCGACGAGCGTCGGCGAAGCCGTCGAGCTCACCCAGCTCGCCTTCCACCTCGCCGACAAGTGGCGCCATCCCGGTCGTGATCTACGGCGACTACCTGCTCGCCCACACGGCGGAGTCCGTCGCGATCGAGCGGCTCGAGTTCGGCGCGCTGCCCGCCAAGGACTGGGCCGTCGACGGCAGCCTCGGCGGCACGGGGCGCAGCCGCAACGTCAACCCGATCGGCATGGAGAAGGGCTCGAAGGGCATCGAGCCGAACCGCTTCTGGCAGAAGCTCGCCGACAAGGAGGACGAGATCGAGGCCGCCGAGCAGCGCTGCGAGGTCGAGGACGAAGGCGACGCCGAGCTGCTCGTCGTGGCCTTCGGGACGCTCGCCCGCTTTGCGCGCGCCGCGATTCGCGACCTGCGCGCAGAGGGCCTGAAGGTCGGACTCTTCCGGCCGATCACCCTGTGGCCGTTCCCGAAGCAGCCGCTCGTCGACGCCGCAGCGGGATGCCGGACCGTCGCCTGCCTCGAGCAGAACGCCGGACAGATGATCGAAGACGTGCAGCTGTCGCTGCTGGGATCGGTGCCGGTCGTTCCGATCGGCGGCATCTCGACCGATCCCGCCGGCTTCGGGATCGGCGCGCTGCTCGACAGTGACCTGATCGCGGGGCGAATCCGTGACGCCTACGAAGGCCGGCCCGTGCCGAGAGGAGTGGTGGGATGAGTGAACGAAAGACCGGGACGAGCGAGCCGGATCCGCTGCGCGTCATTCCGACGGACGCGCCGCCCACGGGCGCCTGCCACAAGCAGGGCAGCTTCCAACCGGCGCTGACGCTGATGGGCGAGCACGACCTGTGTCCGGGCTGCGGCGAGCCGCTCGCACTGCGGCAGATCCTCGACTCGATCGAGGCGCTCGGGCAATCACAGACGGCGATCGGCGTGATCGGGATCGGTTGCTACACGGCGCTCACGAGCCTGATGGACGTCGATCTGATCCAGGCGCTCCACGGGCGCGCGCCCTCGGTGGCGACCGGCGCCAAGCGCATGCTGCCCGAGAACCTCGTGTTCACGCTCCAGGGCGACGGCGACATGGTGAACGAGGGTCTCCAGGAGGTGATCCACACCGCGGCGCGCGGCGAGAACGTCACCTGCATCCTGCTGAACAACGGCGTCTTCGGCGAGACCGGCGGCCACATGACCGCGACGACGGTGCTCGGCCAGCGCACGAAGAACTCGATCGAGGGACGCGACGCCAAGCAGCACGGCTACCCGATCCTGATCGGCGACCTGCTCGCGCGGCTCGAGGGCACCGCCTACTGCGCGCGCGCCTCGGTCCACGACGCCAAGGGCGTCCACCGCGCGCGCCGCTTCCTCGACCGCGCCTTCGAGTCCCAGCTGAAGGGCCAGGGATTCTCCTTCGTCGAGATCCTGACGATGTGCCCGACGGGCTGGTTCATCCCGACCGCGGAAGGGCCGGGCTACCTCGACCAGGAGCTCGGCGCGATCCACGAGGTCGGCGAGCTCAAGAAGGACGGCGTGCTGATCGAATAGCCGGCCGCCTCGAAGCTCAACGCGTCAGCCGCTCGACCTCGGCCAGCGCCGGCAGATAGTCATCCGCCATCAGCACGCCGCGCATGCCGAGCGCCTCGGCGGCCTCGACGTTGGCGGCGAAATCGTCGACGAAGATCGTGCGGCGCGGATCGATGCCGCCGAGCTCGACGAGCGCAAACTCGAAGATTCGCGGGTCGGGCTTGCGGATGCCGATCTCGCTCGAGTCGACGATCGCGTGGCAGATCTCGTCGATCGGCACGGACTTCGTCCAGCTCTCGCGAAACTCCTTGGCGTTGTTGGTCACGATCGCCGTCTGGAAGCCCTGCGACTTCACCTGCGTCGCGAGGGCGACGACCTCCTGACGCATGCCGCCACCCTCCTGCCCCATGCGCATGAAGAGCTCGAGCGGATCCGCCTCCATCCCGTCCACCTGGGCAAGCTCCATGATCGAGGTGCGCGCCGCCATGAAGTCGATCTCGCCGCGCTCGAGGCGATGCCAGGGGTGATCGCTGTCTCCGTGATAGGAGCCGAAGACCGCGCTGAAGAAGCGCTCGGCGTCGTAGCCCTTCTCGCGTCCGATCCGCGCGATCGTCGAGAAGGGAGAGGGCGAGAAGACGCCTCCGAAGTCCCACATCACCGCATCGAAATCAGCCACCTGAAGCCTGCCTCCTCGTCCGACGGATCACGCGTGTCGGCGAACGCGTCGCTCAATCGAGCGAGAAGAGCGGCTCGGGAATCTCGAAGCCGAGGTCGCCATCCCAGGAGTTCCGGAACGACACCTCGTGGGCCGGTCGGCGGGGCGCGACACCCCAGCGCCCCTTCGGATAGCCGAAGGTCACGCAGGCGCTGAAATTCCAACCGCCTTCGTCCGGCACGCCGAGCACCTTCTTCATCTCCTCGAGCTGGAAGAAGAACACGCTCGTGAGTGCCGTGCCCACGCCTTCGGTCCGCGCCGCCAACATCGCGTTCCAGACCGCCGGGAAGATCGATCCCCCGCTCGTGTCATTCTGGCAGAACGCGAACAGGATCAGCGGATAGTCCTCGAAATGCTCGCCCAGATAGCTCGCCGACCGGTACATCTTCATGAACGAGACGCTCTCGGGATCATCGGGAGCGGCCTTCGCCTCATCGAGTCGCTGCTTGTAGATCGAGCCCCAGAGCGTCTCCATGCAGCTTCGATAGATCGGCCCGAGCTGCCCCTTCACGCCGGGATCATCGACGAGCAGGAAGCGCCA
The DNA here is from genome assembly GCA_963698485.1 of uncultured delta proteobacterium. Lineage (GTDB taxonomy): Bacteria > Myxococcota_A > UBA9160 > UBA9160 > UBA4427 > UBA4427. The sequence continues at coordinate 649,665 of CAVORA010000007.1, read as the reverse complement.
GTTCTGGCTGTTGCCGCCCGTCGGTGCCCGGATGGCCGCATCCAGGATCTTCTTCTGCACGGCCTCCGGGATCGGATCGGTCTTCACCCGGCGCATCGCACGAGTCGTGTACAGAGCCTCCATCGCGTCCATGATTCGTCTCCGTTCCTCGAGTTTGCTCGCGCCCGCGCGACGTCGACGATTGACGCTCGCGATCGATGAGGCCACGATAACAGCCTCGTCACCCGGCGGGCCACACGCTTCCTGCCGGGCGTCGTCGGGGCGAATCGCGATCGCCCGAGTTCCAGTTCGAGAGCGGCGACGCGCGATGCGCTGCGAGGAAACCCGATGTCGAGCCCACGCCCCATGATGACCCTCGCGCAGCGCGCCGCACTCCTCGGTCTCGTCTGGCTGTCGACCGCCTGTACGGGCACCGCGAACGGACCGGTCCCAACGCCCGCGGAGGTGGGTTCCGTCACGATCGAGGGCGTCTCCCGGGTCGCGCCGCCCGCTCTCACCGAAGGCTGGATCGAGTTCATCCGAGGCCTCGAGGAGGCCAGACAGGGTGTCGAGGATCCCGCCTACTATCCGCCGGAGCCCACGGATCGCAATCTGGCCGAAGGCTACCGATACCTGCTCGGCCACCTGGTTCGGATCATCGAATCGCAGACGCAGCAGGACCCCGACTTCCCCTACTTCCAGCGCTCCGTCCGGATGCTCTCGAAGTGGACGATCGACAATCCCGACACGATGTACCTGTCGGCGGCCATCGACGCGGACGGGATCTACCGGATTCGCGGCCGCGCGCTCGACACGACCGCCTGGCGAAACGGCGAGCGGGGCGGTGCTGGAAATCGCGCGCCGCGGGTCGCGATCTTCCAGACGACGACGGCGCAGGTGGGGCAGACGGGGGAGCTCGCCGAGATGCGGGAGTGCCGGAACCAGACGCTCGACTCCATCGACCAGTTCGAGCTCGAGCTCGACGCCGAAGGCCGCTTCGAGATCATCGTGGCCTCACGCCGACCACGAGACTACCAGGGACATTTCCTGGCGAGCCGCGCCGAGGCGCCCTGCCCGACGCCCTTCGGCACGATCACCTATCGCATGCGCGCAGCGACCCAGCTGAACGTGCGCGAGATCTTCTCCGACTGGAACCGGGAAGTGCCCCTCGAGCTCGAGATCGTTCGGCTCGACATGCGGGGCGCGCCGCGGCCCCCGCGAACGAGCTCGGAGATGGGTATGCACCTCTCGGAGATCGGTCGCCTGGTCGGCAATCAGATCAAGTTCTGGAATCGGCTCCACGAGCTCGGGCTCGAGGTCAACGGCGATCGCAACGGCGACGGGCGACTGGCCTTCCCCCGAAACGATCTGAACCCGCCCGCCCCGCCCTTCATCGCCGGCGGCACCGCCGGTGCCGGGCAGCTCTATTCGGCCGGCACGCTCGAGCTCGCGGACGACGAGGCGCTCGTGATCCGCGTCATGGCGCCCGTCGAGCCGTACTACCTCGGCTTCCAGCTGAGCAATCTCTGGGGCGAGTCCCCGGACCAGGCCAACTACGTGAGCAGTCAGACCGGATCCCAGAATCCGATCGCCTCGGACGGCGCCCGCTACTACGTGGTGTCGAAGCGGGACCCCGGGACGCCCGGATGGCTGGACACGACGGGGCTTCCCAAGCTGACGATGTCGATGCGCTTCATCTTCCGCGAGCCGCCCGATCGGGACGAGATGCCCACGCTCGAGACCAGCGTCACGCGGGTCGAGGACGTCTGGAACCTGATTCCCGAAGACGTGCCGATCGTGACGCCCTCCGAGCGACGCCGCCAGGTCGACGCGCGGCAGCGCCACATCCAGCGCCGCTGGCGGCAGTACTGAGAGACAGAGCCGACACTGACCTAACAGCAGCCCTCGACGCGCGGCGCCGGCTCGCTCTTCAGATCGGCCGCGGCGTCTTCACCGGCTGACTCGCTGTCCTCGAGCACGCGATACCACTCCCAGCGGAGCCCTTGCGGCTCGACCGCCCAGACCTTGTCCTGCTTCGCATAGCAGCAGGTCGTCTCGTCTTCGACGAGCGCCGCGAGCCCGGCTTCCTTCAGGCGATTCGTGGCGGCGGTCACGTCCTCCGCCTCGAACACCTCGACCCCGAGATGATTCAGACGCTCGCTGGCGCCCTTCACCTCGAAGAGGACGAGCTTGAGCGGCGGATTCTCGATCGCGAAGTTGGCGTATCCGGGCTTGCGCTTCGCGGGCTCCGTCGCGAAGAGCTTCGAGTAGAAATCGACGGCCTGGTCGATGTCGTCGACGTTGAGGGCGAGCTGCAGTCTCATGATCCTTCTCCCTGACCCGGTTCGAAATGGGCTCCGGACTTCCGGGGCCTCGTCTGGCGATGATCAGCCCCGCGATCGCGCCGGCGGACGCGCGACGTCGCGGCAGCAGTTCTCGCCCAGATAGCTGACGAGCGCCGCGATCACGGCGAAATTCGGGGCGTACCGAATCGAGCGCCCCTGTCGCTCGCTCGTCACGAGCCGCGCATTGCGAAGCTCCTTCAGATGAAAGGACAGCGTCGCCGGGGAGATCGAGAGAGCCGTCGCGAGCTGGCCCGCAGCGAGACCGGGCGCACCGGCCTGCACCAGGCGACGAAATACATCGAGCCGTGTCTCCTGAGCCAGCGCCGCAAGGGCCGAAAGCACGTCTTGCTTCTTCATATTTTCATAATTATCGAATTATGATACAGAAGGCAAGGCTGGCGCCCGTCCAGCCTCGAACGGAGGGGCTGCACGAAGACGCGACGGGATTCAGCCTCGCAGGCTTCGGCGTCGACGCCACCGTGATTCCCGGCCCGGGCAGCACGCTGACGATCGGGCTCGGCCCGCCCGCGTTCGCGCTGCGACACGAATGCCCGCAGCCCACACGGACCTGAAGGGCCGGCTCAGCGTCCGAAGGCGGGACTCGCGGTGGACCGACGGGCGAAGGGCGCGACGACCTGCTTCATCTCCTCGATCCGCGCCGCGATCTCTTCGGCCGGAATGACCCGACCCGGGCGATAGCCGATCCACCACGAGCCGGCGCCCTCGACGTGCAATCCGGGGGGCAGCTCGAGCTCCTTTCGCAGCGGATCCGAGAAGAGCGCGCGCAGCCCGGCCCGGTCGAGCCCGAAGACATCGTAGGCGTCGGAAAAAGCATCGGGGCTGCCGAAGTCCAGCGACTCCCCGAGCCGTCGCTGCTCTTCGCGCTCGATTCGCCCGCGCCGGACCCAGACGAAGGCCGGCAGCTCGCGACCCTCCGTCCGAACCGCGATCACGGTCCGGCTCTCGCGATCGCGATCCTTGAGGCGTCCGTCGCGCCGAACCCAGTCGAAGACGAGCACGTCCTCCGACTCGAGCGCGCGCACGAAGAAGTTCTGGGAACGCGCGCGCAGGGAGGGCATCGCCTCGATCGCGGCCGACGACGCCGGCGTCAGCTCCTCGTGGAAGGCCAGCCCGAGCTCCGGCCCGAGCGCCTCGAGCCGCGCGGGCCGACCCGGCGAATCGCATGCGAGCAGGATCCCGAAGACAGCGAGCAGCCAGAGCACACGAAACGAGCGAGCCGCGAGAGGGGAGCACCAGCATGGACCGCACCCGCACGACGGTCGCGGGGACCACTCGGCCAGGGAATAGCGATCGCCGGCCCTCAGAACAGATCTCCCTGACCCGCCTCGTCCTCGGGGTCCGCCGATCCTCGCGCCGCCGACTTCTTCGCGGCCTTGCGAGACGACTTGCCGTCGGTTGCCGCCACGACCTTCAGCTTCCCGACGGGCTTGGGCGCCATGCGCGTGCCCCGCGCCGTCGGACTCGTCATCTCGAGCGTCGAGAGGTCGAACTCGGCCTGCTTCAGCCGCTGGCGCTTGGCCGGCACGAAGTCCATGTGCACGATCCCCGTCTCGCCCGCCGGCAGGAGATGATCGATGCGTCCGCCGGCGTCCTTGATCAGTCGGTACTCGCGATTCCGGATGAACTTCTCGATCTTGATCTTCTTGGCGAAGGCGAACTTCTTCTTGTCGCGATAGATGACGGTGAACTCGACGCCTTCGTCCGGGTCGAAGAGCTCGGCGTAGATCATCGGGCCGGTGAAGAGCACCTTCTCGGGCGCGTTCATGATCCGATAGGTGCCATCCTTGGCGATTCCGAGGATGTGCTCGAACTCGGAGACCGTCATCTTGAACTGGTCGCCACGGACCTCGGTCCCGAAGAAGCTCGACTTCTTGTCGTACGAGAGCCGCAGGTTCTGACGCGCGACCGCCTTCTTGTCGACCGCCTCGATCTCCGTGATCTTCGTTCGCCGCGGGTATTGATCGCCGTATTTTTCGATCATGCCTTCGAGGTAGGCGATCGTGGTCTTGACCATGTTCTTGAGCTGGCGCTCGATGGCCTTGATCTTCTTGTCGATGTCCTCGATCTCTTTGCGATTGCGCTCGATGTCATAGGCCGAGATCCGCCGGATCCGGACCTCGAGCAGGCGCGTCACGTCCTCGTCGACCATCGGCCGCACGAAGAGCCGCTTGTGCTTCTGCATCCCGTCCCAGACCGCCTTCTTCACGGTCTCGGAGGTCTTCTTGTTCTCGATGTCCTTGTAGACGCGCTTCTCCACGAAGATCTGCTCGAGCGTCAGCCAATGCTTGCGATCGATCAGCTGCTCGCGGTCGTATTCGAGCTCGCGCTTCAGCTGATCCTTCAGCGCCGCCGTCAGCGCCTCTGCGATCGCCGTCACCGTCATCTGGACCGGCTTGCGATCGTGGATCACGTTCAGGTTCGAAGAGACCGACACCGAGCAATCGGTATAGGCGTAGAGCTGCGGAATGACTTCCTTCGCATCCGAGCCGCGCGCGATCGAGAGCTCGATCTCGACCTTGTCGGTCGTGAAGTCGTCGATCGAAGAGATCTTGACGCGCCCCTTCTGGACCGCCGACTCGATCGACGAGATCAGGCCCTCCGTGGTCGTACCGAAGGGGATCTCGCGAATCACCACGGTCTTGCGATCCCGCGACTCGATCTTCGCGCGCACATCGACCTTGCCCGCGCCGTCCTCGTAGGCCGAGACGTCCATCAGCCCGCCCTGCTGGAAGTCGGGGTAGAGCACGAACTTCTTCTTGTTGAGGATGGCGATCTGCGCCTTCCAGATCTCGGGCAGGTTATGCGGCAGGATCTTGGTCGCCATGCCCACCGCGATGCCCTCCGCGCCCGTCATCAGGACGACGGGCAGCTTCGTCGGCAGGACGACGGGCTCCTCGTTGCGCCCGTCGTAGGACGGCACGAAATCCGTCAGCGCCGGATGGAACATCGTCTCGAGCGCGAGCTCCGTCAGGCGACACTCGATGTAGCGGGGCGCTGCGGAGGGATGGCCCGTCAGCAGATTGCCGAAGTTGCCCTGCCGCTCGATGAAATAATCCTTGTTCGCGAGCACGACGAGGGCATCGCCGATCGAGGCGTCACCGTGCGGATGGAGCTTCATCGTGTCGCCGATGACGTTGGCGACCTTGTGGAAGCGCCCGTCGTGCATCCGGAACAGCGTGTGCATGATGCGTCGCTGCACGGGCTTCAGACCGTCCCGCAGCTCCGGGATGGCACGATCGAGAATGAAATAGCTCGCATACTCGACGAAGTGATCCTTCATCAAGGATTCGAGTTGGCTCATCGCAAATCTCCGCTCTCGGCGTCAGGATGGACGACGGACACGGCTACAGCACGTCCGTGGCAAGGTTGTCGACGATGAAGTCTTTTCGGGCCGGCGTGTTCTTGCCCATGAAGAAGTCGAGGCTCTTCTCGACCTCGCCCATGGATCCGACGCTCACCTGCACGAGCCGGATCCCTTCTCCGATGAATTGGCCGAACTCCTTCGGACTGATCTCGCCGAGACCCTTGAAGCGGGTGACCTCCGGCCCCTTGATCTCCTCGGTCGCTCGATCCCGCTCCCCCTCCGAATAGCAGTACCGCGTCTCCTTCTTGTTTCGAACGCGGAAGAGCGGCGTCTCGAGGATGTAGACGTGGCCCTTGAGGACGAGATCCTCGAAGTAGCGCAGGAAGAACGTGAGGAGCAGGTTGCGGATATGCATGCCGTCGACGTCCGCGTCCGTCGCGATCACCACCCGGTTGTAGCGAAGGCCGTCCATGCTCTCCTCGATTCCGAGAGCCCGCATGATGTTGTAGAGCTCTTCGTTCTTGTAGATCGCGTCGCGCTTCAGCCCATGGCAGTTGAGCGGCTTGCCCTTCAGCGAATAGATCGCCTGGGTATAGACGTCGCGCGTCGGCACCATCACCCCCGCCGCCGAGTCGCCCTCCGTCAGGAAGAGCACCGTATCCTCGCGCCGTTTGGCCTTCGGGTCGTCGTAGTGGAACTTGCAGTCCGTGAGCTTGGGGATCCGGATCGCGACCTTCTTGGCGCGCTCCCGCGCGTCCTTCTTGATCGCCGACAGCTCTTTTCGAATCTTCTCGTTGAGCGCGACCTTCTCGAGCAGGATCTTCGCTTCGTTCTGGTTCGCGTGGAGCCAGCGGATCACCTGATCCCTCACCGCCGGCACCAGCCAGCCGCGCACGTCCGCGGAGCCGAGCTTGTTCTTGGTCTGGCTCTCGAAGACCGGATCCTGGAGCTTGACCGCAATCGCGGCGACGATCCCGTCGCGAACGTCCTCGCCCGCATAGCTCTTCTTCGCGTACTCGTTCACGCCCTTCAGCAGGCCCTCACGGAAGGCGCTCTGATGCGTCCCGCCATCGTTCGTGTACTGGCCGTTCACGAAGGAGAAATACGACTCGCCGTAGGCGTTGCCATGCGTGAAGGCCAGCTCGAAGCGGTCGCCTTCCGCATGCGCGATTTCGTAGAGGGGCTGAGCGTCGCCGAACTCGTCGGTCAGCAGGTCCTTCAGTCCGTTTCTCGACTGATAGGACTCGGCCTTGCCGTCCTGAGGCGTGTAGACGAGCTTCAGGCCGCTGTTCAGGTAGGCGTAGTAGCGGAGCCTGTGCTCGATGAACTGTTCCTGGAACTCGTAGGGACCGAAGATCTCCTCGTCGGGCGTGAAGCGGATATAGGTTCCGTTGGGCTCGCTCGACTTCCCGCCCTTCTCGCTCTTGAGCTTCCCGCGGACGAAATTCGCCTGCTTGAACTGGCCGTCGCGAATGCTGCGGACCTCGAAGTCCGAGGACAGCGCGTTCACCGCCTTCGTACCGACTCCGTTCAGACCGACCGAGAACTGGAAGACGTCGTCGTTGTACTTGCCACCGGTGTTGATCTGACTGACGCAGTCGACGACCTTGCCGAGCGGAATGCCGCGACCGTAGTCGCGCACTTCGACGGTCCGATCGTTCCTCGCGATCTCGATCTTCTTGCCCTCGCCCATGATGAACTCATCGATCGAGTTGTCGATGACCTCCTTGAGCATCACGTAGATGCCGTCGACCGGCGTGGAGCCGTCGCCGAGCCGCCCGATGTACATGCCCGTCCGCAGCCGGATATGCTCGAGCGCGTCGAGGGTCTGGATCGCCTTCTCGTCGTAGGCGACCTCCTTCTTCTTCCGCGTCGATCCGGATCCGTTGGCGGCCGCCGGGCTCTTCCGGGCGGCGGCCTTCTTTGGCCTGGCTGCCATGACGTCTCAGCTCCCTGTTCTCGTTCGTGCCGACCCATCGTTCCGACGGCCGAATCGACCGGCCCGAGCCGCGCGCAACGGCCCGCGATGGTCGCTCGGGGCGAGCGAGCCTCGCCGCGGATCCGGAATCGCCGCGGGCCCTCGGCCGACGCAGGGACTGCGGCGGCCGGAGAAGCTCGCAAGGCGTCCGGAATGGCGGACGTCGAGGACCTCGCACGCTCTTCGCGTTGCGATCTGTCGGGGGGTGCCGCCTAGAGTGGGCCATCCGCGCTGATCGTCAAGCCGCAGCGCGAGACGTCGAGCGCAGCGCCGCACGTCCCCGGTGGCTGGCGGCCCCCCGGGCTCATCCGAGAGAGAGGCGATGCGCCGAGGGAGCGCTGCAGGCGCCGGAAGCGAGCAAGCAAATCCGGCATTCGTACCGACCCGCTCCACCCCAAAATGAATCGACGACGACAGACGGACAAAGATGCGACGGGACCCTCGCGGCAGAGTGTCTGCCCGAGCGATCCCGATCGACGCTGCTGTTGGTCAGTGGAAGATGAAGACCTATCGCCTTCGGATGGTTCGGTTCGACCGGCCCGAGACCAGGATCGTGACGATCAGCTCGCAGAACGAGTCCATGGCGCGCGCTCGAGCACTGGCCCGTTTCGGGCACGGATGGCGCGTGGCGAGCACTCAGCTGGCCCAGTTCATCTAGCCTGAACGGTCGCGGAACGGCGCCGGGGCGAGGCACGCTGCTAGCGGATCAGCCGCTTCTGCTCGGACCAGCTGGCCCGAGGCGCCGAGAAGACCAGGATCCGCCGATTGGTGCGAAGCGTGATCAGCGTGTCCTGGGCCGTCACCGACTCGAGATCCTCCTGCACGCGGAAGTCCGCCGCCACGAAGTTCCGCAGGGAGGGCGCGATGCCGAGCGCGCGGCGATTCGTGGTCACGACGCCGGCCGCGGCGCCCGCCCGGAGCGCCGACGCGTCCTCCTTCGGCCCGAAATCCTCGGCGATCCAGCCGCTCGTGGCGGTGAAGGCGAGCGCCCTGCGGTTCGTCACGACCAGCCCGATGCGATCCTCGACGAGTCCGCGCGCGGTCGGCAGCTCCTGGAGTCCGAGCCGCTCTTCGAGCCAGGGCAGCCCCGAGGCGACCCCCAGCACCCGCCGATCCGTCAGCACCAGACCGATCCGCCCCCGGCTGCGCTGGAACAGGACGTCTTCCCCGATCTCGAGGCGAATCGTGGATCGCCGCCCCGTCAGCGCATCGAAGGCGTAGTAGTCGCGCCCATCCCGCTCGATCGCGATCACGTCGATCCGCTCGAGCTCGTCCGGAAGCAGCGGCACCTGCGCCGCCACCGGCGACAACGAGAGCAGGATCATCGATCCGAGAGCAGCGGCGATCGGTCGCGGGGAAAGTCTCGACATGGCGCGAGTGCAGCCGCTTCTCGGCCAGATCGCAAGGGATGCCTGATCGCCCCCACGGGACGAAGCACGAGCCGCCTCGAGCCGACCGAAGACCGCCACCGTCGCCGGTCACCTCCCGTCCAGCGGTGCGCGAGATCCCCGCACCACGATTTTCCCGACCCGACAAGCGTGGTATCAACCCGGCCCATGGACCCGATCTACGTGAGCGAGATCAATCGAGACGTCCGCCCGGCCGCGCCGGGCGAGTTCGCACCCGTCTCGATCGGGCCGATCCTCGCCGATCCGCCCGTCGTGCTCGCCCCGATGGCGGGGATCACGAACGCTCCCTTTCGCCGCCTGTGTCGGAAATTCGGCGCGGGGCTCTACGTGTCCGAGATGATCACCGCCCGCGCGCTGGTCGAGCGCAACGAGAAGACCCTGCGGCTCTCGGAGTTCGACCCCGACGAGAGCCCGCGCAGCCTCCAGCTCTACGGCGTCGATCCCCACTACGTGGCCGAGGCGACGAAGCTGCTGGTCGGCGAGGACCGCGTCGATCACATCGACATGAATTTCGGCTGTCCGGTTCGCAAGGTGACCCGCCGCGGCGGCGGTGCGGCGATTCCCGCCAAGCCGAAGCTGCTCGAGTCGATCGTGCGGGCCGCCGTCCGGAACGCCGGCTCCGTCCCGGTCACGATCAAGTTCCGGATGGGCATCGAGGACGACTGGCTGACCTTCCTCGACGCCGGTCGGATCGCCGAGGCCGAAGGCTGCCAGGCCGTCGCTCTGCACGCTCGCACCGCGGCCCAGCTCTATGACGGCGAGGCGGATTGGAACGCGATCGGCGAGCTCAAGCAGGCAGTGACGTCGATTCCGGTCTTCGGGAACGGGGACATCTGGGAGGCCTGGGACGCGCTGCGCATGATGCGCGCGACCGGCTGCGACGGCGTCGTCGTGGGTCGCGGCTGCCTCGGTCGTCCGTGGCTCTTTGGCGACCTGGCGGCCGTCTTCGCGGGCCGCGCGCCCGAGAATCCCCCGAACTTCGGACGCGTGATGGAGACCATGCGAGAGCATGCGCGGCTGTTATGCGAATGGACCGGCGAACGCTTCGGGATTCGCGACTTTCGCAAGCACGCGACGTGGTACACGAAGGGCTTTCCGGGCTCGACGAAGATGCGCGACAAGCTGATCCGGACGGAGTCGCTCGCGGAGCTCGAGGCCATCCTCGAGGAGGGCGATCCCGAGCTGCTCTTCCCACCCGGCGCGATGCGCGTGAAGCGAGGCAAGAAGGGCGGGCGCCAGAAGGTCGTCTTGCCCGAAGGCTTCCGGGACGATCTGGACGATGCGACGCCGCCCGAGGCCGAGGAACCGGGAGACGGCGGCTGAGCCCCGATCCCTAGCTCGTCTTCTCCGGCTCCCCTTCGTCGACGACGAAATTCTTGTCGCGCAGCTTGGCGAGGAGATCGTCGATGGTCCCCGAGTTCAGGACCTCGGCGAACTGGGAGCGGTAGTTGGAAACCAGCGACACGCCCTCGATGACGACGTCGATGATCCGCCACTGATCCTTGCGATTCCTGAGGCGATAGGAGATCTCGGCGCCGTCGAACTGGCCGCCGACGATCCGGGTCTTGACGGAGACGTCATCCCGGACCTCGACCTGTGCCGCGTAGACGTCGACCTTCTCCTGGTCGTAACGATCCAGACGCGTGCCATAGGTGCGAGACAAGTGACGCTTGAACTCCCGGACGAACTCCGCGCGCTTCTCCTTGTCGAGCTTTCGCCAGTTCCGCGCGAGCACGAGCTTCGACATGGTCGTGAAGTCGAAGATCTCGTAGGCGATCTCCTCGATCCGGCGAATCCGGCTCTCGGGAGTCTCCTCCTTCATGGCGAGGATATCGATGATCTGGAGGGCGGTCTCGTCGATCAGCTGACGGGGCGCGCTGGTGATCGCCGGATCATCTGCCGCGTTCGAGGGCGACGCGCCGACGGCGACGAGCAGGAGCGCCATGACGAGCAGGCCAGCGAGCGAGCGCCCCGGGCTTCGATCGGCACTGGAAATCCGTTCAGTCGAGATCATCGTAGTCCTCCTCCTCGTCGTCGAAGTCTTCATCCGAATCGAAATCCTCGTCGTCTTCGCCGAAGAAATAGAGATCCGACTCGTCCTCGGCCGGCGCATCCGTCTCGTCCAGCACCTTTGCGCGGCGATTCTGGAGATACGCGCTCCGGATGAACACATAATAGTCGAACGCATCTCTGCGACTCTCCTCGATCTCCTCGAGATAGATCGCACGCAGATTGAGCAGCTCGAGACCCTTCACCCCGACCGACGCCCCGAAGGCCTCGACACCGTTCAAGCCCACGACGTCGAACCAGAACAGGTTGTAGTAGGCGTAGGAGGCGGCGCCGGTATCGACGATCTCGCCGAATCCGTCCCGCAGGGTGTAGGGCCCCAGGATCGGCACCATCAGATACGGCCCTGCAGGAACTCCCCAATAGCCCAGCGTCTGGCCGAAATCCTCGTCGTTCTTCGGAATCTCGACCATCGTCGCGATGTCGATGAAGCCGCCGAGCCCGAATACGATGTTCTGCAGGAATCGGGTCAGGTCTTCGATCGCGGCCATCGGCTTGGCCTGCAGCACGTCGTTGGCGAGCACGATCGGCACGTTCAGGTTGACGAAGAAGTTGTCGATCGCGGTCTGCACGAAGCCCGGCAGGACGTAGTCCCAGACGGTCGCGACCGGCTCGAGCGCGTAGCGATCGAGCGCCTCGTTGAACGCGAAGATCCCGCGATTCATCGGCTCCCACGGATCGGGCCGCTCCGGCGTCGCGCAGCCGAGGCTCGCCGACAGCGCCGCCACGAACGCGATCGCGAATATCTTCCGGCGCATCCCGCCCAACTCGAACCCTCCCGCCCGCCCGGACCGCAAGCTAGTCCGAAACCCCGGCGTCGTGGACCAGGCGACCGACGAGCTTGTCGATCGAGAGCGCGCTCTCGGTGAACGCGAACTCCTCGCCGTCTGCGAGGACCTCGTCCTCGGCGCCCAGCTCGATCGAGATGAACTGATCGCCGAGCAGACCCGAAGTGCGGATGGCGGCAGACGAGTCGATCGACAGCTCCAGATCGGATTCGACCTCGAGATAGACGGTCGCCCGCAGCTCGTCGTCGAGATCGATCGCGGAGACCTGTCCGACCTTGACCCCGGCGATCCGAACGGGCGCCCGGACCGAGAGCCCGCCGATGTCGTCGAAGGTCGCCTTGAGGACCATCTTGTCCGGCCCACCGAATTCGAGCCCGCCGACCTGGAGAGACAGGTACGCGAGCGCTCCGAGTCCGATGAGGACGAAGATGCCGACGATCAGATCGCGCGTCGCATTGTTCTGCATGACTAACCCTTCTCTCTTTCGCTTCCTGGACCGCGCCACGTCTGCTGGCCGATCGAATCATTGGGCCCGAGGCCCGCGCTGGCCGGGTCGGTACGCCCGGGTCGGAGTGGGCGATCCCGCTAGACGCCCCAGAGTGCGGTGATCACATAGTCGCTCAGCAGGATCACGACCGAGGCCGTCACGACCGTCGAGGTCGTCGCACGGGCCACGCCCTGGGCATCCGGCGAGCAGGCATGTCCCTTGTAGGTCGCGATCAATCCGAGCAGCAGGCCGAAGACGAGGCTCTTCAGCAGACTCTGCCCCACATCGTCTCCGAATCGCACCGCGCTCTCGAGACCCGAGAGGTAGACACCGCCGTCGAGGCCCTGCACGGAGACGCCGATGCCGTAGGCTCCCGCGATCGCGAAGACGATGAAGAGCCCGTTCAGCAGCGGCATCGCGACCGTGAGCGCGAGCGCGCGCGGCATCGCCACGAAATGCAGCGGGTCGATCGCCATCATCCGCAGCCCGTCGAGCTGCTCCGTCGACTTCATCGAGCCGATCTCCGCGGTGATCGCGGAGCCCGCTCGACCCGTGACGAGCAGGCCGGCCACGACGGGGCCGAGCTCGCGCACGAGCGACAGTCCGACGACCGCACCGAGCCCTTCCTCGGCGCCGAAGCGGGTGAGCGTGGTGTAGAGCTGCAGACCGAGCACCATGCCCACCGTGAATCCGGACAGACAGATCAGGGCAACGGACAGCACGCCCGCGTCGTAGAGGGCGCGCACGAAGAAGCCGAAGCGCGTCGGCGGCTTCACGAGGGCAACGAGGATCGAGCCGCCGAAATTCGCCACCTGCCCGAGGCCTTCGACCAGCGACGTCGCCTGCGCCCCGAGACTGCGAATCGCTCCGGTCATGGCCGCTCCTCCGAAGTCGCGGATCCCGGCAGGGGCTCGCGAATCTCGTGCAGTCGCGCCAGGAACGCTCGACCGTCTTCGCCGAGAAACTCGATCACGCCTTCGTCATCGCTGGCTGCGAGCTCTTCCGGCGTTCCCGCGAAGCATCTTCCGTCGCGCAGCAGGATCATCTGGTCCGCCATCCGCAATGAAGAGGCCATGTGATGGGAGGTGACGACGATCGTCAGGCCGAGCTCCTTGTTCAGCCGTATCAAGAGATCTTCGATCCGACTCACGTTGAGCGGATCGAGGCCGGAGAATGGCTCGTCGCATAACAAGATCTCCGGCTCCATCACGATTGCCCGAGCGAAAGCGACGCGTCGCAGCATGCCGCCGGAAAGCTCGCGCGGAAGCAGATGTTCGACGTCCTCGAGGCCGACCGAGTGCAGCACCTGCCCGACCCGTTCCGCGATCTGGGCTTTCGTCTGCTTCGTATGCTCCCGCAGCGGCAGCCCGACGTTCTCGAGCACGCTCAGCGAATCGAGCAGGGCTCCATTCTGGAAGAGCATCCCGATACCCTTGCGGATCTCGCCCAGCTCGCGTTCGCGCAGACCGCTGAGCAGATGTCCCGCCACGCGGATCTCTCCGGAGTCCGGCTGCTGCAGCCCGCCGATCATGCGCAACAGCGTGGACTTGCCGCTGCCGCTGCCGCCGAGCAGGAGATGGATCGCTCCCTTGCGCAGATGACACTCGAGGCCCTTGAAGACGACGCGACGGCCGAAGGCCAGATGGACGTTCCGGGCGGAGATGAAATCCTCATCAGGCGACTGCCTGGAAGCGGAATTCGATGAGGATGTCGGCTGCGAACTCAGGGTCGAACCTCCCAGGAGCGTGTGTCGCGGAGGCCGTCGCCACGACCCGCCCCGGAAACCGGGATAGGGAATATAGAGGCGCGGTTTTCCGCGCAAAGTGCTCTGGGAAACGATCTCGACCAGCCAACGCGGCGTAAAATAACGCAAACGACGGAAGCGCGTCCACGAGGTAGCCGGTCGTCGTTTGCGCCCGGTCGAACGACCCTCCGCACGCGAAAGGGCGAAAGGGCGAAAGCCCACGCAATGGAGGCCTCATGCGATTCGGATTCGCCCTGCGCCTGATGGGGACCGCGGCCAACGCGAAGGTTCTGCGCGAGAGCGCGATGCGCGCGGAGGCCGGGGGGCTCGACACGATCTGGGTCCCCGATCACATCGCGATCCCGCCTGATCAGACCGAGGGCTCGGGTGGGCGCTACCTCGACCCCCTCGCTTCCCTGGCCTGGCTCGCCGCGGCGACCGAGACGATCCGCCTGGGCACCGCCGTGCTGGTGGTCCCGTACCGACCCGCCCTGCCGACCGCGAAGGCGATCGCGACGATCCAGGAGTTGTCGGGCGAGCGCCTCGAGCTGGGCGTGGGGGTCGGCTGGATGGAGGCGGAGTTCCGCGCGGTCGGCGTGGATCGACGGGCACGCGCTCGAATCACCGACGACACGCTGCGCTTCCTGCGCGACGCCTTCGATGCGCCGAACGACGAGATCGTGTCGCATGGTCAGCCCTTCGTGTTTCGCCCGAATCCGCGGCGACCGCGGATCTGGATCGGCGGCGGCGCCCCTCATGCCCTCGCGCGGGCAGCGCGTCTCGGCGATGGATGGATGCCGATGACCGACGATCCCGAGAAGCTCCGCGAGCCCGTCGCCGAGCTCCGGACTCGCTTCGCGGAGGCCGGTCGCGGGGCGCCCGAGATCGCGGTGTTCGGGGCCCTCGGACGCGATTCGCGCGAGGCGGACGTCGAACGCCTGGCGCGGCTCGAGGAGCTCGGCGTGAGCGAGTTCATCCAGGGCGCCCGCTACGAAGATCTCGACGGCTTCATGCGCGCCTTCGACCCCCTCTGCGATCGGATCGAAGCATTCTCCTCGTGTTAGGCCGGGAAGCGAGCTCGCGGTCCAGCCTCGCCGATCAGAGATCGGACACGATCGGTGTACCGGCCGTCTCCGGCATCCACTCCCGGAGCCGCTTGCGCTGGCGCCCCTCGCGGTCGAAGTTCGCCGGCTCGAGCCAGGCCTCGAGCGCGCCTCGGATGCCCGGCCATTCTTCGTTGGTGATCGAGAACCAGGCCGTATCGCGATTGCGACCTTTCGTGACGAGGTCGTTGCGAAAGACGCCCTCGTAGCGAAAACCGAGGCGCGCGGCCGCGGCGCGGCTCGGCTCGTTCAGGCTGTCGCATTTCCACTCGTAGCGCCGATATCCCCAGTCCTCGAAGACCCGCCTCATCATCAGGTACATCGCCTCGGTCGCGGCCGGCGTGCGCTGCAGCGCGGCCGCGTAGCGGAGATGCCCGACCTCGATCGAGCCCGTCTCGGGCGAGACTCGCAGATAGGCGGCAACCCCGACCGGCGTCTCCCGCGCGGCGTCGACGATCGCGAAGAAGCAGTCATTCTCGGAGGCCTGATGCGCAGCGACCCAGGCGCGGTACTCCGAGCTGGACCGAAAGGGGCCATAGGGCAGGTAGGTCCAGTGTCGTGCGTCGCGGTCCTCGCCGTAGGCGCGATGGAGCGCCTCGGCGTGACGCTCGGCGTCGAGCGGCTCGAGCCGGCAGCGCGGACCGCTGATCACCGCCTGCTCGGGTCGCCGCGCAGACTGCCAGTCCTCGACCGCGCGCCCGATCGGTTGACCGAGCGGATTCGTTCGCTGCATCGGCGCTCCTCCCCCCTTGCTCCGCAACACACGAGCCGAGCCGGCCTGCTGTCGGCCAGCCCGAACCGCGAATCCGATGGCACCCCAGCCGTTTGACAAGACACCGGGGATTGGCACCCTGTCTCCGTCTCACGGGTCGGGAGCTTCGCCGATCGGCCTCGAGTCACAAGAGCTCTCGATCTCGAAGCGCCCTGGTCGGGGACATCCTTCGGCTCGCAAGACCGCCGAAGGACCCCGTCCGCCGCGCTGCCAGGAGGATCCATGCCGGCCTCACCCCGATCGCCCGAAGAGCGCGCACGCTACCTGCTGATCTCGGGCGATGGCCATGCAGGTCCGCCGCTCCCCGGCTTCGCCCCCTATTTCGATCCGGCTCATCGCGACGACTTCGACCGCTACTGGCGCGCCCGCCCGAGCGCGAAGCGGGCCGAGGCCGCGGCCGCCGGAGACCTCGACGCGCTGGCGGGCTTCCTCCGCGGCTTCATGCAGGCCACCGGCGGCACTCCCGAGCAGTCGAAGGCCTTCTCGGAACGCGCCCTCCAGGCGACGGCCGGTCTCTTCGACTCGGCCGTGCGAGATCGCTATCTCGACGAGGAGGGCATCGCGGCGGAGATCCTCTTCGGGGACGGCTTCGTCGAGAATCATCCGCCTTTCAGCGACATCATGGAGAGCAACGGTCAGATCTTCGGCGGGAAGCCCTGGCCCTTCGAGCTCCAGCTGGCGGGCGCACGCGCCTACAACCGCTGGCTCGCCGAATTCTGCAATCAGAGCCCCGCCCGTCGCGCCGGCGTGATCCAGCTGCCGGCGGCCCACGACGTGTCGCTGCTGATCGAAGAGCTTCGCCGGGCGCGTGAATCCGGGCTGCGCGGCGGCGTGCTGATTCCCCCGATCGAGGCCGGCCTGCCGGGCTATCACGACCCGCGCTACGACCCGCTGTGGGCAGCGGCCGCCGACCTCGATCTGCCGATCAGCGTGCATGGAGGCAACGCTCGCGCACCGGACGGACCCGACGTCTATGGGGCCGAAGAGCCGCTGGCGTCCTTCTTCCACTTCACCGAATCCACCTTCTTCGACCGCCGGCCGATCTGGTTCTTCATCTGGGGCGGCGTCTTCGATCGTCACCCGAAGCTCAAGCTCGTCTTCGCCGAGGCGCTCTCGCACTGGGTGCCGCAGGAGCTGCTGCGTCTCGACGAGATGTACGACATGTGGAACTCGAAGGCGCTCCGCGATCGCATCCCGCGCCGACCGAGCGAGTACTGGCGCACGAACTGTGCGATCACCGCGACCTTCATCTCGCGCGGCGAGGTCGAGATGCGCGACCGGATCGGTGTCCCGAACCTGCTCTGGGGCTCGGACTACCCGCATCCCGAAGGCACCTGGCCCTATACCGACACCTGTCTGCAGCATGCCTTCCACGGCGTGCCGGAGCAGGAGACCGGGCGCATCCTCGGCGAGAACGCGCTCGATTTCTACGACTTCGACCGGGCGGCGCTGCGGAAGCTGGCGGATCGCATCGGCCCCGACCCGGCGGACGTAGCCCGAGCCCCCGCGAAGACACCCGACGACTACGTGGGCATGGGCATGCGTTAGGCGGTCGTCCGCCGGGTCCGCTCTCCGAGACGACCTTCGACGCGTACAGCGCTGGCATGGCGTATGCATCTCGATCTTGCGGGCCATTGCCCACTCGCCGAGCCTCTCGGGCCAGCGAGATCCACGATGGAAGCCAGGAGGAGCCCTCGAGCATGCAGAGCATCACCGCGCGCAACATCATGACGGACTCGGTCGTCTCGGTCAGTCCAGAGTCGTCCCTCGCGGACGTCCTACAGCTCTTCGTGGAAGAAGGCATCCACGGCGCCCCGGTCGTCGACGACGAGGGACGCTTCGTCGGCGTGATCTCGACGAGTGATCTGCTCCGGGCCGAGTACGAAGAGCGGGACACGATCCTGGTCGAGTCGGATCCTCTCCAGGACCTGATCGAATTCTCGCTCCCCAGCGGACTCTCGGGAGGCTCGCTGGATTTCCAGGACCGGCTCGCCCGGAGAACCGTCTCGGCGGTGATGACGCAGTCATTCGCCAGCGTGTCGAGCGATGCGCCCGTCGACGTGGTCGCACGATGCCTGCGCGAGAACCGCATTCACAGGGTCTGGGTGGTCGAGGGAGATCGCGTCTGCGGCGTCATCTCGACGCTCGATCTGATGCCGGTCATCGAGAAGCTCGCCGCTGCGGGCTGAGCCAATCGGTCAGCGGGCCGAAGACGAGGCCAGGGGCGCCCGCGAGATCCCACGCCCCGCTCCGAGACGGACCGGCGAACCTGCCCTCTTCGTCGTATGGAGCTCCGCAAGCATGATGCCGTGCGGCTGGAGATCGCCCGATCCACGCTCGGCGAGAACGTTCGGGAGGCGCGCCGGCGATCGGCCCGCTGGCGGACAAACAGTCACGGCCGTGGCCGTCGACCACGGATACAGACCCGGCTCGATCGATCCGAGGCGCCATGCAGCGGCGGGCGGCCGACGAGAAGGCCGACATCGAGCGCATCACGACGCGGCACGGGGGTTGCAGATTCCCCGGACACCCGTTGCCGCCTCGCGCCTCGCGTTGCCGATTCGCAAGGCGCCGAGTCAGATTAAGGAGCAGCCCGATGTCCCAGCGACGCTCGACGACGAATCCCCCGCCGAAGGCACCCCGGCGACCCCGGCGAATCCATGAAGAGACCTCGGGCAAGCTGCCGGAGCTCGCGGGCTGCCCGAAATGCGGTGCGAGCTATCGCAACGGCCGGTGGACCTGGAAGAAGGCCCCGATCGGATCCTACGAGCAGGTCTGCCCGGCCTGCGAGCGCATCGAGAACGACTATCCTGGCGGCGAGCTTCACGTGCAGGGCGACTTCGCCGCCTCGCATCGCGACGAGATCCTCGGGCTGATCCACAACGTCGAGGAGGCGGAGAAGAAGGAGCATCCACTGAAGCGCATCATGGACATCCAGGATGACGACTCGGGATTCGTCGTGCGGCTGACCGACGGCAAGCTGGCGGAGAGCCTCGGCCGCGCGCTGGAACGAGCCTACGAAGGGCAGCTCGAGCACCCGCCTACGACGACCGACTACGAGAACCTGCTCGTCCGCGTCCGCTGGTCACGCGACTGAGCACCACACGAGCGAGCGAAGCGGAGGCCCGCCGTCGGCCGGGCGGGCTCGGGCCGGGTCCGGCACCGCAGACGCCGTCGCATAGCTGGTCCCTGCCGCCGGAGACGCTGCTCGAGGCGCTGCAGGTCGACCCGGCGCGCGGACTGTCGCCGAGCCAGGCTCGACGGCGGCAGCGTCGTTACGGCCCGAATCGACTTCGGGAGCAGAAGCGCCGCAGCCTCACGCGCATGCTCTTCGATCAGGTCGCGAACCCGATCGTCGCCCTGCTGGCGACCGCCGCCCTGGTCGCCTTCGCCTTCGATGAACGCCTCGAAGCGCTGGGCATCCTCGTCGTGCTGGTCGTCAACACCGCCATCGGCTTCGTGACGGAGCAGCGCGCGGTCCGGGCGATGGAGGCGCTCCGGAACCTCGGTCGGGTTCAGTCGAACGTGCGACGAGGCGGTGCGGCGGGCGCGATTCCGGCCGACCAGCTCGTCCCCGGCGACATCGTGCTGCTGGACGCGGGCGACGTCATCACCGCCGACCTCCGGATCCTGCAGGCGTCGCGTCTGCAGGCCGACGAATCGACGCTGACCGGGGAGTCCCTTCCGATCGACAAGGAAGAACGCGCCTGCGAGCCGGAGACCGGGCTGGCGGACCGTCGTTCGATGCTGTGGAAGGGGACGGCGATCACCCGAGGCAGCGGCGAGGCCGTCGTCGTCGCGATCGGCATGGAGACCGAGCTCGGCCAGATCTCTCGGCTGGTCGAAGAGTCCGAGCCCGAGGTGACTCCTCTCGAGGCCCGCCTCGAACGCCTCGGCCGCCGCCTGATCCTGCTCACCCTGGTGATCACGGCCCTGGTCGGCGCGGCCAGCTTTCTGGGCGGCCGCGATCTCTACCTGTCGATCGAGCTCGCGCTCGCGCTGGCCGTCGCTTCGGTTCCAGAGGGTCTGCCGATCGTGGCCACCGTGGCGCTCGCGCGCGGCATGCTGCGCATGGCCCGACGCAACGCCCTCGTCCAGAAGCTATCCGCCGTCGAGACCCTCGGCTCGACCAGCATCCTGATCGTCGACAAGACGGGCACGCTCACGGAGAACCGGATGGTGATGGCCGAGCTCGCGCTGGCCGATGATCTGCAAATCCGTTTCGACACCGGCCGCCACGGCATGCAGGCCTTCCGCACCGACGAGAGCGCACTCGAGGCGCCCGTCGAGGCCCTCGTCCGGCGAGCGCTGCGCGTCGCCAGCCTGTGCAACAACGCCGAGCTCGCGAGCCCCACTCCGGATCGCGGCGACTCCCGGCCGGACGAGCCGGACGCTTCGTTCGAGGGGATCGGGGACCCGACCGAGGTCGCGCTGCTGCTGGCCGCGCGCGAGGCGGGGCTCGATCGCGACGCGCTGCTGAGGGACCTGCCCGAGGTCACGGAGGTCGCCTTCGACTCGGAGACGAAACGCATGGCGACGATCCATCGCGAGCCGGAGGGCAGCTTGACGGCGGCGATCAAGGGCGCCCCGGAAAGCATCGTGGCGGCCTGCACCCGGGTCGAGATGCCCGACGGGACGACGCGCACGCTCGACGAGGCGGCCCGGGCCGATTGGCTCGAGCGCGCGGACGCGCTGGCCTCCCGGGGTCAGCGCGTGCTCGGCCTCGCGAGCAAGCGGGTCGAGGACGCGTCCGCCTTCCGCTACGGCGAGTCGACGCTGCTCGGGCTGGTCGGCCTGCTCGATCCTCCGCGCAGGAGCGCGATGCCCGCGATCGAAGCGTGTCGCGCGGCCGGGATCCGGACCGTGATGGTCACGGGCGATCATGCCGGCACGGCCGCCGAGATCGCGCGCTCGACGGGTCTGCTCGAGAAGTCGGCGGACGTGCCGGGCGCCGTCCTCGATGCGAGCCGCCTGGTCGAGCTCGCGGCGCCGGGCGCGGCCTCGAGCGACGCCGGCGATCCAGCCGTCCCGCCCGCCGTCTTCGACGCGCAGGTCATCGCCCGCGCGACCCCGAAGCAGAAGCTCGATCTGATCGCTGGCTACCAACGTCGTGGCGCCGTCGTCGCGATGACCGGAGACGGCGTGAACGACGCGCCCGCGCTCAAGAAAGCCGATATCGGCATCGCGATGGGCAAGCGCGGGACGCAGGTCGCGCGCGAGGCGGCCGACATGATCCTGAGAGACGATGAGCTCCGCACGATCGTCGCGGCCGTCGAGCAGGGGCGCGCGATCTTCGACAACATCCGCAAGTTCGTCGTCTATCTGCTCTCCTGCAATCTCAGCGAGATCCTTGCGATCGGCATCGCGACCCTTGCGCAGCTCCCGCTGCCGCTGCTCCCGCTCCAGATTCTGTTCCTGAACCTGGTGACCGACGTCTTCCCCGCGCTCGCCCTCGGCGTGGGTGAGGGAGCGCCCTCCCTGATGCAGCGTCCGCCGCGACCCGCGAGCGAAGCGATGATCGAGAGGAAGCATTGGGCGCGGATCTTCTGGTTCGGAGCGGTGATCGCGCTCGCGGTGCTGGCGGCGCTCGTGCTGGCGCTCGAGGCGCTCGGCAAGAGCGCCCACGAGGCGACCAGCATCTCCTTCGTCACGCTCTCGCTCGCCCAGCTCTGGCACGTCCTGAACGTGCGCGACAAGGACTCGGGATGGCTGCGAAACGAGGTCACGCGGAATCCCTGGATCTGGGGCGCGATCGGGCTATGCATCGTGCTGATCGCCCTCGCGGTCGTGTGGCCCCCGCTCGCCATCCCGCTCTCTCTCGTCGATCCGGGATTCGACGGCTGGCTGCTCGCGATCGGCGCGAGCTTCGCTCCACTGCTGCTCGGCCAGGCCTCGCTCTACCGGCGGCGGCGGGGCGCAGCGACCTGATTCCCGCTGCCCCCGACGACGGGGGATGCCACGGCACGAATACTGCAGTTCGTTTCCTCGATCAGGCGGCGGTCGGCGGGGGCGCGGGCTCGGTGCTCGCCCGGAGTCGGGCCGAAGAAGCCGGAGAACGCGATGTCCATCACGAACCTGATCCAGCGAGACGTCCAGATCATTCGGAGCGATGAAACCTGCGGCAAGGCCGCGACGGCGATCGGGAGCGCCTCGTGCGTGACGTGATGACCGCGGATCCGATCTTCCTGCGAGACTCGGCGCCGCTGCACGAGGTGATCGAGACGATGAGCGACCTCCGACTTCGACGCATGGTCGTGGTCGTGGTCACGAGGACAATCGGCTCTGCGGAGTCCTCTCGATGGACGATCTGGTCCTGCACCTGAGCGAGCTGCTGGTGAAGCTCGGTCACGTGCTGCGGGGCGGAATCGCTCGCTGACCGCCCAGCCGGGCGGGGGCGCGAGGCCTAGCGTCGCGCCGCGCCGTCCTGCGCTCTTCCGAGCCGGATCAGCACCCGGCGCTCGCTCCCGTCCTCGGGCAGCGCCAGAATCGATTCGCGCGTTTCGACGCCGTCCACCTCGACCCGGGCCACCCCATGGCCGACTCGATCCGGGTCCTCGATCACGATGGCGAGGGCTCCGCTCGGGCCTCGCACGCGCGCCTCGGCACGGCCCCAGCTCGTCGGCAGGCAGGGCTCGATCCGGATCCCGCCCTCGACGCGCCGGATTCCGAGCACGCCCTCGACGCCGAGCCGCCAGGTCCAGGCCGCCGCACCCGTGTACCAGGTCCAGCCGCCGCGCCCGACATGCGGCGGGACGCCGGCCACGTCCGCGGCCAGAACGTAGGGCTCGACCCGGTAGTGCTGCGCCGCCTCGCGATCGGGCGCATGGGCGATCGGATCGAGCAGTCGCAGCACGCGGTAGGCGCGATCCGACTCACCGAGCTCGACGAAGGCCCAGCCGAGCCAGGCGGCCGCGTGGGTGTACTGTCCGCCGTTCTCGCGTATGCCGGGCGGGTAGGACTTGATGTAGCCAGGATCACGCAGCGTCTTGTCGAAGGGAGGCCAGAGCAGCCGGACGACTCGATCCTGCTCGCGAACGAGCATCTCCTCGGCGGCCGCGAGCGCCTGACGCGCCCGGCTCTCGGGTGCCGCGGCGGAGAGCACACTCCACGACTGCGCGATCGAGTCGATGCGGCACTCCTCGGCGTCGTGCGAGCCCCAGGGACGGCCATCGTCATCGATGGCCCGTCGATACCATCGTCCGTCCCAACCCTCGGACTCGACCGCCCGCTCGAGCTCCCCGCCGCGGCGTCGCAGCTGCGCGGCCAGCTGCGACTCGCCTCTTCGGTCGCATAGCGCGACGAAGCCTCGCAGCGTCGCGATCGCGAACCAGGCGAGCCACACGCTCTCGCCGACACCGCGCTTGCCGATCCGGTCCATCCCGTCGTTCCAGTCGCCGGTTCCGATCAGCGGCAGATCGTGCGGTCCCCGGGTGAGCGCGCGCTCGAGCGCGCGCTCGCAATGCTCGAAGAGCGATCGCGGCGCCGAGCGATTCGGGTACAGCGCGTAGCGCTCGGACTCCTCGGGAGCCAGGGGCGGCGCACTGAGGAAGGGAACGCGCTCGTCGAGGATCGACTCGTCGCCCGTCGACTCGACGTAGTGCGCAACGGCGAAGGGCAGCCAGAGCAGGTCGTCGGAGCAGCGCGTGCGCACGCCTCGGCCAGACGGCGGATGCCACCAGTGCAGCACGTCGCCCTCCTCGAACTGGCGGCAGCGCACTCGAGCAGATGCGCGCGAAGCCGTTCGGGGGCAGACAGGGCAGAGCCAGCATGTCCTGGAGCTGATCCCGGAAGCCGATCGCGCCGCTCGACTGGTAGAAGCCCGTGCGGGCGAAGAGCCGGGAGGCGAGCGACTGATAGAGCAGCCAGCGGTTCAGCATCAGGTCCGTGGCCGGGTCGGGGGTCTTCACCTGGACGGCCCCGAGCAGCTCGTCCCAGAAGTCGCTCGTTCGCGTCCGGGCCAGCTCGACCTCGCCCGGATCGCACCAGCGTCGCACCAGGGCCTCGCTCTGTGCCCGGTCGGCGCCCTCGCCGAGCACGAAGTGGACCTCGATCCTTCCGCCGGGCGGGAGCTCCAGATGGACCTGCAGCGCGCCGCAAGGATCGTCCCCCGGCTCCACCCGACCCGACAGCCCCCAGCGACGAAGCGCGGCCGGAGAGCGCAGGCTCCCATCCTGCCCGAGGAACTCCTCGCGGTCGCCGGTGACGCCATGGGTCTCGGCGCCGGCCGCCAGGAAGGCGACGCGCTCCGCGAACTCGGGCTGCCAGGGGTTGCGCACGAAGAGCGCACCGCAGCTCGCATCGTATTCCGGGATCTGCACGCCCGCGGCGCGCGGCCGGCGCGGGCCCAGCACCCACTCGACGTAGCAGGTCGCCGTGAGGCGCCGTGGTCGGTCCCAAGAATTGCGAAGCTCGAGATGGATCAGCTTCACCGGATCCTCGGGCGGCACGAAGATCTCGAGCGTCTGCTCGAGACCGTGCGAGCTCGAGCGCCAGACGGTCCGACCGGCGGCGTGCCTCACTTCGTGGCTCGTATGCTCCCCCGCCGGAGCGGGAGTCGGCGTCCACACCGCACCCGTCTCCTCGTCGCGCAGGTAGAGCGCCTCGCCACACGCATCCGTCACCGGATCGTTCGTCCAGGGCGTGAGCCGATTCTCTCCGCTGTTCTCCGCCCAGGTGAACCCGCCGCCGGACTCCGTGACGAGACAGCCGAATCGCTCGTTCGCCAGCACGTTCGACCAGGGCGCGGGCGTCGACTCGCCCGGCGGCAGGAAGATGACGTACTCGCGACCGTCGGGACTGAACCCGCCGATGCCGTTGTCGAAGAGCAGGTCGCTCGGACGTGGCAGCTCGGGGGTGGACTCGCCGTTCGTCTGCCAGCGGCTCGGCATGAAGCTCGGGAGCACCTCCGCCGGCGCGAGGGCCGCCGACAGCTGGCTCGCGAGCGATCCGCGACCCTGCACGAGCGAGACGCTCGCGACGACCTGCAGGAGCCGTCGGTCCTGGGGGGCCAGCTGATCCGCCGCCATGAAATGGATGCCCGCCCGCCTGCCCAGCTGCTCCCGCTCCCCGAGCTCGCTCAGCAGGCCGAGCAGTCTGTCTCCCAGGGGCTCCACGTAGCCGGAGGCGGACTCTCGCAGCACGACCAGGTCGAGGCCGAGTCCCGTCTCCCGCCACAGCCGATGCGCCCGCACGAGATCGCGGAGCAGCTCGGTGTCCTGGGACTCTCCGATCCGCAGCAGCAGGATCGGATGGTCACCCGACAGGCCCATGCCCCAGAGACCCGGCTGGCCCAGCCGATTGCTGCGAATCAGATCGCTGGACTCTCTCGCCGATCTCCGCGGGCAGACGAGCAACGAAGCGAGACGCTGCAGATCCGGCAGCATCGCCCCGTCGAGGCCGATCCGCTGCAGCTGCTGCGCGACATCGGTCGCGGCATCGGAGATCGCCCAGTCGAGCGCGCTGAACGTCTGGTAGCGATCGGCCGTCTCGAGCACCGACTCGCGAGATCCCGCCGCCAGCGTCAGGAACGCCAGCTGCTGCGTCTGCCCCGGCTCGAGCTCGATCCGGACACAGAGCGAGGCGATCGAGTCGAGCGTAAAGCCCGTCGAGCGCTCCGAGGAGCGCACCCGTCCTTCCGGATCGTGAACGCCGCGACCGCGACCGAGGAAGGCACTCCGGTCCGCTTCGAATCCGATCAGGTCGATGCCCGGCGCGTCGGCGAGCAGCCGATGGAGCACGACGGGCGGCCGCTCCTCGGGACTCCGCGGGCGACGCCTGAAGACCAGGCCCTGCTGTCGCTCGACCCACTCGCTCTCGACGAAGAGCTTGCTGAAGGCCGGGTGTCGTTCGTCGTCCTCCGGCGCGGCCAGCACGATCTCCGCATAGCTCGTGATGGTCAGCGTCCTCGCGCGGTCGCTGTCGTTGACCAGCGTGAAACGCCGGATCTCCACGTCGTCGCTCGGGACGACCGCGATCTCCAGCTTCTGCGCGATCCCGTGATCCCTGCGATGGAACTCGACGAGATGGGCGTGAAAGAGGACGGAGGTGTCCTCATTGGACCGCTCGCTGCGGGTGGGCACGGCCATCCAGTGCGCCCCGGTCTCCTCGTCCTTGACGTAGAAGAAGAGACCCTGGTCCTGGAGGGTCGGATCGGGGGCCCAGCGCGTGAGGGCGTGCTCGTGCCAGAAGAGCCCGCCCGCTCCGGTATCGCTGATCACGCTCGAGAGCCGGCCATTGCCGATGCGGTGGAGCGCGCGCCCCTGGCTCGCGGGCGGGGACCAGGAAGCGGGCTGGGTCGGTCGCGACGGGCTGCGGCGCTCCGTCGTCGCCGGCCGGGGCAGCCGCTCGAGCGCCCGCTCGCTCGGCACCCGCTCGTGGAGCAGAAGCTCGATCGAGCGCACGCGGGGGTCGGCCTGCATCCGCCGCCTGAGCGCGCCATCACACAGCTCGTTGTCGAGCGCCGCCAGGATCATCCCCTGGTGGTGCGCCATATAGGAGCGGACGACCTTCGATCGTCGACCGGCCGGGATCCGCTCCTCGGTGAAGTCGACCGCCTCGTAGAGTCCGTACTCTCCGATCGCGCCGTACCCCTCGAGGACGCGGAGGTTCTCGAGCGTGGCGACCGGATCACATTCGATCCCGAGAATCGTCGCGTAGGGCGCGACGACGCGATCTCGCGACGGGTCTCGGCGCAGGCCGAGACTGGGCACGCCGAAGGAGCGGTAGCGATAGTTCTGATCGGCGTCGAGCGAGGCGAAGCCCGACTCCGAGACGCCCCACGGCAGCCGCTCGGAATCGGCGAACTGCTTCTGGGCGGCGATCGCCGCGCACTCGCTGCGAGCCAGGAGCGTCCCCGGCTCGCTCCGAAGCAGCAGCGCCGGCATCAGGTACTCGAACATCGATCCGCCCCAGGAAACGAGGCAGACACGCCCGGCTGCGTGGGTGACCGGACGACCGAGATGAAACCAGTGCTCGACGGGGACGTCGCCCTTGGCGATGGCGATGAAGCTCGCGATCCGGGCCTCCGACGCGAGCAGGTCGTAATGATGGGAGTCCAGCTGATCGCCGCTGACGTTGTATCCGATATGGAAGAGACGGATCTTCTCGTCGTAGAGCCAACGAAAGTCCATCGCGAGCGCCTGGCTCTCGGCCTCCGACGCATGACGCAGGAGCTGCGCATGCAGCGACGCGAGGTTTCGCTGACCTCGGTCGAGCGCGTTCGCCAGCGCGTCCCGCCAGTCCGCCGTGTCGTCCTCCGAATCGAGCGAGGCCAGGCGCTGGCGCGCCTTCTCGATCCGGTCCGGCGCCTCATGCAGCGCGAGCGAGATCGGCAGCCACTCCTCGAGCTCCTGCACCGCCGCGCCGATCGATGGCGGGACCGACGCCCAGAGTCGCGTCCAGGGCGAATAGAGCTCGATCTCCTGCGCGAGCTCCCGGATCTGATGATGCACGCGATTGAGCCAGACACGGATGTCGAGCAGCACGTCCACCTGAAGGTCCGTCTGCCCCGCATCGAGCACGCCACGGAGCTCGCCCTCGAGAGCGGGGCAGTCGATCTCGTCCAACGCCTGCAGCGTCGACAGCCATCGCTTCGGCGTATCTCGAGCCTGGGTCGCGCGGGCCTCCATGATCCGGAGCCTCTCCCGCAGGCTCTGCTGCCGGCCGTCCTTCGCCATCCGAGCGAGATCGCCTTCGAGCAGATGCAGCATGTCGATCAGCCCGTCCCAGCAGGCCACGCCGAAGAGCGGCGCCTCCGCGATCTCGAGACAGCCCTGATGGAGCGTGAGCAGGCTCGCCGCGAGGTTCCCGCTATCGACGGTCGAGACATAACGTGGAGAGAGCGGCTCGAGCGAGCGCGTGTCGTACCAGTTCAGCAGGTGCCCGCGGTAGCGATCCATCCGCTTCATCGAATCGAGCACCCGGCCCAGACGCGAGGTCAGCTCCGCCGTGCCCACGTGGCCGAGATCCCAGGCCGCAAGCGAAGACAGCAGCAGCATCCCGATGTTGGTGGGAGACGTGCGATGCGCCACGATCCCACCCGGGTCTTCCTGGAAGTTGTCGGGCGGGAGCCACTGGTCCTCCGGCCCGGCAAAGCTCTCGAAGAAGAGCCAGGTCCGGCGCGCCAGCTGCCGCAGGTGATCGCGATCTTCCGGCGCGAGGGGCGCCTTTCGCGGCCCCTGCGTGGCGGTCGACCTGAACGCGAGCTCCGGTGAGGCCAGCCAGAGAATGAGCAGGGCGGAGGCCGCCGGCAGGGAGCCGGGACGAAGCCAGAGCACGAGCCCGAACAGAGTGAGCGCCGCGGCCGGCCCGGGCCACATCTCCCGCCACTCGACGCGGCGACCGGCCCGGGTCTGAAGCTGCCGCGCGAAGTGGGCCGTGGTCGTCCACTGGAGCAGCCGCTGACGGGTCACGAAGAGTCGCGTCAACGTGCGCACGATGGCGTCGAGATTCGTCCACGCCTCGTAGGGGAGGTAGACGATCAGCAGCGCCCAACGACCGGCGTGGTCGGCGAAGCGACGAAGCGTCGAACGCATCGCGCTGCGGCGACGCCCGCGCGCGAAGCCCGTCACGAGATCGGTGAAGAGGTGCCCGGCCGGGGCCATGACGCCCAGCCCGGTCCAGACCCACGGGCTGCCAGGGAGCACCAGCCAGCCGACCGTCAGCATCAAGACGAGGCTCGGTGCGATCAGGCTTCGGCGCAGGTTGTCGACGATCTTCCAGCGATCCAGCCTCGTGATGCGATTCGCGCGCGTGCCCCCCTGCGCATCCGGCACCCGGCGCCCGAGCCACGGCAAAAGCTGCCAGTCGCCCCGCACCCAGCGATGCTGGCGCCGGGCGAACTCGAGGTAGCGGGACGGAAAGGATTCGTACAGGACGACGTCGGTCGCGAGCGCCGCGCGGCCGTGGATCCCTTCGAAGAGATCGTGACTCGCAAGCGCGTTCTCCGGCACGCAGCCCTCGAGGCTCCGCATGAACGCATCGACATCGTAGATGCCCTTGCCGATGTAGATGCCGCTGCCGAACAGATCCTGATAGACGTCGGAGACGGCTCGGGTGTAGATGTCGATGGCCGTATCGCCGGCGAAGAGTCGCAGGAACCAGGAGCGGTTCAGGCTTCCGGCTCCACCTCGATGCGCGGCTGGACGACGGTGTAGCCGCGCACCACGCGGCCCGTCTCCTCGTCGAAGCGGGCCCGGTTGAAGGGGTGCGCCAGGATGCCCGCGAGCCGCGCGACGGCGCCGCGGGGCATGACGGTATCGGCGTCGAGGGTGACGACGAAGCGCGTCCCGGCGAGACGCGCGGCGTCGCCCACATGGAGCGAGAAGCGGGTCGCCAGATCGCCCCGCAAGAATCGATTGAACTCCTCCAGCTTGCCCCGTTTGCGCTCCCAGGCCATCCAGCAGCCCTCGGACGGGTTCAGACGCCGCGGCCGGTGCAGGACGTGAAAAGGTCCGCCATTCGGTTCCGCGTATCGCCCGTTGAGTCCCTTCACGCCGGCGACGAGTGCCTCGAGAATCGCGTCGTCTCCCGGCATCGTCTGCTCGGGCGCATCGGGAAAATCCGTCAGCAGGACGAACTCGGCCGCAGCGTCCGAATTGCCGAGGTAGTGCTCCTCGAGCCGCTCGAGCAGGGCAGCGACCTCGGCCTCGCTCCCGGCCAGGCTCGGGATGGCCACGACCGTCTTGAACTCGTGCGGAATCGCACGCTCGAAGTCGAGCTTCGCCAGGACATGCGGCGGGAGCAGGAGCGTGATCAGCCAATGCAACACGGTGACGCCGAGAACCGAGGCGGGCAGCGCCACCACGGCGAGCCCGAGGAGCCTGATCGCCGGTCCGACATCGAAGGACGCCAGATAGGCGGCGGGCAGCCAGAGGAACGCCAGCATCGCCAGCCCGAGCGCGATTCCATAGCTCCACACGCCATGCCGCAAGAGCCAGCGCTCGAGCCGCCGCCTGACCGGGACGCGGTAGGACAGCGAGGCAGAGAACTCGTCCTGGCCGGCGTCGACCAACCAATATCCCACGTGCCCGCGCAGGACGTCGCTCCCCGCGAATCGCCGCGCCTGGGCGACGGCCCGCTCGGCGACGTCGATCTCGGAGTGCGGCGTCGCGCGTGCGAGCCTCTCGACGGTCTGGCGATATCGGTCGGCCGTCTCGAAGTCCATCCGCTCATAGACCCCGGCCGGGTCGTTGCGAAGGATGCCCTCGACCCGGCTCAGCGCCTCGAAGACGTCCTTCCACGAGATCGACGCGACCACGCGGAGGTTGCCGAACGCCCGCGCCATGGTCTCGGTGTCCTCCGGCATGCGCGGGGAAGAGAGCGGCTCGGCAAACACCGCCGGCAACGAAGGCAGCAGCCGCTCGAGCGCACCCAGCAGCGTCTCGAGGCAAGCGATCCGGAGGGCCGTCGGCAGCGCCCAGAGCTCCGCGATCGTCAAAGGGGTGACCGTCTGATAGCTCTCGATGAATCTCATGACGGTCGAGTCCGAGATCTGGAGCTGCGAGACGCCCAGCAGCGTTCGGGCGATCACGAGGATCCGCGGTGGACGCGCCTCGTCCTCCCCGACGCAGGCGGGAAGCTGGCGGTAGAAGGACCAGGGCAGGTCCTCCTGGATCTGCAGGATCGCGCGCTGGATCAGGTACTCGTTGTCGAGGAACCACTCGGAGGCCTTCGCCGTGCGAGGCTCCGGCTCGAGCAGCTGCTTTTCTACCTGACCCAGCCACGCGCTCACGGCATCGAGTCGCGACCACAGCTCGACCCGATCCGGTGCGCCGTCGACGATCGGCCGACATCGGGCGCATTCCTGAGCACCGAGCTCGATCGTACGATCCTCGAGATCGAGCTCGTTGCCGAGCTCGGCAGACTCCGTCACCACGTCACGGGCTCGTAGGCTCGGGGCGCTCCAATGGACGCGTGCGCGCTCGTCGCACCGGTCGCATGCGACCACCCCTTCGCTCGCGCAGGACGAGCAGCGGCGTCGCGGCGTGCGTCAACGTGTACTCCGTCACGCTGCCGCACGGCGAATCGATGTGTCCGCTCCGTCCGTGCGAAGACATCACCACGAGATCGGCCCGCTCCTCGCGAATCAATCGGTCGAGGGTCATGTGGACGCGACCGCTTCCCACGACCAGCGCGCGCACGCGGCTCGTGCCATGAGCGATGCGGCCGCGGGCGCGATCGAGGTAGGCCTCGGCCACGCGCCGGTTGTGCTCCACTACCCGCGTCTCGAGCTCGGCCCCCTCCGGATCGTCAGGACCGAGCCGCATGATCTCCGGGGACGGGACGACGTGCACCAGCAGCACCTCCGCATCCTGCGCCTCGGCGATCCGCATGGCCACGGGGATCACACTCTCCGATCGGGGGGAGCCATCGAGGGGCACGAGGATCCTGCGATAGCGGGCCTCTTCCGCGCGACTCGCGACACCGGCGGGCACCAGCAGCAGCGAGCCCGGGATATGGTCGATCAGCTTGCGTGCGGTGCTCGCGAGCTCCCACTCGGTCAACCCGCGCTGGCCGTGGCTGCAAAGAACCGTCAGGTCGATCTCGTGCCGCTGCGCCCAGCTACAGATCTGCTCCGCCGGTCGACCCTGGATCAGCTCGGAGCGGATCTCCGTGTGCGGGTCCACGACCCCGGCGGCGTGCCTTTCCAGAAAGTTTCGGGCCTCGGTATGGCGCAGGTCCCAGTCGAGACAGTCCTCCGGCATCGCGCCGTTCGCGCGCTGGGGCTCGAGTACACGCAGCAGTGTCAGCTCCGCGCCCAGCGAGCGCGCCACGAGCTGCGCATGCGACACGACGCCACGTCCGAACTCCGAGCCATCCAGACAGGCCAGCACCGAGCGGATCGAAATCGTGCCGAGGGGCAGCTCCCCCTCAGCCTCCCGCTCTAGCGACCTCGAGCCGGGTCGATCGAGCAGTGAGTGTTGCAGCCAGGACGTCGATTCGAATGATGGGGGGCTCATGGGATTCTCCTGGGCGTTCGCCGCGGCCCTTCTGGTGGCTTCGGCGCGGCACGGAAGGTCTTTCATGAATGCAACGGACATGCCAGAGAAGGAATGGCTGATCGAAGGGCGCCCTCGCCTGGGGCTTCCCTGAGCAGGTCCGAGACGAAGAGTCGCCGCGCGGTTCGAGACCGAGCGACCCCGACTGGGGTTGGCAACCTCAGCCTTCGCGGCAGCGACCGGTCGCTCCGGCCGCGCGACGGGATCGCGCTCCACGATCGCCTCATCGTCTTCGCGACGAGCCGAAGCTCATTCGGAGCGCGAAGGATTCCGCGACGGGTCCGCCCCCCACTTCCACTGCACCACCTCGGGCAGGTCCTCGCCGTGCTCGCGGATGTATTCCCGATGCTCGATCCGTTTGTCGCGAATCGCCTGCTTCGCGTAGGCGGCGACGGGACCGAGCTTCGGGACGCGGTCGATCACATCGGCGACGAGATGGAACCGGTCCAGATCGTTCAACACGACCATGTCGAAGGGCGTCGTCGTCGTGCCCTCTTCCTTGTATCCCCGGACGTGGAGATTCGGGTGGTTGGTGCGGCGATAGGTCAGGCGGTGGATCAGCCAGGGGTATCCGTGATAGGCGAAGAAGATCGGCTTGTCGGTGCGTGAAGATCGTGTCGAAGTCGCGATCCGACAGGCCGTGGGGATGCTCTTCCTCGGGCTGCAACGTCATCAGGTCGACGACGTTGACGACTCGGACTCTTAGCTCGGGGAACTCCTCGCGCAGGATCGACACGGCCGCGAGGGTCTCGAGCGTCGGGACATCACCGGCACAGGCCATCACCACGTCGGGCTCGCCGCCCCGGTCATTGCTGGCCCACTCCCAGATCCCGACTCCGGCCTCGCAATGCTTGATCGCGGAGTCCATGTCGAGAACTGGAGCTGGGGCTGCTTGCCAGCGACGATGACGTTGATGAAATCGCGCGACCGCAGGCATTTGTCGACCACGCAGAGCAGCGTATTCGCGTCCGGCGGCAGGTAGACGCGAATCACGTCGGCCTTCTTGTTGACGACGTGATCGATGAAGCCGGGATCCTGATGGCTGAAGCCATTGTGGTCCTGGCGCCAGACGTGTGAGGTCAGCAGATAGTTGAGCGAGGCGATCGGCCGTCGCCAGGGCAGATCCCGACAGACCTGCAGCCACTTGGCGTGCTGGTTGAACATCGAGCTGACGACATGGATGAAGGCCTCGTAGCTCGGAAAGAAGCCGTGCCGGCCCGTCAGCAGATAGCCTTCGAGCCATCCCTGGCAGAGGTGCTCCGACAGGACCTCCAGCACCCTTCCGTCGGGCGCCAGGTGCTCATCGAGCTCCTCGATCGGACCCAGGAAGCGCTTCGACGTCACCTCGAAGAGCGCGCTCAGCCGATTCGACGCCGTCTCGTCCGGTCCGAAGACCCGAAAGTTCCGGGTCCCCGCATTCTGCTTCATCACGTCGCGCAGATAAGCGCCGAGCACGCGGGTCGACTCCGCCTGCTCGACCCCGGGCCTCGCGACGTCGACCGCATAACGACGGAAATCCGGCAGACGCAACGCCTTCAGGAGCAGGCCACCGTTCGCATGGGGAGACGATCCCATCCGACGCGAACCGCTGGGTGCCAGGTCGAGCAGCGTCTGCATCGGCCTGCCCGTCTCGTCGAAGAGCTCCTCGGGTCGATAGCTGCGCATCCAGGCCTCGAGCGCCTGCAGGTGTCCGGGATTCTCCCGCAGGCTCGCGAGCGGAACCTGATGGGATCGCCAGGTGCCCTCGACACGCTGTCCATCGACCTCACGGGGGCCCGTCCATCCCTTGGGCGTCCGAAGCACGAGCATCGGCCAGCGCGGACGCCCCGAGAACCCCGCCGAACGCGCCCGCGTCTGGATCTCCCGGACCTCGTCGAAGATCTCGTCCAACGTCGTCGCGAGCTGCGCGTGCACGGCTTCGGGATCATCGCCGACGACGAAGCGCGGCCGGTAGCCGTAGCCGCTGAGAAGCTGCTCGAGCTCGCTCGTGGGCATGCGGGCGAGCAGCGTCGGGTTCGCGATCTTCCAGCCATTCAGGTGCAGGATCGGCACGACGGCGCCGTCGGTCTCGGGATTCAGGAACTTGTTCGAGTGCCAGCTCGCCGCGAGCGGCCCGGTCTCGGCCTCGCCGTCGCCCACGACGCAGGCGACGATCAGATCGGGATTGTCGAAGGCCGCCCCGAAAGCGTGGGCCAGCGAGTAGCCGAGCTCGCCGCCCTCGTGGATCGAGCCCGGCAGATCCGGGGAGCAATGACTCGGCACGCCGCCCGGAAACGAGAACTGCTTGAAGAGCCGACGCATGCCATCGGCGTCGTGCGAGATCTCGGGGTAGAGCTCGGGGTAGCTGCCCTCGAGCCATGTCTGCGCGAAGAGCGCCGGACCTCCGTGGCCCGGCCCGGTCACGAAGATCAACTCGAGATCGCGTTCCTTGATGATCCGATTGAGGTGCACGTAGAGCAGGTTCAGTCCGGGCGTCGTCCCCCAATGCCCGAGCAGCCTCGGCTTCACATGCTCGATCGCGAGCGGCTCGCGGAGCAGCGGATTCGCCATCAGATAGATCTGACCGACGGACAGATAGTTGGCGGCGCGCCAGTAGGCGTCCATCCGCTCGAGCAGCTCGCGCGAAGCTCCCTGCGTCATCGATTCCCCCCCACGCCGCGAAGCAACGAATCGGCTTCGCGGGCGAGCAGCTGCTCTTCGTCGGTCTCGAAGGCGAAGACCGGACGGGTCCCCTCGCGCGAGATCCGCCCGTAGGGCAGCCGCTGGTTTCGCTTCTCATCGAGCTCGACGCCGAAGGCACCCAGGCCCCGCGCCACCCGCTCGCGAATTTCACTCGAGCCCGCGCCGATCCCGCCGCCGAAGACGATCGCGCCTTCTCCGCCGAGCAGCGTCAGGTAGGCGCCGATCCAGCACACGAGGCTGCGCACGAAGAGCGCCGCCGCCAGAGACGCGCGCTCGTCGCCCCGGGCCTCCGCGGCCAGCACGTCTCGCATGTCGCTGCGCCCGCACAGCCCCGCGAGACCCGACTCGCGACTGAGGACACGCTCGGCCGCCTCCGGACTCCCTTCCCTCCGGACGAGCGCGAGCACGACCGCCGGATCGAGATCGCCCGAACGCGTCCCCATCGGCAATCCGCCGATCGGCGAGAGGCCCATCGAGGTCTCGATCGATCGCCCTCTCGAGATCGCGCAGGCCGAGCAGCCGCCGCCGAGCTGCAACGTCACGGCAGTGACCTCGCCCGGCTCGACGTCCTCTGCTCGAGCCAGCGCTTCCATCAGGGCCGCGTGCGCGATCCCGTGAAATCCGTAGCGACGCAGCCCGAGCTCTTCACAGAGCGCGGCGGGCAGCGCATAGGCGAGCGACGCCGGCGCCCGTCCGGCATGAAAGGCCGTATCGAAGACCGCGAGCTGCGGGCATTCCGGCGCGCGTCGGCGCGCGGCCCGGATGCCCGCCAGGGCGACGGGATTGTGCAGCGGCGCAGCGACCGAGAGCTTCTCGATCGCCCGCTCGACGTCAGCGTTCACGTACGTCGATTGCTGGAGATCGAAGCCTCCGTGGACGACGCGATGTGCGAACCCGTCGATCGAGCCCGCCGAGACACCTGCCAGCAGCTCGTCGAGGAGGTCTTCGAAGGCCTGCTCCACGGGATGCTGCGAATCCAGCGTGCGCGATCGCCGAAGGGAGGTCCGAACATTCGAGCCGTCGACCTCGACCAAGGCGCCCTTCAAGGTCGCGCTCCCAGCGTTGAGCACCGCGATCCGGCTCACCGCACGGCCCGCGACCCGCCGCCCGACCCGAGCCCGCTCATCGCCCGGGGGCGACCGACCCGATCATCCAACCCCCGGCTCTCTTCCTCGACTCCGAGCGCAGGGTCCTGAATCGCAAACAGGTGCCCCGTGAGCGCCGTCATCTCCTGCTGCGTCAGGACGCGTCCCCAGACCGGCATATCGCGCGCCCCGTGCCCCGCAAAGCGGCCGTCGATCAGCTCGCGTACGAGGACCTCTGGAAACCAGCCCCCGCGACGCGCCGCGATGCGCGTGAGATCCGGCGGCGCGACCCGGAACAGCTTGGCGAGCGGCGTTCCCCCGCGGCCGTCCGCTCCATGACAGGTGCTGCAGTACGCCGCGTAGGTCCGCCTGCCGACCTCTTTGTCCGGCAGGGAAACAGCGGTGTCCGCGCCGGCGGGCTGGGCGGGAGGTCCGGCCACGCCCAGTCCGATCGCGAACGAGAGGCAGAGGACGAGTCCAGGCAGGCTTCGCCGTCGCCCTCTCGATGATCGTCTCGACGAACGCGCCAGGTCGCTCGCGGCTGCTCGCTTCCTCCGGGCCGCATCCGCTCCTGCCTCCGCCGAGATCTTGCGCGCGCTCATCATCCGCCCCTCCCTCTCGATCCTCGGCCCCGATGAACAGCAGGATTCGGGCCAACCCCGAGTCCGCCTCGGCAAGGCGGGATGCGTTTCAGGCGGGGAGCCGCTGCGGTCCGCGACCCCAGTCCGAGGCGCGCCACCGCGCGCGAGATCGGGGGATTCGGAGGGCGCGTGGCCATGGATCTCGGCGCGCCGGATCACGCCGCATCCGGAACATCTCCGCAGCGCCGCACGACGAAGCGCCGAAGCCGCCGGACGGCCTCAGCCGAAGACAGGCTGTCACAGAGCGCCCGAGGCCCCTTGTCACGCCCTGCCTTGATCGCGGACAGCAGCGTTTCGAGAGGCCCGTCCTGAACGCATGTCGCGAACTCGGCACAGCCGTTGCAATCGCTCTACAGGTCAGTCGAAGACGTGACGGGTCTCCACGGAGTCGCGTTCAGAGGACATCGCGGAGCAGCACGATCGTACGCGGGTGCCCGGCATCTAGATCGGAGCCGCCGACCCGGTCTCGGCCGGAGCGGGGACGACATGGCAGGAATGAACGGCAGGAATGAACGCGCAGGAAGCCAGATCAGGATGAGGGTGCTCGTCGTCGATCGGGAACGTGACGTGCGAGAGGTGATCGAGGATCTGCTCCTCGATCATGGGTTCGAGGTGCACCATGCCTCGAGTCGACCCGAGGCCATCGGTGCGCTTCGCGACCGGCGATTCGAGGCCTTGCTCTGTCACCTGAGTCTGCTGCGAGAAGAAGGGGGTCAGCTGGCCTACGCGAGCCGCCACCTCCAGCCCGGCCTGCGGGTCATCGCGATGAGCGCCTCCGCGGAGCTGGCGGCGCCCGGCGAGGCGGATGCCAACCTCCTCAAGCCCTTCACGCGCCGCCAGCTGCTCGAGGTGTTCAAGCAGACGCCGGAGCAGGCGGGTCCGGCGCCGGAGAATCGAGCACCGCTCGGACCTTCGTGAGCAGCTCTTGGTTGCCGAAGGGCTTGCGGATGAAGGGCTCCTCCATCGTCAGCTCGCCTCGATCGGCCAACGCCTGATCGCTGTAGCCGGACATGTAGAGGACCCGAAGCTGGTCGTGACGGGCGCGCAGCTGGCCACTCAGATCGAAGCCGGTCATGCCGGGCATGACGACGTCGCTCAGGAGCAGATCCAGCTCGCTGCCGTCGTCGAGGCCCGCTGCGAGAGCCTCCTGAGGGCTCGCGGCCGTCGTGACGCAGTAGCCCGCATCATCGAGCACCTCGATCACCAGCTCGCGCATCACCGCGTCGTCCTCGACGACCAGGATCTTCTCGGGCCTGCTCCGCCGTGCCCCGCGCCGCGCAGCTCCGGCGGCCGCGGGCTGGGCACCGGTCGACTCGGAGCGCGGCTGCGTCCCTTCGATCTCGGGGAGCAGGACCGTGAACGTCGTCCCGACGCCAGGCGTGCTGTCGATCTCGATGGCGCCGCCATGCTCGCGCACGATCAGGTGCGACATCGCGAGCCCGAGGCCCGTCCCCCTGCCCGGCTCCTTGGTCGTGAAGAACGGCTCGAAGATGCGCTCCAGCAGCTCCGGCGCGATCCCGTCGCCAAAGTCGCGCACCCCGATCGCCACGAAGGCGCCCGCCTCGACCCCGAGCGCAGAGGCTCGTGCCGCGTCGATCTGCCTTCGGCCGGTCGACAGCACCAAAGAACCGCCCGTGGGCATCGCGTCGCGCGCGTTCACGACGAGGTTCATCAGCACCTGGCCGAGCTGTCCTTCGTCGGCCTTGACCTGCAGCGGCTCGCTCGAGAGATCGGTCTTCAGCAGGACATCCTCGGGCAGCGTCCGCAGGAAGAGGTCGCGGATCTCGGCCAGCGTATGATTGACGTCGAGCGGCCCTCTCTGTGTGACCTTCCGCCGGCTCAGCCCGAGCAACCTCGACGTCAGCTCGGTCGCTCGATCGACCGCCAGCATGATGCGCCGCGCCGAACGCGCCATGCGCCCCTCCGGCTCGAGGTGGTCGAGCAGGATCTCGTCGGAGCCCCGAATCGAGGTCAGCAGATTATTGAAGTCGTGGGCGATCCCGCCCGCGAGCATCCCGATCGCCTCCATCTTCTGCGACTGCAGGAGCTGCGACTGCAGTTCGTGCTTCTCCGTGATGTCGACGCACTCGACCAGCAGGACGTCGAGCTCGCCGTCCGCGTCGCGAACCGGGGTGATGGAGCAGTCGACGACGCCGAGGCGTCCGTCGCCTCGACGATGGGTCGCGTCGAAGCGAACGATCTCGCCGCTCGCGGCGCGCCCGAGGCACTGCTCGAGCTCGCCCTGCAGTCTGGCGTCATGCGTCCACCACGGGGTCTCCCACAAGGGACGACCGACGACGTCCTCTCGCGCGGCGCCCACGTAGTCGAGCGCCGCGCGGTTGGCGTCGAGCAAGCGCCCGTCGAGGGAGCAGAGAATGCTCAAGCTCAGCCTCTGGTTGAAGAGCGCCCGGAGTCGACGGGTGCTCTCGTCGAGCTCGGCCTCGATGCGATTCTCTTTCGTGAGATCATGGACGATCCCGGTGAAGAGCCGCTGGCCGTCGAACCTCGTCTCTCCGACCGAGAGCCGCAGGGGGAACAGCCGGCCATCCTTGCGACGGCCCTCGAGCTCCCGCCCAGCCCCGATGATCCTCGCCTCGCCAGTCTTTAGATAACGCTTCAGGTAGCCGTCGTGAGCCTGGGCCTCTTCTCTGGGCATCAGGATCGAGACGTTCTGGCCGAGCAGCTCGGATTCGGAGTAGCCGAAGATCCTGAGCGCGGCGGCGTTCAGGCCTTCGATGATCCCGCGGTGGTTGATCGTGAGGATTGCGTCGGGCGCGGTATTCAGGATCGTCCGCGCTCGCGCCTGGCTCTCCTCGAGCCGCTGCTCCTGGGCACGTTGCTCGCTCAGGTCCACGATCATCGCGACGAGGGCGCGTCGGCCCTCGTAGAGAATCGACTGCAGATGGACCTCGATCGGATAGCAGGTGCCGTCCTTGCGTTGATGGCTCGCACTGATCTCGACGCGCGCGCGCTCCCGCGAACGCAGCGCAGCGACCCGCTCGTCGAAGTCGTCGCGAGCGACGTCCTGCATCAGCTCGGGCAGCGTCTTCTCACAGAGCTCTTCCGCCGAGTAGCCGAGATGGTCGCAGGCGCGCCGATTGACCTGGATGATGCGCAGGGTGTCCGCGTCGAGCAGCATGATCTCGTTCGAAGACTCGTCGAGCACGGAGCCCAGACTCTCCATCGCGAGCTGCAGCGCTCGGTGCTCCCCCGTCAGCCGCTCGAGCTCGAGGAGGACGTCGCTTCGCGCCTCGAACGCCACGAGCGCATGGTCGTTTTCGATCCAATCTCGCAGCGCGGGATGAGCCGCGAGCAGCTCGACCAGGTCCGACTCGAAGGCGATCTCCGGATGGGCGCGCGTCCAGTCGTGGGCGAAGCGCACGAAGCCGAGCAGGGACACCAGGCTCTCGAGCTTCTCCCCGCCGAGGGCTCGTCGCAGCTCGCCGAGGTAGATACTCGACGTGGTCCGGGTCAGGAAGATCTGGACGGCGCAGGCGAAGAGCGCACCCCCGAGATCCGAATTCACGTCCTCCGGCCAGACCTCGATCGGCTGCTCGATGCTGGCGAGAAGCTTGAGATGACCGTCCATGTCCCCCCGGCCCGGGATCGGACGTCGTATCAGGCTGAGCACATCGTCGGCCGAGTAGGCCGGGCCCTTCCGGGCCTCCGGCGTCTGCGCGATCTCACCCCCCATCAGGATCGCTGCATGGCGCGCGAGGCAGTAGGGAACGTCGCAAAAACGCGAGAGATAGGTGAAGAGCTCTTCCTTGAACCGCCAGGGAATCGGGTTGTCGAGGTAGCCCGCGCGGGTCTGCTGCCAGATCCGCTCGAGCGTGGCCTGCGACTCGGCCAGACGAAAGAAGGCGGGCACGAGGCCGAAGCGTTCGTGGATCTCGGCCTCCAACGAGCGCCTGCGGCGCTCGTCCGCAGCGCTCATTCGAACCGCTCCGGCGCGCGCGCTCGACGTCCATTGCGACGCGGGCTGGGGATCCGCCCGCGACGCGCGGAGAGCACGACTGGGCCAGAACAGCGGGACAGCCGATTTCGCAGTCATGGGGAATGGGGAGGGCGCCATCCTTCTCAGCTTACTCGACCCGTGGATCCGGGGGCACAAGGGTTCCTCCGACGAAGGCGTTTGACCAAAGCCGCGGCGGTCGCGCGTGACGCAGGGTGGCGTCCGCCTCCTCGAGCGAGGCGGAATCGGTCACCCCCGCGATGCTCCCGGCATGCAGGCAACCCGACCCGGGCAGATCGGTCCGGGGCGGAGCGCGGGCGGGGCGCGGCGGGACGGAGGACCGTTGGATGATCTGTCCAGATGAGCATCAAAACCTCAATTGAGGTTATAAACCACAGATCCCGAGCACCGTGGGGCGCTCAGGGGTCCGCGAGGTGGCATGCAGCCTGCAGTTTCAAACCCTGTTCGGCCACGGCCAGAGGCGGCGCCTTGCAGGCTCGCGCGGGCTGGGCAGAGCCGGTGGGCCTGTCTTCGGCGCATCGCCTGCGGACCCAGCGCTCGTGCTGGAGTCGGCGCGGGGCGCTCGAGATTGGAACCGCGGGAAGCCAGAGCTGCGAGGGAGATTGCGAATGGATACGCGAAGAGGCCACCGAATCCTGGTTGTCGATGATGATCCACTGATCCGTGACATGGTCGCCGATCTCGCGGAGGGAGCGGGATTCGAGACGACTGCTGCGGAGTCGGTGGAGCAGGCCCTGCGTGAGGTCGAGGCCGCCGACTTCGACATCGTCTTGACCGACCTGCAGATGCCGGGTCGGAGCGGCCTCGAGCTGCTCGAGTGTCTCCACTCGCTTCGCCCCGAGCTGCCGGTCATCTTGATGACCGGCTTCGGCAGCATCGAGATCGCGGTCAAGGCCATGCGGGCCGGGGCTCTCGACTACGTGACGAAGCCCTTCGGCGCCGAGACCCTGATGATCGCGATCGAGCGCGCCCTCGAGCATCTCGAGCTCGAAGAGGAGAACCGTCGACTGCGACGCGCCGTCGAGCGCACGGCCTCCTTTGGGGAGCTGGTCGGCAAGAGTCGCGC
Source organism: uncultured delta proteobacterium (assembly GCA_963698485.1). Classification (GTDB taxonomy): domain Bacteria; phylum Myxococcota_A; class UBA9160; order UBA9160; family UBA4427; genus UBA4427. The sequence goes on along the minus strand of CAVORA010000007.1, from coordinate 608,220 downwards.
GATGAACGAGATCTATGCCCTGATCCGAAAGATCGCGAACAACCGCAGCAACGTCTTGATCACCGGCGAGAGCGGAACGGGCAAGGAGGTCGTCGCGCGCACGATCCACTTCACGGGGGCCCGCGCCGACCAGCCCTTCGTCCCGATCAACTGCACGGCGATGCCCGAGGGCCTGCTCGAGAGCGAGCTCTTCGGTCATGCGCGCGGCGCCTTCACCGGAGCGCATGCCTCGAAGAAGGGGCTCTTCGAAGCCGCCAACGGCGGCACGATCTTTCTCGACGAGATCGGGGACATGCCGGCGAGCCTGCAGGGCAAGCTCCTGCGCGTGCTGCAGGATCAGGAGATCCGGCCGGTCGGGGCCAATCATTCGGTGAAGGTCGATGTCCGGGTGATCGCAGCGACGAATCAGGATCTGCACAAGCAGATCGAATCGGGCGATTTCCGCAAGGATCTCTACTATCGGCTCAACGTGATCCCGGTCCCGATCCCCCCGCTTCGTGAGCGTCCCGACGACATCCCGCTGCTCGCGGCGGCCTTCGTCACCAGGCATTCGGGGGATCACAGGAAGCGACTCTCGGAGAAAGCCATGCGCCTGCTGATGAAGGCGCCGTGGGAGGGCAACGCCCGCGAGCTCGAGAACTGCATCGAGCGGGCGCTGGCGCTGGCGAGCGATGAGGAGGAGGAGATCAAGGCCGCCGACATCCTGCTGCCGAACGAATCGATCCGCAGCGATGAAGGGCTGGAGGAGACCCTGGTGCGCCTGGCGACAGAGCGCCATCTCTCGGTCCAGCGCCTGACCGATCTCTACATCGACCTGACCCTGAAAGCCGTGGGCGGACGCAAGAGCGAGGCGGCCAGGCTGCTCGGCATGAACCGCCGAACACTCTATCGCCGCGAAGAGCGCATGAATCAAAAGGCCGAAGAGGAGCGGGACGTCTGAGACGTCGCTCGGCCCGGACCTCGCTTGCGCCCTGACGCTCCGCGGCCGACCCGCCTGCGTGGCACGGGACGTCGGGCAGCGATCATGCTGCGGGCAGGTAGACCGCCACGACGCTGCCCGCACTGGGCTGGCCCTCGATCGTGATCGCACCGGACGCTTCGAGCACGATGGCCTCGACCGTCGACAGCCCGAGACCGAAGCCGCTCTCGATCGCCCTGGTGGAGAAGAAGGGCTCGAGGGCCCGTGCTCGCGTTTCCAGCGCCATGCCGACGCCCGAATCCCGCACCGCCACGCGCGCGTGAGAAGCTCGGCGGGAAACGACCGTCGCGCAGCGCAAGATTCCAGAGGCCACGCCGGCGTAAGGGTGTGCCCCGACTCGCCAGGCATCGTGACCTTCGCGAGGGTCTCTCCTGTCGGTCGGCGCCCGTCCTCTCTCCTACCCGATCAGCCGGCTGCGGCCGTCGACCATCGGAGCGGGGCTCACGACCACAGGTCGATCGCGGCACCCGACCCCGAGCGGGCGATCCGAGACCGCGATCGAAGCGGGGGCGAGCGGAGCGCCGTCGAGACCCCCCTCGATTGCGGCGTGGGCCTCGCCCTGGCGGTTGGCACGATCCCTGCTCTCCGATCCAAGGGGGAGGTGTCGTGCATGCGCGAACGGACGGGCCAGGGCCGAGTGGAGGTGACTCTGTCAGCGCTGTTGGCCGCGGTGTCGGGTGTCACGGATGATGAGGATGAAGCCTTTGAGCTGCTCGAATCCATCCTCGAAGAAGGATGGGTCGCGATCGTTCCGGAGCGCAAAGCGGGGCCGTCCCGGAGCTCGTGGCGTGCACGCCCTCCCCACCCACCAACCGCGATCGGGCTCGACTCGATCGACCACGGAGCATGAGATGACCGAAAAGACCGAAAAGACCGAAACCGCTGTGGCACGACGACGTCCGCTCTTCTCTGATCTGGACCAGCTGGGAGGCCGCGATCCCTTCCGAAGCTTGATGGACCGCTTCATGGGCGACCTCGCCGTGGATTGGCCGCGAACCAACGGCATAGAGAGCCCCAAGGTCGACATTACGGAGACCGATGGCGCCTATCATGTCCGGGCGGAGCTCCCGGGCGTCTCCAAGAACGACGTGACCGTCGAGTTCGAGGACGACGTGCTCTCGATTCGCGGCGAGAAGAAGACCGAGCGAGACGAGAAGACCGAGAAGGGCCGCCGTCTCGAGTGCAGCTACGGCGCCTTCTCGCGCGCGTTCACTCTGCCGGCAGACGCGGATCGAGACCGCATCGAAGCCAAGTTCAAGGACGGCGTGCTGCAGATCAAGATCCAGAAGAACCCGGACCGCAAGCCCAAGCAGATCGCGATCAAGGGCTAGCCGCGGCGCCCGGGCACCCTGACGGTGCGGAATCCGTCGACTCCGGGAGGTAGCCGATTCGCTGCCTCCCGGAGCCCCGGATCAACGCACCGCGCGATCCAGCGCGGGCGGAATATCCGAGGTATCGGGCTCGACGAGCCACCGATCCTCTTCCTCGTCGAAGCGCGCGCCGCGCGCCACCGCGCAGGACCAGCAGAGCGCCTGCCCATCTCCGGTGCGGTAGCCACGCTCCCGGCCCACGTCGACCGCCACGCCGCAGACGGCGCATTCCGACATCTCGTCCCAGGCTTCACGATGCATTCCAGCTCCTCCTCCTGATGAATTCAATCGGCCCAGAGCGTGAGACGCTCGAGCTCGTACTTCGACTGTAGATAGGTCGTCAGATCGATGAGCTGTCGCACCGTCATCAGGTCACCGTAGTCAGGCATCTTCATGGGGTCCGCTTCCGCGATCGCTCGTCTCGGGTCCGGCGAGGGAAATCTGTGCGACGGATTGACGATGCTGGTGACGAGCTCACCGTGCGTCTCGATGTGGGTGACGCGGCCGCCGAGAACGATGTCGACCGCGTGCTCTTTCCGCTCGTGGCGGTGTGGACCCGCCGGCTCCCCCGCGATCGAATGGCAATTCCCGCAGCCGAGATCGTGAAAGGTCTGCTCGCCCCGTTTGGCATCGCCTTCCGGAAGACGCAAACCCCGCCCCGAGCGCGGCCCGAACTCGCATCCGAGCCCGGCCCCGATCACGCTGGCCAGCGCCAGAGCGAGGATCCCCGAACGACAGGCCGAGCCGAATCGGTCGTGGACGGCAGGCTTCATCTCGGTGCACCGCCCTCGGCCGGACTCGGCCACGCGCAAGCGGGAAGGCGCTCTTCCACCGACTCCGTCCCCACCGCACAGAGATCCGCGACGGACGCGCCCTTCTGATCCCCTGGCTCGCTCAAGGCGACGCGACGATCTCGGTCGGAAACCTCGACATCGAGATGGCGCTCAGCGTGTCGCCCACCTCGTCCTCCGTGATCTCCGGATGGTCCGCGGTCCGCATCCGTTGCGCTTCCCGCGCAAGATCGGCAAGCGCCAGGATGCCCACCAGCTTCTGCTCATCGTCTACGACCGGAAGCCTGCGAACCTGGGCCTCGCTCATCATCGACTCGGCCTCGGCGAGCGTCGCGGACGGCTTCACCGAGCGCACGTTCCTCGACATGACATCCCCCACGAGAATCTTCGACGGCAGCTCGTCTCGCAGGTGTGTGGCCATGCAGATATCGCGATCCGTGATCACCCCGACGACGCGCTGCGAGCCGTCGTCGGCCAACACCGGAATACAGCCGCAATCGCCGTCCGACATCTGCTGCGCCGCCTCGCTCAAGGCATCCCAGGTCCGACAGTGGCGCACGTTCCGAGTCATCACCTGATTGACCTGCATCGCCATCTTCCCTCCGGTCGGTCTTCTTCAGTCTTTGCTTTGCGATTCACAGACCCACTCGACGTGTGATCGGCCTTCCTCGGTCACGGAGAGAACAGCAAGCGCTATGCCAACAGCGGGCCCGCTCGAGCACACGCCTCTCGCCCGTATCGGGGCCGCCTACGCACGGCGGAGGCGACGCACTGAGGTGCGCGGCCCCTGAGCCTGAACGCTGGACCACAGGACGAGCGCTCGACGAGTCGGCTGCTCTGCTCTGCGCACCGCGCAGGCAGGTGACCCTCGGCCACTGTCTGAGGCCCGCAGCCCCAGTCCGCGGCGCCGCACCCGAGTGCTTCCGGAAGCCCCGCCTTTCGCAGAGCGTTTCGGAGTCCGCGAAGTCCTGGGTGTACGCGCCGGGGCCCGGGCATACGATTTGCCAGGTGGCCCCAGGAGAGAGACCTCGCGGAATGGCGCGCTGCGTGGACGGAATCGAAAAGCATGGAAAGGAACGAAGAGGAGCCCTGATGACGATCGAACACCACACGCTGGCCCACGATTTCCCGCAGCAGCACGCGCTCATCCAGCACCTCCAGGCCGAGGACGCCGGGTTCCGCCAGCTCTGCGAGGACGATCGACAGATCGACGACGAGATCTTTCGCATCGAGCAGGGGCTCGATGCGGCCAGCGATCACGACATGACCGAGATGAAGCTGCGGCGCGTCCACCTGAAGGACCAGATCGCGGCGCGACTCGACGACGCCGGTCGAGCGAAGGCCTGGCAGGGAGCGCCGGGGCCGTTCACTTCCTGAGCGGCCAGTCGTGAAGCCTCAGCGTCTTTTCGAGAAGCTGCCCCGCATAGCTCGAGATCTCGCGCAGCTCGGCCTCGACGAGCCGTGTCACCTCCTGGGTCAGATCGTCTCCCAGCGCATCGCCCCTCCGAGCGACGAGGGCCAGCTCCACCAGCCGCGGCTGATCGACCGGACATCCGATCGAGCTCACCATCCGACACTCCGCGTTCGCAATCTCAGGGAGCTCTTCGACGATCCGTTCGGCGATCAGCGAGGCCGCGATGTTGTACAGCTTCCCGACGTGCGTGACCGGGTTCTTGCCCGCCACCGATTCGATCGTCATCGGCCGGCAGGGAGTGATCAGCCCGTTGACGCGGTTGCCACGACCGGCCTGACCGTCGTCGCCCGCCTCGGCGGAGGTGCCCGTGACGGTCAGGTAGATGCGCTCCGCCGCCAGGTCGTCGCCGGCGTTGACTTCGATCGTGACGGGCAGCGCCGTCTCCCGTCGGGCAGCCTCGAGGGCGATCTCCGCCGCGCGATCCTTGGCCTGCCGATAGTCCGCCATTCCCCGCAGCGCACCGTCGACCATGGCACACGCCAGCACCACGTGAATCGAGTCGTCCCGCCGGTAGGCCATCACCTTGACGTCCTCCCCGAGCGCCGGATCCTGCGCCCGGGTCGCGGTCGAGTTCATTCGCTGCTCGATGGCCAGCACCATCCGCTCGACGTCCGAGAGCGGCGCATAGCCCACTCCGCACGACGAGTCGTTGGCGATCGCCGGACGCCCGCGCTCCGCGTCGAAGAGATCCACCAGCTCAGCGGATCCCGGCCGCACCGCCGTGGACACGACCATCCCGGCCTGCGCGTCGAAGGCGTGAAGGTTCTCCCGAAGCCAGCCGCGAACCACGTCCTCCGCGAGACCTTCGACGTCGATCGCCCGCGCCGTCGACCTCGAGCGCGGCCCGGCCCGCGAGGATCAGCCGAGCCGGCGCGATCACCCGCCCGCCGCCAAAGCGCGGCTCGCTGCTGCCCGCCGCCAGCAGCGCCTTGTCGACGTTGTGATGCAGCACATGCCCGACCTGCTCCTGATAGGCGACGCAGAGTCGGCGGCTGAACTCCTCCGCGATGGCGTCACAGATCGAGTCGGGATGCCCCAACCCCTTGCGCTCGACGATCTCGACCGCGGCGTCGTTCGGTGCCGGGTCGGATTCGCGGTGGATGACGATGCTCATAGCGGAAACCTCTTCGGAGCACGATGCAAACACCGTGCCCCGGCCTCGCCGACACGACCCGGGCGTCATCTCGGGGCGGAACGGCCTTTCCCGATCCCGTATTCCGCGAGCGCTACAGCGTCTCGGCCATCAGCTTGTTCACCAGCTCCGCGAAGGCCGCGGGATCCTCGAGCTGTCCTCCTTCCGCCAGCACCGCCTGTCCCAGCAGCAGCCTGGCGGACTCCCCGATCTTCGCATCGACCGGGTTCTGCTCGAAGCGCTTGGCCAGCCGCTCGACGACCGCGTGATTCGGATTGAGCTCGAGGATCGGCTTGCGCTCGGGAATCTCCTGGCCCGCCTGTCGCAGCATGGCCTCGAGCTGCGGGGAGAGGTCCCCCTCTTCGAGCACGAGGCAAGAGGCCGAGGTCTTGAGCCGACTCGAGAGTCGCACCTCCTTGACCTGATCCTCGAGGGCCGCCTGGAGCGCCTGCAGCAGGTCGCCATAGCTCGCCTCCTGCTTTTCGAGGTCTTCCTTCGCCTTCTCTTTGTCCTCCTCCGAGCCGAGCTCGACCTCGCCGTGACCGATGCTCTTCCAGGGCTTGTCCTGGTAGGTGACCGGACCCTGACCGACCCAGACCTCGTCGACGGGATCGGTCAGGAAGAGCACCTCGATGCCCTTCTCCTTGAAGGCCTCGAGATGGGGCGAGCGGCGCAGGACGTCGAGCTTCGGACCGGCGATGTAGTAGATCGCCTGCTGGCTCTCCGGCATCCGCTCGACGTACTCCGAGATCGAGACGAGCTCGGTCTCGCTGGCGGACGAAGGCGCCAGCATCAGATCGAAGATGCGGTCCCGCTTCTCCTCGTAGTCGAGCAGGCCCTCCTTCACGACCGGTCCGAACTCCGCCCAGAACTTCCGGTACTGCTCCGGGTCTTCCTTCGAGAGCGCCTTCAGGCTGTCGACCACCTTCTTGACCAGATGCTTGCGGATCGTCTTGATCTGACGGTCCTGCTGGAGCATCTCCCGCGAGACGTTCAGCGACAGATCCTCCGCGTCGACCACTCCGCGTACGAAGCGCAGCCACTCGGGCAGCAGCTCGCGACACTCGTCCATGATGAAGACGCGCCGTACGTAGAGCTGGACGCCGTTGTGGAGGCGCTCGCGATGGTAGAGATCGAAGGGTGCCTTGCTCGGTACGTAGAGCAGCGCACGGGCTTCGAAGGTCCCCTCGATCTTCGTGCTGACGCGCAGCATCGGCTCCTGGAAGTCGTGCGTGATGTGCTTGTAGAACTCGTCGAACTCCGCCGACTTCACCTCGCTCTCGGGGCGCGTCCAGATCGCCTTCATCGAGTTGAGGGGCTCTTCGACCTCGCGCCGGACGGGCTCAGCGGGCCGGGTCTCCGCCGCCTCGTCCCCGGCGCCGGGCTCGACCGCGGCGTCCGTGGCCGGCGCCTCTTCGATGATCGTCAGCTTGATCGGGTAGGCGACGAAGTCGGAGTACTTCTTCACGATCCGTCGCAGGATCCACTCGTCGCAGAAGTCCGCGATCCCGGCCTCGCCGTCGACCTCCTTCAGCGACAGCTCGATGGTCGTGCCGGCGGTGTCGCGCGACGCGTCCTCGAGACCGTATTCGCCCGCGCCCTGGGAGATCCAGCGCGTCGCCTTGTCCTCCCCCGCGCGCCGGCTCACGACCTCGACCTCGTCCGCGACCATGAAGCTCGCGTAGAAGCCGACGCCGAACTGGCCGATCAGATCGGGCGCGGCCTCCGACGCCGGAATCCGCGCTGCCTCAGGAACTCGAGGGTGCCCGAGCGAGCGATCGTTCCGAGATGCTCGACCAGCTCCTCGCGGTTCATGCCGATGCCGTTGTCCGAAATCGTGAGCGTGCGCGCAGGCCGATCGGCGATCAGATGGATCTCGAGGGCCTCCTCCGCCTGCAGCTCGGGATTCGAGACGGCCTCGAAGCGGCGCCGATCGAGCGCGTCCGACGCGTTCGAGATCAGCTCGCGCAGGAACACCTCCTTGTTCGAGTAGAGGGAGTGGATCATCAGATCGAGCAGCTTCTGCGTCTCGGCCTGGAAAGCGTGCTTTTCCATCGGGTGGTCTCCGGGTCCTCGCTGGCGCGCGGCGCGCGCGGGCAGTCGAATTCGAGTCGATGCCCCGCTCGAGCGGGGCGGTCGAAGGTTGTTCACGGAGTCCGCGGAATCAACCGCTCGCCGCCACGCAGCGCAGCGAGAAATCCGAGCTGCTCGAGCCGGCCCGGGCCGGAGGGGGCCATGCGATCACGATCGCGGGTCGCGAATGGCCCCGCGGGAGCTCGTCAGAGTCGGCTCGTCAGAGTCCGTAGAGGGAGGCCGCATTGCCGTACACGACGGCTCGCCTCTGCTCCGCGGTCATGCCGCGCGTCACCTCCTCCGCCACCTCGCGGGACCTCGGATAGGTCCCGTCGCCGTGGGGAAAGTCGCTGGCCCACATGATGCGCTCGATGTTCACGGCGTCGATCACGTATCTCACGCTCGAGTCGTCCTGGAAGGTCGCGTAGACGCATTCGTTCACGTACTCCGAGGGCGGGCGCGAGATCTTACCGGTCTCCATCGACCAGCGATGCCGCTCCCAGGCGTGATCCATCCGGAAGCAGAAATGCGGCAGCCAGCCCGCGTCGTTCTCGACCATGATCACGCGCAGCTTCGGGTGTCGCTCGAAGACGCCGCCTAATACCATCATCATGATGATGTTCTGATTCCCGCGAACCGTCACGATCTGCTGGATCACCTGCGGCCCCCGTACGTTCATGCCGTACGAGTCCTTGCCGGTCAGGATATGGAAATTGATCGGCAGCCCGAGGTCGACGGCGGCATCCCAGACCGGGCCATAGCTCGCGTGGTCGTAGTCCTCGAAGGCCGGATCCCCGCAGAGCATCACGCCCTTGAAGCCCGCCGCCGCGATCGCCTCGAGCTCCCTGACGCCCTCTTCGGGGCTCGGGATCGCGGCCATCCCGATGCCGATCAAACGCTTCGGATCCGTCTCACAGAAGGTCGCGAGCCAGCGGTTGTAGGCCTCGAAGCAGGCCTTCTTGTAGGCGAGATCCGGATGCTGGCAGATCACCATGCCGGCGCTCGGGTAGATCACCTCACCGACGAGGCCCTCTTCGTCCTGGATCGCGAGACGAGCCAAGGGGTCGTGACCGGCGGGATGGATCTCTTCCCAGCGCTGCGGCCGGCTCCAATCCTCGTAGGCGATGCCCGCGCGACTGAGCTTGCTGGTCGGGATATCGAAGCCGAGGCCGGGGACGATCAGCTGGGCGCCTTCGACCGGGTCATAGTGCGCGCGTGGGCGCCGATCACGAAAGGCGGGGTCGATCTCGGCATAACACTCCTCGGTCTCGTTCACGTGGGAATCCGCGGAGAAGAGAGCTTGCATGAGGCCTCCTTCGACTCAGATGGATCGGACGAGTCTAGGGCACATTTCTCTGTGGCCGCGCTGGCTCGAAGGCTGGGCCCAGGCAATATTCTCCGGGCGCGATATGGTCGCGTTCAGCCGCTGTCGCGCAGCCCTCTTCCGGCGCGCTCGAAGGGATCCATCGACATGAAGGGACTCAGCAAGAAGAGCGCCTGGGGAGCGGAAGAGGTCACTCGCTTCCTGGCGGATTTTCGCGCGCCCCTGCGCGTCGCAGCCCAGCGCCCCTCCGGCTTCCCGATCCTGTGCTCGCTCTGGTTCAACCATCGCGACGAGAAGCTCTTCTGCGCCACCCAGCGAGACGCCAAGATCGTCGAGGCCCTCGAGCGCAGCCCCGGCTGCGCCTTCGAGCTGGCGCCGAACGAGCCGCCCTATTTCGGCGTGCGGGGTCGCGGCACGGCGCGCATCACCGACGACGGGGCGCAGGCCGAGCTCGAGAGCCTGGTGGATCGCTACCTCGGCAATCGCGACTCCGAGCTCGCGAGATGGCTGCTCGGCCGCGCGGACGAGGAGGTCGTGATCGTGATCGAGCCGGAATGGCTGACCTCCTGGGACTATCGCGACCGGATGTCCGGCTGAGCCTGCTTCGCGCGGTGCCCTGCCCTGCGATCGAGCGACACGCGTCCGGGCCCGCTATCCCTGCGGGGCCGGACTTGCCCCGTCTCTTTATATCTGGATATGCGGATGTCCTGATGATACGCTTCCGCCCGCCCGAAACGCCCTGAACCCGTCGACCCAGCCGGAGCCCTCCCCCATGTCCAGCCGCCCAGACCGTCCCACCCGAATCGCCGAGCTCCACCGGCTGCTGCGCGAGCGGATCCTGGTGCTCGATGGCGCGATGGGCTCGATGATCCAGGGCTTCGGGCTCGAAGAGAAGGATTTTCGCGGCGAGCATTTCGCGGACCACCCCAGCGACCTGAAGGGGGACAACGAGCTGCTCTCGCTGACGCGGCCCGACGTGATCCGGAAGATCCACGACGACTTCTTCGAAGCCGGCGCCGACCTGATCGAGACCAACACCTTCGGCTCGAACGCGATCTCCCAGGCGGACTACGCGCTCGAGCACACGGTCCGCGATCTGAATCTCGCCTCGGCGCGGCTCGCCGCGGAGGCGGCCGACGATTGGACCGCCCGAGATCCATCGAAGCCGCGCTTCGTCGCCGGAGCGATCGGACCGACCCCCAAGACGCTGTCCATCTCGCCGGACGTGAACGATCCAGCCGCGCGCAGTCTCACCTTCGACGAGCTGCGTCTGGCCTATGCCGAGCAGACCCGCGCCTTGATCGAGGGCGACGTCGACCTGCTGCTGGTCGAGACGATCTTCGACACCCTCAACGCCAAGGCCGCGCTGGTCGCGATCGACGAGGTCTTCGAAGAGACCGGCATCCGCCTGCCGATCATGATCTCCGTCGCGATCACCGACGCCAGCGGGCGCACCCTCTCCGGCCAGACCGTCGACGCCTTCTGGCGCTCCGTCGCCCACGCGCAGCCGCTCTCGGTCGGCGTCAACTGCTCGCTCGGGGCGACCGACATGCGTCCCCACGTGGCGGAGCTGGCGCGCATCGCTGGCTGCTATGTCTCGAGCTACCCGAACGCCGGACTGCCGAACGCCTTCGGTGAATACGACGAGGCGCCGGAGACGACCGGCGAGCCTGGTCGGCGAGTTCGCGACCAGCGGCCTCGTGAACATCGTAGGCGGCTGCTGCGGCACCACCCCGCCGCATATCCGGGCCATCGCCGAGGCCGTCGAAGGCGTCGCGCCGAGGCCGATCCCGAGCTTCGAAGACGACGTGACCTACTACTCCGGGCTCGAGACCCTCGTGATCCGGCCGGACTCGAATTTCCAGATGATCGGCGAGCGCACGAACGTCACCGGCTCGGCGAAGTTCCGGAAGCTGATCGAAGCGGACGACTACGACACCGCGCTCGAGGTCGCCCTCGATCAGGTCCGCGGCGGCGCCAACCTGCTCGACGTGAACATGGACGAGGGCATGCTCGACAGCGAGGCGGCGATGACGCGCTTCCTCAACCTGATCGCGAGCGAGCCCGAGGTGTCGCGCATCCCGATCATGATCGACAGCTCGAAGTGGACGGTGCTCGAGGCGGGGCTGCGCTGCGTGCAGGGCAAGTCCGTCGTCAACTCGATCTCCCTGAAGGAGGGCGAGGAGGATTTTCTCGCGAAGGCGCGCATGATCCGGCGCTTCGGCGCCGGCGTCGTGGTGATGGCCTTCGACGAAGAGGGGCAGGCGGACACGACGGAGCGCAAGCTCGAGATCTGCGAGCGCTCCTACAAGCTGCTCGTCGAAGAGCTCGACTTCCCGCCCCAGGACATCATCTTCGACCCGAATATCCTGGCCATCGCCACCGGCATCGAAGAGCACAGCGACTACGCCAAGAACTTCATCGAGGCGGCCAGGCTGATCAAGCAGCGCTGTCCCGGCGTCCACGTCTCGGGCGGCGTCTCGAACCTGTCCTTCTCGTTCCGCGGCAACAATCGCGTGCGCGAGGCGATCCACTCGGCCTTCCTCTATCACGCGACCCAGGCCGGCATGGACATGGGCATCGTGAACGCCGGCCAGCTCGAGCTCTACGAAGACATCCCGAAGGATCTGCTCGAGCGCGTCGAGGACATCCTCTTCAATCGACGCCCGGACGCGACCGAGCGGATGGTCGAGTTCGCCGAGAACGTGAAGGGCGCGGGCAAGAAGCGCGAGGTCGACCTCTCGTGGCGAGAGGCGCCCGTCGAGGAGCGGCTCTCCCACGCACTCGTCCACGGCGTCATCGACTTCATCGACGCGGACACCGAGGAAGCGCGTCAGAAGCTCGGCAAGCCGATCGACGTGATCGAAGGTCCCTTGATGGACGGCATGCGCGTCGTCGGCGACCTCTTCGGCGCGGGCAAGATGTTCCTGCCCCAGGTCGTCAAGAGCGCGCGGTCCATGAAGAAGGCCGTCGCCTATCTCGAGCCCTATCTCGAGGCCGAGAAGGTGGAGGGCTCGACCCAGGGCAAGGTCGTGATGGCGACCGTGAAGGGCGACGTCCACGACATCGGCAAGAACATCGTCGGCGTGGTGCTCGGCTGCAACAACTACGAGGTCATCGACCTCGGCGTCATGGTGCCCGCCGCCAAGATCCTCGATCGTGCGACGGAGGAGAATGCCGACCTGGTCGGCCTCTCCGGTCTGATCACGCCCTCCCTCGACGAAATGGCGTCGGTCGCCAAGGAGATGGAGCGGCGCGGCATGAAGACGCCGCTGCTGATCGGCGGGGCCACGACCAGCCGTCAACACACGGCGGTCAAGATCGCGCCGCATTATTCGCAGCCCGTCATGCACGTGCTCGACGCCTCGCGCTCGGTCAACGTCGTCTCCGATCTGCTGTCCGAAGACCGGAGACACGATCTCGCCCGGGCCAACCGCGAAGATCAGGAGAAGCTCCGGGCCGTCTACGAAGGTCGGAAGGAGAAGCCCCTGCTCTCGATCGCCGACGCGAGGGCGAACCGCGCGGTGCTCGACTTCGGCCCCGAGACGACCTCGAAGCCCGACTTCCTCGGCCGCCGAGTCGTGGACGACGTGACCGCGGCGGATCTGGCTCCCTACATCGACTGGACCTTCTTCTTCTCGGCCTGGGACCTCAAGGGCAAATACCCGAAGATCCTCGACGATCCGACCGTCGGTGCAGCCGCCCGCGATCTCTTCGAGAACGGTCGCGAGCTGCTCGACGAGATCGTCGAGAAGCAGTGGCTCCATCCGCGAGGCGTCTACGGCTTCTGGCCGGCCCGAAGCGAGGGCGACGACATCGTCCTCTTCGCCGACGAGGACCTCGCGTCCGAGATCGCACGCTTCCCGATGCTCCGGCAACAGGCGATCATCGGAAACGACAAGCCGAACCGCTCGCTCGCCGACTTCGTCGCACCGCGCGAGGCGGGCGTCGCCGACTACCTGGGCGCCTTCGCCGTCACGAGCGGCGTCGAGACGGATGATCTCGCGGCGCGCTTCGAGAAGGATCACGACGACTATCGGTCGATCATGGTGAAGGCGCTGGCCGATCGGCTGGCGGAGGCCTTCGCCGAGCTGCTGCATGCGCGAGCGCGTCGGGATTGGGGCTATGGCCGAGACGAGGCGCTCTCGAACGACGACCTGATCGCCGAACGCTACCGCGGCATCCGCCCGGCCTTCGGCTACCCCGCCTGCCCGGATCACCTCCCGAAGCGCACGCTCTTCGAGCTGCTGGACGCACCCCAGATCGGAATGGAGCTGACCGAGACCTGCTCGATGACGCCGGCGGCGAGCGTCTCGGGCCTCTACTTCGGCCACCCGGACGCGCGCTACTTCACAGTCGGTCGTCTGGGGCGGGACCAGATCGAGGACTACGCGAAGCGGCTGGGCCTCACGCCCGAGGATGCGGAGCGCTGGCTGGCGTCGAATCTCGGCTACTGATCTGCCAAACTGCGCCCTTCGCGTTCGCGCAGGACCCCGCTCGGCGAGCGTTCGGGGAGCATGCACCGTGGCCCGATGATCGATGGAGGGAATGCCGATGAATCGTCTCGTTCTGATTGGACTGCTCGGGGCGGCGCTGGCCTCGAGTGGCTGCAGCAGCCTCGGGCTCGGAGGCTCGAGCGGCACCGATGCCGAAACCGCCGCCGCGATCACCGCGGCCTCGATCGGAAGCCATCGCAGCACGGCCAACATCGCGCGCAACGTCTATCGGCATCCTGTCGAGACACTCTCGTTCTTCGGCCTTCGCAAGGACATGACCGTGATCGAGACCCTGCCGGGCGGACTCTGGTACACGGAGATCCTGGCGCCCGTGCTCCGCGACGAGGGTCGGTACATCGCCGCGAGCTACGACGTCACGCTGCCGGACCAGCCCGAGTACCGGCTTCGCGGACATCAGTACATGCTCGATCGCTTCCGGAACGAAGCGGAGGTCTTCGGCGTGCCGACGCTCGTGCCGCTGACGGCGCCTGCCTCGATCGATCTCGGGCCGCCGGGCTCGGTGGACATGGTGCTGACGTTTCGGAGCATCCACGGCTGGATCCGTGACGACGCGGCGGAAGAGGTCTTCGCGGCCTTCTTCGAGGTCCTGAAGCCGGGCGGCGTGCTCGGCGTCGTCCAGCACCGCGCCGGCCCGCAGACCGACACCTCGAGCTTCAACGGCTACGTCGCGCAGGATCGCGTCATCGAGCTCGCAGAAGCCGCGGGCTTCCGCCTCGAGGCCACGTCCGAGATCAACGCCAACCCCAAAGACATCGCCGACTACGAAGGCGGCGTCTGGACGCTGCCGCCGACGCTGCGCCTCGGCGAGAAGGATCGCGAGAAATACGTCGCGATCGGCGAGAGCGATCGCATGACGCTGCGCTTCCGCAAGCCCTGAGCCCGTCGCCTTTCCGAGCCGAGCCGACGCCTAACGTTCAGGCGTCGAGCCCGAGAGGCCGAGCAGCTTGCGCAGCTGATTCATCGGGAAGTTGTCGTGGAACATCGCTTCGTCGATCGCAACGCCCCGGCGGCGATACTGCCGCATCACGGCGATCTGGACGGCGCCGCGCCAGAAGGTCGCGAAGACCAGGTTGTAGTGGAAGTGCTCGACGCGAAGGCCGCTGGCCCGCTCGTAGAGCGCGATGAGCTCGGCCGCATCCGGCGTCCCCGCGCACGCGCCGCCCGCCAGATCCTGTGCGCGCAGATCCGACAGGTGGAGTGAAGCGAGGTCCGCCTCGGGATCGCCGATCGTCGCCATCTCCCAGTCGATCACCGCCGCCACGTCCCGACTGCCGGGCGCGTAGAGCACGTTCCCGAGCTTGGCGTCTCCCCAACACAGCGCGAGGCGCGTCGGCTCGGGCCGCTCCGCAACCAGGTACTCCGCCGCCTGATCGAAGACATCCACCGCCTCGTCGGGCGACTCCTTCAGGAAGTCCCGCAGATAGGCGAGCCAATAGTCGAGCGCGGCCCGCGACGGGTCCTCTCCCGGCCGGGACCCGGGCACCACCCCGCCGCCCAGCTCTCGCCAATCGAGCGCGTGCAGCTTCGCGAGCGCGTCGATCGTCCCGGCCCAGACGTGTTCACGCAGGGCGCGCGAGCCGTCGTGATAGAAGCCTTCCGCCTGATAGGCGGGCCGATCGAGCGGCGCGTCTCCAGCCACCGCGCGCATCACGAGAAAGGGCACGCCGAGCACCGATTCGTCCTCCTCGAGCCACAGCACTTCGGGCACCGGGACGACGCCGCTCTGTCCGAGCACCCGCATCACGTGTGCCTGCAATCCGAGATCGTATTCCGGGAACGGGCCCTCCCCTCGCGGCGCACATCGCAACACCGCGTCGATCCGCTCCACGCCAGCCCCCCGCTCGATCTCGATCTCGCAGAGCTGGGTATCGCTCGATTCGCCGGCGCCCGGCTTGCGCAGCGCGCCGACGCGCAGATCGCGCGCGTCGGGAATCTGATCGCGCAGCCAGGCCGTGAAGGCGGGACGAATGTCGTTCGGTTCCGGCACGAGGCGAGTATATTCGATGTCGCGCTTCTTGAAGAGGCGATCTGGCGCGCGAACGCGACGAGACCCCGAGGCGAAATTCACGATGCTGACCCCGATGGACGATACGCTCTGGCACACGCTGCCCTCGACCTTCGATCATGTCGGCACGAGCGATCCGCGCTTCTTCGATCGCTACTGGTTCGCCGCCAGCGATCCCGGCGGCTCGGGCACGCTGCAGTTCACGCTCGGCGCCTACAACAACATGAACGTCATGGACGGCGGCTTCGTCGCGATCCGCGCGGGCCGACAGCACAACCTGCGGGTCTCGCGCTCGCTCAGGCCGCTCTTCGAGACGCGCTGCGGGCCGCTGCGCGTCGAGATGATCGAGCCGCTGCACCACGCGCGGCTCATCGTCGACGGAGGCGACCACGGCATCGCCGCCGAGCTCGACTGGAAGTCGATCCTGCCCGCTCAGGAGGAGGTGCCGCGCTTCACGCGGGTGCGCGGCCGAGTCGTCGAAGAATCGCGTCGATTCGACCAGATCGGCGAGTGCAGCGGCTGGCTCGAGCTCGCGGGCGAGCGGATCGCGCTCGATCGCTGGTGGGCCACCCGCGACCACTCCTGGGGCGTCCGCGAGCGCATGGGCATCGAAGAGCCCGTGACCGGCCCCGCCCCGCCGCCGAGTGCGGGCAGCCTCTTCTCGTTCCTCTTCTTCTCGACCGCCGAGTTCGGCGGCCATCTCCAGCTCGCGCAATTCGCCGGTCGCCCGGACTACTTCACCTGCGAGCTGACGCGACGCGACGATCCGGAGGCCGCTCCCGTGCATCTGCATCTGGCGTCCAGGGCCTCGCTCGCGATCGAGTTCTCCGACGACAAACGGCCGCGGCGATTCCGAAAGGTGACCTACGACGCGCTGCTCACGAGCGACGAGGGGCGGGCGCACGAGGTGGTGATCGAAGCGACGGCGCTGGGCTCCGCGGTCGACATGCAGGGGCTCGGCTATGGCGGCTACGACGACGGACGCGGTCTCGGGTTCTGGCGCGGGGACGCGCATCTCGAGCACGACGTCTGGGACGTCTCGCATCCGAGCGACGTCGTGCGCGGCGACGAGGTCGTGCGCCCGATCCACCGCATCCAACCCGTCCGCGTCACGCTTCGCGGCGGAGGGCTCGACGGATCAGGCACCGGGAGCCTCACGATGATCGCGGAGGGCAGCCTGCCCCAGCTCGGCCTCGACTGAGCGGGCACCTCCAGACCCGCTCGACCCCCGCGCCGACGCCTCGAAGCGGCCGACGGCCTTCGATTCCGGAGCGGTCGCGACCGCACTCGCGTGATAGCGTCGAGTGCCCTGCCTTCCGGGAGCGCCCTTGTCCGAATCCGCGATGCCCACGGGCGAGATCCCGATCGATTCGTCCGCCGCCCTGCCAGCGGTCGGGCGCCGTCTGCTGATCGACTACGCCACGCCGATCGCGCCGCTCTACATGCTCTACATGATGGTCACCGTCGTGTACATGCAGTTCGCGACCGACGTGCTGCTGATCGCGCCGGGCGTGATCGGAACGGTCTTCTTCCTCTCGAAGATCTGGGACGCGATCTCCGATCCGATGGTCGGCTACTGGAGCGACCGAACGCGCTCGCGCTTCGGGCGGCGCAAGTCCTGGATCTACGCGTCGATCCCGCCGATCGTCGGGCTGACGATCATGCTCTGGTCGCCGCCAGCAGGTCTCGGGCAAACGCAGCTCTTCGCGTGGGTCGTCGTCTCGGTGCTCGGCTTCTACACGGCCTTCACGATCTTCTTCGTCCCCCACATGGCCTACGGCATCGAGATCAGCACGTCACCGAACGAGCGCGCGCGCATCTTCGGCGGTCGTCAGGTCACCCTGACCCTCGGCATGTTGGGCGCGTTCCTGATCGCCACACCGATGATCGTCGGCAACGAGGCCGCGCGGGAGAACGCGACGATCCTGTCCATCATCGCTGCGATCGTCGCTGGCGTCGCGATCCTCGTCTGCACGATCCGCCTGCCCGCCGAGCGGGTCGAGTTCCTGGGACGCGGGGGGCAGAACCCCTTCAAGGCCTTCGGCGACGTGCTCGCCAACAAGCACGCGCGACTGCTGCTCTTCGTCTACTTCATCGAGATCTTCGGGATCGGCGCGACCAGCGCGATGACCCCCTATCTGCTTCTCTACGTGACGAAGGCCAAGGACTACGTCGGCCTCGTCTTCCTCTTCTACACGATTCCCGCCTTCGTCTCGATCCCGTTCTGGGTCTCCCTCGCGAAGCGCTACGAGCCGCACAAGCTCTGGCGCGTGGCGATGGGCCTGCAGGCGATCGGATACGGCACGATCCTCTTCCAGGACGAGGGTCGCGTGCTCCTGATGATCGTCAGCTCGCTGATCAATGGCTTCGCGGGCGCCTGCGGTCAGACCCTCGGCTACTCGATCAAGGGCGACGTGATCGACTACGACGAGTACCGGACCGGCGAGCGGAAGGAAGGCTCCTATCTGGCGGCGTGGAGCCTGGCGATGAAGTTCGGGACGGGGCTGATGATCGCGGTGTCGGGCTGGGCGCTCCAGGGCTCGGGATTCACGCCCAACATCGAGCAGACCGAGTGGACGAAGTGGACCATCAAAGGCATGACCGGGGGCGCCCCCTTCATCTGCCTCCTGATCGGCATGGCCGCCTTCTGGCGCTTCTCGCTCGACAGCACCGAGCGGGACCGCATCCGTCGCGAGATCGACGCCCGCCGCGCAGCGGATCAGACCTCCGCGGCGTAGGGCGGGGCCGGGTCGTATTCCATCGCCTTCTGGGTCAGACGCGCATGCGGCACGCCGAAGAGCTCGCCGACGAGCCAGAGCGCCATGTCGATGCCCGCCGAGACACCGGCCGCCGTCAGCAGACGACCGTCGCGCACGTATCGGACGTTCTCGAGCACCGTCGTCCCCTCCCCCGCGCGCTCGCGAAGCGTCGGCAGGTAGGCCCAATGCGTCGTGATCCGCTTTCCTCGCGCGAGCCCCGCCGCCTCGAGCACCGCGGATCCCGTACACACGCTCGTCACCCATGCGCACTCCCGCGCCTTCTCGGCCAGGAAAGCGAGCATCTTCGGATTCTCGATCTCCGTCCGCGTGCCGATCCCACCCGGGATCAGCAGCACGTCGAGCTTCGGGGACGTCTCGAAGGAGGCGTCGACCTCGTTCCGCAGACCCTTCGCGCCGGTCACGCTCCCACCGTCCTCGCTGAGCAGAACGACCCGGATCGCCGAGGCCGGCCCCCGCCCGCCCGAGACCTCTCGCGCCATCGTGAAGACTTCGAAGGGGCCGACCCAGTCGAGCTCCTCCGCCCGGTCGAAGAGGACGAGGCCGATCGTGAAGGCCTCGGGGGTCGATTCGGATGTCATGTCTGGCTCTCCTGGTAGTCGTCGCGGGAACCCCCGCGTCCGTTTCGCTCTCCGCCCCACGCGCGGCGCCGAGAATCGCAACGGCCCTCCCGGCCGCCTCAGCTCGCCGAAGCGGCCTCGCTCGAGTCCGCGAGCAATCCGCCGTGGCCTCGATCGTCACACCGAGCATCGATGCCCGCCAGATTCGCCGGATCAGGATCCCCGCAGGTGTAGTCTGGCGTGGCTCGGAGGCCTGCTGGGCCCTGCCGCAGCCGGAAGCGGGATCCATCGGTCGAGTGCCGATCTCATGCGATCACGTTCGCATTACTGTGGGAGAGCGTCGATCACGGGCGCTGGCCCCGGATTCGACGAGCGGAGACGAGCCCGCTCGGCAGGCGAAGGGCCGACGGGAGTCGACGCGAACGACCTCGGCCAGCGGGCTCGAAGCGCGAGCGTTTCGAGGGGGCGCCGGCCGCGCTGCCCGTCCATGCATGGGACTCGTGCGCCCACGCGAGACGCGACCCTTTCGCCCGGAGACGAAGGGCGGGCGCGGACCAGCAGGATCACGCAGGGACGAAACCGATCCCGTCACGGAACACGCAGCAGAGGCCGCGGCAGGTCCGGGCGTGGCTGGCTGCATCGGTGGCCGCGAGCGCGCAGCGGCACTCGGTCGCTTCGGCTTCGGTGATGGCGAGAGCAGGACCTGGCCCGACACGAAGCGACCGCGACGAATCCCCGATCTTCGCCGAGCGACGTGCTGCGAGCTTCGAAGGAGCGGACGGGCGCGCGCGCGAGCACGGGCACGGGCACGATGAGCCGTGCGCTGCACGCGACGACTGCCTGCCTCTTCGATCGGCCATCGCACGCGGCCGCTATGCGAGGGATGCGATATCGTCTCGCGAATGGGGGACGATTCGACCGCAGCAACCGAGCACGATTCGACGGCCGAGCGGCCGGTAGAAGAGTCACGTGACTATTCACGTGACTATTCACGTGATTTAGGCGTCATCGAAGCGATCACCTTCGTGACACGCTCGTGTCCGAGCGGGGTGGTGGTGGCCGCGGCGGAGCGGGCGCTCGACGCCATCAAGGCGGGGGGGCCGGACGTGATCAAGCAGCAGGCGTATTTCGTGCTGACGTCGATCAAGGGGTGGCGCGGAGAGCGCGCCCGCCAGGTCCATCGATCCCTCGCGAAATACCTCGAGGAGTGATCGCCGCCACGACGCCGCGCCGCTCGTTCCAGCTATCCGATCGACCCCGAACCACAGCGATGAAATTCCAACCGCCCTCCCTTCCCCCGGAAAGCCGAGTCTCTACAGCATGTCGACCGAAGAAACGATGAAGATCGCCAAGAATCCCGAGGGTCTCGACAAGCTCCTCAAGCGCATCGAGAAGGGCAAGATCCCGAAGCCCGACTGGATCCGCCTCCAGGGACAGTGCCGACTCGACAAGATGCCGGCCGATGAACGCGCGGCCTTCCTGGCCAGGCTCCATCCCTGCGTCCTGCGAGGCTTTCGAAACGCCTGCAAGAAGCCGAACGGCGCGCGCAAGCGCCTCGACCTCTGGCAGTCGATCGCCCGCGCGGGCTTTCACGACTTCAGCGAGCTCGGCTGGACGAAGAACTACGACTCGCCCTTCCTCGAGAACTACGACTACATCTCCGCCTATCAGCGCGGCGGCATCGAAGCGCTCGATCCGTACAAGGTCTACTCCTCCGTGCTCGGGACCTTCGACTTCGGGGTAGAAGACTTCGTCGAGACCCAGATGTGTCAGAACGTCCGGACGATCGTCGAGCCGATGGCCGGAACGGCCGAGTTCTGTTACTCGGGGCATTTCCGCTTCCCGGGCTTCAAATACATGATGATCGATCTCGACGAGGAGGCGCGCGATCGGGTGCTCGACCAGAAATGGCTGCCGCAGACGTCGAAGGAGTACATCCTCGGGGACGTCCTCTCGAACGAGATCTGGGACGGGGTGAAGTCGAAGAGCGAAGGCGAGTCACTCGCCTACATCGGCAAGCAGAGCCATCACTACTTCTCCGCGAAGGAGCTGTTCACGCTGATGAAGGTGGCGACCGAGCACGTCGACTATCTGATGCTCGAGACGCCGCAGATCTGTCTGGTCTCCGACATGGGTGATACGGACGAGCTGACGCGTCTGGAGCAGGAGGACGCGGGCTTCAAGTGCGAGCTCGTCGGAGAGAAGGGCGGCGATCCGAACCCGCTCACCAATCAGCTCTCCTTCCATCTCGAGGCGAATGACGGTCGCCAGCGCAGGACGTTGTTCAACTATCACGGCTGGACGTCCTGGGCCCATTCCACGCTCGTCGCGTTCGCGGACCTGCTCGACCTCAACGCCTTCTACTATCACTCGGAAGAGGAAGAGTTCACCTCCGTCCGCGAATGGGACGACGAGGCGGACTGTGAAGAGAACGTGACCTTCATGCTCTTCACGCATCGCAATCCATGAGGATCGCGCCCTGACCTTCGCTCCCCGACCTTCCCGGCCAGGGGCGGCTCGATCAGGGCAAATCCCCGTCGCACCCGATAGGCCCGAGCGGTGCGCACAGCGAGGAGGCCGCGATGAACTGGGATGCCATCGGCGCCATCGGCGAGGTGCTCGGGGCGCTCGGCGTGATCATCTCGCTGGTCTACCTGTCCGTCCAGATCCGTCAGAACACGCGACAGATCGGCGAGCATAGTCGCGAGCTGCGCATCTCCGCGATCGACTCGATCGCCAGCTCGTTCTCGCGCTTCCGCGACCCGCTGATCCGGGATCCGGAGATCGCCGCGCTCTGGGTCCGGGGCATCGAGAACTATCGGGATCTCGCGGACGTCGAGCAGGTCCGGCTCGGCAGGCTGCTTCAGGAGCTCTTCTTCGCGCACCAGAACACCTGGTCCCGCTACCGGGAGGGCGCGACGACCGAGGCCGCCTGGCAGGACCATCGCCAGGCGATCGCCGCCAATCTTCGCCATCCCGGCATTCGCTCCTGGTGGGCCGAGACTCGTCCCATCTATGCGGACGAGTTCGAGCTCGTGATCGAAGAGCTGCTCCGCGAGAGCCCCGCCGTGCCGGACGCGCCAGACCGGCCGATCGCCCCCGAGCCATCGACCTGATGCGCATCCAATCGCTTCTCTACGCCACGATCAACCCGCCGATGCGCGCGCTGCTGCGATCCCCGCTGCACGGCCTCGCGAGCAGGAACCTCTGCCTGCTCCGCTATCGCGGGCGTCGCTCGGGTCGCCCTTTCGAGACGCCGCTCAGCTTCATGCGCGAGGGAAACCTCGTTCGCATGCTCTCGAGTCACGAGACGCGCTGGTGGCTGAACTTTCTCGACGGCCCCGTCGAGGTCGAGGTCGAGATCGCTCGCGAGACCTTTCGTGGACGGGCCGAGGCGATCACGGAAGATGGCGAGCGGCTGCGACACGGGATCCGCACATTCCTCTCGGCCGTGCCTCGGGACGCTCTCGTCTACGGCATCAAGCTCGATCGCGATCGCCGTCCTCGCGAGCAGGACATCGAGAACGCGGCCGGACACGTCGTGCTCGTGGAGATCGAGCTCCTCGGTGCAGACCGCTCCTAGCGGACGATTGCTAGCGCTCCGCCGCCGCGGGATCCCGTAGGAGCGCGCTCAGACCCGCCAGCCCCAGGCCCATCAGCAGCGCCACGCTGGGCTCGGGGATCACGCCGATGAAGCCTCGCGTCTGCCCGAGTGGATCGATCCCAACGCCGACGATCGTCAGACCATCAGCCGAGACGTCGCGCGCGGTCAGCGTCCAGCCCGCGATCTCGAGGCCCAGCATGCGCGTCAGGATCTCCAGAGGACTCTCGGCTGCCTCTATCGGCGTCTCCAGCTGGCCCAGCTGATTCCACTGCGCGGAGCGTCGACCCGCAGCGTCCTCGACCCAGCCCGTGATCACCTGCCCATCACCGGAGACCATGAGCGCACGGCTTCTGACGGAGTCGCCTAGCGGCTCCGAGAGGAGCTCGCCGCCGTTGGCTGCGTCCCATCTGAACGCATGGTTCTCGTTGTCCCCGCAGCAGGCACCGACCACGATGCCCGTATTCGAGACGTCATTCGCAATCGTCCGACCGTCACTCATCGGGAGCCCGACAAAGAACTCCCGCGCAACATCCTCATAGTCCCACACTACGGGCGCCGTATTCGCGCTCTCGAGCGTATAGCCGGAGATGAAGCGCCCGTCGGGCGACATGCCGGTCGGATATACAGAGACTCCGCTCGCGGCCAAGTTGGAAGCCCGGATCCCGTCAAGCTCGTCCCAAACGAAAGCCTCGATCGCGAAGCCCGGGAAGAAAGGCGTAGAGATCTCTGCTTGCCCGACGATCCGCGAACCGTCGAAATTGATCTCCACGAGTGGGCCGTCGATGCCGACGCTCCCGAGAACGCCCTGCGACACCGACCAGCGCTGGCTCTCCCCGGCAACCACGCGGCCATCACCCGACACGAGATCGGGCAGGAAGTCCAGGGCCTGGAAGGTCGCGGCCTGCACAGACGAGGCAAGCCCCGAGAAGGACAACAGGAGCAGCAGCAAGACAGAGCAGAAATTGGCCGAGCGCATGGCGTCCGCCCTCCGGGTCGAGGGACGATGAAGGCAGAGACGAGCCAGGCGGCCGGTCCCCTTCCCGTACAGGAGTGTCCCGGCAGCCAGCAGAGGTGATGAATTTTCTCGGAACGATCCCATCCTGGAGGCGCGGCCCGGCTCGAGGGCCGCGGAGCTCGGGGGCGTTCGCGTGGCCGTGCTAATCCCTTCTTCGCCTGACGATCCCCAGGATGTCCTCGCCGAAACGCTCGAGCTTGCTCGGCCCCATTCCCGGGACCCGCTCCAGCTCCTCGAGCGTCTCCGGCTCGATCGCGTCGATCGCCATCAGGGTCCGCTTCTGCAGCACCATGTAGGTCTTCCAGCCGAGCTCCCGCGCGCGACGCTTTCGGTAGTTGTCGAGGGCCCGCGCGATGTCTCCGCCGTAGCGACGCGAGGCTCGCGGCGCCGAACGACGAGCGGTCCCGTTCGAGCGGGGATCGTCCGGCTGCCCCTGCGCGTTCTCCGTCGCACGAGGGCGCGTCCGCTGACGCACGGGCTTTCCGGGGATCCAGACGGTCGGATATTTGCGGCCGGTCTTCTCGAGTCGGCCCGCGGCCAGCAGCTCGTCGATGCCCGCGATCAGGGCGTCCTCGGAGTGCTCGGCCAGCGTCCCGTACTCGGGCATCGTGAGCAGGCCGCCCCGCGAGAGCGTCCTGGCCTTTCCGCCGCGCAGCGCCTGGGCCAGGTTTCGCCGACCGACCGGCCGCGTCAGCCGATCGACGGCGCGCACGATGGTCGCCTTCACGTCGTCGTCGAGCGGCTCGGGTGGCCGGGCCCGGGAGTCAGCGTAGGCATCTGCATCGACATCCCCCGCCTCGCCCAGACAGACATCACAGCGCCCGCAGGCACCGCCGCCCTCGTCCCCGGTGAAATGCGACACCAGCGCCTCGTGACGACAGCGGAGGTCGGTCGCATAACGCTCGATCTCGGCGAGGGCGTCCTCGCGCCGCTGATCGAGGGCAGCGCTCGTGGAGCCGCTCTGGGACAATCTGCGCTGTGTCGCCAGATCCGCGCGCCCGAAGAACATCAGGCAGCGAGCGGGCTCACCGTCGCGACCCGCCCTGCCCGCTTCCTGATAGTAGGCCTCGACGCTGCCGGGCGTCTGATAGTGCACGATCAATCGGATGTCGGGGAGATCGATGCCCATGCCGAAGGCGTTGGTCGCGACCAGCACCCGGGTCCGGCCCTGCTCGAACGCGAGCTGCGCGCGTTCGCGAGCGAGCTTGGTACGGCCCGCGTGATAGTGCCCGACACGCACGCCCGCGCCACGCAACACCTTCGCGACCCGCTCCGTCGCCTTCCGCGTGCTGCAATAGACGATCGCGCGACCCCGCGCGCCACGGCCGCGAATGCCGGCGCGCTCGATCTCTGCCAGGGTCGCCTCGCTGCGCGCCTTCTCGGTTCGGATCGCACGGACCGCGAACGCCAGATTCGGACGGTCGAATCCCGTCTTCACGCGACAGGGATCGACGAGACCGAGCCGCGTC
Source organism: uncultured delta proteobacterium (assembly GCA_963698485.1). Classification (GTDB taxonomy): domain Bacteria; phylum Myxococcota_A; class UBA9160; order UBA9160; family UBA4427; genus UBA4427. The sequence continues at coordinate 583,130 of CAVORA010000007.1, read as the reverse complement.
TCGATCTCCTTCAGCACGACCGGCGTCGCCGTCGCGGTCAGCGCGATCATCGGTGCGGACACCACGTCGCGAAGCTCCTGCAAGAGCATGTAGTCCGGGCGGAAGTCGTGACCCCATTGGCTCACGCAATGCGCTTCATCGATCGCCAGCAGTGCGATCGGCGTCCGCTCGAGCATGCGCCGAAAGCTCGCCTTCGCGGCGCGCTCGGGCGAGACGTAGAGCAGGTCGAGCTCGCCGCGCAGGAAGCGCGCCACCGTCTCGGACTGCTCGAGATCCTCCTGATGACTGTGCAGCGCGCCGGCGGCGACCCCGCGGCCGATCAAGGCGCCGACCTGATCCTGCATCAAGGCGATCAAGGGCGAGACGACGATCGTCGTCCCGCGACCGCCGCGCGACGCGACGAGCGCCGGGATCTGGTAGCAGATCGACTTGCCCGAACCCGTTGGCAGCAGCACGACGGCATCACGTCCCGCGAGCGCGGCCTCGACGGCCTCCCGCTGCCCCGGTCGAAAGCCGGGGTAGCCGAAGACCTCCGCGAGGACGGATGCCGCCTGCTTTCCGGCCTGCGTCACATGCCCACGTTCGGATTCACGCGGGGCGCGGTGGCGTCGTCGAGGTGGGCGATGCAGCCGAGCAGCTCGACGCGATGCGCGAGCGCGTCGGCGCCGACGCGGGAGGGGGCGATGATGCTGACCGCCGTGTTCGCGATCGAGACCTGGCCAGTGCCGCGACCGTGATGGTCGAGCTCCTGCTCGTTCAAGAGCCGGCGCTCGAAGAGAGATCGCAGCACCAGCCCGTGCGTCACGACGGCGAGGTGGCCGGCGTCGGCACGGTCGGCGAAGCGTTCGAGCCAGCGCGCCTCGATGAGCGCCCAGGCTCGGTCGACGCGATCGTGGAAGACCTGCCAGCTCTCGCCGTTGGGCGGCTGGTAGTCCGGCACGTAGGGGTCGAAATCGAGCTCCGAGTAGGGGCGGCCTCGCAGGTCACCGAGACTGCGCTCACCGAGCTCGCGCAGGACCTCGAGCGGCGCGCGCGTGGTGCTGGCGACCGCGTCGGCGGTCTGCTGGGCGCGGCGATGGTCGCTGACCCAGATCTCGGCGATCGGCTCGTCGGCCAGCCGCCGAGCGAGTCGCGCCGCCTGAGCCAGACCGCGCTCGGAGAGCGGTGTCTCCGGGAACTGGATGATGCGGTCGCGGTTGCCGGGGGTCTCACCGTGTCGGATCAGCAGAATCGCCATGGCGCGCAGCGTAGCGCCCCGGCCGGAGAGAGGAACGCGCGAGTCCCTCGCGGCTCCTTCCGATCCCGACGCGAGTCCGGCTAGTGCACCGCCGCGGAGAGCGCCGACAGCAGCTGAGCCAGGTATTTCGGCTCGATCAGCAGATGTGATCCTGCGGTCAGGACCTCGTCGCGCACGTCGATCCGCATGCGCGTCGAGAAGACCAGCGTGTCCGACGGAGCGTGGGTGCCCACGAGCATCGCGAGCTCCGGCGCCTCGACCAGTGCGGCCCCTTCGAAACGCGCCTCGCCGGGCAGGATCTCGCTGATCGCCTTCGCCATGCCGCCGAGCAGGCGTCGACCGATCTCGACGAAGGTCTCGAGCGGATCCCCGTCGCCACCGAGCCGCGACCAGAGCAGCGCCTCTTCGGGATCGAGCACCAGATTGAGCGAGCCGGGCATGGCCCCCTCGAGCCGCCCCATCACGCCCGCCACGAGATCATCGGACAGGCAGAGTCCGCGTTCGCCGAACTCGGCGAGCGGTGTGCAGCGAATCTCCTGGACCTCGATCTCGGTCTCGCAGCCCGAGAGCTCGGCGAGTGAGACTTCTCCCTCTGCGGCCGCCTCCGCGAAGAATCCGTGCAGCGCGATCAGTTGTTCCGTCGAAATTTGCAGGGGGGGCATCCTCGGTCGTCATTCCTGTCAGCTAGAAGGGTCATTGCGGCGGCCCACGGCGCGGGCCCTGAAGCTATCGTCCGATCTCCACGGAGAAGAAGGGTTTTCCCATCGACGGGAAAATTTTCTGGCTCCGAAACGCAGTCGAACCGCAAGGCGTCTGCACCTCGTCCGCGTACTCGCGGTGGACGGATCGGATGACGAATCGGATGAGCAGGTCACTGGTTCTCTCGAATGATGATGGAGTGCATGCGGAGGGCCTCGCAACCCTTCATTTCGTGCTCTCGACCCACGCCGAATGTCTGATCGTCGCGCCGAGCGGACCCCAGAGTGGCGTCGGTCACTCGGTCACGACGGGCACACCGATGCGCCTCGAGCCGCTCGGGGAGGGTCGCTTCGGGCTGGGCGGTACACCGGCCGATTGCGCCCGGGTGGCCCTCGGCCGTGGCGCCGAGTTCGCGCGCAAGCGGCTCGCGGGAGAGGCGCCCGATGGACATCTATGGCTGGTCTCGGGCATCAATCACGGCGCGAATCTCGGAGTCGACACCTACATCTCGGGAACCGCGGCGGCCGCCCGCGAGGCGGCCATCCTGGGCTTTCCCGCGATCGCGATCTCCCAGTACGTCGGCCGCCATCGCACCCCCGATTGGCGGGCCACCGCCGAGCGCGCGCGCCCGGTCCTCGAGACCCTGCTCGAGCGCCCCCCGCGCGCGGGCACGTTCTGGAACGTGAACCTGCCGCACCCCTCGGACGAGTCGACGCGACAGGAGATCGTCTTCTGTCCGCTCGACCCGAGCCCCCACGCCTTCGAGTACGAGACGCGCGACGGTCACCTGCATTGGGTCAGCGACTTCCACGCCCGTCCGCGACTGCCCGATCACGACATCGACATCTGTATGGGCGGTCGCATCGCGGTAACCGAGATCCCCATCCAAAGCACCCCGCCCGACGATCTTGCGTGACCGGGCCGATTCGGCTTTGACTCGAGACCGGACAGCCGATACACACTCGGCAACGGAAGACGGAGACCCCTTTCCATGCACGCCCACCTCGATACGGCACGAGAGCTCGCAGGACGCTCGACCGCGATGATTCCGATCGTCGCGCCGGCCGTTTCGTCGCGTGCGCGCTGCGCTGCCACCTGGCTCTCGCGAGAGACGATGGGCAAGCACACGGGCCAGAACATGGGAGGGAGACTCCGCCGCCGGATCGAGGTGAGGCCGAGCTAGTCGCGCCACCGCCAAGCCAACCTCGAGATGCTCCGCCGCCAGGCGGACACCGAGTCGACGAGAACCCCTCCCGCCCCAGCCGGCCGGAGGGGTTCTCGCGTTCTGGGACCATGACCGTGACCGATGGTCTGGCCACCGGGACACGCGGTGGGGCCGGAGGAACCGTGTGAGCAGCGCCCACCGAGTTCGACTCGAAGGGGCGCGATCGAGGATCGGCAGCAGGAGCTTGGCGGGAGGGTCCCGCCGGCGCCCGGAATCGAACGAACGAGGAGTACCGAGACATGTCGCGAGAAAGCAACGCGAATCGCCAAGCCGCGCTCTGGCTGGAGCGCATCGCCTGGAACGCCGCCGCCGGCGCCGTCCTGGCGGTGATGATCCTGGTCCTCCTGGGCTCGCTCGAGTGGCTCGATACGCTGGCGCCGCGCGCGACCACGAGGCCCCCCGCCGTGTCCGCCGAGGCCCCGTCGGCTCCCGCGCAGATTGCGCGAGAGCCCGCAGCGCCGAGCGCCCGGGCGACCGCGGCTCGAGGCGTCGATCGGCCATCGGGCTAGACCGTCCGATCCGGGGGCTGCGCTCGCCCCCGGCGAAGCACGAACGTGGATGACCTAACAGTCCGCCGGGTCGCCAGCGGACGCAGGGGCGGAGGCGGAATGAAAAAGCGCGAGGGTCGGACCGTGCTCCGGATGGAGTCACGGGCCGACCCTCGCCCCTGTTCGAAAGGCCGAGCCCCGAGAGGCTGACGCCGTGACCTACTTCGTGGTGTAGGGCCGCGTCAGCTCGCGCTGCGCGGCGTCGAGCTCTCGGCCAGCCGAATCGATCGACCCCGTCACGGCCTCGCCCGCGTCCTGCGCCGACTTGCGCGCGCTGTCGACGCTTTCGTCGACGGCGCTCGCCGCACTGTCGACCGCGCCCTGCGCACTCGTCGCGGCGGAATTCGCGGTCTCTCGGGCCGAGCTCGCCGCGCTGGACGCGGTATTGCGCGCACTTGCCACGGCGTCATCGGCCGTCTGCTGCACGCCCGAAGCGGTGTCGCGCGCGACCTGTGCTGCTCCCGCTGCCGTGTCCTCGGCCAGCTGACGCGCGCTCTCGGCGGTTTCGCCCATGTATTGCGCGGAGTCCTCCGCCAGCTGCTGAGAGCCCTCGGCGAGCTGATCGGCCCCTTCGCCGATCCGATCGGCGGCGTCGTTCATGCCCGCCTCGACGCTGCCCATCGTCTTGTCGAGCATCTCGCCGGGCGTCGATCCGTCCTCACTGCCCTCGCTGCATCCGATCAGCGCAAAACCGACCGCCGCGGCCAGGCTCGCGGCTCCAAGAAGTCCCGGTCTGGGACCCGTTCCGAAATCTTCATCTCGTCTCCTCCTCGTCTCACCAACGCCTCTCCCAATGTCCGACTCCGAAGAATCGTCACGTGGGAATTCAGGCGCGGGCGTTGCGACGTCGACGCGCAGTCAACGTGAGGGCGAGCAGGCTTGCCGTGATCCCGGTCACGAAGCCGGGCTCCGGCACGACGGCGAGGGCAGAGGGGGTGAACCGGTCGAGGCTGAGGGCCTCGTCGCTCTCGCCCGTCGTCGGATCGATCACGGCATAGAAGGTCGTGTCCGTGAGTCCGTAGTTCTGGGTTCCGAGCAGATAGAGCTTGCCCGTCTCGCGCGAGAAGCTGAGGCTGGCATTCTGCCAGGCGCGAACGGTCCAGGGCAGGCTGGTCGGCGTGCAGCTGGACGTAGCCTCGCAGGCGTCGAGATCGACCTCGAAGAAGCCGCTCGGCGCGAAGATCGACGCGAGAAAGAGGCGGTCCTGGATGCTGTCGTAGGCCATGCCCGAGAAATTCGCGGCCGGACCGATCGTGATCCCACCGAGCAGGGTCGTGCTCGAGGGCGACGCGGGGTCGATCGAGAGGAAGCGACCAAAGGAGCCCTCGACCTCGAGCACGATCAGCCGATCGTCGGTCGCGGCGCTCGAATCGCCCGGGTCATAGGCCATCGAGACGATCTCGTCGGAGCCGTTCGCGATGGTGCCGGCTGCGGGATCGATCACGGCGCCCGTGGCGGCGTCCATCGTGATGATCCGATCGTCCCCGACCGTCGGCACGACCCCGAAGAGCACGCCGGAGTCGTGCGCGTAGGCCATCGCTCGAATGTCGTCCGAGGTCGGAGAGATCTGCCCGAGATTCGTCCAGTCCCCGGAGAGGCCCGAGACGCGCAGGGCGTCCTCGGGCGGACCCCCGAAATCGCCCGGGGCCGCGGCCGCCATCAGCGACACCACGGCGTCCCCACCGGCCGCCCCGCACAGCCCGCCCGAGCAGATCCCACCCACTGCCTCAGTGCAGGACGCACCGTCGGCCAGGATCCCCGCGCTGTCGTCGTGGCAGGAGCATTCGATGCCACTCGCCCCGACCGTGCGCGCCGCGCGGTAGTTGTTGCATTCGCCGGCACTCAGGCAGGCGCCGAGTCCCGGCGTGAAGACGGTCGCGCCCATCAGCTCGCACGGTGCGGAGGCAATGTGCTGCAGGCAAGCATTATGGCCCCGCTCGTGGGCGATCACGGAAGAGAGCGTCCCCTGGTCCAGGGAGTCGACCGTCACGTACATCCACAGGTCCGGGTCGTCCGAAGGATTGCCCGAGCAGCCCGGTCGGATGGCACAGCCGATCGAGCCCGGCGAGAAGCCGCCGCACCAGGTGGTGCTGTCGACCAGGAACGCGCGCGAGCCCGTCCCTGCCGCGATCGAGGCGAGCACGTTCTGCTCCGCGCCGCTGTCGATGATGTCGAGTCCGTCGCCCGGGGCTCCGAAGGTCGCGAGCGGTGTGCTGGCCGCGAGGCGCGCGCAGCAGGGCTGGTCGATCGGGCCCTGCTGCCCCTCGAGCAGCTGATTCGACTTGATGAGCGCGTCGTCGATCACGCCCTGCCAGTAGGCGAGGTCGCGGCCTGCGCCGGCGTCGATCAGGTCGATGTGGATGTACCAGTCGAGATCGTGCAGATCGACCTGCGGCGCGGCCCCGGCGGCGGACGGGCTCATCAGCGCAGCACCCGTGCAAACAGAGAAAAGGAAGCAGGACAAGACCGCGACAGGCGCCCGATCACCCGACGAATCGATCGTAGAGAGGTCAGCGCGCTCATCGTCGCTCTCCCACGCCGCCGCGCTGGTCGCGATCCGCTGGACCGCGACCCCCGCGAGCGCGCTCCGCCGCCACCTGTCGATGCATCGCCCGCGACCTCGACAGATGCGCCTCGAAGTCGCGGTCCGAGACCGGCCGCCGGCGCGCTCGAGCGCGACCCCGGCCTCCGGCAGCCCGGTCATCGCCAGCCCGCTCGCCGCCGAGCGGCGACATTGGGACACGAGACGCGCGCCGCGTTGGTGGCGAAACGTCCAGCTCGGGGCCTCGGCCGCGTTCAGATCCCGCTCGAGCCGGGCGACCGCGCGACGATCGTGGCGAGCGAGATGACCGAGCGCGAACGGCAGCGCCTGCCAGGCGCGGAAGGTGTCGCGGTCGACCTCGCCTGAGCGCTCTTCATCGGCCCAGTCGCTGATCGCCTCGAATCCTCCGGGTGGGCCGCAGATGCCGATGGCGACCATGATCTGCCCGTGACTCGCCCGCTCTCGAGGGTCGCCGAGCATCTCGACCAGCCGCTCGCAGCCCTCGGGTCCGATCGCGGCCGCCGCCTCCTCGGGCATGCCCTCGAAATAGACGGCCCGGACCAGATTCTCCGTCTCCTCGACCGAGAGCAGCTGGGCTCCGCTCGAGCTTGGAACGACCAGACTCCATCCAATGAGACATGCGCAAGCGGCGAGCAGCGCCGATGCCCGGCGCGGCCCATGCAGGCCCGGCGCCCTTCGATGCGATCCCATCGTTCCCATCTCCCTACCCCTCGGCACGCGATCTCGACTCGAGACTCTAGACATCGGGGTCACGGCCCGGAATGTTGACACGTTCGTTTTATCCGCGATTCTCGGCGCGCCCGTGGAGCCAGCCCGCGAGCCGCGCAGGCAGGGCGCAATCGATCGGCTTCCACCGCGAGCACCTCGAGCCAGACGCGGCACCGACCGGGCCGAGTGACCTGCCGGATCCGGACCACCAGCGGGCCGGGAAGCGAAGGGCTTCGTCGGCCCGACGGATGTTGCGGTCGAATCGGCGCTGAAAACTGTGCGCGCGAACACATTCGAGATCTCTCGCCCGCTTCCCATAGGAGGCTCCGAGAACCTATTCTTCGTCCGCGAAACGCCCCGGAGCAGCTCGCCGGCAAATCAGGAGATCGAAAGCGATGAACTTTGACTTTTCGGACGAGCAGAAGCTCTTGCAGCAGACGGCGCGGGACTATCTCGAAGCCAACTCGCCGCTCGCGACCTGCCGCGAGATCCTCGAGGGAGACCAGCCCTACGCCGCCGAGCTCTGGAAGGGCGCGGCCGAGATGGGCTGGCAGGGCGCGGTGATTCCCGAGCAGTATGGCGGCGCCGAGTTCGGCCATCTCGAGCTGGCGATGATCGCCTACGAGATCGGGCGCGCGCTGGCGCCGATCCCGTTCGGCCCGAGCGTCTACGTCGCCACCGAGGCGATCCTGCGACTCGGCAGCGACGCCCAGAAGAACGCCTGGCTGCCGAAGCTGGCCGACGGGTCGGCGATCGGCACCTTCGCGCTGACCGAGAAGCCCGGCCAGAACGCCGTCGGACTCGATCGCCGCCTTCGTCGAACGGCGGCCGACTGTCGGGCGTCAAGCTGCCCGTCGCCGACGGGGACGTGGCGGACGTCGCGATCGTAGCGGCGACGGAGGCGGGGCCATGTCGGGCTCTACCTCGTCGACCTCGCCGGCGCCGGCGTCCACCGCGAACGGCTCGACTCCTTCGACCCGAGCCGAAGCCAGGCCAGCCTGCGACTTCGACGGCGCGACCTGCGAGAAGCTCGAGGGCTCGAGTGCCCAGGACATCGCCAAGCTGCTCGACGTGGCCGCCGTGCTGCCAGGCCTTCGAGCAGGTCGGCGCGGCCGAACGCGCCCTCGAGATCACGCGCGAGTTCATCCTCGGACGCTACGCCTTCGGCAAGCCGATCGCGGCCTTCCAGGCCATCAAGCATCGAATGGCCGACCTCTGGTGCGAGATCGAGATCGCGCGCAGCAACGCCTACTACGCGCGCCTGGGCGCTGGCGAACGAGGACCCGGAGCTCGCCGACCGCCGCGCCCATCGCGCGCATCGCCGCCTGCGAGGCCTTCGAGGACACGACGGTCGAGATGATCGAGTTCCACGGCGGCGTCGGATACACCTGGGAGTACGACTGCCACCTCTTCTACCGTCGAGCCAAGCTGCTCTCGTCGTCGCTCGGCACGCCCAAATACTGGAAGAACCTGCTGATCGATCGCCTGCAGGCCGAGGCCGCGGCCTAGCACGCCCACCCGACAGCGATTCCCACCCGACGGAACGAAGAGCCGGGGCCGCCGAAGCGGCGCCCCGAGGAGAAGCCGAGATGGATTTCAACGACACCCCCGAAGAAGCCGCCTTCCGCGCCGAGGCGCGCGCCTGGCTCGAAGCGAACGCCGAGCGGATCGACCCCGAAGGCCCCCGCGCGCAATCAGGGCGAGAGCATGGATCCCGAGGTCGTGGCCGCCGCACAGGCCTGGCAGAAGAAGAAGGCCGACGCGGGCTGGGCCTGCATCACCTGGCCCAAGGAATACGGCGGCCGCGACGCGACGCCGATGGAGAACGTGATCTGGAACCAGGAGCAGGCGAAGTTCCAGACGCCCCCGGACATCTTCTCGATCGGCATCGGCATGTGCGGCCCGACCATCCTGGCGCACGGCACGCCCGAGCAGAAGAAGCGCTGGATCCCGCGGCTGCTCTCGGGTGAGGAGATCTGGTGCCAGCTCTTCTCCGAGCCCTCCGCCGGCTCGGATCTCGCCGGTCTGCGCAGCAGCGCCGTCCGCGACGGCGACGACTGGGTCGTCAACGGCCAGAAGATCTGGACCTCCGGCGCGCAGTTCTGCGACTGGGGCATCCTCGTCGTGCGCACCGACCCGACGGTCGTCAAGCACGCGGGCCTCTCCTACTTCGTCGTCGACATGAAGTCGCCGGGCGTCGAGATCCGCCCGATCACCCAGATCAACGGCGGCCCAGGGCTTCAACGAGGTCTTCTTCACCGACGTCCGCATCCCCGACGACCAGCGCATCAGCGAGGTCGGCAACGGCTGGAGCGTCGCGCTGACGACGCTGATGAACGAGCGCCAGTCGATCGGTTCGGGCATGGGCATCGGCGCCCTCGAAGACCTCGTCGCCTTCGCCAGCGGAATCGAGATCGACGGCGCCCCCGCGATCGAGGACCGCCAGGTGCGCGAGCAGATCGCCGACTACATCGTCAAGGCGCGCGGCCTCAAGAACACCTCGCTGCGCACGCTGACCGCGCTCTCCCAGGGACGCCCGCCGGGCCCCGAAGCGAGCATGGGCAAGCTGGTCGGCGCGGCTCTCCAGCAGGAGGCGGCCTCCTTCGCCATGGATCTGGCTGGCACCGCGGGCGCGCTGCTCGATCACGAGGCCACGCCGGCGTCCGCGGCCTGGCAGGAGCGCTACCTCGCGCTGCCCGGTCTGCGCATCGCCGGCGGCACCGACGAGGTGCTGCGCAACATCATCGCCGAGCGCGTGATGGGGCTGCCCTCGGATGCGCGCGCCGACAAGGGCATCCCGTTCAAGGACATCCCGACCGGCCCGCCGAACGCGTAGACCGTCCCAGCGGGCCCGTATACGCCTCGCGCGCGCGTTGGCGGCGCGGGCCCGCTTGCGACACAGTTGCTCCCCTGGCTGAAGCCCGAGGAGCCCCATGCCCCAGAAATACATCCGCCGCGATGGACTGCCGATCCTGCTGCGCCACACCGGGCCGACGACCCTCCCGCAGGATCCGCCGCCGCTCGGCACGCAGGCTCCGATCGTGTGCCTCCACGACGCCGGTCTCCAGAGCTCGGTCTTCGTCGACCTGCTCGGCGAGACAGGCAAGACCGCGACCGAGCGCGGCGCGATCGCCTTCGATCTGCCGGGTCACGGGCGCTCGGGCGGACTCGACTCGCTGCCCTCGATCGCGGCCATGGCCGAGCTGGCGCAATTCGTGGCCGACTGGTGCGGCGCCGCGAGGCCGATTCTCGTGGGCCACGGCATGGGCACCCTGATCGCCCTCGAGTGGGCTCGAACGCGGCGGGACGGCGTCGCGGCGCTCGTGTTATGCGGTGCAGGCCTGGCGCTCGGGATCGAGGACGCGGCCATCGAGACGATGCGGCAGGTGACGCGCGGCAAGGCGCCTCGCCCCTTCGACCCGGCGCGCGTCTGTCCGGACGGCGGCCGGGAGATGATGCGGCGCGCCTACATGGAAGGCATCCAGACGGACCCGCGCGCGACGCTCGTCGACCTCGAGGCCAGCCGGGCCTGGGCGGATGCATTCGAGAAGGACCGGAACATGGCCGGGCTCGACTGCCCGATCGCGATCGTCTCCGGATCGGCCGAGAACGAGGCCTGCAGGGCACGCGCCGAGAACCTGGCCCAGGCGCTCCCGAAGGCGCGGACCGCGCGCATCGACGGCGCCGCCCACTTCCTGCCCCTCGAACAGCCGGAAGCCCTCGCCGCCGAGATCCGGCGAGTCGCGGAGGCCGCATGACCGCCTCGACCTCCGGAGCCGGGCAGAATTCTCGCGGCGCCAAGGGCTTCTCGGGCCAGATCGCGATCGCCGGCATCCACGAGTACGAGAGTCGCTGGGCGCCGGACAAGACGGCCTTCCAGATCATGGGCGAGTGTGCGCGCGAGGCGCTCGATGACGCAGGGCTCACGCTCGCGGACGTCGACGGGCTCTTCGGCGCGACCATGGCAATGGGACCGATGGGCATGGTGCAGCTCTCGGAGTACCTGAACATCAAGCCGCGCTATCTCGACGGCAGCAACATCGGCGGCTCCTCCTTCGTCTCCCACGTCGCCCACGCCGCGGCGGCGATCCACGCGGGCCTCTGCGAGGTCGCGATGATCCTGTACGGCAGCACGGCGGCCTCCGACGCCATGGCGATCGGCACGGGCGACTCGAGCGGCCGGGATCCGGGCTCGGCCTTCAATGCGCCCTACGGCATGACCCTCGTCTCCTCCTACGCGATGGTCGCCCAGCGCCACATGTTCGAGTACGGCACCACGAGCGAGCAGCTGGCCGACATTGCGGTCTCGACCCGCCACCACGCGTCGCTGAATCCGCACGCCAAGATGCAGCGTCCGATCACCCGGGACGAAGTGCTCGAGAGTCGCGTGATCGCCGACCCGCTGCATCTACTCGACTGCTGCATCATCACCGACGGCGGCGGCGCCGTGATCGTGACCTCCCTCGAGCGCGCGAAGGACCTCAAGCAGAAGCCGATCGTCGTGCGCGGAACGGGAGAGGCCGTCGCCCATCGCGAGATCGGCGCGCCCGACCTGCTCACGATCGCCGCCCGGCAATCGGGCGAGCACGCCTTCGCGATGGCCGGCATGACGCCCGCGGACATCGACCTCGCGACGATCTACGACTCCTTCACGATCACCGTGCTCTGCACCCTCGAGAACCTCGGCTTCTGCAAGCCCGGCGAAGGCGGCGCCTTCGTCGAGAACGGCGGGATCGGCCTCGGCGGCAGACTCCCTGTGAATCCCGATGGCGGAGGGCTCTCGTCGAATCACTCGGGCATGCGCGGCATCTTCCTCGTGATCGAAGCCGTCCGGCAGCTGCGAGGCGGGCTCGGAGCGCGCCAGGTCGAAGGCGCCGAGGTCGCGCTCGCGCACGGCACCGGCGGCTACCTCGGCCTGATGCACAGCGGCGCAACGCTCATCTTGACTCGCTGAAGGCTCTGATCCCGACCAGCAGCCAGAAAGACCCTCTCATGGCAACCCATCCACCCGAGAAGAAGAATCCCGAATACGCGGCGCCGGCCGTCGACTGGGAGAGCCGCGCCTACTGGGAGGGCTGCGGCCGGGGCGAGCTGGTGCTGCAGCGATGTCGCGCGTGCGGGACGGTGCAGCATCGACCGCGGGGGATCTGCGCGACCTGCCTGTCCGACGAGATCGAGCATTTCGTGGCCAGCGGCCGGGGCACCGTCTACACCTACTCGGTCGTGCGCCAGAACCAGATGCCCGCCTTCGCCGCCGCCGTGCCCTACGTCGTGGCCTACGTCGAGCTCGAAGAAGGCCCCCAGCTGCTGACCAACGTCGTCGGCTGCGATCCCGATTCGGTCTCGATCGGCATGCCCGTCCGGGTCGAGTTCGTCCCGACGCCGGCCCCGAACGGTGACGTCCTCGGCGTGCCGCGGTTCGTGCCGGCATGATCCTCGATCTGCACTCCCATTCGGTCGCCTCGGACGACGGCCGCGCGAAGGTCGAGAACTACTGTCAGTGGATCCAGCGAAAGGACCTGCGGATCGACGGCTTCGTGCTCACGGAGCATCGCCAGTTCGACGATCAGCACGACTACCGAGCGCTGGAGGACAAATTCGACCTGCTGATCCTGAAGGCCAGCGAGGTCGAGACCGAATACGGTCATGTCCTCGTCTTCGGCGTCAACGACGACCTGCGCGCCGCCTTCGACTTCGCGAAGATCGACAACCCGCTCGCGACCGTGCTCGAGGCCTCCGAGCGCGCGGGCGCCGTCGCCGTCCCCTGCCATCCGGGTCGGCCGAAGGTCGGCATGTGCGCCCACTGGGAGACGCGAGGCCCGGTCGAGGGTGTCCGCATCATCGAGACCCTGAACGGCGGCAGCCGCGAGGGCGAGAACGAGCAGGCCGAGGCGATGGCGCGGCGTCATGGCTGGCATACGATCGGGGGCTCCGACTCCCACATCGTCAGCCATATCGGCCGCTGCGCCACACGCTTCGACGACGAGATCCGGGACATCGACGGACTGGTCGCGGCGCTTCGGGGCGATCGTTTCGAGGCCGTGATCCCCGAAGCGGCGAGCTGACGCCCGGCCCGCGTCCAGACTCGAGCGACCGCTCCAAAGACCCGAGAATCGAAGGATCCATGAACGCAGCAGAGCTCAAGGAAAAATTCACCGGCTATGTCTTCGACGAGATCGAGCTCGACATCGAGCCCGAATCCCTCGTCGGGTTCGCGACGGCCTGCGGCGAGACCCAGTCGCGCTTCACCGATCCCGAGGACCCCGACTTCCAGGGCGTGCCGAACTACCTCACACGCATCCACGGCTCGCGAGCGATGCCCGAGGACTTTCCGGTCGAGATGAATCGCTGCTTCGACGCGGGCAAGTCCGTCCAGTTCCACGCCGCCGTGCGACCGGGCGACAAGATCCAGGGCCGGAGCGAGATCGCGGACATCTTCGAGAAATCGGGGCGCTCCGGATCCATGCTCTTCATCGTCCACCGCATGAACTTCTACAACCAGGCAGGCCTGCATCTCGCGACCGTCGACTGGCGCCTCGTGCAAAGGGAGCTCGACTGAGATGAACGAACCGAGCGACAAGCGCTTCGAGGACGTCGAGTTCGGAGAAGACCTGCCGAGCGTCGACGTCGACGTCAGCCTGCCCAACGTGAAGGTCTTCGCCAAGGCTGCCCGCATGGAGACGGGGCGCTTCATCGACCACGAAGAAGCGCGTCGGAACGGGCTGCCCGGCGCGATCGTGCCCGGGATCATGAGTCAGGGCATGCTGGTCGCCCTGATCCATCGCTGGGCCCCGAACGCCGAGATCCTGAACGTCGACACGATCTTTCGCGCGCCGCTGCTCGTCGACTCGAAGCCGACCGCGCACGGCGTCGTGACCGACATCGACGAGGACACGCGGGTGATCGAGATCGACCTGATGCTCAAGAACGAGAAGGGCGAGACGCCCGTGATGGGGACGGCGAAGATCAAGCTCTCCGCCTGACTACTCGAGCCCCACGATGCGTCCGTCCCGGAGATCGATCGACTCCGCCATCGGCACACGCGGCAGCCCCGGCATCCGCAGGATGTCTCCGGTCAGCACGACGAGGAAGCCCGCACCGGCGTTGATCTGGATTCCGCGGACCGTGATCTCGAAATCCCTGGGCCGTCCTCTTCGCTTCGGGTCATCGGACAGCGACCCGGGCACCTTGGCGATACAGACCGGAAGCCCGGCGAAGCCCAGGCGCTCGATCTCCGCCAGATCCCGCTCGGCCGCCTTCGTGAAGGCCACCGCGTCCGCCCCGTAGATCTTCGACGCCACCGCCTCGATCTTGTCGACGACCGGATCGCTCCAGTCGTAGAGCGGGCGGAACGCTGAGGCCTCGCGCGAGGCGGTCTCGCGCACGACGCGCGCGAAATCCATGGCGCCCTCGCCGCCGTGCGCGTGATGATCCGAGACCGCGAAGGCGACGCCCAGCGCTTCGCAGCGTCGACGCACGACCTCGATCTCGCTCTGCGAGTCCCCTGCGAAGCGATTCAGCACGACGATCGGTGCCTCGCCGAAATGACGGATGCTCTCGACGTGCTTCTCGAGATTCGGCAGCCCCGCCTCGACCGCCGCCTCGTCCGTCACCGAGAGCTTGCTGCGGGCGACGCCCCCGTGACTCTTGAGGGCGCGCACGGTCGCCACCAGCACGACCGCCGCGACGTCGAGCCCGGCCCCCGCGCACTTGATGTCGAAGAATTTCTCGGCGCCGAGATCGAAGCCGAAGCCCGCCTCGGTGACGACCCAATCCGCCTGATGCAGCGCGAGTCGCGTTGCGAGCACGCTGTTGCAGCCGTGGGCAATGTTCGCGAAGGGCCCGCCATGCACGAGCGCCGGCGTCGCCTCGAGCGTCTGTACCAGGTTCGGCTGCAGCGCATCCGCCAGCAGCACGAGCATCGCGCCCGTGCCCCCGATCGCACGGGCCCTGACCGGCTCCCCCTGCTCGTCGAAGCCCACCACGATCCGATCGATCCGCGTCCGCAGATCCTCCGCGTTCTCCGCGAGGCAAAGGATCGCCATGATCTCCGAGGCGGCCGTGATGTCGAAGCCGCCCTCGCGCGGCACGCCGTCGCTCGGTCCCCCGAGCCCGATGACCATGCGGCGCAGCGCCCGGTCGTTCATGTCCATGACGCGACGCCAGAGGATGCGGCGCGGATCGAGACGCAGCCGATTGCCGTGATGCAGGTGATTGTCGATCAGCGCCGCCAGCAGATTGTTGGCCGACGTGATCGCGTGGAAGTCGCCCGTGAAGTGGAGGTTGATGCGCTCCATCGGCAGCAGCTGGGCGAGCCCTCCGCCCGTCGCGCCTCCCTTCATGCCGAGCGACGGGCCGAGCGAAGGCTCGCGCAGCGCGAGGCAGACGGACTCCCCGAGTCGCGCGAGGCCATCCGCCAATCCGATGCTCGTCGTCGTCTTGCCCTCGCCGGCGGCGGTCGGCGTGATCGCCGAGACCAGCACGAGTCGACCGGATCCCAAGCGCTTTCGCGGACGGCCGAGCGCGTCCAGCGACAGCTTCGCGATCTCGCCGCCATAGGGCAGCACGTCGACGCTCTCGAGGCCGAGCTTGGCAGCGATCTCCGAGATCGGCCGTGCCTGGTGCGACTGTGCAATCTCGACGTCAGTCGACGACATGGGACCCGCCCTCCTCCGCTTCGCTCATCGCCACCACGCGCGAGCCTCGGGATGTGCGCCCGCGGTTCCGGGCGGCGCCTTCGACAGATAGAAATCGGAGGTCGCGCCGAGCGACCCGACTTCCATCCGCTGCACCGCGTAGAAGAGGCAATCGCTCTGCGCGATCTCCCGATTCGTCGTCATCATGATCGGAATGAAGTCGCGCCGGGTCCGCAGGACACCCCCGTCGACCTCGAAGAGCGCGCGCGAGCATTCCTCGCCCGCTCCTCCGATCGCATTCAGCGGCCACGCCTGCCGGCTCTCGTCGTGCGCGAGCCAGCCGATCGGCGAGCCCGCGGCGAGCCGTTCGAAGTTGTGACGGTCGATGTTCTTCGAGATCGTGAGGGAGACTTCCCGGTCGATTCGATCCGCGAAAGCCAGCTCGAGACCGGGCTCGATACAGACGCGAACCGGCGAGCCCAGAATGTGCATCGGGCGATGCGGTACCGACGGGTCGATCTCGTCCAGGTCGAGGAAGCGCTGGAGCCCCACCCAGGCCGCCTCGTCGGCCACCGCGTCCCCCGCCCGCCCGCATTCGACCGTGACGCTCGGGAAGTCGTCATGCGTCGCCTCGACCAGCGCCCGGAGCTCGATCGGCGTATGCACGACGCGATCCGCGAACAGCGACACCAGGCTGAGCTCGGGCGCACCGAGGCCGAAGGCGACGCCGTACGCCGGGTTGTGACCGGTGTTGTTATGCAGGTCGACGAGAAATTCCGGTCGCAGCGCGCGCAGCCGGTCGAGCACCTGCTTCGCCACCTCGCCCTGCGGCGTATCGAAGGGAGGCGTCCAGACGCGATTCGCGTCGGGCTCTCCGGGAATCGCGCGATGGCTCATGAAGGGCTCCGTGAGCGCGGTCTGGACCGCCCCGACGAAGAAGACGACGTCGGTCGCGGGCCGATGGCCTCCGCGCAGGTAGCGCAGGACCGCGCGCACGCCCGAGGGCTCGTTGGCGTGCAGCAGCGTGGTCACCACGCGCGTCCGCGACCCGTCGCGACCCGCGAGCCGGATCAGCGTCGGCGCCCCGAGCGTTCGCAGAAAGTCCGCGAGATCCCCCGGCAGCGCGTCGCGCTCGAGATCGCGACCGATCGTCCAGTCTTGCAGGGGCGGCTTCACGAAACTCTCCATCGATGCACCGGCTGCCCCGAAGCGCTCTGCCTCGAGTAGTCCTCGAGCATGGCGTGCAGGGCCTCCCTCGAAGGTCGACCGGACGCATGGCGGGCCAGGCTGGCGCGCTGCCAGACCGATCCCGTCTGCCCGACGGCGACCCGCTCGAGCAGGCAGTCGATCAACGGATCGGATTCATGCGCGTCGACCCCCGCCGATCGCAGCCCGGCCCGCGCGATCTCCGCGAGCCGCGGGATCAGCTGGCCGAGGCCGATCGCGCGCTCGGCCCCCCCGAACGCGACGGGCCATTCGAGCCGTGCGTCGAGACCCGCCTGGGCCGCGCGGTAGAAGTTGCGATGTGCCCGCTCGAAGTCGAAGTCGCGGGCGATCTCGTCCATCGCCGGCGCCAGACCGAGAGCCAGGCCGACGATCCACGCGGTATTCGCCAACAGGTCCTCGATCGTGGGGCCCGAAGGCAGCGCGCGAAGCTCGATGCGAATATGCCCCTCGTCGTGCGCGTCGTAGACGGGCCGATTCCATTGCCAGACCGTTCCCTGATGCAGACGGATCTCCTTCAGGCTGGGCACGTCACCGGATCGGAGCGCGTGCTCCGGATCCTGCTCGTAGACGACGGGCAGCAGCGGCGGATAGTCCTCGACCGCTTCGCGAAAGAGCTCGAAGGGACCCGACCGGAGCCAGGCATTGCCGAAGGCCACGCGAGCAGGCCGACCCGAGCGACGCTCGGCCTCGGTCCGTTCGTCGACGGCCTGCTTGAACAGCGCGACCCGGGTCTCGTGCCAGAGCCGATGGCCGAGGAACGTCGGCGAATTTCCCGAGGCCGCGAGGACCGGCGCCGTCGCGAGCTGGGCCGCGTTGAAGACCGCCTTGAAGTCCTCGGGCGCGACGCGCAGGTGGATCTGGAAGGAGGTCGCTGCGCCTTCGAAGGTGACGTCTTCACAGTCGAGCCGAAGCGAGTCGTCTCCCTCGATGTGCAGCCGGAAGGGGCCGTTCCGCGACTCCCGAAGCGACCGGGACAGCGCCCGATAGCGCGTCGCACTCGTCATCGCCTCGGCACCGAGATCCTCTTCCCGGATCGTCGGCAGGATCCCGATCATCTCGACGCGCCCACCGTGCAGCGCCGCCGCCCGGTCGAGCTCCGCGCGCGCGGTCTCGAGCTCCTCGCGAAGATGCGCGAAGGGTCGACCCGCGAGATCCACGTGTCGCAGGTTGCATTCGAGGTTGAAGCGATCGAGCTCGACCGTCATGCGCTCGTCGAGCGTCTCCCGGAGCACCGCCTCGTTCAGCGGCAGCGGTCGCCCCGCCTGGTCCGTGAGCGCGACCTCGAGCTCCGCACCGAGGGAGCTCGGGCCCCGGCCGAAGGCCGGACGTTGCAGCAGCTCCTCGAGAACGGAGAGCGAGCGGCGCACCCGTTCATCGAATCGCTCGAAGTCCCGAGGCAAGAATTTTTCGCGATCGATTTCGATCCCCATCGAGCTTCTGATCTTCCATCCCGTGCGTTGGGGCTCGTCGAATCGATTCCGCCCTGCGCGATCCGATCCCGGGTTCTTCGTTAGAGCTGCGAGCTGTCGCGGGCCGTGCGCGGCCGCCGCCTCGCAGCTGCCTCCGCTTCCCTCAGGCAGTCATCGACGAATGCGCGCAGTCGATACATGTCGGTGATGCTCAAACCCTGCCCGACCAGCGCAGAGACATAGACGAAGACGGCGGCGATCGCTGCCCCGACCGGGATCAGGAGCGCCACCGGAGCATGCCCGAGGACCAGCTGCGCAACGCCAAACATCGTCGCGAAGACGCTCAGGATGATGAGGGAGCCGATCGTGAACACGAAGGCCGTCCAGATCTCGGCGCGGGGGGAGAAGGTGCCCCAGAGTCTCGACTGGACCGGGTCGGACTCGCCCGGCGTCGGCTGGCAGTCCTCGAGCGTGAGCTCGAGACACGGCGTCCAGAAGCGACGCCGGTCGGGCGGCACCCTGAGAAAGCCGTGGCGCGACGAGAGGTCGCCTTCGACCTCCTCGGACTCCGAGGCGAGCTGACGTTCGATCGTCTCCCGCAGCTGATCCGCGGAGCAGTCGACGTCCACTCTGAAGGACGGCCTCATCCTCGGTCGCGGCATTCACGACCTCCTTTCCCCCTTCGCGGAGACCCGTTGATTCCACTCAACGTCACGTGCGAACCGACTCCATCAGCTCACCGCCAGCAATTCGTTGATCCCGGCCTCGATCCCGGATGCGAGCACGCCGAGATCCGATGCGCTCTCGTAGTCGCCCGTGATCCCGAAGCCGACCGTCCCTGCGTACGAGAAGACCGCGATGGCGATGCGCACGGATCCCGTCAGCGGGACGTAGGGGTAGGCGAAGAGCATCCGCCGCCCCGCCGCGAAGAGCGGAATTTGCGGGCCGGGCACGTTGGTCGTGATCGTCTGGACGGCGTGCTGGTCGAGATTCGCGAAGAGCCGCGCAGCGAGGGCCAGCAGAGCCGGCGGCGAATAGCTCGCGAGCTCGAGCAGGATCTCCGACGCATCGGACTGGTGATGCTCCTTGCGATCCTCCATCGCCCGCCGCACCGCCGCGAGACGTTCGACCGGATCGGAGATTCCGACGGGCAGATCGACGAAGACGCCCGCGACCCGATTGTTGTAGACGCCCTTCTCCCGATCCCGCCGAATCGAGACGGGGACCAGGCTGCGGACGAAGCGATCCTCGACCGGCTCATCGCGCGAGAGCAGCAGCAGTCGGAAGCCGCCGGCGATCGCGGTCAAGACGACGTCGTTCACCGTCCCTCCGTGAGCGGCTCTGATCTTCTTGATCTCGGCGAGCGTCGTATCCGCCGAGCGCCAGCGCCGATGCGGCCCGATCGGACCGTTCAACGAGCTCTCGAGCTCGCGATTCGAGAACGCCCGGAAGGAGGCGAGGCCTTCGGTGAAATTCGCCAGCTCGCGGAGGGCGCGGCGCGGGGCGCGTGCAGCCCTGCGGACGGCGCGCAATCCGTCCTGGGGTCGCTTGAATCCGGCGAGCATCGACCCGGCCGCGAGCGCAAGGCCGCTCGGCGGACGCGCGGGCTTCCAGGGCTTCGGACGCGGGAGCTCGGCGTCGGGCGAAGAGTCGAGCAGCACGCTCATCAGATCGCTGCCCGCGACACCGTCCACCAGGCAATGATGGGTCTTCGAGACCAGGGCCCAGCGACCCGCGGACAGCCCCTCGACCACCCAGACCTCCCAGAGTGGTCGCGCGTGATCGAGCTTCTGGGACATCACGCGGCCGACGAGCGTATGAAGCTGCTCTTCCGACCCGGGGGCCGGAAGAGCCGTATGCCTCACGTGATAGTCGAGATCGAAATGCGTGTCGTCGCACCAGACGGGCTGCCCCAGATCGAAGGGCACGAAGCGGACACGCTGGCGGTAGCGAGGCACGAGATGAAGCTTCGCCTCGAGCATCTCCTCGATCGCGCGATCTCCGGGCGCCGGCCCCTCGAAGAGAGCGACCACCGCGATGTGCATGTGGTTGAACTCGTTCTCGAGGTAGAGAAACGTTGCATCCTGTGAACTCAATGAGTCCATGGAAGTTCTCCCGACCGGCGGCCCGACTCGCAGTCCTCGATTTCAGTCGGGATGCCTCAGTAGAGGTCTCGCAGGAATCGGATCAAGTCGGTCGACGTGATCAGCCCCTCGAGATTGCCGTCGTCGTCCACGACCGGGACCGCGTGAAAAGTGCCCTCGGACAGGGCCTCGGCGGCGTCCGCGATCGTCGACTTGCGCGGCAAGGTCTTGAGATCCTTCCGCATCAGCTTCTCGATCGAGAACTGGTGATCGAGGTAGGCATCCATCGAGCGGACGTCACTGGGGACTCCCTCGACGCTGATGCCGAGAATGTCGGAGGCCGTAATCATCCCGATCAACTTCTTCCCGGAGACGACGGGCATGTGGTGAAAGCCTTCCTTGGCGAAGATCTTTCGCACGTCACTCACCGACTGCCCGGTATGCGTCGTCACGACCTCGCGGGTCAGTACCTTGTCGATCGATTCGTTCTTCTTCAACGTGTCCTCCTGGATTGACTCTTCATCGATTCACCGGTGGGTCGCTCGTCCCGCGTCACTCGACCTCGGGGCGACCACCTACGATTCACTCATTGGCCTGCGCTGAGCCGCGCGAAGTCCGGATTGCGCCAGTCGGGCGGGGCCTGCAGATCTTCGGGCGGCTGGAGTCGCGATACGTAGTCGAGCACGGCCTCGACCTCGCGCTGCTCGAAGCCCTTGATCTGCGCGACCATCTCGGGATTCGCGTTCTTTCGATCGCCACCGCGAATCAGCTCGAACTGCGTCACGAGATAGCCGAAATGCTGCGATTGGATCCGGGGGACGACCGCTTCGTTGTTGCCCTGCCCCTGATCACCATGACACGCGACGCAGTTCTCGCGGTAGAGCTTCGCGCCGAGCTCGAGGTCGTCGCCGGGCCCCTTGCCGTTGTCGACACTGATCTCCAGCGTGTCGATGTAGGCGGCGACATCGGCGATCGCCTGGGCACCTCCGATCGATTCCACCGAGGCGTAGGGCGCCATCACGCGGTTCTTCCGATAACCGGACCGGATATCCGCCAGCTGCTTGATCACGACATTGCGATGCTGGCCCGCGAGCTGTGGGACGATGCCACTGCGCATGCCCCAGCCCTCGGGCATGTGACAGGCCGCGCATTCGCGATAGATCTCGAGGCCTCGCTCGGCGCTGCCCGGTAGCGCCAGCACGTCCCTGGTCTCGGCGACGGCCTTCGCCTGGCGGGCGGCGGCGGCAGCGAGACGTCTTCGCTCGGGCTCAGCCGGGTCGGGAGCCTGTTCGACGCCGGCTTCCGAGATGCCCAACAGATTGAAGCAGTACTTCAGACTCCGAACGGCGCGAACCTCGTAGCCACGGTGATAGAGGCGGCTGGCGTGATTTCGACGATCCTGACAGGAATAGAGCGCCTGCTTCGGGACGTAGTTGGGGTTCTTCTTCAGGGACTGATCGACGTAGGCGAGAACCCGCTCGAACTCCGTCCTCTGGCTCTCGACCGGGGCCGCCTCCGCAACACTCCCGATCAGCCAGCCCATCACCAGGACGCACAGGGCGGCAGCCAGCCGCCTGCTCGCACTCGTCGATTCGAATCGCACTCGACCCCCTTCCGGACTCGATCGGCCCCAATCGGCCTCGATCGGAGATCCCAAACGGCGGTGCCGCCGATGTCACGCTCAGGTTGCCCCAGAGAGGACCCCGCCGCTCGCGACGGACAGTCCCCGATCACTGCAGAACCCATGCCCGCCACCGCCCTGGCAGAGCGCACGCGGCGGCTGGGAATGGGTCAGAAAGACACACGTTGGTGCATCGAGTCTCACGTTCGAGGATCGCTCCCCTCGGCCGGAACGATCGAGACTAGTGGCCCTTGGCAAGCTTCAGCCGGACGAAGTCGCCTTCGGTCAGGAGGCCTACGAGTCGATCGCCCTCGACGACCAGCAGGCAGCCGATCTTGCGGTCCCAGAGGATCTGGGCCGCCTCCTCGAGATCCGCGTCGGGGCCGATCGTCGCGGGGTCGTTGGTCATCACGTCCTTCACGAGCAGCATGTTCAGCAGCTTGGCCTGCGCGTGCTCGCCGTACCCGAGGCAGCGGGCGAGCGCACCGCGAAACAGGTCTCTCTGGCTCACCACGCCCGCAACCCTGCCATCTCCGTCCAGGACCGGCAGGTGCCGGATCCGCCCGAGATTCATGATGTCGTCCGCAATCGTCAGCCGTTCGTTGATATCGAGGGTGGTCACATCGGAAGACATCACCTCCCGCACCGTGCGCAGTCCACTCATCCTTGCCTCCTGAATTTCCCTTGCCTCTCGCTCTCGAATCGATGCGGCCACATGGGCCTGGTATCCGAATAGCAACAATCGGACCAATCGGAGCGGGTGCCGTCGCGGGCGTGGCTCCCCGCTCCGCGCCGGCCCCATACGACCCGAGAGACCGGGCACACCTCGGCTTTCGTCCTCCGAAACGATCTCGATCCATCCGCGCGTCGTGCCAGCTTCGGCTAGCTTCCCCCCGAGAGACGAATCCACGGGGCGACGAAGACGATGCTTCGACTGTCGCAGGTGTTCTCGAAATCGAACCGCCCCGAGGAGGGCGACGAGTCTGCTCGGCAGATCGCGATCCTCCAGGCCGTCATGACCCCTCTGCTGATGGCCGCAGGCGTATTCGCCCTCGTTGCGCTGCTGCTGCTTCCAGGCGGCGCACAGTCGACCCTCCTCGCCCTGGCGATCGGCGGCGTGCTCGGGATCCTCACCCTCGCGGCGCGCCGCGGTCACCCGAGGCTCGCGGGCGCGCTGATCGTCGTGCTCCTGTGGGCCGTCGCGACCTGCGACCTGGTCTTCGGTGGCGGCGTCGCCGCGCCGGGTCAAGGCGTCTACCTGATCGCAATCCTGCTGGCCGCCTTCGTCGTCGGCGTGCGCATGGCCGTAGCCACGACCATCCTCTCGATCGCCGCGACGGGATGTGTCCTCTGGCTGGAGACGAGCGGCCGACTTCCGGAGTCATTCATCGCCCGGGACCCGCTGACCTACTGGTGGGCGCAGATCGCGATCTTCATGGCGGCCAGCGGGCTCGTCTGGCTGGCGCTGCGCCGGATCGGCCAGGCAATCGACGACGCGCGCCGCAGCGAACGCCTCTACCGACTCGTCACCGAGAGCGCGGCCGAATTCATCTGGCAGGTGCAGCCCGACGGCGCTGTTCACCTACGCGAGCCCGGCCGCCGAGCGGATGCTCGGCTTCACTCCGGAAGAGATGCTGCGCCGACACGCGATCCAGGATCAGCTTGCCCCCGGATCCCCGAACGTGGCCGCATTGGTCGCCGAGGCCATCGAGCAGGGTCGGGACCTGGTCCACTACGAGGCCAGGCAGGCGCGCAAAGACGGCCGCTACGTCTGGTGCGAGTTCACGGTCCGGCTGCTCCTCGACGAGGACGGCCAGCTCGTCGGGCTCACGGGCGTCACCCGGGACATCAGCGAGCGGAAGAAAGAGGAAGAGAAGCGCGAGCAGCTCGAGGTGCAGCTTCGCCAGTCCCAGAAGATGGAGGCGATCGGACAGCTTGCCGGGGGCATCGCCCACGACTTCAACAACTACCTCACCGTGATCCTGGGCAACGCCGAGATGATGGCGCTCGATACGAACGCGGAGAAGGGCTCGCCTCTGCTCGAGATCGAGGACGCCGCGATGCGCTCCGCGGAGCTGACGCGCCAGCTCCTGGCCTTCAGCCGCAAGCAGGTCCTGCAGCCGGTCGTCCTCGACCTCAACCGGGTGATCCGCGAGACCGACCGCCTGCTGCGTCGAGTACTCGGCGAGGACATCCAGATCGAAACGATCTGCGGCGGGGGGCTCGGAAACGTCGAGGTCGACCCGGCCCAGCTCGACCAGATCCTGCTCAATCTGGCGGTGAACGCGCGGGCCGCGATGCCGAACGGCGGCAAGCTCACGATCGAGACGGGCAACGTCTATCTGGATGCGGAGTACGCGGCGCGACACACCGAGGTCGAGGCCGGGCGCTACGTGATGCTGGCGGTCTCGGACAACGGCATCGGCATGGACGAAGCCACGCGCAGCAGGATCTTCGAGCCCTTCTTCACAACGCGCGAGTCGGGAAACGGTCTCGGGCTCTCGACCGTCCACGGGATCGTCAAGCAGAGTGGGGGCTCGATCGGCGTCTACAGCGAGCCAGGGGAAGGCACGACGTTCCGGATCTACTTCCCGCGCGTGGAAGCGGAGGTCGAGGCGAAGCAGAGTGGCCTCGAGCTCGCCGACGAGACGTACGGCCGCGGGACGGAAACGATCCTGGTCGTCGAGGATCAGGAAATGGTGCGTCGGCTCCTGCGAAGCATGCTCGAGGGGCACGGCTATCACGTCCTGACGGCGAGCAACCGGGATCAAGCGATCGCGATCGCCGAGGCCGAGGGCGAGCGAATCGAGCTCCTCTTGACCGACATCGTCCTGCCCGGACCGAACGGTGTGGCGATTGCCCACGAGCTGACCGAGCGCCTCGGCCTCGACATCCCCGTCGTATACATGACGGGGTTCACGGAGAACGGCATCGTCCATCGCGGCATCCTCGACCCCGGGCAACGGCTGCTGCAGAAGCCCTTCACGAGCGACCAGCTGCTCAACAAGCTGCGCGAGGCGCTCGACGACTGAGCGCGGGCGAGCCAGGACCCGGCCGCGCTCCCCTCGACGCCGCCGCCCGCGCTTGCGACACTCCGGCCGATCCCCACGCGCGCAGCCCGCGCGGCACCCCACCGACCAGGAGACCCGACATGCATGACCTCGTGATTCGCGGCGGAACGATCGCCGACGGCACCGGCCAGAAGACCTTCACCGCAGACATCGCGACGAAGGACGGAAAGATCACCGAGGTCGGCAAGGTGGAGGGCCAGGCGCGGCGCGAGATCGACGCGGATCGGGCCGCCTGGTGACGCCCGGCTTCGTCGACATCCACACCCACTACGACGCCCAGGCCACCTGGGACCCGCATCTGCTGCCCTCGGGCTGGCACGGCGTCACGACGGCCGTGGTCGGCAACTGCGGCGTCGGCTTCGCCCCCGTGCGCCGCGACCAGCACCAGATGCTGATCGAGCTGATGGAGGGCGTCGAGGACATCCCCGGCGCCGCGCTCTGCCGAAGGCATCAAGTGGGACTGGGAGACCTTCCCCGAGTATCTGGACGCGCTCGAGCAAGCGCGCGCTCGCCGTCGACGTCGGCACCCAGGTGCCCCACGGCGCGGTCCGCACCTACGTGATGGGCGAGCGCGGCGCGAACAACGAGGCCGCGACCGCCGAGGACATCGCAGAGATGGCCGCGATCGTGAAGGAGGGCATCGCAGGCCGGCGCGCTCGGCTTCTCGACCTCGCGCACGATCGGGCACAACGCGCGCTCGACGGCGAGCCCGTGCCCGGCACCTTCGCCGCCGAGGACGAGCTCTTCGGCATCGGCCGCGTGCTCGGCGAGCTCGGCACGGGCGTCTTCGAGCTGGCCGGCGCCGGCGCGGCGGCGACCGGCGAGCGACGAGATCGACGCGGCGCTCAAGGAGATCGACTGGATGCAGCGGCTCTCGACGGAGATCGAGCCGGCCCGGTCTCCTTCGCGATGCTGCAGTTCGACTCGAGCCGACACTCAGTGGCGCGAGCTGATCGAGATCTGCCACAAGGCCAGTCGAGGACGGCGCCGACGTGCATCGCGCAGTTCGCGCCGCGGCCCTTCGGCATGCTGATCGGGCCACCAGACCGAGGCGAATCCGTTCCTGAATCGCCCCGCCTATCTCGAGATCAAGGACCTGCCGCTGCCCGAGCGCGTGACGCGAAGCTGCAGCGATCCGGCGATGCGCGCGCGCATCCTGGGCCCGAGCGCGACAACAGCGTCGGCTTCGGCAGCATGCTCGACAACGAGCACATGCTGACAGAAGATCTTCCCGATGGGCGACCCGCCGGACTACGAGCCCGGCCCGAGCAGAGCATCTGGGCGATCGCCGAACGCGAGGGTCGCAAGCCCGACGAGGTGCTCTACGACTACATGCTGCGGGACGAAGGCAAGGAGCTGCTGCTGCTCACCGTTCTTCAACTACAGCGACGGCAACCTCGACCCCTTCTACGAGATGCTGAACGACGAGCGCGCGGTCGTGTCGCTCGGCGACGGCGGCGCGCACTGCGGCGTGATCTGCGACGCCTC
The DNA here is from genome assembly GCA_963698485.1 of uncultured delta proteobacterium. Classification (GTDB taxonomy): domain Bacteria; phylum Myxococcota_A; class UBA9160; order UBA9160; family UBA4427; genus UBA4427. The sequence goes on along the minus strand of CAVORA010000007.1, from coordinate 556,614 downwards.
GCTCCAGACGTTCATGCTGACTCACTGGGTGCGCGACCGGAAGCGCGGACCGAAGGTGTCGGTCGAGCACGCCGTGCGGCGCATGACGCAGGACACGGCGGCGGTCTACGGACTGAACGATCGCGGCGTGATCGCGCCGGGCTACAAGGCCGACTTCAACGTGATCGACTTCGACAACCTGTCGCTGCGCCGACCCGAGATGGCCTTCGACCTGCCCGGCGGCGCGCGCCGTCTGTTGCAGCGATCGCGCGGCTACGACGCCACGATCGTGATCGGGCGAGATCGTCATGCAGGACGGCGAGGGCACGGACGCGCGGCCCGGTCAGCTGCTGCGCGGTGCCCGGCCGGCGCCGGCCTGAAGCCTCGCCGTGAACGTTCCGGCATCGAGGCCGGGACTGGATGGCTGGATACCTGGATGAAAGGAATTCGATGAAGCGTCTCCCGCAGTCTTCCCGGCGGGCCTTGCTGGTCGCCGCGGCCTTCGCGCTGCTCGTGTCCCAGAGCGGCTGTGGCTACAACGACATCCAGGCCCAGGACGAAGGCGTGAAGGCCGCCTGGGCCGAGATCTCGAATCAGTATCAGCGACGCGCCGACCTGATCCCGAACCTGGTGAAGACCGTGAAGGGCGCCGCCGACTTCGAGAAGGGCACCCTCGAGGCCGTCGTGAACGCGCGCGCCAAGGCGACCGGCATCCAGGCGACCCCCGAGCTCGTGAACGATCCCGAGGCGCTCCAGAAATTCATGGACGCACAGGATCAGCTCACGGGGGCACTCTCGCGCCTGATGGTGACGGTCGAGCGCTACCCGGACCTCAAGGCATCGGCCGCCTTCCGCGATCTGCAGGCCCAGCTCGAGGGCACGGAGAACCGCATCACCGTCGCCCGCGGCCGCTACATCGACAGCGTCCGCAGCTACAACACGTTGGTCCGCTCCTTCCCGACCGTGCTGACCGCCAAGGTCATCGGGGCCGACGTGAAGCCGACCTTCGAGGCCCGCGCCGACGTGGGCGACCGACCGCCCGAGGTGGATTTCTGAGCTCGCCCGGGCGAACGGATCCTTTCGCGCCGGCCCCGAGCGCGTCGGGCCATCGAAAGCCGGCTGCGACTCGTCCCCGCCCCGCGGCACGTCCCCTCGCCGCCGGCCTCGGCCTCGCGATCGTGCTGCTCGTCGCCACCTCCGCCAGCGCGATCCTGCCGGTCCCGCGACTCGAGGCCCGGGTGCAGGACGGTGCCGGACTGCTGTCGGGCGAGGAGGCCCGCGCGCTCGACGCGCGGCTCGAGGCGTTCGAGCGCGAGACCCGCCATCAGATCGTCGTGCTGACGGTCCCGTCCCTCGACGGCGAGGCGATCGAAGCGTTCTCGATACGCGTCGCCGAGGCCTGGAAGATCGGCCAGAAAGGCTTCGACAATGGCGTGATCGTGGTCGTGGCTGCCCGCGATCGCCGCGCACGCATCGAGGTCGGCTACGGGCTCGAGGGGGTGCTGCCCGACGCGATCTCCGCACGCATCCTTCGCGAACACATGATTCCCGAGTTCAAGGCAGGTGCGATGGGCCGCGGAGTCGAGCGCGGAGTCGAGGCGATCATGGCGGCCGCTCGAGGAGAAGAGCTGCCCCCTGCTCCCTCCCGGAGCCCGCGAAGCGGCAACCCCCATGTCGGCGGCCTGTTATTCGCCACGGTCTTCGGGACGATCTTCGGCTCGGGCTTCGGTCGCAAGCGTTGGTGGATGGCGTGTCTGGTCGGCGGGTCCGTGGCGGGTGCCGTCGGCTTCCTGATCACGTTCTCCGCCGCGGTCGCGCTGCTCGCCGCCTTCTTCGGGGGGCTCCTCGGCCTGGTCTCGGCGACGGGCACGCCCGGATCCGGGATGCGCGGTGGACGCTATCTCCCCAGCGGCGGCTGGGGTGGAGGCGGCTTCGGGGGCGGGGGCTTCGGCGGCGGCTTCGGGGGCGGGGGCGGTGGATTCGGCGGCGGCGGCGCCTCGGGGAGCTGGTAGCGTGCGTCCGTCGAAGCTGATTCCCGAGGCCGATCGAGAGCGCATCGAGGCGGCCGTGCGCGCGGCCGAGGCCTCGACCTCGGGCGAGATCGTCGTCTCGGTGGTGCGGAGCTGTAGCCAGTATCGCGCCGCGCCCTGGCGACTCGGGGCCGCGCTCGCGGGACTGGCGCTGCTCGGCTCGGGCTTCCTGCCGATCGAGGGCACGTTGCCCGAGCTCTTCGGGCTGCAGGTCGCGGCCCTCTGCCTCGCCCACGCCCTCTGCCGGATCGATGGCGTGCGTCATGCCTTCGTGAGCGAGTCGGAGCTGCAGACCAAGGTCGAGGCCGCAGCGCTGCGCGCCTTCACCGAGCACGGCATCCGCGCGACCGAGGCGCGGACCGGAATCCTGATCTTCGTGGCCCTGCTCGAGCATCGCGTCGTCGTGCTAGGCGACGAGGCCGTCGATCGCGCCCTCGACCCCGATGAGAGCTGGGACGAAGTCGTCGCGCTGGTCCTCGAAGGCATCCGCCGAGGAGAGCCCACCGAGGGCCTGATCCGCGCCATCGACCGCTGCGGCGAGATCCTGGCGCACCCGCTGCCGATCCGGCACGACGATCAGGACGAGCTGCCCCGGGGCCTGTTCCTGTCGGACTGAGCGATCCGAGCGCGCCCGGTAGCGCGTGGCGGGTTCTGCTCGAGCCTTCTCGGACCTACTCGCGCCGGCCGAGCAGCGCCCAGGCGCTGCGCGCGCCGTCGATCGCCGCGCTCATGATGCCGCCCGCGAAGCCGGCCCCTTCGCCGACGGGCCAGAGATTGTCGAAGCCGACCGCCCGCCGCGTCTCGCGATCCCGCGGCAGCCGAAGGGGCCCAGAGCTTCGAGACTCCACGCCGACCAGCAGCCCCTCGTCGCCTGCAAAGCCCGGGATCTGTTTGTCGAAACGACGCAGCGCCCCGCGCAGCGACGCGGTCATCAGCGGCGGAAGCAGCTCGTCGATCCGGATTGCCGCGAGGCCGAGCTTGTAGCTGCTGCGCCCGAGCGACGAGGAGTCACGGCCCTTCAAGAAGTCCCGAACGCGCTGGCCAGGCGCCGTGTAGTCCCCGCCGCCCGCCGCGAAGAACTCGGCTTCGAGCTGCTCCTGGAGATCGACCCCCGCAAAGACCCCTTCGCCGAACTCTCGCGGCCCGAGCGTCACGACGATCCCCGAGTTCGCATACGGGGACGAGTGCTTCGAGTTGCTCATGCCGTTCGTGCATAACAGCCCGTGCTGCGCGACGGCGGCGACCACCTGTCCGCCCGGACACATACAGAAGCTGTGCACCGCGGCGGTCTCCGGCGTCGACTTCGCCACCAGCGAGTAGTAGGCGTGCCCGAGCCGCTCGAGGTCGGCGTCCTTCCCGAAGCGCCCCTCGTCGATCAGCGCCTGCGGATGCTCGATTCGAAGGCCGATCTGGAAGGGCTTCGCCTCGAGGATCAGTCCCTGCTCCGCGAGCCCGCGCAGGCTGTCGCGCGCGCTGTGTCCGAGCGCCAGCACGACGCCGTCGCAGGGCATCTCGCCCGCGGAGGTCCGCAGCGCGCTGACGGTGCGGGCCTCCGATCGCACCAGCGACTCGAGGCGCGTGTCGAAATGAAAGCGCACGCCCATCTGTTCGAGTCGTTCGCGCAGGCGCGGCAGGATGCGATGCAGCCGATCGGTCCCGACATGGGCGCGGGCATCGAAGGCGATCTCCGGCTCGGCGCCGGCCTCGATCAGCGTATTCAGGATCGGACCTTCGAGCGCGTGCTGGGTCCGGGTGTAGAGCTTCCCGTCGGAGTAGGTCCCGGCGCCGCCCTCCCCGAAGAGCAGGTTGCGCTCGGGATCGAGCTCCCGCGTACGCGTGAATCGGCTGACCGCCCGACCTCGCTCCCGGAGCGTGGGCCCGCGATCGATCAGGTCGACGCTCACCCCATTCGTTGCCAGCGTCCAGGCGGCGTAGAGCCCGGCCGGTCCGGCCCCCACGACCACGACTCGACGCCCCCGCCAGGCCGCGTCCATCTCGGGCACCTCGAAGGAGACACCGGGCGGCACCTCTCTCGCTCGCCCGCTCTTCAGCGCCCGGGCGACCGCGGGACCGCTTCGAACCTCACGGTCGAGCTCGAGATCCACGTGATAGACGAATCGGATGTCATGAGTACGGCCACGGCGGCGCGCATCCACCGCCCGCCGCGCGATGCGCAGGCCCCGAACGGCCTCGGGCTCGATGCCGAGCCGCTGCGCGCTCCTTGCGCGCAGCAGCGATTCGGATTCGTCCACCCCGATCTCGACCGCCATCACGCGGATCGGTTGTGATCCGGATGACGCGGGCTTCGAGCCAGGGGACGAAGAGTCAGTCGAAGGATCGATGGGGTTCTCGCGCGGTTTGGCCATGGGCGCCCGAGTCTATCGCCTCAAGCGAGTTCTCGGTGACGCCGATCATCAGCCGCAGGGCCGCGTGGGTCCAGCTGAGACGGAATCCAGCGAAGACGGATGTCACCGGAAGGGTGCGACGGCCATGAACACCTTGAACGGGACGAATCTGGCGGCGCTTCTGGCGGATCCGATCGTGGTGATCGGGCCGGAGGGTCCGCTGCGGCGGGCGATGGCACGCGAGATCGAGGCGCTGCCGGCCCCGGTGCTCGTCTCGGAGTCGATGGCCGAGGCCGCCAGCACGCTTGGCGAAGGCACTCGACCGCCGTCGATCGTGCTGGTGCCCGAGAACGCGATCCGCGCCGACTCCTTCGAGGCCGAGCTCGCGGAGCTGCGGATCCGCACGCGATCCCCGCATCTCGTCCCGATCGCCTTCGGCCGTGCACCGGGCGACGCGCGCCGACGGGAGATCCGGGAAGCGGGCGTCGAGCTCGCGCTCTTCGGTCGCTTCGGTCGCCACGCCCTCCGCTTCCAGATCAATCGCGCCCTCTCCCCCTTCGGTGAGCGCCGGTCCCGCGGTGAGCTGCGGGCACCCCAGGAGTGGCGAACGCGGACCTTCTCGCTGGGCAAGGAGAAGTCGGTGCGCTGCTACAGCCTGTCCTCGGGCGGTGCGTATTTCGTGACACCCCGACCCTGGGTCGTGGGCTCGGAGATCGCCCTGGAGCTTCCGGTCGGCCACGATCGACTGCTGGTCTCCGGGAAGATCCTGTATACGAACCTCGGCGGCGACGCCCAGCGCCGCGGCCTGCCGCGCGGCATGGCGGTCGCCTTTCGACCGCTCTCGCAGGACATCAAGCGTGAAATTCGCGAGGGCCTCTGCGAAACACACGAGGGTCTCGAAGTCTGAACGCTAAGCTCGCGGGCGAGGGGGATTCGTTCATGGACCCGGCCCGGCTCGATCCAACCCAACGTGCGAGCGACCTCGAGCGAGTCCAGGCGCAGACTTTCGACCTCGTCGTGATCGGAGGGGGTGTCGTCGGCGCCGGGACGGCGCTCGATGCCGCGACGCGCGGGCTCTCGGTTGCGCTGATCGAGCAACGCGACTGGGCGGCGGGCACCTCGAGCCGCTCGAGCAAGCTGATCCACGGCGGCCTGCGCTACCTCGAACAGCTCGACTTCGGACTCGTCCGCGAGGCGCTCGGCGAGCAGACGCTGATGCTCGAGCGCCTCTGTCCCGCATCTCGTGCGCCCCGTCCCCTTCCTCTACCCGCTCACGCGTCACGTCTGGGAGCGCGCCTATATCGGCGCCGGCACGCTGCTCTACGACGTGCTCGCCGGCCGGCGAGCGCTACCCCGCCATCGCCACCTCACCCGACGCGGCGTGCTGTCGCGTTTCCCGGGTCTGCGCGGCGACCGCATGGTCGGGGGAATCCAGTACTGGGATGCGCAGGTCGACGACGCGCGGCACACGCTGGCACGATCGTACGAACCGCGAGGGTCCACGGCGCGGCGACGCTCTCGAGTGTTCGCGCCGAGGATTTCATGATGTCGCGGCGCGCGGGTCTCGGGCGTGCGGGCCCGCTGCCTCGAGACCGGGCAACGGCTCGAGATCGCGGCGCGTCAGGTCGTCAACGCGACCGGCGTCTGGACCGACTCCGTGCAGGCACACGCCGGACGAGGCCGCGTCCACGTGCGCGCCTCGAAGGGCATCCATCTGGTCGTGCCGCGAGATCGGATCCATGGCGACGCCGGCCTGATCCTTCGCACGGAGAAGAGCGTGCTCTTCGTGATTCCCTGGGATAGCCATTGGATCATCGGCACCACCGACACCGACTGGAATCTCGATCTGGCCCATCCCGCCGCCAGCCGCAGCGACATCGACTATCTGCTCGACGCGCGTCAATGCCGTCCTGGCACAGCCGCTTCGCCACGAGGACATCGAAGGCGTGTACGCGGGACTGCGGCCGCTGCTCCAGGGCGAGAGCGACGCCACCAGTCAGCTCTCCCGCGAGCACGCCGTCAGCCAATCCGTCTCCGGGCTGATCACGGTCGCAGGCGGCAAGTACACGACCTATCGCGTGATGGCCAAGGACGTCGTCGACGTGGCCGCACGCGGGCTCGAGCAGAAGGTGCCCGAGAGCTGTACGGAGTCGATTCCCCTGGTCGGCGCGGCGGGCTTTCGCGCGCACTGGAATCGCAGAGAGGCCCTCGCCGAGGAGTCGGGCCTGCACGTGAACGTCATCGAGCACCTGCTCCATCGCTACGGAGCGCGCACCCACGAGCTGCTCGAGCTGATTCGCGAGACGCCAGCGCTAGGCCTCGCACTCGAAGGCGCACCCACCTATCTCGCGGCCGAGATCCACTATGCGGCCTCTCACGAGGGCGCCCTTCACCTCGATGACGTCCTGACCCGACGGACCCGCATCTCGATCGAGACCTTCGATCGCGGCCTCGTCGCGGCACGACCGACGGCGCGATGGATGGCGGCGATCCTCGGCTGGGACGAGGCGACGATCGCCGGCGAGATCGAGCACTACGAGGCGCGTGTCCGGGCCGAGCGGGAGAGCCAGACGCAGCCCGATGACCGCACGGCGGATGCGGCGCGCATGGGCGCCCCCGACGTCCGATTGCAGGGCGAGAGCGCCGATCGCGCAGCCGTCGTCTCCCTCGAAGATCGCCGAAGCAGGGACTAGAATCGCGACCGGGTATCCCGTGGCGCGCGAGCAGTCCGCAGGCGCGAGAGACTCGTTAGGCGACGAACGGACGAGGGGAGCGGGGATGACGGCAAAGAACGCGATGAACATGGGGAGCAGGATCGGCGGCAAGGCGAGCCTGGCCGGCCAGCGGGCGATCGTCGTCGGTGCGAGCAGCGGGATCGGGCTCTCGGCCGCAGAGACGCTGCTGCATGATGGTGCCGACGTGCTGATCTGCGCGCGCAACCCGGAGCGACTCGAAGCCGCCGCGGATGCGCTGCGCAAGGCGGTCCCGGATGGGGGCGGCTCGCTCGCGACCCGCGTCTGCGACGGCATGGACGGCGCCCAGGTCCGCGAAGCCATCGAGGCCGCGGCCGGTGAAGAGGGGCTCGACATCGCGATCACGGTGCCCGGTGGCGGAAACTATTGCCCGGTGCTCGGCTACGACGATGACGAGTTCAGCGCCACGATCGACCAGAACGTTCGACCCACCTACCTGATGATCAAGTACGCCGGCCTCGCGATGGTGAGATCCGGGGGCGGCTCGATCGTCGCCGTTTCGTCGACCGCCTCGATTCTGTCCTCCCCGTTCCTCGCCGCCTACTGCGCCGCCAAGGCGGCCTGCGACCAGCTCGTGAAGGTCGCGGCCGACGAGGTCGGGCAGTACGGCATCCGCGTCAACGCCGTCCGTCCCGGTCTGACCCGCACGGGCGCGACCGACGGCATGTTCGAGAATCGTCCGCTCGTCGACGCCTTCCTCGACGAGCAGCCCATCCGCAAGGACGGCGCGCCCGAAGACATCGGCCGCGCGATTCGTTTCCTGGCCGGACCCGAATCAGCCTGGATCACCGGCCAATGCCTGACCGTCGACGGCGGTCACACGATTCGAAAATTCCCCTGGCTCGAGGACGTCGCGCGCAGCATCGCCGGCGAGGAGCTCTTCGCTTCGATCGAACGGGGCGAAGCCTCCTGAGCCCCCGCGTCCCGGCCCCGGACGGGACGCCCTGCTCAGAGGCTGCGTGGGTCCGCCGGATCCGGGTCGGTCAGGACGGGCGGCAGTGTGAGCACATGCCAGGCCCCCATCGGCTCGAGCAGCTCGACCACGCGCCGGCGGGCGCGGCGATCAAGGGTCGCGATCTCCCGGCCGATCTCGGTCCGCCGTCGCTCGGCGACCGGCTGCACCGGCAGCGACCGCGGCCCGAGCCCGAGATCGAGCCGCACCGAGCTCTCCTGATCCTTGAGCGCCTGATGGTTGCGGGCCAGATAGACGTGATAGTCCGCGGCGATCTCTTCGAGGATGCCGAGCAGCGAAATCGGGATCACGTCGTCCGCGTCCGCGCCGCGCGGCAGCGAGGCCGAGAGCAGCTCGTCGCCGAGCGAAGCCAGTCGCGGCGCCCGAGCCGTCAGATGCGCCCGCGCGTGGGCGTGTGGCAGGACATCGGTCTCGAGCCAGGCGGCCAGGATCCAGTCCGCGCGCGTCGGCTTCGGGCCGAGCAGGAATCCCGCGGCCGCCAGGTGATCGCCGAGTCGCTCGAGCGTTCGCCAGGAGCGGCGCGGCCAGTGGGGTAGCCAGAGCTCGAGCCAATCCTCGAGCAATCGCAAGCAGATGCGCCTGACCGGGGTGGTCGGCACGAGCGCAGGCTCTGGATGCACGCGTTCGATGAGCTCGAGCATGGCGTGCAGGTCCGCCAGAACGAAGCCCTCTGGCGTGCGCAGATAGGGCCCCTCTTCAGACCCTGCGCGACTGGCCAGCGAGAGCGCGAGCGAGGCCGTCTCGGCCACCAGCTCGACCGCCACCCCTTTGGCGTGGATCACCGTCGCGAGCGTGACGGTCGCCCGTGAGCGGAGATCCCCGTAGATCGTGTAGCCGCGTCCCGAGTCAATCGGCGCCGAGCTGCCCGTCGCCGTGCCTTCGCCGGGCTGCGCGCCGGCTAGCTCCATGGCTCCAGCTCCATGGCTCCAGCCCCGTGACTCTGCGCATAGGCTTCTGCGCCCATTCCTGCGTGCCCCTCCCATGCCCCTCTATTAGGCCCACGTCATCGTGAGGTCGATCGAGAGCGCCGGATCGAGCGACGCGGCGACGGGACAGCCGCGCGCCGTCTCCTCGAGGCGCCCGCGCGCCTCCGCCGGGAGCCCGGCCGGCAGGCTCAGCTCGACCACCAGGCGCCCCACGCGCCGACGCGGCTCGAGCGCCATGTGTTTCTCGATGCGCGCCCGAGCGCCGTCGAGCACCCAGCCCTCGCGATCGCCCACGATCGCCATCGTGGTCAGCATGCAGCTCGCGAGCGCCGTCGCCAGCAGGTCGGTCGGCGAGAAGGACTCGCCTTTGCCCTGATTGTCGACCGGAGCATCGGTCTCGAGCGCGGCACCCGACGGTCCATGGATCGCGGCGGTGTGCAGACCGCCCTCGTACACGAGCTTCATCTCGACCATCGCCGCCTCCTTGTCGAAAGCCGCGCGAGCCGCCTCCGACCCCGTCGAGAGTACCCGAGCGAAACCCACAGCGCGTGAGCGAATCCGCGCGTTCACACGCCAACGCTCGGATGGAGCCGTGCTAGCGTCGGCGTTCGAGCGCCTCCAAGACATGCAAACAAACGACCTCTCATCCGCGGAACTCGCAGCGGGCCTGGCACGCCTCGGCCACGCGGAGTTCCGACCGGGACAGCTCGAAGCCATCCAGGGACTGCTCGAATCGCGCCGACTGCTGCTGGTCGCACCGACCGGCGGTGGCAAGAGCCTCTGCTATCAGCTCCCCGCGCTGATGCTCCCTGGAACGAGCGTCGTCGTGTCTCCGTTGATCGCGCTGATGCGCGACCAGGTGGACGCACTCGATCGACAGGGAATCGCCGCGACCTTCCTCGCGTCGACGCTCGACGGCGCCGAGATGGCGCGTCGACTCGATCAGCTCGAGAACGGTCAGCTCCAGATGATCTACGTCGCGCCCGAGCGCCTGGTCTTTCCGCGTTTCCGGGAGATTCTTCGCCGGATCGAGTGCCCGCTCTTCGCGATCGACGAGGCCCACTGCATCAGCGAATGGGGCCACGACTTCCGACCGGAGTACCTCGAAATCGGCCGCGTGCTCGCGGAGCATCCCGAGGCGCGGGTGCTCGCCTGCACGGCGACGGCGACCCCCTACGTCCGTGACGAGATCATCACGCGACTCTCGCTGCCCGCGGATACGCCACAGCTGGTTCGCGGATTCGCGCGACCGAATCTCTCCCTGCGCGTGCTCGAGGTCGAGCGCGCGACGGACCGGCGCCGCACGGTCGACGGCGTGCTCCACGAGACGCTCTCCGAGCCCGGCGCCGGCCGAGGCTGCGCGATCATCTACGGGCCGACGCGAAAGAGCACGGAGGCCGAGCGCGATCGCCTGATCGGCCGCGGCTGGCGCGCCGAGTCCTATCACGCCGGACTCACCCCGGAGCATCGCGAGCAGGTCCACGCCGCTTTCGCCGAGGGCGAGCTCGAGATCGTCGTGGCCACGAATGCCTTCGGGATGGGGATCGACCGCTCCGACGTCCGCGCGGTGATCCATCTGGCGCCGCCGGGCTCGATCGAAGCCTACTACCAGGAGGTCGGGCGAGCGGGCCGCGACGGGCAGCCCGCCGTCGGCCAGATGCTGGTGGGACCGGGGGATCTGGCGCGTCGGCGGGCGCTGATCGAATCCGATGGATCCTTCTCGCCCGGCGGCAATCGACCCGAGGCAAACGGGGCGGCGGTCGAGGCGAGCGAGAGCGCGCGGCATCGCTGGTCGCTCTTCCTCGAGCTGATGCGCTTCGCCGAAGGCGGCAGCTGTCGACACGATGCGGTGTTGCGTTATTTCGGGGACGAGGAGGAGACGCTCTCGGGCTGCGGGCGATGTGACGTGTGCGAGCGCATGGCGGCGGGCGAGACGCTCGACAACGAGGAGAGCGCCGAGGAGGTGACGCTGATCGTGCGCAAGGCCCTGTCCGGCGTCGCGCGCATCCACGGGCGCTACGGACTGAGCGCGGCCGTCGCGCTGCTGCGCGGCCAGGACGACGCGCGTCTGCGCAGCGCCGGTCTCGACCAGACGCGGACCTTCGGGGTGCTGGCCGAGCGCGGCGAGCTCTGGCTGACGAAGCTGCTGCGCCGCTGCGTCACGGCGGGCTGGGTCGACTTCGTCGGAGGCGATCGCCCGGTCGCCGCGCTCACCGAGACCGGCAGCGCCGTGATGCGGGGCGAGCGCGCGGCGCGCCTGCTGCTCCCGACCGAGAAGGCCATCCTTCCCCGCGCCGGAGGGCCGGGCCTCGGAGGCGGTAGCGACCGACCGCGGCGGGGTGGCGCAACGAGCGGCGGAGATGACCTGCCGATGGACGAGGCCGCGCAGACGCGCTTCGAAGCCCTTCGGGCGCATCGGCTGATCACGGCCCAGGCAGAGGGCGTTCCTCCCTACGTCGTCGCGAGCGACCGTTCCCTTCGAGAGCTCGCGGTCCTGTCCCCGGAGCGACCCGAGGATCTCACCCTCGTCCACGGGATCGGCGATGCCAAGGCAGCCAAATACGGCGAGGGCCTTCTCAGGGTGCTGCGCGACGTGAACGCGGGCCTCACGGCCTAGCTGTCCGCGGACGGCTCGCGCTCGACCGACGGCTCCCGCTCGACCCCGAGCCTCGCTCCAGCCGAGCCCTCTGCGCCCGCCGATGCAGGCGGCGCGGGCCGCCGATCGGCGTCAATCCGCCGCGATGGCGCCCCCGAAGATCGAGGCGTCCAGTGGCCCCGAGCCGACCGCGCGCGTGATCCGATCGAGCAGATTGCCCCGGAATCGTTCGGGCAGGATGGCCATGATCACCGCCTGCGCGGGCTTCTCCCCACCCGCGACCCAGCGATGCGGCAGACTCGGATCGAAATGGATCGAGTCCCCGGGCCCCACCCGGAAATCCTCGCCGCCGACCTCGACATCGAGCAAGCCCTCCTCGACGAGGATCACCATCTCACCCTTGAACTGCCAGGGCTCGCTGCCCCGCATCCCCGCGCCCATGCCGGCTTCGATTCGGACCCGCCAGATGTCGAGCTTGCTGCGCGGGATCACCCCGACGAGATGCTCGATCGCACCCGTGTCCTCGACCGCTAGCGAGGGACGCTCGTCGCGGCGCATCACGGCAACCTGACGCCCGACGTCGACTTCGGCGAGCAGCTCGCTCGGGCGCCGATTCAGGCCGTTCGCGACCTTCAGCAGCACGGCGATCGTCGGAACGGTCTGGAGATTCTCGATCTTGTGGATGGTGCTGGCCGAGACTCGCGATCGATCCCCAAGCTGTTGGAGGGTCAAGCCCGCATCATCTCGCCAGCTGCGAATTCGGGCGGCGATTCGCTTGAGGTCTTCGTCCACGATGTCTTCCCCAGATCTCAACATCCCCTGCCCCGCCTCGAGTGAGTCGGCTCGGCGCGAGGAATCGTCTCGATCCTCGGCACGGCTCGATTGATCGTGTGGATCTATCACTCGGTAATACGGAGCAGATGCCGTCCGTCACATCACCCGGCTCGCCCTCGGGAGAAGTTCGCGGATTCAAGCAGCACAGGCTGACGGAAGCCGGGCCGTCCGGCAAGGCATCGATTCGAAGCCGGCCGTCACGTTCGCGCGATCGATCACGGCGGAGACGACCCGTCGCACCATCTGAGAGAGCGCAACGGCGCCGCATGAACGAAGACCCCACGCCGACTTGCCGGGACTGGCTGCGTTCCTCTTGCCGGTCAGAAAAACGAATTTCCGATCAAAAATTTCCCTTCGCCGGCCTCCCGAAAAACTTCGGGGTCGAGCGGGGGCGCGTTGCGCCAGACCAGCGCCCACCCGGTCGCTCCCGGCGGACTCGGCCTGCCCGGTAGAACATGTTTCACCTCTCGGATCTCGCCGTTATAGTGTTGGTGTTCCCGACGCGTTCGGCTTCCGAACGCAAGTCAACCCATCCGCCCTCTCCTCTCCTCTGCCGGAAGCAGTGAGAGTGAGGCGCCTTCCGGAGGCGATATGTACATCGATCTGACCCCTGAACAGAAGACGCTCCGAAACACGCTCCGCAAGTATTTCAGCGAGCTCATGACGCCGGAGGCCAAGGCGCAGGTCAGCGGGATGGAAGGCGGCGAGATGTATCGCCAGATGATCCGCAAGATCGGCAAGGACGGCTGGCTCGGGGTCGGCTGGCCGAAGGAATACGGCGGCGGCGGCATGACGATGACCGAGCAGATGATCTTCCTCGAGGAGCAGCGGCGCTCGGGCGCACCCTTCCCCTTCGTGACGGTCTCGACGGTGGGCCCCGCTCTGATGGATTACGGCACCGACGAGCAGAAGGCCGAGTATCTCCCGCGCATCCTCGCCGGCGAATGCCACTTCTCGATCGGCTATAGCGAGCCGAACGCCGGCACCGACCTCGCGAGCCTCCAGACGACCGCGGTGCTCGAAGGCGACGAGTGGGTCATCAACGGCACGAAGATGTTCACGAGTGGCGCGACCGACACGGACTACATCTGGCTCGCAGCGCGAACCGACCCGGATGCGCCGAAGCACAAGGGCATCACGATGTTCATCGTGCCCGCCGACTCCCCTGGCTTCAGCGCCTCCCCGATCCACACGCTGAGCGGCTCCGCGACCGCCATGTCGTACTACGAGAACGTGCGCGTTCCGAAGGAGAACGTCGTCGGCGGCGTCAACGGCGGCTGGAAGCTGATCACCACGCAGCTGAATCACGAGCGCGTGGGCCTCGCGGCCTTCGGCTCCGCGACCTATGCGCGGACCGAGCGCGTGATCGAGTGGGCCCGGGACACCGAGACGCCCGATGGTGGCAAGATGCTCGATCTGCCCTGGGTCCAGCAGAACCTGGCCGAGGTCTTCGCACGCATCGAAGCCATGAAGCTGCTCAACTGGCGCATGGCCGCGCAGCTCGAGACAGGCTTCGTGAATCCGGCCGACGCGTCGGCCGTCAAGATCTACGGCACCGAGGTCGTGCTCGACGTCTACCGGCTGCTGCAGGAGATCGTCGGCCCGAGCGCACTCGTGCGCGCCGGCTCGCCCGCGGCCGAGATCAACGGCGAGATCGAGCACGAGTCGAGACTCGGCACGATCAACACCTTCGGTGGCGGCGTGAACGAGATCCAGCGCGAGATCGTGTCGATGGCGGGCCTGCGCATGCCGCGCGTGCCTCGTTAGGCGAGGGCCGTGAGCAGCCAGTCCCAGAATCACTCGAGCGCGGAGGCTCTCCTCGAGATCCTCCGCCGCTTCGAGGGCACCTCCGATGGAGCGCCCGGCAGCTGTCCGTATCCGGTCAACGAGCCGATGATCCATCATTGGTGTGACGCCATCGGCGACCGCAATCCCGCTTACGTCGACTCCGATTTCGCGGCGAGGAGCGAGCGCGGCAGCGTGATCGCGCCTCCCGTGATGCTGCAGGCCTGGACGATGAGGGGCCTGCGACCGAGCACCGCCGAAGAAGAGGCCTACGCCGCAGCACAGGGCGATCGCAAGTCCGTCCTCCAGGTCCTGGACGAGGCCGGGTTCACGTCGGTCGTCGCGACCAACTGCGAGCAGGAATACTTCCGGGAGCTCGTGCCCGGTGATCAGCTGACGCACGAGGTCGAGGTGGAATCGGTTTCGCCGGAGAAGCGAACCGGTCTCGGCGTCGGGCATTTCGTGACACAGCTCTACACGTTCCGGGACGCGGCCGGCGAGATCGTTGGCACCATGCGCTTCCGCATCCTCAAGTTCAAGCCGCCCGCCGCCACGAGCTCCGCCGGCAAGGCTGCGTCGGGCGCGCCCGCATCGAGACCGACGAGCGCCTCCGCCGCCGACCAGCGCAAGGGCACGGGGCAGAGCGAGCCCATCGTCGGACCGCGAATCGTCGGGGGACGGCCGAGGCCGAGCCTGAACCAGGACGTCGCCTTCTTCTGGGAGGGCGCCGCCGAGGGGAAGCTGCTCGTCCAGCAGTGCGCGACGTGCGAGACGCTCAGGCATCCACCGGGGCCCGGCTGTCCGCACTGCTCGTCGATGGAGTGGCGAGCCGTAGAGATGTCGGGACGCGGGGAGATCTACAGCTTCGTGCGCCATCACCATCCGCATATCCCGCCCTTCGAAGCCGGACATCCCGTGATCCTGGTCCAGCTGGACGAAGGGCCCCGGCTGATCTCGGAGCTCGCCGACCACGAGGCCGAGATCGAGATCGGAATGCGGGTCGAAGTGCAATTCGACGAGCTGGAAGAGCGGCTGACGATGCCTCGCTTCCACCTCGTAGATCGTGAGTCGAGTCAATCATGAGTCGAGCGGGGCCAGGCCTCACCGAAACCAGGCGGCCCGATCGCCGCTCGAGATCATCAGAACGGAGACCGAGATGAACTTCAATTTCAGCGAAGAAGAACAGGCGGCCAAAGAGCTCGCCGAGCAGATCCTCGACGAATCGACCAGCTTCGACCGACTCCGCGAGGTCGAGCGCGACGACGACGGACCCGGCTTCGACCGGGAGCTCTGGACGAGCCTTGCCGAGGCGAACCTGATCGGCCTGCCCATCTCCGAAGACCTCGGTGGCCAGGGCTTCAGCTACGTGGCGCTATGCCTCCTGCTCGAGCAGGCCGGGCGAAACCTGGCGCCCGTTCCGCTCGTCGAGTCGATCGTCTACACCGCGCTCCCGATCGAGAAGTTCGGTAGCGACAGCCTGAAGAAGGGCCTGCTGCCCCGCGTCATCGCCGGCGAAGCGATCCTCACGGCGGGCTTCTCGGAGATCGGCGCGCCGGCCCTGTCCCGAAAGGTCCGAACGCAAGCCGCCCCGTCCGACGGCGGCTGGAAGCTCAGCGGCGAGAAGGTCTGTGTTCCCTACGCCGCCGCGGCGGAAAAGATCCTCGTCAGCGCGGCGGGGGCGCAGGGCATCGGCCTCTTCCTGGTCGCGCCGGACGCGGCGGGCGTCAAGCTCGCCCGACAGGAGACGACGGCGCACGAGCGACAGTACGTGGTGACCCTCGACGGTGTCAGCGTGAGCGGCGATGACGTGCTTGCGGTGCCGGGTCGAGGGGAGGAGATCCTCGATTGGATCGAGCCGCGCGCCGCGACCGCACTCTCCGCGATCGCCGTAGGAGTCGCGTCCGAGGGACTCCACCAGACCGCCACCTACACCAGCGAGCGCAAGCAGTTCGGTCGCCCGATCGGCTCGTTTCAGGGTGTCTCGCTTCGCGCAGCCGACGCCTATATCGACGTCGAGTCGATGCGCTCCACGATGTGGCAGGCCGCCTGGCGCATCGACAACGGGGACGATGCGCGGAAAGAGGCAGCGGTCGCCAAGTGGTGGGCCTGCATGGGCGGCCATCGCGTGTCGCATACCTGCCAGCATCTGCACGGCGGAATCGGCGCGGACGTCGACTATCCGATCCATCGGCACTTCCTGCGTCTGAAGCACGTCGCGATGACGCTCGGCGGAGCGGGCGAACAGCTCGCCTCACTCGGCGCGATGATCGCCGACGAGGCGCGCGCGGGAGTCGATCCCGGAGACATCCTTCAATGAGCGAGGCCGGGTCGCCCGCCCGGGCGGGAGGCTCCACCGACGCGCCGACCACGCGAAGTTTTTCCTCGGTGGCCGTCGGTGACTCCCTGCCTCCCCTGGTGATTCCGCTGACCCGTACGCTGATCGTCTCCACGGCGATCGCTTCCCGGGACTATCAGGACGTGCATCACGACCCGAGCCTCGCCCTCGAGCGCGGCTCGCCCGACATCTTCATGAACATCCTGACGACCAACGGATTCGTCGGTCGCTTCGTGACGGACTGGACGGGCCCGGGCGCGCGCCTGCTGAAGGTCGACATCCGGCTCGGTGCGCCCAACTACCCGGGCGACACCATGACGATCGAGGGCGCTGTGACCGCTCGCGACGAAGACGAGGGCACGGTGGAGATCTCGCTCCGGGGTCACAACCGTCTCGGCGATCACGTCACCGGCAAGGTCGTCGCCGCACTCCCCCGGTGACCCGCGGCCGCTCTCCGGAAGGGAAGCGCACCCCGATGTCGCCCAACCTGCGACCGATAGAGATGTCCCCATGAAGATGAAGAACGGCCTCAAGGACAAAGCGGCCATCGTTGGCGTCGGCCAGACCGAGTTCAGCAAGCGCTCGGGTCGCACCGAGCTGAAGCTGGCGATCGAAGCGGTGGGCGCCGCCCTCGACGATTGCGGGCTGTCGCCCCGGGACGTCGACGGGATGAGCATCTTCACCATGGAGAACAATCCCGAGAACGAGGTGATCCACAACCTCGGCGGCGGCGACCTGCGCTTCTTCAGCCGCATCCACTACGGCGGCGGAGCCGCCTGCGGGCCGATCCATCAGGCCGCGATGGCGATCGCCAGCGGCGCGGCCGAGGTCGTCGTCTGCTACCGCGCCATGAACGAGCGATCGGAGCAGCGCTTCGGGGCGGGCGTGCAGGATCGCCCGAACGCGCCCACCGTCGAGCAGGTGGGCTTCGGATGGTACGCGCCCTATGGACTCCTCACGCCGGCGGCCTGGGTGGCAATGTTCGCCCAGCGCTACCTCCATGAGTTCGGCGCCACGACGGAGGACTTCGGTCGGGTCGCCGTGGCCGATCGCAAGCACGCGGCCACGAACCCCGCCGCCTGGTTCTACCAGAAGCCGATCACGCTCGAAGATCATCAGAATTCGCGTTGGGTCGTCGAGCCGATGCGGCTGCTCGATTGCTGCCAGGAGAGCGACGGCGCCGTGGCGGTCGTCGTGACCTCACCCGAACGCGCGCGGGACCTGAAGCAGAAGCCCGCCATGATCCGCGCCGCCGCCCAGGGCATGAGCTCGGGGCAGAAGATGATGACCAGCTACTACCGGGACGACATCTCCGGCATTCCGGAGATGGGACTGGTCGCCCGGCAGCTCTTCGAGACCTCGGGGCTCACCCCCCAGGACATCCAGACGGCCGTTCTCTACGACCATTTCACGCCCTTCGTGCTCGGCCAGCTCGAAGAGTTCGGGTTCTGCCAACGCGGCGAGGCCAAGGAGTTCATTCGCGACGGCCGCATCGAGCTCGGCGGCCAGCTCCCGATCAACACCCACGGCGGCCAGCTCGGCGAGGCCTATATCCACGGCATGAACGGAATCGCCGAGGGGGTTCGCCAGATTCGCGGCACCGCGGCGAATCAGGTTCCGGACGTGGAGCACGTGCTCGTGACCGCTGGTACCGGCGTCCCTACGAGCGGGATCATCCTGGGCTCGGACTGAACGGCGTCCCCGCCGTCAGCCTCCGTCACCGTCACCGTCACCATCGGCCCCCGCTTTCCCCGCCCCGCTCCCGGAAGAGCTCGCCGACGAAGATCGAAGCTCAGGCCGGCCTCTGGTAATCCGGAAAGCGCTTTCGAACCAGCCGTTTCCGGCTCATCTCCTCCATACCGCGGAGCACGTCGCGCCGACTGACCTGCCCGACCAGCCGGTCGCGCTCGATCACGGGCAGGCGCCGGATCGGTGTCGTCAGGAAGTAGTGCGCGATCGCGTAGATGCCCAGCTCCGGCGGAATCGTCTTCCCGCCACAGGTCATGAACTGCCCGACCAGCGCGCCTTCCTCTTGCTCTTCCTGGTAGAACTCGTCGGAGGCCAGCAGGCGGAGACAGTCGAGCTCGGAGAGCACGCCGACCATTCGTCCAGTCTCGTCCACGACCGGCCCCCCCGAGACGCCGTTCTTCATGAGCTGGGAGATCGCCACGAGAAGTGATTGTTCGGGCCGGAACGTGATCAGACTCGTCGTCATCAGGTCCCGCGCGGTCAGGATTCGGTTGGATTCTCGCATGTGGCCTCCGATCGAGGATCGGGACGGCGCCGGGCCAGGGCCCGAACACAAGGAGAGCAGCCGGTTCGGTGGGAACGGGATCGCGCTGTCTCTCTTGGCCTCCTCTTCCTTCGCTCGACTTCTACTGGTCTACTCGTGATGAGTTGGACTCGGGTCCGCCCCAGACCGCCACGCTTGGTTGCGGCGATCAAGAGACCTTTCTATCGTACTGGTACCCCCGCTTATTCTCCACTCAAAAACTCCTCCTGAGCGCAGGGCTGGCGCCTCCGGGACGATCGTGCGCAGATTGCGCGACCGTTGCCGTCGCGGCCCCGGACACGGCGCCTAACAGCGCAGCCGCGTGGCACGGATGCGCCACGATCCGCATCCGCCTCGATCCGGCCGCAATCTGGTTGAAAGAACCCCGGTGGGATCCTACTCTCCCGGCGTTCCAGCAAGCAGAACCCGTTCGAGATCACCGACTTCCGCAACTTCTCCCCCGCGCTCCGGCCGATCCCTGGGGTCACCGGCGCTCCGCTCGTGCGAATCGTCCGAATCGTCCGAATCGACCGCCAGACGGTCGGTCCGGTTGCGACGATCCAGGACGAGCAGGGGACGAAGAGGCGATTCGGCGGAGTGCTTTTTCGGGAGCAGGCCGGGAAGATCTGCAGGCTTCCATGTCCTCCAGTCGCCGCAGGGCCGGAGAGCAGACGGGAGTTCCGTTCGTCGACACGACCGTTCGTTTTCATTCGTTCGCAGCTGCGGCCCGGCCTCCATCGAAACCTTCGACGAAGCCCCGCGAACTAGCATCGCTCCGGTGACCGACCAGAGCACTCGAGACAGAGCAAGCATGGCACTGCACAAGATCGAGAAGGGCCTCGACCTCCCGATTCCCGGGAAACCTCTCCAGGTCATTCGAGGCACGTCCCCCTGCACGCGAGTCGCGGTGGTCGCCGACGACTTCCCTGGCATGAAGCCGCGGATGCACGTCGAAGAAGGGCAGACGGTCAAGCGCGGTCAGCTGCTCTTCGAAGACCGCAAGATGCCCGGCGTTCTGCACACCGCTCCCGCCGCGGGACGCGTGCTGGCCGTGAATCGTGGCGAGAAGCGCGCCCTCCAGACGATCGTCATCGAGCTGTCCGAAGGCGAACGCAACGGAGCCCCGAGCGACGACGAATACGCGCGCTTCGAGCACTTCACGGGCGCCGATCCAGCGTCTCTCTCCGGGGACCAGATTCGCGCACTGCTCGCCGAGTCCGGACTGTGGACCGCCATTCGAGCCCGGCCCTTCAGCAAGGTGCCCTCTCCCGACAGCAGCGCGGAGGCCCTCTTCATCACGGCCACCGACACGAACCCGCTCGCGCCGCTGCCGGAAGTGGTCCTGGCCGACCAGATGGATGACTTCAAGCTGGGCACCTCTCTCGTCGCGAAGCTCGTCGATGGACCGACCTACCTGTGTGTCGGCGAGCACTCCGAGATCGGGGACGACGTGCCGGCTGGCGTCTCGGTCGAGCGCTTCGCGGGCCCACATCCTTCCGGCACGGTTGGCCTGCACATCCACATGCTGCGACCGGTGAGTCGACAGAAGACCGTCTGGCATCTCGGCTACCAGGACGTGGCCGCGATCGGGCGCCTCTTCAAGAGCGGAAAGCTCGACGTCTCGCGCGTCATCTCGATCGCCGGACCGAACGTCGAAGAGCCGCGACTGGTACGCTCACGGATCGGCGCCTGCATCAGCGAGGCGGTCGCCGGTGATCTGGCCAGGGTGGGGGAGAAGGAGATGCGTGCCATCTCTGGCTCGGTCCTCTCCGGCAAGCGAACCGACGGCGAGATCTTCGACTACCTGGGCCGCTACGAGCGCCAGATCAGCCTGCTCGAGGAGGACCGCGAGAACGTCTTCCTCGGCTGGCTCTCCCCGGGCGCGAATCTCTTCTCATTGGCGGGCATCTACTGGTCGAAGATCTTCACGCCCGATCGCTACCGCTTCACCACCAGTACCAACGGATCGCTGCGAGCGATGGTCCCGATCGGCCTGTACGAGAAGGTCATGCCGATGGATCTGATGCCCACCTTCCTGCTGCGGGCGCTGATGGTCGGGGACGTCGAGCGAGCCGAGAACCTCGGCGTGCTCGAGCTCGACGAGGAAGACCTCGCACTCTGCACCTTCGTCTGCCCGGGCAAGATCAACTACGGGCCGTTCCTGCGACAGAACCTCGAAATCATCGAGAAGGAGGGCTAGGGGAGCCATGCAGTTCCTGAAGGACGCTCACCTGAACGTCAAGCACCACTTCGAGAAGGGCGGCAAGCTCGAGTTCTTCTACCCGCTCTGGGAGGCGCAGTTCACCGGTCTCTTCACGCCCGGTGACGTGACGCGCACGGCCTCCCACGTGCGCGACGGACTCGACATCAAGCGCTGATGATCACCGTCGTGATCGCGCTCCTGCCCTGCATGGGCATGGCGATGTACAACACCGGCTACCAGGCGCTGCTCGCGATGGCCCAGGGCGCCGTGCCGCTCGACAGCTGGCAGGCCTGGCTCTGCGACGCGATCGGCTTCTCCTTCGACTTCAAGAACCCGATCGACTGCATCGTCTACGGCGCGCTCTACTACCTGCCGGTCGTCGTCGCCGCGATGGCGACGGGGGGCATCGTCGAGCCGCTGGTCGCGATGATCCGCAAGCACGAGATCAACGAGGGCTTCCTCGTGACGGGCATGCTGATTCCGCTGACCCTGCCGCCGACGATCCCGCTCTGGATGGTCGTCGTCGGCACCGCCTTCGGCACGATCTTCGCGAAGGAGATCTTCGGCGGTACCGGCATGAACTTCCTGAACCCGGCGCTGACCGCGCGCGCCTTCCTCTTCTTCGCCTATCCGGCGGCGCATGAGCGGCGACGCAGCCTGGATCGCGGCGGACTTCACCGGCGTCGACGGCTTCTCGGGCGCCACCTGGCTCGCCCAGGCGGCGGTCTCGGGCGAGACGGCCCTCGCGGGCGCGAGCTGGACGAATGCCTTCCTCGGCTTCGTGCCCGGCTCGATGGGCGAGACCTCGACGCTCGCGGCGTTGATCGGCGCGTTCCTGCTGATCTGGACGGGCATCGGATCCTGGCGAACGATGGGCGGCGTGGTGGTCGGCACCATCGCGATGGCAGGCTTCTTGAACGTCGTCGGCTCGGACACGAACCCGATGTTCGGCGTGCCGTGGTACTGGCACGTGGTGCTCGGCGGCTGGGCCTTCGGCATGGTCTTCATGGCGACCGACCCGGTCTCCTCGGCCTTCACCGAACCAGGGCAAGCTGATCTACGGGTTCATGATCGGCGTGCTCGTCATCCTGATCCGGGTCGTCAACCCCGCGTATCCCGAGGGCATGATGCTGGCGATCCTGTTCATGAACATGTTCGCCCCGCTCATCGACCACTACGTCGTCCAGGCGAACATCCGCCGGAGGGAAGCCCGCTATGCAGCATAGTACCGGCTACATCGTCGGCTTCGCCGTCGCGATCTGTCTCGTCTGCGCGCTCTTCGTGGCTGGATCCGCCGTCACGCTCAAGACCGCTTCAGGAAGCCAACGTCGTGCTCGATCGCCAGAAGAAGGTGCTGACCGTCGCGGGCCTGATCGAAGAAGGCGCCAACCCGCCCGCGGACGAAGTGGCGGCGATCTTCCAGAAGAACATCCGGCCGAAGGTCGTCGAGATGGACTCGGGCACGGTCGATCCCGAGATCGACCCGGCCGGCTTCGATCAGCAAGCGGAGATGTCCGATCCCGCGAGCAGCGAGCCGGCTCCGCCCAATGGAGCCAAGGTCCAGCGCATCCCGAATCACGGCCTGGTCTTCGAAGTCGTCGAGCAGGACGAGCTCGAGGCGCTGATCTTCCCGATCGAGGGCAAGGGGCTCTGGTCGACGCTGTACGGCTACATCGCGCTGGCGCCCGACGCGCGCACCGTCGTCGGCATCACCTTCTACGAGCACGGCGAGACGCCGGGGCTCGGTGGCGAAGTGGACAACCCCGACTGGAAGGCGAAGTGGGTCGATCGCAAGGTCTTCAACGACCGCTGGAAGCCGGTCATCGCCGTAAAGAAGGGCATCGCGGGCTCGCCGGCCGAAGATCCCTACGAGGTCGACGGCCTCTCGGGCGCAACGATCACCAGCCGCGGCGTGACCGAGCTCGTGCGATTCTGGCTGGGCGACAATGGATTCGGCCCCTACCTGGCGAAGTACCGCGCCGAGGCCGGGGTCTAGAGGAGAAGAAGATGGCCGACGTCAACCCGCGAGAAGCCCTGATCGATCCCCTCTTCAACAACAACCCGATCGCGCTGCAGGTGCTCGGCATCTGCTCGGCGCTCGCCGTGACGACGAAGATGTCGACGGCGCTCGTCATGTGCCTCGCCGTGACCGCGGTGACGACGCTCTCGAACACGTCGATCTCGCTGATCCGCAACAAGATCCCGCCGAGCATCCGGATCATCGTCCAGCTCACGATCATCGCCTCGCTCGTGATCATCACCGACCAGATCCTGAAGGCCTACGTCTTCGAGATCAGCAAGCAGCTCTCGGTGTTCGTCGGACTGATCATCACGAACTGCATCGTGATGGGACGCGCCGAGGCCTTCGCGATGCAGAACCCGCCGAAGCTCGCCGCGATCGACGGATTCGGCAACGGCGTCGGCTACTCGATCGTGCTGATGGCGGTCGCGTTCTTCCGCGAGCTGCTGCGGCTCCGGCAAGCTCTTCGGCTTCACGATTCTCCACCCGGTGAACGAGGGTGGTTGGTACGTCCCGAACGGGCTGATGCTGCTGGCACCGGCCGCGTTCTTCCTGATCGGATGCTTCATCTGGGCGGTTCGCTCGTGGAAGCCCGAACAGATCGAAGAGGAGTTCCACGTTGGAGCACTACTTGAGCTTGGCAACGAAGGCCATCTTCGTTGAGAACATGGCCCTGGCCTTCTTCCTCGGGATGTGCTCTTTCCTGGCCGTCTCGAAGAAGGTCGAAACCGCCATCGGTCTCGGCTTCGCCGTCATCTTCGTCCTCGGCATCACGACGCCGCTGAATCAGCTGCTGGTCACCGGACTCCTCAAGCCCGGCGCCCTCGCCTGGCTCAGCGAGGATTTCGCGGACATCGACCTGACCTTCCTGAGCTTCCTCGCCTTGATCGGCACGATCGCGGCGGCGGTGCAGATCGTGGAGATGGCGCTCGACCGCTACTCGCCCGAGCTCTACAACGCGCTCGGCGTGTTCCTGCCGCTGATCGCGGTGAACTGCGCGATCCTCGGCGCCTCGCTCTTCATGGAGGAGCGCGACTACACGCTCGGCGAGGCGACGGTCTTCGGGCTCGGCTCGGGCATCGGCTGGGCGCTCGCGATCGTCGCGCTCGCCGCGATTCGCGAGAAGATCCGATACAGCAACGTGCCCGGTCCGCTTCGCGGGCTGGGGATCACGTTCATCACGGTCGGCCTGATGTCGGTCGGGTTCATGGCCTTCGCCGGCATCCAGCTTTGACTCTTGCCTTGCGGGTGCTGGCGCACCCTTGGGCTGAGGGCTCGGCGATTTTTGTGACGGGTGCTGGCGCACCCTTGGGCTGAGGGCTCGATTCTTGTGACGGGTGCTGACGCCTTTGGGCTGCGGGCTCGGGGGGCTAGGTTCAGATGAGCAACTTGCGGCTAGGAGCTCTGTAGTATGGAAACGATTCTCTTCGGCGTTGCGAGCTTCACGATCGTGATTCTGGCGCTCGTCCTGATCCTGATGGCGGCGCGCGCGCGACTCGTGCAGACCGGGGACGTCCGGATCCTCATCAACGACGACCCGGACAAGGCGATCACGGCGGCCGCCGGCTCGACGCTGCTCAATACGCTGGCCGAGAACCAGATCTTCATTCCCTCGGCCTGCGGCGGCCAGGGAACCTGCGGCGTCTGCCGCGTGACGGTCAACGAGGGCGGCGGCTCGATCCTTCCGACCGAGACCGGTCACATCAACCGCGGCGATGCACGCGAAGGTTGCCGTCTGTCCTGCCAGGTCAAGGTCAAGCAGGACATGGAGATCGAGATCCCCGACGAGATCTTCGGTGTCCGCCGCTGGAAGTGCAAGGTCCGCTCGAACCACAACGTCGCGACCTTCATCAAGGAGCTCGTGCTCGAGCTGCCCGAGGGCGAGAGCGTTCCGTTCCGCGCGGGCGGCTACATCCAGATCGAATGTCCGCCGCATACCGTCCACTACAAGGACTTCGACGTCGAGGAGGAGTACCGCGCCGACTGGGACAACTTCGACGTCTGGCGCTACACGTCGACGGTCGAGGAGACCGTCGAACCGCGCCTACTCGATGGCGAACTATCCGGAGGAAGAGGGCATCATCATGCTCAACGTCCGGATCGCTTCGCCCCCGCCGCGCGGACCCGAGGGCATCCCGCCGGGCCAGATGTCCTCCTACATCTTCAGCCTGAAGCCGGGCGACGAGGTCACGATCTCGGGGCCCTTCGGCGAGTTCTTCGCCAAGCCGACCGACAACGAGATGATCTTCATCGGCGGCGGCGCGGGCATGGCGCCGATGCGATCGCATATCTTCGATCAGTTCCGACGCCTGCACACCGACCGCAAGGTCTCCTTCTGGTACGGCGCACGCAGCCTTCGCGAGGCCTTCTACGTCGAGGACTTCGACTCGATCGCTGCGGAGAACGACAACTTCGAGTGGCACCTGGCGCTCTCGGAGCCGCTGCCCGAGGACAACTTCGACGGCTATACCGGCTTCATCCATCAGGTGCTCTTCGACAACTACCTGAAGGACCACCCGGCACCCGAGGATTGCGAGTACTACATCTGCGGGCCGCCCATGATGAACGACGCGGTCATCAAGATGCTGACCGACCTCGGCGTAGAGCCCGAGAACGTCATGTTCGACGACTTCGGCGGATGATGCGCCGATGAGCGACGGGGCGGGTGGCATTCCGGATGTCCCCCGGTCGGGTCGATGACGACGAGGGCGAGCCGCGACGAGGTCGGGCTCGCCCTCTCTCTTTGGGCCTTTCGGCGCATGGCCCTTTCTCGGCATGGGCGCGATCCTGTCCCAGCCACCCGCGCGCTGTGAGCGCTTGATCTCGAGGGAGAACGATGGCCCCGCGACTCGAAATCGATCGGCGAACGTTGCGCATGATCGCGATCTCCTTCGTGCTGCTGGCGGGCCTGACGATCCATCGCCTCTGGCTTGCCGAGGCGCCCGATCAGAAGGATTTGCTGGTCATCCGCGGCGAGACCATGGGCACGACCTACGAGATCCGCGTCGCGGGGGAGGGTCTGGACGATCGGCTGCAGTACGCCATCGAGCAGGAGAGCGAGGCGCGCCTGGCCGAGATCGACCGCTGGATGTCGAACTGGAATCCGGACTCGGAGATCTCGGGCTTCAACCGACATCACGAGACGACGCCCTTCCCCGTCTCCCACGAGACCGCCGCGGTCGTGGCCTTCGCCGTCGAGCTCGGGAAATGGTCCGGCGGCGCTTTCGACATCACGGTCGGTCCCCTCGTCTCGCTCTGGGGCTTCGGTCATGGCGCTCGAATCGGGGAGCCCCCGACCGAGGCGGAGATCGACGAGACCCTCTCCCATATGGGCGCACGACTCCTGCGGATCGGACGGGGCTCGCCATCAGGAGAAGGCTTCCTGCGAAAGAACGATCCGGCGGTCGAGATCGACCTGTCCGCCATCGCGAAGGGCTACGGCGTCGATCACGTCGCCAGTGGTCTCTTCGAGCTCGGACGCGAGGACTTCCTCGTCGAGATCGGCGGAGAGGTCTTCGCGGCGGGCGAGCGACCAGGCGGCGGGCCATGGCGCGTAGCCATCGAGAGACCTCTCGACGACGGCCGCGCAATCCAGGCGATCGCGCTCCTCTCGAACCAGGCGATGGCGACCTCGGGCGACTATCGGATCTTCTACCTCCAGGACGACCGCCGCATCGCCCATACGATCGATCCGCGGACGGGGCGTCCGGTCGAGAATGGACCGGCCTCGGCCACCGTGATCGCGAACTCCGCCACGGAGGCCGATGCCTGGGCGACGGCCCTGATGGTGCTAGGCGATCCAGAGGGCCTGGCGCTGGCCAGCCAGTGGCAGCTCGGAGCCATGCTGCTGCTGCGCGAAGAGGATGGCTCGATCGTGGAGCGCCGAAACGAGCTCTTTCCGGAGCCCCAGCGACTCCCCGAGTCCGGGCTTTGACCGAGCCGCTGCGGCCTCGATGGCCCCGCGGCGGACGAGGCAGGCTGAGCCCGTGACCGGGCGAGTCGGCGCCGAGACGCACGCGGCCGACAGCATTGGAGAATGACACCACCATGACGAATCGCATCGGACCGAACGGCAGACTCGAGACCTTTCGATTCGCATTTCGGGGCATCGCCAGCATGCTGCGGACCGAGCCGAACGCGCGGATTCATGCACTCGTGACGATCGTCGTCGTCGTGGCGGGTGCAGCCCTCGGGATCGACCGGATCGAGTGGCTCTGCCTCACCCTCACGATCGCGGCGGTCTGGAGCATGGAGGCCGTGAACACCGCCTTCGAAGCGCTCTGCGACGTCGTGTCGCCGGACCATCATCCGGGGGTCGAGCGCGCCAAGGATGTCGCCGCCGCCGCCGTCCTGATCGCAGCGAGTGCCGCGGTCCTCGTCGGCCTGCTCGTTTTCGGGAGAAGGCTCCTCCTGCTGCTGACGAGCTGAGCCCCGCGCACGTCTTTTGCCAGGCGGTCCTGCCGGAGAAGCGCCCGCGGCAGGATCCCGTCCGTCGCGTTAGATTCCGCCTGCGGCCGGCACCGAAGTCCGGCGCGATTCCCTCGGGAGGCAGCATGCAGACCTTTCTCGCCACCGCCCTGATCTTCGGCCTCGCCATGGCCGCGATGGCGGTCGGCGTGATCTTCTCCGATCGGCGACTCAAGGGCTCGTGCGGCGGGACGGGTCGCGAGTGCAGCTGCAGCGAGGAGGTCCGTCGGGACTGCGCTCTGGCCGCAGAACATCACGGCGAGTCCTGACGCCAACGTCGTCGCACCCCTCGCAGTCCTCGCATCAATCCGTCGCGACGAGCGCGTCCCAGCCCTCGCTGTAGGCGACGCGACCTCCCTCGCGGTAGACGATCGCTTCGAGGCCCGCGCGCTCGACCAGTCGGATGGCGTTCCGATCCGCTCCCAGCACCAGCAGCGCCGTGCTCCAGCCATCCGCGAGCGCGGCGCGATCCGATGCGACGACGGCCTCGACCGTCCCCTCGACCGCGATCCCCGTCCGGGGGTCGACGACGTGCGAGACGCGCTGCCCGCCGACCTCGCTCACGCTTCCCACGCTCGAGCTGACCGAGAGCGCGCGATCACGCAGGCGGACGACGCCGAGCCGTTCGCCGCGCGGCCCCCGAGAGCGGATCTCGAGCCGCCAGCCGGCGGCGTGGGAGCGCGGATCGGGATCCCCGATCGCCAGGATGCTGCTCTGTCCGAAGCTGAGGAGCGCGGCCGCATCGGGCAGACGCGCCTCGAGCTGCGCCCGAAGCCGATCGAGCACGGCGCCCTTCGAGATCCCGTCGAGGTCGATGCGCATTCCCGGGGCCGTCACCCCGACCTCGCCGTCGCCGGGCAGGAGCAGCCGGCCGCTCCCGACACGACGCTTGGCCGAGCGCAGGCGCTCGAGCGGCGGCCATCGACCGCTCGAGGCTGCCTGCGTCCAGAGATCGATCAGCGGACCGACCGTGATGTCGAAGGCGCCACCGCTTCCCTCCCAGACCTCGATCGAAGCGAAGAGCAGCTCTTCGAGCGTCGGGCCGACGTGCAGCGGGTGGACCAGGATATCCGGACGCGCGAGCTCACGATTGAAGGCCGAGACCTCGCTCTCGGGATCGTGACGAGAGTAGATCTTCTCGAGGCGCGCGATCTCGAGGCGCGCCCACTCGAGCCAATCCCTGGCCTCGGCCACCTCTTCGGGCGCGACTCGCAGATCCGCCTCGAAGAACGTCCCCATCGCGAGCCAGCCGTCGGAGACCGCAACGCGCGGCGGAGCGCTCGGCCGGGAGTCCCCCGACGTGCCTGCGCAGCCCCCGACGAGCAAGCCGGCCAGCGCGATCCAGCAGGCGCCGAAGGCGTTGCGACGTCGCTTCCTCGCCAGGCACCGACCGCCCCCGACGAGCGAGCCGCGAGTCAATCCCACCCCTCGTCGTCGAAGTCGTCGTCGCTCGCACCGCTGTAGTTCTCGGCCTGGCGACCCGCAAAGACCGACCAGAGGGCGATGCCGACGAGCGCAGCGAGGCTGCCCTGCAGCAGCAGGATGCCCGCGATCTTCGTCCAGGCGAAGCCTGCACCGCCAAAGCGGACGAGCCAGCCCGATCCCTCGCTCACCAGCGCGGAGACGAAGGGGACCAGGATCAGCGCGATCTTCCATTGCGCTCGCAGCGGCACGAAGAGCGCGAGATGCGTCAGCACCATCATCAGCATGCCCATCGCGAAGAGATGGAAATGCGCGAGCTCGACCATGCCGCGATAGGTGCGCGGCGCGCGGAACTCCTCCTCGTTGCCGAGGTAGTGATCCACGACCGATGCCGTCGTCAGGTCCATCGCGTCGAAGTAGAGCATCCAGTTCGTGGCCCACAGCAGGATCACGAAGAAGCAATAGAGAACGACGACGACCTGGAGCAGCCGGTTGTGGTCCCACTCTCCGGTGACGGTGAATCGCAAGCTGGATTCCTTCTGGCTCTTTGGCAGGCCGGGGGCGAGCGCGAACGGTCGGAGTCTAGGGTTCCTGCCGGGCGAGTTCAGCGGGCCGCAGCAGCACTTCCCAATACGCGAGCATGCGGCGGACGCCGTCGGCGGCGGCGCGCGCGGACAATGTGGCACCGACGACGCCGTGGACGTCACCGCCCACCCGCATCCGATCCTCGCCGGTCTTGCCCACGAACTGCGCGTACCACGAGTCCGTCGGCAGGTAGTCCAGGGGCTCGTGGAAGGCGAGGATTCGAACGCTCCGCACGACGCCCGCCGGCGTCAGCACGACCATGAACGCCTCGGGCTTGGTCCGCACGTTATGCACGTCGATATGCGCATAGCCGAGCAGCTCGTCGTCCTTCCACGCGCTATGCAGAACGACGACCTTCGCCGGATTCTCGTCGCGGGTGATGGCCGTGATCCGCGCGAGCTCGGCCTTTCGCAGGATCGTCGTATCCCGCTCGATCCGCGTCGCCGTCGGAAAGGCCTCGGCGAGCGCCTGCTTCTGGCTCGCGAAGACCTTCGCCGACACGTCGGTGGCGGCGACCAGGCCAACGACGATCGGCCATAGCATGATGATCCCGATCAGCAGCCACCGGAGCGGCATCCGGTGCGTCTTCACGCTGGCCACGGGCACGATCTCGCTCGGCTAGAAGACATAGCCGACGAGTCCCTGGATCTGGTCGGCCTTGTCGCCGTTGGTCGGATCGAAGTGGCGGAAGTCGACCTTGAAGACCACCTGAGGGATCGGCTTGAACTGGAGGCCCGCCACATAGAGATCGATCTCCTTGCTCTTGTCCTCGGAGTAGCCGCCCGAGACGTCGTGCTGCGTATTGTAGTATTCGTAGCGGAAGTAGGGCTCGAGGGTGGCCTTCGTCTCGAGGAAGAGCGGCAGCACGTCATAGCCGATCTCCGCGTAGCCGCCGCGCATGCGATTGGCGATGCCCGCGGTGCTGCCCGGCGTGAAGACACGCGGACCGGCGCCTGGTGTGCCGGTGAATCCGAGGTCGATCGAGCGGGAGAGCGACGCGGCCTCGTCGATGAAGGCCTCCGTGAAGAGCCCGCGCAGGCTGAGGCCGTAGCCCTTGTACTGGGTGTGCAGCTCATAGATCGTCGTGAAGGCGTCCGGCAGGTCGCGTCCCACGCCATCGATCGGACTCGTGAAGCTCTGCTCCTGGCCGGATTGACCGACGTAGACCGAGCCCCCGACCTGCAGTCCCGGCAGCAGGTCGACGTCGACCCGGCCGACGAACGCGAAGTCGTTCGAGATCGCCCGACTGCCGCTCTGTCGTCCGCCCCGGAGCCCGCCGTTGCTGAAGCCCGAGCCTTCGAAGCCGTTGATCACGTAGGCGCGGTAGCTGATCCGGTCGGCCACGGTGCCGAAGATCCCGACGCCATTCTCCCGCCAGGTCGACGGCAGGATCACGCGCTCGACCTCGGGACGCTCGGCCCCGAAGAAGAAGTTCGGCTCGTGGATCTCGTTCACGAAGCCCATCGGCACCAGCACCAGACCCGCACGAAAGTTGACCTCGTCGCGCCATAGATAGTCGACGGTCGCGAACTCGGTCGATACGGATCCGCCTCCTCCCGTACCACCATGCTCGAACTCGAGCTCCGTGTTCACCACCCACTTGTCGTTGAACTTGTACCCGACGTAGAGCACCGCGCGCAGGGCATCGAAGACGTCGTCCTGGTTGTCGTCTTCCTGATTGACGAAGCTTCGCAGCCGCACCTCGCCATAGCCGCCGATCGAGAGGCCCCGATCTCGCTTGTAGACCTTCGAGGCGGCCGGGCCGAGGCCGGCGAAGGATTCGAGCGCGACCTCCTCGGGCACCGCGAAGATCGACTCGAGCCGACCGACCTCCTCGGTCAGGACCTCGACCTTCTCTTCGATCTCGGCCAGGCGCTCGTCGTCTTTGCCGGACGCACTCTGCTCCGAGGCTTCCGCGGTCTCCGTTGCGGCCTCTGCTTCCTGGGCCGATCCATCTCCCGCCGAGACGGCCAGCACCAGCAACGTGAGCAGCACGACCCAGGCGGCTCCGACCAGCTTTCCCATCCCGCGTTTCCACTCGTCCAACATTCTCGATCCGATCTCGCCCAACGGCGCTAAATGAAAACGGTTTTCAACAGGACGGTGTTTTAACGAAAACGGATTTCATTTTCAACGAAATTCCGAGGCCCGCGCGAATTCTCCCCGAGCGCCAGGGTGCCGGCCTTCAACTCCCGCGGGCGGTCTTCCGATGCAGGGCGGATGGACCCTATACGTCTGTTCCTGCTCGTCTTTCTCGGCACGATGGCCGGGCTCTACCTGCTCCATTGCCATGCCCTGGCCACGATCGCCCGGAAGACGGGGCACGGTACGCTGATGGAGATCCTGGCCTGGCTGCCCGGCCTCCAGCTGATCCCGATGCTGCGCGTCGGTGGGGTCGGATTCGGCCGCTTCTGCCTGCACGTGCTGGGTTTCTGTCTGGCGGCGGCCGCGATCGGCGGGGTCTCGAGCCTGCTCGGCGGGGGTCAGCGCAGCCTCCTGCTTGCGATCGGAATCGGCCTGCTCACCCTCCTCGCCTGCCTCTACGTCCTGTGGATCCAGTGGCGGACGGCCACCGAGCGCAACCTCCCCGGCTGGTTCGGACCGCTCTCCGGCGTCCCCCTCGTCGGGCTCGCCGTGTACCCGATCATCGCCTTCCACGACGGCTGGGCGCGGCCCCACCCGCTCGGCGGCTTCATCGGCGCGCTCATGGCGCTGACCATGCTGGCGCCAGCCACGATGCCACTCGACGCGATCGAGTCCGGCGACGGCCTCCCGACGTCGCTCGCGCAGTGGACGCAGGCGGCGGAGCTCGCGGACCTCGCGGAGCCGGGCAAGATGCCGGCCGAGATGCCAGGCGGGCAGGACGATGCCTCCGGCGATGCACCCGCGGAGACGCCGGCGCCGCTGCCCGCCGGAGTCGTGGAAGACCACGAAAAGGCGATTCGGGCGCTCTTCGATCTACAGGGAAGATTCGCCACGCTGACCGCCCTCGCCGAGCCCGAGAACATGCGGGATCCCGACAACCGCTCGCGAGCGCTCAGACTCGTCGGCTCCATCCGCGCGGAGCTCGAAGGACGCCGGACGGATCTGGACGGCGAGACCTATGATCGTCTGGCGGGCGACCTCAACCGGATCGAGGGGCAGATCCGCGGGCGGGCGGCGCCGCGGTTGGCCGCTTCCGGCTCGTTTCGAAGCACCGACGCAAGCCGAGGTCCGGGCAGACCCGACGCCGCGCAGCCCGCCGCGATCGCCGACGGCGACGGCGCCCCGCTCCGCCCCTTCCCCGTCACGGCGTCCGAGGACTGTCCGTCGGGCACGGAGCTGCGAACCCGCTCGAGCGAGAAGGGCGAAGAAGAGTGGTGCCAGCAGCTCGCCCAGTACGGCGGCCTGCGACACGGCTGGTATGTCCGGTACTTCGAGAACGGCCGCCCGGAGCAGGTCGGAGAATATCGGGACGGCCTGAGGGTCGGGGTCTGGACCCGCTTCTACGCAACCGGCACCGTGCGCGCTCAAGCCGAGTTTCGCGGCGGACTCCAGCACGGCTGGCTGCTCTCCTTCGACGAGCAGGGCAAGCGCCAGCAGGCCTCGAGATTCCAGCAGGGTGTCGCCCTCCGCTGATCCTCCGAGGATCGATCGGCGAATCCACCGAGCGTAGACCCCGTTGAATCGCCGAGCCGCTTCGGTGCCGACTCGCGGGGCTCGGCAAGCCGGACGCGCCCAGCAGACAACTCCTCAACTTTCGCACGCAGCTTCCGTTAAATGCCCATGGGTCCGCTGTCACTGGAAGCGGCGCAGCGGCATGTCCGGCCTCTATCGGAGGCTCGGTCCCGAGCTCGCTGTCGCGCGGCCAAGGGACGACGGGCGGCGACACGATCGAGGGGAGTCCAGCTTTTGTTCGACTGGCGATTCAGACGAGGTTCCAGAGAGGCACCGCCGGTCTCCGTGGGAATCGGAGTCGAGGCGGGTCGCGTCTCGCTCGTCGCGCTCGAGGGCGAAGTCGAGGGTCGTCCGCGGATCAAGGCCTGGGACACGATCCCCTTCGAGTCGCCCGAAGAGCTTCGGCTCTCGGTCCGTCAGTTCGTCGACTCCCACAAGCTCGCCGGACAGCGCTGTCGATGCGTGATTCCAGCGGGAGACTACAGCCTCCGACTCGTCGAGCGCCCGCCCGGCGTGCCCGACGAAGAGCTCGTCGACGCGACGCGCTGGCTCGTCCGGGATCTGATCGAGTTCGACGTCGAGACGGCCGGGTTCGCGATCTTCAAGGTGCCCGATGGCGGATCACGCGTCCGAGCACCTCGCATGTTCGTGGTCGCCGCTCGGCATGAATCCGTCGTCGAACTCGCCCACGTCATCGAAGAAGCCGGACTCGAGCTCGTCTCTTTCGAGATCGTCGAGTCGGCCATGCTCGCCCTCGAAGGGCAGCTCCCCGAGGCGGTCGCCGGAGGCGGATTGATCCGCATCGACGACAAGTCGAGCATCCTCACGCTCGCCAGGGAAGGCGATCTCTACCTCTCTCGAAACGTGCACGTCGACTCGGACTCGATCGACGACGCTGCACGCAGAGCGCTGGAGCACGACGATCCGACCGATCCCGAGATCATGTCGATGATCGACGGACTGATGCTCGATCTCCAGCGTTCGCTGGACTACTACGAGAGCGAATACGGGCAGGCACCGGCTTCACGCCTCTGCCTGCTACCCAGCCAGATCGACATGACACCGCTGATCCCGACCCTCGCCGAAGCCTTCCGGCCGATGCAGGTCGAGATCTACGAAGCGTCGAATTTCCTGTGCTTCGACGATCGCCCGCCGAGTGCCGCCCTGCCCTCGGTCCTGCTCGCGGCAGGCGCGGCGGTCGCAAACGAGAGCCCGATCGCCGGCTCGCTGGTGCCGACCCGATTCAAGGAGGGTGGCGGTGGACTCGACCTCGACAGGTTGGGGAAGGTCTCGGCAGGCGTCGCGGCGATGCTCGCGCTCTACATCGCCTTCTCTGCCTACGCGCTCATGACCGGACGGTCGGCTCTGCAAGAGCGAGACGCCGTGCGGCTCGCGCTGGTCGATTCGATCGCGCAGGAACAGGAGAAGGCGCGGATCCGGGCCGCCGCCTCCGATCCCGAGGCCAGGCTCACGAGTCTGCGAGCGCAACGCGCGGCCGGCCTCGCCATCCTCCGCGACATCGAACGCCGCGGCGCCGACTCCGGATCCTCCTTCTCCAGCCTGCTCACGGCTCTCGCGCGACAGGACCTCGAAGGCGTCTGGCTCGAACGGATCGACATCGATCACGCGGGCAGCTCGGTGTCGATCGAAGGCCGCGCGCTCGACGCTGCCGACGTCCCGAAATTCCTGCGCCGACTCGGCAGCGAGCAAAGCTTCGGCAATCGCCGCTTTCGCCAGTTCGCGATGGATCGCGAGGACCAGGCGGCGCCGGGCATCGGATTCCGGGTGGCCAGCCAGCCGGCCGAAGCCACGACGCGGGGAGACGACGGATGAACAGCTCCCTCGAGACCGCGAAGGCGCGAATCGACGAGCTCGACGAGAAGTTTCGAGCGCGCTCGCTGCGCGAGCGCCTGATCCTCACGTTCGGGGCGGCGGCCTGCGTATTCATGCTGATCGATCATCTCGCCCTCCAGCCCATCAGCGACCAACGGCGACAGATCGAGAGCTCGCGCCTGCAGGTGGAGGCGCAGATCGGGACTCTGGAGACCGAGCTCGCCTCCCTGATGGGCGTCCAACCGACCGAGGAGGAACGGCAGAGAGCAGACGAGATCCGCCAGCTCGAGGAGCAGCTCGCCCAGATCGAATCCAGGCTCGCTCGCGAGGTCAGCGCGCTGGTCCCGCCCGAAGCGATCGTCGCGCTGCTCGAAGAGATCCTCGGGCAGGTCCCCGGACTCGAGCTGATCCGCGTCGAGAGCCAGCCACCGCGCAGGCTCGGCCAGGCTCCGCTCGACGATGCCGCGACGCTCGCAAGCGCCGCGACGACCGCGAGTTCGGCGGACGCAGCAGCGATCACCCGGGCCGGGCTCCGGCTCTTCCTTCATGGCCTCGAGATCGAAGTCGACGGCTCGTATCCCGCGATGCTCGAGTACGTCGAGCGACTCGAAGCCTCACATTGGAATCTGCTCTGGGATCGGCTCGAGCTCGAGGTGGTGAAATTTCCGAAGGCGCACGTTCGGATCGACCTGCACACGATCAGTAGCGACGAGGAGTGGATCGGTGTCTGATCTGCGACGACAAAAACGAAGATCGCTCTTCGCGACCACCGGCCTGATGGCCGCGATGACGCTCCTGGCGACCTCGGACGTAGTGGCACGCGATGCGCTTCCGGATCCGACGGAGCCGCCCACAGGAGTCGGGCCTCTCGTGGTCGACGCGACCGCCGACCCACAGACGACGCTCGACCTCCAGGCCATCTTCTTCGCCGCGGAGCGTCGGGTCGCGATCATCAACGACCAGCGCGTCCGCGAAGGCGGAACGGTCGGCACGGCGCGCATCCTCGAGATCGCGCCCAACCACGTTCGGCTCCTTCGAGATGGCGAGGAGCTTGCGCTCGAGCTCGTCGAGCCAGGCATCAGGCGAGACGTCGGCTCGGCCGTCACCGCTGCGCCGCCGGCGACCCCGGACGGTCGCGGGGACGTGACGGACGACAATGCGGAGGCGGGACGATGAATCTGGCCCTTCGCAAGCGCGGCGGAGCTCGAGAGCGGCTCGCGATCGCCTGCCTGATGCTGCTCGCCGTGAGCCTCGTCAGCTGCTCACATGTGTCCGGATCGGAAGAGCTCGCGGCCGAGGCGGCTGCACTCGCGGCGAAGCGCGAAGAAGCCGCCCGCGCACAGCCGCCGCCCGAGGTGACCAATGAGCTGATCCCGCCGATTCGCCTCGGACTCGGCGACGCGGATCCCGCGACCGAGCCGCGCTTCGACGTCACCGTCGACCGTGCCCCGGCCCGGCAATTCTTCATGAGTCTGGTGGAGGGCACGCCATACAGTCTGGCCCTCGCGCCCGGTGTCGAGGGCGAGATCTCGGTCGCACTGCGCGATGTCACGGTCGAGGAAGTGCTCGACACCCTCCAGCAGGCCTACGGATTCGGCTACGAGCGGACGCGGACCGGCTTCCTGGTGTTGCCCGCCGGCCTGCAGACGGAGGTCTTTCATCTCGACTATCTCAATCTCCACCGCTCGGGCAGCTCCCAGACCCGCGTGAGTGCCGGGCAGATCTCTGACCAGGCCAACGGCGTCAACCAGATCGCGGGCGCGGCCGGAAATAACAACAACAACCAGGGAAACAGCTTCGGCGGATCCGAGAATGGCGAGACCTCGGGCAGTCAGGTTTCGACCAGCAGCGATACCGACCTCTGGACGGAGATCGTCGACAGCGTGCGAGCGATCGTCGGCACCGGAGAAGGTCGCTCCGTGCTCGGTAGTCCCAACGCCGGGCTGCTGGTCGTTCGCGGCCTTCCGGCGGAGCTGGTGGCGGTGTCGAACTATCTTCGCCAGGCCGAGACGAGTCTGAACCGGGTGGTGATCCTCGAGGCCAAGATTCTCGAGGTCTCCCTGAACGACGGCTTCCAGTCGGGTATCAACTGGGCATTGCTCGCCTCGCATAACGGCGATCGCGGCGTGGTCGGTCAGAGCGGCGGCGGCAGCGTCCAGGACACGGGCTACTCCGACAGTCGCGGCAACAGCCAGAATCTGGGACCGCCACTCGAAGATCTCTTCGCGGGCACCGCGGGCAGCGCTTTCGGCGGCGTCTTCTCCCTCGCCATCCAGGCGGGAAAATTCAGCGCCTTCATCGAGCTGCTCGAGACCCAGGGATCCGTGCGAACCCTGTCGAATCCGCGCATCTCGACCGTCAACAACCAGAAGGCCGTCATCAAGGTCGGCAGCGACGAGTTCTTCGTGACCGACGTCTCGACGACCACGGTCACAGGAACGGCGACCACCTCGAGCCCGAACGTCACCCTGACACCCTTCTTTTCAGGGATCGCGCTCGACGTCACACCGCAGATCAGCGACGACGACGAGGTCATTCTCCACGTCCATCCGTCCGTCACCGACGTCGTCGATCAGACCAAGAGCTTCACGGTCGGCGGAGAGCCACTCGAGCTGCCGCTCGCGCTCTCGAGCATCCGCGAGTCCGACAGCATCGTGCGCGCGACGAGCGGTCAGATCGTCGTGATCGGCGGTCTGATCCAGACGAACGACAACGATACGACCTACGGCATTCCCTGGCTCGGGCGCATTCCCTGGCTCGGGCGTCTCTTCGAGCATTCGCTGGTGGAGAATAGTCGGACCGAGCTCGTGATCCTGCTCCGTCCGCTGGTCGTCGAGGGCGATGCCTGGCAGGACGAGCTGCAGACGACCTCCTCTCGCCTGGGCGAAGCCTGGAACAAATATCGCGAGATCCGCGACGAAGAGCTCCGACTCGATGGCTGGCTTCCCGCCACGCCGCCCGTGAGTCGTTAGTCGAACGGCAAGGAGCCCATTGATGGACCGTTGGCAGACAGTCTTCGATCACGCTCGGATCCCTCGGCGGAAGGCCCCGCAGCCCCATGCTCTCCGAACCCTCGAGGGGATCGGACGAGCGGAGAATCGACGTCGATGAGCCCCGATCGCCATCGTGAACGAAGGGGCGGTCGCAAGAGCCCGCATCCGGGAAGTCAGTCGGCTTCGACCGCCGAACCCGACAAACGGCCCGAGCATCTGCCGCGAAGCCCGGCTGCGCGATGGATCTCCTACGCGATGATCGTACTGGGCGTGTTCGTCGTGTCGGCCGCGGTGAGCATCTCGACGGATCGACGACCCGATGACGAAACACGGTCTCGGCTCGCAGCCCCGCCCGTCAGCGCCGGCATGCCCCGCGTCACTCCGGCGGTCGCATCCCGCGGCCCGCAAGAGCGCTTCGAGAGCGTCCTCGAGCGCCCCGCCTCGATCCAGCATATCGACGTCCAGCGCGACGAAGGCAGGACCCTTCTGACGATCGAGTCGGATGCGCGAACGCGCTTCCAGATCGAACGACGAGACGAGGCCCGCCTGGTCGACATCACCGTCGACGCGGCGATCCAGGATGATCCGACCGCGACGCTCGACCTCGTCGGAACCCCGATCCGCTCGCTCCGGACTCGAAGTCTCCCGCGCCGCACCGTCCTGACGCTGGCCCTCGACACCCCCCAACGGATCCGCACGCGATGGGCCGCCGGGCGTGGTGATTCGACGCTCGTGATCGAGCTCGAAGGGCTGAGCGACTCCCGCGAGGCTGCAGGCCACGACCGCGATCGGCTTCGGAGATCGCAGGCGAGAGTGCGGGACGATGACCCGCTCGTCTACGAAGTCGTGCGCTCTCCCGAGGCGAAGCTCTGGCATGACGAGTCGGCCACCTACGACCTGACGGCGGCCGACACGGACTCCGGCCGAGAGGACAGCAGCAACGCCGCTTCGGCGCTCCTCGAGGAGACCCGGAGTCCCTCGCATCGATCCGCTCTGGTGATCGAGCGATCCGCGGCCGACCGCGTCCGCACGGATCGCGAACGAACGGAGCGGAGGGCGGAGGAATCGATCCGAGCCGGGCGGCTCGCACACTCTCGCGGCGACCTGACGCAAGCCGTTTCCGACTACATGCAAGCGCTCGATATCCTGCCCGGCCACCGCCGTGCGCTCTTCGAAGTCTCTCCGCTGCTCGTCGAGCTCGGACGGCTGGACGACGCGATCGCGCTCGTCCGGGCGGCACGTGAGCAGGCGGCCGACGAAGCTGCGCTCACGATGCTCCATGCGCAGCTCGTTCAGAGGACGGGGGACGTCAAGGGCGCGATCAAGCTGCTCGAGCGCGCGGCACCCAACCCCGCGGACGCCCCCGAGGTCCACGCGCTTGCGGCCGCCTACCTCCAGCAGACGGGCGAGCACGAGCTCGCGATCGATCGTTACGAGACGCTGCTGCGTCGTCATCCCGGGAAATCGCGCTGGTGGATGGGTCTCGGCATCTCCTTCGAGGCGACCGGTCGCGAAGCGGATGCGCTCGACGTCTACCGGATCGCCATGGAGGTCGGCGAGCTCTCGGCCCAGTCTCGTCGCTGGGTCGCGGCGCGCGTCCAGGACCTCGGCGAGGAGGGCTGAGCAGTGGCGCGCAAGAAGATCCGCATCGGCGAGCTGCTGGTCGACAACCGCGTCATCTCCGAGGCGCAGCTCCAGGCCGCGCTCGCCGAGCAGAAGAGGACGGGACTGAAGCTGGGGCGCCAGCTGATCGAGGCCAACTACGTCGACGAGGATCGCTTCCTCGAGTT
Source organism: uncultured delta proteobacterium (assembly GCA_963698485.1). Lineage (GTDB taxonomy): Bacteria > Myxococcota_A > UBA9160 > UBA9160 > UBA4427 > UBA4427. The sequence continues at coordinate 516,816 of CAVORA010000007.1, read as the reverse complement.
CCTCTCCCAGCAGCTCGACATCCCCATGGTCGATCTCGGCCATTACGAGGTTCGCCAGGACGTCGTCGACCTGCTGCCCGAGAGCTATGCGCGACGCTTTCGCGCGATCGTTCTCGACAACAAGAACGACCGCGCGCTCGTCGGCATGGCGGATCCGACCAACATCTTCGCGATGGACGAGCTCGAGCGGATCCTCAAGATGCCGCTCGACCCCGCGGTCGTCCGGGAGTCGGAGCTGCTCGCGGCGATCGATCGCAACTATCGCAAGACCAGCGAGATCCTCTCGATCGCCGAGGAGCTGCACGAAGAGCTCGACTCCGGAAAGACCGACTTCGATCTCTCCCAGCTCGAGGCGGCCGTCGAAGAGAGCGAGGCGGCGGTCGTCCGGCTGCTCAAATCGATCTTCGAGGAGGCCATCCAGATCGGAACCTCCGACATCCACATCGAGCCCGACGAAACCTGCCTGCGCATCCGACAACGCGTCGACGGCGTGCTGCACGAGCAGGTCATGAAGGAGACGCGCATCGCATCGGCGCTCGTCCTGCGCCTCAAGCTGATGTCGAGCCTGAACATCTCCGAACGCAGGCTGCCGCAGGACGGACGTTTCAATATCCGCGTCAAGGATCGGAGCATCGACGTGCGCCTCTCGACGATGCCCGTGCAGTGGGGCGAGTCCGTCGTGATGCGTCTGCTCGACCAGAGCGAGAAGTCTCTGGGCCTCGACCATATCGGCATGCCCGAGCGCATCCTGCGACGCTTTCGTCACTACATCGCGCAGCCTCATGGCTTGATCCTCGTCACCGGTCCGACCGGCAGCGGCAAGACGACCACGCTCTACGGCGCTCTCTCCGAGCTGAACGAGTCCACCAAGAAGATCATCTCCTGCGAGGATCCGGTCGAGTATCGACTGCCGCGCGTTCAGCAGGTCCAGGTCAACAGCAAGATCGGTCTGACCTTCGCCGCCGTCCTGCGCGCGGCGCTGCGGCAGGATCCCGACGTCGTGATGATCGGCGAGATGCGCGACCAGGAGACCGCGGAGATCGCGCTTCGCTCCGCCATGACGGGGCACCTCGTCTTCTCGACGCTTCACACGAACAATGCGGCCGCCAGTGCGGCGCGGCTGCTCGACATGGGGGCCGAGGGCTTCCTCGTCGCCACCGCGCTATCCGCCGTGCTCGCCCAGAGGTTGATCCGGCAGCTCTGCAGCGCCTGCGCCGAGCCGCACAAGCTCACGAGCCAGGAGAGGATGTGGCTGCGCGCGAACGCGGGCGAGAGCGCGGAGTTCCTCGACTTCCTGAAGCCCAGCGGCTGTCCCCGCTGTAATGGGACGGGATACAAGGGCCGCACCGGCATCTACGAGCTGCTCGAGCTCGACGAAGCAATGGCCGATGCGCTGCGCCGCAACGATACCCAGGGCTACATCGAAGCGGCCCTGCAGACCAAGGGATTCCGACCGCTCTCGATGTGCGCGCTCGAATACGCGTCGAAGGGTGTCACGAGCCTCGAAGAGGTCTTGCGAATCGCGGGCGAATCCGAGGACACGGGCGGCAACCTGAAGACGAAGCTCGCCAAGGTCACGGCCTGAACGGAGAGCAAGCACCCCTTCACGGGACCGGACGACTAACTAGATGGCGACCTATGAATACACGGGTAGAACGAGCTCCGGCGAGGCGGTCCAGGGGCGGATGGAAGCCAACTCCTCGAGCGGCGTCGCGAGCGAGCTGACGAGTCAGGGCATCATTCCGCTTCGAATCGGCATCGCCGAGGGAAGTGGACTCCAGATCCTCGAAGACCTGCAGCGATGGCGTGACCGACAGAACATCGGCCTCACCGACGTGATCATGTTCTGCCGCCAGATGACGACCCTGACCCGAGCCGGCGTGCCGATCACACGCGGCCTGCGCGGCCTCTCGGAAACGATGCGCAACCCCGAGTTCGGTCGGATCCTGTCGGACGTCGCCGACCAGCTCGAGAAGGGCCACGAGCTGGCGAGCGTGCTTCAGCGGCATCCGAAGGTCTTTTCGAATCTCTTCGTGTCGGTCGTGCATATCGGAGAGAGCTCGGGCCGACTCGAGGAATCCTTCGAGCAGCTCTACGGCTACCTGTCGCTCGAGGAAGAGACGCGCAAACGCGTCAAGAGCGCCCTGCGTTATCCGATCATGGTCTTCGCATCGATCGGCGTCGCAGTAGCCGTGATCAACATGTTCGTGATCCCGCCGTTTGCGGATCTCTTCAAGAGCTTCGGAGCCGACCTGCCCTGGGCCACCCAGATCCTGATGTCGACCTCCGAGTGGACTACGCGCTATTGGCACGTCGGCCTCGCGGCGATCCTCGCGCTGGTCTGGGGAATCCGGAAATGGATCGAGACGCCGGAGGGTCGACTCGCCTGGCACGACTTCCAGCTCCGGCTTCCCAAGATCGGGCCGATCCTCGAGCGCGCGCTGCTCGCACGTTTCTGTCGGACGCTGGCGATCACGCTCGGGGCCGGCCTGCCCGTCACCCAATGCCTCTCGGTCGCCGCGCGCGCCGTCGACAACGAGCACGTCGGCCGACAGATCATCGAGATGCGGGAGGACATCGAGGCCGGGGACACGTTGACCTCGGCGGCCCATGCGAGCCGGCTCTTCACGCCCCTCGTGCTGCAGATGATGGCGGTCGGAGAGGAGACCGGAGCCGTCGAGGACACGCTCGGTGAGGTCGCGAGCTACTACGAACGGGAGGTCGACTACGACCTGCAACAGATCGGCGATGCCATCGAACCGATCTTGATCGTGATCGTCGGGGTGCTCGTGCTGGGCCTCGCGCTCGGCGTGTATCTGCCCATGTGGGAGATGGCCTCGGCTTCCCGAGGGTAGGTGTTCCCATCAATTCGAGGGGCGGCCCGGATCACCCGCCAGCGATTCCAACATTCTCGGATTTTTGCCATCGAGCGGTAAAGCTGGCTGAGCGCGCCACCGAAAAACCGGGGAAGCCACGCGGCATAGCGTGTCGCACGAAATCATTCGCGGACGCCAACTCGTTCGCAGCAGGGTGCCGGGGAGGTGCCGGGATGGAAAGTCGAAGCATGCGTTCGAATCAGGGTTTCACGATCATCGAGCTGGTCGTCGTGATCGTCATCATCGGAATTCTCGCCGCGACGGCTCTGCCGCGCTTCGTAGACCTGACGGGTGACGCGCATACCGCCAGCGTCCAGGCGATGGGCGGCTCGCTCCGGTCGGGCGTCAATCTCGTGCACGCCGGATGGCTCGCAAAGGGCGCCAGCGCCGCGACCAACAACGTGGCCGTCGAGGGCGGTGGCGTGATCGGTGTGACCGACGCCGGCTGGCCGGAGAACTCGGCAGCGGGAGGAGGCGACGGAACGCCGACCGCAGCCGAGTGCATCGCGCTCTGGCAGGGCATCCTGAATCCGGCCCCCGCGATCTCCGCCGCGGCGGGCTCGACCTGGCTCGCATCGGTGGTCAACACGGACAACTGCCGCTTCACCTACAACGCGGCTCCCGGCCGCTTCATCGACTACGACATCGGCGACGGAAGCGTCGTGATCACCGTTCCCTGAACGACGCGAACGAACGCGTTGCTCGAGGAGACCCGCAGCGAACGATGTCTCGACAGGCTCGCAATCAACGACCGCTTCGGAGATCGGGATTCTCGATCATCGAAGCGGTCGTCGTCATTTCCGTGGTCGGCATCCTCTCGGCGGCCGCGATTCCGAGGCTGATGTCGATGAGCGAGTTCGATGGCGCGCAGGCCCATCGCCAGGCGCTCTCGGATCTGCGCTTCGCGCAGCGTCGTGCGGCCTCCTCGGGATGCCCCGTCCAGGTCGATTTCGGGGTCGGCCACTACACGCTGACACAGCGAGAGGGGTGCCGAAGCGGAACGTTCACCCGCGCCCTGATCGACCCCGTCACCAACCTCGCCCCCTATTCCGTGGCGCTCCCAAGCGGACTCTCGATCACGAGCAGCGTGGACCCTCTGGTCTTCGACACCCTAGGCCGCGTCACGACCGTCGCCGGAAGCGTGACCGACGCCTCGATCACCGTCGCCGGTCTCCCGCTCTCCGCGGTCGGTGAAACGGGGCTGGTCCGTGTCCCGTAGCCCGATGCCACGGCGCAGGCGGGCGGGGATGACACTGATCGAGCTGGTCGTGGCGATCGTGGTCGTCAGCATCTCGCTCGGGGGAACCCTGATGCTCGTGGATACCACGACCCGGCGCAGCGCGGACCCGATGCTCGAGCGGCAGGCGATCTCCATTGCCGAGGCCTATCTCGAAGAGATCCTGCAGAAGAGCTACTTCGACCCGGACACGGGAACCCTCTGCCCCGCGGCCGAGGGCCTGCGTCGCCTCTACGACAATGTCTGCGACTACCAGGGTCTCGACGAGCTCGGGGCTCGCGATCAGAACGGATCCCTGGTGGCCGGGCTGGACGGCTATCGCGTCGAGATCGACATCGATCTCGCGGCCCAGCTCGGAACGCTGTCGGGCTCAGCGGAAGTCCTGCGCATCGACACCGTCGTGACGGACCCCACCGCTCGTATCGTGCGGGTGTCGGGCTATCGGACCGCGCCATGACCCGCGAGCGGCGTCGCCGAGTCGCTGGGCTCTCGCTGATCGAGATGGTCACCGTGATCTCTCTGACGGGCATCCTCAGCGTTGGACTCGCGCAGCTGCTGCAGCACCCCATGAACGGCTACGTGGCCGTCTCTCGCCGGGCGGAGCTCGTCGCGCTCGCCGATCTGGCGATCAGCCGCATGACGCGCGATCTGCGCAGTGCCCTGCCCAATAGCGTGCGGGTCGCCGGCGATGGAGCGGTGCTCGAGCTGCTGCATTCGACCAACGGTGCCCGCTACCGCCGCGACCCCGGGATCAACGATCCCGGCGGCCCCTCCGAGCAGGATCACACCGCCGCGACGGACTGGCTCTCCTTCGGCGGCGACCAGCGCTTCAATGTCCTCGGGCGCTTCCAGAACCTCCCCGTCCCGTACGGCACCGCTCTGGCTTCGGGCCATCGGGTCGCGATCTATCCAACCGGCGTGAACGTCTGGGCCGAGGCCGCAGCATCCGCGAGTCCCGGCGTCATCACGCCCGCCACGACGACCCTGACGATCTTCGACGACGGCGATGAAGATCAGATCCGGCTGAGCAGCCCGCATCGGTTCCGGTTCACCTCGCCCAATGCCCGACTCTTCATCGTCGATACCCCGGTCACCTATCTCTGCGATCCGACCGACGCCTCGCTGTGGCGCATCGATCGCTACGCGGTCGCCGCCGCCCAGCCCACGAGTCGATCCGCAAGTCCCCTCAGCGCGGGCAGCGCACAGCGCGCCTCGGATCGCGTCGAGCAATGTGGCTTCAGCTACGTACCGGGCTCCCCCACCCGGGCCGGCCTCGTCACGATCGAGATGGTGCTCGAGAACGAGGGCGAGCGAGTCCGCCTCCTCCAGCAGGTCCAGGTGCAGAATGCGCCGTGACTCGACTCGGCGGCGGGGCGAACGGATTCGCAGGGGGTCTTCGGAGCGACGCGGGGGCGGCTTTGCCTTGATCGGAGCGCTCGCCTTGCTGGTCGTTCTCGGCTCGACCGGAGCCGTGATGATTCGGCTGACGGGCGTCCAACAGGCCGGCTCGACCGTCGCCGTCCTCGGGCTGCGGGCGGACTGGGCAGCGCGCAGCGGGCTGGAGTGGGCCATTCACGAGGCCGCGCGCCTCGGCGGATGCCCGGCCGCAACGACGACCCTGGGATTGTCGGAGGGTGGATTGTCGGGCTTCGAGGTCGTCGTTCACTGCACGGAATCCGCGCATGCGGAGGGCAGTGCGGAGCGCGCCGTGCTGGTCATCCGGAGCGGGGCCAGCTTCGGAGCGATCGGCTCGCGGGACTACGTCTTCCGGGAGATCCAGGCCTCGCTGGTGCTCTAGGAGGTCCCCGATCGGCCTGCCTTCCGGTTCTCCGGCTTTGCGAATGAATTCGCAAAGCCTCCAGGCGACGCCCCGAAGAGATGAACGTCCGATGACCCGGTGTCGGGTTTCGAGGAGGTCGGGCGCATCGACCTTCATTTGACCCACATTCGACCGCCCGAGGCTCTTCGAGTCTGAACGAAAAAACCCGCGTGCCTGCTGGCGCGCGGGTTTTTCGAATGCGTTAGATAGAAAATAGCACACCTCATTGTTTCCGCAACCCCCTCCCCCACCCTTGATCCGATTCCGCAATATTTCGTCTCCAAGCGGGCCTGAATCGATCTTGTTCCGCCCTCAGGCGACTCAGTCGAGCGTTTTCGAGACGTGTCCTTTTCGCACCAATTCTTGAATGTCTTCGACTTCACCCTGGGGAATCTTCGCGCTACTGTGCGAGCCCATGGGAAACGCCACCCCCACGCCCCTGCGGCTCGCCCCGCGCCGCCAGCCCTACGCCGCTTCTCGAGTGATCTTTGCGGCGCTCGGCGCAGCATTGAGCCTGTTGATCACCCTCTCGGCGAGCGCCCATGGTCGCAGCGTGTCCTATTCGAGCTGGGAGATCGACGCGGGCGGGGCCGACGTATCCCTTCGCCTCAAGCTGCTCGAGCTCAGCCGAATGGGCCCCCAGGCCCTCCCACCAGGCAGCGTCTCGGTCGCCAGCCCACTCGGTAGCCCCGACCTCCCCGCGCGGGCCTTTCCGGCTGAGCTGGTCTTGCTGGCAGACGGTATTCCCTGCGAACCCGATTCCGTTGCCCAGCGACGACCCGATGCGCCCGGCTGGGTCCGATACCAGTGGCGCGTGCGCTGCCGGGAGAGTCCGCAGCGTCTGGTCATCCGCAGCCAGCTCCTGCTGGCGGTCGCGCCGTCCCATCTGCATTTCGCCCGTGCTCGCTTCGTCGAGACTTCGGATGCCATTCGGGAGCAGGTGCTGACCGAGGCGGCTCCGGAGTTCCTGCTGCGACGCGTCGGCGCGAGCTCCGTCGAGAGCCAGACGGGAAGCCGATTCGTCGATTATCTCCGACTCGGCATCGACCACATCCTCTCGGGCTGGGACCATCTGGCGTTCGTGTTCGGGCTGCTGCTGCTCGCGACGCGTCTCGGCGAGGTCGCTCGGCTCATCACGGGCTTCACCCTCGCCCATAGCCTGACGCTCGCCCTCGCGGTCCTCGAGCTCGTTCACCCACGCGCCGCGGCGGTCGAGGCGGTGATTGCGTTCTCGGTCGGATTGATCGCGATCGAGAAGGGCTGGCTGCTCTCGGGACGTCCGAGAATCGTGCCGGCCCTCGTCATCCTGGGACTCGCCCTGCTCGGCGGCGCCTCGATGGCGGGGCTGGCATCCGTGCCGCTCATGACCGTGCTCGGTCTGGCTGTGTTCACCGCATGCTATTTCGCGCTGATCGTACGGTCCCAGAACGAATGGCTGCGCGTCTGGCTGACTTTTGCTTTCGGACTCGTCCACGGCTTTGGCTTCGCGGGCGTCCTGCTCGAGATGTCGCTGCCCGCTGAGCGCCTCGTGCCCGCACTCCTCGGCTTCAACGTCGGCGTCGAAGTCGGACAGATCGCCATCGTGCTCGCTCTCTGGCCGCTGATCTGGGCGGGTCATCGACTGGCGGGCCCAGGCCTCGCGAGACTCGCCGGCGCGGTCTCCGCGGCCGCGCTCTGCGGACTCGGTCTCTATTGGCTCGTCGAGCGCGCATTCGTCGCCTAGCGCCTTCGGTTTGCCGCCTTCCTGCAGAGGCTGACTGATTCCGAGTCGATCGCCCCTCAAATTCAGCGCCGACCGACCGATACGCATCGAACGGGTCTGCCCGATCGGCAGCGAAGACGGAGCGGATCGCGTGCATCCGAGCGGCAAATCCAAAGACGAGACGGAGGCGATGGCTCCGGCTGACTGGACCGGTCCGGATCGCCGCGCCGCGGATCGCAGAGACGCTCCGACTCGCCTGCTCCCCAGTCGCTCGACGCCCGCCCGGCGCACGGGCGGAAGGCGAGATACCGATCATTCGAGCTATGTCGATCGCTACACGAAGCGTGATGTCGCGCTCTTGATGACGATCTTTCTGCTGAATGTCGGCGACGCGTTTCTCACGATGATGTGGCTCGAGCGAGGGGGACGGGAAGCCAACCCCGTGATGGACTTCTTCCTCGACATCGGCCCTACGGCCTTCCTCGTCCAGAAATGCATCGTGGTGGGCTTCTGGCTGGTGATCCTTCTCGCCCACAAGAACTTTCGTTTCGCAAGGCTCGGGCTCTACGCGTCACTCGTCGTCTACGCGCTGCTCATGATCCTTCACTTCAGCATCATCGCATTGAAGATCGAGCCACCGCCCCAGGCCGACGCGGAGGGCACAGCCACGCAGCGCGAGGTCGACGAGCAGCTCGGTCTCGCGAGCCCGGTGCCCGCCGCGAGCGCGGGAACGAGCGACGCCTGGAGCCTGCGCAACGCCGAGCAGGCGGTCGCTAGAAGAGTCTTCCGATCAACATCGGAATGACCGGCTCGACTCGCAGGATGCGAGGGCCGAGGGAGACCGGCTCGAAGCCGATGTCTCGTAGGCGCTCGACCTCGAAATCGACGAAGCCACCTTCGGGGCCGACCATGAGCGTCACGGGCTCCGATACGTCGTGGGGACACTCGACTTCCGCAGCGGGATGGGCCAGCAGGGCGCGACGCCCGCGAACCCAGTCGGGGAGCACCTCGTCGACCAAAGGTTCGAAGTAACGCTGCAGCGTCACTTCGGGCAGGATCGTATCCCGCGACTGCTCGATCCCGAGAAGCAGCCGCTCCCGAATCGAGTCTTCCTCGACGACGTGACTCTGCCAGAAGCTCTTCTCCGTACGGGCAGTCCCCACGACCAGCAGACGCTCGACGCCGAGGCTCGCAATCGTCGAGAGCAGCCGGCGGAAGACCGGCGGACGAGGCAAGGCCAGCACCAGCCGAAGTGGCCTCTTGGCGGGCGGGGCCTCTTCGAGCACGACTTCGAGGTCGAGGCGATCGCGATCGAGCTCGAGGATGCGCCCGGTTCCGAGCAGTCCCCCGATCATGCCCACGCGCAGAGTATCGCCCACGCGCGCCCGCAGGATCTCTTCGGCGTGCCGACGACGGCGGCCTTCGAGCCGGACTCGTCCGCTGCTGTCCTCACACTCGGACGGATCGATCAGCAAGCAGTTCATCGCGCCCCGAATCCTGCAGCCGACGCGTTGCGGCTGCTAGAGTACGGCCCGTGAGCGATACCGATCTCTTCGAAACACACTCCGAAGCCGAAACCGCCGGTGTCCGCGTCCGCGTGAGAGCGCGCTACTCGCCCGAGCACAGCAGCCCCGCTTCGAGCCGATGGTTCTTCCTCTACACGATCCGAATCGCCAACGAAGGAGAGGAGACCGTCCAGCTGCTGAACCGGCATTGGACGATCGTCGACGGAACCGGCCACACCGAAGAAGTCCACGGTCCGGGCGTCGTCGGAGAGCAGCCGGTGCTCACGCCGGGTCAATCCTTCGAATACACCTCCGGCTGTCCGCTGCCGACACCCTTCGGCTCGATGGCTGGCACCTTCGACATCCAGCGGGCTGACGGCACGCAGTTCGAGGCCGAGGTGGCGCTGTTCCAGCTGGTGCAGCCCGGCTCGATCCACTGATCGCCGGCACTTCATCACTTCCAGGCCCCGGCTTCGAACGGCCTCGAGCCCGGTCTCTCGCGCCACCTCAGACACCGAGACGAGCAACGAGAACCGGCAGGTCGAGCAGGTCCTCGAGCGCAAAGTCGGGCTTCGGGCCGTCGTAGCGCCCCATCGCATGCTCTGGGTCGGCCACCTGTCGCGTCAGCCAGACCGTCCGCATCCCCGCGGCCGCCGCGCCTGCCACGTCTGCCCGCAGATTGTCCCCGACGTGCAGGATCTCTTCCGCCTTCATCCCCATCGAATCGACCACCGCCTCGAAGATCTCGACGCGGGGCTTGCGAATCCCGACCTCCTCGGAGATGACGATGGACGAGAGGTGGGGCTCGAAGGCCGCCTCGCGAAGCACGAGACGGGCCGTCTCTGCGTGCGTGAAGTTCGAGCAGATCCCGATCCGATAGTCGATCGCGAGCGCCGTGAGGACGGCTTCGTGATGCGGCGGCACCGTCACCGCTTCTCGCAACACCCCCATGTGTACCTGGGTGAGCGTCTCTCCGAAGGCCAATGCGTCCGGAATCGCGAGCCCCGCGCCGAGCGCCGCGAAACGATCCAGCGTCGAAAGCTCGATTCCCCGGTCGACCGTCTCCGCCCGTAGCTCCCGATCCACGGCATCGAGCCGATCTGCAAACTCCGACATCGAGAGCGAGACGCCGAAGTCCTCGGTCGCCCGAGCGTACAACTCGGGCGTCGTCGCGCTAACGCGACGCCCCTCGACCTCGACTGGCGCGAGACGATCGTGATTCTGGTCCACGAGCGTGTCGAAGAGATCGAAGACGATCCCACGAATCAAGATGCAGTGCCCCTCTACGAGCTCTTCTCGATGGCCTCGTCGATGATGCGTTTGAAGTTGGGGAAGGGCTGGGCTCCGGACAGATACCTACCGTTGATGAAGAAGGACGGCGTGCCGGTCACGCCCAGCTTGCTCGCCTGCTGGACGTCACTCTCGATGCGCTGCTTCAGACTCGCATCGTCGACGTCCCTCGCGTAACGATCCATGTCGAGACCGATCTCACGCGCATAACGTTCGAGGGTCGCTTCACTGAGATCACGTTGGTTCGCGAAGATCCGGTCGTGCATCTCCCAGAACTTGCCCTGGCGATGGGCTGCCTCCGCCGCCGCGTGGGCCTGGGCCGCCTGAGGGTGGATCGAGAGCGGCATGTGCTTGAAGACGATACGGACCTTGTCGCCGTACTCCTTCTCGATCTGCGCGAGGGTCGGCGTGACGCGATTGCAGAATGGGCATTGGAAGTCCGACCATTCGACGATCGTGATGATGGCGTCGTCGCTTCCCTTGACCGGGGCGTCGCCGACCTCCACCTCGTACTCACGATCGGCGTCCGGGCGATTCGGCCGAGACGGCCGGCCGCTCGGAGCTGGCGCAGCAGCGAGCTCGAGCTCTTCCAGAGCGGAGGTGGCCATCTCGATCTGACGCGTCGTTCGGTCGAGCGAGTTGGCGACGAAGAAGCTGCCCCCCACGATCGAAAAGCTGATCAAAACCGCGGCGATGATGATCGCCCGTCCGTTCGTGCTGTCTGCCACGTTCCCTCTTCTCCCCGGGTGAGCTCGGACCGGACTGCAGGCCCGGCGGCACCACCGGCTCTCTCGGCCCGCGCATGGTACGGCCCCTCACCGTTCGCTTCGACCCCGCGCTTCGACCCGGGACAAGCTGCCCCGCGGGATCACGGCTTTGGGCAATCGTCCGTCGGGGTGGACCTTTTTCAGCCCACTTTCGAACTATTCCATGGATAATGCGGACGATCGGAAATTTCGGGCTCCCCTGGATCGCGCCCCTCCCGTTCCGATTGCGGCTCGAACGACGAGTGTGTGCGCGAACCACGATGGACCAGGGGAGCCCGTCCTCTGCTCTGACCCGGAGCGGGCTCAGCCTGTCCGCGTGCTCCGCCCCGGCAACGGGACGCTCGCCAGAGAATTCAGACCTCGTGGCGAAGGATGCGCCGAAGCTCGGGCGCGCGCGCCCGCACCTGGCGCGCGACTCGCGTCATGCGGCTCTGGAGTCTCGCCGGATTCGAGCCATCCTCTCGCGCGATCTCGGCGAGGCTGTGGCCCGACGCGACGGCGCGCAGGAGCTGTCGATTGCATTGGTCGAGCGACGCGAAGCTCTGCTCGACGGCCCGCCATCGCGAGTGCCGATCGGCCTGCGCCTCCGGGTCTTCGAGCTCCTGCCCGAGCACCCACTCGGGCTCCGAGGACTCCGACGTGAATCCCGATTCGAGATCCTCCGGGTCGCAATGCGCATGGTGGGCCGACCGCGTCAGCAGCTGACGAGCTTCGTCGATCACGGCGCCTTCGATCCGACGCGACACGTATGCGGAGAGCTCGTGCTCATGGGCATCTGCGCGGCGGTTGCGAAGCGCCTTCAGCAGCCCCCAATAGCCCGCCGAAACGAGATCGTCGTGCCACGCCGAAGCGAGACCGAACCGGCGCTCGATGCGCCGCGCGAAATATCGGACACGATGGTCGAAGCGAAGCGTCAGGGCTGTCAGCTCTTCGTCCGAGCACGCGCTGGCAGCAATCGGTTCGGGGGCGCTCATTGCGGCGCAGAGTGTATGAAGGCCCGAACCATTGAAGTGACCCGACTCACAAGCGAGTGGATTGACGGTCCTTCAGAAGACGTGCGCCTGGCGCATCGCCTGGGCGCGAGACGTCACGCCGCGTCGGGATCGATTTCCGTCAGCGCGATCAGGACGTCCGCCGCGCTCTGGACGCGATCGTCGGGGTTCTTCTCGAGGAGGTGGAGGATCAATCGCGCCAGCTCGTCCGGCAGATCGGGCCGCAGGGATTGCGGATCGGGTACGGGCGTGTGGCGATGATGATAGGCGACCTCGCCCGAGCCAAAGGGCACGACGCCCGTCGAGAGCTCGAAGAGCGTCACGCCGAGCGAGTAGAGATCCGAACGATGGTCGACGTCCTGGCCGAGTACCTGCTCGGGAGACATGTAGTAGGGCGTGCCGCTCACCAACGTAGTCGCGCCGCGCACCTCCTCGAGCACCTTGGCGAGTCCGAAGTCCATGATCTTCACGACGCGCTCCGAGGTCACGAAGAGGTTCGCTGTCTTGATGTCGCGATGCACCACGCCCTGACTGTGCGCGTAGTCGAGGCCGCGGCAGGCCTGGCGCGCGATGCCCAGGACGTTCGACGCGGATAGCTGGCCGCGCTCGTGAAGGATCGTTTGCAGGGGCTGGCCTTCGAGCAGCTCCATCGTGATGAAGAACTGCCCGTCCTGCTGATCGGCGTCGTAGACCGTGACGATATTGGGATGATTGAGACGCGCGGCCGACTGCGCTTCGCGCAGGAAGAATTGCAGGGCACGCGGGTGATGGCGCCTGAGTCCTTCAGGCAACCGCTTGAGAGCAACGATGCGATCGAGACGCGTATCCCTGGCCCGGTATACGACGCCCATGCCGCCGCGTCCGACTTCTTCGAGCAGGTCGTATCTCACGTCGCCAACGAACGCTGTGGCACCGCCGTCCTTCGCGCGACTGCCGGAAGCGTAGAGATGACCCGACGCGCTGCGTTGTTTGCGGAGCAGCTCGATGCGCGCGGCGATATTCGGGAAGGTGGGTTCGCGACGCCGAAGATCTTCGAGCACATCGAGCGCCCGTTCGGGATGGCCAGCCTGCTCCCAGAGCTCGGCCAGTCGAGAGTAGGTGTCGGCTGTCGCGAACTCAGGTCGGAATGTCGCGATATGCTCGTCGAGCTTGCCCGCCGCCAGATCGTAATGGCCCTCCGTCTCGAACGCTTCCGCGAGCAGCGAGCAGGCCTCGCGAAAATCCTCGTCGTTCGGCTCGACTCGCTGCAGCAGCCGAATCGCTCGCGGCCGCTGGTCGTGTTCGAGCGCGAGCTTCGCGGCGGGAAACACCTCGCCGAATCGCTCGAGCGCGGTCAGCCAGCGATCGATGGCGCCCGACTCGCGGTAGCATTCGATCGCCTGTTCGTAATCGAGCGCCTTCTCGTAGCAGCGTCCCGCCGCCAGGATCTGACCATCCCGCCGATGCGCGGCGGCGGCCTGCATCCATTCCTCCGCTTCCTCGAAGAGCGCGGCCGCTCGTCTCAGGTCCCCCTGTTCGAGTCGCAATCGCGCGGCTTGGCGCGTGTCGCCAGCGGATTCGTAGAAGTCGGCAGCGCGACCGATATCGCCCTCGGCTTGATGTTTTGTTGCAAGCAGCCGGAATCCCGCCTCGGCCTGCCCGTCGCGCTCGAGCGCCTTCGCCACCGCCGGCAGATCTCCACGCAGATAGGGCTCCACCGCGGGCGGACAGCCCTTGAAAATCGGCTCCGCCTCGAGCACGTCGACCGCGAGAACGGTGGGCCGGAAGCTCGACACCACGACCTCCTGCGAGAAGACCCGGTCGCCACAGCCGACCCGGAGTCGGTGGTGGCCTTTGGGCAGCATGAGTCGGATCGCCCCGTTCGAAGCCGCTCGCGGCTTGTCGATCAGACCGGGCACAGCGACCTGCGCTTCGCTGGCCGGCCGATCGCCCCACACCACTCGCAAGTCGACCGGACAGGTCTTCGGGTGGACATCGAACTCCACGCGCATCGTCCGCCCATGACGCACGCGCACCATCTTCGCCTCGCGAATCTTCGCGAGGATCTCGTCACTCGTCGGATCGAGCAGCAAGCCGTCGATGATCACGTGGAAACGTCCAGTGAAGAGCCGCTGGAACTGCGTTTCCCGCGCCACCATATGGTGTTCCTTCCGGCTCGAGGATCCGCCCTTGCGAATCTGGGTCTCGCTCAGCGGATCGGGGAGCGAGCGCCGGCCGTCGCGGAGCCGCACGCGAAAGATCCCTCGCAGCTCCTCCGGATACTCGATCGCGACTGCGATGTCTCCGCGCTGGCGAATCATCACGACGAGGGCCAGCACCACGAGTCCGGCCACGACCGCGAAGACACCCATCCGGAGCGCTTCGTCCCGGGCGAATCGTTCCGCCCAGGGCAACAGCCGTTCCTGCGCCGAATGGGGGAGGCGGCGGGCGAGGTCGGCCACTCGCGGGTCGAAGGCTTCCCAGTCGAGCTCCGGCGAGGAGTCCGGCCAGGCGGCCACGGGGCCACGAGGGCGCGCGAAGGCGGCGACCTCGAGCGAAGTCTCGAGCGCATCACTCGCGTAGTTCAGCGCTGCCGACTCCGGCGCGTGCGGCCGGAGCGCGTCGATCACGGCGAGCGCTTCGATCAAACGGCTTTGACTCGCATAGAATCCGGCGAGGTCATAGCGGAACCGGATCTGGTCCGAAGCACGACCGGAGGCGTCGAGTCCCCGCAAGAAGGCCCGTTCTGCGGCTTCGGCATCGCCCGCGCGCGCGAGATTCGCAGCCAGCCCATGCCAGACGTCGACTAACACGACCTCACCGCCGTCGATTACGCCAGCGTAGGCTCTCGCCGCCGCCGCCGACTCACCGGCGGCCTCCAGCAGCCGGGCGGAATCGAGCGCCGCCTGGCGCAGAATGGGAGCGCGGGCGGAGCTGCGGGCGTTCCACGAGCCGGGCAGCTCGCCATCTCTGGCGACGAGCTCCGCTTCGAGGCGATCCACCTCCCAGAGACGTCGATCGAGATCGCGCGTGATCGCGGCCACGCGCCACGGCCCGAACGCGAGCGACGCGACGGGTCGAAGGCCCTGGAGCCCGGGCTCGAGCCAACGCCAGGGACCGAGGAGGGCATCGCGTGGCGTGACGGTGGCTTCGGCTGCAGCAGCGCCGGTCACGGCGGCCAGGGATAAGGCGACCACCACAGAGCCCATGATCAGTCGAGTACGCCTGCTCGCGCGGCCGCGACCCGCTCGCGCGCGGTGCGATCCCAGGTACCGACGCTCCCGCACAGTCCTGCCGTGGCCGCCCCGAAAAGTGGCGATCGGGGCGTCCGGCAGATCATGCGAACACGTCGAAGATTCGTGGGTCGGCCTCACGCCGCCTCCACTTCCCGCCGGACCTCGGCCCTGCGCCGAGGGGCGCGGGCAGGGGGTCGGTCTCGGCTGGGGGGCCAGGATTGGTGGCGGCAGTCTAGCGCGAGCAGCGGAGGCGGTCGTTCGGGCTTCCCCTCGAGACCAGCCATTCTCGCAAGACGATCCTATATCGTATCGGAAAGACTACATATTTTTCTGGACTCTCGTGAGCGGGCGGAAAAGTCGCGCGCGGAGACGCCGGATTGTGCAATCGTTCGTCGAATCACAACCTTGGGGAGCGGAGAGCGATGCGCCTCAACCGGCGGAAGATCGTTGAAGGCGGGACGGAAGAACCGCAGCTCGTCTCCGGCCGTTTCCTAAGCGATTTTTTTCGGGTCCTCGAAGGACAGGGCATCGCCGCAAGCGAGCTGCTTGGCGATCTCCCGATCCCGATCGGCGAGCGGGGTCAGGTTCGGATGGCCGTCGACTGGAATCTCTTCGCAGAGCTCATGAAGCGCCTCGAGAATCGGGTCGGGGGACCCGCTGGCCTCGAGGTCTGCGGCGAGTTGATCGGCGAGATGGCGCCGGCAGCTGCGCTGCGCGGATTGGCCGGCGCCACCGCGTCTCCCTACCTCCTTTATTACGCTGCCAGTCAATGGGCGCTGCGCCGCGCCCTCCCCGGCGTGAGCGCAAGGCTCTCTCGCGAAGGAGACGGGCAGCTCACGATCGTGGCGCGGATCGCAGACGATCTGCGCCCCTGCCCTCAGATCTTCCACTTCGCGGCGGGCGGCGCGCGAATCCTTCCGCGCTTGATCGGGCTGGACGATGCCGTCGTCTCCGCCTCGATCGAGGATCGCGAAGCGCGCTACCAGATCACGATCCCACCCTCGCGGAGTCTGATCGCACGCTTCCGACGACTCTTCCGGACGATCTTCTCGGCAGGCTCCATCCTGCATTTCCTCGAGGCCCAGCAGCTCGAGCTACACGCCAAGAATGACGCGCTCCAGCAGGCTCACGACGCGCTCGCGGCCAGCGAGCGTCGCTACCGCGCGATCACGGATGCCGCCGTCGACGTGCTATGCGAGATCGACGCACGCGGCGTGATCGTCTACGTCAGCGCATCCGTCCACGATCTCATGGGCTATTCGCCCGAACAGGTCACGAACAGTCACTACCGGCTCTGGCTCGCCCGCGAGTTCCACTCCGACGTCGACCGCACCTTCGATCGCCTGCTCGTCATGCCCGAGGGACGCGCCGTTCAGGAGGTCGTGCAGCTGCATACGGACCGCGGTCATCCAATCGACGTCGAGCTGACGGCTCGCTCCTACCAGGCCCCCGACGGCGGTCGCCGGATCGTCTGCATCCTGCGAGACCTGAGCGATCGGGCGCCGGTCACGGTGGCGCGAGGTCGGCCTGCCCAGCTTCACGTCGACGATGCGCGCGAAGGGCTGCGCGCGCACCTCTCACACGAAGTCACCGATCCGCACTCGACGCCCGCTCTGGAGCGCTCACTCGGGCAGCTGCTCGTTCGCCTCGACGAACGCGCCGACGCTGCGAACGCCGGTGCCGGGGACGTGCTCGCAGACGCGACGAACCGGATCACGCGAGTCATCGACGCCAGCCTGGCCCACGCAGAGGGCGGCTCCGCGGACTTGCAGTGGATCGAGGCGCAGAAGCTCCTGCGTCGCGTGCAGGACACTTTCCGCACGCTGCGCGGCAACCCGACGCGCGGACTGCACATCGATCTCTCGAGCGCACCCGGCGAGATCTGGGGCAGCGAGGTGCTGCTCGAAACGGCCCTGCTGAGTCTGCTCGACTGGGCCTTCGAACGATCCGCGGATTCGTCGGTGGACGAGCCCGGCCGCGCGATCACTCTGCGGGCCGAGGCGTCCGCCGACCCGACCCACGTGAACCATCTCGTGCTGAGCGTTCATGCCCCAGACATGCTGCGCGGATCTGCCGAACCCGATCCTCCGTCCCAGGACACATCCATCGGCGCGCTGGCTCTCGCGATCGCCGGGGACGCAACGGAGGCCCTGGGCGGCAGACTCGTCCAGAGCGAGGACGAGGGCGGAATCTGCCAGCGCATTCAGCTCGCGCAGCCGCCCAATCCGAGGCGGAACGGCTGACCGGACCCGGTGGCAGTGCGGCCGTATCGAGGATCTGCCGCCGAGATCGCGTCCCCGAGCCTCCGCGACCGGCGCCTCCCCGGATCAGTCCGCTTCGCGCAGGATGTCCGCGCCGAGCGCGCGCAGCTTCTCTTCGACGCGCTCGTAGCCACGATCGACGATCTCGGCGTTCTGCACGATGCAGGGGCGACCGGTCGAGCAGAGCGCCGCGATGATCATCGCCATGCCCGCCCGGATGTCGGGGCTGCGCACGGTCTGACCGCGCAGCCGCGACGGACCCGAGACGATCACGCGATGGGGATCGCAGATGATCACGTTCGCGCCCATCTGGACCAGCGGATCCACGAAGTACATGCGCCCCTCGAACATCTTCTCGAAGAACAGGATCGTGCCCTCGCTCTGGGTCGCGAGCACCAGGAAGGGACTCATCATGTCCGTCGGGAATTGCGGCCACGGACCGTCGTCGACCTGGGGCACCGCCCCGCCCGCGTCCGGCTGGATGCGCGGGGTCTGGCCGCTCGGCAGCACGATGCGATCGCTCTTGATGTCGACCTCGAGACCGAAGCGCTCGAAGACGCGATGCATCATCCAGTAGTGGCCGCGCACCGTGTCGTGGATCGTGATCCCGCCCCCCGTGGCGGCGGCGAGCGCGAGATAGGAGCCGACCTCGATATGGTCGGAGACGACGCGATGGGTCGTGCCGCCCAGCCGATCGACACCCGTGATCGTGAGCGTATTGGTGTACAGCCCCTCGATCTGCGCGCCCATGGAGGCGAGCATCTTTGCGAGGTCCATCACGTGCGGCTCGCTCGCAGCGTTCAGGATCGTGGTCGTTCCGCGGGCGAGCGCCGCCGCCATCAGGATGTGCTCGGTCGCGGTCACGCTCGCTTCATCGAAGAAGATCTTCGCCCCCTCGAGACGATCAGCGGCTTTGAACTCGAACTCCCGATCGTCGACCGTCGCACCCAGCTGCCGCAAGCCGTAGAAATGCGTGTCGAGTCGGCGACGCCCGATCCCGTCACCACCGGGCGGGTGGAGCTTCGCGCGCCCCAGGCGATGGAGCAGCGGCGCGACGAAGAGCACCGACGTGCGCACCCGCTCACACAGCTCGTGAGGCAGCGGCGCATCGCTGAGATTGGCGGCTCGGATCGCCACGCGATCCCCCGAGCGCGACACCTCCGCCCCGATATGCCCCGCGATCTCGAGCATCACGTCGACGTCGCGAATCGAAGGCACGTTCTCGAGAACGACCTCCTCCTCGGTCAGGAGCGCCGCTGCGATCATCGGCAGCACCGCGTTCTTGCTGCCGCTCGCCCGGATCTCTCCCTCGAGCGGTCGGCCCCCATGTATCACGAATCGGCTCACAGCGAACTCCCCCTCACCACCCCTGGTCGACGAACATGATCGCCGAAGCTGCGACATGGAGCCACGCCCGGCCAGTCTGAGTCAATTCCACCCCGAACACGGTTCCCGATCGCAGGCCACATGACTCTTGTCGGCAGGTCGATGGGTCGATCTGTGAATTGCTTCATGGAAGCCACCCGAGAATTGGACCAATCTGCGCTTCTCCCATAGCCTCCCGGCATCAGAACTTCGATGCCGCTCATCCGAGGACGCGAAACAGCCGATTTTCTGCGGACGCCGCCGGGCGATCGCCCGGAACGCGGCCGGAAAGGCGGCGCACGAAGCCCCGGGATGGGCGATCGAGTGAGACGCGGGTCGATTCGCGGGCACTCAAGCGGGGCCGGGCCATCGAGAAGCCCGACAACAGAAGAAAAGAGTGTCAGGATGCCCCGGGTGTCCCTGGCGGAGCGAAGCGAGTCCAATGCGAATCAGAACATCCAAGCTGTCCACCCTCCTGCTGCTCCTCGTGCTCGCGCTGGGCGTCACGGGCTGCGGGGGCGGCGGCTCCGGTCCCGCCCTGGCGGTCCCCGCCGACCCGACCGTTGCGACGCAGGCCGAGCTCGAGTCGCTCTTCGACCAGATCTCGCTGCAGCTGTCGAGTGCGAAGCCCGGCAGCAATCGCGCCGTCGATCTCACCAATCAGCTGGCGATGGTCGGCGGCGAGCTCGCCGAGCGCGCGGCCGCCGCGACCCGAACGCGGCTCTCGCAGGTCGACCGCATCGACGGACAGCTTCCGCTCGGCGCCATCGAGCGTGAGCTCGGCGGCCTGCCCGCCTTGAAGCGCTGGGACGCCAACGGTCCATGGCAAGCTCAACAGCGAGCTCCAGCAGGATCTCGCCGCCACGCGCCGCGCCATCAAGGAACGCGAGGACAAGCTCGCGGCGACCACGGATCGTGAGGTGCTCCAGCGCATCAACCTGCTCTCCGAGCTCTCCGCGCTGTCGGGAACCGGCTCCGAGGAGCAGGCTCGATACGCACAGCAACGCGACGAGATCCTTCGCAATGTCTCGAAGGAGGCCGAAGAGGCCATTCTCAACGAGGACTACGAGAAGGCCCAGGATCTACTCGGCATCGTCCAGGAAGTGAATCCCCAGGACGAGGGCACGCGACAGGCGAAATGCGAAGTCGACGGCAAGGTCATCGTGAAGCGCTTCAACGATGCGCTCGAGACCGGCCGCACCGGCACCACGATGACGATGCTGACCGAGTTCGCGGAGACCGATTGTTTCGCGGACATCAAGGCTGGGCTCGCCGCGGAGGCAGGCCCGATGGCCGAGGCCTTCGGCATGATGGGTATGGAAGCGGTCTCGGCCGGTGACCACGGCGGTGCCTATCGCCGCTATCAGGACGCCGCGGTCATCTCCCAGCTGCTGCTCGATCGCAAGCCGGATCTGCCCGGCGTGCAGACGTTCTTGAAGCACGTCGACGAGAGAGCCGACAAGGCATTCAAGGCCGGCGAGTTCGGCGTTGCCTGGGGCTACCTGAACGTGCTGACGGAGTTCGGCCCGACCACCCCGAAGATCCGCCAGCGACTGCGCCAGGCCCGCGACGAGATCGCACGCCGCGCGGTCCGCGGACTCACCGCCTATCCCTTCGAAGACTCCGAGACGTCTGCCACCACGATCGGCGATGCCGTCTCGTCGAAGGTCGTGCAGTACATCTTCCGCACGATCCCAAGCGACGTGCGCATCGTCGAACGCGAGCAGCTCGAGCGAATCCTCGACGAGTGCAAACGCAGTGGGACCTGCGACGAGCTCGACACCGCCGACTTCATCGTGCAGGGCTCGATCCTGGACGCCAAGGTCGAGACGACCGAGAAGTCGGGCACCGAGACGCGGCGCGTCGTGACCGGCCAGGAGACGGTGACGAATCCCGATCACGTCCGCTGGATGCAGCTGCGCGAGAAGGACCGTGAGAAGACTCCCGAGCCCCCGCGCACGATCACGCGCGACGTAACCGAGGACGTGACGATCGAGGTCACGAGCGTCCGCAAGGTCGGGATCATCTCGGTCTCGTACCGGGTGGTCGAGGCGAGCTCGGGACGCGTGCTCTTCACGGACTCTCTGCAGAGCAAGCAGGAGTTCCAGGACGAGGGCCGCGGCGGTGTCCAGCTCGGCAACTTCAAGCAGGAGACCGACTTCGTCGAGCTTCCCCCGGACATCGAGATCCTGTCGGGCACCGACGGTCTCGCCGACAAGGTCTCCGAGGAGATCGGCGGGAAGCTGGCGGACTTCCTCAAGAACCCCGAGGACCAGTACTCGATCGAAGCCGAGCGCTTCGTCAGCGAGGGCGACTTCATCGGAGCCGCGCGACGCGCTGCCTACTCGATCGTGCTGCGCGAGATCAAGTCCAAGGACGTCGGCAATCTGCGGGAAGACCTCAAGGGCTACGCGATGGCCTGCCCGCCGCTCTAGTTCCGGGAAGCTCGGCAGGTCCGGCGGCGGACGCGTCAGTCCCGGAGCCGACTCTCGATCGCGGCAATCCCGGCATAGCTCGCGTCGGCGCGCCTGGCTCGCTCGACGAACGTGCGTGCCTGCTCGAGGTCGCCCTTGTCGACGGCGCGGTCCGCCATCGAAACGTAGCGACTCGCCACCTGACGCAGGCCTTCTACGGCGCGCTGGTCGCTCGGGTCGATTTGGAGCACCTGAACATAACGGTCGTAGGCGTTGTCGCCGGCGGGCGACATCAGGCGATTCTCCTCGAGTGCCCGCTTCGCGTTCCCGATCAATCCGATGATCTTGAGGCGATCGCGGGCGGTGATCCGCCGCGGCTTCGGGGCTTCGGGCGTCCCGGCCACGACCGCAGGCTCGCTCTCCTCAACGGCCGCTGCGGGCTCGGCCGGTGGGCGAGAGGCTGCGCCCCCTGCAGCCCCCTCGGCGTCCGTGATCGCGCTCGGCACGCTCGACTCCGAGTCGGTCTTCACCGGACCGATCGCGGCCGGAACGGGATTCGAGTCGAGGTCCGAGCCGAGGTCCGAGCCGAGATAGAGCCCACCGCCTAGCACCAGCGCAGCGGCCGCGGCGCCGCCCGCGAGCCACCCCTTTCGAATCGAGCTGTCTTCCTTCCTCGCGCCGCCGCTGCGTTCGATCCCGCCGGTCGAGATCGAGCCCGACTCGGAAGCGCCGTCGCGACCACCCGGAACCACGAAGAGACGGTCGACATATCGCGGGCGATCGTCGGGATCGAGCGCGAGCAGCGGCTGGATGGCCGAGCGCAGACCCATCGGGATCTCGTCGGGCAGCGTCTCGAAGCTGCGCCGGGCATCGACCGCCTCGACGACCGTCGTCCCCATCCCCATCGGCCTCCCGAGCGCCGCCGCCACCAGCACGAGACCCAGGCTGTAGAAATCGGAGCGGCCGTCGATCTTGCCGCCGAAGAATCCGAGCTGCTCGGGCGACGCGTAGGAGAGCTTTCCCTTGAAGCCGTCGACGATCGTACCCTCGCCTTCTTCGAGGAGCTTGGCGATCCCGAAGTCGATGATCTTGGCCTCCTGCACGCGGCCATTCGGGAGAACGATGTTGTCGGGGGAGACATCGCGATGGATCACGCCCTTGCGGTGCGCGGCGGCGAGACCGTGCGAGACCCGCGCACCGAGCAGGGCCACGTCGTCGGGCGAGAGCGGCCCGTCGTTCATCTTCTTCGAGAGCGGGATCCCCTCGATCATCTCCATGATCAGATAGACGCGTCCCGCTTCGTCCGACAGCAGATCGTGACAATGGGCGACCGCCGGATGGCGCACCGCCAGCAAGGCCTTCGCCTCACGATAGAAGAACTCGCTCGCCCCCTTCTTCTTCGAGAGCTCGGCGTGCATGACCTTGATCGCACGATGCTCGCCGAGGCGGCGATGCTTGGCGCGATACACCTCGCCCATGCCGCCTACACCCAGCACGTTCACGATCTCGTATTCACCGAAGAGAACGGTGCCCGGAGCCAGCCCTCGGTCGGCTTCGGCCGACTGCGACGGTGCGGGCGGAGCGGCCGGGGCGGCAGCAGGCACGACGGCCTCGTCGACCGGCGGCGGTGCCGTCTTGTCGGGATCGTCGAGGACACGCGTGTCCGGAAGCACGGCTCTTTCGGCGGAGTCAGCCGGCGGGATCGACGGATCGAGCACCCGTGTCGGCTTCATCCGACCCGGGCCGCTCGCGGCCGAAGCGTCGGAAGGAAGGGGGTCCGTCGCGGCGTCCGGACCGCGCGTGACGAGCTGCGTCCGGTCATCGTCGTCCGCAGCGTGCTGGACGCCGCCTGCCTCGGCCCGCTTCGGCCCACCCTCCGGTCCCGACGCATCAGCGGCCGCCTCCGCGGACTCCCCGGCCCACGCCGCCTCCGACTCGAGGACCGTCGCGGCCTCGGCATCTCCCGGCGCCAGCTGCGTCGCGAGCTCCGCAGCACCCTCTTCGTCCAGGATCCGGGTCTCGGCCTCCGCGAGGGAAGCGGCGTCATCCTCGCCGTACGACCCCTCGTCGGGCCGCGTGGCCCGTGGATCGCTGCCCTTGCCTTCTGCCATCGAGTCCTACCTCCCGCCGCCGGGTCCGCCCTCCGAGCCGGCCCCTCGACTCGTGGAGCCTGCCGGCCCAGCTGATCCTGTCGGCCGATCGGAGGAGGGGATGAAGCAACGGGACGCCAACAGCTGGACCTACTCCTTCTTCTTCACCGTGATCGAGATCTTCTCGGAGACGACCGGCGGATCGTGCGGAATATGCAGGTGATCCCCGAGGATCAGCTGCAGCGTGTGCTCCCCGGGCTCGAGGTCGAGGGTGACCTCGGTCTGGCCGTTGCCGAAGTGGCGGTAGTGATCGCTCTTCGGAACCGGCAGATCACTCGGCGGCAGCTCGGCATCGATCACGAGATGGTGATGGCCGGTGTCGGCCTTCTCGACACCCGCTGGAGCGACGCCCATCCCGCCGAGTCCGAAGCGAACGACCACGGGGGAGGTCACGGTCTCGCCGTCGAGGGGCGTGATGAAATAGACCCGAGCGTCGGCGGGCCGCTCGCTGCGAGGCAAGCCCGATTCCGCTGGCGCGGGCGTCACCAGAAGGACCGAGATCAGAAAGGCGAGCGGTAGCAAGAGCAGACGAAGCATGGATTTCTCCGGACCTCCAGGTCGTTCGGGTCGCCTCACGAGAGAGACCTCGAAGGGAACGGGCCGCGCAACGCAGTCTACCGCGCGACCGTCTCGATCACACCCACGTGTTCCCGCGACGCAGTGAAGCGACGGGGGTAAGATAGGCCGTGCTCGATCGCCGGCGACTGCGCGCGTTGCGATGGCCGGGCACGATCGAGGAGGGGTGATCATGCGACGACGAGACCTGGGCGAGCAGCGACCGAAGACGCACGGACCGCGAGCGTGCGAGGTTGCGCGTTGCGACGAGCGGGCTCGAGTCCTCGCCAGCTTCGTTGCGCTCTGCTTCGTCTCGGCCGCGCTGCTCGCCGCCTCGGCGGAGGCCGAGGCCCCGGTGATTCCGCAATACGCCGGGGACAAGCACGAAGGCGTCTCGAGCTGCGATGGCAGCACGTGTCATGGATCCGCCGCACCCCGCAACGATCGCAACGTCCTGCAGAACGAGTATTCGACCTGGGTGGACGAGGACCGCCACGCCACCCGGGCCTACAAGGTGCTCCTGAACAAGGACTCGATCCGGATTTCGAAGAACCTCGGCCGCAAGCAGAAGCCGCATCAGGACGGCCTGTGCCTCGACTGTCACTCCGACAATCCTCCGCCCGACAAGCGCCGCACCGAGAACAACGCCTTCCGGCACGACGACGGCGTCGGCTGCGAGGCCTGCCACGGCGGCGCGGAGCGCTACCTCCGACCGCACGACTCCGGCAGCACCCACGCCAAGAACATCCAGCTCGGCCTCTACCCGACCGACGAGCCCGTGGCCCGCGCGCGCCTCTGCCTCTCCTGCCATTTCGGCGATCGCAAGAAATTCGTCGACCATCGACTGATGGGCGCGGGCCATCCGCGCCAGAGCTTCGAGCTCGCCCTCTTCTCGATTCTTCAGCCCTATCATTGGGAGCCGGACGACGACTACACCAAGCGCGGCAAGCAGGCGCCCAACGACGTCAAGCTGTGGGCGATCGGGCAGGCGGTCGCGGTCGACGAGGTCCTCGACGCGATGAGCGATCCGAATCGCAACAAGCTCGGCCTCTTCCCCGAGCTCGTGCTCTACGACTGCCAGGCCTGCCACCATCCGATCGACAAGTTCCGACGCTGGCGGCCGCGTAAGAGCACGGGCCTCGGGCCGGGCGTGGCGCGCCTGAACGACGCGAATTTCCTGATGCTGATCCAGGCGCTGCAGGTCGTGGATCCCGCCGGCGCCAAGCAGCTGCGCACGGAGCTGCGCACGCTGCATCAGGCCACGAGCGAAGGGCGCGGGGATCCCGGGGCCACCATCAAGAAGGTGCGCGCGACGATCGCTTCGCTGCTGCCCAAGCTCGAGAGGTGGAAGGTCGATGCGAAGGTGCTGCGAACGCTCTCGAAGCAGATCCTCGCGGACGCGGTCGGCGGCGAGTTCACGGACTACGCCGGCTCCGAGCAGGCCGCCATGGCGCTCCAGAGCATCGTCTACAGCTATTATGCGGAGTCGATGATCAACGACGCGACCTACGACTCGCTCGAGCAGAAGGAGCTCTCGAAGCTCCTCAAATCCGTCGAGGACCCGGACACCTTCAATCCGGACCGCGCGAAGAAGGCGTTCCAGGCGCTGCAGGCGCGACTGGGAAAGATCTAGGCAGCCGCGCTGCCCGGCCGCCCGGCCCGGCGTGGGCGGCGCGAGTCGACATCCGATCCGGCAACTCGACGGCTTCGTGCCCGACCCGCAAGGCGAAACCGCCAGCGAGCGCGGGGGGCATGGCCGGCGTCTTCGCGCCGTTCTCGACCGGGAAGCCGGCGCGTAGCAGACCCCTCATGATGACCCCGCGCGCCGGATGCTGAGACGGCGAACTCCTTGCTATGGTCCGGCTCGCTTCGCCCCGACCGGGGTCGTGAGCCAGTGGCTGCCCGAGCGGTGCCTCTCACTTTGACGGATGGTTGGGTCGGATCGACGGGATCGATCGGATCGGAGACGGAATGCGGATCGGTGATCTCAAGGGCGAGAAGATTGGAATCTGTGTCTCGGGCGGCCTCGACAGCAAGTCGGTCACGGCCCGTTTGATCGAGGCCGGACTCGACGTCATCGGCTTCACCGCAGACCTCGCGCAGCCCGACGAGAGCGACATCGAGGACATCCCGCGGCGCATGGCGCCGACCGGCGCGGAGACGCGCATCGTCGACCTGCGCGACTCGATGGCGAAGGCCTCGATGCTCGTGATCAAGGCGCAGGCCCGATACGACGGCGGCTACTGGAATACCACGGGCATCGCCCGCGCCGTCACGGTCCACGGCCTGCTCGGTGCCATGCAGGAGGCGGGCTGCACCGTCCTCGCCCATGGCGCGACCGGTCGCGGCAACGACCAGCTGCGCTTCGAGCGCTACACGAACGTGCTCGCCCCCAGGATGAAGGTCTACGCCGCGTGGCGGGATCCGGAGCTGCTGAAGCAGTTCCCGGGCCGACGCGAGATGGCGAGCTACCTGCAGCAGAGGGGCATCGAGGCCGCCGTTGGCTCCGCCAAGCGCTACTCGACCGACGCGAATCTCGCCGGACTCTCACACGAAGCCGAAGACCTCGAATCCCTCGAGACGCCGGCCACGATCGTCGTCCCCACGATGGGCGTCTGGCCGCAGGACGCGCCCGACAAGGTCGAGACGGTCAAGCTTCGCTTCGAGCGCGGGGTCTGCGTCGAGCTCAACGGCAAGGCGCTCGGGGCCTTCGAGATGCTCGTCGAAGCCAACAGGGTCGCCGGCCGAAACGGCATCGGCATCTCGAACGCGCTCGAGAACCGCATCATCGGCACGAAGAGCCGCGGCGTCTACGAATCGCCCGGCATGGAGCTGCTCGGTCGCGGCCTCGAGAGCGTCTATCAGGCCGTCCTCGACCGCCGCGCGACTGCGTTCTTCCGACGCATGTCGACCATGATCTCCGACCACATCTACGACGGACGCCTCTTCGATCCGGCACCTCGTGCCGCGATCGCCGCGATCGACGTGATGGCCGAGCACGCGAGCGGCACGGTCGAGTTCGGGCTCTACAAGGGCAATCTGTTCTTCCAGCAGATGACCGATGTCCCGGCCTCGCTCTACAACCCGGCGGACGCCTCGATGGAGGCGAGCGACGGACTCAACCCGACGAGCAGCCAGGGCTACGTCGAGGTCCAGAGCGCCGAGGCCATCGCGATGGCCCGCGCCGGCCAGATCGTCGCTCCGGCCTGGGAAGACTGAGCCGATCTGCGGGTTGCCTTGACGGACCCGCGCGAGCGGGCCCGCCGCCGTGAACCCGCTGGCCTCCATCCGACGTCAGGCCGCGGCCCGGAGCCTCCGCTCGAGATCGTCGAGCTCCGCCAGCAGCTCCTTGGGCATGTGATCTCCGAAGCCCGCGTAGAACTCGCGGATCTTCGGGATCTCGGACAGCCAGCCCTCGATGTCGACGGTGGTGAGGGTCTCGAGCGCATCCGGCGAGATCTCGAGCCCTTCGAGGTCGAGCTCTCCGGGCGCGGGCAGGATGCCGATCGGCGTCTCCCGACCGCCGACCTTCTCGGCGCAGCGTTCGTAGACCCACTTGAGGACGCGGCTGTTCTGCCCGAAGCCAGGCCAGAGGAACTGGCCGTCGTCGCCCTTGCGGAACCAGTTCACGTAGAAGATGCGCGGCAGCTGGGCGCCCTTGCGTCGCCCGATCTCCAGCCAATGGCTCCAGTAGTCGGCCATGTTGTATCCGCAAAAGGGCAGCATCGCCATCGGATCCCGCCGCAGCTCTCCGACGGTCCCCGCCGCCGCCGCGGTCTTCTCGCTCGAGATGATCGAGCCCAGGAAGGTGCCATGGTTCCAGTCACGCGCCTCGTGCACCAGCGGAACGACGGTCGCGCGACGACCGCCGAAGAGGATCGCCGAGATCGGCACGCCGTCCGGGTTCTCCCATTCGGGGGCGATGACGGGACATTGGCTCGCCGGCGCCGTGAAGCGCGCGTTCGGATGCGCCGCGGGCGTCTGCGCGTCCGGGGTCCAGTCGTTGCCGCGCCAGTCGACGAGATGCTCGGGCTTCTCGCTCATGGCTTCCCACCAGACGTCCCCGTCGTCGGTCCTCGCGACGTTCGTGAAGATGCAGTTGCTCTCGAGCCCGAGCATGGCGTTCGGGTTCGACTTCACGCTCGTTCCGGGGGCGACGCCGAAGAAGCCGGCCTCGGGGTTGATCGCGTAGAGCCGACCGTCCTCGCCGAACTTCATCCAGCAGATGTCGTCGCCAACGGTCTCGATCTTCCAGCCGTCGAGCACGGGCTGCATCATCGCGAGATTCGTCTTGCCGCACGCGCTCGGGAAGGCTGCGGCGACATACTTCGATTCGCCGCCGGGCGACGTGAGCTTCAGGATCAACATGTGCTCGGCGAGCCAGCCTTCGTCGCGCGCCATCGCCGAAGCGATGCGCAGGGCGAAGCATTTCTTCCCGAGCAGCGCATTGCCGCCATAGCCCGACCCGTAGCTCCAGATCTGTCGGGTCTCGGGAAAATGGACGATGTACTTGTTGTCGGCGTTGCAGGGCCAGGGCACGTCCTTCTGTCCAGGCTCGAGCGGCGCGCCCACCGAGTGCAGACACGGCACGAAGTCACCGTCGTCGCCGAGCGTCTCGAGCACGGCGGAACCCATGCGCGTCATGATCTGCATGTTCGCCACGACGTAGGGGCTGTCGGAGAGCTGCACGCCGATGTGCGCGATATGCGAGCCGATCGGTCCCATGCTGAACGGAATCACGTACATCGTCCGCCCGCGCATCGAGCCCTCGAAGAGATCCGCGAGCTTCGCGCGCATCTCGTCCGGATCGCACCAGTTGTTGGTCGGTCCCGCATCCTCCTCGCGCTCGCAGCAGATGAAGGTGCGGTCCTCGACGCGCGCCACGTCCGCAGGATCGGACTGAACGAGGTAGCTGTTGGGCCGGGTCTCGTCGTTCAGTCGCTCCGCGGTCCCGGTCGACAGCATGATCTCGAACATGCGGTCGTACTCTTCCTGCGATCCGTCGCACCATTCGATGCGGTCCGGCTGCGTCAGCTCGGCGACCTGAGCCACCCATTCCAGCAGGCGGGCATGCTTCGTGGGGGCCGTCTCGGGATCGAGCTTCGAGGCGACTTCCGTGCGGGTAGAGGAGTCGGGCATGAAGGGCTCTCCAAGCAGAAACGGCCCCGCATGGGGGCCGAGAGGCCAATACGATATCGCGATCGGGCGACCACGCGAGAGTCTTGTGTAGAAAGCTCGCGGCCCTGTTGAGGAAGTGGCCCGACCGGGCACGCGGTTACCGGAATTCGTGTCGGCGCGTCTCGTCGGCCCGGAGAATTGCCTCCGTGGTGCGCATCAGCTGATCCACCGCCTCGCGACCCCGCAGCGAGTCGTTGCCCCGCTTGCGAAGCTCGCTGAACGTCGAGGCGAGCGCCCTGCGGGTGGCGGCCTCGAGCGGCAGACGCTCTTCGAGATCGACGTCGAGCTCGAGCACGTCGCGCATCGCGTGGGTGCGGGCCGCGAGCAGCCCGCAGTGGTAGCGAGCCCGCCCGAAGAGCACGAAGGGGAAGTTCGGATTCCGGCTCGGTCCATAGCGCGCCAGGCGCCCACCCATCGGTCGATCGATGACCCGGAGTTCAGCCAGGCGTCCGGCGCCGAGCCAGCCGAGCACGCCGCCGATCGCCGCCCCCGCCGCCGCGCCGGCCAGGAAGGACGCGCCACCGAGCGCCACGTCGATCACGCCCCCGGTCGTCGCGCCCCCGACGGCCCCGACCGTCACCAGGTCGCGACGGCGCAGCCCGAAGCGCAGCCAGGTGCCCTCCGAGAAGAGATCGGACTCGAGCAGCTCGAGCTCCGCGGCGTGGGCCTCGATCGCGCTGTGCCCGTAGATCCGCTGGACGGCGCGGCGATGGCGGGACTCGAGGGTCGTGAGGCTCTGCTTGTACTCGGCCTCGAGCTCGGGCTCGAAGCGGGCCGCATCCTCCGTCGGACCGATCCGCCGCTCGGCCACCAGCACCAGCGCCTCGGCCACGAACTGCGCGATCTCCCGCGCGGCGGCGTGGCGCTGACCTGCGCGCGCGGCGTCGAGGGCCGCCACGGCCTGCTCGATCGGTGCGCGCCAGCTCCCCTCGAGCTCGCCAAAGGCCAGCAGCAGCTGCCGCCGCGTCTCGAAGTCCGCGTGCAGCGCGTCGATCACGCGCACCACCCGAAAGAATTGCCCGAGCGCCGTCTCCCAATCGCCGACGTGCTCCCGGCTCGCGATCGGGTTGATCACCGCCAGACTCGGTCGCCCGGTCCAGCGCAGGATCTCCATCTCCGCCTCGTACTCGGGCCCGTAGGGCACGCTGCCATCGACCACGTAGAGGATCCCCGCGCCCTCGACGAGCGGCCGCAAGAGCTCGCACTCGTCCGGGAACTGCTCTGCATGGCCCGGGGCGCTCACGAACTCGGCGACCAGCCGGGGTCGATCCGCCGCCGTCGCGCCGGTCGCAGCCGCTCGCTCCTCGAGCCACGCGAGCACTCGACGCGCGCGCTGGAAGCCCGGCGTGTCGATCAGCGTGTACAGCAGCTTCCCGTCGACGCGCATCGGATACGCGCGGGCGCGCAGCGTCGTGCCCGGCGTCGGGCTGATACCCACGCTGTCGTCTTCGGCGAGGGTCGCGACCAGGCTCGACTTGCCCTTGTTCGGGTGCCCGACGACGGCGAGCCGCGGCAGGGCGTTCTCCGGCGGATCCGCCTCAGCCATCGACGGTCTCCGTGGACGAGGCGGGCGTCGGGGTCGGCGCCGTCGTCGCCCCCGAGCCGGCTCGGGTCGCGTCCGTCGACAGCGGTGCCACACAGAGACGCGGATCCCCGAGCGCCATCAGCTTGTGGCGCCAGGCTTCATGATCGGCGGGCGTGCCCCCCTCGAGCAGCACACAGCAGCCCCCGCTCACGCCCGATCGCGCGCCGTAGATCCGCCAGGAAATCGAGCACCTCGAGCACCGGCGGCTCGTAGGCGCGCACGCACAGCGCGATCGCGCCCTGCCCGCTGCTCCCGCCCGCATCCGCCTTCTCCGTGCCGCACGCCGATGCCAGCGCGGCGTCCTCGGCGAGCGTCCGCCGACCGCCCGCGTCCCGCACCCTCAGTCGCGTCGAGCCGAGCGCCGCCCCGAGCGCCTCGTCCGTCGACGCCTCCGCCCAGCGCACGACCACGGGCTCCGCACCGCCCCGCTCGCGAACCCAATCCGCAGCCTCGACGATCGGCACGAGCCCCGACTCGGCTCGGCCGAGCTCGGTCTCGGGGGCGATCGCCTGGGTCTCGATGATCGGGGTCGTGAGGCGTTCGACGAGGCGATCGACGCCCGGTGTCAAAGCCATCGCCTTGCCGGCCTCGCGCGCCAGCCAGCGGTTGCCGAGCCCCAGGACGAGCAGCCTCGGCAGCAGGCCGTAGAAGACCAGCGCCGCCACCAGGAAGGGCCACCAGCCCCCGTACAGGATCGGATCGACGAAGTGGATATGCGCGTCCTCCGGCGTGGGCCCCGCACCCGGCAGCGCCCCGCGTCCCGCCGACACACGAAAATGTCGCGTCGACTCGACCAGATCGAGGCTCGGAGAGGCGTCCGGCCAGAATGCGGCCCAGGGCGCGGACAGGATCGAGGTCAGGTGATGGATGCGGGCCGGCTCGACGTCGAGGGTCGTGCTCCAGCCGAAGGCCAGATCCGTGAAGACCACGAAGGCCAGCGTGGCCGTCAGCGCGCCGAAGGAGAAGGCCAGCCCGACGGTCTGCGACCAGACGAAGAGCTGCGCGCGCTGAACGCGCGCATAGAGCCGCGAATGCGCCGTCATGCGGCCGAGAAGGATCTCGACGTCGCGCCGCACCGAGCCCGGCAGCAGGCTCATCGCCCCGCGCGCCAGCGCGAAGCGCCGCCAGCCGCCAGCGATCCCCGCGCCGTCACCCGAGAGGCGCAGCGACCCCAGTGCTCCGACCACCGCGAGCAGCAGCATGCCGAGCGGGAGCAGGACGAGCAGGCCCAGGCACAGGACGATATTGATGCGGCCGGCGTGCACCTCGAATTGCAGCAGCGCCGAGGCGGCCCCCCAACCCATGAAGAGTCCGACGCCCAGGAGCAGCCAGCGCAGCAGCGAGAGCGAAGAGCGGACGCGCCGGATCCGCGCCTGGAGCGCGAGGCTCGGGGCCTGCGCTAGCCAGAAGCGCAGCAGCGGCAGGCCGGGTGCTTTCGCGTTCGGATGCGACTCCGCATAACGCGCGCCGATCTCGCGATCGAGCCGACGTCGATCGCGCTCCTCCTGCTGGTCCCGCTCCTCGAGAGCCAGCACCAGCGCGATCAGCTCCGAAGGGCGTGCGCGACCCCTTCGGGCCGTCGCCCGCATGCCCTCACTCCCCGGGGATTCCATGGCGGGAGACTAGCCAGAACGAGCGAAGCCGTCGCCAAGCGCTTCCGCGGACACGCTGGATTCCAGGCGTGAAGCGGCCCTCTCCGGCGGATGACCGCGCTCGCATGCGGACCGCGAGGTGAGCCCATGCTCGAGCCCGCTGACCTTGCGAGTCGGGCGACAGACTCTTTCTACGCCTATCGACTGACGGCGAAGACCCTGCGAAAGGAACTCGCGTGGCTGTCCAGCGCTGCTGGACGCCTGCCGCAAGCGGGGCCTGAGCCGCGCAAACATGGGCGGGCAGGAATGGCCGCCGCGACGCGCCGACTCGCAGCTCGCCGCAGCCACTTGGGCAGGTCGACCTGTTGTATGGTCTCGGCGCCTTTCATCATGTCACGCAGGCCCATCCGATGCCTCCGGAACCCATCCCGCTTGCGGTTCTCCGGCCGTGGATCGCATTGCGAGGATCGAAGCTTTGCCGTGCTCTGCGAGAAAAGAATCGAAGCGCAGCGACGCCGCGCGGCGATATCTACAGCTGGCGTCGGCCCTCGCGACACAGGAATTTCCAGGCGCCTATCGGGGCAACCTCACGGGAATCCTCGCCGCGATCGGCGTTCCCCTCGCGATGCTGGCGACCTACTCCTTCGTCTTCTCGAGCCTGATTCCAGTTCGCGTGCGGCCCGGGCAATCCACGGGCGAATACGCACTCTTCCTGTTCAGCGGCCTCGTCATCTGGAACCTGATCGCCGACGTCGTCGTCCGCAGCCCCCGGCTCTTCACGAGCGCCGGACATTATGTGCAGCGCGCGCAGTTCCCGATCTCGCTTCTCGTCCTCGCGCCCTGCCTGGCCAGCTTCTACCGCTCCCTGCCCTGGCTGGCGGCGTACGGCATGGCGCATTACTGGCTGCTCGGATCCGTGACCTGGACATTCATGATGGCACCCCTCGTCCTCTTCGCCTCGACCTTCATCGCCCTGGGCATGGCGCTCGTCCTGGCGTCGCTCGGCGCCGTGATTCGGGACCTCGCTGACGCGCTTCCGCCGGTCGTGTCCCTCGCCTTCTTCGTCTCCCCCATCCTCTATCCCGCGGCCCGGCTCAGTGAAGTGAACGATTGGATCCTGCTCCTGAACCCGGTCGCCCCACCGATTCGGATCATGCATGCACTCCTCCTCGAGGGTGCGCTGCCGACCCCGCTGCTGCTCCGGCAGCTCGCCCTCGCCGCGCTGCTCTCGCTCGCCGCGGGCGCCCTCGTCTATCGGGGTGTCCGCGGGTCACTGCAGGATCTCGTATGACGCGGCCGGAAGAAGACTGGGCCATCCGATCCCGTGGCCTCACGAAGATCTACCCCGGCTCGAATGCCTCGGCCTCTCTGCGAACGATCGCCAATCGGCTCATGCGACGGAGCCCCACCGGGCCACGCGCCCTCGACGCCATCGACCTGGACGTCCGACCGGGCGAGGCGCTCGGAATCATCGGCCGGAATGGCTCCGGGAAGTCGACGCTGCTGAAGATGCTGGCGGGCGCGCTGCAGCCCTCCGCGGGGAGCGTCGAGCTGCGCGGGCGCGTCGGAACGCTGCTCGATCTGGGATCCGGGATCCATCCCGAATACACCGGCGCCGAAAACGCGCTCGTGCTCGGGATGCTATCCGGCCTGTCCAGAACGGAGGTCCGACAGCGCATGCCCGCGATCCGGGAGTTCTCGGGTCTCGGCGAGGCTTTCGATCACCCCGTCAAGACCTACTCCGCGGGCATGTCACTCCGGCTGGGCTTCAGCGCCGCCATCCACGCGGAGCCCGACATCCTCTTGATCGACGAGGCCCTCGCAGTCGGAGACGCCTTCTTTCAACAGCGCTGCCTCTCGCGAATGCGGACACTCCGTGAGAACGGCACGACGATCGTCCTCGTTTCCCACGATCCCTCGGCCATCATCTCCCTCTGCGACCGCGCGATCTGGCTCGAACAGGGTCGCGTCAGCGCCGACGGCACGCCGGCCGATGTGATCCAGCGCTACCTGGCGGCGCGATACCGGGACAACTGCGAGCTCGATGCACCGCTCGCCACCGCCGATTCGGACGAAGCGTTCGCGCCCGGCGACCCGGAGGCCGAAGCATCCAGGATCGAGATCCCCGCGGCCGCGCCGCTGGTCGGCCCGATCGATCGTTTCGGCGACGGCCGCGCGCGCGTGGTCGGCTTCGAAGTCCGGGACGCAACCGGCCAGCCGACGACCGTCGCCAGCGCGGGAGCAGCGCTCTCGGTGGTGATCTCGATCCGCGCCGAGGCGCGCCTGGACTCACCCCTGGTCGGCTTCACCCTGCGCAATCGACTCGGGGACGTGGTCACCGCGACCAACACGGAGCTCGAAGGCCGACGCCTCCCCGCGCTCGAGGTCGACGACGAAACGACCCTCGCCTTCGAATTCCCATGGCCGTCGCTCACCTCCGGACCCTTCGCGCTCTCGCCGGCCATCGCGGAGGGCAGCATTCTCTCGCACCGCATGTGCGACTGGGTGGAGAACGCTTGGGTTCTCGATTCGGTGAACGCGCATGGACTCTTCGGTTGGCTCTCCCTCGACGCCGTCCGCGTCGTCGGCGGCGTATCCCGGCGGGCGCCCGATTCACAGGGAGAGCCTCCGGTTGCCGCAACCGGGATCGAAACCCATATCGAGTTCGCGCTGGAGTCCCCGCCCGGTCCGATGGTCGAGCGAAATCAGATCACCCAGGACGGCGAGCTCTTCCTGCGCGGCTGGTGTTTCGCAACGACCGGCGAAGCTGTCCGCCTGACCGCCCGGATCGGCGATGGCGAGCCGCGTTCCGTCGTCGCGAATGGCTTTCGGGAGGACGTGGGGCGCGGGCACGCGAGTGTGCCGGGGGCCAATCGCAGTGGCTTCGGCGTCCTGGTCCCCGTGCCGAGCAGTCCGGGTCCCGCCCTCTGCCGGATCGAAGCGACGATCGGGGACCATTCGAAGACCGTGGCCGAGATCGAGCTCGACGTTCCCGCCCCACTTCGCGTGTCGTCAGCGCCAGCGACGCCGCGACCGAGCCCGCGACGCGAGCCCGGCGCGCGCCGGAATCTCCTCTTCGTCAGTCACAATCTGAATCTCGAAGGCGCACCGCGATCGCTCTTCGAGATCGCCGAGGGCCTCGACGATGTGCGTTTCGAAAGACGCCTCTGGTGTCCGGCCAAGGGTCCGCTCTCGACAGCGTGGTCGGCGATCGACGTGCCCATCCATCATCTCGGCTGGGATGCCTCGCTGGTCATCGAGGACGATTTCGACGCCCAGGTCCGACGCCTGGCGGGACGGGCATCGGTCTGGCAGCCCGACCTCGTCGTCGCCAATACGCTCGAAACCTACTGGGCCGTCCATGTCGCGGCCGAGCTCGGTCGTCCCTCGATCTGGATCGTCAGAGAGAGCGAGCCGCCGGACGCCTACTTCCACGCGCGCCTCCCGACTCCGATCGCCGAGCGTGCGCTCGCGGCACTCGACCTCGCCGATCGGGTCGTCTTCGTAGCCGACGCGACCCGAAGCCTCTTTCGCGACCAGCTCGACGCAGGGCGAGACGCGCTGATCCCGAATGGACTCGACCTCGCTCGCTTCGACCTCTCGACGATCGCGAGCCGCCGGGTCGACATCCGACGCGAGCTCGGAATCGCGAACGACACGCCCCTGCTCCTCTGCGCCGGGACGACCTGCGTACGAAAAGCGCAGCTCGAGCTGATCCGATCGCTGGGCATACTTCGGGATTCGCGACCGGGCTTCCACTGTGCCTTTCTCGGCGTGATCGAGGGCGACTACCTCGAGTCGATGCGCAGCGCGATCGCCGAGCTCGGCCTCGATGCCTCGGTCTCGCTGCACGAGCACGTGTCCGACGCGCGGCCCTATTTCGCGGCGGCCGACGTCGTCATCTGCAACTCGTATCAGGAATCGCTGCCGCGCGTCGTTCTCGAGGCAATGGCTTTCGGAAAGCCCGTCGTGGCCTCGCGCGTCTTCGGCATCCCCGAGCTGATTCGTGACGAAAGGGACGGCCTGCTCGTCGAGGCCGGCGACGTCGAGTCCCTCGCCAAGGCCCTCGACCGACTGCTTGCAGACCCCACGCTCGCGGCGAAGCTCGGCGCGAGCGGCCGAGCCCGCGTCAAGGCCGAGTTCTCGCTCGCCGATCGCGTTCGAGACTACTCGGCCCTCTTCGACGACCTGCTCGCTCCCGCGAAGCCGCCGGAGTCCTGATCCGATGTGTGGGATCGCAGGCTTCGTCTTCGCCCCGAGCGAGTCGCCGGAACCCCGACTCGACCGGATGCTCGCATCGATGCACGCGCGAGGACCCGACGGCGAAGGTCGCTTGATCGAAGCTGGACTGGCGCTCGGAATGCGGCGCCTGGCGATCCTCGATCTGGCCCACGGGCAACAGCCCTTCACGAGCGATGACCAACAGATCGTCGCCTTCGTGAACGGCGAGATCTACAACTACCCCGCTCTTCGGCGCGAGCTGGAGGGTCGTGGCATTCGCTTCGAGACATCGTGTGACTCCGAGGTCCTGCCGCATGCCTTTCGCGTGTTCGGCCCCGAGGAATTCCCTCACCGCCTCGATGGCATGTTCGCCATCGCGATTCTCGATCGCGGCGAGCGGACGCTGCATCTCTACCGGGACCGCTTCGGCGAGAAGCCCGTCTTCTATAGCCACCTGGGCGATTCGTTCCGCTTCGCCTCGCAATTGTCGACGCTCGCGAGCGAACCCGAGCTCGATTTCGAGATCGACCCGACTGCATTGCGGCAGTATCTCTCCGTTCACTATGTCCCGGGTAGCCGAACCATGGTCCGCGGGATCTCCAAGCTCCTGCCGGGACATAGACTGAGTCTCGACCTCTCGAGGCGCGAGCCAGCGAGCATCATCCGCTGGGCCGAAGCGCAAGAGAAGCCTGTGCGGGTCCCGCTCGGCTACGCGTCGGCGACGCGTCGAGTGCGAAGCCTGCTCACGAATTCCGTCGTCAGTCGCATGGCCGCGGACGTTCCCGTCGGCGTCTTTCTCTCGGGCGGACTCGATTCCTCGGCCGTCGCCGCCATCGCCCAGCAACACAGTGGTCTCGTCGAGACCTTCTCCGTCGGCTTCCAGGATGCCAAGCTGGACGAGAGCGTACATGCCCGAGCCGTCGCCACCGCCCTCGGAACTCGACATCATCATTTCGATTTCGATCTCGAGGCCTGCCTCTCGGTCTTCGACGACGCGATCGCGGCGCTCGACGAGCCCGTCGGCGATCCCGCTTGCCTCCCCGTCTACCTGCTGGCTCGCGAGTCGGCCAAGCGAGTGAAGGTCGTTCTCACGGGCGAAGGCGCCGACGAGATCTTCGCCGGCTACGACTACTACCCGACCGGGACTCCGACCGCTTCTCGATTCCCTTCTCTGTTCCGGCGCCTGACTCGCGGCCGGCGGGACGCGTCGCCCCAGCCCTTCTTCCGAGCCAGCCATACGACGCCGAGTGGCTTCCCGATGCTCACATCGAAGGTCGACCGCGACGACCTCGTGCCCCAGCAGGGATCCGAGGCCCCCTCGGACGAAGACGCCTGGACGAAGGAGGTCATGATCCAGCTCGCCGAGGTCGAATGCGATCTCAGACGCGCGCAGCAGGCAGACCTTCGTTCCTGGCTGCCCGACGACCTGCTCGTCAAGCTCGACCGCATGACGATGGCCGCCTCGATCGAAGGGCGCGCACCCTACCTCGAGCCCGAGCTGGTCGCGCTCGGGCTCGCGATGCCGGCGCAGTGGAAGCAGGCAGGGGGGAGCCGCAAACGGGTGCTGCGCGATGCTGTTCGTCCGATGCTCCCGCTCGAGATCGTCGATCGTCGAAAACAGGGATTCGTCCTGCCCATGCAGGAATGGCTCCTGGGTCCGCTCCGCGAGAGACTCCTCGACGGCCTGAGCGCGGGACCCCCCGATGGCCTCGACATGGCGTCGGCACGGCGCATCGTCGAGGAGGACCTGGCTTGCGGTGCATCGCGATCGAGGCTCTTGTACGGTCTTCTGGCATTTCGGGAGTGGGCCGCGTGCATGCGCGACGCCCGCGCGCGCGCGAAACGCCTCGACTCCAGCCGAGTCCCCGGCGAGCGCCTCAATCACGGGAGCGGACCCTCTTGAGCCCATCCGACTCCGACCATCCGCAGGCGTCGCGTCGCGAGCGCGAGCAGGAAGCAGAGCGCTTCGTTCCCGATCGCGACGGGCCGGACCTCGCCTACGAGCATGTGCATCGCTACGTGTTGGCTGCGAAGGTCCTCGAAGGCCTGCGCGTCCTCGACCTCGCGGCGGGGTCGGGATATGGCGCGCGCATCCTCGAGCGTTCCGGCTGTCAGGTGACGGCGATCGACCTCGACCGCGCCCGACTCGGAGGCCTCCCTCGTGGGCTCTGCGCCGATGCGCGGCAGCTGCCCTTTCGGGACGACTGCTTCGAAGCCGTCGTCTGCTTCGAAGCCATCGAACACATCGAACATCCCGAAGCCCTCGTCGAGGAGGTTCGGCGGGTCCTGGGTGGCCGCTCGATCTTTCTCGTTTCGACGCCCGATCGCGCGGTCTACACCGACCGGGCCGGACACCAGAACCCCTATCATCTGCGCGAGATGGATCGCGCCGAGTTCTCGTCCCTGCTCGAAGATTCCTTCCAACACGTCGGTGTCATCGGTCAGGGACTCTGGGCCGGCTCATGGATCACGGGCCTCGAGCAGGAAGAGCCCACGTCGACCTCGCGACGACGAAAGGTCGACGCCGCCCGCTGGCCCGCGGACACGGCACGGGCCGTGTCCGAACACGCGAAATGGGCGGACCCGGAGGCCGACGAGCTTCCCGTTCCCGTCTATCTACTCGGCGTTTGTTCGAACACCACGCAGGGCTGGAATCGCGCCCGGCGCCGCCTCTCGAGCGACTCGGTCCTGCACGACCCGGCCCAGTGGCTGCTCGCGCAATACGAAGCGCTGATTCGCGAGGGCACGAGTCAGAACGACGCGCTCGAAGGACAGATCGAGCTCGCGCGCCTCGCGCAACACGACCTCGTCGAACAGCTCCGAAAAGCGCGAGAGACGATCGACGACTACGAGTCGAATGCCGTGGCGGCGCGCTCTTCGATGGACCAGCTGGAGGAACAGATCCGTTCGTCGCGCGCCGTCGCAGACCGGCAATCCGGCGAGCTCCAGCGGGCCAAAGCGGCGGCCGAAGATCAAGACCGACAGATCGAGCGCGCGCGCACGACCCACGAAGAGCTCCAATCACAGCTCGCCGCAGCGGCGCGTGCCTCGGCTTCCCAGGCCGAGGAGATCGAGGCCGCGCGGGCGGTCATCATCGAGAACGACCGCGTGCTGTCCGCGCTTCGAACCAGTTTCTCGTCCCTCGAAGCCGAGGTCGCCCGGGCGCGCGAATCGGCCGAGCTACGAGAGGCCGAGCTCGAAGCGGCCGCGCGCGCGGCGCGTGACCTGGAGACCCAGATCTCCGCCTCGCGGACCTCCCAGCTCGACCTCGAGGGCCAGCTCGAGAACGCGCGCGCAGCGATCACGAGCCAGGCGCACGAGATCGAGCAAGCGCGCCGAGCAGTGGCGGCTCTCGAGGCGCAGCGCCAGGAGAGCGAATCGCGGGCGGCTGCGGCGGAGCAGAACGCCTCGACCCTCGAACGCGAAATCGCGGCCGCACGCGCGTCTTCCCGGGCGCTCGAGGGCCAGATCGAGAGTGCACGGAACGCGATCCGTGATCAGGAAGACCAGATCAAGCGCGCGCGCATCTCGGGCGAGCGAATGGAAGACGAGATCCGCGCGTTTCGAGCAGCGATCGTCGAGCGCACTCGAGAGCTCGACCTCGAGCGACGAGCGTCCTCGGCCCATCAGGAGAGGGCCGCAACGCTGGAGCGCGAACGAGATCGCCGATGGGCTCGCCTCGGACATCGGATCGCCGACTGGCTCGACGCCTGGACGGATCGAAGCTGATGCAAGCATCGACGACCTGGTCGCGAGAAATTCCGAGCTTTTCGATCGTGATGCCCGTTCACGATCCGAGGCGGCGCGACCTCGAGCGCGCCATCGAATCCGTTCAGAAGCAGGTCTGGCCCGCCGTCGAGCTCTGCATCGTCGACGACGCCTCGACGGAGTCGGATGTCCTCGCCTATCTCGAATCGGTGAGCAAGCTCGCGGGCGTCCAATATCGTCGGTTGGAGCGGGGCCTTGGAATCGCGGGCGCGACGAACGCGGCGCTCGAGCTCGCTTCGGGCGAGTTCGTCGTCTTCCTCGATCACGATGACGAGCTCAGCCCCGAGGCGCTCTCTGCCCTCGCCCGCGTCCTGCGCGACGACCCCTACCTGGATTTCATCTATTCCGATCACGACCTCATCGACGAAGAAGGTCGACGACTACAGGTCTGCTACAAGCCCGATTGGTCGCCGGAGCTCCTGCTCTCCTACATGTATATCGGCCACCTCAAGGTCGCTCGCCGCAGCCTCGCTCGATCGATCGGTGGGTTTCGAGAAGGCTTCGACGGCTCTGCGGACTATGACTTCATGCTCCGGCTGAGCGAGCGAACCGATCGCATCCATCACATTCCGCAAGTGCTCTGTCATTGGCGGGCCGCCCAGAACTCGATGGCCCGTCGCTCGGACACGAAATCTCACGCCTTCGAATCCGGACGCAGGGCCTTGACCGAGGCGCTCGAGCGGCGCGGAATCGCGGCGCAGGCCGAATGGCCCGGCTGGGCACAGCGGGCGCGCGTTGGTGTCTACGGCGTCCGCTTCGATCGCACGCCGATGGGCAAGGTCAGCATCCTGATTCCGACGCGGGATCGACTCGACCTCCTGCGTGATTGCATCGCGTCGATCGAGGAGCGAACGGACTATGACGACTGGGAGATCCTGATCCTCGACAATGGC
The DNA here is from genome assembly GCA_963698485.1 of uncultured delta proteobacterium. Classification (GTDB taxonomy): domain Bacteria; phylum Myxococcota_A; class UBA9160; order UBA9160; family UBA4427; genus UBA4427. Next base: position 475,431 of record CAVORA010000007.1, on the reverse strand, counting down.
AGCCGCGAGCAGGAGACGCGCGACTATCTCGCTCGATCTCCGCACCGGGTCGTCGAAGTTCCCGGAGAGTTCAACTTCTCGCGGATCGTGAACCGCGGCGTCGAAGCCAGCGAAGCCGAATTCGTCGTGCTGCTCAACAACGACACGATCGTCGTCTCCCGGGACTGGCTTCGCGAAATGGTCGGCTCGTGCCGGATCCCCGGCGTCGGAGCGGTCGGCGCCAAGCTTCTCTATCCCGACGGTCGAATCCAGCACGCGGGGGTCACACTGGGGGTCCATGGCCTCACGGGACACGCATTCGAGGGTCGCCCGGATCGCTTCTCGGCCTTCGAAGAGGGGTTTTACGCCCATGTGCCGCGCAATGTCAGCGCCGTCACCGCCGCCTGCCTGCTGACCCGAAGGACGACCTTCCTCGAGGTCGGGGGATTCGACGACGAAGCGCTGGCCGTCGCGTGGAACGACGTCGATTTCTGCCTTCGCTTGCGGGCTCGCGGCGAGCGCATCGTGATGAATCCGCTCGCGGAGCTCATCCATCTCACCAGCGCTTCTCGGGGGGAGGCCAAGAATACGCGCGAGGTGCGTGTGATGTTCGAGCGTTGGAGCGATGTGATCGAGCGGGATCCCTACTACAACCCGAATCTCAGCCGGCTCGAGAACGATTTCCGACCACGCACGCAACTCGACGAAAAGTCCCGATTCCACTATTCCGCGGCGGGTTTCGTCGCGAACCCGACCGACGACGGGCTTCGCTCCACGGTGACGGCGGGCCTCGACTCGATTCCTGCCGAAGCGCTTCGTGAGATCAGCCTGAATCAGCAGATGACCCTCAATCAGATGGCGGATCAGCTGGTGCGGCTCGAAACCTTCGCGCGCTTTCGGCGACGGCTCGCGTCGATTCCGGTGCTCGGCCGCCTCCGGCGTTCCCCCGTCATACGTGGTCTGGCGCGCCGGCTGCGAAGCCTCAGTCGCACCCCGACCCTGCGCCGTTGGCTGAGGAGGCTTGGGCTGGCGGCCTGACGTCGGGGAGCCGCCCCATCGAACCGCCGGAAGCGGACCAGAATCGGTCCGGGCCGCGGTCCGGAAGGGTAAAAAGCTGTAGCCGACCCTCGGGTTCTGATAACCTGCGCGGAACGTAACGCCCAGCACTCGCGGCTCGCGACTGACCTTGGAAACCGCAGGTACGTGCTAGGATTTTTCGAGACCGGTCTGGGTGGGATCGGCGGACGGACGAGACAAACGAAATCGTTGCTCGGATTCCGATCTCATGGGGACGATATGGGAGAGACATTGTGTCAGTGAAATTTTGGGTGTCGATGTTCGCACTGGTGGCCCTGTCCACCGTTCTGGGAAGCAGCATGGCGTACGCCGGCGGCGGCGGCGGCATGGACGAGCCGCGGGATACACCCGGACTCTTTCGAAGCGCCCTGTGGTTCCTGCGAAGCTCGAGCCAATCGACTTGCTTGACTCCGAACATCAACGTGATCGCCTTCGGCGCACCGACGGATACGCCGATCAGCCGCGACGTCGCTGGGGACGGGACGAAGCTCATCACGGTGTTTCGCGACACCGCTGGCTACGGCGAGTTCATCAGCGCGGCCGCGAACTCGGCGGCCGGACTCACCCCGGTCACGGTCACGTCCTTCGGCGCCGTCGGTGACCTGCCGGTCGTTGGCAACTTCGATCCGAGCACGTCCGCGGATGAGGTCGGCGTCTATCGCCCGAGCACGCGGGAGTTCTTCCTCGACGACGGGAGCCCGTCGCCGCTCACGTTCGGGTTCGGTGACCCCGGCGACATCCCGGTGGTCGGCAATTGGGACGACTCAGCGGACGGATCCGACGAGGTCGGGCTCTATCGCCCTTCGAACAACACTTTCTATCTCCGGGCCGACAACATTCCCGGCAATTCTGTCGTGACCGCGCGGCCGATGGGCGCCCCCGGCGACCTGCCGGTCGTCGGTGACTTCAATCGCGATGGTCGCACGACGATCGGTGTCTTCCGAGACGTAGCCGGCAACGGTGTCTTCTTCCTCGACGACCAGGCGACGGGCCAGGGAGTCGACATCCAGCTGTTCTTCGGCGCGGGTACGGACGCCCCCATCTTCGGCGACTGGGACGGACCGACTACGGACGAAGCCGGCTGCTGATTCCGTTCTCCCCTGCGTTGCGAAGCCAGACTCACGCTCATCGGCGAGAATCGGCTTCATGAACGGAACCAGGCTGTTCACGAGAGCGCGTCCTAGGCAGTGAGCCCGGGACGCGCTTTTTCGTGCGGCCCCTCGACCGGTAAGCCTCTTCCGGCAGGAACCTCGTTTGCGTCAAGAGCTCTTCGACATTCTGTGCTGCCCGAAATGTCGCGAAGATCTTGACGCGACATCCTTCGCGCGTGAGGGGGACGATCTCGTAGAGGGCCTGCTCGTCTGTCGCGGATGTGCGCGCGCCTATCCCGTTCTCGACGGGATCCCTCACATGCTGCCTAACGCGATTGCCGAATCGCCGGCTTTCGCCAAACGTCATCGAGCCGAGCTCGAGCGCGTCGCCAACCCGCCGACGCCCGCAGAGCTGAGAAGCTTCGAGAGGCTGCATCGCCGAACGGCGAGCGCCTTCGGCTTCGAGTGGAATCGCTACAAGGTCACGTCGCCCGAGGAGGACCTGCTCACCCTCGCCTTCCTGACCGGCATCGATCCCAACCTCTACCATCCGCTCGAATTCGACGACGTCTTTGCACAGACCCCTTCGAAGTCCGACGTCGAAGACATCGACACCTCCTTTCTCGAGGGCAAACGCGTCCTCGAGGTCGGCTGCGGCATGGGCAAATACGTCCGCAGCGTCGCCGACCACGGCGGCATCGCAGTCGGTCTCGACCTGAGCCACTCCCTCGACCGAGCGCGCCGCGAGCACGGATCGCGAGACGATCTCCATCTCGTTCGGGGCAATATCCTCGAACATCCCTTCAAGGAGCGGAGCTTCGACTTCGTCTACTCCGTCGGCGTATTGCATCACACGCCCGACTGTTCGCGCGCGTTCCAGAACTCGGCGACCCTGGTGCGCGACGGAGGACACCTCGCGGTCTGGCTCTATCCGACCGAGCGAATGTCGACACGCTACGCCCGACTCGTTCATTTCGTACAGGACTCGCTCATGCGACCGGTGACGTCGCGCATGCCCCATGCCGCGCTCTACCGGCTCTGCCGTTTGCTCGGACGCTGGACCTTCAAGCGGGACGAGGCCGCCCGCAGTGGACGGCATGGATTGGCGCGCTTCTATGCGCTCTTCGCTGTCGGAGCGCACCCCGATCCGGAGATTGCCGCCTTCCTGAACTTCGACTGGTACAGCCCCCCCTATCGGAGCTATCACAGCGAGGATGAGCTGCTCGGCTGGTTTCGCACCGCCCACTACGACGACGTCCGAATCCTGCCGCAACGAACGAGCGCGATCGGTCGACGCCGACCGGCGTCGACGCCACTCGTAGAGGCACCCGCACCCAGGGTCCATGCCAACCTCGAGGCTCCGACGGATTCGCCGCTCCACGCCGGCGAACGCTTCACGGTGGGCGGTTGGGCCTTCGAAGCCAGCGGTCGATCCGTCGTCGTGCGCGTCTATCTGAACGATCGGCTGGCTGCGACGACGCGCTGCTTCGGTGCCCGCCTCGACGTGAAGGCGGCGTTTCCCGAGTACGAGCATGCGCTCTATACGGGATTCGACGTCGGCGTGCGATGTCCTGGCGGTCGCGGCGAGTCTCTACAGCTTCGCGTCACGTTCTCCGTCGATGGGCACGACGAGCCGGGCCTCGTCCTCGTGCGTGACCTGAAGATCGAGCCGCGCAGCCGGAGATCGAGGCTCGCGAGTCGGGTCGTCCGACTTCTCCCGGGCACACTCGCGCATCGACTCTCGAGGAGCCCGCGTCTACGACGCTGGGCAGGCCTTCCACCGCGCTAGGCGTCGCTCGACCGCCGCTCCCGCGCCTCCGCGCATTGGCGAGCCGGGTCGGACAAGTGGAGCGAGATCAGTGCTCGCCCTCGGGCCGCGCTCGCTCGAGGCTCGGCTCCAGCTCTGCCATGAACTCCTCGAGGAGCGACTGGGCGGCGGAGAAGTTTCGATCCTCGACCGGGACCGTGACACGAACCACGACGAACTCGGGCGCATTCCGATCGGGCCGATGATCGTAGGCGACGAGCCATCGCAGCGACTCCCAGGTCAGACCGTGATCACCGATGCTGAAATAGGCCGAGAGCGCAGCCTGGCGCCCGCCCGCGCGTTGCTGGCGATGGAGCTCGACGCGTCGGCCCGAGGGCGGGAGCTCGATGACCGTCGATTCCAGGGTCTCCCAGGCGTTTCCGGGCAGCCGCATCTTCGGGGAGAGGCTGCTCTGGTCGCGCCTGCGACGATCATCGGCACCCACGAAGAGAAAGACGCGATCTTCCCCGCGTCCATATTCGCGATAGAACGAGTCTCGAAAATCGATCGAACCCATCTGGTTGGGGTCGAGATCGTGCTTACGGATCTGCTTCCAGGGGCCCATTTCGCGCCGGATCTCGTGCAGGCGCCAGGCCGCCGCGGGCGGCGGCTCGTGTGCCAGGGGCAGCAGGCTCACGACCAGCAGGAGGCTCGCGAGCGCGACGAGCAGCGTCCATCTCGATCGATCCCCCGGACTCAGGATCCCGCGCGCGACCTCCGCCCTTCGCCAGGCGCGATCGCCGGTCGGCCAGAAGAAGCGATCGCCGATCCAGTCGAAGCCCCCCAGCAGCACGACGCCGACCGCGATCATGATGAGACCTTGCAGAGAGTGGTCGCCGCTGACGTCGGCGCCGGGCATCAGCATGATCGAGATCACTCGAAAGCCATTCACGACGATGCCCAGCCCGAGTGCCACGACGACGAGGCCCAGGGTCTGCCGGCGGCTGCGGCTCATCAACTCGGCGTAGCAGAGGGTCGCGAAGACCAGGGTCAGGGTGCTCCGGAGTCCGCTGCAGCCTTCGATCACCTCGAAGAGTCTCCCCCGAAAGCCCAGCAGATAGCCCGAGCGCTCGACGAGTCCGAAGGGCGACAGGACCCACTGCGCGAAGTCTGCCGCCGTCGTCTGCAGCCACGCGTGCAGGGAGTGAAGCAGCATGGGTGGCCAGGGGCGCGCCAGCCAGAGGATGGCGAGAGGGAGCGCGAAGAGGCCGAGTCGACGCCATCCTCCGATCCACAGCGCGCCCGCCGCCAGACTCAGCACGAGAGCGTCGATCAGGATGTCGACCTGGGCGACCCAGCGCGCCCAGACGAAGAGCATGCACGCGAAGAGGGCCAGCCCGGCACCCGCGAAGGAGGCCGAGCGCTGGGGCGCCACGTCGATCAGGGCAGCGCGGCGGCTCCAGATCACGAAAGCGAAGGCCGCGTAGTGCAGGACCGGAAGCGTCGCGCCGGCCTCGAAGAAGAAGGATTCGATCGGGTCCGCGGCGAGCGCTCGGCCGCGGAAGATCAGCACGTCCCGGTGTGCGAGGAAGAGGAGCCCCACCCACGACGCGAGGAAGAAGAAGCCCAAGCGCTGCGGAGTCGATGTCAACCGGCCCAGACTCATCGCCGGCCCACGTGCACCGCTTGCATTCGCTGGTTCGCTAGCGTACTCGACCGAAAGCGGTCCATGCGCATCCTTCATTCCACACACGACTACCTTCCGGAACAAGTCGCTGGCGTCGAAGTCTACACGAGCCGACTCCTGGCAGCCCAACGTGAAGCCGACAGCGTCGGCCTCATCACGGCACAGCGCATGCCCGGGCGCAGAACTGGCGAAGTCATCGAGACCGAGCAGGACGGCGTCCCGGTCTTTGCCGTCGTCCAGAACCGCGATTGGTCTCGCTTCGAACAGACCTGGCGCGATACGCGGCTCGAATCCACCTATCACGACGTCCTCGCCCGCTTCGATCCCGATCTTCTCCACGTCCAGCATCTGATGAATCTGACCCTTTCGCTCGTCGATGTCGCGAACGCCAGGAAGATGCCGATCGTGATGACGCTTCACGATCATTGGTGGTCGTGCGCGAATGGCGGTCAGCGCTTCCACCCGGATCGAACGCGATGCGAGACGCTCGTCGCCGAGAAGTGCGGCCGCTGTACCTGGTCGCAGGTCGGCCCGGCGCTCGCCCTCAAAAAGGCACTCGGAGAACGTGCCTCCCTGAACGAGACCGCAATCGCCTCGAACGCCCGGCGGACGCCCTCCTGGGTCGACCAGGGTCGATCCCTCGTGCGGACCGCCCTCTCCCGACATGGCCCGACGCCCTTCGGAGCCGCGCGGATCGAGCGCCGTTGGCATGCCATGCGCGGACTCTCGAATCGAGTCGAGCGTTTCATCGCACCCTCGCAGGATCTGGCGGACGCCGCCATCGAGTTCGGATTCCCGGCCGAACGCGTCCAGCTCGTGCGACACGGATTGCCGATCCCGGAACGCCTGGCGCCGCGGACGCTGCCGGAGCACGCCGAGCATTTCGGCTACGTCGGCTCGGTCGTCCCCCATAAGGGCGTACACCGACTGATCGAGGCCTTCGCCACGGCGCCCGCCCATGCCCGGCTCTCGATCTTCGGCTCGCTCGATGACGACCCCGCCTACGTACGGGAGCTGCGAGCGAGCGCCGAGCATCCGGGGATTCGATTCGAAGGTCCGCTCGCGCCGGATTCGGTGCCCGGACACCTCGAGCGTCTCGATTGTCTCGTGGCGCCTTCGATCTGGCGCGAGAATGCTCCCCTGAGCATCCAGGAAGCCCTCGTGGCTCGAACCCCCGTGATCGCGACCGATCTCGGCGGACACCGTGAGCTGCTCGCAAGAGGAGGCGGGCTGCTCGTCGCCCCTGACGATGTAGACGCCCTGCGCGCCGCCATTCTCCGACTCGTCAACGAGAGCGGCCTGGCGAGGCGGCTCTCACGGGATGCACCCGCGATGCCGGGTATCGCCGAACACGTCGAGGGCTTGCGCAGGATCTATCGAGCCGTCGTCGACGGATGATGGGCCCGTCGCTTCTCGACGCCGCGGAAGCTTTGCGGAACACTCTCTCGCATGTCGCACGATGGCGAAGCGTTGGTTCTGGCACAGAAGAGAATCGCTGAGCTCGAGGCAGAGCTCGTCGCGCAGACGCAGGGAGCGCGCCGGACGATCGAAGACCTCGAGGGCCAGATCGCAAGCGCACGCATCAACGATGCCGACCTCAAGGGGCAGCTCGAACGCTCCGCTGCCATGACGAAGGACGTCCTGCGGCAGCTCGAAGCCGCTCGGCTCGAAAAGCTGCATCTCGTCGAGCGACTCGAGAAGGCGGCCGGCGCGCCCCGCGGATTCTGGGCACGCCTCTTCTCTCGTTCCACGCAGATGGATCCGATCCCGCCGCAGATGGCGCGTGCGCGGCGACGTGTCTCCCGGCGCTTTCTGCGGGGCAGCGGACTCGAAATCGGCGCGCTCCACAGCCCGATGCACGTCAAACGCGGCGTGCAGGTCTGCTATGTCGATCGGCTCTCGACCGCCGAGCTTCGCCGGGAGTATGCCGAGTGGAGCCACGCGGCCTTTGTCGAGGTCGACCTGATCGACGACGGTGAGATCCTCGCGAAGGTGGCCGACGCGTCCCAGGACTTCGTGATCGCGAGCCATATGCTCGAACACTGCGAGAACCCGATCGGCACCCTTCGAAGGCATCTGTCCAAGCTCAAGCCCGGCGGACGACTGCTCTACATCGTTCCCGATCGTCGAGGAGGATTCGATTCGGAACGCCCCCTCACGACCTTCGAGCACGTCGTCCGAGACGATCAGGAGGGGCCGGAGGGCTCACGCTGGGAGCACTATCTGGAGTTCTCCCAACTGGCGAATCGCAGCCCCGAGGACCAGGTCGAGTCGATCGCGAGACAGATGATGGAGGCACACGCGAGCATCCACTTCCACGTCTGGGAAGACTCGACCTTTCGCGACTTTCTCGAAGGAGCCGCTGCGATGCTCGATGCTTCCTTCGAGATCGTGCATTTCGAGCTGAACCACGCCGAGGTGATCAGCGTTCTCGAGAAGAGCTAGCGCCGAGACCCCGCACGGTGGCGTGTGGATGCGCGTACGGCTGGGGCGCGCCAGGGCGAGCCGGTCGGCATGCGCGATGGGGTCGACGACCGCGTAACAGCCTCGCACGAAGAGACGGCCCCCTCACGCGCTGCAGGCCGGGTGACTGAGGGTTCCCCTGGTCCCGAACCCTCCAGATCTCTCCCGCCCGCGTCATGTACATCCGCTTCATCTCCTCGAGATTGAAGGGGCGCGAGACGAGGCGCCTGAGCGCGGCGACTTGATGCCCGGTCTCGTCGACCGCGCGATTGCGCTGGAGGGGGCGCGAGACGGCGAGCGCCTCGGAGTCGGTCTTGCGCGTGGCGATCAGCTTCGGGTTCGGAGCGGGGCTGAAGCCGTAGAACTTCGGGCTCAGTTCGGGCGACGTCAGCTGGCTGGGCGTCGCGCTCCTCGAGGGCCAGGACGAGCGCGATCAGCTCCAACGGACGGGCGCGACCGCTTCGGACCGTGGCGCCTTTGCCCTCACTCCCCGGGGATGCCATCCCTGTAGACTAGCCAGCTCGAGGCAAGCCGTCGCCGGAGTATCAACGGCGGAGCCAGAACCCGAAAGCCTGATCGCGACGACCCTTCCGCGATCGGAGCAGGTCCGACGGATCCGCCGGCTGAGAACCCACGTCCTCAGCTTGCTGCGTCGTCCGCGCGGGGGCAGACTGTTTGTTCTGATCTGCTCGATACAGGATGCCGCGAGGGCTTCATGCGGCGAGCGGAGAGAGCTGGCACCACAGGCCGAGGCCCCGTGATCCGCGACCACAAGCGAGGAGGCTGCGCGGCCGATAGGGTCTCGAGCTTCGGAGCGGTTTCCGCCGAAGCAGGGAGAGAACGCGATGCGTTACAAGATCGCCCTACAGCATTCCGACGAGGGCTTCAGCGTTTCGGTCCCGGGACTTCCCGGCTGCTGGTCGCAGGGCGCAACTGAAGAGGAAGCGATCAAGAACATTCGCGATGCCATCATCGACTACATGGCGGTCGTCGACGAGTTGCTCGAGGACGCGGACATTCGAGAAGTCGACGTCGCGGTCTGACGCCGCGTGCCGAAGATTCCGGGAGTCCATCACCAGAAGGCCATTCGCGAGCTCGGCAAGGAGGGGTTTCGCAACGATAGACGGCAGGGCAAGCTCGTCGTCATGACCGACGGCACCAGGATTCTCACCATCCCCCGGCACGACCCGATCAACGCGTTCACCATGGGGGGTATTGCGCGCGACGCGGGACTGACCGTCGAAGAGTTCAAGCGGCTCCTCTGAACGCGACTCGCTCTTTTCTTTAGCCGCTCTTTCCTTCGCGCCTGCGGCGGCGACCGCGTAGGGCGGCCGCTCCACTACTTGCGTCCAGCGCCGACGCTATTTCAAGCGGAACGCCAGCCGACGCCAGCAGTCCGGGGCAACGACCCCTGGGATTGGCACGACCTCTTCGGTTGGATCTGTGAGTATTGCCGGGTTATTCAGCGCCTACACGTAGACGTTCGGTTCGCCGAACTACCCGGTCGGGTCCGCCGAGATGTACCGCCCGAGACTTGGATCATAATACCGATGCCAGTTGTAGCTGAACGTCCCCACGAGCCGCGGATCGTACCCCTAGTCCCGAACCGTCCAGATCTCTCCCTCGCGCGTCATGTACATCCGCTTCATCTCCTCGAGATTGAAGGGGCGCGAGCCCAGGCGGCCGAGCACGGCGATCTGATGGCCGGTCTCGTCGACGGCCCGATCGCGTTCGAGCGGACGCGAGACGGCGAGCGCCTCGGAGGCGGTCTTGCGGGTCGCGATCAGCTTCGGGTTCGGCGCGGGACTGAAGCCGTAGAACTTCGGGTTCAGCTCGGGCGAGGTCAGCTGGATCACCTTGAGGCCGTTCACGCCGTCCGCGACATAGGCGAAGAGCGAGGCATTCGTCGTGGCGAGGGCCACGTCCTTGGCGTCGTTCAGGCGGCCGTCCGCGTCGTACTTCAAGTAGACCCGCGGATCTTCCGGCTGCTCCACGTCTACGATCACGAGGCCTTCGGAGCCGGCGGCGACGTAGGCATAGGTGCGGGACACGAAGACGCGATTGGCCTCGGCCAGCGGAACGACGGCCCCTTCGACGATCTTCGGCGCCGCGGGATCGGTCACGTCCACGACCTTGAGCCCGTCCTCGTCCGTCGCGAACAGATATCGGAACTGCACCATCGTCCCGCGCGGCTTGTTCAGCGGGATCGTCGACAGAACCTTCGGAGCGAGCGGAACGTCGAGGTCGACGATCACGACCCCGGCGTCAGCCGACACGTAGAGCAGATGCCCCGCGAAATGCGCGTAGTTGGCGCCGTCGAGAATCCCGTTCGGGTTCCAGGTGATCGCGCGATCGAAGAAGTTGTTGCGGGGCTCGAAGTCGGTGAGCGTCTCGTTGTTCACGAGGATCAGCCCCTCTTCCGAGTCGGTGACGGCGACGTAGCTGTAGATCGGATGCATCGGCTGCTCGAGGTTGACCTCGCGGGCGAGCTCCGTGCGGTTCTTCTCGGGCCGCAGCAGCTGCGTCGTCGGGAGCGCGACGCAGGTCGCGTTCCGGCTCTTGATCCGGACGTTCTGCCCGAGCGGCGACCAGGGGGCGGTGATGATGCGTTCGGAGAAGCCCTTGGTGCCGATGGCCGAGACGTCGAAGGCCTGCATGCCCTTCTTGCCTTCGGCCACGTACAGGTACTCGCCGCGTAGCTGGAGACATTCGACGCGACCCGAGTGGTGGGTGTACTCGCCGTCGTAGAGAGCGTCGCGCACGCCCGTCCAGCTCGGCAGCCGCTGGCTCAGGAACTGGCGCGTCTTCTTGATCCAGCCCGCGTCCATGTCCTGGTAGCCCGGCGTCACCTCGGTCAGCTCGCGGCCGCGGGCGACGTGCTCGGCGTAGTAGTCGGGATAGGCGTACTCGTGGAGGTAGCTGCCGATCACGGCCTGCGGCTCGTCCCACTCCGTCACCTGGATCGCGGCGATCTCGTGGTCGGTGCCGACCCAGGCGTTGAAGCCCATGAAGTTCACGAAGTTGGTCCCGAGCAGCAGCAGCTGGGCCATGATCGCGTTGTTGTCGTTCGCTTCCGACAGATGGCAGTCCGAGCAGGTCTTGGTCTCCGTCTTGCGAACCGTATGCGGGAAATGCGGCGCGAAGGCCTGGGCGCTGTAGCCGCCGGCGGAGACCGGCTGCTGCTGGATGTAGATGCGGTTGCGGTTGATGTCCTGGCTGGAGAGCACCAGCGCGGAGCTCGAGCGGATCGGCGCGATGATCCCGTCCTTCACCGTGCCGTGCTTGCCAAGCTGGAACATCTGGTCGCGAGCGACCTGCGGGTTGTAGGTGGCGAAGTTCCGCGCGGTCTTGCCGTCGTACTTGTGGATCTCGGTCTTCCAGTTGGCCTGGATCGTGAGATGGCAGCCGCCGCAGGACGTGACCCACGAGCTGTGACACGAGAAGCAGGCGATGTCGTCGTCGCCATGCGCACGATTCGCCTTCTCGACCCCGCGACCCCAGTCCTGGCTCTGCCCCTTGCTCATCATCTTGGCGCGGGCGGCCTTGGCGTTGTACTCGGGATTGCCGGGCGTGACGCTGTCCTTCACCTGGCTGACGGCGAACTCGGTATGCGGCGGCAGCAGCAGGCGCTGGTAGAGCTTGCCTCCGCGCCACTCGAAGCGATTGCGGTTGTCGGCGTTCTTCAGGCGAGAGAGATCGCGACCCTCGGGCGGAGAGGCCGGCCCCGACGTGCGCAGCGTCGCGTACTCGTCCGCCGTGCCGTGGCAGTCGCGGCAACGGATGTTGACCTCAGCGGCGACCTCGCCGTGCAGATCTCCGTTGCCGTGGGCGTCGTCCGCGAAGTGGCAGTCCGCGCACTGCATGCCGATCTCGGCGTGGATGTCGCGCATGTGGACCGCACGCTCGAAGTTCTCCTTGATCGAGAGATCGTCGGGCACGGGATTGCCGCTGGCGTCGAGCAGCGTGCCGTCGCGCGAGCGCTTGAAGATCGCGCGGAAGTTCCAGCCGTGACCATGATAGTCGCCGAACTTCGTATCCTTGGTCTTGGGATTGACGTCCTTCCAGACCTCGGCCAGGAACTCGACGTCCGACCATTTGCCCTTATACGACGCCTCTTCGGGGTTGCGCTCGAGCACCTCGTGGATCTCGTCCATCTTCGGGTACTTCTGCTTCTCGGGCCACATATGCGGCGCGTCGGACTCGTAGTCCCACATCGTGTAGCCGAGGTAGGAGTTCAGGAACATGTTCGGCTGATGCATGTGGCAGTTCATGCACTGGGACGTCGGGATCGCCTTGCTGAAGGCGTGCCTGATCGGATGACCCCACTCCTTCTCGCCCTTCGCGTTCCGGAGGTTCGCGATCGTCGGATCGACGGTCGCGGTCTGACCGCGGTTGCCGTACTTCGAATACGACCCCGAGCTGTACCACTCGCGATCGTTCGCATAGACGACGTGGCAGCCGGCACAGCCCGAAGAGCGGAAGTCGCCGGGCTGGTCCTTCGTGCCCATGAACCACATGTTCGGATCGTTGAGCCGCGTCTTGTGGATGTTCAGCACCGGGATCGACACGCGGTTGCCCGTGCCAGGCCCGCGAAACGAAGCGCGTACGTCCGTCTTGCCGGGCTCTTCTTCCGGGTTCGGGATGCCCGTCTCGGGGAAGAAGCTGTTCACGTTGCGCCCGCCGCGCTCGAAGATCCGGAAGATGTCGGCCGGCGGCACCGTCTCCCAGGCCGGCAGCGGCAGCGCCATCTGCATGACGCCCATGTCCGACTGCTCGCGGGTCACCTCGAACTGCGCCTGGATCGCTGCCGGCAGCCCTTCGCGCGTGTAGGCCTCGCCGAGGATGTAGCGCTTGAAGGGCACGATGCCGTTGTTGTAGGAGCCGCCGCCCCAGAGCATCGCGCCGGTCGCCATGATCGAGCGCTTGGCCTTCTCGACGATCGTCGCATGGCAGGCGCCGCAGGCCTCCTCGGCGACACGATAGTCCGAGGGATTCACGAAGCGGACGTATTCGGGGCTCTCGAGATTCAGCAGCGCATAGGTCCGCACCTCGTTGCGCCGCTTCTTCCAGGTCTCGGGCATCGAAGGCTGGACGTGCGCCCGCCCCTTGCTGGCCAGATAGGCCTCCGAGCCGGGCTCCTGACCGCTGGCCGAGATCGTCGCGTCGCCGCCGTGGCAGTCGACGCAGCCGATCACCACCGAGCGTTGGGGATGCATCGTCGCTTCGTCGGACTGGGTGTGGCAGCTCTGACAACCGGCGCTCTTGAGCGCCGCCTCGGCCTCCGTCTGGTCCCGGGGCGCGGGCGGATAGACGGGATACTCGATGTGGAGCGGATGTTCGCCTTCGGACGCCGTCGATTCCCCGCCAGTCCCGAGCACCGCGAACACGGCCAGACCCGCGACCAGGGTCGCGGTCAGCAGAGCGGTCAGGAGCGACTGGATTCGGGATTCGGCTTTCATTTCCTCATGCCTTCTACGTGCAGCTTGGGAGGAGGCATCCGCCATCGACAGCCTCGATCCCCGATCAAAAGGTGAACGTCGCGTTGAGCAGGACCGAGTAGGGCGGCTCGTCGCTGCGCTCGTCGAAGAGCTCCTCGTAGCCGCTGCCCGGAATCAGCACGGCCCCGGACGCGCGCAGGATGATGTTATTCGTAAAGAAGGGTCGGTAGATGAGTCCGGCCGAGATGTCCCAGCCGATCTCCCGACTGATCCGCTCCTGCTGGCGCAGGATCTCGAGGGTCTGCACCGTGTCGAACTGCAGCCACGAGACATTCGTCAGCAGCCGCAGCTCCGGCAGGATGTCGAAGTCCGCTCCGACGCCGACCTGCCACAGGCCCGGGTTCACGAAGTTGCTCTGGCCCTCGATCTTGCTGCTGCGAAGCGACGGCACGATGCTGTTGCGGCCCGACAGGGCCACCCCGCCACCGAACACGAAGGGGATGGCCTGGCGCTGCCAGAAGGAGGTCGTCCCGCCGCCGAAGTTGGGGTTGTCGAGGATCGTGTCGAAGCCCTGCGCCGTGTCGTCGTAGGGATCGTCGTCGCCCATCGAGTACAGGAAGAACGCCTTGTAGCGCATCCAGTCCATGTCGTAGGACGCCTCGAAAGCGGCGAAGAAGGACTGGATGTCCTGGCTGCGCTGGGCGATCGAGTTGTAGTCGTCGTTGCCGAAGGCGCCGTAGAGCTGGAAGGTCAGGTTCAGCCGCTCGATGTGGCCGTCGCCGCCGAAGCCCACGTAGTAGACCTCGTAGTCGTGGCCACCGATCAAGCCGACGGGCGCGGGGATCACGACGTTGCCGTTGTTGTCGCGATCGAAGCGATCTTCCTCGCGGTTGATGTTGGCCGCGAAGAGCGCCTCGACGTTGAAGCCGAGGACCGGGAAGTCCTGGTAGTAGAAGTTGGCGATGACCGTGTAGTCGTCGCGCCAGGATTCGAGGTTGTTGAGCCCCGAGTTCGTGTCCTTGTTGAGCCGACCGAAGGCCGCCAGATTGTATTGCGCCCGGTTGTTGAAGAAGTTGCCGAAGAGCCGGATCCCCGGCTCCTGGCTCTCGAAGAGGAAGCCGCGGAAGTCGGCGTTGAAGGGCTGGATGCCGACGCGCAGACTGTCGAAGTCGAAGCGATCCGTTCGATTCCACAGATGCTTGTCGACGAAGGCCTCCTGGAGCGTGAAGTGGTAGTCGGTGCGGTCGTCCCCTTCGCGCGGGTCGAGCTTCACGGCGCCGAGCTGCTCGACCTTCACGTAGTTGAAGTTCGCCGCGGCCGTCAGCCGGAACTCCCAGTCGGGCGGCCGGAAGGTCGTATCCCCCTGGATCAGCGCGACCGATGCCAGCAGCGTCTGCTGCGTCTCCCACTGCACGCCGTCGCCGAAGAGATCGACCTCCTGTCCGTTGTCCCCGGCCGCGCCGGTCGGAATCGGGATCCGCCGCGCCTCGAGCACCGAGTCGAAGATGAAGTTGAGATTGACGAACCAGTCCTTCGTGCCCGGGATCGGACGATCGGCCTTCAGGGTGTTCTGGTTGTAGGGGTCGTACCAGCGCTCGTTGACGCCGAGGTTTTCGATGATCCGCCAGCGATCGGGCAAGGGCACGAACTCGTAGGCGGGCAGCTCGTTCTCGTAGCGTGGCGCGTTGCGTCGACTCGGCCGCTGTCTCTCGGGCGTGTCGCCCGAGCCCGAGTCGGAGGGATCGGTGGCCGTGCCCGGGCGCGTCGGTGTCGGCCGGCGCGAGGGGTTGGTGTTGCGTGGCGTCGGTGTCCACGAGCCGCCCTCGTCCGGCGTCGTCGGCACGACGGGAGTGGGCGGCGGCGGCGAGATCGTCCCGCCCGAGGAGCCGTCGTCCGAATCGCTCGGCGTCGCTTCCGAGGGCGTGTCCGAGGGCGTGGACGGCGCATCCGAAGTCGCGGGCTCGGGCGGCGGCGCCGGCGCGCTCTCGGGCGGCGCGCCGGGATCGGCGCTGCGGCTACCGCCCGGGCGCTGGAAGGCCGGCCGGCGGCGGCGGCGCGCGCGAGCGCCGTCGTCCTCGGCCTGGGCGAGCAGGAACTCGGAGAAGCTCGGCGGCGAGAGATCCGGCAGCGCGATGGGCTCGATCACCGCTTCGCTCCGCATCGCCTCCGCGACCGTCGGGACGAGCGTCGGATCCGGCGCCACCTCGGGCCTCGAAGACCAGGCGGCATCGGCGGTCAGCAGGCCTACGAATCCGATCGCCCCGACCCATGCGAGCTTGCTGCCGAAGCGCCTGCGGAGTTCGTGTGCACTCATCGGCCGCTACACCCGTTCTGTTCGTTGCTGCTCAAGAAGGGCGCGACGGGGCAGACGACATAACGAAGATTGACGCCGCTGACCCGGATGTTGTCGGCACGGATGTCACCGGGCGCGTTCCCGATGGGGTTGTTGATGCCGCGCGCTCGCTGGGCATTGAAGACCTCGTCGAGCGAGACGAAGGGAACGAAATCGTCCTGCTCCGCGCCGTCGCCCGAGACGCCGTAGGCGCCGATCAGCGTCGAGGTCCCGTCGGCGTTGCGGCGATAGATCGGGACGGCGCCCTGGAAGATGTGGAAGCCGTTCTGAAGGCCGGTGATCGTGCCGCCCGGGTTGTCCTGAACGCCCTGCATGCAGTCGAGCTGGGCAGCCGGGTCGGGGGTCCCGAGCAGCACTGTCCGGATGTTCTGGCAGAACGTGGTGCGGACCCCTGGCGTGGCGAGATTGAAGAGCGCCGCACGGCCACCAACCGGCGGCGCCACGCCGGCAAGCGCCGGCTCGACGTCGCGCAGATCGGAGAGCACACCGGCCAGATCCGGCACCTCCTCGCATAGCCCGAGCGCGATCGCGGGCAGCACGATCTCGGTCTGGATGCCCGTGCTGAAGATGCTCCACTCGCCGATGTCGGGATTGCGGCTCAGCGGGCCATTATTGCCGGAGGCGACGCCGGGCGGGAAGTCGGGATTGGCGATGCCGCCGAGGGAGATCGACGACCAGGCAAAGGCGCCGTTGAAGGGCGGATCGTTCGCCGCCGCGGGTGCCGGCAGGCCGAGGAAGCCCGCCGTCTGATCGACGTAGGTATCGAACTGGATGGTGTTCAGCAGGCCGTTGTTGCCGAGCGGATCGAAGGCGTTCTCGAGCTGCGTGCGTGCGTTGGCCTTCGACCAGAAGGCGGCCTGTCGCGTCTTCGCGATCGTGACGTCGATGCCGTCGAGCAGCGCGTCCTGCGAGCGCGCGAAGCCCAGGATATTGCCGTCGAGATCGACGACTGCGACGTCGATGCGCGCCTGACCGCCGAGCGGCGTGCGGGTTTGCGCGCGCGTGTCCTCGGCGAGCAGCAGCGCGTTCACGAGCAGCTCCTGGACCTCGACGGCCGATAGCCCGTCCCCCGTCTGGTCCCCCGCGACCGGCGCCGGATTCAGCCCGTCGATCGCCGGGAAGCGGTTCGTGCCGTCGGCCAGCACCACGATCTCGCCCTGAGCGGTCGTCCCGCGCGGCGCAGCCGCCACGTTCAGCGTCGCGGGAATCACGCCGGAGGCGTTCGTCAGGAAGTTCACGCCCGTCCGCGGCACGTCGAAGGGGAAGAAGAACTGGTCGTTGACGAAGTCGCCGGCCTGCCCGCTGATCCCGTCGAGGAAGGTGCGGATCGCGAGATCGCTCACCAGGTCCGCGGGCGTCACCTGCGGCACGGCCGCCGCGTTGCTCCGCAGGCCCGTGTCGTCGGCGAAGCGCAGCGCGCGACCCGCGACGGTGATGCGATTGGCGCGACGCTCGGGGTCGGCCTCGAAGCCGCGGGTCGCCGCGAAGGCGATCCGCTCTTCGAGGTTGCGATCGGCGTCGAGGGCGTTCTTGTCGAGGGAGTAGATGCCGTTGAACTCGATGCCGACCGCGCCGACCACGACCTTGCCCGTCGGCGTCGGGACCGCGCCCGAGGTCAGATCGGGCACGCCATCCTTGTAGAGCGGCAGGCCGCCGGGATCCGCCGCGAAGCCGACGGGCAGCCGCCGAGGGCCGAGCAGATCCGCGGGGTTGGGCGCGCCGGTGACCGTCGAGGCGGGCGCGGTATTCGTGCCCGGCGTGATGCCCTGGCGCGTGTTCACGTCGCTGCAGACGAGCTGCGCGATCTGCACAGCGAAGAGCGGACCGCCCGGGCGATCCGTCTCTCCGGGGAAGAAGTTCTGCTGGATCAGGGTGCTCGCGGTACGGGAGGAGAAGGCGTTGCCCTGGGTCGAAAAGTAGTTGGCGGTCCCGGCCTTGCTGATCGCGGCATAGCCGGCGGGAATGAAGAGGCCATCGAGGGCCGTGTTCAACGCGCCGTTCGCGGGCACCGCGAAGTTCGCGTTTCCGCCGGGAGCCACCGAGAACGGCCGCTCGATCTCCGAGGTCGTGTCTCCGAGCGAGGTGATCAACGAGAAGTCGACGGTATTTGCCTGACTGTCGTAGACCGCGAGCACGTTGTTCAGATGGTCGTTCACGACCACGGTCAGATCGTCGATCCCGTTGGCGCGCGCCTCGAAGAGCGCGTTCGCGATGATCTGGACGACGTCGGCGACCTCGAGGCGGGCGTTCGCGTCGGTGTAGTCACACTGGAACTGACAGACCTGGCTCTGAGAGATCTCTCCGTCCTGACACGCCGCTCCGAAGAACAGCGAGACCGAGAACGCGAGACAGAGGATCGCGCGGGAGAGACGCCGGTTCGAGGCTCGTTCGCTGCTCACCCGGCGCTCGCCGCTCGACGAGCGCGCGCAGCCGGATGACCGTATGCAGCCTGATAAACGAGCGGTCATCGAGCGCCTCCGACCCTGGCGTTCCCCGTGCCCGCTCGAATGATCGATCATCATTCCCGCACACGACCAACCCCGGCCTTGTCTCCCAGCATCCATCAACTCACGGCTCACCGAAAGGCCAAGCCGACGAGTCATTGACAAACAATCGAACCGATTGGACGAACGCCGCCGAAGCGACCGAGTCTCTCTCGCGCTCGCGCCAAGCACCCAGCGCCGGCAGATCACGACGAGACCCGATCGATGCATCGCACGGGTTCAGGGCCGTCGCACGCCGATTTCGATTCTACATAGCCTGAACGAAAAAGTTCGAACGGTTTGAAAAAAACCGGCGTTATTCGAAGTCGAGGGATGCCTGATCAAGCGAGGCGTCACCCTCTGCTCGATCGTCACGCGATTCGAATTCGGGCTCGTCCGTCGCGGAGGGATCGGCCTCGGACGCGGATCCGTCGATCGGCTCGAAGACCGCCTTCTGCGCCTCTCCCGGCCGCGTCCCGCCCATCGGACCATTTCCCCGCACGTGAAAGGGATGACACATCGAGCACGGCGACGGCACCTTCTGGCTACCCCAGGCATTCGCGCCGGCGTGGCACTCGCGACAGACGTCCATGTCGGGGATGAGGATGTCTCCCGACGACTTGCTCACGGGCGTGTCCGGTCGGCGCGTGATCAGCTCATATGGGATCGCATCGGCCAACGACCAGGGGGGCCGTGGCAGCGCCGAGTCCGGCTCGGGATCGAATACGCCCGCCGCCGGGTGACATTTGACACAGGCGAAGGGCGCATGGCTTGCATGACTGAAGACCGAACCCGGCACCCAGACATCCTGGATCTGCACCGCCGCGATTCCCATCCCGCCGTCGCTCGCCGTGCCCTCCTCGAGCGTATGGCAGGTGTCGCAGGTCCCGGGGCGCTCATAGAAACGTCGCTCGGCGGCGGCCACCTTCGCATCGACCCAGCGCTTCGAGAGCTCGGCCTCCTCCGACGTCAGGCGTGATCCGGGCCGGCGGATGCGAAGTCGGCGCGGGGCCTCGGGATCCTTCACGTCTGCGTTCACGACGCGGTTCGCGTAGAAGCCGCGAATGCGATCGCGGATCACGGCGGGATCGCCGTGCGGCGTGAAGTCCGCCGGTGCGGTCGCATCGAAGTCGAGTCGATGGCAGTCCTGACAATGCTCCTCGAAGACGATCGGCTTCATGTAGAGGCCGCCGGCATCGGGCTGGTGGCAGGCCCCGCACTGCAGATACTGCTTCGTGTCCCCGCGTCCCGTCACCGCCTTGCCGACGTGGCGCAGATGATTGAACTCGAGGCCCGAGACCTCGACGAGGTCCGGCGTGACGTCGACCGAGACCGCTTCCTCGAGCGGATTCGTCACGAGCGCCAGCTGGAAAGGCGGATGGTCCTCGCCGAAATCGCTGGCGTTGCGCAAGTCGGTCTCGGGCACCTCCGATGCCAGGTCGGCATGACAATCGGAGCAGAAGCCGGAGCCGAGGTCGGCGAGATTCACTTCGCGACCGCGATGCTCGAGGTGACAGCTCGCGCAGGCCGCGTCCTCGAGCTCGGCCATCAACATGTCGGGCGGGGCGTGTCGACCGATGTCGTGATGGCAGGTCATGCAGTCGCCGTTCTGGACGGCGCGAAAGAATCCCGAATGACATTCCTGACAATCGTTCTCGATGTAGGCGTGTCCGCGGCTCACGTCGCCGGTATTCCAGGGGGACTGCGACGGCGCCCAGACGAGCGGAATCACGAGGAAGGCGACGAGTACGACGCCTATGCCGATCCAGGAGAGCGGACGCCGCGCAAGCAGGCCGTCTTCGAGCCCCAGGCGCGTTCGCTCGTCCAGCGCCGAACGTTCGCTCGCGCCACGATCGATCTCTTCGTACTCGAGGGCGACGTCGATCCCGCTGCCCGGCTCGGGCTCGAGGGCGCGCACCTCCCAGGAACCGATGCGAAGGCGATCACCCGGAGCGAACCGGTCGCCTTGGGTCACGAGGCCGTTGATGTTGACCTCCTGGCCCGCTGCGGCCTCGACGTAGAGTCGGCCCTCGGCCATGCGAAGCGTCGCCTGGTGCAGCGAGATCGTGAGCCCCTTCAGGCTCAGATCGTTGTCCGGACCGCGGCCGATGAAGAGCGACTCCACCTCGATGTCGCGATCGAGTCGAACCTTCTTGCCGGTCGGTCGCAGGCGGATTTCGGTGAGGCGGACGCGCATGGCTCAGTGGTACCAGAAGACGACGAAGATATGCACGATGAGCGCTGCACAGGTCGCGAAGGCAAAGGGGACGTGGACGATCAGCCAGAGGTCGAGCAATCCCTTGAAGCGGATGTCCCGCCGGATCTGCTTGAGCAGCAGCTCCTTGCGGGCGATCAGCTCGACGAGCTTGCGCTCCTGCTCCTTGGCCTCGCCATCGAGATCGATCTCCGACATCCGCAGGCTCTTGAGAGCACGCGTCGTCCCGCAGCTCGGGTCCTGGCCCGAGAGCTGGGATCTGAAGGCGCCGCCGATCCGCGTCTGGTCGATCGAAGTGACGACCGCCTGGGCGTAGTAGTCCGGCAGACCTTCCGCCGCGGTCCGGCACTCGGAGTCGATCTCCGCGATCCGTTCGAGCATCGCGTCGAGCGTGATGTTATTCCGATTGCGCGTCATCGAGGTCGGCACGAGCGCATAGAAGCAGACACCGAGGACGCCACTGAATACGACGACGCTCATCAGGGCGTAGGCCAGCGTGTGGACGTTCATGCCGAACTCGAAGGCCGAGTGAAGCGGCACCAGGAAGAGCAGCATCGTCCCGAGATAGACGTGCGCCGAGACCCAGCCCTTGAGCGGAGCGCCCGTCGCGGTGTAGTCCCGTTTGCGCACACCGAGCCACATCAGCCAGAAGATGATGCCAGCGGCGAGTGTGCCGATCCCGTATCCGGTCCAGGAGCTCCCGCTGCGCCCGCCCGGCGGATCGTCCACGACGTACACCACGAGAGACAGCAGAAACAATCCGATCGCGACCTTCAGGTAGCGATAGCGCTCGTACTCGAGGAAGGTGCGGGGCCCGATCAATCGACTAGCCCTGCCTTTCGTAGATCTCGTCGACGTACTCGCCCGGATCGATGCGCACGATCGCGCCCGTCGGACACGACGCTACACAGGCCGCGCGCGGAGCGCCGCTCTTCTTGGCCGGCAGCTCGCGGCAGAGATCGCATTTCACGGCCTTCTTGATGGACGGGGCTCCGCCCTCCGCCGGCTTCGATCGTCCATCTTCCTTCACGGCACGACGCGGAAAGAGGAGCCGCATCAAGAGACCCGGCCCCGGATCGTTGTCGACCTTCGCCATCTTGATCACGTCGTACGGACAGTAGGCCTCGCAATTTCCACAGCCGATACAGGTCTCGTCGTTGATCCAGACCTCGCCGTTCGGATCGCGGTTCAGCGCATCGGGCGGGCAGTCGGTCATGCATTTCGGATTTTCGCAGTGCTGACAGGCGGTGGGCAGATGAAGGGCACTCCCCGCGCTCGTCATGTAGGTCGCGCCCGCTTCGCGATTGAGCCGCGAGACGCCGCCGTGGGTCTCGGCGCAGGCCTTCTCGCAGTTGTCGCAGCGCACGCAGAGCGTCTCGTCGATCATCAGCAGGTCGGTCGCTTCCTTGCCGCCCGCCTTCTGCAGCCACATCATCGTGCCGCGACCGTGTTGGCGGCGCGCGTCGGCGATGATGAACTCCTGCTCCTTGCGCTCGAGGTATTCCCGGATCTCGCGCTCGCTCTCGACGAACGAGAGGATCAGGTCGGTCGGAATCCGCACCGTCTCGCAGTCGACCCCCGCCCGGGCCGTAGCCGTTCGCAGGCGACCCGGATGCAGCACCGCCACCTCGCCGATCGTCGAGCCCGCGCGCACCGAATCGATCTGCTCGTCGACACCCTCGTGCCGCTTGGTGATCTCGGCCGTGCCGCGGCGGATCAGATGCAGGCCGTCGGGCTCGTCGCCCTCGGCGAAGATCACCGTGCCGGCGCGATGCATCAGGGTCTCGGCGCGATAGGCGAGCCGTTTGCGCGCGCCCGGGTCGAGCGACGGAAAGAGCGTGGCGAGCGCCGCCGTCACATACGCCGCATCGATCATCTTCCTCACGTCTTCGACCGAACGCGTGAGCTTGGTCATCGAGTTGCGCGGCGTCTCGATCAGGACACAGCGCGACGCCGTCGTCACCGTCTCTCCGCGCCGGCGCCCAGAGATCAACCCGTCCTCGCCGAAGAACTGCCCGGCCGATCGGCGCGAACGACGCTCCGTCCGCAGATCATCGGGGATCGTCGGGTCCGAATTGTCGAGCTGGACGAGCTCGACCTCGCCCTCGAGGATCGAGAAGAACGTATTGTCGAAGTCGGCCCGGTTGTAGATGACCGTGCCCGGCGGCTCGACCCGCACCCTCGACTCGAACATCAGCTGGCGCAGCTGGACCGAGGTCAGCGGAGCGAGCGTCGCGACGGTCTCCTGGATCTTCTGCAGATTCTCGGAGACCGTGCCCCCGACTTCCTTGAATTTCTCGGCGAGCACCGGCTCGTCGGCCGGCGACACGTCCGCGCCGATCACGTGCTCGACGACCTCGAAGCCCTGGTTCATGCAGTTCTTGATCAGCGGATAGCCGACCAGCGCACCCACCATGTAGATCCCGGGCACGTTCGACTCGTATTTGTCCGAGACGTCCGGAATCGCCTCCTTGTCCTCGCTCGGGAACTCGATGCCGAGTCCTTCCAGGAAGGAACGCGGCGGCGTGGCGCCGAGTCGGCCGATCACGAGATCGCATTCGAGCTTGACGTCGGCGCCGTCCTTCGTCCGGAAGACCGCACCATCGGGATCGAAATGATCGATGCTCGCGTTCGTCAGGTAGTTGATCTCGCCCGACTTGATCCTGGCCTCGATGGCCGCCTTGTTCATCGGCTTGGCGCGATCGATCTCGTCGCGGCGATTCACGATCGTGACCTCGTTGCCGTTCTCCGCGAGCGCGATCGCGTTCTCGATGCCCGCGTCGCCCACGCCGACCACGACCACCCGCTTGTCTTCGTAGGCCTGCGGATCGTCGAGCTGATAGGTCACCCAGGGCTGATCATCGCCGGGCACGCCGAACTTGCGCAGATCCCCCTGCACGCCGATCGCCAGCACGATATGCGTGGCATCGACGGTCCCCGCACCGCCGGGGCCACGCATCGAGATCTTGAAGGCGCCCTTCTGCCCTTCGATCGACAGGATCTCGGTGGCCTCGACGAGGTTCGTGCCGGCGGTCTGGACCGCCTCGGCCCACCACTCGAGGATCTGCTCGCGAACCGCCTCCTCGAAGACCATCTTGAGATCCGCCTGCAGCGGCAGCTGCGGCGGCTCGGCCATCACGAACTTGCCCTTCTGGTACTTCACGATCGTGTCGGCCAGCACCGAGCGCTCGTAGAGCGTGTGGTCGATACCGCGCTCGGCGGCGCGCACGCCGGCGGCGATGCCGGCCGGGCCGGCGCCGATGATCGCGAGCTTCACGCTCGACGGGTCGGGCGGGGGCTCGTCCGAGGAGACGGGACGCGCGTGGTGCGCGGTCCGCTCGCCGATCTCCTCCTCCTGCGGCGCGGACGCCGCGAGAACATCCTCTGCGGCGGGCGCGGGCGCGGACGGAGGCGGGGCGGAGGGCGGCGGGGCAGCGACCGGCTCCTGCGCGACCGCCGCAGCCGGTGGGGGCGCGGGCGGGGCCGGAGGGGGCTCGACCCGCGGCTCGGGGGCTGCCTCAGGCGCGGGAACGACGGTCGCCTGCGGCTCGGGCTCTTCCGCCAGCGGCTCCAGGACCGGCAGGGCGGCCTCTTCACGCTCGATCTTCAGCCGGAGCACGACGCGATCCGCGAGCTGGATCTCCTCGCCGCCGCGCAGCTGGCGGCGATCGGTGATCTGCACACTGTTCACCAGCGTTCGGTTCACCTGGCTCTTGTGGACGAGGAAGAGCCGCTCCCCTTCCCAGACGAGCTCGGCGTGCAGCCGGGAGATGCTCTGGTCGGGAAGCTGGATGTCGCAGCTCAGGCCGCGGCCGAGCGTCGTCGTGCCCGGACCGACATCGAAGACCTGCCCGGCCTGCTCCGGCAGACCGCCCATGACGGTCAACGTGGCTCTGATGGACAACCTGGCTCACTCCTCGCAGTGTCGATGTCGAAATGAGCCCGCACCCACCCCGCCGAAGGCGAGTCTAAGCGAGGGCGGCCAGCCGAGGCAAAGGTCCCTCGCGCTCTCAACCCGATCCGCGAAGCGGCTGGCCGTCCATCCGTGAACACGCAGATCGATCCGCCGGCCCGTCCATCCGCCGGACGACCCGGATCCCGCGTCGACCCGACCGTTCCCGCCCAGACCGGTCTCGACTGCCCCGGATTCGCGCTCGGGGCAGCCACTCGAGGCTCAAGAGAGCCGGTCGACCGGCCGATTTTCGATGTAAATCCAATGTGTTGCCCAAACCGCTCCAGCGAGACCCGCGCATGTCCGCCTACCTGAAGTTCTTCGAGCTCGAGCAGTCTCCCTTCGACGGCCAGGGCCAGACGCAGGTCATCCTGGGCACCCGAGCGCTGCGCGAGGCTTTCGCCACGATCCAGGCTGGGCTCGCCGAGGACGCGTCGCGGATCTGCGTGAACGGCAAGCGCGGTCTGGGCAAGACCAGCCTGGCGCGGGCCCTTCCGAAGCTGCTCGGGGAGACCGCGCGGGTCGCACTGGTCACGGACCCGACGCTCTCCTGGGACACGGCGAGAGGCACGATCGCGAAGCAATGGGGGCTGGCACAGGGCGGCATGGCCCGAACCCGGCTGCTCGAGGCGGCGCGGGAAAAGCGGCTGGTGCTGGTCATCGATCAGGCGGAGAAGGCCCGCGAAGAATTCCTCGACCACCTCGACGTGATCCTCAGCTATCGCAGCGAGGACGATCGACCCGTCGTCCAGAGCGTGCTGCTCGCGCGTCTCGGCGCGGAGAAGGGCGAGGATCCCGCGCCGCTCGTCTGGTGGCTGGACCGGATCCAGACGCTGCAGCTCGAGTTCGCGCCGCTGCCGCGCGACGGGGTGGCGTCCTACATCGCACGCCATCTGAAGCGCGCGGGCTGGCGCGGCGACCGGCTCTTCACGGAGGACGCGGCCCACGCGATCCACGGCTATACCGGGGGTGTCCCGCTCGAGGTCTCGGCGCTCTGCGAGAGGCTCCTCGACGAGGCGGCCTCGCGCGGCGTCTCCCAGATCGATGCGAGCCTCGTGCACGCGGTCTGCGACGTGGATCCGGATGCGCCCGAGGAGGAGCTCTGGGATCTCGCGGACCAGTTCGAGGATCTCGCTCTCGAGGACGAGTTCACCGACGCGGGCAAGATTCCCGAGTCGCTCGCCGATGTCACCGAGCGCATGGATCCTCCGGCAGCGGAGGCGCCGGACGAGACCGATGCCATGCTCTCTGCAGCGCCCGAGATCACGCTCGAAGAGCCGGTGGAAAGCGCCCCGTCGGCGCCGACCGGCGCCGCCTCCCCGCTGCTCGACCGCGACCGCCTCGAGTGCGACCCCGAAGACCCGCTCGACGCACCTCCCTCGCCGGAAGAGCTGCGCGCCATTCGCGGCAGCAGCCTGGCACGCGTCGGCCGCCAGTTCGCCTTCGGCGCGGCGGCGGCCGTGGTCGGAGGAATCCTGATCGCGCTGCTCATGGGCGACTCGGAGCCCGAGCCCCCGGATCTATCCGATTCCCTCTCCCGCACGACACAGCAACTCGACCTCGCCCCGTCGGCGCCGGGCGAGCGAGCGAGCGGGCAACGGTCCGGCACGTCCGCAGGCGACGGAGCCCCGCCGATCCGGCTCGACGGCGGCTTCGTCCCCGTCGAGGTACTCGACGAGCTGGGTCAGCGAAGGCCCATTCGCGCCACCCGCGGAGCGGATTCGCACGGCGGCGCGGACGGCCCGGGGCGAAACGGCGGTGCGCTCGTCCGTGATAGCCAGCCCGCTGCCCCCGCGCCCGACAACGGCTAACGCAACGTGGACCGCGACGAGGTCGGGCGCTTCTGGTAGAAGTTTCTCCAGAACGCGCGCGCCCCTTCACCGGATCGATCGAATGGTCGATACCCCACCACCGCGACCTCGTTCGCGGCCACAGCCCGTCTGACTTGGAGTCGCACATCCGGAGCCTAGGCTCCGGACACGGCCCACAGACAGCCACGGGCCCGAGGAAATCCGACATGAGCGAATACATGGGCGACGCCGTTCTTCTGTACCTCCAGGAGCTGATCGACTGGGAAGCGTATTTCAACTGGCGCAAGGGCGAGGCGAGCGACGTCGAAGTCGATCGAGCAGCCTTGCAGGAGGTGCTCGAGACCGCAGCGCAGATCTGTGAGGAGCAGGAGCCCGCGCTGCGCGCCGGCTGGCACCAGAGCGCGGCCCTCGAAGGCGACGAGGTCGTCTATCCGCCGCATATCCAGGAGACCCTCGACAAGCTCCGAGAGGCGGGGCTCGTGAGCTTCGGCGTCGAGGAGGAGTACGACGGCTTCGGGCTGCCCTCCTTCGTGTCGAACGTGATCCTGCAGATGGTCTCCCGCGCCGACGCGGGGCTGATGACGATCCTCGGTCTGCAGGCCGGCGTCGCCGAAGACATCCAGGCCTACGGATCCGAGGAGCTGAAGCGAGCCTACCTGCCGCGCTTCGCTTCGGGCGAGGTCATGGGCGCGATGGATCTGACCGAGCCGCAAGCGGGCTCCGATCTCGGCGCGATCCAGACGCGCGCCACCGAAGAAGACGGACGTTATTTCATCGACGGCGACAAGATCTACATCACCAACGGCGGCTGCGAGATCCATCTCGTGCTGGCCCGCGATGCGGACACGTTCGATCAGTCGAAGGGCACGACCAAGGGGCTATCGCTCTACCTCACCCCCCGCACCCTGCCCTCGGGCGAGAAGAACGGCGTCAGCGTCGCACGTCTCGAAGAGAAGCTCGGGATCCATGGCTCACCGACGGCGGCGATCCACTTCGATCACGCGGAGGGCTTCCTCGTCGGCAAGAAGGGCGACGGCTTCAAAGCCATGCTGTCGCTGATGAACAACGCGCGCCTCGGCGTCGCGGCTCAGGGTGTCGGCATCGCAGAGGCCGCACTCAAGGTGGCGCTTCAGTACGCCCGCGACCGCGTGCAGTTCGGGCGGCCGATCGCGGAGCAGCCGCTCATGAAGGATCGGCTGGCGAATATGACGCTCGCGCTCGAAGGCAGCCGCGCGCTGCTCTACCGGGCCTGCGCGCTGGTCGACGAGAACCATGCGATCGGGAAGGCGCTGGCCCGCGCGCGCAAGGGGTCGGGCGAGCTCTCGGATTCGGAGCGGGTCGAGCTCGAGGCGCTCTACGAGAGCAA
This sequence comes from uncultured delta proteobacterium, assembly GCA_963698485.1. GTDB lineage: Bacteria > Myxococcota_A > UBA9160 > UBA9160 > UBA4427 > UBA4427. The sequence continues at coordinate 447,769 of CAVORA010000007.1, read as the reverse complement.
CGCCACGCGCATCCGCCTGCTGACGCCGCTCGCCAAGTACATGGGGACCGAGGCGGCCGACGACATCAGCCGGGACGCAATCCAGATCCACGGCGGCCTCGGCTTCATGGCCGAGTCCGAGGTCGGCAAGCTCCACAGCGACGCGATCATCACCACGATCTACGAAGGCACCTCCGAGATCCAGGTCTCCTTCGCGCTGAAGGAGATCGGCAAGGGCGCGCTGGGCGTGGTGTTCGAGTCCCTCGAGCAGGAGCTCAAGACCTTCGAGGATCCGAAGCTGAAGGAGCAGGCCGACAAGGTGCTCGAGGGCATGAACCAGATCCTCGGCGCCGCGGGCGCGCTGCTCGCCGACTTCAACTACGCCTTGATGTCCGCGCAGTCGCTGGCGGAGGTCGTCGCGAGCGTGATCGCCGGCGCCGAGCTCCTGAAGCAGGCGAAGGCGGATCCGCGCCGCTTCGATCTCGCGGCGTCCTGGATCAACAGGCGCATGGCGGACCTCGAGAGTCGCTGCAAGCGGATCAAGGAAGGCTCCGTCGATCGACTCGATCGGGCCGAGGCGATCATCGCGCTGAACGATTGATCGGGGGAAGACCCGCGCGTTCGCCTAACGCTCGTGGTTCAGGCGCCCTTGGTTCTGGCGAAGGTACTCACCGAGCAGCATGCTGGTGGCAGCCTGGACGTTGTAGGAAGGGATGAATCCAAAGGTCGGGATCCGCAGCACCTGATCGGCCCGCGACAGCAGGTCTCCCGGAATCCCCGTCGTTTCGCTGCCGATCAGGAAGGCCGTTGGCCGGGTGAGGTCGGCGGACCAGGGCGGCGACTCGCCGCTCGTCTCGACGGCGACGAGACGCCTGCCCGAAGCGAGGGCGGCCGCGACGGCGTCGTCAGCGCGGGCCGGAAGAACGGACAGGAAGCGATCCGCGCGCATCCCGACGCGACGCGCCTCCGCCCACTCCGAGTCCGTCCAGCGATTGGCGACCACCACCCCGGCAGCGCCCGCGACCTCGGCCGAGCGCAGGATGAATCCGACATTCGCCGGATAACGCAGGCCGACGAGTATGAACACGACGCCTTCGCGCTCCATCAGTGCGCCGAGGTCGGTCGCGGGCGCAGGCCCTTCCATCGCCAGCACTTCGGGCGCGCCGTCGTCCTCGGACATCCGACGCATCTCCCGCGCCGACTCGATCGAGATCGAGACGCCGGCGAGCCGCGCCTCTTCGACCAGCGCCGCGACCTCCGAGGACCAGTCGCCCTCTCGGACGAGCAGGATCCCGACCGGCCTTCCCTGCGCGATGGCGCGACGAATCACGTCGGGATCGTGCAGGCGCGCACGCCGGGCAACCCTGGCCAAGCGCGTCAGTACCGACCGGGCACCCGACGCGGGATCATGTCGAGCACCGCCTGGATGCTCGCCTGGCGAATCTCCGCCGCACGCGAGGAAGCATCGAAGTAGGACAGGAACACCCCTCCGTCCAGCATCACCAGGATCCCGTTCGCGATCGCCTGCGGATCGTGATGGGGCGGCACGATCTCCGCGATCGTCTCGGCGAGCGCGTCGCCGAAACGATTGTGCAGATCGAGCACGCTGCGGATCAGCCAATCACGGAAGCTGGTGTGCTCCATCGCCCAGCGGATGAATCCGTCGACGTCACCGCGATGTTGGGCGATGAAGGATTGGTAGAGCTCGACCTGCTCTCGCAGTCGCTTCTCGGCGGGGAGCGAAGACTGGTCTCGCGCGAGGGACGCGCGAAAGGGCTCACAGATGCGATTGAAGCACTCTCGAAAGAGCGACTCCTTGTCGCTGAAATGCCAGAACACGGTCGCCCGCGAGACTTCAGCACGCGCGGCCACCTGCGCGATGGTCGTGTTCTCGTAGCCACGCGCCAGGAAGAGCGCGGAGGCCGCCGCGAGGATCCGCTCCTGGGTGGCGGCCTTGCCCGTCAATGGCTCCGGCGCGTCGGCGTCGAGCGACCCTTCACCCCCGCTCGCGACGCCCGGCTCGTTCTCCGACTCGTCGGCGCGCCGTGGGTCGGCGCGACGTAGTCGATTGTCCTCTGGTCGATCCGGCTTCAATCTAGACGCTCCCGCACCCCAGATGGTGCCCGCTTAGTCTACCGAGCCGATCGGTGCCGCGCGCCCTTTCCGAGTTCCCCTTCGATCCGACCTTCCAGCATGACACGACGCCACGAACGATCGTTCGCGGGCATCGCGCAGGGCCGCGCTAGCGTCTGCGGCAGCGAGGAGCACGATCATGACGGAGATCAGGCCGAACGCTCGCACGACCGCCGCCCGGCTGGCTCGAATCCATCGCGCAACCGCTCTCGACGTCGGCCACGCCGTGCTCGTCGGCAATCTCGCGGGGGTCGTCGAGTGGACCCACGAAGCCTGGAGCCAGCTGACGGGCTTCCCGCTCGAGGAGACCCTCGACAAGCCCATCACTCATTTTCTCGACCGCGCCGGCCTCGAGGTCGAGCTCGTCGATTTCGTCGCGCAGCAATTCCTGGCAGGCCGCGCGTCCACCGTCGAGATGCCCTTCGAGACCTTCGACGGACGATCGATCCACGTCCGTCTCGAGGTCGAGCCCCTGCGTGACGAGAACGCGGAGATCGAACGCTTCATCGCCGTGGCCAGGCAGATCGATGCCCCCGAAGAACGGGAGCCAGCGGGCGCGGCGAGCTCGAGCGCACACGCGCAGGGCGAACCGGAGACCCGACGACGAAAGAAGACGGCGTCGAGCGCGGCGAGCCCGATCCGGGTCGGCGATGTCGTCGCGCGTGCACTCGCAGCCCATGTCGAGCGAGCCCGCAACGCGAGGCTGGATGTCGCGTTCGAAGCGCTGCTCGAGCCGGCGCTTCCTCGGGTGCGTGCGAACGCGCGAGACCTCGAGCACCTGCTCGACCAGCTGGTGGCCGCAGCGCTCTCGGAGGCCGATCGCCAACCCGTCTTCGTGACCGTTCTGGCCGGCTCGCTCAGGCCGGGCCGGAGTCATCTCTCGAAGGCCCACCCGATCCCGCTTCGATCGGTCGCGCGCGATTCCGAGCCGGGCATCTACCTCGAGGTCCACGACACGGGTCCGCATCTCGACGCGGAGGCGCTTCGCCGGATCCGTCGGACCGAGACGCCCCGCACGCCGCGGGAGTCCGCACTGATCGGGGCAGCCCTCGAGGCGCAAGAGCTCGGCCTGGCCTTCCATCTCGACAGCACGCCGGGCTGCGGGACGCAGGCGCTCGTACGGCTTCCGCCGGCCCAGGCCTGAAGACAGCCACACGGAGCGTGCGCGTCAGGCCATGTACATGCCGCCGTTGGCCGCAAAGACCTGACCGGTCGTGTAGCCCGACACCAGCGGGCAAGCCATGCCCACGACCGTCGCCGCCAGCTCCCAGGGCTCCGCGACCTTTCCGAGCAGCGTCGATCGACGCATGGCCTCGATGCCCTGCTCGCCCACGCCCGCCAGCATTGGCGTGTTGACCGGGCCCGGCGCGATCGCATTCACCCGGACCCGATAGCCCGAGAACTCCCGCGCCGTCGTTCGGGTGACCGCCTCGATCGCGCCTTTGGCCGCGGTGTAGTCGACCTGGCCGATATTGCCGTTGCGGGCGGAGACGGACGAGAAGTTCACGATGAATCGGTTCACGCCGTCGTCGAGGGGCTCGTTGCCGTTGGCCTTGAAGAGCTTGTGCCAATGCTGGTTCGCGACTTCGCGCGTGAACAGGAACGTGCCGCCGAGATGAACCGAGAGCACGAGGTTGAAGTCGAAGAGGGACTTCTTCGTGATGCGCGAATCGCGCGTGATGCCGGCGACGTTGACGACGCCATTGATGCAATCGCTCGCCTCGAGGACCTGACCGACGGCACGGACGACGTCTTCCTCGGAGGTCACGTCCGCAGGGACGACCAGCGGGGAGACCGCCGCCTCTTCGATCCCCGACGCGGCCTTCTCGAGTCGTCCTCTGTCCATGTCGACCATCGCGACCTGGGCACCGTGTCGGGCGAGCGCCTCGGCGACGGCCAGACCGATCCCCTGGGCTGCGCCGGTCACGATATGGGTTTCTCCGAGAAACGCGTTCTCGCGCAGGATCAGGTCCATGATTCCACCCTTGAAGTTGTGCTTGGTGAATGCATCGAGGCTTCAGGGCGGAGCGTTGCGATGTTGCGCACGCCTCGCCTCCGAAACCGGCGCGCTTGCGCCCGGGCTCCGGTCAGCTCTCTTCCAGTCCCACTGGGCAAGAGACCCCCGTACCGCCGAGCCCACAATAGCCACTCGGATTCTTGGCGAGGTATTGCTGGTGATATTCCTCGGCAAAATAATATTCGGGAGCCGCCTGGATCTCGGTCGTGATCCTCCCGTAGCCCGCCGCGCTGAGCCTCTGCTGGAACGCGTCTCGAGAGCGCAGCGCCAGCTCTTTCTGCCGATCGTCGTAGTAGTAGAGCCCGGAGCGATATTGCGTGCCGCGATCGTTGCCCTGACGCATGCCCTGGGTCGGGTCATGGCTCTCCCAGAACACCCGCAGCATCTCTTCGTAGCTCGTGACGCTCGGGTCGAAGATCGCACGGACGGCCTCGGTATGCCCGGTCATGCCCGAGCAGACCTCCTCGTAGGTCGGATTCGGCGTGTGTCCGGCGACGTACCCGACCGACGTGCTGATCACGCCAGGCGCCTCCCAGAACTTTCGCTCCGCACCCCAGAAGCAGCCCATCGCGACCAGGATCCGCTCGAAGCCCTCGAAGGGACCATCGAGCGGCTCGCCGGTCACGACGTGCGCCGCGGGAATCGGCATTCGCTCGGCGCGTCCGGGCAGCGCCTCGCGCGCGCTCGGAATCTCCATCTTCTTTCCGAAAAGTGCCATCTCGAGGATCTCCCAGCTGGTTGAATCACGGAGAATAGCCCCCTCGCGGCGCCCCGGACCGAACGAGCCCCGACCCCGGACCCCGGATGAGCCGTGATACGCTTCGCCCGAAATTCCTCGGGCCCCGCTCGGAGCCCGCCCGAAAAGCAGTGCAGACCCGAACAGGGAGAGCAGCCGATTGCAGATCGCAACCTGGAACATCAACGGCCTTCGCGCTCGCATGGACTTTCTGAAGCTCTGGCTCGAAGAGCGCCAGCCGGACGTCGTCGGCCTCCAGGAGCTCAAGATGGAGGACGCCAAGTTCCCCCACGACGACTTCCGCGCCCTCGGCTACGAGGCCGTGACCCACGGGCAGAAGTCCTGGAACGGGGTCGCGATCCTCTCCCGGCTCCCGATCGAGCCGATCGAGGCTGGGCTCCCCGGCGAGGAGGAGCTCGGCGCCCGCCTGATCCGGGCGCGCGTCGGCGAAGGCGATCTCTCGGTCGATTTCACGACGCTCTACTGCCCGAACGGCAAGAGCGTCGACCACGAGGATTTTCCCCGGAAGCTCGCCTGGTTCGATTCCCTGCGCGAGTGGGCATCGAAGTTCGTGAAGCCGGACGAGAGCGCGGTCCTCTGCGGCGACTTCAACATCGTGCCGACCGCGCTCGACAGCTGGAACGAAGCGGAGTTCCAGGGCTCGATCTTCCACACCGACGAGGAGCGCGCGCGCATGGCGGCGCTGCTCGACGCGGGCCTCGTCGACCTCTTCCGGGAGCGCGAGCCCGAGACCCGGGCCTTCAGCTGGTGGGACTACCGCGGCGGCGCCTTCCATCGCAAGCACGGGCTGCGCATCGACTTCCTGCTCGGCACCCCCGCCGTCGTCCGGCGCTTGCGGACGGTCGAGATCGACCGCGATTTCCGGAAGAAGAAGGACGGACTGACGGCGTCGGATCATGCCCCGGTGATCGCGCGTCTCGACGCGGACTGAGCCGACGGCGATCGGCCGACGCGGCCCCGTGCGGCGCCCGCCCGCCCGCTGCCTCTAGCCGCGTCGCGCGATCAGCTCGTCGCGGATGTCGCGCTTGAGGATCTTACCCGAGGCGTTTCGCGGCAGCGCCTGCTCGAACACCTCGACGTGCGTCGGCACCTTGAACTTCGCGAGCTTGACCGCGACGTGGACCCGCAGCGCTTCGACGTCGATGGTGCGCCCCTTCTTCGGCAGCACCGCGCACGCGACCTCTTCTCCGAGCCGATCGTGGGGCAGCCCGAAGACCGCCGCCTCGTGGACGTCCTCGAACTCGTAGATCACCGCCTCGACCTCGGCGCAGTAGATGTTCTCACCCCCGCGCAGGACCATGTCCTTGGCCCGATCCTCGACGAAGACGAAGCCCTCCTCGTCGATGCGCCCGAGGTCCCCGCTGCGCAGCCAGCCACCGACGATCGTCTCCGCCGTCGCCTCTGGCTTGTTCCAGTAGCCGCGAATCAGGTTGGGACCGCGGAAGCAGATCTCGCCCACCTCGCCCGGACCGAGCGGGTTCATGTTCTCGTCGAAGCATTGCACCTCGAGGATCGGGACCGCGCGCCCTGAGCTGCGCGGCTTGCGCAGATAGTCCGCGCCGGAGTTCTGGGGCCCGTAGGCGTTGGTCTCGGTCATCCCGTAGCCGAGCCCCGGCCGCGCCCGCTCGAAGCTCTTGTCGACCCGACTCACCATCTCGGGCGGTGCCGGCGCTCCGCCTCCGCCGACCGAGGCCAGACTCGACGTGTCCCGCGCCGCGAAGTCGGGGCTCTCGAGCAGATCGATGGTCATCGTCGGCACGCCGACGAATTGCGTCACGCGCTCGCGCTCGATCAGCTCGAGCGCCCGCTCCGGCGACCACTTGTACATCATCACGAGCTTGATGCCGTTCAGAAAGCACGAGAGCATCACCGGCACGAGTCCGGTCACGTGAAAGAGCGGCACCGCCAGGATGAAGCACGCCTCGAAGGGATTGGGCTCCTTCGGCGGCTGGGTCATCGCGCCGACCAGCGCCCGACAGGCGAAGGCCCGCAGCGCGGACAGGATCGCGTAGTGCGTCGAGACGGCGCCCTTCGGAAAGCCCGTCGTCCCCGACGTATAGAGGATCGTGGCATCGTCCTCGGGTCGGACCTCGACCTCGGGCATCGCCGCCCCCGCCCGCAGCACGTCCTCCAGCCGATCGACGCCAGCCGGCAGCTCGCCCGCATGACGCACGACGATCGCCGCGATGCCGCCTCGCGCGAGCGCCGACTCGGCCGTGCGGATGCGCTCGATGTCGGCGATCAGGACCTTGGCGCCGCTGTCGTCGAGGCCGTAGGCCATCTCGTCCGGCGTCCACCAGGCGTTCATGCAGACGGCGATCCCACCGATCGACGTGATGGCCGCGAAGGAGGCGATCCACTCGGGGTAGTTGCGCATGGCGATGGCGACGCGATCGCCGGGCGAGACCCCGTAGCGATGGACCAGGGCGTCGGCGATCTCGTCCACGCGATGCATCACGTCGCCAAAGCTCCAGGTCTCGTCCTCGTAGACGAGGAAGGTCTTGTCGCCGTTCGATCGGGTGGCCTCGAAGGCGTCGCGCAGCGAGCTGGGCAGATTCGCGAAGACCTTCTGGCTCTCGCCGTCGATCTCGCGCTCTCTGATCTCGAAGGGCGAGCCGGGCGCGGTCGTGAGCGCCGCGATGGCTTGATCCCAGGACATTGCGTCGGACATTTCGATTCCTCGTTCCGCCCCGGCAAACAGCCGCGGACTCGATCGCGCGATCATCGCATTCCCGATCGACGGCGCGATGCACCGCACACGGACTAGGGGTCAGGAGCCGAGACCCGGCGGGGGCAGGCCATCGACAGCGAAGCGAGACCGTCGGATCAGGCCATCACAGCCAGCCAGAGCCCGAGCGCGATCGAGCCGGTCGCGCTCGCGGCGCGCAGCCACGAGAGCAACGAGCTCTGAGACCTCCGGGAGAGTCGTCCCGCCAGATGACCGAGTGCTCCGCTGACACACGCCATGGCGATCGCCACGCCGAGCCCGAAGACCACCAGATAGACGACCAGAGAACCGAGCCCGGGGCCCGGCGTGCGCGCCGCCGCGGGCAGCAGCGCGAGGATCGGGGCCGCGCCCGCGAGTCCATGGAGCGCGCCGACCATCGATGCCGCGTGCTCGTGCTGATGGGCCTCCGCACGGGGATGGGGCGAATCCGTGGAGTGCGAATGCCAGTGCGCGTGGGGCGGGTATCCGTCGTGCGCGTGAAAGTGCAGGTGGGCGCGCTGTCGGGCGAGATCGGCCCAGACATAGAGGCCGAGGCCGACCATCAAGACCCCCACCGCGCGCTCGGCGAGCACGCCGACCCCGATCGGGAGCGTTCGGCCGAGCCCGAAGAGCACGAGGCCGACGACGAGCAGCATCGCGCCGTGCCCCGCTGACCAGCGAAGCCCCGCCCGCAGACCGCGACGACCGCTCTTCTCGCCCGTCGCGAACACCGAGAGCGCCATCACATGATCCGCGTCGAAGGCGTGCACGAGCCCGAGCCCGAACGCCAGCCAGAGCAGGGAGCCCGCGTCGGAGAAGAAGGCCGTCGCCCCCGCGAGGCCGGTCCACGCCCCACTCGCGATCTCCGAAAGACCGACCACATCGATCATTGATTCCAAGATGTCCGGGCCTCCGGAGCCCCGCTGATCGGGCTCGCCCACCATAGCTCGATCCGCCGGGCCGGCGGTACGCAGATCGGGCCCGGCGCCGGGGGATCGGGCGATTTTCGGCTCGATCGCCACCCCGCTCCCGGCTCGGCGACGCCGGTCGGGGCGCCGGGAACGATTGACTCTGGCTCCCTCCCTATCCATCATGGGGGCGCGGCAGCGAGCCCGTTCCACCTCCCGAACGCTCGCGCCCGTCCGAGCCGCGATCGCGGCAAGAGCCTGCACGGAACCCCAGCGAAGAAGATGGAAAAGGAGCCAGCCACCATGGGCGATCAGATGATCCGAGTCGACATGACGACCCAGACCGCAACCGTCGAGGACTTTCCCGAGAAGTGGAAGATGCTCGGCGGGCGAGCGCTGTCGGCCCGCATCCTGGTCGAGGAGTGCGACGCGACCTGTGATCCGCTCGGGCCCGACAACATCCTGGTGCTGGCGCCCGGCGTGCTCTCCGGGACCGCCGCTCCGACCTCGGGCCGCATGTCCGTCGGCGGCAAGAGCCCGCTGACCGGCGGCATCAAGGAGGCCAACGCCGGCGGCAACCCCGCGCAGGACATGATGAAGCTCGGCTATCGCGTGATCATCGTGACCGGCCAGCCGGCGGATCGCGAGGCCCGCTACGCCCTCGACGTGAATGCCGACGGCGTCAGCGTGAAGGAGGTTCCCGACTGCAAGGGCCTCTGGAACTACGCGCTGATCGAGCACCTCTCGAAGAGCTACTCGGACAACGCCTCCTTCGTGTCGATCGGCCCGGCGGGCGAGCGCATGATGCGCGGGGCCTCGGTCTGCTGCACGGATCAGGACGAAGAGCGCCGACCGGCGCGCCACGCCGCGCGCGGCGGCCTCGGCGCGGTCATGGGCAGCAAGGGTCTCAAGTACGTCGCCGTCGACGCCGGCAAGCTCGGCGTGCGTCACGGCGCCGACAAGAAGGCCTTCATGAAGCTCTGCAAGGGCCTGAGCAAGACCTATCTGGACGGCCCGCAGCCGATGCAATACGGCACGAGCCCCTCGGTCGACCTCGCCCAGATGCTGAACACCTTCCCCTACAAGAACCGCATCGAGGGCCAGTCCCCCGACGCCCCGACGCTGACCGGCACCGGCATCATCGCCAGCTTCGAAGAGCGCGGCGGCGGCATGCACAACTGCATGACCGGCTGCATCGTCTCCTGCAGCAACATCGTCCACGACAAGGACGGCAACTACAAGACCAGCGCGCTCGAGTTCGAGACGCTGACCTTGTTAGGCGCGAACTGCGCGGTCGACACCTGGGACAAGGTCGCGTCGCTCGACCGGCTCTGCGACGAGGTCGGACTCGACACGATCGAGACCGGCGCCGCACTGGGCATCCTGATGGACTCCGGCGGCATGGAGTGGGGCGACAACATCGGCATGGAGCGGCTGATCGAGGCCGTCGGCAACGGCGACGTCTCGGCCGACATGATCGGCCACGGCGCGGACGCCACCGGCAAGGCCACGGGCCACCACCGCGTCCCGACCGTCCACGGTCAGGCGATCCCCGCCTGGGATCCGCGGCCGCTCAAGGCCACGGGCGTCACCTACGTGACGAGCGCCATGGGCGCCGACCACACGGCGGGCCTCGTCGTCAACCCGGGCGCCACGCCCGACCAGATGGCGCGGCTCTCCCAGGAGCAGCAGCACATCAACGCCGCCATCGATGCCTCGGGCTTCTGCATGTTCCTGATGCCGAACATGGAGCAGATCCGGGAGTTCTACTCGGCCTACTTCGGCGAGGAGATCAGCCGCAAGCAGTTCCTCGACATGACCTGGCAATGTCTCGCCGACGAGTGGGAGTTCAACAAGCGCGCCGGCTGGACCGCCGCGGACGACAAGATGCCCGACTGCATGAAGGAAGATCCGGTCGGTCCGGAGGGCGCCCGCGTCGTCTTCGACATCGGCGACGACGTCATCCAGGCGACCTATCAGCGCATGATCGAGCCGACGGAAGAGGTCTTTGCGAAGGTCGGGGCCGCCTAGCGCGATGACCGACAACACGATCCGGATCACGGACTTCCGAGCGCCTCGCCACTCGGAGGCGGCGCTCGCTGCGTTTGCGATGATCGAGCAGGTGCCCTTCGAGCTGAGCGCCAAGGCGATCATCGAGGGTGCCCGCGCAGAGTGCGACGTGCCGCTCTTCGAGGACGAGGACTGGAACACGCGCCTCGAGACCTACGTCGAGGCCTGCCTCGGCGACCGGAACTACACCCGCATGGGTCGCTTCGTGACGTTCCAGAGTCTCAAGCGCTACCTGATCCAGCGCAGCCGCCTCGAAGCGCTCTACCTCGAGCACCCCGAGATCGACGAGATCGAGATCGAGCGCCCCTTGATCATCGCGGGCCTGCCGCGGTCGGGCACCTCGCATCTGCTGAACCTGATCGGCGCCGACTCACGCCTGCGCGCCCTGCGACGGTGGGAGTCCCAGGAGCCCATCCCGAGCGTCGCCGCGCGCCGCGGCGAGGTCCCGGACGATCGCATCGCCAATGGCGAGGCCGCGCTCGAGCAGCAGAACCTGCTGATCCCGCTGATGACGAACATGTACGACGTGCCGAACGACGGCATCCACGAAGAGGTCGAGCTCCAGAACCTGTGTCTGTCGTCGCTCCTGATGGCGACCAGCCAGCCGCTCACCGACTGGATGGAGGGCTACTTCGCCGAGGATCAGCGGCCGCATTACGCGTTCCTCAAGCGAGCGCTCAAGGCGCTGCAATTCCTCGAGCCGAAGGAGCGCTGGGTGCTCAAGAGCCCCCAGCACCTCGCCTGGATCCCGGCGCTCGTCGAGACCTTCCCCGACGCGACGATCGTCTGCACCCATCGCGATCCCGTCTCGGTCTTCACCTCCTGGGCGACGATGACATGCTATGCAGCGCGCCTATCGCGAGATCCAGTCGATCCGGATGAGCTGATCCCCCACGCGCAGCTGCTCCAGAAGCGACTCCTCGACGGCATCGTCCGCGACAAGGCGAGCCTGCCCGCCGACCGCACGGAGCACGTCTACTTCCACGAGTTCATGGCGGACGATCGCGGGACCCTCGACCGGATCTACGAGCGCGCCGGGCTGCCGATGACCGAGCAGACCAGGGCCGAGATCGACCACTACATCGAGACGCATCCCCGCGGCCGCCACGGCAAGGTGATCTACGACCTCGAGGGCGACTTCGGGATCGATCGCGACGAGATCGTCGAATATTTCAGCAACTACATGGACGCCTTCCCGATCCAGCGCGAAGAGCCGAACGCCTGATCGGCTCTCGAGTAGTAGCCGGCCGTGCCAGGCGTTGCGGCCGAGCGTCGTGACGTGCTCTGGACTCGTCTCGGCGCGCGGGCGGAGGGCATGATGCCTCGCCATGGGTGCCAGGCGCGCCTCGCATCCACATCCGCGCGCCACGACACTCGACCGCAACGCTCGAGACTGCGGAGCAGGTCGGGCCGGATACGCAGACGACCATCGCTCGGATCGAGGGGTTGGGCGCATTGCCGCGACCGAAGGCCTTCTCGAATGCGGTTTGCGGCAGCACAGCGAACGCACCCGTAAAACAGGAAGTCCGGCACGCACGCATCTGCCAGCGCGACCGCACCGAGTGGGCCGGGCGGGCGGCGTGGCGCGCGCACGTGGATGCGAGGCGCGCCGAGCTTGGCCGACGAGGCATCATGCCCTCCGCCCGCGCGCCGAGACGGAGTCGAAGCCCGTCACGCCGCCCGCCCGGCCCACCCGGCACGCCCCCCGCTCCTACGCGTGCCGTGCCCGCTTGAGCGCCAGCTTGGCCTGGTACTTCGACTGGAGCAGATCGACCGCGACCAGCACCGCGATCGAGAAATAGAAAGTTGCTTTGGACATGGCCTCCACGCGAAAGCCGGCCAGCGTGAGATGTGCCTCGTGGCCGCCCTCGCCGAGCAGCACGACCCCCACGATCAGCAGGATGAAGAGGCCGAGCACCTCGTACTTGCGGTTGCGCTCGATGAAGGTCGAGACCGAGTCGGCGAGCACGAGCATCAGGATGCCGGAGATCACGATGGCGGTCGCGAGCACGAGAAACACCTTCGTGATGGCGAGCGCGGAGAGGATCGAGTCGAAGGAGAAGATCAGGTTCATCAGCACGATCATCGCCACGACCTGCGCCGCGGGCTTGGTCGACTCTTCCTGCCCCTCGCTCCCGAGATGCTCGATCGCCAGCAAATGCGAGATCTCCTTCACCGCCGTCCACATCAGGAAGGCGCCGCCCGCCAGGAAGATCAGCGTCGCGAAGGTGAACTCGCCCTCGAGTACTCCCGTCCAGTGGACCGAGAAGAGCGGGCTCGCGAAGGACTCGAGCAGCGACATGATCGCGAAGAGCAGGATGACCCGAAGCACCAGCGCGACGATGATCCCCATCTTCCGGACCTTCGCGCGCGACTCCGCCGGCGCGCGCTGGGACTCGATCGAGATGTAGAGCAGGTTGTCGAAGCCCAGCACGGCCTGCAGGAAGATCAGCACGCCCAGGTTCATCAGGTTGGGAAGGGTGAATACGTCCACGATTCGTCCTCGCTATTCGAATGAGCGAACGCGATGGGGTCGCGCCGCAACCGGGCGGATACTAATGCAGCCGACGTGCGCTGGGCCGGCCGAGATGTCATGTTCTGCGAGCCCCGGCGCGGCCGCCCCGGCCCCGACGCAATCGAATTCCGGCGCACCAGCCGGACTCTGGCGCGATGAGACGAAAGGAAGATTCGTGAGCAAGGAAGAAGACAACAAGGCCCTGATGCGACGCTGGTACGACGAGATGTGGGCGAATCTCGACTTCGCGAAGATTCCCGAGCTCGCGGGCCCGATCTACACGCGACACGACCTGCGCGGGACGCGCAGCGTCACGGCCGAGGAGTATCGCGACGAGGTCCTGCCGATCAGGGACCAGTGGACGATCTCGGACTTCAGATATTTCCTGATGGCGGAAGGCGACTACGTGACGTCGGTCGGGACCTGGAAGATCAACGGGAAGATGCAGTGGGACTGGGTGCAGACCTTCCGCGTCGAAGGCGGGAAGCTCGTCGAGACGTGGCTGCCCGCGATGGCGACGGAAGGGAAGTGGACGCTCGACGAGATTCCGGCGGACTGATCGGGCGCGCGTTCATTCGATGACGGGTGGGCGCGCCAGGGGGCTGAGAAAGAAGGCCTTCGGGTGCGGTGCCTGGCGGTCCGACTGGGGTTGATCGCCGTTCTCCCTCGACGCAGCGCTTCCGGGTCCGCTGGGTGCCTCGACGGCAGATCCAGGCGCTGCGGCGTCACAGTTCACGGCGATCAACCCCAGCCGGACCGCTCGGAGCGCTCGCGCTTGCCGATCGCCGAGCCCCGATGAGACCGGGAGCCTTGGCGGCCGGTCAGACCAGCCGCGGCTCGCGATCGCCGAGCACCGACACGCGATGCACGACGCGCTTCTCCTGGGTATCGCCGACTGCCGCATGCCAGACGCAGCGGTTGTCCCAGATCACGAAGTCGCCGGGCTGCCAGCGATGACGAACGACGTGATGATGATTGACGGTATGCGCGAAGAGATGCGCCAGGACGGCGCGGCTCTCGGCCGGCGGCACGCCTTCGATGTGCGAGGTGTAGGTCGGGTTCACGTTCAGCGCGCGCCGCCCGGTCTCGGGATGGGTCGCGACCATCGGATGGCTGAAGCGCCGTCCCTCCCGGAGCGCCTGCCCGTATTCCTTGTGGAAGGGCATGCCGGCCTCGACGCGCAGCTTGAAGGTATTCGCGAGGTCGTGCTCGGCGCGCAGCTCGCAGACATAGCGCTGCATCGCGGGCGAGAGTCGCTCGTAGGCGAGATAGGTGCTCGCGAACATCGTGTCGCCCCCGAAGCTCGGGATCCGCTGGGCGTGCAGCAGGTTGATCGTCGGCGGCTTCGGGAGAAACGTCTCGTCCGCGTGCCAGGCGACGGCGGCGTCACCCGGCCGATCCCAGTCGAGCACGGTGATCTGCTCGCGACCCTCTCCGAGATTCGAGAAGAACGTGTGCTCCTCGACCTCGCCGAAATGACGCGCCATCTCGACGTGCTGGTCCGGCGTCGGATCCTGACCGCGGATCACGAGCAGCTGATGCCGCCAGAGCTCGCTCGCCAGATCGTCGAGGAGTGCGGCGGAGAGATCGTCGCGCAGATCCACGCCTTCGATCTCGGCGCCCATCGCGCCTGCCATGCGAGCGACCTTCCACTTCGTCATCGTGCGGATCTCTCTACGCTCGCACGCCCCACGCGCCGTTCGAAGAGCACGAGAGCGAGCGCGCCGAGCAGCAGCCCGGTCGCGCCGATCGGCTCGGGCACGGGGGTTGTATCCTCGTCCAGGACCGTGTTGGTCGTCGACTTCACCCACAGCACGTTGAAGCGGCTATCGGCCGGCGCCCCGGCCGAGTTGTAGCAGCGAATCCCGACCAGTCCGCCCACCCAGGACGACGCCGCACAGGTCCGCGCGCCACTGCCATAAGGCGTCACGAGCGGCGTGCCCTGTCCGAGGCCCTGCTCGGCGAAGCCGTCGAACGTGAGGACGTAGCTTCCCGTGCTCGTCCTCTGTCCTGTCACCGCGCCCCCCCCGGCGTTGAAGGCGTAGCCAGTCGAAGGCGTATAGCTCGCGGTCGTCGAGACGTTCGACCACGCGAAGCCGAGGGCGGCCTCGTTCGCGTCGGGCCGCATGATCAGGATGTTGTAGGCCGAATCGGCCGGCGTCCCGGCCGACGTGAAGCACCGGACGTTCGCAGTCGACGACGACCAGCTCACGACCTGGCAGCGGACGCTACTGCCGCCGTAGGCCGTGACCTGGACATGCCCCCCGTTGAAGCCGAACGCGCCCAGCCCCGTGAAGGTGATCGCGTAGACGCCAATCGCTGAACGCGTGGCCGTGATCGGGCCGAGTCCAGGATTTCGCGAATAGAGCAAGTTCGGTGTATAGGAGGCTGCAGAGGCGTTGTTCGCCCAGGCATGGGCAAAGTTGGTCGGCCCGGAATCGGGCTTCAGATAGAGCAGCGTGAACGCCGAGTCGACGAGCGAGCCGGTCGAGGAGAAGCAGCGCACGTTTGCGGTCGCGTCGAACCAGCTCGTGACCTTGCAATGGCTCGCGCTGAATCCGGTCGCGCTCACCTGCACGTGGCCGTAGGGCCCGAACTCCTCGTAGCCGTTGAACACCACGGAGTAGGCGCCCGTCGAGCTACGCGTGACGACGACCGACGCATCGCCCGGGTTGAACGAGTAGAGCGTGTTGGGCACGTAGCTCGCGGTCGTCGGCTGGTTGGCCCAGACGTAGGCATAGCTCCGGGACCAGGCCTTCTTGGGCGGCTTCAGGAAGAGCGCCCGGTAGCGCGAGTCGGCGGGATTGCCCGACGAGTCGACGCAGCGAATCGAGGCCGAGTCCTCGTCGCTCGACTCGAGCCCGCAGAGGCGATCGTAGAAGCTGTCGGCCGAGACCTGCAGCTGCCCGAGATTGATGCCGACCGAGTCGAGACCGCTCCAGGTCATGGTGTAGTCGCCCGGCCCGAGCCGCTCGGCCGTCACGTCACCACTGCCGGACGCGTTGTAGGCGTCGTCCGGAAGGATCACGTAGCCGTTCGAGAAAGCGCTGTCGGCATACGCGAAGCCCAGCCCGTCCGCGCCCGCTTCCGTACGCATCGACAGCGCATTGAAGCGCGAGTCCACCGCGGCCCCACCGGGCGCGTGGCAACGGACATTGAAGCCGTCGGGAATCGTTCCGTCGATCTGACAGCGCGCGTTGCTCCCGTAGGCCGTCACCAGATCGACGCGCGGGCCGTCTCCCGCCAGGTCGAGATTCTGCCACTCGATCGTGTAGTGACCGATGCGATGCCGCACGACCGAGATCGGGGGCGTGCCCGGATCCGCCGCCGGACCCGTGTTGTACGAGTAGAAGGTGGACGGCGTCGAGGTCGCGGAGGTGGCGTCGTTCACCCAGGCAAAGCCGTAGTCGTTCGCATGATCGTCCGGCCGCAGCAGCAGGACATTGAAGCGCGCGTCGGACGCCGCGCCCGCGAGGTCGTAGCAGGCGACGAAGGCCTGCAGCGAGTTCCAGGTGACGGCATTGCAGTAGTGGGTGCCGGGCTCGACCGCCGTCACCTGCATCGTGCCGCCATGCGTGCTGATGTCCGCGAGCCCTTCGAACTCGACCGTGTAGCGACCGACGGAGGTGCGGGTGATCTGGATCGAGCCACCGCCGTCGTTGTAGGAGACCGACGGCGCCGGGCTGTAGACCGGCTGCGTGGGCTGATCGGCATAGGCGATCCCATAGCCCTGCTCGTGCGCGTGCCCGAGTCCTGCGACCAGGACCAGCCCGATCACGAGCGTGCCGGCCGCCGCGCACGCGCGCGTCACGACCGACGAAGCCAGCGAGCGGGGCTCGTTCCTGCGGACTGTCTCGGGACCAGCGGCCTGCAACGGGTGACCTCGTCTTTGTCTGCGTCGCACCGTCGCGGTCGCGCGCCACCCGAACGGGCGATCGAGGCTCGCGCATCGCGCGCCTGATCGCAGATCGACGGAGGTTAAGGGCTCCCGCGTTCGGCGGCGAGCATGACGCCTCGCACAGCATGCACGATCTGCCGCGCGGAGTCTGTGAATTCGCCAACAGATCTGCAGGCTACCACCCGACTCGCCTACTCTCGGGGTCATGCAGCCTCCCGCCCCGCATCGCCCGCCGCGCGGCACCCGACACGGATGCGTGTCTTCCCGCGAGGAAGCGGAATGTGCCGCTTCGCGAACGGCCCGCGGGGCGGACCGGGTCCGCGTGGCTCGAGCGGGCCGGCGATGCGTCGGGGGCATCGGCTGCGCCTGGATCGGATGGCTGGCCGTGCTCCTGCTCGGCGTCTCACCCGCGCTGCGTTCCTCCGCGGCGGAGCTCGACGCCCCTCCGGACGAGAGGCCGGCCGATCTGCACACCGAGGCAGCACCCGTGGCCGAGGCAAGCCCCACGAAGACGGCGGACGACTCGCTCGACCTCGACCGACTGCGGAAGCGGGCCACGACAGCGCAGGCGCGGGCCGACGCGAGTGGTGATCCCGGCGATGCCCGCGAGGCGGCGCGCGCCTGGATTCGGGTCTCGGAGACGCTCCAGGCGCAAGGCGAATATCGCGCCGCCCTTGCCCCCCTCGAGCGGGCGAGGGCCTCGGTCGCGGCCCATCCCGACGCGCTCGCCGAGGCGACGGTCGAGGCCGCGATGGGCAACCTGATGCTGGTCCTGGCCCCACCCGAGGATGCGGAGCGCGTGCTGACGCAGGCGCTCTCGAAGGCCCGCGCAGTCCGTGCGCCGGCGCTCGTGGGCGCGCTGCTCGTGAACCTCGGCAACGCGCGCGTGATGCGCGCCCGCGAGAGCGTGCCGCCCGAGACCCAGCGGCTGCTGCGCGAGGCCTTCGAGGCCTATCGGGAAGCGGACCGCGCGCTCGCGAACGGCACGGATCGACTCGCGCAGGCTCGCGCGCGGGCCAGCGCCGCACGCGTGGCCGTCGATCTCGAGGGCGAGGACGCCGAAGCGTCCTGGCGAGAAGCCGAGGCGATCGTGGCGGAGGTCGATGCCCCGATCGACAGGGCCGCGCTCCGGCTGCACGGCGCGACGACGCTCGCGCTCGCGCTCGCGCGGACAAGCCTGCCGTCGCGTGCGGACGACGACAGCGCCGCCCCCTCGGCGGTCGATCCGGAAGAAGCGCGCCGGGCCGCGCGCCTGCGCATCCATGCGCTGCTGGTCCGCGCGCTCGCGGAGGCCGAGGGGGACGATCGACTGCGCGGCTACGCGCTGCTGCAGCTGGCGACGCTCTACCGGGAGGAGCAGCGAGACGAAGACGCCCGGGCGCTCGTCGAGCGCGCGCTGCGGCGCGCGGGACGCACGGACGACCCCGTACTCAAATGGCGCGCCTGGCTCGCCCGGGCCCGGCTCGACCGCGCGGGCGGACGGCGGACCGCGGCGCTCGCCGCCTACTCCGAAGCCCTGGAAGAAGTCGAGGAGATCCGGCATCGGCGCGCCGCATACTACGGATCCGACCCGAGCATCGAGCACGCGGCCATCCAGCGCGCCTATCTCGAGACCGTCGACCTGCTGCTCGCCCGCGCTGCGGATGCCGAGCAGGGCCCGGACCGAGCCGGACCATCGCTCCCGGCGGCGCAACGCGAAGCCGTCGAGGCCGATCTCGCGCTGGCGCAGCGAACGCTCGAGCGCTCGAAGGCGGACGAGCTGCGCGACTACTTCGATGACGAGTGCGTCGACGCGGCGCTGCGCGAAGAGGTCGAGGCGGGCCAGGTCGATCCCGATTCGGTCCTCGTCTATCCGATCCCGCTTCCCGATCGCCTCGAGCTGCTCGTCTCGAGCCGCCATGGCCGTCAGCGCTTCAGCGTCCCGGTCTCCGCCGAAGAGCTCTCCGAGACCGCGCAGCGCTTCCGGCAGACGCTGCAGAACCGCACCACGCGCCGGCATCTGCGCCCCGCACGCAAGCTCTACGACTGGCTGATCCGGCCGCTCGAGCCGTCGCTCGCGCGCTGGAAGACCAGGACGCTGGTGTTCGTGCCGGGCGGTCCGCTGCGGGCGGTGCCGATGGCGGCGCTGCATGACGGCGATCGCTATCTGATCGAGGCCTTCGCCGTGGCGATGACGCCGGGCCTCGATCTCACGCATCCGCGGCCGGTCGATCGCAGCGAGCCGCTCGCGCTCTTCGGCGGCCTGTCGGAGTCCGTCGCCGGCTTCGAGGCATTGCCCGAGGTGGCCGGCGAGCTCGAGACGCTGTCGAGGATTCTCGAAGGCACGATCCTGATCGACGCACGCTTCAATCCCGAATCCGTCCAGAAGGAGCTCGGCCGAAGGCCCTTCTCGGTCGTCCACATCGCGTCGCACGCCGGCTTCGAGAGCGCCGACGAGGCCTATATCCTGACCCATTCCGGCAAGATCTCGATCAGTCAGTTCGCCGACACCATCTCGCTCTTCCGCGACCGCGACCGTCCGCTCGAGCTGCTGATGTTGAGCGCCTGCGAGACCGCGGAGGGCGACGAGCGCGCCGCCCTCGGCCTCTCGGGCATCGGCGTCAAGGCGGGCGCCCGCAGCGCCGTCGGCTCGCTCTGGCTCGTGAGTGACGAGGCGGCCCGAGGTCTCTCGATCCGCTTCTACAGCGCCCTCTTCGAGGAGGGCGCCTCGCGCGCCGAAGCCCTGCGCAGCGCCCAGCTCGAGCTGCTCGCCCAGGACGCCTATCGGCATCCGTTCTACTGGGCGCCCTTCATCCTGATCGGCAACTGGCTGTGGGGCTGGGCGGGGTGGCAGGGGCCGTGGGGCGGTCACCGTCTCCCTCGTCGCAGCGCTTCCGGGTCCGCATGATGCTCGACGGCCGGGCTGGCGCTGCGCCTCACAGTTCACGGTGACCGCACCTCGGGGCGCTCCCAGGCGGTGTCTCCACGGACCCTTCGTTCAGGAGGCGGCGGCGTTCCGCCGCCGCGCCGCCAGGAGCAGGGCGAGTGAGCCGGCCAGCAGCAGCCAGGGGGATCGGGGCTCGGGGAGGGGGACGGGGTCGCAGGCGTCGCCCAGGCCGTCGCCATCGGTGTCCTGCTGGCTCGGATTCGCTTCGGCCAGACAGTTGTCGCAGACGTCACCGACGCCGTCGAGATCGGTGTCCGCCTGGTCGACGTTGTCGTCGGTCGGGCAGTTGTCACAGAGGTCGTAGACGAAGTCGAGATCCGAGTTCGTGGTGTCGAGCACGGCGCCGCCGAACTGCACCGTCGTCATCACGTAGAGCGGATTCGGATCCTGTGCGTCGGTGGCCAGGCGGTACGTACAGCAATCCGCCCCCGACGGTCCGACGGGCACGTAGCCCCAGGGCACCGTCCCGCCCGGCGTGATCTCGCCCGACAGGAAGCACTCGCCGATCGCGTCGGAGCCGTTGTAGAGCCAGCGGAAATCCGCGGCGCCGACCGAGAAATCGATGAACTGATCGTTGTCGATGTCCGTGCTGCAGAACTGGAACGTCCCGCCCCAGTCGAAGTCGGGCTGGGGAGCGAGGGTCGGGTCGCAGGCGTCGCCGATGCCATCCCCGTCCGTATCCTGCGACACCAGCTCGAAGACGAGCGGACAGCCGTCCAGCGCGTCCTCCACGCCGTCTCCGTCCGTGTCGAAGCCGAGATCGCAGGCATCTCCCACGCCGTCCTGATCGGCGTCCGCCTGCTCCGGATCCGAGATCGCCGGGCAGACGTCGCAGGCATCCCCGACTCCGTCATGGTCCGAATCGAGCTGGATCTCCTCGCTCACCGTCGGGCACAGGTCGCAGATGTCGCCCACACCATCGCGGTCGAAGTCGAGCTGCCCGGGGTCGGGGATCGTCGGGCAGACGTCGCAGCCATTGCCGACGCCGTCTCCATCGAGGTCCGGCCCGTTCGACGAGTCGAGCAGGCAGTCGCAGTCGTCGCCGACCCCGTCGTCGTCGCAGTCGTTCTGGCCGGCGCCCGAGAAGAGCGGATTCCAGTTGGGGATCGTCGGGCAGTTGTCGTTGCAGCCGACGCTCTCGCCACCGTTGCAGGCGTCCGGCGCGCCCTGATCGAAGACCGTGTCTCCGTCCGCGTCGGAGTCGAGGTCGTTCGGAATGCCGTCGCCGTCGATGTCGGCGTCGCAGGCGTTGCCCAGCCCGTCGCCGTCGGTGTCGAATTGCGCGAGCACCTGCACGCCAGAAGGCTGCGAGATGAAGACCTCGAGCGGATTGATCGCGTAGGGGCAGTTGTCGCAGGCGTCGCCGACGAGGTCGCCGTCGCTGTCGCGCTGATCGGGATTGCGGACCTGGCTGCAGTTGTCGAAGCAATCGGTCGTGCGGCCGCCGAAGCAGACGGTCTCGTTCGGCAGGCCCGATCGGTTGGGGATGCCGTCCGCATCCTGATCCTCGTCGACCCGGACGTGTACGACGCGAAAGCCGAGCGTGTCGGCCTGTACGCCCTTCGCGATGAACGTGGCGGTCGTCGTGTTCAGCAGGTCGGACGCGGGCGACTGCGAGCTGCCGCCCCGCCGCTTTGCACTCAAGCTGAACGGATCCGTCGACTGCTCGTCGAGCCACTCGGCGACGTTGCCACCCATGTCGACCACGCCCCACGAGAGGCTCGAGCTCTCGCCGGTCGACCCGACCTCGACGGGAATGCCGCCCTGACACGAAGAGTCGTAGTTGGCCCGGCTGGAGCCAGGGTTCGTGACCTCGCCGTTCACGTCGCAGACGACGGGCGTCGGCGCGGAGATCCTGCCCGGATAGTTGTACCAGCCCAGCGGCGGGAATCCGAAGCGATCGTCGTAGGCCGCCTTGTGCCACTCGTTCTCGAGCGGGAGCGCGAAGGCGCCGCCCAGATAGGTCACGGGCGAAGTCATCAGGTTGTAGGAGCCGATCTCGGTGTCCGCACCGTCGAACTTGCCGTTCTCGAGCCAGTTCACGTAGCGGATCGCATCGCTGAAGTTCACGTAGTTGACCGGATGCCGTTCGCGCCCGGGCTTGCTCGAGTATTTCTGGCCGTCGGGGGCGACCGAATCGAAGAGGATTCCGCCGGTCGCCGAGGTCGTCATCTGCGAGGTGTAGAGGTTGCGCAGGTTCGCGCCGGTCGGATCGACCGCGTTCAGGAGCTCGACCCACTGCTCGTTGGTCACCTCGTAGCGGCCGATGAAGAAGGAGTAGGGCACGTTGCCGAGACCGGTCGCGGGGTCCGCGGGCTTCGAGGGATCCCCGATCAGCACCATCTCGTCGAGGTCGACCTGATGCGCCGCCGGTACCGGCGCGTGCACCGCGAGCCGCGCGCCCTGCCGCAGGGGCTGTGTCGGCAGCCGCAGGTTGTTCAGGATCGTGTCTTCGGGAGCGATCAGATCGACCTCGAGATCGAAGCCGTCGGTCACGGGCGTGTTCACCCGGAACTGCAGCTCCGCGATCGCGAAGGAGGTCGCGGCCGGACCGAGAAGATCCGTCGTGTCGGCCGAGATGCGAAGCACCGTGCCGGCTCCGCTGCCCGAGCTGTTCGTCTGCGAGAAGGGGTTGGGGCTGGCTTCGAAGTCGAAGCCTGGCGGCAGGACGGTCGTGACACCGAGCAGATCGAGCTCGTCGGCGAGGTCCTCGTCGAAGCGCACGGAGACCGAATAACGTGCGATGCCGAGCTCGTCGGCCTCGAGGCGGATGCGCGCAGTCAGGACGTCACCGGGCTCGGCGACGATCTGATGGCCGCCGGGCGTGCCGTCGCCCGTAGTGGTCTTCCAGGTGATGCCGATCCCGGGCGCGGCGACGGCGGCTCCCACGAGCGGCCCCGCCAGCAGGCCCAGCGCCAGCAGGAGCATCGAGGCGAATCCCGTTCGCGGTCGAGTGATGGGGTGCATCGAGTTCCCCTTGGACCGGCCTGTCGGTCGTCTGATTCGAGCTCTCCCCTCGAAGAGCCGTGCGCTGGCGTCGCCACAACATCCCGTAGCCAGCATCGGTCGACCGTGAAGCGCTTCACGGTGGCGGGACCGCGACCGCTCCATTCTATCCCCCGGATGCTCGGTCATCACTCGAAGCTTCGGAAGAAATCGCGCTCGGATCGCCGATACGCAACGCGCGTTCGGTGCGGCTCGACCGTTCGCCCCGCGACCCACGCCATGTCAGCCCGCCCGTGGGGGCTCACGCCGAGGTGGTATCGTCGGGATTCGCAGTCCGCTCGCGTCATGGCAGTCGAGTTCGAAGGAGGCGGCGTGAGCCAACGAGCCGCGAAAGAGACGGGCCCGCCCGGCCCCGAGCCCGACACGACGGCCATGCGCCCCGTGCGCCGAATCGCCCTGTTGCTCCTGTTCTGCGCATTGCTGCCCGGCTCGTCCCGCGCCCAATCGAGCATCGCGACCGATGGAACACTGCCGGGTGTCACCGCGGGGGATCTCGTCGGCCCGGACTACCGCGTCACCGACGCCGAGGGCACGCGCGTCGGCAACAGCCAGCTCCATAGCTTCGAGCGCTTCGGTCTCGCGACCGGCGAGACCGTCAGCTTCAGCGGCCCCGCTGCGATCGAGCGGATCATCTCGCGCGTCACCGGCGGCACCGTCTCGTCGATCGACGGCGAGATCCGATCGGAAATCAGCGGCGCCGACTTCTATCTGATCAACCCCGCTGGTGTCGTCTTCGGATCGAATGCCAGCCTGAACGTGCCGGGCGACGTCGTGATCTCGACCGCCGACTATGTCGAGCTCGGAAGCGACGGAATCTTCTCGGCCAGCAACCCCGGCAGCTCCGTGCTCTCCGCGTCGCCGGTCGCCGCCTTCGGCTTTCTCTCCAGCTCGCCCGCCCCGATCGAGGTCCGGGGCAGCCAGCTCGAGACCGACTTCGTCGACTTCAGCTCGCTCGTCGGCTACTCGCTCTCGCTCATCGGCGGCGACCTCGAGATCCGCGGCAGCGGCCAGCCCGGCGAGCTCACCTTCCTGTACAGCCGCGGCGGCCGCATCAATCTCGCGAGCGTGGGCGGCCCGAGCCGCGTGCGCATCGCGCCGACGGAGGGCAGCAGCGATCCACCCGGCCTCGAGATCGAGACCCAGGGCGAGCTCGGCGACCTCTTCATCGGCGACGGCGCCGTCGTCAGCAGCGGCGGACCGCCGCCGGACGTCGGCGTCTGCGCGGGTCGAACGGGCTGCGTGGTCGCCAACGGCTCCGGGGACATCTTCGTCCGCGCCCGCAACCTGACGCTCGAAGACGGTGAGATCCGCGCGCTCACGGTGACCGACCGGGACGCGGGGCGCGTCGACGTCGAGCTGACGGGTGACCTCGTGGCCCGTTCGATCAACGAGACCGAGACGACCGGCGTCTTCGCGATCAGCGGGCTCGAAAACACCTTCCCCGGACAGGGCTTCCTGACCTTCCAGGAGACGCTGCTGCTCCCCGAAGGTCCCTACACCTTCGAGATCGAGACCTCCCTCAGCGGCGACGTCACTCGCGTGACCTATCCCGGCACGGGCCGCGGCGGCGACATCCGGATCCGCGCCGCGAACGTGCGCGTCGAGGGCTTCGCCGAGATCAGCAGCGAGGCCGTCTTCGGCGGCAACGCCGGCGACATCACGATCGTGGCGGACGAGGCCGTCTCGCTCGACGCGTCGGCACGCACGGGGGACTTCGGCTCGATCCTCACCAACGCCCGCGGCGGCGGCGACGGCGGTGCGATCGACATCTCCGCGCGCGACCTGATCATCACGCAGAACGGCCGCATCCTCTCCGAGGTGCGCGAGGGCGCGGGCCAGGGCGGCACGATCACGCTCGACATCGATCGCCTGGTCGCCAGCGCCGACGGCCGCATCGACTCGAGCACCCGCGGCACCGGCGACGGCGGCGCGATCACGATTCGCGCAGCCGAGTCGGTGCTGCTGACCGGGCAGGTGAACGAGGGGACGTTTTCGGGCGTCAGCACGCTCTCGCAGCTGGATGGTACGGGCAACGCCGGCCGCATCCTGATCGCGACGCCCGTCCTGCGCCTCGAGGACGGCGCGCGGGTGACGACGACCGCGTCAGGCCTGGGCGACGCCGGCACGATCGAGCTGCGCGCGGACGCGATCCGCCTCTTCGGCAGCGAGGTGCTCGCCGAGTCCGACCTCGGTCTCGGCGGCGACCTCTACATCAACGGCGGCCCGGTCGTGGTCGGGCCCGACGGCGGCCTCGACATCGACACACCGGCCGGCGTCGCGCCCGGCAGCCTGCTCACCCTCGAGGACAGCTCGATCAGCACGAGCGTTCGCGGCGGCGGGGGCGCCGGCGGTGATGTGTCGGTCCGGTCCGACACGATCGTATTGATCGACAGCGAGCTGCTCGCCCAGGCCGTCGACGGCGCCGGCGGCAACATGGCGATCGAGGCCAGCGCGATCGTGCTCGACGAAGTCAGCCGGATCGACGCGACCTCGCGCTTCTCGCAGGACGGCACGATCGAGACCAGCTCCCCCACCTTGATCATCAGCGGCGATCGGCCCGATCTCCCGGTCCAGATCCAGGACGCCACCGCCTTCCTGCGCGAACGCTGCGCCGCCCGCAGCGGCGACGCCGCGGCCAGCCTCGTGCTGCGTACGCGCAGCGGCCTGCCCACCTCGCCCGACGGCCTGCTCGCCGCCCGTACACCCCTCGCGTCGCCGGAGGATCCGACCCCGGTCGCAGAGACCGCTCGGCGCGCTGAACCGCTGGCGCACGACGGCGATGGCGATGGCGATGGCGATGGAACGACGACGCGCACGCTGGCGCTGCGCCTGGCCTGTCGGAGCTAGGCTTGCCGTGAGACTCGCCTCGCTCCCGAACGTCCACGGCCGCTGGCTCCTGCTCCTCGCTTGCCTGACCGTCGCCGCCCTCCTCCCCTTCGTGGCACCGCCTGCCGCGGCGCAGTCGGTCGGCGGCTCCGGTCCGCTCTTCCAGGGCGTGCTGCCCTCCGACCAGGTGCTCGAAGAGCCCGAGTTCGAATCCGAAGAAGAGCGACCGACGGGGCTGCCCCCGATCCCCGCGCCCACGGCGCCGCGGCTCCCCGCCGAGGCTGCGACGCCGGGTGAGGGCTCCATGCGAATCCGCGGGGTCCGCTTCGTCGGCAATACGGTGATCGATGACGCGACGCTCGCGCGCGCCGCGGAGCCTTTTCTGGGTCGCGAGCTCACGGTCGCGGATGTCGAGGCCCTGCGCGACGCCTTGACGTCGACGATCGTGTCCGCGGGCTACCTGACCTCGGGCGCCGTGCTGCCGGAGCAGGTGATCGAGCGCGACGGCCTGCTCGAGGTCCAGATCGTCGAAGGCGTGCTCTCCCGCATCGACATCGAAGGCAATCGCTGGGTGCGCGCGCGCTATTTCGAGCAGCGCCTGACGCGCGGACTCGAAGGGCCGCTGCACGCGCCGAGCCTCGAGCGCCGCATCCGGCGCCTCCAGCGCGATCCGCTGCTCTCGGGCATCCACGCGACGATCCGTCCGGGAGACCGGCGAGGCGAGGCGATCCTCGAGGTCGACATCGAAGAGCGCACCCCGATCTCGGCGATTGCGGAGGTCCACAACCAGCTCTCCCCGAGCCTCGGCGAGGTGCGCGGCGGCTTCGGCCTGGCCCATCGGAGCCTGACCGGATTCGGCGACCTGCTCTCGTTGTCGGGCGACGTGAGCGATGCCGGTGGCGGCCTCGAGGTCACCTATGAGCTGCCCGTCTCGGCCTGGGACACCACGCTTCGCGCGCAGGGTCGCTACCGGCGCTTCGATCTCTCGAGCGGCATCGGCGAAGAGCTCGACATCGAGAGCGACTACTGGAGCGCCGAGCTCGGCGTCCACCAGCCGATCTTCCCGCCCGGAAGCTGGGAGGGAAGTGTCGGGCTGGTCGGCGATCTGCGCGAATCGGAGGTGACCTTCCTCGACACGGACGAGCCCTTTCCGCTGCCCGGCGCCGACGACGGCCGCACGCGGGTGGCGGCGCTGCGTCTGCTGGTCGACGGCGTCTATCGCCAGCCGGATCGCGTGCTCGCGCTGCAATCGGTCACGACCCTCGGCGTGAAGCTATTCGGCGCCACGCGAAACGACGGGCCGGCGCCCGAGACCCAGTTCGTCAGCTGGCTCTTCCAGGCCCAGGCGCTCCAGCGCGTCACGGATTGGAACATCGAGCTGGTCGCCAAGGCCGCCCTGCAGCTCTCGAACCGACGGCTCTTCGGACTCGAGCAGTTCGGCCTCGGCGGCTACTACAGCGTGCGGGGCTACCGCGAGAATCAGATCGTGCGCGACGAAGGGGCGAGCGGACGGCTCGAGCTGCGGATCCCGCTGCGCACGACGGCCCTCGGACGCAAGCCGATCCTCCAGCTCGTGCCCTTCGTGGACGCCGGCCGCGCCTTCAGCCGACATCGCGAGAGCGACGCCGACAAGGCGGTCAGCGTCGCCTCGGTCGGCGTCGGCACGCGCTTCCAGATCGGCCCGCACGCGCACGGCGAGGCCTTCTATGCGCACCCGCTCCGCGACCTCGACCGCGACGGCGACAGCCTCCAGGACCTCGCGTTCCACTTCCGCCTGGTCCTCCGCTGGCCCTGAGCTCGACCGCCGCCTAACGCTCGTACCAGATCGGACTCGTCCAGGCGCGCTCCTGGATCGTGCGCGGCACGCTCGCGTCACAGCAGGGACCGAATCCCTCGCCCACGGTCGAGGGGTCCGAGCAGTCGACCTTCGCCTCCACGCACAGATGCTGATGCCAGCGGCAGGTCGGGTTCTCGAGCACCCGCGCGTAATAGAAGGCATTCTCTCCCGCATCGAAGTCGGGATCGCGCCATACCTCGCAGAGACTGCGCGCCCCCGCGCCCGTCGGCGTGCAGCTATCGAGATCGACGGAGGCCTCGTTCGGACCGCCCGCGACGTCGAAGACCTGCTCGTGGGTGGCCCCGTCCTTCGTCCAACCCTTCACGATCTGGATGCGCTGGAGCGGCGTGCCGGGGCGACGCTCGGTGCCCGGATCCTGGAGCGCCGAGACGACGAAGACGGGCGCAGCGCCTTCTGCGGTCGGCCGCGGCGGCAGATCCCCGCCCATCGGGACGCCCCGCGCATAGCCGGTCTCCGCGAGACCTCCCGAGTCGCAGAGATCCTCGGGATAGTCCCAGCCGCCGAAGAAGCGCACTACGGGTCGCGTGCCGCTGGTGCCGTAGACCTCCCGGCGAGTGAGGGCCTCGAAGATCGAGTCCCGGGCGTTCTCCTCGGCCCAGACCACCGCCAGCCCGCCCGGGTTGAACTCGATGTTGTCGGGCAGACCCTCCGGCACCGCCAGCGACATCACGCGCGACGCGCCGCCGTGGCCGACGTGGTTGTCTTCGGTGACGAGGCCGGGAGTCGCCACGTGGGTGTCGGTGCTCGCGATGATCCCGTATTTCAGCGGGTTCGTACCGACCTCCTGCTCGAGCAGCAATCCCTTCTTCAGCCCCTCGCGAACCATCGCGCTGCGCTTCGGCTTGCCGGTCGGTGCCCGCAACGCCCCCATCATCGAGTCGTAGGGCAGCTTCTCGAAGCCGCAGGCCTCGTCGGTCGTCTCCGCGCCGAGCAGGCACTCGGAGTCGCCCTTGTGCTGCATGATCTCGATCACGCGCTCGAAGCGACTGCGCAGTCGCGCCTCTTCCCGGTCGACCTTCCCGCCGACGCCTTCGAGCGACGTGAGCCGCGAGGTCTCGAACATCACGCCGTCCATGCTGATATTCGAGTTGTGGGGGATCACCACGGCATCACAGCCCGGCAGGCCCTTCACGCATTCCTTCTCGAGACCCTCGAAGAGTCGGAAGGCGCTCTGGGTATCCGCCGACGACAGCGCGTAGTCCGGGACGAGGTGGTTGCGGAAGAGCACGTTTCGATGGAGGTTGCTCGCGACGCTCGAGGTCCACTCGTAGCCGATCAGGCTCGTGAACTGGCAGGCCGCGCTGCGATCGTAGGCTCCCTCGGCCGCCGCCTGGATGTCGGCCCAGGCGCTACGCGCCGCGGCATAACACAGCTCCCCGCCCGGCCCGCACATCTTGTGCCGCTCGCCCGTCGCGTTCAGCCTGGCGCCGAAGATCAACATCGGAAAGGGCGCGTTGCGCTTGTTCCAGCAGACGTCGCTGTCGTACTCCGGATGCTCCGGATCGCTACAGATCCTCACCTCCCCGAGCATCTCCGAATGGTCGGAGAGCGCCGTCCAGTCCAGCGGACGGTCGAGCTTCACGAGCCGCTTCGATCTTCCCTGCTCGTCGTAGGGCTGGATCCCGATCTGCTCTCCGCGCGCGAAGCGATAGGCGTCCCGCGGCGTGTTGCGCGTGTCCTGGGTGCTGGCGTCGTGGGAGAATGCGGTGTGCACGTGGGTATCGCCGAAGAGAGGGCGACGCAGCGGATCGTAGTCGCGACAGGCTTCGCGCTCCTCGGTGAGCGGATAGGGGCGGAGGGTCGCCTCGCCGGAAGCGGTCGCCGCCGGGACGCGCGCGAAGCCCGAGATCCAGAAGATCACGACCAGCGCGAGCAGTCCGCCGAAGGGATGGGCGAGCACGCGTGCGCGCGAGGATCGTTTCGGGAGGCAACGGACGTTCTGCATGACGGTTTCCTGTTCTCGAGAAGAATCGTCTCGGTCGGTCGTGTCGCGCGAGGGATACGGGACATGGAGCATCGCCCACGATCCCGCTTCTCGCGACGCGCTGCGAAGACGGCCCGGCCCTTGCTCGCCGGACTCGCGTCAGGGATGCAGCGCCCGGCGGACCGCCTCGGCGCTGATGGCCTGGATCTGCCGCGCCCGCGCCGGCGAGCCCAGGAAGCCGTGGAGCGCGCCCGGCTCGCGATGCAGCTCGACGGGAACGCCCGCATCCTCGAGGCGTCGGGCGTAGGCCTCGCCCTGGTCACGCAGGGGGTCGAAGAGCGCGGTCACCACGAGCGCGGGCGGTAGGCCCGAGAGGTCACCCTCGAGCAGCGGACTCACGTACGGATCGATCCGCGCCCGCGGATCCGGGACATAGGCGTCGATCATCTGCTCGAGGCCGGCCACCGTGAGCACATAGCCTTCACCCGCCTCGTCGAAGGAATGCCAATCGCGGGTCCCGCTCAGATCCGTCGCGGGGACGATCAGGAGCTGGAACGCGACCGCCGGCCCGCCTTCGTCGCGCGCACGGATGGCCAGGGCGGCGGCGAGGTTTCCGCCGGCGCTG
Organism: uncultured delta proteobacterium; assembly: GCA_963698485.1. Lineage (GTDB taxonomy): Bacteria > Myxococcota_A > UBA9160 > UBA9160 > UBA4427 > UBA4427. Next base: position 417,620 of record CAVORA010000007.1, on the reverse strand, counting down.
CTGCCTCCGATCGCGATGCGCGCGGGATCACCGCCGAGCGATGCGCCTTCGCGGGCGATCCAGCGAAGCGCCGCATGACAGTCGTCGAAGGGGACCGGAAACGGATGCTCGGGCGCGAGCCGATAGTCGACCGACACGACGATCGCCTGCGTGCGCGCCGCGAAGTCCAGCATCCCCGCATGGAACGGGAAGCCGTCTCCCATCCACCAGCCACCGCCATGAAGGTCCAGGTAGAAGGGCAGCGGCGTGCCGGGCTCGCTCGGCGTCGGCCGATAGATCCGGATCGGGATGTGCGCGCCGTCGGTTGTCGGAATCGAGCGATCTTCGAAGGAGACGTTCGCGGGCGTCGGATATTCGGCCAGCAGGCTCGCCGTCCAGGCGTTCGCGCTCTCCCGCCCGCCGGCATCGAGCGGCGACCCGCTCGGCCCAAGCGATGCGAGCCTGGCGACGATCGCCGCACGATAGTCGAGGCGACCGAGCCGCGTGAAGGTCCAGCTCCAGGTGACCGCGAAGAATGCCCCCGCGAGCATCCCCAGAGCGATCGCGAGCCGAACCGACCAGCGCATCTGCACTCGACCGACCTCAGCGCATCTTCGCGATCACGTCGTCCGCGAAGCGCTTCGTCCCGTCGACCTTCTTCTCGAGATCGTCCGTCATGCCGTGATAGAAGACCCAGGGCATCGTCAGGATGTGGTTGACGCCGCCATCGCCGAGCTTCTTGTAGCCGTCGATCCCCGCCGCGTCGCTGGCGCTGGCCATCACGTCGAAGGTCTCGCTCTTGCCGAGCTCCTTGCGATAGGCCCGGACCTTGTCGACGCAGTCGATGATCTCCTGCGTCGTCTGCAGATCAGAGAGCCAGCCGTCGTTGCGCGCCGCGCGACGCAGGGCGAAATCCGAGATCCCGCCGACCCAGACGGGAATCGGCTTCGTCGGGATCGGCGGCGTCAGCTTCAGCCGATCGAAGTCGTAGAACTCACCGTGATGCTCGACCCAATCACCCGTCAGGCACTTGCGCATCACCTCGAGCATCTCGTCCGCGCGCGCGCCGCGGCGCTTGAACTCCTGACCGACGAGCTTGAACTCGAGATTCGACCAGCCCACCCCGATCGTGAGCGTCACGCGATCGTTCGAGAGCGCCGCCGCCGTCGCGATCTGCTTGGCCGCCATGAACGGATTGCGCATGGGCAGCACGTAGACGTTCGTCGTGAAGCGGATTCGCTTGGTGACCGAAGACAGCGCGCCCGCCAGGATCCACGGATCGGGAAACTGCGAGGTCTCGTCGTAGCGCCGGACGCCATCCTCGGTATAGGGATAGGGCGTATCGAGGGTCTCGGGATAGACCGCGTGATCCGATGAAGCGATCGCCTCGTAGCCGGCCTCGTCGGCGGCCTGGGCGATCGGGATGATGTGCTGGGGCGGCTGGAAGGCGGCCGAGATGACGAACTTCATGAGGTCTCCGTGCGGCCAGGCGCGTGGGCGGATGGCCGGTTTGCGAGGCGAGAGGGATCGAGGGACGAGAGAGGACTGCGGTGTCGACTCAGGAGGCGACGGGCTGGAAATGCACGAGCGTCTCCTTGCCGAGATCTTCGAAGGTCGCCTCGACGGCCTGGCCGACGGAGACCGCCTCGGGCGCACAGCCGACCAGATTCGTCGTCATGCGCGGACCTTCCTCGAGCTCGACGATCGCGACGATGAGCGGGAGGCGGGCACGCTGGGTCGGGTCGAGCCCGACGCGATCGACGGTGTACGAGTAGACCGTGCCGCGACCGCTCACGTCCTGCCATTGCCAGTCTTCACCGAGGCAATGCGGACAGGCCGAGCGCGGATAGAAGAAGAAGCCGTCTCGCGGGCATTTCTGCAGACGCAATCGACCTTCGCGGGCGGCATCGAAGAAGGGCGCCGAGGTCGGCGTACGCCGCGGGATCGGGCGACCCGTCGCTTCGTCGTAGGGTTGTTCGATTCGCATGGTCAGGCGCCCTCCAGAACGAGGCCCACGTTCGAGGCCATCAAGCCGCCCACGCCGGTCACGTAGGCCTTGTCCGCCCGGGCGAGCTGGCGATCGCCCGCACGACCCTGGATCTGGGTCAGCGAGTCGATCACGTGGGACAGTCCGCCGGCGGCACCGCCCTGCCCCATGCCGAGCTGACCGCCGTGGGTGTTCAGCGGGAAGTCACCCGCGTAGCTGAGATCGTGCTCCTCGACGAAGCGGCCGCCCTCGCCCTTCCTGGCGAAGCCGGCGTCCTCGATCGTCAGCAGGACCGTGATCGTGAAGCAGTCGTAGAAGGAGCAGAGATCGACGGCGGATCGCTCGAGCCCGGCCATCGCGAAGGCCTGGTCCGCGGCGGGCCTGGCGGGCGTGACGGTCAGGTCCTTCATGTAGGTGACCGTCTTGTGGCTGATGTACTCGCCGTAGCCGGACAGGAAGACCGGGCGATGCTTCGCGCGCGAGGCGTTCTTCGCGCTGGTCAGCAGGACGGCGCCGCCCCCCCAGCAGGGCATCACCATCTCGAGCAGATGCACGGGATCGTTCACCATCGGCGAATTCAAGACGTCGTCGATCGTGATCGGCTTGTCCCGGAACACGGCCTTGGGATTCTTGAGCGCGCTGTTGCGCTCGTCGACCGCAATCTTCGCGAGCGCTTCGGGCGCGACCCCGTACTGGCTCATGTAGCGCTGGGCCACGAGCGCGAAGGAAGGCGAGGCGGCGACGAGGCCGTAGGGGATGTCGAACTGGCCCTGCGGCGAGCCCCAGGCGTCGCCTCCGAGATAGGGCGGCAGCATCATCTTCTCACCGGCGCCGCCATGCTCGACCGGGGCGGGCGTCGACTGCACCAGCACGAGCACCGTCTCGCAGAGCCCGATCTCGATCGCCGCGGCCGCGCGCCAGATCATGCCCGCGCTGCTCGCGCCGCCGATGTCGACGATCTCCCCGAAATGGGTCTGGATGCCGAGATACTCGGCGATCGCGAGCGGCGAGAACATCGGCGACTCCTGCAGCCCACCGATCACCAGCCCGTCGACCTCGCCCTTCTCGAAGCCGGCATCCGCCAGCGTCTCGGCGGCGAGCTTCGCGCAGGCCTCCATGCCGAACATCGGCTTGTCCCAGCTTCGCTGCGGCGCCCATTCGGTGAAGCCCACGAGCGCGGCGGATCTCTTTCCCATCTCGGTTCCTTTCGAAATTCCAGTCTCGTCGGATTCCCGGCTCCGGATTCGCGCCCGGGCGCCGCGACAGATCCGGCCTGCAGCCAGCCCGCTCAGGCCGCGTTCACTCGAATCGGCAGCGTCCGCAGACCACTCGCGAAGGCGGGCGCGTTCATCGGCAGCTTGCCTTGCGTCGATCGCTGCATGTTCGGCAGCTTCGCCAGGATCGCTTCGAAGGTACATCGAAGCTCGAGCCGGGCGATGTTCGCGCCCATGCAGAAATGCGTGCCGATTCCGAAGGACAGGTGCGGATTCGGGTGGCGCGTGATGTCGAATTGCTGCGGATTCTCGAACACGCGCTCGTCGCGATTCGCCGCGGCGTACATCATCAGCACCTGCTGCCCCGCCTTGATCTTCTGTCCCTGGATCTCGACGTCCTCGTTCGCCGTCCGACGCATGTTCAGCAGCGGGGAGACCCAGCGCACCATCTCCTCGATCGCCGTCGGGAGTCGCTCGGGCTCGCGCTTCAGGAGCTCGAACTGATCGGGATTCTCCATCAACGCCAGGCAGCCGCCTGCGATCACGTGGCGGGTGGTATCGCTGCCTCCGTTGAGAAGCAGCAGCGACTCCGAGGCGATCTCGACGTCCTCGCGTTTGGCCGGACCGTCGTCCGCGTGCGCGACCATCTTCGAGAACCAGTCGTCGCCGAGGCCCTCCGCGCGCCGCTTGTTCACGATTCCGACGGCCTCGCCGAAGAAAGCCTGTGCCATGTTCATCAGCTCGTCCGACGCATAACGCGGCCCGCCGCCGCCAGCCATCGTGGTCTCGGCGATCTCCGCATAACGCTGCCAATCGCGATCATCGAGCCCGAGCGTCTCGATGATCACGCGCACGGGCAGCGGGATCGCGATCTCCTTCACGATGTCGAACTCCTCACGGCCCTCGAGACCGGCGAAGATGTCGTCCACGATGCGCCGGATGCGCGGCACGAACTCCTTGGCGCCACGGGGCGTGATCTCCTTCTGGAAGATCCGCCGGAAGGCGAGGTGTCGGGGATCGTCGTTGTCGATCATGGATCCCGAGCCCTGCGTGTTGGGCCGGGAGCCCTGGGCGCTCGAGAAGCGCTTCGGGTCGCGCGAGATCGAGACGATGTCGGCGTGATGGGAGATGCCCCAGATCTCGTTGGTCTCGTCCCAGTAGACCGGGGCATTCTCGCGCAGCCAGGTATAGGTCGGCTGCGGATCTCCTTCGTAGAGTGCGCGATCGAGCAGGTCGATCTTGTCGGATACGGCTGCGGACATGTTCTCCTCGGGATGACGGGCGGGGCCTTCGGCGCAGCGGATGCCGGCGAGGGGCCGCCACCGCAGACCCCGGATCCTAGATCGAAGCGCCGACCTTCGCTGCGCCCGACTGGCGGCCAGCGATGCGAAACTAGTCGTCCTCTTCGTATTCCGCCTCGACCTGGGATTCCGGCAGCGGCGTCTCGAAGATCGCGACGCGGCGCGCATCGGAGGGCGGCGCCGCCTCGACGCTCAAGCTGTTGAGCCGATCGATCAGGCCGCGCAGCCGTCCGACCTTCTTGCGGTTGGCGTGCAGGCGCAGCCTCGGCAGGTGGGCGATCTCGCCGTCCTCCTCGGGCAAGGCCTCGACGTGCTCGATCTGGCCCGAGTCGAGCAGGTCCGAGAACTCGACGTTCAGGGCCTCGAGCTGCTCTTCGCTCGGCGCGACGTGCACGCGCAGGACGAGCCTGCCTCCGACGAAGCGGCTCGAGTGATAGTTGCGGTAGAAGCCCTCGATCTCCGCGACGGCCTCGTCCACCGAATCCGTCACCCGAAACAGGTTCATGTCGTCGGGATCGATCAGCCCGCGCTCGCGCAGGTGGGTGTCCACGTATTCGCGCCAGTCTCGCCAGTAGCTGCCGCCCGGCGAGTCGATGAACACGACCGGCACCATCTCGCTCTTGCCCGTCTGGATCAGCGTCAGCGCCTCGAAGCCCTCGTCGTGGGTCCCGAAGCCGCCCGGGAAGAGCGCGATCGCGTGGGCTTCCTTCACGAAGATCACCTTGCGCGTGAAGAAGTACCGGAAGTTGATGAGCTTCGCGTCGCCGGCGATCGTCTCGTTCGCCGTCTGCTCGAAGGGCAGGCGGATATTCACACCGAAGGACGACTCACGACCGGCACCGCCCTGCGCCGCGCCCATGATGCCGTCGCCTGCGCCGGTGATCACCATCCAGCCCGCCCGCACGATCTGCTCGGCGAAAGCGCGAGCGTGCAGGTAATCGGGATGATCTTCGGGCGTCCTGGCGCTGCCGAAGACCGCGACCTTGCGCCCCTCGGAGTAGGGGCTGAAGACGCGGAAGGCGTGACGCAGCTCCTTGAGCGCGCTGTTCACGAGCTTGAGCTCGGCCCGGGACGTGCCGTCCCGCAGCAGATGCAATCCCGTCGTCAGCAGCTGGCGGACGAACTCGGCGTCCTTCGGATCCGTTGCCTCGCGCTGCGCGGCATGGACCAGCTCTTCGATCTTTTCATTGAGGTCGGTGCGGCTCAGCTGATAGCGGCGGCGAGGCGACATGGGCCGAAGCGTAGCGTTCGAAGCATCCCGAAAGAAAGGCGGAGCCCCGCTCGTCAGCCGCCCTTTTTCATCGCCTCGAGCATCGCCCCCATCTGCGCGTGCACCTTCTGGATGGCTTTCAGCGGCCGGATCATCACCTTGAAGTCGACGATCCTGCCCGCATCGTTCCAGCGGATCATGTCGACACCGTTCACGCGGATGCCGTCCATCTCGGTCGTGAACTCGAGCACGGCGTCGTGCGTTCCGACCACCTCGCGGACGTATCGGAACTTGCTCCCGGAGCGCTCCTCGGGCGCGCCTTCCGTGTCACCCTGCTCCTGCCCCGGGAAGACGTTGAAGGCCGCCAGCAGGTAGAGCTTCGTGAGCGCGCGGCCTTCCTGCGGCGTGTGCACGACGGGCGAGTGGAAGATCACGTCGTCGGCGAGGATCTCGTCGAGCGTCTTCGGGCTCATGTTGCGAACGACTCGATGCCAGGCCTCGAGACCGCACTCGGCGGGGGATCCCATCACACGCTCCTTCCCGACTCGCTCGAGCGCATCACACGCGAAGCCGTCGAGCCTTGCCGGCCGGCTACAGAAATTTCTGGGGGACCGCGCTCAGCGCCGCGTAGACCCCGAAGGCGAGTCCGCCGATGATGGCCGCAGCCGGCGGCGCCTGCGGAAACAGGTAGGGCGCGGCGATCGGACCCGCGATCAGAAAGAGCGCGAGCACGGTGTAGCCGAAAGGCCGGCTCTTCAGCTCAGCGATCACGCGGGCCTTCCAGGACGGCTGCTTCTGCTGCCGCGCCTCCGCGAGATCGACCACCGCAGGCGGCTCGGAGGCTTCGGGATCAGGGACCATGGGGATCTCCCGGGTGCTTCGAGACGACCACGGTGGGCCGCTCGAGGACCCCATTGTATCGACGCCGTCTGTCGTCGGCATGCAACCGGCGGTTGCCCGAGATGGCCCGCGCGCGCGGCACCCTGCTCAGGGCGCGATCTCCTCAGGAGAAGCCTCGCGGCGACGGATTTCAGCGGCAATCCGACCAACGAGCTCCTCCAGCGCAGCCGAATGGGTCTCGACCACTCCCTGCATCGAGTCGTCCACGACCGGCCGCGACTCTTCGAAGAGAAAGAGCGCAGCCGCCGCGTCCGCGTCCGATCGAACGAGGGCCCATCGGATCCGCGTCCGCAGCACGCCCTCCTGCGCGACCAGCACCAGGTCGTCGACATGCAGCCGAACGCGATAGTCCAGCGGAAAGGGCGGCGTCGACGGATAGGCCACGATCCGGATCGATCCCAGCTCTCTCGCCAGCCCGAGCGACAGCGACCGCAGCAGATTCTCCTCGAAGCCCCCGAGCCAGCGACTGAACTCGTCGAGCTCGATCTCTCCGCGCGGCGCGAGGCGCGCGATCTGGGATCGTTCGAGATAGGCCGGCAGACGGACGGGCCCGACCAGCACGGCCACGTCCGCGGTCGACTGCCCGACGGCCGCGCTCGGCCCGTCGCTCATCCCGAGCATGTAGTGGTCGACACCGGGGCTGCGCCCCAGACACCCCAAGAGCAGACATCCCAGGAGCAGACCAGCCGGCACGATCGACGCGCCCAGCGGACGCTGCCTCCCCCGAGACGCCCCCCTGCCCGATTCCCGTCGCGTCATTCGCTCTTCCCTCTCAGCAGTTCCTCTGGATGTTCCTCGAGTCGCTCGGCCAGGGTGCGCAGCGATCGCGCGGCGGTCGAGAGGTCTCCGATGAGTCGTTCGAGATCGCCTGCGATGGCCGAATCCGGCGAGATCATCGAGTCTGCGGAGGAGAGCGTGCTCTCCAGCTTTCCGAGGGTGGCGGACAGGCTCGGCAGGAGATCGGAATTCGCGGTGCCCGCGAGGTCCTGCATCGTCGCGAGGGTGCCGGCGAGGTTTTCGAGCACCTCGTCGAGATTCGTGCCGATCGACTCGATGGGCACGCGATCGACCTTGTCGACGATGCGGGCGACGCGTTCGGTGATTGCCTCGAGCCCACCCCTGGCGGTGGGCAGGACGGGATAGGTCGCACCGAGCTGGATCTCCGCAGGCGCCGCGTCCTTCACGAAATCGAAGGCCACGGCCTTCTGCCCGGTCAGGATGTTGCCGGTCGCGAGGCGCGCTCGAAAGCCGCGTTCGACGAGCGCCGAAATCCGACCCAGGTCGTCCTTCACGATCTCGGCCGCCGTCAGGCCGAGTCGCTCGGGCTCGATCTCGATCACGACCGGGATGCGGATGTCTCCGGTCTGGCGATCCAGCTCGACCTCGACGTCGAGCACCTCCCCGAGCTTGATGCCCCGGAACTCGACCGGCGAGCCGGGCACGAGCCCGGAGACCGAATCGTCGAAGTAGACCAGGAAGCGGGTCTTGGCCGAGTAGCGGGGACGCCGCGTCTCCTGCTTGTTCGGATAGAGCTCGAAGATCATGTTCTCCGGGACATCCTCCGCGACGGTCACCGTGGCGGGCGTCTCGAAGGCGATGCCCCCGACGAGCATCGAGATCAGCGAGGGGCTGTCGATCTGGAGCCCCTCGGCCGTCAGGACGGCGTCGAAGCCGGAGGCATTCCAGAAGCGCGTCGTCGTCCGGACCCGCTGATCGTGGGGCTCTTCGACGAAGACCTGAACGGCGATCGACTCCCCGGCCTGATCGAGGGAATAGCCGGCCACCTGCCCCACGCGCAGCCACCGGTAGTAGACGGGCGACCCGACCTCGATCGATCCCAGCTCCTGGGTGCGCAGCTCGAAGAGCGTGCCGGGCTTGTCGGAGGTCACCACCGGTGCCTTCTCGAGCCCTACGAAGGTGCGCGTACGGACGCCCTCACTCGAGGGGTCGATCGCGATATACGCGCCCGAGAGTACCGTCCCGATCCCCGAGATCTGCCCGGCCGAGACCTCGGCCCGGACGACCCAGAAACGGGTCTGATCGGTCAGGTATTGCGAGAGCTCGTTCACCAGACTCACCGTCACGCGAACCTGGGCGAGATCAGAGGTCAGATCCACCGACTCGACGAGGCCGACGTCGACCTCCTTGTACTTCAGCTTGGTCTTGCCGGCTTCGAGTCCCTCGGCGCTGTCGAAGACGATCGAGATCGTCGGCCCCTGCTCGGACCAGGCCCAGTAGGCGAGATAGATCCCGACGATCGCCGCGACCAGCGGGATCAGCCAGACGATCGAAGGGCGTGCCCGCGTGCGCACGATTGCCTGGGGCGCGCGTCGTCCCGATTCCTTCGCGCCGTCCGTCGCATCATCCGCCATCGACTGCCTCGTCTCCCGTCTCTTCGTCTCGCATGCGATCCCAGATCAGTCGCGGATCGAAGCTCTGCGCCGCGAACATCGTCAGCACCACGACCGCACCGAAGAAGAACGCGCCGATCTCGGCCTCGACCGACGCGAGCGAACCGAGATGGACGAGGGCGACCAGGATCGTGACCACGTACACGTCGACCATCGACCAACGGCCCACGGCTTCGACGATCCGATACAGCGTGGCGCGATCTCGCGGGCGCCACTGGCTCTCGCGCTCGACCGACCAGGCCAGCGCGCCGAGCACCGCGATCTTGAGGACCGGGACGACGACGCTCGCGATGAACACGATCCCGGCGAGCGGCCACATCCCGTGCAGCGCCAGGAAGATGACGCCCGACAGGATCGTGTCGGCCTGAGACTGACCGAGCGACGTCACCTCCATGATCGGATAGAGATTGGCCGGCACATAACAGATCGTCGCCGCGGCCAGCAGGGCCCAGGTGCGCGACAGACTATTCGGCTTGCGGCGGTGGACGGGAGCGCGACAGCGAGGACAGGCGAGCCGGTCGACGGGCGTCGCGGGAAGCGAAACCACGAGGCTGCACGTATGGCACTGCGCGTGCGGCCCGAAGTCGGGCGTGATCGGCATCGTCATTCGAGCTCCCCGATCTCACGCCAGACGATCTCCGGGTCGAGAAACGCCGAGGTCGCGGCCAGGACCGGGATCAGCAGGGCGAAGGCCCAGAGCGCGATCCCGGGCACGATCTCCGCCATGTCCGCGAGCTTGACCAGGGCGACCAGGATCCCGATCAGGAAGACCTCCATCATGCTCCATGGGCGACAGGTCTCGACCCAGCGGAACGCCATCACGGCTCCCGGCACCCGCAGCCTGAAATGGATGGGGGCGACCACGTAGAGCAGCAATCCGATCTGGAGCGCGGGGGCGAGGATCGTCGTCAGGAAGACGAGACCGGCCACCGCGTAGCGCTGCTGCACCCAGAGTGCGGCCGCACCCGAGCCGAGCGTCGTCTGGGTGACCTGGCCCTGCATCTCGAAGGAGAGGAAGGGATAGGCGTTGGCCACGACGAAGAGGATCGCGGCCGAGAGCGTCAGCGCCAGGGTGTATTCCACCGTCTGTCGCTGGCGCCGAAAGAGCGTCCCGCCACAACGAGGGCAAACCGCTGCGCCGCCATCGGGCACCTCCGGCTCCTCGACGACCGCATCACATTCATGGCATCCGACCAGCGCCACACCCGCTCCCCACGGCCGCCCCGGGTCCTTCGGGCCGCCTTCGACCAATCGGTCTGCACGGGACGATACTGAACTCCGCGCACCCGCCCCGAGCCCGCCTTCCGCGCGCCTCAGTCGGCGCGCCGTGCCGCCTCGATCCGCGCATCCTTCTGACGCCAGCGCTCGTCGAGCCAGCCCGCGAGCGCGTCCCGCCCGGTCGGCAGCGCTTCCGGGGCGATCCGCTGCACGTCGACCTCGACCGTTGCGAGCGCGCCCGACAGGAAGCTCCAGAAGGAGACCGGCCGCGGATAGACGAGCGTCACGTCGAGGATCGCTTCGATGTCCTCGTCGAGGGCCTCGAGGAGCGCCGCCAGCCCGCCGACGCGGGGCGCGAGCAGGTGTCGATACGGACTGCCTTGCTTCGCTCGCTTTTCGGACGTGAATCGCGTGCCCTCCGCGAAGACCATCAGGGCGGCGGGCCGCGCGCGTATCACCGCGCACGCCGCGCGCAGCGCTTCGAGATCCGCCTGGCGACGAACGGCCTCGTCCTCGCCCGACCGGGCGCGGCGCCTCAGCAGCGGGAAGTCGAAGGCCCAGAAGATCACGCCGAGGAGCGGAATCCAGGTCAGGCTGCGTTTCACCAGGAATTTCAGCACGGGCCCCTCGCGCACGAGCACGCTCTGGAGCAGGAAGATGTCGGACCAGCTCACATGATTCGCGAGCACGACATAGGTCCGGCGCCGATCGAGACCGAGGGGCGGCCGATTCCAATGGACGCCCACGACGCCCCGCAGCCAGGCATCATCGATCGCCACGGCGAACCGGTAGATCTGGTCCATGCTGCGATCTGCCAGCGAACGCAGGGGCGGCACGACCAGCTTCACCAGACTCGCCAGGATCAAGCCGACCATCCAGAACGTCAGCTGTGCCGTGATCACGGTCAGCGAGACCAGGCTCTTGGCGTGCGACCAGAGCGTCATCCGGAATCAGCGCGCGACGACGCCGCGGCGGTCGATCTCCACCGCAGCGGCGGACAGGCTGTCCCGAAAATCGGGATGCGCGATCTCGGCGAGCGCGCGCGCCCGCTCACCGACGGTCCGCCCCGCGAGCTCGGCGACACCGAACTCGGTCACGATCACGTCGACCTGATGGCGCGGGCTCGTCACGAGTGCCCGATCGCCGAGCGAAGCGACCAGACGCGAACGGACCTCGCCGCCGACCAGGGCCGTCGAGGGAAGACAGATCAGCGAGCGCCCCTCGGCGACCAGTCCGGCGCCCGCGAGGAAATCCTCGTGACCGCCGATCCCGGAGTGCTGCACGCCGTCGATCGAGTCGGCGACCGTCTGGCCCATCAGGTCGACGGTGAGCGCCCCGTTGATCGAGACGATCTTGCGGTTGCGGGCGATCACGGCCGGATCGTTCACGATCTCGACCGGCAGGAAGCGGACGGCTTCGTTGCCATCCAGCCAGTCGTAGAGCGCCCGAGTCCCCATTGCGAAGGTCGTGATCGAGACGCCGTCGTAGAGGCCCTTGCGATTCGCGACGCAGCCCGCCTCGTGGAGTCGCATCAGGCCGGTCGTGAACATCTCGCTGTGGATGCCGTAGTCACCCCCCGACTGCTGCGCGAGCAGCGCGACGACGGCGTTCGGGATGCCGCCGATGCCGGTCTGGAGCGTGGCGCCGGGCTCGATGAAGCGGGCCACATGGGCCGCGATCGCCTGCTCGACCTCACCGGCGGGCGGATCCGGCAGCTCGGTCGGCAGCGCGTCGCCTTCGATCCAGACGTCGACCTCCTCGAGGGCGATCGAATGCGGATGCTCGGGCGGCAGCCCGAGCGTCCGCGGCATCGCAGGACTCGTCTCGACCACCAGCAATCGCTTCGGATCCTTCGCCGCCGCGTGGATCTCTCCGACCGTCGCGCCCGCATGCAGCGACAGGGACAAACGACCGTGCTCGTCGGGCGGAGCGGCCGCCGTCGCAACGACGCGCGGCGCGAAGCGCTCGGCGATCTCGCGAAAACGCCTGAAGTCTGCGGGCACGAACTCGACCCGATGACCCGCCGCGCGCAGCGCGCGTTCGGCCGGCCCGAAGAACCCCGAACGCATCCGTACGCCCGACTTCGCGAAGACCGGAAAGAGATCGACCAGCAAGGCCCCGAAGACCGCCAGGTCCTGCCAGTCGTCCCGCTTTCCGAGCGCGTGCAAGAAGGCCTTCGGCTGACCGGGACCCAACGGAATTCCCAGGCGATCGACGGGTTCGAGCAGGGCAGCGGCCGCTTCGGCGGAGACGGGGCGAGGCTTCGGCATGTCATCCCCATGATGAGCCAGACCGCTCCGATCGCCAAGCTCCCCGGCGAGCATGACCTCCGGATCCTGCGATCCGTCTTAGGCGGCGGCGGGACGATGGCCCTGTAGAATGGAGCGATGGGCGAAGCGACCCCCCGACCCCCGGATCCCGTGAAGGATGGCCCGCAATGGCCGGATCCTGCTTCGAGCTCCCGGGTGGTCTTCCTGGTCGACGCCTCGAGTCGCCTCGAGAGACAGCTGATCGAACGCTGGATCGAGCACGCGCGACCCGCGGAGACCGTGCAGGACGCCGTCGAAGTGATCGCGATTCCGTCTTCGCGGCGCGGACGCCGACGGCGTGTCGGATCGGAGCTGGAGGCCGCGCTGGCGATTCCGGGCGATCCGTTGATGTGTCCGCTGCGCGTGATCTGGCGCGGTCCGTTGCGCGACGGTCGCCGCACCACGAGCGCCTGGAGTCTTCTGACGCTCGGAGACCCGCGTGATCCCAACTGGCTCCGGCAGGCCTGGGTGCTGCGACGCTCGCCCGATCGATGCGTGATCGTCGCCGCCGAGCCCGCGACGGCCTCGCAGCTGCGCGAAAGCTGGATCGAATCCTCGGGAGCCGAATCGGCCGAGACAGCGGGCTTCGCGGAGTTCGTGACCCAGAGGGCCACGCTCGCGCTCGAGCGGGCGGAACGCAGCATTCGCGGCGCGCGCTACAAGGTGCCCCGCCTCGTCCACGAACAGATCCTGGGCCGGCCGGCCTTCCGCGGCGGGCTCGCCCGGATCGCGACGCAGCAGCGCGCCGAGGGCAAGACCGACGCTTCGGTCACCGCCCTCGCCTCCGAGGCGACGCGCGACCTGAAGGAGATCGCGGCGACCCACAGCCCCTTCGTGATCGATCTCCTGATCAGCGCCATTCGCTGGCTCTACACGCGAGGCTACGACGAAGAGCTCGTCTACGACGAAGAGCAGATCAAGGGCATCGCGGCGCTCGAGGAGCGCTTCCCCGTCGTCTTCCTGCCCACCCACAAGCACAACCTCGACCATCTGGTCCTGCAGTACACGCTTCACGAGCACGGCCTGCCGCCCAATCACACGGCCGGCGGGATCAACATGAACTTCTTCCCCGTCGGCCAGCTCGTTCGCCGCGCCGGCGTCTTCTTCATCCGGCGAAGCTTTCGCGACGACCCGGTCTACAAGCACACTCTCGCCCACTACATCGACTACCTGATCGAGAAGCGCTTCCCGCTCGAGTGGTACATCGAAGGCGGGCGCTCCCGATCGGGCAAGCTGCTGCCGCCGCGCTTCGGTCTGCTCGCCAATGTCGTCGATGCCTATCGTCGCGGAAAGAGCGACGACGTCTACTTCGTCCCCGTCTCGATCGCCTACGACCAGATCCAGGGTCTCGGAAGCTACGTCGAGGAGCAGAAGGGCGGTGCCAAGCAGGACGAGAGCTTCTCCTGGGCACTCGGCGTGATCCGACAGCTGAACCGCCGCTACGGCAAGATCCACCTCGCTTTCGGCGAGCCGCTCTCGCTCCGCGAGCAGCTCGGCGCGAACGACTCGCAGCCAACTCAGCGCGGAGCGGTCCCGGGACAGACGGCAGGCCGTTTCGACCTCGAGAAGCTCGCCTTCGAGGTCTCGGTCCGAATCAATCGGGTCACGCCGATCACGCCGACCTCGCTCGTCACGCTGGCCCTGCTCGGAACGACGGGACAGGCACTCACCGTCGGCGAGACGCGACAGTCCGTCGCGAACCTGCTCGAGAACGTGCGGCTCCGAAAGCTCCCGACCACCGCCGACTTCGACCACCTCGAGAACGACGAGGGCGTCGCCTTCACTCTCAACGCGCTCGTCGAGAATGACGTCGTCACGCGTTTCGCCGAAGGCATCGAGCCGGTCTACGGGATCGGCGAAGACCAGCAGCTCTCGGCGGCCTACTATCGCAATACGATCGTGCACTTCTTCGTCGGCGGCGCAATCGCCGAGCTCGCGATGCTGCATGCGATCCAGGGCGATCGGCGCGAGGTGCTCCCGCGATTCTGGGACGAGGTCATGCGACTCCGCGACCTGTTGAAGTTCGAGTTCTTCTTTGCCGAGAAAGAGGCCTTCCGCGACGAGATCCGCGACCTGCTCGAGCTGAACCATCGAAAATGGGAGCAGCGCATCGACACCTTCGAGCTCGATCCCGAAGAGATGATCCGCCGCATGACCCCCTTTCTCTCGCATCGCGTGCTGCGCCCCTTCCTCGAGAGCTATCGCGTCGTCGCGGATCAGCTGACGACGATTCCGCCGAATGCCGAGTTCGACGAAAAACGGTTCTTGAAGGACTGCCTCGGGCTCGGCAAGCAATACGCGCTGCAGAAGCGAATCCATGCGGCGGACTCGATCTCGAAGGTGCTCTTCCAATCGGCCCTCAAGCTGGCGGCCAATCGCGGACTCCTCGATTTCGGCGCAGCCGAGGGGACCGCGGCACGCCTGGCCTTCGCCGCCGAGATCCGCGACGCCGTCCGGCGCGCCGACATCATCGTGGCACTCGCCGCGAGCCGGCGAGCGGGCTTCGAGTCTTGACGCCGGGCTCGGGCGGGCTGCGGCTCCAGGAAAGGGCCGAACGCGGGAGTCGACCCGGCGCGATCCCAGCGTGATAGCATTCGAGCCCCAGCCCAGACGAACAAGGAGAACCCCATGCAGGAAGCCACCCTCCAGGCCATCCAGGACCGACTCGAGATCGAAGAGCTCCTCGCCCGCTATGCCGAGATGGTCGACTTCCGGCAGTGGCACAAGATGGACAGCGTCTTCGCCCTCGAAGCCACGATCGACTACACCTCCGCCGGCGGGCAGAAGGGACCCTTTCGAGAGACCCTCGCCTGGCTCGACCGCGCGCTCGAGAGCTGGCCGATCAACCTGCACGTGGTCTCGAACATCCAGATCGAGTTCGACGGCGACACCGCCGAGAGCCGCTGCTACTACCACGCGCCGATGGGACGCAACGCGCCCGAAGGCGGCCAATACGTCATCACCAACGGCGGCCGCTATCTCGACAAGCTCGTGCGCACCGCCGACGGCTGGCGAATCGTCGAGCGCGTCTGTCATCAGACCCTGATGCAGGGCTCGCTCCCCGAAGGCTACGAGATCCCGCAGTAGCCTCTTTGCCTACTACGGCTACGGCTACGCACGTCACACGTCGCGGCGAGACCGCCCGCCCTGCAAGAACGCCCCGAGCGCCCGGCCCGGTCGCCTGGCACGCCCCCACGGCAGCCGCCGCGCCGAGCTAGCTCCGCGGCTCGATGTACTGCGCGCGATACTCGGCGAACGCCGCCTTGATGCCCTCTTCGCTGAGTCCGTACTCGGCCAGCGTGTACTCGTGGGGCGGACGGCCGTCCCGGGGATTGTCCGTGCGCCACTGCTCCATCCCCGCGCGCGCCTCGGGCGTCATCTCGATTCCGAACACGCCGTAGGCGCGCTCGATCTCGGCGATCGGATCCTTCATCGCATCGCGAAACCAGATGTCGACGAAGCGGTTGGCGTCGTAGCGCTTGCGCGACTCCATGCAGCGCTTCGTGCCCCACGCCAGGCGCTCCTGCCACTGTGCACCGGCGACGTTGGCCGCGCTGTCGTCGCTGTAGAGCGCCCACATTGCATGATTCATCGAGGCGGCGGAGGGCACGGTGTCGATCGGATCACGATGGGTCTGGATCACGTTCGCGCCCGGGAAGACCTCGAAGAGCGTATCGATGTAGCCCAGGTGGCCGGGGGTCTTGAGCACCCATCGCTCGCGCACGTCGCCGCGCTGCCGCTTCTGCCATTGCAGCGACTGGAGCAGCTTCTTCAGGTACTGATAGGCCGGCGTCCAGTCCTGCTCCGTGATCCAGCTGCGATAGGTCGGGATGTTCACGAAGGCCTCGGGCACGTGGGAGATAGAAGGTGTGCTCGAGCAGCATGATCTCTTCGTCGGGCGCCTGCGCGTCCCAGGGATGGATCGAGGCCTGGCGCGGATCGGCCTCGAGGATGGCCGCGACCTCGGCCTCGGCGATCGGAATCCGCGGGTCGGGCTTGCTCCAGTCGGTGTCAGGAAAGGGCGCGGGGAAGCGCGTCTCCCACCACATGCAGGCGTGGTTGCGCGGATCGCTCGCGATGATCCGCTGGAGCATCGTCGTCCCCGTGCGCATCAGCCCGATCACCACGATCGGCGCCACGATCTCCTCCTCGAGGATCTCGGGGTGTCGCGTGATCCAGTCCTGGGTCTTGAGGCGCGTCTCGAGGCTCTCGATGACTCGCGAACGCATGATCGTGCGGCCGAGCTCGTTCAGCGGCGCCTCCTCGCGCAGCGACTGCAGCAGCACACCGAGCGGCTCCCGGAAATCATCGTCGCCGAAATCCGTGAGACCCGTGTTCGCCTGCGCCTCGGAGATCAGGGAAGCTTCGTCGAAGGCGGCCCTGTTCTCGGCCGATCCGCTGCTCATCTATCCACTCCTCGGCCATGGGTCGGCCACTTCGCGCGCCTGCTGCGCGGTCGTCTCGTCGGGTCCGGCGATCGGCGATTCGCGATCGGATCCGGAAAGCTAGGAGTTCCGGCGGGCCGCATCAAACGCCCTGATCTGCGCGTTCGAGCCGCCTCTCCACTCAGACCGGACTTATGCGAGACTGGGGAGCGAGGTTCGAATCACAGGAGATCGCCCATGCCCCCCGAATCCCGCCCGACCACGGAAGCGAATGCGCTCGAGCCGATGGAGCAGCGCACCGAGAAGGTGATCCGCTGGATCGAGCAGAACGTCGGCGGCCGGGTCACCCACATCGACCCGCAGGCGCGCTGGCGACCCGTCTGGTTCGCCGAGGTCGAGCTCGACGGAGAGCGCGCGGGCGAGAAGCTCGAGCTCTGCGTCCGCGGCGACCGGCTCGACTGTCGCCACGGCTTCCCCCTCGAGCACGAGATGCGTCTGCAGGAGCAGCTGCATGCCGCCGGCATTCCGGTCGCGAAGGTCTACGGCTGGTGTGATGATCCCCGCGCCTACGTCATGGATCGCGTGCGAGGCGTCGAGCACTTCCATCAGACCGACGACGCCGAGCGCGATGCCGTCATGAAGCACTACATGGAAATTCTCGCCGACATCCATCGCCTCGATATCGAGCCCTTCGTCCGCGCGGGCATCCTGCGTGCGGAGACGCCGGAAGAATCCGGCCGCCTCGGCATGAAGATCTACGAGGACGCCTACCGCGCCGAGAAGAAGCGCCCCGATCCCTTCCTCGAATTCTGCCTGGCCTGGCTGAAGCGAAATCCGCTGGGTGGCCCCGTGCGCGAGAGCGTGATCGTCTGGGACTCGGGCCAGCTGATGCACGAGAACGGACGCGTCACCGCGGCGATCGATCTCGAGATCGGACATATCGGGGATCCGATGATGGACCTCGCCGGCTTCCGCATGCGCACGAGCGTGCTGGGCTTCGGCGACTTCAACGCGCTCTACGATCATTACGCCGCCTACAGCGGATTGCCGGTCGATCGCAAGGCGATCCAGTACTACCACTTCGGCTTCACGCTCAGCAATCAGCTGGCCTTCCACTCGGCGCTGGCCGAGCCGCCGCCCGGCTCGGACTACATGACGAACATGCAGTGGTGCGCCGAGACCAACATCTACGCGATGGAGGCGCTCGCGGAGATCCTCGGGATCGAGCTCGACGAGGAGGTCCCCATGCCCGAAGCGAGGATCTCGACCGCCGCCGTCGCGCATGCGCACATGATCGACTGGCTGCGCCACTTCGAGGCCGACGACGACTACACCCAGCACCAGTTCCGGATCTTCTTCCGACTCGCGCGTCATCTCGCCCGCTCCGACGAAATCGGTGCCGCGGTCGACGAGGCGAATCTCGACGACATGGCAGAGCTGCTCGGCTACCGGCCCGCGACCTGGCAGGAAGGCGACGCCGCGCTCGAGCGCTTCGTCTGCGAGGACGACGGGACGCACGACGAAGCGCTCGTCCGACTCTTCCACAAGCGAACGTGGCGATACCTCATGCTCTGCGGTCCGAAGGGCTCGGCGATCGCACGCCACAACCCGATCCCCGACTTTCGCGTCTGACGAGCCTCCGTTCCCCATTCGAAGGAGCCCGCGCCGTGCCCCCCTACGAACATATCCAGCTCGAGATCGATGGCGCCGTCGCGATCCTGACCCTCGACGAGCCGAAGAAGCTGAACGCGATGGACGTCGCCATGCTGCGCGAGATGCAGGACGCGGTGACCCGGATCAACGACGACGAGGCGATTCGGGTCGCGATCCTGGCCGCCAACGGCCGGAGCTTCTGCGCGGGAGCGGATCTGCGCAGCGAGCTCGGGCCCGGACGCACGACCGCCGACCATCTGAACGAAGACCATCGCCCCGTCCTGCTCGCGATCGCCGAGGCGAGAAAGCCCTGGATCAGCGCCGTCCAGGGCGCGGCCGCCGGCATCGGCAGCGCCTACGCGATGAACTGCGACCTGACCGTCATGGCCGACGATGCCTATATCTATCAGGCCTTCGCCGCGATCGGCCTGATCCCGGACGGCGGCGCGACCTGGCATCTCGCCAACACCCTCGGTCGCAAGCGGGCCTACGAGCTGATCGCGACGGGGGAGAAGCTGCCGGCGGAGCGATGCCTCGAGTGGGGGCTCTGTAATCGCGTCGTGCCCCGCGACGCGCTGATGGACGCAACTCGCGGCTGGGCCCGGGAGCTCGCCGAGCGCGCGCCGCTCTCGCTTCGCTATGCGAAAGAGGCCGTGCGCGTCGCCGTCACCAGCGACCTCCCGCGCACCTACGACCGCGAGGTCGAGCTCCAGATGATCTGCACCGACAGCGAAGACGCGCTGGAGGGCATTCGCGCATTCGTACAGAAGCGGGCGCCCGAGTGGAAGGGGCGATAGCCGTCGCGGGGTCGAATCATGAACGGTGCCGAAAGTCTGCTGCGCTCCCTCGTCGACGCTGGAGTCGAGGTCTGCTTCACGAATCCGGGGACATCGGAGATGCATTTCGTGGCGGCGCTCGATCGCGTGCCCGGGATGCGCGCGGTGCTCGGGCTCCAGGAGAACATCGTCACCGGCGCCGCCGACGGCTACGGGCGAATGGCGGACAAGCCCGCATCGACGCTCCTGCATCTCGGGCCGGGGCTCGCCAACGGACTGGCCAATCTGCACAACGCCCGCCGAGCCCATACGCCGATCGTGAACGTGATCGGTGATCATGCCGTCGACCATCGTCACCTCGACGCGCCGCTCAGCTCCGACGTCGAGGCGATCGCGGCGCCCTTCTCCGACTGGGTCCGGACGTCGAGGAGCGCGCGCCGCGTCGGACAGGACGCGGCCGAGGCCGTCGCCGCCGCGCGTCGCCCGCCCGGGCACATCGCCTCGCTGATCCTTCCAGCGGACGCCTCCTGGAACGAGCCGGGGAAGCCGGCGCGCGTGGCTGCTCCGGCGTCGGCCTGCGGCCCCATGCCTCCCGACGAGACGATCGACGAGATCGCAAGGAGACTGAAGGAGAGTCCGAGGCCCGCGCTGCTGATGAGCGGACGGGCCTTGCGCGAAGAGGCCCTGGATCTCGCGGCAGCGATCGCCGAGGCGACGGGCGCGCGCCTCGTGTCGGACACCTTCTACGCGCGACTCGAACGCGGAGGCGATCGCGCAACGATCGAGCGACTGCCCTATTTCACCGAGCAGGCCGTCGATTCACTGGCCGGCCTGACGGATCTCGTGCTGGTCCACACGAAAGCGCCGGTCGGCTTCTTCGCATACCCGGACAAGCCGAGCCTCATCGCCGATCCGACGACCCGGATCTCGACCCTGGCCGAGCTCGAGGAAGACGCGCCGGGAGCACTGCGGGCGCTCGCCGAACGGCTCGGCGTGCGGCCTGGACGGAGCGGCGCGGCGCGCGCGGCGAAGCCGGCCCTCGTGCGACCGACCGGAGCGCTCGATCCGATGAAGCTGGCGCAGGCGATCGCGGTCACTCTTCCCGAGCACGCCATCGTCGTCGACGAGTCGGCGACGGGCGGCGTCTTCCTTCTGGGCGCCAGCCAGACGGCGCCCGCCCACGACTGGCTCTCGCTCACGGGTGGCGCGATCGGCATGGGCATGCCCGCCGCCCTCGGTGCGGCGATCGCCTGCCCCGACCGTCGGGTCCTGAATGTCGAGTCGGACGGCTCCGCGATGTACACGCTGCAGGCGCTCTGGACGCAGGCGCGAGAAGGCCTCGACGTCACGACCGTGATCCTCGCGAACGGGAGCTACGCGATCCTCAACCTCGAGCTCGCGCGCACCGGAGCCGCCCCGAGCGTCGAGGCCCAGAAGCTCTTCGATCTCGGTCGTCCCGACCTCGACTTCGTGAGCCTGGCGCGGGGCATGGGCGTTCCGGCCTCGCGGGTCGAAGACGCCGATGCGCTGGTTCGCGCGCTCGAAGCCTCGTACGCAGAGCCGGGGCCGTGCCTGATCGAGGCTGCGCTCTAGAACGCCCCGGCGGATCGGACTACTCCGCGTTCGCTGCCCCGTTCGCGGTCTCATCCGGCAGGTCGTTCGCCGCTGGATCGATCGGCGGATCGCCAGGCGCCGCGGCACGGGGCTCGGGCAAAGCAGGCGGCGTGTACCAGATCGGGGACGTGTAGGCGCGCTCCTGATGCTGCACTCGCATCCCCACGATCGGCTTGCCGTAGCGAGCGGCATCGATCGCGGTCCAGCGCGGCGTCG
The DNA here is from genome assembly GCA_963698485.1 of uncultured delta proteobacterium. Taxonomy (GTDB): domain Bacteria; phylum Myxococcota_A; class UBA9160; order UBA9160; family UBA4427; genus UBA4427. Next base: position 396,447 of record CAVORA010000007.1, on the reverse strand, counting down.
GCACCTCGAGCACCCGCGCGTAGTAGAAGGCGAGGGCCGCCGGATCGAAGTCCGGATCGCGCCAGACCACCGAGATCTCCGACTCTCCGTCGACTCCCGACTCCGCGACGTGTACGTCGTAGAGCTTCTCCTGCGCCGAGCCGGCCTCGTCGAGAAAGCCCTTCACGATCTGCACGCGCTGCAGACCGCCGCTCTCCGGATCCCGCGCCGCCACCACCAGGAAGGACGGCGCCGATTGGCTGGGCCTCGACGGCGGCAGGTCCGATCCCATCGGCACGCCCTTCACGTAGCCCGCGCGCGCGGGATTGCTCGAGCGTGCGTCGACCTCCTTGAAGCGCCAACCGCCGAAGAAGCGCACGTTCATGCGCGGCCCGGTCGTGGCATAGACCTCACCGCGGCGCATCGCGTCGAAGATGGCCTCACGCGTGTTCGCGATCGCCCAGACCCCCGCGTAGCCCGCCGCGGCCTGCTCCCAGTTCATGGTCGGCTCGTCTTCCGGGTTCGCCGGGTGAATGAACTCCCCGAGCATGCGGTCGCTGCCGGGGGGCATGTTCGCGGTCTTGCCCCAGTAGTTGTCCTCGTCGGCGGTCGCGAGCGAGGTATGCGCGTCGGTGCTGCCGATCAGCGCGAAGCGAAACGGGTTGACGCCGATCTTCGACTGGACCATCAGGCCGTTCTTGAGCGCCGAGCGTACATAGCTGCCCGCGAACATCTCGGGCTCGGTGCGAGCGAGGCCGAAGATGTTCGTCTTGTCCCAGCGCTCGTAGTCCGCGAACTCGTCGTCGGGGGACAGGAAGGGATGGGTCTCGCTGTCGCCCTTGATCTGTGTCACCTCGACCACGGGCTCGTAGCGCGAGCGGGCGGTCGCGTAGGCCACGTCGATCGGTGCGCCAGACGAATCCTCCACAGCGAACATCAGGCCATTGCTCAGATTCGAGTTGTGCGGAATCGCGAAGGCCTGTCCGCCGGTCTTGCGCTCGTACTCAGCGAGGAAGGCCCACAGCTTCTCGGGCTCGTTGCTATGCACGGCGGAGAAGGGCAGGATCTGTTTGGTGCGATCGGGACCGTCCCGGAACACGACGTTCCGATGCAGGTTGTTGCCGCCCGGCGTCGAGCCCCACTCGTAGCCGACGATCGTCGTGAAGCGCCCCGGATCGTTCATCCGTTCGGCGATGTCGATCACGTCGTCCCAGACGACCCGCTGGAGCTTCTCGTCCGTGGCCATCGGGTCGCCACCCAGCAGCGCGTTCAGCGCGTTGATGTCCTCGGGCCCGAAGATCGGGTTCTCGTCCATCAGCTGCTTGACCTTGCGCGCCGTCTCGGAGCCCGCGACCGCCGGATGCCCGTTACGGATCATCGAGAACACCCCGAGGTACTCGGCGTGATCCGACACCACCAGGAAATCGAGCGGTCGCGAGAGCTTCGCCTTCAGCCCCGACCCCGTCTCGATCTGCTCTCCTCGTGCGAAGCGATAGGCGGCCTCCGGCCCCAGCGTGAAGTTGTTGAACAGGTTCGCGTCGAGCGAGTACGAGCTGTGAACGTGCGTGTCGCCCCAGTAGAGCTCGGGCAGGATCTCGTCGGCAGCGACGATCGGCGTCGGCGCGACCAACATGCCGGCGAGGACGAGGAGACGGGCGAGCACGCGCGTCCGCGAAGGAGCCCCTCCCCGGGTCGGATGGGATCCCGGGTCGTTGGTCGAGTCCCAGGCCGGTTCGACGGTGTCGGGGCGATGCATGTCTTCCTCCGTCCGCCCGCGCGCCGCAGCGCGGACGAATGGCAAGGCTAGGGACATCGACTCCCCCGCCGCAAGCCGTGTCTGGGTCCGCGCCTGCCCCGCGGAGAAAGCACGGGATGTTCGCGGCCTCTCCATCCGGGTCTGGCGTAGACTCCGACACCGGGACGTGCTTTCGCTCTCACACCTGCAGAACGAGGAAACCATGACGATTCGCAACGGCATCGGCTACCGAACCCTGCTCGCAGAGGCCAATGCCGAGGTCGAGGTGACGACGGCCGAGGCGCTCCGGGCCGAGATGGGCGCAGAAGATCTCGTCGTGATCGACCTGCGCGACATCCGCGAGCTCGAACGCGAAGGCCATCTGCCGGGCGCGGTGCATACGCCCCGGGGCATGCTCGAGTTCTGGATCGACCCCGAGAGCCCCTATGCGAAGCCGATCTTCCAGGAGGACAAACGCTTCGTCTTCTACTGCCAGTCCGGCTGGCGCTCCGCACTCGCCTGCCAGGTGGCCGGCCGCCTCGGCCTCGAGGGCGCCAGCCATCTCGAGGGTGGATTCAGCGCCTGGAAGGAGGCGGGCGGCGAGATCGTCCCCTTCTCGCGGCGCAAGCCCAAGGCGCCCCGCTAGGCCGCGCGCCGGCTGACCACGGGTCGAGTCGGGACCCTGCGACTCTGATATCGTCGCAGCTTCCCGAACGCAGCAGGCAGGCATGCCCCGAGCCGCGCCCAATCGGAGACCCCATGCACGACACGATGCACGACCTGATCATTCGCGGTGGCACCCTCGTCGACGGGACCGGCGCGCCCGCGCGGCAGGCCGACGTCGCGATCCAGGGCGATCGCATCGTCGCCGTCGGGCATGATCTGGGCGAGGCCTCGCGCGTGGTCGACGCGAGCGGCCTGCTCGTGACGCCCGGCTGGGTCGACATCCATACGCACTACGACGGGCAGGTCACCTGGGATCCCCATCTCACGCCGTCGGGCTGGAACGGGGTCACGACGCTCGTCATGGGCAATTGCGGCGTCGGCTTCGCTCCGGTGCGACCCGGCCAGGAGGGCTTCCTCATCCAGCTGATGGAAGGCGTCGAAGACATCCCCGGCACCGCGCTCAGCGAGGGCATCGACTGGCAGTGGGAGAGCTTCCCCGAGTACCTCGACGCCCTCGAGAAGATGCCCCGCTCGGTCGACGTCGCGACGCAGATTCCGCACGGCGCCGTCCGCGCCTATGTGATGGGCGAGCGCGGCGCCAGGAACGAACGCGCCGAGCCCGCCGAGATCGACGAGATGGCCCGGATCGTCAAGGAAGGCCTCGAAGCGGGCGCGCTGGGCTTCTCCACGTCACGCACCCTGCTGCATCGCGCCAAGGACGGCGAGGTCGTTCCCGGCACCTACGCCGACGACGACGAAGTCATGGGCATCGGACGCATGCTAGGCGAGGTCGGCCATGGGGTCTTCGAGGTCGCAAGCGACCTCGCGCCCGAGGGCGAAGAGCTCGAGTGGATGAGCCGACTCGGCAAGGAGACCGGTCGCCCCGTCACCTTCGCCTGCCTCCAGAATCCGATCGACGGCGACCAGTGGAAGCGCCTGCTCGAGATCGTCGACCGCGACGCCGCCGAAGGCGGACACCTGACGCCCCAGGTGGCTCAGCGGCCCGCCGGTCTGCTCTTCGGCTTCGACAGCTCGCTCCATCCCTTCCGGCTGAAGCCGAGCTTCTTCCCCCTGGCCGAGCTCGACAGCGCCGCGCGACTCGCCGAGCTCCGCAAGCCGGAGATCCGCGAGGCAATCCTCCAGGAGCAGGCCCAGCAGGGAAATATTCCGGGCATCACGGCGATGGTCACCTCCGCCTGGCAGATGATGTACCCGATGGGCACGCCGCCGAACTACGAGCCCGGCCCCGAGGACTCGATCGCCGCACTCGCCGAGGCCGCGGGCATCACGCCGGCAGAGCTCGCCTACGACCTCATGCTCGAGGGCGAGTTCATCTACATGCCCTTCCTCGGCTATGCCCACGGCAGCCTCGAGGACATCCGCTCGATGATGACCCACGAGAAGGCGGTCTTCGGTCTCTCGGACGGCGGCGCCCATTGCGCGCTGATCTGCGACGCCAGCATGCCGACCTTCCTGCTGACCTACTGGGCGCGAGACCGGGTGAAGGGCGAGCGCTTTGCGATCGAATGGATCGTCCACCAGCAGACCCAGCGCACGGCGCAGTTCTACGGCATGGACGACCGAGGCGTCATCGCGCCCGGCATGAAGGCCGACCTGAACGTGATCGACTTCGAGAACCTCCACATCCACGGTCCGCGGATGGTCGACGACCTGCCGGCGCACGGGAAGCGACTGATCCAGGAGATCGATGGCTATCGCTTTACGGTGAAGAGCGGCCAGATCACCTACGACGGGGGCAAGCCGACCGGCGCGCTGCCCGGCAAGCTCGTGCGCGGACCGCAGCCGGCCCCACAGGCCTCGTAGCGGACCGAGGAAGATCAGCGCTGGAGGCCTGCTAGACGGGCCAGCGGCGGCGGAGTCCCGCCCGCCGGTCGGCCAGCTGCCGCGCTCGCTCGGCCGGCCCGATCCGAGTCGCCTCGACAGGCAGCAGATCATCGAGCGCGTCGAGCGCAACCCGTGTCACCCGCGGCATCACCTCCTCGCTGCTCTCGAGCCAGCGAAAGACCCAATGTCCGATCGATTGCCCGCTGGTGCTGAGCCAGTTGGGCCATCCGCCGGGATCGACGTGGGCGACGACGACGCGGGCGAGCCCATCGGCGTCGACGACGATCTGCTCGCTGTTCGCCCCGCTGAAGCCGCCGTAGTAGTCGACCTCGAACCAGTAGTCCCCGATCTCGTAGCCCCAATAGGGCGAGGCAGGTGGCTCGACCTCGAGCACGAGCGCCTCGTCCGGCTCGATCTGCCAGACGCCGACGAGCGCCCTGCCCCCTGGCGTGTAGGCGACGCTTCGCTTGTCGGGATCGCGCTCCTGGTATTCCTGGAAGGTGTTGGGCCGATCGAGGAAGCGCGCCAGGTCCTTCACCCAGAAATCGGACATGAAAGCCACCTGCGCGCCGGCGGCACGGACACGACGAGCGATCTCGTCGAACTCGACCGGGGGCTGCAGCGCGCCCTCGCCCGCGATCCGCTCGAGGTGGAGATCCATCGGCTCTTCCTCGTGCCAGCGTCCGAAGATCTCGCGAATCGCGAGACGCTCGGTATCGGCAGAGGTCCGGAGGAAGTTGCCGCGATGGCCCGCCGGGCGCTCGCGCGCGATCAGGATCTCGAAGCTTCCATCCGCCGCGACCTCGAGCGCATCGCCGACCAGGTTGTCGACGAAGCCCGGCAAGCCCTGCTTCAGCGCCGCCAGCCCGCGCTGGGTCGAGAAGGTCACGAAGCGGACGCCGCCCCGTCGTCCGAAGAGACGGTAGGCGTAGTCGCCACTGATGCGCGCGTCGATATAGGAGGTATCCGGGTTCGGCCCGCCCTGCTGACTGGTGATTCCCTGCGAGCGATAGAGCTGCGGAAAGGCCGGATCATCGAACTCGAGCGAATGATCCAGGGTCTGCGAGATCAGCCGCGTCAAATAGCGCAGCCCACTCGCACGCTCGCGCGGACTCCTTGCCGGCGCGCGCAAGAGCGGCGGCGCGGCCTGCTTGAGCGATTCACAGAACTCGTTCCAGGTGGCGATGAGCGCATCGCCCGCCTCCTCCGCTCCCGATGCACTCCCGCCGTCGGAGCGCGCACGCGAATCCTCCGGCGCGCAACCGAGCAGGCCGATCGCCGCACCCGATGTCCCGAGCGCGAGCGCACCGGCGATCGACAACAGCTCGCGACGCGCGAGCCCGTCGGTCCGCGGAGCCGACGTCGAGGCGGACTGCGAGCTCGAGGTCGAGGTCGAGGTCGAAATCCCCGCGACCGCTCTTCGTCCCTGACCATGCTCTCCGCCCACGGACCGCCCCTCCCGCGCTTGCCCCCCGACCACGCATCCCGACGGTAGCTGGAATCGACCGACTGGATACCCTTCGGTCCTCCCCAACACGAACGCCAGGCCCCGCCGCGAAGGCGAGCGACTCGGCCCTTGCGGGCGTCGACCCGACAAGCGAATCGACAGGAGACGAGAGATCATGGGCAGGCTCACGGGCAAGAACGCGCTGGTCACCGGCGGCGGCACGGGCATCGGATACGGAATCGTCGAGACGCTGCTTCGCGAGGGGGCGAACGTCACGATCGCCGCGCGGCGCCAGGACGTGCTCGCCGAGGCCGTCCGCAAGCTGGTCGAGAGCGGCTTCGAGGCGGAGCGCATCCAGAGCACGCCCTGCGACGTCGTCGACGAAGAGCAGGTCGCCGCCGCAGTCGCCAAGGCCGCGCGCGGCGCCAACCTCGACGTGCTCGTCAACAACGCCGGCTCGGGCATGCCGGGCGTGCTGATGAATCTCGACGCGAACGGCTGGCGCTTCTGCAGCGACATCAACATCGTCGGTCCGGCCCTCTGCATGAAGCACGCCGCCCTCGTCATGAAGGATCATGGCGGCGGCAGCATCATCAACATCTCGTCGACCTCGGCCATCAAGTACCAGCCCTGGCTGATCGCCTACAACGCCACCAAGGCCGGCCAGGACATGCTGACGAGATCCGCCGCCGTCGAGCTCGCACAGCACAAGATCCGGGTGAACGCCGTAGCCCCGGGCTTCGTCCCCGTGAACGACTTCATGAAGGACGTCGAGGAGGGCTACAAGCACATCACGCCCGCCCGACGTCACGGCAAGCCCTCGGACATCGCGGAGGGCGTGCTCTTCTTCGCGTCGGACGCGAGCGAATGGGTGACGGGGCAGGTGCTCGGCGTCGACGGCGGCGTGTCGGTGCCGCTGATGCTCGACATGGGCTCGACCGCCAAGCTGCTCTATGGAGAGGAGACGATCGAAGCGTTCGCCGTCGAGGATTATCGGAGCGTGCCGAAGGATTGAGGCAGCGCGCCCGATTCGCCTAACGCGCGCCGCGAATCAAGCCGCCCGGACGCGCGCCCGTCGGCTCGCCGTCGCGGAACGTGACCTCGCCCTTGCAGATCGTCGCCTTGATGCCCCGAGCGCGCTGTACGATCCGGGAGGCTCCGGTCGGCAGGTCGTTGAGCACCTCCGGGAGCTGGAGCTCGACCTCGTCGAGATCGATGATGTTCAGGTCCGCCCGCTTGCCCACCTCGACCGTCCCGCGATCGCCGAGACCATAGAGCTCGGCACCCTCCTGGCTCATCATCTTGACGGCGTCCTCCAGCCGGATGCGCGCGCCACGCGTCCGGTCCCGGACCCAATGCTGCAATACGAAGGCCGGCCAGCTGGCATCGCAGATCATGCTGCAATGCGCGCCGCCGTCGCCGAGCCCGATCACGCTGATCTCGTCGCGCATCATCTCCTCGACCGCGTCGAGATTGCCCTCCGCATAGCCCGTGAAGAAGACCGCCAGCACGCGCGTCTTGCCGTCGATCGACTTCTCGGCGAGATCGACCATCGTGTCGTAGAGCAGCGCCATCGGATCGATCCCGAGCCGCTCGGCACGCGCCCCGATCGAATCCGCCACGTCGGGCTCGAAGACCACGTGATCCTCCATCGCGAAGGTGCTGTGAAGCGCCGGCCCGAGAATCAACATGCTCGGGTTGTCCTTCGCGGACGCCTCGAGAATCGCCGCGCGCCTCTCCGGCTCGCGCAGCGCCGCCACCCGCTCGGCCTGCGGCAGGCCAGCGACCGCTTGATAGGCCTCGGTGTAGGCGAAGGGGTTGAAGGTATCGAGCGAGAGCATCAAACCGCTGCCCCGGCTGAGGACCTGGGGCACGACGTTCGCACCCGCTGCCTTCGCCGCGTGGCATTTCTCGAGCACCTCGCGCCACTCGTCGGGATAGGGATGGTTCTGGGGCGCCGAGAACGTGACGGTCGCGCCGGTGGCCAGACTGATGTCGCGATACAGGTCGACCTCGCGAGGAATCGCGCCGGCCTCTTCGTTTCCGCCGCCCGCCGGCACGGCCTGCATCAGCCGGCCTCCGCCGTCGACGACGGCCTGAGTGAGGACCGTGAGCTCCTCCGCCGGCGCGAAGGTTCCGGGGACGGGCTCGCCGTGGATGCTCGTGTGACCGGGCAGGCGATTGGTCGAGAACGCGAGCGCGCCCGCGCGCACTGCCTCGCGCACGATCGTCGCCATCTGCTCGAGATCTTCGGCGGTCGCGGGCTCCTGATCGGCCCCGCGCTGGCCCATCACGTAGACGCGCAGCGCGCCGTGGGGAATCTGCGTGGCGATGTCGAGCGTGCGGGGCAGCTTCTCGAGCGCGTCGAGGTATTCGGGGAAGGTCTCCCAGTCCCACTGGATGCCTTCGTGCAGCGCCGTCCCCGGGATGTCCTCCACGCCCTCCATCAGCTCGATCAGCCAGCCCCGCTCGTCGGGCTTCGCCGGAGCGAAGCCGACGCCGCAGTTGCCCATCACGACCGTGGTCACGCCATGCCAGGAAGAAGGCGACAGGATCGGATCCCAGGTCACCTGTCCGTCGTAATGCGTGTGCACGTCGACGAAGCCCGGCGTCACCAGCCGGCCCTCGGCGTCGATCGTCTCCACCGGCCTGGTCTCGTCGGCCGAGAGCGTGCCCGGCTCGCCGATGGCGACGATCAACCCGTCGTCCGCCAGGATGTCCGCGGCCCGCGCGGGTGCCCCGGTTCCATCGACGAGGTTCGCATTCCGGATGAGCAGCTGGGTCATGGGGCATCACTCCGATTCGAGGGGGTGTCGTGCGGTCGATTCCGGGACATCGGAACGCCCCACGCGACGACCTCCGACGATACGACTCACGGCCAGACGTTGCGACCTCCGGGATGAGCATCGGGCGCGGGCGCACTACCGTGTGCGCAAACCCGATCCGAACGCAGGAGACCGACCGTGGCCCAGACGATGCGCGCTTTCCGTATGACCCAATGGCAGCAGCCCCCGGAGCTCGTCGAGATCGAGGTGCCCGAGCCGGGGCCGGGCCAGCTCCGCATCAAGGTCGCCGGCAACGGCCTGTGCCAGAGCGATCTGCACATGCCCGAGATCCCCGCAGTGATGGAGCAGTTCATGGGCTGGCAGATGCCCTTCACGCTCGGTCACGAGGTCGGCGGCTGGATCGACAAGTGGGGCCCGGGCGTCGAGGGCTACGAAGAAGGTCAGCCGGTCGCGCTGGTCTCGACGCGCAGCTGCGGGGCGTGTCTCGAATGCGACGCCGGCTTCGACAACGCCTGCGAGATGAACCAGCGGGGCCGAGGCTACGGCATGAACGGCGGCCTCGCCGACTACGTCCTGATCGAGAGCACGCGCCCGATCATCCCGCTTCGCCAGCTCGACCCGAAGCTCGCGGGCCCGCTCACCGACGCCGGCACGACCTCCTATCACGGCGTTCGGCGAGTGCTGCCCAAGCTCACGCAGGGCCGTACGGCCTTCGTGATCGGCGCCGGCGGCCTCGGCGGCTTCGCGATCCAGTACATCAAGATCCTGACGAAGGCGCGATTGATCGTGGCCGACATTGCCCCGGACAAGCTCGCGCGTGCGAAGGAGATGGGTGCCGACGAAGTCCTCGACGCCAACGCCCCCGACCTGGCGGGCGAGGTCATGAAGCTCACCGAGGGTCGCGGCTGTGACGCCGTCCTCGACTTCGTCGGCAGTGATGCCACGATCGCCACCAGCATCGCCACGCTCGCCAAGCTCGCCACCTACGCGATCATCGGCGCCGCGAACGGCAAGCTCGAGATGCCGCTGATGGGCGCGATCGCCGGCAAGAACGCGCAGATCATCTCGTTCATCGGCGGCACCGACGCCGATACCCGCGCCGCCGTCGACCTCGGCGACCAGGGTCTGCTGCGCAACGACGTCGAGCTCTTCGACATCGCGGACTCCCAGAAGGCCTTCGACCGGCTCGCCGCCGGCGAGATGAAGGGTCGCGGGATCATCGTGCCATGATCGTTCACGTCCACGAAGATTCGTCGATCACCCTCGAAGAGCCCGACGTGTTCACGGCCTTCTCGGTCCGCGCGCCGACGCCGGCGCTCGAGGCTGTATCGGCGGCCTTCGGTCCCGACGCCCGCGCCGGCACCCGCGAAGAAGCATCGGGCGACGCGGAGCACGTCTGGATCGCGATCGCTCGCCTGCACGTCCTCGGTGCGACCCACGGCGGCGCCGGCTGGCGAGAGGGCTGCGACGCCATGATCGAGTTCGCGCAGAGCAAGGGCTGGGTCGACGCGACGGGGCGCTTCGTGCGCGCGCACGTCGAGGCCTAGATCAGTCGAGACCGGGCTGCGGGCCGAGCGCCGGATCTCAGAAGATCTCGTGCTCTTCCGTCAGGAAGACGTGCGAGCGCGCAAAGTCGATGAACTCGCTCTCGTCTTCGAGCAGCTTCTGCGAGGCCGCGAGCGCCCCCTCGCTCCCGTCGTTGCCCATCGACTCGAGATCGTCGAACCAGACCTCGGTGATCCCGTCGAAGGCTTCGGCGGTCCCGCGCGAGGCCCGCAGCCCCTCGTTCACGGCGTCCGGGAGCGAATGGCTCTGCACATAACGTTTCATCATCGGCAGGTCCTTCCTCAATCGACGGACGAGCGGGCCATGGACGTCGAGCCAGCGAGTCTGGAACTCCTCTCGGGTCATGCCCGGCTTTCGGCGACAACAGAAGACGAGCTTGATCATGCTTTGCTCCCTTGCGAGCGCGACTCGAGGGACGGCCCGCGCTCAGGCATGGACGACCGCCCCGCCGTCGACCCAGAGCGTCTGCCCCGTCATGAAGGCCGAGTCCGGACCGGACAGGAAGACCGCGACGCGCCCGATATCGTGCTCGCAGTCGCCGTATCGGCCGAGCGGAACGTTCGTCAGACTGGCGGCGGCCAGCTCCGGGTTCTCGCGGCGGAAGCGCTCGGTCGTCTCGGTCGCGGCGGTCGGACAGATCACGTTCACGTTGATCCCGTCCGGCCCCCACTCCTTCGCCGCCACCCCGCTCATCGCCCGCAGCGCCTCCTTGGCCGCGCTGTAGATCATGAAGCCGGGTACGCGCTCGGTCCCGGCCATCGAGCAGATATTGATCACGCGCGGCGCGGCGCTCTTGCAGAGCAGCGGATGGCAGGTCTGCATGAAGTAGAAGCTGCCCCAGACCTCGACCGAGAGCTGCAGCGCGACCTGGTCGTCCGTGTGCTCGAGGAAGCTCCGGAAGGCCGTATCGGGCCGCGCGCCCGTCGCGCAATTCACCAGGATATCGACCCCGCCATAGGCTTCGACCGCGCGCGCGACGACCGTCTCGACCTGGTCGCGCTGGCCCACGTCACATTCGACCCAGAGCGCCTTCGCCCCGAGCGACTGCAGCTCGCGCTCGGTCGCGGGACCGGTCTCCGTGTTGATCTCGGCGATCACGACGGCGGCGCCCTCCTTCGCCAGCGCGAGTGAGATCCCCCGCCCGACGCCGCGCGCGCCACCGGTGACGATGGCGACGCGGCCTTCCAGGATGCCCATGCGCTCTCCTCTCGGTTGAGTTCGTGAGTTCGCCGTCCGGTCGTCGACCACGGGCGGCCGATTACCCGAGCTTCGCGATCACCTGATCCCGGAAGCGTTCGAGCTCGTCGGGCAGCGCGCCGTCGAGCTCGCCCTTCGGCGGCAGCACGACGACCCGCTCCGCTCCGAGCTCCGCGCAGAGCTCCGCGGTCTCGAGCGCGGTCTTTGCGTCGCTGGTGCTCGTGAGCGTCAGGCCCACGGCGTTCGCAGGACGGCCGGCCCGCTCGGCGCTCTCCATCACGATCGGCATCAGCCTCTCGAGCTCGGCCTTGTCCGGCCCGCGCGTGGACCAGTGTGGATAGAACTCGTCGCCGTAGCGCCCTGCGCGTCGGGCCGCCGCCTCGCTATGTCCCCCGATCATGAGCGGGACGCCGCCGGGCTGCGCAGGCTTCGGATTGCTGATCACGCCTTCGAACTGGAAATAGTCACCCTGGTACTCGGAGACGCCTTCCGTCCAGAGCGCCTTCAGGACCTCGATCCACTCGTTCGCCCGGCGACCGCGGTCATGGAAGTCCTGCTTCATGACCTCGACCTCCTCCTTGACCCAGCCGACACCGACACCGAGCGTGATGCGCCCCCGCGCGTACTGATCGAGCGTCGCGACCTCCTTCGCGAGGATGATGGGATGACGCTGTGGCAGGATCAACATCGAGGTCCCGAGTCGGATCCGTTCGGTGACGCCGGCCAGCAGCGCCATCATGATCAGCGGATCCGGCATGTTCGAGTCCGCGGGCAGCGGCGTTCGCCCGGTCGTCTTGTAGGGATATCGCGAGTCGTACTCCATGTGCATGACCGCGTGATCGATCGTCCAGAGCGACTCGAAGCCGAGCTGCTCGACGAGCTGCGCATAACGCACGACGAACTCAGGATCCGCGATGGGTCCCATCTGCGGCGGGGGAATCCGGATTCCGAACTTCATCGTCTCTCCTCTACTTATCTCCGACTCGCTCTCGCTCAGAAGCCCGCGAGCCGTTCCCGCGTATCGCGAATCCCGGGGAACTCCGTCGCCAGCTCGGCCTCGAGCGCGTCTTCGAGATCGCGGCCTTCCTGGGCGAGACCGTAGAGTCGCTTCATCGCCGCCACCGCTGCGCGGGAGTTGCCCGTGATCGCGGCCGCACGCTCGGCGACGAGCGCGTCGAGCGCCTCCTTGCTCGCGACCGCCGCATTCGCCACGCCCAGGGCGACCGCCTCCGTTCCGCGAAACGTGCGCGCCGTGAACGAGAGCTCCTTCGCACGCCGCACGCCGATCGCCTGGGCGAGTGTCTGGCTCATGCCCCAGGTCGGGCGCAGGCCGAACTTCACGTGGGTGTCGCCGAACTTCGCGTCCTCGGTCGTCAGGATGAAGTCGCAGTGGAGCGCGATCTCGAGCGCCCCCGTGAAGCAGGCGCCGTGCACCTTCGCGATCACCGGCACGGGAGCGCGCCGGATCGAGAGCGCTGCGCGCCGCGCGGGCGCATCGAAGACGTCGCCGATCCTGCCGGCCTCGGGCTCGATTCCCTGCAGCACCTTCAGATCGACGCCAGCCGAGAAGGCCCGCCCCGCCCCTTCGAGCACGATCACCGAGACGTCCTCCCGCCCACCGCCCGCCTCGACGAGCTTGGCCAGAGCGATCAGCATCTCGGGCCGGATCGCGTTCATCGCTTCGGGTCGATTGAGCCGAAGCGTCAGCACCTGCTCGGCATGCTCGACCTCGAGCATCTCGGTTGCGGACTGCAGCGTGTCTCCCATCTCGAAGTCGGTAGCAAAAGGGCCGAGTCGAGTCATTCGACACGCGCGGGCCGGACTCGCTTCAGCCGGGCTCCGACTCGCTGCCTCGCGAGGATGCTCCGCGGCGGGCTGCCAGCAGACGCTCCGCCGCGCGTCGCCGCGCGGCCAGCCGATTCGCGTGATCCTTCTGACGCGCTGCGCTCGCCCGCTTGCCGAGGGCCTCGATCGCGGCCTCCGCCGTGACCGCCGGGAGTCGAATCGGGCCGACCTCGACGCCTTCGACGAGCGTCGGCAGGCTGCTTCGCAGACCCGGGGTATTCGTCGGCCCGGGCACGAAGGACAGGACGTCGACGCCCCGATCCTTCAGCTCGAACCAGAGGCTCTCGCCCAGCACCAGATTGAAGGCCTTGGTCGCCGCGTAGCTCGCGTAGTTCGGCGATCCCTGGAGCGCCGTCCCCGACGCGATCAGGATCAAGCCCCCTCGCCCCCGCGCAGCCATCTCGCTCCCGAAATGATGGGTCAACGCGAGGGCCGCCTGACAGTTGACGTCGACGGCACGCTGGTGATTCTCGAGCGTCTCCGACAGGAAGGGGCCCTCGAGTCCGATGGCCGCGTTGCAGATGACGAGCCCGATCTCAGCGACGGGCCGCGCTCCGGGCACCGCGCCCGCTTCGTCGCCCACGAGCCCGCCGACCTTCGCGCCCGCGCCGGCCTCTCGCTCGAGCGCCGCGAGCACGCTCGTCAGGAAGTCGCGGTCCGCCAGGTCGATGGCCATCGGAATCGCGCGGACCCCGTACTCGGCCGACACCTCCGAGGCCGCGCGAACGACCTCCGTCGCCTGCACGTCCAGCAGATAGACGTCGAGTCCACGCGCCGCCAGCGAATCGGCGAAAGCGCGGCCGATTCCCTGGGCGGCCCCCGTGACGATTGCGGCGGGTCCATAACGCTCGCGGAACGCGCGCGTCTTGCGCGTGTTGCGACCCCGCATCAGCGGTCCCTCCGGATCTTCGACCGCACCCAGCCAGACGTCATCATGACTCCTTCGCGAGGCGATCCGCGCGGTCGATGATCTCCATCGCAGAGCGTTCGAGCACGACTCCGCCATCGACGGGCAGGATGCGCGCCGTGACATAGTCGCTCGCCGGAGAGCACAGGTAGAGCGCCGCCAGGGCGATGTCCCGTGGCTCGCCGAGCCTTCCGCGCGGTGTCCAGGCCGCCAGCTTCTCGCCGACACCCGGCCGCGCGGCCAGCAGGTTCTGCTTCATGTTCTCGGTCGTGACGGCCCCGACGCGAATCCCGTTGACTCGGATCTCCGGCGCGTACTCCATCGCCATCATTCGCGTCATCTGCTCGAGCGCGGCCTTGGCGCCGCCATAGGGGATCGACCCGATCTGGGCGGCTCGCGAGTAGCCGGAGGAGATGTTCAGGACGGCACCGTCCCCGCGCTCCCGCATCCGAGTCGCCGCAGCGCGCGTGAGGAAGAAGGGGGCTCGGAAATTCAGGCCGAGCGCCGCCTCGAAATGCTCGTCCTTCGCGTATTTCGTCGGGACGTGACCGCCGCCGCCCGCGTTGTTCACGAGCAGGTCGAGCGCGCCGAAGGACTCGAGCGCCGCCTCCACCACGCGCTCCGCCGCATCGGGCGCCGTCAGGTCACAGGCGAAGGCGATCGCCTCGCCGCCCGCACGGGCGATCTTCGAAGCCGTGCCTTCGATCTGCTCCGCGGTGCGCGCGACGCAGACGACCCGGGCGCCGACCTCGGCGAACGCGCAAGCGATCTCGGCTCCGATTCCCCGGCCGGCGCCCGTCACGATCGCGACCTTGCCGTCGAGCCGGAAGGCGTCGAGGATCATCTCAGAACGCGCGGTAGCGCTTCAAGACGTGGCGCTGGCGCACGGCGATCTCTGCCCGCCGCTCCTCCGGCGTCATCGTCTTCGTGCCCTTCGGCAGATGATCCATCAGCTCTGCGAGCTTCACCTTCTTGCCCGAGATCTCGGGCCAGTCAGAGGGATCGGGCTGAACGCTGTAGGCCCATCGCGGCGACATGAACACCTCCGGATGGCCCGTCGTATCGAGCCAGTTGTGCACGCCCGGATCCTCGTGCGCGATCACGAGCCGGATCACGCCGTCCTCGTCGACGTGGGACTGGTGCCCGTTCCGGCTGCTGACGTTGTTGGCGTACTCGAGCGACTCGCCCCAGAGATTGCCGAGCTGGAAGCCGATGTAGTTCGGCTCGACCTTGATCCGGTTCTCGACGATGAAGGCTTCGTCGGGAGCGAGCTCGAGCACGCCGCCCGCGTACAGGTTCGAGGCCATGCCGCCGCCGGTCGCCGCCGAGGCCGCGTTCATCTTGTTGAAGGCGTTGCGCGGGAACGCGACGCCCGGAATCGCTCCTTCCCGTTCGCCGTAGGTCCCCATCGGGATCGTCCAGAAGGCATTCCAGAAATGCATCTGATTGCGGACGATGCGACCGAACTCCTGGAGCTGCGCCGTCATCTTTTCGGGATCGAGGGGCTCACCGCTCGTTCCCTCGGCGCCGTTCTGGGTGATCTCGAGATGCACCGAATCCTCGCGGCCCCAATCGTTGAAGATCTGTCGACCGCTCACGTAGGTCGCATAGCGTTCGGGACCGATCGTCGGATCCGTCGGATGCGGTCGATTCACGATCTTGAGGGTCGAGAGGAAGTTGCCCGTGTACCCCGCAGGCTTCTCCGGCGCCAGCAGGATCTCGAAGGAGCCGTCGTCGTTCACCTCGAGAGTCGAGGAGTCGACCTTGTCCGTCTGAGCCTTCATGCCCGGACGGAGCTCTGAGAGATCCCCCGAGTCGCCCGCCAGACAGCCCGAGCTCACTTCGAAGATCAGGTAGTGCGGCGCCTTGCGTCCGGTCGGCGCGGGCGCGACGCCACGCTTCCAATGGCGCGCGTCCCCCATCTCGCCGCGCAGCGTGTAGCTCTTCGTGCCGTCGATCGGCGCGAAGAAGTAGATCGCGTCCGGATTGTCGATCGTGCTGCGCGTGATGATGCTGAGCGCGTTGCGAAAATGCGGGCGGACGGGATCCTCGTGGAGAGCGCGCTCGACGGCGCTGTGCACGAAGCCCATCAGATAGCGATAGCCCTCGGCGAGGTTCCGATCGGTCGCCGGGGCCGGCATGTACTGCGGCTGGTCGATGCCGTCGCGGGCCGCCTCGAGCATGCCGATCATCTCGTCCCACGCCGCCTTCAGCTTCGCCTGTGCATCACTCATACAGTCTCCTGGTCGTTTTCCGCGCTCCCGGCCGCCGTGGTCGAGGCCTGCTCGTCGTCCCACTGGAAGCGGTCGAAGAGCACGCCGAGCTCGGTTCGGATCGCGTCGGCCTCGAGACCGAACTGCTCGAGGCTGTAGGTATGCCGCGTCTTGTGCTCCCGCTCGCGCTTGCCCTCGCCCGCCAGCGCCTCCCGGAACTCGTCGGTCATCGGCAGCTCGAGATCGCGATAGACGCGTTCGATCGTGGCGGCGGGATCGGACGTGAGATCGCGATAGTCGACGATCGACGCGCGCGTCTGCGGATTCGCGTCGAGGGCCTCGATCGGATGCAGGTAGGTATGCCAGGACTGTTCCGCCAGGATCCTGAGCGTCTTCGCCTGCTTCTCGTCGTCCCAGCCGAGCTGCTTCCAGCCGGCGCGCATGATCGTGAGCAGGCTCGGAATCGTCTCGTAGGGATTCCGGACGTTGACGATGATGCGGGCGTCGGGGAAGGCCTCGATCAGCGACGCGACGCGTCCCGAGTACATCGGATTCTTGCTGAGGTGGATCTTCTCGGGACCGTTCAGGTAGAGCTGACGGCGAACGCACTCGCGGTAGAAATCGTTGTAGCGGCGCCGCTTGTGCTCTGGCCAGTCGTTCATCGCATAGAAGTCGAGATCGCCCATGTAGGGCATCTTCGTGATCCAGAAGCCGGAGGCCATGGACCAGTAGAGCACGATGTCGTCTTCTTCGGGCTCGGTCAGCCCCATCGCGTGCATGTGCCGCATCGGCCCGTAGCGCCACTCCTCCCAGGCCCGCACCTGGCCCGCCAGGAAGCCCCGCCAGTTCTCGGCGTCATAACGCGCGATGGCGCGGATCACCTTCTTCTGGAGCAGCGAGGGGAAGTAGAGCTCGTAGAGCAGGAACGAGCTGAAGCGGCCCGAGTCCTTCGAGAGCAGGCGATGTGTGAGGGTCGTCCCGCTGCGCGCATGACCGACCATGAAGATCGGCGCCTTGACCTCGACGTTCTTCAGGTCGGGAAACAGGAACCAGTCGAGCAGGAAGCAGATCGCGTGGAAGCTCGAGATGATCGGGACGCCGATCAGGAGCACGGCCAGGTAGTAGTAGCGCGCCTTCGGAACCTTCTCGTTCCAGGCCAGCCGGACCATCTTTGCGTAGTTGCTGAAGTCGAAGAGAAAGAACATCTCGCCTCACCGGCCGTGGCGTTCGTAGGTACTCGATCTCGCAATCCTCCGCAAACCGCGAGCTGGCGGGTTTCCCTCCTGTTTTCGGGGGTTTCGGTCCACCGAGGTCAGCTATCCTCGCGTCTCCAGCGAAACGGCGGGGACTGCTTTGAGCGAGACGCATGCAAGCGACGCCGAAGAAGACGACCGTCGCGACGCGAGGACGGTGAGCCCGCTGCTCATCGCGGTGTCGATCGGATTCGTCGCCCTCGTGCTCCTCGCCGCGCTGCTCGCGCCGGAATCCACCCAGGCCACGGCGCGGCGCGCCTGGGCGGGCCTGCAGTCCGCGCCCGCGCCCGTCTACTTCGCCGTCATGTCCGTCGCGCTGCTCGCGCCGATCCCGGCAAGCCTCCTCTACGTCACGGCCGGGCCGCTCTACGGCATCCTTCCCTCTCTGCTCTGGATCGCGCCGGCCCTTGCGATCAACGCGTTGCTGGTGCACTTGATCGCCTCGAGTCTGCTGCGCCCGCGGCTCGAGCGATTCGTTGCGCGGCGCGGGCTCACGATTCCGGCGCTCGAGACGCGCGCCGACGAGCATCTCTTCATCGTCTTGATCCGAATCACGCCGGGCATTCCCTATTTCGTCCAGAACTGGCTGCTCGGCCTCGCCAACGTCCGGCGCATGCCCTTCGTGCTGATCACGGTCGGCATCCAGATGCTCTACGCCACGGGCTTCGTCGTCCTCGGGCGCTCCGCCTTCGAAGGCGACACGGGCGTCGCGGTCGGAGCCCTCGCGACGCTGGTCGTCGTCTCGCTCGGCGCTCGTCAGGTCCACAAACGTTTTCGGGCGAACGTGCACGTCGAGCAGACCGCGAGCGAGACGCCAGCGGAACACGACCCACTCCCCGGAGCCGGGGAAGGATGAGACCATGAAGAGGAAGGGCCGCATTCTCGCCAAGGGGCTGATCTTTCCGGAGGGCCCGCGTTGGCACGAAGAGGCCTTCTGGTTCTCGGACATGCACGCGAAGACCGTCTGCCGAGTCGACTCGAAGGGTCGATGCTCCGTCGTTCTGGACGTACCGGGCTCGCCCTCGGGCCTCGGCTGGCTGCCGGACGGACGCATGCTGGTCGTTTCGATGGAGGACCATCGACTGCTGCGACACGAGCCGGACGGATCTCTCGTCGAGGTCGCCGATCTCTCGAGCTGGACGAGCCATCTCTGCAACGACATGGTCGTCGACCAGGCGGGCCGCGCCTACATCGGCAATTTCGGATTCGATCTGCAGGCGGGCGACCCGATTCGCACGACGAACCTGATCCGCGTCGATCCGGACGGCAGCGTTCGGGAGGTCGCCGACGGCCTGGCCTTTCCGAACGGTGCGGTCATCACGCCCGACGGAAGCACCCTGATCATCGGTGAGACCTTCGGCGCGCGGCTCGCCGCCTTCGACATCCAGCCAGACGGATCCCTCGAGAATCATCGCCTCTGGGCCAGCGTCCCGGGCGTCGCGCCCGACGGCATCTGCCTCGATGCCGAGGGCGCCGTCTGGGTCGCGTCCCCGATCGGCGCGGAGGTCGTCCGCGTTCGAGAGGGCGGCGAGATCGTCGACCGGATTCCGGTCGAGACCCAGGCCTTCGCCTGCATGCTCGGGGGCGAGGCCGGGCACACGCTCTTCGTATGCACCGCGCGGGGCTCGGATCCCGAGGCCTGCAAGAAAGAGCAGGCCGGGCGCATCGAGACCTTCGAGGTCAGCGTGCCGCGAGCCGGGCTGCCCTGAGTCCGGCCCCGCCCATCACCTCTCGCCGGGCCCCCGAGCGCGACTTCGCGTCGACCTGACCTCGACTAGAGGCCGAGGACCTTGCGGGTCGACTCTCCGATGCGTCGCGCCATCTCGGCCGCGCCCTGCTCGAGCAGCCCGACGTTGAAGACCTCGGGCGCCCAGATCGGATCGGCGCCGATCTCGTCGAGCAGCCCCAGGATTTCCGGCCAGTCGACCTCGCCCTCGCCGGGCAGCAGCCGGTTGGTCATCGACTCCATCATCTGATCGTCACCACTGCCCGCCGCCGTCGCGTCGTCGAGCTGCACGCAATGGATGCGGTCGCCCGGAACCTGTCGCAGCGTCGCTGCGTCGGGACCGCCGGGCTGCCGCAGCCAATGCCAGGTATCGACGACCAGACCGAGGTTGTCACCGCCCGCCTCCTGGACCAGCTCCCAGGCGCTCTTGATCGTGGGAAGCCCCGACCAGGGGAGCCACTCGATGCAGACGTCGAGGCCGCGATCGGCGCCCATCTTTCCGAGCAGCGACAAGCCTTTCGCTGCCGCCTTGCGATCGATCTCCGGCCCCATCACGACGCCGGCCACGGCCTTGGCCCCGTAGAAGGACGCCACCTCGAAGGTCCCGCCACACATCTCCGCGATCGCCTTGGCGTCGCCGCCTTCCCAACCGATCAGCGACTCGACGACCGGTACCTCGAGCCCGCGCTCGCGATGCCAGTCGCGGACCTGCTCGGGGCTCGTCCCTGCACCGACCGCCGCCAGATGATGAAAGGCCCACAGGGAGACGCCGCCGAACCCGGCATCCGCCGTCGCATCGATGATCGTCTTGAGCTGCTCGGGCGTGATCTCCATCGAGCCACCGACGAGCGGGGCGTTGCAAAGGATCAGATTCTCTTCTCGTGCGGGGCTCATGGTGCTGTCCTCCTTGGGGCGCTCGATTCTAGTGGGCTTTCCAGGGGCTCGCCGCGCCCCGACGTCGAGTTCGATGCGATCCGCGACGTCCTGCCCGGCCCGTCGCCCGACCTCGCGTCCCCGTTTCCGGGTCCGCGCAAGCGCCCGATCGGGGTAAGCTCGCGGACGATGCCCAGACGCCTCGACCGTCGCCAGTTCCTCGAAGCCTCGCTACGCGCCTCGATCCGAGTAGTCGGTGCCGGCGCGCTCGCGGGGCCCCTCGCGAGCCTGGCGCTCGGCTGCTCGCCCAGCGACTCCGAGCGCTATACCGACGAGGACGCGGCGGCGCTCGACGCCCAGCGCGAGGACGAGCGGCTGCGATCGGGCAGCGGCCCCTTCGGACCCCATCGCTACCGCGGCTATCGCGGGCTCGCCGAGCTGCCCTTCTTCGAGCTCGATGCAGCCGGGCGACTCCGGCTCGTCGACGACGCCGTGCCCGCCGCCATCGATCTGCACGCCCACCTCGGCATCTCCGTGCTCTTCGAGCCGGATCTCGACCTCCAGTCGCCGACGGATCGCGTGCGACATCTCCTCGACTGCGACGCGACGCACCCGGGCTGCGACCTCGATCTCGACGTCTACGTCAACGCGAATTTCGACGAGGCCGCGTTGCGGACGCTTCAGTGGACGACCGTGACGCAGGGAATCTGGGGCAACGACTTCATCCGCAGCCACACGATTCCGAATCTGCTCGCCGAGATGGATGCGATGCGCGTGGAGCGATCCGTGATCCTCCCGATCGTCATGGGCTTCCCCTTCGGCGACGACCTCGCCTCGAAGTGGAAGAGCGCGATCGACCGGGCCGGAGTCGCCGATCGGCTGCTGGCCGGCGCCTCCGTGCATCCGCGAGATCCCGACAAGATCGCTCGGCTCGAGGCGTTCGCCGCGTCGGGCGCGCGCGTCCTGAAGCTCCATCCGACCGTGCAGGCCTTCTATCCGGACGATGAAGATCTGATGGCGGTCTACGAGGCCGCCGATCGCCTGGGCCTGATCATCTTCTTCCACGGCGGGCGCGCGGGCATCGAGCCCGAGTCGCGACACCGCTACGCCTTGCCTCGCCACTACGAGGCGGCGTTCGCGAGCTTTCCACGCCTGCCCTTCGTCGTCGGGCACGCGGGCGCGCGGGATGGCGAAGCGATGCTCGAGCTCGGACTGCGTCACGAGAACGTCTGGCTCGGAATCCATGGCCAGGGCATCACCCATCTCGATCGAATGATCCGACGCACCGGCGGCGAGCGACTCCTCTTCGGCACGGACTGGCCCTTCTACCATCTCGCGGCGAGTCTCGCGAAGGTCCTGATCGTGACCGACTCGCCCGAGCGAAAGCAGATCCGCCATGCCATCCTACGGGGCAACGCAGAGCGCTTGCTCGCCTAGCACGAGACGGCCCTTGGCCGCCGCTCACGGATCGGCCGCGCCCCCCTAGACCGACACCTCGCCACCCAACGGAGACCCGGCTTGACGACGAAGACCCCCATCCACGGCCACTGCGATCCGCGCTTCACGAAGGTCCGCGAGATCTTCGAGGCCAAGCTCGCCGAGGGCGAAGTCGGTGCCGCGATCGCCTTCACGCTCGAAGGCGAGCCCGTGGTGGATCTCTGGGGCGGCTACACCGCCCGGGATCGGGCGCAGGAATGGCAGCGCGACACGATCGTGAACACCTACTCGACGACCAAGGGCATGACCGCCCTGGTCGCGCACCGGCTGATCGAGCAGGGTCGCATCGATCTCGACGCGCCCGTCGCGAGCTACTGGCCCGAGTTCGCGCAGGCGGGCAAGGACGACGTCCCCGTCCGCTGGCTGCTCACCCACCAGGTGGGGCTTCCCGCCGTGCGCAAGCAGCTCGCCGCGGAGGCGCTCTACGACTGGGACGCCATGTGCGCCGCGCTCGCCGCGACGGAGCCGTGGTGGACGCCGGGCTCGAAGCATGGCTATCACCCGATGACCTTCGGCTTCCTGGTCGGCGAAGTCATCCGGCGCGCGAGCGGCAAGAGCGTCGGCCAGCTCTTTCGCGAGGAGGTGGCCGAGCCCCTGGGCGCCGACTTCCATATCGGCCTGCCGCCGGAGCATCACGACCGCGTTTCGGATCTGATCGGCAGCATCGCGGCTCCGAAGCTCCCCAAGCGAGCCGAGCCCGGAAAGACAGTGGCTCGAATCAAGGGCCCGATGGCGGACTTCATGCGCGACATGGCCGACCCGGAGACGATGGTCGGCGCCGCCTTCAACAACCCGCCGATCCGCTCCGGTGCGCATAACACGCCCGAATGGCGACGGGCGGAGCTGCCCGCCGCCAACGGTCATGGGAACGCCCGCGCCCTCGCGCGCATCTACGGAGCACTGGCCTGCGGCGGCGAGGTCGACGGCGTACGCCTGCTCGAGCCCGACACCATCCTCCGCGCCCGCACCGAGCAGGCCTCGGGACCGGATGCGACGCTCGGAGGGATGCCGATGCGCTACGGCCTCGGCTACATGCTGCGAAGCGATTTCATGCCCTTCTCGCCGAATCCGAACGCCTTCGGCCACCCCGGCGCGGGCGGCTCGATCGGCCTGGCCGACCCGGACACGGGCGTCGGATTCGGCTATGTCATGAACAAGATGAGCATGGGACTGGTCGGCGGGCCGACCGGCTTCGCCGTCCTGAAGGCATTCTTCGAGGCGCTCTAGGCCCCGCATGGGCAAGCGCGCCCAGCGAAGGACGACGTCCATGGCGAGGACCGCGCGAGACGCGCAGGAGGAGGGAGCGATGGACGACCAGACGAGTCGCGCCGAAGCGGATCGCCGGAGCGACGTGCATGATCGGCTCGCGACCGGACAAGCCTGGCACGAGTTCTGCGACCTCCTGAAGAGCACGGGCGACCGCCTGCTGGCCGCTGCGCCCGACGACGACTTCGATCGCGCCGAGGGCCTTCGCTACCTCGCCCGGCTGACGAGTCATTTCCTGCGCTCCGCGCTCGATGAGTCGGATCCGGCCACGGCCGTCCTGTCGACGACCAGCCCGAAGATCGGCCTCGACAACCCCGACTATGTCTATGCGGGCGCCCGACTCTCCCCGGACTACCGCTATCGCCTCTGCGGTCGCATGAACGATGCCGCCATGCTCGGAATCGGCGTGTTCTCCGGCGCGCTCGGGACGCCCAAAGGCTTGATCCGCGACGCCTATCGTACGACGGAGGAGCTCGACATCGGAGAGGACGGCCGCTTCGAGGTGCTGATCAGCCGGGACGAGCAGCCGGGCAACTGGCTCCCGATGGGACCGGCGTCGAATTCGCTGAACATCCGACAGACGGTGCTGCGTCGTCGCGAGCAAGAGCCCGCCACGCTCGAGCTCACGCGCATCGATTCCGGCGCGGCGCCCGCCCCGCTCGAGCCGGTCCAGCTCGTCCAGACCCTCGACCGCGTCGGCGGCATGGTGAACGGCATCGTCACCCAGTTCCTGGCCTGGACCGCCTCCTTCGAGGCACACCCCTTCGAGATTCGCGAGATCGACCCGAAATTCCTGGCCGTCGCCCAGGGCGATCCGAATACGACCTACCACTACAGCTACTGGGAGCTCGAGGACGACGAGGTCTACACCGTCGTGCTCGAGCCGCCAGCACACTTCGACTACTGGAATCTGCAGATCGGAAACCACTGGCTCGAGTCCCTCGACTATCTCCACTACGACACCCACGTCAATCACGAGACCGCCCTCGTCGAAGACGACGGAACCGTTCGGATCTCGATCTGCGCACGAGATCCGGGCCGACCGAACTGGCTCGACACCGCGGGACATCGTCGCGGCGCGCTCGCACTTCGCTGGGTCGGCGCCGACGCCACGCCGCCCGCGCCGCGCACCTTCGTCGAGAAGCTCGAGGCGGCGGCACCTCGCTAGCCCGGGCATCCGCCTCGCCACGGCCCCCAGCGGACGTCCGGGCATCCGGGGCGCCCCGGGCATCCGAGGCTCCGTGCTGGCACGCGATCCGCCGTTGCTATCGTGACGCGATGGCCGATGAATACACGCCCTACCCCTTCGATCCGGACTTCCTGCCCTTCCTGCCCGAGCTGCCGCGGGTCGGGGACTACTCGACCGCCGAGAAGATCCAGGCGATGCGCGCGATGCGCGACGAAGCCTTCCAGCCCTTTCCGCCTCGAGACGACGTGGCGATGGAGGATCGCGAGATCGCCGGCTGGAACGGGGCGCCGAAGGTGCCGATCCGCCTCTATCGGCCGCGCGAAGCGAGCGAGGCCCCGCGAGCGGGCTTCCTCGAGATCCACGGCGGCGGGTTCATGTTCGGAAACATCGAGATGATGGATGGCTGGTGCCAGACGATCGCCGCCGAGGTCGGCGTCGTCGTCGTGAGCGTCGGCTACCGGCTGGCCCCAGAAGATCCCTTTCCGGCCGGACTCGAAGACTGTTATGCCGCGCTCTGCTGGCTCCACGAGCACGCCGACGAGCTCGGCGTCGATCCCGAGCGCATCGCCATCGGCGGCCAGAGCGCAGGGGGCGGAATCGCGGCCGGCCTCGCCCTGATGGCCAGGGACAAGGGAGGGCCTGCGATCTGTTATCAGCTGCTCGAGATCCCCGAGATCGACGACCGACTCGACACGCCGTCGATGCTGGCCTTCCAGGACACGCCCTTCTGGAACCGACCGAACGCGGTCTTCAGCTGGCAGCATTATCTCGGTCCCGATCATCGGGGCGAGCCCTCGATCTACGCAGCGCCCGCACGCGCGACGGATCTGTCGGGCCTCCCGCCTGCCTACGTGTCGACCATGGAGTTCGACCCGCTGCGCGACGAGGGGATCCGCTACGCGCTGGGCATGCTGCAGGCCGGGGTCTCGGTCGAGCTCCACAACTACGCGGGCACCTTCCACGGATCGGCCTTCCTCACCGATGCCGAGCCGACGCGACGCAACAACGAGGAGATCATCCGGATCCTCCGGCGCCGCCTGGGCTCCTAGAGTCGGACGCAAGGCGCGATCGCCCGCTCGCCCGATCGGCGGTCGGCTTCAGATCTCTCCGGCGAGAAAGCGACCGAGCAGGTCGTTCGTCCGTTCGGGTGCCTCTTCCGGAATGAAATGACCGCAGAGCGCGCCGCGTGTCCGGAGGTCCGGGAAATGGTGCGCGAAGGAGTCGGCGTAGGGATTGCCGCTCGGGATGTAGTCGTCGGGCGGCAGCTCGCCGTTCTCGAAGGCCTGCGGCACCAGGAAGGGGCTGAACAGATAGAAGGTCGGCCTCTCGAAGCGCAGGTGCCAATCCTCGGGCGCGAAGACCATGAAATTCTCGGCCCACTCCGGATGAGAGAAGATGAGCCCCGGGTGATGCCACATGGCGGCCACCTGCTGACTCGTCCGGAACTCGAAGCGGACGCCGCCACGCGCCTTCTCGTCGGGGATCGCGACGTGAAAGGGCAGGCAGTGGCGGTAGTACTCGATCGCATGGAACCAGCAGCCGGGGTCGGCGAAGGCCTCTTCGTAATGCTGCACGTCTTCGGGCGTCCAGAACTTCGTGGGGTCCCAGCCGGCGAGCGCGGCGCTGCCCTCCGAGCCCTCGACGGGCGCCCAGGGCGACTCGGGCGGGCCGCCGTAGGGCGTCGGCTCGCCGCCTAGCGTGGAGCGGATGAAGGCGCGATGATGCTCGGCGAAGAACTCCTCGGCGTCGGGCTCGGCCTTGAACCAATATCCGTGGATGCCCCAGGTGATCCAGACGGAGACCAGCGTATCGATCAGCCCTAGCCGGCTGAAGCGGTCGGGGTACTTGAGCGCCGCTGCGGAGGCGATGATGCCGCCCCAGTCGTGGCCCACGAGGCGCGCGCGCTCGATCTCGAGCGCGTCCATCAGGTCGATCAGGTCGCGCGCGAGCAGGCTGCGGTCGAGACGGACCCGCGGCTTCTCCGTCCCGCCATAGCCGCGGGTATCGGGCGCATAGATCTTGAAACGATCGCCGAGCGCCTCCATCTGATGACGCCACATGTACGACGTCTGCGGGAAGCCGTGCAGCAGGATCACGGGATCTTCGCCGGGACGATCCTCGCCGGTCTCGCGAACATGTACGTCGAGGCTGCGGGTCTTCACGACGCGGCTGGTCGTCGGGCTGGGTCGTCTGGTCTTCGTCGTGGGCGTCATGAGCGAAGCCTACCGATTTCCCGAGCTGCGCCGCTAGACTGGATGCGCGGCCCGGAGATCGGGGCCCGACTCACTCTCCCTGCGACGCATTGCAGCCGCCCGTGTCGCGGGGAACCGACACCCGAAGGAGTTCCGGACGATGGCCGAAAACCCGATGACCGAGAAAGAGTTCAAGACACTCCGAAGCTTCATCAAGCCCTTTTCGAGGCTGAACAGCTTCGTCTACAAGCTCAGCGGCGGACGTCTGATGGGCAAGTTCCAGGGACGACCGGTCGTGCTGATCGAGATGACGGGCGCCAAATCGGGCAAGAAGCGCACGATCCCTCTGATGTACGTCCCATACAAGGAAGGCGTCATCATCGTCGGCTCACAGGGCGGCGCGCCGAAGTCTCCCGTCTGGGTGAAGAACCTGCAGGCCGATCCGAATATCGTGGCTCAGTACGGCGGCAAGAAGATGAAGCTCTATGCCCGCCAGGTCGATGACGCCGAGAAGGAAGCGCTCTGGCCGATCTGCGTCGAGCACTATCACGAATTCGCCGACTATCGCGCGCGAACCGATCGAAACATTCCTGTCTTCGACTGCCAGCCTCGTTAGGCCGGGCGGGGTCACCCCCGCCCATCGGTTCGCCTAGCTCGCGGGCGGCTTGCCGTACTTGCCGAGGTAGTGGTAGTCGAACCTGGGCTCGACCTCCTGACGCTCGTTGAGCTCGTAGATCCGCTCGTATTTCGAGTCCGCGATCAGCCAGCGTCCGTCGACCTTCAGGTAGGTGTCCCAGTAGATCGCCGTACCCGTGGTGAAATTCTTCTGGCTCATGATCCACATGTTGTCCGTGAGGTACCAGACGCCGGTGGCCTTGGTCGGGCTCAGGATTTCGATCTCGGGGTGGTGACCGTTGTGGTGTCCGACCGATCGCGTGTGGAAGGATTGCTTGATCGAGGCGAGATATTCCTCGCGGCCCTCGAGCTTCCACTCGTAGGTGCCGCCGATGAAGTGGACCTTCACGTCGGGATGGAACAGCCCCGCGAGCTCCTCGAAATTCCCGGTGTCGATACAGCGGAAGTAGGCGTGCTTGACGCGCCGGATGGCCTCCATGTCGAGCAGCATCTGCAGCGCATCGCGCATCGCGCCCGAGCTGTCGTCCGCGATCTCGAGGGGCATGCCCTCGACGATTCCCATTCCCTGCTTCGTGAGCGTCGGCGCACCCGCGCTCTTTGCATCCGCCATCGTGACCTCCTCGTCCTGGTTCCGATCCGGGAGCCTTCCCGAATCCTCGTCTCGGCCGATAGCCTAGGCAGAAAGAAGATGGGCCGCCCCCCGTCCCACACGGTCGAACGGGCTCGGCGGCTCGGCGCCCGGCCTAACGTCCGGGCTTGTGTCCCGGCTTCTTCGACTTGAACGAGCCGGCGCGCTTCACGCCCTTCGGCTTGGTCGAACGGGGACGATGCCCGGGACCCGATGGCGGCTTCGGAGCCGAGGAAGCCGATCCCGGGAAACCACTCGGGCCGGAGGGCCCCTTCGCGGTCTCGGGTCCCCGTCCTGGCTTATGGGGTCCACCGGCTCGATCGCCGTAGCGACCACGAGCCGGACCCTTCGCCGGTCCTCGTCCCGGTCCCTCGGAACCCCTGGTCTCTCGGGGCGCGTGCGGACCGGATCTCGGCGAGGCGGGTCGAGGCGTCTTCTCGTCGGCGCGCTTGATGATGATCCCGGGATCGCGTTTGTCGGGTCGGGCCGCTCGCGCTTCGAAGGCCGCCGCGACGTCATTCGCGACGCTGACGAAGGAGACGCGTGCAGCCACCTCGATCGCACCGACCTGGTGACTCTCGATTCCGCCGCGTCGACAGACCTGGGAAAGCAGCCGGCCTGCGGTCGCACCGCTCTCTTCTCCCCAGGTCACGAAGAATCGCGTGTACTCCGCCGAGTCGCGCGAAGGGCGCTTGTCCCGGGCATTGCCACCCCGGTCGGAACGCGGAGCTCCGCGCTCATCGCCCCGATTTCGATCGAAGCCGGACCGTCCGGGACCGCGCTCGGTCTTGGGATCGAAGCCCACCACCTTCAGCGGCTCGCAGCGGGCCGGAGGGGCCGCGAGATCGAGCAGCGCCGCCACCACCTGAACGGGGTCGCGATCCTCGAGCAGCTGCTTGGCGTACATCATCTGGGACTCTTGCGGCTGCGACTCGGCCAGCTTCGCATGCAGCTCGCGCCGCGCCTGCTTGCGCAGCGCCTTCTCCACCTTCTCCGGGGTCGGCACGGGCTGCCAGGAGACCTCGATCCGCGCGGACTTCAGCATGCGATTCACGCGCCCCATGTCCGCGGGCGTCGCGAACAGGACGCTGCGACCGGTCTGCCCGGCGCGGCCCGTGCGACCGCTGCGATGCGTGTAGGCATCCGGCGTCCGCGGCGGGTCGACGTGGATCACCATCGAGATGCCCGGCACGTCGATGCCCCGGGCGGCGACCTCGGTCGAGACCAGGATCGGAAGCGTGCCGTTGCGGAAGGCGTTCAGTGTCCGGGTCCGCTGGGCCTGGGGAAGCTCACCGCTGAAGGGAGCCGCACCGAAGCCGCTGCCGGCGAGCTTCTCGGCGAGGTCCGTCGCGTCGACGCGGCGATTCACGAAGAGCAGCACGCGCGCCTCGGGGCCCGCCATCAACAGTACGTTCACGAGCGCCGGGAAGGTCTCGTGACGTCGGATCGCGTAGGCGATGTGCTGGATGTCGGCATTCGCCTCGCCGAGCCGGGTGCCCTCGAGCACCAGCGGATCGGATTGATAGCGGTTGGCCAGCATCAGCACGGCGCGCGGGAAGGTGGCCGACATGAGGTGGCTCGAACGCTTCGGGGGTAGCTGCTCGACGATCGCCTCGAGCTCTTCACGAAAGCCCATATCGAGCATCTGATCCGCTTCGTCGAGCACGACGTGCTCGATCGCGTCGCACTGAAGCGCGTTGTTCCGCATGTGGTCGAGCAGTCGACCGGGCGTGCCGACGACGAGCGCCGGTCCACGCGAGAGTGCGCGACGCTCCATGACGATCGACGTACCCCCGGTCACGACCTCGACCTGGAAGCCACGAAGATTCGCGTAGAGCCAACCGAGCTCGTCACGAACCTGCGCAGCGAGCTCGCGCGTCGGCACGATCACCAGCGCAGTCGGGTGCGCCGCACCGTCGGGGCTGCGCCCGCTCCGCGGTCCTCTGGGAGTCGTGTCGGCGGTCGACTCGTTCGCCGCGAGGAAATGATCCGCGAGCGCGAGACCGATCGCGACGGTCTTGCCCGAGCCCGTCTGGGAGGAGATCCGGAGATCCCGACCCTCGGAGGTCGCTTCGAGCACGGCGCGCTGGACGGCGGTGAGGTCTTCGAATCCCTGTTTTTCCAGGGCAGCAATGATCGGTGCGGGCAAGCCCGCAAAATTCTCTTGGGTCGTCATGGTCTCGTCGCAGGTGAAGAGTCTCTCGTGGACCCTTCTCTGCGGACCGTTCGCTCGGCCTCGGCTGCATCTCCCTTTCGGGAGCAGGTCGGAGGCGGAGTCCAGGGAACGGAGCAGACGCTGGGCCGGGAAACACTCGGGTGTGTCGATCAGAGATCGAATGCGGACTCGGAGATGCTCGGTGAGGAGCGGGGGCCTTCTCCGGCCGGTTTGGCTGACGCGGAACCTAGCACATCCCGGGAGCGCTTTTCACCGCGCCGATCGACTGCTCGATCGACTTCGCGCTCGAGGCACGAGCCCGAAGCTCCGGGC
This sequence comes from uncultured delta proteobacterium, assembly GCA_963698485.1. Classification (GTDB taxonomy): domain Bacteria; phylum Myxococcota_A; class UBA9160; order UBA9160; family UBA4427; genus UBA4427. The sequence continues at coordinate 366,513 of CAVORA010000007.1, read as the reverse complement.
GAAGGCGCCTAGTCCGGAGATCCGGACTCCGGGAAAGGCAGCTTCTCACCCTGCGGGAGCGGCACCTCGAAGACGTTCAGCGTCATCGAGACCAGCGCGTAGTAGCCGAGCACGAAGACCAGCTCGACCCGCTCCTTCTCGGGCAGCCGCGCAGCCAGCGCGTCGAAGGTCGCATCGCTGACCCGGCGCTTCTCGAGCAGCTCGGCGGCAAAGGCATGGACCGCCGCCTCGGTCGGGTCCGCGAAGCCCGGATCCCGCCCCTGCTTGATCGCTTCGATCGCCTGCTCGGAGAGGCCTTCATCGCGCGCGATGCTCGCGTGCGCGTACCACTCGAACTGGGACCGATGATGCTTCGCGGTCATCAGGATCGCGATCTCGCGCAGCCGCGGCGAGAGCGACACGACCTCGCGCAGCGCCACGCCCGCCGACTCGAGCCGCGCGCCGAGCTCCGGCGTGTGCAGGTAGGCATTGAAGGGCCCGAGCAGCGCGCCCTCGTCGTCGGTCAGGGAGATACCCATCTTGCGACGCGGCCCGCCCGCGACGCGCTCGTAGAGCGCTCGCTGCTCGTCGTTCAATCGGTCCGGGCCGAGCGGCGTGAGTCGTTTGCGCATGGCTTCACCTCGTCACTGAAATGTTGCGCCCGCCGGGACGGCGCTGCCCGAGGCAGCAGCCGTCCGAAGAGCTCCGATCGCATGCGGCGGGATCCGATCAGAGCGGCAGACCGCCGGTCGCCGCCTTCATGCTCCCGGTCTGGACCCACGAATCGATCGTGCGCGAGGCGATCCGCCACTGATGCACCTCGTCCGCGCCATCGGCGAAGCGCGCCCAGCGCGCGGCCGTCGCCATCTTCGCGAGCGGCGTATCGGTCGAGTAGCCGAGGGCTCCGTGCACCTGGATCGCGCGATCGATGATCCGCCCGAGCGAGTTCGCCACGAAATGCTTGGCCATCGAGACCTCGCTCTTGAAGTCCTCGCCCTTGTCGATCTTGTAGGCGGCGTGGAGCACCATCAGCTTCGACTGATACAGCTCCATGGTCGAGTCCGCGATCATCCACTGGATCCCCTGCTTCTCCGCGAGCAGCGAGCCGTGCGCGAAGCGATTCAGCGACCGCTCGACCATCATCTCGAGGGCGACCTCGGCCTGCCCGATCCAGCGCATGCAGTGCGCGAGTCGCGCAGGCCCGAGTCGCGCCTGACCGAGCAGATGGCCCTGGCCCGGCCCGCCTAGCATCTGATCGTTCGAGACGCGCAGGTCGGTGATGCGGATCTCGCAGTGGTTGTGGCTGCCGCTCATGGTCTCGACGTCGCGCACGATCTCCCAGCCCTCGCTCGGCAGGTCGATGATGAAGGCGCTGTTGGCGGCCTGCGGAATCTCGGGATCGGTCTCCGTCCGCGCGATCAGGATCGCGAACTTCGCGCCGCGGGCGCCCGAAATGAACCATTTGTGGCCGTTGATGACCCAGTCGTCGCCGTCACGCACCGCCGTCGTCTGGATCAGCGTCGGATCGGAGCCCGCGACCTCGGGCTCGGTCATCGCAAAGCACGATCTCGCCTTGCCGTCACAGAGCGGGCGCAGGTACTTGTCGATCTGCGCCGGCGTCGCCCAATGCAGCAACGTGTGCATGTTGCCTTCGTCGGGGGCCTGGGCGTTCAGCGCGAAGGGGCCGAAGCTCGAGAGCCGCGCCGCCTCCGCCGAGACCGCCGCCATCGCGACGTGCCCGAGGCCCATCCCCCCGAACTCCTCGGGCATATGCGGCAGCCACAATCCCCATTCCATCGCCGCCTTGCGCATCTTGATGATCTCGCCGACCAGCACCTCGCGGTTGCCTTCGTTGGCCTCGATCTCTTTCTGCGAGGGCGCAACGACCTGCTCGCAGAACTCGCGCACCTTGTGGACGACGTGGGTCACTTCCTCGGGAAAGCTGAAATCGATGGCCATGGGGAACTCCGATAGGTGGGAGGTCGAAGGCCATGACGGTAGCGTCGCGACCCGGGAGCGGCGACGGCGCTCGCGGAACTGGCAGTCTCTGTGCCGAACGCTCCGTTACTCTCTCGATTCGCCGAGCTGCTCGTCGCGACTCATGACTCGGCTCGGAGGCATCATCCATGGCTCTCAAGATCGTCGAAGCCCACGTATCCGAGCCGTTGCTGCTCGAAGCCCGGGAAACGCTCGAGGCCCTTGGCTCGCAGACCTGGATCGAAGACGGCGGGCGCTACGGGAAGGTCGTCCGTTCGGTGATGGGCGCGAGTCAGACCGGTCCCGCGCTCGACGCGCTGCATGGGCGCATCGCAGACCGCGGTGGCCTGATGGTGCTAGTCGAGCCGATCGACGCAGTCCTGCCCCGCCCCCTCGCCACGCAGTCGTCGAACCGCAAGGAGGAGGCTCACACGGCCGCCGCCGTCTCCCGAGAAGAGGTGTACGCGGCGATCTCGGACGGCGCGAAGCTCCATCGTAACTATCTGCTGCTCGTCACTCTCGCCGCAATCGTCGCAGCCATCGGGCTGACCCACGACAACACGGCGGCCGTGATCGGCGCCATGGTCGTCGCGCCGCTCCTCGGCCCCAACATGGCCATCGCCCTCGGACTGGTGCTAGGCGACCTGCCGCTCGTTCGCCGCGCGCTCGTCGCGGCAGGCGTCGGCTTCGCGCTGACGCTCGCGCTGTCCGTCCTGCTGGGGCTGGTTCTCGAGGTCGACCCGACGATCCCCGAGCTCGCCTCGCGCACCCGAGTGGGCGGCTGGGACCTGGTGCTGGCGCTGGCGGCGGGCTGCGCGGGTGCGCTCGCCTTCACGACCGGGGCCCCCACCTATCTGACCGGCGTGATGGTCGCCGTCGCGCTGCTGCCGCCAGCGGTCGCGAGCGGGATGCTCGCGTCGGCGGGCGAGTGGCGCGGGGCCTCCTCGGCGCTGCTGCTGGCGGGTGGCAACATCACCGCCGTGACCCTGGCCGCGATCCTGACCTTCGTCTGGCGCGGCATGCGGCCGCGCAACTGGTGGCAGGCCGATCGCGCCCGCAGCTCGGCCCGACGCGGCATCGTGATCTTCGTCGGTCTGCTGATCGTGCTCGCCGCGGTCATCTATCTGGCTGGCTAGCGCCCGAGGGCCATGCCTGCCCCGCTCGGCATGGCCAGCCCCCGCGCTGACCGTGTTCAGGACGAGTCCGCGGCGCTCCGCGCCTCGAGCTCTTCCCAACGCTGGGTCAATCGAGCCGCCTCGCTCTCGGCGGCCTCGAGCTCGCGCTGGATCCTCGCGACCTCTTCCCGGGGCTTTTGATAGGTCTCGGGATCGGAGAGCCGTGCCTGGAGATCGGCGACGACCTGCTCCGCAGCCTCGATCGACTCGAAGAGACCCGCGAGCTCTCGACGCTCCTTCTGGCTGAGCTTCTTCGGCGCGGTCGGGCTCGGGGCCGAGGCCAGGGGCGTGGCCTGCGAGTCGATGCCCGTGCGCTTTGTCCGTTTCGACGAGGCGCTATCCGAGGGGGCCGGCGCGCGATCGCGACGCTCGCGATAGTCCGAATAGTTTCCGACATGGTATTCGACCCGACCGTCGCCCTCGAAGGCGAGGATGCCGGTCGCGACCCGGTCGAGCAGCCAGCGATCGTGACTGACGAGCAGGATGCTGCCCCCGAAATCGAGCAGCATGGCTTCGAGCGCGGCCAGGGTCGCCACGTCGAGATCGTTCGTGGGCTCGTCGAGCATCAGCAGGTTGCATTGCTGCGCGAGCAGCCGCGCGAGACACACGCGTGCACGCTCACCGCCGGAAAGCTCGCCGACCTGCACACGCTGCTGCTTGCGGTCGAAGAGGAAGCGTTCGAGATAGCTGCCGACCGAGAGCCGCTCCTCGCCGATCGCGATCTCGCTCGCGTCGCCGACCGCCGCCTCCAGAACGCTGGCCTTCGGGTCGAGCTCGGACCGCGCCTGATCGAGATAGCCGATCCGGGTGTTCGTGCCGCGCACGATCTCGCCGCGCACGGGCGCGAGCTGCTCGAGGATCGCGAGCAGCAGGCTCGTCTTGCCGGATCCGTTCGGGCCGACGATGCCGATCCGGTCGCCCGGACGCAGCGCCAGGTCGAGCCCGGTCACGAGGGGCTTGCCGTCGCGTTCGAGGACGAGATCCTTCAGGTCGAGGATGGTCTTGCCCTGTCGCGACGACTGCAGGCGCAGATCTGCCTGCCGCTCGGCCTTGGGCGCCTTCTGGTCGAGCGCCGTCTCCGCGCGCGAGATCCTGGCCTTCTGCTTGGTCCCCCGCGCCTTCGGCGCGCGACGCAGCCACTCGACCTCGCGGCGCAGGAAGTTCTGGGTGTTCCGCCAGGTGCGATCCTCGAGCGCCTCGCGTTCCGCCTTCGCCAGCAGGTAGCGCGCGTAGCCGCCGTCGTAGCTGTCGACCCGCCCGTCGTCGATCTCGAGCGTCCGCGTGGTGACCGCGTCGAGCACCGACCGATCGTGACTGATCAGCAGCAGCGCGCCCTTGAAGCGATCGCGCAGGTATTCCTCGAGCCACTCGATCGTGGCGAGATCGAGATGGTTGGTCGGCTCGTCGAGGATCGCGAGGTCGGGCTCGCCGACCAGCAGCCGGGCGAGGGCCACGCGTCGGGCTTCGCCGCCGCTCAGCGAATCGACCCGGCGGCTGGCGTCACTGATGCCCAGATGGCCGACCGTCATCTCGGCCTCGTGCTCCCGCTCCCAGCCGCCATGCCGCTCGAGCGTCTCCCCTACTTCGGCCTGCTCGGCCGCCAGTCGCGCCAGCACCTCGGGATCCGTCTTCTCCGACAGCGGCGCGGACAACGCCTCGGTCAGCTCGTCGAAGCGCCGACGCGTGGCCGACCACTCCGTCAGACTCTCGAGCACGACCTCGCGGACCGTCTTCCCCGGCTCGAAGCGCGGCTCCTGGGCCAGGTACGCCACGGTCGAGTCCCGGCGGCGTGAGATCCGGCCGCCGTCCGCCTCTTCGAGACCCGCCAGCACGCGGCCGAGCGTCGACTTGCCCGATCCGTTGTGCCCGACGAGCCCGATCTTCTCGCCCCGCCGGATCGTCAGCTGGACGTCGTCGAAGAGCGTTCGATCGGAGACGAATTTCCGGAGCTGACTGGCGTCGAGGATCGGCATCGGACGGGACTGTCGCGCAGTCGGAACGATTCGGCCCGCGCGCCGCCTCGGGTCAGCGGAGAACGGCCCACGAGCGAGTCCGAGGCGCAGGCGCCAGCGCTTCTGGCGAACCGCCTCCGACGGCGCGGACTAGAACTTCGAGATCAGCTGATCTCCCAGCTTCTCGAGCCCCGCCTTCAGGTCGTCCGGGGCGAAGCCGGGCGGGCCCGTCACGAAGCGATCGACGCCCAGGTCCTCCAGGCGCTTCACCTCGTCGGGCGTCGGCAGGCTCCCGGTCGTGATCTCGATCTCGCTCGGGTCGCGTCCGATGCGACCACATTCGGCCTTGATCTCGGCGAGACATTCCTCGAGCTTGTCGGCGCGGGCCGGGAAGAAGCCGTCGCCGAATCGGGCCGCTCGCCGCGCCGCGCTCTTCGTGTGGCCGCCGATCACGATCGGCACCGATCCGCCCACGGGCTTGGGATTCGATTCGACCGTCGGCCAGCTGTAGTAGTCGCCGTCATGCGCAGAGGGCTGCTTGCCCCAGAGCTCGCGAAGCGCCTGGATCGACTCGTCGGTGATCGCGGCGCGCTTGTCGAAGGGCACCTTGAGCGCCTTGAACTCTTCCTCGAGCCAGCCGATCCCGATGCCGAGGATGTGTCGTCCGCCGGAGAGCTGGTCGAGGGTCGCGGCCTCCTTGGCGACATAGAAGGGGTGACGCTGGGGCAGGATGATGATCCCGGTCGCCAGCTTGATCGTCTTCGTGACGGCCGCGGCATAGGCCAGCCAGACGTAGGGATCCGGGATCGGATTCTCCTCGCTGCCCGGCATCTTGCCGTCCTTGCTGTAGGGGTACTGCGACTGATAGCCCTTCGGCACGACGACGTGCTCGACGGTCCAGAGCGACTCGACGCCGACGGACTCGGCCGTCTGGGCGAGGTGCGTCAGGCCCTCGGGCTGACCGAAGGGGCCGACGTTGGCGAACATGAGACCGAATTTCATGGCGGGTTCTCCTGGCGGGATGCGAGCGATGGCATGGGGTGATCTGGCGAATACTCACGATACCCCGAAACCCACGAGGCATTCGAAGACCAGGGGTCAGCGCGTCGAACGCCCCGAAGTCAGCCCGTGTCCCGCACGGATCACGGCGCGAACCGGACGCTCAGCCCGACGCCGTAGTCCGGCGATCCCTCCGTCAGCCCGAAGACGGCATAGGGACTCACCGACCAGCGAGGCGTGAGCGCGAACGCCACGAACGGCGCGATCTCGCTCGCGTCCGGCGTGTCGTCCAGCGTGCTCCGCGAGTAGTCCTCGAACCAATCGTAGGAGGCTCCGATCGACAGACGCTGCGTGATCGTAACGCTCGCTCCGATCGAGGCGAAGAAGCGATCGTCGAGGTCATCGGTATAGAAGGCCCGTCCGAAGGACGCGAAGGGCGTCACGCGTCCCCACTCGTCGAAGAGGTCGATCCGCGGCTCGAAGGCGAAGACGCCGGCTCCGAGCTCTCGCTTGCTGCGCGTCGGGAAGGTCACCTGCAGCCCCAGCTCGACGAAGGGCAGGCCTTCGAAGAGGGGATCGAAGAGATGGCTTCCCGAGAAGGTGATCTCGCCGAGACCGCGGTTGTCCTCGGACTCGTTGGACCTTCCGCCGACGCGGATCGTGGTCGGGCCCTCGCTGACGAGGAAGGGAATCGTCAGCCGGAAGCGAAAGCGTTCGTAGTCGGCGATCAAGCCGACCGGCACGTAGTAGAGGGTCGACGTGTCCTCGAGCCCGTAGTCACCGCGGCTGAAATCGAAGCCCACGAGGTAGGTGAGGAAGACCGCGTCCCAGGGGCCGGACTCCGCCTCTTCGGGCTCCCCGGCCGACGCGCCGGCGCCGCCGATCAGCCCGAGGCCGCCGAGCGCCAGGGCAAGCGCGAAGCTCGGTCGGAGAGCGGAGACGAGAGGAGGCATCGGAATCGGGAACTCCAGCCAGGCCGCCGAGCCACCGACGTTGCGCTCTCGAGCAGCCTCTCGGTCGGAACGAAGGGCGCATTTTATCCTATCCGAGGGGGCGGCTCCGCGAGGGAGCTGCCTGGGCAAGATCAGGGGGGACGGACGGCTCCAGCGCGCCGGGCAGTCGCTATGGTTCGGCGCGCAACGCTCCAACAGCCATGGGAATCGCCGATGTCCGAGAACACCGCCTCCGAAAAACACACCCATCTCCCCTCCCGGCCCCGTGAGCTCGCTCAGATCGAGAAATGGTGGGGCGAGTTCGACGTGATCGTCGTCGGCTTCGGCGTCGCCGGCGGCGCGGCCGCGATCGAGGCGGCGCGCGCTGGCGCCTCGACGCTGATCATCGAGCGGGCCACCCGCGGCGGCGGCGCGACGGCGATGTCCGAGGGCACGATCTATTTCGGCGGGGGAACACGGGTCCAGAAGGCGACGGGCTTCGACGACTCGGTGGAGAACATGCTGGCCCATGTGAAGGCCGCGGCCGGTCCGACCGCTGACCCCGAGAAGGTCCGGCTCTACTGCGAGAACAGCCTCGACCACTTCGCGTTCTTCGAGAGCCTCGGCGTCGAGTTCAAGGACACCTACTTCGAGGAGAAGGTGATCTTTCCGCCGACCGACGACTGCCTGATCTACTCGGGCAACGAGCAGTCCTATCCCTTCTCCGACGAGGCGATCCCCATGCCTCGGGGTCACAAGCCAAAGAAGGAGGGCAGCGCCGGCGGCTACATCATCGAACGGATGATCGAGACCTTCACGGAGCTCGGCGGGACGATCCAGAACGAGACGCGCGTCGAGACGCTGATCCGCGACGGGGACGGACGCGTCGTCGGCGTGATCGCCACGATCGAAGGCGAGGAGGTTGCGATCCGCGCGCGCCGAGGCGTCGTCTTGACGACCGGCGGCTTCATCATGAATCGTGCCATGGTCGAGCGCTATGCCCCGGACCTCGCGAAGTGCAACTTCCCGATCGGCACCGATGGCTGTGACGGAAGCGGTATCCGCATGGGCATGGGCGTGGGCGGCGCCGCCATCAACATGAGTGAAGGCCTGATGACGACGCCCTTCTTCCCGCCCGTGGGACATATCAAGGGTCTGGTCGTGAGCCAGCAGGGCCAGCGCTTCATCAACGAAGACTGCTACCACGGTCGCGTGACCGACGCGATCATGAAGAAGGCCGACGGCGTCGCCTACCTGATCGTCGACGACGAGACCTACGGCCAGTCCATGGGCGGCTACAAGATGGTCGCCGTCGAAGAGACGATCGAGGAGCTCGAGAAGTCTCTCGGCATTCCCGAAGGCCAGCTCGTCCATACCCTCGAGTCGTATAATCGCTTCGCCAAGGAGGGCGTCGACCCCGTCTTCCACAAGGCCGCGAAATACGTGACGCCCCTCGACCATCCGCCCTACGCCGCGCTCGACCTGTCGGCCGGCAAGAGCGTCTGGGCCGCCTTCACGTTAGGCGGACTCGACACCCGACCGACCGGCGAGGTGTTGACCGTCGACCGCGAGATCGTGCCCGGTCTCTACGCCGCGGGTCGCGCCTCGGCCGGGCTCACCCGCTCGGGCAGCCACTACGCGAGCGGCATGTCGATCGGCGGCGGCAGCTTCTTCGGCCGCATGGCAGGCAAGAGCGTGGCCGCGAACGAGCCAGCGGGCGAATAGGGCGCGGAGCTTTCGGAGGCTCAGTGCGAGCCCGGCCTCCCCGGCGTGAAGGCGCATCGCATGCGTTTGATGCCGTGGATGAAATTCGACTGCAGCATGTCCGGCTCGCCCGTGATCTCGAGATCGGGCAGCCGACGGAAGATGCGCTCGAACATCACGCGGATCTCGCGGCGGGCGAGGTTCGCGCCCATGCAGAAATGCGGGCCCGGGCCGCCGAATCCCACGTGTTCGTTCGGTCGCCGCGTCACGTCGAAGCGATAGGGATCCTCGAAGACCGCCTCGTCCCGATTCGCCGAGTTGTACCAGAGCACGACCTTGTCGCCCGCCTTCATGGCCTGGCCGCCGATCACGGTGTCCCGGGTACAGGTTCGGCGCATGTGGATCACCGGCGAGGCCCAGCGCACGATCTCCTCGACCGCGGTCGAAGCCACGCCTTCGAAATCGGCGGCCCAACGCGCGCGCTCGGCGGGATGATCGCAGAGCGCCTTCATGCCGTGGCTGATGGCGTTGCGCGTCGTCTCGTTGCCCGCGACCACCAGCAGCACGAAGAAGGAAGCCAGCTCCTGCTCCGTCATCGCGCCATCCTCGAGGTCGGCGTTCAGCAGCACCGAGGTCAGATCGTCCTTGGGGTTCTTTCGGCGCTCGGCGCCCATCTCGTTCATCAGGGCAGCAAGCTCGGCGCCCGCCCCCAACGCCGCGGCGATCACGTTCCCGCCTTCGGGCACCATCTCGGTATCGCCGAGACCGAGGATCAGGTTGGTCTTCTCGAAGACCATCTCCGTCTGGCTCTCGGGAATGCCCATCATGTCGCAGATGATCCCGAGTGGGAGCGGCGCCGCGATGTCGGCCACGAAGTCGCACTCGCCGCGCTCGATCACCCGGTCGATGACCGCGTCGGCGCGTCGCTCGACGTCCGCCTCGAGGCGCGCCAGGGCGCGCGGCGTGAAGCCGCGGGAGACGATCCGGCGCTGTCTGCCGTGACGCGGATCGTCCATGTTGATCATGCCGCCGAAGAACTCGTTGAACTCTTCGGGCAGGTCCTGGATCGAGGTCGCTCCCCGGGCAGAGCTGAAGACCTCGGGACTCCGACTCGCCTCGAGGATGTCCGCATGCCGGGTCAGGCTCCAATAGCCCGGTCCCACGGGAAGGCCCTCGAGGAGGGCGAGCTCCTCGAAGAAGGGCACGGGTCGCTCCGCGCGCAACGTCGCGAAGGCGCCCTCGCGCTCCTCGATCGGCCGGAGCCAGAACTCGCGGGGGGTCAGATCGATCTCGTCGACGCCAAGGGTCTGCTTGATCTTCATGAAGCGCGAACGTAAGTCAGCGGGATTCGGCGTCAACCGCGCCGTGGACCCGCACAGGAGACCCCGAGTCCGGCTAGAGTCTTCGGTCCGAATCGCGGGCCGCAGACCCGTCGCCGCCCGCCTCGAAGCGCCCGCCGGCCGCGCGCGGGCAGGAGGAACGACATGCACGAATGGAGCGAGTCCCAGCTGATGATCCGGGACGCCGTCCGGCAATTCGTCGAGAACGAGATCGCGCCCCACGTCGAAGAGCTCGAGCACGGCGACATGCCGCCCTACGACCTGCTGCGCAAGATGTACAGCGCCTTCGGCATGGACGAGATGGCGCGTGCGCGCTTCGCCAAGCAGATCGAGGCCGAGAAGAAGGGCGAGGTCCGCAAGAAGGGATCCGGCGGCGAGAAGGACCCCGCCGCGAAGGCCGACCAGGCCGCCGCCACCCTGATCCCGATCATCGAGCTCTGCCGCTACTGCCCCGGCATGGTCACCGCCCTCGGCGTCAGCACGGGCCTCACCTCCGCTGCGATCCTCTCGAAGGGCACCATCGAGCAGAAGGAGCGCTGGGCCCTCGACATCCTGACCCTCGACAAGATCGGCGCCTGGGCGATCACCGAGCCGGGATCCGGCTCCGACGCCTTCGGCGGCATGCGCTCCTCCGCCCGCCGCGAGGGCGACGAGTTCGTCCTGAACGGCTCGAAGACCTTCATTACCAACGGTCCCTTCGCCGACACCACGGTCTTCATCTGCAAGCTCGAGGAAGAAGGCGTCGACGTGCGCGACCGCAAGATCCTCAACTTCGTGCTCGAACGCGGCCACCCGGGCTTCGAGCAATCGGCGCCGCTGCGCAAGATGGGCATGCATTCGTCACCGACCGGCGAGCTCTTCCTGCAGGACGTGCGCGTCGGGATGGACCAGCTCCTCGGCGGCGAAGCCGCTCTCGAAAAGAGCGGCGGCGGGCGAGAGGGCGCCAAGAGCACGTTCCAGACCGAGCGATCCGGAGTCGCGGCGATGGCGCTCGGCATGGTCGAGCGCTGTCTCGAGCTCTCGCTCAACTACGCCCGGGAGCGCGTCCAGTTCGGTCGGCCGATCGGCGAGTACCAGCTGATCCAGGACAAGATCGCGCGCATGGAGGTGGCGCGAATGAACCTCCAGAATCTCGTCTTCCGGACGATCGAGCTGGCCTCGCATAACAAGACGATGACCTTCGCGGAGGCTTCGGCCATGAAGCTCTACGCGGCGCGCGCGGCCGTCGAGGTCGCGATGGAGGCGGTGCAGGTCTACGGCGGCAACGGCTACATGTCGGAGTACGTCGTCGAGCAGTTCGCCCGCGACGCCAAGGTGCTGCAGATCTACGCCGGGACCGACGAGATCCAGATCCGCGCGATCGCCAAGGCGCTGCTGAAGGGCTGATCGGACGCGCCAGGAACGCGCCGACTCCCAGGATTCCGCGCCCGAGCCAGACACCAGAGAGACCCGCGGAGGATCAGCTTGGACGAAGTCTGGATCGAACGGATGCTCGGCCTGGCGATGTTCACGCTGATGTTCGGGATGGGACTCGCGCTCACGACCACCGACTTCCGGCGGATCGCGAAGAATCCGCGCGCCACGATCCTCGGCACGATCCTGCAGCTCGTCGTGATGCCGGCGATCGGCATCGCGATCGCGCACGCCTTCGGTCTGCCCGCGATCCTCGCCGCCGGGATCGTCGTCGTCGCGGCCGCTCCCGGCGGCATGTTCTCGAACATGTTCGTGCACCTCGCCCGCGGACACACCGCGCTCTCGATCACGCTGACCGCGACGGCCACGCTGGTCACGCTCTTCACGCTGCCGCTCTGGCTGCGGTTCGCGATGGCGAGCTTCTCCGCCGAGGGCACGCAGCCGATCGAGATGCCGATCCTCGAGACGGCGCTGCGACTCGGGACGCTGACCGTCCTGCCGGTGGCGGTGGGCATGGCCGTCCGCCGGCGCTGGCCGAGCGCGGTGATCTACGAACGTCGGCTCTCGACGACGGGCGCGCTGGCGATCGGAGTCGCGGTCTTCTTGCAGGGCAGCCAGCGGCCCGAGCTGCCGGTCGAGGCCTTCGTCACGTCGCTGCTGCCGGCGCTCGCTTTTGCGGTGGCAGCCATCGGGGTCGGCGTCACGGTGCCCGCGCTCTTCGGGATTCCCGCGCGGGACGCGGTGACGATCGCGGTGGAGCTGATCGTGAAGAACACCTTGCTGGGGCTCGTGCTCGTCGGGCAGGTCCTGGAGTTCGAGGCCGCGCTGCCGATCTTCGCGTTCTCGATCTTCCAGACGCCGGGTGGGATCCTGCTCCTGGCAGGCTGGCGACTCCTCGAGAAGCACGGCGGGGTTGCCAGATCGGTCGAGGCGGCCTGAGCGGCACGCTTCGACCCGATCAATCGAAGTGTCGAAGGATGTCCTCGGCGAAACCCTCCATCAGCCGCTTCTTCTGATCGAGCGTCGAGGGCCCGTCGAAGGCGAACGAGAAGGGCAGATGGATGCCCGAGGTCATGCCCTGATCCTCGAGCCGACGGAACAGGTCCACGGAAGGCTCGGCGTAGACGCCGACCAGCGACTCGAAGGGCGTGCCCGCCCGACCGGCCTCGTCGCGCATCCGATCGATCTCGGCCAGCACGACCGGCACGTCTTCCGGCGCGTTGCCCGCACCGATCCATCCGTCCCCGACCCGCGCCGTGCGACGCAGGGCCACCGGCGCCGTGCCGCCGAAGAAGATCGGGATCGGATGAGTCGGCTTCGGGCTGACCACGATCGGGTCGAAGTCGAAGAACTCGCCGTGATGCTCGAAGAAGTCGCCGGTCCAGAGGCCCTTCAAGACCTCGATCATCTCGTCCATGCGGCGTCCGCGGGTCTTGAAGTCGACGCCGTAGATGTCGAACTCCTCCTTCATCCAGCCCACGCCGACCCCGAGCACGAAGCGCCCCTGCGAGAGGATCGCCAGCGTCGCCGCCTGCTTGGCCACCTCGATCGGATCGCGCAGCGGCAGCACGTAGACACCACATACGAAGCGCAGCCGCGTCGTCACCGCCGCCATCGCCGCGCAGCTCGTCCACATGTCGGGGTATTCGCTCTCGGCCGTCTGGGGCGGATAGCCGGACTCGGAGTAGGGATAGCCCGGCGCCATCTGCTTGGGGTAGAGGGCGTGATCCGCGCCGATGATGCCTTCGAAGCCGAGCTCGTCGGCGAAGCGCGCGATGTCGCAGAGCTGCTCGGTCTCGGCCCAGGTGATCGACTGCCAGAACTTCATCAGCACCTCACGAGGCGGCGTGACCAGCGCGCTGAGCGCGCCCGCGGTCACCTTCGGACCCGACGGGTCCGGACGCCGTGAGGATCGACGCTAACAGCTCCGGGGGAGTGGATCGACCGCTCGATCGGCTCCCGCCGCGCCGCCCGCGCTAGTGCGCTCGGCGCTTCGAATCCCCTGGACGCAAGCCGTTCGTCGACAGCGCGCTCTGCAGCTCTTCGAGACATCCCTGACAGAGCGCGTGACTCGTCTGGTTGATGGAGGGGCCTCCAATCGTGCGCAGGACCGTTCCACACCAGGCGCAGGTCTTTCCCATGATCTTCTCCTTTGGTCTGCGAAGAGCAGTGCTTCTGAGCGCAGCTTTTGCATTTCGCGTGCCGGATTCTCGGCTTTCTCGGAGCGGTGCCCGGCCAGCGCGGCGCCCCTCGGAGCCCGTGAAGACGGCAGACCCCGCTTACTTTCCCGGCAAGGCGAGCCGGTGTCGATCCGGTCTTCGCCCGAAGGGCGCGGCGGAACGCCCGAGCCCTTCGTCACGCGGGAGCGATCGTCCCGGGCGGTCGAGCCGCGCGTTTGAACTGCCGGATGGGAAGGGCGACACTCGCGCTTCCATCGCGAGAAACGGAGCCATTCAGACATGCGCGAGCGACCTTCCAGAGAACAGCCCGTCCGAGTCTGTCTGGGCTTCCCACCTTTCGCCGAGCCGCAATACCTCGAGCGGCTGGCGAGCCTCGAGGGAGTCGAGGTGCGGGTCCTGCCGATCGATCCCGGGGCCGATTGGGCCACCCAGCCCGCCGGTCATCCCTACCCGGAGCCACCGCCCTGGGCGGAGAGCGTCGCCGCCGAACGCGAGGCGATCCTCGCCGAGACGCACGTCCTGACGACGCTCCACACGCCCGACCGCCTGGCGACGCGAGCGCCCGAGCTGCGCTGGATCCAGGGCTGTGGCGCCGGAGTCGAGCAGTTCTCGACCGCAGGGGTAGACCAGAGTCGCGTCGTGCTGACGAATGCCTCGGGGCTGAGCGCGGGATCGATGGCCGAGTGGGTGATCGGCCGACTGCTCCAGGTCTGGAAGCGATTTCGCGAGGCCGATGAGTTCCAGCAGGCACATCGCTTCGAGCGCAGCTACGGCCGGACCTTCGCCGGCTCGACCATCGGGCTCATCGGGCTGGGCGGCATCGGCCAGGCCGTCGCTTCCCGCGCGCGCGCGCTCGGCTGCCGAACGATCGGCCTGAAGCGGAGTGCACGTCCGGGTGATCGCTCCGAGCACGTCGACGAGCTCCTGCCGCCCGACCGCCTGCATGAGCTGCTCGCCCAGTCCGATGCCGTGATCGTGGCAGCGCCGGCGACGGCCGAGACCCATCATCTGATCGATGCAGCGGCGCTGGCAGCGATGCCTCGACACGCGGTGCTCGTCAACGTGGCGCGGGGGACGCTCGTCGACGAGGTCGAGCTCGCGCGCGTGATGAGGGAGGAGCCGATCGGGGCCGCGGTGCTCGACGTCTTCGATCCCGAGCCGCTCGACCCGTCGAGTCCGCTCTGGGATCTCCCGAACGTCTACATCTCCGCGCACTCGTCGGTCTCCGTCGACCGCTACATGGACGATGTCTTCGACTTCTTCTTCGAGAATCTCGAGCGCTACCTGCGCGGCGAGACGCTCCGCAACATCGTGGACATGAAGGCGCTGGGATTCGAGTAGCCGTCGAGACGTTCGGCGACGATCCCGAAACCCGTCCCCGAGGCGCCTCTCTTCGGGCGCTGGCAGGTGGCCTGGTCCGAGATCAGCGTCGACCTGGCCCCGGCACGAGCGTTTCGCACCCGGCGTGGCGGACTCGCGGTGGGCGAGTCGTCGATCGCAAGACGGGGAGCGAAGGTCCGCTCGATCTAGCGGTCCGTCTTAGCGGTCCGTCTTAGCGGTCCGTCTTAGCGGTCCGTCTTAGCGGTCCGTCTTAGCGGTCCGTCTTAGCGGTCCGTCTTAGCGGTCCTAGCGGTCGAGGGAGACGGTCAGGGGCTGCAGCAGGTCCGACGCGATCGACGAACGCGTCTTCTGGAACTCCTGCGCGACGGCTTCGTTCACGACCTTCTTGACGTTCGAACGACACCCGCCACATCGCATGCCGGCCCCGGTCGCGCGCGCGACCTCGCGGGCCGACTCCGCGCCGTCCTTGACGACGCGACGAATCTGGCGATCGGTGATTCCACGACAATGGCAAACGAGCATCGAGGGACCCTTCTTCTCACGTGTCTTGTTCTTCACGTGCTCCAACCGTCTGCTTCGGCAGGACACCGATCTTATGGGCGTTGAAAATGAAAAGCAATGTCATTTTCACCCTCCAGGACAGAAATTCGTGGCGAGCCCTCCAGCCCCCCGGAACCCTCCTTTCTCGCATTGTTCAGCCATTTCAGACACTTGCGCGTACATTCGCATTTTCCCCACGGGACATCTCGGCTCTTCCGCGGGCCTGGACCTGCGAGCGACCCCACCCCGACGACCCGATCCCGCCCGATCCTCCGCCTCCGACGGGCCCCTCGCCTCGCCCTGCCCGGCGGCAGCCAGCCCGATAGAATGAGGCGACCCCGAGGAGTGACGATGAGCCCCGACGACCTGGTCGAGATCGAACGGATCAAGCAGCTGAAGGCTCGCTACTTCCTGCTGATGGACCAGAAGCGTTGGGACGAGTGGGCGGACGTCTTCTGCGAGGACGTCACGATCGACACGACCGAAGAGGGCTCGCCGCTGATCCACGGACGTCAGGCCTTCCGCGACTACCTGCCCCCGATCCTCGAAGACGTGAAGACCTGCCACCAGGGCCACACGCCGATCATCCGCCTAACAGGGCCGGATAGGGCCGAGGGCACCTGGGCGATGGAAGACATGCTCTGGTGGCCGAAGGGCTCGCCGATGGAGCATCTCTGGGGACTCGGCTGGTACGACGAGCAATACCGCAAGGATCCGGACGGCCAATGGCGGATCCTGCATCTGAAGCTCCGACGGATCCGCGTAGAGATCGACGGCGTCGAGGCCGGCGCGGGCGTTCGCCCGGCCGCCGACGCTCCCCTGGCCCCCTGAGCCCCAACTCACCCACACCGGCGTGAAGCACAGCCGAAACGAGGCAACCCAGATGAGCAAGCTCGAAGAACTCGTGCGCCCCGGGCGCGCGGCGATCCTGACGATGGAGATGCAGCGCGGCGTGATCGGCGACCTCTCGGCGATCAGGGCCCTCGCAGACGTCGTGGAAGGCCAGGGCATCCCCAAGCGACTCGGCCAACTGCTCGATGCCGCTCGCGCGGCCGAGGTCCCCGTCATCCACTGCCGAGCGGCCTTTCGGCGCGATCGGCGCGGCTCCTATGCGAACGTGCCGATGGTGAACCGGCTGCTGAAGAATCCCGAGCACATGCTGCTCGGAGAGGCGACGACCGAAGTGATCCCCGAGCTCGGCCCCGCACCGGACGACCTCGATTCGGTCCGCCTGCACGGCATGTCACCCTTCATCGGCACGAACCTCGACCCCACTCTCCGCTCCCTCGGCGTCGAGACCGTCGTCGCGACGGGCGTGTCCCTGAATGTGGGGATCCTCGGCGTCGTCATCGAGGCGATCAATTGCGGTTATCATGTCGTGCTCGTGAAGGACTGCGTGGCCGGCTATCCGACGGACTACGCGGAGGCGGTGCTCGAGCACAGCCTGGGCCGCATTACGACACAGACGACCGCGGAAGAGCTCGCCGGTCTCTGGCGCTGAGGCCCGCGAGGACGAACGCGGGCGGCGCTCCGCCTGCCTCGACCGGCCCGCTCGCACGGAATCGATCGCCCGACGAAATGGAGGAGCCCGATGACCGACGCGGCGACCGCCCCGATCGACTTCCAGGTGAATCGTGACGATTTCCGCGAGACCCGCTTCGTACCGGGCGCCGCAATCGATTCGCTCGAGGACGGTCAGGTCCTCTTCAAGGTCGATCGATTCGCGCTGACCTCGAATAACATCTCGTATGCGGCAGCGGGCGACCTGCTCGACTACTGGGGCTTCTTCCCCGGCCCGGATCGCTGGGGACGGATTCCGGCGATGGGCTTCGGGGACGTGCTGGACTCGCGACACCCCGAGGTCGAGGTCGGGGCTCGCTGCTTCGGCTTCTTTCCGATGAGTCGGCATCTCGTGATCGACGCGGAGGCGAGCAGGACCGGAATCGTCGACACCGTGACTCACCGCTCCAAGCATGCCCCGGTCTACCGGACCTACACCTATACAGGGCCGGACGCGCTCTACGACGAGGGTCGGGAGGACCAGACCCTGCTCCTCCGAGGTCTCTTCATGACCTCCTTCCTGGTCGACGACCTGCTGGGCGACGAGGATTTCTACGGCGCCTCCGCCTCGATCGTCACGAGCGCTTCGAGCAAGACGTCGATCGCGCTGGCCCATCTGCTGAAGACACGGGCGCGGGGCCCGGTCATCGGCCTGACCTCGGCGCGCAACCGCGCCTTCGTTCTCGAGCTCGGCTGCTACGACGAGGTCGTGCTCTATGACGACCTCGACCGCATCCCCGAGATCATTGGTCAGGACGGCGCGGTGATGGTCGACATGGCGGGGAACGGGGAGGTCGTGGCGGGCGTGCACGAGCGACTGCGCGATGCGCTGAAGTACTCCTGCACCGTGGGCGCGACCCATTGGGAGTCGAAGCCACGCCCGAGCGACCTGCCCGGCCCGACGCCGGAATTCTTCTTCGCGCCCGCTCGAATCGTGAAGCGCACTCAGGACTGGGGCGGCGCGGGCCTTCAGCAGCGGCTCGGGGCGTCATGGCAGGAGTTCGTAGCGTTCAGCGACCGGTGGCTGATGATCACACGACATCGCGGACCCGAAGCCCTCGAACGCGTCTACCGAGAGGTCCTCAGCGGCGCGCTCGATCCCCGGGACGGACACATCCTGAGTCTGTGGTAGCGAGCCTGGCTTCGTGCCTCCATCCCGGGTCTCCCGAGGTCTGCTCGGAAGAGCTCCCCATCGCGCGCATGACGGCCCGGTCGCCCTCAGGCGATCAGCGAGTGTTCGTCGAAGGGCGCCTCACCGCGGCCGATCTTGTCGGCGCGCGCGTGGAGCTGCTCGCCCGCCCCCTCGACACCGATCATCGCGATGAACTTGCCCGCCTTGAGATCCACGATCAGCGCCTTCGCCAGCTCGTCGAGATCCTGGAAGTCGATCTGCATGCCGGTTTCCTGGGCGTGCTTCATGAACGCACCCATCAGATCCTCGGGCTGCCCCGACGGCTTTTCGCGTGCGAGCTCCGCGGGTCGGTTGCGGTCGCAGCTCCAGATGCCCGTCTTGAGCACGCCACCGGCGGGATAGAAGATCGTGGCCGACAGCTGGGGGTGCTGGGTGCTGAACTGCGCGGCCAGACATTCCGTGATGATCGAGACGCTGGCCTTGCTCGAGGCGTAGACGGATTGGCCGGCCATCGGCGCGATGCCCCCGTCTCCCGACGACGTGTTGATCACGTGACCCTCCTGTCCGCCGGCGATCATCCGCGGCACGAAGCTCTGGATGCCATGAACCACGCCCATCACGTTGACGCCCAGCACCCACTTCCAGTCGTTGATCGTCGTCTCCCAGACGTTCACCGAGGGTGCGCCGACGCCGGCGTTGTTGAAGAGGAGATGACATGCGCCGTGCTGTCCGTAGACCTGCTCGGCGAGGGACTCGACCGACTCGGGGTCCGAGACATCGGTCACGATGCCCGTGATCTCTCCACCCGCCGAGGTGACTTCCTTCGAGAGCTCCGCCACCGCAGCGTCGAGCGCACCCTTCTCGACGTCGGACACGACGACCTTCGCACCTTCTGCCAGCAGCTGCCTGGCGATGGCCTTGCCGATATCACCGGCGCCCCCCGTCACAACGGCGACCTTTCCCGAATAGCTCTGCATGTCTTCCTCCCTGAGACCGCCCTGCGAGCGGTCGGCTGACCTGGATCATTCTTCCCGTAGCGATCTGCTGCGGGAGATCGCTCTCAATCGCTGACCTGGCGACTCCCGATCGCGGAGTAGGCGATCGCTCGAGCGCCCTCGAGATCGAGTGCGTCGGACATCTGCATCGTCCCGGAGCCCGCGTTGAGCTTCTCGAGCGCGGCGGCGAGGTCATCGGTCTCGACCTCATAGATCGCGAGATAACGACTCGGAGCGTCCTCGCCCAGCTCTCCCATCTGGGCAGGCGCGAGCTCGAATCGTTGCGCCGCGACGAAGCCCTCCGTCTCGAGGACGTCCTTCAGATGCACCTGGTCGTACCACTCGTTGTACTCGGCCTCTCTTCCGGGTCGCGGCTCGGTAAAGACGATCAATCGATGGGTCGCCATGCTAGGCCTCCTCTCATTCGTGGGGAAATGTGTGCGAGCGGAGCCCGTCCGCTGCCGGGTCACCGCTGCAAGCTCGCTTCAGATTCCGGCACTCTGCATCACGCGTTCGAGCCAGGCGTCCGTCCGTTTAGCAGCAGCAGCCGCCATCTTCGTCGGGAGGGCCTGGAATCCATGCGGAGAATCCGGATACACCTGCAGCTCGACGTCTACGTTCGCGGCCGCCAGCCGGGGCGCCAGAAAGAGCGAGTCATCGCGCAGATGGTCGTAGCCACCCACCGAGACCAGGCTCGGAGGAAGGCCCGCCAGATCCGCGAACAGGGGCGAGATATCGGGGTCTCGACGGGCCTCTTCCGAGAGGCCCGGGGTGAAGCACTCGACCATGAAACGGAGATTCTCGGGATCGAGCATGTCCTTGTGGCCGCCGTTACCGCGTTGACTCGGCGTGCCGTTCACGTCGTACCAGCCGAACACGAGATTCAGGCCGAGCAGCCGATCCCGCGCCTTCAAGCGATCGCGCACGCGCAGCGCGGTCACCAGGGTGAGATGTCCACCGGCCGATTCGCCGCCGATGAACATCCGGTCGGCTCCGAACTCGGACGGACCCTCTTCGAGCAGCCAACGCGCGGCCGCCTCGCAATCGTCCGGGCCGGCCGGGTAGGGATGCTCCGGGGCAAGTCGATAATCGACGCTCAGGACGGCGAGCCCCAGGTCCTCCGCGAGATGTTGATTCGACAGGTCACCCATGTCGGCCTGACCGAGAATCCAGCCGCCGCCGTGGATGTGGAGGTAGAGGCCGCGCGCTTTGCCCTCCGGCCGGAACAGCCGGATCGGCAGATCGCCGGCAGGTCCGGGAATCGACCGGCACTCCGCTGCGTCCGAGGCCGTGATCGGCCTCGATTCACCGAAGGACTTGCGCGACCAGGCGGCCCTCGCGACCGGGTCCATGCCGGGAGCAGGCTCGGCCAGGGCCGGCAGATGCTGGAGGAGCTCGCGGGCTTCCTCCCGATATCCCTCGAGCTCTTCATCCCAGAGGCGCATTTCCGATCTCCTTCGGAGCGGGCCTGGAGGCTCGTTCGGCACGCTCCTCGGCGAAGTCTAGTCCGGTGTTTCCCGAATTCACCCGGTCGTTTTCTCCGGGTTTCACGCCGGGATCCGGGACTCACGACTCGCCTCACGGGCTCCTCGTGCCGCCGAATCGAAGAGCTGCCAAGGGCCTGCGCGTGGTGCGCCAGAGATTTCGATGCCGTTGGAAGTAGGCCTCAAGCGATCCATCGAGACTCCGATAAAGCCACGCAAAGGAGCCCCCCCAATCATGCGACCCCTATCACTCTTCTTGGCCACCGCCATTGCGACGGTTGCCTGGGCCGCCTCGGCCACAGCCGAGACGCCCGAAGACCCCTACCCTCGAGCCATCGACCTTCTCGATGAGCACGGAGCTGGAGCTGGACGACGCCTTCGAGAAGTCGACCGGACGGCAATCCGAGGACTTCCTGCGCCGCCTGGCGGGCCCGACGTCGATGGACTGCAAGAACGCCGTGCTTCCGAGCGACTTCGAGACCTGCGTCGTGACCGCCGAGGGCAAGCCGAAGCCGGCCGTCCCCGCGACCCTCGCGCAGCACTGACCCGAAGATACCGACGCTGACCTGCGGACGCTGAATCGGCGCACTGCCCCTCTCGAGGGGGCAGCGTGCTGTCGCGTCCGAGCTACGGCATGCTGCGGCGCTCCTCTTCACTGCTCAGGACGAGCATGGGATGGGCGCCGCTTTGTCTTTCGTACCCGTGGCCCGCCTTCAGGAAATTCCGACCGACCGCGGACTGCGCGTCGTCGTCGAGGGAATCGGAGTCGGCTTGTATCGCGTCGGCGAGACGATCTACGCGATGGAAGACGCCTGTCCGCACGCCGGCTACCCGCTCTCCGAGGGTGAGCTCGACGGCTGCATCATCTCCTGCCGCGCCCATGGCTGGCCCTTCGACATCCGCACGGGATTCGATCCCGATCACGCCGACGGCTTCCCGATCCCCTGCTTTGCCGTCGAGGTCGAAGGCGACGAGGTCCGGATCGATCTGGCGAACAGGATCAACGATCCGCGTCGGAATCGGCGTCAGCCACGAGACCCGGTGGCGCCACCCGAGCGCGACGCGTCCAGCGACCCGTGAGCAGCCACGCGACCATCAGCAGCGTGTTCGCCACCGAGTAGGCCGCGTTCGCGATCCACATCCCGGACGATCCGTAATCCGGCTGACTCGAGAGGTAGATCGCCAGAGGGGCGCCGAGGCCGAAGGCCAGCACCAGCGAGATCAGCATCGGCGTGATCATGTCCCCGGCCGCCTGCAGCGTCCGGAACGCAACGAAATAGATTCCCCAGAAGCCCAGGATGAACGAGACGTAGCGCAGGTATTCGCTGGCCTCGGCGGCGACGAGCGGGTCATTCGTGAAGATCGCCACCGCCATGTCGCGGAACAGGAAGAGCAGCACGGCGCCCGGCCAGAGGATCGCAACGGCCACCCCCGTCGCGGCCCAGACCGCACGCCAGGCGCGCTCGGGATCCCGCGCACCCAGGTTCTGGCCCACCAACGTCGCGCAGGCGTTCGCGATCGGGAACGCGATCATGACCGCGATCATCTCGATCCGCAGGCCGATCGTGTAGGCCGCCTGGACGTGGCTGCCGAGTCGCCCCGCCAGCACCATGAACACCATGATCATCGCCGAGCGGGCCACCATCTGGAGCGCCGGCTGCCAGGACGTGCCGGCGATGCGCGCGAAGGACTGCCAGTCCGGGCGCAGATGGCGGGCACGCAGATGAACTCGACTGCGTCCGCTGAACAGGGCCCACATCGCCAGCACGAAGGAGAAGCCGCCCCCGATCGCCGTCCCGTAGGCGATCCCGGCGACGCCCAGCTCCGGAAAGCCCAGCTTGCCGAAGCCCAGGGCCCACTCGAAGAAGATCATGACCGGGACCTGCGCGATGCCGATCAACATCGGCGTCGTCGCGTCTCCCGAGCCCACCAGAATCCCGTTCGACGCCTGCGCGAACATGTTGAAGGCGAAGAACAGGAAGGTGATCCGCGCGTAGGTCTCGGCGATCGGCACGGCGGCCTCGTTCACGATCAACGAGACGAAGAAGCCGGGGAAGAGTCCGACCGAGCCAATCGCCACCAGCGCCAGGAGACCGGTGACGAGGAAGCTCTGACCGGCGATGTGCTCGGCTTCGTCGAGCCGTGCGCGCCCCACGGCGAAGGCGATCATCATCTGGATCGCCACCGAGAGACCGAAGGCCGAGACCTGGAAGATCTGGCGCAGCGTCTGGTTCGTGGCGCCGGCGGCGGCGACCGCCTCCCCGCTGATCTGACCGAGGAAGCGCAGGTCGAAGAGCTGGAAGATCGCCATGCTCGAGGAGGACACGACGGCGGGGGCGGCGAGCACGAGGATCGAGACGAGCAGCCGACCGCGGGTGTGATCGCGATGGGTGAGCTCGTGCAGTAAGCGGGACAGACCCGAGCGAACGGCCGGCGACGAGAGAGGCGAGGATTCGGTCATCTACCAGAAGGTAGTGAGAATCATCTCCTTCGGAATCTGGTCTTCGATCTCTTCGTGGAGCTTCGGAAGCAGCGACCAGTGCACGCCCGGGCGCTTGTGATGCGCCGTATGGAACCCGAGATTGCAGGTCATGTAGTTGTAGAGCCAGTGCGTGCGGTTGACGCTCGCGTCGTAGTGATCGGTCGGATAGCAGCCCGCATGATGCTCGTAGGTCGCCCAGGACGTGTGACAGAGAGCGATGAACGACGGGATCAGGAAGATCAGCAGCGCGTTCACGGGGTTCCAGTAGAGCGCGAGCCCGAGCAGCGTCCAGAGCGGAATCTTCATCAGCAGGAAGGCGCGCAGATACTTCGGGTAGCGCCGACCGACGCGCAGGATGTCGATCTGGTGGTTCAGCACGAGATCGATGGTGTACTCGACGCGACCCATCTGCGAGCCGTCCTTGCGGGTCCACTTCGATTCATCGGGCTGCGGATGGGGTCGCTGATTCAGATAGTTGCGATGGTGTCCCAGGTTGTGATGGAGCACCCAGCCGTAGGGGCTGATGCCCGTCTGGAGCGACAGGACCAGCTCATAGAGACGATTCAGCCAGACGGAATGAAACGTGTTGAAATGCTGGTGATGATGATTGATCGGCGCAATGAACATGCTGCCGACCGCCAGCGGAATCAGGCAGAGCGCAGCGACCCAGGCCGGCGCCAGAAAGAAGGGGATCAGGTGCAGCACGAAGAGCGTCAGCGTCATCGTGACCGAACGACGGTCGGCCTTGTAGCGGAGGATCTTGCCCTTGGCCGAGGTACCGGGCGACACCGGGCCGCTCGCGGCCGTTCGGAGGTCCTGGCGTGATGACTCAGCGGCCTTTTCTCGAGCTTCGTCTGGCGGGGAGTCGGTCTTTGCGCGCGCAGCTGAACCGATCAGAGGATCGGGCTCATCGCGGACGCGGGTCTGCAGGTCGATCGCGGCGTTCATTCGGTGGATTTGTCTCTCGCGGGGGGAGCGTTGCGCTCGGGCGTCATTTCGAAGCTCCACAATGAATTGCGGACGGACGCCGGCGCAGGTGTAGCTGAATTGCCAGGCGTCGAAAACGACGTCGGCGCGGCTCAACGTAAAAGCGATGTAAAAGCTCATGGCCTCGGCCGAGCACGCGCCCCAACGGCGGGGCAGCGCGCGTTGACCGCGGCGCATGACGCGTCCAGGGGCTCGCGGCGCGAAGGCCCGAAAGTCCGATGAGCGCTAGCGGCGGGCTGCGACCTTGCTCATATGCTCGATCTGCCCGTCTTCGCTGCCGAGCAGGACGTCGTTGTAGTGACGACCACCGAGGTGATGATGCGCACCCTCGCGCTGGAAGCCGATCAGGACGCAGCTGCGAAACGGGCCCTCCGTCCCCGTCGGAGGCGGCGCGACGTGCAGCCCATCGCCGTAGTGAAAGGTGATGTCACCCGGCTGAGCCGGCGGAGCCACGCCCCTCGGCGCCGATTCGGAGTCTCCCTCCGCGAAGGCCAGGGAAGTCTGCCAGGAGCCCGGCAAGAAGCGGATCTCTCCGGCCTCGGGCGTATTCGGGCCGAGAAAGAGGCTGAGCACCGCGGTCGGGCACATGCTGGCATGACCGCCCATCCCGCAGTCGCGATGCCAGGGCAGATCGCCGAGACCCTCGGCAACGCCCGGCTGCTTCCAGAGCACCGTGACCCCGTCCTTGTCCTCCGGACGGACCTTCGTCGCCATCGGCACGTCACAGAGCGTGGCCATCCGGGTGATCCGCGGGTCCGCATGCAGCGAGCGCATCTTCGCCTTCCTGCCCGCGCGAAGGACGCGACACAGGACCTCCTCGCCGTCGGCGTTTCGGCCCCACCAGGATTCCTGATCGCCCGCCCGGGCTTCGGCGCGAAGCTCCTCGGCCTCTGCCTGAAGGATCGCGACCTCTTCGGGCGAGAAGACCCCGCGAATCCAGAGATACCCGACGGTTCGCAGATACTCCTTCATCTCTTCGGGATCATCGTCGGGTCGGAACCCGTGGCAGGGATCGAGAAGCTTCCCCGACGCGCTTCGCAGATCGACGGCGGCCTCGTCGTAGACGGGACGCCGTACGAACATCCAGCGCAGCGCCGGCTCCCATTGCATCAGCTCCATCAGATCGCCCCGCAAGCGTTCGACACGCCCGCCATAGATCAGGCCGGCGGAGGACTCGAGATCGCGCGTGAGCTGATCCCAGGTCTGATGGTCGAGCTCGATCGCCGTCGAGGCTTCGTCGAGGCCTTCGACGACCTCGATCCCACCCGCGCGCTCGCGGTAGGTGACCTCTTCGCCCGTCTCGCGAATCCGGATGCCCAGGGGTCGAAGCGTCGCCGCATAGTCTGCGGGCAGCCGGTCCCCGCCGCCGCGCAAGCGCTCTGCCAGCTCGACCTCGTGATACTGCTGAAAGGGGCGCGGTTCGAAGGCAGCTTCGGTCGACATCTTGGATCCTCCTGCGATCGCACACGCCGCTCGCGCGATGCGCGAACGCGATCACGACCGGCGTGCTAGACAAACGCTGTGAGTCTTGCCCCGCAGATCGTAGCGATTGTGAACATCACGGAGGACTCCTTCTCCGACGGAGGTCGCTATCTCGCGCCCGAGGCCGCCATCGCCCATGCACGGGCGCAGGCAGCGGCGGGGGCGGATCTGCTCGAGCTGGGTCCCGCCTCGAGCAACCCCGACGCCGACCTCGTCTCCCCGAAGGATCAGATCGCTCGTCTCGAGCCCGTGGTATCGGCCCTGGCCGCCGAAGGGCTGCGGCTGTCGATCGATGCGACCGAGCCCCGGGTCCTCGCGTGGGCCCTCGACGCCGGGGTCTCGATGGTCAACGACGTCCGGGGCTTTCCGGATCCCGAGACCCGGGCGCGGCTGGCCGACGCCCGCGCCGACGCGGTCGTCGTCCACTCGCTCCTCGAGCGGGCGAGGGCCACGCGCGATCGGGCCACCCCCGAGCAGGTCCTCGATTCGATCGAGCGCTTCTTCGACAGACGCCTGGGCGAGCTCGTGGCGGCCGGCGTCGCCGAGGAGCGATTGATCGTCGACCCGGGCATGGGATTCTTCCTGGGCAGCGACCCCCACGCGTCGATCGCCGTATTGCAGCGGATCCCCGCGCTGCGCGCCCGATTCGGGCGGCCCGTCTTCATCTCCGTCTCGCGCAAGTCGTTCCTGCGCACGCTGACCAATCGCGCGATCGAGAGCGCCGCGCGCCGCCACCCTGGCCGCCGAGCTCTGGGCCGCCCAGGCGGGCGCCGACTACCTGCGCACGCACGACGCCGCGGCGCTTCGAGACGGACTGACGATCACGAATCTGCTCTCGGAAGAGCGCTTGGAAGGGGATTAGGCGCTAGGCTTCCGGTCCGTCGAGCGCTTCAGCGAGACGGCCAGGCCGCGAGCACGAAGCCTGCGAGGGTGAACGCGTGCAGCCAGCTCGCCTCCGGTCGCAGCGCGCAGGCGATGATCCGGGTCGGATCGAATCCATCCATATCGTCTCCTTCGCATGGCTTCGATCGCGTTCGTTCCGATCGCCAGGCCCGGCCTCTCGCGGCCCGCCGGAGCCGCCCGACGCCGAGCCGACGACGGGGCCGTCTCCCCGAGACTACCAGAGCACGGCGTCACTTCCGCGGACCGATTCGCACAGTGATCCCCGCCGACGCCGAGCGCCCCTCAGCCCTCCTGCATCGGCCAATCGAAGGCGGAAAGCACACTCTCCGCGAGCCTGCGCACCTCTTGCCAGTCGGGCTCGTCACGCCGAGCGGCTTCGGTCCAGAGCGCCGCATCCTTCGCCCGCACCATGGCCGAGAGTCGCGTATCCATCGCCTGCAACGCGAGCATCTGGGCGTCGGTCGGAAGCCGCTCGAAGCCTTCGACGAAGGCCGTATAGGCCTCGTCGAACTCGAAGACGAGATTCTCGGCCAGGCCCGGCGCGGCGGGAGCGCCGGACTGCGGCTTCGCAGGCGGCCGCGAGAGCGACAGCACGGCTCGAAACAGACGACCCGATCGCCCGCGGAGCGCGTCGTGCTCCCCATCGCGCTTATCCGCGGCGGAGCTCATCCGTCGCTCGAACGGCTGCCGTCGATGCTCCAGATTCCCGGGCCCTGCGCCGCGAGATAGAGGAAGATGAAGCAGTAGAGGATCGACAGCTCGCCGCCGTTCTGGAGCGGCAGGGGCGCCTTCAATCCGTGCGCCATCCAGTAGGCGGCCGCCATCAGCCCGCTACACAGGAACGCCGCGGGGCGCGTCAGCAGTCCGATCATGATCAGGATGCCGCCGAGCAGCTCGATCGGTCCGGCCACGTACAGGATCAGGGGCGGCAGATTGCCCGGCATGCCGGCCGGAAAGCCGAGCAGCTTCTGCGAGCCGTGCCAGAGAAACGTGAAGCCCGAGACGATTCGCAGGACCGCGTAGAAATGGGCCGAGTAGGAACTCAAGAATTGCATCGATCACTTCTCCTGGCGCCCGCTCGGAGCGCATTCGAAAACGCCGCCTAGCGCTCGAGCTCAGCGAGTCGGCCTCTCGCCTCGAAACGGCTTCGGATCGCCTGCTTGTCCTGCTCCGTGAGGGGACGATAGTCGTCCCCGTCCCGAAGCCAGATCGGATCCGATCCCTCCCAGCGCTCTTCACGCAGCACGCGCTTCAGGATCTTGTTCGTCTCGGTCGACGGCAGCTCCGTCGCGACCCGCACATAACGAGGCGCCATCTTGGTCCCGAGATCCGATTGCTCGGCGAGGAAGCGGCTGAATCTCTCCGGATCGAAGCGGGCGCCCGGTCGCAGGATCAGCGAGGCCATGCAGTCATCGCCGACGTCGGCGTTGGGCACGGCGTAGACCGCTGCGAGCGCCACGTCCTCGAACCGGCACAGGATCCGTTCGATCGGCCCGGCCGCGATGTTCTCGCCGTCGACGCGCAGCCAGTCCATGTTGCGACCGGCGAAGTAGAAGAAGCCGGCGTCGTCCCGATAGCCGAGGTCGCCGCTCCAGTAGATCCCGTCACGCGTCCGCTCTTCGTTCGCCTCGTCGTTGCGCCAATAGCCCTCGAATTGCCGGGCCGTCTCCGTGTTCACGATCTCCCCGATCGCCTCGTCGGAGTTCAGCAGCCGGCCATCCGGTCCGAAACGGGCGCGCGGGCATTCCTGTCGCGTGTCGGGATCGAGCACGAGCGTGCCCTCCGGCGCCACGCCGAGCGCGCCGGGCGGGCGTGTCGGGGGTACGGCTGATCGCGATGCCGCCCTCGGTCGAGCCGTAGGAGTCGATCACCTCGCAGCCGAAGCGCTCGGCGAATCGCGCCAGGTCGTGCTCCGCCCCTTCGTTTCCGAAGGCGACGCGAAGCGTGTTGTCGGCGTCGTCGGGCTTCGGCTCGGTCGCCAGGATATACGTGAGCGGCTTGCCCACGTAGTTGAAGTAGGTGACGCCATAGCGGCGCACGTCGGGCAGGAAGCCCGAGGCCGAGAACTTCCGGCGCATCGCCCACGAGCCGCCCACCGACATGATCGGCGCGACCCCCGCCATGTGCGCGTTCGAGTGGAAGAGCGGCATCACGAGATAGCCACGGTCCTCGGAGCTGAGACCGCGCATCTGCCCCAGCATCTTTCCCGCCATGGCCGTCCGCGCGGACGAGCAGATCGCCGCCTTCGGCTCCCCCGTCGTGCCGGACGTGAAGATCAGCATGTAGATCGCCGCCGGATCCGCGGGCAGAGACGGTGGCCCGGCTCCCTTGAAGGCCGAGAGTGCCTCGCTCCATGAAGGACTCGCGACGTCGAAGCGACGATTCTCTGGAATGTCGAGCGAGAGCCCGTCGAGGAGCTCGGCGTGGCGATCCTCGGTCACCAGGATCTGACAGTCCGTGTGCCGGATGTCGCGCTCGAGCCCGGCGCCGCGGCGGGTCGGGTTGATGCCGACGAGCGTGGCACCCGCAAGAACGGAGGCGCCGCTCATGAAGAGATACTCGGGGACGTTCTCGAGCAGCACGCCGACGTGGAAGGGACCTTCCCGCCGCCACGACAGCAACGCCTCCGCCCGCTCGCAGCACGCCGAGACGTACTCCCGCCAGCTCCATTGCTGGTCCTCGAAGAAGAGCGCCGGGGCATCGTCTTCCGCCCGCGCCAGCAAGAGATCTCGCATCGTCAACATCGCTTCGCCTTCTCTCCGTCTTCCGTCGACGCGAATCCGGCCCATCGGTTCGAGGACAGGCCGGAGACGGGATTCTGATGATCGACCGCTCGTCGCAAGAGGTCGCGCGCCCGTCAATCGAGCTCGCTGATCTCCTCGAGGCCCGTGATGCCCGCGTAGGGGTTGGTGGGGTTGCGGCCGGCCTCGATGTCCTGGTAGCGGACGGCGAGCGCCTGCCTGGTCAGATCGTGGGTGAAGATCCAGAAGCGGTCCTGGCGCAGGGCTTCGATGATGTCTCCCGCAACCTGCGCGGGCGTGATCCCCATGGCCGTGATCGCCTCCCGCAGCGGTGCGATCGTCGCGGTCTGGGCCGCGGTCAGATCCGCTCCGTCGTCCCGGTTGCGCTCGGAGTGGAAGATCTGGGTCTTCACCAGATTGGGACACAGGCAATGCACGCCGACGCCCGTCCCTTCGAGCTCGCGGTAGAGGGACTCCGACGAGGCCGACCACCGCGTGCTTGGTCGCCGTGTACATCCCGAGCACGGCGCTCGAGACGTGGCCTGCCTCCGAGGCGGTGTTGATGATGTGGCCCTCGCCGGCTTCCTTCAGGATCGGACCGAAGGTCGTCACCCCATAGGCCACACCGAGCACGTTCACGTCGACGATCCAACGCCAGTCTTCCGGCGTCGTCTCGAGCATCGGGCCAGCGGGCGCGACCCCGGCGTTGTTGAAGACGACCTGCACTCCGCCGAAATGCGAGAGCGTGCGATCCGCGAGGTCCTTGACCGAATCGGGATCCCGCACGTCACAGACGACGCCGAGGACTTCGCCACCGGCCTTCGCGAGGCGCGCGACCTGCTCGTCGAGCCGACCCTTCTCGACGTCGGCCAGCACGACCTTCATTCCTTCTTCGAGAAATCGCTCGGTGGCGGCCAGCCCGATGCCGCTCGCGGCACCCGTGACGACCGCGACGCGGCCCTTGAAATCGTCCATGGAGATCTCCTCGGTTCGGGGATGACGGGCCGGGCGGCGGGCCCGCCCGATCGAGACCCCGCGTCGGCGAGCGCTCGATTCTAGCCGGACGCGGGCGGCCTGCCCGCGGATCTCGCGGCCGCAAGCCCGCTGCGTCCCGATGCGCCGACGCTAGACTCGCCCCATGCCTATTCTCGACCGCTTTCGAATCGATGACAAAGTCGCCCTCGTCACCGGCGCCGGCCGCGGGATCGGCCGCGCCACGGCGCTGGCCCTCGCGGAGAACGGCGCAGACGTCGCCCTTGCCGCGCGCAGCGTCGACCAGCTCGAGGCCGTTGCCGAGGAGATCCGCAAGCTGGGCCGCCGCGCGCTGGTCGTCCCGTGCAACGCCGCGCAGACCGAGAACCTCGCGCGCTTCGCCCAGCAGGCACTCGACGAGCTCGGTCGCATCGACATCGTCATCAACAACGTCGGCGGATCGATGCCGAAGGATTTCCTCAGCACGACCGAGAAGGAGTTTTCCGGCGCCTTCCACTTCAACGTCACGACGGCCTTCGCCCTCTCGAAGGCGGCCGTACCGCACATGCTGGAGCGCGGCGGCGCGATCGTGAACATCTCGTCGTCGATCGGCCAGATGTCGGGCAAGGGCTTCGCGGCCTACGGGACGGCGAAGGCCGCGATGACGCATTTCACGAAGCTGCTCGCCCAGGATCTCGCTCCGAAGATCCGGGTGAACGCGATCGCCGTCGGCTCGACGGCGACGTCGGCGCTCGAGACGGTGCTCACGAATGACGTCGTGCACGACGCGATGGTCGCCGCAACGCCACTCAAGCGGCTCGGCGAGCCGGAGGACATCGCCCTCGGCGCCCTCTACCTGGCCTCTCCGGCCAGCGCCTTCGTCACGGGCTCCGTGATGGACATCCACGGCGGCATCACGAGCGCGAACCTCGACCTCGACCTCGCCGGCATGTAGCGAGCGAGCGGGCGTCGTCAGTCGTTCGTGATCTCGAGCGCGCCCGCCGCGATCTGCTTCTCGATCGTCGCCTCGTCCAGCCCGATCACGTCCCGCGCGATCTCGCGCGTGTGCTCCCCGATCAGCGGCGCCTGGAAGATGTCGATGTCCTTCATGCTGCTCGCGTGGAAGGCAGGGCCCTCGAAGGCCATCCAGCCGATGCCCTGCTGGTCGAGCCAGCGCGGATAGCCTCGCACCTGGAAGTGTGGATCCGCGAGCTGGTCCGAAGCCGTGTACATCGGCGCGGCGGGCACGCCGAACATCTGGAGCGTCGACGCCACCGTCCGCTTGCTCCTGCCCTTCGTCCACTCGGCGAGCTTCTCGTCGATCTCGTCCTGCGCCGCGAATCGACCCGCCGCCGTCGCGAGCGCCTCGGAGCGGGCCCATTCCGGATCCCCCAACGCTCCGCAGAGCCGGCGCCAGTCTTCGTCGTTTCGCACCGTGATCGCGACCCACTGGTCGTGCCCGGCACAGGGATAGGTGCCCCAGGGCGCGCCCCGTTCGTTGCGATTGCCCAGGGGCCGGACGCTGCCGGGCTCGAGGCCCGCCTTCAGCATCTGCGATCCGAGCAGATTGACGACCGCCTCGGCCTGAGCCACCGACGTGTGCGCACCCTTCCCCGTACGCAGTCGCTGGATCAGCGCGGCGACCGCCGAGATCGAGAGCAACCGGCCCGCCAGATGATCCGGAAAGATCGAGGTCCCGCCGGCGGGCAGCCCGTCTTCGGGGTAGTCCCAGAGATAGACCAGGCCCCCGATCGGCTGGGTGCTCGGTCCGTAGCCGATCCAGCTCGCCCAGGCCCCGTGATCACCCAGCAGCTGACTGCTCGCCATCACGATCTTCGGGTTCGTCTTCGCGAGCTGCTCGTAGCCGACGCCCATCGAGGTCATCATGCCGGTCGAGCCGTTCTCGGTCACGACGTCCGAGTGCTTTGCGAGCTCGTGCAGCAGCTCGAGTCCGGCCTCGGTCTTGAGGTTGACGCCGAAGCCGCGCTTCGAGCGATTCGAGGCCGCAAAGGATCCGCTCATCTCCGTCGACATGACCACCCGGATGAAGTCGGGATACGTCCGGCTCTCGACCTTGATGACATCGGCGCCATAGTCCGCGAAGAATCGCGCCGCCTCGACGCCCACGCCGCCGATCCCGAAGTCGAGCACCCGCAGGCCCTCGAAGGGACGCGACGGGTCCGGGCGGTCGCCTTGGGGCGCGGGTCTCGCGTCGGCCCAGTGACCACCGCCGAGGATCTGCTCCGTGTGCTCGCCGAGCTCGGGCGGCCGACTGCGGTAACCGATCCGTTCGCGATCGATCTCGAAGAAGCCCGACACGATCGGGCCGACAGCGCCCGCTGCGTACTCGCTCTCCACGAAGGTTTCGCGCGAACGGAAATGTTCGTTCACGAGCACCTCGTCCGGAGACAGGACGGGCGTACAGACGATGCCGCGCTTCTGAGCCTCGAAGGAGACCTCTTCGTGGGTCATCGTCGCGAAGAGATCGCCGATCACCACGGCCAGAGCGTCCGCGATCTCCATGCGACCGAGGAACGAATCGTATTTCGGATCCTGGAGGTAGTCGGGATCGCCCAGCCACTCGCGCATCGCGCGCCATTGCCGCGGCGCCATCATCACCAGCCGGACATAGCCGCCCTTGCAGGGAAAGATCGGATAGACGGGCCCCGAGCCGACGCGCGTCTGCGGTGCGTCGATGCCCTTGGCTTCGGTCATCGACCCGTTCGGGAAGGACCAGTCCGTCTGCTGGGCCACCGCCTCGAGAACCGAGAGATCGATCGCCTGCCCCCAGCCCGTGCGCTCCCGCTGGTAGAACGCGGCCATCACCGAGTAGGCCCCCATGATGCCCGCGATGTCGTAACACATCGCCCCCGGCGAGAAGAGCGGCTCGCGCTCGGCGATGCCCGCCTTGAACTGCATCCCCGAGATCGCGCACATCGTCGAGTCCGTCGCGACCCAGTCGCGATAGGGACCGACCTGGCCGAAGTCCGAGATCGAGAGCACGATGAGATGCGGGAAACGTTCGATCAGCGATTCCGGGGCGAGGCCGAGCTCGGCCATGCGTCCCGGCTTCTCCGACTCGATCAGGACGTCTGCGCGGGCGAGCAGCTCGACCAGGCGATCGCGTCCCAAAGAGGCATCGAGATCGATCGTCAGTCCGAGCTTGTTCGAGTTGCGCGTCGCGAAGTAGAGGCTGCGTCCCTCGGCGTCGAAGGGCGGAAGGCTTCGCGAGCGGGCGCCCGAGGGCGGCTCGACGCGGATGACCTCGGCGCCGAAGTCGCCCAGCAGGCGTCCGGCGAGCTCGCCCTTTTCATCAGCGAGATCGACGACACGGAGACCGGACAGGGGGAGTTCGTTCGACATGCTCTTCAGGGCTTCCTTCTCCCGCGACGTCTCGCGGATCGCAGGTTTTCGGTGGGAACGCGGGCCCGAATCGCCGCGCGCCCGAAGAGGCTACAGCGATGGGCCCGGCCATGCCCGCCCCGGAAAGAAGGCCGTCTAGACAAGGGGCGGCAACGCGGCATCCTGCTGCTCCCGAAGCACCGGATGCAGCAGCGCCTCCTCCCGGGACAAGCGACGATGGAAATAGCGGATGAACTCGGCGTCGCGCTCCGGCCCCGCGGCCAGCACCGCCTCTTCGAGCTGCGCATCGGCCTCCTGCCAGGAGCGGGGACGCGTTCCGAGCAGCCGGGCCACGTCGTCGAGATCATCCGCATCGAGCTCCGCGCCGTAGCGATCCGCTCGTTCGAGGTAGATCGCGGTCCGCTGCATCCGATCCAGCTGATAGGCATGCTCGCCGTCGTCCCCTGCGATCACGGGATCGAGCAGCCCGACGAGCTGGCCGATCGCGGTCGCGCGTCGCGAGCCGAGTCCGCCCGAGACGTCCTCGGGTAGCACCGGCGGATCGAGCTCGGTGCCGGTCGTGTGCGCCATGACTTCGAGCCCGCAGCGACCGTAACAGACGTACCAGCCGAGATACTGGACGTAGTTCGCCTCGAGGGACGGATCCGTCAGCTGGCCGACAACCGACAGCGGGTTGATCAGCGCGAAACGGATCGTGTGATAGTCGATGACATCGAAGTCGATCTCCCGACCGCTGAGCTCGCCGTAGCGACGCATGATGTCGCCCTGCGGAATCACCATCGGCTCGGTCAGATCGCGCGTCCGAAAGCTCGCCAGATCCGCAGCGTAGTCCCCGATGTAGCCCAGCTCGAAGTCGAGCAGCCCCGTCATGCGTTCGTCGTCGAACATGAACTGCCCGCCGTCACAGACGACGAAGGAGAGCGCGTCGCGTCCATCGGGCCGGTTGCGTTTGCACCAGCCGAGCTGGAACTCGATCATCGGATCGGGCCGCGTCTTCGTCGCCCGATAGCTGCGCTCGAAGCCCCGGGTCTCACCGAGACAGCTCGCCGCGGCGCTCTCCGGTCGGCGGTACCCGATGGCCTCGAACTCCTCGATCGGAATCGAGTGGACCTTCGCGAGCTCTCCGAGGTATTCGTCGAGCACCTTGCGGCGATGGGCGTCGTCCCGAGCGGTCGCGAGCCCGAAGCGGCCGGGAATGCGCTCGAGCAGCAGCCCTGGCGGCTCCGGACACAGACCATACGCGTGGGGCACCGTGATGCCGTGTCGCTCGAAGATCTCGATCACGTGCATCTCGCGTTCGAGAGGCCGGAGACTGGTATGGAATTCGCCGCGAGCACCCCGCCAGTAGAGCGCCAGCACTTCGCCATCCGGCCTCTCGAGCTCGAAGAAGCAGGCGGGGCGCCAACGCGGCTGGGCCTCCCAGGCAACCACCCGACCCCCGAGTCGTCGTTCGGTCCACTCGAAGGCCCGCTGCCAATGCGCCGGCAGCGCGGCGCGCTTCTCGTCGTCGAGTTGCACTCGCATGAAGTCCGCTCTCCCTCTCCGAGCCACGAAGCCTAGTCGTCCGGGTCACGAGGATCGACCGGCGGTCGAAGATCGCTCGTCGGACTCAAGACAAGCATCCGGCGATCCGACGCATCCGGTATCGGCCGGACACGTGCATCGACAGTCACGACCCGCCGTCTCGCACCCCACGGGAGAAGAGCCCGCGGGCCTAGGATCGGAGTGATTGAATGGGAACCGCGGTCTGGATCGAAAAAGCAAAATTCCGAATGAGTCCCGCAGCCGAGCAGGCGGCGGTCGCCGCGGTGAAGGCGGCCTTCCCTTCGGAATCCGTCTTTCTCGCCCGGGGCATTCACGAGAAGCCCGCGGCCTATCGTGAGCTCTCGGGCGCCTCCTCGTTGGCCGGCGTCATGCGTGCCGTCATCGGACTCGGCGAGCATGTCATGGTCCAGGAGATGCCCGACGGCGGCGTCAGCGGCATCGGACGCGAAGGCATGATGGACGAGCTGCCCGCGCGCGCGATCGCTCGCGTCTTCGAGCCGATGGCTCCCTTCGTCGAGAATGGCAGCTTCATCGAGTTCGAGTCGGATCACGGCGGCATGTGGACGCGCTTCGAGTTCAGCCAGGGCGCCCTGCGCGTGGTCGAGCGCGAGCTCGGCGCCGACGAGCTCGGCGACTGGGGCGTGATCGAGCACGACCGCACGGAGCTCCTGCTCGACCCGCTGCCCTGAACTGGATCGCCCGTCCGGCTCGCACGCTCGTCAGACGGTCGGCGCGGCGTCCGGGAGGGCAGCCGCCTGCGCGACGTCCAGCACGTGCTCGAAGGTCTCCGCCGTGCAGCCCCGCCAGGCCCGCTCGAAGCTCGACGGCAGGTCCTCGCGAAGCAACGCACCGGGCTCGAGGAACTCGACGATCTCGCCGTAATGTCGCGTCTCGTGCTGACTGATCCGCCGCATGATATGCCACGGGCGTAGCTGGGTCGGAGAAGACAGACCGGCGGCACCCATCAGCTCGACCGCGGCGTGAATCGTCTCCTCGTGAAAGTTCGCGACGCGTCGATACTTCTCCTCGACGACGAGTCCCGCCGTCAGCGCCTTGCGCTGGGTGGCGATTCCGACTGGACATTCGTTGGTGTTGCATTTGCGGGCCTGGATGCATCCCATCGCGAGCATCATCGTGCGCGCCGCATAACAGAGATCCGCACCCAGCGCGATCATGCGGGTCAACCCGAAGCCGCTCGCGACCTTGCCCGTGGCGATGATCTTGACCTGGTCGCGCAGTCCCACCCCGACGAGGGAGTTGTGAACGAAGGTGAGCCCTTCGACCAGCGGACAGCCGAGACGATTCGAGAACTCGAAGGGCGCTGCACCCGTCCCTCCCTCGCCCCCGTCGACCGTGATGAAGTCGGGCAGCAGTCCGGTCTCCACCATCGCCCGGCAGACGGCCAGGAACTCCCGGCGCTTCCCGACACAGAGCTTGAAGCCAACGGGCTTGCCGCCCGAGAGCTCGCGAAGCCGGGTCACGAACTCGAGCAGCTCGATCGGCGTCGAGAAGGCCGAGTGGGCGGGCGGTGAGATCACGTCCGCGTCGCCCGATACCTCCCGGATCTCGGCGATCTCACGGGTGATCTTCGCGGCGGGCAGGATTCCGCCATGCCCGGGCTTCGCGCCCTGGGAGATCTTGATCTCGATCATCTTCACCTGATCGAGCGTCGCGCGCTTCCGGAAGCGTTCCTCGTCGAATTTCCCGTCGTGGGTGCGACAGCCGAAATAGCCCGTCCCGATCTGCCAGATCAGATCGCCGCCGTGCAGGTGGTGAGGGCTGATCGAGCCCTCGCCGGTGTTATGTGCGAAGCCACCGAGCTTGGCTCCCTTGTTCAGCGATTCGATGGCCTTGCCCGAGAGGGAGCCGAAGCTCATCGCCGAGATGTTGAAGATCGAGGCGAGATAGGGCTTCTCGCATCGGCCCTCGCCGATCAGGACGCGCGGATGCATGTCCTCCGGCTCGACCGGCTGCATGGAGTGGTTCATCCATTCGTAGCCGGTCTCGTAGACGTCACGCTGGGTGCCGAAGGGCAGCGAATCGAGCGCGTGCTTCGAGCGCGCATAGACCAGCGAGCGATCCTCGCGATTGAAGGGGCGACCCTCGATGTCGGTCTCGATGAAATACTGCTGGATCTCCGGCCGGATCGTCTCGAGGATGTAGCGGGCGTGACCGATGACGGGGAAGTTTCGCCGGATCGCACGCTTCGTCTGCAGCATGTCGACGACGCCGAGCAGCACGATCGGACCGGCCA
The DNA here is from genome assembly GCA_963698485.1 of uncultured delta proteobacterium. Taxonomy (GTDB): domain Bacteria; phylum Myxococcota_A; class UBA9160; order UBA9160; family UBA4427; genus UBA4427. The sequence continues at coordinate 329,081 of CAVORA010000007.1, read as the reverse complement.
CGACCGCCCCGTAGAGCGCGATCGGCGCCCAGAAGCTCGCGATCGCGATGCCCCCGATCACGAGCGCTGCGGTCGTCACGAAGATCGAACGGGCCGAGAGCCCGCCGGTCGAGACCCCCCACAAGCTCAGGAGGGAGAAGGGCACGACGATCACGAGAGCGAAGAGCGCGGGGGGCCACTCGTAACCGAGCACGCCCAGCGCGGCGAGCACGATGATGTTCAGCGTGATCAGGATTGCGTTCATGTTTCCCCTGGCGTCCCTGGCTCTAGAGAGAGCGACGCGCGAACGGACCGGATCGATCGAAAGCGGAGCGTGATCTCAGAGCGGCTTCCATTTCGGATCGCGCTTCTCCCGGAAGGCTTGCATGGCCTCGACCATGTTTCCGGTGAACGTGCCGAGCACCTGGGTGCGATTCTCGAGCTCCATGGCGTGCCGCAGACTCGGTGCATCGAGATTCGCCCACATGCCGCTCTTGGTCATCCAGACGCCGTACTCGTTGTTCTGGACGATCAGTCGCGCGGTCTCGAGCGCCTTCTCCACCTCGTGCCCCTCGGCGACGACGCTCTGGACGAGCCCCATCTCGAGGGCCTCGGCAGCGTCGAAATGCCGACCGGTCGTCATCAGCTCGAAGGCCCGACCCGGCCCGACGAGCCGCGGCAGGAAATAGCTCGTCCCGACGTCACACGAAGAGAGACCGACCTTGATGAAGACCGATCCGAACTTCGCGGTGTCGGCCGCGACGCGCATGTCGCAGGCCAGCGCGAGCGCGAAGCCGCCCCCGACCGCCGCCCCGTGGACCGCTGCGATCACGGGCTTCGGCAGCTCGTGGACCGCGAGCATCATCTCCGCCAGGTGCTCCTGCATCCGGTAGATGAAGCCGAGCTCGGACAGCCCCTCGCCCCCCGGCACGGTATCGCCGTCCGTCACGAGATCGGCTCCCGCACAGAAGCCGCGCCCCGCCCCGTTCAGGATCACGACCCGCGTATTGCGATCGTGTCGCAGCCGCCTCATCTCTTCCGTCAGGTCCGAGACCAGGCTCATGGCCAGCGCGTTCCGGCGCTCGGGCCGGTCGAGGGTGACGAGCGTGACGCCGTCCTCGATCTGCTTCGTCAGGATCGTCGACATGCCCGCTCTACCCGATCCCGACGGCGCGCGCCTGGTCCTCGAGGAACTTCGCGATGGCGTCGTCGACCTCGCCGCTCGGCGCCGCGCCCATGTCCTGGAAGCCGCGCATCACGACCAGCCGATCGACACCCACGTCCTCGTAACGCTTGGCGGTGTCGCCGTCGACGGGACCGGGCGGAGTGATCGTGATCGTGAGGCGGCCGAGGCTCTCCGGTCGTTCGGTGCTCTTCGCGGTCTCCGCGAGTGCCTTGACCATCGCTTCGGCCGCGTCGACGTCCATGAAGAAGCCGTACCAGCCGTCGCCCTGGGAGACGGCCCGGCGCAGCGCCGGTGGCGAGTTTCCGCCGACGATGATCGGGGGATGGGGCTTCTGGATCGGCATCGGATGCGATTGGATGCCCGAGAACTTCGTGAACTTCCCGTCGAAGCTGGGCTTAGCCTGCGTCCAGAGCGTGCGCAGCACCTCGATATGCTCGGTCGTGCGTGCGCCGCGCTCTTCGTAGGGGATCCCGAGCGCTTCGAACTCGCCCGGCACGTAGCCCACGCCGAGGCCGAATAGCAGCCGGCCCTTCGAGAGCACGTCGACGCCGGCCAGCTCCTTGGCGAGTACGATCGGGTCGCGCTGCGGCAGCAGGATGATCCCCGAGCCGATCTTGATGCGGGAGGTCTTCGCGGCCGCGAAGGCGAGACTCGCGATCGAGTCCACGAAATTCGATTCCGGCGGCACCGGCGACGGCGGCTCGTGCGGGTCGATCAGCACGACGTGCTCACCCGTCCAGACCGACTCGTAGCCGAGATCCTCACAGGCGACCACGCAGCGCTCCATCGAGTCGGCATTGCTGAGTGCGCCCACGTTGAATCCGAAATATCCGAAGTCCATCTCTTTCATCTCCTCCCTGGCAGGTTTCCGGGTCAGGCTCTCGCGGCGCAGCGGCCGGACGTCTGGGCTCGCCCGCGAGGCCGCGCGATCGCTCGTCGGCTAGCCCATCAAGACGTCGGCGATCGCCTGCAGCGAGGCCGGGTCCTGCGCGTGCAGCAGCATCGTCGTCACCCGGCTCTCCTTCCAGGCCTGCAGCCGATCACGAATGCGCTCCTTCGTCCCGATCAATGCGATCTCGTCGATGAACTCGTTCGGGACCGCCGCAACGGCTTCCTCGCGCTTTCCCTCGAAGAACAGGTCCTGGATCTTCTGGGCCTCCTCGGGATAGCCCATGCGCCCCATCAGCTCCTTGTGGAAGTTGCGATCCTTCGAGCCCATTCCACCGACGTAGAAGCCGAGCATCGGTCGCAGCGCATCGAACGCGGAATCCAGATCGTCGGTGACGCTGACCGTCACACCCTGGACGATGTCGAAGCCCTCTGGTGCGTTCGTCAGGGAATCGGCGTAGACCTCCTCGCGGTAGGGCGTGTACCAGAGCGGAATCCAGCCGTCGCAGACCTCTGCTGCGAGCGCAACGTTCTTCGGGCCCTCGGCGCCGAGGTAGATCGGCAGGTCCGCGCGCAACGGATGCGTGATCGGCTTGAGCGGCTTGCCCATGCCCCAGGCGCCCTCGCCGAAATAGGGCAAGGGGTAGTGGGGGCCGTCGCTCTTGACCGGCCGCTCTCGACGCAGCACCTGCCGGACGATGTCGATGTACTCCCGGCTTCGCGAGATCGGCTTGCTGAAAGGGCGCCCGTACCAGCCTTCGACGACCTGCGGACCGGAGACGCCGAGCCCGAGCATCAAGCGGCCCTTGGTCAGATGATCGATCGTGAGCGCGTGCATCGCCGTCGAAGTCGGCGTGCGGGCCGAGATCTGGACGATCGAGGTGCCGAGCTTGAGCTTCGTGGTATGCGCCCCGATCCAGGTGAGCGGCGAGAAGGCATCCGAGCCCCAGGCCTCGGCCGTCCAGGCGGAGTGGAACCCCAGCCTCTCGGCCTCTTGCGCCACCTCGACGAAATTCGGCGGGGGCTGCGCCTGCCAGTAGCCGAACATGACGCCGAAGCGCAGGGAATTGCGTGCAGGGGGCTTGTCACTCACCGGGTGTGCTCCTGATCCGACGAGCCATGGCATCGAGGCGACGGGTCCCTCGACGCGTGCTCGGACACGGCAGCTGATTGCGAACCATCCCCGATCCGGCGCTCGCGCGGGGAAACGTGGAGGACCGTCGAGCATAGCCCTGGGAATCCACTCCGGGCCAAGGCTTTCGCATCTCGATCCTAAGGCGACGGCCCCTCTCGTTCGATAGATGACCCATGACGCTCTTCGCGGCCGCTGCGGGTCTGATCTCGATCGTGATTGCCTGGGGCGTCACGCTGCGCGTCTTTTCCCTGGCCCGGCGAACTCGTTCGGTCCCCGAGCGTCTGCTCGCGATCGGCTTCTGCGGCCTCTTTTGCGTCGGGTATCCCCTCGCGGGTGCGAGCCGCGCACCGGGTATGGCGGGCACCATCGAGGGATCCCTGTTCTTCGCTTGCGGTGCGATCGGAATGGTGACCGGAACGATCGCCCTCGGTCGCTTCCCCCTCGTCGTCTTCCGACCGGGGAGCCGCTGGGCTGTCGGCCTCAGTCTCGCGATCGCCGTGGCCGGCATCATCGCGGGGGCAGGCTGTGCCGTGACGGTCGCGCGAGCCGAGAGCGCAGAAGAAATGATCATCGCCATCCAGGGCTGGGCGCTGCTCCTGATGTCCACCCTCGCCGGCTGCTTTCTCTGGCACGCCATCGAGTCGAGCCTCTATTTCGGGCGGATGAAGAAGCGACTGGCCCTCGGCCTCGCCCGCCCCGACACGACGTATCGCTTCCTGCTCTGGGCGCTCGCCAGCTGGTGCAGCTTCGGCATGGTCGCAACGATTGCCGTCCTGCGCGGGTCGGGCGTTGCGATCCTGTCGGCCGTCCCCATGACGATCATCGCCCTGGGCAGCCTCGTGACCTCGTTCTGCTGGTGGCTGGCCTTCTTCATGCCCAGGTCCCTCGAGGTCCGTCTGCCGGGCGGCGCGCCTCGAGGAGCAGGCGCGCTCGAATCGCCCTCGACCCGCGACTGAAGAGCCGCCGATCGCTCGGGCCGGGCCTGCTAGTCTGCTTCGCATGGACGCACGCGTGGCCGCCCTGCTCGACAAGCAAGAGATCGAAGAAGTCGTCCTCCGCTATGCCCGAGGCATCGACCGCAGAGACTTCGACCTCGTTCGCAGCTGCTATCACGCCGACGCGCGCGACCATCACGGCAGCTTTTCGGGAGACGTCGATGAGTACATCGTCTGGGTCGACCGACTGACGGCACGCTACCGCTGGTCGATGCACCTGCTCGGCAACATCCTGATCGACCTGGCGGAGCCGACCTCGGCAGGAACGATCGAAACCGCCGCCTGTGAGACGACCGGCGTCTCGCTCCACCGGAGTGACGACCCGAAGCCCTACATGAACCTCGCGACCGGCTTCCGCTATCTCGATCGCTTCGAGCGACGCGACGGCGTCTGGCGGATTGCCGAGCGCACGGCACTCGGCGAGTGGTCGATTCCGATTCCGCGAGATGCCTGGTGGGAGATTCCCGAGGATCAGCTCTCGGGCCGGCGAGACCCGAGTGACGCGCTCTATCGACTCCTCGCGAGCCTCGCCTCCACGCGCGACTGAGCGCGCGACAGGGAACCAGGCCCCACCGCGGATCGCATGATTCGATTGCACGACCCGACGGATAGAACGGATAGAAAGGACGCTGCATGTCGTTCGAAACCCTTCGTCTCGAAACCTCCGACGCCATCGCGCGCATCGAGCTTCATCGACCCGAAAAGCGCAACGCAATGGACGCCACGATGGCCAGCGAGCTGGCGACGGCGCTCGACGGGCTCGAAGGCGACCCCGCCATCCGGGTCGTATCGATCCGCGGAGCGAGCGGGAACTTCTGCTCGGGCGGCGACCTGGCGCCCGGTGGCAAGCAATCGTCGGGGGCGGAGGGGCACGGCGACGAACGCGCTCCGTCGCGCCCGGGATCGCCGACCGCGACGACGCTCGACATCATGAATCGCGTCTACGGCCGTGCCATCCGCACGCTGCATCGCTTCCCGAAGCCAGTCGTTGCGATCGTCGAAGGCGTGGCCGCCGGTGCCGGCGCCAACCTCGCTCTGACCTGCGACCTGGTCTATGCGAGCACGAGCGCCCGCTTCTGCGAGATCTTTGCCCGGCGCGGCATCGCGCTCGACTGCGGAGGCTCGTGGCTATTGCCACGCCTGATCGGCCTGCAGAAGGCCAAGGAGCTCGCTTTCTTCGCGGACTGGGTCTCGGCCGAGCGTGCCCTGGAGATCGGCCTCGTGAACGAAATCCATCCCGAGGCGGAGCTCTCGAGGGCGGTCGACGAAAAGCTCGCCCTGCTCGCGTCCCGCCCGCCCATCGCCCTCGCGCAGATCAAGCAGAGCATGCACAGAGCGATGTCCGTCAGCATGGAGCAGGCGCTCGAGATCGAAGCGCTCGCGCAAGCCGCCTGCACGGCAACCGAGGATTGCGCCGAGGGAATGCAAGCTTTCATGGAGAAGCGCGAGCCGGTCTTCGAAGGACGTTAGGCGGTCCTCGTGCTTCGAAGAATGCCCCGGCGGCTCAAGCCCGCTTGAGCTGTTCGCGCTGGACCGAGAGCGAGATCCGCTGCAGCGTCTCGAGAAAGACGCTCGTATGCGGATCCGAATCGATTGCGCGCATGCCGTAGCGGATTCGGCCTCCGCCGAAGTCACGAATGCTCTGGACCGAAGCGATCCCGTGGCAGCATTCGTTGTCGCTCGAGATCTCGACCTCGATCGTCTGTCCGAGCCGGTAGTCCTTCGAGGCGACGACGGCGAAGCCCGTGGCGCTCAGGTCCTGGACCTTCAGCGCCGTCTCGTCGCCGACGCGGGCTTGGAGCGAGGCACCAATCGTGCTGACGCGGTAGTTCTCTCGGCTCTCGGCGGAGATGGGATCTCCCACGGGCGTGATCACGAAGGTCAGCGCTTTAGCCGCCTCCGTCTCGGGCCGGATTATGTCGGTGATTCGGCCGATCTGTTGCATGAACTCGCGCTTGCCGTTGAAATACATCAGGACTTCCTGATCTTTCTCGAACGCAAAGGGCTCGGCCACGAACTGGATCGAGAAGCTCTCGTCGCCCGCGTCGACCACTACGGAACGCCGCAGTCTTCGTGTGTCGCACGTCGGTTCCTGGAACAGGATGTCACTGCCGGTCTTGATCATGATGGGGCTCCTGGTTGCCTGGACTTGCCTATCGTCCGCGGAAAGGCTGCACCCAAGTGGGGAGAACGCCGCTAGGCCCGAAAAAATCGAGATTGGTGATTTACCCGGAGCGGCGTCCGGGGTGGACTCCCGAGATCGTCCCCTGCACCCTCACGAGGAAGCGAAGGTCCGTAGAGACCCGTCAAAGGCGAGTCACGCGTCCATAAGGCGAGCCATGCCGCTGCACCGACCGTGGCGTGCTCCGCACGGGATGTACGAGATGCACAGTAGAGATGCCTGAACATCCACACGCGCTCGCGATCGAGCACGCATTCGGCGACCAGCGTCCCTTCGATCAGTGTCATGCGTCGACGCTGGTCGCGCTGGGCTCGGGCGAGAGCCTCGTGGCCTGGTTTGCTGGCACGCGCGAGTCCCACACCGATGTCGCCATCTGGGCCGCTCGACGCAGACCTGCCTCGCCGACGGCGCCGACCGGATCCCTGGTCGGAGCGCACTGGGACGAGCCGGTCCGGATCGCCAAGGTCTCGGACGAGCCCCACTGGAATCCGGTGCTCTTCGCGCTCTCGCCGGACGCCCGACTGCTGATGCTGCATTTCAAGGTCGGTGAGAGCATTCGCACCTGGACCACCTGGTCGCAGCGCTCGACCGACGGTGGCCGTACCTGGGAACGCGCCGCCCCGCTGATCCCCGGCGATCGAGGAGGCCGAGGCGCCGTCCGCAACAAGCCGATTCGACTCGCCTCGGGAGACTGGCTGGCGGGTGCGTCCCTCGAACGCTGGCGGCGATGGGATGCTTTCTTCGACCGGAGCGCGGACGGATGCAGCGACTGGACTGCGACGCCTTTCGTCGAGATCGACCGCCGTCGATTCAAGGGCAAAGGTCTGATCCAACCCACGCTCTGGGAGTCGACGCCGGGACGGATCCACGCCCTCTTCCGCAGCACCGATGGCCGAATCCATCGCGCCGACTCGAACGACGACGGACGAACCTGGTCGCGCGCCTTCCCGACGGACCTGCCTAACAACAACAGCGGACTCGATCTCGCCCGCCTGCCTGACGGAATGCTCGCCCTCGCCTGCAATCCCGTGCCCGGCAACTGGGCGGCGCGAACGCCGCTCTCGATCCTTTTGTCGCGAGACAACGGCGAGACCTGGCCCGATCGCCTCGACGTGGAGCGAGGCGCCGGCGAGTTCTCCTATCCCGCGATCATTGCGGATGGCGACGACCTCGAGCTCAGCTACACCTGGAATCGCCGCCGCATCGCGTTCGTGCGCATCCCGCGAGCCCTGCTCGGGGACGGTTGAAGCACGCCGACCTCGAGGATCGGACCGCGGTGCCCCTTCCCGCGCTTCGCGCGTCGGCGCGCAAAGATGCCCCGTCGAGCGAAACCCCTATGATCTCTACGAGCGCCCGATGCACAGCGCCTGGGCCACCTCAGAAATCGACCCACAATCGGGAGTCCCCGGAATGAGCCAGCAGTTCGGAGCCGAGACCAGCGCCGAAGAGGTCGCCCGCAACGTCGACCTCGCCGGAAGCACCATCGTCCTCACCGGCGGCTCCGCCGGACTCGGCGTCGAGACGGCTCGCGTGCTCGCCTCGCGCGGTGCGCGGATCGTGAGCGTCGTGCGCGACGAGCAGAAGGGCGCCGCTGCGGCGGATGCGATTCGCAAGAGCGTTCCCGATGCCGACATCGAGCTCGCGATCCTCGACCTCTTCGACCTCGACTCGGTCCGCAAGGGGGCCGACGACATCGCGAAGCGCTTTCCCGGAATCGATCGACTGATCAACAATGCGGGCGTCATGGCCTGCCCGCTCGCACGCACCAAAGAGGGCCTCGACACCCAGCTCGGCACGAATCACCTCGGCCATTTCGTCCTGACGGCCCGCCTGATGCCCAACATCCTCGCGAGCGCACCGGCCCGGATCGTGAACCTCTCGAGCGGCGGCCACCGCATGTCTCCGATCCGCTTCGATGACCCGTTCTTCGAGAAGGAGGACTACAACAAGTTCGTTGCCTACGGGCAGGCCAAGACCGCGAACATTCTCTTCAGCCTCGCCCTCGACCGACGCTACGGCGCTCGCGGCGTCCACTCCGTTGCCGTACACCCCGGTGCCATCCACACCGAGCTCGGGCGACACATGACAGGCGACGACTTCAAGGATCTCCTGAAGGGCCGTCCCCAGGCCGAGCCGATGAAGTTCAAGGAGCTCCCGCAAGGTGCCGCCACGACCGTCTGGGCGACGACGACGCCCGAGCTCGAGAACCGAGGGGGCGTCTACTGCGAAGACTGCCACATAGCACCCGTCATCGATGAGCCCGGTGTCAGCGAAGGCGTCATGGGTTGGGCACTCGATCCGGACGCGGCCGAGCGTCTCTGGGCGCTCAGTGAAGAGTGGTCCGGAGAGAGATTCCCGAGCTGATTCGCCCGGCAATCGAGCTGACGATGAAATCGCTCCCCGCAGATGTTCGCGCCTACCAACGCACGAAGGAGTTCTCCGAGCAGAGTGTGCCGGCCGGCCTGAGGCGCAGACACAGCACGAAGCCCGGCGTCTGGGGCCGCATCTGCGTTCTGGAGGGTGTCTTGCTCTACCGGATTCTCGAGCCCGAGCTCGAGGAGCAGCGGCTGACGCCGGGGCGAGACGGAATCGTCGAGCCTGCGATCCATCACGAGGTCGCTCCGCAGGGACAGGTCCGGTTCTTCGTGGAGTTCCTGAAGGTGCCGGACACGGAAAACGGAGACTGAGGCAGCCATGCTGCCCGACCGCGGCGGTCACCACGCGACGGGAGCCCGAAGCATGCGAACCTCGGTCGAGGTCGTCCCCGGCGCGCCCAGGGAATCCGTCGACGGGTGACTCGGCGATGCGCTCGAGGGTCGAGTCCGCGCCGCTCCCGAGCGAGGCAGAGCGGAAGCCTCCGGTCAGTCCGAGACGATCTGTTCGGCCAGCACGCGAACGCGCTCGAGCAGCGCGGCGACCTCGCCGGGCGGAGTCCGCCGTCCGGGCACGTGGCCCGCGATCCAGTCACCACCCCCCTCGATGACGAGATCGTCTGGCAGGTCGACGCGGCTTCGACGCGCCTCGTCGAAGAACGATCGAAGCGCTGCCGCATCCGGCCCCGCCACCTTTATCGCCTCGACGGGCCGCGTCGCGTCCCCGAACTCGACGGCGGGCGCGACCAGCCGATCCGCCAGAGCGCGGCGATTCCCGCGCGCGACCAGCCTGAACGAAGGCAGCTGCGAGCCCGGAAGGCGCACGGCGACGAGCGTCTGCGTCGATCGGCGGGGTCGATCCTTCGGCCCCTGGAGTATGCGCCAATCGCAGACGATCGACTCCGCGCCGCGAAGCACATGGGCGAAGACGTGGCGTTTGGCGGGCGTCATCGAAGGCAGGGCGGCGAGCTCCTCCCTCAGACCGTCGGTCGAGGCCTCGCTGCGTAGCCCGATGCTCGGACCGATCCGCTCGAAGGCGCGGCGACGCTGGCGATCACGCGATACCGCATAAGCGATCAGCGAAACCGCGACCGCCCCGAGTACGGCCAGCAACAGCGTCGTTCCGATCATCGAACTTCCGCCTCCCCGCCCCGCCTCACGCGGCACGCCTCACGCCGCGCCCCGGGAGCCTATCGATCTCCCGAACGCGCCTCCGCATCGTCGCGCTCGAAGAGGCCGCGCAAGCCGACCCGCTCGTGACCCTCTCCCGCGAAGGCCGCCGCGATGCGTCCGAGTGCGAGCTCGAAGGGGCCGACGAGCCAGCAATCCTCTTCCGCCAGATCCTCGAGCGGAGGCCCGTCCGGGAGGTTCAGCGGACAGATGTCGCGCCGCTCCTCGATCTCCTCGTCGTCGTCCTCTACGAAGAATCGCAGCGGCAGGCCCTGACTCCGGCAGACCGAGGGGCGCGACTCGTAGATGCGACAGCTCCCGTGCTCGTCGAGAAACGCGCAGGCTCCGCGCGGATGGGGCTCCGCGAAGGCCAGCAGCTCCGGGTGGTCGAGCCGGATCCGCTCTGCCTCGACCGCCGTCACGGTCAGGTCGTCGATGCAACAAGCGGAGCAGCCGCGACCACATCGCAGCCGCTCCGCATGTCTCTTCACGAGACGATCGCTCTCGCGATCGATCTCCTCGTGGAGCTTCGCAAGCGAGGCGAGGACCTCGCGGGTCTCAGCTGCCGAAGGCACCCTTCCCCTTCAGCTCCTCGAACCGGGCCTCGTCGTAGCCCAGCACGTCCGCCAGCACCTTCGCGCTGTGCTCGCCGACCGTCGGGGCCTTGGTCGGCGCGGGCAGCTCCTCGTTCACGAAATGCACCGGGAAGGGCAGCATGTCCGCGCCGTGCTTCTCGTGCGGCATGATCTTGAAGCGGTCCTTGAACTGCGGGTCTTCGACGATGTTCTCGGGCGTGTTGACCGGCGCCATCGGGAAGTTCTTCTCGTTCCCGAGATCGATCCACTCCTTGCAGGTCTTCGTCTTGAAGATCTCCTTCAGCTCTGCCTGCAGCTCGCGATTGTTGCGCGCATGATCGGCGTACTTGGATCCCGGCCACTTCTCGAAGAGATCCATTCGGCCGACGACCTCGCAGAAATTCTTCCAGAAGGCCTGCTCCGAGCACATGATCATCACGACGCCGTCGCTCGCGTCGTACATCTGGTAGCGGACGCCCTCCTTCATGCCGGCCGTGCCGACCGCGCGGCGCTCGTAGTTGTCGGCCTTGTTGCCCGTCACCACATCCTCCGGCCGTCGATAGGCCATGTAGGACTCGGACCGGTACCAGTCCATGTAGGCCGCCGCATCGGATTGTCCGATCTCGAGAAACGACCCGATGCCCGTCTCGCGCGCGCGAATGATCGCGGCGAGGATTCCGAAGGCGCCGAAGATCGGGCCGGCGTGGATGCCGATCGACGCATGCTCCGGGATGTAGCAGTAGCCCTCCTCGTCGTAGGCCGGGCGGATGATGCCCGCCCAGGTATCGAAGGCGACGCCGTGCGCCGGCAGGTTCTGGTAGGGGCCGGTCATGCCGTAGCCCGAGATGTTGCAGAACACGATCTTCGGATTGACCTTCTTGAGATCATCGAAGCCCAGCCCTCGGCGCGCGAGCGAGCCCGGTCGCATGGCCTCGACGACGCAGTCCGCGGTCGCGACGAGGTCCTTGTAGATCTGGACGGCCTCGGGGTTCTTGAGATCGAGGGTGATGCTCTTCTTGCCGCGGTTCAGATGGAGATGCATCAGGGAGTTGCCCTCGATGATCGGCCAGGTCATCTCACGGATGTAGTCGCCTTGCGGCGGCTCGACCTTGATGACGTCCGCGCCGAGGTCGGCGAGGTGGGTCGTGATACCGGCGGGCCCGAGCATGGAGCTCTCGATGACCCGGACGCCGGCGAGGGGAGCAGGCTGCGAATTCGACATGGGGACGATTCCTATCTCTTGATGGCTCGCGCGGCAGCGCGCGACCTGGATGATGAAGCGGCTTCGGGCCTGGCGCCCGAATGGGCGGGGCGTCGGGCAGAGAGCGATGGTGGTATGCCGTAGCACGGACCATGCGCTTCGTTTCGGGCCGCGCAACGTACCCCGCTCGCTCCCAGCGCTCAAGCGAGATCACGCTCGCCCGGACTGGCGCTGCGGGACCGGTTCGCGCGTTCGCGATCCGCCGCCGCCCGAACCCCTCGGGAAACCCGCGACCCGGGGCTCCGACACACTCCGCCGGTCCGGGATTATGCTCTGCGCAGGCAAGGGCAAGCGAGGGCAAGCGCGGTGAGCAAGGTCGATTCGGGTTCGAAGGCGATGGGGCGAGCGAGAGAGGCCGTGATCGGCCTCGCCGAGAAGGGGCTGATCCCCGATCGCCTCGTGCGGATCGGGATCCGCCGGCTGGTCGCTGAGCGCCTCGCCGAGCTGCGAACCGACGACGAGGCGTTCACCGAAGCCACCCGCCGCGACTTCGTGCGAGCCGCCTACGAGCTCCCGGTCGCGGTCGCGACGCGCGAAGCCAACGAGCAGCACTACGAGGTCCCCGCCGCCTTCTACGAGAAGGTGCTCGGGAGACGCCTCAAGTACAGCTGCTGCGACTACGGGCTGCGCGCAGAACGGCCGGGACAGCCGCTGCCGCTCCCGGAGCTCGAGCAGGCCGAGGAGACGATGCTCGCCCGGACCTGCGAGCGCGCGCGGATCGAGGACGGGATGCGGATCCTCGATCTCGGTTGCGGCTGGGGCTCGCTCTCGCTCTGGATGGCCGAGCGCTACCCCGACGCCGAGATCCTGGCCGTATCGAACTCGAAGACCCAGCGAGAACATATCGTCGCGCGCGCCGATCGGGCCGGACTCACGAATCTCCGGGTCCGCACCGCAGACGCGAATCACTTCGATCCGTCCAGCGAGCTCGGCGACGGGGCCTCGGCGAGATTCGATCGGGTGGTCTCGATCGAGATGTTCGAGCACATGCGCGGTTGGCCCACGCTCTTCGAGCGCATCTCGAATTGGCTCGCTCCCGACGGCCGCCTCTTCCTGCATTACTTCTGTCATCGCACGACGCCCTACTACTTCGAGGTCCGGAACGAGAGCGACTGGATGTCGAAGTATTTCTTCACCGGCGGGATCATGCCGTCCTACGACTTCGCGGCGCAGTTCCCGGAGCATCTCGCAGTCGAAGAGAGCTACCACGTCGACGGGCGTCACTACGAGCGAACGAGCAACGACTGGCTCGCCCGGCTCGATGCGCAGCGGGACGAAATCCTGCCGATCATGGCCGAGACCTACGGTGAGGCGGACGCCGCGATGTGGCTCGTCCGCTGGCGCTTCTTCTTCATGGCCTGCGCCGAGCTCTTCGGCTACCGCAGCGGCAGCGAGTGGTTCGTCGCGCACCACCGCCTGGCCCCTACGCGCGGTCGTTAGTCACGATCCGCGGCGCGGTCACGGTCGCGCTCCGGATGATTCCAGGGCTCGAGGGATCTTCTCGCTCGCTCCTCGACCACGAAGTCGTAGAGCGCCTGCGCCATGACCGGATCGAAATCGACGACGTTCGCCCCGACCTCCTCGGCCACCTGGCGCTGCTCGAAGACGAAGCGCTTCCAGACGACCGCCGGATAGCGCTCGAGGGGTAGAGCATGCCCACCCATCGCCTGCCCGTCCCGGGCACGGATATGGAACGCGCGACCACCCACGTCGCGAAAGCGATGGCAGGACACGCAGGTGTGCTCCGAGACGAGCGCGTCCTTTACCAGGGGCGGCAGGTCCGCGAGCGGTGCGAGCGGATCCGCTTCGCGAAGCCGAAACGAATCGCTCGTGAGCGCATAGCGGCCGATCAGCGAGCTCGACTCCGAACTCGGAGGCTCCTCGTTCGGGAAATAGAGGAACGCGCCGAGCGGTCTCGCCATGTCGACGCGTGACGCGGACGCATCGACCCACGAATAGCGCCGCCTGGTATGGTAGAGATCGGTCGCCTTGAAGAGATTCTGCTCGTCACCGAGGCCGATCACGACACGCGGCGCCAGCTCGCGAATCCTCGCCATCGCGAAGAATGCCTTTTCGCCGCGTGCGTTCGAGATCTCGAGCCATTCTCCGCGCCCGATCTCGGCGGGGTCCATCGCATCCAGCAAGGCGACCAGATCGATCGCCTCGTAGCGGGACGCGCGGACCCTGATCGGGGCCCCAGGTGTCGTTCTGAAAGGTCGGTTGACCGCTTCGAGGAATCGATCGTCGGATTCGTACTCGCGCACCAGCCCGGCGAAGCGCGAGTGGAAGTCGGCCGTCGTCCAGCGGGGATCGCGCCAGGTCGCCGTGATCTCCCACATTTCGGGCAGCTTCCCTGCGCGAGGACGACTCTCGAGCAGGTCGAAGACGTGTTGGACCCCACCGCGCTTCGACAGGTCGAGGATCGAGAAGTGATCACGACCGCTTGCGACGAGCGCCTCGATGGCGGGCTGCCCGCCTGCCCGCGCCTTCTCGGCATAACGCTTCGCGTCGCGGAAATAGCCCGGAACGTCCCGCGTCGCGGTCAAGAGCAGGATCGAGGGCAGCTCCTCGTTCACGTGTTCGATCGGCGAGGCCTCGCGGCGCGCCTCGGCCGTCGGGAAGGCGGCCGCATACAGCGCTTCCTCCTCGGGACTTCCGACCGCGTCCGGCGACAGATCCAGAATGCCCGAGAGCGAGATGACCCCGGTAATCGAGGACGTGCGCTTGCCCTCCACCGCGAGCCATTTCGGATCGAGCGCCACCAGCAGGGCAAGCTGCGCGCCCGACGAGTGTCCGGCCAGGAAGACGCGGTCCGGGTCGAACTCGCCGGTCTCGACGCGGTCGAGTACGGCCGCGACGCCCCGGGCGACATCCTGGATGGCGGCGGGGTGGCGACCGGCAGGCCCCAGGCGGTGGCGCAGAACGACGACGGAATGCCCCGCGTCGACGAGCCCCTTCACCAGGCCTCCCTCGATCAGGGCGTCGGGCTGCCGCTCGTTCCAGAATCGGCTGTGGACGAAGATGACCAGCGCACCGCCGGCCTTCGCCGCGGGATGCAGGTCGAAGCTTTGATCGAAGCTTCCCGTGCCCCTCCCGCCGCCGCGGGCGGAGTAATCGACGGCCGACTCTGCTGCGCGCGGTGCGCCCGCTGCTGCCCCGGCCCAGATCGCCCCGAGGGCAAAGAGACAGCCTCCCAGCGCCATGATGGCCATGCGAAACATTCGCTCTCCCCGTCGCGAGTGTGCTTCCCGGCACAGTAATCAGACCAGATTCGGACGATCTGTTTGCCTCGGGCGGAAACTCGTTCGATCATTCGAACGTAGCCCGCTCACGAACGACCGAACCTCTGTTCAACCCGGATGAGAGCATGGCAGCGATGGACCCGCCCGAACAGGGCACGAGCTCGAACGGATCGATCGCCGCGGAGCCCGCAAGCGCGACCGCATCTCGTGACCAGACTCTGCTCGAGCTGCTCGTCCACATGAGCCTCCGCCTTCGGCTGCGAGGCGTCGACCTGGAATCGTCGACGGGTCTCTTCGGTCGCGAGCTCGACCTGGTCGCGCTCCTGACGTCCTCCGGCCCGACCAGCGTCAAGAGTCTGGTCGCCGATCTCGGGCTGCCCCGCAGCACCATGACGGCGATCGTCGATCGCCTCCAGAGTCGCGGGCTCGTCACCCGGCATCCGAACCCAGTCGATCGGCGATCGATCGTGCTCGAAGCCACCCCGGCCGCCTTCGAAGCCTTGAGGCGCTACCACGAAGGCATGATGGACCTCGTCGACCACATCAAGAAGGTTCTGCCCGAAGCGGAGCAGGACGAGTTCACGCGACTCGTGAGCAAGATGGCCGACACGTTCTAGCCGTCGCGAGTTCCGGACCGTCGCGCGGCCGAGCGCATCGACGCAGGATCCGATCGACGAACCGATCACGCGCGATCAGGCCCGCTCCGCACGCTTGATCAGGGTCGGCTCGTAGTCTGCGGGGGCTTCGAATCCCATCAGCGAGAGGATCGTGCTGGCGAGGTTCGCGAGACCCGGCCTGCGCACCTTCGGATCCAGGGCCACCCCGGCCCCTGGCGCGAACACATGCAGCGGCACGGGATTCAACGTGTGACTGGTCTTGGCACGCACCGCTCCCGAGGCATCGAGCAATGGCTCACCCGTCTTCTTGTCGATCTCGAACATGCAATCGGCGTTTCCATGATCGGCCGTGACGACGAGCGCGCCGCCCAGGCGTTCGATCACCGGAAGCAGACGGGAGAGCTGGAGGTCGACGGCTTCGACGGCCTGAATCGCGGCGATGCGATGGCCGGTGTGACCGACCATGTCGCCGTTCGCATAGTTCACGCGCGCGTGCGCATAGCGTCCGGTCGAGAGCTCGTCGATCAATCGATCGGTGATCTCGGCCGCCTTCATCCACGGACGCTCTTCGAAGGGGCGCGTGTCCGAGGGAATCTCGACGTAGGTCTCGACGTCTGCGTCGAAGGCGCCGCTCCGGTTGCCGTTCCAGAAATAGGTCACGTGTCCGAACTTCTGGGTCTCGCTGATCGCGAGCTGCGGAATGCCGGCGCGCGCGAGATACTCGCCGAGGGTTCGTTCGATGACCGGAGGCGCGACCAGATATCGCGAGGGCAGCTTCAGATCACCGTCGTACTCCATCATGCCGGCATAGAGCACGTCCGGCCGCGGACCTCGATCGAAGTGCGCAAAATCCTCGTTCTCGAACGCCTGCGTGATCTCGATGGCGCGATCGCCACGAAAGTTGAAGAAGACGACCGCATCGCCATCGACGATGCGTCCCACCGGCTGGCCATCCGAATCGACGACGACGAACTGGGGCAGCATCTGGTCGCCGATCCCCTTCTGCTCGTCACGAAAGGTCAGGATCGCTCGCCGACAGCTTTCGAAGCCGCGCGCCTCGCCCCGAACGTGGGTCTTCCAGCCGCGCTCGACCATCGACCAGTCCGCTTCGTATCGATCCATCGTCGTGGTCATCCGGCCGCCGCCAGAAGCGATCCGATAGTCCCGGTGTGGACGTTCGGAGATCGAATCGCAGAGCTCCTCGAGCGCGTCGACGTAGTCGAGGGCGCTGGTCTCGGGCACGTCACGCCCGTCGAGCAGAACGTGAATCCGAACGCGTTCGACCTGCTCCTGATCGCAGCGGCGCAGCAGGGCGAAGAGATGATCGATGTGGCTGTGGACGTTGCCGTCCGAGAGCAGACCCAGGAAGTGCATGGTCGACCCACGTTCGCGGACTCGCTCGGTCGACTCCTGCCAGACCGCCGCCTGTGGACCTTCGAACAGGGTTCCGTTCGCGATCGCGCGCGCCACCAGCTTCGCACCCTGGTCGAAGACACGACCCGCGCCGATCGCGTTGTGCCCGACCTCGCTATTGCCCATGTCGTCGTCGGATGGCATTCCGACGGCTCGACCGTGCGCAACGAGTGCCGCGGTCGGCGTCGACTCGGCCAGCCAGTCCAGAGTCGGCGTGCGGGCGAGCCACACGGCGTCCGACTCATCGCGACGCCCCTGCCCGATGCCGTCCATCACGCAGGCCACGACCGGTCCCTCGACTCCCGGGAACTCGGCGCTCCTCCGGAGCGTCCACTCACTCATCGTTCGAATCCCCTGCCCCTACTCGCAGCTCGCGCGCATCGCGAGCGTCCACGTCTGCCTCATCACGGCCAATGGTTCCGGCGGATGATAGACTCGCCTCGGGATCCGCCCAACGACGGAGCGCGACCGTGATCGGAAAAGCCGTACTCGCACTCCTCCTCTTGCTCCTTCTCGCCGACGTCGCGGGTTGCGCATCCTCTCACGAGCCCGAAATCGTCCAGGCAAACGCGTCCGAAGAAGCCAAGCCCGAACCGAGCCAGGAGACGGGTCCACAGGAGACCGGCACGTCCGAAGCGAGTGACGCGAGTGACGAAGACTCGAGCGAAACGTCGGCAGAGGCGGAGGCTGGCGAGCCCGAGAAAGAATCGAAACGGCCCGAGCGGATCGTGCTCGATACGGTCTACGACGATCAACGGGTCGGCAAGGACCAGGTACCCATCATCGAGGCCGAGCTCGGCCTCGTCGAAGACGAAGAGCTCAATCGCTTCGTGCGCAGCGTCGCGGTGCGGCTGCTTCGCCATGCCACGACTCGTCCCTTCGACTACGAGTTCAAGATCGTCGATCAGAGCGTGCCCAACGCCTTCGCCCTGCCCGGAGGCAAGATCTTCGTCTCGCGTGGCCTGCTCGCGCTCGCCACGACTGAAGACGAGCTCGCCGGCGTCCTCGGACACGAGATCACCCACGCAGTGGAGCGCCACGCCTCCGCACAGATCGAGTACAACCGGCGAATGAATCCGCTCGCGATCGGCATGCTGCGCGTCGCAAAGCTCGCCGCCTATGGCCGCGACCAGGAGCGAGACGCCGATCGCGGCGGGCAGATCCTCGCCGCGCGCGCGGGGTACGATCCGGAGGCCCTCGCGACCTTTCTGCGCAAGCTCGACGCGTCGGAACGCTACGAGGTGGGCTGGTCGCGGATCCCGCGCTTCTACGCGACGCATCCGACGAGCCCGGAACGCTCGGCTCTCGCGACGAATCGCGCGACGACCCTCGAATGGACGCCTGTCCCGCCCGTTTCGAGCGAGTATCCTGACGGCTACTACGGCGCGATCGACGGCCTGATTCTCGGCGACGACCCGGCCGGCGGGATCTTCGATGAGGAGAACCGCTTCATCCATCCCGAGCTGCGCTTCTCGATCCGGTTTCCTCAGGGATGGACGGCGATGAACTCGCAGCAGGCGGTTCGGGCTGTCTCGCCCATGCGCGATGCGCAGGCCGAGCTGACGCTCGCCGGAAAATCGGACGTGGCCTTGTCGAAGATCGTCGACGACTTCATCGACAGCGAGTTCGACGGCATGAAGATCCGCGTCAGCGAGCGCCGGGAAATCAAGATCGGGGAGCTGCCCGCGATCCGGATCGAGGGACGCACGACGAGCGCGGGCATCGGCGGGTTGGCCGTCCAGATGACTTTCGTCGCCTACGGAGACTTCGTGTACCGGCTCACAGTCCTGAGTATCTCCGACTCGGGCGCGCGTTTTCGCGGCCGCGCTCGCGCCTTCGCCCACAGCTTCCGCCCGATCGACGAAGAGAGCGTGCGGTCACTCGACGTGACCCGACTCCGAATCGCTCGAGCCCTCGAGAACGAGACGCTGCAAGATCTGTCGATGCGTACCCGGAACGCGCTCGATCTCGTGTATACCGGCGTCCTGAACGGTCTATACGCGTCGACCCCGCTGGCGCGGCGCCAGCCCATCAAGATCGGCATCAAGGAGCCGTATCTCCCCCGACCCGAGGCGGCCGGTGAAGAGGAGGAGCCCGGCACGCCCCAGAAGAGCGACGTGACGCTCGAAGCGCCCACGAGATCAGAGCGCGGCGACTGAGCTTCGATGCGAGCGTTTTCCCTTCTCGAGGGCGATTCGGCGCAGAATCCGGTCGAGACGCGGATTCGCGTCGAGAATCCGCCGGAATCGTCCCTCACCTAACACGACCAGCCAACACTTGTCCGTGGCGACGACATCAGCAGGGGCGACTCGGCCATCCATCAACGAGAGTCCGCCGAACACGTCGCCGAGCTCTAGGGAAGCGAGCTCCTTGTCCCCCGACTCGCAGCGCTCGACGACGGAGAGCGATCCAGAGAGCACGACGAAGAGACCTTCGGGCGGTCGACCTGCTTCGATGACGGTGCTTCCCTCTTCGACCTCGAGAAAGCGGAACTGGCGGGACACCGCCTCGCGCTGGGCATGGGCGAAGGCAGAGAAGAAGGGATTCGTTCGGATCTGTCGGTCGATGAGTCTGGCGCGCAGGAAGCGCATGACCCCCTTGGCCACGGTCGGCTGCTGCTCGATCAGATTCCAGAGGACGCGACGGTCGATCGCCAGGAGCTTCGTATCGACAAGGGCCTCGATCGTCGCGTTGCGCGGTTGCTTCGTCATCAAGCCGATCTCGCCGAAGAACTCGCCACGCTCCAGGACCGCCAGCTTGCGGCGCCTGTGGCCTTCGGCGATCGGAACGACCGCACCGTCGACGACGACGTAGAGGCTGTTGGCCGGGTCACCCTGCCGAAACAGCACCTGCCCCGCCGCGAGCGACACGACGCGCACCTTGCGGATCAGGGTGTGCAGACTCCCGGGATCGAGATCGCCGAAGAGCGGGATGTTCGCGAGCTCGGTTCGCAGGGTTGCGCCGCGCGCGGCACCCGTATCCCTGATGGCGCGACCTGGCGGCGGCGGACACACGGACTGGGCAGCCGAGAGGTCAGCGGGATTCGGATCGGCGGACCACTGGTCGAGGCGCAGATCGACGATGCCCGAATCGGCGGAGGAGCCAGGCAAGTCGATCGGAATCTCGTTGATCCGCCCGGGCTGGGCGTCGCCGAGCTGAACGGCTCGGGATCCCGGAACGACCTGGCTCAGTCGGAGTGAATCGAGAGGGGCGTCACTCGAGTCCTTGCCGGAATCGATGGGCGTCTCTCGCGGCGGCAAGGCATCCGCCGGAACCCTACGAGATGGGGCCGTCTCGACGGGGCCCTTCCCGCGCGCCTCGCCCTGGGTCGCGGATCCATCGAGGTAGAGCAGATCCAGTGTCTCGAGAGTCTGCTCGTCGTGCGGCACGATCTCGAGAATGGCCTTGCAGCTCGCGATGGCGTCGAGCACCTGGCCCCGGTCCACCTGCAGCTCGAGGGCTCTCCGCAAGGCCGCGAGCTCGCCCATCGGATCGGCCTGGACGCGGTAGAGATGAGCAGCCCGCCTCGGCCACTTCGGCTCCAGGGGCTCCTCCTTGGCGAGCTGAGAGAGCGCTCCCAGCGCAGCGTCCAGATTCTTCGCTTTGAGCGTCAGCGCCAGGCGCTGCTTGAGTCGGTCCACGGAAGGCATGAGAGTCCTCGCCCCCGGTCGACGCGACCGCAGGGTCCAGCCGGGATCCCGTGGCGGTGCCGTTCTCGGTGCCGGCGCGGATCGATGCGGCCGGGCCCGGAGCGGGGGGTAGCTGGCTCTTCGGCCGATTCAGTCGAGGGGCCGGGTGACTGCCGTCACGAATGGATCGCTGGGCGCGAGATCGCGAGCGCCTTGCCGGTTACCGAGGGGGCGAGCCCGGGCGGCGGGGGAGATAGGCCGTCTCGTTCAAGCTCCGAACGCTGCGAACACCGGACCGGGACACGAGGAAACGATGCGTGCTGGCATAGTCGGCGTCGAGGAAGGCGCGCGGCTCGAGGCCGAGGACCAGGCAGGCGTAGACGTTGATCACCGAGCCATGACAGAAGATCGCGACGCGCTCGCCCGCACATCGTGAGGCCCAGTCGCTGCAGGCGTCGGCCACCCGCTCGGCGAGCGCTTCGAGACGCGGCGTATCTCGATACGCTTGCACCCTGGCCCGGTATGCCGCCGGGTCTCGCGCCTTCTCCGCTTCGAGCGGGACGTACCGATCGGCCTGCGCATTCGCGTCGCGCACGCGGGGCTCGATGTCGATCTCGAGGTCGGCACGGACGGCCACCTCCAGAGCCGTCTCGCGGGCGCGCAGGGCGGGGCTGGAGACGATCCGATCGATCCCACCTCCGGCCTCGACGAGCCACTCGGCCAGTGCTCGGGCCTCTGCACGACCGCGCGCACTGAGCGGCGGGTCCGCTGGGCTCCCGTCGGCGCGTGTCTCTTCGAGAGGCTCGGCATGTCGGACCAGGATCAACTCCACCGCGCGAGGCTAGCGCCGATTGCACGACGTCCCGCATTGGAAAAGTCGCTACTTTGAGGGGGCGAAAGCGGCTCGTCCCTTGTTCGAGGCCAGCCCATGCGAGGAGGGTTCAGCCACATGAGTCCAGATATCCGCCATTCCCTCGTGCTCGTCGCAATCGTGTCAGCGTTGGGTCTTCCCGGCTCCACGCACGCGCAGCTCGAGCCGACTGCTGTCATCGTTCCAGAGCTCGAGCCGACCGCGTTGCCTAGCGTGATCGCTCAATTCACGACCGCCATCGAGAATCGCGAGCCGGTGGATCAGGTCACGTTCGTCTCGAATGACGTCAGGACGATCTACTTCTATACGGACCTGCGGGGCTTCGAAGGACAGACCCTCACGCATCGCTGGCTGCATGACGGAGAAACGAGGGCCGAGGTCGAGTTCGAAGTCCGGGGGCCGCGCTGGCGGGTCTGGTCGAGCAAGGATCTGCTGGAGGATTGGATCGGAGACTGGACCGTCGAGATCGTGAGCGCGGCGGGCGAGGTGGTGGCCGCCGAGACCTTTACGTACTCGGCCCCGGACGCATAGCGGCCACCCCGGTCTGGGAGGAGGTCGCCCTCGACTTCGAAGGGGCTCCTGGGGACGGTCGCGCGGCGGAGGCCGAAACCCGTTCGTTACGCTTGCGAAATCCGTCGAGGACGAGATCGACGCGGGTTCGAATCGAGCGCGTCAGCTCCACGGTCAGCCCTGCGTGGCGCGACTCCGAATCGCTCTGGTCGGCCAGGGGCTCAGCTCCCGAGGCGGCGCCGCTCGCGTGCTGCAGGCCTTCGACCAGCCCACCTTCGATCGCATCGACCAGCGTCGCGGCCAGATGCGTCGCCTCGATGTCCTGGCGAACGCGTTCGCGTTTCTGCTCTTCACGCAGATCCCGCACGAGAACCGGGTCAGGCTGATCGGCCGCAGGCGGCTGCGGGGCTCGACCCGCCTCTCGCCACGCCTCGAGTCGAAGTTCCGGCTCGCTCGCTGCCAGCGCTGCGAGCTCACGACAGGCCGCGCGGATGGCGGCCCGGAGGCTCCGGTCGTGATCGACAGCGTCCTCGATCACATGGTCGAGCACCTCCGCGATCTCGCCGCGGACCCAGGCCTCGGCGAGGCACCCCTTGGTCGGGAAGTAGTTGAAGAGCGTGGCCAGAGCGACCTCGCTCGAGGATGCGACGTCGGAAAGCTTCGTCGCCCGGATACCTCGCGCGCGGAATAATGCGATCGCATTCGCAAGGATTCGTTCGCGTGTGCGACGCTTCTTCGAGGCCCGCGTGAGAGTCGATGGCTGTGTCGGCATATGCGCTCGGATCAATTCCATTAATACTGTTAACTTAGTTTTATAATTACTATTAATTAGTTCTAATACAATGTTTTTCCATATTATTGTATTCTTTTTAGATAATTTCTGGAGTTAGATTGAGAATCGCCGCAGCACAGCAGCCGAGTCGAGCTCAGTCGATGAAGCACGACCCGCTTTCATCGCCCCGCGCTCTGGGGCGCTCTGCTACGGTGCGCGGCGCCCGATCCGCCTGCACCTGGGTGCACTAGCCCGGGCTCTGGGCAGGGAAGCTGGATGACGACCGCTCGAAAGACCGCCCCGACCCCGATCGATGATCTGTGCAAGCGACTGGTGCTCGAGCCGCTCGACCGCGACCTCTTCCTGGCCGACCCGGGCCCAGGCTCGGGGCGCCTGTTCGGTGGGCTCGTGGCAGCACAATCCGTGCGGGCAGCGATGGCGACGCTCACCGAGCGCGAGACCGAGGGCAGTGCCGCCTCGAGCCTGCTCCACTCCGTTCACGCCTATTTCCTGCGGCCTGGACGTTACGACCTTCCGATCCGCTTCGTCGTCGACCGGATCCGCGACGGCCGAACCTTCACCACGCGCCGGGTCGTCGCGCACCAGGCCGGCGAGGCCATCTTCAACATGGCGGCGAGCTTCGCGCGGCCGGAGGAAGGCATGGCCTACCAACGGCCGATGCCCGAGGTCGGGCCGCCCGAGGGTCTACCCGAATGGAGCGACCTGCGCGCGCGGGCGGCCGGCGAGCCGATCCCCGACCATCACGACAATCCGATCGAGGTGCGCGTGCTCGACCCGACAGAGTTCGACAACGAGCTGCCCCGCGACCCCTTCCGGTCCGTCTGGATCCGCCCGCGCGGCGTGATCCCGGACGACCCGGAGCTGCACACGGCGGTCCTGATGTACGCGACCGACCGGACCCTGATGTCGACGGCGATCCTCGGGGCCGGCGGCATCCCTGGACGTGGCTACATGGGCGCGAGTCTCGACCACGCGGTCTGGCTGCATCACCCGATTCGATTCGACGACTGGCTGGTCTACTCGCAGGTCAGCCCGATCGCCAATGCCGCCCGGGCGCTGATCTTCGGCGGCCTGTATCGGCCCGATGGTGTACAGCTCGCCTCGGTCGCGCAGGAAGCGTTGATCCGCAAGCGTCGTTAGTCGATCGCACGGCGGGACGCGATTCGCGCGGGCCAGACTCACGGTCCGATGCAGGGGAGCACGCCCGGCCGATCCGGCTATGCGTCCACGGACCTCTCGAGCTTCGGCGCGAAGGCGATCGACTCGACTTCGAATGCCCCGTCCTCGAGGCCGGCCTTGGCCACCAGCGTGTGTGCCTTCACTCTCGCCGCCGCGAAGACGTCCTCCCCGACCCCACCGAAGACCCCGAGCGTGTCGGCAGAAGTCGCTAGCGAAAGCGCCTCGACCTCTCTCCCCATCGACACCTCCGCGTCGGCCTTGGCCTTGTTGATCGCGGCCAGCGCCGCGGTCGCCAGATCGAAGCTCTCGGGATGAGCGGGCGCTTCGATCCCGTCGAAATCCGCAGCTCCAGGCCAGGCTGCGGCATGGATGCTGCGAGCCCTGCCCTCCGCGCCCGACGCGAGCTCTTCGGCGAAGGCCCAGCTCCAGATCTCCTCCGTGATGTACGGAAGCGTCGGAGCGAAGAGCCGGAGGATCACCGACAACCCGAGCCTCAGCGCCGCCACCGCCGACCCGCTTCGGGCCGCCGCCTCACCGGTCGCACCGTCCGCGTGGCCGCGCGCGCGAACCTTCACCAGCTCGAGATAGGTATCGGTGAAATGCGTCCAGAAGAAGCTCTCCGTCTCCTGAAGCGCGTGCGCGTAGTGATACGACTCGAAATTCTCCGTGCAGTCCTCGACGAGTGCCGACAGCTTCGCCACGAAGGCGCGGTCCAGCTCACAAGTGATCGGAGTGACGTCGCCCGTCTGCGATAGCACGAACTTCGAAGCGTTGTAGAGCTTCGTCACCAGCCGCTTCCCGATCTTCCAGACGTTCTCGTCGAAGGCCGTGTCGGCACCGAGTCGCGCGCTCGCAGCCCAGTAACGAGCCGCATCCGCCGTGTACTTCTCGATCAGCGGCAGGGGCGTCGTCACGTTGCCCTTGCTCTTGGACATCTTCTTGCGATCCGGGTCGAGGATCCAGCCCGAGATCAGCGCGTGATGCCAGGGAACCTCGTTCTCATGGAGCATCGCCTTCGCGATGGTGTAGAACGCCCAGGTCCGAATGATGTCATGGGCCTGAGGCCGCATGTCGGCGGGAAAGAGCCGGGCATGGCGCTCTTCGTCCTCGCCCCAATGTGAGCTGATCTGGGGCGTGAGCGAGCTCGTGAACCAGGTGTCGAAGATGTCCGGATCCCCCTGGAAGCCACCGGGAAGCCCTCGCTGAGCCTCGTCGTATCCGGGCGGCGTGTCCGTCGTCGGATCGACCGGCATGGACTCCATCTCCGCGACGATGGGGCGGTCGTAGTCCGGACGGCCCTCTTCGTCGAGCGGATACCAGACGGGGATGGGGACACCGAAGAAGCGCTGCCTGGACAGACACCAATCGAGCGAGAGATTCTCGGTCCAGTCGCGATAGCGCGCGTACATGTGCGGCGGATGCCACTGGAGCTCCTGCCCCTTCGCGAGCAGCTCGGCCTTCTTGTCCATCAAGGCGCAGAACCATTGACGCGTCGGCAGCAGCTCGAGCGGGCGGTCGCCCTTCTCGAAGAACTTCACGGCATGCTGAATCGCCTCGGGCGGCTCCTGCAGCGGCGCGCCGCGCCCCGTAACGCTGTGCCCGGGCTCGCCTAGCAGCTCGACCATTCGGGCCTGCGCCTGCTTTACGTTCTTCCCGGCGATCTCCGCATACGCGGCGTTGGCCTTCTCCGGCGCGAGACTCTCGAAGGGCGCCTGCGTGAAATCGACATCGGCAAGCCGTCCGTGTGGGCCGATGATCTGACGCAGAGCGAGCCGCTCCTCCCGCCACCACTGCACGTCCGTCTGGTCCCCGAACGTACAGACCATCAGGATGCCCGTTCCCTTCTCGGGATCGGCCATCTCGCTCGGAAAGATCGGCACCGGCGCGTGGAAGACGGGCGTGATCGCTCGCTTGCCGAAGAGAGGCTTGAAGCGTTCGTCGTCCGGATGAGCCGTCACGCCGACGCAGGCCGCGAGAAGCTCGGGGCGCGTGGTCGCGATCACGAACGAGGCGTCCTCGTTCTCGACCCCGAACTCGATCTTGTGGTAGGCGCCCGGCAGATCGCGGTCTTCCACCTCGGCCTGGGCGACCGCGCACTGGAAGTCCACGTCCCACATCGTCGGCGCGTCCGACGTGTAGACGTGCCCCTTGTCCCAGAGATCACGGAAGGATCTTTGCGCGGTTCGTCTGCAGTGCTCATCGATCGTCTGGTACTCCTGGCGCCAATCGACGGAGAGCCCGAGGCGATGCCAGAGTACGCTGAAAGCGTCTTCGTCCTCCTTGATCAGGCCATAACACGCTTCGATGAAGTTGGGGCGCGACACCAGCTGCGCGGGCTGCTTGCGCGTCTTGGCCGAGGCCTGCTCGAAGCTCATCCCTTCCTGGTACGGCGTGTTCGGGTCGCAGCGGATATGGAAGTAGTTCTGGACGCGCCGTTCCGTCGGGAGGCCATTGTCGTCCCAGCCCATCGGATAGAAGATGTTCATCCCCCTCATGCGCTTGTACCGGACGACCACGTCTGCGTGCGTATACGAGAAGACGTGCCCGATATGGAGAGAGCCCGATGCGGTCGGCGGGGGCGTATCGACGACGAAGGTCTCCTCCCGCGAGCGCGACTCGTCGTAGTGATAGACGCCGTTCGCCTGCCACTCCTCGTCCCAGCGCGCTTCGACACTTGGCGCCTCGAAATGCTTCGGCAGGCGGGCGGGATCGATCGATCGCACGGGCCTGGGCGACGTCTCGCCGCCCGGCGTCTGGGACTCACTCATCGGATTCTCTCGGGACCTGCGCCGTCGCTCGGAGGGAGCGCGCAGCTCGGAATGAAAAGGGGCGAAGGCGCGCGAGCATAGTCCAGCCAGGTCCGGGGTCGCTCGTCGAGCCTTCACCGGAGCCGGCGTCCGGGCTCTGCCCGAATTCGGCCCGACCGAGTGCGACGGGGTCGCTGCCGTTCTCGGGTGAACGCGGCGTTCGACCGATCAGGCCGCCATGGTCTTCGGAAGACGCAGCAAACAACCGACCCCGGACGAGCCCGAATCGCACGGCAATCCCGCGCCGGAAGCCGTCGCGAGCGAGGGCTCGCAGAATGACGGTGCCGACGCGATTCCCGCGGACCGCGCCCTCGACTTCATGGCCGAGCTGCTGCGCATCCTCGGGCAGAACGCTTTCGACATCGGTTCGCGAAGCGCGGCCGAGGTGGCAGAGTTCTTCGAGACATGGGCTCGACACCTGCTGATCGGGGTCCCACCCCCGAGTCGCGACCGGGGTGCAGCGAGCGAAAAGGACGAGGCAGACCACGGTCGGCCGGTCGGCGGTGGAAAACGCGATCTCCCGGGTCTCCGCCGCGCTTTCCGGGAGCATCGCCAGTCGGAGTCGGAGTACGTCACCAGCTCGCTTCATGCCTTTCGTGACGCCGCCTGGGCCTTCGTCTCCGGACTCCGGCGCTCCTTGACCGTGGAACAGAGCTCGGACCGCCGGATCGGTCACCGCATGCGTCGGCTCGAGGGCGCCGTCCGGAGCGGTGATGCCGACAAGATCAAGGCCGAGGCTCAGGAGACGGTCGCACTCCTGACCGAGTTCCTCGCCGAACGCGGGGCGCGTCATGAGGCCCAGATCACGGAGATGGCCGCGCGACTCGAAGGCCTGCGGGACGAGCTCGACAACGTCCGGAAGCAGGCCGCCATCGACTCCCTCACCGAGATCTACAACCGGTCGGCCTTCGACGAGCAGATCGAACGCGAGATCGACCTCGCCACGCTCTTCGGCAAGCGCGGCTGCCTGCTGATGATCGACATCGACCACTTCAAATGGGTGAACGACACACACGGACATCCCTGCGGTGATGCCGTGCTTCGAGAGGTCGCCCAGACGCTGAAGCGATGCTTCATGCGGCGGGACGATTTCGTCGCGCGCTACGGGGGTGAGGAGTTCGCGATCGTGCTGCGCGACATCACGCTACCGGTCGCCCGGGACGTCGCGGAACGCGGCATGGTCGGCATCCGCAACCTGGAGATTCCCTACCCGGGACTCGAGGAGCCGCTCCGGATCACCATCTCGATGGGCATTGCCCGCCTCCGACAGGGCGAGACCGCCAGCGCCTGGATCGAGCGAGCCGATCGGGCGCTCTACCAGGCCAAGAATGCGGGACGCGATCGCATCGAGGTCGACCCCATCGATCTCGACGAGGCCTGAGGGTCGTCGGTCCGAGAGAGCTCGATCTCCAAGCGCCGCCATCCCTCGGGGCAGGGTCGATGCAGGGCCTGGAATCGGCGCGGATTCCGCTCGAGCGCCTTGCCAGCAGCCCCTCTCCCCCGTACTCTTCCGCGCCTCCGAAGCCGATAGCCTTTGACAGCCCTGGAGCCTTCACGATCGATGGCCCGGGTGGAGTAGTGCGTCCGAATGGCGAAGAAATCGCAAATCAACCGAGACAACCGACGCCGCGAGCTGATCGCGAAGTATGCGGAACAGCGCGCTGCCCTGCGCAAGATCCTGAAGAGCCCGGAAGCGTCGATGGACGAGAAGCTCGAGGCTCAGAACAGCTTCGCAAAGCTGCCTCGCAACTCCTGCCCGACGCGCAAGAACAACCGCTGCGCGATCTCGGGCCGCTCGAAGGCCTACTACAACAAGTTCGGGATCTCGCGCATCGCCCTGCGAGAGCTCGCTCTGCGCGGCCAGCTACCCGGCGTCCGCAAGTCGAGCTGGTAGCGCGCGCAGCCTTCCCAAGGAAAGAGCAACGAATCATGAAGCCTGAAATCCATCCCGACTACCACCGCGTGATCTTCGTAGACTCCGCGACCGGCAACGAGTGGACCAGCCGCTCGACGGTCACGTCGAAGGAGACGCGCGAGGTCGACGGCGAAGAGCTACCGGTCGTCCGGCTCGAAATCTCCTCCGTCAGCCATCCCTTCTGGACCGGCAAGATGCGAGAGCTGGATGCAGACGGAAAGATCGACCGATTCCGCAAGCGCTACGGGGCCAAGAAGTAGCCCGCTCGGGTCGGAAGCAGACGAAAAAAAACGAGGGTCCCTTCCAGATGGAAGGGACCCTCGTTGCGTTTCAGGCATCAGTTGCGAAAGCAGGCCCGAGAGCCGGAAGGGTACGACTAACGACCGGCCAGCTTCCGCCGGATCTTGTTCTTGATGCGAATCGCGCCGGGCTGCAGCTTGCGATCGTCCGTGCTCAGCAGGAAGCCGTCGAGGCCGCCCTTCTTCTGAACCGTACGAAGCGTGCGGGCGGCGATGTTCAGCGGAATGCGCTGCCCCAGGGCCTCGGACTCCAGCCGAACCTTCTGGATGTTCGGCTCGAATCGGCGATTGGTCGCGCGCTTGGAGTGGGACACGTTGTGTCCGTATTGAACCTTCTTGCCAGTCAATGCACACACGCGCGCCATACGATTCACTCCGCCGGGATCACCGGACTCGAACGATCAGACTCCAACGTCGATCCGTTCTGGATGACGTTCTGCTCGTCGGCGAGCGAAGAAGAGTCCGAGTGAAGAAGGAACGCGGGGCTTCCAAGGCGCCGCGCGAGCGCAGTTTTTAGCGAGAGGGCGCCACGGGGTCAACCGTGGCGGCTCCAGAAGCTCACTTTCCCCTTGGGAAAACGGTCTGATCAGCGGTGTGCCGATGTCGGCTCGGCATGGGAGCGGATCACCGACGCGGGAATCGACGGGGTCAGCAGCTCCTGCTTCAGGCTCTCGAGCTCGGCGCGGGCCGAATCCCGCCGCGCCTCGTCCCGAAAGCCCCGGAGCTTCATCCGAAAGGCGTCGCCGTCCTCCCCGATCTCCTTGTTGACCTCGCTCTCCATCACCGTCCGCGAGATGTGCTCCCGTACGTTTTCGAGCGCATCCATCTCGGCGTCCACCGAGAGCCCCTCGATCGCAGACTGCAGACGACGCCGGGCCCGGGCGTTCGCGAGGGTCGCGAGCATGCGCCCCTTCTCCCGGACCAGCGATCGGATCTCCTCGCGAAAACGAACCAGGTTCGTCTTCGCCTCGTCCGCCTGGGCGCGAACCTGCTGGAGCTCCTTCTCCGCCCGCTCCAGATCCTCGAAGAGCGCCTGCTTGTGCGCGATCAGCGACAGCGAGGTCTCCTCCTCGCCCCGCCTGACCGCGCGGCGCACATCGTCGTGGAGTCGTGCGATCTCGGCCCGACGCTCCGAGATCTCGCTCTCGAGCTTGTTCCGCATGTAGAGGATGCCCGCGACGGCGCTCTTCAATTCACGGTACTGACGAACGCGCTCGGCGATCGCCTGCTCGTAGACGACCTCCGGCGCCTGCTGCTCCTGATCGCGCACCCAGGAGCCGAAGAGGCCCCGGAACAGACTGCGCATTCGGGCGATCATGCCGGGTTTCTGATTGGACATAGCTTCTCCTTCGCCGGATCACCGGCTCTTTGCCAGGCGGCTGTTCGAATCGAGACGGCGAACGAAGGCCGCTTGGTTGGATCCCTTCGACGACCGCCCTCAACCACGCCGACGAAACTCGTCCGCGCGCAATCCGAGCTCTCGAATCTTCTGCTGCAGGCTCTGACGCACCATCCCGATCGCGTTCGCCGTTCGGCTCACGTTGCCCTCGTGGGCTCGAAGTGCCTGGGACAGATACCGCCGCTCGAAATCCTCGACCGTCTGTCGTTTGGCCTCGGCAAAGGGCTGGTCGAGATCGGGCTCGAGCAAGGAGGCCTCGGACAGGGCGCCATCCAGCTGAAGGTCCGTCTCCGTGATGACGTCCGCCGGCGCCAGCACCGCCGATCGTTCGAGCACGTTGCGGAGCTCGCGCACGTTGCCCGGCCAGCCGTGTCGCGAGAGGCGAGCGAGCGCCGAGGCATCGAGGGTCTTCTTTCCTCGCTCGAGTCGATCCGCCACCTGCCCGAGGAATCGGTCGCAGAGCGCGGGAAGGTCCTCGATCCGGTCGCGCAGCGGAGGGAGCTCGATCTCGACGACCTTCAGTCGGTAGTAGAGATCCTCGCGGAACTCCCGGGCCTTCGAAGCCGCCTCGAGGTCACGGTGGGTCGCGGACACGACGCGGACGTCGACCTCGATCGTCTCGGTCGAGCCGACTCGTTCGAGCTTTCGCTCCTCGAGAACCCGAAGCACCTTGGCCTGGGTCTCCGGCGCCATGTCTCCGATCTCGTCGAGGAAGATCGTCCCGCCCGCAGCCGCTTCGAAGCGACCGATGCGCCGGGCGTCCGCGCCGGTGAAGGCACCCTTCTCGTGTCCGAAGAGCTCACTCTCGACGAGCTCTCGGTTGATCGCCGCGCAGTTCACCGCCACGAAGGGCCGGGAGTGGCGGGAGCTCGCGCTGTGCAGCGCTTGCGCGACGAGCTCCTTGCCCGTGCCGCTCTCGCCCCGGATCAGCACGGAGAGGTCCGTCTCCGCCACCTTCTGGATGGTCTCGAAGACGCGTCGCATCGCCGCGCCGGACCCGATCAGCTGATCGAATCCGTAGTCACGCTGGAGCTGCTCCCGAAGCATCCGGTTCTCGCGCTGGAGGCGATGTCGCTCGAGGCTGCGGGCCACGACGACTCGCAGCTCGTCGTTGTCGAAGGGCTTCGGCACATAATCGTCAGCACCGCTCTTCATGGCCTCGACCGCGATCTTCTCGCTGCCGTGCGCGGTGATCATGATGACCGCGGTCTCGGAGCGCTCCTGCTTGGCCGCCCGCAGCACGTCCATCCCGGTCGCCCCATGACCGAGTGCGAGATCGGTGATCACCAGGTCGAAGGCCTCGCCCCGGAGTCGATCGATCGCGACTCGACCGTCTTCCGCGAGCTCGACCGAATGCCCCTCGCGCTTGAGAAGGCCCTTGAGCGCCAACCGAATCGCGTGTTCGTCTTCTACGACCAGGATCTTCGAACTCATGCCGCAAAGCCCCCCGAGCCCGGCCCGGCCGCGCGACGAGCTGGCAGGATCACCACGAACTCGGTTCCACGATCGCGCTCGGCGGGGGGGACTCGACCGAGATCCGCCCACCGTGCTCGTCCACGATCTTGCGACAGAGCGCGAGACCTAGCCCCGTGCCGTCTTGCCGCGACGTGTAGAACGGATCGAAGATCCGATCGCGCGCGTCGGGATCGATCCCGTCGCCGTTGTCGGCGATGCGCAGCCATATTTCGCTGCCCGCGAGATTCGCTCCCATCGACACGCAAACCTCCGGGGTCCTCGACGACCCGCCCTCCAGAGCGTCCATGGCGTTGCTCACGAGATTGATCACGACGCGACGCAGCTGCTCCGGATCGCCTTCGAGCCGCCCCTTCGCGTCGTATTGCCGAACGATCGCGATGCCCGCTCGCTGCGCGCGATCGCGAAACGTTTCGAGCGCCGATTCGAGCACGTCCTCCATCACGACCGGGACGACCCGAGTATCCTCCTCGCGCGCATAACGCAGCAGATGCGAGATCGATCGCTCGACGCGCTCGAGCTCGGCGACCGCGACCCGTGCGTACTCTTCCTGGTCGACGCCCCCCGCGTCCTCACCCATCTGTTGTACGAGACTCTTGGCCGCCGTGATCGGATTGCGAATCTCGTGCGCGATCGAAGCGGAGAGCTGCTCGAGCGAGCGATGGTGCTCGCCTTCGAGATCGCGCCGTTCACGAACGACGCGGCTGCGCACCTGTCGCTCGATCTCTTCCGTCACGAAACGCTGATGAAGCTGGGGCTCGTAGAAGGTCTTGAAGGCCCGTCGACCGATTCGGAGCGCGAAGTAGATCAAGGCGATCACGCCTGCCGGCGGAATGAAGATGAGCAGCGGAACCGTGATCAGCGCTGCCCGCAGCCCCTCCCGCGAGAGGGCCAGCTTCTCGTCCGCGAGTCGCTGCGCCGAGCGATAGGCGCGCTCTTCCTCCGTCAGCAGGTCGTCCTCGAGATCCTGCGATCCTTCGCGCCCGGCCGCGGCGGCTGCGTAGGCGTCAAAGCTCGTCATCGTCTTGCGCTCCTCGCGTGCTCTCTGGACCCGAATCTTTCGGAAAGGTCAGGATGAACTCGCTCCCCTGCCTTGCGGGACTCGAGAGCTCGATACGTCCGCCGTGGGCCTCGACCGTCTTGCGCGAGAGCGCGAGGCCCAGGCCCGTTCCGTCTTCCTTGGTCGTGAAGAACGGACTCCAGATGCGTTCGCGATCTTCGGCGGCGATTCCAGGACCGTTGTCGATGACGCGCAGCCAGACCTCGCTGCCCGCGAGATTCTCTCCACCCAAGACCTCGACTCGGGGCAACGGCGTCCCCGCCTCGCGCAGCGCGTCGACGGCGTTCGCGATCAGGTTCTCGATCACGCGTCGCAGCTTTTCCGGGTCCCCTCGCAGGCCACCCCCCGGCGCACACTCGATCTTCAGATCGACTCCGAACGAGGCGGCGCGATCACGCAGGCCTTCGACCGCAGACTTCGCCACGGCGAAGAGATCGACCGGCTCGAAGCGCGGCTCTTCGTCGCGCGCGTAGCGAAGCAGATGCGAGATCGATCGCTCCACCCGGTCGAGCTCGCTGAGGGCGAGCCCCGCATACTCCAGGTTCTCGTCCGAGGCAGGGTCTTCACCCATCTGCTGGACCAGGCTCTTGGCGGCCGTGATCGGGTTGCGAATCTCGTGCGCGATCGAGGCCGACAGATCTTCCAGGGAACGACGCGAGCGCGTCTCGACCTCTCGACGTTCGGTCTTGACGCTGCGTTCGGCCTGAGCGCCTACCTCGGCTTCGACCCAGCGATCCCGCAGTCGTGGAGCGACGATCGCGAACAGATAGTGGCAGAAGACGCCGATGCCCCAGGCGAGGGCGACCAGGATCGTGACCCGCAGGCTGCGGGTCGTGAGCAGCAGGATCCCGAGCGTCGCGCCGTAGGCACCGAAATGCGTCAGGAAGCCGAGGCGCTGGCGGGCGCGGCGGCGGGCGAGGCGCAGTCGACGACGGCGTTCGCGCTCGGCTGGATCGAGGTCCGAGCCACCTCGGCGGCCGACTCCGAACCGCAAGGCCCGGCGGATCGCCCGCTCGAAGGCCCGATCCGCGTGCCGGGTCGCACGACGGGTCCTGCGCTCGGCCTCCGCCAGCTTCCGCCCCCCTGCTCTCGCGAGCTCGTCGAGCGGGCGACCGCCCTCCCGATCGAGCCCATCGAGACCACCATGCAAGGCGTCGCGCAGCTCCTCGAGAATCTGGCGGCCGTCCTTCATCGCGGAATCTCCGAGTCGCTCGGAAGCGGAAGAGCAGCCCAGGAAGGGTGGGCAGGCGGGCCGAGCAGAACGAGGCATCCGGTGCATGAGGGACGGTAGAGCAAGCCTCATGCCCAAACGAACGAGGTCTCTCGCCGGGACGAGCGCGCCTTGGGGTGCGCGAGGGGCCGAACGAGTGCAGTCAGAATACTGCACTGACCGACTTTGGCTGCAGCCAGGGCGCTGCACCGCGAGTCCGCGGACGAGCAAGACGCTTCGGGCCCCCTTGGGACATCAGCTGGCTCGGTCGGCGCGCACGAACGACTCCTCACGCCCGCCAATCGCGCCGCTATGCTCGCCGGCCCGCAAGCAGGAGGAGAATCCCGTGGTCACGATCGGCATGAACTACTTCGTCATTCCCGGCAAGGAGCAGATCTTCGAAGACGCGTGCGCCAAGGTCGTGGAGACCATGGAAGGCATCGAAGGACACGACGAGTCTTCCATCTACCGCGAGGTCGGGGACGGCGA
The DNA here is from genome assembly GCA_963698485.1 of uncultured delta proteobacterium. Lineage (GTDB taxonomy): Bacteria > Myxococcota_A > UBA9160 > UBA9160 > UBA4427 > UBA4427. Next base: position 294,432 of record CAVORA010000007.1, on the reverse strand, counting down.
CCCGGTCTACCTGATCGTCTCGCGCTGGCGGGACGAGCAGGCCTTCAAGGATTTCACCGCCTCGGACGCCTTCAAGAAGGTCACGAACTGGGGAAAGCTCAACATCCTCGCGGGTCGCCCGACGCATACCACCTACCAGCACGAATAGCCGGACGCCCCTTGCCCGAAAGCATCCGATCGAACGAATCCCGCGCGCCCGCGGTACAGGGACTGCCTCTGCACACGCGTTCGCTGACGGTCGCCGTCTGGCGCGCGTCGGCATCGATCTGGCACGCGCGCGGCGACATCATCGACCTGCGAAAGAACGGATTCGTCCCGTCGAGCTACGACCTGCAGCCTTCGGGCGTCATCCACATGATGAGCATCGACCTGGACTTCGATCCCGAGACCCTCGCGATCGACTCGATCGAGGTCGCTCAACCCTTCGTGGCCATCGAGCCCAGTGAGACCACACGCGGCGAATGCTGTCGCGACCCCGCACCGAGACTGCTCGAGCTGACGGGCGAACGACTCGACGCGGACTTCGCCAGGAAGCTCGGCCTGCAGTTCGGCGGCGCGCTCGGCTGCTCGCATCTGCTGACGCTCTTCCAGCTGATGGCGTCGACCGTGCCGCGCGCGGTCGAGCTGGAACGCGCGCGCGAAGCACGAGAGGGGACGGAGCACGAGCTCGGCCAGCGCTTCTTCCGACGCAGCGTATTCGTCGACGGCCACGCTCACAGCCCCGCATCGACCGACGTCGCCGTTCAGCTGGCCGACACCCACACGAGACCAATCGCCGCCGACGCACGCATGACCGAGCGGCTCGCGCTCTCCCACGAGGTGAAGACCTTCGCGTCGGTCGATCGCACGCGCTTCACCCTCGAACGCCTCGAGGTCCGCGAACGGGAACGCAGCTTCGAGAACGTGGGCAGCGCGCAATGGACCGATCATGCCGCGCTCGTCTCTCCCCTCGTCGGCGCCCGCATCATTCCCGGCATGGCCGGGCGGGTCTTCAAGCTGATGGGCGGAGAACCCCGGCTCCGACCGGTCCTGGACAACCTGCTGATGTTCGCGCCGGGCTTCATCCAGATCATGGCCGCCCTGATGGACGAGTACTTCGAGCAGCGCGAGAACGCCCGGGACCCGAGCCAGACCGCGAGACCCGCGGTCGCCAACCTCGGCGGCAACGCGGACGCCTGCTACATGTGGCGAACCGGCGGGCCGATCCAGAAATCCTGGAGCGGCGCCGACTCCGCTGATCCCTCGAAGCGTTAGGCGACAGATCGCGCGTCTGCCTGCGTCGACACGCCACGACTCAAGCGCGGCGGAAGACGATCAGCTTGTTATTGGCGGGCAGGTCGTTGGTCTCCTGCCAGACGAGGTCGTTTCGCTCGGCGACCGCGAGGACCTCCTCGAGGTCGCGTACGCCATGTTTCGGGTCGCGCTGCTTGAGGCTCGCGTCGAAGGCTGCGTTGCTCGCGGACGTATGCGAGCCGCCGACCTTGAAGGGGCCGTAGAGGAAGAGCAACCCCCCGCTCTCCAGGGTCCGGCCGGCGCCCTCGAGCAGACCCGTTGCGACACGCCAGGGCGCGATGTGGATCAGGTTCGCGTTGAAGATCGCGTCGAATCGACCCGACGGAAATGGCCAGTCCGCGTCGCACGCATCGAGCGCGATCGGGCGCTCTACGTTCGGAAGCCCGGCCTCGAGCCTCCATGCCTCGATCGAGTCGAGACCGGTCGGATCGGGCTCCGTTGGCTGCCACGTGACGTGAGGCAGGTGCGCGGCGAAGAAGACCGCGTGCTGGCCGGTGCCGCTGGCGACCTCGAGGACGCGCGCGGGCCGGCTCAGCCAGCGCGCGAGCACCTCGAGAATCGGCTCACGGTTCCGCTCGGTCGCGGGCGCATCGCGCTTCGACATTCGCCTCTCGCAGCAGCCAAAGCTGCGACCGCCGCGCGCGCCGCAGCCGCTCGCCTCAGTCTGAGTTCAGCTCAGCGCCCCAGTACCCGTTGCCTTCGATGAAGGCGCGCCCCAGCGGGATCCGACGCGAGTTGTCCCAGGTCTCGTCGGCGTCCGACTGGCCGATCTGGCCATTGGCGCATTCGAGAAAGGGGTACTTGATCTGGACGAGACGGGGACATTCGCCCTCCGCCGTGGGCTCCGCCTCGACGCTGAGATCGATCGAGTCGAGTGCAGCCGCAGAGGTTGCAAAGACGAGCCCGAGGGAGAGCGTCAGTAGCGTGTTGATCCCCGCAGCAAGGACGCGGCGGGGACGAGACGGGTAGACAACAGCAGCATGATTCAGCATCAGGTGGAATCTTTCTTGTCCTTCCCCTCCCCCCAGCCGCATTCTTGCACGTCATGCGGACCAAACTCAACACCTCGCCGCCCACCCGCCGACGAGCCCATCGAGGCGGGACGCCCGGTGCCCCCGAGGATCCACGGGAACCGGCGAAATTCCCCGATCGTGCGCGTGCCTGCCCGGGCAGGCACGCGCACGGACAGCGTCACCGTCGACGGTCGTCGACGGATGAACCGATCTCTTCTGGGATTGGGGGGTCTGGGAGTCGGGGGCTCAGCCGGCGATCGGCGGCTCGCCACCCTCTGCCTGCAGCAGCGGCGCGAAGCGCGACTTGTCCGTCGCCTTCATGTAGGCGTCCTGCGCCGTGACCTTGCCCGCCTTGGCATAGGCGAAGAGGACGTCGTCCATCGCCTGCATGCCCTGGCTCTTCCCGGCCTGGATCACCTGACTGAGCATGGGGGTGTTGCCGTCGCGAATGATGTTAGGCAGTCCGGCCGACTTCAGCAGGATCTCGTTGGCGGCGATGCGCCCGCCCTTGTCGGCGCGCGGAAGCAGGAGCTGCGACACGATGCCCGCCAGGGATTCGGAGAGGGAGAGCCGGACCATGTTCTGCTCTTCGGCCGGGAAGGCATCGATGATCCGGTCGATGGTCTTGGCCGCGTTGTTGGTGTGCAGCGTGCCGAAGACCAGCATGCCCATCTCGGCGGCCGTGATCGCGAGGCTGATCGTCTCCATCTCGCGCATCTCGCCGACCAGGATGACGTCGGCGTCCTGGCGAATCGCGGAGCGGAGGGCGGGGCTGAAGCCCTGGGTGTGCAGTCCGACCTCGCGATGGGAGAACAGGCAGTTGCGGTTCTGGTGCACGAACTCGACGGGGTCCTCGATCGTCACGACGTGGCGCGAATAGGTCTTGTTGATCTTGTCGATGATCGCAGCCAGCGTCGTCGACTTGCCCGAGCCGGTCGGGCCGGTCACCAGCACGAGCCCCTCCGAGAGGTCCGCGAGATCGCAGACCGCCTGCGGAAGACTCAGATCCTCGAGCGAGATGATCTCCTCGGGGATGATCCGGAAGACGCAGGCCGCCCCGGTCTGCTGGATGAAATAATTCGCGCGGAAACGCGCCACGCCGTCCAGGCTGAAGGCGAAGTCGAGGTCGCCCGTCGTCTCGTACTCTTCCCAGGCGCGGGTCGTCGCCACCTCGTGCATCATCGCGCGCAGCGTCGCGTCGTCGAGCACGCCTTGGCCCTCCATCACTCGAACCGAGCCCTTGGCTCGGAAGCGCGGCGGTTGACCCGCGACGAGATGGAGGTCGGAGCCGTCGTTCTCTTTCAGATGGACGAGCAGGGGATCGATTGCAGCCACAGAATGGGTCCTCGCGGGCCTGGTGGATCGCGCGCAGCGACCGTCAGGCGCCCGCCGTGATCAGTTTCTTTTCTTCGGCCAGCGCGAGCGCGACCTCGCGCGTGATCTTGCCCGCAGCCACGTACTCGTTCAGGCTCTGCTCGAGCAGATACATGCCGTGAGCCTTGCCGGTCTGCATCGAAGACCGGATCTGGACGGTCTTCTCGTCGCGCACGAGATTTCCGATCGCGCGGTTGATCACGAGCAGCTCGAGCGCCGGGATCCGGCCGCTGCCGTCGGCGGTCGGGACCAGCCTCTGCGAGATCACGGCGCGCAATGACTCCGAAAGCATCGCCCGCACCTGATCCTGCTCGTTCGACGGGAACGCGCCGATCATGCGATTGACGGTCCGGACCGCATTCGACGTGTGCAGCGTCGCGAGCACGAAATGTCCCGTCTCCGCCGCAGTCATCGCCAGGCTGATCGTCTCGAGATCGCGCAGCTCGCCGATCACGATGATGTCGGGATCCTCGCGCAGCGCGCCGCGCAGGGCGCGCGAGAAGCTCGCCGTGTGATGGCCGGCATGCCGCTGGTTCACGAGGCAGCGCTTCGACGGATGAATGATCTCGATCGGGTCTTCGACGGTCAGCACGTGCTCGTCGCGGGTCTCGTTGATGTGATTCACGAGCGCGGCGAGCGTCGACGACTTTCCACAGCCCGCTGGTCCGGTGATCAGGACCATGCCCTGGTGGAAATCGGTGTATTTCTTCAGCTCCTGGGGCAGTCCCAGCTCCTCGAGCGTCGGCGGCTTGTCGGGGATGATGCGGAACACGGCGTCCAGGCCGCGCTGCTGGCGATAGGCATTGGCCCGAAAGCGTCCGGTTCCCGGCAGGTCGAAGCAGAAGTCGATCTCCCCGAGGTCGCGCAGTCGCTGTCGCTGCTCCTGGGTCAGCGCGGACGCCACCATCCGCTCGACCGCCTCGGCCTCGATCGACGGCTCGGTCACGACCAGCTCACCGTTGATGCGCTGCTTGAGCGCGCCCCCGGCGTGGAAGTGGACGTCCGAGGCCCTGGCCGCGACGCCGGCGGCGAGGGCCGCCTCCAGTCGATCTCGATCCGATGCGGCGTAGTCGGGAATCGGCAGCTCGAGGGAGCCGCGGCCATCGCCCGCCGCCTCCCGAGCCGCGATCGCTTTGGGCGGCGGCCCCGGCGAGGACGGCACTCGAGGAGGAACGGGAGCCTCGACGGGGGGCGCCTGCCTCGGCGGCGCAGGCGAGGCGCTCGGGGCCTGCCGGGTCCCGACCGCGTCGGGTAGGACGGAGGTCTCGGGCGCCGCGGATACGGCGCTGCGAGGGGGCTCCGCGAGGGCGTCGACCTCGCGCGTGGTCATTGGCGAGGCCGCGCGGGCGGCGTGCTCGGCGGCCGCGTGGATCTCCGCCGCTGCGGGCGGCGCCTGGGGCCTCGCCGCGGAGGAGGCCCGGGCGGGAGCGGGGGGCTTGCCGGTCGCAGCGCCCTGCTTGGCGCGATGCTTCTCGACGAGATCCTTCTGGATCTGCTGGAGCTTCGCGACCTGCTCGCGGTCGAGCAGCCCCATCTGCAGGCAGACCTGCGCGAGTCGGGGGTTTCCAGAAGAGACGCTCTGCTCGATCGCGCGCTCGACCTCGTGCGAGGTCAACATCTTGAGCTGGATCGCGAGACGCCCCACCAACGGGATCGGCTTTTGGCTGGCCATCGCAAGCCTCATCGGCACGCCCAGTGGCCGTCCTGAGTCCGCCTGGCCAGGATTCGACGCCGGCTCGGGCGCCCCCGGCCCTGCCGCTGCAGATCTCCAGGCGTCGTCCCGCCGGGAGTGGGCTACGGTCGCGCGCCCGGGCGCCCGCAACGCCCTCGAATCGGAGATCCCCGTGTCCGGCGACCCCAAGCACGCGGCCCCCACCGCCCCCACCCTCGACAGCGCCCAGCGGCGCCACCTCCGCGGCCTGGCCCACCCGCTCAAGCCGATCGTCTTCGTGGGCGAGGCCGGCATCAGTCCGGCGGTCGTCACGGCGCTCGACGAAGCGCTGACCCAGCACGAGCTGGTCAAGGTCCGCCTGCGCCAGCCGGAGAACAAGAAGGAGGCGGCGCAGCAGCTCGCGCGAGGCCAGCGCGTCGGCGCTCTGCGGTGTCGTCGGGCACACCGTCGTGCTGTACCGGCCCAACGCCGAAGAGCCGAAGATCCAGCTTCCTCGTCGCGGCTGACCGTGCTGGCGCACGGCGACTCCGGAGTGCTAACCAGTGCGCGCGATGCGTAACCCCATGCAGAAATCTTCGCTGCTGCGAGCTCGGCTCGTTGCCCTGCTATGCATGGCGGGCCTGCTCGTCTCCTGGAGCCATCCGCTCGCCCACGACCACACCCGGGGCGACGCTCTCGGTCACGGACTTGGCCACGCGGTCAGTCACACGGCCAACGACACGGCCAGCGACCCGGTCGATCGCGAAGGCGACTCCCAGGTCTCGTCCGACGATTCGCATCACGAGCACTCCTCACGCAAGGCGCTCGAGATCGAGGCCTGCCTCGCATGTCGCTCGGATTCGCAAGACGATGCCGATCGCGCGCCCACGGCCCAGGTCGCCATCGATCTGCGCATCGCGGGTCGTCTCCCGACCGGCCAGACCGCATCTTGGCAGCGCGTCCTGCGCCATGCCCATGCGCCGCGTGCTCCGCCGACGCAGCCTACCCCGAACGCCTGAACCCAACCGGTTTCAAGACCCGACGTGACCCCCACCCGACGTTCCGCCGCCCGTGCGCGGCGCGCGTCGAGCCCCGGCCCGTCCGCGCCACATGCGCGGTCGCCGCCGCGAAGCGTCCGTCGCGCATGCGCTACCCCCGTCGATCGCGGCGGGTGTAGACGAGGTAGACATCCATGATCTCGAGCTCTCGCCGACAACCCATCCAAGCCCGAATTGCCACGCTATTGCTGGGCCTCGCCCTCTGTTTCGCCGTCCCCACCAGCGTCCGCGCGGACTCCGAGCAAACCTCCGACGCCGACGTACCAGCCAGCCAACACGCTCATGAGCACGAGCACGACGAACACGGGGAGACCGAGACGATCGTCGTCACCGCGTCTCCGCTCGTGCACGATCGCGACGAGCTCTCGATCCCCGTCGATCGGGTCGGCCGCGACGAGCTCCTGAATAACCTGGGCTCGACCCTGGGCGAGTCCCTCAGCCATATCCCTGGGCTCTCCTCGACGGGCTTCACTGCGGGCGCCAGCCGACCGGTGATCCGCGGCCAGGACGCGTTTCGAACCGAGGTGCTCGAAGACGGGCTCGGGACCCAGGACGTGTCGCGGGAGAGCCCGGACCACGCAGTGCCCGTGAACCCGCTCACCGCCCGCCGCGTCGAGGTCGTACGCGGCCCGGCCACGCTTCGCTACGGGGGCGGAGCCTCCGCGGGCGTCGTCAACCTCATCACGAACCGTGTGCCGGATCGCATCCCCGCCGAGCAGATCGGAGGCGAGGTCTTCGGCGGCATCGGCCTGCTCGCCAACGAACGCGACCTGGCCGCCATGCTCGAAGGCGGCGGCGAGAGCTTCGCGTGGCACGCGGATGGCCTGTTCCGGCGCTCGAACGACTACTCGATTCCCAATGACGACAAGCCGCATATCCAGTCGGGCTCGCAGGTCGAGGCCTGGATGGGCTCGGTCGGCGGATCCTACTTCGTGGGCGACAAGGCGCGCATCGGCGCCTCCTATACGCGCGCCGAGAACGACTACGGCATTCCAGAAGAGGACGAGCCCGTCGAGATCAACATGCAGACGGATCGCTTCCGCTTCGAGGGAGACCTCTTCGACCCGATGCCGGGGCTGCGTGAGATCCGCCTCCGAGGCGTCTACTCCGACTACGAGCACGACGAGGTCGCGGACGGAACCGTAGGCCAGACCTATCGAAACGAAGAGTTCGAGGCCAGGCTCGAAGCGCTTCACGAGGAGCTCTTCGGGTTCGCGGGCGCGATCGGAGTGCAGGGCCGCTACCGGGATTTCCGCGGTGAAGGCGAGGCGGCCGAGTTCCTCGCTCCCACAGAGACCACGACCGCGGCGGTCTATTTCTTCGAGGAGCGACCGCTCGGCGAGATCCTGACGCTCGAAGCGGGCTTCCGCGTCGAGCAGACCCGGGTCCAGGGCGTCGACATCGACGGGATCAACCGCGACCTCGACTTCACCCCGGTCTCCGGCGCGCTGGGCCTGGTCGCGATGCCGACGGAGTGGCTGACGATCGGCGTCAACGGCTCGGTCAGCCAGCGGGCGCCTTCCCAGGTCGAGCTGCTGGCACGCGGCGCCCACGAAGCGACCGGGACCTTCGAGATCGGCGATCCCGATATCGACGAGGAGACGTCGTATACGGGCGACCTGAGAGTCGAGCTCGAATTCGACCGCGGGCGCATCGAGGTAGCCGGCTTCGTGACCCAATACGACGACTTCATCTTCGCCGGCCTCACGGGTAACACGGTCGACGAAGACGGCGCGCCGGCTGTCGGTCCCGACGCCCTCGACGAGCTCCGGTACAGCAACCGCGACGCGCTCTTCTGGGGCACGGAGGTCCAGGGCGAGCTGGACCTCTACGAGTTCGAGCTCGGAACGCTGGGCCTCGACGGTCGCTTCGACTACGTGCGCGCGCGCTTCGACAACGCGACCGCGACCGGCGGCCGCGACCTACCGCGCATCGTCCCGATCCGCTGGGGAGCAGGGCTCCGCTTCGAAGCTCCCGCCACCGAGCTGCGGGTGGGCTTCGTCCGCACCGAGGCCCAGGAGAAGATCGGCGAGTTCGAGAATCCCACGAAGAGCTTCACCTACCTGAACGCGTCGCTCACGCATCGCATCGACTTCATCGATGCGATGCCCCTCGAGCTGAGCGTCCTGGCCAGGAACCTGACCGATGTCCGCGGCCGCAACCACATCTCCTTCAACAAGGACGAGGTGCTCCTGCCCGGGCGAGCCATTCGCTTCAACCTGCGGGCGGAGTTCTGAGGCCCTTGCGCAGCCGCCAGCCGTGATACCGTGTTCGGATGGAACCGATCTCCCATCGCGTCGAAGGCAGCCACGGACTCGAGCTCCACGTCCTGGAGTGGAGCCAGCAGGGCGTCCCCCTCGTGCTCCTTCATGGACACGGCAACGAGGCCCATCTCTGGGACGACTTCGTTCCGGCCATCGTCGAGCATTACCGCGTGCTCGCGGTGGACCAGCGTGGACACGGTGACTCGGCCTGGGATCCGGAGGGTCGCTACGACGCGGAGACGATGGCCGACGACCTCGAGGCGCTCCTCGAACACTTCGGGATCGATCGCTTCGTGTTGGTCGGATTCTCGATGGGCGGCAGGGTATCCATGGCCTTCGCCGGCCGTCATCCCGAGCGACTCGCGGGGCTCGTGCTCGTCGACATCGCCCCCGAGCTCGACGCGCGCGGCATCGCCCGGATCGGCAAGGAGATGTCCGAGCAGCGCGCCCCGGTCTTCACGAGCATCGAGGAATACGCCCGGATGCTTTCGCTCAACTATCCGGCCGGCCAGCCGGAGGCCCTGCTTCGAATGGCGCGGTACGGCCTCCGCCAGCGGGACGACGGCCTCTACGAGCTGAAGATGGACCCCAGGCTTCGCGGCGACCGGCCCGATGACGAGGCATCCCGACGCCAGGAAGAGCTCTTCGTCCAGAAGCAGTGGGACGCACTCGCCAAGCTCCCCTGCCCGACCCTCGTCGTCCGCGGCGCGGCCTCGGACATCCTCTCCCCGGATACGGCCGACCGCATGGTCGACGAGGTCCTGCAGAACGGAACGCTCGCGGTCGTGCCCCAGGCGGCGCACTCCGTGGCCACGGACAACCCGCAAGGCTTCGAAGAAGCGGTCTGCGCGTTCGTCCTCGGCTGAAGGCCTGGCCGAGAGCTAGCGCGCTGTTCGAGAACGCCGTGAGACGGGACGACTAGAGGAACGTGCGCCAATGATCGAAGCGGGCGTCGGCGCCCGTGACGATGTCGAAGAAGGCGGCCTGCAGCTCTTCGGTGATCGGGCCGCGCCGACCTTCCCCGATCTGGCGATAGTCGATCTCGCGAATCGGCGTGACCTCGGCCGCCGTGCCCGTCAGGAAGATCTCGTCCGCCACGTAGAGATCGTCGCGCGTCAGCTGGCTCTCACTGACCTGGTAGCCACAGCGCCGGGCCACCTCGATCATCGAGTCACGCGTGATCCCGTCGAGCACGCTGTAGAGCGGCGGTGTCTTGATCCGACCGTTTCGCACCACGAAGATGTTCTCTCCGGTGCATTCGGAGACCAGGCCCTGGGTGTCGAGCATGATCGCTTCGTCGAACCCGTCCAGCAGCGCCTCACGCTTCGCGAGGATCGAATTCACGTAGTCCCCGCACGTCTTGCCGTTGGTCATCTTGGCGTTCACATGATGCCGCGAGAAGGTCGAGATCTTGGCACGGATGCCCTTCGCCATGCCCTCTTCGCCGAGATAGCTGCCCCATTTCCATGCGATGACTGCGACCCGAACGGGGTTGTCTCCAGGATGAAGCCCCATCGCGCCGTCCCCTATGAAGACGAGCGGACGGATATAACCCTCGGCCAGCCCGTTTCGGCGCAGCGACTCGCAGGTCGCGTCTTCGAGCTCGGCGGGCGTGAACGGGATCTTCATCAGGTTGATCTTCGCGGAATCGAAGAGCCGCCTGATGTGTTCGGGAAGCCTGAAGACCGAAGATCGACCGTCTGCTCCGGCATAACAGCGAATGCCTTCGAAGACACCCAGTCCATAGTGGAGCGTGTGGGTGAGGATGTGGACGTTCGCTTCCGACCACGGGACGAACTGACCGTCGAGCCAGATCTCCTTGCCCGTCACTCCCTTCGCTGCATTCTGTCCCATCGCAGTCCCGGCCCCTCTTCCGCTCGCTCGCGTCGCTCTCGCTTCTCTTGCGCGTCTCTCGAGCTGCTATCTCGCGGTCACGCGCCAGCAGGCTCGCGAACTAGCGCCGGAAGATGCGTTTCAGGACGCCCTTGCCCACGCCTTGCACGATGCCCTGCGACTTGTCGCGACGCATGTTCATGATCCGCAGCTCGCGCATCGCCTCGACACACTGCGGCTTGATTTCGACGGCTCGCGAGAACATCTTCTTCGCGGCACCCGCCTTGCCCATGGCCTTGTAGAGCCGGCCGAGCAAGAGGTAGGGCTTCTCCCGATCCTTCGCCAGCTTCAGGCCCTCCCTGCAGTGTTCGAGCGCCTCACCGAGCATCACGTCATTGTCCGGATGGCAGAGGTAGAGACACCATCCGTAATGGGACCGGTACTCACCCTCGCTCGGGAAGTTCTCCATCGCCCGACCGAAGCAGAGAAGCGCCCCTTCATAATCGCGATTCGCCATCCGGGCCTCGCCCTTCTGGAACTCGGTCTCCGCCGCCAGCGCGCGCCGGCCCTCGTCCTCGACGGCCTCGAGGCGCCGGCCGCGGGACAGCTCCTGGGCATACGCGGTCCGCGCCTCACGAGTCGCGATCGCCGCATGGGCGGTCGCGACCCGATCGAAGACCTGTGAAGCCAGCTGGCGCACCGAGCTGCTGGCCGAATGGAATCGATCGGGATGGGTTCGCTTGGCAAGGCACGCATAGGCCACCCGGATCTCCTCGTCGTCGGCGGTCGGCGCGACGTCGAGCACCCCGTAGTGATCCTTGTTCTTGATGCGGTTCGCCAGCGCAGCCAGCTCCGCGCGCAGCGCCTCTTCCTCCCTTGCCGGCGAAGCCGTGCCGCCCTGCCGAATGCGCTCGGCGATGTTCCTCGCGGCCTCCTGGTCTCCTGCGTGGCGGGCGACTTCGAGAAACTCGATCGAGACGAGTCCGAAGACGAGACGACGGACCCACTCCGGTGCACCCTCCAGCTCGGCGACCTTCATCGAGCCATCCAGTCCGAGCACCCACTCCGACTCGCGCGGATCGAGCCCGACTTCGGAAATCTGGTCTTCACCGGCGGCCAGCGGGACGAGAAACTCGTCGCGGTGCGCTTCGAGGTAGCGGTCGATCTGCTTCAGCGGAAAACGCCTTCGCACGCCCTCGATGATCAGCTTCGCCGGATGTCCCTCGATCGCGATGCTCGAGCCGCGCTGCACGTGCACGCTTCGACGGATTTCATAACGACCGTCTCGCCAGCCGAAGAGCTCGTAGAATTTCTCGAGGGCGTGATCGCGCAACACCTCGACGACCATCTCTTCGTCGAGCACCTGCATCGCGACCAGGATCTGGCCCTGCAGCCCCTCCCCCGCTCTCATGCGAACGACGGATTCATCGTGCTCCTGCTGCGAGCAGAGCTCGTTTCTGACCAGGTAGCCCCCGAGACACTCGGAGATCAGATTCGACTTGACCGAGACCGGCCAGCCCTCGCGGAACTCGACCGCCTTCTTCTTCTTGCCGTGATCGAGCAGCAGGACACCCGATAGCCGTTCGAGACGAAGCGCGTGAAGAAGCTCGGGCAGCGGAATCTCCCGCAGCGACCCCGCGGCCGACAATCCCGCACTGGGCATCGAATCGTGTTTGCTCGACTTCACGAACTCGCGCACGCGCGCCAGCAGTCGATCACCGGCGACCGGGGACGGCTCGATGCCGACCGCTCCGAGCGAGACCGCGCGACGCGCCAGGTCCGGCGTCAGGTCGCCATCCGTGACGATCAGGACGGGCGTCGACTCGAACGCTTCGATCGTGCGCAGCTGCGCGAGGATCTCGAATCCATCTTGCCGGGGAAGGTGGGCGTCGACCATCACATAGTCGGGCTGTCGAGTGCGAAGCAGATCGAATGCCTGTCGGCCATTGCGCGCGACGAGCACCTCGAATCCTTCGGCCTCCAGGGTTTCGCCGTGGAGGCGAGCGACCTCGTGGTCCTCGTGGATGCAGAGAATGGTGGCGGACATCAAGGAGCTCCCTGCACCCCGTATCGGCCCGCCCCCGATTAGTCTGAGCTTCCGCCTGAAGTTCGCCGCACGCCGCCTGGCGGCCCGAACCGCCCTCCCGACCGGGCGTGATCGCAGTCACGGGTGCCGAGCGAGCGCGGTGCGGCCTGCGCGCTGGCTGCTTCGAAGCTGCCGATCATTTGCGCCCGCCGCCGACGCCCTCGAGCACCTTGTCGACACCCTTCTTGATACCCTTGCCGATACCGAGCGTGATCGTATCGAGACCCGTCGCCTGGAAGAGCAGCTTCGGGACCGCTGCCAGCGTCTCCTTCGTCATCACGACCTTCGGATCGCCGAGCGTATTGGTGACCTTCGCGAGCTGGATGCGGATCGGCTCGCGCTCCTCCATCTGCGCCCCGGCGAGGCCACCGAGCGCCGAGACGAGATCTCCCTTGAGCAGCAGCTCGCCGGTCATGTCGATCCCGAGATCCCGCAGCCTCATGGGACCGGTGAGCCGCGCTTCGTAGCCGTCATAGGCGAGGCGCAGGGTTCGCGCCTCCAGCTTGCCCTGGCCGATCACGAACTCGCCCTCGATGATCTCGAAGCGCTCCGTGAAATAATCGTCGACGGATTTCCCGCCGCGAAAGGGCTGGGTCAGGCGGGCCGCGCCGCCGAGCAGCGGGATCTGGTCGAGCACGGTGCGCAGCAAAGAGACACCCCGCAGTCGACCCCCCTGCTTCTTGCCGATGGAGAAGTTCAGGTCTCCGACGATGGTCTCGCTCCATGCCTGGTCCGAGCCGGTCAAGCCTTCGAGGCGCCCCTTGAACTCGAGCGGGCCGAAGAGCGTGCCCCCTGCCGCGGCCAGCTCGGTCAGCAGATCGTTCACCTCGACCTCGCCGCTCGATTCGATCTCGAGGTCGAAGATACCCGGACCGAGCGGCTCCTCGACCGAGCCCTTGATGGCGATCGTCGCGCCGGCGATCAGAGCGCGCAGTCCCTGGGTGCGGATGCGCGTCTCCTCCCCGACGATCTGGCCTCGCAGCCGGATCCGGCCGGCATCCGGGACGGTCAGACCGATGCCTCGCAGCGCGATGCGACCGCCGAAACGACTCGGAGCGCCCTCGATCAGCTCGAGGCTCAAGCCGTCGAGCTCGACGATGCCCGTCGCCTCGTATTCGGCGATCGCCGGGAAGACCTCGGCCCATCCTGCGAGATCGAAGTCCGGGGCGCTGAGCGCGATCAGCGTGGTCTTGCCGATCGCGCCCTGCAGCAGGATGCCGTCGACGTCGCGCAGCTTGAGCTTGCTCTCGAAGACGATCTCACCGGATTCCTTCGGCACGAAGCGCGTCGAGAGCTCCGCGCGCATGCCAGCGCGTTTGACGAACTGATCGAGGTACTGCACCCGTGCCGCCGTCAGGTCGAGGTCGATCGTGCCGCGCGGGCGAGAGAAGGGCTCCTTCACCTTCGCGACGGCGAGGAACGGCCCCTCGACCGAGTACTCGGTGGTCTTGAAGACCCCCTGATCGACTCCCACGTCGAGCGAGAGAAATTCCGGCGCACTCACGTCCCCGACGACACGCCCCGTGCCCGTCACCGAGCCCGCGAGCAACATCTCCGGATCCGGCAGGAAGGGCTTGATCAGCGCGAGATCGAAGGTCTCGAGCTTCGCGTTCAAGTCGACGGCGCCCTCGACCGTCGACGTGCCGTCGATCTCGAGCCGACTTCCATCCTCGAGCAGCAGCGCCGCACGCAGGTCGATCGGACCCGCACCGACCAGGCCGGCGTCGAGGTCGAAGCGGCCCGAAACGTCGATCGGGTCGCTCACGAGTCGCGCGGAAGCGATCCGCAGCTTGGCAGAGAGCCGCTCGACCTTGCGACTCGCCGTCAGACGCACGTCGGCATCGCCGGTGATCCGACCTGCGATCGTCGTGCCTTCGGGAACCCACGGCGCAATCGGCGCGAGATCCACGTCGCCCAGAACCAGCTTGGTATCGACCGCCCCCGCCAGGGTCGCGACGCCCTTCGCCTCGATCCGCCCTCCGCCGTCCAGATCCAACGCCGCATCGAATCGAACGGGATCCTGCTCCCCGAGCCCGTCGAGATCGAGCACGAGATCGAGGGCGCCCGTCAGGTCGATCGCCTCGTCGGCATAACGTGCCTTCGCGATCGCGAGATCCGTGGACAGCCGCGACAGCCCCTCGCCCGGCCGCGTCGCCAGCTCGACCTTTCCCGTCGCCAGACCCGAGACCTTCATCTCCTCGCCGGCGAGCTTCGCGAAGGGCGCGAGCTCGAGGGCCTTCAGATCGAGCTTCGCGGCGATCGCCCCGTCGAGGCTCGTCGTGCCCTCGATCTGCGCGACCCCGCGGTTGCCCAGGTCGATCGTCGTGACGAACGCGATCGGTTGATCCCCGGTCTGCTCGGCACGGAGATCGAGACGGCCGACCAGGTCGAGACCGAAGGTCTCGATGGCCATGTCTTCGATCCGCAGATCGGCCTTGGCCCTGGCCATCTGCTCACCGGATCCCTCGACCTCGACGCGGCCCGAGAGCGCTCCAGCGAGCGTCGCCTCCGAGACGTAGGGCTGGATCTCCTGCAGCAGCAAGGAGTCGATGTCGACGACGAGATCGAAATCACCGCTCAGCTCGGCCTCTCCCGAGATCGACAGCCCACCGACGTCGCGATCGCCCTGGGACACGCGCGAGGAGAGCTCGACGGCGAGTGGACCCGAGAGCGAGTCCCCCTTCGCCTCGAAGCGAAGGTCGGCGAATCGCCACTCGATCGGACGCGGGAGCGTCCGGTCGTGAATGATCAAGCGGCTCTCTTCCAGCGCGAATCGGCGGATCGCCAGCTCGAGCTCTTCGGAGGCGTCGCGCGCTGGCGGCTCCGACGGGGCGGGGGCGGCCTCGGTCTCCTCCGTTGCCGGCTCGTCCTGGAGCGGCAGAACGAAGCCCTCGGGCGTACGCGTCACGACCAGCTCGACGCCTCGCAGGACGAGGGAATCGACCTGGATGCGCTGCGCCAGGATCGCCCGGGCCGACAGTCGCAGGTCGACGGACCGGGCCGAGAGGCTGGCCTGCTCCCGATCGACGGACTCGGCGAGCAGGACCGGATTCTGCACGATCAGCCGCGGCGGGAACAAGCCCACCTCGAGACTCGCCCACTCGATGGGCGTCCCGATCGCTTCCGCGACGGTCTCGCTCATCGCCAGCCGAAACTCTTCGGTGTTGACCAGTCGAGGGAGCGCGACCGCGATCAGCCGACCAGCAGCAGGATCAGCGCGAGCAGCGCCGCGATCAGCTTGGGAATCAGTCTCAGCACGATCCCCCCGTTCGGCCCCGATCATTCGCGACCGGGCGCCGGCGCGGCCTCATCTCAGCCGCGAATCCGTTCGGCGAGGGTTTTGCGAACCTGGCCCGGATCCGCCTTGCCCTGGCTCGCCTTCATCACCTGGCCCATCAGGAAGTTGAGCGGCTTGTCGTCTCCGCCTCGAACCTGCTCGACGACGTCGGGATTCGCTGCGATCACCTCGTCGACGAAGCCGTCGATCGCGCCGGCATCCGAGACCGCCTCGAGCCCACGCTCGATCATCAAGGCCTCGGGATCTCCTCCGTCGGCGACGAGGTCCGGGAAGAGCTCGGAAGCGCTGCGCGCGGTCAAGCGCCCGGCCTCGACGAGCCCGATCAGCGCCCCGAGTGTCGCCGGCGACAGCGCGAGCTCCTCGAGCTCGCACTCCCTCTCCTTCAGCTCCCGCAGGACGTCGCGCGTGATCCAGTTGGCCGCGACCTTCGGCGCGTCGCAGACCCGCGTGGTCTCTTCGAAGAAGTCGGCGAGGCTTCGGCTGGCAGTGAGCACGCCCGCGTCATAGGCAGAGAGGCCGTACTGCGACTCGAAGCGCGCCCGCTTCTCCTCCGGCAGCTCGGGCATCTCCGCGCGGACGGCCTCGATGCGCGCGGGGTCGATCTTCAGCGGGATCAGGTCGGGGTCGGGAAAATAGCGGTAGTCGTCCGAGTTCTCCTTCAGCCGCATCACGCTGGTTCGGCGTCGCTCCGGGTCGTAGCCCATGGTCGCCTGCACGACCTCGCCGCCGTCCTCGATCAGCTCGACCTGACGCATCGCCTCCGCCTCGATCGCGTCCTCGACGTGGGTGAACGAGTTCAGGTTCTTGATCTCGGTGCGCGTCCCGAACTCGCTCGCGCCGTGCTCGCGGATCGAGACGTTGGCGTCGCAGCGGAACTGCCCCTTCTCCATGTCGGCATCGGAGACACCGATGTACCGGAGGATCGAGCGCAGCGCGCGCAGATAGGCACTGGCCTCCTGGGCACTCCGCAGGTCCGGCTCGGAGACGATCTCGAGCAGCGGCACGCCGGCTCGATTCAGGTCGATACAGGAGTCCTCGCTGCCGGCGACGGCGATGGCATGGATCGACTTCCCGGCATCCTCTTCGATGTGGGCACGGGTGATCCCGATGCGCTTTCGCTCGAGCGCCCGGTCAGCCTTTCCCTTGCCCTTTCCCTTGCCCCCGCTCTGCACACCCGGGGCTTCGACCTCGATGTCCAGCCAGCCGTCCGAGACGATCGGCTCCTCGAACTGCGAGATCTGATAGCCCTTGGGCAGGTCGGGATAGAAGTAGTTCTTGCGCGCGAAGACCGAGTGCGGATTCACGGTCGCGTGGATCGCGAGACCCAGACGGATCGCCAGCAGGGCGACCCGCTCGTTCAGCACGGGCAGGACGCCGGGCATCGCGAGATCGATCACGGAGACCGAGTGGTTGGGCTCCATCCCGTACTGGACCGGTGCCGGGCTGAAGAGCTTCGACCGGGTCTTGAGATGCGTGTGGACCTCGAGCCCGATCACGGTCTCGTAGCGATCCTTCCAGCTCGCCATCAGGCCGTGCCTCCCGCCAACGCCGTGGGCCGGGCGAGATGGTGCTCGGTTCGCCGCTCGAGTGCATCGCCTACGCGCAGGATCGTCGCCTCGTCGAGCGGGCGACCGATCAGCTGGAGCCCGACGGGCATGCCCTCCGAGAGTCCGCAGGGCATCGACAGCGCCGGCACGCCCGCCAGATTCGCCGACACCGTGTAGACGTCGGACAGGTACATCGACAGCGGATCCCCGCTCTTGGCCCCGAGCGCAAAGGCCGTCTCGGGCGTCGTCGGCGTCAGGATCAGATCACACTCGCCGAACGCTGCCTCGAAGTCGCGACGGATCAGGGTCCGCACCCGCTGCGCTTTTCCATAGTAGGCGTCGTAATAGCCGGCGGAGAGGACGTAGGTGCCGAGCAGGATCCTGCGCTTCACCTCGGCCCCGAAGCCTTCCGAGCGCGATCGCTGATAGAGATCCAGCAGGTCCTTCACGTTCTCGGCGCGCCGCCCGTAACGGACGCCGTCGAAGCGAGCGAGGTTGCTCGAGGCCTCCGCCGTCGCGATCAGGTAGTAGGTCGCGATCGTATGCTCGGTATGCGGAAGTGAGATGGGAACGAATCGCGCGCCCGCCGCCTCGAGCTCTGCGATCGCCTCGCGGACCCGGGAGAGGACGCCGGGATCGACGCCTTCCTCGACGAAATACTCGCCCGGCAATCCGATCGTCAGACCCTCGACGCTGCCGTCGAGCGCGTCGCCTAACATCTTTCCGGAGAGGGGGGTCGGTTCGGAGAGACTCGTCGAGTCGCGCGGATCGTGCCCCGCGATCACCCCGAGCATCGCCGCACAATCTCCGACCGTGCGCGCGAAGGGCCCGATCTGATCGAGGGACGAAGCGAAGGCCACGAGCCCCCAGCGCGAGACCCGCCCATAGGTCGGCTTCATCCCGACCACTCCGCAGAAGCTCGCCGGCTGGCGGATCGATCCGCCCGTATCCGAGCCGAGCGCCAGGGGAACGAGGCCGGCCGCGACCGCGGCGGCGCTCCCGCCCGAGCTGCCGCCACAGGCACGCGACGGATCCCAGGGGTTGTGGCTGGGCCCGTAGATCGAGTTTTCGGTCGAGGACCCCATCGCGAACTCGTCCATGTTCGTGCGTCCCACGATGACCGCGCCGGCGGCCTGGAGCCGCTCGGTCACCGTCGCGTCGTACGGAGACACGAAATTCTCGAGAATCCGCGAGGAGCAGGTGGCCGGCTCGCCGGCCTGGACGATGTTGTCCTTCAGCAGCACGGGCACGCCATCGAGCGCCGACAGCGGCTTGCCCTGGGCGATCCGCTTCGCCGCGGCCTCGGCCTCCGCGCGGGCCGCGGCCTCCCGGGTCGACACGACCGCCACGAGGCTCTCGTGCGCGGCGATGCGCGCGAGGCTGGCGTCCACCAGCTCGGACGCGCTGACGTCTCCGCGATCCAGGCCCTCTCGCTGCTCCGTGAGGCTGCCCGCGAGGAGGGTCTCGGCCTGACTCATGGGGCTAGCCCTCCTCCTCGAGCACTTTCGGGACGAGGAAGGCGGTGCCCTGATGGGCCGGTGCGTTGGCGACGGCGAGCTCCGGATCGAGGGGCTCTTCGGGGTGATCGGGCCTCATCGGCGTCGGCATGTCGAATCCGTGGGCGGTCGGCGGCACGCCGGCCGTGTCGAGCGCATCGAGGGAGCGCACGTGGCCGAGGATCT
The DNA here is from genome assembly GCA_963698485.1 of uncultured delta proteobacterium. Lineage (GTDB taxonomy): Bacteria > Myxococcota_A > UBA9160 > UBA9160 > UBA4427 > UBA4427. The sequence goes on along the minus strand of CAVORA010000007.1, from coordinate 275,333 downwards.
GCTCGAGGTCGCGAGCCATCGATGCCGCCTCCTCTTCCGAGAGGGCGAGACGCGCGAGCGCGGCTACGTAGGCGACATCCGAGGGGCCGAGAGTCGACATCGGCGCGACCTTAGCACGGCCTCCGTTGCGCCCGCCCCTCGCGAGGGGTAGCGTGCCGGCCCTATATGACTGAACTCAGTGAACTTTTTGCCGACGTCGCCCCTGATATCCAACAATCCATCCGCGACCTCGGTTGGCACACCCCTACCCCGGTCCAGGCCGCGGCCATTCCCCGGATGCGCGCCGGCGGAGATCTGATCGTCCAGGCGATGACCGGCAGCGGCAAGACCGGCGCCTTCGGCATCCCGCTGGTCGAAGCCATCGACACCAGCCTCCCGAAGACCCAGGCCATCGTCCTGCTCCCGACCCGCGAGCTCGCCAACCAGGTCGCCAAGGAGCTCGACCAGCTCGGCCAGTACCGCGGCGTCAACACCCTGCCGATCTACGGCGGTGTCGCCTACGGCCCTCAGCTCGAGGGTCTCGAGAAGGGCGCGCATATCGTCGTCGGGACCCCGGGCCGGATCCTCGATCACCTGAAGAACGATCGCATGGATCTCGAGCTCGACCAAGGTCCTGGTGCTCGACGAGGCCGACGAGATGTTGTCGCTCGGCTTCTGGCCGGACATGAAGGAGGTCGCGAGCTACCTGCCGCGCAAGCGACAGTCGCATCTGTTCTCGGCGACGATGCCCGAGAAGGTCCGCTCGCTCTCCCGCTTCTTCCTGACCGACCCCGAGGACATCACGATCGAGGCCGACGGCGGCCCCCAGATGATCGAGCACTACTACTACGTGTGCCCCGCGGCGGACAAGGAAGCGATCCTCGCGCGCATCCTCAAATACGAGAATCCCGAGAGCGCGATCATCTTCTGCAACACGAAGGCCGACGTCCGCTTCATCACGGCCTATCTGTCCAAGCGCGGATTCAACATCGACCAGATCTCGGGCGACCTGCCGCAATCCGCCCGCGAGAAGGCCATCGCCAAGATCAAGGCCGGCAAGCTGCGATTCCTGGTCGCGACCGACGTCGCCGCACGCGGCATCGACATCAGCGATCTCGCCTACGTCATCAACTACACCACCTCGGACTCTCCCGAAGTCTACGTGCATCGCACGGGCCGGACCGGCCGCGCCGGCAAGTCGGGCGTCGCGATCTCGCTGATCTCGGGCCTCGACATCGGCAACTTCAAGTTCATGCAGACCGTGATCGGCATGAAGATCCAGGAGAAGAAGGTCCCGACGGAGCGGCAGCTCACGCGTCGACTCGAGAAGCGGGCGAAGGATGTCTCGGAGAAGGCCGAAGAGACCGAGAAGGAGGCAGAGCTCGTCGCGCTGCGGGAACGCTCCACCGCCGACCTCGCTGCGCTCCCCGAGAAGGAAGCCAAGGATCGCGTCGAACGCATCCTGCCCTTCGTGAAGACCCTGGCCGAGAGCGAATCCGGCATCGAGGAGCTGGCGCGGATCTCCGCCGCCTACCTGCTGGGATCCGCCGGCCGCGCCTCTGCGCCGGACGCCGCCAAGGACGCACAGCCCGAGGAGGAAGAGGATTTCGGACCGGTCGTCGAGACGCGCGCCGAAGAGATCCAACGACTCGACCGCGAGGCGGGCAAGGAGCCTTCGGAAGAGCGACCGAGGCGACGCAGCCGTAGCCGGCGGCCGGGAGAGGGTGGCCGAAGCGGAGGCGGCGGTCGCAGCGGCGGATCCGGAGGCGGGGGCGGTGAACGCAGCGGCGGGGCGCGACGCGGGCGGCGTTAGGCGCCAGCTCCGAGCCCCGCTTCTCGATTCATGGCCACGCGATATCGCCTCTATTCGTGGGAGCACAGCTACTTCTCGGGCAAGGTTCGCGCCTACCTGCGATACAAGCAGCGCTCCGGCGCCCTCGAGCCCGGCTACGAAGACATCCTCGCGACGCCGGAGCTGATCGCCGGCCTGCTGATGCCGCGCTCGGGCAGCGGGGCCGTACCCCAGCTCGAGATGCCCGACGGGCGCTGGATCCAGGATTCGAGCGAGATCCTCGACGTATGCGAGGCCGAGCACCCGGGAACTCCGATCGTGCCGGATGCGGCGACGCGTCCGCGCCAGCGACTGGCCGCCTACCTGATCGAGCTGCTGGCGGACGAGTGGCTCGTCGTGCCCGCCTTCTGGCAGCGCTGGTTCTTCAGTGAAGACGGTCGGGCGCCGAGCCATCGCGGCGCGAACGAGCAGCAATGGGGCGCCGTGCTGGCAGCCGGCGCGGATGGCGCGACCCGACGTCGAGCCGGCGCGGACTTCTTCGAGGCGGCGTTCGGCATCTCGGATACCCGCATCTCGCCCAAAGGCGTGTACGCGGGCCTCGTCCATCTGGGATGCACCGCGAAGACCGAGCGAGCCTGGCAGGCCAGCCAGCATCGAATCCTGACGCTCCTCGAGGCGCATTTCTCCGAGCACGACTACCTGCTCGGCGGGCGCCCGAGCCTGGCCGACTTCGGCCTGCTCGGCCCGCTCTATGCGCACCTCTACCGCGACCCCGTGCCCGGCTTCGTGCTGCGAACCCATTTTCCGCTCGTCACCGAATGGGTCGAGCGCACCAACGGCGAGGGCGCGCTCAATGCGCGCCGCTACGGCCAGCGGCTCTACGGACTCGACGAATCGGGCGCGCTCGTCGGCCGCGTCGCGAATCGGGACGATGGCGAATGGCTGCCGGAGGATCGGATTCCAGCGACCCTCGCCGCGCTGCTCGGCGTCTTCTTCGAAGAGATGTGGCCCGTGCTAGGCCGGTCGATGGAGCGGCTGCGGGCGTTCGTCGCCAGCGAGGCCCACGAGATCGGCAACGAGCTCCCCGGCAAGACCTTCACCGCGACCCCCGGCTTCTTCGAGCACCAGACCGGCGGCGGTGCACTCACGCATCCCTTCGAGATCGGCGGCATCGAGTCCGAGCGGATGGTCGTCCCCTACCAGATCTGGATGCTAGGCCGACTCGAGCGCGCCATGGCGCCGTCGCTCGCATCCTCCCAGAGCAGAGCGTCGCTCGCATCGATGCTCGCGGGCTGGCCGGGCGGGCGCGATCTGCTCGATCTCGCCGAACGGCTCGAAGGCTGTCGAATCCGCAAGCAGGGGGCGCGACTCTTCTCGGTTGCGGAATGAGTCCCGCGCGGCTTGGCGAGCCTCGCCGAGCTGCGCCGCCGCGTCAGTCCGGAGTCGGAGCCGGGAGCGCGGCGTTCAGATCGACGCCGTCCATTCGCAGGCGCAGGCGCCGGCCGCGAGCATCGATCGAGAGGTGGCCCTCTTCTCGAGGGGCTGCTTCGATGGACTTCGACTCCTCGGGCAGCTCACCGCCCTCGAGATGCAGCTCACCTTCACCGGGCTGGACGCGGCGTTCGCGGCCGCTCACCAGCACCGTCGCAACGGCTCCCGAGGCGTCGGCCAGCACCAGCGACTGCTCGCCCTCGACCGGCCGCTTCATGCACCAGCCGATCGCCCCGTCGAGATCCTCGAAGCGCTGCAGACACTCCTGAACCAGCAGCAGGGACGTCGGATCGCCTTCGCGCCCCGGCGTGCCCCAGAGCAGCGGCCCCGCCACCACCGCGAGGCCCCCTTCGTTCACGCCCGCCACGGACGTCACGAGCCAGGGCAGCCCGACCTCGAGCGAGCGGAATCCAACCTCCGGCCGACTCTCGCGAAGGATCCAGCCAGGCTCGCCGTCGAACGCACCGGGCAGCGTGCGCTCGAGCAAGACACGTTTGCCGTCGCCATCGTCACCCGGCGTCCGCGCGCGCACGGTCGCCCGCCGCGCCAGCAGCCCGCCCTGCGCGCCACCGGCCCGCACGCGCAGATGCATCTCGAGAACCGAATCGAGCGGCAGCCCGGAGGCCCGCGCGAGCCCCTCGAGCCTTTCGGCCTGATGCGCAAAATGTCGAAACATCTCGCGTCCCGCGCCCACGCCCCGCACCGCCCCGATCGTCAACGGCCGCAGACTGGGCCAACGCGACCGCCGCTGCGGCAGACCCAGCCGCGCGGCCTCGGCGCGAATCGCCGTGCGCGCCGCCGCGCCCTGAGCCAGGCCCATGTCGCGCGGATGTCCTGCGCATTCGATCGTCGTCAGCATGGGCTTGGGTCTCGAGTTGGAGGCCGTGGGTCGGGGTCGGCCGGGTCCGCAGGGATCCGGGCTGCTTGTCGGGAGCAGGCCCAGTGGATTCGCGGCTCAGCGAATCGGTTCGCGATGAATCTGCAGGACCTCGTTCAGCGATCCCGTCCGGTAGCCCTCGAGATCGAGCGACACGTATCGAAATCCGAGAGGCTTGATCGCTTCGACGATGCGCCGGGCCATCTCGGGCTCGAGCGCCCGCGGCAGCTCGGCGGGATCGATCTCGATGCGCGCCAGCTCGCCATGATGTCGCAGGCGCAGCTGCTGGAATCCGAGATCGCGAAGCCGCTGCTCGCCCTGCTCGACCTGGCCGAGGCGCTCGACGGTGACCTCGGTGCCGTAGGGCAGGCGCGAGGAGAGGCACGCCGAGGCGGGCAGATCGGCGGTCGGCAGGCCCGCCGCGCGCGACAGCGCTCGGATCTCCTGCTTGGAGAGCCCGACGTCCAGGAAGGGTGACATCACGTCGTGCTCGTCGGCGGCGCGATGACCGGGTCGGAAATCCGTCGTGTCGTCGGTATTCACGCCGTATGCGACGCGCCGGAAGCCCGACTCGGCGAGCAGCCGATCCATCGTCTCGAAGAGCTCGGACTTGCAGTGGTAGCAGCGGTCCGAGGCGTTCGCGCGATACTCGGCGCGCTCCATCTCGTGCGTCTCCACGAAGCGATGGGCCAGACCGAAGCGCGCGACGATGTCCTCGGCGACCGCGCGATGGCTCTCGGGGTAGGACGGGGAGACCGCCGTCACGGCCAGCGCGTCGTCGCCGAGTGCGCGATCCGCCGCCCAGGCCAGGTAGCTCGAGTCGACGCCACCCGAGAACGCGACCATCACGCGCCCCGCCTCGCGCAGCCCCGCCAGCAGCGCGTCCTGCTTGGCACGCAGCGCCTCGGGCAGCCCGCTCTGCTCGAGCGAGGTCTCGACCGCCGCAGACGATCCCGCGACGCCTCCGCCCCCTGCTCCGCCGGAGGTGTGCTCGGAGGGTTCGTCGGAGGCGGATCGGGTCGACCTGTCGGGGGGCGACGCGCGGAGCGGAGAGTCGGCGGGGGTGGTCACGCGGCGAGCTTACGAAGGTGCTCCCCACCGGTCAAGCGAGAGCCCGGGTCCGGGCGTATCATCCCGGCCGTCGAGCCCGGCGGTGCGATTCGGTGCCCCGGGGAGTCAGTGGGGGACTCATGGGAAAGCTGCGCGTCGGACTGCTCTTTGGCGGACGATCGGTCGAGCACGACGTCTCGATCGTGTCTGCGACCTCGATCCTCGGGGCGCTCGATCGGACGCGCTACGAGGTCTCCCTGGTCGGAGTCGACGCCGACGGTGGCTGGCATCTGCTCGACGCGAAGGCCCTCGCGACACGGCCGGGCGCCACGCTCGCGACGGTCCTGAACGAGCCTGGCGTCTTTCTGCCCGCGGCCTCGGGGCGGACGGCGCTGCGACCCTCCGAGGACAGCGGCGATCTCGGCGACGTCGGGCGCCTGGACGTCGTCTTCCCGATCATCCACGGTCGCGGCGGTGAGGATGGCGCGCTGCAGGGGCTGCTCGAATCGGCGGACGTGCCCTATGTCGGGTCCGGCGTGCTCAGCTCGGCGCTCCAGATGGACAAGGATTTCGCCAAACGGCTGCTCGCGCAGGCAGGCCTGCCGGTCACGCCCTGGGTCACCTTCTCGGGCGCCGACCTCGATCGCAAGGGCCTGCCCGCAGCGGCCGAGATCGCGGAGAACGAGATCGGATTCCCCGCCTACGTGAAGCCCGCGAACTCGGGATCGTCGATCGGCATCTCCCGGGTCGAGAGCCTCGCGGAGACGATCGCCGCCATCGCCGACGCGCAGCGCTACGACCGCAAGGTGCTGGTCGAGGCGTCGGTCGAGGCGCGCGAGGTCGAGGTCGCCGTGCTCGGCAACGACGACCCACAGGCCTCGGTCGTCGGCGAGATCCGCGCGGCGCAGGCCTTCTACGACTACGACGCGAAGTATCGCGACGACGCGACGCAGCTGATCATCCCCGCCGATCTCGACCCGGATCTCTCGGACACGATCCGCGCCTCGGCGCTCGAGGCCTATCGGGCGCTCGGTGCCGAGGGCATGGCGCGCGTCGACTTCCTGCTCGAACGGGACACCCATCGCTTCTACGTGAACGAGCTCAACAGCCTGCCCGGATTCACGAACGTGTCGATGTACCCGAAGCTCTGGGAGGCGACGGGACTGCCCTATCCGCGCCTGCTCGACCGGCTGATCGAGCTGGCGCTCGAGCGACACGATCGGCAATCCAAGCTCGAGACGCATGCTCCGCCCCCGCTCTCCTCGGACAAGACCGGCGGCCAGCGCTGATCGAGGGGGAGGAACATCCCATGCCCGAAGCAGCCAAGGAAGCCTCACGCGTCATCGCGACCCGCGGAATCGACCACGTGGTGCTGCGCGTCGCCAACGTCGAGCGCGCGATCGCGTTCTATCGCGACGTGCTCGGCTTTCCGGTCGAACGACGACTCGAGGAGCTCGGGCTCGTCCAGCTGCGCGCCGGCCATAGCTTGATCGACCTGGTGGACGTGGACTCGCCGCTCGGTCGGGCCGGCGGCGGAGCAGTCGATCCCGACGCACGCAATGTCGATCACTTTGCGCTGACCCTCGAGCGCTTCGACGATGCGGCGATCCGCGCGCATCTCGCCCGTGCGGGCGTCGAAGCCAGTGACACCGGAAGACGCTACGGCGCCGAGGGCTTTGGCCCCTCGATCTACATCCGCGATCCCGACGGCAACACGGTCGAGCTGAAGGGCCCGCCGGCGCCCGGAGACGAAGCGTCGCCTGCATGAGCCCCTCGTTATCGAAGAACTCATCGGAAGTCCTCATGCGCCTGGCGGCGCGCGTCGTGGACGTCGTGCACGAGATGGATCGCTGCGGCCTGACGGAGGGAACCGCGGGCAACGTCTCGGCGCGCACGGCGGCTGGCGAGGTCGTCTTGACGCCGACGGCGATGCGCTATCCGGAGATGACCGTGGACGACCTGGTCGTGACGGATCTCGACGGGCGGGTGCTGGCCGGCGAGCGGCGGGTCACGACCGAGATCGATCTCCACCTGACCTGCCTGCGGAGCCATCCCGAGATTCGCGCCGTCGTGCATACCCACGCGGTCCACGCATCGATGTTCGCGGTCGCCCAGCAGCCGATTCCCTGCGTCCTCGAGGAGTTCGAATACTATGTCGGCGGCGACGTTCGGGTCGCGGCCTATCATCGCACGGGAACGCCCGCCCTCGGAGAATCCGTCGCAGGGCTGCTCGGAGATCGCGCCGCGGCGCTGATCGCGAACCACGGACTGGTCGTCGTGGGGCGCAGCCCCGAGGAGGCGCTTCAGCTCACGAAGCTGGTCGAGCGGGCGGCGCGCATCGTCTGGGGGGCTCGCTCACTCGGGCAGCCCGTGCCCCTGCCCGAGCCCATCCGGCGCGAGTTCGCGGGCGCCTATCTCGAACGCCGTCGCGCCGCCTACCCCGACTGAGGCCGGCGGACCGCGACCAGCGAGCTCGAAGTTCGCCTCACGATACGCGCGGACTGACGCGCGGACTGCGGCGATCGCGAAGCACGAGCGCACCGAGCGGCACCACCGCCAACGGCGCTCGTCCGCAGCCCGCTACCCGAGCTCCTTCTCGATCGCCTCGCGAATCGTGGGCGTGTCGAACACGAAGCCGTGCTTCGAGAGCTCGGCCGGCACCACGCGACGACTCCCGAGCAGCTCGCCGGAGATCGTCCCGAGCAGCGCCTTCACGGCAAAGGCCGGAACCGGCAACACGGTCGGACGACCCAGGACCTCTCCGAGCGCGCGGGTCAGATCGCGATTGCGAACGGCCTCTGGCGCGACGGCGTTGACCGGACCCGAGATCTCTTCCTCCAGCGTGAACAGGATGATCTTCACGAGATCGTCGACGTGGATCCAGGGGAAGAACTGCTCGCCGCTGCCCAGCCTGCCTCCCACGCCGAGGCCGAACGGAATCTTCATCAGCCCGAGCGCGCCCCCCTCCCTCGAGAGCACGACCCCGATCCGGATGGACACGACCCGGATTCCAGCCTCGATCGCGCGCGCGGCCTCGGCCTCCCAGTCACGGCAGACCTCCGCGAGAAATCCCGTACCGACCGCCGCTGACTCGTCGAGCGGCTCGTCACCGCGGTCGCCGTAGATTCCGACCGCAGAGGCGCATACGAAGACCGACGGCCGATCCTCGGGCGGGCGCTCGAGCATGCGGTCGACCAGTCGGCGCGTCGAGTCGATCCGACTCGAGCGCACGCGCTGCAGGCGCGACTCGGTCGGGAGGCCGCCGAAGATCGGCTCGCCCGCGAGATGGATCACCGCGTCGACGCCCTCGAGTGCGCTCGCGCCGGGATCGACCCCGTCCCAGCGCCGCGCATCCGCGCCGGGGAAGGGATTCGAGCCGGAGCGCGAGAGCGTCCGGATCCGGGCGTATCGCTCGCTGAGCGGTGCGAGCAGTCGGCCGCCGACCAGCCCCGTCGCGCCGGTCACGAGTACGGTCCGGCCTGGCGTTTCGTCGCTGCTCTCTCCCAAGACCCCTGCCCTCCCGTGCGCTCCCGGAACCCTACCCGCTCCGGCGCGCCTGTCGATCGATCGTGACGAGGTCGATCTCGCCCAGCGTCTCGGTGCGGAGCTTCATGGGAACCTCGCGTTCGCTGTGGAGACCGCCGGCAGGAAGCGTTCACGGGCGGCGCAAGGGTCGGCCGCGCTTCGCATCGCTTCCGTCAGGCGAGCTCCAGATTCGCGTAGCGCACCATCACCGTCTTCACGCCGGCCCGCTCGAACTTGATGCGCAGCTTCTGGTTCAGATCGCTGCCGAGCACGGCCAGCACCTCACCTCGACCGAAGACCGGGTGTCGAACGAGCGTCCCGATCGCAACGCTCTCGCCGTCGCCCGCCTCGTCCTGCGAGTAGGAGTAGTCGAAGCGCGAGCCTGCGCTGCTGTAGCCGGAGGAGGAGGCGCCGGCGCGTTGGCGGGCCCCGCGGCTCGCCGTCCCGAGCGTCTCGATCAGCTCGTCGGGAATCTCCTGCAGGAAGCGACTCGGCGACTGGTAGGTCCGATCGCCGTAGCGAAAGCGTTCGGCGGCACAGGTCAGGAAGAGATGCTCCATCGCCCGTGTCATCGCGACATAACAGAGTCGCCGCTCCTCCTCGAGTCCCGCCTCGTCCCGGCTCGACGAAGCGTGCGGGAAGATCCGCTCCTCCATGCCGACCAGGAATACGATCGGGAACTCGAGCCCCTTGGCCGAATGGACCGTCATCAGGGAGACGCGATCCTCGCGATCCTCGTAGCTGTCGAGATCCGAGATCAGCGCGACCTGGTCGAGGTAGAGCTCGAGCTCGCTGCGATCCTCCCCCGCGAGCTCCTCCTCGTTATTCGCATGGAAATCCCGTGCACTCGAGAGCAGCTCGCGGAGGTTGTCGAGGCGCGATTCGGACTCCGGCGTGTCTTCCTTCTCGAGCGCGCGGATATAGCCCGTGCCGTCCATCACCCGGGCGATCATGTCGTCGAGCGGCAACCCGTCGAGCGTGCCACCGACCGCGAGCCCACCCTGTGGCGAGGAGGCGAACGCGTCCATCATGTCGAGAAAGGCCGCGAGCTTGCCCGTCGTGCGACCCACGAGATTCGTGTCGACCGCCACCCGCATGGCCTCGAGCAGCGGCAGCCCCCGCGCGATCGCCAGCTGCTCGACCTTCTCGAAGCTGGCCTTCCCGATCCCACGCGTCGGCTTGTTCACGATTCGGCGCAGCGCCTGATCGTCCCGCGGATTCACGAGCAACCGCAGGTAGCACATGATGTCCTTGATCTCGGCGCGCTCGTAGAAGCGCTGGCCGCCCACGATCGTGTAGGGAACGTCGTACTTCAGCAGCTCCTCTTCGAAGGAGCGCGACTGTGCGTTCGTTCGGTAGAGGATCGCCATGTGCTTGAACGCGACGTCCTCGGAGCGATTCGCGGTCAGCATGTTGCGAACGACGAACTGCGCCTCCTCACGATCGTCCTCGGCCTCGAAGAAGCGGATCGGCGAGCCGCCCTCGCGATCGGTGAAGAGATCCTTGTCCTTGCGATCGTAGTTGTTGGCGATCACCGCCGAGGCGCCTGACAGGATCGGCTGGGTCGAGCGGTAGTTCTGCTCGAGCTTGATCACCCGGGCGTCCGGATAGTCCTGCTCGAAGTCGAGGATGTTTCGGATATCCGCGCCGCGCCACGCATAGATCGATTGATCGGGATCGCCGACGACGCAGAGATTGCGATGCCCCGCGGCGAGCTGGCCGATCAGCCCGTACTGGACGCCGTTCGTGTCCTGATACTCGTCGACGAGGATGTAGCTGTATTTCTGACGGTAGTAGTCGAGCACGCGAGGATGAGTGCGAAAGAGCTCGGCGGTCAGGAGCAGGAGATCGCCGAAATCCAGGGCTTCGGCGTCCGCGAGCTTGCGTTGATATTTCGCGTACAGGCCGGAGATCATCTCCTCGTCGAGGTCGCGCGCCCGATTGGCCGCTGCGGGCGGCAGCAGGCCCGCGTTCTTCCACTGGTCGATCTGCCAGCGGATGCGCCTCGGATCGTGAACCTTGGGATCGAGATCCGAAGCCTTCAGGATCTCCTTGATCACGCCGATCGTGTCGGCGTCATCGTAGATCACGAAGCCCCGGCTGCGCGCGAGATGGCCGATGTCCCGGCGCAGGATTCGCACGCCGATCGAGTGGAAGGTCCCGATCGAGATGTCTCGCGCCGCCGGCCCGAGAAGCTTCTCGACGCGCTCCTTCATCTCACCGGCGGCCTTGTTCGTGAAGGTGACAGCGAGGATCTGGTCGGCGGGAATGCCGAGGACACCGATCAGATAGGCGATCCGCGAGGTCAGCACGCGCGTCTTCCCCGAGCCCGCCCCCGCCAACACGAGCAGCGGGCCTTCGGTCGTCTCGACGGCCTCGCGCTGGGCGGGGTTCAGGCCGGCGAAGATCGAGTCGGCGAGGTTGCCGGGGTTCTCGGCGAGCAGATCGGGCAAGGCGGGCTCCGCGGGAGGGTTCGATCGAGGCGAGACGGGAGGGGTTCGCGGGAGAGTAACGAAAGGAGAATCCCGTCGCCGAAGCGCGACGACCGAGCCAGCGCGCGTCGCCGTCTATGCGGCCAGGATCCGATCCACCACCCGCTCGACGATCGCAGCGCCGACCCAGGCGAGCGGCGGGATGATCAGGTAGAGCAGGAAACGCGAGACCAGATCGGTGCTGAAGAGCCAGGCGCGCAGATTGACGAGTCGGTCGCGATGCGAGAGCAGCGCCTCGAGCTCCACGGTCTCGGCGCGGGTCGTCGCCTCGCCCGCCCCGGCAATCAGCGCGTCGATCGCCGCGATCCGGCGGCTCTTCTCGGCGCGGATGCGGACGTGAATCGGCCAGAGCGGCCACACCACCAGCAGGACCGAAGCCACGCCCGCGACCAGCAGCCCGTACCGGTAGTTGTACCAGCGGAACTCGGCGTCGAGGGATTGGAGCGGCGTGAAGGCCAGTGCCCCGGCGATCACGAGCATGTCGAGCAGCCCCGATCGAGCGAGCGGCTTGAGACGATCGAGCCGGAAGAGCTCGAAGCGAACGACCTCACCGAGCCGCCGGAAGCCGCTGGACGCCTTGAAACCGATGACGAGGGCCACGCCGATCACCAGCCAGAGGAACATCTGGCCGGCGCTGAGGCCGAGATGCACGGAACGGCCCACCGTGGTCGTCCATGCGTCGACGGGCGAGGTGTTCAAGAGCCCCAACACCAGGCCGATCGCGAGGCCGGGGCCCCAGGCCGTTCGCCAGCCCTGCGTGATCGCCTCGCGGGCGCGATCACACTCTTCGGGACGGCTCGCCAGGGGTCGGAGCTCCTCGATCAGCCTGAGCGAATGCCGGCGCGACGCAATCGTCGCCGAGACGAGATAGGGCGGGAGCAGCATCAGCATCAAGGCCATCCCGATGACCTCGCGCCGAGAGCCGGCATAGTGCGGGAGCTCGTCCGGGGAGAGCGCGCCCGTGAGGGCGAGCCACAGCGTCAGCAGCACCAGGAGAATCAGACCGGATGCCGTGGCCGGGAATCGGGAGATCCAGCCCATCATCAGCGCCCTCGATCAGGAACGCGGAGTGCCAGGCGCTTTCGAGCACAGGAACAGGCCGCGGTTCGTCGTGTCGAGGGTAGACCGCGCGAGGGAGGGCGTAACCCCCTGCATCCGTCTCGACCCCGCGACCACGGCTCGCGCGATCTACGAAGATCCGCGCGATCTGCGATCGCGCAGGCAATCGCTACTCGACGGTGACGCTCTTCGCGAGGTTGCGCGGCTGATCGACGTCCGTCCCCTTCAAGGTGGCGATGTGATAGGCGAGCAGCTGGAGCGGCACGACCGCCAGGATCGACGTCAGGAACTCGCCCAGGTCCTCGATGTACATCACCTCGTTCGCCTTTTCGGCGATCTCGTCGTCGCCGACGGAGGCGATCGCGATCACCTGACCATCGCGGGCGCGGACCTGCTCCAGGTTCGACACCAGCTTGTCGTGGAGCTCGCCCTTCGTGGCGATGACCACCACGGGCATATTCTCGTCGATCAGCGCGATCGGCCCGTGCTTCATCTCGCCCGCCGCATAGCCCTCGGCGTGGATATACGAGATCTCCTTCAGCTTCAGCGCTCCCTCCATCGCGATCGGAAACATGATGCCCCGCCCCAGGAAGAGGAAGTCCTGGGCCTTGAAGTAGCTTCGGGCGATCTTCAGGATCGAGCGATCGAGTTCGAGCACCCCCTCGACCATTCGGGGCAAGCGCATCGCGTCATGGAGTCGATTTCGGATCTCGTCCTGCGTGAGTCGCTCGCGAACGATGCCCAGCTTCAGCGCGATCAGATAGAGCGCGATGGCCTGGGTCACGAAGGCCTTGGTCGAGGCGACGCCGATCTCGGGGCCGGCGTGCGTATAGAGGACGTCGTCGCTGGCCCGCGCGATCGTCGACTCCCGCACGTTGCAGATCGCCAGGACCCGGGCGCCCTGCCGCTTCCCCTCTTCGAGCGCCGCCAAAGTGTCCGCGGTCTCGCCGGACTGCGAGACGGGGATCACGATCCGATGCGGTCCGACGATGGGCTTTCGATATCGGAACTCGCTGGCGAGATCGACCTCACAGGGAATCCCCGCGAGCTGCTCGATCATGTACTTGCCGAGCAGCGACGCATAGTAGGAGGTGCCACACGCGACCAGCGTGACACCCCTGCACTCGTCCAGCTCGTCCTTCGTGAACTGGATTCCGTCGAGATCGACATCGAGCTCCACCTCGTTCACGCGCGTGCCGATCGTGTCGGTGATCGCACGCGGCTGCTCGAAGATCTCCTTCTGCATGAAGTGGTCGTAGCCGCCCTTCTCGGCGGAGACCGGGTCCCATTGGATCGCCGTGAACTCGCGCTCGATCAGACGACCGTCGATGTCGACGACCTGGATTCCCTCCTCGGAGAGCACCGCGAAATCACCGTCGTGGAGCGAGATGATGTCGCGGGTATACGGAAGCACGGCGGGGATATCGCTCGCCAGGAAGGCCTGCTTGTCGCCCTGCCCGACGATGATCGGGCTGCCGCCTTTCTTGGCCGTCACCAGATGATCCGGCTCCTTCTCGCAGATCGCGGCGAGCGCGTAGGAGCCCGTCAGATCCGAGCAGGCCTCGCGCACGGCGGTCAGCAGGTCGTGGCCCGCCTGGAGTCGCTCGTCGATCAGGTGCGCGATCAGCTCGGTGTCGGTGTCGGACTCGATCCGGGCGCCACGGGCTTCGAGCGCGCCGCGGAGCTCGCGATAGTTCTCGATGATGCCGTTGTGAACGATCACGACGCTGCCCGCGCGGTGGGGGTGGGCGTTTCGCTCGGAGGGCTTTCCGTGAGTGGCCCAACGCGTGTGGCCGATCCCCAGGTGCCCCTGGAGCGGCCGATCTCGTAGCACGCCCTCGAGATTGATCAGCTTGCCCTTCGCCCGGCGCACCTCGAGCCGATCGCCCTCGACGATCGCGACGCCCGCCGAGTCGTATCCGCGATACTCGAGGCGGCGCAGTCCGTCGACGAGCACGTCCACGGCGCGATGCTCACGACCCACATAACCGACGATTCCACACATATCCTGTTTGCTCCCGGTCGGGCTCCATCCATCCATCGAATCCCACGAGCAGCGGAGAACGGGCTCCGTCCACGCGTCTCGCTTCGATCGATCGGCCTGTCCCCGACCTCCGACTCATTTGGACACTCGGTCCGCTAGCGGCGCTTCGTTGTTCGCTTGGCCGCCTTCTTCTTCGTGACTCTTCTCTTCGACGTCTGGCCAGCCGTCTTCTTGGTGGTCTTGCTGGCCTTCTTCCTCGCCTGCTTCTTCCTGGCGGTCTTCTCTGTCGCGGCCTTCTTTCGGGTCGCTTTCTTCTTCGCGGCCTTCTTCTTCGCAGCCTTCGCCTTTTTCGCAGGCCTCTTCTTCGGAGGCGGGGAAGCGCTCGTCTCGGAAGCGCCGTCGACTGCGGCCGCCGAGCGACGTGCCGGAGCCCGGCCCTCCTTGCGCGCGACCCAGCCCTCCACGTTCCTCTGTCGATCGCGCGCGACCGCAAGCGCATCGCTCGGCACGTTCTTCGTGATCGTCGAGCCCGCCGCGACGAAGCCCCTGGCCGCAATTTCGACGGGGGAGACGAGGTTCGCGTTGCAGCCGATGAAGGCGCCGTCCCCGATCGTGCTGCGGGTCTTCTTGTAGCCGTCGTAGTTCACGACGATCGCGCCACAGCTGAAGTTCACGCCGGCGCCGACGTCGGCGTCGCCGATATAGCCGAGATGGGCAGCCTTCGAGCCGGCCCCGAGCGTCGAGTTCTTGATCTCGACGTAGTTGCCGATCTTGACGCCCTCTCCGAGCCGACTCCCGGGTCGGAGATGAGCCGAGGGGCCGATCGTCACGTCGTTCGCCAGATGGCTGTCTTCGATCACGCAGCCGGCCTTGACGTGGACGCCTTCGCCTAGCACCGAGGCACCGGTGATGATCACGCCGGGCTCGAGAATCGAATCGCGACCGATCTCGACGTCCGCGTCGACGTAGACGCTCGCCGGGTCGATCAACGTGACGCCGTCGGCCATCAGCCGCCGAGCGATGCGCCGCCGCAGGTAGGCCGTGGCATCCGCGAGCTCGGCGCGGGTATTGATCCCCATGCACTCTTCGGGATCCTCGATCTCCACGGCTTCGACCGCGAGTCCCCGCTCGACCGCGAACGCGACGATGTCGGTGATATAGAGCTCGCCCTGCGCGTTGTCGGGGCGGAGCGAAGCCAGGCCGTCACGCAGGAGATCGGCGCTGAAGAGGTAGACCCCCGTGTTGCGTTCCTCGATCTCGAGCTCTTCGGGGGTCGCATCCTGGGCCTCGATGATGCGCGTGACGCGGCCGTCGGGTCCTCGAGCGACACGGCCCGGGATATTGCGGGTCTTCGCGGTCAGAACGGCGAGGTCGGCGCTTCGCTCGCGCTTCACGGCGCTCATCTTGGCCAGCGTCTCGGCCGAGAGCAGGGGCGTGTCGCCGTACAGAACCAGGACGTCTCCCGACACCTCGCCAAGCGTCGGCTGCGCGACCAGCACGGCGTGCCCGGTCCCCCTCTGCTCCGCCTGCAGGACGAACTCGGCCTGACCGGCAAAGCACGCTTCGACCTCTTCCGCGTCCTTGCCGACGACGACGATCAGGCGGGATGGCGCCAGCGCCCTGGCCGAACGCAACACGTGCCCGAGCATCGGCACGCCACACAGCTCGTGCAGCACCTTCGCCCGTCGCGACTTCATGCGCGTGCCCTGGCCGGCCGCCAGCACGATGACCGTCGTGTCGCTCAACTCGAAGCTCCTTCTTCTTCGTTCGGGGGTCGTTCCCACTCCGGCCCAATCAGCGCGGCGGCAGGATGCGATGCCTGGGTGAGTACCCTTCGCCCTCACAAAGGGCGCGCGGGTTCTCCGAGTTCTCTTTATCGACCTGCAAGCCGCTGATCTTGTCCTCGCAGCGCACCGGCAGACCCGACGCGCCCAGGCCATCCGCCCGGACGCTTTGCCCGGGACACGCGGCAGGGAAGGTATGGCGAATGCAGCGCCCCGTCCCCCATGGCCAACCCGACGGCGCGAGGCGAATCATCGACCTCCCGTCGCCATTCCTCGGGGGCAGCACAGCTCGGCCTGCCCCTTCCGGCCGACGCAACACCGCGGATCGATCTTCCCGCTCTGTCCGCCACGCCCCGCCTCGCCTACCTTCCGGCTCGTGACGCGGCGACGCGTCTGCGGGCACAGGCCAGCAGCCTGCCCGTTTTTCTCCTCCACGTTCCCTTTCAGAGCGCCTTCCGAGCAGAAGCCGTTCTCGCGCCGCCCGCCAACCGACTCTGACTCGCGAAGCGCCGGGCTCGCGATGCGGCCATCGGGTTCGGCCCAGGAGCCATACCATCCAAATCCACGGCAATACCACGGGACTGAAGGCCAGCCAGGTCAAGGCGCTCGAACGACTCGGAAAGCGGCGGCTCTCGGAGGACCGGCTCGTCACGAACGAGCTCGCCCGCGAGCTGACCGAGATCTCGGCTGACGTCCGCCGCCAGGTGGGCGTTCTGATCGACCGGACGGGCGCCGTCCAACACGTCATGATCGGCACCCAGTCGGGCATCGAGCTGCCCGACTGGGGACGACTCCGCGCGGGACGCGGACGCCTCCGCGGATTGCGATTGATCCATACCCACCTGGCCGGTGAGGGGCTCACGCGCGACGACGAGACCGATCTCGCGTTGCTGCGGCTCGATGCGGTCGTCTCGATCGAGGCGCGCGAGGATGGCCTTCCGGGGCTGGCGCACGCGGCCTCGCTGTGTGCGGCGAACGAGGATGGCCGCTCGGTCGAGAAGCTGCCGCCCTGTCACCCCGCCGAGCTCGATCTCGAGTTCGGCGCCTGGATCCGCGACCTCGAGAACGAGCTCGCCCGCGTCACGGCCACCCAGGACGTCGACGCCAACGAACGCGCGATCCTGGTCTCGGTCACCGCCGGCCGCGATCGCGAGACCCTCGAAATGCACGTCGACGAGCTGCGAGAGCTGGCGCGGGCCGCCGGGGTCGAGGTCGTCGATGTCGTGACCCAGTCTCGCCCGAAGGTCGACCCGCGCACGGTCATCGGGGCGGGAAAGCTCTCGGACCTCGTGATCCGATGCTTCCAGAGCGACATCGATCTCGTGATCTTCGACCAGGACATGACGCCCGCCCAGGCCCGAAACCTGTCCGAGCGCATGGAGCTGCGCGTCATCGACCGGACCCAGCTGATCCTCGACATCTTCGCCCAGCGCGCGACGACCGGCGACGGCAAGCTCCAGGTCGAGCTCGCCCAGCTGAAATACCGCATGCCGCGCCTGGCCCAGCGCGCGGACCTCTCGCTCTCCCGGCTGGCGGGCGGCATCGGCGGCCGCGGCCCCGGCGAGACGAAGCTCGAGAGCGACCGACGCCGGGTGCGGGATCGCATCACGCGACTCGAGCGCGAGACCAAACGACTCGCCAAGCAACGCGAAGGCCGGCGTCGCAAGCGCGGACGCCGGGGCGTGCCCGTACTCTCGATCGTCGGCTACACGAATGCCGGCAAGAGCACGCTGTTACGGGCACTGACCCAGAGCGAGGTGCATATCGAGGACAAGATGTTCGCGACCCTCGATCCGGTCTCGCGACGCCTGCGCTTCCCGCGCGAGCGCGAGGTGATCATCACGGACACGGTCGGCTTCATTCGTGACCTG
This sequence comes from uncultured delta proteobacterium, assembly GCA_963698485.1. Taxonomy (GTDB): domain Bacteria; phylum Myxococcota_A; class UBA9160; order UBA9160; family UBA4427; genus UBA4427. The sequence goes on along the minus strand of CAVORA010000007.1, from coordinate 257,429 downwards.
CCGCCGGATCTGGTGGCCGCGTTCCATGCGACACTCGAGGAGCTGCGGGACGCCAGCCTGCTGCTGCACGTCGTCGACGCGGCGAGCCCCGACATGGATCGACGGATCCAGGCCGTCCGCGACGTGCTGGGCGAGCTGGGCCTCGATCAGAAGCCCGAGCTGCTCATCTTGAACCAGATCGACCGCTTGCCCGAGCATGAGATCGAAGGCCTCGCCCGCCGCTACCAGGCGATCCCCGTCTCGGCGCTCGAGGGGCGCGGACTCCGCGAGCTGCTCACGAAGGCCGAGGAGATCCTCTGGGACGACGAGGATCTCCGCCCGGGCGAGGAGAATCGCTTCGTCGATCTGGCGGCCCAGGGCGGCTAGCGCGAGCGACGTCCGACGAGGCTTCGGCGATCGCGAGCCCTGATCAAGAAGGCCGGCCAGTGCCCGGTCGGGAGGTAGAGCATGGCATTGCGTTCACGCGTCGCGGGGACCGGAATGAGCGTGCCGGATCGCGTCGTCACGAATGCCGATCTGACCCAGTGGATGGATACGAGCGAGGAGTGGATCGAGCAGCGTACGGGCATCAAGGAGCGCCGCTGGGTCGAAGCGGGTCAGAAGCCCTCGGACCTGGCGCGGGACGCCTGCCTCGCGGCCCTCGAAGAGGCCGGACTCGACCCCTCGGACATCGCGTCGGACATCGACTGCATCCTGCTGGCGACCCTCTCCGGCGAGGCGGATTTCCCGGGCACGTCGTTCTTCCTGCACGAAGCGCTCGATGCCGGCGAGATCCCCTGTATCGACCTGCGCGCACAATGCAGCGGCTTTCTCTACGCGCTCCAGCTCGCCGACGCCCTGCTCGTCGCGGGCCGCCACGAGCGCGTGCTGGTCGTGGGCTGCGAGGTCCACTCGACCGGGCTCGACATCAGCACCGAGGGCCGCGACGTCACGGTCATCTTCGGCGACGGCGCGGGGGCGGTCGTGCTCGAGGCCGTCGATGCCGATGCGGGGCCGGGTCTGCTCGAGGTTCGTGTCCACGCCCAGGGAAAGTTCGCGCGCAAGCTCTGGACCGAAGCACCGGGCTCCGCCTCGAGTCCGCGGATCGACGAAGCCTCCATCGCCGCCCGCAAACACTTTCCCTACATGGATGGCCGCTTCGTCTTCAAGCACGCCGTCACACGCATGCCCGAGATCCTGCTCGAGACGCTCGGCGCAGCTCGCCTCGACCTGCAGGACGTCGATCTCTTCCTGTTCCACCAGGCCAATCTGCGGATCAACGAGTTCGTCGCCCAGAAGCTCGAGATCCCGCCGGAAAAGGTGCTCAACAACATCCAGCGCCTGGGCAACTGCTCGGCCGCAGCCCTTCCGATCCTGCTCGCCGAGGCCTCGCGGAGCGGACGGCTGGAAGCGGGACACCTGGTCTCCCTGACCGCTTTCGGATCGGGCTTCACCTGGGGCTCGGCTGCGCTTCGCTGGGGCTGAGCGGCCACCGGGAGGCCCACGGACGCAGCGCATCATGTGCTGACACTGGCCGATCGGGCAAGCCTCCGGACGCACCGCGTCATCCGCAACTCCTTGATTTCAGTAAACACTTGTCGTTCCAGGCGGTCGGGCTTGACGAATGACGCAACGTGTCTAAAGCTTCGTCCCAACAGAGCGGACGAAGCGCGCGACGCAATGCGTCAGAACTGAGCTCCGCCGTCCAACCAGAAGTGTCCGGGGCACCTCCGACGAGCTCGATCTCGCCGGGTCGCGTGCGCGCCGGCAGAGGATCCGAAAGATGCCCACGAAGACCAAGACCAGCAGCAAGTCCAGCAAGCGATCGAAGAGCGGCTCCAGGGCGAAGCGCTTGACGAACGAATTCAGCTGGGAGGATTTCCGGCCCGAGTGGGCCATGGAAGGAATCGAGAAGATCACCAGCGAGCTCGAGAAGTGGAACGATGAGCTTCAGATCCGCAGCAGCAAGTTCCGCAAGGAAAGCCTCAAGCGGATCGAGAAGAGCGTGAAGCAGGTCCAGGACGAGCTGCGCAAGGTTCCCGCCATCAAGCGGGCTGAAGAGCTCCGCCAGGAGCTGGGCGAGCGCGTCGAGAAGAACATCGAAGACGGCGTCGATCAGATCTATACGAGCTTGAAGCTCGCGAGACTCGACGAGGTCAAGCGACTCGAGCGAAAGATTGCCCAGCTCAACCGCAAGCTGACCCTCCTCGAGAAGAAGAAGGCGGCCTGATCCAGCAGGCCTGATTCGCGAGAACAGGCCGTCGCTTGGCGGGCTCCGGCCCGCTCCCTCCGCGACGGCCGCCGCTCCTCGAAGCTCCGGCTTCGTCGCAGGCCAGCTCCTCCGAAGCCGTGAGACAGACAGAGGCCCGAGCAGCTTCCTGCTCGGGCCTCACGTCTTTCGCGGAGCGCCCTGGGCACACACGGCCCTTCCGGCCGCCTACATCTCGAGCAGCGTCAGCTTGGCGCTATTCGCTCGGACCCTCAAGCGATCCCCCTCCGGCAGCGGGATCAGGCCCCGATCCGCCAGATAGCCCTCGTCGCCCGAGGCGTTGTCGCTCGTGAACTCTCGAAGGAATTCCTGCAGACCGGGAATCTTCCCGACGTGCGCCTTCTTCAGATAGAAGTACAGCGAGCGCGAGATCGCGTACTCACCGCTGGCGATGTTCTCGAAGGTCGGCTCCGCTCCATCGACGATCGTGCCCTGAATCTTGTCTGCGTTCTGATCGAGGAAGGAGAAGCCGAAGATGCCCACGGCCGTGGGGTTCGCCTCGAGCTTCTGAACGATCAGATTGTCGTTTTCGCCGGCCTCGACGTAGGCGCCATCCTCGCGAATCGCGTGCGCGACGTGCTCGAACTCCTTCTTGTCCCGATTCCGAAGCTCGGCGAGCATCGGGATGCGCTTGGCACCGCCTTCCATCGCGACCTCGACGAATGCGTCGCGCGTGCCCGAGGTCGGCGGCGGGCCGAGAACTTCGATGCGGCGGTCGGGGAGCGAGGGATCCACGTCCTTCCAGGTCTTGTTCGGATTCGCCACCAGCTTGCCATCGACCGGAATCTGCTTCGCCAGGGCGAGGAAGATCTGCTCGAGTGTGAGCGTCATGCGCTCGGACTGCTTCGAGTTCGCGAGTGCGATCCCGTCGAAGCCGATCTGGACCTCGACGATCTCGGTCACGCCATTGCTCGCGCAGAGCTCGACCTCGGAAGCCTTGATTCGGCGGGACGAATTCGTGATGTCGGGCGTCTGCTCTCCGACCCCCTGGCAGAAGAGCTTGAGCCCCCCACCGGAGCCGGTGCTCTCGACCACTGGCGTCTTGAACGGGGTGCTGCGACCGAAGCGCTCCGCCACGGTCGTGGAGAAGGGAAAGACCGTCGACGACCCCACGATGTGAATCTGGTCCCGAGCCGCCGCCGGCTCGCTCGATGAGCAGGCCAGGACGAGGGCGAAGAACAGCATGAGGCCGACGCGATGAATCTTCATCAATTGGAATCCTCGGTTCTCGGGGGCTCGATTCGAAAGCCCGGCTCCCGCACGGGGCCGGGAGCAATCGAGATCACCCACTTGGTTTGCTCGATCGGACGAATCCCGTCACGGGGCTCGGCCGATCCGATCGGACGCATACCTCCTTCCGATCGCGGTAGAGGATATTGGCGAACTGTGTGTACGCCTTGAAGGACGAGTGACAGTTTCGTGACGATGCCCTGCGCAGGCCTGGGGCGCGAGCGGTCGAGCCACGTGCAAGTTGCTGAAATTCAAGAAGGATCCCTATGCTGTAGCCGCCCCGGGGGCCTTCACGCGAATCCGGGACGTGAGCGCCCGAAGAGACGATCGGGCACGAACCGCCCCGTCCCGCTTCTTCGATGCTGCCGATCCCCGACTCCAGGCCCTCCAACCCGAACGAGTACCCCGAGCGATTGCCGATGCCGAACCGACACAACATCAAGGTCGAACGTGACATGGGTGGCCTGCGCGCGACCGTGCTCCGCATGGCGGCGCTCAGCGAGGCGATCCTCGACAAGAGCCTGCGCGCCGTCTGGGAACGCAGCGCTGAGCTGAGTGACGAGGTCATGAAGGACGATCTCGCCATCGATCGACTCGATGTCGACATCGATCAGGACGTCCTCCGGATCCTCGCGCTCGATGCACCGGTCGCCAGCGACCTGCGACTGGTCGTTGCGATCAAGGCGATCGCGACGGACCTCGAACGGGTTGGCGATCTCGCTCGAAACATCGCCGGCTGCGCCCGGCGCCTGACGCAGCGCGAAGAGCTTCCCCTCCCGCCCGGCCTGCGCGCGCTGGCCCACGAGAGCCGCGATGCCCTGAGCGCAGCCGTTCGTGCCTTTTCCGAGATCGACGCCGAGGCCGCTCGCGCCGTGCTTGCGGCCGATGATTCGATCGACGAGCAGGAGGACCGCTTGATCCGCGAGTCCATCGCTCGGCTGTCGGCTGCACCCGAGACGACCGAGCAGGAAGTCGACCTGATCTTCATCGCCCAGAATCTCGAGCGCATCGGCGATCACGCCACCAACATTGCCGAGGAGACCGTCCTCGCCGCCGAGGCGAAGAACCTGAAGCACCACGGCAAGCTCGCTCGTGCCGACTAACACGTCCGGCTAGACATCGAACCGATCGAGGATGAACGGGGCAGCGGGCCCCTTCCGAAGCCGTTCAGCGCGGCGGCGACCAAGCGCTCAGGCGCTCAGGCGTCGCGCTCGAACTGCTGGAGCGCGGCGGCGAGATCGTCGAGGATTCGCTGCTCCTCCTGGGTGATCCCGGCCCGCGCATCGAGCGAGGCGCCGTCCTCGAACGGACGCTCGTCCATCTTCGCGATCTTCCTGGCCTCTTCGAGCAGTCGACTCTCGCTCGTGCGAGCGGCCCGCGCTTCGCTCTGTCCGAGCGTGGTCGCGAGCATCCTGCGCCAGTGTTCGAGCGCTTCGGTCGGAGGCGCTTCGTGCAGCCATCGTCTGAGCGTCGAGCGACAGAACTCGCTGTGCTGATCGACACCGAGCAGCTTGGCTGCCTCGAGCACCCCCTGTCGCTCGGCGGGCGTCACGAACCCGTCCGCCCAGGCAACCTCGACCAGCGGCGCGAGAGCCAGAGCAGCGAGCTTCTCGATCTCTTCCTGACGGGTGGGCACGTGTGCGACTCCTGCCGAAGACCAGCCGGTCGATCCGGCGCGTCCCTCCGGAGCGAAGCACAAAGGTACCCGATTCGCACACGTCGCTTCGCGAAGCCCGGCGTACGCCCGATCCGATCGGCGGCCTCGGGACCCGGCGTCAGCCTCTGGCTTCGACGGCGCGCTCGGTATCGAGAATCTGGAGAGCCGCCTCGACCGAACCTTCCGTCGTGCGCAGCAGCTCCCGGGCGCGCGCCCGGTCCACCCGACCGAGCTCCATCACGATGCGGACCGCACGGCCGCGCAGCTTGCTCGAGCCCGGGGAGACGTGCGTCATGTGATGACCGCGAACACGTCCCATGCGGACCATGACCGCCGTCGAGAGCGCGGTCAGGATCATCTTCTGTGCGAGCCCCCCCTTCATGCGGGTCGAGCCCGTCACCACCTCCGGGCCAACCTCCGGAGCAATCGAGATCTCGACCGATTCCGCGAGCGGCGAGCCCGGATCGCAGGTGATCGCGATCGTTCGTGCTCCGAGCTTGTTGGCCGCCTCGATCGCGCCGAGCACGTAGGGCGTCGTCCCGCTCGCCGACAACCCGATCACCGCATCGCCTAACGTCACACCCCGCTCTTCCAGCTCGAGTGTGCCGGCATGCGGATCGTCCTCTGCGCCTTCGATCGCGTTGCGGAGAGCAGAGTCCCCGCCTGCCACGATCCCCTGCACGAAGCGCGGCGGCAGCCCATAGGTCGGCGGGATCTCCGATGCGTCGAGCACGCCGATGCGGCCACTCGTCCCGGCGCCGACGTTGAACCAACGGCCGCCTCCCGAGAGCGCACAGGCCAATACCTCGACCGCCTCGGCCATGCGCGGCAGGACCTTCCCCACGGCGGCATGCGCTACGGCGTCTTCGGCATGGATCAGCTCGAGGATCTCGTGCGGATCCATCTCGTCGAGTGCGTCGGAGCGCTCGAGCGCCGCTTCGGTCGGACGTCGTTCGGCCATCCCTTCCGTTTCGGTCCGCTGTCGCGCAACTGAAGAGAACCCGACGCGGCGGCTTCCCGGCCGGACGCCTAGACTCCGCCGATGCCCTTCGAAGTCGACTCTTCCACCCTCGAGAGCCTCGAATGGGAGCGAGTCACCGACGCGCTGCGCACGTGTTGCCGCACGCCGCTCGGCGCTCGGTTGCTCTCGACATACGGCACAACCGGCCTCTTCGAATCCTCGGAGGAGGGCGCCCGTACCCGGCTCGTCGAAACGAGCGAGGCCCGGGCCCTTCTCGACCGGGACGCCATGCCGCCACTCGGCGGCTGTGCAGACCTCGCGTCGGCGCTGTCCCTCGCCGAGAAGGGCAGCGTGCTCGAAGGGGCTCAGCTGATCGACGTCGGGCGGACGCTCGAGGCGATGCATGCGACCCGGCATTTCTTCGAGCGCCAGCAGGACGAGTGCCCGCTGCTCGCCGCGCTCGCGCTGCAGATCGAAGAGTGTCCGGCCCTCGAGAGGGAGATCGCCAGGTGCCTCGATCCTGGCGGCGAGGTGCGCGATTCGGCGTCCGCGACGCTGGCCGCCGCGCGACGCGACGCGCATCGGCTCGCGAGCGACCTGCAGTCGCGAATCGAACGCAGCCTGCAGCACGCCGACATCAAGCCCCATCTCTCGGACCAGTACTACACCGTGCGCAACGGCCGATTCGTCCTGCCCGTGAAGACGGATGCCAAGGGACAGGTCCGGGGCATCGTTCACGACGCCTCCCGATCGGGGACGACGCTCTTCGTCGAGCCCGACGCCATGATCGAGCTGAACAATCGCCATCGACAGGCGGAGCTCACGGTCGAGCGCGAGATCTTGCGGGTGATCCGCGAGCTGTCGGCGGCGGTGGCCCGGGAGGCGCCGGCGATCCGGTCGAATCTAGACCTGATGGCCCGACTCGATCTCGCCGTGGCCCGCGGCCTGCTCTCCCGGGACATGGATGCAACGCAGCCCGAGGTCGGGCATGAGGGCATCTTCGAGCTGCCGGGGCTGCGCCATCCGTTGATCCCCGTCGAACAGTGTGTGGCGAACGATCTGCGGGTCGGCCGGGACTTCTCGGTGCTGCTGCTCTCCGGACCGAATGCCGGGGGAAAGACGGTCGCGCTCAAGTCCGTCGCGCTGGCAGCCCTGATGGTGCGAGCGGGCCTGCACGTGCCCGCCCTTCCCGGAGCCCGCGTCGATCTCGTCGACCGCGTGCTCGCCGACATCGGAGATCATCAAGACATCCAGGAGAGCCTCTCCACCTTCTCCGCGGCGATGGCCAACCTCGCCAGCATCCTGCGCTCTGCCGGCCCCGACACGCTCGTGTGTCTGGACGAAGTGGGTGTGGGGACCGATCCGTCCGAGGGTGCGGCGATCGCGCAGGCGACGCTCGAGACCCTCGCGAGTCGGGGCGCCCGCGTCGTGACGACGACGCACTACAACCTCTTGAAGGAGATGGCGGAGATCGACGACCGCTTCGAGAACGCGAGCGTCGAGTTCGACCCTGAAACCATGGCCCCGACCTATCGAGTGCGGATCGGAGCGCCCGGTGCGTCGTCGGCCACGACCGTCGCGGCGCGGATGGGCGTGCCCCAGGAAGTGCTCGACCGCGCCTCGTCCCTGCTCGACCGCGAGGATCGTCGACTCGATCGAATGCTCTCGGAGCTGGCCGCCAATCGCGCGCTCCTCGAGTCGGAGCAAGCGGCCGCCACGGCGCTGCGCGCAGAGAGCGAGCAGGCCCGCGACGAATACCGAACCAAGCTCGCCCGACTCCAGGAGCGACGAGACAAGCTCTTTGGCGAGATGCGCCGGGAGCTCGATGACTCGTTCCGCTCCGCGCACTCGGAGGTCGCGCGGATCATCGCCGCGCTGCAGCGCTCTCCATCCTCACGCCTCGCCGCCAACGCGCGCGAGCGACTCGAGACGCTGCGCGAGGAGACCGAGCAGCGCCAGCTCGATCAGAACCTGACGCCCGAGCCCAGCGAGCAGCAAGAGGGGGCACGACCCGTCGACTGGCCCGGCGCACGCGTCGGCGATGTCGTCGGGATGCCGGGAGGCGGTCAGGGGACGCTGCTCTCGCTGCCCGATCGGAAGGGTCGAGTCTCCGTACGCGTGGCCGGGGCGAAGGTCAGCGTCGCACGCGACGCGCTCAGCGCCCCCTCCTCGGATTCGCGCACCCCCGAGCGCGGCAAGCCGCAGGTCGCGCGGCGCGCCGCGTTGGCGCCGACTCCGGGCCGAATCGGCGGCTCGACCCAGGTCGACCTTCGCGGCGAGCGCGTCGAGGAGGCTCTCGACCGGCTCGAGGCCACACTCGACCTCGCGGCCGCCGAAGGGCGCGACGAGCTGCTCGTGATCCACGGAATCGGAACCGGGGCGCTCAGGAAGGCCATTCGCGAGCACCTGCCCCGATCACCGTACGTGATCGACTGTCTGGAAGCCGCGCGCGAGGAAGGCGGCGCGGGCGCGACCCGCGCGATCCTCAGGAGGGATTGAGAGCATGGACGACGAGCGGCCCGAAGGGCGAGAGCCCGAGCGTGGACAGGAGGACGGGGACGAATTTCCGGGACTCGACGAGATGATCGGCAGCTTCCTGTCGGAGCCGTCGCTCTGGCCCGTCCTGATCGTGATCCTGGGAAGCAGCGGCGCCTTCGGAGCCGCCGCCCTGATCCTCACGATCGTGGATCGGAATCCGTTCACCGGCGTAGCGCTGCTGCTGCTGGGCGGGATGAGCCTCGACCTGATGTTCCGATCGCGAAAGACCCCCGGCTCGGGGAACATCGCGAAGCTCATCATGCTGATCTGGGGCGCCGCGATCGTGCTCGCCGGAATCGCTGCCTGGACTGGACTGGCGTCCGGCTGAGCAATCGGCGCCGGTGGCTCGGAGACGACTCGTCAGGCTCCCGTGAGATCGGCGGCGACGGCTCCCGCCACGCGCAGGCCGGAGAGCGTCGCGGACTCGAAGGACGGCCCCGACAGATAGTCGCCCGCCCAGTAGAGACGCCGACCGAGACCGCGGCGATCGAGCTGGACCTTCTGGAAATTCGCCAGCCGTCGATAGCTCCCGACCTCGAAGAAGGCCTGCTTCGATCTGCCGAGATGGGTCGCGACGACGCGATCTCCGATCCCCGGCATCGCCAGCTCGAGCGAGCTCAACAGATTCTTGGCGACCACGTCACTGGCCATCTCGCGATAGCGCTCGGCGAACGCGTCTCGTGCGCGCGCGACCAGCTGGCTCTTGCCCTCCGGTGCACGGCCGCCCGACTGACCCGGCTCGATCACGATCGACGAGATCGCCGAGCCCTCTCGCCGCGGGATCCGAATCTCCTGGGGAAGACCGGCATGCACCCCGTCGAGTGCGACCGCGAGATTCACGACGGGTCGCTCTCGCAGCGCGGCAAAGAAATCCCGTTCCGCGGGCGTGAGCATCGAGGCAGCGACCCGCGAGGCCTCCGCGGGGCCGAGCGTCAGCACCACCGAGTCGAAACGCTCCGCACCACGATCGCCGTCGGCTCGGACCACCTCGACCTCGAAGCCGCCGGCGGGCAGCTCGTCGACGCGCTGGACCTGCGTTCCGAGCCGGAGATCGAGCCGCTCGGCCGCAGCCTGGGCGAGGTCGAGCAGCGGACGACGCGGCAATCCCGCCAGCGCGGGCCTCCGCTCACCGATCCCGAGCGACTGCGCCTGAAGCAGCAGCGCGACCCGCGACAGCGCCTCCACATCATCGCCATAGGTTCCCTGGATCTCCGGCGTCAGCCAGAACTCGAGGGCGCCGCGGCCGAAGTAGAGCTCGACGTGGTCGCGAAGACTGCGGTAGTCGAGGTCGGCCGCGCGCTCGGGAAAGCGGGCGTCGAGCTGCACCGCATAACGTCTCATCAGCCGCCCCCATCGGAGCAGCTTGGGACGTTCCCAGAAAGGCGGCCCCGGAATCCGGGCCGCGCCGCGGAGGCTCGTGCCGTCGACCGGAACGGTCTCTCCGTTGCGCATCAGCGAAGGCTGGATCGGGCGCAGAGGCGAAAAGAGATCTCCCTGCCCGACCTCGTGCGCCCAGCGCGCGAGGGTCACGTCACGGCCGCCGAGCACCGGCCAGGCGGAGTCCATCCAATGCCCGTCACACCATTGACCGCGCGCTCGCCCGCCGACCCGGGTGCGCGCTTCGAACAGGCAGACCTCGAAGCCCCTGCGAGACAGCTCGGTCGCCGCGCGCAGGCCGGCAAGTCCCGCCCCGAGGATCGCCACGCGACCGATGGCCTCGGAGGCGCTCTCCCCGCTCGGCGATCGCAGGCCGTTCGTCCCGGTCATCGAGCCCCGTGGCTCCCGCGTTCGGCTTGCCGCTCGCGCAGGACCTCGAGCACGTCGTGGAGGGTGTCGAAGCGAATGAAATCCACCCCCCGCTCCTCGAGCGCGGGCGCGAGCGTGTCCTTGGCAAAGGCCAGGTCCGCTTCGAGGGCACCGCACAGATCGGAGACACGACCGTTACCGATATGAACGCAGAACGCGTCCGGATGAGCCTCGCGATAGCTCGAGATCAAGCCGCGCTTGCAGCTGCCCGTCCCGCAGCCGCAGGCCTCGTTGGGCCTGCCCGGCGAGAGCCGCCAGCGGTCCCCTTCGTACTCGAGGTGATTTGCGCTGTACTCGAAGTGGATGTTGTTCATGGCCTGCAGGCGCTCGAGGTTCCAATCGAAGCCGTCGCTCAGGATGCGAAACGGGATGCCCTCGGCCTCGCACCAATCCACCATCCGCTCGGCGCCCGGATCGAGATCGATGGTCTCCAGGAAGCGGTCGAGCTCCTTCTCGGACAGCTCGAGACCGTCGAGCAGCGCCATGACGTAGGTCCAGGCGGTGAACTCCCCCTGACCGAAGCGATCCCAGAGCCGCGCGCGCTTCTCGGGAAGCAGCTGCTGCGCCAACGTCGAGCCCACGTCCTGGACCGAGAAAGTGCCGTCGAAATCGCAGAAGATCGCGAGTGGCCGGTTTTGCTGGATCGCCATTTTGTCCTGCACTTTCACGGGCTTTACCGCGGAGGAGTCCGAGCGGTCGCGCCGGACGGGTGGGTAGCGCATCCTCGCGACGCCGGGAATGCGCCACGCTCTCGCTGCCCCTGGAGCGGCTTCGCGGCGAACGGTGCCCTGACCGGACCCGAAGGATCCCCCTGGGAACTAGATTGCAACGGCCGGGCCGGGGATCCCCACGATCCAACGGAGGAACAGCGCGTGCCCGAACGAACGGATCGCCGCGAGCCGGACGAGCGCGAGCAGACCCTGCCGGATCGGCTCGCAGGCCACGGCCATCCCCTGATCCTCGACGGGGCGACGGGCACCGAGCTCGAGCGCGCCGGCGTGCCGACGGGTCTGCCGCTCTGGTCGGCGCATGCGCTGCTCGAGGCGCCGGAGGCGGTGGCCGAAATCCATGCTCGCTACGTCCGCGCCGGGGCCGAGCTGATCACGGCGAATACCTTCCGGACCCAGCGCCGCACTCTCGAGCGCGCGGGGCTCGGCGCACAGGATCGCGCCCTCACGCAGCGGGCCGTCGCCCTCGCCCGGACGGCCATCGACGAGTACGGCGACGGGTCCCGTCCGACCTGGGTGGCCGGGTCGCTGCCTCCGCTCGAGGACTGCTACCGACCCGAGCGGGTCCCGGACGCCAGCCAGCTCGATCGCGAGCACAAGCGCCATGCGGAGCTGCTCGCCGAGGCGGGCGTAGATCTGATCCTCGTCGAGACGATGAACAGCCGGCTCGAAGCGCTCCATGCATCTCGAGCCGCCGCGCGCGTCGGCCTGCCCTTTGTGGTGGGGCTGGTGAGCTGGGAGCCGGGCCGCCTGCTCTCCGGAGACTCGCTGCGCGAGACGGCCGAAGCGGTCCTCGAGCAGGGGGCGGCCGCGGTCGGGGTCAACTGCGTGCCCCCCTCGAGCCTCGAAGCCAGCCGCCGATCGCTCGCGGATCGAGGGCTTCCGCTGCTGGTTTCGCCGAACCTCGGCGAGCCGAACGATCTGACCGGCTTCAGCCGCAGCGAGGACGTCACGCCGAAGGAGCTCAGCCGGAGCCTCGAAGCCTGGCTCGCCGAGCCCGCCCTGCGCATCGTCGGCGGATGCTGCGGCACCACGCCCCGACATATCGCGGTGCTCGCGCAGCGGGTCCGCCGTCGGCAGCGCCCCCGCCGAACGCCCGGCCGCTGACCTCCGCCCGCCACGAGGGCCGCATCCCGTCACCTGGACGCGCCGCTTTGTGTCACCGGCCCGGGGCCGCTGCCGATGCGACGCCCGAGCCCTGCACGGGAGCTACCTCGCCGGGATGAGGCCGGTCACTCGTCGGCCCTCGAGGACGATCTGGGGTTTTGGCTACACCTTGGCACGGTGCTTGCTCTATCTCTCTTCGCTGATGATGGGGCGCTCTTCGAGGAGCGGGCCCCCATTCCCGCGCCCGGGCTGGCTACCCCTCCCTTCGCACAATTCGTGCGAGGAGCCGGTCCGGGCGCTCTTTTTTTGCCCGCGTGTCATCGCAGCGACCCGACGCGATCCGCCTGGCGAATCGAAGTTCTCTGTCGGCGAGCACGCGTTTCCGGCCGGCGGCACCGTACACTCCCCGTCCGATGGGGGGATGATGGCGGCTCGACAATCCGGTCAGCGGGTGAGCAGGACCCGAAAGGAAACGCCGCTGCTTCCGCACCCGAAGCAGCGCCGCGCGCGGCCTGGATTCTTTCAGCTCGAAGCCGGCACCCCGATTCTGCTGCCGGCGGACGGCGGCGTGCTGGACCGACGGCTGCTGCTCGCGGCGGAGGCGGCGCGCGACGCGCTGTCGAAGCGCTGCGGACTCGATCTCTGCATCGAGCGACCCCGAGCGGATGTCGAAGGCACGGGACGCTTCGCGATCCGATGTGCACTCGATCCCTCCGCGGCGATCGCCCGTCGACTCCCGACCGCGCGGGACGCCTATCGACTCGTCGTTCGAAAGAGTGGGGTCGAGATCTCCGCGCCCGCAGTCGACGGACTGCGCCACGGCCTCCAGACGCTCGGCCAGCTCGTCGATGCTCGCGGCCGGATCTCGGCCGTCGAGATTCTCGATCAGCCCGACTTTCGCGATCGCGGCGTCATGCTCGACGTCTCGCGCGGAAAGGTGCCGACGCGTCGAACGCTCGAAGCGCTCGTCGACCTCTGCTCGAAGCTGCGTCTCAACGTGCTGATGTTCTACGTCGAGCACACCTTCGCCTTCCGCGCGCACCCGGAGATCGGCGAGGGCGCGAGCCCGCTCGACGCAGAGACCCTGCTCGCCCTGGATGCCTACGCGTCCGATCGCGGCGTCGAGCTCGTACCCTGCCTCCAATCCCTGGGACACATGGAGCGCGTCCTCTCACTCGAACGTTATGCGAAGCTCGCGGAGAGTGATCGGCTGTGGTCCGTCTCGCCGAGTCGCCCCGAGACCTATCGGTTCCTGGAGGAGCTCTACGACGAATTCCTGCCACTCTTCCGCTCGAGGCGCTTCAACGCGAATTGCGACGAGCCCTTCGATCTGGGCCGCGGTCAATCCGCGGCGCGCGCGCCCGACAAGACGCCCGGACGTCTGTTCACCGACCACGTCTCGCAGCTCGAACGCCTGGCCGCCCGGCACGGCAAGCAGCTGATGATCTGGGCCGACTTCGCGCTGAAACATCCGGATCAGATCGAGCGGATCGGCCGCGACGTCGTGCTATTGGACTGGTGGTACGAGTCGACCTTCGACTTCGATCGCATCAGGCGCCTGCGCCGCAAGGGCTTCGAGGTCTGGGCCTGCCCGGGCACATCGAGCTGGAATTGCCTCTTTCCGCGCATCGAGAACAGCTGCGAGAACATCTCGCGCTGGGCCGAAGCCGGGCGCCGACATGGTGCGACCGGACTGCTCAACACCGACTGGGGCGACTTCGGCCACTACAACGCCCTCGGCGTGTCGCTCCATGGCTATGCCTGGGGCGCGCAGCAGGCCTGGTCGGGTGATCGCGACGACGGTGACTTCGACCGCGCCTTCTCGGCCCTCGTGTTCGGGTCGGACGACGCTCGAATCGGCAGGCTCTACCGCCGACTCGGCGCGATTCACGACGCGGGCTTCGCGATCGCGAATGGATCCGCGCTCCAGTATCTCTATTTCGATCCGATCGACCGGAGCTTCTTCCTCCAGCACGGCCGTCGCCGCGCGCTCGAAACGAGTCGGCGCAAGCTCGAGCGCGTTCAGCGTGAAATCCGCGGGCTCGCGCTGTCGCAGGCGCAGGACGACTTCATAGGCCTCGCCCGCCAGGAGATCGTCTGGGCAGCGGACGCCGTCGGCCTGTCGATCGAGAAGAGCCTCGCCGCGCTCGACTACAACGCCTGGCGCGAAGATCCGTCCACCCTTCGGGCAGCGGAACGGCGCAGACTCGCCCGGCGACTCGATGCGCTCGCTGATCAGCAGGCAGACCAGCTCGTCTCCCTCGAGCGCCTCTGGCTCGCGCGCAGCGAGATCTCGGAGTTCCGCATGACGCGCAAGCGCCTGCGGAAATCGGTCACCAGCCTGAGAGGCGCTGCACGACGACTTCGCGAGAATCGCCCCGCGCGGCCTGTCCGCAAGACGGAGATGACGATGCTCGAGGTATTCAACGAGGTCCGCCGCGCGACGGGCATGTCGCCGCGTTAGTCGCGAAGAGCAAGGGCGCGGAGACCGAAGAGCCGGTGGCACCCCGGCTCAATCGATGAGCGAACGGCTCATCAGCACTCGTTTCTCCGTGTCGAGACCCTTTCGACGCTCGCTCTCGCGCATTGCGCAAAGCGCGTCGGACCATTCCTCCGGCGGAAGGATCCGAAATCCCGCGCGGGCGTAGAAGGGCGCGTTCCACGGGACATCCCGAAACGTCGAGAGCGTGATCGCCGGAAAGCCGCGATCCCGACCCCACGTGCAGACCGCCTCGAGCAGCCGCCGGCCATGACCGCGACGACCCTGGGTGGGATCGACGTCGAGCTCCTCGAGGTGCAGCCCGTCGGCGAGCCGGGCCAGACGCGCGAAGCCGACCACTTCGCCCGATGCGATGCGCAACACGAAGAGGAGACCCTCGCGCTGGGCGTCGGCGTACTCGGCCGCGGGGGTCGTCTGCGCGGCGAGCGGGGCCGGCAGGACGGCTTCGGGAAAGAGTGCGGCGGCCCGGCGCTCGAGCTGTGGCAGCAGAGCGACCTCGTCGGGGCGCGCCGGGCCGATCTCGACTTCGTCCGAAGCGCGGTGCTCCGGCGGGCTCATCGCGCTCCGTCGGAGCGATCGCCGTCCGCACGCGCGCCCAACACCCGACGCGCGATGCCGGCGAGATAGACCGAGCCCGCAGCACAGAGTCGCACGCCCGGCACGAGCGCCGCGCGCGCCCTGCGCGCGGCCGACTCGGGATCAGGATCGACCTCCACCACGATCGGCAAGCCCAGCGTGCGCGCCTTGGCCTCGACGCGTTGCCCGAGCTCTTCGGCGAGAAGCGAGCGGGTCGGCTCGGCACGCGTGACCCACACGCGCTGCGACCGCGGCAGCAGCGCTTCGAGCAGCGCGTCGACGTTCTTGTCCCCCGAGACGGAGAGCAGCAGATCGAAGCCGTCGGGCGCGAGCTCCTCGAGGGCCCCGGCGAGTGCGCGCGCCGACTCGGTCGTATGCGCTGCATCGACGATCACCCGCGGATCATTCGCGAGCACCTCGATCCGCGCGGGCAGCGAGCAGGTCGCCAGCGCGCGCCGCGCGGCCTCGAAGACCTCGGTCTCGGGGTACGCATCGAGGACCCGCACGCATTCGACCGCCAGCGCGGCATTCAGACGAGCGGCTTCTCCCCGAACCGCCAGGCTCGTCTCGAAGCGCCCTTCGCCGTTCAGCTCGAAGACGACTCGAGACGCGCCCCCCGCCTCGACCGGAACACACCGAAAATCCCGCCCGAGGATCCTCGTCGGCGCCTCCATCTCCTCCGTGCGACGCAGGACGACCGCCAACGCCTCGGGCCGCAACGCACCGATCACCGCCGGGATGCCGGGCTTCAGGATGCCTGCCTTCTCCGCGGCGATCTTGCCCTCGGTATCGCCCAGCTTGTCCGTATGCTCGAGCTCGATGCTGGTGATGCAGGTGACGGCGGGGGACACAACGTTGGTCGAATCGAGGCGACCCCCGAGTCCGACCTCGATGACGGCGTGCTGGACCTCCGCTTCGGCAAAGAGCAGGAACGCGATGGCGGTCGTCGCGTCGAAGAAGCTCGGCCGCGTTTCGGAGGGGCCCGTCCGCAGGGCTTCGACGATAGGTCGGACGCGCTCGACGGCGGCCACCAGCTTGCGGGCTTCGACCGGCTGGCCGCCGATTCGAAAGCGCTCGACCCAGCTCTCGAGATGCGGAGACGTGAAGACCCCGACGCGCTCCCCGAGCTCCTGAAGGATCGCCTCGACGAAGAGGCAGGTCGATCCCTTGCCTTTCGACCCGGCGACGTGGACGACGGACAGCGCTCGATGGGGGCGACCGATCCCTTCGAGCAGCGCGATGATGGGCTTCAGGTCGAGGCGCTCGTAGCGATAGTCGAGGCTTCGTTCGCGATTGATCAAGCCCTCGAGATAGGTCGTCGCCTGCTCGAGGGTTTCGATCGAGCGCTCGGGCCCCGAGATCTTGTCCGGTTCCGGCATGATTCGATCTGCCTTGGCGCGAGCCTGTCGGGAGCGCCGCAAACGCGGGAAGGCGGCCAATCGCTTGACCGCCTTCCCATTTCACTCGACTTCGCTGCCCGCTTCCGGGCCATCCGTTCGTTGGTCGTGCCGAAGCCCCTGACCGGCCTTCGATCGACCACTCGCGCGCTGAGCGCGCGAGCACGGACTACTGAAGCATGTACTTCTGCCGCTCGCGGTAGGCCTTCAGCGCGGGGCTCGTCGACTCGATCGACGGGTAGAAATACTTGACCGCATGTCCACATTCTTGACAGACGCGATAGCAGAACTTGAAGCCTTCCACCTCGCGAACCGAGCCCACGTCGAGCCGGCTCTCGTCCGTGCAGCAGCTCGAGGCGCGCGTCGGCGAGACGATCTTTCGGGGATAGTCGTTCTTGGGCGTTTCCGTGTCCGTGTACTCGATGATGTTCTTCGTGAGTCTATGCGACCGCTCTTCTGAACTCTTCTTGCGGATGTTGCTACCGATTCTTCTCAATGGATCTTCCTCGCATCGTTTCGGTCCGGCCTCAGGAATCGAGCCATGAGCTCGCTCTGGTCTCCGGCTGAATCGAGCCTGCAGCTCAATTCAACCGAACGCCCAGGTCCCTGAGGAGGGACGATCGATTTTCAAAGGGCCGCTCACACGGCGGCCCGTCCGTCGTCCACAGGCGGCTCTGTTCCGGATCCTCCGACAGCTCCAGCAAAAGCGAGCTGCGCGTTCCGTACCGATCCGCGATGTGGACACATGTGGCCTCGAAGGGACTCTGCTTGTCCCCCTCGGCCTCGCCTGCGCCTGGTCCTACTACTCCTTCTTCGACTCGTTCCGTGTCGACCTGCGCCACCTGCTGCGTGTCGACGTTCATGAGGCTTGTGACGCCGATCTGATCGACGTGCTCGCGACAAACACGGGCCAATCCCTCGAAGAGATCGATCCCAGGATTCGTCACCATCTTCTCCACGCGCTCACGAATGCGCGTCAGCTTCCGTACCCTCGGCTCCGCGGTGTCGATCAGACCTTCGACACCCTCGAAGCCTGGATAGGCTTCCTTCATCTCGCGGAGGCCGGTGTCTCCGGGACGCTTCAGCGCGTCTGCAGTCCCGATCTCCGCTGCGATCCAATCGTCCTCGACGTTTCCCACGACGTGGGGCCCGGGCTCCAGCGCGATGGCACGGGCGCGATCGCGATAGACGATCAGGAACGCATCACGACCATCAGCGACCACCAGCTGAAACGGGTTGTACGCGGCCTCCTCCAACTTCGAGAGCGATTCGACCGCTCGCATTGCGCTTTCGGCCTCGAGTGCGGCCATCACGACGCCACCCCGAGATTTCAACTGCGGGCTCGCGGACGGATTCGCAGCTCCCGTCTCGATGCGCCCTTCTTCCAAGCCACCGCTCGCCAGAGGTCTCAGATTCGTCAGCCCGGCGAAGACGCCGCGCTGACTGAGCCCGACCCAGGTTCCACCGGCCTCGAGGTCGAGCGGAGACAGGAATCTGCCGGCTCGAGACGCCCGAAGCGCCATGCCCTCTGCGGGGCGGTCGAAGAATTCGTCTCGGTTCGCTGCCACGACCAGGGGCCGACCGGCTATGCAACGATGCAGAACGACCAGAGTACACATCGCCCGCTCATCCCCGACTCTTCTCGCGCCCCAGCTGGGACCGGGGATCGCAGAGAATAGCGCCCGAGACCCGTGGGCGCAACGAAAACTCCTTTAAAAATCAGATAGATATGGAGATTCCGCCGCGTTCCGGATGAGTGTTGCGAGCGCCTCGCTCGCGATTTGCCGCGCGTCTCGAGCCAACCGGTCGGATCGCACGACGGTGTCTACTGCGAGAAGGCATCGATGCGTTCGAAGCGATTCATCAATCTTGCGAGCGCCTCGAGCGTGACCTCGCCGATCGATCCGAGCCCGAGGGGCTCGGCGAAATCCACCGAGACGCCTGGCGCTGGCCCGGCCTGTAGCTCGATTCGCGCTGTCGTCTCGTCGACGAGCGCCAGCACCTGCTTCAGACCGCGAGATCGGAAGGCGGCCTGCAGACCGACGGGCGAGCGCCAGCCGCCCTCTGGCGGAAACGCGTCCGCGTGGCCGAGCTCTGCGGCGACCTCCCAGAACAAGGAACGGAAGACGGGATGCGAGCGCAGATCCCTCGCCATCCTCGGCGTCACGGTGGCACGCGGCTCGAAGGCCACCACGACCCGGACGCCCTCCAATCCGCCCTCGCGCGCGAGCGCCTCGCTCAGGCTGATCCCGGCCTGAAAGACCCGCTCACGCGCCTCGAGCGGGCCGATCTCGGCAGCTCCCGGATCGATCGGCGTCTCCGCGACCGGCGGACGCGTCTCAGCGAGCGCGATCTGCACCGTGTAAGTCGGAACCCCGCGGGCCAGAACCCTCGCCAGCTCGAGGAGCAACACCGCACCCGAATCGTCGACCCACTCGTTCGAGCCGAGCGCCGCGTAGGACGTCACGAGCAGCACCCGGTCGCCAGACTCGCCAGGAATCTCTCCGACGAGATGCCGAGATCCGTCCTGCTCGAGGACCCTGAGCGGGACGCCGACGATCTCGAACTCGCGCGCGAGGTAGGTTCGTACGTCGAGATCCGTCTCCGAGCCCGGCAGGCGCGGCCCCAATCGGGCGAGGTTCTCCAGGTGCGCTCGGACCAAGGCTTCGGAGAACTGATCCTCGATCACCGGCGTGCGCGGGTGCCCGGGAATCCGTGAGCAGGCCGTCAACGCAGCCAGCAGAGCACCCGCAATCACCCAGCCCAAGCGGCTGGATCCGGGCCTTTTCCGAGAATTCCTCAACATTGCCTCGACCCGCGTCTCCGATGACCGAGGATTGGACATCCCGCCCGATCAGCGCTTTTCATGCAAAATGATTGACACATTCGCGCACTCGAGAACACATTCAAAATATAGGCCCGCTCCTCGCGGGGCTTTTCGAAAGTCGGAGGCAGAGCCCTACCCTGAGGGCTCTGCCTCCCTTTTTTTGGCCTCGTTTCGACGGTAGGCGCGAGCAGTTCTTCGACTTTCCCCCGATTCCGCGCAGGGCGCTGCCGAAGCGCTCGATCTGCTGCAGATTGGGCGGCCCCGCTGATCGATTCGTCATCGATCCTCTCGACCCGGTCCCGACGAGCGACTCATGGCAGGAGTGTGGAGCGCCGCTCTGTCCGGCGTCACGGGCGTCCCGGTCGAGGTCGAGGTCCGGCTGTCCTCTCAGCTTCCACGCGTCGACGTGGTCGGGCTTCCCGAGGCGGCGGTGCGCGAGAGCATCTCGCGGATCCGCGGGGCCATCGCAGCCAGCGGACTCTCCTTCCCCGATCGACGGGTCACGGTCAACCTCGCGCCGGCCGAGCTTCGCAAGCACGGCGCGGGGCTCGACCTCCCGATCGCAATCGGCGTGCTGGCCGCGAACGGGCTCTTCTCGCCCGAGCAGCTCGAGCGCCGCGCGTTCATGGGAGAGCTCGCCCTCGACGGACGACTCCGCATCACCCGCGGAGCTCTGGCCGGAGTCCTCGCGCTACGCGATATCGGAGCCACCGAAGCGATCGTTCCAGCGGCCAGCGCAGCCCAGGCGGCCCACGCGCCGGGCGTGAGGGTGATCGGCGCGGCCAGCCTCTGCGAGGTCGTTGGACATCTGCTAGGCGAACGGATCCTCCCCCGGCTCGAGCCCTGCGCGAGTCTCGAGGGTCGCGATCCCCACGCGTTGGCCGGCGACTCGACCGAAGCCTCGACGGTCGCCCCGCCGCCATGCCTGCGCGACGTCCGCGGTCAGCCCCTCGCCAAGCGCGCGCTGGAGGTCGCGGCAGCGGGTGGTCACGGTCTGCTGCTGACCGGACCGCCCGGGACGGGCAAGACCTTGTTGGCGCGTCGGCTCCCGGGGCTCCTGCCGGCTCTCGATGAGTCGGCGCGTCTCGAAGCCTTTTGCATCCTCGACGCCTCCGGCCTTGCACCCGCGGACCAGACGATCCCCCACGCACCTCCGTTTCGCGCCCCCCACCACAGCGCCAGCGCGGCCGGCCTGCTAGGCGGCGGCAGTCCGATCCGTGCCGGCGAGGTCTCGCTCGCGCATCATGGCGTGCTCTTCCTCGACGAGCTCCCCGAGTTCGACCGCCGCTGTCTGGAGTCGCTTCGTGAGATCCTCGAGCAGGGCGTCGTCCGCATCGCACGGGCACAGACGCGCTGTGAGCTTCCGGCACGCTTTCAGCTCGTGGCGGCCGCGAACCCTTGTCCCTGTGGCTATTACGGAACGGCGGATCGGGACTGTCGCTGCGACGACGCTGCGCTCGCCCGCTATCGGCGACGATTGTCCGGACCGCTCATCGATCGCATCGATCTCGATGTTCGAGTCGCCGAGGTGCCCTGGGAGATCCTGAATCGGCCGAGCGAGGGGCCGAGCAGCGACGAGGTCCGAGAGCGGGTAGAGCGAGCCAGGGCGCTCAGCCGGGCACGCGGCGTCATGACGAACGCCGCCATTCCCGACCCGCGCCTCGACGAGCTCGTGCGCGCGGAGCCGGATGCACTCGCGCTGCTTGGCAAGGCCGTGGCGCGCAAGAGATTGTCCGCCCGGGCGGTCAGGCGGGTGCTGAGAGTCGCCCGAACGATCGCCGACCTGGCCGGTCGCCAGACGACCGACCGGCACGCCGTCTCCGAGGCGCTTTCCCTGCGGAGCTCGACCTGAAGGGAAAGCCCCTGTCCCGCGACGACGCATTCTGTCCCGAAATTGATCAGCGCATGCGCATCAAACGAGCAGTCGACGGCGTAGACCGAGCCGACCCGTGGCCAAAGGCATCAGGGCGAGCCTTGGGTGCGCGAGCGGACGGCACGCGGGATGCAATGCAGCGGAGGAAGACTCCCGATCGAGCGGAGCGCCTCTGTCGAGCGCGACGCGTCTTTTCTGGATCGACGGGGAAGTTGCCGTTGAAAGGTCAGGGGGGAATGCCGATGAGCATGGGGACGACGCAGACCGGGTATCCAAGCCGGCGGAGGAATTCGACAATGGCAAGCGCATCCACCGTGATTCCGATCGAACACCAGCCGATGATCCACGAGATCGATACTCGGCAGGATCTCGAGCCCCAGTCGATCACGCTTCTCGAGCTGATCGATGCCGTCAGTGAGGTCAGTGAGAACGAGCAGGAGGTCGTCGCCACCGTGACCTACATGCTCAAATCCGGCCGCATCCGATTGGCGGGCGGCTGCGACGACCCGGCCATCACCCCGGCCATCACGCAGCTCTGCGGCTGAGACCGAGCCCGGACGCCTCTCAGCTCCCGGGTCTCGATTCTCGACTCTTGATCGACCCGGGGCGCTAGACGCTTCCCGTCAGCCGACCTGCGGAAGGTACGGCCGGCGCGCTCACCCCTTGCACGCGGAAGAGCTCAGGCTCCGGCCTCGACACACGCGCGACAGTGACCGTAGAGCTCGTGGCGATGCCGCAGGATCTGGAATCCGTGGCTGCGAGCGATCTCGGCCTGCTTGTTCTCGATCAGCTCACTCTCGAATTCCTGGATCTTGCCGCACCGGACACAGACCAGATGGTCGTGGTGCTCCTGCTCGATCTCGTAGCGCGTGATGCCGTCGTCGAAGTGGCGTTCCGTCGCGAGCCCGGCTTCGACCAGCAGCTTCATCGTGCGGTAGACGGTCGTGTAGCCGACGTTCGGATGGTCCTCGCGAACCGACTGATAGAGCTCGTCACTGGTGACGTGTCGCTTCGCCTCGAGAAAGGTCTGCAGGATCAGCTCGCGCTGCTTCGTCTGCTTGAGATGGTTCTGCTCGAGGTAGTCGGAGAGCGCTTTGAGTTCGGCTTCGTGCGCCATCGAGCCAGCGTATCACTCCTCGCGCCGACATTCCCGCACATGGCCGGGCTCGCGAACCGATCTCTGCGGAACGCGAGCATCGCGGGCTCACCGCGGCTCACGCGGGCAAGCTATTCGAGAATCTCTTCCGCGCGCGAGGCGAGATCGTCGTCGAAGTCCTCCGACAGGATCCGGACCTGCCGCTTGAGCCCGCCCTCGAGCGCCAGGCCGTCGGCTCTCTTCTGGCGCAGCAGCTCGTCGAGCACCACGATGCTCAGCGCCTTGTCACCGGCGTCCAGGAAAATCGACGCGAGCTCGAGACTCGTGGGGGATCCCAATGCGTCGAGATACGCGCGGCACGCCCCCGCCAGCTCGGGCGTTCCATGAGCCGCACGGACCGCCGCGGCCAATGCCTTCCCTTCCTGTCCGCCGCGCTCGTCGGTAAAGAGGGAGTCCGCCGCCTGGAGCGCCTCGCGCGAGCGCTTCTCGTCGTCGGCTCGAGCTCGGCCGCTCTTGGGACGTCCGCCACCGCCCTCGCGACGCAATCGATCCCGCTCGCTGTAGGTCAACTTGCGATCATCGTCCGCCATTCAAGTCGCTCCTTCCCGGCCCCGGCAGCCCGCACGGCCCCCTGGTCCTCGATTGCGTTCCCGGTCCGCTCGGCGCTCGGGTCAGTCTTTCAATCGGCATCGCCACCCTCCTTCGTGATCCGCGCCAGATTGATGCGCGCCGCCTGATTTTCGCAGTCGAGCTCGACGGCGCGCTCGAAGGCCTCGCGCGCACGTTCTTCCTCGCCCTGCGCCAGATACGCCAGGCCCAGGTGGTTCTGGATCTCGGAGGCCTGCGGCAGCAGCGAAGCCGCCTGGCGAAGCTCCGCGACTGCCAATGCGCCGTCGCCCCGGTCGAGCGCGCGGTTGCCCGCGGAGTAGTGCCGCGCTCCGCGGAACGCGACCGCGGCATCGGACTGGCATCCCGGCAGGTTCAGGGTCAGCGCCAGCAGAAGCCCCAGAGCGGCCACTCCGCGACGTCCGCTCCGGCCGACGGTCGATCCCAACCGTCCCGCCCTCCGCGGCGATCTCGACGACATGCGGTCCCCTCTCTCGAAGGACGGGGGCGGCCGGATGCTGGCTGCTCCTACCCTGTCATGGTACCAAGCCCGGCGGGTCCAGGGACGGAGGCAAAGTCCGATTCCGCGGACGGATTCGTGGCGGAGACGGGACGGACTGTGACCCAGCAACCTGCGCAGTCAGCGAAATCGGCCAGTCGCGGCAGCCAACCAGAGTCGGGCGGGCGGTCCAGACGGGTCCGAATCCGTCGACGGGCGCCGTGTCATCCTCGTGGCCCGAGCGGCCGATGAGAAGACCCGCGGTGAGCCGGGCGCGCGCGAGCTGCACCGACGGACGCCGCAGAGAGGATGAGCTCAGATGAAGATCCTTGTGACCGGGACCGCAGGCTTCATCGGCGCTGCGGTCGCCGAGCACCTGCTCGAGCGGGGGGATGAAGTCGTCGGGGTCGACGACCTGAACGACTACTACGATGTCGCCCTCAAGCAGGCCCGCTTGGATCGCATCTCGAGCCATTCGGGCTATCACCATCACGCCTTCGACCTCGCCGACACGCACCACACCGAAGCACTCTTCGCCAGCGAACGCCCCGACCGCGTCATCCATCTCGCCGCCCAGGCGGGCGTCCGCTACTCGATCGATCACCCCCACGCCTACGGCTCCGCGAACCTCGTCGCCTTCCTGAACGTCCTCGAAGGTTGCCGCCAGAGCGAGGTCGACCACTTGACCTATGCGTCGAGCAGCTCCGTCTACGGCGGCAACACGAAGACCCCCTTCTCGGAGCGCGATGCCGTCGATCACCCTGTCAGCCTGTACGCCGCGACCAAGAAGGCGAACGAGCTGATGGCGCACACCTACTCCCATCTCTATTCGCTCCCCACGACGGGCCTGCGCTTCTTCACGGTCTACGGTCCCTGGGGCCGACCCGACATGTCGCCCTTCCTGTTCGTGAAGCGCATCCTCGAAGGCACCGCCGATCGACGTCTTCAATCACGGCGACCACCAGCGCGACTTCACCTACATCGACGACATCGTCGAGGGCGTCGTCCGCACCAGCGACCAGCCAGCCGAAGCGCGATCCGAGCTACGACCCGGCCCGACCCGACGCATCCCGCAGCTCTGCTCCGTGGCGCGTCTTCAACATCGGCTGCGAGAGACCCGTCGAGCTGCTGCGCTACATCGAGGTGATCGAGGAGTGCACGGGGAAGAAGGCGATCAAGAACATGCTGCCCATGCAGCCGGGGGATGTGAAGGCGACGTACGCGGACGTGAGTGCGTTGGTCGAGGCGGTGGGGTATCGGCCGAGGGTGTCGTTGGAGGAGGGGATGGAGAGGTTCGTGGGGTGGTATCGGGGGTTTTATGGGGTTTGAGGTGTATTAGTTCCGACTTGATCTGACACTTCCTCAGTGATCGAGAGGTGGGGTTACCCTGGTTGTGGACCACACAACCGGAGACCAGTTCTCCAGAAGGGTAACCCCCCGATGAGTACAGAGCAGAAGATCATCAAGAACAAGGTCGGCCTGCTGAACCTCGCAGAAGAGCTCGGCAACGTTTCTCGCGCTTGCAAGAGCCATGGGCTATTCGAGAGACACGTTCTACCGCTACAGCAGGCGGTCGACGAAGGTGGCGTCAAGGTCCTGATCGACAAGTCGAGGCGGAGGCCGAACCTGGGCGGGAATCGCACGGCACCCGAGATCGAGGAAGCGATCGTTGCCCTGGCCATCGAGGAACCTGCCCTTGGGCAGGTTCGAGTTGCGAACCAGCTTCGGCAAAAGCGAGGGCTGCATATCTCGCCGGCTGGGGTTCGTGGAGTATGGATGCGTCGACCTCCGACCTTCAGCATCGCCTCGCGGCGCTCGAGAAGAAGGTGGCCGAGGACGGGATCATCCTACCGAAAGCCAGGTCCAGGCGCTCGAGCGCAGCGTGAGGACGATGAATCGCGGCGAGATCGAGACACCAAATTAAAGATCCTGCAGGAGTTCTACAGGTCGTGTTCCGCAAGAAGCTGTACGCGGACCTTGACGAACTGCAGAAGGATCTCGATGCTCGGCTCGTTCGCTACAACGACGCAAGCGAACGCATCAAGGCAAGATGTGCTGCGGAAGGACGCCTCGCGAGACGTTCGACGACGGCATGAAGATCTGGGCGGAGAAGGAGATCGGCGAAGTCGCCGCTTAGACCCGCATCCGACAGACGGCTCCGCAACCGGGGTGACTGTCAGATCAGATCGTGACTACTACATTTGAGGGGGTTCTACCAAGCATTTCCACCCCAACCTTCACCGCCCGAAGCATTCAGCGATCCACCTCGGAGACCGACAAGCTGACCAGGCTCTTCCGGAGATCATCCCCCAGGAATTATTTTCAGAAAACTTCAAGCCAACAACTCGCTCAGGGAGTCTCGAATATTGCTGCTGACAGAAAACAAACGGCTGCGTCAATTCTTCGGACTTCTCGAGACAGGCAACCTGCTCTTCCTTCGACTCCTCCTGAGCAACCGAGCCGCCGCCGCCGTATTCCCGGGAGAGGTCTACAGAAATTACCTTGCGCTGTCCGGGGGCGACCAATGGCCCTGCCGTTCGATCTTCGAGATCTTCCCCGAAGCGACCCGGGTTCGGGCCCAGATCGAGCATATTCCGTCCGATGTCATCGGCACTCCGCTCGAGCAGCTCGCTTGCCTCGCCCTCCTGACCAAAGCGATCGACGCGGAATCCATTTTCGAGATCGGCACCTTTCGAGGACGGACCGCGCTGAACTTCGCGCTCAACGCGAGTGACAAAGGCCGGGTGTACACGCTCGACCTTCCTCCCAATGATCGAGACGATGCTCAGGCGAGAACGAACACCTCGGACCAGATCATCATCAGTGAAAGCACGACGGGGTCCGACTATCGCGGCTCCGACGTCGAGAGGAAGATCGAGCAGCTCTACGGGGACTCGAGCACGTTTCGACTTCTCCCCGTACTTCGGGAAGATGGACCTGCGTCTACGTCGACGGCGCTCACGACTACGATTCCGTCGTCCGAGACTCCCAGAACGCGGTCCGGATGCTGAAGCCGGGTGGCTACGCGCTATGGGACGAGTTCTGCAACTACGGTGACTACAACGATGTCACCCGAGCGGTTCTGGATACGGTGCCGGATGGCGAGGTGGTGCACGTCGCGAATACTCAGCTTGCGGTTTATCGGAGGGCGGAAAATTGAGCCGGCTGCGCTCAGCAAGTCAGACGAGGATGTTCCGTCGTTCGCCTGCCCGCGGCTCGTCGAAACTATCCGAAGATTTCTACGGACGGTCCAAGATCGAACTTCGAAAGATCCGGATTCTATCGCTCAGTAGGTAGGCTTCCGCCGCAGCTCAGCAAGACCATGCAAGCTCGCGGAGCATACGCCGCGCTCCGTGATCAGGGCCGTCACGTAGCGAGCGGGCGTCACGTCGAAGGCCGGATTTGCGACGGGACTCTCCGACGAAAAGAGCTCGACCGATTCGGATCCCCACCCGCCCCCAGGCCCGCACACCACGCGAACCTCATCGGCATCCCGTTCCTCGATCGGGATCTCCGCGACGCCGTCCGTCAGATCGTCCAGTCGATCGTCGAGTGTCGGCAGCGCGACGTAGAAGGGAACGCCGTTGTCGCGCGCCGCGAGCGCCTTCAGATAGGTCCCGATCTTGTTGCAGACGTCGCCGGTCGCCGTCGTGCGGTCGCTGCCGACGAGCACGAGATCGACGCGGCCGCGCTGCATCAGGTGCCCGCCGGCGTTGTCGGCGATCACGGTGTGCGGCACGCCGTGCTCGCGCGAGCTCCCAGGCCGTGAGGCTCGCGCCCTGATTGCGCGGACGCGTCTCGTCGACCCAGACGTGGACGGGGATGCCGCGCTTCGTGGGCGACGTAGACGGGCGCGAGCGCCGTGCCCCAATCGACGGTCGCGAGCCAGCCGGCGTTGCAGTGGGTGAGGAGGTTCACGGGCGGCGCGGTTCACGGGCGCGCCTCCCGGCGCGTCTCGGCCAGCTCCTCGAGCAGACGCGACCCGTGCTCGCCGATCGCCTCGCAGGCCGCGACGTCGTCGTCGCAGATCGCGATCGGCCTCGGCGCGAGCCGCGCGCGGCGCGCTCGCTCGGGCGGCAGCGCCGCGAGCGCGCGCGCATCTCGGTCGAGCGCCCAGCCCAGGTTCACGGCCGTCGGGCGGGTGGCGAGCAGCGTCGCGCGGCGCGCTCGATGCGCGGCGTCGGATCGCTCCTCGCCGCAGCGCGAGCGCAGACGCCGTAGGCGGCCGTCGCGCCGATCAGCGGCGCGCCCGCGCACGCGCATCGGCGAGATCGCCTCGGCCGCGTCGTCGAGACTCGCGAGCCGCGGATGCGACAGTCGATAGGGCAGCCGCGTCTGATCGATGATCTCGACGGAGGCCCGGTCGTCGGTCGACGCGAGATCGAGCGGTAGGGCGACCCCGCGACTTCGCACGCGGCGACTCACTCGCCCTCGAACTCGCACGAGCGACAGCGAACCGTGTGCCGAGCGCGTTCCAGCCGGCGATCCCGCCGAGATCGGGCAGGTCGACGACGAAGGCGCAGCCGACGATCTCGCCGCCGACTTCTCGAATCAAGCGCGATCGCCGCCTCGGCCGTGCCGCCGGTCGCGATCAGGTCGTCGACCAGCAGCACGCGCTCGCCCGGGCGCGATGGCGTCCGCGTGCATCTCGATCCGGTCGCTGCCGTACTCGAGCTCGTAGTCCCGCCGATCGTCTCGCCCGGGAGCTTGCCCGGCTTGCGAAGCGGGACGAAGCCGGCGCCGAGCTCGTAGGCGACCGCCGTCCGAAGATGAAGCCGCGCGCCTCGATCCCGGCGACGAGGTCGATCCGCCCGGCCGCGATAGCGCTCGGCGATCGCCGTCGACCGCCGCCGCGAAAGCCGTCGCGCGTCGCGAAGCAGCGTCGTGATGTCGCGGAACTGGATGCCGGGCTTCGGGTAGTCGGGGATGGTGCGGATCAGCGATTGGAGATTCATCTGATGATTGGCTCTACGCGGTGCTTGGCTTCTAGTCATGAATCGGCCGGCCGGCGCCATGCATTCTGGCGAGCCTCGAAGCGGCAGCTTATCCGAATCATTGGCAACAGGCTTGTTGACTCCAGGACCTCCGCGGCATCCGCTGGCATTCTGCGATATAAGCCCGTGGACGTAATCGCCGGAGAAACGAAGGGAATCGGCATTTCGTGACCGCTCTCCTCCAACCCGCGGAACCGCACACGATCCCGACGAAGGTCGCCCTCAACGCATTGAGTGCAACGACGGGTGGCGGTTTGTCGGTTGCGAGGAACCTTGCGGCGCATCTCGCCCTGGCTCGCCCGACGTGGCAAGTCGCCCTCTTTGTGTCGAATCCTGACGCATCTCCCGACCCGGCTCCCTCCAATCTGACATGCCAACTCGAAACGGGCAGCACCTCGCTGCTCCGCAGATGGAGATGGGAGCAATTGACGTACCCGGAGATCGAGTCCGCAGAAGACTTCGACGTGACCCTTCTCCTTGGCGGATTCACCTCTTTTCGAGCGCGGAAACCTCAGCTCGCGATTTGGCAGAATGCCCATCTCTGGTCCGAGGGGACACCGGGACACTCTCTCTACTTGAAGCTCTACATCTTCGCGCAGCGGCAACTGATGCGTGTGTCCACCCGCCGAGCCACGAGGAATGTCTTCCTCAGTCGCGACTCGATCGATCAGTGCGCGAAGGTGCTGAACCTTTCTCGCCAGGAATGTCGCGTCATTCCAATTGGTCCGGACGACGCGTTCTTTAGAGATCGCCCACGCCCCGGTCTCGTCGCTCGATCATCGACGATCCTGGCCGTAGGCGATGTCTATCCGCATAAGCGATTCGAGCTTGCCATCGATGCCCTCTCCGAGCTGCGCGACAGCCACCCCGACCTTGAGCTGAAAATCGCCGGCCGCCCAATCGATCGGAACTATCTCGATCAGCTCGAGAGCAGGATTTCCCAACTAGACCTCGACGACCGGGTGCACTTTCTCGGGGGCCTGCCGCTCGAGAAGCTGATCGAGGTTTACGAGTCTTCAAGACTCTACGTCGCGGCGAGTAGTCTCGAGACTTTTGGACTCACTCCGCTCGAGGCCATGGCATGCGGCCTGCCGATCGTAGCATGTCGCGAAAGCGCCACGCCGGAAATCTGCGGGGACGCTGCGACCTACTTCGAGTCGGACTCCCGCTCGCTCGCGGAATCCATTCGCTCGATTCTCGAAAACGATCAGAAGTGGCGCGAGCTCCAGCGAAAGGGTCGAGAGCGTTCCGTTCTCTTCTCATGGGAGCAGATAGGGACCCGATACGCAGAGCTGATCGAAGAAGTCGTGAACAACCCCTATACGGAACGAATCGGATGATCTCGAATTCACGCGATCGCGTACTGGTCCTGGGCGGAGGGAACGTCGAGCGCGTCGATTCGGGCTGGGCAACCAAATCTGCGATCGCTCGATACCTGCATGATCTCGCCGACGAGTTCGGGAGCGTCACGTGGTTGGTGCAGCAGTCTGGGACATGGGGCATAGCGCTCCATGACTCGCCGCATGCTCTACAGGGCTTGCTGGATGCCGAGCGAGTGCGAGTCGTCCCCTTCGACTACCGGCTAAAGAAAATTCCGAGCCTCTGGCGTCTTTTCTTGAAGACCGCGAGAGGTCATTCCTATGGAATCTTCTTCCTACCGGCATCAGTGCCCTTTTCCCCGATACTGAGACTCGTGACCTGGCGAATGCGTAGCTCCGCCGCCTATCTCGCCGGCGACTACATCGACGCGGCAGGAGAGATCGGGGGCGGGCGATGGCTCGGCTGGAATCAGCTGCAGAAGCTTGCGCACATCGTCACCCTCAAATCATGTCATTTCGTGATCGCACGCGGACAGAAGCTCAGCGACGCGGCCGCGCGTTTCGTCGATACAGTCCACAAGACGATCCCAATTGCCAATATCGACTTCTCACAGGCGGTCGCTTCGGAACGAATCGAGCCGTGCCCGGGAAGAATTCTCTTCGTGGGCGTCGTCGCCGAGTCGAAGGGCGTCGGGGTCCTGATGGACAGCATGAAGACGCTGATCGACACGGGCCGACATGTGACCGTCGATGTCTGCGGAGATGGGCCGGACCTCGCTCGCTACGAGGATATTGCTCGGGAGCTCGGAATCGACAGCTCGACCCGATTCCTGGGTTGGGTGGACGACCCCGCTCGACTCGATCGCGCCTTCGACGAAGCGGCTCTACTCGTGATGCCCAGCACGACGCATCCGGAAGGTGTGCCGCGAGTAATCGATGAGGCCATCGCACGAGGAATCCCCGTAGTGTCGACCACGGCGGGTGGCGTGTCCGAGGAGTTTACACGCGGTGAAGTTCGGCTTGTCGAGCCAGGCTCGGTACGTGGCCTGGCTGACGCGATCGAAGCGTTGGCGTTCGACGCCGAGGAGCGATCAAAGATCCTCGAGCTCGCGGCGGAACGCCGAACCTGGCTGCTCACTTCAGGGACGGCGGGACAGCAGCATGCTCAGCTTCTTCGATCGACGCGCTGAGCCGCTCTCCTTCGATCCAGGCGCCGAGATCGCGCTCGATCAGCCGCCCGAGCAATTCGACATCCGCCTCGAAAGCTTCGCGCATCTCTGCGCGTAGCTCGTCCGACAACGAAGCCCGCTCCGACGGACGTGAGTTCGTCCGCCGAAGGCCGTCGAGAATGCCCAGATCGGGCCTGCCGATCAGCTGCTTCAGTCGTCGCGCGGCCCTGCTGAAGATCGGCGGCGGGCGATGCAAGACTCGACCCAGCAGGCGGGATCGATTTCCTTTTCGCTCGTTCACGACCGGAAAGCTGTCTCGCCCGTCGTCAGGTACGCCTAGAAACGCAAGCACGTCACGATAGACGCGCCCCGGATCCTGAACAAGATCGTCGAAGATGACGAAATGCACCTGGTCTCGATCGAAGGTCTGGAGAACGCGTTCGACCTGCTGACCGAGCATGGCCACCTGCCGATACTGCAGGAAGGCCGGCTCCCGGACGAGGGGTGGCAGCGAACGTCCAGCGGCTCGTTCGGACTGGAGACGCCATGCCTTCTCGAAGTCCGGCTCGTCCTCGGACATCCCATAAAGCTGTTGCGCATGAAAGGAAACCGCGAGCTCCATCGGAGAGCGCAAGGCGATCAGAATCCGGGCCTTTGGATCGAAGGACGCAATCCGATCGGCGGCGACCTTCGAGTAGAGGTACATCGCGGAGGCTTCACCCACGGCCAGCTGGGTCGGATCTGCCGAGGCAAAGAGAGCCAGGTAGGCATCTTCGTCGGACGGACCGGGCAGACCCGAGAAATCGGAGCAGAAATAGAAGGGCTCCTTGGGATTCGATACGAAGATGCGCTCGTGCTCACCTAGGTACCGGCTCAGCGCCGTGGTTCCGGCCTTTGGCGCCCCGAGAATGAAGAAGTCCGGCCTTCGCATAATCAGCTGATGCCTCGGCTGCGGAGGACGGCCCACGATCGTCGAGTCCAAGCCGTCGTCGGCGCCGGGCGTCTCTCAAGCTCCTCTATCGGTGTCCGATGTTTCGACTATATCGTATTCGCTACGCTGCTTGTGCCGTAGGGGCCGGGGCGCGACTGCACTTCGCTCGCCCAGGGACTCAAGGCTAGAGGGCCAACCTCATCATCGGGTTTTCAGTCATGCGCACGCGCCATGTTCTCGAGTGGTCGAAGCTCTATCTCCAAAGAATCTCGCCTCTCTATCAAATGGTGATGCGCTGGAAGGCTCGACGCGTTCCGTCGTTGCTGGTGCGTCAAGGCCGAACTCGCGTCGTGATCGAAGCATTTCCGCGCAGCTCGAACTCTTTTGCCGTCCGTCTCTTCCAACAGGCGAATCCCGAGATCGAGTATGACGAGATCGCACATCACTCGCACATCATCTCGAACGTGAAGCAGGCGGTTCATTGGGAGATTCCGTCACTGATCATCGTCCGCGATCCACTGGACGCGATCGCTTCGAACATGCTCGCCTATGGAGACACCAGCGACGAAATGCTGCGAATTCTCTGTCGGAAATATCTCGATTTCTACGAATGGATCGCGGAACAGCCTGATCGGGTAGTCGTCGTACGCTTCGAGGACATTACCCAAGGCCGATTTCGAGCGCTTCGCGGAAACTGAACGAACGTTTCCATACCAAGTTCAACGTCGACTTCGACGAGGAAGAAGATTGCCGCGCGGGCAAGAGAGACGATCAAGCGACGAGTCCCAACCGTGACGATCCTACGAGAATTCCGATCCCGACCGAAGAGCGTTCTCGCCAGTACGATCAGATACTCCCTCGCATTCGCCAGACGACTGGCATGCGCCGATGCGCGGAGCTGTACGACCGCTTGATGGCCAATCTGGATAGACGGGCCGCGGATGGAGAAGGCGAGGCGGAATCGAGCACGAAGGCGCTCTCATAACCAATGAGACTACATGTGCCGAGACAACACTCGCCGGGCCGTCCGTCTTCACGACGCGGGGCCCAGGCCGGGACGTTATTCAGTGAGCCTGATTCGTGACCTCGCTGCTTCTCATGGCAACGTCGGTCGCAAGCGTTCCAATCGGACTCTTGACGAGCATCCTACTCGCGCGCTTCCTAGGCGCTCACGACATGGGGCTCTACTCCGTCCTTGTAAATCTCGCGACTATCTCGCTCCTCTTGGCTCAGTTCGGCTGGCCGAGCGCAACAATCTACCGACACCTAAGATGGGACAACAGGCGAGCACAGTCGCAACCTCCGCAGTCGTTGCCATGACTCTCGCGTCCATTCTGTGTGTATCGGTCTTGTGGATCTTTCGACAAGATATTGTCTCGGGTCTCACGGATGTCCTTCCCGAGAGGGCGTTCATCTTGCTTCTCGGTTTGATTCCAGCCCAGCTCTTCGGACGTACCCTCGTGGGCCTGGCGAGAGCGATCGACAGATTCGACCTCGCGAACTGGTACCAACTCGCTCAAGGCCTGACCCTACTCACATTCGTCGCCGCCCTCTTCCTGGGAGTCGATCTCGGGATTCCCCAATTCAGACGAGGCACTCTGGAGCCTGCTGCTCGCGAACTGGATCGCTACCCTGATACTCGCCGCGTCTGTTCTTCCGGTGTCAGGCCTCCAGCGTCGCTTGTCGAGGTCGGATCTCCGCGAAAGTTTGAGGTACGGCTCCAAGAGCTATCTGCAAACACTCGCGGGCCATGTACACGAACAGATCGACGTTCTTATGCTGGCTGCGATGCTGATAGAACCTGGACAGATCGCTTGCTATGCAATCGGCGTCGGAATCACGAACCGTTTAAAGCTGATTCCTGCGGCGATCGCGAATGCCCTCTTTCCTTACGCCGCGGGGCTTCCCAAACGCGAGAGCGCTCGCGTTACGGCCCGCGCCTCGCGCAATTCCATCCTCTGGGTAACGGTCAGCGCAGTCGGCGCGGGATTGATTGCGCCCTTCTTTATCGACCTGGCCTATGGAACAGAGTACGAGGACGCGGTGTTTCCACTTCTGGCTCTACTCCCAGCGGGAATCATGCTGACATCATTCAGGGTGCTTTCACGCTATTTCATGGCCGTAGACCGGCAAATGGTCAACGTCTCGATCCAGAGTCTTTCGGTCGTGATCAACATCGGGCTAAACCTATGGCTGATCCCGCTATATGGAATCAAAGGCGCGGCAATAGCAACTCTTTTGACCTACGGACTCGAGTTCATTCTCATGGCGATTCTGTTTCACAAGGCAACCGGGATCGGATACAAGACGATGGCGATGCCTGATAGGGCAGATCTTTTGATGTATCGAGCCCAGCTCTTAGGTCTCGCAAGGAAGCTCTCCGCAACCGGGTAAGTGGTCATGGCGCAAGCCTCGCTTATCAGGCCAAGCGTGATTCGAATCGCCCTCCTGCGACCATCAAAGAAATTGCGGCATGGGCGTCCGGTAAAAAGAGCGATCCTCTTTGCTTAGACGGGATCGACTGACGAGCGTGAGGTAATTTGGCCGAACGCGATCGCCAACTGACTCCAGGGATACCTAAAGGCAAACCATCGGGTGAAAAACTCCCGTAGCCCCTATGAACCCAACCCGGCGACAATGCTCAACCACTCAAGCTGAGAAGCCGATAATTCTGAACAGGCCTGCTACGCGGGAGATCATACAAGAACGATGTCAACCGATTGGTCGCAAATCTCCGGCGGAGCCGACGCTCGAGAAGCCGCTCCGAACAAGACGTCAATCCGTGGATCGCGCCTAGATTCCCGCGTGATCGTGCCCATGTTGCTCGTGTACGTGGCGGCGATTTTCTTCCCGACAATCACAAGATTCTCCGACAGCGAGTTAAACCTCGGAGTTTCGACGATTATCGTTGTTGCACTCGTCAGCCGTCGGAACGCCTCGTGCTATTCGGCAGTCCTGCAAGAACGAGTACTCCTCTTACTTCTGGCCTTCTTCGTCTACCTATTGATCCCTACAGCAATCAATGCCTCGATCTCTTCCGCAGTCGCACTAGCTCTGATGCTGGCATACGTCGGGCTTGCGGCAGTAATGAGCCGCTCGTATCTGACAATCAAACAGCACGAACGAATATGGCGATTAGTCTCTTGGTCGATAGGAATATCTTCGCTCTTGACCGTGATCGATCTCATTGGCGTTATCGATATTCCTTTCTGCAACGAAATTGAATACGACACGAAGATCGCGGGCGAACGTACGACTCAAGCGAGCGGATTCTTCGAAAATAGACCTGCCATGGCCGCGGTGTACTCAATAGGTATCACGGGCTGCTCAGTCCTCGGCCTTCGACATCCGTCGACCCGGCACAAGCTCCTCTTCGCAATTGCCGCCGGACTCTCGCTCCTTGCGCTCTTCCTCACGCACAACCGCTCTGGCGTATTAGGATCGATCCTCGCGACAGCAATCTTTGTTGTGGTTTCGAACAGAATCCTGTTGTCTGAGCGCCTCAAGATGATTCTGGGCGGATCTGTAATGGGAGTCATTCTGCTAGGCGTCGCGTACCTGTTGTTCCCGGAACACCTTGATGTCTACTTCGCCAAACTTGGTTTCCTTGGGCTTGCTGAGGAAACCTGGAAAGTGACACAATTCGCGTCGACCTATTCCTGCATGCGTTGAACGCTCTGGGTACCTCTCCACAAGGAAATGGACTGACTCATATCCCCCTTGCCTCCGGCTTGCTCATGAGCCCGCACAATGTAGTGACCCAACTAATCTGGGCGGGAGGCTTCGTTGCGTTAGTGTGGATGCCGATCTTCGCGTTAGTCGTTCTCTCTCGCTTAGGAGCGCTGCCAAACAGGAATCGCAAGCAGCAGGCAAACGGCGATACCCAATCCGATGCATTGCGAGACGCGGCCGTCTACGCCTTGCTAGCTTGGTTCATTAACAGCATGACGCACCAGACTCTATCCACCGGACTCGCCTGGGTATTCTTCGGCGTCGCGATGTCGCTTTCGGGATATGGCCCGGCCGGCAGCGCGCTGAGGCATGGGGGCGGGACGCGCGTCGAGCGAGGTGCTTCTTTGGAAACAGGGAAGGCAAGTCGCTTCTAACAGTTGGTTCTCGAACCGCCCGAGAGGCACGCTGGGTCGCTTGCGGGGTGGGTTAGCGAATTACTGAACCGTGGAGTAACGACTAAGGCCCGGAGAAAATCCTGGGCGGGCTAGTTTAGATTGATTGCACAGCGGGCTGGCTGCGCAAATGAGCCAGCTCTGTTTGCGATGGGAGGATCTCGCTATTGAGCAGACACTGCGACTTGAAGCGCATCAGGCCAGGCAACTGGCAGTCAACTCAGAATTTCGCGGGAAACTTTGCGATCGCGGACGATTTTGCTCGCAACCTTGGGGGCGAGCCGAGCCGAGTCTGAGATTGACTACCGCGTCGTTCCGGCCATTTCGTCTCAGAAAATTGTCCCCAGCACTTCGCTAGGCGAGCTGGGCGCGTCAAGATCGATAGACATTCGGGCGACCCGGGGTGAGTTCGAATCGGCGAGCTTCGTCGTGCGGAATTCCGGCCCGCGGCCAGTAACCATCTCGACTAGTGTATCCAATTTGAGTAATGGACCAGCTCAGATTCCATCATCTTCTGTCGATCTCAAGTATGTGCTGACGTGGTATCAGGCTCCTGGGGCTTGGACAAAGTCGCGACGGACAGACAAGACTTGGAATGCGGAACTCGTACCGGAGCTACTAGCAAACGACCCACGGCTGGTCGTGACCGACCCTAAGAATCGGCACAACTACCTGCGCCTGCAGCGGCCCGCCCCGAACGAATATGCCTTGATCAGCGAACGTCGTCTGTCTGATAAGCACAAGTACCCGTCCACAAGAGATTTTCCCGTAAGCGACGTCTCTGAGTTCGATTCAATTGACCTGCAACCGGTTCACACTCAGCAGTACTGGCTCACGATCAAAGTCCCGGATGATGCGTCTCCAGGCGTCTACAAAGGGACTATTCAGCTACGCGCCGCTGATGGCCTATCCGCGAGCCTTCCGATCCGGCTCACAGTCCTGAACTTCAGGCTCGAAGATTCTTCAATTGAATACAGCATTTACTACCGCGGAAAGCTCGCGCCTAATCATCCCACGATTTCACACGAGTGGAAGAACGAACCCCAATTACTGGCAGACCTGGTTGCCATGGCAGAACATGGAATCAGCAATCCTACGTGCTACCAACGGCTACATCCTAAGTTCGCCATCGAGCGCGACCGAACGAAGACAACCAAGGAACTTCTCGAACGTCATCTAAAATTCGCCGAACAGCGGGATTTGGAGGGTCGGCCCTCTTCACCATCTCGGCCGAACGATCGGAAAAAACACGAGCAAAAAGGCCCTCTCAAATCTGGAGACTGACATAAGGACGATCCTAGAGATCACCAGGCGCTTTGGCGTTACGGATACATACCTCTACGGAGTTGATGAAGCGGCCGGCAAATCCGTCGGGGACGGTTCTTATGGCGGTTCGCGCAGGAACACGGGGTTAAAATTTTTGCGGCCGGAAAAGGCTACGACGTAAAGCACGCGGCGGGGCTAACTGACTTGCTGGTATATAGAGGGGATCAGGAGCCAGCCCAGGAAGCGATGACCATCAAATCGCAGAGATCTCATGGGAACAGAACTTTTCTCTACGCAAATCCTCAGACTGGCCCTGAAAACCCCGCGCTCTGGAGACGCAACTACGGGATCGAACTTTGGCGCCGCGGATACGACGGTGCAATGCCCTTTGCCTACCAATCCCAGTTCGGGGATATCTGGAACGACTGGGACGACCGAGTCTATAGAACTCATGCATTCGCCTACCCTGCGTTCGATCGACCTCTACTCACGATCGCGTTCGAAGGCTTCCGAGAAGGGGTCGATGATGTCCGATACCTTTCGACTTTGGAGAAATCATCGCCGCCCGTTTGGGAGAGAACCTGCCTGCGACACCAGAGCTGCTAGGCACAAGCGTTCATCTCTGACCTGCGAGATGATCGCCAATTCGAACCGGATGTTGTGCGGCTCAAGGCATCCCGGCTGATAGAAGCACTATCAGCCAACTAGAATTAGCCAACTGGCCTAGCGCCGTTTGGATGAAAACGGAATGCGCGGGTGGCTAGTTGGAGACCAATCGCTTCTTAGATCGCATTGATGCGGACTCCCGGCTCGCCCGCATTTGGTCCACCACTCTGACATGCTGTAAGGATCGCCTGTGTCGATCGAAAGACCGACACGATATTTTCAGTTGTTAATGGGGAACATTGGCAAGCCTTCGCAAGCGCCCGAACCACCTCCCCCACCGCCCTCTCCTGCCCCTTGTCCTGATTCACCCCCTTGACCTTCTTCCCCCCCGGCAGCGTCGTCACCCGGAAGTTGTCACACACCGCACTCTTCCCGTCCGCGTGCACCTCCCACCGCTCCTTCGGCAGCTCGGTACTCGCATTCGCCAGATACGAGATCGACGCCGTCGATCCATCCGGATACGAGAGCAGCGCCATCACCGAGTCGTCCGTCTCCGGGTCCCGACCGAGCGCGCGCGCCTGCACGCCGTTCGGTAGCTGTCCGACGAGGTAGGTGCACAGGTCCACGAAGTGACACGCCTCGCCGATGATCCGGCCGCCGCCGACCTTGGGATCCGTCAGCCAGGTGCCGCCCGGCGTCGGGCCGGCGGCGATCACGTATTGGATCGCCATCGGCCCCGCGCGATTCGCGAAGGCCTCGCGGACGGCGCGCGCGTGGGACGAGAATCGGCGGTTGTAGCCGACCATCAGGAAGCCGTCGGTCTCCTCGACGGCGCGTGCGACGGACTCGACCTCCTCCATCGTGAGGCCGACCGGCTTCTCGAGCCAGACGGCCTTGCCGGCGCGCAGCGCCGCCTCCGCCAGCGCCGCATGAGAATCATGTCGCGTCGTGATGAAGACGAGGTCGACGGACTCGTCCGCGAAGACCTCCGCGGGATCGGTGCCGCAGGCGGCGAAGCCGAAGCGCTCGGCGGTGCGCTGGGCCGAGGGGCCGGTCGAGGTGACGATCGTGCGCTTCGCGATGCCCGAGCTCTTGTCGAGGATCGGGAGCAGCACGGCCTTCGCGTAGTTGCCCGCGCCGATGAAGGCGACGCCGAGGTCGCCGGACTTCGCGCGGGCTCGCGACGAGGCGGCCGTGTCGCCGGCTCGGGCCAGACGCTGCGCTGCGACTCCGGTCGACGTCCTCCGCATAACGGAACACGGCCGCGAGCGCCTTCCGTTCGCCCTTCGCGAGCGCCTCGTAGGTCGCGCTGGCCTGCTGCGAACTCGACCGACTCGATGTCCATCTTCATGGGGTCGATCCGGCCGCGGGCGGCGAGGTCGACGAAGGCCTGCAGGTTGCGCTGCTCGGTCCAGCGCACGTAGGCGATCGGATAGTCGAGCCCGACCTCCTCGTAGCGGCGGTCGTAGCGTCCGGGGCCGTACGACATGCTCATCCGGAGCTCGAGCTCCTTGTCGTAGAAGCTCCGGCGATCGAGGTCCATGGCCGTCGCGCCGACCGCGACGACGCGCCCCTTGTGGCGACACAGGTCGGCGGCGAGCTGGATCGGCGCCGAGCTGTCGGAGGCGGCCGTCACGATCACCAGGTCGGCGCCGTGGCCACCCGTCGCGTGGGCCAGGAAGGGCGCGTGATCGTCGCCGGGCGCGGCGCCCCAGTCGAGTCCCTGCGCTCGCGCCTGCTCGATCCGCTTCGGGTCGAGGTCGACGCCGTACACGCGACAGCCATTGGCCAGCAAGAGCTGGACCGTGAGCTGGCCGATCAGGCCGAGGCCGATCACGGCGACGACCTCGCCGAGCGTCGGCTCGCCGACCCGGAGGCCCTGCATGGCGATCGCGCCCGAGCGTGGCGAACGCCGCCTTCTCGAGATCGAGCCCCTCCGGCACGTGCGCCATCAGGTTCTCGGGGACGACGACCAGCTCGGCATGGTTCGCATAGCCCGCGCCGGCGCACGCCACGCGATCCCCGGGCGCGAAGGCGCTGACGCCGGGCCCGACCTCCTCGACGATTCCCGCGCTCGCATAACCGAGCGGCTGCGGCGCATCGAGCCGGTTCATCACGGTCCGGTAGGTCGGAAGCGGCCCCTCCTGCTGCAGCTTCCGCACGACCTGCTTCACGAGATCGGGACGACTCCGCGCCTTGCCGAGCATCGACTTCCGCGCGAAGTCCATCGCCATCTTCTCGGTCCCGGGCGACATCACGGAGAAGGCGTTGCGCACCAGCACCTGACCGGGACCCACGGCGGGCGCGGGCACGTCGACGATCTCGAGCGCTCCCGATCGCGCGTTCTGGAGGATCTGCTTCACGACGTCCCTTCCAATCGGTCACTGCCGTCAAACGCGGCCGGGTCCAGCTCGTCCGCCGCGCGAACTCATCTCTCCCGCTCCACATGTCCGACCCAGCCCGCATGTGCCTCGAAGACCTTCTCGGCGGCGATCTCATCGAGCAGGCGATCGCGCCACGTCGCCACCCGGCTCGTCGACGCAGCCGAGCTCGACGTCCGAAGCGCTCCGTACGGCCGTGATCCGCGGCCCCTCGTCCTCCATCGGTCCGCGCAGCTTCGCGAGCTTCTGCTCGTCGAATCCCATCAAGCGCACCGCCGCCAGATCGACCGCCACCGGATCGGTCCCCGCGATGACCGCGCCTAACGCCACGTCGGCAGGCGCCAGCGGCCCCTCGCCCTCGCCGGCCAACACGCCGTCGATGATCGTGAGCACCGTCCGAACGGGCGCCGGCGCGTCCAGATGCAATCCCTCACGGTCGCTGTAGTACAGACATCGATTCAGATCACAGCACATCCGCCAGGTCGTGCGGTTGCCGTACCAGTTGCCGCTCCGGATGAACTGATCGCCGCGAGTGGCGCTCTCGACGCGTCGCGCGGCCTGAAAGAGCTTGAGTCCCTTGCCCTTGGCGAGCAGCGGCCGCGCGATCTCGGTCGCCCGACTGCGCAGGCGGTCGATCCACCGGTTCTCGGGAAACTCGTCGCCGCCCTCGTCGACCGAGCCGAGGCTGTGATGCGGCAGCCAGTTCTTGTCGCCGTTGATCCCGACGAGATTCTTGAGCGCGAGCGTGACGCCGGTCTTCTTGTGGGTCTTGAGCTTCGGGCAGGTTGATCACGAGATCGGCGGAGAGCACGGTCTCCGACAGCAGATAGGCGTTGCGACCTCCGCTGTGGTGCTCGGCGGTCGGGCCGGGATCGTAGTCGGCGCCGCGGAAGCGATTCGGGTCGAGGCCCGAGCCGGTGAAGAAGCTGCGATCGCCGAGATCGACGGCGCGGTAGCCGGCCGGATCTCCGGGCAGCGTCTTGCGCTCCTCGATGATGCCATCGCGAAAGACGACGGCCTCGCGTCGCAGGTCGATGACCTCGAGCGACTGACCGATCGCCTCGTGATAGACGCGGACGATCTCATCGAGACCGACGATCTGACGGATCTGGTCGAAGTCGCAGTCCATTTGCGGCGCTTCGGCGATCGCGACGCTTCCATCAGGGCCCGCCGCGATGAACGCGTAGTCGGCGACCGCTCGGATGACGGCGCCGTGGGTGATCACGCTGTCGACGCTGCCGCCGCGGCCATCGGAGGCGGGATTCCAATGCCGGATCAGGTTCGGCTTGAGGACGATGCGCTGGCCGGCGGAGACGAGATCACCGATCGGATTCCAGTCGGCGCTGCCGTAGTTCCCGGAGTCGAGACCGAGCGCATGGAGGGCAGAGCGCACCGCGCCATAGACCGGATTCTCGGGCCCGTCCGAGACGGCGTCCCCCAGCAGGCGTGCGATCTCGGGGTAGCTCTTTCCCGGTCCCCACGGCGCCTGCAGTCCGGCATAGCTCGGTCGGCATCGGGCCAGACCCACACGAATCATCTCGCACTCCCGATCGAGGACCTGACCGCCCGGAACTTACCATTGGCTTCGCGGGGAATCATGTCCACGCGTTTCATGTCGATGCGGATCTCATCGCCCAGTCGAGAGCGGATCTCGGACCGCACCGCGTCTTCGGCGCGATCGTCGTAGCCCGCACGCGGCACGATCAGCACCTCGATGGCAGACGCATCTTCTTGCAGGATCTGCGCTTCGGCGATCTGGAGCTGCTCCTTGAAGACGTGGTCCATGCGACCCACCCAACGACCGTCGGGGGTCACGACGTAGTCCTCGATTCGACCGTCGACGTCGAGGAAGACCTCTCCCGGGCGACCGCAAGCGCAGGGCTTCTTCAGTCGCGTCCCGACGTCTCCGATCCGGTAGCGAATGAAGGGCGTCGCATCGTTGGCAAAGCCCGTCACGAGCAGCGGCCCCCGTTCGAGCTCTTCCGTCTCCTCCTGGATCTCGACCTCGACGATCCCGAACTCCATGTCGACATGAAGATTCCCGGCAGTACAGCCCGTCATCGAGACGGCGAACTCGCTGGTCCCATAGCGATCGAAGATCGGCGCGCCGAAGGCGCGTTCGATGTCGGCCCGGTGGAACGCGAGCAGCGACTCGGACGAAGGAAAGATCCCGACCAGCCGGCCTTCGGGCAGGCTGCGCCCCGATTCGATCATCGCGCGCGCAACGAGATGCAGCGAAGACGGATACCCCTCGACGTAGGAACAAGGCAGCGCATGCATCGCCTCGACATAGGCCGGCAGATTCTCCCGCGTCATGTGATAGAGCGAGAAGAGCGTCTGATCGGCTCCAGGCGTTCTGGCGCCAGAAGGGGGGGCGTGACTGATCGAGCGGACAGATCAGCTGGCCACCGAAGGTGAAGTGGGGATTGCGCAGGCGCGCGCCTTGACGGCGTCGGAGACGCCAGACGACGGCGTATTCCTGCGCGAGCGATTCCGGCGTGTACCAGAGGGGCAGCGCGCTGCCGGTCGTGCCGCTGGTCTTCCCCTTGATCAGCCGAGCCTTCGGAAGATCCTCCGCGATGAACGATTCCGGCGCCTCTCGATAGGTGGCCTTCTCGAGGATCGGGAAACGGTCGAGAATGCGGCGGATGCCCGCATGCGCAGACCCCTCGCGCGCCGGCACGAACTCAGGCAGATCCATCTTTCGATAGTGGGGCACATGGAGCCGCGCGCGATTGGCGAGATCGATCAGCCGGTCCTGCTGGATCTCGTGGAGCCGCTCGAGCGGGCTCTCGCTCGTCGCTTCGATCGCGGCCAGCGTCGCCTCGAAATGCCTTCCGAAGCGACTGCGGTAGCGCCTCCAGCCCGCCAGCGTGCACGCGAGGTTCTGGAGCGGAATCGGAAGCGCGTCGTAGACGGGGTGGCCACTCAAGAGCTGGACTCGGCCGCCGCGCCCTTCACCTCCACCTCCGCCACCACTGGAAGATGGTCCGAGGCCTTGCGGGCGGCCGGCGTGTCGTGCTGGCGGACCTCCACCACGTCGGCGCTGCGGGTATAGATGCGATCGAGCGACAGCATCGGTCGGCTGGCGGGGAAGCTCGCCGGCCAATCGCGATTGTGGTGGAGCCCGAGTCCTTGCTCGAGCGCCTTCGATCCCTTGCATTTGCGCCAGGCGTTCATGTCGCCCATCAGGACGGCGGGGCCCGAGTTGAGGGCGGGATGCTCCATCAGCGACTGGACCTGTCTGTGCCGGGTGCGATCGACGAGCGAGAGGTGGGTCGCCACGACGCCGAGGGTGGCGCCCGCGTGGCCGACCTGCGCGGCCAGAGCGCCTCGGCGTTCGATCCGGGAGTAGGAGATGTCGAGCACGGAGATCGCGGTGATCGGGAAGCGGGAGAGGATGGCGTTGCCGAGCTGACCGCGACGATGACGGCGGGTCACGGCGAAGGCCAGGTGCAGATCGAGCTCTTCGCAGAGCAGACTCAGCGGATCCTGACTCGGATCCACCGCATATTCCGCGTCGAAGGGCCGCAGCACCTCCTGGAGCGCGACGACGTCAGCGTCGAGCTCGGAGATCACGTATCCCGCCCGGGCCACGTCGGGCTTGGCTCGACCGTTGGCCCCTTGCCAACGATGGACGTTATAGGTCGCGACGCGCACGGAGCTGGGCATGATTACGGGTGGTATCGGCCGTCTGGGGCTCATGACGAAGCACAAATGCGGCTCGAGCGGCAGCGTCCTCGATCCACTGACCGATTCTCGCGCCTGATTGCCCAGATCCTTCACCCGCGCGATCGAGCGGTCGCGGGCGTCCCGGGCGAAGCTGCGCGCGCGAGCCGTCGCCTGCGAGGCTCGGTCTCCGGCCCGGTTGGCCTGATTGCGCACGGATGCGGCCGCCGCCTCGGCCCGGCGGCGATTCTTGCCGTGTTCTCGAGCTGCCAATGCGATCTTCTTCCCTCGCGGTTCCGCAATCCGCGGAATCCAGCGAAAAACCGAACGGGGGCGGGACCTTGCTGGTCATGCGCCGCCGGGTTTGTACCACGCGGCCCGATCGGCCGTCCGATGTGGCGGGTCAGCGGAGCCAGATGATGCAGTCTTTCCACACAAACCGACAATTCGGCGGGGCCTGGGCGCCGCCAGAGTGTAGCGGATCCACCAACCCTTTCCCTTCGGGGAAACGCCCGGGGATCCGATCACCCCGGGCTCGGAGAGAGCTCGGCTCGCGGTGCGCCAAGGGGCACCCCGCCAGGTCGCGACGCGACACGCCCTTCCCGCCCAAGCGTACGACGGACATCGGTCGCAGGTGGACAGTTCCGGCGGCCGAGCGGATCAGTCGCGCGGGACGTCGCGATCCATGACCGTCTGGCGTTCCGCGCGGCGCGCGTTCTCGACCGACCGGTCGCAGAGCTTGCGCAGCGCGCTGGAGAGCACGGGGAGCACGCTGTCCGACGTGTTGTATCCCGAGACGCTGCGGATATACGCCTTCAGTCGGCTCGCCACGACCAGGATCTCCGCGTCGCTGCCCGCGCTGGGGCGCGGCTTGCGCTTGCGGGGCGCGCC
The DNA here is from genome assembly GCA_963698485.1 of uncultured delta proteobacterium. Lineage (GTDB taxonomy): Bacteria > Myxococcota_A > UBA9160 > UBA9160 > UBA4427 > UBA4427. Next base: position 212,430 of record CAVORA010000007.1, on the reverse strand, counting down.
GCCCGGCGGGTCGGGCTCGAGCGGGGCGCGCTCCTCGATGGCCCAGGCTTCGCGATGGCGTTCGGTCGGCAGGTGGACCTCCCAGCAATCGACCGAGCAGAAGACCAGCCCCGTGCGCGCGCGATTGCAGGTCGAGACGCTGCAGACCCAGTACACCGCGCCCAGCTCGATATCTCCTTTGCAGGCGCTGCAGCGCCGCCATCTCTCCGCCATGCGGCATCTCCTTCTCGGACTCGTCTGGCCAGCTCGAGCCGGCGGCGACACCCGGCGGCTCGAAGCGAGCACGACCGCCTGCACCCACATCGACCCGCTTGTCCCTCGAGCATGCCGACCCATCGGCTATCGGAGCGTCGCGCTCGCCGGGCGAGCCGGCAAGGTCGCTCGCCTCGGGCCAGCGCACGGGAATCCTCCGGCTCGCGCTTGGGGCCCCGGATCCCTCGTATCTCGATCTTTCGGAGCTATTCTCGACGGCCCCCGGGCACCACGCAGACGAGTCTCTCCCAAGCCCGCAGCCGAGCCCTCGAACCCGTTCCAGACCACTGGGAGTGCCCGAACGCCCGTGCTCGAATTGGCCCTGTCCCTGTTGCTGATCCTTGCCGGCTGCGCGCTGCTCTACGTGGGTGGCGACATGCTGGTCTCGGCCTCGACCTTCATCGCCGACCGGATCGGCATGAGCCCGGTCGCGATCGGCGCGACCGTCGTCGCGATCGGGACCAGCGCGCCGGAGTTCTCGGTCAGCCTCGATGCCGCGCTCTCGAACCACTCCGACATCTCGGTCGGCAACGTGGTCGGCTCGAACGTCTGCAACATCATCTTCGTGCTGGGACTCTGCGGAATGCTGCGTCCGCTGCGCGCCTCGAGACAGATCTATCGTATGGACTTTCCGATCCTGATCCTGGTCTCGGCCCTCTTCACGTGGATGGTGCACGATTTCGTGATCGGCCGGATCGAGGGCATGATCCTGCTGGCATTGCTCGCCATCTACGTCGTCTGGAACCTGAAGCGCGCGAACGAGGACGAGTCGGTCGGCGAGCTGATCAGCGAGGAGATCGCCGAGGTGCTCGGCGAGCGGCAGAACGACTGGATCGGGCCGGTCGCGCGCGCCGTCGGTGGCGTCGTCTGCCTCGGACTCGGCGCCAAGTGGCTGGTCGAAGGGTCGCTCCAGACTCTCGAGCCCTTCCAGATCAACGAGGCGGCGATCGGCGTGACGGTCGTCGCCCTGGGCACGAGCGTCCCCGAGATCGGCACCTCGATCATCGCCGCCCAGAAGGGCCACGGCGATCTCGCGATCGGCAACGCCATCGGCTCGAGCGTCTTCAACATCCTCGGCGTGCTCGGCTTCACCGCCAGCATCCGGCCGCTCTCCGCCAACGACGTCGACTTCCTCGACGGCGCCATCCTGATCGCCACCAGCCTCGTCGGCCTGGTGCTCGTCGCGCGCCCCGGCGGCATCGGCCGCATCCAGGGGATCATCCTCGTCGCGACCTACATCCTCTACGTCGTCACCGCGATCGTCTGACCCGCCCCCTCCCGCCGCCACGCCGAACGCCCGGGCTCAGGATTCGCCGTCAGCGCCCTCCTCCATTCGGTATCGGAAGCTCGCGCGTACGTCCGCCGGTACGCGCTCGCCGCCCGCTTCGAGGTAGGGGTAGATGAAGTAGTTGAGCGCCCTGCCCCGGTGCTCGGGGCCGAGCCGGAGATCGCGACCGGTCGTGAACTTCATGCGATCGGCCGGGTGGGTGCCGTAGAAGAGCTCGCGCTTCTCCGGGTGCTTGAAGGCCTCCGAGGCATCGATCGGAACCCAGCCAACGTTCGGCAGCCAGAGCTCGACCCAGCAGTGATAGCCCGCGATCGTACCGGCGGGCCGATCCGCAGGGATCGGGAAGCCCATCTGGAAGCGCGCCGGGATGCCCTCGGTCCGTGCCAGCGAGATGAAGAGCGAGTGGAAGTCGGTGCAGTTTCCGTAGCGCTCGGTGCACGCCCAGAACGTATCGCCGTTGCCCCAGCCCGAGCCGACCTTCTTGTACTCCACGTTGTCGACGACCCAGTCGTAGATCGCGCGAGCGCGCCGGGCCGGATCGTCTCCGGGAGAGCTCGCCCGGATCTCGGCGAGGATCGGCTCGAGGATCGGGTGATCGACGACGACGCGTTCGTTGGCTCCGAGGAATTGGCGGGCCGCCTGCGCATCACCGCGCTCGTCGCCCGACCGGACGACCGCCCGCTCGACCTCGTATCGCACCACGATCGCCAGGTCGGCGCTGCGCCTGGCCGGCAGCTCGGCGCTCCAGATGCGATTGCCCTGGGAATCGTCGTGCAGCTGTCCAGAGACGGGGGAATCGATCTCCGTGGCGACGATCCGCTGGCCCGTCGCGTCGGTCGCGATCGGCAGGAAGACCCGCAGCGGTCCAGCCACCTCGAGCTCGGCGGGCGTCTCGAGCTCGGCCGGAATCTCGACCCGGTATTCGAAGCGGAAGCGCCGGACCTCGTCGCCGACGAGCCCGTCCGCGGACCCGAGCGCTGCTCGCGCCGCTGCGACCTTCGTCCTGGTCGCCGTCTCATGCGACGCCAGGCCCGCGAGGCCGAACAGCAGCACGCCGATCGCGGTCAACACGACGGCCGGCCGGCCGAGGCGCGCGGCGGTTCGACGGACACGCGACACGACGACTAGCTCCTGCCGCTTCACTCGCGGCAGCACGTCACGCGCGATCGTCTCGAGCGACTCCCAGGCATAGTCGATCGGCATGCCTCCGCAGAGCGGCTGCGTCATCAGCACGCCGCTCTTCTCGATCTCCGCGACGGCCTCGTCGACGGACAGGATCTGGTAGTTGCCGTTCTCGGCGCGCAGCTCTTCGACGCTGCCGGCGATGCTCTTGGTCGCCGACTCGATGTCGTCTCCCATCCACTCCGCGTAGGCCTGCGCATCGTGCAGCAGATGCGGCCCCCATTTGGCCCAGGCCTCGTCGGGATCCCGCGCGACGAAGGCGGACATCGGCGCTCCCGAGACCGGATTCAGGCACATCCCCGGCTCGATGCCCTCCGCCTCGCAGGCCTCGCGATAGATCGTCTCGAGATTCGGGTCGGTCCCCATCGCCACCATGCCCAGCCCGAGCCGCGCGGCGCGTCGAGCCGACGCGGCCACGCCGCCGCCCATGAAGAGCACCGGCCCGCCCGGCGTATGCGGCAGCGGCGTCACCTTCACCGGCCTTCCCTGGTACTCGAACTCCTCGCCGCGCCAGAGTCGCTGCATCACGCGGACCGACTCCTCGAGGCGCTGGCCGCGACCCTTCATCTCCCGCCCATACATCGCGTACTCGGCCGGCACGTAGCCGATCGCCACCACGTAGTTGACGCGACCCTGCGAGACCAGATCGAGCACCGCGATCTGCTCCGCCGTCTCGACCGGGTCGTGCAGCGGCAGGATCAGCGCGGCCACCTGGATCGGAACCGTCTTCGTCCGCGCGGCGATCGCGCTCGCCAGGATCAGGGGCGCCGGCAGATAGCCGTCCTTCGAACGATGATGCTCGCAGACCTGGAGAGCGACGCAGCCGTTCTGCTCGCCCCAGGCCGCCATCTCGATCGCCGCCCGATAGAGATCGGCCGGCGGCGCACCGAATTCCGGCGCCCGCATGTCGAATCGCATCGTGAACATCGCTCGCCTCCTCGCGTTCGCCTGTGCGCAAACGCATCCCAGCAAAGGGATCCGAATCCTAGAACGCCGCGGCTGTGACCGCTTCCGTCACACCCTGTGCCGATGGTTCGAGGACCCCCCTGAAAATCGAGGTCCCCGCCATGCCGTTCGCTGACGCGTCCTGGTCCGATCCCTTCCTGCGCTGGCTCGGCGAGGGGACGGCGCTGCCCCCCGAGCTGCTGGCCGCCGGCTCGCTCGGCATGGCCGCGGGGTGTCTGCTCGGGGCGCTCTTCGGAGCCGCGCTCACGGCCCTCGTGCTCTCCTGGTGGAACGGCCGTGCAGCGGCGCGCGGGGCGGCCCAGCTGCGCGACAGCTTTCACGCGCTCTCGAGCGAAGCGCTCGACCGCAACAACGAGCGCTTCCTCGCTCTAGCCGGGGAGCGTCTCGGCTCGCTCGAGAAGTCGAATAGCCAGGCCCTGGCGCAGAGGGAGGCCGCCGTCGATGCGCTGGTCCGACCGATCCGGGAGTCCCTCGCGCGGGTCGACGAGAAGCTCCAGAAGGTCGAGGTCGAACGCGAAGGTCACTACCAGTCGCTCACCAAACATCTCGAGCTGGTCGCCACGTCCCATCGCGAGCTCGAGCGCCAGACCCAGAACCTCAGTCAGGCGCTGCGAACGCCCAACGTGCGCGGACGCTGGGGCGAGCTCCAGCTGCGACGCGTCGTCGAGCTGGCGGGCATGCTCGACCACTGCGACTTCCAGGAGCAGGTCTCGGTCGAGGGGCCGGACAAACGTCAGCGCCCGGACCTCGTCGTCCGTCTGCCGGGCGGACGCCAGATCGTGATCGACGCCAAGGCGCCACTACAGGCCTATCTGGCCGCGAGCGAAGCGGAAGATGACAAGCTGCGCGCAGCCCACCTCGACGATCACGCCAGACACGTGCGCCGCCACGTCGACGACCTGGGCGGGCGCAGCTACTGGTCGCAGCTCGAGGGGTCCCCCGAGTTCGTGGTGCTCTTCCTGCCGGGAGAGCCCTTCTTCTCCTCGGCGCTCGCGCACGATCCCGAGCTGATCGAGCGCGGAGTCGATCGCCGGGTCCTGCTGGCGGGACCGACCACACTGATCGCGCTGCTGCGCGCGGTGGCCTACGGCTGGCAGCAGGAGGCGATGGCCCAGAACGCCGTGCAGGTCTCGCAGCTCGGGCGCGAGCTCTTCGAGCGGATCGTGACGCTCAACGATCGCTTCGGGACGCTTGGAAAGAAGCTCGATGGGGCCGTCGAGGCGTACAATGCCGCGATCGGCACCCTCGAATCCCGCGTCCACGTCTCGGCCCGGAAGATGGCGGAGCTCGGGGTCAAGACGAATGCGGTGCTCGATCCCAACCCGGTCCTGGATCGTCGCTCCCGTCGGCTCGTCGAGACCGCGGCACCGCTCGAGCAACCCGCCCAGCGTTGATCGCTGCTCCTGGATCCGCCCGGGGTCTGGCACCTTCGCTCTATGATGCTCCGGTGAAGCCTCCCATGCGCCGGTGAAGCCTCCCACGCGCCGGTGAAGCGGCAGACCCGATTCGAATTTTTGCGCCTATGCTTCGATGTGATCTGATCCAGCCCCCGTCGACAAACCGTCCGGATGGCTCGGAACGGACCAGGAGAATTCGCATGAGCGCCAAGCCCGGTCCCGCAAAGGCCTCCGACCTGATGATCGAGGCGCTCGAGCGCGAAGGCGTCGAGTACATCTTCGGCATTCCCGGCGAGGAGAACCTCGATCTGCTGGAGAGCCTGCGCAGCTCCAGCATCGAGCTCATCATCACCCGCCACGAGCAGGCCGCCGGATTCATGGCCGCCACGATCGGACGACTGACGGGCAAGGTCGGCGTCTGCCTCTCGACGCTCGGCCCCGGCGCCACCAACTTCCTGACCGCCGCGGCCTACGCCCAGCTCGGCGCGATGCCGATGATGATGATCACGGGTCAGAAGCCGATCAAGAAGAGCAAGCAGGCGCGCTTCCAGATCATCGACATCGTCGAGATGATGAGGCCCGTGACGAAGTATTCGCGACAGATCGTGCACGGCGCGAACATCCCGGCCAAGGTGCGCGAGGCGGTTCGGCTCGCCGAAGAGGAGAGGCCCGGCGCGGTCTGCCTCGAGCTGCCCGAAGACATCGCCGAGGAGCAGGTCCCCGAGCCCTACTTCTTCAACCCGGAGGCCGCGCGCCGCCCTGCCGCCGAGGAGAAGGCGATTCGCCGAGCCGTCGCGATGATCGAGGCTGCGCGAAGTCCCCTGCTGCTGGTCGGCGCCGGCGCGAATCGCAAACGCACGAGCAACATGCTGACCCGCTTCGTCGAGGAGACCGGGATTCCCTTCATCTGCACGCAGATGGGCAAGGGCGTGATCGACGAGCGCCACGACCAGTACATGGGCACCGCGGCGCTCTCCGACAACGACTCCGTCCACGATGCGGTCGCCGCCGCCGACCTGATCATCAACGTCGGTCACGACGTGATCGAGAAGCCGCCCTTCTTCATGACGCCGGACGGCGTCAAGGTCCTCCACATCAGCTTCGAGTCCGCCGAGGTCGACTCGATCTACTTCCCGCACCTCGAGGTCGTCGGCGACATCGCCAACGCGATCTGGCAGATCAAGGAGTCGATCACGATCCAGAAGGAGTGGAACTTCTCGATCTTCAAGGACGTGCAGCAGAAGGTCGAGCAACACACGACCGAGAAGTCCGACGATCCGCGTTTCCCGCTCTGCCCCCAGCGTCTGGTGGCCGACGTGCGCATCGGCGATGCCCGACGACGGAATCGTGTGCCTCGACAACGGCATGTACAAGATCTGGTTCGCACGCAACTACAAGGCGTACGGGCCGAACACGATCCTGCTCGACAACGCCCTCGCCACGATGGGCGCCGGACTGCCGTCGGCGATCGGCGCCTCCTTCGTGTATCCCGATCGCAAGATCCTCGCCGTCTGCGGCGACGGGGGCTTCATGATGAACTCCCAGGAGCTCGAGACCGCCGTGCGCACGAAGCGCAACGTGACGACCCTGATCCTGCGCGACGACTCCTACGGGATGATCCGCTGGAAGCAGGCCGACGCGGGCTTCCCCGACTGGGGCCTCGAGTTCGACAACCCGGACTTCGTGATGTACGCGCAGAGCTACGGCGCCAACGGCTATCGCGTGGAGAAGACCGAAGATCTCGGCGCACTGCTCGCGCAATGCCTGGCCGAGGGCGGCGTCAACGTGATCGAATGTCCGATCGACTACACCGAGAACGCGAGCCTCTTCAAGAAGAGCTAGGCGAAAAAGAGCCCGGCGCGCCGAGCCCGGGCAAGGCGTCGCCGCCCTGCTCCGATCGGTCGATTCCGCAGAGCGAGAGACTCGTCTCCCAGAGGCGACGACTCACGCTCGCATCGAAGTCGAGGGGATCCTCGCGGTGCGAGAGAGAGCGGTAGTAGCCGCCGCTTCGCGACTCGAGGGCCGGGTCCGTCGCGACCCAGAGCGCGGTTCGCGCGGCGCGCGCAGCGCTCGGGAAGAGGCCGCGAATCAGGGGCCCCACCAGCCGATACGCCAGACCCGGATTGTCCGCGCCGATATTGGAGGCCACGGGCCCCGGATCGACCGCGTTCACCGTCACGCCCGATCCCTCGAGCCGCCGCGCCAGCTCGAGCGTGAAATAGAGGATCGCGAGCTTCGACTGGCCATAGGCCTTCATCATCGAGTAGCCGCGCTCGAGCTGCAGATCGTCGAAGTCGATCCGCGCGATCCGATAGGTGTCGGACGAGATGTTCACGATGCGCGCCGGCGCACTCTCGCGAAGGCATGGCAACAGCCCGAGCGTCAGCCGGAACATCGCCAGATAGTTGACCGCGAAGGTCAGCTCGAGACCCTGCTCCGTCGTACGACGCTCGAGCCCCACCAGACCGGCGTTGTTCACCAGCACGTCGAGCCGTCGGCCGCTCGCACGAAATTCGCGCGACCGCCGCGTCGATCGCCTCGGGATCGGCCAGGTCCGCGAGCAGGATCGTCGGCGCCTTGCCCCCCTGCGCGGTCGCGATCTCCTGCTGGACGACACGCGCCTTCTGCTCGCTGCGCGCGTGCAGGATCAGATCCGCGCCGCGCGCCGCGAGCAGATGGGCGAGCGCGCGGCCGTGGCCGTCGGTCGCTCCGGTCACGAGACAGCATCGACCCGACATGTCGGTCGACAGGGGCGGCTGCGAACGCCCGAAGAAGCCCATCACGCCTCGCGCTCGACGCCGAAGCGCTCGCGATAGGCCTTGAAGCGCGCGTCGAGCTCGTCCGCGTCGAGTCCGAAATCGGACAGGCCGTAACGATGCATCCCGTATTTGTGCTGTGGGTTGCCCTCGATCCAGCGCTGCATGTTCGAAACGACCTCGCCGGACCCGTCGACGCCGATGAAATCATGGATCCGCTTCATCTGCCCGAGTGGATCGGAGACGAGATCCGCATAGTGGACGTCGAGCACCGAGCCCTCTGGCACCCTCGCGCGCGCCGCCATTCCCCGCTCGACGGAGTTCGCCATCTGGTCCGCGACGCGACGACCGACCTCGAGTGGATCGACTTCCCGCGCGAGCATCGCCCCGGTATGCGCCATCATGCTCGCGAAGGAGGGCACGACCTTGCGCGGATCCCTGTGCGTCTGGATCACCTTCGCGTCGGGGAAGACCTCGAGCAGGACGTCGAGATTCTCCTGATAGTGCGGCGTCTTGCCGAGGTAGCGACCGGAACGCTGCCAGAGCAGGAGCTGGATCAACCGCCTCACGTACTCGTAGGGTGGCTTCTGATCGATCTCCCGGATCCACTTCGTGTAGCTCGGAACGGCAAGCGAAGCGTCGACCGCCGGGCTCACGAAGGTCACGTCGAAGAGGAAGACGTCCTCCTCGGGAGACTCCGCCTCGATGGGATGGATCGCGAAGAGCGCGGGCGAGATGTATCGCATGCCGCGCTCGGCGAAGCGCGCCTGGCGGACGCGACGCTGCCATTCACCGGGCTCGTTGCGAATGGGCCGCCCGAGCGGAGCCGGCCGCAGCGCGTCGACCGAGGCCAGGTAGCGAAGCTCGGGCGAGCAGCTGAGCAGTCGGTGGAGCTTCGTCGTACCCGTCCGCTGCAGCCCCGTGATGAAGACCGGACGCTCGACCGGGTTCGCTTCGATCTCCGGATGCAGATCGCAGAGATTCTCGAGCCGCAGGCGGCACTCGAGCGCACGCAGGATCGCCGTCCGCATCACGCTGCGACCCAGCAGATGCAGGCCGGCCTCTTCTTCGAGCGAATAGAGCAGCCGGCGCATCGGCCGTCGGAATCTCGTCGGACCCGAAATGGTGCAGACCCGTATTGCGCCGCGCCGCGGCGATCAGGCCCTCTTCCGAGAGATCCGGCCGGCCGACACCCGCACGGGCGGCGAGCGACCAGGCGCGCATCCCGACCCGGACGGGCGCGGGCAGTGGCGGCAGCTGGAAGCGCTCGCTCAACCTGCGCTCCCGGCCAGCTCCGAGCGCTTCACGACGCGCGTGCTCGGCTGCGGATGATGGTCGGCGCGGATCCACCGGAAGCACATCGTGCCCTGCGAGTGGCCGACGGTGTTGATCCAGTTGGGCACGCCCGGATCCTCGTGCGCGACGACGATCCGCACCGAGCCGTCCGGCTCGTACACCGCCGTGTGCTTGTTCACGTGGATCTTGTAGTAGCGATAGTCGAGCGACTCCATCCAGTGGTTGTCGAGCTGGAAGTTCCAGGACTCGCATTCCGGGATCTCCGACTCGATCACGAGCGCGTCCTCGGGCCCGAGCTCCCAGTACGAGTGGTAGTAACAGATATTCGGGTCGCCCCCGGCGCCCATCGAGATCGAGTCGTCGAACTTCGGCAGCTGGTTGCAGTGGTTCGCGCGGAAGCCCTGGGCCCATCCCGAGAAGAGCGACGAGCACGCGAGCACCAGACCCGACGCCTGCTTGAGGCTCTGATCGAGCGACTCGGCGCTGATCGGCGTGGGCTTGCCGTCACCCCCGATCCGCTCGATGACGAGATCGGCGGGCTTCTCGGTGTCGCGGTCGAGAAAGGTCTGCCGCACGATCAGCGGCGTCGTGTCGGGGCGTCATGCGCAGCCAGTTGCCCGGCTTCTCGTCGCAGGAGAGCAGGATCTCGAAACTGCCGTCTGCGTCGATCTCGAGCTCCGAGGCGTCGAGATGACCCGCCTGCTGGGACTCGCCGCTGCCGGCGACACCGGCGGTCTGGGTGCCGAAGTCGAGGTAGTGGATCGTTCCGCGCTGGCCGCGGATCCGATACTCGTAGGCGCCGCTGATGGCGGCGGACTGGTAGTAGTTGTCGGGGTTGTCGGCCCCGATCTTGGCCGTCTCGTGCACGGGACGATGCAGCACGGGCGCCAGCGGATCCGCGAACTCGAGGAAGGTCTCGAGCGCGGCGCGAGTCAGCCGACTCAGGTACCGGAAGCCCTCGGAGCGATCGAGCGGATCGTCCGGCGAGCCGTCCGCGAGGATGACCTGGCCCGCCGCCTTGAGCGTGTCGCAGAACTCCTCCCACGACTTGCCGGACATGACTCGTTCGAGGGACGTCTCTTCTTCGCTCATTCGACTCCTCCTTTGCCCGAGCGGCGATTCGAGCTGCGACCCTCGGCCCCTCGGGACCTCGCAGGCGCGACCCGCAGAGCCGTCGCACGCAATCGCCGAGGACGATCGAACGTACGCGGGCCACGCCGCAAGTTCACGGGTGATCGGCAGACGGAGGCCGCTGCGAAGTCCAATGCGGTCGCGCTCCCGGCCGGCCGCCCAACCCGATCCGGAGCCACAGGACGATCTGCTAGGTTCGGCCGCCATCATGTCGAAGCCGAGAATCTTCATCGACGGCCACGCCGGAACCACCGGACTGCGAATCCGCGAGTGGCTCGCGAATCGCGACGACCTCGAGCTGTGGACGCTCGACGAGGCCGAGCGGAAGTCGGAGCCCGCGCGGCGCAAGGCGATCGCCGAGGCGGACCTGACGGTGCTCTGTCTGCCCGACGAGGCCGCGATCCAGGCGGGCCTGTGGGCGCTCGAATCCGGTGGCCGCCTGATCGACGCCAGCTCGAGCCATCGCGTCGCCGACGGCTGGGTCTACGGCCTCCCGGAGCTCACCCCGGACCAGCGACACGCGATCTCGAACGCCCAGCTCGTCTCGAACCCCGGCTGCTACCCGTCGGCGTTCATCCCGATGATCCGACCGCTGATCGACGAGGGCTTGATCGCCCCGGACGCCGCGCTCTCGATCCATGGACTGTCGGGCTATAGCGGCGGCGGCAAGACGCTGATCGAACGCTGGGAGGACCCGACGCAGGGACGCGTCGCGCTGCCCTTCGAGGCGCCCTACGCCCTGGAGCGCGTCCACAAGCACGTCCCCGAGATGCAGCGCTACGCCGCCCTCGAGCATCCGCCACAGTTCATCCCGGCGGTCGGGCCCTTCGCCTGCGGCATGCGCGTGCAGGTCCCGATCCATCGCAGGCTGCTCCGCGACGGCGCGACCCCGGAGGCCGTCTGGCAGACCCTCGCCGACCGCTACCGGGGAGAGCCCTTCGTCGAGGTCGCCGCGTTTCCGGGAGTCGAGCCGGTCGACGACTTCAGCCTCGACCCGCGCGCCTTGAACGACACCAACCGGCTGCGGCTGCACGTCCTGCCGAACGCCGCCGGCCACCTGCTGCTGGTCGGCATCCTGGACAATCTCGGCAAGGGCGCCTCGGGCGTGGCGATCCAGTCGCTGAACCTGATGCTCGGGCTCGGCGAAGAGACCGGTCTCCCGGTCTAGAGACCGCCCGGCCCCGCCCGCCGCCCGCCGTCCTGCGAGGGCCGAGCGCCTCGCCTCCGTCGGCCGCGCTTCCGGCACGGGACTCGACCCGCCGACCCTGGCGCTCGCCGCACTTTGCGACCGGATTCGCGTTCTGGAATCGGGCCCTCCAGACGGATCGCGCGCCTCGCGTCCGATGTCGTCGTTGCGCCGCCGGCCGCCGCCCAGGGAGGCCCCTCCCACGTCCGAATTTTTCAGGCACCCATGTGGCAGGAAGAGTCACTTTCTGTTCTAGGCCGGCTCGTTTCGAGGAGATCACGAACAAACTGACCCTTGTGTGAAGCGCTTCACAGTCCACGACCGTGATCCAACTCACTCTGGGACAGCATTCAATGAACGAGTTCGGGAGTCGGCCGGGCGAACCGAATCGACCCCAGCAGGAGTGACGAGATGCAGCGCCAGCAGAACCTTCGACAGAGTCAGCAGAGCGAGAGCGACCGCGAGCGAGATCGTGCGCTCGTCGAACGGGTGATCAACGGAGACCCGGCCGCTTTCTCGGAGATCTACGAGAGCTATTTCCCGCGGGTTTATGCCTTCACGCTGAAGCGCATCGGTGACCCGGCGGAGGCCGAGGATCTCACCCAGGAGACCTTCGTGCAGCTCTACCGCTCGCTGCCCTCCTTCGAGGGTCGATCGAGCCTGCTGACCTGGACCTTCGGCATCGCCCACAACGTCTGCTCGCGATATTTCCGCCACTGCTCCCGCTGGATGGTCGGCCCCAGGGACGCCCGAGAGCTCGACGACAAGCCCGTCGACGCCACGATCGAACGCAAGGTCGACGCCGGCCGCGTGCTCGAGCGCTGCGACGAGGTGCTCGAAGCGAATCGTCGCCCCGCGCATCAGGAGATCTTCCACCTTCGCTACGGCGAGAGCCACTCGATCCGGGCCATCGCAGCAAAGGTGGGCAAGTCCAATGAGGCCGTGAAGGTCAGCCTTCGGCGCAGTCGCGCGGTCCTCTCCCACCACATCCCGGAGCTCTCGACCGTGCTCGAGAACGTCGCGCAGTCCGCCTGATCGCCTACTCGCCCTCGATCAGCTTTCCGAAGAAGCGATTCACCGTGTTGCGGCAGCGATCGGGCGCGAGGCCGTAGCGATTGGACAGGATCACCACGATGTCCTCGATCGAGGCGCGACCGTCGATGCACTTGAGGATCTCGACGTCGAAGGTGCGCTCGGCTCGCAGCTGCTCGAATTCGGGCAGTACGGGAATCGCCTGGCGCGCATCCGTCATCCAGTCGGGGTAGAACGAGTATTCCTCCTCGACCCGGCGCAGCGCCCCGCGCTGCGCCGCGAACACGAAGATCTCCTCGCCGCGTCGCTGCATCCCATGAGGCGAGTGCAGATAATCGACCCGCTCGAGCGCGGAGTGCTCGAGCGTAAAGCCCGCCTCTTCGAGCGCCTCGAGCATCTCCTCGGGCAGGAAGCGCTCGTCGGGATCGAGGGACTCGAAGCTCAGGGGGCCGAAGCTGAGCCAACGCCCACCGGGCGCGAGCATCGCGCCGAGGCGCCGCGCGACCAGCCGAAACGACTCGGGCAGGATGTCCACGAACCAGGGCGTGACGAGCAGATCGAAGCAAGCTTCCCGAAAGGGTGCCGCGAAGACGTCGCCTAACAGGAAATGCGCCACCGGATCTTCGTCTTCGACCGCGTCGGGCGCCTTGAGCTGCTGGTCGACGGCCACGTGCTCGAGGCCCGCCGCGAAGCGCGGAATCTCGGTCAGCTCGATCGTCTGGCCACGGGCGACCTGTCGACCGATGCGCGTCAGGAGCGGGTTCAGGTCCAGCTGCACCACGGCGCCTGAGCCGGGACGTCGGGCGAGCTCGTAGCTCAAGCGCCCGCCCCCGCCGCCGAGAACCAGAACATGACCGCCTTGCCCGGCGTCGCCCATCAGACCTTCGAGCATCTCCCGGGTCTGCTGGATCTCGGCCTCGCCCCAGCACCAGTCCCGAAAGACCGTCTCGAGGTAGCTCGAGACGTGTTGCTGACTGGGAATCCGATCCTTCGGCAGCGCGCCGCCGGCCTCGGAGTGCGCAAAGGCGAAGACCTCGAGCAGACCGAAGACCTGCTGACCCATTCGCTCGAGACCCGCCTTGTGCCGCGTCAGGCGTGCGCGCGTGGCCGGGAGCAGGTCCGTGATCCCGAGCGCCTCCTCGAGCTCCGCGTGCTCGGCGAGCAGCTCGCTGCGAAAGAGCTGGAGCTTGGCCGCCCATTGCGCGCGGGATCCGGCGACGTCGCGATAGAGCCAGGGGATCTCGTCATAGACGGGATAGCTCGCTTCGCATGCCGAGCATTCCAGACGATCGCGATCCGGTTGCAAGAGGTCGCCCTTGCAGGCGGGGCAGCACAGGATCTCGTTCAGCTCCGGAGGCAACGACATGGCGCGGAGAATAGCGGTCCTTGCGGGCCCGGAGCGGTGGCTCAGCCCAGCCCCGCACGCAGGAGCGGCAGGGCCCGCGACGTGCCCATGGTCGTGAGGAGCGTCGTCAGCTTCGGCCCCTTGTCCCGCGCGATCAATAGATCGTAGGCGAAGGGATAGAAGTCCCTGGCGCTGAGCGAGGTGCCTTCGCACAGCGTCTTCAGATGCGGAATCAGCTCTTCCTCGCTGACGTCGGGATACGCGTCGAGGACGTCGATCAGTCTTCCCAGAACGATGCGGGGCTCGCCCTCGAGTGGGCTGTCGCTCGGCGTCTCGCGGATGCGATACCGGAACTCCTCGGGCGCAAAGTCCTCGACCCAGGCCCAGACCCGCTCCGCCCGAACCCGGAACCGCTCGCGCTCGGCCTCGGTCTCCACCTCTCCCGTCGACTCGTAGTGGGCGAGGGTCCGCTCGAGATCGCCGTCGTAGATCTGCAGGATCATCGACAGCGGCCGAAACGAAGGCACTCTGGTCGGCGCATCGCCCGGTCGGATCTGGATCGGCTCGCGGCTCGAGAGCTCGATGGTCCGACGCACGATCTGACGCTTCTTGTCCTGCTTGCTTCCATCGTCCGGCGTGTAGGCGATCGCGAGAGCCCGATCGTAATCCTCGTAGAGCTTGATCACGTCGAGGTCGAAGGAGATCTGGAACTCGGAGTTCGGCCGCTGGCTCGCGAAGATCCAGCGCAGCATCTCGGGCTCGAAGATCCGCAGACAATCCGCGACCGTAACGGCCTCCCCCGCCGAGCTCGAGATCTTGCCACCGCGCCCCTTGATGCGAACGAAGTCATAGGGAACGTATTCGGGCGCCCAGCCGCCGTAGACGGGACCCACGATCTTGCGGGCCGTGTCGAAGCTCCCGCCCGCCGAGCTGTGGTCCTTGCCACCGGGCTCGAAGCAAACGCCCTCATACGCCCAGCGCATCGGCCAATCGATCCGCCAGGGCAGCTTCACGTCCCCGCCCGCGCGCAGATCGACCTCGGTCTTGACGCCGCAATCCCGACAGACGAGCTCGACCTGCCACTCACCGTCCCAGGCAAAGTCGACCGGATCCTTGCCGCAGCCGCCGCAGAAGCCCGCCAGCGGCAGCCAGTCCTCGGGCAGCGGCTCCTTCCTGAATTCGTCGAGCACCGAGCGAATCACATCCCTCGCGTCGAGAGCCTTGCGAATGCCTTCGGCATAGCGACCCGCTCGATAGGCCCTCGACTGGCGGATGAACTCGGGGGCGATGCCCAGGGGCTCGAGACTCGACTCGAAAGCGGCGACGTGATGGCTGGCGTAGGAGTCCGTGCCCGTTCCCTCCGCCTCGTCCGCATACGGATCGGGCACGTCCGCCACGCTGCGACGCAGGTTCTCCGCGAGCATCTCCTGGCGCGGCGCATCCGAAGGCACCTTGCGGAACACGTCGAAATCGTCCCAGGAATAGATGAAGCGTACGGTCACGCCCTGATCGCGCAGCGCCCGCGCGACCAGATCGACGGTCATCACCTCGCGGAAGTTGCCGACATGCACCACGCCCGACGGCGTGATCCCCGCGGCGACGACGATCGGCCGTTTGTCGGGATGCGCGGCCAGGACGCGGCGGGCAGCGATGTCCGCCCAATGCGAGTAGTAGGGATCGAAATCCTGCTTGCCCATGCCTCTCCCGCCTTGCCGGCCGCTTCGCGCGGGGGAGTTTGGGCGGAGCGTGGGGCTTGCGCAAGACCCGGAGGAGTCGCGTCGAGCAATCCCTGCGGCGAATCGGCGAGCTGGAGGCGCGCAGCGCGAAGGGGCCGCGGACTAGGCGGAGGCCGGTGCGCTCTTCGGCATGGCGGAACGGCCCGCGGCAGCCTGCTCGCGTCGCGCGTCCGCCTGGTGGAAGAGCGCCTCCACGTCTCTGAGCGAAGAGAGCAGGCGCGCGTAGATCTTGATCTTGAGTCCCTCGAGCGCTGCGTACGCGACGAGTGCGAAGACACTCGACGTCAGCGCGATCGCCAAGGCTCCGAGCTCGAGTGAATCGTCCGCCATGTGCATCGACACGAAGAGGATCAGCATGCCGCCCGTCGTCCCGATGAAGCCGATCGGCGGGAGCAGGCTCGCATACATCGTGATCAGGCGGGCGTAGTTGTGCTCGTACTCGTTGACGATGTACTGGCGCGTCGCGTCGAACACGAAGTCGGACGGCTGCTGGCCGTCGCCTTCCCGAAGCGACTTCTGGAGCACACGAATCATCAGGAGCGCGAGCGGCTCGGTGCCCCCGGACTTGTCGGCCTTGCCCCGCCGAAGCTCTTCGGCGCTGACGCGACGCGTCGCCGACCAGCCGCCGAGGGCCGTGCGCATGCCCTGGAAGAAGGGAACGCAGACGGCGGCGAACGCAACGCCCGTCACCAGAATGGTCATCGTCTCATCGCCCAACATCATCGCTCGCTTCCCTCTTCCCTCGATCCCATTCGGATCATGCGTCGAACCGGTCCGACGTCACGCCGCGCCACGTCCACGGCATCCTGGATTTCGCGTTTCGAGCTGCGATCAGCTCGTCCATTTCCGTTCGCGCAGCATCGTGAGCGCTTCTCCGAGCGACTGTTGCTCACCGACCGGATACTCGACGAGCATGCTCTCACGACCCATGAAACGCGTTTCGATATCCTCGATCACCTCCTGAACACGTCGCGTGTAGCGCATCTGTGCCAGCAGCTCGGCCTTCATGAATCGCAGGTTCGCATCGAGCGCCATCACTTCCGGATGACTGCTCTGCCAGGCCGGTCGCAGCAGCCCATCGAGATGGCGGCCCATGTACTCGTCGAGGAATCCATCGAGCAGCGCCACGCCCCGGCTGTCCCGGCGGTCGACCATGCTCTCCATCGTCGCCTGGAAATGCAGCAGGTCGCGCCATGCGCGTCCCAGGTCCATGCGTCGCTGTGCGAGAGCCTCACCGCCGAGCGGCGCCTCCTCTTCGACGGACTCGGACAGCATCCCATCCAGATCCGGATCGGAGCCCGCCGCGCATCCGAAGATCGGGAGCGCCACCAGCAACGCCAGCAGGCCGTGAAGAGTCTTTCGGTTCATCATTTCATTTCCTCCGAGGAGCAGAATCATCGAATCAGCCCTCGTGGTAGAGGCGTCGCAGCAGCGTGTGGACGGGATGATCGCGCTGACTCCGCAGCGCGGGCGCGAGCTCCTCGCTCTCGACGACGGCGCGGAAGAGCGGAAGGGCACGTGCCCTGGCCGAGATCTGCTTGTCGAGCTTCGCGAGCCGTTGTCCACCCTCTTCGAGCTCGCGAGCGATTCGCTGCGATTCGGCCGTGCCGAAGCGAACCGCCGAATCGCCCCCGCCGTCCGGTGCTGCCGAGGCGGGAGGCCCGCTCGTATTGCCCGTGTCGCGACGCGACGCCAACACGTCGAGCTCCTGGGCCAGCGCAGCGCGACTGGTGCGCAGCTCCTCGAGGCTGTTCTCCAGCTCGGTGAGGCCGGTCGCATCCGCGAAACCCATGTACATCAGGACGAGCTCGTCTCCCAGACCACGGCGGAACGTGCCGATCGTCTCGGATCCGGCACCGCCCTGCGCGATCCACGAGGCCGCGTGACGAGAGCTCGCCACGACCTCGGCAATCGGCCGCGCGATCGCGAGGAAGTCGTTCGCACGCCCCCGTCGCTCGAGTGCGGTCGTGAGCGATGGCCAGAGCATCCGATCGAAGGGATACGCACGAAGCGCGAGCTGATAGCGCTCGACCGCGAGCTGGATCTCCGCGGGCCGCGGGCTCGCGACGCCGTAGGCGACGAAAGCGTCACCGTAGCCACGCGCCGCCTCATAGGCCGCGAAATACGCCGAGTCGGGCACGAAGTCCGTGGCGTCCGCCGTCGCATAGCGCTCGAAGTGGGCGAGGTAGCGCGCGTAGAGTCGCGCCGCGTTCCGGGTCAGCTGCGAGCTGCGAGCCGGATCCTCGAGCGCTCGAGCGAGATAGTAGTCGGCGCTATTGAGCGTGGCCTCCTGGATCTCCGCCCAGAGCGTTCGCATGGATTCGAGATACGCCTCGTAGCCACTCTGCCGAAAGCCGAGCTTGCTCCAGCCGCCATCGCGTGCCTCGTGAAGCATCCCGTAGACCTGGATGGCGCCCTCGATCGTGAACGGAATCTCGACGTCGGGATCGACGCCCAGGCGCTGCTTCGCAGCGAAGACCTCACCCATCTGCCGAAGCACGCGCGTGTAGACGGCAGCCTGACCCGAGGGCGTCTCCGCGAGATCGACGGCGCGTCCATAGGCCGAGCCGGCAGCGCGGATCGCCGCGATCGTTCGTTCGGTCAGTCCTTCGCTCGCGAGCAGGCCCCGACTGACGTCGTGGGCTTTGGTCGCTTCGAAGAGGACGAGCGTGAAGGTCAGGCTTCCGCCGTCCGACTCCGGGCCCTCGAGTCGCGCGATGATGCGCTCGAGATAGTCGCGCACGGAGGCGTCGACCGGGATCACTTCCGGGTGCGCCCCGACGCGCTGATCGGCGAGCAGCCTGACGACCGCGGCGAGTGGATCGAGACCGAAGCCCATGCCCATCTCCTGGCTTCGCAGGAGGATCAGGCGCGCCACGTTCTCGAAGACGTAAGGCATCGCTGAAACGAAGCCCGAGTTCGCGGACTGCGAAAGCGAGAGCGCCTGCAGCGTCTCGAAGGGCGACTCGAGGGGCACGACGACGTCGATCCAGAGGCCGAGCATGTGTCGGACGAAATCGGTGTCGCTGCCACGCTCGAGTGCGCGATGCGCGTGGACGTAGTGGTACCAGTAGCGATCTTCGTGTCGGCTGTTCTTGTCGGAGAACGCTTCGACGGTGTCGACGCTCTTGTCGAGGAAGCCGGGCTCGCGCGTCGAGAGATACTGGAGCAGCTGAGCGATGGCGCGGCGACGCGTATTTTCGGGCTCTTCTCCGCCCTTGGCCTCGCGATCCTCCAGCGTGCGCTTGACGTAGGCGTCGAGCGAAAGACCGATTTCGGCCGCATAGCCGTCGAGGCGTGCCTTGAGCTGATCGGCGTCCGATGAGCTGAACACGTAGGCGAAGTCGAGATAGTCGTCCCAGGCGGGCTGGCCCTGATTGGCCGTGGCCGGGGTCGCGAAGAGTCCGACGATCGCGCAGACCGCCGCGCACAGGCGCCCGAATTCCAGACCGGCAAGCCGGATCATTCGATCGGATCCTCGCCGTTCCCTCTGTCCGATGTTTGAAGTCATCTCCGGGCCTTCCCCTATCGCGCGGCGCGTTGGCCTGCGCTCTGTAGACATTCGAGTGCATAACGAAGCTCCGTGCAGCGGTCTTCCACTGCACGCGTCGGCGCCCGGTCGATCCACATCAAGAACGCGTTCAGGTTCTTGGTCTCGATGAATCGATAGGTGCCCTTTCGACTTACGCACTCCTCCTGCGTCTTTACGGCTGCCACGACGGCCTGCTTGAGGCGATCTTCTTCGCGGTCCGTGACGCAGGCGGCGAGATCGCCGAGCGGAACACCGTCGACGCCGGGACGGTCGGCCACGGCGCCCGAGGCCGCGGCGGCCGCGCTCGGCGCCGCACGACCCGCTCGCGTCTCGAGTGTGGGCGGGGCGGCTGCAGGCAGCTGGGGCGCCCGTGCGAGCTCAGCTGCGGGCCGACGTGCAGCGGACGGTGTGGCGCGGGGAAGAGCCCTCGTTTCACGCCGAGAAATCGCCGGGGCCGGGGCCGGGGCGGTCGGAATCGCCGCCGCTGCGAGCGCGGGGGCGGGCACACGGGAACGCCGCAATGGGGCGGGCTGGGGCGCTTCGCCTCGAATCGGCCGGTCCGCTCGCGCAGGCCTCGGCGCGTCCGGCCGGCGAGGCGCCGGCGCCAGGCCTGGCATCGCCTTCGGGCGTTCGCCCGGCGTCGGCCGCGCGGCCGCGAGCCGGAAGGTGCGTTCGGGTGCTGGGGCCGACGGCGCATCGAGGATCGGGGCGGCGGGCGCATCGAGCCGAGGGGCCGGACGCGAAGCATCCGGCCGCTCGACCGGCGCGCGCGCCAGGCGTTGCGCTGGCGCGACGGGAGCCGCCGGCTGGGGCTTCAGCTGAGCGATCTCCACGCGCGGACGCTCGACCGGATTCGGGCGCTCGCGCACGGCCCGATCAGGGCGGACGACCGGTGCCGGCCTGGGCGGCTCGACCCGAGCGATCTTGGGCATCACCGGTGCGGGCCTGGCACGCGGCTTCGCGACCGGCGGCGGCGGCGCGGGCTTTGGACGCTCGGCCAGCTGGACCGGCTTCGGTTTCGGGATCGGCTTCGGCTCGGGAACGACCGGCTCGGGAATCGGCGGAGGCGGCTCGGGCGCGAGCTCCACGATCGGCTCGGGCGGCTCCTCCAGCTCCACCGGAAGCGGCAACGTCTCGAGCATCACGACTTCGATCGGTGAGAAGTCCGAACGATCCTTCGCGAGCGTCACGACGAAGGCCATGAAGAGCAGGAGCATCAGCACGATCGCCGGTGCCTGCCCCGCGATCCGCCGCAGCATGGCGAAGGGGCCACCCTCGACGAGCTCGCCGAGCATCGTCCCGAGCCCTTCGCGCAGACCGCCCTCGACGCCGCGATGCGCCTCGGCCTGGAGCGGTATCTGGGCACCGCCGAATCCGTAGTGTCGATCGACCCGCCAGGCGCTCATCCGCGATCGAAGACCCGACTCACGGCGGCCCGCCGACGCCCCGGCCAAAGCTCTTCGAGCATCGCAGCCGCCTCGAGCATGTCCTGGCTTCGGGAATCCTCGTGCGGTGCCAGCATCGGCTTCATTCCGCGACCATCCTTCAGCTGGGCCAGCTGGGCGCGGAGGTCCTCGGCCACGATGCGGGTCCCGTCATCCTGCGCGACGCCGTCGACGACGCGGATCAGCTCATAGGGACTCGGTGATTCTTCTTCGGGCGGGTGCACGCGAAGCTGCCAGAGGTCGGCGGCGGCGCTGCCCATCTCCGTCGACGCCTTGGCGCCAACCCGGGGCACGATCATCTCACCGAGGTTCGGGATGCTGGCACCCGGATCCGGCGCAAGCTGAGTCATCGCGATCAGCATCAGGAATGCCAGATCGACGAACGAGAAGAGCCAGGCCGGCGCGGCGCCGTCCGAATGCTGCATGTTCCCCTCCGGTCACATCACGAGTCCTCGTCGGAAGCCGAGCCTCGCTTGATTCGTTGCCCGCTATCTGATCTGCGTGAACGCCACCAGATTTGGAGCCGCGCCGCCCAGGGCATTGCCCGGGAAGAGTGCGTTGAAGTCACCGGGCGACCGCCCGTGAAGCGCCATGTAGTTGAGAATGACGAGCTGGGCGAGCGCCTCGGGGTTGTTCGCCACGGGATTGGCCGCCGTCTCCACCGAACCGCTCGACCGGAAATGGCCGATCTGTCTCGAGACCGCGAACGCGGGCTCGAGGTCGGGCTTCCCCGACTTGCGATAGATCAGCAGCACGGCGCTCGCGGTATTCGAGTTGTCGCCCTGCCAGGCACCCTTGCCGCGCCCGTTGGCCGAGTTGTCGATCTGCCCGTCCGATGCCAGCGAGCCGTCACTGAAGATGTAGAGCATCAGATCGCCCACCAGCGGATTCCGCTCGGCGTACTCGATACAGGCTCCGATGGCCTGCCCGGCGGTGAAGTCCTTGAGCTCTCCCCGTGACCTCGTGCCACCGTGATAGTCGTAGCCACCGAACTCGATGGTTCCGGCTCCGGCGTGCCCCTCGCAAACCAGCTTCATGACCGAAGCGGTCTTGCGAAACTCGCTCTCGTTCAGATCCGCCGCGTCGAAGATCGACGGAACCGGGAACGTGACCGGGTCTTCGTGAAAGATCAGCGGATCGCGCAGTGGGTCGAGCGCATCGGGGCTGCCGAAGAGCGTGATCAGGTCGTTGCTCTGCTGATAGGCACAGTTGACGAGATCCTTGACCGCCGTGTCCTCATTGATCTGTTCGACCTTGAGCGCGCTGATTGCCTGGATGGCGTCGGCCACCTGGCCGGCGCCGGTGGCACCGAGCAGCTGCGGGAGCTTTCCGGTGTCGACCAGACCCGTCACGTCGCTCGGGCGATCGATCTTGGTCGGTCGGAGCGAGGGCTCGATCATCGAGAGCGGCGCCATGCTGCGCCCTCCCGAGTCCGAGCTAGCCGTGCCGATCAAGCTGAGCAGGCCGCCATCGGCCCCCGCGCGATTGATCCCGTAGATCGGATTGAGTGGATTGTTCTGGGTGTCGTTCGACGAGCGCGACGGAACGATCACGCCCTCGACCTTGGCCAGGGCGGTCACGCTCGCCTTGTCCATGATTCCGCGCAGCAACGCCGAATCGAAGTGAAAGCCCAGGTTCAGCGTGCGATCGATCGCCGTGATCGCCGGATTGAGCGGCGTCATGTCGAGCGGCAGCCCGAGGCGCTCGTAGCCCCCCTCGGTCAAGAAGTCCTCCTGGCCTCCGGGACCGCCGACCATCACGTTCGATCCCGCGAGATTCGCACCACCGCCGAGATCGAAGCCGATGAAAGGAACCTGTCCCGCACCTGCGCCCAGCAGCGAGCAGGTCGCCTGGGCTGAAGCGTTTCGCGCCCCGAGCATCGACAGGATCGAAGGAGCCGTCACGTAGGCGGCACCGGTCAGGAAGCCCTGCCCCAGGAACTCTCGGCGAGTCCTCGGGCGCGCATGATCCGGATGGAACATCGGCGCATCGGATTCCTTGCCCCGGCCTTCGAACTTCGGAGTCTTCTTGAGTCGCTTGAGGGGTTTCATGTTTCGGTCCTTCTCGTCTCGAGAGAGTCGGAAATCAATCTCGGGTGCCCGGGGCCATGCCTTGCGGCGTGGCCCCGCGCCCGGCTAGTGGATGTGCAGCGGGCCGCTCGCCACAGCCGCCGTGCACAGCCCCTTCACGATCGAGCGAGTGAAGGCCGCGTCGCAGGGCGGGAGCAGCGGATCGACGTCGCTACAGCTCCCCGAAAGGGCCGTGATCGTCTGGTCGAGGATCGTCTCCACCTGATCTCGAGCGGGGTTGCCACCGACCGTTCCCCGAAGTCCGGCGCCGATGATCTTGTCGAGGATCGGATCCGTCACGAGGTCCACGTCGGCCGGGCTTGCGAAAGCGACCGACGGAACCTGATTCCAACCGAAGGACGCGGCCCCATCGAAGAAGGTCTCTCGCAGGCCACCGGGGCTCGCATCCTCGACGAGGGTGTCGCAGTACTCGATCCCGAGCTTCGCGATGCCGACCTGGTTGGCCGAGACGAAGCTGCGCAGATCGTTGGTCGAAGGAAGCTGGGTCAGCAGCTCGTTGTAGACCGTGTCGACCGCAGGCACCTCGGGATCGATTCCCGTGACCGCAGCCATCGTCGCGTTCACGCGAGCAAAGCTGCGGACGCCCAGAACCGGAACCGGATCACCGAAGTCCTCCGCACCGGGCGTCGGAGGCGTCGGGTCGGCCACTGGATCCTGGAAGATGCCGAGCTGCTCGAAGGAGAGCTGGAAGACATCGGTGTTGGGATCCACCAGGCCACCCACGATCGAACACTGCCGCGAAAGCAGCTGTCGGTTGCCCGTGACCAGGGCGTTCATGTTCGTGAATCCCTGCCCCGAGACCGGAATGATTCCGTTCAGCGAGATCCGCATGTTCTGAAGACGAATCGGGGCACTCACGTCGGTAATGAAGGTCGGCGAGCAGAACTGATAGCTGTACCCGTCGAGCTCCGTCAGCGAGAACTCGATCGTCGAGGTCCCACCGGTCCACTGCGACACGTCGAAGGACAGCGTCACGCGCTTGCCGATGCCGGCCTCGTAGTTCTGCAGGACCTGCGCGGGCGTGAGCGATCGATCGAAGATCGAAGCGAATCGGATCTGACCGATCCACTGACGTTCGTTCGTGCGCTCGTTGCCGAGGATGAACTGATGGTTCGTCGCCCAGTTCCAGAGCGGGCCGGCAGGCGTCTCATCGATGTCATCGGTCCATTGGCCGTTCACGTAGATGCGTCGGCCGCGAAGCTGGTCGTAGGTGACTACGACGTGCTGAAGCGAGGCCTGAGCGTCCTGGTCGACGTCATAGGTCTCGAAGTCCGGCGATCCGTTGTTGTTCGTAGCGGTCAGATACGAGCGATTTCGCGCCACGTACTGATAGGCCACCTGGCCGAGCATGAAGTTGCGCGTGTTGTTGCCGCGCGAGTACGTGATGATTCGCGCCGGCCCGTCCTGGGTGATGTTCGCATTCGCGATCCAGGCCTCGATGGTGTAGGACTGGCTACCCGTGTTCTGATCTGCGATCCGGTCGTAGAGCTTGCGGCTCGCCTGCTCGGTCCCGATCGCCCGGCCGCTCGGGATGTTGATGCCGTAGCTCGACATGAACTCCGCCTCGCCCTCGAGCTCGAGATCCAGCGCAGGCGCGACACCACTCGTGTCCATGGCGGTGGTCCCCGTCAGCTCCTTGAAGTCCCAGCGCGCGATGATCCCGTCGTCGTAGCGCTCGTCGCCGACCTCCTCGAAGCCATCGAGGCTGGTGCGTGTATTGCTGATCAGCTCGGCGACGTCGACGCCACCGGTCGTGCCGCCCGCGGTCTCGATCGCCGTCTGCCAGGCCTGGATCTGAACGAGCATCTCGTTGGCGTCGCTCGCACAATCGCTCCAGCAGAAATGGAAGTCCGAGGCGAGACGCCGTACCAGACGGGATGCCGATGGATCCGAGAAGTTGACCTTCTGGTTGTCGACGACGGCCGACCACGCAGTCGACGAATCGGTGTGCGCGATCTTGGGCGCGCCGGGACCGCCGGCATCATGACAGCCGACGCAATTGGCGCGAACCAGCGGATATACCGTCGTCTCGAAGCTGGTGACCTGTTCGGCAACCGACAAGCCTTGCGGCAGCCCCGCGCCGATGTTGTTCTGGACGATCGACGTGTCCGTCGAAGGTCCACCGTAGTCACCGCAGCCGAGAGCGAAGAGGACGAGCGCGAGCGCGGCCATCATGGCCCCGCGAGCGGCGCCGACCTTCTCGTTTTCGAACGATCGGTTGGGGAAGTCTGCAACCATCATCTCGTCGTCCCCTGATCCCTCTCGGTTGACATTCTCGAGCCTGGACTCGTACCTGGATTCACTCGGCGCGGCCGAGCGCAATCGATCTCTACGCATGCCGGCCTCCTCATTCATCCATGCAGTGTTCGGCGACTTCGGCGAAGACGCTCTTCATGCGATAGACGCCATTCGCCTCGAAGTTGTCCGCGATCCGCTCGATGGCGTCGCGATCGTCCTGGTCCTTCGGCGGTCGGAAACAGACCTGCTTGAAGACCTTTTCGACCTGACACACCGAGAACGCCCGAGTCGACGCGACCTCGGCACCGAGGCTCTTGGCCCCGAAGCCTCGATCCGACGCACCGCGCCAATCGAGCAGCGAGTTCGGGCCCTCGCGCCAGTAGTTGATCCAGCTGTTGTCGGTGGTGATGTATCCGAACGGGAAGGTGTTGCCGTTGATCGAATACTTCTCCTGCACGGATCCGGGCGTATTCACCAGACGGCCCTCGCCCTGGTCCGGATCCCAATCGAAGTAGGCGTATGCGCCGGCCAGGCCGTCCATGCCAGCATGGCAACCGAAGCAGCTGTTCAAGAAGATCTCGCTGTCCCCACCCGGGCTGCGCGTCACGTCCTGGCGAATTCGATCGCCGGGTCGCGTGATGTCGGTCAGCTGCTCCATGTCGCGGCAGAGATAGTTGATCGCCGTGTAGCGCCACATCGCGCGATTCGTTCCGGCGGGAAAGAAGGATTCGGCCGCCGCTCGCGTGGTGACGATGCCGGCGGCCTCGTTGGGCGAGAGCTGCGATCCGCCGAGTCCCGACTGCGTCCGCTGCACCAGGTTCGCGGGGTTGCTGAGGTCGATGCCCTGCTCTTCCAGAGCGATGTAGTGATCGTTGCTCGTGTGCTGATAGTTCGGGTTCACGAGATTGTTCGCGCCCGTATAGATGATGTCCTCGGAGAGCACGAGGTTGAAGGGCACGTCGTCGCGGATCATGCCGATCACCGTCGCCGTGTAGTCGTTCAGCGGCGCGAAGACGGTCATGTCCTCGTTGGTCCAGGGCGTGATCCAGTCCTTGAGCACGACGTTGTAGAAGTTGGGGTTCTGCATCGCGAGCTCGGCGGCGAGGTCGGGGCGCCCGCTCGAGATCTGGCCCGCCATCGTCGCGAGCGTCGTGTCATCCGGCGGCACGCCAGCCAGGCGATCGTGCATCCGGCGCGCCCGATCGACATCGTCCATCTGCGCGTTCGCAGTGCCCGCTGCGGCCATCAGCCCGACGGCCAGCGCGAGGCAGCAGACGAAGGCGGAGGTCGGACGCGCGACAGATCGGACCGTGCCGCTCGCTGGGCCCCCGTGAATTGCTCTGGATTCTCGTCTCGTCGTCTGCATGAGAACTCGACCTCGTCTTGGACCGCCCTCTCCATGACCGCACGGTTCGAGACCGGCGCACGGATACGGAGGGGCCCGGGCTCATCACCCATTCGGCTCGTGACCGTGCTTCTCGGTGACCTGGCTCACCAATCTGTGTGCTTTTGGCTTCGATTAGACTTCTCGAAGCCGAAAATGCAGTTAATTTGCGACAGCAGCCGCGCACTTGCGGCTGCTTTGCCGTTGGGTTTCCGCCTCGGCGGAGAGCCGGTCGTCGGTCACGGACGCGTTTCGCGGGATGTGCGAAATGACCAAAGGTTGGGAACGGCGAGTAGCCGATAGCGAGCGGCGGACAGGAATCGTCCATCTGAAGACCCAAGGCGACGTAAGGAAGCTCGATGCGACTGTCCTCCCTCCCGCTGAACACGCTGATCAAAGCGCTCGCGCTCTACGCCGGGGCCCTCGTCATGGCCCTGAACGCCGCTGCGACGATCGAGCTTCCTTTATTGGACGGCGCGGTCGAGCTGCCCTCGCTTCCCGAGAGCGCCGAGACCGCGACCGTCCTCGAGAACGACGAGCCCCAGCTCAGGGCGCGGCTCCTGGTTTCGAGCTCGCCGGGTGCCGACGCACCCCGTCGGGTCGGCGTGTTGCTCGACCTCGAGCCGGGATGGCATGTCTATTGGCGAAACCCGGGCGGCACCGGCATCGCCCCCGAGCTCGACCTGTCGGCCGACGGCTACCGGATCGGCGCGATCGATTGGCCGGCTCCCCAGACCTTCGAGGAGGCTGACGGACTCTTCACGACCTGGGGCTACGAAGGCTCGGTGCTGCTCTCGGCGGCGCTGCTTCCAGACACCGAGGGCCGGACCGCACCTGGCCGGAGCGTTCGAACGAATGCCCGCGTCCTGATCTGCCGGACCCAATGCGTCCCCGCCGCCTTCGAGCTCGAGGCGCCGCTCGAGCAGCTTCTATCGAAGCGCGATCAAGCGCTGGTCGACGGGCTCTTCGAGGCTTCGCTGGCTCGAGTCCCGGTCACGGCCCAGACGGTCGGATTGCAAGCCATGGCCCACTGGACGCAGGCCTCGCCCGATGACGACGAGCCTCGTTCGCTCGAGCTCGCGCTCGACACCTGCGGCTCACTCGGCGAGAGCTGTCCGTCGCTTGCACGAATTCCCGATTCCGCGCTCTTCGTCCCGATGGAGGGAGAGACCTTCGAGTACTCCTCCGCGCGCATCGTCTCCGAGCAACCCGGACGGGGCCAGTTCGTGCTTGCGATCGACGCGACGCGCCTCGAGGCCGGCGAAGACCGACTCTGGGGTCTCGTCCCGATCCGCGACGTGCAGGGGCGCCTGCAATTCGTCGAGCTCGACATCGCGATCGGCGAAGTCCGCGCTCAGACCGCACCCGCAGCCGTTGCCGCATCACCGACTCGCTGGGTCCAGATCTTCCTGCTCGCGATGTTAGGTGGATTGATCCTGAACGGGATGCCCTGCGTTCTGCCGGTCCTCGCGATCAAGGTCGTCGCAGTAGCCGACATGGCGGAGAAGGATCCCGGCGAGGTCCGTCTCCATGGCATCGCCTACACGAGCGGCGTGCTCGGATCGATGGCCGTGCTGGCTGTGATCGTCCTCGGCTTGCGCGCCGCGGGCCATTCGGTGGGCTGGGGCTTCCAGTTCCAGGAGCCGCTCTTCGTCGCCGTGATCAGCGCCGTCCTCGTCACCTTCGCACTGAACCTCTTCGGCGTCTTCGAGATCGAGCTCGGACAGGGCCGGCTCGCCGCGATCGGCCAGGGCTCGACGGGATTCCAGCGCTCGGTCTTCGAAGGCCTGCTCGCGGTCGTCCTGGCCACGCCCTGCACGGCGCCCTTTCTCGGGACCGCCGTCGGCTTCGCCTTCGCGAGCTCTGGAGCCGGTATCGCCGCGATCTTCCTGGCGATCGGACTCGGTCTCGCCTCGCCCTTCCTGCTGGTGAGCTTCTTTCCCGCCTGCGCGCGATTCATCCCGCGCTCGGGCCCGTGGATGAACACGCTCCGAGCGGGCCTGGGCTTCAGCCTGCTGGCCACGGTCGTGTGGCTGCTCTGGGTCCTCGGTCAGAGCGGCGGCGCCTCCGCCGTCGTCTCGATGACCGCGGTCCTGCTCTTCCTGGCCTTCCTGCTCTGGGGCTTCGGGCAGATGCAGCCACTGAGGAGCCGATGGCTCGGGCGCCTTGGCGCGGTGGCGATCGCGGGGCTCGCCTTCACGGGCTTCAACCTGATCGAGTTCGACTCGATCTCCTCCGCGAGCGAAGTCCCCGTCGCCGAAGACCCGGCAGGCGAATGGCAGCGCTATTCGGAGGCCGCGGTCTCCGACGCACTGGCCGCGGGTCGGCCCGCCTTCGTCGTCTTCACGGCGGACTGGTGCATCACCTGCAAGGTGAACGAGAGCACCGTGCTCGACCGCGAACTGGTTCGCAGCGCGCTCAGCGAGCGGAACTTCGCGCTCTTCAAGGCGGACTGGACGAGGCGAGACGAGGAAATCCGGCTGAAGCTCCAGGAGTTCGGCCGAGCCGGCGTCCCGCTCTACCTGGTCTATCGACCAGAACGCCCGAGTCAGCCGGAGGTGCTCTCGGAGCTCCTGTCGCAGCGTGAGATGCTGGCGGCGATCGACATGGCGGGCGCCCGCGAGCTCTGACCGGACCCCGTGTCCCGAGTCACATTTTCCTCAAAGACACTCGCCGACGAGACGATGCAACGAGGAGCCCTCGGGCTGCGACCCGCACCCGATCGCGAGCACTGGAGAAACATGATGAAGGCCCTTCGCCCGAGCGCGATCCGACTCGCTCTCTCTACCCTGCCGATGATCTGCCTGCTTGCTGCTCACGCGAGCGCGCTCGAGGAAGGCGATCGGGCCCCGGCCTTCGCGGCGCCCGCTCTCACGGGCGAGGGCACGGTCGAGCTCGGCAAGTATCGCGGCAAGGTGGTCTATCTCGACTTCTGGGCCTCCTGGTGCGGACCCTGCCTGAAGGCGATCCCCGAGATCGAAGAGATGCGCAGCGAGTTTCCCGCGGACCAGTTCCAGATCCTCGCCGTGAACCTCGACCAGAAGGAGAAGAAGGCGCTCCGCTTCCTCGAGAAGAACCCGATCGGTTATCCCAGCGCGGCCGATCCCAAGGGCCGCCTACCCGTCCAGTTCGGCGTCGAGACGATGCCGACCTCCTACCTGATCGATGGCGACGGCGTGATCCGGTACGTCCATCGTGGATTCTCGCGGGGCGACGGCTCGAAGCTTCGCGAGGAGATCCGAAGACTGCTCGCCACACAGAAGCTCGGGAAGAAGTAGTCGATGAAGCGAATCGCCCTTTCGATCGTCGTCTTGTCGCTGCTGCTCGCGAGCACCGGATGCGTCCGCGTGAAGCCCTGGGAACGTGATCTGCTCGCGCTTCGCAACATGGGCTGGGAGCCCGACCCGGTCGAGGCCAAACGCGAATCACATATCTACTTCAGCAAGGAAGCTTCCATGCCTGGCGGAAGCGGCGGCGGTGGCGGTTGCGGCTGCAACTGACGGGTCGTGCCTGCGCGATTCGAGAGCGCAAGAGATCAGAGGGGGGACGATGAAGCGCGGGGATAGCCAGGTCGCGGAGCGAAATCCGGAGACAGAGGACCATGTCGCCCTGGTCCTGCCTAGACCGAGCAGGACGCTGACCGCACTCGCGTCGAGCGCGCTCGCGCTTCCGGGTATCGCTTCGCCCGCGAAGGCAGATGCGCCGATCGAACGTGCGACCGCTGCCGCGGCCTTCAGCTACTACACAGAGGACAAGATCTCTCCGAGCGACTTCTTCGACGACGGCTCGGGCTCCCGAGAGCGCTACGAAGTATTCACCGGACAGCTCCGATTCGATTTCCCCGTCTCGGACCGGATCGACATCGGCGTCGACTTCCTCTACGAGGAGATGAGCGGAGCCTCTCCCTGGTTCGTCGACGTACAGCCGGGCAATCCCAAGCCTCTGCAGGTGATGAGTGGCGCCACGATCGAGGACGAGCGCAAAGACGCAACGATCGATCTCGACTACTACTTGGACAACGGCAAGGACACGTTCAGCGCCGGCTTCTCGGTCGAGCGTGACTACACGTCGATGCATTACGGGCTCGGCGCCGAGCGGAACTTCAACGACAAGAACACGGTGCTCAACCTCTCCGGGGCATTCAGCTATGACTGGGTGAATCCCACGGATTCGGACGGCGACATCACGCGACCGGGGAGCGACCAGAAATGGGGCATCGACCTCTTCGCCGCGATGTCCCAGATCGTCTCTCGTGCCTCGGTTGTCCAGGCGACCGTCAACTACAAGCACTCCGAAGGCTTCCTGAACGATCCGTACAAGCTGGTCGCCTCGGTCAATCCCGCGGATCCGCGCTTCACTGACGAGCGG
Source organism: uncultured delta proteobacterium (assembly GCA_963698485.1). Taxonomy (GTDB): domain Bacteria; phylum Myxococcota_A; class UBA9160; order UBA9160; family UBA4427; genus UBA4427. The sequence continues at coordinate 181,806 of CAVORA010000007.1, read as the reverse complement.
CCCGACTCGAAGGATCAGGTGAGCGTGATGCTGCGGTACCGGCATCATTTCGAAGCGCTGAATGGCTCGGCGCACGGGGACTACCGATTCTACGCGGATGACTGGGGCATCATCTCGCATACGGTCGAGCTCGCCTGGTACCAGACGTTCTTCGAGCGGCTGACCTTCGCACCGGCCGTCCGCTGGTACACCCAGAGCAAGGCGGATTTCTACGAAGCGATTCTCCCGGGCGGAACACCGCCGGGAGAGCGCAGCAGCGACTACCGGCTCTCGCCCTACGGAGCCGTCTCGATCAAGGGCAAGCTCGAGTACGAATGCAGGGACGTCTTCGACTACAACCCGCCCCGCTGGCTCGAACAGATCGGCATCAGCGAGGGACTCGACCTGATCGCCGCGATTTCCTACGAACGCTACCTCTCCGACGGCAAATTCAGCATCACGAGCGTGAGCGAATCAGACGAGGCCCCTGGACTCGTGAGCTTCCACGTGATCGCCTTCACGCTCTCCGGCCGCTTCTGACGATGGCCGCTCTGCGCCTCGAACGCTTCGGCTTTCGCGCGATGGGCAGCCCCTGCGAGCTCTCGCTCTACGGAAGCTCTCGCGCCGAGCTCGAGGGGATCGTTCGGGAATGCGCGACGGAGATCGCGCGCCTCGAAAAGAAGTTCTCCCGCTTTCGAGACGACAGCCTCGCGACGCGGATCAACGAGAGCGCGGGGGATCCGCGCGGGCTCACGGTCGACGACGAGACCGCTTCGCTACTCGATTTTGCCGACACCGCGTACCGCGAGAGTGCGGGCCGCTTCGACCCGACCTCGGGCGTCCTTCGGCGCGTCTGGAATTTCAAGTCCGGGGCGCGGCCCTCGCATGAGGCCATCGAAGAGATCCTGGAGCTCGTCGGCTGGTCGAAGCTCGTGTGGCAACGACCGAGACTCGTGCTTCCCGTCGCGGGCATGCAGCTCGACTTCGGCGGCTTCGTCAAGGAGTACGCAGCGGATCGCGTGGCCGAGCTCGCACGTAGCCTCGGCATCCGCTCCGGCATGATCGAGCTCGGAGGCGACCTGGCCGTGGTCGGTCCCCATCCGAACGGCGATCCCTGGCTCGTCGGCATCCGCAATCCGCGGCGGCCGTCCGAAGCGATGGCCCGGATCGCGATCACGCACGGAGGTCTCGCGACGAGCGGGGACTATGAGCGCTGCATGATCGTAGACGGCGTCCGCTACTCGCATCTGCTCGATCCGCGAACGGGCGAGAGCTTTCGGCAGGGACCCGCATGCGTGTCGGTCAAAGCGGACCATTGTCTCGTTGCGGGCGTGACCGCGACGATCGCGATGCTTCACGCGGAGGGCAAGGACGAAGCCTTTCTCGCGCGGGTGGGCCTGCCGCATCTCTGCGTCGCCCAGGATGGCCGCATTCGCGGTACGGCTCAGGTCGTGCCGACTCGGCACGGCAAGCGCGCTTCGGCGCGAAAGGCCCCGCCCGCGTTCGGCCATCTCCAGGCGCCTCGTAGAGATCCGCGATGCGCTTCGGGGTCTCGGGGAAGCTCGGCCTAGGAGCGCGTCGGGAGCAGCGCGAGATCTGCCATCCAGCCTTCGTCCGACAGCTCGCTCGCCAGCGCGGCCGCGGCCGCCATCGAATCCATCCCGATCACGTACACGTCGTAGTAGTCGGTCCCCGAGATCGTCCAGCGATGGGTCCGGGTCAGATAGCCCTTCAGCGACAGTGATTCCGCGATCGCCTGCGCGTCGTCCTCGCGCAGACGCGTCGTCACTCGCACCGCATAGGGTGACCCCTCGGCCGGCGGCATCGCCGAGCCACGCGCGCTTCTCCGCTCGAAGGCCAGCCGTCGGCGAATCGTATCCGCCACCAGCTCGCCCGGGTTCGAGACGCGGCGGGCTCGAGCCGCGACGATCAAGCGCACGTCTTCCGAGAGCGTGCCCGTGGACCGGAACGCCCAGCCGATGAAGGGCAGATCGCGAAGGAAGGGCACGCCCGAGGCGATCTTCGTTTCCTTCTCGTCACGATTCATCGCAAGAATCGCGCTCTCGCCATCTTCCAGCATGGCTCGAACGGTGATCGTCTGATCGACGAAGGACGGCCCGACCACAGCCGGATCACCGCCCAGACTGGCGCGCAGCGGGTCGATGGTGGACAGCTCGAGATCGAGGTCCAGCTGGATCTTGCCTTCTCGGCCAGCCCGAACCTCGATGCCCAGGCGCGTCCCGATGTCCCTACGATCGAAGCGCGTCGTGCGGGCGAGCGTCGCACCCAAAGCGCCGGAAGGATTCCCGTCGGTGATCCCGCCGTCTTCGGTGACGGGAATGGGGATGTTCCGGCCGACGAAGATCTCGTGCTGGTCGCCAGCGGTCACCACGAGACTCGGCTGGATCAGGACCTCGTTGGTTCCCTTGAAATCGACCGCCGCAATCGTGCCCGTTTGCAGGATCGGTACGGTGACCACCGCTCCCGTTCCATCCGTCGTCTGGAAGGAGACGCCCGAGTCGCGACGAATCTGGCCGAAGAGCGTCGGCGCGACCTCGGCCCCGACCGCCGGTGCGCTGGACACGACGCCGAAGAGGTCACTCGAGTCGTTACCCGTCGAAAAAGGCAGCTGGAAGCCGAAGGAGAGTCCGTAGCTCTTCGGCGTGCGCAGCTCGGACACGGTCACGTCGATCGCGATCAGCTCGGGCTGGACGTCCAGGATCTCCAACAGGTCCCGGATCGCGCGATGCACTTGGGGCTCTGCTCGCACGACGAGCGAGCGACTCTGGCTGTCGACACCGATCGAGAAGTCGGCACCCGAAAGGATCGTCGCCGACTCCGACGAGGCAGCCTGGCTCGTCGCGCTCCCTGCCGGATCCGAGAAGGTTCGGATCAGCTCGGCGACCTCTTCGGGATCACGATGCAGCACGCGCAGGATCTGGATCGATCCGCCGCCTTCGATCGGCTGGTCGATGTCGCCCAGAAATCCAATCACTCGTTCGACGCCTGCGGGATCGCCGCGTACCACGAGGCTATTGCTTCGCGCGTCGCTCCAGACCTGAAGGCCGAGGCCGGCGACGCCCTGGGACTCGAGGAAGCTCTCGACCAGGGACTCGACCTCGACGACATCCCGGTAGCGGAGCACGCGCAGGCGAAGCGTCTGCTCCTCGACCTGATCGAGCTCGTCCGCGATCGTCGTCAGCCGTGCGATGGCACGCTCCGATCCACTCGCAATCAGGCTATTGGTCTGCTCGAAGGGAACCAGTGTCACGCGACTTCCCGAGAGCGGCTCGATGACCTTGAGGACGTCCTCGAGGTTCGCCACCCGCAGCGGAATCAGCGTGGTCACGAAGGCATCTCGGTCTCCAGTGACGCGCTCGCGGAAGGGCGACTCGCCGACGGCCTCGGCGATCTTCGCGATGCGCCATTGTCCGACCGTCGAGGGCACGAGCGAGAACCCGAGCATCGACAGCGACGCATCCATGATCGACCAGGCCTCGTCGAGGGACACCGGACGCTTCGCGACGATCGAGACATTACCCCGAAGCTCGTCGGAGAAGAGGATCGTGCGCTCCGTCGCCTCCCCCACCCGTTTGACGAGGTCTTCGATCCGGATGCGCTTCTGATTGATCGGAATCGTGCGTCCCTGGGCAAGGCAGGGCTCCGACCCGGCGAGCAGCAGTGCGCATGCGAGGACCGACGTGAGAAGAACGACGGGCCCACGCAGCGCGGAGGTGCGAGCAGAATACGAGAGTCGAACGCGTCGCATCAGGGCGGAAGGCTATCCGAGGGCCTTGGGGGTCGCTACGAATGGGCTCGCGGGTGCGCTGCGCGCTAGCTGGCCACGCGCGCGATCAGCGCCAGGGGCTGAGGAAGTCGTAGACCTTGACGCGAATCTGGACGCGAACTTCGTGGACTTGCGGGTCGTACTCGACGGGGCCTTCCTGGCCCCCGCCAGTGAGGGACATGTCGACCTTCTGCTTGCCCAGGCCGACGTAGCGATAGCCGCCGCTCAGATCGACGTGATCCGTCAGCGCATAGTTGAGGCCCGCACCGACGTTCCAGGCGAAGTCGAAGATGTCATCCGAGCCCGAGACGATGTTGCTGGTGCCCTCGATCTCGAGATAGCTGAAGCCTACGCCCCATCCGAAGAAGAGACTCGCCGGCTCGAGCCACTGCCGAAGTCGCGGCTGTCGACCCAGACCGCCCAGATACTGGACGGGACGCCAGAGCTCGATCAAGGGAATATCCAGCCATTGATTCACCATCACGGTGGTGGCCTTGACGTCCGAGAAGAATTTCTGGGGACCGAATTGTGTTTCGAGCTCGAACTCACGAAGGCCAGCCGCCTCGATCTCGATCCGGTACGGGTAGCTCGGTAGCCTGAGATCGGGCAGCCACTCCCGCGCGACGAGCTCGTCCATCGGAATGCGCAGGCCGACGGCGCCGTCGAGCAGTGGCGACGAATCACTGTCGTCCTTGCCGAAGGTGAGAGGCGGGGTCGTGGTCGGGTCGAAGACGCCATCCGTGTCGATGACCGCCGTGGAGATGCCGAGACCGCCGGAAACGTAGACATCCCAATCCGCAAAGCTCTCGAATGCCAGGAGCATCGAGCCCGCAAACATGACCAGCCCGAGACTGATCCTCGAGAACTTGTTTCGAATTCGATTGCCGCGCGTCACGTGATCGCCCCCTCGAGTCTTGCGGACCCGCTGCCTGCGAAACTCCGTGACGTATCGGCCGGGCAAGGGGGGAGTCTTGATGATCGATGTCACACTTTGGGCGAATCGTCCGCCGTTGCCGTGGGTTCCCCACGGCTCGTTCGCCCCTTCGGCGTCGATGACGTCGATGAAGAGGGGGCGGGATCGCCAGGTCGCCCGGGCGCGAGCGTGCGCATCGCGAGGACGGTCCGGGCGACGACCGTCGTCACCAGGACGATCACCCAGAGTGTCGTCGTGATTGCCAGCTGCCCGGGGAAGAGGAGGAAGACGCTGTAAGCGATTCCCGTCTCACCCCCCTCCGCGAGGCCCGCGCCGAGCCGCAGCCCCCGGTCGTCCCGCGGCGCCAGGCCGAGTCGAGTCTCCTCCGCGCCGAGCGCGAGAGCGCTCGTGATGCAGAGGATGTAGAGAAAGAGCATCGCCATCCACTGCACCTGGAAGGCCGGCCAGGCGAACGCGAATCCGAGCACCATCGCGCCATAGGAGGCCATGTCCAGCACGATGTCCAGGTAGGCCCCGAAATCGCTCTGCTGCCCCGAGTGGCGCGCGAAAAGACCGTCCGTCCCATCTGCCGCGCGTGACACCCACCAGAGCGCGAGTGCTACCCACCCGTACCCCGACGCCACGGCCAGGCTCGCAACCAGGGCGATCGCGAAGCCGAGCGCGCTCACGTGATTCGGTGTCCAACCCAGTCGTGTGTAGAGGGCGAGCAGCGGCCCGGCAAAACGCGGGAGCTGCTCGCGAACGACGTTGTCGATCATGTCATCAGTCTACCCGACGCGCGCGACGAGCAGCGTGTCGGGAGGCGACCGGAGGCCCCCGAAACGGCCCGATCCCGAACCTGTCGCCCACGCAGCGGACGACATACCCTCCCGCGTGGAGCCCACCATGAAACGGACGATCGTCGTCCTCCCGACATACAACGAAGCCGAGAATCTTCCGCTCATCATCCCGGAGATCCTCGCTCAGTCGCCGTCGGTCGAGGTGCTCGTCGTCGACGACAGCTCGCCCGACGGAACCGGCAAGCTCGCGGATGCGCTCGCCCAGGAGTCCGCGCGCGTCCACGTCCTGCATCGCCCCCAGAAGCAGGGCCTCGGCGCCGCCTATCGCGCGGGGCTCGCGGACGCGCTCGCTCGCGGGGCCGACTACATCATCCAGATGGACGCGGACTTCTCCCATCCGCCCGATCAGATCCCCAGGCTGCTCGAGGAGATCGAGACTCACGATGTCGTGCTCGGCTCCCGTTACCTCGACGGCATCACCGTCGTCAACTGGCCGATCGAGCGGATCCTGCTCTCATGGTTCGGCAACCTCTATGCGCGACGCGCCACGGGCCTCCCGATCAGCGACATGACGGGCGGGTTTCGCTGCGTGCGGCGCGAGCTGCTCGAGAAGATCGGCTTCGAGCGTATCCGCGCGGACGGCTACGCCTTCCAGATCGAGATGAATTTCCGATTCGCGCACGCCGGCGCGCGCATCAAGGAGATTCCCTTCTTCTTCCTCGATCGCACCCGCGGTGAATCGAAGCTCAGCTGGCAGATCGGCTTCGAGGCCCTCTGGATCGTCTGGTGGCTGCGCATCGAACGCGCCCTCGGCCGGCTCTAGGCCCGCGTGGACGAGCGGATTCCAGAAGCATGAGCGAGCGCCGACGCATCCTCGTCCTGAACGAGCGAGATCCCGAGCACCCTCGCGCAGGCGGCGCGGAGACCCACGTCTCGAGGATCTTCTCTCGGCTCGTCGCGCGCGGACACGAGGTGACGCAGTACTCGGCCGGCTTCCGAGGCAGCGCGACCGAGGCGCGAATCGAAGGCGTGAAGATCGAACGACGCGGATCTCTGCTCCGGTATTACGCGAGCGTGCCCGGGCGCGTACGTGCCGCGGCGCGATCCGGATCTTTCGACGTCGTCGTCGAATGCCTGAACAAGGTGCCCTTCTATTCGCCTCTCTACTCGCGACTTCCGGTGCTTGCGATCTGTCATCACCTGTTCGGCGAGGTGGCCTTCGACCAGGTCTCCTTCCCGATCGCGGCGGGCGTCGTGCTCGCCGAGTCCGGACTCGCACGCGCCTACCGGAACGTTCCCTTCGTGGCGATCTCGGACAGCACGCGAGACGATCTCATCGATCGCGGGATCCCAGCGGCGCAGATCGCGGTCAGCATGCCCGGAACCGACCCACCTGCCTTCGAGGTCGACCCGAACGCGCATCGCCCCCCGCGCGCGACCTACGTCGGCCGACTCGAGCGCTACAAACGGGTCGACCTGCTGCTGCGTGCCGGGGCGCTGCTCGTGGATCGAGTCCCCAATCTCGAGCTTCTCGTGATCGGAAAGGGTCCCGACCGCGAGCGCCTCGAAAAGCTCGCTCGCAGGCTGGGGCTGGAAGGTCGAACACGCTTCACGGGTTTCGTCGCGGATCGCGAGCGCGATGCCCTGCTCGCCGGAAGTCGCGTCTGCGCCTTCCCGTCCGAGAAGGAGGGCTGGGGCCTCACCGTCATCGAAGCCAACGCACTCGGCACGCCGGTCGTGGCGCGCGACGCACCGGGTCTTCGCGATTCGATCTGCCACCGAGAAACGGGTCTTCTGGTCGACGCCGCCCCGGCGACGGCCAGTAGCCACGACGACGATGAAGCTCATCGCTACGCCGACGCGATCGGCAGCCTCTTTGCCGAAGACGAGGCGGCGCGGACGATGCGCCGAGCATGCCTCGCCTGGTCGAAGCGCTTCGATTGGGATCGCGCGGCCTCCGACATGGAAGCGGCCATCGAGCGTGCGCTCACCAGGACGAGCGCGTGAGCCCGACCGATCCGACCCGAAACCTCGACCGACCTTCGCCCCCGCGCGGCCGGCGGATTCTCCGAACGGCGGCGCCCTTCGCCGTCAGCCTCATCCTGCTCGTCTATCTCTTCCAGCGGATCGATCTTCACAGCGCGCTGGCCTATCTGAACGGCGGCGTGCTGCTCCGCTTCCTGGGACCGCTGCTGCTCTTCAACGTCGCGACGCTGGCGATCGAGGCGCGATGTCTCCATCGCGTCACGGTCTCGAATCCCGACGACGCGCACCCGCTCGGGCACGCGACCGCGGCCCGGATCAAGGCCGCCTGCTATCTGCTGGGACTTCTCAACTACGCACTCGGCGCTGCCGGCCTCTCCGTCCTCCTGCAGCGACGGACCGGCGCAAGCCTCGCGGCAGCCGCGGGTATGGTCTTCCTGATCTCGCTCCTCGACATCGGAAGCGTGCTGGTCTGGGTCGCAACGGGCGCGATCCTGCTCCAGACGGACGCCTTTGGCGTGCGCTTGGGAATGGTGGCAGCGATGATCGGAGCGATCGTGCTGGGCTTCGTCTTTCTGCGGCTGCCGATCTCGATGGGACCGCTCGAGGTGATTCGTCGGCTGCCGATCTTTCGCGCACCGCGTAGAGCAGAGATCCCGCTCCTGCTCGAGATCGGCCTCCTGAGGCTCCTCTTCGTGGGTTGCTTCGTCGCGCTGGTGGCGGCGCTCTTCTGGTCCTTCGGAATCGACGTGGAGCTCACGCAGCTCGCCCTCGGCGTTGGCGTGATGCTGATCGTTGCCGCCCTGCCGATTGCGGCCGGCGGACTCGGGACGGGACAGATCGTGTTCGTCGAGCTCTTTTCGGGCCTGGCACCGGATGCCCAGCTGCTCTCCGCAAGCATTCTGCTCTCGATCGCCATGATCCTGATCCGCGCGCTCGTCGGACTGGGCTTTGCCCCCGAGTTCACGCGGGAGGCGCTGGCGGCGGCTCGAGCGGAGAGCCCGAGCGCATGAGCGACAAGGAGCTCACGTTCACGGGAGAGAGGCTCCACGAGAGCGATGCGCTCTTCGGCGTCGACCTGCTCCGCCATCGCGCGGCCTACCACGAGGCGATCCGGATCGGTCGGGAGATGGGTGCTCGAAGCGCTCTCGAGATGGGGTCGGGCACGGGCTATGGCGCTGCCGAGCTGGCCGAGGCGCTTCCGTCGGTCGTCGCCGTCGATCGGGTGGCGCCCCTCGCCAGCGGCCGAAGGAGCAGGGCCGTCTTCCTGCGTGCGGATCTCGAGGCGATGCCCCTTCGCGAGCGCGTCTTCGATCTGATCGTGAGCTTTCAGGTCATCGAGCATCTCGCGGACCCGCGGAGATATCTCGAAGCCATCGCTCGGCACCTGAAGCCCGACGGCGTGGCGCTCGTGACCACGCCGAATCGATCGAACTCCGACGGTGAGAACCCCTTCCACGTTCGCGAGTACGAAGCCGCCGAGCTGCGCGCGCTGCTCGAGAGGCATTTCGAATCGGTCGCCATGCAGGGCGTCTCGGCCCGAGGCGAGGCCCTTCGGTACCACCAGGAGCGACTGGCGCGAATCCGCCGCATCGTACGCATCGATCCTCTTCGGCTGCGAAGGCGCATTCCGCGAGGCGTCGTCGAATGGCTCTTCGCGCGGCTGGCGGTCGTCGTGCGCCGTGGAATCACCCGAGAGAACGATCTTTCGAAGATTCGGATCGAAGATTTTCCGATCGAGCCCGCGCATCCCGATTCGCTCGATCTGATGGCCGTCTGTCGGGTGCCACGACCCGGTCCCATCGAATGAAGCCGAGGAGCCATCGAAGGCGACGCCGCATTTCGCTATCTCGGAGGCCGGAAGCAATCCCCAACGAACGTTTTCGGAGCTGATCTCGACTCGGCGGGACCTGCGACCGGATGAACCTGCGGTCCGCGGCTCGACCGGTGCGCGACGACCATCGCGCGCCGGCCCAGCTGACGGCTCTCGGACGGATGGAACGGACGGAGAGAGCATGGATCGATTCGAAGCGGCTCTCGGCCGGCTGCTGGTGCGATGGGTTCGATTCGTGGACGCGCGAGCGAAGAGCGTCCTCGCCCTGATCGGAATCGTCACCACGGGGCTGCTCGTCTTCGCCGCCACGACCCTCGGTATCAACTCAGACAACGTCACGCTGATCGCCGAGCATCTCGAGGCTCGTCAGAACTACCTCGAGTTCGCCCGCAGCTTCCCGAACATCGAGAACGTGATGCTGGTCGTGATCGACGGAGAGACGCCCGAGGTCGCCCGCGAAGCGACCGAGACCCTGCGCGAGGCCCTGGCCGAGAGGCCCGAACTGTTTCGCGACGTCTACATTCCCGGATCCGGACCCTTCTTCGAACGAAACGGCCTGCTCTATCGCGACCTCGACGACCTCGACGAGTTCTCGACCCAGATCGCGCGGGTCCAGCCGATCCTGACCGCGCTCGAGCGCGAGCCCACCGTCGCCAATCTCGCGTCGCTGATCCAGAGCGGCCTCGAGCAGGCAGACGACAACGAGATCGCACCCGCCCAGCTTGCGAACCTGCTCGACCGCGTCGGGGATGCGACCGTCGAGGCCTATCAGGAGTTTCCGCTGGCCGTCTCATGGGAGGAGATCCTGCTTCGCGGCTCGTCGGTCGAGACCGTGAAGCAATGGACCCTGGTCGTCGACCCCGTGCTCGACTTCGGGAGCCTCTTCGCCGCGGCGGCGCCGATGGCAGAGATCCGCCGAATCGCCGAGGAAAACGGTCTCGACGCAGACCATGGCGTGCGGGTCCGTCTGACCGGCAACCCGGCGCTCAACTACGAAGAGATGGCCGGACTGCTCTGGGACATCGGCCTCGGCGGCGTGATCACGTTCTTCTTCGTCGTCGCGGTCCTGCTCCGGGCGCTGCGGGCGCCCGGGCTCGTGATCGCCTCGATCGTCACGCTGCTCGTCGGACTCGTCTGGACCGGCGCCTTCGCCGCGGCGAGCGTCGGCTCGCTGAACCTGATCAGTCTCTCCTTCGCCATCTTGTTCATCGGCCTCGGCGTCGACTTCGCGATCCACCTCGGCATGGCCTATGCCGACGGATTGCGAAGCGCGGCACTCGATGCCGGGGAATCCCTCGACCCCGCGAGCTCGCACGAGAAGACGGCGGTCCACGACGCCGCGCTCGACCAGGCCATCGAGCAGGTCGGGAGCTCGCTGGTGCTGTGTACGATCACGACGGCCACCGGCTTCTACGTCTTCATTCCAACCGACAACATCGGCGTCGCGGAGCTCGGACTGATCGCCGGGAGCGGCATGATCATCAACCTGTTCCTGACCCTTACGCTCTTTCCGACACTGCTCGCCACCTACTGCCGGCTCGATCCCTCGAAGGACGTGCCGCGGGCGATGACCTTCCGCAACCCCTGGTGGGGGGCGCTCGCCGCCTGGCCGAAGACGGTGGCGGGCATGGCACTCGTGCTGCTCGGGCTCGGATTCTGGCAGGCGATCGGCGTCCAGTTCGACGCCAACGTCGTGCGCATGCGCGATCAGGAGACCGAGAGCGTCCAGACCTTCAACGAGATGCTCGCCGAGGCGGGCGAGCGCTCGCCCTGGCCGCTGGACGCGGTCGCGCCGAACCTCGAGGAGGCGACCGCACTCGCACGTCGCGTGGAGCAGCTCGACGTCGTGAAGCTGACCGTCACGCTGGCCGACTACGTGCCGAAGGATCAAGAAGAGAAGCTGATGATCCTGGAGGACGTGGGCTTGCTGCTCGATGCGCCACGAAACGTCGCGCCCTATCACGAAGAGCCGTCGACCGAGGAACAGATCGCGGCCCTGCGCTCCCTTCGAGACTACCTCGCCGATCCTGCGATCGACGAAGACGCTGCAGTGCTCGCCACCAGCATGCGCAGCCTGCGCGCGAGCCTCGATGAATTCCTGGAGCGGGCAGATCGAGACGACGACGTCGACGCCGCCCTCGCTCGGCTGGAGACCGTCCTGCTCGGGGGTCTGTCGCAACAGCTCGAGAAGCTTCGGGCCGCCACGCTGATCGAAGAAGTGGGGATCGACGATCTACCCGACCAGCTTCGAGACAGGATGATCACGGCGGATGGCCGCGCCCGGGTCCAGATCTTCCCGGCCGAGCAGCTGCTGGAAGAGGCCGCCTTCACGCGCTTCGCTCGCGAGGTGCAGACCATCGTGCCCGGCGCGACCGGACTTCCGATGAACCTGATCGCCTTCGCCGACGCGACGCGCAACAGCTTCGAAGAGGCGCTGCTCTACGCGGTCGTGTTGATCACGACTTTTCTCGCGATCCTCTGGCGTCGCGTCGCGCCAGTTCTGCTGACCCTCGCTCCGCTCGCCTTGAGCAACCTCGTCACGATCGGGCTGATGACCGTGTTCGGGATCGCGTTCAATTTCGTGAACGTCGTCGTCGTCCCGCTCCTGCTCGGCATCGGCGTCGATTCCGGCATCCACCTGGTGCATCGCGCCGAGTCTCTCGCCCGCAGCGGCCAGAAGGCCGATCTGCTCTCGAGCACGACGGCGCGCGCCGTGTTCTACAGCGCCCTCACCACGACCGTCAGCTTCGGCACCCTCGCCCTGTCTTCGCATCGCGGTGTCGCAAGCCTGGGAATCGTCCTCAGCATCGGCATGGTGCTGACCGTGATCAGCAATCTGGTCGTGCTGCCCGCACTCCTGGCGCTCCGCCTCGACCCCGAGGCGAACTGAGCGCCTGCTGCTCGACGTGGAGGTCTTCCCCGTCCCGTCTGTCTTCAGTCGTCGATCTTCGACGCGAGCAGCCGCTCGAGTCGCGCGGGCTCGCGTCGCAGGTGGATCGACTTGCCGCCCGTCACGTAGACGAGCCCGCGCTTGGCGCCCTTCGGCTTCTTCACGTTCTTGATCGGGACGACGTGCACGTCTGCCCGACCGGCGTTCTTCTGCTTCGAGAAATGCACGGCGAGCTCGCAGGCGTCGAGCACGGACTCCGCCGGCGGGTCCTCGCGCCCCTCCGTCCGCAGGATCACATGACTCCCGGGTGCACCGTCGAGATGGAAGAAGAGATCCTTGCCTCGAGCGAGCCGCGTCGAGAGCACGTCGTTCGCCTCGTCGCTCCGCCCCACCCAGATCTCCATCCCGTCGGCGCTGACATAACGCCGTGGGTGCAGCTTGCGCGGCATGTTTCGATAGGCCGCGGGCAGGTCCGGCTTGCGGGGCGCCGCCTCCCCCGCCGCAGTCTGCCTCTTCGCAGCCCGCCGACCGAGCAGCCGCTGAACCTCCTCGCGCTCGAGGATCTGCTCGAGAGACTCCGCGCCACGCACCTCCTCTTCGAGCGACTCGAGCGAGCGGAGCGTCGAGGCCGCCGCGTCGACCTGACCTCCGGCCTTCGTGAGTCGACGAAGCAGCTTCTGATAGCGCTTGAAGATCGCCTCCAGATTCGCTTTGGGTGAGCGCTTCGGGTCGAGGGGGATCACGACCGGCTCCCCCGTCTCGAAATCCTCGACGGTGACCGAGTCGGCCCCCGCGTCGATGCGACCGAGGTTTGCCTTCAGCAGCTCGCCGTGTCGCTGCAGCGTCGTGGCCTCCTCCGCTTCGGCGAGCTCCGCCTCGATGCGCTCGAGCCGGCGCGCCGCGGACTTCCGCTCCTTCTTGAGAACGCCGAGCAGCTCGCGCCGATCCGAGTCCGCGTCACGGTCGTCGCTCTCCCCCGAATAGCTCGCAGAGATCGCGCGCAGCAGCTCGCCCCCGGCGAGCTCAGCAAAACGATCCTCGCCCGGCGTCGGCGCGCCGGTCGCCGGATCGAGATAGGGGTGGCCGAGCTCGAGCTCGCTGCGCGTTTCCGCCAGCGGCCTGAGCGCCTGCAGCAGCCGGTCCCCTTCGTCGAGCAGGTAGAGATTCGAGCGACGACCGAAGATCGAGAGCAGCAGGGTATATTCGCCATCCTTCGCCGAGAAGCGCAGCGCGAGCTGGCGATCGTTACCGCGAAGCGTGACGGCTTCGAGCCGGGCGCGCGACAGATGAGCGCGCAGATACGCGCTGAAGGCCGGCATGCGGTCGGGGGCCTTGGGCATACGCTCGAGCAGTCCCAGATGGGCCAGCCCCGCGCGCGCGTCGATCTCGACCGTGCCCTTCTGCCTCGACTCGCCACCGCCGCGGTAGATCGTGAAGGCGAGACGACCGCGTTCGGGCTCGACCCAGCGTTCGATGCGCCCCCCGACGAAGAGATCCTCCATCGCGATCGCAACACGTTCGAGCTCCGACAGACTCAGCATGAGTTCCCCGCACGAGCGCTCGTGGCGGCCTGCCGAACGCGACGGACGCATGCCCCGGCGATCGTGCTCAGCGCTGGCATTGTGGGCAATAATGCGAGGAACGCTGAGCGACGATGCGGCGCTTGATCGGTCCACCACAAACGAGACACGGCTCGTCCTTGCGGCCATAGACCTTCCGCTCGTCCTGGTAGCCGCCGTCCGAGCCGTCCGGCGCGACGTAGTCGCTGATGCTCGAGCCGCCGGTCTCGATCGAGCGCTCGAGGACGCGATGGAGCGCATCCGCGATCGCATCGCACTCTCGACGCGTCACGCGACGCGCGGCGCGGCCAGGCCGCACGCCCGCCAGGAAGAGCGCCTCGTCCGCATAGATGTTGCCCACGCCCGCCGCCACTGATTGATCGAGCAGGATCGCCTTGATCGCGACCCGTCGACCTCGACTCGCTCGGAAGATCTCCTCGCCAGCGAGCGCCAGCGCATCGGTTCCGAGCCGGTCGAGCCTCGCGTTCTGCTCACCGGCGGCGAGCCACTGGACCTTGCCGAACTTGCGGACGTCCCGAAAGAACACCGTCGGGCCCTCACCCTCCATGCTCAGCTGCAGATGGGTGTGCTCGTCAGGCTCGAAGCGACGCTGCGCGTCCGGCGGAAGGGATGCCCGCGCGGTCGCGGAGAGCAGGCGTACGCTGGTCGCTTCGCTCGAGAAGAGCTGGCCGGTCATGCCGAGGTGCAGCAGCAAGCGATCTCCGCCGCCGACACCGGCCACCAGATACTTCCCGGCGCGCTCGAGCGATTCGACGCGCCGGCCTTCGAGCGCTCGACGCAGCTCGTCCGGCGGCGTCAGGAAGAAGTAGCTGGGGGGCGTCGTCACGACGCGCTCGACGCGTCGGCCCAGCAGGAAGGGAGCGATGCGTCGTCGGGTCGTCTCGACTTCGGGCAGCTCGGGCATCGAATCGCGAACTTCCTCTGGGGCCCGTCCCTGGGCCGCCGATGCGTCTGCTCTGATTCAGCGTCCGCGACCGATTTGGTAGCGTGCGACCCATGGAAGCGCATCGTCCACGAAGCGAGACCGGTGACCAGCGCGGACGCCCCGGAAGGCGCAGCCGCCGAGACGCGGCCCCGCTCGACGCCGACTGGCTCGAGTCGGAAGCCATTCGCCATCTGGCGCGCTGGGAGTCGACCCGGCGTGGTGTTCGCGAGATCCTCGAGCGACGTCTGGAAGCGCGCTGCGAGCGAACCGGCGAGCGTCCCGACGCCGCCCGCTGCGAGATTCCCAGCGTCATCGAGCGCCTGATCGACCGCGGCTACGTCGATGACCGACGCTTCGCCGAGCAGCTGGTCGACCGCGCGCGGCGCCAGGGGCGCAGTCATCGACAGATCCAGGCGAAGCTCGCCGCGAAGGGGGTGGAGGCCGACGTCGTCGACGCCGTGCTTCGCGAGCGCGAGCAGCGTCGCCGCGCGGACCCGATCCAGAACGAGTCGCAGCAGCTCGCGGCGCCGCACGCCCGCGCTGAGATCGATCTCGGCCTGGACATCGACCTCGATCTCGACCTCGACGAAGAGCTCGAGGCGGCCTGGAAGACCGCCCGCAAGCGCCGCCTAGGCCCCTTCTGCTCCGACCCGAGCAAGCGCTCGGAGCACCGACAGCGGCATCTGGCAGCGCTGGCGCGGCAGGGATTCTCGCGCGAGATCGCCCACCGCGTGATCGACGCCGATCCACCGCGCGGGCTCGAGCGATGAAGATCTTCGTGCTCGGATCGGGCATCTCGTCGGGACTCCCCGGCTGGAACGACGGCTCCGAGGCGGCCCTGCGCGCACGAGCAAGGGATGCCGGACTCCCGCGTCGCCGCGGGGCAGCGCTGGCGGTCTCGGCCGACGGGCTTCGCTATTCGCTGATCGAAGCACCGTTCCACCTGGCCGACACGCTCTCGCGAGAGACGCGCTTCGCGCCAGCACCCGGAAGCCGTGCCGTGCCGATCGACTCGCTGATCCTGACCACAGGCGATCTCGACGCCAACGCGGGCGCGCTGGCGCTGCGCACCGGCCTG
This sequence comes from uncultured delta proteobacterium, assembly GCA_963698485.1. GTDB lineage: Bacteria > Myxococcota_A > UBA9160 > UBA9160 > UBA4427 > UBA4427. The sequence goes on along the minus strand of CAVORA010000007.1, from coordinate 166,037 downwards.
TCGATCCGGATCGCCTCGCCCATGCCCCTGCGCAGCGAGCTGCTCGCACACGACGCGGCCTTCCGCTCGCTCGAGCCGCTCTGGACCGGGCTCGGCTGGGACCGCGCCTTTCCCCTCGATCGCGACGAGGTCCTCGAAGCCCGGCTCTTTCCGCTGCCCGGCCCCGTTCCGGACCATCTCCGGGACTTCTCCTCGACGGCGGGACGCGCCCGCTGCGGAGTCCGGATCACGGATCGGCGAAGTGGCACACGACTCGTCTGGGCCCCGCGCATCGCACGCTACGACTCCGCCACCCTGGCCGAGCTACGCGCGGCCGACGTCCGCTTCGTCGACGGCACGTGCTACGGCGAAGACGAGGGACGCTCGATCCGTCCCGGTGTTCGATCATCGACGGAGCTGGGACACGCACCGATCGATGGGCCCCGCGGCTCCCTGGCCTGGCTCGCGGGCATGGGCGGGCGTTCGCTCTACGTACATGTCTCGGCGAGCAATCCGATCGCCGAGGCCGACAGCAAGGAAGCTCGTCGGGTGCGCGAGGGAGGCGTCGAGATCGCAATGGACGACCTGGAGCTCGACACGTGAGCAATTGCAGCAAAGACGGTGAAGCGCGCTTCGATCTATCGCGCCACGCTGCGCTGAAATCGCGGACGGGCGGTGATGTGCTCGTGCTCCCCGAGCGTGCGATCAGGATCGGCGGCTCGGGAGGCGAGATCCTGCGATTGTGTGAAGGAGGTCGTTCCCGCGACGAGCTCGTTCGCGAGCTGAGAGCGAGATACCCGGAAACGAAAGGGATCGAGCGCGAGGTCGACCGCTTCCTGTCGGAGATGCTCGCGCTCGGCGGGCTCATCCGGGTAGACGAGCCACGAGAGGGGTCGCGCCAATGATGGACGCCGCACCCGCACCGCTGAACCTGATCGCCGAGCTGACCTATCGATGTCCGTTGCAGTGCCCCTACTGCTCGAATCCGCTCGGCTTTCGCAGCTACCGGGAAGCGCTCTCCGCCGACGACTGGGGCCGCGTCTTCGACGAAGCAGCAGCGCTCGGGGTCGTCCACGTCGGACTCACGGGCGGGGAGCCCAGCACGCGGTCCGACCTCGAGGCGATCCTGGAACGCGCGGTCGCGGCCGATCTCTATCCTCATCTCGTGACCGCAGGCCTTCCGCTCGACGCCGGGCGACTCGAAGGTCTCGCGAAGATCGGCCTGCGCAGCGTCCAGGTCTCGATCCAGGATGCCACCGCCGAGGGCTCCGATCGGATCGCCGGGACCCGCAGCTTCGAGCAGAAGCTCGCGATCTGCGAGAAGACGGTCGAGCTCGGGCTCGCTCTGACCCTGAACTGCGTGCTGCATCGGGACAACCTCGCATCGGTGCCTGCGCTGATCGCGCTCGCCGAACGATTGCATGCCGACCGCCTCGAGCTGGCCAACACCCAGTATCACGGCTGGGCGCTTCGCAACCGCGCGGCCCTGATGCCCAGCCGGGAGCAGCTCGCCGAGGCGAGTGCCGTCGTGCGCGCGGCACAGGAACGCCAGGATGCAGGGCGGCCGGGACCGACGATGTTATTCGTGCTTCCGGACTACTTCGCGGAGCGACCGAAGCCCTGCATGGGAGGCTGGGGAAGGCTGGCCATGGTCATCGATCCGACCGGGCGGCTGCTTCCGTGCCATGAAGCGGGCGAGCTGCCAGGGCTCGAGTTCTGGAACGTCGCGGACCATTCGGTCGCGGAGTGCTGGGTCGCGGCGCCGGGCATGCAGCGCTATCGCGGAACGGAATGGATGTCCGAGCCCTGCAGGAGCTGCCCCGAACGGGAGCGCGATTTCGGCGGCTGTCGCTGTCAGGCCTTCCGGCTGCTGGGGGATGCGAGTCTCACAGACCCGGCTTGCGCACTCTCCCCCCATCACTCAACCATCGTCGAAGCGCGCGAAGAGTCGACCCCGACTTTCGTGCCCCGTCGTTAGTCGATGCATCGACCGTCAGCTCGATGATCGATTCGCTGAAGAGACCAGCCTCTCCGACGGCCCGCACGCGCAGAGAATGGACCCCGGCGGCTCGGCGAGGAATGGCGCCGCGCAGGAAGACCCGTCCGCCTGGCCAACCGGGGTCGACCACGCGAAGCGCACGGGCGATCGGGTCGAGCTCGCCTTCGACTGCCCCCACTTGCTCGATCTCGTAGCGGAGCCTGCGCGACGTGCCCCGATCGGCGCGGAGTGGAATCGAGACCGGTCGCCCGCCATCGACCACGGCTCGCTCGGGGCTCTCGAGCCTCGGCAAGGCATAGCCCCAGATCGACGGCGCCGCGCCGCGCGCACCGCGCCAGACGACACGATTTCCATCGATCGAGGGCGAGTCCTGACTTGCTAGAGACGATACGAGTCGCTGCTCGACGCATTCCCGGGATTGCGTCTGGAACTCGCAGAATCGCAGAGAAGGCTGAGACAGCGGCTCCGCGAGAGACCAGACGATACGACGACCGGAGACGGCGAGACCCGCCATGCGTTCGACGCGTACTGCCGACGAGATCGGAATCGAGTCGCAGAGCCCGCTCGCGGGGTCGACCCAGCAAGCCCGATGTTGAGCGACGACCGCGAAGTTGGGCACGCATTCGGGCGACAGCTCACCGGCGAGACATCCGACGGGCGGACGCGATTCGATCGTCACGTCGTCGAAGACGAGCAGCGCGCCATCGTGAACGGGCTCGTTGATCGGCGGCGTCCCGGGCGCGAACCGAATCGGCTCGGGCTGACAGGCGCGCGCCCCATCCTCCTTCGAGAGCGAACAGAACGCGAGCTGACCGGCTGCCTGCAGCAGGAGCTTCCGACCATCGAAAGAGCGGAGCGTCCAGCGTGGTCCCTCGCCCGGCGCAAAGAGGATCGTCGGCACGCAATCGCGATGCGAACGCTTTGGATTCGAGCGCTCGCTGATGCGGCAGCCTTCGAAGGCGCGATCGAGACCCACGTCGCGCTGCCAGACGATCCAGCCATTCTCGACCCACGGTCTCGAGAAGGTCCCGGCGAGGCCCTCGATCGCGCGCACCTCGCAATCGCGCGGGGGCGCTTCGATCGCTTCCCCTTCCGCGGGCTTCGCGGGCACGCGGCGAAGCAAAGGCGCGAGCTGCATACGCCGAGCGCGCGATCGATCCGTGAGCCGACACCATTCGAGTCGCGTGTCGGCACCCTCACGAACTCGCCAGGCCACGATCGATCCGTCGACGGAGACGTCGCTCGGACTCGCAGCCGTCTCGACGATGAACGGCGCTTGCGGAGTCGGCGTTTCGTCGGACGCTCGGGGGCGCGCGGCGGTCGTTCGGAGTCGACCGATCGCGAGCTCGAAGGCGGCGAGGGGATCGGCGGAAGGCTTCATCGGCCACGCGACCCGGCTTCCGCCGATCGCCGGTTGGGAGACGGTGCGTTCGCCATCGGCCAGCTCGAGCGGTGTCAGTCGCTCTATGGCGAGGACGACGTACTCATCGAGCGCGGTGCCATCCCGGAGGCGCGCGCGAAATCGCAGCACGTAGGGACCGTCGCTCAACGATCTGGCGTCCCAGGTGGCCTCCAACGTGTCCGCGTCGCCTGCGACCAACGGAGTCGAGCGCGGGCCGCCATAGGACTCCAGGGGAAGGAAAGCCCGACCCTGCAGTCCTGGAGCGACGTCGATTTCGAGAGCTTCGAAGTCCTGGCCGCCGACGCGAACGCGGACGGCGATCGGGCCGAGCTCCGGATCATGACGACTCGCCGAACGCGGCGCGTCGATCTCGAGCACGGCGTCCGGAAGCTCGGAAGAGAGGAGCGAAGGGACGTCCAGGAGACCCGCCGCGTAGATCGGGTCATGTCCGGGCAGCCCGAGATCTCGAGCGCTCCGCCTGACCAGGCGTCGTATGTCTGCGGGTCTCAGCTCCGGACGCAAGCTCTGCAGGAGTGCGACGGCGCCTGCAACGTGCGGCGACGACATCGATGTGCCGGCGAGGCGCAGGTACTGCGAATCGACGGAGAAGACTTCATCGGCCGGATCGACCGCACTCGTCAGAAGAGACAGGATATTGCGACGCGCGACCCGAACACCGGGAGACACGCTCGGCTCGCCGCCCGGCGCGACGACGTCGACCCCCCAGCCTCGATTCGAGAAGGAGGCGAGTCGCTCGTCGTAGCCGACGGCCCCGACCGTGATCACCCGGTCGGTGTTCTCGGGGCTCCGAAAGACCACGTCCTCCGTGCGATTTCCGGCGGAGGTGACGACGACCGCACCGAGGGCTTCGACGTGCGCGAGCACGTCTTCGGCCAGGGGATTGCTGGGACAGGGCTCGCTGCAGGACCAGCTGTTGTTGACCACCGTGGCACCGTTCTCGGCAGCGTACAATACGGCCCGCCACAGAACGGAGTCGCTCGCCGAGCCTTCGGCCGGAAAGGCTTTCAGCGCCATGATCCGGGCGCGTGGGGCGACGCCGGCGATGCCCAGGCCGTTGTTCGCGACGGCGGCGATCGTGCCCGCGACGTGGGTGCCGTGACCCCGCTCGTCGAAAGGATCGGCGTCGCTGAGATCTTCGGGCCCGTCGAAGAAGCCGTCCTGATCGAAATCGGTGGAGTCGGCGAAGTCGAAGCCCGTCAGGTCATCGACGAAGCCATTTCCGTCGTCGTCGAGGCCGTTTCGATCTTCCGGACTCGCGATGCCGTCTCCATTGACGTCTTCGCCCGGATTGACCCAGACATTCGCCGCGATGTCGGGATGAAATCTGTCGAGTCCGGTGTCGACGACCGCCACGACGACGCCCTCACCCAGGCTCGATGTCCAGGCCTCCCGAGCACCGATCTGATCGAGGCCCCAGAGATCCGGATAGGGCTGCCCCCAGGAGCCCGAGGAGTACAGGAAGGGATCATCGAAGCCAGCCGCCTGATCGAGGGACTGTGCGTAGTCCGGGTGGGCATACTCGACGTGGGCATCCGCTCGCAGAGCGGCCGCCGCGAGCTCGGGATCCTGGCCATCCCCTAGGGCTCACCTGATAGATGTGGGAGAGCTCGGGGAGCGTTTCGAGCCGAATCGCGGTCGAAGGCCGGCTGCGCGCGGCTCGGGCTCGAGCGAGTCGGAGGTTCAGTCGACGACGCTCCATCGCGAGGCCCGAGCCATCGGCCTTCCGGAAGAGCGCACGGTGGCGACCGAGTGCCAGTCGTTCGCGAAGGCGGTCCAGGCTGTCGGCTCGGTCAGCGGTATGAGCCTGAAACGACTCCCCTCGGGACGTGATCATTTCCGCGCATTCGGTCAATGCATTCGCCCCGCGGGATCTGTACTTCACGATGATGCCGCGCGGCGGGCCCTCGATCGAGTCGCGCGAGGCGGGGCTTGTCCGGGGTACCAGCATGGACGCCGGGACGCCGGGCGCTCCCCCCGGACGGTCCGACAGGCCCTGCGCCAGCGTCATTGGACACCACGAGAGCAGGCCCACCACGACGAGCCAGCAGAGGGCCACCAGTCGCGAACGACCGAACAGCCTGCGTCCGTGGAAAAGACCGCGTTCGGAAGGTCGATGGGCGGGACCCCGAGCTGGCCCCGGCCGTTGTCGGGATGCTCGCCGCGTCGGTTGGAGTGAGCGCGCCGAGACGGTCGCGGCAACGGTCGCGTTCGGACGGTTTCTACTCCGGCGGGGTCTCCGCATGCTTGCGTCCTCAGATAACACGACGTCAACAGGGCGATCGATGCATACAGGGCGGCGATTTCTCGGTCTCGAGCTCGAATCTTCGCGGTCGACCGAGCCACCTGAGCCTTCGATCCGAGAACACGTTCGCGATCCTTTCGGGTACTCGACTGAATCGAGTCCCGTCCGCCTCGAGAAACGCCGGTGGCTCCCTATCCTGCACTCGGGTATCTTGCGTTGCCTTGGACTATACGATCCAACGCCCAGGAAGGAGAACGACTATGCGCAGATCTTGGGGAGCCGTGCTGATTTCATCGGCCGCGATTCTATTCGCTCAGGCTTCTTTCGCCCAGAACTCATGCGACACCGATTTCAACGGGGACGGCACGACCGACGCGGCCGACGTAGAAATCCTCACGGAGGCGTATGGCGCTTCCAGCGACGACGATCGTTATGTGGCTGCCGCTGATCTGAATGGAGACGGTTGGGTGACGACCCTCGACTATCAGATCATGATGCAGTGCAACTAACAGGCTGAATTCGACGAGCCCGTGACCTCGCGGGCAGTTCTTCCGGGGCGCGCCCGCGAGAATATTCGAGGGGACTGATCAATCAAGAATCGACTGACGCCCTGTGCGTCGAGAGCCGCCAGGGATATGAAGCGGCGTCGATTGCGATCAAGGAGAAATGATACGATGCGGCTGATTACTTGTGTCCTCGCCTCTGCGGCGGTTTTTTTCGCGGCGTCAATGGCTTCCGCGGCCGTCACGTGGACTGTGAACGCGACGACCTCGGACGGAAGCCCGCTCACGGGAGTCACCGTGGGTGCGCAGATCATCCTCGACATCACGGCGAGAACCGACGACTTCGCATTTGCGGTTGCGGGCTCGGTCAACAATTATGACAACACGATCGTAGGTCTCGATACGGGATCCAGTCTGATTTCGCCGAGCATCTTCAACCAGGTGTGCGTTCCGGGCGCTGGCTGCTTCGGGGGGCTGACGAATCAGGTCGGGGGCGCAATCACCTTCCAGGAACGCGCTGTCGGTCCGGGTGTCGAGGCGGAGTTCTTCGCCGGAGTGAACACTTCTCCGGCCGGTGGCACGGGAACGACCGACCCTGGCATCGCGACCACCGTAACGGGCGATCCGCAGTTCCAGATCGTCTACGACGCGCTCGCAGTCGGTTCCACGACGCTCCAGATCGGAACCTATGCCGCGTACCTCGACGGCTACACGGGCACCGTCGACATGATCTCGAACAACACCACGGTCGCTGTGACTGTTCCCGAGGCCGGCGCGATGGCCTCGAGCCTTGCGGCTCTCGGTAGCGTCTTCGCGGTCGTTGGGATCCGACGACGCAGCTGATCGAACCGTCCGAAGTCCCGATCCTGTGACCGAGCAGGGGCGGGATGTCGGGTCTGGGGTCGAAGCGAAATCAGAAGAAGGGGTTGGGAGCCGAGGGGCTTCCAACCCCTTTTCCGTTGGTAATTGGTGGGACGCGGGGCCGTGATCACCGGCACGTCGTTGTGAAATCGGACGATTCAGGATCGAAATCGTAGAGCGATTTGTGGGACGACCGATTCGAGCACGAACGAAGCGAACTGCGCCCAGTGACGAGGCTGCATCTCCGTCCTCCGTGGGCAAAGCATTGAAGGGCCAGATTGGTCCTTGGTTTGCGGTGCCTCACCGGCTCTATTCCAGCGGAGGTACCGATGTCGCGAACGGGTAGCCCGCGACTCTCTTGTCCGATCCGACGATGGCACTGGAGCCGAAAATGGCGAGACGCGCTCGTCCCGGCCGAGAGTTCCTCGGTCAGGGGCTCAGTGGGCAATAGGCGGGGGTCGTATGAGGATCGACGGGTTGCCGCGCCAGATCTGCGAAGGGCTGCGAAGAATCGGGTGGCTACCCAGCTCCTCGAGGACCTTCGAGACAGGGCAGACGGCCGAGCGGCGTCTTCTTCGTGGTCTGCGGTAGCGAGTCGTTGTCGTGGGCAGCGAATCGTTCAGCTGCATGCCTCGGAACGAGTATCGACGTAGCTGTCGAGCGTCGACCACGTGTTCCGTGGCGCCCAACCCGCATTCGCCCGGTGGCGCCACCATCAGGGGAGACCAGGCCAACGCGCAGGACGCTGGAGATCTCCGTCGTCATCAGCCCTTCCCTAGACGGATGCCCCACTCAGCGGGCCTCTCTTTGAATCACAGCAGCACACGAGAACCTGGGGCTGGAGCAAACGCTCGAAGCCAAAGAGTATTCCTTGTGCGGGTGCGGGGCCTGCCTCGCGCGGGGCCAACAGCTCCCTGGACGCTGCTCTCCATGCCTCGCACCCGCAGCCGTACCTCTTGGCCGCCTGGAGGGTGAGGGCGGCCAGGCGGCCTTCTCTCGCGACTCACGGGTTCTGTTCCAGAACGAAAAATGCCCCGGTCTCACGAGGAGACCGGGGCATTTTCGATTCGACTATTTCGTCCAGAGCTATCCCTCTGATGAGGGCATCGCCCTAGACCAAACTAGCTGCGGCGACCCGCACCCGCGAGGCCCACCAGGCCGAGGCCCATCAGCAGGGCCGTTCCGGGCTCCGGAATGACCGTGATGTCGAGCGTCGTGTTGTTCGAAACGCTGCTCTCCGTGCCGGTGTAGCCGTCGAGGTACTCGGCATAGGTTCCGATCTGGAACTGCGTCGAGCCAGCCGCGAGAGCATTGTAGACGATCCGGAACTGCGCATCGCCCGTCACGGCGGTCGCGATTCCAGGGTCGGTCGTTCCCGTGCCACCGGCCTGATTAGTACTCACCGCCGCAAGGAACTCCGCCTCCACGCCCGGACCCACCGAGCGTTCGGCAAAGACGATCGGGTTGCCCACCGCGTTCGACAGACCTCCGAAGCAGCCAACGCCGGGAACACAGACCTGGTTGAGCACCGAAGCCGAGATCAGGCTTGCTCCAGCATCGAGGCCCACGATCGAGTTGTCATAGTTGTTGACCGAGCCGGCAATGCCGAACGCGAAGTCGGTCGTCCGAAGCGTGATGTCGAGGATGATCTGGGCCCCCGGCGTCACGGCGTCGAGCGCGCTTCCGTCTGAAGTCGACGCACTAACGCTCCAGTTGGCCTGCGCGAACGCCGTCGAGGCCGAGAGAATCATCGCCGCAGAGGCGAGTACAGAAATAAACAGCCGCATCTTATCCATTCTCCTAAAAGTGAGCATTCGCAGGTTCTGCATCAGCTCTCAATGAAGTGACCTTCGCGATCGATTTGTGGCAACGAAATTCCGAGGCAGAGCTTCATTGTTCAAGGTTCGATCAGGACACGTCGTTTCGAATCGGCCGACCGGCCATCCGGCCGGCCGATTCGAGGTCAAACGATCAAGGCGTGCAGGGAGTCGTACCCGCGCATGCGAGACCCGACGGCCCGAGCGGAGCCACACCCTGGAACTGGGCCAGGAACGTGCTGAAGTCCAGCGTCGTCGTGGATCCGTCACCGTTGTGATCGGTCTCGAGGTTCGGGGTCGCGCCCGTGAAGGCGTTCAGGAACGTCGGGAAGTCCAACGTCGTGATCGCGAAATCGTTGTTGTAGTCGGCGTCGCAAGCGTTGCCGTATCCGTCCAGATCGGCATCGACCTGGTTGGACCCCTGCGCCGGACCATTGGGCAGAGCCGAGCAGTTGTCGAACGCATCCGGAACGAGGTCGCTGTCACCATCGACGACGGCGCCGGCGTTCGCGTTGAGCGCGAATCCGAAGGCGAACAGGCTGACAAGCATGATGAGCTTGAGCTTCATTTTTGGGTTCTCCATTGAAGTCCCCGGCGAAGTACCGGGAACTGAGCAAGTAACTGAGCCAGTGAAAGCCATTTGGCCATTGTGCGAGCGAAAGGTCAAGAAAAACTTCGTGAATCTGAGGGGAATCATCCCTACATCCGGAGCCTACTGGAAGCCCCGCGGGATTGGAACCCTCACCGAGTGAGCAATCGATGACGATTCAACCGCGGGTCCGAGAAACAGCCCGGCAGAACACGAACTCCCTCTACTCTGTCGCAAACGCGATGACCAGAGCGATGCTTCACCCGAAGCACCTCTATAGTAATCGAAGCAAGCCGTGTGCCCAGCGACCTGTCTCCGCTAAGACTCCGCTTTTAAAGCGATTTCCAGGAGAACGATGGAACGTTGGTGGAAAAGTTTTTCCTCTCGAGAGGAATACAGGCACAAAATCTTCCCAGGCGGGGGCGACATGTCACGCCCTGCATGACCTTCTGCCGGTTTCGCGCGCTGACCCAAGAAGATTTCGGACGGCTCGCTGGATGACCAGGAAACGAGGTGCCGCCCGACCGGGCTCACCGACTGTTCATATTCGAAGCCAAGCCGGCGGGCTCTTCCGGGTTCGGACGGGTCGGCGCATAGCCTTCCAGGGCGGGCTCGAGCTGTGCCCAGGCCATGCCGGATCCGTTCCTCTGCCTGATCGATCGTCGCCCGGCTGCGTCCGAAGGGCGCGGAGATCCGGATTGCGAGCATATGCTCTTCACGTACGAAGGGACTTCGATCGAGGGCAGCCGCCTGTCGCAGCCACTCGGTCGTCAAGCTGCCTGCCCGTTCGTACCACGAATAGGAGAGCACGGAACGCGCGCCGCGACGCAGGACCATGCGCCGGACTTCGGGACCCTGCCCGTTCTCGCCGAGCGAGATGATCGATTCTTCGACGGGAACGAACCCGCTCTCCGGCCAGGCAAGGCGTTTGGAGAGGAGCGTGTGCTTGCGAATCTGCTCGTTGCCGACGCCCAGGAAGACTTCGAGCGGCTCGCCCTGGATACGAACCCGGCGGTTGGCGTGAGCGAGGTAGCGAACGCTGCCGCGAAATTGATAGTCGGGCTTGATCGGCTGCGTCTGTTTCCCGAACACGCGGACGAGCAACTCATCCGGCATCTCGGCCAGTCCGGTCGGAGGCTGCCAGCTCGCCACGATGAGCCGAATGCCCAACATCGCCAACAGGACCGCCACGACCCCCGACAAGTGAATGACCTTCCGATCCAGACCGCTCGACGGGCCATTCTCCTTCGCTGCGATTTCCGGGCCGGCCTCGAGCAGGTCGCTCCCGAAAACGCGCTCGAGCAACAGGTCGAGCAAATAGATCAGCGTCAGCCCGACCAGCAGCATCGCGATGCCCTGCAGATTGTGGATCGAGTGGATCGACGAATGCGGATTCAGGACGAGCGTCACGACGCGCACGCCATTGCTCAGGAAGGCGACGACAGGGGCGAGGAGCAAGAGAGTGAAGGCGTGCCACCCACGTCGCTCGAAGAGGTCGATCAACAACACCGTCAACATGGTCAGCGTGACGATCGTGCGAACGCCGCTGCACGTCTCGATGACGATGAACGTATTCTCGGGTCGCAGGATCTGGTCGCCCTGGACGAGCGACTCGACGCCCATCGCATTCAGGATCAGACCTGCATACTCGGCCGTCGCCAGCTGGATCGGAAAGATGGCCCAGGAGAGAAGGACCGGCGGCAGCGGCAGCGCGAAGCCCAGGAAGACGATCGGAACCCAGAACGCACGAAGCGCCGCCGTACCGCCTGACACGAGCACTGATCCCGTCAAGATTCCGATCACACTGGCGAGCTGGAGATCGGGTGCTCCCGTCAGGTGCCCCCACGCGTAGAGACCGGCTGAAAGGGCCAGAACGGGCAGACCGAGCGCGGGAGAACCTTCGCCGAAGAGCAGGTCCCGGTAGTGACTGCGCCGATAGAAGAGCCACAGCGAGAGAACCAGAACCGGTGCACCGGCCGCTTCGTTGGGCTCGAAGAAGAATTCTTCGCTCTGGAGTGCGAGCTCCTGTGACGAAGGGGGGAAGAAGAGCGGGTAATAGAGGACGCCGACCAACGCGAGAGCGAGCAGACCGAGCCATACGGCCGGCTCGCGGAGCCGCGAAGCCAGGTCCACGCGGTCTTGCCCCTGGTCGATCGTGCGCTCGCTCAATCGTTTCCCCTCGGACGAGCCCGCTCGCCGCGCCTCTGCTCGTCACGATCTCAATGCCGTCTCGCGACGATCGGTTCCGCGAGCCCTACGCGGCCCTACGGTGGCTCGGGAGGCTACTACGAGTCCCGGCGCTGTGCTCCGGGATCTTCCCGGTAGCGCGCACGCGGGCGAACGAGAAAGCCTGCCTCGTACTGCTCGAGCGCATGCGCCACCCAACCCACGCTTCGACCGAGGGCGAAGAGTGCCGTCGCGCTGCCCGCCGGTAGCGCGAGTGCCCTGGAGACCGCGACGAGACCGACATCGATCGATGGCCCACCGAAACCGCCCTGTTGCATCGCATCGACGAGCGCGACCACCGACTGAACCTCGGCGCTGTCGCCCCGCAAACGACCGGCAAGATCGAGCAGCCACGCGCCTCGCGGATCGGAATGCGGGGCGTAGATCGGATGCGCGAAACCTTCGATCACCTCACCTCGTCGCTGGCGATCGTGCACGACCTCCTCCACCCGCTCCGGTGGGCCGGCCTCGAGCAGCAGGGCATCGACGCGATCCGCGGCTCCACCATGCCGGGGCCCGGAGAGCGCCGCCAGCGCCGCAGAAATGCAGCCGTAGACGTCTGCCCCGGTCGACGCCGCCACGCGAGCAGCGAAAGTCGAGGCGTTCAGCTCGTGGTCCGCCGCCAGCACGAGGGCCTGGTTCAGCACGGACAGCTCGGACGCCCGCAGATCGCGGGAAAAGGCAGCGCCGATCGCCGCCGCCAGACTCGGGGCCTCGAGCGAAGCGACGACCGCCGGCTTTGGATCCGCATCATCGCGGCCAAGGGCCAGAATCGCCGTCGAGCGCCGCAAGAGCAGGCGCGCCCGCGCCAGCACCGCCTCTGGATGCCAGCTGAATCGGCCCGGATCATGGGAAGCGAGCAGTGGGATCACCAGGCTCAGCGCGGGAAGTGGCCCGACCCGCGGTGGCAAAACCCGGATCAAGCCTTCGAGATCGAGCCCCAATCCGCTGGGTTGCCAGCCATCGGGCTCCGGCCGCTCGCGCCAATCCCCGGACCACAGCCCCTCGGCGACCCACTCGAAGCTGCGACCCTCCTGGGCGAGCTCGATCGCGGATCGACCCCGATAGCTCGGCCCGTTCTCGATCGAGATCATCGTGATCGAGCTGTCCATGACGGGCTCGCCTTGCCGCAACGCGGCGGCGGCTACGGGGCCATGACCCGCCCGGGCGTCCCGGCGTGCGCACAGGCGCTCGAGATCCCGGCGTCGATATCGGCGCGAACGCCCCTTCCCTCCCGGCACGCTCTGGATCAGGCCGCGGCTCGTATAGGCGTAGACGGTCGGGAGCTTGACGCCCAGCATCGCGGCCGCCTCACGAGCGCTCAAGAACTCCGATTCCGACTCGCGAGGAAAGCGGCCCGCACTGTTCGGCCGGTCGGTCGGGAAGGCGGTAGGAAACGGGGGCGTCGTCGGGTCGCTCTCGGGCATCGATTCGTTTCTCTCTCGCTCGATCCGGCGTACAGCGATCATCTCATGCGGTCGGGCGCGGGCGCGCGAGCTCGGACCTGTACAGCTAGATCGACCACAGGGGCTCAGTCGCGTCATTCAACCTAAGCAAGGTTGATTGAGTTCGTCAACTTGATCAATGTAACGAACCTTGTCAATCTCGTCGGTCGTCGCACGCGCAGCCCGAAGCGAGGCCCCGCCTCGATGATGCTCGAGGAGCGGGCTGGTCCGCACCGCCACCGGCGGCGAGTCGGATCAAGGGTCCCGTTCGCGATCGGGGTCGCCGGAAATCAGCGGGAGAGGAATAGAGCCGCTTGGATGAAACGACCATCACCCTGCTCTGCGCCACGAGCCTGCTGACCGCGGGCGTCTCCGCAGTCCTGGGCATGGCGGGCGGGATCATGCTGCTCGCCGTGATGCTGCTCTTCCTCGATCCGGCCGTGGCGATCCCTGTCCACGCGATCGTGCAGCTGACGTCGAATTCGAGCCGGGCCCTCGTACACGCTCGTGAAATCCGGCGCGACCTGCTCTGGCCCTTCGTATTGCTCCTGCTGCCCGCCGGCCTGCTCACGCTCCCGCTCGCGCAGCATCTACCCGCCGACGCGCTGCGGCTGGCGATCGGGTGCTTCGTGATCGTGGCGACCTGGCGAAAGCGCTGGCTGCTCCTGGGCTTCGACCTCGAACGGGTGCCCCTGCGGCCGCGCTTCGCGCTCGTCGGCGCGGGCTCCGGTGCGCTCGGACCGCTCGTCGGAGCGACTGGCCCCTTCATCGCCCCGTTCTTCCTGGGCATCGGGCTGACGCGCTTCCAGCTGATCGGCACCAAGGCGGCCTGCCAGGCCAGCGGGCACGTCGCCAAGGTCATCCTCTTCGGCTTCGCCGGCTTCGGATTCATCGAGTTCGGCCCGCTGCTGCTCGGCATGGCGGTGGCCACGATCGCCGGCACCTATCTCGGTACCCGACTCCTCCATCACCTCGACGACGCGCGCTTCACACAGCTCTACAAGCTCACCCTGACTGCAGTGGCCATCCGGCTCGTCTGGAGCGGTGTGTCCGCCCTCTTGCTCTGACGATCCACGCCTCGACGCGGATCGAGCGCCCGCGGCCCACTGCGAGCCCCCGCGCTCTCAGTCGTCGAGTGTGATCACGCTTCGAATCACCTCGCCTTCGTGCATCAGATCGAAGGCCTGGTTGATCTCCGAGAGCGGCATCGTGCGCGACACCATCTCGTCGAGCTTGATGCGACCGTTCATGTAGCGGTCGACGAGGCCGGGCACCTGGGTGCGTCCCTTCGTGCCGCCGAAGGCCGTGCCGCGCCAGACCCGGCCGGTCACCAGCAGGAAGGGTCGGGCGTGAATCTCCTGACCGGCCCCGGCGACGCCGATGATCACCGACTCGCCCCAGCCCTTGTGGCAGATCCGAAGCGCCGTCCCCATCGTCTCGACGTTCCCGATGCACTCGAAGGAGTAGTCCACACCGCCGTCGGTCATGTCGATCACGTGGGCCTCGACGTCCCCGATCTCCTTCGGGTTCACGAAATCCGTCGCACCGAACTGGCCCGCGAGCTCGAATTTCTTCGGGTTCGTGTCGATCGCGATGATGCGATCGGCGCCTGCCATCACGGCCCCCTGGACACAGGAGAGTCCGATGCCTCCCAGGCCGATGATCGCCACGGTCGAGCCGGGCTCGACCTTCGCCGTATTCAAGACGGCCCCGATCCCCGTCGTCACCCCGCATCCGAGCAGGCAGATCTTGTCGAGCGGAGCGTCCTTGCGAACCTTCGCCAGGGCGATCTCGGGCACCACGGTCGCCTTCGCGAAGGTCGACGTCCCCATATAGTGATGGATCTTCTTGCCCTTGTAGGAGATGCGGCTCGTGCCGTCGGGCATCAGACCCCTGCCCTGTGTTTCCCGGATCGCGCCGCAGAGATTCGTCTTCCCGGAGAGACAGAACTTGCACTCTCGACACTCGGGCGTGTAGAGCGGAATCACGTGATCACCGACGGCGAGCGACTTCACACCGGGGCCGACCTCCTCGACGACTCCCGCGCCCTCGTGACCGAGGACCGCTGGAAAGAGACCCTCCGGATCATCCCCGCTCAGCGTGAAGGCATCGGTGTGACAGACGCCCGTCGCCGCGAGCCGGATCAGGCACTCGCCCTCCTTCGGTCCATCGAGCTCGATCTCGTCGATCTCGAGCGGCTTTCCTGCCTCGACTGCGATGGCGGCTTCGACTTTCATGGCGTTCCTCTCTTGGATGGATCTCGTTGTTCAGCGGGTCGCGAGATGCAGCACGGAGCTCCACGCGTGCCACGTCGTCGATCGCGCGGCCGGGCAACGATCGAGCCGCCGAGTATACGTGCTGCAACTGGCCGCCAACCACGCGTCTTC
Organism: uncultured delta proteobacterium; assembly: GCA_963698485.1. Taxonomy (GTDB): domain Bacteria; phylum Myxococcota_A; class UBA9160; order UBA9160; family UBA4427; genus UBA4427. Next base: position 150,566 of record CAVORA010000007.1, on the reverse strand, counting down.
AGAAAGCGGCGAGGGCCGCGCGTTCCTCAGCGACGAGATCGCGAAGCACGCGATGCTCAGCAAGCGTCGCGAGGAAGGCTGCCAATCCGGGCCAACGCCCGGCGTCGAGCTCGAATCCCGAGTGCTCGAGATTCACGATCGGAGACCACACGGAGACGTTGCCGATCGTGAGCTCCCGCGCGTCTGCCCGATCACGCTCGATGAAGAGCGCCTCGAGCTGGTCGAGCACGGGGGGCAGCAGCTCCTCCTCGTAACGCCGCACGAGCTCTTCATCGGGCGCTTCCTTGAAGACGCGCTGCCGCACGACGCGCTGGAAGAAGATCGGCGTGCTCGATTCGACCAGGCGGGTATCCGCATACTCTTCCCAGAAGAGCGATTCTGCGAAGGCCCGTGCCTCCTCCGGGTAGAACGCCGGAGACGGCACGCACCGCTCCAGGTAGGCGCAGATGGCAGAGGAGTCGGGCAGCGTCCACCCGTCTTCCTCCCAGACCGGAATCTTCGACAGCGGAGACTTCGCCAGGAATTCCGGCTCCATCGCCCCGGGCATCACGTTCACGAGCGAATACTCGATCCCCTTCGCCTCCAGCACGACGCGCACTTTGCGCACGAACGGCGAAAGGCTCACCCCGTGCAGCAACCCGCCCGACAGCTTCCTGGCCATGTGACCTCCGATTCCCCCCGGCAGCGCTCGAATCGCCCTGATCGGGTGTCGGCGATCAGTCGCTACAGCTGCGAGCGAGTGAGAAGCCGATCAAGAGAAGGACCCAGATGATCCCGCCGAGCGATTGCACCAGGGATCCGAGGATCGACCTCTCCGGCGCTTCCGCCTCGAGCTCCCGCTCGTTCGCGCGATCGTCTTCGAAGCCGCCACCGAGAGAGAACGGCGACTCGCCACTCGGCTCGATCGGCATCTTGTCCCGCATGCTTCCGTACGCCTCGGCCGTCGTCGGACCGCTCGTGCCGTAGTCCGACGAGGCCAGGCTCGCCTCGAATGCGTCGCTCCCGAAAAAGGAAGGCGGACCGGTCGGACCACCGCAGTGGAAGCAGGTTCGCGTCTCGGCCGGAAAGCTCACGTCACAGCGGGGACATCGGACCTCGTAGGCCGGCGGCTTCGAACGCATGCGCAACGCCATCAATGGACTCCCGCCGTGGAGATCAGCGTCGCCGGGTCGATCTTCATGGCCCGCAGCACGTGATCCCACATCTCGTGGGCGGGCACGTCGAAGACGATCTCCGGCGACAGCGGCGCGACGACCCAGGCGCCCTGGGCGAGCTCGGCCTCGAGCTGACCGCCTCCCCAGCCCGCATAGCCGAGGAAGATGCGGAGATCCGGCGGCGGACGTTCGGCGAGCTGCTGCAGGACATCCATCGAGCCGGCAAAGCAGAGCTCACCTTCGAGCCGCGACACGTGCTCCTCCTCGACCTCGGTGTCGAGCCCGTCCTGGAAGAGCAGCCAGCCGGTGTTGGACTCGACCGGCCCGCCCCAGGCCACCTCGTCGGTGGCGCGACCGTTCCAGACGAAATCGAGACTCTCGCAGAGCTCGCGCACCGTCAGCTCGACCTCGCGATTCAGCACCAGCCCGAAAGTCGATTCGGCGTCATGATGCACGACGAGCACGACCGCTCGACGAAAGTTGGGGTCGGACAGCTGTGGCATCGCCACCAGGAGTGAGGAGCAGAGCTCGGAAGTCGACACGCCAGGAGCGTAGCAGCCGCGCCGCGACGCCAGCCATCCGGCGGGGGCCACCGAACGGGTACCCTCGTCAGGCGATGATCGAATCGACGCCGTCCGGGCTCCATCGAACACCGACCTCCTGCAGCCACGCATGCAGGCAGCTCCTGGGCTTCGCCGGCACGAGCCATCTGCTCTACTTCGTCGCCGCGCAGCAGCCGGGCTTCGAATCGAGCGGCCTCGCGGGAGGGCCTGGTCTGCCTACTGGACTCGAGGCCCAGGAGCTGGGCCTTGCGCTCGTGCTCTTCGCCCTGCTTCCCGCGGTCCTGGAGGAGCTGCTCTTCCGGGGGGCGCTGTTCGCGATGCTCGACCGGATCGGCGGAGCCAGAGTCGCCCTGATCGGCAGCGCTGCGCTCTTCGGACTCGCACATCTCGAACCGCAGCACGCCTTGATTGCGTTCGCTCTGGGTCTACAGCTGGGAATGCTCCGACTCGTCTTCGGGCTCCCCCTCGCGATCGCCGCCCACTTCACGGGAAACGCACTCGCCGTCGCGACCAGTGCGATGGACGCCCCGAGCCTGCTCTCCGCCCACGCAGCGTGGATCACGCTGCCCGTGGCTCTCGCTGCGTCCGGCAGCGCCTGGGCAGCACTCGTGCAGCGCGGGCGCAGCTCCCAAACGACCGCTTCGGCGAGCAGAACGGCACTACAGACGCCTCCGCAACGAGACGAATGAAGCGACAGGCCTGCAGCTCGCAAGATCGTGCGGGAGATGGCCTTAGCGGAGAGGCCCATGACGATTGCAACGCCGACACCGCCCAGCGAGGGCATCCTTCTGGTCGACGACGGGGAGCTCGACGAGGTCGCGCACGTCCTCGAGAGCGAGGGCATCGCCTTCCGGCGTCTTCGGGGCGGACAGATTCCGGACGAGATCGCCCCACCCCGGGACCTGCTGATCGTGACGCCTCGCCGGGTCGCCCGCGTGCGGCGAGGCAGTCCGGCGGACGCGCGTCCGGGCCGGCCGCTGCGCATCATCGCCGTGGAGGAAGACTCGCCCGCGATGCGCCGACGCCTTCGTCGCTCCGGCCTTCATCTGTTGATCCGACTGCCCGCCGCGGCCGAGATCTGGCGGCTGCTGGTCGCCCGCGCACTCTACCGGGGCAGCGAGCGCCGCGTGGATCCGCGTGTCGCCGTCGGCGCTCCCGTCGCACTCGGGTCTGACGCTGCAGAGGCGCCTCGCTCGATCACGACCGATTCGACGTTCCTGATCGACCTGTCCAATCGCGGCTGCCGCCTGCAGACGACCGAGCCGGTCGCCGCGGGAGAGACCCTCGAGTTCACGATTCCGGTCGACGGCGAGACGTGGTGCGAATCCGGCCCCCTGACCCTGCGCGGGCAGGTCCGGCGCCTCGTGCCGTCGGAGGACGGCAATGGCTCGATGCTGGCCGTCGTCTTCGATCCCGCGATGTCCGACGCCGACCGCACGCGCCTGACTTCGCTGATCAACCATTGGGCCTCGGGACCCCGCGGTCTCGACGCCGAGAGCGTCGACCGCGCGCCAGCGATTCCGCCGTGCCAGCTCGCGTCGCTCCCGGACCTGACCCTCGACGACGAGACGGATCCGCCCATTCATGCCGCGTCGCAGGTTCGCGTCTCTCTCGAGCGGTCCCTGGCCACAGCTGACCAGGCGAGCAGCGTCGGCGTTGCCGAGCAGGAGCGTCGCGAGCATGCGCGCGGACGCTATGAATCCTCCCTGCTGGCCGAGAAGCAGGATGGCCCCTTCGTCCTGATCGGTCGCGATCTCTCGCGCGGCGGCATGCGCATCGAGCCGCATCCGGACCTCCGCATCGGCGATCGTTTTCGACTCGCGCTGCATGGTCCCACCTCGGGCGAGCCCCTCTGCGTCGAGGCCGAGGTCGTTCGCGATGACGGTGCAGCCGGCTTCGGCCTGGTCTTCGACCGGATCGATCGAGAGATGGCCCGCGAGCTCGAAAAGATAGTGGCCTGCCTGCCCGACGTGGAATCCCTCGAGGACGGCGAAATCGCGGGTCTGGGAGCGATCCTCTCCGAGATCCTCAATCGCTAGACGCTCGCAGCGGTTCGACTCGCGCGCCTGGAAACGCGTGCGCGTTGATTCCAGGCCGGCTTTTGCGAACATGGGGCCAACCGAGGAGAAGCCCCTGTGAGCGAAGAAACCAGCCCGCTCGGCGAGATCGCCGTCGACACGAACAATCTCTACCGCGAGGAGACCTTTACCGACCTGAAGGTCGCCTCGATCCGCCGTTTGACGCCGGTCACCGCCGAAGGCCTCGACGATTCCAGCCGACCCACGATGTTCATCGGTGAGACCACGCTGATGTCGGCACGAGGTCCGCTACCGATCAATTGCCCGATCGACGCACCCGATCTCACGGCTGCCTTCGCCGCCTTCCCGCAGGCCGTCCAGGCCGCCGTGGAGCGTCTGATGGAAGAGGCGAGAGAGATGCAGCGTCAGGAAGCCAGTCGCATCGTCGTTCCCGGCCAGGGACCTGCCGGCGGCCTGGGTGGAGGCGGTCGGATCATCGGCTGACTTTTATGCTCGGCGCGCAAGCGCGCCGGGGCCGCAGGCGCTCTCGCTCGGCGCGCAAAGCGCGCCGGGGCCGCAGGCGCTCTCGCTCGGCGCGCACAGCGCGCCGGGGCCGCAGGCGCTCTCGCTCGGCGCGCAAAGCGGGTGCGATGGCGATGGGGGTCGGCGCGCCGAAACGAAAAGGGGCCGGGCTGTGAAGCCCGACCCCTTCCGCGTTCAAACGCTGTGGCTGGCGATCTTAGAAGATCGTCTGGCCGTGCGTCGCGGCGCAGGGACCAACGGTCGTCAGCTGATTGCCGGCGATGCCGTTTGCCGTGCAGATGCCGTGGGCCGCGATCGGCGCGACGCCCGCGGTCGTGTTCGTGACCGGCTTCACGTAGCCCCAGACCTGGTTGACGGTATCGCCGTCGATGTCCGCGGCCGCGGTGATCGTGTACGCGCTCGGGCTCGCCGACGCGTAGTTGACGGCATACTGGAAGAAGACCTGACCCTCGGGCGACCAGCCGAGCTGGTCAAAGGCACCACCGGCCACGAAGGGATCCTTCGAGGTGCCGGGGATCGCGGCCGGGTTCGGCGTGGTCACACCGACGTAGTTGCCGAACTCGGCGAGGTAGGACTCCTCGGCGGTGCGGATCGCGGCGATGTTCACCTTGCCTTCCGAGCTCTTCGACTTGAGCTGGAAGCGCAGGAAGTTCGGGATCGCGATCGCGGCGAGAATGCCGATGATGGCGACCACGATCATGAGCTCGATGAGAGTGAAGCCCTTGTTGGACTTTCGAATGAGTTTGCTCATTGTGATGGTTATCCTTCAGTTGCGTGTGTAGTCAGTTGACTGTTAGGTCACTCGAGTGAACGAGTTCCTGCCCTGTGCAGGAGTTGGCTGCGGTCTCCCCGAGTTCCCGTCCAGGAGGGGGCTGGTTCCGCCGAGACCTGGTAAGAGCAACACTCGTGCCAGCTTCCGACCGTTCCCGAATTCGAATCGAATCCAACCTGCAAGTCCGCAGTCCAGGTCCCTGGTCGGCCGGACGGATTCGAAGCTGAACTTTTTCGAGGGGAGCAATCGGCGGGGCTATTCGGCAATGCCAAATCACGTCAATCGGGCCGGAAAGTGCCGCGGCACGTCAGCGCGGGCGACGCTTTACGTCACCCCGGCACAGCCACGACGGAATCCCGCCGGCATCGAGGCCGCAAGCGGTCGGCAACCTGGCTCGGGCGAGGTCTCGTTGGGCGCACGATCTCAGCCACGCGAGCGACGCGCGGAGCCGACGTCTGCCATGCAGACATCCCGATCGTCGGCCCGGTCGAAACCGACGCGGATCAGCGAACGCGCGTCGATTCGGTGGGCGGCTGGGTCGACGCATGCGAATCAGAGGCCTCGGCCGCCGATTTCGCAGAGCCCTCAGCGGTGGAAGAGCTCTCAGCCACAGAGGAGCCCTCAGTCGAAGAAGAGCCCTCGGCCAAAGCAGAGCCCTCAGTCGAAGAAGAGCCGTCAAGAAGAGCCTCAGCCGAAGAAGAGCCGTCAGCCAAAGAAGAGCCGTCAGCGAAAGACGAGTCGTGGGCGACCGACGATTTCACCGAGCCGGTGGGCTCGGAATCGACTTCGACGGTCGCTGCAGGCGGCTCGGGTCGACGCAGGAAAGCACCCGCCTCATGGTCGCGATCGGTCTTGCAGGGATGGGGCTGGCGCTGATGAACATCCCATTGAATGCCGCACTCCGAGCACGCGAGATCCGGGCCGAAACGATGACCGGATGCACCCGGTCGATCCGAGGGCTCGAGCTTCGAAGGAGCCGCCAGCTTGGAGCCAGGCGTCTTCTTCTTCGCGCCTTTCACCAGCTTCGAAGAAGACGTCGCCTGCGAGATCACCGCGCGCGAGGAGCTCGCATGGGCCGACGCCTTGGCCGACGCGTTGGCCGACGCGTTGGCCGACGCGCTCCGCGAGACGGTCGTCCGTGTGGAAGATGCGAGTGATCGCGCACTGACGCTTCGACCACTCCCTGTGCCACCGCTCGAAACGGAATCACTCAACGCTCGCCCCCTCGAAGCACTCGGCCTCATCCTTGCCCGATCGGGTCCCGATTGGGGCTCAGGCGAGCGCGCAACCGCATCCAGCTCTCCCGCTCATCGTTCGCGTTGCTTCAGTACGAAGCGTACGAAGCAATCCACCACGGATCGAAGCAAGACATGGCCTCGAATCGCGGAAGCTCCTCGGACGTCGACCGGAAGAAGGAACAAAGACCAGGAGAGTCGCCGAGTATAGCGAGTCGTTCGCTTCGGCGTCGGCGCAGTGCGCAGCCGGAGCGAATCGGCTCCTATTCCGCGCGAGACACGCGTAGAGGCTGCTCGAGGTCGGAGATCAGGAGCGGGGCCGCCAGACTCCCGAGATCGCCGGTGTATCGATCCGCGCGTTCGGGACGACAGCCCGCACGATCACAGAAGACGGATTTGAGCACCCGAGCTGCGAGTTCGCTCGACTTCGACCACCACAAATTGCTCTGGAGCTGGAGCACGACGACCGCGATTCGCGGATCGTCTGCCGGCGCGAGTCCAACGAACCATTCATAGCGGCCGTACGGATCGCTGCCCGTGAGATTGCCGGTCTTGCCGGCGACCTCGATGTTCCCCAACAAGGGACGCCCGCGTCGCGTTCGAAACGCGCTCTTGGCCGTGCCTCGCTTCGTCGTGGCGACCATCATCGAACGCAGCTGCGCCGCTCGCTGCCTGCTGAGAACACGACGTGCCGGACTGCGAGCAGGCAGCTCGAGCGAGCGCCCTCGCGAATCGATGACACGATCGACCCACCAGGGCTCGAGCCACGTCCCACCCGTCAGGATCGAGGTCAGCGATGCGACGTGGAGCGGTGTCACACGAACGCCGTCGAGTCCACTGCCCAGACGACCGAGATCGAGCTTCGTCTCGACACGCTCGATGCGACCCGCTTCGTGTCCGGGCGCGGGGGACGAGAGCCAGCCGAATCGTTCGAAGGTCTTTTCGAGCTTCTCCTCGCCCAGCACGTGCAGCGCCCACTGCGAGAAGCACTGGTTGTTCGACGTCGCGAGCGCGTCCTCGAGGGTCGATTCTCGTCCGCTCTTCGGACGATCCAGACGTCGGCGATTCAGGCGATATTTGTTCCCGCGATAGACGCAGGACGTATCGTCGCTTCCGCCGGACTCCTCGAGCATCGCAGCCGCCGTCAGCACCTTCACGATCGATGCCGCGGGGTAGGCCTTCTCCGGCGGAAACGCGTCCCGATCCGTCGACACGTACGCGAGCAGACGGCCGGTCCGGGGATCGAGCACGATGGCATGTCCGCGATCCGCCCGGCCGCGACGCAAGATCTCGAAGACCTCTCCCGTGAGCTCGGCGTCGAAGCTGTACTCGATCCGCAATGCGCCCCCCGGATCGGCCGGATCGAGTCCGCTGCGTTTCCGACCGGCAGCGTCGACCCATTCGACCAGCCGCGGGACCGCGGACGGATCGATCTCAGCGGCCCGGGTCCGGGCAAAACCGAAACGTTCGCGACTGAGCGGCGGGTCCAGACGCAGGTCGACGGCGAGCGGCGCAGCGGGCGGTCCCGCCGAGATGGCGGCCAGCGCAGGCGAATCGGCTCCGCGCCAGGTGCGCCAGGCGGCCTGGACCTGCCAACCGAGTGCCGCGGCGAGGAAGATCGCGATCCCCAGGAAGAGTCGCCCGAGGCCAGTCAACCGAGCGCTGCTCCTGCGCCGATTGCCTCGGAAGAAGGCGCCCCCCGAGCGCCAGCCCTGCCAGCGATCGACCGGACGACGACGGCGGTTTCGATGTCCTCGGCCGAAGCTCATCGGTGGCGGCTCCGCGTGCGACCAGACCTCACGCTCGACGCCACGCTAGAGCGCAACGACCGATTTGACCTCGGGAATCTCTTCCTTGAGCCGGGCCTCGATGCCCATCTTCAGCGTGATGGAAGAGCTCGGGCAACCCGCGCAGGCTCCCTGCAGCACCACCTCGACGACGCCGTCGCGATAGCCGGCGAAGCTGATCTCGCCGCCGTCCTGCTCGACATAGGGGCGCACGTCGCGTTCCAGGATCACCTTGATCTGCTCGACGACGGCATCGTCCTCCGCCGCCTCCGGCACCTCGAACGCAGGACCCAGCGCGGGCTCACCGCTCGCGGCCCAGGCCTTGATGGCGGACACGATGGGCGCCGCCAGCTCGGTCCACTCCGCCCCCGCAGACTTCGTCACAGTCACGAAGGTCGGCCCCAGGAAGACGCCTTCCACGCCCTCGATGTCGAGGATCGGCGCCGCCAGCGGCGAAACATCGACGCCGATCGAGCGCTCGAGCTCGCGCGCGTCCCCTTTCGAAAAAGAGGCCGACGAGACGACATCCGCCACGGCCTGACCAAGAACCCATTTGATGCTGTTCGGATTGGGCGTCCGTTCTGCGTGCATGCGAAAGCCGAGATCCATGGCGCGGAGAGTAGGCCGAACGCGCTCGCTTGGCCAAGACGCTCGTCACAAAACGATCGACCTCGCCCCGCGAATCCCAGGGATCGACCGGCTATGCTGCGCCGTCGTGTCCCGCGCGAAGACCCTTCTCTACCGCCACGTGCTGCCCCTGGTGATCTCCGGAGGAGCGCTGATCTACGTCTTCGGCTTCGCGATCGATTGGCAGGCGGTTCCGGAGGCGACGGAACGCGCCAACATGCCGCTCTTCGTGGCGATCACGGTGCTCGACAAGGTCGTGTTCTTCCTGGTCTGGTGCCTGGTGCAGGCGTCGATGGTGCGGCGCTTCCTGGCGCCTGTACCGCGGCGACAGATCATCGCGGTCAAGGGCGGCGCCGAGCTCGCCCGTGCGCTCAACAACTCCGTGTCGGATGCGGCGTTCTTCCTGGGCATCTGGCAGCTCTGTCGCGCGCCCCTGCAATCCGTCGTCGCGGTCACCACGCTGCCCTTCGTCGCGCATTTCTTCGTGCTGCTGATCCAGGGCTCGGTGGCGATCTTCTTCGTTCCGCGGGATCGGGTGCAGTTCTCCGCCGTGGCGGGGGTCGTGGCGTTCGGCTGGCTGCTGGTCGCGGCCTTCGCGATCGCGCGCTGGATCGGAGCGACCGACAAGCTCTACTCGCTGCTGCGCCTCGATTGGCTGGAAGGCCGCGTGAATCTGCCCGATCTCCTGCCGTATTTCTGGGTCTTCGCGGGCTTCGCGGCAGCGGACGTCCTGATCCAGGGTGCGGCGTCCCGCGCGTTCGGCAACCAGATCGACTGGATCGCCATGATGTCGGGGATCCCCGTCCTCTACTTCATGATGCTGCTGCCTTCCTTTGGCAACTTCGGGACCCGCGAGATCGTCTGGGCGAACGTCTTTCACGGATACGGCGACGAGGCTTCTCTCTATGCCTTCGCGCTCTGGACGAATCTGATCTTCCTGATCATGCACGTCCTCATCGGCGTGCTCTTCCTGAATCGCGCCATGGCGCTCTTCGCCGACCTGCGGCGCACGCGATCGCAGGTCGAGTCCGTCCGCGCGCCGATCCTGCGAGACGCGCTCGACCCCTGAGCCATCGACGTGGCCCGATCCTCAGCCCTCGGACGACCCGGGACGGATCACGACCTCGGGACCCTTCGGCACGACGCCCGACAGGTTTCCGATTCGGGCGAGCAGGGTTCGGATATCGTCGTGCAGGTCCTCGGGCCGCATGGCCCGGGCGATGTCCCCGGCTCGGAGCTCCGTCCCGAGCGCTTCGGACAGCGAGCCGCCGGCCCCCAGGATACGCTTGGCGTGGAGCGAGTCCGCGCCGCTTACGATCGCCTCGCGATCGACCTCGTCCGCCAGCGCGCGCTCGACACGCGGATCATCCACCGCGACCCGCAGGACGCGCCGAAGTGCCGCGGGCACCAGCAGATAGCTCTCGATATGCCGCAGCCCCCAGACGAAGACCTCGAGTCCGACTTCATCCGAGACGAAATGCGCACCCGGAACCTCGTGCTCGTGATGGTCTCGATCCAGCACGATCAGCCCGGTCAAGCCGGCTCCGGCGCCGCCACGCTTCCGGAAGTCCGCCAGCGCGCGCGCGGGCTGTCGACCTCCGAGGATGACGCTGTTTCGTTCGATGCAGCGCGCCAGGGACGGCTCGGCGCGTCGAGCCCAGCATGCCAGGATCTCCCGATCCCGCGCCCCTTCGACGTAGAGCACGAAGCCGTCCGGGCTTCGCCGATGCACGGACGAGGATCCGGCGCCGGCCCGCGAAGCGCCCGCTCCCCTCGAAGATCGCCCGCCCTTCTGCGGTCGACGGCGATTCGGATCCTTTCGAAGCACGCGTTGGCCTCATTCCCTTTCAGCCGGTCCCGGCGAGTTCCTCGAGAAGGACCAAACCAGCTCCCGCGCGGGCCCTTCGTGAAGGGCCGTGCTGCGGCCATGCTCCCACCGCGCGAGGCCGCAGCATAGCTCACCCGATCTCGGCACCGAACGAGCGAGCGACCGGATTGAATCGCGCCAATCTCACCGGTACTCTGCGCCGATGATTTCGATCGTCGTCGCAGATGACCATGGGATCGTCCGGGAGGGGCTACGGCGCCTGCTCGAGGCGGAGCCCGATCTGAAGGTCTGCGGCGAAGCCGAGGATGGGCGGCAGGTGCTCGAGGAGGTCACGCGCTGTCGACCGGATCTCGTGGTCCTCGATATCACGATGCCCGGGATGGGCGGCCTCGAAACCCTCGAGCGGCTGCGCGGCGAGCACGCGGGAACGAAGGTGATCCTGCTCTCCGTGCACAATGATCCGCCCTTCATCCAGAGCGCGATCGGGCTTCGCGTCGACGGCTACGTCCTCAAGAACGGCCGAGCCGCGGAGATCGTGACCGCCATCCGAGAGGTCATGAAGGGCGGCAGCTATTTCAGTCCCGCCGTGGCGCGCGAGATCGTCGAGCAGGTGCGCGCCCCGAGGAGCGACTCTCCGGACCCGTTCACGGTGCTCTCCGCCAGAGAGCGGGAGGTCCTGCAGCGGATCGCCGACGGCCTCTCGGCCAAGGAGGTCGCGACGGAGCTCTCGCTCAGCACGAAGACGGTCGAGGCCCATCGCACGAGTCTCATGCGCAAGCTCGGCGTGCGGAAGGCGACCGAGCTGGTGCGCTACGCGCTGCGACACGGATTGATCGATCCCTGACCCGGATCGGGTCGCGACGCTCAATCGGGTCGCGACGCTGGCTGATCTGCGTGTCCGCGGGAAGGCGCCTGCGGCACGCTTACCACGCCGAGCTCGTTCCCTCAGCTGCTCGGCGCGCGCTCGAGCCGAACGATCGTCTCGACGTGCGGCGTCTGGGGAAACAGATCGAACGCGCGAATCGCGGCAATCTCGTAGCCCGCCGGTCGAAGCGCGCGCAGATCTCGAGCCAGGGTTCCGGGATCGCAGGAGACATAGACGAGCCGCGGCGGGCCCTTCGCAGCGATCGCGTCCCGCACCCTGGCATCGAGCCCCACCCGTGGCGGATCGACGAGCAGAACGTCCGCATGCTCGAAGCGCGCACCGAGATCTCCGCGTCCCTCGACCCGGCCCGCGAGCACCTCGACCCGCTCCGAAAGTCCTGCGGCACGCAGGTTGTATGCGAGGTCCGCCAGCCCCGATCGATCGCTCTCGAGGGCCAGTCCCCCTGCAAAGCGACGGGCGAGGGGGACCGTGAAGAAGCCGATGCCCGCGTAGAGCTCGACGAAGCGCGCGGACGGGCTCTCTTCGAGCGCGGTCGTGCACTCCTCGACCACGGCTCGCGCGAGCGCATCCCAGAGCAGCGCGTTGCCCTGCACGAAGCTCTCGGCGCTCACGCGCAGCTTCTCACCGCACGCCTCGATCGAGACCGCGCGAGGGCCCTGTCGGTCGCGACGAGCCTGCCGACTCGTACCCACCCGACAGACGAGCGCCGATCCGAGGGAGCCCGCGGTGACGACCCATTCCTTCGCGCGGGGACGTCCGGATCTTCGAGACCGCGACGACGAGGATCTCGGCGAGGTACTCGGTTCGGGAAGTTCCGATTCCACATCGTCCGGATCTTCGAACGAAGCGCGGTTGGCGGCATCCGCCTTCCGCCTCGAAACATGCAGGGCGAGCGCCTCCTCCGCCGCCGGCACGAGCACCGGACAACACTCGACCGGGATCACCGACCGCGAGCCGCGGATCCGATAGCCGAATCCGTCGCCGGACTCGACCCAGCGCGCGCGGGCACGGTAGCCGTAGGCATCCGGCGAGGGCACGATCTCGAGGTCTGCGTCGATCTCGATGCCGCCGATCCGGCGCAATGCATCGATCACGATCTGACGTTTGGCCGCAAGCTGCGCCGGATAGCTCACGTGCTGCCAGCGGCAGCCTCCGCAGGTCCCGAAATGGGGGCAGCGTGGCTCGACGCGATCCCGACCGGTTTCGAGGACGCGGCCGGCCCGCGCGCGCAGCACTTTCTTGCTGCGTCGCACTTCGAGCAGCTCGACGCGCTCTCCAGGGATTGCTCCCTCGACGAAGACCACGCGGCCGTCCGATAGGCGTCCTACGCCTTCACCGCCCGAGGCGAAGCCGGTGATCCGAATCGACGCATCGGCGCCCTGGTCGGGCAAGCCGGGCTCGGAAGGGCGCTCGTCCATCAAGCGCGGATCATTCGGGTGCGGCTCATTCAGACGCGGCTTCGGCGTTCGGCTCCACGACGATCCGGACCCGTGTGATTCGACTGCCCGAGACGTCCACGCATTCGAGGCGATAGCCCGGAACGTGTACTCGCTCGCCCTTTCGTGGCGCACGTTCGAGCGTGTTGAAGCAGAGACCCCCGATCGTGTCGCCCTTCTCGGCAGGGACCTGCCAACCCGTCTCGCGATTGAAGTCGAGGACCTTGATGCGGCCCAACACCTCGTAGCTCCCGTCACGGAGCTTTCGAATCGTGAGCAGCTCTTCGGAATCGAACTCGTCGCGGATCTCGCCGACGATCTCTTCGAGGATGTCTTCCTGCGTGACGAGTCCCTGGGTCACGCCGAACTCGTCCTTCACGAGGGCGACGTGACAGAAGGCGCGCTGCATCTCGGTCAGCAGCCGGAGGATCGGCTTGCGCTCGGGGACACGAAGCACGGGCTTCAGGATTCCGAAGAGCTCCTTGCCGTCCGCGCGCGAGAGCTTGATGAGATCCTTCAGGTGAATCACGCCCAGCACGTGGTCGATCGACTCCTCGTAGATCGGCACCCGGGTGTAGCGCCCTTCGAGCATCTTCTCGATCAGCTCCGGGACGGGCGTGTCGGTCGGGTACGCCTCGATCTCGGTTCGCGGAACCATGATCTCGGAGACGTCCATCTCCGCCGCGTTGGAGGTCGCGCCAATGATCGCCATCGGCGATCCGACGTCGTCGGCATCGTCGAGGGCTTCGCGTGCGAGCCGCAGCACCTCCTCCGACCCGAGCGACACATCGCTGTCCATGCCGCCGGTCACGCGACGGACGAGTGGCTCGATGCCGCGGTCGAAGAGACCGTGGATCGGACGCAGCATCTGATGGAAGAGATAGAGCGGAAGGCCGACGAAGCGCGAGACGCCGCGGGGATGTCGCGCGGCCACCGCCTTGGGCAGGATCTCGCAGAAGACCAGTACCAGCGTCGTCATGACGAAGGTCGCCAGCGGAATTCCGATCTCCACCCCGAACAGATAGATCGCCAACCCGGACGCGACCGAGGCGCCGAGGATGTTGACCACGTTGTTGCCGAGCAGGATCGTGACGAGCAGGCGCGAAGACGAAGACGTCAAGTCGCGAACCGCGATGTCCGCCGGACCGACCGATTCCTTGCTCTCGGAATCGAGATCATGTGAACGCAGGCGGAAGAGAGCGGTCTCGCTGCCCGAAAAGAATGCCGACGCCGCCAGACAGGCGACGATGATCAGAACCGCGCCGAGGATCGACACCGGCACACCTCCATTCGACGGACCGTTTGACGGACACGTGAACCGATCTCCGCGGCGACGCGCGAGGGCGCACGCGAGGGCGCACGCGAAGGCGCACTCAAGGGCGCACGCAAGGATGCAAACGAAGACGCACGCGGGAGAGCATGCTCGGAGGCACGCGATCGACCGTGGGCCGATCTGGCCGGACTCCGAGCCCGCTCGAAGGCAGGGCTCTCAGTGCGCCGTCGCTGATCGGCCTTCGCACGTGGGAGGGGGGAGTCCATGTAGTCGAACAAACCTACCTCGCGCCCTCGGGGCGGGCAACTTCGGACTTTGCGGCCTCGCGCAGGTAGGCCTCGAACTCCTCGGGCGGGAGTGGCCGACTGAACAGATAGCCCTGGAGCTCGTCGCAGCCGAGTGAAGTCAGGAAGCGCGCCTGGGTCTCGGTCTCCACGCCTTCGGCGACGACCCGCTGATCGAGGCGTTTCGCCAGGGCCAGGATCGCGGAGGTCAATGCCTCGTCGCTCTGATTGTCGCCGACGCCGGCCACGAAGGTGCGATCGATCTTGAGCCGTTCGATCGGGAAGCGCTGCAGGGCCGAGAGCGACGAATAGCCCGTCCCGAAATCGTCGAGCGCAAAGCCGATGCCCATCTCCGTCAGCGCCGTCACGGCCGAGACGATCGCCGGGCTCGAGTCCAGGATCGAGCTCTCGGTGATCTCGAGCTCGAGATCCGAGCTGTCGAGACCCGTATCGAAGAGGATCTGGTCGACGGTATTCGCGATCCCGAGATCGCGGAGCTGCTCGACGGAGAGATTCACGGAGAGCCTGATCCGCTGATAGCCTCGACGCTGCCACTCGACCGCCTGCTGGCACGCGGTCTTGAGAACCCAGGCTCCGATCTCGACGATCAGTCCGGTCTCCTCGGCAATCGGGATGAACTCGTCGGGGCCGATCACGCCCCCGTCCGCGTCGACCCAACGAATCAGCGCCTCCGCCGCCGAGACGCGGCCCGTGCGCGCATCCCTGATCGGCTGGTACACCAAGTGAAACTCGTCGCGCTCGAGTGCGCGGCGCATGCGAGTCTCGAGCGTCAGACGACGGCTCGAAGCGGCATTCATTCCCTCGTTGAAGAACTCGTAGGTGTGGCCGCCGCGGCTCTTCGCGTGATACATCGCGACGTCGGCCGAGCGCAGCAGGTCTTCGCTCGAATCCCCGTCTTCGGGCCACACC
Source organism: uncultured delta proteobacterium (assembly GCA_963698485.1). Classification (GTDB taxonomy): domain Bacteria; phylum Myxococcota_A; class UBA9160; order UBA9160; family UBA4427; genus UBA4427. The sequence goes on along the minus strand of CAVORA010000007.1, from coordinate 135,230 downwards.
GCGATACCGATGCTGGCTCCCACGAAGACCTCGCGCTCCCCGAGCTCGACGGGGCGCGAGAGCGCGTGAAGCACGCGTCGGGCGACTCGTGCCGCGTCCTGCGCGTGGTCGAGATCCTCGATCAGGATCGTGAACTCGTCTCCCCCGAGCCGGGAGATCGAATTGCCCTCGTGCGCGAGGTCGAGCTCCTGACGCGACGCTCGACCGACCGCATCGCTGCCGCGCACCGCCGAACGCAGTCGATCCGCGATCTGCTTCAAGAGATCGTCGCCGACGGTATGACCGAGTGAATCGTTCACCTGCTTGAAACGATCGATGTCGAGGAAGAGCAGCGCCAGCTGCTTGTCTCGCGCCTTCATTCGCTCGCGTGCGGACTCGACCTGCTCGCGAAAGAGCTCGCGATTCGGCAGCGAGGTCAGCGAATCGAAGAACGCGAGGCTACGAATGCGCTGCTCCGCCTCCATGCGAGCGCTGATGTCTCGAGCGTTCACCTGGAAGAGGCTCTGCTCCAGGCGCCGCGCCGAGAGCTCGACCCAGACGGGATCGTCTTCGTCCGATCGACGCAGGCGCCTCACGTCTCGAATCGTTCGATCCGTATCGAGGCCGCGCAGAAGGGTTGGCGACTGCTGTGGATCCTCCTCGTGAAAGAGATCGCTCACCCGCTGGGTGTGGAGCTGCGCGCGGGACATTCGGAACAGGTCGTGGGAAGCCGAGTTGCTCGTGACGATTCGACCCTCGTCGTCGAACACGAGGATCCCGTCCGTCGCCTGCTCGACGAGCGCACGATATTGACTCTCGCTGGCGCGCAGCACCTCCTGCCTGGCACGTCCATCGGTGATGTCCCGCATGGTTCCATAAACGCGAACGGAGCCACCGGCCTCCGACTCGGCCACTCGACGCAGCGCGCTCTCGACCCAGACGACGCCCCGGTCGGGGGACTCGAGTCGAAGCTCGCGACGATCCATGCCGATCTCGAGGGCCCGAGTGAAGTGACGGTTGGATTCGCCGCGATCTTCGTCGATGACGTAGCGTTCCCAGGGCGACGATTCGAATCCGTCGGCCGCGAGCTCGGGCCAACGCGACGCATCTCCACCGATCCACTCTCGACACCAGCCCGCATGCGGATCGCGACGAACGATGAAGGTCCAGTCCGCACCGAGCTCGGTGAAGATCCGATTGGCGCGCGCCATGTCCAAAGCTTCGGATGCGCCGGATGCATTCGACGCACCGGGCTCGCGCGTCGCCGGCGGCCCGTCCGTGCCGATCGTCCTGCCGTCTTCGAGGTTGGATTTCTTCATCTCGGTCGCGACGCGGCCTTTCCGATCGAAAACGATCCACCGCCTTATCGACCGGTCGCGTCGATTCGGCCATGGGGAGTTCGGACGGTTCGGGCGTCGGTACAAGACCGGAACGCTGCGGCGGCGGGAGCGGAGGCATGGGAGTCCGAGCGGTTCTCGGAAGCGATCCTAGTCGTCGAGCGTGAAGCCGCTCGCGGCCAGCTCCGCGCGCAGCGGCGAGTCGCGGTCGGCGAGCAGCTCCGCCAAGCGCTTGATCGCCGGTCGACCAAAGCGCGATTCCGGAATCACGAAGTCGTATTGCTCGGCCTGCAGCGGGCGAAATCGCAGACCCGCATCGCGTGCCACCGACTCGATCGTCACGCCCCAATCGGCGCGCCCCTGCTCGATCGCCGCTGCGACCGCATAATGCGAGCGCGGCTCGTACGGATAGCCCGGAGGCTGACGATCCCCGAGCAGCCGATCGATCAAGACGCGCGTGCCCGCGCCGCGATTGCGATTCACCATGCGCACGCTCGGGTCGTCGAGCAGCGCTTCGATGTCGCGGGTCTCCTCCATGCGCGTGACGATTCCCTGCATTCGTCGATAGCCGCGCAGACAGGCGCAGCCCGGGGCGCAGGAAGGGTCGATTGTATTCGTCCGTCTCGGGATCGAGCAGGTGGATCGGCGCGAGATCGCATTCGCCGCGAATGGCCGCGGCCAATCCACCGTGACTTCCCACCGCGAGCAGCTTGATCCCGAAGCCCTCCTCGGCCAGCGCGCTCGCGATCAGGTCGAGCCCCGAGCAATGGCTGCCGATCACGACGAGATCCGCCACCGGAACCTCGCGTCCGATCAGCGTGACCTCGACCGGCGTCCCGGCCTCGACGAGCTCCGTGTTGCGGTCGATTCGGACGAAGCCGTCGGCGCGACTGAAGCTCGTCACGCTGCCGCTTCCCTTGCCCATCGGATAGGCGGACAGGCGACCCTCCTCGTCCTCGACGAGTCCGACGAGCAGATATTCCAGCCGGCCGCGTTCACTCTGCGTCTTGATCGCCAGCCGGGCGGATCGGGTCTCGCGGTCTTCGTGCGGATGCCCGGCGAGATCGCGGAGCAGGGGCGCCACGAACTCGTGGAACGTGAAGATCGCCGAGGTCGGAAAGCCGGGCAGGATCACGACGGGCTTCTCTCCCTGGGCGGCGAGACAGATCGGCTTGCCGGGCTTGAGCGCCACGCCGTGCACCAGGATCCGGGCGTCGAGCTCGCCGACGACGATCGCGTTCAGATCGCCCTCGCCCTTGGAGGTGCCACCCGAGAGCAGCACCACGTCGGAGTCCTCGAGCGCGTCGCGCAGCGCCGCGCGCAGCGCGGGCAGGTCGTCCCGAAAGGCACCACGAAAGCAAGGCTCACCGCCCAGCTCGCGAACGGCGTCGGCCAGGATGCGACCGTTGCTGTCGAAGACGAGGCCCGGCCGCATCGGCTCTCCGGGCTGGACGATCTCGTCACCGGTCGAGAGGATCGCGACGCGCGGCCTGCGCACGCACTCGATCCGCTCGCAGCCGATCGCCGCGAGCACACCCGTCTCCCGCGAGGTGAGCCGGGTGCCTGCAAAGAGCACGGTCTCACCGCGACCCATGTCGGTTCCCGCGAAGCTCACGGCGGCGCCCGGCACCCGGGCCGCGCGCACCAGCACGTAGCGCGGGTCTTCGGGATCGACGTCCGTCACCTCGATCGGCGCGACCGCATCCGCGCCTCGCGGCAGCATGCCGCCGGTGGCAATCGACGTGGCGGTTCCCTCCGCCACCTCGATCTTCGGCTCGATCCCGGTCGCGAGGATCTCGTCGTTGAGCCGCAGCCGGATCGGCTCCTCCTCGGAGCCACCAAAGGTATCCGCCGCGCGCACAGCGAACCCGTCCATGTTCGAGCGGTCGAAGCCCGGCACGTCGACCGTCGCGCGCACGTCCTGGGCCAGGACTCGGCCGAGCGCGTCTTCGAGCGCGACCGACTCGGAAGCCAGCGCCGCGCCGCCGACGACGGCCCGCCAGCGCGACTCCGCCTCGTCGCGATCGAGCACCTCGAGAAACTGGGTCTGCGCTCGGCTCATGCGCTCTCCGAAGGCGTCTGGTCCGGCGCCTCGTCGTCGTATAGAAATACCTCGACCGACGTGCCTTCCGGCATGCCCTCGAGCTCGCGCGGCACGATGACCGCACCGGCGGCTCGCACGGTCGAGGACAGGATCGAGGCGCCGGCGGTCGCGAGCGGCGTCGCGCTGCCGTGCTCGATCGCGACGCGCACGTAGTCGGTGCGACCGACCTCCGAGACGATCTTGCGTGCGAGCGGAACGACCGCGCGGCGATGCGGCCAGCGTCTCGACCGCCCGCCGAGCGCCCGGATCGTGGGACCCGCGAAGAACTCGTAGGCCGACAGGCAGCTCACCGGATTGCCGGGCAGCAGGAAGACGAAGCGTTCGCCGATGCGACCGATGCCGGTCGGGCTCGAGGGACGCATCGAGATGCCGTGATAGGCGAGCTCGCCGAGCTCCGACAGCAGACGCGGCGCATGATCCTCTTGCCCGACAGAGGTGCCTCCGGAGACCAGCACGACGTCCGCCTGCTCGTCGGCCATCGCCGCGCGGATCAGATCCGGAAGATCCGGCAGGATTTCGAAGGGCAGCGCGACGCCACCGTCGCGAGCGATCAGCGCGCGCAGCACGACGGAGTTGCTGTCGACGATCTGCGAGCCACTCGGCCGCGAGCCGGCCGGCAGCAGCTCGTCTCCCGTCACGACCAGCGCAACCCGCGGTCTTCGCACGCAGGGCACGGAGGCGCGACCGATCGAAGACAGCAGGCCGGCATCCTGCGGTCGCAGCCGTCGCCCCGCCGCCAGAACGACTGCACCGCGCGCGATGTCCTCCCCGACCGCGCCGACGTTCTTGCGCGGCGCCACCGCCTCGCTGATCGAGACGAAGCCGTCCGCCTCCTCACAGACCTCCGCCTTCACGACCGCGTCCGCCCCGAGAGGAATCGGCGCTCCGGTCATGATGCGCACGGCCTCGCCCCGGGAGAGCTCGCCCGGATGCGGCTTGCCCGGTAGGGAGATCCCGACCACCGCCAACCGGATCGCGTCGTAGGCCGAGGCGCCGAAGCTCTCCTCGCCGCGAATCGCATAGCCGTCCATCGCCGAGCGCGCGAAGCCCGGCACGTCGACCTCGGCCGTCACGTCCTCCGTCAGCACGCGGCCGACGCACTCGAGCAGCTCGACGCCTTCGCCCGCGAGGGGCCGCGCGTGATCGGCCAGGTAGGCGTCGACCACTTCGACATCGACCCGCGAAGAGAACCCGCGCATGCGTACGTCGTGCTTCACTGACAGAGCCCTCGAAAGAAGAAACGGGCAGGGAAGTCATCCCCTGCCCGCGCCTTGGATTCAGTCCGTCGACTGGATCAGCCGGACGCCTTCGCAGCGAAGAGCTCGTCCCGGATCGGGAAGCGAACCTTCGACTGGTTGATGACCTCGAGCGGGACATCGAACTTCATGGCGTGGTCAGGACCGATGCCCTCGTTCACCAGGCAATCCGAGAGCCCGTTGTCCTCGTCCTTCCAGCCGGCTGCCTTGTTGAAGTTCCACTCGTCCTGCAGACATTCCCAGCCCTGGTCCGCGATCTCTTTGCGCGAGACCTCGATGCCGTAGAGGATCCCGTAGTACTGGCGCATGTCGTCGAGGGTCGGCGAGATGAACTGACAGAAGCCCGACGAATCGCAGACCATGTTCACGAGCTGGCATTCCTGGGAAGCCTGCGCGAGCTGGTCCTCGGTGAGCCCGGGGTTCACGACGAGGCCTGCCGTGTGATCGGCGCCCATCGGCCCCGCGGCGTAGGTCACGCCCGTGGCCTTCAGCGGGCGCGGATCCCAGGCCGGGATCGCCTGGCCGCGTCCGTGCGGAACGCGCTTGTGGCCGGTCTTCTTGCCGGTGGCGACGGCGCCATTGCCGATCATCTTGCCGCGCTCGGTGCCCTCGGCGATCTCCTTGAGCAGCGCGATGGCGCCAGCCGAGTCGCCCCACTCCATGCCGCCCGAGTCCATCAGGATGGCGATCGCGGCACCGGTCTCGATCGTGTCGAGTCCGAGCTCGTCACACAGCCGATCGAGCTCCGCGACCTCGTCGAAGGTCTTGATCGCGCAGGAGCCGCCGAGCAGGGTCAGCGTCTCGAACTCGAGGGCGCTCGTCTTGTAGTTGCCGTCCTTGTCGTGGACGATGTTCGAGCACTTCACGATGCAGCCGGTCATGCAGTTGTGCATGCCGCCGCCGCGGGTCTCGAAGCTCTCGACGATGCGCGCGCCGTCGAGGGTCTCGACGTCGGGCGACTGGCCCTCCGTGCGGTTCTTGTAGACGAAGGTGTTCAGCATGTTCGCGAGCGGCACGACCGACGACGTGCCGTGCTGGAACATCTGCGGGCCGTCGAGATAGTCCTTCGAGTACTTCTTGTTGAGGGCATTGAAGGCCTTCGAGTCCGCGGCCTGACGCGTCCTGGCCTTGCCGGGATCGACGAGCACCCACTTGAGACCCTTCGAACCCATCACGGCCCCGAGGCCGCCGCGGGCCGCGTGACGCGCCGGGCGGCGCTCCTGGTCCTGATCGGTGCAGGCAACGGAGGCACCGGAAAGTCGCAGCTCGCCGGCCGGGCCGATCGAGATCACGCTGGCGGTCTTCTTCTCGTTCTCGAGCAGCTTCTCGCAGAGGGCGTAGTTCCACATGCCCTTGTAGTCGCTCGGCGTCGACGATCGAGACGTCACCCTCGTCGATGCGCAGGCCGTAGCGCGCGTCGGCGTCGGCGGGCTGACCCTTCACGACGATCGCGCGGATCCCGAGCTTCATGAGGTGCTGGCCGGGATTGCCGCCGGCGTTCGCCTCCTTGATGCCGCCGGTCAGCGGGCTCTTGCCGCCGATCGAGATGCGCCCCGAGGTCGGAGCCGTCGTGCCCGAGAGCACGCCCGGCGCCATCACGAGCACGTTGTCGGGGCCGAGTGGATCGCAGGTCGGATCGCAATCGCGGGTCAGGATCTTGGCCGAGAGGCCGCGACCGCCGAGTAGCTTCCACTCTTCGGGGAAGGGCTCGTAGGAGTGGGTCTGGTCCGTCATGTTCACGATGAGAAGGCGATCGCCCTCGGGTCCGGCCATGTTGAAGTCCTCGGTTCTCTGGGGAGCGCGACCGGGAATGCGGGCGCGCCGGGAAGATTGCGGAGAGTGAAACAATCGCCGCATCGGTGCAACGCGCCGTCGCCCGATCGCCGATCGTTTGCACTCTAGCGGCCGGTTCGAGCGGCCGACTAGCCGCCGGCGATCGCCGCGATGATCTCGATCTCGTCCGCGTCGCTGACGGGCTGGGCGAGCGTCTCCGGATCTCGGTCGAGCAGCTCACCGTTCAGCGTGACCTTCACGAATTTGTGGATCGATCCGCTCGCGGGGTCGACCACCAGCTCGCGGAGCCCCGGAAACTGCTCCTCGATCAGGTCGAAGCAGTCCGCGATCGTCGCCCCGGGCACGCGGGCGCTGGACACCCCACGGGAAGGGCCCTGAAACACGACGGGAATGATGACGTTCGCCATGGCTTGCATTCTCCTGGGTCACGGATGGGCGGGGCCGGAGGCTCAGCCGCGGTCCTGCGTCGGATAGTAGTAGCGGCGCTCGGCCGGAATCTGCCAGAAGCGATCGTCGGGCAGATCGAAGGCACGCTTCCCGGCTGCCCGCGGTCGCGACTCGGGCAGCCAGGCCGTCAGGAAGCCGTCGTGCCCGCGACCGTGGTGGACACAGCCCGTATCGAGACCACGCAGCCCCGGCGCGACGTGCAGCCCCTGTTGCGCCCAATGTCCATAGACGATCCCGTAGTCCGGGTCATGCGCCGCCCAGGCGCGATGCCAGGCGCCCTCGGGCGTATCCGGCTCCCGGCTCGACCAGCCGGTGTCGTTCGCCGCGCGCGCCCGCGTGAGCCGAGCCAGGTCGTCCCGAACCGGGTCGTCTTCGAGAGCCAGGGCCAGGAATACCCGCGCCGACTCGCGATCGCCCGAGAGTCGATCCGATGCGGCCCGTCCGCGTTCGGCGAGCTCCGTGAGCGACCAGCCGGGACCGGCCGACGCATGCACCATCGCGAAGGGCTGGCCCGCGATCTCGCCTGGAACGACGAGCGGACGGGCGCGCAGCCAGTCGATCCACTCGCCCGCATCGGGGGCCTCGAGGACATCCGCGATCGAGTCGTTCTCGGCGAGGTCGTAGAGCCCGAGCCCGACCGAGAGCAGGTGGATCTCGTGATTCCCGAGCACGTACTCGGCGCGGCCCGCGTCGACCAGCCCGCGCACCCGCTCGAGCGCACGGCGATTGTCCGGCCCGCGATTGACGAGATCTCCCGCGAGCCACAGCGCGAACTCGTCCGAGAAGGCCGTCGTGGCCCGCGCGTAGAGTGTCTCGAGCTCGGCCGCGCAGCCTTGTACGTCGCCTACGAAGATTCGCTGCATGCCACTCCCCGCACGCGCGCGGATCCGGTCGATGATCCCGCCCGTCTTCCGGCGACTCGGATGGCGGAGCTCACGATCGCGCGACGCAGAGATTCGAGAGGCGGCCGATGCCCTCGATCTCGCTCTCGATCGTCTCCCCGGCCACGAGGTAGCGACGCGGCTCGCGCACGCTCCCGACCCCGCCCGGGGTGCCCGTGAAGAGCAGATCCCCCGGCTCGAGCACGCAGTAGCGCGAGATGTACGCGATCAGCTCGGGCACCGAGAAGATCAGGTTCTCGGTCGTCGATTCCTGCATCCGCTCACCCGCCACCCAACATCGGAGCGCCAGCGAATCGGGATCGCCGAGCTCGTCGAGGCTCACGAGGGCGGGACCCGTCGGGCCGAAGGCGGTCGCCGACTTCCCGAGGCTGAACTGAGGCGGCTTGCCCGCGAATTGCAGGCGACGATCGGAGATGTCCTGCCCGACGGTCATGCCGGCCACGTAGTCCCAGGCGTGCTCGGCGGCCACTCGTGATGCGCGGCGGCCGATGACCACGACCTGCTCGACCTCCCAATCGACGCGATCGGAGGTCAGCGGCACCTCCGCGTTCGGCCCGACCAGACAGCTGGGAAATTTCGTGAAGACCATCGGCACTTCGGGGATCGGCAGCCCGGCCTCTTCGGCGTGATCGCGGTAGTTCAGCCCGATGGCGAAAACCTGGGTTGGTCTCGGCACAGGCGGACCCAGCCGAGCCGGATCCACCAGGGGGCCGGCATCGCCGGTGCTCTGCTCGCTCGCCCAGTCCCGGATCGCGTCCCACTGCGCGAAGACGGACATCGGATCCGACCCGAACCGCTTGCCGCTATGCAGCTGCAGGTCGACGAAGCGGCCCGCCACGTCCAGACCGACCCTGCCATCGAGATTGACCAGTCGCATTGCGTTCTCCTGCCCCGAGAGCCCGATCCCGAGGATTCCGGCGGCGCAGCGATTCGCGGCGATCGACCCGACCCGGTCGTCGCCTCGCGGAGGGCCACCGCATCCGACGGGCGCCCATCCTAACCGAATCCGCGCCGACCATGTGCGCCCCGGACGCGGCCTCTCGTCCCCACGGGCCCGATCGAAGGGAACCCGCCCGGGTCCGGTCGATCGAAGGCGGCCTTGGTGTAACCTCCGCCCGTCGAATCGAACGGTGTCCGCCCCCCGACCCGACTCACCGCACTAGCGAGGTGGGATCGCGAGCCGAGGTGCCGAGCCGGAGACCGCCGGCTTCGCGGGCTGGGACGGGTGGGGTCTGTGGGACGTCGAATCATCATCTGTGATGGAGCCGAGAGTGCGCGCTTGTGGAGCCGCATCGGGGCCGACGAAATCGAAGAGCTGACCTGGGTTCCGCGCGAAGACGATACGCGGGCGAGGCCGCCTGGCTTCAAGATCCTCCAGGGCGGACTGGACGAAGGTGCGATCGCCAAGCTCGAGCCCGCCCTCGACGATGAATACGCGCTCGTCAGTGACGATGGGCCCTGGACGCGTCTGGCGGTGCGCGAGATCCGCAAGGTCGACGAAGACGCTGCGATCCTGGTCCTCTCCGACAGCCTCACCGAAGACGATCTGCCGGATCACGCCTCGCTCCGCCGAACGGGCTGGAAGACGCTGATCCGCGACGACATCGACGAAGAGTTCGATCACCTCGCGAACCTCCAACGAGTCGTGAAGATTCGCGAGCTGCTGAGCAACCGCGAGAAGGTCGGCATCCTGCTTCAGCCCGACCCCGACCCCGACGGCATCGCCAGCGCCTACGCGCTCCGTTCGCTGCTCGGTCGCAAGCGGACCACCGCGCCCATGATCTCGTTCGGCGAGGTGCAGCGACCCGAGAATCAGGCGCTCTGCGACGCGATCGGGATCGAGGTCCGCGTGATCACCCCCGAAGAGATCAACGAGTTCGACGGGCTCGTCCTCGTCGACGTCCAGCCGAACGTCTTCGGCGACGATCCGCCAGAGCGGCTCAAGCAGCCCGATCTCGTCATCGACCACCACCCGGAGCGCACGGGCTACAGCGCAACGATCGCCGACATCCGCACCAGCTACGGAGCGACCGCCTCGATCCTCACCGAATACCTGCGCGCGACGAACACCGAGATCAACGCCAAGCTCGCCACCGCCCTGCTCTACGGCATCAAGAGCGACACCCAGTACCTCGGACGCCAGACGAGTAACAAGGACATGCTTTGCTTCGCGTTCCTGCACGCCTCGCATAGCCCTGCGCTGCTCCGGCGCATCGAGCGGCCCGCACTCCCCCTCGAAGGCCTGCGCGCGCTCGGGCGAGCACTCGCCAAGGCGGAGGTGCGCGACGGCATCCACATCCTCGTGCTGGGTCGCGTGCGCGAAGACGTGATCCCGCAGGTCGCGGACATGGCGCTCCAGGCGCAGGACGCCGAGTGGGCGATCGCCGTCGGCACGGTCGATCGCAATCTCGTCTTCTCCGTGCGCAACGTCGGGTACGTGCGCGCTGCGGGCGAGGTCGTGCGCGACGTCGTCGAGGGGCTCGGGGTCGGCGGCGGCCATCGCTCGATGGCCAAGGGCATCATTCCGCTGAAGGCCTTCCGTGAGGTCTACGGCCGCGCCGACCGCAACCAGATCAAGAGCGCGCTCTACGACGCCTTCGTCCGGGCGATCAACGAGAATCCGGACGCCCGCGACAAAGAGGGACGCAAGGGCAACGCGCGAACCAAACGCGCGAACTGAAGCCCGCAGCCGAGGACCTCGCCCATGCCGCGCCCGAAAGCGCTCGACGGCTCCGAGATCGAAGCGCGCCTGCAAGCGCTCGACGGCTGGACGCTCGAGTCCGGCAAGCTCCACCGCGAGTTCCGCTTCGCGAATTTCGTGGAAGCCTTCGGATTCATGACGCAGATCGCGCTCCACGCCGAGAAGCTCGACCACCATCCGGAGTGGTCGAACGTCTACGATCGCGTGAAGGTGGACCTGACGACCCACGACGCGAAGGGAATCACCGAGCTCGACTTCGAGCTCGCCTCGCGGATGGACGCGGCCGCCAGGACAGCGACGAAGCGTTAGGTCTCGTCTCCGCCGCGCCCGAAGACGCTCGGATCGCCCGGGACCCGCCTACGAGAAGCGCGACGCGGACGCGGGCCCCGCGAAGGAGAGCAGCTCGTGGGCGCCCTTCGTACGTTCGGGAATCGGGATGCCGAGCGGACAGCTCCCGAGACAGGGCGCCGCGCAGCCGGCGCAGGCCTGGGCGTTCACCTCGAGCTTCGAGTAGAGCTCCATCGCATTGCGCTCGTCGTGGTAGTCCTCGAAGTACATGCGATGGCGCAGCACGTCATGGATCGGCACGTCCTCGGGACAGCTCTCGAGACAGGCGCCGCAATGCGGGGCGCAATAGGAGCCGACGATCGACTGGTCGTAGCGCTCGAGGACTGCGACGTCTTCGGGCGAGAGCGATCGGCCCGAAGCGTAGAGGTATTCGTCGAGGTGCTGCCTCTCGAAGAACGAGATCACCGCACACGAGACCTTCGGATTCGAGTGAACCCACTTGAGCGCAGCCTGGGCGTAGGTATTCGCGTCGTGGAAGCCTTCGAGGTTGCGATGCCGCGCGCCCTTGAGCGTCTTCATGGCGACGATCCCCATGTCCTGCTCGTCATGGGCACGGTCGACGATCGCTCCGAGCTCCGGCCAGATACCGTGATGATAGGCGAGCATCATGACGTCGAAGCGGCCCGAATCGATCGCCTGGTTCGCGACATCGACGAGTCTGGGTGTATGCGTCGAGACTCCGAGGAAGCGCGCCTTGCCCTCGGCCTTCAGCTGATCGAAGGCCTCGTGGACGTTCGGATCCATCAATCGATCGACCTCGTCGCACGAGTGGATGTGAACGAGATCGACGTAGTCCGTTCCCAGTCGGCGAAGGCTGTCGTGGATCACCTCCTTGTATCGCGCGACCGGGGTGCCCGCCGGCAGGTGCCCGATCGGCGTGCAGAACTTGGTCGCGAGGAAGACCTGGTCGCGCGGATAGCCGTCGAGGGCGCGGCCGACGGCGAGCTCGCTGCCCTCGACGGAGTAGTCGGGCGCCGTGTCGATGTAGTTGATGCCCCGATCGAGGGCCGCCCGGACCAGGGGCCAGTCGTCGGCGCGCAATCGGCCGGCGCCGAGCACGGTGTCGGAGATCCGCCAGTCGGTCCGGCCGAGTCGACCATAGGCCGCAACGCGCGCGCCCTTCCAGGCGTCGTCCCAGGTCGGGTGGGTCTTGACGACACCCTCGTTCGAGTTGATGCCGCTCTGTACGTCGAGCCAGCCGCTGCCGCGTTTGCCGATTCCGAAGAAGGCGTGAGCGACCGTGCCGGCGAGTCCGGCCACGAACGCGCTCGCTCCGACGGCCGAGCCGGCCAGGAAGCTGCGTCGACCGTCATCAGCCGGCGGCGGCGTCGCGCGACGACCGACCAGGAATCCCACGATCGCGATCGCAATCAGGACCAGCGCGGCGACTACGATTCCACCGATCGCCTTCGTCGCGTCCGGCGCGAGCGTCTTCTGGATCCAGGCACCCGCCGGAAAGAAGCTCGAGTCGAGACCGATCAGCGAGTGGTAGAGCAGCTCTCCGCTCACGGCCCAGCCGACCAACAAGGCCACGACCGAAGCGATCGCGATGTTGCGGCCGCGCCCCTTCGATCCCCGATCGCCTTCGTTCGCCATCCGCATTCCTCCCCGGCGCCTCGAAGCCACCGCCCGAGTCGCGTTCGATTGGGCTTGGAAGACACCGCCTGGAGACGAGCACTCCCCGGTCGAAAGCGACGCGTTGCGAGACGCGATCCGACTGGGCAAGTATAGGCCGCGAACTTCTGCCACCGAAAGGACGGCGGAGAATCGAGAGAGCAACGCATGCCGGATCCGCTGATCATCCCCGACGTCGCTTCGCTCCCCGACTATGAGGGCCGGGATCTCGGGGTCACCGACTGGCATACGATCGATCAGGAGAGGATCGACGCCTTCGCGGAGGCGACCGGAGATCGGCAGTGGATCCACGTCGATCGGCAGCGTGCGCAACGCGAGTCTCCCTTCGGCACGACGGTGGCCCACGGCTATCTCACGATCGCCCTGGCCCCCGTCCTGCTGCCCGAGATCGTCGAGGTCACGAAGCTCTCGCAGATCGTGAACATCGGAATCGAGAAGCTTCGCCTTCGCGAGCCCGTCCGCTCCGGAAGTCGGCTGCGGCTCGGAGCCAGCGTCAAGAGCGTGCGGCCGATGAAGGGCGGCGCGATGCGCCTCTCCCTCGACGTTCGTTTCGAGGTCGAGGGCGCCAAGCGTCCGGTCTGCACGGGCGAGCTGGTCTTCGTCTATTTCCCGTAGCGCGCGCTTTGCGATGGCGGGAGCGGAGAAACCGAACGCGCTCGCCGCGTCGGGGGGGGCGCCGCCGCGACGGTCTGAGCCCCGACGACGCCGGGCCCAGCGATCCAGGCGAAGGGCCGAGCGCAGCTCGATCAGTCGCGGAGGAACGCGCGAACGTTGGCCAGGAAGAAGTCGAGCTGGTCGTGATGAACCCAGTGGCCGGCATCTTCGACGGCGACGACCCGCGAGTGCTCGATATGGCGGGCGCGGCCATCGGCGGACGGGTCCCCGTGCCAGCTCTCGGTGCCGTGCATCAGCAGGGTCGGGCAGGCGATTCGCTGCCACAGTGCTTCCTGGGTGCCCTTGGGCATACGCTGCGGAAAGATCGGGCGCGCGCCATTGTCGAACTTCCAGCTGAACGAGCCGTCCTCGTTGCGTGCGACGCCGTGCACCGTCAGATGGCGGGCCTGCTCGGGCGACAGGTGTGGGTTCTCCTTCTGCATGCGCGCCGCGGCGTCTTCGATCGACGCATAGCGGCGAGGCTGACGGCTCGATCCCGAGCGAACGTCGTTGATCCAGCGCGCGGTCGCCTCCCAGATCTCGACGTCCATCAGGGCCTGGACGGGATCGGGGATCTTCATGCCTTCGATCGCCACGAGCTTGCTGACCTTGTCGGGGAACACCCCGGCGTAGAAGAGCGAGATGGCGGCGCCCATCGAGTGCGCCACGATTCGCAGGGGGGCCAGGCCGAGAGTGTCGATGAGCTGTGCCACGTCGAGCACGTATTCCGGCAGCGTGTACTGCCCGCCGATCGCCCACGCGGAGTCCCCGTGGCCCCGGAGATCGGGCGCGATCACGTGATATTCCTCCCGCAGCGCCCGCGCCACCCAGTCCCAGCTGCGCGCGTGGTCGCGTCCGCCGTGAACCAGCAGCAGCGGAGGCTTCTCATCGTTTCCCCAGTCGACGAAGTGCAGCTTCAATCGCTGGGAGACGTAGAAGCTGGAAGCGGGGCCGACGATCTGCTGCGAGGACACGGAAGCTCCTTGTCGCGCTGCGGGCTCCGGAGGCCAGTCACGGGCTCCGGCAGGTGCGCTCGGCCGTCGAGTATAGAGCGGGCGCGGGGTATGCTCCGCCCATGAAGATTGCCCTGGCCCAGATCAACCCGACCGTCGGCGACCTCGCCGGCAATCGACGCCTCGCACAGGATGCCGCGGAGCATGCCGCCGCCGCCGGCGCAGATTGCGTCGTCCTCCCCGAGCTCGCCCTGACGGGCTATCCGCCGATGGATCTGCTCGAACGAGACCGCTTCGTCGACGATCAGCTCGCCGAGCTCGACGCGCTCGCCAAGACCTCACACCAGATCACGATCGTCGTCGGCGCCGTCGTTCGAACGGAAGGCAGCGGCTCGAAGTCGATCGAGAACGCGGCGGTGGTGCTGGCGGAGGGCCGTCGACTGGCGCATCGGAGCAAGACCCTGCTGCCGAACTACGACGTCTTCGACGAGACGCGCTACTTCGAGAAGGCGAGAGATCGTTCGCCGGTCGAGGTCCCGGGGCTCGACCTCACGCTCGGGCTCGCGGTTTGCGAAGACGCCTGGTTCCAGACCCGGCCCTACCCGATCGACCCGGTCGCGGAGCTCGTCGCGCGCGGCGCGGGAATCATCCTCAATCCCTCGGCCTCGCCCTGGCATGTCGGCAAGGCGGCCGAAAGACGAGCGTTGTTCGCGGATCTGGCCCGCCGCAACGACCGGCCCGTAGTCTTCGTCAATCAGGTGGGCGGCAACGACGAGCTGATCTTCGACGGCGGCTCCTGCGTCATCGATCCCAACGGCGAAGTGCACGCCGCCATGCCGCTCTTCGAAACCGGCATCGCCATCTGCGAGCTTCCGCTCGGACCCGGCACACCGCACGCGGAGGTAGAGGATCCGGACGCTGTCGCCCAGCTCGAGCGTGGGCTCGTGATGGGGATCCGGGATTATTTCCTGAAGCAGAACCTGCCGCCTGGAGCCGTGATCGGTCTCTCGGGAGGCATCGATTCCGCCGTGACCGCCCATCTCGCGGTCGAGGCGCTCGGCGCCGACCGCGTGCTCGGGATCGCGATGCCCGGTCCCTTCTCGTCGGAACACAGCATCGAAGACGCCTTCGCGCTCGGGAAGCTGCTCGGGATCGAGGTTCGTCGCGCGGACATCGGGCCGATGTACGACGCCTATCGCGGCGTCTTCGCGCAGCTCTTCGGCGAGCGCGAAGACTACGGGCTCACCCAGCAGAACATCCAATCGCGCATCCGCGGGGCCATCCTGATGGCGTGCTCGAACGAAGAGAATCGCCTGGTCCTCGCGACGGGCAACAAGAGCGAGCTGTCCGTCGGCTACTGCACGCTCTATGGGGATACCGTCGGGGGACTCGCCGTATTGGGCGATGTCTACAAGGGCGATGTCTACGCCCTCGCCCGACACGCGAATCGACGCGTCGAGAGGATTCCGATCGGCACGATCGAGAAGCCTCCGTCCGCCGAGCTCGCCGCGGACCAGCTCGACCAGGACGATCTTCCGCCCTACGAAGTGCTCGACGCCGTGCTGCGTCAGGCGATCGAAGGGCGTCGCAGCTTCGCTTCGATCGTGCCGCCACCGGGCGTCTCGGAGGAGGTGGCGCGAGAGATCGTCAAACGACTGGACCGCAACGAATACAAACGCAGGCAGACCCCGCTCGTGCTGCGCACCTCGGAGAAGGCCTTCGGCGGCGGGCGGCGGCTGCCGATCGTGCATCGCTACACCGGATAGCGAGGCGCGAAGGCGGCGCCTCGCCGGACGCGGCGGGATGCTGGTGAAGACGGACGATGCGCCGGTCGATCAGCGGATCCGCTCCAAGGCCCCGAGATCGCGAATCTGCGCGCAGCATCGCGCCGCCATCGCCATGAACATGTCGTCGCCGCGTTCCGTCTGACCGACGGCCAGGGACCCGAGCATCGTGATCGAAGGTCCCTGGAAGGTGCCGTACACGTAGTCGGCGTGGACCTGCTCCGCGGAGAGCTCGACCCCGTGCCCCGCCATCGCTTCGCGATAGGCCTCGAGCATGCGGGTCTCGTGCGCGCGACGTTGCTCGGGGGGACTGCTATTGCCTAACAGATACGCCAGATCCTGACCGCCGCAGGCGACCGACAGCGTCTGCCAGTCGACCGCCGCCACCCGCACCCCGGCTGCGTCCGTCTCGAACATCAGGTTGTCGAGCCGGTAGTCGCCATGGACCAGCGTCTTCGTCTCCGGTCGCCGGGCCGTCCAGTTCTTGACGCCCGCCGCGAAGGCCTGCAGCACTTCGATGTCGTCCTCCGCCAGCCGCTCCTTGTAGCGATCGATGAACGCCGGCGTCCCCATCTCGATATAGAGCGCGTACTCGTCCCCGATCCCGGCGGCCATCCAGTCGAGCTCCTCGATCGAGGGATCACCCCAATACGGCGCGTGCAGGCCGGCGAGGTTGCGCACCGCGGCTTCGATCTCGTCGTCGCTGGCGCCGCGGATCTGGTCGCCCTGTCGCTTGGGCGCGAGATCCTCCAGCAGCAGCGTGAACGTCGACTGGTCCTCGGAGATCGCGCCGTAATGGCAGACGGGCGTCACGATCGGAAGCTCGTTGGCGAGGTCGGTATAGAAGCGCGTCTCCGCGCGGTAGCCGCCCCGTGCACCCGAGGCCCGACTCTCTTCGCTCGGCGAAGGGAACTTGCCGACCAGGCTCGCGGGAGCGTCATCGCTTGCGTGCGCGTATTCGAGATGAATGCGCTCGTTGTGGGCCATCTGGCCCGTGCCGACCGGCTCGCTGCGGAGCGCTCGGACCTCGACGTCCAGCCCCGCGCACTGCAGCGCGGCGGTCATCCAGGCGGGCGTCAGGTCCTTGGGGTCGACGATGATGGCGGGGCTCGGTCGCTTCATGTCCGGATGGTGGGCCCTTGCGGCCCCCCCTGCCAATCGACGTCGAACGCGACTCGAGCTGCCGGCGGCAGCCGGAGCCTAGGACGCGGGCGGCGCTGGAGCGGCCGCGTCGGGCGTCGTATGCCGAACGTGTTCGGCTCGAGCACCACGCGGACCCTCCTGGACGACGTACTCGACGTAATCGCCCTCGTTCAGCCCGTCGTAGTCGCCGGCATTCAGCCCCGAGCGATGGAAGAAGACCTCCTTGCCATCGTCCCCTCGAATGAAGCCGAAGCCCCGGTCGCGGACCATCTTCTTGATCTTGCCCTTGCTCTTCGGGCCATTCGGGACGGGCGAAGGACCGTTCCCGGCCTGCGGCGTTCGCTTGCGACCGCGGCCGCCTCGGCGTCCGCCGCCGGGCGCGCGAAATCGATCGGTGGCGACGAATTCCGAGCGGAAGAGGTCGAGGGGCACCGTGAGATCCTGGAGCCCATCCTGCTCCGGCGAGAGCAGGACTTCGTCGTCTTCGGCCTCGACCACGCTGTAGCGAAGGCCGGTGTTCTTGTGCGTCACAAAGAGTCCAGATTCGATCTCGTCGAGAGTCAGCATGACGCTTCTCCTGTGGGTATTGGCTTTTCGCCATCGTCACGGCGAACGCGATCACGCATTCAGCCGGCCGGCGCGCGACCCGGCCTCGCCGAAGTCGTTCGCCCGATATTTCCTGGCAGTTCTGATCGACCCGTCCGGGTCCCTCGTCCAACCGCGCCCGAAGATTCAATTCGAGCCGCAGATTTCTACCGATCTATCTTCTGCGGGTCGCTTCTACCGGTCGGCCCGGGGATCGCGATCCCCTCCCCGCATGGGCCCGGGATTCGATTCGCTCCCCTCGACCTGCGGGCTCTCCGGGATTGGGCGAGAACGAAATGCCTCGCTCCGAAGCCGAGCTCTACACTCGGCACGGCCGCGACCCATCTGCGCGTCCGTCGCGTTCGGTTCGAAAGCCCGTTATTCGAAGGCGTCTGGGAGGCCGAGGCTGAGAGCGACGCGGGATTCCAGGACTGGCCCGGAATCGCATCCCGGAAGTGTTGATCGGTTGGCTGTTCTCCGGCGAGGTTGGATCCGGTGAACGGCGGCCGAGAGTAGGAGACGTGCCGCGGGAGGTCAACGACCGTCGGATTCTCGACGTCCCCCCGGCTAACGCATAAGTGATTGTTTTGAATCGAATTTCGACAGTTTCCGCAGGGTCTCGAGGCTTCCGCAATCTATTTGCGATCGCGTTCTCAATTGGATTGCTGCTCGTCGGTGGCCTCGCGTGCGGTCCTCGCGACCCGGATCACGGCGTCTCGTCGGCCCAGGCTCGAGGCGAGCGGCTGAGAGTGGGGACGAGCGGCGACTACCCGCCTTTCAGTCACTGGCCGCCCGGTGCCCCCCAGCCGGAGGGGTTCTCGATCGACGTGGCCAAAGCGTTCGCTCGCGAGCAAGGCCGGCGAATCGAGTGGGTCCGCTTCGCCTGGTCCGACCTCCGTCATGACCTCGAACAGGATCGCTTCGACCTCGCGCTCTCCGGCGTCACCGTACGCCCGGACCGCTCGGTGGCCGGGCGCTTCAGCCTGCCGCTCACCACGAGCGGCGCGGTCGTCCTGGTCGAGCCCGGCTCGGCGCTTCACACGGTCGAAGACCTCGGGAGTCCGGGCCTTGCGATGGCGGTGAACGCCGGGGGGCATCTCGAGCAGGTGGCCCGGCAGCTCTTTCCGGAGGCCGGACTCGAAGCCGTCGCCGAGAACGAGCGGGTCCTCGACCGGCTCGGTCGGGAAGGAGTGCAAGCGGTCGTGACCGACAGCCTCGAAGCGCCGATCTGGCAGGCGCGCAGGCCGGGGCTGCGCGTCATCGGTCCGCTGACGAGCGATCGCAAGGCCGCGTGGTTTCGGAGGACTCTGGCGGAGAACGAGCTGCGGGCCTTCGACGACTGGCTCCTGCGAGCCGAGCGCAATGGCCAGCTCGCGCGGCTGCGCGCGCGCCATGGGTTGCCGTCGACGGCCACGGCGGAGCCCGTCGCCGCGCTGCTCGCGAGTCTCGACGAGCGGCTCTCGCTGATGATCGATGTCGCGCGGGCCAAACGTACCCTCGCGATCGCGATCGAAGACCGGGCGCGGGAGGCTCGCGTTCTCGACGCCGCCACGCGGGAGGTCTCCCACAGCGCCGCCCGCAGAGACGCCCGCCCGCTCGATCTCGAGGCCGTTCGCCGTTTCTATGCGGCGCAGATCGAAGCCGCGAAGTGGATCCAGCGGACCTGGCTCGACTCGCAGGCCCTCGAGCCAATGGACCCGGACGAGACGGCCCGCCCGGCGGCGCGCGTCGAGCTCGACGAGCGCCTGCGACCCGCCCTGCTCTTCCTGGGCGACCGGATCGCGCGGCTCGTCGTCGAAGCCAGCTACGAAGGCCGCCTCGCGACCCTCTCGATCGACGAGATCGAGGCTGCGCTCGTACGACACGGGCTTCCTCCCGAAGAGCTCGAAGCGATCCATTCGGCCCTGGTCGAGATCGCGGAGCCACTCCCGCTCACGGGCCCTAGCTCCTGAAGAGCACCCGCGCGAAGGCACCGACCAGCACGGGCAGACCGAGACAGAGCAGCCAACGCGTGATCGCGAAGGACGCTCCCAGGATCGGTATCTCCCAGGCGAAGAGCCGATGGATCGCGAGCAGACCCCAGGCGGCGATGAAGGTGACGACCGCCGCGGGCGCTGCCCCCGAGCGAAGCATCCCCGCCGCCAGCGGCATCGAGATGAAGGGCCCCGCCGGCGTGATGGCGCCCGCCGCCGAGGCCAGGAAGAGGCCCTTCCAGCCCGAGTCCTCCCCGAGCGCCGCCGCGACCCATGCCCTTGGCATCAGCGTCTCGGCGAGACCGGCGACCAGGAAGGACAGGAAGATCACGGCGCCGAAACGGATGAAGAGCCGAGCTCCGCTACCCAGCGCATCCGAGACCATGGGCGCGCCGCCGCGGCCGAAGGCGACGCCGCACAAGACGACCAGCAGGCCCAACACGATCCAGAAATTGCCGTCGAAGATCTTCATGTTCGAGAGCCTAGCCCGGTCGTCGTCGAGCACGCGCGATGCATGGCTGCCGGCACGGTGCCTCCCCCGCGCCCTGCTGGCTCGAGCGGCGCCCTAATAGTACGTACAGCGCGCTCGGTGGCGCGGACGAGCCTTGATCTCCGACGCCTGCCCGGCATTCCAGAGCAGACCGTCGAGCGCGTGAGCGGAGGTCGAGCGCCCCCTCTCCGCGAGAGCGGCCACGAGGCGCTCGACGGCCTCGACGGCCACCGCGCGGATCTCGACCTCCTGCTTGGAGCCGACCTCGAGCAGCGATCCCCGCTCGATGCGCCGCGCCAGCTCCTCTTCGTAGGCCAGCACCCCATGACAGCGCAGAACGTGCGGAACCAGATTGTCCGCGAAGAGCGTCAGCCGCTCCAGATCGTCGAAGCGTCCCCAGGACTCGCCTCCGAAGGCCCGGTCGAGATCGGCCACCGTGATCTGGGCCCGCTTGTAGAGCGGTACCTCGAGCTCGTCATAGCGTGCCACGTCGCGGTAGAGCGGCATCTCCGACAGGGAGGCGACCAGCCGCGCTGCGCTCGCGTCGGCCGACTCGACGACGGACTCGAATCGATCCCCATGCGAAGCCGACAGCCAATGTCCAAAATCGCGCCAGGCCTGTGCAAACAGGGACATCAGCTCTCGAACCTCGGGATGCGACAGATCCTGGCCTAACATCTCGGCCATCGACTCGGCCGTCGCGGCCCGCAGTGCCTCGGGGGATGGACTGCCCTGCTCTTCGAATCGCCGTTTGCAGGCGGTCGCGACCGTCCGATACCCAGACAGCCCTGCCGGCTTCGAGAGCACCGGAAACCAGCCCGAACCGAAGTTGATCGCGTCGAGCAGCAGCGTGAACGCCAGCGAGGTGTGTGCGTCCCCCTCGAAGTGGTGGGCTGGATCGAGATCGTCCTCGGGCCAGGCCTGACTCCCGAGCTCCGCGGCGAACGCCTCGAGCCGTGCATCGTCGATGCGAACGAACTGCGCGCGACGAGTGACCTCTCGCGATGCGGCGCGAATCCGGTCGAAGACGTCGATCGACAATCTCAATCGCCTCCTGTGCGAAGAGGGTCCCGGGGTGCAAAGAGCTCGAGCGCCCCCGGCATGACCTCGGCCCGCATAGGCAGCCCGCCCACCGACTCTCCGTCGAGGTCGATCGGCGCGCCCGCAGATTTCGGCAACACCTCGACGCAGCGTGCCGCATGGAAGGAAACCTGCGGATGTCCGCCGTGCCGTCCGACGTAGAACGAAGGAAGGTTCGAGAGCAGACGCGGCACGGAGAGGCCTCGCACGAGCACCACCTCGAGCGCCCCGTCATCGACCCGCGCCCGCGGTGCCACCTTCATTCCCGCACCGAAATAACATCCGTTGGCGGCGACGATCATCGAGATCGGTCCTTCGTAGACGCGTTCGCCATCGATCTCGACCGCCGCCGCGACCGGACGATGCGACAGGATGGCGGCGATCGCGCCCAGACCGAAAGCCAGCCGGGGCCCCAGACGTTTCGTCAGGCTCCCGACGATCCGGACCGTGGCGCCCGAGAGTCCTGCGCTCGCTTCGTTCACGAAGCAGCGCGAGGTCTCCCGGCCCGTCGAATCCCGACAGGTGAGCCGTCCGGCATCGATGCGGCGACGCTCGTTCCGCTCGATCACGCGCAGCGCCGCATCCAGATCGCGGGGCAGTCCGAGCGAGCGGGCCAGGTCCCAGCCCGACCCGAGCGGCAGCAGCCCCAGCACGGGCCTCGCGGTCGGAACGACCGCCGCAGCGAGGATCCCCGACGCGATCTCGCTCGCCGTGCCGTCGCCGCCCGCCACGAGGATGCGCGAGACGCCTCGCTCGGTCGCGGCGCGCGCCAGGCGCTGGGCGTCCCGCGGCGCGCGGGTCAGCTCCATCTCGATCCCGCCGAGCGTCGATTCGATCCTCTTTCGGACGTCGGCGCGACGACGACCGGTTGCACCAGCCGCGCTGGCGGGATTCAGGATGACCAGGGTTTCCGAAGGCACGCGGCGAGACTACCGAACTGGCGAACGCCCGAGTCATCGACCGGCCCCGCCGCGAAGCAGACGATGGCGGGACCGCAGGCCTCGGCTCGCGAAGCGGATATGCTCCCGGTGATGCGTCAGACCCTCAAGCGCCTGCTCCTCACGTTCGCCGCACTGGCGTTGCTCATGCTCGTCGGGGGCTGGACACGCGAGCGCCTCGGCATCGCCCTCGACGTCGAGTCGGTCCGCGCCTTTGCGAACGACCTGGGCCCGGCGGGCCCGCTGCTCTTCGTGCTGGTCGTCGCTGGACGGTCGCTCCTGTGGCTGCCCTCGCAGGTCGTCCTGATCGCCGCGGGACTGTGCTTCGGGACGCTCGTGGGATCACTCGTCGGCGGCGCCGGCCTGATGATCTCGGGTCTCGTGCTGTTTCTGGCTGCGCGTTATGCGGGCCGCGACGTGATCGAACGCCGACTCGGGGATCGGGTCCGCGGGATCCTCGACTTCACGAGTCGTCGAAGCGGGGCGGTCGCGTTCGGAGTCGCCTGTGGCTATCCGATCTCGCCCCTGTCCCCGATGCAGGCAGCCGCGGGCTGGACGAAGATGCCGGTCGGACACTTCGTCACGTCCGCCTTCATCGGCGGCGCGATTCGCGCCTCGATCTTCGCCTACTTCGGAAATGCCCTGACGCAGGCGAGCTGGAGCAGCCTCGTGGCTCCCTTCGCCGTGTTCGGCGTCGCTCTCGCGATTCCCCTGGCCTTTCCGAGCGGACGGGCATGGCTCCGGGACCTGCTTGCGCGCCCGGAGCCTACGGCCACCCTCAGCCAGCCGATTGCTGGCGAAGAAGGTTCAGCGCCGAACCGGCCTTGAACCACTCGATCTGCTCCCGGTTCAGCGTATGCGCGACCTGGATCCGATCCTCGCTGCCATCCTCGTGATGAATCACGACATCCACGTTCACGTCCGGCGTGAGCTTGGCGAGACCGGTGATCGAGATCCGATCCGTCTCGCGGATCCTGTCGTAGTCGGCCGGGTCGACGAAGGTGAGCGGCAAGACGCCCTGCTTCTTCAGATTCGACTGGTGGATGCGCGCGAAGCTCCGGACGATCACGGCCGCTGCGCCGAGATGGCGCGGCTCCATGGCCGCGTGCTCACGACTCGAGCCCTCACCGTAGTTCTCGTCGCCGACCACGACCCAGCGCAATCCCGCGGGCCTTGTAGTCGCGCGCGATCGCCGGAAAGGCCAATCCCGTCTCGCCGGTCTCGACGTTCATGCCGGTGCCCGCTTCGTCCGTGTAGGCGTTGATCGCGCCGATGAAGCAGTTGTCCGAGATGTTGTCGAGATGGCCGCGGAACTTGAGCCAGGGGCCAGCCATCGAGATGTGATCGGTCGTGCACTTGCCTTTGGCCTTCAGCAGGATCGGCAGCCTCTCGTAGTCCTTGCCATCCCAGGCGGAGAAGGGCTCGAGCAGCTGCAGGCGATCGCTGTCGGGCTTCACGACGACATCGACCTTCGAGCGCTGGGCTGCCGGCGGCGGATCCTCGTAGCCACCGAAGCTGATCACGAATCCCTTGGCCGGGATCTCCGGCGCCGGTCCGGGCGGCTCGAGCTTGAATCGCGTGCCGTCGGCCAGCTCGATCTCGTCGGACATCGGGTTGAAGTCGAGGGTGCCCGCGAGCGCGTAGGCGACGCAGATCTCGGGGCTCCCGATGAAGGAGAGCGTCGCCGCGTTGCCGTCGTTGCGCTTCGGGAAGTTGCGATTGAAGGAGCTCAGGATCGAGTTCGCCTCACCGGGCTGGATGTCGTCACGCTTCCACTGGCCGATACAGGGACCGCAGGCGTTGGCGAGCACGACGGCGCCGATGCTCTCGAGCGCCTCCTTCTGACCATCCCGGCTCACCGTCTCGTCCACCTGCTCCGAGCCCGGCGTGCACCACAGCGTGCTCTTCACCTTCGCGCCGTGACTCGCGGCCTGGCGCGCGACGTCCGCTGCGCGAGAGAAGTCCTCGTAGGAGGAGTTCGTGCAGCTGCCGATCAGACAGGACGAGAGCGCGAGCGGGTAGTCGTTCGCCTTCGCGTCCTCGGCCATCTTCGAGACCGGGCGAGCGAGATCCGGCGTGTGCGGACCGACGATATGCGGCTCGAGGGTCGAGAGGTCGATCTCGATGATCTCGTCGAAGTAGCCGTCGGGGTTCGCGAGCACGTCGGGATCGGGGCTCAGCAGCTCGAGATTCGCGTTGGCGAGATCCGCGAGCTCGCTGCGCTCGGTGGACTTCAGATAGGTCGCCATGCGCTCGTCGAAGGGGAAGATCGAGGTCGTGGCGCCGAGCTCTGCGCCCATGTTCGTGATCGTGCCCTTGCCGGTGCACGAGAGCGAAGCGACGCCGTCACCGAAATACTCGACGACGCGATTGGTGCCGCCCTTCACCGTCAGCAGCTCGCAGACCTTCAGGATCACGTCCTTCGGCGAGGACCAGCCCGACAGCCGACCCGTCAGGTGTACGCCCACGACCTTCGGGTAGAGCACCTCCCAGGGAAAGCCCGCCATCACGTCGACGGCGTCCGCGCCGCCCACGCCACATGCGAACATGCCGAGGCCGCCGGCGTTAGGCGTATGCGAGTCCGTTCCGATCATCATGCCGCCGGGGAACGCGTATTTCTCGAGCACCACCTGATGGATGATCCCGGCGCCGGGGCCCCAGAAGCCGATGCCGTAGCGCGCCGAGCTGGTGCGCAGGAACTCGTAGACCTCCGCGTTGGTCGTGCGGGCCGTCGCCATGTCGGCGTCTGCGCCTTGATAGGCCTGGATCAGGTGGTCACAGTGAACCGTCGTCGGGACGGCCGTCTCGTCGCGCCCCGCCTGCATGAACTGCAGCAGCGCCATCTGCGCCGTCGCGTCCTGCATCGCCACCCGGTCCGGACGCAGCAGCAGATAGGAATCGCCTGGATTGAGCTCCTGGCCCGCCGGGTCGTCGAGATGTCCGAGCAGGATCTTCTCGGCATAGGTCAGCGGCCGACCCAGCCGCTCACGGATGATCGCGAGATTCGCGTTCAGCTTGTCGTAGGTGTTCTGCACGAGGGCGGGCGTCGTGGCGAGGGCGCTCTGGCTCTTCTGGGTGGTCGACATGATCAGGGGACCCTTCTGATGGCGTTCTGGATGCGTTGGTCGGATGGCGTTGGCTTCGTGCTCGATCGCCCGTCGGACGGGGACGCTATTCGGTCGATCGAATCATCGAAAAGCGCGGCCACATTAGCGCAGCGCTCGAATGACCGGCGGGGTGCTGCACTCTGCAATCAACGATACCGGCATGATCCGGCACGCTCGTCGCCCCCGACGCCGCTGACGGACGACCCGCCGTGGCTGGTCGCCCGATCCCAGCGCTGCGATTCAATCGCGGGCCAGCTCTTCGAAGAGCAGCGCGGCGGCACGCAGTGCCCTACGGAAGTCGGCGAGATCGAGGCTCTCGTTCTCGCCATGGGCATTGCAGATCGGATCTTCCAGCCCGAGCAGGAGTGCAGGGACCCCGCCCAGCACCTCGGCGAAGGGGGCCACGAAGGGAATTCCCCCGCCGCACCCGATATAGACCGGGTCGCGTCCATAGCCCTTTCGAAGCGCGCGCTCCGCCGCCGCGAAGGCGGGGCCCGCAGGCTCCGTTCTCCAGCCGCCGACCGCCGCCTCGACTTCGATGTCCACCTCGACGCCCCAGGGCGGATCCGCCCGCAGGAAGGAGACGACCCGATCGCGCATGGCCGTGGGATCCTGTCCCGGCGCCAGCCTCACGCCGATCCGCGCCGCCGCCTGCGCGATCAGCTGATTGCCTGCCTCGAGCAGCGGCATCCCCTCCAGCGCGATCACTGCGATCGCCGGTCGATTCCAGAGCCGGTCGTAGATCTCGACCCCGGCTCCCATCAGCGATGCCGAGGGCACCAGCCCGACATCGGATCGGAACTCCGCCTCATCGATCGGCAATGCCTCCAGTCGCGCACGCGCCGCCGGCGAGAGTGCTTCGACGTCCGCCTCGAAATCGGGGATCGCGACGCTGCCGTCTTCGGCGAAGAGCCGCCCGAGCAGGCGCGCGAGGGCGCTGGTCGCGTCCGGCACGGGACCGCCCCACATGCCGCTATGAACCGGGTGGTCGAGTGCGCGAACTCGCACGTCCACGTTCAAGATGCCCCGCAGGCTCGTCGTCAGCGAAGGCAGGCCCGTGGCGAGATTCGCGGTATCCGACAGCACGAGCACGTCCGCCTGCAACCGCTCGTGATGCGCACGCAGGAACTCCTCGAGGTGCGTCGAGCCGATCTCCTCCTCCCCTTCGACGACGATCTTCAGATTGACCGGTGGCGGCGTCCCGCTCTCGAGCCAGGCGCGCAGCGCGCCCGCGAACACGACGATCCCCGCCTTGTCATCGACCACCCCGCGCCCGTAGAGACGGCCCGCCTCGCCTTCGGCCTCGACGCGATGGGGCTCGAAGGCGGGGCTGCGCCAATGCGACGCGCGACCCGGCGGCTGGACGTCGTGGTGGGCGTAGAGCAGTAGCGTCGGTGCGGAAGCGCCGGCGGAGAGCCACTCCCCCACGACGTAGGGATGTGCGTCGGCCTGCTCGATCACCTCCACCGCCTCGAAGCCCGAGTCCGCGAGCAGCTTCGCCACGGCCTCGGCCGACCGCCTGACTTCCGCGGCCGGAAAGCCCTTCGCCGAAACGCTCGGGATCCGCGCCAGCCCGATCAGCTCCTCCACACGGGCCTCGAATCCCGCCTCGATCCGCTCGAGAATCTCGTCCGACGTCGCGTTCTTCTTGCTCATCCACGAAACATACTGGCTCAGAGCCTCTGCAGCTGAACCAGTACGAGCCCGACCCCCCGCAGCAGCGCCAGCGTTTGCGCGAGACGCGCAGCGGAACTTCTCGCCGCGCACGGGGTACGCAGGCTCGGGCGTACTCGTGAGCAGACCGCCCCGAGTGTCGCGAATTCCGGCCTGCTAGCATCTGGCCGGCGCTCCGTCCGCGCTCGAAGTCGGACGGAAGTCTGCCCGACATCCCGCGTGAAGATGACGATCAGCGGTCGACTCGCATTGAAGCGCTGAAGCATCTCGACCCATCCCACTGAACGGCTCGCGGTACGCCGGCCCGAACGGACCCCGAACGGACCGCGTTCGAGACCGGGGTCAGAGAACACACGAGAGAGAAAACCGATCCATGTCGAAATCGAATCGAGTGAGCGGAATTGCGATCGCGATCATCTGCGCCCTGGCGACCCACACCGCGTTCGCCCAGGAGGTCGCGGCGATCGACACGACCGGCGAGGCCGTCGCAGAGCCCCCCGCCGCGGCGCCGGCAGATGACCGCCTCGCCTCCCCGACCGCTTCCGTCGAGTCCTTTCACGCGGGACTGCTCGCGATCATGAAGGAAGCCAAGGCGCTGGGCTTTCAGGGCCGAATCGATCGCCTCGCGCCCCTGATGGCCGAGACCTTCGACCTCGATTTCATGGCGAGCAAGACGGTCGGACGCCACTGGAACAAGCTGTCGGACGCCGAGAAGCGACGATGGGCCGAGACCTTCACGCGCTTCACGGTCGCCAACTATGCGGGTCGCTTCACCGGCTTTACCGGCGAGGAGTTCGTCACCCTCGGCGTCGACGACGCGGCGCGCGGAACCCGCGTGGTGCTGACCAAGATCGTCGTGCCGGGCGAGGACGACGTGCAGCTCAACTATCGGCTGATCGAGAAGAACGGCGAGTGGCGGGTGATCGACGTCTACCTGAACGGCACGGTCAGCGAGCTCGCTCTGCGTCGTTCGGAGTACTCTTCGGCGCTCAAGCGTGAAGGCTTCGACGAGCTGCTCGCATCGATCGAGACGAAGATCGCGGATCTGAAGAGCAAGGGCCTGACCGACGGCTGATCCCGGAGCGCGCGAGCACGATCGGAATCTACGGCTCCTCCACCGTCCGATGCCCCACCCGTCGCCCCCAGATCTCGTCCAGGCGTCGCTGGTAGTAGCCGCTTCGCAGGGCCGCGTAGAAGTCGACGCTGCTCTCCTGCAGCGCCTTGAGCTCCCGGAAATGACGATCGCGCGTGCTGATCCCCGAGCTGCCGGTGTAGATCAGGATCTCGGTCGGACCGGAGAGCAGGTTCGACGGTCCGAGGATGTAGTAGGTCGGCTGGAAGAAGCCGTCGACGACCGTTCCGAAACCGTCTCGCACCGTGCCCGGGCCCAGCACGGGCAGCACGATATACGGGCCGCTCGGCGTCCCCGCTAGCGCCAGCGTCTGTCCGAAATCCGACTGGTGCCCCTCGAGGCCCACCATCTCGGCCACATCGAAGAGTCCGACGATCCCGACGGTCGTGTTCACGACGAGTCGCGTACCCGTGACGCCCGCATCCTTCCACTCGAGCTGCAGGAAGTCGTTCACCAGCGTCTTGGTCGAGTTCAGATTCAGGAACATCCGCGAGATCGCGTCCCGAGCCGGCCTGGGGACGGCCCATCGATAGGCGCGTGTCACCGGATCGAGGATCCACCTGTCGACCTGACGATTGAAGGCGAAGACCCCGCGGTTCGTGGGCTCGAGAGGATCCGGATAGCCCAGCGGTCCATCGTCGAACTCCTCGTCGAAAAAATCGTCGAAGAGTGGATCGGGCTCCTCGAAGGGCTCCTCCGAAGAGACCGTGGACACGGATGCAGCGATCAGCAGACACGCGACCAGGCTTGCCCCCAGAAGCTGGCGAAGCACGCTTCGTCCTTGGACGGGAAATCCAGCTCGGCTGCCACGATTGCTCGAGCCGGCGATCGGCCGCAGTTTCATCGATGCTCCCGCTCCATCTGCCGATCCACCGAGAATGCCCCGCGGGCGGATCTCTCTCGGCTCCGAGGGCCCCCGCATACGCGGACTCGCCATTCAATTCCGACCGCCGCCCCCGACACGATCGGGCGCCCGCGAGCGGGCCGGGCTCAAGACCCGCGTCGGCCCGGTCGACGGTGACAGTCTGAGAAGGGCTGGGGTAGTCTTCCGTCCCGCTCAGGAAGCGGCTTAGCCCACCCCCCACGTGGTGCCCCAACGCAGCCGACTCGGACGATCGCGGATTCGGGAAGTAGAATCCAGCGCTCCTTGGATCAAGCGCTCGCAGATCGGCAAGCAGGAATCGCTGAAACATCAGCTTCGAACCCAACCACTCATGGAGAGGTTGCACCTTCTCCAGCGCGTGAGGGTGAGCGCGGGGCCGGAAGCTCCAAGGCCTGGCCGGGAGGATCGATCGTGGACGTCTTCAAGAAGTGCAGGGATTTCACTCGCGCCCAGGACGCCCGGGACGCGGGCATCTACCTGATGTATCGCGAGATCGGCTCGCCGCAGGATCCCGTCGTCACGATGAATGGCCAGAAGGTCATCATGATGGGCTCGAACAACTATCTCGGTCTGACGAGCCACCCCCGGGTCAAGGAAGCGGCCATCGCGGCCACCCGGAAATACGGCACGGGCTGTGCCGGCTCTCGACTGCTGAACGGCACCCTCGACATCCATACGCGACTCGAAGAGCGCCTCGCGGACTTCATGAAGCGCAAGGCCACGCTGGTCTTCTCGACCGGCTACGGCGTGAACGTAGGCGTACTGTCCTGCCTGCTCGATCGCCACGACGTCGCTCTGCTCGACAGGATGGATCACGCCTCCATTCTCGACGGAGTCCGGCTGAGCTATGGCAAGGCCATCAAATTCCGCCACAACGACCCGGACGATCTCGAACGCAAGCTCCAGAATGTCGGGGAGAAGAAGGGCAAGCTGATCGTCGTCGACGGCGTCTTCTCGATGGAGGGCGACGTCACTCCGCTGCCCGAGATCGTGAGGCACAAGAATACCTACGGCGCCCGGCTCTTCGTGGACGAGGCTCATTCGCTCGGTGTCTTCGGCGAGCACGGTCGCGGCGTCTGCGAGCATTTCGGTCTGGAGGACGAAGTCGACCTGGTCATGGGCACGTTCTCGAAGTCCCTCGCGACGGTCGGCGGCTTCATCGCGAGCAACGACACGAAGGTCATCGACTACATCAAGCACAACGCGCGGTCGCAGGTCTTCACCGCCGCGATCCCGCCGGGCGCCGCCGCCGCGGTCGAAGCGGCGATCGACATCATCGAAGAAGAGCCGGAGCGGCGACAGCAGCTCTGGGACAACACGAACTACATGAAGACCGAGCTCGAGCGCCTGGGCTTCGAGACCTGCGGCTCGCAATCGCCCGTGATCCCGCTGCTGATCGGCGACGACATCACGACCTATCAGATGGCCAATCGACTGCAGGAAGAGGGCGTCTTCGTGAATGCCGTCGTCACGCCTGCCGTGCCGCCCGGTCACGGGGTGATCCGGACCTCGTACATGGCGACGCATACCCGTGAGCACCTCGACCGGGCGCTCGGAGCGATCGCCAAGGTCGGCCGCGAGCTCTCGGTCATCTGAGAAGCCCTGCGATCGGGATCGCCCGAAGTCGACGGTGGAACTAACGTCCGCCCGGGCTGTCCTGACGCGGCGTCTCTCCGAGCCGCGTGCGCCCGATCCATTCGTTCGCGAATTGCCGGGCGATTCGGCCCGAGCGTCCACCCCGCTCGAGCGAGAATCGCAGCGCGGCCTTGCGCCCGACCTCGTCGAGCCCGGGTAGCCCGGCCTCCTCGAGCCAATGCGTCACGATCTCGAGATAGGTCGTCTGGTCGCAAGCATAGAAGCCCAGCACCAGGCCAAAGCGATCGGAGAGCGCGAGCTTCTCCTCGAGCGCCTCACCGTGATGGAGCTCGTTGTTCGCATCGACGTAGGCACCCCGATTCTCGTCCATCGTCTCCGGTAGCAGATGCCTCCGATTGCTCGTCGTGACGACGCAGACTCGCGCCGGGCGAGCCTCGATCCCGCCCTCGAGCGCTGCCTTCAGCTCTCGAAACCCGAGCTCGGTGGATCCGAAGGAGAGATCGTCGCAGAAGACCAGGAACGAGTAGCGGTCGGGTGCCGACCGCGTCCCTTCGCGCAGCGTCGCCAACAGCTGCGGCAGCTCGGCCAGGTCGTTGCGATCGACTTCGACGATGCGCAGTCCCTGCTCCGCGTAGCGCGAGAGCAGGCCGCGGACTGCTGAGGACTTGCCCGTCCCGCGCTCGCCGTGTAGCAGGACGTCGTTGTAGGGCAGACCGGCGATCAGCTGTCGCGTATTCCGATCGAGAGCCTCGACGGCGCGGTCGACGCCGATCAGACTGTCGAGCTCGAAGGCGGCGACGGTGCCGATCGGCTCCAGGCGCCCTACGCCACGCCCGGAGCGCCACCTGAACGCGTGCCAACGCTCGAAGGTCTCCGGGCCAGGCGCTGCGCCGACGAATTGCGCCAGCAGGCGGTCCACACGGTCGAGGATCGGATCCAGTCGGGTGGCCAGTCTTTCGAGCAGATCGGACATGGCGGTCGAGTGTAGTCTTCCAGCGATAGACTGCTCCCGTGACCGAAGACTCCCGAGCGAAGAAAGCGAAGAAGAGAAAGCCTCCGGCGGACATCGGACTCTGCGCCCGCTGCGCCCATCTATGCCAGCAGGCCACGGCTCGGGGCGCCGTCTTCTACCGATGTGCACGCGCAGATGAGGACACTCGCTTCCCGCGCTATCCGCCGATTCCGGTCCTCCGCTGCCTCGGGTACGAGGCGCGGGAACGCGACTGAGCGCGTCAGCGCCGGAGGCAGGCCGACGGCACGGGCGGACTCAACGAATCTTCGGCTCGCCAGCCGAGTCGACGAATTGCGAGAGGTTGCCCCAGGGCGCTCGGAAGGGACGCTCGATCACGTGCAGCATCCGCTCCAGGAACCGGAAGGTGAGGCCCCAGACGACATGCCGATCGGGCCGTCCGACCACGATTCCCGGGAAGCGGATCTCGGGCATCTCGGGGATGACGTGCTCGACCTGACGATGCGCTTCATGGAGCCCGGCCAGCGGGAACCAGAAGGCCTGCTGGACCTCCCGGGGATCGAGACGGAACTCCTGGTGCTCCGTGATGTGGAAGGCATGGGCGGAGACGATCAGGCGGGGACTCACCCGGCGGTTGCCGACCAGCTCGTCGATGTGACCGAGATATTCCGCGTTCGACAGCTCGACACCGACCTCCTCGAAGGTCTCGCGGGCGGCGGTCGTCCGGGTCGAATCGTCGTGGCTCTCCATCCGACCGCCCGGAAAGGCCATATGTCCCGACCACGGATCGGCATCGTGGAGCGCGCGCTCGATCAAGAGGACTTCGGCCGACTGCTCGCCGTCGCGCAGGACCATCGCAACGGCCGCCTGCTGGTGACCCTGCGAATCGACGCGCGGCGGCGCGTGCGTCGAGAGCTTCCTGCGCACGTGTTCGATGTTCACGAATTCGAGCTTAGCGGGCCTGCGCGGGGGGCGAGAGCGTCGACACCGCATCCGGGCTAGCTTGCTCGAAATGGAACTCCCCCGCGCATTCGTTCCCGAGGCGCGCCGCCTGCTCAAGCTCGCTCGCGAGGACCGACGCGCCGCCGAGAAGGAGATCGCAGCGCTCGCCCCCGAAGAGCAGGCGACGCTGATCTGCGAGG
Source organism: uncultured delta proteobacterium (assembly GCA_963698485.1). Lineage (GTDB taxonomy): Bacteria > Myxococcota_A > UBA9160 > UBA9160 > UBA4427 > UBA4427. The sequence continues at coordinate 102,623 of CAVORA010000007.1, read as the reverse complement.
CCTCGCTCTCGATTCGTCGCCAGATCATCGAGCTGCTGCCGGCGCCAGAAGCCGTGATCCCGCTGATGCCCGAGGCGGAGTTCTGTTACACCTGCCGCTCGATCGGGCTTTCTGACGCTGCCTGGCTGCTGCCGATGGCGACCGAAGACCAGATCGTCACGGCCTTCGATCTCGATGCCTGGTCGGGCCTCAGCGTCGACCCTGTGCGGCTCGATGCGTGGATGGAAGCGCTGGCAAGCACGGACGACGAGACGCTTCTGCGAGGCGCTCAATCCGATCGATCCCGAGCTGCTCGTGGTCTTCCTGCGTCAACACGTCGACGTCATCCTGAAGCCGAATGAGTCCGACGATCCTGACTGGAGCCCGCCCGATCAGTCGCAGACCCTCGAAGGTCAGTTCTACTTCGTGGCGAAGGATCCGAAAGACGACCTGGGTCCGCTGATGCGGCTGCTCCACTCGCTCTTCCAGGACGACTACTGGCTGTATTTCCGGATGCTGCAGGGCGTCGTACACGAGCTGCCGACCGAGAACGAAGAGTGGGCGCTGCGTTGGCGAACCGGGCGACTCGAGGATCTCGGCTTCCCGTCATGGGATGCCTCGATGCGGATCTATGGATTCCTGCGGCCGGAGCGGATGGCCGAGATCCCGGAAGGCGGGTCCGTGCTCGATCTCGAGAGCTGGTCACTTCCCGTCTGGATCACCGAGCTTCCGGGCATGCGGTCCGACGAACGAGCGTTGTTCCGGGCGACCCGCGAGCTGGGCCCAGACGAGCGCAGCGCCGTCTTCTACGGGCTCATCGCCCTCGCCAATCGCGTCGCCGTGGCGGATCGCATGGAGCTCGGAGATCCCGAATCCCTGCCGCTCGCGATCGACAAGGCAACGCGACTCGCGAGCGACGGACTCGAACACATCGCCCGACAGAACGGCCTCTCCCTCGAAGACGGCCTGCGGCAGGTACCGATCGAGCGCCTGTTCAGGATCGGCAGCAACCTCGATCGCGACGCTGCCTTGCCGAGGTCGATCGCCCTGGATTTCGAAGGCCGCGTCGACGACGAGTCATCCGAGGAGACCGACAGCTAGCACGCGATCGACGATCCGCGATCCGCGGTAGTCCGCCTAACACACCGGAGCGCAGCTCCGGGCGAGACCCGAATACGAGAGGGCCCGCCAGAACGAATCTGGCGGGCCCTTTCTATTGCCTTGTCCGGCTTGGTTACCAGGTCGCCGGGTCGACCGTCCGGCCGAACCTGGCGGCTCGGCTTTCTGGCCTGACTCGACCTCCACCCACGATTCCCGCTTCCAGCCCCGCTGATCGACCCATATCGATCTCTCGGCTCAGGCTCCAGGAAGCGCGATCTCGGCAGCAAGCCATCTCTTCATCAATCGGCGAAGCCGCGTGATGACTAGAGATCGACGGCCTTCAGCGTCTTGCGCTTGTTGCCCTGGGCACGGCCTTCCGCATCCTTGATGAGCTCGCGAACGGCCGCATCGAGCGCGCCGTAGAACTCGCCGCCTACGTTGCACTTCTTGACCGCATTCTTCACTCGAGCCTTCGAAATGATCAGCTCGACGGGCTTGCCCTTCCTCTTCGCTGCCTTCTTCTTCCTGGCCGCCATGGTATGGCTCCTCTCGTTCGTTTCGTTGAACGTGAACGTCTGCACAGCAGATCGATCCCGTCACATCACGTCGGTTCATCTGTATCGCGACTCCCTATGAGTCCGAGATGATGAGACCGACCCCCCAGTCAAATCTGTTTTGCAGGGAAACCCTGCCAAACGGCGCGATCATAAACGTTTCGAGCACCTTGTCAATCGAAATGCATGCTCCATTCGGCCTCTCGCGGCCGAATTCGAGCATCTAGCCCGAAGCCATCCGAGACCCTTCAAGCCATCGACCCGTGCATCGCTGCGCGGAGCACGATTCGATTTCGACCTGCTCGACCCGCGCGTGTCCATCTCCGATGCGCGCCATAACATTGAGTCATCTCTCGCGAGTCGCCCCATCCATTTGGTTCTGCAGGGAAATTCCGTATTCTCAGGCGACCGCGAAACGCTCGGAAACGAGCGCCAGAGGGCGGCTCCCGCGCAAGATCGAGGCGCGTGTCCTTTCGTGATCGACCGCTGAAGAGGTGAGCTCCCACGATGTCGCTGGAAACCCGAGCGCTCCGCTTCTCGACCGATCGAAGCGTCGAGCTGCATTGCCTCGTGTGGTCGAAGATCGATTCCGCCGAGGACGAACCGGATACGCCACTGGTGCTGCTGCACGGCGGAGGAGCGAATGCGCATTGGTGGGATCACATCGCCCCGCGCTTCCGCACCGATCGCACGGTCTATGCGCTGGATTTCAGGGGGCATGGAGACTCCGAACATCCGAGGGAACGGGAGGTCGGTGCCTTCAACTTCGACCTTGAAGCGCTGCTCGGCTGGCTCGGACGCGAAGACGTGCACCTCGTCGGGCATTCGCTCGGCGCGGCGGTCGCCCTCGATCACGCCAGCCGGTTCCCCGCCACCCGCTCGATCACGCTCATCGACCCGGCACGCGGCGGCACGCCGGGCTCGGGACGCCGAGCACGTCTGGCGCTCTCCCTGCGGCGCACCTACTCCAGTCGAGCCGAAGCCATCGATCGATTCCGATTCCTCCCCGAGTCGAGTCACGCGAGCGAAGAGCTGCGCGCGTACATCGCGCGACACTCGATCCGCGAAGAGCCCGACGGTCGCTTCGGGTACAAATTCGATCCCGCCTGGTTCGGACTTCCATCGAGACCCCGACCCGACCCGGATCGCATCGCCTGCCCCACCCTGGTGATCCGGGGAGCGGAGAGCGGGCTGCTCTCGACCGAAGCGGCCGAGGCGCTGGTCCAGGCGCTGCCCGACGGTCGACTGGAAGAAATCGCGAACGCGGGACATCACGTCTTCCTGGATCAGCCCGAGCAGACCTGCGCACGCATCCGCGACTTCCTTGCAGGCGACCGAAGACCGTCCTTCAGGCGGGTGTCCGACCCCGCATAACGCCCCAGCCCGTCTGGAGCGAACCCGGCATTCTGGCCGCGCTCGCTCAAGCCGGAACCGGAAAGGGCGATGCAGAGTCGAGCGCAAGTACGCGCACGGACTGTGTCCCTTCCGATCGAGGGTTGTGTCTTGGAAATCACCGGCATCGACCGATTCCTGAAGCTTGCGCGCGAGTTCGGCATCGACCCGGCGCGCAAGCCCCCCCGAACCGTGGGCGAACGACCCGGCGACACGAGCCGGGCTTCCAGCCCCGGCTCGGAGGCCCGCGACATCCGCATCTCCCTCTCCGCCGCCGCCCGCAACATCGAAAAGCCGGGCGCACCGACATCCCTTCCCGCGATCGACGCCCCGATCGCATCATCGGCTTCGGAACCAATCGAATCCAACGAAGCTCGACGCGGCGCGTCGAAGCGAACCGGAGGCGCCATCGCCGCCTATCAGAGAAATACCCCGAGCCCGGTCGGCGAACGATTCCGAGTGCGTGCCTAAGAGACTGTTCTCGACGGAATATCCCTGCCGATGATTCGAGTGAAGCGATGATCGACCAGCGAATTTCGAAGTTCATGAGTCGTCGCGTCCTTCATGGCGGTCCCGACCTGCCGCTCGGATCGGTGATCGATCAGATGACCGCGCGGGACCAGGACGCGTTCATCGTATGCGAAGAGGGCGAGCCGATCGGGATGATCACCTCGCGCGACGCGATCGCGATGCTCGGTCGGTTCTTCACGGGAGAGACACATCTCGGTGTCGTTGCATCCGATGTGATGAGCTCGCCGGTCCAGGTACTGCCCGAGAACTCGACGATGGGCGAGCTGATCCAGGTGATTCGATCAGGTGGATTCCGGCACGTGCCGATCGTCGACGACAAGCGTCGACTGACGGGGATCGTTGATCTGATGGCGCTCCACGACGCGACGATCAACGCGCTCGAGCGTCGCGGGCGTGACCTCGAGGTTGCCGTCATGGCGCGGACGGCGGAGCTGCAGGCTGCCAACGCAAAGCTCCGGGAGCTCTCGATTCGTGATGGATTGACGGGCCTGCTCAATCGGAGGGCGATGGAGGACAAGCTCTCTGATCTGCAGTCGCTGGCCCTGCGCTACGGCAGCCCATACTCGGTCGCGCTCGTCGACATCGATCATTTCAAGAACTACAACGATCGTCTCGGCCACATCGCGGGGGACGAAGCCATCGTCCGCATCTCCCAGCTCCTGCAGTCCACGATCCGCGAGTCGGACTCGGTCTATCGATACGGAGGAGAAGAGTTCCTGATCGTGATGCCCGAGACCGACGCCGCGGGAGCGTCGTTCTTCGGAGAGAGGGTTCTGCATGCGGTCTGCAGCGCCGCCATTGCGCATCCCGATTCGAGTACCGGGACCTTCATCACGATCTCGATCGGACTTGCGAGCGCAACACGCGAGGATGTCCTCGATCGCACGGGATGGGAAGCCGTAGTCGACGCAGCGGATCGGGCGCTCTACCGAGCGAAGAAGGCGGGACGAAATCGATGCGTCGCGTCGAACGAAATCGACGAGGCTCCGGCTTTCACCCGATGACCCCGGCGTCCGGCGCGATTCGCTTGCGCTGGCCCTGCCGAGCGCGCATGTTCCCGGCGAGGAGCAACGTTTCCATTGATTACGGTTGCGCTCTCAGCCACGATCGGCGCGCCCCACGAGAGGGTTTGGAACGCCCTCATCGATCCCGCCCAACGGGGGGCCTGGGACGATCGCATACTCGGTGAGGTGCCCGTTTCCCGCACGCGGACTCGCGCGAGTGCTCGCGCGTCGAAGGGGGCGGTCACGCCGACCCCGCTCCGCGAGACGCGCTGGCGTTTCAGGCTCGGCAGTGTGCCGCTGGTCATGCGCGATCAGATCCTGGCAGCGGATCGCGGCGATCGTCTCGTGAGCCGTATCTCGATCGGATCGATGCATTTCGATCAGACGCTGACGCTGCACGTGGACGACAACGAGACCGGGCCGCGCACGCGCCTCGGCATGAAGCTGGTCGGCCGAAACTCGATCGCCGTGATCGGCGAAGTCGTCCCCCGCCTCGACGTCCAGAAGATGCTGATCGAATACGTGGACACGACGCTTCGTCAGCTCCAGAAATACTGCGAAGCGGACGCCTGAATCCCGTCCGATCGAGCCGATACGCAGGCGCTCGACGCGAACACCCCGCAATCGCTCGACTAGAGGATCGCCTCCGCGAGCACGCGCAGCGCGTCGACATCCGAGGTGCCGGCGAGAAGCGATCCCACGTGGCGCTTCTTCGCGGCTTCCTTCCATGCTTCGAGGCGATCACGAATGCGATCGGCAGAGCCCACCAGCGCGACATCGTCGACCAGCGCGTCGGGTACGGCGGCGGCGGCGTCCGCCTTCTTGCCGTCGAGATAGAGATCCTGGATCCGGATCGCCGCTTCCTCGTAGCCCAGACGTTTCGCGTAGTCGTTGTAGAAATTCTTGTCGCGTGCGCCCATGCCACCGATGTAGAGAGCCATGGCGTGCTTCACCGGCATCCGACACTTCTCGAGGTCGTCGCCCATGACGACCGTACAGAAGGGCGCGATCTCGAAGTCAGCGAGCGACTTGCCGCCGCCCGCCTTCGAGAAGCCCTTCTCGAGCGACTCCTCGAAGAGGTCGAAGCGTTCGGGATTCATCCACACCGGAAATACGCCATCAGCGACCTCTCCGGCACACTCCATGCCGTTGGGCGAAATCGAGGCCGTGTAGATCCGAAGCGCCGGATCACCGTGCAGGATGCTCTTGAGCGGCTTGCCCAGCCCCGACGCGCCCTCGCCGCGAAAGGGAATCTGGTAGTGGTAGCCCTCGTGCTCGAGCTTCTCCTTCCGCTCGAGGATCTTGCGAATGATCGAGACGTATTCCCTGGTCCGGGTGAGGGGCCGGCCGTAGGCAACGCCGTGCCAGCCCTCGACCACCTGCGGTCCCGACGGGCCGAGGCCGAGGATGAATCGTCCCTTCGAGAGCGAATAGAGCGTCATCGCGGTCATGGCAGCCATGGCCGGCGTCCGCGCGGGCATCTGCATGATCGCGGTTCCGACGTTGATCTTCTCGGTCTGCGCCAGGATCCAGGCGGCCGGGGACACGGCGTCCGAGCCCCAGGCCTCGGCGGTCCAGACCGAGGAGAAGCCGAGCCGCTCCGCCTCCTGGATCAGATCCATCGGGATGTTCAGCGTGGCGGGCGAATAGCCCGCGATGATTCCGAGCTTCATGAAGACTCTCCTGCACGGGTCGGCGGCAGCGCGTGGGATTGATCGGAAGACTCGAGTCTAAGTCGCGGCCAGTCGCGCGTCACAGGGCCGCAACGACACTCCCGGTCTCCTCGACGTCCTCGATCTCGGGGGCCTCGAGCGGAAGCTCGATCTGGAAGGTGGCGCCGCGCCCGACCTCGGAGATCACCTGGATACGGCCCCCGTGTCGTTCGATGATGCCGTGGGACAGCGAGAGACCGAGCCCCGTCCCCTTGCCGACTTCCTTCGTCGTAAAGAAGGGATCGAAGAGTCGCGACTGGACTTCGACGGGAATCCCGGGCCCCGAGTCTTCGAACTCGATGCGAACCCCGTCGTCGAGCCGCCGGGTGCGAATCGTGATCGTGCCCCCCTCTTGCGCTTCGAGCACGTCGCAGGCGTTCATCAACAGGTTCAGGAAGACCTGGTTCAGCTGACCCGGAAAGCAACGCACCTCGGGCAGTGCTTCGTAGTCTCGGATCACCTCGATCGAGCCCTTGAAACGAGGCTCCATCAGCGCGAGCGTGCGATCGATCTCGTCGGTGAGCTGCGCCATCTGCAGGTCCGCCTGATCCATTCGCGAGAACGTCCGCAGGTCCTGGACGATCTGCTTCACGCGCTCGGTGCCCTCTCGACTTCGCGACAACAGCTTCTTGATGGCGTCGCGATACTGGGTGGTATCGTCGCCGCGCTCCTGCGCCGCGACGAGCTTCTCGATGAACTCGTCGAGAAGCTGGAGATTCGCGTGGACGAACCCGATCGGGTTGTTCAGCTCGTGTGCGACGCCGGCGACCAGCTGTCCGAGACTCTTCAGCTTCTCGCTCTGCATCAGCTGGTTCTGGGTTTCCTGCAGCTCGCGGGTCCGATTCTCGACCCGCATCTCGAGGCTCTCGTTGAGCTTCGCGATCTCGTCGAACGCCTTGGCATTCTCGATCGCGATCGAGCTCTGGTTCGCGAGCGTGCGCAGCAGCTGGCGATCGTCCGCTGCCAGCCGCTCTCCCGAGAGCTTCCGACCCACCGCGATGACGCCTAACAAGTCGACCCCGAAGAGGATCGGAACGAGCAGCTCGACCTCGAGGGTGTCGTAGACGTCCCAGCAGCTCTCGCGCTTCTCGCTGTCCGGATCGTCATCGAAGTCGGAGCGCGCCAGCTCCTCGCGGCGCATCCACAAATGCTTCCAGAGCGGATGATCCGACGGGATCTCGGTATCGATGTCGCTTTGCTCCCAATCCCCGCGCCAGGCCGAGGCCCGCAGCACCCGATCTCCCTCGTCGAAGAGCAGCACCATCGCCCGACTCACGCCCATCGTGTCGGTCAGCGCGGCCAGGATGCGGTCGCCGATTTCGTTCATCGACAGCATCGAGACCATCGCCTCGGAGATCTCGCGCACCGCCAGCCGATAGCGCGACCGATCCCGGTCGAAGAAGGTGTCGACGAGGCCCTGCATGCGCTCGCGCAGGGGGTTGAAGGCGAGGATCGCAAGGAAGAGCAGCACGACCTGGACACTTCGGACGTTCACGCCATAACGCGCGACCAGCTCGTCGGCGAAGGTGATCATGAAGGCGAAGACGCCGGTGATCGCCAGGGTCGCCGCGCCGTAGGCCGCCGAAGACCTGGCGGCCAGACGGAACTCGAAGAGCTGACCGCGGACCATTCCGTAGCCGACCGCGACCGGGAAGAACGCGACCCAGAGCAGCGCGAAGTACCAGGGAATCGCCGTCGGGAAGACCCACTCGGCGATCAGCGCGAGCAGGCCGGGCAGCAGGCTGACCAGCCCAGCCAGCAGCATCAGGTCCGCCCGGTCCCCGATCCCCGCCTGGTGGGCTTCGTGACGTCCGAGCGCGAGGATCGCGAGGGAGGCGACGGAGGTGCCGATGCCGAAGACGAAAGCGGTCGCCGCAATCCAGTTCGGCGGGATTCCCATGGCCGATTGCGTCACGACACCGACGAGGATCGCCGTCGCGATCAGGTAGGGAATCAGGCGTACCCGCCGCCGCCGGCGGATCCAGCGCGGCTCGATCGGATAGGTCGTGAAGAGGTGGAAGGTCGTCGCTCCCACGAAGGGCAGCGTCGCGAGAACCCGCGTCGGAGCCCAGGGAATCAGATCCGCTCGAATCGCTGTCGACAGCAAGACCGACATCGTCGAGCAGTAGAGCAACATCGCCCACGACTCCGCATTCGCGGGCCTGGTCCACCAGACCGCGAGCGCGACCACCAGGTAGAGCACGCTCACGAGCAGCAGACCGAGGTGCAGCAACACGTCGCTGGTCTTCTCGACGTCGCCCGCGCGGACCGGCTCGAGCCAGGCCGTCAGGATCGATCCGTCGGGCTTGTGGAAGCGGTAGCTGTCGACCACACCCATCTCGAGCGAAGGAGACCAGAGCGTCTCGATCGCCGGTACGCCGTCGATCGAGAGCAGCCGATCGCCCTCCTCGACCCCGGCTGCGGCGGCGCTGTCCGACATTGCGTGGACGACCGCGACACCCGCGATGATCGAGGTCCGGACCGGCAGCTGGGGACCGCCTTCTGGCGAGATCAGAGAGAAGATCGATAGGCCGATGGCCAGCAGTGCCCACATCGCGGACGCGGTGCCGGTCAGCTGGCGAATACGTCTCGTCGTGTCGGAATCCATCGCCAGGGCCTCTCGGAAGCGGCCAATGCTAGCAGGATGCCGGAAGTGGCTGAGGGCGCGGGACCGGGGGGCGCGGCTCAGCGCGCAGGACGCGCAGGCGGAGTCTCGTGATCCAGCGCGGCGGGATCGATCGGCCCGACCGGCGGACCGTAGTTGTAGCCGCGGGTGTTCAGCACGATGACACCGGGCTGAGCTTCGACGGCGGGCTCACCGGGGCGGAGCTCGACCTCCTGGGGCGGTGTCTTCGCAAGCGGAGGTGGAGCAGGCTGGGCCGGGGGAGAGGCTTCGAGGCGCGCTTCGAGCTTCGGGTCGATGCTCATGAGCGCCTCGTCACCACCTTCGGCGCGGACCGTGCGAACGCCGGTCGAGGACAGGATCAAGCTGGCTGCCAGGCAGAACAGCCCCGCTGTCGTCGTCCATCGATTGGTCGTTCGCGGCGTTCCGCCCATCTCGCCACCCCGCGGCCCGGAGACGTTCCGTCTCGAGCTGGACCCGTTCGGGAGCTCCTCCATCGAGCTCACCGAACACATCGGCGAGGGACTGAAATCCCTTGAGGTCACGCATCACAGGATCGCCAGGCGATCAGATCCCGGAGCCGTCCGACTGCTCCTGCACGTGCAGGCCGCATTCCTTGATCTCGTCGTTCTCCCACCACCAGCGGCCCGCGCGCGGATCGGCGCCGGGCGCGATGGCTCGCGTGCAGGGCTCGCAGCCGACAGAGGGATAGCCCTGGCCATGCAGGCGATTGGTCGGGACGTTGTGCTGCGCGACGTAGTCGAGCACGCGCTCGTGTGTCCAATCCGCCAGCGGATTGATCTTGACGAGATCCCCGTTCACCGAGTCGATCTCGAGCTTCCGGGTGTCGGCGCGGTTGGCGTTCTGGTCACGGCGCAGGCCCGTCACATAGGCATCGAAGGCGGCGAGATGACGGCGCATCGGCAGGACCTTGCGGGTCTTGCAGCAGAGCTTGCGGTTGGCGTGGGACTCGTAGAACAGGTTCATGCCCCTCTGTTGAACCATCGCCTGGACGTCCTCGGCGTTCGGAAACACGACCTCCACGGTCTTGTCGTAGCGGTCACGAACCCGGTCGATCAGGTCGTAGGTCGCAGGGTGGAGGCGGCCCGTATCGAGCACGAAGACCCGCGTGCTGCGGTCGATCGCGTGAAGCATGTCGATCAGCACCATGCCCTCGGGCGCCCCGAATGAGGCGGAGATCGTCAGTCTCGGATGAAAATTCTCGACTGCCCAGGTAAGAATTTCCCGGGCCGACAGGCTCTCCATCGCATCGCGCTTCACGAGGCTCAACACCTCGTCTTTGAAAGGCTTTCCATCGAGTGCGTCGATCGCGATCAAGGCCATGGCCGGCTCCATCGGGGGTTGGGCACTCGGATTCATCAGAATGCGCGGGCTCGAAGGACCATTTCGGCCTCTCGAGCGAAAATCCTGATTACACCAGTCGGTACGCGGATTCAATTTCCCGACCGGCAAGGTAGGTTTATCGCACGCGATCAGATCTTGGACCGCGCGGACGCAACCTTGTCCTCCATCCGAACCCCCGGGCGATCGCGACGCTCATCCATCTTGATGACGGTCCCCACGCGCAAGGCCCCCGCGTCGAAGACCGCCGCCTGCATCGCCTGGATGACCTCGAAGAGATCCGCCGGCTCGCCTTCGAGCGTCGTGAACATCGAATCGAGCTGCCAACGGACCCGATCCTGCGCCTCGAGCACGCGCAGCGCGGCCGCCACGTATTCGGAGACCGAGAGACCGACCCCGAGCGGGGAGATGCTGACTGCTGCAATGGCCATCGCGAGAGCATAATCCCGCCGAGGCGCGTCAGCCGCCCTGGCGCCCTTCGATCGAGTCGAGCCGGCTGCCCGGCCATCCCGGCGGCCGACGCCAGCCGCGCACGTCACCGCCGTCGGCGAGCGAGCGCATCAGCTCCGAGATCTCTGCCCCCATCACCGGATGCCGGAGCTCCGGGGCCAGCTCGGCCAGCGGCGCGAGCACGAAGGCGCGCTCGTGCACCCGCGGATGCGGAACGACGAGCTCGGGCAGATCGATGCAGCGCTCGCCGTAGAAGAGAAGATCGAGATCGATGACCCGTGAGCCCCAGCGCACCGCCTCCGGCCCGCGGTCGCGCCCGAGGCGGAGCTCGATCGCCTGGAGGCGCCGCAGCACATCGAGCGGCGAGAGCCACGTGCGCAGCTCGAGCACGGCGTTCAGGTAGGCCCCCTGGCCTTCGGGTCCGACCGGTGCCGTCTCGAAGACGGACGATGCCGCGAGCAGCAGCATCTCGGCCTCCTGCTCGAGTGAGCGAATCACCTCCGCAAAGGTCGCCTCGCGATCCCCGAGGTTCGCGCCGACCGCGACGTAGACGATTTCTCCACCGACTCTCATTTCGATTTCCTCCAGCGATCCTGGCCTGCTCATCCCCACCCGCAGATCCGCACGCGCGCAACCGAACAGAGCCCGTACAAGATAGGTCGGTTCGACTATTCTGCGCGCCGCCCGTGTGCGCCGACGAAGCCCATGGAGCCAGGCCCGAGCCGCCCTCGGCCAGGGCGAGAACGCGCCCGGCGGCGCCGATCGGTCCTTCCCCTGACGCCCTACAATCCCACGATGAAGCCGCAAACCCAGACTCCTCCGAGCCTCGAGACCGAGGCGCCGCTGCTCCTGACCGAGATCCCCGGGCCCCAGTCGCGGGCTCTCGCGGGTCGTCTCGCGCGCGTCGAGAGTCAGAACGTGACGTCGCTGTCGCCGGTTCCGATCTTCTGGGACAGCGCCACCGGCGCCAACCTCTGGGACGTCGACGGCAATCGCTTCGTCGATCTCACGGCGGCCTTTGGCGTCGCGAACGTGGGTCATGCCCATCCCGAGGTCGTTGCGGCCCTGACGAGGCAGGCGAGCTCGCTGCTCCACGGCATGGGCGACGTCCATCCGCCCCGCGTCAAGGTGGAGCTGCTCGAGCAGCTCGCAGCCCTGTATCCGCGCGGGGACGCGGAGGATCCACCGGCGGTGCGCGCGGTCCTCTCGACGTCCGGGTCCGATGCGGTCGAGACCGCGATCAAGACCGCCATGCTCGCGACCGGGCGTTCGGCCCTGATCGCCTTCGAAGGCGCCTACCACGGCCTCTCGTTCGGCGCGCTCGACTGCACCTGGCGCAGCGACTTCCGAGCGCCCTTCGAGGCACGGCTCCCGAACCAGACGCACTTCGTGCCCTACGACGACCTGTCGGCGGTTCGCCGGATCGCCGAAGAGCGCCCCGGAGATTTCGCAGGCGTGTTGGTCGAGCCCGTTCAGGGGCGCGGCGGAGAGCGGGTCCCGCAGCCCGGCTTCATGCGGGGGCTCCGCGAGATCTGCGACGCCGCGGGCTGGCTGCTGATCGCCGACGAGATCTACACAGGACTCGGTCGCACGGGCACGGTCTTCGCGTGTGATCACGAGGCGGTCGTCCCCGACCTGCTGTGCGTCGGGAAGGGACTCGCCTCGGGCATGCCGCTCTCCGCCTGCGTCGGGCTCGAACGGGTCTTCGAGGCCTGGCCGCGCTCGCTCGGCGAAGCGCTGCACACGCAGACCTTTTTGGGACATCCCGCCAGCTGCGCGGCCGCGATCGCCTCGCTCTCCGTGTCGAAGCGCGAAGACCTTCCCGGGCGCGCGCGGGATCTCGGCGCGGAGATTCTTCGCGACCTCCGCGCGCGACTCGGCTCCATGGCCGCCGTGCGCGAGGTGCGGGGCCTCGGCCTGATGATCGGCGTCGAGTGTGCTCGGCCGGCGATCGCCCTCGCCACGACCCGGGCCATGCTCGAGGCGGGCTATGTGTTGTTGCCTTCGGGCGAGGGCGGTCGCGTGCTGTCGCTCACGCCTCCACTCACGATCGGCCGGCGGGCGATCCGTGACGCCTGCGAGATCCTGGCTTCCTGTCTCGAACGGGCATCGAGCGCCGACTGCGACGAAGACCGCGAATCCGCAGCCGGGCAGGACTCCCCGTGAAGCGCGACGAGCTCGAGTCCGAGATCCTCGAGTGGATGCGCGACCGCCCCTGGCGCCCGGATCCCGAGCGCTTCGAGCGGCTTGCACTCTCGCTCTTCGAGATCCAGTTCGCGGCCTGCGAGCCCTATTCGCTTCTGTGTCGCTCGCTGAATCGAACGCCCGAGACGATCGACAGCTGCAACGAGATCCCCGCGGTGCCGACGGGCGCCTTCAAGGAGTTCGACCTTCGCTGCTTCGACGAGGCGGACACGCTGCTCACCTTCCGGACCAGCGGAACCTCCGTCGAGCGCCGCGGCCGCCTGCACCTCGATCGACTCGACCTCTACGAGACCTCGCTGCTCGCGAGCCTGCGGGAGACCTTTCTGCTCGAGCTCGTCGGGCAACGCCCCACCATGCGCTTTCTCGCCCCCTCGCCCGCTGAGGCAGCCGACTCCTCGCTCACCCACATGTTCGAGACCCTCCGGCGCGAGGAGGGCAGTCAGCACAGCGCCTTCGATCTCCGGAATGGGCAGATCGACTTTCGTGCGCTGCACGCCGCGGTCGAACGCGAGCGTGACCGTGGTCGGGCCATGATCCTCGCGGGCACCTCCTTCGCCTTCGTCCATTTTCTGGACGCCATCCGAGACGAAACGACTCACGCAGGGGCAAGTGGCTGGCGACTTCCGAAGGGCTCCCGCGTCATCGAGACCGGCGGCTTCAAGGGGCGCAGCCGCGAGATCCCGCGCGACGTGCTTCGAGCCGAGATCGCCGGCTGCTTCGAGATTCCCGAGACGAGCGTCGTGAACCAGTATGGAATGACCGAGCTCGGAAGCCAGTTCTACGATTCGACGCTGGTCGAGCCGAACGCGCCCCGTCACAAGATCACGCCGCCCTGGACCCGCGTTCGGATCGTCGACCCCGATTCGGGACGTGACGTGCGGGACGGCGAGGTCGGCCAGATCGTGATCCACGACCTGGCCAACACGGGGAGCGTCGCGGCCATCCAGACCGCGGACCTCGGACGCACGATCGTCGACGAGCGGAGCATCGGCGTGGGGTTCGACGTGATGGGGCGAGAGGCGGGCGCCGAGGCGAGGGGCTGTTCGATCGCGACGGACGTGATGCTCGAAGCGTCTCGCGGCGGGCCCTCGCGATGACCCGGCTCGAGATCGATTGGCCCGACGAGGGTGCGGAGCGCGTACGGGCCGCACAGAGTCGATTGCTGGTCGCGGGCGTGACTCTCCGCGCGATGTCGCTCGAGGATCGCCTCTCCGCCGTGGCACGCGTGTTAGGCGACTGGACGGCCCCCGACTCGGCCTGGCGCCGGGAGCTGGCCACGAGCCTCGCGGCCTCGACGCCGGCCACCGAGGGAACCATCTCAGAGGGACTCGAGAGCGCGCTGCGCGCCTGGCGCCCCGAGCATCTCGTCGAGTGTGTGCGGAACGAGCTCGAGTCGAGCCTGCAGCACGGCCGACGGCGGATCGTCCCCTACGATTGGACCACGGTCATTGCAGGCGGAGCGATCCCCATGCCGACCCTGCTCTCGGGCCTGCTGCCCTTGATCGTCGGCTCGCCAGTCCTGCTCCGCGAGACATCGAGCGATCCGATCACAGCGCGACTGCTCGCGCGCTCGCTCGCCGCGCGGGACGAGCGCCTCGCTCGAAGCTTCGAGCCCGTGTCCTTCCCCGTCACGGACCGAGCGGCCTACGACGTAGCCCTCGAGGCACCGTGCGTGGTCGCCACCGGCTCGAACGAGACGATCGCCGAGATCGGCCAGCGTCTCGGCGCCCATCAACGATTCGTTGCCTATGGGCATCGTTTCTCGATCGTCATCCTCGGCCCCGCCCTGGCCGCGTCGCCCGCCGCGCTGCGCGACGCGACCGAAGGCATCGCCTTCGACGTCGCGCGCTGGGATCAAGCCGGCTGTCTCTCGCCGGTCTGCGTGTACCTCGTCGATCTCGATCGCGCGGTCGCCGAACAGATCGCGACCGGGATCACGGCGACGCTCGATCGCCTCGCCGCGTCGATGCCGAGAGGCGAGATCGACACCGCCACGCGGGCCGGGATCGCGACCGAGCGCACAGAGGCGAGGATGCGCGCAGCCTCCGGCCAGGCAATGTTATTCGAGGGACGGGACCATACGGTGATCCTCGAGAACGACGCGACACCGCGACCGGCGCCGCTGCACCGGTTCCTGCGCATCCACCCTGTCGCCTCGAAGGAGGCCCTGATCGGGCTGCTGGCTCGCTTCTCGGGGCAGCTTTCGACCGTCGCCCACGCCGGACTCTTCACCCCACCGGAAGCTCCGGCAAGTGCCTCGGGCCTCGAGTCGTCCGAGAGAGACCGGTTCTTCGGCGCGCTTGCGAGGCTCGGTGTATCCCGGTTTACAGATCCGGGCCGAATGCAGACCCCGCGCATCGATTGGCCTCACGATGGAATGCCGCTGATCGGGCCGATCGTGCGTTTCGCCGATTTCGGCCGGTCCTGATCTCGCGAACTAATATAGTATTCGGAGAGGTCGACCTTTTCAGAAGACCCCGACGGCGCGCTCGTTGGCCCGCGCGAGTTGGTCGGGCGGCTTCGATCCACCACGCTCCAGACGACCTGCAACGCTCGGACCGGGCTGTCCGCCGGGTCCAGGCCAGCCATTCGCGGAGGCAAGAGAGATGTTCGACACGAGCCGCGCTCTCGCCGACATGGCGAGTCAGGTCCGTGAGGCTCGCTGTGCGGATGGCTTGACCCTTCAGCAGCTGGCGACACGTAGCGGTGTCGCTGCCAGCACGATCCACAAGGTCGAGTCGCAGCAGATGGTTCCGACCGTCTCGGTGCTCCTCAAGATCGCCAAGGGGCTCGGATGTCGTCCCGAGCAGCTGATCCGCGACGGCGACGAAGACGAGACCCGCGGCGAGGATGTCGGCCGCTCGGTCTCCCGCCGGAATCCAGGCGTGGCGCGGAAGGCCGATGGCGACCGCGCGCTCGAGGGCCCGAACCTCCCCACCCATCGAGAGCTGCAGGTCTGGAGGCTTGCGCTGTCGATGGGCCAGCCGCTCCCCGACCTCGCGATCGAGCCCGGTCAGCGCGTCATCCTGCTCGTCGATTCCGGCGCGGTCGACCTCGACGGCGGGACTCAGCGCGTCGCTTTGTCCGAGGGTGATTGCGTCGAAGTCGACAGCAGTCGGCTACGGTCGACCGTCGCCGGGGACGTGCCCGCCCGATTGACGCTCATCGGGTCAGCGCCCACAGCCCAGAAGGCCTAGCCGGCCTCCCCCGGACAGCCGGAACCGGGCGAAGATCCGGTCCTGCAAGACACGCTCTCTCCCGCCCCGCCCCGCCCTCGGGCGGCTGGCCCACGTCGGCCGAGGAAGCCCTCGCGATCCTGCGAAGCTCGTCCTGGCCATCCCTGAATCATAAATTCCATATTCTTATCAGGTACTTACGTATATACAGGACCATTTTGGTCCGATATTTACAGGACCAGATTGGTCCGATATAGTCCGCGGACTCGAGGGCATCGACGCTTCTCGGAGGCCAGGACATGTTCAGGCTCAGCAAAACAACGGATTACGGAATCGTCTTGATGGCCCAGCTGGCACACGCGGTGCACGCGGCGGTCTCGTCCGACGGACAGCCCGTCCCCATCGGGTCGAATCCGGACGCCAACGCAGCACCGGCTCCGCGCGAATCACTCAACGCCCGCGAGCTCGCCGAGTCGTCGGACCTACCGGTCCCGATGGTGAGCAAGATCCTGAAGGCCCTGGCCAAGGAAGGGCTTCTCGTCTCCCAGCGCGGTGCGAAGGGCGGCTACAGCCTCGCCCGCGCTCCCGAGGATCTTCCTGTCGCCGAGATGATTCGCGTTCTCGAAGGGCCGGTGGCGCTGACGGACTGCGCAATCGGTCCCTCACTCTGCGAGCACGAGACGATGTGCGCCGTGCGGGAGCCCTGGCAGAAGATCAGCCGGGTGGTGGAGCGGGCACTCGCGGACGTGACACTCGCCGACCTGATCAAGAGCCCTTCTCGCCCGAACACCCCGAGCAAGATGCTTCAGATCGACCGGGTCGAGAACACCGCCTGAGACAACGAGCCGCGAGGCTCCGATCGCAATCGCGCGGATCCCGATCGCGCTAGCAAGGATATAGAACATGGCAGGAGCCAATCCCGATCTCGAACGACTCGCGAAGCAGGACTACAAATACGGCTTCGTCACCGAACATCGAGGAAGACCGCGCCGAGCCGGGGTTGACCGAGGAGGTCGTGCGCCTCATCTCGTTCAAGAAGAACGAGCCCGAGTGGCTGCTCGAGTATCGCCTCAAGGCGTTCAAGCGATTCCGGGAGATGCTCGCGGAGGGACACGCCGAGCCCGAGTGGGCGAAGGTCTCCTATCCGAAGATCGACTACGACGCGATCGTCTACTACTCGGCCCCGAAGCAGAAGAAGAAGCTCGAGAGCCTCGACGAGCTCGATCCCGAGCTGCGCGAGACCTACGACAAGCTCGGCATCTCGCTGCTCGAGCAGAAGCGCCTGAATGGCATCGCCGTCGACGCGGTCTTCGACAGCGTCTCGGTTGCTACGACCTTCAAGGCCGAGCTCGAGAAGAAGGGCATCATCTTCTGCTCCTTCTCCGAGGCCGTTCACGAGCATCCCGATCTCGTCAGGAAATACCTGGGCAGCGTCGTCCCCTATTCCGACAACTTCTTTGCCTGCCTGAATGCGGCGGTCTTCAGCGACGGCTCCTTCGCCTACATACCGAAGGGCGTGCGATGTCCGATGGAGCTGTCCACTTATTTCCGGATCAACGCCGCGGGCACCGGCCAGTTCGAGCGAACCCTGCTCGTCGCCGACGACGACTCCTACGTCAGCTACCTCGAGGGATGTACCGCGCCCCAGCGCGATGAGAATCAGCTCCATGCAGCGGTCGTCGAGCTGGTCGCGCTCGACCGCGCGGAGATCAAATACTCGACCGTCCAGAACTGGTACCCCGGCAACGCAGACGGCGTCGGCGGGATCTACAACTTCGTGACGAAGCGCGGCGCCTGCCGCGGCTTCCGCTCGAAGATTTCCTGGACGCAGGTCGAGACCGGCTCGGCCATCACGTGGAAATACCCGTCGTGTCTGCTGATCGGCGACGAGTCCGTCGGCGCGTTCTATTCGGTTGCCATGACCAACAACAAGCAGCAGGCCGACACCGGTACGAAGATGATCCACATCGGCAAGAACACGAAGAGCACGATCATCTCGAAGGGGATCAGCGCAGGGCGCGGCGACCAGAGCTATCGCGGACTCGTGCGCATGGGCCCGAAAGCGACCGGCGCACGCAACTACAGCCAATGCGACTCGCTCCTGATGGGCGACCAGTGCGGCGCCCATACCTTCCCCTATCTCGAAGCCAGCAATCCGACCGCGACGATCGAGCACGAGGCGACGACCTCGAAGATCAGTGACGACCAGCTCTTCTTCTGTCGCCAGCGCGGCATGTCGGAGGAGGATGCGATCTCGATGATCGTGAACGGCTTCTGCAAGGAAGTCCTTCGCGAGCTGCCCATGGAGTTCGCGGTCGAAGCCCAGAACCTGCTCTCGGTCAGCCTCGAAGGCGCCGTCGGCTAGATCTTTCTACACGAGGACACCTCGGGCCGCGACACGTCGCGGCGAGGAAGTCCAAAGCGGATCGGGATCGGTCCGTCGCCAACACGAAGACCCGCTCGTTCGGGTCACGGGAAACAGCCAATGTCCGACGCACCACTCATCAGCATTCGAAACCTCCACGCGACCGCCGGCGATACCCCCATCCTGAAGGGCATCGACCTCGAGATCCGCGAGGGCGAGGTCCATGCCGTGATGGGGCCGAACGGCTCGGGCAAGAGCACGCTCTCGAACGTCCTCGTCGGGAAGCCCGGCTATGAAGTCACGCAGGGCGAGATCCTCTTTCGCGGCGAGAACCTCGTCGACATGGAGCCCGAGATTCGTGCCCGCGAGGGTGTCTTTCTGGCTTTCCAGTACCCGGTCGAGATCCCGGGCGTCGCGAATACCTATTTCCTGCGCACGGCGGTGAACGCGATGCGAGAGCATCGCGGGCTCGAAGAGCTCGACGCCATCGATTTCCTGACGCTCCTCCGGGAAAAGATGAAGCTGGTCGAGATGCCCGAGGACATGATGTCCCGCTCGATCAACGAGGGCTTCTCCGGCGGTGAAAAGAAGCGCAACGAGATCCTGCAGATGCTCCTGCTCGAGCCGAGCTTCTGCATCCTCGACGAGACGGACTCGGGACTCGACATCGACGCACTGCGCGTGGTCGCGAATGGCGTGAACCAGATGCGCTCGGCGGATCGCGCGATGCTCGTGATCACCCACTACCAGCGTCTGCTCGACTACATCGTCCCCGATCACGTGCACGTCCTGTCCGGCGGGCGCATCGTCCGCTCGGGCGACAAGAGCCTCGCCCTCGAGCTCGAGGAGAAGGGATACGGCTGGATCGAGGAGCACTCCGGCGCGGCGGATGCCGCGGGAGCGCGTTCGTGAGCGCGGCGATCCGATCCCTCGAAAGCCTGCGAGAGCCCGTCGTCTCGAAACGATCGAGCACGATTCCAGCCCCGTCGCTCGCAAGGCGACTCGACGTGCTCGCCCTCGATGGCTTCGCCGCCTTCGAAGAGCAGGGCATCCCGACGCGCCGCCTCGAGCAGTGGAAGGGCACGAACCTCGCCCCCCTCGAAGCCATGGACTTCACGCGCGTCGGGGCGGCCGCGCCGACGCCTCAGGCGACCGGCGAGCAAGCGAGCGCTGAATCCTTCGATCTCGAGTTCCTCGACGGACGACTGCTTCCCCCCTCGGCTGCCCGGGCGACGCTTCCCCGAGGCGTTCGCGTGCTCACCCTGTCAGAGGCCGCGATCGACGCTCCGGAGCTGCTCGAGGCGCATCTCGGTGCGATCCCCGAGATCAAGAAAGAAAGTCTCGTCGCGCTGAATACGGCGCTCTTCGAAGATGTCGCCCTGGTCCATCTCGAGAGCCGCGCCCGGGCAGATCGACCGATCCGGATCCGCGCTCTCGCGACCGCCGACGGACCGGAATCCGCGAGCGCCTCTTTCCCTCGCCTCCTCCTGGTCGCCGAGCGAGACAGTGAGGCCACGATCTTCTTCGAAAGCGGTTGTCAGGGCGATGCGCCCGGTCTCACGGCATTCGTCGCCGAGTACCAGCTCGCCGCGGGAGCACGGATCGAGACGGTCCAGGTCCAGTCCGAAGGGTCGGAACGGATCCACATGACCAGCAGCTACGCGCGCCTCGCGGCAAACGCGCGTTTCGACTCTCATGTCTTCAGTCTCGGCACGGGCCTCCTGCGCAGCGAGCTCTCGGTGACCCTCGACGAACCGGGTGCAGAGACCCGGATGCGGGGATTCTTTCTGGGCCGCGAGCACGGACACATCGACCACTTCACGACGGTCGATCATGCTGCTGCCCACTGCACGAGCGACGAGGAGTACCGGGGCGTGCTCGGCGACGACGCGGCCGGGGTCTTCCGCGGGCGAGTCATCATCCGGGCCGGTGCACAACAGAGCGATGCCCGACAATCGAATCCGAACCTGCTGCTGTCGAATCGGGCTTCGATCGACACCAAGCCCCAGCTGGAGATCTATGCCGACGACGTGCGTGCCAGCCACGGCGCGACGATCGGACAGCTGGACGAAGACGCGCTCTTCTTCCTGCGCGCCCGCGGAATCGACGAAGCCGAGGCGCGGCTCGTGCTGACGCGAGGATTCGCGTTCAGCGTCGTCGAAGGCATCGAGAACGAAGCCGTACGCACGCAGGTGGGTGAACGCGTGGAAGCCGCGCTCGCGGCCTTGCATCCGACGGCCACCGCATCCGTCGCCACTGGCGGCGCAGGGGAGATCGATTCTCGAGGGGGGAGCGCATGACGAGCCTCGACATCAAGAAGATCCGTGCCGACTTTCCGATTCTCGCGACGGAGATGAGGGGACATCCGCTCGCCTATCTCGACAGCGCCGCGAGCGCACAGAAGCCACGCGCGGTCATCGACGCGATGTCGGACTTCTACGGCAGGCGTTATGCGAATATCCATCGCGGCGTCTACCAGCTCTCGGCCCAGGCGACGATCGACTACGAAGCAGTCCGAAAGCAGACGGCCTCCTTCATCGGCGCGCGCGACGCCCGGGAGATCATCTTCGTGCGCAATGCCACCGAGGCGATCAACCTCGTGGCAAGGAGCTGGGGCGACGAGAATATCGGAGAGGGCGACGAGATCATTCTCACGATCATGGAGCACCACGCCAACATCGTCCCGTGGCAGATGCTCGCCGCTCGCAAGGGCGCCCGAATTCGCGTCGCCGAGATCGACGACGCGGGCGTGCTCGACGTCGACCATCTGAAGAGCCTGATCGGACCGCGAACGAAGCTGCTGGCGCTGACCCATGTCTCGAATGCGCTGGGCACGATCAATCCGGTCGCCGAGCTGGTCGCGATGGCGCGGGCGGAAGGCATCGTCACGCTGGTGGACGGAGCCCAGGCCGTTCCGCATCAGCCTGTCGACGTCGCCGCGATCGATTGCGATTTCTACGCGTTTTCCGGTCACAAGGTCTGCGGGCCGAGCGGCGTCGGCGTGCTTTGCGGACGCCTCGAGCTGCTCGACGCGATGCCCCCCTTCCTCGGCGGCGGCGACATGATCGAGACCGTCTCGTTCGAGGGCACGACCTTCGCGCCGGTCCCTCATAAATTCGAAGCGGGCACCCCCGACATCGCCTCGGTCATCGGCCTCGGCGCCGCCATCGACTACCTCGAGACGATCGGCATGGACGCGATCTCAGCCTACGAGCACTCGCTGCTCGACTACGCGACCGAGAAGCTCCAGACGGTCGAAGGACTCCGCCTCGTGGGCACGGCCAAGGAGAAGGCCGCCGTTCTCTCGTTCGTCCTCGAAGATGCCCATCCGCACGACATCGGGACCGTCCTGGACGGAGAGGGCGTGGCGATCCGCGCCGGTCACCACTGCGCGCAGCCCCTGATGGTCCGCATGGGCGTGCCCGCCACTGCCCGAGCATCCCTGGCTTTCTACAACACGCGCGAGGACGTCGATCGATTGACGGCCGCGCTGATCAAGACACAACGGCTTTTCGCCTAGCGAGGCGGCACGAGAATCGAAGGATGACGACAGCGGTACCACAATGGACGACCTGAGAGAGCTCTACCAGGCGACGATCCTGGGACATAACAAGAAGCCGCGTAACTTCCGCGTCATGGAAGATGCGACTCACGAGGCGGACGGCCACAATCCGCTCTGCGGGGATGCGCTGACGATCTACGCGCGCGTCGACGATGCCGGCAACCTGGAAGAGGTGACCTTCCAGGGCTCCGGCTGCGCAATTTCCAGGGCTTCCGCGTCTTTGATGACCGAGCACGTCAAGGGGAAGCCGATCTCCGAGGTCGAGGACGACTTCGATCGCTTCCACGACCTGGTCACGTCGCCCCCGGCAGAGCCACCGAAGACCGAGGGCATGGGCAAGCTGGCGGTCTTCGCGGGTGTGCGCGAGTACCCCATGCGCGTGAAATGCGCGACGTTGGCCTGGCATGCACTGCGCGCGGCGCTCGAAGGCGATGGCGACGAGCGCAAGACTGCGAAGACCGAGTAGGCGAACCGAGATGCTCGAAGGGCTCAAGAATCGACTGGGCAGAGTGCGCGAATCCGGAAACCAGAGAACGACCGACCGACAGGGCGAGACAATGAAGATGGAAGAAGAGCAGAACGTGGGTGACACGACCGACGAGGCGAAGGCGGGTGCATCGCCGGGCCTCAGCCCGGCGATGCAGATTCGCGATCGCATCATCGCGGTTCTCAAGACCGTCTATGACCCGGAGATTCCCGTCGACATCTACGAGCTCGGGCTCGTCTATGGCGTCGAGGTGACGGACGATGGCGAGGTCCACGTCACCATGACGCTGACGACGCCGATGTGCCCGGTCGCCGAGACGCTGCCGCCCGAGGTCGAGGACAAGGTACGCAACGTGCTCGGCGTGAAGGACGTCTCGCTCGACCTGGTCTGGGATCCCCCGTGGAGCGTCGACATGATGTCGGACGCAGCGAGACTCGAACTGAACCTGATGTAGTCCGCCGGTCTTGCACTCCGTGAGCCCCGGGCGGGCCCCCCATCACATCACGACTCTCGCGGTCGCGTCGTTCCTGGCCTTCGGAGCGTTGCTCGTGTTGTTCGGCGCGAACAGCACGCTGATCATCGCGCGCCTCGACCTCGACTACGCCGATCTGGGTCTGCTGGGATCGATGCTGTCGCTGGGTCTCGGGATCGGCATCGTCGCCGCGGGGCCGATCTCCGACCGCCTTCCCCGCCGCCCCCTCTACATCGCCGCCTGTCTCGTCGTCCTCGGAGCGACGACCACGCTCGGAGCGTGGACCGACTATTCGTCCTTGCTGGCGCATACCGCCGCGATCGGGTTCGGCGCCGGCTTCTACGAAACCGTCTTGAACGCCCTCATCGTCGAAGAGTTCGGCGAGCGAGCGCCCAAACGGCTCATCTTCATCCACTCCGCCGCGACCCTCGCCGCCAGCGCGACCCCGATCGCGTTCGAGATCGCGCGAGAATGGGCTGCCCTCACTTGGTACGACACGTTCAGGATCGTGGGGCTACTGCACGCGGGCCTGATCCTCGCGGCCGTCTTCGTGCCCATGCGAGCTTCGTCGCGCGTCACGACCGCCAGAGCGGCCATGGATCGGTCGTCCTCATCCGGATCATCCGACGCGCTGTCGAGATCCGATTCCTCCCCGCTCCGAAGCCCGAATGATCGACTCGCCCTGGCCGCCGTCTGCACGGCGACCTTCGCCTACGTGGGCGTCGAGTCGGCGCTCACGCTCTTCGTCGCCGATCACGCCGTCAGCGACCTCGGACTGGATGCGACGCGAGCGGCCCGGACGATCAGCGCCTTCTGGGGGGGCCTGCTCGTCGGTCGCCTCGCCATCGGCCTCGCCCCGCGACCGGCCGGTGCCGGCACGACCGCGCTGCTCGCCGGCCTCGGCGCCCTGCTCGTCGCGCTCTTCGGCTTCGGCTTCATCGCCTCCCCGGAGCTCGCAATGAGCGGCGTCGGCTTCTGCCTCGGCGGCGTGTTTCCGATCATGATCGGCTTCGCGGGCATCGCCCTGCCCTCGGCGGCGGGAACCGCCGTCGGCCTGGCCGGCGGCCTCGGATCGCTGGGCGGATTCGTCGTTCCCTGGCTCACGGGGCGGATCGCCACCGAAGGCACGAGCGGAAGCCTCTCGATCGCCCTCGCCAGCCTCTCCGGCTGGCTCGCCCTGTTGGTGCTCTCCGCACTCTTCGTGAGACGACGCCACAGCGTTTCGTGAGACGACGCCACAGCGATTCGTGAGACGACGCCACAGCGATTCGCGAGGTGGGGCCACCGCGTCTCGCGGGGAGCCGTGCCCCCCTGCTCGAGGAACCGTTACAGTCTCCGCGTGAGCTCTTCCCAATCCCCTCTGCCCGAAGGCCCCATCGTCGTCACCGGCGCCAACGGGCAAATCGGTCGCGCGTTGCTCCGGCAGCTCGACGCGGAGGGCCGATCCGATACCCGCGCGCTGGTTCGATCGGAGCGGGCGCGGGACACGATCCTGCGCATGGGCCTCACGCACGTCCCCGAGATCCGACTCGTCGACTACACGAGCCCCAAGGAGATGGAGAACGCCATCAGCGACGCCGAGGCCGTCGTCCATCTGGTCGGCATCATCAAGGAGATGCCGGGCACACGTTATGTGGAGGCCCACGAACAGACCTGCCACGCCCTGGCGCTCGCAGCGATTCGCGCCGGCACCCGCCGCATCGTCTACCTGTCGATCCTCGGCAGCACCCCCGACTCGGACAACCCGTGCCTCTCGTCGAAAGGCCGGGCGGAGACCCTGCTGCTCGACGATCGCGTCGCGACGACGGTCCTGCGGGTGCCGATGGTCCTCGGCGGAGACGACCCGGCGTCCGCTTCGCTGCGGAGGCAGGCGCGCGCGCCCAGGATCCGGCTGGTCGGGGGCGGCAGGACGCTCCAGCAGCCGATCGACGCGCGGGACGTCGTACGCGCGATTCTCGCGGCCTGTACGGCCTCGCCCGGTCGGGATCTCGCGCTCGACGCCGGGGGGCCGGAGTGGCTCTCGCATCGAAACCTCGTGCTGCGCGCGGCCCGCCTCTGGAACAACGAGCCTAGGATCGGATCGATCCCGATCGGCCTCGCACGCTTCGCCGTAGGGTTGATCGATCGGTTGATGCCGAACCCGCCGGTGACCCGGGCGATGTTCGAGATCCTGCAGCACGACGATCGCGTCGATCCCAAGCCCTTCTGCGAGGCGCTGGGCCTCGTGCTCACCCCCCTCGACAAGACGCTGGCCGACCATATCGGGCCGGCGAGTGTCGCCGAATCGAGCGCCCCGACACCGGACGACCTCTCTGACCGCAGCTTGCGAGGAGACCACGAACGCGCATGACGGATGGCCACTCCAAGACCAACGAAGCGACGGCCTCGGACGAGAGCTCGCCGGGCACGAGGCGTCGGCCTGCGCGCTGGCAGCATCTGCTCCCCTGGGCCATCACGATCGTCTGCTTCGGCTACCTGTATACGCGACTGGCCGGCGCCGCCGCGCGCGACGGGCTCGGACTCGTCGAGTACCTGGGCGCCATCTTCGCGCGCGTCTCCTGGGTGAAGTGGCTCGGGCTGATGATCCCGTACTCGGCGTTCTTCTTTCTCGTCGACTCGCTGATCGTCTGGCGCGTCGTCTCGTGGTTCAACACGCCGATCCGTTATTCGGAGATCCTGCCGATCCGCGGGAGCTCGTACATCCTGTCGATCCTGAACGAGCAGGTGGGCAAGGGCGCCATGGGCCTCTACCTGAATCGTCGCCATGGGGTGCCGGGCTGGGAAGTCGGCTCGAGCATGATCTTCATCATGTTCTGCGAGTTCTTCTACCTGCTCTTCTGGGCGACGATGGGTTGGCTCATGAGAGGCAGCGAGCTGCCCGAGATCTTCGGGTTGATCCCCTGGATCGCGGCGGCGGCCAGTCTCTTCTTCGTCGGTTGGCTGCTCTTCTTCCGAGGCCCGCTGGGAGCCGGCGTCGCGCTGCGCGAGAAGCCGCTCTTCAAGAGCTTCCGGGAGGCCGGACCGCTCCGGTACCTGACGATCATCATTCTGCGCTCGCCCGCCTTGCTCGCGGCGGTCGTGGTCTACACCTATGCGCTCCGCCTCTTTGGCGTCGAGACGAACATGCTCCAGATGCTCAGCTATCTGCCGATCATCTTCTTCGGAGCGGCCACGCCGGGGCCGATGCGCAGCGTCGCGATCACGCTCTGGGTGATCCTCTTCCCGGGCAACGAAGGCGAGATGGCCACCTTCGGGATCGTGCAGCACAACTTCTTCATCTTCTTCAACGCGGCGATCGGCCTGCTCTTCCTCAGGCGAGCGAATCGAGAGCTCTTCGCCGCCGCCTGACGCGGTGCTCGCCGCCGAGGCGAAGCAGCACGAGGCACGCCACGGCGAGACCCGTACCGATCGTGGGCTCGGGCGTCGGCGTCGGATCGCAGGCGTCGCCCTGCCCGTCCCCGTCGAGATCATCCTGCGTTCCGTTGGCGTGGCCGGGGCAGTTGTCGAGACCGTCGAGCACATCGTCGAGATCGCGATCGATCCCGGCGCGCACGCCCGAGCCCGGCGCCACGCAGGTATACGTGAGCGGTCCTTCGGTCCCCGCCAGCGCGCGCAGCGCGACGTCGGAGAGCAGCGAGGCCGCGGCCGGATCGTCGTCGGCCTGGAACATCCCGTCCGCGCGGCGCGTCCAGCCGCGCGGCACGCCGGCGACCGTCCCCTTCACGATCAGCTCGCACTCGGTCGTCACGCCATCGAGCAGCAGCGAAGTGAAGGGCGCACTCGCCCGGGCGATCATCAAATCGATTCGCGGACCGACGACCCCTGCGTTGGTCGCGTCGAGGGTGATCTGCTGTCCGACGATCGGCGCCAGGTCGTTGTCGAACTGCAGCAGGAAGGCCTCCATGTTGCGCCGCTCCGTCGCGTTAGGAAACACGAAAGCGGGCGCGCTCACGAAGCGGAAGAGCGTGTCGATCGAGCCGTCCTTCAGGTAGCCGAAGCCGCGAATCTGATCGCCGGTCTCGGTGATCCCGCCGCCGAAATTCAACAGGGCACCGAACATGCCGACCTTGGTGTAGGCGTTGCGCAGGTGCGGGACCTTCGTGATCTGGCTGTTGCCCTCGAAGGTCGAGAACGTCCCGCCGCCGAAAAAGCCCTGGCTCGGTTCGAGGGAGTGGCAATCGTTGCAGGTGAGCAGACCGTCGGTCGGCTGATTGAGGTAGAAGCTCCGACCCGCGGCCGCATTCGGCGGCAGCTGGTTGTCCAGAGGGCGAATCGGATTCGGCGGAAGCGTGAGCGACAACGCGAAGTCGGCGAATTTCTGCATGTCCGCTTCGGGCAGCAGGGACGCTCGGCCGAGCAGACCTTCGAACGCGACGATGAAGTTCCGGAAGGCCATGTCCTCGTCGTCCGCGGCCATCCCGAAGAATCCGTTCGATCGGTCGCCGCGCCAGTGCATAGCGCCGCCGTGCTGCATGCCCCGCAGCGTCTGCGTGGTCATCGGCCCCTTCATCGGATGGAACACGTCGACCTCCCCCGTGCCGTTCAGGCCCGGCACGGGCCCCGCCGGCGAGAACAGGATCGACATCGGATTCGACGTGAGAATGTCGTCGGGATTCCCGAGATCCCAGCCGAGATGGTCGAGATCCCCGAACACGTGGCAGGATGCGCACGAGGCCTCGCCGTTGCCCGACGAGAGCCGGGCGTCGTACAGGAAGGGACGGCCCTCGACGACTTCGACCGGCTCCTGATTGGCGAAATTCCAGTGCACGATCTCGCGCCCCGTGCTGAGCCGGACCATCGAGATGCCGTTGTCGAAACGCGTGTAGACGAAGAGCCGATCGTTCGCCTCGTCGAGGATCAGGCCGGAGGGTCCTCCACCACTCACGTCGAGGTAGCCCGCCGAGAGCGCCGCGGGGTCGAAGCTGTCGTCCTCGAGCGAGGCCGTCGGAAAGACGCCGACGCGGCTCGAGCCGAAGGCCGCCACGTAGAGCGTCGAGCCGTCGGCGGAGACCTGCATCTCGAGAGGTGTCGCGAGGCTGTGGTCCTTGGCGTTCGGATCGAAGCCGGGCTCGCCCGCCAGGGTCCCGTAGTCGAGATGTTTGTTCAGATGCCGCGGCAAGACGCTCGCGCCGTCGATCACGGTGATCCGCGCCTCCGCCAGATGTCCCTGCACGGTGGAGCCGCCAGTCGTTCCGGGTCCCTCGAACTGCGTCATGTTCTGCGAGTCGGTATTCGAGACGTAGAGCTTCCCGTTCACCGGATTCACCGCCATGTTGAAGAGCGTCGTGCCCACGCTCGCGTGCGAAGCCGTCTGGGCCAGCGTCGTCGCATCGATCTCGAAGACGTCGAGATCCGGCAGATCGAAGCGAACATGCGGACCGAGGTTGAAATTCGTTCCGGTATCCCAGACGCGACCGAGCACGTCGCGCCACAGCCCGTCGCCGCCCTGCTGTACGATCACGCCGACCTCGGGCGCCGGGAAGCCCTCGAAGTTCGCCGAGGGGCCGGGAACTCCTCCCGGAGAATCGACCGCAAAGGTGATGGCACAGCCCGCCGAGCTCTGATCGAAGCCGTCGCAGACGAGCGCCTCGTTCAGCGCCGTCGTGCGATTGCCCGAGTGATGGATCGCGACCCAGACCCTGCTGCCGTCGGTCGAGCGAGCCAGCGCGCGCGGCGTGTCGCCGAAGACCGAGAGGATCCGGAGCGGGGTGCCGCCGAGCGTCGCGCCGAGGTTCGTCGCATCGAAGATCCAGACGTCCGCGCGACCGATTCCCTCGGTCGTCAACCTCGGATCTCCGGCGCCGGCAACGGCCGAAATGGAAGGGTCGGTGCGATGCTGGCCGCGATGGGCCGTCGTAATGAAGGCGCGGGCGTCGCCGGGTCCGGCGAAGACGATGTCCCGGGGCTCGTCACCGACGAGCAGCGTCCGGACGACGCGGCGGGCTTCGGGGTCGACGATGCTCACGCTGTCCGAGAGGTGATTGACGACCCAGACCTCCGTCGTCGATCGCGCTGCGACGGCGACGGGCTCCTGACCGACCGGGACGGAATGCGAGAACCGGATCCCCCAGGCATCGACGTCGAAGACCTCGAGCACGCCGTCCGGCGTATTCACGGCGTAGAGCTTCGAAGCGTCCGGCGACAGCGTCATCGGTCGCACGGGGCCGCTCTCGAAAGCCAGGAATTCCGGCGTCGCTGCCAAGCCGACCCGAGGCCAGCTCGCCAACGCCAGCATCAAGATCCACATGACGCGCCACCCGTGAGGCCGGAGAGCCACGGGGCATACGCGCGGCCGGCTCGGAATCGACACAGCTCGCTTTCGCATTCTTGATCCTCGTGCCCGGGGCGCCGCCGATCCGGATCGGAGCCTCGGACCTTTCTATCAGACCCGAACCGCTTCCCGAACGGAAAGTTGCGCGCAAGTCGACAGGCCTCAGTCCGCGCTCTTCGTGCCGCTGCGCACGCGCAGCAGCGTCCACGCCCGCGTCGACATCGAGAGGATCGTGGACGCTACGAGGGCCAGCGAGACGGTCCGGATCAGTGCATCGGGCGGCCAGTCGAGCCCGACCGCCCCACGCGTCACCAGGATTCCGAGCGGCACGAAGTAGAGGATCCCGTTCCATCGCCCCAGAAAGCTGCCCCGCAGCTCGTGGCCCGCGAGGCTCTTCGAGTCGAGCACGTACTGCACGAAGGCTGCGGCGACCAGGATCGGCAGTGCCCAGGGGACGATGCCCCGCACGGCGAGCGCGGCCAGACCGAGCGTGACGAAGCTGGCATCGGTCGCGTGGTCGAGCAGCCCGCCGAAGGCCGAGACCTCGCCGCGGGCGCGCGCCAGGCGTCCGTCGGCCATGTCGGTCGCGACGGCGAGCCAGAAGAGGCTGCACGCCGCTTCGATCGAGCCACCGATCAGAGCACACGCGAAGAACGGGGCGGAGATCAGGCGCAACAACGTCAGCGCGTTCGACCAGGTCAGTCGGAGCGAGGCTAGCTCTGCCATTTCGGGACACGGTCGAAGATGCGGTTCCAGCCGAGACGCTCGAAGAGCTCCTCGGTCCGCTCGCGGTCCGCGCCGCGATAGGCGAGATCGGAGAGGCCCGGCTTGATGCCTGGCACGACACGCAGAACGGTCGCCAGATCCTTGGTGCGCAGAGCGCGCTCCCGATGCTCGGCGATCTTCTCCGACATACGCTTCGCGCCACGAACGGTGACCCCGTCCCATTTCGAAAAGTCGTCGGGGACGTCTTCGATCCGCTCGAAGGCCTGCAGCACCGCGGCCGCGCTCTTCGCACCGATTCCCGGCACCCCTGGCAGGTTGTCGATCTTGTCCCCGACCAGCCCCAGATAGTCCGGGATCTGCGCCGGCGAGACGCCGAATTTCTGTCGCACGCCCTCGGCGTCGAAGGTCTGTTCCTTTGCGAGGTCATGCACCACGACGCGGCCATCCTCGCGGACGAGCTGACACAGATCCTTGTCGGTCGTCAGGACGCGCGCGCTGGCTTTTCGCCGAACGACCTCGTCGCTGATCGCGCCGAGCAGATCGTCCGCCTCGTAGTCGTCGACCTCGTAGGTGGCGAAGCCGAGCGCCACGGAGATCTCGTGACAGAGTGCGAATTGCGGCTCGAGATCGTCTGGCGGCGCGCCACGCTGCGCCTTGTACTCGGGCTCCAGCTCGTTTCGAAAGCTCGTCATCGCCGCGTCGAAGCAGACGCCGACATGCGACGGGTCATGCTCTGCGATGTAGCGGATCAGCGTATTCGCGAAGCCATAGGCCGCGTTGCAGGGTGTCCCGTCCGTCGCGGTCATGGGCGGCAGGGAATAGTAGGCGCGGAAGATGTAGACGTGGCCGTCGAAGAGATGGACGAGCGGTCCAGGTGTCGAGCCCTCGGCCCCGCCCGCTCGAGATCTCGGCGCCACGACGCAGGCCGCTCCTAGAACCGCTCGTCGAGCACGGCTTCGATGATCGTGCCCGCCGCGTGCTCGATCGGAAGGTCGCGCTTCTGACCGTCGCGCCGACGCACGAGCTCGAAGATGCCGTCGGCGAGTCCCTTCGGTCCGATCGTGACCCGATACGGGAAGCCGATCAGCTCCGCATCCTTGAACTTCACGCCCGGCCGCTCGTCGCGATCGTCGAGGATCACGTCGATCCCGGCCTCCGTGAGCTTCTCGTAGAGCCGCTCCCCGGCCTCGTGGCAGTCGACGTCCTTCGGCTTCACGACGGTCACGACCACCTCGTAGGGCGCCACGTTGACGGGCCAGCAGATGCCGTTCTCGTCGTGGTTCGCTTCCACCACCGCGGCCAGGTTCCGCTCGAGACCGATCCCGTAGGAGCCCATGACCAGCGGCACCGAGACCCCCTTCTCGTCCTGAACGCTCGCCCCCATGGCCTCGCTGTACTTCGTCCCGAGCTTGAAGATATGCCCGACCTCGATCGTCTTGTGAACGGAGATGGGCTGCTTGCACATGGGGCATCCCTCCCCGTCGCGCACCTCGCGAAGGTCGAGCCAGGCCTTGACGTCGATATCGCGTTCGAGGTCGACGCCGCGCAGATGGAAGCCGTCTTCGTTCGCGCCGGTGACCATGTCCTTGCGCCCGCGCAGCGCCTCGTCGGCGATCACGAAGAGATCACCCCGTCCGACGGCGCCGAGGCTTCCCGGCAAGGCCCCGAGCAGCTTCTTGATCTCGCCCGGCTCGGCGGCCCGCATCGATTCCGCCTCGACCTGATCGATCAGCTTCTGCTCCGCCAGCTGATGGTCCCCGCGCAACAGGATCAGCACGCTCTTGTCGTCGATCCGATAGACGAGGGTCTTGATCTGCCGCTCGGCGGAAGCACCCCCCTCCATCCTGGCGAGATCGTCGATCGTCTTGACGCCGGGCGTCGCGAACTTCTCCGGCTCGGGCAGCCCTTCTCCGTCTTCGATTTCGGGCAGCAGGCTCGAAGCCTTCTCGACGTTCGCCGCGTAGCCGCACTGCTCGCAGGCCGCGACCCAGTCTTCGCCGGCATCGCTCTTCAGCATGAACTCGATCGAGGTGTTGCCACCCATCAAGCCCGACGACGCCTCGACCGCGACGATGTCGAAGCCGAAGCGCTTGAACATCCGACGATAGGCCTCGAAATGCCGATCGAAGGCGGCGTCGAGCCCCGCGGCATCCAGGTCGAAGGAATACGAGTCCTTCATGGTGAACTCGCGCACCCGCAGCAATCCGCTCTTCGGGCGAGCTTCGTCCCGGAACTTCGACTGGAACTGGTACCAGATCTGCGGCAGCGACTTGTACGAGCGCAGCTCCGTCGCGTGAAAGGCGAAGATCTCCTCGTGGGTCATGCCGAGCGCGAGATCCGCCTGCTTGCGATCCTGCAGCCGGAACATCTCCTCGCCGACCGTGTCCCAGCGCCCGCTCTTCTCCCAGATCTCGCGCGGGTGCATGCAGGGCAGACGGAATTCCTGCGCCCCGATCCTGTCCATCTCTTCGCGAACGATCGCCTCGAGCTTGCGCAGCGAACGGAAGCCCAGCGGCGTCATCGAATAATGGCCCGCCATCAGCTGGCGCATGAAGCCCGCGCGCACGAGCAGCTTGTGCGAAATCGCCTCCGCATCGGCGGGATCGTCTCTCAGCGTGGGGATGAAGGCGCTCGACCAGCGCACGGCCTACTCCTCGATCGAGATCCAACGAGATCTCGCAGCTCATGGGGAAACGCCTGGAGCACGCGGGCAGCGCGGGCTCCGGGGCCGCGCAAACATAGCGCCTCTGCCTGCGAGTCCGTGGCCGGGAGCCGTGACGATGCGATTCCAGCCTGGCCGCAGCCCGCGCGCCTCCGCGTCGATCAGCTCACGGAGACCGACAGCTCGACTTGTCGCGTCGCGAAGACCGACTGGATCTCTTCGACGCGGGGCCGCGCGGCCTGCGAGATCGCGGAGCCATCGAGCGAGGCCACGGGGACCAGGCCGGCCCGCGTCCCGGTCAAGAAGACCGCGTCCGCTGCATACAGATCGAAACGTCCGAGACTGCGCTCCCGAACCTCGAGCCCGAGCTCGAAGCCGATCTCGAGCACCGTGCGCCGGGTGAGGCCCTCGAGCGCACCGTCGGTGACGGCCGGGGTCTCGAGGCGGTTGCCTTGCAGCGCGAAGACATTCGTGGCGGAAGCCTCGGCCACCAGGCCGAGCGAGTTGAGCACGAGCGCATCGTCCGCGCCGCGCAGGTTCGCCTCGCGCTTGGCGAGCACGTTGTTCAGGTAGTTGAGACTCTTCACCCGGGGATCGAGCACGTCGCCCGCCGGTCGTCGGAGGCTCGACGTGATCAGATCGACTCCCGTGGCCTGCTTTTCGGCGGAGAGCGTGACGGCGCCCGCGGCGATGCAGAAGATCGCGGGCTCGGGGCAGCTGGCTGGATCGATCCCGAGCGCGCCGACACCGCGGCTCACGATCAGCCGCAGATAGCCATCCCGGGCACCCCAGGCTCGGGTCGTCTCGCAGGCCACCTCCCGGGCCCGCGCGAAGCCACCTCGCGGCTCGATGCCGACCGCGCGCCCGGCCGTCTCGAGGCGCTTCATATGCTCGTCGAGTCGAAAGATGCCCGCGGGCGTCACGCGAATTCCTTCGAAGACCCCGTCGCCAAAGAGAAAGCCATGATCGAGCAACGGAATCCGCGCCTCGTTGGCTGGCACGATCTTCCCGTCGACCCAGGCGATCGCCGTCTCGTCTGCCGTCATCGTGTCCGTCTCCATCGATCGTCGACCTCTGGCCGGCGATCCCGTCGCGGCGATCGTGTCCCATCGAGCCGAGCCGTCACGCTGCCCGCCGCCGCACGCAGTCCCTCGGCCACCTCCGCTTCGCCCAGCCTCTCGAATCGGGGCGACGCCGCCGCCAGCGCCAGCACGGCGGTCAGCGCACGCCGACCCTCGCCCGCTGCCTGCCAGATCGGCACCGCGAGCACGGACAGCCCCTCGATCCAGGCATCCCGATTCACGGCGTATCCCCGCACCTCGATGGCCGATCGCTCTGCTGGCTCGAGCGCGACCGATGCAGCGCCCTCGACGGGATCGACTGCGCTGGCGTCGCCGGCCTGGTCGCCTTGAGCGAGCACCGCGTAGAGCTTGCCGGCAGCCGTCACGTGGGTCGGCACGACGTCGCCGATCCCCGGCGCTGCGCGCAGGAAGCCGGATCCCTCGACCCTGTCGAGCACCCTCAGCCGAGCATGACGCAGGCCGACCAGAAAGACCGTCTCACCGAATCGCGTGGCCTCGGCCTCCAGCGCCGGTCGCGCCGCTGCCACGACGGGCTCCCGCCGCTGCGCCCCGATGCCGAGCGAAAGCAGCGCCAGGCCCGGTCGATAGCGGCCCGCCTCGTCGCGATCGACGATCTCGCGATCCACGAGCGTCGCCAGCAGTCGATGGCAGCTCGACTTGGGCAGGTCGAGCGCGCGTCCGATCTCCGTGAGACCCCGTGGTCCACCCGCGTCGTGGAGATGAAACAGGACGTCGAGCGCCTTCTCGACGGTCGCAGCACCGGCCATGAATTCCCCCGCCTACTCGCTACTGGCCGACCGAGGCGACCCTTGCGAATCCGTTCGCGTTCCGGATCGGGCTCCCGATCGCGAGCGACTCATAGCCCAGCAAGATTCAATGTTCCACTATTCGATTACTTATTTCACTATATGGAACATCGAGCTGGAAAGCTGGACCCGAGCCGCCTCCCGCGAGTCCTGTGGATCCGAGGGCCGGCGGGCGCTTCAGAACGGCCCGAGCGAAGCCAGGACGGTCGTATGCACCCGCATCCGGCAGCGACCGAGGGCGTCCGTCCCGAGCTGGAACGGGGCCAGGACACCCAGCGTCGTGCGACCCCGCGCCTCGTGCGCGACCAGCGCACTTTCGAGATCCGCGTCTCCGTGGAGCAACTCGTCCCGCGAGCGACAGGCGAGCTGCATCAGGATCGGGCTCCCGGGCAGCGCCTCCACTGCCGCTCGCAGAGTCTCTCGCGCACGAGCCGGATCGGGGAGCGCCAGCGCCAGCTGGCCACCCCGGCGAAAGGAACCGGCCACGGCGAGCGCGCCGCGGCGTTCGTCGAGCCCGACGACGTAACGCTCGACGTAGTCATCGGGGCCGGCGTCGGGCGATTCATTCGGGCCCGGGATCCGCTGCTCGACGGGGCCAGGCGGCGCGTCTCGAAGGCGTACGAGAAGCCGGCTCAGGTACGGCTCGACCGTTTGGGTGTCGGCAAGGCCCAGCTGACGCCGAACCCAGTCGAGGGGCGGCTCGCCTTC
Source organism: uncultured delta proteobacterium (assembly GCA_963698485.1). Taxonomy (GTDB): domain Bacteria; phylum Myxococcota_A; class UBA9160; order UBA9160; family UBA4427; genus UBA4427. Next base: position 67,393 of record CAVORA010000007.1, on the reverse strand, counting down.
CAGGCCGTCGATCCAGCGTTCCCGGCAGGCGCTGATCTCGAGCCAGGGGCTGGCTGGGCGACTTCCGCCGGCGCAGCGGGCGCGCGGCACGCGAGGGGCGGCTCCGCCCGGAACCAGCAGCCCCACCGTCGCGGCCGCCTTCTCCTCGGCGCCGCACCACGCCAGGCAGCCCCCCCCGCCGACGCCCGTCGCGGCCGCCCCCGCAACCGAAGGCTCCCCCAGCCGCGGCAGCAGGTCCTCGAGCATCGACTCGAGGCTCGTCGAAGCCAGTGAATCGGGGAAGAGCAGCAGGAGGTCACCCGGCTCGAGTCTCGCCCGCTCTGCATCCTCGAGGATGTCATGCGCCAGCTCGGCCGGCCCGCACTCCGTCGGTCCGAAGAAGAGCGGAACCGGCTCCTCCGGGCCATGCGTCCAGGCCACCAGCGCGGCCGCGGGCTGATCACGCCAGACCCGGCCTTCCGCCAGAACGCCCTCGAAGCTCGAGCCGAGAAGCGTTGCCTCGGGCCATCGACCGCCCAGCAGACGGCCGATCTCCGGCCCGCCGCGACCGCTCGCGGCATTCGCGACGAGCAGGCCACCGGCGATTCGGCCGGGCCCTCCCAGTCGCGCCTCGACCACAGAGGCGAGCTCGTCCGCCGCGGTCTCGGGGCGCAGGTCGTGTGTGAACCCGGTTGAAAACTCGATCATCGCGGCCAGTCGATACCCCGAACGCTCGGCTTTGCCGCCACCACCGGGCGGCAGGCTGGGGCCGATCCACGAAGCAGCGCCTAGCGCGCATCGTCCTCGCGGGACGGGAAACGGCCCGCTTCGCGGGTTTCGGGCGGGCTGCGCGTCGGCTAGATTGCGCATGGGCCGCCCACCCTCGGCGGCTCAGACCCCCTGCCGATGAAGACGTGTTGGCCGACCTGCCAGCGAGAGTCCGCTGCTCTTCCCCGTCGCTTCACGCGTCAGAGGGAAGCTTCGAGCGACGAAGGGCCGAAGTCCGGCCAATAGGCAAGCGCGACCGAGCGGGTCATGGTCGACACCAAGAGAATCGAGAGTCGACGCTGCGCCGATCGCAGTTGCGCGTCGTCAGGGGAAGCTGGACCGGGCCACACCGATCCAGCGACACGAGAGTCATTTGGCCGAAGATGTTGACGAGAAAAAGGCTGGCAGCAAGAAGCGCGGCGAGAAGTCTACAGCCCGTCGCGAGGCCGACGACGGCGCGGCTCCCGTAAAGCGAGGACCCAAGACGCAGCGGTCCGACTTCGAGATCATCACCACCGTCGAAGAGCTGGAGGCCGTAGTCCCGGAGCTGCTCAAGGAAGACGTCGTCGCTTTCGATACCGAAGCCGACAGCTTCTACCACTATTTCGACAAGGTCTGCCTGATCCAGGTCGCGACCCGCAAGAAATGCTGGCTCATCGATCCGCTGACGATCGGCGGCTCCGACAAGCTGACCCCGCTGGCACCGGTCTTCGCCTCGCCCAAGGTGCGCGTTCTCTTCCACGCCGCCGAGTACGACATCTACGTCCTGAAGCGCGATTGTGGCTTCGAGTTCACGAACCTCTATGACACGATGGTCAGCGCACAGCTCCTCGGCTACCCCGCCATCGGACTGGCCGCCCTCGTCGAGAGACACTTTGACGTGTCACTCCCGAAGGATGAGCAGCGCTCAGACTGGTCTCGCCGGCCGCTGACCGACAAGCAGCTCAGCTACGCGGCCTCCGACGTGCTCTATCTGATCAAGCTCGCCGAGAAGCTCGAGAAAGAGCTCAAGAAGGCGGGACGGCTGGACTGGGCGATGGACGAGTTCGAGACGCTCTGCGGGCGGCGCTGGCCGGATCGGGAGTTCGACGAGCTCGGCTATCTGCGCATCAAGGGCGCTCGTTCGCTCGATCCCGTCGAGCTCGCGGTCTTGCGGGAGCTCTTCCTGCTGCGAGACGAACGGGCGAGAGAGATCGATCGCCCGCCGTTCAAAGTGCTCGGCAATCGGACCCTGCTCGAGATCAGTCGAGCGCAGACAACCGATCTCGACAGCCTGGGCGAGATCAAGGGAATCTCCGATCTGATCCTGAAGCGGCTCGGCAAGGATCTGGTGTCTGCGGTCAAGAAGGGCCTTCGCAAGCCCCACGGACCGATCCCCAAGATCGAGACTGGCGCGCGACGCCGGATGGATCGGAGAACGGAGAAGCGGCTCGCCTCGCTGAAGGATTGGCGTGGGCCACGTGCGGAAGCGCTGAAGCTCGACCCCGGCGTGTTATGCCCGAACGCCGCACTGGAGGCGATCGCCTGGGCAGAGCCGAAGACGGCCAAAGACCTGAAGGGACTTCCGGAGCTGAAGGACTGGTTCGTCCGCGAGTTCGCCGACGAGATCCTCGCCGTGCTCGATCGTCACGACACGAAGGCAGCCGAAGAAGCGGCGGCCGAAGAGGCAGACGACGCCGGCGATTCGATCAAGCCCAAATCGAAACGACCGCGGCGATCCGGGCGCGGTCGTTCCGGCGCTTCCCGCGCCAAGGCGCGCGCTCGACGAGCACGAAACGGCGACGACGCCAAATCCGAATCGCGCGCCGCGGAGCCTGCGCGAGGCGAGCCAGGCTGCAACGCGACGGCCTCGGAATGAAGAACGCCTCCCTCGGCGATGGGACCGAGGGAGGCGTTGCTTTCAGGAGGGGGTGCTCCTGGGACCGTCGGGCCGATGCGGGAAGCCCTTCGGATCGATGCTTGCGTCCGGTCTCCTGGAAAAAATCGTCGAGTAACGATGAATCTTTCCCGGAGTTACTGGCCGGCTCGAACGAACGCGCCCGTGTTTAACCGCTCGGGCCGGCCAGTATTCCAGATCGTTCTGACTCCCTGTTAAGCACGATGCGTGCCAACTTCTTCGGTTCCTGGGAACTCCTGCCAACGCCCCGTTGATGCACCTCATTTTCGATTCAGCGGTCCGCGACGCGATCTCGCGCGTATGCATCTTGATGATGCATTCGACCCGAAAGCGTGTTCGCAGATCCGGCGGCGTGTCTACTTTCCTCATTTTGTTCGAGCACTTGAGCGATTCTGCCACATTGGGAGACTGCCGCCTCAAGCGGCACCTCTCACCCGTCCCGGACCTCGATCCAGCCGAGCCCGCCCGCGACGCGCCCCGACAGGACGAATCTCGTGCGGGACCGCCAGCAATCCCGGCGATGGGATAGACTGCCGCCGTGTTCGCCGAACGGCGTCAGCAATTGCTCGAGGCAATGGGCCCCGATGCCGTCGCGATCTTCGTGGGCGGTCGCCTCGCCGTGCGCTCGGCCGACACCGAGTTCCCCTTCCGGCAGGACAGCGATTTCTGGTATCTGACCGGGTTCGACCATCCGGAGGCAATCGCCGTCCTCTCGACGCGCGAGGGCCCGGATTTCACGCTGTTCGTTCAACCGCGCGACAAGTCGGCCGAGATCTGGAATGGCTACCGCCCCGGGATCGAAGGGGCCGTCGATGACTACGACGCGGACCTCGCATACCCCGTCGAGGAGTTCCTGGGAAAGCTGCCCGATCTCCTGCGAGGCGCCTCGCGCATCTACCACACGCTGGGCCGAGACGCGGCGATCGACGCCCGGATCGTCTCGCTGCAGGACGAGATCCGCCGGCAATCGCGCGGTGGCATCTTGCCCGCCAACGAGCTGGTCGACCCCCGCCTGCTCGTGCACGAGATGCGACTGATCAAATCCCCTGCCGAGATCGCCCTGATGCAGAAGGCGGCAGACATCTCGTTCGAGGGCCACCACCGCGCCGCCCGCATCACCCGGACCGGCCGCTTCGAGTACGAGCTCGAGGCCGAGCTCGCCTACGCCTTCCGCTCCCTCGGCGGCAGCGGACCAGCATACGGCTCGATCGTCGGCAGCGGCGCCAACGCCACGATTCTCCACTACATCAAGAACGACCAACAGCTTGCTCCGGGCGACATGGTGCTGATCGACGCGGGCGTGGAGGTCCAGGGCTATGCCTCCGACGTCACACGCACGTATCCGGTCGATGGCCATTTCGAGCCCGCTGCCCGCGCGCTCTACGAGGTCGTGCTCGCCGCACAGCTCGCCTCGATCGCGGCCTCCCGGCCGGGCACGACGCTGCCGGAAATCCACGCCGCTGCGCTGCGCGTGCTCTGTCAGGGCATGGTCGATCTCGGACTGCTCGAGGGACAGATCGACGGACTCATCGAGAGCGAGGCGTATCGCCCCTACTACATGCACGGCACGAGTCACTGGCTGGGCCTCGACGTCCACGACGTCGGCGCCTACGTCGTCAAGGGCGACGAAGGAAAGACCACGCCCCGACCTCTCGCCCCGGGAATGGCCTACACGATCGAGCCGGGGCTCTACGTGGCGGCCGACGACCCGAAGGCACCCAAAGCCTACAGGGGCCTCGGCGTCCGGATCGAGGACGACGTCGTGGTCACGGAAGACGGCATCTTGAATCTCACACAGGCGATCCCCAAGAACGTAGACGACGTCGAAGCCTGGGTGCGCGACTGAAGTCCGACGAAGGCTGCGCCCGGACGGCAGTCTCGCCCTCGCCCCAGAGCTCGAATCGACCCTCCCGCTCGAATAACATGGTGATCGCGAACGGCCCGCATCGATCCGATCACTCCACAAATCCACTCCAGACATCGACTCCAGACATCGACTCCAGACAAAGGACCGCACCAGCATGCCCGACATCGATACGCTCCTGAAGGAGAAGCGAACCTTCAAACCCGACCCCGACTTCGCTCGTCAGGCCAACTGGAGCAAGAAGACCACGAACGAATACCGGAAGCTCGGCGAGAAGAACCCGACGAAATTCTGGGCCCAGATGGCCAAGCAGAACGTCTCGTGGTTCACACCCTGGAAGAAGGTGCTCGACTGGAAGCCGCCCTTCGCCAAGTGGTTCGTCGGCGCCAAGACCAACGTCTCCTACAACTGTCTCGATCGGCACCTCACGGCCGACGACGCGCCCGGCGGCGTATCACGCAAGAACAAGGCGGCCATCATCTGGGAAGGCGAGCCGGGCGACACACGTGTACTCACCTACGCCGAGCTCCATCGAGAAGTCTGCAAGTTCGCGAACGTTCTCAAGGCGCAGGGCATCAAGAAGGGCGATCGCGTCTGTCTGTACATGCCGATGATCCCCGAGCTTGCGATCGCCATGCTGGCCTGTACGCGAATCGGCGCGCCGCATTCGATCGTCTTCGGCGGCTTCTCGGCCGAAGCTCTGGCCGACCGCATCAACGACGCAGAGGCGAAGCTCGTGGTCACTGCCGATGGGGGCTACCGAAAGGGCGCGCCTTTCGCGCTCAAGGCGACCGTCGACAAGGCGGTCCTGAAGACGCCCTCGATCGAGAAGGTGGTCGTGGTGGAGCGGACCGGCCAGCCGGTCGAGATCCGACCGGGACGTGACGTGTGGTGGCACGAAGAGATGGCCGCGGCCAAGACCAGATGCTCGCCCGCCAAGCTCGACTCGGAGCATCCGCTCTTCATCCTCTACACGAGCGGAACGACTGGGAATCCGAAGGGCATCCTCCACACGACCGGCGGGTACCTCACCCACGTCACGACGACCCACAAAGCGATCTTCGACATCAAGGACGAGGACGTCTACTGGTGCACCGCGGACATCGGCTGGATCACGGGACATTCCTACGTCGTCTACGGCCCGCTCGCGAACGGTGCAACGACGGTCATGTACGAAGGCACCCCCACCCACCCCGGCCCCGACCGTTGGTGGGATCTGATCGAGAAGTGGGGCGTCACGATCTTCTACACGGCACCGACCGCGATCAGAACCTTCATCCGGCTGGGCGACGAGCACCCGAAGAGCCACGATCTCTCGTCGCTTCGCTTGTTAGGCAGCGTCGGCGAGCCGATCAATCCCGAGGCCTGGATGTGGTACCACCGGGTCATCGGCGGCAAGCGTTGCCCCATCGTCGACACCTGGTGGCAGACCGAGACCGGCGGGATCATGATCTCGGCGATTCCCGCGGCCGTCGACACCAAGCCCGGATCCGCCACGCGCCCCTTTCCGGGAATCGACGCCGACATCTTCAACGAGGAAGGAAAGGCCATCAAGGGCGACGGCGGCGGCTTCCTCGTGCTCAAGAAGCCCTGGCCCGGGATGCTGCGCGGAATCTGGGGAGACCCGAAGCGCTTCAAGCAGACCTACTGGGGCACCTACGACAACACCTACTTTGCAGGGGATGGCGCCCATCGCGACAAGAACGGCTATTTCTGGATCATGGGTCGCATCGACGACGTCATGAACATCTCGGGCCATCGGATCGGCACGATGGAAGTCGAAAGCGCCCTCGTCTCTTCACCGGACGTGGCGGAGGCAGCGGTCGTAGGGAGGCCCGACGAGATCACGGGCACCGCAATCGTCGCGTTCGTATCGCCGAAGGGCACGACGAATCCGGACGAAGCGCTCGTGGGGCGTCTCAAGCAGCACGTCTCCCGGGAGATCGGTGCGATCGCCCGTCCGGCCGAGATCCGCTTCACGAACGCGCTTCCGAAGACGCGCTCGGGCAAGATCATGCGCCGACTCCTGCGTGACATCGCCTCGGGCAAGGAGGTCGCGGGCGACACCAGCACCCTCGAGGACTTCAGTGTCCTGGCGAAGCTCCGCGAGAGCGACGAGGACTGAACCGTACGGCGCGTGCTCCGGCCCGCCACAGGAGGATCCGATCGATGGCACTCTCGAAAGCTCAGCGGGCCCAGGCGGATGCCTATCTCGAATCCTTCATGAAAGGGCTCGAGAGGCGCAATCCCGGACAGATCGAATTCCACCAGGCAGTCCACGAGGTCGCCCGTGACATCGTCCCCTTCCTCGAAGACAAGAAGGCCTACAAGGAAGCGCACATCCTCGACCGCATGACCGAACCGGACCGGGTCATCATCTTTCGCGTCTGCTGGACCGACGACGACGACAACGTACGCGTGAACCGCGGGACGCGAGTGCAGTTCAACAACGCGATCGGTCCCTACAAGGGCGGCTTGCGCTTCCACAAGAGCGTGAATCTCTCGATCCTCAAGTTCCTGGGCTTCGAGCAGGTCTTCAAGAATTCGCTCACGACGCTGCCGATGGGGGGCGCGAAGGGTGGTGCGAATTTCAACCCCCACGGCAAGAGCGACGGCGAGGTCATGCGATTCTGTCAGGCCTTCATGACCGAGCTCTACCGTCACATCGGACCGAATACGGATATCCCGGCCGGCGACATCGGCGTCGGCGCCCGCGAGGTCTCCTACCTCTTCGGACAGTACAAGCGACTCCAGAACGAGTTCACCGGCACCATCACCGGCAAAGGACTGGCCTTCGGCGGCTCGCTGATCCGCACGGAAGCGACGGGCTACGGCTGCGTGTATTTCGCCCGTGAGATGCTCGGCACCCGCGGCGACGACATCAATGGCAAGCGCTGCGTCGTATCGGGCTCGGGCAACGTCGCGCAGTACACGGCGGAGAAGCTCATCGAGCTCGGTGGCAAGGTGCTCACGCTCTCGGACTCCGGGGGCTACATCCATGATCCCGACGGCATCGACGAAGAGAAGCTCGCGTGGCTCGTCGATCTCAAGACCAACAAACGCGGCCGGGTCAGCGAGTACGTCGACAAGTGGGGCGGCGAGTTCCACGAGGGCGAGCGCCCCTGGAACGTCCCTTGCGAGCTGGCCTTTCCCTGCGCCACGCAGAACGAGCTCGAGGAGCACGAGGCGAAGACCCTCGTCGCGAATGGCTGCCAACTCGTATCCGAGGGCGCGAACATGCCGTCGACGATCGAGGCCATCAACGTCTTTCTCGACGCGAAGATCCTGTTCGGCCCGGCCAAGGCCGCGAATGCCGGCGGAGTCGCGGTCAGCGGCCTCGAGCAGACGCAGAACGCGATGCGACTGTCGTGGTCGAGAGAGGAAGTGGACAAGCAGCTGCTCGACATCATGAAGCGCATCCACTCGACGTGCGAGACTCACGGCAAGGACGGCGACTTCATCAACTACGTGCGCGGCGCGAATATCGGCGGCTTCATCAAGGTGGCGGACGCGATGCTCGCCTACGGCGTACTCTAGAGACGCCCGGCGAACGATCCCTTCTGGCCCTCGTTTCAGGGTGCCTCGAGCGGATGGCCGACGGGCGCTTCACTGCAGGTCCCGTCGCTTCCGATCCGCCCCGTGTACCACTCGCCTCGCGCGTTGCGCGAAGCGTGCACGACGCCTCCCAGGGGCGGCTCTTCACCCTCGAGCGTGAAGCCCGTGACCAGCTCGAGCAGCGTCCGCACCACCCCTTTGTGGGCGACGATCAGCGCCGACCCGACGCCCGTCGCACGCAGTCGATCCAGGCCGCGAGCGACGCGCGCGCGGAAGCTGGCGCGCGCCTCGCCCTCCGGAAACACGAAGCCCGGCCGCTGGCTACGCCAGTCCGCGTGCAGCGCGGGATCGAGGCGGGCGATCTCCTCGGCCGTGAGGCCTTCCCAGCGCCCGAAATCGATCTCCCTGAAATCCGATTCCAGATGGATCGGATGACCGGGCGCGACGAGGCTCGCGGACTCCCACGATCGACACAGCGTGCTCGCCCACACGCCTTCGAAGACCTCGCCCACGACGTGCTGCCGAGCCGATTGCACCTGCCCTCGCCCGAGGTCCGAGAGCGGCACGTCCGTGACGCCGTAGTACCGGATGCTCGACTGGCCTGCGGTCTCGCCGTGACGAACGAGGATCAATCGACTCAAGCGGTCCCTCAACGGGCCTGTCCTCCCCTCACGTGCCGGCGCCCCGAGCGTGACGCGAGGTCCAGGCGGCGTCAACGGCGAGCCTCGCGGCATGGGCGGGGCGCAAGAGCCAGCCTGAGCGGCTTCGGCTGCGGGCGGGGCGGGCGGGGCATTGGAGGCGCGCAGCGCTTGCCGTAGGGTTCCCTCCAACCGAGCTGCCCGAACGAGCGCCCCGCAATCGATGCACCCCCTGAAACCCATCGCCCTGCCGATCGAGGCCGCCCTGCGCGCGCGACTGATTCGTCGCTACAAGCGCTTCCTGGCCGACGTCCGACTCGAGGACGGCAGCGAGCGGACGGTGCATTGCCCGAATCCCGGCAGCATGCTCGGGACCCAGACGCCGGGGGCGGCGGTCCGCTGCTCGACCCACGACGGCCCGAAGCGAAAGCTGCGGCACACCCTCGAGATGATCCGCGTCGGACGGATCTGGGTGGGGCTGCACGCGGCCAGGGCCAACGCAGTGATGCGCCGCGCGCTCGAGGCGGGGGCCTACTCGCCGTTCGCGGGGTACGGCGTCGTCGATCGCGAGGTCGCGACGGTCGAAGGCTCCCGCTTCGATTTTCGCTTGTCGGGTCATCCCGATCACGACCAGCCCTGCTGGATCGAGGTCAAGAGCGTGACCCTCTGCGCCGATCGCCACGCCCGCTTTCCCGATGCCATCACGACCCGTGGCCGGCGACACCTCGAACACCTCATGTCCCGGAGTGCCGCGGGCGATCGCACCGCCCTCGTCTATCTCGTCCAGAGGGCCGATGCCGACGACGTGGCCCCCGCCGACGACATCGACCCGGAGTATGGGAAGACGCTTCGCGAGGCGGCGCGGGCCGGGGTCGAGATCCATGCGCTCTCGGCGCGGGTGCTGGCCGATCGCATCCGCCTCGAGCGCGTTCTGCCCGTTCGCCTCTAGCGCGGGGCGCGCGAGGTCCCGTCGCGACGAATCCCCCGTCCCGGCTCACCCCCGGCGACGCGAACTGCTATTCCCCCTGAATGTCCATCCGAACGCGCCGGGCATCGAAATCCCAGCCGCTCTCCGAATCCGAGTCCGCCGAGATCCGCAGGGTCCGGGCACCGCTCCTGGCGTGGTACGACGCCAACCGGCGCGACCTTCCCTGGCGACGCACCAGCGACCCCTATGCGATCTGGATCTCCGAGGCGATGCTGCAGCAGACGCGCGTCGAGACGGTGATCCCCTACTGGCAGCGTTTCCTCGACGCCTTTCCCGATGTGGAGAGCCTGGCCCGCGCCGACCTCGACGACGTCTACGCCGTCTGGACGGGACTCGGCTACTACTCGCGCGCGCGCAACCTGAAGCACGCGGCCGAGAGCGTCGTCCGCGACCATGCCGGCAAGCTGCCCGACACGGCCGAGGGGCTCCAGGATCTGAAGGGGATCGGCCGATACACCGCCGGCGCCATCGCCTCGATCGCCTTCGATCGCGAAGCCCCCCTGGTCGACGGAAACGTGATCCGTGTCTTCGCCCGACTACTCGGCATACGTGAAGACAGCGCCGCCCGCTCCGTCGTCGAGCACATGTGGGCGGTGGCGGGAGAGCTCGTCCGGGGTCCTCGGCCCGGCGATCTGAATCAGGCGCTGATGGAGCTCGGCGCGATGCTGTGTACCCCGCGCAACCCCGCCTGCCTGGCCTGCCCGATCAGGGGATTCTGTGACGCACATGCCGTCGGCGACGCCGAGTCCCTTCCGGTCAAGAAGAAGAAGGCAAAGCCCACGCGCGTGCGCGCGGTGGCGGCATGGGTCGAACGGGGCGGCAAGATCCTGGCCGTCCGGCGACCCGAGACCGGCCTGATGGCCGGGCTCTGGGAGCTGCCGGGCGGGCCCATCGAGGCGACGGATGAGGCCAAGGATCGGATCGCGCCGGTGATCGCCGACGCCGTCGGGCTCGAGATCAGACGCCTCGAGCCCGTAGGCCGGGTCGAGCATCTCTTCACCCATCGCCGTCTCGAGCTCGAGGTCTTCCGCTGCATCGCCGACAAGGGCTCGCGAGTCCGGCGCAAGGATTTCGTCGCGCATCGCTGGGTCGAGCCCACGACCCTGCTCGAGCTCGCCCACGCCGGTCCAACGCGAAAGGCGATGGCGCTGCTCGGCATGACGAACGAGCGGTCGGCGCGGGCGGCCCGCAAGCAGGAATCATGACCGGGGGCGATCACGGATCCGGCTCGGGCGACGAAGAAGACCGGGAGGCGCGCTTCGCCGACTTGTTAGGCGATGCCAAGCCTCTTCGAGGCGGGCCCGCGCGCATCGACCCGAAGCGCGCGACGACGCCACGAATGGGCGGACGACGCAACCATGCCCGCGATCGATCGAGCGGCTTTCGCTGGCCCGATCCCAACGATCGGCATCGCGCCGCGGCCGAAGGCGTGAACGACCTGCAGCTGCTGGCGCTGTCGCGCGGCGAGTGGCCCCCGCGCGAACGAATCGACCTGCACGGCATGCGCCTCGAGCCCGCCAGGAGGACGCTCGCCCGGCGGCTCGAGGCTGCCCGTGCCCGGGGCCTCGACTGCGTGATCGTGATCCACGGACGCGGTCAGCGCTCGGCGGCCGGAGAAGCCGTCCTTCGCGAAGCCCTCCCGGACTGGCTCACGACCGGAGCGAGCGCGCGATCCGTGCTCGCCTTCGCGCAGGCGCCACAGAGCCTCGGCGGCCTCGGCGCGACGCTCGTGCTGCTCCGGCGGCCACCGCGCGACGGATCAGCCTGACGAGGCTCAGTCGTCGGTCGACATCCGCACGACGCCGCGCTCGCCGAGCGCCGCCCGGATCGACTCGATGCGATTGCGATTGGCGCCCATGTCTCCGTAGCCGACGCGCGAGGCCGAACGTACGGCGATCTCCCCCTGCTGCGGCCGCAACAGGAACTCCACGTCGTCCCGATAGCGCATCAGCTTCGTGGTGAAGACGGCGTGCAGATAGTCTTCTTCACTCCGAACGATCTCGACGCGTTCACGGGCGGCCAGATCGGCTTCGAGGGCCTCCCAGGCGGCAGCGGGTGAGCCCTCGATCGCAAGCGCTGCAATGGCGTGTCGATCGTCGGTCGCGAAGCTCGAAACGCAGTTCGGTGATTCCGGGCAGGGCCGGAGACGACCGTTCGCAACCCCCAGGTCCGCGGGCATGCGCCCCCCGCATCCGACCCCCGCCGCCAGCAGGAACCCGGCCATCGCCCAACCGCCCCATCGCCCGATCGATCTCGTCATCCAGTCACTCCCTTGCCACGCGTCCGCAGCGTCGCAGGCTCTCGACCCGGCTGACCCGATCGCACCGAGGCGAAGCGCTGCCGAGCGGTCCATGCCGTCGACCGACCGACGCCACCGATCAGGTCTCGTCGTCTCTCGCCGGACGAGACTCGTCATTCCACGCGTCACCGTAGTCGATCACGAGCTCCGCGCCCGGCGGCACGTTGCGGATGGCGTAGAGATCGAGATCCTCGAACTCCGCGTTCGGGGGCCTTCCGTGATTCAGGAATCGCAACGCGTTACGCCCGCGAACCCCCACCTCGTCTCCACGCTCGTCGCACACCCAGAGCACGTAGGTCCCGTCCTCCTCGGTCGGTGTGCCTTCGAAACGGCCGATCCATTGCCCGGGTCGAAGCCGCCGACGGGCGAAGACGCCGCGTCCGTGTACGGGACTCTCGCGGACCTCGACGCTCTCCAGCTCGATCTCCTGCCGAGACTCGCGCTCCAGTCCGCCACGTCTTCCTTTGAGAGGCCCGCCCATCAGAAACGATCGGCCGGCCAGAAGACCATCGCGTCCGGCGGCAGGATCCGCTGCAGGAATGCCGTCCCGTCCTCGTCGGCCAGCAGGTCCACGTCGAGACGTGAGGCCAGGCCGATCAGATTGACGCAGCGGAAGCTCGCCCGGGCGTCGTCCATCGGATGCGAACGGATCCCGAGATGTTCGAGCGCCACCGTCAGGCCCAGGTCGTCGAAGGTCGGGAGCACCATCGCAGACCTGAGCTCGGCGCTCCGGGTGCTGCCCGCCGTCGTTCCCCGAAGCAGTGGATCGTCCTCGCGCGGCTCGAGCAGGCTCGCGATCAAGCGCGCCAGGGCGCCCGCACCGTCTTCGAAGCGGCCCAGCTCCGTCAGCGTCAGCACGTCGTCGACGATCGACGCGCGTGCGTAGGCGACCGTCAAGCCACCACGGCGCGCGATCCAGAACTCCTCGACGGGCGCCGGCGTGAGCTGCAGGCAGGCGCGCCAGAGTGCGTCATCGCGAACGATCGTCCCGCTGCGACTGGCGGCGTAGGCCGAGTGGATGGACTTCACCGATTGCAGCGCGCGCTGGTCTTCGGGACCGACCGGCATGAGCTCGAAATCGTCGGCCGCGGTCTGCTTGGCGCGCGCCGACGCCAGAGGATCCACGCGCAGGATCGTCTGCTGCCCGCCCCAGGAATGCCAGCCGCGCTTCGCGAAGAACTCTTGCGTCGCTGGCGGTCGTCCCGGGAAGATCATCGCCAGCTCGAGACCCCGGGTGCGCATCGCGTCGCACGCGCGCTCGAGCAGCTCGGTCGCGATCCCGCGACCCCGCGCCTCCGTCTCCGTGAAGAGATTGCCGACACCGGCGGTCGGAATCACGTGCCCGAGGATTCTCATGTGTCGCGGAAAGATCGAGAGTGCGGCCAGCAGCCGATCCTGCTCCACCGCGACGAAGACATTCTCGTCCGCCCAGCTCGGATCGAACTCCGCCTGCTGACGGAAGCGGTCGCCCGCCGTCCAGCCCTCTGCAAGGCGCCAGCCATCCAGCATGGCAGCCACCCGCATCCGTTCCCGCGCTTCGAGCGTCCTGATCTCCATCGTCGGAGGAGTATACTCGCGTGCCCAGAAGCCCCCCGCCATGCTCCGGAAACGAACGAGGAAGAATACCGATGACCGATGCGAGCCAGGAATCGGAAGCCAAGTCGCTCTACAAGGAAGGCTTCGCGCTCTTCGTGAAGGGCGAGGTCGCGGAAGCCATCGGGCGCTACCGCGCCGCCCTCGAAATCGACGAAGGACTCGCGATCGCCTGGAACGGATTGTCCATGGCGCTCGCCAGGCAGGGGGACCTCGATGCCGCGATCGAGGCGGCCGAGCGGCTCGTCGCGATCGAGCCCGATGATCCGTTGTCACACACGAACCTGTCGCGGATCCTGATGCAGCAGGGCAAGATCCCCGAGGCCGAGGACGCGCGCGCGAAGGCGATGGGACTCCAGATGAGGGGGGGCGGCGCATGATCGACCTCCGCCGCGAGGGGGACGTCTTCGTCCTGCGATTCGATGTCCCGGAGAATCGATTCCGACCGGAGAACGTCTCGGCGTGGCACGCAGCGCTCGACGAGGTGGAACGCGCTGGCAATCCCGCGGCGCTCGTGACGACGGGAACGGGGAAATTCTACTCGAACGGTCTCGATCTCGAGTGGATGCTGGGCGAGGCGGACGACGAGGCCCGCAAGACCTACATCCCCGGCGTCCTCGAGCTGATGGCACGCGTGCTCACGTTCCCCGCGATCACCGTCGCCGCGATCAACGGCCACGCCTTCGGCGCCGGCGCGCAGATCTCTCTCGCCCACGACTATCGCGTCATGCGCAGGGAGCGGGGGTTCTGGTGCATGCCGGAGATCGACATGAAGGCGCCGCTGCATCCCGGCATGACGGCCATCATCCAGGCCCGCGTCTCCCATCAGACGGCCCACGAGCTGATCGTGACGGGCACGCGCTATACGGCGGAGGCGGCACTCGCCCGGCAGATCGTCGATCACGCCGTGCCCGAGGCCGAGGTCCTCCCCAAGGCGATCTCGATCGCCGCCGCGCTCGCCTCGAAGGCCGACCCCGCCATGCACGCGCTGAAGAAGGGGATGTACCCGAAGACCCTCGAGGCCCTCGCCGGCTCGATGGACGTGATGGGCTGAGGGCAAAGGCCGCGGCCGGCGTCTGGCCACGCGCAAGAGGTCCGGCCCCGCCCTTCGTCACATGCCGGTCGCAACGCCTAACCCGTATTGCGTAGCCCCGCCGCGATTCCGTTGATCGTCAGCTGGATCGCGCGATCGACGCGCTCGAGGTCGTCGCTCTTTCCGTCGAGCCCACGACCGGATTGCTTGCGATCGAGCAGCTCGACCTGCAGGTAGGACAGGGTATCGAGATAGGGCGTCCGAAGGTCGAGGGCCTCACGCAGCGCCGGGTCGCGCGCGAGCAGCCGGCTCTCGCCGGAGATGTCACGGACCGCGCGAAGCGTGCGCTGGAACTCCTTTTCGATCCCGAGGAAGACATCCGAGGCGCCCGGCACGTCCTTCGCGAGCGCCGCATAACGTGCCCCGATATGCAGGTCCGTCTTCGCGAGCACCTGCTCGAGGTTGTCGATCACGGTCCGGAAATAGGCCCAGCGCCGATACATCGTCCGGAGCTGCGAGAGCGCCTTGTCGCGCCCACCCGGGTGATGCTCGCAGTAGGCCGCGACGCCCGAGCCGGCGCCGTACCAGCTCGGCAGCAGGATCCTCGTCTGGTTCCACGAGAAGGTCCAGGGAATCGCGCGCAGGTTCCCGATCGCCCGCGTGTCCGTCCTCTTGGCCGGACGACTCCCGAGGTTCAGCGCCGAGATCTGCTGGATCGGAGTCATCGCATAGAAGGCGTCGACGAAGCCCTCCGTCTCGTAGACCAGTCCGCGATAGGCCGCGCGGGAGCCATCCGCCAGCGCGTCGAGCGCCTCGCGCCATTTCGCCGGCGGCTCCTTCGCGCGACCCGGGATCGCGTCGCAGAGCGAGGCTTCGAGGGTCGCGGACAGGATCAGCTCGAGGTGGTAGAGCGCCGAGGTCTCGGTGCCGTACTTCGAGCTGATCACCTCCCCCTGCTCGGTCAGCTTGATACGACCATCGACCGTGCCGCTGGGCTGCGCGAGGATCGCCCGATGGGTCGGCCCGCCACCGCGTGCGATCGTGCCGCCGCGACCGTGGAAGAACTCGAGCCGGACGCCGTGACTCCTCGCATGGGCGGAGAGCTCGCGCTGGACCTGCTCGAGTGCAGCGCACGCCGCCAGATAGCCGCCATCCTTCATGGAGTCCGAGTAGCCGATCATGACCTGCTGTCGCAGGCCCCGCGCCTCGAGCTGCAGTCGATAGGCCGGCGAGCAGTAGAGCAGCTCCATCGAGTCGACCGCACCGCGCAGGCTGTCGATGGACTCGAAGAGCGGCACGATGTTCACGTCGCTCTCGAAGCCCGACGCTCCCTTCGGTCGCACGAGCCCGACCTGGCGACACAGGGCGAGCAGCTCGAGAACGGGAATCGCGCCTTCGGTATTGCTGATCACGAGATCGCGAATCGCCCGACCCCGCGGCGGCATCGGCACCGTCGCGACCAGACGAAGCGTGTCCATCACCTCCTGCGCGTCGTCCGAGAGACCCGAATCTGGAATCGCGATCGTGTCCTTCGCGAGCACGACGCCTTCGAGGAAGACCTGCTGTGCCTCGAGCGAGAGCTCGTCGAGCGGACCCTCTACGGGACAGATGAGCTCGGCGCTCGCCTGTCGATGCTTCGACTGGTTCTGTCGGATGTCGAGCGAGACGAACTCGAAGCCGAAGACGTCGAGCTGGTTGATCAGACCGGCCAGCGCGCCGCCCGTGAGCCGGCCGGCGCCGGTCTCCACCAGGCTCTGGCGCACCAGCTCGAGGTCGGCGTCCATCTCCCGCGCCTCGCGATAACCGCCGAGCTCGCCGGGCACGCAGCCGCGCTCACCCTCTGCGATCGCCTGCTCGAGGCGGAGCATCATCGCGTTCAGCTTCACCCGATAGCGCTCGGAGGTATTGCGGCCGGCGACGCGCGCGCGCAGCCCGGGCAGCTCGGCCAGATCACGCTCGATCGAGGCCTCGAGCGCTGGCGTGACCGGGGCGCGTCGGTCGGAGATCGTGAGCCGGTCGATCAGACCGGCGAGCTGCTCGAGGTAGTGTCGCAGGATCGCCTGGCGATATTCGAGCAGGGCCTCCTCCGTGATCGTCGCCGTCACGAAGGGATTGCCGTCGCGATCGCCCCCCATCCAGGAGCCCACGCGCAGGCTGCGATGGGCCGCGAGCTCCACCTCGTCCGAGCCGGTGACGCCCTCGGCGCCATAGACCTCGTGCAGCGCCGACAACAGCCGCGCCGTGGCTTTCGGCACGGCATGCACCAGGACTTCCTGGAGCACGTGGATCGCATAACGCACTTCGTCGATCGGCGTGGGCTTGCGGGTTCGCAGCG
Organism: uncultured delta proteobacterium; assembly: GCA_963698485.1. GTDB lineage: Bacteria > Myxococcota_A > UBA9160 > UBA9160 > UBA4427 > UBA4427. The sequence goes on along the minus strand of CAVORA010000007.1, from coordinate 50,444 downwards.
TGGTCGAGAGCCAGAGACCGGTGATCTCGCCGAGAATCTCTTCCTCCAAGGCCACGCGTTCGGCGCCCTTCGCGTCCTCTCGCCGGCCGAGCAGCGCGTCGATCCGACTGAGCGTCTCGCGCAACGACCAGCGCAGCGCCTCCGTCGGATGAGCGGTCAGGACGATGGTGGCGCGCAGGTCTCCGAGCGTCGCCGCGATCTGCTCGCCCGAGACGCCCGCCTTCTTCGTCCGCTCGAAGAGCGAGCGGAAGCTCTGTGTCTCGCGGGTCCCGCGCTCCTGCTCGAACCGACGCGCCTCGGCCAGATTCAGCAGCCAGAAGAGCAGCGTGAACGCGCGCGCGACCTCGCGCAGCTCTCCCGCCGACATCCGATGCAGGCGTGCAACGAGCTTCTTCTCGTCCGCCGTCGCATAACGTGCGCGGAGCCGTTCGGTCAGCCGGCGGATCTCGGCGACGCGTTCAGCGAAGGCCGCGCCGTCCTGCTCCGTGATGACCCGGGCATGAGCCGAAAACAGGAACTCGAGAAGCTCTTGATGGATGCGATCTGCTTTGGAGCCGGTCTTCATGGCGCACAGGATAGTCGGGGGGCCACTGCGCGCTATCGCGCGAACCGCTGCGCCGGCCTCCGCGCGTCACGCCTCGGGGCCCGCGAGCAGAGCCAGTGCGGCCTCGAAATCCTCGGGCAGCGGAATCTCGACGTTGATCGGTCCGACCGAGAGCTTGCCGGCGTGCAGCATCTGCCGCGGCACCTCGATGGGCATCCCTTCTCCCACGCCTCCGTACTCCGCGTCGCCCAGGATCGGATGACCGACCTCGGCCATCGAAGCGCGGATCTGATGCAGGAATCCGGTCTCGAGCTTCACCTCGACCCAGGTCGCCCCCTCGAAGACGCGGAGCGGCCGGGCGTAGGCGCGGCAGGGACGTCCCCCCTCGGCGACCCGCACGTGCGCGGGCTGGTGCCGGCTGATCTCGAGCGAAAAGTCGAGGCGACGTGGCTTCTCGAAGCGACCCGCCACGATCGCCTGGTAGCGCTTGTCGACGCGATGCGCGCTGAAGGCGCCGCGGAGCCGGGTCCAGACCTCCGGATCGGTCGCAAAGACCAGCGCGCCGGAGGTGTCGACATCGAGCCGATGCACCACGCCGGATCGCAGGCCGCCCTCTCCGACTCCGAGGATCGCCGGCCTGCGCGCCACGACGGCGTTCAGGACCGTGTCGGTCTGATCCGGTCGCAGCGGATGCACCCCACGTCCCGGCGGCTTGTCGACGACGATCCAGCCGACGCCCTCGGCCACGATCTCGCAATCGAGATCGAGACGCGCCACCGGCGTCTCCTCCTCGGCGCGCAGGGATCCAGCGATCTCGAAGCGCTCGCCTGCGGCGACCGGATGGGATTTGTCCGAGAGCGCGAGCGTCCGCTCGCCCAGCCGGATCCGGCCCACCTCCAGCAGGTGCCGCACGCGGGCCCGGGAGATCCCGAGGCGATCCGCCAGGAAGCGGTCCAACCGCTGCGCGGCCTGCGCTGACTCCACCTCGACGTGCATCGATTCCACGATCCGCTCCCGCCCGTTGGGGCCCGGGCAAGCAGCCGGTGGGCCGCTGTCACCCCGAAGGTGGAGACCCTAGCAGGGCCGCGCGGGGGCCCGTCTCCGCTCGCACCGGGCACGCGCGCGGGGTACCCTCCGGCGCTCCCGCCGCCCCGCTCGGGCCGCCTCCCCCCTCGAAACGCACGACCCGTGACGCCCCGCGCCGCGTGGTCACGCGACCAGAAATCAGACGAATCCGATGACAGCCGCCCCGAAGATGCCCTCCTCCCGAACCCGCCCGCGCGAACGCTCGACCGAAGTCCGGAACCCGCCGACCGACGGGAAGCGACACATCGCGATCATGGACACGACGCTGCGCGACGGTGAGCAGACGCCCAACGTCTCCTACACGCCGGCCGAGAAGCTCCAGCTCGCCCGCATGCTGCTCGTCGACCTCGAGGTCGACCGGATCGAGATGGCCTCGACGCGCGTCTCCGCGGGTGAGCTCGAAGCGGCCCAGACGATCACGAAATGGGGCCGCAAGGAGCGACTCCTCCAGCGCATCGAGATGCTCGGCTACACCGACGGCAAGAAATCCGTCGACTGGATCTGCGAGGCCGGCGGCAAGGTCCTCAACCTGCTCACCAAGGGCTCCGAGAAGCATTGCCTCGAGCAGCTCGGCCTCACGCCCGAGGAGCATCGCGCCCGGATCTCCGAGACGATCCGCTACGCGCGCCGCAAGCGCCTGACCGTGAACGTGTACCTCGAGGACTGGTCGCGGGGCGTGCGCGACTCCTTCGACTACGTGTTCGCGATGGTCCAGGCGCTGCGCGAGCTGCGGGTCGCCCGGGTCTATCTCGCCGACACGCTCGGCGTCTTCTCACCGGCGGACGTCACGCGCTATGTCGGCCTGATGACGGCCACCTGGCCCGCCGTCGACTTCGAGTACCACGGCCACAACGACTACGGGCTCGCGACCGCCAACTGCCTGGCCGCGATCCAGGCGGGCGCGCGCGGTGTCCACACGAGCGTGAACGGCATGGGCGAGAGAGCGGGCAATACGTCACTGGCAGAGGTGGTCGCGGCGATCCACGACCACAGCGACGCGCGCACCGCGGTCCGCGAGGATCGCCTGAGCGCGCTCTCGAGCATGGTCGAGACCTTCTCGGGCAAGGAGGTCGCCGCGAACACCCCGATCGTCGGTCGCGACGTCTACACGCAGACCGCGGGCATCCACGCCGACGGCGATGCCAAGGGGGACCTCTACGGAACCCGCCTCGCGCCGAGTCGCTTCGGCGGCGCTCGTCGCTACGCCCTCGGAAAGCTCTCGGGCAAGGCCTCCCTCGACCACAATCTCGCCGCCATGGGCATCGCCCTGCCCGACAGCGACCGCGACCGGGTGCTCGACCGGATCGTCGAGCTCGGCGACAAGAAGCACATCGTGACGCCGGACGACCTGCCCTATCTGATCGCGGACGTGCTCAAGAGGCCCGGGGATCAGCTGGTCAAGATCGAGAGCTACCGGGTCGACGTCGCGAGCGACGGCGCTCCGCAGGCCCAGGTCGCGATCGCCTACAAGGGCGTCGTCGAGAAGGCCTCCTCGAGTGGCGACGGCGGCTACGACGCCTTCATGAATGCGCTCAAGAAGGCCGCCAAGCAGCTCGGGATCGAGGTGCCGATCCTGGCGGACTACCGCGTGCGAATTCCGCCCGGCGGCCGCACCGGCGCGCTCGTCGAGACGACGATCACCTGGTCGATCGAGGCCGGCAAGTCCACGACGGCCGCCGCACGCCGCCGACCGGGCGAGACCTTCTCGACGCTCGGCGTCGATTCCGACCAGCTGGCGGCCGCGATCATCGCGACGGAGAAGATGCTGAACGCCGTCGTCACCCGACGCGGCACCGGGCGGCCTAAGAAGGCGCCAGCCCGAACCGCCGGCAGGACCTCCGGAAAGGCCCCGGGCAAGACCGCCAGCAAGTCCTCGAGCCCGCGACGTCGCAGCGGCGACGGACGCCCCCGGTCCGGCGGTTGAACCCGCGTCCGGCCCGCCATGAACGACACGTGGATCGCCAGGCTTCGTCCGAAGGGCTCTCGCCCCGCACGATCCGCATCCGATCCGCGGCGCTGGCGGCGGGTCTCGGCCTGATGCTCTGCGCAACCACCGGCTGCCAGACCTTCTCGCGCAAGCAGGCCGAAGCGGTCTACGGCCCGAGCGAGGGCATCCTGGAGACCGTCGCGGTCCTGCGGCGGCACATCCCCGACGACACCTATCGTTTCCCCGCCGCGCGCGACTTCAGCGGACGCAACGTCTACCGCGCCTCGCTCTTGCGGCTCGAGAATCTCGAGCGCGCCGAAGCGGACGCGATGCGTAGCGGCTACATGGATGGCGTGCTGCTCTTCGCGAAGGCGCGCGCGCTCGAACGCCTGCGTGGCTTCGACCTGGCAGCCCAGCACTACCGCGAGAGCGCGCGGCTCTCGGACGAGCTTCGCGAGAGCGCGCTCGAGAGCGCGGCGCTCTGCGAGCGGATCCATCAGGCGGTCCGCATCGGACTCGACCTCGTCGATCCGATCTCCGACGGAGGCGTCGCCCCTCTTCCGCTCGACCCGGCGGGCGTGCGCCTCGACCTCGACGAGCGGATCGCTCGGCTGTCGCTGGTCGAGAGCGAGCTCGACGACGAGCACTATCGCTGGATCGTGCAGGAAGAGATCGAGCGAGCGGACGTCACGCGCGCGCATTATTTCGTGGCGATGCGCTTCGTCCTGCCGGAGGGAACGCTGCTCGCGCTCCAGGAGCTCCAGCGTGTGGCGACCCGGCATGGCGGCAGCAAGAATCGCCTGCGACATCTCCTGCGCCTGGCGAACTTCTATCAAACCCTGTCTCGCGAATACCTCGCGGCCGTTCCAGCCGAGAGTCTCGCCTTCGACCCAGCCCGCTTCCGCGAGCTCGCCGAGGCCAGCATCCAGCTCTACGAGCTGGTCGCCAGCCACGACGGGCGACCGGAGAAGCTCGAAGCCACTCGCGAGCTGGAAGCCTTCCTCGCACTCACGTTGACCATCGATGCCGATCGCTTCGACCGTTAGGCGAGCAGCCCGTCCGGGGATCGCGAGCAGGCCCGCCGCGGCGCGCCTGGGACTGCGCCTGGCGTGCGTTCTCTGCCTGGCGCTCGGTGGCTGCGCCAAGCCCCAGGCGATCGTGGTCGACGAGCTGCTCGCACCGCTTGCCCGCGACAAGCCCTGGCTGCCCGGTCCGGCCGATCTCGCGGCAGCGGACCTCGCGACGGCGGCACTCGTCACGAGAGCGGAGGAGAAGTCCCCGCTCGACGTCGATACCGAGGCAACGATCGACCCGCGCGTCGAAGAGGCGTTGGCGCGATTCGAGGGCCTCGAGCTGAACGACGAGCAGGACGATTTGCCGAATCTGGCGGTCGATCTGCGCAACGCGACGCTCGATGATCCGATCGCCTATCGCGAGGCCTCGCGCAGGCTCCGCAAACGTTTCGGTCTCGATCCACGCCTCAAGGGACGACTCGACCGCACGATCCAGGACGACCCATTGCGACTGGCGGGGCGTCGTCAGTTCGACGGCTGGCATCGTCTGTGGGCGCGCACGTTCAACTCCGTGGCCCAGCCCCTCGGCAACTCCGCCATCACCGGCTTCGTGATCGCGCCCTTCCAGCTCGCCAACAGCTTGATCCACTACTTCGCAGAGTTCTCGAATAGCGAGCCGCTCTCGCTCACGGACCGCCAGGCCCTCGCGCTGCGGCAGGAGTTCGTCGAGCGGCATCCCGACTCGCCGATCGCCCCCGCCGTCCAGCGAAAGATCGATCGCGACGTCCTGCGGCTCGAGAAGACGTTGGCCATCCGTCGAATACGCTCCGCAGAAAAAGCCCTCGACATGGGCGAGGCGCGACTCGCAGCACACCAGGCCGAGAATGCTCTCGAGGTGCTCGATCAACACCCCGACGCCAACGGCCGAACGCGCAAGCGCGCGCAGAAGCTGCTCGCGAAGACCGAAGCGGCCGTGGCCGTCCAGGAGCGCCGAGCGAGGCGTTCGCTCCAGGCGATCGCCACCCGCCCCGAGGCACGTGAAGCCGAGTGGCAGCTCTCCGCCGCGCTGCTCGCGAGACCGCTCCACGTCGAAGATGTCGGAGCCCTGGTCGCCGACTACCGCGCCGCCGCCGGGCCCCAGGGAAAGGGGCGCATCGAGTTCATCCGTGCGAATGCCCGGATCGAGGACGACTTCGAAGCCGCCGCCCGCGAGCAGCTGCGGATCCTCTCGGCCGCGCCGGCGGATCGCGAGACGATGGCGCGTCACGCGCGCACGCTGCTCGTCGACGACTGGCAGAATCCATACGGCGCCTTCGTCCGGCTCCATCGCAAGGGGGTCCGGGCGGAGCTCGGATGGAGACTCGCCGGCGAATGGGTCAACCGGCCGCGCTACCCCAACCTGCCGGCGCCGCTCGCCTACCTGATCGACACGCCGACGATCGCGATCACGATCATCCTCGCTCCGCTGCGTGCGATGATCTCCCCCTGGACCGGCGCACCCGATTTCCAACGCGGCACGGCGCTGGCCGGCTATCGCTACCTGACGCGCTTCCCGAACGGCGAGGAGCAGACGCCGCTCATCGACTGGCTCTACGCCTACGAAGTCAAGCAGGAACGCTGGGGCCGGGCGCTGCGGATGGCGGACTGGATCGAGGACTTCGACCCCGAGAAACGCACCGAGCTGGTCGAAAAGACGGCGGTCGAGCGTCTCGCTCAGGTCGAGAAGATCGACCGCCGGGACACGCGCGCCTCGATGCTGCACGGGATCGCCCGCGAGTTTCCCGACTCGGCCGGCGGCAGGACCGCAGGCATGACCGCACGCTCCGACCGGGAAGACGCGAGCCCGCAATCGATCCGCATCACCAAGTCGTTCCTGCTCGAGAATCCGACCGTCGCCGGGCCCGAAGGCGCCGGCCTGAATCCGCGACTCCTGAACGACGACCCCGCCGATGGGGAGCTGCATCCGGAGGGCATCGTGCTGCGCGGCGGGCGGGTGCTGGAGATCCGCCTGGTCGCCGACGGCGGAGACCACAAGGGTCCGCCTGTGTCCCAGATGCGCAAGATCTCCGAGAGGCGACTCCGGCGGATCGCCGCCACGCTCGAGGAGGCCGTCCAACGCAACAGCCTGATCGACGAGGACGCGCGTTTCGCGCCCGACGCCAACCGCGATCTCTACCTCGAACGCGCCGGGCTCGGCCTCACGGAAGACGCCGACGGACGCCCGACGGCCGAGTCCGATTTCGTCTACCAGAGTCTGCGCGAGCGCTACGGAATGGTGCGCGGCCGCGACTCGATCCTGCCCTTCGACCTCGTCTTCAGGGGCAGCCTGGGCGATTTCACGTTAGGCGCGTTCCCGCGCTGGCGGGTCCCCAAGCAGACGCCCGACGCCTTTCTCTACCGTTAGGCCCATCCGCCTGCGCATTCCGCCTGCGCGTTGTTCGTGACCCTCGCGCCGCACACAGCGCTCGAGCTCTAGGGCGCTTGCGGTCGACTCGCCTGCTCGAGCAGCTCGATCGGATGGACCACGGGCACATCGAGTCCGCGCTCGGCGAGCCCCGCCGACAGCTGCATCGCACAGCCCGGATTCGCCGTCGCCACGATCTCCGGATTCGCCTCGACCAGGGCATCGACCTTCGGCGAGAGCACCCGCTTCGACATGGCAGGCTGCGTCAGGTTGTAGATGCCCGCTGCGCCGCAGCAGGCCTCGGGGTTGCGATGCGCGACGAGCGTCAGCTCGGGAATCGACTCGATCAGTCGCCGTGGCCCCGCGGAGATGCCCTGGGCGTGGATCAGGTGGCAGGCATCGTCGTAGCAGAGCCGCTTCGCGATCGGCCGGAGCTCGAGCGCACAGCCCACCTCATCGAGGAACTCGAGCACGTCCCGCACGCCTCCGGCCAGCGCGCCACCCGACTCACCGATCCAGGCCTCGGTCTCGCGCAGCGCCGCGCTGCAGCCGGCCGAGGTCACGACGATCGCATCGAGGTCGCCGAGCTCCGTCTCGAAGGCGCGCACATTCGCCTCGGCGAGACCGTGGGCAAACTCGAGGTCGCCGCTATGCGCCTGCAGCGCGCCGCAGCATCCCTGACTCGCAGGCACGACCACGTCGTAGCCCGCCCGCGCCAGAACGAGTCGCGCCGCGTCGTTCACGCGACCGAAGAACTCTGGCATCACGCAGCCCTCGAAGAGCGCGACCCGCCCGCGCCGGTCTCCGATCGCCGGTGTGAACGCCGGCATCCGGCGCCTCTCCGCGGCGGGCGGAATCCGGGGCAACAGCTTCGCCATGTCGGCGAGTCGCCGCGGCAGGATGCGCGCGGCGAGGCGGTCGAGACCCAGGCGCTGGACGAAACCCAGCAGCGTGACCATGCCCGACAGCCGTCTGGCGCGCGGAACGATTTCGCGCAGGGCGAAGCGCTCGAGCCAGACCGCGAGATCGAAGCCCTGTTGCGAAGCGCGAATCGCACCACGCGCCTGCTCGAGCATCTCCCCGTAGCGCACGCCGCTCGGACACGCCGACTCACACGCCCGACAACCGAGACACGCGAAGGCCTCTTCTTCGAGCAGCTCGGAATCCTGGAGGCGCCCCTCGGCGACACCCCTCATCAGGTAGATCCGGCCACGCGGCGAGGCCGTCTCCCGGCCGGTCACGCGATAGGTCGGGCAGCTCGTGAGACAGAGCCCGCAATGCACACAGTCGAGACTGTCGTCATAGAGCGTCTTGTCGAGCAGCGCGGCGAGTGGCGTGGCCGGGCGCTCGGGGGTCGACCTGCTGTGGCTGCTCATGGCCGACCTCCCGGAGCGTCGCACACGAAACGGCCGGGGTTCAGGATGCCAGCGGGGTCGAAGCGCGCCTTCAGGCCCTGGACGAGCGTCTCCGTGCCGTCGAGCGATCCGAAGACCTCGACGTCCTTTCGAAAGGCGTCCGGCAGGACTTCGAAGGTCGCGATTCCCCCGGCCCGCTCCGCGCGGGCGCGCAGCCCGAGCAACACGCTCGGAAGCGTGATGCGGCCACGCGCATGAACCACCCCGAGACCCGGATCCGCCGAGATGGAGAGGCCCGTGTCGCAGATCTCCCGACGCAGCGATTCGCACTTCGAGCCGAGCACTCGCGCGCGCAGGGTCAGCTCGTCGGGCGCGACCCCCTCCGCTGTCCGCGCGTCACGCAGCCGATCGATCTCGTCGGTCGAGATCGCCTCGAGGGAGAGCTGCTCGTCGAACACCGAGCGATCGTGGCGCACGCCCTGCTCGCTGCCGCCGAGCTCGACGAAGAGCTCCGCGTCTGAATCTCCCGTCGCTTCGCACCAGAGCAGCGCGCGCACGCTCGTCAGTCGGGTCAGAGCGCGAACCGATTCGAAGCTGGCGCGGCCGTTCGCGACGCGCGCGCGATAGGCCTCGCGTACGGCCGGCTGCGGACGCAATCGAAGCCATGCCCCGGTCACGACCGCCAGCGTTCCGAAGGATCCGCAATACAGCTTGGCCAGGTCGTAGCCCGTCACGTTCTTGACCACGCGCCCGCCGCATTTCGACGCGACGCCGTCACCCCCCACGACCTCGAGCCCGAGGATCGCATCCGAGACGGAGCCGAAGGCCTGGGCGCGCGGGCCCGTGACGGCGCTCGCGATCGTTCCTCCGACCGTCGAGCGCGGACCCGGCGAATCCAGCGGCAGCTCCCAGCCTTCCTTCGCGACGACGCGTCGGATCTCTTCGATCGGCGTTCCGGCCGCGGCGTGAAGCACGCCCTCGTCGGGCTCGAAGGTGTCGATGCCGGAGAGCGCCTCGAGCGTGAGACCCGCCCGGATCGGACGCGCGGGACGCGCGAGGTCGATCCGCGTTCGGCCACCGAAGACCAGCAACCCGGCCCCCTCAGCCGCCGCCGCCGCCACGACCTCCGACACTTCCGCCGGTGTCGTCGGAGCATAGACCTCCTCGACCACCGCCCCCGGCACATCGATCCGCGCGGCGCGCCGCAATCCGTCGAGATCCGCCAGGCCCTTGCCCATCAGAGCGGTACCTCGTCGTAGCCCCGCGCCTTCGGGTTCGACTCGACACAGAAGCGTGTCGTCGGAATCAGCTTGCCGGGGTTGCAGACGCCATCGGGATTGAAGGTCTCTCGCAAGCGATACATCGGCTCGAGGTCGTCCGCGTCGAAGACCAGATGCATGTAGTCGCGCTTCTCGATGCCCACGCCATGTTCGCCCGTGATCACGCCACCGACCGCAGTGCAGGCCCTCAGGATCTCTTCGCCGGCGGCGATCACCCGCGCGAGCTCGTCGGCGTCGCGTCGGTCGAAGCAGATATTCGGGTGGACGTTGCCGTCCCCCGCGTGGAAGACGTTCGCGAGCTTCAGACCATGGCGATCGCAGATCTCGCCGATCTTCTCGAGGATCTCCGGCAGATGGATTCGCGGCACCACGGCATCATGAACGTAGAGATCCGGTGCCAGCCGTCCCATCGCGCCGAACGCGCCCTTCCGCGCCCGCCAGAAACGCGTGCGCTCCGCTTCGTCCCGCGCGATCTCGATCGCCTGACAGCCCTCGGCCTCGCAGGCCTCCCGGATCGTGCGGATCTCCCCGTCCATGCAGACCGGGTGTCCGTCGAGCTCGACGATCAGGACGGCGCCCGCCGTCGTGGGCAGGCCCGCGGCGTAGACGCTCGCCTCCACGGCTTCGATGGTCCGTTTGTCGACGATCTCCATCGCCGCCGGCACCACCCCAGAGCGGATCACGCGACCCACCGCCCGACAGGCCGCCACGACGTCGTCGAAGATCGCGAGCATCGTCTCGATCGCCTGCGGGATCGGCGTCAGGCGAACGGTCACCTCCGTGACGATGCCGAGCGTGCCTTCGCTGCCGACGAGCAGACCGACGAGATCGGGGCCCGTGGCTTCGCCGAGGCGATTGCCGAAGCGCTGGATCCGGCCGTCCGGTAGCACCATCTCGAGCGCCAGCACGTGGTTCGTCGTCGTCCCGTACTTGAGCGTGTGCGGTCCCCCGGAATTCTCCGCGACGTTTCCGCCGATCGTGCAGGCCTGCTGACTGGAAGGATCCGGCGCATAGAAGAGTCCGTGATGCGCGATCGCGGTCGACAGCTCGGCGTTCACGACGCCCGGCTGGACGACGGCGAAGCGATCTTCCACGTCCACCTCGAGCACCCGGTTCATGCGCGAGCATTCGATCAGCACGGAATCCTGCGTCGCGTGCGCGCCGCCCGAGAGACCGGTTCCGGCGCCGCGCGGCACGAAGTCGATGCCGAACTCGAGGCAGGTGCGCACGATTCGGGCGACCTCCTGGGTCGTGGCGGGCAGCAAGACGGCCAACGGCCGGCGCGGCTCGAGCGTCAGCCCGTCGCATTCGTAGGCGAAGAGCTCTCCTTCACGCGCCAGACAGTTCTCGGCGCCGACGATCGACCGCAGGCGGGCGACGAATTCGGCCGGCGCCGCGCGCTGCGTCTCGCGGGGCATCGACCTGCGGGATTCGCCTCGGAGCACAGAAGGGGTCGTGGCCATGTCTCTCTTCGCCCGCGCGTCAGGCCAGCCCGAGGCGTTCGAGGTCGTCTTCGTCGAGGCCCAGGTAATGACCCACCTCGTGCCGGACGGTGGTCTGGATCTGGTCGATCAGATCCTCCTCGTCGCGACAGATCTTCTCGAGGTTGCGTTTGAAGAGCAGGATGCGATCGAGATCGAGCGGCTGATCGGTGAGCATCGCCTCGGTCCGCGGAACGCCCATGAAGAGCCCGAGCGTCTGGGGCGAGATGCGTTCCTCGCGCACGAGCTCGAGCGTGGGAAAATCCTCGATCACGACGCTGACGCCTTCGATCCGCTCCCGAATCGAGCGCGGTAGATTCGCGAGCGCCTCCTCGACGGCATGCGCGAAGACCGGCTCCGCGAGGCTGATCGGCAGGGGAAATTGCTGTGGCTCGAGCGAGTTCGCGCGCGTGAAGGCCTGCTCCGCGTTCTCGATCCCGACACCGGGGGCGCCGGCCTCCTCCCCCTCGTCTTCGAGCCGCTCGAGCACGAGTCCCAGGTGATAGAGCGTATGAGCCGAGTCGGGGTCCATCGCGACGCCTCGCTCGAGCACGCGCTTCGCTTCCTGGTAGTGGCCGAGCTCGAAGAGCACCTGTCCCTCGAAGGCGCAGTAGAGCCCGAGCTCCCCGCCCGCCTTCGCGGCGCGCCTGACCAGGAACAATGATCCCTCCAGGTCGTCCTGATAGAAGAGGGCCTTGCTCTTCAGATAGTAGACCTCGGCCTGCAGCGCGCGGTCGGGTCGGGGCAGCTGGGGCCGGCCCGCGAGCAGCTCGTCGGCGAGTCGGACCGCGGTGGCGAACTCGCCGAGCTCCTCGATCAGCAGCTCGATGCGATTGAGATGCGCCGCAATGAACTTCCCATCCGCCAGAATCGCGCGATCGAACTCGATCAGCGCCTCGTCGACCCGTCCGTCATCCCAGAGGATCTCGCCCCGACCATTATGGGCCTCGGCACCGTCCGGATGAACCCTGAGCGCCTCGTCGAGCCAGGCGAGCGCCTCCTCGATCCGCCCACCGTGGGAGGCTTCCATCGCCTGATCCAGGCAATCCCAGTAGCGATCCTTGTCTTTCTGCATCGCCTTCGCGCGTCCTTCTGACCGGGAGGGTTGACCAGGCTGGCCACCGCTTGCGAGCGCGCTCGATCCCCGATTCTTCTCGATCGACCCGAAGTCGATCGCTTCCGCGGCGGCAGCGTAGCGTAGACCACCGCGGGAACTCGCCGGGCGCCTCTCACCCGATCCGTGAGCCCTCGGGGATCTCGCGGGTGCGCGGGCTATGGTCTCGCTTCATGGACCGGAAAGCCGAGTCCGGAGGTCAGAGACCCATGCGAAGTCAGAGCCCGAAACGCCGAGTGCTCGTGGCGCTCCTGCTGTTATGGCTGAGCGCCTGCGCGAGTGCCCCGCTCGGGCCGCCCTTCGAGCGAGCCCCATTCCCGCCCGAGTCCCGGGCGCGGCTCTATCTTTTCAGAGTCGACGACCGCCCGTCGCTCTCGACGGTTCGGGTCACCCTCGACGGTCGCGAGATCGGCTCGTTCCGAAACCGCGAGTACGAAACCCTCGAGCTCTCCGCAGGCTCGCACCATCTCCGCGCCGGTATGCGAAGCATCGCCCTGGTCGCCTGGGGCTGGAACGAGCAACGCATCCGCTTTTCGCCGGGCGAGACCCTCTTCGTGCAGCTGTCGGTCCGGCTCACCGAGCGCGAGCAGCCCGCGGCGGCCGGCCTGGAGATCGCGGGACGCGGAAGCGGCGCTGCGAGTGAGAACGTCTACATCCAGATCCAGCCAGAGCGGGACGCCCTGGCGATGATCGAGGGAACGACGCGTCTGGTCCCCTGACACGAGCGGGCCCGCAACGGTCGACGGTCGAGTCCGCCGGCGGAGGCCTTCCGGACTCTGCGAGGTTCGCAACTCGGCCGACAGGCTTCTGGAATCATTGTGCTTTTGATTCGCTGTGATAATCTGAAAACGGGTTCCTCAGGCCGCAACCGGGGGCCCATTCTCCCTTGAGTGACAGTGCGGGACCAGACAGAACGCACACTGACTGATCCCAGAGCCCATTCCGCAAGGAATGGGCTCTTCTGTTTTTGAGCGCGCGCAGAGCGCGCTTGGGCTGAGGGCTCCGTTTTTGAGCGCGCGCAGAGCGCGCTTGGGCTGAGGGCTCCGTTTTTGAGCGCGCGCAGAGCGCGCTTGGGCCGAGGGCGCCGTTCGGGCGCGTGGGGAGGGGTGGTGGGCCCGCCTGGACTTGAACCAGGGACCATCCGGTTATGAGCCGGTTGCTCTAACCACTGAGCTACGGGCCCCTCCGGCCGGCAGTCTACCTTGTTCGAACGCGCTTCGGATCCCGCCCGGCTCGACGCGAGCGGCGTTGTCGATCGCACGCGTAATTGCGAATATCGTGGACATGACAAACGAAGCAGCGGGTCACTACGTAGCGGTCATTGGCGGAGCCACGGCGGGAGCCGAGGTCGCCAGTCGCCTGGCGGATCGAGGCGTCTCGGTCTTCGTCTTCGAACAGAACAAACGACCGTACGGCAAGATCGAAGACGGTCTGCCGCGATGGCACGAAGCCTTGCGCAAGAAGGAATACAGCACGATCGACGAGAAGCTGTCGAAGCCCGGCGTGACCTTCATTCCGATGACGAAGATCGGACGGGACATCGACTTCAAGGAGCTCGTGAACGACTGGGGCTTCTCCGCGGTGGTGCTCGCGAACGGCGCCTGGCGCGATCGACCCGTCCCGATCGAGGGCGCCGATGAATACGTCGGCAAGGGCCTCGTCTATCAGAACCCCTTCGTGATCGCGTTCAATCACGCCGAACGCGGCGACATGCCCGACGCCACCTACGACGTGAAGGATGGAGCCATCATCATCGGCGGCGGGCTCGCGTCGATCGACGTCGCCAAGATCCACACCCTCGACATGACGATCGCCGCTCTCAAGAAGCGCGGGATCGAGACGAACGTCGAAGAGCTCGAGATCAAGGGAATCCCGAAGATCCTCGAGAAGCACGGCCTGAGCTGGGAAGAGCTCGGCATCAAGGGACCGACGATCTACTACCGCCGACGCATCGAGGACATGCCCCTCATGAGTGCACCCGAAGGTGCTGACGAGGCGCGCATCAAGAAGGTCGAGGCCGGTCGACGGCGAATGCTCGAGAAGAGCACCGGCAAGTACATGTTCAAGGTCGAGCCGCTGTCGGCGCCCGAGGCCTTGATCGTCGAGGACGGCCGGCTGGTCGGGATCGTCTTTCGTCGCACCAAGATCGAGAACGGCCGCGTCGTCCCGCAGGACGAAACCTTCGAGGTCCGCGGTCCGTCGATCATCAGCTCGATCGGTTCGATCCCGGAGGCGATTCCGGGCATCATGATGAACGGCGAGCTCTTCGACTTCAAGGACTGGGACATCGGCCGACTCGAGGGCTTTCCGACCGTGTTCTCCGTCGGCAACGTCGTCACGGGCAAGGGCAACATCGTCGCTTCACGAAAGCACGCCACCCAGGTGAGCGAAGCAGCGATCGAGGCCTATCTCGGCATCGGTGAGGGTGATCGCGTCACGGCCCTCGAGGCACGCAAGGTGGACAATCGCGGCGAGCAGGCCGCTGAGAATATCCTCGCGAGTCTCGAGGACGCGGAGGCGCCGACCCCGAGCAGGCCGAGGCCCTGCGGCAACGCGTAGCCGCACGCCAGAAGAAGGTCGGCTTCGAGGACTACAAGTCCTGGATGGAGAAGGTGGGCGAGCCCTGCTAGGCGCGCGCCGGATCTCCATGTGATCGAGAGGCTGCGTGCGGGCCCACCCGGCCCAAGGACTCAGCTCCCGGGGATCGGCGGCGGCTGCGGGGCGAAGTAGCCGGCGAGCGTCTCGACCTCGCCGGCGGCGAGCCAGCCCTCCATGCCCGCAGTCCAGACCAACGTGTCGCGCGTGATTCGCCCCCCCGCGATGGCCTGCGCGACCTGCGCCGGCGTGAAAGGCCCGACGGATGCGCCGGCCTCGGCCACGTGCCAGACCACCGTCGGAACGACCGGCGGCGTAGACGGATTGCCCGGACCGGCCGGCGTCGAGCCACCGCCTCCATTCACACCCAGCATGCCGCCCATCGAGTTCGTCATGGCGAGCCCCATCCCGAGCCCGACGCCGGCACCGGCCAGGCCACCCGCCGGATTGGCTGCCGCCTCGGGCATGGCGTTGCCCAGCTGATAGGCCTGGAACGCGCCCATGTCCCCGATCGCGTTCATGCTCGCGCGCGCATCGAGCGCCCGCTCGACCTCCGCCGGCACCGACACGTTCACGATGTAGAGCTGGGGGATCTCGAGCCCGTACTCATCGTCGATGCGCTCGACGACGGCCTGCCTCAACTGCTCGGAGAGCTCGCCGTAGTTCTGGGCGAGGTCGAGCACGGAGATACCCGAGCTCGCGACCACGTCCGCGAAGGTCATCGAGATGATCGAGCGAAGCAGCGCAGAGACCTCCTCCGCCTCATAGACGCCGTCGGTTCCGACGAGCTCCGAGAGCAATCGCCCCGGATCCACCGCCTTCAATGTATAGGTCCCGAAGGCGCGGACCCGCACCGAGCCGAAGTCGGGATCGCGCAGCGGAACGGGATTCGAGCGTGCCCCACTTGAGATCCGTCAGCTGGCGAGTGCTGACGAAGTAGATCTCCGCCTTGAACGGCGAATCGAAGCCATGCATCCAACCCATCAGCGTCGACAGGATCGGCAGATTCTTCGACTCCAGGCTGTAGTGGCCGGGACCGAAGACGTCTGCGATCCGACCCTGATGGACGAAGACCGCCGACTGACCGGGGCGCACGATCAGCTGCGCACGCCATCTTGATCTGATTCCGATAGCGCGGAAAGCGCCAGACCAGCGTGTGCTGGCTGTCGTCGATCCACTCCACGATGTCGATCAGCTCGGCTCGCAGCTTGTCAAAGAGTGCCATGGGTCTACCTCGTTCCTGCGTCGAGCGTTCGTCGTGACCAGAATCGGTCACGAGCCTCGATGCTTGTGTTAGTTGAGAATCGAAACCAGGAGGTCGAGGATCGAGGCGATCGGATCGCCGTCTCGACGGGTGGAAAAGATCGACCGTTCCGACTCGCTCGAGGCGGAACCTCTCGTCTGCATGCGAATCGCCGCGGCGCGCGCGGCTTCCCGCTCCCGGTCGTGGTTCGCAAGGCGCTCGGCGTTGGCCGCGCTGTCTGCGCGACCGGACAGCACGAAGCCCGCGATCCGCTCGAGCTCGTTGGCGTCGAGCCAGGTCCCGTGCTGGTGACACTGATCGACGATCACGCCCGATCGCTTGCGGAAATTGCGGCGGCCCATCAGGGCATCGCATGCCGGACAGCGGCGATATTCGACGCCCTGGGCGGCAGGATTCCCTCCCTCGACCCGGGGCGCCGAGTCCTCTCCCCGGGCCGCGCGCTCGCGGGCGACGGCGGTCGCGCGATCGACGAGCGAGCCGAAGACGTCGTCCGGCGCCCAAAGCCCGTGGCATTTCGGGCACTCGTGCACGATCAGCCCCGCGACCTCACTCGTGGCCATCCAACGCTCGCAGCACGGACAGCGGAGCTCGGGCACGTTCTGCAGCGGGATCTGGGGCTCGAATCCGATTCCGCAGGCGAGACAGAAGCGCGCATCGTCGAGATTGCGCGCCATGCACTCGGGACAGATCAGGCTGCCTCGCTGGGGCATCTGCACGATTTCGGCCCGACAGTAGTCGCAGCGCTCGTCAGATTCCTTGGCCACCGCGCCGCAGGCCGTACAGCGACGAACCATGGCGTCCCTGGCCACGGGCGGAGTCGCCTCGAGCACCGCGCCGCAGCGACAGGCGAACTCACTCCCGGGCACCATCGACGTGACGTCGTATTGCGCATGGCATGCTTTGCAGGCGATCAGCTTCACGCCGGGCGTATCGGATGACCCGGAAGCCCGCTTGACCCACCCGGTTCGAGGCACGCGCTGCATCGGAAGTGCGCATCATGGGCACGAGCACGCCAGCTCAGCGCTCCGATTCGTCGAGAGAGGGACTCGCTCGAGGGCGGGCAGAGGCGGCGGGGGCGGAGGCGGGGCGAGGCGGCGCGGACGAAATCCGTCGCTCAGCCGTCGAGGTAGCCCTTGAGCGATCGGCTGCGGCTGGGATGGCGCAGCTTCCGGAGCGCCTTCGCCTCGATCTGGCGAATGCGTTCGCGGGTCACGTCGAAGTCCTGGCCGACCTCTTCGAGGGTGCGATTGGCACGCTCGCCGATCCCGAAGCGCATGCGGAGCACGCGCGCCTCACGCGGCGCGAGGGTCGCGAGCAGCTCGCGGGTATGTTCGGCGAGGCTCGACTGGATCACGGCGTCGGCGGGGCTCACGGCGTTGGGATCCTCGATGAAATCCGACAGGCGACTGTCATCTTCCTCTCCGACCGGCGTCTCGAGACTGATCGGATCGTTGGCGATGCGGAGCACCATACGCACCTTCTCGATCGGAAGCTCGAGGGTCTCAGAGAGCTCTTCGGGCTGCGGCTCGCGACCCAGGACCTGAACGAGCTGACGTGTCGCGCGAACCAGCTTGTGGATCGTCTCGATCATGTGAACCGGGATTCGGATGGTGCGAGCCTGATCGGCGATCGCTCGTGTGATCGCCTGACGGATCCACCAGGTCGCATAGGTCGAGAACTTGTAGCCGCGACGCCACTCGAACTTGTCGACGGCCTTCATCAAGCCGATGTTGCCCTCCTGGATCAGATCCAGGAACTGCAGGCCGCGATTCGTGTACTTCTTGGCGATGGAGACGACGAGGCGAAGGTTCGCCTCGATCAGCTCGCTCTTCGCCTCCTGCGCGGAGAGCGCCGTCGCATCGACGAGGTCCAGCAGCCTCTCCACCTCTTCGAAGCGGAGGCCCGCGTCTTCCTCGAGGCGGGCACGAAAGACGTCTACGTTGGCCAGCTGCTCCAGGGCTTCGTCGATCACATTGGGGTCGCCACCCAGCCGCTCGAGCGCCTGCTTGCCACCAGCGCTTCGCTTGACCGATTGCTCGGCCATGATCGTGAACTCTTCGAGGTCCATCGCGAAGGGGCGAAGCACCTGATTGACGCGCTCGTCGAGCAGGCGATGGCTCTCGAGAAGCTCGCGCAGACAGCGGTCGAGCTCCTCGTAGCGATCGCGCGTGACACGTTGCTTGCGAAGCTCCTTGGCGGCTTCGTCGTAGAGCCCAGCGATCTCGGCCTGACACGCCATTCGATCGTCGCGGCTCATCGCACGCCGATCGAGCTCGCTCCGACGATCCCTGATCCGCTGCTCGAGCGCTTCGATCCGCGACATCGCAGCGAGGTACGACTTCAGCATCTCGTCGATCGGCGGCGCGTTCTCGTCGTCGACGCCATCCACGACCTTCTTGAGATCGAGATCGCCGGACCGCACGCTCGCACCGACTTCGATCATGCGGGAGAGGCAATAGGAATTCGAGACGAGGGCGGCGAAATGAGCGTCGACCGCCTGCTCGATTCGCTGTGCGATCTCGACCTCTCCCTCGCGTGTCAGCAGGGAAACCTGGCCCATCTCTCGCAGATAGACTCGAACGGGATCGACGCCGCCGACCTCGTCTTCGCCTCGCGCGCGCTTCTTCGAGGCAGGAGCGCGCTTCGCTTCCGGCGAAGACTCCTCGGTGGCCCCCGCCTCGCTTCGGGCGAGCACGATGTCGTTCTCGCGCAGAACCGAGAGCACCCCGTCGAGATCCGCCTTGCCGAGAAGCTTGTCCTCGAAGGCCGTGCGCAGATCCATTCGATCGACGCTGCCCTTCTCTTCGCCCACCTCGATCAGCTTTCGAACGGACTCGAGCTCGAGCAGCGCTTCGCGAGAGAGAGCACCCTTCTTTGCCATGGTCTTGCTGGTCTGCGCCGATGCCGTCGGGCGGGCCTCGCCCGCCTTCTTCTTGCGCTTGGACTTCTGACTGCCGCCGCGTTCCGTCGACTCGTTAGTCGGCTTCTTCTTGACTCGGCGTGCGCGTTTCGTCTCGGCAGCTTCCATCGCATCTGCACATGCGGCGACCTTCTCCGGCTTCGTCTTCGTCGTGCCCTTCGAACCGGAGCTCGCGCACGCGCCCCCTGCCTTCGCCCGGCGCTTGGGCCCTCCGCTTTCGGACCCTCCTCTCTTCTTGGAAGAGGGCTGCGTCGCCGGCTCGGATCCGTCCGTCGGCGTCATCGACATCTGGCTTTCGGGTCCGCCAGTGCCGTTCGAAGTCTGCTGCGTAGCCGACTCCATGTTGGGCGCGTTCGAGGCCATGGGGGGGTCCTCCTTGGGCTCCAAAACCTTACTTCCGAATTCGAACTTCCGCCGCCGTCCCCGACTCGTTCGTCTCTCGGAAGAGAAATCCTGCTCATGCTTTGCCGCTGGGCTCGACGCCCAAACGAGCTCTTCGCTCGAGAAGTTGTGCCTGTTTCTCCGCTAGGAGTGCATCTTGATCCGCGTTCGGGTCACGCATTCTTTGATTGACGTCACGTTGTCTGGCATCGAGCCGCCGGCGCTCGAACCACGCCACGAGATCGTCGAGCACCTGTTCGGGACTTCGTTCCGAATCGAAGGGCGTGTCGTCGATCGCGATTTCCCGCAGGCGTAGCCTTGCGTCTTCGTCGAGCCGACTTTCGATCGCGAAAGCGTCCACACGTCCGCCAGGCGAATCATCATTCCCGGGCAGCAGCAAGCCGTCGTCAGCCGCCGCGATGATCTGCAACAAGATGGATTTCCATGCGCCGGCAGGCAGGATTTCCTGCAGCGTGAGAGCCGTCTCGTCACCGATCAGGTCCGGCCGCCGCAGACACAGCTGCGCGAGCGCGCGCAGCGAGCGGTCCTCGGGCGCATCACGTCGCGCCCGCGTGAGTCCGAGACGCTCCTGGTCGACCTGCGGGGTCTGCGAGCGACCACGCGCTGCGTCACGAACGATCGCCGCGACCGCGCTGGGCGATGCATCGACCGCCATCGAGAGCCGTCTCGTGTACTCGTCGCGAGACACCGCGTCCGCGACGCGCGCCACGAGCGGCGCGACGTGCGCCACCACATCGGCCTTCTGGTCGGGACTCGCAACTCCTTGACGCAACGCGTTGCGAATCACGAGCTCGAGCGCGTCGGGCGCCTGGTCGACGAGTGCCCGGAGCGCCTCTTCACCTTCCTTGTTGAGATAGTCGTCGGGGTCGGCGCCGCCCGGGATCGCTGCGGCCTTCACCCGCAGCCCATGGGGAAGCAGCTCGGCGAGCGCTTTCTCGGTTGCCTGCTGCCCCGCCTGGTCCCCGTCGAAGACCAGAACGATCTCGCGCGTACGGCGCCGGAGCTGCGCGCCGTGCTCGGCGGTGAGTGCGGTGCCGCAGGTGGCTAGCGCCTCGCCCATGCCGGCGCGCGCGAAGGCGATCCGGTCGAAGTAGCCCTCGCAGAGGATCACGCGGCCCGCGCGGCGGATCGGCTCGAGCGCGGCGGGATAGCCGTAGAAGGCCTGGCGCTTGTGGAAGACGGGGCTCTCGGGCGTGTTCAGGTATTTGGGCTCCTGATCGGCCTCGAGCGCACGGCCACCGAAGCCGATCACGCGACCGCGAACGTCTTCGATCGGAAAGGTGAGTCGGCCGCGGAGTCGGTCGTAATGACCCTTGCCGGATTTGCGCTCGGCGAGCAGGCCCGCCTCCACGCCGATCGCGCCCTTGATGCGATGCTTCGAGAGCTGGGACGCGACGGCGTCCCAGCGGGCGGGCGCGAACCCGATGCCGAACTCGTCGGCGGCCGCCCCGTCGAAGCCGCGCGCGATCAGATAGTCGCGCGCGATCTTGCCCTCGGGTGTGCGAAGGGATTCGCGGTAGAGGTCCTGGGCGAGCTGGTTGGCCTCGAAGATCCGCGCGGACAGGCCGGCGTCGGCGCCATCGTACTCGTCGGGGATGTCGATGCCGAGCTCGCCAGCGAGCGTGCGCGTGGCTTCAGGGAAGGAGAGGCCCTCGTGCTTCATCAGGAAGCCGATGACGTCGCCGCCTTCCTGGCAGCCGAAGCAATGAAAGATCTGTCGATCGGGATTGACGTTGAAGGACGGGGTCTTCTCGTTGTGGAAGGGGCAGAGCCCCTTCCAGTTTCGCCCCGCCTGCTTCAGCTCGACGTAACGGGAGACCAGGGCGACGATGTCTCCCCGGCTACGGATTTCGTGGATCGTGGATTCCGGAATCCGGCTCAAATCCGTCCTCTCGTCCTGTCTGCGGCGACCGCGCGGCGATGTTAGTTCATCGAGCGACGTGCCTTCTTGAGCGCTCGCTTGCGTGCGGCCGCTTCCTTCTTCTTCTTTCGGATGCTCGGCTTGTCGTAATACTCACGACGCCGAAGCTCGGTCAGGATGCCCGCCTTCTCGCAGGTCTTCTTGAACCGCTTCATCGCGCCTTCGAACGATTCGCTCTCTTTGATCTTGATCACCGGCATGTTCTACTCCCTCGCCATCGCGGGGCTCAATCGACAAACACGCTCGCTCGCATTGGAATCAGATCTTCGACTGCATCACTTCATCGACTCGACTCGCCCCGGAAGACGCGCTCCGAAGAGCGCAATCGAATCCCTTCCATGGGGCCGGGCAGGCTGTCAGTGAGTAACGGTCCGATTCCATTCGTGGCAGGGGAAGTGTCCTCTGGCCACGGGCTCGCGCATCGATTGCGCCTTCGCTGCTCTCCAGGTTGTCATTCGCTTCAGCATCCGGGCCCGCCCTGCCCGGCGCCCGCCGCGAGTCGCTGACTCTCTTCGGGCCACCCAGGAAGGTCGGGCGTCGCATGCTCGAATCTCGGCGGGCCTGCTCCGGCCCGTCCGTCCTCGTCTCGTCTTCGCTTTCAGGTCCTCACGCGGGTCCGTTGCCCTGATCCTTGGGAGATTCTCCCCCCAAGGAAGCCGACCCTTCACGCGAAGGGCGCCGAACCTAGCGCAGCGCCCGGGACGACTCAATCGTACCCACGGGGTAACGACCTTGAAGCCCGGCCCGCTGCGGACGCCAGGCCCTGCCCGAAACGATCAGGTCGAGGCAGGCGGTCGAACCGGGATCCCCGCCGCCAGCAGCTCACGCTTCACCTCACCGACCGTCGTCTCCTTGAAGTGGAAGATCGAGGCCGCCAGCGCGGCCTGGCAATGCCCGCCGGATGGTCCGTCCGAGAGCGCCGTCGCCAGGTCGGCCGCGCTGCCCCCGCCACCGGAGGCAATCACGGGAATCGCGATCCGGTCGGCGACCGCCCGCAGCATCGCGAGGTCGTAGCCGCTCTTCGTGCCGTCCCGGTCCATGCTGGTCAGCAGGATCTCGCCCGCGCCGGCGAGCGCCACCTGCGCCGCCCACTCGACCGCGTCGATGCCGGTCGGCTGGCGTCCGCCATGCGTGAAGACCTCCCAGCGCGCTGGCTCACCTTCGTCCGAGACCTGCTTCGCGTCGATCGCGACGACGAGATTGGCGCTGCCGATCTTGGCGGCGGCCTCGGCCACCAGATCGGGATTCTTGATCGCGGCCGTCATGATCGAGACCTTGTCGGCGCCGGCGTTCAGCAGGTCGCGAATATCCTGGAGCGAGCGGACGCCGCCGCCCACGCAGAGCGGCATGAAGATGCTCTCCGCTGTCCGGGCCACGACGTCGAGCAGGATCCCGCGCTCCTCGTGGCTGGCCGTGATGTCGAGGAAGGTGATCTCGTCGGCTTCCTGCGCGTCGTAACGCATCGCAACCTCGACGGGATCGCCGGCGTCGACGTGGTCGACGTACTTCACGCCCTTCACCACGCGACCCTGATCGACGTCGAGGCAGGGAATGATCCGCTTGAGAAGCGTCATGCCTCTCCCTCGCTCTCGAGCGCTTCGAGACGACGCAGCGCCTCCGCGAGGTCGACGCCCCCGGTGTAGATCGCCCGGCCGACGATCACACCACAGATGCCCTTGGCGCGTTCGGCCGCGGACGCGAGGATGTCCTCGGTCGTCGCGACGCCTCCGGACACGATGACGGGAATCGAGATCGCTTCGGCCAGCGCCGCGGTCTGCGGGATGTTGGGCCCCGTCAACATGCCGTCGCGGGCGATATCGGTGTAGACGATGGCGGCGACACCGGCGTCCTCGAATCGACGTCCGAGATCGATGGCCGTCGTCTCGCTCGCCTCGAGCCAGCCTTCGACCGCGACGCGCCCGTCGCGGGCATCGATGCCGACGACGATGCGGCCCGGATGCCGCGCGGCCGCCTCCTTCACGAGGGCGGGATCGCGCAGCGCGATGGTCCCGAGGATCACGCGGTCGAGTCCCCAGTCGAGGGCCTCTTCGATCCCTTCCTGCGTACGCAGTCCGCCGCCGAGCTGGACCGGCACGTCGCCCACGGAGGCGAGGATGCGCCTTACGGCGTCTCCTGCGACGGGACGGCCGGCCTTGGCGCCCTCGAGGTCGACGACGTGCAGGCGCTTGATCCCAGCCTCCCCGAAGCGTCTCGCGACCTTCGCTGGATCCGAGTCGTAGACCGTCGCCTGGTCGTAGTCGCCCTGCGTGAGGCGCACGGCCTCGCCGCCCAGCAGATCGATCGCCGGGATCAGCTCGAAGGGTCGGTCGATCGTCTTCGCGCTCATCGACTCTCCTCCAGCCATTGTCGGTAGGCATCGAGCAGACGCTTCCCGGCGGATTGACTCTTCTCCGGATGGAACTGCACGGCGAAGACGTTGTCCTTGGCGACCGCGGCGCAGAACGTGCCGCCGTAGTCCGCGCGACCGACGATGATGCTCGGATCCGTCGGCTCCGGTCGATAGGAGTGCACGAAGTAATAGATGTCGCGCTCGGGCAGGGCCTGGACCATCGGATGATCCCCCTCGAAGCGCACCTCGTTCCATCCGATATGCGGCACGAGCAGCGGCTCACCGTTCTCGTCCGTATCCGGGAATCGCGTCACGCGACCGCGCAATACGCCGAGCCCGGGCGTCACGCCATGCTCCGTCCCTTCTTCGAATAACAGCTGCAGTCCGAAGCAGATCCCCAGATAGGGACGACCATGGGTCGTCACCTCGCGAATCGCGTCGGAGAGCCCGGCCGCTTCGAGCGCGTTCACCGCGTCCCGAAAAGCACCGACACCGGGCAGCAGCACGCCGTCCGCCTCGCGTACGACCTTCGGGTCGCTCGTGACGATCGGCTCGAGCTCGGAACGTTCGAGAGCCTTGGCGACGCTGCGGATGTTGCCGGCGCCATAGTCGACGAGCGCGATGCGAGGGCGCATGGGGAGCTAGAGCGCCCCCTTGACCGTCGGCAGGCCCGTCTCTCGCGGATCGATCGCGACCGCCTCGCGCAGCGCCCGCGCGACACCCTTGAAGGCCGCCTCGACGACGTGATGCGGACTCTTGCCGTATCGCTTCTCGATGTGCAGATCGAGACCGGCACTCTGCGAGAAGGCGTACATGAAGTCCTCCGTGAGCGTCGCATCGAAGGTCCCGATGCGGTCGTTCTCGAGGGGAAGCTGATAGACGAGATAGGGACGATTCGAGACGTCGACGGCGACCTCCACCTTCGACTCCGCCATCGGCAGCACGCAGGCGCCAAATCGACGAATCCCGGTGGCGCTCCCGAGCGCTTCGCGAAAGGCCTGCCCGAGCGAGATCCCGACGTCCTCGACCGTGTGGTGGAGGTCGACCTCGATGTCGCCCTTGGCTTCGATCTCGAGATCGAAGAGCGCGTGACGGCCGAAGGATTCCAGCATGTGATCGAAGAAGGGGATCCCCGTCGACACCGAATACTGGCCCGTGCCGTCGAGATCGAGCCGGATCCGGATCTCGGTCTCTTTCGTCTTTCGGGCGATCGTGGCCACACGGCTCGCGCCGGCGGTGGGCTTCGCTTTAGGCGACTTGTTGGAAGGCATGCATCGTTCTCCGCCCGCTCGTCGGACCGCTTCGAGCGGCCGCGAGCAAGGGCGCTTGCTTGGAAAGGCCGGAGCTTACCGGCTCTTCGGCCGGAGTGCGCGCTCGGCCGGTGGCTCGCGGAATGCGCAGCCGAAGACCGCCCCGAGTCCTCGGACAGGCCACCGCGCGCTCGGCATTGGAGACGATCTCGAGCCCAGCGATGCTCCGCGGAGCACTGGAAACGAACCCTCAGCCTGGCAACGCTCCGCGGAGCGCTGAAAAGAGCCGTCAGAGCTCGAGGTCGCGCGCCGCCTCACGCTCGCGTCGGGCGCGGCGGATCTTCTGGAGCCTGAGCTCGACCGACGCGCCATGACCCGTGAGGCCCTCGACGTTGGCGAGCCGCACGATGTCGGCGCCGAGCTCCCTGAGCTTCGGCGGCTCGAATTTCATGAAGCTCGTCCGCTTGATGAAGTCCTCGACGCCGAGCGGCGAGAAGAAGCGCGCCGTCCCCCCTGTGGGGAGAACGTGGTTCGGGCCGGCGATGTAGTCGCCGACCGCCACGGGCGTGTAGTGACCCATGAAGATCGCACCCGCATTCTGCACGTCCTTCGAGGCCTTCTCCGGGTCATCGACGGCCAGGATCAGGTGCTCCGAGGCGTACTCGTCCGAGAGGCGGATCGATTCCGCCAGGCTCTTGGTCACGATGATCGCGCCGCGTTCCTTGATCGCGCGGGTCGCCATCTCGCTGCGGTCGAGCGTCTTCAGCTGGCGGGCGATCTGCTCCTGCACCCGCGTCACGAGGCTCTTCACGTGCGTGATCAGGACGGCCTGCGCGAGCTCGTCGTGCTCGGCCTGGCTGATCAGGTCGGCGGCGAGCCAGGCAGGGGTGGCGCTGCTATCGGCCACGATACAGACCTCGGTCGGTCCGGCTTCACTGTCGATGCCGACCTGTCCGAAGACCTGCTTCTTCGCGGTCGCGACCCAGACGCTGCCCGGTCCGGTGATCTTGTCGACGCGCGGCACGCTCTCCGTTCCGTAGGCGAGGGCGGCCACGGCGTGGGCGCCACCCATCTTGAAGACGCGGTGAACGCCCGCCACGCGGGCCGCCATCAGGACCTCGGGACGCAGCGTTCCGTCCTTCGCCGGACGGCGTGACCATGATGATCTCGGGCACCTCGACCACCGAGGCCGGAACCGCGTTCATGATCACCGAGGACGGATAGACGGCCTTGCCGCCCGGGACGTAGAGACCGACGCGGGCGAGCGGGCGGACGCGCTGACCCATGTAGCCGCCGCCCTCTTCGCGCATCTCCCAGCTCGCGGGAATCCGCTTGCGGTGGAACTCGCGGACCCGCATCGCGGCCTTGCCGATCGCTGCGCGGTCCGCACTGTCGACCTGATCGCAGGCATCGTCCCACTCTTCCTTGGTGACCTCGAGCGTCTCGAGCGTCGCGCCATCGAATTTCTTGACGCACGCGAGCAGCGCTTCGTCCCCACCCGCGCGCACGTCGGCAATGATCTTGGCGACGTCCTTCTCGACGTCGAGCACGCTGTCGACGCGTCGATTGCAGACGGAGAACCACTGCTCTTCGAACTTCGCGTCGTCCTGCTTGAAGACGCGCATCGGCTTCCCGCCGGATTTCGTCGTCCTGGCGGTGGTCTTGCTCGTCGCTTTCGTGGTTGCCTTCGTCGTCGCTTTGGCGGCCATATGCCTACTCCCTGCCCAGCGCGAGGATCGCTTTCCCCGTCGCTCGGCGGTCCTCCTCGCCCCGACCCGTTCGGTCCGGGGGAAGAGCCCTCATCATGTCACGTTCGGCCATCGGGCCCCAACGACCCTCGGTCGACTCGCCAAATCGAAGCGCCGCTCTACGTCAACGAATCCTGCCTGCGATAGCTCCTGCTCGACCGTATCAGCCTGCTCGGGGGACAGCTCGATTCCGAGCCACCCACCTGGAGAGAGATGATCTCCCGCGGAGACGATCAAGCGCCGAATCACATCGAGTCCGTCGTGGCCTGCGAACAGCGCCATCTCGGGCTCGTGCGACAGCTCCGGGGGACACGACCCGGCGTCCTTGCTCGCCACATAGGGCGGGTTCGAAACGATCAGGTCGAATCGCTCGGAAGCGACCGGCTCGAAGAGGTCGCCTACCAGGAAACGAATCCTCTCTCTCGTGTGCAACTGATCGGCATTTAGCATGGCAATCTGTAGCGCCCGCTCCGAAAGATCCGTCGCCGTGATCTCGGCGTGGGGAA
The DNA here is from genome assembly GCA_963698485.1 of uncultured delta proteobacterium. Lineage (GTDB taxonomy): Bacteria > Myxococcota_A > UBA9160 > UBA9160 > UBA4427 > UBA4427. The sequence goes on along the minus strand of CAVORA010000007.1, from coordinate 23,284 downwards.
GTTCGGACGCGAGAGCGAGGGCGATCGCACCCGATCCGGTCCCGATATCCAGGATTCGAAGCGGTCGTCGCGAGTCGTCGGTGCCAGTCGCTTCCTCGCGCGACTCGAACTCACCCGCGGCATCCGGCGCGCCCGCCTTCTTCGCCTTCGAGAGGCCGAACTCGACCAGCGTCTCGGTCTCGGGCCGCGGCGTCAGCACGTCGGAGGTCACCTTGAAGGGCAAGGACCAGAACTCCCGCTCCCCGAGAAGCTGCGACACGGGCACGCGCTCCCGCGCCCGGCGCTGGACCAGCGCCCGATAGCGATCTCGCTCCTCCGGCAGCACCGGCTTCTCGTAGTCGATGTACAGGCGCAGCCGCTCCGTCTCGAGCGCGTGGGCGAGCAGCACCTCGGCGTCGAGCCGTGCGGAGTCGATTCCGTTCCGGGCGAAGTAGTCGGTGGTCCAGCGCAGCAGCTCGAGGACGGTCCACGTCTTGTCCCGTGCATCCGAGCGCGGGGCCGGGGCGCCTGCACCCGAACCCGAGGCGCTGGCAGGGGGGGTCGGCGGCGAGTCGCTCACGGCTAGCCGTCCCGGCCAGGGGCTTCGAGCTCACCCTCTTTCGCCGCCGCGATGTGCGCGTGGACCGCGTCCAGGAGCTCTTCCATGTCGCCCGCCATGATGGCATCGAGCTTGTGCAGCGTGACGCCGGCTCGATGATCGGTGACGCGGCTCTGGGGAAAATTGTAGGTCCGGATCTTTTCGGAACGCTCGCCAGTCCCGACCTGCGAACGGCGCTCGCTCGATCGCTCCGCATTCAGCCGCTCCTGCTCGGCGTCATAGAGCCTCGAGCGGAGCACGGTCATCGCCTTCGCCTTGTTCTTGTGCTGCGACTTCTCGTCCTGACACTGCACGACCAGGCCGCTCGGAAGGTGTGTGATGCGGACCGCGGAATCCGTCGTGTTGACGCTCTGGCCGCCGGGTCCGCCGGCGCGCATCACGTCGATTCGCAGGTCTTCGTTCCTGATCTCGATGTCGACCTCTTCCGCCTCCGGCATGACGGCGACGGTCACGGTCGAGGTGTGGATGCGCCCCTGGCTCTCGGTGGCGGGCACCCGCTGGACGCGATGCACGCCTTTCTCGTACTTGAAGCGGCTGAATACGTCCGTCCCGGAGATCGCGGCAATGATCTCCTTGAAGCCGCCGCCGTCCGTCTCGGAGGCGGACAGCGTCTCGATCTTCCAGCCGCGCCCTTCCGCATAGCGCGTATACATCCGAAACAGGTCGGCCGCGAAGAGGGCAGCCTCATCGCCTCCGGTGCCCGCGCGGATCTCGAAGATCGCGTTCTTCTCGTCGTTCGGGTCCCTGGGCGTCAGCAGGACCCGAAGCTCGGTCTCGATCGCCGGCACGACCTCCTCGAGCCGCTCGATCTCGCCGCGCGCCAGCTCCTGCATCTCCGGATCCTCGTCCGCGAGCATCGCCCTGGCCTCTTCGAGCTCGGTCATCGCCGCTCGATAGCGCCCACCGACCTCCAGCAGCGGCCGCAGCGCGCCGAGCCGCTTCCCGAGCTTCTCGATCGCCCCGGGCTCCTTGCCGATGTCGGGATCGGAGAGCTGGGTCTCGAGCTCACGGCTGCGGGCGAAGGCCTCGTCGATGCGTTCCAGGAAGTCGGCCACGGGGTTCTCGGAGGCGCGCCGGGTCTCGGGCAGGCCGGGTCGAAGGGTGGGGCAATCCGGTCGACGGGCCGCAATCCGGCCGCACGACTTCACCAGCGCGACCGGGTTCGCGGCAGGGTTCGCGGCCGGAGCCGGGAATTCTTCCTGTTTTTTCGCGCTGTTCCGACGTCATCGCCGGAGCGCGCAGAGGCTAATCGGGCTCGCGGGGGGGTGCAAGGAGCACGGGCATCCGGCGGTGGATCCGCCAGCGCCGTCGCGATCTGTCGAGCGCCCGGCGCTGCCCGGGCCGATCGAGGTCTGTATGTTCTCGACGCAGCTGCTCCCGCCCCGGTATCCGCCCCGGCAACCCGGCGGACTCGTCGACCGAGCGAATCATGTCCAGCACCGCAGAAACGATCGTCCGACGCTATTTCGACCGGATCCGGCAGCGCAGTCCGGACGTGGCGGATCTCTTCCACGAGGACGCCACGCTCGTGGGCCTGGGCGACCGGAAGAGCGGCAGACAAGCGATCCGTGAGTTCTACGCCGGCGTGATCGAGAATGCAGGCCCGACGCCGACGGTCGTCGGCGAGCTCCTCAGCTCGCAGGACCGCGTCGCGGCGGAGATCGAGATCGCGCTGTCGGACGGCTCGACCGTCCACGTGGTCGATCTCTTCGTCGTCGACGACGGGCTGATTCGCAGCCTCACCTATTTCGTGGCCGAGCACGGCCCCTGACGACTCTTCGAGGCCCGGCGGCGTCGCCTCCTCCGCAAAGGAGGCGTGGGGTCGGCGGGATCCGCTCGAACGATCACTCCGCAGCAGATCGAGAGGCACTCATGTCCGATCACGAAGACCCCACCGAGCAGGCGAACGAACGCATCATCCGAGACTTCGTCGAAGCCTGGTCACGCCTCGACCCGACCGAGCTGGCCGCGTTCTTCAGCGAGGATGGCACCTACCACAACATGCCGATGGGGCCGGTCTCCGGTCGTGAGAACGTCGAGAAGCTGATCCGCGGATTCATCGCGTCCTGGACGCAGACGACCTGGGAGCTCCGCAACCTGGCGACCTCCGGAAATCGGGTCTTTGCGGAGCGGATCGATCGCACGCTCGCCGGCGAAAAGTCGGTCGATCTCCCCTGCCTCGGAGTCTTCGAGTTGGAAGCGGGCAAGATCAAGGCCTGGCGTGACTACTTCGACCTCGCGACCTACCAGCGTGGCCTGGGATGATCATCATCTTCCGTTCGCGGCTTCGACCGGGAGATCAATCCGCCTATCACGACCTCGCGCCTCGAATGGAGCGGCTCGCGAGATCCATGCCGGGCTTCGTGTCCTTCGACGCCTATACAGACGCGAGCGGCAAACGCGTGTCGATCATCGAGTTCGAGTCGGAGGAGACGCTGCGGGCCTGGCGTGACCACCCGGAACATCTCGAAGCGCAACGGCTCGGCCGCGAAGCCTTTTATTCGGAATATTCGCTCGAGGTCTGCGAGAAGCAGCGGGACGCCCACTTCCGGTTCATGGACAACGCCTCGCCCGGCTAGTCCTGTGGCTCGAGCCTCAGGAAATAGCGCGGCGGAAAGCCCGTCACGAAGCGAAACAAGAAGCCGTGCGGATGCTCTGCGCTCAGGCGCTCGTGCTCCGCGTCGGTAGCGGGAACAGCGAGATAGGGACCCGTCTCACCGTCGATCGTCACCAGCACGTTCGGATTTTCGAGCGCCTGCTCGTACCAGTCGCGCGGCCAGTGATTCGCGGCGACATAGATGTCGCCCCGGCTCTCGAGATGAGCGAGGACCCGCTCGTCGACGTCTCCGCTGGCATCGGTCGTCGCGATCACCAGAGTGCTTTCGCTCTGCGGCTGCAGAATCCCGATCATCGACTCGAAGGCGACTACGAGTCCGACATAGAGAACCAGGGCGATCGCGAGCCACTTGATGAGGGTCATTATGCTCTCCTTGTCGGCATGTCCTGGATGGATGGCGCGATTCTACACTCGATCGCGATGACGACACGATCCGATCTCCCGAGAGCGAGCTCCGACCCACCGGCCGCCTCATCGATCGGGGGGTCTACCCCTCTGGAATGGACGTCTGTTAGCTTCTGCATCCCGCACTCGTTCGCAGCCGAAAGGCCGGCTCGACGCAACCGGAGGATCTCACCCGCATGCTCGATCGATCGTCCAGGAAGGCGTGCACGATCGGAGGCCTGATGCTGTGCGCCCTGATCACGCTCGCGGCGGGATGCAAGACGCCCGATGGGCCGCATCTCACGATCCCCGAGCAGGACCTCGCCAGCCCGGTTCCAACGGGCCTCACGCGCGTCGTCTTCCTGAACACCAACTTCGTGAGTGAAGCCTACGGGGCCGGCCCGATCCGGATCCAGCTGGATGGTCGGCAGCTTCCGAGCGTCTGGCCCGAACGCTACGTCCAGGCGTTCGTCGAGCCGGGTGAGTACGAGCTCCTGATCGAACAATCCTTCGGGTTCTTCTGGAAGTCACGCGATCGGATCACCGTCGCAGGCGATCAGGTCCTGGTCTCGCTCTACAGGACCACGCTCGGGCTCTTTCCGAAATACGAGATCGTGGACGAGCTGCCCAGCGACTTCGACGAAGCCTTCCGCCCCGGACGACATCCGGCCAGCTGGTAGAGCATGTCACGAAGTCGCGACCTGCCGCGCCGCGATCAAAGCGCGAGGATGCCTCTCGAGACGACTCCCAATCCCGCCAGGGCCGAGAAGGCCAGCACGCACGGCCTGAGCCAACCAGCATCGAGCCAGCCGTGCAGGAACCGGCTGGCGACCAGGCCGAGCAGCACCGCCGGCACCATCGCCGCCCCGAAGCGCCAATGCATCGTCTGGACCTCGCCCGCCGCGCCCAGCGCTGCGATCGACAGGATGGTTCCCACCAGAAAGGTGGCGCCCAGGGTGGCTCGCACGCGGGGCCCGGGCTCTCGCTGATAAAGCAGGGCCATCGGAGGTCCGCCGATCGACGAAGCGGTCCCCATCAACCCGCCCAGAAAGCCGACGATCGACTGGGATCGACGATCGATCGAGACGCGGATCGACGCCACGCTCATCAACACGGCGAGCACGACGATGCCGCCGATCACGAGCGACAGGGCTTCGGGCGTCAGGATGCTCACGACCCAAGCGCCTAATACTACACCGGGAAGGCGGCCGAGCGTCGTCCAGAAGACCGCAGAGGAGTCGATGTGTGCGCGCTCCCGGAGGGCGCTGCCGAGCGTCATGGGGAGCGCGAAGATGATCGGCGCGGCGGGCAGGACGGCCGGCTGGTAGACCGCGATCACTGGCACCGCGACGAGATTGAGGCCGAAGCCGATCGCACCCTGAACCAGCGCACCGACGAAGACCGCGAGAAAGATCGCCAGGAATCCGACGGCCGAGAGATCGAGCGCCTCGAAGAACGAGTCCACGGACGCGACCCTATGAGTTCATCGACTCCAGGAACTCCGCGTTCGTCTCGGTCTTCTCGATCTTGCCCATCAGGAACTCCATCGAGTCGACCGGGGAGAGAGGCGCCAGGACCTTCCGCAGGATGTACATCCGATTGAGCGAGTTCTCGTCCATGAGCAGCTCCTCACGCCGCGTCGCGGAGCGGTTGATGTCCATGGCGGGGTAGGTGCGCCGATCGGCGAGCTTGCGATCGAGCACGATCTCGCAGTTCCCCGTCCCCTTGAACTCCTCGAAGATGACCTCGTCCATGCGCGAGCCCGTGTCGATCAGCGCCGTACCGACGATCGTCAGGCTGCCGCCCTCCTCCACGTTGCGAGCCGCGCCGAAGAAGCGCTTTGGCTTGTGGAGTGCGTTCGAGTCGACGCCGCCGGACAGGATCTTGCCCGAGTGGGGAACGACCGTGTTATGCGCGCGCGCGAGCCGCGTGATCGAGTCGAGCAGGATGACGACGTCGCGACCGTGCTCGACGAGACGCTTGGCCTTGGCGATCACCATGTCCGCGACCTGAACGTGCCGAGTGGCCGGCTCGTCGAAGGTCGAGGAGATGACCTCGGCCTTCACCGTCCGCTGCATGTCGGTCACTTCCTCGGGCCGCTCGTCGATCAACAGCACGATCAGATACACCTCGGGGTTGCCCTCGGCGATCGCGTTCGCGACATCCTTGAGCAGCATCGTCTTGCCCGCCTTCGGCGGCGACGTGATCAGCGCACGCTGACCCTTCCCGATCGGGGCGATCAGATCGATGATCCGCGTCGTGATGCCTCCGCCCTTGGTCTCGAGGTTGAACTTCTCCTCCGGATAGAGGGGCGTCAGATTGTCGAAGAGGATCTTGTGCTTGGCCTTCTTCGGATCGTCGAAGTTGATCTTCTCGACCTTGAGCAGCGCGAAATAGCGCTCGCCCTCCTTCGGTGGCCGCACCTGGCCTTCGACGGAGTCACCCGTTCGAAGGTTGAAGCGGCGAATCTGCGAGGGGGACACGTAGATGTCGTCGGGGCCAGCGAGATAGTTCTGGTCGGGCGCCCGCAGGAAGCCGAAGCCGTCCTGCAGGATCTCGACCACGCCTTCGGCGAAGATCTTGCCGCGATTCTCGGTCTGCGTCTTCAGGATCGCGAACATCAGGTCCTGCTTGCGCATGCTGCCGGCATTCTCGACGTCCATCGACTCGGCGAGGCTCACGAGCTCCGCCATCGACTTCGCCTTCAGCTCCCGGACGACGATCGTGACCGCGTCGTCATCGGTCTGCTCGTCGAGCGAAGCCTCCTCCGCCGCGAGCTCCGCATCGCTCGGCAGGTAGTCCCGCTTGGGCTCGCCACCGCGGCCGCCGCGGCTTCCGCCGCCGCCACCCGTGTTGCCGCTGCTGCCTCCTCCGCTTCGGGAACGACGACCCCGACCTCGGCGACTGCGATTGTTCTGGGAACCGGATCCGTCCTTTTCGGACGCGCGCTCACTGCTCACGTGGCTTCTCTCTTCTTGTTGGTTGCGTGGATCGATCGATCGCGTGGTCTGGATGAGATTGTGGGATGGGTTCTCAGTCGAGGATCGACTGATGCGGGCGTCCGTGGGGGGAGGATCGAGTCGGACGTTGAAATCGGCGACCGGTCATCGGCAGAGCGGTGTTGCGCCTGACGTGGGTGGGAGCTCGGCTCCTCTGGTCGGTCTGATGTCTCGCTGGTCTTGCTTGCTACCGAAGCGCGGCCTGGACTTGCCGGATCATCGCCTTCGGAGCGTCTTTCGGGGTCCCTCTCAGGAACTTCTCGAGACGGAGCACCAACTTGGATAAGCGGTTGCGACCTGCTTTCAGGGACTTCTACTGCCCCATCGTCGGCACCCTGCCCGAAGTTGAAAGATTTCGAGGGGGCGCCGAAGCTTTGTCGGATCACCGAGCGGCGATCGGCTCCGTTTCCAGGGCGCCGGGAATGTCTGGATCGTCCAGATTCCTTCCACAGAACCTTGCGTGAGCCAGAGGCGCGAGCCTGATGGCATCCGGTCCGGTGGAGCCGCTTTCGATTCGATTCGATTGAAGGGCGGGCTCGAGGACTCCATCAGACAAGGATGGAGTGGTTTCACATTACGGGTGGGCTCCAGGGCTGTCAACCCTGACGAGAGCTGGTCACGGGCTTGCGGATGAAGTGCCTCAAACGCCCGGCGGCGGCCCCGTCCCGGCGGTAGGACTCGAAGCGGTCTGCGTCACAGATCGTACAGAGCCGGTGCCGCGTCCCGACCCGTGTCCCGCGACCGGCGCGGGCTTCGAGGATCCGCGTGGCCAACTGGCCGGGGTCGAAGAGATAGTGACCCGGCCGGCTCTCGACCATTGTTTCCGCCAGCCAGCCAGCGTACCGGGGCGACAGCGCCCGCCGAACCGCTTCGTCGACCTCGTAGCAACAGCCTCGCGCCGACGGCCCCACCGCACACACGAGCTCGGACCCAGCCCCCGAACGAGCCCGCACGGCCTCGATCCCGGCCTCGATCACCCCGGCAGCGAGCCCGCGCCAGCCGGCGTGGATCGCCGCGACGACCTGACCATCGCGGGTCGCCACCAGGATCGGAACACAGTCCGCAGTCACGATCCCGACGCAACGACCCGCCTCGGCCGTGAAGACCGCGTCCGCCTCGACCTGTCGGGAAGCGCTGCGGGCATCCGCGTCGAGCACGTCGACGCCATGCACCTGGGTCGGGAACACGGTCGATTCGGGCACGACGCTGCCCCGAAGACCAAAGCCGTGAGGGATCCCCGCTTCTATGAGAACGGGTTCGCACAAGAACGGGGTCGCTTCCGCGGCCGTCAAAGCGGTTGCTCCGGCCAGCGGACGGGCTCCGCATCCCCATACTCCGCCATCAGCTCGAGCATGTCCTCCGGCAGAGGGGCATCGAACGCCAGCCACTCCCCGCTTCTCGGGTGCTCGAAGCCGAGCCGCTCGGCGTGCAGCGCCGGTCGGCCGAGTGCCGCGTCCTGGCCACGAGCGCGGCCGTAGACGACGTCGCCAACCAGCGGCAGGCCCGCCGAAGAGAGATGCACCCGGATCTGATGGGTCCGCCCGGTCTCCGGACGGATCTCGAGCTCGCTGACGCCGGCTCGTCGAAATCTTCTCAGCACCCGCCAGTTCGTGATCGACGGACGGCCCGACCGGGTCTCGACCGACATCCGCTTGCGATCCTTGGGATGGCGACCGATCGGCCGATCGATGCGCCCCTGGTCGGTCCCCGGCAGGCCCCTGACGAGCGTGCGGTAGACCCGATCGATCGTATGCGCTGCGAACTGGGCGGAGAGATGCTGATGCGCGGAATCGTTCTTCGCGACGACCAGCACGCCCGACGTCCCGCGATCCAGGCGATGGACGATTCCGGGGCGCAGTACGCCACCGATCCCCGCCAGGTCGCCGCAGTGGTGGAGAAGAGCGTTGACCAGCGTCCCGCTCGGATGGCCGGGCGCAGGATGCACGACGAGCCCGGCCGGCTTGTCCACCACGATCAGATCCGCATCCTCGTACAGGACGACGAGATCGATCGGCTCGGGCCGGACTTCCATCGCCACCGGCTCGAGCGGCTCGACCTCTACGGGCTCGCCCAACGCGAGCTTCCGACTGGCCCGAACGGGCTCACCCGAGACCCGCACGCGTCCCGCGTCGATCCATCGGCGGGCCTGGGCTCGCGAAACCCCCGACACGTCAGCGACCAGCGTGTCGACCCGAGCCCCCACGGCCTCCGCCTCGACGTCGAATTCGAGCTTGTCCGACGTCCCGCCGGCCTCGACCGGACCCGCTTCGGGGTGCTCGTCCGTCATGAGATCGCACGGATGATGGCTTGCGATCCGTTGATGCGTTCCGCAGTCATGAAACGTTGCAACGCACGCGGCGTCGGCGACTAACGTCGCCCGAAGAGGCCGGCCGGCGGGTTGCCTCCACGAGATTCCTCGAGCCGCGCCATGTAACTCGGCACGACGACCTTGGGGTCGAGCCCGATCGTCTGTGCATAGGCCTTCACGAAGCCGCGGACGTAGACGTCCGCGGGCAGTGCTCCGAAGTTTTCATCCTCGATGTTTCGCAGATGCGTACTGTTGACCTTCGTCACGCTCGAGATGTCATCGATCTCGTAGCCCCGGAACATCCGATTCCGCCGCAGGCGCACTCCGTCGAACTCGCCGCTTCCATCGTCTTCGATCGCATCGAACTCCTCGACCACGTCATCGAAGGAATCGGGCGAAACCGAGGCGTTCGAGCGGTCCCCGGCGCCCGACCCGCCGTCGGCGCGCTCGGCGTCCAGCCGCAGCGCCTCTTCGATCGGCCTGTCCGAGTCGAGGTCGATCGTCATCGGCGCCTCGACCTTCATGACCTCGTCGTACTGCACCCGCAGCTCTGGATCCGCCAGGACGCGATAGGCCTCGTCGAGACGATCTCGAATCGCGCGTGCGTCGAGGCTCTCGAAGACCGAGTACAGCGCCAGCGAACCGTCCGCGTAGGTCTGCTGCGCCATGCGATAGGCGCGATCGATCTCGGCCGACGTCGCCGTCCGCGAGATCTCGAGCAGCTCGTAGTGATCGAGCTCGTCGATTCCCCTCATCGAGTTCCTCCTGGCGGACGGGTCCGCGTTTCGGCTGTCGGCGCAGATTCGGTGGACGCCGAATGGCCAGCGTTCTGGACTGCCATACTGGCCGAGGGGAGGCCTAGCAGCTTGCGCGCAATGCGCTGGAGATAGATCGAGACATCGGCGTCCTGTCGGAGCTCGACGATCGGACGGCGCATCGAGACCGACTGCCGGGCCTCGTCGTCGTAGTTGACGTAGCCGAGGTACTCCGCCTCCACGCCGAAATATTTCTTGCAGACGCTGCTCACGGCGAAGCCGAGCTTCACGTCTTCGGCGGTGCGGACGCCATTGACGATCACGCGAGGACGGAAGACGCGCATCGTCTCGACGAAGCGATGCGCCTCGGCCGTATCCGTCGCCTCGATCTCCCGAAGCAGATCGAGCGGCGTTCGGATCCCGCGCTCGTTGCGCTGATCCATCGCCATCGTGACCAGCTGGCGAACGCCGTGGCCGACCATGGCCAGCCGCATTCGGCGATAGAAGGCGGCCCGCAGAAACGTATAGGCATTCTCGACGGAGGTCGGCTCGGGCTGGAGGACCAGGATCCCGTCATCGGAGACCAGAAAATAGTCGAGCACGGAGGCATGCGATCCGGCACCGAGATCGAGCAGCACGATATCGGCATCGAGCTGACGCAGCCCGCGCAACAGTCTCACGCGGCGCAGATGACTCGGCTGGGCGTCGGCCAGGTTGCTATGCGTTCCGCCGATCATGCGAAGGTTCTGGATCGGCGTGTCGACGAGCAGCTTGCCGAGGTCTTCTTCGCGCTCGGAAACGAAGTCGGCGAGGCTTCGCTGAGGCGTCGGGACGCCCAGGCAGGTGTGCAGGTTCGCACCCTCGAGATCGACGTCGACGACGACCACGCGCTTGCCCAGACGAGCCAGCGAGGTCGCCAGGTTGACGGTGACGAAGGTCTTTCCAACGCCTCCCTTTCCACCCCCGACGGCGAGCAGCCGCGCGCCACGATGGGTGGCGCGGGTGGGATCGGACGGCGGACGCGGCATGCCGGTAGTCGAGTTCACGTGGGCCTCTCTATTCACTCGTCGTTGACTCGTCACGAACTCGCCGGACCCGCTCGCCTGTCCCGCTCGTGAGCTCGATTGACCGGCTATCAGCGCGTACGAAGCCGCCGATCACTCGACTCGATCTTCGCGACTTCATGTCGCGCCAGATCGTCGAAGCTCATCGCGATCAGAACTCATCCGAGCGATCGGCCATGCGATCGCCCCGATGACGAACGGGGGGCTTTTGGGGGGTAGGGCGTAAGCTACCAAAGCCCGAGGCCCAATCAATGAAGCCGGGAAGATCGGCCGGGCCTCGCGCCCCGCGAAGCGCGCGGCCTAGTCCGCCTCGATCGCGAAGCAGAGCGCATCGGCGACCCGGGACAGGTCGGCCTCACGCAGGGTTCGAACATCCAGCCACAGCGCGTCATCCCGCACCCGGCAGAGCACGGGAGGGGAGGCTTCGCGCATGCGCGCGGCGATCCGCTGAACCGGAAGGCCCTCGACCACGACCGCCCAGCCCGGCAAACGATACTCGGGCAAGGATCCGCCGCCGACCGCGGCCTCGCTCGCCTCGATCCGAGCCTTGCCGCGATTCGCGAGACAGGGCTGGACCAGCTCGAGCAGTCGCGCGGCCCGGGGCTCGAGCTCGGCGGCCGTCGCGCGCAGACCCGCGACCACCGGAATCTCGTTCGCCCGGCGCTCGTCGAGCATCAGGTCGAGAGTCGCGTCGAGCGCGGCAATCGTCATCTTGTCCACGCGCAGCGCACGCGCCAGCGGATTCTTCCGCATCGCCTCGATGTGCTCGCGGCGGCCGAGCAGGATCCCGGCCTGGGGACCCCCGAGCAGCTTGTCGCCCGAAAAGCAGATCACATCGACCCCGAGGCCCAGTCGGCCGGGGGCAAATGCCTCGTCGGGCAGCCCCGCGGCCCCGAGATCGAGCAACGTGCCGCTCCCGAGATCCTCGACCAGCGGGATTCCCTTCGAATGAGCCAGCTCCGCAAGCTCGCGCACGCCGGCCTCCGCGATGAAGCCGCGTTGCTCGAAGTTGCTGCGGTGGACCTTCAACAGGAGCGCGGTCTCCGGCCCGATCGCCGCCTCGTAGTCCGCAAGATGCGTGCGGTTGGTGGTCCCCACCTCGGCGAGCCGAACCCCCGCCCGCTCCATGATCGACGGCACCCGAAAGGATCCACCGATCTCGACCAGCTCGCCGCGAGAGACCACTACAGACCGCCCGAGCGCGAGCGTATTGAGGGCAAGCAGGATGGCCGCCGCACAGTTGTTGACGACGTGGGCCGCCTCCGCGCCCGAGAGCGCTTGCAGCTTCGCCTCGAGCGATCCCATCCGCGAGCCCCGGCGGCCGGTCTCGAGATCGAGCTCGAGATTCGAATAGCCCTGGGCGGCGCTGGTCACGGCTGCGGCCGCCGCCTCGGCGAGAGGGGCCCGGCCCAGATTGGTGTGGAGCACGACGCCGGTCGCGTTGACGACGAATCGTGGGTGCGGAGCCCCTAGTCGCCGAGCCGCGTCCGCAACCCGGCTCACCATCGCTTCGACGCCTTCATCGCCCTCGTGGCTTGATTCGAAAGGATCTTCCCCTCGGGAAATAAGCTCGCGGGCTTCTTCGATCGCTTCACGCGACGCCCGACGAATCGCCCAGTCCGCGAGCTCCGGAGCCCTGCCCGCCACCTCACGGATCAGGCGATCCACCGAGGGAAGCTTCCGGCGCGGATCCGAGTTGACCTTTGGCTCCAGATCCATGACTCTCAACCCCAGCTTTCTACACGGCCGTGCCGGTTCGTGTTCTGAATCGAATTCGCCGATGCGCAGAGGCAAAGGCGGCGACGCCCGTCAGCCACCCCGGAGGATGCCCAGAGAGGGCAGCCGAAAGGTGGGTGGGGCACCACGGGATCGAAAAGGGCATCCCACCCGTCGCATTTCGTCTCCATCGCTTGTCCAACAGCGGGCCCTGACCCATCCGACTCACCGAAGTCTCGGTGACGCCAGTGGTAGCAGCGCCGGCCCCGGCATTGCGAGGCGCGAGCAAATCGCGAGTCCGAGACGGAAAACGAAGCCGAACGAGGACACCAGATCAAGGCAGGCGAGCAGGACGGCGGCGGGTGCTGCTGACCACTCGAGGCTCTCCTGACGAGATCAGCCCGGCACGACCGAAACCGGAACGAATATTCACTCTACAACCCGAAGCGAAGCTTCGACCCAAACGTTTCATGTCGAGGTGGACGAGCCCCCGCAAGGGCGAGAACGACCGAGACGAAAAACCACAAAGCCACACGAATCGACCGAACAACCGAGTGCGAGCCATCGAATTGATTTTCACAGTCGACATCCAACGCAGCCACCGGCGACGAGACCGGAACGGCCAGCAAGAAGGAGCAAGAGAAGAGTCGACGTCCGCGCGCGTGGCGTGAACCGCCGCATGCGTCTCGAGTAGCGCTATGGCCCGGCCTTCATGGCGGGGAGAGAGCAGGCGCAAACCCAGCCCAGCAGCACCCACACCCGCGACACGATCGCGGCCCCTTCTACGAAGGAGCCATCCCGATCCAGCCCGCGGGCCATGCCATCCGACCGATCTCACGACCAGGAAGATCCCTCTCGATCGGACTCGCCAGCCCAGGCGGACCGAATCGCTTCCGCTCGCTCCCGACCCCGAATTCAATCCGGGCGGGGAGCATCGCGAATCGACCGGGCCGCCGTGCAGGCGGAACGATGCAGAACGAGATCATCATCAACGCGGAGCTGGGTGAAACCCGCGTCGCGCTTCTAGAGAACAAACAATTCGCCGAGCTCCATATCGAGCGAGGACGCGACAAAAGCGTCGTCGGCAACGTCGTGAAGGGAAAGGTCAGCCGCGTGCTTCCCGGCATGCAGGCCGCCTTCGTCGACATCGGCCTGGAGAAGGCCGCCTTCCTCTACGTCGGTGACTATTTCGAGAGCGTTCTCGAAACCGGCGAGACCGACGGCGAGCCCGGATCCGGCGGACGCGGACGCAAGGGAGGCTCCGGAGGCCGTGGCCGAAGCCGCTCAGCGCCGCCTCGCATCGACACGGTCCTGCGCGAAGGTCAGGAGATCGTGGTCCAGATCGCCAAGGAGCCAATCGGCACCAAGGGCGCCCGCATCACCTCGAGCATCTCGATTCCGGGTCGACACCTGGTCCTGACGCCCTGGTCCCGCCGCGTCGGCGTGTCCCGCCGCATCGGCTCGGACAAGGAGCGTCGCCGCCTGCGCGACATCGTCGAGCGCCTGCGTCCCCAGAATCTCGGCTTCATCATCCGCACCGCCGGCGACGGCGTGCGTGAAGCCGACCTGGAGGCCGATATCCGATATCTCGCGACCGTCTGGGCCGCGATCCAACATCGCCACGCGAAGAACGCGGCACCCGCAGTGCTCTACTCCGAGCACGACCTGCCGCTGCGCATCGTGCGCGATCTCGCCGGCCACGAGACCAAGCGCATCATCGCCGACGACAAGGAGGTCTACGAGAGCATCCAGGGCTTCGTCGATCGCTTCGTCGCCGACCCCAAGCCCTCCGTCGAGCACTACGAGGAAGATCTCCCGATCTTCGAGCGCTTCGACCTCGAGAGCCAGATCCACGCCAATCTCGAGCGCAAGGTCTGGCTGAAGAGCGGCGGGTCGCTGGTCATCGACAAGAGCGAAGCGCTGACCGCGATCGACGTGAACACCGGCCGCTTCGTCGGCAAACGCGACCTCGAGGAGACGGTCTTCAAGACCAACCTCGAGGCCGTCCAGGAGGTCGTTCATCAGCTGCGCTTCCGGAATCTCGGCGGTCTGATCATCATCGATCTGATCGACATGGAGAGCGCCGGCAACCGCGAAAAGGTCTACCGCGCGCTCCAGGAAGCGCTGCGCGCGGACAAGGCGCGCACCAACATCCTCAAGATCTCCGAGCTCGGCCTGGTCGAGATGACGCGCAAGCGCACCCGCGAGAACCTGGTGCAGACGCTCTGCGAGCCCTGCAGCTACTGCGAGGGGCGAAGCTACGTGCTCTCGCGCGAGAGCGTTGCCTTCCGGGTCTTGCGCGAGATCCGCAAGCACCTGCCGAAGCTGCGCGGACGAGCGATCGCCATCGCCGTCAACCCACACGTGGCCGAGGAGCTGCTCAGCCGGTCGAAGGAGGCTCTCGCGAAGCTGGGCGAGGAGATCGGCAAGGACATCGAGGTCCGCGCGCGACCCGGCATCCATCAGGAGCAGTACGAGCTGACCGTGCTCGAGCCGGGCCCACCGGCCGAGCTCGAGCTCTGCTGGCTGAACGATACGCATCCCGACGCGCGCGCGGAGAAAGAGGAGAAGGAGAGCGACGACCGGGGCGAGAACGGCCGCAAGAGCGGTCGCCGGCGTGGACGCGGCGGACGCGGACGAGGGCAGGGCGACGAGACGCCGGATGAGCCGGTGACCTCGAAGGCGCCGAGCCGCGAAGAGTTCGATGAGCCGACGCCCCGCGCGTCGACGGGAATCGCGGCACGGATCGCGGCCGGTGCGATCGAGACGCTCTCCGAAGACGATCTCGATCTGGATGACGACGCCGAAGAGTCCGCGGCCGCTTCGTCGACCGAATCCAACGATCAGTCGGATGATGAGAAGCCGGCCCGGGCCCGACAGCCGGCTGCCCGCAAGAGGGACGAAGACAGCCCGACGCCTCCGGCGGGGCCGAGCGCTGCGGCGGCCGGGGCGGCGACGGGGGGCGACTCGGAAGCACGCACCCCGCTCGGCCTCAGCGATGCCGACAAAGCGGCGGCGATCTACGAGCGGCTCGACTCGAGCGAGCCCGACTCGCCGGCCAGCTCGCCGGCCAAGGCGCCACCGGGAGCCACGACCAGGCCCTCCGAAGGTGCTGCAGCGGCCGGGGCGTCCGCCGCGGCGGGTCCAGAGGGTGCCGCCGATGGTGCCCGAGCCCGCTGTGCAGACCGCCGAGGCCCTGGAATCGTCGCGCGAGCCCTCGGAAGACGGCGGTGAAACGGCCCAAACCATTGACGGGGAAGAGGAATCGCGCATAATCCCGCGTTCCGAATAGTCCGCCTCCGCGATCCATTCGAGATTCACGAGAGTCTCCGCGAGGCGCCCCCCCAAGAGACCCGAGGTCCAATCAGTCATGTACGCCGTAATCCGCAGCGGTGGAAAGCAATATCGCGTGAGCCAGGGCGGCTCCGTACGCGTCGAGAAGCTCGCCGGCGAGGTCGGTTCAGAGATCACGCTCGACGATGTCCTGATGATCGCCAACGAGGGCGACGTCAAGATCGGCACCCCGACGGTCGATGGCGCCCAGGTGACAGGCACGATCGTCGCCCAGGGCCGCGGCCAGAAGATTCGAGTCTTCAAGATGAAGCGACGCAAGGGCTATCGCCGAACCCAGGGACACCGCCAGGACTACACCGAAATCCGCGTCGACGCCATTTCAGGCTAAGACGGCCAGGCTGGACGGCCAGAAGGAAGGAATCCCCAGATGTCACATAAAAAGGGACAGGGCAGCTCACGAAACGGTCGCGACAGCAATGGTCAGCGACGCGGAACGAAGGTCTTCGGCGGCCAGGCGATCAACGCAGGCACCATCCTCGTCCGCCAGGTCGGCACGAAGATCCACCCCGGGCAAAACGTCGGGGTCGGCCGCGACTTCACCCTCTTCGCGCTGAAGACGGGCAAGGTCCGATATGGCACATCGCGGGGCCGAACGATGGCCCACGTCGACGCCGAGTAGCGCCGACTACGCGCTTCAGAAGTACGCGCTTCAGAAGTACGCGCTTCAGAAGTACGCGCTTCGGAGCCGCAGCCTTCGTTCGCGGCGCATGCCGGTGCGAGGCTGGGCCGAAGACCTGCCGATCGAATAGAACGCGCTCCCGATCTCTCTCCTGAAGAGCGGCGGGAGCGCGTCTTTTTTTGGTTCCGCTCAGTCCCCATCCAAGCGACCCGGAGCCATTCCCACCTTCAGCTCTCGTGTCCTCCTCCCCGAGGCGACCACCATGAAACATGCCAATCTCTTCGTCGACGAAGCCGAGATCGAGGTCCGCTCGGGAGACGGGGGCAACGGCGTGGTGCGCTTCCGGCGCGAGAAGTTCGTTCCGAACGGCGGACCCAACGGCGGCGACGGCGGGCGCGGCGGTGACGTCGTGCTAGTCGCCGACCACAACATCGGCACGCTGCTCGACTTCAAGTCCGCCCGTCAGATCAAGGCCCGGACGGCGAGCACGGCGGCAGCTCCAACCGCAAGGGCGCTGTCGGGCCAGCCGATCGAGATCAGGGTGCCCGTTGGCACCCTCGTCTTCGACCGCAGGAGCTCGACGCGCTCGACGACAGCGCGAGCTCGACGCCTCCCATGCGATCGCCGACCTGACCGAGCCGGGCCAGCGCGTCGTCATCGCGCGCGGCGGCGAGGGCGGCCTCGGCAACGCCCGCTTCAAGACCTCGCACCCGCCAGGCGCCGGATTTCGCGACGCCCGGCAAACCGGGCCAGACGCCGCGCGCTCCGACTCTCGCTCAAGCTGATGGCGGACGTCGGGCTCGTCGGATTCCCGAATGCCGGCAAGTCGACGCTGCTCCGGCGGATCTCCGCGGCGAGACCGCGCGTCGGCCAGCTACCCGTTCACGACCCTGGTGCCCTCGCTCGGCGTCGTGGAACGCGACGATCGGCGAATCGTGGTCGCCGACATCCCCGGCCTGATCGAAGGGCGCGAGCGACGGTGCTGGGCTCGGGCATCAGTTCCTGCGACACGTCGAGCGTACGCGCGTGCTGATCCACCTGCTCGACGTCGAGGCGATGCTCGTCGAGGGGCGCGACCTGCTGGCGGACTACGATGCGATCCGCGTCGAGCTCGAGCGCTATCGGCCGGATCTGCTCGAACGCCGCGAGATCGTCGTGCTCAGTAAATGCGACCTGATCCACGACGAATCGATCATGCGCGAGCTCGAAGCCCGACTCGCCGAGCGCGGGACTCGAGGCGCGACGGATCTCGGCGGCGGGCACGCTCGGGCATCGACGCGCTTGCTGCGCGAGACTCTTCGACGCGGTCGACGAGGCTCGCCGAGAAGACGAGAAGCGGACTCGGGAAGCGGCGAACCAGCCCGCCAGCACAACGAGTCGAGCGAGGACGCTCCTGATGTCGACCGACTCTCCCTGGGCGTCGATCCCACACGCAAGACGGATCGTCGTGAAGATCGGATCCAGCACGCTCACCCGGGCGGGACGGCTTCGCCCCGACAAGTTCACGGCGATTGCGCGGGACGTCGCAGCGCATCCTCGACGGTGGTCGCCAGGTCGTCATCGTCTCCTCGGGCGCGATCGCCGCCGGCACCCATCGCCTCGGGTGGAGCCATGCGGGTCGTTCCGTTCGCGAGAAGCAGGCGGCCGCGGCGGTCGGGCAGATCGGACTCGTCGAGCTCTACCAGCGCCGCTTCGCCCGACTCGATCGACAGGTCGGCCAGATCCTGCTGACGCGCGCGGGTCTCGAAGAGCGCGAGCGATTCCTGAACGCGCGGCACACGATGCTCGAGCTGCTGAAGCTCGGCGTCGTGCCGATCGTGAACGAGAACGACACCGTCGCGACCGAAGAGATCCGCTTCGGCGACAACGACAACCTCGCAGCGACGATCGTGAACGTCGTCGAGGCCGACCTGCTCGTCATCCTGACGGACGTCGACGGACTCTACGAACGCGCGCCCACGCCCGGTCAGCCGAAGCCACCCCTGATCCGGACGGTGGAAAAGATCACGCCCGCGATCGAGGCCAGCGCGAGCGGCGCCGGCACCCGCTTCGGCAGCGGCGGCATGATCACGAAGCTCGAGGCAGCCCAGAACGCCGCGCGCTCCGGAGCCGCCACGATTCTGTGTCACGGCAAGATCAACGACGTGCTCCAGAAGCTCGTCGCAGGAGAGCGACACGGCACGCTCTTCAGCCCCGGCGATCGGCTGCGGGGCCGCAAACACTGGCTGGCCTTCACCGCCAAGACCCGCGGCAAGATCGTGATCGACGACGGCGCCGTGCGGGCGATCGCGAAGCGCGGCCGGAGCCTGCTGCCGGCCGGCGTGCTGCGCGTTTCGGGAAGCTTCGATCTCGGCGATTCCGTCCAGATCGTGAACGAGCAGGGTCATGAAGTCGCGCGGGGCCTGGCAGGCTATTCATCCGACGACATCGCGCGCCTCGCCGGCCGACCGACGAAGGAGATCCCGCCGAGTGCTAGGATACTCGAATGGTGATGAGGTGATCCATCGCGATGACCTGGCCCTGCGCGGGGAGACGACCTGAAGGTCGACCTGAAGAGAGCCCGGACAGAGTCGGCAAGAGTCGACGAAAACCCCAACTCACGCTCGAGAAAACCCGCGATGACCGCTGACTCCTCCACTGCTTCGAAAGCACCCGCGACGGCCCCCGGCGACCTGGAAGCCGAGATCCGTGAGCTCGCCGCTCGCGCACGCAAGGCGAGCGAGGCGATGGGCGAGCTCTCGACCGAACGCAAGAACGCCTGGCTGCAGCGAGTCGCCGAACGCCTCGAGGCGTCCCGTGATCGGATCATGGCCGCCAACGCACGCGACGTCGACGCAGCCGCAGAGAAGGGCGTCCCGGAGCCGATGCGCAACCGACTCGGGATCTCGGACGGCAAATGGGCCGACATGATCCAGGGGCTCCGCGACGTCATCGCGCTACCGGACCCCGTCGGTCGCATCACGAATCACAGCGTGCGACCGAATGGTCTGCGCGTCGGCCAGATGTCGATTCCGCTCGGCGTGATCGCCATGATCTACGAAGTCGCGGCCCAACGTCACGGTCGACGCAGCGGCGCTCTGCTTGAAGGCCGGCAACGCCGTGATCCTGCGCGGGGGCTCCGAGGCCTTCCACTCGAATCAGGCGCTCGGCGAAGAGCTGCGCGCGGCGGCCCGACGACATCGGTCTTCCCGAGGACGCGATCACGATCCTGCCGACCACGGATCGGGCCGCGATCGACGTCATGCTCAAGCTCTCCGATTCGATCGATCTCGTGATCCCACGCGGTGGCCCGGGCCTGATCCGCAAGGTCATCGCCGAATCGACCATTCCCGTGATCGCGCACGACGCGGGTGTCTGCCACATCTTCATCGACGCGCAGCGCCGACACCGAGATGGCCGTCTCGATCGTGCACGAGTCGAAGATTCGCCAGATGCCCGTCTGCAACGGTCTCGAGACCCTCCTCTGCCATCGCGGCGCCGCGCAGACCGTGCTGCCGAGCGTCTTGAAGGACCTGCACGAGGCGGGCGTCGAGATCCGCGGCTGCCCGATCGACCTGCGGCATCTTCTGCGACGCCGTTCCGGCATCGGAGGCGGATTGGGGCGAGGAATTCCTGGCGCCGATCCTGGCGGTGCGGGTGGTGGATTCGATGGATGACGCGATCGAACACATCCGCGCGCTACGGCTCCGATCACACCGAGATCATCATCACCAACGACTACGCCAACAGTCAGGAGTGGCTCCGCCGCGTCAACTCTTCGACGGTCGGCGTCAACTGCTCGACCGGCTTCTCGGACGGATTCCAGCTCGGCCTCGGCGCCGAGATCGGCATCTCGACCTCGAAGCTGCACGCCTACGGTCCGATGGGCCTCGAAGGGCTGACGACGCGCAAGTTCGTGCTGATGGGGGAGGGGCAGATTCGCGGATGAGCGAGCGGAAGCGCAGCAGGCCATCCGACGGGCCCGGCCGCTCTGAAGGCAAAGCCCGTCTCGACGACTCGCCCGCCATGGCGCCTCGAATCGGCCTCTTCGGCGGCACCTTCAACCCGATCCATCTAGGCCACCTACGCGCCGCCGAAGAAGTCCGCGAAGCCCTCGGGCTCGAGCGCGTCTTGTTCATCCCGAGCGCCATTCCACCGCACAAGAAAGCCGATCCCGAGAATCCGATCGCGTCGACGGACGAACGACTCGAATGGGTCGAACGCGCAATCGCCTCCCACAAGGCCTTCTCGGTGGATCGCATCGAGATCGATCGCGAGGGCCCATCGTTCCTCGTCGACACGCTGAGGGCGATCCGCGCACGCGATGCCGGGCGCCACCGAAGCGTCTTCATCCTCGGCGAGGACGCCTTCGCCGAGATGGGAGAGTGGCGCGAGCCCGAAGCGATCTTCTCACTCACGGATCTCGCGGTCATGACCCGACCTCCGGGACAGCTCGTGCGACTCGAGGATCGGATCCCCAGGATCGTGGCATCGGATTTCGAGTTCTCCGAGGACGGCCGCACAGCACTGCACGTGCGTGCGGGCACGAAGATCGAGCTGGTCACGATCTCTGCGATCGACATCTCTTCGAGCAAGGTGCGGGAGTGCTGCCGGACGGGGCGATCGATCCGCTTCCTGGTGCCCGAGACGATTCGGGCCTCCATCGAAGCGAGCGGCCGATATGGCCCGGGAGAATCACATTGACGTCAGGCGCCGGCGAGGCGACGGAGCAGAAGACGCCGGCCTCGAGCCACGATCCGAAAGCTGTAGACACGCCCTCGCAGACAGCTGCAGCCGAGAGACTCTACCGAGAGAGAACGGAGAACAAGATGAGCGAAGCGACACCCGTCCCCGATCCAAGACTGAAGGCGCGCTGGATCGTGGAGGCCGCGCTCGAGCTGAAGGCCGAGCGGCCGATCGTCCTGGACATGCGGGCGCTCACTGCCTACGCGGACTCCTTCGTGATCCTCACGGGGCGTTCGGACCGGCAGGTGCGCTCGATCGCGGAAGCGATCGTCCACGCCCTCAAGGAAAAGGGCGAGCCGCCGCTCGGCGTCGAGGGCCTGGAAGACGGGAACTGGGTCCTGATCGACTGCAACGACGCGATCGTCCACGTCTTCGATCCAGAAACCCGGAGCCAATACGACCTCGAACGACTTTGGCGGGACGCACCGCGTCTCGATCTCGAAATCGAGGGCGTCGACCCGAATCCCGATGCGCTCGGCGAAGTCGCTTCAGGCAGCGAGCTCGCCGACCCCGCCGCCTGAGGCCATCGGCCTTGCCGGGAATGCGCGAACGCGCCCCGGCGTCTCCCGGTCCCGACGCGCACGCCCCGAACGTGCCGATCGTGATTCTCGATGTTATTCGAAAGCGGGCCGGATGAGTCGGCCTCTGCTCCGCGACGCTCGTCGATCTGGCAGCTGCTCGGCGAGCTCCTGGCACCGGCGCGCTGCATCGAGTGCGGCCGCTTCCTCGGAATCGTATCGCCAGACGGCGCACCCTTCTGTCGGGAATGCGATGCGGCCTTGCCCCGCTGGCGACGGGCAGATGGGTGCCCCCGATGCGGCAGCTTGCGCACGCATCCCCATCGACCGGCCGACGCCTGTCCGGGCTGCCTGTCGATGGGCAGCCCGCTGCATCGATGTCACGCGCTGTTGCGATACGAGGGGGCCATCCGGCGCATCGTGCCCGCCTTCAAGAATCCCCAGGGCCCCTTCGGCCCACCCGGCGTGGTCGCGCGCTCGATCGAGTCGTTGGCCCGGGAGCACGCCAACCGGATCGCCTCGGAGGTCTCCGACCACGTCGATCTGATCGTCAGCGTTCCGCTGCATCCCCGCAGACAGCGCCGGCGAGGCTTCAACCACGTCGACCCGATCGCGCGTCGCATCGCCCGCACGCTAGGGCTCCCCTTCCGCCCGCAGCTGCTGGCACGCCTGCGAGAGACGCAGCCCCAGGCCTCGCTGGTCGCCCGCGCGCGCCGCGAGAACGTTCAGGGAGCCTTCAGCGTCGCGCAGGCCTTCGAGCGCGACCTGCGGATCGGGCTGGTCGACGACGTGCTCACGACGGGCAACACGCTCGAGGCGGCCGCCGACTGCCTGCTCGAGGCGGGAGCGCTCGAGGTGCGCGCGCTCACCCTGGCCGCGACCCTCCCGCGATCGACCCTGCGACGGAGGCCACGGGCGGGGAGGCAATCTGCCACCTATGCTCCCGCCGCTCCGGACGGGGCCTCCGCATCCAGCAGGGGTCCCCCCGGTCGAGAGCGGCCAAGAACGTGGCCACTCGATCCCGCACCCCGACCCGCCGCGCTCGCGGTCCCAGGAGTCCCTCATGTCCATGAATCGCACGCGCACGCGGCAGAGCCTCTGCCTGGCGCTCGGAATCGGCGGTCTCGCCGCGACGCTCGCTCTCGGAATCACGCTGGGCCTCGCCCTCGGCCCGAAGGCCGCCGAGGCCGAAGAGCAGCCGCTGGACCCGAAGTTCCGCGAGTCCGTGAAGACCTATCTCAGCCTGCAGGGATCGGTCGAGCAGATGGGCCTTTCGGTCGCCTACAACGCGGCCAACGAGACGCTGATGGCCATCGCCCAGACGGGCGTCGAGGTGACCGAGCCGATGCAGAACATCGTCCTCGAGCAGGCGATCGAGACCTACGCATCGCGCTTCGGCGACCTCGATTTCCTCACGGATCTCTGGGCGCCCATCTACGCCAAGCACTACACGCAGAAGGAGATCCAGACGCTGATCGACTTCTACCAGTCGCCGATCGGGAAGAAGAGCCTCGAGCTCTTCGGCCCCATCAACCAGGAGGGCATGGGGGGCATCGAGGAGCTGGCCTTCGCGATCACCCCCGGCTTTCAGCTCGACGTGAACGCCAAGCTCGAAGGCGGCGGGCAT
>CAVORA010000006.1:0-369557 GCA_963698485.1 uncultured delta proteobacterium | reverse complement strand
CAGCATCGGGCGCCGTCCTTGACCGAGCGGGCGCGGAGCGCCCTTGGGCCGCGGGCGCCGTCCTTGACCTGGCGGGCGCTCTCAGTGGTCGGACGGGCGGGGG
Source organism: uncultured delta proteobacterium (assembly GCA_963698485.1). Taxonomy (GTDB): domain Bacteria; phylum Myxococcota_A; class UBA9160; order UBA9160; family UBA4427; genus UBA4427. The sequence continues at coordinate 369,454 of CAVORA010000006.1, read as the reverse complement.
CTGGGGTACGTTGCGGCACGATGACTGAATCGGTGCGACGTGAAGAGGTTCGAACGGAGTTGGCGCCGGCGCCGGTGGGGCCCTACTCCCAGGCGATTCGCGCGGGCGGGCTGGTCTTTGCTTCGGGGCAGATCCCGCTCGACCCCGAGACCGGCCTGAAGATCGAAGGCAATATCGAGGACGAGACCCGCCGGGTCCTCGCCAACCTGCGGGCAGTGCTCGAGGCGGCGGGCAGCGGCCTGGACCAGGTCGTGAAGGCCACGGTCTATCTGACCGATCTGACGCTCTTCCCGCGCGTCAACGCGGTTTACGCCGAGGCCTTCGACGTCGAGCCGGCACCCGCTCGGGTCACGGTCGGCGTGTCGGCTCTACCGCTCGGTGCCGAGGTCGAGATCGACGCGATCGCCCTGGTGCGCTGAGTCCGCGGCCGACGCTCCTTGCGGCGGCGCGGTGCGACTATCGCGGGTTCGGGTCGGACTCGTCCGCGGGACTCGGCGATCGCTGCGCGCCGCGCTGGGCCAGACGGGGCAGGTTGATGCCGTTGATGACGACGTGGGCGGCAACCGGCGCGGCCAGCTGCCCCGTCCACTCGAAGAGCCAGCCGAACGCGAAGCCCATCGCCACCGCGAACAGGGACCAGAGCGCGAGCTCGCGGCGCGGCAGGAAATGGCAGGCCCCGAAAGCGATGCTCGCCCAGAAGAGCCCGACCGCGGGCTGCAGCGCGCCCCGAAAGAACATCTCCTCGGCGATCCCGCTCGCGAAGGCCAGCAGGATCGCGTCCGCCCGGCCGATCCCCGCGAGCCCCTCGCCGAGCACGTCGGCCAGCGCCTCCCCGATCGAGGTAAAGCGGGTCAGCAGCTCGGAAAAGCCGACCGCGACCAGGCCGAGCAAAGCGCCCAGCGCGGTGGCCAGCAGGATCCCCATCGCGGGTCCTGCCGCGTTCGCGGGGTGGAGAATCGACTCTCCAGGCGTCGCCATGCGCCAGAAGAGGCCCACGCAGCCCAGGATTCCGTAGAAAACGAGCGCAGAGCGAACGAAGCCCTGCGGCGACGGCGTCTCGCCGCGCTCCGACTCGTCCGGCTCGCCCTGCCCGCCATCCCACATCGAATCTGGTCTCGCTTCCCGGCCTCGCGCCTCATCTGGCGCATTTCGCCCCATTCCGTCAACCGGCTTGCTGCGACGGATGGCCCTGGGTAGCCTATTCCGACGCACGATCCCCGCCAGGCCGGTTCTCGATGCCCGCGCGCCCCGACATCCGACGCGCGCCGCGCGGGCTGGGACCGAAATTCCATCTCGACTGGATTGCGCCCCCCCAATGACGCCTCGGCTGTGGCCGTGCGCGATTAGAGGAAGACCATGGACCAGCGAGTCCCGATGACTCAGCGCGGCTACGAGGCCCTCAAGGAGGAGCTCCACCGGCTGAAGACCGTCGAGCGACCGGCGAACGTGAAGGACATCGAGGAGGCGATCGCCCACGGCGATCTCTCGGAGAATGCGGAATACCATGCCGCCAAGGAGAAGCAGGCCCATATCGCCGGTCGGATCGCCATGATCGACGATCGGATCGCCCGCGCCCAGATCATCGAGACCGCCGGCCAGACGCCGGACAAGGTGCGTTTCGGCGCCACGGTCGTCCTCTCCGACATCGAGACCGAGGACGAGGTCACCTACACGATCGTCGGCGAGGACGAGGCCGACGTGAAGCAGCGACGGATCTCCGTGACCTCCCCGGTCGCCCAGGCCATCATGAACAAGGCGGTCGGCGACGAGGTCCGGGTCAACGTGCCCAAGGGCGTGCGCGAGTTCGAGGTCCTCAAGATCCGCTACGACGACCACTAGCGGACCGCGGGCCCGGCCCGGGTGAAGATGCCCCGGCCGGGACCGCTCATCGAGCGACGAGAAGAAGCGTAAACTGCCGGTCGCAGAGCGTTGCGATCGGGCCCCCAACGCGTAAACTCCCGCCTCCCGAGCCATTGTTCCCCGGTAGCTCAGCTGGTAGAGCAGGCGGCTGTTAACCGCCTTGTCGCAGGTTCGAGTCCTGCCCGGGGAGCCAGATTTCAGAAAGGCCATCGAACGTCGGTTCGGTGGCTTTTTTCGTCTGGGCCGCAGCGATGGTTTCCGCGAGAAGATCAAAGGGTTGGCGCAACTCGGCCGTCAGCTCATCACTCTTCCAAGAGCAGTTCGAAACCAGGAAACCGAGCAGGCGTCGCTTTTCCGTCGCTTGCTGCTTTGCGAACAGTCTCTGGGCGTTTCGGGCCAGTTCGAGGAGTTGAACGCCCTCTTCCAGATACGACTGGTCGGCCAGATCCCCTGCTCCGCCTTCTCCTGCATCCCCTTTCGAGCTTCTTCTGAGAGATTGTCGATGTAGTTCTTCGCCATGAGCACCTTGATGCCATGCATGAACTTCTCTGACGATTTCGAGTCGCGCGAGAGGACCACTCCCTCCTTGACGAAGTGGATCTCGACCTCAAGCTCGTCCAGCGTCACCCAGTCCTTGAGGTTGCGATACAGCCGGTCGGTCTTTTCGACCAGCAGGACTCGAACGGAGGCGGTCGCCTTCATATGGCTGATCATTGAGCCGAAATTCGTGCGGCCGGCCTGCTTCGCAGTCTCCACGTCTACGTATTCCTGGGCCACTCGGAGTCCCTCTGTCCGGGCGTAATCACGAAGCAGAGTCAGCTGGGCTGGAATTGAGAAACCCTCTTTGTCCTGTTCCTTCGACGAGACCCGTGCGTAGAGAAAGGCTTCCGGTTGGTGGGCGGAGGGATTGGTCGGCTTAAGGAAACGACTCACGCGTGGTTCTCGATCCCGCGCAGGCGTCGCGCGTAGAACCAGGCCGCGGCGAGTTCCCTCGTCGGATCGTCTCGAGAATCAGGCTTCACGCATCGCCGCCGCACGCAGATCATGGGAACTTCCCGGCATCGTCTGCAATCCCTAGGAAGTTTTCTTCTCGTTCCCTGCCCCTTCAGAACCCGGTCCCGATGGGCTCCCTCACCATCGATCGGTACGAACGTCACGAGCCCGAGAAGACCCTCCTCCAGCGCGTGGTGCGCGAGGAACTCGAACCGTTCCTCGCACGCTCGAGAACGGCCGGGGATTCTGTCCTTCGTGTGGAGGTCGGCGGATGGCGGATACCGCCGCCCACCTCGTCGACCGCGTGCTGCCCGAGGTCCCGATCCGGCAGTGGGTGCTCACGCTTCCGTACCCGCTTCGCTATCGCTGTGCCTGGAATGCTCGGCTGACGAGTGAGGTGCTGCGTTGTTTCCTGCGGGCGGTCTTCGCCGACCAGCGGAGGAGAGCGAAGCGGGATCTTGGGATCAGGCGCGGACTGTGCGGCTCGGTCACTTTCATCCAGCGCTTCGGCTCCGCGCTGAACCTCGCGCCCCACTTCCACACCCTCGTGCTCGACGGCGTCTACCCCGGGACGGCGTCCGTGCCCGGCCCCTTCGCCCCATTGCCGCCGCCCGAGACCGAAGACGTGGCCCGCGTGCTGGCCGCCACGGCTCGGCGCATCCTGCGCCAGCTCGAGCGGAAGGGGATCACGATGGACGAAGATTCTCTCGCCGACGACGATCCCCTGATGGCGATGCTCGGCGCGGCATCCATCCGATCGAGGATCGCAACCGGCCCCGAGGCGGGAGATCCGTGGCGACGTCTCGGAGACCGGGTGGAGCCAGGCGAAGAGGAGGAGGAAGGCGTCGAGCCGGGCGCCACGATCCCGCCGCGCTGTGTGCGACACGGTGGCATGAGCCTGCACGCCGACGTGGCCGTTCCCGGCCCGGATCGAAGACGACTCGAGCGGTTGTGTCGATACGTCGCGCGGCCGCCGCTTGCCCTCGACCACCTCGAGGCGATGACCGACGGTAGGCTCGCCTATCGACTCAAGACGCCCTGGCGAGACGGGACGACACACGTCGTGATGGAGCGGAAGGAGCTGCTCGAACGGCTGGCGCCACTCATTCCTCCACCTCGCGCGCATCAGGTTCGGTATCACGGCGTGCTCGCACCGTGCGCCAGTGGTCGGGATCGGATCGTGCCGGGCGGGATGCGAAGGAGCTCGTTCGTACGCCCGCGAAAGACGACCCTTCGCCCCTCGCAGCCCAGCCCGACGACGTGGATCGACGGACCCAACAATGGCCTCGATGATCGCCTCGGGCACGGCGCCGAGAATGTTCCTTTGCCCGGTCGCTTCCGAGGTCCCCGGAACTGGATCGGTCGATCCCAGCCCCGTCTCGCCGGATGCACGAGCTCGACTCCAAGCGATCGTCGCGCACATCGAGCCCCCGCCCCGCCGCATGGCCTGGGCCGATCTCCTGCAGAGGGTGTTCGAAGTCGACGCGCTCCGTTGCCCGGCATGCGGCGGTCGGATGCGGCTCCTGTCGGCGATCACCGAGCCCGACGTGGCGCGTCGGATCCTGGAATGGCTCGACATGCCGTCGCGGGCTCCGCCGCTCTGCGAACCAAAAGGGTTGCCCGGCGGGGTTCCGCGCGAAGAGTCGACACCCGACCTGCCCTGGGACGACGATCCTGGCTTCGACTTCGACCAGTCTCATCCACAGAACAGTTGATCGGCGACGGCTGAACCGCGAGCGCGGGCCGATCGATGCATCGGGTCCAGACGGCGTCGACGAGTTGCCGGTCGATTCGGCGCGGGCGTGTGCACTCGCTCGTCCTCGCGACGGTAATCCCGCGGGCGTTTGGCTGCCGCGGATCGCCACGCGTACGACAAAGCTTGAAATCGTCCCAGGAAGGGGTCTAGGAAGGGGCCTGACTGCCCCGGCGGGGGATAGTTGTCAGAACACCTACTATGGGTGGTGCGGAAAACGCCGCTTAAAACTCCTATCCGCTCCGGGGTCGGCCGCCTTCGTGCTCCAGCTGCACCAGGGAGTTGAACGGATTGCCCGACGGCTCGCGTCCGATGCGTTCCCAGAGAGCGGAGCCCAGCGCCCGAATCGCCAGCGTCAGGCCGAAGACCTTGGACACGCTCTGGATCGAGAATGGAACCTCGGAATCGCCGGCCGCCGCCTGCTGGCCGTCGACCGTATGCAGGGCGATCCCGAACTGTCTCACAGGTACCCGCGCGAGTGCCGGGATATAGCTGGCAACACGCCCCGTGCCGGCGGCTCGCTCGATCTCGGTCGTGATGTCGTGAAGCAGCGCCTTGTAGTCGGTCGTCACGTCGAGTCCGCGTGGAAGGCATCGGTCATCATGGGTGTCTACCGCCTTCCTACTGCTTCTTCATCGCCGATCAGGGAGTTCAGGCGCGCTGTCGCGAGCTTGGCCCGTCACGGTAGCCCAGAACCGTGGCCGGTATGCCGCGAGCGGACTCGGCCAACGCTTCAGGGACGATCTCGAGGTAAGTGGACGGGTGTGTGCTCGGGCAAAGCACCTCGCGGGCTCGTCGGCGACCTGCTGGGCGTGCAACCCGCGTGCGCGGCCCGGGGATCTCCGCGTCGGGTTCCCTGGCGGGCACATCTCGAACGCGGGCGTCGATGCACCAGGCGCAGGCCGAACGCGCGCGGCGCGGCGCTTCCTAGCTGGGCGCGAGGGTCTTGGTGAAGATCAGCTTGGCGTCGTCCGGGGCGTAGAAGTCGTCCAGTCGGGCGACCTGGCGGTAGCCGGCGCCGCTGTACATGCGATGGGCCGGGGCGTAGTCGGCGCGCGAGGAGGTGTCTACCCAGACATGGCGCCCCGAGCGACTCGCGATGCGCGCTTCGCTTCGGGCGAGCAGCTCCGCTCCGAGACCCAGGCCGTACTGGTCGGGATCGACGGCGATCCAGTAGAGGTCGTGACTCTGCTCGGTTCCGGGGATCTCCCCGAAGCAGGTGTAGCCGGCGAGCTGGCCGTCGCGCTCGACGAAGACGAACTCGTAGCCCGCCGCGGCCCCGCTCCGAAGCGTTTCCTCGACCAGCTCGACCGCGATCGCGATCTCGGCCGGGGAGAAGACGCGCACGCGCGTGACCAGCGATCGGACGCGATCGGGATCCTCTGCTTCCGGCGCCTCGCGCCACGTGAAGACGTCCGGCCGACTGCGAGCGCGTCTCCCGTTCATCGCGTCCTCCTGTTCTTGTCCGACGCCACCCCGCCGTTTCGCAGCTCGAGGGATTCCATCAGGCCTCTGAAGAAGTGCGCTGCGTTCGTGCCGAGGGTGCGCGTGCGGTAGCCGCCCTCCTGGACGACGAGCGTCGGGAAATCGAGCGCGCCGATCAGGCGTCCGTTCTCCTCGAAGTCGGCGGCGCCGAGAAACCAGGTTCCGGTCGGGTCGCCCTTGGCCGGGTCGAGTCCGAGGGCGACGACGAGATAGGTCGGCTCGAACGCGCGAATGCGCGTCAAGGCCTTGCGCGAGGGCGGCGCGGTGACCCTTTCCGTCGAGCTTCTCGGGCAGCGGGAGGTTCAGGTTGTAGCCTTCGCCGCGGCCGTCGCCGATCTCCTCCTCGAAGCCGCTGAAGTAGGGATAGGCGAAGCTCGGGTGTCCGTGGATCGAGACCGTGAGCACGTCGTCGCGATCGTAGAAGATGTCCTGCTGGCCGTTGCCGTGGTGGTAGTCGACGTCGAGGATCGCGACGCGGCCGTGCCGTCGAGAGCATGTGGGCGGCGATCGCGCTCGTTGTTGAAATAGCAGAAGCCGCCGAAGACCTTCCGCTCGGCGTGATGGCCCGGCGGTCGCACGAGGGCGTAGGCGAGGCGACGTCCGGACTGGATCTCGCTCGCCGCCGTGAGGGTGCAGTCGACGGCGGCGCGAGCGGCCTTGTAGGCGTTTCGGTTCAGCGGTGTGAAGGTGTCGATGCAGTAATAGCCCGCGCGCAGCGAAAGCTCCTTGGGCGGACGTGCCGCGTTCCGGATCGGGAAGACGTAGGGATAGACCGATTCGCCCTCGGGCACGCCCTCACAGCATTTCTTCAGGTAGGACACGAGGCCGGGGTCGTGCACGTCGGTCAGGTGGTGATCGGGAAATTTCTTCGGCTCGACGCGCTCGAAGAGATCGAGCTTGTCGAGCTCGCGCAGGATCACGGGGATTCGGACGGGGGCCTCCACGTAGCCGCGGTCGCGGACGTGGTGGATCTCGTGCCCCTCGTTCACGACGAGTGCGATGCTGCGCTCGAAGGGGCGCGAGGCCGCCGGCGGCGGGGAGCCCGACGCTGCCCCGACCGACTTCCTATGCCGATAGGGACGGAGCTCGATCGGATCGTCGGTGAAGGACTCCACGACACGCGTCACGTAGTCCGGCGGGCAGAGCGACGCGTACTTCCGCTCGAGCACGGTGCGCACGACCGCACGCGTCTGCTCGCGACTCGGGAGGCGATCCCGACCGACGGGATCGTAGACCAGCAGGGGCATCCCGATCTGGCCGGGTCGCAAGGGCAGCGTGTACTCGTTGCCCACGATCGGTCGAGCTCCATAGGTCTCGTAGAAACGCAGCCTCGAGACGTTCTGCTTGTACTCTTCGTCGCTCTCGCACTGGGTGCGATCGTCGGGACCGCACTCGAAGAAGACCCCGAGCGCGCCGAGCGAGCTCGCCTCTTCGCGGACGCGCTCGTAGAGGGCGCCGCCGATGCCGCGGCCCGAGAGTCGCGGGCCACTGGCGATGTAGTCGAGGAACACGAGCCCGACCGAGGGCTCGACCGAGACGTGCGCGAACCCCTTCACTCGACCCTGCAGGTCGTCGGCGACGAAGAGCAGCGTGCGGAATCGGTATTTGAGCGGGTTGTGGAGCCGCTCCGGCAGGCTCGCGGCGTCCGCCTCGGGTGCCCCGGCGAACTGCTCGCGCAACAGGTCCTGGACCTGCGTGATCGCGAGTCGATCGAGCGGCAGGATGTCATCAAGGATTCGTCGGACGCGAAACATCTCGAGCGCCTCTAATCGCGCGGGGGCGGGGCCGGTTGGCCGTGGCCGAGCTTCGAGTGCCCACCGGAACGGCCGTGTCCCAGGGCGGCGTCCACGATCCGGTCGACCACCGCTCGACCGGAAAGCCCCGCGCGGCTCGCTGCCGCCGCGAAGCCCGCGTCGGGGGAAAGGCAGGGGTTGGCGTTGACCTCGAGGATCCACGGATTCCCCGCACGGTCCACGCGGAAATCGACCCGTGCGAAGCCCCCGAGCGAGAAGAGCTTCCAACAGCGATGGGCCAGCTCCGAGACCCGAGCGATCAGCGGCGCCTCGGCCGCCGGGAACTCGAAGCTTCGCGGTGTGTGCTGCGACTCGAAGGATTCGTCGTGCCACTTCGCGCGGTAGCCGACGATGCGCGGCTTGCCCTTCGGCCATCGCTCGAAACGGATCTCGGCGGGGGGCAGCAGCTCGACGCCGCCGGGCTTCTCGAGCAGTGCCAGGTTGAGCTCGCGGCCGTCGACGAAGGCCTCGGCGAAGGAAGGTCGCTCCGCCGTCCGCATCCGCGCCTGCGCCCGAGAGGCGGTCGGGACCACGCTGTCGTCGTCGAGGTCGATCGAGGCGTCCTCGAAGACGGGCTTCACGATCCAGCCCGTGATGGCGGTCGCGTCGAGGCGCCCCGCAACGCCGGCTTCACTCGTCTGCGATCCCGCGTCCAGATCGAGCCACGCCGGCGTCGGGAGGCCGTCTGCGGTCAGCCGCCGCTTCGCGCGGAGCTTGTCGGTCGTTTCGAGAAACGCCGCGCTCGACGCTCCCGTGCAGGGGATGCCGAGGGACTCGACCAGCGCCGGTGCCAGATGGGCCAGTCGACCGGAGCCCCCCAGACTCTCGACCAGGTTGAAGACCAGCTCGGGGCGGCTGGCGCGCAGCCGACGACGCGCGGATTCGAGGTCGAGGTCGATGGCGAGGGGCTCGCAGCCGTGTCCCGATTCTCGCGAGCGCCTCCTCGACGAAGGCCAGCTGGGCGAGCGCATCCTGCTCGTCGAGGGCTGCCCCGGCGTCGAGCCTCTCGTGTAGCAGGACGACCTTCATCGAACGGCGTGCAGGACCGCGCGCGCGGCCGGCGGTCCCGTCAGCCCCGGGGCCTGTCGCTGCGCCCGCTCGCAGGCGGACTCGACGATGTCGCGAATCAGGTCGAGGTAGTCGACGCCGACGGCCGTGCACAGGATCGGCAGATCCGAATGCTCCGGGTGGAGGCCGGGCAGCGGGTTGAGCTCGAGGACCTGGAGCTCGCCCCGGGCATCGACCCGCAGGTCGACCCGCCCTGCATCGCGGCCCCCCAAGCCGCGCCAGGCAGCCAGCGCGACCTCGGCGCAGCGCGGCAGCCCAATCCTCCGGCGCCACGCGGTACTTCACGAGCTCTTCGCAGTTCTCCTTGTTGACGTAGCTGTAGGCGTGCGACTCGGCGCTCGCGAGCAGCTCGACCTCGAGCGTTCCGACGACGCGCGCCGCCGTCACCGGTCCCGACGATCCCGGTGGTGAACTCGCGCCCGGGCAGGAACGGCTCGACCAGCGCCGGCTGCGCGAAGCGCTCGCGCAGCGCGCGACAACGCTCGACCAGCTCGCGGCGGTTCGTGACCCGCGAGCGACCGTCGATTCCCTTGGCCGTGCCCTCGGCGACCGGCTTCACGAAGAGCGGAAAGGGCAGGTCGACGGCGATCGCGTCCGCGTCGCTCTCGACGACGCGGAAGTCGGTCGTCGGGATGCCGAGGTCGCGCAGCACCCGCTTCGTCATGCCCTTGTGGAGCGTCAGCGCGCGAGACCAGCGGGTCCGAGAAGGTGTACGGGATCTCGCAGGCCTCGAGCAGCGCCGGCACCTGCGACTCGCGGCCGACGCCGGCAGCCCCTCGGCGATGTTGAAGACGAGGTCCCAGCGCGCGCCGGCGAGCAGCCGGTCCACAGGTCGGGCACGTGGCCGATCCGCTCGGTCTCGTGCCCGAGTGTGCGCAGCGCGGCCTCGATCGCGTCGATCGTGCTCGCGCGGTCGAACTCGGCCGTTTCCTCCTCGCCGTAGCCGCTGGCGAGGTAGTCGGCCCGCAGGTCGTAGGTCAGGCCGATCTGCATGACGCGACCGGCGCGACGACCGGCGTGGACAGCGCGACGCGACGATGCGCCGGGACGCCCGGGTCCTCGACCACGATCGGGGTAGCGCGAGATCTCGCCCTCGTAGTTGCGCAGCAGCAGGTCGTCGCCGTCGCGGCCGACGATCGTGTCGGGCGCGCAGCGCGATCTTGCCGCCGCCGCCCGGCGCGTCGATCACGAAGGTCGGGACGGCGTAGCCGGTCGTGTGGCCGCGCAGCCCGTCGATGATCTCGAGGCCCTTCGCGACCGGCGTTCGCAGGTGCGCGGAGCCCGAGATCGGGTCGCACTGGTAGAGGTAGTACGGCCGCACGCGAATCCGCAGCAGCCCGTGCATCAGCCGCTTCATCGTCTCGACGTCGTCGTTGACGCCCTTGAGCAGCACCGTCTGGCTGCCGAGCGGAATGCCCGGCGTCGGCGAGCCGGCCGCAGGCCTCGGCCACCTCGGGCGTGAGCTCGTCGGGTGCATGAAGTGGATGCTCATCCAGAGCGGGTGGTGGCGCTTCAGCATCGCGCGCGAGCTCCGGCGTGATGCGCTGCGGCAGCACCGCCGGCACCTTGGTGCCGATGCGCACGAACTCGACGTGCGGGATCGCCCGCAGGCGCCCGAGCAGCCAGTCGAGGCGATCGTCGCTCATCGTCAGCGGATCGCCGCCCGAGATCAGCACGTCGCGGATCTCGGCGTGGGCGGCGATGTAGTCGAGCGCGCGCTGGTACTGCGCCTGGTTGAAGTGGTACTCGCCGGTCTGGCCGACCATGCGCGCGCGCGTGCAGTAGCGGCAGTACGTCGCGCAGAAGCTCGTCACCAGGAACAGCACGCGGTCGGGGTAGCGATGCACGAGCCCGGGCACCGGGCATGTCGCGCATCCTCGCCGAGCGGATCGTCGGCCTCGCCGGCGCCGCGGACGAACTCGCGGCCGACCGGGATCATCGTGCGCCGGAGCGGGTCCGTCGGGATCGTCGCGTCCATCAGCGACGCGTAGTAGGGCGTGATGCCGACCGGCAGCCGGCCGCCGAGGCCTTCGATCGCGTCGCGCTCGTCGGGCGCCAGCTCGAGGACCCGCTCGAGGCCGCCGAGGTCGCGGATGCGGTCGCGCAGCTGCCATTGCCAGTCGTTCCACTCGGCGTCGGGCACGTCGTGGAAGTGGCGCGCGCGGAAGCTCGCCGTGCGTTCGCCGATCGGGAATGGATTCGGGTCGGAACGACCAGGAGGCTCCAGCAGGGTCTCGGGAATCGAGGACCCGGCGGTCGCCGCGGTCGTGGACCGGGGACGCGCGATCCCAGGAGTCGGGCGGGCTGTCTGGCTGTCTGTCGGGGAGCGGAGTTCGGACCGGGAAACGTTGCGCGGGGATGGGTAGACCGATGGGGGCGTGCCCCCGAGATGTCCGTGACGCACTTTGGCTTGGTTTCACTCCTGGGCGGTCGGCCTCTGTTGCCCGACACGCGAGGCGACTGCCTCTGGTGTTACCCGGTGGCGGCGGGAACGTGGTCAGTGCACCAGGTCTTCGTCGCTCCGTTGCGTCGGTCGGGACCGAACCAGCACCAATTTCGCGCGATTAGAACGCGCGAAGAATTCGTTGTCAATGGGCCCGACGCGAATCGAGAGCGGGATCTCTTTTTCGCGGCCGCGCCTGGCCGGCGTCTGGCCGTCGATGGTCCCGGCGCCGAAGCTGGCGACGAGGGCGGGACACGACGTTCATCGGGCGCGTCGGGCACCGCCGCCCAAGAGCGTTGCGGGAGCCGGGTCCCGCCGGTGCGATCAGGCCTCTTCCGAGCCGCCGCCTAGCAGATCGACTTCCGCCCGTGCCCGTGCCCGTGCCGGCGGCGAGCCAGCAGCCCGAGCGCGGCGAGGCCCGCGAGCAGGCCGTGCGTCGGCTCCGGGACGGTGCTCGAGTAGTCGATCCCGCTCCGGGGCACGATCGTCACGCCCGAGCTGGGCGTGCTGAAGGTGATCAACAGCCCGTGGCTGGGCGCATCCAGCTGAGCGATCGATTCGCCGCCCGGACAGACTTCGTTCTCGAACAGGGTGTTCGACGGCGCGGAGACGGAGAGAAGGAAGTAGAGGTCGACCACGACGGTGGTGTTGGGTAGGATCGTCACCGAGTAGTCGCCGGCGATCGGATGCACCCCGATCTTGTCGACCGGGGTGGTCAGGCTCGCGCGGAGGATGGAGGTGCTCGGAGGCGGCGTGACGTCACGGATGTAGAGGTGGAACTGATCGATCGGCTGATTGCGGAAGCTGCCCTGGAAGCAGAGCGGCTCGGACCAGACACCCGAGAACTCGATCGAGAAGTCGAGCTGGACCGGGTCGGTGCCCTGCGACGTGACGTCGAAGATGTCCCGAAAGCCGAACTCGCTCTGTGCGCTGGCGAACGGTGAACCCGTCGCGCCCGCCTCCGGCGTGACGAAGGCGTTCTGACGTCCGAAGAGATATCCGTCCAGGAAGTTCCAATCGACGGTGGCGCTCACGGGACTCGCGCCAGCGGCTGGAGCGGCCATCACGCCTTCGGCCAGATCGAAGCACTCGGCGTCGAGGCCGTAGACGGTGCCCCCGATCCCCGGCACGGCCGCCCAGGTGACCATCGCCGCCCAGGGGTAGTTGGCGGAGAAGCCCGAGAAGAGCGGGTTCTGGGCCACCCCGATCAGGTTCTGCGGCAGCACGCCGCCAGGACACGGGTCGGCGTAGGCCTCCCGCGCAGGCCAACCCAGCAACGATGCCCACACGAACAGGTACACGAATCCACGCAAGCCCCCGAACCGAAGAGCCCGAACGGCCATGGACATCGTGGTCACCGCTTTCTGGAGCGCTCCGCCGCGACACGAGCGGGGCTGTGCGCTTGTATCCCGATCGCTCGGTCCGGGTCAATTCAAATTTGCAGGGAGCCCCGTGCCCAGGAAGGGGCCTGACTGCCCCGGCGGGGGATAGTTGTCAGAACACCTAGCATCGGTGGTGTCGGAAACGCCGCTTAAAACTCCTATCCGCCCTGAGTCACAAACGGCGAGCTTCCGGGTGGTGCAGAATCAATCTCCCAGAGCCAGCCGGAGATCGGCTGCCCATCCGGGTCTGTCGCGGTGCCCTGGAGGAGCGTGTAGGTGTTGGTGAAGATGCTCTGGTCCGCTCCCGCATCCACCACCGGCGGAGAGTTCTGCCCCATGGCGATCCCCGGAGCTAGGAGACACGACAACACGATGAGTGCGTGACGCATGGTTTCACCTGTGTGAGCGGGGATTGGCTGGCGGTTGGCTCGGACAAGGAACGGAATCGGACCACCTCATGTGGGTATCGCCGCGCATGCGGCTCCAGAATAGTATGGCGGATAGGAGTTTTGAGCCGCGTTTCCCGCCCAGGAAGGAGCGATCTCTCCCCGGCGGGCTTCGAAGCGCTTGCCGCAGATAGTCGAAACAAGCTGCCTTTTCCGCCGACGCTTCGAAGTGCGTTTCTGACAACTAGCGTCCCGCCCCGGAGAAAAGGCCCCTTACAGGGAAAGTCGACCCTGACAACGAACTCGCCGTAAGCGAACTCAAATACATCCGCTCCCCCGACCAGCGTGGAAGGCTTCGCGCGGCGCGCCTCGTTTCAGGCGCCCCAGGGCACGGCGCGCCACGCCGCATCGAATGGGGCACCGATGGCGCCGCTGCCCGAATTCACTGGCCAGAACAGGCCATTTCTGAGAGATTGTCGAGGCCACACCGTCGCCCCCACGGAGAAGCCCAATGACGACCGATCCCGCCCCAGCGCTCCCGCCCCGGATTGCCCGGCTTCGCATCGCAACCGGAATCGCCGCCTTCGTACTGAGCACGATCTTCTCCGCCGCGGCCAACGCGCAGGCCTTCAACACGGGTGGAACCGTCACCTGGTACAACGCAGGAGACGGATCCGCGACCGCCTGCCTGATGGGACCGACACCGACCGCGACGGCGCCCTTCGGGCTCACCGCCGCGATCAGCGAGGCCGACTGGAACGGGAGCGAGTCCTGTGGCCAGTTCATCGAACTTCGGACGACCGAGAGCTCCTGCGCCGGAACCCCGCCCTTTTGCAACGAAGAATTGCTGACGGGCGCCCCGGTGATCGTTCAGATCAACGACCGCTGCCCGATCACGGACTGCCCGTCCGGGCACTTCGACTTGAACATGGCGGCTTTCGAGACCCTCGCGCCCACCGGGGTCGGGATCATCTCCGACGTAGAGTGGCGTCCGGTCCACGGACTCTTCGACGGCAACGTCCGAATCCTGAGTCAGAGCGGCGGCAGCCAGTTCTTTCCCATCCTCACGCCCATCGACCACAACGTGACGATCGCGAGGCTGGAGGTGACGAACGCGGCGCTCGGCACGTGGATCGAGCTGCCGCGCAACGAGAGCGTGAACCTTTTCCAGGGTTCCATCCCCGCGCCTTATCTCACGCTGCCCGCCTCGGTTCGCCTGACCGGCACGAATGGCGAGGTCATTGTCGGGACGGACGTAATCACGAGCTTCACGGCCGGCGACACCTCCGAACTCGGCGCACAGTTTTCGCCGCCAGCTCCGCCGGTCCCTATCCCGATCGTCGTGCCACTCGCCGTCTGTCTCGGTGGGCTCTTGATGACACGCCGCGCCCTGCGCAACCTCGACTCGACCGACCGCGGGAACCACTAGGCGCCGCTTCTCTCCGTCTAACGGAGGGGATAAGCGATTCAAGCCCCGTTTTCCGCACCACCGATACTAGGCGTTCTGACAAGTAGGGCCCAAGGGGCCCGTTCCGGGGCAAGACCATTCTGCTCCGAATGTGGGGAAGCAGCCGAACTCGTGGAAGCGAACTGGGGCTGGATCGGGAGAGGCTGCCCTCTTCCAGCCGACGCCGACAACCCGCCCGGACGCTTCTATTGTCGCGACCACCGCGCACGAATCGCTGGGTACTCGTTCTGGCTGGTCAAACCTGAACGGCGCGACAACGACGCAAGAACAATCCAGGATTTTGAGTTTCTGATTCACGTCGGTCAGAAAGAGTGGGGAAGGCCATTCCTCAATTGGCTCTTTGGAGAGTGGGATCTCTATCCGCTCACCCGTTAGTTCTGGCTCCGTTGTGAGCTCGGGACCGAGATCATTTCTACGCGGAGGCTGGCTCCGACCCCGGTCGGCAATCGATCGCCCTCCCCCGACCCTCAGGTTCGAAGCCTTGTACGGGGTCTGGGAAGAACAGGGGGTTAGGAGATTAGGAACGGGAATGAGCAGGCATACGCGGGAATACGGGGTGCGAAATGGTCACAGCGAGATGAGGACGAGTAGATCCTAGGGAGGCGACACCTGCGGAGACGAGAAGGTTACGTTCTGCGGTCAGCTGCCATCTCCACGGCATGGCGATTGACCCATGCCGAGAACTCTTCTCGACTCATGTCGCCGGCTGCGACCGCAAGAATGATCCGTTCCTGCTCATCCACCGATGCTTCGAGCTCGTACCCGTTCAGCATCAGGAAGACCTCGAGCGCCGCATGGCCGACGCGCTTGTTGCCGTCGACGAACGGATGATTCGAGACCAGCGAGAACCCGAGCGCGGCGGCCTTGTCGAGGATCGAAGGGTAGAGGTCTGCGCCGTCGAAGCTCTGCCGAGGCTGCGCGATCGCAGACTCGAGCAGCCCGAGATCGCGGACACCGATGCCGCCTCCAGAGCTGGCCGCGATCCTTTCGTGAAGGGTCAATATCTCACGAAGCGAGAGGTATCGCGTCACGCCAGGCGCCGGTAGAGCTCCCGGTTCTTCTCGAGCACGCGCGTCGCCGCGGAATCGAAATCGGGCCCCTCGGAGGCGATCAGATCCATCACGGCCGCGAGCGCGAGCTGCTCGGGCTCGATTCCGAGGCGATCTGCGCCCTCACGCAGTCGGTTCGCCTGCTCGTCGGAGAGTTCGATGGCGAGTTTCATGTGCACTCCGGCAACGCGGTCGGCGGGTCCGACCTGGACATTCTGATCACGCTGACCGCAGAGAGTAGCAGGCGGGAAGAGGGCGCCTGGCGCCGACCCGGGTTCACGGACAACGGGTGAATTCGAGGCCTCGTCTGCCCCGGGCGGCTCGTCGCTACGTCAGGGCGCGGATAGGAGTTGTAAGCGGCGTTTCCGACACCACCGATACTAGGTGTTCTGACAACTAAGCTCCGGCGGGGATAGTCAGGCCCCTTCCTGGGCCTTGTGATCGACGCTCCATCGCCCTCAGCGGTCCCCATGACGGGCTTGGTCGGTCAGGCCTTATTGTTCCTCGCCGCGATCACCCTGGGCATTCGTATCGCGCGCAACTCGTCTTTTTGAGAAACCTTCACCAATCTTCACATCAAGTCGCTGACGATATCCATATCGGGATACAGCTTGATCAGTGCCGCCGCGATTCGGCCGAGCGTGCTCCTGCGGGTGCGGCGGATGGGAAGACCAAGAAAGATGCGGTGATGCCCACGCCGCAATGGTCGATGCGATGATCCGGCTTGAAGCGGCTCTGATGCCGCACATCAAGGCACTGCGCACTCCCTCCGCGAATAGGCAGCTTATTCTGCCTATTCGCCATCTCGAAGTGGAGCACGGCGTGAGCGAACGGTGCGCCTGCCAAGTGGTGGGAATCGATCGTAGTCCGGCGGCGTCGTTGGGCGTAGCCGATCCCAGTTGCTCGAGTCCCCCTTGCCCCCTGGATCATGTCCTCCTGTCGAGAGGCAGCCGAGTCAACCAGAGTCGCCATCCGTTCGCCGCGCATTCGAATCGTCGGAGCACTTCGCTAGCGCAAGGCGCGACAACCTCCACCAACGAGGCTCGCAAGGAACAGGCCGAGGGCCCATGGAGTGAGAAAGGGGACACCCGGCGCGGGACCGGCTCCTGTGTACACGAGCATCGCGCTCGAGCTCGCATCCTCGCTCCGCGCCCATGTGTCGAGCCGTGCATCCCCGCCCTTCCCAAGCCCTGAGAGATTGAAATCTCCCCATGCGTGGGTGTTGGAATTGGCCACAGCCTCGTCGACGGGACTGCCCGAGCTCACACCCGAGGGCCCGCTGTTCTCGAGACCGGGCTGGCCGTTGGGCATGACGACGGCATTGGCCTGAATCTCTGAATCGTTCCAATACATCGCCACCCCGATGCGTGACAGGTCGCCGAGCACCTCGAAGATCCGCAGGCCCTGATAGAGCGTCTCGGCGCCATTCATGATGAGGTGGCATTCGCCGACGCTGACGAAGATCCGGACGTCGTAGCTGCCCAGGGCGAGCTCGAAGCCGAATCGATCACGACCGTCCCAATAGACCGAGTTCGCTCCGGGCACGGTGAGTCCCGAAAGCATCACGTCGTCGACACCGCTGACGTCGAAGATGCCGTCCCCATCTACGTCGAGGACGATGTGGTAGGCCCCCTCGACGTTCGTAGCGAAGTCGAAGTTGTAGCCTCCGGCCGCAGTCACCTGGAAGCTGCTGAGTTGCGGCGGGATCGAGCTGAAAGACGCTACCTCCGGAACATCGAGATAGAGGGGGATCTCCGCCGGCGCTGAGCTATCCGGTATCGGCATGCTCGTTCCCGCTCGAATCCCGTCGACTCCCGTTCGATTCGCGCGAACGTCGTAGCCGAAGCCGGCGAGGCCATCGACTCGTATCTGGTAGACAATTTGATCACTGGGACCTCCTGCCGGAGTCAGGGCATAGAGGTCGTAGTCGGCACTGGAGGCCTCGCCATAGCTCCCGCTATTCAGATGCCACTCGAGCGCGTGAACGCGACCTGTGACGGGAGACGGGCCGGAGAACACGGCGAGATCCCAAGAGAGGCTTTGATCCGAAGTGAGTACAACGCGATAGGTGCCCGCAATAGACGGCGTGATCGTCGTGCCCGAGGCAAATGTACCCATCGAAGAGCCATTCGGATCGGTCAGGCTGACGAAGCCCGTGCCCGTCCAGACGAAGGTTTCGGCCGTGGAGAGCACGTCCACCTCGAGGATGGTCTGCTGACCGAGCACGTGAGGGCCGAGCTGGGTCGAGCCCTCGGCGAATGCGTTCTGTGAGCAGAGGCACATGCAGACCAGCACGACGAGGCTGAAACATCGCGGAACTCGCAGGGTGACCCAGCCGGGCCCCGTCATCACGAGCGCTAACAAACCCACCACGAACGGCTCCAAGGCGGGAAACGCGACGCTAGCGCGCGCAACGTCCTCGAAACGGAGAATCTGCGCACTCGCCTGAGACACGAATAAGAAAAGAGAGATCAGAACCAACGAATACAGCATTCGACAAAACATAGTGACAAAATACTCCGAGTCGCCCGGTCGCATCAATCCCGGGTCGGGGCCACATAGCGCCGCCGGGGGCCTAGTTGTCAGGATACTGAGTATCGGCGGTGGCGAAAACGCAGCCCATTTTGGCTATCCCCGTGCGCTTCCGATGCGCGGCGACGTTGCAGAAGAACGCTAGGCCGAATCTCCGCAAGTTCTCCGGTCTCCCTGCTTGCGGAGCAGGGGGGTTGCGGTCGCGCCGAGCAGCATGATCGACAGAGCGATCGCCGCGGGCGACAGAGACGGAACGGGCGTCGCTGTCGAGGTAATGGCAGGTGCCTGCGACGGAAGCCGATCCACGCCCTCGGCCGATCCCGAGAGAGGGCCGACCGCGCTGAGGAAGCCACCGACGCCGGTTCGCTCAAGAAGCCCGAGGCTGGGCAGTTCCTCCGCAGGCTCCGAGCTCGTCCCGCCGGGCCTCGAGATCCCCGTGACCGCGTTCGTGCGTTTCGAGAACGTGCGCGAAGCACTCGCTGGGGATCACGTCTCGGGTCGCATCGAGATCTACTCCGAGGACACCGAGCGCAGCGTGCTCGAAATCAATGGACGCACGCTATCCGCTCGAGGTCGAGAAGAGCTCGTCGCTTGCCCTCACCCTCGAAGGCGCGGATATCTGGGATTTCGCTTTGGCGGGCTTCCGTCTGGGGGACTACATCCTGGGTGGTCGAGCCGATCGCTTGATGTTCATGCACCCCTACAGGCCGGGTCGGATCCCACTCGTGCTCGTCCACGGCACCTTCTCGAGTCCCGCCACCTGGGCCGAGATGGTGAACGAGCTCGAGAACGACCCGATCATCTCGAAGCACTTCCAGATCTGGCTCTTCATGTACAACACGGGCAATCCGATCCCGTACTCCGGCGGCGTCCTCGCCCAGACCCTGCGAAAGGTCGTTGCTGAGCTCGATCCGGATGGGACCGATCCAGCCCTCCAACGGATGGTCGTCGTCGGTCATAGCCAAGGGGGACTGCTCACGAAGCTGACCGCGGTCGATTCGGGCGACCAGCTCTGGAAGAACGTCAGCTCGAAGCCCTTCGAGAGTCTCAACTTCGATCCCGAGGCTCACGAAATGCTTGAGAACTCGCTCTTCTTCGAGCCGCTGCCCTTCGTCGAGCGCGTGGTCTTCATGTCCACGCCCCATCATGGCAGCTATCTCGCAACCTGGGCGCCGGCGTCGTGGGTTTCGCGGCTCGTGAAGATGCCGCTTACGATCAGCCAGCTCAGCTTCGACGTAGTGACAAAGGGCGAAGAGGGACTCGTCCTGAATCGCTTGCGCCAGCCGCCCACGAGCCTCGACAATATGCGCGCCTCGAATCCCTTTCCTGAAACCCTGCACATGCTGCCGATCGCACCGACCATCCACGCCAACTCGTCATCGCCGTGCAAGGGGATGGTTCGCCGGAGCAGGGTGGGGATGGCGTGGTCAAATATCAGAGCGCGCACATCAACGACGTGGACTCGGAGCTGATTGTCCAGCCGTCGGGACACTCGGTCCATGTCCAGCCGGCCGCGATCCAGGAAGTTCGGCGCATCCTGGTCGACCACTGGCAGGGCCGCACGGAGACCGAGATGGAGACGGAGACCAAGATCGAGATCGATATGGAGGCCGAGACGGAGACCGCATCGGAAATCGGGATGGCACATGCCCCGTGAAGTCAAGAATTCTGCAGATAATCGGACTCGTTCTGCTCGGCCTCGCGATCGGCATCGGGACGGGTTGGGGTGCGCTCGCGCTTCACTACCTGGCTCCTGGAGGCGCGGTTGTCCGAGTCGTGTCGTCCTGGGGCTTTGGCTTGCTCGGGCTCGCGACCGTCGCTTCGCTGGCTTTGCCGAGCGTTCGTCGGAGGTTTCTCCTCGCCTTCGCGGTGGGTTTTCTCGGGGCGCTGTTCGTTTTCTTCATTACGCCGGCTTCGAATGATCGCGAGTGGCAGGGCGATGTGGCCGTGCTGCCCACGGCGGAGATCGATGGCGACCTCGTGACGGTCCGCAACATCCGCAACCTCGACTACCGCACGGAGACCGACTACACGCCCAACTACGATGACCGGACCTTCGATCTCACGAAGCTCGATCGCGTCGACCTGATTGCGGTGTACTGGATGGGGCCCGCCATCGCACACATCTTCATGTCCTTCGGCTTCGGAGACGACCATCTCGCGATCTCGATCGAGACCCGCAAGGAGGTGGGCGAATCCTACTCGACGATCGCGGGCTTCTTCCGTCAGTACGAGCTCTACTATGTCGTCGCCGACGAACGAGACGTGATTCGGCTGCGCACGAACTACCGCAAGGATCCGCCGGAGGACGTCTACGTCTACCGCGTCATGACGAAGCCCGAAAACGCGCGGCGATTCTTCCTCGACTACATGCGATCGGTCGACGAGTTGACAAAGAATCCGACGTTCTACAACACGCTCACCACGAACTGCACGACAGTGGTCCTGGCCCACACTGCCGTGAACGAGGGCAATCTGCCTTATTCGTGGAAGATCCTGCTCTCGGGCTATACGCCGGAGTACGCGTACGAGCAGGGTCGCCTGGTGAAAAGCATGTCCTTCGAGGAACTGATGGAACGTTCGCATGTGAACGCCGCAGCCCAGGCGGCCGATGACGCACCTGACTTCTCCCGGCGAATTCGGGAAGCCTCGCCCTGAGCGGCGCGTCGAAACGACGCGGACGTGGGACTGTGCCGTCGTCAGGACCTGGTCACATTCTGGGCACAGCATGCCCCGAGCATCATCCCGGACAGTAGGCCGCTCAACGATGCTGGCTTGATCCCTTAGTGTGCCAAAACTCCACCGATGAGTTTCGAGAGCATTGTTAGTAGGTTGAGCATTCGACGCTAGCCCCGATTTCAGACGATTCTGGCACGCCGAGGCCGGGCTGGCGTTTCTCGATGACACCGTTGTCGCTGCAATGCGTTCTTGTTCCCCGAAAGGGGCCAACTATCCCCGCCGGAGCTCAGTTGTCAGAACGCCTAGTATCGGTGGTGCTGAAAACACGGCTTCAAATTCCTATTCCCCATCGTCGGAACGGGCACCGAGTCGAACGTCTTCCAAGGTCCGACACAAGCCTTTCGCTGGACCGTCGGGACGGGAATCGTGGGAATCGGTTCGCTCGGTGTACCGGGCGTCGATTCGAGCTGGGCGACCGGTGTCTCCGGGGACGGTTCCGTCGTGATCGGGCAGAGCAATGGGAATAGCGCGACCACGGCATTCATGTGGTCGTCTTCGACGGGGATGGTCGAGATTCCGCCGGGACCGGATGCCAGAACGATCAGGAGCCCGAATGCGATTTCGACCGATGGGACTGCAATTGTGGGCAGCGGTCCGACCGCTCAGTCGGAAACGGAAGCGATGCGCAGGACATCGAACGGTGTCGTTCTGGGCCTCGGCGACTTTCCCAACGCGGGCTTTCATAGCGAGGCGTTAGGTGTGTCGAGCGATGGCTCGGTCGTCGTGGGACACGGTCAATCGGTGGTCTCCACGCCCAACAGCCTGGAAGCCTTCGTGTGGAATCAGGACGACGGCCTGATCGGGATCGGCGGGGAGGTGGTGAATAGTCGCATCACGAGTCTCGCAGTGGATGTCTCCGACGACGGTCGGGTCGTCATTGGAAACACGATCACCACGCGATTCCCAGGCGGCGTCTGGGAGGCGTTCGTCTGGGACGCAGTGAACGGGAGGCGCACCCTCCAGCAGCACCTCAGCAGTCACGGAATCGATCTGACGAACTGGGTTCTGACGCAGGCCATCGCGATCTCGGACGATGGCCACACCGTCGTCGGTTGGGGCAGGAATCCGCAAGGCGTCGACCAGGCCTGGATCGCGGGAATCCGTGCCGTGCCCTCCGTGCCCGGCCTGTAGTGGCCCGGTCTCGTCCTTCTCTTGGCCGCGCTCTCCGGGGCGGTCGTTCTGCTACGCAGGTCCATGCGTGAGCAGCGCACGTGCATCGACTGATCGGGTCCGGTCTTCTTTCGGGCAGAGGGCAGCCTCGTGCTGGCAACATTTCGCAAGTCCGCTGCCCCGCCGGGCGGGATCAGGGACGCGGCCGAGGCCACGCCCGCCATTTTTTTGATGCCCTAACGCGCGCGACGTGTCAGGCTGTGGGGGTGGCCGCGCAAGCTCCTTCGGCGATGGGCGAGTAGCCGTTCCTTGGGAGGATGTGCATCGCGCGGGCGACTCAAACCTAGGAGCGGACGATGCGCTTCCCCCTGTATCTGTCGCAGCCCCTGTCCCTGTCCCGATCGGACTCGAACGTTCGTGAACCCCGATCCGTCCTGCGAGGGCTCGACCTTCGGTCCTCCGGTCAGCCTTCGAAGTGGCTTCGTCCGTTCTTTCTCTGTTGTGTCCTCCTGATCGCCTCGGTCGAAACCCAGGCTCAGTTGATCGCCCCGGACGCACAGGCCGCGTACAGCGTGCTTGCCGGCGGCGCGATCCAGACGACGCCCACCGGCGGATCGCTCGCGGGGAGTGTGGGCGAAAGCCTGGCCGGAACGGCGTCTCCGTCTTCTTCGAACGGGCAGGTGATCGTCACCAGTGGATTCGGTCCGGTCACGCGGGTCGTGCCCGAGGCGGGGTCGCTCGCAGGGGTGTTAGGCGGTGTGTTGCTCATGCTGGGATTCGCGCGCAGGCGTCAGCGGAGATCGATGCTCGCGGCGCTGGTACTGATCTCTTCATTCGCGGAGCCCGTCATCCCCTCGGCCCAGGCCGCGACGCCCGGGACGATTCACTATCAGGCGGTGGTGAAGGACACGGCCGGCCAGCTCCTCGATGGTGCCCATGCACTCGCATTCGCCCTGCACGATGTCGAGAGCGGCGGCCTCGCGCTCTGGTCGGAGTCGCACGCATCGGTCGAGATCGTGGGCGGCCTGGCCTCGGTCGCTCTCGGTAGCGTCACGCCGATTACACCGAATCTTCTCGATGGAGCGGCGCGCTGGCTCGAAGTATCGGTCGACGGGATTCCGCTCGCACCGCGGATCGCGCTGGGCAGCGACGCCTATGCGCTGCGCGCGACCTTGGCCGAGGATGTGCCGAGCGGATCGATCGTGCCCGATCGTCTGGCGTCGGTGTGCGCGTCGGGGCAGGTCCTGGTGCAGGGCGTCGGCGGATGGGCCTGTGGTGACCCGCCCGAAGGCCCCGTCGGTCCGGTCGGACCCGTCGGGCCGCAGGGGCCACCCGGCTTCCCGGGCGCGAACGGAACGAACGGAATGGATGGGGTGGACGGAATCGACGGCGCGCAGGGCATCCAGGGCGATCCCGGTCCTGCCGGTGCGACCGGTCCTGTGGGTCCGGCTGGTCCCGCCGGTCCCGCTGGTCCGGCCGGCGGTGATGCGGATGATACGGTGGCGCATCTGGCTGCGTTGATCGGGATGCCCGAGATGCGTGACGGGCTCGCGTTCGGTCAACCGATCGGTCAGGACTGCTCGCCTGGGCTCGATTTCGTTTCGGTCACGGTCCTGATCAACAACACGGTCACCGGAACCGTCGTCGGCTTCCTGGGTGAGGAGCGCATGAATGGCTTGCCGCGATTCGGAGTCGCTCTCGAATCCCCGGTTGCACTTCCCGCCTCGACCTGGGTCGGGCAGTCGGCGCGAATCCGCGTGCGTCGAGGGGGCGAGATCGGTTGGTTCTCGGGCCGCGTGACCGAAGCCGGACCGGTTGCCGCCGAGTTCCGGGGCAACTTGACCTACGCGCTTCGCGTCGAGCCGGACGTCTCGCTACTCACCCGAAGGCGCGGCTTCGCGATCTTTCAAGGCCAGACCACGAGTCAGATCATCCAGAACGTCATGGGCAACGCCGGTCTCGCCAATTTCTCGGTCGGGATCAGCGCGGTCGAGATCGCGCGGCCCTATGTCCTGCAATACGACGAAACGGACTTCGAACTCCTTACGCGCGTGACTGAGGATCAGGGCGTGTATGCGTATTTCGACGAGTCGAGCGGGGTTCCCGTGTGGACGATCGGGGATACGACCGGATCGTATGGCGGGATCGGAAGCGGCACCTATTTCGGCCACCTCGCGGAGGCCTCCGCGGGTTCGAATCGGATCCTGTCCTTTCAGTCGATCGTGCGACAATGGGTCTCGACCCACAGCGTCACGGGATATTCGATCGATTCGCCCCTGCCGACGATCGAGAGCACCGAGACGCGGTCGGGCACGGGTGCCGTCGGTGCGTCACACCGTTTCGATCCGACCCTCGACTTCGCACCCGACGTCGCCGCTGCCGCGGACGTCGACGCGGACCGTGCACAGGCGACGCGTCAGGTCTACCGGGGAACGAGCCAGCTCGTCGAGTTGCGCGTGGGGAAGGTTTTCGGAGTAACCGACACGACGGCCGCCGGATTCTCGGGAAGCTACGTCCCGATCGCGGCACGTTATGCCGCTCTTCGCGACGAAGCGGCCGATTGTCTTCGGTTCGCGAACGAGTTCGAGGCGATTTCGAGCGCGACCGCCTACCGACCCCCACGCGTCGACACGCATCGGCGCATCGTGGGGCCACAGCCCGCGGTCGTAGTCGGTCCCCCCGGTGAGACGACCTTCACGGATTCACTGGGTCGCATCAAGGTCCAGTTCTACTGGGACCGGGAGGGCAGCTTCGACGAGAGTTCGAGCGCCTGGGTCCGCGTTGCGCAAGCGGTCGGCAATCTGGACACGCGTCAGATTCCCGAGGTGGGCGACGAGGTGCTGGTCTCCTTCGAGCACGGCGACTCGCGTAGTCCGATCGTGATCGGAACGCTCTGGAACGGGGACGATCCGCCGCCACCGAACTGAGCGGGGTCGCTCAGGCGAGGCACTGCACGTCAGTCCGTGCCTCGATAGGGAGACCACGAAGGCGGGCGCTTTTCGAGGAACGCCTTCGATCCCTCGACGGGATCGGGATGACCGAGATGGCGCTCGACCTGTTCGTGGGCCTTGTCGAGGCCGGCGTCCAGCCCGTGGTCGAGGCTCTCCCAGATGGCCCGCTTCGTGCGGGCGAGGGCGGTCGGGGAGTGCTGCGCGATGATGGCCGCCGTCTCGCGTGCCCGGGTCATGAGATCTTTTTGCGGTACGACTTCGCCGACGAGTCCGATTTCGAGGGCCTGCTGAGCGGTGATGCGGCCCTGTTTGCCGAGTAACGCGAGACGGAATACGCGCTCGAGCGGAATGCGTCGGGCCAATCCTGCGGCCTCGAGCGTCGAGGGCATGCCCACCGCAACGTGTGTATCCAGGAAGCTTGCGTTTTCGGAGGCGAGGATCAGGTCGCTGTCCGCGATGAAATGGAATCCGCCGCCGTTGCAGACACCGTTGACGGCGGTGATGACTGGCTTCCAGCATCGATTCTGGAGCGCAGTGATGTAGCCGTAGGGTGCGGACCAGCGATCCCCCGCGACGAGCTGCTCACTGTCCTCTCGCTTGTCAAAACGCCTAGTATCGGTGGTGTCGGAAACGCCGCTTAAAACTCCTATCCGCCAGGAGATGAGAGATCGCCAATACCTTCAGAGTATGCGTCTGTCTGTTATTCCTGGTCTCGGCGAGTGCACTTCCGTCTTGGCCCGATCGCCGATCGAGCTCTGCTGGGGTAAGGCGGTCCATCGACCGCTAGGACGGCTTCAGCTTCCTGGCGCGACAAGCCTCTTCCTGCTGCTCCATTGTTTCTCGATTCGAACGAAACGGCTGAAGAATCGCCCCGCCCGCTTTCAATGTGTTCTGCATCAGTCCACGTCCGAAGCTGGTGACCAGGGTGTGCTTTCGCTTCACGAAGCGAGGTGCCTCGAGGGGGCCGGTCACGTAGACCTCGGGCGCGAGACTGAGGATGCCCGGGTCAGAGTGCTTTGGGACGAGCAGCAGGTCGAAGTGGCCCTTCACGAGGTCGACGTCGCCTGTTCCCGTGACCGTGATCTGCTGGCCACGGATCAACAGGGTCTCCACGGTTGCAATGCCGCCCTCGATCGAAATACTCGCGACGCCGCACCCGATGCCCGAGGCTTTGCCGGGTTTCCAGAATCGGAAGACGCTGCGAGACAGGTTGACAGCGAATTCTTTCGCGATCTTCGAGGCGGCGTTGCCATCATGGATCGCGAGCGCCGACGTTGCCTTGAAGTGATCGGCGAAGCGAGTGGATCGAGGTGCCCTCTGCCGCGAGCTCGATCTCGGCGTCGACGAGTCCCGTGAAATCCGTGTCCTCTTCGAACTGAGCCATGATTCGCGACAAGTTCAAGCCCTGGGTCTGGACGCTCATCGAGACCTTCGGGTGGGGCGTGTGGGCATCGACGCGCGCGTGAGCGTCGATCTGACCGCCCTGATACCGCGCCCTCGCGTCCTTCAGGTCGAGCTTTCCGTCGTCGATTGTCATCGTGAATCGCACTGTCGCTTGTGTCGAGGCCTGCGTACCCGCGGATATGATCGACCTCGATCCCGAGGTCGAGGTCGAAATGACGGAGGGCCTCGAAGGGCAGCGCTCGATGAGGGTCTCGTCTTCGCGAGCGGCTCGGGATTCGTGGCGGCGACCGATGCGTCCTCCGTCCTGAAGAGAAGTCGAGATCCTGGAGACGGATATCGTTCGACGTCAGGCGCGCCTTGATCCGTGGACGCACCCGACCCGTGAAAGTCCCCGATCCGCTGCCGAGAAACGAGATTCTCCGATTCGCAGGGCTAGCTTCTCGACCTCGGGCTGCTCGGCGGAGCCTCGAAGGATGCCGCTGAGCTCGACGGGCGAGACCGGTGGAAGGTCGAGCCCCGCGATCTCTCCGAGCGTACGCAGGTCCTCGCCGACGAGCGTGACGTGGGCCTCGAGTTTCTCGCGTCCCGGGAGCTCGTCGAATCGAAGGTCGACATGGATCTCAACGGGGCTGTCTTCTCCGCCATGCAGCCGTCGCGTGCGTGAGCCGGAGGGATGCCGTCCTTGTCCCGAATTCCGGCGGCGCCTTCGAAGACCGATGTCTGGGGCAGGCGGCGAGCGAGGAGCGACTGCAGATGGTGGAGGCTCGCTGCGCCGAAGCGGACCTCGAGGTCGACGCCGCGAAGGTCGAGGACGTCCTTGATCGCGCCTTCGACCTCCACCCAGGCCTTCTCGCGGCTCCCGAGTACGGAGGTCGAGATCGTCGAGCCCGAGGCCCGGGTTGCGACTGACGATGCGCCCGTGCGCGCGACCAGGCCCCAAATCCTCGGGATCCGGAATTTCGGGAAACAGGGCCGCGAGCGCCCGACCGTCTTTCGCCTCCGCGTCGAAGTCGATCTCGATCCGTGCCTCTTGCTTCAAGTCCGCGGCACTTGCCTGTCGCCTGGATCCGCAAGGCCTGGTCCTCCGACGTGCCATCGAGCGTCCCGTCCAGCGGCAGCGGACCCCTTGGCGTCGGACAGCTTCCCGTTGGCCGACACGGAGCCCATGACGGGTGGTGAAAAGGGCGCGTGTGAAGCGAGCAGCGCCTGAAGGGAGTCGAAGCGCGGGCGCGGCCAGATGGGCGTCGATCTCGATTCCCGTCCGCCCGCGCAGATCGTCGATCTTGCCCGATACGTCGAGCTCGACCGGTGCCTTCTTTGCGGCTATTCACGCGCAGTGATTCGAGACCGAGCGTGCCATCGCGATCGGAGAGCGTCCCTGCGAACCGGATGGCTCCGAGCTCCGTGAAAGGACTGATTCGCCACGATGAGCTCGGGGATCTTGCCGGAGATGTCGAGCGTCAGTCCTTCGAGGCTTCGGAGCGAGTCGACGCTGCCCTTGGCCATGACGTTCGCTTCGAAGAGCTGGCCTTCGATGCGGATCGGAAAGGAGTGCTCGGGGGCCATCAGATCTTCGATTGATCCGATCTCCCCGTTGAGACGGAGCTTCGAGCCTTCGAACATCGCCTTGATGCCGAACACGATCTCGTCATGGCGAGCCTTCGAATGAGCCCGGATCGACTCGACGTGGAGTGAGGCCAGCGTGTCATCAGAATCGACCCGATAGTGAACGAGGAGGTCATCGACCTTCAATCGACGCAGGTCGATTCGGACCGCGCTTTCGGATTCCGCCTCGGGCGCTTCGCTCGAAGCGCGCGAGACGATTCGCGCGGGCGTGTCCTTGTCGAGATGGAGCTCGGCGTGTTCGATGCTGAGTTGGTCGATCACGAACGTCCGGGTGAGCAAGAGGCCACAGCGATAGGCCGAGCCGGATGTGTTCGATCCGGAGCAGGTCGGGCGTCGTCTGCCCGTTGGGATAGGCGATCCGGAGCTCTCGAGCGAGGAGATGCGGCGTCGGCAGCAGTGCTGCTTGCAGGGAATCGACGCGGATCTCGAGTCCCGTAGCGGTGCTGAGTCGTCGTTCGACGAGATGCTGGAGCGGCCCCGTTGCGACGCGCAGGACCATGACGTGGGCGAGGCCGAGCGCCAGCAGGAGGGTCAGTCCCACGAGTCCGATCTTCTTGCGCTTCGTCAGGCGGTTCATGTCGTCCTCGTCGCCCGGAATTCGGCTCCTGAACGTCGCCCGAGCGAGAGCGGGCGGATTCGTGTCCCCGAACAGACCGTCTCCGATGGCGAGCCGAGACTATACGGACTCTCGATCCGTAGGCGGGCCGCCCGCCACCAGGATCTTCGCTCAGAGCAGCTGATGAACTCCCCTCCGCCTTTCGCGCGCTCGTCTGCCGAGATGCTTCGAGAGACCGATTCGAAACGAGGCCGGCAATCAAGAGCGGCGTTGACGCGAAGCAGTGATTATGTATCGGTTGCTTCCGTGCGGGCGAGCTCTCCACCCGAGGCGATTTTTCAAGGCTCGCGAGCTCGGGGCTGGCTCCGGAGGATCGACGATGCGCTCAGGCTTACCTGCCTCCACTCGCCCCCCAGGTTCGTCGTCATCCCGAGGCTGGCTCCGCTCTTGCTCCTGGCTCTCGGACTGCTCCTGTCGGTCGGAGCGGTGACGGCGCAGGGCGAGACGCCGCGGGCGGCCGATCCCGAAGAACACGAAGCGGAGCACGATGACGACTGGGACTATTCCACTTCCACGCGCCGAGCGAGCACACGATCGACGGCGTCGCGTCGGAGGTCGAGATCCATTTCGTGCATGCGGACGGCGACGCTTATATGGCCGTCGTGGCGGTGCTGCTCGAGGAGGGCGAAGCGGAGCATCCGGAGATCGGCGAGCTGCTCGAGCGCGAGCGGTTGAAAGCGTCTGGAGGTGAGCTCGTCGACCCGGGCGAGCTCCTGGATCTTCAGCGATTCCTGCCCGACACGCTGGACGCCTACTACACCTACGACGGGTCGCTGACGACGCCTCCGGCCACCGAAGGCGTGCGCTGGTTCGTTCTCCAGAAGCCGCTTCACTTGACCCGACAGCAGATCGAGAACATCGACCGCATCTACTACAGCCCCAGGAAGGGGCCTGACTGCCCCGGCGGGGGATAGTTGTCAGAACACCTAGTATCGGTGGTGTCGGAAACGCCGCTTAAAACTCCTATCCGCACACAAGATCACGAATGCAATCGAGTCTCGCGGACGTCTCGCGCGCGGCCCGTTCGGGCCTGACCGCATGTTCGCACGGCCACGGCAACGATCTTCCGGGAGGTCGGTCTCGACGGAATTAGGCTCTTACGTGAGGCGCTTCACATCGAAATGAAGTGCGCGATCCGATTCCTCCACATCGGAAGCAGCGGACGCTTCGGGCTGCCCGATACGGAGAATCTGCATGCGTCGCTGCTTCCCACTCGGACTCTTTGCTGCGATCGCGATCGACTGGCCTGGCAAGCGCCGGGCTCGGCTCGAGGGTCCCCGGCGCGGTCGACCCATCGCGAGCTGCCGGCGATCCGACGCCCTGGCGTCCGCGGGCCGTCAGCTTCCGAGCCTCCCATCGGGGTGTGAACCGGTGGGGTCGAGCGAACCACACCCTGTGGCCACATGTACCTTTTTCCACCCGCTTAGCCGGCTCTCAGGCGCTCCAGACGCGTCTGGTCCTGGCCCGGGCTTTGCAGTTGTCTGCGAATCCATCCGGCTGTGGTCGCGCGGGCGTTTGCGGAGAAGCGAATCGGCGCCTTAGCGACATAGGGACATGCAGAACGAGGAGGGGGGACCAATGCCCGAGTACGAAGAAAACGAGCGTCACGAAATTCTCGCCGACGAAGGCGGACGGGGAGCCCCGTCAGAGCATGTCGTGGCCGACCCGTCTCGGCGCGGCTTTCTGAAATTCGCAGGGGGCGCGGGCGCCGTGACCGCGGCGACTTCGCTCGGGTTCGGCAGCCTGTTGCTCGGGGCGAGCGAGGCGGAGGCTCGATCCCATGGGTCCTCGACGCATGCGCACACTTCGCGACATTCGAGGCCTCCGTTCTCCCCCGCCTCGATGATCGAGCGTGCGCGCGAGACCTACCGGCTTCGAAAACATGCGGCCCAGCTCCATCTGCGTGAGAGCCTCCTGAGCCTGCGCGGCGGCCCTCGGCATAGCGCCGTTCCGACTTCCAACGGTGACGAGGAACGCTACGCCGACAAGCGAGCGAGCTTCTTCAAATGCCTACCCCAGAACGAGCTCGGCGAAGTGGATCTCGAGGCCTTCGAGCGACTTCGCAAGGCGCTCGACAGCGGGCGCGTCGACGATTTCGAGCGAATCCCACTCTCCCCTTCATCCGCGCGGAAGCTGGCCAATCCCCAGGCCGCCTTCGCCTTCGACATGATCGGGGTCGACTCGCACGCGACGCAGCTCGATCCGGCGCCAGCCTTCGATAGCGCCGAGATGAGCGCCGAGATCGCGGAGGTCTATTGGCAGGCGTTGACGCGAGACGTGCCGTTCATCGACTACGGAGACGACCCACTGGTCGCGTCCGCCGCCCGGGATCTGAACGCGTTCTCTTTTCGCGTCGGACCGACCGAAGGCGGAGAGATCACACCGGGGACGCTCTTTCGCCAGGGCTCGCCGGGCGACACCGTCGGCCCCTATCTCAGCCAGTTTCTGTTGCGAGACGTGCCCTACGGACCGACGACGATCGTCCAGCGCTATGACGTGCCGAATGCGGGAGTCGACTTCATGACGACGTCCGCCGAATGGCTCGCCATCCAGCGTGGCGCCGCGCCCGTCTCGTCGGTCGGATTCGAGGGGACGCCGCTCTACCTGTACAACGCGCGGGGGCTCGCGCACTACGTCCACGTCGACGCGCTCTTCCAGGCCTACTTCAATGCGGCGTTGGTCATCTCGTCTTTCGGCCCGGAGGCACTCGATCCGAGCAACCCCTACCTCGCTTCTGGAAATCAGGGCGGCTTCGCGACTTTCGGCGGTCCGCATGTCCTCGATCTGGTGGCGAAGGCGGCTCGGGTCGGACTCGAAGGTGCGTGGTTCCACAAGTGGCGCGTCCATCGTCGACTTCGCCCCGAGGTCTTCGCGGCGCGAATCGAGAGCGAGCTTCGAGGAGAGCGGGCCTACGGAATCGACCCCGAAATCTTCGAGTCCGACGCGTTGGCGCGCGTTCGGGGCGAGTACGGGACCGCGCTGCTTCCGCAAGCGTATGCGGAGGGCTCGCCGACGCATCCTGCGTACCCGGCTGGCCACTCGGTGGTCGGGGGCGCCTGCGCAACCGTGTTGAAGGCGTTCTTCGACGAGGAATTCGTGGTGCCCGAGCCTGTGGAGGCCTCCTACGACGGATCGGCACTCGAGCCGTATCGAGGGGCCGAGCTCACGCTAGGCGGCGAGATCAACAAGCTGGCCAGCAACATCAGCATCGGGCGCTGCATGGCGGGCGTGCACTACCGGTCGGACGGCAACGGTCTTCGCGTCGGAGAGCAGCAGGCGATCGGTATCCTCCAGGATTTCAGCCTGACCTATCACGAAGAGTTCGACGGCTTCACGTTGACGAAGTTCGACGGGGAGCGGATTCGGATCGCGGGCGGGGTCGTGTCCGAGGCTTGACGCTTCGATTCTTGGCGATCTCCTCATGGCGGTCGGTCGATTCCAGCTGGGAGGCTCCGTCATCGAAATAGCCGTCGCCTATCACCCTGCATCCGGCGAGCCTTTCCGCCTGCTCGGAAACGAGGACGGTCACTCCCCGGCGGGGGATAGTTGTCAGAACACCTAGTATCGGTGGTGTCGGAAACGCCGCTTAAAACTCCTATCCGCCGCCCACCAGGTTCTGCGCGAGCGAGAACTCGAAGGTCGTGCCGCTGAGCGTCAGGTTGTCGCCGAGATCGATGCCGATCGCCTGACTCGGAGTCGTCTCGTTGCCCGCGATCAGGTACATGTCGTTCGACTCGAAGGGCTCCGTGCGGCCCGAGATCAGGTATTCGACGCCCGCGAAGCCCTTCTCGTCCGCGGCGCCGCCGGGCGGTGTGTCGAGGCTGCTGAAGAAAGTCAGCTGATTCGGCTCCGGGCCGATCACGTTGATCGTGGCCTGCGCCGGCAGAGCGAGTCCGAGCGCGAGTCCCAGGCCGACGGCGGTGGAGCGGACGAGGGGGTCCAATGAATCATGGCGATCTCCTCCGAGCATTCGCCGCGCGGCGTGCGGCGGGACGTTCAAGGAGACGTGGTCGGAAGCGGCCGTTCGTGTCGAGCAATCGAGACATCGAATCGATCGAGTCGCGACGTCAGGCCGTGCCGCACAGATCCGTGTCAGAGAGTCACCGCAGTGGGACACTTTGGCGATTCCGGGAGGGAGCCGCATACGCTCGGAATGGATCCCAGAGCAGATGAGCGATTCGAGCCGGCTACTTCCCCGCTCCCGCCAACGGCCGTTCCGACCAGCAGGGCCACTCGCGCCTACGGGCCCCTTCTGGCGCCGTGCCCAACGCGCCGCGACCGGCGTTGGCCGAGCAGCGCGAGGCCCAGCACGGCGACCGGGATCACCGAAGCGATCGCGGGCTCCGGTACCGGGGTCGCGGTGAAGCTGGCGTAGAGCGTGTCGAACTCGAGCTGGACGGCGAAGGGCGCGTGGGCCTCGGCATCCACGGCCGGATCGATGCCCTGGATCGTGAACTCGCTCACGCCCGCTCCGAAGTCGATCACCGTGCCCGGCGAGAAGCTTCCCAGGCTGACCTCCCCGATCAGGACCTCGAAGGGAGCGTTGAATCCCGTCGGCAGGTCGAGGATCGCGGTGAAGAGCGACGTGCCGGTCATGGCGTAGGTGAAGCCGGTCGCGAGCGGGGGATCGATCCAGGCGACCGACGGCGCGTCTTCGAAGTGCGAGACGGGGAGTCCCGATCCGGGGTCCGTCTCGATCGAGGTCGGCAGGATCGGGTCGGCCTGGGAGCTGCCCGGCCCGCCGATGCCGTTGCCGTCGGCGTCGATGATGAAGATGGCGTCGAACTGGGGCGCGAGGGGATCGGGGTCTTCCGACAGCCGACCGCGCAAGACGATGTTGCCCTGGCTGAAGCTGTCGCGACCCATGTCCAGCTCCTGGACGTAGTAGTCCCTGCGTCCGAAGCGCAGGGTGTCCCCGATGGTCAGGGCGGCGCGCAGGTCGCCGCTCACGGCATCAGCGACGACCACGTGGGTGTCGTTGTTGGCGGTGAACGCGACCTCCTGACCGTCGACGGCCACGGCCTGGTCGAACTGGTACAACGCCTCGAGGAATCCCTGGGCCAGCACCGAGTCGGTCGTATCCGCGATCTTCGAGATCCCCGCGCTCCCGCTGTAGATCCCCTGGTGGAAGAAGTCCGCCTGGCCCCAGAAGACGACCGACGACGAGGTGGGCGGCCCGCCTCCGCCTATCACAGGTGAGCCCACGGCAGGAGGCCCGAACGACGTGAAGTCCATACCGGGAAAGCCGGGTAGCTCCGTGGCCGTCGTCGCGACGGCGCCCCAGGGCGTGGTGTCCTGCTTCCAGATGCCCTGAACGGTGGTGGCTCCAGCGAACGCGTCGCCGAAGAAGGCGACGCCAAAGCCGCTCTTGAATCCGAAGCCGGGGGGGGCGACAGACGGATACACAGCGAATCCATCGATCATGTCTCCCCGGGTGAAGATGACGCTCGAGCCCAGGAGAATCTGGCTCAAACCATCTTCATAGAGGAGGATTCCTCCGTCGTGGGCCAAGGGAGAGCCGAATTCTTCGAGGACGAAGGAGGGCTCGGGGTCGGCCTGCGCGTAGGCGGCGATGCCAGTCACTTGCGTCGAGGCGCAGCTGGTTTCCGTGTCGCAGAGATAGTCGAAGCGCGTTCCCGTGAAGACGACCCTGCCCCCGTCGAGCACGGGGTTTCCCGCGTAGCTCCAGACGCTGAAGGGAACGCCGATGGGCTGTGGCGTCGGGAAGGGGGGAGTGGCGTTGGCCAGGCCGCCCCCGCTGCCGCGAACGAAGACACTGGGGACCGGGAAGGGCACGTCGACGTCTCCCTCGAAGGCGACGTTCGTGCCCTGGTCGAGGATGGGCTGGCCCAGGCCGGCACAACAGGAGACGCCATTGTCGCTGAAGAAGGCACCCGTTGTGCCGGGTACCGGATCGAGGGTCGTCGCGATCAGCCGCGACGGCCTCACCCCGCCCGAGAGCTGCGCCCAGGACGCATCGGGAAGTAGGGTGGAGGCCACGAAGAGGAAGAGAATGAAGAGAGGCCGGCCGTAGGACGGATCGGCTTTCTTCGCGAGCGTTGCGAGCAACATAATCACTCCCGGGCGGCCCCCGCCGCGTGACCACGACAGAACAGCCCTAGATTATCATGCAGACTCACGAACGAGCCTCGAAAATCCGGCGAGCAGACTCGTTCGTTCTGCCGAGGCCGGGCTAGCCTCCCGCACCACGGATGGCCGGCCTCCGTCACTCGGCCGGCCCCCGTCTCGAGGAGCTTCTCTGGCCCGGTCTGCCGCGCTCACGGTCCTGCTCGACGCGAATATCCGCTGGTACACCGCCAGCCGGTTCCTGTCTTCGCTCGGGATGCTGCTGCTGCGCTCGTCGCTGCAGTGGCAGATCTTCGAGCAGACGGGGTCGGCCTTCTACCTCGGCTTGATCGGCGCCGTGCAGTTCGTGCCGGTCCTGCTGCTGAGCCCGATCGCCGGCGCGATCGCCGACGTCCACGATCGCAAGCGCATCGTGCTGCTCGCTTTCATGGGCGAAATCCTGTGCGGCCTCGGCCTGTTCCTGGCCAGCGCCGACGGCCAGACGCCGCTGCTCGCCATGTACGGCGCGATCGGATTCCTGGCGGTCTGCGTCGCCTTCGAGGCGCCCGCGGCCTCGGCCCTGCTGCCCACGCTGCTGCCACCCGATCGATTCCAGAGCGCCGTCACGGTCCAGTCCGCGGTCCGCGGGCTGGGCTGGGTCAGCGGCCCCGTCCTGACCGGCTTCCTCGTCGCCCGCTTCGGAATCGAGGCGTGTTATGCAGCGCAGGTCCTCGGCAGCGCGCTGGCGGTCGCGAGCTTCCTCCCGGTCTCGAGTCCCCACCACGAGGCGAGCGGCCGAACCGTCAGCCTGGGAGCGATCGCCGAGGGGCTGCGATTCGTGCGCGGCCGGCCGGTGATCTGGGGGCCGATGACGCTCGACATGTTCGCCGTGCTCTTCGCGAGCGTGACGGTGCTGCTTCCGGTCTTCGCAAGGAGATCCTCGAGGTCGGGCCGCAGGGCTACGGCATCCTCGCGGGCTCGCTGCAGGGCGGGCAGTACCTGATGGCGCTGTGGCTGCTCGTGCGCCCGCCGATCGCCCGGCCCGGTCGGGCGCTGCTGCTGGCCGTCACGACCTTCCGCCTGGCCACGATCGTCTTCGGCCTGTCACGCGACTTCATGCTGTCGATCGGGGCCCTCTCGGTCGCGGGCATGGCCCAGGAAGGGGCCTGACTGCCCCGGCGGGGGATAGTTGTCAGAACACCTAGTATCGGTGGTGTCGGAAACGCCGCTTAAAACTCCTATCCGCCATCGCGCTCTCGCCGGTCGAGACGGCGATCGGTTGAGATGCGCTACCTGGCCTTGACCGGCAATCTGGGCGCTGGCTTCAGCGAAGCATCGCTCGCGGCGGGGATGGAGCGCGGCGTGTCGTTCATCGGAGCGGACGCCGGCTCGACCGACGGCGGCCCGCATTATCTGGGGACGGGGTCCTGGATCTGGGCCCGCGATGCCTATGTCCGTGACCTGCGCCTGGCGCTGTCGGCCGCGCATCGCGCCGGCGTGCCCCTCGTGATCGGCTCCTGCGGCGGCGGCGGCAACGACAGCTGCGTGGACGACTTCGCCGCGCTCGTCGACGAGATCGCACGCGCCGAAGGCTTTGGGCTGAACCTCGCGACCATCTACACCGAGCCGCCACGCCCCTACCTCGTGGAACGCTACGAGGCGGGGGCCATCCGCCCGCTCGATGCCGCGCCACCCATCGACGAGAGCACCTTCGAGGCGCCGGGCCATATCGTGGCCATGGCCGGCGCCGAGCCGATCCAGACCGCGCTCGAGGGCGGTGCGGACGTGGTGCTGGTGGGCCGCTGCGCCGATGCGGCCATCTATGCGGCCATGCCCCTGATGCAGGGCTTCGATCCCGCTCTGGTGTGGAACGCGGCGAAGCTGATGGAGTGCGGCTCGGCGCCGGCCGAGAACCGTCGCGGACAGGATTGCCTGCTGTGCACCATGGAGCAGGACGCCTTCGTGCTCGAGCCCCTCGACCCCTCGCTCCGCTGTACGCCGCGCAG
The DNA here is from genome assembly GCA_963698485.1 of uncultured delta proteobacterium. Classification (GTDB taxonomy): domain Bacteria; phylum Myxococcota_A; class UBA9160; order UBA9160; family UBA4427; genus UBA4427. The sequence continues at coordinate 332,724 of CAVORA010000006.1, read as the reverse complement.
CGTCGTGGCGCACACGATGTACGAGACGGCCGATCCCTATGCGCTGGTGATGCCGTCGGGCGTGATGAACTCGCGCGACGCCGTCTACGAGGCCCTGGATCCGCGCACCGTGCGGGTGAGCGGCGGACGCTTCGACCCGGCCGAGGTCTATACGGTGAAGCTCGAGGGCGCGGCGCCCGTCGGTCATCAGTCCTCGTTCTGGGGCTCCGTGCGGGATCCGGCGATCCTCGCCGACCTCGACGGCTGGATCGACGGCATGCGAGCGCGCGTCGTCGAGCGGCTGGCCGACGTCTACGACGTGGACTATCAGCTCGAGCTGCGCGCCTACGGCGCGGACGGCACGGTCGGGATCGACACCCAGCGCGTCCCCTACGAGGCAGTGATCGTCTGCGACGTCGTGGCGGAGAGTCCGCGAGGTGGCCGCCGGAATGGCGCGCGCCGCCTACCACGTGGTCCTGCACTGGCCCGCGAAGGCCTGGAGCGGCGCATCGATCACGGGCATCGCCCACCCCTATAGCGCGCCGGTGGTCGATCGCGGTCCGGTCCATCGCTTCACGCTCAACCACGTGCTCGAGCTCGAGCGCGATCAGATCGCCCGTCTCTTTCCCGTCTCGATCCGGAAGGTCGGTCCGTCATGAGTCTCGAGGACGTCGTGCGATGCTTTCGTCTGATCCGGAGCAAGAACGCCGGGCCGTTCACGATCACGATCGACCTCTTCTTCGAGGACCACGCCGCCTATCAGGCGCTGCGGTCGCTGGAAGAGCTCAGCGCCGCGGCGATCGCGGAGCTCTACGGCGTCGACGTCGAGGCGGTGGCGATCCACGACGTGCCGTCCATCGATGCGCTGAAGATCAGTCTGCCGCGACGCATCGCTGGCGGCACGCCGGGCGATACGGACGTCACGGGCGGCCAACAATACGGCCCGCTGGTCGAGCGGCTGGCCCGCGCGGACATCGCAGGCCGCATCAGGGCCGAGGCGCAAGGGGATTCACGCGGCTAGCCCGCGCTGGCCCGACGACGCATCGCGTACGAACCGGAGGAGAGCAATCGTGTCCAAGATCAATCCCGACCATGGCTGGCAGAGCGTCGAGAAGCATCTCGCGAAGATTCACGACCCGCGGCGACGGGCCGTGCTCTCGTGCGTGCGCGACCATCTGAAGGCGGAGGCCGAGGGCGACTTCGCGGGGATGCTCGGCACGCTCGGACCGGACCCGAGCGACCACTTCTGGGTCGAAGGCAACGGATTCGGCAACGGTCCGAAGGGCCGCGCCGCGGTCCAGTCGCATTACGAGGGTCTATTCCAGGAGGGTCGTCACGTCTGCGACTGGGACATCGACCGGATCGTGGTGGACGAGGACACCGTCGTGACGGAGGGCTGGTTCGAGCAGCTCTTTCCCGGCAAGGTGCTCGTCTCGCGCGGCGCGCCGGTGGACGACGAGGACGCCGTCTATGCCCTGCGCGTGCGTATGGTGATCCTCTGGCCCTTCGATGAGAACGCGAGGCTCGTGGGCGAGGACAGCTACATGAACGGCTCCATGTACGCGCCCGAGAATCTTCGCAAGCTCTCACCCGAGGAGATCCCTGCGCGCTTCCACGAGCTGGCCGGGAGTGCGGTAGCGAGCTGAGAGCGGTCGGCCCCCGCCGCGTTTTGGACGAGGCGGGGGCGGATCGTCAGCTGCGAGGAAGAGCCTCGCTCGCCCGAAGACCGGGCTTCAGGATCACGATCTCGACGCGGCGATTCCGTTCACGTCCCTCCCGCGTCTCGTTGCTGGCCACCGGGAAGCGTGAGCCATAGCCCTCCGATGCCAGCCGCTCGGGTGCTACGCCCGACTCCACGAGCGCGGCGAGGATGCTCTGGGCGCGACGCTTGGACAGCTCCAGGTTGTAGTCGGCCGCGCCCGTGCTGTCCGCATACCCTTCGATCAGGGCCTCACGATCGACCAACGCAATCAGAAAGCCCGCGACCCGGGCCACCGAGAGCTGTGCCTCGGCGGTGAGGTCGGCGCTGTCGGTATCGAAGAGGACACCACCCAGCGTGAGCACGAGGCCCCGACCGGTCTGCTGTGCGTCGATGTTTCGTGCGTTGCGAATCGCGATCTCGACGGCGACCCGGGTCGTCGCGGTATCGGTTCGCGCGCGGTTCATGTAGGCGTCGGTCTCCGCCCTGGCGGCGATGGCCTCGGTGCGCGCGACCGCGATCTCCGCATACAGTGAAGCCATCTGCGCCTCATGATCGATCAGCGCCTGATCATCCTTGTTCTCGAGCATCTTCTCGGCCTCGGAGAGATGTCGCTCCGCCTCGCGGAAATCGAGCGAGTCGGAATCGACCAGCCCCGTGTCCTTCGACGACGCGACCGCCTCTCGTGCCGCGTCGACCGACGACGGGTCGCGCGTAGCGCAGCCGACCACGAGAAGGAGCAGAGACAGCGTTGCTACGGCCATCGAGCGGGCGAGCTCGAGGCGCGCCCCGCACTTCATCGGCCCGGTCGACTGCATCAGGTCTGTTGTATCGCTCATCGCAATCGTTCCTCCACTGCGCTCGTCGTTCGCTCTCGCAGGGCGGCGGCCTCCCGTTCCATTCTTTGTGCTTCGGTCAGCTTCTTGCGGGCGCCCTCGCGCAGGGCGACGACATTGGCGAGCTGGGCCTGGGCGAGAGCCAGCTCGGCGAGGCGTTCTGCCTCGGCGCCGCTCGTCTCTCGGGCCTCGGCGAGCAGCTGCTCGGCGTAGCCGAGTGTCTCCAGGGAATAGGTCTCTGCACCATTCGCGCGAGCGTCGCGGATCGCGAACATCGCCGTGGCCATTTCGTTGCTTGCCGAGACCTTCGAGCGCGTCGCGCAGCCGCCGAGCACCAGCAGGGTGCCGAGCACCACGACTGCGCCGACGATCGGTCGTGACCGAAGTCGGATCATGTTCTTTCCTCCACAGGCCAGGACACAGCGGGCTGTATCTCGGCCAAAATCGAAGCAGCAGGCTAGATAACCCAAGTCGATGCCCCCAGCCAGGGATGTTGTGGTTAGGCGAGGCGGCTTGCGCTCACGGCCGAGGAAGGGCTGTGCGTTCCCGAACTCGGTCCAGCCGGGAATCATTGAGCTTTTTCAATCAGTATTCGATCGACCAATGGGCGATATATAGTCCGTTCGGGAGCCAAGATTCAGTCTCGTCTTGAGCGCCGAACCTGTTCAGAATGCGGTTCGCTATGCGGCAGCTGCTCAGACTCGTCACGATCGCCCTTCACTGTATCCCGGGCTTCTTTCGAAGCCGCAGCAAGCAAGCGATCGTCGAACTCGCCCTCCGACAGCAGCTTGCGACCTTTGCCGAGAAGGGCCGCCGACCGCGAATCACCCCAGCCGATCGAGGCCCAGGAAGGGGCCTGACTGCCCCGCCGGAGCTATAGTTGTCAGAATACGTAGTATCGGTGGTGTCGGAAACGCCGCTTAAAACTCCTATCCGCCGCCCAGCTGTATTCCTTCTTCTCCATGGCCTCGTCCGCGGCGGCCAGCACCTTGTCCCGGCCACCCATCAGCGGCACGATCCGTTTCGCCTCGTCGAGCGGTGCAACGGGCGCCAGATGCGCTGCGTCCTTGTCGTACCAGCCGACCGCCTGGTAGTAGATCGCCGGCGGGTAGGACGACACCTCGCCGTAGTTCTCGAGGTTGTTGGGCACGTCGCGCAGGTAGTCGGGCAGGCGCACCAGGTCGCGTAGCTCGTCGGGCCCCTTGCCGCCGAGGATGCCACGCAGGGACTGGTCCAACACGAAGCTCGCTCCGTCCAGATAGCCTTCCAGGCGCTTGCGGATCTCTTCCTTGCCGACGACTGGACGCGCCGCAGCCGAGATCAGTACCTCGGGCTCGAGGTCGCGGTTGAACTTCAGGCCTTCGATCCACTCGCGCGGGTCGCGGAACACGTCGCCGCGCACCGAATAGAGCTGCGGCGGACTGGACCAGAGCAGAGTCGTGAAGAGGATCTTCCGGTCCGGCAGCCAGACGGTCGTATGGACCTTGTCGTCCGAGCCATACTTGGTGAAGAATTGCATCTTCTGGCCCAGCACGGTCATTTCCTGGCCATCTTCGACGGGCGTATTGACGGGCAGATAGGCCAGTGTGAAATCTTCAGGGAGGGTCGTCGGCACCACCCAGGCATCCGGACCCTCGTCGGGCATAAAAGCATTGAACTGGATCAATCCCCGCGCGGTGAGATAGGGACCGATCTCGGGGTAGTAGGCGGGAAACCCGGCTGCCTTCGCATTCGCCTCGACCACCGCGTTCAGGTTCGGGTGGCCGATGATCGTGAGATCGTCCTGCCCCTCCGCCAGCACCCCGGCGCCGAATGCCGTGTGCGAGTGGCCATAGATGATGGCTCTGATCGGCTTGTCGCTGACCGTGCGGATCGCCTCGAGCAGGAGCTCGCCGTCGTGCTTCGTGTCGCCCGTATCGAAGGCGATCAGGCCCTCGTCGGTATCGATGACGGAGATGGGCGCCAGGCCGTAGCCGCCGAACACCCAGATTCCGTCCGCGGGCTCCTCGATCGTGGGCTCGACCCACGCGACCTCGCCGATGCCGTCCAGGATCCGCTTGTTGGCGATCGCGCCATTCGGCGCCTCGAACAGCTCGACCGGGCCGCCCATGTAGGGCGTCGCGGGAAGAGACGGTTCGTCCGCATGGAGGCTTCCGGCGCCTAGGGTCAGAACGAAGACGATCATCGAGATCAGCAAGGCTCGCGCCTGGGTGGAGTGCTCTGTCATCCGATTCATTCGTTCATCTCCTTCGTTATGAGAGGTCGAGGCCGTCGGGACGTCGCCTCCCCGCCCATCGGTTCCTTCGTGGGGAAGTCTGTGGCAGCGAAGCTGATCGTGGGTAGGGGCCGCAGCACGGTTGATGCTGCCATGTGTCGTCGAAGCGTCATGGAACCCCCTGGTGGTCAGAGGTCGCCGAGGAGGCGCTCTCTGTTCGAGAGCATCTTGCGAATGGTCTCCCTGAGCGCTCGCGTCTCGGCGGGTCGTAGGCCCTTCGTGAACTTTTCGTTGGTGGTCTTCGAGGCCGCGCTCAGCTTCCGGGTAAGACGTTTGCCCCTGGGTGTCAGCGCGAGCTGGATGCGGCGCCGGTCGTCCGGGTCCGGTGCACGCGAGAGCAGTCCCATCTCCACCAAACGCTCCACGTGACGGGTCACCGCCGCACGGTCGATGCCGACGAAGGACGAGAGTGCGGAGGGTGTGGACTGCCCGTTGGAGTGGACTGCCCAGAGCAGCGCCCACATCGCCCGAGAGACGCCGTGCGCGGCGAGGCGTCTCTCGAGGTCGGATTCCATCGCCCTGGACAGGCGCGTCACCCAATACCCGGTGCTCGAGTAGAGCCCACGTTTGGCGCCATGAGATGCCGACATCAGATAGTGGATATCAACAACTATTGAGCTCTGCAACGAAGAAGCGGCGAAAGCCCGGCCCTCGGAGCCTGCGACCGACGGCGCCGCCTGCTGGAGGAGGCAGTAGACGACGATGCATGCGGGTCGCCGAGACATTCTGACTCGATCGCGAGCATTATGTCGCACAGGGCGGCTCGATCCGTTCGGTCGGTCCGCTTGGCGGAGTGCCGAGGAGGTCGCGACCTCCAAGCCGGAGGATATCCTCTGCTATGCGGTGGTACTGAAGCCGGGGCAGGCACGACCTGGAAGCCCGGAGACATGCCCCCGGTCCAATAGGCAAACAGGCAAGCGCGACCGGGACGAGAGGAGCATCGAGCAGTGGACGAGCCCGACGACGCCCGCACGCGCCTCGCCCTTCGACGACGTCTCGCTTCGGCCATCAGCCGCGCACCGGGAACGATCGTCGTGCTGGGCACGCTGCTCGCGGCCGTTTGCGTCGCGTTCACGGTGGAGCGCCTCGAGTTCCAGTCGAGTCGCAACGACTTGATCAGCGCCAACGTTCCCTGGAACGCGCGTTTTCGCGACTGGCTGGAGCGCTTCCCCGGTGCGACGGATCTCATGATCGTCGTCGCGTCGGACGCCGCCGACGAGGCGCGACGAAGCCAGGCGAAGGCCTTCATCCAGGATCTGGTCCCGCTTCTCGAGGCGGATCCCGAGATCGAGTCGGTCGAGTGGGGGGCGCCGGAGAGTGAGTTCACGCCGAAGGTGGCGCGGCTCCTGCCGATGGAGGTCTTCGGAGAGATCCTCGCGGAGGCCGAGCAGTCCGAATCCCTGCTGATGGCCGACACGCCCGGTGACCTGCTGAAGCAGATCAACGACGGGATCCGCAAGACGCGCGAGCTGGCCGGCGGCGAGCAGGATCCGGTGGCGATCGGCCGCTATGTCGGTCGCCTCACCCAGATCTTGGCTGCGATCCGCGATGGCCTTGCAGAGCCCGAGCGCGCGGATTCGATCTTCGCGCGCCTGCTCGATGATCCGACGGCGGAGCCCTGGCTCTTCCTCGAGAGCCCGAACGGCCGGCTGATGTTCGTGATGGCGTCACCGCGGGCCCAGGCGGGCACGATCGACGCCTACGAGGCCGCCATCGCGTCGACCCGACGCATCCTCGAGAGCACCCTCGCCCGCCACCCCGAGGTCGAGGCGGGCCTGACCGGGACCGAGGTGATCGACTCGGACGAGACCCGGCAGGCGACCCGGGACAGCTCGCGGGCCGCCCTCGCCTCCTTGCTGCTGATCGCACTGCTGCTGGTGAGCGCTTTCCAGAGCTTCCGCATGCCGCTGCTGCTGGTCCTGGCGCTGATGATCGGCGTCGGATGGTCGCTCGGCTATCTGATTCTCGCGGTCGGCCATCTGCAGTTCTTGAGCGTCATGTTCCTCGCCGTGCTCTTCGGACTGGGCGTGGACTTCGGAATCCACCTCGACGCGACCTACGAGCAGGTTCGTCGAGATCATCCCGACGGCCCCGAGCACTTCGAGCCCGCCCTCGCCGAGACCCTTCGCCTGTCCGCACCGGGAATCGTGACCGGCGCGCTGACGACCGCGGCGGCCTTTCTGACGACGGCGTTCAGCGACTTCCGCGGCGTCGCCGAGCTGGGCATCATCGCGGCCGGCGGCGTCGTGCTCTGCCTGATCGCCATGTTCAGCGTCTTTCCGGCGTTGCTTCGACTCTTCCGCCACAGCCACCGGCACATCCAGACCGACGCGGACAGGAAGTTCTCGTTCTTCCGGGAGCATTGGCTCCTGCCCGTCAGCCGACGGCCGGGCGTCGTCCTCGCACTGGCCGCGGCCGTCTCGATCGTGGCCGGTGCGGCGGCGACCCGCCTGGAGTTCGTCTACGACCTGCTAGCGCTTCAGCCCGAAGGGGTCGAGTCGGTCGAGTGGGGCCAGCGGATCGTCGACGATGGTGATGTCTCGGTCTTTTTCGGCGTGAGCGTCGCCGACGACCTCGAGGAGGCCTTCCTTGGTCAGGAACGCTTTCGCGGACTCGAGCGCGTCGCGAGCGTGGGAGGCGTCGGGATCCTGAATCCCCCCGACGCCAGCACGAAGAGCGAACTCATCCGCGCGGCCCGGGCCCGCCTCGAGACCGCCCTCGCCCACGGTCGCTCCTCCCCTCCGCCGCGCGAGGCCCTGGACAGCACGGCGCAGCTCACCGCCCAGCTGAAAATGCTGCGACGCATCGTGGCGGGCGCGCTGAAACGAAAGGACGTCCCTACGCCGATCGCCGCCGAGCTCGAGGATCTCCAGACGGTCCTCGACGAGACGCGCGCGCTCCTCGGCGAGCTCGCGGGCCCGCCGGTGCTCTGGCGGATCGAACGGGCGGTGCGACTCGATCGCCTGCTGAAACGGGACGTTCCCGAGCGCGTACGCCGAGTGGCACAGATCGACTCGGCCTTCGTCCGGCTGCGACAATCCCTCGCGCAACGGTTGGATGTCCTGCTCGACCCCGCGCCCCTTCGCCCCGAGGACTTCCCGCCGGCCCTGATGCGGCCGTTCGTCGATGCTTCGGATCCCGATCATCCGCGCTACGCGCTCCACATCTTTCCGAGACTTCCGGACGACCCGAACGTCAGCGATCCCCTCTCGCCCGACTTCCTGCCGGACTTCGTCGCCGATCTCGAATCGATCGATCCGCTCGTGACGGGCGGAGCCCCTCAGATTCACAGGTCTGGCAAGCTGATCTGGGCGGCCTATCAGCAGGCCGGCGTCGCCGCGCTCGCCCTGGTCGTCGTGCTCGTGTGGGTGGTCTTTCGTTCAATCCGAGACGCACTGCTCGCTCTACTGCCGGTCCTGCTGAGCTTCCTGATCACCTTCGGCGTCATGGGCGCGATCGGCGTCGACCTCAACCCCGCCAACCTGATGGTGCTGCCGCTGCTCTTCGGGATCGGCGTCGATGCGGGCGTCCATGTCGTGCACCGCGCCCGGATGAACCCCGAGGAGCGCCCGATCGGACTGAGCTTCGGGACAGGAAAGGGCATTACGGTCACCAGTGTCACGACGCTCTGCGGGTTCGTGACGATGATCTTCGCGAGCCACCGAGGGGTGGCTTCACTCGGGCTGGTGATGACGATCGGACTCGCCACCACGATGGTCGCCTGCTGGACGGTCCTGCCGGCCCTGCTCGAGATCCTCCAAAGCAGAAGTGAGGGCCCAACCGCATGAAAATGTCTTTCGGGCTCGACGCGCTCGAATATCCGGAGGCAGCGTTCGTGCGCGATCTACCGGGCGGCGGAGCACGCTTGCGCAGGGACGCAGGGGGATACCGCGCGACGCTAGTCGGAGGCGTCCCGACCCACGAGAACGGGGAACCGACCGGACGCACCCCGGGACGAATGCTCATGCCGCGCTCGCACTCGGCTCGATGATCCAGAAATGGGATCAGCTCGGAGACCCTACTCTCTCTCTGCACGAGGGCACTCGCCACGGCCCGCAGGAGCTGGGGCGGGCGCCGGCAGCACGGCCAGCGCTTCCGTCTCGCAGAGGAGCTCGGGTCGGCAGACCGGCGCTGCCACCAGGACGTTGGGAAAGCCCTCGAATCCCGCTTGATGAAGCTTCTCGCGAAGAAGCCCGGCGTCCGCGGGATGCTTCAGGTACGTGATCGCCGAGACCACGTCACCAAAGCTCGCGCCCTGCCCCGCAAGCAGGGCCGCGACGTTGCCGAGCATACGATCCGCCTGCGCCTCGAAGTCCCCTGGATGTGCTGTCCTTCCGGCCTCATCGATGCTCGCGGTCCCGGACACGTGGAGCGCCACCTTGTTCGCCTCCGCAATCCTCATCCCTCGGACGAAGTCGGCGCCGTACTGCGGCGCCTCGTTGAGGGTCGGCGAAGTCATCACGATACGCGCCGTTCTACCTTCGGTCCGCACGGCGTAGAGACCCAGACAGAGATCGTGGTCCTCGCCGGCCGGTCCCCCGCCGATGCCGGTGCTGGCCGGAGCCGGTGCGATGGCACGGGCCGCGAAGAACTCACGCCGTGCCCGATTCAGATCCGCGTAGTCGCGGTCGATCTCGCGCAGATGGATCCAGGTGCGCACGACGTCGCGGAACTCCATTCCCGCACGCTGCAACAGATCCTCGGCAAGGCCGAACATGGCGAGTGTCTGCTCGTAGGCGTCCTCACCCGACCCGCAGAGACCGCCGGCATAGAGCTGCGCCTCTCGCCCCGAATGGACCCGCAGGCCGTGCGAACGGGCGCACTCCGCGCAGCCGCAGCCGGATCGAACGTCGAAGCGCTCGACGCGCAGCGGCTCCCTGTCAGGAAGAACCGCCTCCACCGCGACCTCGAGGCGAGCGCATTCGTTCAAGGGGGGCTGCTCGATCTCGCTCCTGGCGGGCTCATGATCCGACACGCCGAGCGCCGCGAGGGCCCGACCGCGCGCGGCACGGACTGGCTCGAGGTCCGCCCGGAGACTCCGCAGGAAGAGCTTCTCGGAGACGACCGACGCGAAGCTGCCTCCCTCGGCTGAGAGAACATCATGGATCGCGCGATAGATCGCCCCGGACTGCCGACCCGCTTCGGTCTCCTTGGCGGGAGGTCTACAAAGAAAGAAGAGCTCGCGGGCCTGGGGACCTGCCACCCGACGGAGTACCACCCGGCAACCCTGCGTGTCGATCGTCTCGGCGGCGGGATGGGGAGACACGTGGATCCTCTGGCCGGCGACCGGGCTCGGCGTGCCCGAGCGGCTCCTGCGCGGTCAGATCTCGACTCACACCGCGTGGCCAGCCGAACCGATAGCGCAGGGATGGCGCGTGAGCTGCCGCCGGGCTTTCGAGCCGACGGCCCGAGCCGAGAGGCCCGAGCTTCAGATCAGTGCGATGGCCGGCTAGCAACCGTCGGTGGGCAGCTGCCCGTCAGGCTCGGAGGAGAAGAACGTGAACGTATTCGGTTTGTTCTTCTCGAAGCAGTTGCCACTCGCGGGCTCTTGCTGGAAGTACAGGATGTCCACACCCGGCAGTGGGATCGGCGGCGGGTTCTGGCCATTGCCGCTCAGTCGATTCTGGCTGATCAGGTTGTTGTTCGCCGAAGGATCGGCCTGCGGCGGACTGTTGTCGCAGTTTCGACTCGGATCGCCGAGGGCGGTGGCCGTGCACCAGCCCAGGACCGCGATTCCGGCGGAGTCGTTGTTCTCGATCTCGTTCTTTCCGATCTCGTGGTCGCTGACGCCCAGGATCAGAACCCCGTAACCAGGCAACAAGCCGGCCTGGAAGGTCCCTGCAGGCGCGGGGTTCGGCAAGTTGTTGTCGTGGATGTCATTGGCCTTGATCACCCAGTTGGCCATGACGGGCTTCTGCGGATTCCCGGCCGCGTTCGGATGGTAGAGACCGACACCGACGGTGTTGTCGTGAATGTCGTTATGCGTCGCCCAGACCTCGTTCGAAACCGTGATCTCGAGTCCGGTCGGACTTCCGGAGAGGTCGTTGCCGATGACGCGGACCCGCTCGGAGCCCGCCACCCACAGCGCGGTATCCAGCGAGCCGTAGGAGACGTTGTTCTGGACCAGCCCATTCGCGGAGAGAGTCGGGTAGATGCCGTTGTCGAGATTGCCGATGGACTCGTTCCGGATGATCTTGAAGCCGCGCACCCAGCGGGTCTGGATCCCGTTCTTCGGGAAGCCCTCGACGGTGAACCCGCGAATATAGAAACCCCGGAGCTCGCCGGCGCAGGCGGAGTCCCTGGTAGTCGCAGCCCGCCGGCGCTGCGTAGATACCCGTCTCCTGGTTCTCGGCGTGCAGGATGCGAACCTTGCCCTCTTCGCCCTGCCCCTTTCTCACCTTGCCGATCAGGCGCAGCCTGTCGGTGCTGATCCCGAAGGCCGTACAGACCGTTCCCGGTCTCCTGGTAGGTCCCGGGCTCTACGAGAATGGTGTCGCCAGGCGAGGCGCCATCGATCGCCGCCTGGATGGATTCCCCGGGATGGACGCGATGGACGGTCGCACTGGCAGCCGTCGCGCTCAGGAAAACGGCGACGGAGAGCCACGTACAAAAACGGCGCAGATTCATCTTGTTCGCTCCAGGCTCGTCGGATGGGCAGGCAAACAGCAAAAAGCCCGCAAGCCCTTCTAACCCGGATCGTGTCGGACTGTCAACCTGAAATTCGTCGCGAATCGCAAAGTCCAGTGGCCCGCTATTGTTGGGTCTGTCCGAACGGGCGACCTCGATAGTTTCAGACTTCACCCGTTCAAACACGATCCACGGGAGCCCGCGGAACGGCAGGCGGGCCGAGTCGCCCAGCCGCTGACCCGGGCCAATCTGCAAGGACAGCTTTCCGAAGCCATGCACCCGCCACAGCCGGATCGAGATCGCCGCTCTGCGCGGATTTGGATCGCTCCTGTGAGCGCCGAAGTCCTGCTCACCGCTGCGCTGCTCCTCTTTACGGCCTGCGGGCGGGACTCCGGACCGACGCCGATCGCCTTTCCGAGCGCGGCCGCGGGCCGTCTCGAAATCACGTACCCCCTCGACGAAACGCTCTTCCCGCCCGAGATCGTCGCCCCGACCTTCGTCTGGCGTGACGAGACCGAGGGAGTGGCGGGATGGCAGGTCCTGCTGCGATTCGAAGATCCGGACGAGCTGCTTCGGTTCGCGACCGCGGTGCCGCGCTGGCGCCCCTCGGCGGAGGATTGGGCCGTGATCAAGCGGCGAACCCGGGACCGCGATGCGGAGGTGGCGATCGTCGGGATCGGACCGATGCAGGACGCCGTCTCCGCCGCAAGCATACGCGTCCGAACGTCCACGGACCCGGTCGACGACTCGATCTTCTACCGAGAGGTTCCGCTCCCGTTCATCGAGGCAGTCCAGGACCCGTCGCGCATCCGCTGGCGCTTCGGGGCGATCGACTCCGAGGCCGCGCCGCCCATCGTGCTCGAGAACCTCCCGGTCTGCGGGAACTGCCACTCCTTCTCGGGCAACGGCAGTGTTCTTGGGCTCGACGTCGACTACGGCAACGACAAAGGCGGCTACGCGATCCTCCCCGTGTCCCCGAAGATGGTGATGGACGACGAAAAGATCATCAGCTGGAGCGACTACGAGAAAGAAGATGGCGAGGCCACCTTCGGGTTGCTCTCCCAGGTGTCGCCCGACGGCCGCTACGTGATCAGCACGGTGAAGGATCGGGCCGTCTTCGTGGCGACACCCGAGATTGCGTTCTCCCAGCTCTTCTTCCCGATCAAGGGCATCCTCGTGGTCTACGACACCGAGACCGGCCGCTATGCGCCGCTTCCGGGCGCAGACGATCCCGAGTACGTCCAGAGCAACCCGACCTGGAGTCCCGACGGCAAGTCGATCGTCTTCGCACGTACGAAGGCTTACCGGAAGGATGCGATCGCGAACGCCCAGAGCATCCTGCTCGACGAGAAGGACGTGCCCGAGTTCATCGAAGACAGGGAGCCGTTCAAGTTCGATCTCTACCGGGTTCCCTTCAACGAAGGCCGTGGCGGTAGGGCCGAGCCGATCGAGGGCGCCTCGCATAACGGCATGAGCAACTTCTTCGCGAAGTTCTCCCCGGACGGGAAGTGGATCATCTTCTGTAAAGCCGAGAACTACATGCTGCTCATGCCGGACAGCGAGCTCTATATCATCCCGGCCGAAGGGGGCGAGGCTCGACGCCTTCGTGCGAACACGCCGCTGATGAACTCATGGCACAGCTGGTCGTCCAATGGCCGATGGCTGGTCTTTTCTTCGAAGGCCAACACGCCGTACACCCAGCTCTTCCTGACCCACATCGACGAGGATGGCCGATCCACCCCGCCCGTCGTCCTCGACCGCTTCACCGGGAGCGACCGCGCCGCGAACATTCCGGAGTTCGTCCCGCTGCCCGCCGACTCGATCGCGGAGATCAAAGAGCAGTTCCTCGATGCCTACTCCTTCCTGCGCGCGGGCATGGCCAACGAACGAACGGGAAACTACCCCGGCGCCGTCCGCTCCTATCAGCGGGGTCTGGCCGTCGCGCCCGAGAACGTGGAGCTTCTCAACGCCCTGGGGTTTTCGTTGTTCCAGCAGGGCAAGAGTGAGGAGGCGATCGCCGCTCTGGAGAAGGCCCTCGCGGTCGATCCCAAGCACGCGAAGGCCCATAACAACATGGCCCTCGCCTCGATCGATCTCGGGGAGCTCGAGCTCGCCGAAGCCCACTACCGGGAGTCGCTGGCGATCGAGGCGCAGCCGGCGATCTACAACGACCTCGGGTTCGTGCTCGAACGCCAGGGAATGCCCGAGGACGCGGCCGAGCAGTACCGAAAGTCGCTCGAGCTGGACCCTGAATCCGCTTCGGCGCATTACAACCTCGCCGCGTCCCTGGCCCGACGCAGCGACTACGCCGAAGCGGAACGCCACTTTCGCGCCGCACTCGAGAAGAAGCCAGACACCCAGACCTACACGGGGCTCGGGTTCGTCCTGTGGCAGCAAGGCCGCTCCGACGAAGCCATCGCCAGTCTTCGAGAAGCGATCGAGGCGGATCGGAATAACGCGGCGGCCTACGACCAGCTCGGCACGATCCTGCTGCAAGAAGGGAAGCTCGAGGAAGCCCTATCCATCTATCGCCTCCTCGTCCGAAACCAGCCGAGCGCCGCCGCTCACCAAGAGCTGGCGCAAGTTCTCATGCGCGCGGGCCGCACGGACGAGGCCAACAGGGAGATGGAGACAGCGAAGGCGCTCGCGCGAAGCTCAGCAGCGCCCAGGTAGCGAGCCATCGGCACCGCCGGCGGCGCAATCCCGGTGACCAGATCGGGGAGCGCGAACGACGACTCGGGCAGCATCAGACACACGCATACGAACGCCAACGACCACTTGCCCTGCCTGTCAGTCTCCAGAGCAGTTTGCCGCCCTTCGGGACCGGGAAGTCGCATCCAAACTCTCCGAGAAGACTTCGATCACATGAATCGGTCAATCGAGACGCGGAGCTTCGATTCAGAGAACGAGCATGAGGCCGAAGCCATGCCCACTGGAGTTGCGCATCGATGACGACTCACATTACTTGGAAGTCGCGCGGGCGTGATGGCATTCGCGCGCGCCTCGGATTCGGGTGTCCACCGAAGGACACCACTCCCGAGCGATCCGCCGGATCGAGTTTCTGATCTGCGGGTGTCTTAGTCCGCCGAAAGGGAGTCTCGGCCTCAAGTGCCCTTGAACTCGGGTGCCCGCTTCTCGGCAAAAGCGTTCATCGCTTCCCGGGTATCTTCGGTTCCTTCCGAGCACATGAACTCCGTCGCGAGACCGAAGTCGAGGTTCAGGACCTGTTGTTGCTCGACCATCTTGTTGATCGCCATCTTCGACCAGCGAATCGCGCTCTGCGCCCCGTTTGCGAGCTTCGCCGCATAAGCCCGAGCGTGATCCATCAGCTCAGCGGCGGGTACGACATGGTTCACGAGCCCGATCCGATCCGCTTCCGCCGCTGGGATCAGCTCGCCCGCCATGAGGTATTCCTTGGCACGGTGTGGTCCAACGAGGAGAGGCCAGATCACCTGTCCCCCATCGCCCGCCGTGAGGCCGACCTTCACATGCGTGTCGCCGATTCGCGCGGTATCCGCCATGAAGATCACGTCGCAGAGCAGCGCGATCGTCGCGCCGAGCCCCGCCGCGGTGCCGTTCACCGCCGAGATGATCGGCGTCTCGCAGTGCAGGATCGCCCAATTCAGCTCGCGACTCCGCATCGAGTTGCGAAAGATGTGGTCGTCCGGGTAGAAACCCTTCAAGTCCCCCCCCGCGCAGAAAGCATCCCCGGCGCCCGTCAGGATGATGGCCCCGACCTGATTGTCGTAGGAGAGTTGTCGGAAGGCGTGCTCGAGGCCGCTATGCAGGCCGAGGTCGATGGCGTTCCGCTTGTCGGGCCGATCCATCGTGAGGGTCGCGATGCGGTCCTCGATCTCGACCTTCAGGTTGTAGTCCGTGTGGTAGTGGCTGTAGTCCAAGTGCTTTTCCCTTCGCTGAATCGTTTTCGGAGGTCGGCCTTGAGGATCTTTCCCGTGCTGTTCCGCGGCAGCGCATCCAGCTGCTCGAGCTGCTCTGGATGCTTGAACTTCATGAGGCCGGCCTCGTCGCAATAGGTCGTAACGTCTCTCAGACTGAGCGATTCCAGGCCCGGCCTGAGGACGACGATCGCGCAACAACGTTCGCCGCGCTCGGGATCAGGAAGGCCGACGACCGCGACTTCGGCGATTTCCGGGTGCGCGCCGAGCACATCCTCGATCTCCTTCGCGCTGATGTTCTCGCCTTTGCGGATGATGATGTCTTTGATCCGACCACTGACGACGAGTCGACCGGCCGAATCGAGTCGGCCAAGGTCGCCGGTGCAGAAGAAGCCCTCGTCGTCGAGCGGGAATTCCACGTCACCGAGATATCCGCGACATAGCATCGGCCCCCGCACTCGAATCTCGCCCTCCTGTCCGACGCCAGCGCGAGCTTCGCGCGAACGAGGCTCGCCTGCCCTTGCCCCCTCCTCGATCCCGTTCGCGGCCTCCGGCCCGGCTGTGCGGACGATGCGGATTTCGACGCCTTCGACCGCACGACCGTCGGTCTTCAGGACCTCTTCGGGGTCGCCGAGATGGTTGTACGCGAGGCCTGGACACTCCGTCGAGCCGTAGCCCGAGATGATGGGCACCCCAAGGACCTCTCGTGCCTCGGCGTGAAGATGCGCGGGCTTGGCCGCACCCCCGCCGATCAGCGCGCGCAGCCGCGGGAAGAGCACCCGCTCCGCGTTGGCCCGCTGGGCCTCGATGAAGACCTGCCAGAAGGCGGGTCCCGAACCCGCGAGGGTCACGCCGTGACGGGAGAGTGTTTCCACGACGACGGAGGGATCGAAGCGCTCGACGAGAATCAGCGCGTGGCCCACGCGAAGCGCGGAAAAGAGCAGCGTCGGCCCACCGATATGCGCGAACGGAAAGAGCAGGGAGACGCGATCGGCAGAACGGAATCCATGAGGCACTTCGAGTCCCACCGCCCCTCCGAGCAAGGTCTGATCCGTGTGGAGAACGCCTTTGGGATTCGACGTCGTCCCACTCGTATAGAAGATCCAGCGCAGCGGATCGCCGGCGCTCGGCACGAACTCCGCGAGTCGTGAGATCGCGGCCTCCGGAAGCCCACTCCCGAGCTCGATCACGCCGTCGCGTATCTCGCCCGACGGCTCGTCGCGCGCAGCCCCGTGCTCGGCCTCCGATTCGAAGTGGGCGCGCACGAGGCTCGCGTGGTCCGTTTCTCCGTTAGGCGGCCCGACGATGACTTGATCCGGGCGGGCCTCGGACAGGACGAAGCCGAGCTCGCGGCGTCCGAGCGTCGGCATCAGCGGAACCTGCTCGCAGCCGAGCCGGGCCAGCGCGCCAGTGAGGACGAGCGACTCGAGCCGAGTGGGCAGGATCCACGCGACGCGCGTCCCGGGACGCAATCCCGCCGCGACGAGGCCAGCCGCCACCCGCTCGGCCCTTCTGCGAAACGTTCCGAAATCGAGGCGCCCATCGTGCTCGTCGAAGGCGAGCGGCCGATCCGGGCTGCGCGCGGCGCGCCAGAGGATCCACGACCAGAGGTCCCGCAGACGATCGCTCGGGGCTCTGCCGCTCACCCCAGCTCGTCCAGATACTTACGCGTCCCGCGATCCGCGGGAAAGAAGGGTGCTGCGAGCCGTACGTGCCCGAGGCCGGATGCGCTGACGCGCTCGCTGAAGGGGACCATCCTGTCAGTCCACCCGCCGTCCACCGCCTCATCGAAGAAGCCGAGCAGGAGCAGCCCCCTGCCGGTCCAGGGATTCGGCTCGATCGAGCCCGGCGTGATCGCCACGTTGCCGGGCGGCTCGGGAAAGTCGCGTGGCTCGAAGAGCAGCACCTGGTCGATCGGCGAGTCAGCCATCAGCGACGGCAGGGACTCCTGCACGAGCCAATCGGCCAGTGCATCGACGGCGTTCGTCTCGGACACACCGTGCGGCCATGCGTCCGCCGCCGTCGCTTCGATCCAGACCATCGCCAGCCCGGCATAGCGATGATCGAGAGCGATTTCTTCCGGGACCGAAGCCGCGTCGCGCGCGACCCGAGCCCGGTAGTCGCAGAGCCAGGTCAGAACCAGCTCACGGTCGCGATTCGTACGACCGGCCGCGGCCAGGCGTTCGCTCTGCGCGTAGGACCAGGCAAAATGGGCGTCGTCCTGATCGCGCGCGAGGTAGTAGAGGGCGACGAAGGATCCGAGGTCGGCTCGTCGAAAGACGCCCCCCTCCGAGGGAAATCGCAGGGCCTTCAGCGCCCGCGTGGCCACGAACCGCTCGGCGGCGAAAGCGCCCGGCCCCACCAATACGGCTTGATACATGTGCTCGCGTTCGAACCACCGGTGGTAACGCTCGAGACCCTCGAGGTGGGGCTCCGCGATCGCGACCATCAGATGGCCGAGGTCGATATGGGGATCTTCGATCATGACTCCCGACTATCGCCCGTCGCATGAGGCCGGTCGAGGTCGGTACATTAGGGAGGATCGACTACAGGCCCCCGTGCCCAGCAAGCCCGTCGGGCTTGGAAACGGGGTCCTCGCGTCGAAGAGCGGGAAGGGAGATCCGGGAATGAACGACGGCTCGATTCGACACGCACGCCCATCCTGCAGCGATGCCGAATGGCGAGCGCGAGTCGATCTCGCGGCGGCGTACCGACTGGTTTCGCACTACGGAATGAGCGACCAGCTCGCGACCCACATCTCGAGTCGCGTCCCCGACGAGGAGGGGACCTATCTGTTGAATCCACTCGGGCTCTACTTCGACGAAGTCACAGCCTCGAGCCTGATCAAAGTCGACTATGCGGGCCACGCGCTCTCCGACTCGCCCTACCCCGTGAATCGCGCCGGAGTCGTGATCCACAGCGCCGTGCTGGAGGCCCGTCCCGACGTGCGGAGCGTCGTGCACACACACACGCGCGCCGGCATGGCCGTATCAGCGCTCGAATGCGGCCTGCTACCGCTCTGCCAGACGGCCATGGGTTTTCATGATCGGATCGGAATGCACGAATACGAAGGGGTCGCCTTCGACGAGTCCGAGAAAGCCCGGCTGGCGCGCGACCTCGGGCCACACCGCGCGATGATCCTGCGCAACCACGGACTTCTCACCGCGTCCGACAGCGTCGCCCACGCACTCGACTTGATGATCAATCTCGACCGGGCCTGCCAGATCCAGCTCGACGCGCTCGCGACCGGGCGCGAGCTCGTGTTGCCCTCCGAGGAGATCTGCCGATTCGCGGCCGGGCAATACGACGACTACTGCAAGTCGAGTCGGCGGGACGCGGGCTGGCCTGGCCATTTGAGACTGCTCGACCGGATCGATCCGAGCTTCCGGGATTGATCGGGCCTGGCCGATATACGGATGCGCTCACGCTCGTGGCATTCAGCTCGAGAAGATCAACCGTCCCCACTCTTGAAGACGGTCTTGGTCGGATTTCGGCCCTGGCCTCCACCCACGCGTCCCCCACCGCCGTCCTTGCCGCTGGACTTGCCGGCGTCGGGAACGATCTCGAGCTCGCCGGCATCGACGAGGGCGACGACGGGCGGGTGCTCGTCCGCCTTTGCGCCGATCTTGCCTTCCTTGCCCGGGCCCAGGAAGAGCCGCTTCCCGCCAGGCAGCGGAACGTTCAGTGGTTTCTTCGTGATGTTCTTGATCGTCGGCAATGCCGCATCTCCCCTTCAACCGCGTAAAGCCGCAACCCGGCCTCGGGAAGCTCACTATAGCTACTCGGTGGACGGATAACCTGAAACATCGATGTGTTTGTTCGTTCGCCCCGGGTTTGCGGGACGCTCGGGGCCGAGGATGAGCGCGAGCTCCACAGCGAGCTGATCGACTTGGACCGTGCGTCGTCCCTGGGCGCTGCTTACGACGCGAGCCGCCCTGACGTGTCGCGTGTCGCTAGGCGCTGGGTCGAGTCGTCGGGCCCGGCGCGGAGTCGCCGCCGAGCGGAATCTCGAGCGGCTCGAGCGGAGCGAACGCCGCGCGTCGCGCGCGGGCCGGCGGGACTCCCAGCATTCGCAGCTGATGCTCCGCGATTCGGCAACCAACCTCGGCACCGACCTCGCCCTCGAGAACGAGCGTGATGCCGGTGAGCACCATGGCGGCGAAGAGGTCGGTGAGCAGATCGTCGACCTCGACCTTGAACACGCCCGACCGCGCGCCGCGCTCGAGATCCGCGCGCGCGAACGACGCGACCTCCCGCCGCAGGCCGAACAGAGACCCGACCGCCCGAACGATCGCACGTCCCCAGGTCGGCTCACGCGTCGCCAGGTCGAGGAACTGCCGCGTACCAAAGCTGACCCGCGCGACCGGGTCTTCGATCTCGCTCATCGCCGCATCCACGACGCGCGCGAGATCACCGGCGATCGTGAATGCGACGGCGTTGGCGATCTCGTCGCGGTCACGAAAGTGGTTGTAGAAGGTCCCGTTCGCGACATCGGCCGCCTGGGCGATCTCGTTCACGGAGGCGCCCTCTATCCCGTTGCGGGCGAATGCCTCGGCCGCCGCATCCATCAGCCGAGCGCGCGTCCGCGCGCTCTTGCCTTGTGCGCGCGCTCGGGCCGCGAAGATCCCATTCATCGCCTGTGTCCTCTCAGATCGTCGTGGACCCGGATTATAATTGACAATCATCCCAATTATGGGATATATCCCAGAAATGGCAAACGCGATCCTCCGCTCCCTCTCTCCTCCGATCTTCGTCCTGGCCGCCCTCGCGCTGGCCGCGCCCGCCGTCGCCTCGGACCTCTCCCGATGTCTGACGCACCAGCCAATGCCGCGCGTCCTGCGGCTGGCGGACACGAGCCAGGCCGGGGCCAGCTATGCGCTGGTCGTCGAAGAGCAGGACGGATTGCCGACGCGGGTCCGCCCGATCGCCGTCGACGGGACCGCGCTCGGGGTCGTACTCGATCGCGCGTCGCGGGCGCTGACGACGGCGCCGGGAGACGGTCCGGATCGGATGCTCGACGACGCGGCGCGAAGAGAGCGGCTCTGCAGCCCCGTGGCGCTGCCACGAGAAGTGATCGATGCGGAGCAAACGATCGTCGTGGCCGCGGGACTCAACTACGCGGCTCACGCCGACGAGGCGGGCGGCGGCGACGTCTTCCTCTTCCCGAAGCCCGTCGCCCCGACGTCTGCCTACAGCTTCGTGGCGGCGCCGGCAGGTGTGACGCTCCTCGACTACGAAGTCGAGCTCGCCTTCGTGCTGCTCGAAGACCTGGACCTGCGCGACCTCCCGGCTCGCGAGGCGCTGCTCGCGCGCAGCGCCTTCTTCGTCGCGAACGACATCTCCGACCGCGAGCCGATCATCGCCTACAAGGCCGTGTCCGGACCCGGCACGGGCTTCGTCGACGGCAAGGGCCAGCCGGGGTTCCTGCCCGCCGGTCCGTGGCTGGTGCGTGGAACGGAGCTATTCGGGGCGCTCGCGGCCTGCGGAGAGACGGGGCTCGGACTGCGTCTCGCGGTGGACGAAGGCGGGGGCTTTGGTGCGCGGCAGGACGCAACGACGGCGGCGATGATCCTCGATCCGTCGGCCTTGCTGGCAAGGCTCGCGGAAGAGCTCTCGCGCGAAGGCGTGCGCAGCGCGATGCCGCTTCGGGGCACCGATCCGCTCCGTTACTACCCGATGGCCGTCACCGACGATGCGGGCGGACTGATCCTGCCCGCCGGCAGCATCGTCTTGACGGGAACGCCGGAGGGAATCTCGATGCACGCTCCGAACGTGGCTGGCGTGATCGCGCGCGGGCTGCTGCATCTGCGCGGCCCCTTCGAGCAGTTCCGGCAGGAAGAGCTCGCGCGCGCCGCGCGCGCGGAGCCCGGCGGATTCCTCGCGCCCGGTGACGTCGTGCGGGCGGAGATCGACGGACTGGGCGCCCAGCTCTTCACGATCGCCGAGCCCGGAAGCCACCAACCCCGGGACCCCTGTGCGGTCCAATCGAAGGGAACCCACCCATGAGCTCCTCGACCCGGATCCTCTGCCTCAAGATCGCCCTCACGATCACCGCGTTCGAGTTCTTCGGACCCATCGTCCGCGACTACCATCCGAGCCATGCACTCAACCCCGACTGGGTCGGGCACGCGCGCGTGCACCTGGTCTGGCTGCTCGGCTTCATGGGCCTCTCGGGGCTGGCGAACCTCTACCTGGTCTGGTTTCGAAAGCCCTTCGAGCTGCGCAATCTCTGGCTGGCCGCCGGCTGGCAGAGCTGCAATCTCGGCGGCTTCTGGATCGCCTATCTGGTCGCCCCGCACTATGACGGGGCCATCACGGTCCCCGGCATTCACACCCATATCTTCGGCATCGACGAGAACGTCTTCGTCTTTGCGGTGCTCTCGATCGTGATGATCGGAATCGTCGCCGGCCTGAAGCTGGGCTTCCCCGGCGAGGCCCACGATGCAACGTGAAGTCTCCGTGCTGATCGTCGGCGCCGGGCCGACGGGACTGATCGCCTCGCTCCTGCTCGAGCAGCAGGGAATCCCGACGCAGATCGTGGAACGTCGACCGGGGCCGCAGCGCGCTCCCGCGGCGCACGCCGTCAACGCGCGCACGCTCGAGATCTGTCGTGCAGCGGGCGTCGACATGGCGGCCGTCGAGCAGGCGGCCGCGAAGCCCTCCGAGGCGGGCTGGGTCTATTGGGTGGAGCGACTCGGCGGGCGGGTCCTCGGCCGATTGCCCTACGAGCAGCAGGGCGATGACCAGCTTGCGGTCACGCCCACCCCCTTGCGAAACCTGTCACAGAGTCGCTTCGAACCGCTCGTGCTGGACGCGCTCGACGAGAAGGCAGGCGGCCAACCCGCCTGGGGATGCGAGTGGCTGTCCTCCGTCGAAGAGGGCGACCGGATTCGCAGCGCGGTTCGGGATCTCGCGAGCGGTCGCGAGCACGAAATCCTCAGTCGCTTCGTGGTCGCCGCTGACGGTGCGAGCAGTCGGGTTCGCAAGGCCCTCGGCATCGAGGTCGAAGGACCCGCCGGCATCCAGAGCTTCATCATGGTGCATTTCCGGGCGTCCATGCGAGGCATCCCCGAGATCCCGCCGGGTGTGCTCTTCTTCATCTGCGATCCGACGACGAGCGGGGGCACCTTCGTCATCCATGATCTCGATTGCGAATCCGTCTACATGATCCCCTTCGATCCCGAGACGGAGTCCGAGACGGACTATCCCCCCGAACGCTGTGCCGCGTTGATGCGAGAGGCGCTGGCTACGCCAGAGCTCGCCTTCGAGATCGAGCACGTCGGCTCGTGGACGATGACGGCACAGGTGGCGACGGCCTACAGGGCGGGCTCGATCTTTCTGGCCGGTGACGCCGTCCATCGTTTTCCGCCCACGGGCGGGCTCGGACTCAATACCGGCGTGCAGGACGCGCACAACCTGGCGTGGAAGCTCGCGGCGGTGATGCGAGGAGAAGCCGGACCGCGCCTGCTCGACAGCTACGAGTCGGAGCGCCGCCCCGTCGCACAGACCAACGCCCAGCAGAGCCTGAAGAATGCGCTGCAGCTGCTGCAGGTTCCGCAGGCGCTCGGGCTCACCGCCTCTCCCGAGCTCTCGCGCAAGCAGATGGACGAGACGTTGGCGGACGCCGACGGGCGCGCGCGGGTCGAAGCCGCGATCAGCGCCCAGGCCGAACATTTCGACATGCCGGGGCTCCAGCTGGGGTTCTGCTACGAGCGCGGTGCGATCGTTCGAGAGCCGCTGGACGAATCCCCGCCCGTCCAGGTCCGCCACTTCGTACCGACTGGCTGCCCGGGCGCGCGACTTCCACATGCCTGGCTGGCGGGCGGCGGCGAGTCCCTGCTCGACCGCATCCCGATCGATCGGTGGGCCCTGATCGTCGGGCCGGAGGGCGCGGCGTGGCTCGATGCAATCGAGGGGGAGCCTGTGCTGCCACTCCAGCTGTCGGAAGGGCTCGTGCCGAAGCTCGACGTCTGGCTCGAAGCAGCGGGGATCGGTCGAAGCGGCGCCCTGCTGGTTCGGCCGGATCAACACGTTGCCTGGCGCTATGCGGAGGTCGACGCCGATCCGCGGGCACGGGTCGTCGGCGCGCTGGACGTCGTGCTCGATCGATCGCCTCTGTCGAGATCGGATCGCTCGACTCCCGGGGCCTGAGACGCCACCGCGCGTTTCCGACCGCCCGCGCCAGGGGGCCGCTCCGGGGCCGCCTTGAACGGTGAACGGCTGCCGGCCTTCGATATCGTCCGATCGCGGTCCGGTGCTCCTTCCTTCTTCTTGTCCCACCCAATGCGAGCGCCTGGTGGGTGTCGGAGACGCTTCCCCCGGACGTCCGCTTCGCTGGAGTGATTCTGTTGGTGCGTCATTTCGATACGCCCGTCGGCGTCGGCCGGGCCCACGAATCGCATCTCGACCCGGACGCTCTAGCGTTCCAGCGGGCGGGACGGATCCGATCCGTTGGTCGGCGGTGGTCCTCCGCACTCATGGCTTCGATCGCGGCACTGCTCATCGTCCTTCTGGCGAGCTGCGATTCCGGCGGCACGGGGGCGAGCGGGCGACTTGCCCACGAGTCCGAATCGCCGGGGCAGCCGCCTGCTCGGAAAAATTCGCTGCGCCGCACGTCTGAGTCGGGCGTTTATCGAGTCGAGGTCCGCCCGGAGGACCCGTCTTCGCCGCGCGACGAGCTGCACGCCTGGCTCGTTCGGATCGAGACCCTGGACGGGCGTTCGATCCGGCCCGGGCGTCTCGCGTTCTCGGCCGGGATGCCACAGCATGGGCACGGTCTTCCAACGGCACCACATGTGACCGACGCGCTCCCGGACGATTGGTTTCGAGTCAGCGGGATCCGCTTTCACATGCCAGGGGAGTGGACGCTTCGTGTCGAGTTCGTGGGGCCCAGCGGGCCGGATGTCGCAATCTTCCAGGTCGATGTTCCGCACTAGCAGTGGGCGCTGGAGGGCTCTCGTGTCGCTCGCGACATCTCTGTTGATCTGGCAGGGATGTGACGAGACAGCCGAGCATCGTCTCCCGCAAGCCGAGCAGTCCTGGACCGAGGACGAGCTGCTGGTCCTGCGTTCGCTCAGCCTGGCCTCGCTGGGCGATCCACCCAGGTCCCCGTCGAATCGTGTCGCCGACGATCCTCGCGCTGCGCGGCTCGGCGAGCGGCTCTTCTTCGATCCCCGCCTGAGCCGCAACGGGCGGGTGGCCTGCAGCAGCTGCCACGACCCTCGACACTACTTCACGGATCAGCGCGCGACCTCTGTCGGCCTCGGACCATCCCAACGCAATGCCCCCACGATCGTCGGCGCCGCCTTCAGCCCCTGGCAGTTCTGGGACGGGCGGCGCGACAGCTTGTGGGCGCAAGCCCTGGCCCCGCTCGAAACGGCCTCGGAGATGGGAAGCTCGCGCCTCGCCGTCGTTCGCTACGTGACGCAGGACGGCCCGTACGCCCTGGCCTATCGAGAGCTCTTCGGCGAAGCGATCGGTCTCGCGGACCGGTCCCGATTTCCCGAGCACGCCGGCCCCTTCGGCAGCAAAGAGGAACGTCGGGCCTGGGGTCGGCTGTCCGCTGTCGAGCGGGAGGCCATCGATGGCGCGTTCGCGAATATCGGAAAGAGCATCGCGGCCTACGAGAGGACGCTGCTTCCCGAGCCGTCCCCTTTCGATCGCTATGTCGCCGCGCTCTCGAGCGGAGGGCCCACCTCCCCGTCTTCGACGCTCTCGGCCGACGAGGAGGCGGGGCTGCGACTGTTCATCGACGCCGGGCGCACCCGATGCATGCAATGCCACAACGGCCCGCTCCTCACCAACAACAGCTTTCACGACATCGGGACCGGTCGCCTGTCGGGCACGCCCGACCTCGGTCGTTTTCTCGGTGTCCAATCACTGCGCATGGACCCCTTCAACTGCCTGGGACCCTTCGCTGACGCGCCCGGCGACGATTGCGGATCGCTTCGCTACCTCCCCGCCCGCCCGGACCTGAAGCTGATGGGGGCGTTCCGGACGCCGACGCTCCGCGGACTACGCAGGACGGCGCCCTATTTCCACGATGGGAGCAGAGCGAGCCTCGAGGCGGTGATCGACTACTACCGGTCACCGCCCGTCGACCCACCGAACGAGCTCCTTCCCCTCGATCTCGGCGAAGACGAGGCGCGACAGCTGGTCGCCTTCCTCGCGACGTTGTCACCCTGATTTCTCGAGGGGCACGAGACGATTCGCGATCGCTGACCGCCGGGCGGTCGCGAGCCCGACTCGTCGGCGTGGCTCACGAGAGATCAATCGATTCGAGCTCAGCATCCGGACGGATCGAGACACGGAGACTCATTCGTGGTCGATTGACGCAGGCTGTCTGGAATCTCGTCGCGGCTGTCACGATCGGAAACGAGCCCGGCGCTCTCTGCTCCGTCCCTGCAGAACGAATCCGCACCGTTCTCCCGAGGATCGGCTTCTCGGTCTTCACCAACGCGGCCGGATGAGACATTCAGTCATCACGGGCGTCGATCGAAAATCCGGAAATGAGGGAGATGTTAGGTCAGGCTTCGGCTAGACTTCGCCACAGTGCGTCGGACAGTCTTCATCGATGCGGATCGCACCACCTCTCAGCGCAACCGCTCTTCGCTGACAGTGACGCTCGTCCTTCTGATGACGAGCCTGACGACCGTCTTCGATACCGCGGCCGATGCGCAGCCGGTCCCGCCTCCGGATCCGGCCCCGACCTTCGCGCCGCATCTCGGCGGCGATTGGGGACCGGTTCTCGAGTGGCCGCATGTTCCCGTCACGATGGCCAACCTGCCGGACGGACGAATCCTCACCTTCGCCTCGAACGAGCAGAACGACTGGCCGAGCTCCAGCGCGGACGAATATACGCACGCCGCCGTCTGGGATCCGGAGGACGGCTCGATCCGATCGGTGCCGCATCCGAGTCATGACATGTTCTGTGCAGCGGTCGTCACGCTCGAGAACGGCGAGACCTTCGTGATGGGCGGCCGCAACGGCGCCGCCAGCCCCTGGGTCTCCTACTACGATTTCCATGCGGACCGCTGGGTCCAGTTCGCTCCCTCGCAGGACATGAACAAAGGACGCTGGTACCCGACCGCCGTCTACATGGGGTCGGGGGAGGTCTTCATTGCGGCGGGCATCGGGGGCGGCGTCCATCCCGAGCTGTGGCGGGATGGCAGCGGCTGGACGCTGCTCACCGGAATCGATCTGACGAACACGATGCTGTCGCTCGGCTATCGCGATGGCAGCGGCACCTGGCCGCTGCTCCAGCTCGCTCCCGACGGCACGATCTTCCATCACGGTGCGACGTCCGACATGAGCTCGATCGATCCCTTCGGCGGTCCGGGCGGGCTCGGCACGATCAGCGACCTCGGGCCGCACGGTCTCGGATGGTTCCCCGACGAGGGGGTCTCCGTCAGCTACGACGAGAGCAGGATCCTGTTGGCCGGCGGCTCGACGAGCGAGAGCGACCCGACCTCCTCGGCGAGCGCCTACACGATCGACATCAACCTTGCCGGACCGGGGCCCACGTTGTCCGCGACCGCGAGCATGAGCTACCCGCGGCAGTTCATGAACGAGGTCCTGCTCCCGAGCGGCGATGTGCTCGTCGTCGGGGGGAACACGAACGGGAGGAAGTTCGACGACAGCCACGCGATCCGGAATGCCGAGTCATGGGATCCGGAGACCGGGACCTGGACGCTGCTGAATCCGCAGGACCAGGCCCGGACCTATCATTCGACGGCGCTGCTGCTGCTCGACGGCAGCGTGCTCTCCGCCGGTGGCGGCCTGAACGGCGAGCCGTGCCCCGGCACCGGGAGCCCCGGAGAGTGCGGCGTGGATCATTGGAACGCGGAGATCTTCTCACCGCCCTATTTGTTCGAGTCCGACGGATCGCTCGCCGATCGACCGACGCTCGAGTCGGCGCCGGGCGTCGCGCGCGTCGGCCGCACGATGACCGTGTACGCGACGCCCGGACTGACCGGCTTCAGCATGGTTCGCATGTCGGGCACGACCCACACGATGAACACCGATCAGCGATTCCTGCGTCCTTCGATGGTCGAGACGTCGCCCGGGATCTACGAGCTGACCCTGCATTCGAACGAGAACGTCCTCGTTCCGGGATACTGGATGCTCTTCGCCCTCGCCGGCGAGGTGCCGTCGATCGCGCTCCCGATCCAGATCGTGAACGACGGCACGCCACGCGGCCCGCCCATCGACGCGCTGCTGAACGATCTCGGCGACATCGTGCTCTACGAAGTCGAGCTCGAAGATCCAGACGGTGGCGCGCTCAGCTACCTCGGCACGAATCTCCCGCCCGGTCTGTCCATCTCGCCGACGACCGGGATCATCTCCGGAACGGCGACGGCGCCCGGGATCTTCAACGTCCAGCTGCTGGCCACGGACGGGGTCGATTCGACGAGCATCGAGTTTCCCTGGATCATCTCGCAGGAGCGGAGCGAGTTCGGGGCGCTCAGTCCGGCGCCCGACGTCTGGAACACCGCCACCCTCGCCAATCACTACGACCAGCCGGTCGTCGTGATCGGTCCCGCCTCCATGGGAGATCCCAGGGCGCTGACGGTCCGCGTGCGCAACGTCACGTCGACGAGCTTCGAGTACCGGGTCGCGGGCTGGCCCTACCTGTCGGGTGGCGCCCATGGCAGCGAGAGCATCTCGTACCTGGTCGTCGAAGCGGGTGAGTACATGCTTCCGGGCGGGGGCACGCTCGTCGCCGGGATTGCCCGCGGAATCGATTACCTGAACCTCTGGCAGCAGACCTTCACGCCCGGTGCGTTCGCGACGACCCCGAGCGTATTCACCCAGGTCGGCACGACCCTGGCAGGCGCTGACTCGCCCCCGAGCACGGCTCGAATCGAAGGGGTGTCGACCTCGGGCTTCCGCGTCCGAATCCAGGAGCAGGAGTCGGACGACCAGAATCTTCCCGCCGAGGACGTGCATTGGATCGCCATCGAGCCCGCCGCCCTGCCCGGCGTCCTCGAGGTCGCGCGATCGCCCCTGCTCGTGGACGAGAACGTCTCATCGATCGCCTTCACGCAGGGATTGTCGAGCGTGCCCCACCTCTTCGCGTCGCTGCAGTCGAGCTTCGATCTCGACACCGTGACGCTGCGCCAGCAGAACGCCACGACGGCCGGCTTCGAGCTCTTCGCGCAGGAGGAGATGTCTCTCGATCTCGAGCTGGATCACCTGCCCGAGATCTTCGGTTGGCTCGCGATCGATCCCGCCGCAGCCACGCTCGGGCTGCTTCCGCTCTTCAACGCCGCGCCCTCGATCGCTCCGCCCCCCGATCAGTCTTCGCGACGCGGCGATCTCGTGTCGCTTCCGGTCGAGGCCGTCGATCCGGAGGGCGGGCCGCTCGTCTTCTCGGCGAGCGGCCTTCCAAACGGTCTCTCGATCGACGCTTCGACGGGTCAGGTCGCCGGGACGATCACGCAATCCGGAAGCTTCGTGGTGACGGTGACGGTCAGCGACACGAGCAGCGACGAGGATTCGGCCGCCTTTCTCTGGGAGGTGGAGGAGCCGCTCGAGCTCGTGCGGATCGCGACACCGCCCCAGACCGACGGGACCGCGATCGATTTCACCGCCGTCACCAACATCGCCGGAGGCTACGACTTCAGCTGGGACTTCGGCGACGGCTCGGCGTCCGTCGGGCCGAGCAGCTCGCCGACCGCACAGCACACCTTCCCGTCGCCCGGTCGATACGTGGTCACCCTGACGGTGAGCGATTCCGCGAGCGGTCAGACGGACAGCCTCCAGTTCGTTCAGATCGTGACGCCGGCAGCGACCCCGAACGCCCCGACGGCCACCAGCACGATCGCGTACGAGGACGGCGCCGATCGCCTCTGGGCGGTCAATCCCGATCAGGACACGGTCACGGTCATCGATGCCGCCTCGAGCGCCCGACTCGCAGAGGTTCCCGTCTCGAGAGGCCCGCGAACCCTCGCCATCGCGGCAGACGGTCGCGTCTGGGTCGCCTGCAAGGAGGCCGCCGTCATCGACATCATCGACCCGATCTCGCTCGAGGTCGCTGCCAGCCTCGCCTTCAAGGCGGGGTCCGCTCCGCATGGCGTGGTCTTCGACCCGGCGGGCGCGACGGCCTTCGTGGCCTTCGAGGGCTCGGGTGAGATCCTGCGACTGGATGGAGCGACCGGCAGCGTCCTCGCGACGGATTCGGTCGGACGAAACGTCCGACACCTGGCGGTGTCGGCCGACGGCTCGACGCTCTACGCGCCGCGCTTCATCACGCCTCCGCTCCCCGATGAAGCGCTGGGTGTTCCGCTCATGGAGAGTGGAGGTCAGCCGGTCGGCGGCGAAGTCCTTCGGCTCGAGGCGTCGACGCTGCTTCGGGGGCCGAAGTCGATTCTCGAAGTCGGCACGATCCCCGACAGCGCGACGGGTGCCCGCGGCGTTCCGAACTACCTGGGAGCGCCGTCGATCTCCCCCGACGGATCTCGTCTGATCGTGCCCTCGAAGCAGGACAACATCTTCCGTGGCGGGCTCCGGGACGGTCAGATCCTGGTTCACGATCGAACGGTTCGCGCCATCACATCGACGATCGATCTCTCGACGGGACTCGAATCGACGTTTGCCCGGATGGACCACGATGACTCGAGCGTAGCGAGCGCCGCGATCTTCTCGCAGCGTGGTGCCTACGCCTTCACCGCCCTCGAAGGCAGTCGCGAGGTCGCGATCCTGGATCCCTTTTCGAGCGTCGAGCTCGGGCGCTTCGCGGCGGGTCGCGCGCCCCACGGCATGGCGCTCTCTCCCGATGGCTCGAAGCTCTACGTCGACAACTTCATGGATCGGAGTGTCTCGGTCTTCGATCTCTCGAACCTGATGGATTTCGACGATCCTGCCCCCGTCGAGATCGCGACCGTCTCGAAGGTTGCCACGGAAGCGCTGCCTGCGGACGTATTGCTCGGGAAGCAGCTCTTCTACGACGCCGCAGACGACCGACTGGCGCTCCAGGACTATCTGTCCTGTGCCGCTTGCCATTCCGAGGGCGGCCAGGACGGGCGCATCTGGGACTTCACCGATCTCGGCGAAGGCCTGCGCAACTCGATCGGACTGCGTGGACACGGGGCCGGACAGGGGCGTCTGCATTGGACGGCCAACTTCGACGAGTTTCACGACTTCGAAGGGCAGATCCGGCGCTTTGGCGGCACTGGGCTGATGACCGCCACGGACTTCGCAGCGAGCCAGGATCCACTGGGTGCGCCGAAGGCGGGGCGCAGTGGCGATCTCGACGCGCTCGCCGCCTACATGGCCTCCCTGACCGAGTCCGGCGCGAGCCCCGCGCGGGCAAGCGACGGCTCGCTGACACCAGGGGGTGTCGTCGGACGAGCGATCTTCGAGGCCGAGGGCTGCGGCGGATGCCACGTCGGTCCCCAGTTCACCGACAGTGACCGGGGGCTCGTTCACGACGTCGGCACCCTGAAGCCGGCAAGCGGCCCGCAGACCGCGCTCGATACGCCGACGCTTCGCGGACTGTGGCGCACCGCGCCCTATCTGCACGACGGCTCGGCCGCGACCCTCGAGGCCGCGGTCGCCGCGCACTCCTTCGTGACGCTCGGCCCGGCGGAGCTCGCCGCGGTCGCCGCCTATCTCGAGCAGATCGACGACGCGGAGGCGATCGCGCCCAACGCCACGCCCATCGTCGATCTGACCGCGCCGCTCGATGGCAGCTCCGCCGCTCACGGCGACGCGCTCGCGTTCGTGGCGACGGCCATGGACGCCGAGGACGGGGATCTGACGGCTTCGATCGAGTGGTCTTCGAGCCTCGCGGGTCCCTTCGGCTCGGGCGGCTCGGCCTCCGGCTCGTCGCTCCCGGTCGGAACCCATGTGATCACGGCCAGCGCGATCGACAGCGGCGGGCATACGGGCACGAGCGAGATCACCGTCACGATCACGCCGACCGTCGGTCCGACCGTGACGATCACGAGTCCGGTCGAGGCGGCGATCGTGACGGAGACGCTGAGCGTTGACTTCACGGCCTCGGCCAGCGATCCGGTCGCAGGCGACCTCGGCGCGGAGATCGTCTGGACCTCGAGTCTCGACGGCATGATCGGGACCGGCGCCAGCTTCAGTCGAAGCGACCTGTCGCTCGGAGTGCATGCGATCACGGCCTTCGTGACGGGCGCGGGAGATCTGCCCGACAGCGACCAGCGGACGCTCACGATCGCCCCCAACGCCGCCCCCGGCGTCACGATCTCGTCGCCGACCGACGGATCGGGCCTGGCCGAGGCGGTCGCCCTCGATCTGATCGCCAGCGCCGACGACGCCGAGGACGGAGACCTGTCTTCGACGATCAGCTGGTCGTCCAGCCTGTCCGGCCCGCTCGGCGTCGGGGGCATCGTCTCGCTCGGGACCCTGCCCGCTGGCGCACATATCCTGACGGCCAGCGTCACCGACAGCCTCGGAGAGACCGCCACCGATCAGGTCGCGGTCGACGTCGCTCCGAACTCGGCGCCCGGCGTCGTGCTCGGTTCGCCGCTCGCCGGCACGAACGAGGTCGAAGGCGTCGCCGTCCCGTTCAGCGCGACCGCGACCGACGCCGAGGACGGCGAGCTGACCGCCTCGATCGATTGGACGTCGAGCCTCGATGGAGCGATCGGCGCGGGCGGCTCCTTCGACCTGGCGACGCTCTCCGTCGGTGTGCACACGATCACGGCCGCGGCGACGGACGCGGCGGGAGCACGAGGCGCCGCCGAGACCACGCTCACGATCGTGGCGAACCAGGCGCCCGTCGTGACCATCACGGCGCCTGCGGACGGATCGACCTCGACCGCGGGCGTCCTGGTCGCCCTCGTTGCCACGGCCAGTGACCCGGAGGACGGGGACCTGTCGCCCACGATCGAGTGGACGTCGAGTCTCGACGGTGCGATCGGCGTGGGCCCTTCGCTCGATCTCGACACGCTCACGCCGGGCAGCCATTCGATCAGCGCGGCGGCGACCGACAGCGCGGGCTCGCAGGGCAGCACCGCCGTCGCGCTCCTGGTCGTGCCGAACGCCGACCCCGTGCTGGTCCTCGCGTCGCCCGTCCACGGCGGCACGGTCATCGAAGGGACGGTCGTCGACTTCATCGCCACGGCAACGGACTCCGAAGACGGTGACCTCACGGCCTCGATCGAATGGACCTCGAGCCTCGCCGGTCCCCTCGGCGCGGGGGGCTCGCTCAGCCTCGACACCCTGGGTCTCGGCATCCATACGATCTCGGCGTCCGTGGCGGATTCCCTCGCTGCGAGTGTCGTCGCGACGCGCGAGCTGACGATCGCGCCCAACGCGCCCCCGACGCTCAGCGTGGCGTCGCCGCTCGACGGCTCGACCGCGATCGAGGGCAGCGTCGTCGATCTCGTCGCCACGGCCGAAGACATCGACGACGGCGACCTCACGACGGCGATCGCATGGACCTCGAGCCTGGTGGGCGCCCTCGGTACGGGCGGCTCTCTCAGCGTCGGTACGCTCCCGGTCGGACTGCACACGCTCACCGCCACCGCCACGGACAGCCTGGGCGGATCGGTCTCGGCTCACGTCACGCTGACGATCGTGGCGAACCAGGCGCCGGTGGTCTCGATCGACAGTCCGGCGCCGGGCAGCGAGTTCGCGGAGGGCCGCTCCGTCGCGATGCTGGGCTCGGCGTCGGATCCGGAGGATGGCAATCTCGCGACCAGCATCGCCTGGTCATCGAGCCTCGACGGAGCGCTCGGTGTCGGGGCGCTGCTCGGCCGAAACGACCTCGCGATCGGAGTGCATACCCTGACCGCCTCCGTGAGCGACGCGCAAGGGCTCGTCGACAGCGCTCAGATCGAGATCACGATCGTGCCCAATCAAAGCCCGCAGGTATCGATCCTCGCCCCGACCGACGGGGACTCCGTCCCCGAGCAGACCGCGGTGACTCTCGCGGGCAGCGCGGTCGACGTCGAAGACGGAGATCTCTCGGCCAACCTGACCTGGACCTCGAATCAGGAAGGAGTTCTCGGCGGCGGGGCTTCCGTCATCGTGCCGGCGTTGTCGATCGGAACCCACAGCATCGCGGCCTTCACGACGGACGGATCGGGAGCAACCGGCGTCGCGGCGCTCACCCTGACCGTCACTCCCAACGTGGCGCCCACGGTCGTGGTCGACGCGCCGGTCGCGCTCGCGGAGATCCTGTTCGGAGAGTCGATCGAGTTGATGGCGACCGCGACCGATCCGGAGGACGGCGACTTGAGTGCCGACGTCGTCTGGGCCTCGAGCCTCGACGGAGTCCTGGGCGCCGGGAGTCCCCTGCAGGTCCAGACGCTCTCGGTCGGACTTCACGATCTTACCGTCACGACGACCGATCGTCATGGCGCAAGCGCCTCGGCAGAGGCTGCGGTCTCCGTGCCAGAGCCCCACCTGGTCGAATCGCTGGTCGTCGGGCTGATGCTGCTGCTGGTCGTGAGGCGCCGCGATCGTCACACCGGGCTCGAGATGAAGAGGCCGAGTCCTAGAGCAGCTCGCCGATGGCGCTGCGGATCTCGGGATCGCGGAGGCGAAACAGCATGCGATCACAGACGTAGTGCACGAGCTGCTCGGCCAGCAGGACGCCGAGCGCGAAGCCTACGAAGAGCCGCTGCTCGGGCGTGACCGCTCCCAGGATCTCGCGGTACTCGCGGCCGTTGAAGACCGAGAAGGGGCGGAGGTCGGCGAGTAGCAGCAGCGCAAGCGAGGCGATTGCACCGATGATCAGCCAGTGCTTCGTGGCGGCGATCAGGGGCGGGTCGCCGGTCGTTTCGAAGTGGCGGGTGTGGAGGCGGGCGACCAGGCCGATGGCGACGAACCAGTGGCTCCAGAGATAGGTGGTGAAGTAGAAAAGCTTCATCTCGCCCTCGGCGAGCAGCACGAGCGAGGGGTGAACGAGCATGATCAGGTAGTAGAGGATCTTGGGAACGGAGGCATTCGGTCGCGCGACCTCGAGACAGACGACGACGAGCGTGACGCCGTAGGCGACGGCGAAGGCACCGTTCGCGATCGCGGTCATGCTGGCGGGCGTGATCGGCACGAAGTTGTAGAAGGCCTCGCCGAGCGGCGACGCGACGGCGGTGCTCAAATACACGATCGGTTGCACCCCCATCATCATCGTCCAGGCATAGATCAGGTCGATGCGGCGGGCGCGGTCATCGCGCTGGCCGGCCCGGGCGCGATAGATGGAGAGCACGCCGAAGTCCTGCTTTCCGAAGTGCCAGAAGTGGCCGGCCCAGAACAGTCCGAGATAGAGGACCCAGGGCCAGAGCCCCCAGCCGTACCGGGCCTCTTTCGGAAACGAAAGAGTCCAGCCGAGATAGAGACCCAACGCCACCGAGCCCAGCGCCAGGGCGAGCGGGCCGTACACGAGCCGCGTGCGCTCTCGGGCGCGAGCCTCGCGTAGCCGCGCCGATCCCAGGATCATGAAGGTCGTCGAGTAGGAGTGGAGCGTGGCGAGGACGACGTTGCCCGCGAACAGAACCGTCGCGGCCTGGGACCAGCCCCACTGTCCGGCGAGCACGAAGAGCAGAGCCGATCCCCAGATCGCCGCGAAGATCCAGAACAGATCCCAGAGCGGCGACTGGATCCAGTGCGCCGCGGCCACGCGCGGGATCAGAGCGTGCCTGCCGTCCCGCTGCCGCTCACCCGCCATCTCGCTGATCATGGGTCTCATCTGACCCCCGGCCCGTTCATCGGCCCATACTGCCATACGCGATCCGTGGATCCCAGGAATATTCCCGGAGCTGGCCCGATGGTCCGGACGCGGACGCGGGCCGCTTTGTGCGGGCCGCGGACGACCGGCGCAACCAGGGCAGTCTCGATGCAGCTCGAACGCGGGCGTCCGCATCGACATCTCCGAGTGCTACCCCGGAGGTGTCCTGGCCGGGAGCGCTGGCAGGATCTTTCGCTGATCGAGTCGGTCGAGCTCACGACTCGCGGAGCTCCGCGCGACGAGGATCGACGTCATCTGACCAGACGAGCCTGGCGCTCAGAAGCCGAAGTGGCCGAGCGCGTTCGCGAATCGTGATCGCGTCGCTTCGATTCGCATCGGGAACGCGCCAAAGAAATCGTCCTGGGTGAGCGAGGCATCGCGCGATCGGACGTTCGCCGCCCAGCGGGCGCCCGATTCCTCGTTGCCCGCGAGCCCGTGTGCCGCAACGGCGATCATCGCGATCAGTACGTGGGCCCCGGGCGATCGAGCCGCCCGCTCAGCCCACTCCGCCCCGGCGGCGTCTTCGCCGCGTGCCATGTGTGACAAGGCACGAGTGCCCACCATCGCGTAGTAGAGCGGATCGAGGGGGCTCAGCTGCATGGCGAGATCGACCAGACTGCGCGCGTCGGCGCTCCGCCCCGCCAGACATTCGGTCCAGCTCCTGGCATAGATCCCCTGCGCATAGCTCGGGCTGATGGAGGTCGCGCGTTCGAGCCAGGGCAAGCTGCTCTCGAGATCGCCTTCGAGCCAGTACGTCCGTCCCATCGCAAAGTTGACGAAGGGATCCAGAGCATCGAGCTCCACGGCACGCTCCGCGAACCGTCGCGATTCGGATCGAGCGGCGGACAGATCTTCCGTCTGGCGCAGGAAGGCCGTCTGGAAATGGACGAAGGAGAGGCCGGCGTGGGCTCGTGCGAAGCCGGGATCCCGGGCGATCGCCTGCTCGAAGAGGGCCGCGGCGGCCACGTTGTCCGTCTGCTTGAAGCGGTACATGTGTTGGAGGCCGAGGTGATAGGCGGACCACGCGTCGAGGTTCTCGGACACGGCGAGCCGCGCGAGGCTCGCTTCGTGGAGCGGGATGCGAAGCTCGAGCGTCGTCAGGATGCGGGCGCGGATCTCCGTGCGAACCCGATGCACCTCGTCGATCGAAGCCGAGAACCGGTCGGCCCAGACGACGAAGCCGTCGCGGGTATCGGCCAGCTCGACCGTCACGTCGAGGCCTCCGGCCGCCGTCTCGACCGTGCCCGACAGGCAGTAGCGAACGCCGAGCAGGCGCCCGACTTCGCGCGGGTCGTCATCGAGTCCGCGCAACCGAAACGAGGATCCTCGCGCGGTCACGAAGAGCCAGCGCAAGCGGGACAGCTCGGCGATCAGCTCATGGGGCAGCGCCTCCGCGATTGCGGCATAAGGCCCTGCGGCGCCGATCTGTCGAAAGGGCAGCACAGCGATCGACGGGCGGGAGATCTCGCTCGGCGACGCGCCGGGTGCCTCGTCGAGCGCCGATTCGACGAGGAGATCCGCGGGTCCGCTTCCAGCGGGCTTCACGTCGCCCACGAACCGGAAGCCCTGGCCGTGAACGGTCTTGATGAAACGCTGGACTCGGCCGTCGTCGCCGAGGGCCTGACGTGCCGACTTCACGCGGCTGGCGAGGGCGGCCTCGGACACGATGCGTCCGTCCCAGACCTTCTCGATGATCTCGGCCCGGGAGACGAGGCGTTCACGGTTCTCGACCAGCAAGACCAGGAGGGCGAAGACCTGGGGCTCGACGTGACAGACTTCGCCGTCTTCGCGCAGCTCGACCTTGTCGGTATCGAGCTCGAAGGAAGCAAACCGGTAGATCATGGGGTGCAGGATACCCCACAGGCCCGACGGCTCTTTTCGATCTCCAGACTTTCTACAGGCCGTCTTCAAGCATCGGCCTGCCGCTCCGGGTACACCATGGACATCGACGACAACGCGACCGGACACCGGCCGCATTCCTACCCGAAGGAGAAATGACATGCCTCTCGTGACCATCGACGTGATCAAGGACGTTTTCACCCCGGACCAGAAGGCGGAGATCATCCAGAAAGTGACTGAAGCCATGGTCGCGGTCGAAGGCGAAGGACTTCGCGCTGTGACCTGGGTTCGGATCAACGAGTTCGACGGCGGTGACTGGGCGATCGGCGGTCAGGCGCTCAAGGCGTGTGATGTCCAGGCACTCGCGTCCGGCCAGGCGGCCTAGCGCGATCCGGAGTCCGATCGCACTCCGCCGAAGAGGACGAGTGCCAGGGCAAGCAAGGCGAGCAGCGCGCCGGCCTGGAACGGGGCCGGTGCGCCGAGCTCGTCCCAGAGCAGTCCGGCGAGGGCGCTCGCGACGAGCAGCGCCAGACCGGACACGAGATTGAAGAGACCAAAGGCCGTGCCGCGCAGATCGGCCGGCGCGGTATCGGCCACCATGGTCGCGAGCAGGCCTTGGGTCATTCCGAGATGCAGCCCCCAGAGCGCGATGCCCGGCGCGAGGCCCGGCCAGGAATCGGCCCAGGCGAGCGCCACATCCGCCGCGACGAGGACAGCGAGGCCGAGTATCAACAGCGTCTTGTGGGAGGTCTCGTCCGACCACTTGCCGAAGGGGTAGGCGGTGACGGAATAGACGAGGTTCATGGCGATCAGGACCAGGGGCACCGCGGCCAGGGCCAGTCCGGCCTGCTGCGCCCGAAGGACCAGGAACGCCTCGCTGAAGCGCGCCAACGAGAAGGCCGCACCGACGCCGACGACCCACCAGTAATCGGGGCTCAGCCGTTGGATCTGCTTCCACTCGATGGGATTCGTTCGCGCTCGCGTCTCGACCCGCCGAGGCTCGTGCACGCCGACGATCAAGAGCAGGACCGCGAGACCGCCGGGGATGACGGCCACCCAGAACACCGCCCGGAAATCGTTCGACCAGACGACCATCAAAGCCATCGCCAGCAACGGACCGAGGAAGGCACCGAGGGTGTCGAGGGCCTGCCGCAACCCATACGCCGCACCGCGCTTCTCGCTCGGCGTGAGATCGGCGATCAGCGCATCCCGCGGTGCGCCGCGAATGCCCTTGCCGATCCGATCGAGAAAGCGCGCGCCGAAGACCATGCCCGCGCTGGTGGCGAGGGCGAAGAACGGCTTGCTGATCGCGCCGAGTCCGTAGCCGATCACGGCCAGTCCCTTGCGTCGGCCGAGGTAGTCACTGAGGGTTCCGGAGAAGACCTTCACGATCAACGCCGTCGACTCCGCGACGCCTTCGATCAAGCCCACCGTGAGGGCGCTCGTTCCGAGACCGACGACGAGGAAGACCGGCAGCAGGCTATGGATCAGCTCCGAAGAGACATCCATCAGCAGACTGACGAAGCCGAGGATCCAGATGCCGCGCGGAAGGGAGGTCGCGCGCTGCGAAGGCTCGCGATTCATCCCGGATCCGCCGAGAGCAGCTGGAGCACGGGGCGCAGTCCTCTGCGCAGCTTCGGGTCAGGCTGCGTGCTCGCCCCGGGTGGCCGGATCACCGAGGGAGGGGTGGTGCGCGGCGAGCGGTCCCGATCGGGATAAGACATTCAGACAGGATTCTCCACGGCGATCTCAACCTGAATTCTGACGACTTCGCCCGAGTGGGGCGAGTCGGCATCTTCCGGGCCTGCCCGCTTGCGCCCCGAAACGATCGCGAGCGGAGCCACGCGGCGCCCCGGCGAGCTCTGCTTGTGTTCGACTCCGGACGAGCCACACTTCGCCGATCGGGCGCCGCTCCTGGCGACTCACCCCGCTCCGATCTCTGTCGCCTTCAGGATCGGATCGCGGTCAGCACGAGTCACCGCATCGACGAAGCCTAGAGAACGAGGACAGATCCACATGACGATGCACGAGAGCCCACCCACGGCGCGGGGCGAGACCCATCCTCAGCTGCTAGGCCGTACACGCTTTGGCTCCCTGCTGCTGCGGGCAGCGCTGCTGGCGGCCGGAATCGGACTGATCGTAGGCTTCTTCCTGCCGTGGCTGCAGCTCGGGACGATGGCCTCGATGAGCGGCTTCTCGCTGATGGTGACGGGTGGCGACGCGGTCAAGGCGATCTCGGGGCCGCATCGTGTGCTGCTGGTGCTGGTCCCCGTGAGCGGTGCGGTGCTCTGTGCTGCTGCGATCTACTCGGGACAGATGGCCCGGATCGCCGCCTGGGCCGCGCTGCTGACCGGCGCCGCGGTCACCGCAGCGGGACTGATCGCGCCGTTGCTGGTCTTTCTCGACACGACGGGCAGCGGGGTGTGGATGGTCGCGCTGAGTGCCCTGCTGGCGCTGGCGGTCGGGCTGTTCAGCGTGACACGCGCCGCACGCTGACCCGAGCGCCTCACGAAAAAGCAGCTCGAGACGACGATCGGCCACCGCGCTTCTGGCAATCCGACGACTCGTGCCTCTGGCTACGGGCGGTATTCGGAGGATCGCTCGAGAAGGTTCGAGCGGCGTGCGCGTCGAGCTGTTCCGGCCGCTGGACGCGGAAGCTTGGAGGGCTCGGGTGACCCTGGTCAGACGCCGACGCGCTGAATCAGCTCGGCCAGGCGGTCCACCTCCCGCAGCATCTCCTCGGGGTCGTTCCAGGTCGCCATCGGGGCCCCGACGAGGCAGCGATCGACCCCGAGATCGCGAAAGAGCCGAAGCTTGTCGACCGTCGTCTTCGACATCACGACCATCGTGATCTCGAACTTCGCTCCGTCGCGCCCCGCTTTCTCGACGTCGCGACGCATCCGCGCGATCGACTCAGCCGGATCCTCGAGGTGGAGATCGAGCGGCATCCAGCCATCCGCCCATTGCGCGGTGTGGCGCAAGCCGACCGGCCCCATCGCACCGAAGTGGATCGGCGGCCCCCCCTGCTGCAGGGGCTTCGGATTGCACCAGACGGGGTCGAAGTCGATCAGCTCGCCGTGGAACTCGGGCTGGTCCTCGGTCCAGAGCGTCCGCAGAGCGGAGACGGTCTCGCGCATCGCGGAAAAACGGCGCTTCCAGGGCAGTGGGGTCGCGTTCTCGAATTGCTCCTGATTCCAGCCGACTCCCGTCCCGAGCAGGAGTCGACCCTGGCTGAGACGATCCAGGGTCATGATCGTCTTGGCCTGCGAGAAGAGCTCCCGCTCGAGCAGGAGCGAGACGGAGGTCCCGAGCTTCAAAGTGTGGGTGACCGATGCCGCGGCCGTGAGCGAGACATACGGGTCCATCATGAACTTGTAGGGGTCGAGCAGCTCGCGATCCCGGGGATGGGGGCTCTTGCGGTCGATCGGAATCTGACTGTGCTCGCCGTACCAGAGCGACTCGAACCCCCGCTCCTCGACGGCAAGGGCGAGCTCGGCGGGCTGCACCTGCAGGTGCGTGTTCATCGAGCTGAATCCGTACTGCATGCCTGCGACCCCCCTCCGAGTGACCGGTGCAGCTGACCGGCGACAGGAAAAGAAGACTATCTCGCCCGCCAATTTGCCGCCCTGGCCGTTCGGTCTCGTAGAGCGCGGTCTGATCGATGATCGTTCGAGAGAGCCCGACACAGAGGGTGCCGACCCGAAGGCGATGCTGCGCGAGCATGCGCTGCTGGCTATGCGGGCCATGCCGGCCAGGATCGTGGAGGAGGTCTTCCTCGAGCGTTCCTTCGTCTCTCCGCGACCGGACCGGATCGACCCCCGGCCGCCGAAGAAACCGAATCCGGCCTATCGCCTGTTGAACTTTCCATCGCGACGAGAACTTCGGGGTCGCCTCTCGCAGCCATTCCAGTCCCACTGTGAGACTGGGACAAGTCTTCGAGTTGCGAGAGCCTCACGAATCGCGAGCAATCCGGTCCGTCGGGTCGATCTCGCGAGGAGTCGAGATGCGGTTGGATGATTCGATCGAAGAAACATCAACCGGAGACCGACGGAATCCGATCTGACCAGTGGCATGAAGAAAGATCCACGACCAGTGAAGGATGCCCTCGCGACGTTTCGCGAGTACATGCGCCTCGAGCGTCGCCGGGGAGCCGGCTTGTCACCCGATGAGCTTCAACGCTGGGAGACGCTTCGACGCAGCCTCGATCAGGTCGTCGGTCCACTCGACTCTCGCGGCTCGAGCGAAAGGCGCGCGACGCCTCGCGTCCCGACCTCACTCAAGGTGAGATTCGAGAACTTCGGGGAAATGGGCGAGGTCCTGATGAGCAACCTCTCGCGAGGTGGGGTCTTCGTCGCGATCGACCCGCCCCCACCGATCGGGACCGAGCTCAAGCTCCGAATCCAGATCGTCGACCCGCCGAGAGAGCTCGTGCTGGGTGGCGAAGTCGCGTCCGTGAACATCGGACCGCGATTCGAGTTCGACAAGAGGGGAATCGGAATTCGATTCGTGAACCTCAGCCGGGAAGATCAGGCTCTCGTCGACGAGCTCTACGAAGGGCAGGTCGAGGCATACCTCGGCGATCGGTGATTCGCGTTGGCGAATCTCCCACTGCTCGTGCGAGCGCAGACCAGCAGGACGACTGTCGGAGACACGCTGATCCCTGCGGGGGCAAGCGGGACGAGGGCCTCGACCCGATCGACGAACGATGGCCGTTCGAGCGCTGCCGCAGATTTTCCTATCAATATCATGCGACCTGCTTATAATGCCCGGACGGGAAGGGGAAGGCTGCGAACGCTCGCATGTCCTCCCAGCTGATGCTGTTGACCGTTTGGAGGCTTGTGATGCTGTCTGTGCGACGAACTTTCTTGTACGTAGGCTTATGCGTAAGCGCGACGACGATGATGCTCATGATCAGCACATCCGCGCTGGCAACGCCGGTTTCCTACGCGTTTAC
Organism: uncultured delta proteobacterium; assembly: GCA_963698485.1. GTDB lineage: Bacteria > Myxococcota_A > UBA9160 > UBA9160 > UBA4427 > UBA4427. Next base: position 290,914 of record CAVORA010000006.1, on the reverse strand, counting down.
GGGTACCGTGACCTTCCAGAACGGCGATTTCGCCGGTCAGGGAAGCGTCGTCACGGGCACGATCCAGCTCGATGATGGCCTGGTCGACGGGAACGCCAGCCAGAGTGTGGCCCAATACAACGCGGCGCTCGCGGCGAACGTGCCGCTGGCCAGCTCCTTCGGCTACAGCATCACGGTCGGGGCCGTCACGAAGACCGGAAGCGGGGCGATCGGGACGACGTCCTTCCTCCAGATGTTCGATGACCTGGCCACGGACTCGGTGACCTTCCAGGTCGGCGCGGCACCTTCCGCCTACCTGCTCTTGCGAGCGCTGAACGGCTCGGGATCGGACCTGACCCTCCCGCCTGCGCCCGGCGGCTTCAACCCGATCAGCGACGCCCTTGCGATTCTCAATGGCCTGGACCCGAGCCAGTTCGCCAGCGCACCGTCGCTGTGGGCTGAAGGGAGTACGAACCAGGTGCAGTTCACCTGGGACTCGATCACGCTCGTTCCCGAGCCCTCGACGGCCTTGCTCCTCGGTATGGGCCTCCTCGGCCTGGGAGTCGGTCGCGGCGGGCGTGACTGAAGTCAACGCAGCTCGAAACTTCGAAAGGCCCCGCCCGTCGCACGGCGGGGCTTTTTTTTGCCAGGTGCCGAAGATCGTCGCTGCCGCGGCAATCAGCCGGCCCACGGCCCATGCCCTCGAACGATCGACGAGGAGCTCGGCGATGCGCTGCGCCGCCGTCGCGCACGCCCCGGGTGCGTCCCCTGCGCTCGATCCAGGCGGCTGCTTGCTCGATCGGCATCCGTCAGATGCGGGACAGGCATTCGCGGCGCTCGAGGATGTCGTATGCGCGCGCTGCCCGGTCGCGAGCGGTCGTATAGAGACCGATCCGGTCGAGACTGATTCGAGGCCTGGCGAGATCGGTCGCCGCCGCCCAGGCCATGGCCCGCTCTCTCTCGGCGCGCCCGGCCCTCCTCCGTAAGCGCGCCAGCGTGACGTGAGGCTTCATCGCTCGAGTCTCGGAAGGAAGGCCCGCCGCCTCGAGCATCGCGTCCCGAGCCGCGGCGAGCTCCGTCACGATCGATTCAGCCTCGGGGCCGATCGGTTCGGCCAGCGCGCTCAGGGCACTGGGTCGGCGCAAGCTCCCCATCGGGACGACCGCCCCCAAACGGATCTCGAAGCGCCTGATCGCCGATGGCGAGAGCGCCTGAAAGGCGGCGCTTGCACGCCGCTCCCCGACATCGCCGAGAAAGGCGACGGTGAGATGCAGATCGACCGCCGAGAGGAGCCTCACTCCCGCAGGGGGGGATGGCAGGCGGAAGAACCAGTCTCCAGCGACGACGGGGAGCGCGACGAACCAGCTCGGCATTCGGCCCTCGACGTTAGCGCTCGGGACGGATCCCTCTGGTCCTGGGACGAAGCGGACACCGCTGCGCTCCCACCCCTATGCAGTGCGGCCGCCGACCTCGGGCTGGAGACGGGCGGCCTCCCTCGAGAATCCGACGATCTCCTGACACGATCGGTGCTTTCCAACCACTCCTTTTCGATCGGGCCGCACCGCTCTCCGCGCGGGCAACCCCTCAGGAGGAGATGATCATGGATCGTTGTATCGAAGCAGTCTGCCGCACCCTCTTCAGCCTCGGACTCGCTGTCGCGTTCGCATTGCCGGCACAGGCCACGATCAATGTGATCGGCCCCGAGCCGAATCAGCTCCCCTTCTTCCAGAGCCTCGACACCCCGCCCGGAGGCGCCGCCGACGAGAAGGGCTTCGCCGGCTTCGAGTATCTGATCTCCGGGCTGACGGGCCCCTTCGACGCGAACGACATGTATCTGATCGCGGGCAACGAGACGAACCCGACCCAGGCGATCGGGATCGACCTCGGAGGCAACGGCTCCCTGAGCGGGCAGACCTTCGAATTTTCGATTGCGCAGAATCTGGCGGGCGGGCGCAACCTCACGTTCGCTATGTCGGCCCTGGGCTCGGCACAGACGAGCGTCCTGTGCTGGGGCGTGAACTGTGCCTCCGGATCCGTCAACCAGGCGATCATCAACGGCATGACGCCGCTCGTGGAATACAACGGCCTCCAGATCCAGGTTCGCGCCCAGTCGGACGACTTCCCGAACGCGACGACCGCGGTCCAGATCACGGGCTTCAACGGCGCCCCGAGCGCGGCGTTCTTCGACGAGACGGTCGACCGGACCGTTCCCGGCACGGTCCAGCCCTTCCCTCCCTTCGCCATCGACGCGGGACGTCGGGTCCAATGGCTGATGGGTGACGCGCTCGAATTCCAGCAGGAGTGGGAGCTCACGGGCCTCGTCACGATCACACGACCGGACATCGGGGACGATGCGACGTTGGACCGCAGCTCGATCCGGCTCGCGGTGGATCTCGTCCGCGACCCGCTTCTGCCGATCCCCGAGCCCGGCACGGCCCTGCTGATGGGCCTGGGGCTGGTCGGCCTCGCCGCTCGCCGACGTTAGGCCCTCGATCGAGGACCAAGCGCATTCGGGTCCAGGCGCACGTGCACGCCGAGGCTTGACGCCATCCGGCCGGTCCGAGTCACAGCGCCAGGGCCCGGCGGCCCTCACTGAACGAACGCAGCTCGTTCCAGAGCCCTCGGATGGGTATGGCTCAAGGCCGTGCTCGGCTTCCCGATGGTCGACGCAGCCCTGATCGCGCTCGACGGAACCGCGCAGACGACCGCGCGAGGTCGACCCTTGCTGATACCGGATCATCGCCACGCCCGAGGCCCCTCGCCGATGGCCACCCAGCGCGTGCTCAAACGATCCCCATCCGAGTCCGCAGAGCGCTCCGCCAGAGCTTCCAGCTCGAGTAGCTGCAACGATCGACATAGCTCGACATCAAAGGCCCCAACACGGCACGCTCGCGGAGGCTCCAGCTCCGCTCCAGCACGATCGCCCTCGCGACCCGGTCGAAGTCCTTGCGAATCCCACGTTTCTTCGCGATGCGCGCGTGCTTGGCTTCGCGCGCCTCGCTCGCACTCGCGTCAGCGGCAAGCCTCTTCTTCGCGTTTCGCTGTTCTCGAAATATGCGCTGGATGAACTGCGTGCGATTGGTCCCGGCGATCGCGCCGTCGAGGATCAGCGGCAGGATCGTCAGGTGGTCCCAGCCCCACTCGTGCGGGTAGTCCCGATGCACCCGGTCTTCGAGCCGCGCGAGCGTTTCGCGATGCCAGAGGCCGTAGATCCAGGTAGCGTGGCTGCAGACGAACTGTTGGCGGATTCGCGCGAGTCGCGAGTCGTCGGGCGGCGGACGATATTCCGTGAGAATCGGTGCGACTTCGGCTTCGTCTTCGGTCCGCACTTTGGCCACCGCGAGCCGCACGCTCGGATCCGCATCGAAGACGGCGACGAGCTGCTCGAGAAAATCCGGATCGCTCAGATCGTCATGGGCTCGCCAGCAGAAAAGCTCGGCTCGACTCTCCCGCCGCAGGGATTGAAAGTTGCCGAGTGATCCGATGTTCTCCGGGCGACGAAGATGAATGAATCTCGGGTCCCGGGCAGCATAGTCGGCGCAAATCTCGCTGGTCTCGTCGTCGGAGGCGTTGTCGCCTAGCACCACCTCGAAATCGTCGAAGGTCTGCGTGCGCAAGCATTCGAGCGATTCGGCCAGCAACATGCCTCCGTTATAGACCGGCACTCCGATCCCGACCCGCGCCACTACCGCCTCCCCCGACACCGCCACGTCATCCGTCGCAAAATAGCGCGAGGCTACCATAGGCGCTGACACGGCGGGCCGGCGCGGCCGGCCGTGCAACGGCCAGCCGGTTGGATTTCCGGGGCAGCCCGAACCACGCTATCGTAGATCGATGAACAGATAGGAGGTGCTCGTCCCATGACCATGGATGCCGACCTGAACGAGGTACTGAATTCGGACGAGGCCTACTTCGACGATGGTCCAGAGCGTTCCAAGCGCAGCTTCGATGCGGAGCTTCTCGAGGAGCCGCTGACGGTGCTGCCGAGCCTTCCGCCGCTCGCGATGACGCGAGACGCCTCCGCCAAAGAGGCCATGCATGTGATGCGCCAGAAACATCGCGGCTGCGTACTGATCACCGAAGACGGCTCTGCGCGCTCGCGACTCACCGGGATCTTCACCGAGCGTGACGTGCTCCTCAAGATCATCGACTCCGGGCGGAACCCGGCCGACGTGAAGCTCGCCGACGTGATGACCCCCGACCCCGAATCGCTGCCTGTCCACGCCAAGCTCGCCTGGGCGCTCAACATGATGTCGGTCGGCGGCTTTCGACATCTGCCCGTCACGAACGGCAACGATTGGCCGGTCTTCATCCTCAGCGTTCGGCTGATCGTCGACTTCCTCGTGCAGTCGTTCCCGGCCGAGATCCTCAACCTTCCGCCGGACTTCCAGAACGAGAAGAGCTTCCAGCGCGACGGCGCCTGACGACCGCCTACCAACCCACGCGCAACGATTCGAGCCCGTGTAGATAGAGGCTGCCCTTCGACCGGGGCCTCTCTTCGCGCAGCTCCAGACCTGGCAGGCGCGAGACCAACGAGCCTACGGCGATCTGGATCTCCGCGCGGGCGAGCGAAGCCCCGAGGCAATGATAGGCGCCGACCCCGAAGCTGTGATGGCGGTTGTCGGGGCGGGTGATGTCGAGGCGGTCGGGGTCCGGATAGCGCTCCGGGTCGCGATTCACCGCGCCGCGCAGAGTTGCCACGATGTCGCCCGCCTGGATCGTGTGATCGTGATAGGGAATATCGGCCGTCGCGACCTTCGGCGTGATCTGGACGGAGGTGTCGTATCGGAGCAGCTCCTCGGTCGCGTCCACGACCAGCTCCGGTCGTCTGCGCAAGAGTCCGAGCTGGTCCGGATGCCGCAGGAGCCCGAGCATGCCCTTCGTGATCAGATTCGCGGTCGTCTCGTGGCCCGCCTGGAGCAGGATGATCGCGGCACCGACGAGCTCGCTCTCGCTGAGCCGGTCGCCGCCCTCCTCCACTGCGATCAGTGCCGATACGAGATCCTCTCGAGGACGTACCCGGCGCTCGGCAACGAGCTCGAGGAAATAGTCGCGCAGCCCCGCCGCGGCTTCGTCTCCACGGCGCTTGCGTTCGTCGTCGAGCTTCTGGACGTCGGCGCGACGAACGAGATCCTGGGACCAGCGAAAGAAGCGGTCGACGTCTTCGACGGGGACGCCTAACAGCTCGCAGATCACGATCACCGGCAGCGGGAAGGCCAGGTCCGCCACCAGGTCCATCTCGCGCGCATCCAGCCTGGCGTCGATCCGCTCGTCGACGATCGCCTGGATGCGTGGGCGCAGCGCCTCGATCGAACGCGGCGTGAAGGCTCGCGCGATCAGTCCGCGCACCCGCGCGTGATCGGGCGGATCGAGGAATTTCAGCAGGCTGCGCATCACCTCGAGGAAGGCACTCTGCTCGCCCGTATCGAAGACCTCGAGCACGCGATTGTCGCTCGACAGACTCTTGCTTCGCACGACGGTGTCATCGTCCGCGAAACGCGTGATCACCCAGGCCTGCTGGAAGCCCGGGTTCTCGGTCTTGAAGACCGGCGCCAGCGTGCGGAGCTGGTGGAGGAGCGGGTAGAGATCTTCGCCCCTGAGCACGGGGTCGAGCAGATGCTGGAGCACCGCCTCCGGATCGTCGGGGAGACATGGGTCGAGGGGCTGTCGAACGGGCTCGGGCATGGCGGCGCCTCCATCCGAGAAGGCAGCAGGTGGGCGGCTCGATGGCAACAGGAAAACGAGTCCACGGCCGGCGACCCCAAGGCGGCTCGTGGAGACTTCCCGCTCGCCGTGCTGACCGCGTTCAGGGCAGCGGCCGCCGCCCGAAGCACGGGACTTCGAACGAAGTCAATCTCCGACGTCCCGCCCGAGGATCCGACGCGCCATGCGGACGCCCGAGTCCAGCCGCTCGACCATCCGGCGCTCGCTGTCCTCGGTCCCCTCGTGCTGATAGGCGTAGACGAACGCCAGCTCCTCGACGAGCTCGAGGAACTCCTCGTCTCGAAGCTCGTAGATCGCGTCGAAGATCGGCTCGAGCCGAATGCTCAGCCCCCGGTCGCCGGTCTCGCTCCGACGCCTGTCGATTCCCTGCCTGACCAACTTGCTCCCCCTTCTCTCGCCGGACTTGATGTCGGGGCCCCGCGGCAGACCGTGCGACCCGCCCGGAACCAAGCCTCGTATCCCCCGAGCCGCGTCCGGCCCCGCCCAGACCGCGACATCACGCCACAGTCCCCGCACCGAGGCCACGACCCTCCTGCGTCTCGACGACCTTGCGCGCCCTGGGCGTCTGGCTCGCACATGAAGGCCAATAGAGCAATTCACATGCCAGCTTCGAAGACCGGGGCATCGCGAGTGAGGATCGGCGGAGCTCAACAGCGAGGCCCGAACTGCCCGCGGTGAATGCGCTCGGGCGGACGAATCGGCCGACTCCCGGATTCATCGCTGGTGGCCGTGCCGGTCGGCGCGGTGAGGCGAGTCGTCGTCGCGAGTCCCGGGCTGCTCGCGCGGGTAAGTCTGCCGCGTCATCCCTCGGACCTGGCGGTCCTTCCCTGCGTGCGCCGCCGTCGATGCCTGCACGCGGGGCCTGGGCTTCGGAAGCTTCCTCTCCTACCAGGTCGAGCCCGAGGTGCGAGCTGGCCAGCTGCGCGTGCTGGTCGAGGAGTTCGAGCCGCCCCCGCTACCGGTTCAGATCGTCTATCCGGACGCGCGCCCGAGGTCGACGGCTGAACCGCGAATGAACCGATCGCGCCCGACCACTGTCGTACTAGACTTCGACGCAGGATCCCACTAAAGAGACGAATGCTGCCCCCCTCCTCCGATCCCATCATCCCACCCGCCTCGCCGCCCGCCCCGGCCCGCGTCAAGCCGCGACTCCGCGGCGTCTCCCATCGCTACGCCTTCCTGCTCGGGATGCTCCCCTGCGCCCTGCTGGTCTGGAAGGCACCGAGCGGAAGCGCGACGGTCGCCAGCGCCATCTACGCCGGCAGCCTGCTCGGACTCTTCGGGACCAGCGCCCTCTTCCACGAGGTCCACTGGTCGCCGCGCGCCCGCTTCTGGCTCGGGCGCCTCGACCTGCTGATGATCTTCGTCCTGATCGCCGGCTCGTATACCCCGGTCGCCATGCTCCGGCTCGAGCCCGGGCTGGGATCGAAGGTGTTGGTCGGCGTCTGGACCACCGTGCTCGTCGGCGGGATCGTGAAGACGCTCTGGCGGCATCCCCCGAAGTGGGTCAGCGCGGTGATCTTCGTGAGCATCGCCTCGAGCGCGCTGCTCTTCCTGCCCGACGTGATCGCGGGCATCGGGACCACCGCGACGGGTCTCCTGCTCTTCGGTGGGGTGCTGTACACGCTTGGTGCGGCCGCCTACGGCCTGCAATGGCCCGATCCCTTCCCAGCCACCTTCGGCTATCACGAAGTCTTCCACGCCTTCGTGATCGCGGGCGCGGCGGTGCACTTCGCGACGATCGCGGGCTATGTCGTGCCGGGAGCGCCCGCCTAGCCCGGCCAGGCGCCTCTTTCGCCTCCTCCGCTCATGGGCGATGATCGATTCGATCCACCCGGAGGCGAAACCGATGAGCCAGAGCTCCTTCGATCCCGAGAAGCACCGTTGGCGCGAGGTGACCGTGCCCGACGGCGCCTCGTCGTTCAAGATCCACCACGACTACACGATCCTCGGCTACGACATCGATGGGGGAACCCTCGACATGGTCGTGCGCTGGTACGATGACGGAGGACATTGTCCGCTCCATCGCCACGTCGGTACGACGACGGTGCTCGTGCTCGAGGGCGAGCAGCACCTGCGCGACGCACTCCCGGACGGCGGTCGCGGTCCAGAGAAGGTGCGCAAGGCGGGCGACTACCATCTCTCGACCGGCGATCCCCTGCCGCACCTCGAGTGCGGCGGCCCGGAAGGCGGGCTCGTCTTCTTTGGCTGCCACGCGAAAGACGATGGCGTCCTCTACGAGATCTACGACGAGGAGGGTCGAATCGTCGACCACACCACGATCGAAAGCCTGGTAGCGGATTGGCAGGCGTCGGCGGAATCGTGAACGGGTAGCGAGGCAATCCATGTCGAATGTCGCAAACGAGTCGAACGTGAAGCCGGATCTCGAGGCGATCCGCGCCAAGTACCGAGAGGAGCGGGACAAGCGCCTGCGCCGCGACGGCATCGCGCAGTACCGAGCCTTCGAAGGCGACTTCGAGCGCTACCTCGAAGACCCCTATGTCGAGCCCGGCTTCACGCGCGACGCGATCTCCGAGGAGCTCGACGTAGTCGTGATCGGCGGCGGCTTCAGCGGCCTGTGCTCGGGCGCACGCCTGCGTCAGGCCGGCGTCGAGAGTCTGCGGATGATCGAGACCGGCGGCGACTTCGGGGGCACGTGGTACTGGAATCGCTATCCCGGCGCCCAATGCGACATCGAGTCGTATATCTACCTCCCGATGCTCGAAGAGCTCGGCACGATGCCGACGCTGAAATACGCGTACGGGCCGGAGATCTTCGGGCACGCCCAGCACATCGGCCGTCACTTCGACCTCTATCGCGACGCCCTCTTCCAGACGCACGTCACCAAGATCGCCTGGGATGACGACACCTCGCGCTGGACGATCGCCACGAATCGAGGCGACGATCTGCGGGCGCGCTTCGTCGTCCTGGCGAACGGCCCGCTCTCACGCCCGAAGCTCCCCGGGATCCCCGGCATCGAAAGCTTCGAAGGCAAGCTCTTCCATACGAGCCGCTGGGACTACGAATACACCGGGGGCGACACGACGGGCGGCCTCGAAAAGCTGCGCGACAAACGAGTCGGCATCCTCGGGACGGGGGCGACGGCCATCCAGTGCATCCCGCATCTCGGCGAGTGGGCCGAGCATCTCTACGTCTTCCAGCGCACGCCCTCCTCGGTCGACGCCCGCAAGAATACGCCGACCGACCCCGACTGGGTCGCGTCCCTGCAACCCGGTTGGCAGGCCGAGCGGATCGCCAACTTCAGCACGCTGATCTCGGGCGGCTTCACGACCGAGGACCTCGTCGCCGACGGCTGGACCGACATCATCCGCAATCTCTCCGGCATCGCCGCCAGCACCGACCTCGCCACGATGACGCCCGAAGAGCTCGCCACGAAGGTCGAGCTCGCGGATCTCGAAAAGATGGAAGAGATCCGCTCGCGGGTCGAGCAGATCGTCGCGTCGCCCGAGACCGCCGAGGCGCTCAAGCCCTGGTACCGCCAGTTCTGCAAACGGCCCTGCTTTCACGACGACTACCTCGAGACCTTCAACCGGGAGAACGTGACGCTCGTCGACACCGACGGCCGCGGCGTCGAGGAGATCACGAAGACGGGCGTCGTCGCGGCGGGACGCGAGTATCCGCTCGACTGCCTGATCCTGGCGACCGGCTTCGAGGTCGGCACCGACTACTCACGGCGGGCTGACTGTGAGATCGTCGGCCGGGGTGGCGAGACGCTGACGCAGAAATGGTCGGGCGGCGTCCGCACCCTCCACGGCCTGACGACGCACGGCTTCCCCAACTGCTTCCTGCTAGGCGGGATGCAGTCCGGCGTCACGCCGAACTTCACCGAGCTCTACGACCAGCAGAGCCACCACATCGCCTATGTCGTGAGCGAGCTGCTCGGCCGCGACCTGCACCGCTTCGAAGCGGCCGAGGCGGCCGAGGCCGAGTGGGTCCGGGTCATCGAAGAGTCGGCGATGGGCAATCCCGAATTCAGCGAGAGCTGCACGCCTGGCTACTACAACAACGAAGGCCAGCCCGGCGAGGGCCCGGGCTGGTTCGGCGGCAGCTACGGCGGGGGGGCCCAGGCCTTCTTCGCGCTGCTTCGCGAATGGCGCGAGCGCGGGGATCTCGAGGGCTTCGAGCTCGCCTGATCCCTCGCGGGGCTTCGCTCCGCGAGGCCGCATGCCTCAAGGGTCGTCCGGAAGTCACAGGACCCGACGCGACGCGTTCGTCTGCAGCCGCTCTGGCCGGCACGCAGCTTGCTCTCTATCCGAGTCGAGTGAAGCCAAGAGACCATTCCTGCTGCGGGCACGGAATCGCGCCGCTGGGCGGGCCGCTCCGGATGATGATCTCGTTGTGCTGTGCCGCTGGCGCTGTTGGAGACGACGATGAGGACGTTGAAGAGGGTGATGGTGAGGCGGGGATCGCGTAGAGGTTTCGGGTCCGTCCTCGTGCTGCTGGCTCTCGCACTGGGTGCAGGCGGGGCGGCACCAGGCGCGGCGATCGACTTCGAGACCAGCGAAGGCTATTCGGTCGGCAATCTCCACGGCCAGCCGAGCTCGGGCGTTCAATGGGGCGGCGACGTCACCTCGAAGATCGCCGTCACGAGCGCCGCGGCGCAGTCGGGCGCCCAGTCCGTCCTGATCGATTCAGGCTTGTCGTCCGGAAGGGTGAACAACGACCTCGCAGTCGGCGCCGTGCCGAATCGCTTCAGCATGAAATTCCATTGGCGCCCCAGCGGCACGGGGTCGGGGAACGCCACGATCTATCTGTCCCAGTTCGCCGGGAGCGAGACGAGCTTCACGGGACCCTTCGTGCAGTTCAGCGCTACGTCCACGACCTACCAGATCAAATACGTCGAGAACGGCTCCGTCGGCAACATCAAGCTCGGCATGTTGCCCGCCGTGTACGAGAACAGCTGGTGGGAGGTCGAGATCGTGGGCGACCTGTCGACCCTGACCTTTGACTTCTACCTCGACGGCACGCTCGAGGCGAGCGGTCTGGGATTCAGGAATACCATCACGAACCTGGCGACCAGCCTGAACTACCTCGGCCTGCAGGCCGCGACCTCCGGCCTCTCCGATCACTATTTCGACAACATCGAGATCACCCGCGCTCCGCCGCCCGTACCGGCCTTGCCCGGGTGGGGACCGGCTCTCCTGCTGGTGATTCTCGCGAGCATGGCCGCCTGGGTCTCGCGAGCGCGCTCGATGGAAGCATGAGTCCTCGCGGGTCCCCGCGTGCTCACGGGTGACCTTCGGCTCTCGATCCTCTTCGACCTCTTCGATCGGCTGTCGACATCAGCAACCCCGAACCACTCCAGAGGAGCCCCATGCACTCGAGAAAACGATTCGACTCCGCGGCACGCGCCCTCTCTGCCTGGCTCTTACCAGCCCTGTTCGTCGTCCTCCTCGCCTCCGCTCCGGCAGACGCGCAGCAGGATCTCGACAACGACTTCGTACCGGATGCCTTCGACAACTGTCTGGAGATCCCGAACGGTCCGAACGAGGTCTCGAATCAGGTCGACACGGATGTCGACGGATATGGGAACGCGTGCGACGGCGACTACGACAACTCGCTGACGGTCGACACTTCAGACTACGCGACGGGCTTCCTCCCGACGCTCGCGGGGTCTGGCACGCTGACCGACCACGATGGGAATGGAATCGTGACCGTCACGGATTTCAGCGTATTCCTGAGACAATTCTCGAGCGGCGCGCCAGGTCCTTCCGGACTCGCATGCGCGGGGACGATTCCATGCACGCCGTAGACATCGCTTCAAGCCGGCCGCTGCGGAGGATCGCGCTGACGCTGATCACGCTCGCCCTCTCAATCCTGCCAGCCACCACCCAGGCAGTGACGCTCCAGGTGATCGGCGTCTCCGGAGCGGATCCCGGGGCGATGGCGGTCGGGGAGACGATCACGATCGACCTGCGCGCGGTCGCCGACGCCGACGTGGTCTACGGACTCGGCGTCTCCGCGTATGGCTACGACGAAGCCGTGGTCGACTATGTCGACGGCTCGGGAGAGACGGTCGCTTCCCTCTTCCACGCGCTCGCGATTCCGCCGGCCACCGCACTCGCCGGGCTGAACAATGCGATCGGCAACCCCCTGATCGAATCCATCCTCGGCGGCAACGGCCCTCGCGTCTGGCTCTTCACGGGAACGAGCCTGACTGCGACCAACGCCCAACCCCTCGACCCCGGCCTCGACGGCGTGGTCGGAGGCGGAGACGCGCAGTTTCGGGTCACGTTCCAGGCCGTCGCGCCCGGTGTGACGCAGATCGTCATGGGAACCGGCTACGAGGGCGACGCCGTCGTGCTTTCCGACGGAGCCCAGATCCAGGCCGTCACTGCGACCGTCGCGGTCACCGTACTCGGTCCGACGGCCGTCCCGTCGCTTCAGGTGATCCTGCTCTACGGGCTCCTGCCCGCGCTACTGGTTCTCACCGCGCTCGTGGCGATGCGGCGCCGAGGAGGCCTTCGCGCCTGAGCGGGTCTGGACGCGGCATTCGTGCGGACGAAGCCCAGCGTGAAGATCCCTCCCGGATGGCCGAGTGGGTAGGCCGACCGCTCGGAGTGGCACGCGGCGATGTCGCGCCGACGCGCCTGGCCTAGGATGCAAGAATGACGAGCGGAGCCCTCGATTGCGACGATCTGGTGATGGGCTCCGGGATGGCCGGGCTCGCCGTGGCGGCACGCCTGGCACACGCAGGGCGCCGCGTGATCGTCCTCGAGGCGCACGAGACGCCCGGCGGCTATGCGCATACCTTCGAGCTGGGTCGCTATCGCTTCTGCGCCCAGGTCCACTACATCTTCGGCTGTCGACCGGGCGGATCCGTCTACGGGCTGCTCGAAGAGCTCGACCTCGTCGAGCGAGTGCCCTTCATCGAGCTCGACCCCGATGGATACGATCATGTCGACGTCGCCGGCGATCGCTATCGGATCCCGAGCGGATGGGACACGCATCGCGAGCGGATGGTCTCGCAGTTTCCCGACGAGGCCGCATCGCTCCATCGCTACTTCGACATCGTGGGCGAGATCGAGCGCGAGCTCTCGAGGCTGCCCGATTCGATCGGAATCGGCGACGTGCTGGCCGCACCCTTTCGCTTTCCTCGACTGATCCAGATGCGCGGCTGGACGCTGGCGCGGCTCTTCGAGAAGCTGGGCCTGTCCGCGCGCGTGCGAACCGTTCTGGCCGGTCAATGCGGCGACTACCTGTTGCCCCCGTCCCAGGTTTCACTCCTGCTGCACGCGACGCTGGTGACGGCGTACGGCAGCGGCGCCTTCTATCCGCGTCGACACTACCAACAGCTCGTCGGGACTCTGGTCGAGAGCATTGCTTCCCACCCCGGCTGCGAAGTCCGGCTGGAAAGGGAGGTCGACCGCATCGAGACCCGGGCGGGACGCGTCGCCTGCGTCCACACGGCGGACGGTCATACGCTGCGCGCGAGTCGCTTCGTCTCGAACATGGATCCCCTGGCGACGGCACGGCTCGCAGGTCTCGGGGCGTTTCCCGGGAAGTTCGTCCGCAACCTGACGGACGATTATTCCTACGGCGGGCTGTCGCTCTACCTGGGCCTCAGGGACATCGACCTGCGCGAGCTCGGCTTCGGCTCCTACAACGTCTGGTCGTATCCTCACGACGACCTCGATCGGATCTATGCGGATCAGGGAGAGCGCAACGATCTCTCCGATCCCTGGCTCTTCCTGTCGACGGCGACCCTACACAGCGACGAGCCCGGCCTCGCGCCGCCGGGATGCCATACGCTTCAAGTCGCCACGCACGCGTCCTATACCGAGTGGAGTGCGTTGCGAGCGCGGGACCCTCGTGCGTACCGCCGTGAGAAGAAGCGGCTGCGCAATCACCTGCTCGACGTCATCGAGGCCCGCTTCATCCCCGGCCTGCGCGACCACATCGACGTCTTTGCCCTGGGGACTCCGACCACCAACGAGCGCTTCGTCCGCGCGCCCCACGGCAATTCCTACGGCGCGGCCCTCACGCCCGCCCACGTGAACACGAGCCGACGGCCGATGCAGGCGCTCGACAACCTCTGGCTGGTGAACGCGACCGCCGGCTGGCCCAGCGTCGCGGGCACGATCGGCTCCGGTCGCCGACTCGCGGAGCAGCTGCTCGAGCAAGCCTCGTGAAGATCGCGGTGATCGGCGCCGGCATCTCCGGGCTCGCTTGCGCCTTCAGGCTCCAGCAGCAGGGCCACGACGTCCGCGTCTTCGAGGCCGCGTCCGAGGTCGGCGGCCGGATGAATACGACCCACGTCGACGGCTTCCCGATCGACACCGGCGTCAATCTGCTGCTGGCGAACTATGCGCGCCTGCACGCGCTGTCCCAGGAGCTGGGCATCGCCGATCAGCTCTTCGACTTCGAGAGCGGCGCGGGGGGCATTCTCCGAGACCACGAGCTCAACAGCTTCACGCCCTCGAATGTCTTCGAGATCCTCGGCTACAAGGGCGTCTCGTTCCTCTCCCGGATCCGATTGATCCTCTACTTCATCCGCGCCGCGCGCTTCACCTCGACGCTCGACTTCTTCGACCTGTCGGTCGGGGAGGATCCCGACGCCGATCGCGATGCCTACTCGGCGACGACCGAGCGGCTCAGCGAAGAGGTCGCAGCCTATATCGTGGATCCCTTCGTCAGGACCTTTCACTTTCACAGCGCGCGCCAGATGAGCATGAAGTACTTCGATGCCCTGGTGGCGCTCTTCATCGGCACACGGGACTTCAAGCCGCAGGGCTTCGAGGGCTTCATGCAGACGCTGCCGCGGGCCCTCGAAGGACGGCTCGATGTACGGAAGGACGCTCCCGTGTCTCTCGTTCGGCCCGGAATAGAGGGCGTCGAGGTCGACGATGAACGCTTCGATGCGGCGGTGCTCGCGGTACCGGCCCCGATCGCCCTCGCCGTATTGGCGCCGCCGAGCGCTCGCCAGCTCGAGGTCCTCTCGAGAACGACGTATGCCCCGACGCTGTCGATCGCCTTTCGCTGTCCTCTATCCGTCGCCGACGACTTCGAAGGCATCTGGATTCCCTATCACGAGAGCGCCTTGATCAGCGAATGCTCGAACGAGACCTGCAAGGGCGCGTCGACGGAGACCGAGTGCGTCATCAACTTCGGACTGCACTCGGAGGCGGCGGCGGTCTGGCTCGATCGCAGCGACGCCGAGGTCTTCGCCGCTGTCGCGGCCGAGTGGGAGCGACTCTTCCCGCGCTATCGCGGTGCGCTGCAGGGACTCCACGTACAGCGCTGGCCGCTCGCGATGCCGATCTACGGGCCCGGACACGTCGAGCGGGTTCGACAGTTCTGGCAGCAGGGCCAGGGGGACGGTCAGGTCTACCTGTGCGGTGACTACCTGAATCATCCGTGGGTCGAAGGCAGCATCCGTTGTGGCGAGAAGGTCGCCGCGCTGCTCACCGCGGGCGACTAACACGAGCGGCCGAGACGGGCTTTCGTCTCGGCCTGCGCCGCCGAGGCCGCGCCTCAGCGCTCGCTGTGGCGACGCCTTCGACCGAAGCTCGGCCGCTCGGGGATCGGACCGCTCGCGCCCTCGCCCAGATCCGCCTCAGTCGGGCATCTGGTAGCCCGGCGTCGACCGCGAGAGCGCGACCTCCTCCTCGGACATGTCCTCGGGGATCCCCTCGAAGAGCGGCGAGGAGAGGTAACGCTCACCGGTGTCGGGCAGCATCGTCAGAATCACCGAGCCCGGCGCTGCCTTCTCCGCCACCTTCATGGCCACGGCGAAGGTCGAGCCGCCGGAGATGCCCGTGAAGATCCCCTCCTGGCGGGCCAGCTTCCTCGACCATTCGATTCCCTCTGGACCCGTCACGGGAATCAGCTCGTCGTAGTAGTGCTCGTCGATCGACTCCTGGAGGACGAACGGGATGAAGTCCGGCGTCCAGCCCTGGATCGGGTGTGGCTCCCAGTCGTCATGGCTCTGCGCCGGGGCCCCCGACTCCGTACGCGCCTGCGGCTTGCCGCTTCCGACGAGCTGGGCGTTGGCCGGCTCCGTGAGGACGATCTTCGTGTCGGGCCGCTGCTTGCGGAGCACCCGGGCGACACCCGTGACCGTGCCGCCGGTCCCGTATCCCGACACCCAGTAGTCGAGCTTTTCGCCGGCGAAGTCCGCCACGATCTCCCGCCCCGTCGTGTTCTCGTGAATGCGGGCATTCGCCTCGGTCTCGAATTGTCGCGCGAGGAACCAGCCGTTCGCCTCGGCGAGCTCGACGGCCTTGCGCACCATGCCCATGCCCTTCTCGGCGCGCGGCGTGAGGACGACGCGCGCTCCGAGAAACCGCATCAGCTTGCGTCGCTCGATCGAGAAGCTGTCGGCCATGGTGATGACCAGCGGATAGCCCTTCGCCGCGCACACCATGGCGAGGCCGATGCCCGTGTTGCCGCTCGTCGCCTCGACGACGGTCTGGCCCGGCGCAAGCGTGCCGTTCCGTTCGGCCTCCTCGATGATGCTGATCGCCAGCCTGTCCTTCACGGAGGAGGCGGGATTGAAGAACTCGGCCTTCACGTAGATCGTGACGTGATCGGGCGCGAGGTGGTTCACGCGAATGCAGGGCGTGTTGCCGATCGTCTCGACGACTCCGTCGTAGAGTCGGCCGCGGCCCTCGGTCGTGCGCAGTGATTCAATGGCCATGCGATCGTGCCTCCTCGAGTTCGTCAGGTTCGTCTTCGCAGCGCGATCATGGCGCGCCGGACTGTCGCGACGAGGCCACGTCGCACCGGAATGCCCCGGCTCGCACCCCGCGTCGAGGTCGTGAGTGTCCAGAAGAGTGACGGATCATGCCATCGGCCGGCGCAGCCGAGTCAAAGAGAGGGGGAGAGAGCCGGCGCATCGAGCTAGACGCCGAGTGCGCGCGACGATTCGCGGGTCGTGTCCGAGGCCATCCCGAGCCGGGCTTGCACGTCCGCCAGGGCCAGGATCCCGGTCGCTCGAACGAGGCGGAAAAGCTGAGGTCGGCGGGTATGGACGAACAGGATCGTCCGCCTCTCCCTCGACTTCAGGTCCACCAGGCTGACTCGAGTGAGGTCCCCGGATCCGCGCCGCGGGCGCGCTGGGCGCGAGCGGTTGGCGGGCGAAGGTCGCTTCGCGGTGCGGACACGTCCGTCCGGGCTTCCAGCCGGCCGCCAGCCGCTGGACAAGACCCCAGCCGCTAGACCGCCTGGCGTGCGTGAGGCTGCCGAGCGAGCACCCGGGTACCCTCTCGGCCGGTTGTTTATTTTTTGTCTAAATAAAATCTAGACATTTTATTGACACTCCCCTGGCCGACTCTAGGGTCCAGTCATCGCAGCTCGCCCTTTCGTTCCGCAGGAGGCGCGCGGGACGAGCCGGTCGAACGCATACGTCCTCGGCAGCGCGCCGGGGCATGGAGGCCCGAGATGAGCAGAGAGACTTCCGAGACCAGGCTGACGCGACGCACCTTTACGAAGGCAGGACTCGGCATGGCCGGCCTGGTGGTCGGCAGCACTCTGATGCCCCTGCGTGCAAGCGCGGACCATCACGAGTCGGGCGAAGAGGCCGCGGCCCCTGAGCTCGTGACCGACATCGCGAGCAACGCGACGCTGCTCGGGCAGGTGAAATACGTGGCCGTCTCCGAGCTCGAGGGCAAGCAGTGTGCGAACTGCGCACTTCTCCTCCAGCGGGACGGCGAGTACGGAAAATGCGGCCTGTTTCAGCAGGGCAAGGTACCGGTCACCGCATGGTGCACCTCCTGGATCAAGAAGCCGGGCGTGTGACGACGAGTCCGACTGTCGGGAAACGAGACCATCCTCCACCGGAAACGGAGTCCTGAATGCGACCAACGAGACCTCCATTCATCACCACCCTGATCGCGTCCTTCGCCGCCGTCCCGGTTGCGTTCGCCTACGACGATCAAGCCGACCCGGGAGACGGTGCCGCCATCGTCGAGCATATCTTCGCGGTGTCGGATCTCGACGCGGACGGCGCCCTCTCGAGCGAGGAGTACGAGACAGCGGGCCTCGCGGAATTCGGGCTGAGCTTCGAAGCCTGCGACCGCGATGCGAATGGCGAGCTGACGAGCCAGGAATTCCTCGATGTCTATCGACAGCACCACCCATCCGAGCCCGGGCTCGATGTATAGGCAGGTCGGCGACGATCCGGCGCGATGCCTCCCGCTCCACTTCTTCGGATGAGGACGACGATCGAGCTCCTGCGCATCTTCTCGATCGTCGCCTTCGTCATTTCTGGCATCGGGTGTCTCCGTTCACCGCACATGAAGCGAGAGTTCGCACGCTACGAGCTACCGCGATTTCGTCTCTCGACGGGCTTGCTCCAGCTGGCTGGCGCCGTCGGACTCACCCTGGGACTGTTCTTCCCCGTGCTGACCTCACTCGCCGCCGGCGGACTCAGCCTGCTCATGCTGATGGGCGTCGCCGCGCGCGTGCGAATCCACGATTCACTGTTTCAAATCACGCCAGCCGCCTTCCTTTCCATCTCGAACCTGATTCTGTGTTCCCTCTCCGTCGCGAGCGCCTAGCAACGATTCGGCAATCGCTTCCTTCTTTCCACACACGAAACCACCACGCCGAGCCGGCGTGGCTCCATCACAACCGAATCCACCACCCAACGAGAGTCCAATCATGAATACGCTGTCCACCGTCTTTCAGATCTTCATCGCGCTCGGCATCTTCAACGTCTGGCTCCTGCGTTTCGGCCGCTCCACCGAATGGCGCGGCGGCGACGCCCAGAACATGAAGGAGGAGTTCGCCACCTACGGACTGCCCCCCTGGTTCATGGTCGCGATCGGCATCGCAAAGGTGGGCCTCGCCTCGCTCCTGGTGGCCGGCTTGTGGCTGCCCGAGATCACCCGATTTGCAGCACTCGGGATGGTCGCGCTGATGCTGGGCGCCGTCTCGATGCACATCAAGGTCGGAGATCCCTTGCGAAAGTCCTTGCCAGCTCTGTCGATGCTGGCGATGTCGGCCTTCGTCGCGGCGGTCGGCTGAGCAGGGCGAAGCGGTCTGGCAGACGGGAACCCACTGGGCGAACTTCGGGCGGAGAGTTGGAGCTCGCGGCCTGAAGCGCGAGCGCCGGCCGATTCCGAACCCCAGAGACACACCCGCAGCCGACTCCTTGCCTGCGCGGTGAGGAGCGGGCCATGAGCCACGCCAGCAACCCGGTCCGCAGCCGCCTCGATCATCCGGTGATCGACGTGGACGGCCACGTGCTGGAGTTCATGCCGGCGGTGCTTCCCTACCTGCGCGAGGAGCTCGGCCCGACCCTCTTCTCGGCCTACGTCGAGCGCCCTTCCCCGCTCTCGAAGATCATGACGTCGGATCCGGCGACCCGCCTCGAGACGCGCAGCCCGCAGTCCGCCTGGTGGGGGACGCCGGCGGCCAACACCCGCGATCTGGCGACGGCCGCCGTGCCCAGGCTGCTCTACGAGCGACTCGACGAGATCGGCATCGACTTCAGCGTGCTCTACCCGACCAAGGGCATGGGAATCGCGGGCATCGCCGACGAGGAGCTGCGACATCGGGTCTGCCGCGGCTTCAATGCGTTCTACGCGGAAGGCTATGCGCGCTATGCGGACCGCATGACGATGGCGGGCGTGATCCCGATGCACACGCCGGAAGAGGCGATCGCAGAGATCGAGCACTGCAAGTCGCTCGGGCTCAAGGTGATCGCGATCCCCGACGGCGTCCGGCGGCCGATCCCGACGATCCAGGAGCAGGGCGCGTCGCCCTTCCTGATCCCGGGCCAGAGCTGCTGGTTCGACACCTTCGGAATCGACAGCGCCCATGACTACGATCCCGTCTGGGCGCGGGCGGAGTCACTCGGCTTCGCGATCACCTGCCACGGCGGTCTCGGCGACATCCCGCCCTTCTGGTTCACGTCGGTCAGCAACTACAGCTTCAACCACATCGGCGGATTCGCGAGCCGCATGCACACGATCTGCAAATCGTTGTTCATGGCCGGCGCAACGCAACGCTTCCCGCGTCTCGGCTTCGCCTTCCTCGAATGCGGCGTGGGTTGGGCGTCGATCCTGCTCGCCGACCTGCTCGAGCACTGGGAGAAGCGCAACGCAAAGGCCATCCGGGACCTCGACCCGGACAAGATCGACTGGAACGCGCTCGAGGCCTACGTCCGCGAATACGGAGGCGATCTGCTCGAGGGCAGCGGCGACTTCGATATGGCGAGCGCCTTGCGCGCGCTTCCCGGCGTCGGCGTACCCCCTGCAGACCGCGACGAGTGGCGCTTCCTCGAAGCCGGCTCGGGCGGGGATCTCGCGAAGGACTTCTCGCGCAATCTCTATTTCGGCTGCGAGGCGGACGACCGCACGATCGCGTTCGCGTTCTCCCCGGCCAACCCCTACGGCACGCGTCTACGACCGGTCTTCAGCTCGGACCTCAGTCATTGGGACGTCCCCGACATGGCGGGCGTCCTGTCGGAGGCCTACGAGCTCGTCGAGCAGGGACTGCTCTCCGAGTCCGAGTTCGCCGAGTTCGTCTTCCAGAACCCGGCGCGCCTGCTCCTCGGCCAGAATCCGGAGTTCTTCGTAGGAACCTCCGTCGAAGCGGAAACCCGGGCGCTCGCGGACGAGGCTCGGAAGAGCAGGCTGCCCGCTGCGTGACGGGCGACCAAGCCGGCATGCCGCGGCACGCGACCGTCCGACCTCCCCTGGCCCTCGATGACGTACCTCGCTGGGATTTCGATCTCGAGGTCATCGTGGTCGGATTCGGAGCGGCCGGCGCCTGCGCGGCGATCGAAGCCACGAACGCCGGCGCGCGGGTGGGACTCTTCGAGGCTGCTTCGGGCAGCGGCGGAACCAGTGCGCTGTCCGGCGGCTACATCTATTTCGGCGGAAACGGCGGCACGCCCGCTCAGCGAGACAACGGCTTCACCGACACCACCGAAGACTTCTTCCGCTACATGATGATGGCCGGGGGACCGGACGCCGACGAGGCACGCGTCCGGCTCTACGCGGAGAAGGCCCTCGACCACTACCGCTGGCTCGAGACCCAGGGCATCCGCTTCCGAAACACCTACGTCCCGGGCAAACGCGAGACGCCGCAGACGGGCGACTGTCTGCTCTGGTCCGGCAACGAAGACGCCTGGCCGTTCAACCAGCACGCCAGGCCCTGTCCCCGCGGTCACCTGCCGGAGGCGCCCGGGGAGCTCGGCGGCAAGCATCTGCTCGACGTGCTCGCCGATCGCGTCGCGAAGCTGGGCGTGAGCATTCGTATGGACGCCCGCGTGACGGCCCTCATCAGCGATCCGGCCCAGCGCGTACACGGCGTCGTCGTCCAGATCGCAGGCGAGCAGCGCTTCGCCCGCGCACGCCGCGGCGTGATCCTGTGTGCCGGGGGGTTCGTCCTCGATCGGGAGATGTTGCATCGACACGTCCCCGCGGCCGCGCGTCTCGCCGCGGACGCGCTCAGCGCAGGCCACGACGACGGCTCGGGGATCGCGCTGGGGATCAGCGTCGGAGCGGCCACCCTGCACATGGACGAGCTCTTCACGACGCTGCCGATCTATCCACCGGAGTCGCATATCAAGGGCATCCTGGTGAACGAGCGGGGCCAGCGATTCGTGAACGAGGACGCCTATCCGGGACGCGTCTCCGTACACTGCCTGCGCCAGGGCGGCGACCGCATCTTCCTGCTCGTCGACGACGCGATCTTCGAGAAGCCTTCCTCGTTGTCACGCATGGAGGTCGCGGCGGTCGAAGGCAGCTGGCGGGACCTCGAGCGGAGCATCGAGCTGCCCGAAGGCGCCCTCGCTCGGACCGTCGAGATCTACAATCGCAACGCGGCCCGGGGCGAAGATCCGCTCTTCCACAAGGGATCGAAATGGCTTCGACCGCTCGACCAGCCGCCCTTTGCCGCCCTCGCCTGCCACGTGGGCGAGGCCTTCTATCCCTTCTTCACGTTGGGCGGCCTCCGCACCCTGCCCTCCGGAGAGGTCCTCGACACGCACGGCGGGGTGCTCGCCGGCCTCTACGCAGCGGGCCGGACCTGCTGCGGACTGCCCCGCTCAGCCGAGGGCTACAGCTCGGGGCTCTCCCTCGCCGACTGCACCTTCTTCGGCCGCCTGGCCGGACGCAGCGCCGCACGGTCGAGTGGCAGCGAGCGCACGCCGCAAGAGCTGGCCTCTGTCCGGAGTCGCGCATGAAGCGAGCGATCGGCCTGCTCTCCACGTTCGTCGCCCTCGCCTGGACGTGGGCGCTGCCCGCGATCGTGGCGGCCCAGTCCGACGAGGCGCTCCGGCTCGATGCCTCCACTCCCAAAGACGTGCTGACCTACGGACTCGGCTACGGGCTGACCCGCTACAGCCCGCTCGACCAGATCGACACGAATAACGTGCGTCGGCTGGTTCCGGTCTGGAATACCAGCCTCTCGGACGATCGCGGCCAGGAGAATCAGCCGCTCGTGCACGGCGGGCTGATCTACTCGGGCACCCACGAGTCGACCTTCGCCTTCGATGCTCGAACCGGCTGGGTCGTGTGGCGCAATCAGAATCGTT
Organism: uncultured delta proteobacterium; assembly: GCA_963698485.1. Lineage (GTDB taxonomy): Bacteria > Myxococcota_A > UBA9160 > UBA9160 > UBA4427 > UBA4427. Next base: position 268,701 of record CAVORA010000006.1, on the reverse strand, counting down.
TCGACCAGGAGGCCTACGCCGTCATCTGCTGCGGCGTCGTCAATCGCGGCTTCGCCCTCTACGAAGGCACGCTCTTCCGAACCCTGATGGACGGCCACGTGCAGGCGCTGGACGCGAAGACGGGGCGTGAGCTCTGGAAGCAGCAGGCGGGCGACTACCGCGAGGGCTTCTCGATGACGGCGGCGCCGCTCGTCGCGGGCGGCGTCGTGATCACCGGCGTCTCCGGCGGCGACTACGGCATCCGCGGCTTCCTCGACGGCTGGGACCCGAAGACCGGCGAGCGTCTCTGGCGCACGCATACCGTGCCGGCGCCAGGCGAGCCGGGCTCCGAGACCTGGCCTCGAGACGACTCCTGGGAGCACGGCGGCGGCGCCACCTGGATCACGGGCTCCTATGACCCGACGCTCGATCTGGTCTACTGGGGCGTCGGCAATCCCGCTCCGCTGAATCCGCAGCAGCGGCCCGGCGACAACCTCTACACGAACTCGGTGATCGCCATCCGCCCGAAGACCGGCGAGATCGTCTGGCACTATCAGTTCAGTCCGAACGATCCCTACGACTACGATGGCGTGAACGAGCTGGTCCACGCCACGCTCTCAATCGACGGCGTGCCTCGCCAGGTCATCATGCAGGCCAATCGAAACGGCTTCTTCTACGTGCTCGACCGCGGGACCGGCGAGCTGCTGCGCGCCTCCCCCTTCGCTCGCCACATCAACTGGGCGGAGGGCATCGACCTCGAGAGCGGACGACCGATCCTCTCGGAGACCCGGCGACGCAACGTCGAAGAAGGCGAGGCGCTCGAGATCTGGCCCGGCATGATCGGTGCCAAGAACTATGCGCCGATGTCCTTCAATCCGAAGACGGGCCTGGTCTACCTGAACGCGCTCGAGGCTTCGATGCACTACCGGCCGCTGGGGGTCGAGGGCTGGCGACGGGGCACCCTCTTCGTCGGGGCCGACATCTCCTTCACGCTGCCCGAGGGCGACATCGGCTTCCTGCGCGCCATCGATCCGACGACGGGCGCGATCCGCTGGGAGACGCCGCTCGGCGCCCCGGCCAACGGCGGCACGCTCTCGACCGGCGGCGGCCTCGTCTTCACGGGAGATCAGCTGGGCCGGGTCATCGCCTTCGATGCGAGAACGGGCGCGGAGCTCTGGAGCTACAAGACCGGCTCCTCGGTCATCGCCCCTCCGATCACCTACACCCTCGACGGTCGACAATATCTGGCCGTCGTCAGCGGGATGGCCTCCGCCATGTCGAGCGCGATCCCCCACCCGCATTTCGAGCACGTGACGCGCGGCGCGAGCCTGACCGTGTTTCGGCTCTTCGACGAGAGCGCGCCCCTGCCGCCGTCGGCCCCGACGATCCCCGTCGCCCGGGCCAGCGGGCGCACGACCGGAGGATTCCACGGCACCGAGAAGTGGAGCCCCGAGGCCGAGGCCGGACGTGCCGTCTACGACCGCGTCTGCGTCGCCTGTCACGGGCGCGACCTCGAGACCACCGGCGTCGCGGTCCAGGATCTTCGGGACTTCCCGATCGCCGAACGAAAGCGATTCATCGATTCGGTGAAGAACGGCGCGGGCAATATGCCCCCCTTCGCCAAGGTCCTCGACGAAACCGAGATCGGCGCGATCTTCGAATACGTTCGCGCTGTCCAGGCGGACCGGAGATGAGTCGGGCGCCGCGCCGACTCGCGCGGCTCGCGATCTGCGCCTCCATCTTGTCGATCTCCAGCTTGGCAACCGGGGCCGGCGCCAACCCGCCTCTGCACGTCTGTCTCGAGACCGATCATCCGCCTTTCTCCTCGGCAACCGGTCCCGATCGCGGCATCGATCACGAGATCTCCGCCCGCGTCGCCACCGCGCTCGCTCGCCCGCTTCGGGTGGATTGGTTCGACTCGTCCGGTGGAAGCGACGAAGAAATCCAGATGGCGCACAGGGCGAGCCGGCTGCTGGCCGCGACGGGCTGTGACCTGATCGCGGGCTATCCCCTCACGCGCGACGGCCTCATGGCGCCGACCGGGCGTCTGCCCGCGCCATCCGCATCGCGCGAGACGTCGGGCCCGGCGCGGACGGGGCGGCTGCTGGCGAGCCAGCCCTATCTGTCGTTGCCGCTGACCGTCGTGTCCGCAGGAGAGGGTCTGGTGATCGACTCGCTCGACGACCTCATCGGAGGTCGCGTCGCGGTCGAGCGCGGATCCCTCGCCAGCGCGATCGCGAGCGTCCACGCGGGGGCGGCGCTGCGGGAGCGCCTGCTGAGGGTCTCCTTCGAAGGCGACTCGATCTTCGAGGTCCTCGAGAACGGCGCGGCCGACGCGGCCCTGATCGAGAGACACCGCTTCGAGCTCTATCGCGCGCGCACGCCCACGACCCGGCTGCGCGACACGGGCTACCGACATCCGCTCGCCGTCAACATCGGATTCATCGGCCGCGATCCGTCTCTGCTCGCGGCGCTCGACGACGCGCTCCGCCTGCTCCTCGCCGATGGGCGCATCGCTGAGATCGTCGAGGCCCACGGTCTCGGCTACTCTCCACCGATGGCGCCCGCGATCCTGCCGCGGCTCACGCCGCCCCTGCTCGCCCGGCCCGGACGGCGGCCCTGAGCGAGTACGCGTTTGCATCCCAACGACCCGGCTCGCGAGCGCTGATCCGCCCAGGTGCCTGCTACGCCCCGCTCGGGTTGCCTCCCGGACCGTCCATCTGGCAGAATGGGGTCCGGGCTCGCGCGAGAACGCCGCTCGAAGCGCGTTTCCGCGCCACCTTCCAGCCAGGTCGAACGCCGAATCATGAAGATCTTCGTCACCGGGGCCTGCGGATACAAAGGCACGGTCCTCGTCCCCAAGCTGCTGGCAGCCGGCCATGAAGTCGTCGCCTTCGACATCATGTGGTTCGGCAACTTCCTGAAGCCCCACCCGTCTCTGCGGGTCGTGCAGGGCGATATCCGCAACACCGAGCAGGCCCCGCTCGAGGGCGTGGACGCGATCATCCATCTCTCGTCGATCGCGAACGATCCCTGCGGCGATCTCGACCCGAAGCTGACCTGGGAGGTGAGCTGCCTCGCGACGATGCGCCTGGCCGACCGCGCTGCGCGTGAGGGAATCGGCCGCTTCATCTATGCGTCGTCGGGAAGCGTGTACGGCGTGAAGGACGAGCCGGAGGTCACCGAGGATCTCGTGCTCGAGCCGATCTCGGAGTACAACAAGACCAAGATGGTCGCCGAGCGGGTGCTGCAGAGCTACGAGGACGACATGATCGTGCAGATCGTCCGACCCGCGACGGTTTGCGGCTTCTCTCCGCGCATGCGTCTCGATGTCTCGGTGAACCTGCTGACGATGCAGGCGCTCACGAACCAGCACATCACGGTCTTCGGCGGCAGCCAGACGCGACCCAACATCCACATCGACGACATCACGGACGTCTACCTCTTCCTGCTGGACCATCCCGATTGCACGGGTGTCTTCAACGCGGGCTTCGAGAACCTGTCGATCATGGAGATCGCCGAGCGCGTCGCCCTGCATGCGCCCGCCGAGATCAGCGTGACCGAATCGAACGATCCCCGGTCCTACCGGATCAATTCGGATCGACTGCTCGCGACGGGCTACGCACCCCGGAAGACCGTCGACGACGCGATCCGAGAGCTGGTCGCGAAGTTCGAGAGCGGAGAGCTCAAGGACGACGACCGCTTCCACAATCTCAAATGGATGGAACGCGAGGTGCTGAAATGACGACCTCTCCGACGACTCCGACCTCGGCAACCAGGGCCCATTTCGCCGACTACTCGGCGCGCCTCCAGGCAGTCCTCCAGGCTGCATCGTGGGAGGGGCTCGACCATCTGGCCCTCGATCTGCTGAAATGCTGGAAGCAAAGGAAGCAGGTCTTCCTGTGCGGAAACGGGGGCAGCGCCGGAAACGCGATCCACCTCGCCAACGACTTTCTCTACGGCGTGTCGGGCAGGGTCGGATCGGGGCTCAAGGTGCATGCCTTGTCGGCCAATCCCTCGGTCTTGACCTGCCTCGGCAACGATTGCGGCTACGACGAGATCTACTCGATGCAGCTCGCCGTGCAGGCCGAGCCCGGTGACGTGCTGATCGCGCTGTCCGGCTCGGGCAACTCGCCGAATATCGTGCGTGCCCTCGAGCAGGCTCGGGCGAAGGGCATGACGAGCTACGCGATCCTCGGATTCTCGGGTGGGTCCGCGAAGGCCCTCGCGGACGTCGCCATCCACTTCGCGATCGACGACATGCAGATCTCCGAGGACCTGCAGCTGATCGTCGGGCACATGCTGATGCAGTGGCTTCACACCAACCGGGACTCGGTGGTGTGACCCCTTCGCAGCGAATCCTCGTGCTCGGCAGCAACTCCTTTTCTGGGGCCAGCTTCGTACGCTTCCTGCTCGAGAAGGGCGAGTCCGTCGTCGGCATCAGTCGGTCTCCCGAGCCACACGAGGCCTTCCTGCCCTATCGCTGGCTCGAGGAGCCGGGCGACTTCGCCTTCCATGCGCTGGATCTGAACCGGGACATCGACGAAATCGACGCGCTGATCCGGAAGACCCGGCCCCGGTACGTCGTCAACTTCGCGGCGCAGAGCATGGTGGCGGAGAGCTGGCAACATCCAGAGCACTGGTTCGAGACGAACGTGGTCGCGACCGTCCGCCTCCACGAACGCCTCCGCCAGCTCGATTTCCTCGACAAGTACGTCCACGTCACGACGCCCGAGGTCTACGGCAGCACCAGCGGCCGCGTTCGCGAGGACGCGCCCTTCAACCCGAGCACGCCCTACGCGGTCTCCCGCGCCGCGGCGGACATGAGCCTGCTTTCGTACTTCAAGGCCTATGACTTCCCGGTCGTCTTCACGCGCGCGGCCAACGTCTTTGGACCCGGCCAGCAGCTCTACCGGATCGTTCCCCGCACGATGCTCTTCATCCGGCTCGGTCGGAAGCTGCAGCTGCATGGCGGCGGCCTGTCCGAGCGCTCCTTCATCCATGCTGCGGACGTCGCCGACGCGACCGACCGCGTGGCGCGACATGGCCGGCCCGGCGAGACCTATCACATCTCGACCGACCGTCAGGTCAGCATTCGCAAGCTCGTCGAGATGATCTGCGACCGACTCGGCGCGCGATTCGAGGACAGCGTCGAGGTCGTCGGCGAGCGCCTCGGAAAAGACGCAGCCTATTGCCTCGACAGCGCGAAGATCCGCGAGGAGCTCGGGTGGACCGACGAGATCACCCTCGAGGAGGGGATCACCCAGACGGTCGACTGGGTGGATCGGTATTTCGAAGCGCTCTCCAAGCTCCCGATGGAATATCAGCACAAGCCCTGAGAGAGGCAGCATGGGTCAAGAGATCGATCTGCTCGTCCACTACCCCCGCACGAAGCGGAACGTCGACGAGCGCGGAGAAGAGAAGACCGAGGAGGATCGCCGGATCGCGCGGCAATTCGGCCGGGACTTCTTCGACGGCGACCGCCGCCATGGTTACGGCGGATTCGGCTACGCAGCGCGCTTCTGGGAGCCGGTCGCGCCGACCTTCCAGGCCCATTTCGGACTCGCCGCGGGCGATCGCCTGCTCGACGTGGGCTGCGCCAAGGGCTTCATGCTGCACGACTTCGCGCGCTTGATCCCCGGGCTCGAGGTCGAGGGCATCGACGTCTCCGAATACGCGATCGAGAACGCCATCGAGGACATGCGGGATCGAGTGCAGGTGGCCGATGCCCGATCGCTGCCCTACGAAGACGACTCCTTCGACGTGGTGGTCTCGATCAACACGATCCATAACCTCGCTCGGGAGGAGTGCGGCCAGGCGCTGCGCGAGATCGAGCGGGTCGCGCGACGCGGCGCATTCATCACGGTCGACGCCTACCGCGACGAGGCCGAACGCGAGCGCATGCTGGCCTGGAACCTGACCGCGCAGACGATCCTCCACGTCGATGAATGGATCGCCTTCTTCGACGAGGTCGGATACACCGGCGACTACTACTGGTTCATCCCGTGAGCGACGACCTGAAGCTCCGACTCCTGCATCAGATCATGCGGATCCGAGCGGTCGAGGAGGCGATCGCCGACCGCTACTCCGAGGGCAGGATGCGTTGTCCGACGCATCTCTCGATCGGGCAGGAAGGCGTCGCGGCGGCGGTCGGGATGTCGCTCGAGCGGAGCGATCTCGCCGTGAGCGGCCACCGCGCCCACGCCCACTACCTCGCCAAGGGCGGCGACCTCCAGGCCATGATCGCGGAGATCCACGGCAAGCAGACCGGCTGCTCGGGGGGCAAGGGCGGCTCGATGCATCTCGTCGATCACGCCGCGGGCTTCGCGGGCAGCACGGCGATCGTCGGTGGCACCGTCCCCGTCGGAGTGGGGCTCGCCTACGCGGCCAAGGTACGAGAGACGGGACAAGTCGTCTGCATCTTCCTGGGAGACGCGGTGGTCGAGGAGGGCGTCTTCTTCGAGTCCGTCAACTTCGCGGTCTTGAAGAGCCTGCCCGTGGTCTTCGTCTGCGAGAACAACCTCTATTCGGTCTACTCACCGCTCTCCGTCCGCCAGCCGGAGGGGCGTCGCATCCACGAGATGGTCGGCGCGATGGGACTCCCCTCGGCGCACGCGGATGGCAACGACGCGCTGCTCGTCCACCGGATCATGACGGAAGGCGTCGCCCAGATCCGCGCCGGGGGCGGGCCGCGCTTCTACGAGTTCGACACCTATCGCTGGCGAGAGCATTGCGGCCCCTTCTACGACAACGACCTCGGCTACCGGAGCGTCGAGGAGTTCGAGGCATGGAAGGCTCGAGATCCTCTCGAACGTCTGCGCCAATCGATCCTCAGCGAGGACCCCACCGGACAGACCGGCCGGAAGGCCGATCGCATCGCCGAGATCGAGACGGCGATCGCCGAGGAGGTCGCGGCGGCCTTCGATTTCGCCGAGCGCTCTCCCTTCCCGCCCGCGGAAGACGCGTGGGCGCACGAATTCTTCGAGGACCCGCGCTGAATGGCGATGATGACCTTTGCCGAGGCGATCCGGGACGCCCTGCGCGTCGCGCTCGCGAATGATCCCGCGGTGATCTGCTTCGGGCTGGGCGTCGATGATCCGAAGGGGGTCTTCGGCACGACGCTCGATCTGCATCGGGAGTTCGGCAGCGAGCGGGTCTTCGACATGCCAGCGTCGGAGAACGCCATGACGGGCATCGCGATCGGCGCAGCGCTGAACGGACTGCGTCCCGTCATGACGCATCAACGCCTGGACTTCGCCCTGCTCAGCATGGACCAGCTGGTCAACAACGCGGCCAAATGGAATTTCATGTTCGGCGGTCGCCAGGGCGTCCCCCTCACCGTGCGCATGGTCCTCGGTCGAGGCTGGGGCCAGGGACCGACGCACTCGCAGAACCTGCAGGCCTGGTTCGCGCATATCCCGGGGCTCAAGGTCGTCATGCCGGCCTCGGCGGCCGATGCCAAGGGCCTGCTGCTGTCGAGCATCTTCGACGAGAACCCCGTCCTGTTCCTGGAACATCGCTGGCTGCACAACCTGAAGGGCGAGGTGCCGGCGGACGACTATCGCGTGCCGATCGGAGCGGCCGAGCGTCTGCGCGAGGGTCGGGATCTCACGATCGTCGCCAGCTCCTACATGACCGTCGAAGCCCTCCACGCGACGGAGCATCTCGCGAGCCAGGGCGTGCACTGCGACCTGATCGACCTGCGCTCGGTGCGGCCCCTCGACTGGCCGATGATCGAGGCCTCGATCCGCCGTACGGGCCGTCTGCTCGCGCTCGACTCGGGATTCACGACCGGCGGCCTCGCGGGCGAGATCGTCGCACGGGCAGCGACGGATTGCTGGCGCGATCTGAAGGCGGCGCCGCGCCGGCTCGCCTCACCGGACATCCCCGAGTCGACCAGCCCCGAGCTCACGCGCGACTATCATGTCCGGGCCGAACACATCGTCGACGCCGTCGCGCAGGTGCTCGATCGAAAGCTCGAGTCAGCGTCGCTCGCCGCGCGCCGGCAACATCCCCATGATGTTCCCGGCGATTGGTTCTCGGGCCCGTTCTGATGCATCGCCGCGGGCCCGCGCGAAGCCGACCCGGATCGGCCGCCCTTCGAGCCGGACCTGCGGTCCCGAGCGCGGAGCGACGAGCGTGAAGGCGGCGGTCCTGACGGCCCTCGATGCGCCCCTCGAGATCCTCTCGGGCCTGCGCTGGCCGCCCCTGGCCCGTGGCCAGGTACTGGTTCGCCTCGCGTACAGCGGCGTCTGCCATAGCCAGCTGATGGAGGCGCGCGGCCTTCGTGGGCCGGACCCCTATCTGCCCCACCTGCTGGGCCACGAAGGCACCGGGGAGGTCGTCGAGCTGGGCCCGGGCGTCACGAAGCTCTCACTCGGCGATCGGGTCGTGCTGGGCTGGATCGAGGGCCAGGGCCTCGACGGCGGCCCCGCCTCCTACTTCCTGGGAGACCGCGTCATCAATGCCGGCCGCGTCACGACCTTCAACGAGATGGCGGTCGTGTCGGAGAATCGACTGGTGCGGTTGCCGGAGGGCGTCCCGCTCGATGTCGGAGTCCTGCTCGGATGCGCCGTCCCGACCGGCTCGGGCATCCTGATGAACGAGATCGATCCCGAGCCAGGCAGCAGCCTCGCGATCTTCGGACTCGGGGGCATCGGAATGAGCGCCCTGATGGCGGCCGCGCTCTTCGAGTGCCGAGAAGTGATCGCCGTGGACGTAGCGCGTGAGAAGCTCGATCTCGCGGCCTCGTTCGGCGCGACCCGGCGAGTCGACGCCACGAAGGTCGATCCCGTCGAGGCCATTCTCGAAGCAACCGAGGGACGCGGCGTCGACTATGCCGTCGAGGCCTCCGGGAACGCGCGGGTGATCGAGCAGGCGTTCCGCGCGGTCCGGACCGGGGGCGGGCTCTGCGTCTTCGCGTCGCATCCCGCGAGCGGCGACCGGATCTCCCTCGATCCCCACGACCTGATCAAGGGCCGGCAGATCCGCGGCTCGTGGGGCGGCGGCAGCCTGCCCGATGACGCCCTGCCCCGCTTCGCCGAGCTCTATCGCCAGGGGCGGCTGCCGCTTGAGAAGCTGATCACGCATCGCTACCCACTAGAGGGCATCAACGAGGCGCTCGAAGCCCTGGACGGCGGACACGTCGGACGCCCCCTCATCGAGATCGATCCCGAGCTGGCTGCGGCGACGCCGCCGGAGCCGGATTCGGAGCCGAAGGAAGTCCTGGAATGACCGCGCGCGACACGCTGGGCGCCGAGTGCGCCGGAATCCGGGAGAAGCTCGGCGACAAGAGCATCGTCTTCGTCTCGGGCAACTTCAACGTCGTCCATCCCGGTCACGTCCGGCTGCTCCGCTTCGCCTCCGAGCGAGGCGAAGCGCTCGTCATCGGCGTGAACCCCGATGGCGGGGAGCACGTGCATGTCCCCGCTGATCTCCGGCTCGAGGGATTGCGCGCCCTCGAGTTCGTCGATCACGCGATGATCCTGCCCTGCTCGCCCGAGGAGATGATCTCGGCGCTGAAGCCGGCGGTCGTCGTGAAGGGCAAGGAGCACGAGCAGAGCCGGAACCCCGAGTCCGCCGCGGTCGACAGCTACGGTGGCAAGCTCCTCTTCGGCTCTCACGACCATCGTTTTTCGTCGATCGACCTGATCCGCCGGGAGCTCCAGGAGAGCGGGCCGCCCGCGATCGTGAAGCCGACGGACTTCCTCGAACGCCACCGCTTCACGCCCCAGGACCTGAAGTCGATCATGACCCGGTTCTCGGGCATGCGCGTCGCCGTCGTCGGCGACCTGATCGTGGACGAGTACATCGATTGCGAGCCGCTCGGGATGTCCCAGGAAGATCCGACCCTCGTCGTATCCCCGATCCACGAGGCGCGCTTTCTGGGTGGCGCCGCCATCGTGGCCGCTCATGCGCGCGGGCTCGGGGCCGAAGCCCGGCTGTTCTCGGTCGGAGGCTGCGACGAGGCGGCGGACTATGCCCGGGAGCAGCTCGATGGCTACGGCGTTCGAGCAGACATCCTCGAGGACGACAGTCGTCCGACGACCCTGAAGCAGCGCTACCGGGCGGAGGGCAAGACGCTGCTGCGCGTCAGCCGACTCCGGCAGCACGATATCGCCGAGGACCTTTGCGAACGATTGGTGAAGGTCGTGCGGGCCGCGGCGGCCTCCAGCGACCTGCTGATCTTCTCCGACTTCAACTATGGCTGCCTTCCGACGGCGGTCGTGGACGCGGTGATGGAAACGGCGATCGCGAAGCAGGGTTCCTGCCGTCGCGGACAGTCAGAGCTCCTCCCAGATGGGAGACGTGTCGCGCTTCAAGCGCATGCTCCTGCTCGCCCCGACGGAACGCGAAGCGCGACTCGCCATGCGCGACTTTTCTTCGGGGCTGGTCGTGCTGGCGGAATCCCTGCGAACCGCGGCCGGCGCGAGCAACGTGCTCGTGAAGCTCGGTGGCGAGGGCGTCCTGGCGCATCCCGGAGAGGCCGGGCCCGATGGGCTGGTCACGGATCGCATCCCGGCGATGAATCGGGCGCCGCGCGATCCGGCCGGCGCGGGCGATTCGATGCTGACGTGCGCGTCGATGGCCATGGTCGCTGGCGCCGACCTCTGGCAGGCCGCTTATCTGAGCTCCGTCGCCGCGGCCTGTCAGGTCGGCCGCGTCGGCAATACGCCGCTCTCGACGAGGGAGATCGAGACCGAGCTTGACGGCTGAGCCGATCGCGGGGGCCCTGCTGCTCGCGGCCGGACTCGGAACGCGGCTGCGGCCGCTGACGGACTTCGTGCCGAAATGCCTGGCGCCGATTCGGGGCCGTCCCCTGCTCGAGTACTGGCTGCGCGATCTCACCCAGGCGGGCATCGATCGGATCGTCGTCAACACCCACTACCGGGCCGACCTCGTCGAGGCTTTCGTCGAGCATGGGCCCTGGGCCGATCGGGTCGTCCTCGTTCGCGAAGAGGTGCTGCTCGGCACTGGCGGGACGCTGCTCGCGAACGCCGCTCGTTTCCCGGAAGGTCCCCTGCTCGTCGCCCACGCCGACAATCTCTCGTTCTTCGACGTCGAAGCGTTCATCGCGGCGCACGCCGCGCGTCCCGCCGGCGCGTGCCTCACGATGATGACCTTCACGACGGACGAGCCGGAGCAATGCGGCATCGTCTCGACCGACGGCCGGGGTCTGGTCGACGCATTCCACGAAAAGGTGGCGAATCCGCCAGGCAACCACGCAAACGCGGCGGTCTACATCGTCGAGCCAGAGGTCGTCGCCTTCATCGACTCGCTCGGCTCGGCCGTCGTCGACATCAGCACCGAAGTGCTGCCGCATTTCCTCGGCCGGATGACGACATGGCATAACACCGGCTATCATCGCGACATCGGCAACCTGGCCGCGTGGCGATCGGCTCAGCACGAGTATCCGGGTCCGGTGCCGGTTGCGACCGAGAACGACCCGTGGTCGCGAATCCTGGATGCGGCGGCGCCGGCGATGGCCGAGGCGATCGACGCACTCCTCGCCGCGCAGAGCTGAGGAGCCCTGATCCATGTCGAATTCTTCCCGCCCGACTCGCGATCACGCAACGCAGGGGAAGCGCCGGAAGATGAAGCGCAGGCTCAAGAAGCTGGCGCGCCGGCCCGTACAGACCCTCGCCGCACCGATTCTGATCCTCCTCTACCTGATCCCCTCGCTCTTCGTTCTCGCCTCCCGATTCCGCTTCGTCATCGATAGTCGGCCGGATCGGATCGGACATCTCGCCGCGGAGTTCGATTGCTTCCTCAAGGAGATGGCGCTCGGGATCCGACCGAGCGTTCGACCCGTCTGTCTGCTTTCCGCTGCGGAGGTCGCGAATCCCTGCCTGCTCGAATGCTGGGGAGAAAGGATCGGACTCGTCCACGGCCGCGTCGCGAGAGCGCTGCTCCGGCCCTTCTTGTACTTCCCCTACCTGCGAATCGAGCTCCTCGAAACCGTGACCGCCCTCGGCGAAACGGCCAGCTACCCGTCGGTTCTCGCCAAGTGGGGATCCCGCGCGCCGCTGCTCGCCCTGGAACGCGAGCACGAGATGCGCGGCGAGGAGGCGCTGCGAAAGCTCGGGATTCCCGAGGACGCCTGGTTCGTCTGCGTCCATTCCCGCGAAGGAGGCTACTCGCCGCGCGATGAACACATCCACGCCTATCGGAACAGTGCGATCGGCGACTACGGTCTGGCCATGGAGGCGATCGTCGAGCGAGGCGGCTGGTGCGTGCGGATGGGCGACGCGACCATGGCGCCCCTGCCCGAGACGAAAGGGGTCGTCGACTATGCGAGGTCGAGTCTGAAGAGCGACTGGATGGACATCTTCCTGTGCGCCCGAACGCGATTCTTTCTCGGCAACACCTCTGGCCTGTGCATCGTCTCGACGATCTTCGGCCGACCCTCCGCGCTCGCGAACATGGCACCGCTGGCGGCGGCCTACCCGGTCGGCGCCAGCGACATCGGTATTCCCATGCTGCTCGAACGAAGCTCGGGCGAGGTCGTACCCTTCGGCGAAGCGTTGAGCGACTCGATGGCCGACTTCCGATGGGCTGATCTCTACCGCGAGAACGGACTCCGAACCGTCAACAACAGTCCCGAGGAGATCCGCGACCTGGCCGTCGAGATGCTCGATCGACTCGAGGGGAAGCCCCGCGATGACGAGCGGGCCGAGCGGCTCCAGCAGGCCTTCCGCGATCACTATCGCCCGGGGCACTACACGTACGGCGCCGCGTCACGAATGGGCAGCGCCTTCCTGGAAAAATACGCCCATCTCATCTAGGCGCTGCGATTCCCGGCGGAGTGCAGATCGGCGGGAAGAGGCGTATGGTCCGCAGACGCCGGTTCTTCCGCGCGGCGGGCCCGCCCGGTCGGCCCGTGGCCATCCAGACCAGAAGGGCCCGATTGAATGAATCAGCGAACCGGCTCCTCGCAGGGGCCGGAAGAGCGATCGCCGGACCTCCCAACAGCATGCAGACCAGCTGGATCTACTCCATCAGCTCCGATATCGGCGCCGCCCTGGCCGAGCGCCGGCTCGATCGCGGGGACCGCGTGGCCGGCACTTTCCGCACCGAATCCGAGACGACCCGAAAGCTCGCCAAGCGCGGCGCCCAGCTGACGGCGCTCGATCTGATGGATCCGGCCTCGGTCGAGAACGCGACCCAGGAGCTCAACGAGCTCGCGGGCCCCTTCGACGAGTGCATCGTGGCGCCCGGCACGCTGGAGCCGATCGGGATGTTTGCCGAGACGGAATGGGCCGACTGGGACGCCTCGTGGCGCATCAACTTCACTGGACAGCTCCAGGCCGTGCACGCAGCGCTCCCGCATCGGCGACCGGACGCGCTGATCCTGTTCTTCGCCGGAGGCGGCACGAATGGCGCGCCCACCCGCGTGAGCGCCTACACCGCTTCCAAGATCGCCTTGATCAAGATGACCGAATTGCTCCAGGCGGAGATCCCGGATGCCCGCTGCTGTATTCTCGGGCCTGGATGGGTGGATACGAAGATCCATCAGGAAATGCTTCGAGCGGGGGAGCGCGCCGCGGAGCATCTGCTCGCGACACGCGAGAAGCTTCGAAGCGGTGATTGCGTCGCGATGGCCGAAGTCCTCGACTGCATCGACTGGATCGCTTCCCAACCGGGCGAGGTCATCGGCGGGCGCAACGTCAGCGTCGCACACGATGACTGGCGTGCCCCGGACTTCGCCGACCGCTTGCGCGGAGACGCCGACGTCGCGCGTCTCCGTCGTCATGCAAACAACCTCTTGAATCGGAAGTCTGCCCGTGTCTGAATCTGTCGAGATCGAACGCTTCTTCGAGGTCCTGCCGACGCTGACCGATCGGCACGCTCCCTCCGACCCCCTGCATCAGCTGCTGAAGCAGGCCGCCCATGAGGCCTTCGCAGCCCGCTTCGGCTCGGAGGACGAGAAGCCCGTCCCGCTCGGCCCCTTCGGAGACCTGGTCTTTCCGTATTTCCGCATGGGCGCGGTCGATTCGGTGAATCTCTTCGATCTCGACGAGCTGATCCTCTTCTCCTACTACTGGACGAATCGCGCGCGCTACCAGCGCGCCGTGGACATCGGCGGGAACCTCGGGCTGCACTCGATCCTGATGTCGCGATGCGGATTCGAGGTCCGCACCTTCGAGCCCGACCCGGTGCATGCGGACGAGCTGGAACGTCGGCTCGCGCTGAACGGCGTCGATCGTGTCAGCCTGACCCGCGCCGCGGTGTCGAGCGAGGACGGCGAGCTCGAGTTCGTCCGCGTCAAGGGCAACACGACCGGTAGCCACCTCTCCGGAGCCAAGCCGAATCCCTACGGCGAGCTCGAACGCTTTCCCGGTCCCCGTCAAAGCGGTCGGGCCGCTGGTCGATTGGGCGGACCTGATCAAGCTTGACGCCGAGGGGCACGAGGCTGAGATCCTGTGTGCGACCGCGCCCGATCAATGGAAGACGACCGATGCGGTCGTCGAGGTCGGCAGCGCGGACAACGCGGACCGCGTCTTCGAGCATTTCAGGGGCACGGGGATCCGACTCTTCGCACAGCGACAGAACTGGCGCGAGGTCACGACTCGTGCCGAGATGCCCGAGAGCTACAAGCACGGCTCCCTGTTCATCTCCGCTCGGTCCGAGATGACCTGGACGCCCGGATGAAGCTCACCGACTACGTCGCGCGGCACCTCGCCGGCCTCGGCATTCGACATGCCTTCGTCGTGTCGGGCGGTGCCTCGCTGCATTTCATCCATTCCCTCGACGCAGGTCGACGGGATCGACTTCGTCTGCACCCAGCACGAGCAGGCCGGCGCCATGGCCGCCGATGGCTATGCGCGCGTGACCGGTGAATGGGGGGCAGCGGTCGCGACGAGCGGTCCCGGTGCGACCAACCTGATCACCGGCATCTGCTGCAGCTACTACGACTCGGTGCCCACGATCTTCCTGACCGGCCAGGTCGCGACCTTCCGGATGACCGGCGACACGGGGGTCAGACAGATCGGATTCCAAGAGACACCGATCCTCGAGCTCTGCGGCCCGATCACCAACTACGCGGTCCAGATCCGAGACCCACAGCAGGTTCGCTTCGAGCTCGAGAAGGCGACCTTCCTGGCCCGGCACGGACGTCCGGGCCCCGTGCTCATCGATATCCCGGACGACGTCCAGCGAATGGAGATCGACCCCGACGCGCTGGTCGGATTCGAGCCGCCGAGGAGGCGATTCCAGCTCCGATCGACGCCCAGGAAGTCGTCGAAGCCCTGCGTCGGGCCGAGCGTCCGGTGATCGTCGCCGGCTGGGGCATCCGACTCGCGCAGTGTGCGGACGCCTTCCGGCATGGGTCGAGCAGGCGCAGCTGCCGGTTGCGCTCACCTGGGCCGTCGCGGATCTCCTGCCCAGCCGATCATCCCTGCCGGATCGGCACCTTCGGAACACACGGCACACGTTATGCGAATTTCGCCGTCCAGAACGCGGACCTGATCCTCGCGATCGGATCCCGGTTGGACACGAAGGCCACGGGCAGCCCGCCCGAAACCTTCGCGCGCGGTGCGACGAAGATCATGGTGGACATCGACGCCGCCGAGCTCGAGAAATTCTCGGCCTTCGGCCTGAAGATCGACGTACGCATCCAGGCCGACGCGGCTCGAGCCGTGGCGGCTTTCAGCGAGGCGACCGCGACGACCGACCTGCCCGACTGGTCGGCGTGGCGAGCCCGAATCCAGCAATGGCAGCGCGCGTACCCCGCGTGCAGGGACGCCGACCTCCAGGAAGAGGACGTGAACCCCTATGCCTTCGTCCACGCGCTGTCGCGCCTATGTCCGACACCCTGCCACATCCTGATCGACACCGGCTGTTCGATCGCCTGGATGATGCAGGGTTTCGAGCCGAAGGATGGACAACGGCTGCTCCACGACTTCAACAATACGGCGATGGGCTGGGCGCTTCCGGCGGCGATCGGCGCCTGCTTCGCTCGGCCCGACATTCCCGTCGTCTGCATCAGCGGCGACGGCAGCCTGATGATGAACCTCCAGGAGCTGGCGACGGCGGCCCGCCACGAGCTGCCGATCACGCTCTTCCTCATGAACAACCAGGGCCATAGCATGATCCAGCAGACCCAGGATCAATGGCTCGGGTCCCGATACCTCGCCTCGTCGGTCGAAGGCGGACTCGCGTTTCCCGATTTCGAGAGCGTGGCGCAGGGCTTCGGCTGGCAGAGCATCGGGCTCGATCGAAACCAGGATTGCGAGACGATCATCCAGCAGGCCCTGGGTCGACCCGGTCCGGTCTTCTGTAACGTCCGGATCCCGCCGCACCATCGCGTCACGCCGCAGGTGAAGTTCGGTCGACCCAACGAGGACCCGGAGCCCCTGCTTCCCCGCGACGAGTTCGCGGCCAACATGATCGTGGCGCCCCTGGAAGTCAGTCGCGAGAGCTGAGATCAGCCGGGTCATCGACCCGCGTCCGAGTCGACACAGACGAGCCGCGCAGCCCGGCTCGAAACCACCCGCGTGCTGCAGAGCCTCGGCCTCGACCGCTCGTCCGGGATCGGACTCGAGCCTTCGCGGTGCGTCCCGATCGATGCGGGGGTCGTTGCGCCAGACCTTCGCCGTCTGTCGGTCAGCCCCAGGGCTCCGCCTTGTACAGCACGCGGCCGTCCCGCTCGACCCCCCACGAGACGATCGAATTGAGATGATAGGGGAGCGAGCCCCGCCCCCGCGCGTCGATCAGCTGACGGCGCGTGGGCTGGACGTAGCCGGTCTCGTCGACGGCGCGGCTCGCGAGCTCCGCCGGGCCTCCGTCCCAACGCCAGGGCAGCGAGAAGCGCGTGTGCGCGGTGGGCAGGACGGGACCCTCCAACCGCGCCATCTGCCAGCTCCGGCCGCCATCGACGCTGACGTCGACACGAGCGATGCGGCCGCGACCGCTCCAGGCCAGGCCACGAATCGCCTGCCAGCCGCGCTCGAGGGTCGCGGGAAAGGTCGGGGACGTGATGACCGAGCGCGCGTCCATCACGAAGCTGAACATGCGGGCCGTCCCACCACGGATCGGCTCCGTGTACTTCGACGTCTCCTCGCGCGTCATGAAGGGACGGTCGGAGACCTCGATGCGCCGCAGCCACTTCACGTTCGTATTGCCCTCCCATCCCGGAAGCAGCAGCCGCAACGGATATCCCTGCGCGGGTCGGATCGCCTCGCCGTTCTGCGCGTAGGCGACGATGGCGTCGTCCTGCGCCTTCTCGATCGGGATCGATCGGGAGAGCAGCGCGGCGTCGGAGCCCTCCACGAGCAGCCAGCGCGCACCCGGGCGCAGCCCCACCTCAGCGAGCAACGTCGACAGCGCGACGCCCGTCCACTCGCTCTGGCTCGTCAGTCCACAGAGCGTCTGCGGCGTCGTCTGCTCGTCCGCGTCGATGCGCAGATTGCCCGAGCATTCGAGAAAGCAGGTCCGCGTCACGGCGGGAAAGCGCAGCAGATCGGCCAGACCGAGCTTGCGTGGCCGCTCGACGAGGCCATGAATCAGCAGCTCGTGACGCTCAGGGTCGATGGCCGGCACGCCGGCATGATGACGTTCGAAGTGGAGATCTGCGGGGGTCAGAGTGCCGTGAAGCGACTGAAGCGGCGTCCCGGAGATCACGCCGTACGCGGCGAGGCGTCTCGGCGATTCGAAGGGCGAGCGCTCGCCGAGCGACGAAGCCGGTGCGCCCGGTCGCCTGCTCGAGTCGATCGTCGGGGCGATCGCTGGATCCGTCGACGGATCCTCGACGGCGTGCGCTTCCCCGGCTCGGGCGGTCGCGGCCAACGCGCTGCCCGCGGCGGCCGCCAGCGTGGTGAGCATCCGGCGGCGCGTCCACTCGGGACCGACGCCACGGGAGCCCGCGCCGCCGGCATCGACCTTCGTCGCGACTGCGTCCTTGTCGTCGTGATCGTTCATCGAACCTCCGGACCGCCGCGACGATCGTCCGGCACGAATCGATCTCGCGCCGGCATCACGATCGCCGGCAGCGAATCGCGGTCGAGGTCGGCGCCGGCATCGAGCAGATCGTTCAGGTGCAGCAGGTAGGCGGTCACCGCGTAGACCTCGTCGTCCGAGAGCGATCCGGGACGATCCTGCGGCATCGCGCGCCGCGTGTAGTCGAAGAGCGTCGTCGCATAGGGCCAGTAGCTTCCGATCGTGCGCGGAGCCCGCGGATCGCTCGCGAAGGGGAAGGCGTCACCGTCCTGGCGTCCAACCAGCACGTCGAAGGGGCCTCCGCGGCCCCCGTCACCATGACATCGCTCGCATCGACGCGCGTAGACGTCGCGCCCCTCCTCGACGCTCCCCGAGCCCGGAGGCAGCCCCTCGCCGTCGGGCATCACGTCGATGTTCCAGCGCGAGATCTCTTCCGGACCGGGCGTGCGGCCCAGCTCGAAGCGCGCGGGCCGCGGTGGGACGGCCACGGCCGAGGGACCGCCAGCCGCGTTGTGCGCAGCGCCGCCGCCTCGGGGCGCACACGCGGCGAGGATGGCGAGCGCCGCGACCAGGAGGATCGCTCGCAGCCCCGTCCCGATCGCCTCGTGATGCATCGCGCCTCCTCGTCCGAACGCCCTTCTGCTCGGCTCGCCGCAACAACGTAGCTTCGCGCGTCCCGGCGCAGGATGCCCGAGCAGGCAAAGCCGGCATCGTCCGGGGCTTCCGCCTTCATGCGTTGCTGCTGCCGAAACCGCCGGGCTACCGTCGAAAGACTCTCTGCGGCCCCCCGTGCAACCACGGGGGTCGCGCGCACGAGGCAGGGGGACCCCGAAGCATGGCGATCACGATCGAAAGGCTCGCAGCCCCGCTCGGGGCAGAGATCCACGGACTCGATCCCGCGCACATCGACGAGCCCGACCGGACTCGCCTGCGAGAAGCCTTTCTCGAACATGGAGTGCTGCTCGCCCGGGGGCTGGCCGACCTGACGCCAGCGCAGCACGTCGCGATCACGCGCATCTTCGGAGAGGCCTCGATCCATCCGATTCCCACGATTCGTCTGAAGGGGCATCCCGAGATCATCGTGCTCGCGGGCGACGCCGACGAGTCACTCGCCGAAGACGATCCGGTCGGAGAGGAGGTCGTCGGCCAGATCCCCTGGCATTCCGACCTGACCTACACCGATGCTCCGAGTCGGGGCTCGCTGCTGCTGGCGCGCGTCGTGCCGCCCGAGCTCGGCGAGACCGGATACATCGACACGGCCGCGGTCTATGACGCACTGCCCGACTCGCTGCGCGCGCGCATCACGGATCGTCGTGCGATCCATTCTCTCGGCCCGATCCAGGAGGCCCTGAAGAGCGCCGCGCGCACGGACGCCGAGATGGAAGGCGGCGACGCGCCGGCCTTCGAGGCCGTGACCCATCCCCTGGTTCATCAACATCCCGAGTCGGGACGCAGCGTACTCAACATCAGCCCTGCCTTTCTGCAAGGGATCGAAGGGCTGCCCGCGCGGGAGAGTGATGCGCTCGTCGCGGATCTCGAGGACTTCGCGCTGCAGGATCGCTTCGTCTACCTGCACGAATGGCAGGTCGGCGATCTCGTGTTCTGGGATAACTGGCGGACGATGCACCGCGCGATCGGCCATAAACGCAAGCACACCCGCCGAATGCATCGCACGACGCTCGCCCCCGGCCGGATCGCGCGCGAGGCGGCCGCCTGACCGGAGCCGTCGGGGCGACACGCGTCGCATAGCGAGCCCAGCGGCGGCAAGTCGACGACGAAACAGGTCGATCTGCTCGAGCCGGCGCGGGGCGCTCGCGCGCCGCGCCGCGCACTAGCGCCACGCATCCGCGCTGCCTTGAATGGCAGCTCCCCGGAAATTCAATCCCGCTTGCCGTGATCCGCGTCTCGTTTTCGCTCCCAGCGACCGATTGTGTCCTTCGGTGCCGGATGCGATCGGGGCGCTCCATCGTTCCTCGTCTGGCAGAGCGCGGCGCACTTCGCGTCCGCAAGCCGCTCCCAAACGAGCGAGAGGATCCTGGAAGATGAGGCGCGAGCCGCGACAGACCGAGGCCACCGATCCGCGTCGCCGACGTGGATTCAGCCTGATCGAAGCGATGGTCGTGGTCGCGATCATCGGGGTGATCGGTTCGATCGCCTTGCCCAGCCTCCAGTCCTATGTCTGGCGAGCTCGCCGGAACGAGGCGTTTCTGAACCTGAACGGCATCTACAAGAGCCAGAAGACCTTCATGATCGAGAACGGTCGTTATGGCAACAGCTTCGACGAGATCGGCTTCGAGATCTCCGGCGCGACCGTGCTCGACCCGAACACGATCCAGTCGCGCTTCTACACCTACACCCTCCAGCCGATCGAGGTAGACGGTATCCCGAGCGCCAACTACTCGGCCGTCGCGACCGGAGATCTGGACCCGAGCGACACCATGCTCGACATCATCATGATCGAGAGCGGCGTGATCGTGAAGAACTGAGCCGATCGATTCTCTCCGCGGAGTCGTGGAGAGCGCGTCGTGCGCAGACAGAAAGCAGAGAACGATGAAGCATTCAGACACTCGAAGCCACGTCGGAGGCGCGACCCTGCTCGTCCTCTGCGTCCTCGCCCTCGGTCTCGGCCTGCCGGCCGTCGCCGCGGCCGACAACGAGGCGGGCAACCTCGAGTTCATCATCGTATCGGACGATATCCGCAAGTCGGTGGCGGAAGTCGAGAGGCCCGGCGGCGACGGATCACCGGCGGCCGCCCCCGCGCCCGCTACGGCGCCCGGCGGAGCCGATCCCGGCAAGAACAATAATGGCCACGGCAACAACGAAGACGGCGTGGACTCGAGCAATCCCGGTCAGGGCAAAGGTGGCCCGAACGGGGGCGTCGATCCCTCCGGTGATGTCGACGACGAGGCGGGTGGCGGCGGCGCTTCGCCTAGCAAGGGCAAGAAGAAGTAGCCACCGAGCGACAGCAGGAGCCGCGCTCACGGAAGACGAGAACGGCCCCGGTCCCGCCCACGCGGCACCGGGGCCGAACCTCTCGAGACGGAGATCGGATTGACGACGGAATCGGAGGGACCGGCAGCGCTCGAGTCCCGAGCGGGAGACGAGCAGCGCGCCAAAATACGCGCCCGCATCCAACGTTTTGCAAGGATTCGTTCGGGTCATCGCGCGCTGCCGATGACCGCGAGCGAAATCGGATTCGCCGAGGCGCGCGATCGCAGATCGCAGGAGCTGCGAGCGGTGCTACGAACGCTTGCCCAGGAAGCGTCGGAAACAGCGAGCGACGAGACGGGCCTCCACGCCGCCCTCACCCGAGCCGACCAGACGCTCGCTGAGATGGAGGCCGATCTCCTGGACCGGTTGGATCGCGTCTCCTTCGCCGAGCTGCGCGCGGAGGTGCCTCGGGCGGTCGCACGACGTCGAGAAGATGTGACCGCACTCCTCGACGGCGTGATCGCCGATCGGGACGGTCTGATCCGCCGGCTCTCCAAGCTCGAATACCTCGTGACGGTGCTGGCGACGGAGGAGGCCGACGGCGAGCGAAAGGTCCTGCACGATCCCGTCCGGCTGACGCCGTGTCTCGAGTCGATCGCCAACGAACAGATCTCCACCGACGAGGCGGAGGCGGTCGCGGTCGAGCTCTTTCAAGCGGCTTGCCCCAGATCGGGACAAGACGATCTCGAGACCTTGCGATCGTCTCGTGATCGCAAGGCCGCCCTGGGGCTGCTGCGCCTCGCCCCGAACGTCCTGCGCGCGGTGGTGACCTACAACGCCCGCGTGTTCAACCGACTCTCCTCGAGCTTGACCTCGGATGAAGAGGCGGACTCGCTGCTCGAGGAGCTGGTGCGGGACCCCGTCGACGACGGCTCGACCTGCACGCGGCGCCAGCCTGCCTCGCTCGACGAGACGGACGAGATCTGGTCACGCATCGGCCAGGAAGAGATCAGCGAGCCGGAGCCCGAGCAGGCGGACGTCGAGTCCGTCTATGACAATGCCCGGCTGAAGGATCTGCTCGTCGCTCTGCGACGGCGGCTGAACGGCATCCCGATCGGAAGCTGCACCTCCGAGCGAGTTGCCCTCGCGCTCGACCTTTCGCGTCTCGATGCGATCGAGCGCGAAGCAATCGTTGCGACCTCTCCAGGAGAGGAGGAGTCGATCCTCGCGCACACTGCGCTGGCTGGCCTGCTGATGCGGGATCTCGGCGCGGTCCGAAGCGACCTTGCGGATCTCGGTGTCGACGAGGCGACGCTCTCCTCTGCCTGGCTCCTCGAGCTCGATCGCGACTTCGGGCGACTCGTCTCCCGAGAGCTCGCCGATCCCAACCAATACGCAAGGGTGAGCAAGCTCTCGGGCATCAAGACGAAGCATCTGCTGGCACCGCTGTCGAGCCGTCGAGAGCGGCGACCGAGACTTCCCGAAGACGAACCCGAAACGGAATCGGGGTCCGCGCGCCGCACGAGCACCCAACCCCGGCAGGGCGGCCAGGTGGCCGAACGCGCCGACGGTCCCGACCGGATTCAGGTCGGCCGTACGTGGCGAGCGCTCCTGGCGAGCCGGCAGGCGCGCACGTGGGCGGGCGCCGCCGTGATGCTGCTCGCGGTCTTCCTGACGGCGAATGTCGTGACGCAGAGGCCGACCACGGTCGAGACGCTCGACGAGCAGACGCTCTCTCGAACGTCGCCCTTCCTGCAGTCCGCCTATCGCAACGACCAGGGGCGGGGTCGCACCATGATCGGTCGCCTCGACGCGGACTTCGACGAGCTCTCGCGCGTGCGTCAGCTCGCCGTCGCCCGCGAAATGGTCGATCGCCTCGGGACCGACGGGGTCGACGAGATCATGCTCTACGGACCGAAGGGCCGCCTTCTCGTGCATTCGACGAACGGAGAGCTTCGGCGACCGGCCCCGCGGACGGAGTGATCGAGCAGGGTCGGGATGCGGAGGAGCGACGGTCGAGGACATCTTGCCGTCGTGCCCCGATCGAGCAACGCCTCCGCTCGAGGCTCCACCCAGGCAATGAGGGTCGTAGCGCCGCGCACTGCCCCGATGGTCGAGCGCGCCGTTCCGAAACACGCGACCATGCACTCATCCCGCTCGGGCCCGAAGGAAGCCAGCGCCATGCCGCCCCGTCCCGATTCAGACGAAGAGGTCACGCTCGAACGCATCCGGGAGGCCGCCGATCTCTTGCAGGGGGAGATCGTCGAGACCCCGATGCTGCGCTCCCGAACCCTCTCCAAGATCATCGGCGCCGAAGTCTTCCTGAAGTTCGAGAACCTCCAGTTCACCGGCTCCTTCAAGGATCGGGGCGCGCTGGTCAGGCTTCGATCGCTCGACCCGGAAGCGCGCACGCGCGGCGTGGTCGCAGCCTCGCGCGGCAATCACGCTCAGTCGGTCGCCTATCACGCCCAGCGACTCTCGATCCCGGCCACGATCGTGATGCCGCGCCGCACGCCCCACGTCAAGGTCGAGCGGACAGCCTATTTCGGCGCCCGGGTCGTCCTTCACGGAGCCACGCTCGAGGAGGCCGCGGCCCACGCGACGTCGCTCGCCGAAGAACACGACCTCACGATCGTTCATCCCTACGATGATGCCGACGTCATCTGCGGCCAGGGGACCCTCGGCCTCGAGATGCTCGAGCGTGTCCCTGATCTCGAGGCCCTGATCATCCCGATCGGGGGCGGGGGGCTGATCAGCGGGATCGCTGTCGCGGCCCAGGGCTTGAAGCCGGATCTGGCAGTCTTCGGGGTCGAGAGCGCGCGCTTTCCGTCGATGAAGCAGGCGCTGGCCGGAGAGAAGGTCGAGTGCGGTACCGCGACGCTGGCGGATGGGATCGCTGTGAAGCAGCCCGGGCGGCTGACGCGCGCGATCATCCGCGAGCGGGTGCGGGACATCCTGGTCGTCGAGGAGGATGCGCTCGAGGAGGCGATCGGGCTGCTCATCGAGATCGAGAAGACGATCGCCGAAGGAGCCGGCGCTGCCTCGCTGGCCGCTCTGCTGAGTCATCGGGAACGCTTCGCGGGCCAGCGGGTCGGGATCCTGATCTCCGGAGGCAACATCGACCCGATCGTGATCGCCCGCGTGATCGAACGCGACCTGGCCCGTACAGGCCGGCTCGTGCGCGTGCGCATCGTGCTCCCCGATTATCCTTCTGCCCTGGCCGCCGTCACCGACCTGATCGCGCAGGAGGAGGCCAACATCGTCGAGGTCTGGCACCAACGCACCTTCACCCGGCTGGCCCTCGAGTCGGCCGAGGTGGATCTGATGCTCGAGACGCGAGGGCACGAGCACGCGCGCCGCGTCTGCGAGCGACTCGGCGAGCGGGGCTATGCCGCGCGCGTGCTCGACGCCTCCGGTTGACCGTCACCTAGACCCCGCGAGAGCGCGGCTAGACCTGTGGAGTCGAGAAGTCCAGGCCGTGCGCGACCGCGACCTCTTCGCAGGTCAACGCTCCGTTCAGGCAGTTGATGCCCGCGAGAAGCTCGGGACGGGCCGCGACGCCGCCTGCGACCCCGCCCACCGCCAGCGCCTGGACATAGGGCAGCGTCACGCTCGTCAGCGCCTGGGTCGAGGTCCTCGCATAGGCACCGGGCATGTTGGATACGCAGTAGTGCGTCACGCCCTCCTCGACATAGGTCGGGGATTCGTGGGTCGTGGGGCGCGTGGTCTCGACGCAGCCCCCCTGATCGACGGCGATATCGACGATCACGGTGCCTTTGCGCATCGTCCTGACCATCTCCCGACTCACCAGACTCGGGGCGCGGGCCCCCGGAACGAGCACCGCACCGACGAGCAGATCCGTTCGCGGCAGGATCTCGGCGAGTGCCGCCTCGGTCGAGTACAACGTCCGCGCCGCCGGCAGCGCCATGTCCAGCCACGTCATGCGTGCGCTGTCGACCTCGAGGACGGTCGTTTCCGCACCGATCCCGGTCGCCAGCTTCGCAGCGTTGAAGCCGGAGGTGCCGCCGCCGAGAATGGTCACGCAGCCCGGCAGGACGCCCGGGACGCCACCCAGCAAGGTCCCTCGGCCGCCGGCATGTTCGGCCAGGTGGTAGGCGCCCATGATGATGCTCATGCGACCCGCGACCTCGCTCATGGGCTCGAGCAGCGGGAGCCGATGCCCGATCTGGACCGTCTCGTAGGCGATCGCCGTGATCTTCGAGGCGAGAAGCGCTTCGGTCAGCGGTCGGCTCGCTGCCAGATGGAGATAGGTGAAGAGGACGTGGTCCTCCCGCAGAAGCTCGAGCTCCGAGGGCTGCGGCTCCTTCACCTTGACGATCAGCGTCGCCTCGTCGAAGACCCGAGCGGCCGAGTCGACGAGCTCCGCGCCGGCCTCCTGGTACTCCGCATCGGAGTAGTCGGCGCCGAGGCCTGCCCGCGACTCCACGAGCACCCGGACGCCGCGGCGAACGAGCTGCGCGACACCGGGCGGCGTCAGCGCGACGCGATTCTCCTGGACCTTGATCTCTTTGGGACAGCCAACCGTCAATCCACTCATGGAGCCTCCGCGAGAGCCGGGGAAAGAGTTCTTTGCGGCGTCGCATACCGCCACGACACCCGGCGCGTCCGCTCCCCGCCTCGAGCGGGATGATCGCCGGGCCCCGCCGGAGCTTCCATCAGGCGGTCGAAGCCCGCCAACACCCTCCGAGGCGAACATCGGATCCTGTGTCACCGTGCCACGCGTGCGTCGATCTGCCCCGCTCACGTCCCGCCCCCAGCGACCGGTCTCGACCGTCGGGTCGCGCAGCGCTGTCTCTCCCGGCACGCGACTTGCTCAAGGGAGGAAGGGAGGATCGGCATGTGGGACAGAAGTCGGGTCCCCTGATGCACGATCCACCGAAGGTGTGCCATTTGCGGCGGCCCCTGCCGCCCTGCGCCAGGTGGAACGCGCGCGAAGGAGCGGGATCATCGATGGAGGGGAGCCGCGCATGAAGACCGAGCCGATTCCGAGCGGCTGGGATCGACGAACGCCGAGGCCGCAGCTCGACGACTACGAGAAGACCGTCGCAGAATTCCGCTGGAGCCAGGCGCGCGACGAGCTGCTCGCGGGAGACTGTCCGGGCGGCTTCAACCTCGGGGCCCTGGCCGTCGATCGACACTGCCCCGACGCCGGCCAGCACACCGCGCTTCATTGGCTCGGGACCGACGGCAGCGCCCGTGTCTTCAGCTTCGACGACCTGCGGCGGCAGAGCAATCGCTTCGCCAATCTGCTGCGCACCCTCGGCGTTCGAGAGGGTGAGGGCGTCTTCACGCTATTGGGTCGAGTCCCCGAGCTCTACATCACGGCCCTCGGCACGCTCAAGAATCGGAGCGTGCTCTGCCCCCTCTTCTCGGCCTTCGGCCCGGAGCCCGTGGCCCAGCGACTCTCGATCGGCAGCGCTCGCGTGCTGGTGACGACGGCCGCGATCTACCAGCGGGTCGTCGAGGTCAACCGAGGCCAGCTCCCCGAGCTCGAGCACGTGCTGCTCGTCGGGGACGCGCCCGAGCTGCCCGGAACCCGGAGCTATGAGGCCCTGATCGGCGAGTCGAATGACGCATTCGAGGTGGACGCCACCGATCCCGAGGATCCCGCCCTGCTGCACTTCACGAGCGGCACGACCGGGGCTCCGAAGGCCGTCGTTCACGTCCACGGCGCAGGCGTCGCCCATTATGCCACCAGTCGCTTCGCACTCGACCTGCGCCAGGGCGCCGTATTCTGGTGTACGGCCGACCCGGGCTGGGTCACCGGCACCTCCTACGGAATCTTCGCGCCGCTGCTGCACGGCGCGGTCAACCTCGTCGTGGAGGAAGAATTCAACGGCGAGCACTGGTACCGGATCATCCAGGATCATGGGGTCGAGATCTTCTACACGTCGCCCACCGCCATCCGCATGCTGATGAAGCTCGGTCCGGAGCTTCCGAGTCGATTCGATCTGTCGTCGCTGCGCGTCGTCTCGAGTGTGGGCGAGCCGCTGAATCCCGAGGCCGTCGCCTGGGGCCGCGAGATCTTCGGGCTGCCCGTGCTCGACAACTGGTGGCAGACGGAGACCGGCGGAATCATGATCGCGAACACACGCAACCAGGAGATTCGCCCCGGCTCGATGGGACGCCCTCTTCCCGGCGTCGAGGCGCGCATCGTGCACCGTCGAGACGACGGCGGCATCGACCTCATCGACGAGCCAGACGTGGAAGGCGAGATCGCGCTGCGAGAGGGCTGGCCCTCGATGATGCGCGGCTACCTCAATCGCCCCGATCGCTATCGCGAGTGTTTCCGGGCAGGCTGGTATCTCTCCGATGATCTCGGACGTCGTGATGCGCAGGGCTATTTCTGGTTCCTCGGGCGCGCCGACGACATGATCAAGACCGCCGGCCACCGGATCGGCCCTTTCGAGATCGAATCCGTCCTGATGGAGCACCCGGCGGTCGCCGAGGCCGCCGCCGTCGGGAAGCCCCATCCCACGGCGGGCGAGATCGTGAAGGCTTTCGTCGGCCTGAAGGACGGGTTCGAGCCCAGCCCCAAGCTCGAACGCGAGCTGCTCGCGCTGTCGCGCAAGCGCCTCGGATCGATCTCGGCACCTCGCGAGATCGAGATCACGAACGACCTGCCCAAGACGCGGAGCGGCAAGATCCTGCGCAGAGTCCTTCGGGCCCGCGAGCACGGGGAAGAGCCCGACGACGCTTCGACGACCCGACCGGGGAATCCATGACGCCGCCGACCGACCGCGCGTGGAGGCCGGGCGCCGACAAGGCGCTCGAGTACCTGCACAAGATGAAGCTGATCCGCCGCTTCGAGGAGCGATCGGCCGAGCTCTATGCCGCGCAGAAGATCCGCGGATTCCTGCACCTCTATATCGGAGAGGAGGCGGTCGCGGTCGGGGTGATGGACGCGCTCGAGCCGGAAGACGCGGTCGTCGCAACCTACCGCGAGCACGGGCATGCGCTGGCGCGTGGGATCGGGCCGGGCCCCGCCATGGCCGAGCTGATGGGGCGACGCGACGGGTGCAGCGGTGGGCGCGGCGGCTCGATGCATCTCTTCGACGCCGCGACGAATTTCTACGGGGGCTGGGCCATCGTCGGCGGAGGCCTGCCGATCGCGACCGGGCTCGCGCTGGCCGCCAAGCTCCAGGACCAGCCGCGGGTGATCGCCTGCTTCTTTGGCGAGGGGGCGGTGGCCGAAGGCGAGTTCCACGAGGCGATGAACCTGGCGGCGCTCTGGAACTTGCCGGTGCTCTTCTGCTGCGAGAACAACGGCTACGCGATGGGGACGGCGCTCGGTCGATCCGAGTCCCAGACCGACCTCTGCGTGAAGGCCGCGGCCTATCAGGTGCCGGCCTGGACCGTCGACGGCATGGACGTCCTCGACGTCGCCGAGACGGCGCGCAAGGCCGTGTTGTCGATCCGAAGCGGAGGCGGACCCGTCTTCCTCGACCTGCAAACCTACCGGTTCCGCGCGCACTCGATGTTCGATCCGGAGCTCTATCGACCGAAGGCCGAGGTCGAGGCGTGGAAGCAGAAAGGCCCTGTGACCCGGCTTCTCCGGGCGATTCGTGAACATCAGGAGCTCGACGACGAGGCACTCGCGGAGATGGATCGGGAGATCGAGTCCATCCTCGACGAGGCGATCGCGTTCGCCGAGCGAAGCGAGAGCGAGACCCCGGAGACCCTGACGCGATTCGTGATGTCGGAGAGGAGCTCGGCGGAATGAGCCAGCCGGCCGACAGCAAGGAGATCGGCTACCGCGACGCGCTCCGCGACGCGCTGCGCGAGGCGCTGCAGAAGGACGAACGCGTGTTCCTGATGGGCGAAGACGTCGGGGCCTATGGTGGGCCCTATGGCATCAGCCGCGGACTGCTGGCGGAGTTCGGTGAGGAACGCATCCGGGACACACCCCTCTCCGAGTCGGGATTCGTGGGCGCGGGCATCGGCGCGGCGCTCGGGGGGATGCGCCCGATCGTCGAGATCATGACGGTCAACTTCAGTCTGCTCGCCCTCGACCAGATCGTGAATCACGCCGCGACCCTGCTCCACATGTCGGGCGGCCAGTTCAACGTCCCGATCGTGATCCGCATGGCGACCGGCGCCGGCCTGCAGCTCGCGGCTCAGCATTCCCACAGCCTGGAGGGCTGGATGGCGCATATCCCGGGTCTGCGCATCGTCGCCCCCGCCACCGTCGAGGACGCGCGGGGCATGCTGGCGACCGCGCTGGCCGACCCGGACCCGGTGCTGATCTTCGAACACTCGGCCCTCGCGAAGGAGAAGGCCGTGCTCGCGCCGGACGCCGGGGCCGTCGACCTCGACCGGGCCGCGATCCGTCGCAGCGGCCGCGACGTCACGCTCATCACCTACGGTGGCATGCTGCCGCGAACCCGAACGGCGGCCGAAGCGCTCGAATCCGAGGGCATCGACGCCGAGGTGATCGATCTGCGCACGCTGCGCCCGCTCGATCAGGAGACGATCTTCGAATCGATCTCCCGAACCCATCGCGCGGTGGTGATCGACGAAGGCTGGCGAAGCGGCAGTCTCTCCGCGGAGATCGCGGCGCGCATCCAGGAAGAGCGGTTCTTCGAGCTCGACGCTCCCGTCCTGCGCGTCTGCAGCCAGGAGGTCCCGATCCCCTACCCGAAGATCCTCGAGGAGGCCTCGCTTCCCTCCGTCGAGCAGATCGTCGCGGCGGCGCGGCGCACGGTGCATCGCGATGTCTGAGATCCGCCTTCCATCGCTCGGGGCCGAGATGGAAGAAGGCACGCTGCTCGAGTGGTATGTGGAGCCTGGCGACGAGATCGCGTACGGCGACACCATCGCACTGCTCGACACCGAGAAGGCCGAGATCGAGATGGAGGCCTACGAATCGGGAACGATCGAGGCGCTGCTCGTCGAGCCGGGGCAGACCATCGCCGTCGGCGAACCGATCGCACGCCTGGTCTCTTCCGGGCCCAGCGCGGTCGCGACCCCGCGCTCGCCGTCGGAGCCAGCTGCCGCGAGCGAGCGGCCCGACGTCCGCCGTGGCGACGCAGCACAGCCCACACCGCCGCCTCCTCGCGACGCGCGATCGAGCGCAGAGTCGAAGGGCGGCCGCAAGCGACGCCGAGGCGGAAGCAGCGAGGTCGCAAGGGGTTCGCATCAAGGCAACCCCCCTCGCCCGACGGCTGGCCGCCGAGCGCGGCCTCGACCTGTCCAGCATCTCCGGAAGCGGGCCGCACGGCGCGATCGTCGAGGCCGACCTCCCCGCAACGTCGAGCTCGGGTCCGACCTCGCAGCCCAGCGCGGCGCCGACCACGACCCGTACAGCCACGTCGGATGCGACCTCGCCTCGAAAGGCGACACCGAGCGCAGCACCGAGCGCGTCGAGCCGCGCCGATCGCCGTCGCGAGATCATCGCCGCCGCGATGGCGCGATCCAAGCGCGAGATCCCACACTACTACCTGTCGACCACCGTCGAGATCGAGCCCGCGCTCGACTGGCTCGAAGCGCAGAATCGTGAGCGCGCGGCCAGCGATCGTCTGGTCCTCGCCGCGCTCTTGATCAAGGCCGTCGCCCTCGCCGCCAGGGAA
This sequence comes from uncultured delta proteobacterium, assembly GCA_963698485.1. Lineage (GTDB taxonomy): Bacteria > Myxococcota_A > UBA9160 > UBA9160 > UBA4427 > UBA4427. The sequence goes on along the minus strand of CAVORA010000006.1, from coordinate 238,264 downwards.
TTCCCGGAGATGAACGGGCACTGGCGAGAGGAAGGCTTCCAGCGCAGCGAGTCCGTGCATGTCGGGATGGTCGTGTCGCTGCGAGACGGCGGTCTCGTGATCCCGACCTTCGCGAATGCGGACGAGCGAACGCTCGAGGAGACGATGAGCGTGCTGCGGGACGTCGTCGGACGCGCGCGCGCCGGACGGCTTCGAAGTGGCGAGCTCTCTGAGGCGACGATCACGATCACGAGCCTCGGAGACGACGGAGTCGAATCGATCTTCGGGGTGATCTATCCGCCCCAGGTCGCGATCGTCGGCTTCGGCGGCATCTACCGCGCTCTACGCGCCGAGGGCAGCCTGCACGGAACGCAGCCCGTCCTGCGCGCGACTCTGGCCGCGGACCATCGGGCCTCCGATGGACAGCGCGGATCCCGCTTCCTTCAAGCGATCTCCAAACGTTTGCGCAACCCGGAGGAGCTATGAGCCCTCAGCCCTCGTCCATGCTCGATGCCGTCTGCGAGGCGATCCTCGAGGTCGCGCCCGACCTGTCCCGCTCGGATCTCCAGCCCTCCTCGAGCCTGCACGAAGACCTCGGTCTGGACTCGATCGATCTGGTGAACGTCGCAGGCGCCCTGACCGAGCACACTGGAATCGCGATTCCCGAAGCCGACTACGGCCGTCTCACCCGGGTCGCTGATCTCGTCGACTATCTCGAGAATCGAGGCTCCAGCTGATCCGGGGCTCGCTCAGCTCGGCTCCCGCCAGCGGGCGAACTCATCCCGACTGTGTCCGAGTCGCACGAGGAGCGCTTCGATGTCTGCTCGAAGTCCGTCATAGGAGGCTTCGAGATTCTTCCGGAGCGCCATCGCCTGGCTCTCGGGAGAATCGAACTCGGCCAACATCCGCTCGCGCAGGTCGTCGACCCGCGCCCTGAGCGTCATCAGCTCTTCGCGATCCGCCACCGACGCCTCGCGAGACGCGTTCTCGAGCGATTCCTCCATCAGATCCAGGGTCGCCATGGCACCGACCCGGAAGTCTCGCCAATGCTCGTCGAAGCGTTCTTCGTCGCCGGCCTCTGCGCCTACGCTGCTCGCACTGACCTCCCAGCTGGCCTCCTCGTTCGAGCAGGCGGTGATCCCGATCGAGGCGACGAAGAACCAAGCGGTTGCAGATCGCAGCAGGCGACGGGCGACCGGCCGACGCGCGAAGCGGTGTTCGAGATTCATCAGGTGACCTCCAGGATCTCCGCAACACCGTCGGGTGTTGGGTGAAGTTGATATCTCGACGGGAGATGCAAGACGTGGGCCTTTCGCGGAGAAGGGCGGAACGCGACCGATCCCTCGCAAGAGCCTGCTGCGAGAGCGATTCGCGCGGTAGAGCCGACCGCAGACCGTGCAGGGACGCCACGTTCGCGTGGCCTTCGGCCACACTTCCCGGCGAGTGGCGAGTGCCCGATCGCTTACGCAGCGACCGGATCCCTGACGAGGGATTTCGAGCGGCAGCGGGCCGCTCTGTCACTGCGAGAAGAGATGACGTCCTCGCTCGTCGCGCTGCGCGTCCGGCCGTCCGCAGCGCGGCTCAGGCCTCCGGAAGCGCGAGCTCCGGAAGCACCTCTGCCTCGAAGAGGCGCAGGCTCTGCCACGCGAGCTCGGGCTCGATCCCGCCCATCAGCGGATGCAGCATGATCTGCCCGTCGCGGGCCGCAAGCTCGAGACATTGCTCCGGGGTGACCACCGCATAGCGTCCGCTCTCCCGCAGCGCCTCCCAGCTCTCGGCGCCCGGAACCGCCCAATCCGACACCACGCCATCTTCCTGCCAAGCCGCATAGGTCCTCGCGTCGTACTCGGCGTGGCGAGCGATTCGCGCGGCGCACGCCGCCGGATCTCGCGTGATCATCACGAAGCCCGGCGGAACGGGACGGTCCGGAGGAAACGCCGCACGATAGGCCTCGAGCGACCCGCAACCGAATACGTCCGCGCCCTCGAAGCCCAGCTCCTCGCAAGCCTCGAAGTAGGCCGCGATCACATCGAGTCGGCCTACGGCGGGACTGAACGGACAGCGCAGTCGTGCCGCGCGGCGGGCCCCCGCGATCGTCTTGCCACCCACGAAGATCGTCGGCCCGCTCGGCGAGGCGGGGGTCGGGGTCACTACCACCTCGCGCCCTCGCCACTCGAAGGCCTTACCGGTCCACGCCCTGCGCAGCACATGGACGCACTCCTCGAGCAGCGCGCCGCGCGCATGCTTGTCGATGCCCGCCATGTCGAACTCGGCCTGGCGATAGCCCGCTCCGATCACGACGGACAGTCGCCCGGGCGCGAGACAGTCGATGGTCGCGATCTGCTCGGCCAGACGAACGGGGTCATGGAGGGGCACCAGCGCCGCGGCAATCGAGACCATGAGCCGCTCCGTGCGCCCGAGCACCGCCGCGGCCAGTGTGAGCGGCGCGGAGCTGAAGCCGGCCGGATCTCCGTGATGCTCCGAGAGGGGCATGGACTCGATGCCGACCCGATCGGCCCAGGTCGCCATCTCGAGCATCGCCCGATGCTGAGCCGCGAAGCTCGTGCTCGCAAAAGGCGGAACGCGCAGATCGAAACGCATCGAGATCCGAGTCATCGACGGGCCTCCCCCGCGCAGCATAGCGTGACGCATCCGCCGATCGCCTTGCCGCGCCGCGCGGGTGTGCCAACGTCCGAAGCATGCCGAACGATCCGATCGAAAGACGCGTGGCCCTCCTGAGCGCTCATCGGGAGATCGAGCAGAAGATCTACCGGATGGGTTACGCGCTCGAGAATGGCGACTTCGATCTCGTGGGCGAGCTGCTTCGCCACGCCACCTTCGGCGCCGATCAGATCGGACGACGGGCGTTCGAAGGCAGCGACGCGATTCGCGACCAGTATGCGCGCACGAACATCACCTATCCCGAGCATGGTCGCGCCACGCGAGAGATGTACACGAACGTCCTGATCGACATCGACCTCGACGCCGGGACCGCCTGCTCGACGACGGCCTACACCGTGGCGCAGCAGACGCCCGACGGCGAGTCGCCTTTCGCCCTGCTCGTGGCCGGCCGCTACGAAGACGAGTGGGCGATCATCGACGGCGAGTGGCACTGGACCGACCGCTTCATCGTCGTGCAGTTCAAGAACGACCTCGACCGCCACATGACCCCTGGCTCACAGCCCTACAACTGACGACGCACGGCCTCTGCGTCGCACTTGCGGCCTCGCGCATGACCGGGAGGCCGCAGCCGCGGCGCTCTGTGCCGTCGCCGACCCGGTCTCCACAGCGGGCTTGCCTTTCTCGACCCCTCCGTTCAAGATGGAGCCGAGAGCAAGCTCAGAGGCCGACTCATGCCCGACCCGATCGAATCGAGAAGCAAGCCACCCCGAGAAGACCGTGCGAGCACCGATCGCCGCAGGCGGCTCGGGAGTCGGATCCGCGCGACGGTCACCAGCCTGCTCGTCGCCCTCGCCCTCGCCCTCATTTCGCCCACCGCCGATGCGGTCACGCTCGTTTCGGCGAGGGTCGGCAGCACGACCGACAGCGGCACCACCGGACTCGTCTCGGCCGCAGAGCCGACAGCCTTCGGCAACCACGGTTGCTCCGCCAGCCTCGGCCGACTCGAAGCGAGCAGTGCTCTCGACTTTGGCGGCAGCGGCTCGGATGACGGTCGCGTCGCCATCGCGCGCTTCAGCGACGACATCACCGTCACCGCCCCGGGCGCGACGACCGGCAGCGGCATCATGACCGTGCGCGTCCGCATCGACGGTGGCCCGGCCTACTCCGAGAGTCGCTCGAGCGTCGCCGTGTCCCAGGTCATGAATACCGGTTATCAGGTCCTGACGGTCCGCGCCGGCGGGACGGGCAACTTCCTCGACGGATCGATCTTCTACAACACGGGCACGATCCCCGAGCTCACGATTACCGGAACCAGCCCCGCACCCGGCCTCGTGGACGTCGAGTTCATCGTCCCCTTCGGCTTTCCGATCGAGCTCGGCTTCGAGGTGAACGCGCGGGCGGGCGGCAGCAACTCCTTCTTGCCGCCCGAGGACGGGACGCTGTCCGGCTCGTCGACCGTTTCCCTGGTCTGGGAGGGCATCACCTCCATCCGCGACCTGAACGACAACGAGCTGCTCGAAGAGGCGACGGTCACGGGGGCCTCGGGCACGGACTGGACGAGCTCGCAGGCGGCTCCCGCCGTTCCGATCGGATTCGGCGTCGCGCCCGGCGTCGCGCTGCTCCTCATCTGGGCCGGCATGCGCGCAGTGCGCGGACGCCGCGGCCCGCAGCTCGCGTACCCCCTCGCCTAACGCGCTCCGAAACGGATGGGCAGGGCCTCGGGCCCGCGAATCTGGGACCCGACCCGCCACGTCGCCTGCCCGTTCGCAACGAGCTGCGGGAGGCGCTGCGACAGGATGACCAGCGCCTCCTGGATCTCGATTCGCGCGAGCGACGCGCCGAGGCAGTAGTGGGCACCGCCGCCGAAGGTGAGCATCGGCTGGGCGTGCTCGCGCGCCATGTCGAAACGATCGGGATCGGGGTAGACCTTCGGGTCGCGATTCGCCGCTGGCCCGGACGGGACCAGGACGCTGCCGGCCGGAATCGAGAGTCCCCGGTACTCGATGTCTTCGCAGGCAATTCGGGGGGAGCCCGAGCCGGCCGGCTCGAAGCGAAGTACCTCTTCCGCTGCGCTGACCGCCAGCTCCGGGTGTCGACCGAGACGATCCCACTGGTCGGGATGCTCGATGAACGTGGCCAGCGCGCAGGCCAGCTGGCATTGCGTCGTGTCCTGCGCGCCGAAGATCAGGACCGTCACCAGGGCGCGAAGCTCCTCCCGGGAGAGACGATCCCCCTGCTCCTCGACCGCGACGAGGGCCGAGATCAGATCGTCCTCGGGCCGAGCCGCTCGCGCTGCGAGCAGGCCGTCGACGTACTCGTTCAGGCTCTCCAGGGCGCGTTCGATGCGAGCCTGCTCCGCGACGATTCGCGAGCCGAAGGCGAGGGAGAGATCCCGGCTCCAGGCGTGAAAACGTTCGAAGTCTTCGGGCGGGACGCCGAGCAGACCGCTGATCACGCGAACCGGATAGGGGGCTGCGAACTCGGAGACGAACTCGCAGGAGCCCTGCTCGACGATTCGATCGAGCAGCTCATGGCTGGTGCTGCGCATCAGTGGGCGAAGCGACTCGACGCGCTTCGGCGTGAACGCGCGCGACACCAGTCGGCGCAAGCGGGCGTGATCCTCGCCCTCCTTGTTCGACATGATCTCGTGAAACCAATCCCAGAGCGGACCCGTCGTGATGCCCGCGGCGACCAGCGCGTCCGCTCCCTGCTCGCGGAAGCGGCGATCACGAAGCATCCAGAGGACGGCTTCGTATTCGAGGAAGATCAGCCCGACCGGCGTGCGTGCGCACCAGGAGGCTCGCCCGCGCCTCGCGGTGCGCCCGATGGATATCGGCGTCGTAGTCCGTCGAGAGCGTGTCGATGAACGGGAGCTCTGCCATACGCTGAACCTCTCGGTCGTTACAACCCGGTCGAGCCGAACGCCTCTCGCTTGCCCCGACTCGCGAAGCCGCTCCGCGTCCGTTTCATGGAGGCGACTTTCGGGCCCCTCTGAATCCTGTAGCATCCGTGCGTCCGGGCTCTCGAGCAAGGGCTCGACTCCCGGGCGAGCCCCCCACGCGTATCCCGCGAATTCCTTCGCGGTCGGCTGAGCGACGGCTGACTCGACGAATCCGAGCGATGGAAGGCACCATGACGACTGCGACCGCCAACACCCGCCCTTTCATTCAGACCCTCCCCAAGGACCTCGTGGCCAGCGCGGTCGTCTTCCTGGTCGCAATCCCGCTCTGCCTGGGCATCGCGCTGGCCTCGGGCGCCCCGCTCTTCTCCGGCATCCTCGCCGGGATCATTGGCGGGCTGATCATCGGACCGCTCAGCGGATCACAGACCAGCGTGAGCGGTCCTGCCGCCGGCCTCACCGCAGTCGTCGCCGCACAGATCGCGACGCTCGGGAGCTTCGAAGCCTTCCTCGTGGCGGTGGTTCTCGCGGGCGTCTTCCAGATCGTGATGGGCCTGGCGCGCGCCGGCTTCATCGCGGCCTATTTTCCGACGAGCGTGATCCGAGGCCTGCTCGCTGCGATCGGCATCATCCTCATCCTGAAGCAGATCCCCCATCTCTTCGGTCACGATACCGATCCCGTCGGCGAGATGGCCTTCGAGCAGCCCGATCAGCAGAACACCTTCAGCGAGCTCTGGCAGACCATCCTCGACGTGCATCCCGGCGCCGCGATGATCGGCATCGGCTCGCTGGCGCTGCTGCTCGCGTGGGATCGCATCAAGCTGCTCAAGGACTCTCGCGTGCCCGCGCCACTGATCGTCGTCCTGCTCGGCGTCGCCGCCGGCGAGCTGTTCGGGAATCTCGGCGCGACCTGGGAGATCGGCGTGAGCCATCTGGTCCAGGTCCCCGTGATTTCCGCCGGCGGCAGCTTCATGGAGCTACTCATCCACCCGGACTTCTCGGCCCTCGCACGCCCCGAGGTCTACGTCGCGGGCGTGACGATCGCGCTCGTTGCCTCGCTCGAGACGCTGCTGAACCTCGAGGCCGTGGAGGCGCTCGATCCCCAGAAGCGCAACGCCGATCCCAATCGTGAGCTGTTGGCGCAGGGTGTGGGGAACCTCTCCGCAGGACTGATCGGCGGGCTTCCCGTGACCTCCGTGATCGTGCGCAGCTCCGTGAACGTCCAGTCGGGGGGACAGACGCGACTCGCGACGATTCTCCACGGGGCGCTGCTGCTGTTCTGCGTCCTGCTCATCCCCGCCGCGCTGAACCGGATCCCACTCTCAGCGTTGGCAGCGATCCTGCTGATCACGGGTCTGAAGCTCGCGAGCCCGGCCGTGATCCGGGACATGTGGAGCCAGGGTCGGAGCGTATTCGCGCCCTTCGCCGTCACGATCACGGCGATCGTCTTGACCGACCTGCTGGTCGGGATCGCGATCGGCCTGGGCGTGGCGCTGCTCTTCATCCTGGCGAGCAACGTGCGCCGTCCCATCCGACGCTTCCAGGAGACACACGCCGGCGGCGAGGTGCTGCGAATCGAGCTCGCCAATCAGGTCAGCTTCCTGAATCGCGCGGCGATCGACCGCGTCCTGAACGAGATACCGGCGGGCGGACACGTGATGTTCGACGCCACCGACACGGACTTCTTCGACCCGGACGTGCTCGCGCTGATCCAGACCTACGAGCGCGAGACGGCGCCCGCCCGAGGCATCAAGGTCAGCCTGAAGGGCTTCAAGGAGCACTACGACGACGTCGAGGATCACATCGAGTTCGTCGACTTCTCCTCACGCGAGCGGCAATCCGAAGTCACGCCGCGCGAGGTGCTCGAGATGCTGATCGCCGGCAACGAACGCTTCCAGAGCGGCCGCCGCATCTCGCGCGACCTGAAGCGACAGATGGGTCTCACGGCCGAGGGTCAGTTCCCGATGGCCGCCATTCTCAGCTGCATCGACAGTCGCGCTCCGGTCGAGCTCGTCTACGACCTGGGCCTCGGCGACGTCTTCACGGTCCGGATCGCCGGCAACGTCGCCCGCAGCAAGGTCCTCGGCTCCCTCGAGTACGCCTGCGTCGTGGCGGGCGCCAAGCTGATCATGGTGATGGGCCATACCTCCTGCGGCGCGGTCAACGCGGCCATCGACCTGCTCGACCGCAAGGGCTCGATCGCGGAGGCGACGGGCTGCGACAACCTCGACGTGCTGGTCGACGTGCTCCAGGAGTCGGTCGAGCCGGGCGAGAAGGAGACGCTTCGCCAGCTCGACCCCGAACAGAGGCGCGACTTCGCGGACGAGGTCGCACTCCGCAACGTCTCGAACATGATCCGCACGATCCGCGCGGAGAGCCCCGCCCTCGAGAAGCTGATCCGAGAGGGTCGAATCGGCATCGTCGGCGCGATGTACGACGTCGCTTCGGGTGCGATCACGCTGCTCCCGATCGACGCGGACGTCCCGGCGCTGGCGGGCCTCGAAGCGACGCTTCCGGCTGCGGCGGGGGCCTGACGCGTCAACCGGTGACGCGCGACCGCTCGACCGGGCCTGCGCCCCTCGCCTCGCCCGCCTCGCCCTCGCTTCGTCCGACGAGCTCCGCGCGGAGTCGGGGCAGGCATTCGGGATGGGCCTGCTGGAGATAGGCGATCAGCTTCTCGCGGACCTCGCAGCGGAGCTCCCAGCCGACGTCGGCGTTCGGCACCTCGCAGAGCACCCGAAGCCTCATCGTTTGCGGCCCCGCATCGACGACCTGCAGATTCCAGAAGCCCCCTTCGAAGAGCGTGCTCTCTCCCAGCATGCCGCCGACTGCCTCGCGGACCGCGTCGACCGGCGTGCGGTAGTCGACCTCGACGGTGACCGCGCCCAGCAGATTCGCACTCGTGCGCGTCCAGTTCTGGAAGGGGTGGTTCAGCAGATACGAAATCGGCACGACCAGACGTCGCAGGTCCCAGAGCCGCACGACCACGTAGGTGGCGCCGATCTCCTCGATGCGACCCCACTCGCCCTCCATGATCACCACGTCGTCGAGCCGCACGGGCTGGGTCCAGGCGAGCTGGATACCGGCGATCAGCGTCTCCACCGTCGGTCGCGCCGCGATGCCGACGACGATGCCTACGATTCCGGCGGATGCGAGCAGGCCGGCTCCGAGCGCGCGCATGCCCGGAAACGTCATGAGCGCCGCCACGCCGCACAGGATCACGGTCAACATCACGAACAGACGTCGCAGCACGCGGAAGCGGGTATGGATCCGACGCGCTTCGAGATTGTCCTCGACCCCGACGGGAAAGGCCTCGTCGACGTAGGCGTCGAGAAGCGAAGCGACCGCGATCAGCAGCCACGCGACCAGCCCGATCAGCGTCAAGGCGGCCAGATGTTGGAGCAGCTCGCGCCAGCTCGGAGCCAGGTCCTCGACGACGGGCAAGGTGATTCGAACCGCCAGAGCGGGCCCGAGCAGCAAGACGGGCCACACGAGACGGCGAAAGACGGCTCCCTGCCCTCGACTCCAGGCGATCCCGCGCGCGAGGCGGACGGAAATCGCAGCGATCCCGCTGACCGCCAGCCCGAGGGCCGCGGCGACGCCCAGCGTTTCGATCCAGGGCTCGAATCCCATCGACAGTCCTATGCAGGGAGGGAAGCTCGACGCCGACCCTAGCAGCCCGACCGCAAAGGGTGGACTCGCGACGCGATGGCAGCACGCGGAAGAACGGGCGGCGACGCGACCGGCCCGGAGTTCCGCCACGCGCTCGAGACACGCAGCCTAACATCTCTTCCGATCACGATCCCCGGGGTCGACGGCGCTCTCCGTCGACCCAGCCTCGGAGTACCCAGCCTCGGAGCCAGGCGAAGGTCCTTCAGATACGCGAGACCGAAAGGCCTGGCGTGGCTCCTTCGCACGGCCAGGGACCCCTCAGGACGCAGCGCCCGAAAAGCCCCGCGCAATCGCCTCGAGGAACTCCGGGGAAGAAAACGCCTGCAGAACGGCCGTGCCGATGAACTGCACGCCGACGCAGATCAGCAGGAAGCCCATCAGGCGGTTGACGGCATTGAGTCCCGTGACACCGAGGAACTCGCCGATTCGACTGGCGCCGCGGAGAAAGAGCCACGAGATGAGGGCGACGATCAAGATTCCGGCGGCCACTGCCAGATACTCGCTCGGCCGGGACGTCTCGGTGGCCATGCTGATCGTGACCGCGATCGACCCGGGGCCCGAGAGCATCGGCATGGCGGTCGGCGTGAACGAGATGTCGCTCATCCTTCCCGCCTCCGCGGCCGAATCCTCCGAGAGGTCCGCCTGGGAGGCCGGCTCGGAGCGCATCATGCCCATGCCGACCTGCGCCACGACGAGTCCGCCGGCCAGACGCAGCGCTGGTAACGAGATCCCGAAGAACTCGAGGACCAGCGCGCCCGCCGCCAGCGAGACGAGCAGAATGACGGCCATCCAGATCGCCGCCATGCGAGCCTGGTCGCGGCGACGATCCGGCGTGAAGCCACGACTCAAGCTCAAGAAGATCGGTGCGGTGCTGACCGGATTCGCAATCGGCAGCAGTGCCACGGCAGTTGCGGTCACCAGGAGAAACCAATCGCCGAGCATCACATTCCTCGAGCAGTCTTCACGTGCGGGTCGCCAGCTCGCGCGGCGCGGGCGGAAGGTAGCCCAGATCGATGCACGCCCCCTCGCGACTGCCCGGACGACTCGTCGACGGCGGCGCTGGTCCCGCCCCTCGTCTAGTCCGAGGCCGAATGGATCTCGATCGGCTCCGTCTCTTCGGTGCGAAGCTGGAGAACGCGCTGACGCGCCACCAGTCCGCAGGGGTCGTCCGCCGGACTCAGGGACTCTCCACCGCGAATCGCCCGCTGGATCGCTCGAGGCGCGCGCATGACGTTTCGATACACCGCCCCGATCGCGCTGGTCACCATCGAGCGACGGATCGGACGAATGACGGGACTCGCGATCGGTCCAGAGACCTCGACCGTGGCCGATACGCTCACAAGTCCCGGCTTCCGTACACGCGGCGTGAGCCTCAACTCGAGCCGATCGCGACCGAGATCGATCTCGCCGTCGCCGTTGATCGTGATCTTCTCACCCTCCAGATAGAGCGCGTCGATCGAGAGGACGCCATCCTCGATCGGCGTGATGGCCAGCAGGCAGTGAACGGGCGCATCGGCGTCCGAGCTCACCCGGAAGGACGGGATCGAGACACGCAGCACGTCGAAGGAGAGCGCCTTCGAATAGCGATTCACGATCGCGCCGTCACGCAGCATCGCGCCGAAGAAGCCCTGCAGATTCGAACGGATCTCGGGCGCGGTCGTTCCCTCGGTCTCGAGCTTGAGCGAGAGATCGAGAAGTCCAGCGTACTCGGTCGATTCCTGGAATTGCGACATCAACCGCGTCAGATCCACGTTGAAGGCCTCGATCTCGAGCTGGCCTCGTGGTGGCTGGGGTCGCGCGTCGATCTCGAACCGCCCGCCGACCCTTCCCGACTCGTAGTCGGCTGCCAGATCCTCGACCTGCAGGTGACCGTCCTCCAGTCGACCCGACAGCCGGACCGACTCGATGCGCAGCTCTTCGACACCCGTCACGTGCTCGACTTCGAGCTCGAAGGCGGCGTCCAGCACACCGAGCATGTCGAGCGGCAGCGGCTCGCGACCGCCCCACCACGCCGCGACATCGAATCCCTTCCGAGCGCTCGCACCCGGCGTAGCAGCGAGCGCGCGCGCGTTGTCGAGCAGATCCGGCAGATGGACTCGCGGCGAACGAAGCCGGAGATCGATCGTCGGTCGAGCGTCCGTTGGCAGCGAGGCGATCACCTCGCCCTCCACCTCCGTCTCGCGGAGCCACAGTCGGCCGCGGCCACTCATTCGCTCTGCGGCACCGCCGAGCGTCCCCTCGAAGCGCACCGGCCCCACCGCGGGGAGCTCGATCCCGGCGAGCGCGCCGAGCGTCGAGAGCTCACGCGCCTCGAGCACCGCCTCGAAACCGATCTCCTCGAGATCCCTCAGGTCGTCGAAGGCGCCCGAGACTTCGAGACGGAACTCGCCTTTCGTCTCCACGGACAGGACCGCGTTCTCGATGCCCAGGCTGCCATCGTCGTCTCGGATCGAGAGTGAGGTCGTGAGACTGCCGAGCTCGGGAATCTCGCGCTCGAAGAGCGCTGCCACGCGTCGCGCGCTCGCGGCGCCGGCGCGCACCTCGAGCGCGACGTCGCGCATCGCGAGCACGTCGCCCACCGAACCTTCCGCCCTCGCCCAGAAATCGGACGGCGAGCCGACCTCGATCTCGATGTCCCCGAGGCCGATCCGCTCGCCCTCCGCCACGACGCGCGCGGTCGCCTTCACCGGTCCGACCGGGGGCACGGGCCAGAGCGCTCTGTGCGCGATCGCAGCCGTGATGGTCTCGAGCGTTCTCGTCTCGAGAGCGACGCGAAGATCGAGCTCTCGGAATTGCCTCAGGTCATCGAAGACGCCCTCGAGCCCCAGCTCGAAGATCCCAGGACGAACGAGCTCGGCATCACCCTCGACGCCCAGACTTCCGTCCTCGTCGTCGATCTCGAGCGCCGCGCGCAGGGGTACACCCGGCAGTGACAGCGAGGTCCACGCCTCGAACGCGCCGATGTCCGACACGACGACGCGCGCATGCAGGTCGACGCCTTCGAGGCGCAGCAGATCGCGAATTGCACCCTCGACATCGAGCGACAGTTCACCCTCGCCTTCGGCCCGCGCCGAGAGCTGCTCGAGGGCGAAGGTCCCTTCACGCTCGACGAAGCTGCCGGACATCGAGACCGCGCCGAGCGCCGGAAGCTCGATCCCGAAGTCGCGCGCACGAAGCGCAGGGTCGGCGAGCGCAAGGTCGAATCGGAGCTGAGCGCCGCGGAGCGTCGCCAGATCCTCGATGGTGCCGCGCGCCTCGAGCCGCGCGTCGAAGAATCTGGCCCGCACGTCGAGCGGAAACGGATGCGAGGCGGCCATCAGCTCCACCAGCGAGCCCGTCTTCGCGACGATCTCGAGCGCTCCCCCCTCGAAGGTCCCACGCGTCTCGAGCTCGAGCGGGCTCTCGAGATTCGCGGATTCGACCTCGAGCTCCGTGACCGCCACCGTCGTGACGTCGCCCTCTCCGTAGGGGTCGATGCTGATCTCGAGATCCTCGATCGTCAGCCGATGGATCTCGAGGCGAACCGGATCCGCTTCCACCTCGGCGGCCTCCTCGTCGAGCTGCGCGGGATCGGGTCGCAAACCGAAGCGACCATCGGCATCGGGCTCGATGCGAAGCTCGACGTCAGAGAGCTCGAGCGCCTCGATCACGATCATCCGCTGGAGCAAGGCGGGTGCATCGAGCTCGAGGGCGAGTCGGCCGATCCGCAGCAGCGTCTCGGAAGGTCGATCCGGCAGGTTGGCGACTCGTACGTCGTCGACCACCAGGCTGAGTGCGGGCCAGAGCGCGAGCCGCGGTGTGCCGGCGATCTGGACCTCGAGCCCGATGCCTTCGGTCAGCTCGCGCTCGATCACGGGGCGCAGCGAATCCAGTGAGAGTCCCTGGGCGATCCGATAGCCGGCGATCACGGCCACGAGGATCAGGACAGCGAATACGACCGCCAGCCATCGCCACCTCATCGCATCCGCCGAATCCGACCGCGCGGACGCGATCGGGAGCACCGAGCGGATTCGAGCGCGTCGTCGGGGTCGCGTCGCGCCGCTCGGATCAGCCGGATGATGCGGCGCTCGGGGCCGGACTGGCTCACGTGCTCCTCACATTGCCGCAGGACGAAGGGCCACGAGTCACGACCCTCCAAACCGCGCCAGAAGAGCGAGAAGACACCATCGCATGGGTTCAGGCTAGCACCCGGGTTTATCGGGATCTGCATGCCGACCGCGATCACGAAGGGCTATGCGTCTATCCGGCTCGAGCGACGACCATCGCGAGGCCGACCACGAATCGCCGGAGAATCCTCGGCCCCGTTTCGGACTGGGATTCGATCTGGACCTGAATTTCGGATCTCCAGACCGACCGCATGCAGGGTGCTCTTCCGGCTTGATGCACCGCGCGCATGGATGCATTCCGCCACAGCATGCAGACGAGTCGGTGGAATTCAGGTCTTGAGCCCTCTTGGTCGGACCGGATCCGGCGATATCGTCGGCGCACCCCTCGACCCCGGATCCGAGGCCTCGTACCCGGCCACAGCGCGCTGGATCCAGTGGCTCCGACCCAGAAAGGAAGGCGATGAATCTCTCCAGCCTACGAGATGCGTCCGCCAGGACCTGTTCGTATCGCTTGCCTGGCACCGTTCACGTATTGCTTGGATGGCTTGCCTTGGGCCTGCTGCTGCCGCTCACCGCCGAGGCCGGCGGCCTCTACGCGAACGAGCTGTCGACGACGAGTCAGGGAAACGCCGGTGCCGGTCGCGGGGCCTGGGTCCCCGACGCCTCGGCCACCCTGCACAATCCCGCCTCCATGACCGAGCTCGACGACCATGGATTCGCAGGCGGCCTTTCGGCGTCCTCGGCAACGTCCAGTTCGACCCCTCGAGCTCTTCGCCCAGCGGTGAACCGCAGCGGCAGCAACCAGGTCGGGTTCGCCGCACTCCCGAGCTTCAGCTACGCGCACAAGGTCTCGGATCGCGTTCGCCTCGGGCTGAGCTTCTACGCGCCTGCCGGCTCCGCTCTGGATCCGAACGACAGCTGGGCGGGTCGCTTCCAGATGACCGAGATCTCGCTCGTCACGCTCAGTCGTCTCGCCGACCATCGCAGTCCGCGTTGACCGATTGGCTGTCGATCGGCGGTGGCCCCGTCGTCAGCTACGGCGTCCTCGATTGGAACCTGCGCATCGCACCGCTCTTGCCGACGGGTCCCGAGCGGGAAGTGAAGCTCGACGAGCTCGACGATTGGGAGACCTCGGGTCGGGTCGGGATCCTGCTCACGCCGCGCGAGAATCTGTCGCTGTCTGTCTACTACAACTCCAAGACGAAGTTCGAGCTCAGCGGAGACCTGCGCTTTGCCGGCCGGCATCTCGGCCAATCTCGACCCGGAGCTCGGCCTCGCGCAGTCCGTCGAGGTCAGCGCCTACTGGCAGGTGAACGAAGAGCTCGCGCTCCTCGGCACCTTCAACTGGGAGGACTGGAGCGGAGCGGACGATCTGACCATCACCGTCGCCGGTCGAACGATCAACGCGCAGCTCGGCTTCGAGGACACCTACAAGATCGGAATCGGGGCCAACTACCAGATCGCGGAGGCCTGGCTGCTCCAGACGGGCATCATGGTCGACACCTCCGCGTTCAAGAACAAGAACCGCACGACGGCCCTGCCCGTCGACGAGCAGGTCCGATTCTCGGTCGGTGCCCTGTACGACCTCACGGACATCGACGACGCTGGGCTTCTCGTTCACCTACGTCAACCTTGGGCAGGCAGAGGTCCGTCAGCCGACCGTTCGCGGCGACTACAAGAACAACGACCTGTTCGTGCTGGGCTTCAACGTTGCCTTCGACAAGCTTCCCTGGAGCGGCAAGCTGACGATGTCCGATTCGACGCTCTAGGCGAGGGCGCGCGATCCGGGTGACGCGCCAGAGCAGAGGCGAAGATGGTGACGTTTTGGCGAAAGACACGACCCGTGTTGGTGATCGGGCGACCGGACGGGCTCGCGACTGATCGCGCTGCTCCTGCTCCTCGCGCTGGCTTCCGCCTGTGCGGCGCCCATCGGCGTCACGCGCGTCAAGCCGTCCGTCGCACAAAAGGAGATCAGCCGAAGCATCCTCACGAGTGGGGAGCTGAGCGAGAAGTCGCGGATCCTGCTGCGTCGACTCAATCGCGAGAAGAATGGAAGGACGACCCCGCCGCAGTCCTCGCCTATATCCAATCGCTGCTTGGCGATTCCGGTCAACGAGTTCAATGCGGAGCAGAGAGCCAGCCTGCTCGACTCCGTGGCCGAGCTCGCCTTCGTGCATGCGCTGGACACTGGCGATCGCGGAGACTTCCTCGCGGCCGCGCTCTACGCCTGGTTCTATCTCTTCCCGGAAGGAGAGATCGATCCGCCCCCGTCGCTCGAGCGCGGGGTCCGGCTCGCTGCGGGCATCTACAACCGTTCGATCCAGCTGGCGTTCACGGACCCCGAGAGCGGCGAGATCGTGCTGGAGGATGCCGAGTACGCACTGCCCTTCGGCACGCTCGAGATCGATTTCGACGAAGCCAGCAGATTCTTCGGGGAATCGCGAGCTGACTCGCTTCGCGTCGCTGGCCGATCTGCGGGTTCGAGGACTGAACAACCGGTATCGGGTTTCGGGAATCGGCGCGCCGCTCGCCGGGCGCGTCTCCGAGAGCTCGGAGGATTCGGCCGAAAAGCAGACAGCGGACCTGGTCCTCGACGGCGTGCGCGTCCCCGTGAGCGCACTGCTTCGCTTCGAAAACGCGGACTCGAGCCTGCGGCGCGGCGATCGATACCGCGCCAGCCTGTCGGTCCTCTCGTACGCCGAAACGGAGTCCACGACGATCGCGGGCCAGGAAGTCCCGCTCGAGATGGAGCCGTCCGCCGCCCTGGCGCTGCTGCTCACCGAAGACCCGCCCTGGCAACGAGAGCTCAAAGGCTTCTTCCAGGGCGATCTGGCGATCGGCCGGCTGGGTCTCGTCTCCCTGGAGCCTCATCGCCCGGACGCATCCCCGTCGTGCTCGTCCATGGCACGGCGTCGAGCGCGGGCCGTTGGGCCGATCTGCTGAACGATCTCGAGAGCGACCCTGTCATCCGGCGCCACTTTCAGTTCTGGCTCTTCAGCGACAACACCGGCAGCCCGATCGCCTACTCCGGCTGGCTCCTGCGCGACGCCATCGCAGAGACCGTGGCTTCGCTCGATCCGGAGGGTCGGGATCCCGCGCTGAAGGATCTCGTCGTCATGGGGCATAGCCAGGGCGGACTTCTCACGAAGCTGCTCGTCGTCGACTCGGGCCTGGAAGTTCTGGGACCTCGTGATCGACGAGCCGCCCGACCGGGTCGAGCTCGAGCCCGACAATCGCGAGCTGCTCGAGGGCAGCCTGCTCGTCGAGCCCTCGCCCTTCGTGGGCCGCGTCATCTTCCTCTCGACGCCGCATCGAGGAAGCCGCCTCGCGACGCTCGGGCCCGCGCGCCTGCTCGGACGAATGGTTCGCGCGCCGGCCAACGTCCTGAACGCGATCGCGGATCTCTTCGCCGATGATCCCGACGCCGAGGTACAGCGACGCCTGTCGCGAGGCGGTGGCTCGATCGGGAACATGAGCCCGAGCAGTCCCTTCATCCAGGAGCTCGCGGAGCTGCCGATCGCACCGGAGATCCACGCCCACTCGATCATGGGCGTGAAGAAGGGGCCCAAGGAAGAGGGCGGCGACGGCGTCGTGTCCTATGAGAGCGCGCATCTCGACGACGTCGAGTCCGAGCTGGTCGTGAAGAGCGGCCACTCATCGCAATCGAATCCCATCGTCGTGATCGGGAGGTGCGCCGCATCCTGATCGAACACCTGGTCGAGGCGATCGACGAAGACATCGTCGCCCCGCGCCCCGGCCCGGGATCAGCCCGGTCGCGAAGCTCAGAAGAAGATCTGAGCTTTCAGCGCGATGAACGGCGCGGCGTCGTAGTCGTCGTCGCGGATGCGATCTCCGTCGTTGTCTTCGACCCGCAGATTCCCGGCCACGGCGACGCCGCCCCGCAGATCGATCGCCGTCTTCGGCGTAGGCTTCCAGCGGACGAGACCGAAGATCGGAACTTCACGCTCCGAGGCGACGCCTCCGCCATCGGTGCGCGTGGGGCGTGTCGGGTTGGCGTTGGGCCCCACTCGAGTCTTATCCTTCAAACGAAACTGGCGAGTCTGCAGAGCCGCACCGGCGCCCACAGAGAACTGGTCGTTCACCTGCCAGCTCAGCTCCGTGCTGATCCCCGGATCCGCCGCCACCGAGACCATGCCGACGTTGAGACGCCAGCCCTCGGCGAACGGCCACTTCAAGGTCGGCGGGGCTTTCAGATCGGGGTCATGATCGCGGGGATATCGACCGCCTGAGCGAATACGGATCCGGCCGCAAGCAGGATCAGTACCGAGAGCAGGCTCGTGGCTGCGAACAGTGCTCCTCGTCGGTCAGACTGCGTCGATCTCGATCGAAATAACAGGTTCAGACTCCTCGGTGTCGACGGCCTCAGTGGCGGGCGCAGCAGGCGCCTTGATCGGAGCGACGCAAGGGACTCACGCCATGCACATGGCCCCTCCTCGACGTCCAAAGAGTATGCGCGATTCGACTGGAGCGACAACGCACGGACCCGTCCACAGCAGAGGCCGAATTCGAGGCTTTTCACCCCGATTAGTCCCGCCGATCAAGGCTTCCTCAACACCAGCCGGGCGTTCAGCGGCTGCGTCGGACGGTTGTTGCTGTAGTAGACGCGGTCGATGGTCTCGATCTGCTGCGGGGTCAAGTGAAGCCGATTCTGGAGCACGAACCAGCGCACGCCCTCGGTCGCCGGCGGCGTCGTGAGCGACCCGGCGTAGGTGTAGTAGGGGTCGAGGCTGTCGGGCAGGAACCGATGGAAATCGAAGAGCCTGTCGGGCTCGACCAGCTCTCCGCCCGGCTCAGACAAGAGCTCGACTTTCAGCAGCTCGCCGATCTCCGGATGCTCCGCCTCACCCTCCTCGAAGAGCACCGCCACGACGGCCATATGCCCCTCTCCGTCCGCATGAACGAAATGGACCTCGACCTCGGCGGCGTCTCCGTCGACCGTGTGCTCGCTCGGGGCGTGGAAGTGGAGCTGCCGCAGCGTGTAGACCTGCTCGCCAAACCGAAGCGTCGCCGTGTCGCTCGAGATCACCTCGACGGTGTGGCCGTTGTTGAGAACGTGAAGCGGCTGCGAGGGATAGTCGATCACGAGCTCGGGCAGGTCCGCGTCGTAGACCGCCGCGGACGCGATGTCGATCGGCGACTGCGATCCGCCCACCCGCGCCAACACGTAGCTCGGATCGAGCGCCGCCCAACGCTCGGGTCCACGCTCTCGGGAATAGTCCCAATCGGCCTGGCCCTCTGCTCCGTGCTCTTCCGGGCCGGCGTCCCGAGGCGGATCGTCTGCCGCGGTCACAGAGGCGACCGACAGGAGCAGTGCGAGCGCGAGGACCGCGCAGGTCGTCCCGGAGAGCGTCCCCACGCCCCAGCGATGGCCCGGGGAATGACATGAGTCGGCGCGCATCGTCGATCCTCCGTACCCGGCCCCGGTCGCGAAGACCTCGAGCCCCTTCGAAGGAAGAGCGGGCCGGCCAGGGCGAACGGGTACGGTACAAGCCAGGGATCGAATGTCGATCGCCATGCAAGGCGCCGATTCTGGCGAGAAAGACAGGACGGGGACTGCGCCTCGAACTCCGCCTCAGACGGGAGCGTAGGCCCCTGCGCCCGCATTCAGCGCCTGGTCGACCGCCGCCCGACGCGTCGCGAGCGGCTCGACCATCGTCGTCGTGCCGCAAAAGAACGCCCGCTTCTGGATCTCGAGACAGGCCGTCTCGATGTCGCCGTGCAGACGCCCGCTCGACTCGACGATCAGCTGGCGTGGCGCGGTCACGTTGCCGACGACCGCACCCTGAATCACCACCTCGCGCGCGCGGATATCGCCCACGACCGATCCGTTCGGGCCGATCGTGATCATGCCGTCGGTCGCGAGCTCTCCGCGAAACTCGGTGTCGATGACGAAGTCACCCCGGAGCTTGAGCGTGCCATCGAAGACCGCACCCGAAGCGATGAACGTCCGGCGTGGCACCGCGGTCTGCGTGTGTCTGCCGTCGGCCTCCCCGTCCGGATCCGCTTCCACCAGACCGTCGGCCATCTGCACTCGACCCCAACGCGGTCGCGTCGCCTCGTCGTCTGCCATCGATTCCGTCTCCTGGCTCCGTCCCGGGCGTTGCCGCTCGGCCTCCGGTGAATTGCCGGTGGGGATACCCCCGGATCGGCCGAACCCGCCGGCAACTTGAACGCAGGCGCTTCGAGCAGCGAGACGGGACCGGGGCGCTCTCCTGCCGCTCTAGCAGCCCGCGCCGCCACGCTGTGCCGCGTAGCTCACCCCGCCGAGGTTCACGCGGCCGTCGTTCTGCAGATAGACGGGGTAGCCACCGCTCTCGCCGGAATCCGTCACGTACGTGACGATGATCGAGAGGCCCTGCGCCACCACGTCCCAGGTCCCCGTCACGACGCTCTGGCTCGCCCCGGCCGCCGCGCCGTCGGCGGACCAGCTGGCCTCGCGCTCGAGCCGGAAGCGCCCGGAGCGGCAGAGTCGCAGCGTGGTCAGGCTGCTATTCGAGCTGATGACGGAGCCCGAGTACGAAGTCAGCAACGCGCCGCGAAGCCCCGTCTCCCACTCCTCGACCAGAGAGCCCGCGGAAACGGCCTTCGTCGCAAGAGCGAGTCCAACACACAGAAAGAGCAACAGCGCGCACGCACGACGGATCAGGATCTTCTTCATCAGGAACTCCTCCGGAGTGGCCCGCCGCGGCGGACGACGAACGGGAAGATCGGTCGTTCTCGCCCACCCCAACCGTGAAGCGCTTCACACAAGCCCGCTTCTCCGACTCAGCGATCGTATTTCGCCATCCGGGTCACGACGTTCGCCAGATAGCCCCGGGTCTCCCGATAGGGGAGCTTTCGAATCAGGTGCCGGTAGACCTCGTCCGGCGTCCGGGCGTTGATGGCGGCGAAGGCGGCGCGCGGGCGCGTCTTGCCCGTGAAGGCCCGGAACACGTTGCCCGCACCGGTGTTGTAGGCGGCGATCGCGCAGTAGAGGCGGCTGCGGGAATCCTCGATGCCCGCGAGATAGCGCTCGAAGAGCAGCTCCAGGTAGACGATGCCGATCTCGATGTTCTTGTCCGCGTTGTACAGATACGACGGGGCGAGGATGCGGGGCTGACCGAACAGCACCTGGGTCGCGTCGAGCCCGGCGCTCCGCGGCACGATCTGCATCAGGCCATAGGCCGGCACGGGGGAGCGCGCGAGGGGATTGAAGGCCGACTCGGTCTCGATGATCGCGAAGACCAGCGCGCGATCGAGCCCACGCGCCTCGCCGAAGCGCTCGACGGGGTCGTGGAAAGGACGCGCGCGAGCGGGCAGTCGATCGCGTCGCGACGGCGATGCCAGGCGCGGAGGCGGCCGGGGCAAGGCCTCGGGCGGCGGCGCAGCCTCGGGCGGTCGCTCGCCAGGCGCCTCGGGCGGGGGCCAGGACGGCGGGCGGTCGAGCCTCTCGGGCGGCAGATCGGGCATCGGCGCCGCGAACTCTCCTGACTCGAGGCGCTCGAGCTGGGCCATCAGGGTCTTCGTGTCGAGCGGGATCTCCACCTGCTGCATCCGCTCGCCGGCGACCACCGTGTCCCGGATGGTGGCCCGCGCCACCAGCAGCCCGACCACCGCGTCGACCCGACTCGGGTCCAGCTCACGCTCTCCCGTCAGATAGGGCCAGAGGATCGGCTTCTCTTCGACGCGGGCGGTTTCGAGGTCTTCGATCTCCTCGCGCCCCCGGCGCTCGACCTCCTGGGAGATCGGGTCGTCTGCAAAGGCCTGCGCGCGATTCTTCGTGACGATCGCCCGGACCCGCTCGCGCAGGCCGGCGCGCACATCGTCGTCTGATGGCGCCCCCAGCCGCTCGAGCGTGAGCGTCCCGGTCTCGAAGTCGACTCGCGAGCGCTCGGCGAGATCGTCGCTGTACTCGATCCAGACCTTCTGCGAGGAGAGCTCGGGCTCGGCCCAGCGTGTGGCGACGCGATCGAGCTCGTGGGTCTGCGCCTCCTCGACGATGCCCGTGAAGCGCTCGTACTGGGCCCGGATGCGCTCCATGAACGCTTCGTAGGCAGCCGACCGTTCCTCCTGAAAGGCCTCGTATCGGCGCTCCTGGCCGCGCTGGAAGGCTTCGTAGGCGGCACGCTGGCGCTCGAGGACGCGCGAGCCGACCGCTTCGTCTTCGACCGATTGCGGAGCCGGCGGCTGCGGCGCCTGCGCCGAGACCGGTGCCGCCAGGATCGATGCGCCGAGCACGATCAGACGCACCGACCGCGCGAGCCGCCCACACGCGACTCGGGCGATGAGCTCGACCCTTCCCGACAGCCCGTCCCGCGATTCCATGCATCCCTCTCCCGACCCTGCCTGTGCCCGTTCCGCTTCCAGTGGTTTCATAGCGTCCGTCATTCGAGCCGCGCTCGCGAGCGGGCCGGCGACCGGAGATCGGGGGACCACATCCGCGGCGCCGGGTCCGGGTCCGGGTCCGGACGAATGGCCGATGATGGTCCATACTCGAAGTCCGCGGCCCGCATCGCCGCCCCTCGGAGCAAATCGACCCGTGCGTGTCTTCTCGGCCAGCATCGAGACCTTCCTCGAGCGGCTCACCATCCGGACCAAGACCCTGCTGCGCGAGGATTTCGGCGTGCAGGTCGGGCGGACCCGCTTTCGCAGCGCCGACGGCTGGTCCTGGCCGATCCTGCTCGTCGCGATCGACGATCGCACGCGACTCGGCTACTTCGACCCGAACGACTGCTCGATCGGGATCCACAAGCGTCTGATGTACACGGCGAAGGATCGGGTTCTCGACGACCTGTTGCGCCACGAGCTGGCCCACTACTTCACGTACATCGAGCACCCCGACTCGGCCACGGCTGGGCGCGCCCACGGCCCGCGGTTCCAGGCGATCTGTGACGCCTACGACCTTTCGGCGGAGGTGCGCCGCGCCTCGATCGACGTCCGCGAAGCGAACGAGGCCATCGAAGGAGAGCTCGAGAACGAGGCCGTCCTCCAGCGCTTCCGCCGCCTCATGTCGCTGGCGGAGAGCGACAACGAGCACGAGGCGGCCCTCGCCGTGCTGCGCGCCAACGAGCTGATGGTGAAACACAACCTCGACGCCAGCGCGGCGCGCGGGCCGGGCGACAGCGAGATCGAGTACTGCGTCAAGGTCGTGATCCCCTACAAGCGCAGCAGCCCGCGCCGAAGCGCGATCGCCGAGATCCTCCGCGAGTTTCTGGTGTTTCCGGTTCACGGCAGCGAGGGCCTCGAGGTCACAGGCACCCGCGCCAACGTCGAGCACGCCGAGTACCTCGCGAGCTACCTCGACCGCGCCCTCGCCGCGGCCTGGAAACGAGCCAAGGCCGATAGCCCGCATCGCAAGCTCCGCGAAAAGCCATTCATGCAGGCCGCCGCGGACAGCTTCCTGGAAAAGCTTCGACGGGCGAAATCGATCCTGCCCGCGAGCGATCAGAAGGCCCTCGTCGTGCTCGACCGCGAGCTCGAGTGGGCCGGTCGCGGAGCCTATGGCGGCGGGGTGCACATGACGACCTCGACGTACCGGACCTGCGGCGTATCGACCTCGTACGGCGCGCGCGCTGGCGCCGCCCTCGAGCTGCGCCGGGGCGTGACGGCGAGCGGGACGGTGCCGCTACTGGGCGGCTGAGACCGCTTGCCGCGTCGCAGGACCGCACGCCTTCTTGCCAATCCGAAGCGCTGCCGAAGAGAACCCGGATCAGATTCGGTGCTTTTCCAGCAGCTCCATCGGATCGACCAGGTCGACCGTGCCGAGGTAGCCCCCGCCGATCGCGATCGCGTCGTGGGACTGGTAGCCGAGCAGCGCCTGGGAGCGCTCGGGCATCTCGCGGATCCGCTCGAGCGGCACGCTGAGATACTGGTTCTCCTCCGTCCTCAGCCAGCCCGCGCAATACGACACGTGCATGCCGCGCCGACCGCGATCACGCGTCCGGTTCGCGCCGCCGGCGTGGATCGCCGAGCCCAGGTAGACGACGGCGCTGCCGGCGTCCATCTCGGCGATCGCGATCTCCTCCTCGCGCGCCTCGCGATCACGCGGCCAGCGATGGCTCCCCGGCACGACGCAGGTGGCGCCATTGCTCTCATCGAAGGCTTCGAGCGCGATCACCGAGGCGAGCTGGATCTCGGGGTGCGGGATCGGGACGTGCGGCCAGACGGCGTCGTCCCGATGCAGCAGCTGCCGCTCGGCGCCCGGGCCGCGGTCCATCACGTGAGCCGTGTTCAGGATGATCGAAGAGCAGCTCTCCGCGAGGATGCCGTCGCAGATCGACGCGTAGATCGCGTGGGGCAGGATCTCGTCGCTGAAGATCTTCGAGCGCGCTGCGACGGCGGTCAGGTGGCGCGTCTGCTTCCCGAAGAAATACGCCACGGCCGGGTTCACGAAGTCGCGATCGGGATCGAGCCCCGCCATCAGGGGATCGAGCTCGCGGTTGAAGCGGGCGAGCAGGTCGTCGTCGAGAAAATGGTCGACGATGACGGCACCGTTCTCGCGGAGCGCATCGACGATCTCCGAGGCGGGCTTCGACGCGTCGACGTGCGGTAATACGGGGGCCATCAGCGTCTCCTTCGGGTTTCGACGGATGATAGTCGACCGCTCGCGTTTGACGACTCGGTCCAAAGCCTCGGGCCGGCTCGCGCGCCTCTGGCGCTGTCGCTAGGCCTCGTCCGCCCGCCGCTCGACGAGATAATTCGACTCCATCCGCATGACCTCTTCGCCCCGCGGATTACGCAGACTCGTCCGGCTCTTCACGACGCCGAGGGTCGGCCGGGACCCCGAGGGCCGTTTTTCGAGAAAGGTCTCGCTCATCGTGAGCTCCTCGTCCGGCCGTACCGGCATCGGAAAGTGCACCTCCAGGCCGAGCATCGCGGCGGTCTTCAGCTTCGGCGCGCTGCGCGAGAAGATCAGGGAGCAGATCGCGTAGGTGTGGCACGAGGAGGCGGAGAGGCCACCGAACACGGAGGCGCGCGCCGCCTCTTCGTCGATGTGGAAGGGCTGCGGATCCCATTGAGACGCGAACGAGATGATCTCTGCTCGCGAGGGCGTGTGGCGACCGACCTCTTTCTGCTGGCCGATCTCGATGTCTTCGAAGTAGAGCATGGTCCTTCCGGGCCGCGCGGCGCGAGGCGAGATGAATGGTCCATGATCTCGAACTTTCGCAGGCCGGACCAGCGCCTAGCCCTCGGGCAGGAGCAGCACCCGGTAGCTACGCCGGCGGTCGCGCATCTTCCAGCTCGTGTCCGCATTGACGGGCTTCGCGCGCCGCTGCCTCGCGCGCTCGGGACCCGACGTGGCCGGCCTCGCGGCGGAGGGCGCAGGCGCCGCGGGACTCGCGGCCGGTGCCGATCGCGAGGAGCCCAGGTGGCTGAGGAGCGCGCGAACGCCGTCTCGCCGGGCATAGCCGGCCGGCGCCTCGAAGAGCGAGGCCGCGGCCGCGACCCGCTCGACGGACGTCACGCGAATCGCGCTTCGCTCGCGGCCTCCCACAGACCGCTCGAAGGAGAGCGGAAGTCCACCGAACTGCACGATCAGGTCGAGCGGCTGGTCGGGCACGAGCTCCATGGGCGTGAGCGCTCGCGCGCCCAGGGCATCTCGCTGAAAGTTGGCGAGCGAGCGGAAGATCTCGACGTCCGAGGGCTTCATGCCGAGCCGCTCCCAGGGTGCGACGCACGCCGTACCAAAGGGCCGATCATCTCGGCTCAGCACGACCTGAAAGCAATCGAATCCCGCCACGCTCGCGCCCCCGTCCGCCCGGTCGATGCGGACCGGCTTGCGCGCCATGCCGGGATCCTGCCGGGAAACCCCGATCAGGCGCTCGAACGCCTTCCGCTGATCGTTCGGCAAGGCCCGCAGCTGAGCGTCCACCTCTCGACGCGGCCCCCTGGTCTCCTGTGCGAGGGCCGAGATCATCTGGCGACGAACCCGGGTATAGCTACGGTCGCGTTCCGACACGCTCACGATCAGATCCTCATCGCCCCGATAGATGAACGTCGCCCGCTTCGCGAGCTGGCCCGGCACCGACTGCTCGACCCGAAGGCGCCGGCCGGCCGTCCAGACCGTGGCATGATTCATCGGCTCCGCGGATCCGTCCTCGAAGAAGTCGATCTCGATCCTGACGGCCTCGAGCGACTCGGCCGAAGCCGGATCACCGAGCGCCACCGCCTGGGCTACGGTCAGAATCGAAGCGAGCAGGATCGATCGCAAGCGTCGGGACATCGTCTCTCTCCGGTCTTTGCCCGGCTCTGACGTGCAGACACATGGGCAGAAGCATGGAGAGTCGATCGGGTGAAGCATCGACCAAGTTGACTCGTGTTAGTCGATTGCAGTCGGCCTGGAAATCTCCCACGCAGCTCGAAGCCAGACGGCCTGAGGCCGGACGCGAGGAAGCGAACGCATGAACGATCTGGAAGCGATCCGAAGACTGCTTGCGATCTACGGCCAGCTACTCGACTCGAAGCGGATCGAGGAGTGGGGAGAGCTCTTCAGCGAAGACGCCGTCTTCCGCGTCTGGGGACAGACCTATCGCGGGCGCGACGAGATCAAGCGCGAGATCGGCGGCATGCAGCCGGATACGCCGGCGAAGCACATCGTCCTGCAGCCCGTCATCGACCTCGACGGCGAGGACCGGGCCCGGGCCTGGACCGATCTCTGCGCGGCGTCGACGCAGGACGGTGAGATCAGGCTCGCGACGATCGGTCGCTACTACGACCAGCTGGCCCGGGACTCGAAGCGTGACCGCTGGCAGATCGTCCGGAGGGTGCTGGTGCTGGGCGACGAGGAGGTCCCTGCGGACGTAGACCCGTCGCCCGCCTGCTAGTCGCCCGCGAGGAAGATCCCTGGCAGGACGCGAACGCTACATCGCCCGAGTGGCCATGAAGTGAACGGCGGCGCGCACCTCTTCGTCGGACAAGTCGTCGTTTCCGCCGCGCGCAGGCATCTCCCCTACGTCTCCGTAGAAGCCGTTGCGTGCGTGCTCCACGAGGACGTCGAGGCCCTGGGCGAGTCGGGGCGCCCAGAGCCCGCGATGACCGATCAGGGGTGCCCCGCCGAGACCGGTCGAGTGGCAGCGGATACATGTTCCGCTCCAGACCACACGACCGGTCTCGAGAAACGGGTCCGAGAGCGGTGTCTCCCAGAGCTCGGAAGACGCCGCGACGGGCTCCGGGGGAGCCTTGGCCGGTACGCTCAGGACCTTGAAGCCCTCGGCCGCCGCGGGGCCCTCGGACGGCTCGCAGCCGAGCAACCCGACGAGCAGAATTCCGAGAGCGAGCGGATACACGCGCCCGCGCAGGCTTCTCATCAGCCGACCCGACATCCGCCGTTCACGACCCAATCGGAATCCGCAGCACGACGCCCCCCATCACGTCTCCGAGCTTGAAGTCGGATTTCGGCGTGTCCTTGTGCTCGTTGTGACAGCTGACGCAGGCAGGCGCCACGGCCGTGTCGGCATAGACGGCGGTGAAGTACTTGTCGCCGGCGAGCATCTCCTCCGCATAGAAGTTCTGCCCCTTGTTTGCCGCGACGAACTCGAGGCCGGCGATCTCGACTTCTGTTCGAGGCGTGTTCTGCTTGTTGATCGGCCACATCGAGAGCAGTGAATACGTGAAGCCAGCATCCTTCTTCGCCACCATCTCGGCTCCCATGCGAAACATTTGCGCGGGCAGCGGCAGCGCCGGCTCGTCTTTCCAATGCTCACTCGCCTTGATCACGCCCTTCTCCTTCACCAGCCGATTGACGACGTTTCGCGTGTAGACCGTGCGATCCGACTCCATCACCGCATGCAGCGCGTCGGCCATCGTCTGCGGCTCTATTCCACCCGATGTGCTCTCGGGAGACTCACATCCAACGCTCACGATCGCGCATGCGAGTGCCAGCATTCCCATCCACTGCTTCATTCCGGTCATTCGATCTACTCCTCATTTTCTGGTTCGTGCTCTTTCGAGCGTTCCCATGGCGGACTCCGCCCTTCGAGTTCCCAACGAAGAGCGGCCGCGTAGTGAATGCTCTGGACTTCTCGCGCGGGATCTCCGCGAAAATTGCTTCGAACGAGCGCCGCATCGGCCAGGGCATCGATCGAGAAGCCGAGCCCGTGGCAGCTCATGCAGGCGGCGCGAATCATCTTGTCGCCCGGCCGCAAGAAGTCGTTCTGGTTATGCGACACGAGCACACGATCCGGCGGGCGCTCGTCGAGCAGCCGCGGCAGATGGCAGGTCGCGCAGGAGACACCCGATCGGGGCGCGAGCTCGCCACGCTGCTCCGCCTGCCAGAGCAGGTGATGCGGCGACGACTCGTAGGCGAGAGTGTGTTCGTCCGCATGACACTCGAGGCAGCCTTCGACCGCGGCCTGGCGGGTATCGAAGGCGTGCGCGCCGTGACAGCTGTTGCAGTCGACACTTCGGTCGTGAGCCTGCTCTCGCATGGGAAGCCTCGCTTGCGCCGGGCTCATCGGTGCGAGCCCCGCCGCGATGCGCATGCCGTGGCGACTCGCCAGGAAGCCCTCCGACTCGTGCTGGTGACAACCCTGGCAGCGCGAGACGGCGACCTCGTTCGTCCAGGAGCCCCCGCCGCTCGCATGGCAATCGCGGCAGTTCACGCCGCTCTCGGCGTGCCGCGTGCCCGTCCACTCGGCCACCCAACGATCGAGCTCGGCCAGATTCGCGGGAGCATCGTGCTCCGGCGCCGCGAGCGGCTTCGGCTCCGCTCGCTCGCCCGTCACGGGATCGCCCGGCCAGGCATCTTCGAGTCGGGATCTGTCGAGGACGCGAGCGATCGGCAGGTGATCGGGCTCCGCGCGATGTTCGACGAGGAAGTCCTCGTAGAGCGCGCGGTTGTCGTGAAAATTGTGGCAGCCCGAGGAAGCGCAGCTGTCGAAGGCCAGCCCTTCGTGGGTGGGTCGCTCTTCGGCGACGTTCTCGTGGCAGCGATAGCAGTAATCGCCCGGAAGACTGAGTCCCATGCTGCCGGTCAGCTCCGGACGATGCTCGCGATGACAGGTCACGCAGTAGCGGGCATCGAGCGATTCGACGCGATCAGCGTTGCGCGGATCCGTGAACTTCGTTCGCGGATGGGAGTCGTCGACAACCTCGAGCTCGGCTCCGTGGCAATCCACGCATGCCGACTGCAGGCTCGCCTGGTCGTTGAAGCGAGCGGTATGACAGGATTCACAGGCGAGCTCGATCTGATAGTGGCCGAGCGTCGTCTGTCCCGGAAGAAAAGCCGTCCGGGAGATCGGGAATTTCGGGATCTCTTCAGCCAGGTCGGGAGCGAACATCGAGACTCCGAGAGCTCCGGCCGCGATGCTCGACCCTGCGAGCCAGGCCCAGTAACTGAGTTTCAAGACAAGCGCTCCCGCCCGATCAATAGAAGTAGATGGCCAGGACGTGGAAGCCGATCAGGACGGGCAGCGGCCAGAACAGAGCGATATGCGCGACGGTCCAGCTGCGTCGAAGCAGCCCGCCGATCGAGGCGGGCAGCCGGCTCTCGAGACTCGTCACGAGCGCGGTCAGCGAGCCCAGAACAAGCACGGCGACGAAGCAGGCCATCAGCGCGAAGTTGAGGTTCGCGCCCATCCGAAAGCCCGTGTGAATCCCCACGCCGACGATCGTGGCGACCCCGATCGCGGCGTGGAAGAGTCGCCAGTGCGAGAACTCGCCCAGCGCGAAGCCCGGAAAGCGCTTGCGGGCAGAGAGCAGCAGCGTCGAGACGGTCATACCAACCAGCACGAAGCCGCTGAGCTGCTTCCACCAGGCGTCGCGCCACAGAACGTCCCAGGCAGGAGTGACCTCGAAGGAGTCCGCCATCGGGACCGGCGCGAGCCACCAGGCGAGCGCCATCAGGGCGAAGGCCGCGAGACCCGAGACGGCGAGACCCGCGCCGGCTGTCGCCCGAGAGGCCCCCGCCCGCTCGCCCGCGAGCTCTTCGACGAGCGGCCGGCAGGATCCGCAGACCGAGCTCGCGCCGGTCGCCTGGCAGAGCGCTTCGCTGCGCGTGGCTCCAGCAGCGAGCGCGCTGCGAAGACCGCCGCAGGTGACGCCGGTGCAAGCGCAGACGATCGTCTCGTCCGACCAGCGGGCGACGGGACGATGCTCGGGGCCGCGGGTGAGGCGACCGCTTTCGGCGAAGCGTCTGCGCTGTCGCTCGAAGAGCCGGGCGCGACGCGCGATCCGCTCCTGGAGAGCGGGAAGGTCGGCAGTCGAGCCGACCGCGATCGCCCCGACCACTCGCCCCTCACGCAACACGATGCGTCGATACTCGTCGGGGGTGGACCAATCGAGGCTCTGGACGCCGATTCCCTCTGCGAGGGACTCGCCAACGGATCCGACGTCGATCGTGTCCACCTTGAGGCGAGCCGACGGGACCGACTCTTCGAAGCTCGCCGTTCGGCCTTCGAAGCGCGCGGCCAGCGTATCGGCCATCCCGTAGCAGGGCGCAACGAAGCCGGGAACCGAGCCCTGATGCCGTGCACATTCCCCGATCGCGTGAATGCTCGGGTCCGAGGTACTCAGCGTTTCGTCGACGATGACGCCCCCGGATCGATCACACTCGAGACCGGCTGCCCGAGCGAGCTCGTCTCGCGGTCGAATCCCGATGGCCATCACGACGAGCTGCGCGGGAATCGTGTCTCCGGTCGCGAGCGCGACCTCGACTCCGCCCGTGGCCTCGCGGATCTCGGCCACCTGAGAATTCAGGTGCAGGCCGATCCCCGCCGCCGCGACCTGTCGCCGGAAGACCTCCGCGCCCTCGACGTCGAGCTGCCTCGGGAGCAGACGCAAAGCCTGCTCCACGACCTCGACCGTGCAGCCGCGCTTGCGCAACGTATGGGCCGCCTCGATGCCGAGCAGCCCGCCCCCGATGACGACCACCTGCGCCCTCGGACCGGCGAGGCCCCCGATCCGTTCGACGTCCTCGATCGTCCGATAGGTGGCGACTGCGTCGAGCTCGGCGCCCGGGATGGGCGGGACGAGCGGCCTGCTCCCGGTCGCGAGCACGAGGTGGTCGTAGGCGATCTCGTGCCCCGAATCGGTGCGTACGATCCGTTGCGCGGGCTCGATCGAGAGCACCGGGTCCTTCGTACGGACCTCGATTCCCCGACTCGCGAACCAGTCCTCGGAGCGGAAGGCCAGAGACCCGACGGACTTGCCTTCCAGCAGATTGGCAAGATGGATCCGGTCGTAGGGAAGCGAGGACTCTTCGGCGAGCAGGATGATTCGATAATCCTCCGATCGCGACCCCTCGGCCACTCGCTCGATGAAGCGCTGTGCCGCCATACCTCCGCCGACGACGACGAGCGTCCGCGGAGAGCTCGATCGCCCGAAACCTTCGCCCTCGGCGAGCAGATCCTCTCGCCGACTGGCGAACGAGACAGGGACGAGGCGCGATAGGAGTCCGACAGGTCCCTTTCGCGCCCGATCGAAGGGCTTCGGCTGTCTCGCCTTGGCAGCGTCCACCTCCGTCGTCCCTATCCCGCCGCCTGGATCATCACGGACGAGAGAGCCCCGTAGGTCTTGCCCCAGGCAGCACGCGCCTCGTCCGTGAAGGCGTCACCGAGCGCAGCGGACAGCGTGCCGAGCAGCACGTCCCCCACCACCGGATAGTGCTCGGGCTCCGCGCCGAAGGCAGCATGCTCGGCCCCGAGCTTCTCGAGCGCGGGAACGATTCTCTCGACGTCATGCATGTTCTGGACAGCGATGCTGATCATCTGCATCAGCTTCCTGCCCTGCTCCTCCATGTCACCCTTGAAGAGCGGCTTGACCTCGGGCGCGGTCTCGAAGAGGCGCCCGTAGAAGAGCGCGGCCGCGGCCTCCGGATCCTTCGCAACCGGTGCCCAGGTCTCGCGTACGACCGCGATCTCGGCTTCAGTGAACATGGCATTTCTCCTTGGTCTTCGGATCGATGTCTGCGGATCGATCGGTTTCGCGAGCCATCGGGCCTCGTGCGAGGCACCGATCAGCCACACGGGGCCCAGAAATCGAAAGGGCGCCCAAGCTGAATCACATTCAGCCAGGACGCCCTTGTCCTCGATCTCTCTTTGTTCTCGAACGGATCTCCGTTGATCCGCCAGAATGATGATTCACTCCATTTTCAAGAATCGGGCCATCTGTCTCTGAGCAGCGCGTAGAGAACGACTCTGCACAGACAGGTCGTTCGAAGCCCGCAATTGCACGCCATGGACCAGAGAATCGGCCGCGCAGGCGAAGCGGATGAACACCGATTGGGCATCACCTGCAGACAGACTGAGCAGCTTCGGATTCATCGCGACCTCAGGGCGCTTCGATCCGGATCGCGAGGTTGCGCACGACATCATCGATCGGCACGGCCAGCCCCGTGCCCTCGATCGCATTCCCGACCAGCTTCGCAACGGTGATGCCCGCGATCGACCCGTCGGGCGAGAGCAGCGGCCCACCGCTGCTGCCCGGATTCAGACTGGCATCGGTCTGGATGAAGCGACGACCTTCCTGCTCGGGAAAGCCACTGACGACCCCGCGCGTGATCGTGGGCTCGTGGTTGTCGCCGATCGCGATGTTGACCGCGAATACGTCGCTACCGAGCTCCAGCTTCGTCGCGGCCGCTCGCAGGGGAATGCACGGGTGCTCGCGGCCCTGGATGCGAACCAATGCGAGGTCGGATCTCGGGTCCAACGAGTGGACCTCTGCCGGGAGGAGCGCGCCCGCGTCGAGACGCACCCAGACCTCCGGCGCATCCGCGATCACGTGCGCTGCCGTCAAGACCCAGCCGTCGGGCGAGACGATCACCCCCGTTCCACCGAGCGATCCGACCTGGATCTCGACCACTGCACGCAGCGTCGAGGGCAGATCGTCGGGCAGGACGGACTCGCTGCGACGCGGACACGCTGCGATCGGCGTCGTCTCGGCGCCCCGCGCGAATGCGTCCGAAGCGTTCCCGCTTCGCGCGACGATCGACGCGAACTCGGCGTCGCCGGCGACCTTCAGAATCGCTTCGAGGACGGCCGGCATCATCGGGTTCGGATTACGACCGGCCTCGCGAGCACGACCGGAGAAGACGTGCTCGTAGACGGTGCGATTTTCGATCGCATCGAAGAGCCGCACCTCGACCTCGACCTCCGCGGTCCCGACACCCGGACCACGGGCCGCCCGCCGCGTGTCGTACTCGTATGCGAAGTCGAGCTTCGCGTCGTGCAGGATCGCCGCCATCTCGTAGCGAACCTTGATCTCGCGGCGGCCCTTGCGATCGAAGATCGCGTCGGCAGCGTCCCGCACCGCATACCCGTACCCGCGCAGACCATCCGTGACCGCAACGTTCCACTCGAGCGAATGCGTCCGCGGAACCGTCCAGCGCATCTCGTCGACGACCCGACGACGCAGTCGCACTTCGCCGAGGATCTGACCGACCGGGATCCGGTAGATCACGCCCTTGAAGGTGAGCGGCTCGACCCCGGACTCGCCGATCGGAATCGGCAAGATCTCCGGATCAGGCACCCAGCCAGTCGAAGCGTTCCGGGTGCTGCAGGAAATCAGGAACAGGGCTGCCCCGATGAGCAGCATGCTCGGAATTCGACGAGACACCGCCGGATTCTAGCTTTGCCGCCTCACCTGTCTCCCACGCGCCCGGGCCTGCGTTGCGACGATCACTCGAAGGGCCTCACCGAGCCCGCGTCAGGGGCTCGAGGGCCCCGATCCGACCTGCCAGGGGCTCTGGTAGCCTCTGCTTGCGCGATCTCGACGCGCCGACGCGGGGAGGCATCGCATGATGCACGAGGACTGGCTGCAAACCCTGGCGGAGATCGCCCTGGTCTCGGACCTCGCGTGCATCATCGGACTGCCTGCCGATCGCGTCCCGACCTTCTATCTGATCGCCCTGGCGGGCACCCTCGCGATCGGAGCGATCAACTTCCTGGGCTTTGCGATCGGCCTCGCCGAGCTCGAGACGCTCGAAGACGCCTCGCCCGATTGAATCCACCGGGGCTCGCGACGCCCGGCCCGACGCCTGGCGGTCGCTGGCTTCCGACGGAGAGTCGGATGCATGGTGCGTTCCGTCACGTCCGATCAGAAGCAAGTCCGGCATCGTCTCGTTCGTCCCGATCCCTGCGACGAGCCCGTCGGCGCGAACCGCCGCGAACCATCACGGAG
Source organism: uncultured delta proteobacterium (assembly GCA_963698485.1). Classification (GTDB taxonomy): domain Bacteria; phylum Myxococcota_A; class UBA9160; order UBA9160; family UBA4427; genus UBA4427. The sequence goes on along the minus strand of CAVORA010000006.1, from coordinate 204,871 downwards.
ACCGCGCACATCGTGCCGCCCCGAGCTCCCCACCCGCTGCGCTGCCTGATCCTGCTGTTCGCGCTCGGCCTGCTCGGACACGCGCCGCTCGGCGGCGCCCAGCAAACGAACGATCCGATCGCCAGCTCGGCCCCCCTCGCAGCCTGGACCCTCGTGCTCGAAGAGGTCGTGCAGATCCCCGACAGCGCGGGCTCGGCTCCGCGCCTCGAGCAGCTCGTCTCCAACACCACGACCGGTCTCGCCTACGTGATCGATCAGCGCGGAACGATCTACCGCTTCGATCCGAGCGTCCCGAATCCGGTGGTCGATGTGTTTCTCGATCTGGCGCTGGCGGTCGGCGATCTCCAGATCGGCAACGAAACCGGCGTTCGCTCCCTCGCCTTTCATCCCGACTTCGGCGAGCCGACCGCTTCGGGCTTCCGAAAGATGTACCTCGCCTTCAGCCGCGCGCCCGGATCGATGCCCGTCGGCAGCCCCGTCGTGTTCGACTCACCGGGCTCGACGAACCATTGGACCGTGCTCTCCGAGTGGACGCTCGGTGCCGACGGCGATGTCGATCTGACCTCCTACCGAGAGCTGATGCGGATCGAGCAGCCCCTCAGCAATCACAACAGCGGACATCTCGGCTTCGATCCGACCGCACTTCCGGGCACGCCGGAATACGGCAAGCTCTTCATCTCCCTGGGCGACGGCGGAGGCAGCGGCGGGCCCTTCGATCTCTCCCAGGACATCGACGCGACGCCCGCCCCCTACCCCCACGGCAAGATCCTCCGGATCGACCCGCTCGCGGTCGGCTCCGCCCCCTATACGGTGCCTCTCGACAATCCCTTCTCCGGCATCGCGGACCGGGTGCTCGAAGTCTGGGCCTACGGCTTCCGGAACCCACACAAATTCGAGTGGGACGCGATCACGGGCCGGATGTACGTCTCGGACATCGGCCAGGGCGTCATCGAAGAGATGAGCGTCGTCCGCAAGGGCGGGAACTACGGCTGGAGTCGTCGGGAAGGCGCGTTCGTCTACGTCGACAGCGATACCGTCTCACCCCTGCCCGTCGACCACCCGAGCGACGACTTCCTCTATCCGGTGGCGCAATACGATCATCAGGGAAACGGGATCACCGGATCCGCGGCGATCGTCGGCGGACCGGTCTATCGAGGCAGCCGGATCCCTGCGCTCCGGGGCACGATGCTCTTCGCTGATTTCGCGAGCAACCCCGGCCCCTTCTTCGCGGTGCACGTCAGCCAGCTGGTCGAGCGAAACGATCTCGGCGACCTCGAATCCCTGTCGGGCGGCCGACTCTCGCCCTTCGAGGAGGTCTTGATCCGGGATGCCGGCGTCGACAAGACCTTCCGCGAACTCCTCCGAGAATCGACCGGGCTGCTCGGATTGCAGCGTACGGATACGCGCTGGGGCGTCGGCCCGACGGGTGAGATCTTCGTGCTGAACAAGCAGGACGGCCTCGTCCGGCGAATCGCCGGCGCGATCGGTCATCCGGGCCCCCCGCGCATCGTCCCGGGCCCGGGCCTCTTGGGCCTCCTCGGCCTCGCAGGCACGGGTATCGCCTGCGGATCGCGATTCGCGCGCGTGGCCTAGGGCGTCGTCGCGCGACCGCTCTTCGGACCGCGATCGAGGATCTCCGTGACATCCACGCCAGACGTGCGTTCGACCAGCTCGAGCAGGGTGTCTCGATCGAGCACGGTTCGTTCCGAGACGAGCGCCGCCACGACGCCGTCGAGGGAGGCGGCGTCTTCGGTCTCTTCGCGGATGCGCTGATCGATCCGATGGAGCAGGGTCACTGCGCTGGCGGTCTCCGCTCCCGCCGCTTCACCCGAGAACGCGCGCACGGATTGACCGCGTTTTCGCATCCGCTCGAGACTCTCGGCATGCGTTTCGTCGCTGACCGCCCCCGACCGGTGCAGGACCTCGAGGGAGTAGAGCTCGGCCAGCCCCTCGAGAATCCAGTCGAATCCCTGGGCTGCTCGGGCGTGGGTCATCACGTGGACCAGCTCGTGGATCAAGGGGCTGGTGCCATCGCTATCGATCAGCGGTCGATCCGCATGGAGGTAGAGCGAGTCGGGCCCGGCCAAACCGCCCCGCCACATCGGATCGTCGGCCATCACGATCACGATCCGCTCGGGCATCTCGACGGCGACCTCGGCGAGCGTCGGAAGCGTGAAGCGCAGCAGCGTGAGCACGTCGCGCAGTCTCGAGTCGTGCTTCCGCGGGCTGGCCAGCAGGATCTTCGTACCCGCGACGTCCTCCTCGAGCTGGTCGAGGCGTCCCGCGATCAACCAACCCTTGGGCTGGTCGAGGCTTCGATGGGGCTGCTCGATCAGGTAGCGCTTGCCCTGCGGCTTGAAGGGCGTCACGACCCGCCATCGGGGCGGGACCTCGAACTCGAGAGTGGCGGCGGCCTGAGCGCCGTCCCGGAACTTCGCGGCCATCGGCGGAAAGAAGTCCTCGGAGCGCGTCAGCATCCAGCTCGACATGCAGCGCGAGTCGTACTGCTGATCGTCCCGTAGCCGATCGATACGAGCCGAGTAGCTGAGTCGGCCGCCGCGATCCGGCAGCTGCCACCGAAAGCCCTTGGTCTCGTCGATCTCGAGCTCGCCGTCGGCCTCGAAATCGAACCAGTGCTCGCCTTCGAGGGTGGCCGACAGCTCGAACAGGATCGGGGCAGACTGCGTCACGCGAATCGTCACCGCCGCGATTCCGACGTCGGGCAGGATGCGCACCTGGTAGGCGACGTCGTAGTCCTCCGCGAGGGCTGGCGAAGCGAAGGCGACGATCATCAGGACCTGGCATACGAAGCGAATCATCGGCTGCATTCTTTCTCGACCGCACGTGAGAGCTCGATTCGCTCCAGGACGGTCGCGTCCTCGCGCATCCGGCGATCCAACATGGAGAGGCGCAGGACGAGACCTGCGGAGTTCGCGAGCTGGATCGCGAGTCCAGGCCGCGCGTTGAGCTCGAGGATCACCGGCCCGCGCTCGGCATCCAGCACGAGATCCACACCGACGTAGCCGAGCCCGGTATGCGAGCCCGCAATCGTGGCGATGCGCAGGAGCTCGTCGAAATCGGGGATCTCGATTTCCTTGAGCGATGTCCCCGTGTCCGGGTGGCGTTCGATGGGCCGGGAATGGCAGACCGCACTCACGGGCCGACCGTCGATGAGCGAGATGCCGACGCCGATGGCTCCCTGGTGGAGATTCGCCCGACCGTCGGCCTCCCGGGTCGGCAGTCGCAGCATCGCCATCGCGGGGTGGCGCCGATAGACGATGACCCGGATATCGGGCACCCCGCCGTGGACCACCCGGGTCATCGCCGGATGAATCTTGAGGCATTCCTCGACCAGCGCACGGTCGGGCTGTCCCGAGAGCGAGTAGAGCCCCGACAGGATCTCGGCCACCCGGAAGCGAAGATCGTCGAGCGTGATCGGGCTGCCGCTCGCTTTCTTCCAGTGATCTCCCTCGCGCGAGGTCGCGACCAGGATTCCGTTGCCCTGGGAGCCGCGCGAAGGCTTCACGACAAAGGCCTCTTCGGCAGAAAGCCGCTCCAGGAGGTCGCCCAGCTCGTGCAGGTAGCTGACGACCGCAAGCGTCCGAGGCGTCGGGACGCCCGCATCCGCACAAACATCCTTGGTGCGAATCTTGTCGTCGACGAGCGGATAGAGATGGCGCGGGTTCCAGCGCTGCACATATTCGATATTGCGCCGGTTCATCCCGAGGAAGCCGCGCTCCTTGAGGCGCTGGATGATCATGGGAGGGCGACCGCCCGTCGGAAGCGGAGGATGTCACTCACGCGGTATCCCGTGTAGCCGCCGATCCAGATCAGGATCCCCATCACGACCAGGATCCATTCGGGGAAGGAGAACATGATGTGCTCGATCGTCGCGTTCGTGAAGAGCGGGTAGAGAACCACCGCCAGGACGATCGACGAGCCCGCCCGGAGCCCAGCCGAGCGCAGGCCTTCCTCGGCCATCGTGATCGAGAACCGCTCGATGAGCATCGTCAGGATCACGATGGGAAAGATCAGGCCGGCATAGAAGTTCCGCTCGTTGAACTCGAAGCCGACCATCGCAAGGCCGGTCACGCTGGCCACGACGACACATAACAAGAGCGAGAGCCTCGGCACCAGCAGCAAACGCAGCTTGGTCACGAAGAGCCGCCCGCCGACACCGATCGCGAGCACCAGACCAACCAGGAGCAGTCCGACGCCGAGCCCTGTGCCCCGAAGTGCGAGCGCGATCAGCATGGGCATGAACGTGCCGTAGGAGGGGAAGCCGATCACGTTCCGCATCACGGTCAGAACCAGCGCGCCGAGCGGCATCAGGAGCAGCACCCGGAGCGCCGACTGGAGCCCGACCGGCAAACGATGGAGCGAGAGCTTCGAGAAGATGTCGTCCGACGGCATCATCATCGTGGCGACCTCTTGCGGACTGAGTCGCTCGCGGATCGCCTCGAACTCGTAGTCGACCGAGGCGAGCGCCGAGCCCGACACCAGCGGCGCGTCGTTGAACGCGAGGGTCAGGAAATCGTCCGGAGGCTCTCCGAGAAAGCGATTGGTCGCCGAGACCGGGACCCAATCGCCGACCCATACCTGACACCAGACCCGCTCTTCGGGATTGGGCTCGCGGAGCTCGAGGCCCCGCGCGAGTCGTGTGGGGATCCCGGCGGCCCGCAGCAGGGTCGCCAGCAACCGTTCACGCCCGAGTCGACTGCCCTCGCGATCGCGCAGCACGAGCAACGGATCGTCCGACCGCCCCGTTCGAGTCTCGTGCACGACGAACGCGTAGATCGACCGGATCCGCCCACCGACGTCTTCCTGATCGGGCAGATCGAGCTCGCCGAGGACCTCGACGACGTCCTCGGAGTGAATGGGCAGACCATTCGAGGCAACGCCATACGCGCGCTCGATCGCTTCGGGAACGGCTTGACCGGTTTCTCGCAGTGGGATCGGGGTGTCGCGCCGGGTGAGCTGAACACGAAAGACCAGATCGATCTCGACCGGCGCCGACCCCGACCCGCGCCAGACGGCGCGGCGCCCGGTCTCTTCGTCACGAACGCTGAGGCGCAGCCGCCCCGACGAGAATCGCTCGCCGAACACGAACTGATGCTTGCTCGGTGATGGCATCGCGGCCTGGAGGCTGAAGACATCCGCCTCGGGTACGCCCGTCGCGCGCAGCCCGACCTGCCAGAGGCCTTCGGGCTCTTCCGGCAACAACGGGAGATCGAGCGCCAGGAGCTTCCAGGCAAAAATCAGCAGCCCGCAAACCACGAAAATCAATCCGCTGCCGACGATCCAAATGCGCACGAGTCCCCCTGACGAGGGGCGCATCGTAGCGCTTCTATCCGCCGACGAGGGGGACTCCCGGACACATGGAAAAGGCGCCTCCCCCGCGTCCGCCGCGGGCCCTTTGGACGCTTCAAGCCCGCTCTGGGACCGAATCCGCCCGTCCCGGACGGCCGACCTTCGCCGAACTCCCGAGCGCCCGACGGCGACTTACCGCGCAGCATCCGCCATTCTTGGGCGATCCTCGTTCCTCAACCCCCCGACCCGCTGGAGGTCCCGACCCGATGAGTCAATCTGCCGATTCGAAAGCGCCCGCCGCCCTGCTCGGGATCTTCCTGTTTCTCGGCCTCCTCGGACTCGGCTGGCTGCTCGGCCAGGGCGCCCTGCGCTTCAAGGAGTACGAGCGGACCGTCACCGTGAAGGGCCTCTCCGAGCGCGAAGTCCCTGCGGATATCGTGCTCTGGCCGATCCAGATCAGCGCCGCCGCCAACGACCTGGGCGAGATCTACGCGAAGCTCGAAGCCGACGTCTCCGAGATCGAAGCCTTCCTGACCGCCAGCGGGATCCCGAAAGACGAGATCAGCGTCTCGGCGCCCGCCCTCGTCGACAAGCTCGCTCAGCAATACGGTGGCTCGGGCGAGGTCTCCCTGCGCTACTTCGCCCAGCAGACCGTCTCCGTCTACTCACCGCAGGTCGACACGGTCCGCGCCGCGATCCCGGGTCTCGCGCGTCTGGGCAAGAGCGGAATCGTCTTCGCACGCGAAGAATACGGCAATCAGACCCAGTACCTGTACACGGGGCTCAACGACGTGAAGCCCTCGATGGTCGAGGAGGCGACCCGCAACGCACGAAGCGTCGCCGAGAAGTTCGCGAAGGACTCCGAGAGCCGACTCGGGAAGATCAAGCGCGCCAACCAGGGCCAGTTCTCGATCGACAGTCGCGACAGCCAGACCCCGCATATCAAGCGGATCCGCGTCGTCTCGACGATCGAGTACTACCTGGCCGACTGAGCGCCAGCCGCCGACGAGGCGCTCAGTCCACGTCCGGATCGACCATCCGTATCAGCGTGTGCAGGAGCTTGAGCTCTCCCGGATGCGGCCGCGCGCGCCCAATCAGCCGACGAAACTTGGTCATCGTGACCTCGCGCATCTCCCCGTCCAGGAAGCCCCGCGAGTCGAGCGCCTGCTCGAGGTGCTCGTAGAACACCTCCATGGCGCGATGGTCCGTCGGGCGCCCTTCGGGCTTGACCTCCTCCGCCCGCTCCGGCTCGCGACCGGCCAGGAAGATCTCATAGGCGAGCAGCTGAACAGCCGAGGCCAGATTCAACGACGAGAAGGCCTCGCTCGTCGGAATCACGACCTGATGGGTGCAGCGGTCGAGATCGCGGTTCGCGAGCCCCGTCCGCTCCGGGCCGAAGACGAGCGCTGCGGGAGCCCCCGTCGACGTCTCGAGCACGAGCTGCGCACCGCATTGCCTGGCGTCGAGCTCGGGATGCGGAAAGGATCGGGAGCGCGCTGAGCAGCCGATCACCAGGGGGCAGTCCGCGATGCCGTCTCCCAGGTCTTCCACCACCTGCGCACGCCGCAGGATCTCGATCGAGCCCATCGCGCGGCGATCCGCTTCGTCCGACGGAAAGACGCGCGGACGGACGAGGACCAGCCGACCGAGCCCCATCGTGTTCATCGCGCGCGCGACGGCGCCGATATTGCCCGGATGCGCCGGCTCGACGAGAACGATCCGGATGTCGTCGAGCGCCATGATGCCTGTCTCTCCTGGGCCGGGCCTCGGGCCACGAGCGGGGCGTGAGCGGTAGACGGGCCGCGGACCCCGGGCGGAGGCAGAGAGTACCGGGTGGACGCAGGATTGCAGCGGGACCTATCGCCGACGCCGATCGCCATCTCCCGAAGGATCGCGATCTTCCGCGTCGCCAGGAGGGCCTACGCGTCTGCGCCCGCCCTCTTCGTCGTCATCGCCCGCTTCATCACACACGTAGGCCGAGCTCTTCGCGCGCCCATGATAATCGGATCGACTGTGCGGGTCCGAGCAGCCCGAACGGTAGACCACGTGCTTGCCCCGATAGCGGTCCACACCGTAGATCGTCATGCCAGGTGTCTTCTCGATCGGCTCGACCCAGTCGAGGATGCGCGGATCGTCGGGCCGCTCGACGAAGGACACGCTCGCTGCGTTCGACTCAGCGAGCGCGTTGAACTTCCGGACGAAGGATCGAGTGGTGACGCGCGGGGAGCCGAAGGTCACGAGATGGACGTTCTCGTAGCCGGCCTCCATGAATCGTGTCGTCAGATAGGTCGCAACGGCGCCGCCCATGCTGTGGCCAGTGATGATCAGCTCCCTCTTGCTCCCGCGCTTGCCAGCCCAGTCCGCGACGACGGATTCGACCTGGTCGTAGATCTTGCCCGAGGCGCGCCACCAGCCGGTGTGGACCAATGCTCCACGCTTTGGAATCGGCACGGCATTCGCGATCGACTTCCGCTTGTCCGCCTTCGACCGAGGCTTCTTCTCGGGATCATCGTCCGAGAGCTCGCCGTTCATCATCCAGTTCTGGTAGTTCGAGGTTCCACGGATCGCGACGATGGCGTAGCGATCGTTCCGCGCCACGAGATAGTTGATCCGCTCTTTGTGGGCGTCCGTCCAGCGATAGATCCCCTCCCCGTCGGAGATGCCCTGACTCCTCAGGTAGGTCGTGTCGGTCTTGCGGACGACCGTCACCGAACAACCCTCGCCGTCTTCCCGGATCCGGAGCTGGTCGGGTTGAAAGATGCCCTTGCGGGTGCAGTACCGCTTGTAGGTGCCGAGGCGGGTCTTGCGAAAGACCCGCGCGTTGAGCTCGCGCTCGAGCGTGTGGTGGTAGCCGGGCTTCCTTCGGAACTCACCCCACTCGACCGTATCCGTCCGATATTTCTTCTTGCCCGCCGCCGGGGTCGTGATGCAGTCGTCCTTGTCGTCCTTGATCGCGATCGGGATGACCATCAGATCGTCGTTCGGATAGTAGAAGCAGGTCTTGATCGCTTTGTCCGTGTAGTTCCGGACGATGAAGGTGCTGTCGTCCTCCATGGACGTGACGTCCATGACCGCGTCGGCGGCGACCAGGATGATGTCCTCACGGGTCCCGGGCGGGATGTTCTCGTCCTGCGCGGCAGCCGAGGCAACGACGCTCTGGAGCAGCCAGACGGCGCAGAGGGCGAGACCCCGAAGCGACGGCCGATGCGCGCGAACGCCGGGGCGAGCGGATGGGGCGAGCACGGAGACAGCGCGCAGGCTCTGCATGATCATCAGGGGTCCTTCCTCGCCGCCCGGGGGCCCTCACGGACAGAGATCCTCGCATCCTCCTGCAAGACCCGAGCTGGATTCGAGTGTACGCAAGGGCCGAGCGCGTTCCGATTTCGGGGGAGATCACCGCACAGTCGACGGGAGCCCTCGGCTAGGCTGCGTCGGACGCGTGATTCCCGGTCGACCTCGCCGGCCTCGATCGATTGCGACCCAGGCGGCCCGCGCAGGCGGCGAAGCCGCATGCGAAGACCAGCCATCCCCCCGGCTCCGGAATGGCACCGACCGGTCGCGACTCGACGATCGGAGCGGGGATTGCGATGACCGGCTCGATTCGCGTGAGCGGAGGCGCGCCGGCGGACGAGGACGACCACGCGACTGTCGCAGGCTCGGGCACGGACAGCGCGCTGACGCCGAGCGCCGCCGCGACGAGCGCCTCGGTCGCAGCGCTCGCTTGCGCCTCATCCAGTCGTGTCGTGTCGCCCGCTCGGACGACCACGAGCAGCCCGTCTCCTTCGACGGGCCGATCCGCCTCGGGCGGGGGCGGCGGCGTCCCCACGCGCGCTGCGAAGTCGCACGAGTTCCCCATCAGGACGAGCCCGATCCAGGGAAGGAGAGGGAGCAGTGAGCGGCGCATCGCCCTTCACCATAAGACAGCCATCGTCGCCACGACACGGGCGTTAGGCGTCTGTCGGCATTCGGCGAGCGGCAATTCGAGGTGCAAGAGCAAGCCGGCGAGACGCTTTCGGGAGCCCCACACGGAGCCCGAAAGGGGGTCTAAAAAAACGGCCACCGCGCGGCCCCGGGTCGGGGCGGGACCCGGCCCTCCCTCGAGGCCGGCAAACGAAGCTATTTCGCGATCCAACCTCGCCTGATGAGGCCAGGCTTCACCTCCTCCATGAACTGATCAGCGGTTCGTTTCGCAGCGCCCTGGATACTCTCGCTCGTGAACTCCTTGCCAGCGGCCACACCCCCCCACTGCGATCCCCTTCGCGAGGCCGCCGAGTCCCATCGAGAGCAGCATGCCGGGCACATGCCCACCTTCAGCCTGGATCCCCGCGGTTCCGACCGGGATTCTCCCCGCCTCGGTGATCGAGTAGACCTCGAAATGGGTCTGGAGATCGTTCCCCCCGGCGCCGAAGCCGATCAGGACTCGCAGCGCCATGTTTCCCTTGTCGACCTCGACGAAGCCACCTCGGATGACCATGTCGTGGAGACGCTCGTCGACCCCGGTGCCCGTCGCTCGCATGGCCGGCAGGCCGAGAGCCCGGAAACTCGCCGTCAGCTCCTTCGCGATCAGTGCACCGGCTCGTGACCGAGCTCGATCTCCTCTGGAGTCTGCTTCCGTTCACCATCCGACAGGCAGGCCGAGAGCGACGAGTCGGGAGCGAGGTCGTCGGCGGTCGCAGCGACGTCGTAGACCAGGATCCGCTGGGGCCGAGGCAGGTCGGCCGGGGCCGTCCGATTGATGTTGGTCACGTCGGTCGAGGCACACCCGAATCCAAACGCGAAGACTGCGGCAAGGGTCACGACGCGCGTGACTTCGCTTCGGGCAGAGACTCCTGTCAGTTCCATTTCCTTTTCGATGCTCTTTTTCCATCTTCCATCGCGGATGGGAGCTGGGTCGAGACTGGCCGCCTTGGGTCAGGCTGCCCTGCGTCGTCAGAGGCTCTTCGGAATCGGCCTCAGCAGGATCTCCGTCCGCCGATTCCGAGCGCGACCCTCCGCCGTCTCGTTCGTGGCCCTCGGATCGAAGGGTCCACGCGAGACCGCACGCAACATCTCGGGACTCACGCCGTTCTCGGCGAGGACGCGCACCACGATCGCAGCGCGCGCACCGGCGAGCTCCCAGTTCGTCGGATAGCGGCTCGCCAGCTTCGAGCTGACCTTCAACGAGTCGGTGTGTCCCTCGACCGAGACGATCGCATCCTGCTCATCGATCTGATCCGCCACTCGGGCGAGCAGCTCACGACCGCGGGCATCGAGCTCGGCCGAGCCCGAGGAGAAGAGCAGCTCGTCCGAGACCGCGAGCCGAATCCCGTTGACGACGCGCTCGACTTCGATCTGTCCGAGGGCGACCTCCGTTTCGAGGGCACCGACGAGCTCGTTGTAGGAGACCTCCATCTGTGCTGCCTGCGCCTCGGTCGCCTCGAGCTCGGCGGCGAGGCCACGTGCCTCGGCGGCACGTTGCTCGAGGTCGTCCTGCAGGACGTCGCGTTCGGCAGCGAGCATCGCGAGCTCGGAGGCGAGCAGATCACGCTCTTCCTCGAGCCCCCGATACTTTCCCTTCGTCACGCAAGCCGTCGTGCTGACCGAGAGCAGACCCAGACAAGCGAGCGATCGGGCCAGCCTGGCAGGACGCCCTCGCAGCCCGAGTGCGGTCGACATCTTCATCTCCACTCCTCTCTCCTGGATCTGATCGGCCTGCCGCTCCGGCACGACCGAGCGACCCGAAAAACCGTCACCAACGCCCTGAATCCAGACGAAGCCAGCGGAGCGCCCCACTCGTCTTGCGGTCGGGCGACGAAAAAAAGGCGCCCACCAATCCGATCGAGCGACGTCGCGCGGGCGACCCGCGTCGGCCTTCAGTCGAATGCCTTCGATGCGTAGCGGTTGAGGTCGTAGAGACCCGCGTTCACTGGATCCGCCTTGTCGGCCGCGGCCTGGAACCAGTCGTAGAGCTCCCAGAACCGACCGTCGGACCGGTTCACGCCATAGCGCTCGAACTTCGCCCGGTAGGCGGGCGAGCCGTCGAAGTTGGCCAGCAGATCGAAGAAGTCCGGCAGATCCTCCTGCGCGACATCGAGGAAGTAGTTCGGATACTCGCCGATCGGACCGAGATGAAACTCCATCCTGTCCTTCGCGGGATCGAGTGTCGCGGCCTCGCGGAACAAGGTGCTCACGTTGTCGTGCCAGCGATTGATCACGATCGAGATCATCACGTCCGGTCGCCCCTGCCCCCGGACGCGCAGCCAGAGAACGTTCACCTCGGAGGTCGTGAGGTGCCGGATGAAGCCGGTCCCCGGCGCGGTCAGCGCGCGAAATCCGTCGAGCAGGTCTTCCGCGCTCTCGAACACGGCCGGCATCGGGACCTGTCGCCCGTCACGGCGATAGTTGACGACGTCGAACGCGATTCCAAGCGACTCGAGCAGATGGTCGTCGACCAGGCGTTCGACGAGCTCGCGCTTGGGATCGTCGGTCCGATATTCGATCCGCGTCGGCCGAGACGTCAGGATCTCGACCGCGTTCGTGTCCTCGAGCGCACCCGACCCGGCGTACCAGTGTTCGAATATCGGATAGCGCGTCTCGGGCGGAAGGAACTGGACGAAGTTCAGCTCTCCCTCCATCCGCAAGTAGTCCATGTAGCGCCGCACGTTCACCTGATGCGACAGATTCCCGAAGACATCGAAGCCCGCGACGAGCGCGTAGTAGATCCGCTCGAACTGGGCATAGTCGATCACCCAGAGCGTCTTGGGCAGATCACCGAGCGCCCCCAGGTGCAACGAAGCGCTGTCGAAGTGGCGAAACACCGTGAGCAGCGGATGATCCTCCGGCCGCTCGCCCCGCCAGATCGCGTCGATCCCCTCGCCATTGGGGGCCTGCTCGCGATACAGCGCCATCTTCGCCTTGTAGAAGGCCGCGTACCGCTCGCGGTAGTTGTCGCTGAAGGTCTTGAGCAGCCTCTGATTGCTGCCCGCCTCGTTGGGAAGTCGCAGATTGCCCGCCTGGGCCATCAGGAATTCGGGATGCAGCACGGCCTGATCCGCGTCCGGGTCCATGAAGAAGACCCAGAAATGGTCCCGAACCACGTCGAGCGCGATCTGGCCCTTGCAGACCGGGCCCTGCATGAACGAACGGATGATGTAGTCGGAGTGGTCGAGCAGGAACGCATAGCGGGAGCGCGGCGGGATCTGCGCGTAGACCACGAAGGGATTTGCGTCGACGACCTCCCGATACGGCAGGACGCGCGGCTCCGCGAGCCACTCGGGCTCGATGAAGAGCTCGCGGTAGCGGGCGAGCCGCTCGTCGCCGAGGGCGACCACCATGTGGGTCTTCCGGACGATCGTCGAGTGGATCTTTCGGAATCGGTAGTAGGCGCGGTCGATGCCCGGATCGTCGTAGGGGCGAACGGTCGCGATCACCGAGATCGGTTGGCCCGGCGGCGTCGCCGAGCGAACCAGCTCATAGAAGGGGCCTTCCGGCGTCTTCGAGAATCGCAGGTGGGCGAGGAAGAAATGCTCGTAGAGGTAGCGCGCGGTCATCCGATGCTTGGCGTCGGAGTCGTTCAGGAAGGCCTCCCACTTCTCGATCTGCGCGGCATCGGCCGGGGGCGGCGAGATGAGCGCGGCCTGCTCTTCGGGCGCGGGTCCGGAGGCACCGCGAGCGAGCCAGGTGGAGAGCACTGCATGCTCTCCCGGCTCGAGGGCCGGGAAGCCGAAGGGCATACCCTTCTCGGGGTTTCGCGCGAGGAAACGACCCATCTCGCGAGAGTCGGCAGCACAGGTGAGGTCGCTGGCTTCGGCGTGATACTGGCCCCGCGGCTTGGGGTCGAGCCGCTTCGCTTCCAGCATCAGCAGCATCAGCGAATCGTTCTGGGGACTCGGGACGCTGCTCTGAAGCACGCTGTGGAAGCCGAGCTCCCGCCAGCCATCGATCGACTGCGCGTCCATGAACAGGCGCGTCGGCTGCTGCGGGGTCAGCCGCGAAGAGGAGTAGACCGCCGCCTTGCTGCCGCCTCGAGCCGCGCCCTCGAAGGAGCTCAGCTTGAGCTGGCAGGCCGCGTTGTAGCAGGAGTGGCAGACGACGCAGCGCCGGTCGAGCACGGGCCGCACGTCTTCCAGGTAGCTGACGGGCCGGGTCAGCGGCTCGACGACCGGGATCTCGGCCGGGGTGAGCCCGCAGGCAAAGCCAAGCCCCGCGAGCGCGGCCAGGAACACGAAGATGCGCGGCATTTCGATCCAATCTCGGGCTGACCGGCGGATTCCGGCGGCGTCGAAGCCCTCGGAGCGAAGCTAGCGCATCCCCACGGGACCAGCCGAAGACGACAGCAGCCCTCCGTCGCCTGGACTCGCCGGCCCCACCGATCCCTAAATTTGTTTATTGAATAAAAATTCACGCTAATTAATTGACGATATATATTTCGTATGTTTTATTTCGCAACGACTTGAACGGGCGGGCGGGGCACGGACCTCACCGAGACCCGGCCCTGAACGGAAGGACGAAACGATGTCTGGACTCGAGATCTTCGCAGTGGCGGCTCCGGCCATCCCCCTGCTGATTGGATTCATCCTGCCGATCCTGATGCGGGCCGAGCCGGCCCGCGCGGCCCGGCTGGCCTGGCTTGGCGCGGCGGGCGCGCTCGCCTTCGTGACCCTCGCGATCGCCGGGCGACTGGTCTTCGCCTTCGGGAGCGGGGCCCGGCTCGCAGCCCCGCCGGCGCCGGTCGCTGGCCAGCTCCTGCCGCTCCAGATGGACCCGCTGGGCGCGGTCATGCTCGCCACGATCGCGCTGATTGGAGCCGTCGTCGCGAAGTTCGCGCTGCGATACCTCGACCGTGACCCCGCCCAGCGATCCTTCTCGATCTGGCTCAGCTACACCCTCGCCGGCATCCTCACCATGCCCCTCGCGAGCAACCTGGTCTTCTTCTTCCTCGCCTGGGTGATGTCCAGCCACGGGCTGCACAAGCTGCTGACCCTCTACCCGGAGCGACCCGCCGCGCATCGCGCCGCTCGCAAGAAGTTCCTGGTCAGCCGCCTCGGCGACCTCTTCCTGGCGGGCGCCTTCGGCTTGATCTTCTTCGAATGGGGATCGCTCGACTTCGCGACGATCTTCGCGAGCGCGGCCGCCGACTCGGCGGCCGGGCACGAGACCGCGATCTCCTGGATCAGCCTGCTGATCGTGCTGGGCGCGATCACCAAATCCGCCCAGTTCCCGCTGCATACCTGGCTGCCGGACACCATGGAGGCGCCCACCCCGGTATCGGCCCTGATGCATGCCGGAATCATCAACGCGGGCGGCTTCCTGATGATCCGCATGAGCCCGCTCTTCGCGCTCGCGCCACAGGCGCTGACCCTGCTCGCCGTGATCGGGGCCTTCTCGGCCATGTCCGGCTCGCTGATCATGCTGACCCAGAACGACGTCAAGCGGAAGCTCGCCTTCTCGACGATCTCGCAGATGGGCTTCATGATGCTGCAATGCGGCCTCGGCGCGTTCAGCGCGGCGCTCCTCCACCTCGTGGGTCACTCCTTCTACAAGGCGCACGCCTTCCTGTCTGCCGGCTCCTGGGTCGACCCCAAGGCCACCGCTGCCAAGCCCGGACACGACGGCTCGGAGCGCTCGCTCGCGACCGTACTCGTCGCGCTGCTCGTCGGAGTCGGCGTCACCAGCCTGGCGGTCTGGGCGCTGGGCATCGACATGCAGGCCAAGCCGGGTGGCTGGGTGCTGGTCGGCGTGCTCGCGCTGGCCCTCGCGCAAGGGATCGTGATCTGGTCCGCGCTGCCGAATACCGACGTGCTGCGCCCCAGGAACACCGCCCTGATCCTGGGCGCCGCCGGCGGGCTCACCGCCTTCTATCTGATCGCGGTGTCGTCCCTGGACGCTCTGCTAGGCGCTTCGATCTCGCGACCCGTGCTCGCGATCTCGAGCCCGAGCTCGCTGGTCGGACTGCTGCTGCTGGGGATGTTCCTGATCGCGATGCTGATGCAGACCTTCCGACCATCCGCGAAGGCCGGCCCCCTCTGGACGCGGCTCTACTTCCAGCTCCGCAACGGTTTCTATCTGGGTGAGATCCAGAGTCAGTGGGTCGAGCGGATCTGGCCCACCAGGAAATCGCCCCGAGAGCTGGCCGGCTGAATCCCGGGATACGCGCCCGAGCCCCCTGCCCTTCGAACACGTACCGACCGAGCCGTTGCCGAGCGACGCTGGTCCAGGAGAGAGAGATGAGCTTCGCACCCAACCAACCTGAAGCGACCCAGGAGCCCGGCGACGCCGTCATCCTGCCGCTCGACCCGATCCAGAACGCCCGGAGTCCTGAAGACGCCGGGGCCTCGGCCGAGGATTTCGCACCCCCGAACGCCACAGAGTCCGAGGCTTCGAGCGCCGAGGCCGAGACCGACGCGCCGGCCAGGCCTCGGCTTCGCCAGGCGATCGAGCGAGCCTGCTCGCTGGTTCCGCCGCTCTGGACCCTGCGCAACTTCGTCGCGGTCAACCCCTTCCTCGGGCTGAGCGAAGAGCCCTTCTCGAGAGCAGTCGTCGAAATCGACCGCATCAAGCACGGCGACGCGCTGCTCCGGCAGGACGAATACATCGCCTGCTTCGAAGCGGGTCGGATCAGCGCGGCGGATCTCGACGAGGCGATCGCGGCCGCACCCGCTGCGCTCGGCCGACCCGAGCTCGCGGACCTCGCGGCCGACGTGATTCGCAAGGCGATGCTCGAGCAGCGGGGCAGCGTCCAGGAACGTGTCGGCAGCTACTCCGAGCTCGTCGATCTCGTCGAGGACAGCGATTGGAGCAAGCTGATCGTCGACGAGATCGCAAAGTACTGCGCCGCACGCTTCGACCGGGGCCAGTCCAGCTGGCCGCTTCCCCACGCCGAGCGACCGATCTACGCCGCCTGGCACGATCTGGCCCAGATCGATCGCAGCCCGGAGGTCAAGGGCCTGTCGGGCTTCCGACGCTTCGTGGCGTCCCTCCCCGAAGAGCCGGAGGCCTGTATCGAGCAGCTCGTCGCGGACCTCGGCATCCCGGAACAGGACGTCCCGGACGTCCTGGCCCGCGCTCTGGCGAGCGTCTCGGGCTGGGCCGGACATATCCAGTACCGGATCCGGCAGGCCACGCTCGCGGGCAAGACCCCCGAAGACCGACTGAGCGACCTGCTCGCGATCCGGCTCGCCTTCGACGCGGGCCTGCGCCACGCAAAGTCGGCCACCCCAGAGCTCGGCTCCTGGGCGAGCGCCCGGCAAGCAGCCGCTCGCCTCGGCGCCGAGGGCCCGACTCGTTCCGCCGAGAAGGAGTCGCACGGGCTCTCCAACCTCGAGATCCGACAGCTCTGGCAGCTCGCCCTCGAAGCGGGCTTCCGCAACGGGCTCGTCGAGCGCGTCACCGCCACGCGGGAACGCCCCGACGCGGTCGCGGCCGAGCCGCTTCTGCAAGCGGCCTTCTGCATCGACGTCCGATCGGAGGTCCTGCGGCGAAACCTCGAGCAACGCAGTGATCGCATCCAGACCCTGGGCTTCGCCGGCTTCTTCGGCCTCGCGATCGAGACCTTCCAGGACGGCGACAAGGCGGGCCAGGCACGCTGCCCGGTCCTGCTCTCGCCCGGCTATCGGGTGGCGCCCCGCGACGATCGCAGCCCCGACAAGCTGAAGCTCCGCTCTCGGCGCGATCGCTACCACGTACTCGTCAAGCACCTGCGACTCTCGAGCGTGATGGCCTTCCCCTTCGTCGAGACCATCGGGCAGTTCTTCGGCCTGCGACTGGTGAGCGACTCACTCGGCTGGACCCGACCGGGCGCCGACAGTCGCCTCTTCTCCGAGCCGAAGGCTGGCCACTTCGATCCGGTCGTCTCGCCCGAGACCGCGCACGATCCGCTGCCGACCATCGCGCTCGCCGATCGGATCGCGCTCGCGGAGGGCATCCTGCGGAACATGGGACTCACCCAGGGCATCGCGCCCTACGTCCTGCTCTGCGGGCACGGCAGCACCACCACCAACAATCCCTACGGCTCCTCCCTCGACTGCGGCGCCTGCGGTGGCTACGCGGGCGACGTGAACGCGCGCGCCGCTGCGGCCCTGCTGAACGACCCCGATGTCCGGAAGGCCCTCGCCGACCGCGGCTTCGACGTCCCGCAGAGCACCCGCTTCCTGGCCGGTCTGCACGACACCACCACCGACGAGATCCTGCTCTTCGACACCGAGGGGCTGCCCGCGCACGAGCTGTCGATGATCCGCAGCTGGCTCTCCGAAGGCGGCGCGGCGACTCGCAAGGAACGCGCGCGCCGATTGGGGATCGCCCCCGAGGCGGATGTCGATCGAGGAGTCGCGCGACGCAGCGACGACTGGTCGGAGATCCGGCCCGAGTGGGGCCTCGCCGGCAACGCGGCCTTCATTGCTGCACCTCGGGAACGGACCTACGGGATCGATCTCGAGGGACGCTGCTTCCTTCACGACTATCATGCCGACCGCGATCCGGAGGGTCAGGTGCTCGAGCTGATCCTCACGGCGCCGATGGTCGTCGCGTCCTGGATCAACCTGCAGTATTTCGCCTCGACCGTGGACAACGAGACCTTCGGAAGCGGCAGCAAGACGATCCACAACGTCGTCGGGCGACACGGCATCATCTCGGGCAACGGCGGTGATCTCCGAGTCGGCCTCCCCTTCCAATCCGTGCACGACGGCGAGCGATACGCCCACGAGCCCCTGCGCCTGACTGCGCTGATCGAGGCGCCCGAAGCGCGAATCGCCGACATCCTCGCGCGCAATGACGGGGTTCGGGCGCTGATCGAGAACCAGTGGATCTCGCTGCTCTCGATCGATCCGGACAGCGGTGTGGTGTCCCGGTGGACTCGAGGCGGATTTCGGAAGGTGAACGATGGCAGCCGCGCAGATGACTGATGGGACGTCCTGGACCTTCTTCACGAATCACGCGCACGTGCTCTTCGTGCTGGCCTCGAATCCCGACGCCAGGACACGTGACATCGCGGACGAGGTGAACATCACCGAGCGGGCGGCCCAGCGAATCGTCCACGAGCTCGAGGAGGGCGGCTATGTCCGGATCGTGAAGAAGGGCCGACGCAACAGCTACGTCCTGAACGACAAGAAGAAGCTCCGGCATCCAATCGAGAAGCACGCCAGCGTCGCCACGCTGATCGGGGCGCTCGGGTTCTGAAGGGCCGGACGCTCCGTGGACGCAACGGGGCGTCCGGCTCTCCGCCGCTTCACCCCGTCGCCCCCCTTCCCAACCACGCCCGCGCCTCTTCCCGCCTCTCCCACCTTCTGACTCTCACCTCTCTAGCTCCCGAGCCCTTCCCTACCTCTATCCGTGCGCGGGGCCGCGGGTGGGCCTCCATCGGCAATTCGGCGTCAAGATGTTTGGCGTATCAGCCGAAAACCCCGATGGGCCTGGAGGTGGCTCAATGGGTCGAACTCGCGCTGGATTCAGTCTCGCGGAGATCCTGGCGGTCGTGCTGGTGCTGTCCATCGTGGCTGCCGTGGCGATTCCGAACCTCTCCGCCACCGATCCGAACAAGCTCGAGCTCGCCAGCCAGGAGTTCGCCCAGGCCATCCGCTTCGCCCGCGCCGAAAGCCTGACGCGCGCGCCGACCTATCGCGGCACCTGCAACGCCCGTCGATCCCGTGGGACCCGGGAGTCTGTCGCCAGGGCGACCTCGGAGCGTACGATGGGAGACGACCAGCGACCGCCGGTTGCGCGGGGCGTCGGCTGCTAGCGTGATCGACGGAATCCCGCGGAGGAAATTGCGATGTCTGCATCGGCTGTCGAGGAAGTCACCCCCGGAGCGACGCCCGAGCGTCCCGATCGCACGGAGGATCTGCTCGCGGCGGCGAAACGCATCGCGCCGATCCTGACAGCCGACGCCGAGGCGGGCGAGAGGCGTCGCAGCGTCACGCCCAGGGTCGTCCGGGCGATGCAGGACGCGGGCGCCTTCCGCATGACGATGCCGATCGCCCTCGGAGGGCTGGAAGCCGATCCGGTGACTCAATACGAGGTCATCGAGGCGCTCTCGATCGCGGACGGCGCGGCGGGCTGGGTCGCGATGATCGGCTCCGACGCCGGCTACTTCGCGGGGCGGATCCCCTTCGCCCTGGCGAAGGAGCTCTTCCCCGATCCCGACCTGCTCTCGTGCGGGGTGTCGGCGCCGTCGGGTCGCGCCGAACGCGCGGCGGATGGCTATCGCGTGTCGGGCCGCTGGGCCTTCGCGAGCTGCTGTCGCCACGCCACCTGGTTCAAGGGCTCCTGCATGGTGACCGAGAACGGCGAGCTCGTGATGGGCCCCGACGGCCGGCCCGAGACCTGTACCGCCGTGTTCCCGATCGAAGAGGTCGAGATCATCGACAACTGGGACACGACGGGCCTGTGCGGCAGCAGCAGCAACGACATCGAGGTCCAGGACGTCTTCGTGCCCGAACGGCGCGTGGTCGGGAACGCCATGAGCGGGGCCGAGGCAGTGGAGCCACCAGGTCCCCTCTACTCCTATTGGATGATGCTGATGTGCAATGTCGCCGGCGTGCCGATGGGCATCGCGCGGCGCGCGATCGACGAGGTCTGCACGCTCGCGAACGGCAAGTTCGCCTACGGCACGAAGAACCTGATTCGCGACGACGCCCTGCTGCAGATGCGCATCGGCCGCGCCGAGACGCAGTGGCATGCCGCGCGGGCCTTCCTGATCGAGACCGTCGACGAGCTGTGGCAGACGCTGCTCGCCGGGGACGAGCTCTCCCTCGACCTGCGCAGCCGCTTTCGGCAATGCAACCTGCACGGCTTCCACGCGGCGCTCGAGGTGACGCAGTCGATGTACGCGTTAGGCGGATCGACCGCCCTCTATCGCCCCCACCCGCTCGAGCGTGCGCTGCGCGATCAGACCGTGGCGGCGAACCATCTGCTGGTGCGCGAGAACGGCTATGCGGAGGTCGGTCGGGTCTCCCTCGGAATGGATCCGCAGAGCTTCGTGCTCAGCGGATAGCGCGCGAGGACGGGAGCCGTTCGGCCGCGGCCGCAGGCTCTCAGAGCCCGGGGAGTCCATCTCCGCCCGTGACCGGCAGCGCGATCCCGACGACCATGTCGGATTCGCATAGCCAGACCACCGCCCGCCCGATGTCGGCGGGCTCGACCGAGCGGCCCAGCGGCAGTCGTTTCTCGCCGAATTTCGTCCAGGCCGCGTCTGCCGCCTGCGCGTCGTCGATCCCGACGTTCTGCATGAACTCGCCCACGGACATCGCGCTCCGCACGAAGGACGGACACACGCAGTTCACCCGGATGCCGTGCGGCGCGACCTCCGAGGCGAGCGCCTGCGTGAGGCCGACGACGCCGAACTTGCTCGAGGAGTAGGCGACTCGCTCCCCGCCGGTCCGAAGCCCCGTCGTCGACGCGATGTTCACGATCGCCCCCCGTCCCTGCTCCACGAGATGCGGCAACGCCGCGCGGCAGGTCTGGAAGGCTCCCGTCAGGTTCACGTCGATCACGCGTCTCCATTGCTCACTCGTGATGTCGCGGACCCCGCCGATCTGCATGATCCCCGCGTTGCAGACCAGGATGTCGAGACCGCCCAGAGCGTCGATCGTGTCTCGTACGAGGGCCTCGCAGTCGGACTCGACGCTGACGTCACAGCGCAGCGCGACGGCGCGACGCCCCTGCTCTTCGATGCCCGCCACGGTCTCGATCGCCGCCTGCTTCGTGTCCGGCCGATCCAGGAGGTCGCCGACCGCGACATCGCAACCGGCGCGGGCCAGCTCCCAGGCGATGCCCCGCCCGATTCCCTGGGCGGCGCCCGTGACGATCGCCTTGCATCCCTCGAGCTCCATGTCTCCTCCCCTTCTTCCTCACCGGTCTCCAGCGACCGTGCCGATCCGACCGGTCCGGCGACACCCCGCCTCGATCAAGCCTCGTCGAAGAGCGCCTTGCGATAGTACTCGGGCAGCACCGAGCCCGACTCCCGATCGACCGCGAGCGCACGCGCCACCGCCGGCCGCGCGCGGATGGTCTCGTACCAGCGCGACAGGTTCGGGTAGACCGAGAGATCGGCGACGCCGTGCAGGCGATAGGGAACCGTCGAGCCGAAGGCCGCGATATCCGCCATCGAATACCCGTCGGCGCAGATGAACTCGCGCTCCGCGAGATGCTCGTCGAGGGTGGCGTGGGCGGCACGACTCTCGTCGCAGAAGCGCGTGTAGACGGCCTGCTCGTACTCCGGACCGGACGAGAAGAGCCGAAAGCGCTTCTCTTCGTTGAACTCGGAGGCCTGACCGAGGGCCGATCCGTAGCCGGTCACCACCCAGAAGAACCATTTGTAGAAGTCAGCGAGCCCGCGGGCCCCCGACGGCTTCAGGCGACCCGTCTTGTCCGCCAGATACAGCAGGATGGCGCCGGACTCGAAGACGCTGACTGGATCGCCGCTGCCTTGCGGGTCGGGACCGGGGTCATGGTCGACGATTACGGGGACGCGCCCGAATGGATTGCGCGCGAGATGTTCGGGGCTCTTCTGCTCGCCCTTGCCGAGCTCGAGCGAGTGAGCGCGGTAGGGAAGCGCGAGCTCCTCGAGCGCGATGATCGCACGCCAGCTCATGGTGGTGATGTAGCCGTAGTAGTCGATCATTCACTCTCTCCGGCGTCGGGTGGGTCGATTATGATACCTCCTCGTGCGAGGAGGAAACCCGCGATGACGACAGGGAGCGAGGAGATCGACCCCGGGCTCTGGCGCCAATTGGTCGCCGAGCAGGCGATCCAGCGAGTGATCAACGACTACGGTCGCGGCATCGACGAGCGCGACTTCGAACGTGTGCGGAGTTGTTTCCATCCCGATGCGCGAATCATCTATGGCCAGGAGCCCGATCGCAGCCTGGACGAAGCGGTCGCGTGGCTCGAGCAGATGCTGCCCGCCCTCTTCGCGCTGTCGCATTATTTCGGCCCGGCGATCGTCGATCTATCGGAAGATGGCCAGTCGGCCGTCTGCCAGACCTGGTGCATCAACGTGATTCAATACCCGCGCGGGCGGAACGGCGAAGAGACGCAGACGGCCTCCGGCCTGCTCTACGACGACGTCTTCGAGTGTCGAGGCGGACGCTGGCGGATCGCCGAGCGCCGCAATCACACGGAATGGAACCTCGCGGTCGACGGCAACCTGCGCCTGCCTGTCGCCGGAGGCCCGGCCTGATCGCGATCGGGCACGCGAGGATCGTGAGGCCCCGTCGATCGCCCAGCCGGCTCGGCCGGCTAGGGACCCGACGTCGCCGGCGGCGACGCTTCGCCCGGCTCCAAGGCATCCGCATCTTCGAGCCAGGCCATGAAGAGCGCAAAGCCCAACGCCAGCACGACGGAGCCCAGGAACAGGCCGATGATGCCCATCGTGAGCATCCCGCCGATCGCGCCCATGAAGATCACCAGCGCCGGGACCTCGACACCCCGCCCGAAGAGGATCGGCTTCAAGACGTTGTCGAGCAGGCCGACCGCGAGCGACCAGACGAGGAGCACGACGGCCGTCAAGCCTCCGATCTTCGAGAACGCGATCAGCAGCGGCGGAATCATCACGAGGCCGACCGGCAGCTGCACGACAGCGGCCACGAGCACGAGCAGCGCCCAGAGCCCCGCTGCCGGCACGCCCGCCAGCATGAACCCCGCTCCGGCGAGCACGGCCTGCACGAGCGCGACACCGAGGATGCCCTGAACGACGCTCCGCACGGTGGCGCTCGCCAGCTGCGTCAGCTTTCTCCCTCGCTCGGGCCCGGCCATGCGGATCGCGAAGTGCTCGATGGCCCGCTTTCGCCCCTCCCCTCTCGAGAGCATGACCCCCGCGATCAGGAGCGAGCCCACGAGCTGCAGCACGCCCGCACCTGCACTGCCCGCGGCGCCCAGCAGCCAGCGGGACACGGCCTCGAGCTGAGGACGCGCGCCGGACAGCGCCCCGGCGAGATTCTCCGATGCCGCCTTCCAGCCTGCAAAGACGCGCGGACCGATCACCGGCCAATCCGCGACGCTCGGATCCGGAGGCGGCACATGCACCCGCCCTTCACTCACGTCGTGCGCGAATGACTGGGCCCCGGAGACGAGCGACTCCGAGAGTCGAACGACCGGCACCAGCAGGACCAGCAGCGTGACCGTCACGACGATCGCCGCGGTCAGCCCGCGACGTCCGCCGAAGGCGCGGGCGATGGCATCGAAGGGCGCGTCGGCGGCGATCGCGATGATCAAGCCCCAGAGCACGATGCTCACGAAGGGCGCGACGATCGTCAGACAACCGACGACCAGGAGCGCGATGGCCCCGAGTCGGATCGACACTTCAATGACGTTGCGAATCGTCGAAGTCAGCTCGTCGCTCGATCGGCTCGAGTGGGAATCGCTCCCTGACATGGCCTCTCCTCGCCCTATGGGGTTTGATGATCGCGTCGCTCCAGATCGCGAAGCCCGTCGATTCTCGGGACTCTCGACCAGATCGACCGGCGTTGATCGTTCCGGGGCAGTGTGACGGAACGGTGCGCTCGATTCCAGCCGCGCGGATCTCGACCGAAGGGGCGGTTCTCGACGAGCAAGGCCCAGACCGAGGGATCCCGGGGTCGGCCCTGGAGCGGCACGCACACGCGAGTCTGGTACGCTCCGGCGTCCTTCGTCCTCGATCGGCCCGCTTGCCCGGACGCGAGGGGGCTCCGGTCGAGCCGACCGACGAGGTGGCGGGCGCATCGATTTCATCGCCGGGCGATCTCCGCAGGAGTTCCGCCCCGTCATTCTGGAGGCGTCGCGTGCAGCGGTCGCGAATCGAATCCCGACGAATTGGAGCCCGAAAGGTCGGGCGACTGGCCATCACCCTACTCTGTCTCCTCGTGCTGGCCGGCTGCCAGAGCAGCCTGCTCGGCGGTGCCCCCCGGCGGCCGATCAGGACTGTGTCCATCGGATCGTCGCGAGCGGACAGCTTCGCGTCGGCATCTCCGGCGTCCAGCCGCCCCTCAACATGAAGAACAAGGCGGGCAAGCTCGTCGGGCTCGACGTCGATCTCGCCCGGGCGCTGGCCGACGCCATGGATCTCGAGCTCGTGCTGATCGAGCGCCCCTTCGCCGAGCTGCTCTCGGGCCTGGTCCAGGGCGACTTCGATCTCGTGATCTCGAGCCTCACGATCACGCCGGCACGCAACGCCCGCGTGGCCTTCGCGGGTCCGTACATGATCTCTGGCGCGACGCTTCTCACGCGCGCCGAGCTCGTCGAAGACCTCGACAAGATCGAAGGTCTCGACAACGCCGACCGGACCTGGGGCGCGCTCGCTGGATCCACTGGCGAGGAGCTGATCCGGGAAGCCTTTCCGAAGGCGCAGCTCGTGACGACGAACGACCTGCCCACTCTCGTCACTCAGGTGGAGAACGGGAAGATCGACGGCTTGATCTCCGATCTCCCCTACGTGCGCTTCGAGCTGGCCCGTCATCCCGACGCCGGACTCGCGGTGCTGCCGACGCCCTTCACGACGGAGCCGCTCGGCGTGGCCCTGCCCGCCAACTCCCCGCTCTTCGCGAACCTGGTCCAGAACTACCTCAACACGCTCGAGTACACGGGGCTGCTGATCCGGATGAAGGCGCGCTGGCTGAACGGGGGCGATTGGCTCTCCGAGATTCCGTAGCGGGGCGACCTCTCGAATGACTCGTCATCGCCATATCCCGCGGACGTCCCCCCGGCCCCCCTCCGCGACAGCCTTCCGGATCATGATCGGGCTGTTGGTCGCGCTGCTGATCGCGACGGGCTGCGCCAGCTCGGGCGCGAAGAAGGGAAAGGACGACGGGAGACCGCAAGCGCACCGTCCTGCTGACCTCTGCGGATGACGTGCGCGTCGGCGCCGAGGCGGCCGAGGCGGTCGAGGTCGAAATCGGCCTGCTCGACGACGCCGAGCTGCAGGCCTACGTCGAAGGGATCGGCAAGAAGCTGCTGCGCGGGCCTGCCGCGCCGCAACTTCCGCCTACACGTTTTCGATCGTGGACCAGATGGAGCCCAACGCCTTCGCGCTACCGGGTGGGCACATCTACGTGTCGCGCGGGCTGCTGGCACTGATCAACAACGTCGACGAGCTCGCCTGCGTGCTAGGCCACGAGATCATCCACTCCGCGAATCGCCACTCGGCCCAGCAGCAGGCCGTCTCTCGGTACCAGAGCCCACTCTCGCTGCCCCGCTCCCGAGCGGCGACCCAGGCGGCCTACAGTCGCGACATGGAGCGCGAGGCCGATACCTTCGGCCAGCGACTCTGCGCGGCCGCGGGCTACGACCCGATGGGCCTCTCGACCTTCCTGCGCAGCCTCGACCAGCGAGAGCGCCTGCTGATCGGCGCCCCGCGCGCCCCGACCTTCTACGACACGCATCCCGGCTCGCGCGAACGCGCGTCGGCCTGCTCGGCACGGGCGGGCGAGCTCCGCTGGATGCGGGAGCCCGGTGCTGCCGACGTACGCACCGTCCATCTCGAGCACATCGACGGCATGGTGATCGGCGATCGACCCGAGACCGGCGTCTTCGTCGACGATCTCTTCATCCATCCGGTCCTCGGCTTCGAGATGCGCTTTCCGAAGGGCTGGCTGCTCCAGAACTCCAACCAGGCGGTCGGCGCGATGGCGCCACGGCGTGAAGCCGCCGTCTACCTGACCGGCGACCTGCCGGCCGGGGACCTCGTGCAGGTCGCCGATGACTTCACGAAGAAGACCGAGGAAGAGGCCGGCGTCGACGCTGACCGAGAAGAAGCGAGTGCGGGTCGGGTCGGTGGACGCCATCCGCTACGGCTACGAAGGCGGCCCGATCGCCGCCAAGGTGACCTTCTTTCCCTTCGCCGACGCGACCTGGCGCATGGTCGGCATCGTCCCCCGCGCCGCCAGCGACCGCTATCTGGGTCCGATCCTGCTCTCGATGCGGAGCTTCGGCCCTCTCACCGACGAACATCGCGCGCTCGTCCATACGAACCGGCTGCGGATCGTCCTCGCACGCCCGGGAGAGGACATCGTCGCGCTCGCCCAGCGCAACCGAAGCATTCTCGACCCCGCCGCGAACGCGCTCCTGAACGGCCTGCTCGGCAACGAGATCTTCCAGGGCGGCGAGCTCATGAAGGTGATCCGAAGGGAGGACTAGGCGCGCGCGACCAGTCCGAGGTTCGAGCGGCCTCGCCGCGGAGCCTCAGTCGAGCGCTCGATGTCGCTCCCCGATCAGGTCGTAGGTCGTCTTGCCTGCAGCGTGATCGATCGCCTTCTCCATCTTCTCGAGGGCCTTCAGGAGATCGCGTCGACTGATCAGGCCAACCAGCCGCCCCTCGTCGACGACCAGCAATCGCCGATGGGCGCCCTGACTGAAGCGACTCGACAACGCCAGCGCATCCTCGTTCGGGCCGACCGTCTCGACCTTCCGCGTCATGTGCTGATCGACGCGGCCACCGGGCCAGCCTTCCGCGACCGCCTGGGACAGCACCTTGATGCAGTCGTGCTCGGACAGCACGCCCTCGAGACGGCCCGCCTCGGAGACGACCGGCGCTCCGGAAAACCCCTTCTTGATCAAGAGCCGAACGGCCTGCTCGATCTCGTCGTCGGGACGCACGGTGACGAGCCGCTTCTGCATGATCTCTCGCGCGATCGGAATCTCGACTCTCTTCATCGGGTCCTCCATCTGTCCATGGCCACTCGATCCCCGCTCGAACTCCGGACATCGATCGAGCTTGTCGAATGCATCTCGTGTGCCATCGCGAGGACAACGCGGCCGACCCCGGCGACGGGGCGGCCGACCTCCTCGAGGCCGACCGCCCCGGTTCGAGGCGTACTGCCTCAGCGCACCGACCGGAATCGAGCTCCGAGCGTCGAGCCCCTCGATGCCCTCGATGCCCTGGAAGAGAGGGTGCCGCGCTCGGCCTCACCAGTGGACGGGCATCGACTCCAGTCCGTGCAGATGCAGGCTCGGGCGATAGACGACCCGCTCGAAGTCCACCTGCAGTGCTGGCAGCCCCGCGACCAGTGCACCGATCGCCTCCTGGATCTCGAGCCGCGCGAGCGAGGCCCCGAGGCAGAAATGCGGGCCTAGCCCGAAGCTGTGATGCTCGATGTCCTTGCGTTCGAGATCGAGTCGATCCGGATCGGGGAAGCGCTCGGGATCGCGATTGGCCGCACCGCGCAGGATGATGACGGGCTCGCCCTCGCGAATCGTCCGATCGTGATAGGCGACGTCCGCTATGGCGTAGTTGATGCTCAGCTGCACCGATGTATCGAAGCGCAGCAGCTCCTCCGTCGCGTTCTCGATCAGCTCCGGCCGCGCGCGAAGCTTCGCCAGCTCTTCGGGATGTCGCAGCAGCGCGAGCATGCCCTTGGCGATCAAGCTGGCAGTGGTGTCATGGCCGGCCTGGAAGAGCAGGATGCAGGTCGCGATGATGTCCTCGTCGGACAGATCGTCCGCGCCGCGCTGGACCTCGACCAGACGCGAGACCAGATCTTCGCGTGGGCGCGCGCGCCGAGCGTCGATCAGCGCCTGGAAGTAGTCGCTGAATCCCTGGATGGCGTGATTGCGCCGTGCCTCGAGCTCGGGCGTCACGGCCCGGCCCTCGTCGACGCTCTCGATCACCTCCCGCGACCAGGACTCGATCGCGCCCGTATCTTCGAGGGGCACCCCGATCAGCTCGCAGATCATCGCCAGCGGGATCGGGTAAGCGAAGTCCCGCACGAGATCCATCTGGCCATCCGGCCGCCGCGCCTCGATCAGCGCTTCGACGTGCGCCTTCACACCGGGGCGCAGGCGCTCGACGGTGCCCTTGGTGAAGCCGCTGTTCACCAGATGCCGCAGCCGCGTGTGACGCGGAGCCGGGATGAAATTCATCATCCGCTTCATCGTCCGGACGAAGAGGCTGTTCGGATCGCCTCCGAGCTGGTCGACGAGTCGCTCGTCCTTGATCAGGCTCTTCTCGCGGGCCACCCAGGCCGCATCCGCGTGGCGAGTCACGATCCAGGGCCTACCGAGGCGCTCGAGGCCGGAATGATGCACGGGCGCGATCGTGCGAAGCTGATGGTAGAGGCGCACGAGATCGCCGGCGGGTCGGTCTTCGGCAAACAGGCGCTCGACCAGTGCGTCGGGCTCCCGGGGCAGGTCCTCGAAGATCGGCATCGTCGTTGAACTCATCTCGGACCTCCTCGGGGCGGACCCGGGCGAGTCGCCTCGACCGTCCGTGCCCTGATCCGACGATACTCGAATCCAACGGCTCGCAGGAGACCAAAACGGCTGCCGTGCTCCAACCCCCGAAACGAACGAACCCCTGCTCATCCCATGCGCACTCGATCGAGCGGGCTTGGGGCTCATCGGGCCGCCACGTCAGGCACGACCCCGTCCGTGTGAGCCAGGCCTACTTACCGTAGACGTACGCGCACCGCTGCTCGGCGATGAGATAGTTCGTCGAGCGGTAGTCGACGACCTCTGCCTTGCGAATGCCCGCGCTCTGAGCGGCCTTCACGACGGACATGTCGCCAAACGGCCCAAGGAAAAAGAGCAGGATCCAGGCGCAGGACTCTCCTGTCTTGAAGTTCGAGGTCAGGTCGACATCGTCGAGCGTCGTGATGTTCCCGACGGGCGTCACGAGAGAGGCACAGCCGGACACGGTGAAGGCAAGAGCTACGAGACAGGTCTAAAGAATCTTTCGCACGCGAATCTCCTCATTGGTCGCACTGAATTGAGTGCTAGGTCGCCCAGTGTAGTGCGAGCCTCCGTGCGATCCAGCGAAAGCGTCTGACTATTCGAGGGCGCGCAGTCGAATCTGTTTCGATTCAAAGCGGGCGAAACGATGAAGGCTCTCGACGATCGGGTCGCGCTCGCGCGACGCTTCGGCGAGCTCGAGTTCGAGCTGGCGCCCATCAGCAACGTCAAGGCAGACGGCACGCTGCGAGACGAGTCCGAGAACGACGACGTCATGAAGATCCTGAAGGGCAATATGGGCTGGCATAGCGACAGCACCTACGTGCCCGTCCAGGCGAAGGGAGCCGTCTTCACGGCTCAGGTGGTGCCCTCGAGCGGCGGAGAGACGGCCTGGGCAGACATGCGCGCCGCCTATGATGCCCTCGATCCGGAGCTGCGCGAGCGGATCGCGCAGTACAGCGCGCACCACTCGATCGCGTACAGTCAATCCAAGCTCGGGCACGCGCCACCCGAACCGGGCAGCGAGTACGGCGGCTACGGCTTCGACGACACCGATCCACCGCTGCGACCACTCGTCAAGATCCATCCCGAGACGGGTCGACCGTCCCTCCTGATCGGACGCCACGCCTATGGGATCCCGGGGCTCGCGCCCGAGGAGTCGGCGCGACTGCTCGATGAGCTCGTCGAGCTCGCCTGCCAGCCGCCACGCGTCTATCAGCATCGCTGGTCACCGGGCGATGCCGTCCTCTGGGACAATCGCTGCCTGCTGCATCGAGCGTGTGCCTGGGACATGAGCGAGCCGCGCGTCATGACGCACGCACGCATCGCCGGCGATCCCAGGACCGAGAGCGCGATGCCGTCGGCCTAGTCGGGTGCGGCTCGGCGTGCTCGACCGCCTCGTGGAGGCCCAGGACTCAGTCCCGTCAGACTGGGTGAGTTCCCCCCTGCCGAGTGGATGAAGACCACGCGGATCAGCGCAGTCCGATTCGTCACCCGCACCTTCGCAGCTCGGCGCGCCGGACTGCTGCGCTGCCGACCGTCCGCTGCCCCTGCCCAGCGAAGAGGACGAGACCAGCCGCGCGGCCCCTCCCGATCCCGATCGCCGCCCGGGTGTCTCCGCGCCGCATGTAGAGGCAATTGGACCTCCCGGCTCGGCACGGAGGACGATATGCTCGCTTCACGGTGGCGTGGACTTCGTCACAGTATTTTGCGAAGCGGTGGAGTTCGTCACACTCTCCACCCCTTGCCTTTTCTAGCGTTGAACTTTCGCTCGCCGGATCCGCCGGCCTCGAGAGAAACGCCCCCCTCGTTTCGGGAGTTTCGTTTGCGCCCCATTCGCCCACGTTCGGCCAATCCGATCATCACCGCCCTTCTCAGCCTGATCGTCGTGTTCCTCTTCATGACGCCCGCAGCCGCCGAGTCCGGCTGGGTGCGGGGCGCCCCACTGAATCTCAGGACGGGAGCAGGGGTCCAGTACAAGATCGTGGGCTCCGCCAAGCCCGGGGACCGGCTGGAGGTGATCAGCCGAGCCGACGGCTGGACACAGGTCCGCACCCCGGCCGGCAAGACCGGCTGGATCGCAGCAGGCTACCTCGATCCCCAGCCTCCCCCGGTGCTGCGCCTCGAGCAGCTCGAGACCGAGACGGGCACGCTGCGGACCCAGCTCGAAGAGATCCGGTCGGAGGCCGCGCAGCTGCGCGAATCCAACGCGACCCTCGCTTCGACCGACAGCGGACAGCGCGAGCAGATCGAGTCCCTGAAGATCGAGAACTACGAGCTGCGCGCGGGCAGCCGGTATCAGGAGTGGATCACGGGCGCGCTGATCCTCGCGAGCGGCATGATCCTCGGCGCATTCCTGCACCGGAACTCCACTCGTCGTCCCTCGTCGCGCATCCGGCTTTGATGTGACGCGTGCTGCGCACGCTCAGGCCGCGGGCGCGGATGTGACGCGTGCTGCGCACGCTCAGGCCGCGGGCGCGGATGTGACGCGCGCTGCGCACGCTCAGGCCGCGGGCGCGGATGTGACGCGCGCTGCGCACGCTCAGGCCGCGGGCGCGGATGTGACGCGCGGGGAAGGGATTCGCTGAGATGGAGATCGAAGGGCTCGAAGTCGTCGATGACGTGAAGATGGGCATGATGCTGGCGGCGAGTGACCGGGAGTCCGTGCTCGGCCGGGCCCGCCAGATGGAGGCCAGCGGCCTCGATTCCATCTGGGTCGGCGACCACATCGCCTTCCACATCCCGGTGATCGAGAGCCTGAGCCTGCTCTCCTTCTGCGCGGCCGCGACCGAACGCATCGAGCTGGCGACCGGCGTCTTGCTGCTCCCGCTGCGCAACCCGACGCTGACCGCCAAGATGACCGGCACGATCGACATGCTCTCGAACGGCCGGCTGATCCTCGGGGTCGGGGTTGGCGGCGAGTTCCCTCCCGAGTTCGAGGCCGTCGGCTCACCGATCGCCGAGCGGGGCCCCCGCACGAACGAGGCGATCGAGATCCTGCGCCGACATTGGGCCGAAGGAAAGGCCGAGTACAGCGGCGAACACTTCCAGTTCGGCCCCGTCAAGATCGAGCCCAAGCCCGTCCGCCCGGGCGGGCCGCCGATCATCGTCGGCGGCCGCAAGGCTGTCTCGATGAAGCGGGCCGGGCGACTCGGAGACGGCTACATCTCGCACATGTGCGACGTCGAGACCTACTCCTCGAACCTCGCGCAGATCGGTCGGCACGCCGTCGAAGCCGGTCGACAGGGGCTCCCCTTCCATACCGCCGCGCTGCTCTTCACCGTCCTCGACGACAGCTACGAAGCAGCCCATAAGCGCGCGTCGGAGATGCTCGGCACCATCTACAACACCGATTTCACCGAAGCCTCGAAACGCTACTGCCTGCTCGGCAAGCCCGAGGATTGCCTCGAGCAGATGCGCAAGTTCGCCCGCGCCGGCTGCCGCCACTTCGTGATGTCCGCCCTGTCGGACCCGGACGAGATCATCGAACGCGCGTCCACCGAGATGATCAGCGAGCTCCGCTCGATCATCTGACTCGAGCGAACATCCCGATCAGCACACCGACCGCCAGCACGAAGGCCAGGACGGAGCCGATCACCGCGCTCCGACCCGCCAGCCGATGGATGCGAACGATCGGAGCGTCGGGCATGGGGTCCTGCGGGTCGTGCGTCACGAGTCGAGTCGACGCAAGCCTTCTCGACTGCCACCACGCGAGCGCGCCGCCCCCGATCATCAACATCACGAAGAGCTCGTGGATGCGCAGCACCCACACGTCGAGGGGCGTCCAGAGGGACTGATCCTCCCGGCCGAGGAACGCGACCTTGAGTACATAGGCTCCGAGAAACGCGAAGAGCATTGCGGTGGCGATCTTCATCGCGCGGCGATGGCGCGCGATCTCGCCGCGACGGACGTAGCGGATCCCTGCGAACGCAAAGCCGCAGAGCACGCCCAGATTCACGAGGGCAGCGGTCCAGAAGAGGAGCTTGGCATCCATCAGATTTCGCGATCCGCGCGCTGATTCGTCATCGGGCGCGCAGCGTAGCGAACGGGATCTCCCAGGCCCCCCGCTCGCCGAACCTCCGCGCGCGCCACTTCACCGCCCGTCCGGAGCCTGCAGACTGGTCGATTCGAGCTCGCGACCCGCGGTCTCGGGCAGCAAACGGATCACGAAGACCCCGAGCACGGTGAGCCCGCTGACCAGCACGGCGGCCGGCGCGATCGAGGCCCCGACCACCGTCAGGCCGCCGACCAGCGCATAGCCGGCGGCACTGCCGAGCGTCTCCATCAGCGTCTCCCAGCCCATCGCCGTATTGCGGCTCGACGTCGGAAAGAGCTCGGTCGAGATGATCCGCATCAGGACGTTCGCGCCGGTGAGGATGAATACGAAGGGGATCCAGAAGAAGGGCACGGCCTCGGACGGGCCATAATAGGTCGCCAGCGCCATCAGCGGAAACGCAGCGAACGCGATCATCGCGACCGGCCTGCGCCCGAAGCGATCCGCCGCCCAGCCCATGAAGGGATTGCCGAGTACTCCGAAGCTCCCGGCGACGATCGCCATCAGCGAATAGCTGCTCGGCGACCAGCCATGGGTCGTCTGCACGAAATCCGAGAGCAGCCCGAAGGCGGGGCTCGAGCCGGTCGCAAAGAGCAGCGCCATCGCCGCGATCGCGAGGCTGCGCGCCGGATATTCCCGCAGCAGCTCGAGGAGTGGCGCGACGAAGCCGTGGGACCTGCGCGAGTGATCCTCGGCAGAGGCCGCCGCTCTCGCGTCCGCCGAGGCACGATTCGTAGCGAAGCGTGCCGTCTCGGGAACCTGCCGCCAGAACATCGGCATCATCATGAGCGGTACGCCACCCACCATGTACATCGCGCGCCAACCGAAGGGCAGCAGGTCCACCCGCGCATAGAGCAGCGCCCCCAGGCCGAAGCCAAGCGCGCCGATCGCGCCGAGGATCCCGATTCCCCAGCCGCGATGTCGGGCGGGCAGCTCTTCGGCGATGATCACGACGGCGCACGCGGTGCTCGCGACGAGGAAGGTCCGGGTCACCGTCTGCGCGATCACGAACTGAATCGCGGTCTGGGCGAAAGCCGAGGCCATCGTCCCGAGGCTCATGCCGACGATGGCGACCAGGAAGACGCGGCGTCTGCCGACTCGATCGGCCAACGGGAGGACCAGAAAGGCCGGGATCGCGCCGAGTCGGATCCATGCGAAGAGCGATGACACCTCGGCCTGGCTCAGCCCGAAGGACTCCCGAATCTGCTTCAGCGCCGACGAGAGCATCGACATGTCGTAGTTCTCGAAGAGCGCGGCGAGCGAGACGATCCCGACCAGCGAGATGTGTCTTGCCTCGAGACCGAGCGGAATGCGCCCGAGGACATGCGGCAGCCACCACGGCCGCTTCGCGCGGGTCAGAGCGATCTCCGCCGCTTCGTGTTCGGGCAATTCCTGCACCCGCGCATCCTAGCAGTCACGCGAGAGCCGAGGACGGCACCTGACCGTCGGTTCGCCCGCCGCTGCGCCACCTACGCGTTTGCGTGAAGTCGACGAAGACGTCTTTCGATCTTCGTCGCAGGCGGGAGTTTCGGGTAGGATGAAACCATGACCGTTCTCGCCATCCTGCCCGCCCGCTACGGCTCGACCCGATTCCCCGGCAAACCGCTCACGCCGATCGCGGGCAAGCCGATGATCCAACACGTCTGGGAGCGGACGCGCGGGGCCAGCCGGGTCGACGAGGTGGTCGTGGCGACCGACGACGAACGCATCAAGCGGGCCTGCGAGGCCTTCGGCGCGAAGGTCGAGATGACGCGCGAGGACCATCCGACGGGAACCGACCGTCTGGCCGAGGTGGCCGAGCGCCACGCACACGACGTGATCGTGAACGTCCAGGGAGACGAGCCGCTGATCGAGGGATTCGTGATCGACGCGGCGGTCGAGGCGCTCGCCGGAGACGATTCCGCGGCGATGTCGACGATCGTACATCGCGCCGAGACGGCGGCCTACGATGACCCGAATCGCGTGAAGGTCGTGCTCGATGCCGCCGGCTTCGCGCTCTACTTCTCGCGTGCTCCGATCCCCTTTCGCCGCAAGGACACCGGAATCGCCCCGCTCCAACATGTCGGGCTCTATGTCTACCGGCGCGACTTCCTGCTCGAGATCGTCAAGCTGCCGCGCTCGCCCGCCGAGCAGGCGGAGGAGCTCGAGCAGCTGCGAGCGCTCGAGAACGGCTACCGGATCCGCGCCGCCGAGATCGAGGGCTGGAGCAGCGTGCCCGTCGATGTCCCCGCAGACGTTCCGCTCGTCGAAGCCGTGCTCGCGAGGGGCGCGTGAGCGCGAAGATCACGGCCGACACCGTCCGCGAATGGGGGCGGCGTTATTCGAACTGGGGTCGCTGGGGCCCGGAAGACGAGCGGGGTGCGCTGAACTTCATCACGCCCGAGCGGATCCTCACGGCGACGGCGCTCCCACGGCGGGGCGAGGTCATCTCCTGCGCCCTGAACTTCGACCACAAGGGCCCGCAGAGCGGAAGCGGCGGTCGGCACAACCCGATCCACGTGATGCTGCAGGACGGCGGCGACGTGCTC
The DNA here is from genome assembly GCA_963698485.1 of uncultured delta proteobacterium. Lineage (GTDB taxonomy): Bacteria > Myxococcota_A > UBA9160 > UBA9160 > UBA4427 > UBA4427. The sequence goes on along the minus strand of CAVORA010000006.1, from coordinate 169,870 downwards.
GCCGGTGCTCAGGACGGCATCCCGGGCGGCTTCCGGTATGCGGACGACTCGATCACGATGCCGCTGCAATGCGGCACGCAATGGGACGCGCTCGCCCACGTCTTCTACGACGGCAAGATGTACAACGACCGCGACATCCGCCTCGTCACCAGCCGCGGAGCCCGCAAGAACGGTATCGAGGCCGCCAAGCACGGCGTCGTCGGCCGCGGCGTCCTGCTCGACCTGCCGCGACACCACGGCGAGCTCTGGCTCGAGGACGGCCACGCGATCGGGCCCGAGGACCTCGACGCCTGCGCCGAGGCCCAGGGTGTCGCCATCGAGTCCGGTGACATCGTGCTCGTGCGTACCGGCATGATGACCCGCTGCCTCGCGGAAGGCTCCTGGGACGGCTATTGCGGCGGTCCGGCGCCCGGCCTCTCCGTCCGCTGTGCCAGCTGGCTCTACGAACGCGAGATCGCCGCCGTCTGCACCGACACCTGGGGCGTCGAGGTCCTGCCGAACGAGACCGAGGACTGCTTCCAGCCGCTCCACATGATCTCGCTGCGCAACACGGGCGTGCTCTTCGGCGAGATCTTCCATCTCGACGCGTTGGCGACGGCCTGTGCCCAGGATCTGCGTTATGCGTTCCTGTTCACCGCCCCGCCGCTCCCGATCACCGGCGCGGTCGGCTCGCCCATCAACCCGCTCGCGATTCGTTAGGCGGCGTTCTCGAGCAGCTCGAGCACGAGCTTGTCCCGGTCGATCGACTGAGCGAGCACCGCGCACCCGGATCGGGAAGCGGACAAAAAAAGACCCCGGGAACAGACCGAAGCCCGAAGACTTCGAATCCCACAGCGGCTACGACATCCGCGTTCCCAGGGCCGGCGGCGTTGGGAACAAGCGTCCCTTCGCAGCACCTAGCTATTCGACGAACAGTGAGCGTTGCTAGGACGCCACCACCTCACTCGCCGTAGTGCTACGTTGGTCCATTCTTACCTCCCAAAGTCGGCATAGACATGAGAAGCAAGCGCCCCACAGCGCTTGCCGGTACCCGGGCTCAGGTGGCCGCCGTCGCCGCCCCTCCAGGCCGCCCGCGCATTCCATCCCCCATGAATGAACAGCGGCGAACTCGGGGATGAGTGATTCCCCTGGTGCGGAATTTATCGGACGAGTCGACGACGGGCCATAGTGCAAAAGGCAGAGCAATTCGGCCGGTCGAGTCCCACATCGCAAGCGGGGCGGCTACCCTCCCCGCCGGAGAGCCCCGAGACCCTCATGACCGCGAAAGACTCGACGACCGCGACCCTGCTGGTGAGCTGTAGCGACCGCCCCGGGCTCGTCGCCGCCCTCTCCCAGCTGCTCTTCGCGCTCGGGCTCAACATCCTCGACGCGGATCAGCATACCGACACCGTCGCGGGGAAATTCTTCCAGCGCATCCGATTCGATCTCGCCGTCCGCAATGGCGAGGCGCTCATCGACGAGAAGACGCTGCTCGGGGCGATTCGCGAGGTCGCGGACCGTCACGAGATGGAGTGGAACCTCCGTCTCGATCGCGACGTCCCGCGCATGGCGATCTTCGTCTCGAAGACCGATCACTGTCTCTACGATCTGCTGCTCCGTCATCGGTCGGGCGAGCTGCACTGCGACATCCCGCTCATCGTCAGCAACCACCCCGACCTCGAGCCGATCGCCGAGCAGTTTGGCATCGACTATCACGTCTTCCCCATCACGAAAGAGAACAAGGCCGAGCAGGAGACCCGCCAGATCGAGCTCCTCGAGCGCACCCGCGTCGATCTGGTCGTGATGGCGCGCTACATGCAGATCCTCTCGGGGCTGATGATCGACGCGTTCCCGATGCGCATCATCAACATCCATCACTCCTTCCTGCCGGCCTTCCAGGGCAGCAAGCCCTATCACAAGGCCTACGGTCGCGGCGTCAAGCGAATCGGCGCGACCGCGCATTATGCGACCCTCGACCTCGACGAGGGCCCGATCATCGAGCAGGACGTCGTCCGCGTATCCCACCGCGACACCCCGACAGACCTCGTGCGAAAGGGACGCGACGTAGAGCGAACGGTGCTGTCTCGTGCAGTGGCCTGGCATCTGGATGGCCGCGTGCTCGTCTATGACAACAAGACGGTCGTCTTCGACTGATCCGGACCGCCCGCACGACAGGCACTCGACCGGCCCGGACGACTCGAAACCGCAGCAACGCGAACAGCACGGGGGCAACCCCGAGATCGGCGTCTCGACACGATGGACGGAAAGCTCTTCTTCCTGGGACTGGTGCTGGCGATCCTGGTGCTCGCGTGGCTCGGCGCCGGCGTGCTCTGGCGAGCCGCCGAGATGTCGGAGATCGTCGCGCCGATCGATCAGGCGACCTACTCGGACCTCAGCGTCGTCACGGTGGGCACCGGAAACGAGTACGAGAACCCGGAGCGACACGGCCCCTCGACGGCGATCGGCTTCGGCGAGACGGTCGTGCTGGTCGACGCCGGGCGCGGGATCGCCGAGGGCCTGCGCGCCGCGAAGATTCCGCTCGACCAGCCAGGCATCGTTCTGCTCACGAACCTGCTGCCGCTCAACACGCTCGGACTCGACGACCTGCTGCTGACCGGCTGGCTGACCCCGCGCGAGACGCCCCTCCGCGTCGTCGGCCCGCCCGGCACCCGAGCCCTCGTCGAGGGACTCGAAGCCGCTCACGCCCTCGGACGGGATGCGCTCGGCCGCGGGCTCGGCCTCCCCGCCGCCGGCGGGCGCCTGCAGGTCGAGGAGGTCGAAGACGGCTACAGCACGGAGATCGAAGGCCTCCGCATCGAAGCCCGCGCGCTGCCGGGCGGCCCGCTGCCGACCCTGGCCTGGCGCTTCAGCGACGGCAAGGCACGCGTCGTCGTCTCGGGCAGCGGCTGGGGGCACGAGACCCTCGCCAGCTTCGCCGGCGGAGCCGACGTCCTCGTCCACGAAGCCGCCTATCTCCCGACCGTCGCCGAGCTCGAGGGCACCGGCGCCGAGGTCCCGAACCCCGAGCGGATCGAGCGCGAAGCCCGCCTCCACACGTCGATCGAGGAGGTCGGGGACATCGCCACCGACGCCCAGGTCGACCGCCTGATCCTGGTCCGGCTGCGGCCGCCGCCCTTCTTCAACCTCCAGGTCGAGCGGATCGTCGCCAATGACTTCTCGGGACGAATCGTCGTCGCCGATGACGGAGAGGTGGTGTTCCCCTGAACACCAGGCCCCCTCGAGCCCCGGCCGACCCGTACGCGTGGACGCTCTACTCCGCTTCGGGCAGCGCGTAGGCGACGTAGCTCGAGCCAGAGCGCATCCCGAGCTTGCCGCCCCCGGCGGCCACCACGACGAATTGTCGTCCGTCCACCGAATAGGTCGCCGGCGTCGCAAAGCCCGAGGCCGGTAGCTTCGTCTCCCAGAGGACCTCGCCGGTCCGCTTGTCGAAGGCGCGAAACGTCTCGTCCGCGCTCGCCGCGACGAACAGCAGCCCACCCGCGGTCACGACCGGACCGCCGTAGTTCTCGGTGCCGGCTCCGACGATCCCCTTCTCCGCCAGATGTGGATAGTCGCCGAGCGGGACCTGCCAGCGCAGCTCACCGCTTGGCAGATCGATCGCCGTCAGCGTGCCGAAGGGCGGGGCGTTGATCGGCACGCCCTGCTCGTCGCGCAGGTAGACGTAGCTGGCGCTCACGTAGGGCGAGTCGCTTCCGGGCCGCGCGTCGAGCTCCGCCAGCGCCTTCTTCTCGTCGAGCGGGTCCGCGATGTAGGTCGCCAGTCGCTCCATGATCGGGAGCGGCATGTCCCGAAAGCTCGGCATGCGGCCGCCGCCGAGCGCGATCGTCGTGAGCAGCTCGACGTGGGTGCGCTTCGCGCCGATGTCGGCGAGCGGCGGACCGACGCCGGTCCCCTCGAGCTCGGGCCCATGACACACCGCACATTTCTCGACGTACACGCTGCGCGGATTCACGCCCTTGGGCCGCTTCATCAAGCGCAGCATCGCGCCGACCTCGTTGGCGTTCACATAGAGCAGCCCGGTGGTCGGATCGAAGGCGGCGCCGCCCCACTCGGCCCCGCCGTCGAAGCCCGGATACATGACCGAGCCCTCGAGGCTGGGCGGAACGAAATTCTCGCCGAGGCGGGCGCCTTCGAGGCGCTTCCGCTGGGCGGCGTTGAAGCCCTCCCCCCGAGCATCGCCATCGAGGCCCGCGAGATCGAAGGCCTGGCGCGTGAAGGGCGGCGGGGCGAGCGGGACCGGCTGGGTCGGTGAGACCCATTCCTCGGGATAGATCGAGGGATGCACGGGCCGCTCCTCGACGCCGTAGATCGGCTCGCCCGTCTCGCGATCGAAGACGAAGAGATGTCCGCTCTTGGTCGGCTGGGCCACCGCCTCGATCCGTCGTCCGTTGCGCTCGAACGCGACGAGATTGGGCGGCGCGGGCAGGTCACGATCCCAGAGGTCGTGGTGCACGATCTGAAAATGCCAGATCCGCTCGCCGGTCGCCGCGTCGAGGGCGAGCAACGAGTTGGCGAAGAGATTGTCGCCCGGTCGGTCGCCGCCCCAGAAGTCGGGCGTCGCGGAGCCGGTCGGCAGGAAGACGATCCCGCGCTCGACATCGAGCGTCACGCCCGCCCAGGAATTGGCTCCACCGCGCGTCCGCCAGGCGCCTTCGGGCCAGCTCTCCGACCCGAACTCTCCGTCGTACGGGATGGTGTGAAAGGTCCAGCGAACCTCGCCGGTGTTCAGGTCGAAGGCGCGGACGTCGCCCGGTGCGGCGCCCTCCGTTTCGCCCACCTTCGTCCCGAGGATCAGCAGGTCCTGGTAGATGGCGCCAGGCGTCGGCGAGATCACGCCCGCCCGCGTGCCGTGGGCCAGACCACCGCGAAGATCCACCCGCCCGTCCTCGCCGAACTCCAAGACCGGAAGTCCGCTCTCTGCGTCGAGCGCCCACAGGTCCTGTCCGGAGGCCGCCATGATCCGCGGACCCGACGGCGATTGCCAATGCACGACGCCGCGATTATGTCCTTGCGCGGCGCTGCCGTGGGCGGTCGGATCGAAGCGCCAGAGCTCGCGTCCCGTGGCTGCATCGAGCGCGAAGACATGCGATCGGGGCGTCGTTCCATAGAGCACGCCGTCGACGACGATCGGGTTGCATTGGATCTGGGAGAGCGCGCTCTCGAGGGGACCCGTGTCGTAGGTCCACGCGACCTCGAGTCGATCGACGTTCCCGCGATCGATCTGTGACAAGGGCGAATAATGCGAGCGCCCGACGTCGCCGAGATAATGCCGCCACTCCCCGCTCTCGACCGCTGCGGGCGCCGCCTGCTCGTGCCCCGAGCGAACACACGCAACCGCGAGCGTGATCGCCGTGATCCCGAACGTCATCCAACCCATCCGAACCGTCATTCTCGACCCCGCCCGATCGAACGCCGCCCATCGAACGTTCTCGACCCGCGATGATAGACGGCTGGGTCGGCGATGGGAGGCGAGGCGGCCGAGCGACGCGGCGCGGCCTCAGTCGGATTTCGAAGCGATCAGCGACTCGATCCGGGCCAGCAGCGCTGCATCGTCGGGTCGCGTCCCGGGAGCGAGCCGCTCGACCACCTGGCCGTTTCGATCGACCAGGAATTTCTGGAAGTTCCACTGGATCTCGCCGCCGACGGGGGCGGGGCGAGAGGTCAGGAACTGATACAGAGGATGCTTCTGCTCACCCCGCACCTCGACCTTCTCGAACATCGGGAACTGGACACCCCAGGTCGCCTTGCAGTAGGTCGCGATCTCCTCGTTCGAGCCGGGCTCCTGGCCCCCGAAGTCGTTGCTCGGAAATCCCAGGACCGCGAATCCCTGCTCGCGATAGGTCTCGTACAGGGACTCGAGGCCCTCGTATTGCGGCGTATAGCCGCACTTGCTGGCGACGTTCACGATCAACAGCACCTGGCCGCGATACGCTTCGAGGCGCGTCGGGGTGCCGTCGATCCGATTGACCTCGAAGTCGTAGAGGCCCGTGGTCTCCCGTCCGGCGACGAGCAGCAGCGCCAGAGCGCAGACGGTCAGGATCAGAGTCGGTCGCATCGCTGATTTCCTTTCATGTCGATCTTCATGTCGATCTTCCAGGCCCGCACGATTCCGGGCGGGCCTGTTTCATTCATGAGCCGGAGCCGACACCGCCCTCAGAGAGGCTGCGCACCCGCGACCGGCTCGAGGGCCTCGAGCAGGATCGAAGCGATCGCGAGCTCGTGCTGGGTGCCGGCGTCGAGCATGATGCGTGCGCCGCGCAGCAGCGGCTCGCGCAGCTCCATGAGCCGCGCGTGATCGGCCTCCGATTGAACCTTCTCGAGCTGCCCTTCGAGCAGCCAGCGGTTGTCGCCATGCAGCTCCTTCTCGAGGCGCTCGAAGAGATAGTCGGTCGGCCGCTGGATGTAGACGAAGTCGACACGCTTTCCGAGAAGGGCGTTCGCTTCCGGTGTGGGCCAGGCGTGGTCGAATACGATGACGGACCAGGGCCGCTGCAGCGCGAGCCGCTCGAAGACCGAGCGCGCCAGGCTGGAGAGTCGATCGACGCCCTCCTCCACGGCGATCCGCGTGAGCGAACGCCCGGCCTCGTGCTCGATCTGCCGGTCGACCTCCACGAAGGGCAGCCCCGTCCGCGCACACAGCGCGCGACCGATCAAGCGCGTCCCGGAGCCGATCTGGCCGGCCAGCACGATCGGTCGTGATAGACGCAGGCTGGGCTGCGGATCGTAGTAGTCCCTCAAGGCGAATCCTCCGGACGCAATGTCGCGCCTTCACGCAGGGTCGAAGCGACCCACTCCCGCACCGCGCGATCATGCGCGCGCTTCTCATCCGAACGCTTTGCGAGCGATCGAAGCGGCATCGCGACCCGTGGATTCCCATCGAGTCGCTTGGCATTCCGTCCCATGAAATCCCAATAGAGCGAGGTGATCGGGCAATCGGATCGGGGAGAGAAGGCGCAGGAAGCGCAGTAGTCCGACATCTTGTCGATGTACGCCGCGCCCGAGACGTAGGGCTTGGTCACGAAGAGATCGCCCAGGGAAAACGTGCCCATGCCGAGCACGTTCGGCTCGACCACCCAGTCGTAGGCGTCCACGTAGGCGACCCAGAACCAGTCGGTCAGCTCACGCGGATCGATCGCGAGCAGCGTCGCCAGGTTCGAGAGCACCATCAACCGGGTGATGTGATGGCCGTAGCCGGTCTTCCAGACGTCTTCGACGACATGATCGAGGCAGAAGAGTCCGGAGGACTCGCCCCAGTAGGCCGGAGGCAGGGGCTCGCCCGCGTCGAGCACGTTCGTCTTCCCCTCCTCCTGGAGCGTGCGAAAGCCGTCCGTCTCGACATGAACGTGGCGCATGAACTCCCGCCATCCGAGCACCTGCCGAACGAAGCCCTCCTTGCTCGCCAACGGAATGTCGAGCGCGAGCACGTCCGTCAGGACGCGACGCGGCAGCAGCCGGCCGTTGTTCAACAACGCCGACGCTCGCGTGTGGAAGAGACTGGACGCGCGCGAGGACATCGCGTCCTCGAAGGGCCCGAAGAGCGGCAGGCATTCGGACAGCGCCCATTGCCAGAGCTGCTCCGCATGCGCCTGCGTCACCGGCAGCTGACTCGCGTCGAGCTGCCCCGGATGATCGCCGAAGATCTGCTCGACCAGCTGTACGACCTCCTCGGTCACCGGGTCGACGTCGAAGCGTGGCAGCTCGGGCGCCGCCGGCTCGCCGGTCCAGCGCTTGCGGTTCTCCGCGTCGAAGCTGAACTTGCCGCCGACGGGCTTGCCCTGCTCCATCAACACGTCGGCCTCGCGCCGCACCGCGCGGTAGAAGCGATCCATCCGCCACGCGCGACCGCCCTCGAAGGCCGCCGTGAATTGCTCGCGGCGCGTGAGCCATCTCTCGTTCGGGAGCACCTCGATCGCACCCGAGTCGACCAGCCTGGCAAGATCGTTCCGCAGCTCGCGCTCGGCCGCCTCCATCATCACGAGGGGCCCCAGCTCGCGCGCTTGCTCCTCGAGCAGCTCGGCGTAGGAGCCATCTCCCGTCACGTGTCGTACCGCGACCCCGCGCTCCGCCTGCTCGAGCGCGAAGTGCCGCAGGCTCGCGATCACCAGGGCGAGCTTCTGCTTGTGGTAGGGACGCTGGGCCGGCTTCCAGGTCGTTTCGACGAGCACGATGCCCAGCTCGTCCGCTTTCGCCTTCGCGAGGGGGCCAACTGCGTCCGTCAGCTGGTCGTAGGGCACGAAGAGCCACCGTCGATCGCCGGCGGCCGCCGCAGAGGCACCCGTCCGTTCGCAGATCGTGGCCAGTCGCTCGCCGAAGACGCTCATGCTGGCCCCAGGCGTACGAGGCGCGCGAGCAGCCAGATCAACAGCGCCCCGCGTGCACTCCAGGCGAGGGTCCTGATCCAGTTGGTCCGGACCAGCGCGGCGTGCGCATCCGCGTCGAAGCCATCGGCCAGGGTGTTATGCAGCGGGACCTGCAGCAGGAAGGTCGAGAGCCAGATCACGAGCAGCAGCGCCAGACCGAGCCCGAAGATCCAACGCGCCTGCCCGGGCGGCGCGGTCAGCAGGAGTCCGATTCCGGTCCCGAGCTCGATCAGCATCATCGGCGCGACCACGGGCCCGATGCGCGCGACGTGAGCCTGCTCGTAGGCGGGATAGCCGGCGGCCCCGACGCGATCCATCAGCGGGTACTGGACCCGCTGAACGAGCCAACAGAGACCGACGAGGTACCAGGTCGCCGCGAAATGCAGGATTAGGAGAATCTTCGTCAAGGCATCGTCCGGCGTAGCGAGAGGTGGGCTCCGCTGGAATTTATCCCCTGGATCGCGCCAGAGAAGGGCAAGCCCCTGCGTCGCCGCACCGGTGGGCGCTTCGGGCGGCTAGGCTCTGCCCAGGCGACGGCGCGTCGACGCCCCGGACGCACGACTCGTCCCGACCTTTCGAGAGGATCCGCCACATGGCGCATTTCGAGACCACCCTCGACACCCGCGCGAAGTCCGACGCCGCCTTCGAGTATCTCGCCGACTTCTCGAACGCGCGCGATTGGGATCCGAGCGTCACGGACGCGCGGCGCATCGGAAGCGGACCGATCGGGCCGGGCTCCCGCTTCGAGCTCGAGCTGGCGCTCGCGGGCCAGACGCTGCACTTCGAGTACGAGATCCAGCGCTACGAGCCGAATCGCCTGCTGGTGTTCTGCTCGGAGAGTGAACGGCTGCGCTCGCTCGACACGATCGAGATCCAGGCCCGAAGCTGGGGCTGCCGAGTCCACTACGACGCGGACCTGCGACTGGCCGGCGCCTACTATCTCTTCGATCCGGTCGTCCACCTGGCCTTTCAGGTGAGCGGTGCCCGCTCCGCGCGCGGCCTCGAGAAGGCCCTCGATGCGCTCGCCTGAACATCACGCCATCGGCTCTAGCCGGCCTTCGCGCGCGGGCGCGGCTGACAGCCCGAACAGACGTAGATCCGCCGCCCCGCCAGGTCGAAGCGCTCGATCTTCACTTCGCATCTGCGACAGCGCTCGCCCTCCCGCGCGAAGACCCAGTGGCGGGCGCGGCTCCAGCTCGATCCGCTACGCCGCAGCGCCGCGGCCCGTGTCTTCGGCAGGGTCACGCCCTTCGTCTCGTAGGCGCGCGAGGTCAGCTTGAGGATGGCGCGGGCGAGCCGACGATGGTCCGCGGGGCCGAGATCCTGGGGACGCTGAGCGGGATGGACCCTCGCGTCGAAGCAGATCTCGGAGCGCAGGTAGTTGCCGAGCCCGGCGACGAAGGATTGGTCGAGCAGCAGCGCGCCCAGACCGCGCCGCGCGAAGCGCCGATCGGCAAAGCGCTCGGCGAGCTCGTCGACCTCGAGCTCCGGCGACAGGGCATCCGGGCCCAGCCGATTGAGATACGGATGCATCGACAGCCCCACGTCATCCAGGATGTCGATCTCAGAGGCGCTGTAGAGCAGGGCCCAGCGCGATGCGGTCTCGATCGCGAGTCGCAGCTGACGATTCGTGCGGGGAAGCGAGCCCGCCTTGCGCACGAACCAGCGACCGTAGAGCTGGTTGTGGCTGTAGATCGTGAGCTCGTTGTCGAAGCGAATCAGCATCGCCTTGCCGCGGGGCCGCACGGACTCGACGCGCGCCCCGACGAAGGACGCGGCGCGGCGCGCGAGATGCGGAAACGCGAAGCGCACCGAGTCGACCGGCTCGCGCTCGATGGCCTGGCGGATACGATCCGCCTCGCGAGCGACCTCGGGCCCCTCAGGCATCGACCGACCTTCGCGACGCCCGCCGACTCGCAGTCGCCGGGATCGACTCGCGGCCGCGGGGCGCGTGATCGCTCGCCGCCTCGTTCGAAGGGATCAGGCCGCAGGCCTCGAGTCGAGGCCCCCAGGCCGCAGCGTGGGCCAGATGCGCGGCCCGCGCGCGCTCGGCGAGGCCCGGCACCGATTCGCCGCCGAAGAGCGCGGTCGCGAAGTGCTGCATCTCGCTCGGGACCGCCACCCGATCCACCGTCGCGAGCGCCGTCGCCCGATAGAGCGACCCCAGCCCCTGCGTGATGTCCCGGCCACGACGGTCGACGCGCGCCAGCATGGCCTGCATCGGCAGGTAGCGTTCGCGAAAGATCCGGGTGAGACGACGGTCGTCGCGGTCGCATCGGGCCTCTGCCTGGACCGAGAGCAGCGCGGCGATCCGCTCGAGCTCGTCGGTCGAGCCCGCCCAGTCGCGCAAGAGCGGCCCGACCCCCGCGTCATCCGCCAGCTGTGAGAAGGCGCGCTCCAGCGCACTCACGTCCAGCGCCTCGACCGCCGCCGCGGCGCGCCGTAGCTGCCATGCGCCGTCGCTCGCATCCGCCCCGCCGACCAACGAGCCCGGACTCCCCGAGAGGTAGCGCTCGAGATCCTCGTCGAGCCAGACGGCGTTCCAGACATGCGCCGCCAGATCCGCGCGTTTTTCCTCGAGCCGATCCCGCAGACGATCCGCTCGCTCGGCGGACAGCGTGGGCAGACACTCCTCGATCGCGCCCGTGACCGACAGCTCGTGCGCCAGGCGTCGCGTCGGCTCGAGCACCCGGCCGAGCACGCCGTTCCGCTCCGCCACGATCTCGGAGAGTCTGCAGCCCATGGTGGCCAGGAAGTCGAAGGGTCCGACGCGCTGATCTCCGACTGGAAGCCGGCGCTCGCGGCGATCCGGAAGACGCACCTCCGACGCCGATCTCGAGCTCGCAGGCGTTGGCGCCTCGACGGCGAGAATACGCTCGAGCTCGGCTCGATAGTCCGCGAGCAGCTCCCGGCCGCTGCTCTGCCCGCAGCCCGCGAGCGAAGCGAGGACGAAAGACAGGCCGGCCAGAAAAGCGACCTGCCGGGTTGGGCCTGACGCGCCGAGCCCGAGCGAGGGGCTCGACTGCCGCGAAGCGTCTCCGATCCTGCCGCACAGGAGGTTCATGTTCGAACCCTAGCCCCGTTGGCCGACGCCACTACGTCCTGAAGTCGACGTGCGTGAGGGCGCCCCGAATCACCAGAAGCGTGCTGCGTCGGCGCCCGATCAGGCCGTTAGAGTCCGCTCGAGGACGCGCGCCGGAAATGCCGATTTCCTGGTCCGCGGGAAACGAGAGGAGCCATGCCCGAGAGAGATCCCACGTCGACGAAACCCGAGCCGAAACGGGGCGACCGCCCGAGCTGGCAGCCCGGTCCCCAGCAGCAGATGCTCGGTCTCTTCGTCCTGGCGCTGCTCGTGGGAATGATCGCGACCCATTTCGGGTCGGCGGATCGCGGACGCCAGACGCTCCCCTACTCCGAGTTCCAGACCCTGCTCGAGAACGGCGAGGTCGAGAGCGTCCTGGTCGGCGAAGACGCCATCACCGGGACTCTGCGACCGGGCAACCGCGTGCAGCGCTTCCTGACCCACCCCGTCGACCCCAGCGTGGCGCAGCAGCTCGCCCAGGCGGACGTCGAGTTCGATGGCCAGGGGCCGCCGGGGCTCTTCGGTCGTGCGGTCTTCGCCTTGCTTCCGGTCCTGCTCTTCCTCGCTGTCTGGCTCTTCGTGATGCGCCGCGCCTTCGGTGGCGGCGGCGGTCCGACGGCGCTCATGCAGACGACGAAGAGCCGCGCGAAGATCTACGAGGAATCGGATACGCGGACGCGCTTCACGGACGTCGCGGGCATCGAAGAGGCCAAGAACGAGCTTCAGGAGATCGTCTCCTTCCTCCGCGATCCCGTCGGCACGACCCGGCTCGGAGCGCGCATGCCGAAGGGCATGTTGCTGGTGGGTCCGCCGGGAACGGGCAAGACGCTGCTCGCGCGGGCGGTCGCGGGGGAGGCTGGGGTGCCCTTCTTCTCGATCAGCGGCTCCGAGTTCGTCGAGATGTTCGTCGGGGTGGGCGCGGCTCGGGTGCGCGACCTCTTCGAGCAGGCGCGCAAGGCGGCGCCCTGCATCATCTTCGTCGACGAGCTCGACGCCCTCGGTCGCGCGCGCTCGGCGGGCGCGAGCTTTGGCGGCAACGACGAGAAGGAGCAGACGCTCAACCAGCTGCTCGTCGAGCTCGACGGCTTCGACGGCTCGACCGGCATCATCGTGCTGGCCGCGACCAATCGTCCCGAAGTCCTGGACCCCGCGCTGCTCCGCGCCGGGCGCTTCGATCGACGCGTCACCGTCGGCCGGCCGGACCGGGCCGGTCGCATCGCGATCCTCGAGGTCCATTCCAGGGACATCGTGCTCGACGAAGACCTCTCCCTCGACAAGGTCGCCGCCATCACGCCGGGCCTCTCGGGCGCCGATCTCGCCAATCTGGTGAACGAGGCGGCGATCGTGGCCACTCGCCGCAACGCCGCCTCCGTCTCGCTCCAGGACTTCGACGCCGCGATCGAGAGACAGGTCGCCGGTCTCGAGCAGCGATCGCGGAGAATGGAGCTGCGCGAGCGCCAGATCGTGGCCGTGCACGAGATCGGGCATGCCCTGGTGGCGAGCATCCTTCCGCAGACGGACCCCGTCGCGAAGATCTCGATCATTCCGCGCGACATGGGCGCCTTGGGATTCACGCTCCAACGCCCCTCCGGCGAGCGCCAGATCCAGACGCGCGAAGAGCTGGAGCAGCGCCTCGCCGTCCTGATGGGGGGTCGGGCGGCCGAGCACCTCGTCTTCGGCCATCTCTCCACGGGCGCCGCGGACGACCTCGCGCGCGCCACCCAGATCGCCCGGGAGATGGTGACGCGCTTCGCGATGGTTCCCGAGCTCGGGAACCGCAGCTTCGTCGAGGAAGGACCGAACCATCTGGGCTTCGCTCGTCCGAACGCCAGCGCTGTGTACAGTGACCAGACCGCCGAAGCGATCGACCGGGCGCTCCGCGAGATCGTCGACGCAGCGCGGGAACGCGCAGAAACGCTGCTCGCAGCGAATCGCTCGCTGCTCGAGCGCAGCGCCGATCGCCTGATCGAGCTCGAAACCCTCGATGAAGCCGAGATCGCCGAGCTCTTCGAAGAGGTCCTCCCCTTCGCAGAGAGCGCCTAGCGCCTGGCTCTCTCTCGCGCGCACCGCCCGGCGCGCGACCTCAGGGCTGAAGTCGCTGAACGCTCCAGCTGCCGGCCTGCACCGGCGCAGCCGGCGGAAACGGCAGGTCGCGCGTCCAGAGGGCTCGATCGTGAAGTCTCCCCGCTCGGTCGCTCCACAGCTCGATCCGCTCCGCTTCGATCGTGAAGCCGCCCCAGTTGGGCGGTCGGGGGATCGGCCCTCCGCTCTCCCCATCGCCGTGCTCGGCGCGCATCTCGGCCAGCCTCGCGTCGAGGCGCGCGCGACTCTCGATCGGTTGGCTCTGCTCGCTCGCCCAGGCGGACAGCTGAGACAGCGGGGGGCGGCTGGCGAAATAGTCGTCGGAGACGCTCTCGGGGCTCTTGCGAACGCGACCGGAGATCCTCGCCTGGCGCCCCAGCGGATCCCAATAGAAGGCGGCGCTGGCGTAGGCCTCACGTTCGAGGGCTCGTCCTTTCGCGCTCGCATGATGAGTGAAGAAAGTGAAGCGGCCGTGCACGTCATCGAAGCCGCGGCAGAGCACGAACCGGACCTCCGGGCGGCCGCTGGCGTCGACGGTCGCGAGCGCCATGGCATCCGCGTTTCGAATCCTCTCGCATGCCCGCGCCTCCTCGAGCCAGGCACGAAGCAGAGGCAGCGGCGACGGAGGCAGCGGATCGCACAGCCTGTGCTCTTCGATCGGCGGCGGACGCTTCTGCACGCCCCGATCCTTGCTCGTGATCAAACGTGGATTCCTTCGTGCTCGCAGAGCTCCGCGAGCAGCTTCTCCATCGTCGCTCGCGCTTCGCTCGTCCCTCTCGCGAGACGTCGATGCTGAGCCGCATCCGCGTCGTCCCGACTCTCGCAGTTTCGCGAGTAGTTCTCGAACGACACCAGCCCGGCGACCAGCGAGGAAATGTGGTTGGGACATTCGCAGTCGATCGAGCTGGTCACCTCGAAGAGCCTGGCCAGCTGTGCATCATCGAAGCGTCGTTCGGGCCACTGCTCCCGGGCAATCGCGCCCGACTCGGCCAGATCCTGAAGGCGCTTCGAGCGAGTGGCGGGCAGGCTTCGACCGCGCGCCCGATCGATCATCACCCGGTCGAGGATCACCTGACGGAGCGAATCGAGGCGAATCGGCGACCTGACGAGGGTTGCTCCGAGCCGAGCGAGCCGCGCCAGCTCGACCCGGGTCGCAAAGCGGTAGAGCACCACGACCTGGGGCTGAGCGCGCGACTCGAGACATTTCTCGACGATCGACCGTGCGCGGCCGTTCAGGCACTCGTGCTCGAGGATCACGACGTCGCAGGACTCGGAGGACAGCCGATCGAGCAGCTTCTCCGGTGCCTCCTCGACGAGGACGACGTCGAAGTTTCCGAACGCCGCCGCATTCGAATCGATCTGCATTGCGAGCGAAGGAGCCAGCAGCGCGAGACGAGTGGGGCCCTCGGAGACCGCCGCAGGACCTCGGTGCGCGGCGCTCTGCTCTTCGTGCGCGGCGAGCTTCGAGAGTCGGTCCCGGAGCTCGTCGTCGCTGAGGCGAGCGATCGCGCCGATCGGTTCGCTGCAGTCGACGAGACCTTTCAAGAGCTGCAGTCGTTCGATCGCGTGATCGTCGTAGCGCCTGCGGCCCGCTTCGTCGCGCGTCGGCTCGAGGGCGCCGTACCTTCGCTCCCAGGCGCGAATCGTATGGGCATCGACGCCCGTCAGCGAAGAGACCGTCCCGATCTGATAGGTCGACGGCGTTTTCGTTACATCTCGATCGTTCAAAACAATTCTCCCGAACGCCCGGTCGGCCCGGGCGCAGTGCGCGCGAAATCCCAGCGGATTCCGCGCGCACGCACGCGTGTGTCTAGCTTGGAGGCCGACGCTCGACAAGCGACCGCTCTTCGCTCCCAGCGAGGAGCGCTCGAGATCGGGCACCATGCGTTCGGCGTCGAACGTCGGCCTCGCGAATGATGGACGCTCAGTGGGCCCGATCCTCGGATTCCAGCTTGCGTGACTCGCCGCGCAGATGGACCGTCATCGCCATCGTCAGCGCCGCAATCGCGTTCGCAGCGAGGATCCGCTCGAAGCCGATGCCGCCGATCCAGGGGAGATCGAGCAGCATCGTGAGCGCGAGAAAGATCAGCTGCAGGCCGATCATGAGCCCCGCCACCTGGGCCACGAGCTGCAAGGCAAGCGGGGTCCCGGCACGGGACAGCGTGAACTCGGCCGAGACCGCCGCCGCGGCCACGGCGATGAACGTCGCGATGTGAAGCAACGTGTATCCGAAGACCAGGGCCGGGCGAATCGGCGCCGTCGGATCGAAGGCCTCGCCCCGAAGCAGCGTCGCGCCGAGTGCATTCGGAGTGCCCAGGGGATATCCGGCGAGCGAATCGAGCAGCAGGATGAAGAGCGCGACAGCGGAAGCGCCGGCCAGGCCGACCGGGACCGAGGCCCCCAGGTAGGGCATGCTGACGGCGTCGCCCTGCTTGCGTCGCGTGGGTAGATCGTGTGCCAGGGTGGTCGTTGCGGGATAGGACGTGATGCTCATGTGATTTTCCTCTTTCTTTTCGTTTTCGTGTTTCTGTCTCGTTGGATTCCGTGAAGCTCGATCGACGTATTCGTGGCGGCGCCGTCACCTCGAGCCCCTCGGCCCTCTTGGAGCCGGAGCAGGGCTAGAAATCGCCGGCCGCGACCTCCTTCTCACCGGTGCGAATGGCGTGCACGATGCGCTCGGCCACCGCCTCGGGGCTGCGTCCGGTCGGAAGCTTTGGCGCCTCACCGGCGATCGGCCGTGACGCGAGCCCCGTCTCGGTATGCGGCGGCCGCAGGTCGATCACGTCGATCCGCCGCGAGCGCAGCTCGCGCGCGAGGGCCTGGTCGAGGGCAGTCAGACCGGCCTTCACCGCCGAGTAGGCGGCCATCCCCGCCATCGGCCGCTCAGCGACGATCGCGCTCAGATTCGCCAGGAACCCGCCACGCTCGAGCTCGGGCAAGGCCGCGCGCATCAGCCGCAGCGGCCCGATCAGATTCGTCGCGACCAGCTCGTCGAGGGTCGCGTCGGTCAGGCTCTCGAGCTCGCCGAAGGCAACCACGCCCGCCGCATTCACGACGCCGTCGAGCTTCCCGTAGGCCGCCACGGCGGCCTCGACCGCCTGCTCGCAGGCCGCAGCGCTTGCGACATCGCCGACCACTCGGGGGCCTGCGTGATCGACCGAGGCAAGGCGATCGGCGCTGCGCCCGAATAGCGTCAGCTCGGCCCCCGCCTTCACGAGGTGCCGTCCGATCTCACGTCCCAGGACGCCCGACGCGCCCGCGATCAGGATGCTTGCTCCGTCCAGGTCTCTTTCCATCTGCGATCTCCTCTCGGTCCGCGCGACGCGGGGTCCCGAACCGTTCATTTCATTCGCGCGCGAGAATGACTCGCGCGCGCCCGTCTCATTCGAATCCGATCTCGTCCGCGAGGCCGCCCGCGAGGGCGTGCTCCCGGAGCTCGGCCAGCGACTGCTTCTCGATCTGGCGCACGCGCTCCCGTGACACGCCGAACTCGTCGCCGAGCTCGGCGAGCGTTCGCGGTTGGCCGTCGATCAGCCCATAGCGACCGATCAACGCCCGGCGCGAGCGATCGGGCAGCAGCTCGAGCGTGTCGAGCAGGCGCGCACGCATGGATTCCCGATCGATCTCTTCTTCGAGATCGAAGGGCGTCTCCGCGGTCAGGCGCTCCCCGACCGTGAGCTCCTCGACGCCTCCCACCGGCGCCTCACAGGACACCTCGGGAATGAAGGATCGGCGCAGATCGTCGAGATCCGGGTCGTCCCCGACCAGCGCCTCGGCCAGATCGAGCTCGCTCGGCTCCTCCGAAGAGCGGGCGCGCAACGGCCCCTCGATCTCCTTGAGCTTCCGCTGCAGATCGAGAAGCGGCCCTGGCACGCGGATCATGCGGGAATCAGACTGCACGGCCCGATTCAGGGCCTGCTCGATCCACCACACCGCATAGGTCGAGAACAGATAGCCGCGCGTGTAGTCGAATTTCTCGACCGCCCGAATCAGGCCCAGATTGCCTTCCTGCACGAGGTCGGCCATCGACAGACCGCGCCCGCGATAGGCCTTGGCGCAGCGGATGACCAGCCGCAGGTTGTGGGTGATGAAGCGGTTGCGGGCGTCCGTCAAGCGCGCGAGCGCGTCCCGAATCCGGCCCACGATCTCGGCATAGCGGTCCCCGGTCCCGGACGGCTGCGAGTCGTCGCGATCGGGAAGCTGCGCAGCGATCTGGACCAGACGCGGCAGCGCGATGTTCGCGGTCTCGAGCTCACGCGCGAGCCTCGACCGGAGCTGTCCGACCCGTCGACCCGAGAGCCCCCGCTCGCAGGCGTCGTCGAGGACGGTCAGGGTCTTCTCCACCGCTCCGAGGGCTTCGTCGATCTGCTTCGACCAGTCCGTGCCGCTTCCGTCCCGATGCGAGTGACTGAGCGCCCCCGACACGCGGTGGCGCTTCTGACGATCCCGCCAGATTTCGACGATCTGCCGGGAGACGGCGGGGATCTTCACGATCTCGCGGCGAAGGTCGGCCTCGGCCTGCTCCATCTCGCGAGCCAGGTCGATCTGTTTCTGCCGGTCGAGAATCGGGGTGTCGCGAATATCGAGCAGGTAGAGGTCGAGGGACTCCCGTTCCGGACGCTGGGCGTCGTCTCCCTCCGAACTCTCGGTGGCGGTCCATCCAGCTTCACTCATCAGAGCCCTCCTCTCGCGCCTCGCCGCGCATTTCCTGTTGACGAGCGGGACCCTACCTTCTGTCTAATGTCATGTCCACATTAAATAGAGGATTTTATTCGATTTACTTGGACATCACTTGGATTTCTCCGACCCCTGACCCTGGCCGGGATCGGGACCCTGATTCGGGATGCGGACCACGCTAGAAAGGATCGATGCGCTTCGTCCTCAGCCTGCCCTTCATGATGCACCCCCTGAATCCCGCCTTTCTGAGCCAGCAGGCGATCGCCGAGGTCTCCCGGGCGGCCGAGGCGGCCGGCTTCGACGCGGTCGCGGTCACCGAACATCCGATCCCCTCCGATCCCTGGCTCGAGGGCGGCGGACATGACGCGCTCGACCCTTTCGTGGCGCTCTCCTTCGCCGCCGCGGCGACCAGCCGGATCCGGCTGCTGACCAACTTGACGGTCGTGCCCTATCGAAACCCCTTCATGCTCGCGAAGGCCGCGGCGAGTCTGGACCGGCTTTCGAACGGACGGCTGATCCTGGGCTGCGGCACGGGCTACCTGAAGGAGGAGTTCGACGCACTGGGCGTCGACTTCGACGAGCGGAACGCCCTCTTCGACGAGTCCCTCGAAGTGCTGCGCAAGACCTGGACTGCGAAGTCGGTGGCCTATCGGGGCCGGCACTTCGAGGCAGCCGGCAACACCGCCCACCCGGCGCCGGCACAGCCTCGCATTCCGATCTGGATCGGCGGCAACTCGCGGCTCTCGCGCCGACGGGCCGCGGAGAAGGCCGAGGGCTGGATGCCGATCCCCAACCCCCGCGCGCTCGGCGGTCGCCGCCGCACGGTCCATCTCGACGGCCTCGACGACCTGCGCGAGATCCTGGCCTACATGCTCGAGCATGCTCGGAAGATCGGCCGCAGCGAACCCATCGACGTCTTCTTCCCGGCCCTCGAAGGCGCAAGCGCCGCGGGCCTCGATCCCGCCCGCCACGACGCCCATCTCGACGAGCTGGCCGAGATCGGTGTCAGCTGGGTGCTCGCCCCGGTCGGCGGCGCCACACTCGACGGGCTGGTCGAGGCGATTGCCGACTATGGTCGCCGGTTCATCGAGCCTCGGGATACCGCCTAGCAAGCAGGGTACGGCGAGGCGACCGACCGGCATGCTGCAACCGAGACGCAGCAAGGAGCCCCACGATGAGCGATGAGTTCGAGGTCCTCGATGTCCACCATCACGTCGGCAACGCCTTCCGCGCCCTCGGCGGCGACCTCGAGAGCGCGCCAGGGATCGAGGCCTCCGAATATGCGGCCAAGGAGGTCGCGGCACGCCTCGAGATCATGGACGCAGCGGGCGTTCAGCAGGCCATCGTGATCCCGGGGCACGGCTACGAAAGGACCCACGGACTCGAGGATACGCGCGCCGAGAACAACGCGATCGCCGCCTATCGCGACGCCCGTCCCGAGCACTTCCCGGCGGCCATCGGAATCGTCGAGCCGCGGGACGGCGAGGCCAGTCTCGCCGAGCTCGACCGCGCGAAGCACGAGCTCGGGCTCGCTGGAATCAGCTTTCACACGCGCTTCCAGGGCGTGTCCCTCGATAGCCAGTGGATCCTGAAATACGTAGCGCGGATGGCGGA
This sequence comes from uncultured delta proteobacterium, assembly GCA_963698485.1. Classification (GTDB taxonomy): domain Bacteria; phylum Myxococcota_A; class UBA9160; order UBA9160; family UBA4427; genus UBA4427. Next base: position 150,055 of record CAVORA010000006.1, on the reverse strand, counting down.
GATCGGACTCGTGCCGGTGATCCACGCCATGAACGAGACGCCCGAGGAGGCCCTCTGGAAGCTGGCCATCGTGGCGCGATCGATTCCCGAGACACCCGTCCTCGCGCTCGACGCCTTCGGCTCCTACGAGTCCACGCGCGAGTGCTCGTTCATCGCCGAGGTCGCACCAAACATCCTCTTCGACACGAGCCTCTCCTACAACTTCGACTTCATCGAGGATTTCGCCAATCGCTTCGGTCCCGAACGCGTGGTCTTCGGGACCGACCTCTACTCGACGCCGGTCGGCCGACGCATCAGCCATCTGCTGCCGCAAATCGTCGAGAGCGATCTCGATCGCGAGGCCAAGCAGCTGATCCTCGCCGGCAACGCGCGACGACTCTTCGGGATCGAGAAGAACTGAGACACCGGCCTGCGACGCGGACCTCAGTCGTCTTCCGCCCGATAGGGATTCTCGGCCTCTTGCCCGCGCTCCGCGTAGGTCGCCAGGCCCGGCCGGATGTTCAGGAAGCGTACGCCTTCGTCCCAGACCTCGAAGCCGTAGTCGGTACCGGCTTCGATGTAGACGACGGTCCCGGGCCCGCAGCGTCGCTTGCCCATCGAGAAGCCGCCCTCGACGATGTACATGACCTCTTCGTGGTCGTGATGATGGACGGGGGCGACGAGCCCGCCGGGCAGCCAGTTGACGTGCACCCACGGCCCCCGCTCGAGATCCCCCACGAGCTGCCCGCCGCCTTCGGGCTGCTCACCCTCGCCGGGCGGACCACCGCGAACCCACGGTGCGTCGTCGATATGCATGATCAGGGCGCGACCCATGTGGCCTCCTCGACCGCATCTTCCTTGACCGGCCGTCAGGCTCCGGGAATCGAAACGGTCCGCGTGTCGCGTCCCGACCGGAGCACCTTCCCGGGCAGGGCATCGGTCGGACGCCCATCGACGACGATCGCCTCTCCGTTCACGAAGACCCGGCGGATACCCGTCGACTCCGCGAAGAGCCGGGCCGAGTTGCCCGGCAGATCCGTGCGCTCGTGAATCTCACCGGAGCCGATCGTTTCGGGATCGAAGAGCACGAGGTCGGCGTGGAAGCCCGGCTCGATGCGGCCTCGCTCCTTCAATCCGAAGAGCTTCGCGGGGCGATCGGTCAGCGCCTCGACCGCGCGCTCGAGCGGCCAGAGCTTTCTTCCTCGCAGACAGTCCGCCAGGAAGTCCGTCGTATAGGGCGCGCCGCACATGCGATCGAGGTGGGCACCGGCGTCCGAGCCGCCCAGCAGCGTATGACCGTTCTCCCAGGCCTTGCGCCGCAGCGCCCAGCTCGCCGCGTCGTTGTCCGGCGGATCGGGCCACAGGACCGTCTTCAAATCGTCGGCCAGCACGATCTCGATCAGCGTGTCGAAGTCGTCAGCGCCTCGCTCCGACGCGATGTCCTTCACCAGCCGACCGGAGAGGCCCGCATTCTCGTCGCTGTAGGTCACCCCGATCCGGAAATTCGGGAAGTCGGCGACTCGCGCGAAGACACCGGCATCGGGCGAGCGCGATCCCGCGAGCAGCGCCTCGCGGACCTCGGGCTTTCGCAGCGCAGCCTTTCGCTCTTCGAGCGGCAGGGACAGCACCTTCCGCCAGCCGGGCAGCTGGTGGATCGGCGAATAGGTCAGGAAGCTCATCGTCAGTCCGACGAGCGTCGGCATCGTCAGCGCCACGACCTCGGCTCCGCGCTCGGCCGCCGCCTCCTGCGCGCGGAGCTGATTCTCGAAGCGAGCCGGCTCCTTCGAGTCGATCGTGAAGACGTTCCAGTTGAGCGGGCGACCGGCCCGAAGCGACATGCGCGCCATCAGATCGATCTCGGCCTCGGAGAAGCCCTGCAGGCAGCCGTCCGTGATGAACTCGAGCGTCGTCCCCGGGAGCGCGCCCGTCACGTCGCATAACGTGAGCAGCTCTTCCTCGGTGGCGGCGCGCGAGGGCACCGGCTTTCCGTCGCCGTCGCTATGCGTGAACGAGCGCGAGCTCGAGAGTCCGAGCCCACCCGCCTCGATCGACTCCCGCAGCAGCGCCGTCATGCGCTCGACCTCTGCGTCGGTCGCCTCCTCGCCAACCGCGCGATCGCCCATCACCGTGCGGCGAAGGGCGCAATGGCCCACGAGGAATCCGGCGTTCACCGCGGTCCGGCCGTCGAGGCCCTCGAGCCAGCTCCCGAACGAACGCCAGCTCCAGTCGAGCCCCTTCTCGAGCGCTTCGAGCGGCATGCCCTCGACGACCGACATCATCCTTCGGAGATAGTCTGCGTCTTCGTCACCGAGCGGGGCGATCGAGAAGCCGCAGTTGCCGCCGATGATCGTCGTCACGCCATGAAGATTCGACGGAGAGGCCGTCGGATCCCAGCCGAGCTGGGCATCGTAGTGGGTATGCGGATCGACGAAGCCCGGGGTCAGGACGAGGCCCTCGGCCTCGAGGACCTCACGCCCCGAGACATCCGGCGCGCCCCGACCGTCGCGGGCCACGAAATCGATGCGGCCGTCGCGAATGCCGACGTCTCCCCGAAAGCCGGGCCGACCCGATCCGTCGACGATCGTCGCTCCGCGAATGACCTGGCCCGACCCGCTCTCGCCTTTGCGCTCTGCCATCAGAGATCCTCCCGCTGCGGGCGACCGCGAGGCGAAACGCCGCGTCGGAGCCCGACCGATTCCAGCCGATCCATTTCACTTGTCCGGAGCCGGTCCGCTCCGAGCTTGCCTGTCGACGCGGCCTCGCCGCGACGCGACCGGGCGCTCAGAGTCGTTTCAGGATCGCGCCCTGGGAGTTGAAGAAGAAGCCGCCGCATCCGATCAGCGCCGTCTTCGCATCGTGCACCTGCCGCTCACCGGCCTCTCCGCGCAGCTGGGTCACCGCCTCCCGCAGATGACCCGTACCGCGGGACGCGCCCTCCGACAGCGAGCCGCCGTGCGGATTCATGGGCACGCGACCGTTGATCATCACACAGCCGAGCTCGTCGTCCCAATGCTCCTGCATGAAGCGGCCCGCCTGGCCCGGCTTCGCGTAGCCCACGTTCTCGATCCAGCCGAGGGTGATGATGCTGAAGCCGTCGTAGGGAAAGAACACGTCGATGTCGTCGATCCAGACGTCGCTGCGCTGCTTGAGCGCTTCGACGACGACGTGCTGACCGTGATGCGAGAGGTCGGGCAGCTGATCCTCGTCGTTCTTGCCGACCATGCCCGCGGTCGCCGCGTGCACGACGACGGGGTCGCGCTTCATCGCCCGGGCCTTTTCGGTCGTGGTCAGCACGAACGCATCGGCCCCGTCGACGGGGATGTCCATGTCGAGCATGCAGAGCGGATCGCGGATCATGCGCGCGTTCAGATAGCCCTCCATCGTGAGCGGCGTCTTCATGGCCGCCTTCGGATTCCGCGCCGCATTCGCGCGCATGTTCAGCGCGACGCGTCCGAAATCCTCGCGCGGCACGTGATAGTCGTGGATGTAGCGCGCGGCCCAGGCGGTATAGGCAGCGGACGGATCGATCGCCTCGGGCACCGGCGGCGCCTTCATTCCCCCACCCATCGCGAGGTAGTTACGGAAGGGATCCTTCGCGGCCGAGCGCGAGTTCCAGGGCGCCCGCGTGAAGGCGTAGTAGAGCAGCACCGTGTCGCATTGACCCGAGAAGATCGCGGTCATCGCGTCCACCAGGCCGAAGATCGCGACGGGCATCGGACTCGAGTGGTGCGTGATGTCGGAGAGCCCGAGGATCGACGACATCTGGTTCGGCCGCGGCGCGCCCGGCTCGAGGGCGCCGACGACGCCGTCGATCTCGCTCTTATCGATCCCGGCATCGCGGATGGCGTTGATGCAGGCCTCCGCGCCGAGCGCGGCCGGCGAGCGACCTCCGGAGTCCCGGCTGAACTCGGTGGATCCCAGGCCGACGATCGCGATCTCGTCCCGGATGGGGTTGCGTCGTGCCATCAGCTCGCCCCTCCTGCACCGCGCGGTCGAAAGACCGGAAAGGGCGCACCGTAGCGCTCGATCCAGGTCAGCTCGACGGGCAATCCGATCACGACGTCCTCGACCGGACAATCGATCACCGTGCTGCTGAAGCGGACCCCGCCCGTCCCGTCCAGCTCGACGGCGACGACCGGATGCGGCCCCTTCGCGTAGTCGACGCCGGGCGCAGGAGCACCCTGCCGCAGGTGCATCGCCAGGAACACCACCCCGTCCCCCTTCACCTCGGTCGGCGTGATGTTCGACGACCAGCAGTCCGGACACACGGGCTTGGGCGGATGATGGAACTTCCCGCAATCGTCGCAGCGATTGATCAGAAGCTTCTTGTCGAGCCAGCCCCGATACAGATGCTTCGAGTCGTGCGTGATCTGCACCCACGGAAAACGTTCGACCAGGGTCGCGTCATCGACTTGTTCGCTCATCGGATCCTCTTTCCCCGAGCCGCTGGCGAGAGCGGCCTTTGCCTCACGCCGGCCCGCCGCCCGCGTCCCTGTCATGCTTCGGGTGTCTCGGTTATGCCGTCGGCGTCTCGGTAATGTCGGCGTCCAGGTCGAGGCCATAGTAGTTCGCCGGATTCTCGAGCAGCATCTTGCGCCGATACGACTCGTCGACCCCCTCGAAGCAACCGTCGAGGAACTTCTTCGTGTTCGGAAAGGAGCCGACCGAGTGCGGGAAGTCGGTGCCGAACATCAAGCGATCGAAGGGCAGATGATCGCGCATCTCGATCGCCTTCGGGTCGCGAATGATGCCGAACCAGAAATGATCGAGGACGTACTCCGAGGGCTTGCGCGCGAGCGAGCGATTGAAGGTGCCCTTGAAGATCTCGTAGTTGTCGTCGAAGACGAACAGGCCCCAGGGCAGCCAGCTCGCGTTCACCTCGGCGAAGTAGAACTGCAGCTCGGGGAAGCGATCGAAGACGCCCGCGCAGATCAGCTGGCTCATCGTGTACATCGGCGGCTGGCCCGACACGCGCTGCACGATCGTGGCGGCGAAGCGATCGCCGCTGGTCCCGACGCCGACGCTGCTCATGTCCGGGGCGAACTGGCCGAATCCGAAATGCGGCGACAGCTTCATCCCGATCTCGAGGCTGCGCTTCCAGAAGGCGTCGTCCTCGGGCTGCGCCAGGCCCGAGCCGTTCGGGAACATGTGCAGCGAGACCGACTTGATGCCGTTCGCGACCAGGAACTCGATCTCGGCGATGGCGTCATCGACGCCCGTCGTCGGGACGACGCCGTTGCCGATCAGTCGGTCCGGCGCGACCGCGCAGTAGTCCTTCGCGAGAAAGGTGTTGTAGGCGCGGATCAGCGCGCGGTAGACGTCCTTGTCGGCGATGTTCTCGATCGCGCGGGACGCGAAGATCGGCGGGAACAGCACCTCGGCGTCGATGCCGTCGAGGTCCTGCTCGCGGAGACGCTGAGCGGCGTCGCCCGCACCTTCGGCCGCGCTGCCGTCCTCGTTGAAGTAGCTGCCGCCCTCGGTCACGACGGGCCCGCGACCGGTGATGTTCTGGCCGTTCGGGATCAGCGGCTGGCCTTCGATCATCCAGGCCTCGCCGCCCTTCGGAAGCCGGATCAAGCGCGGCGCGCGATCCTGATGCTCTTCGGGCATGTACTTCACCCACGACTCGGGGGGCGTCTCGACGTGACCGTCTCCGGAAATGACCTTGTACTTGCGACCCATGCTGAACTCCTTCTCGATTCGGCAGCGCGCGGCGATCGCGCTCGTCCACCCCTCTATCCTACACACTGGGCGGTCTTTGGGATGCCCCTTATTCGCGCCCGCAATCCGGCCCGATCGGGACGATGAGGCGCCGCTGCCGCGCTCGGGCCTCGCCTCTCACAGGAAGCTCGGGCGGGTCCCGATCACCTTCTTCTCGCGCAGCCCTTCGAGCTCCTCGAGCGACACACCGAGACGCTCTCGAAGCACGACCTCGTTGTGCTCGCCGAGCAGCGGTGGCAGCGTACGCTCGGCGAGCTCGCCGTCGAATCGCACCGAGAAGTTCGGATAGCCGATGCGGCCCGCGAAGGGATGGTCGAGGAAGGTCAGGAACGCCCGGGCGTCGAGCTGCGTGTGTCCCGGCACGACGTTTCGCTGATTGTGGAGCCATCCCGCCGGGATCCCCGCCGCGGCCAGTCGGTCTGCGACCGCGCCCGCCTCCTGGCCCCTCGTCCAGTCCGCGAGCGCGCGGTCGATCTCGACGCCGGCAGCGCGGCGTCCGGCCTCCGTCGCGTATTCGTCCCGGGTCGCCCACGCGGGCCGCCCCAGCAGCTCCACCAGCGCCGCCCATTGCGAATCGTTCTCGATCGCGATCGCCACCCAGCCGGCTTCGTCGGGATTGCGCGCGTCGCGACAGGGGTAGACGCCCTGCGGTGACGCCGTCGGCCCCAGATTGGCCATCCGATCGAGCCGCACACCGTAGGCGCTCTGCTCCACGACCTGCTCGCCGGCCAGCGTGAGTCCGACCTCGAGCAGCGCCACCTCGACCTGCTGCCCACCGGCCCCGCGAGCGCGCATCTCGAGCGCCGCGAGCAGCGCGAAGACCGCCGTCATCCCACCGACCGGATCGCAGACGCCCCGGGGTACGACCGGCTCGCGCTCGGGAAAGCCCGTCACCCAGGCAAGCCCCGAGGCCTGCTCGATCGTCATCGCAAAGCCGACCCGGTCGCGCCAGGGACCCGTCAGTCCGAAGGCCGGCATGCGCACGAGGATCGCGTCGGGGTTGAGCGCGCGGATTCCGTCGCGATCGAAGCCGAAGCGCTCCATCACCCGGGGCGAAAAATTCTCGATCACCACGTCCGCCTGACGCACCAGCTCCCGGGCCAGGGCCAGCCCCTCCTCCGAATCGAGATTCAGCGTGACGTCCTGCTTGCCCGAGTTCGCTCCGTGAAAGACCGGCGCCCACTCCCAGACGATCCCGTCCTCCGGGATGAATCCCGAGGCGAAGCGCATCCCGTCGGGCCGCTGGATCGATTCGACCTTCGTGACCTCGGCTCCGAACTCGTACAGGACCGAGGCCGCGAAGGGCCCCGCCCAGAACGCCGTGAAGTCGACGACCCGGAGCCCCGCCAGCGGTCGCTCCGAGACAGGCTCGCGCGCCTCGACTGCTCCCGACCCGACCCGCCGACCGATTCCTGCGAGCACCTGCTCGGTGTGCTCGCCCAGGGCCGGTGACGCCGAGAGCGGACGGCTCTCCCCCTTCTCGAGTCGGAACGGAACGCCGGGCACCGTGAAGCCACCGGGATGCTCCCGATAGAAACCGCGCGCCAGCATGTGATCCGTCCGCAGCACCGTCTCGCCGTTCCCGATCGGCGCCACCGGAATCCGAAGCGCCTGGCAGAGCGCCACGATCTCGTCGACCGAGTGTGCGCGCGTCCAGGCCTGGATGCGCGGCAGCAGCTCCTGCCTGCGGCTGAAGCGCTCGAATCCCAGGCAGAGCGACTCGTCCGAGACCCACTCGGGCTGCTCGACCATCACGCAGAGGTCCTGCCACTGCTGCGAGGTCTGGGTCGAGAAGCCGATCATGCCGTCGCTCGCGGGCTCGATCGAAGGCACCTCGACGCTCGCCGGCATCAGCTCGCCGGGCCTCATCTGTCCGTGGATGTACTGGTAGGGCTGAAAGCACAGCAGCATCGTCTCGAGCATCGACACATCGGCGTGTCGCCCTCGACCGCTTCGCCGCCCCGTCTGCCAGGCAGCGATCGCCGCGACCGCCGCGAAGCTCCCGACCGAGTACTCCCCGAGCCGCCCGCCCGCCGCCACCGGCCCGAGATCGGGATAGCCGCGACCCGAGAGCGAGCCGGATTCGGCCTGGAGCGTGAACTCCGTGGCCGGCCGCAGCGCCCAGGGGCCGTCCTGTCCGTAGGCCGAGATCGAGACCAGACTCGCGCGCGGATTCGCCCTGCGGATCGCCGTCATTCCGAGATCCTGCGACTCGAGCCAGCCCGGCGCGAAGCTCTCGACGACCACGTCGACCTCGGCGTAGAGCGAGCGCAGGGAGTCCCGACCGGCCTCGGTCTCGAGATCGAGCACGACGCTCTGCTTGCTCGCGTTCAGCCACTGGAACAGCGCGCCGTCCTCGCCCGGCGCGAGCGGCGGCGAGATTCCCACAACGGCGGAGGTCTTCATGCGCCGGAGCGGATCACCGGCCGGCGACTCGACCTTGATGATCTCGGCGCCGGCATCCGCCAGCAGCCGCGTCGCGAACGGTCCGGCGATCTCGGTCGAGAGGTCGAGGATCCGCAATCCTTCGAAGGGGGTCGTCATCGGGCATCTCCTGGGTCCGCGCGGGACGTTTCACGATCGCGGATACGGGCCACGACATCCGCGTGCTCGACCTCGTTGAGAGAGAAACGCGAGAACACGAAGATCCCGATCACGAAGCAGAGCGCGGGAAAGATCCCGGCGGTGTAGCGGATCGCGTCCTTCACGCTCTCGCTCTGGATCTCGGCACCCGGGTCGTAGCCGCCGAGGCTGAGCGCGACGCCGCCGATCCCCGCGGCGGCCGCCCCTCCGGCCTTGCGAATGAAATTCCAGACCGCGGCGTAGGCGCCTTCTTTCCGCTGGCCACTCTGGAGCTCGTCGTAGTCCACGACGTCGGCCTGGATCGACGGACCGATCACCTGTGAGATCGAAGAGCCCGCGCCGATCAGCAGGACGCACACGAAGACCTGCACCCATCGCCCCTCCGCCAGGAAGAACTGGCCGGCGAATCCGCAGGCGACCGATCCCATGCCGTAGAGCCAGAGTCGCTTCTTGCCGATGCGCTTCGAAAAGCGGATCCAGAGTGGAACGAGCAGGAATTGCGGAATCAGCCAGACGGCCAGCAGCGCCTCGATCAGGTCGATGCGACCGACGAGATCGTCCATGATGAAGGCGGACAGGGTGCTCACGATTCCCATGCCGAACGACTCGATCCCGAAGATGAAGAAGAGCATCAGCGCGTGCGGGTTCCGCGCGACGTCGACGAACGACGCGAGGAGCCCCACTCCGCCGCGGCCTTGATGGCTGGCCGACTCGGGCGTGCGGAGCGCGCAGAGAAAGATCACCACGCCCACGAAGAGGCCGCCCGCGAGCGCGAGCCCGAAGGCCGTCTCCCGCGGCTGCTCCGCCGTTCGCATCACGTAGATGAAGCCGAGCGCCGAGGCGAAGCCGACCGTCGTCAGCATCTGCCGCCACGCGAAGAGACGGGTGCGCTCGTGATAGTCCGAGGTCATCTCGAGGCCGAGTGCGTTGTACGGAATGTAGAAGGCGGTCGAAGCGGTCTCCCACAGGATCAGCGCGGCCGCGATCCAGACGACTGCCGCCGTTCCGACGAAGTCCGAAGGCGGGCTCCAGAGCATGACGAAGGTCGCGGCGAGCGGCACGACCGAGGCGAATAGCCATGATCGTCGACGGCCCAGCGGCGAACGCGTCCGATCCGAGAGGTAGCCGGCCATCGGATCCGACACCGCATCCCAGATGCGCGCCACGAGAAAGACCGTCCCCATCACCGCTGGCGCGATCAGCAGCGTATCCGTCGCAAACTTCATGAGCCACATCGCGACCGGCAGCGACATCATCAGGAAGGCCGACATCGGGAGGCCATAGAGGACCAGCAACGATCTCGGGAGAGTGGATGGCGCGGGGGGCGGGGTCACGCCCCGAGTCTCGCACAGCGGCAGGGCGCGGACAGTCCCAGGCGCGACGTGGCGCTGGCGCATGCCGCCGGTCGGTCTATCGTCGCGCGATCATGAGCGAATGCCTTGTCTGACGGCGAGCTGCCTCTCCGAACCCGGGTTGCCTATGGCGTCGGGGCGACCGCCGAGTCATCGATCACGATGGCCTTCAACTCGTTCAACTTCCTCTACTACAACAACGTGCTCGAGCTCTCGGGCACCCTCTGCGGTCTGGCCGTCACGATCGCTCTCGTCTTCGACGCGATCTCCGACCCGCTCGTGGGCTCGATCTCCGATCGCTGGCGATCGCGTCTGGGCCGTCGACATCCCTTCCTGTATGCGGCGCCGATCCCGATGGCGCTTTGCTTCTACGCGATCTACTCGCCGCCGGACGCGCTCGGCGAGATCCCGCTCTTCCTGTGGTTCACGACCTTCACGGTCCTGCTGCGCACCGCGCAGACGCTGTACCAGGTCCCGCATCTCGCCCTCGGCGCGGAGATGACCTCGGGCTATCGCGAGCGTTCGGTGCTGATGAGCTACAACACGATCTTCGGGCTCGTGGGGACCTTCGGCGTCTTCTTCCTCGGCTGGAGCTATTTCGGCGTCATCGAGGGAGGGACCACCAATCGCGCGGGCTACGCGGTCATGGCTGGCGTGATCGCGATCTTCTCGATCGTGGTCGTCTACGCGTCCGCGTTCTGGACTCGCGACCAGATTCCGAAGCTTTCGGTGCCGCCCGCTGACCTGCCCGCCTTCTCCTTCGGGCAGCTGATGGGGGAGATCCTCGGTTGTCTGCGAAACGACAACTACCGGACGATGGTCTATGGGATCTTCTTCCTGTCGGCCACGTTGGGCCTGCACGAGACGCTGACCTCCCACCTCAACGTCTTCTTCTGGGACCTGCCGGCCAAGCAGATCCGCTTCATGGTGATCGGCGCGCCGATCGGGCTGACCCTCGCCAGCATCCTGACGCCCCGTGTCCATACGCGCTGGAACAAACGCAACGCGCTGATCTCCGGCATCCTCGGCATGTCCTTCGCGGTCGGGACCCCGATCTTGCTGCGGCTCTTCGGCCTCTTCCCGGAGAACGGATCGCCGCTCGTCTTCCCGCTGCTCTGCGTATTCAAGGGCATCTCCTACTGCATGAGCGCCATCATGGTGATCAGCATCGCCTCGACCCTGGCCGACGTCACCGACGAGCACGAGCTGCTGACGGGGCGGCGCCAGGAGGGCATCTTCTTCGCCGCCCGCGCCTTCTTCGGAAAGCTCACGACCGGACTCGGTCATCTCCTGGCGGGAGTCGGCATGGACTTCATCGCCTTCCCGACCGGATCGAAGCCCGGCGAGCTCGACCCGGAGATCCTCTTCCAGTTCGGCGTGCTCGCCGGTCCGCTGACCCTCCTGCCCGGCCTCTTCTCGATCGCGTTCTATCTGCGATACACGATCGACGAGGCCCGGCACGACGAGATCCGCGAGGCGCTCGCCGCGCGAGACGCCTAGCAGGCTCGAGTGCAGCTCGACTTCGTTGAAAAAACACGTGGGGTCCGGCAAGCTTGTCCTCCAACTCGGAGAAAGAGGCCCGCGCATGAATCCCGGTGGCTTTCGAATCGACCTGCAAAAGATCCCCACACCCATCCTCGGCATGTTCAGCGAGATCAACGCGACCCTCCGCGGCGCCTGGACCTTGTCGGAACGCACCCGCGAGATCATCCGTCTCTACTCCGCCTTCGAGAATCACTGCCACACTTGAACGGTCTCACGAGACGAAGCGGGGCTTCGTCAAGGGCTCACGGATGAGCTGGCCGCTCGGGTGCACGATCCAGAAGGCGCCGGCTTCAGCCCGGCCGAAGAGGCGTTGCTGCGCGCGTTGCCGATCCTTCGGGCCGAGAGCGCAGATCTCGCGATCGAGATCCTCCGGGAGCATTTCGACGTCGGCGAGGACCGCGGCGAGGTCGGACAGATCATCCATGCCTACGGCATGTACAAGGGGCTGCACACGGCCATGGCGGTGCTCGGGGCGGAGATCCTCGACGACGACGGCCAGCCCCTCAGCGCGCGCGCCGGCTTCGGCGTCGTGACGATGGAAGACGGAAGCTTCCGCCCGCGCGGCGAGGTCGACCTCTAGCCTCGGTCGTCCAGCCAGGCTCGCCTAACGGTCTCGGGACCGGCTGGCTTCCGCGATGCGCCGCTTGGCCTCGGACACCATCGCCGGCGGCAGCGCTCCCTTCGCTGCGATCGCGACATTGCTCGCGAGATGGGCCGGATTCGCGGTCCCGACGATCGTCGTCTGCAGACCGGGGTGGGAGAGCACGAAGCGCAGCATGAACTCCATGCGCGGCATGTCTCCGATCAGCTCGTCGAGCCCGGCTCGCTCCCAGAGCGTCCGGCGCTCCGCCACGAAGCCCCGCCAGAACTCGTGCTTGTTCGCATCGTCGTGGTCGGGCGCCGTCGCGCCGCGCGCGACCCCGCCCCGCACGAGGGTCGCCGCGCCGGTGTTGGCCGCCTTCAGGAGGATCTCGTCGTGCTCGGGCTGGAGCGCGGAGTACGGGATCTGGAAGGCGTCGAAGACACCCATCTCGATGTGATCGGCGAGATCGGGGAGCGTGCTCGACATGCCCAGGAATCGGATCTTGCCTTCGTCGCGCAGCCGCATCATGGCCTCGACCGTCCCGTCCGCCTCGATCCGACTGCGCGACGGACTCGAGTGGATCTGGACCAGGTCGATGTGATCGGTCTGTAAACGGCGCAGGCTCTGCTCGACGCCAGCGCGCACGTTCTCGGGGCGGAAATCATGCTCGAGCTTGCCGCCTCGCAGCTCGGGCTCGCGACCGACGAGACAGCCGCATTTCGAGGCCAGAAAGAACTCGTCCCGGCGATGCGCGATCGCGCCGCCGATCAGCTCCTCGGAAGGACCGTAGTCGGGAGCCGTGTCGATCAGATTGATGCCGACGTCGAGTACCTGGTTGAGCAGCCGCTCGGCCGCCGCTTTGGCTTCGGGGCCACTCGTCCCCATCAGCTCCATCGCGCCGAAGCCCAGGCGCGTCACCTCGAATCCCGTCCGACCGAATGCGTTGCAGGGAAGCGACATCTTTCTTCCTCCTCGACCCCTTCTCGCTACCCGAGCGGGAGGGGGGATCGTCGACCTAACGTCGAGACAATCCGTAGCGGCGCTCGATCGCCGACTGTCGCTCGGCAATCTGGGCGCGACGCTCGGGGGCTCCGAAGACCGGCTCGTCCACGGGGAAGCGAGAGCGGACCCCGTCGAAGGCCACCCGCTCCACGCGCGGCTCGTGCTCCGGCCCGAGCTCGCTCGCCCCCTGCCAGCGCAGCAGCATCTGCCCCTGCGGCGCACCGGAGGCGTCGAGCCAGTTCGCCACGCCGGGATCTCTCGTGCTGATGACGAAATGGTAGAGCCCATCGGAGCTCAGCCGGGCCTGCTGGGTATTGAGGCTCGTCACCTGGTTGACGAAATCGAGCGCTTCGAACCACTCCGTGCCGATCTGGAAGCCCTGGTAGCGCGCATCCGAAGGCCGCGTCGTCACGACCAGCGCCTCGTCGTCGCCCAGCCGATAGCGACCCGACGCGTTGTACTGATTCTCGAGTCCTCCCGCCGCGCCCGAGAGTCGGCGCAGCGGACGCAGCGAGTTCATCTCGAGCCCGGCGTAGACCTGATCGACGATCTCGAGATATCCCTCGAGTGCGTCCTGCAGATAGGCGGACGTCGCATCGATGCGAGCCGCAACGACTTCGTCGGAGACCGGCCGACCGACCTCACCCCGCGTTCCGACCCGCTCGATCCCCAGCTCGCCCGCCTCCTCCGCGCTCCAGTCGCCATAGGTGTATCGGACCAGGATACGCCGGGAGCCTGGCGCCAGCGCGATCCAGTTGCCTTCGCGAGGCGGTCCTCCGACGATCACCTCGAAACGACCCTCTTCGTCCGTCTCGAGCGCCGCGAGACCGAGCGCCCCGCTCGCCTGCATCGGACGCTGGATCCCCGGATAGCCCTGATAGAGCTGGATGGTGAAGTCGGACGTCGTGCCGCGCCGACCTCGGATGCGATAGATCGCGTCGTCCTCGACGCGAGCGACCAGATAGAGGTTGTCGGGGTTGCCGAGCGCCAGCTTTGCATAGCGTTCGTCCTGAGCCTGGAGATAGGGATGATCCGTGTCGGCCCAGGCCAGCTCTTCGTCGATCGCCCGCCGCAGGAGACGCAGCACGTGCAGCGCGCCCTCTCCCCGCCCGAAGGGCACGCTCGACGCCTCGGCCGCCCGCGCCGTATCCGCCGACGCCTCGAGCTGGGCGGCCAGACGTCCGAGCGCGGCGTAGGGATCCGCTGCGTCCGGCTGGGCGGGCGACGCAGCAAGCGCCACGGGATCCGAGGCGATCCGGCAGGCGCCGAGCATCACAGCGATCGAGATCAGGAGGAGGCTGCGCAGCAGGGTCGAGTCCATGTTCGGAGCTCCTCGTCGATGCGATCCCGGCCGCACGCGCCCGGCCCGATCATGCGCGATCAGGCCGGATCGCCCAGGGTCTCGGGTCGGCGATGCATCGGGCCGTCGGGCAGCCCTCCGTCCACGTCGGTGAACCCGAATTCGTCGGCCAGCTCGCGGGAGACCAGGGCCTGGCCGCTGCGCTCGAGGATCCGTTCATCGGTCGCGAGGGCGGCGACTGCCCGCCCCGTGAAGTAGAGCGACTCGGCGCGGCTGAAGTCCAGACCCTTGACGCGTCCGCGATTCGCCTCGTTGCGCTCGGTCAAGACGAGACCGGGCCAGAGCGAGACGACCGACACGCCGAAGCGTCGCAGCTCGTGCGCCATGTCGGCGGTCATGCGGTCGAGCGCCGCCTTCCCGACACCGTAGGCCACGTGCCAGGCATACTCCGCGGCGCCCGAGGAGCTGATATTCGCGATCAGGCCCGAGCCCTGCCGGACCATGCGCACGGCGGCCAGGCGACTCGCCGCGTAGGCCGAGCGCGTCCCGACGTCGATCATGTCGTCCCAGTTCGAGAGCGGTACCTCCCAGAAGGGTTTGCCCGAGGTCAGCTCGTTCGGAATGATGAAGGCGTTGTTCACCAGCACGTCGAGCCGCCCCTGCTCGGCGTCTACCCGCGCGAAGAGCGCCTCGACGGCGTCATCGTCACGGTGGTCGCAGGCGATGGCGACGCCATGACCACCGACTGAGTCGACCTCGGCGGCGACGGCCTCCACCGTACCCGGCTCGGGAGGCTCGGCCGCGCTCGTTCGTCGAGCCGTGCAGTAGACCGTGGCACCGCGAGCGCCGAGGCCGACGGCACAGCCCCGGCCGATCCCGCGGCTGGCGCCCGTCACGATCGCCACGCGACCAGCAAGCGCCTGATCGACGGCCGTCGGCGTATTGCCCGCACTCACCGATCGACCCCGGTCGAGCGCGACATTCAGGACGCGCCGCGCGCTGTGCCCGTCGCCTTCGCGACCGGTGCGGCACCCGCGAGCGCGCCGGCATGGATCGCCGCGTCATCGTGCTGAAAACGCGCGCGATAGGCGGCCTCGGCCACCTTCGGAAGCACCTCTTCCAGCCGTCGCGGCTCGACCCGGGCCGCCAGCGTCGACGCCCCCGCGCGCTCGAGCAGCTGAGGTAGACGCGTCCGAACACAGTCGAGGGCCCACGTGAGCGGATCGCCGTGCGCGTGGGGATCGAGATGCACCATCTCGTTCGTCTGGTTCGCATAGGAGACGTAGTGGTAGTGGGGGTCTTCGTCGAAGCAGTCGAAGCGCAGGAACTCGACCTGAGGCTCGCCCGGCGCGGGCTCGCCGAAGACGTGCAGCGAGACGCCTCGATCTTCCACCGATGGGACCTCGCCCTCGAAGCCCTGATCGACAGTGTGCGCCGCGGCGATGACGTCGTTCAGCAATCGATACTCGACCCAGATCGAGATCGGGCCAACCTCGAAACGTTCACAATGCGCTTCGACGGGCGGGATCGGCATGATGTCGTATTTCGTCACGCCGCGGTCGAACTCGTGCATGGGATCATCCCCTTTCGCCTGGCTCCGCGCCGGAGCGCGGCAGGCCGGATCGACAGTCTATCCCTTCGCGCCGCCATCGCGAGCGTCGTCCGAAACCGCTCCCGGAGCATCTCAGGCGCGGTATGCTGGCGCGTCTACTCCGCAGCAATCGAGGCAATGTCCATGGAGCGACTCAAGGGAAGAAAAGCAATCGTCACCGGGGCGGCCTCGGGCATCGGCCGAGCAACGGCCAGGCGCCTCGCCGATGAGGGTGCCGCGGTCTTCTGCGCCGACATCGCGGCCGAAGGCGCCGCCCAGACCGCCAAAGACATCGGCGCCAGCGGCGGCACGGCGAGCAGCGGTCGAGTCGACGTGGCCGATCTCGCCTCCTGCGAGGCCATCGTCGAGAGCGCGGCCGCTGCGCTCGGTGGACTCGACACCCTGGTGAACGTCGCCGGCATCCTGCGCCCCGGGCATACCCACGAGCAGGATCCCGCGATCTTCGACCAGACGATCGCGATCAACCTCGCGGGCACCTTCTACATGTGTCGGTCGGCGCTCCCCCGGCTGCTCGACGGCGGCGGCGCCATCGTCAACATCGCCTCGGCCGCCGCGCTCCAGGGCGTCCCCTACAACGCCGCCTACTGTGCCTCGAAGGCCGGGGTCATGGGCCTGACGCGCTCTCTCGCGTCGGAGTATTCGCGGCGCGACGTCCGCGTGAACTGCATCTGCCCGGGCGGCGTGATGACGCCGATGACCGAAGCCGGCTTCCCGGTCGACGGGCTCGACGCCGGACTGATGGCGCGCATCGCGCCGCAGATGCAGAAGATCGGGCGGCCAGAAGACATCGCCGCACTCGTGGCCTATCTCGCCTCCGACGAGGCCGGCTACATGACGGGCTCGGCCATCACGATCGACGGGGGGCAGCTCGCCTGATGTCGACACCGACGGCGATCGATCCCTTCGCCCCCGCCTCCCTCGGCCCGATCACGCTGCGCAACCGGATCATCAAATCCGCGACCTTCGAAGGCGTGATGCCAGACGCCCTCGTGACCGAGGAGCTGATCGCCTACCACCGCCGCGTCGCCGCAGGCGGGGTCGGCATGAGCACGGTCGCGTACGTGGCCGTCTCTGCGGGCGGACGCACCAACGCCGAGTGTCTCTACATGCGCGAAGAGGCGATCCCGGGGCTGCGCAAGCTGACCGACGCGATCCACGCCGAAGGTGCCCGGGCCTCGGCACAGATCGGTCACGCCGGACTGGTCGCCAACGCCAGGTCGAACGGCGTCGCGAGCTTCGCGCCGTCCAAACGCTTCAATCCGCTGTCGATGCGGATGACGCCGGCAGCAACCGACGCGGATCTGGAGCAGGTCGTGCTCGACTTCGCACGCACGGCGCGGGGCTGCGAGGAGGCGGGCTTCGACGCCATCGAGGTCCACCTGGGCCACAACTACCTGCTGAGCTCCTTTCTCGCCCCGGGCCTCAACGACCGCACGGACCAGTACGGCGGCTCGCTCGAGAATCGGGCCAGGCTCTCGCGCGACGTGCTGCGCGCCGTGCGCGAGGCGGTCGGTGGGCGGATCGCGATCCTCGCCAAGCTGAACATGGTGGACGCGATTCCGGGTGGCCTACGCGAGGAGGAGAGTCTTCAGGTCGCGCGCATGCTCGAATCCGATGGCACCCTCGACGCGCTCGTGCTGACGGGCGGCAGCAGCTACGGCAATCCGATGTTCCTGTTTCGCGGGGACGGGCCGCGCAAGGACTTCGCCGCCAACCTGCCCTGGCTGATGCGGATCGGCTTCAAGCTCGTCGGCCGGAAGTTCATGCCCGACACGCCCTTCGAGGAGGCCTATTTCCGGCCCCTCGCGCGGCGCTTCAAGGACGCGCTGGATCTGCCGGTCGTGCTGCTCGGCGGCATCAACAAGCGCGAGACGATCGAGCAGGCGCTCGCGGAGGGCTTCGCCTTCGTGCAGATGGGCCGCGCGCTGCTGCGCGAGCCCGACCTGCTGCAGAAAATGCAGGACGGAAGTCAGACCGAGGGCGTCTGCATCCACTGCAATCGCTGCATGCCGAGCATCTATACCGGGACGCGCTGCGTCCTGATCGATCCGGATCCGATCGCGGGGGGACCACCGGTCGCGTGACGATCGGCGCGCCGGTCGCCCGCGCTCACTCGGGCAACGCGTAGGCGACCAGCACATCATCCGACGGCGAGCCGAGCGGGAAATGCCCGCCGGCCGCGATCACCACGAACTGTCGCCCGTCGGGCCGGACGCGATAGGTCATCGGCGTCGCGTGGCCCGACGTGGGCAGCAGTGCGCTCCAGAGCTCCTCCCCCGTCTCGACGTCGAAGGCCCGAAAGGTGCGGTCCATGGTGGCGGCGATGAACGCGAGGCCGCCGGCGGTCTGGATCGGCCCGCCCTGGTTCGGCGTCCCCCACTCGAAGAAGCGCCCGAAGGCGGGCGCCAGCTCGCGCAGGTTTCCGAGCGGGCGCTGCCACTCGATCTCGCCGGTCGCGAGGTCGATCGACGTGAGCTGGCCCCAGGGCGGCGGCGTGCACGGCATGCCCCAGGACGAGAGCAGCGGCGCGCGGATCGTCACGTAGGGCGTGCCCTCCTGCGGCTGCGCCCCGACCAGGTCCGTGCCGGAGAGATCGCTGGCCTGCTCGCGCGGCACGAGCTGCACGATGAAGGGGTTGCGCATCGAGTTCACGATCAGGCGTCCCTGCCCTTCGTCGACCGAGAGCGCGCCCCAGTTGACGCCGCCCCCGAGCCCGGGAAACACGATCGATGCCCTCGTAGGAAGGCGGCGTGAAGATGCCCTCGTTGCGGAGCGACGCGACGAGCTTGCGACACTCCGCGCGATCGATCGGCGTGAGCCCCCAGACGTCCTCGTCGGGCAGCGAATGCGGATGCAGCGGCGGGGGCCGCGTCGGGAAGGGCTGGGTCGCCGCGACGGGCTCGCCCTCGACGCCGCCCTGCGGCACCGGCCGCTCCTCGACCGGGAAGATCGGCTCGCCGGTCCGGCGATCGAGCAGGAAGACGTGCCCCATCTTCGTCGCCTGGGCGAGGGCCGGACGCGCGGGACCGGCCGGGCCGGCGGGGTGGGTGTAGAGGACGGGCTGCGAGGCGACGTCGTAGTCCCAGAGATCGTGATGCACGGTCTGGAAATGCCAGCGCAGCTCGCCCGTCCGGGCATCGAGCGCCACGACCGAGCTCGAGTAGGCGTCGAGTCCGTCGACGCTCGCCGCCGTAATGATCCGGGCGCCGCGTTGCCCATCGGCAGGAAGACGAGACCGAGCTCTTCGTCGGCCGAGAGCAGCGACCAGGCGTTGGCCGTGCCGCGCGTGTACTCGGCGCCCGCCGCCACGTCGGCCGCAGTCACCGCGTCGCGACCCTCCGGCACGGGATCCCACGCCCAGACCAGCGCGCCGGTCCGCGCATCCCAGCCGCGGATCACGCCGCCCGGCGCGTCGACCCGCTGTCCGTCCGTGACCCAGGCCCCGGTCACCACGCGTCCAGCCACCACGGTCGGCGGCGAGGTCATGTAGTACTCGCCGTCGCGGGTCTCGCCGATCCCGGCGAGCAGATCGACCTCGCCCTGCTCTCCGAATTCTTCGCAGGGCCGACCCGTCTCGGCATCGAGCGCGATCAGTCGAGCGTCGAGCGTGCCGAGATAGATGCGCGACGGGCAGGACTCCGAATCGACCCGCGCCTGCGCGACCCCGCGACAGAGCGGATTGTAGATGCCGGCCAGATCGGGCTTCGCATCGAAGCGCCAGTGCTCCTCCCCCGTCTCCGCGTCGAGCGACACCACCTGGTTTCGCGGCGTGCAGAGCACGAGGTCGTCGCCGACCAGGATCGGCGTCACCTGCAGCGAGGTCGTGGGCGTCACGTCTCCGCTCTCGAATCGCCAGGCCTCTTCGAGACCCGCCACGTTCTCGCGATTGATCTGGCCGAGCGGCGAGTAGCGCTGACCCGCGAGATTGCCTCCGACCTGGGGCCAGCCGGCGACGGGGCCCGAGTGGTCGATCGGGCCGGGCTCGCGATCCTCGTTGCCGCAGGCGACGGCAAGAAGCAGGCACCCGAGCAGCAGCCAGGCCGTCGCCGGCCTTCTCCTCGAAGTTACGATTCGTGAGTGGGTGGGCATCGGTTCCATGCTTCTCCTCGGAGATCGATCAGGGCGATCGCTCGGTCCCCAACGCTAGACGAGCCGAAGCGCGCTGGCCGCTGGGTCCTTCGCCGGGATTCCGACCCGCCGAGCCGAATTCAAGCCTCGCCACCGAGCGGCCGATTCGAGCCCCCATGACGAACCGAAACTCCGTCCTTCGTTGCGCGGGCGTCGTGCTGGCATTGGGTCTCTGGGGATGCGCCAGCGGCGACGCGGCGTGGGTCCACGAGAACCTCGAACACACCGAGAACTTTCACGCCGGCACGAGCGTGCTCGAGACGCCCGGCTTTCCCGATACCGGACCGCATCTCGCGACGCTGCGCGCGACCGCCCGCACCCGGGGCTCGCGCGTCGGCGCCGACATCGAGCTCGCCGTCCGCGCCGAGTTCCCCGACTACTCCTTCCTCGATCGCGTCTCGTTCTCGAGCGGGCGGGCCTTTCCGCTGACGGTCGAGAAGCGCGAGGTCGAAGACTGCGGAACCAGCGATCCGTCGCTGTGCAACGTCCACGAGTTCGTCTCGGTCAAGCTGTCGCGCGAGTTCCTGAAGGCGAAGCGCGCGACCGGCTTCAGCGCCAAGCTCTGGGGCCGGCGCGACAGCGTCGTGATCGACGTGCCGCCCGAATACATCGAGGGACTGCTCGCCCGCATGGAGAACCGCGCGCCGGTGTCGCCGAGCCAGGGCGGGACAACGGGGGCGGTGCCGGCCGCAAAGGCGCCTTAGCGAGCCGCGAAAGAGCGCTCCGGGGGACGTGCCAGGCGGCCCGCTTTGACCTACCGCTCTCCACCCGGCACACTCGCTCGACGCCCTGAGCACCCTGGCCGCGCTCGCCCGCGTGTGCCCCAGTCAGCGAGGAGAGTAGATGTCATCCGATTCCGAGATCCAGGCCCTGCGTGACGAGATCCGACAGCTGCGCGGCGAGGTCGATCGATTGAGCGCGATCGAAGCCGTGAAGCGCGTCAAGCACAAGTATTGGCGCAGCTTCGACACGGCCGATCTCGAGGGCATGGCGTCCTGTCTTCACGAGGACGTGAAGCTGAGCATCGAAGCCGGCATCTACTCGATGTGTTACGAGGGCCGGGACGCCTACGTCCAGATGGTGAAGGAAGGCGCGCATGCCGACATGATCTCTCATCACAACGGGCATCATCCCGAGATCGACATCGTGAGCGACGACGAGGCGATCGGGACCTGGTATCTCTATGACGATCTCTGGGAGTTCCGGCGCGGGATGCGGCTGTTCGGGACGGCCTTCTATCGCGACCGGTATGTTCGCTGTGAAGACGGTGAGTGGCGGATCCGTTATTCGCAATTCCACCGGCTCTACGAGATCAAGGTGCCGCTGACCGAGCGGCCCGACATCCAGTACCACTACCTCGCGACCCACGGCTACAAGCACCCGGGCGACGCGCCGCTCGAGCCCTTTCCGAAGGACACCGGCTACAAGCACCCGCCCGGCGAGATGCCGCCCTTCCTGGACACCAAATAGCTCGACGCGAAGCAGCGGCCGACGGCGGCGCTTCGGGGCTCAGTCCGCCCCTGCTTTGGCGGACCGATCCGGCGGCGGGTCGGGCCAGACCGTCTCGTCGCGCCCGAGCTTTCGCAGCCGCTCCCTGATCGGGATCAGCGGATACTCGTGCATGCGCCCCGCCCGCACGTCCGCCACGTGCTCGCCGCCCTCGGCCCAGAGATGGCAGGTGTTCTGGTTGCCGCGGATCCGGGCCTCCCGCTCCTCGGCCGAGAGCTGCGAGTGGGTCCGGCCCGAAAGGCGCTGCTCCCGGATCCCGAGCGACCAGGTCGCCTGGATGACCGCGGGCGCCAGCGCCTGGAGCAGTGCGTTGGTATGCGTGCAGCCCTTCGGGCCGCCGAAGAGATCCCGGATCTTGCGCGTGAAGCCGCGCGCGATCGAGAGGCCCACCAGCTTCTCGTAGTCCGCCGCGATCAGCGGACATTTCGAGTGGGGATGGCTCTCGAAGAGCACGCGCGCCGACTGGATCTCGAGGCCCGGGTACGCCACCCGCAGCTCGATCTGCATCTGGTGGATCTCGAGCTCGTCCGGGTCGCCGTGCACGTAGAGACCCGGCGGCTTGCGATCCGAGACGGCGCCGCGCACGAGCAGCTCGTCCTCGGAGAGTCGGTAGATGCGCGTCTCGTAGTCGCGCGTGTGAACGAGATCGAGACCTTCGTCGTCGGGGAGCAAGGACATGCGAATTGGGTAGCACGCCGACCCGGCGGCCGGAGTTCTCGCGCTATCGTCCGCCGCCCATGCCGATCCCCGAGCTCCATTCGAGCGAGCGCCTGAGCGCGCTGCAACGTCGCGTCGTGCTCGCCGGCATGATGTGCGGCGTCTCGCTCGCGGCGATCGATCAGATGGTGCTGTCGACTGCGGTCAGTGCCGTGGCCGGCGAGCTCGGAGACATCAGTCAGGCGCCCTGGATCTTCACGGCCAACCTGCTGACGAGCGCCTCGAGCATGCCGATCTGGGGCAAGCTCGGCGATCTCTACGGACGCCGGCGGGTCTTCCAATCGGCGATCATGCTCTTCATCGCGGCGTCGCTGCTGGCGGCGAGCTCGGACTCGATGATCGAGCTGCTCGTCTGCCGCGCACTCCAGGGCCTCGGGGGCGGTGCGCTGCTCACGATGCCCTACGCGATCGTCGGCGACATCGTCTCGCCCCGCGATCGCCCCGCCTATGTCGCGTTCATCAGCGTCGTCTGGACGACCGCGGGCTTCCTCGGCCCGCCGCTCGGCGGCTATTTCGTGGACGGTCCCGGCTGGCGCTGGATGTT
Source organism: uncultured delta proteobacterium (assembly GCA_963698485.1). Classification (GTDB taxonomy): domain Bacteria; phylum Myxococcota_A; class UBA9160; order UBA9160; family UBA4427; genus UBA4427. Next base: position 127,480 of record CAVORA010000006.1, on the reverse strand, counting down.
CTTCATCAACGTCCCCGCGGCGATCGTCTCCTTCGTCTGCCTGCAGTGGGGCTACCGGATTCCGCGCCAGCGCATCGAGCACAAAGTCGACTTCGCCGGCGCCGGACTGCTCTTCACCTCGGTCGGCTCTCTGATCCTCTACACCTCCTGGGCTGGCGGGCGCTTCGGGTGGAACAGCCTGTCCGCGCTCGCCTTCCTGGCGGCGAGCGCGGCGCTCGGGATCGGCTTCGTGCTCCAGGAGCGGCGTGCGCTCGAGCCGATCGTCGAGCTTCGGCTGCTCCGGCTGCGACCGGTCTGGCCGCCGCTCGTCGCGACCGCCTTCTTCGGCTTCGCCAACTTCGCGATCGCCTTCTTCATCCCGCTCTTCGGCATCGTCGTGCGCGGCCAGAACGCGGTCCAGGCGGGCTTCGCCCTCGCGCCGCTCACGGCGGGCCTGCTGATCGCCGGGATCATCGTAGGCCGCCGGGCCGCGGCGACCGGACGCTACCGACGCTATGCGACCTTCGGTCTCGCCGTCTACATCAGCGGCCTCGCCCTGCTGGTCACCGCGGACGGCCACACGCCGCTCTGCGACCTTCTATCTCTACAACCTGCTGCTCGGCATCGGCAGCGGCTCGCTCAGTCCGGTCGTCGTCGCCGCGCTCCAGAACGCCGTCGAAGAGCGCTATCTCGGCCTCGCCAGCTCGCTGCCCGGGATTCGCGCGCGCCGTGGCCCAGACCATCGGAACCTCCGTGCTCGGATCGCTGCTGGCGCTCCGGATCGGCGCGCACCTGCTGCAGGACGTCGCGCCGATCGCGCCGGCGGGGACCGACCTCGACGTCTTCGTCGAGAGCCCCGAGGTGATCCGCGCGCTGACCGGTGCGCTCGAGAGCGCGGTGGTCGAGTCCTATCGCGCGGCCTTCTCCGAGACCTTCGTCGTCATGATCGGCATCATGACGATGGCGCTCATCGCCTCGCGCTTCATGCGCGACCCCGGGCGCTGATCCGCTCGACGCCTCGGACGTCGTCTCCCGTGCGTGTCTCGCAGAGCCCGGGGCTCGCCTTCAGCGCGCCTCCCGGGCGATCGTCTCGTCGCCATAGCGTCGCAGGTAGTCGAGCTTCTGCTGCAATGTCGCGTCCGCTCCGATCGTATAGGGGAAGGGGTAGCTGACGGTGCCCGTCATCCCGAGCTCCAGCAGGTGCTTTCGCTCGTCGTCGGTCGGTGCCTCGAGGAAGGGCACGATGGCGTCGAAGGGCAGGTTCTCACGGCCGGCGCGCTTGCGAATGGCGGCGATCGTCTCGAGGACCTCACGGGCTTCGGCATAATTCTGTCCCGATCCCGACCAGCCGTCCGAGAGCTCACCGGCGCGCCGCAGCGCCGCCTTGTTCTGGCCCCCCATCCAGATCCGCACGGGCTCGGTCGGCGCCGGCTGCATCTGCATGCGCGGGAACGAGTAGAACTCGCCCTGGTGCTCGACGATGCGACCCGACGTGAGCTTTCGGATCACCTCGATCTGCTCGTCCATGCGTGCGCCGCGCTTCTCGAAGACGCGACCCAGCACGTCGAACTCGTCCTTCATCCAGCCGGCGCCGACGCCGAGGATCGCGCGATTGCCGGAGTAGACCGCGGCGCTGCCGATGAACTTCGCCACCTCGACCGGATGCCGCAGCGGCAGGATATAGACGTTGGTCGCGAAGCGGAGCCGTGTCGTGTGCTGCGCGAGCACCGCCATCGTCATGAAGCACTCCGGGAAGGGAGCGGAGCTCGGGAAGTCCGGATCCCCGGTCTCGCTATAGGGATAATTCGATTGGCGATCCTCGGGCACGAAGACGTGATCGGAGAGCAGCAGCCCCTCGAATCCGGCTTCCTCCGCGACGGTGGCGATCTCGATCAGCTCATCCGGCGGGGCGTATCCCAGGGCTTGCCAATGCTGCACGTCTGCTTCTCCTGTTCCTGTCGGTCCGGCTCGCAGCAGCGCGGCCGAATGCGAGCTTCGCACGCCCGCCCGGGCGCGCGCCACGTGCTTTCCCAGTCGACCAGGATGGGGGATGCTTCGAGGGCGGAGAATCGAGACGAAAGGCCAGCGAATGGGAACGGCTCTGGAGTCGGACCGGGTGAGTGAATCGGCGCCCGCCGAGGCCTACGATCTGGTGATCGTCGGCAGCGGCGCCGGCTCGATGTGTGCCGCGCTCGCCGCGCGCGCGCTCGGCAAGAGCGTCGTGATCCTCGAGAAGCAGGCGAAGGTCGGCGGCTCGACGGCCATCTCGGGCGGCGTGCTCTGGACTCCGAACAACCCCTTGATGGCCGAAGAAGGCGTGCCCGACTCCTACGAGCGCGCGCGGACCTATTTCGACGCCGCGGTCACCTACGAGTCGCCCGCGACCTCGCCGGCGCGGCGCGAGGCCTATCTGAAGGTCGGTCCGCGCATGGTCGACTTCCTGCGCGAGCGCGGCATGGCCTTCTTCCGGCCCGACGGCTGGTCGGACTACTATGACGACCTGCCGGGCGGCGAGCCGCGCAGCCGCTGCCTGGGTGCGCCCCTCTATGACGCCCGGGCCCTCGGACCCTGGGCGCCCCGGCTCGCGCGCTCTCCGGTCGGCGGCGGGATGCCGGTCCACAGCCACGAGCTCACCGATCTCTTCCTGGTGCGACGGACCTGGGCCGGGAAACGCATGGCGGCCAAGCTGCTCGGCCGGATGATCGCGGCGCGAGTTCTGGGTCGGGATCTGGTCTCGAACGGCGCGGCGCTCCAGGGCCGGCTGCTCGAGATCGTGCTGCGAGAGGGCGTCCCGATCTTTCCGTCGACGCCGGTGACGGAGCTCGTCGTCGAGGACGGTCGCGTGGTCGGCGTCGAGATCGCGCGCGACGGGCCGGACATGGCGACTGCCACCGTTCGCGCGCGGGATGGCGTGCTGCTGAACGCCGGGGGCTTCTCGCGCAACGACGAGCTCCGCCAGCGCACGGGGCGAGCGCCCGCCAGCGCACGCTGGACCGCGGCCAATCCGGGTGACACCGGCGAGGTGCTCGAGCGGGCCATGGCGCTGGGCGCGGCCACCGACAACCTCGACGCGTTCTGGTGGGTCGTGACCTCGCAGCACACGGACGGGAGCTGGCCCGAGGGCACGACGATGCCCGACGGCTCGACGGCACCCTGGATGCATCATCTCGACCTGGCGCTCCCCTATTCGATCCTGGTCGACCAGTCGGGCCAGCGCTACTGCAACGAGTCGGCCTCCTACATGGAGGTCGGCGAGCGGATGTACGAGCGCCACGCGTCGGGCATCGCCGCGGTTCCGAGCTGGACGATCTTCGACGGCCTGCACCGCAAGCGGTATCCCTGGGGCACGGCCATGCCCGGCACGACCCCGCGCGCCTGGCTCGAGAGCGGATACATGAAGAAGGCCGACTCGCTCGCGGGCCTCGCGGCGGAATGCGGGATCGACGCCGAAGGCCTCGAGAAGTGCGTCGAGCGCTGGAACGGCTTCTGTCGGGACGGCATCGACCGCGACTTCGGGCGCGGCAATCGACAATTCGATCGCATCCACGGCGACCCGACCGTGCGTCCGAACCCGAACCTCGGGCCGATCTCCACGCCGCCCTACTACGCCGTCCCGATGTTCCCGAGCGACGTCGGGACCGCCGGCGGCCTCGTGACGGACGAGTACGCGCGCGTGCTGCGCGAGGACGGCGGGATCATCGAAGGCCTCTACGCGACCGGCAACACGACGGCGTCGGTGGTCGGCCGCTGCTACCCCGGCGCGGGCGCCAGCATCGCCGCATCCTTCGTCTTCGGATTCATCGCCGCCCACCACGCCACCGGCCACGCCGATCGCATCGACGCGATCCTCTCGGACTGATCCCGCGACGCACCGCCGCTCGTCCCGGGTCCGCGGCGCGTCGAAGACAACAAGGAGCCGACGACCCATGACCCAAAGCAACGGAAGCGTCCGCGGCGCCGACTTTCCCCACGCCATCACCGCCCGCGATCGAGTGCCCGCCCAGCGCTACTACGACCCGGACTTCTTCGCGCTCGAGGCCGAGCACTTCTGGCCGCGGGTCTGGCAGATGGCCTGCCGCCTCGAAGAGATTCCCGAGGTCGGCGACTACGTCGAGTACGAGATCCTCGGACGATCGATCCTCGTCGTGCGAGTCGCCGAAGGCGCCGAAGACAGCTCGATCCGTGCCTATCACAATGTCTGCCTGCATCGTGGCATGCGATTGGCCCAGGGCCGCGGCCACAGCCCACAGGGCTTCACCTGCCCCTTCCACGGCTGGTGCTGGGGCATCGACGGCGAGAACAAGCTGGTCTTCGCGCCCAACGTCTTCGACGAGGCGCTCCTCGACCCCGAGGATTTGCGGCTGCGCCCCTGCCGGCTCGAGACCTGGGGCGGCTGCGCCTTCATCAACTTCGACGACGAAGCCCCGCCCCTGCGCGACTCCCTCGAGCCCTTCGCGAGCTACCACGACCCGATCGGCGTGGCGCGCATGCGCACCGAGTCCTGGTACTCGACCGTCCTGCCCGTCAACTGGAAGCTCGCCTGCGAGGCTTTCATGGAGGGCTACCACGCCGAGCAGACCCATCCCCAGCTGCTCGCGCGCTCCGCCAAGCACGGCTACGGCGGCGGCACCGACACGGTCGGCTTCACGGATCCCGAGGACGTGGTCGGCAGCTCGCTCTACTTCATGAAGGTGCTCTCGAAGGGCATGGGCGGCGGCATGATCCATCCCCGCGACATCGAGGTGGCCGAGTCGATCCGGGACATGGCGCTGCCCGACGATCCGATGGACGCGATCATCGCCTGGAACACGCGGCTCAACGACGAGATCACGTCTCGCGCACGCCAGGCCGGCATCGACATGCCGGACCAGAACGAGCTCGTGGCGACGGGTCACGTCTCTTCGGTGAACTTCGGCTTTCCGCACTTCTTCCTGCTGCCGGTCTACGGGAATGCCGCCTCGTATCGCGTCCGGCCGCTCGGCCCCGAGCAGACCCGCTTCGAGATCTGGACGACGACGCTGATGCCGGAAGGCGCGGCGCATACGCCGCCGCGCGAGCCGACCGAGCTCGCCCACGACGACCCGAGCTGGCCGGAGGTCGTGCGACAGGACTTCGCCAACCTGCCGCGCCAGCAGGCGGGGCTCCGGAGTCCGGGATTCGAAGCGATGCGCCTCTCGAAGGACGTCGAAGGCATGATCAGCAACTTCCATCGTGTGATCGACGGCTATCTGGCGCGGCGCAGCCACGCGGACCTGCTGCCCGCCGTCCAGCAGGTTTCGGGCGGCATCGACGCGCCGATCCGCCCGATCGCGCTTTGAGCCGACGTTCGCGTCTCGGGCCGGCCGGCCGATCGCGCGGGCTACGCCGCGTCGGCCTCGCGTCGCTCGCCTGCGTGGCGCTGCTCGCGCTCGTCGACTCCCGGGCGGGGTCCGAGCCGGCGCCACCCTGGAACCCGAGTCCGCCCGGCGCCTTCCGAGAGATCTGGCCCGCCGATCTCGCGGCCGAGGCGGCTCTGCGCGCGGAGCTCGGTCCCGCCTACACGACCCTGCACACGGATCACTTCAGCCTGACCCACGCGTCGCGGGTCGAGCTCGCTCGCTATCGCGGACAGATCCTCGAGTCGGTCTACGCTGCGTTCGTGCTCTTCTTCGACTCGAACGGCTTCTCCCTCGAGCGACCCGACGCGCTGCTGCAGACGGTGTTCTTCCAGACGCATGCGGAGCTCGCAGAGCATCTGGCGATGGATGATCTGCCGCCGAACATCGAGGGGCTCTATCGGCCCGATGTGTCGCGGGCGTATTTCTTCGACACGCTCGGCCGCACCCAGAACCGAGACGTGAGCCAGGCGCTCCGCGAGCGGGAGCAGGAGCTGAAAGCGATGCAGCGACGCGTGCGACGCTCCGGCGAGGCCGCGCGCTTCGAGTGGAAGCTTCCCGGTCGCCCGGAGCGGCGGGTCTCGCGAGCCGAGGCCCTGCGCCTGATCGACCGCGAGCTTCGCGAGCTCGATTATGCCGCCCGGCGCTTTCGTCACGACCTCGGACAGGACAGCCTCGAGACGATGTGCCACGAGGCGGTGCATCAGCTGGCGCATCGCATGGGCGTGCTGCGGCCGGATCGCCCGAATCCACGCTGGCTGACCGAAGGCCTCGCCATCTTCTTCGAGCCGAGCCGCAACGGCTACCTGCTCGAGACCGGCGCGATCCACTGGGCCTACTGGGACGCGCTCTCGAAGGCCCATCAGCGCGGCGAACGAATCCCGCTCCGCGAGCTGCTCTCGAACGACGAGCTCTTCTTCGATTGGTCCGAAGCCCGGCTCGCCTACTACGAGGCGTGGAGCCTCGTGCATTATCTCGCGACCGAGCGCAGAGACGCCTTGATGGATTACCTGCGAGCGCTGCGCGAGGTCGATCCGAGGTCGCCGATCGCGAGCCGCGTGCCGCTCTTCGAGGCGCGCTTCGGCGCGGGCATCGACGAGATCGAGGCGCGCTGGCAGGCTCACGTTGCTGGGCTCGGGACGCCTCCCGGAACGACGGGGGGCGGCCAGGAGACGCCTGGCCCATAAGTCTCGCGCCCGCGGCGCACGCTAGCGGCCGATCCGACCCCAGATCATGTCGGTCCTGGCGCTCGCGTCGATCAGGGTCTCGGGATTGCGCTGATCGACGTGGCCGATCAGACCGCGATAGGTCCCGTAGCCGACGAGCCGACGCAGGCGCGGCGCGAAGCCCGCCACCCGCTCGCGTGGAATCGCGAGCAGCTGACACTCCTCCTGGCGAAGGAAGCCCGCGCAGTAGTTGTTCACGATGCCCACGCGTCGCGAGTCGCTGCGGTTCTCGCCGCCGCCATGCCAGAGGCTCCCGTCGTAGAAGAGGATGCTGCCGGCGGGCATCTCGACCTGGAGCGTCTCCACCGACTCGCCCCGGCGAGGACGACGGTCGGCGCGATGCGAGCCCGGGACGACATGGGTGCCACCGTTCTCGCGCGTGAAATCCGTGAGCGCCCAGATCGCCACGACGATCATCCGCGGCGACGGTCGGGGAAAGCCGTAGGAGCCGTCGTCACAATGCAGCGGCTGACGCGCCTGCCCGGGATTCATCTCGATCGCGGTGAGCGAGGAGAGCAGGCACTCGTCGTCGAGCAGCGCTTCGATCAGGGGCAGCGAGCCCGCGAAGACGGGCGGCGTCTCGAAGAGCGGGTCGCGCGCGAGCAGATTGAAGAGGCGTCGGGTGTGATGACCCAGGAAGTCGTTCGCGCCGAAGGGGATCGCCAGATCGTGCATCGTGCGATCGATGCCCTCGACCAGACGTTCCCGCAGGCTCGTCGGAATCAGATCGCGACCGATCGCGAAGCCCCGCTCCTCCACCTCCGCCGCGAGCGCGGCGATCGACCCCGCGTCGAGCGGCGCTTGCTCGCTCGTCTGGCTCATTCCGGCCTCCTGCTGCGACATCGACTGCCCCCGAGCGTCCCGATCGGCTCGGCGATCGACCGGCGGGGCTCGCCACACGGGTAGCGCGCATCTTCGCGCGCCGGCACCATGTCGGGGGTCCGCAGCTTCGACCGCAGAATGCGCGCAGCCGATCGCGCTCCGTCGGGGCCGGCTTGGCCCGCACCCAGGAGGAAGAGACGCCGTGTCCGTCCAGCCCGTCCCGTCCGTCGACTTCTCCAGTCATTTCGAGCTTCGACCGACCACCGCTTTGATCGGAGCCGAGGTGTCGGGTCTCGATCTCGGTCGCCCGCTCGAGGCGGACACGTTCGCGGCGCTCGAGGCGGCGCTGCTCGAGCACGGCGTGCTCTTCTTCCGCAATCAATCCCTCGACCCCGCACGACAGATCGCCCTGGCCGAACGCTTCGGCGAGATCGACATCCATCCCTTCGGCCGGCACCTCGAAGACCATCCCCAGGTCGGGCTGCTCGACCAGACGACGCCCAGACGCGACGGGGCGAACCGCTGGCACATGGATTCCACGTTCATGCCGAAGCCGCCCAAGGTCGCGATCCTGCGCGCCGTGAAGCTGCCGGCAAAGGGTGGCGATACCTGCTGGTCCTCGATGGTCGCCGCCTACGATTCACTGTCGGGTCCGATCCAGCGGGCGCTCGAAGAGCTGACCGCGACCCATGACGTGACGGGTCCGCTCGTGCGCGCGATCCAGGGCGGACATAGCGTGGGCGGACTCGAGGAGATCCGCGCCGCCTGGCCACCCCATTCGCATCCCGTCATCTGCCGTCATCCCCAGACCGGGCGCAAGCTGCTCTACGTCAACTCGAACTTCACCACACGGATCGAAGGCGTCTCCGAGGCGGAGAGCGAGGCGCTCCTGCACTTCCTCTTCGAGTGGGTGCGCTCTCCCGAGATACAGCTGCGCTTCCGCTGGGAGCCCGATTCCGTGGCGATCTGGGACAATCGCTGCACCCAGCATTTCGCCGTGGCCGATTACGACGAGAGGCGCGTGATGCATCGCGTGACGGTCGCAGGCGACTGGGCACCCTGCGCGTGAAGTCCGCCGGTCAGGCCCGGGACGAGCCGTCGAGCGCGGCGACGCGGGCGGATCGAGGCACCCGATCGCATGACCCGAAACGACCCTGGTATCGCTTCGCGAGCGCGCTCCTCCCGGCGAGCCCCGGTCGCTGGGCGGATCTCGGCTGCGGCCAGGGGGAGCTCCTCGCACGCGTGCGAGCGTCCGATGGCCCGGCCGCCCGGACGAAACCGATCGCGCTCGACCGCGCGGGCGCGAATGCGGCCGCGGCGCGAGCGCGCGGCGCGGCGAGTCTGGTCGCGGACCTCGAGTCCCCGCTGCCCTTCGCGGATCGATCTCTCGACGGCGCATCCCTCGTCGAGGTGATCGAGCATCTGCCCCACGCCGAAGCGCTCGTCGAGGAGCTCCGCCGGGTGCTGCGGCCCGACGGCTGGCTGCTCGTGACGACACCGAACGTCGCGCACTGGACCTATCGCTGGCGAGCGCTGACCGGCCACCCTCCCAAGCAGGAGGGCTATCACTTCCGATTCTTCACGCAGAAGACGCTGCGAAAATGTCTCGAGTCGCGCGGCTTTCGGATCGAGTCGCGCGCCTCCTTCGGAAAGCAGGCCCTTCTGACGAAGCTCGCGCGCCTCGCGGGTCGCGATCCCCGCGACAAGGTTCGCTATCGCGTGCCAGGCCGCCTCGAGCCGCTGCTCGCTCAGCATTTCGTCTGGCTGCTGAGACGAGAGCGCGACTAGCAGCGAAGTACGGCCACGAAGTGGAATCGCCTTCGCGCACGCCTTATGATCGGCAGCCGGGCCCCGAGACCAGCACGAACCAGTCGTCTCCTCTCGTGGCCCATGGATCTCGCGCGAGGCAGCGCGGGGAGAGGAGCTCCATGACTCCCAGGAGACTGGCCGGCGTCATTCTCGTGATCATCGGCGCGGGAATCGCCTATACGGGCTACGAGATTTCGCAAACCGTGAGCAATCAGCTCGCGAGCGCCTTCAGCGAATCGCCCAGCGAGAACGTGGCGGCTCGCTACGTGCTCGGTGCAGTCAGTGCGGCGGTCGGCCTCTTCCTGGCGAAGTGAACGCTGCGCCGATCACTCCATCAAACCGAAGCGATGCCCGTCGTCACGATCTCGTTCACCAGCCTCTCGCCGCGCAGGTAGCGGCCGAGATTCTCGAGGAAGAGCGAGCCGAGCCGCTCGTCTCCGAGCGGCGAGTAGCCGGCGTCGTGGGGCGTCAACACGCAGTTGTCGAGCTCCCAGAGCGGCGAATCCTTCGGCAGCGGCTCCTCCGACGTGACGTCGAGGGTGGCCCCGCGAATGCTTCGCGCGCGCAGCGCTTCGATCAAGGCGGGCTCGTCGACCACACCGCCGCGCGCCACGTTGATCAGGACGGCCGTCTCGCGCATCGATGCCAGCTCTCTTGTCCCGATCATGCCGCGCGTCGCGTCGTTGTAGGGCATGCAGAGCAGCACGTAGTCCGACTCGGCCAGTAGCTCCGGGAGCGCATCCAGTGGAACGAAGCGGTCGAGCGCTGCGTCGGCCATCTCGGTTCGGCGCGATCCGAGCGTCCGCATCCCGAAGGCCTTGGCCACGCGCGCGGCGGCCTGGCCGATGCCGCCGTAGCCGATGATGCCGAGGGTCTTGTTGCCGAGATCTCCGCTGCGGATGATCTCCCAGTGGTGATCGCGCTGCTGGGCGAGATGGCGCGCCACGTTCCGCTCCCAGAAGAGCACGTAGGTGAAGATGTACTGCGCGATCGGCTCGGCGTGGATTCCAGAGGCGTTGGTCAGCCGGATGCCGCGGTCGAGAAATCCCTGCCAGAGCGGATGATCGACGCCCGCCCCGGGCCCCTGGATCCAGCGAATGGCCGGATCCTCGAGAAGGCGCAATAGCGCCGCCATCGCCTTGGGATGCTGCGGCACGCTCGGCGAGAAGAGCACGACCTCGAGACCGGTCCGATCTCCGAGAACGCTCCCGTCCGCCTCGAGCACCAGCACCTCACCCTCGACGCCCGCCGCTTCGAGCAGGGCCAACGCGGGCCCGCGCAGCGCTTCGGCGCAGTCACTGCCCAGAAGGATCTTCACCGCCCACTCCCTTCTCGAGAAGCCAACGGGAGCCGGCGCGTCGCTCACGCCCGCTGTCGCTGACAGGACCAGACACGATAGACCGCCGGGGGGTCGATGGCTGTCCAGGCCCAGCCGCCCGCCGGGCATTCCCAGGAGCCCTGGGCCACACTGATCGGGCTCGATCGCTCGACTCCACATTCGTCGTGGATCGATCGCCCGGGCGCCCGCGAGGAGAAATCTGGCATGCAAGCGCCCACATCGAATCAGCTCGACCCGGAGACCCGCAAACGCCTCGCGCTCGACTTCCTCGAGACGCTCTCGACGCGCGACCTCGACCAGGTTCTGTCGCGCATGACGGACGCGCCGAGCTGGGCCTTCTTCAAGCAACAGTTTCCCGGAAGAGAAGGCGTCGAGGCCATCCTTCGCGCCGCCTACGAGCTCTACGAACCGGGCAGCCAGGACCGGGACATCGACGCGATCTACTGCGATGGAGACACGGTCCTCATCAAGACCACGATGCGCGCGCGAACCTTCAAGGGCGAGGACTACGAGAATCTCTACATCATGATCGTGCACTTCGAGGGCGAGAAGATCCGCCACGTCGAGGAGTTCATGGACACGGCCTACGGGAACGAGAAGTTCGCGGGCTGGGAGATGTCGGGCTGAGTCGCCGCGACCAGCCGGGACATCTGCGTCAGGCCGGCTCGAACGCGATCGGCAGGGATTCGAGCCGACGCAGGTTCGCGAAGGGGACCCAACGCGGCTCGTCGACGAGCAGCTCGACGTTCCGTACGGCGTCGAAGAAGGCGGGGATCGCCTCCTGGATCTCGACCTGGGCGAAGGCCGCCCCCAGACATCGATGCGCCCCCCATCCGAAGCTGAAGGAATGCGGTCCGTCTCGGCCGACATCGAAGCGATCCGGATCGACGAACACCTCCGGATCGCGATTCGCAGCCAGCACCGACAGCCAGAACTTCTGCCCCGCCGCGATCTCGAATCCGGCGACCTCGAAGCGTTCGGTGCTCTCCCTGGCCAACACCGGCACGATCGGCTCGTAGCGCAGGATCTCCTCGCCCGCGCGGGCGGCGAGTCCCGGATCAGCCCGCAGACGCTCGAGCTCGGCCGGATGCATCACGAGCAGCGCGATCGCGACCGCCAGCATGCTGCGCGAGCTGTCGTGCCCCCCGAAGATCAGGTTGATCACGAGCACGACCAGATCATCGTCGCTGAAGCGCTCGTCGAGCTGCGCCGCCTCGCGGATCAGATCCGAGAGCAGATCGTCGGCGGGGGCGCGCCTGCGCGTCCGCAGCAGATCGCGAACCGCGTCACTGAGATCCCGGGCCGCGGCCTCCCCGCGCGCCTGCAGCGCGGGCGTGAGGACCGAGGACAAGGCGCTGCCCAGATCGGTCGACCACACCGAGAAGGCCGCCTGATGCTCCTCGGGAACGCCGAGGGCCTCGCAGATCAGTCGGATCGGCAGCTCGTGCGAAAAATCGTCGAGCACGTCCATGCGCCCGGATTCGAATCGGCGCTCGACGAGCTCCCGCGTCAAGGCGCGCACGCGGGCACGCTTCTCGTCGGCCGATCGCGGGGTGAAGGCCCGGTTCACCAGACTCCGCAGGCGACGATGATCGGGACCGTTCAGGTTCGTGAGCATCAGGCGCCACCAGTCGACCAGGGGACCGTGCTCGACCTGACGCTCGATGAAGTCGAGGGCGTTGCTGATGTTGCGATGATCGCTCGCGAGCCGTTCGACGTCGGCATAACACAGGATGATCGGCTCGCCCGTCGAGGCGAGCGCGACGGGATGCTGCTCGCGCGCCGCGCGCAAGACCGCATGCGGGTCCTGCCAATACGCGGCGTCTTCGATCGGAACGATCGCCGGCTCGCCCCGCCTGGCCGGCCCGGACTCAGCGACCGTCTCGGACATCAGAGATCGAGCAGCTCGGCGATCGAGTCACCGAAGAATCGGCTCCGGGCCTGCTCCGTGCAGTCCGTCATCTGCTCCTCGCAGATCGCCACGGCGTCTTCGCGCCCCTCCTGATGCGGGAAATCGCTCGAGAATACGAGCATCTCCTCGGGCACGAGGTCGAGCGTCGGCCGCAGAGGATCCGCCGACACGAGCGGCGTCACGCGCACCTGGCGTCGCATGTACTCGGACGGCCGGAGCGGCAGACCGTAGTCGCGCTCCTCCATGCCGAAGAGCTGTCCATAGGGCCCGCCCGTCAGCGAGTCGATCGTCGACATGAAATGCGGAAGCCAGCTGATCCCGAGCTCCTCGACGATCACTACGAGACCCGGGTGGCGTTCGAAGACCCCTTCGATCAAGAGCGCCGCCAGCGCGATCTGCGGGACGATCGAGCCGTTCACCAGGTGCAGGATCGCGAAATGCGACGGATCGCCGCCGTTGAAGAACCAGCCCCGCTTGAGCTCCGCGCGGCCGCCGGCGATATGGAAGACGACCGCCATCCCGAGATCCTCCGCCGCCGACCAGAGCCGGTCGAGGTCGGGATGCGCCAGGGATTTCGTCTCGCTGACGGGCTCGGCGCGCACCTGGAAGGCGCGACTGCCCGCCGCGCGCATGCGCGTGATCTCGGCGATCGCCCAGTCGACGTCGCTGAGATCGATCAGGGCGATCGGAATCAGCCGGTCGGTATGTCCGGCGAGCGTCTCGGCCGACCAGCGATTGAAGGACTCGAGGGCGCGCCGCGCGAGGTCCGGTCGACCCGCCTTCATGGCGGAGACATAGGGCCCCGTGCCGAGCGTCGAGTTCAGGAACTGGACGTCGATGCCGTTCGCATCACAGAACGCGATCCGCGCCTGCGCGTCGTAGCTGCTCTTCGGTCCCGCCGCCGCGGCCGCCGCCTCCTCCGCGTTCATCGCGAGCATCGCTTCGAAGCTCCGTCGTCCCGACGGCCCGAGCAGCGCGATCGGATCGGCCGGACGCTGGCTCGGCGGAACCACGTCGAGCAGGTCGCCGACGACACCTCGAACGACGCGGTCGATCGGATCGCTCTCGGGGATCTCCGCGGCCAGCGCGGGATCCACCTGGGAGAGCCAGTCGGGCGGCTCGAGGAAATGGCTGTCGACGTCGATGACTCGCATCACGGGTCCTCCCTATTGCCCGGATCGCCGGGCGCGCCCCACCCGCCGATGGTCGGCAGCCCGGCTCCCGAGGTCAAGTCGCCTTCTCCTCCGACCCTTCCGAGTTCCGCGGGCCGATCTTCAGGGCCTCGCCGGCCAGGCGGGACGCGCGCGGGCTGGGGGGCGGTCAGATCCGTGGCCGGCCGCGGGTGATACCGTCTGTCGAAAGCCCGCTCGTCCACTGGAGCGATAGAGAGGAACCCGATGGCCGCAGAACTCCCCCGCGAAGGTCTCCAGCTCCAGAGCACGGTCCACGAGGACGGCCATCTCGAGATCTCCCTCGCCAAGGTGGCGACGCCCACGCCGGGCCCGGGCGACGTGATCGTCCGAATGGAGGCCGCGCCCATCAATCCCTCGGACCTCGGCCTGCTCTTCGCGCTCGCCGACATGACGAAGGCGCGCGCGAGCGGCAGCGCGAAGCACCCCATCATCACGGCCCCGATTCCGCCGGCAGCCATGCGCGGCCTGGCCGCGCGCGTCGGTCAGCCGATGCCCGTCGGCAACGAAGGCGCCGGCTTGGTCGTCGCAGCGGGCAACTCGGAGGCGGCGCAGGCGCTGCTCGGCCGCACGGTCGGAATCGTCGGCGGCGCGACCTACTCCCAGTATCGCGCGGCGCCGGCGATGATGGTGCTGCCCTTTCCGGAGGGCACGAAGCCGGCGGAGGCCGCGTCCTGGTTCGTGAACCCGCTGACGGCGCTCGGCATGACCGAGACCATGCGACTCGAAGGACATTCGGCGCTCGTGCACACGGCCGCGGCCTCGAACCTCGGGCAGATGCTCAACAGGATCTGTCTGGCCGACGGCATCCCGCTCGTGAACATCGTGCGGCGAGCCGAGCAGGTGGAGCTGCTGCGCGGGCTCGGCGCGCGCCACGTCTGCAACTCGAGCGACGAGGACTTCAAGGATCGCCTCGTGGATGCGCTCGAGGAGACGGGCGCGACGCTCGGATTCGATGCCACGGGCGGGGGCAGACTGGCGGGGCAGATCCTGTCGTGCATGGAGCGTGCGCTCGTGCGCAAGGCGACCGAGTACAGTCGCTACGGCTCCGACACCCACAAGCAGGTGTACCTCTATGGTCGCCTCGACCGCAGCGAGACGATCCTCGGCGCCGATCTCGGGATGGCCTGGGGCGTCGGCGGCTGGCTGCTGCCGCCCTTCCTGGGAAAGGTCGGACCCGAGGTGACGGGCCGGCTCCGCGAGCGCGTGGCCGCAGAGATCAAGACGACCTTCGCGAGTCACTACACCGCGGAGATCTCGCTGGCGGAGGCCCTCGACCTCGAAATCCTCACGGCCTACGGGCGTCAGGCCACCGGCGAGAAATACCTGATCAATCCCCACAAGTGAGCTGCGCCGTTCGGAGCACGGCGCCCCGTACGGGCGGCGGCCGGTCGCCCCAGCCTCCGATCGGCTGGATATAATCGGGATGGCCGCGCGGCCCCGGATGCTTCACGCGGCGCGACCCGAGCCCGTGAGGAGATCCATGCCGAACCACCCCGTCCGCGACGATATCGGTCTGCTCGACCGCTTCTTCTATCTCGATCCGTGGGATCGCTATCGCTGGATGCGCGACAACGCGCCGGTCTACTGGGACGAGACCGCGGACGGCGGGCTCTGGGGCGTGACCCGTTACGAAGACATCATGACGATCGCGAAGACCCCGGACGTCTTCTGCTCGGGCAAGAGCTCGCGACCGGAGCGGGACAGCTGGATCCCGTCGATGATCAATCTCGACGAGCCGCTCCACAAGCGGCGGCGCAACATCGTGAACCGCGGCTTCACCCCGCGCCGCGTACGGGATCAGGAGGCCAAGCTCCGGGCCCTCACGACCGAGCTGATCGACGACGTGATCGAGCGCGGCGAGTGCGACTTCGTGCGTGACATCGCGCGCTGGATCCCGATGGTGGCGATCGGGGACATGCTCGGCGTGAAGCCCGAGGACCGCGAGCGGCTGCTCGAGTGGAGCGACTGGATGCTCGGGGGCGGAGAGCTCGCCGAGGTGATGGACGACGCGGAGCGGCGCGCCAGGCAGCGCAGCTATACCGAGGGCTATTTCGCCTATCAGGCCGGCGTGATCGCCGACCGCAAGCAGAACCCCCAGGACGATCTCGTCTCGCTGCTCGTGACGGGCGAGGTCGACGGTCATAGCCTGAACGACGAGGAGATCCTGCAGGAGAGCCTGCTGATCCTGATCGGCGGGGACGAGACGACCCGCCACGTCATGACCGGCGGCCTCGAGCAGCTGATCCTGCACCCCGACCAGCGGCAGAGGCTGATCGACGACCCCTCGAAGATCGAGGTCGCCGTCGAGGAGATGCTGCGCTTCGTGTCCCCGATCGTGAACATGAACAGGACCGTCACCCGCGACACGGAGCTGCACGGAGAGAAGCTCGCCGAAGGAGACCGGGTCCTGTTGTTGTACCCGGCGGGCAATCGCGATGACCGGGTCTTCGACGATCCAGAACGCTTCGACATCGAACGCTGGCCGAATCGCCACGTCGCCTTCGGCGGCTACGGCGTCCATCACTGCCTGGGCGCGAGCCTGGCGCGGCTCGAGCTGAAGATCCTCTTCGAGGAGGTGCTCCGCCGCATGCCCGACGTTCATTTCGCGAGCGACGAGCCGCTCAAGCGTCGACCGAACAACTTCATCACGGGCATCGAAGAGATGCCGGTGGCGTTCACGCCCGGGGCGCGGTCGAAGGACTAGGGTTTTCGGGCGCTGTTTCGGAGGCGGTGCCGGGCGTTCCGGGCGGGCGAGACGTCGTCCTCTGGACTCGTCTCGGCGCGCGGGCGGGAAGGCTGGTTGCCTCGGCGGCAAAGCTCGGCGCGCCTCGCATCTACATGCGGCGACGCCTCGCCCGCCCGGAACGCTCGGGACGGCGTTGCACGGCGACCGGATCTGCTCGGCCGGTCGAGGACTCCCGGACGCGAAGCATCCACTTTTCGCGAAAGCGGAGCGCGGCTCACGTCCGGTCCATCCCCGCCGCTCCGAGCGGCCGGGGTGGGACGGGTGTCGACCGCACTGAATGCGAGGCGCCGTGCACGGCCGCCGAGGCATCATGCCCTCCGGCCGCGGCGCCGAGTCGGGACGGAGGATCGACACCCGTCCCGCCCCGGTCGCCTGGCTCGAAAGCCTATATGCCAGAACAGGCTAGCCGCGCTTGGCGATGATCTCTTCGAGGCCGTCGATCTCGGAGATCTCGGCGGTTGCCGTATTCAGCCAGCACTCTTCGACGCCCGCCGCCTCGTAGGCGTCGAGGGACTCGCGAATCGCGTCGGGGCTCGAGCGATCGCACATCGAGGCCATCGCCCGGGCCGGCTTCTCGCCGATCACCTTCAGATACTTGAAGACATAGGCCTTGAGCTTCGCATCCGCGTCGGGCGCCGAGCAGCACCAGAATCCGGCGACGCGCTCGGGCGCGGTGTCACGCCCCGCCTTCTCCCACTCCTCGACCACGCGCTGCTGCTGCTGCTCCATCTCGGCGGGGACCCCGTTGCCCGACCAGGAGTAGACACCGTCCGCCCACTTCGCGGCGCGGGCCGTCGCCTTCGGCCCCATCACGCCCGCCAGGATCGGCGGGCCTTTCGGCTGCACCAGCGCCGGACCGATCGGCTCGGCACCCTCGAAGGGAATCTCACCGGCCCAGATGCGTCGGATCTGGGCGACCTGCTCGTCCATCTTCGCATAACGCCGGACGGGCTCCTTCTCCATGCACATGTAGTCGTGGACGCGGCCGCCGATGCCTACGGTGATCGTCGTGCGACCGCCGGAAATCATGTCGAGGGTGGCCGCGTGCTTCGCGACCTTGATCGCGGGATGCATCGGCAGCACATAGAGCGTCGGCACGATCCGAACGCGCTTGGTCGCCGCGGCCGCCGCCCCCATCAGCGCCATCATGTCGACACTCGGACCGATCATGCGCTCGCCGCAGGAGAGCGTCGAGAAGGGCCCCTCGTCGACGCGCTTGAACCACTCGAGGGTCACGTCGCGATTCAGCGAGTCCTGGGTATAGGGGAAACAGAGTCCGATCTTCATCGCCATGCGGGTCGCTCCTTCGGGTGGGGGACGGCAATCTAGTCGAGGAGTGCGAAGCCCGCGAGCGCTTCCTGATAGCGCGCGTCGACGTCCTCTTTTTCGAAGGCATGCGTCGGGATCAGAAACGCACCCGCTCGCAGGCCCCGGAGCGCGATCTGCGCCGCCTCCGCGGCAGACATGTAGAGGGAACCGAGATTCTCGAGGGCCTTCGGATCGACCTTGCTGAAGTCGACCTCGGCCTGGGCGCCGAAGCGCTTCGGCCGCAGCGCCTCCGAGTTCTGCGACAGGCCACTCTCGACGGGTCCGGGGCACAGCACGCTCACCGCGTGTCCCTCCGGTCCCAGCTCCGCGCGAAGCGACTCACCGATCGAGAGCACGGCATGCTTGGTCAGGTTGTAGAGATGCAGCGGTGCGGCGCGTAGATAGGCGGGGTTCGAGAGGCTGTGTTCCGATCCCGTGAGCAGAAAGGCTCCGGCGTGTCCCGACTCGCGGAGCTTGCGAGCATAGGGGCGGCAGGCGTGCACGACGCCCCAGATGTTCACACCGAAGATGTATTCCGCGTCCTCGCGACTCGCTTCCAGGATCGAGCCCGGCACGATCACCCCGGCGTTCGCGCAGAGCAGGTCGATCGGACCGAGGTCCTTCCAGGCACGGTCCACCAGATCGGCCACGGCGGCCTCGTCCGAAACGTCACACAGCGCGCTGGGGGCACCGATCCGGGCGGCCGTCTTCGAAAGCTTCTCCGCGTCGATGTCGCTCACGAAGACCCGCGCGCCCTCCGCGACGAGCGCCTCGGCCAGTGCGGCACCAATCCCGTCGGCCGCCCCCGTGATCAGCGCGACCTTGCCCTCGAATCCTTCGATCTGTGACATCCGAATCTCCTTCGACCCCACGAAGCCCTCGACAGGAACGGGCTTGCCCCGCCCTGCCCCCGGAGCCGGAAGTCGGGCGACCGCGCTCCCTCATGCCATAGCACTCCGGGGTGGCGCTCGTTAGATTGAGGCAACCGGCAGCACAGCGAGGATTCCAGCATGGATCTCGACCCGATTCCCCACGCGATCTCCGACGACCCGCATCCGCTCTACAGCGTGCTGCGCGAAGAGCATCCGGTCCACTACGTCGAGAGCCGCGATCTCTGGGTCCTCTCGCGACACGAGGACATCCTCTCGGCGATCAAGAATCCCGGGGTCTTCTCTTCGGCCCAGGGCGTCGTCCCGAGCGGGTTCACGCCGGAGAACCCGACGCTGATCGTGCTCGACCCGCCCGAGCACTCGCAGATGCGCAAGGCCGTGATGCGCGCCTTCACGCCCCGGCGCATGGCGGCGATGTCCGAGCGGGTACGCGGATTCGCGCGTCAGCTGCTCGATGCGCTGCCGGCCTCCGCGGACTCGAAGGGCCAGGTCGATGCCTTCGAGGGCTACACGGACCCATTGCCAATCTACGTGATGGCCGAGCTCCTCGGCGTCGATGCCGCAGAGCGGCCGATGTTCAAGCGCTGCGGCGACGCGATCGTCTACTCGAGTGGCGCCGATCCCGAAACGCTGAGGGCGGCGCAACGAGAGCTGACCGACTACCTGCAGACGGTCTTCGAGGCGCGCCGAGCCGAGCCGCGCGACGACCTGATCAGCCTGCTTCTGACGAGCTCCGAGGAGGGGCGGGCCCTCGACAACGAGGAGCTGTTGGGGCTCTGCTTCCTGCTGCTGGTCGCGGGAACGGAGACGACGACCAGCGCCCTCGGCAACGCGATGCTCCTGCTCGAACGTCATCCGGAGGCGCGCAAGCAGCTGATCGCAGACCCGTCGCTGATCCCCTCGGCCGTCGAGGAGATCCTGCGCTTCGACCCGCCCGTGCAGGGGCTATCGCGGGTCGTGCGACGAGAGATCGAGATCCGCGATCGCAAGATCCCGGCCGGATCGCGGGTCCATCTGCTCTACGCCTCCGCGAATCGTGACCCGCGCGTCTTTGCCGAGCCGGATCGCTTCGACATCGAGCGCAAGCAGAACAGCCACCTGTCCTTCGGCTTCGGGATCCATTTCTGTCTCGGCGCGAGTCTGGCTCGACTCGAGCTGCAGATCGGGATCGAAGAGCTGCTGGCGCGGGCGCCGAACTATCGGCTCGATCTCGCGGGTCTCGAGCGTTTGCCGTCGGATACGAACCGCGGGTTCGCTCGACTCCCGACCAGCCTCTAGCACGCAGGCGATCGGGAGCGACGCGGGGCGCGGCGACGACAGGTCAGCGGCGACGAGACATCAGACTGCAGCCACGCGTTCGCGCTCGCGCGGCAGGAACGCAAGCAGCAGGAAGGCGATGCTCGTCAGGATGATGCAGGCGATGAAGCCGGGCCGATAGTGCCCGAAGAGGCGATGGGCCTCGGCCAGCACGAGCGGTCCGAGCGCACCGCCGGGCACGAAGGCCAGGATCATGAGGCCGTAGATCTGCGCGAAATGGCGCGCGCCGAAGGCGTTCGCGACCGCCAGCGGCAGCAGCACGTCTCGGGACGAGGTCGAGAGTCCGAAGAGGACGCTGAAGAGCGTCAGGATGATTCCGTTGTCCGCGAAGGGTACGAGCATCAGACTGATCGCGAGCAGTCCCGTATTCAGCAGATAGCTGGTCTTCGCCGCAACGAACTGGCCGACGAGCCCGGCGCCCAGCTTCGCCGCGATTCCCGCTCCGACCGTCAGCTGTAGCGCCCCGAAGGCCTCCTGCTCGCTGTAGCCGAGATCCGTCAGGTAGAGCACGAACTGGTCGACGAGTCCGAGCTGGACCAGCGAATAACAGAAGAGCGAGTAGAAGAGGATCCAGAAAGCCGGCTTGCGAATCGCCTCGCGCAGCGTGAGCGACTCCGTCGGCAGCGCGGTCGCGGACTCACCCAGCGCCTCGGCCTCGACGCCCTCCCCCGGACGCGGATCTCGCACCACGAGCAGCGCGAAGGGCAGGATGATCGCCACGCCGCCCAGCCCGACGGCGAGCGCCGCCACGCGCCAGGTCGAGTCATCGAGGATCTGGGACATAGCCGCGATGTAGACGATCGATCCGATATTCGATCCCACCATCGCGAAGCCCAACGCTACGCTGCGCCGCCGCTCGAACCATTTCGTGATCACGCTCCCGATCGAGACGTCTCCGAGCCCGGCATTCGCGAGCGCCAGCAGCATCATTGCGACATAGAAATGCGTCAGGCTCTGCATCGAGCCGAAGACCAGGACGCTGGCCGCCATACAGAGCAACGAAGCCAGCACGACCGGCCGCACGCCGAAGCGGACGCAGGCCGCCCCGACGAAGACCTGGCCGATCGAGGACACGATCAGCATCGGCGCCATGCCCGAGGCCCACATCGTGCGCGTCCAACCAAGCTCGTTGATCACCTCGGCGGAGAGCGCGCGACTCGCGTAGAAGAAGCCAGCCCCCATCTGGCACAGCATGCAGCCGAGCACGATCAGCAGCGCCCAGTTCGCGGACCGAGTCGATGCGTCCGCTGCCTTCATCGTCCCGACAATCGATCGACCAGCGGCGCCATCGACTCCATCACGACCGTCGGCAGGATCCAGTAGGACATCGACCAGCGCTCGCGGCGAGCCTCGAGCACCTCCGCCAGCGCGTCGATCGAGCCGACCAGCGCATTCGGGACGAGCCGCGCCTCCTCC
Organism: uncultured delta proteobacterium; assembly: GCA_963698485.1. Taxonomy (GTDB): domain Bacteria; phylum Myxococcota_A; class UBA9160; order UBA9160; family UBA4427; genus UBA4427. The sequence goes on along the minus strand of CAVORA010000006.1, from coordinate 106,148 downwards.
GGCGGCCTCCGATAGCGCTCGCTCACGCGCCTTGCAGCGTCGGCGGGATCATCGACCAGCTGCGCGAAGTACACCTCGCAGGCGATCTCGAGCGAATCGAATCGGGCGCCCGCCGCCTCGCGCAGCCAGCCGAGCTTGCGATCCGTCGACTCGGCGCTCGCGTCGAGATCCGTCGCGGCGTCGTGGACGCCCGAGCGCGCCGTCGGGTTGATGCCCACGATGTCCGCGTGCCGCCCGGCCACGCGCAGCAGCCGCTCGCCCCCGCCACCGACGAACAACGGCGGACCACCGGACTGGATCGGCTTCGGATGACCTTCGAGATCTTCGATCTTGTAATGTGCCCCGTCGAAGTCGACGGGCGAGCCCGCAAAGAGCGAACGGATCACGATCAGGGCTTCCTCGAGTCGCTCGATCCGCACGGCCGCTGGATCCCGCGCGATTCCGGTCCGCTGATAGTCCTCCCGCATCCAGCCCGCGCCGAGCCCCAGCTCGAATCGTCCGCCCGAGAGGCGGTCGATCGTCGCGACCTCCTTCGCGAGGACCGCGGGATGGCGAAAGTCGTTGCAGAGCATCGAGGTCCCCACCCGCAAGCGCTCCGTCGCGAGCGCCGCGGCCAGCGCCCCGGGCAACGCCGCGAAGCCGTAATCGACGTGATCGGGCAGCAGCACCGTGTCGTAGCCGAGGGCCTCGGCCCGGCGCGCCTGCTCGGACCAACCCGCCAGATCGTCCGACTCGCGCAGCTTCACCCCGAATCGGAAGGCGCGCGCATGGCGAGCGTTGGCCATGAGACGCGACTAACCGCGTCGCTCGGCGATGAAGCCCTCGATGTGCTCCTTGATGTAGGCGATGTCCTCGTCGTCGAAGCTGTGGTTCATCGAGACGAGCATGCCTCGCTCCATCACCTGATCCGCGTTGGGCATGCCGCGTTCGGGCGCCCTGAAGGTCGCCCCTTCCATCATCGGCTGCCGTGCCGCGTTGCCCGTCCAGACGGTGCGCGTCGCGATCCCGCGATCCTCGAGATAACGCTGCATGTCGGCGCGTTCGAAGCCCGCGTCGGGCTTGATGATGAAGCAGTAGCAGAGCCAGGCCGTATAGAGGTCGTCGGTGGTGCGTGGCGGGATGAAGAGCTCGGGATATTTCGTGAGCGTCTCGGAGAGCATCCCGAAGCTGCGGACCCGGCGTGCGTGGTTGACGGGCAGCTTGTCGAGCTGCTTGAGACCGAAGGCGGCGCTCACCTCAGAGGGCTCGAAGTTCCAGCCCGGCAGGTCGAAGATGAAGAGATTGTCGTAGCGGAGGCCGTCGAGGTCCTCCCAGAAGTCGCGCGGCTGATCCCGGCCGGAGCCGAACATCTGCACCTCGGAGCGGCGTCCCCAGCGACGCAGCAGCAGGCACTTGTCGACCAGGCGCTCGTCGTCGAGGCAGACCATGCCGCCCGTGCCCATGGCGGTGATGATGTGCGCGTTCGCGAAGCTCGTCACCGAGATATCCGAGCGCGTACCCGTAGGCGTCCCTCGCAAGGTCGCGCCGAGCGCGTCGCAGGAATCCTCGATGACCTTGAGATCATGCCGGTCGGCGATCTCCCGAATGGCATCCCAGTCCGGCGCGTTGCCCGTCAGGTTCGGGATCAACATGGCGCGGGTCTTCGGACCGATCATCTCTTCGATCTTCGTGACGTCGATCTGGAAGGTGTCCTCCTCCACATCGACGAAGACCGGCACCATGCCCGCGCGCAGCATCGGCGCGATATCCGTCGAGAAGGTCAGCGGCGACGTGATGATCTCCGAGCCGGGCTCGAGCTCGAGGAGATCGACGGCCAGATAGAGCGCCGATGAGCCCGAGTTGCACATGACGCCGCGGCGCTTTCCGAAGAGCGCGGCCACCTGCTCTTCGAAGGCCGCCACGTTCGGGCCGATCATGATGCTCTCGGGCGGGCCCCGCAGCAGATCCGTCACCGCCTGGATCTCGGCCTCGTCCCAGACCCCCGTCGCGTAGGGCAGCGTCCGGGTCGCCAGCGGGCGGGCTTTGTGTTTGTCGTCCTGCTTCTCGAGACCGGGATGGTGTGTCATGACGCAATTCAAGACGACTGACCGGGCGAATGCAACCCGCCTCGACACCACCGGAACCGGGACCTCAGCGATTGAAAGGGCGCTCCGGCGCGACTGGACGCCGAGGCCTTCAGGACGCGGACAGATCGATCTCGTTCGCGAGCGCTTCGCCCGCCAGGTAGCGTCGCAGGTTCTGCGCGAAGACCGAGATGAATCGCTCGTCGTAGGCGTCGGGCGGGATCGACGAGTGCGGGGAGAGATAGACGTTCGGCGCCGACCACAGCGGATCGTCCGCAGGCAAAGGCTCCCGCCGCGTGACGTCGAGCACGGCCGCACCGAGGCGCTCCTCGACCAGCGCCTCGACCAGCGCGGACTCATCGACCAAGGCCCCCCGCGCGACGTTCACGAGCACCGCCGAGGGCTTCAGCTTCGAGAGCGCGCCGGCATCGATGAGATCCTCGGTCTCGGGCGTCGCTGGCGCGCAGAGCACGATCACGTCCGAGTCCCGAAGCAGCGCGTCGAGCCCTTCGGGCCCGTACAGCGTGTCGACACGATCCGAGCGATCGCCCGCGCGCGCGCTGCGGCGGGTGGCGATCGTCTTCATGCCGAAGGCCCGGCCCAGCCGCGCGACTTCGCCGCCGATCGCACCGAGTCCGACGATCCCGAGCGTGCGGCCGGCGAGGCTTCGACCTCCCGGTCGATGGAAGGCACGTTCCGCCTGCATCGCTTCGAGGCCGCGCAGATTCCGGAAGACCTCGATCAGGCGACCGAAGACGAACTCGGCGATCGCGGGCGCGCCGACGCCGGCCGCGTTCGTGACTCGAATGCCGCGCGCCGCCAGCGCCGCCAGCGGAAAGTGCTCGAGCCCGGCGCTGTAGGCCTGGACCCAGCGCAGCTTCGGCATGTCGTCGAGCCGCTCGACCGGCAGGTCCATCGTGACGATCACCTCCGCCGCCCGCCAACCCCGCACCAGCTCCTCGCTGGGCTCCGGTGCGCTCACGAGCAGCTCGGCCGGAACGGGCGGATGCTGACGCGCCCGGCGGAGCTTCACGCTCTCCTTGAACGGAAGGAGGCGCAGGTCCACCGATCGGCCCTGGGGCGCGAGCGTCGCGCGAATCGCGTCCAGGTCTACCTTCGGCGGATGATGCAGACAGACGACGACCGGAGTCTCGCTCACGCGCGATCGCGTCCTGGAAAAGCGAGCAGGCTTCGATCGATCTCGCCGATCGATCTCACGCCGCATAACGCCATCGCACGTTCGACCTCGTCCTGGAAGCCCCGAAGTACGCCCTCGACACCCTTCTGATCTGCGACGACCAGCCCCCACATGACGGGCCGACCGACGAACACGCCTCTCGCGCCCATCGCCAGCGCCTTCACGACGTGCTGACCGCGTCGGATGCCACCGTCGACGTAGACCTCGCCGCGATCCCCCACCGATTCGACGACATCCTCGAGCGCGTCGGCGGTCGCGAGAGCCCCGTCCAGCTGCCGGCCTCCGTGGTTCGACACGACCACGCCGGCGGCGCCGGCGGCGATGCAGGCCGCCGCGTCGTCGCCACGCATCACACCCTTCACGACGAGCGGGATCGGCGAGCGTTCACAGAACCAGCCGATATCGTCGAAGCTGAGCGCGTGATCGAAGAGCTCGTTCGGATCCTCGACCTGTCCGTCGCTCTGGAGAAAGCTCCAGCGGTTGCGCGCGTCGCGCCGGCGATTGCCCTGGCGCGCGACGTCGACCGTGATCACGACCGCGCCGTAGCCCTGCTCGGCGCTGCGTTCGATCGCCTCGACGCTGCGCTGGCGATCGGCCATCACGTAGACCTGGAGCCACTTGGGCGCTGCACCCGGAACGGCGGCGACCTCCTTCGCGGAGCCCGCGCCGAAGAGCCCCATACAGAAGAGCGAGTCGGTCGCGGCCGCGGCGCGCGCCGTCGCCACGGGCCCGTCTTCGCTCGCGCGATGCTGCATGGCCATCGGCGCCACCGCCACCGGACTCGAGACGCGCGCACCGAGAAACGTCGTCGAGGTATCGATCGTTCGCACGTCGCGCAGCACGCGCGGGCGCAGTCGAAAACGCGACCAGGCCGCCTCGTTGTCCCCGAGCGTCAGCTCGTCTTCCGCGCCCCCCGCGATGTAGTCGTAGAAGGTGGTATCGATCTTTTCCTTGGCTTCGGCTTCCAGGTCGGGCAGATCCATCGCTCTCAGCGTGCTCCCAGTCGGTAGACGAAGATCTCGTCGATGTTCTCGTTGCGCGGCCGATGGCCGTATTTCCGCGCGTAGGCTTCGGCGAAGCGGGCGAACTCCGCCGGGTCTTCGACCCGGGTCGCCGTCACTTCATAGAGCGTTCCTTCGATCGCAACGCGAGCCCGGGGATCCGATTCGAGGTTCTCCACCCAGGCCGTGCGGTGACCGCCCGCGTGCAGGTAGAGGGAGTCACCGAGCGCGACCGCCCAGATGTTGATCGAGTAGGGATCCTCCGGACGCGTCTCGACCTGGACCGTCGAGACCTCGTCGGTGAATGCCCAGTCGTCGGGCGCTTCGGCCACCGGCCCTTCGAGCTTGCCGCCGGGCAGGAGCAGGAAGGGACCGCTGCAACCGATCAGGATCGTGAGCACGAAGAGCAGCGTGATCGACGCGGTTCTCGACATCGGGTCGGACTCCTTGGGCGCGGATCCGACGCCTGCCGTGGAAGCGGGGTCGGTCTCGGACGTACCGCAGATAGACCATACCGACCTCCGAGCAGCTTGGTCACGCCCCCCGGAGTCTCGATTCCGACGGCGAAATCCCGCTCTCGCGGCGCGATTTCGCTGATCTATGCTGGCCTCATGGCCGACGCCCCCGTGATCGAATCCGCTCCGCCCGCCCTCGCCCCGGCGTCCGCTCCCGCTCTCACGCTCTCGACGCTGCTCGCCTACTCGGCGCCGATGGTCGCGATCAACTTCTCGCTCGTGCTCTTCATGTCCTACGTGAACAAGTACGCGATCGACGTGCTGCTCGTGCCCGCGACGGCGATGGGGCTGATCTTCGGGGTCGGGCGGCTGTGGGACGCGGTCACCGATCCGATGGCCGGGCTCTGGAGCGATCGGACGCAACATCGCTGGGGACGGCGGCGACCCTGGATCCTGGCCTCCTCGATCCCCGTGGCGCTCTTCGGGCTGATGGTCTGGGGCCCGCCGGAATCCCTGGGCACGACGGCACTGGTCGTCTGGATGACCGTCGCGGTCTTCGGCTTCAACACCGCCATGACCATCTTCTTGACCCCGCACCAGGCACTCGGCGCCGAGCTCACGATCGACCATCACTCCGTGTCGCGCATCTTCGCCTTCCGCCAGGCCGCGGGCTACATCGGCATGATCGGCTGCCTGGTCTTCGCGATCGGCTACCTGATGACCGCGCCGGATCGCCGCGAGAGCGCGATCCAGCTCGCGATCTACTCCGGTCTCGCGATCATCGTGCTGAACACGCTCTCGGTCATGTTCCTGCGCGAGCCCGCCGGCAACCGTCGGCGCGGCGGCGGCAAGGCGGTCGGGGTGGCGCGCGACGTCTGGAAGAACAGCTACGCGCGGCGGCTGCTGGTCATGATCTTCATCGAGCATACGGGCTCGGGCGCGAGCATGGTCGTCGCGCCCTTCCTGATGGAGTACGTGATCGGCCTGCCCGGCCAGATCGGTCAGATCTTCATGTTCTACGTCGGATCGTCGCTGCTCTCGCTGCCGATCTGGCTGCGGATCTCGCGTTCGATCGGCAAGAAGAACACCTGGATGGTCGGAATGGTCGTGGGCATGACCGGCTACGTCTCGCTCTTCTTCGTGGGCGAGGGGGATCTGCGCTGGATGCAGATGGTCGTCACCATGACCGGCGCCTGCAGCGCCTGCGGCACCGTGATCGGCAGCTCGATCCTGGCCGACGTGATCGACGCCGACGAGCTCGAGACCGGCGAGCGCAAGGAAGGCGCCTACTACTCGGCCTATACCTTCCTCTACAAGGCGTCGAGCGGCGTGATGGCGATGATCACGGGCTTCGTGCTGGCGGCGACGGGCTTCGTGCCGAACGCGCCGGAGCAGTCCGACGTCGTCGGCCTGGCGATCCGCTCGCTGAACGGCCTCGTGCCCTTCGCGACGATGCTGATCGGGGCCTTCATCCTGGCGCGCTTCACGCTGACCGAGGAGCTGCACGCGGAGATCCGCCGGAAGCTCGATGCGCGTCGGGCGGCAGAGGCGGCAGAGGCGGACTGATCCTTCGGCACTCGCCCCACCATTGAGTCTGCGTGAGTGGCGCCACCCACTCAGATCACCGGGAAGTCGTATCGCAGGATGGCACGCACTTGCGTGCCGTCGCTGTCCGCGGCCTGGTCGTACAGCCAGGAGCCCCGGAGCTGGAACCAGAAGCTCTTGAACCAGCCCTCCTTCGTCACCCGGTAGTCGAGGGTGAGATCGACCTCTTGCGCATCGCTGCGACCGCCAGAGACTTCGCCGTCGAAGCCGGCCGCGAAGTTCACGATGGCGGTGAGGCCCTCGATCCCAAGACGTGAGAAGTCGTAGGAGACGCTCGCGAGCAGCGCCTTCTCCTTGGGCCGGTTGAAGGTTCGCTGCATGAGGTCGATATAGAAAGCGGTCGATCCGTAGAAGGCCGAGGACGGGTTCGGGCCGGAGACGCCCACGCCCAGGCGGAACACGGCTCCTCCGCGGCTCGCGGCGGCTCGGATCGCGAAATTCCAGTTGTCCTGCACCAGGTCACCTAGCGGCGTCTCCCCCATGTCGAATTGGTAGGTGAACTGTCCGTCGATCCGCCCCTGCCATCCGTCCGAGAGCTCGCGTCCGTAGCCCATTTCGCCGTAGGCCCTGCCTCCGAGATCGGGCACCACGCCGGCGTACACCCCGCCGTGGAAATTCGTGTCCGGATCCCAGATCAAGCCGCCCCAAGCCGAACCACGATCCTTTTCCAGCCCCAGGAACTCCGTAAAAGAGTCGAACTCGTCCGCATTGCGCCCCTTGATACGCCACGCATAGCCCGTCGTGAATTTGAGCTCGCCTTGGGTCTTTTGCAGCGTGATGGCCTCGAAGGTGTTCGGGGTCATGCGGCTGTCGTTGCGATTGATGAAGGGCAGATCGAGATATTGGCGACCCCCGACGAGCTCGAATCCCTTGTAGCGGAGCTTGCCATTCGCGATGCCGAGGACGCTGTACCCGTTCTGGACTGGCTCGAGCAGCAGCGTTCCGCCCTTGCTCTCCGGAGCGACGATCGGCTGCGACGTGAAGCCCTCGACCTCCACCTGGAAGAGATCCGCGAGCCAGCCCGAGCGGTAGGAGATCGACCCTCCCATCGCCCATGCCTCGCTGAGCACGTCGTTCGTTCTGTCCTGGCGCAGGTAGTAGCTGCGGAAGTGTGCCGCGAGCTGGGTGTCGGCAAAAAACGCGGGTAGTTCCTGGAGCGGCTCCTGGAGCCAGGGGATCAGCGCCCGTCTTCGCTCCCGCGGCTCGGTGACGATTCGCTGGATCGGGGTCTGGATCTCCGTCACCGAGCTCGGAGGCGAGGCCTCCTGCAGCTCCCGCTCGCCTGCAGTAGCGGGAGACGCGAAGAGCCACACCGCCGGAAGTACGCCTCCCAGGCATCGCGCGCAGCGGGCCCATCCGTCTCGAAGACAGCAGCGACTATTCCTTCCCGTGCGAATCCGAGACCGTGCCGCCTCGCGGAGAAAGCGTGGCTCCGCGCTCCAGCTCCGCCGCAGCGTTCGGACTCACGCTGACCAGATGCAGATCGCGCTGCGGGAAGGGCACGCCGATCCCTGCCTCCTCGAGCGCCTCCTGCACGGCAACGGCGAGATCGCTCATGGTCGGATAGCCGTCGTCGAAGTTCCCGATCCAGACGCGGAGCTTGAAATCGAGTGAGCTGTCGCCGAATTTGAGGAAGAAGGCGGCCGGCTCGGGATGGGTAGAGACGTTGGGGTTCGCCTTCGCAACTGCAACGAGCAGATCGATCACGTGCCGGGCGGGCGTTCCGTACTCGACGCCGACGTCCACCTCCACACGGCGGTTGGTGTCCGCGTACGTCCAGTTCGTGACCTTGTCGGAGATGAGCATCCCGTTCGGCACGATGACGTCGGCGCCGTCGAAGGTCCGGATCACGCTGGCACGGATCCCGATGTGTTTCATGGCCCCCCAGACATTGGGTAGCTGGACGGTGTCGCCCACCTGGATCGGGCGTTCGAAGAGCAGGATCAAGCCCGACACGAAATTGTTCACCACGTTCTGAAGACCGAAGCCGAGGCCGACCCCGAGACCCCCGACGATGACGGTGAGCTTCGAGAGCTCGAAGCCCGCCGCGGACAGACCCACGAGAAAGCCCAAGAAGATCAGCGTGTACCGCACGAGGCCCGAGATGGCGTACGGTACGCCGCGGCCCGCTTGGACCCGCGTGAACACGTCCTCCCGGAGAACGAAGTCCACGAGACGCGCGAGCTGGTACGAGAGCCAGACCGTGAGAGCGAATGCCATCACGTCGCCCAGCGAGACGGAGAGTGCGCCGACGGAGACGGCGGCGCGCGAGCACCCGGCTCACGCCTGCCATGACCGGAGACCGAACAGGGCGAGCTGACCGAGGACGAGGTGGCCCAGATGAGAGTGGCCACCCACGGCCAGCAACCGCTCGAGCCGGCGACGAACGAGCAGTCGATGCCGAGAGATCGATCGCAGCAGCCGGAGCGGCCAGAGGACCAGAGCGAAGGCCGCCAGGCTGGCGAAGACCTTGAAGAGCACGAAGACGCGAAGACCGAGGAAGCCGCTTCGCAGGGCGGCACTCCCGAGCAGGATGCCGAGATCGCCCCAGCCGGCCAGGTCGGCCACGATCGCAGTCGCCAGCAGCGCGGCCGCCACGCGCATGGCGATGCCGAGGACGACCAGGAACGGATCCCGCCGCAGCTCTGCCGGGATGTTGGCGAGCCGGCTCGGGCGCAGAAGCCAGAACAGGAAGCCGAGCGCGCCGACCATCTCGATCAGGAAGACGACGCGCTCGAGTGTGGGCATCGTGTCCAGCAGGGCACGGCCCCGATCGACGACGAAGAGGACGACGAACCCCCAGGCCAGGGGCGCCATGGCGGGAACCAGGAAACGACGGCCGATCCGTAGAACGGCAAGCGCGGCCAGCACGGCGGGCAAAGACCTCTGCGTATCGGGGCGCCAGCGGGTGGAGCGGGTTGGTGAGGAAGAAGACGATCACCAGGGCCATCGCCCACGGACGTTCGAAGACCTTCTCGGCGTCCCGCAGGTCGTAGTCGTCCTTCGCCCGCGCTCGGCTGCGGAGCGCACGCAGGCCCAAGCCGAGTGCCACGAACAGCGCGAGCTGGAACCCGAGCATGCGCCCCTGCTCGCGTGCGTATTGACGGCCCGCCCCGAGTCGTTCCAGGAAGGGCTGCGTCCCGCCCGGCTTCAACTCCTCGCTGAACGACGCGCGAACCTGCGGTGCTCCAGAGCGGCGGCCGGTCGACCCGGAAGATCCCCGTGAGCCGCGCCTCGGTGCCGATCTGGACCTGCTCGAGCTGGCCGCGAGCGCGTTGCTCGGATCGACCATCCGGTCGCGCACGGCCAGAATCTGGTTGCGCCGCTCGAGGACGCTCGAGTGCGCTCGATCGATCTCCTGACGAACCGCCGCGATGCGCTTCAGCGTCGGCCTGGCAGCGCCGGCTTGCTTGCCACCCTCGGTCGTCGCCTCCCAGATCGCCGCGAGCTCGTCGAGCCGCTCGAGCGCCGGGCGGAGCGTGTCGAGCTGACGATCGAGCTCATCGTCCCACGGCCGCAGACGGTCTCGCATCTCGCGAGCGCAGCGCCACTTTCCTTCAGGATGTCGATGCTGGGCTCCGCGGCGAGCGCCTTTCGGGTCTTCGCCAGGCAGCGCTTCGACCTCGGGCAGCGTGCGATCGAGCTCGGAGCCGATGCGCTCGAGCATCTGGCGGGGAGCGTCTCTGCGGGAGGAGTGTGCCGATTTCCGCGCGGGTCGCCTCGGCGCGCGCCGGCACGTCTTCCAGAGGGATCGCCTGCGTCGCCGGCGCTTCGCCCTCCGCCGATTGGGCCAAGGGCATCTGCGCCAGAGCGGTCGACCCGGACATCCAGACGGCGGAAATCGCGACGAGGAGCGCGGTTAGACGAGCAAGACGCATGAGGCGCACCGGGGGCGGGGGATAAAGGATCGCTGAGTATACCTACGCCAGGGGGGACACAGCCTGTGGCGACCGCGAAGCCCGACCGCACCGAGCGGCGCGGCTGGCGCTACACCCCACCGCATCCGTCCGCAGCCTACTAGAGCAGCGCGATCGGATTCACCGGACAGCCCGTGCCCCCCGGCACGCGGATCGAGCCCATGCTGAAGAGGAAGCTCCAGCGCGATCGCTGCGAGCAGGCCGCCGCCAGCCGACCGAGCGCCATGTTGTCGATCAGGTGGAGGCCCATGCCCGTGATCCCGATCTGATGGATCGGAAAGGGCCAGTTGGGAATGCCCAGCCCCGGCATCGGATCCGAGATGCCGTCGCTGCCGAGCATCGAGATCTCGCGCTCGCGGAGCCAGGGCAGACAGTCGGCGTGCAGCCCCGCCATCCCCTCCGCCGGATTCAGCGCCCCGCCCTGCTCCGCGCGCAGGGCACAGCGGCCCGCGCCGATCAGCAGCACGTCGCCCGTCCCGACCCGTACGCCCTGGCGGGCCTCGGTCTCCTCGAGCTCCTCCGGCGTGATCGCAGTATTGGGCGGCAGGTAGTCGACGCCCCGCTTCGCGGCGACGTCGAGCAGCACGCCGCGACCGACGATGCCGTCGGCGAAGGACAGGACGGTGTTGCGGAGCGCTCCGTTGCTCTTCACGTCCGACGCGGGATAGCCGTTGTACATCTTGCCGCGCACGAACATGTGGCAGAGCGCGTCGATATGAGTCACGCCGAGGCCGTGGACATGCGAGCCGACATAGTCACGCGACGCTTCGTATCCCGGGATGCCAGCGTCCTTCCGCGCATCCCCGGCGGCGAGCATGTGATGCTCGGCGGGGTAGGGATTCTCCGCCGACGGGACGGTCCCCAGGTCGTGGGCAAGGCTGATGGCCAGGCCTTCGACGACGAGCGCGGCGGCGGCGACGCGATGGGCCGGCTCGAGATGGTTCAACATGCCGAGCTCGTCGGCCTCGCCCCAGCGCCCCCAATTCGAGAGCGCATCGAAACGCGCGTCGAGCTCGCTCTCGGTCGGCACCCGCACCGGATCCTTCTCGCTCATTGCCCGCTCGCCCCCTTTCGCAGCAAGCGCCCAGGCGTCTCCCCGGTCGGCTTGCCGTCTCGAATCGTCACGCGCCCGCCGACGATCGTCGCGGCGAAGCCTTCTGCCTTCTGCTCGAGTCGCTGCCCGCCGCCCGGCAGGTCGTTCACGACGCGCGGCACCGCTGGTCCGACCCGCTCCGGATCGAAGACGTTCAGGTCGGCGACCAGGCCCTCGCGCACGAGCCCGCGATCGTCGAAGCCCCAGGCCAGCGCCAGCTCGCGCGTCAGCATGCGCACGCCCTCGGCCAGACTGAAGGCCTGCCGGTCGCGCACCCAATGCCCCAGCAGATAGGTCTGGATCGAGGCGTCCGCGATCTGGCTGAGATGCGCGCCCGAGTCGGAGAAGGTCATCACCGTGCGGGGATGCCGAAGCACCTCGAGCAGGACCTCCTCGTCCTGGGGATACAGGCTCGGCTGGATGAAGAGCTGCTCGAAGTCGCTCTCGACCGCGAGGTCGATCATCGCCCGCGCCGGCGATACGCCGCGCGCCCGCGCCACCTCCGCCACCGTCGGATTCGGCGGCAGACCGCGCTCGTAGACGCGGATGCCGTCGAAGTCGGGCTTGCGCGGCATCGCCCCGATCCCGCGCCACGCCGCATAGTCACCCTGCATGGCGAGCGCCGCATAACGTTCGCGTGCCTCGACGTCCGCGAGGACGCGCTTCTGCTCTTCGATCGGACGCGCGCGCAGCTCGCTCCACTCCGGCAGCACGTCGAAGGGCAGCCGCGTCAGGAACGACAGCAAGACCGAGATGCCGCGGCAATGACTCTGGCCGATCAGCCGCCCACCCTCGGCCGCCAGCGCGTCGATGTATTCGAGCATCTTGCGCCCGCCCGGATCCGTCGCGATCAGCCCGGCCGTGATCGGCACGCCGAGGTCGACGGCGATGTGGCGGATCTCGCGCCAGGTCTCGGCCTGCTTCTCCGGGTCCGGCGAGAGGATGTTCTCGGTGCCGCCTTCGAGGATCCCGGCGCCCAGTCGCCGCAGCACGCCCGCCAGATGATGCAGCTCGGACCAGCTCGCCAGCCGCGACGCGACGGGGCGATCGTCGGACGTCTCGTGGTGCTCGCTGCGCGTGGTCGTGAAGCCGATCGCGCCGGCGCGCAGCGCTGCCTCGAGCTGCCCCGACATGCGGGCCAGATCGTCGTCGTTGGCCGCCTCCTCGAAGGCCCGCTCGCCCATCGCCCAGGTGCGCAGCGCCGAGTGGCCGATATTCGCGGCGTAGTTGAGCGCCTTGGGCAGTCGATCGATGGTGTCGAGATATTCAGGGAAGGTCTCCCAGCTCCAGGGAATTCCCTCGGCCAGCACCTTCGGATCGATGTCCTCGGCCCGCTCGAGGTTGCGAACCACCAGCGGTCGGGCGTCGGCGTGCACGGGCGCCAGCGTGAAGCCGCAGTTCCCCATCACCGCGGTCGTCACGCCGTGCCAGCAGGAGTTCGCGCCCTGCGGATCCCAGAAGACCTGGGCATCGAAATGCGTATGGCCATCGATGAAGCCGGGCGTCACCACCTGGCCCTCGGCGTCGATCTCTTCCCGGCCGGACTCGCGGATCCGCCCGATCTCGGCGATCCGGTCGCCCTCACAGGCGACGTCGGCTCGAACCGGATCGCCGCCGGAGCCGTCCACCACGTGCCCGCCACGAATCACGAGGTCATAGGCCATGGGGCGATCTCCCTGTCACGACCTCACGCCTCACGCTCATTGCGCGACGTAGCCTCCGTCGACGACGAGCGCGGACCCCATCACGAAGCTCGCGCGACCGGAGCAGAGCCAGAGTGCAGCCTCGGCGATCTCCGAAGGCTCTGCGATCCGCCCGATCGGATGCAGCCGCCGCAGCTCGGCGTCGAGCTCGGGCGTCTCGGCGATCACCTTCTCGACCATCGCGGTGCGCGCCGTCCCGGGGCAGATCGCGTTGATCAAGACACCCTGATGGCCGTACTCCATCGCCGCCGTCTTCGTCAGCCCGAGCACGCCGTGCTTGCTCGACACGTAGGCCGCCTGTCCGGGAAAGCCGATCAGCGCCGCGCCCGACGCGCAGTTCACGATCGAGCCTCCTCCGCCTTCGAGCATGCGCGGGATCTCGTGACGCAGACACAGGAAGACGCCGGTCAGCATCACGTCGATCCCCTGGCGCCACTGGTCGAGCGGCATCTCCGCGACGGGATGGGGCGGGCCGGAGATGCCCGCGTTGTTGAAGGCGCAATCGAGCCGTCCGAAGGCTTCGACGGTCCGGGCCACTGCGTTCTCGACGGCCTCGTCGCTCGAGACGTCGGCCGCGACGAAGATCGCTTCTCCGCCTGCCGCGCGGATCGCCTCTGCCGTCGCCTCGCCCTTCGCGTCCAGATCGATCACGGCGACGCGAGCGCCTCGCTCGGCAAAGAGTCGTGCGGCCGCCTCGCCGATGCCCGAGGCGGCTCCGGTGACGAGCGCGACGCGACCTTCGAACTCCCGGGTGGCTGCAGCGCTCATCGGGCGCCCTCCCGGGCGGACATGCGAAGGCCCGTTCGGACCCCCGGAGTCGTCGAGAATCGGTCGCGCATCATCATCGTGGACTCTCCTGGTCGCCCGCTCGAACGCTCGCACCGATCGCGACGCCGGCTTCGAGACGGGCGTTCGAAGATGGCACATCCACGCGACACGCGGGGACGGCAGGGAGCGAAAGTCGGGGCCAGGATCCGCCGGCCCCTCGCTTCCAGGCGGGGTCTTCGATCAGCCGATTCGTCGCACGAGCAGACTTCCGACCTCGTCGAGCACGACCGACCAGCCCGGCGGCACGACCGTCGTGTCGACCGGACCCTCGACGATCACGGGCCCGTCGATCCCGACCCCACGAATGAGCTCGCGTCGCCGGACCGCGCGCGTCTCGACGGCCTCCCCGGCGTCGAAGTAGGCGGGACGCCAGCGCTCTCCGCCGGCCGCTTCGATCGCTCCACCCTCATCAACCATCGGCGGCCGATCGACCGGCAGCCTGAGCCGCACGCGAATCGCGGCGTACTCGACGCGACCCGTCGGCGCGATGCCGTACAGCTCGCGGTAACGCGCCCGGAATCGATCGGGCACCTCGGACAGCGCAGCGAGGTCGGGCACCGGCATCGAGACCTCGTGGGCCTGTCCCTTGAATCGCGTATCGAGCAGGCGCTCGACCACCAGGCCCTCGACGCCAGCCTCGATGCCCATCTTGCGCCGGGCCGCCGCCTCCACCTCGCCGAAGAGCTTGGTGGCTTCGTCGACCCCGAGTGCCTCTGCGGCGGTCAGGTGCGTCCGGCCATGCTCGGCGGTCAGATCCGTCGACTGCATGCCGATCGCCGACGCGACGCCGGCCTCGGGCGGCGCGATCACGTGATCGATGCCGAACTGGTTGGCCACACCGACGACGTGCATGGGCCCCGCGCCCCCGAACGCGATCAACGTGTGATCTCGTGGGTCGAGCCCGCGCTGCACCGTCACGACGTGGATCGCGGAGGCCATGTTCGCGTTCGCGGCCTCGTGGATCGCCCAGGCCGCCCGCGGCACGCTGGTGCCGAGCGGGCCCGCGATCTCCCGCTCGATCGCCTGCCAGGCCGCGTCGGGATCGAGATCGAAGCTGCCCGACGCGAACTCGTCCGCCGCGAGATAGCCGAGCACCAGGTTGGCGTCGGTCACGGTCGGCGCCTGACCGCCCCGCGCATAGCAAGCAGGCCCCGGATCGGCGCCAGCGGATCGCGGTCCCACCCGGAGCAGGCCCTCGGGATCGAGCCACGCGATCGAGCCCCCGCCCGCGCCGACCTCGGCGAGGTCGATCGTCGGCGTCTTGACCGGCATGCCCGTACCGGCGCGTCGACCGCCGAAGCTGCCGCGGCCGCCGACGTGCAGCTCGCGCACGACCGCAGGCTTGCCGTCACGGACCACACCGGCCTTGGCGGTCGTTCCGCCCATGTCGAAGGAGATGACGCGCGGCTCCTTGTAGAACTCCGCGAAGCGCGCCGCCGCCATCACGCCCGCCGCACCGCCCGACTCGAGCGTCGCGACCGCCCGCTCCGCCGCAACGTCGGCCGCCATCACCCCGCCCGACGACTCCATGATCTGCAGCGGCGCATCGATCCCGAGCGCCTCGAGCCCTTCGCCGAGCCGGGCGAGATAGCTGGCCATCAGCGGCGCGACCTCCGCCGTGAACAGCGTCGTGCTCGCCCGATCGAACTCCCGCATCTCGGGATGCACCCGCGACGAAGGAATCACCCGCGTCTCGGGGGCGATCTCGCGCAACAGATCCTGCATGCGCTCCTCGTGCTCCGGGTTGGCGTAGGCGTGCAGGAAGCAGATCGCGACGGCCTCCGGCGCCAGCGAGGCGATGCCGGCAGCCGCCTCGCGGGCGCTGGCCTCGTCGAAGGGCACGAGCACGTCGCCGCGTGCGGACATCCGCTCGCGCACCTCGAAGATCGCCTCGCGCTGAAGCGGCGGCGGCGAGGGCTCGAAGTGCAGGTCGTAGCGATCGTCTTCGACGCGCGCTTCGCGCCCGATGCGCAGCAGATCACCGAAGCCCGCGCTCGTCACGAAGGCGACGCGCGCTCCCTTGCGCTCGATCACGGCGTTGGTCGCGAGGGTCGTGCCATGCACGACGCGCGCGATCGAGGAGGCAGGGACACCGGCCTCTTCGAGCACCCGCGCGACCGCTTCGAGCACGCTCTGCTCGGGGGCGTCCGGCGTGGTCAGCTGCTTGGCCACGTGCATGCGACCGTCGCCCCGGGTCAACACGACGTCGGTGAACGTGCCTCCGATATCGGCGCCCAACACGCAGCGCTCGCTCATCGGATCCCCTCCGCGCCGTAGCGCCTGGCCGCGGCTTCTTCCGACACGAAGCCCTCGGCCACGTCCTCCGCGACGCGTGCGCGATCGCGCGCGTGGGGATCGCCGAGACCGCCTCCGCCCGAGGTCGTGAGGACGAGGGTCTCGCCCGCGGCAAGCCGGAGATTGGCGGCCTTCGGAGGCAAGGGGCGTCGGCCCCCGTCGCATTCGATCACGTACTGGTCGCCTGCCAGACCGTCGTCGCCTCCCTCGCGGCCGCAGGGGGGACGCTTGACCCGATCGTTGCGCATCGCGAACTCGGTCTCCTGGAGCGCGCGGATGCGCGTCTCGACGCCGAGCCCGCCGCGCCATTGCCCGGCGCCGCCCGAGTCGGGCAAGAGTCGCTGTCGCTCGAAGATGATCGGCAGCGTCGCTTCGAGCGGCTCGATCTGCGGGACCGTGTTGCGGCCGCCGAGAAAGAAGGAGCCCGTCGCGCTCGGACCATCCGAGCCGCGCCGTGCACCGAGCCCACCGTACTCATACGAGAGCAGCAGCCACGGCTCGAGTCGGCTCGGCGCGGACAGCGTGTAGGGGTGGATCACGCTGCTCGCAGCCGTCGCGAGCTCGGGCTTCGCCTGGCTGAGCGCCGCCACGATGGCTTCGCAGACCGCGGTCACCGCGACGACCCGGCCACCGCAGGCCGCGGGGGCATGCGGATCGAGCAGCGAGCCCTTGCGGAAGATCACGTCGACCGGCGTAAAGCAGCCTTCGTTCATCGGGATCGACGGGTCGACGAAGCATCGAACCGCATACAGCGCACCCGTCAACGCCTGGGAGAAGCCCGCGTTGATCGCGCCGAGCGCCTGGTCGTCGGTCTCGCTGAAGTCGAGGCGGATCGCGCCCGAAGCCTTTGCGTCGCTCGCGGCCGAGCCGACCTCGACCCGCACGCGCACGACGGGCTCTCGATCTTCCATGCCGTCGCCATCGATCGTGTACTCGCCGTGATAGGTGCCCGGGGCGAGCCGAGCCAGCTCGTCTCGCATGCGCGACTCGGCGCCCGCGATATAGGAGTCGATGCCCGCCTTCAGTCGCTCGGTCCCGAAGCGATCGGCGAGCTCTTCCATGCGCTCGGCGGCGACGTTCACCCCCGCGACGAGCGCGCCGACGTCGCCCATCACGCGCTCGGGCGTGCGGCTGTTGAGCGCGAGCAGACGATGCAGGTCCGCGACGGGCTCGCCCGCGTCGTAGAGCCGGATGGGCGGCAGCTGAAGGCCCTCGGCGAACACGTCGGTCGCGGTCGGGACGATGCCGCCGGAGGAGCTCCCGCCGAGGTCCGAGACGTGGATCAGCGTACCGGTGAACCATTCGACGCGGCCAGCCCGGAAGACCGGGCGAAACACCAGCAGGTCGTTCGCGTGGATGCCGCCGCGAAAGCAGTCGTTCATGACGAAGACATCACCGGGCTGCATCGCCTCGATCGGCTGGTCTTCGAGCACGGCGGGCAGCGAACAGCGGAGGCTCGCCGCGTGCATCAGGTTCGTTGCGGTCGAGAGCGTGACGAGTCGTCCGTCCCGATCGAGGATGCCCGCACAGGCATCCGCGCCTTCGGCGATCATCGCAGAGTGCGCGGACTGGACGACGACGATGCTCGCTTCCTCGGCCGCGATCCGCAGCGCATGGCGCAGGATCTCGGCTTCGAGCCGCTCGTTCGCGTCATTGCGCGACCGGGCCGACTCGCTCACGCCATTCTCGTCCATGCGCCTCCCTCCGCCTCCCTCGCTCCCGCGACCCGTTCGTCCAGCTCTCCGGCATGTCGCTCGAGGGGCTCCCGATCGCGCATCCAGAGCCTGTCGGTCGTTCAGCTCTCTTCCGGCGTCCCACCGTATCGCAGGAGCGTGAAGAGATTCGTCCCGACGATCTCGTCCTTCTGGTTGTAGAAGGTGGCGAGATTCGTCTGGAAGTAGCCCGGCCCGAGCTTGGTCTCCTTCAAGGGCGAGCAGTTCAGCGTCTCGTTCGTCGACGAGATGAGATCTCCTGGACGAACCGGAACACCGTAGGTCTGGACCGAGCCCTGCGCGATCGTCTCCTTCATGCCGGGCGGCATCGGGATCCCGCTGCCCTCCTGCGCCGGCGCCTTCGGCGGCCAGGGCGCTCGATCGGGCGCGTTCACGTCGGGCGCAGCCGAATCGACGCCCGTGTGTCCCGCGCGCGCCATCGTCCAGGTGATCAAGCCCATCGGCGGCGCGATCATTCCCTGGTGTCGGCTCTTGCGTGCGTAGTCGGTGTCGCCGTAGAGCGGATTCGCGTCCTCCACCATGTCGCACCAGTACATGACCTGGACCTCGCTGACGGGATAGCCGCCCGGAGACTTGGGCGACTCCTTGCCGAGCCAGGCCTTCGCGAAGTCCGGAATCTGCGGATGGGTGTCCATCGTCGGGCGCTTCATCTCCGTGATCGGCTTGACCGGACCGTCCGCGCGGGAAGGCATCGCGAGGGTGGCCGTGCCGGTCGCCGCCACGCCCAGATGATTCGAGGCCGAGAGCCGGAGCTTGATGCGTTTCTCGCCGTCCTCCTCGAGCTTCTCCGTGATCGTGCCC
The DNA here is from genome assembly GCA_963698485.1 of uncultured delta proteobacterium. Classification (GTDB taxonomy): domain Bacteria; phylum Myxococcota_A; class UBA9160; order UBA9160; family UBA4427; genus UBA4427. Next base: position 87,456 of record CAVORA010000006.1, on the reverse strand, counting down.
TCGATCTTCGCGACGTCGCCCGGACAGAGCTGATCGAGCATCTGCAGCCCTGTCTCGCGGAAGTCGCTGTCGGGCCCGACGAAATCCGTCACGAAGCGACCGAAGAGCGCCTGCTCGAACATCGTATTCACGAACATGTCCCGGTTGCCCACCGACTTCGAGTAGGCGGGATCATGGTGGTAGGGCATCAGGTCGCGGGTTCCGCAGACCGCCAGGATCAGCGTCTTCACCGTGATCGGGAACTCGAGGATCGGCAGCTTCTGCCCGGCCTCGACGTCTTCCCAGAGCTTGGATTCCATCGTCTCGCTTCCTTCCTACGGGTTCGTTCGTGTGGACGCAGCACGCCTGCGCGGCGGCGCGACCGCGTGTTCGTGTGCCGCGACCTTCGCTGCGGGACTCAATCCTTGGGCAGGCCGAGGATGCGTTCGCCGATGATGTTGCGCTGGATGTTCGGACTGCCGCCGCCGATCACGGTGCCATGCCAGGCGAGCGCCTCGTGCGTCAGGTGGTTCTGGTGCTGCGAGGCACTGCCCAGAAGCTCGAGCGTGAGCTCGCTCATCTCGAACTCGAGAATCCCGCGCTGGAGCTTGTTGATGGCCGTCTCGCTGCCCGACGGCTTGCCGTTCAGCTGGTCCGTCAGGTGGCGCAGGCCGGTCAACCGCATCGCCTCGACGCGGATCTCCATGTCCGCCAGCCGCCGGCGCACGCCGTCATCCTCGAGCGCCGGTCGCCCGTTCCGGTTCGCATAGCGCGCGAGCTCGTGGATGTCGTCGAGGTGGCGGCGCATCTCGGTCGACTCCGAGATCCCCGAGCGCTCGTTCGCGAGCGCGCCCATCACGACGCGCCAGCCCTCGCCCTCGGCACCGAGACGATTCGACGCCGGCGTCCGGACGTCGTTGAAGAAGACCTGGTTGAAGCTCGCCTTGCCCGACAGGTTCGGAATCGGCTGGATCTCGATTCCGGGCGTGTCCATCGGGAGCAGGATGCAGCTGATGCCCTTCCACTTCGCGACGTCGGGATCCGTTCGCACGAGCATGAAGATGTCGGTCGCGACGTGCGCGGCCGTCGTCCAGATCTTCTGTCCGTTGATGACGTACTCGTCGCCGTCGAGCACCGCACGACACTGGAGCGACGCGAGGTCGCTGCCCACATCGGGCTCGGAGTAGCCGGTACACCAGTAGGATTCGCCGTCGAGAATGCGTTCGAGATGCTGGGCCTTCTGCTCGTCGGTGCCATGGGCGATGATCGCCGGACCGACCCAGACGAGGCCCATGAAGTCGGTCCCGAGAGCGGGAGCCCGTCGCGCCGACATCTCCTCCTTGAGGATGAACTGACGCATCAGGTCACCACCGCCGCCGCCCCACTCGACCGGCCAGTTGAAGCCGACCCAGCGCTTCTTCCGAACGGCCTCGTTCCAGGTCTTCAGGAAGTCGGGGTCGTCCTGCGGCACGGGGTCGGGAAGATGCTCGTCGAGGAAGGCTCGCACCTCCTCGCGAAAGGCCTGTTCTTCGGAAGTGAGCTGGAAATCCATGGGGAATCCTCGGGGCTGTCGCGGGCGATCAGGTCCTGGCCGCTCGGTCGCCGAGCGCGGCCGCGTTCGGGTCAGGGTCGCGGAACGAGTCGGTCGCGGTGATAGTCGGCGTCACCGAACATCGAGCGGACCCACTTGGACCGCTTGAGATAGAGCTGCACGTCATACTCGAGCGTGTAGCCGACGGCACCGTGGAGCTGGACGCTCTCGACACCGATCCGGGTGAAGGCATCCGAGACGTAGGCCTTCGCGAGAGACGCATAACGCGATAGCTCCTCGCGGTCGTTATCGATCGGCCCAGGCCGCGTAGTAGAGCAGCGACTTGATCGATTCGGTGTCGACCCATTGGTCGGCGAGGCGATGCTTCACCCCCTGATAGCGTCCGATCGGAGAGCCGAACTGCACGCGATCCTTGGCGTATTGGACCGTCAGCGCCAGCGCGCCCTCGGCCGCGCCGACCGCCTCCGCCGTCACCGCGACCGCTCCGCAATCCTGCAGGAAGGCGATCGTCTCGGCGGCCGGTCGTGCCTCGAGGCGGTCGCCGGGCGCGATCCGAACCTCCGTCGAGCCGAAGGGTCCCGGTTCGCTTGGTCTCGTCGAGTGAGGGCGAATTTTCGATCGAGACACCGCCCGCTGTCGCGGGAACCAGCGCGAGAGCGAGATCGCTGTCCGCCTCTTTGTCGTCCGTGCGATAGGCGATCACGAAGAGATCCGCCGCGCCGACATCGGCGACGAAATGCTTCTCTCCCTCGAGCACGTGCTCATCCCCATCGATCGTGGCCCTGAGGCCGACGCCCGCCAGACCAGGGACATCGCTCGCTTCGAGAAAGGCCAGCGTGCCGATGGTCGAGCCATCGGCCAGCGCCGGCAGCCAGCGCGCCTGCTGCTCGGGCGAGCCCGCTTCGCGGATCGCCGTCCCGGCCAGCGTATTCGACACGAGCGGACTGGGCAGCAAGCTCCGGCCCGTCTCTTCGAGCAGCACGACGAAGTCGACCCACGACAGCCCTGCCCCGCCATGCTCCTCGGGCGTCAACAATCCGAGCCAGCCGAGCTCTGCCATCTCCTTCCAGAGCGCGTCGGAGTGGGCATTCTCCGTCTCCATCAGCTTTCGGACTTCCGGGATCGGACAGCGCCCGTCGACGAATTTGCGAACGGCGTCGCGAAGGAAATCCTGCTCTTCGGTGAAACCGAAATTCATGGGTGGCCTCGATCGGAGGGAGAAGCAAAACGCAGCGACCGATTCTCGGTCGTTACACGGAGCTCGGCAACCGTCGGAGCGGCGACGAATCCGCCCCCGAACGCGAGCGACTCAGTCGACCGACAGGGATTCCAGGGCGGGCATCGGATTGTAGAACTCGCGCAGCCCGCAGAGTCGCCCGTCACGAAAACGGTAGAGACCGATATAGACGTTTCGATAGGGCTTGCCCGTGGGCTTCGCGATCCCCTCGCTGGTGTACTCGGCGACCAGCAGATCGGGATCCAGACCCGGGTGGATCGTCTCGAGGCGGAGACGAAAACGCAGGGTCTCCAGCATGGGCTCGACCGCAGCGCGATACGCCGCGAAGCCTTCGTACCGCTTGGGCGGATCGCTATAAGGCAGCTCCGCGACGAAGTCCGCTGTGCAGATCGATTCGAGCGCAGCGAAGTCCGCGTCGCTGATGCCCACCATGAAGGCTTCGACCATTCGTCGATTCGCCGCCCGCCGGTCATCGTCGTGCATCGACTCTCCTCTTGCTCTGCTCTGCTGGAATCCTGAAGACCCTCGCCCGAATCCGAGCGCCGCGCGATCGCGCGCGGACCGCAGCCGAGTCAACGATCGCGAATCCTGGCGGTGGCGCTCTCGCTTGACACGCTGGCCGACGGCAGGCGCGAAGGCCCCGGAGTGCGGCATTGCCCCGCGGGTCAACGGCTTTCTGAATGCCGGGTCAGGAATTTCTCACCACTTTTTCGAGCCATCCCTTTATGATGATGGAGACCTGGGAAGGTAGGGAGACAGACCCACTCCTCGAGTGAGATGTCTTCCATGAGGATATCGGTGCGCGCGGTCGCGTCTCGCTAGATGACTAGAGAGCCGACCACCCCATCGAGACAAAGCTCGAAGGGCCGAGGTGTTGGGAAGCACCCCGAGTCTCTTCGTCGGTTCCACGGATCCGACCCGCACCTGCCGCCGAAGGCACGAGCGGTTCGTTGGTGTCCGGGCTCTCGTCTCGCGAGGACAGCGTTTCCCTCTACAAAACCAGGTCGGCTCAGTTGGGTGCATCCAGACTCGTCGCAGGGCGCGACGCGTCGAGGATGTGCACTCGTTCGCTCCCCGAGCGCACGAGGAGATCGGCGTGGCCGCGGACGGCCTGAATCTGGCCGCAGCAACCGCTGATGTAGAGGTAGAAGCTCATGATTCTGAAAAAATGGAGCCTGGCGCTCGTCGCGCTGATGCTGGCCGCTCCGCTATCTGCGAGCGCGCTGGGGATCTCGATCGTCGGCGTCTCGTCGACGGGCGGAAATACGTCGGTCCTCGACAACGGCGACGTCGTCACCTTCGAGCTGTTGCTCGAGAACGACACGAACCTGGACATCTTCGGCCTCGGCGTCGGCGTCTGGGGCTATGACCAGGGCGAGCCCGGCGACACATTCGACAACAACCTGCTCTTCGTGGGCGGACAGAACGCCGACAACATCTTCAGCGCCGCCTTCTCGGCGGGGCAGTCCTTCGGCGGGATCGACGGAATCGGAGAGGTCTTCGAGGACGGTGCACCCTTCCCGCTGAGCCAGCCGCGTCAGGTCCAGCTCTTCGACGGAGTCAGCACGACAGCGGCCAACGGCAGCGGCCAGCTCGATGCCGGCTATGACGGAACCCAGATCGCGGCCGGCGGTATCCACTTCCAGGTGTCCTTCGCAGCGCGCGACCTGGGGATCGCGAGCGGGCTGAACCCGGTCGACATCACCCTCGAGTTCGGCACGGGGCAATTCGGCAACGCGGCGATCGGCGACGCGGGCGTAGTGCTCCCCTTCAACAACGACTCGTACACCTTGACCATCGTTCCGGAGCCGGGCACCGCCCTGCTCATGGGACTCGGCCTCGCAGGCCTGGCCGCCAATCGGCGGCGCTAAGGGCACCTTTCGACTGCGAGACCGATCGCGCGCGCTTTCAGCACCGCGAGACACAGGGATGAAGACGCGAAGCCTCGACTTCGCGTCTTCGTCCCGGGCCTATCGATCGGCCGCTTCCTCTTCGGAGGGAGCGGCCGATTCGTTTCTGGAGCTCGAGCCGTGGCGTTGCGTCCACGATCCCGCACGCGGGCCCGATAGCCGATTCGCGAGCGCGCCGACCGAGGCTCGCGACCCGCCTTCGTCGCACTCGCCCTACAGGACGCGCCCCGGCAGCGCCCCCGTGTGCTTGTTCTGCTCGAGCACGACCGAACCGTTCACGATCGTCGCGACATAGCCCGTCGAGTCGACCACGAAGCGCTCGCTGTGCGCCGGAAAATCATGGGCCAGCCAGGTGTCGCCCTTGCCGAGCCGCTCCATATCGATCAGGACCAGGTCCGCGAAGTAGCCCTCGCGAATCGCGCCGCGATCCGCGATCCCGTGAACGATGGCCGGCATGTAGGCCAGCTTGAAGATCGCTTCCTCGAGCGTGAGGACGGACGGCACGAAATCCGTCAGCAGGTTCGTGGTGTAGTCGGCGCCGACGAAGGACGCGAGATGCGCACCGCCATCGCTCGAGCCCGCCATCGCGAAGGGCTCCTTCATCACGGTCGCGCAAATCTGGTCCATGTAGGCCGCCGCCTCGGGAGCCGTCACCATGCAGAACCAGGTCTCGAGTCCCTCGTCGAGCGCGAGATCGAGGAAGCAGTCGATCGGCTGGATCCCCGCTTCGCTCGCCAGCTCGGCGATCGTCTTGCCGACCTTCGATTCGTTCGCCTTGTCGACGACCTTTTCCACCGCGAGGTTCGCCCACGTGGCTCCGATCGACTTGCCGGCGTCCGACGCGAACTCGACCTCGAGCAGGGCGCGAATCGCCGGATCCCGAAGCTTCTGGCTGCGCTCCGGCTCTGCGAGACAGAGCACCTCGCGCCATTTCGGCATGTCGTCGAAGACGAAGGTGTCGGAGAGCTTCACATGCAGGCCGCCGCGATTGGTGGCGAATTGCGGATGCAGCCGCGCACCCAGCGCATTCTGCTCACGACAGAACTCGAGGGATTTCGACCAGCTCTCCGGGTCCTCGGCCGAGGGGAAGAGCAGGTTCAGCTCGACCGGCCGACCCGAGGCTTCGTGCATCCGGAGCATCAGCTCGCGATCCGCCTCGTCGTAGCCGCGCCCGAAGCTGCGTGGGATGATCTCGCAGGCGCCGCGATCGAATTCGGCGAGCACGCTCGCGAGCGCGACGACCTCGTCCGCCGAGGCGTGATTGCTTGGCACCTCCCGGCCGTCTTCCCCCACGTGCAGGTCGAGCTGCGAGGTCGAGAAGCCGATGGCCCCTTCCCGCATCGCCTGCCGGACGCACTCCTTCATCTGCTCGATCTCTGCCTCGGTCGCCTCGCGCTCCGAGGCGTCGTCACCCATCACATAGCGCCGGATGGCCGAGTGACCGACGTAGCTCGCGACGTTGACCCCGATCTGGCCCTCGAAGCGGCGCCAGTAGTCCCCGTGACTTCCGCCTTTGAACTTGAGCCCCTCGGCCAGCGCGGCCCGCGACATCCCTTCGACTCGCGAAAGCATGCCGGCCAGCCAGTCGACGTCCTCGGGCTTTGCGGGGGCGAGCGTGAAGCCGCAGTTGCCGGCGAGGACGGTCGTGATGCCGTGCCAGCATGAAGGCGTCACGATCGGGTCCCAGTCGAGCTGGACGTCGTAGTGGGTGTGGATGTCGATGAAGCCAGGCGTCAGCAGGAGTCCCTTGGCGTCGATCACGCGCGCTGCACCCTGGTCGATTCGTCCGATCTTCGCGATCCGTTCGCCCTTGATGCCGACATCGGCCACATAGGCGGGCAGGCCCGTGCCGTCGACGACCTTCGCGCCGCGGATGATCAGGTCGAAGGGTTCAGCGGAGTTGGAAGAGGTCATGATGCGTCTCCTGCTCGTCCTGCATGGCCCGGATCGTCATGACACCTCGATGCGTAGGTGGGGAAACGGGGCCGCGGATCGTCGCCCTTGCATTCTAGAGCGAACGCGGGCGCTAGCCACGCCAGAGCGCTGGCATCGAGGAGCTGGATCAGTCGCTCTGCAGGCGCCCGACCCCGGGGACGAAGCGACCGATCCGCGCCGCATAGCTGCGGTAGCGATCGCCATGCGCCTCGAGCAGATAGGGCTCCTCGACGCCCCTCACCTGAGCCTCGACACCGAAGAGCGTGAGGCCGGCGGAAGCCAACGCGAATGCGTTGGGCACGAGCAGGACGAGCCCCGCGACCGACAACGCGATGAAGCTGAAGATCGGATTGCGCACCCAGCCGAAGAGTCCGCGGGTCACGAGCTCCGTCCGCTCCGCCTCATCCACGCCGATTCGCCAGCTCTCGCCCATCGACAGCTGAGCGAGCAGGCTGCCGACGATCCCGAGCGTCGTGAGCGCGAGACCGAGCACCTGGAGCGGCAGGACGTCGAGCCAGAGGACACCGCCCGGCCAACCCCGAAGCGCTGCGATCGGCGCGAGCGGGGCGAGCACGAGCCCGGCGCTCGCCGCCACCCCGGCCCACCAGGGAAGACTCCCAACGGCGCCGTGGAAGCCCTTCATCCCCGTCGATCCCGTCCGTTTCCACTGGATCAGCGAGCGCACGACGAAGAGCAGGAGAAACCAGGCCAGGCACAGCAGCAGCGCGATTCGGGGCATGGCTAGCGAGCCTCCCCAGCGTCGGCGTCCGCCGGCGACGCATGTCGCAAATGCTCGCGCGAGACGTCGAGCAGGATCCGAACGTGCGCATCGTCCAGGCTGTAGAAGATCATCCGGCCCGCGCGGCGCGCCTTGACGACCCCGGCCGTACGCAGCAATCGCAGCGCGTGAGAGACGTTGGTCTCGGCCGTCCCGGTCGCCGCAGCGAGGTCGCAGACGCAGAGCTCCCCCGCCTCGACCATCGCGTAGAGGAGCCGCGCCCGCGTCGGATCGCCCAGCAGCCGGAACAGCCCGGTCAGCCGAGAGAGCTCCTCGTCGGATAGCAGGCGCTGCCGCGCCGCCGTCACGAGGTCGGCGTCGACGATTCGAATCTCACAGGCGTCGGCTGCGATCTGGGTCTCGCTGGGCACGAGGATTCCCCTCCCTGCTTGGCTCTGCCGGCTCGATCCGTCTGTTCCCGGGCCGACGGTCTCGAGCCCTCAGCTCGGACTGCTCCATATATTGATATATGAATAGGTATCCATATATAGAATCCAGTGCAATCACGCCAGCCCTCGACCCGAAACAGGGCGGCCTCCCTCACAGACGGCCCTCGCTCCGGCTGCCTTTGCCGGGCGCGGCCCTTTGCTTCCGGGAAGAACGGCTTAGCCTTGGCCCGGGCACACGGCCGCACGCCCACCGCAGAGGAAGCCCGCATGCTCGACGAGAGAACCCGATCGCAGGAGACCGAAGACGCGGCCACGCAGGTGGGGGACGCTCGTCGAGGCCGGCCGGTGACGGATCGCCTCGGGCCGCTCGCGCTCTGCGTCGCTCTCGGCGCGATGGTCGTGGCCGGATGCGTCCTGCCTGGTCGGCTCTACCCGGTCGCGCCCATCATTCGCGGACAGCTCGTCGATTTCGATCCGGCGCTGGGGCCGCCGGAGCTCGAGCTGATCGTGCTGCACCGCGAGAGCATGAACCTTCACGCCAAGCAGCGCGTCGAAGCGGATCCGGAGGGACGATTCGAGTTCGCCGAGACCCGTCTGGCGATCGCCGGACAGGAATACAGCAAGTACTACCGCTTCTATCTCCACCTCGAGGACGAGTCGGGCAATCGGGTCATCTGGCGCGCCCAGCGTTCACGGCACTCGCGATCGGGCGCGATCGAGCTCGAGTGCGATCTCGAGCGGCCGATTCTTCGCGGCCAGATCTGTCAGGTCGAGCGGCCGCTCGAGCACGATTGGCTGATCGCCGAAGGCAAGCGGACCTATCGACGGCTCTGCGCGCGCTGTCATGGACCCGGCGGGCGGCCCGAGCATGGCGGATCGCCGGCCGACGGCTCCCATCCGGCCGACGGCTCCCATCCGGCCGACGGCTCCCTTCCTGCGGACCTCACGACGATCGCGGCCCGTTGGGGCGGGACCTTCGACCGCCGGGCGGTCGCCACCCGGATCGTGGGCGACATGATCGTCGCGGAGCATCGCGGCAGCGACATGCCGATCTGGGGCGAGCGCCTGAGCACCCGCTTCGAGCGTTATGCCGAAGGCGACGAGCTGGTCGGCGCCACCCTCGACCCGCTGGTCGCCTACCTCGAGAGCATCCAGCGCAACCCGACCCGCTGAGCTTCCGCCGGCCTCAGGCGATTGCCGGCCTCAGGCGATCGCCTTCTCGGCGCGCAGCCCCTCGAGTCGATCGGCGTCGAGACCGAGCTCCGCGGCCAGGACCGCGTCCGTGTGCTCACCCAGATCCGGCGGCGGCGTCATCGCCACCTCGCTCTGCGACATCCGCGGCGCGAAGCCGAGCATCCGGACCTCTCCGAGCTCCGGATGCGGCAGGGTCTTGATGAAGCCTCGCTGGTTGAGATGGGGATCCTCGTAGAGGTCGACCGTGTCCATCGTCGCGGCGCAGGGCACGCCCGCCTCACCCAGCTCCTTCATCACCTCGTGCTTCGTGCGCGTGCGCGTCCACTTCTCGATCTCCTCGTGCAGCGCGGGCGTGTTCTTGAAGCGCGCCTCTTCCGTCGCGAAGCGCTCGTCGGTCACGAGATCGGGCCGATCGATCGCCATGAAGAACTTGTCCATGTGCGGCGCCGTGACCGTGAGCACGAACGCATAATCGTTGGGACCGAAGGGCTTGCAGGCGTAGAGGCCCGAAGGAGCGGCACCGACCTGGCTGCCGCGTCGCGGGACCGCGTCCTTGCCCCAGTTGCCGCCGTGCGCCAGGCGCGTCCGCATGTAGTAGGTGATCGCCTCCTGCATCGAGATCTCGATGTGCTGGCCCTCGCCGGTTCGAAGCTTCTGCACGTAGGCGGCGAGAATCGCCATCCCGACCTGCATGCCCGTGCCCGAGTCGCCGATCGTGACACCGGGCAGCGTCGGCGGTCCATCCTCGGGACCCGTGACCGAGAAGGTCCCCGCGGCCGCCTGCGCGCACATGTCGTAGGCCAGGTACTTCGAGTAGGGGCCGTCGAGGCCGTAGCCCTTGATCTGGGCGTAGATGATCGACGGATGGATCGCCGTGAGCGTCTCGTACTCGAGATCGAGGCGCTCGATCACGCCCGGGCCGTAATTCTCGACGAAGACGTCGAATCGCGGCAGCAGGTCGAGCAGGACCTGCCGGCCTTCCGGATGACGCAGGTTGATCGCGACGCTGCGCTTGTTGGCGTTCCAGTTCCAGAAATAGTCGCCCGCTCCGGCCGTCCAACGGCCCGGGTCACCGATCCCGGGCGCCTCGACCTTCACGACGTCGGCTCCCATCCAGGCGAGCGCCTGGGTACACGAGGTCCCGGCCTCGTATTGCGTCAGATCGAGAATGCGCATTCCGTCGAGTGCCGGCATGGTGACCTCCCTTGCTCCCCTGCTCGCCTGCTCCGAATCGGGAGGGCCGCGCGGCGCCGCGGGCCCGACCTCCAGGCTTGTCCGAGCCGAGCCCCCAGTCTAGCCTCAGGTGACCCGTGCGAGTCCACGCCGAGCGGTGCGCTTCGCGCCGCGAGGCCGCTCCGCGATCCCCTCCGCTACCCAGTCAGGAGCTCCCCCACCATGGCCACCCTCGACGGAAACACCCTGATCGCCCGCAGCCTGAAGAAGCAGGGCGTCGACTACATGTTCGGCATCGTCGGCTTCCCGGTCTTCGGAATCGCCGCTGCCGCCCAGGCCGCAGGCATCAAGTTCATCGGCATGCGCAACGAGCAGGCCGCGAGCTATGCCGCCGGCGCGGTCGGCTACCTGACGGGACGACCCGGCGCCTGCCTGATCGTGTCGGGTCCCGGCATGATCCACGGCATCGCCGGCCTGGCCAACGCGCAGGAGAACTGCTGGCCGATGATGCTGCTCGGCGGGGCGAGCAACTCCTACCAGGAGGGACGCGGCGCCTTCCAGGAGGCGCCGCAGGTCGAGCTGGCGCGCATCTACTCGAAGTACGCGGCTCGGCCGGATCAGACCAGCCGGATTCCCTTCTACTGCGAGCAGGCCGTTCGGAGCGCGATCAACGGTCGGCCCGGCGCCGCCTACCTCGACTTTCCCGACGACTTTCTCTCGGCACAGGTCGAGGAGGGCGACGTCGTGATCCCCGAGCGCTGTCCGGACCCGTCGCGCATCCAGGCGGCCAGCGCCGACGTGACCCGCGCGATCGACGTGCTGCGAAAGGCCGAGCGGCCGCTCGTGATCGTCGGCAAGGGCGCGGCCTACTCGCGCGCCGAGCAGGAGGTGCGCGCGTTCATCGAGGCGACGCAGATCCCCTTCCTGAGCTCGCCGATGGGCAAGGGCGTCGTCGACGACGAGCACGCGCTCTCCGTCGCGCCGGCGCGCGGCCTGGCGCTCCAGGACGCCGACGTCGTCGTGCTGCTCGGCGCGCGGCTCAACTGGATCATGCATTTCGGGCTGCCGCCGCGCTTCGATGCGAACGTGAAGACGATCCAGATCGACATCGACGGCGAGGAGATCGGACGCAACGTGCCCGCCGAGGTGGGTCTGGTCGGCGACATCAAGGCGGTCGTCGGCCAGCTGAACGAGGCGCTCGAGGCCGAGCCCTATACCTTCGCTGCGGACGCGCCCTGGCGGAAGGCGCTCGGGGACAAGGTCGCGGAGAACAAGACCTTCGTGCAGAACATGATGAACGATGACGCGGTCCCGATGGGCTACTACCGCGTGCTGCGCGAGATCCGCGAGCAGTCCCCGCCCGGCACGATCATCCAGGCCGAGGGCGCCAACACCATGGACATCAGCCGCAGCGTGCTGATGCACTCGTCACCGCGGGAGCGGCTGGATGCGGCGACCTTCGGCACGATGGGCGTGGGTCTCGCCCAGGCGATCGCCGCCCAGGTCGTGCATCCCGACCGCAAGGTCGTCTGCATCGAAGGCGACTCGGCCTTCGGCTTCAGCGGCATGGAGGTCGAGACAGCCTGCCGCTACCAGCTGCCGATCGTCTTCGTGATCATCAACAACAACGGCATCGGCATGGGCTTCGAGGAGCTGCCCGCCGACCGCTTCCAGTCGCCCGCCTCGGCCTATACGATCGGCGCCGGCTACGAGAAGATGATCGAGGGCTTCGGCGGCAAGGGCTACTCGGTCCGGACGCCCGCCGAGCTCTCGTCGTCGCTCAAGCAGGCGCTCGGCGACACGATGCCCAGCATCATCAACGTCCACATCGACCCGCACGCGAAGGCCAAGCCGCAAAAGCATCACTGGCTGACGGCCTGACGAGCGGGCAGGAACCAGCGAGCTTCGCGACAGGCGAAGCAAAGGAGAAATAGATGAGGACCCTCGCCCTGATCCTGATCATGGCCCTGCTCTCGATCGGTTGCTCTCAGGAGCAGACGACGGCCGAGGTCGGGCTCGTGACGCCCGAGCAGCTGCTCTCCGAGCCGCCGGCCAATGCGCTCGTGCTCGACGTGCGCACGCCCGAGGAATACGGCGGGGGACACGTTCCAGGGGCGATCAACGTGCCCCATACCGAGGTGGCGGAACGGCTCGAGGAGCTGGGGGACGACCGCTCCCGACCGGTGGTGGTCTACTGCGAACGTGGCGGCCGAGCGGCGCAGGCCGAAGCGGCGCTGCTCGCGAGCGGCTTCACGGACGTGCGACATCTCGAGGGCGACATGAGCGACTGGCGCGCGAAGGGACGACCGCTCGAGCGGCTCTGAGGGAGGGGAGAAGGGTCAGAAGCGAAGCAGCAAGCCCGCGGTCGGACCCGTCACGCTCCGCGCGTCGTTTCCTCCTACCCCACGGTGTACTCGGCCTCGACCGAAAGCCGGGTCTGAACGGCAGGACGCTGGCCGGCATCTGGAGCGCGACTCGCTGGCGCAGCGCTCGGCGTCTCGACGCCGGGAGAGCGTGCGCTCGACTCCGGCGCGAACAGCTCGGCCAGTCCTTGGCGCGGCCGGTCCTGATCGACCAGCAGATCCCGGCTCACCCGCATGCCGGGAAAGACGCCGTTATGGTCTCTGGCCTTCACGTCGTCGCGCAGAAGCACCTTGCCATCGAAGAGACCTGAGTCGTTGGGCAGACACCCGGCATTCATCAGGCAGAGCAGGACTCCGAACGCGGCTACGAGGGCGAGCCGCGGCGAAGGCGTACGACTTCTCCGGACGTCAAACATTTGCCAGTCGTGGCGTGAGCAGAGCCGGCAAGCGCGTCGGTCCGTTCGCCCAGAAGACCGGCACCTTCTCCCACACGAATCCCGGCTCGAGCGCTAGCGTGGCCAGCCGCTCGACCGCCACCTCGAGGACGATGCGCCCCTCGAGGCGCGCGAGCGAGGCACCGGGGCAGACGTGTGGACCGCCGCCGAACGAGGCGTGCGCCTTCGGCTTGGGCCGATCCAGCCGGAACGCGTCCGGATCTTCGTAGACGTCTTCGTCGCGGTTGGCCGAAGCGACCCCGAAGAGGATGCGATCCCCCTCGCGCATCGCGTGTCCGCGGAACACCGTGTCGCGACATACCGTCCGGACCAGATTGATCACGACCGAATCCACCCGAAGCGACTCCTCGACGGCGTTCGGGATCAGCCCCGGCTGCTCGCGAAGCGTCTCGAGCAGTCCGTCCTGGCTTGCCAGCCGATGCAGCAGATTCGAGATCAGGTGGCGCGTGGTCTCGTTGCCCGAGATCAGCAGGAACACGAGCATCGTGCGCAGCTCGATCTCGGAGAGCCGCATGCCGTCGACCTCGGTCCGGAGCAGTCGCGTCGTGAAGTCGTCGGGCGGATCCGGATCGTCGCGACGCGCCGCGATCATCGCGTCGACGTAGGCCGCGAACTCCGGATGCGCACCCGCCAGGCCCTCGCCCCGATCGTTGCGATTGAGTCGCGGGTAGTCGCCCTGCACGACCTCGTCGGACCACTCGCCCCAGAGTCGGTGATCCTCCGTCGGCGCGCCGAGCAACACGGCGATCACCGAGGTCGGAATCGGCATCGCGACCTCACGCACCAGATCGACCGTCTGCCCCGCGCGGGACTTCTCGAGGGCCGCGTCGAAGAGCTGGTGCGTCAGCGTGCGCGTATAGTCCTCGACCCGACCGAGACGATGGGCCGCGACCGCCGAGTTCACGATCTTGCGGATCTGGCCATGGCGCGGCTCCGGGATCTCGCTGACCAGCATCTCTTCGGGCGGCACGACGACGCCGGGCTCGCGCATGCTCGCGCGAAAGCTCTCGACGTCCCGGGCCGCAGCCATCAGGTCGTCCTGCTTGGCGAGGAACCAGGCCCCGGTACTGGTCTTCGAGATCGGCCGCTCGTGTCGCAGGCGCCGGTAGACGTCATGCGGGATGCCCGAAGCGGTATCCATCGGATCCCACTCGAAGTCGAGAAGCGGTTCGGTTGCCATCGTTCTGCTCCCTTACGCCGCGCGCTCTGCGGGCGGCGATCCAGACCTGCGCGCCAGGCACGCCCGACCCTAACGGTAGGTCTTCTCCCAATCCGGCTCGCGGCCGCCGAAGGTCATCCGGTCGTCGCCTTCCACGAAGAAGGTCGTGTAGTCGCGGCGATGGATCCGCCAGCCCGCGGGCGTGCGACGCAGACGATCGTCGTACTCGCCCCACATCGAGTAGATCTGGCCGGCGAACTCGCCCGCACCCAGATGCACCGCGTAGTAGTTCGTGACGCAGCGTGCCTCGTCGCCTTCGACGTCGATCCTGAAATTCGAGACGTTGTGCTGGGTCCTGGCGATCGTCTCGCGCGTCATGTTCTGGTTGCCCGAGTCGATCAGCGTCTGCAAGCCGGGCACTTCCTTGCCGTTGTAGACCCCCACGACGTCGTCGGTAAAGACCTCCGCCATCGAGTCCCAGGCGTGCCGATCGACCAGCTCGCACCAGCGACAGAGCCGCTGCTGGATCGCCCAGCGATCTTCGTGAATATCCGAATTGCCCATGCCGAAGCTCTCTCCGAGTCGCTCGCAAACGTGTATCGCCACGATAACCCAGGCCGCGCGGGCTGCCCGAAGCGGGTAGAATCGGAAGCCGGGTCCCCTGTGACCCCGACCGGCGCCGAGGCGCGAACGAGACCGCGCGGCTCTCATCACGAGCCGACCAGAAGACGAAGGAGACCGTCCCGATGGATGACATGATCTCGAGCGACTCGCATATCGTGGAGCCCCCGAACCTCTGGACGGAGCGCATGGACCGCCGCGATCGGGACCGCGCACCCCGAGTGGTCCAGGAGGAAGCCGGGGACTTCTGGTACATCGACGGGCAGAAGTCGATGAGCTTCCTCGGCGTCCAGACCGGCGACCGTTTCGAGAAGGACGCCACCGAGCTGATCACCGTCGGACGCTTCGAGGACGTCCGCCCCGCCTCGTACGACCCCGCCCGCTACATCCAGGAGAACCGCCAGGACGGCGTCGTCGGCTCCGTGATCTACCCGAGCGAGGCGCTGCTCGCCTACAGCATCCCCGACAGCGATCTCTGCTCCGCGACGATGCGCGCGTACAACGACTACATCGCCGAGTTCTGCGCGCACGACACGGCGCGACTCAAGGGCATCGGTCTCGTCAACGTCGACGACCCCACGCAGGCGGTGGCCGAGATGAAGCGCGTCCGTGATCTCGGCCTCGAAGGCATCATGATCACCGTCCTGCCCCCGGCCGACCGCGCCTACGATCATCCGATGTACGAGGTCATCTGGTCGGCCGCCGTCGATCTCGACCTGCCGATCAGCATGCACGTCGCAACCGGCCGTAGCGCGCTCTCCGCGAGCGAGAAGCAGGAGAGCCTGCAGAAGGGCGTCACCGAGGCCGCCTTCTATCTCCAGGATCATTTCGTGCGCAAGTCGCTCGGCGAGATGATCTTCTCGGGCGTGTTCATGCGCCATCCGAAGCTGCGCGTCGGATCGATCGAGCACGAGATCTGCTGGGCGCCCTTCTTCCTGTTCCAGGCCGACTACGTCTATACGGATCGACCCGTGCGCGGCGACTGGCTGCGCTTCCCGGACGGCACCCTGCCCTCGGACTACTTCAAGCAGAACGTCTTCATGAGCTTCCAGGAGGACAAGGTCGGCATCCGGGTACGCGACGTCGTCGGGCTCGACAGCCTGATGTGGGGCTCGGACTACCCGCACACGGAGTCGACGTTCCCGCGTTCACGCGAGATCACGGACGAGATCCTCGCAGGCGTGCCGAAGGCAGAGAAGCACGCGATCCTGAGAGACAACGCGGCCAGGCTCTACGGCTTCGACCTCGACGCCATCACGCCCTAGGGCACCAGCTTGAACGGATACGGAGCGAGGCCGAAACAGAAACCGCCCGATCTGCACAGGAGATCTCATGGGTCGACTCGAGAACAAGACCGTGATCGTCACCGGCGCCGCACAGGGCACCGGAGAAGTGATCGCACGGCTCTTCGCAGACGAAGGCGCGAACGTGGTGCTGGGCGATGTCCAGGTCGAGCGCGGCCGGAAGGTCGCTCGCGAAATCGGCCATCCGGCATGCTTCGTCCCGCTCGACGTTCGCCGCGTGGAGGACTGGACCGAGATCGTCTCCCGCGCGACCGAACGCCACGGCGGTGTCGACGTGCTCGTGAACAATGCCGCGGTCCTGCATCTGGCGCCCTTCGACAAGACCACACGCGAAGCCTTCCTGCGACTGGTCGAGGTCAATCAGCTCGGGCCCTTCCTCGGCATCCAGGCCGTCCTGCCCAGCATGAAGGCGCGAGCCGGAGGCTCCATCGTGAACATCGCCTCCACCGACGGCATCAAGGGCATGAATGGCGCGGCCGCCTACGCATCGACCAAGTGGGCCCTGCGCGGCCTGACGAAGTCGGCGGCGATCGAGCTGGGGCGCTACGCGATCCGGGTGAACGCGGTCTGTCCGGAGGCGGGCAACCCGAACATGAGCGCGCCCTTCTTTCCGGGCAACCCTGACCTGACGGACGTCCCGCATCAGATGATGCAGAAGATCCTGAAGGACCCCGGGCCCGTCGTCCCCGGGAGTCGGTTGCGCGACGTCGCGAACATGGCGTTGTTCCTGGCCTCGGACGAGAGCCGATCCTGCACGGCCGCGGACTTCGTCGTCGACGCCGGGCTCACGGCCGGCTGGTATCAGGAGGGGGTCCCGAGCGCCTAGCACGAAGCGTCTCGTTCCGGGTGGCGTGCTCTACGGGGCGCCATCCTCCCTCGCGTCACTCTGGAGGTCTCCATGCGCTGCAGCCCGATCGACGCGCCCTTCGGCGCGCGTCTCCATCTCGAGACCGAGGACCCGCTCTCCGAGAGCGAGCGGTCCGAGCTCCGCGGCCTCTTCGCACGTCACGGCCTGCTGATCCTGCGAGACGGGCCGATCTCCGACGAGCGACACATCGAGCTGCTCTCCGTCCTCGGCCGGATCGAGCCCGACGAGACAGGTCGGCCGATGCGCATGGAGGTCACGAACCAGCACGACCAGACGACCGCGCCGGATGGCGAGCTCGTCTTCCACTACGACTACGCCTACGACCCGCAGCCGATTCCCGCGATCGCGATGTATGGCGCGCTGGTCGAGGGCGACGTCACGCCCACCTGCTTCGCCAGCTCCTCGACCGTGCTGTCCCGTCTGCCGAAGCCCCTGGTCGAGAGGCTTCGTGGCCTGCGAGCCGCGCACGCCTGCTTTCTCCATCGACTCGACCAGCCCGACGAACGCTCGGAAGAGCCCGACCCGCTCGTGCCGCGGGGCGAAGCCGGCTGGGGCCCCGAGCACTACTGGACGCATCACCCGGCGATCTTCGCGAACCCGTTCGGCGTGGAGACGCTCTTCCTCTGCCTGCAGCACACCGACCGGCTGCTCGGCCTGCCCCGCGCCGAGAGCGACGCGATCCTCGAGGAGGTCTACGCGTCGCTCTACGACCCGGATCAGGTCTACACGCACCTGTGGCAGCCCGACGATCTGGTTCTCTGGGACAATCTCACGGTCCAGCATGCACGGCCGGAGCCCCTGCCCAACCCGCGCACGCTGCGTCGCTATCACGTCTCGGACAGCGACCTGACGGCCGACTACCTGCGCGTCGCCCGGGAGCAGGGACTCGTCTAGCGGTCCGGCGCTGGCCTCAGCCGACGATCGCCTCGGGATGTCGCGCGGCGAGTGCCGACCGCACGCCGTCCTTCCACTTGACCTTGCACGGCCCGCCCAGCTTCTTGCGCAGCGTGTTGTCGAGCACCTTCATGCCCCAGGACGCCTCTGGCCCGGTCTCGATCTTCATCGAGAGGCCCGTCAGCGACTCGACGTAGGCGATGATCTCCTCGACCGACGCCACCTCGTCGCCACCGAGATTCACGATCGGCGCCGGCACCTCGGCCTTCAGGATCAGATTCTGCGCCTGCTCCGCGATGTCGTCCTCGTGGATCAGCGAGCAGTAGCTGTCTCCCGCTTCGGCATGCGTATAGGTCATGCCGTTCTTCATGAATTCGTAGATGATCATCGGCACGCCGCCGTGTCCGCGCGTGCCGTACGCGACGTCGAGTCGCGTGATGATCGTCGGAAGTCCGAGGTTTCGCGCTTGGAAGCGGACGACGGCCTCGGAGGCGAGCTTGCTCATCGCATAGTGCGGGGAGTAGCCAGCGTATCCGCCGAGCTCATTGTCCTCGCGGATCGGCTCGTTCGAGCTCGGCGCGACGCGATAGACCGAGGACGAGGACATGTGAAGGAAGGCCTTCGCGTCCTTGTAGCGGCGCATCAAGAAGCCCGAGCCCTCGGCGTTCTGGGCCATGCCGATCTCGGGCGTCTTCGGATCTACGTTCGCACCGCAATGGAAGACGTAGTCGACGTCGGGCAGACCCGACAGATCTTCCTCGCCCATCGAGAAGTAGGCCGTCTTGATCCCGAGCGCCTCCAGCTCCTCCTTCGCCTTCTGGTCCGAGAATCGGGCGGCGGCCGTGACCTCGTTCTTTTCGTTCAGCTTTTCGGCGAGCGGCCGGGCGACCTGACCGGTCGCGCCGGTCACGAGAATGCGCTGTCCCTCGAGCATGCTTTCGATTCCTTGTGGTAGGGGTGGGCTTCCAGTCGAAGACCGAAGAGGGTACAGCCGCCGGAGGGTCTCCGCTGGCAGCCCGAAGCAGCGCATGCAATCGTCGGCGCATGATCCCGAACGATGCGCTCCCGCTCTCGGACCTCGTGGTCCTCGACCTGACGATCGCGCGTGCCGGACCGACCGCCGTTCGCCAGCTCGCCGACTGGGGCGCCAACGTCATCCACATCGAGCCCCGTCAGCCCGAAGACACCGGCGCCGGCCATCACACGCCGGACTATCTCAATCTCCATCGCAACAAGCGCAGCCTGACCCTCGACCTGAAGCGACCGGAGGGCCGAGCGCTGCTCCACCGACTCGTTCCACGAGCCGACGTGCTGGTCGAGAACATGCGGCCTCCCGTCAAGCACAAGCTCGGCTTCGACTGGGCGACGCTCTCGGCGCTCAACCCACGACTGGTGTTGGGCTCGATCTCCGGCTTCGGGCAGGACGGTCCCTATGCGGACCGGGGCGGCGTCGACCAGATCGCCCAGGGACTCGGGGGGATGATGAGCGTGACGGGGCAACCCGGGCAGGGGCCCATGCGCGCGGGGGTCGCGATCTCCGACATCACGGCCGGGCTCCAGCTCGCGATCGGCATCCTCGTGGCGCTCTACGAGCGGCAGCGGACGGGGCGGGGGCGACACGTTCATACGTCGCTACTCGAGTCGATGATCGGGATGCTCGATTTCCAGGCGGCGCGCTGGACGGTGGCGCACGAGCGACCGCCACAGGAGGGCAACCACCATCCGACCATGGGGCCGATGGGGATGTACACCACGGCCGACGGCTACCTGAACCTGGCGGCGCCCTGGGGACGACTCTGGAGCGCGTTATGTGACGTGCTCGAACGTCCGGCGCTCGCGACGGATCCCCGCTTCATCGGCCCCAGCGAGCGCGCGGCCCATCGCGAGGCGCTGAACGCCGAGATCACGGCGGCCCTCGCAAGTCGCACGACGACGGATTGGGTCGAGCGACTGAACGAAGCCGGGATTCCGGCCGGACCGGTCAACGACATTGCCGAGACCTTCGCGGACCCGCAAGTGAGACATCTCGAGATCGCGACCCCGATCACCCATCCCTCGGTCGGCGAGATCGAGATCCTGCGAAACGCGACCCGGATCGAGGGCGTCTCCGGCCGCATCCGCCGACCGGCCCCGGAGGCCGGGGAGCACACGAACGAGATCCTGCGCGAGTTCGGCCTCGAGCCATCGGAGATCGAGGCTCTGCGGAGCGCCGAGATCGTCTGATCCTGCGGCCGCGGCCGGGTGGCGCTGCAGACCACCCGCCTCCCGTCGCCTCGTGTAGGATTCCCGAATGGGTGAGCCTCTGGAATTCCGACGTCTCAGCGAGCACACCGGCGCCGAAGTCATCGGCTTCGATTTCGACTACGACGCACCGGCGAACGCGACGCGCACCCGCGCCTGGCACGAGGCGCTCGACGCCTATCAGCTGCTGCTCTTCCGGGGCGTCGAGATCGATGCGGACCGGCAGGTTGCGCTCGTCGAGACACTGGGGCCGGCACTGATCGAGAACGACATCGGACGTGCCTATCAGTTCGTGTCGAACGTCCACGAAGAGGGCATCCTCGGAGACGAAGCCTTCGCATTCCACTCCGATCATGCCTTCATGATCGATCCGATCGAAGTGATCTCGCTCTACGGTCTCGAGATCCCGACCTCGGGGACCTGCACCCGATTCGCCAACGGCATCGCGGCTGCACGGGCGCTGCCCGAAGATCTCAGAGAGCGGATCCAGGGCCTGCGGGCTCGCCACATCATCGACCCCGGGGCCGAGAGCGGCGTGGTCCCGGTGCGCGGCCCGCGTCTGCCGGACGATCTGCCGCACGCCTATCATCCGATCCTGATGCCTCATGTGCGAAGCGGCGAGCCGATCCTCTACCTCTGCGAGCAGCAAACCGACGAGATCGAAGGACTCGAGCGAGAGGAGAGCCGCGAGCTGATCGAAGCGCTCTTCGCCCATCTCTACTCGCCGCGCTTTCTCTTCACGCACGATTGGCAGCCCGGCGATCTGCTCGTCTGGGACAATCGCGCGCTCCAGCACGCGCGTGATGCGGTCGCCCCCGGAACGGGACGCACCTTGCGACGGGTCTCCGTGGGCGGAACTTCCGTCTACGAGTTTTTCGCAGCCTGAAGATTCGACGAGGATCCTGCCATGACCGATGCCGCTTCGAGTCAGACGTTCGTGCGCCCTCGTGGCAGGAGCGAGCACGTCACGCTCTGCCGCTTCTGCGGGGCCTTCTGCCCGATCCGCGTGACGGTCGAGGACGGTCGGGCCACCCACGTGATCGGCGTCAAGGAGAACGCGCTCTACGCGGGCTACACCTGCATCAAGGGACGCGCGCTGCCCGATCAGCACTACGACCCCAATCGCATCCTTCATTCGCTCGCGCGAAGCGAGACGGGAGAACACCATCGAATCGGCGTCGAGGCGGCGTTGGACGAGGTGGCCGATCGCCTCACCCGGATGATCGAGGCGCACGGACCGCGATCGGTCGCGCTCTACTCGGGAACCTACTCCTATCTCTACACGGCGGGCGCTGAGCTCGCGAAATCCTTCATGGCCGCGATCGGCTCGCCGATGCTGCTCGATCCCTCGACGATGGACCAGCCGGGCAAGCCGCTCGCGACGGGCTTCCACGGCCGCTGGGAAGCGGGCCCGCAATCGTTCTCGGACTCCGACGTCTGGATGCTCGTCGGGACCAATCCGATCGTCTCACGTTGGGGCGGGATCCCGCACTCGAACCCGGCCAAGCAGCTGCACGACGCCAGGCGGCGCGGAATGAAGCTCGTCGTCGTCGATCCGCGACGCACGGAATGCGCCGAGAAGGCGGACGTCTTCCTCCAGCCGCGCCCGGGCGAGGATCCGACGATCCTGGCGGGCATGGTGCGCGTGATCCTCGAAGAGGGCCTGCAGGACGAAGCCTTCACCGAGGAACATGTCGAAGGGCTCGACGCGCTACGCGAGGCGGTTGCCCGCTTCACCCCCGAGTACGTGGCCGCCCGGGCGGACGTTCCCGCCGAGGACCTGATCGAGGCGGCACGCATCTTCGCCCGCGCGCGCCGCGGCATGGTGAGCTGTGGCACGGGGCCCAACATGGCGCGCCGCGGAACGCTGACCGAATACCTGGTACTGGTGCTCAACACGCTCTGCGGGCGCTGGGTGCGCGCGGGTGAGCGCGTGACCAATCCGCTGGTGACCCTGCCGGCGATGTCGCATCGCGCACAGGCGCTGCCGCGCCCCGACGAGGTCTATGGCTTCGGGGAGACGCTGCGCGCGACCGGACTGTCGCAATCGCTGGCCGGCATCCCGATCGCCGGTGCCGCCGACGAGATCTTGATGGAAGGCGAGGGGCGGATTCGCGCGCTGCTCGTGCTGGGCGGCAATCCGATGGCAGCCTGGCCCGATCAGCTGCGGACCTACGCCGCGATGCAGGCGCTCGAGCTGAGTCTCACCTTCGACCTCGCCTGGACCGCCACCGCGAAGCTCTGCGACTACGTGATCGCCCCGAAGCTCTCGCTCGAGTCGCCCGCGATCACGCAGATGCACGAGATGCTGGGCTTCTACGGCGTGTCCCACGGCTACCCCGCGCCCTACGCGCAATACGCCGAGAAGGTCGTCGATCCGCCCGAGGGCTCCGAGGTCATCGAGGAATGGGAGTTCTTCTACGGCCTCGCGCAACGCATGGGACTGCAGCTCGACATCCGCGGACGCAAGCTCGACATGCAGCAGAAGCCCACGAGCGAGGAGCTGATCGAGCTGCTCTGTGTGGGCTCCCGGATCCCGCTCGAGGAGGTGAAGAGATATCCGAACGGGCACGTCTTCGACGATCCGCCCGTGCTCGCCACGCCGCGCGAAGAAGGTTGGGAGACACGGCTCGACGTCGGCTCGCCCGAGATGATGCAGGAGCTCGCCGAGGTGAGAGAAGAAGCCTTCTTCGAGCACGCCGGCTACGAAGCGACGCCCGCCTATAGCCATCGCCTCGTCAGTCGCCGCATGCACAACTTCTACAACTCGAGCGGCCAGCAGCTCGAGCGACTCACCCGCGAGTACTCGTACAACCCCGCCTTCATGAACCCGGACGATCTCGAGGCGCACGGATTCGCGGCGGGCGAAGTCGTCGAGATCCGATCGGGCGAGGGGTCGGTCCATGGCATCGTCGAGCCAGACCCCGCGGTCCGAAGGGGTGTCGTCTCGATGGCGCATGCCTGGGGCGGCGCGCCGGGCGACGACGAGAAGCTGCGCACGATCGGATCGAATACGGGTCGCCTGTCATCGAATCGCGGGCGTCTCGACCGCCGCTCGGGACAGCCGCTGATGAGCGCGATTCCGGTGAATCTGCGGAGGGTGGTGGACTAACGCGGCTGGGGTCGCCAACAGCTCAGCGTCGCGAGCCCGAGTCCGACGAGCAGGGCCGTACCAGGCTCGGGGATGACGGCCAGGAAATACTGATACCGCCGCTGCCTGCCGTTCTCGTAGCGGTAGCGGCCACGCCCCAGGATGGTCCTGCCGTCCGCGGAGATATCCAGGACCTCCTCGAAGAGCGTGAACGCCGCGGCGTCCACGCCGGCCAGCTCCAGCAGCGTGCGAAGCGACTCTGGCTCGCGACCTCGTCGCCAGACGAGCGGTTCCGGGTCGTAAGGGACTCCCAGAGTACGATTGCCGATGACGGTCGAGCCATCGTCGGAAATTGCCCAGAGATCACCCGGTTGCAGTCGAATGTCGCCCTCGAGCCGATCATGGATGAGCCAGTCGATCTCGTCGTCCCGGACGACGGCCCAGAACGGGGAAAGGCCGAGCCGATTCCCTGCCTCGTCGAGCAGGTCGCGCAGCCCGACCCCGAGCTGGTGGACGCCATCCTGCGTGATGTCGGCCAGCTCCAGCAGACGCCATTGACGACCTTCGCCGTCTACTCCCTCGATCAACTGAGGCGCCTGTCCGGGCGCCCAGCGCGTAGCGCCGTTGCGAATCGCGGGCCGGCCTTCCACAGGCCAGCGGGTGTCCGGGATGTATCCGTGTCCGAACACCGTCCCATCATTCGCCACGTCGACGGCATCGCTTCCGCGAGGGTAGGACTGCGTCGACTCTGCCAGCTCCGCGGCGCCTACGTCTTCGCTCCAGCGCCACGTATAGAAGCGCTGCGCCGGCCCTTGGATACGCACGCCTAGATCGGCATGGGTTCCCACCGCATGCCGACCGTTCGCCGACAAGAAGGCCACGGAAGGCGGGGGCTCGCCCGGAGCGCCCAGATCGATTCGGCTGCGCGAGTCATTCGCATCCTGGATGAAGGTATATTCGGGCTCGCCCGAAGCCGGCGCATGGCTGCCGAGCAGCAGCCGTCCATCCGCGGATAAGTCGAGTACTTTGGTCGATCCCTCCAGATCGGGAAACACGGGCATCACGCCCTCATCGATCGACCACGAGACCGCAGTATCCTCCAGATACCCGACCGCTCTCGACCCGTCGGACGAAATCGCTGTCCATGCGAAGTTCGGTCGGGGATTCGACGAGGTGGTGGGCAGCGACTCCAACGGGTACAAGCCGACGGGCAGTGCAATCGCGGAGGTCGCAAGCGCGAGGGTCAGGAACGAAACGAGAGTGGCGGGGGCGTGGTTCGGGCGCATGCAGTGGAGTGGTCGGCGGCAAGCTGAAATGGCAAGAATGACGGCACCTGGACAGCGCTTCGGGTATCGACTGATCGCGCCAGGATGATTCCGATGGTCGATCTCGAACCCCTCCATATCCAAGCACGCGCGTCGCTTCGACGAAGTCCGGCAGGGCTGCCGAATGGAGCGGCCCTATCCGTTGCGCGCCTGCAACGTCTCGGACGGAGCCGAGAGCGTGCTGGACCTCGGATGCGGCAGCGGCGAGCCGATCGCTCGCTTCTTCATCGAGCGCGGCCTCGAGCTGACCGATGTCGACTTCTCGACCGAGATGCTGAAGATCGGACGAGAGCGCTTCCCCGATGCGCACTGGATCCACGCGGACATGCGCGGCCTCGACCTCGACCAGACCTTCGACATCGTCGTGGCCTGGGACAGCTTCTTTCACCTGTCGCCACGCGATCAGCGAAGCATGTTCCCGATCTTCCGGAAGCACCTCCGGATCGCGCGGCGCGCGACCTGAGTACGGCCCGACCGCTTCCAGCGTGGCCTTCACTTAGCAGCTGCTCGAGATCACCGGGACCAATCCCCCCGTCCGTCTCCTCGTCGATCAGGAGAACTCGATCTCGTGCATCCCGGGAAGCAGCTCGGCCACCGAGACATTGGCCTCGCGCCCGTCGACCCGTGCAATCCTGCCTTTATTCGTTGGCGTCGAAACTCGTGCGACGGACTCCGCCGGCTGTCGAGGCCCCGGTAGAAGAGCGTGGCCCCGCAGCCGCTATGAAACAACACCGAAACGGCCAGCAGGATTCCTGGAAGCTTCACCCGACGATGCTTCGCATCGCCGATCGCGCGAACGACCCGGCTGGAAGTCGCACCGCCACAGATCACGATGCACCCTCTGCGACCAACCCTTCGAGCGCCGCCGCGACCTCGCGCGCACGAATCGCTCCGCCACGGAAGAGCTCGTCGATCACCTCCGCGATGGTCGGCACGTCGTCGATCAGCGCCGCGACCTGCCCCATCTGCGCGCGCTTTCGCGAATCGCCCAGCACCCGCTCCGCCAGCTCGGGCTTGCTGACGCGCGGCCGCGTCGGGCCCGTGGCCGACATGGTCGACGTGTCGTCCGCGGCGAGCACGAGCTGCTCCACGTGCTTCGGGAAGGCCTCCGCCCCTTCGCGCGTCACCATGAGACGGGTTCCGAGCTGGACGCCGTCGGCGCCGAGCGCCATCACGGCGACCAGCCCGGCCCGATCCATCACGCTACCCGCTGCGATCAAGGGGATCTCCGGCAAGGCCCGCGCGACCGCCGGTATCAAGACCATCATGCTGATCTCGTTCGCGCCGCGATAGCCGCCGGACTCGGTCGGCTCGGCGATCAGCGCGTCGACTCCCGCCTCCGCGGCCTTGTGCGCGTGGGCGACACCCGCAATCACGTGCGCCACGCGAATGCCCGCTTCCTGGAACGCCTTCGTATAGAGCTTCGCGCTGCCCGCAGAGGTCATGACGACGGGCACCTTCTCTTCGATCGCGACCTGCACGCGTCCCTCGACCAGCTCCCGATCTCCGAAGGCGAGCGGAAAGTTGACCGAGAATGGCCGATCGCTCAGCGCGCGAAGGCCACGGATCTGGGCGCGCAGCTTCGCGGGCGACGAAATACCTTCGATGCAGCCGAGACCGCCCGCGTCCGAGACCACGGCAGCGAGCTCGGGCTTCGGACTGATCGCACCCATCAACAGCGGCAGTCTGATCCCGAAGAGCGCGCAGACACGATTCGGAGCGGACTCGGTCGTCGTCATCATCGATCTCCCTGATCGGCTGCAGGAGCGAGTGCCGGGCGCATCGCGCCGGTCGATGCCACCGACGATCGCACTCGCGCGCGACCCGATCAATGACAACCGGGCGGAGCTTCCGGGCACGTCCCACTCTGCCGCGAGGCGTTCATCCGGTGACGGCTCGGACGACGGAGATCACTGCGCACGCGATTGCGGGGCCAGGCTCGTCTGCTGCCTGCTAGGCTCGATGCCCACGGAGACGCCCCGCATGCCGATGGATCCGACCGCCAGAGCGATAGCCCAGAGCATGGCGGCGATCTTTCCCGAGATCGATTTCGCCCGCAGCGGCACGGAACACCGGCGTCTACTACGAGAGGCGGCCCCGGACGTGCTGCCCGGGACGACCGAGCCGATCGGATCGGTCGAGGATCGGAGCGTACCGGGTCCACACGGTGAGATTCCGATCCGCGTCTACCGACCGGTCGGCTCGGGCGCGCATGCGCTGCCGATCGCGCTCTTCACCCACGGCGGCGGATGGGTCCTCTGCGATCTCGATTCCCACGACGACCTCTGTCGCGCGCTCGCGAACGCCTCGGGCGCGATGATCGTCGCGGTCGATTATCGACTCGCTCCCGAACACCGATTCCCGATCGGCCTCGAGGACGCCTACGCGGCACTCGTCTGGGTGGCGGAGCACGCGGACGAGATCGACGGCGACCCGACACGGATCGCGGTGGTCGGCGACAGCGCCGGCGGGAATCTGTCGGCGGCGCTGGCCCTGATGGCCCGCGACCGGGGTGGCCCTTCCCTCGCCTATCAAGCCCTGATCTACCCCGTCATCGACCGCCGCTTCGATACGCCATCGCATCTCGACCCCGGCGACCCGCACGTGCTGCAGAGCGACGAAGTCCGTTATTTCTGGGAGCAGTACCTGGCCGACCCGAACGACGGGCAGAGCCCCTATGCCTCTCCGATCCGCGCGACGTCGCTCGACGGATTGCCGCCGGCACTCGTCGTCACGGCGGAGTTCGATGCGTTGCGCGACGAGGGCGAGGCGTATGCAAAGCGACTCGCAGCGGAAGGCGTCGCGACCGAGGCCACGCGATACGACGGCATGATGCACAGCTTCGTCACGTTTCTCGATGCGCTGCCCGACGCGAGGCGAGCGATCGAGCAGGTCGGCTCGGGTCTGCGCACGGCCTTCACACGCTAGGCGCGGCGTCACGGTCAGGCGCATTGCCGAGACCGCTCTCCGTCACGCTACCCCACTCGAGCTCAGGCCAGATCGATCCAGGCCGTCTTCGTCTGCTGATAGCCGCGCAGGCTCTCGAGCCCGGAGTCGCGGCCATAGCCCGACTCCTTGAAGCCGCCGAAGGGCGCGGCCCAATGCAGCCGGCGATAGGTGTTCACCCAGACCGCTCCGGCCTGCACATCGCGGATGAAGCGATGCGCGCGCTTCAGGTCTCGCGTCCAGACGCCACAGGCGAGCCCGTAGCTCGTGTCGTTCGCGATCGCGAGCGCCTCGTCGTCGTCCTCGAAGGGAATCGCGCAGGTGACGGGGCCGAAGATCTCCTCGCGACACACGCGCATGTCGTTCGTCGCGCCACGAAACAGCGTCGGCGACACGAAGTAGCCACCGGCCAGCTCGCTCCGCGTCGGGTCGACCCTCGAAGTTCTCGGGTCCGAAACGACCCCCGAAGACGATCTCGGCGCCCTCCTTGCGACCCAGCTCGATATAGGACTTCACCTTCTCGTATTGGCCCTCGAAGGCGATCGGCCCCATCGACGTCGCATGATCGAGCGCGTTGCCGAGTCGCACGTTCTCGGCGACATGCGTCGCGATCCGTTCGATCAGCTCGTCGTAGATCGAGGCGTGGATCAAGAGGCGCGAGCCGGCGACGCAGGTCTGGCCCGCGCCACCCGTGAACACGGCGTTCGTGCTGGCCCCGGCGACGGCGATGTCCATGTCCGCATCCGCGAAGACGATATTCGGCGACTTGCCTCCCAGCTCGAAGGAGAGCTGCTTGAGGGTCGACGCGGCGCGCTCGCTGATCACCCGAGCGGTCGCGGTCGAGCCGGTCATGGCGATCTTGCGCACGTCCGGATGCCGCACGAGCGCGTCTCCCACGACCTCGCCGAGCCCCGACACGACATTCACGACGCCCGGCGGAAAGCCGACCGCATCGAAGCACTCGGCGATCGTCAGGATCGAGGCCGCCGCCTGCTCCGCCGGCTTCAGGACCACGCAGTTGCCCGCCGCCAGCGCCGCACCGACCTTGGCGGCCAGGATCGCCAGCGGCGAGTTCCAGGGAACGATGATCCCGACGACGCCGAGAGGCTCGTAGCGCACGAAATTATGCGAGAGCGGGCTGATCTCGACGGTCGAGCCGTGGATCTTGTCGGCCTGGCCGCCCCAGTAGTTCATCATCTCGGAGACCGAGGGCAGGTCGCCGGGGATCGCTTCGCGAATCGGCTTGCCGTTGTCGCGGCATTCGATCGTCGCGAGCTCTTCGGCGTGGGCGGCGATCTCCACCGCCGCCGCGCGCAGCAGCGCCGCACGCTGCATCGCCGGCATCGCGCGCCACGGGCCCTCGAAGGCGGCCCTCGCGGCCGCGGCCACCGCCGCGTCGACGTCCCGGGCGTCACCGGCCGGAATCTCGATCCAGGGCTTGCCGACCGAGGGATCGATGCTCTCGAGGTATTCGCCGCCGGCGGGCGCCACGCGGGCACCGCCGATCCAGTGGTCGATCCTGTCTCCCTGCAGCAGGCGCGTCATGTCGTCTCCCTCGCGTTCGGACTCGAATGCTAATGCCCGGGTTCCCCGCGGTCGAGTCGCCCTCGCCGGCCCTTCTTTCGGCTTGCCCCGGATCGAGTCGCCCCTCTAGACTCGGGAGAGCGAGGAGATCTGCCATGCGCGCCGCCGTCCTGCACGAGGTCCACGAACCGCTGGTCGTCGAGGATCTCGACGTCGAGGCGCCCCACGCAGGCGAGGTGCTGGTGCGGCTCGCGGCGTCGGGCGTCTGCCGCTCGGACCTCCACGCTCTCGAGGGTGAGAGTCCGGTCTCGAAGCCGCCCCTCGTCCTCGGTCACGAAGGCGCCGGGATCGTCGAAGAGGTCGGGGCCGGCGTGACGGGGCTCTCGCGAGGCGATGCCGTCGTGATCGCACTCTACGGGCCCTGCGGAACCTGCAACGAGTGCCGGGCCGGCGACATCACGAACTGCTGGAGCGAGACGCGGACGCATAACATGTACGGGCGCATGCCCGACGGCACGACGCGGCTCTCGCTGGACGGCCAGTCGATCGCGCCGATGTGCGGATCGGGGTCGCTCGCCGAGCTGTCGGTCGTTCGCGAGGCACAGCTCGTCAAGATCGATCCCGAGATCCCGCTCGACCTGGCCTGCCTCGCGGGCTGCGGCGTGACGACCGGCATCGGCGCCGCCCTCAACATCGCCCGCGTCCAGCCCGGCAGCAGCGCCGCCGTGATCGGCTGCGGCGGCGTCGGGCTGAACGTGATCCAGGGCGCGCGCATCGCCGGGGCCGCGCGCATCATCGCCTGCGACACCCAGCCCTCGAAGCTCGACCTGGCCTCGGATCTCGGCGCCACCGACTGCCTGCTGATCGAGCCCGGCGAGAGCATCACCGAGCGGATCAGGGCCTTGGCTCCAGCCGGCGTCGACTACGCCTTCGAGGTCGTCGGCCACACGCCGCTCGTCACCGAGGCCTTCGACGCAACGCGCACGGGCGGCACGACCGTCATGGTCGGGGCCCCGGCGCCCGGCACGAAGGTCACGATCGACAGCCGGATCCTCTTCTCCGACCGCAAGCTGCTCGGCTGCATGGGCGGCGGAAACATTCCCGCGCGCGACATCCCGCGCATCATGCGCCACTACAAGCAAGGCACCCTCAACCTCGAGAAGCTCGTCGAGACGCGCATCCCGCTCGATCGCGTCAACGAAGCCTTCGATGCGCTGCGCGCGGGCGATACAGTGCGGACAGTGATCCAGCCCTGAGCGCCAACCCTTCGCCCGGCTCCGGAAGTCTCGGAATCGGCGACGCCAACCCTCCCGAACGAGGAATCCGACATGATCGATTTCAACCCGCAATACACTCTGAAGCCCCTCGACGCGTTCATCGCGCAGACTTCGGACCCGAAGCATCTCGCGATCCTCGCGAATTTCCGGGAGCATCTGCTCGCCGAGATCGCCGGCGACGTCGATGCGATCATGGCGACCCAGGCGCCGGAGCCGCAGTACCACTTCTACGGAGCGGGCGTGGGCGACACGGGTCCGAAGGGCCAGAAGGAGGTCCGCGCCTTCTACCAGAACATCTTCGATCAGGGCTACAACAAGCTGCGCTACGACGCCGACCGCTTCATCGTCCAGGACCACGCGCTCTTCCACGAGGGCGACATGCACATCGTCTTTCCGGGCAAGGCCCTGCTCGCGATGGACATCCCGGTCGTCGACCCCGACGCCTACTATGTCTATTCCTATCGGCAGGCCGCCGTCTTCCACTACGACGCCGACGGCGTCTGCACGGGCGAGGACACCTACAGCGACGGCCCGCTCTCGCCGAATCGGATCCGCAAGCTCAGCGACGCCGAGGTCGCGACGCTGCCGCCTGACGTCTAGTCGGAAGGCGATCGGGTCGGAGGCGGGGCGTCCTGCGCGGCCGTCGACAGGATTCGACCGGCCGCCATGACCGGCGTGATCCAGTAGTGGAGACCGGTCTCGCCGAAGTCCGCCGCCAGTCGGCGAATCAGGGCGTCCGCATCGGCTTCGGGCAGCTGCAGCCAGAACGCGACCCGGCGTTGTCGACCCGCGACCTGCTCGCCGGCGGACAGCTGCTCCGTACGCACCCCGTGACCATGACAGGGCATCGTCGTGAATCCATCCTGACCGGCCTCGAGCAGCCAGTCGACGAGTCGCTCCTCGTTCTCGGGCGTCGCGATCAGCGTGAGCAGTCGGGCGCTCATGTTCATCTCCTGGCGGCCTCTCGGAGCGAGAGCCAGCGGTAGGACATCGGCAGCAGGATCAGCGTGAGCGCCGTCGCGCTCACGAGGCCGCCGATCACGACGATGGCCAGAGGGCGCTGAAGCTCGGAGCCCGGCCCGCTGGCGATCAGGAGCGGCATCAGGCCGAAGGCCGTGCTGGCAGCGGTCATGAGGACGGGCCGAAGGCGCCTGGTCGCACCGTCACGCACCACGTCTTCGAGGGCCATGCCTTCCGCGAGGAGCTGATTGAAGGTCGTCACGAGCACGACGCCATTCAGCACCGCGATCCCGAGCAGGGCGATGAATCCGATCGTGGCCGGAACCGAGAGGTACTCGCCCGAAGCCCACAGCGCGAAGACCCCGCCGACCAGCGCCAGGGGAACATTGCCGAGCACGAGCCAGGCCTGCCCGACGGATCGGAACGTCGAGAAGAGCAGCACGAAGATCAACGCCAGGGCGATCGGCACGACCAGAGCGAGACGCTGCGCGGCGCGCTGCTGGTTCTCGAACTGCCCCCCCCATTCGAGCCGAACGCCCGGCGGAAGCTCGAGCTCATCGTCCACGACGCGCTTGGCCTCGTCCACGAAGCCGACCAGATCTCGACCGCGCACGTTGGCCGTCACCACCGCGAGACGCGAGGCCCCTTCACGATTGATCTGCACCGGTCCCTCGACGCGCCTGAGCGCGGCGACCTGTGCCAGGGGAATCGGCTCGGGGCGCTCGGTCGGAAGCTGCAGATTCACGAAGTCGATCGCCGACTCCCGTAGCAACGGGGCACCGCGAAGCATGATCGGAATCCGCCGTGCGCCCTCGAAGACGGTGCCCGCGCGCACGCCTTCGAGGCGCGCTCGAAGGCGCTCCTGGATGTCGTCCACCGAGAGCCCGAGGCGCCCCGCGGCGAGCGGGTCGATGTCGACCTCGAGATACTCGGCCCCTTCGGACAGCGTGCGAAAGACATCCTGCGCGCCGGGCAGCGCCTCGACGCGTCGAGCGATCTCGCGGGTGACGTGCGTGAGCGTCTCGAGCTCGTGCGCGAAGACCTTCACGGCGACGTCTCCCCGGACCCCCGTGAGCATCTCCGCGACGCGCATCTCGATCGGCTGGGTGAAGCCGTAGGCCACGCCCGGAAAATCATCCATCACCAGACGGATCCGATCGAGCAGCGCCTCCGAAGAGTCGACCTCCCATTCGGCGCGGGGCCGAAGCACGAGAAACGCATCGGTCTGATTGAGGCCCATCGGATCGAGCCCGATCTCGTCGGCGCCGGTCCGCGCGACCACCCCGACGATCTCGGGCACGCGCTCGATCAGGGCCCGCTCGATGCGGAGATCGAGGTCGAGAGAGGAGGTCAGACTGATCGAAGGCAGCTTCTCGAGCTGGACGATCACGCTGCCTTCGGTGAGCGTCGGAAGGAAGATGCGCCCGATTCGGGGATACAGGAACGCCGTCATCAAGAGCAGCAGGGCGACGCCCGCGATCACCCATCGCGGCCTGGCGAAGGCCCACTCGAGACGGCTCCGATAGCGATCCTCGAGCGCACGCAGGAAGCTCGGCCCGCTCTCCGACCGAGGTCGAATCAGCAGCGACGCCAGCACGGGCAGCACCGTCAAGGAGAGCAGCAACGCCGAGATCAACGCGAAGACGATCGTGAGCGCGACGGGCGTGAAGAGCTTGCCTTCGAGGCCCTCGAGCGTGAGCAACGGCAGAAAGACCAGCACGATGATCAGCGTGCCGGATGCGACGGGCAGGCTGACTTCCCGCGCTGCGCGATAGATCACGTGTAGCGGGGGAAGACGGGCGGCATCGGATCGCCCCAGGTGCGTGACGACGTTCTCGATCACGACGACCGCTGAATCCACGAGCATGCCGATGGCGATCGCGATGCCGCCGAGGCTCATGAGGTTGGCCGAGAGCCCGAACCAGCGCATCCAGACGAAGGTCGCGAGCACCGACAAGGGCAGCACGAACGCGACCGTGACGGCGGCCCGCCAATCGGCGAGGAACGCGACGAGCACGATGATCACGAGCACGATCGCGCCGAGCAGGGCTGCCTGCACCGCTCCGACCGCCGTTCGAACCAGCTCACCGCGGTCGTAGAAGATGTTCACTCGAACGCCGTCGGGCAGAGCCGGCGCGAGCTCCGCGAGCTTTGCCCGAACTCCGCGCACGACGTCGCGAGCGTTGGCGCCGCGCAGCCCGAGCACGAGTCCCTGGACCGCTTCGCCCGTGCCGTCGCGCGTGACCGCGCCCTGACGCGCGAGCGCACCGCGCTGGACGTCGGCCAGGTCGCCCACCCGGACGGGCTCCGTCGGGTGGCTTCGAACGACGACCGCACGCAGGGCGTCGAGCGTCTGGATGCTGCCCTGCGAACGGACCAGCAACACCTCCTCTCCATCGACGAGCCGCCCCGCGCCATCATTGCGATTGTTCCGCTCGATCGCCTCCCGCAGCGCGTGCAGCCCGATCCCCTGCGCCAGCATCGCGTCGGCGTGCGGCGTGACTTCGAAGGTCTCGACCTCGCCTCCGAGGGAGTTCACGTCCGCCACCCCCTCGACCGTCCGCAGCGCGGGCCGGATCACCCAGTCGAGCAGCGCACGCCGCTCCGAGAGACCGAGCCCGCCGCCCTCGACCGTGAACATGAACATCTCGCCCAGCGGTGTCGTCATCGGCGCCACGCCCCCCTCGATGCCCGTGGGCAGGGATCCCCAGATCCCCGCGAGTCGCTCCCCGATCTGCTGACGCGCCCAGTAGATGTCGGTCCCGTCCTCGAAATCGATGGTGATGTCGGCGAGCGTGTACTTCGTGATCGATCGCAGCGTGGTCTGACGCGGGATCCCGAGCATCTCGACCTCGACCGGCGCCGTGATGCGTGACTCCACCTCCTCGGGCGTCATGCCCGGGGCGCGAATGATGACCTTGACCTGCGTGGTCGAAACGTCCGGGAAGGCGTCGATCGGGGTCTCGCGATAGGCACGCAAGCCGGCACCGATCAGCACGGTGGTCGCGAGCAGGACGAAGACGCGCTGGGAGAGCGCGAAGGCGACGAGACGCGCCAGACTCATGACGGGCCTCCCGCCGAGAGCCAGAGCGCCTTGAGCGCCGCCGTGCCGCGGATGGCCAGATCGGTGTGGGGATCGAGGGGACCGACGACGACGCGCTCGCGACCGGAGCCCCCGACGATCTCGACGGACACCGGCAGGAAGCCACCCTCCACGCGCTCGAAGATCCAAGCGCGATCTGCGGCATGGATCACCGCGGACGCGGGCATCGCAAAAGCCGACCCGCCCTCCGAGGCGGTCTCGAGCACGACGCTCACGAACTCACCGGGACGCAGCGGCGGCGCGCCCGGGTCGAGACGACCGCGCACCAGCACACCCTGATCCGCGGAGTGCACCTCACCCCCGAC
The DNA here is from genome assembly GCA_963698485.1 of uncultured delta proteobacterium. Taxonomy (GTDB): domain Bacteria; phylum Myxococcota_A; class UBA9160; order UBA9160; family UBA4427; genus UBA4427. Next base: position 52,873 of record CAVORA010000006.1, on the reverse strand, counting down.
CGCGGTCACGACTCCGCTCGCCGCCTCGTCTCGGAGCCGGAAGCGAGCCCCGATGCGGAGGGCGCGCGCGACCGCGAGCGGCGCATGGATCTCGACCACTCGCGCCGTCGGATCACCGATCCGATAGACCGCACCGCCCGCCGCGAGTCGCTCCCCGGCCTCCGCGAACTGCTCGAGCACGACGGCGTCGAAGGGTGCGCGCAGGACCATGTCGGGTTCGAGTCGCCGCGTGCGTTCGAGCGACGAGATCTCCTCGTCGCTCATGCCCGCGAGCGCGAGAGACTGACGCCCCTCGGCGACGCGGGCGCGCGCATCGCGCAGTGCCGCTGCGGAGTCGAGGGCGCGTCGCCCGGCGATGACGCCTTCGCGCGCTGCCTCCGCCTCGCGCTCGGCGGTCGTCCGCGCCAGGTCGCGTTGGGACAGGGCCTCGAGATATTGGCGCTGCAAGGCGACGAACGCGGGGCTGGCAATGCGAGCGAGCACCTGTCGCTCCCGAACGACCTCGCCGACGGCCACCGACGGCCGTATCAACACACCCTCCGAGCGGGCGCTCACCACGTGCACGCGATCGTTCGGGAGGATGATGCGGCCGGGCAGATCGGCGCGCGGGACCAACGCGCGCGGCTCCGCGCGACCGAGGGCGATCCCGAGCGCGTCGCGCTGCTCGTCCGTCAGCTCGATCCGCGTCTGCGGGGACTCTGGCTCGGCCGCCACCACGGCGGCCAGACTCGCGCAGAGCAAGGCGACGGCGATCTGGATTCGATTCATGGAAGCACTCCCAGGGCTTGATTGAGCCGTGCCGCGCTGGCTTGCTGGAGCAGCAGGGCCTCGAGACGCGTCTGCTCGGCCCTGCGCGCCCGTGTCCGCGCGCGCAGCAGGCTTTGCAGATCGATCTCGCCGAGCGCGAATCCCAGATCGCTGAGCCGCAGGGCCTCGGCTGCGATCGAGGCCTGCTCGGTCGCGGTTGCGACGCGCTGGTCGGCGAGCTCGTGGGCGTGCTGGGTCATGGCGAGTCGACCACGCAGATCACGCTCGAGCCGCTGGGCATCGCGCCGCAGCTCGCTGACACGCCGCCGCAGGGACGCCACCGCGCTCCTCGCGTCCGCCCGGCGCCCGACCGGCACCTGCAACCCGACCATGATCCGATCGCTGTAGTCGTCGCGGCGCGTCTCACGCTCATGCTGCGTCCCCAAGGCCAGCAGCGGCGGCGACCACTGATCCCCCACGACGCGCTCGAGCTCTCCCTCCGTTCGTTCGACCTCCTCGGCGGCCAGCAGCAGGAACGGATGATCCGCGAAGCTCGACGGATCGGCCGGTCGCTCGTCCCAGCGATCGGGCCAGCGCGACAGACCCGTCAACAGCGCGTACTCAGCCTCGGCGTGGCGCGCCTCTTCGAGAGCCTCCAGGTACTCCAGGCGGCGGTCCAGACGGGCGCTCTGCGCCAGCAGCAGATCCGTCCGCGCGACCTCTCCGAGCTCGACCGCCCTTTGGACCTGGGAGACGAGCGCCTCCTCCATCTGCCAGGCGGACTCCGCCAGATCGAGACGAAGCCGGGCCAGGGCGAGGTCCGAGATCGCGCTGCGGACCCAGCCCGCGACCTCGAGGCGATGGGCCTGAACCGCATGCCGCGACGCCGCCTCAGCAGCCTCGGCGGCGCGTCTGCGGCCCCTGCGCTGTCCGGGCCACCACAAGGGGAGCTGCAGGGCGGCGTCCCATTGCCGATAGCCGTCGTTGTCGAAGGGCCCATCATGGAGGCCCCCGACCACCAGCGAGGGCGCTCCCGCGAGCAGCCGGCGCGCGTCGCGACCGAGGGCCGTCGCCTCCTCTCGGCGCGCCTCCAGCGCGGCGCTGCCCGGCTCGTGCTCGGCGGTCAGCGCAACCGCCTCCTGCAGCGTGAGCCCGGGATCGGCCAGCAGCTCGACATGACCGTGGCCCTCGCCTGTCCGGGTCTGGATCGAGGGCTCCGCGATCGCGTCCGCCGGCGTCGAGACGACCGCGAGCACCGAAGCGAGGAGCAGCAGGATGTTCCGGGCCGGCTTCTTCATCGCTTCGTCGTGTCATCCTCGGGGCACTGCAGATCCGGGACGCCAGCGACTCCGCTGGTCCCGCGTCGGCAGAGGAACTACGGTGCTCACGCCCCCGAGCGCATCCGCCATCCGACGCAGAGCGGGTTTGCGCGCTCAGCGAAGACGAGACCGGACGAGAGATCCATGAACGCGACACATGTCGGAGTGCGATTCCGCTGGATGCTGACCGTGCTGCTCGGCGCGATCGCGATCGGCGGTGCCGTCGACCTCGTGCTCGACAACCCGAAGACGCTCTGGAGCCTGCACGTGCTCTTCGAGACGGCCATGCTGCTGCTGTCCCTGGGGGCCGTGGCCTATCTGTGGATCGGCTGGCGGGAGGCGAGTCGAACCGTCGCGAGAGCCCGCGGCGAGCTCGAGGCCCACGCCGCCGAGCGCGACGCGTGGCGGGCGCGCGCCGAGAAGCTCCTGCGGGGGCTCGGCGAAGAGATCGACCGCCAGCTCCAGGCCTGGGATCTCACGCCGGTCGAGCGGGAGACCGCGCTGATGCTGCTGAAGGGCTTTGGACACAAGGAGATCGCCGCGCTGCAGAAGAAGAGTGAGCGGACCGTCCGCCAGCACGCCGTTTCCGTCTACCGCAAGTCGGGGCTCTCGGGTCGCGCCGAGCTGTCGGCCTTCTTCCTCGAGGACCTGTTGCTGCCTGCGAGCGGGACCCGCGACGAGATCGACTCGTGAGCCGCGGACGCAGGGCCCTCGCCTCCTGGCTCCTGACGATCGCCTTCGCCTACGTCTATCTCGGCGAGCTCCTGGGCCATCGACTCGAGGGCCGCATCACGACCCCGAGCGAGCTCGCCACGGCCGCGCTCGTGCTGCTCTCGGCGGGGATCAGCATCGTGCTGACGGTGCGCTGGGCGGGGACGCCGACCCATCGCTCCGAGCACGACGCCACGGACGCCACGGACGCGACGGGCGCCGGCGACGGGACGCCGCCGCGCCGCCGCTTCCTCGCCGCCGTGCTGGGGACGACCGGCGGCCTCGCCGCGAGCGCCGCGGCGGCCGTCTTCCCGAATCGCCGCTGGGCCTCCGTCACCGGCGAGCACATCTTCCTCGTCCGTCCCCCCTACAAGGCCGCCGTCGCGCGCGACGAGTGGATCGGCTCCTGCGTGACGGGCTACCGACGCCTCGGCCGAACGGACGCCTACGTCTCGGACATCTCGCTCGGCTCCGGCTCGAGCACGGGCGGGCGCCAGACCCTCGAGGTCGCCCGCGAGGCCATCGAGCGCGGCATCAACTACTTCGACACGGCCCCCGACTACAGCGAGGCGGGCTCGGAAGAGCGTCTGGGCCTCGCCATGAAGGGGCGGCGCGACGAGATGTTCGTGGCCACCAAGTTCTGCCTGCCCGAAGGCCACCTCGGCCCGGGCACGAGCGTCGCGGCCTACATGGGAGCCGTCGAAGGCAGCCTCGAGCGGCTCCAGACCGACCGGGTCGACCTCGTCCACATCCACTCCTGCGACTCCGTCGAGCGGCTGCTCGACGAGAACGTGCACGAGGCCTTCGATCGTTTGAAGCAGCAGGGCAAGGTCCGCTTCCTCGGCGTCTCGACGCACACGCCGAACCTCGAGGCGGTCGCCAACGCGGCGATCGAGAGCGACCGCTTCGACGTCATGATGCTCGCCTATCATTTCGGAGCCTGGCCCGGGCTGTCGGAGATCATCGATCGCGCCGCCGCCCGGGACATCGGCGTCGTCGGCATGAAGGTCCTGCGCGGCGCGCAGCATCGCTTACTCGACTGGAGCCCGGACGAGCGCGACTCCTTCACCCAGGCCTCCTTCAAGTGGGTCTTGTCGAACCCGAGCGTGTCGTGCCTGGTGATCTCGCTCTGGGAGACGGGCCAGCTCGACGAGTTCCTGTACGCCTCCGGCGAGGCCCTGCGGCCGCAAGACGTCGCCGTGCTCGATCGCTACACGGAGCTGACGACCGAGTCGCATTGTCGGCCGCATTGCGGCGCCTGTCTCGACCGCTGCCCCGAGGCGCTGCCGATCCACGACATCCTGCGCCATCGCATGTACTTCGAGCATTTCGGCGCCGAGAAGGAGGCCATGCGACTCTACGCTTCGCTCGCGAAGCAGGCCGACGTCTGCGCGGATTGCGCGGCGCCCTGCGCGAACGCGTGTCCGACGGGGGTCGCGATTCCCGAGCGCATGCGCGGCGCACACGCGCTGCTCGAGATGGCGCAGGGAGGTCCGATTGGCTGATACGACGGACGGGACCACGTCGCCGAAGGGTGCAGGCGCGGCGAGCTGGGTCGGTGGCGCGAAGCTCGCGGCGCGCACGCTGGGCTCCTTCGCGCAGATCGCGGGCGACGCCGTGGCGGAGAAGCTGGGCGCCGCCTTGCCGCGGACGCGCGAGCAGATCGCGCGGCCCGAGGTCATCAACGAGCTGATCGCGCGCTACACACCGCCGGGCGAGGAGCCGTTACCTCGAGTCACGGGCGTACGTCTTCCGGGCGTCGACTTCGAGAGCAGCAACTGCGTGAACTTCCTGCTCGAGCTCGAGTTCGAGCCCGCGGCGGCGGCGGAAGCGGCGGCCGCGGGGCGCGCGTTGCCGCGCACGGTCTACGTGAAGCTGCCCTGCGAAGAGCTCGCAACCCGCTCCTTCGCCAATACGCTCGGCTTCTGGCCGCTCGAGACCTACTTCTGCCAGCACGTCGCCGGCCATATCCCGATCCGCGTGCCGAAGGTCTACGTCGCGGCGAAGCGGGGGGCGCGCTTCGTGCTGATCCTCGAGAACCTCCACGAGATCCCGGGCGCCCGGCTCTTCATCAATCGCGACATGGCCGCGGGCACGACGCCGGAGCGCGCCGCGCGCGTGCTCGACAGCTTCGCCGAGATGCACGCGCATTTCTGGGGCTGGTCCGCGACCGAGCGCGAGCGGATCCTGCCCGCCGACTTCAACACGTTCACGGCGCCAAAGTGGCGCGGCGTCACGCGCGCGCTGAACGCTTCGGCCCTCACTCCGGCTCGCAAGGCGGCGCCCGAGCTCGTCTCGGAGCGGCTCGTCGAGACCTGCCAGCTCGCCCTCGATCGCTGGGATCGCGTGCTCGAGGCCTGGTACCGGGGACCGCTCACGCTCGTCCATGGCGACAGCCATCTCGGGAATTGCTTCGAGTATCCGGAGGGAGAAGGCAGGCGCGTCGGGATGATCGACTTCCAGGCGGTGCACTGGAGCAAGGGCATGCGCGACGTGCAGTATTTCCTGATCAACTCGCTCGAGCCCGACGTGCTGGCGGCGAACGACGAGGCGCTGATCCGCGGCTATTGCGAAGCGCTCGCGCGTCATGGCGTGCGCCTCGACTTCGACGAGGCGTGGGAGCAGTACCGGGCCTTCTCCTACCAGACCTTGATGGTGGGCGTCGTACCGCTCGGACTCTCGTCGCTCACCGAGCGGAGCGAGACGGTGCTCGCCGTGACGCGTCGCGGGGCGGCGGCGGTCGAACGGCTGGGCTTTCGGGAGTGGGTCGAGGGGCTCGCGTGAACGACTAGCCCCGGTCGGCGCGGGCGAGCGCCGCGACCTCGCGCTCGATCTCGGGCTCGTCGAGTCCCAGCCAATCGGCCAGGATCTCGCGTGTATGCTCGCCTAACGCCGGCCCGGTATGGCGATGCCGACCGGGCGTCGTGCTCAGCCGCGGCGCCGGCGTGACGAGCTTCACCTTTCCGATCACGGGATCCTCGAGCGTCGTGACCGAGGCGCGCTCCCGCAGATGCGGGTCGTCGAGCAGCGCCGCCAGATCGTTCACTGGCGCGACCGGGATCCGGATCGCGTGGAAGGCCTCGAGGGCCGCGTCGCGAGAGAGACCCGCGATGAAGCGGGCCACCAGTCCGTCGAGCTCGTCGGCCGCCGCGAGTCGCGCCGCCGAGGTCCCGAAGCGCGCGCGACCCTGCTCGTCGTCCCGGCCGATCAACTTCAGGATGCGGCCGACCTGCGCGTCCGTCGTCCCCGACAGCGCCATCCAGTCGCCGTCCGCCGCCCGGTAGAGATTGCGGGGCACGCCCCCGGCGACGCGGCTGCCCATGCGCTTCGGACCCGAGCCGCGCCCGTCCCAGCTCGCGAGCGGCAACGCCAGCAGCTGCAGGATCGGCTCGACCATCGACACGTCGACGTGTTGCCCGCGACCGCTGCCTGCGTCTCTGCGATCCCGCGCGTAGAGCGCCATCATCGTCCCGATCACGCCGGAGAACCCGCTGAGCGTGTCTCCGAGCGGTAACGAGGGCACCATCGGCGGCCCATCGGCCTCACCGTTCAGATGCGCGAAGCCCGCGAAGGCCTCGGCCAGGGTGCCCGCTCCCGCGCGATCCGCATAGGGCCCCGTCCGCCCGTAACAGCTCACGCTCACGACCACGAGCCGCGGATTCCGGGCGTGCAGCGTCGCCGGCTCACAGCCCCAGCGCGCGAGCAGCTTCGCCGGCAGGTTCTCGATCAGCACGTCGGCGCGCGCGACCAGCTCGCCGAAGACGCGACGCGCCTCGGCCCGGTCGAGATCGAGCGTGATCGCGCGCTTGTTGCGCGAGACGAGCGCCCATTGCGGCGAGGCGCCTCCGCGCTGGACTCCGATCCGACGCAGCGGATCGCCCTCCGGCGGCTCGATCTTCACGACGTCCGCCCCGAAATCCGCGAGCGTGGCGGCGATCTGCGGGGCGGCCAGCAGGTTGGTCAGGTCGAGGACGCGGAGCCCCGCGAGTGCGGTCGATTCGGCCATGGCCCGAGGCTACCACGCAGCGAGCGCGCTTCCGCCGCAACCCGTATGGGGTCGCCGAGGCCCGTCGGACTCCCTTACACTCCGCCGGAGCCGACCCGACAGGAGTATCCCGTGGCCCGCATCTCGATCCTCGACCCGACCGCCCCGCCTTCCGATTCCAACCCCGATCCCGGCCCGCCCTTCGACGCTTCACGCCTCGCCGGCAGCCGCATCGGCATCCGCTACGACCTCACCTGGCGCTCCTTCGACTGGGTGCGCGACGAGTGGACCCGCATGCTCGAGGACGAGGGCGCGCACGTAACGAACTGGTGCGCGGGCGACCGGACCGGCGAGGCCGCCGCGAAGACGCTCGCCGAGCTCCAGCGCTTTGCCGCGGATCAGGAGGTCGTGATCTCCGGCCTCGGCAATTGAGGCAGCTGCACCTCCTGGACGGTGCACGACGCGGTCGTGGCGCTGGAGGAGGGCAAGACGGCGGTCGCCGTTGTGACATCCGAGTTCGAAGCCATTGCGCGAACCATGGCGGCCAACGCCGGCCGCTCGGGCCTGCGCATCCATGTCCTGCCCTACCCGCTCGATAGTCGACCCGAGCAAGAGGTACGCGAGATTGCCAGAGAGCACTTTCGACCGATCCTGCGGACCCTCGGGATGTGAGATCGACTGGCTCGCGAGCCAGCGCATCGAAGTCGAGGACGACCCGGTCGCGTTCGCGAAGCTCGCCACGGACGCGGGCTGGGGCGACGGACTCCCGCTGATCCCGCCAACCGAGTCGCGCGTGCGCGCGTTCGTCGCGGCCTCGGGCCGCTTTCCCGACGAGCTGCTAGGCGTGCTGCCGCCGCAGGACGGTCGTTGCACGGTCGAGAAGCTTGCGATCAACGCCGTGATGGCGGGGGCGCCGGCGGAATCCATGCCGCTCCTCTGTACGGCGATCGAGGCCTGTCTCGATCCGGCGCTCGATCTCTTCTCGCTGAACACGACGACCAGCTCGGTCACGCCGGGGGTCTTCGTGAACGGCCCGATCCGGCACGCGCTCGGGCTGCCAATGGAGGCGGGCTGCTTCGGAGGCGTGGCGGGGCCTGCGCCCGCAATCGGCCGCGCGCTACGCCTGGTGATGCGAAACGTCGGCGGCCAGAAGATCGGCGAGAACTCGAAGAGCGTCTTCGGCCAGCCCGGCCGCGTGACGGGCATCGTCGTCGCGGAGTGGGAGGAGCGCTCGCCCTGGGCACCCCTGGCCTCTCGCCGCGGCGTGCCCGGCGACGCGCTCACGGTCTACGGCTGCATCGGGACGATGGACATCGCCGACGTCGCCTCGGATAGCGGGCGGGTGCTGGCCGAGCTGATCGGCAAGTCCCTCGCCTATCCCGGCACCAACGCCTACATCTCGCATTGGGGTGCCGAGACGATGGTCGCCCTCGCGCCGCCCTGGGCCGATCTGATCGCGCAGGACTTCCCCTCGATCGAAGACACCCAGCAGGCGCTCTGGGAGGCCGCGGCGCATCCGATCGACTTCTTTCCGGCGCCCCATCGCGTCTGGCTCGAGGAACGCGGACGCGTCGACGCGAAGGGCATCGCGCATCTCGTCGAACGACCGGATCAGATGATCGTGATGGTCTGCGGCGGCCTCGGCAACCTGCACGCCATGGGCCTGCACAATTTCGGGCCGACGCGAGCGGTCACGCGGGCGATCCCGGCGGTCGGCGAGTAGCCGCAATCCCCGACCCAGCGCTGCGGCCCATCCGAGCCACACGGCTCGCAGCGCGGCGGAGTCCCTCGATATGGCGTTCTTCCTCCTGGTCCACGGCTCGATGCACGGCGGCTGGTGCTGGGAGCAGCTCGTGCCCGAGCTGTGCGCGCGAGGCCATCGTACGGCGGCCCCCGATCTGCCCTGCGAAGAGGCCGCCGCGGGGCTCGCCGAGTACGCCGCCGCGGCGGACGCAGCGATTCCCGAAGACGTCGAGGCCCGGGAGCTCGTCCTCGTCGGGCACTCGCTCGGCAGCCGCACGATTCCGGTCCTCGCCGATCGCCATCCCGGCGCACGTCTGGTCTTCCTCTGCAGCGCGCCGACGCCGCTCGCTGCGGTCGACCCGAGCGACTTCGCCGGCATGGTCACGCGGGAGTACGCGCAGGCCCGCTTCGAAGTGCGGCCGGACGGCGCGCAACGCGTCGATCGGGAGCTCGCCAGGACGCTCTTCTACCACGACTGCGATCCCGCGGTCGCCGAGTGGGCCGCACAGCAGCTTCGCTGGCAGGGCGGGAAGCCGCTCGCCGAGCCTTCACCGATCCGGCGCTGGCCGACGGGTCCGATGCACATGATCGTCGGCGCCGACGATCGGGTCGCGCGCTGCGAGTGGCTGCTCGCTCAGGCAGCGAGCTGGCCAGGGCTCGGAACCCCGGTCGTGCTCGAGGGCGGCCACTCGCCGATGCTCGCGCGACCCGCGGCGCTGGCCGACGCCCTCGTCGCGTGTGCAGAGACGGCCCTCTAGCAGCGCGTCCCGCCCCGGCTCGCCGCCACTCGGGCATCCGCTCGAAACGGACCTACACTGACCGGTCATCACCCGCGCGAAGGAGAAGCCCATGGCCGCCGACATCGTGATTCGTGGAGGAGACGTCATCGACGGAACCGGGAGCCCGCGCCGCCGGGCCGACGTCGCCATCAAGGACGGACGCATCAGCGGAATTGGCGATGGCCTCGCCGGTGACCGCACCCTCGACGCGACCGGTCAGATCGTCAGCCCCGGCTTCATCGACATCCATACCCATTACGATGCGCAGGTCTTCTGGGACCCGGCGCTCACGCCCTCCTGCTTCCACGGCGTCACCACCGTGATCGCCGGCAACTGCGGCTTCTCGATCGCGCCCACCCGCCCCGAGCACCGCGAGGTCATCGCCCGGACCCTCGAGAACGTCGAGGACATGAACGTCGCGACGCTCTCGGCGGGCATTCCCTGGGACTTCGAGACCTTCCCCGAATACCTCGACTCGATCCGGCGTCACGGCTCGATGCTCAACTACAACGCCTATGTCGGCCATACGGCGCTTCGCCTCTTCGTGATGGGCGACGAGGCCTACGAGCGGGAGGCGACGGACGCGGAGGTCCAGACGATGTGCCAGGCCCTCGAGGAGGGCATCGCGGCCGGCGCGGCCGGCTTCGCGACGAGCCTCGCGCCGACGCATGTCGGCATGAACGGCAAGCCCGTGCCGAGCCGCTTCTCGAATCGCGCAGAGCTCGAGGCGCTCTGCCACGCGGTCGGACGCGCGGGCAAGGGAGTCGTGGCCTTCACGCCCGGCGACGCGATGCCCGTCGAGCGGATCTACGAGCTCCAGCGCGAGGTCGGACGGCCCTTCACCTGGACGGCGCTGCTGTCGTTCCCGGGCGGCGGTCACGAGGCCTCGGCCAAGCTCCACGCAGAGGGTCGCGCCCGGGGCTCGAATGTCTGGCCCCAGGTCTCGCCGCGACCGCTCACGATCCAGTTCGTGATGAGCGAGCCCTTCCTGCTCGCCGGCGCCCAGGCCTTTGCCGACCTGATCGGCAAGAGCCGGGAAGAGCGCATCGCGTGTTATTCGGATGCCGAGTGGCGGAGGAACGCGCTGGCTCAGCTCGAGGGCATCGCACTGCATCCGCGCTGGGACGTGATGACGGTCGCCGAGTCGAAGAATCCCGAGCTGGTGGGTCGCAGGATCGGCGAGCTGGCGCAGGAGCGCGGCGAGTCTCCGCTCGACACGCTGTGTGCGATCTCGCTCGCCGAGGACCTGGCGGTCCGCGTCTCCCAGCCGGTGGCGAACGATGACGAGCCGGCGGTGGCCAAGCTGCTCAACATCGACGGCGCGGCGCTCGGGCTCTCGGATGCCGGCGCGCACGTCGGCCAGCTCTGCGACGCGCCCCAGGCGACCGACCTGCTCGGCAACTGGGTCCGCGATCGCCAGGTCATGAGCCTCGAGCGAGCGATCCAGAAGCTGTCGGGCGAGCCCGCGTCGATCTTCGACCTCGAAGGTCGGGGACTTCTCACCGTGGGCAACCACGCCGACGTAGTCGTCTTCGATCCGGACACCGTCGCACCGGGGCCCGTACGACGCGTGCGCGACTTCCCCGCCAATGCGGAGCGACTGACCGCCGACGCGCCGGAAGGCGTGACCCATGTGCTCGTGAACGGCACGCCGATTCGCGAGGACGGCGTGTCCAGGCTCGGAGACGAGACCGCAGCGGTCGGCCAGGTGGCCGCGCTGCGTTAGGCCGGGGAGCCGATCGGAAAGGCTGCGCGCGAAGCGAGCAGCGCATCGGCTGCATAGTCGACCAGCGAGCGCTCGCGTTCATCCGCGTTCAGCACCTCGAGCACGATCGCCCCGTCGAATCCGTGCGCCGTGAGCGACGCCGCGCAGCGCGCCAGATCGAAGTCGCCCGCTCCGGGCATCCGGCGTCGGTTCATCGTCGCGTCCGCGAACTCCCCCTCCGCGTACGCCACGCCATCCGAGAGCTGGACGTTCGCAAGCCACTCGAGCGGCAGGGCCTCGAGGCCGTCCCAGTCCGGACCGTCGGGATGCAGGAAGAAATGCCAGGTGTCGAGGGTGATCCCGACATTCGGCTCGTCGACCGCCTCGAGCAGGACACGGGCGCTCCTGAAGACTGTTCAGCCTCGAGCCTCGCGAGAATTCGAGGGCGACCCGGGTGCCCTCGTCCGATGCGCCCCGCTCCCGAAAGGCGACGGCGCAGCGCTTCAGACGGTCTCGGATCGCCGCGTCGACGGGCTCGACGATCCGGGTGTTCACGAACTCGGCCCCGAGCGCTCGGGCATAACGCAGGTTCTCCTCGAGCTCGCGCTCGGTCTGCTCGGCCGTGCCGATCGCGATCCCGGAGATCTCCATGCAGGCGAGGCCGCGATCCCGCATCGCCCCGGCGAGCGTCTCGAGCGAAACGCCCTCCTGCTCGAGCGCCCGCAGCCAGAAGACGTCCGGCGCGAGCGCCTCGAAGCCGGCTTCGGCCGCGGCGTCGACATGCGCCTGCCACTGCGTCGGCAGCCCGTGCAGGGGAGAGTGATTGAGCGTGGCGAGTCCGAATCGAGGCATGCCCCAAGGCTAGGGGCGGAGCACGAAAGTCGGTAGACCCGATCCGGCTCTGGTGTAATGTCGACGGTCCATGCAGCCCCCGAGCCGCTCGTGCCAAGATGAAGAGCGCCCGCTACACGCTCGGCCTGCTTCTCGTCATCTACATCGTCAATCACATCGATCGCCAGATCATGATGATCCTGGCCGAGCCGGTCCAGACTGCGCTCGAGCTCAGCGACACGCAGCTCGGACTGCTGCTCGGTGGCGCATTCGCGATCTTCTATACGTTCGCGGGCATCCCCATCGCGCGCTTCGCCGATCGCAGCAACCGCAGCCTCATCATCGCGGGCGCGCTCGTGATCTGGAGCTTGATGACGATCGCTTCCGGGCTGGCGCGCAACTTCTCACAGCTGCTGGCCGCGCGTGTCGGCGTCGGCGTCGGGGAGGCCGGCTGCACGCCACCGGCCCACTCGATCATCTCGGACTCCTTCCCCTTGAAGCAGCGCGCCACGGCGCTCTCCATCTACCAGCTCGGCGTCCCGCTCGGCACGCTCCTCGGACTCGCCGCCGGCGGATACCTCGCCGAAGGCCTCGGCTGGCAGAAGGCCTTCTTCGTGGTCGGCGTGCCGGGCCTGATCCTCGCCGTCGTCGCGAAGCTCACCCTCGAAGAGCCGATTCGCGGGCGCTTCGACGTCGGAGCCAGCAAGGAGATCGAGCCCCTGGGCACGACCCTCGGCTTCATCGCGAAGCTGCCGTCCATGCGCCACGTGCTGATCGGCTCCGCCGTGCAGACGCTCTTCCTCTACGGAGCGGGCGCCTTCCACGCGATCTTCCTGGTGCGCGTGCACGGTCTGTCGCTGTCCGAGACCGGCGTCCGTCTGGGGCTGATCGCCGGCGTGGCGGGCGGAGTGTCGGTGTTCTTCGCGGGCTGGCTCGGCGATCGGCTCGCCGGGCTCGACCTGCGCTGGTACTGGTGGATCTGCGCGATCGGAGCAGTCCTGTCACTGCCCTTCTCCTACGTCGCCTACACGACCGAGGACACGAGCCTGGCGGTCGCGATGATCGCTTGCGCGACGCTGCTCAATCACACCTACTCGGGCGTCACCCATGCGATCATGCAGGGGCTCGTGAAGCCGCGGATGCGGGCGACGATGTCGGCGATCGCGCTCTTCGTGATGAATCTCGTCGGCGGCGGGCTCGGACCGATCGTCGTCGGTCAGCTCTCGGACCACTTCGGACTGCGCTCGGCGCTCTCCATCCTGATCGTCTTCGTCGCCTGGGCGAGCGTCCACTACGTGCTCGGGGCGCGGAGCTACGTTCGGGACCTCGACGCGAAGAAGGGGTGAGGGGCGGACGCGTCAGCTGGAGGCGGAAGTGACCAGCTGGACGCATTCGGCGAGGTTGCCTTCCGGATCGACGCTGAAAGCGACGCGGACGGGGGCGACGTTGGACTCGCTGATTCCGGAATGCAGCGAGCCGCCGTGCTCGAGCGTTCGCTCGACGAGTGCGTCGAGATCGTCGGTCTGGAAGCCGAGGATCACGGCGCCGGGCTTCGGTGCAGGGCGGTCGACGAATTTCAGCAGCATGATCGAGCCGGGCCCATAGGCCGAATCGAGTCCGAGCATGATCTCGTCGATGGGCTCACCTTCGATCGTCGCCTGGATCCGTTCGAATTCCTTGAGACCGTAGACGCGCTGATAGTAGGCGGACATCGCCTCCAGGTCCTGAACGACGAGCTTGGTGAACGAGAAGTTGGCTTGCATGGGGTCTTCGTCTCCATGGGATCGACCGGAACGGCTCGTCCGCACACGGCCGTCGGCGGGCCTGCTATTCGCCGGTCGGTCGAATGTCGGGATGCGCGTACTCGGGAATCTCGGGCGGAGGGAGCGGCTTGCCCGTGTCGAGGTCGACGACGTCGAGACCGAGCGCGAGCGGGTATTGCAGACTGTAGGTGATCAAGCCGGTGCACTCGCTTGCGGGGCGATGGCACAGGGCGAGCGCGGCCTCGGCGAGATACTCCACGGGCTCGGTGGGATAGCCTTCGGGGATGTAGCGGTCGGCGCCCGGCGTGCTGATCGCCCCGGTCGGCGCGATCTGGTTGACCGCGATGCCGTCCGCCTCGAGCTCGGCCGCGAGACCCTGTGTAAAGCGTGAGAGCGCGGCCTTCATGGCCCCGTAGATCGTCGCACCGCCCAGGCGCGCGAAGTCGTCGTAGGGCTTCGCGGGACGTTCGGCGGTCACCGACCCGACGTTGACGATCCAGCCCCCGCCCTGCGCGCGCATCACGGGAATGGCAGCCTGCGCGAGCTTGAAGGGCGCCCGCAGGTAATGATCGAAGGTCGCCTCGAAGAAGGCGTCCGGCATCTTCTCGACCGTCGCGTACTGCGCGAAGCCGGCTGCGTTCACCAGGATGTCGAGACGCCCCGCCTGCGACACGGCGCGCTCGACGAGGCTGTCGCGCTCGGCCGGATCCTCGAGGTCCGCCTGCAATGCGAAAGCCCGACCGCCCGCCTGCTCGATCAGGGCCACCGTCTCGGCCAGCGTGCCCGCGAACTCACCCGCCTTGTCGAGGCTGCGCGCCGTCACGCCGACGCTGGCGCCGGCCTTCGCGAGCCGACGCGCGATCGCGCGACCGATGCCGCGACTGGCCCCCGTCACGAGCGCGACCCGCCCACCCAGAGAGACGTCCTGCGAGCTCATACGGGCCAACTCCTCTTCGATTGCTCCAGCGGCCGCGCCGCCGATCGCCGGCGGACGCTCAGGCCGCCGGGCGCAGCTTGTAGCGAACCGGCAGCGACTTCAGTCCGACGACGAAGCTCGAGTGGATATGCTTGGCCTCGTCGATGCGTTCCATCGACTCGATCCGGTTGGCGAGCTCGAGGAAGAGCGCGCGCGCACTCAACCGAGCGACATGGGCGCCCAGGCAGAAATGCTCGCCCGTTCCGAAGCCCAGATGCCGATTCGGATGACGCGTGACGTCGAACTCGAAGGGCCGGTCGAAGACGTTCTCGTCGCGGTTGGCCGAGGCGTAGAACATCACGAGGTCCTCGCCCGCCTTCATCTTCGTGCCGTGCAGCTCGACGTCCTGCAGCAGGTGACGCTTCATGTAGTTCACCGGCGAGGTCCAGCGCACGATCTCCTCCACCGTGCTCTTGGCCAGCGACGGATCCTTGCAGAGCTTCTGCAGCTGCTCGGGGTTGTCGAGCAGCGCCTCCATGCCGCCTGAGATCGCGTTGCGCGTGGTGTCGTGACCGGCGGTGAACACGATCAGGTAGTAGCCGAAGGTCTCGACCGGGCCCATCGGCTGACCGTCGGCCATCTTCGCGTTCGCGAGCAGGCTGGCGAGGTCGTCGGTCGGGTTCGCGCGGCGATCTTCGATGATCCGCGTGAAGAGCGCGCTGAAGTCGGCGATCAACGTCTTGCTCGCCTCCGCACGATCCTCCCCGGCCCGCTGCAGGTCGGGATCCTCGGGCGCGAAGAGCTGCTGCGTCAGCTCCAGAATCAGGTCTTCGTCCTGCGGCTCGATCCCGAGGATCGTCGCCAGCACGCGCAGCGGATGACGCTGCGCGATCGCCTCGACGAAGTCGGTCTCGCCCTCGGTGCCGAGCTTGTCGACCTGGGCGCGCGCGCAGTCGGCCACGATCTCGTCGAGGCGATGGATGCTGCGGGGCGTGAAGAAGCCGCTCGCGACCTTGCGGAAGTCGCGATGCTCGGGCGGATCCATCTCGATGATCGTCTTCATCTGGCCGAAGCTCGACGGATCATCCGCCTGGCGCTTCAGCTGCGCATTGTCCAGCAGCATCGGCCCCTCGATATTGCTGAAGATGTGCGGCTTGTTCGAGATGTTGATGATGTCGGCGTGCCGAGTGATCGCGTAGAAGGGTGGATGAGTGTCCGGCTCGCAGCGGTAGACCGGCGCTTCCTTGCGGAGCTGCGTCCAGATCTCGTGAGGCTGTCCCTTGACGCCGTAGTTCTTGGGGGTGATCAGGTCATTGGGGTCGAAATCGAGCGCCATCGATCGTGTCCTCGGGGATTCCGGCCGTGCGGCCACAGTGAGCTTCGGGGTTGGATGCCGGTGTCGATACTAGCGCCCACCTTCGCGGCTGGGCACGGCCCGAGCGACCCGAATCCGCCTCTCCCCGCGACTCGCGAAGGGGCGGCCGCGGGGCCGGCAGCGCGGGCCTCATCCTCGCTTCAGCCGAAGAGCACCGGCAAACGGCGCGGCGCGCGGAATTCCCGGCCGGCGATGTGGATGTCCTCGGCCGCCGGGTCGAGGCGCAGATTCGGGAGTCGATCGAGCAATGCCTCGATCACGACCCGGGTCTCCATGCGCGCCAGGTGCATACCGAGGCAGCGATGCGGACCGAAGGCGAAGGACATGTGCTGACGCGGCAGGCGATGGATGTCGAACTCGTCGGGGCGCTCGAAGCGCGTCTCGTCACGGTTGGCCGAGCCGATCAGGACCTGCACCTGGGAGCCCGCCGGAATCTCGACGCCCGCGACGACCGTGTCTTCGATGCAGAGTCGACCGATTCCCGTGAGCGGCACCTCCCATCGCAGGCCCTCTTCGATCGCCTGGGGCATCAGTGAGCGATCGGCATCGAGCGCCCGGAGCTGATCGGGATGACTGAGCAGCCCATAGATCAGGTTGCTCGACGAGCGATAGGTCGTCTCGGCCCCCGCCGGCAGCAGCAGGCGCAGGAAGCCCAGGACGTGCTCGTCGTCGAGTCGCTGTCCATCGAGCTCCGCGGTCACGAGCACGCTGATCAGATCGTCCCCGGGATTCCTTCGACGGGCTTCGATGATCGGCGTCAGGTAGTCGCCGAGCGCCTTCGAGCCGGCGATCCCGCGCGGAACATCGATCGCCACGCTGATCACGTCGACGGCCCAGGCGTGGAAGCGCGGCAGGTCCTCCTCCGGAAGGCCCAACATGCCGGCGATCACCTGGACTGGAAAGGGGAAGGTCAGCTCGCGCACGAGCTCGGCATGACCGCGCGAGGCAAAGGCGTCGACCAATCGACGCACGACCGGCTCGACGAGCTCGTGCTCCCAGCGCTCGAGGGCCTTCTTGCCGAAGGCCTGCTGGATCAGGCTGCGATAGCGCCCGTGCTCCGGCTCGTCCATCACCAGGATATTCGGGCCCATCACCATGCCCATCAGCTCTCGATAGGCGCCGGACGAGAAGACCCGGCCGTCGCGCAGCACCGCGGCCACGGCGTCATGGGAGACGGCGCGGAAGCCTCGAGCCTGCGAGCCCGAAGCGGAGAGCAGCGACGGCGGGGCATCCTCGATTTCGACGATGCCGCCCTGCGCGCGCAGGGCCGCGAATTCGGGGTAGGGATCGCGACAGGTCACCGCACCCATGGCCGCATCGAAGGCCTCGAAGGGATCGATCTCGGATCCCCTCGCGGAGTGATTGCCGGCGAGCGTCTCCAAGTCCTGTCTCCCTGTCGTGCGAGAATCCCGACGGCACGAAGCCCGGAGCGTCGCGACCGAAGCGACCGACGTCAAGCGGGCGAGTGGGCAGCGCGCCGCTGCGCGACGCTTCGGCCGCCTTCGTCAAACGCACGCCCCGCCCCGCTGTACGGATGTCGCGCATTCGATAGGATCGATCTTCCGATTTCAGCCCGCGAGCGAGTCGCAAAGCTCGCCGCGATCGAACGAAGCACGGAGACCTCATGCCGCTCGGACCGATGGATGATTTCCTGGCCCACCAGACCCCCGACACCTTCGATCACGTCTATACCGGAGACCGCGCCTTCTACGATCGCTACTACTTCAACTGTCATTCGTGCAGCGACGAGATCTTCCTGATCACGGGCATGGGGCAGTACCCGAACCTCGGCGTGCTCGACGCCTTCGTCACGGTCTCGATCGCGGACAAGCACTACTGCGTGCGCGCTTCTCGGGAGCTCGGCCACGACCGGCTCGACACGACCGTCGGCCCCTTCGGCGTGGAGGTCGTGAAGGGCCTCGAGACGCTGCGGGTGACCTGCGCTCCGAACGAATGGAATCTCGACTTCGACCTCACCTGGAACGGCTTCGTGCCCGCCCTCGAAGAGCCGGTCACCTATCGCCGACTCGGCAACCGGCTGACCGAGCACACGACCCGCTTCGCGCAGGTCGGCACCTGGGAAGGCGAGATCCACGTCGACGGCCGACGATTCGACGTGCGACCCGACCGCTGGAAGGGCGCGCGCGATCACTCCTGGGGCGTGCGTCCCAATACGGGCGAGGCCGAGCCGCCCGGCATCCTGGCCAAGTATCGACCGCAGGGCGAGTTCGGCCATTTCCACAACTGGATCCCGATGCAGTTCGACGACTTCATGATCAAGGTCTACTTCGACGAGGACGCGCACGGAAATCGGCACATGGAAGAGGCCGTGAAGGTCCCGAAGCTCGGCTCGAACGAGCCCATTCTCCACCTGGGGAGCCCTCGGCACGAGATCACGTTCAAATCCGGCACGCGCGAGATCGCACAGACGGTCCTGACCTTCGCGAATACCGATCTCCGCGTCGTCGGCACGCCCCTGCGCACCAACTACCTGCTAGGTGGCTCGGGCTATCGCGCCGACGAGCGTTGGGGACTCGGCCACTATCAGGGCCCCTTGAAGGTCGAAGGACTCGAGTGGGACCTGAGCGATCCGAAGCAGTTCGCCGAGGTCCAGGGGCTCAACGAGATGCTCTGTCGCTGGGAGCTCTCGACCGGCGAGGTCGGCTACGGGATGCACGAGAACGTCGTGTTCGGCGTGTATCACCCCTACGGCTTCGAATCGATGGAGGCGGTCGCACCTTGAACCGGCCGGACGGTCGGCGTGAGCCCTGGGGAGACGCGCCGTCCGCCTGCCGATCAGGCGTCGAGGTCGACCCGCTCCTTCACGATCTTCCTGCAGATCGCCAGATTGGGCCCGAAGCTCGGCCTCGCGATCATGCTCTCCGCGAAGGCCACCGTCGCCGGCCAGCGCTTCGCGTCCGGCAAGCCCGCGACGAACTCGAGCTGGGCGAGCTGGCAGGCCACCGATACGTCCGCGATCGAGCAGGCGGTGCCGACGAGGTATCCCCCGCTCCCGAGATCGGAGGAGAGCTCGCCCTCGAGGTAGTCGAAGAGCGGCGGCAGCTTCTCGTGCCAGGTCTTCTTCGCCGTCTCGACGTCCGGCTCCTTGCCCTGAAAGCGGGGGAACATCAGCGGTCTGAAGATGCCGCCCCCGATCGCCTGAGCGAGCTCGGTGTCGGCCCACTCCTCGTACCAGACGGCGCGGCCGAGCGCGTAGGCGGCGGCGGGATAGAGCGCGGGCTCGGGATGCTTGCGTTCGATGAAGGCGCAGATGGCCGAGGAGTCGGCGATCGTTCCGTCGCGCCCCTCCTTCGCCACGTCCGTGTCGCGAAGCACCGGAATCCGACGCGCCGGGCTGATCTCCTTGAACCAATCGGGCATCGGCATGATGTTCACCGGCTCGTTCTCGAACGCGACGCCCTTCTCGCGCAGCACCACGTCGACCTTCCGGACGAAGGGAGAGAGTGGTGCGCCATACAGAATCAGGCTCATGGTGGCTCCTCGCAGCAGGGGAAGACGGTTTCGGCCCCCCACGACATAGCCCGGGCCCGGGGACGAAGCGAGCCGTGCGCGGCGACTCCGAGTCGAGCATCGAGGACGGCAGGGACCCCGCTCGTTACCATCGTGACGAAACGCCCAATCCGTCCAGCTGGACATCGAGAGGTCCTCAGCATGCCGACCCAGCTCGTCCATGAAAACGCCGACGCGACCCTGCGACGCGCCGATCGAGCGCGCGGAGCCTGACGACCATGCGCTTCTGGCACGGAATGGGCTACACGCCCCTCGAAGAGCTCGCCCCGCTCGCGCAACACGCCGAGTCCCTCGGCTTCTACGGCATGACGCTCGGCGACCACTGGGTGACCGCCGAAGAGCAGGTCGACCGCTACGAGATCGCCGAGGACGGCGTCACGCCGTGGCAGCACTCGGTGCCGTGGCCCGATCCCTGGGTGCAGTTCGCGGCGCTCTCGCGAGACACGACCCAGCTTCGATTTCTGACCACCGTCTATATCCTGCCGCTGCGCGACGTCTTCACCGCCGCCAAAGCCATCAGCACGGCCGCCGCCGTCTCGGGCGGTCGCATCCACCTCGGCGTAGGCGTCGGCTGGCAGAAGCTCGAGTTCGAGCTCGTGGGCTCACCCTTCCACGAGCGCGGCCGACACGTCGACGAGCAGCTCGAGATCCTCGGCAAGCTCTGGACCGGCGAGATGGTCGAGCATTCGGGCCATTACTACTCGTTCCCGCGTATTCGCATGCTGCCGAAGCCGCCGCACCCGATTCCGATCTACATCGGTGGCGTGTCGGATGCGGCCTTCCGTCGCGCCGCCCGCTACGACGGCTGGGAAGGAGCCGTCTATCCCTGGAAGGAGATCGAGGCGTACGTGACGAAGGCGCGCGCCGCTCGCCTCGAGGCCCGGGGCAACCTCGACGGCTTCCGGATGATCGTCGGCTGCACGGAGCCGACCCCCGAGCGCCTGGACCAGCTGCGTGAGTGGGGCGTCACCGACTACCTGAAGCCGCCCTGGACCGATGGTCTACGCGCAACCGAGACGTCGCTTCAGTACAAGCTCGACGAGATGTCGGCATTCGCCGAGACCTATCAGATCAGGAGATGGCCATGAGCCCCGAAGAGATCGCGAATACCCCCGTCATCCTCGAGGCCGCGATCAACGGCGTGACCACCCGCGAGCGCAACCCGAGCGTGCCGCGCACCCCCGCCGAGATCGCCGCCGAGGCGATCGCGTGCATCGAGGCCGGCGCCTCGATCATCCACAACCACAACGACGACCCCGTGATCGACATGGTGACGCCCGCCCACGAGGCCGGCCCCTACGTCGAAGCCTGGAAGACCGTGCTCGCGCGTCACCCGGATGCCTTTCTCTATCCGACGATGACCGGCGGCGGACCGCACACGACCGTCGAGCGCCGCTACGGCCATATCCCGGAGATCGCTCGCGCCGGCGTCCTGCGCATGGGCATCGTCGATCCGGGCTCACTCAACCTGGGTGGCTTCGAAGCCGACGGCGCACCCGACGCGAGCGAGACGATCTACCAGAACTCCAACGCCGACGTGCGCTACATGGTCGACACCTGCACGGCGCTCGAGGTCCCGATCAGCTTCTCGATCTTCGACGGCAGCTTCATGCGGACCGCCGTCGCCTATGTCCGTTCGGGACGCATCCGACACGGCGGCCAGATCAAGATCTTCTTCGGCTCCGACTACGCGCCCTTCGGCATTCCCGCTACGAAGGCGGGGCTCGACGCCTATCTCGACATTCTGGGCGATTGCCCCCTGCCCTTCTCCGTCGCGCTTCCGGGCGGCGACCTGCTCTCGAGCGAGGTCGCGCGGCTGGCGCTCGAACGCGGCGGACATCTCCGCATCGGGATCGAGGACTACGCCGGGCCGGGCCAGCCGACGAATCTCGAGATCCTCGAGCGCGCGACGAAGCTCTGTGCCGAGGTCGGCCGTGCCGTCGCCACGCCGGCCGAGACCGCCGCGCTGCTCGCCGGGCGCTGACCGCGGAGGCCTGCGCGGAGGCGATGGAGGTGCCGGGGCGTTGACCGGGGAGGAACACCCGGTCCGCGAGTCAGCTCGTGATGATTCGCGGAGAGCCGGCGCCGATTGGTCGCTTGGCAGACGCATGGGTCGGCAGGCAGAGCAGGCGCGAGGCGTGATCGAAATACGCGCCAACACCTCTCGCAAGCTCGGCCGCGCGGTCCCGGACGGCCCTTCGGTCCTCCTGGATTGCGCCATGGACTGCCGACACGATCGAGTCGGACGTTGCCGATTCGATCCCGACGCAGTGCTTTTCCAGTCCGATCGCGCCGAGAAACGAAGAAACTTTCGGAAGGTATGCCAGACCCGCTACGGGCGTGCCGACCCGAGCGCTGAAGACCGCGCCGTGCAGCCGCGCGGCCAGCGTGACGTCGGCGGTCTCGTAGAAGCGCATCAGCACGTCAGGAGAGTGCCTCTGCTGAAGCGAGCGCACCTCGACCTCGCCTAGCTCGCTGATGATCGCCCTTGCAACCTCTCGATCGTTGCAGTCTCGGCCCGTCCCTTGTGGCACGAAGAGCAGCTCATAGTCTCTGGAAAGCCGCTTCAGCGCGTCGATCAGGATCCGCCCGTCGAAGCCGAGGAAGTCGAGATCGCGCCATGCGACCGCGAGACGCGGGCGATCGCTCCTGCGTGTCAATCTCTCGATCTCGAGTGCCTTCTCGAAGCAGGGATCGGGTGCCGGCTCCAGACCGAGGACTGGGTCGGGATGTACGTCGATCGAAAGACTCGAATCGATCGAGCGGAGGAGACTCGCCGAGGCCCGATCGCGACAAGTCGCCACCGCGCTCCTCCGCGCGATCCATGCGGAGAGCTTTCGCGCACGTTCGGATCGCAAGGGACCTGCCGTGATTCCGTACAGCATGAACGGGGTGCGATGAAGGTCTGCCATGAATGCGTAGCTTGCGCAGAGTGGGATCGGGCCGCGGAATAGATCGAACGCAATGTCGATCAGAAAGTTTCCAGCGCCGGCGACCACGAGGTCTGCGTCTCGAATCGACGCCTCGACCTGCGCGAGATCCTCCCGATCATCCGAAAAGTTGAAGCCCCGGAACCACTTCCCGGCCGCCTCTTCACGACTCTGATATTCGAGATTGGCGATCAGGCGTGTGCCGGTCGCTGCCTCGAGAAAGCTGTCCGAATGCCGAGCGAGAACCGTGAATCGAAAATCGACTTCCGGATGCAGCCGACGAAGACCGTCGGTCATGACGAAGAGCGGGGCGTCATCTCCGGAATTCTGGATTCCGTAGGCTCCTGCGAATACGACGTGGCGACGCTCGATCATTCGAACCCCTCGATCCCTTCAGCCAGCACTCCGGCAGTCGCTCGATCGCAGCGGAATCGAAAGATCCGCAACGAGCTCGCGCCGCTCTTCGACATCACTCGGACGCAACTCGGCGGCACTTGAGCAGCAAGGCTCCGACGGGATCCGGGGAGGAGAGTCCGGGAGCGATCTGTCGGGTGTGGACCCGAGACACGCCTGAGGTGAAGACACCAATTTCAGAATCAGCTTCAGCATCGGCCACTTAGTCCTCTGCGATGCCGTGTCGATGCCGATAGAAGGAGCATCCGGACGAGCGCGTCGTCCGCGAGAGATCAGCCGATCCGCATGGAGTCGACTCCGCGATGAAGCCCGCGACGAATTCGCCGAGGATGCCCGTCATCGGACGCACGGGCAGGAAACCCCCGACCCTCCTGCTGCTCGGATGCGGCTTCGAGCAGATCGAAGCGCTGCGGATCGCCCGCGAGCTCGGCTACCGGACGGTCGCCTTCGACAACGACGCCGCGGCACCAGGGCGCGCCGTCGCCGACGAGTTCGTCCAGGTCGACCTCAAGAACCCCGAAGCGTTGGTCGGGCAGGCCGAGCTCCATGCGCCAGATGGCGTCTTCGTCCACGCCGCCGAGCTCGCCGTCGAGGCGGCGCTCGTCGCCGAGGCGCTCGGACTCCCGGGCCTCAGCGTCGAGACTGCTCGCAACGCCACCGACAAGAGCCTGCGCATCGAGAAGCTGGCCGCCGCCGGCATCCGAACGCCCCGCTTCCAGGTGCTCGAGTCGCAGGTCTCTCAGGCGGCGCAGTGGATCGAAGAGACCGACGCGATTGCCTTTCCGAAGGTGTTGAAGCCGATCAATCAGGCCGGCGCCCGCGGCGTCGTCCGGATCGACGACGAGGCCCAGCTCGAGGCCTACTTCGCGCGACGCGGCGAGTACCGCTCCGATCGCTTCGTGTGTGAAGAGCTGCTCACGGGCGTACAGCTCAGTACGGAGAGCATCGCGTTCGAGGGCAAGATCCTCCATCACGCCGTCGCCTTGCGGCACTACGACACGACCTCGAAGCTGCTGCCCTGCTTCATCGAGGATGGGCACTCGCTTCCCTACGCCCTGGCCCCCGCGCTGAACGCTGCGGTCGAGACGACCATCGAACGCTGCTTCGGTGCGCTCGAGGTCGCGAGCGGCGTGCTGAAGGGAGACCTGCTGATCACCGACCGAGGCGAGGTGTTCGTCCTCGAGATGGCGGCGCGCACGAGCGGAGGCCGCTTTGCGGATACGGTCGTGCCGCTCGGCACGGGGGTACACATCCTCTACCCGCTGATCGAGATGGCCATGGGGGATGCCTTCTCGCGCGACTGGCTGACGCCGATCCGACACGTCGGCGTGTCGCAACGATTCTTCCTGCACGAGGCGGCGGCGCGCGTAAAGCGATGGCCCGCGCTGCGCCAGCTCATCCATCGGCCCGGGGTCGCCGCTGTCCACATGAATGATGAGCTGCTCCGTTCCGGTGAGCTTCCCGACGTTCGCAGCCATCGCGATCGCCTGGGCTACGTGATCTGCACGGGCGAGACTCGCGAGCAGGCCGATGCCGCCGCGCTCGAGATCACGGCGGCGTTCCGAGCGCAGCTCGAGCTCGCGCCGGTCGACTCCAGCGACTCGGAGCCAGGCGAATGAGCGCGGTCCGGACACTCACGCTCATCGGCACCGGCGCCTACGCCACCCGTGACGCCTACGGCCCGGGCGTGATCGCACGCAGTCTCGCGCAGTGGTGCGCGCAGCACGGCGGGGCTTCGCGCTGGCGACTGGCGATCGTGCACCGCTCGCAGGCCGGTCGCGAGCGCGCGGCGGCGGAGTGGAAGACGATCCGGACCGAGATCGAAGGCGTGCCGGACGTAGCCCTCGTCGAGGTGGGCACGCCGGCCGCCCGGCAGGCGATCGAGACGGCCCACGCGCTCTTCGTCTGCGTCCCCGACTCCGCTCACGCGGAGTACCTCGAGCACGGGATCGCCGCGGGGGTGCCGTGCTGGGTGGTCAAGCCGATGACGGGAGACGGAAGCCAATCGCAAGCCCTGGCTGAGACCGCCGAGCGCCAGGGCGTGCCGCTCTGGGTCGACTATCACAAGCGCTTCGACGTGTCGAATCGGGTCATCCGGAGCGCGGCGCTCGAGGGCCTGCACGGAGCGCCCCTGCTCTACAGCGTGCGCTACTCGCAGCCGCGCGACCTTCCTCTGAACGGATTCGCCTGGACCGGGGAGACCAACGTCTTCAGCTACATCGGCTGCCACTATGTCGATCAGCTGCTCTACGTCCTGCCCGGCATCGAGATCCGAAACGTCCACGCGAGCGGCGTTCGAGGTCCGGTCCATGAGCGGTTCGGCGGCCAATGCTTCGACACCGTTCTCGCCCGACTCGATTGCGAGTGGCGCGGCCGCCCCGTGACGGCACAATTCGAGGTCGGCTGGTCGAACCCGCTCGGCAGCCCGACCAAGAGCCTGCAGGTCGTCGAGCTCGGCTTCGAGCGGGCGCGGCTCTTTCTCGACCAGACCCGTCGCGGCGTCGAGATCTGGAGCGACGAGAATCTCTCTCTCCCCAATCCGCATTTCTTCTCACGGATCCACGACCCGATCTCGAATCGCCTCGACTATCAGGGGTACGGCTACGACAGCGTGCGTCATTTCCTCGACTTCACGATCGCGCCCGCGGCTGAGCAGGGTCGCGCCCTCGCGAACGACTCGCTCCCATGGGCACGCGAGGCTGCGCGAGTGGACGTGATCCTCGATCTCGTCAGCGACTCACTCGCCTAGCACTTTGGCCTGCTGTTCAGAACCTGTCATTCAGGACTTGCGAGCGAGGATCCCGCAGGTCCGACCGATCGAAGCCTGCGCGAAGGCTCGATAGAGCCGCTGCAGATCGCCTACGCGGCCGGCTTCGAGGAGCGACCGCTCGAATCGCATTCGGCGGGCATGACAAGCGGAGCCGACCTCGGGATTCCCGATGTAGTCCTCGCCCATCAGCAGGAACATCTCGATCGGGAACGAGGCCACTCGATCGATCTCGATGAGCCCATGGCGCGCGAGCAGGCCCGCGAGACTGTCGTAGTCGAAGTAGTTGAGGTGATGATCTGGGGCCACCCACCAGGCGCTCTTGCCCAGGCATTCCCGGGCGGTTTCCTGGAGCACGTTGAAGTCGTTCGGTACCTCGACATAGGCGACGCCGCCGGGCACGAGCAGACTCGCCATCCGCTCGACACAGGCCTCGGGCTCGAGCACGTGCTCGAGGACCTGCGCACAGTGGATCGCGTCGAAGCAGGACGCAGTCCCGGCATCGCCCTCGCCAGGGAAGTCGAGCAGCTCGCCGCAGAACACCTCGAGACCGAAATGCTCCCTCGCCCAGCGCGCCGCGTGCCGCGATGGCTCGATCCCGAACCCCTGCCAGCCGTGCTGCTGGAAATGGTCGAGCAGGAATCCCCCCGAGCTGCCCACGTCGAGCACGCGACGACCGGTCTCGGGCAAGGCCTGCTCCATCGATCGGCGCCGCATCGTCCAGATCGCGTCCCAGTAGTCTCGATCCCGCTCGACGTCCGCGAGGTAGCTCGTCTTGTCTTCCTCGTAGAACCTCGAGCCGTAGAGCTCGCTCTGGGACTCGGGCGTCGGTCGCGGCCAGACCTCGAGATGGCCGCCGGCCGCGCGACGCAGCTCGACCGGCCCCGACAGACCGTCGATCTCGCCGGGCAGGGCTCGCGGCGATGGACGCGCGGTCGGGGCGGTCTGGGACGGATCGACGAGGGGAGGATGAAGCGACATGAAGACCTCTCGGTGGCGCGCGAACCCGGCGAATCTCTCGCGCTGAAAGCGGGGCTTTCAGATCGAAACGTCACGACCCGACGAAACGCACCCTGGCGCGTCCAGAGCCGCGAACGATTCGTGCTCGACCGGGATTTGCAATCGGCGTGCCTCGATCTTTCCGGTCGCTGAGGCAGCCCGCATGGCGCTACGCTGGACTCGTTCGAGACCCTTCGGACACATCAAGGGGAGGATTTCAGATGGTCGACCCAAGCGGAGCCCGACTGGCCAAGCCGGCACTCGACGTCGGTCTCGTCACGGCGAACGCCGAGCCGCTGCTCGACTTCTACGTCGGGGTAGCCGGCTTCGAACGCCTCGAGCCGCTCGTGCTCCCGAATATCGGGACGATCCACAAGCTGGCCGCCGGCCAGAGCATTCTGCGCGTGATGGTGCCCGTCGACGCGCCCGCGGCCGATCCGTCGCCCTCTTTCTCCGCAACGGCGGGCATCCGCTACCTCACGCTCGAGGTCGACGACATCGACGCTGCGGCCGCGGCAGTCGAGCGTCTGGGTGGAAAGGTCACGCTCCCACCCTTCGAGCTGCGTCCCGGCCGGCGGGTGTCGCAGGTCTCGGATCCGGACGGCAACATGATCGAGCTCGGTCAGGGCTGACCGGAAACGAGGGCCACATGACGATCCAATACGACCCCTTCGCCGATGACGTGATGCGCGACCCCTGGCCGCACTACGCGACCCTGCGACGCGAAGCCCCGGTCTTCTATCTCGAGAAATACGACACCTGGTTCCTCTCGCGCTTCGAGGACATCCGGGAGAGCACGATCAAGGACGTCTTCAGCGCCGAGCAGGGCGTGACCCCCGAGATGATCCTGCTGAAGCAGCCACCGCCGCCCGACCCCGTCTTCTCGATGCTCGACATGCCGCGGCATCGCGAGTACCGCAAGGTCTTCGCCCCCCGCTACACGCGGCGCGCAGTCGACGCGCTCGAGAGCTCGATTCGGGAACGGACCCGATCGCTGCTGCGCCCTCTGCTCGAGCGCGGCCACTTCGACGTCTATCGCGACCTCGCCGATCCGGTCGCGACGCTCACGATCGCCGAGCTGATCGGCCTGCCGATGGAGGAGGCGCTCGCGCTGCGCGCCCAGGTCGAGACCTTCTTCGCGCGCGAGCCCGGGCAGGTCGGCACCACGGAGGCCAACGAGGCGGCGAGGCTCTCGCTGCTCACACGCTTCGCCGAGATCATCCACGCTCGCAGCCAGGATTCCGATCTCTCGGGCGACGACCACATCTCGGTGATGTTGCGGAGTCGCGTCGAGGGCGGGCCTCTGTCGCTTCCGGCGATGGTCGCAGCGGTCTACACGATGATCGTGACGGGCGCCGAGGTCGTGCCGCTGTCCGTCGCGAATACCATCTACTACCTCTGGTCCCATCCCGACCAACGGCGCCACCTGATCGACCATCCCGAGGACATCCCGCACGCCTTCGCCGAGTCGCTCCGCTACGACCAGCCTACGAACCTGCTCGGGCGTACGGTCCGCGAGCCCGTCGAGATCCGCGGGCAGAAGCTCGCCCCGGGCCAGGGCGTGATGTTCCTGTGGGCCTCGGGCAACCGCGACGAGCACGAGTTCGAGAACGCAGACGTCTTCGACATCCATCGCCGCCCGAGGCGGTCTCTCTCCTTCGGGCACGGCGCCCACAAATGCATCGGCGAGCATCTCGGCAACCTCGAAGGGCGCATCCTGCTCGAAGAGATCCTCTCCGCCGTCCCCGACTACGAGGTCGACGCCGCCGGCACCAGGCGCGCGTACAGCGAGTTCCTGCACGGCCACAATCGCATGCCGATCGAGTTCACGAACCCTCGGATCCCGTGAGGCCGTGCTCGGCGGCGGCGGGACGTCGGGCTAGGCGTCGGGCTTCAGCGACTCCGCGTCGAGCCCGTGATGACCCCAGTCATCGCCGCCGCCGGCGAACTCGTGCTCGACCCAGTCGTCGCCGACGATCAATCCGTCCCAGCCGATTTCGACGTCGAAGCCGCTCGGGCCCTTCATATAGAAGGAAACGGTCTTGTCGTTGCGATGGCGACCGAGGCTCGACGTGATCTTCACTCCGGCGGCGAGTGCCCGATCGAGGGCCTTGCCGACGCCGTCGAGGGTCGTCGCCTCGAGCATCAGGTGCTGAAGGCCGGAGGGCGCTCCCACCTGCAGCAGCGCCAGCGAGTGATGACGGGGCGTGCAGCGCAAGAAGTGGATGCCCATCCCGTTCGGCCCGAACTGCATGTAGTCGGTGCGCTTCATGCCGAGCACGTCGCGATAGAACGCGAGCGACGTGTCGATGTCGGGGACGTAGAGCACGACGTGCCCCATGCCGAGCGCGCCGGTCTTCCAGGCGATGTCGTGCGGCGACGCGAAGGGCTGATCGACGATCGGGCGACAGAAGAGCTCGAGGCGATGGCCGGCGGGATCTTCGAGCACGGCGAGTCCACCGACGCTGCGCGTCTCGAGCTCTTCGGGGGTGCCAGCGCGGATCGCGATCCCGCGCTTCGCGATCGATTCCATCGCGAGCTCGAGGTCCTCGTCCTCCCGCAGCTCGAACCCCAGGTACGCGAGCCCGGGCGTCTCCGCGGGATGCACGGCGACACGCCACTGGCGGCCGTCCATCTTGAGATAGACGCTGCCGTCGGCCGCGACGCCGGCCTCCTCGGGACCCGCGCTCGGAGGCACCGGAATACCCCCTTTTCGCGGGCCCGGCGGAATCAATGCGGGTGCGAGACCGCAGACCTCGGTCGCGAAGCGACGCCAGCCGATCGGATCCGGCGCCTCGACGCCGACGTATCCGAGGCCACCCAATGAAAATGGAGTCGATTGCATCGTGCGTGCTCCTTGTCTCGAGCTCGGCGGGCCGGCGGATCCGTCCGAAGGCGGGGCGACACGCAGACGTGTCGCGCCGCCTTCGCCGACTCCGAAGGCTCAGCCGAGTCCGTTCACGAGCACCGCGAAATGGCTCGAGGTCGCGTCCTGGCGGATCGGGATCAGCTTCTGGTACTCGCCCGACTCATAGATCTCCTTGGCCGCCTCCATCGAGTCGAATTTCAGCATGATCGTCTGATGGCCGGGTGAGCCCTCGAGCTTCGTGCTGTTGGGATCGAAGGCGAGGATCTCCGCCACCTCGCCGATCTTCATGACCGGTCCGGCGGCCGCCGAGTACTCGCCATACTTCTCGGGGTTCTCGACGTTGTAGTTGACGATCAGGTACGCGGGCATCGGATCTCCTTCAGTCCCTTCGACGGGACGGCGTGACGTGGAAGCGGTCGGCGATTTTAACGCGACGAAGCGCCCCCTGCCCCGCCATCGCCGTCCCCACCGTCGGGCGACGGGCAGACTGCGATCGCGTTGAGGCTCCGGAGCGCGGCAGAGGCCGAGCGAGTCGCGGGGCCGGCCTGCGTGCGCTCCCGAGACCTGTTTCTCGGAGCCGGGGAGCCGGACAGTCGGAAGCGCGTGATCCCGCTAGCCCGATCGTGCAGACTCTGGTCATGCCCTCCTTTCCGATTCGACGCACCCCCCTGCTCGTTCTCACCCTGGCCCTGCTGATTGGCCTCGGATCGATCTGGGCCTTCTATACCTCCGAGGGCTCCACGAAGGCCCGCGAACGCGAGGCCCGACTCGAGCAGGCGCGTTCGCTGGGTCCGAGCGAGCCGGGACCCAGTCTCGAGGTCTCGGTGGCGATCGCGAATGCGGCGACCCGCACCGAGATCGCCGAGCTGTCGGGGGTGCTCGAGCCGATCCGCGCGACCTGGGTGGCCTCCGAAGTCGCGGGGCGTGTCGTCGAGGTTCCCGCCGAAGAATACGCACCCGTCGCGAGCGGCGGGCTGCTCGTGCGGCTCGATTCATCGCTGCCGCGTGCGGAGCTGATTCGGGCCGAGGCTGGCCATCGACTCGCGAAGTCCGAGCTCGAGCGCCAGGAGCGACTCGGCAGCCGCTCGGTCGCGAGCGAGGCCGAGCTCGAACGCGCGCGCGCCGAAGAGCGACGAAGCTATGCAGCACTCCTCGAAGCGCGCACGCGACTCGAATACACGCGCATCACCGCGCCCTTCGACGGACTCGTCAACTCCCTCGATCTCGACCCGGGCGCCTACGTACAGCCGGGCACGCGGATCGCCGAGATCCTCGACCTGTCGCAGATCGAGCTGAAGGTCCTGGTCGGTGACCGCCAGGTGAACGCCCTGCGCGCCGGCAGCGAGGTCGGCGTGCGCGTCGATGCCCTCGGCAACGAACGTTTCGCGGGCCGGATCGCGCGCGTCGCCGGCGCCCCCGAAGACGAGAGTCAGCGCTATCCCGTGGTCGTCACGCTCGACAATGCCGAGGGGCGGCTGCGGCCCGGAATGCTGGCCAGCATGCTCTTCGAGCTGGGCACGGCCCCGGCGATTCGCCTGCCCGCACGCGCGGTCCAGAACGAGTTCGAGCTCGACTATGTGTATCTGCTCGATGACGACGACGTCGCCCGGCGCGCGCGGGTCTCGACCCGTCCGGTGCCCTTTCGTCCCGATCTGATCGAGGTGAGCGAAGGCCTCTCGGTCGGCGACCGGGTCGTCGTCTCGGGAGTCGAGTCGTTGCGCGAGGGACTGCGGGTGATCGCGCGATGACGCTTCCCGAGTTCAGCATCCGACAGACCGTGCTGGTCAACGTCCTGTTCGTGGTCTGCCTGGTCGGCGGCTGGAACGCACTGCAGCTGACGGAGGTCGAGTACTTCCACGACGTCACCCTGAACAAGGTCGTGATCACGACGAATTGGACCGGCGCTTCGGCGGACGAGATCGAACGCCTCGTCACCACCAAGCTCGAGGAAGAGCTGCTCACGGTCGGTGACATCGACGAGATGCGCTCGGCCTCCCAATCGAATATCTCGGTCATCACGCTGGACCTCGACGAGACCCTCGACACCCTCGAATACGAGTCTGCCGTCAACGACATCCGCGGTGCGCTCGAGCAGGTCGAGGATCTGCCCGAGGGCGCCGAAGAGCCTCAGCTGCGGGAGATCATCACCGCCGAGGTCAGCCCGGTCGTGTTCATCGCGATCACCGACGTCGGAGGAGTCGGCCCCCTGGCGATCCGCGATCTCAGCCAGGAAATCGAATCACGCGTGCGCGAGCTGCCCGGCGTCTCGACGGTCGAGATCCGGGGACTCCAGGATCGCGAGGTCCGCGTGCTCGTCGATCGCGCCCGTGCGGCGCTCTACGACCTCACCGTCGAAGACGTCGCCGAGCGCATCCGTCGCCAGAACCAGAACCTTCCGGCCGGCACCTTCCAGGACGAGTCCGGTGAGGCCACGATCCGCGCGACCGGCGACTACGGCTCGGTCGAGGAGATCCTCGACACGGTCGTCCTCGAGTCGGAATCGGGGTCCCGGATCCGCGTCCGGGACGTCGCGCGCGTCGAGCGCGGACTCGAGAAGCCGACCTTCATCACCCGCTACAACGGCCGCCCCGCCTCGATCGTCTCGGTCGGCAAGAAGGACAAGACGGACGTTCGGGACCTGGTCGCCCGCGTCGACCGCTTCCTGGCGGAGTTCGCAGCCCCTGGTGCCCGAAGGCATCGAGATCGACACGACCCTCGACAGCTCCGAGTTCGTCACGCCGCGGATCAGCGTCCTGCTCGAGAATCTGGCGGCCGGCATGCTGCTGGTGGCGGCGCTGCTGTGGTTCACGATCGGCTTCCGCAACGCGATGCTCACGATCATCGCGATCCCCTTCAGCCTGCTGACCGCGATCCTGTTCTTTCCCCTGCTCGACATCAGCATCAACTCGAACACCCTGATCGGCATGCTGCTCGTCTCGGGCATGCTCGTCGACGACGCCATCATCGTGCTCGAGAACATCTACCGGAAGATCGAGGAGGGCATGGAGCTGCGAAGCGCCGTCCTCGAGGGCGCCAACGAGGTCTTGTGGCCCGTGACCGTGGCGGTCCTCACGACCGTCGCTGCCTTCGCTCCGTTGCTGCTGGTCGGAGGGACGGCGGGCAAGTTCGTTTCGGTGATGCCGAAATGCGTGGTGGTCTGCCTGCTCGCCTCGCTCTTCGAGTGCCTCGTGATCCTGCCGGCGCACTATCTCGACTTTGGCAGCCGTCGCGGCGCGGGCGACCGCGGCAGACGGGCCGGAGCGACGTCGTCATCAGGCGCGTCGGCCTGGCAAGCGATCGTGCGCGCCCTGGAGGGGCTTCGGCTCGCGATGGATCGGGGCTTCGATCGGCTGCGAGCGGCCTACCTCGTTGCGCTGCGACCGGTGATCACGCATCGCGCCTCGTTCGCGGTGCTCTTCGCGGCGCTCCTGCTCGCAACGGTCGCGGGCAGCACGCGGCTGCAATTCGATCTCTTCCCCGGCGAGTTCTCGACCTTCAACATCAGCTACGAGGCGCCCCCCCAGTACAGCCTCGAACAGACCTCCGAGGTCACGCGCAGGATCGAGGATCGTCTGCTGGCGATGCCCGCGGAAGACATCCAGGACTTCAACACGATCGTCGGCCTGTCGATCGATCTCAACTACGACCGCATCCTCGCGCCGAACCTGGCGCTCACCTCGGTAGCGATTCCCCAGAACGAACGAAACCAGCTCCGCCCCCAGGACGTGCTCGCGCGCGTCGAGGCGAATCTCCGGGAGTTCGCGCGCGAGAACCCCGAGGACGTCGTGGCGCTGCGGGTCGAGTCCGAGCGCTACGGCCCGCCGGTCGGTCGCCCCGTCGAGGTGCGCATCCAGAGCGAGGACTTCGGCGTCAACAAGCGCATCGCTGACGAGATCAAGGTCCATCTCGCGACGATTCCGGGCGTCTCCGGGATCGACGACAACCTGAAGGAGGGTCCGCGCGAGATCCGACTCGAGATCGACGACGAGCGCGCCAGCCGCTTCGGGCTGACCTTCGAAGACCTCGCCCGCGCGCTGCGTTCGGCCAATGATGGCGTCGTGAGCTCCAGCTTTCGATCGTCCTCCGCCGTCGAGGACGACGACATACGCGTGCTCCTCGAGCCGGGTCAACGCGATCGCATCCTCGATCTGCTCGAGGTCGAGGTGCGAGGCTCGTCCGGGCAGCTGGTCCGGCTCGCCGACGTCGCCGACGTCCACGTGACGGGCGGCTATCTCGCCTATCGCCGCGTCGATGCGAAACGCGCCGTCACGGTCTTCGCCGACGTCGACGACGATCTCGCCACCAGCATCTCCGTGAACCGGGATCTGGAAGCCCGCTTCGCCGACATCCTCGAGCGCTATCCCGAGGTCGACCTGGTCTACGGCGGCGAGTACCAGGAATCGAATGAGTCGATTGCCAGCACCCTGGCCGCCTTCCCGGTTGCCCTCCTGCTGATCTACATGCTGCTCGCAACGCTCTTCCGGAGCTACGCGCAGCCCTTCATCGTCTTGACCGCGGTCCCACTCGGCTTCGCGGGCATCGTCTTCGGCGTCGGCGTGATGGACTACAAGATCAGCTTCAACCTGCTCTACGCCGCGGTCGGGCTCGCGGGTGTCGTCGTGAACGACGCGCTGGTGCTCGTCGACTTCATCAACCGCGCGCGACGTGACGGCGCCCCGATGCTCGAGGCCGTGGCGCAGGCGGGTGTCCAGCGCCTGCGGCCCGTCGTCCTCACGACGATGACGACCGTCGTCGCGCTGCTCCCGATGGCCTTCGGGCTACAGGGCTCGTCGAAGAGCTACGGGCCCTTCGCTGCCTCGATCGCGTTCGGGCTGCTCTTCGCGATGTTCGGGACGCTCTTCGTCATCCCGCTCAGCTATGCCTCGTTCGCGAGTGCCCAAACGGCGATGACCCGATTCGTCAAGCGCCTACGCGGACTGGATCCGGAACGCACGGCGCCGAGCTTCGGCCTGACAGCAGAGGAGCTGACGGAGGATCCCTCCCGAATGGCCTAACACCGATGCTCGCCGCAGCGAGTTTCGCATGTGGGTCGACGGCCGAGCATGCCGGCTTCATGCCGACCACTCGGCGTGCGCGCGACTCACCGGGGTGGTCGGACGCGTCCTGAAGGATTCGCGAGAGCGGGGCTGACCGCCCGTCAGCGGGACCGAGAACTCGTTCTTTCGCTGATATGACGAGGCAGCGTGCGCTGCCTTGTCGGCTCTTCCTCCCGCTTGCCTACGCGTTGCCTGTCGCTTCTGGTGATGCTCATGACACTGATCGAAGACGCCGATGAGCCGAGACGATTCGTCGAGCGGTTTCACCTGGCGGGCACGTGGAATCCGGTCGTCGTCGCGGCGAGCTGGAGGGCGGGTCGACCAACGGATCGATCGGCCGAATCGGGCGGCGGCGAAGCCTGGCATCGACAACGCCCGAACAGGCACGAATGGACGAGTGTCCGGGAGTCCGTTCGACGATTCGAGAGTGTCAGAATTTTGACTGCGACGACTTCGGCTCGATCGAGCGACATGGGACCATTCGCGAGTCGAGCGAGCGTCTGACACCCAGGCATCGCTGGCGCGCGACGACAGGACGCGGAATCTTCCCGATCGGCCTCGAGCACCAGCGTGCGTTCGGGTAGCGGGAAAGCCAGGGCGTGGCATCGAATGATGGGGCGGGGTGAGAGTCAAGTGCACAAAGCACGAGCGGGACGACGAGGAGCGACGCTCGCGATCCTGGCCTTCGGCCTGACGATCGTGGTGGCGACGATCGCGACCTCCGTCACCGAGACGATTCTCGCGCCGGAGGCCGAGCCGCCCTCCGAGTCCCCGGCGCTGGCCGCCGGCGAAAGTGACGTGGAGAAGCCCGACGAGGCCCAGCCGCTCGCCGCGGCTCCTCCGGGCAACGAGCCCCTCTCTCCGGTCGAATCGTCGCCCACTCCGAAGGCACCGAACGCCGAAGCATCGCAGGGAACCGATCCCTCGCAGACGCTCGACGGGTCGCAGACGCTCGACGGGTCGCAGACGCTCGATTCCGCATCGCCCTCCGAGACGGAGCGGCCGCTTGCGGCGGCGGAGACGACGGCGACCGACGATCCATCGATGGGCGAAGACGGGATCGCGGACGCGAATGCCGAGGAGCCGGCCGAGCCGCTCCAGATTCTCGGCGAGAAGGTCGAGCCCGGGACGTTGACGAGACTCGAGCTGCTGGCTTCGGAGTCCTTCTCGGGCTCGTGGCTGTCGACTCCGGTCGCGGTCATCCACGGTCGCGTCAAGGGACCGCGACTCTGCATCGTCGCCGGAGTTCACGGCGACGAGGTCAACGGCGTGGAGGTCGTGCGCAGGACGCTGACCTCGATCGATCCTGATGAAATTCACGGCAGCCTGATCGCCGTCCCGATCGCGAACATGTCGGCCTTCCGGCGCGGCTCCCGCTACCTGCCCGATCGACGCGATCTGAATCGGTTCTTTCCGGGGCGCCCCTTCGGCAGCTCCGCCTCGCGCATCGCGTACGGAATCTTCGACCGCGTGATCCGACATTGCGAAGCGCTGGTCGACCTGCACACGGGCTCCTTCAACCGCTCGAATCTCCACCAGCTGCGCGCCGACCTCTCCGACGATGCCACCTCCGAGCTGAGTGAGGCCTTCGGAACGGAGGTCGTCGTCAACAGCGCCGGTCGACCGGGCACGTTGCGACGCGCGGCAACCGATGTCGGCATCCCGGCGATCACGGTCGAAGCCGGTGAGTCGGCCCGCTTCAACGCCTACGACGTGGAAGAGGCGCTTAGCGGCATCCTCCGGCTGATGCGCGCGAAAGGCATGATCAACCACGCCTCGACCAGCCCGCCGAATATCGTCCCCACCGCTTACCTCCGAACGCGCTGGGTCCGCGCCGATCACGGCGGAATCCTCGTTTCACGGGTCGAGCTGGGCGAGAAGATCGTCGAGGGGCAGACGCTGGGGACGATCTCCGACCCGCTGTCGGACAGCGTCACGGCCATCAAGACACCGCTCGCAGGGCGAATCATCGGCATGGCCCTCGATCAAGTCGTCATGCCGGGCTTCGCCGCCTTCCACGTCGCCTATGACCCTCATCCTCTAGCGGGCAACCTCTCGGCGGCGGACCGGATCCCGGAGGTCGCGGCCGACGAGGATCTCGGCGGGCTGGATCTCGAGGAACGTCCCGAGTAGCGGCCCTGGACCCACGGATGGGTCTTTCACCTCGGACACCTCGGACCTCTTCGACGCGACGAACCGCCACGTGGCGTGGCACGACTTCTCATCTCTCTTCGAGCGGATCACGCCCGATCGAGATCGGAGCAGGCACCTCCGATCGACGTCGGAATCGGATCTTCGACGGCGGGCGCCGTCTCGCTCACTCCTCAGGAAGCCGGCCCGCGCGAGCTGGGCCATGGCACACGCCTTGCTACCTGGTTGCGTAGGCGTGCATACAGCGCGCTCGATTTCGATGTTCGAGTCCGCTCCGGACTCACCCCTCGAGGAGAACCATGAAAATCACGCTTCCCACAGATGGAGCGATCCGCCCGCGCACGCGCGCAGCCAGGAGCCTCATCGGGCTCGTCTTGCTGCTGATCGCGACGACCGGCTGCTCCACCAAGATCCCCGGCATCTCGGCCATCGCGCCGACAGCCAATCCCTCCGAAGAGATCGAGAGCCTCGCGAGCGAGGTCGAGACGGCCCGCGGCGAAGCGCTGGACGTGTTGTCCCCGACCTGGTTCGCGCGTGCGGAGTCCCGCGCCAAGAACGCGAAGTCGCAGCTCACAGACGGCGAGTCCGTCCGCGTGATCCTGCAGAACGTGGCGGAAGGCCGCGCAGCCCTCGCCCAGGCCCGCACCTTCGGCGAGGTCTCACGGCAGACACTCCCCTCGGTCATCAAGGCCCGCACGGATGCGATCGCCGCCGGTGCTCCGCAGCTCGGCAATCGCTATGACGACGTCGAGGAACGCTTCCTGGAGCTCACTGCCGCAGTCGAGAGCGACAGCATGAACTGGGCTCGACGCACCGCGCCCGAGGTCGAAAAGTCGTTCCGGGAGATCGAGCTCGCCTCGATCAAGAAGAACACCGTCTACCGGATCGTCGACCTGATCGAGAAGGCCAAGGAGGCGGACGCCGATCGCTTCGCACCGAAGCTGCTGAAGGACGTCGAGGCGCGGTACGCCGAGCTCGACCAGTTCATCTCGCAGAACCGCTACTCGAGCGAAGCCATGGGTGAAAAAGCCGACGAGGTGCTCTTCTACGCCAATCGACTCGTGCATGTGACCGAGGAGGCGCGCCGCGTCGAGCGACTCAACCCGACCGAGATCGCGCTGCAGAACGAGGCCAACCTGCTCGCGCTGAGCCAGAAGCTCGAGCTTCCGGACCTCCGCAACCAGAGCCAGGCCTCACAGCGCCGTCAGATCGAGAACGCAATCGACGAGGTGCTGCGGACCCGTCACGATCTGCGCCGCAAGGTCGATAGCCAGCGCGCCCAGATCGACGCATTGCAGGACACGGCCGCCGTCGAAGGCGAACAGCTGGCGGTGCTGGAGCACGAGCGGCGAATCAACCAGCTCTTCCTCAAGGTCAGCGCCATGTTCTCGCCGGGCGAGGCCGAGGTGTATCGCAAGGAGAACCAGATCGTGATCCGGGTCCGCTCGCTGAAGTTCCCGGTCGGTACCGCGATCGTGCAGCCCGAGAGCTACCCTGTGCTCGCCAAGGTCCAGAAGTCGATCACCAGCTTCGATCACCCCCGCGTCATCGTCGAGGGTCATACCGACTCGACGGGCTCGGCAGAGGTGAATGATCGGATTTCGCAGGAGCGGGCCGATGCGGTGCTCGCCTATCTGGTGAACAATCGGACCGTCGACGCCAGTCGGATCCAGGCCGTCGGCAAGGGCTTCAGTGAGCCGCTCGCCTCGGACCGAACGGCGGAGGGGCGGGCCGCGAACCGCCGCATCGACGTCGTCATCGATCCGGGACAGCCCGAAGAATTCGTCTCGAACTGACCAACGAACGATCGCCCTCCCCGAGGCGTCACAGACGGGGAGCGCGATCGGACCCTCGACGTGCCGGCTGCGACCCCCGCAGCCGGCACGTCCGCTTCCGCAACCCCAAGAGACCCTCTCACTCCCGAATGGAGCCCCCACAGACCATGCGACTGCTCTTCCCCCGGAGTGTCGATGCCTCGGCCCACGAAGCCAAACGCCCGTACCGCGCAGGCCGAATCCTTTCAGGGTCCAAGCTGCTGGACTGGAGCTGGCCAGACTGGCTCAGACCGCCGCCGATCGGGCTCGATCTCGGGTCGGAGATCTCCCGAGCCGTCGAGGCCCGGCCGGGCGCCGAGATCGTCCGTCTGCCCTCCGCGCTGGCGACCGATACCCGCAGCGGGACCATCGTGGCCGTCGGCGAGCCGGCACGCCGCATGATCGGGCGCCTGCCCGCGGCCCTGCAGGTCCACGCGCCGATCCAGAAGGGCGTGATCGCCCAGCCCGCCGAGGCCGAGTTCCTGATTCGCCAGCTGCTCCGCCAGGCCCGTCGTCGACGCTCGTTGTTCCGGCCGCACGTCGTGATCGCAGTGCCCACCGAAGCGACCTCGGTCCAACGTCATGCGCTCCGCGCGGCGGCCGAGTCGGCCGGCGCGGGTCGCGTGACGATCGTGCGCGAGGCCCTCGCCGCTGGCCTCGGCGCCGGACTTCCGATTCTCGAGGCCGGTGCCAGCCTGATCCTCGAGATGGGGGCCGAAAAATCGGAGATCGCGGTGATCTCGCTCGGCGGGATCGTCAGCGCCCGTGCGGTCGCGGTCGGCGGCAGCGACGTCAGCGAAGCCGTCGCACTCCATCTGCGCCGAGAGCATCATCTGATCATCGGTCGTGCGACCGCCGATGCCGTCAAGCACCAGATCGCGAGCGCGACGGAGATGGACATCTCCGCGTCGATCGCGGTCAGCGGCCGAGACGTGCGAGTGGGCCGGCCGGCCTCGATCGAGATCAAGACGAATGACCTCGTGAAGGCGATCGCCGACTCGCTCCAGCCGCTGCGCGCGGCGCTGCGCGACGTCCTCGAGCGCACCCCGCCCGAGCTCGCCCGCGACCTCTCGATTCTCGGCGTACACCTCTCGGGCGGCGCAAGCCGCCTTCGGGGCCTCGACGCGTATCTCGGCGCGGCCTCGGGCCTCGAGATCCACCGCGTCGAAGCGCCCGAGGAGGCCGTCGTACGGGGCTGCCGGAAGCTGGCCGCGTCTCCGGAGCTGCTCCGCGAGCTGTGCCCGGCTGACTGAGTCGCGGCCCCGGGCCAGCTAGCTCACTGCTCCTCGCAGACGTAGGCGCCGTAGCGCCGCGCCCCCTCCGCCGTCACGGGGCCCAGGGGCACGATCGTGTTCGCCCCCATCTTCGCCGCGTCGTTGCGGGCGAGGCGCTCGAGCTCGATGGCGACCTTGGTGTCGTTGCGCGCGACGAACCCCACCTTCGACATCGTATTCGACCCGATCTCGCCCACCTTTGTACAATCTGCCACCTCATCCAGCGTCCGGACGACACCGACCGCCTCCGCCTCCTGGTCCACGTCGACCCAGCTGCAAGCGCCCGCGAGAAACCCCGGCCCGAGCAAGCACGCGCCCGTCGCCAGGATTCGTCGCCAGCGCCGGCCGCCCAGGCCTCCCCGTTCTTCCTGCGCCTCTACCATCATTCGTCCCCCCTTGATGCGCCCCTGGGCGCTTTGAATCTTCGCCTAACGGCGGCTCTGCGCGCGTCCCACGTCGAGCGCCGAGACGTTCTTCTTCCCGCACCAGCCGCAGAAGCGCCAGCGCGGCACGACGGGCCAGCGGCAGCGTCTACAGCCGCGAAGCCCTTCGACCTTCCAGGGCCGATCGACCTTCGTCTTGCAGCCCGGGCAGTAATGCATGAAGCGGTGGATCGGCGCGCCGCAGCCGGCTCGCGAACAGCGACGCTCGGCGCTCGAGGCGCCCGGAATCGTCTTGCCATTCGACTCGAAGCGGCCGCGGCTACAGGTCGGACAGGCGCTCCATTCCGGCCGTACACCCCGTTCGCATTCGGGGCAGACGAGCGGAAAGGACGTCACCTCGACGAAGGAGTTCCGGTTCGTTCCGCACCAGGGGCAATGTCGCATCGACTCGGAGATCGGCCCGTCGCAGGCGTGACAATCGAAATGGGTCTCGAGCGCACGGCCGTAGCGCTTGCGAAACCACTCCGCCTCGAGCGGGAAGGGGTCCGCCGCGGGCGCCTTGCGGGGCGCCCGGCGGCGGGCGGCGGCGCGGCGGCGCGAGCTCTCTTCCTCGCGCCGGGTCCGGTCGAGCGCCGCGAGCAGCGCACGCTGGAAGACGATTCCGTTTTGATAGCGGCGCGTGAGATCGAGGGCGAGTCCGCGCTCGATCACGCGTCCGACCGCTGCCGGGCAGCGCTTGCGAAAGCGGGCGTCGCCTTCGAGCGGCCACTCGAAGGGCCAGCCGGGCAGCACGCCCGCGAACAGCTCGTAGGCCGTCAGCGACAGGCTGAACACGTCCGACGCGAAGCACGGTCGGCCGTAGGCCTGCTCGGGCGCCATGTAGCCGAAGGTGCCGACCTCCGTCGCGAAACGAGTGTGGGTCGGTGCCAGTCGCGCCGTACCGAAGTCTCCGAGTCGGGCGCGGCGATTCTCGTCGAGCAGGATATTCGCCGGCTTGATGTCGCGATGGATCACGCCGCGTTCGTGGGCGTGGGCGAGCGCCTCGGCGATGTCGACGAGGATCGACAGACAGAGCTTCGGCGTCCGGCGCCGCTTCGGCAGCTGATCGAGACTCGTGCGGGCGAGCTCCGTCGCGATCACGAAGCGCCCGTCGATCCAGTCGGCGTTGCGGATCGTCGCGATCCGCGGATGATCGAGCTGCGCGGCGACCCGTGCCTCGGCCTCGACCGCGTCTCGGCCGAACTCCTCGACCACGGAGGGCAGCACGATCTTGAGCGCCACGTGACGCCCTTCGACCGTGTCCCGCGCGCGCCAGACCGTCGCCGAGCCACCATCTCCGAGTCGACGCACGAGCTTGTACTTGCCGAGGCGTCCGCCCTTGCGGAGCGCGGTCGTCTTCTCGGTCATGCGCGCGCGCCCCCTCGTCCGGGCGGCGTGAGTCGGTAGAGCAACGCCGTTGCGTCATCGGGATGACCGACCACCTCGCCCTCCCCGATCATGGTGGCCTGCGCGGCGGCCTGAAGCCGCGCCGCGCCCTGCTCGAGCGGCCCCTTCCGGATCAGCTCGATCAACGTCTCGTGTCGCACGTTGTCGAGCACGCCATCACTGCCGAGCAGCAGCGTGTCCCGCACACCCAGCTCGATCGGCGGCCCGATCTCGACACGCATCTCGGAGGAGCCCAGACAATTCGACAGCAGATGCCGCTCTTCGTGGGCATGCGTCTCGTCTCGCTCGAGCAGCCCCGCCGCGACCGCGTAGCCCACCGGGCTGTGGGGCATCGTCTCGTGATGGACGCGACCGCGCTGGCCGACCAGAATCGCGCCGCTGTCGCCGGCATGATAGGTCCGGACGGCGCCAGCGGAGATCTCGGCCACGACGAGCGTCGTACAGGAGCCCTGGCCCTGGCCTAACAGGCGCTCGTTGGCCAGCTCGAAGGCGTCGACGATCACGCGGCGGAGCGGTGTGTCGCGGGCCCGCCGATCGAGCAGCTCATCGAGACAAGCCATCGACAGCGCCGCCGCCTCGCCACCGGCCGGCGCACCTCCCATGCCGTCCGCCAGCGCGAAGACCGTCGAGTCGTCATCGAGCTCCCAGACGCCCGCGGCGTCTTCGTTCTCGGCCCCCTCTCCGTCACCCGGGGTGCTGAAGAACACACAGATGCCCCGCTCGGTCTCGAGCCGCTCGGGCGTCGGGACGTCGCAGCCCTGCAGGGTTCTCTTCATGTCCGTTCCTCCACTCGTCGCGAGCCAGGGCGACTCAGATCAGCACGGCGCTCGCGAAGCTGAGCGTCAGGAAGAAGCCGCATACGTCCGTCATCGTCGTCAGGATCGGACCGGACGCAAGTGCCGGGTCCCAGCCGAAACGCTTGATCAGCAGCGGGACGGTCCCACCGATCGAGACTGCGAGCAGCGTATTCAGCGCCAGCGCGAGACCGACCACGCCGCCGAGCACCCAATCGCCCCGCCACAGGTACGCGACCCCGCCGAGCAGCAGGCCGAGGGTCAAGCCGTTCATGATCCCGACGAAGACCTCCTTGCCGAGCACGTGCAGCAGCTCCGACGGGCGCACCACGCCGAGCGACAGCTCGCGCAGGCTGACCGCCACGGCCTGGTTGCCCGAGCAGCCGCTCATGTCGGAGATGATGGGCAGGAAGACCGCCAGCGCGATCGCGGCCTGGAGCGTCTCCTCGTACGCGGCGATCACGCTCGCCGCCAGCAGGTTCAGGACGATGTTGATCGAGAGCCAGGCCAGGCGTCGGCGCGACCGCTCCATCGAGGGCATCGACCGCAGCTCCTCACCGCTCGCGATACCGAGAGATTTCATGTGGTCGGACTCGGCGTGATCGATCGTGGCATCGTCGACGGCGCTGCGCTCGACGACGCCCAGCAGGACACCGTCCTCGTCGACGACCGGTGCGCCCAGGAACTGCTCTTCCTGGAACACGTCGTAGAGCGTGTCGAGCGAGTCGGAGGCGGCGAAGGCAACCGGCTTGCGGATCATCAGGTCCGCGATCCGTGCCGCGGGCGGCGCGAGCAGCAGCGCGCGAAGCGGCACGACGCCTTCGAGTCGGCCGTCGAGATCCACCGCGTAGAGATACTGGATCGAGTAGCGCGCGTAGATCTCGGCCGAACGCCGGATCTCCTCGATCGCGACCGCCGCCGAATGATTCGACACGACGGACACGAACTCGGTATGCATCAAGCCGCCCGCGGTCTCGGCATCGTACTCGAGGAGCGAGCGGACCTCCTCGGCGGTCTGGGGCGCGGAGGCTTCGAGAATCGCCTCCCGATCGGCCTCTGTCACCGCGGCAAGCAGATCGGCGCGATCGTCGCTCTGGAGCTCCTCGAGGATCTCGGCCGCCGCATCCGGACCGACTACCTCGATCGCATCCGCGGCCTGACTCGTAGGCAGGTTTTCGAGCAGCTCGACCGCCCGCTCGACGTCGAGGATGTCGAAGAGCCGTGCCAGATCCCCGCTCGACAGATGGGCCGCGGCATGGGTGCGATCGAGCTCGCTCCATTCCTCGAAGCGGTCCCGGATCTCACCCTCGGCGCCCTGCTCGAGCAGATCCTCGAGCTCCTCCCAGGAGGGACTCTCGCTCACAGCTCTTCTCCGTCCCTTCCGGTCCCTTCCCGCCTCTTCGGGCGGGTGAGAGAGACCTAACGATCCAGCAGGTGACGCCGACTCACGTCGACGATGAAATCACGCTTCAGCGCCGTGCGGCCGAGCAGCATGCGATGCGTCATCTTGCCGCGATCGACCAGGCTCAGCTCGATCTCCTTCTCCACGGGCCCCAGACGCATCAAGGTCTTCACGAAGTAGCGCGACTCGTAGAGTCCATTGCTCGAGCGTACGCGCGCGCGACGAACGATCTTCGTCGTGACCGGGAAGTGCCGATCACGCTTGGTGCGATGGACGACGACCATGAAGCGGATGCGACCTCGACCGACCTCTTCGATGTCCTCGACGTGCAACGCACTGGTCTTCGCACCCGTATCGACCTTCGCTCCCAGCCGTCGGA
This sequence comes from uncultured delta proteobacterium, assembly GCA_963698485.1. GTDB lineage: Bacteria > Myxococcota_A > UBA9160 > UBA9160 > UBA4427 > UBA4427. The sequence goes on along the minus strand of CAVORA010000006.1, from coordinate 8,789 downwards.
TTCCCCACTCGGGCAGCTCGACGTACTCGTTCCATCCCACGACGACCTTGTCGCGCATTCGATCTCCATGTCTTCGGGGTCGGGGGACGGCGGGAGAGTACCGCCGAACCCACGCGGCGGCCCGGGATCAGCCCTTCGCGACGGCGACGCACGCTCGCCTCGCGCGCTCGCTCGGGCTCTGCCGCACGCGAAGCCCGACGCGCGATCTCGTCGCTACGCCTCCGTCGTCGTTCGAGAGGACCGCGAGCGTGCGAGACGGTCGGCCGCCGTGCCTCGCGCGAAGGGCCGATCGAAGACGTAGGGACTCTGGGCGGGCCGACCGGAGCGGCGGGCGATGCGAGCCCGCAGCGGGGTCTCCAGCGGGGTCGGCTCGATCTCGCGTGCCCAGGCGAACTCGAAGTCTTCGTGGATGCGCACGACGACCACCGTCGCGTCGACCGTCGGGTCATGTCGATGCGCGCCGGCCACGATGCGGCTCGCGATCAGGCGCGGCGAGTACTGCTCCATGCTCTCGACGAGGTCCGGATTCGAGACCTCCGCCTCGGCGCCGTCGGTACACAGCACGAACGTATCTCCCTGGCGCGTCTCGATGCTGAAGGATTCGATGGTCGGTGCATCGGCGGCCTGCGCGAGCGCGCCCCGCCGCTGGTCCACTCCTGATCGGTCGTGAGCTGGACCAGGCGCCCTCCCCGAACGAGATAGGCGCGGCTGTCGCCCGAATGACCGATGAACGCCCGACCCCGCTGGATCAGGAGCAGGGTCAGCGTCGTCTCCATGCCCGCCAGCTCCGGATGCTCTTCCGACGCGACCTGGAGCGCCTCGAGCGCGTGCCGCATCGCCTGCTCGACGGTGTCGACGGAGATCTCCGGTCGGCCACCCGAGTCGGGCGCAGCGCTCCTGCTCGCCCCATCCGCCGCGCTGCGCGGCTCGAGCAGCGCCTCCAGATAGTGCTCGATCGCGTCCACGGCGACCTCGGCCGCCACCTCACCCGCCGGCGCGGAGCCGTGGCCGTCACAGACCGCATACAGTCCGAACTGGTCGGCCACCAGAAAGCTGTCTTCGTTGTGTAGATCTTCCGAGCTCCTCGAAGCCCCGGCACCACGCGGTCCGAACATCAGCACCCTCCCACAAACGAGCGCAGTCGCTACGCTCGGACAATCGAAATGCAACCGTCATGCCATGAGCGGGCAGCGATTCCGACAGCCCGCGCACCGGGGATGTCCTCGGCCCCTCCCGCCCCAGCCCCGGGAATCGCGGCGGAGACCCGCTCGGCCGCTCGGCGACCTCCTGCTCTCCCGCTTTGCCTTGCTCGCGAGCGAGATCGGATACCCGGACTCCGATTCGGTATACAGTGCCCCGATCGCACGCGATCCGCATCCGTGCAGACCCTTTCGAGCCCCGCTCGACGGGGCGATGCGCGAAATGATTCGACCCCGAGACACCCGAGATACCAGGAGAACCGGAAGCATGACCGCCAAGACGCTCGACGCACGCCGCGAGGCACTCGAGGAGTCCTTCTTTCGCAAGGAGAACGAGAAGCTGCTCGAGGAGCTCCGTCACAAGGAGGAGCGGGAGCAGCAGCGCGAGGCCCTCGGCGAGGCGATGGAGTATCACGAGCACGCCGTCCTCGACCAGCTGCTCGAAGCGGGGCTGCGCGCCGAGACCTGGCTGGCCGTGTCGCTGGTGCCCCTGGTGGAGGTCGCGTGGGCCGATCGCGAGATCTCTGAGGCCGAGCGGGCGCTGATCCTCGAGGCCGCCGAGCAGAACGGCATCCAGGCCGGAAGCGACGCCCGTGCGCTGCTCGAGCAGTGGCTCGAGAGCCGTCCGCCTCCGCGGCTGCGCGAGGCCTGGAAGGCCTACGTCTCGGCCATCAAGGAGTCCTTCGGCTCGACCGAGCTCGACGCGTTCCACCAGGACACGCTCGAGCGCGCGCGCGCCGTCGCGAAGGCCGCCAACCACCTGCTCGGCTTCGGTTTCATGATCAGCGCGGCCGAGAGCGCGATCCTGGAAGATCTCGACTCGGCGTTCTGAGCGCTCGGGCGCTCGGGTCTCTCCGGGCGCGGCCCTCGCGGCCGCGCCCGCGTCCCGTCTCAGCCGACGGGCTCGCGATCGGGCGCGGCGCTGGGGGGGACGACGAGCACCGGACGATCGGCGAGCTCGAGGATCCGGCGCGTGGTGCTCCCGACCAGGAACGACGCCAGGGCCGTACGTCCCTGCAGCCCCAGACAGATCCAGTCGCAGGCCCCGTCCCAGGCCGTGCGAGGCAGCACGTCTTCCGCGACGCCTTCGACGAGCACCGCCTCGAAGCGATCGCTCTCGCGGAGGTTGTCGGTCGCCCACTGCGAGAGCGAGTCGAGGCTCTCCCCGCGCATCGCCCTGCGACCGGTCTCGCTCCAGCTCGCCAGCCAATCCGCCCGCTCGTCCTGGTACGCGTGCGCGAGCAGCAGCGGCCGCGGGCAGCCCATCGCGTTCGAAAGCTCGGCGGCCTTGCGCAGCGCCTCGCGCGAGGCGGACGAAAAGTCGACGCCGACCAGCAGCCGCGTCGGCAGGCGTGCAGGCCGATCGCTCTCGGGCACGACCAGCACGGGGCAGCTCGCGCCGCGCACGACCCGCTCGCTGACGCTGCCGAGCAGGACGTGCGAGAGCTGAGCGCTGCCGCGGCGGCCGACCATGATCATCGTGGCCCCGGCCGCCTCCGCGACCTTGGGCAGGACTCGCGACGCCGCCCCGTCTTCGAAGACCGCGCTCGCCTCACAGCCCTGCGCACGGCAGGTCGCGACGATCTCGTCGAGCGCGGCTCTGGCGCTCTGCCGGGCGCTGGCGACCAGCGGCTCGAGCGGGATTTCGCCCGAGAAGAAGGTTCGCGACCAGGCCCCTGTATTCCAGACGTGGACGACCTGGAGCGGGCGCTGCATCCGGCTGGCAACCTGCCGGGCGAGCTCGACCGCGGTCTGCGCCTGATCGGAAAAGTCCGTTCCGACGACGATCGCTCCGGATTGCATGATCGACACTCCTCGCTCGAACGGGTCGAGCCTTGCGGGGCGCAGCGCGACGATTTCTCCAACCGGCCGCCGGCCCCAAGCCATGATCGAGGGGCTGGAGGCTGTGGATCCCTGACTGTAGACCGATGGCTCTGGACTGGCCCCAGAATTCGGCAAAGCGCGCGACACGTTTGCTCGCGACGCGGAATCAGCGAGACTCGGCACGCCCGGCTCGTGCCGAGTGCCACACCAGGACCGAATCGAGCAGACCGATGGAACCCGAAGGACCGGACGAGAACGATCCGCAATGGCAGCGCGCCCACCAGGCCTGGGCGCTCGTCCTCGACATCGGTGCAGACGATCTGTCTTCAGAAGCGCTCCGGCAGGTGTTTCGGGTGCTGCGGGTCAAGCGGATGGAGCGGCCGACTTTCCTCGAGCGACTGCCTGGCCCGGTCCGACGCGGGGCGCGCATCGACCTCGAATCCGCGCACCAGGCGCTCTCGAAGCAAGGGATCCCCTGTCGGCTCGTCCGGCGCTGAGCCCGACCGGGGCCGGCACTTCGATTCCCGGGAGCCGGCGAGCCCATCCATCGAGTCGCCCCAGGCGGGCGGAACGGAGAATCAGACCGAATGCAAGAGACCATCGAGATCGCCGGCGCCCAGATCGCCCCGGGAGAGCGGCGCATCGTCCAGGTTCCCGTCGCCCAGCGCCTGACGACCGGCGACGTCGAGATCACCGCCGTCGTGATCCACGGCCGCAAGCCCGGCCCCCGACTCTTCGTCTCGGCCGCGCTGCACGGCGACGAGCTCAACGGCACCGAGATCATCCGCCGACTGCTGGCTCGGCCGCTGCTGAAACGGCTGCGCGGCACGCTGATCGCGATTCCCGTCGTGAACGTCTACGGCTTCGTCTCGCAGACGCGCTATCTGCCCGATCGCCGCGACCTGAACCGTTCCTTCCCCGGCTCGGCCCGCGGATCGCTGGCGGGCCGCGTCGCCAACGCCTTCCTGACCAACTTCGTCGCGGGCTCGACCCACGGAATCGACCTCCACACCGGCGCGATTCATCGCTCGAACCTGCCCCAGATCCGCGCGCGGCTCAGCAACCCCGCCGTCGAGGCGATGGCGCGGGCCTTCGGCGCGCCGGTGATCATGAATGCGTCGCTGCGCCCGGGCTCCCTGCGCGCGGCCGCCAAGGACCTCGGGATCCCGACGCTCGTCTACGAGGCGGGGGAGGCCCTGCGCTTCGACGAGGTGTCGATCCGGGCGGGACTCCGCGGCGTGATCGGCGTGATGCGCCATCTCGAGATGCTGCCCCCGCGCGATCGCGTCGAGCGCAAGGCTCCGGCGGCGGTGATGTCTCATCGCAGCGTCTGGGTGCGCGCACCCGAGACCGGTGTGCTCGCGACGCGACTGAAGCTCGGCGCGACGATCGAGCGCGGCCAGGTCCTGGGCCGGATCACCGACCCGCTCGGCGCATCGGAGACCCGGATCAAGTCTCCCGTCGCGGGCATCCTGATCGGCCGGACCAACCTGCCGCTGGCCAACGAGGGCGACGCGCTCTTCCACGTGGCCACCTTCGACGAGCTCGAGAGCGTGATCTCCGAGCTCGACGCCTTCCGGGAGGACCTCGAGCTCGATCCGCTCGAGGATCCCATGCCCGGTCTGTGAGCTCGGGTCAGCGCTTGGGCCGCGGCGGCCGCAGGATCGCCGGACGCATCGTCGACGAGTTGGCATCGCTCGGCTTGGGGGGGACTGGGCTGGGCTGGCTCGAACTCGTGTCGCAGGCGGTCTCGTTCATCCCGATCTCCGGCTCGAAGCCCGTGCGCGCACGCACGGTCGGCTTCTGGTCTCTCGTCGGCGCTCAGGCCATCACGCCATCGGCCTCGCAAGGAGCAACCTCCGTGCCACCGCGAACGCGGCCGGATCGGCGAGCCGGGCGCTGATTTCGGAAGCGCGGGCTCCGAATCCGATGCGGCCGACCGGTCGCGACGCATCCGACCCACCCGGCTCGACGGGACCGGGCTTCCGGCGACCCGGCCCAGCGGCTCGATTTGCCCTCTCCCGCGGGTCGCGCGAGACTCCGCGGTTCACCCGGCGAAGGCCCAACCAACGACGGAGGGGATCCGGTGCTCCTGAGAACACTGATCGCCTCGAAGGACGAGCCGGACTCGCAGATCCACGGCGCGCTGCGCGAGGTCGGGGCGCTGGTGCGCGGGGTCGACTCCGTCGCCGAGATCCGCCGCCGGATGGCTACGGAGCCATTCGACCTGATCGTGCTCGATCGCGCCCTGGCCAGCGCCGAGGTGCCCGCGCTGATCCGGGAGCTCCGCGCGCTGCCGGATCGGCCGGAAGTGATCGTGCTGGTCAGCGACAACGACCCGGCGCTGCGGGCCGAGCTGGTCGCGAGCGGGGCCTATTCGGTCATGATGCGGGCGCTTCCCGAGGCGCTCTTTCGCGAGGAGCTGATCACGCTCGCCGAGCGGCGGCTGACGGAGACCCGCGCAGGACTGCAGGCGATCCCCGACGAAGACTACCGGCTCGGCGACTACGTCACGCTGAGCCGCCCGATGCAGCGCGTCCTCGAGACCGCTCAGCGCGTCGCGGCGCTCGACACGACGCTGCTGATCCTGGGTGAGACCGGCGTCGGCAAGGGCCTGCTGGCCCGCTCGATCCACAACGAGGGTCCGCGCATCAAGGGTCCCTTCGTCTCGATCAACTGCGGCGCGCTCACGGAGTCGCTGCTCGAGGCAGAGCTCTTCGGACACGAGCGGGGAGCCTTCACGGGCGCCGATCGCGCGCGGCGGGGCTACTTCGAGCTGGCTCATCGCGGAACGCTCTTCCTCGACGAGATCGCGGAGATGCCGCTGCACCTGCAGACGAAGCTCTTGCAGGTGCTCGAGGATCGTAAGGTCCGACCCGTGGGCGGAGAGAAGCGCATCGATGTCGACGTACGCGTGATCGCGGCCACCAACCGCGACCTGCCCCAGGAGGTCAAGGAGAAGCGTTTCCGCGAAGACCTGTTCTATCGGCTGAACGTCGTGACCGTCACGCTGCCCGCCCTGCGCGATCGGACGGAGGACCTGCCGGAGATCGCCGAGAGCTACATCGAGCATTTCCGCGCCCTGATCGCGTCGCCCGCGCGGCGCTTCTCGGCCCCCGCGATGGATGCGATCCTCCGCTACCCGTGGCCCGGGAACGTCCGCGAGCTCGCCAACGCCATCGAGCGAGCGGTCATCATGGCGCGCGGCGAGGAGATCCAGGTCGAAGATCTCGCGGTCGACATCCAGGCGATGGCGCCCGAGATGACGACCGATCCGGCCCTCGCCCATGGACCGATCCGACCGGATGCCAGCTGGCCGATGCGTCCCTGGGCGGAGGTTCGCCGACAGGTCCTCGAGGAGGCCGAGATCCGCTACCTGCGCGCGCTGCTCGAAGCGACGCGCGGACGCGTCGGGGAGACGGCCGAGCGCGCGGGCATGGATCCGCGTTCGCTGCACCAGAAGATGAAGAAGTACGGCCTGCGCAAAGAGGACTACCGGGACTGAGGCGTGCGACGGGCGGCCGCGGGCGGGGGTCAGCTCTGGGCGATCACCCGACCGGCCTTCACGGCGGTCGACGCGCGGCGCTTCCTGGCGATGCCGCGCATCAGCCGGCCCAGCAGATCGGCCCCCGTGATGATGCGGCGTTCGCGGCCCCAGAGGATGATCACGTCGGTGTCGATCACGTCGTCGTCCTTCGACTCGGGCTCGACGTGGAGCTTTCGGATGATCGAGCCGAGCGGTGTGGTCGGATCGGTCACGACGAGCGGCCGATGACAGAAGGGATAGGGATCGGGTGGGGTCTCGGAGAAGAGAGCCTCACGCAGGAAGGCATCGGCGTCGAGCACCAGCCGCGGCTCGTCCTCGCTGTCGGTCACGATGATCCACTTTCGTCCGCTCGCCTGGATCGAGCGCAGGAACTCGTCCCCCGCCGACGTCGTGTACTCGGGGAAGACCGGCAGGTCGACGGCGATCGGCAGCTGCACGATGCTCGCCGGGTGGATCGGCTCGCCCTCCTGCGAGATCGGCAGGTCGTCCAGCTTCAGGAAGTTCAGGATCCCCAGGCCCTCGGTCTTCTCGAGATCCGCGTCTTCGGCCTCCATGTGGGAGGAGATGACGTGGCGCAGCTCGCGCTCCTGGAAATAGGAGATCTCTTCTTCGCCGAGCCAGCGATCGAGCACGATCGCGGTCGGCTTCGCGACCGGGTACAGGATCTTCTGATAGAGCCGGATGAAGGGCACCAGGGCGGCGCCGATCTTCATGGCGTTGCGCGAGAAATAGGCCTGCGGCGCGATCTCGCCGACCAGCGTGATCCCGACGGTCGCGAAGAGGAAGGCCCCGACCCCCGCCATCACGCTGTCCGAAAGCAGCGTGAGCAGACAGTTCACCCCCACGTTGCCCCAGAGAATGGTGGTCAACAGGAAATTCGAGTCCTCCCGCAAATCGAGGATCTTGCGGGCATCGCGGCTGCCGCCCTTCGCCTCGACCTCGAGCTGCAGCCGACTCAGCCCGAGCAACGCGAGATTCAAGCCGGAGAAGAGCCCCGACTGCACGAGACAGGCGAGGATGCCCACCCAGATCAAGCTTTCCATCGATGATCTTTCCGGCCGCCGGAGCGGCACACGAGATACAGGGAGCGAGACCGCATCATCGGCCGCGCCGCCCTAGCCCGCGAGAATAGGGAAGAGGCCCTTCAAGCCATTCGCGATCGTCTCCATCGCGATCGCGGACAGCAGCAGGCCAAAGAGTCGCGAGATCACGTTCAACCCGACAGGACCGATGAAGGCGCCGACGCGCTCGGCGTTGCGCAGCACGATCCAGCAGAAGAATGCGACCACGAGGATCGAGGCCGCGACCAGGGCCGCGTGGAGGAGCCCCGCGCCGCGTTGCATCTGGATGATCGACGTGCTGATCGCGCCCGGGCCCGCGAGCAGCGGGATGCCCAGGGGCACGACCGCGATCGACGCGATGCTCTGCGCGTCGCTCGAGTCGGGACCCTGCCGGAGATGCGGATCCTCTCCGCGTGCGGTGAGCATCGCGATCGCCATCAGCAGGATCACGATTCCGCCTCCGACCCGGAAGGCCGACAGGCTGGTCCCCATCACGCCGAGCAGCGCCTCGCCGGAGATCGCGGAGGCTAACAGCACGCCGCCGACCGCAAAGGCCGTGATGCGCGCCGTCGTCCGCTTCTGCTGCAGCGAGAAATCGCGCGTCGCGCCGAGGAAGACGGGGACCGCTCCAATCGGGTTGATGATCGTCGAGAGGGCGATCACGAAGCGCGTATACTCGGTCCAGCCCGGTTCCAATCTCTTCTCCCATGACGGCTCCGTGACCGGATGGCCGACCGCTCTCGTCTCCTCGGTCGCTCGGATTCGCGCAGGGTAACGGGTCGCGATCGGCCGGGCATCGACCCTGCGCACCAATAGAAAGGCCCCGCTTGCCCATCGAGGTCGCGATCCATCACGAGAGCCGATACGCCTACGATCGGCTGGTTCATCTCGAGCCCCAGACCATCCGGCTGCGACCCGCTCCGCACGGGCGCACGCCGACCCGAGCCTATTCGCTCCAGGTCGAGCCGACCGAGCATTTCCTGAACTGGCTGCAGGACCCGTCCGGGAATTTCCTGGCCCGGATCGTGATCCCGAATCCGGCGCGCGCGCTTCGGATCACGGTCGATCTGGTCGCCGAGATCGCCGAGCTCGATCCCTTTGCGTTCTTCGTGGCCGAGGAGGCCGCCGATTGGCCCTTCGTCTACGAGTCGGAGATGG
>CAVORA010000005.1:0-853648 GCA_963698485.1 uncultured delta proteobacterium | reverse complement strand
GGTGGGGACTGGCGCAGTGAGAATCGGGGTCGAGTCGTTGAGTTAGACCGGCAGTGGTTGAGACTGGGAGGTTGATGAAGTAGATCCCAGGTTGGGGCTTAGCGCGAGACTACGCGTGCCGCTTGGAGTGCGTATCCACAGTCGAGGAGACCAGCATCACATCGAGGTTCTCCGAGAGGTGGAGAGCATCCTGGGCGCGTCGGTGGCCGCCTCGAGGTGGAGCGACTGTCTCTCGTCTGGGTCCCGTCGCGGGTCGCGGTGGACAGCTCCTTCGAGCTCGTCGGGTCGCTGGATCTCTAGTGCTCGGTTCCGGAAAGATGAATCGACAGACCAGGCGGCTCCTGGCGGCGATCCTCGTTCTCGGCCTCGGCTGGCTGGCTCAGCAGGCGGGCTTCGATCTCGGCGCGTGGCGAACGAGCGAGGCGCCGGCGGCGGCGCGTGGCGCCGAGCCTGCGCGACGCCTCGACGGTGACTCCGGATCCGACCGGCCTGCCCGCAGCGATGGCAGTCGCAGGATCGAGGAGGCCTTCGCGCGACGCGAGTCGGGCTTCATGGTCACCCTCGACGCTCGCGTCGTGAAGAACCTGCGGGACGATCTCGACGGCTCTCGACACCAGCGCTTCCTGGTCGAGCTCGACAGCGGTCGGACGCTGCTCGTCGCGCACAACATCGATCTTGCCGATCGCCTCGACCTCCGCGAGAACGGTCGCGTCAGGCTGCGGGGCCAGTACGAGTGGAACGAGAAGGGCGGCGTGATCCACTGGACGCATCACGATCCGGAGGGACGTCATCCGGGGGGCTGGATCGAAGCCGCCGGTCGACGCGTCGAATGACCGGCGCGTCGAGTCGACGACCCGTCGAAACGCTGGCGAGGAGGCGCCTCTCGGGGCCCGAAAAAACCGCTAGCGTGCAGCCGATGACGGAGGGACGGATGGAGATGAGAGGGAGCTCATGAGCGCGCAGGAAAACGACGGTCCGGTCTGGCTGATCACAGGGTGCTCGACGGGCATCGGTCGCGAGATCGCTCGTGCCGCGCTCGAGGGGGGAGAACGGGTCGCCGTGACGGCGCGCAGGCCCGAGACCGTGGCGGACCTCGTCGACGCCTTCCCGGGTCAGGCCATCGCGCTGGCGCTCGACGTCACCGATCCCGCGCAGGTGCGCGCGTCCGTCGCCGACACCGAGGCGGCCTTCGGTCGACTCGACGTGCTCGTGAACAATGCCGGCTACGGCTACGTGAGCGCCGTCGAGGAAGGCGTCGACGAAGACGTCCGAAAGATGTTCGACACGAATTTCTTCGGCGCCATCGACATGATCAAGGCGGTCCTGCCCGGCATGCGCGCGCGCAAGCGGGGCTACATCGTGAATATCTCGTCGATGACGGGTCTCGTGTCGAATCCCGGGAACGTCTACTACAGCACCTCGAAGTTCGCCCTCGAGAGCCTCACCGAGGGCCTGGCCAAAGAGCTCGCACCCCTCGGTCTGCGCGTCAGCGCGATCGAGCCGGGTCTGTTCCGGACGGATTGGTCGAGCCGCTCGATGCAGGAGTCGGAGCCTACGATCGCCGACTATCAGGCGACGATCGGCGTTCGTCGAGAGCTGATCCGGTCTTCCTCGGGTGGCGAGCCCGGGGATCCGCGGCGCGTCGGTGACGCCGTCCTGATGCTGAGTCGGATGGAGAAGCCGCCGCTGCGTCTGCTTCTGGGCGGCGACGTGCTGGCCGCGACCCGCGCGAAGCTCGCCGAGTTCCAGGCTTCCTTGGACGAGTGGGAGGCCGTCACGCTCGACGTGGGATTTCCCGACGAATGACGGTCCGCGCGGCCCGAGTGCCGAACGCCGACGCGTCTAGGGGGTCGGCCAGAGGTGAAGCGCCAGGCCGGGCGTCGGCAGTCCCTCGATCGCGCAGACGCGGCCCGGGGCCAGCTCGGTCGTGAAGAGGGTCCGCCGATCGGCGCCGCCGAAGCAGACGTTCGTCGGGTAGGCGCCTTCGCCCAGGTCGACGCGGTCGACCTCCTTGCCGCTCGGATCGAAGACCCGGATGCAGTGGTCCATCGGGCAGGCGCAGTAGACGCGTCCGTCCACGTCGAAGGCGAACCCGTCGCCCGGCGACTCGCCCGGTAGCTGCTCGATCCACCACTCCTGTGCGCCAGTCTCCGGATCGATCCACATCAGGCCGCGCGCTTCGACGATCAGCAATCGCCCTTCGGGCGACAGCGCGACGCCATTGTCGAAGTCGAAGCCGCCGGCGATCTCGCGCAGCCCCACGTCGAGCGAGTAGCTGAAGAAGCGTCCTTCTCCGCCCTCGGTCTGGGTGCCGCCATGGGGCGGCGGGTCGGTCAGGTAGATCGTGCCGTCCGCGGCGACGATCAGATCGTTCGGCGCCTGCAATCCTTCGTGGGCCAGGGTGATCACGTCGCCGTCGGGGAAGACGCGCTGCAGGCCCGGCGGACCGGGCCGATAGGCGACCTTCGAGGCGTCGAGGCCGAGGTGCTCGGCGAAGGCGGTGAAGTCGATGCCGCCGTTATTCGCGACGATGAAGCCGCCGTCCGCCGCGAGCTGTGCGCTGTTGCAGCCGCCGAGCACCGAGACGAGGACCTCGGACTTGCCGGTCTCGGGCTGGATGCGACGAAGCGTGCCCGGCGAGAGCTGGGTGATGACGAGGGTGCCGTCGGGGCACCAGACCGGCCCCTCTCCGAGGGGCGCTTCCGCGGTGACGACTTCGTATTTCATCTGACGGAGCATGCACCAGCGGATCGCCTCTTGGCCAGCGTTTTCGGCGCCGCGCGGACGGACGGAAGGGCGGACGGGCACTGCCAAGGGGCTCCGGGCGCGCTCGTCCCCGACCCGTGCGCGTCTGTTAGCGTAACGGCGTGCCGTGAGGAGCGAGTTCGCATCCCGCCGCCCACTCGCCCAAGCAGGAGATCCAAAGCATGACTCAGCAAGTGCACGCAGGCCGCTTCGACGGACGGGTCGCGATCGTGACCGGCGCCTCCCTCGACCCCAGCATCGGGCGTTCGACCGCCGCCCGCCTGGCCAGCGAGGGCGCGTCGGTCGTGATCAACGGTCGCAACGAGGAGCCGCTGCGCGAGACCGAGCGCGCGCTACGCGAGCGGGGACTCGCGGTGACGGCTATTGCCGGGTCGTCGGAGGAAGATGAGACGGCGCGGCGCCTCGTCGAGACCGCTCGGGAGACGTACGGTCGACTCGATTACGTCGTCAACACGGTCGGGGGCAATCGCTTCCTCGGGTCCCCGCGCGACATGACGAAGCAGGAGCTGATGGGGACGATCGAGCTCAACACCTGGGGTGCAGTCGCGCTCGTGCAGGCGGCGATCGAAGGCGGGCTGGGCGAGGGCGGCGGGGCGGTCGTGAACATCTCGAGCGGCACCGTGCACAAGACGACGCCCAAGATGATCGCCTACGCGGCGGCCAAGTCCGCCCTCAACGCGATCACGCGGGTGCTCGCGCGCGACCTCGCTCCGCTCGGGATCCGCGTGAACTCGGTCGCGCCGGGCCTCACGAAGACCTCCGGAACGCGCGAGATGTGGGAGCCGGACGATGGCGCGGCGGCGGCGGGGAACCTGCTGCTCGGCCGCTTGACGGAGGCGGACGACATCGCGAACGCCTGCGCCTTCCTGCTCTCGGACGATGCCCGCCAGATCACGGGCCAGATCATCGACGTCGACGGTGGGAACCATCTGATGGGCGGGGGCTGGACGCCGATGACCGACGAGACGATCCAGGGGCGGATCCGTTAGGCGGACCCGCGTCCGGCCGCGCTCCCCGCCGCTCCCGCGGAGGAGCCACCCCGGGCTGGCCATGAACGGACGTCAGCGCCATCATCCCGGACCACCTGCCGCCCCGGTCAGCGAAACGACCGGGGAGCACCCGACGCGACGAGAGCGCGCAGAACGAGGAGAGCCGATCATGACCACCGCTATCGAGCGCGAAGCCGTCGAGACCTATGAACGCTTCGTGGCCCATCGGGACGAGATCGACGCCGGTCGTGCGAGCTGGGCCTCGCTCGGCGACTTCTTCACCGAAGACGCCGTGTACTGTGACCCGGCCTGGGGTCGCGTCGAGGGCAACGCCGCGATCCGGGAGTTCTTCGAGCGCTCGATGGCCGGCCTGACCGGCTACGGATGGTCGACGCCGGAGAACTGGACGATGGTCGACGGACATCGCCTCGTGAGCCAGTGGGACCAGATCCTCGGGCATCAGGAGGACGGCACGCCGTGGTCGGTGCCGGGGCTCTCGATTCTCTACTACGTCGGCGACGGCCTGTTCTGCTACAGCCTCGACATGCTCAACATGACCCATATCGGTCAGGTCATGCGCGCGATGGAGTGGCGGCCTCCGGCGGAGTTCAACATGCCCCCCCGCAAGCCGAATCGCGACGTCTCACTGCCCGCCGCCTGGGCGCATCTCGCCAACATCGCCAACACCTCGAACCCCGCGAAGGGCTGAGACGATCTTCGTCGCCGCCGCTGCCATGGATCCGATTTGTTCTTCCTGGTGATGCCGACCGATCGCGAGGTGCGGGCAATCCTCCATCAGCTCGCGGAGGTGCCCTGCAACTACGGGGCCGTCGGTGCGACGCGAGACGCGCTCCGCGTGGCGCCGCCGGGCTATGCGTTGCATGCGTATGAGACGGAGCTCGGTCGGGGCGACGCCGTCTTCGAGGCGGCCTGCACGGAGCTCTCGCGATTCGGGAACTATCCGCCCTCCTTCACTCGGGTCGTCTCGAACGGCTCGAATCTCGAGGCCGGGCTCTGCTTCGCGACCCTGGCGACGCATTTCGGTTTCGCCTCGCTTCACCCGTGTCGCGTTCTCGAGGTCTTTCGGGAAGAGGAGGCGCGCCGGTTCGGGTTCTCGCTGGGCACCCTGCCGGGCCACATCGGCGCGGGTGAGGAGCGCTTCTCGATCCAACAGGATCCACGGGGCGGCGTCGTTCGCTATGCAGTCCAGGCGATCTCGAAGCCCGGCGGCTGGCTCGGGCGGCTGGGGGCGCCGGTTTTCCGGCGCTTCCAGCGCCGCTTCGCGCAGGAGACGCAGGAGACGATGCGCGATCGTTGCAACGCGAGGGCGTAGGCGGTTGAATCGCTGGCATGACGGCGCGCAGCGCGAGGGCATGCGCGGGAAGGAAGCGAAGATGGGAAAGCTCGACGGCAAGGTGGTGATCGTGACCGGCGGCGGTGGCGGAGTCGCGCGCGGGATGACGATTGCTCTCGCAAAGGAAGGGGCCGATCTGTCGCTCGTCGAGCTGCGTGCCGAGCAGGGCGCCGAGGCGGCGAGCGAGGTCGCGAAGCACGGTGGCCGCGTGATCTCCATGCAATGTGACGTCAGCCAGCGCGATCAGGTCGAGGCCGCCGTCGACAAGACCCTCGACGAGCTCGGGCATATCGACGTGCTGATCAACAACGCGACCGGCGTCTCCCTGAAGACCTCGAACCTCCCCTTCATGGAGCACACCGAGGCCGACTTCGATCGGATCCTCGGCGTGGACGTGAAGGGCAGCTTCCACTTCATGCAGGCCTGCTTCCCCCACTTCAAGCAGCAGGGTGGCGGCAAGATCATCAACTTCTCGTCGGGCGCTGGCACCGAGCGCCTGGCCGGCTTCGCGGCCTATGCATCGGCCAAGGAAGGCGTCCGCGCGCTCACGGGAGTCGCGGCTCGGGAGTGGGGAGAGTTCGGCATCAACGTGAACGTCGTGTGCCCCGCCGCGATGACGCCGGGCATGAAGGATTACGTGGAGAACCATCCGGATCCCGAGTTCAGGCAGCTCGCGATCGGGAAGCGGGCGATCGCCCGACTCGGCGATCCGGAGCGCGACATCGGCCGCGTCGTGGCCTTCCTCGCGAGTGAGGACTCGGACTATCTGACCGGTCAGACCTTCTGGGTGGATGGTGGCGGCTCGATCCACGCCTGATCCCGAGCGGTCCGCGCGAGCGCGCCGCGTCGCGCGACGGATCCAGTCGCGATAGGTTCGCAACATGACCGAAGCCAATCTGAAGACCAAGCGGTTCGCGTCCTCACGGCCGGCCGAAGCCGGTCCGGGGCCGGAGCTGCCGACCTGGGGCTTCAAGATCGACCTGTCGATGTTGAAGGAGGCGGCGGCGATTCGAAGGCGGGACCCGAAGGAGTTTCGCGGCGCGGTCCTCACGTTCTTCGGACTCGGAGGTCGCGACGACGGTGCGATCCTCGAGCGCATGGCTCGTCACCCGGTCGGTCGGCGCATCCTTGGCGAGCGCATCCCGCTTCCGTCCGGGATTCTCCAGCCGGAGACGCTCACGGATCTGCCTCCGGGCAGCCTCGGTCATGAGTACGCTCGCCATTGTCGAGAGAATCGTCTAGACCCGTTGCTCATCTCGACCGAGAGCGAGAAGGTGGCACGAGAATTCCCCGCGACCGAGGCGCATCGCTTCATCTACAACCGCCACCGCGACAGTCATGACTTCTGGCACGTGCTGCTGGGCTACGGGATCGACATGGCGGGCGAGGCCGGGATCATCGCCTGGACCTACGGCCAGATCCGAAACCGCGCGTATCTACTGATCTGTCTTCTGAACGCCACGATGTGCACCTTCCGAGGTCGGCCCGACGTCTTTCTCACCGTCTGGCGAGGCTATCGCCATGGCGTGAAGTCACCGCTGCTGCTGGCGGTCGACTGGCAGCAATACCTGTCCCGACCGATCGACCAGGTTCGCCGCGAGCTCGGAATCGAGACGGCCCCCGCCTATCGCCCCTTTCACATGGCGGACGCTCCTGGGGCGCCCGATGAGCTGCCCGGCTGAATCAGGGGGGGACGCGGGTCGTGCCCGGGCCCTCGCGCGGGTCGATCTCTGCGGGTTAGCATCCAGAGATGACTATCCCCGCCGATGACGCCACGCTCGAACGCTATCTCGAACATGCCAACCTGCCGGCTTTGCTGCCGGCGATCGTCCAGCTGACCGGTGACGCGAGTCTGCTCTCGCGCTTTCCCGCGCCGAGCTCGCCGATGATGGGGGCGGTCGATGGCGACCATTCGGAGGCGGACCAGGCGGCGATTCGGCGGGTCGCCTTCGAGGCGCTTCGCGCCTATCGAGACGGTGACGGCGCGGTGGCGCCGATGCCTTCGGACGAGCTGCTGGCCGAGATGATGAGCTGGTGCGCCGGCGAGCCGCTGCCTCCGGAGTACGTCCCGCTGGCGATCGAGGAGGCCGCGCTCGCCGAGCCGGATCCGCGGCGTTTCGAATGGAACGCGCGGCCACCCGAGGACGTGCTGGAAGATTTTCACGTCGTGGTCGTCGGGGCGGGCTTCGGCGGGGTCTGCGCGGGGATCCGACTGGGTCAGGCGGGGATTCCATACACGATCGTCGAGAAGAACGAATCCGTCGGAGGGACCTGGCACGAGAACAGCTATCCCGATCTGCGCGTCGATGTCCCGAATCACTTCTATTCGTATTCCTTCGAACACAACCCGGACTGGTCGGACTATTTCTCGCGGCGCGACGAGCTCAAGGCCTACATCGAGCGGGTGTCCAAGAAGCACGACGTCGACGAGCGGATCCGTTTCGGCACGGAGGTGATCCGGGCGGAGTACGACGAGGCGAAGGCGATCTGGCGCGTCCGGGTGCGCGGCGCCGGCGGCCAGGAGCAGGTGCTCGAAGCGAACGCGGTCATCAGCGCGGTCGGGATGCTCAATCGGCCGCAGTTCCCGGACATCGAGGGTCTCGATTCCTTCGAGGGCCCCTGCTTCCACTCTGCAAGGTGGCGACATGACGTCGAGCTCGAAGGCCAGCGGATCGGCGTCATCGGAACCGGCGCGAGCGCGATGCAATTCGTCCCGCGCGTTGCCGAGCAGGCTTCTTCACTGACGGTCTTCCAGCGCGCTGCCCATTGGGCCTCGTACAACGCGAGCTACCGCGCGACGATCGACGACGGCTTCAAGTGGTGCCTGCGCCACATCCCCTTCTATCACAGCTGGTACCGCTTCCTGCTCTTCTGGGCAGGCTCGGATCGCGCCTATCCGGTCTTTCGGATCGATCCCGATTGGCAGGAGGGGGCAGACCGTTCCACCAGCCTGATCAACGACCTGTTCAGGCAGGCGGCGACCCAGCACATCAGCGAGCAGCTGGAAGGTGATCCGGAGCTCATGCAGAAATGCATTCCCGACTACCCGCCCCTCGGCAAGCGACCGCTGATGGATAACGGCTGGTACGAGACGCTGCGGCGGGAGAACGTCGAGCTCGTGACCGACGGCATCCGCGAGATCACCAAAGAGGGCGTCGTGACCGAGGACGGGCGCCTTCACGAGTGCGACGTGCTCGTGCTCGCGACGGGCTTCCACGCCGGCAAGTTCCTTTGGCCGATGGAGATCGTCGGCCGGGGTGGCGTGCGGCTACAGGATCGCTGGGAGGGCGGCGAGAATCCGCGTGCCTATCTCGGGATCACGATCCCCGACTTCCCGAATCTCTTCTGCCTCTACGGACCCAACACCAATCCGGTCGTCGGCAGCGTGATCTACATGCTCGAGTGTCAGACGACCTACATCATGGGCTGCCTGCGCGAGATGCTCGAGCAGGGCCATCGCGCGATCGATTGCCGGCCCGAGGTGCACGAAGCCTACAACGAGCGACTCGATGCCGAGATGGAGCACATGGTCTGGCGCCATCCGCGCGTGCGCAGCTACTACAACAACTCGTCCGGGCGCGTGATCACGAACGTGCCCTGGACCATGTATCAGTACTGGGACATGACGCGTCGGCCGGACCTGTCGGAGTACGCGGTCGAGTAGCGGTCGACGATCGCGCTCGCTCAGCCGGGCATCTTCTCGAAGGTCGGGATGTCGGTCGGGACCTTGTGGTATTTCTGCGCGTCGCAGGTGTAGATCGCCATCTGCGGGCCCTCGAAGACGGAGGGATCGTCGAGGGTGCCGACCTTGATCATCACGATCCCCGGCATCGGCCGCGTCGTCACGTGGGTGCCGCAGGTCGGGCAGAACTCCCGGGTCACGCCGTTCTCGAGGTCCGCCCGCTTGAAGGCCTTGAGGCTCCCCTTCGTGACCTCGAAGCCCGCCTCCGGAACGCCCACGACCAGCAGCGAGTCGCCGCCCGTGATGTACTGGCACTCGCGGCAGAAGCACTGTGCCTTCATGGCGATCTCGCCGGTGGATTC
Organism: uncultured delta proteobacterium; assembly: GCA_963698485.1. Classification (GTDB taxonomy): domain Bacteria; phylum Myxococcota_A; class UBA9160; order UBA9160; family UBA4427; genus UBA4427. The sequence continues at coordinate 844,495 of CAVORA010000005.1, read as the reverse complement.
GTACCGGACTTCCTTGCAGTAGCAGCCGCCTTCGAGCTTCATGTCTCTCGTTCTCCGATCAGGGCCCGGGAGTGGGTCGCCCGATTACAGCCGATGGTCGGTCGGCTGTCGATGGGGCTCCGGGTCCTCGGCGAGGACAGAGCAGGGTCGGGCCGGGGGCGCCGCAAGTCGTCCTCCGACGCGCGCGGCGGAGCGCGAAGGGCCTAGTTGCTGCGCATGCCGCCGGCGATCGAGTAGTCCTCGCCCGTCACGTAGGACGAGGCATCGCTCGCCAGGAACAGCGTCAGTCCGATGATCTCCTCGGGGGCGGCGACGCGCTTCATGAGCGTGGCCTCGGCTGCGCGATCGATGAAGCCCGCGTCGTATTTGGCCGTCCCCTTCATCATCTCCGTCAGGAAGGGGCCGGGGCAGAGCGCGTTCACGCGAATGCCGAGCGAGACCCACTCGGCTGCCATGGTCTTCGTGAAGTTCAGCAGCGCCGCCTTCAGCCCCGTATAGGTCCCGACGCCCGGGCCCGCAGCGTAGGCGCCGAGGGTCGCGACGTTGATGATGCTGCCGCCGCCGTGCTCGCCCATGCGCGGCGCGACGAGCGCGGCCAGGCGGATCGGTCCCTTCAGGTTCACCGAGCAGAGCTTGTCGAAGTAGGCCTCGCTGATCTCCGTGATCGGCGTCATCGACGGGTTGATGCCGGCGTTGTTCACGAGCACGTCGATCTTGCCGAACTCGTCGTAGACCCGATCGACGAGGCCGGGCAGCGCATCCCACTCGCCCATGTGGCACGCCACCGGCAGCGCGCGCCGTCCGGTCGACTTCTCGACCTCGTGCGCGACCTCCTCGCAGAGATCGGCCTTGCGGCTCACGATGACGACATCGCTGCCCGCCTCAGCGAGCCCCTGCACCATGGCCCGGCCGAGGCCCTTGGTGGCGCCGGTGACGAGGGAGACGCGTCCGGTCAGATCGAAAAGGTTCGACAAGTTCTTCTTCCTCTCTCTTCTCTTCGCTGTCTCAGATTTGCAGCTTGGCGATGTCGCTCTCGGAGAGCTTCCGGTCGGCGATGCCGGCGAAGCCGTCGCCCCCGGTGTAGGCCTCCTCGCCGACGAGCTTGCCGGCGGCGCGGTCGACGGGCCAGACGATCCCCATGCGCGCCTGATACATGTAGTAGCCGTCGGGATCATCGACCTCGATGCCCATCGCGGTCAGCGTGCGGCCCGGATACGCCATGCGCATCACGCCTTCGGTCACGACCGCATCCTTGTCGACGATCACGCGCTGGCAGTCGAGCTCGAGGCGATGGGTCCCGGACTGGACGATCGTCAGGTCATAGAACTTCCGGACGGCGTCCTTGCTGCCCTTCGGATTCATGATCGGATCGTCTGGACTGTCATGCATCACGTAGACGGGCTCGTCGACGAGCGTCGCCACGACACCCTCGATGTCGGCCTTGGCCTCGCATTTCATGTGCTCGAGCACGAGCTCGAGGTTCTGACGCAGCACGGGGTCGGTCTCTTCGGCGAGCCGCTTCTCGACCAGCCTCCAGGTGTTGTTCGGATCGAGCTTCATCAGGTGCTCCTCTCGTCTCTCGCATGTGCAGCCAGTCTCGGACGCCCCACGCCAGGACGCCGCAGCCGGGGACCCGCCTAGCGACTCTTCGGGAGCCCGAGCTCGGTCTCCGCCACGATACTGCGCAGGATCTCGACCGTCCCGCCGTAGATCGTGTTGACCGGCGTCTGCCGGAAGGCCTCGTCGAAGTTCCCGCCGGCGATCGCCCCCTCGGTGTCCTCGTCGAGCAGGCCGGCCGGACCGACGAGGTCCATGAAGGCCTGCGCGTCCTCGAGGTAGGAGGTGCCCGAGAAGGACTTCGTCATCGCGCCCTTGCCGCCGAGCGGCCGATCTTCCGCCGCCAGCCAGGTCGAGCGATGACGCAGCAGTCGCGAGACCTCGGCGTGGATCGCGGTCTGCCCGAGCTGCTCCTTGACCCGTGGATCATCGAAGGGGCGTGCTCCATCGGCGCCCTTCTCGAGCGCCCAGCGGCCCGCGTTCTCGATGAAGCGCTCCTGGAGATCGGCGTAGCCCATCGCCTGCTCGAGACCGAGGGCGAACATCAGGACCGACCAGGCCTTGTCGACCTCGCCGACGCGGTTGGCGTCCGGCACCCGGACCTTCGTCAGGTAGACGCCGTTGCTGCGCTCGCCGCCCATCGTGTGGATCGGCTGGATGTCGACGCCCTCGGCGTCGGTCGGCACGATGAAGATCGTGAGGCCGCGATGGGGTCGGTCCTGCGTGCTCGTGCGCGTCAGCATGAAGATGTACTGCGCGGTGTGCGCGGTGGTCGTCCACATCTTCTGGCCGTCGAGGATCCAGTCGTCGCCGTCGCGGGTCGCCTGGGTGCGGGCGCCGGCGACGTCGGAGCCCGATCCGGGCTCGGTGTAGCCGAGTGCGAAGGCGATCTCGCCCGAGGCGATCTTCGGCACGAGCTCCTTCTTCTGCTGCTCGGTGCCCATCGCCATCAGGGTGTGGCCGATGAAGCCGTTGTTGAGCAGCCCGATCCACGGGAAGCCCGCTTTGCAGAGCTCCCAGTAGAGGGTCAGGATCTCATAGGGGTCGCGGCCGCCGCCGCCCATCTCCTCGGGCCAGCCCGCGGAGACCCAGCCGTTCGCCGCCAGCTTCTGATAGAGCTCCCAGTTGTGTCCGCCGCCGTCGCGGGCCGCTTCCTTGCGGTCTTCCTCGCTGAAATGCTCGGCGAGGAAGGCCCGGATCTCTCGTCTGACTTCTGCCGCCTTGGGGCCGAGTCTGAAGTCCATGTCATGCACCTCCCAGCAGGAATTCCGAAGAGCCCGAGCCGTCCGGGTCGAAACACGATTCGGCGACCGCCTGCAGCTCTTCCCGCGGCGACGCGCCGATCGAAGAGAGCGCACGAGCCCTGCGGTAGTAGAGCTGGATGTCGTATTCCGTCGAGAAGCCGTAGCCACCGTGGGTATGCAGGCTGATGTCCGCCGTGCGGATCGCCGTCTGCGAGGCCCAGACGAAGGCCATCGACGCGAGCATCTCGAAGCGGTCGGGATCCTCGGTATCGGCCCAGGCCGCCTCCCAGCAGAGCAGCTCGGCGCCATCGACGCGAATCGCGCACTCGGCGAGGGGATGGGCAATGCCCTGGAAGCCGCCGATCGGCACCCCGAACTGGATGCGATCGCGGGCGTAGGCGGCGCCGATCGCGAGCGAGCGTTGGGCGATGCCGACCAGCCAGAAGGCGGTGAGCAGCTTCCACTCGGCGGCGGCGCGAGTGAAGGCGCTCGTCGCGGCCTCGCCCCGGGCGAGCGTTCGGATCGACGCGCTCTCGTCCTGCGACAGATCCCAGTGGGCGAGGGCGCCGCCGCCGAGATCGTGGACGTGCGCCGAGCGCCGTGCCGCGGGGTCCTCGACGACGAAGAGCGTGTCGCCTTCGAGCGTGACCACGTGCTCGGCGATCGCGCCGAAGGGCACGAGCGTGCGCCCGCCCGCGGTCTTCGACGTACCCTGCACGGCGTGCGGTCGCGGCAGCGCAAGCGAGACCGACGGCCTGCCCTCGATGATCTCTTCGAGCAGCGGATCGTCCCCGCCCAGCGCGGCGAGCATGCGCCCTGTCGTGGCGATCTCGATGAAGGGCACCGGCGCCAGCGCGTGTCCCGAGCGGGTCGCCACCAGTCCGAGCTCGAGCAGGCTCATCTCCAGTCCGCCCGCGGACTCCGGCAGGCCCATCACGTTGGCGCCGAGCTCGCAGTATTGGTCCCAGAGCCGCGGCGAGAAGCCCGAGGCCTCGCAGTCGCGTACGTGGGTCGTCGGACATTCCTTCTCGAGCATCTCGGAGAAGGTGTCGACGAGGATCTGCTGGGATTCGTCGAGAGAGAGATCCATCAGTCGATTACCTCGAATCGGGGCATCCACCCCTGGCCAGGGAGTTCGGCGAAGCGGACCTCGACGCGCTGCCCGATGGCGATGCGTTCGGGGTCGGCCTCGAGGAGGTCGCAGACCATGCGCACCCCCTCGTCGAGCTCGATCGTCGCGATCACGTAGGGGACGTGTGCCTTCCAGGCGGGATGGAAGGCGCGATGCGCGACGGTGTAGGAGTAGATCTCGCCGCGGCCCGAGAGAGGCGCCCAGTCGAATTCGCTCGACCGGCATTCGGGACACAGCGGCTGAGGATAATGGCGCAGCGTCTGGCAGCCGAGGCAGCGCTGCACCGCCAGCTCCTGGCGCCCGACGGCGTCCCAGAAGCCCTGGCTCAGCTCGGTGACCGCGGGCGCCGGCCGCGGGACGATCTCGTCGTTCGCGTCTCCGCTGGCTCCGGTCGCGGCTTCGTTCGCGTTCATCAGGCTCGTCCCAGCACGAGAGCGGCGCCCTCGTGGAAATCGCCCTCGCCAGTGACGAGGATCCGTTCACAGTGCTCGATCTGACGCTCGGCCTCGACCTCTCGTCGCAGCTGGCGGACGGCTTCGCTGACGAGGTTCGCGCCGGAGCAATGACCTTCGGACAGTAGCCCCCCGGACGTATTGATGGGGAGCGCGCCGCCGAGTCCGATCCGCCCGTCGCGTACGAAATCCGCCCCCTCGCCGCGGCCGCAGAAGCCACAGGCCTCGAGCGAGGCGAGCACGATCCAGCTGAAGCCATCGTAGATCTGGGCCGAGTCCATGTCGGCGGCCGAGAGCCCGGCCATCGCGTACGCGCGCCGGGCCGCGAGGGCCAGCCCTTCGATCCCGGTCATGTCGCGCTTCTGCGTGATCGACGTGGGCGGCGAGCCGTGCCCCTCGCCCACGCCGAGAATCGGAACGGGCGTCTTCGCGAGGTCTCGCGCGCGCTCGGTCGAGGTCAAGACGATCGCCGTGGCGCCGTCGGTCTCGAGCGAGCAGTCGAAGAGTCGCAGCGGATCGGCGATCAGCGGGGAGGCCTGGTGCTGGTCGAGGCTGAGCGGCTTCTCGAACATCAGGGCCCGGGGATTCTTGTTCGCGTGCCGGCGGATCGTCACCGCGATGCGCCCGAAGTCCTCGCTCGTCGTGCCGTACTCGTGCATGTGCCGACGGGCGGCCTGGGCGAACCACTGCGACGCGACCGTGTTGCCGAAGGGTCGCTCGAACTCGTCGACGTGGCGCATCACCGGGTGGGGCGGGATCGCGCCCTCGCTCGTGAGCGAGACGCGCTGGGCCGAGTAGCCGCGACGGCCGGCGACGAGCAGCACGTTGCGCGCCACGCCGCCCGCGATCGCCAGCGCAGCGCTCTGGATCGCGGATACGAAGCTCGCGCCGCCGGTCCGGATCGTCGAGGAGAAGGAGAGCTCGGGCAATCCCAGGTTCAGCACGAAGTCTTCGGCGATCGTGCCGGCCAGCTCGTTCGGCATCACGCCGTCGATCTCGGCCGGCGACAGGCCCGCGTCCTCGATCGCTTCGAGGGCGGCCTGGAGGTGGAGCTCGAGGGTCGAGGATTCGGTGCCGCGGGTGAAGGGCGTCTGGCCGATTCCCACGATGGCAGTCTGGGCGCTGATCGACATGTCGAGGCCTCGCGCGCGGGGGCGTTGGGAGCAGGGGAGTCAGGTCTCGGCGGGTCGACAGGCTCGCCGGATCGGGTCGCGGAGCATACCCGAATCCGCGCGGCACGGGCGCAGCGGCGCTCGACCGGGATCTCGACGCCGCGCGCCCGAAGCGTTACCACTCGAGCGGGGCGCGCGGCCGCGCGATTGCCGAAGGGAGCTCGCCATGCGTGTCGGAATCTTCGTCTCGGAAGCCTGGGGTCCGTCTTCTTCGATCGACGAGATCCGCGATCGGGCGCGCCGCGCCGAAGCGCTCGGATTTCCCAGCGCCTGGGTGCCCTATCTGCCGTGGTCGCTCGACGCGCTCGCGTCGATGCAGGCGGCGGGGGAGGCGACGCAGCGGATCGAGATCGGATCCGCCGTGATCCCGACCTATTTCTTCCATCCGCTGGCCCTCGCTCGCCAGGCGGCGACCGTGCAGGCGGCCATCGGTCGCCCGATCCATCTCGGGATCGGCTGCTCCAATCCCGCGGTGATCGCGATGCACGGTCTGCCCTTCGAGCGGCCCGCGCGCCACGTGCGGGAATATCTCGAGGTGGTGCAGGCGGCGATGGAGACGGGCGCCAAGCCCGCCGGCGTGCGCGAGCAGTCGGGCTTCGTGCAGTACGAGGGCGAGTTCTTCAAGCTGGGCTCGATCTACGGCACGCCCGACTCGCAGCCTCCCGGCAGCCTGCTGGTCGGCGCCCTCGGGCCTCATATGCTGCGGGCGGCTGGCGCGTTCTCGGACGGCGTGATCGCGACCTGGTCCGACGAAGGCGCCATCGAGCGCGAGATCGCTCCGGCAGTCCAGGCGGCGGCCAAGGCGGCCGGCCGATCCGAGCCGCGGATCGGCGGGGTCGTGGCGGTGGCGGTCGTGCCCAGGAGCCGAACCGCGGCAGCCCGGGACGCCGCGCAGGCCGAGTTCGGATTCTACGAGCAGACGATGCCGTACAAGCGGGTCGTCGAGGCTTCGGACGCGACGCGCATCGGCGACATCGCTGTGATCGGCGACGAGGAAGAGGTGGCGCGGCGCCTGCGCCGCTTCCGGGACGCGGGCATGACCGACTTCCTGGCGGCGCCCTACTCGGTGGAAGGCGCCAACTGGGAGACGACGACCCGCGTGCTGTCGAGCATCGAGCTCTGAGTCGACCCGGGTCGGCTCGTCCGACCTCTCCGATCATCGATCCGCTGCCAGAGAAACGAGGTCCATCATGGTCAAGCTCGGTACGAATCTTCCGGAACACCTGATCCTCGAGGACATGGGCGCGCTCAAGGAGTTCCTGCGCGCCCTCGAGGACATGGGCTACGGCTACATCACGATCGGTGACCATGTGTTAGGCGCCGACGTCGAAGTGCGTCCGGACTGGAAGCCCTACTTCGGGCATCCGCCGCTCTACGACCGCCACATGAGCTGGCACGAGCCGATGGTGCTCTTCGGCTATCTGGCGGCCGTCACCCGAAGCCTCGAGTTCTGCACCGGCATCATGGTCGGTCCGCAGCGACAGACGGCGCTGCTCGCGAAGCAGGCGGCCGAGGTCGACCTGCTCTCGGGTGGGCGCACGCGCTTCGTGATGGCCGCGGGCTGGAACGACGTCGAGTTCGAGGGCATGGGCGTCGACTTCAAGCAGCGCGGCAAGATCATGGACGAGCAGCTCGAGATCCTGAAGCTGCTCTGGACCGAAGAGGTCGTGACCTATCACGGCGAGCATCACACGCTCAACGCCGTCGGCATCAATCCGCTCCCGATCCAGCGGCCGATCCCGGTCTGGCTCGGCGGCCAGAGTCCGCGGGTGCTGCGCCGGGTCGGCCGACTGGCCGATGGCTGGTTCCCCTATCCGCCGTGGTTCAGCGAAGAGGTGCTCCGCGAGCAGCTCGAGGTGATCCACGCGGCGGCGAAGGAGGTCGGCCGGGATCCGAGCGAGATCGGTCTCGAGGGGGCGATCTACTTCGCGGACCCTCGCTTCGAGATGCCCAAGGGCGGTCGCAAGCCGCCGCATACCCTCGAAGAGTGCGTCGAATACGCACAGCTCTGGAAGTCGCTCGGCGCCAGTCGCTATTGGGTGACGGCGCCCTGGGCCGAGCTCGGGCCCGAGGAGACGGGCGTGCGCGAGCCGGGCAAGGAGTGGAGCGGGATCGAGCCGCGGCTGCGGGCGCTCGAGGAGTTCAAGGCGGCGCTCGGGGACGACTTCTAGAGTCCAGGGGATCGAAGCGCGTGAGGCCGTGCTAGGCGTCCCGGCGGCGGACGCTCGTCGTTCTCCCTCGTCGCAGCGCTTCCGGGATCGCATCGATGCCTCGACGGCCGGGGCTGGCGCTGCGCCTCACAGTTCACGGCGAGCGCCCGCCGCCGGGACGCTCGGGCGGGGGGTTGCATGTCGCTCGTGGACGCAGCTGTCCGCGGGCGCCGGGGCGTGTGGGGTGGTTGGTGGGGGCGACGGGGCGGTGATAGTGTCTTCGATCGCGCTGGGTCGAGAGGACCGCTGGCGCCTGCCCCAAGCGGCGAAGACACGCACGAGGAGCCCCCATGGAAGGCCTTGGAACGACCGGATTCTGGAAGATCGCCGAAGAGGATCGCGACCGGCTGGCGATCGCGGATCCCGACTATCGTGAGATCTCGTTCGGCGAGCTCTACGACCTCGTCAATCAGATCACGCACGGGCTGCGTTCGATGGGGCTCGAGCACGGCGACCACATCTCGACGACGCTGCCCAACTGCATCGAGCAGGTCGCGCTCTGCCTGGCTGCCTATCAGAGCGGCTACTACGTGACGACGATCAACTGGCATCTGGTCGGTCCCGAGATCGCCTACATCCTCGGCAACGCCGAGTCGAAGGCGTATATCACCCACGAGCGATTCGCCGCCGAGAGCAAGCGCGCGCTCGACGAGTCGGGTCTCGATCCCTCGCGGGCCTTCTCGATCGGATCCGTCGAGGGCTTCCGTTCCTTCGACGAGCTGGTCGATGGGCAGCCGAAGACCCGGCCCGAGAATCTCTCGTCTGGCTCGATCATGTTCTACACGTCGGGCACGACGGGCCGACCGAAGGGCGTACGCCGCGCGCTGGATCCGCGTCATCCCGACGAGGTCGCGGCGGGCTCGGGGATGCTCTTCCTGCTCTTCGGCGTGATGCCCCATGACAATCACGTCGAGATCACCCAGGCGCCGACCTATCACACGGCGGTCAACAACTGGACGACCACCGCGCTGCATTGGGGTCATCCCGTCGTGCTGATGGACCGCTGGACGCCGGAAGGCGCACTCGAGCGGATCGAGAAGTACAAGGTCACCTACAGCCACATGGTGCCGACCATGTTCAACCGGATGCTCAAGCTGCCCGAAGAGGTGCGGAACAAGTACGACGTGTCATCGCTGCGCGCGATGATCCACGCCGCCGCGCCGTGTCCGATCGAGACCAAGTGGAAGATGTTCGAGTGGTGGGGTGACGTGATCTGGGAGTACTACGCGGCGACGGAAGGCGGCGGCACGATCGCGCCACCGGACGAGTGGAAGAAGAATCCGGGCACCGTCGGCCGACCCTGGCCCAACTCCGAGGTGATCATCGTCGACGAGGAGGGAAACGAGGTGCCGCAGGGGCAGAGCGGCACGATCTACATGAAGATGGCCGGCAACACCTTCGAGTACTACAAGGCCGACGAGAAGACCCGTGAGGCGCGCCTGCGTGACTTCTTCACCGTCGGCGACATCGGCTACTTCAACGAGAACGGCTATCTCTTCCTGAACGACCGCGCGAACGACATGATCATCGCCGGCGGGGTCAACATCTACCCGCAGGAGATCGAAGGCGTGCTGCAGCAGCACGACAAGGTCCAGGACGTGGCCGTCTTCGGCATCCCGAACCAGGACATGGGCGAAGAGATCAAGGCCGTGATCGAGCTCGTTCCGGGGGTCGAGCCGAGCGACGCCGTACGCGACGAGATCATCGCCTACTACCAGGACAAGATGGCCAAGCAGAAGTGGCCGCATAGCATCGACTTCACCGACGACATGCCGCGCGATCCGAATGGCAAGCTGTACAAGCGCAAGCTGCGGGATCCGTACTGGGAGGGGCACTCCGGCAAGATCGTCTGATCGGGTGGGGACGGGCGCCGTCGGAGGTCGTGCCAGACGGCTCGGTCAGGCGGGGTCGCCGTTCTCCCTCGTCGCGGCGCTTCCGGGGGCGCATGATGCCTCGTTTGTCGGGGTGGGCGCCGCGTCTCACAGTTCACGGTGACCCCGCCTGACCGAGCCGTTCGGGACGCTTCGGATTGGCGCCTGCGGTCCGCAGCCGCTCTTTATTGGAAGGCGAAGCGCGACCACCCCACCGAGCACGACACCCGCGCCGAGCCTCAGCTCGTGCCGGGCCCACCCGGTGGCATCTGGAGAAACTCGATCAGCAGCGGGTCGCCCTCGCGCTCGAGGTAGGCGAAGACGGTGTCCGCCGAGAACTGCTTGTACCAGATCGGCTTGTAGCCGACCTGGGCCACCTTCTCGATCCAGTGGTCGGCGTCTTCGACGCGGTAGCGCAGGTGATGCATGCCTTCGCGGCCTTGCTCGATGAACTCGCGATGGGGGCTCTCGCCGCCGCGCCATTCGATGAACTCGATCTCGAGGTCGCCCGAGTGGCCGAAGAGGATGGCGAGGTCAGCGTCGGCGGTCTTGCCGCGATAGTCCGCCGCCTCGACGGAGCCGTCCATCTCGGTGAAGGGGCCGAAGAGCGCGCCATAGCGCTGCTTCGTCTCTTCGATCGAACGCACGACGAAGCCGACCTGGTCGATCGGCGGCAGTCCCAGGGATTCGAGAGCGTCGGGGGTTTCGGCTCGAGTCATCGCTTGCGCTTCTCCTCACTTCGCCCGCGCTTCGGAGGGCAGGGCGTCATTCACTCCGTGACGATATCCGATCGCCGCCGGGCCGCCGGCTCGGGCTGCATCAGGAGCAGGGCATGTTCGGATTGCGCATGCCGGTGAACCAGCCGCCGTCGGCGACGAACTCGGAGCCCGTCGAGTAGCTCGCCTCGTCGGTCGCGAGGAACAGGATCACCTGGGCGACCTCGACCGGCTGACCGACGCGGGGAATCGGGAAGAGGGCGTAGGTGCTCTGGTTGAGCTGCTCGACCGAGGAGCGCTCCGAGCCGCCCATCGCGGTGTACATCCCGCCCGGGTGGACGCTGTTCACGCGGATGCCGTAATGACCGAGCTCGATGGCGGCGTTCTTCGTGAGTCCACGAACCGCCCACTTCGTGGAGGAGTAGGCGGAGAGGCCGGCTGCGGAGTGCAGTCCGTCGATCGACGACACGTTGATGATCGATCCCGAGCCCGCCGCCTTCATGGGCTCGACCACCGAGCGGATCCCGAGGAAGGTCCCGAACTGGTTGATCTTGAAGACCCGCATATAGTCCTCGTCCGTGGTGTCGACGAGCGCCGCCATGTGGACGACGGCCGCATTGTTCACGAGCACGTTCAGCGGACCGAACTCCTGGGCGCGTGCGATCGCGGCGTCCCAGTCGGATTGCTCGGTCACGTCCATGCGCAGGAAGGCGGTGTGGTCGCCGAGCTCCGAGGCGAGGGCGCGGCCCTCCTCTTCGAGCACGTCCCCGAAGACCACCTTGGCGCCTTCGGCGACCATCAGGCGTACGGTGGCAGCGCCGAGGCCGCGGGCCCCGCCGGTGACGAGGGCGACCTTGTTCTCGAGTCGATTCATGCTGGCTCCAGGTGTCGTCGCGGGAGGTGACCCTCGCGAATCGGGGTGGCGTCGGAGGGTCCGACTAGCTTCGGAAGCGCACCGGCATCGCCGAGTAGCCTTTGACGAACTCCGTCGCATAGGTCTCGAGCTTCGACTCGTCGACCTCGTACTCGGGAAAGCGCGCCAGCAGCTCGTTGATGGCGACCTCGCCTTCCTTGCGAGCGACGTGCAGGCCGATGCAGGCGTGATGCCCGTGGCTGAAGCCGAGCGAACGCGGCGGGTTTCGATGCATGTCGTAGCGGTCGGGATCCGGGAACTCGCGATCGTCTCGGTTGGCCGCCGTGTACAGCAGCACGATCACTTGACCCTCGTGCATGGTCGTGCCGTGACGCTCGACGTCCCGGGTGATCGTGCGGCACATGTTCTGGGTCGGCATGTCGAGCCGGACGGCCTCGTTGAAGGCCGGCACCGCGAGCTCGGGATGGGCCGCGAGCGCGCTGCGCTGGTCCGGATTCTGCTGCAGGCGCAGCATCAGGTTCGCGAGCACCTTCGGGAGCGTGTCGGTTCCGCCGATCAGCAGCAGGCTCAGGTGCGAGCCGATGTCGTCGTCGCTGAGCGCGTTGCCCGAGGCATCGCGATAGTCGCGCAGCACCGTGATGGCGTTCGGCTCGGCAGGCGGGTTGGCGCGCTGCTCGGCCGAGATCCGTCGCAGGTACTCGTTCATTTCGCCCATGGCGGCGAGCCCGTCTTCGGTCATCCCGGCCTGACCGGGCTCGCGAGTGAAGAAGCGGCCGACCACGTCGCGAAGATAGTCACCGTCTTCGGGCGGGAGACCGATCACCTTGCAGCCGACGTTCATGGCCAGCGGTTGAGCGAAGTCCTCGACGAACTCGTGCACCCCACCGTCGGCGAAGGGCTCGAGCAGATCCTTCACGAGCTCGCGAATCCACGGCTCGAGTGCCCGCACGCGCGCGGGCATGAAATGCTTGCGCAGGCCGCCGCGCAGCTTCGTATGCTCGGGCGGATCCATGTTGTTGATCAGCGGCAGCACCGGCTGGACTCGCGTCAGCAGATGCGCGGACGTGGCGCCCTTGGCGTTCGAGACGAAATCGCCTTCGCAGGCCCACCAGACGTCGTCGAAGCGGGAGAGCGCGTAGGCGTTCCACTTCTTCATGTAGTGGACGGGCGACTCCTCGCGCAGCCGCCGATAGATCGCATGGTTGTCGCCATGGATCACTTCTTCCGAGAACGGGTCGTATTGAACGGTCATTGGATTCCTCGATTCGGGAGCGTACGCAGGATTGCTGGGAGCGTCGAGCCGGGACGCGCTGCACTCGAGTGGCTCTTGGGATCGGTGCTCGGGTCACCGGCCGCGGGTCCGCGGCGCGGATCAGGCCCAGCCTTCGGTCTGGGGCACCCAGTGGTAGAGGACCAGGCTCCGCCGCTGGAAGCGCCAATCGCCCGCGACCCGACGGTAGTCGTCGTGGTAGTGGCCCGCGCCCGTGTAGGCGACGCCGTCCTGGATCAGTCGGACTTCGAAAGAGCAGAAGCCGCGGGCCGAATCGCCGTCGAGCTCGACGATGTGATTGTGGACGCAGGGCCGGAGCCCCATGCCCTGCGTGCCGCGGTAGGTCTCTCGCAGCGCCGCCTTGCCCGTCGTCTCGCTGTGATCCTGTCCGGAGCCCGGCGGAAATTGCGTGTGCAGCGAGGCATCCTCGGTAAAGAGCGACAGCAGCTCTTCGAGGTCGTCGCCCGCCACGGCACGGCAGTAGCGTCCGGTGAGCTCGATGATCGACTGGCGATCGATCGCCTGCTGGAGTCGGGCTTCGAGGCTTGCGACGCGTTCTTCGAGAGTCGGCATGGGTGGTTTCCTTGCGGCTGAGCCGACTCGCGGTGGGCTCAGCGGATGAGACGATGCCCGGCAAGGGTAGGCCGCTCGCGTCAGGCTTCGAGTGCGAAGGAGCACGTCGAGGTCAGCGTAAATGAATCTGATCCGCTCGGCGAGGAAGGCTCCCGCTCAGACGCGACAGAGGCTGACGCGCGAGGATGGCTCACGCGCGACCGAGCAGCCGCCGGGCCTTGCGGCGAACGCGACCGAGAAGGTGTGCTCCGCGATCTCGCCAGCTCTGGCCGGCCATCGGGTCGAGTCGAAGGCCTGCGAAGCGATCCGCCAGAGCGGAGAGCTCGCTCGCGTCGAGGCGGATCTGCACGGCCTCGGCGTTTGCGCGCGCCTGCCCGGTGTCGCTGGCTCCGACGATCACGCCGCGCACGAGCTCCTGATGCAGCAGCCACGCGAGGCAGATCTGGCTCACGCTCGCTCCGCGCTGTGCGGCGACGGGCGAGACGGCGTCGGCCAGGGCTTGCCGGATCCGCTCGGCGTTCGCGGGCCGAAAATGGTAGGAGCGGGCCCGCGCTGCCGCGTCCAGCCGGCCCGGCGCCAGCATCGCATCACTGAGTGCACCGGCTTCGAGGGGCGAGTAGGCGAGCCATCCGACATCGAAGCGGCGCGTGACGTCGCGAAGGTTCCTCGCCTGATCCTGGGTGAGCAGGCTGAAGTGGATCTGGTTGCTGACGACCGGGTGCGTTCGCGTGGTCCCGTCTCCCGGTCGAAAGGCGGCCTCGAGCTGGGCCGCGTCGAAATTCGAGACGCCGATGTGGCGGATCTTGCCTTCGCAGGCGAGGCGATCGAGCTCGCCGAGGCTGTCCTCGATCGGCGTGGCCAGGTCGGGGTAGTGGATCTGACAGAGATCGAGATGATCCGTGCGGAGGCGTTCGAGGCTCGCCTCGACGTCCCGGCGAATGGCCCGGGGGCGACTGTCGCGACGGACTGCGCGCCGCGTGCCGGTCGCGTCATCGAACTCGAAGAGGATCTCGCCGTGGTCGTCGTCCCAGCGCAGCCCCACCTTGGACAGGATCTCGACGGTGCTCCGGCGATCGCGCAAGGCGCGACCCAGGAACGACTCGACCTCTCCGAACTCGTAGAGCGGGGCGGTATCGATCGTGGTCGTGCCCGCGTCGATCGCGGCGTGCAGCGTCCGCGTCCGCTCCGCTTCGCTCGACTCGCGTCGGCCCATCGAACCGAACACGATGCGCGAGATCTCGAGACCGCCCTCGGTCAGGCGCGTGCGATCCAAGGTGAGCCTCCTGGATAGAAAACGGCGACGGCAGTCTACACCGACCAGTCGATCCGGGGACATCTCGCGCAGCGGCGACCGGATCGCGGCCGCCTTCTGACTTCTGCAGCGTAGGGAGAGAGCCGTCTATACTGGGCGCCCGAGGAGCCCGCCTTCCGGGGCCTGCTGATGGACGGGGCTCGCGGAAGGCCCCGATGGGTCGCGCGGGTGATCGCCTTCGTCGATCCGCCGGTGGGCCTCGCGAAAGGAAATGCCGCATGCAGCGATCGGCCGGCGCTCGGAGGCGCAGCGATTCGAGCACGCTCTCCGAGGGGCTCGTGGATCGGCGCGTCCTGACCATCGGCGGTGCGAACATCGAGCACGGCTTGCCGCTCGCCGGAGACTTCGAGGCCGACGCGAAATTCTCGATCGATCCGCAGCCGCGCCTGGCCGGGGGCAGCTCGGTGAACCACGCCTGCCGGCTGCTCGCGATGGGGATCGACGTCCAGGCGATCCTGCCGCTCGCCCAGGCGGACCCGCTCACCCGGGTGATCCTGGATGCGCTGGCGGAAGCAGCGCGCGTCGGGGGCTCGCGCCACCTGCGCAAGGACCCCGGCATCCGAGGAACGAAGCTCTCGACGCCCTTCTCCACGATCATCCGTCAGGGCGACTCGCGGGCGGTCGTGAACGAATTCTCGCCCCAGCTGATGCGCGCCTTTCGGGATCATGTCGATCGGCAGCTCGCGCAGCTCGGGCCGAGGAGCCGGCCCGATCTGGCCCTCGTCGGTCACGTGCACGCGGATCGCGCGAAGCCGACGCGAGCCTCGATCGGATTTCGTGGAGCGATCACCGAGCGCATCCTGACCGCCCCCGAGCTCGCGGGACGAGCGAAATACGTGAACTTCGGGAGCGCGCAGTATCGGCTGGGCACGAAACGCTGGGGGCGTCTCTTGCGCGACCATGTCGACGTCTTCCAGCTCGACCTGCGAGAGATCCGCGTGTTCTGCGCGGACGCGGGGCTTCGCGACCTGTCGCTCGAGTCGATCCTCGGCTGGTTCCGCGAACGCTGTACGGTGGTGGTCTCCCTCGAGCGCTTCGGCGTCATCGGCCAGCTGGTGGGAACGGACACGCCGGTTGCCGCCTGGCCCTACCTGCTCGAGCAGGTGGCGGACTCGACCGGGGCGGGCGACGCGATGGGCGCGGGCATCGTGGCCTCGATGCTGGCTTCGCCCTTCGATGAGCCCGGCCTCTCCGACGAGGCCCGCGCGACGCGCTTCGCCTCGGCATTGGAATTCGGGCGGAGCTGCGGCGCCTACGCCTGCACGACGCTGGGCGGGGCCCATGATTGCCCCGATCTCAGCCGTCTTGCGACCTTCGCGCGACGCGCGCGCCTTCATCGACGAGATGCGGCGCGAGCGGGGCCGGTCAGCCGACACGATCTGTTCCTGATCGACCGGGCCTTCGATCACTGACCCGGTCATGCGCTCAGCGACCACGCGCCGGGCCCGACGGGCTATACCTGGACGGCTTGCAACCGCGCGGGTCCGATCGGCCCGACCCGATCCATCAGGAGAGCATCGTGAAGACTTTCTGTCGACTCTGCGAAGTGAATTGTGGGCTCGAGGCAAGCGTCGACGAAGAGGGTCGATTGGTCGACCTGCGACCCGATCGGGAGCATCCCGTCACGGCGGGCTTCGCCTGTCACAAAGGGCTGCTCGCGAAGGAGGTGCACCACGATCCCGACCGGCTCGACGCCCCGCAGCGGCGGGGCGAGCAGGGCTTCGAGCCGACCGATTGGGATCAGGTCCTGCCGGAGATCGCCGCGCGCATCCGTGCGGTGATCGACGAGCACGGTCCTCGATCGGTCGCGCTCTACATGGGAAACCCGTCTGCGTTCAATGCGACAGGCTCCATGTCGGCCGGTCTGTTCGCGGCCTCACTCGGGATCGAGCGACTCTTCAATGCGGGTACCCAGGACTGCGCCAACAAATTCGTCGTGAGCGAGATCCTCTACGGCTCGGCCGAGATCCATCCGGTCGCCGATCTCGATCGGGCCGATCACCTGCTGCTGATCGGAACCAACCCTCGCATCAGCAAGATGTCCTTTCTGTCCACGCCGGACCCTGTCGGTGCGCTGCGCGAGGCAGCTCGCCGCGGTGCTTCGGTCTGCTTCGTGAATCCGCTGGCGCTCGATGATCTCGCGGACATCGGCGAGACGATCCAGATCCAGCCGGACACCGATGCCTATCTGCTCGCGGCGATGCTATGCGAGATCGAAGGCGCAGCGGATCTGGGATTCGACGCCGAGGCGCTCGCCGGGGTCCGACACGTCGATCCGCTTCGGGAGTTCGTGCGCGCCTATCCGCCCGAGCGGGTCGCGTCCGTCGTCGGGATCGAGGCGGATCGGATCCGAGAGATGGCGCGCACCTTCGCGACGGCTCCCCACGCGGCCATTCACGTCTCCACCGGCGTGAACATGGGCCGTCAGGGGACGCTGGCCTACTACCTGGCGCAGATGCTCTCGCTCGTCACCGGAAATCTCGATCGGGCGGGCGGAAATATCCTTCCGGCCCGGGGCGTCCCTCCGATGGTGCTGCCGCCTGAAGCATCGACGACGCAGTCGACCGAGTGGGGCGCCTATCGTCCGGCGCGGGGGACCCCGCCCGGGTCGTTGATGGCGGACATGATGTTGGCCGATCGCGATCCGATTCGGGCGCTGATCGTCGTCGCCGGGAATCCCGCCCTCTCGATCGGCGGAGGCGAGCGTCTCGAGCAGGCGCTCGACTCCCTGGATCTGCTGGTGTCGATCGACTTCTATCGCAACGCGACGGGCGAGCGCGCCCACTTCGTGCTGCCGGCCGCGGACTGGTTCGAGCGAGAGGACCTCAACTATTTCGTGCAAGGGGTCCAACGCCGTCCATACCTGCAGTGGACCGACGCCGTGGTGGCGCCGCGGGGCCAGCGACAGCCCGACTGGTGGATCTTCTCGCGGCTCCTTCAGGAGCTCGAGCGGCCGTCGCTTCTCGAGATTCCCGGCGGCGACGTGATGTCGGCGCTCTGGGATGGACGACTCGCAGAGACCGGTCATTCGATCGCTGGCTTGCGCGAGGCCGAGGGGGGTGTCGTGTTGCTTTCCGAGAGCTCGCCTGGCGGCTTTCTTGCGCGCGTGTCCGGCGAGGACGGCTTCGACTGCTGTCCCGCCGCGCTTCGGGACACGCTCGGTCGCGCGGAGCCGATACTCGAGGAGCTGCTGTCCGAAGCGGGCCGGCCCCTCAAGCTCATCACGCGCCGCACGAACTACATGATGAATTCGGGCTTCCAGAACGTGAAGGCGCTGCGCGACGCGAAGGGCGGAGAGACGAATCCGCTCTTCATGAATCCGCGCGACGCTCTCGATCGTGGTCTGCGAGAGGGGCAGTGGGTTCGTGTCCGCAACGCCCAGGGCGAGATCCGGGCCGAGCTTGCCTTCGACGATCGGCTTCGCGCGGGGGTCGTTGCCATGAGCCACGGCTTCGGAAATCAGCAGACCAGCGGCATGCCGGTCGCGCAGGCCAGGCCCGGGGTGAACGTGAACGCATTGTCTCCGACGGGTGCGGGCAGCTTCGATCCAGTCGGCGGAATGGGACACCTCACGGGAATCGGCGTCGAGGTGGAGGCCGCTTGAGCCGACTCGCATCGGCGCTCCGCGCGCTCGCGAACCGGAGGCGACGGAGTCGCAGCCGTCATCGCCAGGGTGCTCGAATCTTCTCTGCTAGCGCGCGCTCTCTCCGACCCGACGCTCGTAGTCCTGCAGTGCCATCGCGGCCTCGGTGCGATTGCTGACGTCGAGGACTTCGAGAATGCTCGCGAGATGGGCCTTGACGGTATTGGCCGAGATGCCGAGCACCGAGGCGATCTCGGGATTCGTCAAGCCGCGCGCCACCAGCTCGAGCACCTCGAAGCGACGAGGCGACAGGGCTCGAATCGGCTCTGGAGAAGCGATGTCTCCAGCAGACGAGTCGTGATCACTCCGTGGCGTAGTCCGGATCGTCGAGTCGTCAGGTCGCCCACCGGCTGCGTCCGCTGCGCCCTCCGCCGCGAAGGCCCGCGCGGCGCCCGCCGCGAATCCGGCCTCGAAGCTCTCTCTCGCGAGTCGACTGAGCGCCCCCTCCTGCAGGCCCAGCATCTCGCTCGACTGGGCCCGGCTGGCGCGTTCGACGAGTCGATCGATGCGCCGCTCGTCGAGTCTGGATTCCGACGGGGCATACGCCGGCTTCAGGTAGGGGGTCGTCGTGGTCCGGGCTTCGAATGTTGGCTGGCTCATTCCGTCTCCTGTGGCGCGGTCCGGCTCGGGGCATGCCGGTCTTCCGTGTCGTCGTCGAGGCATCGTCCGAACTTGACGCGCGAGTGCAGCAGCAGGAAGTGCGTAGTGGATTCGAAAACGAACCAGCGCAGCCCTCAGCCGGCGAGCGACGCGGTCACCGGCTGACTGACGGCTGGCTCGAAATCGCTCCTTCCGCCCGGATTCAGCCGTCCGAGGCGATTTCAGGCCTGGTCGGCGACGGTTCGCTTCAGCACCAGGAGCGCTTCGATCGCCTCGTCGCACTCTCGATGGATCTCCTCGAGCTCGTCTCTCGAGATGACCTCGTCTTCGAGAGCGACGATGGCCGCGTTGACCGCCTGGCTGGTCTCGACCATGGCCCTAGAGGCCTGGAGGGTGATCGCGCGAGGCTCGGATTTCGGCGCGGCCTGGGCGACGCTCTCCTGAACCGGCTCGAGGCGATAGCCGAGGCGGCTGGCCAGCAGATGCAGGGGAGCCAACGCGTCGTGCGGCTTGCGATGCTCGAGCGCCACGCGCATCGCGATCTCGAGCCGTTCGCCGGGCGAACGCTTCTCGCAGTCGGATTGACCCCACTGCTGCACCGTACGCGGCGAGAGACCGAGTGCCCGGCCGATCGCGGGACCACAGCCCCAGGTTGCACGATGAAAGGCTGCGGCCCATTCGGTTCGGGTGCTGTCGATCGGCATTCGTTCCTCTCTAGCTGTCCTGCGCGCGGGGCTCATGATACGCATCCGGGCCACATTCCGACCAGGGGGCGCGCACTCGGGCGACCATCCGGGTCGCTCTGTCCCCGGCGGATCCTGCGTCGGCCGGGATCGCACGTCGCCTACCGGATAGGACTAGTCCGATCGGGCAATGTCGGAGGGCGAGCGTCCGGCCGATGGTTTCATCGAACCTCGAACGGAGCCCTAACACCATGAATGCAAGATCACGACTCTCGACGAAGCCTATCTCGATCCTCTCGATTCTGGGTCTGATCCTCGTGACGGCGGCGGGATGCGCGTACGCCGGGCCGGAGCGGGCCGGCACGGCTCTCTCCGACGAAGGTGCGGCAGTGGATCCGCCGGGTACTCTCTACTCGACCGTCGACGGGGCGGCAGTCGCTGCGTTGGTCCACGTCGTGGCGACGACGCGGAGGGACGATCTGGACCGACTGCAGGTGGGAAGCATCCTCGGCGCCGACGGCGGATTCACCTGGCAGCGGAGCGCGAGCGCGACCGCGTCTCGTCGCGATGACTGGCGCCCGAAGGCGAGTCTGTCGTTCACGCCGGACCACGTGGCAACCTTCGTGATCCATCCTCGAACTGGCCATCGCTCGCTCGATCGCGCGAACGAAAAGCTGACCCGAGGCGAGCGCCGGATCGTCGACGAGCTCGATCCGCTGCATCGACCGATCTACCTGCTCACGCCCTCGGGTCGCATCGTCACCTATGCCCACGGCGAACGGACCAGCGAGATCGCGGACCTGCGCGCCTCACGGCGCGCCGCGAATCGAAGCGCGGATCTCCCCGGTCTCGCTCCCGAAGAATCCCCCGTGTCGAGTGACGTCGAGCTCGCCGGCGGCGTGAATCTTCCCTGACGCGACCGGGGTGCGCGGGCGCGGTGTTCTTCGGCCGCCCTCCGCCCCGGCTAGCTCGAATAGTCGACGAAGATCGGCGAGGACCAGGCCCGCTGCTCCGAGTCGGCCAGGCAGTCATCGTCGTCCGGACGATCGAAGCAGGGATCGAGCTCGAGACAGCGACCCGTCGCCTCGCTACCCGTCTCGTGATCGCACCCGAGCGGATCGGCGTCGATCACGGGGCTGCCCGCTTCGATGGCGCGTACGTAGTAGCTCGTGTCGCGTCGATCACGGGCGAACTCGGGGTCGCTGAACACGACCTGACAGCCCTCCGAGCCTCCGTCGCAGGCAAGGGTCTTCCAGGGATCTTCGATCAGGGGCGCGATCTTCTGTTCGACCGTCTGCTGCGTCCGGATCCGGATGACTTCGATCCGCGTGATCGGGCGCCGGCGATCGGAGGGGAAATAACACTCGCCCATGCAAAGCGAGGCGACGCGATCCGGTGTCAGCGCGGCCGTCGTCGACTCCGGGCAGCCGGGCTTCTGCTCGAAGGAGCCGGCCGCGCGGACGCGAAAGGTCGGGGTGCCCGCGATCGCGACCTCGCTGCCCATGGGGTGGGCGCCACCGGGCGCGTTCGGATCGAGCAGGTCGAACCAGAGCAGGATTCGCGGCCCGCTCGTGCCGTAGGTCTCCCGTCGTTCGAGGGCGCCGAAGATCTCCCGGCGATCCCGGCTGCGAGCGTGGACGGCGGCCAGGCCGCCGGTCAGGAAGAACGATCCCGATCGTTCGGCCTCGAGGAAGGCCACGCTCGGGATCTTCGCCGAGGTGTCGAAGGGCTCGGAGCGTGGCGCGCTCGGACGCCGATGTGCCAGCACGAGATCGGTCCGCCCGATCTCGCCCATGCGCGCGTCCGTGAACTCGCGTCGCGCGACCTCCTTGTAGCCGGTTCCGGCGCGCGCGGTGTGATTGTCGCTCGAGGCGATGAAGCCAAAGCGGAAGCCTCGGTGGCCCGGGGTCTGCTCGGGACGTCCGAGGGCGAGCATGTACTGCACGCTGCCGAGAGGCCGATAGTTGAAGGCGGGCTGGAAGCAGTCGAGACATTGGCCGGCGTCCCGCAGCTCATGGGGCAGCAGGCCCGGGACGGTCCATGGGCCCGCGTTGCGATCGGCGTCGACGAAATGCTGGCGGGCGGTGGCTGCTCGCGCATCGCACTCTGCGTCGTCGCCGCCGGCGTCTCCCGAACCCGACAGACAGCGTGCGCGGATGATCTCGCCCGCCTGCCAGCAAGAGGGCGTGTAGCTCGGGGTCGGTTCGGGGCATGACCTGCGCCCCGTCGCGTCGATCAGGACGGCGGTCCACGGACGGTACTCCTCGGCGTTGCCGTGGCCCGAGTAGATTTCCACGAGGCGCTGTCGGGCAGGGTCGTGCTGCGAGGGTGTGAGCTGCTTCGACCAGCTCGAGCCCGGCGGCGTGTACATGCCCCAGACCGTTCCGTGCGGAATCACGGTCGCGGCCAGGCCCCACTCGTCGAGCTTCGCGAAGAGCTCTCCAGGGGTCTCCACCGATTCGTGGCAGTCCGCAGGCAGATCGCGCACGGGTACACCGAGGGGGCAGCGCTCCATCGACGTGATCTCGTTCAGCTGACGCATCATGTCGTGGCCGCGATCGAGCGCGAAGGCGCCAAGACCGAGAGCGAGCCGACTCGCCCGACCCGTGTCGAAGGTCGAGGGCACGCCCGCCGGCGGCGCGGCCGCGATCGGGCGTGTCGGGATCTCGTCGTCTCCGAGGTCGCGCAGGATCACGTTCCTGTGTCCGTAGTGGTTCTCTGGCGTCGAGCCCATCTGCGTCCATTCCCAGCCGAGGAACGAGACCAGATCCGGGTCGGCACCGTCGCCGCCGATCTCGTTGCAGCGCCGGACGGTGTCGATGGTCTCCTTCCATCGGCGTGCCGTGATCGAGTTCGCGTGATCGTTGATCGACCAGAAATCGAGATTCGCGCAGAAGCGCGCGAAGTCGCAGGCATCCGCCACCGGATGGATTCCCTCGCCGCCGGCAGTGGGCAGGGTCAGCTGGAAGGCATCCGCCGAGAAGGAGCTGTGCACGTGGAGATCGCCGAAGAGGATCTGCTTGGGCTCGAAGACGTCGAGGCGTGTTGCCGTCTGCGCCTGACGGGCAGCGCGCGCCGCGACCAGGGCCGCGGGGAGGGCACTCGCCGGTCGGGTCGCCACCCGGGACCGGTGTTCCGAAGTCGCCGGCGCCGGCGCGATCGAGCACGTAGATGGCGGCGCCGCCCAGCAAGAGGACGAGCGCGAGGGCGCCTAGCAGGATCTTCATGTCGGGATCTCCTGTTGGCTGGTGCATGAGTCGATGCACGATGAGGCCCAATCGCGCGGACCGAGCGGCGATCGGCTCTCGAACGGGCAGCGCGCGCTCGCCGGCCGCCGCGCACCCGGCTCAGGCGTGGCCCGGCAGCCGCTCGCTCTCGAGACTCGCGAGGATCGCGTCGAGGCGTCGGCTCACGCGGGTGGCATTGCGCAGCTGCTCGATGCGTGGCCAGGTCGCCGCCTCGCCCTCGTCGATCAGCCAGCGGGTCTCTTCTTCGGAGAGGACCGACAGCAGCTTCGCGGGATTCCAGAATCGGCGCCGCGGCAGGATGTTGATGTCGGCCGTGTAGGTCTGGGTCGTGACGGCGTACGCCATGCGAACGAAGAGGTTCAGCGGATGGATCGAGCGCGTCATCCGCATCGTCAGCGGATAGGTCGCTCGAAAGGACTCTCGCGTCGCGTTCTGGCCGATCTCCCAGAGCTTCCCGGCCAGAGTGTCCTCGGCGGCCGTATCCCGCAGCGACCACAGGATGACGGGATTGGTCTGGCTCGTCACGAAATGATTCACGCCATAGAGACGCGAGAGCTGGCGGGCGGGCAGGTCGTTCGTGACCGAGCCGTCGACCCATTGGCGACTGGCGACATAGGGGACGCGTACGCCGTGACGATCCTTCGCGGCCAGCGTGACCGGCGGAAAGATCCCCGGGATCGCGCACGACGCGAGCACCGTCTCGCGAATCATCACGTTCGGCGACGTGATCGCGTTCATCAGCCGTGACTGCTGGTGGAGCTGCCGGGGTGAGATCGTGATGTTGATCTGGCGTCCGGTCTTCTCGAAGGCCTCGGCGAAGGTGAGATCGGGGATCTGGCTCTCGATGAAGCTGCGGAGCTCGTCGACGTGCATGCGATTTCGGCGACTGGCGAGCTCGAGGCTGCCTTCCGTCAGCTGGGCAAAGGCCTCGAGGATCGTGTTGCCCTCCATCGCTGCTTCGAGCTCGTCTCCGCTGAGCGTCCCGAGGATGGCCGCAACGATCGAGCCAGCGCTGGCGCCGGACAGGACGTTCGGCAGCAGACCCTGCTCGACCAGCGCCTTCGCCACGCCGACGTGGAAGAGGCCGAGCATGCCACCGCCCGAGAACATCAGGGCCGTTCGCCCGAAGCAGTGACTCGCGCGCCGGAAGAACTCGAGCTTCTCGGCCAGTCCGATCTCGCTCTCGGGCGAGCTCGCGACATCATCGAGCGCCCCCGCCAGCTCGATCGTGTAGTTCGTGACGAGATCCTTCGTGCCGAATCGAGCGCGCCGGTAGAGCGACGAAGAGCCCATCCCGCCGGTATTGCCGTGGATGCCCTCGTTCAGGTAGAAGAGCACTCGGTGGGGATCGCCCGATCGGCGAACCTCGCGTATCTCGTTCAGGCGAGCGCGGATCACCTTGTAGTCGTAGCGGCGGCTCTTGTCCTGGGCCTTCCAGCCCGCCGCGCCCGTGCGCTCGTCCTCGGCGATCGCGGCCTGCTTCCACTCCTCGTAGGAGGTGGCCTGCTTCATGCGACGCTGCGGCGAGAGCTCGATCGTCGCATGGATCCGGTCGGCGCGGGTAGCGAACACGAAGATTCCTCGGCTGGCCCGAGTCGTCTCAGGCCTTCGGAGCTTAGCGATTTGGAGCTTAGCGGAGAGTGGGGCTCGCGTGCGTGGTCCGCACAGCGAATGAGCAAGGCCTGGCGACTCCTTGAGCACGCACCAGGACCCTCGGCTCGGGCATCCCGCTGAAGGAGTCCAGACCGCAAAGATCCTGGCACGGAAATTGGAAAGCACAGTGCGGGTCGAAAATGTCGAGAGGCGTGAGTCGCCCTGGGCGACGTCGCGTCGAGGAGGCGCTGATGAGTCAAGAAGTTCCCGATTCGCACGGTCGAAGCCACGCTCGTCCGGCCTACGACTTCGACGTTCATGATCGTCTCTTTCATCGGATGCCGGCGGGCCTCGACCTGCAGGACGAAGCGCAGTTCGAATCCATCCTGTCCGCGGCGGATGCTTTGATCGCGAGAGTGGATGGCACGCGGGCGCTCGACGAGATCGAGTGCCTGCTCGCGGCGGACCGGGAGGCCTGGCCCCTGGGTGCGCACATGGCCGTCAAGCTCGCGCGCTCGAAGGCGCGCCTGGCGCAGCGGAAGTCTCCGCTTCATCTGACCGTCGTGGTGCCCGTGTATGCGGAGCACGAGCGGATCCAGCTGCCGGGCCAGCATCCCCTCGGCGAGGGCTTCGTCGATCGCAAGCTCCGCGAGCTCGACTGGCTGATGGACGAGCGAGCGGGGCAGAGCTACGAGATGCTGGTCATCGACGATGGCTGTCCGCATGGAAGCGGTCGCATCGCAGAGCAGATCCTCTACGAGCGGCATCGCGGCGCGCCCGCGCGCGTTCTCTATCTGGCGGACGCGATCGAGCAGGAGCTGCCCGTCACGGCTTCGATGCGTTCGGTCGAGGACAGCCGCAAAGGCGGATCGATCCAGCTGGGCCTCTGGGATGCCACCCGGGTCGAACGTCCGGGTCACGTGCTGCTGTATACGGACGCAGACCTGTCCACGCATCTGGGTCAGGCGGGCTTGTTGGTCGACGCGCTCGATGCCCCGGGGATCGGGATCGCCGCGGGCTCGAGACGAGCGTCCGAGTCGGTGGTCGTGAAGTCCGGGGGGCGCAGCGCACGCGGTCGGCTGTTCATCTACCTGTGGAAGAAGCTGATCCCGGAGCTCGGATATCTCGAGGACACCCAATGCGGATTCAAGGCGATGTCGGCCGAGACCGCACGCCGGCTCGTCGAGGCGCCGAGCGAACGGGGCTTCGCCTTCGACGTCGAGCTGCTGCTGCGCTGCGAGCTGTCTTCGCGACGCTCGATCGCCAAGGTTCCGATCGCGTGGATCGACAGTCAGGCGGCCTCGACGACGGTCGAGCTGGCACCCTACCTGCCGATGCTGCGAAGCATCGTCGGACTCTACCGGCGACATCTCGGGGAGCGGCCGATCTCGGAGGCCTTCGCTCGGGCGATCGAGGCGCTCGACGAGGTGAGCTGGGAGCGCGCGATCGACGCCTTCGGACCGATGCTCGAGGCGATCGATCCCGCGCTCGATCGCGATTCGTCCTTCGTGACGCCGCTCGATCTGCTCGCTCCGACGCCCTCTCCGGTCTGAATCCGGGATGTGTTAGCGTCGCCGCGAGATGACAGCTCCGTTTCGGGTGATCGCGCATCGCGGCGCCTCGGCGCACGCACCGGAGAACACGATCCCGGCCTTCGAGCGCGCGATCCTGTTAGGCGCGACGGAGGTCGAGCTCGACGTCCGCTTCTCGGCCGACGAGCGGATCATCGTCTTTCATGACGACTCGCTCGACCGCAAGACCAGCGTTTCCGGGCGCGTTCGGGACTACCCCGCCGGCTATCTGCTTCGTGTCGACATCGGTCGCTGGTTCGACCGGACACATCCCGAGCTCGAAGAGCGATTCGAGGGCTGCCCCCTCGTCTCCCTCGAGCAGGTCTTCGAGGCGCTCGGGCGACGCGTCCATTATCACATCGAGCTCAAAGGCTGGGAGGATCTCCTCGCGCTGCGCGTGCTCCAGGAGATCGACCGCTTCGACCTGCGGGATCTCGTCACCGTCACCTCCTTCTCGAAGCGTCCGCTGGTCCAGATGCGGGCGCTCGACCCGGAGCTTCCGATCTGTTTCCTGCTGCGTGATGCGGCCGATGCGATTCGGAGTGCGGAGTTCCGTCCCGCGCTCGCGGGGCTGGGCGTAGAGGAGGTCCAGGACTACTGGATCGACGAGGCGGCGCGGGCGGGCTTCCAGCAGGTGGGGGTCCGGGCCGCCGACGTGAGGCCCCGGACCCTGGCGAGGGCGGCCGGACGCGGCCTCGAGGTGCGGGCCTGGGGGATCCGCAACGAATCGGATCTCGTTCACGTGGCGCGGCTGGGTGCCGTCGGAGCGACCGTCGATTGGCCGGACCGGGCATTCGACCTGATCCGGCGGCTCGAGAGCGAGCCCGCCGCCGAGGCCTAGCCCCGGGTGGCGGCGAAGCGTCCGCTAGCCGGCGGTCGGTCGCGCCGGGCAGGAAGCGGTCTGCATCAGGTCGAGGATCGCGGGGACCGCGCGCTTGTCCTCGCGGCTGAGGGTGAGCACGATCGTCTCGTGTGTCTGCCAGCCCAGCTCGAGCTTCGAGACCGGCGCCTCGCGCGCCTCGAGCTCTTCGTAGAGCAGCTCGCTCTGTCGGCGGAGCGCCTTGGACTCGAGCGAGCCGTAGAGAATCAGGGTCGGCGGCAGATTGCTGCGAAGCAGGGGCACGACGGAGCCGGCGACCTCCCAGTCGGTCGATCCGTCGTCGAAGCGCTCGACGAAGTAGTCGCGATTCGCTCCGACGTCGTACGTCTCTTGATCGGCGAGGTCGTAGGCGGCGCCGCTCACCAACGCGAGCCCGCAGATGCTCGAAGGCGGAACGCCCGCCGATTGGAGCAGCGCGTCGTCGTATCCGACGCGTGCCGCGAGCCACGAGCCAGCGGAATGTCCCGAGAGATAGAGCGCGTCCGGGTTGCCCCCCTCGATGGCCACCTGCTCCCGCACGAAGCGAAGCGCGGCCGCCACGTCCTCGAGCTGCTCCCGCCACGTGACGCCGGGCTGCAGTCGGTAGCTCAGCACCGCGGAGGCCACGCCCTGGGTCGCGAAGTGCCGACCGATGTTCCGGATCAGGTCGGCGCCGCCGGCGACCTGCGCGCGATCGCCGTGGGTCCAGCCGCCGCCGTGCACGAACACGAGCGTGGGCCAGTCGCGCTCGCCGGCCGCGGGCAGGAAGAGGTCGAGGCGATGCTTCTCGGGATCGGCCTCGAGATCGTCTCGGTAGGCGAGGTCGAGGTGGGCCTGGGTCCTGGGCAGCGGCGCGTCCCGATAGAGAAACAGGATGCCCGTGCGCTCGAGCGTCGATCGACAGCCGAGCGAGCCGACGGCAAGCAGCCCGAGGACCGCGATGGCTGCGACGCGAAGGGCCTGTCGGCCGAGGTGACGACGCGACTCGGTCATCACGCCCCCGGAACCTGGAAGACGATGCTCTCCACGAGCCCCTCGAAGGCCGGCAGGTGGGTCGTGAAATAATGCTGGACCGGGGCATCGAACTCGAAGCGATACATCCATGTAGCGACCGGGCAGCCGTACTCGACGGTGCGTCGCGGGAGACCGATGCCGTCGCGGTAGCGGTAGTCGATCCGGTAGCAGGGCCGCTCGTCGACCTGCGTGGGCCGATTCGAAAGGACCTCGAGACGCGTGACGCCCTCGTCGAGTCGCCGGCTGTCGAGCGACAGGTCCGCGATCTCCTGCAGGGTCATGTCATCGCGAATCGTCCGTTTGGTGCCCTTCACGACGGTCGTCTTCGGCCAGCGCCGGAGATGGATCCGCTCGAGCTCGTCGCCGTGCTTCGTGAAATGCCAGACGCCGCCGAGCGGCTCGTAGGTCGAGGACATCCAGCCGTCGGGCATGCGACCGGTGATCTGGATCGTCGTCATCGGATAGGGCTGGGAAGCCGGGCTGATGACGGACCAGATCGGTGGGGGAAGGCAGCCGCTCGTGAGCAGGCAGAGCGCGACGCCTGCCACGAGGTTTCTGACCGTCGATCGGCTCCCGTGCCTCATCCGATTCCGTCTCCGTTCGTCCACTGCGAGGGTCGAGGGTTGGCTCGCCATCAGGGCCTCTCCGCTTCGAGCTCGCTCAGGTAGCCCTGGATATAGGCCGCATCCTGAGCATCGGGTGCGATCACGAGGTAGCGACGCAGCAGCGTCAGCGCCTGTCGCGTCGACTCCTCCGACCGGTAGCGCGAGGTCTTCCGGTAGTGGCTGAGCCCCAGCTCTCGCGTCGCGCCCGCATGTCGTCGGGTCGATTTCGAGCGCCTTCGAATACGCCTCACGCACCTTCCGGATCGAGGGCAGGGGGCGTCCGGGGAGCGGCTTGTCCCGCTGACCCTGCAGCGCGTCGCCGACCAGCACCCAGGCCTCCGGGTCCTGCGGATCCGACTCGGTGGCGAGGCGTGCGGTCGCTTCGGCGGAGACGAAGAGCCCCGCAGCGAGCTCGAGGACGGCTTGCCGGCGCGTCGCTGCGTGCACGTTTCGGCGGAACGTCGCCGGGTCCGCGATCGGCGGGCGGATCGCGGCGGGCTCCGCGAACTCCGTGTCGATCAGCGATCGATAGCCCGCGATGCGCAGGGTCATCTGCGGCGGCGGCGAGAAGGGGGCCCATGCGAGCGGGCCCTGCGTGTGGATCTCCGCGAGATAGTCGAGGGTGTTCTGGAAGAATTCCGGTGCTCCACTGACCTCGTAGCCCGCGGCGCGGAGCATCGTGAGCCCTTCGCGGTCGGCCTCGGTCTCCAGCAGATGCGGGAAGCCGATGGCCGAGGAGATGGCGAAGGCCTGCGCGAGCTGCTTGGCGCCGGCCCCCGCCTCCGAGACCGAGGCGGCGACGCCGAGCCAGGCCATCGTGTCGGCCTGGATCTTCTTGTCCCGCTCGAGCCGCAGCGAGTGGCGGTTGATGACGTGCGCCAGCTCCCGCGTGAAGACGGTGGCGAGCTGGGTCTCGTTCTGCATGCGTGAGAGCAGGGCGGTATGCAGGTAGATCACGCCGTTCGCGAAGGAGTAGCCGTGGATCCGGACGTCCGAGATGACCTGGACGCGGGGCTCGACGCCCGCCGCGACGAGCTCGGGCGGGGTCACGCGTTTCAGCACGCGCGCGAGGTAGCGGTCGAGGGTCGCGTCCTCGAAGAGCAGTCCGCTGG
This sequence comes from uncultured delta proteobacterium, assembly GCA_963698485.1. Taxonomy (GTDB): domain Bacteria; phylum Myxococcota_A; class UBA9160; order UBA9160; family UBA4427; genus UBA4427. The sequence goes on along the minus strand of CAVORA010000005.1, from coordinate 815,184 downwards.
TTTCGACGGCGTACTGGATCTCTCTCGACTTCTTCCAGAGATATTGCTCGTCCGCGGCGAGCTGGGCCGTGTCGAGCTCGTCGTCGAGCGGCGCGAGGGGGGGAGCCAGACAACCCGTCGCAGCGAGCGCGAGCAGGATCACGATCAGTCGTGCGATCACTGGCTCATCCCCTTGAGCACCTTCTTCACGAGCGCGGCGTTCGATTCCGGATTGCGCAGGTCCGCGATCGGCATCGACACCTTGTTGAACCACAGGATGTCGCCCGAGCTCGACTCGACCAGGGCCGCGATGACCTCTGCAGGGGTGGCCCCCGGACCCGCATAGCTCCCGGTATAGAGCGCAGCGGCCGCCCCGACACCGACGAGTGCCTGGCGCTCCGCCGTGGGCACCTCGTCGGTCGCGATCACGAGCAGGAAGGCGTCGGCGTCGGTCCCGGCGAGCAGCGCGTCGGCCTCGCGCCCCAGCGTGTAGTCGAAGCGCTTCATCATGTCGGGGAAGAGCACGAGGGGATCGTAGGTGTGGCGGAGGATCGCCTCCTTCGCGGCCTCGAAGAGCAGCCAGCTATCGGAGGCGGGAGACGCCTCGCGTCGCGTGTTGACGTCGTCCGCGATGCCCATCCGGAAATCCGGTCGGGGGCCGCGGGTGCCGGCGAAGGGCACGAAGCGCTTGCCCATCTCCTCGACCTGAGTGCGCACGGATGCGACCGAATTCCGATTCGCCTCGTCGCTCCACTCCTGGATCTCCTGCTCGATGTCGCCCGAGGACATCGAGTAGACGGCGACGAGCGGCGGGACGAGCGTGATCGTCTCGAGGTCCGCGAAGCGCACGCGATAGTTGGGCGCCTCGCGGTAGGGAGGGGGAAGCGCAGGCGCGATGCAGGCGGAAACGCTCGCGCCGAGCAGGACGAGCAGGACGAGGGAGAGCGCAGGCGACGCAAAGCAGGCTCCGGGGCTTCGAGTCGGTTCGGGCGCGGAGACAAGCATGCAGGTCGGGTCCTCGAGAAAGGGCGGGTCGGCGCAGAGCGGTTCCATGCGAATCATCGGACGATCGAAGCCTGGCTTTGAGGCGGGATCGCCCAGGCGCCTGGCGCCGCGGCCGGTGCAGGCCCGAGCATAAAGGAGCAGGCGCGGGCCGGGAACCGCCAGCCTCGCCCAAACGAGCGTGACTCTCGGCAGGCGATGGGTTCCGTGCGGAGAATGGCTCGCCCGTCGCCCGGGCTGCGGGGATCGGGGCAGATCGAGTCATCCGATCGTCTTCCGGGGCGGGCTCCCGACCAAAAAAAGTGGCTGGATCGACACACCGGGGCCCATTCGGGTCAACTCAAGGCAGGGGCGCTTCGATACGCACCATAGCCTCGGCTCACCTGCCTCGAAGGAATTGGATGTCGCTCGTCGATTCATTCGCGAATTGGACCGCGGAGATCAGCTCCCATGTCGTGCCAAACGCCGTGATCGGATTGGCCGCGCTGGGAACGATGCTCTCGGGCGGGCTCATGATCCTGCTGATCCGGGCCTACGCGAGGTGGCAGGCCTCCCAGGCCGCGCATACCGCTTCGGGACAGGGCAGCATCCTGGTCGACCGTCGCTCCCACGTCATCGAGGCCAACGGCCCCGCTCGTCAGCTGCTCTGGCCGAAGCTCGGATCGAGGCAGCGGGCCGTCCTGAATGCATCGATTCGAGAGATGCTGTCGGATCCGGCCGAACAGCATCACTTCGTCAAGTTCGGAGCCGAGCGGCTGGTCGAGATCGCCATCTCGTCGGCCGATGCGGGCAGCCGTCTGTTCCGGATCCGCGGAATCACGGTGCGCGACGTGACGGAGCAGCGTCGCGGCCAGCGACATCTCGTTCAGCTGGCGCACTACGACAGCCTGACGGGCCTCGGCAATCGCCGCCTCTTCGTGGATCGTCTGGGGGACGCCCTCCGGCGATCGGCCGAGACCGATCGTCCCGTCGCTCTGCTCTACATCGATCTCGACCGCTTCAAGGAGGTCAACGATACCCTCGGTCATGGCGCGGGCGACTCGCTGCTTCGGACGCTCTCGAAGCGCCTCTACGATTTTCTCAACGACTCGCCGGAAGTGCTTCGAGGTCGGGAGGTGAGCATCTTCCGGCTGGCCGGGGACGAGTTCGCCATCATCGTCGCTGACGTCGAGTCGGTCGCCGCGATCGAGTCGCTCGCGCGGGACCTGCTGGCGCTGATCGCCGAGCCGATGATCCTGGCCGAGCGCTCGATCTCCGCGTCGGGCAGCATCGGCATCGCGCTCTACCCCGATCATGCAGACAACGTCGAAGACCTGGTGAAGAACGCCGACGCGGCGCTCTACGTGGCGAAGGATCTCGGGCGCGCACGCTTCGTGTTCTACGAATCGAGCTTCAGCTCCGATGCCGATCGCTCCCACAAGATCGAGCAGGAGCTGCGCAACGCGATCAGCCGGAACGAGCTCGCGCTCCACTATCAGCCCAAGGTAGACATCGCGACGGATACGGTCGCGGGCTTCGAGGCACTCCTGCGCTGGTACAACCGAGAGCTCGGCTTCATCGGCCCCAAGGATTTCATCCCGATCGCCGAGGAGCGCGGGATGATCAGCGAGATCGGCGCCTGGTGCATCGAGGAGACCTGCCGCCAGATCCGCGTCTGGCAGGACGCGGGCTTCACGACGGTCCCCGTGTCCGTGAACGTGTCGAGCGCCCAGTTTCGGGATTCCGACGTCGAGCGGGTCGTCAGCGACGCACTCGTGAAGTACGAGATTCATCCTTCGATGCTCGAGATCGAGCTGACCGAGAGCCTGCTCCTCGCGGACGACGACAAGACCAGCACCACGCTGCGCGACCTCCGGGCGATCGGCGTCGGCGTCGCGCTCGACGACTTCGGGACGGGCTACTCGGCGTTGACCTACCTGAACCGTTTCCCGCTCGACGTCGTCAAGATGGATCGCGGATTTCTTCGCGACATCGAAGACAGCGACGCCGCGGCGGGGATCGCGTCGGCCGTGATCTCGATGTCCCACTCCCTCGGCTTCAAGGTCGTCGCGGAGGGGGTCGACTCACCGCCGCAGGCCGAGCTGCTGCGCTCGATGGGCTGCGACCAGATCCAGGGCTTCCTGTTCTCGCCAGCGATTCCAAGTGAAGAAGCCAGTCGCTTCCTCGCGACGGACAGCTCACCGCGGCCCGTGGTCGAACCGATCATCAAGCTCAGCACGTCCCGGTCGATGCTCGGAGAGGATGATCCCGAGGCCGAGAGGTTCGTTCGCAAGCTGCCCGACTCAGTCTCCGCAGAGGTCGTCTACCCGGCCTCTCCGGCACGCGTGATGGTGATCGACTCGCACCCTTCGGCGCTGGGCGCGACAGCCTTTCGCATGACGCGGCTCGGCGCCGATGTGCACCTCGTGACCGGGCTCGACGAGGCGGAGCTCTTCGTTCGACAGGAAGAGCCCGTCCTCGACCTCCTGATCGTGACGCCGGAGATCGATCTCGCGCGGCTGGCCGTGCTCGTCGAGAAGATAAAGAAGCAGGCGACGGACCACGTGCCCAGGCTGCTCATCGTCGGCAACGAGCCAGGTGAAGAGCGACGCGCCCTGATCCGCCAGCTGGGGGCGGATTGGATTCTGTTGGAGCCCTACGCGGATCCGGAGCTGAGATTCTTCGTGAACGCGGCGAGGACCAATCGCAACTGGAAGTTCCAGCGCCAGAGCGTCCGGGTCCCGATCGAGACGATCGCGTGGATCCGCGCCGGCGCATCGCGCGGCTCCGGCGTGGTGACGAGCCTTTCTCGGCGTGGTGCGTTCATCGAGACCCAGGAGGCCTACCCCACTTCGAAGCCGATTCGCCTGGAGTTCAAGATCGACGAGCGCCCCATCTCGGTCTTCGCCAACGTCACGCGGATCGTCGATGGCGACGCCGACGCCAGCGTCTCGACTCCGCCCGGCATCGACGTGATCTTCTACGAGGTCGACGACGTGACGGACTCCGCGATCTCGGAAGCGGTCGAGCGGCTCTGGGCGCGCTTTCGGCCCTGACCGAAGCCTCAGCCGGCGGGCTCTTCGGATGCGCTGGGTCCAATCGCCAAGCCCGCACCGAAGCGGTCCGTGCTTCCGAGGTCATTCGGCTCAAGCGTCGCGCTGCGCTCGGCCGATAGGGCCTTCGTAGGTGGGGGGATCGATGGCGGATTCGGCGGCCTTTGAGACGGCTTCGGAAAAGCTCGAGAGCTGCACGAATCTCGATCGTCTCGAGGCGCGCGGAACGATCCGGCTGCTTCTGAAGGAGGCCGGGCTCGACGCCAAGCGCGTCCGATCCCTCGAGCTCCGCAAGGTGGCCGAGAAGCTGCTGGCCAGAGAGCTCGAGAACCGGGGCGTAGCCGATTCTGCGGGAGCCGTTGCTGCGGTCGTGGCGGCGCTCGTGACGGTGCCCGCATGCGTGGAGTCCGATTCGCCCGAGGATGTCTTCGCACGATTGGGAGGACGCTCGTGACGCTCGTGGAGGGAATCGGTCTGCTCTTCGGTCTGCTCTTCCTGGTCGTCAGCACGTGGACGGCGATCAGGCTGTCGCTGATCGCGCATCGGACCCGCAAGAGTCCCGAGCTCTTCATGGCCGTCGGTCTCGCGGGCACCGGTCCCTTCGGATTCGGACTCAGCCTGGCCGCGGGGATCGTGGCGCCCTCCGATCCGATGCTTGGCGCCCTGCTGCGCCTGGCCGGCACGGTCGCGGTCAGCATCGCCAGCATCGCCTTCGCGTTCTTCACCCAGCGGGTCTTCCGCCCAGGGGCGGGGTGGGCCCGCGCGCTCGTCTGGCTATCGATCATCGCCTTCGCGGGGCTCTTTGCGCTCACGATCCTGGATCATTGGCGCGGCGGCCCCGATCAATCGGATCCCGCGATGCTCGCGCGCGGCGCCGTGCTCGCGTTCGTGTGGGCGTGGATGGGCATCGAATGTCTGCGCTACCGCGCGGTCCTGCGCCGGCGTCTCGCGCTCGAGCTGGCCGATCCGCTGGTCGTGAATCGCTTCACGCTGTGGGCCTTCGTCTCGGTCGAGTCCTTCCTGCTGAACTCGATCTGCACGCTGCTCTCTTTCAGGGCAGGAGGGGATAACGGCATGGGCGGAGAGGACATGATCCTGGTCACCGGCGCCCTCGGAATGACTGGGGCCGTTGCGATCTACCTGGCCTTCCTGCCGCCCCGCGCCTACCAGCGCTGGATCAGCGAGAGCGCGGAGGCGGTCGTTCGTTAGGCGGTCGATCTCCCCGACCGCTCGCTCAGGGATGCGCTCGAGCGCCCGGCCGTTCGTCGCGACGGCCGTTCTCGAGCTCCGCGCTCAGTCGTTCCAGTCCTTCGGCGGTGGAGATCTCCGGGTGATAGTCGAGGTCGCGCCGCGCGGCCGACAGGTCGTACCAATGTGCAGTCGCGAGCTGGCGAGCTGCAAAGCGCGTGATCGGAGGCTCGTCGCGTCGGCGTAGAGCGAGCCAGACGAGCTCCGCCAGAGCGCCCGCGAGCCACGCCGCGCTCGCCGGGACGCTGCGGGTGACCGGCGGCAGGCCCGCGGCGGCGAGCACGCCGTTGATGAGCTCGCGCGCGGGGGCCGGCTCGCCCTGGGCGATGAAATAGGCCCTCCCCGCGCAGGCGGCGCCGGGCGCGAGCCGATCGGCGGCCAGCAGGTGGGCCTCTGCGGCGTTGTCGATGTAGGTCGCATCGACGAGCTTGTGGCCGCCGCCGATCAGTCGCAGTCGCCCGCTGCGCGCGCGCGCGAGCAGGCGCGGGATCAGCTGCCGGTCGCCGGGACCCCAGACGAGGTGCGGGCGCAGCGCGACGGTCGAGAGCGTGGCGTCGTTGGCGGCGAGCACCCGGCGCTCGGCGAGCGCCTTGGTCTCCGGGTAGGCGGCCTCGAAATGGCTGGCATAGGGCAGGCGCTCGTCGGCGCCCTCGATGTCGCCGCCGCGATGCACGACGCTCGGGGTGCTGGTGTAGACGAGCCGCGGGACGCCGTGATGCCGGCAGGCCTCGATCACGTTGTCCGTGCCGAGCACGTTCGTGCGTCGATAGTCGGCGCGGGGGCCCCAGCCGCCGACCCGCGCCGCGACGTGGAAGACCACGTCGCAACCCTCGACGGCTCGCGACAGCGCCACCGGGTCCGCGACATCCCCCTCGAAGGTCTCGACGCCCCTGGCGCGGAGCTCCGGATGAGGAGCCCTCGAAAAGCTCCGGATCTCCTCTCCACGCTCGATCAGACGCTTCACGATCGCGCCGCCGAGGAACCCGGCGCCGCCCGTCACGAGTGCTCTCACTGCCGACTCCGCGACGGTCCGACGCCTGGTCTTCCGAGCTTGCGGGTCGCCCAGCGTGCCAGCTCGGGTCGACCGATCTTCGCGTTGTGGCGAATGTCGACGGGGAAGGCGCGGTGGAAGAGCAGGTGGCGGATGGAGCGTGTCTGCGGGGATCGCGCGCCGAGCTCGCGCAGCTCGGCTTCGATCCGCGCACGGTCGCGTCGGGGGACGCCCGGTAGCAGCTCGATGCAGAGCACGGGACGCATCTGATCCTCGGCGGGGATCCCGACGAGAGCCGTGCGAAGCACGTCCGGATGCGTGTCGAAGATCGCTTCGCAGGGAATGCTATGCAGCGTCGCCGTCCTTCGTCTCGACGCGGTCGGCCTTTCGACCGCAATACCAGAGCCGGTCCTTCGCATCGAGATATCCGACGTCGCCCATGCGATGCCAGAAGCCGCCGTCGGGGTCGCGAATCTTGGCGAGTGCGTCCGCCGCGGGTCGATTGTAGTAGGCGGCGGTCGCCTGGGGACCGCGGACGACGATCTCACCGATTTCGCCACGGGGTCGCTCGAGCTCGGGCTGCCAGAGCGCGATCGGATCGTCGTCGATCGCGATGATGCGCGCGTCGATCGAGGCGACGGGGCGACCCACGCAGATCCCGGCACCCTGATCCGTGCGCGCGGCGGTCTCGGCGAGCACCTCGCGGCTCGAGATGCAGGCGACGGGCAGACATTCGGTCGCACCGTAGGGCGTCAGCACCTCGGCCCCCTCCGGCAGCATCGCGAGAAAGCGGCGCATGATGGAGGCCGAGACCGGCGCGCCGGCCGAGACCACCCGCTTGAGGGTCGTCAGCCGCGTGCCGTGGGCCTCGCCGTAGCGACCGACCCGGTCGAGCAGGGCGGGTGACCCGAAGAGGTTGGTCGCACCGAATTGCTCGGCGGCGCCGATGATCCGCAGCGGATCGACGCGACCGGGTCGGGTGGGGTCCATGTCGGGGATGACGGCGGTCATGCCGAGCGCCGGATCGAAGAGCGCGAAGGGGGGGAAGGTCGGGAGATCGATCTCGCCCTTCGTGATCCGACCGAGGCCGCGGATCGCGTCGACCTGCGCGGCGAAGTTGCCGTGGCGATAGATCACGCCCTTCGGCGGGCCAGTGCTGCCGCTGGTGAAGAGGATGGCGGCCTCGTCCTCGGGGTCGCGCGATACGGCGGGGAAGGCGCCGGCGGGCCGTCCGCGCGTTCGCAGGTCGTCGAGCTTCACGCCGGGCAGGAAGCGGGGCCCTCCGACAGTGACGTGGAGGCGAAGCGTGGGGCGCGCCCACCGCAGCGCCCGTCGCGCCGCCTGGGCGAGGGGGATCCCGATGAAGGCCTCGGGCTCGGCCTCGCCGAGACATCGGCGGATGCGCCGCAGCCCGATGCCGGGGTCGACGACCACTGGAATGGCGCCCAGCTTGAAGAGCGCCAGCATGATCGCGAAGAGCTCGAGGCTCGGGCGGACCATCAAGGCCGTGCGCACGCCGAGCGCCAGGCCGACGGACGCGAGGCCGTGGGCCAGGGCATCGCTCTCGCGGTCGAGATCGGCATTCGTTGCAGCCGCATAGCGAGTGGGCCCGCTCCGCCCGCCGCCGATCGGGTAGCGGATGGCGACGGCATCCGGCTCGCTGCGTGCCCGCTCGAGGACCAGGGAAGCGATGTTCATGGGCGAGATCCGACCGGCATCCGGCTACGCGGGATGCCGGGCGAGGAAGTCGAGGACCAGGGCAGCGATCTCTTCCGACTGGTCCTCGAGGACGTAATGACCGGCCTCCGGAAAGCGGTGGGCCTCGGCGTGGGGCCAGAGCTCCTCGAAGATCTCGAGCACGCGTGGCTTGAAGACGAAGTCCTTCTCGCCCCAGAGCAGCAGGATCGGGGTCTTCTCGAAGAGCGGAAGCGCTCGCTCGATCTCGCTCACCGTCTGATAGGCAGGATCGCCGGGCGCCAACGGAATGTCCTGGACGAAGCGGAGCGTCGCGATCCGATGATCGGGGCTGTCGTAGGGGGCGCAGTAGGCGTCACGCAGCGCCTTGGAGAGTCGCCGGGCCGGCGCCAGCCAGGACGCGCCACGGCTGAAGAGGTTCAGGTGGCGGACCATGAACGTGGCGAGCCGCGTGTTGCGGACGAAGGAGAGCGTGGGCGGCATCTGCATGTCGTCGGGCAGGTGGAACGCCGCGGTGTTCATCAGCACGATCCGTCTGACGCGTTCTGGATGGCGCGCGGCCCAGCCCATGGCGATCATGCCACCCCAGTCGTGCGCGATCAGGGTGATCGGCTGGTCCGGGACGATGGCATCGAGGAAGGCTTCGAGGTCGGCGATGCGTTCGGAGAGCGTGTAGTGGTAGCGATCGTCGCCGGGCTTGTCCGAATAGCCACAGCCGATGTGATCCGGAACGAGGGTCCGATAGCGACCGCGCAGGGCGAGGACCAGGTTCCGGTAGTAGAACGACCACGTCGGATTGCCGTGGACCATCACGATGGGCTCGCCTGCGCCCTCGTCGAGATAGTGATAGGCGAGGCCGTCCCGATCGTAGAAGTGCCCGTCGAAGGGATAGAGCGAGCGCGGGACCTTCGGTTCCGGGATCACTTCCAGCGGGACTTCCGAAGACACTTCCGAAGGCAAGGGAAGCTCACCAGATCACTTCGCCGACGGTGCAGTTGAGGCCGCTCCCGATTCCGGCCAGCACGACCCGGTCGCCGGATTGGATCCGGCCGAGATCGACGGCCTTGGACATCACGATCGGAACCGACGCGGGCCCGATGTTCCCGAAGCGGTCCACGATCAAGAGCGCCTTCTCGAGGTCGATCTCCAGATTCTTGGCGAGCTGCTCGGCATGTCTCTGGCTGACCTGATGGATGCAGTATTCGTCGACCTCGTCTTCAGCGAAGCCGAGGTGCTCCCGCGCGCCGGCCCAGGTCTGCTTCGAGAGCTCGACGCCTGCGACGAGCAGGCCCTTGGTATCGGTCACGCCGCGATCGACCTGCCCGAGGCAGAGGCGGTTGTGTTCGGTGGCCGCGCGGCTGTAGGTTCCGCGGAAGCGGTGCCCGTCCGGAGCGAGATCCGATCGAGCGAGGATCATCGCGACCGCTCCGGACCCGGTCGTCAGCGAGGCGAACTCCTCTCGGAACGTCTCCTGGTCGGTCTCGGGCCGCTTGAGCCGCGCGATCGTCGACTCGATCAGGAATCGGCTCGACTCGCCGTCGACGACCATGCCGTAGTCGATCTGACCCCGTTCGATCATGTTGCCGACGATCTCCATTCCGTTCAGGAAGGCGAGGCAGGCGTTGCCGACGTCGAAATTCATGCAGGTATCGGGAAGCTTGAGATTGCCGTGGATCAGGCAGGCGGTCGAAGGCTCGATGAAGTCGCGACAAACGGACGTGTTGATCAGGATGCCGAGACGGTTGCGGTCGAGGTCGGCCTCTTCGAGCGCGAGCTCCGCGGCCAGGGTGGCTGCATCGCTCGGCTGGGTCTGCTCGTTCCAGAAACGTCGCTCGTGGATGCCCGCGATGCCCTCGAGCAGGTTCGGGGGAAGCCCCAGACGCTCCATCGTCTCGGACAGCTCCGATTGGATCTCCGCAGAGGTGACGACATGCGGGGCGTCGACGTGACGCACGCTCACGATCGAGAGATTCTCGAAGTTCATGCTGCTCCTGGCGGTGCCTTGGGCCGCGATGGCGGGTAGGGACCCGAGTGGTCGACGAGAGAAGAGCCTCGGGACGCGAAACGAGTCGGACGCTAGCGCCTCGAATGAGGCCTGCCGAGGCACCGAAGGGCGGAATCGAAAATGTCGCGGGACGCCGCGGTCTTCCGCCTCAGTGCGTCTCGGACCAGCTGTCCAGCGTCTCCCTGGCTTTTCGTCGGTTGCTCTCCGTAGGCGCCAGGGGTTCGCCGACGGGCGCCGCCAGCTCGACGACGTAGCCGTTCGGATCGCGAAAATAGATCGAGTGGATGAACCCATGATCCGAGGGGCCCCGCACCTCGCGACCCTCGTCCCTGCCCTTCGCGAGCATCCGCTCGAGGGTCGGATAGTCGACCTGCAACGCCACATGCAGGTCGAAATCGCGCTGCTCCTTGAAGTCGAAGGGCTCATCGGGCTCTTCGAAGAAGGCGATGCAGGCGCCGTTGGCCATCTGGAAGAAGGTGTGGAGCACCTCGGCGCTGCGGCCCGTCGCCGTCTTGCCGATGCGCAGGGCGCCGACGAGCGGGAGCTCGAGGAAGTCTTCGTAGAAAGCGCGCGTCCTCTCGCTGTTTCGGCAGCGATAGGCGGCGTGATGCAGCTGCTGGATCGAAATGTCGTTCATGTCGCCCGGAGGATATCCGCTCGATCGGAGCGCTGCCGGCGTGGCGCACGAGCGTGGTGTTCATGCCGGCTTCGTCGGTGCGCGAGGAGCGGAGGACGATCCCCGCTCCTCGCGTGACCGAGGTCTCGCTACTTGCGTGAGCCCTTGCGCCGGGTCGTCTTTCCCCCGGCAGCCTTCGAGCGCGTCGAGGCCTTCTTGCGGGACTTCTTCTTGCTCTTCCCGCCGGTCTTGCTCTTCTTGGGGCCACCGAGCCCGAAGCGCTTGAGCATCTTGTCCGAGTCGCTTCGGATCTGCTTCTCGAGATCCTTCCACCTGGCCTCGCCTTCGCTGCGGGCCTTGTCGATCTGCTTCTCGAGATCACGTACGCCCTTGCGAACGTCGTGGATCATCGACTTCAGGTTCTTGGGGAGCTCGCGCTCGAGGTCGCGCAGATTGTCGTCGATCGCCTTTCGGGTGCGTTCGGCGAGGCCCGGCTTCTTCCGCGCCGTCGCTTTCTTCTTGTTCGCCTTCTTCTTCTTGACCGTCTTCTTCTTTGCGACCTTCTTGCGAGGGGTGCTCTTTGCCGCCTTCTTCCTCGTGGTCTTCTTTCGTGCCGCCATTGGGTGTCCCCTTCGATTTCGGGTCGATCCGAGGCCGTCCGAGCCCGTTTGGGTCGACCAGTCGCCGCGGAGTCCACCATTCAGTGTCAGCGTCGAGGCACGCGAGTGCAAGCCCGACGGGCGGATCGCTCCCGGGCGACCGGCTCGAAATCAGGCGCGAAAGGCCGAGGCCGCGTTTCAGTGGTGGGCGCGAAGCGCCTTGACCAGGGCCGCTTTGTTCATGCTCGATCGCCCCGTGATCTCCCGCTCGCTCGCGAGTGCGCGCAGCTCTTCGAGGGTCCGATCCTCGTAGGGTCGCGTGTCGTGGGGATCGAAGGCGGCCTCGGCCGCGTTCTCGATCGCCTTCGCCGTCGCCTTCGCGCGCGCGTCGCACGCTGGTCGCCGCAGCACGCGAACGGCTTCGCGCGGAATCGTACTGGTGGGCCGCCTTTCGCACGGACTCGCGGCCGGTCACGCGAGACACGATTCGCCGGCCGCGCTCCGCACGGGCATCGAAGGCCTCGCTCAGGCTCTCGGGCGCATGGCTGGCCGCCTCGAGCAGCCGCCCCGGCAACGCGAAGACGTCGCGGGTGAGTTTTCGCCCGCGGTCGAAGGTCTGGGCGGTCGAGCCGAGCGCGGCGTAGGGAATTGCCCGAGCCGCCTCGGCGATGCGGTCGATCCGCTGCTTCTGGCGCTCGCGCCGTTCCTCGATGGATTCGCGAACGGTCTTGCGAAAATCCTGAACCGTCTGCTGCAAAGTGGTCATGCTTTGACTCCTGTCTCCGGATCTCTCACCGGTGGTCTACGGGCGCGTGATCTTCCGGAGGAGAGGTCTTCGGGAAATGCTCTCGATCTGGTGATGCAAGTGCGATGCCGAACGTCGCCGGGTGTCGCGGGATGCCTCGACGCTTTCGCGTCTCGAGCCGACGAGCAGACCCGTCCGGGACTCAGCGTCGATTCAGGAGGCGGAGGGGGCTTCGAGCCCGCGACCCCGATCGTGGCGGCCGACCCGTCGCTCGATGCGCCAGTTGTAGAAAGTGCATCGGCGTTCTTCCAGCCGGGTCGCGCCGATGAGCATCGAAGACCGGAAATCGGGCGGTCCTGACTCGGGATGCGGCAAACGGATCCATCCGTTGCCTCGCTCTTGAATGGCTGCCTTGGCGTGTCTCGATCGGCCGCGATGCGCGCCGGAGGACGCTTTCGCCTCGCGCCTTCGTGCGGTCGGGTGGCGACGGGCCCAAGCGCGACAGACCGACTCTCTATACTGCGCGCGGCGGGTCTCCGGTCCTGCCTGGAGGTCTCGATGCGCCGGTTCCGTGCTCTTCGTCATTTTCGCCTCGTTCCGATCGTCATGGTCGCCCTCCACGGGCTCGGGTGCGACGAGGCGCCCGTACCGCCGACCCAGGAGGTCATCCGGCCCGTGAAGACGGTGCGCGTGGACGCACGGGCCGACGGCAGCGTTCGGACCTTCTCCGGCACGATCGTGGCCTCGGAGGTCTCGGCCCTGGCTTTTCGTCTGGGTGGCACGGTCCAGACCGTCGAGGCCGAGCTCGGCCAGCGGGTTCGCCGCGGTCAGCCCCTGGCCCGTCTCGATCGAACACCCGCCCTGCTCGAGGTACAGCGCGCGGTCGCCCAGGTTCGGGAAGCCGAGGCGCGCCAGATCGAGCGCCGCGAACATCGCGAGCGGGTCCGGTCGCTCTTCGCCGCGGGCGCGGCGAGCCGCGCGGATCTCGACAGCGCGGAGGCGGCAGCGGAATCGGCTGCCGAAGCGCTCGCGGCCGTCCGGGCCGGACTGGCCCTGGCGCGCCGGGACCTCGCGTCGACGGTGCTCGAGGCGCCCTTCGACGGGATCATCGCCGAGCGGGACATCGAGCCCTACGAAGAGATCGCGGCGGGCCACACGGCCTTCGTGTTGCACACGGCGGGTGCCGTCGAGATCGAGGTGATGCTGCCCGGCGCGGTGATCGATCGCGTCCAGATCGGCGATCCGGTGACGGTTCAGCTCACGATCGCCGTCGAAGGGGCGGAGCGTTATTCGGGCCGGGTGAAGGAGATCGGGCGGGCGGCCGTGACGACCGGCGGCTTTCCCGTCCACGTGGCGCTCCTGAGCGACGACCCGCATCTGCGTCCGGGCCTCGCGGCGACCGCGACCTTCAGTCTGCCCAACGACTCGGCGCCCGCCTGGCTGATTCCCATCAACGCCTTCCTGCCGCCGCGGCCCGGCGCGCTCGACGCCCGGGCGCCCGGCGATCGCGGGGCCGAGCTCTTCGTGTTCGATCCCGCCGAGAGCGTGGTGCGTCGTCGCAGCGTCCGGGGCATCGGCGTGCGCGGCAATGACGTGCTGGTATCGGAGGGGCTCGCGGAGGGCGAGCTCGTGGTGGTCGCAGGCGTCTCGTTCCTGCATGACGGGCAGCGCGTCCGACTGCTCGAGGACGCGCGATGACTCCGACGCAGTGGTCGATCGACCGATCGCATTTCGCGGCCGCGCTGGTCGTGGCGATCGTCGTCGTCGGCCTTTGGCTCTTCGCTGGCTATCCGAGCCAGGAGGATCCGGAGTTCACGATCCGCGAGGCCGTCGTCACCACGCGTTTCCCGGGGATGTCGCCGACGCGTGTCGAAGACCTGATCACGCGCGTCGTCGAGGAGGAGATCCGCCGGATTCCCGAGGTCGAGCATATCGAGTCGAGCTCTCGGATCGGGGAGTCGATCGTCCACGTCACGGTCCACGATCGCTACTTCGATCTCCAGCCCATCTGGCACGACTTGCGCAACCGCATGGAAGACGTGCGGAAGAGTCTGCCCGACGGCAGCCAGGGGCCCTTCGTGAACGACGACTTCGGGCGGGTCGCGGTCGCTTCCCTGGCGATCACGGGGGAGGGCTTCTCGCTCTCGGAGATGGAAGACGTCGCGGAAGACCTCCGGGACCTGCTCTACCCGATCCGGGGCGTCTCGCAGGTGGTCCTGCACGGCGTGCAGGAGGAGCGGATCTTCCTCGAGGTGAATCCCGCGCGATTCGCAGAGCTCGGCCTGAACCCGATGCAGGTGATCCAGACCTTGCGAGCGCAGAACGTCGTAATGCCCGGGGGTCGACTCGAGGTCGACGGGCAGTCGGTCTTCTTCGAGCCATCGGGCAACCTGCAATCGGTCGAGGAGCTCGAGAATCTCGTGATCGCGATTCCGGGGCGCGACGAGGTCGCGGCGCTGCGGGATCTGGTGAACGTTCGGCGCGCGCTGGTCGATCCGCCCACGCGACCGGTCTTCTATCAGGGTCGGCCGGCGATCGTGGTCGAGGTCTCGATGGTCGAAGGAGAGAACATCGTCGAGTTCGGGGGGCGGCTGCTGGAGAGCGTTCGCCGCTTCGAGAGCGCGCTGCCGATCGGCTACGAGATCCATCGGGCGACCTTCCAGCCGACGCTGGTGCAGGCCAGCATCTCGGATTTCCTCGGCAATCTCTATCAGACGATCTTGATCGTGCTGGTCGTGGTGGTGGTCTTCCTCGGACCGCGGACGGGGCTGGTCGTGGGGCTGCTGGTGCCGCTCACGATCCTGGCCGCGCTGCCCGTGATGAGCTGGCTGGACATCCCGCTGCATACCGTCTCGGTCGCGGCGCTGATCATCGCCCTGGGACTGCTCGTGGACAACGGTGTCGTCATGGCGGAGGAGGTGCGTTCCCGGATTCGCGCGGGCGAGGATCGGCGCGAGGCCGCGATCGCGGCCGGCGAGGAGCTCGCGATGCCGCTGCTCTCGTCGTCGCTCACGACCATCCTGGCCTTCATGCCGCTGATGCTCGCGGACAACGCGGCGGGGGAATACACGCGCTCGCTGTCGCAGGTCATCGCGATCGCGCTGCTCTCCTCCTGGTTCCTGGCGCTCTACGTGACGCCGCTCTTCTGCGTGTGGTTCGTGAAGGTGGGGGAGCCGATCTCGGACGCCGAGCGTTTCGGGAGCCGCTTCTATCTCGGCTACGCCGCGCTGCTCGCGGCCCTGCTTCGCCGCCGGCTGCTCTTCCTGGTCGTGATGGTGTGCTGTCTGATCGGCGCGGTTCAGCTCTTCGCCTGGGTCCCCAAGCAATTCTTTCCCGAGTCCCAGCGAGACCAGTATCTGATCTACTTCGATCTCGCGGCGGGGACCGAGATCACGCGCACGGAGCGCGAGCTGCTGCGGTTCTCGCGCTGGCTCGCCGATCCCGAGCAGAACGACGGCGTCATCGATCACGTGGCCTACGTCGGCTACGGCGGCCCGCGATTCGTTTTGAGTCTGACGCCCCCGGATCCCGCATCGCATCGCGCCCTGGTGCTCGTGAACACGCAGCCGGGCATCGACCTGGATGCCCAGATCGAGAAGACCCGAGTCCATCTGATTGCGCATTTTCCCGAGGTGCGCGGGCGTGTGAAGCGGCTGGCCCAGGGACCTTCGGACCCGGGAACGGTGGCGATCCGGATTCTCGGAGAGGATCGGGAGTCGGTCTACGGTCTTGGCGGCGCGGTGACCGACGTGTTTCGCGAGGTCGAAGGGATCGTCGACCTCGAAGATGACTGGGAGAATCTGACGCGGAAGATCCGCGTCGAAATCGATCAGGCGGAAGCGCGGCGACTCGGCATCTCGAGCGAGGAGATCGGACGGACGCTGACCGCGCTCTTCGACGGCATCCCGATCACGGAGTATCGCGAAGGCGACACGATCATCCCCGTCGTCGTCCGCTCCCATGCCGAAGGGCGCCAGCGTCTCGATCAGCTCGGGTCCATGTCCGTGTACTCGGCGACTCGCGGGATCAGCGTGCCATTGCTCCAGATCGCGCGCTTCGATTTCGAGTGGCAATACGGGACGATCCAGCGCCGAGACCTGACGCGCACGCTCACCGTCCAGGCACGTCATCCCCGCATGACGGCGCAGGCGCTGAGCGAGCGGATCGAGCCCGCGATCGCTTCACTCGACTGGCCGGCGGGTCATCGCTTCGAGGTCGCGGGTGAGCTCGAGGACTCGCGCCGGGCGCAGTCCGCACTCTTCTCGAGCGTTCCCTACTGCGCAGCGGCGATCGTGATCCTGCTCGTCTGGCAGTTCAACTCGATCCGCCGACCGCTGGTGATCTTCCTGACGATCCCGCTCGCGCTGATCGGCGCGGTGCTCGGACTGCTCGCCACGGGCGCATCCTTCGGATTCATGGCGACCCTCGGGCTGCTGTCGCTGGCCGGGATCATCATCAACAATGCCATCGTCCTGATCGATCGGATCGACACCGAGATCGCGGAGGGACGCGAGCCGTGGGATGCCGTCCTGACGGCTTCGGTCCGGCGGCTGCGGCCGATCCTGATGACGGCGCTGACCACGGTCCTCGGGCTGATGCCCCTGCTGCTCTTCGGAGGGTCCTTGTGGTTCGGCATGGCCGTGGTGATCGCGTTCGGCCTCGGTCTCGGCACGCTTCTCACGTTAGGCGTCGTGCCGGTGCTCTATGCGCTGCTGTTTCGGGTGGAGGAGCCGGCGGAGCGCCCTCGTTCGCTATGACTCCTGCGCCGCGGATCTCCCTTGGCGAACGAAGGCTTCGAGGGCAGAGGGGTCCGGGATGTGGACGTATCCGCGACCGTCCTCGATCAATCCCGCCTCCCGCCAGATGCCGAGCTGGCGATTCACCATGACGCGCGTCACGCCGATGCTGTCCGCCAGGCTCTGCTGCGACAGCCCGTGTCGGATCTGGATCGGAGCGTTCTCGGTCTCGGGTGTCGATCCATAGCGTCTGCCGAGATTCCGCAGGCGCATCCAGAGCCGCGTCGGCGCGTCGAGCAGGGCGATCTCTTCCACGTTCCCGATCGCGAATCGGAGCCGTTCGCAGAGATGCTTGGAGAGCGCCAGGGCGGCCGCAGGATTGGCGTGGATCACCGGAAAGAAGCTGTTGCGATCGAAGGAGACGACCTGACTGGGACGGGTGGTGATCGCGTTGACCGTCCTCAAGCCTCCGTCGATGGCGGTGATCTCGCCGAAGAGCTGTCCCGCTTCCACGAGGTCGAGCAAAAGCTCGTTTCCGCTCGGGCCACTGGACGTGATCTTGACGCGCCCCTCGCATAACAAGTGAATCGACGTGCCCGGCTTGCCCTTCAAGTAGATGGCCTCGTCCGACGCGATGCGCTCCTGACGTCCGGACCTGGCGAGGTCGAGGAGCTCGTTAGGCGGGAGATGCGAGAGAAACGCCGTGTCGCGAAGCAGGTCGGCGATTTCTTCGTAGGAATAACGAGCCATGGCAACGCGAGAGTAATTCACGAACGATCGTTCGCACATCGATTCGATCGGAATAAGCGCGATGGAAGGCTTGTATACCGGTTTACTGAACCCCGGGCCTGGCTGTGTCACCGTCTCGCTCGAGGCACGTCGTCATGCTTCTTGACCCGGGAAGGGGCCAGGCTGTTCACGACTGATCGACGACCGGGAGACGCGCACCGCAAGCCGCACGCGCTTCTCCCGGTCGTCTTTTTTTTGTGGAGTCGCGTTCGGATCGCGTCCTTCTGCCTCGTTCTGCGTCGATTCGTGTCCTTTTGTCTCGCGATGCGTCGGATTGTGGTCCGATCGTACGTCCGGTCAGAACCGGTACTGGCCGCCGATCGTGAACAGCCCCGTGCCGTCGATGTCGTCGTCGGCCGCCACGTGATAGCCGCCCTCGATGAAGCTGCCGACGTGGTCGGTGAACCACAGGTCGAAGCCGAAGATGAAGCGCGCGATGAAGGTCGACTCCTCGAAGCTGGTCCGCTCGACGTCGTACTCGCCGCCGCCGATCCCGATCAGCATGTAGGGCTGGAGGTATTCCGGAATCGGCTGCTCTTCGACGAGACCCATCGGAAAGAGCTTCGGGCCGAAGGTCACCGAGAAGAAATCGGCCTCACGGTTGGTCCCGTCGACCTCGCCGCCGCCGAGATAGGAGAGGTTCATTTCGGCCGCGAGCCACGGGAAGAGCCGATAGCCCCCCGTCATCGTGAAGCCGCCCCCGGTATCCACGTCGTTGCCCCCGTCGAACTCGATCTCTCCGACCGAGGCACCGAACTGCGCGTAGAAGCCTTCGAACTCGCGGTAGCCGCGAATCGCCTTTTCATCGAAGATCCCACGACTGCTCTGCGTCCTCGATGGCGAGGTGGACTCGCTCTCGCCCCAGTCGTCCGTCTGTGAATCCGAGGAGGTCTGGGCTGCCACGCTCGTCGCGGCGAGCAGGATCAGGCTGGCGCAGAGAACGCGAGCGCTTCGTTCGATCAAGACACGGTCCATCTCTTCTTTCACTCCATTCAGTCGGCCCCGCAGTAAAGCCGGGCGCGTTCGATCCGGTCGGGTGGTGCGCCTCGCCGCTCGGCGCGCACACCGTCGACCATCTGGCTGCCTGGCCGAAGCACGGTGTCGAGCCCCCATCCGGTCGGGCGGCTCGCGGCTGGCCTGGGCGCGGCAGGGCGGAGGATCCGCTCTGGGGCCGAGCATGCGGTGATGCTCGTCACATTTCCAGGATCCGATGCTCGTGCGGCGGGCCGACCGCCCGGCTGAGGAGCTTCTCGGGTCCAGCCGGGACTCGCCGCCTCCGATGAGCGTCTCGGCGGGACGCGGCCGTCTGGCCATACGCCACGGCCTGAATCTCGCGGCGCGGCAGCGGGTGCCGTGCGGCGGTAAGCTCCGGCGCCGAGCCGAGCCCCCAACCTTGCGGAGTAGTTCAGGTGACGAGAACGCTGGAGATCAAGGGCGAGCAGCTGCTCGAGCGCTGGCACGAGGAGCAGGCCGGACGCAGCGGCGGCGATACGCTCTTCGAGGCCTTCCTGCGCGCCTTCCTGACGCGCAGCAGCAGCCGGATCTTCCAGACTCACGAGGATCGGGAGATCCTCGACGTGCTGCGGGCGGCCTTCGACTTCGCCGCGCGGCGTCAGCCTGGCGAGCGAGCGGTTCGGCTGCGTCAGCCGGATGAGCTGCCGGGTCGGGCCGCCATCGAGCTGCTGCAGGACGATCGGCCTTTCCTCGTCGACACGCTGCGCCTGCTGCTGCGCCGACATGGATTGCGCGAGCAGTGGATGCTGCACCCGACGCTCTGCGTCGAGCGTGGGCCTTCGGGCGAGCTGCTGCACGTCTTTCCGCCCGACGCCCCCGACGATCCCTCGCGACTGCGGGAATCCTTCATCTGCCTGGAGGTGTTTCCCAGGCTCGATGCCGCGGCCATGGCGGAGTTCGAAGCCGATCTCGAGCGCGTCATGACCTGGGCCGAGTACGTGACCGACGATCACATGCGGATGGTGCGCGCGGTTCGCGATGTCGCGGCGAACGTCGAGTACTCGGGTCGCAGCCTGGATGTCGCGGCCGGGCGTGCAGACAAGATCTGCCGCTTCCTGGACTGGCTGGTCGACGACCACTTCGTGCTGATGGGCGTTCGTCGCTACGAAATCACACAGCGGGACGGAGCATACGGCGTCCAGATCCGGCCGGACGCGGGGCTCGGGCTGTTCCGGGACCCGAAGACGAGCCGTTACCGGGAGCTGGTCTCGGGCGCCGACCTGCCCCCGGGCATGCAGGCCGCGCTCGAGGACCCCCGCATCATCCAGATCTCGAAGGGCTGGATCGAGTCGAGGGTGCATCGCGCCGGTCGACTCGATCGCATCCTGGTGAAGGAGCACGACGACGACGGGAAGGTCTGCGGGATCGCGGTGATCTCGGGTCTCTTCACCTTCGCGGCATTGCGCACGCCCAGCTCGAAGCTGCCCTTGCTGGCCGAGCGGCTCGAGCAGATCCTCGAGGCGGACCCGGCGGCAGAGGGCTCCCACCATCACAAGGCGCTGGTGGCCGCCTTCGACTCTGCACCGATGGAGTTCCTGCTCGGCGCGAGCGTCGAGGACAACGCGGCCCTGATCGGCGAGATCGTCGAGGCCGAGGGGGCCGAGGAGTCTCGCGTCGTCGTGCGCACCAGCGCGGGAGGTCGGGCCTTCTACGCCGCCGTGATCCTGCCGCGCGAGCGCTACGGCGAGGCGCTGCGCACGGCGATTCGCAAGCTCTTCGAGAATGATCGTGCCGTAGGCTACGTCGACGACCGGGTTTCGTTCCTCGAGGAGGGGAGCGCGCTGCTCCATTTCTTCTGCACGACGGTGTCCGGAGAGGTCCCGGAGGCGAGTCGACTGGAAGCGGAGATCGCGCATCTGGCCGCGCGCTGGGACGATCGGCTGACGAGCGAGCTGATCGCCGCATACGGTCCCGCGGCGGGCGGCGAGCTGGCGGCGCGTTATGTCGATGCCTTCCCGGAAGGCCTGCACGTCACGACGACGCCGGAGGACGCCGTCCGGGACGTCGCAGGCCTCGAGGCACTCTTCGCGACGGGCGAGCCGCAGGTGGGACTCTGGGTGGATCGCTCGCGCTCGGGCTATGCGGATCAGGTGCTGCGGCTCTACCTGCAAAAGGAGATGCTGCTCTCCGATCTGCTGCCCCTGATCGACCGCATGGGGATCCGGGTCGTCGATGCGCGACAGGTTCGGATCGAGGCGCTCGATCGACCGCTCGCCTATCTGCACGGACTCCGGATCGAGCCCCTCGGAGCGGATCAGGGCGACCTCGATGCGATCGTCGGCCGACTCGGGGACGCCCTGCGCGCCGTGCTCGGCGAGACGATGCCGAGCGATCTGCTCAACGCGCTGATCCTCAACGCCGGGCTCGGCTGGAGGCAGGTGGATCTGCTTCGCAGCTACATCGAGTACTACAGCCAGGTCCAGGCGAGCCTGACGCGCCGCTTCGTGAGCGAGGTCCTGCTCCAGAATCCCGTCGCCGCGCGCCTGCTGGTGCAGTTCCACGAGGTGCGTCTGGCGCCCGGCCTCGACCCCGCCCTTCGTGAATCGCGCGAGGAGGTGCTGCGCCACGACTTCGCGCGCTATCGCGATCGCGTCGGCAACCTGAACGAAGACCGGGCGCTCGGGGCGATGTTCGAGCTGATCGAGGCGACGCTGCGGACGAACCTGTACGTGGAAGCGCCCGAATCGCACCGGATCGCGACCAAGCTCGACCCGTCACGGGTCTCCGAGATCCGACCGCCCTACACCTATCGCGAGATCTTCGTGCACGGCCCGGGCGTGGGCGGGATCCATCTGCGTGGCGGCCCGGTCGCGCGCGGCGGCCTGCGGTGGAGTGATCGGCTGGACGATTTCCGGACGGAGATCCTCGGGCTGATGCGAACGCAGCAGCTGAAGAACGGCCTGATCGTTCCGGTCGGCGCCAAGGGCGGCTTCGTGCTGCGAAAGATGGGGCTCTCTGCCCAGGAAGCGCGCAAGGAGGCGGACGCGAAATACGCGATCTTCATCGCGGCCCTGCTCGACGTCACCGACAACATCGACGCCGAGGGTCGGGTCGTGCATCCGGAAGGCGTGCATTGCCGCGATGGCGACGACCCCTATCTGGTCGTGGCCGCCGACAAGGGCACGGCCCACCTCTCCGACACGGCGAATCGAATCGCCCAGGAGCGCGGCTTCTGGCTGGGAGACGCCTTCGCCTCGGGCGGGTCGGTCGGCTACGACCACAAGAAATACGCGATCACGGCGCGCGGCGCGTGGGAATGCGTGCGCCACCACTTCGGCGAGCTCGGCATCGACCCGGACCGCGACATCTATTCCGTGGTCGGGATCGGCGACATGTCGGGCGATGTGTTCGGAAACGGGCTGCTGCTCATGCAGAATGCCCAGCTGATCGCCGCCTTCGACCACCGAAACATCTTCATCGATCCGGCGCCCGATCCGGCGGCGTCCTGGTCCGAACGAAAGCGGCTCTTCGAGCTGCCCGGCTCGAGCTGGGCGGACTACGACCCGGCGCTGCTCTCCGAAGGCGGCGGCGTGTATCCACGATCGGCCAAGCGAATCGAGCTCTCCGAAGCGGCGCGGACACGCCTGGGTGTCGCGTCCGCGACGCTGACCGGTCCCGAGCTCGTCCGGGCGATCCTCTCGGCGCGCGTCGACCTGCTCTGGAACGGTGGCATCGGAACCTACGTGAAGGCCTCCACCGAGACCCATGCCCAGGTCGGAGACCGCGCGAACGAGTCCGTACGGATCGATGCACCCGCGATCGGTGCCCGCGTGATCGGAGAGGGGGGCAATCTCGGTCTGACCCAGGCGGCTCGGGTCGAGGCCGCGCTCGGCGGGGTGCGGCTCGACTCGGACGCGATCCACAACTCGGCGGGCGTCGACCTCTCGGACCACGAGGTCAACTTCAAGATCCTGCTGGCCCAGGCCGTGCACGCGGGCGAGCTGAGCGCCGCGGATCGCGCGAGCCAGCTCTTTGCGGTGGCGGACGAGGCCTGCGAAGACGTGCTGGCACACAACCGCGCGCAGGCCCTCGCCATCTCTCTCGACGAGCGCCGCTCGCGCGCCGATCTCGAGCGATTCCGCGTCGCGATCGAGGTGCTGTGCGCGAATCAGGGCTTGACCGCGGCGAACGTCGGCCTGCCCGACGACGCGACGCTGCAGCAGCGCAAGAGCCAGGGCGAAGGGCTGACGCGTCCCGAGCTCTCGGTCCTGCTCGGGCTTGCGAAGCTCGACCTGCGCCTCGCCCTCGCGACCGACCCCTTCGTCGAGGAGGAAGACATCCTTCCGCTGCACGCCGACTACTATCCCGCGACCTTGCGCGAACGCTTCGCGCAGGCGCTACCCGGACATCGCCTGCGGCGCGAGATCACGGCGCTCGAGGCGGCCAATCGGATCATCGACGTGGGTGGCGTGTCGGCGATGACCAATCTGGTGGCCAAGCGTGGGATCCACGCTCCGATGGCGGCCGCGGCCTGGAAGACGGCGGCCGCACTGCTCGATGCGGATCGCTTTCGGGACGAGCTGCTGGAGTTGCGGGGCACGCTCTCGATCGATGGGATCTACGACTCGCTGCTCGAGCTCGACGAGGCCGTTCAGGAGGTGGCGCGCTATCTGATCGCCGAGGGCATCGGCCTGCAGCCCGCGGCCACGAACGAGGCCTGGCGTCAAGGACTCTTCGGGCTGAGCGACCACCTCGATGGGTTCCTGTCACGCGGAGAGACGACGCGCTTCCGGGAGCGTCAACGACAGCTCGCTGCGCGCGGGCTGCCCGATGAGCTCGCGCGAATCCTGGCGGGCGCGCCGCTGGCGGACCGGGGGCTGAACGTCATCCGGCTGGTGCACGGAACGAATCATGCCGCGATGGAGCTGGCCGCGGCCTATGCGAAGCTCGGGGACCAGAGCGGCATCAACTGGGTCTACCAGAATCTTCCGCTCGCGCGCGCGGACGACGTCTGGGAGCGCATCGTCCTGATGGACCTGCGCACGGAGCTGCTGGCACTGCAGCGTGAGCTGACCGAGCGGTCCGTCGCCGCGCGCCCGGACGATCCGCTGGCCGCCGTCGACGACTTCCTGCGCGAACGGTCGGCGATCGTCGAGCGGGTTCGCGCGTTGATCCCCGAGACCCTGGCGACCCCCACGGCGAGCGCGTTGTCCGTCGTGACGCAGACGCTGCTGCGCTTGCGCCCGCGCGTCTAGACCGCGGCCCTCTCGGAATGAAACCGTCGCCTAACGGCTAGCCATCCGCCCTTTGGCTCAATCGGCTGTTTCGGAATAAAGCCGCATGAAGTCGAAGGCGCTGACGATTCCGATCAGGATGCCGTTCTCGACGACCGGCAGACGATGAATGCGGCGATCGGTCATGATCCGCGCCGCCTCGCCCGGCGTCGCGTCGGGCCCGATCGTGGCGACGTTCGTGATCATGATGTCGCGCGCGTGCATCTGCGATAGCCGGATGCCGACCGCGGCGCCGATGGCCGTGATCGAGTCGTCATCGTCTTCGATGCCGAGCGTCTGATCGAACTCGGTATCGGCGAGCTCGGCCAGCGATTGCTCGAGCGAGAAACGCCGCATCACGTCGAAGCGCGAGACGATCCCGAGGATCTTGTGGTCGCGATCGACGACGGGCATCGCGCCGATACGAGCGTCCGCGAATCGGCGCTGGAGATCGGGGAGGTTGGTCTCGGGGCTGACGGTCGTGACATCCTGCACCATCAGGTCGCGGACTGTCTTGGGTTGGATCGTGGACAATGGATCATCTCCGGGTGGGTGGTTCCGGCTGGCTCGTTCCGGGCCGGTGTCGGGCGTCCGACCATCGCGTCTGGGGTGGACCGACGCTGCGGCAGAGCGTATCGCTCATCGATCCTCCTCGCCGCGCGAAGCCAGGACCGGGCGCTGGAGACCTCCGCTCGAGGGCCGGGCGCTCACGGTTCGCAGCGCGGGGATCGGCTCGGGGTTGGCGACGCTCCGGATGTTATGCAGGAGGGGCAGGTTGAGCAGGCGGGCAGCGCTCGAGACCGAGAGGACGACGATGAAGCCGGTCACGGGGCGATCGAAGATTGCGAGCAGGGTCGCGCCGATCAGGCTGCCGAACACGATGGCCGAGGCGTTCGCCAGGTTGTAGAGGGTGAGCACGCTCGTCTGGCCGTGGACGGGAATCCGCTCGAAGAAGGAGAGCAGCGATCCCAGCTCGAAGGCGGCCCAGGCGACGCCGCTCAGCAGCTGGATGGAGAACAGCCACCAGAACGAGTCGCTGATGAGCCAGAGAACGGGCAGCGGGATGATGCCGAGGGTGGCGACGGCCAGAACGGGCTTCGTTCCGACACGTTGAGCGATCCGGCCGATCCACGGCAGGGCGACGACGCGCGCACCGAACGCGCTGGTCGTGAGGACCGTGAACTCGAGGTAGGAAAAGCCCAGGGGGCCGAGCATGTACGGTGCGAAGTAGGGCGCAGCGATCCAGACGCTCAGCTGGAAGCTGAGCAGGAAGAGCAGCAGCTGACCGTGGCCGCCGGTCGCGATGTGTTCGCGAATCACGCGCGGGGAGATCCGGGTCTCGCCGATCGGAACCGGACGCGGCTCCGACTGGGCGGCCAGACAGGCGGTCGAGACCGATCGGGCGCCGAGGGCCAGCAGGAAGAGCACGGCAAAGACCTCGAGGCCTGCGCCGCGTTCCTCTCCGATCTCGAGCAGCATGCCGGCCAGCAGCAGCGCGACGAAGAGCGCCGCGTGGCTGGCCGCGGCGCGTCGCGCGAAGAAGCGTGGCCGGATGCGGGCCGGAACCAGCGTCGTCGCCCAGGCGGTCCAGGCCGGGCCGGTCGACATGCCCAGGCCCCAATACAGTGCGGCCGAGAGGTACAGCGCCCAGACCTCGAGCTCGCCCGCCAGTGCACCGATCACGAGCGGGACGAAGCTCGTCGCCTGGAGCGCCGCGCAGAGTACGACCCAGCGTCGATGGGAGCGCAGCAGCCCGACCGCGGCGGGCGTGACGAGCTGGAGGACGGCGCCTGCGAGCATCGGCAGGGTCGTGACGAGTCCCGAGGCGACGGACCCGTATCCGAGCGCCAACGTGAACGCCGGCAGATACGACTCGCCGAGCCCGACCATCGAGCTGAAGGCGACCCCGTCGCCGATCATCGCCCGGAGATCCGAGCGCAGTCGTCCCGCGGACGCGGGCTCGCGGCCTCCCGGCGCGTCTCCGGGGCTGCGAGGCGGCGGCCCGGGACGAGCAGAGCGCGCGGAGGCTCGCGAGGCGGTCATGAAGGTGGATCCTCTGGCGGGGGCGGGGAGGGGTCGGATCAGGCAGTCTAGGGCTCTATCGTCGGGGTTCTGGTAACACGCCCTCCCGGGATTCGAAAGGGTCGCTGCGCCACTTGTCCGGGCCCTAGAATCAGGTAACTAAGCGGCGTCCGAGCCGACGTGGCTTCGACCGTCGAAGGGCGGTCGGAGTGGCCGCAGGGGGCCGCTTGGTTCAAGGCGCGTAAGGCGTCCGAGATTCGCTGCGTGACGAACGAAATCGACATCCTGGTCCGTGGCGGTGGTGCGAGCTTTTCCTTCTCGAAGGGCATCCTCTCGCAATCACTGCTCGCCGCCGCCATCGATCCCCATCTCGCCTTCGAGATCGCGCGGGATATCGAGCAGGGGCTGGTCGCCGAAGGCGTCGGCGAGATCGCTCGCGATGATCTTCGCGAGATCGCCCACGCGGCCATCAAGGAGCAGGCCGGCGCCGAGGCGGCCGACCGCTATCTGATCTGGCGGCGCTACGAAGTCTCGGAGGAGCCCGTGATCCTGCTGCTCGGCGGCACCTCGGGCGTCGGGAAGACCACGCTCGCGCTCGAGGTCGCGCGGCGTCTCGGAATCGGCCGCGTGCTGTCCACCGATTCGATCCGGCAGGTGATGCGGCTGATGATCTCGCGCGATCTGATGCCCTGGATCCACGCGTCCTCCTTCGATGCCTACCTGACGATGGACGCGATGTCGGAGCCGCGTCCGAACGTGTTGGCTGGCTTTCGCGCTCAGGCGTCCGCGGTCGCCGTCGGTGTCCGCGCCTCGATCGAGCGCAGCGTCGAAGAAGGCGCGAACCTCGTGGTCGACGGCGTCTCCCTGCTGCCCGGAGCGATCGACGAGCAGCGATTCTCGGGGCAGGCCGTGATCGTTTTCGTGCTCGTCGCCACCCTCGACGAGTCGGCCCTGGGCAATCGATTCGAGGCCCGCGCGACCGGTCAGCCCCGTCGCCTCGCCCATCGCTACCTCGAGCACAAGAAGGAGATCCTCGAGATCCAACGCCATCTGATTGCCGAGGCGGAGCGACGCGCGATTCCCGTCGTGGACAACACGGACCTCGACCGCTCCGCCCGCGAGGTCATCGCCCACGTGCTCGATCGCCTTCGGCACGAGCAGCGTCGCGTCGCGGGACTCGCAGGCGAGGTTCCGATGACGGGCAGGAGCGACGGGTAGAGCATCCGGCGCAAGCGGCGCGCCCCAGACACGGCTCGCGTAGCGAGCGATCGGTCGGCGGGCGGCCCGGTGCAGGGGGCGGGTCGATCAGTTCAGGAGGAGAGACGGTTCATGGCGAAGTCAGAGAAGAAGAGAAAGCTGGGATCGGCCTGGGTCGAGGAGATCGAGGGCGAGATCGAGTCGCTGCGAGATCTCCGCGCCGAGCTGCGACGCCGGTTGAGCGATTTCGATCTCGAGGGCGAGTCGATCTGGGAAGCGCAGGAGCGCCGCTGGCGCCGACTCGAGGTCAAGCTCGCAAAGCTGGCGGCTCGCAAGACCGAGGGCGTCAACCAGGGGCTGGCCACGAATATCGAGAACCTCGTCGTCACGATGGAAGAGGCCTACCAGGATCTGGACGGTCTGCTCGACTGATCGCGCTCGCTGTCCCGCCGAGGCGCCCTCGTACACCCTCTTGCCCCGGCGCCTCTGGATGTCGTCGCGTGTGCGGGCGTTAGAGTGTGCATCGAGGCCCCCGAGCGCGCGAGCCCAGCGCGCGGAGAGCGGAGGAGATCGATGCGAAAGACCGTAGTCGCCAGAATGGACGAGCTCGACCCGAAGACGCCGGTGCATGCGCTGGTGGAGGACGTCGATCTGGTGATCGTGCGTTGGCCGGACGAGGACGAGGTCTCGGTGCTCTACGGTCGCTGTCTGCATCGCGGCGCGCTGCTCTCGGACGGTACGGTCCGCGGCGAGGACCTGATCTGCACCCTGCACGAGTGGGACTACCGGTTCCGCACGGGCGTCAGCGCCTACAGCAACTCCGAGCAGCTCGAGAAGTTCTCGCATTGGATCGAGGACGGCGAGGTGCTCGTCGATGCCGACGAGATCAAGGAGTGGGAGCGCTCTCATCCACAGCCCTATGACCGCGACGCCTATCAAGGCGCCTATGCCGATCCGAAGGGCACGTCCGAGGAGAGCTTCAATCCCTGGATCCAGGACATGGCCGAGAACGGCCTCGAGAACGCGGGCCATCACGGCCGCATGGACGCGATGGGCGTCCCGCGCGATCAGCTCCCGCAGTGGTCCTCGATCCAGATCCTCCCGGCCCAGCTCCACCGACTCCCGCTGCTCGACGACGAGGCGGTCGGCAGCCGGGTCGTGATCGGACCGAACGCGAAGAAGCCGCTCGAGCTCGAGATTCCGCTCTTCGTATCCGACATGAGCTTCGGCGCGCTGTCCGAGGAAGCGAAGATCGCGCTGGCGCGCGGCGCACAGCAGGCGGGCACGGGGATCTGCTCGGGCGAGGGCGGCATGCTTCCCGAGGAGCGCGCGGAGAACGATCGCTATTTCTACGAGCTCGCGTCGGCGCGCTTCGGCTTCGAGATGACACACGTCGAGAAGGTGCAGGCCTTCCACTTCAAGAGCGGGCAGGGCGCGAAGACGGGCACCGGTGGACATCTTCCGGGCCACAAGGTCAACGCGAAGATCGCCGAGGTGCGCGGCATCGAGGAGGGCGAGTCCGCCATCTCGCCCGCGCGCTTTCCCGACTGGGAGAGCATCGACGACTACAAGCGCTTTGCGGAGGAGGTTCGCGAGGCGAGCGGCGGAATCCCGATCGGCTTCAAGCTCTCGGCGCAGCACATCGAACGCGACGTCGATGCGGCGCTCTACGCGGGCGCGGACTATCTGATCCTCGACGGCCGCGGCGGTGGCACGGGCGCGGCGCCGCGGATCTTCCGCGACAACATCAGTGTCCCGACGATTCCCGCCCTGGCGCGCGCGCGCCGACATCTCGACAAGATCAAGCGGGGCGACGTGACGCTCGTGATCACGGGCGGGCTGCGCGTGCCGTCCGATTTCGTGAAGGCCATGGCTCTGGGAGCGAACGCGATCGCGATCGCCAACTCGGCCATCCAGGCGATCGGATGCCTCGGCATGCGGGCCTGCCACACGAACAACTGCCCGGTCGGGATCGCCACGCAGAAGGAGAACCTGCGCGCGCGACTCGAGGTCGAGCTGGCCGCCAAGCGGCTGGCGCGCTTCCTCGAGTCGGCGACCGAGCTGATGCGCGTCCTCACCCGCGCCTGTGGGCATCGCCATCTCGGGCTGATGTCCCCCGACGATCTCGTGACCTTCGATCGCGAGTTCCACCACCTGACCGGCATCGCCTACGGCGGCATCCGCGCCTGAGAGAAGTCGCCTCGGGCTCGCGGAAGGCCGCTGCTATCTCGCGGGCAATCGATCGTATCCGTCTTCGAGCGTGACCCCCGTCGAGCTCGCGACCATCGACAGCATCGTGTACTGCCCGACCACGAAAGGGATCTCCACGAGCTGCGCCGGCGTGTACTGCGCGGCCAACGCCTCCCAGGTCGCGTCGTCGATCTGCTGACGGGCGTGCAGCTGATCGGCCGCGCGGAGCAGGTTGCGATCGGCGGGCGACCAGCCGCGCGCTTTCGGTCCCTTGGTGATGCGATCGATCTCCTCATCCGTCAGCCCGGCCACCCGGCCGTACTCGACGTGATGACCCCACTCGAACTCGCTCTGGCAATTCCACGACGTCCGCAGCGCCAGCAGCTCCGAGTCGCGTCGCGTGAGCGCCCCTTCCTGGGCGAGCGCCGTCGCGAAGCCCAGGAAGGGGCCGAGCAGCTTCGGGTGGTGGGCGATCGTGCGCAGGATGTTCAGCGTCTTCGGCTCTTCGCTCGCGTCCGGCTGTGCCTCTCCGCTGTTTCCTTCGAGCGCCGCGACCCGCTCGCGCGTACCGCCGAGCAGGCGGCGTACTTCGGGGCTCCACTCGTCCGCCGGCAGCGGCGCGAGTCGCCGGCTCTCTGGGGCGGCGGATTTCGCGAAGGTGTTGGCGACGGGATGCACGAGGGCGATGACGCTGGCGATCAGCGCCAGCAGGACGAGCGACGAACGGATCCGGTTCACTGGGGTCTTCCTCCCTGGTTCATCCGAACCCTGCGTCATCGCGCGAGCGGTCACAAGGTGCCCGGCTTCGATTCGTGCTCGCCCCGTCCCGAGCGAGACCCGCATGGCGTATCGTTGCGGCCGGCGCGTCTCAGTGACCACGCGCTCGGCCACAACATGGGTCGCTGCTGCGAGGAAGATCGATGTCCGAAGAAGAACGCATCCTGACCGAGCTCGACGAGCACGGCGTCCTGCTGATCACGCTGAATCGACCGAAGAAGAAGAACGCCTTCGACGATCCGCAATGGGATGCCTTCGCGGCCGCGCTGCGCGAGGCCGAGGCCGATCCGCGCGTGGCCGTGGTCGTGCTGACGGGCGCGGGGGGCAACTTCTCTTCCGGAGCCGATCTCAGCGCGATGCGAGGCGGACCGCCCGCGCCGCGGGAGGACGGCTATGCGTCGGGCTTCTTCGCCTGCGAGGCCACGATCCTCGGCTTCGGGAAGCCGCTGCTGGCGGCGGTGACGGGCGTCGCGGTCGGCGGTGGCTGCACGATCGCGATCGCCTGCGACATCACCTATGTCGGCGAGGGCCTTCGCGCGCGGCTGCCCTTCGCGAATCTCGGTCTCGTGCCGGAGATCGCGAGCAGCTACACGCTGCAGGCCGCGATCGGGCGGCAGCGCGCCAACGAGGTCATGTTGACCGCCGAGTGGATCGACGCCGAGCGCGCGCTCGAGCTCGGGATGGCCGCAAGGCGATTGCCGGACGCGGAGCTGCTCGAGGCGACGCTCGCGAAGGCCCGCGAGATCGCGCAGTGGCCGACGTCGGCGCTGGTGGCGATCAAGAAGACGATGATGGCGGCCCACGCGGGCGCGATCGAGAAGGCCCTCGCGATCGAGCACGAAGAGATGAGCAAGGCCGCGGGCTCGCCCGAGAACATCGAGGCGATCAAGGCCTTCATCGAGAAGCGCGCGCCGGATTTCCGGCAGTTCCGGAAGTAGCCGCGCGCGGGCGCCATCGCGGCCGACTGCGCGGCGCGGGAGGAGAGATGGAGGAGACGACGCTTCGCGATCCGGTCTGCGGCATGCAGGTCTCTCCCGACGGACCGCATCAGCTCGACTATCGGGGCGAGCACTTCGGCTTCTGCTCGGCGGGCTGTCGGGCTCGCTTCGAGGCAGACCCCGAGGCGGTGCTGGCCGCGGCCCCCCGCCACGTCGAGACGCCGAAGCCGGCGCCGCCGGGCTACGCCGGCTCCTGGACCTGCCCGATGCATCCGGAGGTGGTGGAGGACGCGTTCGGCGATTGTCCGTTCTGCGGCATGGCGCTCGAGCCAATGATGCCGACGGCGGACGAGGGTGACTCGCCCGAGCTGATCGACATGAGCCGCCGCTTCTGGGTCAGTCTGGCGCTCACCCTCCCGGTCTTCGTCATCGCCATGGGCGAGATGGTCCTGGGTGAGTCCTTTCTCGCGGGCGTCTCGTCACGCGCGCGGGTGTGGATCCAGGCGTTGCTGGCGACCCCGGTCGTGCTGTGGGCGGGCGCGCCTTTCTTCGTTCGAGGCTGGTCGTCGATCGTGTCGCGTCACCTCAATATGTTCAGCCTGATTTCGATCGGTGCCGGTGCCGCCTACGGCTACAGCCTGGTCGCCGCGTTCTGGCCCGAAGCCTTCCCCGAGGCCTTTCGCGACGCGTCGGGAACGGTGGCCGTCTACTTCGAGGCGGCGGCGGTGATCGTGACGCTGGTCCTGCTCGGACAGGTCCTCGAGCTTCGCGCGCGCAGTCGGACGGGCGCAGCGATCCGCGGTCTGCTCCGCCTCGCCCCGCCCGAGGCGCGCCGGATCGAGGCGGACGGCTCGGAGCGCGATGTCCCGATCGACGAGGTCGAGGTCGGGGATCGCCTGCGCGTGCGGCCCGGGGAGAAGCTGCCGGTCGACGGTGTCGTGCTCGAGGGCGAGAGCGCGGTCGACGAGTCGATGTTGACGGGTGAGCCGCTGCCGGTCTCGAAGCGGGTGGGGGACGCGGTGACGGGCGCGACGCTGAACGCGACGGGCTCGCTCGTGATCCGGGCCACGCGGGTCGGGTCGGAGACCATGCTCGCGCAGATCGTGCGGATGGTGACGGACGCGCAGCGCAGTCGCGCGCCGATCCAGGGCGTCGCCGACCGGGTGGCGAGCATCTTCGTCCCGGGCGTGGTGGTCTCTGCGATCCTGGCGTTCTGCGTATGGGCGCTGCTCGGCCCGGCACCGGCGCTGTCCCACGCGCTGATCGCAGCGGTGGCCGTGCTGATCATCGCGTGCCCCTGCGCCCTCGGGCTGGCTACGCCGATGTCGATCATGGTCGCGACGGGGCGCGGCGCCGAGAGCGGCGTGCTCTTCAAGAACGCCGAGGCGATCGAGCGGCTGCGGGACGTCGACACTCTGGTCGTCGACAAGACCGGCACGCTCACCGAAGGCAGGCCGCAGCTCGTCTCGGTCCTCCCGGCCGAGGGCTTCGAAGAGTCCTCGCTGCTTCGCCTCGTCGCGTCGCTCGAGCGCTCGAGCGAGCACCCTCTGGCTGCGGCGATCGTGCGCGGCGCCCTGGAGCGGGGCGTGACGATGGCCGATGCGGCCGACTTCGAATCGCGGACGGGGCGCGGCGTCCTCGGTCGAGTCGACGGACATGCGCTCGCGCTCGGGAACGCGAGGCTGATGGAGGAGGTCGGGGCCACGGCCGCGTCGACGGATCAGACGCTCGAGGCCGCGCGCGCTGAGGGTCGGACGGTCATGCTGGTGGCCGTCGACGGCCGATACGCGGGGGCCGTCGCGGTGGCGGACCCGATCAAGGTCTCCACGCCCGAGGCCATTCGACAGCTGCGAGAGGACGGGCTGCGGATCGTCATGCTGACCGGCGACAACGAGACGACGGCTCGGGCGGTGGCGGCGGCGCTGGGTCTCGACGAGGTCTTCGCGGACGTCCTGCCCGAGCGGAAGCTGAAGGTCGTCGAGGCGCTGCAACGGGAGGGACGGGTCGTGGCGATGGCCGGGGACGGGATCAACGATGCTCCGGCGCTCGCGCAGGCGGACGTTGGCATCGCGATGGGCACGGGGACGGATGTGGCGATGGAGAGTGCCGGGGTGACCTTGCTGCGCGGCGATCTTCGAGCGATCGCTTCGGCGCGCGCGCTCAGCCGGGCCACGATGCGGAATATCAGGCAGAATCTGTTCTTCGCGTTCTTCTACAATGCGATCGGGGTGCCCGTCGCCGCGGGCGTGTTGTATCCGGTCTTCGGGGTGTTGCTCAGTCCGATGATCGCGGCGGCGGCGATGAGCTTGAGCTCCGTGTCCGTGATCGGCAATGCGCTGCGACTCCGCCGCGTGAGGCTTTCATGACGAGAATCCAGAGGAGGAAGGGGCCGTGAGCGTTCTTGCGCGTGTCTCGATCGGGGTCGTACTGGCCGCATTGTTGATCCAGCTGATTCCCTACGGGCACGATCGGACGAATCCGCCGATCCTGCGCGAGCCCGCCTGGGACTCGCCGCGAACGCGAGCGCTCTTCTTCGAGGCCTGCCGGGATTGCCATAGCAACGAGACGGCATGGCCCTGGTACAGCGGCATCGCGCCGGTCTCGTGGCTCGTCCAGCATGACGTCGAAGAAGGTCGTGAGCATTTCAACGTGTCGGAGTGGGGCCGTCCGCACAACGAGGGCGACGAGGCCGCGGAAATGCTCGAGGAAGGCGAGATGCCCCCCTGGTTCTATCTGCCGGCGCATCCCGAGGCGCGCCTTTCGGAGGCGGAGAAGGCCGAGCTGATCGACGGACTCGAGCGGACGTTCGGGAGCGAAGATCACTCCTAGGTGGTCGTCGCCCGCGTCGTGGCGGGCGATCGGACGAGCTGGTGCGCTGCGAATGCGGCCGTCTCGAGGACAGGGAGCCAACATGGAACGTGCGCCGGCAAAGGCCTCCGAAGCTTCTCTGTATCCGGTTCAGGTCTGCTTCGTGGTGGACGACGTGTCGCGGGCGGCGGAGGACTGCGCGAAGCGCTTCGGCTGGGGCCCCTTCCAGGCGTTTACGGCCGATGTGGACGCGAGCTATCGCGACTGGCGCGGGCGCAAGGTGACCGACGTCGCGCTCGGAATGGCCGGTCGCGTCCAGGTCGAGCTGATCCACGTGCGCGAGGGGCGTGACGCCATCGCGACCTATCAATCGCGGTACGGCCCAGGCTTCCAGCACCTCGGGATCTCCTGCCGATCGCGGGAGGCGGCGATCGCGCGGCTCGAGGCGCTCGGGGCTTCGGTCGACGAGGTGAACGAATTCGACGGGGTGAAGATCGCGTTCGTCGACGTTCCGACCGGCCCCGCCATGTTCGAGCTCCTCGAGCCGACGCGAGCGGACGCGGCGGGGGGCGCGACCCGCCAGCACGAGCACGCCGCGTCGCCCGCGGAGGGTGTCTTCGCGATCGATCAGGCGACCCTGGTCACGTCGGACATGGATCGGTCGCTGTCCTTCTACGCGAAGGCCTTCGACTGGGCGCCTCAGGAGCCCGTGCGTGAGACGCTGCGTCATCCCGACGGCGAGCAGGCCTTCCTGCGACACCTCGGGCGGGCGGGCAGCCTGCGGCTCGAGCTGCTCAGCCCGATCGGACCCGGCGAAGAGGTCTACTCGCGTCATCTCTCGCGCGGTGAGCATGGCCTGGTGCACGCCAGCGGCCGTTGGATCGGGGATCCGCCCGAAGGCGCATCCGCCGACCACGAATGGCTCGAGCGGGGCGAGCGCTTCGCGCTGCTCGATTGGGAGGGCGGAGCGGGCGGACTGCAGATCCGGGATCAAGGTTCCTCTTCTTTGGAACCGTCGGAACCGTCGCAACGGTCGTAGCGGTCGCCGGCGTGTCTCTCCGTGGCCTGCTAGGGGCGATGGACCGGGACGGACTTCGTCGGACCGAAAGGGATGAGCTTCGTCGCGAAGATCACGTCGGCCACGTTGGCGAGGTTGGCCATCAGGTTCTGGTACTCGGCCGTCGCGCAATGCGCGTCGTAGGCTTCCTGGCTCTCGTAGAGGTCGTAGTACCAGAAGTCGTCGGGGTTGGCTTCCTCCGTGTTGAAGGCGTAGATCGGTACGCCGGGCTCCTCGTGGGTCACGCGCATCATCTCGATGTTCATGTCCATGAGTTCCTGCCGCTTGCCGGGCTTGGCACGCATATGGGCGATGAAGGCAAATTGACTCATTGAAGGTCGTCCTCTTCGGGGAGCCCCATCCGGCTCGAGCTTTCGGGTTGGGTGACGGGCGATCGTGCGCTCTGCCGGCGCCGGGGGGTCATTCCCAGGCGCTCGTTTCTCGCAAGACGTGACCGCAGAACTTGCAGTAGGCGGCGTTGAAATCGTGGCCTTCTCGAGAGCAGGCGGGACAGGCGGCCGTGGTCGACGGCGATGCCTCCTTGGCCATTTCGGCCGAGACGATGCCGGTCGGGACTGCGATGATGCAGTAGCCCAGGATCATCACGAAGGCCGAGATCATCTGGCCCAGGGTCGTCTGCGGCGTGATGTCTCCGTAGCCGACGGTCGTCAGCGTGACGATCGCCCAGTAGACGCCGCGAGGAACACTCGTGAATCCGCCGGCGGCGCCTTCCACCACGTACATGAGGGATCCGAGGATCGTGACGAGACCGAGGATCCAGCCGAGGAAGACGATGATCTTGCGGCGACTGCCGCGCAGCGCCAGAAACAGGTCGTTCCCCTCTCTCACGAAACGCGCGAGCTTCAGGATCCGGAACAGGCGCATCAGGCGTAGCGCGCGAATCACGAGCAGCGACTGCGAGCCCGGAATCATCAGGCTCAGATAGGTGGGCACGATGGCCAGCAGATCGACGACGCCGAAGAAGCTGGTCGCATAGAGATAGGGACGCTTCACGCAGGCGAGCCGCGCGACGTACTCGATCGTGAACGCGATCGTGAATCCCCACTCGAGCGCTCGGAGCAGCGCGCCATGGGAGGCGCGAATGCTGGCGACGGTCTCGAGCATCACGGCGATGACCGAGAGCAGGATCATCCACAGCAGGAGGATGTCGAAGCCGCGACCCAAGGGCGTCTCGGCCTCGAAGATCACCTCGTGCAGGTAGGCCCGCCAGGAGACCTCGGATGCTTCGATTCCTCTTCGAGCCACCTCAGCCCGAAGCTCCGTTGCGGGTCAAGCTCACTTTTCCGGCCTCATCCGCGTCCGCGCGTGCGGGTCTTGCCCGGCCGCGCATTCGCTTCGATGTATTCGATCACCTTGCCTGCGACGTCGATGTCCGTGGCGTTCTCGATGCCCTCGAGTCCGGGCGAGGAATTCACCTCCATCACGACCGGGCCGTGATTGGAACGCAGGATGTCGACGCCGGCGACGTTCAGCCCCATGACCTTCGCCGATCGGATGGCGGTGGAGCGCTCTTCGGGCGTGATCTTGACGCGCATCGCGCTGCCGCCGCGATGGATATTCGATCGGAACTCGCCTTCCTTGCCCTTTCGCATCATGGCGGCGACGACCTTGCCCCCGACGACGAAGCATCGGATGTCGGCGCCCCCGGCCTCCTTGATGAACTCCTGGACCATGAACTGCGCGTTCAGTCCGCGGAAGGCCTCGATCACGCTCTCGGCGGCCTTGTCGGTCTCGCATAGCACGACGCCGACGCCCTGGGTGCCCTCGAGCAGCTTGACGATCAAGGGCGCGCCACCGACGAGCTTGATCAGGTCCATGGTGTAGCGCGTGGAGTGTGCGAACCCGGTGACGGGCAGGCCGATTCCCTTGCGCGAGAGCAGCTGGCTCGCGCGAAGCTTGTCGCGGGAACGGTTGATGGCGACCGATTCGTTGAGACAGAAGACGTCCATCATCTCGAACTGGCGCACGACGGCGGTGCCGTAGAACGTGATCGAAGCGCCGATTCGCGGAATCACTGCGTCGACGCCGACCAGCTCCTTGCCGCGATAGTGGATCGCGGGGTCATGAGACGTGATGTCGACATAGCAGCGCAGCGGGTCGATCACCTGGACATCGTGGTCGTGCTTTTCGGCCGCCTCGACGAGACGCCTGGTCGAGTAGAGCTCCGGGCCTCGTGAGAGAATGACGATCTTCAATGTGTCTCCTTGCGTAACGACCGGTGCTTCTCGAATGACTCGTCCGGCGGGACGATAGCGGGACCCCCTCTACGAGCGGCCACCCGTCGCGCGTGCGTCGATCGCGCGTCCCGTGCTCGCTCGTATCGTAATGCACGCGCCCGGACGGGCCATCCGCGACCTGGTGCCGGCGGAGAGAGTACCGAGATCGCCCGGAAAAACTCGGTCGGGCGGAACACCGTCGAGCGGTGCGGGAGGGGCGCGGAGTCGCGGGGGCGCCCGCGGTCCGGGGAGCGGCGGACGTCTGCGGGCGCAACACGCCAGACCAATCTGGTCAGTCGAACGCCCCGATCTGGCCATGGAAGCGACCCCGGACCGACGTAGCCTGGCCTCGTCATGCAGAGCACGCCGCGCGATCCGAGAAGATCCCAGGAGGATCGGGACGAGCTGGTCCAGGACGTCGCTCGCGCGCGAGGCTCCGTGCTCGGCGTGATCTTCGGGGCGATCGTCTGGATGCTGGCGCTCGGCGTCTTCGTGTGTTGCCGAGCCCTGGGCTAGCGGTGCGGCGCGCGAGCGGCGCGGCTTGCACCGCGGCGGGCTCGGGGAGTCAGCCCGCCCCCGTCTCCGGCATCTCTCAGCTGACGACTTCGATTCGAACGACCCGCGCATAGGCCTGATCGATCAGCCAGCCGACGTGCCGCTCGAGGAATTCCCAGGCCTCGTCGGCCGATCCGTCGCGATAGATCGGAAAATCCATGCGGGCGGCGATCGCGCCGAGAGTGCGTCCCTCTGCGGCCTGATCCGTGAGCCAGCAATGCAGCCATTCACCCCAGCTCCCCTTGTGCGCGAAGGCCGGGGTCTTGAGGATGTCGAGAAAGAGTCGTTCCTGCTCGGGTCTCGCGAGTTCACGAAAGGCTGCAGACGGTTCGAGTCGGCTCATTTCCTGGATCCCGTTCATTCGATGGGGCCCCGCTCCCTCGCGACACTCGTTCGAGCGATCGCGGAGCCCCGGCGTCGATCCCAGGCTCGCAGCAATCGAGCGGGCGGAGCATGACCGGAGTGGGTCATTCGGCTGACCGAAGCAGGCCGATCGCTCAGCGGGAATCCTCGCCCGTTCGGCCGAGCGACCGGATCTTCTGGATCAGTGCGTTCTGGTCCGAGACCTCGAGCTTCCGATACATCGACTTCAGGTGATTGCGGACGGTGTGCGGGCTGATGAAGAGCTTCTCGGCGATCGTGGGCACACGCAGTCCCGCGAGCAGCTTCGAAAGGATCTCGCGCTCTCGTGGGGAGAGCTGCGCGATGTCCGGATGGTCGTGGGGAATGTCGCCGACATCCGCGTCGCCCGCGAAGAGGCTGATCGTCAGGATCTCTCGCGCGATGCGTTCGAGGCTGCCGGCGAGCCCGGAGGCCTGGCTATTGCCCACACGCTGCGCCGTCTGGACCTCGCCCAGATCCATCACGATCGAGACCACCGCGGTGATGGTGTCGTCGCTCCGCAATAAGTGCGGACAGAAGACGATCGGCAGGGTCCGGCCGCCTTTTCGTTTCATGATGCCGATCCGCAGTCGCTCGTCACCGGAGTGGATCTGCGCCAGCTCCTCCTCGATGCCGGCCTGCAGCTCATCGGGCAGCAGCTCTCGCACGTTCATGGCTTCGAGCTCGGCGGGCGAATAGCCCAGCCAATTCAGCATGCGGTCGTTGGCAAAGATGATCTGGCCCTCCACCGTTCGCACGAGCAGTCCCGCGTTCATCGTGTCGAGCACGCCGAGAATCTGGGAGTAGGTCGGTTGGATCGACCAGGGGCCGTCCTTCGTCTCCATCAAGGCCTCCTTCCAATCGAGGGTAGGGCGCCTGCGAGTCGTCGCGCGCCGGGATCGTCACGGCTCGCGCGATCGACGAGGAGCCGGGAGGACATCACGCAGGGCATTCTCGCCGCGATCGGGGTCGCCTGGCAAGCGCCCGTCGTATCGGCCGTCACATCTCTTCCTTCGCGCTGCGTATAGGGTGCGCGCCGGAGGAATCGATGATGGATCGTCGCACCCTTGCGAGACGGCTCGCCGGCCTGCTCTGCTCGCTCGTTCTGCTGGAACCGCTCATGGCGCAGGCGCAGCGAGCGACCTGCGAGACCTATGACCTCGATGGGAATGGCCGGGTCGAGGCGTCCGACGCCGCGCCTTTGATCGCCGAACACTCGCTGCTGGCGAGCTGCCGCGCGGTCGACTTGACCGCTGCGCTCGGCTGTCGGTCCTTCGATGCGAACGGCGATGGCGCGGTCAGCACGCTGGACCAGGCGGCGCTGCACGCGGAGTTCCAGCGATTCCTCGCCTGCCTCGAGGATCCGTCTGCACCCGAGGGCGCCTGTGCGGACCTCGATGCAGACGCCAACGGTCGCGTGACGTTGCTCGACTTCCCGGTCGTGGAAGCGCGGTTCCAGGCTTTTCGCG
The DNA here is from genome assembly GCA_963698485.1 of uncultured delta proteobacterium. GTDB lineage: Bacteria > Myxococcota_A > UBA9160 > UBA9160 > UBA4427 > UBA4427. The sequence goes on along the minus strand of CAVORA010000005.1, from coordinate 775,889 downwards.
GGTGCGTCTCGATCGACCTGAGCGTGCTCGCGTGCGGGGCCGTCGACTATGACGGGGACGAACGGATCTCGAACGTCGATCAGAGCCTCTTCTCGGAACGCCTCGCAGCATTCGGAGAATGTTTCGGATCGTCGATCGGTGGTGCGGACGGCTTCTTCGTCTCCCGCTCGCAGCTCGCCCGCCTTCCGACCGCTGGGCGGGCGTGGCAGTCGCTGCTGGAGGAGGCGGAAGCGGCCTATCTCGCACCGGATCTCGGGAATCAGGACGGCCAGGCGAATACGCGCACCTGGGCCCAGGCCCTGGTCGGCGTACGACTCGCCCGCGAAGACCTGATCGAAGAGGTCCGCCGGGCCCTGCGCGAAATCAGCGAACGAGCGCCGGATCCGGCCTGGAGCACGCTGGCGGTCGGTCGCGAGCTGCTCGCCTACGTGCTGGCTGCGGATCTGATCGAGCTCTCCCGCCGCGATCCCGACCTCGACCGGGCCTTTCGCGCGCGCCTCGAGTCCCTGCGCGAAGCCCCCTTCCAGGGCCGTACCCTCGTCAGCACGCACGAGGATCGACCCAACAACTGGGGAACGCACGCCGGGGCCACTCGCGTCGCGATCGCCCTGTATCTCGGTGACGGAGTCGATCTGGCCGCGGCGGCAGCCGTACATCGCGGCTGGCTGGGCGAACGGGCGGCCTACGCGGGGTTCCGGTTCGGCCCGCTCTCCTGGCAGGAAGACGAGCAGCGGCCGGTGGGCGTCAACCGGGTGGGCGCACGCCGGGACGGGATCGATCTCGATGGCTCGCTGCCCGAGGAGATGCGCCGAGGCGGACCGCTGGCCGAACCGCCCGCGCACACAGGCTACGCCTGGGAGGCGCTTCAAGGTGCGACGGTCACGACCGAGCTGCTGGCCAGAAACGGCTACCCCGACGCCTGGCGATGGGGCGGGTCCGCGTTGCTTCGAGCCGTCGACTATCTGGCGAGGCTCGACGCGGCGCAGGGCGGCTGGTGGGCCAGGGGCGACGATCGTTGGAACGTCTGGCTCGTGAATCACGGGACGGGGCGTGCCTACCGGAGTGAGGCGGGCGTCGGGCCGGGCAAGAACCTGGGATTCACCGACTGGACGCACGCGCCGGGCTCCTGAGCCCCGCGACATCGGTCGGTCCGGGGGTGGTAGCATCGCCGAGTGGACCGGGTCTTTCGTCTCGCACGGGCGGATCGAAAAGCCGGTCCTCACGCCGGTTGGAAAAGCGGATCGCGGAGGAGTCGACATGAAGATCGAACGAGTCAATCCGGAAGGCCTCTTCGTGCTGGACGCCTTCACCCAGGTGGTCACGGCCGAGGGCGCGAAGAAGCTCGCCTACATCGCCGGGCAGGGCGGCTTCGATGAGCAGTTTCAGCTGATCGGTCCCGGCGATCTGCACGCGCAGACCGTCCAGGCGTTTCGGAATCTCCGAACCGCCGTCGAGTCGGTCGGTGGCGAGGTCGGCGACATCGTGAGTACGACCATGTACATCGTCGACCTCACGCCCGAGAAGGTCGAGATCTTCGGGCGTGCGATGGCCGAGGCGCTCGAGGGCGAGGCCTTCCCCCCGAATGCGTCCAGCATGATCGGCGTTCAGGGGCTGGCCGCTGAGGGCATGCTCGTCGAGATCAGCGCCGTCGCGGCGCTCTCCTAGGCGATCTCGTTCGAACGGGGTCGGGCCCGGAGCGGCCGGAGGAAGGGCGCGTATGAGCAGCAGAGAGGTCGGCCGGATCAGCGGGATCTTCCGCTACCCGGTCAAGAGCATGCTCGGCGAAGCGCTCGACGCGAGCGCCCTCGGCCGGGACGGCATCCCCGGTGATCGCGCCTGGGGCGTGCGCGATGAAGGCCGCGGCGACTTCTACACGGGCAAACGGTCCGCGGCCCTGATGAGCTGCCGCGCGGCGTATGCCGGTCCTGCGCAGACGTTTCGCGAGGGCGAGGTTCCGGAGATTCGACTGCCCGACGGAAGTCGCTTCGCGGCCGATGCGACGGACGCGGCCGCGCGACTGGGCGAAGTGGTCGGGCGCGAGGTCACGCTCTGGCCGGTCGTGCCGGCCGCGCGCGAGGCAAGGCCCAGCGAGGACGTCGATCTGCTCGAGGAGATGGAAGCGCTGATGGCGAGGACGGGAGACGAGCCCCGCCCCGATTTCTCGAGCCCGTCGCCGGAGCTTCTCGAAGTCTACGCCCGGGGTGGTCCCTTCTTCGATGCGTTCCCGATCTCGTTGATGTCGCAGCGAGCGATCGACTCCGTCTCGGCGGCGGCCCCCGACAGTCGGATCGACGTTCGCCGCTTCCGTCCGAACCTGCTCGTCGAGACCAGCGAGCCGGGTCGCTTTCCCGAGCAGGCCTGGATCGGGCATCGTCTGCGGATCGGCGAGGCGGTGCTCGCCATCCGGTCGACGATCGTCCGCTGCGTGATGACGACGCATGGATTCGCGGATCTTCCGAAGGATCCGGGAATCATGAGGACGCTGGTTGCGAAGGCGGACGGGAATCTCGGCGTCTACGCCACGCTCGAGGAGCCAGGCGAGGTGCGCTGCGGCGACGCACTGGCCCTGATCGACTGAGGGGTCGTGCGAGGACGGCCGCTCAGCGCCTCCGGCGGTCCTGGAAAACCCTCGGAACGTGAGGCGGCGCGTCGATCTCTCAGGCGGGCCGCGGGTCGAGGAAGCGTGCCGCCACGTCCTCCAGTGTCGACGCGTAGCGGTCGGGCGCCAGCGGATGGGTCGTCCGGGAGCCTTCCTGTACGGTGCGCGCGGTCGTCACGGTCCCCACCGCGAGCAGCACGCGCGTCGCGCCCGCCTCGAAGAGGCTCGAGACGCTGTCCTGCGGCGTCTCCTCGTCGACGCCCGCCATGATCGTGATGTCGAGATCGCGCGGGTCGCGTCCTTCGCGCTCGCAGAGCTCCGCCAGCCGTGCGAGATCCGAAGCCAGCTGCTCGGGCCCGCTCGATACGGGCAGCCAGCCGTCGGCCCAGCGCGCCGCCAGGCGCATTCCGCGCGGCCCGTGCACTCCGCATAACACCGGAATCGGCTGCTGGATCGGGTGGTAGCGCGAGAGGATCGGCGGAAAGTCGACGTGCTCCCCGTGAAACTCGGGCTCGTCCTCGCACCAGACGCGCCGCATCGCTTCCACGGTCTCGCGCATGCGATCGAATCGTGATTCGAAGTCGACGTCGAAGAGCGCGAGCTCCTCGACCAGCCAGCCGGCGCCGGCGCCCACGATCAATCGACCTCTCGATTGACGATCGAGGGTCGCGAGAATCTTCGCCAGGAGAAGCGGGTGTCGCATCGTGATCAGCCCGACCGCCGTGCCCAATCGGATCTGCTCGGTGGCGCCCGCGATATGCGCGAGCGTCATCCACGGGTCGGCGATGTTCGTATAGAAATACGGGACGTCGCCGTCGACGAGCTGCTCGTAGCTGCGGTCGATCTGGCGGGGCACCGCGGGGTGCTCGCCCACCCACAGCGACTCGAAGCCCAGCGCCTCGGCCTTCCGGGCGTACTCCGCGGGCGGGACATCGTCGGGACCCGCCGGGCACAGCAGGCCGACGGGGCGCCCGCTCGCGGCCCGCGTGAGGCCAGCCCGGGCTGGCGGAACGCTCTCGCTCACAGGCTCTCCAACAGCTTCTCGGTCGCTTCCCAGAGTCGCGCCGCAGCCGCGGTATCCGCCCCGACCGGCGTCAGCTCGCACACCTCGGAGTCCGCGAAGTAGCGCCCGGTGATGCCTTCGACCTCGGGAGACGACGCGACCAGGATCGAGGTGGCCGCGCCTTCCTCGGGCGACAGTGGCGGGCCGAGGGACGAGAGGTCCGGGCCGCCGCCTCCCTTCTTTGCGGTCTTCTCGCGGGTCTCGGGGACGAAGCGTGCCTTGTCCTCGGGGCGGAGATGACCGAGCTCGGTCTCGACATAGCCGGGATGAACGGCGTTGACCGCGATCCGCTCGCCCTCGAGGCGGCGGGCGAGCTCGAGCGTGAAGTAGATGTTCGCGAGCTTCGAATGGCCGTAGCACTTGAAGCCGTGATAGTTCTGCTCCATCTGGAGATCGTCGAAGTCGAGTCCTTCCGGAGCCATCAGGTAGCCGGCGGAGGAGAGGTTCACGATGCGCGCGGGGGCGCTCGCCCGGATCAGCGGGAGCAGGCGCTGCGTCAACAGGAAGTGTCCTACGTGGTTGACGCCGAACATCATCTCGAGACCGTCGTGGGTGACCTGACGCGGCCCGCGCGTCAGCGCGACGCCCGCGTTGTTCACCAGCACGTCGAGCCGATCGAAGCGTTCCTGGAACTCCTCGGCGCAGCGCTCGACGGAGGCGAGGCGTGCCAGGTCCAGACCGATCATCTCCACGTCATCGCTCCCCGAGTCGCGGCGGATGCCGTCGAGGGCGAGCTTGCCCCGGCCTTCGTCGCGGCTGGTGATGACGACCTTCGCTCCCTTTCGCGCCAGCGCGACGGCGGTGGCGTAGCCGATGCCGGTATTGCCTCCCGTGATCAGCGCACGAGCGCCCTCGATCGCAAAGGCCTGCTTCGGGGATGTTTCCTGGGATGCCATGGATTCGAACCTCCTGGCCGGTCTGCTCCTGCGAAGCGCCGGCCTGCCGTATCCTACAGCAGCACGATCGCAGCGTGCGGGAGGATCCTCGATGGACCGAGAGGTGGAGTTCGGCCTGATGCAGGCCAGCACGCAGGATACGCTCCAGCCCGTCGAGCTGGCCCGTTTCGCCGAGGAGAACGGCTTCGACGCGCTCTTCATGGGCGAGCACACGCATCTCCCGACGGCGCCCCACCGCTACGGGGACGCGATCTCGGACGACTACAAGAAGTTCTACGATCCCTTCGTGGCGCTCTCGATGGCGGCCGCCGTCACGGAGCGTCTGAAGCTCGGGACCGGCGTATGTCTGTTGACCGAGCACCATCCGATCACGCTGGCGAAGCTGGTCGCCACCCTCGACCACGTGTCGGGCGGGCGCGTCGTGCTCGGCGTCGGCACGGGCTGGAACGACGCGGAGATGGAGAACTACGGCATCCGCTTCCCCGAGCGCTGGGCCGTGTGCGAGGAGCGCATTCATGCGATGCGCGAGATCTGGACGCATGACGTCGCGGAGTATCACGGCGAGCACGTGGAGTTCGAGCCGCTCTGGTGCTGGCCGAAGCCGGCGCAGCGAGGCGGGCCTCCGATCCTGATCGGGGGCGGCGTCGAGCCCGCGGTGATCGCCCGGCGCGTCATCGGATTCGGCGACGGCTGGATTCCGCTCGACGGTGGTCACGATCTCGAAGCGCCGCTCGACGCGATTCGCGCCGAGGCGGATCGCTGTGGCCGCGAGCTCGACTCGCTCGATCTGACGGTCGGGCTCGGTCTGATGGGAGAGGTGACGGAGCAGCGCATCCGCGAGGTCATCGAGATGGGCTTCGGCCGCGTGCTCTTCATCCTGCCGCGACGTGGCCGCGAGCAGGACTGGGCGACGCTCGATCGTTACGCCAGACTCCGGCAGGCCTTCGGCTGAGTGCGCGGACCGCGATCCGCTCGCGACCGCCTCGGTCCATGACGACGCGATTCACGACCGCGCGATGCCGCCAGGCGACGTCGCGCGAGGGAAGCCTTCCATGCACGATTCCAGCAAGCCAGCGCCGCACGTCCACGGTCCCGACTGCGACCACGGCCATCCCCCGCAGCAGCCCTATCGCCGCCCCGAGCCCAAGCTCGGTCGCAACGACCCGTGCCATTGCGGGAGCGGCAAGAAGTACAAGAAGTGTCACGGGGGTGGAGGCTGAGCTCCGGGCTGGCCGCCACGGCGGGCCTCGCTGCTAGAGCGCGTCGATGATCGCCTGCGTGATCTTCGAGGTCGTCGCCTTGCCGCCGAGATCGCCGGTGTGGTTCGCCGGATCGCGGAGCGCGGTCTCGACGGCGCGCTCCATGCGCGCGGCCGCGTCGGTCTCGCCGATATGCGCGAGGAGCAGCGCCGCCGACCGGATCACCGCCGTCGGGTTCGCCAGCCCGCGGCCGGCCAGGTCGGGTGCGCTGCCGTGGACCGCCTCGAAGACGGCGCAGCCGTCGCCGAGATTGCTGCCCGGCGCGACGCCGAGACCGCCGACCAGTCCGGCGCCGAGATCCGAGAGGATGTCGCCGTAGAGGTTGTCCATGACCAGCACGTCGAACTGCTCGGGCTTCGTGACCAGCTGCATCGCGCAGTTGTCGATGATCAGCTCGCGCAGCTCGATCTCCGGGAACTCGCGGTGGACCCGCCGGACGCACTCGAGGAAGAGCCCGTCGGAGAGCTTCATGATGTTGGCCTTGTGGATCGCCGCCACGCTCGGGCGCCCCTCGGCCTTCGCGAGCTCGAAGGCGAAGCGCGCGATCCGCAGGCTGGCCTTCTCGGTCACGACCTTCAGGCTCTCGACGACGCCTTCCGTCACGCGATGCTCGAGGCCCGTGTAGAGCCCCTCGGTATTCTCGCGAACGATCACGAAGTCGATGTCGCTGTAGCGTCCGGGCACGCCCGGGATCGTGCGGATCGGGCGCACGCAGGCGTAGAGATCGAGGGCCTGGCGAAGCAGCACGTTGGCGCTCTTGAAGCCCCCACCGATCGGAGTTCCGATCGGCCCCTTGAGCGCCAGGCGCGTCGCGCGGATCGAGTTCAGCGCCTCGTCGGGCATCGCAGTGCCGTGCTTCGTGAAGACATCCGCGCCCGCCTCGACCCGCTCCCACTCGATGGCCACGCCGGCGGCCTCGACGACCGCGACGGCGGCGTCGGTGACTTCGGGGCCGATGCCGTCGCCTGGAATCAGTGTGACTCGCGTGCTCATTCGCTCTCCGTCGCTCTCCGGCCTGTTTCAGGCTGCGCCCCGAGATGGCAGGCGCCGTGTCGTCGAACCCTAGCCGCTGCGCTACTCGCTGGGCATGCCCGCCTCGAAGCGCTTGCGCATCACGCGATCTTCGAGCCATTTCTCGCTCCACCAGTCGATCGCCGTCACGGGCTGGCCTCCGAGCAGCATCGTGAAATGCAGATGGTCTCCGCCTGCCAGCCCCGTCGAGCCGCTGCGGCCGAGCACGCCGTCCTTTTCGACGAGCTCCCCGGGCTCGACCGCGATCGTCGAGAGGTGGGCGTAGAGCGACTGCAAGCCCATGCCGTGATCGAGGATCACGCAGTTGCCGTAGATCCCGAGCCAGCCTGCGTGGAGCACCCGCCCGCGATTCGCCGCCTGCACCGGGGCCGCCGCCGTCGACGCCAGGTCGAAGCCGAGATGGACCTGCTGGTCGACGTCGCGGCCGTTGTACACGTAGGTGCGTCGATCGGCGAAGCCCGCCTCGACGGCGCTGTTCATGAACTGTTTGAAGCGGCCCTGCCACAGGATCTCGGGCGCCGTCCGATCGGCGAGAGCGGCGATCTGCTCGTTGTTGATGCGCCGCAGATCGCGATTGATCACGAGATAGGAGGCGAGCAGGTCGTTCGGATCGGCGACTTCGAGCTCCGTCTCGTGCTGTAGGATCGCCGGCACGACGCGCTCGAGAAACCGGTCGGAGAGGTTGATCCGGCTGGTGCGGAACTCCTTGGGAAAGACGCGGGTCTCGAAGTTCGCGATCCCCTCGTTGCCGACCGCGTCGCGACCGTAGAGTCGGATCGGCGTGTCGACGTCCTGATCGGGGAGCAGCGCGAAGAACGCGACGCGCAGTCCCGGGTCGTCGCCGGGGATGCCCGCGCCGCTGCCCGGAAAGCCCGGATACTCGTGCTCGCCGACGCGGACGCCCGAGGCTGCTTCCGGCGGCGTCACCCGGTAGACGACCATCTCCGAGCCGCCGTGGTTGATGAAGTGGTAGCGCGACAGCGCCGCCAGCCGGGGCGGCGAGAGGCGTACCTCGACCTCGCGGGTCGCGCTCGAGAGGGCCTCGCGCAGCTCGAAGAGCACGGGCCTGACGGCCTTGACCACGATCCGGGCGCTACCGGCCTCGAGCGTCGAAATCGCGCGCTTGCCGATCGGAGCCGTGAGCTGCAGCTGATCGGGGCCGAGCCGGACGAGCGCGGTCCCCGCCGCCGGGGCAGGGCGCGCCGGATCGAGCTCGACGGTGTCGACGAAGCCGCGCCGCGGGGTCGATTCGAAGAGCTCGGTCGTCTCGCCGTCCTGCTCGAGGTGGACCGCGAGGCTCTTGAGCTGACCACCGGGGGTCTCGAGGGTGACGGTCACCTCGCCGATCTGGCCGATCACCGGCGATCCCGTGATCTCGATGACCGGGCCGTCGGCTCGACCGGCATAGAGCCAGACGGCGCCGGCGATCGCGGCGAGGAAGAAGAGCAGGAAGGCGAGGACTCTCATGGGGGCGCAGTGTACCGAGCGTGCGCAGGAACCCAATGCACGACGGCAAGACCGTGGGCAACGCAGCTGCAGGGCGCTTCGGGACGACGGCGTCGCGAAGGAAAACAACGGGCGGAAAAGGGAAATCTGCGTGCGTCGCAAAACCTGGGTTCGTCTCCGACCCGCGACCTTCGCTCGATCGCGCGGCGGCAAGAGATGGCGCATGCGCGCGGATCCACGCGAGATCGACGGATCGATCCGGCGCCTGCTCGAAATTCGGCACGAACGCTGCAAAGAGGGCGGTCACCATGCGCACACCCGATCTCCCGACCCAGCCTGTTCCTCTTCACTCTCGTGACCGCGTCGCTGCTGGCCGCGCCGGCCCTCGCGCTCGACTTCACCGTGCACGGATACGATCTCGGCGAGCGGATCGAGCTGACGAGTGGGCGACGGGTCTGGACGGCCGAATTCGACGTCAGCCTCGACACGGTGGCCGATCACGTGAATTCGTTCTGTGTCGATCTGGACACCTATATCAACGTCGCCGAGTACGACGCGCGCGATGTGCTCGAAGCCTCGAGCTCGCTGTCGCCCGCCGACGAGACGCCCCGCGACTTCGCCTGGGCGGGTCACGTGATGGACGGCTATGGGGCGAACCTCGACCGGCTGGTCACGGCGGACGTGAGCCGCGATCAGGCGATCACCGGCGTGCAGGCCGCGATCTGGGAAGGTCTCTACGGCGGCGGCGTGGTGCCGCGAGCAGCCTCTCCGACGGAGCGCGCTCGGTCTACGATCGGATCATGGCGGGCCCCGGCCCCCTGCCGGCGTCGGCGGTCGAGCCCTGGTGGTCGACCTCGTGGGCGCGCAGGATCAGATCATCTCGAATCCGGTTCCCGAGCCGAGTGCGGCCCTGGTCTTCGGGCTGGGATCGGTTCTGGCGGGCCACGCGATCCGCCGGCGCACGCCCCGCAGCTGATCCGCCTGCGCTGCCCGGGTCGGCGCCCGGCGCTCGGCGCTCGGCGAGCAGGCCGATATCCTCGAGCGAGCGGCTCGGCGCGCCCGGCCCTCGAGGCATCGGCGCACGCGACCCGCCGCGCGGGGACGGCATGAATTCCAGAGCGATCGCACGGCATCTCGTCTTCCCGCTGACCCTGGCGGGCGGCCTGCTCGTCGCGCGCCGGCTGCTGGCCGGCGGCACCGCGCCGGAAGCGGTGATCGTGATCTGGTTCGCGCTGATGCCGTGGATCATGCTGCTCGAACGGTGGCTTCCGCGTCATCGCGACTGGAACCGCTCGCACGACGACCTCGCGACCGACCTGATCTATTTCCCGACGAATCTCGTCGTGGCCGGCGGGCTCTCCGCACTCTGGGCGGGCTTCTATCTCGTATTGGCCGGTGAGCTGCAGTCGGCGGTCGGGAGCCCCGTCTGGCCGAGCGCGTGGCCCCTCGCCCTCCAGGTCGCGCTCGCCTGCGTGGCGGCGGAGCTCTTCGCCTACTGGGGCCATCGCTGGATGCACGAGGTGCCCTTCCTCTGGCGCTTCCACTCGATCCATCATTCGCCCCGGCGCGTCTACTGGCTGAACGCGGTTCGTGCCCATCCGGGTGAGCACGTGTTCCGCGGCTTCATCAGCGGCATGCCGCTCGCGGTGCTGGGTGCGCCGCCGGAGGTGCTCGCCTACTGGATGGTGCTGTCCCGGATCGGTGGACTCTTCCAGCACGCGAACATCGACTTCGCCCTCGGCCCCTTCGCGTGGATCTTCAGCATCGGCGAGCTCCACCGCTGGCATCACTCCGCTCGCCGTGCGGAGGCGGACCACAACTACGGCGACACCTTCATCTTCTGGGACGCGATCTTCGGCACCCGCTATCTGCCGGCGGATCGCCCCGCCCCGGTCGAGGTCGGCATCGCCGGGCTCGAAGCGTTTCCGACGGGCTGGTGGCGACAACAGCTCGCGCCGTTCCGCTACGCCGCGATCGAGCGCGAGAGCGCTTCGCGACGGGTCGAAGCCGACTCCGGCTCCGCGGCAGCCCAGCGCGCCTGAGCGTGGCTCAGCGCCTTCGCAGCCAGGCGCTCGGCCAATGGGTGATGTTCTCGCGCAGCGCGCTCTCGTTGAAGGGCCACTCGGGCTGCTCGAGCACGAACTCCGGATGGTTCGCGAGAAACTCTTCGACGGCCGAGATCGGATTGTCGTCGTGCCATTCGGACTCACCGCGCGGCGTGTCGGCGACCCATTTCATCACGCCATCTGCGGCCACGATGTAGGAGCCCGGCGTTACGACGTCGTGATAGGCCTCGAGCTCCGCCAGCACGTGCGCCCGACTGTGGTTCGAATCGAGCATCACCAGCACGGACTCGCCGCTTCCGATCTGCTTCTTCGCGCGCTCGACGATGCCGGGATCGATGGAGCTGCCCTCGATCAGCGTGATGCGGGAGTACAGATCATGCGCCTCGATGGCCTCGCGATTATGCGGTCGGATCTCGATGTCCACTCCGACGACACGTCCCTTCTTCATGGCTTCGAACAGGGAGGCATAGAAGACGAGAGACCCACCGTGCGCGACGCCCGTCTCGATCAGGACATCCGGGGCGATGCGATGGATCACTTCCTGGACCCGCAGCAGGTCTTCCGGGAGCTGGATGATCGGCCGGCCCAGCCACGAGAACGTGTAGGGGTATTTCTGATCCCAGCCGACGACGACCCATTGCCGGCTGATCAGCTCGAAGGCCTCTCGGCTGTAGAGCGGCAGCACGCGGTCGGGCTGGTCGTCTCCGGTGATCTCGAGCTCGGCCCGGTCCGTGTCGATCGTGAGTCTCATGCTTCGCTCGTCCCCCGCCGCGCCCACTCGGCGCGCTTTGCTTCGATCGTGGCTTCGACCGCTCGTTCGAGCGTCCAGCGCGGCGCGAAGCCGACCTCGTCGCGCAGTCGCGCCGTCGCGGCCTCGACGAGCGGGGCCTCCTCTGCCGGCGTCTCGCGCGCCCCGAGTCGGATCGCGTCCGGCGCTCCCATGGCGTCCCCGATCATTCGCGCGAGCGCGCCGATCGCGATCGCCTCGCCCGATCCGATGTTGACACATCCCTGGACCTCGCTGCCCACGAGCATCGCGAGCGCGCGGCCCACGTCGTCCGCGTACAGGAAGTCCCGTCGCTGCACGCCCGAGGAGCATTCGGCCTCGCGGCCGTCGAGCAGGGCGCTGATCACGCTCGGCACGAGCCGGTCTTCGGCCTCGCCCGGACCGAACTGCCAGAAGAGTCGGGCCCAGGCCCAGCTCGCTCCCGATGCCCCGGCGCCAGCGAGGCACGTCCGCTCGAGCTCCCGGCGCAGCGCGTCCTTGCTGCGGCTGTAGGGCGTCGTCGGGCGAAGCGGCGTCGAGCGCTCGTCACAGCGCCCGGCTCGCCAATCGTATTCGGCTCCGCTGCCGGTCATCACGACGCGCCGACCGCCGTGCGCGAGGAAGGCGCGAAGCAGCTCGCCGCTGGCGACGCGCCAGCGCTCGTTGTCGGGGGATTGCCAGAAGCGACCGGGCGTGGCTTCCCATGCCAGATGCAGCAGGTGCGTCGGGCGCAGGGCCGAAACGAGATCGGTCGGCGCGCCCGGCTGCAGCAGGTCCGCGGTCTGCCAGGCGATCGACGAGCCCGCGCTCGCGGCGGGTCGGTCCGCGGGCGGCTTGCGGCAGACGGCCAGGATCTCGAAGCCCTCCCGCTCGAGGTGCGGCAGCGTGTGGCGGCCGATGAAGCCGCTGGCGCCCGTGACGAGCAGACGCTCGCTCATGATCGGGAATCCGGTCCGGACGTCGATTCTTGCGTCGGCTCCAGCGTCGACGTCTCGAAGAAGGGATGGGAGCGATCGCGATCCGAGATGTGGACGACGGCCTCCGGCCACTCGATGGCAAAGGCGGGGTCGTCGTGGCGAAAGCCGCGCGCGCTCGACGGCGCGTGGGGATGGGACATCTGATAGAAGACTTCGCTGTCGTCCTCGAGGGTGAGAAAGCCATGGGCCACGCCTTCGGGCACGTAGAGCGCGCGATGATTCTCGGCGTCGAGGCGGACGCCGACCCACTCCCGGAAGCTCGGCGAGTCGGGGCGAAGGTCGAGGGCGACGTCGAAGATCGCGCCTCTCGTGACGCGCACGAGCTTCGCCTCCTCGTGGGGTGCGATCTGCAGGTGCATCCCGCGCAGCGTGCCGCGACCTCGGTTGAACGAGACGTTGCATTGGGAGAGCACCGGGGAGAGACCCTCGCGGCGAAACTCCTCGGCGCAAAACGACCTCGCGAAGAAGCCGCGATCGTCTTCGACGCGGTCGAGGTCGATGATGAAGACGCGAGGCAGGCGGGTCTCCGCGAATTGCATCCGGACTCAGACCACCTCGAGGCGCGGAATCGGCAGGATGAAGCGTCCGCCCGCCTCACGATAGGCCTGCTGCTCGGCCAGGATCTCCTCGGCGAAATTCCAGGTGAGCAGCAGGACGTAGTCGGGCTGCTCTTCGAGCAGGCGTTCGGGCGCGACGATCGGAAGATGGGTACCGGGCGTGTAGAGGCCCTGCTTCGCGAGGGACTTGTCGGCGACGAAGTCGAGGGTCTCTCGCCCGATGCCGAAATAGTTGAGCAGCGTCGAGCCCTTTGCGGACGCGCCGTAGGCGGCGATCCGGCCACCCCCCTGCTTGAGTCGCGCGAGCTGCGCGCGGAGCTCCTCCCGAAGCTTGCCGACGCGCTCGGCGAAGCTTCGGTAGTACCCGATGTGCTGCATGCCGAGCTCGGACTCCTCTGCGAGCAGCGCACCCGGACGGTCGGATTCGGCATGCTCCCCCGCCCGACCGCAGAAGACGCGCAGCGAGCCGCCGTGGATCGGGATCCGCTCGACGTCGACCACGATGAGTCCGTGTCGCCGGAACAGCGCATCGATCGCGGTCAGCGAGAAATAACAGAGGTGCTCGTGATAGATCGTGTCGAACTCGACGTGGTCGATCAGGTCGCGCAGGTAGGGGAACTCGATCGAGCCGAGACCGCCGGGGGCGAGCAGGGTCGCGATGCCCCGGACGAAGCCGTTCAGGTCGGGCACGTGGGCGAGCACGTTGTTGGCGTGGAAGACGTCGGCTCTCTGCCCCTCGGCGACGAGCGACTCGGCGAGCTCGGCGCCGAAGAAGTCCGTGCGTGTCGGGATGCCGCTCGCGACGGCGACCTCGGCGACGTTGATGGCGGGCTCGATGCCGAGGACGGGGATCCCGGCCTCCCGGTAATGGCGCAGCAGATAGCCATCGTTGCTGGCGGCCTCGACCACGAGGCTGCGGGCGTCCAGCGCGCGGGACCCGGTCAGGCGCTGGGCCAGCTCTCGCGCGCGGGCCACGGCCGTGTCCGAGTAGGAGGAGAAATACGGGTAGTCGCGGAAGAGCTCGTCCGGCGGCACGGTGGCGTTGATCTGAACGAGCGCGCACGTGGGGCAGAAGACCAGCTCGAGCGGATGGGTCGGCTCGGGTCGCTCGAGATCTTCCTGGCGCAGCAGCGCATTCGCGAGCGGCGTGTGGCCGAGATCGAGAATCGACTCGGTCCCGCTCGCTCCGCAGCTTCGGCAGCGATCGACGCGCGCCGCGGAGCTCAAGACTGCCTCCCGCTGGCCGAGGGATCGCCGCTCGCCAGGAAGTCCCGATACCAGGCGACGGTTCGACCCAGGCCGTCCTCGAGGGCGAAGGTCGGTGCCCAGTCGAGCACGCGCCGAGCCTTGGCGGCGGAGAGATGCTGAACGGGGATCTCGTGGGTGGCGGTGTTCTGGACGTCCGGCTCGAGATCGCTGTCCAGGACCTTCAACAATCGCTCGGTGAGCTCGAGCACCGTGAGCTTCTCCTCGTTCGAGAAGTTGAAGCTCTCGCCGATCAGGCCGCGATCCTCCCGCAGACGCTGGGCCAGGTGGAGGTAGGCGAGGGCGCCGTCCTCGACGTAGAAGTAGTCGCGCACGGATAGGCCGTCGGAGCGGATCACGGGGCGCTGTCCACGCAGCACGGAGCGGATCGTTCCCGGGATCAGGCGATTCCAGTTGAGGTCGCCGCCGCCGAAGAAATTTCCGCAGCGTGTGATCGCGACGGGCAGCTCGTAGGTCGCGGCGTAGGTCTGCGCGATCAGGTCGGCGCAGCTCTTCGAGACGTCGTAGGGATGGATCCCCTGGAGTGGCATGGCCTCGTCGTAGGGCTGGATCGGTTGACTTCCGTAGGCCTTGTCCGAGGAGGCGAGCACGATGGCGGCGACGCGGGGACTCCGGCGGGCGGCCTCGAGCAGGGCCCAGGTGCCGCGGATATTCGAGTCGAAGGTCGAGACCGGATTGGCGTTGGCGACGCCGACGATCGTCTGGGCCGCGAGGTGGAAGACGCAGTCGATCTCGTACTCGCCGAGCGCCCGCTCGAGGAGCGCTTGATCGCATACGTCGCCGTGTACGAGGTCGACCCGCTCGTGGAGCTCGCTGCCGAGCACGAAGGAACGCGGAACATGGTCTCGCACGAGACAGACGACATGGGCGCCGCGCTCGACCAGCCGCCGAACGACCCAGCCACCGACGAGCCCGGTCGCACCCGTGACGAGGACCGGACGATCGGTCCAGAACTTCGTCGCGTCGGCGTTCGCTTCCGGGTTCGACCCACTCCCGGTATTGGACGCACGGGTTTTCGAGGTCTCAGTCATCCCATTGCTTCCACTCGGCCTTGCCCGATTGCCAGAGCGACTCGAGGACCGTGAGATCACGCTTCGTGTCCATGCACTGCCAGAACCGATCATGGCGATAGGCCATGAGCTGGCCGTCTTCGGCGAGCCGCTCGAGCCCGTCGCGCTCCAGATTGGAGTCGCTGCCCTGGAGATAGTCGATCACGCCGGGCTCGAGGACCATGAAGCCACCGTTGATCCAGCCTTCGCCGATCTGCGGCTTCTCGGTGAACTCCGCGACGCGATCGCCGTCCATGATCATGCCGCCGAAGCGGGCGGGAGGGCGTACGGCCGTGACCGTCGCCAGGCGGCCGTGCTGGCGATGGAACTCGATGCTGTCGCTGATGTCGACATTGCTGACGCCGTCGCCGTAGGTCAGAAGGAAGGTCTCGTCGCCGATCAGGTCGCGGAGCGCGGCGACGCGGCCTCCGGTGTTCGTGTGGAGGCCGGTATCGATCAAGTGGACCGTCCAGTTCTCCGTGTGACGATTGCGCATCCGCACCTCGCCCGAGGCGAGGTTTACGCTGAAGTCGCCATTGACCGCGTAGTAGTCGAGAAAGAAGCGCTTGATCGTCTGCGCCTTGTAGCCCAATGCGATCACGAACTCGCGCTGACCGAAATGCGCGTAGTGCTTCATGATGTGCCAGAGAATCGGCCAGCCGCCGATCTCCACCATCGGCTTCGGACGGGACTCCGTCTCTTCGGAGAGCCTCGTGCCAAAGCCCCCTGCAAGGATCACGACTTTCATGGGCGCCGGCCTGACATCGATGACTCCTCGGCCTGCTGTTCATCTTGGCTTCGCGCGGCGGGCTTGTGCCGGTCGCGTGCGTCGGGGGACGGAGCGAGCGGGCCGACGCCGCCTCGAATCCGGGGGCTTCGGCCCTGAGCTCGAAACCGCGCAGAGCCTATCATACGGATCCTCCGAACGGGCGCGCTCGGGGGCTTGCTCCGGGGGCGTCGAGCCTCGAGCTGCGTGACCTCTCAGTCGCTCGCTCGATGACCGATTCCGCCGAGCCCCTTCGGTAGGATCGACTGGAGCAGGTACTGATAGATGCGCCCTTCGAGGGGCCACTGCCCGAAGGCCCTGGCCAGCGTCCGCAGCCCCTCCCGTCGGTCGCCGTCGTCGAAGAGGCTTCGAGCGCGTTTCGCCATCAGGCGTGCGCGAACTCTGCGATCGGCTTGATCGCCGAGGCGATCGAGCTTCATGCGATACAGGTCGGCCTTGTGCTTCGCATTGGGCTGCGAACGGCTCAGCCCGTCATCCGTGTACTCCATGACGACGGCGTCGAAATCGATCGGCCACATCCTGGCCCGCTCCCCGATCGCGTAATAGAAGTACCACTCCTCGGCGTTGCGATAGCGAGTCATGAATCTCGCGTCGCGGACCAGCGACGTGTGAAAGAAGTGAGCCACCTCACCCTTGAGGACGTTCCCGACCTTGTGATCGAGGACGTAGTCGATCTCGCCCATGCGCCGCAGCTTCGTCAGGGGCTCGCCCTCGCGGTCGACACAGCGGGCGATGATCCAGGGAGGCTGGAGAGCCTCGACTTCCTGGGCGACGCGTTCGAGTGCATCCGGCACATAGGTGTCGTCGTCGTCGAGCGTCGCGATGTAGCCGGGCTCTCCGCGCTCCAGGATGCGTTCGAGCAGGAAGTTGCGTGCGTAGTTGGCGCCGCGATTCTCGTCTCCGACCCAGTAGTGGATTCGGTCGTCGATGGCGAAGGGCTTCAGCCGCTCACGGGTCTCGTCCGGCGATCCGTCGTCGTAGACGAACATCTCCCAGTGCTCGTATCGCTGGGATTGCACGGATTGGATGCACCGGACCACATGATCTGCGCGGCCAAAAGTCGGCGTCAACACGTAGAAACGAACGTCACCCATCGCGCTCTGGGCCCCAATTCTGCTTGCCGTCACGGATCCTCGCATGAGCCTCGGAGGACTCGAGACCCGTGCCAGTCTCGAATCCGCCCTGGGGTCCGATAACGGCCCCCTCGACCCATTCCGATCGATTCGAGTCTAGAGGATTTCACTTCGCTGAGAAAGCTCGACGGTGCGCTCTTCGGTGTAGATTTCCTGACGGATATCTGGTTTGGGCCGGGTTCTTTCCGACGCTCTCCGATCCTGCCATCCTCGGAAGATGCGTCAGGCTCGCAGGTCGGAATGACAGCCCGGCGATCGCAATGGTGAGGGGTGAGCGTGATCGGAATCGAGGCATTGACGCCGACGATCGGTGCGGAGATTTCGGGCGTCGATCTGCGCGAGCCGCTGCCGGCGACGACGATCGGCGAGATCAGGGCTGCGCTGCTCGAGCATCTCGTGGTCTTCTTTCGGGACCAGGACGTCACGCCGGCACAACATGTGGCTTTTGGGCGCAGCTTCGGCGAGCTCTGCTTTCCGCCCTTCATGACCGATCACGGTGACGATCCCGAGATCCTCGTGCTGGATCAGATCTTTCCGAAGGGCGAGGGAACGGACACCTGGCACAGCGACAACACGTTCATGGCCGAGCCGCCCATGGGCTCGATCCTGAAGGCGGAGACGCTTCCCGCGAGCGGGGGCGATACCTGCTTCGCCAGCGCCTATGCCGCGTACGAAGCACTCTCACCGGCGATCCAGTCGATGCTCGACGGGATGACCGCGGTCCACGATCTCACGGCGACCCTCGAGCGCGCGAATGCAGCCGGGCATACCCGGGCGGACGTGGCGGCCATGCTCGAGGCCTCGCCGCCGGTCGAACATCCCGTCGTGCGAACCCATCCCGAGACGAAGCGGAAGGCGCTCTTCGTGAACGCGAATTCGACGACGCGGATCGTCGGCTTGAGTCCGCGCGAGAACGCGCTGCTGCTTCCCTTCCTTTGCGACCATATTCGGGCGCCCGAATTCCAATGTCGGTTCCGTTGGGAGCCCAACTCGATTGCCTTCTGGGACAATCGCGCCGCCCAGCACCTCGCCGTCGCCGACTATCACGAGCGACGCGTGATGCATCGCGTGACGCTGGCCGGCGACAAGCCCTACTGATGCCGCACGCGCGCTGCGGCTAGAAGTTCTCGCGATCCGTGTAGGTTCCCGGCTCGGGCCAATTCGCTGATTCGGTCTCGCAGATGCGTTCGCTGAATCGCCAGCGCCCGTCCGGGCAGGCGACGAGGCGATCCTTGTAGCGTCCGAAGGCCATGATGTCGGGCTGGCCGCCTTCGGCGCCGCCGGTCGAGTTCACGGCGAGCCAGAAGCTCTCGGCGCGAGCGTTCTTCCCTTCGATCTCGACCAGGATCTGGCTGCAGATGTGTTTGGCGAAGACGGTCGGGGGGCGGGGGTAGGCAGCGATGTAGGCCGCGAGCCGTTCGCTGCCCTGGACACGGTAGATCTCCTCGAAATCCTGCTGCGCGTCGTTCACGAGAAACAGCGCGTCTTCGGTGAAGCAGTCACACCAGATTTCTTGCTCGCCGTAATCCATCGCGTGAGCGTAGAGATCCATGGTATGACGAATCGCTCTCTCGTCTTCCCAGGCAGGCAGGCTGCCGACATAGCGTTTCATGGTGGGTGCTCCTCGTTTTCGGGTGCGTTGGCCGCACGCCGTATGCTTCGCGGACGGGCTAGGCCGCTGCGGGAAGATGGGCCTCGAAGAGCTCGAGCACCTTTCGTCGATGCCGCTCGTCCGCCTCGGCGTCGTAGCCGTGAGCGCCGACGAGCGCGAAGCCGTGATGGCAGCCGTGGTAGGTCTCCAGCGTGTAGTGGGCGCCGGCCTCGCGTAGCGCGGCGTCGATCCGCTCGGTCTCACCGGGAATGATGTAGGGGTCGAACTCGGCGACCGCGAGGTAGAGCTCCGCCTTCATGCGGCTCGCCAGAAGGTGCGGGCTGTCCGCTCGATCGGTCGCGAGATTGGCGCCGTGGATCGAGGCCGCCACGGCGACGCGGTCGACGAAGGTGCCCGCGGCGTAGAGCGCCAGCGGGCCACCCATGCAGTAGCCGACGATCCCGATCTTCTGACCGCGCACCTCCGGTTGGCTGTCGAAGAAATCGAGGAAGGCCTCGAGGTCGCGCATCACCGCCTCGTTCGTCACGAGCTTCACCATCTCCATCACCCGTGCCTGCTGCTCGGGGTCGTCCTGCAACGTCGAATGATCGAGCGGCTCGTAGTCCCCCGCGCGATAGAAGAGATCGGGTACGAGTACGTAATAGCCGGCCTCGGCCAGCTTCGAGGCCGACGCGAGCAGCGTGGGGCGGATGCCCATGCCGTCCATGAAATACACGACCGCGGGCCAGGGCCCCGGCCCGGCGGGATGATAGGCGTGGCAGGGAACGGTCCCGTCGGCGGATTCGATCTCGATCTCGGCGGCATTCATCAGCAGCTCTCTCCCGGATGGTGTTCACGATGCCGTGCGTGGACATGTCACTGGCCCGTCCGAATCGAGCGAGTCCGTGCGGCAGCCCCTCGCGTAACGTGCCACCTTGATAGCTGATCCGTCAGAGGAGCAATGCGAGCATGTCGAATTTGTCTCGAGCGACGATCGAGCCCCTGAGCGGATCCCTGGGCGCGCAGGTCGCGGGGCTCGACCTGCGGAAGGATCTGGATCCCGCGACGGTCTCGGCGCTTCGGGCTCTGCTCCTCGATCGCCTCGTACTCCTGTTCCCGGATCAGCACCTTTCCCCCGACGAGCAGCGGACGCTGATGCGGCATTTCGGCGAGATCGAGAAGCATCCCGAGCGGCCGCAGATCCTCGAGGATTCCGACGAAGAGGTCGTCATCATCGCGCCGTCCGGCGGGGTCTCCGCGGTCTGGCATTGCGACTACGAGCCGGATTTCCTGCCGTGCGGGATCTGCTCGCTGAACATGGTGGAGTGCGCCGCGGACGGAGGTGGAGACACGATCTTCGTGAACGGCTACCGGATCTACGAGAGCTTCTCGCCGCGCATGCGGACGCTGCTCGATGGCCTGACGGCGATCCATCGCAATACCGGCAACCAGGGCCGGGCCCGCGATGAAGCGCAGTATCCGCTGGTCGGGATCCACCCCGAGACCGGTCGCCGCGGCCTCTTCTACAGCGCGCATCACGTGCAGGATTTCGTGGAGCTCTCGGCGGAGGAGAGTGGAATGTTGTTGGCCCGACTCCGCGAGCTCACGCAGAAGCCCAGTTTCGCGCTTCGCCATCACTGGCGGCCCGGTCAGATCGCACTCTGGGACAACCGCAGCGTTCAGCATTACGTCGTTCCTGACTTCGAGGGCTCGAGATTGCTCTACCAGGTGACGGTTCGCGCCGAGCTGCTCGAAGCCTTGCCGGAGTACCGCGCTCCGGACGGCGCGGAGGCAGTCGAGACGATCTCCGAGATCGCGCCGCGCTAGGGCGTCCCGGGAGACGTCGACGCGACGGGCGAACCCGGCCGGATCGAGTGCGCGCGATCCTGGAACCGGGCTCGGCCTCGCTCTTCCGACGCGGAAGGTGTTAGCGTTGCGCGCATGACGCAAGCGACGACGCTGCCGGACCAGGCGCCCAGCGGCCACGCCTACTACGTGCTTGCGATGCTCTTCCTGGTGCTCGCGAGCAGCCTGATCGATCGCAACATCCTCGGCATCCTGCTCGAAGACATCAAGGCCGATCTCCAGGTCTCGGACACACAGCTCGGGCTGCTCACCGGACCCGCCTTCGCCGTCACGAACGCGATCGCCGGGATTCCGCTCGCCCGCCTCGCCGATCGCTATTCGCGGCGCGGGATCGTAGCCTGGGGACTGCTCGCCTGGTCGATCCTGACGGCGATCCAGGGCTTGACGCGCACCTTCAGCGCGCTGCTGGTGACGCGAATCGGTGTCGGGATCGGAGAGGCGTCGACCGGCCCGTCGGCGCACTCGCTGATCTCGGACTATTTCCCTCTGCGTCAGCGGGCGACGGCGATCTCGATCTACACGATCGGAGGTCATGTCGGCGTCTGGCTGGCCTTCCTCGTCGGCGGTTGGCTGAGTGACGCCTACAGCTGGCGGACGGCGCTCGTGGCCGTCGGCGTACCCGGGATCGCGCTGTCGCTGCTCTTCCGGTTCACGGTCCGCGAGCCCGAACGCGGCGCGATCGAGGGCCAGGTCGACACCGGGGAGATCGTGCCCCTCGGCGAGCTCGTGCGGGTCCTCGGAGGCAAGTCGACCTTCCGGCACCTCACGATGGCGCTGCCGCTCTTCGTGTGTGGCTCCTACGTGCTGAATATCTGGGGGCCGGCCTTCCTGATCCGCGTTCATGGCCTGACCAAGACGGAGATCGGCGTGTGGTTCGGCTTGATCATCGGCGTCGCCGGCGGGCTCGGCTCGATCGGCGGCGGACTGCTCGCCGATCGGCTGGCTCGGCGTGATCGGCGCTGGTACGCGTGGCTGCCGGCGCTCGCCGTGCTGGCCGCGATCCCGTTCTACCTGGCCTTTCTCTTCTCGCCGGATCCGTGGATCGCGCTGCTGCTGTTGATTCCGACGGTGCTGGCGACGGCGAGCGCGATCGCGCCGCTGTGGGCGGCGAACCAGGCGATCGCGCCGCTGCGCACGCGCGCGACCGCCTACGCGATCATCCATCTGGGGCTGAGCGCGATTTCGGGAGGACTCGCGCCGCTGCTCGTCGGCAGCTTGAACGACGCGCTCGCGCCGCAGCTCGGCGAGCTCGCGATCCGCTACTCGCTGTTGCTGCTGGTGGTGACGAACGTCTGGGGCGCGATCCATTCGATTCTGGCGGCGCGCAGCCTGCCCGGAGATTTCACCGCCAGCTGACCCGGCCGCGCGCGGAGATGGACCGCGCGACGGCGGCAGAGGATGGGAGACGAACGACGACGATGAACGAGGCTGCCGCAAGGGTGGGCGATCGACCCGGCATTCCTGTCAAGGGCTCGCCCTACTACGTGCTCTTCCTGCTGTCGCTGGTGATGATGTTGAACATCATCGACCGGCAGATGCTCGGGATCCTGATCGACCCGATCAAGCAGGAGTTCGGCGCCTCGGATGCGCAGATGGGACTCCTGACGGGTACGTCCTTCGCGCTGCTGCACGTCGTCGCGATGATCCCGCTCGCGAGCTGGGCGGACCGCCGATCGCGCCGCGATCTGATCGCCTGGGGACTCGGAGTCTGGAGCGCGCTCACGGTGATGACGGGGCTGGTGCGGAGCTTCGGCCAGATGTTCTGGGTGCGGCTCGGCCTGGGTGTCGGGGAGGCGACGGCCGTTCCGGCGTCGCACTCGCTGATCGCCGATCTCTTTCCACCTGGTCGTCGCGCCACCGCCCTCTCGCTGCTGATCGTCTCCGGGCCGATCGGTCAGACTCTCGCCTACGCAGCCGGGGGCACCGTGAACGAGCTCTTCGGATGGCGCGTCGTCTTCTGGGTCTTCGGGCTGCCCGGGCTGCTGCTCGCGCTGCTGTTCCGGACGACGATTCGCGAGCCCCTGCGCGGGGCCTCGGACGGATCGCAGGGGCAGTGGGCGTCGCTGCCGATGTCGGCTGCCTTGCGCCAGCTGCTGGCGCTCCGCTCCTATCGGCACCTGGCGCTCGCCGGCGCGCTCTCGGCCGTCGCCAACTACGCGATCCTGATCTGGTCGGCGCCGCTCTGGATGCGGGTCTTCGAGCTGGGGACCCGGGAGGTCGGGACGACGCTCGCGCTGGCGACCGGTCCTTCGACGATCGCCGGCGTGCTGCTCTCGGGACGTCTCGCAGATCGCCTGTGCGAGCGCGACGTCCGCTGGCTCGCCTGGATTCCAGCGCTGGCCTGTACGCTGGCGTTGCCCGTCGCGGTCGGCTTCGTCTGGGCGCCCGGCCATCTGCTCAGCCAGACTCTGCTGATTCCCGCCACCTTCTTCGGGGCCATGATCATCGGCCCGATCTTCGCTGCGATCCAGACCGTCGCCCGGCCCAACGTGAGGGCGATGGCCTCGGCCTGGGTCTCGCTGCTGCTGACGGCGCTCGGTCTCGGCGTCGGCCCCCCGCTGGTCGGATGGGCGACCGATCTGCTCGCCGAGACCCATGGCCCCGGCGCGATTCGTTTCGGGCTGCTGGCTGCGGTGCTCTGCCTCGGCTGGGCGGCGATCCATCTGGTGCTCGCGGCGAGATCGCTCGAGCCGGAGATCCGTGCGGCGCGTCCAGCGGACGCCGAGACGTGTTAGCTCGTCCGGCTCGCTGCGATCATCGATCCTGACGATCGGCCTCGAGCGCCCCGAGGAGCGTCGTCAGGCTCTCCTGGATTCGGCGGGCCGTCGCGTCGTCGACGCGCTCGAGGACCCGCTCGCGCCCGACGCGATAGCTCTCGGCGGCCGCGGTCGCGATCCGCTCTCCCTCCGGCGTCAGCGCGACGAGCACGCCGCGGCGATCCTCGGGGTCGGGGGTGCGTCGGACCAGCCCGGTCCGCACCAGCCGATCCACGAGCTTGGTCATCGCTCCCGTCGTGCAGACGATCCGTTGCGCGAGCAGCGAGGGCGCCAGGCGCCCGGCCGGGGCGCGCTGCAGCAGGCGCAGGACGGAATATTCGCGGAACGCGAGGCCGTGCTCCGAGAGGCACTCGCGCTGGAGCGCTTCGAGGAAGAGACCCGTACGGGCGAGAGTGGTGAAGAGCCCGAGCAGGTCGCGCTCTTCGGGCGCGCGCGCCTCCGGCGGATCGGGGCGGGCGGGGACGCTCTGGGCATCGTGCGTCGTCGACATCGATCGTCCCTCCGTCTCTCCGCGGCCCAACGGCAGCTGCCTCCGCCGAGTCTGCCCGAGCCGCCGTTGCAATATAGCTTCCCAAGAAGTAATTTCCCAGGAAGCAAGTGGAGCCGCGATGCCGAGTCCTACGCCGAACGAGACCTCCCTTCCCATCATCGACGCGGACGGACATGTCGTCGAGCCGGAGGCCACCTGGAGCGAGCTGCTCGATCCGCGTTTTCGGGACTGGGTGCCGCGCGCGGTCGTCGAAGGCGACTCGTTCCATTTCCAGTCGGGAGACGACCGCAGCTTCTCGATGCGCGCGCGGCCCGAGAGCCTGGCCTCGCCGCGAGAGGCTGGCGAGCGGAGCGGGGGTGACAAGGCGGCCAGCGGCGCGACCGACCCGGCCGCGCGCCTGCGCGACATGGACGTCGATCGGATCGCGCGCTCGGTGATCTATCCGACCTATGGGCTGATGATCCAGGGCGTGCGTGATCGCGAGGCGGCGGTGGCGTTATGCCGGGCGGTGAACGACTGGCTGGCCGGCTATTGCCGGCATGATCCGAAGCGTCTCTACGGCGTCGGGGTGCTGCCGCAGACCGGCCCCGAGGATGCCCTCGCCGAGGCGCGGCGATGTCTCGAAGAGCTCGGCATGCAGGGCGTCTGGCGCCGACCGGAGCGCATCGCCGGAACGCCCGCGCTGCACGACCGCGGCTACGAGCCGCTCTGGTCCTACCTCGAAGAAGCGGACCGGCCCTTCGCGCTACACCCGGGCCTGAACGGACTGGTGCCGAGCGACGAGCTGCGCCATCGCTTCGACGACGACTACGGCGCGATGCACGCCGTGCATTTTCCGATGGAGCAGATGATGGGGCTCACGGATCTGATCTGCTTCGGCGTGCTCGATCGGCATCCGCGGCTGCGCGTCGCCTTTCTCGAGACGGGTGCCGTCTGGGCGCTCTCACACCTCCATCGCCTCGACGAACACCTCGAGCTCTTCGGCTTTCCCGAGCGGCCGAAGGAGAAGCCGTCGGATCAGTTCCGGCGCCAGGGCTTCGTGAGCGTCGAAGAGGTCGAGCCGGGGCTTTCGGCAATGCTCGAGACCTACCCGGACTCGGTGCTCTTCGCTTCCGACTATCCGCACGGCGACGGCGTATTTCCCGGCGCGACGACCGAGCTGCTGGAGACCGAGGTGCTCGACGAGGCGCAGCGCTCGCGGGTGCTGCATCGCAACGCCGAGCGCTTCTATTCCCTCTGATCTTTCGAGAGTCGATCCGTCGACTCGCTCGGCCCATTCGGCGCTCGACGTCGAGAAGGAGAATCCGCATGTCTGCCCTTCACGAGATGTCCCTCCACGACGCGATCTTCGGCCTGCGCGCCACCCGCATCTTCGAGGACAAGCCGATCCCGGGCGAGGTCCTCGACGAGGTCCTCGAGGCGGCGACGATGGCCTGCAGCTCGGGCAACACCCAGCCCTGGGAATACATCGTGGTCACCGACGACGAGCTGAAACGGCAGATCCAGACCGAGATGATCGATGCCTTCTCGGTGATCGACGCCGAGCGCGCGCAGACCGAGGAGCAGCTGACCGACAGCTCCGGCCGTTCGGTGACGGGCCGGGCCGCGGTCACCAACCTCCACAAGGTGCCGGCGATCGTCGTGATCTGCTGGAATCCGGAGCGCGGGATCCGCATGAAGGGCGAGTACGCCGAGAACCCGGACGGCACGCTTCGGGAGACGCGCGAGATTCCCGGTGGTCGAGGGGTGAGTCTGTTCCAGTCCGCGCAGAACCTGATGCTGGCGGCTCGCGCCCACGGCCTGGGCTCGCTCTTCACGACCTTCTTCTTCCTGAAGCGCGATGAGATCAAGCAGATCCTCGGCATCCCGCCGCAGATCTTCATGGAGTGCGCGATCTTCCTCGGCTATGCGGACGAGAAGCTCGGCAAGCCGAAGCGCCTGCCGGTGCCGCAGGTCTCGCACGCGAATCGCTGGGGCACGCCCTATCGATTGAGCAGCGGCGATCGTTGAGCTGCAGAGGGCGTCGAGGAGGACGAGAGATGGGCCTGTCGATCGATCGACTGACCGCGAATATCGGCGCCGAGGTGTCGGGGGTCGACCTGTCGAAGGATCTCGATGCGTCGACGATCGCGCAGATTCGCGAGGCGCTGCTCGAGCACATGGTGCTCGTGTTCCGGGAGCAGGAGCTGACGCCCGAGAGCCATATCGCTTTCGCGCGGCGCTTCGGCGAGATCAAGCTGCCGCCGGTGGCCACTGCGCATGGTCAGGGGGGGCCGCCCGAGGTCAACGTGATCGACCAGACCGACCCGCGCGGCGAGGGCGCGGACGCCTGGCATGCCGACAACACCTATACGGCGACGCCGCCGATGGGCTCGCTGCTGCGCGTCGTGCAGCTCCCGACGGTCGGTGGCGACACGGCCTTCGCCAGCATGGTGGCGGCCTACGAGGCGCTGTCGCCGACGATCCAGCGACTCTGCGAATCGCTCACGGCCATTCACGACGTGACGAGCTCGCTCACCAAGGCGATCGCGCGGGGACATAGCGTCGCCAACCTCGCGGAGATCCAGAAGCGTCTGCCGCCGGTCGAGCATCCGGTCGTGATCGTGCATCCCGAGACCGGCCGCCGCGCGCTCTTCGTGAACGTGAACTCGACCGTTCGGATCAAGGGGCTCAGCGAGGCGGAGAGCGACATGCTGCTGCGCTTCCTCTTCGAGCACACGAAGGAGCCCGAGTTCCAGGTGCGCGTGCGCTGGGATACGCGCACGCTCGTCTTCCTCGACAACCGCTGCACGCAACACTACGCCGTCGCGGACTACCACGAGCGGCGCATCCTGCATCGCGTCGCCGTCGAGGGCACGCGGCCGGAGGGCGTCGCGGCCTGAACCGATGGCGCGGCCCGGCCGGTCGCTCTCGGCGACACGGACGGGCCGACGCGCGCTCAGCTCGCCTCGGTCCCGATCGGCCGCACCCACTGCCCCGGCAGCGCCTGGGTCAGCTTGCCGTCTTCGACGATCGGACAGCCGTTCACGATCGTCGCCAGAATGCCCTGGGGTCGCGCCGAGTGGCGGGCCTCACCGCCGGGCAGATCGTGGACGACCCGCTTGGTGTCGGGCCCGACCGTTGCCGGATCGAAGATCATGATGTCGGCCGCATAGCCCGGCAGCAGGACGCCGCGATCGTGGAAGCCGCCGACGCTCGCCGGGACCTGGGTGAGCTGACGGATGCCGTCCTCGAGGGTCCAGGTGCCGCGCTCGAGCACCCAGTTGCGGAGGAAGTAGCTCGACCAGTCGGAGCTGTCGTCGCGATCGAGATGCGCGCCGCCGTCGGAGACGCCCATCAGCATCGACGGATGCTTCATGCTCTCTTCGACCGACTCGACCCACTCCGGGCTCTTGTTCTCCCAGCGGAACTTCATGGCGAGATCCTCGCTGAGCGCGAGGTCGATCATCGCATCCGCCGGCGCCTTGCCCTGCTCGGCCGCGATGTCGGCGATGCTGCGACGGATGTACTTCTGGTTGGCCGCGTCGCGCACCTGGTCGACGAAGGTGACGTCCCAGTGCGGCGGGGGCACGGTCGAGCCGGCGTCGGGATCGCGATTGGGATTCTCGACGGCGTTGCGCATCAGCGCGCGATGGTCGGGATCATTCAGCTTGGCGAGACGTTCGTCGTGGGAGAGCGTCGACAGGGCGAAGAAGGGAAAGACGCCGGCGTAGAGCGGAAGAGCCGCGTCGAGATCGATCGGACGATCGAAGGGCTGGGTCCGCAGCAATGAGTAGATCGCGGCGCCCGCCTGGCTCGCGCGGTCGAGAAAGGCCTTGGCCTGGGGCCAGCCCGCTCCGGGTGCATCGACCTTGTCGCGGCCCCCGACACCCTGGATGATGATCGGCAACCGACTCAGCTGGCCGAGCTCGATCAAGAGATCTTCGTCCGCGCGATCGAGGCCGCCAACGACGCTCTTCGGCAGGTAGGAGATCGTGCCGCCGCCGCAGAGCCCCGTCTCCTCGACCAGCTGCCTGAGCTCGTCGAGGGTCGAGAGCCGGCTGGCGATCGGCCGATCGTCGCCATCGACCTGGGTCGGGGAATGCGAGGACGAGAAGCCGGCCGCGCCCGCCTTCATCGCTTCGCGAAGCACCGCGCGCATGGCCGCGATCTCGTCGTCGGTCGCCGCCCGATCCGAGCCTTCGCTGCCCATTACGAATCGCCGCAGCGTCGAGTGCCCGAGGTAGCAGGCCACGTTCACGCCGAGCCGCCCCTCGCGCGCGCGCAGGTACTCCGGAAACGCTTCGAAGTCCCACGCCACGCCGTCGAGCGCGACCGGGGCCATGCCTTCGACCTTCGCGAACATCGACTGGATATAGGGTCGGTCCGCTTCCCGCGTCGGCGCGATCGAGAACCCGCAGTTGCCCGCCAGCACGGTCGTCACGCCGTGGTAGCAGGAGGAGGTGGCCCAGGGATCGAAGGTCAGCTGCGGGTCGTAGTGGGTATGCAGGTCGACGATGCCGGGCGCCACGATCAGGCCGTCCGCGTCGATCACGCGCTCGGCATCCTTCGCGTCGGGCACGTGGCCGACGGCCGTGATGCGGCCGTTCGACACGGCGACGTCCGCGCGTCGCCGCCCGAGCCCCGTGCCGTCGACGACGATGCCCCCTCGGATGACCAGATCGTGGCGCATGGCTCAGTCCTCCGTGGCGGTGGCTTCGCGGAACTCGCTGGGGATGTAGTCCTCGGGGAAGCGGTAGAAGTCGATGGCGTTGTCCCAGAAGATCTTTCGCTTGCTGTCGTCGCTGAGCTGGTCGGGCAGCAGGTCGATGAACTCCTGGGTGGCGTGGGGATATTTCGAATCCATGTGCGGGAAGTCGCTCTCCCACAGGATCCGATCGTCGCCCATCCAGCGGATCACGTCGGTCACGAAGGGATCCTCGCATTCGGTCGTGATCCAGCAGTTGCGCTCGAAGTACTCGCGCGCCGTCATCGTGAGCTCCGGGAACTCGGCGGCGCCGGCGAGCTCGAGCTGCTCGTCGATGCGATGGAGCCAGGAAGGCAGCCAGCCGCAGCCGGCCTCCATGTAGGAGCAGCGCAGGCGCGGGAAGCGCTCGAAGACGCCCTGCACGATCATCGAGAGACAGGCGTTCATGGCTTCGTGCGCGTGGACGACCGTATGCCACTCGGTGAAGGTGTTGAAGCGGTCGGCCCCCTCCGTATTCGCCGCAAGCCCCATGAACTCGTGGGTCGCGAAGGGCACGTCGAGATCCTGGAGCAGCTCGTAGATCGGGTCGTAGTAGCGATCGCCCAGGTTGCGACGATTCAGGTAGTTGGGACGCGCCCAGAACGAACGGATACCGAGCTCATGATAGGCGTGCTCGATCTCGGCGAGCGCGCGCTTCACGTCGCCGAGCGGAATCGGGCTCGAGGTCAGCACTCGGCCACCGGACTGCGCGCGCATCTCGGCGCCCCAGCGGTTGTAGGCGCGCACCATCGCGGCCTGGATCTCGGGGTCGATGCCGTCGAGCCAGAGGTCGTATTCCGGGCCGTAGATCACGCACAGGTCGATGCCGTCGACCGCCAGCGCCTTGGCGACGTGGTCCCCGCGAAAGCCCGACTCGATCAGGTCGACGCCGTACTTGTCGACGACGTCTGCATGGGTCCAGCCGGTCGCCTTCTGGAACTGGCCGTAGAGCGTGGTGGTGTGCTGGGTGTAGCGGCCGTCGACGCGCACCGGGTTGTAGGTCTCGAGGCCGGCCGGGTCGACGCGATCGACGCGCGAGCGGAACTCCGGATCGAGGTGCTTCTGCCAGAGGTCGGCGGGGTAGATCACGTGGGCGTCCGCGTCGAAGACCTTGAATCCGTTGCGCATGCTGATTGCTCCTGATGAAGATCGGCCGATGCGTGCGATCGGCAGTGGGCGTTCGGGAAGGGATCGTGGGGACCGAGCATGCAGGGAGATCGCCGTGCGCGCTCGGATGGCTGCGGGTCGGAAGGCCGACCCGTCATTCTCTCGCCTAAGATATTATTAGTACAGAATATCTATGTCAAGAAGTTATGCGCGGCGAGGAGCTGTAGACTGTCGCAAAGCAAGGAGAACGACGTGTCACAGCCGCTCATCGCCCCCTACCTGGACGAGGCGCCCCCTAGGGGGCTTTTCACGCGGCTCGCTCGGGTGGCCCTGCACGTGTCACGTCTCCAGGAGGAAGCGATGCGCGCGGTCGACCTGCGCTTCAGCGACTACACCGTGCTCGCGACCCTCTTCAAGGAGGACGTGCCGGGCGGCCTGCCCGTCAGTCGGCTGGCCGATCTCGTCCTGCGGCCGATGGGCAGCATCACCCAGGTGCTCGATCGGCTGGCCAAGCAGGGCCTGGTCAGGCGCGAGCCCGACCCGAGCGATCGTCGCATGGTGCTGATCGCGATCACCGAGGAGGGCGAGCAGGTCGCGCGTCGTGGGGCGGCCGTCTACGACCGGGTCCATGCCCGGGTGCTCGAGGGCATGACCCCCGAAGAGCTGGCCCAGGTCGACTTCGGAATCCGGCGGCTGCTCGAAGCCCTCGAGCTCGACTCGGCGAATCAGGCGGACGACGCGAGCCCGTCGACCGACTAACATCTCGAGGGGCCCTCTCCCCGACAGGAGTCCGCATGCGATTCTCCCTCTCGCTTCCCACGATCCGCCGACCCGAGCTCGCCGATCCGTTCCAGGAGACCTACGAGCTGGCGCGCATCGCCGAGGAAGAGGGGTTCGATACCGCGACGATCGGCCATCACCACTTCATGCCCGGCAATCAGAGCGATCCGCTCACCTTCATGGCGACGGTGGCCGCGCGTACGTCGACGCTGCGCGTCGGCACGGGGATCTTCATCCTGCCCGCGCACAATCCCGTGCGCGTCGCCGAGCAGGTGGCGACGATCGATCAGATCTCCGGCGGACGGATCTCGCTCGGGGTCGGCTCGGGCTGGTGGCCCCTCGAGTACCAGGTCCAGGGCTCCGATTTTCGCGAGCGCGGCGGGCGCATGGAGGAGGCGCTCGAGATCCTGCGTCTGGTCTGGACCCGGGAAAAGACCTCCTTCGACGGACGTTACTGGTCGTTTCCCGAGCTCACGGTCCATCCGCGTCCCGTTCAGGATCCGCATCCGCCGCTCTGGGTCGCCGGCGTCGTCGACGCGGCGGTCGAGCGCGCGGCCCGGCTGGGCGACGCCTGGCTCTGCGGCCCGGTCCAGTCCCTCGCCAAGGCGCGTAGCTGCCTCGAGGTCTATCGCGCGGCGTGTGCGCGCCGAGGCCGGCCGGACGACTGGATCCTGCGGCGCTTCGCCTGGATCGGCACGGATCGCAAACGGATCGAGGAAGAGATCCTGCCTCGCTACATCGAGGGGCTGCTGGTCCATTGGCGCGAGTCCGCCGAGGACGAGGTCGAGAAGGACCTCTTCGCGCGGCTCGATGCCGGAGAGTCGATCACGCCGGAAGAGATCGCGGCGGATCGCCTGCTATGGGGCACGCCGGACGACGTGATCGCGCAGATCGAACGCTACCGCCGTGAGACCGGCTGCGAGCATGTCCACGCCGCCTTCGGTGCCGGCATGCCGGCCCACGAGGACGAGTACTCGACGCTCGGCGAGTTCGAGGAGCAGGCCGAGATGATCCGCCTCTTCGGGCGCGAGGTGATTCCGGCGTTTCGCGATCGGTGAGAGCGATCCCGGAGGATCGACGCGGCCGGGCGCTTCTGCGACGCTTGGCGATTCGGTTCTGGTGGCGAAGGCCGAATGCGCTTTCGAGCCGAGCCTTCCCTGGGTCGTCCCGATCGAGGTCAAGACCAGGGCGAAGCGGAGGCTGAATGGAAATCGGAGTCGGACTGCCTACGAACCTGCGAGGCACGAACAAGGACCTCGTGCTCGAATGGGCGCAGCGCGCCGAGCAGGCCGGCTTCGCCTCGCTCTGCATGGGCGAACGCCTCACCTACGCCGGCTACGACTGGGTGCTCGCGCTGACCGCGGCGGCCAGCGTGACGTCGCGGATCCGACTGCTCGCCAACGTCATCATCCTGCCGATCCATCCCGTGGGTCTCGTTGCGAAGCAGAGCCTCTCCCTCGACGACTTCTCCGGCGGACGCTTCACCCTGGGTGTCGGACTCGGGACCCCGCTCGACGACTACGACGTCGCGCCGTCGCCGCGCGCCGGCCGTGGCGCTCGCTTCGAGGAGAGCCTCCGCACGCTCCGCGAGCTCTTCAAGGGCGAATCGCTGATCGAAGGCGTTCGGGCGATCGGCCCGCCTCCCGTGCGCGAAGGGGGTCCCGAGATCCTGCTCGGTGCGAACGGGCTGAAGTCGCTGCGGCGCGCCGGCGAGTTCACGGACGGCGCCGTCACCTGGAGCTTCAGCGCCGATCCCGTCGAGGCGCGCACGATGTTCGACGTCGTCGAATCGTCATGGAAGGAAGCCGGTCGCGCCGGCAAGCCGAGGCTGGTCTGCGGCTGTTACTACTCGGCGGGGCCGAACGCCGCCGCCGACCTCGAGGGCTATTTCCGCGACTACTACCCGAACGTGCTGCCCGGCCAGGTCGAGTCGCTGCTGGCGGCGGTGCGGACGGTGACACCGGAAGCGATTCGAAGCGTCGTGAAGGAGTTCGAGGAGATCGGCTGCGACGAGTTCATCTTCGTCCCGGTGAAGCCGGACATCGCGCATCTCGAAGGGCTCGCCCAGATCGTCGCGCGCTAGGCCGACCGCGAATCGAAGGGAGATGGCATGCCGCCTCAGGATCGCCCGCCCGTATTGCCGATCGTGCTCCAGCGACGCAGCACCGACGAGTTCGTTCCGCCGCCGGACTCGACGAGGGCTCGTCTTGCGGCCCGTCGCGTGATCGACGAAGGGCCCGAATCCGCGCGTCGCGCCGGCCATGCGCTCGGTAGCTACTGGGACAGTCGCCATGGGACCGCCCAGGGTCTGCTCGCCCTGAACGAGAGCTTTGGCGCCGAGTATTTTCGCGTGCCGGCCGCGGCGGCGCTCGACGCGGCCGCGGCGGCCGAGGCGCTCGGTGGCGACGAGCTCGTGATCGACGTCCAGACGCATTACGTCGCCAATCGCAGCGCCCCGGCCTGGCATCAGGCGCTGCTCGATACCTATCGCGCGGTGATGCCTGACTGGTGGGCCGGGCTCGACGGCTGGGAGGCGCACTCGCTCGCGGAGTACCTGCGCTGCGTCTATCTGGAGAGCGAGACGGATGTGGCGGTGTTGACGTCGGCGCCTGGGCTCGACGATACGCGCATGCTCTGGAACGCGGAGATGGCGGGGACGCGGGAGCTGCTCGACCGGCTCGGGGGCGAGGGGCGGCTGCTCAACCACGCCGTCGTGCATCCCGACGTAGACGGCGAGCTCGACGGGATGGCCGAAGCCTACGAGCGATATCGGCCGGCGGGCTGGAAGGTCTACACGATCGGTCATATGCAGGGCATGGGCTTCGCGGAGAACTCGTCCTGGTGGCTGGATGACGAGCGCGTCGGGTTGCCTTTCCTCGAGCGCGTGCGGGCAACGGAGAATCGCATCGTCTGCGTCCACAAGGGGATCAGCAATCTGGTGCCGACGGGCTCGCCGCGGGACGTCGGTCCGGCGGCCCGGGCCTTCCCGGACCTGACCTTCCTGATCTACCACTCGGCCTACGAGATGCCGCTGGCGGGAGAGGCGGAGGAGGGGCCCTACCTCGAAGAGACGAAGGACGTCGGGACGAATCGACTCGTGACCTCGCTCCGAGAGGCCGGCATCGGGCCTGGCCAGAACGTCTACGCGGAGCTCGGGAGCACCTGGTTCTGCCTGATCCGTCGCCCGGACGAGGCGGCGCATGTCCTGGGGAAGCTGCTCGTCGCGGTGGGCGAGGACAACGTGCTCTGGGGCAGCGACTCGATCTGGTACGGACCGACGCAGCCCGCGATCGACGCGTTTCGCGCCTTCCAGATCCCGGTCGAGATGCGCGAGCGCTACGGCTACCCGGAGCTCACGCCCGAACGCAAGGCCAAGATCCTGGGATTGAACGCCGCTCGGGTCTATGGCCTCGACCCCGAGCAGGTTCGCGAGCGCACGCGACGCGACGAGATGGGCTGGGTGCGGGGGGCGCTCGATGAATTCGAAGCGGGCCGCGTGCCCGGGAATCCGAAGACGAGCTGAGGGCGCGCGGCCTTCCGCGCGCGTGAGACCGGGTCGACGCGTGGAATCGCGGGCGCTTCAGGCGATGCTGCCCGAGCGGGTGGCCGTCGCGACGGCCTGCTCGACGACGGTGCCCTCGAAGAAGCCCGGATTCAGGCGGGTATGCAATCGCACGACCTCGTCGAAGACGAAGGCGCGGTAGTCCTCCTTCGACAGCAGTCCCCGCTCGAGCAGCTTGTAGCTGTTGGGCAGGGGCATCTGCAGGTCGGGCACGTCCCAATGCCCGATGTCGGAGGAGAAGACAGGGCTGATCCGCGTTCCCATCGGATTGCCGCGTGCGTCGAGAGCGCGATGCACCGTGACGTCATCGGACTCGCAGCCGAAGTAGAACTGCTCGCCGAAGATTCGAGAGAGGTCTTCTTCGCAGCGCAGTCCCGACTGCTCGAACTCGTCGCGTGCCCAGGGCGAGCGCTCCGTCTCGCCGACCATCTCGGGCGGCTCCGGGGGGAAGCCGTATCGCGCGAGCAGCGAAGCGAGCTCGCTCACGTCGAGGCGAGTGGGGTCGTAGCGGTCGAGTCCATCCGGCCCCCGCTTCTCGAAATGCTCTTCGAGGGCGCCTAGCATCTCGATGGCCCAGGCGGCGCCGCCCTCGAGGAAGCAGAAGGGCAGGTCGGGGAAGCGCATCGGAACGCCGCCGTAGACGAGCGCGCGACAGAATTCGCTCTGCAGGTACCCGTGGCCCAGCACGTGGTTGTAGGAGTAGTTGGACGGAGAGCCGCGGCCGCCGGGCAGATATCGCAGTCCGACCGCGCCGTGGGAAGTGACCGCGAAGCCCGACTCCTGGAACATCTGCCAGACCGGATCGTAGTCGTATTCCGAGTCGATGCCGAAACGATCGACGTGTGCGAGCAGCGGGAAATCGCCCGGATGATTCGCGAGGGGCCGCGCAACGCCGGGCGGGATCATCGTGGCCTTCAGGCCGAGCTCTCGGACGAAGCGCAGCTCCTCGATCGCTTCTTCGGGCGTATGCATCGGGATCACGGCGGCCGGCGTCAGCACCCGCGCATGCTCGCGGGTGATCTCCTCGAGCATCGTGTTCAGTGCCCGCAGCGAAGCGCGGCGGATCTCCGCGTCCGGGATCGTGCAGAGCGCCAGCCCGAGCGAGGGGTAGAGCACCACGAAGTCGAGTCCGATCTCTTCGAGGCGTTCCGCCAGCAGCGCCGGCACCATCACCGTTGCCTGATACAGCGCGTCGGTCGGGGAGGGCCACCAGGGTCCGCGCGGCAGGCCGTCTTCGACGGATCCCGCTCCGGTAAAGAGCATGGGCAGCGTCCTGGCCAGGCGATCGGCCAGGTCCGGGCCGGCGACGCGCGCCAGCGTGTCGAAGAGCATCGGAACGGACTCCAGCAGATGTCCGTCGCCGTCGACCACCGGATGGTCGAGGCCGCGTCGGATCCGCTCGATCTCGCGCCGTCGCGCAGCCCGATCGCGGAGGGTCTCCGATGGCGCGCTCGCGTGGGGCGCGGGAGAGATGCCCGCCGCCGTGCTCGGTGGCAGGTTCGGGTCGCTCGGGGCCATGCGGATCTCCTCGCTTGCGTTGCGATCATTCTAGGCCGCCCGGGGCTTCGTGGGGCAAGCTTTGCACGGTCGGGGCCCCACAGACGGGCGCGGGCTCGGGGCAGGTCCCAGGGCGATCTGCGTTCGATGTCGGCTCGAGCGGCGGCTTTCGGTGGAGACTGCGTTTCGAGCCGTCCGCAAGTGGCCGATTCTCGTTATGCTGACGGAGGACCCGTTGCTCGACGCCACCCGGGTCGCTGAGGGCGTTCCGAGGACGGGGGCTCACGCGGGGAGGGACAGATGCCTGAGCAGAACGAGGTGAATCTCGAGGGCACGGCGGCGCTGCCGATCGCGGAATGCGAGCGCCGACTCGCGGCGGGAGGGGTCGGCATCCTGGCACTCGCGGGCGTTGCGGCACCCGTGCTGCGCCCGGTCAACTTCGTCTTGCGAAAGGGGGCGGTGATCCTGCGCACGGGGGAGGGCAGGATCCTCGAGGCGGCGCAGTTCGCCGAGCCGGCCTCCTTCGTGATCTGCGAAGTCGATCGCTTCGAGCATACGGGTTGGAGCGTCGTCGTGACCGGGAAGCTCGTCGAAAGGTCGACGCTCGGCGATCTGTCGGACCTGCCGCTTCGGCCCTGGGCCCGTGCAGACAAACATCATCTCGTGGGTCTCTCGATCGACGAGATCTCCGGCCGCCGTATCGGCGCCGAGATCGGGGAGAGCTGAGCGATGGCCAAGACGCTCGATCCGGATCGTCAGCCCGAGCTCGATCGCTGGGGGCGCGACCTCAACCGCTCCCTTCGCGACAGCCTCTTCGACGCGGCCTATCGCTCCTGGTTCCGGGTCGAGTGGGACGGCCTCGAGAACCTGCCGGCGGAAGGAGGAGCGCTGCTCGTCTCGAATCACGCGGGCATGATGCCGGTCGACGGTGGTGTGATCCAGCACGGGGTCCAGGAGGAGACCGATCGGCTGGTCTATCTGCTCGCCCATCACGGGTTCTTCCGCGTTCCCTTCGTCGGACGGACGCTCAGGCGATCGGGCACGGTGGTGGCCCACCCAGACAACGCGCATCGTCTGCTGCGCGAGGACGGGCGGCTCGTGCTCGTCTTTCCGGAAGGCGAGAAGGGCCCGGTCAAGCCGAAGTCCGAACGCTATCGCCTCCAGCGCTTCGGCCGCGGCGGCTTCATCGAGACGGCGATGCGAGCGGGCGTTCCGATCGTGCCGATCGTCTTGATCGGGACGGAGGACACGACGCCGACGCTCCTCGATCTCGAGATCGGCGGCCGACGCATGCCGCTGACGGTGAACTCCGTGCTCTTCGGGCCCTTGCTCGGGGCGGTCGCGCATTTTCCGGCGAAGATCCGCGCGCGCGTGCTGCCGCCCGTCTATTTCGACGAGCCGCCCGAGCGTCCCTCCTATCCGCGCAGCATCCTGATGGATCGCGCCGAGTCGATCCGCTCCGATATGCAGGACGCGCTCGACGAATTGGTGTCCGCACGAAAGAGTATCTGGCGTGGCTGAGTCGATGAGACGCATCGTCGTGACGTCGGCGGGCTCGCCGCTCGGCCTGACCATGTTGGCCGCGCTGCGTGCGATGCCCGAGATCGAGCAGGTTCGTGGCGTCACGTCGAGCGAGAAGCATGCGCGACCGATCGGCGAGCAGCTGGAGGTCGTTCCCTACGTGCCCGACCACCGTCCTTTTGCCGAGTACCTCGAGAAGGAATCGATCGACACCGTGATCCAGTGTGGCCTGGTCCCCGATCGCAGCGGCGTCGGGCACGTGGAGACCGAGGCCGACGTGATCGCGACGATGTGCCTGGGCGCCGCGATCGCCCAGCCCGGATCGACCGTGCGCAGCTGGGTGCTCGCCTCCTCGACGGCGATCTATCCGATCGGGAGTCACTCGTCGCTGCTGCAGGTGGAGAGCCAGGAGCTGCCTCGGGAAGAAGAGACCGTGGCGGCGTCGATCGCGGAGGCGGAGGCCTATGCGCGGGATGTCGCCCTGCGCCTGCCGCACGTGAACGTGGCGATCCTTCGCCTGCAGCAGCTCGCCGGAGCAGGTGTACGAGGCCCCCTCGCCGCTCTGCTCGCGGGGGATCCCGTGCCGATTCCGATCGGCTTCGACGCGACGATCCAGCTGCTGCATGTCGACGACGCCGCGACGGCGCTGGCGTTCGCAGCGCGCGAGGAGCTCGCCGGCGTCTACAACGTTGCGTCCGCGGGGTTGATCCACTGGCAGGAAGCCGTGCGCGCGACGGGGCACTCGGGGTTCCCGGTGCTGCCGGTCGGTGCCTCGCTCGCCGAGCCGCTGCTCGCGCGACTCGGCGTGCCGCATATCCCCTCCGAGCTGATCGAGCTGCTGCGCTTCGGACACGTCGTGGACCTGGCCAAGATCGAGGCGGCGGGCTGGCATCCGCGCAAGCAGCAACGCGAGATTCTCGCCGAGCTCGGCCGACGATCGAGCAAGACATCCGGCGAAGCGGCCGCAAGAACATCCGACCAGAGAAGGGGTCCTTTCCGTGCGAACTGATTTCTGCGAACGACTGGGCATCGAGTTCCCGATCTTTGCCTTCACTCATTGCCGTGACGTCGTGGCGGCCGTCTCGAACGCCGGCGGCTTCGGCGTACTCGGTGCGGTGGGCTTCACGCCCGAGCAGCTCGAGATCGAATGCGCCTGGATCGATGAACATGTCGGCGAGAACGGCTACGGGGTCGATCTCGTGATCCCGCAGAAATACGAGGGCCTGGGCGAGCTCGATCCGGTGAAGCTCGAGGAGCAGCTGCGCGCGGCGATCCCGAGCCAGCATCGCGAGTTCGCCGCCAAGCTGCTGGCCGACCACGGCATCCCCGAGGTCCCGCCGGAGGAGCGGCATCACGAGCTGCTCGGCATGAGCCTCGCGACCGCGACGCCCCAGCTCGACGTGGCGCTGCAGCACGACAAGGTCCGCATGATCGCGAACGCGCTCGGCACCCCGCCGAGAGAGGTGATCGACCGCGTGCAGGGGAGCGGCCGCGTGATCGGCGCGTTGTGCGGGAAGGTCCACCAGGCGATCGCCCACAAGAAGGCAGGCCTCGACTTCATCGTCGCCCAGGGAACCGAAGGCGGCGGCCATACTGGCGAGATCGGCAGCATGGTCCTGTGGCCGCAGATCATCGCGGCGGTGTCCCCGCTCCCCGTGCTCGCCGCCGGCGGGATCGCCTCGGGTGCCCAGATCGCCGCCGCCCTCGCGATGGGCGCGCAGGGCGTCTGGACCGGCTCGATCTGGCTGACGGTCCGCGAGGCCGAATGCCCGCCGTCACAGATGGCCGCGTATCTCGACGCGTCCAGCGCGGACACGGTGCGATCGCGTTCGTTCACGGGCAAGCCCTGTCGCATGCTTCGCAACGACTGGACCGAGGCCTGGGCGGCGGAAGACACGCCCGAGCCGCTCGGAATGCCGCTCCAGAACATGGTGACGATGGACGCGGTGGTGAGGACGAGTCGCTATGCGTCCTCGCCCCGCTCGCAAGAGGTCGCCTTCAATCCCGTCGGTCAGGTCGTCGGCATGATGAACGACGTGCGGTCGGTGCGCGACGTGATCACGGGGCTGGTCGAGGAGTACGTGGACGCCGTCGATCGGCTGAACGCGCTGGCGCCGGCATCGTAGCGCCACCCGGCAGGCACCCTCGCGCCTCGCGGTTCATTCGTGCGTCGCGAAGCGCGAGCGCTGCACGATGGCGATCGTCAGCAAAGGCACGCTGAAAGCGATCGAGGCGACGCTGATCAGCAGCCAGCCGAGCTCGCTGTAGTCGGCGGCGACCTCGAGCGTGTCGCTCGCGCGATCGCGGACCGCGCGCGTCACGACGAAGATCTCGTTCAGATAGCGCGTGGCGAGGCTGCTCGCCGAGAGCGCCAGGTTCGTGAAGGAGGCCATCACGGCGAAGAAGGTGGCCTTCAGATGTGGCGGCGAGCTCTTCGCGATCCACGCCAGCATCGGAATCATCGAGATCTGCGCCAGCGGCGACTCGATCGCCGTATCGAGAATCGCGATGAATCGCGCGTCGACGAGGCCGCCCGTCCAGGCCGCCGTCCATTCCTGGATTCCGTAGTAGAGCCCGATATTCGGGAGCGAGAGGAATCCGGCCGCGATCGTGAGCATCGCGACGACATACGCGATCGAGCGCCTGGCCATCATCGGGCGCAGCACGACCATGCCCGCGAGCGCCAGACCCGAGGTGATCAGCGTCAGGATCGACAGGAATCGCTGGTCGAAGCCGAGCACGTCGATCTCGAACCAGGTCGCGCCGGGTCCGGGCAGCGGCACCGCGCGAAAGGCGAAGATGATGATCGCCGTTCCGATCAAGGCGCGTCGGACGTCGGGCTCGAGCTCCTGCATCAGGCGCCGCATCAGCACGAGCACGATTGCGAGGGACCCGAACAGCACGATCTCCTGGGCGAAGGGCACGTTCGAGAAGCCGATGCCCAGGGTGAAGGCGGCGTACACGAAGCCGCCGCCGAAGATCCAGGCGTTCGGTTCGGTCTCCGTGCCGAACTCGAAGAGCAGGCGCTCGATCTCGGACTCGCTGACGCCTTCCCGCCGCATTCGGCGCGCCCGGCGTCGGAGGCCCAGCGCGCCGAGCGCGACGCCCGCGACCGAGATCACGGGAATCGCGAGGGCGAAGAGATAGATCTGGGCGTAGACGGCCGCCTTCTCGGCCTCCGTCATGGTCTCGACGCCGCTGAACAAGAAGATGTTGAGCGCCGACACCAGCACGAGGCCGCTCACGATCGAGAATCGGCCGAGCGTCTGCATCGTGGTGTGCTTGGCCTTGATCTCCGCTTCGGAGTAGGGCGTCCCGTCGACGTCCGTTGTCGGGACGGCCTCGACGGTCATGGCGTCCGCGACGACGTCCTGAATGACGTAGCCGGTCGGGGCGAGCAGCACGCTCGCGACGTACCAGGCCGAGGCCGGCATGAACTGCAGCATCCAGTCCATGTGGGCGATCAGCCCGTACATGATGGTGATGGAGCTCGCGATCAGGGTTGCGCCGAGGTAGACGAGCCAGGCCTTCCATCGCCAGATCAGGTCGACGAGATGGCCGAGGGGCATCTTCATGACCCAGGGAATCCCGGCCCAGAAGGCGAGGCTCGCCAGAAAGGCCGCCGAGAGCCCGAGGTATTCCTTGATGAAGAAGGTGCCGACGATGCTGGTCAGGCCGGAGACGCCTGCCGCCAGATAGACGAGCAGGGGCGGCAGGTAGGACCAGTGCATCTGCCGACCGAGGTCGACGATCGTCGAGTCGAACGCGCGTCGAAGGCGAAAACGCATCATCCGCTCACGCACCCACCCGATCGCTTCCCCCGAGACG
This sequence comes from uncultured delta proteobacterium, assembly GCA_963698485.1. Classification (GTDB taxonomy): domain Bacteria; phylum Myxococcota_A; class UBA9160; order UBA9160; family UBA4427; genus UBA4427. Next base: position 735,248 of record CAVORA010000005.1, on the reverse strand, counting down.
CCCGATCGACGCCAGCCATCCATCGCGGCCTCGAAGATATCAGAAGCGCAGCCGGGAGCCGCGTCGATCGGGACATTCGATGGCCATCGTGCGCGGGCGATCGCTACCTTCGCGCCATCGCTACGGGTCGGGGGCGCGTGGACGCGGCCGTGGACGCTTCGCGATCGGGAGGGGAAGGCCATGGGCTCGTGGTTCGGAGCGATGGGGAGGGCGCGGCCGGCCTTGTTGCTCTCGCTACTGCTCGTGACGACGCCGGCGTCGGCGGTCGGCCCCGCGGATCCGGCCTTCATCGTGGGCTACGCGACCGCCGCGCTCGAGCGCAACGATCTGCTCGAGCCATTCACGGTCGACTTCGAAGCCTCGACCCTGATGGTGTTCTTCGATCGGACGCCCGACGTGCCCTTCGACGCGATGATTCGTCAGATGACAGAGATCGAGGGTGTCGAGCAGGCCCAGATCTATGTGGCCGGCGAGCTCGTGGCCAGCGCTCGCGCGCCGGATGCATCCGGCGTCCTGCCTGGACCGACCGTGGTCGGGGAGTCGGACTCCGGCGCTGCCGGAGATCCGTCGACGCCGCCGGACTACCAGGGCTACGACTTCTTCTTGTTGAAGGAGATGTTCGATCCGCTGCTGGCGGATCCGCGCTGGCCGCATTTCTCCGCCAGCCACCTCTGGTTCCTTGGCGACGACGACGAGCTCGAGCGGGTGGGCGCGGCGAATTTCGGCGAGACCTTCGTCTTCGTGCGGAGCCCGAAGGAAGACTGGGGCCGATGGGAGTTCGGCTTCCAGGCGGGCGTCTTCTCGGTCTTCGACCTGGAGGCGAGCTCGGCCGATCTGGTGAACTCCGACTTCCTGGTCGGCCTGACCTTTACGCATCATATCGCCGACCTGACCGTCATGACGCGCATCTACCATCAGAGCTCGCATCTCGGCGACGAGTACCTGCTCCGCAATCGCGTCGACCGCGTGAATCTTTCCTTCGAGGTCCTCGACCTGCTCGCGTCGTTCGAGCCCGTTCAGTGGCTGCGGGTCTACGGCGGTGGCGGCGTGATCGTCCACCGGGAGCCGGCGATCGATCGTGGCATCCTTCAGGCGGGAGTCGAGCTCTCGAGTCCCGTCGCATTCGCCTCCGGCTATCTGCGGCCCGTGGCGGGGACCGACCTCCAGTTCCGGCAGGAGAGCGACTGGAAGACGGACGCTTCCGTGCGCGCCGGAGTGCAGATCGAGCATCCATTCCTGCGACGAAGTCTGCTGCGCGTCCTGGGGGAGTTCTATTCCGGCCGATCTCCCAACGGTCAGTTCTACGAGCGGCGCATCAAGACGATCGGCCTCGGCGTGCACCTGAGCTTCTGATCCCTATCCTCGTGCTCGTCCGGTCGCCAACCTGACCGATCACCCACTCGGAGCATTCGACCATGAAAGCAGCAAGACTCGAAGAAGGCGTATTGGAGATCCAGGAAGTGCCCACACCCGTTCCGGGTCACGAGGAGGCGCTGATTCGAATCCGCTCCGCCGGCGTCTGCCATTCGGATCTCCACATCGTCAGGGGGGATTGGCAAGGCGTGCCGCGAAGCGGCGTGATCGGGCATGAGGCGATCGGTGACGTCGTCGCGCTTGGACCCGGAGCCGAGCGTTATGCCGAGGTGGGTGACCGCGTGATCCTCGGGCTCGGGGGCACGGGCGGCGGCTATTGGTGCGGCGCCTGCGAGTACTGCCTGCGCGGCGAGCCCCGGCACTGTGCGCAGACCCAGGGAATCATGGGGACCTTCGCCGAGGAGTTCTGCGTCTGGGCGAAGTCGCTGGTGAAGCTGCCGGACAGCGTCGGCGACGAGGAGGCCCCGCTCGCCTGCGGAGGCCTGACGGCCTACGGCGCCGTCAAGAAGCTGTCGAAGCATCGGATCGGTCCGGGTCGCGCGGTCGCGATCATCGGGGCGGCCGGGGGGCTCGGGCATTACGCCGTGCAGATCGCCAAGGCTTTCGGCTATCGGGTCGTCGGCGTCGATCTCGGTGCGGATCGCTTGAAATTCGTCGAATCCCTGGGCGCGGAGCTGGCGGTCGAGGCGTCGGAGGCGGTCGAGACCGTGACGCGCGAGCTCGGCGGCGTCGATGCGAGCCTGGTCTTCTCGTCCCGGATGGACGGATTCCATCTCGGCCTGGATCTGCTTCGTCCCGGCGGACTCTTCGTCGCCGTCGGTCTGCCCGCGACGAGCGAGGGGAATCTCGAGCTGAACCCGTTCCAGTTCTTCATGAAGGATCCCACGCTGATCTACTCGGCCGTTGGCAACGTGCAGGACATGCGCGAGCTCGTCGAGATGGCGGCAGCGGGCCGGGTCAAGAGTCATGTGGGTCGAGTCGGCGCGCTCTCGGAGCTGCCCGCGATCTTCGACGAGCTCGAGGCGGGGAAGTATGTGGGGCGTGCGGTCGTGACGGACCTAGGCCGCTGAGCGGCCCGACTTTTGCCCACCAGCGGCCTGCGTTCGTGACGCTGGCGCGAATCACTACTCGGAGAGTCGTCATGAAGAGCAATCGAGCGCTGGGAATGATCGTGGTCCTGGCCACTGGGCTCGCCGTCGCCTCGAATGCCTGGGCGGACCATCACGAGAATCAGCCCGAGGCCAGGGCCTCCGCGCGGCGTGAGATGCACGAGGCGATGCGCCAGCAGATGAAGGCGCAGGACGAGCGACTCGACGCGCTGATGGCCACGATGAACGCCGCGGAGGGCTCCGCCAAGGTCGACGCCATCGCCGCCGTCCTGAACGAGATGGTCGATCAGCGCCGATCCCGACGGGCCCATCACGAGGCGATGCGCGGTCAGTGGCACGGTCAGCAGAAGAAGGACGGGAAGGGCGGTATCAAGGGCGACGAGGCGAACGCGAACTAGTCGAGATCTGCCCAGCGCCCTCACGCGCCGGCAACACAGCCGCTGGGTCCGGGACAGATCGTCTCACGGGTCTCGATATCGTGGCAGATAGCCCCATCTGTCGGGGGCATCCACGCCTCGACCGCGCCCCGATCACGCTGAGAGGCCCACAGATCACCGCCTCGTGCGTGCTGGGCGCGGGGTACGGCTCTTGCATTGTCTAGTCCCCACCGTCGAGGCCCGGGAGCGCTCACGCCTCTCTGACCGATCGCATTCATGTGCCGCATCGCCGATTCCGCCCGCCAGCGGACCGAGTGGTCGTCGCGCTGCTGCGGGGACGGAACGAAGGCGTGGGACGGACCGAACTCAGGGAGAGCCAATGGGCAGCAGCAAGCAGGACAAGAAGCGCAAGAAGCGGAAGGCCAGGAAGCGGGAGGCTAGCGGTCGGGACACGCTTCACCTCGCCACCGCGCCGTCGACGCAGACCGCGCCCGATTCGGAAGAGACGATCGCCAGCGTGCTCGATCTGCGCACGGACCGTCGAGACTTCTCGAACGGCTCCTATCCGTACAAGAAGAAGATCGGGCTGCAGGAGTACGAAGAGGCGAAGCACCTCCTTCAGATCGAGCTGCTCAAGATGCAGAACTGGGTGAAGGAGACCGGTCAGCGCGTCGTCGTGCTCTTCGAAGGCCGCGACGCAGCGGGCAAGGGCGGCACGATCAAGCGCTTCATGGAGCATCTCAACCCGCGCGGTGCGCACGTCTGGGCGCTCGAGAAGCCGAGCGAGCGGGAGAAGGGACAGTGGTTCTTCCAGCGCTACATCCATTGTCTGCCGACCGCCGGCGAGATCGCGCTCTTCGATCGCTCCTGGTACAACCGGGCGGGCGTCGATCGCGTGATGGGCTTCTGCAACTCCGCGCAGTATCTGGAGTTCATGCGTCAGGCACCGCAGCTCGAGCGGATGCTCGTCAACGATGGCATCCACCTCTTCAAGTACTGGTTCTCCGTGAGCCGGGAGGAGCAGCTGCGTCGCTTTCAATCCCGCAAGGCGGATCCCCTGAAGCAGTGGAAGCTGAGCCCGATCGATCTGCAGTCGCTCGACAAGTGGGATGAGTACACGGACGCCAAGGAGGCCATGTTCTTCTATACGGACACGGCCGACGCGCCCTGGACGGTGGTCAAGTCCGACGACAAGAAGCGCGCCCGCATCAACTGCATGCGCGATTTCCTGTCGCGTCTCGACTATCCGGACAAGGACGAAGAGGTCGTGAACGTCTGCGATCCGCTGATCGCGGGGCCGGCGAGCCAGATCTACGAGCGGGACGAGCACCCGTTGGGCGGGATCTTCAGCAAATCCAGCTAGACGAACCGGATGGGCCCGATCGATCGATCGGGACGGGAGTGAATCAGTGGCGAGCAAGAGCGCGAAGAAGAAGGCGACCGGTCGGTCGAAGAAGTCCGTGTCGAAGAAGTCCGGAAGAAAGCGGAGCGGCGGCAAGAAGGGCGCCAAGGGCAAGGATTCGGCCTGGCCCTCGCTCGACGCGCTCGAGAGCGATGCCAACGCGGTTCTCGCGGATCTCGTGAAGTCGGTCGACAAAGCCGTGGCGAAGGGCGTGAAGAAGGCCGAGAAGGCGCTTCGTAAGGCCGAGAAGGCCGCGGAAGAGGCCATGGAAGGGGCCGAGAAGGCCGCCAGGCGAGCCTCCAAGGAGGCGGCGAAGCGCGCCCGGAAGTCGGCCCGGAAGGCGGAAGCCTCCCAGGTTGCGGCGGAGCGAGCGGCCAAGGAGTCGAAGAAGAATCTCTCCGCCGCCGCCCGGAAGAAGGCCAAGAAGGCCTACGCGCAGAAGGCCGCCGAGCGGGCTCGCAAGAAGAAGGAAGCGGAGAAGAAGGCGCGCAAGAAGACCGCGGGAGGCAAGCGGCGCAAGCGGTCGTAGGGCGGTCGTGCGCGACGCGAGATCTCTTCGCGCGACCGGGAGCGACCCGTGAAGATCTTCCTGATTCGTCATGGTCACGCGTTGAAGCGCTCCGAGTGGACGGAGTCGGACCTGCTGCGTCCGCTCTCGACGCGGGGCGAGCGACAGGCGAGCGGTATCCAGGCCATGCTGAGGAAGGTTCCGCTTCGCCGGATCTGTTCGAGCCCCGCCGTTCGCTGCCGCGACACGGTCCAGCGGCTGGCGACGGACCATCTGCTTCCGGTCGAGCTGGAGCCGCGACTCGCCGGGGACTCCGCGGACGAGCTCGATCTGGCGGGCGCCCTCGAGCTGCTCGACGACAAGGGCGGCGAGCCGATCGTGATCTGCACGAGCGGGAAGCTGATTCGCGCGCTGCTCGAAGCGATCGGGGTGGCGGAGGACGCGGAGAGCACGCTGCGCTGTCAGAAGGGCAGCGTCTGGGTGCTCGAGCGGCGGGCCGGGAAGATCGCGCGCGCCGAGTACGTGCAGCCCCGGGAAGCGTCGCGCGGCGAGCGCCGCGCAGTCCTCGAGATTTCGAGCACGACGATCAGCCTGCTGGTGGCGGATGTGGGGCCGGACAAGGGTCGCATCCAGCCGATCCATCGATCGCACGTCTCGTTCGCGTCGGATACACGGTCCGGCCGGCTCGACGCGAGCGATTTCGAGCAGATCGCGACCCACGCAGGCTCGATGCGCGCCGAGGCCGAGGCTGCAGGCAGCAGCGGTCTGAACGCGGTCGCGACCGCAAGTCTCTGCGACGCGGCCAACGAGCAAGACCTCGCTCGCTGCCTCGACGGCGTGCTGGCATCGCCCCTGCGACTCCTCTCCGGCCCGGAGCAGGCCGGCATCGTGTACCACGCGGTCCGTCGGCGCCTCGGGCTCGAGGGCACGGCCCACGTGGTGATCGATCTCGGAGACGAGAGTCTCGAGCTCGCGCTGGGCCGTGGAGCGAAGATCCTGCACGCCGCGAGCATCCCGCTCGGCGTGTTGCGGGTGCACGCGAAGCTCGGTCCGGGCGACCCGATGAAGGGGTCGCAGGCGGAAGCGATTCGCGAGCGCGTGCGTCTGCGGATGAAGCGACATCGCAAGAAGCTGGCGGGTCGTCGCGTGCTGCGGTGCACGGCGGCCGGCGGGACCGTTCGAGCGCTCGCCACTCTGGCCCATGCCACGCGAGGGGGCGATCGGCGACGGAGTGTGCGCGGCATGACGCTGCTGCGAACGGAGCTCGAGTCCCTCGCGGAGCGGCTGCGCCGTGCCAGCCGAGCCGAACGCTTTTCGCTTCCCGGCACGACGGCCGGGAACGTCGATCTGTTACCGACCGGCGCGATCATCCTGACGGAGCTGCTCGCACAGCTCGATCTGGCGGAGCTGCGGGTCTGCGACTGGGGGCTCCTGGAGGGGCTGCTGCTCGAGAAGCCCGAGGTCTCCTCGACCGTCTGAGCCCGGGATGCGGTCTTCTCGGCTTTCGTCGCCTTCGCCTTGCGTCGCGCGAAGCGCAGGAAGCAGTCGCTACCCTTCCGGCTCCGGTGGAGGCAGCAGCATGACGGATTCGATCCCCAGACTCCCGATGGACGACGAAGAGTATTGGCAGGATCCCTACACGCATCTGCGTCAGATGAGGGAGAAGCATCGAATCGCCCTGAACGACCAGGGCCATGTGGCGACGCTCCATTGGAAGGATGCGGTCTGGGCCCTCAAGGGGGAGGATTTCAGGGCGGAGGGCATCGAGGTACTCGAACGTCGCGGCTTCGTGCCCGGCGACCCGATGCACACCTGGCGAAAGAACGCGCTCGGCGTGATGGAGGGCGACGATCATCGGCGCGTGCGTTCACTGGCCTCGAGCGCGCTCTCTCGCCGGCGCATGGACGATCTCCGTCCGCTGATTCGGCGACACGCGAACGCGCTGCTCGACGAGGCGGAGGGGCGAGGCGAGCTCGACGCGCATCGTGACTACGCGCAGCCGCTGCCGCGGCGCGTGATGATGGACTTCCTCGGTCTCGACGCCGAGGAGCTGACCGGTTCCCAGCGACCGATGGCGGGCGTGAACATCGTGGATTGCTTCGGGCCCAGGGTCACGCCGGAGCTCCGGGAGGAGGCGAATCGTGCGATCCAGGCGTCGATGGATCACGTCGCGCGGCTCTACGAGAGCCGCCGGAGGGAGCCGCGAAACGATCTGCTGACCCACCTCGTGCAGGCTCGGGACGAGGCCGGTCGGATCAGCGAGGGTGAGCTCCTGACGCTCTTCTCGACCATCTTCGGGTCCGGAGCGAGCACGACGAGCATCATCGCCAGCGGCATGCTCGAGCTCACACGGCATCCCGAGCAGGCGGAGCTGCTTCGATCGGATCCCGAACGCTGGAAGCGGGGCGCGAGCGAGGAGGTGCTCCGCTATCGGCCTTCGATCACTGCCGTCGGACAGAAGGCGTCCGCGCCCCTCGAGGCCTTCGGACATGGATTTGCGGCGGAGGAGCCGCTCTCCGTGATCCTCGGTGCAGCGAATCGGGATCCCGAACGCTGGGAGGATCCGGATCGATTCGACATCCGACGCGATCCGAAGACGACGTCCCTGACTTTCGGGATCGGCGCCCATGTGTGTCTGGGGCACGCCATGGCCAGAGCCACGGTCGAGGAGGCGCTCGAGGTCTTCGTCTCGCGTTGCGACGAGCTGAGCCTTCGCAACGAGCCTCGCTGGATCCCCTTCGTGATGGAGAACAAGCTGGAACGACTCGAGATCGGCTTCGTCGCCGCGCGCTGAGCCGGACCGACGGTCACCGCGCGAGCCCGGCTCCTGCTCGCGTCGGGAGCACGTCAGGAGTGCGGCTTGATGGCCTGCTTCGATCGTTCCCAGATCGGGACGAAGCGGATCTCGCCCGTCATGTGTTCCGGCAGCGCTCCGCCGAGATGATGCACCGGGCCGGGGAAGCCCATGGCCCGCCAACCCGCGTAGTCGCGATTGCCGCCGTGACGAGGATCGAGCACGAAGCCGAGGATCGTGTGCATGCGGACGGTCGCGAAGAAGGCGTCGGGCGTCGCATCTTCGGCACGCCAGTCTTCGATCTCGGCGGTCTCGAGCTGTCCGAGCAGCTGATCCTGACGTTCCGCGGCGAGATCGGCGAAGCCGCCGCCGAAGCGAGCCCGGCAGATCCGGTCGAGCTCCTCGAGGGCTGCATGATAGGCGGGTGCTGCGGAGGCATCCTCGCCCACGAGCGCCTTGTCGATGAAGTTGACGCAGCGGGCCTCGCGCGCGCCGGGCAGGTCGTCGGTCGGGATGATGCGCGCGCTGATCGCCTCGACCGCGCGCCACTCGTCGGGCCCGAAGGTCTGCGGCTGATCGCTGCTGGCGGCCGCCGCTGCGGCGCGCGTGCGGGGCAGCGAGACGCTGATCCAGAGTCCGGCGCTGCCGACCAGAAAGTCGCGGCGGGAGAGGCTCGCGCCGGCCGCGTCGGGATTCTCTCTCCGGCTCATGTCGCGTCCTTTCGCTGCAGTCGCGACAGGAAATTCGTGGCCGCTCGCTCGGCGTTCGCGAAGATCGTGAGCGTCGGGTTGTAGCCGCTCGACGTGGGAAAGCAGCTGCCGTCCGGAATGTAGAGGTTCGGGACCTCGTGGCTTCGGCAGTCTCGATCGACGACCGAGGTCGCCGGATCGTTGCCCATTCGGCAGGTGCCCATCATGTGGCCGCTGCCGGCCTTCGCGCGCGTGAAGTCGAAGGTGTAGGCGCGCACGGCGCCAGCGGCCAGGGCGATCTCCGCCATGCGCTGCTCGAAGTATTTCGCGAGGGCGAGGTCGTTCGGATGGCTGCGATGGGTGATGCGGGGCAGCGGGATCCCGAGATCGTCGACGTGCTCCGGGTCGAGGTCGACGCGGTTCTCGAGCTGCGGGAGGTCTTCGCCGATCGAGAGCAGCGAGCCGAGATAGGGATAGCGCCGCAGGAAATCCTTCAGAGGCTTGCCCCACGCGCCGGTGCTTCGGCCGAGATATTCGGGCGCCTTGTAGGCAGCCCAGAGCGGCCCGGGCTCCGGTGCCTCGGAGACGACCGCGCCGCGAATGAATCCGCGCGCGCTGTCGCTCGGATGGAAATCGTCGATCGAGACCATGCCGACCGGGCCGAACGCGCCCATCGAGGGCTCCGGCAGCTCGAAGCCGGTATATGAGAGGATGTGGAACATCAGGTTGCGTCCGACCAGGCCGGAGCCGTTCGCGAGACCGTCGGGAAAGCGCGCCGAGCGCGACTGCAGCAGGAGATGCGCGGATCCGAGCGTCCCGGCCGCGAGTACGAAGGTGCGTGCGCGGACCAGGCGTTCCTGGCCCGCGGCGTCGATCGTGCGCGCCGCGCGCACGCGGCCCTCCTCGTCGACCACCAGCTCGACCACGCGCGTGTCGACGCGCAGGTCCAGTCGGCCGGTGGCCTGGGCGGCCGGGATGTGGATCGACAGGGTCGAGGCCTTCGCCTGGGTCGGGCAGCCGAAGGTCGCGCATTGCCCACCGTTCAGGCACATACCGCGCCCGTCATGGGGCCGCGGATTGACGGCGAGCGGCGTCGGGAAGGGATGGCGCCCCAGCTTCTCGGCGCCCTGAACGAGCGCCAGCGTGGCGCTTCGCGGCGGATGGGCCGGGTTCGGGTAGGCCTGCGTGCGCTTGGGCTCGAAGGGATTCGAGCCGGCCTGGCCTGCCAGGCCGAGCCGCTTCTCGGCGCGATCGTAGAAGGGCGCGAGCTCGTCGTAGCCGATCGGCCAGTCCGCGAGGTTCGCGCCTTCGACCGGTCCCTCCTTCGAGAGCACGCGGAACTCGTCTTCGCGCATACGCCAGCAGACGGCGCCCCAATGCGCGGTGCCGCCGCCCACGCATTGGGCGAGGGACGCCGAGCGACCGGGGCGGGCGACCTCGTTGCTGTCTTCGCGCAGCGTGTCGCGCCACTGCGGCGCGAAGCCGTCGCTTCGGTGCGTGTTGCTCCACTCGTCGTGGCGCGCGAAGTCAGCCGGCTCGAGCAGCGGTCCGCGCTCGAGCGCCACCACGTCGAGGCCGGCTCGTGTGCAGGCATCGATCCAGACGCCCCCGGCAGCCCCGGTTCCGATGATGCAGAGGTCGTGGATTCGATCGCTCTTCACGCGACCCATCCTAGCCACTCGTGGGCGCTGCACACGCCCCCTGTGGCCACGAGAGTGGCCAAGGCATCATCTCCGATCGGGGCGAATTGTCCCGGCCGGCTCAGCCGAGGCCGCCCCCGTCGTCCGCGATGCGGTATGCATCTTGCTGTCTGACCAAGAGGGCCGATAAGGCTCGAGGTCAGCGCGAGAACCGCCGATCCGGGTATGGGGTCGGGCGTCCGCATCGGGCCACGGGCCAGCCGGACAACGAAAAGAGGTGGGGGTATGTCGGAATCGGAGCGCGACGAGAGGGCGACCGCGAAGCGGGATCAGCGCTCCGACCATCTCGACGGGTGGCTGCATCCGGATTTTCATCCCGTCGCGGAGACCCTGCGGACCCTGCTGCGTCGTTACGACGGCGGCGCGGCCGTCAGCATCTTTCATCGCGGCGAATGCGTCGTCGACCTGTGGGGCGGGGCGCGCAATCGCGCGGGAGATCCGTGGCTGGAAGACACGATGGCGCCGAGCTTCTCGACGACCAAGGGCATCGCCTCGACGCTCGTACACATCATGGTCGATCGGGGGCTGCTCGACTACGACGAGCGCGTCGCGACCTATTGGCCGGAGTTCGCGCAGGGCGGCAAGGAGTCGATCACGCTGCGGCAGGTGCTCACCCATCAGTGCGGCCTCTATCACATCCGGCAGATGATCGATCATGCGGACCGGATGCTCGACTGGGAACACATGGTGCAGGCCATCGCGCAGTCCGAGCCGATCCATCCGCCCGGTGAGCGGACCGGCTATCACGGGCTCACCTACGGCTTCCTGGTCGGTGAAATCCTGCAGCGCGTGACCGGGACGAGCTTCTCCCAGCTGGTCGAGAAGGAGCTCGTCGTTCCCCTCGATCTCGACGGGATGTACGTCGGCGCACCCGACGAAGTGCACGACCGCGCCGCGGAGCTGATGTGGTCGCGGGCAGCGGACTTCCTGCGCACGGCGCCCGAAGGGGGCGGCACCTTCTGGCTGGGCGACCTGATCGCCAGGAGCCACGGATTGATGACGAAGGCGCTCGGCCGCGTCGGCGTCGAATTCGACCTCAGCAGCATCATCGACGCGCTGGCCCCGCGCGGGATCACGGGCTTCGAATTCGACTCGAGCGACGCGCTGCGATCCGCGATTCCCGCGGCCAATGGCCTGTTCACGGCTCGCTCGCTCGCGCGCATGTATGCGGCGCTGGCGCAGGGTGGCGAGCTCGATGGCGTGCGGCTGATCTCGCCCGAGACCCTCGCGCTCGCGACCGAACGCCAGGAGAAGACCGCCCGCTACAACGTCATCCCCTTCGACATGCGCTGGCGTCTCGGATATCACGGCATCGCCACGACCCGCGGCTTCCCGCCGGACGCCTTCGGTCATTTCGGGTTCGGGGGATCGGGAGCGTGGGCCGATCCGACCCTCGAGATGTCGGTGGCGCTGATCGTCAACTGCGGAATCGGCACGCCCTTCGGCGATACGCGAACGGCGCGGATCAGCGGTGCCGCGCTCGATGCCATCCGCCGTCGCATCCGCCGGCTCGAAAAAGCCTCCGTGGCTCCCGCCCGCCAGTCGAAAGGGCGGCGCAGGAAGAAGCCGGGCGCGCGTCGGAATCCCAGCCGTTCGGGGAACGGACTGCGCTCGGTCTCCTGAGCGCGATCGACGCTCGGGAGGCGAAGCGGCCCCGACCGACGCCCGAACGCGCTGCACCGCAGAGGACTCGGGTGCGCGCGTCGCGGGCGTCGGCCGAGCTCATTCGACCTTGGTTCGCTCCTTCACGACATAGCCGGCGTCGTTCAGGGCCGCGACGATCTGGTCGAGATCGACCTTCTCGTCATCGAAGGCCACGGTCATGGTGTGCTTGTTCATGTCGGATTCGACCGAGGTGACGTGGTCGACTTTTTCGACGGCCGCACGGGCCGTCGCAGCGGTGCCGCCTCAAACGACTCCGGGCGTGCTGAGCACGTAGGTCACGGGGGCCGCGGATGCGGCCGTGACGAAGAGCAGCATTGCAAGGGTCAGCAATGCCGTCTGGGCGATCTTTCTTGCAGCCATGATGAAGGCTCCTTGGTGGTTTCCTGCGGACTCTAGCCTGCACAGGGCAGCCATGCGTCGATCGTTCGAAGCGTCGAACTGCGTCATGCGCGGCCGGTCCGAGTCGGGCCGACGCCATCGGACCAGACATAGGGCGCTGCCTGCATGCTCGGATGCTCGAAGCCGGGACCGAGGCAATCTCGGAAATGGGCTTCGAGGTCGTCGATGCTCCAGCCCTCCGGCCGGAACGCGAAGCGCTCTTCGACGGGACGGCCGATCAGGGCGAGGGAGTCGCCCGCCAGGAAGATCGCCTGCCCCGACACCCAGTCGGCGGCATCGCTCGCGAGGTAGGCGACGAGCGGCGCCACGCTCTCCGGCGCGGGCGTCTGCTCGCGCATCGACTCGACGCTCTGGTCCGGCTCCCGGCGCCAGGGCATGCGCAGGCTCACGGGCTCTCCGGGTGCGCGACGTCGAGCGGCGGGGCTGATGGCGTTCACCCGGATGCGGTGTGCCGCGAGCTCGAGCGCCCAGCTATAGGTGGCCGAGAGGATTGCCCCCTTCGCTGCGCCGTAGGTCGAGAAGCCTCGAAGCCCCTGCATGGCCCGGGAGATCAGGTTGACGACGCTGCCCCCGTCGCCCTGGCGAATCATGTGCCCCACCGCGTGATGTGTGCAGGCGAAGTGACCCGTCACGTGGCAATCGAGGGTCGATCGGTATGTCGCTTCGTCGAGCGCCGCGATCGGCGTGGTGTCGTAGCGGTGTGCCGAGTTCACGAGACAGTCGATCCGGCCGTAGCGTTCGAGACAGGCCTCCACGGCCTGGCCCGCGCCCTCCCACGAATCGACGGAGCCGACGAACGCGCAGGCCCTGCCTCCGCGCCGGGTGATGTCGGCCGCGACGGCGTCGGCGCGATCTCCGGCGACGTCGTTGACCAGGACCTGGGCCCCCTCGTCGGCGAGCATGCGAGCGAAGGCTGCGCCGAGCAGGCCGCCTCCGCCGGTCACGAGGGCCGTCTTGCCTGCGAGTCGTGTCATGCTGGGGATCCTCTCGTTGCTGCGGATCTGGCGGGTGCGGCGCCTCGCGCGTCGCGTCCGGTCCACGCGCCGTCGACGCTCGTCATGGCTTTTCCGCTCGAGGGCCCGCTCGGGGGCCGGGCGGTCGAAGCCAGCGCGCGATTGCTCTATTCTCGGGCTTCGCAGTCGCCTAACGCTAGCTTTGTCCCGGGGGTTTTTTCGATGGGTTCTGGAATGGTTCTGAACGCTCTGGTCGTCTCGCTTCTCGCGCTCTCATGGCTCGTCGCCGGCTGCGGGTCGGACGAGTCCGTCGATCCCAACGAGTCGGCGTCGACGCGCGCGATTCGCGAGAAGGTTCGCCAGGACATGGAGCTGGACCGACTGCGCAGCTACGGGGCGCGACTGGAAGGGCTCAACGCGTCACTCGCGAATGCGCCGACGGCGACGAAGCTGGGGGCGCCGGGTGCGAACGCCGCCGAGGACGTTCCGGCCGCGAACGAGGCGCCAGTCGATTCCGGTGAGGCGAGTGGCAGCGCCCCCGCCGCTGCGGCGATCGATCTGGCCGCGGGCGGACCGGGCGCCGAGCTCTACGTTCGCAACTGCGCGAGCTGTCACGGCCCGACGGGCGGTGGAGACGGGCCGGTCGGAAAGGCCCTCGTTCCCCGCCCGGCCAAATTCTACGACGGCGAATACATGAACGCTCTCAGCAACGAACACCTCTTGAAGGTCGTCACCGAGGGCGGCGCGTCGGTCGGAAAATCGGCGCTGATGGCGAGCTGGAGCGGGACGATGTCGAAGCAGGAGATCCGTCAGGTCCTCGCCTTCGTGCGCTCGCTGGCCGATCCGCCCTACGAGGGGCCGATGCCCTGACGGCCCGTGCGCCACTCGGAATGATCAGGCTCCTGCTCGTCGTCATTCCGCTCGCCTGCCTGGTTGTCGCGGCCGGTCGCGCCGAGGCGTCGGAGTGCGCGCCACTCGACCTCGATGCCACACTCGCGCGCATCGTGCCGGAGATGCACTCCTACACGCTGCCGAACGGGCTGCGGGTTCATCTGGTGCCGCGAGCCGGAGAGGCGACCCTGAGCCTGCGTGTCGCCTACGACGTGGGGGCTCGTGACGAGCCCGAGGGCCGCAGCGGGACCGCTCATCTCTTCGAGCACATGATGTTCAAGGGCTCGGCGCGGATTCCGGACGGGGGCCATTTCCGGCTCGTTCGGGACACGGGCGGCGGCACGAACGCGATGACCGACTACGACTCGACCGAGTACTGGAACACGCTGCCGAGCGATGGGCTCGGACGTGTGCTCTTCGCCGAAGCGGATCGCATGCAGAGCCTTCGGATCACGCCCGCGAATCTCGACAATCAGCGGGCCGCCATCGAGGAGGAAGGCCTGGGACTCGCGAATCTCCCCTACGTCTCGGCGGCCGCGGAGTTCGGTCTGGCCCTCTGGGCGGGCACCCCCTACGGCCACTCGCCGATCGGGACGGAGGCCGACCTGGCGGCGCTGACGCAAGCCGAGGCGCTCGCGTTTCACGCCGAGTACTACGCACCCTCGAACGCGGTGCTCGTGATCGTCGGCGGCTTCGAGGTCGCGTCTGCCCGCGCGCTGATCGAGGAGACCTTCGGGCGCCTGGCGGCCGGCGCCCCGCGCCCTGCGCGCGAGGTCTTCGAGGTCGATCGCCGCGCTCGTGCGGAGGTCATCGAGGATCCGCTGGCTCCGTTTCCGGTCTACGCAGTGGTCTGGCATTCGGTCGGCGCGCGCTCGGACGAAGCGCTCGCCTTGCGGGTCATCGATCGGCTCCTGCTCGGCCACTCGAACGCGCGATTCGCGCGCTCGATCAGAGGGCCGCTCGCGCTCGATGCCTACTCCGTCTCGCTGGCCTTCCGGGATGTCGGCCTGCTGAACTATGTCTTCGCCCCCCGTACCTTCGCGAGCTTCGACGAGATCGAGACGGTCGTACGCCGCGAGATCTCGAGTCTGCGGGAGCAGGGACCGACTCCGCAGGAGCTTTGCGAGAGCGTGCGGAGAGAGCAATTCGAACGGCTCGCAGCCATCGACAGCCACGAGGGGGTCGCGGCAGCGATCGCGCGCGGCGCGTTGCTCGAGGAGAATCCGCTTCGATTCGCCGAAGAGCTGTGGGCGCTCGACGCGCTCGATCGGGAGGCGATCCGCCGCGCCGCGACGAGCTTCCTGGTCGACGATTTCCTCACGCTCGAGATCCAGCCGACGGGCTTCATGCGCTGGCTCAAGCCCGTGCTCGAGTTCCTGCCGTCGAGCGTCGGTGCGGGTCTCGAAGGGCTGCTGCTTTGAGGCCGGCTTCGCGGCTCCAAAGTCGGCTCCGAAGCGGGCTCCGCGGGCTGCTCGGGGTCCTGCTGCTGTCGGTCTTCGGCGCGCTCGGTTGTGGAAAGGGCGTCGTTCCTCTCGAGCCGGTCGAGGTCTCTCCGATCGATCTCTCCCCGCGCTGCACGCAAGCGATCTGGGAGCAGCCACCTCCCACCGAGACCGACGCGCGATCGCTGCCCGAGCGCAGGCGCGCGGTCGCTGAGGAGTCGGAGGGCGGGACGCTGTCGCGCGGGGTGCGTTTCGTCTTCGAGCCGACGCCGCGATCGGGGCTGGCCAGTCTCGCCTGGGGCTTTCCCTTGCCGGCCGAAGCGCTGTCACCGGACGCGACGGTCCCCCCATCGTTCGCGGCGGCACTCCTGCAGGCGGGCGAGACCACGGCCGAGCCCGAGCGCTTTCGGAGCCGGGTGCTGGCTGCGGGTGCGGAGCTCGCAGCGGCTGTCGTCGGGGGCTGGCTCTGGCTCGAGATGCGCTTCCCGGACGCGACCGCCCAGACTGCGCATCGCCTCTTCTTCGAATGGCTCACGCCCCATCCGGTCGCTGACGACGCTCTCGAGGCGATTCGTCGGCAATGGGTGCTCACTCGGCTCGCCGAGGAGTCGGCTCCTGGGGCCGTTGCAGAAGAGGTCTTCCGTCGGGTTCATCCCGCTCCGCCCGGTGCATTGCGCGCCTCCAGCTGGGGGAGCGCCGCAGGCGAGCCGACGCCCGAGCAGATCCAGCGCCTGCTCGAGTCGGCCCTGAGACCCGAGGACTCCGTCGTGATGGTCTCGGGCGCGGGCGCTGCGCAGCAGGCACGAAGCTCGGTCGAAGCCGGCCTGGCGGCGGGCGCCTTCGCAGAGACGAGAGCGCCGTCAGCGCCCGACTCGCCGAAGCGATCCGCTGGCACCTCCAGCAAAGATGCGCCGCGCGCCGCGGATCCCGCCATCTACTTCGTCGATCGACCCGGTGCGCCGCAGGTCGAGATCCTGATGGGCTTCCCGACCCCGGCCGAGCTCGACGCGGAGTTCGAGGCGCTCGAGATGCTCGCGAGTCTGTTGGGCGGCAACGTCGGCGGCAGGCTCTTTCGCGACCTGCGCGAGCGCCAGGGGCTCGCCTACATCATCAACGCAGAGCAGAGTCACGAGGGGCGATTCGTCGTCCGCACGCGGGCTCGTCCCGCACGCGTTGCGGCGCTTCTATCGGGAATCGAGGCCCATCTCGACGCCCTGGTGAGCGTGCCTCTGCAGGCCTGCGAGATCGAGATGCTCGTCGAGCGTCGACTCGGAGAGGAGGCGCTGCTCGCGAATGATCCGAGAGCGGCGAGGCAGCGCGCGCGAATCGACGTGGCCCTTCTCGGCGCCCCGCGCAGCGCCGACTTCGAACGAGCGCGGATCTTCGAGGCGATCGAGCTCGGCCTCGACGAGGTGGCGCGGCGGCGCCTCGCCGGGGCCGCCACAGTCGTCCTGGTCGGCGACGCGGCAGGGCTCGCCGACGGCCTGGCCCGCTTCTTTCCGGATCGGGTCGTCCGAGTGCTCGAGCCCGATCTGTCGGACCTGCCGCGCCGCTCGGGACGGGAGAGGCCGCGAGAGGCCGAGACGAACCGCTAGATGCCGCTCAGGTAGGAGCCGCCTCCGACGCGCCGCAGCTCGTCGGCGATCTCCCGCGCGCGCTGCTCCGTGAAGGGCCCGGGATCCTGGGGGCGCATGCGGCCGGGAGCCGGCAGCACGGCGGCGAGCAGCGCAGCCTGCCTCTCCGAGAGCGCCGAGGCGTGCACGCCGAAGAGTCGCAGCGCGGCGGCCTCCGCCCCGAAGAGGCAGGGCCCGAACTGCGCGACGTTGACGTAGACCTCGAGGATTCTCTGCTTCGGCCAGAGCAGCTCGAGGAAGACGGTCAGCCAGGCTTCGAGACCCTTCCGGAGCAGGCTGCGACCCGGCCATAGGAAGAGGTTCTTCGCGACCTGCTGCGTGATCGTGCTCGCGCCGCGCATGGCGCCGCCCGACACGTAATCGTCGAGGGCGTCGCTGATCGCCCGCGTGTCGAAGCCGGCATGTTCGAGGAAGCGCTGGTCCTCCGCGACGACGACCGCGCGCGGGAGGCTTCGATGGATCTCTGCCGACGGCTTCCATCGATAGTCGATGCGAGCGCAGGGCTTGCCCGTGGCGGGATCGCGGAAGTGGCTCGCGAGCATGAAGGCGGTGGTCGGCGGGGGCACGACGCGAAGCACGCCGATCGGGACGACGGTCGAGGCGAGCGCGAGGATCGCCACCGCTCGCAGCACGCGCCAGATCGGACGCGTGCGGGAGCCTGAACGCGACGTGCGGCGGCGCTTCGTTCGAGGGGCGGATTTCGGCATGGTGCTGCTCGCGTTGCTTCGGGAAGCGGATAGGCGGGTCGCGCGACGATCGTACGATCCGCATCGGATGAGGTCGATCGACGGGCTCAGTCCACGAGGATCGGGAGGATGACGGCGAAGGTCAGGGCGCTGATGACGGCGATCCCGATCAGGTTCAACCACAGGCCCGCACGAATCATTTCGCCAAGCGGGATGCGTCCCGACCCGAAGACGACCGCGTTCGGTGGCGTCGCGACCGGCAGCATGAAGGCGAAGCTCGCCGCGATCGCCGCCGGTACCGCGAGGGCGATCGGTGAGAGGCCGAGGCCGGGAGCCAACGCGGCCAGAATCGGGATCAGCGCCGCTGCCGACGCGGTATTGCTCGTCAGCTCGGTGAGGAAGACCATGCCGGCGACGACGCCGATCACGACCAGCGCTGTCGGCAGCCCGAGGAGCGCGCCGCTCTGCGATCCGATCCAGTCGTCGACGCCGTTGGCGCCGATCGCGGAAGCCAGGGAGAGGCCGCCGCCGAACAGGATCAGGATGCCCCATGGAAGCGCCCGGGCGGTCTCCCAGTCGAGCACGCGCGAGCCGTTTCCGGCCGGCGCGCAGAACAGCACGATCGCGCCGGCCATCGCGATGCCCGCGTCGTCGAGCCCGGCGAAGGGCGTCGCGCCTGCGATCACGAGCGTCGCGAGCAGCGGCTTGCCGAGCCACAGGCTACAGACGACCAGGAAGACCACGAGCACGATCGCCTCGGCTCGCGAGAACGGCCCCAGCGCCTGCAGGTCGCGGGAGATCACCTCACGACCGCCTTCGAGACGGGCCGCGGGAATCGGGAAGAGTCGATGCACCATCAGCCACCAGGTCGCCGGCAGCATCACGGCCACGAGCGGGACGCCCACGGCCATCCAGCGAACGAAGGAGATCTCGACGCCTAACGCCGACGACAGGAACGAGAGCAGGAAGAGGTTCGGTGGCGTGCCGATCGGCGTGGCCACCCCGCCGATCGAGGCGCCATAGGCCACGCCCAGAAGCAGGGCGAGACCGAAGTGGCGGCGCGTCTCGTCGGTCCACGAGCTGGGGGCACGCTCTTCGGCGAGCTCGAGCACGCTGGTCGCGACGGGCAGCATCATCACGGCGGTGGCCGTATTGGAGACCCACATGCTGAGGAGCGCTGCGACCGCCATGAAGCCGCCGATCATGTTCGTCGGCCGGTCGCCGACCAGTCGCAGGGTCGCGAGGGCGAAGCGTCGATGCAGCCCGGTGCGCTGCATGGCGAGCGCCAGCATGAAGCCACCCATGAACAGGAAGATCAGCTCGTGGGCATAGGGCGCGGCCGCGGCGCGCATGCTGGCCACGCCGGTGGGTGGAAAGGCGGCGAGCGGGAGCAGCGCGGTGGCGTAGATCGGGATCGCCTCGGTCAGCCACCATATGGCCATCCAGACGGCGATGGCGGCGGTGGCGGGTCCGGCCTCGGTAAGGGTGGCGCTGGGCAGCTCGGGCGCCGTGGGGAGCCGGGATAGCGCGAGGTAGGTTGCCAGACCGAGGAGCGGGCCTAGCAAGAAGCCGAGGCGTCGTGCGAGGCTGGCGGAGTCCGCAGGCAGCTCGTCGCCGTCGGATCCGGCGTCGGTCGGGGTGCGGACGTTCGAGGGCTCTGGACCGGGGGCGAGGGGTGACATGGCGGCCTTCGCGACGTGAGCGGCTGCATGGAGATACCACTTCGAGGCGAAAAGGGGTACGGCTGCGCTGGAAAGCACGTCGTCTCTTGGACCCACGTCCGGGCCTGCAGTAGATTCGCAAGATGATCAGACCGCTTCACGACACGCTACTCGACAGTCCGACCTTCATTCTTCGGGCCGACGGATTACGCCGCTGCCTCGGGCCAATGGTGATCAGCCTCATGATCTCGTGGGGAGGCTCCGCTGCGGCGATTTCGACGGTCTCGATCGACGTCGATCCGATCGCCGCTGAGCCTCAGGTGGAGAGAACCGTTCGCATCGGCGAGATCTTCGAGGTCGACGTTCTGATTCACGAGGACTCCGTGAATCCCGGCGCGGCCGCGGCCAGCGCCTTCGAATTCGATCTGCTCTTCGACGCGTCGCGCATCGCGGTGACGCGCGTGCTGCTGGGCAGCGTTCTGGCTGCGCCGGCGATCGGCTTCGTGGACGAAGTCGGCCCCGGCCTGGTCGGTTTCTCGGCGGTCTCGCTGTCGTCTGATGAGGGGGCGCGATCGGGGCAGCTCGCCCGCGTGACGCTGCAGGCCGTGGGTCTGGGAGGCACGTCGCTGGGGCTCGAGAATGTGCTCGTCTCCGCTCCCTCGGGCGGCGAGCTCGCGACGCTGATCGGGGGCGGGTCGATCGAGGTGGTGGCCGTTCCGGAAGCCGGTACGGGAGCGCTCGTTCTCGGCGGGCTTTGCTCGATGGGCTGGGGCGCGCGCAGACGCCTGGTGGCGAGATCGATTTGATCGTCCCCCCGCGAGCGCAGCCCGATCCCGGGTAGTCTCGCCGCGCTCTCGCCTAACGTCGAATCGTCCGGGAAGCTGGGCCGGCCGACTTCATCGCATGGGCGTGACTCCTGCCTCGCCCAGCCGAATGACGTAGAACTCCATGCCTTCCGGGCCGCAGACGAACGAGTACTCGTGATTCGCGGCGAGGGCGACCGTGTCGCGGGCCTTCAGCTCGACGGCGCGACTCGGCCCGTCGGGCCAGAAGGTGCAGCCTCCTGAGAGCACGATGAAGAGCTCGTCATGGTCATGGGCGTGCATCGGGACCGAGAAGCCGGGGGGCATGGTGGTGTACTGCTGAAAGAATCCACCCTGGCCTGTCGCGATGCGTTTACGTCGGGCGCCCGTTCGTTCCGCCTCTTCGATCAGCTTGGGCGCCTGGTGCGGCTCCTGGCGCTCGTCGACCCAATCGATCCGGTCGAATTCGAAGATCGTCGGTTCGAACTCTCGGCTGCTGGAAGTGGGCTTCATCTGAGCACTCCTCGTTCCAAGGCTGCTGCGAAGCCTGGCTGCTCGAGTCGGGCGATGGCTGCCTGCATCGTCTCCAACCTGTCGTGAGAAGCTGCTGATCTCTGCACGATTCGACTCCTGTCGGAAGGGAAGGGCGGCGAAACGGCTCAGTCGTCTTCCTCAGGCGCCTGAACGGTCAGGACCGGGCAGGGAGCGTTGCGGAGGGTGCGCTCGGCGACGCTCCCCAGAAAGACGTGCGCGAGCCCCGTTCGGCCATGCGTCCCCATCACGATCATGTCGGCACCGTGTTCGCGGGCGGCCTGCTGGATGGCGTTTGCGATCGAGCCATCCTCGAGGACCTGGCGGTCGACGGGACCGGGCGCGTTCGGGATCGAGTCGGCAATCTCGTCGAGCATTCGTGCGGCGCGTCCATGGATCTCGTTCAGGTCGAAGGCGCTCGGATCGGGGCTGGCGCCGTAGCCGTAGGCATAGGTCGGCGGCTGCACCACGTGAATCAGACAGAGCCCTGCGCCGAGTCGCTGCGCCAGATTCGTCGCCTCGGCGAGCGCGGCGCGGGCATGCGCAGAGAAATCGAAAGGAACAAGGATCGTTCGGTATTCGCGCATGGAGTGCTCCTGGATCGTTTGGGAGAGAAGAGTTCATGAAGCGTGCCGGGCTGTGAAGCGCCATGGGCTCCGACTCCAGTGTGACGTCTCCCGAGCGGCGCGCAATTTCTACAAAGTGCGGGCGGAGCGTCGTCCGGCGGGCTCGAACGGTCGGCTCGGGCAATGCACCGGGTCCCGGGCCGGAGCCCAATCCGGAGCCGCTCCCACGTCCCCCGAGCCCGCAGCCCGATCCCCCTCCGGGCCCGACGCCCCCTCGACCGATTCCAGGCTGACTCGCGGTGCGGCCGCCGTACGGTCGCCTAGCGTGGGAGCGCGGCGGCTGTCTGGCCCTTGAGGGTCGTGCGGTGCAGGATCCGTCGGAATCTCCGCTCGTGGCCGAGCGCGCGATGCAGCGTTCGCATGTTGTTGAAGAGGACCAGGTCGCCCGGCTGCCAGCGATGGACGTACATGAAGCGGTCCTGGATCAAGTGCCTGTTCAGCAGACCCAGAAGCTGCTCGCTCTCGGCCGCCTCCAGCCCCTCGATCCGAATGGCGGCGGGGCTCACGTTGAGCGCATGCGCACCGGGCAAGTCGAGCACGAGCGGGTGGTGGACCTCCGAGAACTGCTCGTCGTCGACGTCCCGACTTCGCGCGCGAAAGAGATTCCCCTCGAACCGGTAGACGGCGTTCCGGTCGACGAGCTCACGTTTGATCGAGTCGTCGAGGGCCTCGTATGCACGAGCGGTGTCGATGAAGGCCGTTTCTCCGCCTCTCTCGGGAACCTCGAGCGCCCAGAGCAGAGCGCCCAGGCTCGGGCACGGTGTGTACATCAGGTCCGCGTGCCAACCGAGCTCGCCCACGATCTCGTGCGGTCCACCGGGAGGACCCTCTGCCGGACGCGTCTGCGGCGTGTGCACGATCTCGATGATCTCGGGCCGGTCGGGGAGCCGGATCGACTCCACCGGATGGATGTCTGGCTCGCCGAGCACGCGGGTCAACGAGAGCAAAGAGGCGTCGTCGAAGGTCTCACCCCGGACTAGCAGCACGCTGTGACGCATGAAGGCGTCACGCAGCCATTGCTGATCGTTCGGCGAGAGCCGTCGCATCGCGGTGTCGCTGCCGACGTCGATTCGCGCGGCCACACCGCCCGGCATGGCTTCGATGCCGAGGGTCATGTCAGGTCTCCTTTGGCGTGTCTCGTCACTTCGATCGAGCGGTGCTTCCTCGCGCCTCGTCGCCGAGAAAGCGTTCACGGGCTCGCAAATCCTCTGGGATCCGCCTCGACGAGTGGAGCAGCAGACCGGCCGCAGCCAGATGCGACGCCATCATCAACGCGATCGAGTAGCGGATGGCTTCGTCTCCGAGGGTGGCAGCGCCCCGGTCGTTCAGGAAGCCCACGAAGGGGGGCGCCAGACCAAGGCCGAGGATGGTGTTGGTCGCCGTGATGCTCGATGCGGCCAACGCCCGCATCTGTGGCGCCGCCAGCGTCTGGACGGCGCTGAAGATCGGGCTGAACTGCGTGCCGGCCAGAAAGGAGGCGGGCGCGAGCAGCAGGCTCGCGAGATCGCCACTGGGGGCGAAGGCGAAGGCGAGGCCGAAGGGGAAGACGAGCGCCGACGTACAGGCGGGCATCCAGGCGAGCCAGCGAACGTCTCGCGCCGCGAGACGATCCGCGATGGGGCCACCGGCGAAGGTGCCGAGCGCGGTGAAGAGTCCCGAGGCGATGGCGAGTCGCGCGCCAGCGGCGCCGCCCGGCAGAGCGTGCACGCGACTCAGGTATGGGACGGCCCAGACGAGGATCGAGTAGATCCCGATCGTGTTCAGCCCCGACGCGAGCACGAAATTCCGGATCGAAGGCACGCGCCACAGAAACCGGATCGAGTCACCGACCGACACTTTCGCGAGCGCCGAGGCGCTCTGCGCGCGGCTCCCCTCCGCTTGCGCCACTGAGCCGTCGAAGGCGCCGCGCTGCGGCTCCTTGACCAGCAGACGAATCAGGAGCGCGAGCAGCAGACCGGGGGCGCCGAACACGATGAAGGCCCCTCGCCAGCCGATCGTGTCACCGAGCCAGCCGCCGGCGCCGAACGCCACCATCGAGCCGAGAGGACCGCCCATGACCAGGATCGACAGGGCCGTCGCGCGTCGCTCCGGAGGAAAGGAGTCCGACAGCAAGGATTGGGGTGGACCGCCGCCGCTGGCCTCACCGATGCCCACGCCGACGCGGATCGCGAAGAGCTCTGCGAAGTTGCGCGCGAATCCCGTGAGCACCGTGAGGCCGCTCCAGACGGTGAGGCCCAGCGCGATGATCGAGCGCCGAACGCCGCGATCGGCCCATACGGCGATCGGAATGGAGGCGGCGACGTGAAGCAGCGCAAAAGAAGTGCCCGAGAGCAGCCCCATCGCCGCGTCGGAGACGCCGAGGTCGCGCTTGATCGGGTCGATCAGGATCGCCATCAGCTGACGATCCATGACGTTCAGGACCGATACGCAGGCCATCAAGAACAGCAGGGTCCGAGCGCCCGCGATCCCGCCCGATTCTGGCTGCTCTGGCGCCCCTTCGGACGTCTCGGTCATCGCAGGCTCTCCCTCGTCGCCGTCCGTCGCTTGGCCCGATTCGCTTCAGCTCGAGGGAATCTCGGGGGTCTCCTCGCCCGGCGCCGCGTCCTCACCGCTCGGCTCCGCTTCGCCCGCCTCGCTCTCCTCGTCGGGACGGCGCGTGATCCGGAGGCGCTCGATGCGACGCGGTGAGACCTCGATCGCCTCGACGTCGTAGCGGCCGAGAGTGACGGTGTCGCCCAGCTTGGCCAGCCGTCCCAGGCGGGCCGTGACGTGACCGCCCAGGGTGTCTTCTTCCTCGTCCTCTTCGGGATCGAGGGTGAACTCGAGATGGTCCATGACCTCGGGCATCGAGATCCTCGCCGGTGCCTCGAAGACGCCGGGGGAGACCTCGTGCAGGCCATGATCCCGCTCGTCGAGGACGTCGAACTCGTCGCCGAGCGGCCCGACCACCTCCTCGAGCACGTCCTCGCGAAAGGCGAAGCCGATGACGGTGCCACGTTCGTCGAGCACTGCGGCACATTGCGCCTGGTGTTTCTGGAGCTCGCCCAGGAAGTCGGAGAGACCCATCGTGTCCGTCACGTAGAGGGGCTCGCGTGCGAGCTCCCGGAGGTCGATCTCTTCTTTGTTCAGGACGCGGACCAGCAGGTCTCGGGTATTCAAGAAGCCGACGATCGTGTCGAGACCCACCTCGCAGACGGGGAACCGGGAGTGCATGCTCTCCTGGATCTTCTGCAGGTTGTCCTCGAGCGGGCGTTCGAGACTCAGGAGATCGATATCGGCTCGCGGCACGATGATGTGGCGCACCTCGAGCTGGGTGACGTGGAAGATGTTCTCCGTGAGCTCGTACTCGCGCTCCGAAATCTGCCCCGCGCCCGCGGAGAGCGAGAGGATGCTGCGGATCTCTTCGGTGTCGTGCGTCTCGTCGTGGTGGGAGATGCCGGGTAGACCGATCAATCGCAGCAGACCGTTCGAGATCGCGTTGATCGCGACGATGAAGGGCGCGAAGATCCAGGCAAACGCGTAGAGCGTCGGCGCCGTCGCTGCGGCCATCCTCTCGGAGCGACGAATCGCCCACATCTTGGGCGCCTGCTCGCCGATCGTCATGTGCAGGATCGTGATCACCGTGAACGCGAGCCCGATCGAGATGAAGGGGAGCCAGCTGGCGTCGGAGGCGACCGGGAAGCCGGCGGCTTCGGCCATCGCCAGCAGCAGTACGGAGACGGCCGGCTCGCCGAGCGCGCCGAGGATCAGGCTGGCGAGGGTGATCCCCATCTGGCAGGCCGACAGGTAGTGGTCGAGGTGGGCATGGATATGCTGGACGGTCGCGGCGCCGCGGCGTCCTTCGGCCACCAGCGCGTCGACGCGCGAGCCCCGCATCTTGACCAGCGCGAACTCTGCGGCGACGAAGAAGCCGTTCAAGAAAACGAAGAAGAGCGTCGCGCTCAGGCGCCAGGCTACGCCCAGGGCATCCAGACTGCCGTGCTCAGGACCCAATGGGGCCTCCCTTCCGAAGCGAGGTCTTCTTCTCGCGTCGGCGTGCGTGATGCGATGAGATCCGTGTAGCGTAGGCGATCGTCTGTGACATCGGACGGATCACCCCTGGCTCGCAAGAATCTACCCGGCCCGTTGCGCCGAGCCGAACACGCGATCTCGCTGACGGTCTTCGAGGCCTTTCGGGACTCGTTTCGTGGAGTTCCGAGCGTACCACTGCTTTGCGGTCAAAGTGCCCGGTTGATCCGAATTCGAGCGGATCCCCGGGCCCTCGCCTCCCGCGCTCTCAGGGCTCTGGATCTGGCGCGGGGTCGTGGTGGGGTGGCCGAGTCGAACAGACGTGGCCGGGAGATGGATTCCCCGCGGCATAGGCTGGCCCCCTCGGTCCGTGGGCTCCGCCGCGCGCCCTTGCTCGAAGTCCTCGGAGTCGCGCTAGATCGGAGCGTCGCGGACTCGTGCGGAAGGCTGGCGGATCGGGTGCATCAGGGCGGCTCGCCCTCGATCGAGCGGAGCGAATCGCTTGCGACGGCCTGCAGGATTCGATGGCCGCGTCGGGTCTTCGCATGACCTGCGCGTGGCCTGCGCAGGGAACGCCCTGGAAGTCGAGTCACGATTCCGACCGGTCGGTGAGGTCAAGCACGCCGCACCGTCGACCGATGCCTAACGTCATGCGCCCATTCCAATCGATCCATACCCCGCTCATGACGACCCTGCTCGGATTCTCCGTGTTCGCGCTCGCCTTGCCTTCGGTCAGCCAGGCCGACCCGACGAGCATGACGGTCGAGCGCGAGAACAAGTTCGATCAGCACGTCCGGGAGCGTGAGGCGCGGGAGAGGCAGGAGGCCTACGAGCGCAAGCAGCAAGCGCGCGCCGCCGAGCAGGAGCGATTCGCCGAGGAGCACGAGCAGCGACGACGGAACGGCGGGAAGACCGACGACGAGATCGAGCTCGAGAGCTTCCATGCGCGAACCCTGGGCGGGGCCTGCATGTACGGGCCCGAGGGCGAGGTGCTCTATCGACCCAGCGGAGCACGCTGCAAGGGCGATCCGGCGCCTCGGAGCAATCGAGCCGAGCGCGCAGAACGGGCCGAAGCGGTCGAGCGTCCTCGTCCTGCGGCACCGGCGGCCGTCGCTCCCGCGTCGCCTCCGCAGTCCCAGAGCACGATGCTCGACAAGATCCAGCGCAACGGTCCTCGCAAGGAGCGCTGCCTCTGGGTCGACGGGCGGATCGCCTTCAAGCCCGAGGGTGTCGACTGCTACGCCCGCTAGGATCCTCCTTGTCAGGCCCAGCCCCGGGTGGGCCATGGATTCTTCGTCGCGCCCGAGGCACGGGACGATCCCCGGCGGCCGCTTTTTCGGATCGCCGTCGAACGTAGCGATTCTCGCTTCGACGCTCAGGGTGTCTCGAGGGCGCGATGATCCATTATTCCGATCCGCCGCTCTTGATCCGGAACGTGATCGAGGACCTCGACCTCGTTCGCGGTCTGCTCGAACGGAATGCGCCGTACACGCCGCTCGGTGGCTGGTACCGAGCCGGTGCAGAGAGCGACGAGCCCGACAGCGCGCTCTGGTTCCAGAACGACTGGGTCCACGCGGACCTGGCCGTCGAGGGATCCGACCTGTTTCTCTGGCACGAGGCCTATCTCGAAGCCGCTCGGCAATTCTATGACGCCGAGGTGATCCTTCCGCAGAGCATCTACGTGAATCTGATGGTCGCGATTGCCGAGGGCGGTCCGGCCCACACGGACAATCCCCGCTTTCAGGGCCGCGGTCGGGCGAATACGCCGATGTGGCTGCTTCGATCGATGCTCTGGTCCGGGCTCTTCGACGACCGGGCAATCGTTCAGGCGACCGCGATCTGGTGGATGAACGACGTCGAAGGCGGTGCGCTCCGCTACTGGCCCAACGGACCGGATTCGCCGCCCGTCGATCACGACAAGGACATGGCGAATACGGCGCTCGTCGGCGACAACCATGGCATGTTCCATCAGGTCGGGCCGGTCGGGCCCTTCGACCAGGGCACGCTTCGCGTCACCTCGCGCGCCGAGCTCGCCCCCGCGACGGACGGGAGCGGTGAATGGGAAGTCCGGGATCGCGGCGCCGTCCGCTTTCGCGCCCCGCTCGATCGATACCGGGTCAGCGTGCTCTGGAAGGCGGACGTCTACAAGAACGAGGCAGAGCGGGCCCGACAGATGTCGAGCGGCCTGTCCTTCGAGGACGTTGCGCGCATCTACAACCGGGATCTCGAGGAGCGTGGGGCGGGCTTCCGTTTCGAGCTCGACCGGCTCGAGGATCCCGGCCTCGCCGCCGCGCTCGCCGAGGTCTATCCCGAGGCGCGGCCGATCGACGCGCTGCCCTCGATCTACGACGCGGCGGCTGGCTAGCGGCCCGCGCCAGGCGCTGGAGCCGTGTTGCAGAGCAAGAGGTCCCCGCCGCCGCGGCGGCGGGGACCTCGTTCGAACTCCTCGGGCGTTTCTCCGGCCGCCCCGAGGCCTGCCCGGGCATGGGGGCGCGATCCCGCCCGGTCGTTCGCGGCCTGCGATGCGCGGGGTCAGCGCGCGCGCCGAGCCAGCCGGGTCGCACCAGCCATCGCCAGAGCGCCTGCGACGAGTGAAAGCGCTGCGGACGGCTCCGGGACCGGCGTCGGGTCGAGCCGGAGCAGGCTGAAACGGCCGTTCGTGGCGGCGCCCGCGGTGTCGAAGCAGTCGACGAAGTTGGTCTCCGAGCCCCAGCTGCGAACCTCGCAGCGCGCGCTCCCGCCGCCATAGGCGGTCACCTGCACGTGGCCGCCGGTCACGCCGCCGAGGGTCGACAGCTGGTCGAACTCGATCACGTAGCGGCCGGTGGTCGACCACGAGCCCCAGACGGCCCCGTTTGCGGGGTTCGAGGAGTAGAGCGAGGAGGGCTCGAAGAAGGAGGTCGCCAAGACGTTCGACCAGGCGTACGAGATGTCGCGGTCGAAGCGCTCGTCCGGCAGCATCCAGAGCAGGCTGAACTGCGCATCGACCGGCGAGCCCGAGGTGTCGAGACATTGGACCTGCACGCTGCTCGAGCTGTAGGACCAGCTCGAGACGCGACACCGCGCGTTGCCGGAGCTCATGCTCGTCACCTGGACGTTGCCGCCCGACCCGGGGCTCGGCACCTGCGGACCCCCGAAGCCTGCGAAGGTCACCGAATAACGACCCAGGGAGAGACGGCTGACCGTCGTCGCTCCGCCCCCCGGATTCTGGACCTGCGCGGCGGGCGGCTGATAGGAGCCGGTCGTCGGCTGATCGGCGCGGACGTACGCGACGCCTTCGCGGATCGGCATGGGCTTCGCGAGCAGCACGTTGAACCGGCTATCGGTCAGGGTTCCCGTGTTGTCGAAGCATTGGACGTCGACGTAGTCCGGGCCCCACCCCGGCGTGTTGCAGTGGGCATCGTCGATGAAGCCCTGGACCCGTAGGCGGTCACCTGCGCGTTGCCGTCGACGTTCCAGAGCGTGTCCATGCCTTCGAAGACGACGCGATAGTTCCCGACGCCGCTGCGCTGGACCTGGATACCGCCGCCGGCGCGGTTGTAGGAATAGAACGACGACGGGTTGTAGAGCGCCGCGCTCTCCTGGTCCGCCCAGGCAAACGCATAGTCCTCCATGGCCGCCGTCGTCGGGAAGTCGGGCGCGCGCACCGTGATCGATTCGTTTGGCGCGGCGAGATGGAAATCGAGGTCGGCGGCCTTGAAGGCGCCGTCGTATCGGGACGCGACCCCGAAGAAGTAGCTCGAGTCGCCATCCCCGGAGAGGGCGCCCTGGCAGACCCCCGAGCCGGCGAAGGTCACGACGAGCGTATCGTCGAGCAGCTCGGCCGAGTCGATCGAGACGTTTCCGAGGCCGGTCGTCGACTCCCAGAGGTCGTCGTCGAAGCCGTCTCCGTCGTAGTCGAGGCGCTCTATGCCACCGAAGGGGATGGCGATCTCGCGAACGCACTCGCTCCCGGTGTCGGCGAGGAGCAGGTCGACGCGATACACATGCGCGTAGTAGCCGGCCCCGGGCGTCCCGGGCTCCCCGACCGGGTATCGGCGGGACTGGACGCGGCCTCCGGTCGTGGCGATCACGGAGCTCGAGTCGGTGACGAAGACGGTGCAATCCAGATCGAAGACGCAGCTGGGTTGGGAAGGGCTGCCGAGAGTGACGACCGCGATGTCGAGCGGGGCCGCCTCGGCGCTCGGGCCGAGCAGGGGAGCGAGTGAGAAGGCGGCGAGAGCGAGCAAGGATTTCTTGAGGTGCATGGGAATCCCTCGAGGTGTCGGGCCCGGTCGTTCTCTGGCTTTCGGAGACCACCGCGGGCTCTATGGGATCGAGGGTATGGAGGGACGAGCGGCGAGCCCGTGAAGGACTTCACAGAGGGCGCGATCTCGGGCGTGCGCGGCCGACGGCGCTCTGGTCTCCAGCGACGCGAACGGGATGAGTCGACCGCGGCCACGAGGCGCTAGCGTCCGCTCTCGGGTGGCGGCCGTCGGGCACGGCCCGCCAAGGCGAGGAGTCGAACGACATGTCGGCGAAATATGAAGGACAGGCCTTCCGCGATCGTTTCGGCCCCTGGGCCGTGATCGCGGGGGGCTCGGACGGGATCGGTTCCGCGTTCGCCGAGGAGCTCGCGAGTCGCGGTCTGAATCTCGCGCTGATCGCGAGGAACGAATCGAAGCTGTCGGCCAGGGCGCGCGAGATTCGAGATCGAGCGGGGGTCGAGGTCCGTCATGCGAGCATCGACCTGACGCACGCGGACGTAGCCGAACGCGTCGGCGACTTCACGGCAGATCTCGACGTCGGTCTGTTCATCTACAACGCCGGCTCGGGGCGGAACATGGGCCCCTTCCTCGAGTCCGGCGTCGAGAACTGGATCCATCAGGTCAACCTCAGCTGCAGCGGGCCTGTTCGGCTCTCGCACTATTTCGGCGGCCGTCTCTGCGAGCGCGGGCGCGGAGGCCTGATCTTGATGTCGTCGCTCGGCTCCCTCTCCGGGGCCGCCTACGTGACGACCTATGCAGCCAGCAAATCCTTCGACACGATCTTCGCCGAAGGACTCTGGCAGGAGTTCACGCCGAAGGGCGTCGACGTCGTCGGATGTCTGGCCGGCGCCACGGATACGGAGACCTTTCGCGAGGACACGGGCGGGATGCCGGAGGCGATGGACCCGCTCGATGTCGCGAAGGAGACGCTCGATTTTCTGGGTCGCGGGCCGACCTTCATTCCGGGCGCCGAGAACAGGAGGAGGGTGCGTACGATGTGGCCGGTGCCGCGGATTCCGCTGATCCAGGGGCTGAGCCAGGCGAATGCCAAGAACTTCGGTCTGCCGTTCCACGTGCTCGAGGGCGAGGAGTTCGGAGACGTTTGAGGGCGCTCCGATTGGTGCGATTTCCGGTGAGCGGTCTACGCTCGCGGTCGACCCAAGGAGATCCATCGATGCCCGGGCAAGCCACCGTCGTCCTTCTTGCTGTCTCGCTGCTCGCTCTCGCGAGCGTGACGGGCTGCAGCAAGCTGCCCAGCGTGCGTTTCGATTCGCCCTTCGGTCCGTCCGATTGGGTCGAGGTCCAGGATCCCAGCGTCGTCCCGGGGCCCTTCCCGGCGTTGGCCTTCAGCGTGGTCAACCTGAAGGATCAGGTTCTTTCGGTGCAGGTCGAGATCGACCAGATCGATGGAGACGGCGATTGTGAGAACGACTTTCGTCTCGAGCCCAGAGGAACGTTTCGATACTCCTGCCCACAGCGATCCGTCGCCGCCGGACAGCGCTACCGCGGCGATCTGCGGGTCTACAAGGATTGGGGTGACACGAAGCTCGCAGAGCATCGTCACCGCCTGCTCGAGATCCTGGCGGGCGAGGAAGCCGAGCTGATTCTCGTCGGACGGCCGGCGGAATGAGCCGAGCCTCGGTCCGCCACGCGAGTCACCGCTCGTGGCGGCCTCTGGCTGCGTCGGTCGTGCGGGCGGCGCGAGGGATCGCCCTCTGATGCTCGAGGTCATGACGGCACTGGGTCTGATCGCGATCTCCTTCGCTGCGACGAACTTCGACAACCTGGCTCTGCTCGTCTCCTGGCTGCTGGCCGGGACTGACGACGCGCGGCGGGTGCTGATGGGACATCTCATCGGCATGGGTGTGCTGCTCGCGCTCTCGGTCGCCTTCGGCGAGGGGGCGGACCGGCTGCCGCTCGAGTACGTCGGCTATCTCGGCGTGATCCCGATCCTGATGGGACTCCGGGGGCTCCATGCCGTCGCGCGCCGACCGGGAGACGAGGCCAGCGACGGCAGCGAGATCGAACGGCGCGGCGCCGGCCCGCTCGCGATCGCCGCGACCCAGGTCGCGAACGGCGTCGACACCGTCCTCGTGCTCGGTCCGCTCCTGGCCGACAGCGAGCAGGGAGCCGATCTCGTCATGATCGGGGGCTTCGTCGCGATGGTGCTGATCTGGTTCGGGCTGGCTCGGCTCCTCGAAGTCCGCGCGGCGCGACTCCGGATCCTGCACCGCTACGGCGACTGGCTGGCGCCCCTCGTATTGATCGTGGTCGGTCTCTATATCCTCGACAACACCGCGACGGACGTGCTGCTGGGCGACTAGCCATCTCGCGCGTGGCCGTCACGGAGCTCGCAGAGAGGCGGCGATCGAGGGCTGGTCGCTCGGCTCGACTTCAGCCCCGGCTTCAGACGAGCTCCGCCAGCGCGTCCCAGGTCCGCGCGACCGAACGCTGCCGATCGGAGCCGACACCGACGGGCAGGAAGGCCATCTCGGCGACGCCCGCCTCTCGATAGGCCTTCATCGAGGCCGCCAACGCCGCCTGGTCGCCATGGGGCACGACGGCGTCGATCATCGCATCGGTCCAGCCGTCCTCGAGCGCGCGCTCGGAATCCGGCACGCCGCATCGCTGCAGCAGCGCAGCATAGGCCTCGAGTCGCGGATACAGAGCGAGGTACTCATGGACCCCCGCCCGGATCTCCTCGCGATTCGTGGACAGGATGCAGGGCATGATCATGACGACGGGCGGGGTCGGACGGTCCGCCGCTTCGGCACTGGCGCGCAGCTCCGGCACGATCGTGTCGCGTACGTAGGCGGGCGGAGCGAGCCAGGGCAGCACGCCGTCCGCGTGTCGTCCCGCGGCCCGGCACATCTGCACGCCCAGCGAAGCCAGCAGGATCTCGATCGGCGGGGACTCGACGTCGATCTCCCAGTCGACGCGGAACATCTCGCCCTGGAAGCTCGAGTGCCCCTTCGCGAAGACGTCGCGCAGGATCTGGAAATACTCGACCGTGTGTCGGATCAGGCGCTCGAAGCACAGTCCGAAATTCTCCTCGATGATCGACGCGTGTCCGGGTCCCAGACCCAGTCGCAGCCGGCCGCCCACTGCCGCCTGCGCGGTCTGTGCCTGCATCGCCATCACGAGCGGATGTCGCGTGTACGTGGGCATGACGTTGGTCGTGAGGAGCACGCGCTCCGTCCGCTGCCCCGCCAGGGCGAAGACCGTCAACGGATCCATGTGCTGGCCGCACCCGAGCATGGCGCTGTGAAAGCCCAGCTCCTCGGCGCGCTCGATCAGGGCGAGGGCGCGGTCGAGCTCGCGGACCTCGGGCGGCAGGACGATCGATTGCTTCATGAGGGGGATCTCCAGAGCGAGGGCGGAAGTGCCGCTCGGCAGGGCGACTCCGATTTCGGTGCAGGCCGCCGAAGGCAGGGGATGCGAGCTGGCGTGACATCATGGCTGCGAAGCGCCAGGCCGTCCAGGGTCGTCACCGCCGTATCGTCGGCGCACCGTCGACGTCCTGCTCATGACCTCGCTGCGGCCTTCGATCCGAGCGGGCTACCTCCCGACAGGCAGAGTGTGTCGGCCCTGTAGAGAATGTCCTCGCCGCCTGCCCAGGAGCCAGAGCCCCGTCGCACCGAACACGACCATCGAGCCGGGTCCCGCTTCGGGAACCGGGATCAGCTGCAAGCCCGCGAGTCCCGTGTACCCGGGGCCGCTGCCCGAGATCGCGAGCGAGCCGCCCGAATGGGTGATCGCGAAGTGCGTCCAGGAGCCGGCCCGCGTGAGGGCGCCACTGGTCGCGCCCGGAATTCCGGAGATCGGAATCCCGGAGAGTGTGATGTCTCCCGTTGCCACGCTGGCGTTGCTCGGCGCATAGAGGTAGACGAGGTACGCCCCGGCGGCGAGGTTCGTGAGCTCGACGTCCCAGCCCGCGCCGCCGCTGCTGTAGAAGTTGTCGGAGAGCAGCAGCTCGTCGCCTCCCATGGCGGACTGGGCGGATCCGAGATCGGTCTCGGCCACCACCTCGACGGTCACGATCGTCGGCTCGCCTCGCGCATCGAAGAGCTGGGCCGAGCCGAGCCCGGCCTGGTTCCAGGGTCCGGAGAGGCGGCCTGCCGCTCCGTAGGCGTCCTCCGGCGTGCCGAAGAAGCTCCCGAAATCGATGTTGATCGCCGGGCCCGCCGACTCCAGCGGATCACCGAAGACCGTACAGGTGAGCGCCGTCGGGCCCGCGGCGCAGACGTCGACGCGCTGGTCTCCGTCGATATCGGCGAGCTGGAGGCTCGTGGCGGTCGGAATGGTTCCGAGGCCCGCCGCGTTCGAGAAATCCGGAGACAGCAGATGATTGAGCGCATTGAAGCGGCCATCCATCGATACCAGGCAGAGGATTCCCGCGCCGCCCCGGCCGCACAGGTCGGCCTGACCGTCGCCGGTCACGTCGCCGAGCCGCAGCGCACCCCAGTAGATCTCGGAGCTCCCCCAGCCGAGACCGTCCGAGTACTCGGCCTGCGAGCGCATCGCCAGGTTGACGAACGAGGCGTTGGCGGGAGACGCCAGCGCGCAATGCACGCCGGCGCTGCCGCGCTCGCACAGGTCGTCGGCACCGTCTCCGTCGATGTCGCCTAGCATCATGGTCTGACCGAGCTGCAGCGCGGGCAACGCGAGCGCCGTGACCCAGCTCGAGCCGAACCAGGTCGAGGCCGCTCCGAAGGCGAGCCCGCCACTCAGCAGGCATTGCACCCCGCCCGCACGATGTCCGCAGAGGTCGGCGCGCGCGTCGCCATTCACGTCACCGAGCCGAAGCGATCCGTAGGTCTGAACCGTATTGCCGCCATCCGCGTCCGAGAAGACCGACGTCCAGAGCCGGAAGTCGACGAAGCTCGAGCCGTTCGAGCGCACGCAGTAGACGCCGACGATGCCCCGGCCGCAGAGATCTGCGAGGCCGTCGCCGTCGATGTCGCCCATCTGCAGCGTGCTGCCGTACTGGACGGGCGCCCAGGCATCGTCGTCCCCGAAGTTCGGATGCCACAGCGCGGCCGAGGCGAACGCGCCGCCGCCGAGGGCGAGCGCGCAGTAGACGCCGTCGGCGCGCCGCGCGCAGGCGTCCGCCAGCCCGTCGCCATCGATGTCGCCGAACTCCAGGCTGTCGTAGCGCGAGGGATCCGTCCCGAACTCGAGGAGTGAGAAATCCCCGCCCACGCCGGCGGGCGCTCCGGGCAGCGCCGTCATCTCCCATTGACGGCTCGAGGCCGTGCAGATCTCGAGCGTCACGAGGCTGCCGGTGGATCCGAGACAGGCGCCGTCGCTACCGCGAATGTGGCCGTCGCTGAAGAAGGTCCAGCCCTCGGACTCCCGATCGGAGCAGAACGCGAGACCGACCGTGCCGGGCCCGCCGCCGGGCGCGGGAGAGACGAGACATCGGCCCGCGTGTCGGATGTCGCGCTCGGTGATCCGGAAGCTCTGGCGCTCGTCGTCGGCGCAGGTCTCGAGACGCACGCCTTCGCTCGTCGTGCCGAGATCGTGGGCCGTCAGGCAGACGTCGCCGGACGGAGAGCCCATCAGCACCAACCCCACGTGCGCCTCGTCGAGGTCGGCCAGGGGGATCTCCCGCTGATTCCAGGCGTTGGCGCCGACCCCGGGATCGAAGGCGCCGTAGGTCGTGATGATGGCGTTGCTCTGGGCGATCTCGGCGGCGGAGAGGTTCACGGGCTGATCGGCGATGTTGTAGGCACGGTAGGCGCGCAGTCGATGAGCGGGTGGATGCCGCAGGTGGGCCTCGAAGGCGAAGCGGCCGGAGTGGACGTGATCGGAGTGATCCGAGCCGTGATAGTTCGTCATGTCCTGGATCCGCAGGACGCGCGGCTCACGCTGGGCGACCAGCTCGGCGATCGTCTCGATCAGCTGACTGCGCGTGTACTGATGAGCGCCATCGATCGAGTGGATCAGCGATCCTTCCGGGTCGCTCCACAGATGCAGCAGGCTCTCGAATCCCGTCGCCGCATAGCCACTGCCGTTCGGGTTGCCGTCGGGCAGCCGCAGGAAGACGACGACGACATCCGCTACGCCGTTGAGCCGGAAGGCCGTGAGGCTGCGACCCGCCGCCGTGACCGGCTGGAAGGTCCAGCTGTTGGTGACCCCGGCCATCTGGGCGTAGGCGGCTCGGATGCCCGCTTCGCGGCCCTGCCAGTAGCTTGCCGGACGACCCGCGTCCCCGGCCGTCAGGAAGATCGTCGCGCTCGGCTCGCCCGCCTGGATCCCGGCGGGTACGGCCGGCGTCATGAAATAGAGGTCATCGTCCTCATGGGCGACGATCTGGAGCTGCCCGCGCGGGCTCGCCAGGGCGGTCGAGCCCAGGCCCAGCGCACAGATCAGCGTGAGGGCGAGCAGCAGGGCGGAGTCCGTCGTTCTACGCATGGGGGAGACTCCCGGTCTGTTTCCGCCGCCTCGGGCGGCGCGACTCCCCCGGTATCGCGACGGAGGCGCTTCGTGGGCGAGGTTCGTGGATCGACCGCCTAGCAGGCAGCATGACACAATCGCCGCGGGAAGGGGAAAGCGTTTGGCGGCGTGCGGGCCTCGCGTCGTCGGTGGGTCTTCGCGCCGGGCCCCGCGCCGGGAGAAGTCCGGGAGCGCTCGGACCGGGCCCGCGCGCTGTCCTGCAGCTGCTAGGCTGGAGGCGAGTCGAGCGGGAGGAATCCATGAGCGAGACGAAGACCTCGATCTGTCGCTTCTGCCACGCCCACTGCGGCATCAAGGTGGAAGTCGAAGACGGTCGCGCGATCCGGGTCATCGGCGACAAGGACAATCCCGTCTATCACGGCTACAGCTGCGCCAAAGGCCGGGCGCTCCCCGAGACCCACGCACATCCCGATCGTCTGCTGAGCTCGATGAAGCGTGGCGAAGACGGCCGCTTCGATGCGATCTCGAGCGAGCGCGCCATGGACGAGGTGGCCGCGCGACTTCGTTCGATCCTCGATCGGCATGGGCCGCGCTCCGTCGCCGTCTACCTGGGGACCTACGCTGCTTTCTACCCCGCGAGCATGCCCTTGGCGACCAGCTGGATGCGCGAGATCGGCTCGCCCATGATCTTTACGAGCGCGACGATCGACCAGCCGGGCAAGCCGATCGCGACGGCGCTCCACGGTCGTTGGCATGCCGGGCCCTACCTCTTCGACGAGGCGGACGTCTGGATGCTCGTCGGATCGAATCCCCTGGTGGCCATGTCGAACGGGATTCCCAACTCCAATCCCGCGCGTCACCTGCACCGGGCGAAGAAGCGGGGCTCAAGCTGATCGTGATCGATCCGCGCGTCACGGAGTGCGCGCGGGCGGCCGATCTGCACCTGCAGCCCAGGCCGGGCGAGGATCCGACGCTGATCGCCGGACTGCTTCGCGTGATCATCCGCGAGCGGCTGCACGACGCCGCGTTCCTCGCGGAGAACGCGTCGGGCTTCGAGGCGCTCCGTGAGGCCGTCGAGCCCTTCACGCCCGAGTATGTCGAGCGGCGCGCGGACGTTCCGGCGGCCCAGCTGATCGAGGCGGCCCGGCTCTTCGCGGGCGCCCGTCGGGCCGGTGCGAACGCGGGGACCGGTCCGAACATGGCCGGGCGCGGCAATCTGACCGAATACCTGATGCTCGCGCTGCACACGGTCTGTGGTCATTGGCTGCAGGCGGGCGAGACCTTTACGAATCCTTTCACGCTGCTGCCGGCCTACACGCCCAGGGCTCAGGCCGAGCCTCCGTATCAGGCCTGGGGCTATGGCGAGAAGCTGCGGGTGCGCGATCTGACGGATGCGGTCTGCGGGCTGCCGACGGCTGCGCTGGCCGACGAGATCCTGCTCGAGGGCGATGGGCAGGTGCGAGCGCTGATCTGCGTGGGCGGAAACCCGATGGCCGCCTGGCCGGATCAGCGCAAGACGCACGCAGCCATGCAGGATCTCGAGCTGCTCGTGACGATCGATCCGAAGATGTCGGCGACGGCGCGCCTCGCGGACTACGTCATCGCCCCCAAGCTCTGCCTCGAGTCGCCAGGCCTCTCGATGATGAACGAGGCGCTCTGGTTCTACGGTGTCGGGCTGGGCTACCCGGCACCCTACGCCCAGTACGCCCCCGCCGTCGCCCTGCCGCCGCCGGACTCGGATCTGATCGAGGACTGGGAGCTCTTCTACGGACTGGCGCGCCGCATGGGTCTGTCGCTTCGCCTGGATGTCGCGCACGTGTGGGATCCGAGCGCCCACGGCCCGCGCTGGGTCGATCTCGACATGCAGCACCCGCCTACGACGGATGAGCTCTTCGCGCATCTGACGCACGGCTCTCGCGTTCCGCTGAGCGAGGTCAAGCAGCATCCGCATGGAGCGATCTTCGGCGAGCCGACGCAGACGGTGCAGCCGCGGGAGGCCGGCTGCGAAGCGCGACTCGAGCTGGGAAACCCTGTGATGCTAGGCGAGCTCTCGGAGGTCTCGGCCGAGCCGATCGCGCGCGACGTCGACTTCCGTTTCCGCCTGGTCAGCCGTCGACTGCCCGACGTCCTGAACTCGTGCGGTCACGACGTGCCGAGCCTCACGCGCCAGTACCGTTACAACCCGGCCTTCATGAATCCTGTCGATCTCGACGCGCTCGGGCTCTCGAGCGGCGACGTCGTGGAGATCCGATCGAGCCATGATTCGATCCTGGGCATCGTCGAGCGCGCCCCCGACGTGAAAGCGGGCGTGATCTCCATGACGCATTGCTTCGGCGCCGCGCCCGGCGACGACAGCGACCTCGAGTCGATCGGCAGCAACACCGGTCGACTCACCCCCGTCGATCGGGAGTACGATCCCTACACCGGAATTCCCCGCATGAGCGCCATCGCCGTGAACGTGTGCCGCCGCGCTGAGGCAACCCCCGCCTGAGTCCGGCGGCTGGAAGCGAGGGGTCGTCCGGACGGGACGTTTCCTCGGACGCGCAGCTGCGTTCGAGGCGCTACTTCGGAGCCAGCGCGATCAAGGCGTTGCCGGGACGCTGAGCCTGCCCGTAGCCCGAGCTCACGAAGAGGCGGCCGTTGGCTTGCATGGGCCCCGCCGTCCCGGCCATGCCGCCGCCGCGGGTCTCTCGACCTCGCAGGGTCGTGAAGGTTCGCGCGGTGTCGAAACGCCAGATCACCTCTCCGGACTCACGGGCCAGGGCGTAGAGAACGCCATCGATGCCGCCCACGAGGATCGCGTCGGCGAGGGCCAGCGGGGGGATGACCGTGGCTCCGTCGCACGGCTCCCGTCCGGCGCAGAGATCCGAGGGGCTCGTCGACCACAGGATGGAGCCGTCGTGGGCCGACAGGGCGTAGACGCCGGGCTGCCCCTTGATCTCGTCCAGCCGATGACCGCTCTCTTCGGTGCTCGGCACGAACAGGACGTCGTCTCGAGAGGCCATGCCGTAGCGGATCCCCGCCTGCGGCCCGCCATGTGCCACGCGGGTCTTCCATGCGAGCTCGCCCGTGGCAGGGTCCAGGGCATGGAGCATTCCCGACTTCTGCCCGGCGATCAGCAGGTCTCGCCCTTCGAGCGAGATCAGCATGGTCGTGGCTCCGAAATCCGTGTCCGGTCCCTCCGGCTCGGGGCAGCTCACCCGATTGCCGAAGCTGCAGGCCGCGTTCCAGGCATCCCCGGCCTGCGATTGATAGGTCCAGACGACGCGCCCGGTTCGAAGGTCCATCGCCAGAATGGAGTCGCTCATGCCCGTGGCCGGTCGGCTGTGGTTGTTGCCCGATCCGACGAAGAGCAGCCCGTGCTCCGGCGAGATCGTGGGGGTGTTCCAGACGCTCGCGCCCGAAGGTCCCCAGATCTCCGTGCCGATCGCCGTGTGTCCCGAGACGCGGGGCTCCTCGGGGATCGTCGGTGTGCTCCAGACGATCGCCCCGGTCCGTGCATCGAGGGCGACGACGGCGCCGTGATGCGTGCAGCAGGGGAAAAGCGGGTCCAGCGCGTTGATGTCGTCGTTCGAGGAGATCGGTACGAAGAGCAGACCGTCGTAGGCGGCGACCGAGCCCGTGACCGCGGCGTTCGGATGGGGATCAGCGTTCTGCGTCCAGAGTCGCTCGCCCGTCTGGGCATCGAGCGCGTAGACGTTCGCCGCGCGGTCCGCAAAGACTGCCCGCACGACCGGTGCTTCGCCGCCGTTCGGATCGATGTCGATCGTCACCGCCGAGCGGACCTCGGTCGCGGCCTTGAAATGCCAGCGGGTGCAGCCGGTCTGCTGGTCGAGGGCGTAGACCGAGCCGTTATGGCTGCCGACGAAGAGCGCGCCGCCCGCGGCCGTCGGCTGGGAGCGAAGCTGCGAGGACTCGGGAAAGGCGACCACCCACTCGACCGCGAGCTTCTCGATCTCGGCGCGCGTGAAGCCGTCTTCGTCCGGGATCGATCGCAGATTGCGAAGGGTCCTGCCCCAGCTCGGATAGGCGACGTCGTCCCAGTCGAAGCGGCTTCGTTCCGGAGAGCAGGCGGGCGAGACCGTGAAGTCGCGCCTGGCTTCGGGGGAGTCGAAGTCGACGCCGGTAAAGAACTCCGCGACGGCGCGTCGGCTGGCGACGTCGAGCGTGCTGCCCACGCGGCGCATGTTGCCCTGGCTGAGGGCGTCATAGACGAAGCCAGGCGGCCGGCCCCGGTTCTGCTCGAGCAGCGAAGAGAGGATCGGCAGGCCGTGGCAGACGACGCAGTTGTCGGCAAAGACGACGGCGCCGGAGGGCTCGCTCGTCGACGCTCGCCTCGCCTCGGAGCAGCTGGTGCTCGCAATCAGGAGAAGAACGATCGAAGCGCCGAGCAGGAAGGACCCTCTGCGAACGATCCCGGTCGGCCGGACGATGGATTTGGATACGAAGAGCGGCATCGGGCATCCTCTCTGGGAGATGGGAGGGGGGGCAGACGCTGGTGTCCACCTGCTCGGAGTGGAGTCGCCTGCTCTTCGTCTCGGCTGGGCCTTCAGCTTCGTTCGACCCGCAGGGTCCGGGGGCCTCGCAGAACGGTCCCGATCGGTCGGGCCGCCTCCGCGTCGAGCAGGCGCAGGGTGGGGAAGCGTTCGCAGAGCACGTCGAGCGTGATGACGAGCTCCTTGCGGGCGAGGTGCATGCCGGGGCATTGACGAAGACCCGGGCCGAAGGAGAGCAGTCGCTCCGAGGGGCGCTTGGGATCGAAGCGGTGGGGCTCGCGGTAGACCCGCGGATCTCGATTCGCCGCGGCTGGAGAGAAGAGCACCCATGCGTCAGGCGGAATCTCCACGCCGCCGTATTCGATCGGTTGGTCGGCCGAGACGCGGGGAGTGATTCCGACCGGACATTCCCAGCGCAGCAGCTCCTCGACCGTCGACTCCCGGGCCGTCGCATCCTCGACGACGCGTTGCCATGCGCCTTCATGGATCAGCAAGGCGTAGAGCAGGTTGCCGATCGCGCTCGTCGTGGTCTCCGCACCGGTCGGAAAGAGCAGCCGGATATGCGAGAGCACGTCTTCGTCGTCGAGCCTTCGTCCCTCGACCTCGGCCTCGACGAGCTGTGAGATCACGTCATCGCGGGGAGCTCGCCTTCGGTCGCGAACGATGGGCTCGAGATAGGCGGTGAACTCCTCGGCGCCACGCTTTGCGCCTTCGGGATCGAAGGGGAACGAGAGCAGGGCCAGCGCCCAGCGCTGGAAATCGGACTCCGCATCGCGTGGAATCCCGAGCGCCTGGCAGATGGCGGCCAGGGGAAAACGCTGGGCGAACTGGGCGACGAGATCGATCTCGTCGGCAGCCCCGATCTCGTCGACGATCTCGTGCGCGAGTCGCATCAGCGGGGCGCGATCGGCGCGCGCGACGGCGACCGGGCGGAAGGTCGGGGTGGCGAGCTTTCGGTAGATCCGATGCTCGGGCTCGTCCATCGAAATGAAGCTGCGCCCGACCGCCGGCTCGGTGGTGCGGCGATAGGCCGCGCCGGGCGGAAAGCGCGCTTCGTCGAGATAGGCGCTCGCGAGCTCGGCGTGACGGGTGATGAGCCAGGCCGGCTCGCCTCCGAAATCGACCTGGACGACGGGGCCCTGCTCACGGAGCTCGTCGATCGCGTCGTGATAGGTCTGGCCGGGAAATCCGCCGGCCGCGAAATCGATCATGGTCATGGCTACTCGAGACCTTCTCAACCTGCAGATTGCGTGGGCACGAACACTTCGTCTGGATGAATGATGGCGGAGGGTCTCCGCCGAATCGAGAGCCGTCGTCCCGCGCGGAGCACGAGCCGCGGCGGGCTGGCCGGGGCAGCGGCTTCAGTCGCCGATCGGCGTGCTGCCCGTGATCTCGTCGGCGTAGGTATTGATGCGGCTGCGGATCTCGTAGCGGTCCTGCTCGCTGATCGGGAAGTCCGAGAGCGCCTCCATCATGTGATCGAGGAATCGGCTCAGATGGCGCAGCTCGATGCCCAGGCCGGCATGCACCTCGTGGAGCGGTCGGCCGCTGTAGCGGACCGGTCCGTCCAGGGCGGCCGAGAAGAACTCCCGCTGCATCGTCTGCAAGCGGTCCTGGGACATGCCCTCGAAGAAGGGGCTCAGCTCGGGGTCGGCGAAGATCCGTCTGTAGAAGGCGTAGACCAGGGACTCGATCGCGTCGTCGCCGCCGATTCGTTCGTAGAGCGTGGAGGTCTCGTTGCTCATCGTGCCCCGCGTATCTCTCTAGATGATGGCTTCGTCTTCGAACCTACCACAGCCATTCGAGATTCCTCCGCAGCTCGGCCAGCGAGCACGCGGGAAGATCCCGAGCTGTGCGCGGACGGCGAATCCGGCTTCCGGTCGAGAACCGTCGAGCGAGTCTGGTCGATCTGACGGCGCACGGCCGCGATGCGATCGAGCTCGGAGCCGATCCGCTCGAGCGTCTGGCGGGGGGCGTCTTCGGGGAGGAGTGTGTCGAGCTCGATTCGCGCGGTCTCCGCGCGATCCGGGACGTCTTCCGGGCGGATTGGCTGGGCGGAGCTCGCCTCGGCCTCGGACGTCCCGGGTGAGGCCGCCTGCGTGAGAGCGACGGATTCGAACATCCAGATGCCGGAAATCGCAACGAGCAGGACGATCGGCGCGAGGCGCAGCGTGTGCGGGAACCACGTTACGCGCGACTATACCCGACTCGCGCCCGGACTCTGTGCGAAGAACAGGCCTAGCAAGCTCGGCTGCGAAGACACAGGGCAGCGGACCCCGGGAGCCGTCACGGGTCCGTCCACTCTGGTCTGCCCCGGCGAAGACTGCCAGCGTGATCCGATGCGCGCCGGTCTTTCGAACGAGTGGATCGCTCCCGGTTCCCTTGGATTGCCTCGGATCCCCTCTCTGACTATCGTGAGCGGCCCCGCAAGCCTCGCAGGCCCGACATCCTGCGACGCGAACCGGAGAGGTCTTCACGGAGTGGAATCGAGCAGCATGACGGGAATCGCGAACCCTGGCCGGAGAAGGATCTGGCTGACCATCGGGCTCCTGCTAGCCCTCGCTACACCCTCCCACGCGGAGTGGACGCTCGACGATGCGGTTCTGCCCGAAGGCATCTCGCTCAAGGTGAATCACCGCACGCGGTACGAGTTCCTGAACGACGAATTCCGGATCGGCCGCAACGGCGACACGGACGTCGTCGTTTTCCGGACGCTCATCCACGGCCGGGTCGATCTGCCCTACGGGTTGACGGCCGGCGCAGAGCTTCAGGACTCACGGGCCGAGCAGAACGCGGATACGTTCCTGAATACCACGATCGTGAACTCGATGGAGCTGCTGCAGGGCTATCTGGAATACGAGCGGCCCGATACGTTCGGCGGGACCTTCAAGGGACGCGGCGGGCGGATCACGATGGACGTCGGCAGTCGCCGTTTCGTCGCACGAAATCGCTATCGCAACACCATCAACGGCTTCACGGGCCTCGACCTCGAGTGGAAGGACACGAAGGATCGAAGCGGGCTCGTGCTGCGCGGTTTCTGGACGCTCCCGGTGCTTCGCGAGCCGACCGTGCTCCGTCGAGATCGCCTCCTGGACAACGACATCGTCTTCGATACCGAGACGGCTCACGTGAATTTCTGGGGACTCTATGCGGCGCGTGACTTCGACGGCGTCGGTCGCGGGGAGATCTTCCTGTTCGGACTCCATGAATCCGATTCGAACGATCGGCCCACACGGAATCGACAGCTCGCGACGCCGGGGTTCCGTCTCTATCGCCAGCCTGCCGTCGGGCGCTTCGACTACACGATCGAGAACGCCATCCAGTTCGGCACATCGCGACTCTCGGCGTCCAACACCTCGCCTGCGGGCCTCGAAGAGCTCGATCATTTCGCCCACTTCCATCACTTGACGGTGGCCTATACCTTCGACGTGCCCTGGAAGCCCCGCGTCGCGCTGCAGTACGACTTCGCGAGCGGCGACCGGAATCCGAACGACGGCAACAACGAGCGCTTCGATACGCTCTACGGTGCGCGCCGGTTCGACTTCGGTCCGACCGGCATCTATGGACCTTTCGCCCGCTCGAACGTCCATACGCCCGGGCTGCGGATCGAGGTCGAGCCACACGCCCGGCTGAGTGGCTTCGTCGCCGCTCGCGCATTCTGGCTGGCCGCCGACGAAGACTTCTGGGTGCCTGCAGGCATCCGGGATCCGAATGGCAACTCCGGCAGCTATGTCGCTTCCCAGATCGAGCTGCGCGTGCGCGTCGAGGTGATCCCCAAGAACGTCCGACTCGAAGCGGGCTATGCCCATCTCTTCGCAGGCGAGTTCATCGACGACTCCCCGACCTCGAACGATCAGGGCGATTCCGACTACGTCTATTCACAGGTGGTCCTGAGCTTCTAGGCGGTCCAAGGGCACGATCGAGATGGGTCGACCCTCCACTCCCGACCCGTGTACTCTTTGAACATGAAGGAGCTCCGGAATCGAGTGGCCGTCGTGACGGGTGGCGCGAGCGGCATTGGTCGCGCCCTGGCGGATCGGCTCGCGGCCGAGGGGATGAAGCTCGTGCTGGCCGACGTCGAGGCGACGGCCCTCGAGAGAGCGGTCGCAGAGCTCGAGTCGGCGGGAGCCGAGGCCCTGGGTGTT
Organism: uncultured delta proteobacterium; assembly: GCA_963698485.1. Classification (GTDB taxonomy): domain Bacteria; phylum Myxococcota_A; class UBA9160; order UBA9160; family UBA4427; genus UBA4427. The sequence continues at coordinate 690,709 of CAVORA010000005.1, read as the reverse complement.
CCGACGGACGTGTCGTCGCCAGCCGACGTCGAGGCGCTGGCCGACGCTGCCTGGAGCCGCTTCGGCGGCGTGAGTCTGCTGTGCGCGAACGCCGGCGTCATGCAGGACGTGGGTCCGGTCTGGGAACGGCCGCTCGAGGACTTCGCCTGGGTCTTCGGCGTGAACCTCTGGGGGCCCGTCCACTGCGTGCGAAGCTTCCTGCCGCGTATGCTGGCGAGCAAAGAGCCCGGTCACGTCGTGATCACCGGATCCATGTCGGGCCTGACCGTCGTGCCCGGAAACGGCGTCTATCAGATGTCGAAGCATGCGACGGTCGCGTTGGCAGAGACGCTCTTTCACGAGCTCGGCGACACGCCGATCGGCGTGTCCGTGCTCTGTCCGGGCTTCGTGCAGACCGGAATCCTCAGCTCCGACCGCAATCGACCGGATGCGCTCCGAAGCGGCGATGCGCCGCCGCCGCGAGCGGTCGCCGGCGGCTGGACCGGCGACGCCAGCGACGCGTTGCAAGCCATCGCGATGCCGCCCGGGCAGGTCGCCGACCAGGTGGTGGCGGCCGTTCGCGAGGAGCGGTTCTGGATCCTCACTCATGCGGATGCCGTCGAGCGCGTGCGCTCGCGATTCGAGTCGATCATCGAGGGCCACAATCCGAAGCTGGACCCCTCGGCGCCGGGCGCCGCCGCCGAGGACTGAGCGGGCCGGACGGCTTCGAGCAGCGGGGCCTATTTCTCGGATCTCGGTGGACGACGAACGCTCGCCGGCGGGAGAGCCAGGCGAGCCAGGATGATCCAGATACCGGACACCAGCATGGTCATCAGTCCAGCGCCAACAAGCGCGATCTCCCCTTCGTCGAGGCGGTCCGCAGCTTCGCTGGCGGTGAACGATCCAACGACGACGCAAGCTGCACCGAGGGCGAGCGTGATCATGCCCGCTGTGGCGAGCGCGCGCGAGATCAGCGATCGATTTCTCATGAGGCAGGCGTCGAAGCCCGACGGCCTGCTCGCCGGTGTGTCGTCGCTCTTCGATCCGCGTTCGGATCGGGCGAGGACGAGACCTGCCCGCTCGAGGGGGTTTGATCTGTCCGTGTAGGCGCGGACCTCTCGGACGAGGGGGTGACCTCGATCGAGACGTCGCGCTGCAAACGCTGCCTCGAGGTAGACGAACCGATCCGGGCGAAGCGAAAGACGATCGAGCACGTCCAGCATGCAGACGCCCTCGACGATGACGGGGCGCCGCAATAGAGCTCGCTGCAGTCGTTCGTACACGAGATGGTTCGTGAAACCGCTGCGATCGCGGCCGAGAAAGTCGTCCAGATGGACGACCCGGATCTTCGACCAGGCGGAAAGACCGATGGCCAGGGTCGACTTTCCGGAGCCGGGTAGGCCGTCAAGCGCAATCAGGGACGCGTTGCCCACGTTGATCAGTCTCGCGATATCCGCGACGGATCGCGCGCTCGACGGATTCGTCCCGCGAGTGTCGAAGCGCAACTCGCGTTGATCCCGTGCTTCACTGGTCATGGGAGCGTCCAGGATGACGTCTGCGACCCAGGCGCTCGTCTGTTCGGTGTCGTTTCCGCGAGCACCCTCGTTGATCCGAAGATTGCGGTACCCGAAGTCGATTCGCATCGAGTCGGGTACCGCAATGGACACGCAACGTGCATGGACACCGCTTTCAGTACGAAGGCCGTAGCCAAGCGCGTTCCAGGGCGACCTCAAAGACCTGGCCGTCGACCAGAGCAATGAGGCGTGCCGGGGTCTACATCATCCCGCCCATGCCACCCATTCCGCCCATGTCGGGCATGCCGCCGCCCGAGCCCTTCGGCTCCGGCTTCTCGGCGATCATGGCTTCCGTGGTGAGCAGCAGGCCCGAGACCGAAGCCGCGTGCTGCAGCGCCGTGCGGACCACCTTGGCCGGGTCGATGACGCCCGCCTTGATCAGGTCCTCGTAGACCTCGGTCGCCGCGTTGAAGCCGTGTGCTCCCTTCAGGCCCTTGACCTTGTCGACCACGATCGAACCTTCGATGCCCGCGTTGTCCGCGATGTATCGAAGAGGAGCCTCGATCGCCCGGCGGAGGATGTTGATCCCGGCGATCTGCTCGTCGTTCTCGCCGGCGAGCTTTTCGAGAACATGAGCGCAGCGAAGGAGTGCCACGCCACCGCCAGGCACGATGCCCTCTTCGACCGCGGCTCGCGTAGCGTGGAGTGCATCCTCGACGCGGGCCTTCTTCTCCTTCATCTCGGACTCGGTGGCCGCACCGACCTTCACGACCGCCACGCCGCCGACGAGCTTCGCGAGTCGCTCCTGGAGCTTCTCGCGATCGTAGTCGGAGGTGGTTTTTTCCACCTGACTTCGGATCTCGGCGCAGCGACCCTGGATGTCCTTCTTGGTCCCAGCTCCGTCGATGATCGTGGTGTTGTCCTTGTCGATCGAGATGCGCTTGGCCGAACCGAGATCGTCGAGGGTCACGTTCTCGAGCTTGAGGCCGAGCTCCTCGGAGATGACCTGGCCGCCCGTGAGGACCGCCATGTCCTGGAGCATCGCCTTGCGGCGATCGCCGAAGCCGGGCGCCTTCACCGCGCACACGTTGATCGTGCCGCGGATCTTGTTCACGACGAGCGTAGCGAGTGCCTCACCGTCGATGTCCTCGGCGACGAGCAGCAGCGGCTTGCCCGCGCGCGCGACCTGCTCGAGCAGCGGAAGGAGGTCCTTCATGCTGCTGATCTTCTTCTCGTGGAGAAGGACCAGGGGCTCCTCGAGAACGGTCTCCATGTTCTCGGGGTCGGTGACGAAGTAGGGCGAGAGGTAGCCGCGATCGAACTGCATGCCCTCGACCACGTCGAGCTCGGTCTCGAGGCTCTTGCCCTCTTCGACCGTGATCACGCCTTCCTTGCCGACCTTCTCCATCGCTTCCGCGAGGATCTTGCCGATCGTCTCGTCCGAGTTGGCCGAGATCGTGCCGACCTGGGCGATCTCGCTCGAGTCCCGGGTGGGCTTGGCGATCTTCTGGAGCTCCTCGACGATGGCCGAGACGGCCTTGTCGATGCCGCGTTTGAGATCCATGGGATTCATGCCGGCGGCGACGAGCTTGCCGCCCTCACTGAAGATCGCCTGGGCGAGCACGGTGGCCGTCGTGGTGCCGTCGCCCGCGATGTCGGAGGTCTTGGAGGCCACCTCTTTCACCATCTGGGCTCCCATGTTCTCGAACTTGTCCTCGAACTCGATCTCCTTGGCGACGGTGACGCCGTCCTTGGTGATCGTGGGCGAGCCATAGCTCTTCTCGATGATGACGTTGCGACCCTTCGGGCCGAGCGTCACGCGGACTGCGTTCGCGAGTCCGTTCACGCCGGCCAGAATCTTCGCGCGTGCGTTCTCGCCGTAGATGACTTGCTTTGACATTTCTTCGTGCTCCTCTTATTCCCAGATCGCGAGGACGTCGTCTTCGCGAATGATGATGTGTTCGTCTTGATTGACGTTGACATCCGTGCCGGCGTACTTGCTGAACAGGATTCGATCCCCCTTCTTGACGCCGGGCTTCGAAACTTCACCGCTTTCGAGTGTCTTGCCGGGGCCGACAGCCACTACGAGGCCATCTTGCGGCTTCTCTTTGGCGGAGTCGGGGATGATGAGGCCCCCGGCCGTGGTGCTCTCCTCAGCCATGCGTTTGACGAGGATGCGATCCTGGAGCGGGCGGATCTTCATGAGTTTCCTTCCTATGGGCTCAGCCAGGAGGCCGAGCCGATCGATGAGAGGCCCCCTCGATCCATCGAGGGGGCCGATGAGTTCACCCGATCGACAAGCGCCAGGAGCGCTCTCGAACGGTTGGATTCGTTTCGTTTGGGATCAGCGGGCCGGCCTTCAGGCGGCGTCTCTCGGTCGACGGAGTCGACTTCCACTTGGACGGTGTTCTCGATGCGCGCGAACGCTTGTCAAGTCGAGAGATCGAAGCAGGCATGTCGGGTCAGCCGGGGCGCGCGGCGCGGCGGGCGGATGTGCGGCCGAGCTGCGTCCTTGCGACGAGTCTCGATCCCGAAGGCATGGAGATCGGCGCTCGGCGTCGTTCGGGCTCGCGCTCAGGAACGGATCGCAATCTCGGCTTCTCGCTGACCCTCTCGGACCTCGAGCCAGAATCGTGCTCGCGCCTTCTCGGCTCGACGCTCGTATGCGCTCTTGTTCAGCATGAGCCACGTGCGGTGCAGCCATTCGCTCAGTCTCTTCCACATCCCCGTATCCCTCCTGATCTTGTGAAGAGTCGACTGCACTATGGCCGCGAATCCCTTCGGCAGCGTGTCGACTCGGGTGCTTCCCGGGCTCATCGAGCATGGTCAGCCCACCGTGGGCATCGGCCGGACCTCGTGATCGAGTCCCTGATGCCCACCAAAGCCGTCGTCGCTGTGCGCGTCGCGCGCAGCGACTTGTTCGTCCTTGCCCGCATGCTCCCAGGCGAGTGGCTCCATGCGAAGGCTTCGTCCGTGGCGCACTTCCCAGGCCGCCGCGGTGGGAGACCGGAAGCGTCCATGGCCTGCTGGCTTGCGTACCCAGCCGCGGAGAGCGCTCCTGGTGTGAGAGTCGGATCGTTCGACGTAAGGCAGGCTGAAGGCATCGCCCTCCATCGAACCGGGTGCATCGTGGCCCGCCGACTCTTGCCTCGGCGCGTCGACCATGCGCCATGGGTTCGCTTCGTCTGGTCGTAGGTGACCAGATCGTCGATCGGATGCCGCTTCTGTGGGAGAGCCGTGACGAGCGGAATCGAGCGGCTGCGTATGTGTGGCCATTTGCATAGTCTATCGAACGAACGCGCAATATGCTTGCTATATCAAGCAATCGGGTCTACTCTTCCAGCCGCCTCGTGCCTAGACCGAGCGCAGATCAAGGACAATCGATCATGCCAACAGATCCAGACGACCTCATCCAGCTGGGAAGGGATCGCCTCGCCCAGGCGGGCGGCCCGCGCGGGCTGATGATTCCCATCGTCTTGGCGCTGGCGGGACTCTGCGCCTGGACCAGCTTCTACACCGTGCCGAGTGACTCGGTCGCCGTCGTGCAGCGCTTCGGGCGATACCTCAAGGAGGTCCCGCCCGGACTGCAGTTCAAGCTCCCCTTTGCTGTCGACGTGGTGACGATTCTGCCCGTGAAGCGTCAGCTCAAGCAGGAGTTCGGATTTACGACGCCGGGTGCGACCGACCCCTATCAGGGCTCGCGCCGTCACGATGGCAAGCAGGAAACGCAGATGGTGACCGGAGATTTGAATGCCGCGCTCGTCGAGTGGGTGGTTCAGTATCGGATTTCGGAGCCCGTCAAGTACCTCTTCGAGGTTCGCGAGCCCGCCGAAACGCTCCGCTACGTGTCCGAGTCCGTGATGCGCGAGGTCGTGGGTGATCGAACGGTCGATGAAGTCATCACGATCGGACGACAGGAGATCGAGTCGGAGGCGCTGACGAAGATGCAGGCGCTGTCGACCAAATACGCGATGGGCATCAGCATCGATCAGGTCCAGCTGAAGAACATCAATCCGCCCGAGCCGGTTCAGGAATCCTTCAATGAGGTGAACCAGGCGCAGCAGGAAAAAGAGAAGCTCATCAACGAAGCGCGCCGGGACTACAACAAGGTGATCCCACTCGCGGAGGGCGAGAAGGATCAGCGGATCCGCGAGGCCGACGGCTACCGGCTGAAGCGGATCAACGAGGCGGAAGGCGATGTCGCTCGCTTCACCGACCTGCTGGCGGAATACGAAAAAGCGCCTGAGGTCACGCGTCGGCGCATCTACGTCGAAACGCTTCAGCGCGTCCTGCCCAACATTCGAAACAAGATCATCATCGACGACCGCACGCGAAGTCTCCTGCCGCTGCTGAACCTCGATCAACGGAGGGAAGACAAGTCATGATGGACAGCAGGCGTATCGCCATTGCAGTGATCTTTGGATTGCTCGCCTATGCCACGATGAACGCGATCTATGTGGTGAGCGAAGTCCAGCAGGTCATCATCACTCAATTCGGAAAGCCCGTTGGCGCCCCGGTCACGACCGCCGGATTGAAGCTCAAGATTCCCTTCATCCAGGAAGTCAATCCGATCGACAGTCGAGTGCTCGAATGGGACGGCAGGCCGTCGGACATGCCGACGAAGGACAAGCTCTACATCTCGGTCGACCTCTTCGCTCGCTGGCGCATCACGGATCCTCTCCAGTATTTCCTGCGAATGCGGGACGAACGCAGCGCCTTGTCGCGTCTGGACGACATACTCGGAAGCGAGACGCGAAACGCAGTCGCCAAACACGAGCTCATCGAGATCATTCGGACCACGAAGGACCGGATACCGCTCCGCGATACGCTGCTCGGCGCAGGCGGCCAGGATCAGGACATGGGCTTGCTCGTTCCCATCCAGAAAGGCCGCCAATCGGTGGAGCAGGAGATCTTCGCGGCGGCCGCGGAGAAGGTCCTCGTCTTCGGGATCGAGCTGCTCGATATCCGCTTCAAACGCATCAACTACAACGAGAGCGTGCGTCCGAAGATCTACGATCGGATGATCAGTGAGAGACGGCAGATCGCGGAACGCTTTCTCTCGGAAGGCAACGGCGAGGCGGCCCGAATCCGGGGCAACCGAGTGCGAGATCTGAACAAGATCCAGTCGGAGGCCTACCGTGCGGTGGAAGAGATTCGCGGCCTGGCTGATGCGAAGGCCGCGGAAGTCTACTCTGCGGCCTACAATCAAAGTCCCGCAGCCGTCGAGTTCTACGAGTTCACACGCACGATGCAGTCCTACGATTCCATCCTCTCGAATGAAACGACGCTGGTTCTCTCGACGACGAGCGATCTCTTCCAGTTCTTGCGGGGGATGTCGCCGGGTACGAATCGATGACTGCGCGCAAGAAGACAGCGAGAGCGATCGCGGAGCGATCTGCCTCCGAGGGGAAGCTCGGGGAGCTCGGCGTGGTGCTGTCGGATCTACGCAAGGCGAAAGGCTTCTCTCTTCGAGAGGTAGAGCAGGCCACGGGGAAGGCCGTGTCGAACGCCTATCTGAGCCAGCTCGAGAACGGCAGGATCAAGAAGCCCTCGCCCAATGTGCTGCACAGTCTGGCCGAGGTCTACGCCGTTCCCTACGAGACCTTGATGGAGAAGGCAGGGTATCTGCTGCCATCCGAAGGCGAGAAGTCTGCCCGACGTAGGAGGTTGGCCGCCTTCGCGATCGATGATCTCACGGCCGAAGAGGAGGAAGAGCTGTTGAAGTATCTGGCATTTCTTCGCTCACGAAAGTCTCCCTCATGACGCGAACACGAGTATTCGTCAGCTTTGATCGAGAGAACGATTCGGACCTCAGCGAGCTGCTCGTCGCCCAGTCCCAGCGCCCCGGTGCGACCTTCAAGGTCGTGAAGAACGGGATCTGCAACCCGTCTCACCCGGGCTGGGACTCCAGCGCGCGCTCAGGGATCCGAGCGGCGGACGAGGTTCTGGTGATCTGCGGAGAGAACACCCACGAGTCCACCGTCGTCTCGCGCGAGCTGGGCATCGCGCAGGAAGAAGACAAACCGTACATGCTGCTCTGGGGCCGACGGGACAAGATGTGCACCAAGCCTGACGGCGCCCGGAAGCTGGATGCGATGTACAGCTGGACGCGTGAGATCCTGGAGGGTCAGATCAGTGCGGCGCTTCGTGACTCCAAGCCCCTGGTCGTTCCCGAAAACTGCAAGCGCGCCCAGCCTCGAGCGTCATCGGATTCGGTGGTCGACGAGGGCTAGCGGCCTTGGCTTTGCTCTCGAAGTCGACCGATTTCTCCGAGAACGATGATGGCACGTATCGAGCTCCGCCTCCCAGTCGGCCAGATCCATGGCCGGAGCGTCGCCGACCGGCGGAATCGTCGTCGGCTGCGTCGGACCGAGCGGGGCCACCTCCAGCGTGTCCCTTGCTGCGGCCGTGATCGCGAAGAGCAGGCGGAAGACCGAGCTCAGGGGGCGGCTCGCCAGATCAGTCGTATGGGAGCGCAGCAGATGAACGAAGCCACGTGTCATCGGGATCAGGGTTTCCTGTTCCACCGGAGCCTGTCCGAGGGGCTGGACGCGAACATACGCTCCTATGCTCGCGTCGAGATTCGCGTAGAGAAAGGGCAGGGCGTCCTCCCCGACGTCGCCGGTATTGAAGAGCACCTCCCGCGCTGAGATGCCGAGATCCGTGAGTACCTCCTCTACGACGTCCGGAGCGGAGGTCAGGTAGTCCTCGAGCGAATAGCGCCTCACGACGCGCGGGCCCGCGGGCAGCGCTCCGATCACCGATTGGAAACGGCCATCGGCGTCGAAGAAGAGGGCGACCTCTTCGTCTCCGAGTTCGACGACGATCGCTTCCCGCCCCCCCCTTCGGCACCATCGCGTGCGAGCTCGTCTTGCCAGTCCGCCAGGCTGTAGACGAGGCCATCCGGGCCCATGTACTTGAGATTCAAGGTGGTGTCGCCGCGCCAGGCTCCCAGGGCGATATATCCGCCGAGGCCCTCGGGCAGAGGCGGCATGCTGGCGCAGGACACCGCTGACCAGACGATCAGCAACGCAATGGAGGTCAGGACTCGTGTCTTCGTCGCTCCTTTCCTCGGAACGTCGAAACGCAGTAGGCGAAACGAGGAAGGCGTAGACGCTCTCGCGGACTGCTCGGTTCGAGAGGATGGATCACCGAGCGGCTCTCGACCGTGGCCGTGACAGGCGCGGCGCGTCTCAGCGGCCGATCGCAGACGTCGCCGCCGCCCTCTTGATCGCCGAGGCATTTCGCTGCAGCAGCAGTCCCTGCGTCTTCAAGTCTTTCGCCGCCGCTGCGACGGCGGACACGTACTTTCCGTGGTTTCGATAGAGCGTATCCAGGGTCGCCTGATCGAAGGGCACGACCGCACCGCTCAGCCGGCACACCAGGCCACCGATGAACTGGAGCTGCGGAGGCAGGAAGGGATTGACCGACGCCTCGGAAACGTAGGTCGCGGTGGGTACCTCGATCGACGGCAGGCGCACTCCCCCCAGCACGTTCCCGTTGCCGTCGCGTGCGAGCTCGACCGGCGGCGAGCCGGGCAGCGTATCCATCACGACCCCTGCCGGCGGTACCGCGCCCTCGAGAATCTGCTCCTGCATCCGCTCCCAGAGCGCATTGATCACATACGAGCCGAAGACCGGACCGTCGGCGACGGTGTTGAGCTGCTCGAGGCAGAGGTCTTCGAGCGTCACGCCCGGGATGATCTCGATCCCGATGTGCACGGTGCTGTGTGCCGCGCCGGTGATCTCGTAGTAACGGAACGTTGAGGTGTCGGACTGGCGCCCGAAGATGTTGAAGTTCAACCCTTCGAAGTCGGTCTGGGTCACCGTCTGATAGACGGGGGCGGGCAGATTCGTGCTGACGCGACGATCCAGGAGGACAGGCGTGCAGTCGGGGAAGGGCGGGGAGCCGTCGGCACCACACCGCGGTCCGGCGTTGATCGATCGGGCGCCGATGTTGGACTGAATGAAGTATCCGTCGCCCAGGCCCGGCGTGTGAAATCCGCTGGCAAAGGTGATCACCGAGCCCGCCTGCTGGGACTCGCCGACGTGCAGGACGATGTCCGGCACGTATCCCTCAGGGAGCGGATTGTTGGCATCGTTGCTCTTCAGCAGGTTGGTCAGCTGGTTCACGATGTCATAGGCCATGCCGTTCTCGGGAAGCGAAAGACCGGCATAGCGCGTACCGCACTCGGGCGGCTGACCGAACGTCGCACAGCCGCCGACGAGATGAGCGATCGATGTCGCGCTGTTCGTCACGCCGACATACGTGATGCCTTCGGTCGCAAAGTACTCGGCAGAGGGATCCCAGCTGGGAGCCGAGTCGAAGCCGGCGGTCGAGTTCCACCATTCGACCACGACGGTACCGTTGACCTTGTTGACCGCGGCGGGTCGCCTGACGATGATCCGGGTGGTGTAGGGAACGTCGGTCTGGATCTCGGAATAGTCGGTCGGGCCGAGCGGCGGGTCGTTGTTGTAGTTGTAGACCGAGGCCGTCCCCGAAACGAAGAACTCCTCCTCCACATACTCCTCAGGGAGGTTCTGCACGAGCCGGACCCCTGGCGAGAAAATGGCGCCTTGACCTTCCGGTGCGGGAACGACCGTGACCGGATCGGTCGGGCCTGCGAGCGCGCTCGAGGCAAAGAGTGGCCCCACCATCGAGGCCGCAAGCACGAGCTGCACGAAACTTCTGATTCCCATGACGTTCTCCCTCCAGTGATCCGTAATGATCCAACGAATCGGAATTCCAGACCGACCCATCCTACCACCGCGAAGCACGATCCCGACCCGGCAAATCCGTGCGATGAGAGGGGATCGGTAGAATTCCCTCGCGTTCAGTCCCCCCGGTTAGCAGCCCGGGCAAGCAAGCCACGTTCGGGGCCAACCGAGATTCCGGAGAAGCGGTCGAACCTGGGCTCCGCAACGCTAGTGTGATGGATGAATGCGTAGCGGCAGGCGCGGATCGCCAACTTCGCGGGATTGGTCGTACGATCGCGGTCGTGACCGGAAACACCACCTACGTCGTCTGAACCGATCGTCGTCCAGGATCCGATGGCGCAGCGTCTGGGGCTCGAGGGCAGGTCAGCGAGCCGTTGCAAACGTTGCAGCCGACGTAGACTCCGCCGAGTACGGCTCCCGAAAAGCTGCCATCGATCGTGTTTCAACGCTATGCGGCGGTCGAATGAAGGTGCAGGCCATAGCTACCGGCGGAGGCTTCGCCACTGGCCAACACTGTGTTGCCCGACACGATGGTGCCCGAGGCGGCATCGATTCCAGACCCCACGCTGAAGTTCACCACGTTCTGCGAGACGATCGAACCCTGGCCGACGACGATGCCGGCCAGAACGTTCCACTTCGACACGTTCCCCGAGACCGGGGAGGGCCCGGCCGTTCGGATACCGTTGCCGAGATTCGACTCGACCCGGAGGTCGGCGACCGTGGATCGGCTAGAAAGCCGCACGCCATCCGCGCCCATCCTCCTGATGCTGCCGTTCGAGAGCCGGGTTCCCGCGAAGTCCTGACTGGGCGAGAAGCAAGACCGGACGCCGTACCCGGATCCCGAAGCGGGGCGACAGGGGAGCGTCTCGGTCTCGCATGCCGAGCGGACGATTTCGGACCCGTTCAGCTCGATGCTGAGCCAGGGAAAGCGGACCTCGACCCCATTCGTATTCTCGTCGGGCAGGACGAGGCTGCGCCTGGGCCGATCGCTCTGGCCGGCGCTTCCGCTGATCGTCACGGGTAAGCCCGCCGTATCTCCCGCGAAGCATCCCGTCTGGTCGAGCTCCAGCCCGCCCTCTTGAGGCGAGGGCCAGACGGAGCCCTCGAGGTCAGCGCGACTCTCCGCTCTGATCCCTGCGTCGGGCGCGAAGCCTGCTCGCCCGTCTCAGCGGGCCGACACCGCCGGTGTCGGCAGCGAGAGCCCGCGCTGCGCGAGCAGTCCGTCGCATTCCGGTCGGACGGCGCCGTCCGTCAATCCCGCCGCCCGCAGCGCGCCCGCCAGCTGCATCTCCCGCACCATGCGATCGAAGCCTCGAATCACCTGGCGAGCGGGATCGTCGCCGCTGCGATCGTTCGCGACCGTCTGCGCCGCCTGATAGTGGAGCAACGGCTCACCGCTCTGCGAGTCGCGGAACTCCATCGCCAGCGTCAGCTCGCCGACCGGATCGGCCGATGACCGCCGCTCGACATCCACGTCGAGCAGGCCGAGCGCGACCACCATCACGCACGCCCCGGGCTCGCGCACGACGGGGATCTCGGCCTTCTCTGCAGCATCGATGAGCGTCTGCTCGAGCTGCGCCTTGAAGACCTCTTCGAGATCATCGGGCAGGTCGCTCGAGCCGCGGCGGTAGCTCAGCGACGCCGGTGGGACCAGGAATGCGTCGTAGCTGCCGATGCCGTGGTCTTTGCGCACGAAGAGCATACCGGGCATGTCGATCTCGGTCTCGACGAGGCCGGACTTGGCGACGCGGGGTCCTTCATCAGCGGGCCCCCCACTGCCAGCACAGCCGAGCAAGCTCGACGCGAAAACCAGGCACGAGATGAAACTCAGAAAGACTCGGACTCGCATGGGACTTCCTCCTATCGGGCGCTCGCGCCTGGAAATGGCGCATGGAGCATCGGACGGAGGTTGCCCGGGAGTCGCGAAACGCGGGCAGGTTGAATCGCGCATCCCGGAGCTGATCGAGCGGTATCTCGGAAGCACCGCGCGATCACCGAACGGCGACCGTTGTTCCGTGGCGGAAGCTAACACAGACACAATACGGTGACGATGGGATGCGAGCCAGACGAGACGGATAGGTCGCTCTCTCCCGCGAGCGTGAGCAAGCCATGCGACACCAGAGCGTCACATGTCGTACGCCTCGGCGACATCGGTGCCTGCGGACGTCGAAGGGGACACCGCGCCGCAACATTCGCGGGAATCGTGCCGTCAGCACGGACGGATCGCGACGAAAACCGTTCCGCGGCATTCTCTCGAGGCACGATCGAAGCAGTCGCGCTTGTCCCCCGTCTCGAAAGGAGTGTGCATTGGCCCGCGATCGCGAAGTCGAGCTCGTCTGCATCGATGTCTCGGGCACGATCGCCGAGGGCAGCCTCGGCGCGCCCCTGCCCGGGGCCGTCGAGGCGGTGCGGCACATCGCGGAGCGTCTCCCGGTGCGTTTCGTCACGAACGTGACGAGCCAGCCGGCGCGCGCGATCGTGGATCACCTGCGCAAAGAGCGGCTGCTCGAGGATCCCGACGCGCTCTTCACGCCGGCCACGACTGCGCGTCGGGTGCTCGAGGGCGAGCGGGCGGCGGGCGTGCTGCTCGCCGATGGCCCGGTGTGCGCGGACCTCGACTGGTTTCGCGAGGATCCCGAGGGCCCGAGCGTGCTCGTCGCCACGGAGGGGCACGACCTGCGGATCGCCGACCTGGATCCCGATGGAGATCCCGCTGTGCGCACGATCCTACTGACCCTTGTCCTGTTCGCCCTTGCCACTCCCGCTCTCGCCACCGACGGCGTGCTGGAGATCAACCAGACGTGTGCCGTCGAGACCGGGTGTTTCGCCGGCGACACCGCCGGCTTCCCGGTGACGATCATCGAGCCGGAACGAGCTACCGTCCTGACGAGCCGACTCATCGTCCCCGACGAGAACACGGACGGGATCCTGATCAGCACGAGCGATGTCGGCATCGACCTGAACGGCTTCGCGATCGTCCGCTCGGGCTGCGAGGGCGCGACGGATGACTGCTCGACCTGCGCCCGGGACCGGCTCCGGCGTGGACGTGCGCCTTCGTCCTCGAACAACGGCATCTCGGTCAAGAACGGCAGCATCACGGGGATGGGATGCCACGGCGTCGTACTCGGCAACCAGACCGAGGTAACGAACCTGCGGGTCCGCTGGAATGGGTCGGTGGGATCAACGTCGGCTTGGTCTCGACCGTCTCGGGCAACACGGCCTACGGCAACGGGGGCGACGGGATCGCCGCCGGCAATGGCTCGACCGTCTCGGGGAACACGAGCTACGATAACGCAGGCGACGGGATTCGAAACCGGCGCCGCCTCGACCGTCTCGGGCAACACGGTCTACGAGAACCGGAGCGACGGGATCTCCGCCAGCTTCGGCTCGACCGTCTCGGCAATCCGGCCTCCGGCAACTTCGGCCGTGGGATCCGCGCCAACTTTGCTTCGACCGTCTCGGGCAACACGGTCTTCGATCAGCCGGGACGTTGGGATCAGCGCGGGGGCGAGTTCTACGGTTCAGAACAACACCGTGCAAGGCACCGCCTTGGATGGAATTCAGGCGGGGGATGGCTGCAACATTCGCGACAACACCGTCTCATCGGCGGCTCTTGACGGGATTTCCGTAGGCTTCGAGGCGAGCGTGTCTCGCAACGTGGTTTCGGATAATTCTGGGCGTGGCATTTCGGCCTCCACCTCCGCGAACGTGATCGGGAACTCCGCGAACAGCAATGGCTCGGACGGAATCTTTACCGGCAACGCCTCGACCGTTCGAAGCAATACCGTCAACTTGAATGGTGGAGACGGACTCGAGGTCGGAGATGGATCGAACGTCAGCGATAACGTGGCGCGCAGCAATGGTGATTTCGGGTTGCGCGCCGAAAGCACGCTCGTCGGTTTCAGCCAGAACGTCTTTGGCAACAACAATGGAGGTCCGGCCAACCCTCAGACGAGCAGCGGGACGAACCTCGGCGGGAACCAGTGCGATACCTCCACGACCTGCCCCTGAACGCCGGCGGCTACGTCTGCAACGGCTCGCTGACCTGCCCCTGAGTGCGCGTCCCGTTGTGTCGCTGCAGGGAGCTACCCCGCCTCGTCCAGCTCTCGGACGTGGTGTCTCCACACTGAGGGGAAGGCTGATCCCCACTCGTCCCGCCATGCCCGCTTGTGGGCGCCGATCAGCCCCGAAACCGCCTTCGCGTTCCTGTGGAGTTCGCGGAAGCCGGCTCCCTCGCCGTCGGTCGCGTGCCGGTATGACTGGCCCTTGAGAAGGCGCAGAAGCGCCCACTTCATGGGTGCGGAGAATCGCCGCCCCTTTTCAAACTCAGTGCTGAGCGGCGAACGGGTTCCTCGCCGCCGGGCTGTCAGAAGGCTGTCAGATGAGGCCGGATCTACGCACTGGTGTGTATGAGGCAGTCGCGCAAGCCATTGGAATTGGGGCGTTTCGCGGTGGTACGCCGGGAGGGATTCGAACCCCCGACCCTCAGGTTCGAAGCCTGATGCTCTATCCAGCTGAGCTACCGGCGCACGGTTCCCTTCACCCTGGGAGAGTGAACGGAGGGCAGGCGAATCCGGCCCGACGAGTCGGACGCGGAGACCTGAAGGCGGGCAGAAGCTAGCAGACGCGCGCGTGCGAGCCAGCGCGCGTGCGAGCCCGACTGGGATCCGCGGGCAGGTGCGGTCGGATCCGATGAAGCGCCTCTCGGCTCAGCAGAGCCCGGTCCGCGCTCTCCCAACGCCGAGCGGGGCCTCCGAGGTCGCAACGCCTGGGCTCGGCCGCCGCTGTCCCGGATCCATTGAAACCGGATCCCTCGCGCCCGCGGCGAATTTCTCCGAGCTTCGAGCCGACTCGGCATATGCTGCTCGAGTGTGCCCCAGGCCCGGGTCGTTTCAGACCGCGACGATCCGGGTGGTCCTGGGCACGTGATGTGGGGACGAGAAGCATGAATCCCATGCCCACTCGCAGCGCCGGGCCCGCCTCGCTGGCCTTCGCCGCAGGGCTCGCCTGCGTGCTCGCGCTGCTTCCGGCGCCGGCTCGCGGGCAGGTCGACTGGCCGATCGACCTCGAGCTCGCGGACGCCGGGGAGGCGCTTCCGACGGCGCTGCTCGGACACTACGACCTGTCCGGGCAGCTGCTTGCCTACGACCAGGAGCCGGGGCTCGTCGAGGCCATGACGGTCGTCGGATTCTCGGACTGGCGCGTCGGGGTGGGGCGCTGGGAGGCGTCGACCTGGCTGCTGCCGTCGCTTTCGGACGGGACGCCGTGCTTCGCGCCGATTCCCGGCTCCGCTGCACCGGGGGGCTGGGACGATCTCGCCTTGATCGCGGCGCGCGACTGGTTCATCGACGACGGCGCACCGGTCATGCTCGCGGACACCCGGGATGATGCGCGTTACGCGCTCGGCTATCTGCGCGGGGTGCTCGACGTCGTCGACGCGTTCGGGGCGACGCCCTTCGTGTCGATCGACTCGATGCCGCGGGCGTTGGCCGTGAGCCAGACGCCCTTGCGGACGGACTGTCAATGGAGCTTCCAGAACCGGGTGACGAACGTGCGGCCGCAAGACGCGGCTGTCTTCGGGGCGGCGGTAGCGGGGCTGGTCGAGCGGGTCGTCGAGGGGAGTGACGGGCAGCCGGCGCGTGCGGTGACGCATTGGGAGATCTGGAACGAGCCGGAGTTCGCGCCGTTCTGGGACAAGTCCTTCGAGGACGGGACGGGCGGTCTCGATCGCTACTTCGAGATGGCGGTCGAAGCGCTCTTTGCGCTCGACGCCTATCGCGCGGGCTCGACGCACCCCAATGCGCAGGGGCTGGCGTTCGGTCTCGGGAGCTTCGGGACCGTGCCGGTGGCCGTGGCGACGCTTCAGGGCTTCGACGCAGCGGCCGTGCCGAGTGGCTTCGTGCCGATCGACTTCCTGTCCTTTCACGCCTACTCGGACGACCCGCTCGAGGTCGTGGCCGCGATCGACCAGGTGGCGACGGCGGCCGCTGCCACGGCCCATTACGCGGACATCGAGCTCGCGCTCGCGGAGTGGGGGCCGGATCTCGCGACGTCAGCGGGAGATCCGGTCTACGCGGCCTCGATCGAGCCCGCGTTGCATGTCGCGACGGTGCTCTCGCTCGGGGCCTACGCCGGCCTCGATCGCGCGCATCGCGCGATCTTCTGGGACTTCTTCCCGAGCTCGATCCGACTCGGTCTGCTCGATCACGATCGCAATCCGCGCAGCGCCTATCGCGCCTACGAGCTGCTCTCGCGCGTGATCGTCGAGGAGGCCGAGCGTCTCTCGCCGGCGGGGCTCGCCGACGGTCGTCTCGACGGAGGCCTCGGGGCCGTGCTCGCGGGCCGGGACGCGGCCGGCGTCGTTCGGGTGCTGCTGACGAATCGGAATGCCGAGGCGCGCACGGCTCGTGTTCGGCTCGGGGGTACCGTGCGCATCCCCTCGCGGATTCTCGTCTTCGCCGATCCGGTCGCGCCGATCGAGGAGGCGGTGGGGAGTGCGAGCGAGGTCATCGTCCCGGGAGCCTCTCTCGTGCTGCTCGAGTTCGAACCCGCAGCCGTGCCTTCCGCAAACGGGCTCGTTCGGGGCCTCGTCGGCGTGCTGCTCGGGGCCGTCGCATCGGGGGTGCTCGGAAGTCGGCCGCGGAGCCAGCGCAAACGGCGTCGCTCGGCCGTCGTCTGGATCGTGGTGGCTCGTGCGCTTCGACTCGCGGGGGCTTCGGTCGAGACGGCCCGCGAGCGCTAGCGTTGGGCGATGGCCCGCGCGTCGCTCGACATTCCGCAATTCACCCACGCCGCCTCGAGTCATCCCCTCCCGATCCGGGCGCTGAACGGGCTGGGTCGGCTGATCCCGGGCCAGCGGCGGCTGGTCGCAGACGAGATCTGGACCGAGGCTCGAAAGGGCAAGCTCGCCGATCTCGAGCCGACCGTCGAAGCGCAGGAGGCGCTCGCGGCGCTGCTCGACTCGCTGGCGGCGAACGTGCGGCTGAATCTCGTGGGCTACTACTCGGCGAAGGACGACACCGTGCGCCTGGCCCGCACCCATCTCCGGGTCCATCGGGCGCTGCGCGAGACGCCCGGCCTGGCCGACGTCGAGCTTCCCGCGCCGATCTTCATCGTCGGCTGGCCGCGCACGGGCAGCACCTTCCTTCACCAGCTGCTCGCCGCGGATCCGACCAGCCGGACGATCCCGTATTGGGAGAGCTTCGACCCCGTTCCCGCCGCGCCCGGCCAGCCCGATACGCGCATCGCAAGGCTCGAGAAGATGTTAGGCCTGCTCGAGCGCATCGAGCCGCGCTACCACGCGATCCATCCGATGACGGCGGAGGCGGCCGAGGAGTGCGTGGCGCTCTTCATGAACGAGTTCCGCACGCTGCAGTTCGACTTCCAGTACCGGGTGCCCGAATACGCGCGCTGGCTGATCGCCCAGGACGCGCGCGTCGCCTATGACCTCTACCGACAGCAGCTCCAGCTGATCCAGCTGCATCGCCCGACCGGCGATCGCCAGATCCTGAAGGACCCGACGCACCTCGTGCATCTCGAGACGCTCGTCGAGCGCTTCCCCGAAGCGAAGTTCGTGTTCACGCATCGCGACCCCGCCTTCTCGATCTCGTCGATGTGCAGCCTGAACGCCTACACGCGGGCGCTCTTCACGGACGACGTCGATCCGCTGGCGATCGGTCACGAGCTGATGACCGGCTACTGGCCCGTGGCGCTCGAGAACGCTCGCAAGATCCGCGCGAGCCTGCCGCCGGATCGCGCGGTCGACGTGCGCCATCCGGATCTCTCGCGGGATCCGGTCGGAACCGCGGAAGCGATCTATGGTGCGCTCGGGATGGTGCTTTCGGATGCGGCGCGAGCGGCGATGACAGCGTTCGTGGAACGCCATGAGCGTGAGCACACCGGCCGCCACGAGCACGCGCTCGAGGGCTTCGGGCTGACGCGCGCCGACATTCGGGATCGCTTCGCGGAGTATTGCGCGGAGCTCGATCTCTAGTCGCGTTCGCGGGCGCGATCAACAGGATTCAGCGACAAGGAGAGCGGCATGGCGAGGCACGACATCAACGGCATCCAGATCGAAATCGAGACGCGCGGACCGGAGGCGGCGCCCGCCTTCCTGCTGATCCGCGGTCTGTCGACCCAGCTGATCCACTGGCCCGACCGCTTCCTCGATCATTTCGTCGACGAGGGCTTCCGGGTGGTCGTCTTCGACAATCGGGACGCGGGGCTCTCGACGAAATTCGAGCACGCGGGGGTGCCCGGGGTCGCGGAGATCCTGAGCGGGGCGGTCGACGCGCCCTATTCGATCGCCGACATGGCGGCCGACACGGTGGGCGTGCTCGACGCGCTCGGGATCGAGAAGGCGCACGCGGCGGGGATCTCGCTCGGCGGCATGATCGCCCAGCATCTCGCCTTCTCGCATGGCCATCGCTTCCACTCGGTGGCGAGCATCATGTCGACCTCGGGCGCGCCCGAGCTGCCCGCCGGCACGCCGGAGGCGATCGAGGCGCTGACGTCACAGCCGAGTGATCCGACCGATCGGGAGGTCGTGATCGCGCACAAGATGAGGACCCAGCGCATCATCCAGAGCCCCGACTATCCGCCGACCGAGGCCGAGCTTCGCAGCTATTTCGAGCGCGGGGTCGATCGCTGCGATTGTCCGGGTGGGTCCGTTCGGCAGATGGCGGCGGTGTTCACGGATACGACCCGCCCCGAACGCCTGGCGCAGGTCGACGTGCCGTTCTTCGTGCTGCATGGCGCGGCGGATCCGCTGATTCCACTCGCCTGTGGCGAGGACACGGCACGGCGCGTGCCCGGGGCGAAGCTCGAGGTCATACCGGGCATGGGCCACGACGTCACGGACGCCAACGCCCCGATCGTCGCCGAAGCACTGATCGGCTTCGCGCGGTCGGTGAGGCCGTAGACGGCTGCGAGCGGCCAGGCGTCTAGGAGAGCTCCAGCCCCTCGAAGTCCTGCTTTGCCTGCCACTCGCGGTAGTAGGCGAAGAGCGCGTCGGAGCCGTCGGGATAGAAGCCGCCGAACCAGCCGTCCCCGTCGTCGGGGCGACCCTCGTTGTTGTAGTAGCCCGGGGTGCAGCTCTCGAAGAAGTCGGAGTTCCGCCCCTTCCCGTCGTTGATCATCTGCACCCAGTCCTTCTCGGCCTGCTCCGAAGCCTCGATCTGCGCGAAGCCCTTCTCGAGGGCGTGCGAGACGACGAAGGCCAGGTGCTTGGCCTGCTCGTTGATGGCGTGCGGGATATTCGGAGTGAGGCCGCTCTGCAGGCCGAGCATGAAGAAGCAGTTCGGGAAGCCGCGTGAGTGGAATCCCTGAAAGGTCGACATGCCGTGCTTCCACTTCTCGGAGAGCTTGACGCCGTCGCGACCGATGATGTCGTAGCCGGCGCGGCGCTGATAGCTCGTGCCGACCTCGAAGCCGGTGGCAAAGATGAGGCAGTCGACCTCGTATTCCCGGCCGTTCGCGATGACGCCCCTCGGCGTGATTCGCTCGACGCCCTGGCCCTGGGTGTCGACGAGCTCGACGTTCGGCCGATTGAAGGTCGGCAGGTAGTCGTCGTGGAAGCAGGGCCGCTTGCAGAACTGGCGGTAGTAGGGCTTCAGCGACTCGGCGGTGTCGGGATCGTCGACCAGGTCCGCGATGCGCCGGCGGATCTCTTCCATCTTCGTCATGTCCGCCAGCTCGACCTTGCGCGCGATCGCTTCCGGTGTGAGGTCGGTCGCGTCGTCGTCGGCCAGCGTCGCCATCAGGATCCGAAAGACCGCCGTCCAGCCATCGCCGACGAGATCCTCTTCCTGGTAGCCGCCGCCGACCAGCGTGTTGAAGTTGTTCATGCGCGCCTGCTGCCAGCCGGGCTCGAGGCTCCGTACGAACTCGGGGTCGGTCGGTCGGTTGTTCCGGGCGTCGACGGAGGAGGGCGTGCGCTGGAAGACGAAGAGCTGCTTCGCGTGGGCACCCAGGTGCGGGACGCATTGGACGGCGGTGGCGCCCGTGCCGATCACGCCGATGCGCTTGTCGGCCAGCTTCTCTAGACCGCCCGTGGTGTCGCCGCCGGTGTAGTCGTAGTCCCAGCGACTGGTATGAAAGGAGTGGCCCTCGAAGGTCTCGACGCCGGGGATGCCCGGGAGCTTGGGGCGGCTCAGCGGTCCGTTCGCCATGAACACGAAGCGCGCCTGGATGGCGTCGTCGCGGTCGGTGCGGACCGTCCAGCGTTTGTCGTTCTCCTGCCACTCGAGCGCGGTCACCCTGGTCTGGAAGCACGCCCCTTCATAGAGGTCATAGTGGCGGCCGATCGCCTGGGCGTGGGCCAGGATCTCGGGACCGTGCGCGTACTTCTCGCTCGGAACCGTCTTCAGCTCTTCGAGTAGCGGCATGTAGATGTAGGACTCGATGTCGCATTGGGCGCCGGGATAGCGATTCCAGTACCAGGTGCCGCCGAAGTCGCCGCCGCTCTCGATGATGCGGATCCTGTCGACGCCCGCCTCACGAAGTCGCGCGCCCGCGATCAGCCCGCCGAAGCCGCCGCCGATGATCAGGCAGTCGACCTCGTCGTGCAGGGCTTCGCGGGTGAAGCCCGGCTCGACGTAGGGGTCGTCGACGTAGTGCGAGAAGTCGCCGGCGACCTCGCGATATTGCTGGTTGCCTTCGGGCCGCAGTCGCTTGTCGCGCTCTTCGCGATACTTCGCGCGCAGGGCCTCGAAGTCGAAGTCGATCGCTGTGGCGGGATCACGGGCCTCGCGTCGCGTCGGGCTCTCGGTGGTCATGGGCGCTCCCTGGATGGAGACCGGCCGATCTTCGTGATCGCCCGGGGCTCGACCGATGTTCTAGAACCCCGCGGCGGGCGGCAAGGCCCCTCGCCGCGGGCTAGTCCGTCAGCTCGGCGCTCATGCCGTCGATCTTCGAGAGCCGCACGATCAGCTCCTCGACCCGCGAGCTGTAGCCCCACTCGTTGTCGTACCAGGCGATCACCTTGGCGAGTCGCTTGTCGATCACCTGGGTGAGCGGCGCGTCGAAGATCGAGGAGTGGGAGTCGCCGATGATGTCGGAGGAGACGAGCGGCTCGGTGTTGTAGGCGACGATCCCACGCATCGGGCCCTCGGCGGCGCGGCGGATGGCCTCGTTGATCGACTCGACCGTCGCGTCGGACTCGAGATCGACGGTCAGGTCGACGACGCTGCCGTCCGGAACGGGCACGCGCATGGCGAGCCCGTCGAGGCGGCCCGGCGAGCTCGGGGATCACCTGTCCGATCGCCCGCGCGGCGCCCGTCGAGGTCGGGACGATGTTGGTCGCCGCGTTGCGCGAGCGCCGCATGTCCTTGTGCGGCGCGTCGATCAGCCGCTGATCGGAGGTGTAGGCGTGGACGGTCGTCAGCAGGCCGCGCCGGATGCCGAAGCTCTCGTGCAGGATCTTGGCGATCGGGGCGGCGCAATTCGTCGTGCAGCTGGCGTTGCTGATGATGCGGGCGTCGGCGTTCACGACCTCGTCATTCACCCCCATGACGATCGTCGTATCGAGGGGATCCTTGCAAGGAACCGTCAGGATCACGCGCTGCGCGCCGGCCTCGAGATGCTTCTCGAGCTGCTCGAGATGTCGGAAGGCGCCCGTGCTCTCGACCACGTAGTCGACGCCGAGCTCCTTCCACGGCAGCTTCGCCGGATCGCGCTCGGAGAGGATCAGGAAGGGATCGCCGTCGATGTTCATCGTGTTGTCGTAGATCTCGGCCGACCCGGGATAGCGCCCGTGGATGCTGTCGTAGCGGAACGCGTAGAGCAGGGCTTCGGGCGGGGCGATGTCGTTGATCGCGACGATGTCGAAATGGCCGTGGAGCTTGGCGATGCGGGTGATGGTGCGGCCGATTCGTCCGAAGCCATTGATTGCGATCTTCGGAACGCTCATGCGAAGTACCTCTTTCGTGTCGGTTCGGGGTTCGGGTCGGGTCGAGTCTACCGCGCTCCGGCGCGTCGTTCTCGTGTCATGGGAAATGCGGGGCCCCGTGCCTCGGCGACGAGTCGCTCTGGGCGCTGCACGTGCCGGGTCATACGCCGGGCAGCATGGCCTTCCTCGCGCCCACGCCCGATGGAGCAGCGCTGCTGGTGGGCGACACGTCGCATACGCGCTGCGGCCGCGCGAGCGGGTCGCGCGGCGTGTCGGGTCCGTCGGATCGCCGATCGAGCGCGATCTCAGGCCGGAATCCACCAGATCTGGGCGCTTTACACTGGACGCGAGTCGCGAGACCATGCGGGGACCCGAGAGCGAGGATCCCGCGATGCCCCATGACCTGCTGATTCTGAACGGAACCGTCGTCGACGGGACTGGGAGCCCGGCCCGGCGCGCAGACGTCGCGATCCAGGACGGCCGCATCACGACGATCGGCGAGCTCGCCGGCGAGCAGGCCCGCGAGACGATCGACGCCGAGGGGCACGTCGTGACGCCAGGCTTCATCGACGGCCATACTCACATGGACGCCCAGGTCTACTGGGACCCGATCGGGAGCTGCTCCTCGTACCACGGCATCACGAGCGTCGTGATGGGCAATTGCGGCTTCACCCTCGCGCCGAGTCGCAAACAGGCCAGGGAGCTCGTCGTCCGCAATCTCGAGCGCGCGGAGGACATCTCGCCGGCGGCGATGGCCGAGGGCATCTCCTGGGGCTTCGAGACCTACGCCGAGTATCTCGACGTGGTGGATCGACTTCCGAAGGGCATCAACTACTCGGGGTACGTCGGTCACTCGGCGCTGCGGACCTACGTGATGGGCGAGCGCGCCTTCGAGGAGGAGGCGACGGCGGACGACCTCGCGCAGATGAAGCGCGAGCTCGAGAGCGGGATGGCGGCGGGCGCGATGGGCTTCACGACCTCTCGCACGCGAAACCATCAGACCTCCGACGATCGGCCGGTTGCGAGCCGTCATGCGAGCTGGAACGAGGTCCGGGAGCTCGTCGGCGTGGCCGGCGCGGCGGGTGGGATCTTCGAGATCAACAACGAGGACGCCGCGGTCGAAGATCCCTCGGCCCAGCCCGAGTATTTCGGTCGCCTCGAGTCGCTCGCGAAGGATTCCGGCGCCACGATCATGTTCGGCGTGGGCAGCAGTCGTCACGCGCCCGAGTCCTGGAAGCCCTGGCTCTCGATGATCGACCGCGTATCGGAGAGCGGCGGCCGGATGTTCGCTCAGGTCCATTCGCGCGCCTTCAACATCATCCTGAACTTCGAGGGCCAGCTGCCCTTCGACGGTCTTCCCGAATGGAAGCAGCTGCGGGCCCAGCCCCGGGACGAACAGCTCCGGAGGCTGCGCGATCCCGCGATCCGCGCGAAGCTGATCCACGAGGGCCATCACGGTCGATACGGCGAGGCCGTCGGGGCCGAGGCGCGCAAGCCCGACTACGACTGGGTGCTGCGCATGGGAGACCCGCTCGGCCCCCACGAACGGATCTCGGATCTCGCGCGCGAAAGAGGCGTCGATCCGATCGAGCTGATGATCGACCTGGCCCTCGAGACCGACCTCAAGCAGAACTTCATCCAGCCCTTCGCGAACGAGGTCGAGGAGCAGGTCCTCGCGCTGATGAAGCACCCGCGATCGGTGGTCACGTTCTCGGATGCCGGGGCGCACGTCTCGCAGATCTCCGACTGCTCGATCGCCACCCACCTGCTCGGCTACTGGGTCCGCGAGCGGCAGGCGGTCGCGCTCGAAGAGGCGGTCTCGATGCTGACGTCCCAGCCGGCGGCGGCCTTCGGCTTCGCCGATCGAGGTCTGCTGCGCGAGGGCAACGTGGCGGACCTCGCCATCTTCGATCCCGAAACCGTCGCGCCGAAGACGCCCGAGATCCGCCACGATCTGCCCGGCGGTGCGCGCCGCCTCGTGCAGAAGGCCACCGGCTTCCTCGCGACCGTCGTGGCGGGAGAGGTCCTGCTGCGCGACGGAGAGCCTACTGGCGCCTTGCCGGGACGATTGCTGCGTCGCGGGGCGGCGGGGTGCTAGGCGAGTCGATGGAGCCCTTGATCATCGAATGCTCCCTGAACGAGCAGGTGACGAAGGAGCAGAACCCGCACGTGCCGATCGCGCCGGGCGAGCTCGTCGAGGATGCGCTGGCGGCAGCGAAGGCCGGAGCCTCGATTCTCCATTTCCACGCCCGCGACGAGCGGACCGGCGAGCTGCTGCATCCCGGCACCGAGTTCTACCGTGACGTCATGCGCGGGATTCGGCGGGCCGACCCCGAGGTGCTGCTCTACCCGACCTACGGAGCCTCGCCGACGCCTGCCGAGCGCTTCTCGCATCTGCGAGCGCTCGCGGAGGATCCCGACATCCGCCTGGACTTCGCGACGATCGACCCCGGCGCCGTGAACTACGCCGACTTCGACTGGAAAGGCGACGACCCCGAGCAGCGCACGCTCGGCTGGGACTACGTGCTCAGTGTCTCGCATGGCGAGTTCGAGTATTTCGCGCGGCTCGCGAAGGAGCAGGGGATCCGCTTCAGCTACACCGTTCGCGAGCTCGGACACGTCCGTCATGTGCTCGCCTATCGCGAGCTGGGCTGGGCGACCGATCCACTCCTGCTCAAGATCACGATGAGCGAGAATCACGCGTGGGGCATCCCGCCGAGTGAGTCCGGGCTGCGCATCCTCACGCAGGAGATCATTCCGGCGGAAGTGCCCTATCGGTGGATGACCTACATAGAGGGCGGATGCCACGCCGTCGCTCAGCCGCTACGCGGTCGAGCACGGCGGGCACGTGCGGACGGGGGTCGGGGACAATCCGCTCTTCGAGGGCGAGCTGCTCACGAACGCCTCGCAGGTCGAGCGGATCGTGGCGATGGCCGATCGGATCGGGCGCGGGATCGCCGACCCGAAGCGGACACGCGAGCTGCTGGCGAGGGATCCGAGCTGAAGGATGGGCCCTGTCGAGGGCCGAGGGAGAACCGGGATGGAATTCGAGGCGCGACCCCTGGAAGGTGGCATCGGAGCGGAGGTGATCGGGCTCGATCTCGATCGGGAGATCGATGAGGCGACGGCGAGGGCGCTCAACGAAGTCTGGCTCGACGCGGCGATCGTGCTCTTTCGGGGGATCGGGACCTCGAACGAGCGACACTTGCGGCTCAGTCGATGCTTCGGCGAGCTCGAGGTCCATCCGGTCGAGAGCATCCGGCTCGAGGGCAATCCCGAGATCATCCGCCTGGCACAGAAGGGCGACCGTCAGCAGATGACCTACTACTTCGACGGCGAGCCCGTCGTCGGCCGGATCCCCTATCACACCGATCTGATCTACACGACGACGCCCAATCGCGGCGCGATCCTGCGAATGGTCGAGAAGCCGGCGGTCGGGGGCGAGACGGCCTGGATCGATACGGCCGCGGCCTACGATGCCCTGCCCCAGGCGACCCGGGATCGGATCGAGGGACTCGAGGGGCGCTTCGACTTCGTGGCGAATCTCTGCGACATGCGCTTCGGGCGAAGCGAGCAGATCGAGCTGGGCGACGCGGGCAACGTCGAGTACCCCGAGTTCCCCGACGTGGCCCACCCGCTGGTCTGGACGCATCCGATCAGCGGGCGCAAGTCGCTCTCGCTCTCGACGGTTCATCTGATCGACATGGTCGGGATGGATCGAGCCGAAGGGGATGCGATTCTCGAAGAGCTCGTCGAACACACGCTGAGCGACCGCTTCGCCTACGTGCACGAATGGGAAGAGGGCGACATGGTGCTCTGGGACAACTGGCGCACGATGCACAAGGCGTACGGAGCGCCGCCGGGATACGATCGCGTGGTACACAGGACGACGATGAAGGGCGAGCACCAGACGGGTCGTCTGCTCTAGGCCTTCCGCTCGATAGCTGGAGCGGGGCTGTGCGCGTCCGTCGTTTGCGAGCCGGCGAAGCCGGGAGAGAGGGAATCATGGGAAAGCAGGAAGAAGACAACAAGAAGCTCGCGCAGGCCATGCTCGACGCGCTCAGCAACGCCGATCAGGACTGGGTGGCCGAACATTACTCGGACGATTTCCGGATCTGGGTGACGGGCTCGCTGCCCTTCAGCGGCGAGAACGATCGAGAAGGGGCGCTTGCGGGGATGCCAGCGGTACTCGATCTCTTCCCGGACGGGTTGACCTTCAAGGCCCATTCGATGGTCGCGGAAGGAGATGCGGTGGCGATCGAGGCGACGAGCTCGGGCAAGACCTTTCGAGGCGACCAGTACTCCCAGGAATACCATTTCCTGATGCGCGCTCGGGACGGCAAGATCACCGAGTGGAAGGAGTACATGGATACCGAGCACGCGCGCAAGGTGCTGGTGGGCGAGTGATCCGCGCGACGGCGAGGGGGATGATGCATTGCGAATCATTCATGTAGACGATGATCCCGAATACGGTGTCGCGCTTGGGAGCATCCTGGTGAGTCTGCTCGAGCCGGCACCCGGCAAGGCCCGGGAGTTCAATCGCTGGTACGAGCGCGACCACTTCTATGCCGGCTGCATGACGGGTGAGTCCTTCTTCGCCGGTCGTCGCTTCGTGGCGACGCGGCCCCTCAAGGCGCTTCGCTATCCGGCGTCTTCGAGCGCGGTGGCCGATACCTCGCTCGGGTCCTTCCTCGCGCTCTACTGGATGGAGCGCGGACACCACCGCGAAGCGGAGGACTGGGCCGTCGAACGCGTGCTGTGGCTCGGCGCGAATGGCCGGATGGACGGGGGCGGCGGGCGAAAGGCCGTGCACGCGAGCTTTTATGCGCATCGAATCGCGGTGTGTCGCGATGAAGATGGCGTTCCGCCCGAGGTCGCACTCGACCATCCCTTTCCGGGCGTCGTTCTCGTGATCAGCGAGCGACCCGAGGGCGTGAGTGCCGAGGAAAGAGAGCGCTGGCTCATCGAGGAGCACCTGCCCCGGACGTTGCCCGGCTCGGATGCGGCACTCTGCCTGTCGCTCGATCCGCTCCAGCTCCCGGAAGAGTCGCCCGCCTACGTGGCGCCGGCGCCGGGCTCGGAGCGGCGCAACCTCGAGATCTATTTTCTCGACCGCGATCCGCGCGAGAGCTGGGAAGCCCTCTTCGGAAGCTTCGCGCAGAAGCAGGCGGCGGCGGGCATGGGCGAGGTCGCGTTCGCGGCGGCGTTCATCCCGACCTGTCCCGGGCACCGACCGTTACGTCGACGAGGTCTAGGCCGCCACGTCGGAGTCAGTCCGTGCTATGCGGGGTCGGCAGAGGCCGTCCCTCGGAGGCGAGCCAGCTTCGAGCCGCCTCCGCGACCACCGTCCCCTCGAAGAATCGGGGATTGGTGTCGGTATAGAAGCGCACGACGTTGTCGAAGGTGAAGGCGCGAAACTGCTCGCGATCGAGGCGTTCTTCTTCGACGAGCTCGAAGGCCTCGCGCAACACGTCGCGCATGTCCGGGACGTCCCAATGGCCGATATCCGAGCCGAAGAGCGGGTGGAGCGGCTGGCCGAAGGGGAGTCCCTTGCGATCGAAGGCGTGATGGACGAGCGGGTCGTCGGCCTCGCAGCCGAAGAAGAAGTTGCGGTTGAAGAGCGCGGGAATGTCCTCGGCCTTCTCGATGCCGCAAGCCGCGAACTCGTCGTCGGGCTCGGCCTGACCCGAGGGCGCGCCGAACGCGAGCTCCTGGATATCCGGTCCGTCGCCGAGCCGTGAAAAGTTCTGGCCGTATCGTCCGAGCAGCTGTCCGAATAGCTCGCGGTCGAAGTGGGCCGGGTTGTAGTTCTGGATCGCCTCTGGATTCCGCTTCTCCCAATGTCCCAGCAGGTCGTTCAGCAGGCGGCAGCCCCAGGAGACGCCGCCTTCGAGCAGTGCCAGACGCAGATCGGGAAAGCGCCGGGTCACGCCGCCGAGAAAGAGCGAGCGGCAGAGGGTCTCGCTCGGCGTGGCGAAGAGTCCGATGTGGTTGAACATGTAGCTGGTGGTCGAGTGGTGACTGTCCCAGCCGAAGGCACCGCTATGCGCGGCCGGCGAGATGCCGAGCTCGATGCAGCGTGCCCAGAACGGGTCGTAGTCGAAGGGACTGTCGAGCCCGTAGGAATCGGTCCAGCTCGCGTGGAAGCGCACGTCCGCGCCGCGATCGGCCACGGCCTCGATCGGGCGTCGCACGAAGCTCGAGATCAGGGCGGCTTTGAATCCGAGCTCCTCTACGGCGTACTCGAGCTCTTCGATCGCCTCTTCGGGCGTCATCATCGGAATGATCGCCACCGGTGCGAGGCGATCTCCGAGGCCCTCGAAGGCGTCGGCGTGGAACTGGTTGAGCGCGCGGCAGCAGGCTCGACGGAGCTTCGTGTCGGCAACGTCGAGCAGGACCAGGCCGAGCGATGGGTAGACGACGCTGAAATCGAGCCCCAGCTCTTCCATGCGTTCGTACAGGAGCGCGGGCATGCTGGCGGTCGCGAAGTCCCGGGTGTTGCGCGCGGGCACGGCCCACCAGGAGGGTCGCACGGTCCGCCGCCGCGCGCGCTCCTCCCGTGACAGCGAAGACCACAGCCCGGCGCCCGAATCGAGCACGCGGGAATAGAGCTGCTCGGCCTGATCGGCCACGCCGGCCTTTCGGAAGTAGGGCAGCAGCGCGGGCAGAAACTCGACGGTGTGGCCATCGGCGTCGATGACGGGGTGGCCGAGTCGCGCGCGAAGCTGCCGGGCAGACGACTCATGGCTGGATGAAGAAGAGGTCATGGCTCTCACTCCTGAAGAGATCCGGAGCACCGGATCCATACCAGTCTAGGGAAGTCCGACGGGTCGAAGGAACTCGATCCGGCTCGGACTCCTGGCGAGGGAGTGGTCCTTCGAGGCTTCGGCGAAGGGTCGAGGGACCGCAGAACCCCGCTGGTGCCGGGTGATGAACGGGTTAACGTCGACGCGGCGCCTGATGCCGGCGCATGGGGAGAGGAAGGGTGCGCTCGGGTCATTGCTTGCGATGTCTTGCCTGCCTTCCGGCGCTGCTCCTCGTCCTCTCGTTCTCGTCGTGGAGCACGATGGCGTCCGCCAGGGCGGTCGAGGATTGCGCGCGCGGCGTCGAGCCCAAGGCCTTCGCGGTCTTCGTCGAGGAAGTGCCCACGATCGACGGCGTGCTCGACGATGCCGTCTGGGAGCAGGCCGAGGTCATCACGAACCTGACCCAGGTCGAGCCCTTCCTCTGCCAGGACCCCAGCTTCAAGACCGAGTTCCGGATCCTCACGGATGGCAAGACGTTATTCGTGTCGTTTCGTGCCTACGATCCCGAGCCGGACAAGATCGTCGCCAACCGCATGGCGCGGACCGAGCTCTTCTTCTACGACGACGGCTTCAATGTCGTGCTCGATACGTTCCACGATCGGCAGAACGGATATTTCTTCCAGATCAATCCCAACGGGGGACGTCGCGACGCGACCTTCGCCCGCGATGCCTTCGAAGAGAACTGGGATGGCATCTGGTACGCCGACGCGCGAATCGACGAGCTGGGCTGGACCGCCGAGGTCGCGATCCCCTTCCAGACCCTGACTTTTCGGCCCGGTGCGGACGTCTGGGGCCTGAATCTGTCGCGTCGCGTCCGCCGGGTGAACGAGGAGGATCGCTGGGCCGACCCGTCACTGCAGCGGAACTCGGTCAACATGAGCCGAGCTGGGACGCTCCACGGCATGAGCGTGGCCACGCAGGGCATCGGCCTGGACGTCGTGCCGACGATGTCGATCGGCGGCATCCACGACGAGCAGGGCGAGGACAGCACGGAGGGGAATCGCGACTACGACGATCACAGCGAGCTCCGGGTCGAGCCGAGCTTCGATGCCTTCTACCGGGTCCTGCCTTCGCTCACGGCCTCGGTCACCGCCAACACCGACTTTGCCCAGACCGAGATCGACGATGCCCGGGTGAATCTGAGTCGCTTCGCGCTCTTCTTTCCGGAGAAGCGGGAGTTCTTCCTGCGCGATTCGGGGATCTTCCAGTTCGCCGACCTGAACGCCGAGAACGGACTGCCCTTCTTCTCCCGTCGAATCGGACTCTTCAACCAGAAGGTCGGGAACCGCTTTGCGGACGAGCTGTCGAGCGTGCGGCTGCTGGGCGGTGGACGCCTCGCCGGTCGCGTCGGGCGCTTCAATCTCGGGTTCATCGACATCCAGCAGGATCGCAACGCCGGGCGAGATGGCGAGAACCTCGCGATCGGGAGGGTCTCGGCGAATATCCTCGAGGAGTCGAACGTCGGATTCCTGGTGACGCACGGCGATCCGAACTCGGAGGAGGAGGACCTGCTGCTCGGGGCCGACCTGAACCTTCGGAGCAGTCAGCTCGTGTCGAATCGCTTCGTCCAGGGCACGCTCTGGATCCAGCAGAATCTATCGGGTGGCAGCTATGGAGATCGATCGACCGCCTGGGGCGGCACCCTTGCCTACCCGAACGATCTCATCAATTGGAAGCTTCGATTCAAGGAGCTGCAGCAGGGATTCGACCCGGCGCTCGGATTCGTCAATCGGACCGACATCCGGCGCTACGAGACCGACTACCGCTATCGCTTCCGCTACCAGAAGAGCAAGGTGCGCACGATCGACCTGGTCTTCGACTCGACGATCACCACGGATCGTACGAACCACCTCGAGAGTGTCGCGATCTTCGCGAGCCCCTTTCGGCTGACGACGCAGGTCGATGACAGCGTGGAGCTCCAATACGCGTTTCTCTACGAGGACACGAGTCTGCCCTTCTACATCGCGGAACATATCGGGATTCCGCCCGGCGAGTATCAGCAGTCCTCGGGGATCCTCTATCTCAAGACCAGCCAGCATCGGGCCCTCCGCTTCGAATGGACGTCGGGCTTCGGCCAGTTCTTCGACGGCATGGGCGTCCGCCTGGCTCCGCTCCTGCAATGGCGTCCGAACAAGTACCTGCTCTTCTCGATCGAGTACGACGAGCGCTTCTTCTTTGGCCTGGAATCCTGCCAGGGCTTCGCGGGCGCGGACTGCACGCGGCAGACCGGCGACGTCGCGAATCGGAACTTCAATATTCGTCTCGCGCGCTTTCGCGTGCAGATCGCCTTCACGCCGGATCTCGCGTGGAACACGCTGGTCCAGTACGACAATCTCTCGGACGATCTCGAGTTCCAGACCCGGCTGCAGTGGATCATCGAGCCGGGTCGCGAGCTCTTCCTGGTGATCGGCCAGGATTTCGATGCGGATCCTGGCGACTTTCGGGTCCGCCGAACGGAGCCCGCCGCGAAGCTCCGCTGGACCTTCCGGTTCTGAGCTCTCGGACGGGCGTCGGCTCGAGACCGAATCGTCGATCCAGGGTCGAGCGCGCTGGCTTCGTCGACCGCGCTAGAAGTTGAAGCGGAGACCCACGTAGACCTCGTGCGCGTCGTACTCGAAGTTCATGCGCTGGGCCGTCGTCCCGATCGTCGACTTGTAGGAGATGTCCTCGGTCTGGATGTAGCGGTAGCCGAGCGAGACGTCCGTGACGTCCGAGAGCGCGTAGGAGCCTCCCGCCATTGCGTTGAAGACGAAGACGCTGTCGGTGTCGTCGATCGAGAGCTGCTGCGGGCCGGGCTTGTTCTGCGCGTCGAGGCGCGGCATGCCCCAACCGATCCCGACGCCGACGAAGGGACTGAAGCCCTCGGCGATCTCCATCTCGAAATAGCCGTTGGCCATGATGCTCAGCAGTCCGAGGTCTCCACTGGTGCCGGACGGCTCACCCTGGACCGAGATGTTCTGGACGTCCGTCGAGCGGTAGCCGATCTGGAGCTCGCTCCGGAAATACTCGAAGAATTTCGCACCGACGGCCCCGCCAAAGAAATAGCCGGGCGTGTCCGGACGGGCGCTGCCGAAGAGTCCGGCGCCGGTCGCCCCCTTTCCGCTGAGGGTCTGGTTCGGAACGAAGGAGGCACCGACCATGTATTCCACGTAGGGGATCAGCCGGCCGGGGTCCTGGCTTTCCTGCTCGTCCTGGGCCATCCCCGAGCCCGCGGAGAAGGTCAGGGTCAGCAGTGCGGCAAGGCAGAGCAGCCGCGGCAGAAATTGAGTGACGAGCTTGTTGGATCGGATCGAGGTCACGTGAGGATGCTCCCCTTCGCACCGGCGCGGGTGCCTTTCGATTCCTATCGATTCGGTGGGCTGGAGCCCAGCGCCAGCAAACGATAGTGGAAAAAACGCCGCCGCCCCTGCCCGCGGTCGTCCAGGCCTGCGGCGCGCGAAACGCTCGAGCGCGTCAGAAGTTGAGCCGTAATCCGAAGAGCAGCTGGTGGGCATCGTATTCGGAGTCGAGGCGCCGGGTGAGGCCCGCCGAACGGGCTTTCAGGCGGGGGTCTTCGGTCGCGAGGTAGCGATAGCCGAGCGACAGCTCGACAACATCGCTGAGGGGGACGGCCGCACCCGCCATCACATTCCAGGCGAAGACGCTGTCGGTATCCGAGACCTCGGATTGGCCCGGTCCCGAGCGATTGCGGGCGTCGAATTCGATCTCGCCCCATCCGATGCCGGCGCCGAGATACGGGCGCACGCCGATGCCGAAGTCGAAATCGACATAGCCATTCGCCATGATGGCCAGCAGCGAGAGGCCCCCCTTGGCGGTGCTCGGCTCGCCCTGAAGTGAGAAGTTGTCGACCGCCGTGTCGCTGTAGCTGATGGCGAGCTCGGCGCGGAAATGCTCTAGAAAACGCGCACCGACTGCTCCGCCTAGCGCGTAGCCCGTCGCGAGATCGGCGGAGCCGGCGAGCCCGGATCCCGATGCGTCGGCTCCGGTGAGGTTCTGATCGCGGACGAAGTTGAGGCCGCCGATATATTCGAGGTAGACGGTGATCGATTCGCTGTCCTCATCCGAGGTCTCGAGGAAGCCCTGCGCTCGCGCCGGCGGCACCAGGAGCGCGAAGCTGAGGCTGAGCACGGCGGCTATGGCGCCGGGCCATCGGATTGAAGTCACTGGGCGCTCCTTACTTGCGAGTTCGACTGTAGATCCGATCCGGTGTCGTACGATGGGGTTCCGATGCGGGTCTCACGACGGCCTCTCGGCCGAGCAGAGTCTCAGCCGATGGCGAGTGGGGGTGGCCCCGCCGTCATGCCCCCGTCCACTACGAACTCTGCACCCGTACAGAAGCTCGACGCGTCCGACGCCAGCCAGAGTACCATCTCGGCGATCTCGGAGGGGTCCGCAATTCGTTTGATCGGCTGGGGCGGCTCGTACTCTTCCTGCGCGGGTGCGTCGCTCCCGACGGCGGTCACCAGGGCGGTCGCCGTGCCTCCCGGATGGACGGAGTTCACTCGGATGTTGTCGGCGCCGAACTCGAGCGCGGCGACCTTGGTCATGCCGCGGACCGCGAACTTGCTGGCGCAGTAGCCGACGAGTCCGTGCATCCCTTCGAGTCCTGCGGTGGAGGAGATATTCACGATCGAGCCGCCGCCCGCGGCGCGCAGAGCGGGCAGGGCTGCCTTCATGCCCAGAAAGGCGCCGATCTGGTTGACCCTGATCACGGCCTCGTAGGTCTCGAGGCTCGTCTCTTCGATCGACTCGAAGCGCAGGATTCCGGCGTTGTTGACGAGGACATCGAGCCGACCGAAGCGCTCGCGGGCGTGCGACACGGCCTCGGCCCAGGACTCGGGCCGGGTGACATCGAGATGGATGTAGCTCGCGTTCGGGCCGAGCTTCGAGGCCGCCTTCTCGCCCTCGCTGTCCAGGACGTCCCCCAGGACGACCTTCGCGCCCTCCGCCACGAAGAGCCGCGCGTCGGCCTCGCCGATGCCGCGCGCCGCGCCCGAAATGAGCGCGACCTTTCCGTCGAGTCTTCCTGCCATCGAGATCTCCTTGCGTGCGCGTTTCGCGGGCTCCGCCCGCGCCGTGCTTCAGGTGCGCTGGGACGAGATGTTGCCGCCGTCGACGACGATCTCGGCGGCCGTGATATAGCTCGCTTCGTCCGAGAGCAGGAAGCGCACGACGCGTCCGATCTCCTCGGGGTCACCGATTCGCTCCAGCAGGATGCGTTGCGTGAAGTGTTCGTCGCTCATTGCGTCGAGACTCGGCTGCATCATGGGCGTCCGGATCTGACCGGGCGAGATCGCATTGATGCGGATTCCGTCGTGCGCCAGTCGGTCGGCGAGCGAGCGCACGAGCGACAGCGCGCCGCCCTTGGCCGCGCTGTAGATCGGGTTGACGGCATTGCCGAGCGTCGCGTTGATCGATGCGAAGGCGACGATCGCGGAGCCGGGGTGAGCCGACAGGTCGGGCAGCAGCGCCTTCGAGAGCAAGGCGAGCGGCCGCAGATGGATGTTGATGCCGTTGTCCCAGCTCTCCGGGGTCAGGCCGTCGAGTGAGTCGGTGTCGACGATCCCCGCGGCGTGAACCAGCCCACCGATCGAGGGGAGGGCCTTGCGCGTCGACACGACGCCGCCTTCCAGCGCTTGCGGATCGCGCACGTCGACCGAGAGGCCCTGAGTGGTCACGCCGTAGGTCGCAGCGATTTCCTTGGCGACGGCTGCAGCCTTCTCGGCGTCGAGATCCCAGAGAGAGACCGGCCTGCCGACAGCGGCCAGGGCCTCGGCGCTGGCGCGGCCGAGGCCCGAGGCCCCTCCGGTGACGATGACGCCGGTCGCGGGGCTGTTCAGTCGAGGCTCGTAGGTCAAGGGGTCTCCAATCGTGTCGCTCGCTGGTGGGGTGAGGGCGCTCGGTCGCCTCGGTCCGCGAGACGGCAACTGATGCTGGTGCGCGATCAGTCGACCTCGGTCATTCCCGGAAGCCGACGATCGAGCAACGCCTCATAGCGATTGCGGATCTGTGCCGCATAGCTCGGCTTGGTCGGGATCAGGAATTCGCCCGAGCGGATTCCGGCGAGCACCGGCGCGATGACGTCCGTGGCGGGGATCCCGGTGTTCAGCTGCTTCTGCAGATGCTCGGCGACGACCTTGCCGTCCGGGGTCTCGTCACGCCCGTAGGCCTCGGGGCGAACGCGCGCGGTCTGGGCGATGCCGGTGTCGATCGTGCTCGGCGTGAGCACGGAGGCGCCGATCTTCGAGCCGACGGCCTGCAGGTCGAGCGCCAGGGATTCGCTGAGCGAGAAGGCGGCGCATTTCGAGACGACGTAGGGACCGGAGGTCGGGCCGGCGACGAAGGCCGCGACCGAGGCGGTGTTCACGATATGCCCGTCGGTCCCCTGGGCGATCATGCGCGGGACGAAAGACTTGATGGCATGGATGATGCCGAACACGTTCACGTCGAAGGTCCACCGCCAATCTTCGAGGCTTCGCTCCCATGCGAGACCGCCCTGGAACACGCCGGCATTGTTGAACAACACGTCGACCTGTCCGAAACGCTTGAAGGATTCGTCCGCCAGCGCTGCGACCGAGGCGGGGTCCGCGACGTCGACTCGAACGGCGTGCGCCGCGTCGCCGATCTTGGAGGCGGTCGCCTGAGCGCCCGAGAGGTCGATGTCCGAGGCGATGACGCGCATGCCCTCGGCGGCGAAGCCCGCAGCGAGCGCCGCTCCGATCCCGCTGGCCGCGCCCGTTACGACGGCCACCTTGCCTTCCAGATCCGTCAACATGGTCGCTTTTCTCCTGGAGCGCTGCCGGACCGGCGCGCGCGGCTGTCGAGGCGAGCTGGCGGGCATCGACGTCGTTCGGACGATGATCGCTCGTCAGCCTTCGCGTCGATCCTAGTGAATTCGCAGCGCCGCCGTCCATGAGCCCCGGGCGGGGGCGAGCGCCGCTGCGTGACCGCGATACCTTCCCTCGCATGTGTGACTCCCTGGTCGCTCGGGGCGCTCGAACCGCCGATGGTGCGACCCTGTTCGCGAAGAACAGCGATCGGCGCGGGCGCGAGCCGCAGCCCTTCGTTCAGTTTCCCGCCGCCTACCATCCCCGAGGATCGGTCGTGCGATGCACCCACGTCGAGATCGACCAGGTCGCCGAGACCTATCGACTGATGGGCCACTCGCCGGATTGGTGCTGGGGCTTCGAGCACGGCGTCAACGAGCACGGGGTGGCCATCGGCAATCATGCGACCTGGTCACGCGAGCCGCTCGAGGAGGATCCTGGCTTGATCGGGATGGATCTCGTTCGCCTCGGCCTCGAGCGTGGCCGCGATGCCCGCGAGGCGCTCGAGGTGATCGCGGCGCTGCTCGAGAAGCATGGACAGGGTGGCTCGGCGTTCGCTCCGGAAGGCGACGAGGGCTACCAGAACAGCTTCGCGATCGCGGACGGGCGGTCGGCCTGGGTGCTCGAGACGACGGCGCGCGGCTGGGCCGCTCGCTCGGTCGAGGGGGCGGGACAGAGCAATTGTCTGTCGCTCGGAACCGAGTGGCAGATCGGTTCGCGCGCTCTCGAACGCCATGCCTCGCAGCAGGGCTACTGGTCGCAGCAGGGTCGTCTCGATTTCAAGCAGGCCTACGGAATCGCCGAGTGGCCAGACTTCCTGACCGAGCGGCGACGGCAGGCCGCGGGACGGGCTCTGACGGGACCGCCCTTGACGGTCGCCTCGATGAAGGCCTGGCTATGCGATCACGGTGCCTCGTCCGATCCTCCGTCCGCGGCGCTCGAACCGCATGATCCCGATCGCTACAGCGTCTGCATGCATGCGGATCCGATGTCGATGACGACGGCGAGCATGGTGGCCCGGCTGCCCGAGGAGGTCGGCCGTCGTCCGTGGCCGGTCTGGATCTCGTTCGCGACGCCCTGTACCGGGCTCTTCATCCCCGTCTACCTCGACGGCGTGATTCCGGCGAAGCTCGCTTCCGCATCGCACGTCGTCGTCAGGCATCCACCGCTGGAGTCCGCTCCACCGGATTCGGCCTGGGAGGCGCTGCGCACGCTTCAAGAACGCGCGACCGAAGATTTCGCGCGCTCACTCCCCAGGATTCGAGCAGGCTGGCGAGACATGGAACGCGGCGTCGAGCTCGAGAGAATCCGCGTCGAGCAGGAGGTCGCCGGGCTCTTCGCTTCCGACCGCTTCGATGAGGGAGAGCGAGCGCTCAGCCATTTCATGGAGAGGACGGCGGATCGTCTGATCGAAACATCGAACCGGATGGCACGATCGCTCTGAGACGCCCTCGAGTGAGGGCACCGAACCGGGCGAGCCGACGTCGAGCGGATGCTCGCGCACATTCCAGCGTCGGGAGCAGACATCGGGGTTCGATCGGCCGGCGCTCGCGAGCGCTCCGCTCCAACGGGTGCAATCGGCGAGGACGATCAGGCGCTTCGCGCTTCGTCCATCGCCGCGACGAGCGGGCGAACGCTGCGGGCGCGCACGAAATATTCGTCGCGCATCTCCCAGGGAACGCCGAGCGCGTTCAAGATGTGTCGCTTGGTCGCCTGTCGACAAGGCCGGCCTTTTTCGACGGCGTGAATCGTTCGCGGGGACACGTTCGCCTTTTTGGCGAGATCGTTCTGGGTCCATCCAAGGGCTTGTCTTGCTGCGCGAATGCGATTCATCGAGGGCTTCTCTGGGAGCGGGTTGGAGATCAGCGAGTAGCGTCTGACCGCTGGCAGGATAGCGCCCAGCGATCGATCCGGCGCCGGGGAATTCTCGCCAAGTGCCTGATTCCCTTGGGGGTTTTCGGGCTCGGGAGCCGGGCTCGGGGGCCCCTCGATCCTGGATCGAGGGGTTTTGCCCATTCCTGATGCGTCGCTGTCTGGGATTGCTTGGGGGCGGGCCAGGAGGGACTCGCCGGCGACGCGTCGACTGCGCGGCCGTCTGGGCTCTCGGGGCTTCGGGAAGGCCGTCCCGGGTGCTTTCGACCGCAGCGCGCTAGATGCCGAGCGCGGCGCGGACTCGGCCGATCGGGCTGCTCCACTCCGGGAAACGCGAGAAGAAGCCGCTCGGCAGCGCGCCGCCGAAGCACTCGCCGCTGATCGCGATGTATCGCCGGGGATATTCCGTCACCGTCCGAGGCGCGACGGCATGAATGGCGTCTGGCGTGTTCAGCCACATCACCAGCGAGTTGGCGCGGTAGGGCACCCGCTTGACCGGCTCGACGTAGCGCTTCGGGATCCGCTTCATGCGGCTGGGCGGGAAGGGCCCTCGCCGGAGCCGGAACAGCTCGTATTCTCCGCCCTCTGACGGGTCTCGTTCATCGCGAAAATAGAGCAGGGCGGAAAACAGCTTCGCGCCGCGATCGACGTGCGGTCCGCGCGCCGCGCTGTGCTTGCGAACCGGGCTGTTGATCCCGAACTGGCAGTCGATCACGAGATCCGCACGCCGATTCGCTTCCGAGTCGCCCTTGCCCGACCGACGCGCGACCTCGAAGGCCTCGATCGGCTTTCCGAAATTCGCTTCGATGCCCGGGTGACAGCGCTCGATGTCCTCGCCCCAGATCTCGAGGGCTGTCTCGAAGACTGCGCGCTGGGTGTTGGTTTCGACGAACTCGCGCCAGAGGCTCGAGAGCTGCGGGTCGGCCAGAATCCGATCCGACGAACGCAGGTAGATGCGGTTGTTCTCGATGTCGTCTCCATCCACCACGTATTCCACGCTCGGAAAGTTCGCCTCGAGCTCGTCATACAGGGCCTGCGGAAGGATGTTCTCGACGACGAGGTGAGGGTACGGGTCGCGCTCGATCTGTGCGCGCCCCTCTTCGATCGCTCTCAGGGCATGGGAGAGAACTTGGGTCGACATGGGGATGGGGCTCTCGTCTTGGGCGATCGGGTGGGACCGCGGTTCTTGTTGGGACTCGCCGGGCTCGACTCGGCGGTTCGGGCTCAGGCCGTCGACTCGAGGCCGTATTCGGACCGGAGCCCATCGTCCTGGACGACCGGCTCGTAGACCGTCTGGATCGGGATCTGGAACTCGGAATCAGTCGGCTTTCGAAGGATCGCGAAGGACATCAGCTTCAGACTGTTGCGCTGGAGCCGTCTGACTTCGGCCCCGAAGCGCCGTCCGTCGGCGTTGCCCGCGAAGCGCTTCAGCCAGCCGCGCGGACCGCGCGGACCGATCTTGGCCGACGACAGCAGGACGCCCAGCGAGACCCGCGTCTCCTTCGCCAGGATCGGCGTCTTCTGGTCGCGCAGGGCATCGCCTCCGAGGGCGATGATCCCGTAGCCATCGCGCGTCGCCACGCCCATCGCGAGGATGTCGTAGCCGTTGGCGACCGCGAGCGCGTGGTAGAGGTTCGGGTGGATCGAGTAGAAGCCGTGGTTGATGTAGTCGATGAAGGGCTGGGAGTGGATCATGATGCCACCGGCTTTCGTCAGCTGGTGGGCATTGCGATAGATCGTGTGCTGATTGAACACGTGCTCGCCGGTGCCGTTGTTGGTGACGAGCGAGAAGGTGTCCTTGTAGCCGTAGGCCTCGCGAAGATCCTTGTTCAGATCCATGATCAGGCTGCCATAGTTGTCGTTCACGTCGATGGCGGTGTAGTTCGAGAAGCCGAGCAGGCGGTAGTAGTCGGCGGCGCGCTCGCCTCGCGCCTTCTCGCCCTGTGAGACCAGCTTCTGCAGGCCCGCGGTGTCGACCGGCTCTCTGGTCGATCCGGGCGCAGAGCGTTCGATGATCAGGCGGAGCGCCTCGTCGCTCGCGCGCAGGGTCTGATTGCCCAGCTCGAGGACGGACGGCTTGGCCTCGAGGTAGTCGAGGGTGCCTCGGGTCAGAAGGGCCATCAGGGAGTTGAAGCTCATGGAAGGTCCGCTCTCGATTGCATTGTTCCTGTGCCTGGTTGACACGGGCTTGGGTTGGCTCGGATCAGGACTCTCGAACGAAGCGAAGCGGCCTGTTCGCGACGGGCTCCGACGGTCTGCCTGAAGTGGCGGGCCCGATTCGACCCGGCTTCTGACCGCAGGCCACCGGTCGTGCAACGATCGACACGCGGGCGAATCGACGCATCGTGAACGACGATCCGGTCCGACGGCCGGCGCAATGTAGCGCACGACGAACCCCGAGGAGACGAGGCGCGCGCCCGCGCGTGCCTGATTTGGCGTTCCCCGGGCGTCGTGCTATTCGACCGACGGCAGGGCGGGGCGATCTCCCGACGGCCCCGCAGTCCCCCCGAAAAACCATCCCTGCGACGACACAGCGGCCGTGCATGGCGCCGCGTGCTGCGAGACGAAAAGCCTCGCTGAGCGGGGCTGAGCGGGATGGAGGCCGGGAGCTTTCGAAGAGGATGGACCCGCTCGCTGAGGCGGGTCGTCGATCGGCCCCTCGGCGGGCCCCGGAGAGCGGATCGACCAGGGGTCGAGCCGGACGCTAGAAAGGCGCATCGATGTCGAGCTACACGCGGGAAGATCCGAGCCCGGAGTATCGGGCGATGGTCGACATGTACGCGACCCTTCACGAGCAGGGAGCGGACAAGGCCGAGAAGGAGAATCACCGCCCGGCCGAGCAGACCTTCGCGGGCAAGATGCTCGCGAGCCACGCGCCCACCATCAAGACGATGATCGAGCGGACGAAGAGTCGGACCCTGCTCGACTACGGCAGCGGCAAGGGCCAGTCCTACGAGACCAAGGACATCGAGATCGGCGCGATCACCGCTCCCAGCCTCCAGGAGTATTGGGGGCTCGAGAGCATCCGCTGCTACGACCCCGGCTACGAGCCCTTCAGTCAGCTGCCGTCGGAGAAATTCGACGGAGTCATCTGCACCGACGTGCTCGAGCACATCACCGAGCCCGATCTGCCCTGGATTCTCGACGAGATGTTCGGCTTCGCCCGGCGCTTCGTGTTCGCGAATATCGCCTGCTATCCGGCCAAGAAGAATCTTCCCAACGGTCAGAACGCACATTGCACCGTACGACCGCCCGACTGGTGGATGGGCCTGATCCACGCGGTCGCCATGCGTCACACGGAAGTCTCGTACCACTTCAGTCTCGCGACCCGGACCGGTCCGAAGAAGAAGCTCCATGGCCTCTACGGCAAGCGCGAGCTGGAGCATCACACCTACGAGCGCTGGGCCTAGCCGCACGATTCCGCACGACGCGACCCTTCCGACACACCCGGTGCGCCCGATGCCTTCGCCGCCCGCCGCCCGTCTTCAGGCGGGCTCCGATTCGGCCAGGAGCTCGCGGATTCGCTCGACGGCGCGTTCGAAGTCGTGATCGGCCAGGGGCGTCTCCGGCCCCCCGGCGAACTCGGGAAAATCAGCGGCCCAGCCTCCCTCGACCAATCGTCTCGACACGTCTGCGAGATCCCGGGCGTATTTCAGACCGAGGAACGAGGCCAGGTCACTCGAGAGCGCCCTGGCACGCGACTGAGGACCGGCTGTCGGGCCATGGAAGAGCCGCTTCAAGCCGGCTCGAGCCGACTTCCATGGCGACTGTGCTCGCGTATGCGGGGCGATCGCGATGGGTCGACCCAGGCGCGCCACCTCGACGAGCATGGAGACGCTGTCGGGGGTGATCACGAACTCGTCCCCGCCCGCCAGGAACGCGACGTAGGGATTGTCGCGGGCATCCGGTCGCCATTCATGCAGGGTGGCTCTCTCGCCGGCGGACGCAGCGGTGCGTCGGGCGACCTCGAGGACCGATGCGGGTGTCCTGCGACTCGTCGAGATGAGCAGCGAGCCGCCGCTGGCGCTGCAACGGTCGAGCACGCCCTCGAAGAGCCGCTCCGCGACCCGGCGGTCGAGATCGAAGGGATGCGAGGCACCTCCGAGCAGCACGACCGTCCACGGTCGCGGCAGTCGATCGAGTCGCTCGCGATAGGCTTCGCGCGCCTGCTCGAGGACCTCGCGCGACGGCGGCAGCTGGAGCGGCCACTCGAGCCGCACGACGTTCTCTCGCAGTGGAACGCCGAACTGCGGCGGTGACAGGATCAGGTCGAAATGCTTCGGCCCGGGTGGTCGATTCATCTGGACCAGACGCGTCCGACCGCCGGACTGCGCCTTGATCCAACGAACCACGGGCACCTGGCGCCAGCCGCTCGAGATCACCATGTCCGGCCAGGGGGCATCGAGCGGGCTCGAGCGGGAAGCGTCGACGCTGCGCACGCTCGGCCCGAACATCACGCGCCACGGCTGGGCATGCTCGTTGAAGTGGATGCGCTTCTCTTCGTAGGGCGCGCCGAGTGCCGAGGCCAGCCGGAGCGACTGTTTGTCATCGCCCGTTCGACCGCTCGTAAGGACCCATACGCGTGCCATGGACGCCCACCCTAGCAGCTACGCCTCCGGGCTTGCCGGTGTCCATGCTCGCTCGCGTCGGTCGGGTCTATCCCGAAGCGACCCAGGCTCTCGATTGCTCGAGCCACGCGCGCTTGGTCTCGAGGTCGGCCGCGATCGGGAGCTGGGAGACGCCGAGCGTTCGGCGCATGAGCTCGGCGGCGGCGAAGGACTCGACCGAACGGCGATCGACCGCCGGACGATAGGCGTCGAGGACCGCGTCGACGACGGAAGGGCCTTCACGTCCGGCGAACACCAGATGCGCGACGAGGACACCGAGGTCGAACTCGGGTGGGCCCGGAAAGGCGAACTCGGGATCGATGATCGCCAGCCCGCGTTCGGTTCGCAGGATGCTGCCGGGGTAGTAGTCGCCGTGCAGCAGGGCCGGTCCGCTCGCGGTCGTGTAGATCCTGCCCAGCTCGCCGATGGTCTTTCGGTAGGCGGCGTCCCGCTTCAAGTCGTCTGCCAGCGCCTGCAACCCCGGGGTCAGCGACTCGAGATCGAGACCGTTCTCGCGCCGCAGCGGAATGTCGAAGATGTGCTCCTGGTTGAGTGCGCGCATCTCCTGGTTGCGAAGCGAACGGCGCTCCCGCTCGGAGAGCGGCAGCGCGTGCAGCGTTTCGGCCAGGCGACAGAGCAGCGCGAGCTCCTCCTCGCGGAGATCATCCTTGGCATAGAGGGAGAGGAGGTCGCTGCCGGCACCGAGATCCTCGATCATGGCGAGGTGGTCTCCCGGCGCGAAGGCCAGGATCTCGGGCATGTGTCGGGCGAGGGCGTCTGCGCGCCGGGCGATGCGGTAGAACTCGACCTCGACGGCGATTCGATCGATCGGCGCCGGGATGTCGGGAAACTTCGCGCAGTAGGGGTAGGATTGTTTCAGGATGAAGGAGCGTCGATCGGTGTGAGCTCTGATCGTTCGGTTCATGTTTCCTTCGCCCGCGCGTTCCGCGAACTCGACTCGCTCGTTCGGCTCGAGCCATTGCTGACGATCGAGGAAGCTCTGGATCTCTTCCGCCTGCGTCGAGAGTGCGAAGGACACGGCTCGTTCTCCTGGGCTGGGAGCGTGGGTCGAAGGAGCAGGGTGTAGCGGAAGCGAGTCTTCACCTGAAGTGTCACCTGAATCATGGGAGCGAGAGCGACATGGCGGACCTGTGTTTCAACACGATGAATCGATCCGCGTACCTTCTGGGAGACGAGGATCCCGATCTTCCGGGGCAGATCGACGCGGCCGCCCAGGCCGGCTTTCGGCTCATCGGTCCGGACGAATTCTCGATCGCTCGATTCTGCCGAGAGGGCGGACGCGTCGAGGCGCTGGCGGAGCGGATCGAGGCGGCGGGGATGCGTACCTTCGAGCTGCCCACGCTGATGGTGAACGACGATCGCGAGAAGACGCGGTCGGAGATCGATCGTCTGGTGGGAGTCGCGCGGGTGCTGCGGCCTGACTTCGTCCAGCTCAATGTCGACTCGCCGGTCGACGGTCGCGTGATCGAGGGGCTGAAGCGCGCGGGCGATGCGTTCCACGAGCTGGGCACGCGCCTGGCGATCGAGTATCTGCCCTGGCTTCCCGAAGTTCGCGATATCCGCTCGACGCGCGCGGTGCTCGAACAGGCCGGTGTCGAGGGAGCGGGTGTGCTCGTGGACAGCTGGCATTTCACCCATAGTGCAGACAGCTGGGAGGATCTCGAGTCGCTTCCGCCGGACGAGCTCGCCTATGTCCAGTTCGATGATCATCCGGCTCTCGAGAGCGATGACCTCGTGTCGGAGACCTTGATGAGGCGGGTGATGCCCGGCGAGGGCGTCTTCGAGCTCGAGCGGTTCTGTGAGGCCTTGCGGCGCAAGGGCTTCGATGGCGTGGTGAGCTGTGAGGTGCTTTCGGCCGAGACGCGGACGATGGCGCTCGATGAGTTCGCGACCCGGCTCTATCGGACGAGTCGACGTTTCTGGCCCTGATGGCGGCTCAAGCGCCGCCCGCTCGTTCGTCGCGGCCCTCGAAATCGCCGCGAATGTGTCGCGACGCACCGAACCAGCAAGCCGCC
Source organism: uncultured delta proteobacterium (assembly GCA_963698485.1). Taxonomy (GTDB): domain Bacteria; phylum Myxococcota_A; class UBA9160; order UBA9160; family UBA4427; genus UBA4427. The sequence goes on along the minus strand of CAVORA010000005.1, from coordinate 646,464 downwards.
GAGACCAGCGTCGTCAGGACGACCGCGAGCAGCGAATAACGAATGGCGTGCTCTCCGTAGATCGGCTCGAAGCGACCACGCTCCAGAGCAGCGCGACGGGAAACCCGCCCTCGATGGTCGAGAAGGGCAGGCGATGGTCTTCCGGCCAGAGCAGGAAGAGCGTGAGCAGCGGAATGCAGACGATCTGGCCGATCGTCGGAACCCACATCGCCCAGCGTATGTCCCGCTTCCAGAGCTTGTCGGCGAAACGCCCACCCATGTAGATGCCGAGGACCGATGGCAGCGGGCTCGTCAGGAAGTATCAGCTGCCCGCCTCGCCGGCTCCCATCTCGTAGACCCGGCGGAGAAAGGTCGGCTCCCAGAGATTTCGACCCATCGACGCGAAGAGCGCCGTGGCCTGCCCGGCCACGATCCAGCGATAGGTTCGGATCGCCCACATCTCCTTCATCGTCTGGATCCACGAGACCGGCTCGGCGGGCTTCTCGGGCTCGCGAATCGTCCGGAAGAAGACCACGGAGAACACGATCCCGGGTAGTCCCGCGATCACGAAGGCCGTTCGCCAGCCGGCCCACTCGCTGACGTATCCGCCTAGCATCATGCCGATCGCGAGACCGAGCACGGACCCGATCGCGATCACGGAGAGGCTCTGGCCGCGCTTGTCGGGCGCCACGTAGGACGAGATCAGCGACTGGCCCGGTGAGCTCGCCGAGGCTTCACCGATTCCGACGCCCATCCGCAGGAGGAAGAGCGACCAGAAGCCGGTCGCGAGGCACGTGAGCGTCGTGAACAGGCTCCAGAAGAAGAGGCCTACCGAGATCACGAGCCGCCGGTTGCCGCGATCCGCGTAGGCCGAGAGGGGGAACGAGGCCAGCAGGAAGAACACGGTGAAGGCGGGACCGAGGAGCCATCCCATCTGCCGATCGTCGAGGGAGAGGTCGGCCTTGATGTCCTGCACCAGGATCGACAGGACGGTGCGGTCGATGGAGTTGATGATCATCACGATCATCATCATGCCGAGCACGAAGCGGGCGTAGCGGGCAGTCGTCGGCGGGTGTCCCGGAGAGGAGCCTCCTGAAGAGGAGGACAGCAGGGGCGAAGTCATCGGGATCGGGTCTCCTCTCGACGCCCGGACTATTGCACACTTGCGAGCACATCGATCGAAGGAGGATTCCGGATGCACGGCGATCTCGAGCGAGCTTTCGACCTCAGCCATCGCGTCGCGGTGGTCACGGGTGCAGCCAGCGGCATCGGGCGAGCCGCGTCGCTTCTCTTCGCGAAGGCCGGCGCGCATCTCGTCGTCGCCGATTGCGCAGCGGAGGCGTTGGCGGAGACGGCGGAGCAGATCACCGCGCTCGGCCGACAGGTCGTTTGCGTCGTGACGGACGTCGCGCGGCGAAGAGAAGTCGACGCGCTGATCGACACGGCGGTAGAGCGCTTCGGCGGCCTCGACGTGATGGCCAACGTCGCGGGGATCATGCGCAACGGGATGTTCCTCGACGTGACCGAGGAAGAGCTCGACGAGATCATCGGCGTGAATCTGAAGGGAGTGTTCTTCGGCTGTCAGGCCGCCGCGCGCGCGATGTCGGCGGGGCGCGGCGGCTCGATCATCAATCTGGCCTCCGCCGGGATGGACTCGCCGGCGCCGAATATCGCGGCCTATGCGATGACGAAGGCGGCGGTGGCGATGATGACGCGGTCGCTGGCGATCGAGATGGGCGCCTCGGGCATTCGCGTCAACACGGTCGCGCCCGGCTTCGTCGACACGAACATGACCCGTCGGCATTGGATCGACGACGCAGGACGTCAGGATCTGGAGGCCCGGGATGCGATCTGGCGGGAGATGAGCGGCCGGGTCCCCCTCGGAGCGATCGGCGAGCCGTCGGACATCGCCTACGCGATGCTCTATCTCGCGAGCGACGCCTCGAAATTCGTCACGGGGCAGGTGCTGCGGCCCAATGGCGGCGTGGCCATGCCCTGAATCCGGCGACGCGCGGCCCCGACACGGGGCATCGCCGGCTCGCTAGAAACTGTACAGTCGAAGGGGTCGCCGCGACGGCAAGACATCGCGCGCGCCACCGGAGGTTCCATCATGTCACGTCTCCTCGTCATCTCCTCTGACTGTCATGCCGGGCTGCCGCCCGAGCGCTATCGCGAGTATCTCGATCCGCAGTTCCGCGAAGCCTTCGATGCGGCGCTGCCGATCCAGATCGCCAACACGCGCGAGGCCGAGAAGATGTTCCTCGTGAAGGAGATCAACGAGGCGTGGCGACGCGGGCGCGATGCCGAGCTCTCCGGCGCCTGGGATCACGACGAGCGGATCAAGGTGCTCGACGGCGATGGGATCGCCGGCGAGGTGATCTTTCCCGACGGCATCACGGAGATGAACTCCCCTCCCTTCGGCGCGAGCCTCGGCCTGCCGGCGCGCGGCGTCGACCCGACGCTGCAGTGGGCGGGGGCGCGGGCGCATAACCGCTGGCTGGCGGAGCTCTGCCAGATGGCGCCCGAGCGCCGCTGCGGCGTCGCGCTGGTGCTGGCGCTCTACGACGTCGACGAGGCCGTCGCGGAGGTTCGCTGGGCGAAGGAGAACGGGCTGCGCTCGATCATGATTCCTGTGATGTGGGGCGATCATCCACCCTATCACCACCCGCGCTACGAGCCGCTCTGGAATGTCTGCGAAGAGCTGGACATGCCGGTCCACTTCCATTCGGGACCGGCCGAGCAGGAGCAGTATTTCGGGGTCTGGCCGCCCAACGAGAAGGATCGGCCTGCTGGTGGGCGGCATGGGGATCTACGTCTCGGAGGTCGCCTTCTTCGTGAGCCGTCCGCTCACCTTCCTGATCTGGGGCGGCGTCTTCGAACGACATCCGAAGCTCAAGGTGGCGATCACCGAGGGTACGGCCATGTGGGTCCCCGAGATGCTCAATCTGCTCGACCAGCGCTATGCCGAGCATCACGGCAACGCCAAGCTCGGCGACTATCGTAGTCACATGTCGATGAAGCCGTCGGATTATTTCAGGCGCAACGTGCGGATCGGGACCAGCCTGCATCGCAACGAGATCGAGCGCCGCGACGAGATCGGCATCGGCACGATGATGTGGGGCAGCGACTATCCGCATCCGGAAGGCAGCTGGCCGGAGACCCGAGCCCGCCTCGACGAGAGCTTCAAGGGTGTGCCGATCGACGAGGTCGCGGCCATGCTGGGCGGCAACGCGGCCGAGTTCTACGGCTTCGACACCGAGAAGCTCGCGCCGCTGGTCGCCGAGATCGGGCCGGAGTCCTCTTCCTTCGAGGGCTGATCCGGGGCGCTGAACGGAAACGGCCGCCCCGCACGCATGCGGTGACGGCCGTTTCGAGTTCGAATCGACGCCTCGGGTCGCTCGGGCCCGAACGATCAGCGTCGACTAGCGGCGGCGGATGCCGGCGAGTCCGGCGAGGCCGAGACCCATGAGAAGGGCCGTGCCCGGCTCGGGCACGACCGAGAAGCTGTAGCTCGCGTCCGTGAAGTCGAGCACGACACCGCCGTTGCCGATGACGCCAAAGCCCTGCGACTCGTCACCGAATCGCAGCGTGTGGACGGCCGGCACGTTCGCGCCCGCGGTCGCCTGGAAGCTGATCTGCAGGTGCACGTCGACCAGCCCTGCCGCATCGACGAGACCGCCGTTGATGCCGATGTCGTTCGAGCCGTCGCCCGTGATCGGATCCAGCGAGACGCCGTCGAAGACGGAAACGCGCAGGGGCTCGATCGTGGGCAGCCCGAAGAGCGCGTTGAACGGGTTGTTGAACCCGAGCTCGACGGCGCCGTCGACGCCCGAGCCGCCGATCGCGTCGTAGCGGATGTTGTTGATGCCGCCGAAGCCCGGGACGATGTTGAATGCCCTCTGGGCGACGTTGCTGCCGGCGAGGACGAGGCCGTTATCGGCCAGGCCGTTCAGGTCGGTGTCGTAGCCGTCGACGCCGACGCCTAGGGCGAAGATCTCCGTGGCCGAGCTGTTTTCGAGCACGAGGTCGAAGGTAATGACGTCCCCGACCTGCAGGACACTGGTGTTGCCGCCGGTGCTCGACACGTTCGTGATCGAGATTCCGAGGGCGCTGGCGCTCACGGGCAGCAGCAGCAGGGCCGTGACCAGGCCCAGGTTGCGTACGGTTCGAAACATTGGGTTCCGCCTCCATTTCAGCTGCTCGAGCCACCGTGTGAACGGCGTCATCCAGTCGATGTCGTCTCGGCCCGAGCGTGATCGTGCGCGCACGGCAACCCGTCGCGCACTGCGACGGTCGTCCTGCATGCGGTCCATCTTCGACCCGAGGATTCTGAGAATGGATGTTCGAATCGGTCCCGATCGCGGATCCGGCCAGGCCGGGCGCGATCGCGAAACGTCTTGGTCGACCCCGCCGAAGTGTTCCCAGCACCGCGGCGGTTCGGGGCAGCCGACCTTTCGGGTCCGCTCCCCTTGGCTTTCCGATCGATTCGAACGAGGCGGGCTCGAGGAGCCACGCGTGCCGATATCCTCCAAGAGCGCGATCCGACGACACGTCGGCCCACGCTCACCTTCCCAGGTCGAGGAGCATCATACGACGCGCGCCCCTCGGAGTGGGGGAGAAAATGACTCCGGGTGGTCAAAAAGACGCAGTGCGCCGGGTGCCGGTCCCACGTCCAGGGCGCCCGAGCCGGCGGTTTCCCCATGGGGAAGCCGCCGCGCGCGCCGATGCGTGGTGCCCCTCAGAGCCGCATCGGAACCTTCGCGTAGCCGCGCACGTTGTTGTTGTGGGACCACACGAGGTTGTCCTCGTCCACCGCGTAGTCGGGGAAGCGGGCGAGCAGCTCCTCGAAGGCCACGCGGCATTCCTGACGCGCGAGCGACTTTCCGATGCACAGGTGATGGCCCTGGCCGAAATGCACCGTTCGGTCGAGCTTGCGATGGATGTCGAAGCGGTCGGGATCCTCGAACTGGCGCTCGTCGCGATGGGCCGCGCCGGTCAAGAGCAGCACCCGCACGTCTTCCGGGATCGTGACGCCGTGTCGCGTCCAGGGCTTCGTGCTCCAGCGACCCTGTACCTGGGACGGAGGGTCGACGCGCAGCAGCTCCTCGACGGCGCCCGGCATCAGGCTCGAGTCGGCGACGAGCTCGGCGCGCTGGTCAGGATGACGGAACAGCGTCACGGCGCTGTTGCAGATCAGGCGGGCGGTCGTCTCGTGGCCCGCGCTGCCGAGCAGCAGGCAGAACCCGAGCAGCTCCTCGAAGCTGAGCTTCGTCATCTCCCCCGTATCGACGTCGCGGAGCTCGGCGCCGATCAGCGCGCTGATCAGGTCGTCCTGCGGCCGGGCCTGGCGCTCCTTGATGAAGCCGACGAAATACTCGAGCACCTGACCGGAGGCCCGTCGCGCGGACTCGGGGATCTCGAGCGAGCCCGACTCGCGGTGCATCATGTCGTTCGTGGAACGGCGCACGTGATCGCGATCGGACTCGGGGACGCCTAGCATGGCGCTGATCACGTCCATCGGCATCACCGAGGCCAGGCGCTCGAAGAGATCGATCTGGTCGCCGGGCTCGAGGCCTGCGAGACGATCGGTCGTGATCTTTCGGACGGTCGGCTCGAGCTCGCCGACCCGTCGCGGGGTGAAGACCTTGCTCACCAGCTGACGGACGCGTGTGTGCTTCGGCGGATCCATCGAGATCATCAGCGGCAGCGGGGTCTGGGTCTTCTCGAGCGTCTGCCCCCAGGCCGAGCTGAAGGTCTCGTAGTCGAGATGGGCATCCCAGACGTCCTCGAAGCGCGAGAGCGCCCAGAAGTTCATCTTCTCGTTGTGGTAGACCGGCGCGTTCTCGCGCAGCCAGGCGTAGGTCTCGTAGGGGTCGATCTGCGTGTTCCAGTCGGTGGGATCGTATTCCAAGGCGGGCTCCTGGTCTGGCGTGATCATCGCTTCGCGCGCGCCGTCCTCGTCGGGACGGGACCCGGCGGAGCATATGCGACGCCCGCTTCGGGCGCCGGAGCGCAGGGCGAGCGAAAAAGGGGCCGGGCCTGAGGATCAGAGGCGCAGGATCACGCCGGCTCGTGGCGCGATGCCCGGCGATTCGAAGCCGACCGCCTCGCGCGGCGTGGCGTCCGTGAGGTTCTCGATCTCGACGAAGAGCTCGACGCCGTCCATCGCCATCCACCCGACGCGGACGTCGACGCGCTCGTAGCCCGCCAACGTCAGGACCCGGTCGCCGGTCTGATACGAAGACGCTTTCGAAGGACCCACGAGCAGGGTCCGGATCGCGAGCTCGAGGCGCGGGGTCGGCTCGAGCGCGATCGTCGCGAAGCCGCGCCAGCGCGGCCGGTTGAGCGGCTCGTCGCTGATCCCTCGAAAATCGGTGGTGTTCCAGGTCAGGCCCCCGCGCAGATCGATCCAGTCGAGCGCTCGCCATCCGAGCTCGAGCTCGACGCCCTGGGAGATCAGTCGACGCCTGTTCTGGAGCTGGAAGGCCGCGGCATTGAAGTCGATCAGGTCCTTCACGCGCACGTCGAAATAGCTGAGCTGTCCGCGCAGACGTCCGCCGAGCGCCTGACCGCGGGCACCGATCTCCCAGCCACGGCTCTTCTCCGATCGCAGGTTCGCATTGCCGATCACGCTGCCGAGCGCGTAGAAGCTCGGCCGTTTGTAGCCCTCTCCGTAGCTTCCGAAGAGCGTGATCGGCGTGTGCGGGATCGCGATCGCCAGGCCGCCCCCCGGCGAGAGCCGATCGTTCTCGTCGGGGGTCGAGTCGTAACGCAGGCTGCCCGAGATCGTGATGGCCTCGCCGATCTGCTCCTCGAGCTCGCCGAACACGCCTATCGTGCGCCGGTTGTCATAGAAGGCAGGGAAGGGCGTGCTGTCGCTCTCGCCGTCTTCCCACACGAAGTCGACCCCCGCGACGAGCTTCGACTGCAGAAGATGAAAGGGCGTCTCGAGGTCGGGCGGGCTCCAGGTCGACACCACGGCGAGGTCCCAGCGTTCGTACTCGTCGCCCGCGGTGTTCGCGGGGATGGGCGGGACCGGAGCGCCGGGTGCGATGCCCGGGGAGTCGAGATCCTCGCGGCGGCTGGCCCGGCTCGCGCGCACGGCGACGCTGCCCGCGTCAGTGACGCCGCGCTCGAGAGAGAAGCCGAAAAGGATTTCGCGAATGTCGCGGTCCTCCATCGAGCGCAGGACGGCGAGCTCCGAGCCACCGCTCGATTCAGGAAAGCTGCGCGCGCTGCCCTGGTGGATCCGGGTAAAGGCTTCGACGTCGATGTCGACGATCGGGAGGGTCGAGTTCAGCTTGGCCTTCAGGCTGGCGCCGTCGTAGCCTCCGTCGGAGTTGGGGTCACGGAAGGTGTCGAGCGCTGCGCCCAGCGAGAGTCCGACGTGCGCACCGAGGCCGGTGCGCGCCTGGGCGATCGCGTTGCCCGTATGGAATCGACCCCCGCGTACGCGCACGCTCGTCTCGGGCGCTTCCCCTGGCTCGCCCCGACGCGTGATGATGTTGATCGCGCCGGCCAGCGCGTCGGATCCGTAGACGGGCGAGAGCGGGCCGCGCACGACCTCGACACGCTCGATGTCGAGCAGCGCCAGCGTCGTCGGATCGAAGGCACCACCGCGGGGATTGGTCGGATCGTTCAGCCGGACCCCGTCGATCAACACCACCACGTGGTTCGGGTCGAGGCCCCGGAGCGCGACCTGCGATCGCCCGCCCCGAGCGCCCTCCTGCGTGACCTGCAGACCCGGCACGAATCGCAGTGCGTCGTCGAGGGAGGTGCTGATGCTGGTGTCGAGATCTGCGCCCTCGAGCACGCTCGCGAAGCTCGGCTGTGTCGCGGCCACTCGCGGCAGCCGCGAGCCGGTCACGATCATCTCCTCGGTCTCCGGCCGATCGCCGGTCGGCGAGTCGTCCCCTTCCGTCTGCGCCGCGCCGTCCGCCGGATGAAGCAGGAGGGCGAGGAAGGCGACGAAGGCGAACAGGATCCGTGCGGACGGGCGCAAGCGAAGGCTCCCTTGAAGAGTCGCGTGGTCGAGCCTGGTCGGGGCTGGCGCGGACAGATTGTCTCCTGGCGCAGGGATCGCGGTCTCCGGCCGGTCGCGTCCCGAGAGGCGCAGAGTGTCCGGGCTGCCGCGGGGCCGCGCAACCCGGATCAGGACTCGACGCGCGAGACCTCGACGGAGTCGGATCCGAATTGGATCCGCGCGGTCTCGGCGCGGCCCGGCTGCGTGAGGTCGAATCGCATGCGGATCCCTTCGCCGGTGAAGAGCCCGTTTCCGAGCTCGATCATCGGGGCCTTGCCGCCCTTGCTGCGACCGACCTCGAGCACGTTGCCGTCTCGCGCGACGACCAGCTCGATGCCGATGATCGGGACACGATAGGTCCCGGTGAAGCGGTCGAGACGATGCTCGATGGGCAGCGCGAGCAGCTCCTCCGCCGTCCACGCCGTCCGGCGATCGCGGGTCTCGGCGCGCACGCGCGTGACGGTCTCGGGCCTGACGGGCTCGTCGCCGTGTCCCCAGGCCCGGCGCAGATGCGTCAGCAGGCCGGCCAGCGCGCGGTCGTCGAATCGCGGATCGTGTGCGTGCCCGGGCATCGAGAGATTCCACGTCTGGCCCAGCACCTCGATCGGACCGTGCAGGCCCTGGAGCGCGATCCGGATCAGCCACTCGTCGGCGTTCCTGACCCACGCCGAGCCCGCGAGCGGCGGCGCCAGGCCGTCGGCACCCCGCCCCTGTGCGCCGTGGCAGCCGGCGCAGGTCGACGCGTAGAGCTCGACTCCCTGCACCCGCAAGCGCTCCTCCTCGTCGTCGAGGGGACGCGCGCCGCCCGGACTCGGGTCGCCTTCCCAGGTGAGTCCCTGTCGGATCCGCAGCAAGGCGTCGCCTAGCGTCTCTCCTCGATTCGCGTCGGGCGGGGCGAGCAGCTCGTGCTCTGCTGCCAGCACGACCCGCTCTGCACCCGGCAGCTCCTGCGCCAGCGCGATGCCTTCGAGCAGCGCGAGGGCGATCTCCTCATCGCGATCGCTCCAGGCCGCGACGCGATCGAGCAGGCCGGCTGTCAGGGCGGCGCGGTCGGGTCGTGTCTGGGCGTGCATGTAGGCCGCGCTCGCGACGGCCTGGATCCAATCGGGATCGCTGCTCGGCGAGTCCGCCAGAGTCTGATCGAGGGCGCGAAATTCGAGGCCGTCGAGGCCGGAGAGCACGGCCTGGCGTTCGGCCGGGTCGCCGTTGCGGGCGACCCCGAGCAGCTTCGCGAGGGGTCGATGCTCGGGCGCCAGCGAGCCGAGCGTATGGAGCGCCTGGATCCGGACGCTCCTGTCTTCGTCGTCGACCAGACGCAACGCGCCGGTCCGGATGGCTTCGTGCTCCCCGGGCAGCATCGACTCGCCCACCTGCAGCGCCAGCGAGCGGACCTCAGCCGAGGGGCTCTCGATCCCGGCCCGCCAGCTCGCGAGATCCAGCTCGCCCCGGCTCGCGAGGGCTCGGAGCGCGTGCCGCTGACCCAGCGCAGAGAAGTCGTCGAGGCGGCGAAGCGCGAGGGGGGCGGCGGGATCGTCGCTGGCGATCAGCCGGCGTTGCGCGCGGTCGCGGACCCAGCCGTTGGGATGGTCGAGGGCGGCGAGCTGTTGCTCGAGGCGCGCGAGCGGCGGCGGTTCGTACTCGATCGGCCGGTCTTCGCGAACGATGCGCCAGATGCGTCCGGTCGCGCCGGGTGGGGCGAGGTCGTGCTCCTGGATGTAGCTGCGCAGGTAGTCCGACACGTAGTAGGCGTGCTGTATCACGCCGCGATACATGTCGATGATCCAGACCGTGCCGTCGGGCCCGATCTTCGCGTCGACGGGCCTGAATCGCTCGTCGGTCGCGGCGAGGAACTCCCGCTCTCCGTAGTCCTGGTCGGGATAGAGCGCGTGCGCAGCTTCGAGCTCCAGACCATCGTCCTCGGCCTCGATCGAAAAATGCGCCACGACGGCGCCGGCCGACTCCGGGACGAACGCGTCGCCGACATACTCCGGGCCGTACTGGTCGCCACGCTGGATGACGAGTCCACTCACGCCGGTCGGTGCGGCCTGTCGCCCGTCGCGGCGGAGGCTGCCGGGCTGCATCGCCCGATTCAGACCCGGAGCGACCCGAACCCCGAAGACCTGCTCGCCGGGCGCGAGATCGACGCCTACGCCGATCTTCGTGAGCGAGGCCGCGGTCGCGGGCTGTCTCATCAGGTAGTCGGCGGGGAAGAGGTCGGCGTACAGAAAGCCCGAGTTGTGGTTGTAGTAGAGCCGACCCTCGTCGTCCTGCGACAAGCCCCATTGCCCCCGGAAGACGCTCTGGTCGACCGTGGCGGAGATCTCGCTCCGAGTCTGCGCGTTCGCGTCCGGTGACCCCAGCCGAAAGCGGCGAGCGGACTTCGAGTTGTAGATCCAGCCGTCGAGTCCCGGGAGCAGCGCGTTCTCCCGATGCTCGACGTTGCCGGGCTCCGTCGCATAGCCGAGCAGGCGCGTTCGCTCGCTCGCCGTGCAGACGAGATCTTCGTTGGCATCGCGACACAGGATCAGGTCGGGAGGCGCACCGATCAGGACGCCCTCCGGCAGCACCGCGATCGCGCGGGGCAGCACGAGACCGTCGAGGAAGACCTGGCTGCGGTCCATCCGCCCGTCTCGGTCGAGATCTTCGAGGACGACGACGCGGCCGCTCGGCTGGTCCTCGTCGCTCGCATCGAGATCCCGCATGTACCCGCGCATCTCGACGACGAAGAGTCGCCCCCGATCGTCCCAGTCCATGGCGACGGGATCGACGACCATGGGCTCGGCCGCGACCAGCTCGGCCCGAAAGCCGGGCGCGAGTCGGAAGCTGGCGAGCTCGTCCTGGGCACTCAGGACCGGCGAGGGGGGCACCTCGATGCGGGCGAGGATCTCCGCCGGGTCGGGCGGACGGAAGAGCCGCCAGCCCAGCCAACCGAGGGCTGCGAGAATCAGGACGACCATCAGCGCGCGCTTCACTTCGGAGTCTCCGGGTCGGGATATCGAGCGGCCGGACGATAGCGCCCCGTGCGCGTCACAACGGGGAGTCGATGCCCAGCCCGCAGACGCGATCACCGATCCTGAGCTCGCCGCTGCAGAGCACTCGACACACGACACCCGCTCGCCGAGACAGCGCCAGTCGCGCATCGCGACCCAGCGCGTCTTCGAGCAGCTTGCAGGGGGCGGCATCGCGAACCACCTCGAGCTCGATGGCGCCAATCGACCAGCGATGGCCGGGCTTGCGGGGGATGGCGCCGCAGGAGAGGGTGATGTTGCGTCGCGTGAGCCCGGGGTCGATCGGGCCGTCGTGGCGGCGTTCGGCCTCGGCGAGCTCCTCGAGCGACTGGATCGTGACGTGACGATGGCGCGTCCCGTGGTAACGATCGCCGACGAGGCCCTTGCCCGCCTCGACCTCGACGCATTCGACCGCGCGCATCGGGAGCCGGCTCGCCCGCGCGATGTGAATCGCCACGACCTGCGGCGTCATCCTTGCTGCTCCTCTCGTCGGATCTCGCGGGAGACGCGCTCGGCCTCGCCGAGTACGCGCAGCAGGTTCTCGCCGAGCACGTTTCGGATCGTCTGCGCCGAATGGCCGCGCGCTCGCAAGCCCTCGGTCAGCGAGGGCAGGCGGCTGACGTCCTCGAGGCCGATCGGCATGCTCGCGACGCCGTCCCAGTCTGCGCCGAGCCCGACGTGCTCGGGCCCCGCGACCTCGATCGCATGATCGAAGTGATCGAGCAGCACGTCGAGCGTCGTCGTCGGGACCGGATTCTCGGCGAAGAAGGCGGACATCGCGGCATCGCGCTGGCGGCGATTCGCGCCCGCCTCCCGCTGGATCCGGCCGAGCGCCTCGGCGTGCTGCTCGAAGTAGACACTCGTCGCGTCGCGCGCGGTCTCGTCGATGTAGGCCGGGTAGAAGTTGATCATCACGACGCCGCCGTTCTGCGAGAGTGCGCGCAACATGGCGTCGCTCATGTTGCGCGGATGGTCGGCCAGCGCGCGGGTCGAGGAGTGGGAGGCGATCAGCGGCGCCCGGCTCGTCTCGAGCGCGTCGTAGAACGTGGCGTCCGAGACGTGCGAGACGTCGACGAGCATGCCGAGTCGATTCATCTCGCGGACGACGTCCCGCCCGAAAGCGGTCAGGCCGCCATGTCGCGCCTCGCGCAACTCGGTCATGCCAGACGAGTCCGCCCAGCTCGTATGGAAGGAGTGGGTGAGCGTCAGGTAGCGCACGCCGAGTCGATAGAAGTCGCGCAACGCGGGCAGGCTCTCCTCGATGATATGGCCTCCCTCGATCCCCATCAGGCTGACGAGCCTGCCCTCGGCGACGGACTGTCGGATCTCGTCGACGCTGCCGGCGACGACGACCTCGCCCGGATGGCGCGCCGCCATCTCGTGGACCGCGTCGATGCGTTCGAGCGCCTCGCGCAGGGCTTCGCCGGGAGCCTCTCGCTCGGGCACGTAGATGGACCAGAACTGGACGTCGAGTCCGCCTTCTCGAATCCGCGGGAGATCCATATGACCGTCGCGGCTGTCGTGGCGCGCCGCGAAATCCCAGCTGCCGTCTTCGAATCTCGGGGTCGTGTCGGAATGGCCGTCGATCACGATGGCGTCGAAATGCAGCGCTCGGACGGGCTCCCGGGGCGTCGCACAGGAGAGCGCGCCTGCAACGAGGGCGAGGGCGCCCGCCGCCCACAGGCGGTCTGGACGCAGACGGGCCGCGTGACCGGCCTGCGTGAGGGGAGCGGGAGCGTCGCTCGTGCGGGTCGTGTGCTTGTCCATGAAGCGGAGCCTAGACGAAGAACGGCCGGGTCCTCATGGCGACCTGGTTGGGGCCCCTGCCGCGGCCGTCCCGATCGTTCGGGTCCCGATCAAGATTGCGTACTCGTTTGCACAGTTCGGGTCAGATCGCGGCGAACGGACACCGAGCGCGAATTTTTCTGACACAAGCGCCACGAGAGCACCACGCGTAACAGGAACCGCTGTTCCAAGGAGCTCTCTGTGCTGAATCGATTCATGCTCGCATTCTTCGCTGCCGTCGGACTGCTGATCGGCTTCCAGGGCGCCGCGACCGCCACACCGATCGGCGTGCTCAACGGCGCTACCCAGCTGAACGTCACTTCGTTCGGGGCGCTCGCTGATCTCGGGGTGACGCTGACCCCGGGCGGCACGGCCCGGGTGATCGACCTGACGCCGATCCTGCCCAGCCCGATCGTCTTCTACGACGTGACCTCCGTCGACCTCGATCCGGCCTCGACCCGCATCTTCCATGTCGGATCGGTTCTCGATCTGACCACGACGGCGACCGTCAGCCTGAGTGAATTCGTCATCAACGCCACCACGGGCGTGGTGCTGGCTGATGTGGTTTCCCCGGGCTCCAACCTGCTTTCGGCACCCGTCTTCGCCATCAACAAGGCCTGCTCGGTCTCCGACCCCTGCATCGGACTCGACGGGACGATCACCGTCGACGGCCTCGAGCTGACCCTGACCGCCGATGCGGCGGGTGTGCTGGCGCAGGAGCTCGGAATCGTGGACCTGACCGGCACGGTCGTGGCGGTGGCCAACTCGAGCTTCACGCCGATCCCCGAGCCGGGAACCGGCGTGCTGGCCCTGACCGGGCTGATGCTGCTCGGGATGGATGCGAGGCGGCGACGGTCGGCCTGACTCTGGCTCTGCCTGCGGCTCTGCGCCCTCGGATCTTGGCCGGGGGCCGCGCGGCGAGGCGGCCGACGGCAGCTGGCTCCAGGATCGCGCGTCGCGCGCCCGCGAAGATTCGCTGTCGACTCTCGCTGCGGCCCGCCGCGGAGCGGATAGGCTCTCGGGCATGAGCGAGATCACGAAGAGGCCGCCTCCGGCTGCCGCGGCGGAAGGCAGGAAGCCCGATCCCGCCCCGGTCGCCTCGGCGCCGCGCCCACCCGTCACGCTTCGACTCCTGCTGCGCTACGCGGCCTTCCAGCTGCCCGAGCTGGGGGTCGTCGGATGCGTGCTGGCGATCGGCCACCAATGGGGCGCGTTCTCTGGCCGTGCGGCGGTCGTGCTCTTCGCCCTCTGGCTCGCCAAGGACGTGTTGATGTTCCCGGTCACCCGGGCTGCCTACGCGCCCGACGACGGTCGCTCGACCCGTGAGATCCTGGGGGCGGTTGGCGTCGCGCACGAGGGGCTCGACCAGGACGCCTATGTCCGGATCGGCCCGGAGCTCTGGCGAGCGCGCCGCGCGCCGGGCTGTCGCCCGATCGCCCCTGGTCAGCTGATTCGGGTGGTGGCGCTCGAGGGGCTGACGGTCCTCGTCGAGGGACATTCGGAGGAAGGAGAAGGGTAGGCCGAAGGTCCGACGGAGCACCCGCCCCGTCGACTCAGCCGGAACTCGGCGGTCGGTCCGGGCGGAAGAACTCGTTCAGCGTCACGTCTTCGGGCGGCTCGAAGTCGGCCCGCACCTCGCAGACCCGACCCGCCGGATCGACCTTCCAGATCTCGATGCCCTCGATCGAGAAGGATCGACCTCCCACAGTGCCGTGATCGCGCAGCGTGATCGTCGCCTAGCCGCCGGTTGCGGAGCTGCGCGCCGCCGCATTGACGTCACGCGAATCCGCTTCGTCGCCGAACTGGAGCTGCAGGTCGGGCTGCGGCCAGCTGCTCTGGGTGTAGGTCTTGTAGCCGATCCGGCTGATCCGCCATTCACCGTTGGTCTTGCGGTACTCATCCTCATAGAAGGAGTCCTGCCGGCCGACTCGACCCGCGCCGCCTTCGACGATCGGGGCGTGCAGGGTCCATCGACCCCGCGCCGTGTTCTCTCCGGTCATCTCGATCTCCGGGTGATGTCCGAGATGCAGCGCGAATCTCCCGCCCGCGGTCAGCCCATCGAGGCTCTCGGAGAGGAAGCGCATCAGCTCGTCGATCCCCTCGAAGCGATAGTGGCCGCTCTCGTAGTGCGTCTCGACGTCGTCGGTGAAGCACTCGCGCAGCTCGCTCCACTGCTTGTGATCGAGAAGTCGGAAGTAGCGGTGCTTGAGCTGCGTGATCGCGTGGATTTCTTCGAGCAGCCGAAGTCGTCTGTCGAGCTCTTCGAGAGTGGGCATGCTTCACCTCCTGGTTTCGATGCGGCCGGGGCGGAATTGGGTGCCGGGCGGCGCGCATGGGGTAGGGACTGTCTCGCTCCATGATAGTGATAGTGAACCCGAGGGCAGACGGCTCGCCCCGTGCGACGAAGACCGGCTGATCGATCGAGCGCGCGATAGAATCGAGGGTCAAGAGGAGGCAGGAACATGACGACCCGCGAGGCCGAACGAGCTTTTCTGACCGAGGAGATCGCAGCATTGGCCGCGTTCGACTGTTTGATCGTGGCGCCGGCCCAGCGTCCACTCGAGTCGATCGAGGTGGTTCGGCGCGAGGACGGAGGCCTCGAGGTGCGCATGCCGCCGCGTCCGCCCCCATTCCCTGGACTCTCGCCGGAGGAATCGAAGGCGCTCGAAGAGATGGGCTTCAGCGTCGAGGAGGTCGAGCACGCGCCCTCCGCGCTCGTGCACGCGGTCTCGGACGAGGCCGCTGCGATCGATCTGCTGCAGAAGGTTCGCGTGGAGGTTTTCGGCGCCAAGCCCGACGTGCGGGTGGATATCGCGCATGGCAGCCATCGCCTGGAGCACGAGGCGCGACAGAAGCTCATCATCGCGCGCGAGCGGATCGAGCCGATCCTCGAGCAGCTGGTCGAGAAGCCGATCGAACGAGATCCCGACGGCGACTATCTACTGCCGGTGGGCCAGGTCCAGGTCACGGTCGCTCCGCGAGCGGGCTTCGACGGATCGGTCGTCACGCGCGTGTTCGCCGTGACCAATGTCGGCATCACCGTCACCCCGGAGCTGGGTCTCTTCCTGGCGCGGCTGAATTTCGGCCTGATGTTCGGCCGCTTCAGTCTCGACGTGGAGCATCGGTCGATCTGGTTCGACGAGAGTCTGCTCGGCGAGCAGTTTCGCGAGGAGGAGCTTCGCTTCGCGGTGAAGACCGTGGCGTCCACGGCCGACGCATGGGACGACCGCTTGAAACAGATGTTTGGCGGGGTCACCTACCAGGAGGTGCTCGCGGGCAAGGCCGCTCAGGCGCGACCCGCCATCAAGCCCGGCGAGGGCGTAGGAATGTATCTCTGACCCGAATCGAGAAGATCGACCGGCGTCGGGGCTCGCGCCGGAGAGATGCGAGGGTGTTAGGCGCGGGCCTCGCTCTCGCGGGCACACGGGACGCATGAAGTCGCGGTCGGCTGTGCGCGGAGCCGTTCGACCGGGATCGGCTCGCCACAGCCCATGCACTGGCCGAACTCACCGTCGGCGAGTCGGCTCAATGCGGCATCGATCGCCGCGATCTCCTTCTGGCCCTGGGCATCGAGGAGGTCGAGGGTCTCGTCGTTCTCGCGCTGTACCGCCTGATCTTCGAAGTCCGGATCGAGCGGCGCGTTCTCTCGCCGACGGTCGCCTCCGATCCGCTCGAGCCGCGAGGCCCACTCGGCGCGATGCGCGCGAAGGGTCTCCTCGAGCTCCTGATGCAGGCTCGAGGTCGGCTCAGAGCGTTGGGTCGGGCACATGTCTTGTTCCTCTCTTTGGTTCACGGGGTCATCGTGGCCGATCGCCGGCTTTCGAGTCCGGCGGGATCGAGGGGCGTGCTCGAGTCTCGGGCTAGCCCTTCTGCACGTCGATCGAGCGGGTCTTCGAAGCGCGTGCAGGCTGCTTGGGAATCCGAAGCTTCAAGACGCCGTTCTTGAATTTGGCCTCGACGGCGTCGGCATCCGCATCGTCCGGGAGCGATAGGATCCGTTGTGCCGCGCCATAGGTGCTCTCGACCCAGTGAACCCCCTCTTCGTCTTCCTCGCGATCCTGGCGCTTTTCCGCGCGGATGATCAGGGTGTGATTCGCTTCGATCTCGATCGAGACATCATCGGGCTCGATGCCGGGGAGCTCGACCCGGACCGAGTAGGCCTTGCGACCTTCGGAGATGTCGACCGTCGGGCGGAGCGCCGGGAACCCGGAGCCCTCGCGCCGAAGCGGCGCCGGGAAGCTCCCGTGATGCAGAAAGGAGCTGCGCAGGGCGTCTTCGAAGAGCCTGTCCATCTCGATGCGCATGGCCGCGATCGGGTCCTGTGTGGCGGAGATGCGAGGGGACGGGATCGGTCTTCGCCCGATCTCTTCCTCTTCCTTGAACCAGTTCCAGGGAGCAATCTTCTTCCAGTCCATGGACTTCCTCCTCGACCAGTCTGGCGAGCCGGCCGACGCCTGGTTGATAGGCGCGGTCGGTCGCTGCGCAAGAGGGGGGCCTGGTCGCTCCGCCAATTCGATGCATGGAGGCCGGCGCCGTTGGACGCGGGCGAGACTTCGAGACAGCTTTCGAGGCTTCATGCCTCAGGCCTGCAACGGCGATCTGGCGCGCTCGGCCCAGACTGCCAGCCGCAGAGCCGTGTCGGGCACGCGGATTGCATTTCGTGGGGGGCGGTAGCTCGGCGTCAACGACGGGTCGGACAGGACCTCTGGCGGGAGCACCGCGCGCTCGGTTGTGTTGCGCCCGGCCCGAGACGGGCGGTCGAGTCGTGCTGCGAGAGGGATCGGGGGGGGCGTCGAATGGCGGACGAGAAGGGAGCGCGGGCTCGCGACGTGCGCGATCTGCAGCAGATGGTCGCGCAGGTGGCGCGGCATTTCCGGGACACGGCCGATGTGACCGGGGAGGATGCGCTCGACGAACGGGTGCGGGACGCCATGCTCGCGGTTCCGCGGCATCGCTTCGTCCCGGATGCGCTGCGGCCCCGAGCGTATGCCGACTCGGCGCTCCCGATCGGCTGTGGTCAGACGATCAGTCAGCCCTTCATCGTCGCCCTGATGACACAGCTTGCCCGCATCGAAGCGGACTCGCGCGTCCTCGAGATCGGGACGGGATCTGGCTACGAGACCGCCGTGCTGGCCGAGATCGCTTCGGAGGTCTACTCGGTCGAGCTGGTCCCGGAGCTCGCCGAACGTGCCGAGGCGCTCCTCGCGGAGCTCGGGATCGCGCGCGTGCACGTCCGTACGGGCGACGGCTTCCTGGGCTGGCCCGAGGCGGCGCCCTTCGACGCGATCCTCGTGACGGCGTGTGCGGCGGAGATCCCGCGACCGCTGATCGAACAGCTCTCGCCGGACGGTCGCATGGTGATTCCCGTCGGCCAGCCGAACGCGTTCCAGGAGCTGCAGGTCATTCGCGCGACCGGAGGGGGTGAGCACGTGGTTCAGCACGTGCTGCCGGTCGCTTTCGTTCCCTTCGTGCACGAGCCGGACCCGGGCGACTAGGACGACCCGCAGGAGTCCGCTCTCTCGGGACGCGCACTGAGCCTGGGCGCCGACGATTGACCGATGGCGCGGAAGCTCCGATGCTCCGCGCGATGTCTGAAGTCCTCGTCACCGACAACTCCCAGCGAAGCCGCATGCGAGCAGGTCAGACTGCGCTCGTCGCGGGCATCTGCATCTTCGCGGCAAAATTCGTCGCCTATCTGCTGACGGGATCCGCGGCGATCTTCGCCGATGCGATGGAGTCGACCGTCAATGTCGTGGCGGCCGGGATGCTGGTCTTCGCGCTCTCGGTCTCGGGCAGGCCGCCGGACGAAGGGCACCCCTACGGTCATGGCAAGGCCGAGTTCCTGTCGGCCGCGATCGAGGGCGCCGCGATCGCCTTTGCCGCGCTGATCATCATCACCGAGTCGGTTCGAGAGCTGCTCGCCGGACCGTCGCTCCAACGGCTCGACATCGGCATCGCCGTGCTGGCCGCGACGACGGTCGCCAACGCCGCGCTGGGCATGTACCTGGTTCGGGTCGGTCGACGCGTCGAGTCCGCGGCGCTCACTGCCGACGGGCGGCACGTGCTGACGGACGTCTGGACGAGCGCGGGCGTAATCGTCGCGCTCTTCGTCGTCCACTGGACCGGCTGGCTCTGGGCCGATCCGCTGGTCGCGATCGCCGTCGCGCTGAACGTGGCTTGGGAGGGCTATCAGCTGGTCCAGGAAGCGCTCGGCGGCCTGATGGACGAGGCCGATCCCGAGGTTCTCGAAGAGGTGACTTCGCGCCTCGAGAGCGCTCGGGCCGCATCCTGGATCGATCTACACGGGCTGCGCAGCTGGCGGTCCGGAGCCCGGCGACATGTCGACCTGCATCTCACGGTGCCGCGTTATTTCGACGTCGACGAGATCCACGAGATCCATGATCGCGTGGAGGCTGCCTTGCTAGGCGACACGCCGGGGGATGTCGTCGTCCACTTCGACCCTTGCGTCGCTTCCTTGTGTCGCGCGTGCGGCGTCGAGGGTTGTCCGATCCGCAGCGCGGCTCGTACGCGACATTTTCCCTTCACGGCCGAGCGTGCGGTTCGCACCGACGAGCAGCTCGGGCATCACACGCCGACCGGCTTCCGGCTCGTGGACGAGGCGAGGGCGTGAGGGCGGGAGAGCGTCACCGATCCCACAGCCGCGACCCCGCACGCATCGGCTGGCGAAGGGTGGCTTGGCCGCTGACTCTCAAGTCGGTCTGGCTGATGGCTCTGCTGCTGCTCGCGGCGGCTTCCGTTCGGGGGCAGGTGGGGGTTCGCGGCCTTCCCGACGAGTCTGATTTCGGTCCGGCGCCGCGGACCGAGGCGGGGCGCTTCATCAATCCGAGCGGGGACCTCGACCATGGCTCTTTCGGTGTCCGCTGGGGCTTCATGTGGCGTCGCCTCGGGACTGCATTTCGAAGCGGCGAGGGGCACCCGGACCGGGTCGCGAACGACGGTGCCTTTCTCCGTGAGAACGCGCGGCATAGCGAACCGACCGTCACCTGGATCGGGCACGCCACGCTGCTGGTCCAGATGGAGCACGTGAGCTTCTTGACCGATCCGATCTGGTCCGAGCGGCCGAGCCCCATCTCCTTCTCGGCCCGAAGCGCTTCGTGGAGCCCGGGATTGCGATCGAAGATCTACCGCCGATCGACTTCGTCGTGATCTCGCATAACCATTACGATCATCTGGACCTCCGGACTCTCGAGGCGCTCGCGCAGCGAGACGCGGAAACGATCTTCTACGTACCGGTCGGAAACGGCGCGCTGCTGCAAGCTGCGGGGATCGCGCGGGTGGTCGAGCTCGACTGGGGGGATCGCGTGACCTTCGAGGGGGCGACGATCCACTGTCTGCCGACGCAGCATTGGAGCAAACGCGGTGTGGCGGACGACCAGAAGGCGCTCTGGGCTTCCTGGGCGGTCACCGGTCCCGAACGGCGCTTCTATTTCGCGGGAGATACAGGCTTCTTCGGCGGCTTCCAGCGGATCGGAGAAGGCCTGGGACCCTTCGACCTGGTGGCGGTGCCGATCGGCGCCTATGCGCCGCGTGCGATGATGAAGGCTTCGCACATGGATCCGGAGGAGGCCTGGCGGGCGGCGGTGGCGCTGCGGGCGCGCCGCGCGGTCGCGATGCATTTCGGCACCTTCGATCTCTCGGACGAGCCGCTCGATGAGCCGCCGACGCGCTTCCGGGCCGCCGCCCAGCGCATGAACGGGTCCGAGCCCGCGGCCTGGGTTCTCGACATCGGCGAGACGCGCGCATTCTGATGCCGGTGAGCCCGGATCGATGGAGCCGACCTCAGGGTCTCACTTCGTAGTAGAGATTCGACGGGTCTTCGAAGTCGTGCATCGTGAAGCGCTCGAAGCCCCCTTCGCGCGTCATCCGCTCCGCGACCTCGGGGTTGAAGCCGAGCGTGCCGAGTCCCGCGCCGCCGGGCTCGGAGAGCGCCGACGACATGCAGGCGGAGACGGAGAAGCCATAGAACATCGCGAGCATCGGATGCCCGAGATTGTCTTCGAAACGAGGCTCACTGCGGATGTCCTTGATGAGCCAGGTGCCGTCGGGCTTGAGGCCGCGGCGGATCGCCGCGATCACGTCGGCGGGTCGCGTCATGTCGTGCAGACAGTCGAAGGTCAGGATGAAGTCGAAGCGCGCATCGTCGGGAAGCGACTCGCCGCCGGCCACATGGAGCCGGACGTTCTCGAGGCCCAGCGCTTCGACCTTGGCGCGAGCCCGGTCGATCGCGTGGGAGGAGGGGTCGTAGCCATGAAACTCCGATTTCGGGTACGCCTCGGCCATCGCGATCAGCGCCACGCCGGCGCCGCAGCCGACGTCCGCCGCGAGGGCACCCGATCGGAGCTTCTCGTCGACGCCATCGAGGGCAGGCAGGATGCGCGGAACGAGTGCCTGGCGAACCCAGGGACCGAGCATGCGTTCCGTGCGATGCGCTGCGTTCGGACCGAGCTCTTCGTAGGACAGGCCGATACCCGTCCGAAACGCGTCGGCGAGCCGCTCGGCGATCTCCGGACCCATCGGCGGCGCGAAAGCGCCCCCGGCAAAAGCGAGGCTTCGCTCCTCGTCCGCCAGGACCGCCGCGCCTGCATCGCTCAGCTCGAATCGCCCGCCTGCATGTCGGCCTTCGTGCCCGTCTTCGTGCCCGTCTTCGTGATAGGCGAGCAGCCCCGCTGCCGCCTGGCCCCGAAGCCATTCGAGCAGCCAGCGTTCCTGCAGGCCCGTCTTGCGAGCGAGCTCCGCGGCCGTCACGGGGCCCGCGCCGGCGAGTGCCCGGTAGAGGCCGAGCGTGTCGCCGAGATGAATCATCAGCGAGACGATCTCGCCTTTCTTGTAGGTCCAGACGTTGAAGGCGTAGTCCTTGATCTCCTGGGCATCCGGCGCGTTCGGTTCGGTCGAGCTCATCAGCGGGCTCCATCATGAGAGGGGCCTCCGACGGTAGTCGTCGAGAAGTCGTGCTGTAAATAGCGGCCGGGTCGCCGTGGCGAGGTGTCCCGCTATCGTTCGGTGTGTATCCGATGGAAGGAGCGGTCACGATGTCAGAATCTGGAGTGAGAGACGGTGCAGCGGTTCGCTTTCCCCCGCCGCTCGTGCCGCTGATCGCGCTCGCCGTCGGACTCGTGATCCAGCGCTTCGTCTGGCCGCTGCCTTTTCCGGTCGAGGGCCTCGCCCGGACCGTCGCCGGAGGCGTGCTGCTCGTCTGTGGTGTCGGGCTCATCACGGCCGCGGGCCGGCTCTTCCAGAAGAGCGGGCAGGATCCCAAGCCATGGGAGAGCACGCCCGAGATCATCGCGACCGGGATCTATCGGCTGACCCGGAATCCGATGTACCTCGGCATGGGGCTGCTGCAGGCGGGGATCGGGGTGTTGCTCTCGAATCTCTGGATCGTCGTGCTGGTCCCGGTCTCGTGGGGCGTGATCCAGCGGATCGCGATCCGCCACGAAGAGGCCTATCTCGAGCGAAAATTCGGGACGTCCTATACGCAGTACAAGGCGTCGGTCAGGCGCTGGCTCTAGGGTCGCGCGCCGGGTTTGGACGCGAGGCCGCGGGCCGTGACCGGCGGCGGGCGCTCGCCCAAGGCAGAGACCCCCGGAATCTCCGTTCATCGGAGACTCCGGGGGCAGAGGTCGTCGAGCGAGAACGACCCGATTCGCGTTAGGCGCGAGACTTCTCGAGAGTCTCAGAAGCAGGGGCCACAGTCTGCGCTGTTGCTGCAGTCCGGTCCGTTACTGAGGAGCTTCCACCCGAAAGTAAAGAGTGGGTTGGCCACCTTGTTCTCGTTCTCGACGCTCTGGACCGCCGGGTTGTCGTTCATGAAGCCGCTCGGGCACATCAGCGTCCCGGTGCTGCCGGCCTTC
This sequence comes from uncultured delta proteobacterium, assembly GCA_963698485.1. Taxonomy (GTDB): domain Bacteria; phylum Myxococcota_A; class UBA9160; order UBA9160; family UBA4427; genus UBA4427. The sequence continues at coordinate 623,797 of CAVORA010000005.1, read as the reverse complement.
GTGCTGCTCGAGTTGGGGTGCTTGAGCGCGATGGCGTGGCCGAGCTCGTGGGCCAGATGGGTCGGATCGAGACCGAAGTCGGCATTCTGATCGCTGCTGATGATCTGGGTCGTCGCCGTGCCCGAGCCCCAGGTCGCCCCACCTCCCCACATGGCGTTCGGGCTGAACTGGTCGACGAAGAAGACCTCGACACAGTCGTCGTCCTGGACGAGGGAGCGGAGACTGTCGGCCTCGCTCGAGCTCAGGGTGAAGTAGCTCGGCTGCCAGAACGTCTTCCACGGTCGGTACTGGAACTCGACGTCGGCCTTCGCCCACTGGGTCTGGGCTCCCGGCTGGCCGTAGGCGAGGCCGTCTCCCGAGAGGTTGAAGTTGAATCCCTCGACCGGGTTGTACGTGAACAACCCGACGCGCACGGGCTGGACGCAGAGCCTGCGAACGCCTTCCCACCAGTAGATCGGGACGTATTCCGTGATCACGGGCGTGGGCATCGTGTCGATCCGGTATCCGAGGGTTCCGTAACGATCATCGGGCTCGGCGACGAGCCGCATCGCGATCTCGCTCGCGATCTTCGAGATCTCCTGCGTGTCGGCCCGCAGGTCGAGGGGCCGCTCGAGCTTCATCTCGACGGCCAGCGTCGCAAACTGGGTCGGGACCTCGGCCACGTCTTCCTCGTCGTCGAGATTCGCCTCGGTTTCGGCGGCCACCTGCGCAATGTCGACGCGGCCACGAAGCTCGCCGCTGAGCGTCTGACTGTTCTCGTCATAGCGCAGCCACTGCTCCTCGTCGGCGTCCGCGGTGAAGCCCACCACGCCGCGCTCCGTCTTGCCCTCGCGCCCCGTGAGCAGGAGCTGCTTGATGTTCAGGTAGACGACGTTGAATCCGACGACGGGCACATAGCCCTGTTGGATCTCGTCGGGGCTCGCCTGCAACATGATGCTCGCGCGGCTCCGGACCTTCACTTCCGCGACCTCTGACGAGAGAACCGATGCCCGAATCGGTCCGGTGTTGATGATGATCTGGTAGTCGCCGCGGTCGTCTTCAGGGGGGCTCTGCGCGGACGCGAGCGAGGGCGCGAGCAGCGCACTCACGATCGCCCCGATGAGGAGGTTCTTCCAGTCCATGTGTGTGACTCCCTTCGTCGGATTCGTCCGGTCCGGGTGAATCCGGCCGGCGCTCGCGCCGGCATGTGTCTCGCTCCGATGAAGGGAGTTTTCGTCAATCGCGGACGCGACACGGTGAAGCGATTCACAGAGGTGTCGATTCTTTGCTTTCAGGCCGGAAGGTCTGCAGCCATTCTGCCAGGATGTTAGGCGTCATTAGTCATGACCGATCGGCCACGAAGGGGAGGCTGAGACGGGATGAGCGACGAGCGGGCCGGAGGCGAGAACGGGGCGGGTGGAGAAGCCTCCTGGGCCTCATTCGTGCGCAGTTTTTCGCGCAAGCCGCTCTTTTTGCTCAAGAAACGCGGCGCGTGGCCGATTCAGGAAGGGCGCGGGAGATCCTGCTTGCTGCCCGCCAGGCTCTTTCCGGCTCGACTTCGAGGAGAAGCATCATGGCCCTGCGTCCCCTGGCTTTCAGCGTGCGTCTGCGTGACACGGAGAAGGGACGCACCCTGCGCGTCCGCAACGACCCGAAGGACACGCGGCGATTCGTTCTCGAGGATTCCCGTGCGGGTGAGCCCACTCGTATTCGTCGCTTCACGTCCTTGCCCGATGCCGTTCAGGATGCGGCGTCGACCTGGCGCAAGCGACTGCACTGATCTCGCGGCCGGGCGGCCGCCTCGCGCGATGCCAGGAACGGTGATCGCGAGCGGAGAATACGACGGCCGCCGCTGCGCAGGGCCTATACCGGACCGCCTTTCTGACGTGCGATCAAGAAGCGCAGGATATGCGTTCTCAGCTCCATGTACTCGGGCGTCTCGATCATCTTCGCGCGCGTCCGCGGGCGAGGAATCGAGACTTCGATGGTCTCGGCGACGTCGGCTCGTGGCCCGTTGCTCATCAAAGCGATCCGGTCCGACAGCAGGATCGCCTCGTCGACGTCATGGGTCACCATGAAGACCGCACACTTGGTGACCGACCACATCCGGATCAGCTCGTCCTGAATCACCCCTCGCGTCAACGCATCGATCTGCGCAAAGGGCTCGTCGAGCAGGAGCATCTTCGGCTCGACGGCGAACGCGCGGGCGAGTCCGACGCGTTGTCGCATGCCTCCCGAGAGGTAGGCCGGGCGTTTGCCTTCGGAGCCTTCCAGGCCCATCAGGGAGATGTATTTCGACGTGTAGTCGTCGATCTCCTTCGCGCTCCAGTCGGCGTGCGAGGCGCGGACCGCGACCCGAACATTGTCGAAGGCCGTCAGCCAGGGCATCAGCGCGAAGCTCTGGAACACGACCATGCGATCGAGCCCAGGCCGGTCGACCTCTTTCCCGTCCAGGATCACCGTGCCCTTCGTGGGTGACTCGAAGCCGGCGATGATGTTCAGCAGCGTGCTCTTGCCACAGCCGGAGTGACCGATGATGGAGAGGAACTCGCCCTGGCCGAGCTTCAGATCGACCCCCTCGAAGACGCAGAGATCCTCTTGGCTGTCCTGGCCCTCTCGCTTCGGGTAGGTCTTTCCCAGGTCTTCGATGCTCAGCAGCGTGCTCATTGTGCTCCCTGATCAGTTGTCGGCTGCGGCGCTCGTCTTTGCAGCGTGCTCATCATGCTTCGGGGTAGCTGGCCACTCGTGCCAGCGCGGCGAAGCCGGTGTCGAGGATCATCCCCACGAAGCCGACGACGAGGATCGCGAAGAGCACCCCCGAGATGTCGAGGTTGTTCCACTCGATCCACGTGAGGTATCCGACCCCGAGCTCTCCGAGCAGCATCTCCGCGGGGACGACCGCAACGAGGGCGCTGCCGAACGAGATTCGCAGGCCCGCGATGATCGCCGGCGCGGCGGCGGGCAGGATGACCGTGAAGAGTCGCCGCCCCCATGACAGCTCGAGCAGGCTCGAGACGCGCAGGTAGTCCTGCTTGATGGAGCTGACGCCGAAGGCGGTATTCGCGAGCGTTGGCCAGAGCGCGGCCATGAAGACCACGAGGATCGCGGTCATCTGCGGATCCTGGACCGTGTAGAGCAGCAGGGGCATCCAGGCCAACGGCGAGATGGGTTTCAGGACCTGGATGATGGGATTCAAGGCGCCGAGCAGCAGCGGCGAGAGACCGACCGCCACGCCTACTATGATGGATACGATCGAAGCGACGAGGAAGCCCAGGGAGAAACGGGTGACCGTGTAGACGATCAGGTAGGCGATGCCGTGATCGTTGGTGCCGCGCTTCTCGAAAGCGCTGCCGAGCTCTTCGCGGATCTTCGCCGCCACGTCTCCGGGTCCCGGAAGCCCGCGCTGCTTCTCCGGGTTGAAGACATATGCGCCGTCATCGTCGCGAACGATGTCGCCGTTGAACTCCATCGTCAGCAGCTCGTCTTCGCTCAAAGTGCCCGGGTTGAAGGGCGGAGTGGCGGTGCTCAGACTCCAGACGAAGAGGAAGAGCAGGACGATCGCGAGACACAGGACGCTGGAACGCAGCCTCATCGAAAGCATTGAGTCGAGGACTCCCTTGAGAGATCGGTTTGGATGCTCCGGCGGGAACGGGACGCCGGAGCGCGGCTCGATCCCAGCGGTGCCGTTGACGGTCCGCGACCGCGGCGAACGCGCCGCGGTCGCGGATCCGCAACGAAGCCGACCTAGCTCGGCAGGTTGTTGATCGGGAAGCTCGCCAGATAGCCCGCCGGGTCGGAGGGATCGAAGGGCCCGCCGCTCAGCTGGTGTGTCATCATCGTCGACGAGTGTGTCTTGTATCCGAGCTCTGCCGAGATCTGGTCGCACTCCGAGGCCATGTAGACCTCCTTCGCGACCTTTGCGTAGTCGAAGTCCGTCTCGACGTGATTCCAGCGCTTCATCTGGGTCAGGATCCAGATCGCCATCGACTGCCACGGATAGGGATCGAAGTCGATTCGATCCGGCACGTTCTGGATGTTCCCGAGTCCGTCCGCATAGCGACCGGTGAGGACTTGCTCGAGAACCGTCACGGGCTGATTGAGATAGTTCTTGGGAGCGATGGCCTTCGCGATCTCCTTGCGGTTCTCGTGCTTCGATGCGTAGTGCGTGGCCTCGACGATCGATCGGAACAAGGCCGAATAGGTGTTCGGGTTCTGATCTGCGAACTTCTTCGAGATCGCGAACGCACAACACGGATGGCGATCCCAGATGTCCTTGGACAGCTTGAAGATGAATCCGACGTTCTCGTAGACCGCCCGCTGATTGAACGGGTCCGGGGCCAGGTAGCCGTCCACGTTTCCCGCGCGCAGGTTGGCCACCATCTCGGGCGGGGGCACGACTCGGATCTGCACGTCCTTGTCTGGATGGAGTCCGCCTTCCGCCAGGTAGTACCGGAGCAGGTAGTTGTGCATCGAGTAATCGAAGGGAACGCAGAAGCGAAAGCCCTTCATGTCCTGGGGTCCCTTGACTCCCTTGTGTTTGTTGGCCAGGGTGATCGCCTGGCCGTTGATGTTCTCGACGGCGGGCATCAGGAAGGGCTCCTGAGCAGAGCCCGCCCCCAGCGTGATCGACAACGGCATCGGGCTCAGCATATGAGCCGCATCGACCTCTTCCGTGATCGCCCAGTCCCGAACCATCGCCCATCCCGCCGCCCGCCGGACCTTGGCATTCAAGCCGTGCTTCTCGTAGAAGCCCATCGGCTCCGCCATGATGATCGGCGTGGCGCAGGTGATCGGGATGAAGCCCACGGTGAGGTCCTTCTTCTCGATTGGACCTCCTTCCTTGGCCATCGCTTTCGCTGCTTCCATCGGGAAGAGGCTGCCGATCAGGCCTGCCGCAGCGGTCGAGCCGACGGCCTGCATGAAGCGGCGCCGCGAGAGGTCGTTGCCTCGAAACAGCGCTCGGACGACGGTGCTCTCGATCGCGCGATCCATCGCCGTCTCGGCCGAATCCGGGAGATTCGCCTTCGCCTCGGCTTCGGTGGTCGCGTAGGGATCCTTCAGGATGCTGGCACCGGAATCGTGGTCGGTGCAGCCGGTCGCGGCGCAGGGCCCCGCATGCTGGGTAGCGTCCTCGTCATCGGAGTGTTTGAAGCTCATGTTCGTTCCTCGCGTTTCTGGGTTGGGTCGATCGGGCCGCTACCACTTTCGGTATGGCAGAAACTTTCCGTTGTACGTGACGACGACGCGGTCGCCTTTGGGATCCTCCTGCTTCGAGATGTCGATCTCGAAGTCGATCGCGCTCATGATTCCGTCGCCGAACATCTCGTGGATCACGGCTTTCATCGCGGTCCCATAGACCTGCGTGATCTCGTGGAAGCGGTAGACGAGGGGGTCGACGGTAACGGTGCCCTCGAGGCATCCCTTCATGGGGAAGGCCTCGAGCGCGGTCGCGACCGAATCGTCGAGGGAAAGGAACCGGGTCAGCTTCGAAGCGATCTCCGGGGGCACGCTCGCCTGCCCCTCGATGGCCGCGGCGATCCAGACCTTGTCGCATCCCGTTGCTTCGCCGATTGCTTGATAGGTCACGCCGTGGGCCGCTTTGGCTGACAGAATGGCCGCCTTGGCCTCAGCTTTGGTCATCGCCATGGAATTCTCCTGCGCGTCTTCGAGAGCTTTCGTGCTCTGGGAATAGAAAAAGGCGCTCCTCTCTCCCGAGAGAAAAGCGCCTTTGCTTCTCGGACCGTCTCTTTTGACGGTCCTCTCGAACTCATTCTATTCAATTCGTGTGCCGGTCCAGTCAGGTCGGCTCGTCTGTGAAGGATCCGGCGCGTTGCGACGCCGACTGGGCCAGAGAAGCCGTCATCGGCACAGGGGAGTGCCTCGCTCGTCGAGCAGGCTGCCTGGTTTCTATGGCGGGGTGCTGCCGGAGCGAGCAGGGCGTTATGCAAAACCGGGATGCCAGGAGCCGGAGCCGCCCCTCCGCATGGCGCGCGGGTTGCATCGCGTTCGCGGTACGGGAGCTCGAGAATCGACTCCCTCGATCTCGCATATTGAGGAGCCGAGCTTTGTTGACCGGAGAAGAGACCGCGATCCGGCCGCCCCTGCCGCCCTTCGACGAGGCTGCGGCCACGAAGAAGGTTCGTGCCGCCGAAGACGGCTGGAACTCCCGCGATCCAGCGCGGGTCTCCCTGGCGTATACGGCCGATAGCGTCTGGCGGAATCGATCGGAGTTCTTGCAGGGGCGTGTCGAGATCGAACGCTTCCTCACCCGCAAATGGGAGACCGAGCTCGAGTACCGGCTCTGCAAGGAGCTGTGGGCCTGCTCTGGCAATCGGATCGCCGTGCGATTCGCCTACGAATGGCACGATGACTCCGGTCGATGGTTTCGTTCCTACGGAAACGAGAACTGGGAGTTCGCACCGAACGGCTTGATGCGCCAGCGAATCGCCAGCATCAACGATCTGCCCATCGAGGAGTCGGCGAGGCTCTTCCTTTGGCCGTCGGGCCCGCGACCGGCGGACGACATCGGGCTCTCGCGCCGCGGTCTCTAGCGGGTCTTTCCGGCTATCGGCCGTCGCGCTCTTCGGGTGGGTGGAACGCGTCGAGATCGCCCTTGATGAGCGCGTCGATCGTTTCGGCTAGAACCCGCGGCCGCGAGTAGAACGGGCAATGGCCGCCGGGGAGCTCGACGGGCTCGACCCCGATGCGCCGCCGGATCATCGCCGCGTGCGCGTCCTTGCGGACGATGTGGTCATCGGAGGTCACGATCGCGTGCATCGGCACGTCGGGGTAGCGCGGGATCGGCGCGTAGTCCGAGAAAGGCGCCGTGGCTTGTGGCCGGAAGCGCGCATAGGCCGCGCTTGCAGTGCCGGGGGGCAGTCATTGAAGAAGTCGTGGCGGCGCCCTCGAAGGAGAGCATGATGCGTCCTTCACCGGCCGGCAGGAAATGCGCTTCGTTGCCCGGGTCCCGGGCGGCCTCGCTCTCGCGATGCTCCGACTCGTTCCGTGCTGGAAATCCGGCACACAGGAAGACCAAGCCTGCCACCGGTCGCAACAGACGCAACCCGCGGCACGACGAGCCCACCCATCGAGTGACCTAGCAGCCAGGGTCGATCGAGCGACTCCACTGCCTGCACGACTACTCGGCGTAGTCGTCGAGATCGGCGTCGGGGTCTTCGATCGGGAGGTCGACCGTATGAGTTGATAATCGAGCGCTCGAGCTCGGGCGCGAAGTCCGCCCAGCACCATGCGCCCATCAGTCCGCCGTGAACGAGAACGATGTCGGACATGGATGGGGCGCCTCCGAAAACACGACCTGGAGATCTCCAATCGAAGTATGGGCCCTCTCGTCGATTCGGACCGGTCGGGGTTGCGCGTCTTCGGCCCGACTCCCGAATCGACGTGTGTCGTCGTACGCCGGTAGTGCGCTTTGCCCGCTCGAGTGGCTCGATCGTATCGCTCGCTTCAGGAAGTCGCTGCGCCCAGCCTGGGGCAGCTTGCGGCTGCGAATCCCCGAAACTCCGGTATTTTCTGCCGCACGCTCCGGTAGCTCAGTTGGATAGAGCGGCTGCCTTCTAAGCAGCAGCGGGTCGCAGGTTCGAGTCCTGCCCGGGGCGCCATTCAGGCTGTGGATGCTGTAGCGTACGGCACGTCGATCCCGATCTTCTCAGCGTGGGGTGTGCCGACTTGTCCTCGACTGTCCCCAGCTCTGACTCGGACACTCCGACGACCGCCTCTGCGTCGGTGTCCGGGCCGCCGCTGCCGCTCGGCCGGATCCTCTCTTTCAGCGTTGCGTCGATCGGCCTGACGGCGATGGCGTTTCTCAATGCGCTCTATCTCTTCAAGTACAGCACCGACGTTCTGCTGATCGCGCCCGGGGTCATGGGGCTGCTATACGGCGTCGCTCGCATCTGGGATGCGATCTCCGACCCGCTGGTCGGGCGTCTCTCGGACCGGACGATCTCGCGCCTCGGGCGGCGCCGCTCTTGGATCTTCGCCTCGATTCCGGCGATGGGGCTCGCCTTCCTGATGCTCTGGGCGCCCCCACTGTCTCTCACGACGACCCATCTCGCGGTCTGGATCGGCGTGGCGCTGCTGCTCTTCTCGACCGCGCAGACGATGTTCGCGGTGCCGCATTACGCTCTGGGCGTCGAGCTGACCAACGCCTATCACGAGCGAACTCGCGTCTTCGGCTTTCGCCAGCTGATGAGTGGCGTGGGGCTTCTGATCGGGCTCGTGTCGTTCTACGGGCTCGCGGCGTCCGAGGATCCGCGGTCTTTCGCTCCTCGGATGGCCGCGGCGATCGTCGTCGTCATGGCGATCCTGGTGCTCGTCGGAATCGGTCGCCTCCGCGAGCGCTCCGACTATCAGGGCCGCGGCGGCGAGACCCTGGTTCGGGCCTTCTGGGATGTCTTCCGCAATCCCCACGCCCGCCTGCTGCTGATGATGTACGGCATCGAGTCCTTCGGCGCGGCGACGACGGGGCTGCTCTCGGTGTACGTCACGCAATATGTCGTGAAGGCGCCGCAGACCTTCTATCTCGTCGTTCTGCTGCTGCACATCGTGCCCTCCTTCGCATTGGCCCCGCTCTGGAGCCGACTGTCCCGAAGCGTCGGAAAGCGCCGGTTGTGGTTCTGGTCGATGGCTGTCGCGGCCGTCGCCTACACGGCCCACGCGTTCCTGGGCGAGGGCACGATCGTCTACTGGTGCTTCATCTCGGTCGTTCAAGGCGCTACGGCTGGCGTGGCGCTGGTCGTCGGCCCCTCGATCAAGGGCGACGTGATCGACTGGGACGAGCTCCACACGGGCGAGCGTAAGGAGGGCTCCTACATGGCCGTATGGACCTTCGTTCAGAAGAGCGCCGGCGGGCTGTGTGCGATCCTGCTGGGCTTCACGCTCGAGGGCGTGGGATTCGAGCCGAACGTCGAGCAGAGCCAGATCACGAAGTGGACGATCCTGGGGCTCTACGGAGCGCTACCCGGCGTCGCCTACGGCATCGGCACGTGGCTGCTCTCGCGCTTCGAGCTCGGCGAGCAGGAGCACGCGCAGATTCGCGCTGAGCTCGATCTCCGTTCGGCGCGTTAGTCGAGTCCGGTCGACATTCGCTGACAGGCTGCCTCGATCTCGGACTCGGAACCCAGCCTCGGCGACTCCGCCAGCATCGCGGCGACGATCTCCGGGACTGCGGCGCGGTCGATGCCCAGGTCCGAGAGCCGCCTGGGCGTGCCGAGCTCCGTGAGCAGTCGCTCGAGTCCGGCGGCCAGCGGGGCCGTGCCCGCCGTGTCCCAGCCGAGGACCGCGGCGAGCTCGGCCTGACGCACTCGGGTCTGGTCGGCGTGGAAGCGGAGCGCCTCGGGCAAGGCGACGCAAGACGCCGCGCCGTGGGGCGCCTCGCAGACCGCTCCGATGGCATGTCGCGCCGCCGTCGAGAACCAGTCCGGCAGCGCGAGGGGCCGAAGGCGGGGCAGCATGAACTTCGTCATCCAGCAGTCGATCAGGATCTGCTGGCGAATCCCCGCCGAGCCGCCTCCGCGGGAGTCTGGAAGCCGTTCGACGAGCCCCGCGATCGCCTCCCGCAAGATGGGGTCGAGAAAGGGCTCCGATCCGCTGCCGCGACAGTAGGCCGAGAAGGCGTCGTCGAGGGCCTTGACGCCGGTCTCCAGCCAGACCTGATCGGGCGTCTGCGCAGCGATCTCTCCGTCCAGGAAGATCGTACGCTCGACGCACCCGAGATCTCCGTAGGGAATCTTGCGACGCGCCTCGGATCGACGAACACCCCAGAACGGAAGGAACTCGGCGAAGGAGAGGGTCGTCGACACGACCAGAACCGGGAATGGATCGTGAGCCTCGGCGGGCCTCTCGAAGAGCCGCGACCAGGAGAGGGGCGTGAGCTCCTCGACCCGCTCGTGCCCCGATGCGAGCAGGACCGCGATTCCCTTCGCGCAGTCCACCGCGCTGCTGCCGCCGACGGCGAGCAGGGCATCCGCGCCAGCCGCTCGGGCGGCGGCCGCTCCGCGGTCGACGGTTTCAACGGGCGTATGAGGCCTCGAGCCATCGAAGACCGCGGCGGGTCGGCCGAGCGCGCGCTTCACCTCGGACAGGACGGGCGACTTCGCCAGCTGGGCGCCGCAGACGATCAGCGGCCGCTTCTTTGCGAGAGCGGCGAATTCTGGGGCGAGCCGCTGTCGAACGCAGCCCAGTCCCGAGATTACGGCTCGCAGCCCCGGCAGCTCCCTGAACGCACTGGACGGGTGCGAGGTCGTGTCCGGTGCGCGGGAAGTCATGGCCTGCAGAATAGGAGCTCACGGATGGCGGCGCCCAGACATTCCCGTGAGACGAAGGGCGCCGACGACAAAGTCAGCAGGGCTGGTCCGGAATCATGCTGTTAGATTCCGGTGCAAAGGGCCGAGCATGCTGAACCTTCCGAGCCTCGATCGCGACCGTTTCGACCGACACCTGGAGGCCTGCGGTCTCGGTGTCCTCACGCGCGCGCGGGTCACGACGCTGCAGCTGAATGTCGGCCTTCGATGCAACCTGGCCTGTCATCATTGTCACGTCGAGTCCGGGCCGAAGCGAACGGAACGACTCGATCGTCGCGGGGTCGAGCGGGTTCTCGAGCTGCTCGCTTTCAATCCGGAAGTCGCGACCCTCGACATCACGGGCGGCGCGCCGGAGATGCACGAAGACTTTCGCGACCTCGTGCGTGGCGCTCGCGCGCTCGGGCGCAAGGTGATCGACCGCTGCAACCTCACGATCCTCTTCGAGCCGGGCCAGGAAGACACGGCAGACTTCCTCGCCGAGCAACGGGTCGAGATCGTCGCCTCGCTTCCCTGCTACAGCCTCGAGAACGTCGAGAGGCAACGCGGACGCGGCGTATTCGACGGAAGCATCGAAGCGCTGAAGAAGCTCAACGCACTCGGCTACGGACAGCCCGGCGGGGACCTGCGACTCGATCTCGTCTACAACCCGGTCGGTGCCTTTCTGCCGCCCGCCCAGTCCGAGCTCGAAGCGGAGTATCGAGATCGGCTCGGCGAGCGTTTCGGAATCGTCTTCAACCGGCTCCTCACGATCACGAACATGCCCATCAAACGATTCGCCCACGAGCTCCATCGCGATGGCGAGTACGACGCCTACATGGGGCTGCTCGTGAATCATTTCAACGCGGACAACGTGTCGGGTCTGATGTGTCGATACATGATCAGCGTCGCCCACGACGGGACGATCTACGATTGCGACTTCAACCAGGCCCTCGGAATTCTGCCCCCCGGCCCGCGTCGAACGATCTTCGACGTCGACGATCTCGGTCGCCTCGGGAGCACGCCGATCGCGACCGCCGAGCACTGCTTCGGGTGCACATCCGGCGCAGGTTCGAGCTGTGGCGGGGCGCTATCCTGAGCCGATCGAATCCTCGATCATCGCCGAATGCGAGATGACGATTCATGACCCAACCCGACCGCGCCCGGAGCCGGAAGAGCCCCACCCCGAACTCCCACTCCGCGTCCGTTGCCGCAGCGGATTCGGCCGGTCGGCAAGCGGCCGGCTCGACCCGTCGGTTTCCGTTTCCGATTCCTCGTGGCTGGTACCAGGTCGCCTACTCGGACGAGCTCGTTCCGGGCGAGGTCGTTCGCCTCTCGTATTTCGATCGCGAGCTCGTCGCGGCCCGGACGGAGTCGGGCGCGGTGGTCGTCTTCGACGCCTACTGCCCGCATCTGGGCGCCCATCTCGGGCATGGGGGGCGCGTCGAAGGCGAGCGGATCCGATGTCCCTTTCACGGCTGGTGCTTCGATCGTGAAGGTGCCTGCGTCGAGATCCCGTACTCGGGCCGCGCGAGCGGAGCTTCGCGCGGTGCGCGTCTCGGGCGTTGGCCGAGCGTCGAACGCAACGGCATGCTGATGGTCTGGTACGACGCGGCCGGAGCGGCGCCCGAGTGGGAGGTGCCCGAGCTCGAGGAGTTCGGACGACCGGGCTGGTCCGAATACGAACGTCATCGTCTTCGCGTCCACACCTGCAACCAGGAGATCCTCGAGAATGTGGCGGATCGAGCGCATTTCCACTTCGTCCATGGCACGGTCGACGTGCCGACGACCGTGCTGACGATGTCGGGCACGCGGCTACGGGCGGAGCAGATCACACAGTTCAAGACGCCCCAGGGAGTCGTCGACGGAGGCATCACGTCGAGCTATCAGGGGCTCGGTTTCGGTACGGCGCGCTTCACCGGCATCTGCGAAGCGCTGCTCGTGCTGGCGACGACGCCCGTTCATGCCGAAGAGCTCGATGTGCGTTTCTCGCTCACGATCGACGAGTCGCGCGGCGCGTCGACCCGAAAGGGCGTCGGCAAGGCGATCATCCGGAACATCCTCGATCAGTTCGTCGAGGACATTCCGATCTGGGAGAACAAGCAGTACAAGGCGAAGCCCGTCTTCTGCGACGGGGACGGGGAGATCGCGCGCTATCGGGCGTGGGCCTCACAGTTCTATTAGGAAAGGGGCGCGATCTCCGCCGGCGTGAACGCGCGCCTGGTCAGAGCGTCGAAGTCGAGGGTCGCCGTGATACGAGGCTGGTGGCGCGGTTCTCGAAGACTTTCGTGCCGCTCTGGTTCGTCATCTCGTGGAGTGCGCCGAGGATGCCGGCCTCGGGGCGGCTCCTCGAGGCGCGAAGGTCAGTGATCTCGACACGCAGACTCAACACGTCGCCCGGGCGAATCGGCGCGGAGAGTCTGAACTCGGATCCGAGGCCCGCAATGATGGCGATCGGCTCGGAGGCCTGGCCGGCTTCGAAGGCGAGTCGGGTCCAGATCGCGAAAGCCTGCGCGCCCGACGCGATCAGGCCGCCGAAGCTGGATTCACGCGCGGCCTGCTCGTCCGTGTGCTGGGGGCGCGGATCCCAGAGCTGGCCGAATGCGACGATCTGCTCGGCCGTGATCTGGTGGAATCCGTAGGGAGGAGCGTTCGGCGCTCGGATTCCGTAACGATCGCCGATCGACAGGTCTTCGTAGAAGAGCATGGAGCCAGGCCCGGGGAGAGGGACGAAGAAGAGGCACCGGGATCTGCGCCGCCTCCCGGAGCGCGCTTGATAGCACAGCGGTCTCTGCGCCCCGTGAGCCCTTCGGACAGGCTCTGCACTCGTCCGTCTTGGCACAGGTGGACGCGAACGAGCGCGGTGGCGGCCGAGAAGTCGTCGGAGAGGATCCCTAGAACCACCTAGCGCCTTAGGGGGGAGACTCCGGAGCAGGCGTGCTTGCGCTTCAGTCAATCGGGTCGGCGTGTCGATGATCCTCTCCATGGCCGATCCGCGCATCAAGCTCGACGATTGGGTGCTTCGTTCCTGGGAACGGGACGGCGCCGTGCTGCCCGCGTTTCCGATCGCAGCGACCCGCCTCGTCGACGCGCTCGAGAGTCCGGATGTCGAGGTGGCCGATATCCGTCAGCTGATCGCGCAGGACCCCGCGCTCACGTCCGAGGTGATCCGGATTGCGAACTCCGTGCTCTATCGCGGCGTCTCGCCGGTCGAGGACGTGGCGGGTGCGATCATGCGACTCGGGTTTCGGGAGACTGCGAACGTGGCCATGTCTGCCGCCTGCCGGTCGCTCTTCGCAATGGAGGATCGTGCGGAGTTCGAGGTCTTCGCGGAGATCTGGGGCGAGCTGTGGGCGAGCTCCCTGATCGGGGCCTACGGTGCCCGGATCATCGCGGCCGAGACCAAGATGGGAGACCCCGAGCAGATCTTCCAGGCGGCGATGTTCCGGGACGTCGGCTGGCTCGTGATCCTCAAGCTGGTAGCCGCGGGTCTGGTCCGCGGGAAGCTGAGAACGAAGCCCGAAGACGTGGATCTCGAGTGGCTGCTCGCCGCGCGTCACGAACGACTCGGAGCCGACTATCTGCGCAAGAACAGCCTGCCGGGCTATGTGGTGCGTGCCGCCGAGCAGCATCATCAGCTGGAGCTCTCGCTGTCGCACGAGACGATCCAGGCACACGTGCTCCGCGTGATCGACGGGCTGTGTGACCAGCTGGAGATCTCGCCCTTCGCGACCGGCGAGCTCGGGTCCTCTGCCGAGCAATCCGCCGAGCTGCTCGGTCTGACGGCGGAGCGGCTCGAGTATTTCGCTCTCCAGATCGAGGGCATCCGAGAGCAGGTCAGCGACTTGATGTAGAGACCGGCGTCCCGCTCGTCCGGCCTCAGTCGAGCAGATCCGCGTAGCTCGCTTCCGCGCGCGACAGGTCGATGCCGTTCAGGAAATTCGAGAACGCCAGCCAGGACACGAGTGCGGACGGGTCGGCGAAGACCGGAGGCAGGAAGCGCGGCGCGACGACGACGTCCTGCTCCACGAGGTCGGCGATCAGGCCGATCTCGTCGAGGACCAGCTTCCCCACGAACAACAACGGGATGCGATCCATCCGGCCTCGTCGGATCGCGAGGCGCAGGAAGTTGTAGATCATCACGAAGCCCTTGCTGTAGGACAGGTCCTTCGCGAAGGGGCCGGCAGTCGGAAGCCCACCGCGATAGATGCGCGCGGCGAGCGACCAGGCTTCCGACTGCGTGCGTCCACGTTCCGTGAAATAACGGAACACCTCGAGGAAAGTCGCCCCGTCCTCCGCGAGCTGGATGCCATGGATCCGGTCCGTGATGCGCCGAAGCCGTGCGGGATGCGAGCGCAGGCTGGTGACCTCGACGAGCACGGCGAGCCCTTCCTGGGTCGTCGTGGTCGCAGGCGTTCCCTTGCTGAGAAAGGTGCAGTGGGGCTGGGCACGACCGTTGAGCGTCGTGCCGACATGGACCCAGCCCTCGTGGGCTTCGAGCAGCGCCAGCTCCCGGTGGCTGAACTGGGCGCCTTCGCGCAGCTTGATGTAGTCGGAGCCCGCGGCGGCATCCGCCACGATCCCGTCGTCGACGCGAACCTGAACCCCCATCCCGTCGACCTGCATCGTCCGATCGAGGCTCTCTTGAAGGATCGCGACGGCCCGCTCGGTGGGGATGTCCCTCCGGTCCTGATAGAGGAAGGCAGACTGATCGGCCAGCGTCAGGGTCTCGTCGAGGATGGCGGCGAGGTCGTTGAGATTCCCCTGTCCCGGGAAGAACGCGTCCGTCGTGCGGCCGTAGAGCTCGCTCGAGAGCGCGGCGAAATCCCGGGTGCCTCGCGCCTCGAGCATGTCGATCACGTGGTCGTACTCGCGGCACATCCGCATCATGATTCCGGCGGCGGGATCGCGCGGCCCCAGGCGCTTCTCGATCTCGTCGTGGAGCTCGCGGAAGGCTCGGCTCGTCTCGACGGAATCGAAGGAGAGCGGCCGTCCCCGGTAGTAGTCGACATCGACGGCCGGCTCGCGTCGGCAGCCCGAGGCGAAGAATTCCGATCGGATCGAGTCGTCCCAGGCAATCGCGTTCAGCACCCGGATCGGCTGCTGAGTCGCGACGAGACGGTCGGAGAGGACTCGAATGGTGTCGAGATAGTCGGAGGCTGACATCCGGGAAGCTCCTGTCGCTCGACGAAGCTTCGGCCGTTCGACGGGAGCCGCCTTCGCTGCGAGCAGGAGCCTAGCGCTTTCGCGACCGGGGGTTTTCTTGCTGGACGGAGCCCCTCGATCCGTCGGATACTCACCGGAACCGTCGAATCCGCCAGGAGGCCCGGAAACATGAGAATCCTTCCCCCGATCGCGCGCATGAGCGCGTTGCTCCTCTTCCTCGTTGGAGTTCCCGTCGGCGTCCTGCTCGACGCAGGACCGAGCGCTGCAAACCCCTGGAGCGAGCCAGAGGTTCCGCAGGATTCGCGCGTCTTCTTCGTGGACGAGGAGAAGCTGCCCTTCGATGCGGTGCCAGGCATTCCGACCCAGCGCTTCTGGGGGATCGACAACGGGGCTGGCTACCGGATCGAAGTGCCGGATGCCTGGAACGGTGAGCTCGTGGTCTACACGCACGGATTTCGCGGCAATGGCGATGAGCTGACCGTGGACAGTCCACCGCTTCGCGAATACTACGTCGCCCAGGGCTATGCCTGGCTCGCGTCGAGCTATTCGAAGAACTACTACGACGTCCGCTCTGGCGTCGAGAGCACGAACAGTCTGGTCCGCTATTTCAAGGCCAATGTCGGCGATCCATCGCGCACCTATATCACGGGCTTCTCGATGGGCGGCCACGTGATCGGCGCGGCCATCGAGCAGTTTCCGAATGTCGATTGTCCCGATGGCCGCCGGGGTCGCCTCTGTCGGCGCATCGTCAAGCTGCTGGGCGCCCTGTCTGGCGGCGTCAAGTACGACGGCGCCGCGCCGCATTGCGGCGTGATGGGCGACGAAGCGCTCTTCGACTATTTCGGCGATTTCGCCTACGGCGCGGAGACGCTCGCTGGCGTGCCTTCCGAGTTTCCGCCGCCCGCGGACTACTTCGATCGGATCTTCCTGCCGACCCTCTTTGCGCTCTACGACAATCCGCTCGCGCTGCTCGGGCCAAATCCATCATCGGCCGTCCCGAACGCCCAGGGTGAAAAGCTACGCAGCCTCACGACCCAGATCTCGGGAGGGCCCCGGCCGCTCGCGGATGCGTCCTTCGCGTTCTTCCAGCAGCTGCTGTTCAGCTTCGCTGGAGCCGACGGGACGCTCGACGGGATCCTCTCGGGGAACATCTATGACAATACCGCTCGCGATTATCAGCTGGATGCGGATCCGGCGGTCTCGCCCGAAGAGATGGCTTTCAACGACGCGATCCTGCGGGTCGCACGAGACTCGGGCGTCAATCCGCGACAATTCTTGAGAGTGAGCCGCGTTCCGATCATCACGGGCCGGATCGATATCCCCGTGCTTTCGGTGCACACGACGGGAGACCTCTTCGTGCCTTTCTCGATGGAGCAGATCTACGCTCGAGAGGTCGCGGAGAAGAATCGGTCCCACAATCTCGTCAGTCGAGCGACTCGTGCGGTCGGGCATTGCGAGTTCTCTCCGGAGGAGCTGATCGAGACCTTCGACGATCTCGTAACCTGGGTGAACGATGGGGTCCGGCCGGGCGGGGACGACATCCTGAATCCGGCGAACGTGGCGGATTCCCTCTTCGGATGCGGCTACTCGCGTGGGACGACGGCGACGCGGCCCTTCGCGCCCTGTCCCTGATCAGGATAAGCGGTGCGCTCGCGAGCATGGCCTCGCGAGCGCAGTGGGGGCTTCGTTCCGCGGCCATGGCGCCTAACGTCTTGACGATCCTCTGGCCGCCTCGCGTGCTTCGCGAGCTGCTTCGAGGCGTGCTCGCGCCGCGGCCTCGCGCGCGTCGGCGGCCTCGACGTTCGTCAGTCTCGCTTCGTAGCGCTCGATTACGGGGTCGAGGCGGCGCATGCCTTCTTCGGCATGTCGAGCAGGATCCTCTCCGCGCTCGCGCAGATCGTCGACGTAGCGTTCGACGGCTTCGACCTCACGCTCGAGATCGTCGAGCGCATACTCCGCGCTCTCGAGTGCGGCGACCGCCGCGTCGTGTTCCGCCTGGGCTGCGGCGAAGGCCGCTTCAGCCTCTTCGAGGGTACGGGGAGCTGCAGGCGCAGGGGGTGACTCGGCGGGCGCGATGATGTCGGGGTCCCGAGAACTCCCGGGTCTCGCGGCGTTCTGCCTTACGCTCTCTTCGATCGGCCTCGCTTTGAGCTCGCTCGTTGGCTCGTCGCGCCGTCCGTCCGACCCGCGCCTCGCGACGAAGACTGCCGTGGTGGCGATGACGGCTATGACGAGGCAGCCGACCAGGATCCCTGCTCTCCGCAAGTCGCTCACCTCCTGCGCCGAGTGCAAGAGGCTGCGGCGCGATTCGCCCGTGAGTCTACCGCTCTTCGGAGGGCCAGGGCGCGTCGGGATCGGCGATCACGCTCTGCGGAATGTCGAGGCCGAAGAGCTCGGCCGCGTTCTTCCAGGTGATGCGTTCGAGCTCGTCGTCGGGAATGCCTTCGAACTGACGTGCGAAGTGGTCCTGAGTGGTCGGCCAGTTCGAGTCCGCGTGCGGGTAGTCGCTCTCGATCAGGAGGTGGTCGACACCGATGCGATGACGCGTCTGGAAGCCCGACGGATCGTCGATCGCGCAGAACCAGAAATTCCGCTGCATCACCTCGCGTGGCGTCAGCTCGCTCTTCCAGGTGCCGTACATCTCCGAGTATTTCATCACGTGATCGAGCCGGTCGAGGAGTCCCGCGACCCAGCCGATCCCGCCCTCCGACATGCAGATCTTGAGATTCGGGTAGCGCACCGGGATCTGCGAGTAGAGCCAGTCGGTCGCCGAGAACATCGCGTACCCGAAGAAGAGCACGCCGACGACGTCGGGTGGCGCGTCGTCCGAGGTGCTCGGCGCCGTGCTCGACGAGCCGATATGCAGCGAGACGACCGTGCCCGTCTCCTCGCAGGCCGCCATCATCGGGTCCCAATAGCCCGAGTGGAGCGTGGGGAGCCCGAGCTTGTCGGGTGCCTCCGAGAAGGTGACCGCCTTGAAGCCGCGATCGGCATTGCGCCGGATCTCGTCGGCGCCGACCTTGGCGTCGAGCAGGTAGGGCAGCTGCATCGGGATGATCCGGCCGGGATAGGGCGCGGCCCACTCTTCGATGCACCAGTCGTTCCAGGCGCGGACCGCGGCGAGCGCGACCTTCGGGTCCTTCGTGGACAGCTGGAGCCGCTGGCCGGCGAAGCCGGGCAGGAAGGACGGGAAGTTCATCGATGCCCAGACGCCCGTGAGATTCATGTCCTTCACGCGATGATGGATGTCCCAGGCACCCCGACGCATCTGGTCGAAGCGCGTCGGCTCGAAGCTGTACTCCGAGACAGGGCGCCCGACGACGGCATTGAAACCGACGTTGGGCATCACCTGGCCAGCGTAGTGCCAGACCTCGCCGCCGTCTTCGGTCTCGACGACGCGCGGCGCCTGATCGGCGAGCGCGGCCGGGAAGCGTCCTTCGAAGGTGTCTCGCGGCTCGACGATGTGGTCGTCGACGGAGACGATCGGCCATCGGCGCTTCTGACGAGGCGGCTCGGGAAGGAACGTGACGGAGCGTTCGCCCGATCGTCCGGCGACGGTGAATTCGACGTTGCTCTGCAGTTCGTCAATGTTGGCCATCATCCACTTTCTGTCTGCAACGAAGAGCGATGCGGGATCGCGCGAGCGTCTGGCGGATTATTTCAGGACGTCCGGATCGGTCCGCAGGAGCTGTCGTATGGCCCCGCCCCAGTATATCTCAGGGGCCCGTTGGACGAGGACGTCGTGGGTCTCCTCGCGAGCCTCGCGTGGAACCGGTCGCGGACTCCGGCCCGCGAGAAACACGTCATAGGCGAGTCTGCACTGTCGCTCGAAGCTGGCCGCTCGGTAGACCGCCGCCATCAGGCTGTCACCGGTCACGATCACACCGTGATTCGCCAGCACGGATACGCGGTGGCCGTCGATCGCTCGGGCGAGGGCGGCGCCGCTCTCCGCATCTTCGATCGTCCCGTCGTACTCATCGACGAAGATCATCTCCTCGTGGAAGAGGCAACCGGTCTGGTGGAAGATCTCCGGCAGCTCGCCTAACGATGCCAGCACGGTCACCCAGTAGGGATGATTGTGGATGACGATCCTGGCGTCGGGATCGGCGCGATGGATCTCGGTGTGGATATGCACCGCAGGCGTCACGTCCCAACGCCCTTCGGTGACCTGGCCGTCCGCCGAGACGCGGCATATGTCCGAGGCAGTCATCTCGCTCCACCACAGTCCCCATGGATTCACGAGCATCGACCCGTCGCCGCGATCGGTCCACGTGATGTGTCCAGCGATGTTCTCGCTGAATCCGTTGGCGTCGAGAAGCCGGAACGCGCACGCGAGCTGTTGTTCGCGCGACATTTCGATTCCGATCGGCGGCACGATCGAGGGTTGCCATTCGAAGTTGGCCATCCTGCCTCTCCTGTCTGTGTCTCTCTCCGACGGCCCGACCTCGTCAGACGGGAAGAGGCATTCATGCCGATCTATACTAACTTTATTATGATAGAGCTTCAAGCGGCACTCGGCAGAATGCACTGCCCGACCCGTGCTGTTCCTTTGGGGAGATCTTGGGGAGATTCATGAGCGCGTCGATCGAAGCGGACCCGGATTTCTATCGGAGCCAGGGCTGGTGGGGCGACCAGAGTCTCAGCGAGATCATCGCGAAGCGAGCCCAGGAGCAGGGGGGAGAAGACGCCTATCGCTGGGGATCGACGCGCCTCACCTGGGCGGGTTACGACGACCTCGGCAACCGGATCGCGGCGCGGCTCGCAGGGACGGGCGTCGAGGCCGGTGAGCGGGTGTTGGTCTTTCTTCCTGACGGTGGCGCCGTGCACGCCGCGTACCTCGGTTCCGAGCGCGCCGGCGCCACAGCCGTCGGTGTCGGCTGGCGAGCGGGATCGCGGGAGCTGACCAAGCTCTCGCAGAAGACATCGCCGCGCACCGCGATCATGCCCGCCGAGACCCGGCTCGGACCGGCGGCGACCCTCTGTCGGGATCTCGGAATCGAACATCTCGTCATCCTCGAAGACCTCGATGGCGCACCGCACGCTTCGAGCGGCCCGACGGGATTCGCTGCGGGGTCCCTGGGACCATCCGCACTGTGGCTGATCAACTCGACCTCGGGCACGACCGGCCTGCCGAAATGCGTCACTCAGACGCAGAATCGCTGGTTCTACTTCCATCGACTGGCGACCGAGTTTGGTACGCTCGGCCGCGACGAGATCTGGATGAGCGTGGTTCCGGCGCCCTTCGGTTTCGGGCTATGGACAAGCCATGTCAGCCCGACCCTGGCCGGGGCGCCCTGTATCGTTCAACCTCGATTCGACGCCCGGAAAGCAGCGGAGCGCATCGCAGCAGACGGGGTGACGGTGCTATGTGCAGTGAGCTCCCAGTTCGTGATGATTCTCGATGCGGCGGAGGGTCTCGATCTTTCCAACCTCCGCGTGCTCTTCACCGGGGGCGAGCGACTTCCTCTCGAACGATCGCGTGAGTTCGAGCAACGAACGGGGTGTGCGGTGCTCAACTTCTACGGTTCGAACGAGACCGGTGTCCTCTCGGGCACACGTATCGGCGATCCGCTCGAGCGGCGGATCTCCTCGGGCGGTCGCTGCGTCGAAGAGATGCAGGTGCGCCTCTACGACGATGACCTTCGCCGGATTCCGGGCGACGTGGGCGTGGGGCGTCCGGCCTGCCGCGGTCCGGCGACGAGCGCGGGGTATTTCGAAGACGATGCCGCGAACGCCGAGCTGTTCACCGAGGACGGCTGGATGCTGATGGGCGACTACGTCGAGATCGACCCAGACGGTTGGCTGACGGTGATCGGGCGATCGGCCGACTTCATCGTGCGGGGTGGCAAGAATATCAGCGCGCCCGCCGTCGAAGAGGAGGTCTGCTCCCATCCGGCGGTTCTTCAGGCTGCGGCGGTCGCGGTGCCGAACGATCGACTCGGGGAGATCGTCGGAATCTGCGTCCAGCTCCGCGCCGGGGCGGCACTCGATCTCGAATCGCTTCGCAGCCATCTCGAGTCTCGCGGGGTCAGCCGGGAGTGGTGGCCGGAGCGGGTCGCGATCGTCGACTCCTTTCCCGCCTCCTCCGGCGGCAAGATCGCGAAGGCCGAGCTCAGGGATCGAGTCGCGGAGCTCTTTCCGGACGGGTCGATATGACGCGTCGCCCGCGCCCGGCAAGGATGGCGGAGCTCGTCGCTGACTCGCTTCGTCGTCAGATCTTCGAGGGGGTCCACGACGAGGGACTGCCGAAGGAAGAGGAGCTGCGAGAACGCTTCGGTGTCGCCAAGAGCTCCATGCGGGAAGCCCTCCTCATCCTCGAGACGGAGGGCTTGATCACCGTTCGTCGAGGGAACGTGGGAGGCTCGTCCGTCCACCTTCCGACCGCTGAATCGGCCGGTTATGCGCTCGCTCTCAGCATGAGCGCCGCAGGCACGACGATGAGCGACATCGCGGATGCGCTCTATCTGCTGGAGCCGATGTGCGCCGTACTGTGTGCGCAGCGCGAGGATCGACTGGAGGAGCTGGCGCCGGAGCTCGATCGGCTCAATGAAGCCTACGAGGAGGCGATCGAAGACGGGCTGACCGCGATCCAGCTCTCTCGTCGGTTCCACGAGACCGTGGTCGAGGGGTGCGGAAATCCGGCTCTGTCGGTCGTGACGAGCGCGCTCTCTCGGGTCTGGACCGCACACGAGGAAGAGTGGGCGACCGAAGCTTCGCTGAGTGGAACCTTTCCGAGTCTCGAGACCCGACGCGCGGCGCTCGAATGGCACGTAAAGGTGGCGAAGCTGATCCGCGAGGGTGACGCGGCCGTCTCCGGAGTCGTCGCCGCACATCTGCGCGAGGCGCAGGCGCACACGCTCTCCCAGCGTGCGTCGCATCGCGTGGACGTGGCCCAGCTCCGCCGCAAATCCAGCGGAGGCTGATCGAGCTTCGGCTCCGGAAGCTCTGCACATCCGCTGCCCAGGGATCGGTCCGGGCCGAGGCTGCGTATCACGACGTCTGGGAGAGGGGTGTCGCATCGCGTCGGAGCGCTTGCTTCGTCGCGTCGTCCTCTGGCTTCGAGATGGCGACGACCAGGAAGTAGGCCGTCACGACGAAGAATATGAAGACGCCGAAGCCGTAGTCGTAGGATCCGGTTCGGTCGCGCACCTCGCCGATGAAACGGATTGCGAGGACCGAGATCGGTTGCATCACGAGCGCCATCACGCCCATGATCGTGCCGTAGCTCCGGGCCCCGAAGACGCTCGCGGTCAGGCTGAGCCAGACCGGATAGACCCCACCGACCGCGACGCCGAAGGCCGAAGCGACGGCGATGAGAACCCAGTAGTCGGGCTGCACGATCAGCACCGTGAGCAAGCAGACATGGCAGAAGACGATCACGCCGAATAGCCGCCGGATGTCGATGCGGTCCGAGAGGAATCCGACGAGCAGCTTGCCGCAGACGGCCGAGAGCGTCAGGCAGGAGACGAAGGTGGCCGCGTCGGTGACGCTGATGCCCGCGTCCTGCAGATAGGGAACCTGCGAGGCGAGGATCGCCTGATCGCTGGCGAGCAGGAAGCCGGCGCCGAGCGCCAGCAGCCAGAAATTCCGGTTGCGAGACAGGGCTCGAAAGTCCCACGCGAGTCCGTCGGGTACCGGCTCCGTCGGTCGTTCGTCGGCGCCCTTCGCGAGGGCCGGCACTTTTTCGGGCGGCTCGAACTCGTCGAAGCCCTCGACGTCGCTCGCTCTCGGCTCGTTGCGGACGAGAATCAGGACAGCGAGCAGGATCAGGCTGCCGACACCCAATCCCGTCAGGCCCAGGGCGGAGCGCCAGCCGAACGCTTCGATCAGGCGAGCGACGACGGGCGCCATCACGAATCCACCGGCCGACGTCGAAACGGCGAGAATCCCGATCGCCCGGCCGCGACGCCTCCTGAACCAGCGGGTCGCCACGGTGTTGGCGGCGAGTGATCCAGCGCTGGTCACGCCCATCGATACGGGACCGAAGATCGCGAGTGCGATCACCCAGAGTGACGACGACATGGCGATGGTGAGGAAGCCTGCGGCGTAGAGGAGCGCGCCCATGCCCATGACCAGGCGGGCCGACAATCGGTCGAGCATTCGGCCGATGAAGGGAGACCAGACGGCCGTGCCGATCAGCTTGAGAATCAGCCCGTTATTCGTGTCGGCTCTCGAGAGCTCGAAGGCTTCGGAAACTGGCAGGACGAAGAGACCGAAGATGTAGACGCTGCCGCCGACGGCGAGCATCGAGCAGATGAACCCGCCTCCGATGACCGACCAGCCGCGATAGATCCCGCGATCGGGAGACGCCAGGGAGTCACTGTCGGACTTTCGTTCGATCGTTTCCACTACAGCCTTTCGCTGCCCTGCCGGGCGACCGTGGTCGCCCGCAGTCCGCCCGACGAGATTCGAAGTCGGTCTCGTTCGAGAGCGAAGGCACTCCCCGCAGTACGAGGCTCGTGATGCGGGGAGACGGAGGGAAATCGCAGGGTCGACGGAGCGCAGGCTAACACGCGTAGTCCCGCTGTCGAACGAAGTGATCTGGCCTGCCACCCGGATTCGCTCTCGAGCTCGACTCGCATGAAGGCAGGCAGGCTGCGGCTGGCCTCCTGCAAAGCGAGAACTGCGAGTGCGCTTCTGTATCTTCGGGCGCGCGATCGGAGCTGAACGTTGTCGCGTCGTCCCGAAGGCGTGGGGTTCTGGAGAGCCATGGCGAATCGCCGAGCGAGTAGATGGATCTTGGCGTTCGGGGCGATGGCGCTCGGGCTCGCGCTCTTCGAGCTCATCCTGCGTACCCTTCTTCCATCGCCGCGTTTCCACCGGGGTCCCGTCGAATTCGATCCGAATCTCGGCTTCCGCGGAGTTCCCGACTTCAGCGAGTCGTGGGGATCGCCCGATGACCCGAGTCGAGCGCACGAGGTCTCGCTGAATCGGGACGGCTTTCGAGGGCGTCCCCTGCCGACGGGTCCGCCCGAGCCCGGCACCCGTCGAATTGCCTTTCTCGGAGATTCGTTTCTCGTCGCCGAGGCGGTCCCAGCGGGCCGGCTGATGACGACACGAATCGAGCAGTCCTGGCCCGATTCGAGCAGCTCCGTCGAGGTCTACAACCTCTCTGCCATCGACTACGGAACGGGCCAGGAGCTGCTGCTGCTGGACCGGATCGGTCCGCGCATCCGCCCGAGCCTCACGGTCCTGGCGGTCTACGCCGAGAACGACGTGCCCAACAACGCTCGCGGACTGGCCGGCGCCACGCGCGTCAGTCCGGGCGATGCGATTCGTCCCTACGTGATTCCGAGCGAGGGCAATCGTGGTGAGCGCGAAATCCAGTGGGCCATGCCCACGCGCGCCGTGCTGCGCCGCTTGTCACGCAGCTTCGTCTGGGCCGAGCGAGGTCTCTTCCCTCCTGGTTTCGCGGCATCGGGGATGACCCCGCTCGAGCGAGTGCGGCGTGGCGATCCACCGCGGGAGTTCCTGGAAGTCTATGTGCGGCACGCCGATCCGGAGCATCGCTGGGAACGTGCTTGGCAGACGACCGAAGCCTTGATTCGCGCCGTTCGAGATCGCTGCGACGAGCTCGACTCGGATCTGCTCGTGCTGGTGATTCCAAGCATTCATCAGGTCGAGCGCAACGCGCTCGGGGCTCGATTCGAGATCGAGGCGAGGGCTGCCGGGGGACGTCTCGAGGATCGCGTCGACTGGAATTCGCCAGAGCAGCGATTGCGGGCGTTCTTCGCGGCGGAAGGCATTCGCGGGCGATTCCTGACCGACGCCTTCCGCCGCGCCGCACGCGATGGCGAGCGAGTCTACGCACGAGATCTGCATTTGTCGGAGGCGGGGCACGCGATCGCGGCGGAGGTCGTTCTGGATGCGATCACATCGAGCCGGCCTGGGAGCGACTCGAACGGAGGAGGTGGAGACGGCGCGGGCACCGCGACGATCGCGAGTCCCGTTTCGTGGCCTGCGGAGTCCGACCCGAGCTGGCTCGATCTCGGCAGGGCGTCGCACTCGCGGCATTTCGGAAACGGTTGGCTCGCATGGAGGCCAGCCGATTCCGGTCAACCGGGTGGCTGGTGGCTCGAAGGGCCCGCCGCGCTCGTGGCGATTCGGCCAGTCGACGGGCCATTCGTCGTCCGAGGCAGCGTGTCGGAGCCGGTTGGCCTCGAGATGGGTTTCCTCGGAAGCGCGACGGAGCGACTCGAGATCGATCGGGCGGGAGGCTTTGAGTCGAGGTTCCTGGCGAGCTCGAAGATCCCCGTCGCATCCGGTGGACACGCGGTCTTCACCATCACTCGAAGAGCCGGAGCGGGCCGGGTCTTCATCGAGGCGCTGGGATTCGAGCAGGCGAGGCCGACTCCGGAAATCGCAACCGGAGAGGGCAGGGCGCTCAGAGGAGCCGCGACTCCAGCTGCCGCTCGCTGACGTCGACGCTTTGCGCGTTCATCGGACGGAGTCGGTCCCGTTCCGGGAGACAGGAAGCGGGGCGGCGACGTATCCGCGCGTGAGCCGACTCGCTTGATCGCGCGTGAACAAGGGAAGCCGAGCGACGAGCGCAGCGCGTTCGGCCGGATCCTGCTCTGTCGCGTAGCGGCGAGCGCTGCTCGCGAGCAGAGCGCCGAGCCCGTCCGTGCCCGGCAGGGAGTCGAGCCGCAGGGCGACCTCGACTGCATCCACTGGACGATCGAGATGCAGCAGACACCAGAGGCGACGCTGCAGCGCGCCGCGATCATCCGGTCGCCAGGCGAGGAGTCGGGCGTCGAGCGCGAGCGATTCGGCATATTGCCCGAGGCTCGCGCGGATTCCGGCGAGGCGTGTCAGAGCCTGATTCTCGAGGTCGACCTGATTCGAGGCCGCGGCACGCACGAGGTTCGGGAGATCGGTGGGGATGAGTCCGTGGCGGACGGCCCATTGCGGCGCGCTGCGTGTGACGTTCTCCACCTCGAAGCCCGCGCTTCGCCGGAACGGAACACCCTCGGCTGCATAGTAGGTCTGCACGCGCCGAAAATTTTCGTCGTTGCCGGGATGGTCTCGAAGCCAGACGGCACTCCGGAGGTTTCGAAAGACGAGCACCCAGCCCTTCGCCCGTTCGAGGTGGGTCGTCGTGTACGGGCGCGGCCGGTTGGGACGGTATCCGGGTAGGTTGGATCCGAGGAAGACGTCGATCTCCTGGGCCTCCAGCGTATCCTCGAAGCTTTGCGGCGCGACTCCGCTTCGTTCCTGGATCCTCAGATAGGCCTGCATCGCTTCGGGCTGGATGTTCAGGCTGCCGTTGGCAAGGACCGGCAGTGCTGGCGCCAGCCAGAAGCCCAGAAAGCCGCCGCTCGGGTAGGGTGCGAACAGGTTGCCACGGACCCCGGCATCCTTCAGGAACCAGGCAGCGTGACCGGCGTGCTTCCCGATCGCGTAGGGCGCTCGATAGCCAGCGCTCGACGTCGGTAGACCCCGAGCGATCAAGCTCCAGCTCCCCGCCAGGAGAAATGCCGGCACCAGCAGCACTGCTACGAGAGCGGCCGCCCACGTCCGAGTCGTTGTCGTCGTCGGTGTCGTGGCCTGAGACGAGCGGAGACGCGAGATCTGCGCGACCAGCAGGAGCGGGAACACGGCGAGCCACTGGAAGCGCACGGCCGTCATGATCGCGATGCAGGCGGCGGCGCTGAGTGCGAGGAGCGCGGGATCGAGCCGGCCAAGGGTCTCGATTCGCCCGCGCCCGCCGAGGAGCCAGACGACGAACGTCGCGGCCGTCGCGCAGATCAGAACCCACGAGATCGACCAGTCGAGCAGGTTGGGAATCGACTCGGGGGATGGAAGATGCAGCAGGCCGAGCGGGGCCCACTCGTCGTGAACGACGGCGAGCGTCGGCGTGCTGTCTCCGGACTCGAAGTAGGGGAGGAGTGCCTTCCAGCCCTTCGGGTTGAAGAGACTGCCCAGAAGGGTCGCGAAACTGGCGAGGGCCAGTCGACGCGCCCGACGCCAGGAGGCAAGCGGTCCCTCGGCGCCCTCCAACAGGCGTGCGCCGCCCACGCCGATCGCCGCGGCGGCCAGCAGGATCGGGGCCAGCAGGAAGCCCGCATGCAGATTTGCCCAGAGCATGCCGAGTACGACCGCGCCGAACACGAGCGAGCGAGTCGTTCTCTCCGATCTCGGCGCGACCAGGACGCCGAATAACACCAGAGTCGCCGAGATCGTGAAGAGCTCCGGGCGGAGCTGGAAGAGCCTGTACGCCGATAGCACTGCGAAGGCGGCCGTGCCGCACGCGGCGCCTTCCCGCGACACGGACAGGCGCCGGAACAGCCAGTAGACGAGAGCCATCGCGGCGAGGACGGCGGTGGCATGCAGCACGCGGAGCCCGGAGAATCCGAAAGTCCGCCAGCAGAGCGCGAGGGCGATGTCGAAGAGCCAGGACGCCGGCGAAGCCGGGCCGGCCGCCGCGAACAGCAGTGGGTCCCCGTCGAGCCACGGTCCCTTTGTGAGGAAAGCCTCCCCGTAAGCGAGATGCCACCACGCGTCATCGGTATACAGGGGCCGCGCGGAGGCATAGGCGATCAGCGTCACGGTGACGCCGAGACCCGTGAACGCGGCGAGGAGGCGAGCCCGCAGGACTACGCGCTCGGCGACGCCAGGTCGCGTTGATTGGATTCGGCAGCCGACGTCGACTTGGCCGCTTGGGCTGCGTCCCCAAAACGAAT
Source organism: uncultured delta proteobacterium (assembly GCA_963698485.1). Classification (GTDB taxonomy): domain Bacteria; phylum Myxococcota_A; class UBA9160; order UBA9160; family UBA4427; genus UBA4427. The sequence goes on along the minus strand of CAVORA010000005.1, from coordinate 595,674 downwards.
CGCACGCTGCTCGAGCTCGCGCGTGCGCTCGGGATCTGCACCGCGCGCCGTGCGAATGCGCGCGAGCGCGCGGGCGGCGGCGGCGTCGTACGGGAATTCGATGAGGAGCTCTTCGAGCAGGGGCTCCGCCTGCCCGTGGCGCCCCGATTCCTCCAGGAGCAGCGCGCAATCGCGGGTCGGACCCGAATCGCGTTTCAGGGGTTGCGACTCGATCGCTGCGTCGCAGACCGAGAGTGCCACGTCGATGTTGCCTGATCGTGACTCGAGTCGCGCGAGCGCCGTGACGGCGTCGGGCTCGCCGGCGTCGAGCGCGAGTGCCCGTTGATAGGCCGCGCGGATCTCGCTCTCGGCCGCACCCTGACGTTCGAGCAGCAGTCCTCGGATGGCCTGGAGTCGGGCTGAGTTCGGGTGGGACTCGATGGCGGCCGACACCAGGGAGGCCGCTTCCTCGCGTCTTCCGGCGGTATCCATCAGGTCGATGAGAACGCGAAGCAGCGGAGCGTTGATCGGGTCCTCTAGATCGAGGCGCCGGTCGCCGAGCAGCGCCTCGACGGCAGCCCCCGCGTCCTGCCGTTTCGCAACGGCTTCGGCACTGATCGCCAGCGCTCGCGGCCAGAGTCCGGGGCGGGCCTGACACATCGACAAATACCTGCGGACCTTGGCTCGATCGTTCATCTCCTCGGAGACACGCAGGGCCAGCAGAATGGCCTCGGCGTCGTTCGGGTGAGAGCCGAGTCGATGACCGACGGCGATGAGGGCGGCCATTGGCGACCGATCCGCCTCGAGCAAACGCGCCAGACGCATCGGCGTGTCGGTGTGGGTGGCACCGGCTCGAATCGCCTGCCGATACTCTTCGATCGCGCGATCGAAGTTCCCGATGCGTTCCGATGCCCTCGCCGCGTGGTAGCGCGCCGCCGCATTGTTGGGCCAGAGGCGCAGCGCGTTGTCGAGTCGCTCGAGCGCCGCTCTCGGTTGATCGCGGGCCAATAGGACCCGCGCGTTGATCAGATCCCGAAAGATCGGCTGCTCGAAGTCCTGCGCGACCTCGAGTGCACGATCGTGTCGCCCCGCCAGCGCCAGCAGGTCCGCGAAATCGAGCAGCGAGTCCTGGCTCGGCTCCGGGTCGAAGGCGAGCGCTTTTTCGTAGGCATCCGCGGCAGCTTCGTAGTTCGAGCGAGAGAGATGGAGCGTCGCCAGCGCCGCCCATGAGTGACTCGCCGCGCTCACGCTCTCGAGCTCCGTTCCCTCGCGAAGCAGCGTCTCCGCCTCGGCTTCCTCTCCGCGCGCCAGCAGACGGTCCGAGAGTGCCGTTCGATAGCGGGCGGCGTCGGGTCTTTCGATCAGCGCCGCCCGCAGGATCTCTTCCGAGCGAGACGGCTGGCTTCGAGCATCGAAGAACGCGATCGCCTCGCTGATCACGGGCCATTGCGCTGGAAAATCCTCGAGACACGCTTCGATGCGAGTGCGAGCCTCTTCGTTCTCGCCGCGCTCGGCGGCAAAGACCGCGCCCGCGATGCAGATCGAGGCTGCAGTGTCTTGCGCGACTGGCTCGCCTTCGCGATCGACACTCAGCTGGGCGATCGCCTCCTGCGCCTCGTCGACTCTCTTGAGAAGCAGCAGCGCGAGCGCACGCTGCAGCCGAGCGTTGAAGTCGTCCGGATCGAGCTCGAGCAGACGGTCGAAATCCGCGAGGGCCGCCTCGGGCTCGGTTCGGTCTCCGAGGTAGGCCGCTCCGCGCATGGACAGGGCTGCTACGTGATCCGGCTCGACCTCGAGAATCCGCGTCGTCGCTTCGATCGCGATCGGAAAGCTCTGGTTGCCGAGGGCGGCGCCAGCGAGCTCGAGGTTCGCAGCGAGCGCGAGATCGGGTGACTGGCTCGCCATCTCGAGCGACCAGATCGCCAACCCCGGCTCGCCGGTCCGCCTGAGCGCTGATCCGTAGAGGAAGTGGAGCTCGGGATTTCCCGGTTCCTCTTCGAGGAGCTCGCGCAGTGGCTCGAGCGACGCTTGATAGCGGCCGGCTTCGTGCAGCTCCCGGATCTCGACGATGCTGTCTGTCGGCGAGCAGCCTGCGAGAGCGAGCAGCGAGATCAATCCCGCATTGACGAGCGAACGACGAAGGTGGGCTAACACGATGTCCGATCCTAGCAGTCGGGTGCATGGCTTGCGGCGAGAATCTGACTGCTATCGTGGCCAAACATGTTCAGAAAAATCTTACTCGCGAGATGGCCTTGGATCCTTGCCGGTCTACTGCTCGTGATTGCCTATGCCTCTACCTGGCGCGACGTGCGGCGAGATCCACGACCGCTCGGGAGCGTCGAAGACATCACTTCGCTGGCGAATCGTTCCGATCTGAACGTGCTCTTCGTTCTGGTGGACACGCTGCGCGCTCATCGTCTCGGCAGCTATGGGTATGAACGGGATACGAGTCCGACGATCGACTATCTGGCTGCGACCGGTCTTCGGTTCGATCGACACCAGTCCCAGTCGAGCTGGACGAAATGCTCGATGGCGTCGCTCTGGACCGCGCGGAATCCGATGCGGACGGGCGTCCTGCGCTTCGATGATGCGTCTCCGCCCGAGGCGACTCTGGCCGCAGAGCAGTTTCGGGAGGCGGGCTTCTTGACTGCAGGCGTCTGGCGCAACGGCTGGGTCGCGCCGGTCTTCGGGTTCGATCAGGGCTTCCGGCTCTACGAGAAGCCTCAGGCCAGCTTGCCCGCGGCGCCCGTCCGACGAGAGAATCCGAATATCGTCCTGGAAGGGACCGACGATGACGTGATCGATTCCGCCATCGAGTTCCTGCGCGTGCACGGCCGCGAGCGCTGGTTTCTCTATCTGCACCTGATGGATGTACATCAGTACGTGTACGACGAGCAGTCGGCGATCTTCGGGACACGCTATTCCGATCTCTACGACAACTCGATTCGTCGTGAGGATCGCATCCTGGGCCGAATGCTCTGGCATCTCGCAGACGAGGGCCATCTCGAGAATACGCTGATCGTTCTGACCTCCGACCATGGAGAGGCCTTCCTCGAGCGAGGATACGAAGGGCACGCACGGGAGGTCTATCGTGAGACGACGGAAGTTCCCTTCGTGATCGCTTTCCCCTTCAGGCTCGAATCCGGGATCGTCGTCGATTCGCTCTCCCGGAACATCGACGTGTGGCCCACGGTGCTCGACCTGCTGGGGCTTCCCGAGATGCCCGATGTCGACGGTCGCTCGCTGTTGCCCACGGTGCTCGCAAAGGCGCAGGGCATGCCTTCGACGGAGTCGATACCGATGGGTATCTCACATCTCGATCGGTCGTGGGGGCGGCCGGGCCAGGCCCCCTCGCCGGTCGTCGCCGTCTCGGAAGGCCCCTATCGCTTCGTCTATGCACCGCAGGGCGATGTCGGCGCTCGCGCCGAGGGTCGGGTCGCAGAAGTTCGGGAGGAGCTCTTCGATCGCAGCGCCGACCGGGACGAGCTCGACGACGTGTCGCAGGAACATCCGGAGATCGTCGCGAGCATGCGGGCCAGCGCGATTCGCTATCTCGAAACGCCTCCGGATCCGTGGGGCGTCGAAACGCCCCAGATCGATCTCGAAGAGCTGCAGCTCAATCAGCTTCGCGCTCTCGGCTACGAGATCAAATGACGACGCGATGCGCCGAGAGACTCACCAGTCGAAGGTGACGCTCAGGCCGAAGCTCCGCGGATCTCCTGGCAGTGCACCGACGAGTCCGACCTGCGACGCATCGAAGGCGATGCGCTTGTAGATCGTATTGGTGAGATTGCGAACCCAGCCGGCGACCTCGATCGTACCTTCCGGGTTCTTGTAGGCGAGACGGAGATTGTGGATCCAGTAGCTCCGTTGCCCGATCGCGTGATCCGGCAGGAAGATCACGCCATCGTTGTTGGGCGCGCCTCGACCGTTCGATTGATCGAAGTTGATGTCGTCGGTCCAGGCGAAGTCGTAGCGGGGGATGAGCTCACCGAATCGCCCGAGACGCCAGACATACTGAATGTTGCCGCTCGCGGTGAAACGAGGCGTGCTCGGCAGCCGATTTCCGGTGAACTGGAGGTCGACCGGGACGATGATCGGGGGATCGCCCTCGGCCGTGGGGATCTGACGGAACACGCGCTGCGAGAACTCGAGGAACTCGCTCTCGAGCCAGGCGAATCGGGCGGTGAGGCTCAAGCCTTCGAGGGGCCGGAGCTGGCCTTCGAGCTCGGCGCCGTAGAGCTGGGCGTCGCTTGCGTTGATGACGATTCGCTGGGGCGGGGCGGCTGGCTCGTTCTGGGAGGTGAAGACCTGATAGTCCTCGTACAGGTAGTAGAAGATCGAGCCCGATAGATCGAGCCGGCCCTCGAGCCAGGTGCCTTTGAAGCCCACCTCGAAGGCATCGATACTCTCGGGTTCGGCCAGCGTGAATGCCCGGCCGGAGGCACCGCCCGCATTGAGCTGACCGCCCTTCCAGCCCCGACTGTATTTCCAGTAGGCGGAGACCTCCTCGGTGAAGTGGTAGGTCAGGTTGACCGTCCCGGTCGGTGCCTGCCAGACGAGTCGATCCGTGCAGTCCTGGGCCGGATCGGCCGGAGCGGCGTTGGGGTCGGTCGTGGGCAGGGGAGGTCCACAGACGTCGCGGATCCCGCCGCGGAACAGATGCACCTCGAATTTCTTGCTCTCCCAGTTGTATCGGGCGCCCGTCTCGAGCGTGAGGTCGTCGAGCAGCTCCCATTCGACTCCAGCGTAGATGCCGAAAGAGAGCGTCTGCTGGGTGTAGATCCGATTCAAGGCAACGACGCTGCTGCCCGGTGCCGTCAGGGACTCGTAGTCGAGGTCCTCCCAGAGGAAGTAGCCGCCGGCTTCCCACGCGAGCGCCTGGTCCTGGAGCTCGCCCTTGACCTGCAGATCCTGGGTGATCTGTGTCGCGCGGTCTTCCGATTCGGTCTCGAAGATCTGATTCGACGTGAAGTCGGAGTCCGCGTCGATCTCGCGATCGTAGTGTTCGGCTCCGGTGATGGTCGTGACCTGGAAGCTCCCGTAGTCGAGGTCGCCGCGAACGAAGCCACCGAGCGTGGTCATTCTCTCGTCGCCCGCTCGGTTGTAGTCACCCTCGAAAGGCGTGCGGTCCAGACGATTGGCGAGATTCGACGCGAGGACCCCCCTGGCTTCGCCGCGGATCAGGCGTCTTTCGGCGTTGGTTGGCGCTGTGCCACCGCCGAGCGCGGCGAAGATCTCATTCTCCTCGGCCGCGATCTCGGGCTGGCGATAGCCTTCCGTGGCTCCGCCGAGGAAGCCGACGATCGGACCGTCGGGCGTGTCGCGCGCGCCGTCGGTTCCCAGGGCGACGCCCACGCGGGCGAGCTGATCGACGCGTCCACCATGGAAGTTGAAGATCCAATCCATGTCCTGGCCTTCGGGTTGGAATCGCAGCTGGCCCCGCGCGGCCCAGGTGTTGATGTCGTTCATCTTGTCGGGGAGCCCGGTCGGCAAGGCGCTGATGGTGTAGTTGGCGGGCGAGCCTCCCATCGGATTCGGGATCGTGACGAGCGGGCTGGTCTCGTTGCAGATCGCGCCGGCGGCTCCCTGGCGCTGGCGGTTCGGGTTGACGACGCGGTCGAGTCCGATCGGCGGGGCGTTGCCACATCGGTTGTCGACGATCCCGTCGCGGAGATTCACGCGAAATGCGAAACGCGAAGACAGGACGTCTGGAATGATCGGGACCTCGAGCGCCCCCTCGAAGTCTCGTGAGGTCGCATCCGCTCCGTCGACGAATCCGATCTCGGTCCGGAACTTCACGTCGAACTCGCCCTGCGGCTTGCGAGAGTAGATGCGAACGGCGCCTCCGGACGCGTTGCGCCCGGGGCCGGAGCCCTGTGGTCCGCGGAGCACCTGAACGGTCTCGATGTCGAAGAGCTGACCGAGCTGGAGCGCCGGCGAGTTCAGCGCGATGTCGTCCTGATAGATTGCGATGGCGCCCGCCGCGTTGGCGGTGAAGTCATTGAGCCCGACGCCCCGGATGAAGAAGGTTGCGGCGGTGCCGCCGGCGGAGCGGATCTCCAGATTGGGCGTGAAGGCGGCGAGGTCCGAGAGCTCGCCCGCGCCGAGGGCGTCGAGATCCGCCGCGTCGAAGGCCGTGACGGAGGTCGACAAGCCGATCTCGAGCCCGGCGGTTGCGGTTCCGACGACCACGAACTCCTCGATGTCGGCGAACGGATCGCTTGCGTCGTCAATCTTCGGAGGCGGCGCGCTCTGGGCGCCCGCAGGATTCGTGGACATCCCGACGACCGCGCATGCGAGAAGGCAGCCGATGGCGAGGCGCACTCTCCGGGAGACGGCCGACCGCCGCAGCCGCTCGATCATGCCGCTCTCGCGGCACGTCGGGTCGAGACGAGACCGGGCCGGTCGCGCAAGCCGGCATCGAGGGTTTTCGATCGCGGCCTCGAGGTGGGGCGTTCGGGGGGGCGCGAATGCACGGCCTCGACTCTTCCGACCTTCCAAGAGGAGTCTTCCTCTCGTCGCTGATGCCGCGATCGGATTCGTGAGCGCACGACCTTCCCCCGAGAAAACCCCGTGGCTGTCTCCGCGCCTTGCCGGCTCATCCGAGTGACTCGAGCACGCGCGTGTTTCGGGGGAGCGAATCTAACATATCCATTTTCGCTATCATCATAAAGTTAGGGATTTTATTGGAAACCATAATGCGATGCGCGATGATGGCCGGCGCCATGCAGCATGCGCCCCGCATTCCCTTCTCTGCACGCAGAGCTTCGTCCGGTCGACCACTTTCATGGCTGCTGTGGTCGTGGCTCGTGTACTGGCTGGTCGCTGTGCCCGCTTCGACGGCGACGGCCGCCGATGACGCCGCTCGCTGGATCCCGTCGCTCACCTTTCACAGTGGATTGACCGGCTTCAACGTCCAGGCGGGCGTCGAGAGCACCGAGCGAGGACGGCAAGACGGAGACGGGCGGCTGGTCATGCCTTTCGTGGCGCCAGGGCTCGAGCTGGCCTCGCCCGAGCTTTCGGACTGGCCGGCCAGGCCGCGTCTGTTCATCCACGGTGGGCCGGAGCTGCTCTTCGATCTCGAGCGAGCGATCGCCAAGGAGGGCGACCCGGGCGAGGTCACGGTCTTCACCATCGATCCGGACGGTCCGACCGGGCCTGCGCCACCGATCTTTCCAGGCGAGAACAACGTCACCGGGGTCGGGAGCGAGACGCTCGTCCAGGCGAATACCCTGTCCTGGGGCGCCGGCATCGGGGTCTCCTTCAGCTTCTCGATCTGGCGCCGCACCCTGCACGTGAAGCCCTCCTTCGAATACCGCTACGACGAGCTCGAGGTGTCGACCGGGATGAGCACGGCCCGTTCGGCCTCGGGGAACGGCTTCTGCCCCTGTAGGACGGTCTCGATCAGCGCCACCGACACGAAGGCGTTTCACGCGATCGGTCCGGGGATCGAGCTAGAGCTCGACGGGCAACGTGCCGGGCCCATGATCGTGACCGCTTTCATGTCGGCTCAAGGCTATTACGTGTTAGGCGATCGCTTCGCGAGCGTGGAGGCCAGGGGCAACTTCACGACGGGCGAGCCGGCGTCCGTCGTCTCGACGCTGAGGCGCTCTCCCTGGACCCTGCGTGGGGGCGTCGGATTGCGAGTTCGCTGGCAGCCCGAATAGCGAATCGCGCGGACTGCGTCGCGAGCTCCGGCGGGCCGGGGCGTCGATCGCCCGGTGTCGGCGCACGCTGGTCGTCCCGCACGACCGCGAGGCGTCGAAGCGTCACTGCTGCAGCGCCGCCCGAGCCGCTGGAATGGCGCGTCGTCGCGACGCCTCCGTCAGGATTCGTTCCTTCCAGGGGTCGGGCAGATCGGCCGATTCGAGCCACGCCCCCGCCGTTTCCGGCTCCTGCGCCATCCAGATCCGCGCGACATTGACGGTGGCGCGCTCGCGCAAGTCGAGGCTCTGGATCCCGGCGGCCCAGTCGAGGCCCTCGCCCGGGTCGTCGAACCCGACCGCAGACGCGAAGAGCTCGAAGGCGGGATCGAGGTCTGGCGCATAGCCCGTTTCGCGAAGCCAACCGATCGCGCCCACGCGGTCCTCGATCAGCCACTGGCGATAGCCTTCGCGCATCGCAGCCGCGGCAGGCTTTCCTGCCGGCAGGTCCCGCAGCCAGACCATCGCCTCGACGGGATCGGACCTCACCCAGCTGGTGGCGACGAGTCGCAGCAGGGAGTCTCCGAAGGGCCCGTCAGCATGCTTGCGTGCCCACTCGGCGCCGCGGCCCGGGTCGACCTGCGTGACGGCCGTGGCGACACGTCGAAACACCTGAAGCTTGAAACGATTCGCTCCGTCATCCGGAAGCGCCTCGGCGAAGTCGATTGTCGCGTCGATTCCGTACCGCGCGACCATTCCCGAGACCAGGATCTGGATGGCGCGCTGACGACCTCCGCTTGCTGGCAGGCTTTCGAGATATTTTGCGAGCCCCGCGTCGTCGCCATTGTCGAACCATCCTTGAGCGAGCGCCCGGAGCGCCGCTTCGCGGCGCGCCGTCTGCGTGATGTCCTCACAGGCGAGCCGCGCGCGAAGCGGATCGCGCTGGCGCCCAGCTCCGCATCACGGCATTCAAGCCGAGATTCGGATCGTTCAGCGGCCAGCGGGCCGACGCTTCGAAAGCGCCCTCGGGATCGAAGCTCGTCCACCACTCTGCAAGCAGGACGACGGCGATCGGATCGACGAAGGGCATTCGTCGCTCGAAGATCATCTCGACCTCGGGTAGGTCGGCGGGGCCGAGCGCAGCGAGAATCTCGATCAGCTGCGAGGTCCGCTCCACTCCGTCGGGAATCGTGAGCGCGCGTTCCAGGCGGGGGCCGGCATCGAGCAGGGGCTGATGCCGTCTGGCGTCGATCTCGGCCTCTTGCCCCACGTGCCGCCCCGCAAAGAAGGCAAGCACTGCAGTGCCAAAGATCATGAAGATGGAGTTTCGTGGCGAGAACATGGCAACAGTGTACTCAGCCGGATCAGCTCGGTGTTCGTGAATCTGCCGGTGAATTGTGTCAAAAATGGATATTCTGTCGCGTTTTCGGCCCAACTTCTGGTCGATGGGCCGTCCGGGCCGGGCGCGGAGCTTTTCTGAGCGAACCCGAAAAAACGATCATAGACCTTAACTTCGTTATGATAGGATCGTTTCGTGACTTGGCGGGCCTCGAGGGTTCATCGAGCCGAGAGAGATTCGACCGCGCCACCGCGGCCGAGAAATGCACCAGAAGAGGTGAGGCGGATGCAGATTTTGAGACGTTTCGGATCGTTGTTGGGCGTCATTGGGAGTGCACTGATCCTCGCTCCGGTCCTGGCGCAGGCGGCGCCGGTTCTGATGAGCGGGAACCTGAGGCTGACGACCGATCCGTCGGTCCGGCGTGACTACAACGGCTGGGGCGTGGTCGATGTCGTGCCCGGCACGGGTACCGCCCCGGCTTCGATGATGGTGGCCCGGAGCTTCTTCCAGAATGACGGCACCACCTTTCGCGTCTTCCCGGCTGCTCCGCACGTGGCCCAGGTGACCTCCTCGTTCACCTCCTTCAATCTGTCGGAGACCCTGGCCGCGGGAGGCGGGCCCGGCTCGTTCACGTTCTGCCCGGGCGTGGGCAATCCGGTCAACCCCAACTGCACGAACCCGGGGCAGGCAACCGGGGGACTCAACAACTTCCTGCAGTACACGGCGGGGCCGAATCAGTTCGGGGGCACCTTCCGTGTCCTCCAGCAGAACCTGTCCGCAAGCGTGAGCCTGCGGATTGCCACGAACCCCTCGCAGTTCAGCCACCAGATCGGTGACACCGTGGCTCGAAACTGGCCCGGCGGCGCGCCGGCGAGCTCGACGCAGTTCATCCAGCGCCCGGGCGGCGTGATCACGTCGAACCCGGTGCTCGGCCCCTTCGGCTCGATTCAGACCGTGGGACCCGTCGTCGGCACCGGAACGGTCGTCCAGACCTCGATCAATACGGGCTTCCCGGCGACGACCGGGATGGTCGTGCATCGAGATACGAACCCGAGCCCCTTCACGTTCACGCTGACCGGTAGCGATATGCGCACCCCGCTCGGCTCCGGGCAGATCACCCTGGTCGGCAGCGGTGTGGCGCAAGCCGCCACGGGGAATGATTTCGGCCGCGAGATCGCAGTGACGTTGGTGCCCGAGCCGGGCACCACGGCGATGTTCGCCGTCGGTCTGGCCGGTCTGGCCGGTCTCTACTCGCAGCGCAAGCGCCTCCTCTAGCGGGCGGATAGCGGGCGGGCGAGTAGGGCGGGGCGAGCGGAGACGCGCGCCCCGCGAGATCGGCTCCATGGAGAATGCCTGACGGCCTCCGCGCATCGCGCGGGGGCCGTTGGTCCTCGACGAGCGCGATGATGCGACGTCGATCCGGGAGGGAGGGCCTCGATGGCCGGCGTGCTCGACGGAATCCGCGTGCTCGATCTCTCCTGGGGGATCGCGGGGCCGATGACCACGATGATGCTCGCCGATCACGGTGCGAGCGTGACGAAGATCGAGCCGCCCGGCGGTGATCCCTTTCGTGCATCAGCTCGGCTACCACGCCTGGAATCGCGGCAAGCGCAGCGCGGTGCTCGACCTGAAGAGCGACGCGGACCGCACGGCCTTCAAGAAGCTGGCGAGCCAGGCGGATGTCGTCGTCGAGAGCTTCACGCCGGGCGTGACGGACCGGCTGGGAATCGATTTCGAGACGCTCGCGGCCAGCAACCCGCGTCTCATCTACTGCTCGATCACCGGCTATGGCCGAGGCCACTCGAGCTCGGCTCGCCCGGGCTACGACGCCCTCGTGGCGGCCCGCAGTGGCCTGCACTGGGAGCAGCGCGGCCGCGTCGGCGGATCCGCTGCGCACCTGTCCGGCAGGGAGCCATTTGCTCCAGACTATGAGGTCCCGCAGGAGGCTCAACAGGGTCCCCCGCGAGAGGGCCCGCTCTTCCCGGCGTCGCGCTTTCCGAGTCTCGGGGCCGCTTATGCGGCGACGACGGCCGTCAGCGCGGCGCTGCGGGCTCGCGAAGTGACCGGGCGCGGACAATGGGTCGAGACCTCGCTGATGCAGGGAGCTCTGTCGGCTGGGGTGCTGGCCTTCGGCATGGCCGCAGATCTGGACTCGTCCGCCTACGTCACCTGGGTCGGCGATAGCCGTTCGCCGAAGGGCCTCTTCGAATGCGCCGACGGGCGTTGGGTGCACGCCTGGCCCGTGAACCCACGCTTCATCCTGGCGGCCGGGGAGGGCGACACGCTCGACGCGACGACCGACCTGGCGGTTCGGGACGACCCGAGTCGAATCGGGCTGGGCCCCGAAGAGCTCTTCGTCCTGCACCACTACTGGCAGCCGATGGCCGAGACCGTGAAGAAGTTCACGGCCGACGCCTGGACGGCAGCCGGTGCAGAGGCCGGCGTGTGCATCCAGAAGGTGCGCTCGCCCGAAGAGGGGCTTTCGGACCCGCTGCTCGTGGCCGACGGGTGCGTGACCGATCTCGAAGACCCGCAGCTGGGCGCCATCCGCGCGGTGGGCATCACATACAAGCTCGCCAACAGTCCGGGCCGTGTCGGACCGGGGCAGTCACCCGTCGGGCGCGAGACCGAAGAGGTTCGGGCCGAAGCGGAAGCCATCCCGGACCCGGTAGCGTCGACGCAACGCTCCTCGGGGTCGGACGATAGTGGTCACACTCGACTGGCAGCGGGACCGCTCGCCGGCATCCGGGTCCTCGACTTCGGGCTCGCGGTCGCGGGACCCTACGGAGCCCAGACGCTCTCCGATCTCGGCGCGGATGTGATCAAGGTCAATGCCCTGCACGACTGGTACTGGCATTCGAACCAGCTTGCGATGGCCTGCAATCGCGGCAAGCGCAGCATCGCCGTCGATCTCAAGCACGCGGAGGGTCGAAACGCGATCGACCGCTTGATCGCTTCAGCGGACGTGATCATCCACAACATGCGATATCCCGCAGCCATCAAGCTGGGCATCGATTACGAGACGCTCCAGAAGAAGCATCCCCGCCTCGTCTACTGCCATACCCGCGGATTCGAGCGCGGTCCCCGCGTCAATCTTCCGGGCAACGATCAGACGGGCGCGTGTCTGGCGGGCGTGGAGTGGGAAGACGGTGGCTGCGGGCGAGGTGGACGACCGATGTGGGCGCTCACGAACATGGGCGACACCGGAAACGGGTACCTCGCCGCGATCGCGATCTGTCAGGCCCTCTACGAGCGCGAGAAGACCGGACGCGGTCAATGGGTCGAGACCGCGATCGTCAACGCGCAGCTGCTGAACACCTCCTACACGGTTGCTCGGGCGGATGGGTCGGGGTTCGACCGTCCGAAGCTCGATGCGATGCAGATGGGATTCTCGGCCGGCGTGCGTCTCTACCCGACGGCGGACGAGTGGCTCTGCCTATCCCTGATGTCGGAAGACCATTGGCAGGGGCTCGCGCAGGTCCTCGAATTGTCGGAGCTCGAACCGGGCGGGCGCTTCGCCTCAGCCGGGGCGCGAGCCGAGTTCGATGACGACGTCGCCAAGTCCATCGAGCACGCGCTCGCTACCCGAACGGCGGCCGAAGCGTTTGCGGCGCTCGATGCGGCGGGCGTGCCCTGCGAGATCTCTTCCGATCGGGCGGGGATCGATTTGTGGAACGACCCGGAAGCACTCGAACGACAGTGGATCGCCAAATACCCGCATCCGATGGTCCAAGAGGTCGGGCAGGTCGGCCTCGCCTTCTCGTTCTCGGGGACGCCGACCCGGATCCAGGGGCGTCCGCTGCTGGTCGGTGAGAACACCCGGGAAATCCTGGTCGAGCTCGGATACGACGAAGAGGCGATCGCGGCGCTCTTCGAGTCCGGCGCCGTCAATGATCAACGCGTCTATCCGGAGCTGGCTGGACGCGAGTAGGGGCGCGACAGGAACGGAGCGTGCGGCGCTTCGACCATCACCCGATCCAGATCGAACGATCAACCCACCACGCGAGGTTTCAGCATGTCTGCCCAGGAACGATTGATCTCATCCGACGACCACGTCGATCTCAGCCACGAGCAAGTCAAGAGCTTCCTCGCGACCAAGTATCATGCGTCTTATGACGACGCGATCCGCCGATTCAGCGCGAACATGGCGAAGTCCCACGGTGCCGAGGCGAATGCGCGCTGGCGCGAGCAGGAGGGACTCGAGCCCGCCGGACCGGATGCGCCCACGATCGGTGGCAGTCGCACCCACGCCGCGAACGGGCGACCGGGCCACACGGATCCGCACGCGCGGCTCGAAGATCTCGATACGGACGGCGTCGACGCCTCGGTGATGTACTGCGAGGTGAGTGCCTTCCGATACCTCTACATGCTCGAGCAGGGTGCCCGGGAGGCCACACGGGCCTTCAACTCGGCGATGGAGGCATTCTCGGCGGTCGATCCGAAGCGGCTCGTGTGCTCCTACCAGATCCCGATCAACGACATCGAAGCGGCGGTCAAGGAAGTCGAGTGGGTCGCCTCACAGGGCGGGAAATCCCTGCAGCTGCCGCTCTTCCCACCGGAGCTCGGCCTGCCCGACTACTGGGACAAGAGATACGACCCGCTCTGGGCGACCATCCAGGAGGTCGATCTCCCGGTCTGCTGCCACATCGGCCTCAACCTGCAGCTCGAGGATCTCGCGCAACGCGACCCGACGCCGCAGAAGGGCATCTTCGTCGGCTCGGTGGCGCTCTCGACCGCCGAGGCGCTCGGGATGTTCATCATGGGCGGCGTGTTCGAACGCTTCCCCAGGTTGAAGGTGGTCTTCGTCGAGCCGGGGCTGGGTTGGGTCAGCTGGTGGCTCTACATCGTGGACGACCTCAAGACGCGTCAAGGCTACGAGTTCCCGGCCATCAAGGAGCTGCCGAGTCACTACTTCCACAAGAACGTCTATCTCACGTTCATCGACGAGCCGGATGCCTATCGCCAGGCACAGGAGCGACTGGGCGTCGACAACATCATGTGGTCCTCGGACTACCCGCATCCGGTCTCGAGCTGGCCGCGTTCGGTGCAGATGGTGAACCAGATGTTCGATGGGATCCCGGCGGCGGATCGGGAGAAGATCGTGAGCGGCAATGCCGCTCGCGTCTGGAAGATCTAGCCCGTGGCCCACGTGATCGCGTCGATGCCGCAACCGGACGATCCGCATGTCCGACGGTCCGCCTCGGAGCGGATCTGATCCATGCCGTCTCTCAACGATCGAGCGGCGATCGTCGGAATCGGCCAGACCGAGTTCTCGAAGGAATCGGGTCGCAGCGAGCTCCAGCTCGCGGCCGAGGCCTCCCTGGCCGCGATCGCCGACGCGGGACTCGAGCCCGCGGACATCGACGGCATGGTCACCTTCACGATGGATACCAGCGACGAGCTCCTGCTGATGCGGGCGCTCGGGATCCCCGAGGTCCGCTACTGGTCGCGCACGCCCTTCGGCGGTGCGGGCGCGAACACGACGGTCTTGAACGCGGCGTCGGCGGTGGCCAGTGGCGCGGCCAGGAACGTCCTGATCTGGCGCGCCTTCAACGAGCGCTCCGGAAACCGCTTCGGCCAACCCCACCAGGGTCCGCCGCCGACGGGCCGCAGCTGGTACATCCCCTTCGGACTGGACACGCCTGCGAAGATCTACTCCCTGACGTTCCAGCGCTACATGGACGAGTACGGACTCACCAATGAGGACTTCGGCCGCTATTCCGTCGTCGCGCGCAAGCACGCGGCGACGAATCCCGCCGCCTGGTTCTACGAACGCCCCATCACGCTCGAGGATCACCAGAGCTCCCGCTGGATCGTCGAGCCGATTCTGCGACTGCTCGATTGCTGCCAGGAGAGTGACGGCGGCGTCGCCATGGTCGTGACCAGCGCGGATCACGCGCGGGACCTTCGTCAGAAGCCGGCGCGAATCGCCAGCGTCGTCGACAGCCATCTCATGAATGGCCATGTGCTCTACAACTACTACCTCGAGGACCACACTCGGTTCGCCGAGTGCATCTCGGCGGCGGCCCGGATCTGGGAGACCACCGGGCTGCGCCCGTCGGACATGGACGCCGCGATGATCTACGAGAATTTCAGCCCGATCGTCTTCATGCAGCTCGAGGGCTTCGGATTCTGCGGTCTCGGCGAGGCCCGGGACTTCATCGCCGACGGGCACATCGAGCTCGGTGGGCAGATCCCCGTCAATACGCACGGCGGCTTGCTCGGGGAGGCCTATATCCACGGGGTCAACAACATCCTCGAAGCGGTGCGCCAGATTCGCGGGACGGCGGTCAACCAGGTTCCGGATGCGGAGCACGTCCTGGTCGCAGGCGGGCGCGGGGGCATCGTCCTGGGCCAGAGCTAGGCGCCGGGTCCAGATCGGCTCGGATCGAGAGCGGGAGATCGGACATGCGGGCTTCAAGAGGCGGATCACCGGCCACTCACGATTTCAGCCATCACACGGCTTTCGTCGACGGCATCAAGATCCACTACGTGCGCGAAGGCACAGGCGAGCCCGTCGTGCTGCTCCACGGCTGGCCCCAGACCTGGTACATGTGGAGAAGGGTCATAGGCCCCCTCTCCGAGCATCACACGGTCATCGCTCCCGATCTGCGCGGCTTCGGCCACTCTTCCAAGCCGCTGCATGGCTATGACAAGAAGACGGTGGCCGAGGACATCTTCCGACTCGTGCAGATGCTCGGCTTCGCCGAGATCAACCTCGTCGGTCACGATCTCGGTGGACCCACCGCCTATGCGTACGCGTCGATGCATCCAGAGAACGTTCGGCGTCTCGCGATCCTGGATGCGGCGCTCACGATCGACGATACGCAGGCGGCGCGGCACTACCAGAGACTCTTTCATCTCTCGCTCAACGCCGAGCCCGATATCGCGAGCGCGCTCATCAAAGGCCGGGAGCGGATCTACCTCTCGCATTTCTTTCGCGACTGTTACAACCCGGCCGCATTCAGTCCGGACGACATCGACGAGTACGTCGCCAGCTTCTCCGCGCCGGGTGCGATGCGAGCAGGCATGGCGCATTATGGTGCGAAGGCGATCGATCTCGAGCAGCGCAAGGAGATGTCGCGGACGCCGCTCGAGATGCCCGTCCTCGCGCTCGGCGGTGCATTGAGCTTTCGCAAGGGCGTGCTGAGGGCGTGCGAACGCGTGGCAAAGGACGTACGAGGCGGAGTGATCGAAGGCGCCGGACATTGGCTCGCCGAAGAGCAGCCCGAAGAGGTGGTCCGGCAGCTGCTCGCCTTCTTCGCCGAGCCGGTCTCATCCTGCGAGGCGCAGGCGTGAAGGCTGCCATTCGCCACGACGACCATCTCACAGACTGCTGGGCCAGGCGCGCGAGGCGCTTCGGGCAGCGAGCTCTGTCATGACCGTCGCTGCTCCGCCCCGGGCGCGGACGAATCCATGGATCCTCGGGGCGACGCCCGATCTCCTGCTGATCGTGCTGACGCCCCTGCTGGTCGCACCGATCTTCTGGGGCGCACAGCAAGAGCTGAGCGCCCTCGATATCGCGGTCTACGTCGCTGCTTTCGGCGCCTTCGGTCATCAGCTCCCGGGCTTGCTTCGCGCATACGGTGACCCGCGCCTGTTCGCGCGCTTCAAGACCCGATTCCTGGTCGCCCCGATCTTCCTGGTCGCAGTGTGCATGATCGCCGCCCAGTACAACCTGATCGTGATGTCCGTGATCGTTCTGCTCTGGGGATTCTGGCACGCAGTGATGCAGGTCTACGGATTCGTCCGGATCTACGACACCAAGGTCCAGTCGACCGACGTCGCGACCGAGCGGCTGGACCTCCTGACCTTGTTCTCCTGGTTCACGCTCGGCTTGCTGGGATCCGGGGGCCACATGGCTTCGGTCTTCGCGAAGATCCACGTCATGGGCGGGCCCCTCATCGATGCCGAGATGCTCGAAGCGTCTCGTCGCGTGCTCTTCGCGTTCGCTTGCCTGGTGACCGCGGCCTTCCTGGTCAACCTGGTTCGTCGCGCTCGCGAAGGACACTCGCCCAGTCCCGTCAAGCTCGTGCTCATGCTCAGCAGTGCCGGGATGTACTGGTACGCGATGGTCTATACGAGCAGCACGATGATCGGGATTGCGCTCTTCGAGGTCTTTCACGACATCCAGTACCTGACGATCGTCTGGGCCTTCAATCATCGGTTGGCGATCGGGGAATCCGACACGAGCGCGTTCACACGCATGCTGTTTCGACGTGCCGGCTTCCTGGTTGGGATCTACATCCTTCTCGTCGCGGCCTATGGAATGATCGGACTCGTGGTGCCCAAGCTGATCGCGAGCGGCAGCCTCCACAAGAGCCTGAATGGCATCTTGATCGCCGCGGCTCTGCTGCATTTCTATTTCGATGGCTTCATCTGGAAGGTGCGCGAGAAGTCGACGCGTGCCGGTCTCGAGCTCGCCGGGGGCAGGCTGGAGGCAACCGGCACCGGCAGTGGTCTGTCGAGCTCGCTCGCGCACGGTCTCAAGTGGGTCTTGTTCCTGGCTCCGATCATCTACTTCGGCATCGCGCAACGGCTGGAGCCACCGACGCTCGAACGTCATGTCGCGGCGGCGGACGCCCATCCTTTCGCGGTGCCCCACGATACGATCGGACGCAGACTGCTCGCGGCCGGACGGGAAGAGCAGGCCGTGCATCATTTCGAGCAGGCGCTGCGGCTGGATCCGGATTTCGCCAAGGCCCACCACGACCTGGGCTCGTACCTGATGGGACGCGATCCCGACGCCGGACTCGAGCACCTGCGACGGGTCGTCGCCCTCGAACCGACACTCCGGCAGCCGCGAGAGACCCTCGCAGACGCACTCGCGAGCCAGGGAAGATTCGAGGAGGCCGCCCAGCAGTATCGTCGAGCGATCGAGCTCGGGTCGAATACCGCCGAACGCAAGCTGAAGGATGCGCTCGCGGCATCGGCGAGAGAGCCCGCCCGATAGCGTCGCTGCCGGGGTCGGGCTCTGGAGTCCAGCGAGCTGACTCGAATCAGCCCCGCGCCGCCGCCAGGTCGTCGCGAACGCTGCGGGATGCGAGCAGCGAGTGGATCACGGCCCAGAGGGCGGCCCCGCCCGTGATCATGAGCGAATAGCGGATCGCCTCGTCGCCGTAGGTCGCCGCCAGCGCATCGTTCAACATTCCGACCGCGAGCGGGGCGATGCCCAGGCCGATCAGGTTGATGGCGAACATGAGCATGGCCGCCGCCTGGGCGCGCATGCGGAGTCGGGCGAGGCTCTGAGCGATCGCATAGCATGGGCCGACGAAGAAGACCGAGAAGACCATCGCGATCGCGTAGGCGCCGAGCGCGAGACTGCGGTCGGGCGCAAACAGGAAGACGGCGAGCAAAGGGACGGCGAGCGCACCGCCGACGGCGGGAATCCAGACCAGGAAACGCTCGTCGTTGCGCGCCCAGCGATCGGCGAGCCGGCCGCCGAGATAGGTGCCGAAGCCTCCGCCGAGTCCCTGGATCAGGCCCATCGCGAGTCCGGTCTCGGAGAGCGACATGCCGTGCACCCGGATCAGGAAGGTCGCACCCCAGATCGTGAAGCCATAGGCGGCAAAGGAATAGAGGCTCGCCGACAGGCAGAGATGCCTGAAGGTCTTCTGCCGGGTCATGTGACGGAAGACCTCCAGGAGACCTGGCGTCGACGCGTCGTCGACCATGCCCTCGAGCCGTCCGCGCGCCGGCTCGTGGAGGGCCAGCCGGACGACGGCGGCGGCGGCGAGACCGGGCAGGCCGACGACGAAGAAGGCGATCCGCCAGCCGAAGGCCTCGCCGATGAAGCCGCCGAGCATGAAGCCGAACATGATGCCGATGTTGCCGCCGATATTGTAGGTCGCGAGCGCGGTGGCGCGGCGTTCGGGGGGAAAGGCGTCCGCGATCAGCGAGTGGGCGGCCGGGCTGAGGGTCGCTTCGCCGATGCCGACGCCGACGCGCGCGACGGCCAGCTGCAGGAAATTCCGCGCGAGACCACAGACGGCGGTCATCGCACTCCAAACGAGGACGCCCGCGATGATCACGTTTCGGCGACTGCCGCGATCGGCCAGGCGCGCGATCGGGATGCCGGCGGTCGTATAGAAGAGCGCGAAGGCCAGACCCGTCAGCAGGCCCATCGCCGTGTCCGACACGCCGAGATCCTGTTTGATCGGCTCGAGCAGGACCGACAGGATCTGGCGGTCGATGTAGTTGATCACGTAGAGCACGACGAGCAGGCTGAGCATGGCCTGCGCGCCGAAGGTCTTACGCTCGCCTGCGGTCGCGATCTGTTCGGTCAACTCGATCCGTTCTCGCTCTAATGGGCTCGTGATTCCGTCGGCTCGCGATAGAACCACTCCTCCGCGATCAAGCCATTCTCGATCCGGAAGATCGCGACCGCGCGGAACTCCATCAGGCTGCCGTCGGGCTCGATCGGAGGAAAGGTCTTGATGGGCGTGCCTCGAATCGTGAGTCGGTTGGCCACCCGGTCGCCCTCGGCGATCTGGTCTTCGATCGTGAAGCGCACGTCGGGGATCGCCTCCCGGAACCGGCGCATCGACTCCTTCTCCCCCGCACCGCCCGCGGAGACGTCGTGGATCGTCTTGTTGTGATGGCGAAAGCCGGGCGCATAGAGCTCGTCGAAGACGCTCGCGTCTCCCTCGTTGAAGCCCCGCTCGTAGACGCGGCGCACGATGGCCTTGTTTCGTTCCACGGTCTCGGCGCTCATCGTCCTCTTCTCCGTCGAGGCCCATTCATCAGAGTGACCCGGAAATCAGAAGAGCGTCTCGCTCGTCTGGGACATCGGCAGGACATAGAAGGTCCCCGGGAAAGCCGGGTCTGCGTCCTTGACGACGTCGAGGAATCGACGGACGAGCTCTCCGGTCGCCGTCTTGCGGTAGTACCAGCTCTCCGTCGCCCGGGCGGCGGGCACGTCCTCCGACAGGCCGAGCGCCGCCTGCTCGTAGTAGGCGCGGATGTCCATCAGCAGGGTCGTGGGATCACCGCCCTTGAACTCGACCTCGTTCCAGGCGGCGCCGTCGACGACCTCGACGAAGGCGCGCAGGGCGTCGGGAATGCCGTCGGCGTCGACCACGCGGCCGACCTGGCTGGTCCCGGTGCGCGCCACGCCGCGGTCATAGGCCGTCCGCAATCCACGCGCCTCGGCGATCGCCATGGGCTCGCTCGGGTCGAGGCGCGGCGGGATCGGACAGGAGAGCGGCTCGTCGACGCGATCCTCGATCACCTCGCCGAAGTCCTCGATCGAGGGTCCGTTCGATCGCGGCAGGAGCGCGAAGGCCGCGTCGAGCACACGGCGTTGGAACGCGGCATCGAGCGGTCGTCCGAGGGGGCGGCCGAGGGGAAACTCGCAGTAGAGGCCGCGCGGTGGGCCGACCAGCTCGGCAGCCTGGCGATTGGCGAGCAGGGCGACGGTGGCGATGCCGGAGGCCTCGAGGGCCCGAGCGAGCGTACTCACGGTACGCGTGCACATCGGTCAGACCGGTGTGAGCAGTGCGACGTCGACGCCGTCCCGCCGCAGCTCGCCCGCGAGTCGCGGGCCCGTGTCGAAGAGGAAGGTCCCGAGCTCGAAGGTGGATCCGATGAAGGAGGCATGCCTCGGGGCGACCTTCCCGATCCGTCCCTCGCGCTCCATCTCGATCAGGCGGTCGATCGGGAAGGCGACGTTGCGGTCGAGGGCGAAGCCCGAGCGATCGAGGTTCGTGCTGTTATGCGCCATGATCAGACCCTGGGCGTCGCGATCGAAGAGCCGATACTCGTGGGTCTGGTCCTCCCAGGGCTCGCCCGGAAAGGCGAGGGCCGCGGTGGTCACGATCGCGACGGTCGCGTCTTCGAGTCGGGGGGCTCGGGCCAGCTCGACCGGAGGGAACTCGAGGCCGGGCGGGATCGGTCCGACCCGCGCTCGGAGGTCTGAATCTGCGCTCATGCGTGGGCTCCTTCGCGGTGATACGCCTGCATACTAACCCAGCTCGCGCGGTCGCGTCTCAGGCGGGCGGTCGCATCCCGCCCCGTCCCGCGATCAGGGGAAGGTCGAGCGTGGAGAGGATGCCCGGTTCAGCCTCGCAGACGGCGGGGATGGCGTTGAAGACGCGCATTCCCGTCGCCAGACAGCCCCCCGCGTTCCCGTCGCCGGTCTCCGGGTCGGAGAGGACGGTCTCCTGCACGATGTTAGGCTCGCCGGCGATCTCGATGCGGTTGGCGTGCACGGCGTGCAGCTGGGGTCGCGGCCAGTCGGGCGCGGCCTCGGGGTAGAGTCGATGCAGATGGTCGATGAAGATGCGGGGCTCGCCGTCGACGATTCCCTGGAGCTCGATGCGATGGGCGGCGCATTGTCCGGGCTCGACGCGTCCGAAGGGGAAGGCGACGCTCTTCGTCGCGCCCCAGCGCCGGTAGACCTCGCGTGTCTCCTCGACCTCGACGCCGAGCGCGCTCGCGATCATGTAGAGCGGTCCGCCCCAGATCCCCGTCATCATGCCGGGCGTGTCGAGCAGCGGCGGCTGGCTCATGTCCGACTGCAGCCCCATCATCTGCAGGCTCGCCTGGTCGGGATAGCTGCCGCCGTCGATGAACTCGGTCGTGCGAACCGAGTCGACCCGGCCGCACAGGCCGAGAAGCGTCAGCGGGAAGAGGTCGTTCGCGAAGCCGGGGTCGATGCCGCCGCTGAGAAAGCTCGACCGTCCTTCCCGGCAGGCCTGCTCGACCGGTCGGCGCAGCTCTTCGGGCGCGCGCTCGGGATTCTGGAAGACACCCATGCTGGTGTCGACGACGTTCTTGCCCGCTCGCAGCGCCGCCGTGATATTCGCCATGTTGGCTTCGGCGTGCATGGCGTTGGGCCCGAAGTAGGCGACCGCGTCGGCGTCGAGCGCCAGCGTGGCCTCGACGTCTCGCGTGGCGCGCAGGCCGATCGGGGCGCGGCCCAGGATCTCGCCCACGTCGCGCCCGTCCTTCTCGGGGCTGTTCACGAGCACGCCGACGATCTCGTACTCGGGATGGCCGAGGAGGCTGTGGAGCACGGCCTTGCCGACGAAGCCGGTGCCCCAGACGATGACGCGTTTCAAGAATGCTCTCCTCGCGGCGGCGTGATCGATGCCGCCTGACGGCTGTCGACTAGCGGTTCTGCAGGAACTGCTTGAGCGGATGGTCGCGCCAGCTGCCGGCGCTGAACTTCTCGTCGTAGGGCGCGTAGCGCGGCGGCGCGGCGGGCCGGGGCTGGTCGCCCATCACGGTCACGCGCTGGATCACGCGCTCCCCCTCGAAGTCGTTCAGGACGTGGTGCTGGGTACAACGGTTGTCCCACATCGCGATCGTGCCCTCCGTCCAGTGGTAGCGAACGGTGAAGCGCGTGCGCGAGGCGTGGCGGGTCAGATACTCGAGCAGCACTTCGCTCTCTTCGTGGGAGAGCTCGACGATGCGGCGCGTGAAGTGGTGGTTCACGAAGAGCGATTTCCTGCCGGTCACGGGATGCACGCGAACGACCGGATGGATGGCTTTTCGTTCGGGCGTGTGATGCGGGCTGGCATCGTGCAGCGCCGAGAGCCCCTCGCAGAGATCCTTCATCGGCTGCGAGAGCTCGTCGTAGGCCTTGTACATGTTCGCCCAGAGCGTGTCGCCACCGACCTCCGGGCATTTCTTCATGTGCAGGATCGCAAAGGTCGAGGGCTCGGCCTCGCACGTCAGGTCGCTATGCCATTCGTCTGCGACCGCACCGGCGCCGCCGACGGCCTTCAGCTCGAAGAACTCCGGTCGCTCCGCGTCGAGGGAGAGATTCGGGTGGCCTTCGAGACGCCCGAAGAGATTGCCGAAGCGGATGTGCTCGTCGGGCGTCAAGGCCTGGTCGGGAAAGAACAGCACCAGGTGCTCCATCAACAGATCGAGGATCGTCTCGGCCTGCTCGGGGCCGGCGCGCCGCAGGTCGAGCCCGCGCACCTCCGCGCCGAGCGAGCCCGAGAGCCGAGTGATGTCGAGCGAGTCCGTCCGAAGTGCCGTGGCCATGGGTGCGTTCTCCCCGTCGTGAGTGGGCAGCGCTCAGCATAACGCGCCGAGGCCCGCCGCGGTGGAGACTTCGGGGCGCCGAGTGAGCTGACGCATCGGCTTCCGCTGCCCGGATCCCGCGTCGTCCGGCTCTCGCAGAGCCCGATCCGGGGCCGAGAATTCCGGACATATGCCGCGTGCGGACACCACACCTCCCCAACCGGAGGTGAGTCGTCCATGATCCGCTCGCTCGAGCGCGCTCTCGTTCCCCTGATCGCCCTCTCGGCGTCGATTCCGGTCGGGATCCTGCTCGCGGCCCTGCCGGCCTCGGCGCTCTCCCCGGTCTCGCTCGCCACGAACACGATCGGGAGGGCCTCGTTCCCTGGCGCCGAGACGCTTTGCGAAGGCGATTGCAGCGGGCTCCCCCCGCTCGAGCTTCCGCTGGCGCAGCCGGATCCCTTCGATTTCGAGCTGGGACTCCGGATCCTCGGGCAGGGGCTCGACCTGACGATCTCGAGCGGCGGCAACGTCTTTCTGGTCGGGCCGGTCGACGCGACCGGTTCCGTCTTCCTGCGCGCGTCACAGGTCGTCTTCTTCGACTCGACCCCCCGAGCCAACGACCTGTCGATCGAGATCGACACGCCGGGCGATGGAGAGATCCGCTTCCCCGACGTGATCGAGCTGCCCGATCTGGTCGCGACGCCGCGTGATCGGGATGGGCCGATCTGTGGCTGCATCACCGTGGGCTCCGAGATCGTGGTCGCCGGCGAGGGCGGGGCCGTCGAGCTCAGCGCGAACGATGTTCCGGACCTGCGAATCTCGGGGGCAGGGCTGGTCCTGGCGGCCCAGGCCGTGGTCGCTGGGGCGTCTTCGACGCCGCCGGCGATCGGCGGCCTCGCGGTCTCGCGGGCCGGGGATGTCTACGTCGATCTGTCGGGTGTGACCCTGCGCAGCCTGAACGTCGTGGTGAAGGGCGCCGTGGTGGTCGCGGGCGGGAACGCTGCGCCTGTTCCCGAGCCTGGGACGGCCCTATTGTTGGGCCTCGGTCTGACGGCGCTCGCGCGTCAGCGAGTCGGATCGCGGGGCTGAAGCATCCGGTCGTTCTCGGCGCCCTCCATCAGAATCCCTTCGCTCGCCAGTCGAAGCCCCACGGAGAAACAGCATGAGTGAAGCCCTCGGCGCCGTCGTCATCGGCACCGGATTCGGAGTCCTGACCCATCTGCGAGCGCTGCGCGCGGCGGGCTTCGACGTCAAGGCGATCGTCGGCCGTGACGGCGAGAAGGCGCGCAAGCGGGCGGAGCTGATGGGCGTGCCCGCCGGGCTCGACTCGCTCGACGAAGCGCTGGCACTCCCGGGCGTCGACGCCGTCGCGGTCTCGACGCCTCCCCATTCGCACGCGCCGATCGTGCTGGCCGCGATCGAGGCGGGCAAGCACGTCGTCTGTGAGAAGCCCTTTGCGCGAAACGCTGCGGAGGGGCGGGCCATGCTCGAGGCGGCGGAGGCGGCGGGGATCGTCCATGTGCTCGGCTGCGAGTTTCGCTGGGCGACCGGTCAGGCGGTCGCTGCCCGGGCGCTCGCAGAAGGTGTCATCGGCGAGCCGCGACTCGCGACCTTCCTGTTCCAGATGCCCGCGCTCGCGGCGCCCGACGCCGAGGTGCCCGATTGGTGGCGCAAGCAGGAGGAGGGCGGTGGCTGGCTCGGCGCCTACGCGTCACACCTCATCGACCAGGTACGTGTCAGCGCGGGCGAGTTCGTCGGCGTGAGCGCTTCGCTCCAGACCGTGGCGGAGCGAAGCGAAGCCATGCCCTGGACCGCCGAGGACAGCTACTCGGTTCATTTCCGAACGCAGTCGGGATTGGCCGGAATTCTTCAGAGCTCCGCGGCGGCGCGCGGACCCTTTGCCGTCTGCACCCGATTCGTGGGCTCTCACGGCACGCTCTGGATCGAGGGCGATACCGTGGGCGTGGCCGATGCCGAGGGCGAGCGTGTGCTCGAGGTGCCGGAAGATCTGCGCCTGCCGCCGCCCGAGCCCCCGCCCGCCGAGCTGCTGTCGACGTCCTACGACATGCTGCATTCGATGGGCATCGACCTCGGCCCCTACACCCGACTCTACGAGAGCTTCCGCGATCAGATCCTCGGCCGCCCCGTCGCCGACGATCCTCGCGTCGCGACCTTCGCGGACGGCGTCGCCGTGCAGGCAGTTCTCGACGCAATCCGCCGTTCCGACAAGGAAAAGACCTGGATTCCGATCGACTGAGTGCGAGCCGCCTCAGATCCTCGCGGTGATCGGGTCGGACGAGTTCCGGTTCAGGTCGGGATCGTCTCTCAAGCGGTCGCGGACGCAAACCGATTTACATCAGCAACCGCTCGTACTGCCCAGGGAGAATCCGTGGATCGCCGCAATCACCCCCGTTTTCGGACGAAGTTCGACGTGCTCTGCTCCACCGGTGAGACCGAAGGCGCAGGCACTCTCATCAACATCTCCCGGTCGGGAGCGGTGGTCGAGAGTCCGAACACGCTGCCGGAGATCGGGATGAAGGTCCGGCTCTACGTCTTCATCCAGCCGGTCTGCCCCTTCGAGCTGGCGGGCGAGGTCGTGCGAGCGGGCGACCAGTCCTTCGCGATCCGCTACAGCAACCTCGATCCCGAGATCGGCCGTCTGGTCGACGACGTGGCCGCACTGGTCGGCTGAGTCGAGCGTCCCCACGACGGCTCTTCCCGTCTGCGGCTGAGCCCGGTCGGCCTTATGCCGACGCTCCGTGGGCGCTCCGAGGAGCGTCCGGCGGTCTTAGTTGAGCGCCGGCTTCTGGCTGGCCAGCGCGTCGCGGCGTAGCCTGATCGAGCGCGCCGATTCGTCCTCCGGCGCGAGCTCGAGGAACTGGCTGTAGTCCTCGATGGCGGCGTGCAGGCAATCCATGCGTTCGAGCAGCATGCCGCGATCGCGGAACTCGTGGGCGGCCTCGGGGGCGAGCACGAGGATCCGGTCGAAGCATCCGAGCGCCCCGAGCCCGTCGCCCTGGCGCAGGTAGAGCAGCTTCAGATTGTTGAGCATGCGGACGTAGATCTCGTTCGCCGTCACGGGGCGCAGCCAGTGAAGGTCGAGGTCGACGTGGTCTCCCGCGGCCGCTCGAACGCGGTCCGCGCAGTCGTCGACGCTGAGGCTCCGTCCGAAGAAGGGATCGACGATGATCTCGCGCTGGGGGACGTCCGTCACGCCGACGATCTTGGCGAGGAAATGACCGGGGAAGCCGATCCCGTAGGCCTCGTACCCGAGTCGCCTGGCGATCTCGACATAGACGATCGAGAGCGTGATGGGCAGGCCCCGTCGTCGCGCGAGCACGACGTCGAGATAGCTGTTGCGGGGATCATCGTAGTGGTCCTGATTTCCGCGGAAGCCCTCGAGCTCGAAGAGCGCATGATTGAGGGTTTCGACGGCGGCACTCGGCGTCCTCGCCGCATCGACGAGCGGCCTTGCGCGTTCCGCGACCTCGGCGAGGGATTCGAGGCTGCGCTCGATGTCCACGTCCTCGCGGACCTCGGACGCGACCACGAGGGCCCCTTCCGCAAGGCCGAGCTGACTCTCGGGAATCGCCGCGAGGGCGCGGAATCGGTCGGAAATCTCACTCTTCACGGGCGTTAGTCTACTCAATCCCGCGAGGCCGGAACCACCTCGAAATCGACCCTCTCGGTCCCTCGCAGCACTGTCATGCGGGCGGGCAAGCCGACGCGCAGTGCGTCGAGCGCGTAGGTGTAGTCGTAGAGATTCTCGATCGGGCGCCCGTCGAGCTCGACGATGATGTCGCCGCCCCGCAGCCCCGCCATTTCCGCCGGGCCACCGGGGGCCACGCCGGAGAGCCGCACACCGACCAGGTCGGTCTGTGCATAGTCTGGAACGGTGCCCAGGAAGACCCGGAACCCGCTTCGCCCCTGCCCGGCGGTCGGCGCCTGCTGGGCGAGGTAGCTGGGGCCCGCGTCCGCCCGCGAGAGCTCGACGGCGATCCCGGCGAAGAGCTCGCCGATCTCCACCATGCCCTCGAAGTCGAGCAGGTCCATCGTGTCGCGGGGCGTGTGGTATTCGGAGTGGACGCCCGTGAAGGCGTTCAGGACCGGGACGCCGTGCGTATAGAAGCTGGTCGAATCGCTCGGGACATAGCTGTCCTGCTGGAGGACGATCTCGAGCGCGCGGCCCGGCGACACGCGTTCGAGCAGCGCCGTCCAATCCGGGCTCGAGCCCAGGCCCTGGACGACGAGCCTGCCCTCGGATCGGCCGACCATGTCGAAGTTCAGGTAGGCCACCGGTCCGACTTCGTCCGAATGCGGGTTGACGTTCTCCTCTACCCAGGCGTTCGAGCCGAGCAGGCCGAGCTCCTCCCCGGACCAGGCGGCGAAGACGAGGTCGCGCTGGCCCAGCTTCTCGCCTGCGCGCTGGCGGGTCGCAAGCGCTTCGGCGATCTCGAGCAGCAGCGCTGTCCCCGACGCGTTGTCGTCCGCGCCCGGATGGATCTGGCCGACCTCGTCGCCCGACGCGAGGGAGCTCGATCCCTCGCCGTGGCCCAGGTGATCGAAATGCGCACCGAGCACGATCGTCTGGTCGCTCGGCGTCGCGCCGACCTGGAGCCGGGCGACGAGATTGGTGCCCCGCTTGGTCTGGGTCTCGAGGTCGATGCGCGCGGCGAGCTCGAGACCCTCGATGCGTTGCGGTCGCTCGAAGCCCGGCGAGGTCCCTCCCGCGAGCTCGAGGTCGACGCCCGTCTGGAGCTCGTCGAGCGAGCGGCCGGTCGGGGCGAGCAGTCGTGCTGCCAGTCCGTCTGCGATCGAGACGACCGCGATGCGCGTGCCGGCAAGCGAGGCATCGAAGCGCAGGGGAACCAGCGACTCACGAAAGCCGCTGTTGGGCCCGCTCACGAAGAGGATGCCCCGGGCGCCCCGATCCCGAGCGACCATGGCCTTGTAGCGCAGGCTCGCATACTGCTGCAGGGCCTGGCGGGTCTCGCCTTCGAAGGACGTGGGCAGGTCGCGGAAGACCAGCACCCAGCGATCGCCCACCTCGATGTCCGCGTACTCGTCGATCGCCTCGCGTCCCTCCTGCGCGGGAACGATCAGGCCGTAGCCAGCGAAGGCGAGCGGGCTCGGCGGGATGCGACCCGATCGGGAGAAGGCGAGAGGGCGCCAATCCTGGTCGATGATCGGCGGCGGTGCGGGGGACGGAGTCGCGGGATCGGAGGAGAGGAGGAGCGCGTTGTCGGGGCCGAGGTCGATGCCCGACGTGAACACGAAGGAGTGTCGTGGGGTGTCGTTCTCGCCGGCGGGCTCGAGGCCCAGCTGCGTGAAGATCCGGGCGAGGTAGTCGGCCGCGAGCTGCTCGCCCGGGCTGCCCGCGCGGCGTCCCTGCGTTCGAGGATCGGTCAGGCTCGCCACATGCGCTTCGAGATCCGCGTCCGAGATCGCCGGACTGGTCGCCTCCGGCAGCGGCAGCGCCCCGGTCGCCAGGCGCTCCGGGCCCCCGGCCGCCGGACGCAGCGCTGTGCACCCGAGCCAGGCGAGCGTTGCGATCAGCGAGCAGACGCAGAACGTGGATCCGGAGGAGAGCAGTCCGTGGGGAGGCGTCATGGGGTCGCGCGGGTGATTCCTTCTGGTGTCGATGGGGAGCTCTTGCAGAACCGCCCATCGAGAGCGAGAGGCTAGAGCTCGAGCGCGGCGTGAAAACCGTCGTGCATCGCGCCTTCCAGGTAGCCCACCCCCGTCACGTCGCCGATCTCCCGGATCGCGACGCCGGCTGTCTCGAGCGCGGCTCGGACCGAGGGATTCGGGCCCAGGCCGATCGCGAGGATGACCGTGTCGGCCTCGATCGAGCGGGCTTCGGCGCTGTCCTTCGCGGCGCGCACGTCGAGCTCGACGGTCTTCTCTTCGATCGAGCGGACGTGCGCGTGCGGCACCAGATCGACCCCGTGTCGCCGCAGATCGTCGAGCACGCGCCAGCGCCTCGGATGCGCCATCTCGAGTCCGAACTTCGGGCCCTCTTCGAGGATCGTCACGTGTCTGCCCCGCTCGACCAGGAATTCCGCCAGCTCGAGGCCGACGAGCCCGCCGCCGAGCACGACCACCCTGCGTCCGACCGGCATGTAGGCGCGGGACGCTTCGCGCAGCTTGCCGGGCGAGGTGCTGATCCCGGTGAGCCGTCCCGCCCGCACCGCGACCCGCCCGAGCAGGGAGAGCTTCTTGGAGGCCTCGCCGTCGCCCTGGCCCGTGAGCAGCGCTCGGAGGTCGTCTCCGTCGAAGACGTGGTCGCGGTCGACACCCGGCAGCGCGGGCTTCGAGCGGCTCGCTCCGGCCGCCAGGAAGACCTCGTCCGGTGCGACAGCGCGAATCGTCTCGGCCGTGACCTCGGTCTCGAGTCGGATGTCCACGCCTAGCTTCTCGACCTGGCCGATCAGCCAGTCGAGCAGGCGCTCGTTCGGCTCGTAGACGAGCGAGGCGAATCGCAGGGTTCCACCGAGCTGCGCCGACTTCTCGCAGAGCACGACCTCGTGCCCGCGCAGACGCGCCAGTCGCGCGGCCTCGAGGCCCGCGGGCCCGCCCCCGACGACCAGCAGCTTCTTCGGGGTCGCCGCCGACTCGCGTTCGGCGGCGCCGAGGGTCGCCTCCTTGGCGGTCATCGGATTGACGGCGCAGCGCACCGCGCGATCGAAGAAGGGCTGCGCCACGCAGGTGTAGCAGTAGATGCAGGGACGGATGTCCTCCGGCCGACCTTCGGTCAGCTTCTGGGCGAGCGCGGGATCAGCGAGCAGCTTCCGGGCCATGGCGATCACGTCGGCCTTGCCGTCACGAATCAGGCCGTCGGCGACCTTCGGCTCGATGCGCCCGACGGCGATCACGGGGATGTCGACCCGCCGCTTGATCATCGCCGCCTCTTCGACATAGGCGGACTCGGTGTGGGTGAGCGGGCCGTCGGTGAAGGCGACGCCGGAGGTGGCGTCGGAGTAGGCGGTGACGTGAATGGCGTCCGCGCCCGCTTCCGCTGCCAGCTCGGCGGTCCGCGCCGCGTCTTCGGGAGTGATGCCGCCGGGCGTGCGGAACTCGCGGCAATCGAGGCGCGCCCAGATCGGGAAGTCGGAGCCGGCACGCTGCTTCGCAGCGCGGATGACGTCGCATAACAGCCGCGCGCGATTCTCGCGGCTCCCGCCATATTCATCCTCGCGGAAATTCCAGGCCGGGGACAGGAACTCCGAGAGCAGGTAGCCGTGCGCCGAATGCAGCTCGACGCCGTCGAAGCCCGCGCGTCGGGCTCGCTCCGCGGCGCTCGCGAAGGCGTCGATGACCCAGGCGATGTCCTCGGCGTCGGCCTCCTTGATCGTCGGCCTCCCGCCCCCGGTCGCGGTCATCATCCAGCCGATCTCTTCGCGGGAGAGATCGTTCGCCATGTCGTTGGCGCCCTTGAAGCGCGGCTTCGACGGCATCAGGATCGGGCGACCCTGCTTGGTGTCGAGTCGCGACTGCTTTCCGTGGTGAACCATCTGGAGCGCGATCCTGGCGCCGTGGCGATGGACCCGGTCGGTCATCTCGCGCAGACCCGGCAGATGGTCGTCACTCGAGACCGCGAGCTGGCGCTGGGCGGTGGCGCCTCGCGGGTAGGCGACCGCGGCGACCTCGGTGATGATCAGCCCGACGCCCCCGCGCGCGCGTTCCTCGTAGTAGGCGATGATCGGCTCGCGCGCATGGCCATCCGCTTCCGCGATCTCGACGCCCATGGCGCTCATCGCGATGCGGTTCTTGAGCTGAAGGCCGCCGATCGAGGTGGGCGAGGTCAGGTGCTCGTACATGGGTGTCTCCTCTGGAGTCGGGACGATAGAGAATGTCGGCGGCCCGCGTGGCAGCGGGACGTTCGGACGACGCGTAGACTCTCCCCGAATCCGCGCGGATCGGGCCGCCCCGAGGAGTCAGACGCCATGAGAAAGCTCGAGAACAAGGTTGCGCTCGTCACCGGGTCGGGGCGAGGCGTCGGCCGCGGCGTTGCGCTCGCGATGGCCGCCGAAGGGGCCTCGATCGGGCTGATCGACCTCGACGAGGAGACCGTCAAGGCGACCGCCGAGCTGATCGAGGCGGCGGGCGGGCGCGCGGTCGCCGTGCACGGGGACGTCGCGCGGCGCGCGGACTGCCAGACCGCGATCGATCGGACGGTCGAGGCCTTCGGCGGCCTCGACGTGCTCGTGAACAATGCCGCCTGGACGCCGACCCCGGGTCTGCGGCTGGTCGACTTCGACGACGCGACCTTCGGTCGGGTGCTCGAGACGAACCTTTGGGCGACCTTCTTCTGCATGCAGATCGCGCATCCGCATTTCCTGGCGCGCGGGGGCGGGGCGATCATCAACTTTGCGAGCGGATCGGGCACGATCGGCAACGAGGCACAGGGGGCCTACGCCGCCGCCAAGGAGGGCATTCGAGGCCTGTCCCGCACGGCCGCTCGAGAGTGGGGGCCCGAGGGCATTCGCGTGAACATCGTCTGCCCCTTCGCGAACTCGCCGGGCATGATCGAGTGGGCGAATCTCGATCCGCAGGGGCACGCGGCGGCGATCGCGCAGATCCCGCTGCGGCGCGTCGGGGATTGTCGGGACGACGTCGGTCGCGTCTGCGTGTTTCTCGCCAGCGAGGATGCGTCCTACGTGACGGCGCAGACGATGTGGGTCGACGGCGGGTCGGGGTCGGTGCGTTAGGCGGAGCGCGCGGCGCGCTGCAGCGGTTCGACTGCAGGGCGGCGGGAAAGCTGTCGCGATCCGACGACAGTTCCCCGAGGCGCTGCGTCCAGGCGGCGCGCACGGACGGCATGCGGGTTGCTTTGTCTGGTCTCGAGGAGGCCATGAAGCCATGCATGACGAGTTCGGTTCCTGGAACGATTTCGACCGCGACATCTTCGACCGCGACTTCTCCGAGCGGGACTTTCTCGATCGGGATGCTCGCGAGGTGCGGGTGCGGCGATTGCCGAGCCCGGGCATTGCCGCAGTGCTGGCCGTGTTGCTGCCCGGGCTGGGGCATGTCTACGTCGGGCGGCTCTTCGCCGGAGCGGTGTGGTTCGGGGTCGTGAGCTTCGGCTACTGGGCGATCCTGGTGCCCGGCCTGCTGCTACACGCGATCAGCGTATGGACTGCCTATCGCCTCGCGGAGGCGACCGGCGGTCCCTGGCGGGGCGAGAAAATCCCGTGAAGTCGGGGGCTTAGCCGCTGGCCCGGGGTTGTCCGGGCCCCTCGGCATCGGTATACACCCTCGTCCGATCCGCCTCCGCGAGGCGGCCATACCGGGGCGAGGTTCGCGCGATGATTCACGAGATCGATGACGTCCGGATCCAGAACATCCGTCCGCTGATGGCGCCCGAGATCCTGATCGAAGATCTCCCCGTCAGCGAGAAGCAGAACGAGACGATCTTCGGCGGGCGCCGGGAGATCGAGAAGGTGATCGCCGGCGAAGACGATCGGCTCGTGCTCGTGGTCGGCCCCTGCTCGATCCACGACCCCGAGGCGGGACTCGAGTACGCGCGGCGACTCGCTCCGATGCGCGACCAGTACCGCGATCAGCTCGCCATCGTGATGCGCGTCTACTTCGAGAAGCCGCGCACGACCGTCGGCTGGAAGGGCCTGATCAACGACCCCCACCTCGACGGCAGCTTCGCGATCCGCGAAGGCCTGCGTAAGGCGCGGCGCTTCCTGCTCGACGTGACGGAGCTCGGGCTGCCGACCGGTAGCGAGTTCCTCGACCCGATCATGCCGCAGTTCTACGCGGACCTGGTCTCCTGGGGCGCGATCGGCGCGCGCACCACCGAGAGCCAGGTGCATCGCGAGCTCGCCTCGGGCCTCTCGATGCCGGTCGGCTTCAAGAACGGCACCGACGGCACGGTCCAGATGGCCATCGACGCGATCGGCGCCGCGGCCGGCGAGCACCACTTCCTGTCGGTCACCAAGCAGGGCGTCGCCGGCATCGTGGCGACGAAGGGCAACCCCTTCTGCCACGTCATCCTGCGCGGCGGGACCAGCGGTCCCAACTACGACGCGGAATCGATCGCGACCGTTCGCGCGCAGCTCGAGAAGGCCGGGCTGCCGCCGCGCATCATGGTCGATTGCAGCCATGCCAACAGCGGCAAGAATCACGAGAACCAGCCTGGCGTCGCCGAGTCCCTGGCCGGTCAGATCGCGGGCGGAGATGCCTCGATCTTCGGTCTGATGATGGAGA
The DNA here is from genome assembly GCA_963698485.1 of uncultured delta proteobacterium. Taxonomy (GTDB): domain Bacteria; phylum Myxococcota_A; class UBA9160; order UBA9160; family UBA4427; genus UBA4427. The sequence continues at coordinate 562,518 of CAVORA010000005.1, read as the reverse complement.
GCTTCCTGCTCGATGGAAATCAGCCGCATTCGCAGTCCCAGGGCAGCAAGGGGCTCGTCTACGGTCAGAGCATCACGGACAAATGCATGAGCTGGGAGCGCACGCTGCCACTCTTCGACCTCCTGGCGGAGGCGGTGGAGAAGCGCCGGGGGCGCTAGTCAGTCGGTTCGGTGGAATCGACGCGGTCGAACCGGGCGCTCGATCGGCCTAAGATCGACGCTCTACGGAGAGGGGCTTTCCATGAGCGAAACGAAGACACTCGAATTCTGCACGACCGAGACCGACGGCCGGATCCTGACCGTGACGATCAACCGTCCGGAGCGCATGAACGCGCTGCACTGGATGGCGAACGAAGAGCTCGCCACGGTCTTCGACGAGTTCCAGTCCGACCCCGAGCTGTGGGTCGCGATCATCACGGGCGCAGGCGACCGTGCGTTCTCCGCCGGCAACGATCTCAAGTACCAGGCCCAGGAAGCGGGCGGCGAGATGAAGGCGGGCCCGTCGACGGGCTTCGCGGGGCTCACGGCGCGCTACGACTGCGACAAGCCGGTGATCGCGGCGGTGAACGGCGTCGCGATGGGCGGTGGCTTCGAGATCGCGCTCGCCTGTGATCTGATCGTCGCCTCGACCAAGGCGGTCTTCGCCCTGCCCGAGCCCAAGGTCGGGCTGGCGGCGCTGGCCGGTGGCGTCCATCGCCTGCCGCGCCAGATCGGGCTGAAGCGCGCCATGGGCATGATGCTGACCGGCCGTCGGGTCGGCGCGGAAGAGGGCGAGCGGCTCGGCTTCGTCAACGAGGTCGTGGAGCCCGAGGAGCTGATGGCGGCGGCGCGGCGCTGGGCGGATCAGATCGTCGAGTGCGCGCCGCTCTCGGTGCGGGCCACCAAGCAGGCGGCGATGTCCGGGCTCGAGCACGGACTGATCGAGGACGCGATGGCCAAGCGCTATCCGGCGATCGCCGAGCTCTTCAAGAGCGAGGACTTCATCGAAGGGCCGCTGGCCTTCGCCGAGAAGCGCGCGCCGCAGTGGAAGGGGCGTTAGGTCTCCCCAAGCGCCGAGCCCGTTTCCAGCGGGTCTCCGACCCGCAGCGAGTCAGGCAGATCGCCTGCGTCCAGATCGCTCCAGCGGGGTCGAGCTGGGGGCGTGGAAGAGCGCCGAGACCTCCTCCAAGTAGCTGATCTAGAAATAGAAAGAGGCGTTCCCTGCGCTGCGGGCGCAGCGCCCGCCAAGAAATTCCTGGGCGGGCCTTTAAATGACCGACTAAGTCGGTTATAAAATGATCACGCCCATCTTCGACCTCCCTCGACACACAGGAGACTCCGCCATGATCCGTTTCATCCCTCTGCTTCTCTGGCTCATCCTCGCCGCCGCTTCGATCGGTTGTTCGGGTCCGGCCCAGATCGATCTCGGCGAGTGATCGTCTCCGGGCGAGACGGCTGCTGTGGCAGAGCGCCGGGCGCGAGCAGAGTCGCCGCTCGCTGGCTCGCTACATCGCCCATCGCGTCGAGAGCGGCGCATTTCCGGCCGATCGCGAATCTCCGCCTGGCGGCCCGCATCGTGCTCGAAACCTGCGCGACCTGGGCCGTACATATCCACTGGGATCGCGCACCGGAGCTCTTCGACCCCGACGAAGCCCGCGAGACGACCCTCGACTTCCTGGTGCGGGGATTGCTCGCGACGCCCGGTGCGGCGTGAGCCGCGGTATCGGGGCCCGAAGCGCCGCGGCGCTGGTCGCGGCGAACATGATCGGGGCCGGGGTCTTCACGACCTCCGGCTTTGCGCTGGCGGATCTGGGCGCGCGCGAGCCGGTTCTCCTGGCGTGGGCGGTCGGTGGGCTGATCGCGCTCTTTGGTGCGCTCTCCTATGCCGCGCTCGCCGAGCGGATCCCCGGCAACGGTGGTGAGTACCTGTTCTTGTCCAGGGCCCTCCATCCGCTCGTGGGCTTCCTCGCCGGCTGGGTCTCGCTCTTCGCGGGCTTCACCGCACCGATCGCGGTGGCCGCCCACGGCTTCGAAGCCTATCTCGGTGGCCCTTTCGGCCTCGATCTTCCCGCCGGCGTGTTAGGCGCGGTGGCGATCGTCGCCTGTGGCCTGATCCACGGGATCAAGCGAAAGGTCGGTCTGCGCGTCCAGGATGCCGCGGTCGCGGCGAAGATCCTGGCGATCGTGGCTTTCGTCGTGATCGGCGGGCTGGCGCTGCTCGCGGGCGGTGGCGGAGCGCGCGAGAAGCTCGAAGTCGGGGGCCTGTCTGCGGCTGGGAGCGGGCCTTCGCTGTCGGCCTTCGCCGTCACGCTGGTCTGGATCTCCTTCGCCTATTCGGGTTGGAATGCCGCGGTCTACGTGGCGGGAGAGCTCGATCGATCGGAGCGGACGCTGCGGCGGGCGGTGGTGTGGGCGACGCTCGGGGTCACGCTGCTCTATCTGGGGCTGAACGCGGTCTTTCTCTGGTCGGCGCCGATCGCTTCGCTCGCGGGCAAGGCCGAGGTCGGTGCCGTCGCGGCGGAGGCGATCGGCGGGCAGGGGCTTCGCGCCGCCCTCTCCGGATTGGTGGCGTTCGGGCTCGTGACTTCGATCTCGGCGATGGTGATGGTCGGGCCGCGCGTCTACGCGCAGATGGCAGCAGACTGGTCTCTTTCCTGCTCGGCTCGTCCCGAGCGGCGAGGTGCCGCGGGGTGCGATCGCGCTCCAGGTCGGCCTCGCGCTGGTGGCCTTCTTCGTCGCGGAGCTGCGCGAGCTGATGTCGTACGTCGGGTTCCTGCTGGGCCTGTCGACGGCTGCGACGGTCGGCTGTCTCTTCCTGCCGTCGATGGCCGGGCGCCGCCGGGCTTCGCGCATCGCCGGGCATGCCCTGGATTCCGGGCCTCGTTCATCGTCGCGACGCTCGGCAGCTCGATCTTCATGCTGCTGCGGGAGCCGGTGCAGGCGGCCGCCGGACTGCTGACCCTGCTGGTCGGCGTCATGGTCTATTTCGCGCAGCGGCGGCGCGGCATGGACGCGATCGGGCCCCTCGGATCAGGCCGCCTCGAGCTCGACCGGGATGCCGTTCGCGATGCTCGTGCCCGAGGGCACGTCGAGCGGCTGATCGTCGGTCAGCGCGTTGGCGTTCACGCCGGGCTGCTTCGCCGCGGCGACGCCGAGCCGACTGCCCGCGGCATCGTGGCCGAAGCCGTGCGGCAGGCTCACGACGCCGGGCATCATCTCGTCGCTGATCTCGACGGCCACGATGATTTCGCCGACCCGGGAGCGCAGTCGCGCCAGTGCGCCATCGGACACGCCATGCTGCTTCGCGTCGTCGGGATGCACGAGCAGCGTGCAGCGCGGTCGGCCCTTCGCGAGATTCGGCAGATTGTGCAGCCACGAGTTCATGTTGCGAGGCTGGCGGCGGCCGATCAAGCGCAGACCGTCGGGCTGCTCGTAGCTCGCTCGCTTCTCGGCGAGTCGCGCGACGTCCCGCGTGATCAGCGGATCGGCCAGCTGGATTCGGCGATCCTGCGTCCGCAGGATCTCGGGAAAGCGGGGCTCGAGCGGCCCGAGATCGATCGCCCCCCGCGCCGCCTTGAGCTTCGCGAGATCGAGGCCGTCGGGCCGCTGGCCGAAATGATCGCCATAGGGCCCGCAGCGCAGCTGCAGCTCGACCAGCCGCATCGGCCCGCGCGCGGGGTCGAGCTGCGCGATGACGTGGTCGACGTCGAGCCCGAGCTTGCCGGCGAAGCGCGTCGCGTTCTGCATCAGGTTGAGGTCGTCGAGGGCTTCGGGATCGGCGCCGTTCAGCCGGGCCGCGAGCTCGAGGTAGACCTCCCATGAGCGCTTCTCGCCGGGCTCGGGGGGGAAGACCTGCTCGCTGTACCGGACGTGATTGCGAATCGCCGTCGACTGGCAGAGGAAGTCGAAGTTCTCGTGCTCGAGCTGCGGCGCCGTCGGCAGGATCAGGTCCGCGTGACGGGTCGTCTCGTTCAGGTAGATGTCGACCGCGACCATGAACTCGAGACCTTCGAGGCCGCGTGCGATGCGATCGCCCGCCGGCATCGAGAGCACGGGGTTGCCGCAGGTGATCACGAGCGCCCGCACGCGACGCTCCCCCGCCGCCTCGGGATCGAGCTCCTCTGCGAACGAGGACGCGGGCAGATGGCCATCGATCGTGGGCAGTCCGCGGGCCGCGGTCTTGTAGGGTCCGATCGCGATCGGCGGCATCGGATTGCCCGCCTCGTGCTGCCCCGTCGCGGGCCGCGGGAACATCATGCCGCCGGGCTCGTCGTAGCGACCGAGCAGGATGTTCACGACGTCGATCAGCCAGCTGGCGAGGGTGCCGAACTCGACGGTGCAGGTGCCGATCCGGCCGTAGACGCAGGCGCGGGGATGGGCGGCGAGCTCGTGGGCGATGCGGCGGGTGGTCTCGGCGGGGATACCGGTGGCGCGGGCGGTGGATTCGGGCGTGAACTCGCGAGCCAGCTCGCGGATCTCTTCGAGGCCGTCCGTGAAGGCCTCGAAGCGGCCGAGCGCGACGAGGTCGTCTTCGAAGAGGACGTTCGCCAGCGCGAACAGGAAGTAGGCGTCGCTGCCGGGGCGGATGAAGAGATGCTCGTCCGCGAGCTCGGCGCTCTCGCTGCGGCGGGGGTCGACGACGACGAAGCGTCCGCCGCGGGCCTGGATCGCCTCGAGTCGCTTCTTCACGTCGGGCGCCGACATCAGGCTGCCCTGGGACACGACCGGGTTGCCGCCGAGGCAGAGGAAATAGTCGCATCGGTCGAGATCGGGGATCGGCAGGATCGACCCCTTGCCGAAGAGCACGCGCGAGGTGAAGAGCTTCGGAAAATGGTCCATCGTGGCGGCGGAGAACATCCGCGGCGTGCGGAGCGACTCGAGAATGAACCGATTGTAGAGCAGGCAGCCGACGTCGAAGCCGCTCGGATTGCCGATGTAGACGCCTAACGTGTCGTTACCGTATCGCTGCTGGAGCTCGCCGATTCGAGTCGCGGCCAGGTCGAAGGCCTCGTCCCAGGAGATCTCCTCCCAGTCACCGTCGGGGGTCTTCCGGATCGGTCGCTTCAGGCGATCCGGATCCTCGAAGACGCCCTTCATGGCCGTTGCCTTTGGGCAGAGGTGCCCCCGGCTGATCGGGTCGTCCCGATTGCCCTCGATGCGCAGGACCTCCCGCTCGTCGCGGTCGGCGAGGATGCGCAGGCCGCAGCTCGCCTCGCAGATCGAGCAGGAGCGGTGAAACCAGCGGGCGGTCATCAGCCGACCTCGAGCACGACTTCGCGCAGCACGGCCAGGCCGTGATCGATCTCCTCTGCCGTGATCGTGAGCGGAGGAGCGAGTCGCAGCACGTTGCCGCCGGCCGAGATCACGAGCACGCCGCGCTCCCGACACGCATCGATCACCGCCGCTGGCGGCTTCGCGAGCGCAAGCCCGCGCAGCAATCCCCGGCCGCGCGCTTCGAGCACGCGCTCGGGTCCGGCCTCCGCCGCGATCGCCTCGAGGCCGGAGCCCAGGCGTTCGCCCATCGACTTCGCATGATCGAGCACGCCACCCTCGAGCAGCGCGTCGAAGACCGCCACGGCCACCGCGCAGGCCAGCGGATTGCCGCCGAAGGTCGAGGCATGGGTGCCGGGGATGAGCGCCTTCGAGAGCGCGCGGGTCGTGGCCATCGCGCCGATCGGGATGCCGCCCCCGAGCGCCTTGGCGAGGGTCATCACGTCGGGGATCACGCCCTCCTGCTCGTGCGCGAAGAGCGTCCCCGTTCGCCCCATGCCGACCTGCACCTCGTCGAAGATCAGCAGGCAGCCGTTCTCGTCGGCGAGGTCGCGCAGACCCTTCAAGAAGCCCGGCGCCGGAAGCCGCACGCCGCCCTCTCCCTGGATCGGCTCGACCAGGATGGCCGCGGTGCGATCCGAGAGCAGGGCGCGCACGGCCTCGAGGTCGTTCCACGTCGCGTGATGGAAGCCGGGCACCATCGGCTCGAAGCCCTTCCAGTAGGCGGGCGTGCCGGTGGCGGAGACCGTGAAGAGCGTCCGGCCGTGGAAGCCGCCTTCGAAGGCGATGAACTCGAAGCGGTCGCGACCGTGGTCGCGATGGTGTCGGCGCGCGAGCTTGAGGGCCGCCTCGTTGGCCTCGGCGCCCGAGTTGCAGAAGTACACGGCTTCGGCGAAGCAGTTCTCGGTGATGCGCTCGGCCAGGCGGATCTGCGGCTCGGTCGTGTAGAGGTTCGATACGTGCCAGAGCTTGGCGGCCTGCGCGTCGAGTGCGGCGCGCAGCTTCGGGTTCGCATGGCCCAGGGTCGCGGTCGCGATGCCGCCCATCAGGTCGAGAAAGGCGTTGTCCTCGGCATCATAGAGCCAGGAGCCTTCGCCGCGGAGCAGGGCGATCGGCTGGGGTGCATAGTTTCCGACGAGGACATCCCGTCCTCGAGCGGCGATTTCGGCGTTGCTGGTCATGGCGATCGACTCTCGGCTCCCGACTCTCGTCGGAGCGGCGCTCTCGGGGGACTCCTCCGGGACGCTCGCCCGGAGGCCGCGCACGCGCGGACCCTGAAATCAGGCCGATACTATACGCGCTTCGGGGGGCTGCGGGCCGCAGCCGAGCGAGCGGGCAAGGGCAGGGCTCGAGGCGGGCGAGAGCGCTTCAGGGAGGCAACGCGAGATGTCCAGGCAGTTCGAGGTGACGGCGATCGGCGGAGTGCGCTGCGATCGAATGGAAGCGATCGACGACGATTGGGGGGGCGTCGAGTCCGTGATCGAGCTCGACGCCGATCGTTTCGAGCCCGAGGTGCTGGCGGGGCTCGAGGCCTTCTCGCACGTCGAGGTCGTCTTCCTGTTCGACCGGGTCGACGAGTCGAAGATCCACCTGGGAAGTCGTCATCCGCGCGGGAACACCGCATGGCCGCGGGTGGGGATCTTCGCGCAGCGCGCGAAGGCGAGGCCGAATCGGATCGGCATCACGACCTGCGAGCTCCTCGCGATCGAGGGGCTGCGATTGCGCCTTCGAGGTCTCGACGCGATCGATGGAACACCCGTGCTGGATATCAAGCCGTACATGAAAGAGTTCGCCCCGCGTCGGGAAACCCGGCAGCCAGCGTGGAGCGCGGAGCTGATGTCTGGCTACTGGGATCTCGGCGCGAGCTAGAGCGCGCGCGTCTCGCCGGCCTCGTCTTCGGCCTGGATTCGCGCCCTCACGAGGTAGGGCCGAACGCTCTGGCGCTTGCCCTTCAGGAGCACCTCTTCGAGGGGCTCGCACAGGAAGGCGTGCCGCGCGGCCTGCCAGGTGGCTTCGCCGATCACGACCTGGCCGGGCTTCGCGACGGAGGACTCGAGGCGGCTGGCGATGTTCACGACGTCGCCGATCACGGTGTAGTCCTTGCGCTGGGGCGAGCCGATATCGCCGACGACGACGCTGCCCGAGTTCACGCCGATGCGCATCTGAATCGGTCGCACGCCCTCGCGCGCCTCGTTCAGCGCAGCGAGCGCCTCCTGCATGCGAAGCGCCGCCTCGACCGCGCGCTCGGCGTGGTCGGGCATCGCCAGGGGCGCGCCGAAGAAAGCCATCATGCCGTCGCCCCGAAACTTGTCGAGGGTGCCTTCGAGCTCGAAGACCGCGCTCGTGAGTCGCTCGAAGACCTGGTTGAGGATCAGGATCACCTCGCTCGGCGGCAGCCGCTCCGCCATCGTGGTGAAGCCCGTGAGGTCCGCGAACACGACCGAGACCTCGCCCTCCTCGGCGACCATGCTGCCCGTCAAGGCGCCCGGTGCTTCGAGGATCCGCTCGACGACGGCGGGCGAGCTGTAGCGCGCCAGCCGCACCCGGCGTTCCTGCTCGCGCCGGATATCGTCGCGCAGCGCCGCCTGCTCCACGGCGATCGCGGCGAGCAGCGCCAGGATCGAGAGCGCCTGCAGCTGTGACATGTCGAAGGGATGGGTCGAGGACTGGCGATCGACGTAGATGTAGCCGCTCACGTTGCCCTCGCGGAGCAGCGGTGCGCACATCGCGGAGTGGATCTCCATCATGATCACGCTCTCGGCCCCGCCGAAGCGCTCGTCCATCGCCGTGTCGCGGATCAGCACCGCCTGCTTCTCTTCGATCGCGTGGCCGGTGATGTTCGTGCTGATCGCCATCGGCGCGTCCGGAACGCCCTCGCGGTTGCGCATGGCCATCGGCTCGATCGACTTCGAGCTGGCGTCGTAGAGGCAGATCACGCCTCGCTCCACCGGGATCTTGGCGAACACGAGTGACAGGATCCGGTCGAGGGTCTCGGGCAGCGTCGTGCACGAGAGCAGGCTCTCGGCGGACTCGCTGACCAGTCGCAGCAGGTTCGCGCTCGATGCGACCCCGCCTTCGCTGTCCGGACCGCGCAGCAGCTCCTCGCCGATGCCCGAGAGCCCCTCCTTGTCGGAGAACTCCGAGGCGCGCCGCGAGAGGTCGCCCGCCGCCTGCAGGAGGTGGTCGAGCCCCTGCAGGTCGAGCACCTCCGTGTGGCCGGAGGGGGCCTTCGCCTCGTCGAAGATCACGCGCGCGCGCGAGGCCGCGGACTCGGGGCCGATCTCGACGTACATGCGGATCGTGCCGAGATCGAGCCGATCGCCGTGACGCAGCGTTTGCTCGGTCACGTGGAAGGTATTCACCCGTGAGCCGTTCTTGCTGCCGAGGTCGCGAATCAGCCAGCCGTTCTCGCTGCGGGCGATGCGGGCATGCTGTCGCGAGATGCTCTCGTGGGCGAGCAGGAGATCCGAGTCCGGAGAGCGACCGACGACGATGGGTCGATCGCCGATCGTGAAGACGCGGTCGCGCCCCTCGTACTGGAAGCGCAGCCGGCAGACGACCCGATCTTCGGTGCCGGAGCTTTCGGCGCTGTCCAGTTCCACGTGATTGCTTCCCATCGTCCTCTTCACTCGGACGGTCCCTTGCTTCGTCCTTCGCTGGAAGGCCGCGGCTTCGTCCTCAGTCATCGGCCCTTTGCCCGGCGGGCTCAAGCCGCGCCCTGCCGCTGCGCCGATCGGGCCAGGTCATCCCACCGGGCGGGCTGGACGCGCTTCGCGCGGAATCTCAGTAGCATGACCCGCGGATGATAGAGGACGCCGTGCAGCCACCCGACGCGAGGGACCGCGCCGACCTGGTCGAGGTCCTGGCGCGGGCGTTCCGGGACAATCCGATGAACGTGGCGCTCCACGGGCCGCGACCGGCGCGCCGCATCCGCGCCAATCGTGCGGGTCTGAAGGCGCTCGTCCTGGACGATCAGCGGATGGTCGAAGCGAGGGTGATTCGACACGATGGCCGCGTGGTTGGAGGCTGGATCGCGCTTCCGCCGGGGCTGTACGCCATGCCGAGTCCGGCCTGGACTCGACAGATCGGGTGCTTCTGGCATCAGGGCGCTCGTGCCATGGATCAGTGGGGGGAGGTGGCGCAGACGCTGGGCGCCTTGCGGCCGCTCGTCGATCACTGGTATCTGGCGGTGCTCGGGGTCGAGCCCGCGCTGCAGGGTCGCGGCTTCGGGGGCCGGTTGCTCGAGGCGCTGTTCGCGCTCGCCGCCGAGCGGTCGATGCCGGTCTATCTCGAGTCCGATCGCGAGGCCAGCGTGCGCTTCTACCGCTCGCGTGGCTTCGTCGATCGGGCCGAGGTGCGCGTGCATGGGGTGCGATGCTGGTGTCTCGGCCGGGGATTCGCTGACGAATCCTCTGATCTATGCGATTCTGTTCGCCAAGCCGGCCCCTCCCGGCCCCATCCCCCACAGAGTTCGGGTCCGAAAGGTCCCTGAATCGGAAGTCGCGTAATGAGCACGAGTCTCTCGTCGCACGCTTCGGTTTCCGCCGTGCCTACGGCTGCGGGCGGATCGCCGATTTCTCCGACCGGATCGTCCGGCCAGGTCGCCGTCCCCGCCGAGCCAGGCGGGCCACCGCCTAACAAGATCGAAACGGCCGAGCGCCGCCAGCCCCGCAAGCCCGCGAAGCTGAGGCCGGACGACGGTCGGCTCGCGCGTGGCCGGCGTAGCCGAGCCCGCATTCGCGAGGCGGCCCGCTCGCTGTTTCGAGAGAAGGGCTTCGACGGTGCCACGCTGCGGGCGATCGCCGAGCGGGCCGGCATGGGCGCGAGCTCGATCTATCGACACGTGCAGTCGAAGGAGGAGCTGCTGATCGAAGAGCTCGCCGAGATGCAGGAAGAGGCGTGGACGCGCTTCCGGGCTCGAGACGATCGGAATCGCCCGACGGCCGAACGTCTGCGCGACTTCCTCGACGCGCAGCACGAGCTGCTGGTCGCGGATCGCGACCTCACGACGATCGCGCTGCGCGCGACGACCAAGACCGAGGCGCGCGTCGCGAAACGGGTGCTCAAGCTCTATGACCGGACGATCGGTCTGTTGATGGAGATCTTGCAGCGCGGCCGCATGAGGAAGGACCTCGCGAAGGACGTCGACGTCCTCGAGACCGCGCGGGTGCTCTTCCACGTCACCAACGGGGCACGCATTCCCTGGGCCAATGGCATGGTCAGCGACGACGCGCTGCGCGAGTCGATCCATCAGGCGGTCGACCTGCTGTTCCGTGGCGTCTCAGCGGATTCCTGTTAGGTCGGCGTCGGTCTCGATCCGCCTCGCGATCTCGCGAATCCACGCCTCGTATTCGGGGCCATCCCACGAGCGGTGATCGCCACGTTTGTAGGCCTGGGCGTTCCAATGGTACTGCCAGGCATTCAGGCGATTCGCGCGCGCCGAGTCGCGTTCGGCGATCTGCTTGGCGGGCACGCCGGCGATGATCGAGCCGGGCGGAAATTCGCTGCCCTCCCGGATCATCGCTCCCCCAGCCACGATCGAGCCCTTTCCGACGATCGCTCCGTCCATCACGACGGCGTTGATGCCGATCAGGCAATCGTCCTCGATCCGGCAGCCGTGCACCGTTGCGTGATGGGTGATCGAACAGAAGTCGCCGATCTCCGTCGGGTCGCCGTATCCGATATGGATCATCACGAAGTCCTGGAGATTCGTGTAGCGGCCGACGCGAACGGCGTTGGCCTCGGCGCGGACCACGACGTTGGGCCAGACCGACGACTCGGCGCCGATCGACACGCGGCCGTAGAGCTGGGCGCTGGGATGCACGTAGACGCTCGGGTCGATCGACTGCAAGGTGCTCATGGGGATGTCCTCGTCGACTGCTCTTCGATCTCGAAGCCCTTCGCCTCGAGCGCGCGAATCAGGCTGCCGGGACCGACGAGGTGGAGAGCGCCGACACCGACGAAGAGCGTATTGCCCGCGAGGTCGGGATCCTCGAGCATAGGCGCGAGCTCCTCGACCCAGCGTCGGTTGCGGCCTTCGAGCAGGATCTCGTAGAACTCCGAGAGCTCCGGCATCTCCTCGACGCCCTGGTAGGCGATCTCGACCAGCGTCGGCTCGTCGCTTCGCGCCCACGCCCGGACGAGCGAGGCGAACTCCGCCGCACTCTCGTCGAGCCGGCTGACGGTGTCGCGCAGGATGATGTCCTGGAGCCGGGGAGAGAGCGCGTCGAAGAGTGCGAGCTGTTCTTCGAAGGTCTCGAGTCCGACCAGCGGGCGATCTCCGATGGCTGCGAGAATCGAGTTCTCGACGGACTGGCCCGCCTCGAAGCCGCTCAGGCGGTTGGTCGACTCGGTCAGCGCGACGGCCAGGAACCAGGGCTTCAGCCGCTTGCGGGCGAGGGCCGGAAAGCCCAGCCGAGCGAGGGTGTCCTCGTTCTCGGCGAGCAGCTTGGCCGTCTCCGGGCTCACGACGTCCTCGAGGGTCACGCTGACGGGCAGCACGACGCGTTCTGCGAGGACCGTCGACACCTCCTCCTCGGTCGACTCGCGCAGGTCGATCTCGAGCACGAAGGCGTCGGCTTGCTGCAAGCCGCGTTCGATCTCGCTCGAGAGCCGCCAGCCACCGGGCGGTCCGAGATGGATCGTTCCCAGCACGAGCAGCGTCGCTCCCGCGCCTCCCCCGACCCGATAGTAGGGCGGCGCGACCCGCTCTTGCGCGATCTGCCCGGCTACGAGCTCGGGGTCCGGGTCGAGACTCGACGACGGTGCTGCGCAGCCGACCAGCAGCGCCAGCAGGAGTGCGAGGCCACCGACGAAGCGCGTCCGACGGAAAGGGGGGGCAGGGCGTTCGCTGTGGGTCGATGACATCCGGTGGCTTCCTCGGCGCGCAGTCTATCGGTCGGGGCGGGTTCTCTGCTACGGAATGGACGGAAAACCGGGCTTCGCAGCCTCGCCCCGCGCGACCCGACTGCCTGCTTTGTCGGCAGGCGATCAGGGCATCAGGAGAGTTCGTCATGAGAGCGGTGGTCGTCGATCGGCTGATGACGCCCGAAGAGCTTCGCGTTCGGGAGATCGATGCCCCGGTCCTCGCTCCCGACGAGGTGCGCATCGCGGTGCGTGCCGCGGGCTGCAACTTCTCGGATCTGCTGATGCTGAAGGGCGAATATCAGGTCAAGCCTCGATGGCCCTTCGTGCCGGGCGGGGAGGTGGCGGGAGTGGTCACCGAGGTCGGCGCCGACGTGTCCCGCGTGCGGGTCGGCGACCGCGTGCTGAGTCGCTGTGCTCTCGGGGGCTTCGCCGAGGAGGTTGCCGCGCCGGCTTCGGGAACCCATCGCATCCCCGAGGCGCTCTCCTTCGAGGGGGGTGCCGCACTGCCGACGGTCTACCCCACCTCGTACGTCGGGCTGGTGTGGCGAGCGGCGCTCGCTCGGGGCGAGACGCTGCTCGTGCATGCGGCGGCGGGTGGTGTCGGGCTCTCGGCGGTGCAGATCGGCAAGGCGCTCGGTGCCCGGGTGATCGCGACCGCCGGCGGTGCAGCGAAGCTCGAGGTCGCTCGCGCTGCAGGTGCGGACGTCTTGATCGACTATCGCGAGCAGGACTTCGTCGCGCGCGTGCTCGAGGAGACCGACGGGCGGGGAGCGGACGTGATCTACGACTCGGTCGGCGGAGAGACGACGGACCGCTCGCTCAAATGCATCAACTGGAACGGACGGCTGCTCGTGATCGGCTTTGCGAGCGGCGAAATTCCGTCGGTCAAGCTCAACCGCGTCCTGCTGAAGAACATCGCGCTGGTCGGGCTGCATTGGAGCGCCTATCCCGAGCGCGAGCCCGAGCGGATCGACGAATGCTTCGAAGGACTCTTCGAGATGGCGGCGGCGGGAGAGATCGATCCGCTGGTCTCGGCCCGTTACCCGCTCGAGGAGGCCGGAGAGGCGCTGCAGGCACTCGGTTCGCGACGGACGGTCGGGAAGGTCGTGCTGGTCCCCTGATCCGCAATGGAGAAGGGGCCGACGTTCGCTGGGAACGTCGACCCCTGATCTCTCGCTCGTGGTCTCGCTCATGGCTCGAGCGGGACCGACTGGTATCGACTCGTGATCAGCTTGCGTTGACCGCGAGATCTCCATGTTCACCGGTGCGGATTCGCACCGCGTCTTCCACCGGCAGCACGAAGATCTTGCCGTCGCCGATCTTTCCGGTCTGGCAGGACTCCTGGAGGGCGAGCACCACCTTCTCGGCCTGATCGTCGGAGACGACGACCTCGAGCTTCAGCTTGGGCAGGAAGTCGACGACGTATTCGGCGCCGCGGTAGAGCTCCGTGTGGCCCTTCTGCCGGCCGAAGCCCTTGACTTCGCTGACTGTGAGGCCCTGGATGCCGGCCTTCGCGAGGCCTTCCTTTGCATCGTCGAGCTTGAACGGTTTGATGATCGCTTCGATCTTCTTCATGTCGTGATCTCCGGACGATCACCGTGGGCGGGCGGCCGCCCACGGTGACGGGGGTAATGTTAGGTGTTCAGCTCTCGTTGGTCGCCAACTTGCGGGAAGCCATGGCGCCGCCGAAAGCACCGGAGCCCTCTTCCATGAAGCCCGGGGATCCGGACAGGTCGTAGGCATGCATGCCGTGCTCGCCGAGGTCGAGTCCCTCGAGCTCCTCTTCCTCTGAGACGCGGAGCCCGGTCACGGCCTTCAGCGTGAGGAAGATGATCGAAGCGCAGGCCACCGTGAAGACGCCATAGCAGAGGACGCCGATAGGCCTGGATGCCGAGGCTGTGCTCGGGGTTCGTCGAGAAGATGCCGACGGCCAGCGTTCCCCAGATGCCGCAGGTGAGGTGCACCGAGATCGCACCGACCGGATCGTCGATCTTCAGCTTGTCGAAGATCAGCACCGAGCCGACCACCAGCATGCCGGCGATGAAGCCGACCAGGATCGCGCTCGTCGGGTTGATGACGTCCGCGCCCGCCGTGATGCCCACGAGGCCAGCGAGGATGCCGTTCAGGGCCATCGAGAGATCGGGCTTCGTGCTGATGAAGGTGTAGGCGATCATCGCGCCGATTCCGCCGGCCGCCGCCGCCAGACAGGTCGTGACGAGGGTGAAGGACGTGAGCTCCGGATCAGCCGACAGCACCGAGCCGCCGTTGAACCCGAACCATCCGAGCCACAGCAGGAAGACACCGATCGTCGGCAGCGGCATGAGCTGCCCGGGATCGGCGACAGCTTGCCGTCCTTCGTGTACTTGCCAAGGCGCGGCCCGAGCACCAGCGCGCCGATCAGCGCGCCCCAGCCGCCGACCGAGTGGACGAGCGTCGAGCCGGCGAAGTCGTAGAAGCCCGCGGCGTCGAGCAAGCCGCCGCCCCACTTCCAGGAGCCCGCGATCGGGTAGACGAACGCCACGAAGATCGTCGAGAAGATCATGAACGATCCGAGCTTGATCCGCTCCGCAACGGCGCCCGAGACGATCGTGGCGCAGGTAGCCGCGAACATCGCCTGGAACAGGAAGTCCGTCCAGTAGGTGTAGCCACCGTCCGCGTAGCCCGCCGTGTTGGCTCGCCTCGTCGAAGCCCGCGCTGAGGCCGAAGCCGGCGAAGCCGAAGAACGAGCCGAGCGAGAAGTCGCCGGGATACATCAGATTGAAGCCCACGATGAAGTAGGTCAGGATGCCGACACAGATGATGAAGGTGTTCTTGAACAGGATGTTGGTCGTGTTCTTCGCGCGGGTCAGTCCCGACTCGACCATCGCGAAGCCGAGATGCATGATGAACACGAGCGCGGCGGCCAACATCATCCAGACGTTGTTCGCCGTGAACAGGGCCTGCGAAATTTCGTCGGCCATCGCGACGCTCGGCGCGAGCAGACTGGCTGCGCACAGGACGCCGAGCTTTCCGCGAGCGCCGAAGGAGAAAAGGGGTTTCCGAATCATTTCGAACTCCAGTCGGGGATCAGGCGAGAGAGGGAGAGGTTCTTCGGTGTCCATCTCGCGTGGGCTCCCCGCACCCACGCGTGCGGTCCACTCGAATCGAGGCCTGATAAAGCAATGGACATGCCAAGTCGGCGAGAGGCACCTCAGTCAGGCATTCGCCCGATTTGGGCTGAAATGCGCACATATCTAGTGCTGAATCCGTCCCGACCGCGCGTCTTGCTGCACGCCTGCGCGCCATCCCTGCCCACTTCCCGTGCACAGAGAAGAGTCATCTCGCGGGCAGGTGGTCGATTCGCGGGCGCAGGTCGCGGCTAGCGGGCGCGGATCCGGAAGAGGCCTTCCTGGACGACCGACGCGACCAGGGTTCCGTCCCGTCGATAGAAGAGGCCGTTGGTCAGGCCGCGCGCGCCCGACATCGACGGGCTCTCCTGCGTGTAGAGCAGCCACTCGTCCGCCCGCAGCGGTCGGTGGAACCACATCGCGTGATCGAGGCTGGCGCTCTCGATCTCGTCGCCGAGCAGCTGGATCGGATGAGGCCGGGCGGCCGTGTCGATCAGGGTCATGTCCGAGGCGTAGGCCACGATGCACTGGTGCAGGAGCAGGTCGTCGGGCAGCGGGCCCGCGGCGCGCAGCCAGATGTCGTGGGTCGGCGGCTGCTTGCCCCCGAAATAATCCATCAGCTCGACGTGCCGGCTCTCGATCGCCCGCGGTCGATCGACCCAGGTGTCGAGGTCGCCGTGATCCCCGCGGTCGGGCCGCGCCGCCAGCACGCGGCGCATTGCATCCTGCCAGTCCTCGAGCGCCTCGGGCGGCGGCACGTCGGGCATCGGCTTCTGGTGGTCGAAGCTCTGCTCCTCGATGTGGAAGGAGGCGGAGAGCGTGAAGATGGGTCGCCCGTGCTGGATCGCCGTCACCCGTCGTGTCGAGAAGCTGCGCCCGTCTCGCGTTCGCTCGACCTGGTAGATGATCGGGATGCGCGGGTCGCCGGGTCGCAGGAAGTAGGCGTGCAGCGAGTGGACGGCGCGATTCTCGACCGTTCGGCCGGCGGCGACGAGCGCCTGGGCGGCGACCTGTCCGCCGAAGACCCGCTGCCTCTCCTCGTCCGGCTGCTGACCGCGGAACAGATCGAGCTCGAGCGCCTCGAGGTCGAGGGTTCCGAGCAGCTCTTCGAGGGCGGTCGTCATGGGGTCTCGTTTGCGGGTTCGAGGGACGCCGGAGGCCGTCGGCGACGAGCCATGCGGGCGTTGGCCGTCCGCATGCCGTCGAACGCCCGCGGAGCAGGGTAGAGGATCGGTCGCCGTGCTTCCGCTGCGTCTTCGGACGGGAGCCGCAGGCGCGCCGCAGGCGGTGCGCAGTCCCGCGACGATGCTTCAAGCAGCTCCGACTCCCGGACGAAGAAGAAGCCCGAGAGGCGGGCTCCGGGTCGATGAACGAAAGCCAACTGATTCCCCTGGCTGCTGTGCTGATCTCGGCCGCGTTCGGGGCGGTTTCGATCGCCTGGGATTCCGAACGTCGGGCGACCCGCTCGATGGGCGCGATCTTCCTTTGCACCGGCTCGTGGGCGCTCCTCGATCTCGCCACCCTGATGACCGACGATCCAGAGCGGGCGCTTCGATGGATGCGCTGGGCCCATCTGCCGGTCCTGATGATCGGTCCGAGCGCGATCTGGGTCGTGGGGCAGATCCTGCCCGAGGCCAGGCTGCGGATGGTCGGGCGCGCCCGGATCGCCGCCGTCGTCTGCGCCGTCCTCGGCGTCGGGGCGGCGTTGAGTCCAGCCAACATCGAAGTCATGGTCGCGACCGCCGATGGCGGTTGGATGCCGCGATACGGGTGGCTCGGGCTCACGCTGATCCCGCTCGTCACGCTGCTGCCCGTCTACGCGGCGTGCGCGGCGGCTCGTGCGCAGCGGAGCGGACGCGGATCGCATTCCGAACGTCGACGCGCCTGGGCGCTGCGTGCGTGCGTCGGCGTCTCGTTGGTCGCGTTCCTGCCGTCGGAGTACCTGCTGCCGGTGCTCGGCATTCCGTTTCCCCGACTCGGCGCGCTAGGCGTCTCGGTGGCCTCGGCGTTGCTCTGGCTGCGCGTGCTGCACGAGATGGACGATCTGGCCTTGACACCCCAGGGTGTCGCTCGTGCGCTGCTCGCGGAGCTTCACGATGGCGTGGTGCTCGTTCGGGCGGACGGGCTGATCCTGTCGACCAACACGCGCTTCGCCCGGATGGCGGGGCGGGCCAGCACGGAGATTCCCGGCACGTCGATCGAAGGATTGCTCGATGCACCGATCGGACGCTTGCCTGCCGGCAGCGGTGACCGGCAATCCATGCTGCGCGGGCCGGGAGGGCTCTCGATTCCGGTCTCCCTGTCGTCTTCCGTGCTCCGGAATCAGTCCGGGGGGACGATCGGCTTCGTCGTGGTGTGTCGTGATCTGCGCGAGATCGACTCGCTGCGCAGTCAGCTCCTCAGCTCCGGACGGCTGGCGGCGATCGGCGAGCTCGCCGCGGGCATCGCGCACGAAGTCAACAACCCGGTCGCGTTCATTCGTTCCGATCTGAACCTGCTCGCCGCGCGGATCGGCGAGCTGCGCGGACGCCTCGTGAGCCGGCCTGGACCGGAAGGCGCGGTCGCGATCTGCGACCGCAGCCAGGGTCGCGTGGCGAACGCGCTCGAGGGGATCGACCGCGTCGCCGAGATCGTGCGCGATGTTCGCGAGTTTGCGCATACGGGGGGCGAGGGGCAGGGGGGCAGCGACCCCGGCGACGTCGTCGAGAGCGCAATGCGCCTGGCGCGTCTCGCTCGGGGTGAGGACGTCGCGCTGCGGCTCTCGAGCAAAGCGCACACGCTGCGCATCGAGTCCGGCCAGGAGCTCAAGCAGATCCTGTTGTCCTTGATGCGGGTGCTCGTCGAGGGAGCGGAGAAGGGGGGCCGGCTCGATGTAGAGGTTCGCCGCAGCGTCGGTGATCTCGTGATCTCGCTCTTCGCCGAGCCGCTCATCGAGTCTTCGGCGACCGTGCTGGCTCGCTTCGACGGGCTGGGCGTCGGCGCGCTCGACGGCTCGCACGATGAATTCGGTCTGGCGGTTGCCGTCGAGCTGATCGACCGACTCGGAGGGGGGCTCTCGATCGAGGCTTCGGCGACGCACGCGATCCAGGTCGAGATCGCGCTCCCCCTGACCGGAGAGGGGGCAGGGGCATGATGGCGTTCCTGCTCGCCAAGCTGATGTCGGCGATCGTGTCCGTCGCGCTCGCGGCCGGAATCCTGGCGCGGGACCACGGGCTCACCGCGAACCGGTTGATCGCAGCCTTTCTCTTCTGCAACGCCTGGTGGGCGATCTGCGAGTTCTCCCTCTATCAGACGATCGATCCGAACGAGGCCGCGTCGATCTATCGCGCGATGAGCTTCGGCTGGATTCCCCTCGGCGTGCTATGCGCGCACGCCTCGGTCTCGTTGGCGGTGATGGGAGACCATCCGGTCAAGCGTCTGATCTTTCCGTGTTATGTCGCCGTCGCGTTGTTGCTGCCCCTGGCGGCCGGCTCGGAGTGGGTGATCGCAGGCGCGGAGCCGACCCGCCTCGGATGGCGACCGAGATACGGGCTGGGGATGGTCGTGGCCTACGCGTCGATGGCCGCGCCGCTGGTCGGCGTGCTCGCGAGCTGGCGGGGCGTGCTCCGCCTCGGCGACGCCGGCGGTCAGGTCCAGCTCGCCCGCGTGATCTTTTTCGGCATCTCGGCGGCGCTCGTCACCGGCACCCTCACCGCGGTCGCCTTGCCGCTCGCCGGGATCGACTCGGTCGGCTTGACGACCTCGCTGGTCGCACTCGTCGGGGTCGCGAGCGCCCTCACGCTGCGCCGCTTCGGGCATTCGTTGATCGCGCCGGGAGCCTTTGCGCGGGAAATCCTGGACACCCTGGAGGACGGAGTGATCCTGGTCGGCGAAGACGGCACCCTGCGCGACGCCAATCGGGCCTTCCTGCGGATGATCGGCGTGCGGGAGGTCGGCGCGCTCGGGCGACCCGTCTCCGATTGGATTCCCGGCTTTCGCGACCAGCCGGGGGGCTTCCAGACGCCCAGCTTCATGGAGCTCTTCACTCGAGCCGGTGACCGCGTGCCGATCGTGACGTCGAAGCCCGTGGCCTGCCGCGGCGGTGGGCGGCTGGTCGGTCAAGCCTTCGTGCTGCGGGATCAGCGAGAGATCGTCGCGCTGCAGCGCCAGCTGCTCGTCTCCGCGCGACTCGCGGCGGTCGGCGATCTGTCGAAGGCGATCGCCGAGTCGATCAACGAGCCGATCCGGCGCGCCCGAGAGGAGTTCGAGGGGCTCGGGATCGATTGGCACACGCTCGAGCACGTGCTCGAGCTGGCGGCGCTCGAGGACGAGGGCAAGGAGGCGATCGAGGAAGGCTACGAGCTGATCGGGGAATGCGTCGAGGGCGCGGATCGGATCTCTTCGATCGTCCGGGAGGTCGCGGGCTTCTCGATCGAGCAAGATGCCGAACCCTTCGCGTCGCACGCCTTCGACCAGATCGTCCGCCGCGCCATCCGGGTCGCTCGGGTCCAGGCGCCCGAGGGACTCGAGATCGAGGCGCGTCTCGACCCGGACGTGACGGTGCGTTGTCATTTCGCGGATCTCGAACGCGTCGTGACGAATCTGCTGGTCAACTCGATTCACGCCCTCGACGACCGACCTCCCGACGAGAGGCATCTGGTCGTGGCGGTCGCCGCGCAGGAAGACCGCGCCTTCCTGCACGTGGAGGACAACGGCTGCGGCATCGACGCCCGGTCCCTCGACCGGATCTTCGATCCCTTCTTCACGACGAAGCCCGTCGGAAAAGGCACGGGCCTCGGCCTCGCGATCTCCTATCACATCGTCAAGGCGCACGGCGGCGACATCCGGGTCTCGTCGGTACCGGGGCGCGGCACGAGCGTCGCGGTCGAGCTGCCGCGCGTCGCGGTCGTGCCCGCTGGAGGTGCGCCCGACGCCGGAGGCGGATCCGGGGCGACGGGATAGGCTCTCCTCTTCGACGCATTGTCGCGTCTGCTCGAGGATCCCGATCATGGCCCCGCGACCGACCCCCGCCGAGCGTCTGCGAAGCCTGCTCGCCGAAGACCGACTCCATGTGATGCCCTGCTGCTTCGATGCGTTCTCGGCGCGTCTGATCGAGCGGGCGGGATTCGCGCTCAGCTTCATGAGCGGCTTCGCGGTCTCCGCCAGTCGTCTGGCCGTGCCCGACACGGGGCTGATCTCGTTCGGCGAGATGCTCGATCAGGGTCGATCGATCTGCTCCGCAGTGGATCTGCCGATCATCGGGGATGCCGACACCGGCTACGGCAATCCGCTCAACGTGCGAAGGACGGTCGAGGAATATGCGCGGGCGGGCTTCGCCGCAGCGATGATCGAGGATCAGGTTGCGCCCAAGCGCTGTGGCCACACGCGGGGCAAGGAGGTGGTGGATCGCGCGACCGCCTGCCAGCGCGTCCGCGCGGCGGTCGACGCACGCGAGGCGGGAGCGGATGTCTTGATCATGGCGCGCACCGACGCGCGGGCCGGACAGGGTCTCGACGAGGCGATCGAGCGTGCCCGTGCCTTCGCCGATCTCGGCGCGGACATCCTCTTCGTCGAGGCACCGCAGAGCGAGGCCGAGATGGAAAAGATCTGTCGCGCGCTGCCGGATCGGCCCACGATGGCGAATATCGTCGAGGACGGAGATACGCCCGCGCTGCCGCCCGCTCGGCTCGAGGAGATCGGATTCAAGCTCGCGGCCTATCCGCTGACCCTGCTGTCCTGCGCCGCGCGGGCGATGCAGGACGCCCTCGCGGCCCTGGCTGCGGGCACGCCCGCGCCGGCCCGGGTGTCGTTCGGGGAGCTCCAGGAGCTGGTCGGATTTCCCGCCTACGATCGGGTCCTCGCGTCCTATGCAGGCGGAGAGGCAGGCGGAGAGGCAAGCGGAGACGAGTCCGAACGGGCTTGATCCGAGCCGCTCAAGTCGTCCTCTGCTTCGGCCGATCTTCGGGAGGCCCCCTGTGGGCCCGGAGCCGACCCATGCGATCGATCGAAGTCAGTGGCCTGCTGCTCCAACCTCTGGCGGCGCGCGTGAGAGGCTGGCTCGCCGAGGGCAAGCTCGACGAGAACGATCTCGAGCGGGCGTTGACCAACGATGCCCGCGCCTTCGTGGATCACCAGGTCGCGCGAGAGGACTGGGCTCTGCTCGCCGATGCCGAAGGCCTGGTCGCTGTGATCGCGGACCAGCTCGGGGGGGAGCCCGGAATCGTCGAGTGGGCCGGTGAGGTGGTCGAGGAGTGGCTGCTCGAAGCGCCCATCGAGCAGCTGTTGCGGAGTGCCCGGCGACTCACGGATGCGCCCGGCTTCGTCGTCAGCCAGACGAGCGAGCGGCTCGTGCGCGAGGGCGGATGGCACTACGAGGGCGGGGCGGAGAGATTCTCGGTGCGGCTGTCTGGAATCGGAGCCGCGAGCACGCCCTTGAAGGCGCTGATCGGCGGGACGCTGGCACGCCTGGCGGAACGCGCGGGCGCGAGCGCCTTCGACGTGCGATTCGACGGGATCGACGGCGACGAGCTGGTCATCTTCGGAGAGCTCGAGTGTGGGGATCGGGCGCTGGCGGAGGGGCGGCTGCAGCGCGCCGCGCTGATCCCCTAGCTTCGGATCGCCACGATCCGGATCATCGGACCGGCCGGCATCACCGTCTCTTCGAGCTCGACGACCGCCTCGATCTGGCCCGCGCCTTCGCCTTCCTCGTCGATCAGGACCTGGACGACGTCGTGCGCGAGCTCGCTCCGCGACGTGATCTGCGTCCAGTGCCCGAGCCGTGCCTCGGGATCGGTCCGAATCCTGCCCTGCGCCTCGAGCACGGGCGCGAGCTCCGCCTCGAAGCGCGCCGCATCCCATTCGTCGCCCGCCACGCAGAGGGCGGCGCTCTCGTAGTCCTCGCGCGCGAGTGCCTGCACGAGCTGGTGCAGCTCGGCGCGGACGCGTGCCTCGAAGCTCTTGCGGTCGAGTCTTCGCGGCGCGCGATCGGGGATGACTTCGTCCGTCGGCCCGTGTGCCTCGCTGGGGTTGATGAGGCTCTCCCACTCTTCGACGAGGCTCGAATCGATGCGGGCGAGCATCGCTCGGAAGAAGGCGATCACCTCGATCAGCTCGTCGTTGCGCGCGGACTCGGGCATGTTTCGAGCGAGCGTCGAATGGACCTGACTCAGGTAGCGAAGCAGCACGCCTTCCATGCGCGCGATTCCGTAGCGCCGCACGTAGTCGTCGAAGGACAGGAAGCCCTCCCAGATCTCGCGCGCGATGGACTTCGGCGAGATCGAGTCGTCGCCGACCCAGGGATGGTGCGTCCGGAAGACGTCGAAGGTCGAGTAGAGGAAGTCCGCGTTCGGCTTGTCCCAGGTGACGCCCTCGAGCTTCTCCATGCGTTCTTCATAGGGGACGCGCTCGGCCTTGAGCTCGTTGATGAGCTCGGTCTTGCGCTGTCGGACCTGGGCCTGGAGCAGCGCGCGGGGGTTCTCGAGGATCGCCTCGACGACCGACAGCACGTCGAGCGCGTAGTCCTCGGCGGCCGGGTCGAGGGCCGAGACCGCGTCGACCAGGTAGAGCGAGAGCGTGTGGTGGAGATCGAAGTCCCGCTGCAGGTCGGCATCGACGCGCGCGACGGCGGGCCGGCCGGCAGCGCCCCGTTCGACGCGCACGATCTCCGCCTGCCGCAGCGCGCGGAAGAGCACGGCGGCCTCGCGGCGCAAGCGCTGCCTGCGGCTCGCTGTCTCGAAGCTCCGATCGACGAGCGCGATCAGCTCGCGATAGCCCGAGCCCGGCAGCGCCTGCTCCTCGCCGCGCTGGAGCAGCGCGACGATCGTGCTGTGCCGCAGGCTGAACTGACTCCTGAGCGGCTCGGGCTCCTGGGTGCAGAGCTGCTCGAAGGTCTCCTTGTTCCAGCTGACGAAGCCCTTCGGCGGCGGCTTCTTCTTGTCCTTCTTCTTGCCCTTCGCGGAAGCCTTGCTGGCCTGTCGGAGATTCTCGATCACGTGCTCGGGCGCCTGACAGACCACGCTGCCCGCGACGTCGAAGCCTCGGCGTCCGGCACGTCCAGCGATCTGTCGGAAGTCGCGAACCGACAGGATCCCCACCTTCTCGCCGTCGTATTTCGAGAGCTTCGTGAAGAGCACCGTGCGGATCGGGATGTTCACGCCGACGCCGAGGGTGTCGGTGCCGCAGATGACCTTGAGCAGTCCGCGCTGCGCGAGCTGCTCGACGAGCAGCCGATATTTCGGGAGCAGGCCGGCGTGGTGCAGGCCGACGCCGAACTTGAGGAAGCGATGGATGTCCTTGCCGTAGGGTGAGCCGAAGCGGAAGTCGGCGATCGCGTCGGCGATCGCGCGCTTCTCCTCTTTGGTGGTGAACTGGCCGCTCGTCAGGCCCTGCGCCTGCTCGGCGGCCTCGCGTTGGGTGAAGTGGACCATGTAGATCGGCTGGCGTCCGCCCGCGAGCAGGCTCTCGATCGTCTCGACGATGGGCGTCTCGCGGTAGCTGAAGTCGAGCGGGACCGGTCGCTCCTCGCTGTGGACGTGCGCGACCTCTCGGCCCGTGAGGGCCTCGATGCGTTCCTCGATCGAAGCGGTGTTGCCGAGCGTGGCGGACATCAGCAGGAAGCGAGTTCTCGCCAGAACGAGCAGCGGCACCTGCCAGGCCCAGCCGCGGTCGCGATCGGCGAAGTAATGGAACTCGTCCATCACGACGTAGGGTGCATCGGTCAGGGGCCCCTGCCGCAAGGCCATGTTCGCGAGCACCTCGGCGGTGCAACAGATGATGGGCGCCGCCCAGTTGATGGCGGCGTCGCCCGTCAACATGCCGACATTCTCGGGGCCGAACTCTTCACACAGCGCGAAGAATTTTTCGCTGACCAGCGCCTTGATCGGAGCCGTATAGAACGAGCGCTTGCCCTCGCAGAGCGCCTTGAAATGCAGCCCGAGCGCCACCAGGGATTTGCCGGAGCCCGTCGGCGTGCTGAGCACGACGTGCCGATTCGTCATCAGCTCGAGGAGCGCCTCCTCCTGGGCGTCGTAGAGCTCGAGCCCCGCGTCCGCAGCCCAGCGCGTGAAGCGGTCGAGGATCGCGTCGGGATTGCCGAGGCCGCCCTCGGGCACCCAGTCGATCAAGGGCCGCCTTTGTGCACTCATCGTTCGGAATCGTCGCGCGTGGCGTCCGCTGTGCCGGATCCGCGCTCGTGTCGCTTAGCGCCCGTCAGCAGAGCGCGGGTCGAATCGAGCCAGCGCGCCGCCAGCGAGCGGAGCTTGTCGACGGGCAGCGGATCGACGGGCATCGGGTCGGGCAGCTGAGCGAGCACGACCGTGACGTTGTCCGTCCCGCCGGCCTCGTTCGCCGCGGCGATCAGCCTCTGCACGACGTCGTCGGGTCGCGTCCCCCGGCGCGAGAGCGCCAGGATCGTCGCGTCATCGAGCATGCCATGGAGCCCGTCCGAGCAGAGCACGTAGATGTCTCCGGGCGCGAGCTCGACGGGTGCGACGTCGATCTCGGTGTCGGGGCGCACGCCGAGGGCGAGCAGGATCTGGTTGCGGCGCGGATCGTCTCGGGCCGCCTTCTCGCTGAGCACGCCCTCGCGAACGAGGGTGGCGACGAGCGAATGATCTTCGGTCAGCGACGCGATGCGACCCGCGCGTACACGATAGAGGCGACTGTCGCCGACATGGGCGACGTGAGAGCGGCCGTTCTCCGCGAGCAGCAGGCAGACGACGGTGGTGCCCATGCCGTCGAGGCTCGTGTCGTCGAGCGAAGCGCGGTAGATCTCTTCGTTGGCGTGAAGGATGGCGCTGCGCAGCCGAGAGGCCGGATCGTCGGGGCCTTCGAAGACGCCGCGTCCGAGCAGGTCGATGGCCATCTGGCTCGCGACCTCGCCTCCGCGATGCCCGCCGAGACCATCGGCTACGACCAGCAGGATCTCACCGCGCTCGGCGTCGTCGAAGCGTCCGAACGCATCCTGATTGATCGTTCGAACGACGCCGACGTCCGTCGCCCCCGCAATCCTCGGCTCGTCGCGCGACCAGACCGGGGCGGGAAATTCACTTTCATCGACGGTCGACAAGGGCGGTCCTGGATGGCGAGAGAGATTCGCTTCGACAGAGCTTAGTCGCTCCCGGCGCCGACTCAATCGCCCTCTTGTATGCTGGCTCGACTTCGCCGGGTCATGGCGTCGAAGCCCGTGCCGGATGCGGCGATCGTCCGGGGATGGACGACGCGAGGAGCCGAATCATTGAAGCGCGCCGAGAAAGCGAAGCGGATCCTCGAGATGCTCGACGAGCGCTATCCCGAGACGCCGATCCCCCTCGATCACGAAGATGCCTTTACTCTGCTGGTGGCCGTCGTGCTCTCCGCGCAGACGACGGACGACCGCGTGAATCTCGTGACGCCGGGGCTGTTCGCGAAGGCGCGGACACCGGAGGCGATGGCCAGGCTGAGCGTCGAGGAGATCCTGGCGGAGATCCGCTCCTGCGGGCTGGCGCCCGGCAAGGCGCGCAATCTCAAGGCCCTCGCCGAGCAGCTCGTGCGTGATCATGGCGGTCGGGTCCCGGCGGACATGGCGGCGCTCGAAGCGCTGCCCGGCGTCGGGCACAAGACGGCGAGCGTCGTGCTCGCCCAGGCCTTCGGGGTGCCCGCGTTCCCGGTCGATACCCATATCCATCGCCTCGCGGCGCGCTGGGGCCTGTCGGATGGAACGAGCGTCGAGAGGACCGAACGCGACCTGAAGGCACTGTTTCCGCGCGAGTCCTGGACGCGGCTGCACCTGGCGATGATCTACTTCGGTCGGGAGGTCTGTCCCGCGCGCGGTCACGATCTCGCCAAGTGCCCGATCTGCAGCTGGGCAGCGACCAAGAAGCGTATCGCGGAGGAGGCGCGTGCCGGAGGCGGTGGCCCGAGGTCGCGAGAGAAGGTCGCGAAGAAGATCGCGAAGAAGCGGGCCGCGCCGAAGAGCTCCGCACGCAGAAAACCACGGGCCCGCCGCTAGCGCTCGCAGCGAGCGAGCCCGTCGAGCGGATGTTCAGCCGGCGTCGGCGTTCCGCCTGGACCCCGTCCGCGGTCTACGCCGCCCGGCGGATCAAGACGATCCGGCCGAGCAGCGCGTCGGGCGGAGACTCGTCGGGCTCGCTGATCTCGACTCGCCGGCCGACGACCTGGACCAGGCGCGGGCCCTCGTCGGTCTGAGCGAAGCCCTTGGCCCGCAGCAGATCCAGCGCTGGAGAGATACGACTCGATCTCGGCGCAGGAGATCCCCGCTTCGGGATTCCATTCGCTGGTCTCGAAATGCTCGTGATGATGGGGGCGGCTCGCGGGCGCCGGGCCGCGCCGGTCGAGCTCGCCGAGATCCGGCGGGAAGAGCAGGTCGAGATCGACGTCGCCGCGAATCGACCGAACCAGGGGCGCCTCGGGCTCGATCTCGCGAAGCCGCGCCTCGATCGCCGGCCAGTCCGCCTCGGGCACGAGATCGACCTTGTTGAGGATCATCAGATCCGCGGACTGCGACCTGGTCCTCGAAGGTGCCTTCGAGATCGCGACCCTCCGCGAGCTGCTCGGCGTTCACGACGACGACCGCCATGTCGTCGCCGATGAAGTCACAGGCCGGCTCGCGCCAGAAATTGAGCTGCGTGTCGTAGGGCAGGGCGACGCCCGAAGTCTCGATCACGAATCGATCGGGATCGACGTCCCTGTGCAGCGCGACGAGCGTCTCGAGCAGATCATCCGAGAGCTCGCAGCAGACGCAGCCACCCTCGAGCTCGACATAGGACTCGCCGCCCTGTCCGAGCAGGGCGCGGTCGATGCCGAGCTCGCCGAGCTCGTTCGAGATCAACGCGACGCGAATCCCGCGTTCGGCGGCATCCGCGAGCAGCCGCTGCACCACCGTCGTCTTGCCCGAGCCGAGGAAGCCGGAGAGCACGAGTGCTGGGACTCGCCTCCTGGTCGCCCGCTGGCTCGCGGGTGCCTTCGCCTCGGGCTGCGATCCGCTCATGTCGACCTCCTGGCGCCTTCGACCGCCCGGCGGGCCCGCTGGATCCGGTCCGAGGGCCTCGCTGCATCGGCGCCTCGTTGCACGCGCGCATGGGATAGCACCTTCAGGTGGCGCAGCGCCTTCGCCCCGTGACGCGATGATTCCCGCAGCCGCCCGCCCTCGGGCGGGCGGCGACGGGCTATCGTTCGGCGCGCGTGATCCGCCGGAGAGGTGGATTCACCTGCCGCTCGCGCGGAACCCAGCCGCTCAGGGAGGAGCAATCTCTTGGCCGATCGTGACTTCGATCTCTTCGTCATCGGTGCGGGCTCGGGGGGCGTCCGCGCCTCGCGATTCTCCGCGCAGCGCGGCGCGCGGGTAGCCGTCGCCGAAGATC
This sequence comes from uncultured delta proteobacterium, assembly GCA_963698485.1. Lineage (GTDB taxonomy): Bacteria > Myxococcota_A > UBA9160 > UBA9160 > UBA4427 > UBA4427. The sequence continues at coordinate 534,957 of CAVORA010000005.1, read as the reverse complement.
GATATCTCGGCGGGACCTGCGTGAACGTCGGCTGCGTGCCCAAGAAGCTCTTCGTCTATGCCTCGCATTTCCGCGACGAGATGCATGACGCGAGCGCGGGCTACGGCTGGACGGTCGGCGAGCACGAGCTTCGACTGGCCGACGCTGCGCGACAACAAGACGCGCGAGATCGAGCGCCTGAACGGGATCTACGAGGGGTTGCTGCGCGATGCCGGGGTCGTGCACGTGGAGGGGCGCGCCCGGATCGTCGACGCCCAGACCGTCGAGGTCGCAGGCCAGCGCTACACGACGGAGAACATCCTCGTGGCGACGGGGGGCTGGCCAACGGTTCCCGCGATCCCGGGTGCCGAGCTGGCCGTGACCTCGAACGAGCTCTTCTCCCTGAACGAGCTGCCGCGCAAGGCGATCGTCGTGGGCGGGGGCTATATCGCGGTGGAGTTCGCGTGCATCTTCGACGGGCTCGGCGTCGACGTGACCCAGCTCTATCGCGGGCCGCTCTTCCTGCGCGGCTTCGACGGCGACGTGCGTCGCCATCTCGCCGAGCAGATCGCGGCGCGCGGGATCGACCTTCGCTTCGAGACGAACGTCACGGCGATCGAGAAGCGGGGCGAGGGGGTTCGCGCGACGCTGACCGACGGCTCGACGCTCGATGCGGACCTGATCCTGTTCGCGACGGGCCGTCATCCCAACGTCGCGGGCCTCGGCCTCGAGGAGGTGGGCGTCGAGCTTGCCGCGGACGGGTCGATCCGGGTCGACGAGTACTCGCGAACGAACGTGCCGAGCATCTGGGCGATCGGCGACGTGACCAACCGCATCAACCTGACGCCCGTCGCGATCCACGAAGGCGTCTGTCTCTCCGAGACGCTCTTCGGGGATCATCCTCGCTCACCGGATCACGAAAACGTCCCCGCTGCGGTCTTCTCGCAGCCGCCGGTCGGGACCGTCGGGCTGACCGAGGAGCAGGCGCGCGCATCGCATGCTGCGATCGATGTCTATCGTTCGACCTTCAGGGCGCTCAAGCAGACCCTGACGGGCGGCAGCCAGCGGACGCTGATGAAGCTCGTGGTCGATCGCGAGACGGATCGCGTGCTCGGGCTGCACATGGTCGGGCCCGATGCGGGCGAAATCGTCCAGGGCTTCGCGGTCGCCATCAAGGCGGGCGCGACGAAAGCCGATTTCGATGCCACGATCGGGATCCACCCGACGTCGGCCGAAGAGTTCGTCACGATGAGGACACCGGTGGCGGACTGAGATGCGCGGGGGGCGCGACGTGACCGTTCTCGACGATCTGCGTCGGCTGGCTCGGCCGTCGGGGCCGGTACAGGGTCGTGGCCAGGTGATGCAAGCGGGTGCGGGCTGCGTCCTGCTCGTCGTCGTGCTGGCGCTCGCGGTGATTCCAGCGACCCGCTCGGCTGCTCAGGAGAGCGGACCCGACATCGTGTCGCCCGAGGTCGAGGCGGTCTACGACCCCTACCGGGGAATGGATCCCGACGGCCGGATTCCGCGCATCGACAAGTCGCTCTACGTCGACCGGCCCGAGCGCTGGCGCTACATCCCGGAAGGCCGCATCAAGCCGGGCAACGTCTTCCAACGCTTCCTGCTCTCGAGCTTCGCGGTCCCGATCTTCTTCAGCAATCAGGACGTCGGCACCGGCTTCGGCGTCGCGCTGACCGACATCGATTTCCGGCAGCAGCGGCGGCGCGAGTTCCTGGGCGGCTTCTTCTCCTACACGACCGAGGAGCAGCAGTCCTACGTGCTTCGGTGGCGCCGCTGGGTCAAGCACATGGACGTACCGGGAGGCGGGGTGCTGCAGGAGGAGCGCAGCTTCGTGCGCGCCGGCGGCGGCTATCGCAAGACGCTCACCCGTCGCTTCTTCGGGATCGGACCGTCGACCCAGGAACGGCAGGAGACGAGCTACACCGATGAGGTCGCGTTCCTCGATCTGGGCCTCTCGCGATCGCTCGAGGGCGCGCTCAGCGACTTCGTCCTGGAGGTCGGTCTGCGCGGCGAGGGCCATTGGCTGAGCGGCGGCAAGGTGGGCGGCAAGCCGACGACCGAGAACCTCTTTCCCTTTCTGTTTCAGGAGGCCGACCAGGTCGCGCTCGGTTGGCTGAGCACGGGGCTGCGCTGGGATACCCGGGACAGCCAGCGCAATCCCTACCGGGGCACGGCGCTCGGCGCCTCGGTCGATGCCGCGCTCGGTCAGACCGACGGCGATCTCGGCGCGATCTACCGGATCTTCGGAGACCAGATCTTCCCGGTCCCGTCGCCGATCCACGACGGCGGCGATCCAGACGAGGAGAATCCGCCGACCGACAGCATCGCGTTCCACTTCGAGACCCAGCTGAGCTCCGGCCGCCTGCCCTTCTTCGCGCGCCCGACCCTGGGCGGGTCGGAGCTGCTGCGCGGATACATCGCGGGGCGATGGCGCGACGATGCTCTGTGGACGGCGGCGGCCGAGTACCGCTTCTGGCTGATCCCGCGTGGCTTCACGATCTGGCGGCATATCCGCGTCGAGCGCATCGGTGCGGCGCTCTTCTACGAGGTCGGGGGCGTCGCGGAGAACGGCTACGGGCTCTTCCACGAGCGCGTGCGGCAGAGCTACGGGATCAGCGGACGCGCGACGATCGAGCGCGCCGCGATCTTCCGAATGGATTTCGGTTTCTCGGAGGAGGGGCTGAATTTCGCGGCCGGCTTCGGACTGTCGTTCTAGCGACCCGCTTCGCTAGCCTGCGCGCATGAGCCGCGCCGATCTGATCCGTCTGCTCGATCGCTACGAGGATCGTCATCCCGAAGAGCGTCGGACGCTCGACCGGATCCGCTGGCTGCTGGCCGAACGCGAGCGCGCCTTCCATCGCGACTGCTTCGATCCCGGTCACATCACGTCCTCGGCGTGGATCGTTTCGCACGAGACCGGCGCCGCGCTGCTCACGCACCATCGCAAGCTCGAGCGCTGGCTCCAGCTCGGTGGTCATGTCGACGGGGAGACCGACGTGCTGGCTTCGGCCTTGCGGGAGGCCGAGGAAGAGTCGGGGCTGCGGGGCTTCGAGAGTCTGCCGGTGGCCGGGAGTCCGGTGATCCTGGATGTCGACGTGCACGAGATTCCCGCTCGGGGCGACGAGCCGGCGCACGAGCATCACGACATCCGCTTCCTGCTGCGCGTGTCGGAGGAGCAGCCGATCGAGCGGCAGGTCCGCGAGTCGAAGGAGATCCGCTGGTTCCCCGCGGCGGGCCTCACCGAACGATTCGACGAGGAGAGCCTCGCCCGCATGGCGCGAAAGGCGGCGATCTGGCTCGAGCAGGATCCGCTGGGTCCGCCCTGCGCCACCGGCCTGCCCTGAAAAAACTGGCGTAGGACCCCGGGGGAGGAGTCGGGCTTCCTCTTTCCGCCGATGGGGGTCTCCCGATTTCGCCCGGGAGCGGGTCTTTCTCGACCTTCCGGCGGGGAATTCAGCCTTGTCGTGCGTCTCAGGCCCGTCGCAGCCCCCCTACGCTCCCAGCAGAACGATGGCCCCGAGCTTGCACTCTAATTCGTGGTAGTTTGAACTCACCTGGAGGGGCGGAGGCATCCGATGCGACGCCATCACCGAATTCAAAGTCTCGAGGCCATGCGCGCCGAACGGCCGGGCATCTTGCCCGCGGGCCGGCTCTCGGGCTTCGGAGTCGGCCTCCGCCGCGGTCTCGGGTCGATGCTCCTCGCCGCGAGTCTCGCGACCGCCTCCGGAGCGGCCGAGCCCTCGACCCTCCAGGCCCAGGTGCCCGTGCTGACGGTGGCTGCGGTGTCCGCGGCGCCCGGTCCGGCTGCCCGGGCAATCGATCCGCTGTTCGTGATCCCGGGCTTGACGCCCTTCCGCTCCGATGCACAGCGGACGGACGAGTCGCTCGCGGCGGCGGTCGAGTTGGGGAACAACCCGGACCTCGAGCCGGTCAGCAAGTTCCGCAAGCGCAGCACGGATCTCTTCCGCACCGAACGAGAGGTGGAAATCGGTCAGCGTGAGATGCTTCTCCGACTCAGGCTGAGGGCGAAGACCCGCCGGGCGGTGTCGGTCGAGCTGCGCTTCTGATCCGACCCGCGCGCCGACGCGCCGGCTATGATCCGGCGTCATGACCGACCGCGTCGACGACCTGCTCGCCTTCATCGATGAATCCCCTACGCCCTACCACGCCGTCCGCGTAGCGATCGCGCGACTCGAGGCCTCCGGCTATTCGAGCCTCGACGAATCGTCGATATGGTCGCTGTCGGCTGGAGACCGACGTTATGTCGTCCGTGCGGGCGGTAGCCTGGCGGCCTTCGAAGTGGGCTCGTCGTCGCCATCGGAGGCGGGCTTCCGCGTGATCGGGGCGCATACGGACTCGCCGAACCTGCGCATCAAGCCGATCGCCGACGTTCGTTCGAAGGGCTATCACCAGCTCGCCGTGGAGCCCTATGGTGGCGTTCTTCTCCACACCTGGCTCGATCGCGACCTGTCGCTCGCGGGCCGCGTCTCGATCCGAGAGGGATCGCGCACCGAGACCCGTCTGGTCGACTTCGAACGCTCGATCCTGCGAGTGCCCAATCTCGCGATCCATCTCTATCGCGAGCTCTCCGAGACGGGCCTCAAGCTGAATCAGCAGCAACACATGGTGCCTGTGCTCGGGCTCGGGGAGAAAGGATCCTTCGTCGAGATGTTATGCGAGGAGCTCGGTCAGACGGGCTCGAAGCCGAAGGCCGAGGAGATCCTCGCGTGGGACCTGATGGCGTACGACGTTCAGCCCGCCACTCGCTCGGGCGCCCGGGGCGAATTCATCCACGCCGCGCGACTGGACAATCTGGCCTCGAGTCATGCCGGACTGGTCTCGCTCGTCGATGCCGGCGAACGCGGCCTCTGCGAGGCCACCCGGATGGTCGTGCTCTACGACCACGAAGAGGTCGGGAGCCGGAGCACGCAGGGGGCCGGGGGGACCTTCCTCGGCGACACGCTCGAGCGCATCGTCGCGTGCGCGGGCGACGCCCGGGAGGACGGACAGTCCCGGGCTCGAGCGCTCTCGCGCTCCTGGCTGATCTCGGCGGATATGGCGCACGCGGTGCATCCGAACTACTCCGACCGGCACGAGCCAGGCCATATGCCGCAGATCGGCGCCGGACCCGTCATCAAGACGAACTCGAACCAGTCGTATGCGACGGATGCCGAGAGCGCAGGCTTCTTCGCGTCGCTCTGCTCGCGCGTCGGCGTGACGCCTCAGAACTTCGTCGTCCGCAGCGACCTCGGTTGCGGATCGACGATCGGCCCCATCAGCGCCGCCCGCGTCGGAATCCGCACGGTCGACGTCGGGAACCCGATGCTGTCGATGCATTCGTGCAGAGAGATGGCCGGCAGCGATGACGTCGATGCCATGATCGACGTGCTCACCGAGTTCTTCCGCGCGGACGACTGATCCGTGGTTGGGCGGCCGGCGGGCCTCTGCCGTTCGCGGGCTCAGGCGCCCAGGATCGCGCGGCCGATCACCTTCAGCTCGAGCACCGGCTTCACGCCCTCGAAGATCGGCAGCACCGTCGCATCGACGACGTAGCGGCTGATCGGGTACTCCTCGGCGTAGCCCCAGCCCCCGTGCATCAGCTGCCCCTGCTGGGTCACCTCGACGGCGACGTCGCAGGCGAGCAGCTTCGACTGCGCGGCCAGCGGGGCGGCCGCTCGCTCGTCCTCGTCGAAGGCGCGAGCGGCGGCGTAGGTGATCGCGCGCGCGCCCGCGATCTGGGCTGTCATCCTGCCGAGGGTGTACTGCGTCAGCTGGAACTCCGAGATCGGCTGATCGAACTGCTTGCGGTCGACGACGTACTTGGCCGTCTCCTCGAGGGCTGCCTGCGCCAGGCCGCAGCCGCGGCCGCCGGTCTGGAGACGTCCCGCCGCGAAGCCGGCCATCTGCAGGTAGAAGCCTCGGCCCTCGCCGCCGGCCTCCCCCACCAGATGATCGGCGGGCACGAACCACTTCTCGAAGTTCAGCGTGTAGGAATGCATGCCGCGGTAGCCGGGCGTGGCGTCGGCCTTGCCCACGAGTCGTCCGCCTCCGGGCTGCTTGCACTCGAAGGAATGCTCACGCGTCGACTCCTTCGGAACGACGAAGAGCGAGAGGCCCCGCGCGCCCTTCGAGGTGTCGGGGTCGGTGCGTAGCAGTACGGCCAGCACGTCCGCTCGGCCTGCGAAGGTGCACCACGCCTTGGGGCCGTCGATGATCCAGCCGTCGACGCCGTCGACCGTGCCCCGCGTCGCGCGACACTTCACGCCGGCGACATCCGAGCCGATGTCGGGCTCGGTGACGGAGATGCCGGCCATGACCTCGCCCGATGCGAGCTTGGGGAGCCAGTACTGCTTCTGCTCCTCGGTGCCGCCGCCCATCAGGGCCTTGGTCAGGATCTCGGGCCGCGTGATCAGCGAGCCTGCGGCTGCGAGCGAAGCGCGGGAGAGCTCCTCGGTCGTCAGGATCATCGCCAGGTTGCCCATCTCGACCCCGCCGTACTCCTCCGGAATCGAGAGTCCGAAGAAGCCGAGCTCGGCCATCTTCTCGATGAACTCTTCGGGGATCGTCGCGTCCGTGCGATGGATGTGTTCGGCATGGGGCGCGACTTCCTGCGCGGCGAACTCGCGGACCTGGTCACGGACCTGCTCGTGCATCTCGTCGAGGACCCAGTCGTTTCGGCCGCCGGTCTCGGCCGCCGCTCTGCCGATTTCGCGTAGCAGCCCCTCGGAGGTGGTGCGCCGGAGGGCCGCGCGTACATCCGCGGGAAAGGTCTTCTCGACGGCGGCGTCGCCGATCTCGAGATCGTCCGCCGCCATGGAAAGGCGCTCTCGCAGGTTGCTGATGAGCTCTCCGACCGCAGCGATCGCGATCTTCTCGCGCATCGGTGTTGCAAAGCCCTCCGCCGCCCAGGCATCGAGCTCGGCGAGTACCTGGTGGGCCGCTACGGCTTCCGTCGCGGCGTAGGCGACGCGCTCCGTGATCACCTGGTGGTCGTCGATGTGCTTGCCGCCGTCGGTCAATCGTTTCGCCGCTCCGACAGCGTCCGCCAGCAGCTGGGAGCCCGCGTCGAGAATCAGTCGGGCGTCGTCGAGGGAAGCAGTCATCCGTGTCGTCTCCTGGCAGTCATGGTCTGCAACGCGTTCCGGGGAGGGCAGTCTGCCCCCGCTCGATGCTCCGTGAGAGCATCGGGTCGGTCGGAATCCGGGCCGGCTCGATTCATGGTCGCCTCGAGGGCGCTCCAGAAAGAAATCTGGGGCGCTTCCCCGGTCCGATTCGGATCGGCCGGCGAGAGCCCGACCGGCCTTCGCCGGGCTACGTCCCGCCGGCTTCCGAAAGCCGGCGGAACATAGCGCGCAGACGAGTGGGGGGGCCTTCCCGAGCGGGCGACTGCCCGTCAGCGAGTCGTGCTCGGCGCACGCGGGCGACGCGAGTGGGCAGATCCGGGGCTGCTTTCAGTCCGAAGCAAGGAGCTTGCCGATCGCCTGCACGCAAGCTGCGCCCCCGAAGATCAGGTCGAGCTTGCGCCCGTCCGCCCGTTCGCGCACCCAGCAGACGCCGCCCGCCTCGGCCGCCAGCACGCGGGTGACCGCGGCATCCCATGGATTCAGGTCGCAATCGACCATGGCGTCCGCGGCGCCCGAGAGCACCAACAGATGTCCGAAGGCGTCGGTGTAGCCGCGCAGCTTGGGGATCGCATGGCTCATGGCGTCGTAGAAGGGCCGCAGGCCGGCGCGTTCGAAGCAGAAGAGGTCCCCGTGACAAACCAACGCGTCGCCCAGGACATCCTCGTGCGCGGTCGCCACCTGCAAGCGCTCCTCGCCACGCCACACACCGCCCCCCCGGATGCCGCCGATGCGATCGTCGACAGCAGGCAGATCGATCACGCCGAGTACGGGCTCGTCGTCGACGAGCAGCGCGACGAGCGTGGTGAAGAGCGGGATGCCGCGCGAGAAGGCGATCGTCCCGTCGATCGGATCGACCACCCAGCGTCTTCGCGGCGTGCCCCGTTCGCTCCGCGAACCGCCCGTCTCGCCAAACTCCTCGCCCAGGATCGCATCCTCGGGAAACGCATCCTGGATCACCGCGCGGATCGCTCGCTCGGCGGCGAGATCCGCCTCGGTCACGGGAGATCCGTCGCGCTTGTGGTCGACCGCGACACGTCGATAGCGCGGCAGGATCTCTTCGCGTGCGCGGTCGCAGGCGCGATGGGCCACGATGAGCGCCGCGCGCAGGTCGCTGTCCGCGATCTTCGCACGACCGGGAAGGGCCGCGACGAAGCCTTCGGGCGGGTCGATCGTCATGGGCTCGCCTCCGGCGTGTCGTCCCCGATTCGATCGCAGTGGATGGGGCTCGCGGCTGTTCTCGAGCGGCGGATGCGGGACGATCGGGCGTCGTGTTTCGGAATCGATGCGGGCACGCGGGGCTCGTTCTCTCCGGCCGATCGATCGTTGGCTCGGCGCGGCGTTGGTTCGGCGGCGGATTCTCTGGTCAGAGGCGATGCGGATCAGCCGGGCTGCTCGACGATTCGGCTCCCGGTCGATCGAAGCGAGCGCAGCATAGCCCCTCGGGCCCGAAGCTTGCGGAGCCCGAGCCGAAGCCGGGCATGCCGAAACCGTTTTCAGGCCTCCGCGCTGAGGAAGCCCTGGTCCGCGAGGCCGCGGAGCCGCTCGAAGGGGTAGATGCCGGTGTCGTGACCGTCGCTCCACTGGATCTGGATCGCGTAGCGTCCCACCGGCTGGATACCGATCGGGGCGACGTCTTCCGGGACGCTCGAGGAATCGAGCAGGGGGCGCCCACTCCATTCGTCGATGCAGTGGGCGCACCCGCAGGCGAGCCGCAGGGCCCGTACGTCGATCAGGCTGGTCGCCCCGTCGGCCCATGAGATGGAGAGCGTGCGCGCGTCCTTCTGCTGGATCTGGGTCGGTCGATGTGCGTCGTTGGTCGGCATGGGCGGAGAATAGAGTTTCATGCAATTTTGGCTGCGTCCGGGCCGGCCGGCGCGCATCCGAGGGGCTAGTCTCCGCCGCCATGAGTGAAAAAATCGCGATCTTGGGTGGTACGGGAGATCAGGGCCTCGGCCTCGCTCTCCGCTTCTGTCAGGCTGGCCGAAAGGTGATCATTGGCTCCCGGAAGGCCGAGCGCGCCGTCGAGGCCGCCGAGAACGTGCGGAGCCAGGTGCCGAATGCGGACGTGGAAGGCGTGGGCAACGAAGACGCGACAGCGGCCGCCGACATCGTGATCCTCTCGGTGCCCTTCGAGCACACCGCGAGCACGGTCAAGGGCATCAAGGGGTCGCTCCGCGAGGGCCAGATCGTGGTTTCGATGACGGTGCCGCTGGCGACCGCCATCGGGGACGGGCCGATGCGAACCGTCGGTATCTGGCAGGGATCGGCGGCCGAGATGGTGGCTTCCCTGGTTCCTGCAGGCGTCGAGGTGGTCTCCGCCTTCCAGAACGTCTCGGCGCATCGCCTCCAGCATCTGGGCACGCCGGTCGAATGCGACGTCGTCGTGTCCGGCGCGAAGGGCCCCCGACAGACGATCATGGAGCTCTGCCCGCTGGTGGAGGGTCTGCGCGCGATGGACGGCGGGCCGCTGTCGAATGCGCGGATCGTCGAGGACATGACGGCGCTGATCATCGGCCTCAACATCCGCCACAAGACGCCCGAGGGCCTGGGCATCCGCTTCACGGGTCTGCCCGAGTAGCCCAGGCGCCCGAAGTCTGGATCGCGAGCGCCCCTCGACCCGAGAGTCATGTCGCCCGGTCCCTGAGCGTATGAGTCCGTCCGGGCGGCTGCGGAATCCATCGATTCCATGCCGCCGTCGCGGTCGGGCTGATTCGCCGCCAGGCGCTCTGACCTGCTCGAGCGCCCCCGGTCCCCACGCTGGCCCGCCGCGCTCGCGAAAAAATCCCCTGAGACCGAAAACCCCAGCCAAATCAGTAGCTTGCAAACGCTGTTTGGCACTAACCTGATTCCTGTTCAGATCCAGGGTCTTGCGAGATTCCGGAGTGGCGGCTCGCCGTCGCATTTTCGAGTCACCTACTAGGGGTTGTGGTAGGTCAGTCCGGATGGCGCAACATTTTGTGGATTTCCGGTTGACGAACCGGCCGGTTCAGGGAAAATGGGCTCCAACGGGGATGTGAGGTTCCTCCTGTAGCCTGGGGGGGTCGCAACTTGGTTGTTGCGGGGAGGAACACGAACTTCTTGGGTGGGGGGAAGCCCAACCGGAACTGATGGAGATCGGAATTTCGCCCGGTAACCCCGTGTTGCCTGGTGGTCGGAAGGTTTCGCATCGTTAACGCCGGGGAAGGCTGAACACTGCTCTGGGTTCGGGGGGCGCCGAGAGAAGTCTCGGCGCCCCACTCATCTACGGCATCGAACAGTGGAATCAAGAAGCCCGATTGGGCGGTTTTCGGCAGTTCCGAGGCGGCGCGGGCTTCGGGTCGCAGCGCCCGGTCAGGTGGATCGATCCGGGGCACGCGGGCGCCGCGAGTCGAGATGCGAGCGAACGACGACAACGGACGACAACGAGAGATACGACCGAGAGACAAGACCGAGAGGTTGGGGGGATTCGATGAGCGACGGACTCGAGAGCGGCGGATTGGACGAGACGGGAAGCGAAGGACGATCGGTCGACCGGTCGGGCAAGGGATCGAGCAAGCGGGGATCGTCTGCTGGCCGGGCCGAAGCCAGGAAGCGCAAGAGCCAGAAGCAGCGCACCACCTCGGGAACCGGCCTCTCGATCACACGCCACTTCACCCAGCCCGGCGTGGACGCCTTCGACACCGTCGAATGGGAGTTCCGCTCCGCCACGATCGCCAACGAGAAGGGTGAGGTCGTCTTCGAACAGACGGACGTCGAGATCCCCAAGAGCTGGTCGCAGCTGGCGACCAACGTAGTCGTCTCCAAGTATTTCCGCGGTCATATCGGAACGCCCGAGCGCGAGACGAGCGTCAAGCAGCTGATCGGTCGCGTCGTCGGCCGGATTCGCGAATGGGGCGAGCAGGGCGGCTATTTCGCCACCGAAGAGGACGCGCAAGCCTACGCCGACGAGCTCACCTATCTGCTCGTGCACCAGAAGATGGCCTTCAACAGCCCCGTCTGGTTCAACCTCGGCGTCGAGAATACGCCGCAGCAGGCGAGCGCCTGCTTCATCAATTCGGTCGAGGACACGATGGACTCGATCATGGACCTGGCCAAGACCGAGGCCGTGCTGTTCAAGGGCGGATCGGGAACGGGGAGCAACCTGTCCTCGATCCGCTCCTCGCGCGAGCAGCTGAAGGGCGGCGGTGTCGCGTCGGGTCCCGTGTCGTTCATGCGCGGCTTCGACGCCTTCGCGGGTGTCATCAAGTCGGGCGGCAAGACCCGTCGCGCTGCCAAGATGGTGATCCTGAACGTCGACCATCCGGACATCCTCGATTTCGTCCACTGCAAGGCGGACGAAGAGAAGAAGGCCTGGTCGCTGATCGAAGAAGGTTATGACGGCGGCTTCAACGTGCCGGGGGGCGCCTACGATTCGGTGTTCTTCCAGAACGCCAATCACTCGGTTCGCGTCACCGATGAGTTCATGACGTCGGCCGTGAACAGCGCACCCTGGCAGACCAGGGCCGTGACGACGGGGGAGGTCGTCGACACCTATCGCGCGGACGAGATCCTGCGCGGAATGGCCGACGCGGCGCATATCTGTGGCGATCCGGGGATCCAGTACGACTCGACGATCAATCGCTGGAATCCGGTCAAGAACTCGGGCCGCATCAACTCGAGCAATCCCTGCTCCGAGTACATGTTCCTCGACGACACGGCGTGCAACCTCGCGAGCCTGAACCTCATGACCTTCCTCTCCGAAGAGGGTGAGTTCGAGGTGGAGGACTATCGGCGGGCGGCTGGCCTGACGATCCTGGGACAGGAGATCGTCGTCGATTTCGCCGACTATCCGACCCCGCAGATCGAGCAGAACAGCCACCTGTACCGACCGCTGGGTCTCGGGTACGCGAACCTGGGTGCGCTGCTGATGGCCAATGGCCTTGCGTACGACAGTGACATGGGACGGAACGTGGCGGCAGCGCTGACGTCCTTGATGTGCGGTGAGGCGTATCGGATGAGCGCGGAGATCGCCGCGGCGATGGGTCCCTTCCCGCGCTACGAGGCGAATCGCGAGCCCTTCCTCGAGGTCATCGAGATGCATCGCGACGCCGCCTACATGGTTCCGCCGACGGGCGTGCCGAAGGACCTGATGCGAGCATCGCGCCGGGCCTGGGACGAAGCCCTGGATCTCGGTCAGGAGCACGGTTACAAGAACGGCCAGGTCACGGTGCTCGCGCCGACTGGCACGATCGCGTTCATGATGGATTGCGACACGACTGGCGTCGAGCCGGATATCGCTCTGGTCAAGTACAAGAAGCTCGTCGGCGGTGGCTTCCTCAAGATCGTGAACAACACCGTGCCGATGGCCCTCGACAAGCTCGGCTACTCGCAGGAGGAGGTCGACGCGATCATCGCCTACATCGACGACCGCGAGACGATCGAAGGCGCGCCGGGACTCAAGGACGAGCATCTTTCGGTCTTCGACTGTGCCTTCAGGGCGCAGAACGGCGTCCGAACGATCGACTGGATGGGCCACATCCGCATGATGGGCGCGGTCCAGCCCTTCCTCTCGGGAGCGATCTCGAAGACCGTGAACATGCCTGCGGATGCGACGGTCGAGGACATCATCGAGGCCTATACCGAAGGCTGGCGGCTCGGGCTGAAGGCCCTGGCGGTCTATCGCGATGGCAGCAAGCGGACCCAGCCGTTGAACGCCGGTCGAGACGCGGACAAGGTCGCCAACGTCAAGGATGCGTCGGGCAACCTGGTCGAGCTCGACCAGTATCGACCGCGGCGTCGCAAGCTCGCGGATACGCGCGTGGCTGCGACGCACAAGTTCTCGATCGCCGGGCACGAGGGCTATCTCACGACCGGGCTCTATGAAGATGGCCAGCCCGGCGAGATCTTCCTCAAGATGGCGAAGGAGGGCAGCACGGTCTCGGGTCTGATGGATACGATCGCCACGATGACCTCGATCTCTCTCCAGTATGGTGTGCCGCTCAAGGCGCTCGTGGACAAGTTCAGCCACACGCGTTTCGAGCCGTCGGGCTTCACGAACAACAAGGAGATCCCGATCGCCAAGTCCGTCATGGACTACGTCTTCCGGTATCTGGGAAACCGCTTCCTCGAACGTGAATCAGACGTCGAGGAGGAGATCGCCGGCGAGGTGTCGGAATCGGGAGGCGCAGCGGTTCCGATTTCGATCCAGGCGAACGCACCCGATCCGGCGCCGAAGCTGCAGGCAGGCGGGGCTGTCGCGGGCGGCTCGGACGGTTCGATCTCGACGGCGGCGACGCAGTGCTCGCGCGCAGTCGAGCTTCGTGAACCAGGCGGATGCACCGTCCTGCATGGATTGCGGCTCGATCATGATCCGCAACGGGGCTTGCTACAAGTGCCCGAATTGCGGAAGCACGAGCGGCTGCAGCTGACGGGATCGCGTACGATCGACTCGCTCGCCGAGTGGATCCGTTGACGAGCGCGGTGGGGTGATCGTGACGACGATCTCTTCGCCGCGTTCGTGTTTTCGCGGTCCGCTCTCGGCTGCCTGGTGCCGCGAACGCGGGTGAGCAGAACGCCTTGCGACGATCGAGGACGGAGGACTCTGACATGACACGAGCGACAGACCTTGAATGGCTTCGGGCGTCGAAGGCAGGGCGGTTGCGCGATCGCCGGTTGGTCCGCGTGCTGGCCTGTGCCCTGGCCGCGCTGGTCGGATCGACGGGCTGCATCTCGATCGACCTGCTGGGCGACGGGTCGAAAGCGCCGCTCGTCGAGAGCGTCGTTCGAGGGGATGACGGACCGAAGATCCTGCTGCTCGACATCGACGGTGTCATCAGCGGCGCGGACTCATCGGGTGGATTGCTGGGCTTCGGCGCCACGAGCATGGTGTCCCGGGTTCGCGAGGTGCTCGACCGGGTCGCCGAGGACGAAGACGTTCAGGCGATTCTGCTGCGCATCGATAGTCCTGGCGGCACGGCGACAGCAAGTGAGCAGATCTACACCGAGATCGCACGCTTCAAGAAGGCGCGACAGATTCCGGTCATGGCGCAGCTGCTGACGACGGCCGCATCCGGTGGGTATTACGTTGCGATGGCTGCCGACACGGTTCAGGCGCACCCGACGACGGTGACGGGCTCGATCGGCGTGATCTTCACCAGCGTGAACTTCGTCGGGCTGATGGAGAAGCTCGGGATCGAAGATCAGACGATCACCGGCGGCGAGTTCAAGGACATGGGCTCGCCCTTCCGTCGACTGACGACCGAGGAGCGTGCGCAGCTCCAATCGATCGTCGACGATCTTCACGCGCGCTTCCGCGAGATCGTGGCGCGTGGCCGCCCGGCGCTCTCGCAGGCCGAGGTGGATCGGCTGGCGAATGGTCGTATCTACAGCGCACCCCAGGCACTCGAGAACGGCCTCGTAGACCGCGTGGGAACACTCGAAGATGCGGTGGGCCTGCTCGAGGATCGCCTCGGGGTCTCTGAGTCACGCGTCGTGGCCTATCACCGCCCGAGCGAGCGGCGCCGGAACATCTACGCGGGAGCGACGGTGGGAGCACCGTCCGGCCTGAGCGCGACCACTCCTGGCGGCAGCAGCGGCGCGTCCTCCGCTGGTCTCGCCGTCGATGCCCTGTCCAGTCTTCTGCAGCGACCCGGCTTCCACTATCTGTGGTGGCCGGGGCTGCGTTCCCTCGGCTCGGACGGATGAAGCGCGGGTTCTGGAGCGGGGCCTGGCTCTCGTCGATCAGCCGGGCAGTCTGCCCTTCACGAACATCGCCGATTGGTCCCCTACGTAGACCAGCTCTCCCGCCTGCCGGAACTCGAACGTGTACCGGAGGACGACCCTCGAATCGCCGACGCGTGTTCGCGTCTCTCTCGATTCGAGAACGATCGGGGGACCGATGGTTGCCAGGCGTTTGAAGTCGGCACGGTGGATCCGGTTGCCGAAGCCGGCCCAGCCCTCGTCCCAACGACACCCATGAAAAAAGTAGGCGTGGAGGCAGCCCAGGCTGCCCGTTGCCATCACGAATTCCGCACCGGAGACGTGCCGCGGGTGAATGGGGCTCACGCGCTGATGAGCCGAGAAGGGCAGTGGGCGGGTCGTCTCGAGAAGTGCTTCGATTCGCGCCCGATCGCGGTCGAGGGCCGTGACCTCATCGAGCAGAACGGCGTCCGGTGAATACAGGAAGGTCTCGAGGAAGCGGTCGATTTCCTCGGGCGGGACGACGGATCGGCTTCGCTGAGCCAGGCTGGAATGCTCGCACGCAGACACGGTGCGTCAGCATTCCATGATCCTCCCTGCTGTGCCATGGGGGAGGCGCAATTTCGTTCGGGACGGGTCCTGGCTCGTCTTCGGGGATGAGAAGGACAGCGACGGTCGGGTCTGTCCTGTGCTGGAGGAGCTCTGGAAGACGGCCTCGCGACCTCCCGGGAGAAGCGGAGGCCGGGGGGCTCCGAATCTCAGCCGAAAGGCTGGAGCACATCGACGATCCGCTGCGACTCGATCAGCTCGTCGAGCTCTTCGCCGAGGAGTCGGCATCGCGCGAGGATTGCGCGCCAGCGGTCGATCCGCTCGTTCGTCGAGAATCGCAGGAAATCGTTGCGGTCTGGCACCCTGCCTCCGGGCAGGGTCGCGATGAAAGCATCCGAGGGGGCGATCATGACGACATCCTCGAGCGCCGTCGTGCTCGGTCGTCGCCAGCGCAAGGGCTTGTCGAACCAGCCCGGCACGATGCGGTCGAAGAAATGGGCGAAGAGGACGAGCCCCTCGCGTCGGCGGAATGCGAAGTCGAAGTGATAGTCGAGGATGCCTCCGTCGAAGAGGGTGCCCACGACCTCGGGTGTCCTCCGAACGCCTTCCATCAGGAGGGGGATCGAGCCGCTGGCGAGCAGCGCCGGGCGCACGTTTTCGGGCGTGAGGGCGTGGCGATGCGTCGTGAAGTCTCGAAAGGCCAGCCCGGACGGAGGTTCGGACGTCGCGTCGTCGACCGGGTCTCCCGGAGCGCTGTGAAAATGAATGCGGTCGAAGCTTCGTCCCAGCAGCCTGCGCGACACGAGGTTCATCGACGCGCTCTTCAGGAGCTGCGCCTGGAAACGCCAGCCGCGGTCGAGGCCACGATCCCGGCGCAGGCGGGCCGCCACGATGTGGCTTCGAATGCGTGGGTTCTCGCTGATCTCTTTGGCGCCCCCGTCGCCCAGCAAGATGCCCAGAATCCGATCGCTCTCCGCCGAGATCACGCGCATCGGCGGCTGAACGGTTCCTTCGTACGCCTGCTCGACATAGGCGCGATCGAAGCGCGCGAGTGCCGCGCGAGGATCCGCCTGGGCAAAGCATGCGTGGCGGAAGCTGCCGATCGAGGAACCGAGCACGTCCAGGGGAGTCGTGCGCGGCAGGATCAGCCTGTCGATCAGGACATCGTCGAGGTGCCTGAGCACGAGCCACTTGGCGCCTCCGGAGGCGCCGACGAGCGTGCCGAAGAGATCCGGATCGAATCCCTCGGCACGCATTCGACGGATGGCTTGCGCGCCTGCGCGGATGACGAGGTTTCGCGAGACCAACTGGGCTGAGCCGAAGAGCGGCCGGCCTACATCTTCGTGTAGTCGGGGCCCTCGCCGCCCTGCGGCGTCGTCCAGGTGATGATCTGGTACGGGTCCGCGATGTCACAGGTCTTGCAGTGCACGCAGTTCTCGTGGTGGATGAAGAGCTCCTTCTCACCGGGCTTTCCGACGACGTCGATCATCTCGTAGACCGCGGCCGGACAGAATTTCTCGCACGGGTTGCCGTAGTCCCGGCGGCAGTCCGTAGCGCACACGTTCGTGTCAGCGACCTTCAGGTGGGGCTGCTGGTCCGATTCGTGCTGGGTGCCGGAGAACCCGACGAGGTGCTCCTTCGAGAAGGTGAGCACGCCATCCGGCACGAAGGGCTCGGGATTGCGACGCTCGTAGGGGAGCTCCCAGATCTTCTTCATCGCAGCGTGCGGCGGCTCGGTCTTGATGTGCTCGATCAGGCCGCGCCCCTTGGTCGCGATCATCAGCGGGATGTTGATCGCCATGCCGAAGAGCGGCGAGAGCTCGTTCGAGCCCGTGAAGTTGCGTGCCTCGTAGTGCTCCTCGTAGGCCCAGCTGTTCTTGTACCGCTCCGTGTACGCCCCGAGTGTCTTCGAGGAGAAATCCTTGGCCTTGAGGCCGTCGATCACGGTCTCCGCGGCCAGCATGCCGGACTTGATCGCCTGATGGATGCCGGCGAGCTTCATGATGTTGAGCATGCCGGCGGAGTCGCCCACCAGCATCGCGCCGTTCATGTACAGCTTCGGCTGTCCGTAGAGTCCGCCCGCCGGAACGCATTTCGCGCCGTAGCGCACGAGCTCGGCGCCTTCGAGCAGGTCTCGCATGAAGGGTGAGTCCCGCTTGAACTCCTGGGCCGCGCGATGCGGGTCGTTGTTCGGATCTTCGGAGGCCAGCGGCGTCACGAATCCGAAGGAGATGAGGTTGTCGGACATGTCGTAGAGCCACATGCCGTTCACATGACCGAAGAAGTCAGGGAACATCGATCCGTGCACGACGCGACCGGGCTTGTGCTTCTCCGGCTTGACGCGCCAGATTTCCTTGATGCCCGTCTCGTAGCTCTGCGGGTTCTTTCCGTGCAGACCGAATCGCTCGACGACCTGCTTCGTGCAGGATCCGCGGACGCCTTCGCCGAAAATCGTGACGCCGGCGATGATGTCCATGCCCGGCTGATAGTTGGCCTTGGGCTTGCCTTCCCGGTCGATGCCCATGTCGCCGGTGCGCACGCCGACCACGCGGTCGCCTTCGATCAGGACCTCGTGGGCTGCGAAGCCAGGGTAGATCTCGACCCCGACCTCTTCGCACTTCTCGGCCATCCACTTCACGACGTCCGACAGGGAAACGACGTGGTACCCCTTCTTGCGGAACATCGGGGGAACGATCGGGCTCTTGATCGTGCCGTGGCGCGTGAAGGCCCAGAAATGATGGCTGGTGCAGGTGTTCTCGATCGGGAATCCCTGCTCGATGTAGTCGGGGATCAGCTCCTTGATCGCCTTCGGATTCATCACGCCGCCCGAGAGCTGGTGATCCCCGATGCCCGCCGCCTTTTCGATCACGAGAATCACCGGCGGTTCGATCGGCTCCTCGCCGCTTGCCGCGCAGGCCTCGTTGTGGGCCTCGACCTGCTTCATCAGGTGGTAGGCTGAGGCGAGCGTTGCGGGACCCGCTCCGACGAAGAGGACATCGACCTCCATACTTTCTCGTTCGGGCTCGGACATCGCTGATTTTCCTTTCTACGGGCGGTACTTGCCGAATTGTGGACGGCCTTGGGCTGCGCCGGACAATAGGAGACGGCGCGTCTCGAAACAACCGGAACAGGCTGACGGAAGCCGACTGGCGGGCAGCTTAGCGCTGCACTGTCCCCTTGGGAGGTCGGGTCGAGTGAGGGTGCGAGGAACCGGATCGAGGGGAGCGGTCTGGCCGATGGGTTCCCTTGGCGGTGATTTTCCGCTCTCCTATTCTCCGCGGCCCCGGATGGTCGGCGCCTTCTCCAGCCGCCGACGTGTTGCGACGAAACGAGCACGAGCAACTGCTCTCCGCTGGAGCCCCACTGATCGCCGATTGCGCGAGGAAGCCTCTCTCATGACGTCCCGCGGCTCTGCGGTCAGGAATGCCTCCGACTTCCTCCAGCTCCTGAGAGAGTTCCTGGTGGCTCACGAGCGACTGACCACCGTCTTGAACGATGTCGGTCAGGACGGCCCGGCCTTCGAGTCCATTCGTGGACTCGTCGGCGACGATGAGGATTCGGTGCTCTTCCGTCTGAAGGAGAAGAGTCATGCACTCTTCCGAACGGATCAGTATGCGAGTGCGACGGTTCGTCGTGAGGCGCTCTTCGACCTGGCCGTCGGCTCGCTGTTTCACGAGTCGATGAATCTTCGCGAGAGTCTCTATCAGCGCGAAGTCTACGGACCTCGCGTCGCCTCATTGCGCGAGGCGGCGGGAGACGAGGCGGCGGCCTTGTTCGCCGAATTCGATCGGATCCTCGAGCGCAGCAGCGCGCGCATGGCCGAGGTCGTGATCGAAGTGAGGGATCTCCTGCTCCAGACCCGAGATCAGTTTCGTGAGCTGATCATCGAGCGCGCGGGCGAGCGGGGCGTGACGCGCACCTTGCTGAACCGGCGCGAGCAGGTCGACGCGGCCTTCCCGGGCGGCTTTGCTGGGCTCCTGGAATCGATGCACGGTGATCTGGCGACGGGGCTCTACGAGGCGGCGCATGGTCTGGTCGACAGCGCCTACTTCGTCGAAGCGCGCACGACGCTTCGCGAGGCGCGGCTTCGGAGCGTGTCGGCTCGGCCGGAGATCGACCAGCTCGACCGCTACGCCGAGGGGATGCAGGCCTTTTTGGAAGGTGAGTATCTCGCGAGCATTGCCGCCCTCGAGGCGTGGGTCGATCTAGGCGCTCACGAGGACGAGCGCGAGTTCGCGCGCCGTGCAGCGGTGACGCTCGGTCGTGTTGGTCGTCTCGTCGAGAACGATGACGAGGGCGCTGAAGTCGTCGATCTGGCGAAGCAGCTTCAGCTTCGGCTGGAGGCCGCCTCCGGTTGATCGGGCTCCGCCATGCGCGCGCGGATCCACAGCAAGCTCCCGAAGACGACGAGACCCATCCCGATCCACTGGGCCTCGGAGAGGTCGAGCGCGACGCGCGCATTCAGCCGCCAGTGTTCGATGACCGCGCGCCCGATCCCGTTGAGGATCATGAACTCGCCAAAGAGCGAGGGACTCTTCTTGCGACGGGTCCAGAGAAGGATCGAGACCAGCGTCAGCCACAGCGTTTCGTAGAGCATCGTCGGATGCACCGGGTAGTGCACGGGCGGCAGTCCGTTCGGAAAAGCGACGGCCCATGGCAGATCCGACGCGCGACCGTAGTCATCTCCGACCAGGAAGCAGCCGATGCGCCCGATCGCCTGACCCACGGCCAGGGAGATCGCCGCAGCATTGGCGAAGGGGATGGCTGGCACGTTCCAGATGCGACATCCGATGTAGCCCGCGAGCCCGCCACCGATGAATCCGCCGTAGAACACGAGCCCCCCGCGCGAAAGCATCGAGGCCCAGAAGGGATCACCGTGGATCAAGTAGAAGCTGACGGCGTAGTAGAGCTTCGCGCCGAAGACGCCGCCAAACATGATGCACATGAGCAGGTTGGCGCCGTCTTCGGGATCGAGCCCTTCCTCCCTCATGCGCGGAATTGCGATCCAGTATCCAACCAGGAATGCGACGGCCATCGCGGCGCCGAAGCTGCTGATTGGCCAATCGAGACCGGGAATGGTGAAGAGCACCGGGTACATGAATGACGACCCCCTCGCGCCGGCACGGTACGCGAAGCCCCGAATCCCGGCAAATCAAGCGCGGACGCGGTCTCTTCCGCCTGGGCTGGCCAGCGGCTCCGCACGAGAAGTAGCAGCGTCGTTGCGACGATGCCGTGGGCAGGCCTTTGACATCGTCGCCTGTCTCGTCCGTCCGAACTTTCCAGACGTCGCCGGACGATGTTAGTCAAGGCGACATCGAATCTCCTGCGCAGGATCGATCGGAAGGGTTTCGCATCGCAACATCCGCTTTTCGGGGGCGTCTGACCGAAGCGCCTCCGGGCGCATTCGCGTCGAGGGCGAGGAGTGCATCCTGGTCTGCCCGAAGGACCATCCGACGGATCGCAGCGCGCCGAGAGCCTGCTTGCGCGCGGCGGCGGACCGGTGCCCGATCCGATCGGATCCGCACGCGGAGCGAAACGACCTCGCGTGGCCGCCTCGGCGCGCCGCGGGTATCCTGCAGGGCGCGGCGACGATCCGTTTCGGGCCTGGCCCGGCGCGCCTGGCCAGTCGCGGAGTCATCGCGTCGAGACAGGGCCGATCGATGGCCGTCGTCGAACGCATGGTCCGGTCGAGATCCAGACGGGGCCGCAATCTGTCCAGTCGATGGGGGTTGATTTGGGGAAGGCGGGTGAAGCACCAGGACAAGCTTCGGGCGCGGCGACGCTGACGCCGAGAGCTCGGCGTGTGGGCACGTGGGGCCTGGCGCTGCTCGGCGCACTGCTGGTCTTCGATGCTCCGCCCATCGAGCTCGCCGGCAGCGGCCAGGTCGTCGCGCTGGAGCGCGGCCCGGATGCGACAAGAGCGGCCGTGACTGCGGCGCTCGTCGAGCACTTGCGAGATCGCAACTCGTCGCTCTCGCGCGAAGAACGCAACCGGGTGATCGAGGCAGTGCTGCGCAGCAGCCGTCGCTACGGCCTCGACCCTTTCCTCGTGACGGCCGTGCTGCTCGTCGAGAGTGACGCGCGACCCTGGGCCGAGAGCGGGAAGGGCGCGATTGGTCTGATGCAGGTCATGCCTCATATGGCCGAGAATCTGCCGCTCGCGGGGAATCTCTCGACGATCGAGAGCAACGTCGAAGCGGGCTGCTACATCCTCGCCGACAACATTCGCAGGCTCGGCGAGGCCAAGGGCATCTCGAGCTATTTCTGGGGCCGTCGGATCCGGGGCGTGGCCTATCTCGAAAAGGTGCAGAAGGCTCGGCAGCGGGTCAGAGACGCGAGCGCGTCCTGAATGCGCCACGAGATTCGGCGCCGGGAGACACAGGTCGTTCTCTCAGATCGCGGTGAGCGCTACCAGCGCTCATGGCTTCCCCCCGAGCCCTCGCACGTGATGGTGCTCGTCCACGGCTTCGCCGAACACACCGGCCGCTACGACGAGATGGCCATGTATTTCGCCCAGCGTGGCTTCGCCGTACACGGCTACGACCAGGCGGGTCATGGTCGGACGGCCGGTCCGCGTGGGCATGTCGATCGATTCGAGCGATTGATCGAGGAGCTCGAACGCTTCCTCGAGCTCGTTGCGCTCGACCATCCGGGTCTGCCGATCACGCTCGTGGGACATAGCATGGGGGGCCTGGTCGTCGCCGCGACGGCAGCCTTCGGGAATCCTGGAGTCGATCGCATCGTCCTGTCTGGCGCATTGCTCGACCTCGGCGGAAGCGGAGGAATGCGTCGTCGGCTGAGCCTGATCGCCGCGCGCGTGCTCTCTGCCCTCGCGCCGCGAACTGGCTTTGCGACCGGACTCGAGCCCGAGGGTCTGTCGCGTGATCCCGAGGTCATCAGGCGCTATCGCGAAGACCCGTATGTCGAGGACCGCATGTCCGCCCGCTTCGCTGCGGGTCTGGATCAGGTCCTGGCGCGCGTGCGTTCGTCGGCCGCGCTCGTCGGCCAGCCCGTCATGTTGCTGCACGGCGGAGCCGATCCGATCTGCTCGCCGCAGGGGAGTCGCGCGTTTCATGCCGGACTGGACCCGGCGATCGCCTCCCGAAGCCCGCTCAAGCTCTATCCGGAGCTGAGGCACGAGATCTTCCAGGAACCCGAGCGCGAAGAGATCTGGCAGGAAATACTCGACTGGCTGGAAGAATGACGCGAATTTCGAGACATCCGACGCGTTGGGCTCGGAAGCGGGAACGAGGTTCCAATGGCTGATGGATTGACACATCTCGATGAGCGCGGCCGCGCGCGAATGGTGAACGTCGGAGAGAAGCCGCTCACCCATCGCATCTGCATCGCGCGCGGTGAAGTTCGAATGGCTCCGGAAACGCTCGAGCGAATCGTTTCGGGGCGGGTCGCCAAAGGCGACGTGCTGGCGACGGCGCGCATCGCCGGTATTCAGGCCGCTAAACGGACCGGAGACTGGATACCGCTGGCACATCCGATGCCGATCGACTCAGTGGAGATCCTGCTGGAGCCGTCGGATGACGGGAGGGCACTGCTGATCGAAGCACGCGTCGAGGCGCACTGGCGAACGGGCGTCGAAATGGAGGCGCTGGTTGCGGCATCCGCCGCCGGGCTCACCATCTACGACATGTGCAAGGCGGTCGATCGCGAGATGATCGTCGATCGCGTTCGACTGGTCGCGAAGCAGGGCGGCAAGAGCGGCGCATTCGTGAGAGAAGGCGAGGCCGATATCGACCTTCCAGGCGGCTAGCCGCGGTCTCGCTGCGCTGCGTTGCGGGTCGGCTGGGTCCGCGACGGCAGGCAGGCGCTGTCACGGGTCCGCAGAAAATCAGCGCCCCGATCCCTCCGGGAACTTCGACACAGGCTGGCACCATGGTCGCAACAGGATCTCGAGACGGAAAGGATGAGCACGGCGAGGAAGAATCCAGGGAACCTGGGTCCTCGGGCCGGGGTCTGCTGCCCGAGAGGCAATCCATGACTTACGAAATCGTCGAACGAGGATCCATGGTGAGTGGCACGAACCCGCTGGCGCGCGAGCGAACTGCGCCACGCGTGGTCGTCGAGGACCCCGATCGGGACCTGATCGTCCGCTGGCAAGCGGGCGACGAGGCCGCTTTCGAGGAATTGATCAAGAGGCACGAATCCCGGGTCTACCGCCTTCTCTACCGCATGATGGGCAACAAGGAAGACGCTGAGGATCTGACTCAGGAGACCTTCTTGAGTCTGCACCGGCACGGTCATCGCTTCCGAGCGGAAGCACGGTTCTCCACCTTCGTGTATCGCGTTGCCGCCAATGCCGCACTCAACCGCCGGCGCTCGCTCGGTCGGGGGCGCGCCCGCGTCGACAAGCTCAAGACGCGTCAGAAGGCAGGGGATGACCTTCCGAGCTCGCCGCGAAATCCGGAAGACTCCGCTCTTGGCCATGAGCTCTCCGGCCACGTGCGTGAGGCGCTCGATCAGCTATCCCCGTCGCTTCGCATGCCTGTGATCCTCTACGACATCGAAGGCCTTGCCTACGGCGAGATCGCCAAGGTGCTGGGCATCGCCGAAGGCACCGTCAAGTCGAGGATCCATCGTGCTCGTCAGGCGCTTCGAGACAATCTGAAGGAGCTGTTGGGTTCTGCCGCAGCCGAGGAGCTCTGACGTGACGCACCGGGACGTGAAGAGACACCTCGCAGACTACCTCGAAGGAGACCTGGGTCTCGCGGAGCGTGCACTGGTCGATGCCCATCTCGATCAATGCGAGGACTGTGCCCGCGAGGTGGTCGAGATCCAGCGAACCATCCGTTTGCTTCAAATGATGCCTGAGCCCGAGACGCCGCCCATGATCGCAGCGAACGTCATGCGGCGAATCCGTGCGGGCGAGAGCCAGCCCGGCTTTTTCAACGAAATGATTCGCCGGATCACCTCGGTCCTGGAGCCAAGCTTCGTGCTGCCGGCTTCTGCGGTGGCTGCGGCCGCGCTCGTCGTCGCAGTGCTACCGCATCCGAATCCTTCTGATCTGGCGGCTCTCTGGGGTGGGGCGTCCCTCGTCGGGGAGGGGGGCGAGGGGAGCCGTTCTCCTCAGGTGGTCCGGGATGCACGAGAGACGCTTGGAGCGCGAATCATCGCAGGGGATCGGTCTGGACGGTCTCCCCTGTCGACCACGATGGCGAGTACGATGGCGGTGCCGAATGTGGCGATCGTCGGGCGGAAGGGGATCTTCTCGGACCCGGTCCTCGAGCCGACCCTCGCGAGCTCGCCGGGTGCCGAGCGCTCCGGGATGAATCGTCCCGGCCGTGGGGTGCTCACGCCGCCCCCGTCCAGCGTGGCTCCGGAACGCTGGGTGGTAGGCGGAATGATGAGCGGCCTGAGCGGCGCACGCATGGTCTCGCAGTCGCTGGCTCCGCGTGCGGTCGATCGGACGAGTTCGGGGGGTGAGGATCCGCGAGATGTCTGGCTGGCTCGCGGGCTCGACCGACCTGCCGAATTCGCACGCTTTCTCGGCGACAAGACGTTGGCGGAGCAGGAGCTTTGGGTCAGCAGGCTGGCTGATCGGGCCGATGCAAGGGGGCTGCTGGACGAACTCGTGCTGAGCCTCATGACAAGCGGCGACGACGCCGCGGCGTGGCTCGCGAAGGATTTCTCGGCAGAGGCGGAGCGGCTTCGCGCAAGAGCGGACTCCGCGAGTGACGCGCTTCGCCGATAGGCCCGGGGCTGCTTCGACGAGGCGTCCGCCTGATCGTCAGAAGAGGGTCGACTCGTAGAGGGTCGACGTCGCCGCCACCGAGCGTCCCACCGCGAGGGGGCGTTCACGCTTCGTTACCGCTGGGACTCGACCCGCGTTCGGCTCCGCGCCCGACTAACCTTGCGGTCCTGGCGATACGGGGGGCGGGACGAGATCGTGGCCTTCCACCGGATAATGTGGATGGGGCTGCGAATGCGGGTGAAAAGCGGGTGAAGAGAGGGGATCGAGGGAGCGGGATCAATCGCGCGCTCTCTCGTTCGATCAACGCGCAAGATCGGCCCCGCGAACGCCTGGCGCGCCTGGGGTCCCGTGCGCTCTCGGACACCGAGCTCCTCGCGCTCATCCTCCGGACCGGAACTCGAGCGGGTCGGGCCGACTCGCTCGCCCGAGCCATCGTCGAGCACACGGGAGGACTGACCGAGCTGTCCAGCACCTCGATGGCGGCTCTTCTCGCGATCCGGGGTCTCGGGCCTGCGAAGGCCGCGAGTCTTCTGGCTGCCTTCGAGCTTGCTCGCCGGCTCGAAACGAAACCGCTCGATTGGGGGCAGCCGATTCGAAATCCCGTGGATGTGCACCGACACTTCCAGCCTCGGATTCGGGGGGCGCACCGCGAGTCCTTCCATGTGCTCCTCCTCGATGTTCGGCATCGACTGATCGGGGAGGACGAGGTGTCGGTCGGTACGCTGACCGCCAGCCTGGTTCATCCTCGCGAAGTCTTTCGCGAGGCGATTCGTGCGGCGGCTGCTGCCGTCTTGCTGGTGCACAACCATCCGAGCGGTGATCCGACGCCGAGCGCAGAAGACCGCGCGGTCACGGAGCGTCTCGTGTCGGCGGGAGAGCTGCTCGGAATCCGGGTCGTCGATCACCTGATCGTCTCCGAGGGTGGGCATTTCAGCTTCCGCGAGGCCGGAGAGGGTTGTTTCGCCGCGCTCAACGCCCGCCACCGCGGGGATCGCTGACTGCTCGAGACCTGGATATCCCTCCGGGTAAGAAAGGATGGCTCTAAAGACTGGGGGCCGGTCGAGACGATGAGCCAATCTGCGTGTCCGGCGGGCGCGCTCGACTGAGTCGGCCGGTGGGGATCGATTCACGAGGGCGGGGTCCAGGACGAATGCGGCGGGAGACGACCCGATGGCCAGAGTCAGCTTGAAGGCGGACGACGCACCTGAGACGGACGCCGTCGCGGTCAAGGAAGATGAGGATCGACGCCGCGCGAATCGAGCTCGCGTGACTGTTCGCATCGACTACGCGACGGTCGACGAAATGTTCTCCGAGTTCACGCGCGACATCAACGAGGGCGGACTCTTCATCGAGACCGAAAAGCCGCACCAGCCCGGAACAGAAGTCTCCATGCAGTTCCATCTGCCGGGCAGCCAGGAAGTCCTGCAGACGCTTGGCCGAGTCGTTCGTGTTCGTACGGGTGGCTCGTCGCCGGCCGGAATGGGCATCGAGTTCGATGAGCTGACATCGCTCGACCGCATGAAGATCGACCAGATCGTTCGTGCGCTGCGTTCGGATGGCGCTTCCTGAGGCCGACCTTGACGAGCGGATTCGTCCAGAGCGACCGCTTCCACTGGGGGTCGGGACCGCTCCCTGCGCTGAAGCGTTCGGGTCTACGCGCGAGCGAGACCTCGTAATGGCTCGATGTCCCGGACTCTCCGGTCCTGGGATCTCATCGCGAGAACGCTAGAACGGGATGTCGTCGTCGATCGGAGGGCCGCTGTCGTCGGCGCTGCCGGCAAAATTGTCCGAAGAGCTCCCGGAGCTGCCCGTGCGAGAGGCTCCGCCCCCACCTCCGTAGGAGCTCCCGCCATCGCCTCCGCCCCCCGTCCGCGGGCCGATGAAGTTGACCGTGCTCGCGTTGATCTCGGTCGTGTACCGCTTGTTGCCGTCTTTGTCTTCCCACTCGCGTGTCTGGATGCGGCCCTCGACGTAGACGGTTCGACCCTTCGAGAGGTACTGGTTGCACATTTCGGCGGTCTTTCCCCAGACGACGATTCGATGCCACTCGGTTCGTTCCTGGCGCTCGCCGCTCTTGTCTGTCCAGGTCTCGCTGGTTGCGAGTGTGAAGTTGACGACTGCCTGGCCGTTGGGAGTGTGTCGCAGCTCGGGATCACGGCCGAGATTGCCGACGAGAATGGCTTTGTTGACGCCTGCCATGGTGGGGGCTCCATCGGGACTCTTTGGAAGGATTGAAAAAAGAGAGTGTCCCGTCGTGGTTGAAATGCGTCAAGGGAGGACCGGTTGGACCCTTTGCGGGGCCAGGGGGTCACGGTATCCTGCGACGGTTCTCCTCTCCGGGGGGTGAGGGAATGACTCAGACATCAAGACAATCTCGAACATGGCTGCAGAATTCGAGGCTTCGCGCGTTCGATCGGATGGACGCGAAGCCGATTTCGTATGCGTACCGGAGGCTGGCCGGGGCGGACGCGTGGGCGATCCGTGGAAGCTGGCCGCTGATGCCGATCAGGGGAGGGGCGCATCCGCCTCGAGCTGATTCGTGCTTCGCGACGTGGGATTTTGGGGACGTTCGCTGGGAGAACGAGCATGGCTAGGGCTGCAGCGAAGTCGCGAAAGCAGAAGGGCGCAGGCCGCGAGGCATCGCGATCGAAGAACGTGGACGAGCCGATGCTCGTTGCCGCTGGATCAGAGATCCTGGGCCTCGTTCTGATCGGGCTTGCGCTGCTCTCCACATTGGCTCTGGCGACCTATGCGCCCGAAGATCCCGTGGCAAGACTCGCGGAAGTTTCGAACAGCGCGGGTCCGGTGGGCGCCACGCTGGCGGGGTTGCTGCTTTCGACTTTCGGTGCTGGCTCGATCATCCTGGTGGCCGCGTGCGCCTTCCTGGGTGGGCGTCTGGTGATGAGTCTGGGGTTGCCGAGCCTGTTTTCGCGATTCTGGGTCGGGGCGGCGCTGCTGATCCCCTCGATCGCCATCCTGCCGCCGTTGCTCTTCGAGCTGGCCCCCGACTCCGTTCCGTGGATCGAGTCCGGCTGGCTCGGGGGAGGCGGTGCAGGACAAGCGACACGGCTCTTCGGGAGTGCGGGCGCGATCGTGCTCACGAGTCTGGTCCTCATGGTCGGAGTGCTCTCGCTGACCGGGATTTCGATGGGCACGACGCTCGGGATCGTCGGTCGAGCCGGCGGCCGCCTCGCCGGTTGGGCGCTCTGGGCGGGAGACTGGATCTTTTCCCAGGCGCGGATCGTGGCCGAGGCCATGGTGCGGACGATCCACACGGTCTTCGCAGGAGCTGCACAGGCGGGCGTCGCGTTCCGGGAATGGCTGAGGTCGATCCCCGTACGGCGTGAGCAGCGGGCGCGACGCGAGAGGCTGCAGGAGCGCCGGGAGCCCGAATTCTCTTTCGAGGACGAAGTGGCCTCGCGCGAAGACGCTCCGCCCGAACCCGTTGCCGTTCTCGAAAAGACGGCGGAGGCGTCTGCTCCACGCAGGCTCCGGGCCGGCGAGGAGCCCGATATCGTCGACCACGGAGAGGAGCGGAAGAAGAAGAAGAAGCCGGAGCAGGAGGCTTTCCGATTTCACGAACACGGGCCGAGTGGGCCGTTCCAGCTGCCGGACGTCTCTCTCTTCGAGGCACCGCCCGACGGCGAGCGTTCCTACGACCGTGACTCGCTGCTCATGAACTCGAAGATCCTCGAGAAGAAGCTCGCGGATTTCGGCGTGACGGGGCGGGTGGTCCGTGTTCATCCCGGCCCCGTCATCACGATGTACGAATACGAGCCCGCGGCTGGGATCAAGGTCAACAAGATCGTCAATCTCACGGACGATCTCACGATGGCGCTGCGCGCCATCTCGATCCGGATCATCGCGCCGCTGCCCGGAAAGTCGGTCGTCGGCATCGAGGTGCCGAATCCGCAGCGCGAGACCGTCTATCTGCGCGAGATGCTCGAGTCGGAGAGCTTCCGCAAGAGCAAGGGCGTGCTCTCGGTGGCGATGGGCAAGGATATCTTCGGAAACTCTGTGACGTCGGATCTCGCTAAAATGCCGCATCTGCTGGTCGCAGGGTCGACCGGTACGGGCAAGAGCGTCTTCCTCAACTCCTTCCTGTGCTCGCTGTTATGCCGGGCTACGCCGAACGAGCTGAAGCTCTTGATGGTCGATCCCAAGATGCTGGAGCTTTCGATCTACGACGGCATTCCCCATCTGATCGCGGACGTCGTCACCAGCCCGAAGCGTGCGGCAGCAGCCTTGCAGGGTGTCGTGCGCAAGATGGAAGAGCGTTATCAGATGATGAGCGCGACCGGCGTGCGCAACATCGATCAGTTCAACGAGAAGGCGCGCAAGCAGCTCGCGGCTGGCGAAGAGTCATTCAACCTGAAGCCGAAGCCGGGCCAGGTCGAGGGCGACGAGATCGAGTGGCAGGAGCTGCCGTATATCGTCGTGGTCATCGATGAGCTCGCGGACTTGATGATGACGGCCGCCAAGGATGTGGAGGAGTCGTTGCAGCGCCTCGCGCAGATGGCGCGCGCGGCAGGAATCCATCTCGTCCTCGCGACCCAGCGGCCGAGCGTCGATGTCCTGACCGGCGTCATCAAGGCGAACTTCCCGGCACGGGTCTCTTTTCAAGTTTCGAGTGCGACGGACAGTCGGACGATCCTCGACCAGAAGGGAG
Source organism: uncultured delta proteobacterium (assembly GCA_963698485.1). Classification (GTDB taxonomy): domain Bacteria; phylum Myxococcota_A; class UBA9160; order UBA9160; family UBA4427; genus UBA4427. The sequence continues at coordinate 505,256 of CAVORA010000005.1, read as the reverse complement.
CCGACGACCTGCTCGGGATGGGTGACATGCTGTTTCTGCCGCCCGGGACTGCGGTGCTCCAGCGAATACATGGGCCCTTTGTGAACGAAACCGAGGTGCACGGCCTGGTCGCATTCCTGAAGGATCAGGGGCGGCCCGTCTTCGATGAGGATCTGGTTCGGGCCGATGCCGAAGCCGAGAAGATCGAGAGCAGGGGCGAGGACGTAGACGAGATGTACGATCAAGCCGTCGAAATCGTCGCGCAGACCCGGAATGCCTCCATCTCCTACGTGCAGCGACGGCTCAAGATCGGTTACAACCGCGCGGCTCGGATCATTGAGCAGATGGAACTCGACGGGATGATCGGTCCCCAAATCGGTTCCAAGGGCCGCGAGGTCCTACTCCCGCCGCCGGTCGCCGACGACGACTAAAAACCCGAAGATCCGGGGTGGCCATACGGGCGAGCGTCCGTTCATGCGGCCTGACTGCGGATCGCTGATGTCGGTTGATCGCGGCCAAACAGAATGAATCGAGGTGGTTCGTGGAGCTCAGGGCTGCGATTTTCGACCGCGGGGGGGTGCTATCGATCTCGCGTGGCCTGCTCCTGTCGATTTTTCTGGCTTCGACCGCGATCGCGGGCGAACCCTCAGTCGCGGAGAGCGCCGTTGGCAGCGCATCCGGCTGTGAGCCCGGGGCCGGGATCCAGGCCGCAAGGGAGGTTCAGGCACGCTACGACGGGATCCGTGACTTGACGGCCGACTTCGAGCAGGTGAGCCAGTCCGCCAGCTTCGCGGGCGCGCCGCTGATGGACGCCGATCCCAAGTCTGGTCGAGTCGTGTTTGCGAAGCCCGGCAAGATGCGTTGGACGTACGGTGCTCCCGAGCCGAGTGTCGTGGTGAGTGACGGTCAGACATTGTGGATTCACGACGTCGAGGGTGGGACCGCGACCCGACTCGAAGTGACCGCGGGCTATCTGAGCGGCGCGGCCCTGCAATTCCTGCTGGGTGACGGAGACCTCCTCGAAGAGTTCGACGTGACGGCAATCGCGTGCACCGAGGGGAAGGTCAGCCTGGATCTTCTGCCCAAGAAAGATGCAAGTTACGAGCGTCTGGGTCTGGTGGTGGCTCGCGTGACGGGTGATATCGAGGCGACGTCGGTGGTCGATCTGTTCGGCAACCGGACGGAAATCCGTTTCGAGGGGGTCGAGGTCAATCAATCCCCCGACGCGAGCGTCTTCGAGTTTCAGGTGCCCCAGGGTGTCGAGCTGATCGATTACGCAGGGGCCAAGGGCGATTGATCCCGCCGGGACCCAAGGCGCGAGCGGCCGCGGTAGTGGGGTTCCTCTGTAGTTCTCTTCCCTTGTCCGCCTTTTGCCGGGGCCGACACGACCGAGCCAATCTGCAATTCAGGTGCAGGCGAGCGGCGTGTTCTCGACGACCCCGTTCGGATTCCGGCGATCTCTTGCTTCGACTGCCATTTCGATTTGCAGGCAGGAGGCGAGCAATCTGTGAAATGAGCCGAGTCTGCAGCCAACAGAGGGCGCCGCGAATCACCCGAATGCGGGTTGGAGATCCCGCGGACGAAATCGGCAGGGCTGCACCGATTGGAGCCGGACCGTTCGCTTCGGAACGCTTAACTCATTATAGAACAAGGGTTTACGGACTCGCCTGCGGGTCCGTTCCGGTTGACACGCCTAGTGCAGCCGATAAACTCAAAAAATCCAAAAAGATCTTCAATTTCGAGAGGTTCGAGTTGATCACGCACGCTCAGTCAGGTCTGGGTCAGGTCATGGGGCCTCGGCCTGCCACGCAGGGTCAACCAATCTCCTAGTATCCTGAGAGCAAGGGCGGTTGCTCGCCCGAGCGGAGTGGGTTCCGCGACGCATGACTCGCGATTTCGAATTCCCGGGAGAATCGAAGCAGTGGCGTGACTCTCGGAGGCGGCGCCGCAAGATATTGGTTTTCCGAGGGAATGTACTCCGGGTGGTTCCAGGCGATCGGAACTGAAGCCGAGCGGATCCACGAGAGGGGTCGGGCGGGTTTCGGGAAGGGGAAGCAGGAAGAGATTGGGATGATCGGCTTTCCCATCACGATGACGCACCGGAGGATCGGTTCGCCCTGCGAGCCCAGGGCTGCGCTTCGTTTCGGGAGGTATTCTCCGCGAGCGGCTTTTCAACCGAGTCCGGCTCGCCCAACCTCGAAGATGGCAGCGCTCCCGAGCCGAATCTGGACGCGACAGGAGCCGCTTCGCCCCCGTCAAAATGGCCCCGAAGTCCCCAGGATGCCTGTGCTTCTCGCGCGCCCATGGAGCGCCGGTGGAGTCGATCCACGGCAGATCGAGCCGCTCCGAGGCTTGGACGGAGTCGGTGACAATGGGGGCAACGAACGCTTCCTATGCTCGACTGTGCGAACCGCAGCGCGACCGACGTTTCCCAACGCGGGTCGGGGATCATCCGAACCGGGCGAACTGCATCCCTCGACGAGCGAGCGCTCCGGGGCTCCCTCGAAACGATCAAGTGATTTGCTGGCTGAATGCGGCACACGCCTTGCATTGTGCTGGGGGTGAGAGATCGAATGACTGCTCGACTCCGCAAATAGTTGCGGGGCGAGTTCGTGCCAGGGCCGAGGACGCCAGGGCGAAGCAAGAGGAGATGGCGCAATGAGCGAACATGATTCGGACTCTGGATCGCAGGGACCGGGCTCGGGACGGAAGGGCTTCGTGCGCGATGTCATGCGACGAATCACTCCCGCGGGCGCCGCGGGCGGACGGCCGGGTGAGGAGTCGGATCTCGAGAGCGGCTACCGCGCTGCCGGCGAGGGCGGCGAGGGTGACGGCGGGCAGCCGGGCGGCGCGGGGCGGTCGGAGAGCGAAGCGGAGCGGCTCCAGGACGCGATGCGCTTCTTTGGAAGCGACTCGAACGAGTTTCGGCACCGGCTCGACCGGATGCTCGCAGACTTCGAGACGCTCCGGCGTCGATACGACCAGGCTCGAACGCAGCATCGGGATTCCGAACGCCAGAACGAGAAACTGGTCGGGATGCTCCAGGAAGCGAAGCAGCAGATCGAGCTCCTCAAGGAGGAAGTGGACAAGCTCTGCGCTCCACCGAACACCTACGGTGTCTTCATCCGCGCCAACAAGGATGGAACATCCGAGATCCTGATGGACGGGCGGCCGATGCGCGTCAACGTGCATCCGAATCTGGATCCCTTCCAGCTCGACGAGGGGCAGTACGTCGTCCTGAACGAGGCATTCAACGTCATCGAGGGAGCCGAGTACACCCAACGCGGCGAAGTGTGCATCGTGGTCGACTCGATCTCGGACAGCCGGGTCATCGTCTCGGGGCACACCGACGACGAGCGAGTCGTCACGCTCGCGGAGCCGATTCGTCGGGAGAACATCAAGGTCGGTGATCCGCTTCTGGTGGACATGCGAACGCAGTATGCGTTCGAGAAGCTCCCGAAGTCGTCCGTCGAAGAAGTGATGCTCGAAGAGATCCCGGATGTCACCTACGAGGACATCGGTGGTCTCGGAGACCAGATCACCATCCTGCGCGACTCGGTCGAGCTCCCGTACATGCACCCCGAGGTGTTCCTCGAGCACAAGCTGCGGCCGCCGAAGGGCATCCTGCTCTACGGACCGCCTGGCTGCGGGAAGACGCTGATTGCGAAGGCCGTGGCCAACAGTCTGGCGAAGCGGATCGAGCAACGGACGGGCAAGGCCACTACCGCCTACTTCCTGAACGTGAAGGGTCCGGAGCTGCTGAACAAGTATGTCGGCGAGACCGAGAGCAAGCTGCGCGAGGTCTTCAAGAAGGCCCGCGACAAGGCGAGCCAGGACGTGCCGGTCGTCGTGTTCTTCGACGAGATGGATTCGCTCTTCCGCATGCGCGGATCAGGGATTTCGTCCGACATGGAGGCGACGGTCGTCGCTCAGTTCCTCTCGGAGATCGATGGTGTCGAGGCGCTCGAGAACGTGATCGTGATCGGTGCCTCCAATCGTCAGGACCTGATCGACCCCGCCGTTCTGCGACCTGGACGTCTCGACCTGAAGGTCAAGGTGTCCCGGCCGGACAGGGAATCGGCAAAGTCGATCCTCGAGAAGTATCTGACCCCGGATCTTCCACTGCACGAGGCTTCGGTCGCGAAGTTCGGCGGGGACAAGGAAGAAGCCTGCAGGAAGATGATCGAAGAGGTCGTGGACAACATGTACTCGACCGGCGACGAGAACAAGTTCCTCGAGGTGACCTACGCCAAGGGAGAGCGCGAGATCTTCTACTTCAAGGATTTCTCGTCGGGCGCGATGCTCGAGAACATCGTGGCTCGCGCAAAGCGGAAGGCCGTCAAGCGCTTCCTGGAAGGCGGCGACCATGGGATCACCGCAGATGACATGATCGCTTCCGTCCGCGAGGAGTTCAAAGAGAACGAAGACCTTCCGAACACCACGAACCCCGACGACTGGGCCCGGATCTCCGGCCGGAAGGGCGAACGGATCATCAACGTTCGAACGCTCATCACTGGCATGGAGCGCAAGGAACAGACGATCGAGAACGTTCCTGGCGGACAGGGGCAGTACCTCTAGCTGGTTGCGAGGCAATTCGAATCAATCTGATCGGATCGGCGGCGTGCGCGGGAAACCACGAGCAGCAGGCCGCTGATCCGACAGGCTGAATCGGCTGCGCAACCGAGTCAAGTGAGCTTCCCGAGTAGCGTTAGTCATGGACTCGGAAGGCGTTGGCAGGATTCAGGAGAGTGTGAGCGAGATGGCAATTCCCACTGTCATGGGTACAGAGATCGAATTCGGGATCATGGTCAAGAATGATCCTGACTTCGATCCCATCTCGTCGTGCGTGCTGATCGTGAATGCCTATCGTGAGGATCCCGATGGCAACATCCTTTGGGACTACGACCAGGAGAATCCTCTCGCCGACGCGCGAGGGTTCCAGGTCGAGGGCGAGAAATACACGCCGAACCAGCAGGAGAACATTGCCCGCAACAAAACGCTGATCAACGGCGCTCGCTACTACGTCGACCACGCGCACCCGGAGTACTCGAGCCCCGAGGTGACGAACGCGCGGGATCTGGTGATTCACGAGAAAGCGGGCGAGCGAGTGATCGAGATCAGTCGCCGCGAAGCCAACCAGCTCCTGCCCGCCGGTGCGCAGATGCTGATCTACAAGAACAACAGCGATCGTAAAGGCAACTCCTACGGCTGCCACGAGAATTACCTCATGGATCGCCGCACCTCCTTCAAGCAGGTCGTGGAGCCCCTGCTTCCCTTCTTCTCGACGCGCCAGATCTGGTGCGGAGCGGGTAAGGTCGGGAGCGAGAATCGCAGCCATCCCTGCGACTATCAGATCTCACAGCGAGCGGACTTCTTCGAGACCGAAGTCGCACTCGATACGATGGTGAAGAGACCGATCGTCAATACGCGTGACGAGCCGCACGCTGACCGTGAGAAATACCGCCGACTCCATGTGATCGTGGGGGACTCGAATATGTCCGAGTTCACGATCTATCTCCGCAATGGAGTGACGGCTCTGATCCTCTCGATGATCGAGGATGGTGCCATCAGCAAGGATCTGTCCCTGAGAGATCCCGTCCGGTCGATTCGTGAGGTCTCTCACGACGTGACTCTTCAGCACCGTCTGACGATGGATGACGGCAGCTCGCGGACCGCGCTGGAGATCCAGAGCGACTTTCTGGACATGGCGCTGGCCTACACTTCTTCGCGTTCGCTGGATCCGATCCAGAAAGACGTGCTGCAGAAGTGGGAGGAAGTCATCCTCGCGCTGAAGCGCGACCCGATGGAGCTCGACACGCGCATCGACTGGGTGATCAAGAAGCGTTTGATCGAGAACTACATGAGTCGCAAGAAACTGGGCTGGGACGATTCCCAGGTTCAAATGCTCGACCTCCAGTACCACGATTCGCGTCCCGACAAGGGTCTCTATTACATTCTGGAGAGGCAGGGGAAGGTCGAGCGGATCGTGACGGACGAGGAGATCCAGCGGGCCGTGTACAATCCGCCGCGAGACACGAGGGCATATTTCCGCGGAGAATGCCTGAAGCGATATCCGAGCGAGGTGTTCGGGGTGAACTGGGATTCGATCTCGTTCGGCCTCGAAGACGAATCGATCAAGCGGGTGATGATGGCCGAGCCCCTCAAAGGCACGAGTGAATTCGTCGAGGAGCTACTCGATCGGTCTGAGACCGCCGCGAAGCTGCTCGAGAACATGGGATCGTAGCGACGCTCCGACGCGAGCATTCGCGCCGTGTGTTTCCTGAAACGGGTCCGGAGGACTGAGATATGGCGAACTTTGTAACCGCAGAACGACTGAAGGCGCGTACTTCCCCACGCACCGGTGAGAGCGACGGGGCCGAGGATCTTCCGTTCTACATGGCCGCCGGTGAACAGAAGCAGAAGAGCAAGGGCGGCGGGGACGGCGACGACGGCGGTGAGTCGGGCGAGGGCGGGCAGAAGCTCGCTGAGAAGGGCGAAGAGCTCAAGGAGGAGATGGACAATCTTCTCGATGAGATCGACTCCGTGCTCGAGGAGAACGCCGAAGAGTTCGTGAAGAACTACGTCCAGCGAGGCGGCGAATAGCTCGATCCTTCGCGGGATCGCGGCGTTCTTCGGCTTCGCCACGCGGACCGAGGGCAAGAACAGAGTCTTGGAGGCGCGGGCCTCCGGACTGACGGTTCGATTGTTTTCTGAGGGGGGAACAGTGCCGCTTCAAGGCAGCTACCAGGGTTCGAGTTTCTTCGAACTACTCCAGGTCGATCACCAACATCTCGTCCCCGATTTGTCGTCATGGGGAAAAAGTGCCGTGGACATGGTCCCGCACGGCACCACTGTGCTCACGATGAAGTTCGGGGACGGCGTGCTCGTGGCGGGTGACCGATTGGCCACCGCCGGACACTCCGTCGCTTCGCGTGACGTCGTCAAGGTCTTCGAGACAGACCCGCATTCGGTCATGGCCATATCCGGTGCAGCGGGCCCGTGTATCGAGATGGCGCGAATTCTGTCGGTCGAGCTCGAGCATTACGAGAAGCTCGAGGGCGAGCCCCTCGAGCTCGAAGGCAAGGCCAACAAGCTGTCCCAGATGATCCGGGCGAACCTGCCCGCCGCGATGCAGGGGCTGGCTGTCGTGCCGCTCTTCGCCGGATATGACACCCGCCGAAAGACGGGACGTCTCTGGAAATTCGACATCACCGGCGGGCGCTACGAGGAGGCCGAGTTCGACGCGACGGGCTCAGGTGGTCTGTACGCGCGCGAGTCGCTCAAGCATGGCTGGTCTCCGAATATCGGTCGGGACCAGGCGGTCCAGGCAGCTGTCGCTGCGCTGACCGCAGCGGCGGACGAAGATCGTGCGACCGGGGGCGTGGATCTCGAGCGCGGCATCTACCCGATCGTCAAGGTCTGCACCGCAGCAGGGCATAGCGACGCGAGCGAAGAGGAAATCGCAGCCTGCTATCGCGCCATTCTCGCCGCTCGTGCTGCTGGAGGAAATCTCTGATGTCGATGCCGTTCTACGTTTCACCCGAACAGGTCATGGCCGACAAGGCCGAGTTCGCGCGCAAGGGGATCGCACGAGGTAAATCGATCGTCGCGCTCGAGCACCAGGGCGGGATCCTGCTGATGGCGGAGAACTCGACCACTCTCTCGAAGATCGGCGAGATCTACGACCTGATCGCTTTCGCAGGCGTCGGGAAGTTCAGCGAATTCGATCAGCTGAGGAAGGTCGGAGTGCGCTTTGCCGACACGAAGGGCTACGCATACAGCCGAGAGGACGTGAGAGGCCGCAGCCTCGCCAATGCCTTCTCGCAGGTGATCGGAGAGGTCTTCACGCGAGAGATCAAGCCGCTCGAGCTCGAGATCATCGTGGCCGAGGTCGGAGACGATCGGTACGAAGACCACAAAAAGAATTCGCTGTACCGCGTGAAATACGACGGCTTCATCAGCGACCACCCCGGATTCTGTGCCATCGGCGGCAACGTCGAAGAGGTCGAGGCGGTGTTGAAGAACGACTACCGGGAAGGGATGCCCGCGGGGGAGGCGGCTGCATTGGGTCGTCGCGCGCTCAGCGCTGGCGCAGAGCGCAGCTCTCCGCTCGGGGCGGATAGCCTCGAAGTCTGTCTCCTGGATCGGGCACGCACGGGCCGCAAGTTCTGCCGCCTTTCTACCGATGAAGTTCAAGGTATGCTCGACGGCAGCTAGGAGGCGATTTCGCCCCTTTTCCTCCCCAAGACCCGCCATCGAGGTCGGTCTGACTCTCCGGGGAATGTCGTTCTAGCGGTCAGGTGGCTCCTTGCAGAAGCGCATCTACGGTATCGAGACTGAGTACGGGATCATCTTCACGCCCGAGGGCCGGAAGACGCTCCCGGTCGAGAAGGCGATTCGCTTCCTCTTCGAGAAGCTCATCACGACCGAGCATTTCCTGAACGTGTTCCTCGAGAATGGCGCGCGTTTCTATCAGGACACGGGTTGCCATCCCGAGTACGCGACGCCCGAATGTGCCTCGCCCGGCCAGCTGATCATCTATGACAAGGCCGGTGAGCGGATTCTCGAGGATCTCCAGGTCTATGCCGAGGAGAAGATCCGCGAGGAGCGGATTCCCGGGAAGCTCTCGATCTTCAAGAACAACACGGACTTCGTGGGCAACAGCTACGGCTGCCACGAGAACTACCTGGTAGATCGGGACGTCGATTTCTACTACCTGGCCGAGCAGCTGATCCCGTTTCTCGTCACCCGGCAGATCTATACCGGTGCGGGCAAGGTCTTCCAGACACAGGACGGCATCCATTACTGTGTGAGTCAGCGGGCTCAGCACATCTATCAGAAGATCTCTGGAACCACGACGAACGATCGCTCGATCATCAACACTCGAGACGAGCCGCACGCCGACCGCGAGAAATACCGCCGTCTGCACGTGATCGTCGGTGACTCGAACATGAGCGAGTACACCAACTTCGTGAAGGTGGGGACGGCCTCGGTCGTGCTCCAGATGATCGAGGACAACTACATCAACAAGGACTTCACCCTTCGCAACCCGGTCAAGGCGATCAAGGACATCACCTACGACTCGACCTGCAAGCGACGCCTTCGCCTCGACAACGGCCGTGAGTACTCTCCGATCGAGATTCAGCGTGAATACTGCGAGATGGCGCAGAAGTACATCGAGCAGTATCCGGTCTCCGATGATCACAAGCAGGCGGTGCACATGTGGCAGCACGTGCTCGATTGCCTGGACACGGATCCCGACAAGCTCGACAGACAGATCGACTGGGTGATCAAGCGGAAGCTGATTCAGTCCTGGGTGGACAAGCACGACACGACCTGGACCGATCCTCGCGTCCTGATGCTCGATCTGCAGTACCACGATATTCGCCGCGAACGAAGTCTCTACTACCTGCTCGAGCGCAATGGTGCTGTGGATCGCCTGTTCACCGATGAGCAGGTCGATGCCGCGAAGACCGAGCCGCCCCCGGACACGCGCGCACGCATGCGCGGCGAGTTCATCAAGCTCGCGCGCGAGAACTCGATCCAATACGATCTGGACTGGTCGAATATCCGCCTGGGCAACCTGCTCAACGTTCGGGTGATCTGCAACAACCCGTTCGAGACGGACACCGAGAAGGTGGCCGAGCTGGTTCGCACGATCCAGAAGACCAACCTGCGGAAGACCAGCCTCTCGAAGCTCGTGATCCAGTCCTAGGACACGCGCTCTCGGCGCGACGGCTGACACGCCGCGGGCTGGCTCCCGGCGATCGCTCTAGTCCGTGGGTGGGTTCCGATCACCGACGGGTCCCGAGAGCGATTCCGTCTGGCCAAGCCAGTCTTCCCCGCACGTCCCCCCTGTGAGCGTCGAGCTGCTGGCCGTGGAAGCCGAGGCCCCCTTCGTTCCAGAGCCAGACCGCTGTGAGTGCTCTCACAGGGAGACGGGTGGAAAATCCCTTGGAAGCGGGGGTTTTGGCTCAATAAATGCGCCTGATTGCCGATTCCTAGGTACGGGTCGTGCCGCTCCCCCGCCGCGCACCCCAGGAATCGGAGAATCGAATGCTGCTCGATGCGCTGTTCGGAATGTTTTCCCACGATCTCGCGATCGACCTCGGGACTGCCAACACCCTGGTCTACAGCAAGGGCAAGGGCGTCGTCTGCTCCGAGCCGAGTGTGGTCGCGGTGACGAACGACTCCGGCGGCCGCGCCGCACGAGTGCGCGCCGTCGGTCACGAGGCGAAGGAGATGTTAGGCCGAACGCCCGGCAACATCGACGCGGTTCGACCGATCAAGGATGGGGTCATCGCCGACTTCGAGATCACCGAAGCGATGCTCCGCTACTTCATTCAGCGCGCCCATAATCGCCGTACGCTCGCCCGGCCCCGAATCGTGATCTGTGTTCCTCCCTGCATCACCAGCGTCGAGAAGCGTGCCGTTCGGGAGTCGGCCCTGTCGGCTGGAGCGCGCGAGGTCTTCCTGATCGAAGAGCCGATGGCCGCGGCGATCGGCGCCGGCCTCGACGTGACGGCACCGACCGGAAACATGGTCGTCGACATCGGCGGAGGCACGACGGACGTTGCAGTGATCTCACTCTCGGGCATCGTTACCTCCCGCTCGATTCGCACGGGCGGGGACAAGATGGACGAGGCAATCATCAACTTCGTCAAGCGCAAGTACAACATGCTGATCGGTGAGCGGACCGCCGAGGAAGTCAAGATGAGGATCGGCACTGCCTCGACCGAGAGCGCGGTGACCTCCATGGAGATCAAAGGGCGCGATCTCGTCGCCGGAATCCCGAAAGTCGTGACCACGACCAGCGACGAAATGCGGGAGGCTCTGCTCGAGCCGATCCACGCGATCGTCGAGACCGTCCATCTCACGCTCGAGAAGACGCCGCCGGAGCTCGCTGCCGACATCGTCGACCGCGGCATCATGCTGGTGGGTGGCGGTTCGCTCCTGACCGACCTCGATCACCTGCTTCGTCAGGAAACCCGCCTGCCGATCTTGCGCAGCGAAGACCCCTTCACGGCGGTCGTTCACGGCGCGGGCAAGGCGCTCGACAACATCTCGCTGCTGCGTGAGGTGGCGCTGACCTGATCGACGTTTCGACGCGTGGCGCGGCGTGGGTCTCTCGTGCTGCGTGAGGGCTCGATAGGCCGCGTGACCGTCCGGCTGTCTCGCCCTACTCGGGTGCGATGGCGGCGAGCGCGAGGCCGATCGCCATCCCCTCGTCACCGACGATTTCGACCTGGCCGCCGAGAAACGCGTCCTGAGGGTCGAGCTCGCCCGCCTGCAGCGCACGATAGGTCTCCTGGTCGAGGCGAATCGTTGCGCGCGGATCGGGAGAGGGCGCCTCGACGCCGAAGTGTGCGAAGAGTGCGAATCCGCCCGGACCGATACGTTCGAAGACGAGGCTGCCGGCGAGATCCCGAAGGCTTCGCACGCGCTGTGACGTGAGCCGCATCTCGTCGCCGAGACCCGCGAGCCCGCCGAGAAATCCAAGTAACGAGTCTCCGCACTCTCGCCGCAGGTTCGGAAAGTCTTCGAGCGTGTGGCCGAGCACGAGGAAAGGCCCGTGAGAGGGCGCATCGGCGTAGCGCATGAAGCCCCGGTCGATCTCGAAGACGTGGCGATGCATTGCGGATCCGTCGTCGATCTGGACGATGATCGACGTGCGTACGGCCTCCATTTCTTCGAGCAGTCGGGAGGCGTTCTGGTCGCTACGCGCCGCCTCGCGCTGCCGTGCGAGGGTCCGGTTGAATTGTTCGGGGACCCGTTCGCGATAGAACGCATCCTGATCTTCGAGCAGGCTCATCGATTTCGGCGTCGTCTCTGGAAACGATCCACGTTCGCCTCATGCTCCGCGTAGGTCTTGGCAAAGATGTGCGTTCCGTCGTTCCGCGACACGAAGAAGAGGTAGGGGGAGTCCGCTGGCTCGAGGATCGCGCGCAGCGCATCGCGGCCAGGACTCGCGATCGGGCCCGGGGGCAGCCCCCTGATCTTGTAGGTGTTGTAGGGGTTGCTCGGGTCTTCGAGGTGGCTGCGTTTGATGTTGCCGTCGAAGTCCTCGATCCCGTAGATCACGGTCGGGTCGGTCTCGAGTCTCATGCCGCGCTTCATGCGGTTCAGGAAGACCGCCGCGATCAGGGGTCGCTCCTCGGCGGCGCCGGTCTCCTTCTCGACGATCGACGCAAGAGTGACGTGCTGCTTCATCGAGAGGTCCACCGCGCTCGCATCCGGAACCAGCTCGCGATAGGTCTCGAGGAATTCGTCGACCATCGCCGCGGCGATCTGCGCCTCGGGCACGCCGCGCGCGAAGCGGTACGTATCCGGAAAGAGGTAGCCCTCGAGGGTCGGTCCTTCGACGCCCAGGCGCGCCGGGGACTCGGGGTCGAATACGATCGCGAGGAAGGCGTCGCGATCGGCGAGTCCTGCTTCCGCGAGGCGATCGGCGATTTCGGTGGCGCGAAGACCTTCAGGGATCACGACGGGATGCGTCCGGACGCGACCTTTCACGAGAATGTCGAGGATCTCGGGTGTCGACCGATCGTTCGAGAGCTCGTACTCCCCGACCTTCAGGCTGGAAGCGAGGTCTTCGGATTCGGCGAACCAACGGGTGACTTTGGCGTTCCGGATCATGCCTTCCGACTCGAGGGTCTCGGCGACGCGCCAGAGCGAGTCTCCCGGCTCGACCTCGAACGCAAGCGTGCGCGTCGCCTCGGGACTCTTCGATACCGGCTGCAGGGAATGCTGTAGCCAGTATGCGATGCCGCCCGCCGCGAGACCCGCGACCACGACCAGGCATGCGAGTGCCTTCAGCACGGGCGTTCCGATCGAGTCTCCAGGCTCTTCATCGTGACTCGTCTCCTGCCTCGGCTCCGCCCGCCGCCGCCGCCTCCAGAGCCTGCGTTCTCGTACGCTGCTCGAGATAGGTCCGGAGGATGATGGATGCCGCCATCTCGTCAACCGTGCCCTTCTCCCGGCGCTGGCTGCGTTTCGCCGTGCGGCGCTTGCCGCCTGGAGTGGCGAGCAGCCGCTCCGCCTCCATGGAGGTCCAGCGTTCGTCCAGCGTGTCGACCGGCACGCCCGCCGCCGAGTGGAGCTGCTCGGCAAAGCGCCTGGCCTTGTCGGCCTCGGGTCCGTGGCGCCCGTCCATGTGCAGCGGCAGGCCGACCACGACCCGCGCGATCTGGCGCTCCGCGATGAACGCGCGCAGGGCCGCGAGATCCTTCTTTCGCCCTCGACTGTCGAGACACCCGGCCGGAAAGGCGATCGAGCCGTTCTCGTCGGAGACCGCGAGTCCGATCCGCTTGCTGCCGAGGTCGATGCCCATGATTCGCACGGCCCCCAGTGTAGCGACTGGTTCGCCCGCTGTTCGACGCCCGGGCGGTCTTCCGGTCGGCGAAGTCGGGCCTATCATGCAGCCATGAAGATCTACACGACCGCTCCCCTCGAAGATCCGCGGGATTCGCGCGAATCGTTCACGCTGCTCGAAGAGATCGGCTACGACGGCGCGTTCAGCTTCGAGGCGAAGCACGATCCCTTCCTGCCCCTGGTGCTGGCGGCCGAGAACACGAAGACGCTGACGCTCGGGACCGCGATCGCGATCGCGTTCGCCCGCAACCCGATGAATCTCGCGAACCTGGCCTACGGGCTGCAGTCGATCAGCGAGGGGCGATTCATGCTCGGCCTCGGCTCGCAGGTGCGGCCGCATATCCAGAATCGCTTCAGCATGCCCTGGTCGCACCCCGCGCGGCGAATGCGGGAGATCGTGCTGGCGATCAAGGCGATCTTCGCGCGCTGGGAGGGTCTCGCTCCGCTCGACTTCGAGGGCGAGTTCTACCGGCACACCCTGATGATCCCCGCTTTCGATCCCGGTCCGAATCCCTTCGGTCCTCCGCCGGTCTATACCGCCGGCGTCGGCCCGCTGATGACGGAGGTGGCGGGCGAGGTGGCCGACGGCTTCTTCGGACATCCCTTCAATTCGCGTGAATCGCTGCTCGCGATCGTCGTGCCTGCGATCGAGCGAGGACTGGCCAGGTCGGGTCGCACGCGGCGCGACATCGACATGATCTTCGCCACGCTCACCGTGACCGCGGATACGGAGGAGGAGTTCGAGCGCGTGAAGCTCGCCGCCCGCAAGCAGCTCGCCTTCTACGGCTCGACGCCCGCCTATCGCCTGACGCTCGATCAGCACGGCTGGGGAGACCTGCATCTGGAGCTCAATCGCATGTCGAAGCAGAACCGCTGGGACGAGATGACGGACCTGATCGACGACGAGGTGCTCGAGACGATCGCCGTCGTCGGGCCGCGAAAGGAGATCGCGGGCAAGCTGCGCGCGCGCCTGGAAGGCATCGCCGACGGCGTCAGCCTGACGCACAACCGCGCCCCCGACCCCGAACATTGGGCCGACATCGTCGCCGAGCTGAAGTCGTCGGGCTAGCTCGCTGCCGGCCGCTCCGCCGCGCTTGCGCGGAGCGCTTCCAGGACCCGGATCGCGCGGTCTCGGATCGGGGTGGCAGCGTGCAGCGAGGCGCGTTCGATGCTGCGCCGCGCTTCCTTGGTCGGGAGGATCGACAGGGCGTCGATGGCGGCGATCTGGATCGCGTGCCAATGAGCGCGTCGGAGCATCGGACGTCTTTCGAGAATCGCGCTCAGTCGAGGCACCGCGCGCTCGTCTCCGATCCGGCCGAGGACCTCCACCAGGGTCCGACCCAGCTGGGTCCGGTTGGTGTGCAGGCTCGCTTCGAGGACATCGAGCAGGATGGGCAGGGAGTCGCTGCCACCCGCGGTGGCGAGCGCTTCGCTGGCGGCCGAGGCGATCGCTTCGAGGTCGCTGGTGAGCGCGGCGGTGAGCGCGTTCTTCGAAGCCTCCCCCGGTAGGAAGCTGAGGGCGCGAATCGTTTCGAGGCGGCGCGACAGCTCGGGTGCCTTGAGGGTCGCGAGCAGCGAGGGCAGGACGACGGGATTCTGGATCTCGCCCGCCAGGCGGATGCCGATCCGCGAACGCTGCTCGTCGTGGGAGTCGATGGCCGCGAGGATGTCGGGCAGAGCCGTCTCGCCCTGCGTCAGAAGCAGCGCGCGCAGCGGTGCCCCGCGGTCCGGGTCCGGGTCGGTGGCGAGTCGATCGAGGATCGCCGGCACGGCGCGTCGACCGAGCTGGAGCAGCAGCTGCGCGGCGCGAACGCCCGAGCCAGCGGGCTCGCTCGGATGGATCGCGCGATCGATCAGATCTTCGAGGCGATCACCCGTCGCCAGGCGGGCGAAGCTCGCCGCCGCCGCGCGAGCCTGGACCTCGCTGCGTCCGCCGCGACCGACCGCATGATCGGCGAGAACCAGCATCGCCCGAAAGCACTCGTCTCCGAGACCTTCGCTCGAGAGCTCCTCCGACCAGGCGACGATGTCGCCGACCCGGTCGCAGTATTCAGCGTCATCGACCGTGGCATCGAGCTCGATCAATCGCGCGCGCAGGCGCTCTCCGCGGTCGTCCGCCGACCGAGCCTCGAGCGGAGCGTCTTCGAGGGCGAGCTTGCGCCCATCCGGGCACGATCCCGAGCGCTCTTCGCCCGGCTGCGTGAGCAGGTTCGAGGCGAGGGAGACGGAGGCGCGGGGCGGCGTTCCGCGGAGCTTCGGCGTCTGCTTGGCGCCTCGCGTGTCGATGTCGTTCAGACACAGGCCCTGGGTGTCCCGCGCGGCCAGCGTATGCGCGAGGTGTTCCGGACTCGGGAAGCGATCCGCGCCGCGACCCAGCAGGTCGAGAAATCCCACCAGGGCGGTGCGTGTCAGGCTCGGATCGATCCGTAGCTTGCGGAGTCCGTGCCCGCGAAAGGCCTGCTGCAAGCCTTCGAGCGCGCCGTGCGGGTCGATTGCCTCCGGGCAGCCAGCGAGCCGAAACCGACCTTCGTCGAGCGTGATCTCGAGCGTGCCGGCGCGGTTGAGCTCGCTCATGAGGGCGCGATGGGCCCTGTCCGCGAGGGGGTGCCGGCGCGGGTCGGTCTCCTCGTAGAACAGAAAGCCGCGCTGGACACGAGCCAGCTCGAGCAGGACGCTGGAGAAATCGGCGCCATTGCGCGGGCTCCACGCCGACTTCGGAGTCGGGGCGTCCCGTGGATCGCTCGCTTGGTCCTGGAAATCGCGGGAAGAGTTGCGCATCGTTTGCGGATGCTCATCGGCGGATCCTGGGCAGGGCTGAACGTCCGTCTGGATGACCCGGAACTTCTGAATTTTCGTCGAATTTTCGCCTTTGCGCCTGACGGGCCGGGAATTCCGGGGCTACGTTTCGATCGTCTCAACGCCCCCCCGCGACGAAGACTCCGCGGACTCTCCCCGGTCCGTGGCCCCGACAGGTGGGATTTCCCATCGAGCGAATACCCCTGAATCGTGCGGAATCCGCGGCCGCGGGCGAAATCGACGCCAGGCGTGTCGCGTGTGCGCGTTGGATCGCGGTGGCCGGGGGACTGGGGTATGCGCCGGTGGCGCCCGGGACCTTCGGGTCCGTCCTGGGCGTTCTGCTCTTCTTGGCCGCCGCCTGGGTGGCCGGCCAGCTCGGCGTCGGACCGCTCGCCCCCGTCCTGACGGCCGCGACCCAGTCGGGCGCGAGCGCCGTGGCCACGCTGGCGACAGTCGTCACGGACGGAAGCCAGCGCGGTCTCGTTTCGGGAATCGTCGTTGGAGCCAGCTACCTGGCCGTCGTGTTGCTGATGTTGCGTGTCGGCGTCTGGGCCTCGCGCATGTCCGAGCGGACCTTCGGTCGCAAGGACGACGGCCGCATCGTGATCGACGAGGTCGTGGGGCAGCTGATCGCCCTGATGCCGCTGCTCTTCTTGAGCGGATTCGCCGGGGCTTCGCCGACGGCCTCGGGAGAAGTGCCTGCGCATCAGGGCCTGGCGGCGAATTCTTTTTCATTCTTTTTCTGGGTCGTGACCGGATTCGTCCTGTTCAGGCTGTTTGATATCAGCAAGCCGGGCGCGGTCCGCTGGGCGGAGCGTCGTTTCGAGGGAGGACTCGGTGTGATGATGGATGACGTCTTTGCGGGGATCTACGCCGCGATCACGCTCGTCCTGTTGCATCTCGGTCTGCGTATGACGGGAATCGCTGCGATCGCTGCGATCGACGGGCTCGCCGGCTTCGAAATCGCCGGACTCGAATCGGTTGGGTTCGAATCCGGCAGCGGACCGGCCTGGCTCGGGGGGCGGCTCGGGGGGCAATGGTGAAGGCCGAGATCATCACGATCGGGGACGAGCTGATGCGCGGCGAGATCATCGACTCGAACAAGGCGCGCATCGCCGAGCGCTTGCTGTCATTGGATCTCGACTGCCGCCATCAGGTCTCGGTGCTCGATGATCCTGCCGACATGCGGGACGCTTTCCTGCGCGCGGCCGCACGCAGCGATTTCGTGTTCGTATCAGGCGGGCTCGGTCCGACGCGGGACGATCTGACGACGGAGGTGTTGGCGGAGACCTTCGGGCGAAAGCTCGAGCTCGATGAAGTCTCCCTCGCGGCGATCGAGGCGTTCTTCGCCAGGGTCGGTCGCGAGATGGTGGATACGAATCGAAAGCAGGCCTACTTCCCGTCCGGGGCGGACGTGCTCCCGAATCCGATCGGGACGGCGCCTGGCTTCGCCATCGAGGTTCCGGGCGGATCGTCCGGCGTTCCGGGAGCTTCCGAGGAGTCGAGTCGAGCGGCCGGGGAGGCGTGGTCCACGGTCTTCTTCTCGATGCCCGGAGTTCCACGCGAGCTCGACAAGATGATGGACGAGCAGGTCCTGCCGCGCGTCGAGGCGAGGCTCGCGCAGGCCGAGGCGAGCGGGGTGTCGCAGCGGCGAATCGTCCGGGCCGCGTTGCTGGCGACCTTCGGTCTGGGCGAGTCGACGCTCGAGGCGGAGCTCCGTGACCTGTTGCGCGACGGCGAGGTGGAGCTGGGATTCCGAACGAGCTTTCCCGACAACTTCCTGCGCCCCGTGGCTCGTGCGAAGACGCTCGAGCAGGCGGATGCGTTGATCGCCGAGGCCACGCGTGCGATCCGGGAGCGGTTGGGGCCCGTCGTGTATGGCGAGGGCAAGGACACGATGGAGAGCGTCGTGGGGCGGCTCCTGATCGAACACGGGCAGACGGTGGCCACGGCTGAGTCGTGCACGGGCGGATTGATCGCCGAGCGCTTCACCGATGTGCCGGGCTCCTCCGCTTATTTCCTGGGTGGGGTGGTGTCCTACTCGAACGCCGCCAAGACGGCGCTCCTGGGGGTCTCCGAGGAGATCCTCGAGACGCACGGGGCGGTTTCCGAGCCAGTCGTGCGTGCGATGGCGGAGGGGGTGCGCGAGCGTTTTGGGAGCGATTTCGGCGTGGCGACCTCGGGGATCTCGGGACCCGATGGCGGAACCGCCGAGAAGCCGGTCGGTCTGGTCTGGATCGCGCTCGCGACGAAGGGTCGGACCCATACCGACTCGTTCGTATTCCAGGTCGATCGAAGCCGACATCGTCGGTTGACGGCTCAGGTCGCCCTCGACTGGATTCGCCGCAGCCTGATCGGCGCGGAGCTGGTAGGGCCCAGTCTGTTGCGGCGGGCTGGAGGGGGCTCCGCACCGGACGGGAGTGCGCGGAGGCCCTAGCCGGGATCGGCTGAGTCGTGAGGCGGGACGCTCGCCAGGGAGCGCGTCTCGATGGAAGCCGGATGGAAGCCGGATGGAAGCCGGAGGCCAGGAGCAGATCCAGAGATCGGACCGAGAGAACGAGGGACATGACCAACAAGGGACTACTGACTGAGAGAAGCTCGAGAAATTCTGGAACGAAGTGACGGACGTTTTGAGGGAGAGTCCGGTCCAACCAGGACACCACGGCATGACATGAATCGAGAGAAGACATCGAGAGAAGAGATCGAGAGAAGACCTCACGAACAGATCGATCGACGCCAGCGAGGGAATCGCCGGGCGCTCGATGAACCACTGATTTCTACACGCATTGAATCAATCCGCTAGGACGGGGAGGACGAGAAGATGGCACGAGGCAAGACGGCAGCACCGAAGGCAAGGGTCGAACGTGGGGGCGTTGCGGACGACGCGAAGGCGAAGGCCATCGAGCTCGCGGTATCGAGCATCGAGAAGCAATTCGGCAAGGGCGCGATCACGAAGATGACCGACGACGCGGTGAACCATGAGATCCCGTACTTCTCGAGCGGCGCACCGAGTCTGGATATCGCGCTCGGGATCGGAGGCTTTCCCCGCGGTCGTGTCGTCGAGGTCTACGGGCCGGAATCGAGCGGCAAGACGACGCTGACGCTCCATGCGATCGCGGAGATCCAGAAGATCGGTGGCGTCGCGGCCTTCATCGATGCGGAGCATGCGCTCGACGTGAACTACGCCCGCCGACTCGGCGTAAACGTCGACGAGCTGCTGGTTTCGCAGCCGGATACGGGGGAAGAGGCGCTCGAGATCGCGGATGTCCTGCTGCGTTCTGGCGCGATCGATCTCGTGGTCGTCGACTCCGTGGCGGCGTTGGTGCCGCGCGCAGAGATCGAGGGCGAGATGGGAGACACGCATGTGGGTCTGCAGGCGCGGCTGATGAGTCAGGCGCTGCGCAAGCTGACGGGGACGGTCTCCAAGTCGGGCGCGACGATCATCTTCATCAATCAGATCCGAATGAAGATCGGCGTCATGTTCGGCAGCCCCGAGACGACCACGGGCGGCAACGCGCTCAAGTTCTACTCCTCGATTCGGATCGACGTGCGTCGGATCGCCGCGATCAAGGAGGGGGACGAGGTCACGGGCAACCGGACGCGAGTCAAGGTCGTGAAGAACAAGGTGGCGCCGCCGTTCCGGCAGGCCGAGTTCGACATCATCTACAACGAGGGCATCTCGAAGGAAGGCGATCTGATCGATCTCGGCGTCGACGAGGGAATCGTCGAGAAGAGCGGCTCCTGGTACTCGTACGGCGGAGAGCGAATCGGCCAGGGTCGGGAGAAGGCCCGGACCTTCCTGAAGGAGAATCCGGACATCATCCAGCGCCTGACCGAGGAGGTCTATCTGGCGAAGGGGCTCAAGCTGGCGGTTCCGGCGACTGCACCTGCGCAAGATTCCGGGGCAGGCGGGCCTGCGGCCGCTGCCGAGACAGAAGAGGCCGATCTGGACTGAGCGAGCGCCGCTTCGAGTCGGCATCCGCGATCCCCTGACGGGCGGGCCTCTCAGAGGTCCGCCCGTCTTGCGTTTGGAGTCGGGGGCGGGAATGAGAAGAGAGGGTGCGGGAATGCAAAGACGCAGACCGCGGGGTCAAGGCAGCGGTCGGTACGGGCCATGGGGCGAGGGGGAAAAGCCTCGACTTAGCGCGCTCGCGAGGATTGGAGGCCGCTGGCCGGTGCCCTCGCCCTCGGATCCGGCCCGGGCTCTGAGCGGGAGCTCGCTGCCCGGACATTTCCCCGCCTCCGATTCCGCCGCTGGCTCCGATTCGTGGCCGCTTCTCAAGGAAGCGCCCGAACTGGTCGAAACAGGGAGACGAAGAAGCGGACCGATTCAAGAATCCCGAGCAAAGTCAGGGGCTTTCGAGGCGCAGAATGGAACTCAACGAGATCTTGAAAGTCGCCATCAAGGGCGGGGCCTCCGACATCCACCTGAAGTCGGGGCTGCCTCCGATGTTTCGCGTCGACGGGGCGCTCGTTCCGCTCAAGAACGGCGAACGGGTCCTGCCCGACGAGCTCCAGAAGATCGCCTTCTCGATCATGAATCCGATCCAGAAGGCCCGCTTCGATGAGAACCGCGAGGCCGACCTCGCCTACGGGATTCCCGGCCTCGGTCGCTTCCGCGTGAATGTCTTCCAGCAGCGCGGCACCGTCGGCATCGTCTTCCGCGTGATCCCCTTCGGCGTGAAGACGATCGATCAGCTCTTCCTGCCCAAGGTGATCGAGAAGATCAGCCAGGAGCATCGCGGCCTGGTGCTCGTGACGGGCACGACCGGCTCCGGTAAGTCGACGACGCTCGCGGCGATGATCGAGCACATCAACACCGAGCGAACCAGCCACATCATGACGATCGAGGACCCGATCGAGTTCCTGGTCCGCGACCGCCGCTCGATCGTGAATCAGCGCGAGATCGGCGTCGATACGCACACCTTCTCGGCCGCCCTGCGCGCCGCGCTGCGCCAGGATCCCGACGTGATTCTGGTGGGCGAGATGCGCGACTTCGAGACGATCGAGACGGCGCTCACGGCGGCCGAGACGGGCCATCTCGTGATGAGCACGCTGCATACGCTCGACGCGACCGAGACCATCAACCGAATCATCTCCGTCTTCCCGCCCTACCAGCAGAAGCAGGTTCGGCTGCAGCTGTCGACGATCCTGAAGGCCGTCATCAGCCAGCGGCTCGTGCCGCGTGCGGATGGCAAGGGGCGAGTGCCCGCGCTCGAGGTGCTCGTCTCGACGGCGCTGACCCGCGAGCTGATCGCCGACAAGGATCGCACCAAGGAGCTGCCGGAGGTGATCGCCAAGGGGCACACGACCTACGGCATGCAGACCTTCGATCAGTCGCTGATGAGCCACGTCAAGGCTGGCCTCGTCTCCTACGACGAGGCGCTCAAGCACGTGTCGAATCCCGACGACTTCGCGCTCCGCTTCCGCGGCATCGCCTCGACCTCGGACTCCGAATGGAACGAGTTCGCGGGGGACGGCGACGGCGACGGTGAGGAGAAGAAGCCCGATCCGGACGGCGCGGCGGGGCTGCTCGACGACGACGATTTCAATATCGATCGCTTCTAGTCCCGGCCCCGAAGCAGGCCCCCTCGTCTCGACGTCGAAGGCTTGCGGGTTCGGGTTGCGGGCTGACTCCCGCTGATCTGATCTGACTCGAGGGGAGCTCCGTCGGGCTCGCGTGGGGCGGTCGCCGGCCTGCCATCTCTACGTCCGCATCGGGCGGGATCCGCTGGAAGGCCTGCGCTCCACGATCCGAGATTCCTCGCGGGGGGCCGCTATATTCCGGCCGCCAACCCGCCTAGAGGTGCCCCATGTCGCTCCCGTCCCGGGAGATTCGCGAGACCTTCCTTCGCTTCTTCGAAGAGCGCGGCCACCGCCGCGTGCCGAGCGCTTCGCTCGTTCCCGAATCCGACCCGACGCTGATGTTCGTGAACGCGGGGATGGTGCCCTTCAAGCGGACCTTTCTCGGCGAGGAGACGCGGGACTACGTGCGCGCGACCACGCTCGCAGAAATGCATGCGCGTCTCGGGCAAGCACAACGACCTCGAGAACGTCGGCCGCACGCCGCGGCATCACACCTTCTTCGAGATGCTCGGCAACTTCTCCTTCGGCGACTACTTCAAGGAAGAGGCGATCGAGTACGCCTGGTCGCTGCTGACCGAAGGCGTCGGCTTCAGTCCGGATGATCTGGTCGTGTCGGTCTTCCAGGAAGACGACGAGGCCTACGATCATCTGGAGAGACAAGATCGGGATTCCCGAGTCGAAGCTCTACCGCCTCGACGAGAAGGAGAATTTCTGGTCGATGGGCGACACCGGGCCGTGTGGGCCGTGCTCCGAGATCCACTTCGACTGGGGGGCGCTGGCGGAGCACCCGAACGACGACCCGTCGAGCGAGACCGGTCGCTTCATGGAGATCTGGAACCTGGTCTTCATGCAGTTCAATCGCGACGCGTCGGGCGCGATGACGCCGCTGCCGAAGCCGTCGATCGATACGGGGGGCGGGCTCGAGCGCTGGGCCGCCGTGCTGCAGGGGGTGCGCTCGACCTGGGAGTCGGACTCCTTCATGCCGCTGATCACGCGGGCCGGTGAGCTGGCGAACGTCGATCCCGGCTCGAGTGAAGAGCAGGACGTCTCGCTCCGGGTGGTCGCCGATCACGCGCGTGCGCTCACTTTCCTGATCGGCGACGGCGTGCTGCCGAGCAACGCCGGGCGGGGCTACGTGCTCCGGCGGATCCTGCGTCGCGGCTCGCGTCACGGCAAGCTGCTGGGACAGGACAAGCCCTTCATCCACTCGGTCGCCGATGCGGTGATCGACGAGATGGGCGAGGCCTACCCCGAGCTGGTCGAGCGCCGCGCCTACATCACGGATCGGATCCGTCGCGAGGAGGAGCGCTTCCTCGAGACGCTCTCGAAGGGCATCGATCTGCTCGATGGCGAGATCGAGGAGCTCAAGGCGAAGGGCGTCGAGACGCTGCCGGGCGAGACGGTCTTCCGGCTCTACGACACCTTCGGCTTCCCGATCGATCTGACCGCCGACATCCTGGTCGGTCACGGCATGTCGCTCGATCAGGCGGGCTTCGACGAGGCGATGTCCGCGCAGAAGACGCGTGCGCGAGCTTCCTGGAAGGGCAGCGGGGACACCGCGGTGCAGGAGATCTACGGCCGCATCGCGTCCGACGTCCAGACGACGTTTCGCGGCTACGAAGCGCTCGAGTTCGAGTCTCCCGTGACGGCGATGCTGCGGGCGGGCGAAGCCGTCTCGACGGCGCGAGCCGGCGACGAGATCGAGCTGATCTTCGAGGAGACGCCCTTCTACGCCGAGAGCGGCGGCCAGGTGGGTGACCGCGGTCGGATCACGACGGCGACCGGCGAGGTCGAGGTCCGGGACGTCCAGAAGCCGGTGGCCGGGCTCTTCGTGCATCAGGGCGTCGTGGTCTCGGGTGAGATCGAGGTCGACCAGGAGGCGCATCTCCGCGTGGATGCCGAGTCGCGGCAGGCGACGGTGCGGAATCACACGGGGACGCATCTGCTGCATGCGGCGCTGCGCGAGACGCTGGGCGAGCAGGCGATGCAGAAGGGATCGCTCGTCGGACCCGAGCGCCTGCGCTTCGACTTCACCCATGATTCGCCGCTCACGGCCTCCGAGCTCGAAGAGATCGAAGATCGAGTGAACGTCATGATCGAATCGAATCAGCCCGGGGCGACCCGCGAGATGGACTATCCCTCGGCCATCAAGGCCGGCGCGATCGCGATCTTCGACGAGAAATACGGCGACACGGTTCGCGTCGTCGCCTTCGGCGACTGCAGCACCGAGCTCTGCGGCGGCACCCATGCCCGGGCCACCGGTGATATCGGGCTGCTGAAGATCGTCTCCGAGACCGGCATTGCCGCCGGCATCCGGCGCATCGAAGCGCTCACGGGCATCGGCGCGCTGCGACATATCCGGGAGCAGGAGCGCCTCGCGCAGGAGGCGGCCGAGCGTCTCAAGGTGCCGCTCGCCGAGCTGCCCGGCCGGGTCGGCAAGCTGCTCGAGGAGCGCAAGGAGGCGCAGAAGCAGATCGACGACCTGCGCGCCCGTAAGTCGAGCGGCGGCGCGGGGGGCGATCTCTTTTCGTCCGCGCGCGCGCTTTCGGGCATCGAGGGGGCAAAGGCGCTCGCGGGCGTCGTCGAGGACGTGGACGCGAAGGCGATGCGCACGATGGTCGACGACTTCAGGAACCGCCTCGGGACGGGCGTCGTGTGTCTGGCTGCCGCCGACGGCGACAAGGCGCTGCTCGCGATCGGGGTCACGAAGGACCTGACCGATCGACTCAAGGCGGGCGACCTGATCCGCGAGGTGGCCGCGGTCGTCGGTGGCGGCGGGGGCGGCCGTCCGGACTTTGCTCAGGCGGGCGGCAAGGATCCGACGAAGCTCGACGAGGCCATCGCCCGCTTCAACGAGCTGGTGGGCGACTGATGAGCAGCGCGTCTTCTCCCGGATCGGAGGGGCGCGAAGGCTCGCCCGGGGCCGTGCTCGGCACGACGCGCGCGGCGTCGAAGGGCGGGGCGCTGCCGCCGGTCGATTTCTATCGCCCGAGCCGTCGCCTGACGCGGGTGGTCTACGTCGGCGACGTCGGGATCGGGGGCGACCACCCGATCCGGATCCAGTCGATGACCAACACCGACACGATGGACACCGCGGCGACCGTGGCCCAGACGATCCGGCTGGCCGAGGCGGGCTGCGAGATCGTGCGCGTGACGGCGCCGTCGATTCGCGACGCCGAGAACCTGCGGGAGATCAGGCGGGCGCTGACGGCGCAAGGCGTCCACGTGCCTCTGGTGGCGGATATCCACTTCACGCCGAACGCCGCCCTGATCGCGGCGGGCCTGGTGGAGAAGGTCCGGATCAATCCGGGCAACTACGCCGACAAGAAGAAGTTCGAGGTTCGCGAGTACGACGATTCGCAGTACGAGGCCGAGATCGAGCGGGTGCGGGAACGCTTTCGGCCGCTCGTCAGGCGCTGCCGCGAGAACGGTGTCGCGATGCGCATCGGGACGAATCACGGCTCGCTCTCCGATCGCATCATGAATCGCTTCGGCGACACGGCGGAGGGCATGGTCGAGAGCGCGCTCGAGTTCCTCGACGTCTGCGAGGACGAGTCGTACTACGACGTCGTCTTCTCGATGAAGGCCTCGAATACCCAGGTCGCGATCCAGGCCTATCGTCTGCTCGCCGCGCGACTCGAAGAGCGAGCCCCCGGCCAGCCCTCGTACCCCTTCCACGTGGGTGTAACCGAGGCCGGCGACTCCGAGGACGGGCGCATCAAGAGCGCGATCGGCATCGGTTCGCTGCTCGAGGACGGGCTCGGCGACACGATCCGCGTCTCGCTGACCGAGGACCCGGTCCGCGAGGTGCCAGTCGCACGGAGCATCGCCCAGCGAGCGCAGCGGGTGGCCGCCGAGCGAGCCGCGCGTCGCGAGCCGATCATCGTCACGTCGCCGCCGATGCCCGACTACTACGATTACGCCCGTCGCGAGACCCTGCGCATCGACCTCGCCGGGACCGGACTCGGAAACGAAGAGCCCGTGCGCGTCGAGCTCGAGTGGGCGGAGGCGCTCGCGGAGCCCGCGGACGCGGCGGCGCGCCTCGCGATGGATCTCGCGGGAATCTCCGATGTCGCGTGCGAGTCGTTGCTGGTGGGGCCGGGAACGGTCGAGATGGCGGAGTCTCTATGTCGCGAGCTGCGGTCGCTGGGACTCGAGATGCCGATCTCGCTGCGCCTCGACTCGCGCGTCGAGGCGCTCGAGGCTGCCCTCGCCACGGCCCCGGGATCGGGCGCTTCGATCGGACGCTTCGTCGTGACGGTGACGCCCGACGTCGAGGACGAGATGCTGGCCGCCGGGGCAGCGCTAGCCGGGAAGACGTCATCGTCGATCGAGTGGGAGATCGCAGCCCTCGATCACGAGATCCCGAGCCTCGTCGCGCGGGTCCTGTCGCAGACACCGGGACGGGAGCGCTTGCTCTTCGGGCTGTCGGCCGAGGCGTCGCTGCATGATCATCGAGCTCTGGTTTCGGCGCTCGCGGATTCCGGCGCCGCGCAGGCCCCGATCGTGCTCCGCCAGCGAATCCATCCCGCACGGCCGGACCCGGTCCTCGGGGTCGAGATCACGGGGGTTCCCGAGGCTGCTCTGATCGACGCTTCGGTGCGGCTGGGTGGGTTGTTATGCGATGGCATCGGAGACATCGTCTCGATCGATTCGGTCTGTGGCGCGGCGCCCGCGATCGATCTGGCCTACCGCGTTCTGCAGGGCGCGCGGCAGCGGACCACACGCACGGAGTACATCTCCTGCCCGTCCTGTGGCCGAACGCTCTTCGATCTCGAAGAGACGACGGCTCGCATCAAGGCGAAGACCGCCCACCTGACTGGCGTGAAGATCGCCATCATGGGTTGCATCGTGAACGGTCCGGGCGAGATGGCCGATGCCGACTTCGGCTATGTCGGGTCGGGCGTGGGCCAGGTGACGCTCTACGTCGGCAAGCAGATCGTGGCGCGCGCGGTCCCGGAGGCCGAGGCGACGGATCGACTCGTCGCGCTGATCCGCGAGCACGGGCAGTGGGTCGACGGCGAGGGCCAGGACGGGGTCGAACCCGAGAGCGTCTGAGAGCGCGGCTCCGCGGGACAGGCGGCCAGCAGAGCCGCTGCGCACGCGAGAAGCGGATCGACGTCCGCTAGAACCACTTCCCGGGCGCGGCCACGGCGGGAAGCTCACCGGCCTCGCGCGCCGACTGGAGCTGCTCGACGAGCGCGACGCTGCGCGCGTCCTTCGTGACGGTATGGTCGGGCCCGACCAGCCAGAGCGTGATCATCACGACCACGGCCGCGACGATCGAGCCCTCGGCCAGTCCCAGGGCGCCGCCTCCCACGCGATCGGCCCAGCCCAGTCCGGCGAAGCTGGCGCCGCGCTTCATCAGACGAGCGACGACGCCGCAAACGAGGATCGTCGCCATCACCAGCAGGACGCCGGCGATCCAGATCGCAGTCTTGCCCGTGATCTCCTCGCCGGTCCAGGCGGTCAGCTGGATCGCCACTGGCTCGACGAAGAGCCGCGTGACGATCGTGCACAGGCCGATCGCCGCGAGCGAAAGCCCTTCCCGGATCAGCCCGATCCAGACCCCACGCGCGACGGCCAGGGTGACGATCGTGATCGCGATCAGGTCGATGAAGGGGGTCTCTTCGCTCATGCGTCTCGAACCTTCGGGTCCTTTCCGACGAGCTCCGTCGTCGACCAGCCGGCAGCGGCCTTTGGCTGTGAGGACGTCTCTCGCTCTGAAGGGGCCTCCAGCTGTGAAGGGGCCTCCAGCTGTGAAGGGGCCTCCAGCTGTGAAGAGGCCTCGACCGGCATCGCCTGCGCCTGCGGAATCGACTGGAAGGAGAGGTCACTCTCCGGCTCGGCCGCCCGAGCGCTGGCCTTCGTGCTTCGCGTCGCGGCCCCCGTCGCGCCGACCAGCCGCAGATACATGCGCGCTTCGTCTCGGCTGGGATCCTTCTCGAGCACGGCATCCCACTCGCGGACGGCCTCGGGCGTCCTGCCCATCGAGTAGTAGGTCAGGCCGAGCTGGATCTGGCTCTCGAGCATGCCGGGATGGGTCCGCAGGATGCGAGCGAACTCGGCGGCGGCCTGCGCCGGCAGGCCCGCCTCGCGCAGGACGATTCCCAGCCGGTGGCGGACGTCATGGAAGGTCGGGCAGCGATCGAGCGCGCGCCGGTACTGGTCGATGGCATCGCGGCGCTCGCCTGCCTCGGCCAGCGCGTCGGCGAGCGCCGCCTGCTGGTTGGCGAGCTTGCCGCGAGTCGTCGGGTCGAGCCCGCCTGCGGTCGGCCGGGAGAGCTGACTGGCCCGCTCGGCATAGCCCTGGGATCGATCGTATTCACCGCGTCGCTCATGCAGGCTGGCCAAGGCGAGCAGCGCCTCCACGTAGGATGGATTGATTCGAACGGCTTCGCGCAGGCTCGAGAGGGCGCCATCGAGGTCCCCGCTGCGCTCGTGAAGCATGCCGAGCATGTAGTGGACGTCGGCGAAGCGAACGCCGTGCGATCGCAGCCGATCCAGACTCTCGAGGGCCGATGCGTCCTCGCCGCGATCGAAGGCCCGCCGACCCCGCAGCAGGATTTCGCGGTCGCTCGCGACCGAGCCGAGCCGCACACGCCGGCCGACCTCGGTCTGGACGCCTTCGCTCGAAGCCGTTTCGGAGGGGGCGCCCGGCGTCTCGAGGGCGTTGGTCGAGGCGGAGCTCGTGGGTGCCGAGGAGGGCGCGGCGGCTGGTTCAGCGGACGCCGTTGGCGAGCTGTACTCGTAGATGTCCATCGCAATCCCCCCGGAAGCCCACCGATCGACACGGTCAACGCGGGAAAGATTGCACCTTGCTCATCACCCGTCGAGGGCGGCGAGCAGAACCCGGGCGTGGGCTCGCGTTCCCGGCCGGTCGCGCGCCAGCGACCGCGCGACGAGACTCGAGCTATTCCGCTCGTGCGATCCGGGCGCGCGCCCTCTTGGCGGACGGTGATCCGGAATAGTTCTCGACGACGACGTGATAGAGCCGAAGCGCTTCGTCCTCACGACGCATGTTCTCGAGACAGACACCGAGGCGGTAGAGCGCGCGCGCATCGAGCCCCAGGCCGGGATACTCGTCGAGCACGCGGCGATAGCGCGCCGCAGCAGACTGCCAGTGGGTTCGTTCGAGATAGAAGTCGGCGATATGCAGCATGTTGAGGGCCAGGCGTGTCCGCAGCGTGACCATCATCTCTTCGCCCTTGCGTGTCTCCTCGGCGTAGGGGTGCTCGCGAATCAGCTTTTCGAGGGCGGCGGTCGCTTCGAAGGTGGCGCTCTGATCGTGCTCGATCGACCCGATCTGATTGAAGTGACATTGCGCCGCGCGCAGCAGCGCGTACGCGACGCGAGGGTGCTGGGGATGGAGGTCCGCAAAGTCCTGGTAGTAGGCGAGGGCTTCCTCGTAACGATCGTCGTCGAAGTAGGCGTCGGCGATCTTGAGCTGCGCCTTCTGCTCGAACTCGCTGTAGGGGTAGTTGTCGATGATCGCCTGGAAGCTCTCGATCGCCGAGTCGTAGTTGATCAGCGTGAAGAGTCCGAGGATCTTGCGCCCCTCGAGCTTTGCGAGGCCTTCTGCGTAGAGCTCGTCGGCGGGCTTCACATCCTCGAAGTCGGCGGTCTTCTTGCTGCAGCCGAAGCCCGTCACGAGCGTCAGGGCCAGGCCGAGTGCCGCGATGGCGAGCACGCGGGCGCGCTGCCCGCGGCGGGGCGCGGCGTCGGGCAGGGTGCTGCGGTCGAAGCATCGAATCGGTCTCAAGGGGTCGACTCCCGGCCGCACGCTATCCGGCGCGCCTGGCTCAGTCAATTTGGAGCCCCACGGAAAGCGGCGGGTTCCCGGGGAGGCTGCTAGCTTGCGCGGCCGCGCGGGTCACGCGCTGATGCCTATCGGAGAATTGAGTCATGGATCGAGAATCAGTTGAACGTCTGCGCTTCGATCGTCGCCTGCACAGCCGGCGCGGCTGGGTGGAAGAATCGGATTTCCAGCAGCACATCGAATCGCTGCACGACGTCTCCGACAAGATGACGACGACCGCGGAGCTCGAGGCGGAGGAGGCGGCACAGGGCGCCGATGCGCCGGCTGCCTCGGCTCAGCCTCCGGCCGGATCGATTGGCGCTGGGGCCTCGGGCGGCCTCGCCGGCGACTTCTCGTCGGCGCGAAGCACGCTCGGCGGTGGTGGATTCGGCGGTGGATCCGACGGTTCTGCCGACTCCTGAGCTCGCCGTCGGTCGGGCCCTTCGCGGGCCGTCGTGGGCTCGTCGCGATGAGCGTCGAGGGCAGCGATCGGGTCTGCGAGTCGGGTCGTGATCAAGGAACGCCTCGGTGACCGCATCGACGGCTGGGTCCACGCGCTCTTTCCCTTCCTCTTCTGGCGCCCCATCAATCCGGACTGGATGACCGTCACGGGCACCGTCGTGGCAGGCGCGTCGTCCCTGGCCTTCGCGCAGGGCGAGCTGCGATGGGGTGGGGCGCTGCTCGTAGCGGGAGGATTCTTCGATCTCGTCGATGGAGTCGTGGCCCGGCATTTCGGGGTGACGACCCGATTCGGAGCCTTCCTCGACTCGTCGCTCGATCGCGTCGTGGACATCCTGGCGATGCTCGGGCTGTTCGCGTTCTTCGTCGGGGGCGGCGATCTGCTGGGCTCGCTCGTCTGTGGCTGGATCCTGGTGGTGACGGTGCTGACCTCCTACGCGAAGGCACGCGCCGAGCTGATGCTCGAACGGATGCCGGGTGGGCTGCTCGAACGGGGCGAGCGGATCGGTCTGCTCGCGATCGGGACCCTCACGGGCTGGCTCTGGCCGGTCCTCGTCGTGCTCGCGGTCGGCTCGACCGTGACGGTGGGCCAGCGCTTCCTCTACGCTCACCGTGAGATGGGACGGCTCGATCGGCTCGAGGTGGAGTCGGCCGATCGTGGCGCTCCTGCGAACCACTCCGAGCAGGGAGGCTGAGTCATGGCGGCAGGCGACGATCGCAGTTCCCGGGAAGCCGGCGAGAAGAAGAGGCCCGCATCCGGGCTTCCGCCCGTCGACTTCTCGACCTTCGTGCTCTCTCTGGGCACGACGGCGCTCTATCAGCTGGGCGCGGTGCCGGACCCCTCGACCGGTGAGCGCGCCGAGCCGGATCCCCTGGTCGCCAAGCAGACCATCGACACGCTGGAGATGCTGCGCGACAAGACGCGGGGCAACCTCGACGACGATGAGCGCCATCTGATCGATTCGTTGCTCTACGAGCTGCGCATGCGTTTCGTCGGGAAGGGGCGGTGACGCCGGAGCCCGGGAGCGCGGCGCGGCGGATCGTCCGGCTGCGAACACCGGCCAAGATCAACCTCGGGCTGCGACTCACGGGGCGCAGGCCAGATGGCTACCACCTGATCGAGAGTCTCTTCACCCCCATCGACCTGCACGACGAGGTCGAGCTCGAGTGGCTCCCCGGCCCGGACGAGAGCGAGCTCGAGATGTCGACGGATCCCGGCGCCGATCTGCCTGCCGCGCTGCGGGCGACGGCGAGTGGATCGGACAATCTGGCTGTGCGCGCAGCCGAGGCCTTCCGTCGCGCGAGTGGCCTGGAGGGGCGTCTGCGGCTGCGGCTGCGCAAGTCCATCGCCGCGGGCGCGGGGCTCGGCGGAGGATCGAGCGATGCGGGGGCCGTTCTTCGCCTGCTGTGTGTGCTCGCGGGGGACCTGGGACCCGGGCCCGAAGAGATCGCTCGCCTGGCGCTCGGGCTGGGCGCAGACGTGCCGTTCTTTCTCGCGCCCGGGCCTGCGCTCGTCACGGGGATCGGCGAGCAGGTCGCCCCGATCGAGGGCCTGCCCGAGCTCGACCTCGTGATCGCGAATCCGGGAATTTCCGTCGCAACGGCGGAGGTCTACCGGGTGGCGGATGCACTCGGCGATTCGTTGACGCAGGGGGGGGCAGGCTCTACGATGCGGGCGATTTCACGGCTGCAGGGTGAATCAGGGGACTGGATTACCGCCCTTGGGGACCTGCTCAGGAACGACCTCCAGCCCGCTGCGATTCGACTCTGCCCGCCGATCGGTCGGCTGATGGGGCGAATCCGTGAGCTGGGAGCGGTCGCGACGAGCATGTCCGGGAGCGGAGCGACGGTCTTTGGAGTCTTCGAGTCCGCCGACGCGGCGGCCAAGGCGGCCCGAGAGCTGAATTCCTCTTCGGATTCACAGGAAATCTGGGTTCGTGTGACCCGCACGCTGCCGGGGCGTGAGGTCGACAGAATTTCTTGGGGCGTCGCCAAATGGTAAGGCAGCGGCCTTTGGAGCCGCCATTTGTAGGTTCGAGTCCTACCGCCCCAGCCAACTCTTCCCGTTGCCTCCTCTCGAGAGCGGACGGAGATGGGGATGGGGACCCTGGGGACCGTGGGCCTGCGAGGGCTGCAGGCTGAGCGGATGGTAGATGGTGGACGGTCGCAGCGTTGGTCCGATGCGGGGAGAGACATTGCGACGTGGATCACTGACCGCGGATCGGGCCGACCCGAGACGAATCGAGCGGGTCGATGGATGATCACGACGCTGATCTGGACGGTGATGAGTCGAGCGAGATGGCGACGAGACGCGGTAAAGGAAAGGCCAGACGGATGCAGGATCTAAAGCTGTTCAGCGGCAATGCCAATGTCGCGCTCGCTCGTGCCGTCGCGTCCTATCTGGACATCGAGCTGGGGCGCGCCGAGGTCGGGACCTTCAGCGACGGTGAGTGTGCCATCGAGATCGGCGAGAACGTCCGCGGGCTCGACTGCTTCGCGCTGCAGTCGACCTGCGCGCCACAGAACAGCCACCTGATGGAGCTGCTGATCATGATCGACGCGCTCAAGCGCGCGTCCGCCCGCCGCATCACCGCAGTCATCCCCTATTACGGCTATGCCCGCCAGGATCGCAAGGTCCGGCCGCGCGTCCCGATCACGGCGAAGCTGGTCGCCGACCTGATCCAGACCGCCGGGGCCGACCGGATCCTGTGTATGGATCTGCACTCGGGCCAGATCCAGGGCTTCTTCAATATTCCCGTCGACAATCTCTACTCGACCCAGCTGATGCTCGGAGCGATCGAGCGCCGGATCGGCTCCGACGTGACCGTGGTCTCTCCGGACGCCGGCGGAACCGAGCGCGCGCGCGCCTACGCGAAGCGGCTCGGCGCCAGTCTGGCGATCATCGACAAGCGGCGCGAGGTCGCGAATGTCGCGGAGGTGATGAACATCATCGGCAACGTGGAGGGCCGGACCTGCGTCATCGTCGACGACATGGTCGACACCGCGGGCACGCTCTGCGAGGCCGCGCGCAGCCTGATGGACGAAGGCGCGGTCGCGGTGCATGCGGCCATCACGCATCCCGTGCTGTCGGGGCCGGCGATCAAGCGGATCGGCGAGTCGCCGCTCGAACAGGTCATCGTGACCGACACCATTCCCCTGCGGCCCGATGCGGTCGACATGGGCAAGCTTCACGTCGTCTCCGTCGCCGCTCCGATCGGCGAGGCGATTCGACGCATCAACAATGAGGAGAGCGTGAGCTCGCTCTTCTGATCAACACGAGCGAAGAACGGAATGCCCTGGTCGAAGGCGGCCGGTCGCTCCGCTTCGCGAGCCATCAGGGTCGGTACTCCCCGACGTCGCGGCGCGCGACCATCGGGAAGAATGCGGCGACCGACGAGGAGAAGAACATGGGTGACGTGACATTCGAAGTGGAGGCGCGCGACTCGCGCGGCAAGGGCGCGGCTCGCAAGCTGAGGGCGCAGGGGCTGGTTCCGGGGGTGGTGTACGGCGGCGGCCGAGACGCCACGCCGATCGCCCTCGATGCGGCCGGACTCGAGCGCCTGCTCGAGCGCAGCCATAGCGGCGTGAACACGCTGATCGACCTCGCCGGGAACTCGCCGGTGGCGGGGCGCACCGTGATCGCGAAGGAGCTGCAGCGCGAGGCCGTGCGAGGCCGTCTGACCCACGTCGACTTCTACGAGATCGACCTCACCCACAAGATCGAGGTCGATGTCCCGATCCATCTCACCGGAACGCCGAAGGGCGTCGTGCTCGGTGGCGTGCTCGATCAGCAGCAGCGTGAGATCACGCTGCTGTGCATGCCGAACGCGATTCCGGACGAGATCGAGGCCGACGTCTCGGGCATGGAGCTCGGGGACTCGCTGCACATCGCCGACCTCACGGTGCCTGCCGGCGTCGAGCTCGTGACCGAAGATTCGCTGACCGTGGCGACCGTGCTCGTGCCGCGCGGGCTGAAGGACGGCGAGGGCGAGGTGGAGGCCGCAGAGGGCGAAGAGGCGGGAGGCGCGGAGAGCGACGACGCGAAGGCCGAAGCGAGCGACGACTAGCGTCGTCGAGTCGATCTCGCCGGCGTTCCGACGAGCGGTTTCGATGCTCGCGGGGGGCTGGAGTCGATGCTGGAGCTCAGCGTGATGGGTCGCCTTCGCGCGGCCTGGTGGCGTCTGCGCGGGCTGAGACCGGCTCGGGTCGAGGCCGAGGGAGAGCCCGCCGACCCGATCGTGGACGGCTCTGCCATGGCACCCTTGCGTCTGATCGTCGGGCTCGGCAATCCCGGCGACGCGTATGCTGCGACGCGCCACAACATCGGCCTCCGGGTGGTCGAGCGGCTCGCGGAGCGCGCGGGCGCGGCCTGGCGGCTCGATCCGGGGCTCGACGCCCGGATCGCCCGGGTGGGGATTGGGGGTCTCGACTGCCTGCTGGTGGCGCCGCAGACCTTCATGAATCGATCCGGAGCCAGCGTCGCCGCCGCCTGCGCCCGCTGGCCAGGCCTGGATCCGGCGAGCGACCTCCTCGTGGTCTACGACGATCTCGACCTGCCGACCGGTCGGATCCGGTTGCGACCCGGAGGCGGGGCGGGTGGGCATCGCGGAATCGGCGACATCCTCGACCGGCTCGAAACCAGGGAGGTGCCCCGGCTGCGATTCGGGGTGGGGCACCCGGGCACGCGTGAAGGGGTCCTCGATTGGGTGCTGTCGCCCTTCCCCGCGGACGAAGAGCGGGTCGTGGAGGCCAGCATCGACCGCGCGGCGGATGCCATCGAGCGGGTGCTGGCGGAGGGGCTGACGGTCGCGATGGGACAATTCAACGGATCTTGATGATTGTCAGGACCGATTCAGCTGTGTCGAGTCGGACAATCTGGCTTGTCGGGAGATTGTCCGGCTGATAGTGTCCGGCCATGCTCCGCTCGCCTGCCCCACTCGACCTCACGATCGACGATCGCTCCGGCCAGCCTGCCTATCAGCAGATCGCCGGGCAGCTTCGCGCGGAGATCGAGCGGGGTGAGCGCGTGCCCGGCGAGCGTCTGCCCGCGATTCGCGCGCTGGCCGCCGCGCTGGGCCTTCATCGAGACACCGTGGCGCTCGCCTACGAATCGCTCGCCGAGGCCGGCTGGGTGGAAGCGCGAGTCGGCGCCGGCACCTTCGTGCGTTCGACGATCGCGGTGGTCGGCGATTCGAGACACGACTCGCCAAAGGCTGGGCGGTCGGAGACGGGGCGCGGTCACGGGCCCCTCCGGCCGGAGCGGGACGTCCGGGCGCCGGGGGAGGGCGGTGAGCGCGAGATCGATCTCGCATTGGCCCCCCAGGTCGAGCGCCTGATCACGCTCGAGAACATGCGCCCGCGTTATGCGACCCGACCCGGCGTCGTCGAGCTGCATCGCCTGGTCCCCGACCCGGCCTTCTATCCGGTGGAGGAATTTCGTCGCTGCATGGACGCAACCCTGCGCGAGAAGGGGCCCGAGCTCTTCTCGTATGCGGAGCCACAGGGTGACCTCGGGCTTCGGTGCGCGATGGTCGATCGATTCCGGCGCTTCGGAATCGAGCACGGTCCGGACGATCATGTGTTATGCCACGGCGCGAGCCAGGGAATCTCGCTCGCCCTGCGACTCTTCACCCAGCCGGGTGATCAGGTGGCGGTCGAGGTGCCGACCTATGCCAATGTGCTCTCGGCTCTCGTCGGCCTCGGTCTGACGCCCGCGCCGGTCTCGATGGACGATGACGGACCGGATCCCGATGCGCTCGACCGGCTGCTCTCGAAGCCCGAGGTGAAGGCCTTCTATACGATTCCGAGCTTCCATAATCCGCTCGGGATCACCTCGTCCCTCGAGCGGCGCCGGGAGACGCTCGCGATCGCCGCGCGTCACGGCGTGCCGGTGATCGAAGATGGCTTCGAGATGGATCTACGCTTTCGCGGCAAGGACCTCCCGCCGCTCGCGGCCCTCGACGACGCGGGGATCGTGGTCCTGCTCTTCTCGTTCTCGAAGTCGCTCTTTCCCGGCGTGCGCGTCGGGTCGGTGCTCGCGCGGGGGCGAGCACTCGAGGGACTCGTCGCGCTCAAGCACGCGACGGATCTCTCGGACGCCCTGCCGTTGCAGGCCGGGCTCGCTCGTTTTCTCGAGACCGGCGGCTACGACCGACACCTGAAGCGAATCCGGAAGCTGATTCGCGGGCGTCACGCCGCGCTCGACGCGGCGCTCGAGGCGGCGATGCCGGAAGGCACGCGCTGGACGAGCCCGGACGGCGGCTATCAGCGGTGGGTCGAGCTGCCGGAGGGCCTCGATACGCGGGACCTGCTGGCGGAGTCGGAGCGGGCGGGGGTCGTCTACTCGCCGGGAACGCTGTTCATGCCCGACGCGCGGCCCTCGAGCGCGATGCGGCTGACGGTGACGGGAGCGGACGAGGACGAGATCAGACTGGGCGTCGCGGCGCTCGGCGAGGTCGTGCGCGCAAGCGTGCCGGCTCGGGTCCGGGCGGCGCGGACCGGCGGAATGCATCTCTGATCAGCGGGCGCAGGCAGAGGGCCTGCACTCGGCGGTCGGGGGATGGACGGCGAAGGCCTCCATCCGGATCGATCGAACGAACTCTCGGGCTGGCGCCTTGGGCGGGCCCGGAATCCAGGAGGAACGGACATGGCGAACGAGAATGGATCGGGCGGGAACGGCGCCCTGCGGCGCGGGGCGGAGGCCTTCGAGCTGAAGGTCGGACTGGCCGAGATGATGAAGAACGGCGTGATCATGGACGTCGTCGACGCGGACCAGGCCAAGGTGGCCGAGGACTCGGGCGCCTGCGCCGTGATGGCGCTCGAGCGGGTGCCCTCGGATATCCGACGGGACGGCGGGGTCGCGCGCATGAGCTCGATCGAGATGATCGAAGGCATCCAGAAGGCCGTGTCGATCCCGGTGATGGCGAAGGTGCGCATCGGGCATATCCAGGAGGCCCGCGTCCTCGAGGCCCTCGGTGTCGACTTCATCGACGAGAGCGAGGTGCTGACGCCCGCTGACGACGAGCATCACATCCTCAAGCACGACTACCGCGTGCCCTTCGTCTGCGGCGCGCGGAACCTCGGCGAGGCGCTCCGGCGTGTCGGAGAAGGGGCGGCGATGATCCGCACCAAGGGCGAGGCGGGCAGCGGCAACATCGTCGAGGCGGTCCGCCACCTGCGCACGGTCGTCGGCGAGATTCGCGCGATCCAGGCGCTGCCCGAGGAGGAGCTGATGTCGACGGCACGCGACATGGGCGCGCCCTATCACCTCGTTCAGTACGTCCACGCCAACGGCAAGCTGCCGGTGCCCAACTTCGCGGCGGGCGGCGTGGCGACGCCTGCGGATGCGGCGCTCTGCCGCTCGCTGGGCGCCGAGGCCGTCTTCGTCGGCTCGGGCATCTTCAAGAGCGAGGATCCGGCCAAGCGGGCCCGGGCCGTCGTGCATGCGTGCACGCACTGGGAGGATCCCGAAGAGGTCCTGAATGCGAGCCGCGGCCTGGGTATGGCCATGGAAGGCCTCGAGATGTCGACACTCGACGAGAGCGAGCGACTCGCGAATCGCGGCTGGTAGGCGCGGGATCGTGTCCGACTCGCGCGCGATCGTCGGGGTCCTCGGGATCCAGGGTGACATCGAGAAACATCTCACCGCCCTCGAGCAGCTCGGTGCTCGGGGGCGGCGGGTGTTGTCGCCGGGGCATCTCGAGGATCTGCACGCCCTGATCCTGCCGGGCGGCGAGAGCACGACGATCTCGAAGGGACTGATTCGTCACGAGCTCGTGAAGCCGATCCAGGAGTTCGCCGAGTCGGGCGGGGCGGTGCTCGGGACCTGCGCCGGTGCGATCCTGATGTCCCGCGAGGCGCATAATCATCCCGTACCGACACTCGGTCTCATCGACGTCGAGTCCGAGCGCAATGCCTACGGAACCCAGCTCGACTCCTTCGTCGCGCCAGCGGATCCCGACTCCGCCGAAGGATTCGCCGGGCTCGAGTGCGTGTTCATCCGCGCGCCGCGGCTCTCGGCGATCGGCCCTCGCGTCGAGGTGCTCGTCCGCGTCGATGGCGAGCCCGTGCTCGTACGCGAGGGAAGACGCTTCGCCTGCACGTTCCATCCCGAGCTGACCGACGACCTGCGCGTGCATCGCCTGCTGCTCGACGCCTGACGCCGCCGCCCCGAACGGGCGCGACCCGGCCGGACTAGAGCGCGTCTTCCCAGGAGCGGGACAAGCGCATGGCCGAGTTGATCAATCCGACCATCGAGTAGGTCTGCGGAAAGTTCCCCCAGAGCTCGCCGGTCTCCGGGTCTAGATCTTCCGAGAGCAGTCCCACGGCATTGCGGCGCGAGAGCATGTTCTCGAAGAGCCGGCGGGCCTCGTCCGCGCGTCCGCAGGCGGCGAGGGCGTCGATGTACCAGAAGGTGCAGATGTTGAAGGCCGTCTGGGGCACCCCGAAATCATCGGGAACCGCATAGCGATAAAGATAGTCACCGCGCCTGAGCTCGTCTTCGACCGCGGCGATCGTGCCCAGGAAGCGCGGATCGTGCGCGTCGACGAAGCCGAGCTGCTCGAGCAGCAGCAGCGAGGCATCGGTCTCGTCGCCGTCGAATGTGGCCGTGAAGAGCGGGCCGTTCGTCGTGGCCCGCCGCTCGATCTCGCGGCGCATCTCATCGGCCTTGGAACGCCAATACCCGGCGCGATCGTCCTTCTTCAACCGTAAGGCGATCCGCGCCAGTCGATCGCACGCGGCCCAGCACATCACCGCCGAGAACGTGTGCACGCTCTCGCGCGTGCGCAGCTCCCAGAGTCCCGCATCCGGCTTGTCCCAGACGCGCACCGCGTGATCCCCGATCAGCTCGAGCGTCTTGAAGAGCCGGTCGCCACCGGGCTTCAGCAGTCGCGCATCGAAGAAGGACTGTGTGGCGGCCAGCACGGCCGAGCCGTAGACGTCGTTCTGGATATGCTCGTGGGCCTGATTGCCGACCCGCACGGGCTTGGTGTCGCGATAGCCGGCGAGACTCTTCTCGATCCGCTCGATCAGGCGGACTTCGCGGCCTATGCCGTAGACCGGCTGCAGTCCGCCCTCCGCGCCGGCACCCGCGACCAGATTGGCGAGATAGTTCAGATAGCCCTCCATGGTGCCTGTCGCCCCGAGGCGATTCAGCGCATGCACCACGAAATACGCGTCTCGAAGCCAGCAGAACCGGTAGTCCCAGTTCCGCTCGGAGCCCGCGTGCTCCGGGATCGAAGTCGTCAGCGCGGCGACGATCGCGCCGGTCTCCTCGAAATAACAGAGCTGCAGGGTGATTGCGGCGCGAATCACCTCCTGCTGCCATTCGAACGGAATCGACAGGCCGCGCACCCACTCCGTCCAATGGGCACGGGTGCGCTCCTCGTACTCGCGGACGGTGCTCTCGATCGGATCGCGAAAGCTCTCGTCGGGGCCCAGGATCAGATGGATCGGCTGGCCGAGGACGAAGGGGGTCGCGTCCGCGACGTATGAGATGGGCGCGTCGGTCGTCAGCCGGAGCGTGATGCCCGAGGTCATGTAGCGGATGTGGTTGGAGCCGCGGGCGGTTCGCGCCGGCTCGCGCCCGTAGTCGCTGCGCGGCGTGATCACGACGCGGATCCGAGGCTCTCCCTGGATCGGTGTGACTCGACGCATCAGCATCGTGGGGCGGTAGGTGCGACCGAAATTCGCGAAGCGCGGTGCGAAGTCGACTATTTCGACGGCGCCCCCGTGCTGATCCCGGAGAACCGTGCGCAGGATCGCGGTATTCCCGACGTATTCCCGCTCGCTCGTCGCGAAGTCGACGAGATCGATCGCGAAGACGCCGTTCTCGTCGATTTCGCCGTCCAGAAGCGCTGGGAAGACCGGATCGGAATCGAAGCGAGGCAGGCAGGCCCACACGACCCGAGCCTGCTCGTCGACCAGGCCGGCCCATGTGCAGTTGCCCACCACGGCCAGATCCAGATTTGCTGTGCGATCCATTCCTGTTCCTTTGCTGTGCGGCCGTTATCTTGGCGCAATGTCACCAGGAACGAAATCGAATCGACTGATCGTCTTGAGCAATCGCCTGCCGGTCACGATCAAGAGGAGTCGCGGCCAGCTGCACGTGGAACGCTCGGGTGGAGGGCTCGTCGCGGCCATGGAGCCAGCGATGCGCGAGCGGGGCGGCGTCTGGGTGGGCTGGCCCGGGGCGAAGCTGCGGCCCGACGAAACGCTCGAGGTGCCCGACAGCCCCTACCGCCTGCGACCCGTGCCCTTGTCCGACAACGAGACCCGCCGTTACTACCACGGCTATTCGAATGGGACGCTCTGGCCGCTCTTCCACTCGCTTCCCGAGCGTGTGGTCCTCGATCGTCGAAACTTCGAGGTCTACGAAGCCGTCAATCGGCGCTTCGCGGATGCCGCGATCGACGAGGTCGAGAACGGCGATCTCATCTGGGTGCACGATTATCATCTCGCGCTCTGTCCCGAGATGATTCGACGTGAGCGCAGCGATGCCCGCGTCGCCTTCTTTCTGCACATTCCCTTCCCGCCCTTCGACGTCTACCGGATCCTGCCGACCTATCGCGAGGTGCTGCGCGGTCTGCTCGCCTGCGATCTCGTGGGCTTCCACTCACCGGGCTACGTCGCGCAACTTCTTCGATTGCGCGGAGCGCCTGCTCGGCGCGCGCGTCGATCGTGAGCAAGGCTGGATCGAGCACGGCGACCACACCGTCCAGGTGGGCGCCTTCCCGCTCGGGAATCGACTACGACGATTACGCAGAGCGGGCCCGCGAGTGCCGCGCGTCCGCATCGGCCGCCCGGGCAGAAGATCATCCTGGGCGTCGATCGGCTCGACTACACGAAGGGCATTCCCGAGCGCATGCTCGCCTACGAACGCCTCCTCGAGCTCCACAAGGAGCATCGCGGCAAGGTGACCCTGATCCAGGTGGCCGTGCCCTCTCGCGAGCAGGTCACGGAGTATCAGCAGCTGAAGCGCGAGATCGACGAGCTCGTCGGGCGCATCAACGGCCGCTTCGGGACCAGCATCTGGACGCCCATCCGCTACATCAATCGCTCGATCGCGGCCTCGCGCCTCTCGGCGCTCTACCGAGACGCCGACGTCGGTCTCGTGACGCCGCTGCGCGACGGCATGAACCTCGTGGCGAAGGAGTTCGTCGCGAGCCAGACCGATGAGCCGGGAGTGCTCGTCCTCTCGCGTCTGGCCGGCGCCGCAGAGACGATGCTCGAGGCGATCACGGTCAACCCCTACAACGTCGACAGCGTGGCGGACTCGATCCATCTCGCGCTCAGCATGCCGAAGGACCAGCGGGAGTCCCGGATGCGCGCACTGCAGCGGCGCGAGCAGCGCCACGACCTCCACGAATGGCTCGACGAGTTCCTGGGGAGCGCGACGCGATACGATGATCGCATGGCGCCGGTCCGGGAGAGTGATTTCGAGAGCTGGCTGGGCGCCTTCGTCGGCAATCGGCGGGTCGCGCTGTTTCTGGATTTCGACGGGACCCTCGCACCGATCGCGTCCCATCCGTCGAAGGTCGCGATGTCGGAGTCGATGCGAGAGGTCCTCGAAGGCTGCGCCAAACGACCGGATACGGATGTCGCGATCGTGAGCGGGCGGGCGCTCGAGGATATCCGCAAGCATGTCGGGATGGACGGGCTCGTCTATGCCGGCAATCACGGTCTCGAGATCGAGGGCGGCGGGCTCGAGACGTTTCGACATCCCGACAGTCGATCACTACCGCGAGCGCGGGCGCGAGCTCGCTCGGAATCTCGATGCTCTCGGGGTAGCGGGGGCGTGGATGGAGACGAAGGGCGCCTCGCTCACGTTCCACTTTCGGGAGGCGCCGGAGAGTGCGCACGAGGAGCTGTCGGAGCGAGCCGCACAGCTGATCCGGGAGGCTGGCTTCCAGGCGAGCGACGCACTCTGCGCCGTGGAGGGCCGACCGCCGATCGGCTGGGACAAGGGGCACGCGGTTCTGCACGTGCTGCGCGAGCGCTACGGGCCGGGCTGGTCCGAGTCGGTCCGGCCCGTCTACGTGGGCGATGATTCGACCGACGAGGACGCCTTCCGGGCCCTGCTCGGGCTCGGCGCGACCTTTCG
Source organism: uncultured delta proteobacterium (assembly GCA_963698485.1). Lineage (GTDB taxonomy): Bacteria > Myxococcota_A > UBA9160 > UBA9160 > UBA4427 > UBA4427. Next base: position 463,164 of record CAVORA010000005.1, on the reverse strand, counting down.
GGTCGGGCCGCCGACGGAGCCCACGCGGGCCCGGCGGCGCTTGAGCGACGTGACGGCGGTCGAGACGATGCTCCGCTGGATGGCGAATCGGCCGCTCGAGCAGACGACGCGGCCCTGAGCCGGAACGGCCGGTCTGCCCGCGATCGGCCTTCTTGGCTGGGATCGTGTCCTCCGGGGGCTCGGGGCTCGACCCGGTCAACCGGTCTTTGACTTGCCGTGGCAGGCTGTGGTATCACCTGCGGGCTCGAAAGCGAAGCGATCTCCGCCGCGGCTCCGGCCCGGCCGACCGTCACTTCATCCAAGAATCAATCACCCCTGACCTCGGTGCTTCACCCTCCGGGTTGCGACTCCCGTCGTGCCCACCTGCCTTCCCGACCCCCAGGCGTCCGACGCACGTCGTTTCGGCGACGACCGGGCCGGGTCAGCGCAGATAAAGAGGAGGCAGCAAGCGCCCAGAGCCCATCTGAAGGGGCTCTGACCGGGAGGAACACTTTGCGGGAATACGAAACGACGTTCATCGTCCAGCCCGAGATTTCGGACGAGGGCAGCCAGGCGATCCTGGCCAAGCTCGACGGCATCCTGGAATCGGGCGACGCCACGCGCCTGATGTGTGAGGATCACGGCAAGCGAAAGCTCGCCTACGAGATTCGCAAGTTCCACAAGGGCCACTACTACACGCTGCAATTCCTGAAGACGGCCAGGTCGTGCCGGACCTCGAGCGCGCGCTGCGACTCGAAGAGTCGGTGCTGCGCTTCCTGACGATCCTCGCGGACGAAGAGGTCGAGGACATCGAAGGCCGAAAGGCCGCCGCGGCCGAGGCCGAGGTCGAGCAGGCCAAGCGCGCCGCCGAGCGCGCGGCTCGCGAAGCGGAAGAGGCTGCGGCGCGCCGCGAGCAGGAAGAGGCCGAGCGCCAGGCGGCGGTCGCTGCAGGCGGACGCGGCGGACGAGGCCTCGGACGAGTCGGACGACTCGGATGACTCGGACCAGGAAGATGACGATGCGGATTCGGACTGCAGAGGAGGATGAGTCGTGAGTGACGAGACGAACGAGACGACGACAGCCCCGAAGCCTCCGAGCGGTCCGGCCGCCGGTGGCGCCACGCCCCCGAGCGGACCTCGCGGTGGTGGCGATCGACCGAGCGGGCCGAGCGGCCCGGCGGCGGGTCCGAGTGGTCCCGCCGGAGATCGCGGCCCGCGACCGCCGCGCGACGACCGCGACCGCGGCGATCGACCGGATCGCGGCGATCGGGGTGACCGGGGCGATCGAGGGACCGACCGCCCCGCGCGCCGCTGACCGTCAAGGGCCGGCTGCGAGCGGCTGCTCGCAAGAAGGCGCGCAAGTCGGCCAAGAAGAAGGGCATGTTCCAGCGCCGCAAGGTCTGCCGCTTCTGCGCCGACAAGAACGTCACGATCTCCTACAAGGACGTGAAGACGCTACGGCTCTTCATCACGGAGACCGGCAAGATGACGCCGCGGCGGATCTCGGGCACCTGCGCCAAGCACCAGCGACCGCTGGCTCTGGAGATCAAGCGCGCACGCCAGCTGGCGATGCTGCCGTACGCCCCCAGCCACTTCTAGCTTTCGATCGCGGAGCGATCGAGGCACTTGGCGGCGGAGCATGGAGCCTCGTCGAGCGGGTGGCGGATCGTGAAGCGGGAATCGAAGAGCTGAGAGTGATGAGAGGCAAGGAGTGACCCCGATGGGAAACGTTCAAGTCATCCTGAGTGAAGACGTCCACGCGCTCGGCGACGCCGGCGAGATCGTGACCGTCAAGCCCGGCTATGCCCGCAACTTTCTGATTCCGCAGGGCAAGGCGCTGATCGCGACCGCCGAGCGCGTCAACGAGGTCGAGCACCAGAAGCGCGTCATCGCCGAGAAGCTCGCCAAGGAGCTGAAGGACCTGACGGCCGTGAAGTCGAAGCTCGACGCCATCGAAGCTCGAGATCGCGGCGCAGGCCGGCGACGAAGGCAAGCTCTTCGGCTCCGTCACGGCCCAGAACCTGTCGGAGCTGCTGGCCGAGAAGGGCCTCGACGTCGATCGTCGCAAGATCCAGCTCTCCGAGCCGATCAAGACGACCGGTGAGCACACGGTCTCGATTCGACTGCGCAGCGACGTGATCGCCGAGTTCAAGGTCACGGTCATCGCCGCCGAGTAGGTCCCGCTGTCGGGACGCGCCCTGCACGAAGCTGCTCGGACGCCCGCCGCACGAGTCCCCGAACGGGGTTCGTCGGCGGGCGTCCTGCTTTCTCAGGTGACGGCTGCGAACGATTCCGGGACCGGCGGCGATTCAGCGACCGCAAGCCCAGTCGAGGAAAGCGAGCAGATGGTATGCTCGGGCTCCCGCGCTCGTCCGAGCCGCCGGGAGCAATCAGCCAGAGGGGGTGACGTGAGCGAGCGAGCGCACGGACACGACGAAGTCCACGGGCGGGTCCCGCCTCACGATATCGAGGCGGAAAAGGCCGTTCTCTCGGCGATCCTGCTGGACAACGATGCCATCCATTCCGTCGTGACCGAGGTCCGCGAGGAGGATTTCTATCATCCCTCCCATCAGATCCTCTACCGCTCGATGGTGCGCCTGCGCGACGAGAACCAGCCCGTCGACCTCACGACATTGGCTGCGTTCCTGAAGGGCGAGGGCATCCTCGACAGCGTGGGCGGCGCGGTCGCCCTGGCCGAGATCGCCGACTACGAAGCGACGCCCGCCAACATCATCCACTACGCGAAGATCGTGCGCGATCGCTCGATCAAACGCAGCCTGATCTCGACCGCGAGCGAGATCGTCGCCCTCGGCTACGAGCATGGCGAGCCGGCCGACTCGCTGCTCGACGAGGCGGAGAGTCGGATCTTCGGACTCTCGACCGAGAAGGCGAGCACCAGCCTCTCGAGCATCTCCGTCGAGATGCATGACGCCGTCAATCACATCGACATGCTGATGAATCGCAGTGGCGAGCTGACCGGCCTCTCGACCGGCTACGAGAAGCTCGACGAGATGACCGGCGGCATGCAGCCTGGCGACCTCTTCATCCTGGCGGCTCGGCCCTCGATGGGAAAGACGGCCTTCGCGCTCAACGTCGGCGCGCAATGCCGCCGTCGACTACGGCAAGAAGGTCGCGGTCTTCTCGCTCGAGATGACGACCCGCTCGCTGGTGATGCGCATGCTCTCCTCCGAGGCGCAGGTCGACTTCGGGCTGTTTCGCAGCGGCTTGATCTCGACCGAATCGCATTCGCGCCTGATGGCCGCAGCGGGCCGGCTCGCCGAGGCGGGGATCTGGATCGATGATACGGGGGCCGCGTCCGTGCTCGAGATGCGCGCGAAGTGTCGCCGCCTGCATTCGCAGCAGGGCCTCGACCTGGTCATCGTCGACTACCTGCAGCTGGCCCGCGGTGATCGCAACACCCAGAGTCGCGAGCAGGAGATCTCCGAGATCAGCCGCGGACTGAAGGGCCTGGCGAAGGAGCTGGACATCCCGGTGATCGCGCTGTCGTCAGCTCAATCGCGGGCCCGAGACGCGCAAGGAAGACAAGCGCCCGATGCTCGCTGACCTGCGCGAGTCCGGCGCCATCGAGCAGGATGCCGACGTGATCGCCTTCATCTATCGCGACATCGTCTACAACAAGGAAACCGAGTACGAGAACCTGGCGGAGCTGATCATCGCCAAGCAGCGCAATGGCCCCACCGGCACCGTCAAGCTCGAGTTCGAAGGCCGCTTCGCGCAGTTCCGCGAGCTGGCCGCTCTCGGACAATCCCTACGAAGGCGCTCCTGGTGGCGACTTCGCGCCACCGCTGCCCGACGACGGCTACGGGGGTGCGGGGGGCGGTATGCCTTTCGGCGATGGCGGCTTCGGGCCCGATACGGATCCGGGCGGCTTCTAGATGCCCAGCCTGCGACGTCCGCGCGCGCTCCGACCGGGTGCGCGCATCGCTCTCGTGGCGCCCGCCGGACCGCTCGATCCCGAGGCCTTCGAGGCCGGCCGGGTGGCGATCGAGCGACTCGGCTTCGAGGTCGTGGCGCGCGACGACATCCTCGCCCGCGACGGCTACCTGGCGGGCTCGGACGAGCGACGCGCGACGGAGCTGATGGAGGCCGTTCGCGATCCCGAGGTCGACGCGATCCTGTGCGCCCGGGGCGGCTATGGCTGCCATCGCATCATTCCCGCGCTCGACGCCAAGGCCTTCCGCGAAGCCTCGAAGCCTCTGGTCGGATACAGCGACATCACGACCCTGCTGCTGTGGCAGCGCAAGCACGCCGGTCTGCTCGGCATCCACGGTCCGATGATCGAGAAGAAGGGGTCGCTCGACGGCGAGTCCGGCTCGGCGCTGGTGCGAGCGCTTCAGGGGACGGGCCCGCTGCCCCGCTACGCGGGCCAGTCGCGGGTGGCGGGATGGGGCGAGGGGCGCCTGATCGGGGGCTCGCTCACGGTCTGTGTGGCCAGCCTCGGGACGCCCTGGGAGATCGACACGCGCGACGCGATCGTGATGCTCGAGGACGTGACGGAGCTGCCCTACCGGATCGATCGCATGCTCCAGCAGCTGCGCGCCGCCGGGAAATTCGAGCGCGCCGCCGGCATCGCGCTCGGTGCCTTCACCGACTGTGAAGACGAGCGCTATCCCGAGTGCACCCTCGATCGGCTCTTCGACGAGGTCTTCGGCGGGCTCGGGATCCCGGTCGTCGCGGGGCTGCCCTTTGGACACGGCCCGGAGAACCGGCCCTGGCCCTTCGCGGGCAGGGCCGCGCTCGACGGGGCGCGCGGGGAGCTCGAGATATTGGAATCGGCCGTGACGACGCGGTAGCGTGGGCGCCTCGATCGATCCGCCCGCAGCGAGGGTGGGGCGCGTCGCGCACAGCGCATCGGCCTCGACGTCGGCGCGAAGCGACGATCGGGGCTGCTCTGGCAGCGAAACGCGCCGTTTCGTCGCCGGTGGTGGCAGGGATCTCCAGGGGGGTTGGGTCCGAATGAAACGCAGTTTGATCGAGCGAAAGCTCGGCCGCGTCGAGACAGCCCTCGACAAGGCCATCGAGAAGCAGGAGATCCCGGGTGCGGTCGTGCTCGCGCGCATGCCGCGCGAGGGCGAGCTGCTCGAGTATTCCTGGGTGCGGGGGCTGGCCGCAGCGCGGCCCGAGCGGCTGCCGATGCGACGGGACACGATCTTCGATCTGGCGTCGCTGACCAAGCCGATCGCCACGACGACGGCGATCATGCTGCTGGTCGACGAGGGATCGATCGACCTCGACGATCCGGTCGCCAAGACGCTGCCGAGCTTTGCGGATCGTGGCAAGGAAGCCGTCACGATCCGGCACCTGCTCAGCCACTCCGCCGGGCTCAAGCCCTGGCGTGAGTTCCACGAGCTGCTGATCCAGAAGGAACGCAAGACCGGCGAACGGCTGTTGGGTACGCCCGAAGGGCGGGAGTGGATCCTCGATCGCGTGCTGCGCGGCGGCCTCGTCCACGAGCCGGGGGAAGCGGCCGTCTACGGCGACCTCGACTTCATCGTGCTCGCCGCGCTCGTCGAGGCCGTCTCGAAGCAGCCCTTCGACGAGTTCTGCGAGTCGCGCATCTTCACGCGCCTGGGTCTGATCGACACGCGCTTCTTTCCGATCCCGGTCGACGGCTCGCAGGCGGCGCCCGACGTGGTGCGGCGGCGCGTGGCGGCCACCGAGAATTGTCCCTGGCGCGAACGCATTCTGTGGGGCGAGGTGCACGATCCCAATGCCTCCGCGATGGGTGGAGTCGCCGGTCACGCCGGTCTCTTCTCGACCGCGGACGACGTGATGCGCTTCGCACAGCTCTTCCTCGACGCCTACCACGGGCGGAACGAGTCGCTGCCGCCCGCGAGAGTGAGGGAGTTCTGCGAGAAGCAGCATCTGCCGGAGAGCTCGGACTGGGCGCTCGGCTGGGATACGCCGACCAAGGGCGCTTCGTCGTCGGGGCAGCACTTCTCCGAGAAGTCCGTCGGTCACCTGGGCTTCACCGGCACTTCGCTCTGGATCGACCTCGAGCGCGAGCTGATCGTCGTGATGCTGACGAACCGCATCCACCAGGTCGCCAAGCGCAGCCGCTTCGATCTGCGTCCCAAGGTCCACGACGCGATCGTCGAGGGGCTGACGGCAGGGTGAGCGTCCGATGAGTGCAAGGGACGACTCAAGGCAGAGCGCCGGCGCGCCCCCCGATCATCGACGCCCCTTCGACGCGACCGCCCTTCGTCGCGTGCATTTCATCGCGATCGGCGGAACCGGCATGGGCTCGCTCGCCGGTCTGGTGAAGGCTCGCGGCATCGAGGTGACGGGCTCGGACAAGAAGCTCTATCCGCCGATGAGCACGGCGCTCGCCGACTGGGGCATCGACGTGACGGAGGGCTTCGACCCCGAGCATCTCGAGCCCACGGGCCCGGATGGCCTGCGCCCGGATCTGATCGTGATCGGCAACGCCGTGCGCGCCGACAACCCGGAGGCGGTCGCCGCGATCGCTTCGGGGACTCCCTATCGCTCCTTCTCGGACGCGCTCTACGAGCTGGCGATCGCCGATCGCCATTGCATCACGGTCAGCGGCACCCACGGCAAGACGACGACCACGAACCTCGCCGCCCAGCTGCTGCTCGCGACCGGTCGCGATCCGTCGCTGCTGGTCGGCGGGATCTCGCTCGACTTCGGCGGCTCGTTCCGGGAGGGCGGCGGTCCGCATTTCGTGGTCGAGGGCGACGAGTACGATACGGCCTTCTTCGACAAGACCCCGAAATTCCTGCACTACCACCCCGAGACGCTGATCCTCACGTCGGTCGAGTTCGATCACGCCGACATCTATCGAGATCTCGATCATGTGAAGGAGGCCTTTCGGGCGCTCGTCTCTTCGATGCCGCCGGATGGACGCATCGTGGCGGCCGTCGGTCACGAGGGTGTCCGCGACGTGCTGCGGGACGCCGCTTGCAAAGTGATCGGCTACGGCGTCGAGCGCGAGGGCGGGTCGGCGCCGGAAGCGGCGAGCTGGTGGGCCAGGGACCTCGAGTCCGATGCGTCGGGGCTCCGCTTCGTGCTCGAGGATCGTGCGGGCGGTCGGGAATGGTCCGTCGTGAGCCCGCTCTTCGGCAGACATAACATCGAGAACGTCGTCGGCGTGCTTGCGGCACTCGATGCGCTCGGCGTGCCCATCGAGGCGGCGATCGCGGCACTTCCCGATCATCAGGGCGTGAAGCGACGCCAGGAGATCCGCGGGACGGCCGCGGGGGTCACGGTGATCGACGACTTCGCGCACCATCCGACGGCGGTCGCGGGCACGATCGAAGCGATCGCCCAGCGTCATCCCGATGGCCGCGTGGTTGCACTGCTCGAGCCCCGGACCAACACGAGCCGTCGCGCGCTCTTTCAGGACGATTACGTCCGTGCGCTCGAAGGGGCGGCTCGGGTGGCGATCGCCGAGGTGGGGGACGATCCGATCTACAGCATCACGGGCGAGGTCACGGAGTGCCTCTCCGCGACCGCGGTCGCCGAGGCCCTGCGCGAGCGGGGGCGCGACGCGCAGGCCTTCGAACGGATCGATGACATCGTCGATTGGGTCGTCTCGGGCCGACGTCCTGGCGACGTCGTACTGGTGATGAGCAATGGAGCCTTCGGCGGCATCTGGGAGAAGCTGCTCGCGAAGCTGCGCGCCGCCGAGTAGCCGCCCGGGCTGGACGCGGGGATCGCGTGCTCGACCTTCGAACCCTCGCAGGATCAGGGTCTCGCGATCAGCGAAGCCCTCCGCACGTTCCGGGGATCATTCCACCGGGGACAGGGGAGGGGCCGTCCAGAAATCGGCGACACGATCGGCGTCGATGGGTACGGTCACGACTTCCTGGATGCGACGGTCGATGATCGTGGCGATCAGCAGATAGCTCGCGTCGAGCTCGCGGTCGCCCATCGACGCGCTCGCGTGGCAGATCACGGCCGCCCGTCGATGGCTCACCATGACGTCTTCGATCTCGGTGTGGAAGCCCACCGTGCCGACCTCACCCAGCTCGGCGAGGTAGTCGAAGATTTCCTCCGCGCCCTTGATGTCGCCCTGCCAGGGACCTGCGCCCTTCACGTGCCAGACGATATCGTCGGCCCAGAGCGCTTTGAGGGTCTGCCGATCGCCGACGTTCGCCGCTTGAAGACATTGGTGAACGAGGAGCGAGTTCGGATGCTCGATCATCATCCTCTCCATTAGATGTTGGGCGCACGGTCATCATAACGCCATCGAGATGCCTTAGGGCCAGAAGATGATCAAATAACGGAGATGGATTTCGTGAACCGTTCGACACACGCCACGAGCGGACTGGAGTTGATCCTCGAGCTCTTCGCAATGCGTTTCGAGTACGACACCCTCGGCCGTATTGTCGGATCCCGAGTTGACGGGGTAACGCCCCGTTTCGTGTTAGGGCGCTCGCGGGAAGGCTGTGTCTGGCGCTTCTCTGCGTGCGTCGAGCCGGAGATCGTTCGGCGCGTTGCGAAGCTGGCCGGCCGGGAGTCGGCTTTTCCCTGCGATGCCGACTCGCCGAGCGCGCCGCCGGAGCGCTGGGCCGCGATCGAGCGGCTCTTCGACGAGCGGCCTGGGGAATCCCGCGCTGCGGAAACGAAAAGCGCTTCGCCCGAGCGGGTGACGCTCGAGGGTGTCAGCGTGGGCGAGATCTGGACGATCGCCTAATCGATCGGCGCGCCATCACGCGTCCAGCCCAGGGCCTCGACCATCGCGTGGTAGATGTAGTTCTGCTCGCGGACGCCGTGGAAGAGCGCGGCGCGGGGGCCGCCCGCATAGATCGGGACATCCTCACCGGCGTGTGTCTCCTGCCCCATCGGCACCGTGGCCTCCTGCAGGTAGGCCGGGCTCTGCGTGTCGACCTTGCCGAGCTCCGGCCGTCCCGCCGTGATCCCCTCGTAGCTGCAGGGCATCGGCGGCCGCTGGGTGCAGGGCCGATGTCGAAAGCTGTGGGATCCTTCGGGCTGCTGGCCGGACGCCCCGGTATAGCCGGGCCCGTTTGCATAGCCGAGCGTGGTATAGGGCTGGCCGAGCGCATCGAGCGCGATCTGGTCGCTCCCCATCTCCGAACCAGTTCACGCCGACGACCGTGCCGAGGATGGCGTTGCCCCGCTTCGGGTAGCCCGAGATCGTGAGCGTATGGCTGTGGTCCGCGGTCACCACGATCAATGTCTCGCTCGGGTCGGTCTTCGCGAGGGCGACCCGCACGGCGTCGGAGAAGGCGATCGTGTCGGTCAGCGCGCGCTCGGCGTTGCCGGCGTGATGACCATGATCGATTCGGCCGCCTTCGACCATCAGGAAGAATCCGTCCTCGTCCCTCGAGAGCAGGTCGATCGCGAGTCCGGTCATCTCGGCCAGTGAAGGCTCGCCGGCCTCGTCCGCGGCCCGGTCCGTCTCCCAGTTCATGTCGCTCGGCTCGAAGAGCCCGAGCAGGTGGCGCGTGGTCGCGAGATCGATGGCCTCGAACTGGTCGCGATTCCAGACATAGGCCGCACCGTCGCGGGCCTCCACCCACTCGCGCGTCAGGTCACGGCCGTCGAGACGTCCTCCCGGCTGCCGCGGGTCTTCCGGATCGGCTTCGCCGCCCGGTCTGAAATGACGGCGGCCTCCGCCGAGCGCGACCTCGAGACCGTCGCCTACGCCGAACTCGACGAGCTGGCGTGCGATGTCCGGGAATCCGTCCGCGCGGGCCTCGGAGGACATGCGCGAGTCGTCCTCCCAGAACCGGAAGGGGACGTGCGCATAGCAGCCGGCGGGCGTTGCGTGGGTGACGGTCGTGGTGGTGACGACGCCGGTGGCGAGTCCGCGCGCCTCGGCCTCCTCGAGGATGGTGCGAACGCGCGCGGCCTCGACGCTCGTGTGATCGCCGCGCCGGATGCGCTCGTCGACGCCCAGGACCCCCGTCTGCGTCTTCACCCCCGCGACCATCGCGGTCATCGTCGACGCGGAATCCGAGACCTGCGCGTCGGTGTTGTAGGTCTTCGAGAAGGCGACGAAGGGCAGCTCTTCGAAGGCCAGGCGGTTCTCCTCGCCCGGCTCGCCCCGCCGTTGCCCCTCGAGAATGCGGGCGGCGGTCACGGTGGCGATGCCCATCCCGTCCCCGACGAAGAGGATGACGTTTCGCGCCGGCGTCTCGCCCGAGACGAAGCGGGCGGACCGGGCGACCTGCTCGCGGCCCGCCCTGAACCAGGCGTTTCGCTCGCGCTCCGCCTCGACGCCGTCGGTCGAAGGCGGCGCTGCCGGCGATGGCGCCGGTGAGCTCGCGAGCGGGCCCACGCAGCCCGTGAGGGGGATCGAGAGCAGACCGGCGATGGCGAGAGAGGAGAGCGACGACAGCGGGCGGATGCGCATGGGAACCTCTTGAAAGTGGACCCACCCCGGTGGTGGGTGAAAGCGGACGAGCGCCGCGGAGTCGATCGAATCGTCCGAGGCAGTTCGCATCGCGCGGGCGCGCTAGACGTCGAGGCCGACCGAGCGCATCAGGGCGAGGGCGTTGCTCTTCTCGACGATGCCCGGGCGCAGGCGATAGTCGAACTCCATGACGCCGTCTTCGAGATGGTCTTCGAAATGAACGTTCTCGAGCCGTCCCTCGCTCTCGGGAACGATCTGGGTGAGCGCCAGGTCGTGGGTCGTCACGATACCCAGCGCACCGTGCTCGACCAGCCCCTTGATCACCGCCTCGGCCCCGATCCGGCGATCGTGAGAATTCGTTCCGTGCAGGATCTCGTCGAGCAGGAAGAGCGCCGGCGGCGAGCCGCGCGAGATCTCGACGACCTGACGCAGGCGCATGATCTCGGCCATGAAATGCGACTGGCCCTCCTGCAGCGAGTCCACGATCCGGATCGATGCGGCAATGCGCAGCGGCGAGATCCGCAGCCGTCGCGCACGCACCGGCGCTCCCGCCAGGGCCAGGATCGTGTTGCAGCCGACGGTTCGCAACATCGTGCTCTTGCCGGACATGTTCGAGCCGCTCATCACGAGCGCGCGTGGTCGTTCGCCGAGCCGCAGGTCGTTCCGGATCGCCCGTTCGGCGGGCAGGAGAGGGTGCCCGAGGCCCTCGCCCTCGAAGATCGGACCCGGCTCGACGATCTCGGCGAAGGGATCGTCGGGGTTCTCGAAGGCGTAGCTCGCGAGCGCGCACAGCGCCTCGATCTCGCTCGCGGACTCGATCCAGACCGAGAGGCGCGGGCCGCAGCGCGCGCGCCAGCGCTCGAGGGCGAGGGCGGCATGGGTGCCCCACATCAGGAGCGCCGCGATCGGCGCGAAGAACTGGTTGTTGCGGGCATCGCGTCGGTCGACCAGCCGGCGCAGGGCCTCGAGCTCCCCGGACGGCGTCCGGCCGGTGGTCTCCAGCTCGCGTCCCAGGCGTGCGAGCAGGGGCGAATCGAAGCGCTCGTCCTCGACGCAGGCGAGCAGCGAGGCCGTGCGCGCGAGCGATCCGACCGGTGCCTCCGCGGCGGCCAGCACGGGCCGGACGCGGCCTCGCAGGGCGAGGGCGAAGACGCCCTGGACGGAGATCGCGGCGAGGAAAGGCGCCGGCCCGACGCCGCCGAAGATCCATAGGGCGAGGCCGCCGAGCGAGACCATGGACGCGGCCATTGCGAGCGGGAAGACCACGCGGGGAAGCGCTGCGGCGGGCGCCGCGGCCCAGGACTCGAGCGCGGCCTGCTGGGTGGCGGAGCCGGACTCGTCGCCTGCGATCGCCATCTCGAGGCGCATCGCCAGTCGCGGTCGCAGCTCCTCGATCGCAGCCTGGCGCTCGCGAATCGTGTGCGGGTCGGCGGGCTCGCAGAGCCACTGCGCGAGTCGATCGCTCCCGCCCCGCGTGCGGGTGGTGGCGAGCAGCTCGAAGAGCGAACCGGTCCCGAAGACGTCGAGGTCCTGGGCGTAGGGGTGATGCGGATCGCGATAGCGATCTCCGGGATCCCCGCGTCCCGCCCAGGCGTGGTCGAGTCGCGCGAGACCGTCTTCGAAGAAGCGCCGCACGCGCTGCTCGCGCGCCTCGTGCCGGAGACAGCGATCATGCACCACGATCAGCACGACGAAGACGGCCAGCGGAAGCAGCAACCAGGCACGATCGATGGCGCGCGTGCCGAAGGCGAGCCAGGCGACGCCGAGCAGCGCGGCAAAGCAGGCGAGTCGCGCGTTCGAGACCAGGCGAGCGCGGCGGCTCCAGTGGTCGTGCCGAGCGATCGCGCGCGCGAGCCCGTCCTCGTAGGTGGCGCGCGCGGTCGGCGAGGCCTCGTTCGAGGCCTTCCTGGAGCTGGTGCGTGGCGTGCTCTTCGACTCCGAAGCGTCGTGAGTCATGGGAAGCCGAGGATCCGCGCGCCGTTCGTGAGCGGCCTGGCCGCGGCGATGGCGCGCCGCACGAACGAGCGTGCCTCGACGACCGCCTGCTCGAGGGGTCGGCCGAGCGCCAGGCCCGCGGCGATCGCGGCCGACAGGGCGCAGCCGGTTCCGTGCACGGGATCTCCCGCGATGCGCTCGCCCGGAAGCCACTTCGAGACGATGGGTCCGCTCTTGCGGTCGCCCTCCCGGAGCACCAGCAGATCGTCCGAGTCTCCGTCGAGATGCCCGCCCTTCAGCAGCACGCCCCCGAGCTGGAGATCCTCGAGCAGACTTCTCGCCGCCGCCTCGCCGTCGCGCCTGCGTGGCAAGGCCTCGCCGATCAGGATCTCCGCCTCGGGCCAGTTCGGCGTGAGCAGGGTGCGCCCGAAGGCCAGGTCGCGCAGCGCCGGATAGGCGCGGCGTTCGAGCAGCGCGCTGCCGTCGCTGGCGGCGAGCACGGGGTCGATCACGACCGGCAGCTCGGGGAAGGGTGCCAGGGCCAGCAGCACGTTTCGCACGACGTCGTCCGTGCCGAGCATGCCGATCTTGACCGCGGCGGGCCGCAGCGCATCGAGCGTGATGCGCAGCATGTCGAGCAGCGCCGAAGGAAATACCGGCAGCACCTGGCGGATCCGCAGGCCGTCCTGGATCGTGAGCGCCGTCGGGACTGCGCCGCCGTGGACGCCGAAGGATCGGAAGACCTGGAGGTCCGCCTGGAGGCCGGCTCCGCCGGTGGGATCGGAGCCCGCGATCGAGAGTGCGCTCAGCATGCGGGCGGATGGTAAGTTCCCGCTCCCGAGAGCGCATCCCGCGACGAGCACCCCACCCGAACAGGCGAGGCCCCTCGATGAGACTCTGGAGGAAAGCGGGCGAGCCGTGCGAGTCGGCGCGAGCTCGATTCCGTCGTCGTGCCGTAGGGACCGCGCTTGCGTTCCTGCTGGCATTCGGGGCGGGATGCGAAGCAGATCGCGTCGCCGCCACAGCGAGCGTTGCCGATCCGCCGCCGACACCGCAGGACCGTGCGCCGACCGTCGTGTTGATCTCGCTCGACGGCACCCGGCCCGCGGACGTGACCGCGGCGCGACTGCCGAGTCTGGTCGCGCTCGGAGGCGCCGGCGCGCGGGCCGAAGCCCTGGTGCCGATCGATCCGACCAATACCTTCCCGAGTCATGTCAGCCTGGCCACCGGCGTGCGACCGGATGTCCATCGGCTCGTCAACAACACCTTCATCGATCGCGAGCGCGGCCGTTTCACGCGGGATGCGCCCAATACCTGGATCGAGTCCGAGCCGATCTGGTCGATCGCCGAACGACACGGCGTCCGGGCCGCCGCTTATTTCTGGGTCGGCTCGGAGGGCCCCTGGCAGGGCGGCCCCGGGCCGAGCCAGACGCGTCGATTCTCCTCGCGCACGAGCGAGAAGACGAAGGTCAATCGCATCCTCTCCTGGCTCGCGATCGAGGATCCTGCCGAGCGGCCGCGACTGATCCTGTCCTGGTTTCACGGCGCCGATCACGCCTCCCACGAGCATGGACCCGACTCGGAGGACGTCACTCGCTCGCTCGCGCCCCAGGACCGCGAGATCGCGCGGCTCGTCCGCGAGATGGAGGCGCGCGGACTCTTCGCTTCGACCACGCTGATCTTCGTGTCCGACCACGGCATGGTTCGGGCTCCCAGGCGACTCGATCTGTCGCGCGCGCTGCGCGCCGCCGGCCTGCGCCCGTCGGTGCTGGGCATCGGGGGCTTCGCCTCTCTCGTCTTCGAGGCTGGCGAGAAGAGCGACACGGCCCTCGCCCGAGCGGTCGAGGTCGCCCGAGCCGAGGGGCTCGAGGCCTGGCAGCGCGAGCAGGCGCCGGCGGAATGGCACGTCGCGGATCCCCGATTCGGAGACATCGTCGTGCGCGCGCCGATCGGTCTGGCGCTCGTCGGTCCCTCGACGAACATCGAGGGCTTCCACGGCTACGATGCGCGTGAGCCTTCGATGGCGGGGCTGCTCGTGGCGCGGGGACGGGGCGTGCGGCCCGGGACCCGGCTCGGGCGCGTGTCGGCGCTGGCGATCGCGCCGACGGTTCTGTCGCTGCTCGGACTGCCGATTCCCGAACAAATGAAGGTCCCGGCGATTCCCGAGCTGCTGGTCGGGATTTCCGGGGCGGATGCAGCGACAGCGCCGAAGGTGGCTTCGGGAGAGAGGCGATGACGGTGGCCGAGGGAATCCGCGCTGGTCGGGCGAGGAGCGCACCGGGTGGTTTCGCGCTGATGGCGATGCTGCTGCTCCTGGGGGCGGCGTCGATCGCGCACTCCGAGGACGAAGAGGAGCGTGTGAGTCTTCCGCCGCCCCAGACCTGGCATGCCACCGCCTACGTGCGCGGTCGGATCGGTCTCCGCGTCATCGACTACTGGTCGAGGGGCGCGGACATGCGGGCGCGCACGCTGATCGGCGGGCACCCGATCACGACCCTCGTCCGCGGTGAGCGGTACGTGGTGCTCGACGAGCTGACCGGCCGCGGCGTCGACATCCGCCGATCACCGCAGGCGCTCGCAGCGGATCAGCGTCGCATCCGCCCCTTCGCGTTCGAGCTCGACGAGCTGATCGCCGATGGCGGGGAGAAGATCGAAGACGTGCAGATCGGCTCGATCTCCGCCGAGATCTGGCGCGTCACGGATGGAGCGGGGCGCCGCAAGATCTGGCTCAAGGCCGACGAGCCGCGCGTGCCGCTGCGCATCGAGACCTTCAATCGCGCGGCCGCCGATACGCTGGAGCTCGACTATACGAACTGGGTCTTCGATCTCGAGCTGCCGCCGCAATTCTTCGCGATTCCACAGGGCATGGTCGTCGAGCGCTTCGAGTACGACGAGTTCCTCCGGAGGGCGGGCGAGGGGACGGCGCCCAACCTGCCGATCCTGTATCCCGACCTGCTCCACGGCGTTCCGCCCCAGTAGTGCCTGGCCGTCGGACGCTGATTCCGCCCCGCGGAGGGCTCGGGACGCGGCCGGATGTGCAAGATTCTGTATGAGGGTCGCCATCGGGCGAAGGGGGAACGAGGATGACGAGAAGGATCGAGACGATCGGATGTGATGCAGGCGCGGGTGGGGCGCGCTCGTCACGAGCGGCGCGGCGGCTCGAGGCGAGCGGGGTGGCTCGGGTCGCAGGCCGTCGCTGGTGGCCGCTGCTCATGGCAGGTGTCGTCGTATCGGTGCTGGCGGGCTGTGAGGTCGGTCCCCAGTCCGGCCTCGGCCTGCGTCTGCCGAAAGGGGACGTCGCGCGCGGGGAGCAGGCGTTCTCGGATCTCGGCTGCGTCGATTGTCACGTCATCTCCTCGGGCGAGCGCGAGCCTCGCGTGCGCCGGGAGAACGGCGAGGTCGTGGTGATGCTCGGCGGCAAGGCCGATCACATCACGACCCACGGCGAGCTCTTCACCGCGATCGTGAATCCATCCCACGGATTTCCCCGACGTTATGCCAAGGAGGACGTCTTCGAAGGGGAGCAGTCGCGGATGCCGAAGCTGAACGAGACGATGACCGTCGCGCAGCTGATCGACCTCACCGAGTTCCTGCAGTCGAAATACGAGCTCGACCCGCAGCTGCTCTACGGCCCGTAGCCAACCCGAATCCGCGCGTCGGGGCTCGATCAGCGAAGATCCGTGGCTCCGGATGCGGGACGATCGGTCCAGACCACCTCGTGGCTCTCGGCCGGCCACTCCTCGGGCGGCTCGAATCGCGATCTCGAGATCGCCAGGAAGTCCGGACCCGCATCCGAAGGGTCGTGTCCCTGCCGCTCGCGCTCTCGAAGACGCGCCGCCGCGGTCTGCTCCTCGCAGCAGACTTCGATCAGACGGCACTCGAGGCCCCGCTCTCTCGCCCACGCGCGCGCCTGGTCGCGATGGGCGCGTCGCGCGAAGCTCGCGTCGAGGATCGCGCTGCGTCCGCTGGCGATCACGGGCGCCGCGCGCTCGAGGAGTGCGCGGTAGACC
The DNA here is from genome assembly GCA_963698485.1 of uncultured delta proteobacterium. Classification (GTDB taxonomy): domain Bacteria; phylum Myxococcota_A; class UBA9160; order UBA9160; family UBA4427; genus UBA4427. The sequence goes on along the minus strand of CAVORA010000005.1, from coordinate 446,878 downwards.
GCCTCGGTCTGGTCGGGGCTGTAGATCCCCTCGTCGGGTCCGGCGTCGAGTCGGGTCGTTGCCGCGATGCCCGCGAGTCGTTTGCGAACCCGGTCGGAGGAGATCTGGATCCCCTGTCCCGCGCGCGCCCGGGCTCGCGCGACCGAGCTCTTGCCTGTGCCGACGGTCCCGCATAACACGATCAGCTCCGCCGGCCCGGCCGGCTCGAGGAGCTGCTCGGCCAGAGTCAAGTGGCCCTCGATGCTATGTCGCGCACGCGCGCGCTGGTCGGCTTCGATGCTGTCCTGGCCCGACGCCAGTGCCGCCACCTTGGCGCGGACGAGCGCGCGATAGGCGGCAAAGAAGTCGACGACGGTGAAGAGTCCGTAGTCGTCGGTGTGGGTCGCGTAGGTCGACAGGACGCCATCGGCGAGATCCTTACGGCCTCGATAGCCGAGATCCATCGCCAGGAAGGCGAGCTCCGACGCAGCGTCGATCCTGCGCAGGTCCTCGTTGAACTCGATGCAGTCGATCAGGATCGGCGGGGACTCGTCGGTCTCGAACCAGACATGATCCAGATGCAGGTCGCCGTGGGCGTCGACCGCGTGCCCCGCAAGCCGCCGCTGCTCGAACTCCGGGCGCAGATCCGCGAGATGGCCCTGGACCGCGAGCTCCAGGGAGCGCACGCGCTCGGTCCCGACGAGCCCGGACTCGCGCAGGGCTCGGACGCACTCGAGGGCGGGCTCCGCCGTCCGCTCGTACCACTCGTGCTCGGAGAAGGGGGCGGGGACGCCGAGATTTCCCGCCGCGTGAAAGTCCGCGAGCAGGACGGCCACCTCCTCCAGCTGCTCCGGGCGCAGCCGGCCATCCTCGAGCAACGCGAGCGCGTCCCTTCGTGCCGGCAGGCGGCGCATCACCACCACGTGCTCCAGGTCGGGGCGCCCGATCGTCTCGGCGATGCGCCCGAGGCGCGCCGTGCCGTCCGAGACGAGGATCGGTGCGATGCCCAGATAGACGTCGGGGGCGAGTCGCCGATTCAGCTCGACCTCGTGCTGGCAGTCGCGGTTTCGCGCGCTCCGACTACCGAAGTCGAGAAAGGGCTGCCGCACCGCCTTGCGCAGCTTGAAGACCCGGTCGGTGGTCAGGAAGACGTGCGAAATATGCGTCTGGATCCATTCGGCTGATCCGGAAGGCGCCGTGGCGAAGCCGCTCCGGGCAAGCATCCCGGCCAGCTCGTCGGGGCCAGGCTCCTGGGCGCGCTCGGCACTCGAATCCGTCTCGCGGTCCACGTCGACTCCTTTTCCGGGCTCCCGGCGCAGGCTGTGGCCGAGCCGCCGATCAGCGCCTGCCTCGTCCGCACGGACCTGGGGTTGCCCATCGGCTCTCGACGATCGGAGCTCCCGGGCGACGCTTCCCGAGCCGATGTGCACGTCGTGTGCCAGATCGGATCGAAGCGCCCTAGGCTCGGGGGTGGGAGGCTACCTGGCCCGAGGCCGAGTGGGTGCTTGCATCCCATCGATCCGTGTCGAAAGTTTTTCATGGCCGGCAGTGGCCCAGCCCCGAGAGGCGAGCGTTCGCGTGGAAGGAAAAATGGATCTCTACAAAATCCTGGGCGTCGAGCGCGGGGCCAAGCGAGACGTCATCCAGAAGGCCTACCGGAAGCTGGCTCGCCAATACCACCCGGATCTCAACCCGGGCGACGAGAAGGCAGAGGAGCGCTTCAAGGAGATCGCGAGCGCCTATGCGGTCCTCTCCGACGAGAAGCGTCGCGCCGACTATGACGAGTTTGGCGAAGTCTCCCTCGAGTCGGGCTTCGATGCCGAAGAGGCGAGGCGGATGCGCGAGCAATTCGGTCAGCGCTTCGGGTTCGGCGGCCAGCCGGGCCACGCGCCCGGTCAGGACGAGTACCATTTTGGCGGGATCGATGACCTCTTCGGGCGCATGTTCGGCGGGTCGGCTGGTCAGGGGCGCGCGATCCGATTGCGCGGCTCGGACGTCGAGGCCAGTCTCGAGCTCGACTTCCTCGAGGCCGTCCACGGTGGTGAGAAGCGGCTGGCGCTCAACCGCCCGACCGCCGATGGGGGCATGAAGGCGGAGAACGTGACCGTCCGGATTCCGCCCGGGGTCGATTCGAACGGGCGCCTGCGAATTCCGGGCAAGGGTGGCCTGGGCCTGGGCGGGGGCGAGCCCGGCGACCTGTGGGTGACGGTGCGGGTCCGTCCTCATCGATTCTTCAAGCGCGAGGGCCGGAATCTCACTCTCGACCTCCCGATCAGCGTGTCCGAGGCCATCCTCGGCGCCAAGGTGGAGGTGCCGACCCTCGACGGTCGGGCCACGCTCACGATTCCGCCGGGCACCCATGGAGGCGCCCGGCTGAGACTCAGGGGCAAGGGGGTCCCGGAAGCACGCGGCAAGCAGGCCGGGGATCTGCTGGTCCGGGTTCAGATCCGCGTGCCCAAGCAGCTCGACGACGACGCGAAGTCGACCGTCGAGGCCCTGCGTGCCTTCGAGGATCCCGAGATCCGAAAGGAGCTCTTGTCATGAGCCGACGCCGCGTTCGAACCGAGGAGGTGCTCGTCTATCTCGGGGTCGACGAGAAGGGATTCCTGGCGGAGCTCCGTCGCGAGGGTCTCTTCATAGAGGACGAGCTCGAGCCCGAGCAGGCCGAGGATCTTCGCGTCGCCCAGCTGCTGGTCCAGGATCTGGGCGTGAATGCCGCTGGCGTGGACGTGGCGCTGCACCTTCGTCGGCGTTTGATGGCCCTCGAGCGAAGGGCGAATGCCCTGGCCAGAGCGCTCGATCAGAGCGCGGCGGCCGAGGGACACGACCCGCGCTGATCCCGTCGGGCCCGGCTAGAAGACCTTGGCCAGGCCGTGGATGCTGATCGCGCGCACGAGATCGAGGCTGCTGATGATGCCCACCAGATCGCCCGTGGCGGGATCGGTGATCGGCAGCCGATGGATCTGGTCGTTGACCATGCGTTCGGCGATCGCCTCGATCGGATCGTCGGGATGCGCCACCAACGGATCCGTCGTCATGATGTCGCGGACCTTCTGCTCGACCAGCAGACTCGAGAGCGTCGGCGAGTCCTTCGACATGTACTCGATCGCGGAGAGCGGGATCGGATAGAGGCTCGAGTAATACGGCGCGTGCTGGTGGGCCTCGTGATGGCCCTGCCAGACGGCTCGAATGATGTCGACCTGGGAGGCGACGCCGACGAGCCGCTGGCGCTCGACGACGGGCGCCCCACTGACGCCGCGCTTCATGAGGACGGTGTCCATCTCCACGAGGTTCATCTCGGGAGTCAGGGTGATCACCTTCTTCGTCATCAGGTCCGCGGCGGTGATGCTCATTCGTTGCCCTCCTCGAGCGCGTGGCTGGCACGAGCCCGGTCAAGATCTCCGGTCGGTCGGGACCTACGGGAGTGCAGATCGCGTACCAGACGAAGCGCGACTCCGCGCGCGTGGAGCATCCAGCCTGGGGCATCCTGCCTCTGGCTGAGCCTCTTTGCCCCGCGAGCGCCTTCGGATGGGGGGCCGCGGGTGCCCGGCTAGCTGCTGACCCAGGTGATATTCGCGTCGGCCAGCGGCGGGCTCTTCATCGCGAGCATCGCGACCTTGCGCACGACCTCGCCGGCGATCCGCCGGAACGCCACGCTCGAAGGCGAGTCCGGCTGGCTCACCACGATCGGCTTGCCGACATCGCCGTCCTCGGCGATGCGCGGGTCGATCGGGACCTCCCCGAGGAAGTCGACGCCGAGCTCGCGCGCGACGCGCTCGCCACCGCCCTGGCCGAAGATGTAGTACTTGCGGTCGGGCAGGTCCGGGGGCGTGAAATAGGACATGTTCTCCACGATTCCGAGGATCGGGACGCCGACCTTCTCGAACATCTGCAGCCCCTTGCGCGCATCGATCAGAGACAGGTCATTGGCCGTCGTGACGATCACCGCACCCGAGAGCGGCGCCATCTGCGTCAGGGTCAGCGCCGCGTCGCCCGTGCCGGGCGGCATGTCGACGATCAGGTAGTCGAGCTCGCCCCACTGCACGTCGCTCAGGAACTGCTTGACGAGACCGTGCACCATCGGGCCGCGCCAGATGACCGGCGAGTCGTCCGTCATGAAGAAGGCCATCGACATCAGCTTCATGCCCTGGCCGATCAGCGGCATGATCTTGCGATCGGGGGTCGTGTCGGGCCGGCCATGCACGCCCGACAGCAGCGAGAGGGAGGGGCCGTAGACGTCCGCATCCAGGATGCCCACCTCGGCGCCCTCGTCTCGCAGGCTCAGCGCCAGATTGATCGCGGTCGTGCTCTTGCCGACGCCGCCCTTGCCGGACGCAACGGCGATGATGTTCTTGACGCCGGGGAGGCTCAAAGTCTCCTGGCCCTGCGCGCCGCCGCTGCGGGCCGCCTGTCGTGTGTTCGCAGTCATGGTGACGGAGACGCCGGTCACGCCCCCGAGTGCCTGCACCCGCTCCTTCGCGGCGCGCTCGAACTCGGCCTTCACCGGGCAGGCCGGGGTCGTGAGCTCGATCGAGAAGGAGACCGCGCCCCCGTCGATCTTCAAATCCTTGATGAAGCCGAGGTCGACGATGCTCTTCTGGAAATCCGGATCGATGATGGGGCGGAGGGCATCGAGCACCTGACTCGCGCTGACGGGGTCGGCCATGGGGATGATCCTTCTCTGCGTGGGCGCGGCGAACTCGCGGATGCGTACCCTAGCAGCTCGCCGCGGGCCCGGCGTCGACCGCCCCGGACGGACGGGTCGATGCCTCCGACATCTCCGACATCTCCGATGCCTCGACGGCTCGGAGCGCGGGGCGTTGCCGCTAGAGTCCGGTCGCGATCGCGGCAGGCTTCATGCGGAGAGAAACACAGTGAGCAACTACGACGAGGCGCTCGAGCGATTCCATCGCGTCGATCTCGAATACGCGGACGGGCTCGCCAATCACGGGCCGATGGGGGCCGAGGCGCTCGAGAGTCTCGGACACCATGCGCTGATCCCGGCCTTCACCGATATCTATGTGCCGCGCCTCCAGGCAAGGGAGCCGGGACGGGCGATCGGCCCCGAGGCCTTCGAGGGCTGTCTGGGCGACATCGGGCGGCGTGGGGACTGGATCGCGACCTACGAGGCGCGGGTGCTCGCCGGGGACTGGCGGACGGCCATCGCGAGTGAGATCCCGCCGCTCCTGCCCGGGCTGTTCGCGGGGGCGGGGCACGGGCTGCTTCGGGTGGCGCATGCCATCCGAGCCCTCGAACGCGAGGACTCCGCGATTCGCCGCCGCGAGCTCGCCTTCGGTCTCGCCTACTGGGCGGCGCGCTTCCAGACGCTCCCGGGCTTGCCCGGGACTCGCGGCGGGACGGAGTCCATCCCGCTGGCCGATGCGCTCCGCGACTGGCCCCTGGTGGACGAGCCCGAGGCGCGGGCGGGGCTCTTCTTTCGTGCGGTCGGCCGGCTCGAATCGTTTCGGGAGTTCACGCGCTCTGTCGAGCGCGTCGCGCTGCCGACGGCGGCGACGCTCGAGGATTATCTTGGCGAGCTCTGCCGGGCGGGCGCGCGATGGTACGTGGCGCAACCGCAGGCCAGAGTCGCCTATGTGCATACGCTGACGATCCCGAGCGCGATGCGCCTGGTCGCGCCCTATCTCGCCGAGCAGGACGCCTGCCTCGGTGCAGCCTACGCGCTCCAGGCGGTTGGGGGGCTCCACTCGATCTACGGCGAGCGCGGGACGACGCCGGAGGACGACGCCGAGGTGATCCGCGTGTCGCAGGACTGGGACGAGATCCGCTATCACGCGGCCTGCTCGATCCAGGAGCACTCGATCAAGATGGCGGAGGCCTGCTGGCGCGAGGACCGTGAGCGACCCGATTCCGTGTTTCGGCGAGCTGCCGCGGACGCCGCGCTCAAGATCGAGGGGCGGGGTCAGCCGGCGCTTTGCTGATCAGGCCGGGGTCGGCTCCGAGCGCGGTCCGGAGGTCGCGCGAGCGATCACCTCGCGATAGCCGCCTTCGGTCACGAGCGCATGGTCGAGCAGGCCGCGGTCGCGCATCAGCGCGTGCATCTTCGGCAGCTTGTAATGCGGAACGGTCATCAGCAGATGATGCTCGAGATGGTAGTTCACGTAGTTCGGGGCGAAGAAGAGCCGCTCCCACCAGGAGACCCGCGTCGTCCGGGTGTTGCGCAGCGGATCTTCGGCGGGTCCCGCCATCGCGTGCTCCGCGATCGAGCGGATGCGCAGCGCCAGCCGATAGGTCGTGAGCAATGCGATCGGCCAGAGCAGGTAGAGCTCGGGGCGTCCGAAGAGCGCGAGGATCCCGAGCAGCACGCCGTTCGAGATCGCGACCGGGGCCAGCTTGTGCCAGCCGACGTCGGGCTTCTCGCCCGGTCGCAGACCCTGGTTCCGCTGGGTTCGGCCGGTGCCCAGCCCGACGTCCCGCTTGAAGGTCGCGACCAGCTGTTGGAAGCCGGTCTGCCCGCTCAGGTCGCGCCAGACCTTTCTGCGAAAGCTCTGCTTCGAGATCGGGAAGGGGAGCGTCAGGGCCAGATCCGGATCCGCCTCGGTTCCGGTCTTGGCGTGATGCACGAGATGGTAGTTGCGGTACGGCAGGACGTCGGCCCAGATCGGGTAGGCGCCTAGCCAGTTGCCGATGCGGTCGTTCCAGTCGCGATTGGACAGGAAGCTGCGATGTGCGGCCTCGTGCATCACGATCGCGCAGCCGAGCTGGCGACCGCCGATCAGGAACAGCGCGAGCAGGATCGTCAGCGGATTCGCCCGCCAGCCGACCAGCGCGAAGGCGGCGAAGGTGATGCCCCAGTTCACGGCCAGGGTCGCGACGCTCCGCCGATCATCGAGGGACAGGATCTCGCGAAGCTCCTGCCTGCTGAAGAGGCTCTTCCAGTGGGCGTCTCCGAGGATCGGCTCGCCCTGCGAGAGCGCGGCCTCGGTCTCGGTCGTCCGATCGGTCGGGGCGTCGGTCGTCGTCATGTCGGGTCTCCGGGTTGGCGCGCGGTCGCGTCGACGCCGCGGCTGATCATCGGGTCGGGTCGTTCGATCAGCCGGGCGCCCCGGCGATCTCGAGGGCATGCGAGCGGGAGTCGAGGGGCAGCGCGCGATGGGGCACGTCGTGCCTCGCGAGAAAGGCCGCCCAGCGATCGCGACCGAGCCGGTCGTAGCGCTTCATGGCGGAGAGCAGCGCTTCGAGCGGCTGCGGGTCGAGGATCTCGTCGGGCAAGAGCGGGTGCCGGACGAGCTCGCGGAGCACGCTGCCACCGACCAGGAAGGTCTCGACCATCGCGTCCTCGACCGACAGCCCGGGCAGTCGTGCTTCGCTCCTGCGGAGCGCAGCGAGCGAACGGACGGCGTCCTCGGTCAGCTGCTTCGCGTCCCATAGATTCCGGGCCTCGCGCTCGCTCGTCTCGTCGAGCTCGCGGAGGAGAAAGACGCGACCCAGCGCCGATTCCTCGTCGCCGTCCCTGGCGAGCGCTTCGAGCCGGTCGCGCGCAGCCCTGAGCCCGCCGCGCAGGTTGTCGGGCCGAAGGGACAAGCCCGGCTCGAGCTCGCGGAGCCCGAGCCAGTCGAGCGCGCGCTCGCGGCGACGTCGGGCAGGGCCGCGGCCGAGGCGTCCGCAATGCACCGCGATCCAGTCGCCGCGCCAGGCGCGACGTCGGGTCCCCAGCTCGCGCCAGCCGCGCAGCGAATGGCTGATCGCAGCGACCGCCGGACCGAGGCGATAGCGCCCACGCTGGTCTCGCTCGATTCGACCGGCTGCATGCAGTCGCGCGAGGCTGACGCGGATGTTGTTCTCTTCGATCCCGAGCAGGGCACCCGCCTCGATCAGGGCGCGCACGGGCATCGTGCCCCGGCGCAGGGTGGACAGGAGGTCGAGAATCAGGCTTTGCGCGGTCGGAGACGCCACATCCAAAGATTACTGAATATGACTCTAGAGGACAAATCTTGTAACTTTATCGAGCCGTCGGGGATGGTCGCCCTCGGAGCCGAGGGCCGCGCTGCGGCGCTCCATCGGGGGCCGGCTTCGATCTGATACGCTCCCGCCCCATGTCGTCGTCCTCTCGCAATCTCCGTTTCTTCCTGCCGACGTTTCTGGTCACGCTCGTGATCGATCAGGTCACGAAGCTCTGGATCATCGAACGTTTCGCCTACGGCGAACGGCAGACCGTGATCGAGGGCTTCTTCAACCTGACCCACGTGCGTAATCCGGGGGGGGCGTTCAGCTTCCTCGCGACCATGTCCGAGGCGGTTCGGGAGGCGTTCTTCCTCGGGACCGGAGTGCTCGCGATCGGTCTCCTGCTCGCCTTCCTCTGGAAGCTCGAGCCGGGCCAATGGGTCTCCGCCACCGCGATCGGTGGCGTGCTGGGCGGGGCGATCGGCAATCTGATCGATCGTGTGCGCTACGGGGAGGTGATCGACTTCCTCGATTTCCGACTGATCGGCGGCTACGTCTGGCCGACCTTCAACATGGCGGATTGCTGGATCGTCGTCGGCGTCGGGATCCTGATGCTCGAGATGTTCTTCGAGACCGAGACCGAGACCGAGACCGAGGCCGTGATCGAGGAGTCCAGCGCCGAGGGCCAGGTCTAGTCGCCGGGCGGGCTCGCCGGGCTGCCGGCCGGCGGCAGGTTCTCGGAGAGCAGGCGCAGGACGTTGTCGCCGAGCACCTTGCGGATCTCCCCGTCGCTGAGGCCTTCGTCGATCAGCGCCTGGGTCACGACGATCAGGTGGCTGGTGTCGAAGCCGACGGTCGTGGCGCCGTCGTAGTCCGATCCCAGGCCAACGTGATCGGCTCCGACGAGGCGGACCACGTACGCGATCGCTCGCGCGATGTCCGCGGGTGCGCGGCCGCAGACGGCCCACTCCCAATAGCCGATGCCGATCACGCCGCCGCCATCGGCGATTCGTCGCACCTGCTCATCGGAGAGATTTCGCTGGTTGTCGCAGGTCCCGCGCACGCCCCCGTGCGAGAACACCGTCGCGCGCGTCACCAGGTCGAGCGCCTCGTCGACGGCGGACGGCGAGAGGTGGGCGAGATCGAGGGTGATGCCGAGTCGCTCCATTTCGCGCAGGCTGTCTCGCCCGAGATCCGTCAATCCGCCGCGGTCGACGCCATGCGCGGAGCCGGCGTAGTCGTTGTCGAAGAAATGCGCGAGCCCGATCATCCGGTAGCCGGCCTCGAAGAGCCGTTCGAGATTCTCGGGTCGGGATTCGAGGGCATGGGCGCCTTCGAGCGCGAGCAGAGCGCCGACCGTATCTCCCCCGGCCGCCCGTGCCGCGAGCAGCCGGTCGAGATCCGCTCGCGTCTCGACGAGCAGCAGCGCCCCGCTCGAGGCCCGGCTCGCGGCGCGCAGGCTCTCGGCGTGATGCAATGCGCGCCCGGTCGGTCCGCGCCAGCTCGTCGGTGACAGCTGGGCGATTCCGGCAAGCGTCAAGAGGTCGACGCCGCCCCGCTCGTTGCGCTCGATGTTGAGCCCGAAGGGTACGACGGTCGGCACCGAGAAGACCTGGAGAGCGACGCCCCCCTGCTGCAGACGTGGAAGGTCGACGTGTCCCAGGTCGCTTCGATCGAGCAGGTTGCGACCGAATAACAGCGAGTCTGCGTGGAGGTCGGCGACGAAGCTCGTCGAGTGCAGTGCCTGGGCGCGCGGCGAGATCGCGGGCAGCGGAACGGGGTCGAGGCGGTTGATGAAGCCCTCGAGGCGGAGCGCGAGGGTCAGCCAGGCGACCGCGACGACGACGGCCACGATCGCGCCGTATCGTGCGACGAGACGGCTCTTCTTCACGTCCGGCTGCGGTCCCGCGAATCGTCGTCGTGTTGCCAGCGACGCGCGATCAGATGGTGGATTCCGACCGGCAGCAGCCGCTTCAGCCACTCGGTGGCGACGGATTCGGGGCGTACTCGAACGCGGAGCTTGTTGCGCTCGATGCCGCGGACGATGGCCCGCGCGACCACGTCCGGTGGGGCACCCGCGCGATCGAAGAGTCCCTGGACCTCGCTGCGGGAATCCTCGCTGTCGACGCGTGCTGATTGGATGATCGACGTGCCGATGCATCCGGGGTGGATGCTGGTGACGCCGATGCCCTTCGGTCGCAGCTCCACCCACAGGCTCTCGCTGAGCGCGCGCACCGCGGCCTTGGTCGCGCAGTAACCGCTCTGGGTCGGAAGGCCGAGAAATCCGAACATGCTCGACAGGTTGACGATATGTCCTTCCCCCGCGCGCTCGAGCAGGGGCAGGAAATAGTGGCAGCCGTACACCACGCCCCAGTAGTTGATCCCGACCATCCATTCGAGATCCGCGAGGCGCTGATCCTCGAAGCGACCGATCGAGACGACGCCCGCATTGTTCACCAGGATCTGGGCGCCGCCGTGGAGATCCTCGACCTCGCCGGCGAAGGCCTCCATCTCGGAGGCGGACGAGACGTCCACCCGATGGGTCGAGACGCTCGCCCCGCGCTCACGCAGGGTCTTGGCGAGCGCGTCGAGCCCGGCTCGGTCGATGTCGGAGGCTGCGATCGTGCAGCCGCGATCGGCCAGCCGCAGGCAGGTGGCGCGCCCGATCCCGCTGGCGGCCCCCGTGATCACCGCGACCCGTCCCTCGAATTGCTTCATGGAGCCCCGCTCGTGCGCGCTGCGGCGCGCGATCAGACGATCATTCCGGCCAGGCATCCCGTCATGCAGGTCGCGAGCGTGCCGGCCAGGATCGATCTTAGTCCAAGCTGTGCCGATTCGGCTCGGCGTTCGGGGGCCATTGCCTGGATTCCGCCGAGCAGGATCGCCAGAGAGCCGAAGTTCGCGAAGCCGCAGAGGGCGTAGGCCGCGATGATGGCGCTGCGCTCCGAGATCGATCCGCTCGCGATCGAAGCGGCGAGCCGTTGATAGGCCAGGAACTCGTTGGTGATGGTCTTGATGCCGATCAGGGCGCCGACCTCGTGGGCCTCCGCCCAGGGCACGCCCATCAGGAAGGCGAGCGGGGCGAGCAGCACGCCGAGGATCGCCTGCAGCGTCAGCTCCGGGGCACCGAAGAGTGAGCCGAGCGCACCCACCGCCGAGTTCAGCATCGCGATCAGCGCCACGAAGGCGATCAGCAGGGCGCCGATGTTGAGCGCCAGCTTGAGCCCCGTGAGCCCGCCCTCGGCCGCCGCGTCGATCAGATTCTCCGCGCGGGCATGCACGGTGGGCGGCGCCTGCCCGAGTGTCTCCGGCCGTTCGGTCTCCGGCAGCATGATCTTCGCGACGACCAGGCCTGCCGGCGCCGAGACCAGACTCGCGACGACCAGATGACCCGCGAAGGAACCGCCGCCGAGCATCGCCACGTAGGTCACGAGCACCGAGCCGGCGATCGTCGACATGCCGAGCACCATGAACGAGAAGAGCTCGCTTCGGGTCATGCGCGCCAGATAGGGGCGGACCACGATGCCCGACTCGATCATGCCGACGAAGAGGTTCGCCGCGGCCGCCAGGGCTTCGACGCCCGATACGCGCATGGTCCGGCCGAGGCCGCGCGCGAGCAGGGCCACGACGGGCTGGACGAGGCCCAGGTGGTAGAGCACGCCGAACAGGCTGCCCATGAAGACGATGATCGGAAGCACGCTGAGCGCGAAGCTGTAGCCGACGTCGAGCAGCGGGCCGAACAGGAACGACGCGCCCGCCCGGGACCACGCGATCAAGAGCTCGACCAGTCTCTCCATGACGGGAAAGAGCAGCCCCCGCAGCGGCGAGACGAGCAGCAGCAGGCCGAGGGCTGCCTGCAGGGCGATGCCCCAGACGACCGTCATCGGGTCGATGCGGCGGCGATCGCTCGAGGCCAGCCAGGCGATTCCGAGCAGCGCGAAGAAGCCCACCAGCGACATCCCCCGCTGCGCCGGATCGCTCATGCGTCCTGCCCCGCGAAGCCGGCGATCAGCGCGCGTGCCGCTGCGACCGGGTCCGAAGCGCCGGCCACGACCGAGATCACGGCGAAGCCCCCGACGCCCGCTTCGCGCAGCGCCGGCAGGTGCGAAGCCTCGATGCCGCCGATCGCTATGAGTGGACGGGGCGCGGCGAGCGCGACGGCGCGCCGGAGCGCGACGAGTCCGCGGTCGGCGTACTCGGAGACCTTCGACGTCGTGCCGAAGACCGGGCCAAAGGCGACGTAGTCGACGTCCTCCGTGCGCGCCGCCTCGAGCTGCTCGGTCGTGTGGGTCGAGCGCCCGACGGCGAGTCGCGCGCGCAGGTCGCGGGGCAGGGCGTCCGGCGGGAGGTCGCCCTGGCCCAGGTGGACGGCGTCCGCCTCGGCCAGCAGCGCGAGGTCGAAGCGGTCGTTCACGACGAAGCGTGCGCCCGCCTCGCGGGTCTGTCGACGGATCTCACGGGCCCATTCGAGGGCCTGCGAGTCCGTCGCGTGCTTGCAGCGGAGCTGCACGACGGGAGCCCCGGCCTCGCACGCGTCTCGCGCCTGGGCGACGGGATCGCGGCCCCAGCGCGGATCGTCGTCGACCAGCACGTGGAGCCCGAGATAATCGCGGTGGCGATCGGTCGACACCATCTAGAGACGCTTCGGAAGCTCGATGCCGAGCTCGGTGATCTTCTTGCGCAGCGTGTTGCGATTGATGCCCAGCAGCGCGGCGGCGCGGATCTGGTTGCCCTGGGTGCGCTCGAGCACGACCTCGATCAGCGGCCGCTCGATGCGCTCCTGCACGCGGTGGTAGACGTTCGAGGGCTCCGGCTCCGAATCGAAGAGCGACTCCACCTCACGCACGATCAGCTCCTCGAGGCTGATGGGCGCGGCGGTGGGCTCGACGCGGGCGGTCAGGAAGTCGAACTCGCGCGGGGCGAGCACGTCGTCGGTCGACAGCACCAGCGCTCGCTTGATCGCGTTCTCGAGCTCTCGCACGTTGCCGGGCCAGTCGTGGCTCTCGAGCCGCTCGACGGTGGCGTCTGGCAGGCTGACCGGACCTTCGGTGAGCTCCGGCGCGTAGCGGTTCGTGAAGTGGTGGGCGAGCGTCCGCACGTCCTCCTTGCGTTCGCGCAGCGGCGGGATCGAGATCGGGACGACTCGCAGGCGGTAGAGCAGGTCTTCGCGGAAGGCGCCCTCACGCACGCGCTCGTCGAGGTCGCGATGGGTCGCGGCGACGATGCGCACGTCGACGATCTCGGGATCGCGTCCGCCGACCGGCATCACCTCGCCCGATTGCAGCACCCGCAGCAGCTTCGCCTGCAGGTCGACGGGCATGTCGCCGATCTCGTCGAGGAAGAGGGTGCCACCCGAGGCTTCGCGGAAGCGCCCGGCGCGCGAGGCGGTGGCGCCCGTGAAGGCGCCCCGCTCGTGGCCGAAGAGCTCGCTCTCGAGCAGCTCGCGGGGAATCGCCGCGGCGTTCACCGCGATGAAGGGGCCTTCGGCACGCGGACTGGCGGCGTGAATCGCGTGGGCGACGAGCTCCTTGCCCGTGCCGCTCTCGCCGGTGATCAGGACGGGGACGTTGCGGGGCGCCACCTTGCCGACGGTCTTGAAGATCTCGAGCAGAGCCGGGCTCGATCCGACCAGTCGATCGCCGCCGGGAGAGACCGCGCGACCGACCTGACGGCGCAGCGCCCGGACCTCGTCCTTGAGGGCGCGAGTCGAGAGCGCCTTCTCCGCCAGCGCCTTGACCGCGGCGAGCGCGAAGGGCTTCACCAGATAGTCGAGGGCACCGGCCTTCATCGACTCGACGGCGTTCTCGAGCAGGTTCTGTGCGGTGATGATCACGATCGCGACGTCGCCGCCGGACGCGCGATGCTGCTGGAGCACCTCGATGCCCGTCAGGCCGGGCATGCGGATATCGAGGAAGGCCAGGTCGTAGCGCTCGCCGCCGAGCTCGCGCGCCGCGGCGTCCCCGTCCTCGACCGCGGTCACGGAATGACCGAGGCCCTCGAGCACTTCCTGGAGCACGAAGCGGATCGACGGCTCGTCGTCGGCCACCAGCACGCGCATTCGCTCGGAGGAATTGGTCATCGCGGGGGCTCCTGCTTCGGGTGGGGCGTCTTGATGGGCGGGTGGGCCTCTGGCGGCGGGATCGAGAGCGGCTCGAGCGGAAGGTCGACGGCGACGCGCGTGCCCTGCCCCTCCGCGGACTCGATGCGCAGCCGTCCGCCGTGACGACGGATCCAGTGGCGCGCGACCGCCAGGCCGAGACCCGTGCCCTTGCGTTTGGTCGTGAAGAAGGGCGTCGCCAGCCGGTACTGGATCTCGCTGGCAATCCCGGGTCCTTCGTCCTGGAACACGATCTCGACGGTCGGCTGGGCGCGTCCGTCCGGGCCCACGAGCCGGTTCTCGAGGGTCATCCGCGTGATCAGCTCGAGCTTTCCGCCGGTCTCCTCCATCGCCTGCATCGCATTGCGCGCCAGATTGAGGAAGGCCTGCTGGAGCCTCGCCGGGTCCGCCTGGAGCTCGGGAAGCGACGGATCGTACGACCGCGCGATCGTGATCGTCTCGTAGCCGCGCTCGAGCTCGAGCAGATCGAGCAGCGCGTCGAGCAGTCGATGGACGTTCACGGTCTCGATCTCGAGCTCGTCGCCCCGGGCGAAGACCATCAGCTCGTCGACGAGCTCCGAGATGCGGTCGACCTCGCGCACGATCAGACCGGCGCTCTTGGCGGCGCGTTCGTCGGGCGCCGACATCTGCAGCAGCTCGGCCGCGCCGCGAATGCCGCCCAGGGGATTCTTCACCTCGTGGGCGATGCCGGAGGCGATGTGGCCGTAGGACTCCTGGCGCTCGCGCTCGCTGACCTCCTCGCGCAGCGAGCGAGCGGCGCTGCGGTCGCGGAGCGCGATGACGATGCCGCTCGGTCGCTCCGGGTGATTACCGAGCAGCGAGGCGGAGACGTCGACGGGCATCGGGCTCGCCAGGTGGCGAGGGAACTCGACCTCGTCGTGGATGGACGCGCGACCCGACTCGCGGACGTGGGCGACGATCTCGCAGATGGGATGGTTCTCGCCGATCGTGGCAGCGAGTCGGCCGCCGGTCGGCACCTCGCCCGTCGCCCCGAGCAGCCGCGTCGCTTCGTTGTTCACGAACGCGATCTCATCGGTCGTGTCGAGCACGATGACGCCTTCGAGGAGCGCATCGAGGATGCCCTGGAGGTCGAGGTTCATGCGGGGATCACGCGGCCCGGATCTTCACCTGCGCAGGCGCGCAGGGCAGGAGGCAATCGGGCATCGGGTCGCTGGCTGTCCCCGCCGAGAGCGGCGACCGGGAGTTCCTGACTGCCTGATTTTTAGGCACTCTAGCCGTGGTGCTCGTCCCCGCCAAGGTCCCGAATCAGCACACCTTATCACGACGTCACCCGCGGGCGGGCCGCGAGCCCTCTCGAGACTCCGGTCTCCCCCGAACGGCTGCCAATCGGTACCGTAGGCGCCATGCGAGAAGGACTGACCGTAGACGAGGCCCAGAGTCTGATCCTGGCGGCGACGCCGACCCTTCCGGCCGAGACGATCTCGGCCTCGGAGGCGACGGGTCGGGTGCTGGCCGAGCCCATCGTCTCGACCCGCCGACATCCCCCGGCCGACTGCTCGGCGATGGACGGATACGCGGTCCGCCGCGCGGATCTCGCGGGGGTCTCCGCCGGGCAGCCGAAGCGTCTGCCGGTTGCCTTCGAGGTCCCCGCCGGAGGCCGTGCACCGCGGCCGCTCGAGGCGGGGGAGGTGGCCCGGATCTTCACCGGTGCCCCGCTGCCAGCGGGGGCCGACGCGGTCGTGATGCAGGAGCACACGGATCAGGGGGCCTCGCAGGTCGAGATCCGCAGCGAGCCCGGCGAGCGCGAGAACGTGCGGGATGGCGGAGAGGATTTCGAGATCGGGGACCGGCTGATCGAGCCCGGGGCCGTGTTAGGCGCGTCGCATCTCGGCGTCCTGGCCTCGGTCGGGCGGACGATCGTGTCGGTCCACCAGCGGCCTAGGGTCGCGATCCTGTCGGGCGGTGACGAGCTGGTGGAGCCCGATCGTCCCGCGGAGGACGGTCAGATCGTCTCGTCGAACTCCTACACGCTGGCCGCCCAGTGTCGCGAGATCGGCGCCTTGCCGACCTATCTCGGGATCGCGGAGGACCGACCGGAAGAGATCGAGCGGCGCATGCGGGCCGGGCTGCGCGCCGACGTGCTGGTGAGCAGCGCGGGCGTGTCGGTCGGCGACCACGACCACGTGCGCAACGTGCTCGAGAAGCTCGGATGCGAGCTGCAGTTCTGGGGCGTCCTGATGAAGCCCGGCTATCCGCTCACCTTCGGGATCGTCGCTCCGACCGGCCAGCTCGTCTTCGGGCTGCCGGGCAATCCGGTCTCGACCGCGGTGACCTTCGAGGAGTTCGTCCGTCCTGCGCTGCGAAAGATGATGGGCCACCGCGCGATCCATCGCCCGGTGATTCGAGCCACGCTCGCGGAGCCGATTCGCAAGAAGCCCGGTCGGCTGCATTTCGTGCGCGTATCCCTCGAGCGCGGTGCGGAAGGTGTCGTCGCCACGCCCACTGGAAACCAGAGCTCGGGGGTGCTCACTTCGCTGATCCGCGGGCAGGGGCTCGCGGTGATTCCGCTCGAGAGCGCGTCGGTCGAGCGCGGCGACAGCGTGCAGGTCCAGGTGCTGGATCCGGGCTTCTTCGATGGCACCGAGCGAGGGTTCTGAGGCAATGGATGCCGGTCGGCTGGGTAACGTGACGGCGGCCTTGCTGCTCGGGGATCGCGAGACGCGCGTGCCTGCCGAGGTCGATCGACTGGCCTTGCTGGTCGACGGGCTCTTCGAGGAGCTGCTGCTGGTGGGCGGTGATCCCGCCTCCTCCTCGCCGGGCCGGCGCGTGGCTCCGTCGGATGGAGCCTCGCCGCTCTCGTTGCTGTCGGACGCGATGGACGCGGCTTCGTGCGAGCGCGTGCTGGTGGTTCCGGGCGATCCGCCCACTCCGGACGTCGAGCTGTTGCTGGCGCTCACGGCCTGGCCCGAGCACGCGGCCATCGTCGCGGTCGGCGAAGACGGGGATCGGCCGATCGCGGCGCTCTATCGAAGCGCGGACGTCGTGTCCGTCCTGCGTCGCCCGCTCGCCCACGATCGCGGCGATCTGTCGGAGCTGCTGGGGCGCATCGAGGTCGATCGGGTCACGCCCGGAATGCTCGGAATCGAGGCGAAGGACCAGCGCGGATCGGCGCCCGATCTCGCAGCCCGGGCGCCGCGCGCCGCGCTGCCGGAGGGGAGCTAGTCAATGCTCGACCTGCCTCGCCTCGAGCGGCTTCGCCTCGTGCGCCGTCCCGTTTCGCAGCGCTTCTTCGGTTGTCTGCTGCACGCGAACTATCGCTGGTGGCCGGGAGTCCGACTGGCGCTCGAGGACGCCGAGCGGATTCCGGACGAGCCCGTCATCTTCGCGATGAATCACACGGATCGTTACAACTATTTCCCGTTCCAATACTCTGCTGTGGCAGCAATTCGATCGCTTCACGGCCACCTGGGTCAAGGGCAAGTACTACGAGAACGCGCTGCTCGCCCAGTTCATGGAGAGCATGTACCAGCTGCCGACGGTGTCGCGCGGGTACCTGATCACGCGGGACTTCGTCGCGGTCCTGGGCCGCACGCCGACCGACCAGGAATACGCGCTGCTGCGGGAGGCCGTCGACGCGCGCGCGGTCGGAGAGGCGGGGGTCCTGCCCGAGCCGCCCGAGGTGCCGGAGATGCTGCTGCGAAAACCGCGGAATCCCTTCGGTGTTCCGTACGATCCGGCGGAGGCGGACTACGCGGACTACATCTGCTCGCTGTTCCGTCAGATGATGGGGCGGTTCGTCGCGCTCAATCGTGAGGCGCGGGACATCGGCCTCGATCTGCTGGTCTTTCCGCAGGGCACGCGATCGATCAGGCTGCTCCCCGGCCATATCGGCATCGCGCAGATGGCGCTGCACCTGAAGATTCCGATCGTGCCGGTCGGTTGCAACGGCTCGGACCACGTCTACCCGGGCGGCTCTCCCTTCGCGAAAAAGGGCTCGATCACCTATCGCGTGGGGCCGCCGATCTCGTACGACGAGCTCGCGCCCTTCCACATCGCCGAGGATTACGCGCCGTTCTCGGCGACGGCGGAGCGGGATTTCGCCGAGCCCTTCAAGGCGGTCGCGGCGCTGGTCACCGATCGCATCGAGCCTCTGCTCGATCCCGAGTATCGCCGCGCGGAGGGAGCCGGCGCGGAGGCTCGCGGCGCCGAGCGGGGCGCGGACCGCTTCGTCTGAGGCTCGCCGCGTACGCCTAACGCTCGCGGCGTGGCGTGGCCTGGCGGATCCGTTCGAGCGTGCGCGTCGTGCGCTCGCCGGGCACCTCGCGCAGGCGCACGACCCGGCCGCCCCAGCGCCTGACCTCCGCGGCGCCGACGATCGCGTCGTCGGACCAGTCGCCCCCTTTCGCGAGCACGTCGGGGCGAAGCGTGCGGATCAGCCGAAGCGGTGTATCGCTCGCGAAGCCGACGACCCAGTCGACGCAGGCGAGAGCGGCGACGATCTCCATCCGCGCACGGGCGGTCTGGATGGGCCGGTCGGGACCTTTCAGACGTCGCACGCTCGCATCGAGGTTGATCGCCACGAGCAGTCGATCTCCGAGAGACCGCGCCTGCTCGAGGCTGCGCACGTGACCGACGTGGAGGAGGTCGAAGCAGCCGTTCGTGAAGACCAGGCGCTCGCGGCGCGCGCGGGACTCGGCGACGCGCTGGGTGGCGGCTCGCAGCGTCAGAATCTTGTCGCGCGCACGATCGGGTCGGGTTGGCTTCATTCGTCGTTCCCAGCCATCTGGTCGAAGAGGAAACGCAGGGCCCTGAACGGTGCCTTGATCGCACTCGGCACGCCCGACATCAAGGTTTGCAGCGGCAGCGCGTCGACCTCCGGCTCGGCGATCGGGCCATCGACCCGGAAGTAGGTGCCGATCAGTCCCCGCTCGGAGCCGGGCAGGAAATATTTCAGCACAGGCAGGCTGTCGAGGAGCTGGTTCGGCTTCCGGAACAGGAAGATGCCGACCACTGCACGAATCGTGACGGGCCGCGGGTTCGTATCGATGTCGGCGCGAGCGTAGACACGCAGCGGACCTTCGATCTCGAAATTCTGGACGCTGATCACACCCTGCACGAAATCGAAGGAGCCGTTCATCGTTTCGTATTGCAGCTCGTTCCTGTCGGCGAAGGGGTTGTAGCCCTCGGTCGCTTTGGCGAGCCGGAACATCAGCGGAAGGTTGGTGTAGACCCGGCCGTCGCGTGCCTCGGCGCGTACGCGCCCGTCGAGCTCGGAGATGAAGGGCCGCCCCGGCCGGATACGGCCCGCGAGGGCCCCCGTGGCACCGATCTCGCCGGTCGCGAGCTCCGCGGGCAGCGCGACGAAGGGCCCGACCTCCGCCATGCGGCCCTCGGTCAGCGCGAAGGTGGTGTCGAAGCCGACCGACGCGGGATCTTCGAGCCCCAGCGTGAGGCGAGCAGCCATCGTGCCCTGATTCGAGAGCTTGATGTCGAGCTCGTCGCCGATCAGGTCGGTTCCCTCGAGACGGAAGTGGCCCGTGCCCTGATCGAAGGGCAGCCAGCGCCGGGGTCGGAACTCCATTTCGAATCGCCCTGCGCCCCAGCGATCGATTGCCGTGGCGTCGGCTGCCTCGGCCGCGGAGTCCTGCTCGGAAGCGGGCGGAGGTGACAGGTTGAGCGTCGCGGACACGCTGGGCGTCGTCGGATCGTTGAACCAGACGACTTCGCCGGACACGGCCGCTCCGCCCCAGGTGCCCTCTCGGACCGTGATCTCGATGCCGCGCCGGAGGGGCTCGATCAGCACGCGCAGCTCGCGCAGGGGCCAGCGCAGGATCGGATGCTCGAGGTAGTCGATCGCCAGTCCGACGGCCTTGATCGGCGGGAGGAGATCGGGATTTCGCGGCTTGATGATCTGGGCGAGCGGCCCGAGGCCCGGGATGTCCGGGGTCTTTCGCGTGATCGAACGGGCGGAGGCGCTCGTGCGGACGAGGTTGGATACGCCGTTCAGGATGGCGTCCATCTGCGGAAGGCGGGTGCCCCTGAACAGACCGGTGCCGTTGCGGAAGATGATGCGGTCCCCGGTCCACTCGATCTCGCCCTGCAGCGCTTCGACCACGTCGTCGGGACCGCTCTCGACGGTGAGATCGCTGAAGGCACTGCGAAGGGTGAAGCCGGTCGGGGGCTCTCCGGAAGAACCGCTCAGGAAGTCCTGCCAGCGGCGCAGCGGTGCGCTGCCGGCCGCTTCGATGTAGTCGATCTCGCCAGAGCGGACGCGTTCGGTCAGCCGCGCCAGCCCGAAAGCGACGGTCGACGCCGACTCGGCGGACCGGGCGTAGTCGATCACGTCGTCGAGACCGAGGCCGGTCAGCCGCGTCTCGATGCGGGTGGGCGAGGCGCGCCTGATCGGACGCTCGATGGCGCCCTTGAGCTCGAGGGCGAAGTCGCCGCCGGCGAGCCGGCCCGAGGCGACGCCAACTCGATAGGGGTCGATCACGAGCGCGACGTCGAGGTCCACCCGGTCATGCGACAGGCGCTGCCGCGAGCTTCGGAGCGTGATGCGCGCATCGTCGACCCGTCCGGAGAACGAGACGCGATGGATCCCGCCCTCCTCGGTTGCGAGGCCGATGCGCGCGTCGAGCGTGCCGGAGAGTCCGTCGAGCTGCTCCACGAAGGCGAGCGGCGTCTCGGCCGCATCGAGCGGGATGCGAGACAGCTCGATCGACCACGCGAAATGCGGATGATCGCCTTCCGGACGCTCCACCCGGGCTGCGAAGGGGAAGGGCGCGTGCTTGCCGTCGAGAAAGACCCCGTCCGATTCGAGCGCGATCGCGTCGGAGAGCCAGTCCCGCTCGAAGACGGCGTTCAACAGCTCGATGCGAAGATCGCTCGACTCCGCTGGCTCCGCGCTGGACTCGCGCGGGCCGACCCAGCTCAGCGTGCCATCGATGATCTCGATCCGGTCGGCTGCTCTAAAGCGCTCTACAAAGCCGGAGGCGGCGAGGTCGAGGGAAGCGAGTCGCGCGAAGAGCTTCTCTGCGCCAGACCGGTCGTCGAGGCCAGGGTCGGGATAGGCCGCCACGGGTGGAATCGGAAGGCCTTCGAAATGGCCGTCCGGGCGCTGGACGACGCGCAGCTGGGGTCCTTCGAGAACCAGCGTGCTCAGCTCGAGCCGCCCGATCAGAAGCGCGACCACATCGACCCAGGCGAGCACGCGCCGCGCCCGCAGCGCGGGGGGGACGGGCTCCGCGGCCCCGGTCGACTCCGGACTCGTGCGAGGGTAGGCCGAGAAGTCGCGCGCCTCGACGAGGAAGCCGCGCTCCCAGCGCAGATCGACCTCCCCGATCTCCACCGCACCCTGGAGGAGTCGACTCAGCTGGGTCTCGATTTCACGATCCAGAAGACGCTGGCCCAGGCTGGACGAGGCGAGGTAGCCGGCCAGGGCGCCGACGAGGACCACGCTCAGCCAGAACAGGCGCAGCCAGCTCCGACGCACCCCAATCCCCCCGATTGAGCGCCGAAGCTAGCAAAGTGATCGCTTGGACTGGTCCGGTCTCGAGATCGGGTGCGCATCGGAGTTGCTCATCAATGAACCCTCATATCACGTCACGGAGGTCTCACGAACATGCGTCGAGTGCTCGCACTCCGCCGGTTTGACGCGGGTCCTCTGCATCGGCACCCGATGTGCGCGAACGCTCCCCAAAAAGCTCCCAACCGGGCGTTTTACCTCAAGGAATCGTCCGGGTGGGTCGAATCCCCAATCGATTCAAACGACGTACTCCGGGAGTGATTCCCGGAGCTTCGGAAAACGGGGGTGTGATTGTGATGGAACCGATGGACGCTCAGGAAGAGCGCGTACCGAACCGTGTGAGAGAGCTTCGTGAGAACAAGCTCATGACGCAGGCGCAGCTGGCTCGAAAGGCCAAGGTCGCCCTGCGCACGATTCACAGTGTCGAGAAGGGCATGAACTGCCGCATGGATACCAAGCGGAAGATTCTTCTCGCGCTCGGGCTTTCCTTCGAGGACAAGGACCAGGTCTTTCCGCCGATCGGTCGACCGATGGTCTTCCCGACGACGCACTGAACGACGTCCGAGGCCGCGCCGAGGGCCTTCGGGTCCGATCGCACGGCACACAGTCGGCTAAGACGAACGAGAGCGCCTGGGCTTCGCCCCAGGCGCTCTTGCTTTTTGGGGACCGCCCTTGTCCGGATCTCCGAGCGCGGCCTGCTACCTTCGAGCGCCTCGCCTCGTCGTTCACCTCGAGCAGTCGCCACCCGGGAGGTGGTCCATTTCTGATCGTGTCTCGGTACTGGCTGATGTCGCGGAGATCGTGTCCCGCTCACACGATCTGCAGGAGACGCTCGCCAACGTCACCGATCTCGTGTCGAAGCGCCTCGACGCGGACGTCTGCTCGATCTACACGGTCGATCCGCGACGCCGCAAGCTTCGGCTCTCCTCGACGATGGGTCTGGAGGCCGGCGCCGTAGGCCGGGTCGAGATGCCGATGGGCGAAGGGCTCGTCGGGCTGGCGGCCGACCGGGGCGAGCCGATCGCGATCGACGACGCCCAGTCCCACCCGAGCTACCGCTACTTCCCGGAGACCGGCGAGGAGCGCTTCCGGTCGCTTCTGGCGGCGCCGCTGATCGTCCAGGGCGCGGTGATCGGCGTGATCGTGATCCAGACGGTCGACATGCGTCACTTCGACGAGCCGGACGTCGAGCTGCTGCAGACCTGCGCGTCGCTGCTCGCGCCGGTCGTCGTGAACGCCCAGCTGCTCGCGCTGATGTCGTCTTCCGACGAGGAGCGCGGATCGGTCGTCGCGCGCATCGCGGAGGCGGAGGCCATTCCGCTCCGGAGCCAGCCGCTCGAGGCCAAGGGCCCGCGTGCGGAGAAGAACGTCACGCTCCGCGGCCTGGCGACGGCCCGCGGCGTCGCGATCGGGCCGATCTTCAGGATGGACAAGCCCGTCGACCTCGAGCGGGTGCTCTACGAGCCGAGTCAGGCGCTCGACGAGGAGCATGCGCGCTTCAAGCTCGCGATGAGCGAGGCGCGGCGCGAAATCGAGGACATGCGTGAGATCGTGCGCGACCGGTTCGGCCCCGAGTTCGCCGCCGTCTTCCACGCCCAGATCCAGATTCTCGAGGACAAGGGCTTCGTGTCGAACGTCGACCAGGCGATCGATGCGACGGGCAGCGCACGGGTCGCCTTGCGCAACGTCCTCGAGACCTACCGCCAGACCTTCGAGCGGATCGAGGACCCGTACTTCCGGGAGCGCGGCACGGATATCGCGGACGTCGGCCAACGCGTGATGGAGCGGCTGCTCGGGCTGCGCGACAAGCTCGAGCCGATGAAGCACGGATCCGTCGTCGTCGTGGACCAGCTGCTGCCGGCGATCTTCGCGCAGCTCGAGATGGACAAGGTGGCGGCGATCGTGGCCGAGCACGGCGGTCAGACCTCGCACGGCGTGATCTTCGCGCGCACGCTCGAGATTCCCGCCGTGACGGGTGCGACGGGTCTTCTCGAGGAGGCGCGCGAGGCCGAGCTGGCGATCGTCGACGGTGCGTCGGGGACGATCTATCTCTCGCCAGACGATGCGCTCACGCGCGAGTTCGAGCAGGCCCAGCACAAATACGAGGTTGCGGTCGAGCATCTCGACGCGATGCGCGAGCGGCCGGCGGAGACCCTCGACGGTCGCCGCGTGAAGCTGTCGGCCAACGCCGGGCTGCTGGCGGATCTTCGGCTGGTCGACAAGCACGGCGCCGAGGGCATCGGCCTGTTTCGAACCGAGCTGCTCGCGTTGGCCCATCGCGGCTTCCCGAGCGAAGAAGAGCAGGGTCAGCTCTACCAGCGCGTCGCCCAGGCCCTCGACCCACGGATCGTCACGATCCGCACCCTCGATCTCGGTGGCGACAAGGGCATCCCGAACATCGGTCTCGACAACGAGGAGAATCCCCAGCTCGGCTGTCGCTCGATCCGGCTCACCCTCGAGAATCGCCGCCATTTCCATGCCCAGCTTCGCGCGATCCTGCGGGCCAGCACGCTCGGGAACCTGCGGCTGCTGCTGCCGATGATCGGAAGTCTCTCGGAGCTCAGGGAGGCCAAGGCCGTCATCGAGGAGGTGCGCGTGGATCTCGATCGCGAGGGCAGCGCCTTCGATCGCGAGCTCGAGATCGGCATCATGATCGAGGTGCCGTCGGCCGCGCTCACCGCGGCGGTCCTGGCCGAGGAATGCGACTTCTTCAGCATCGGGACGAACGATCTCACGCAGTACACGCTGGCGGTCGATCGCGGCAACGAGCGCGTGGCCCACCTCTACGACTCGCTGCATCCGGCGGTGCTGCAGCTGATCCACATGACGATTCGCGCCGGCAACGACGCGGGCATCCCGGTCTCGGTCTGCGGCGAGATGGCGACGAACCCGCTCTCCGTGCCGATCCTGATCGGTCTCGGAATCGGCGAGCTGTCGGGCACGCCCGCTTCGATCCCGGTCGTCAAGGAGATCATCCGGGCGCTGGACTCCGCAGAGGTGGAGTCCGACGCCCGGTCGGCGCTCGCCGCGAGGACGCCCGCCGAGGTCCATGCCATCGCCGCGACGCGGCTGCGCGCCGCGGGGCTGGTCGAGCATCCCGACATCGGGGAGTGGCTCGCGCAGATGCTCGACGAGGCCTTGTCTCCTTCGTAGCCGCGGGCGCCCTGCTGCATGGCCTCGGTCGCCCGGCTGATGAGCCACCGTCCCCCCCCTGCGTCGTCGCGCTGCGGCGGATCCCGCAGTCAGCGTGTGAGCAGCCTGGCATCCGCTTCGTGATGCAGCGCTCGCAGCGTCTCGTCCAGCCGTCGCGCGGCCGCCTGCTCGGCGCGATCCTCGCGCTCGAGCAGCGGATCCACCTCGATCGGCTCGCCGTAGGCGCAGACGACGCGCGCGAAGGGCAGCGGGATCAGGCTTCGATCCCAGCTCGAGAGCCGCAGGGCGGGGCGGGCCGAGAAGGCGACGGGCTGGATCGACCGCTCGGCGATGCGGGCGAGGGCGATGATGCCGGTCTTCGCGACCCGGGCGGGTCCGCGTGGCCCGTCGACCAGCACCGCCACCGTCTTTCCCTCGGCGAGATCCCGCAGCAAGGCCCGCATGGCCGCCGAGCCGCCGCGCGAGCTCGAGCCGCGGGCCGGATTCGCGTAGCCGAGCGAGCGGAGTGTCGCCCCGATCAGGTCACCGTCGCGGCTTCGGCTGACGGCCACGCCGTATCCCAGATCGCGATACACGAAGGCGCACGGCAGCATCGATTCGTGGAAGAGGGCGGCCAGCTGTGGCGCGGAGGCGGGGCGCGGATCCCGGCCGAGGATTTCGATGCGCCAGGTCGCCCCGAGCAGCCGCAGCAGCCCGGCCGTCAGCATGCCGAAGAGCCGCAGGCCGAGTCGACCGAGCGGACCGTGGGGACGGGCGTCGCGCGGGGGCTGCGGGCTCGGCAGGGGCTGGTCGGTCTCGCTCATTGCGCCCGTAGGCTAGGGTAGGAAGGGCGGCTTGGGACGCGCTTTCTCGGTCGGCGATCGGCCCGGTCGGCTGTATGGCGCGTCGATCGACGGGAGCCGCGCGGCCTCGTCGGGCTTTGCGGATCGCTCGTCCTCCGTGGCGGGCGGCAGCGATTTGCTCCGATGCACAAGGTCCTGCCCTGTGGTACCCAAGGGCAGCCCCGGCGCTGGCCCCGCGCGGGGAAGCCGAAGCAAATCCAGCCCCTTACGCCGATCCCGCGCCGGTTTCGCCGGCGGTCGGGGCCAACCTCCCGGAAAGCATGAGCGACTCCCCTCTCACCACCGCCCGAAACTACCTGGACCTGACGAAGCCCCGGCTGCTGCCGATGGTGCTCTTCACGGGCCTTCCGGCGTTGGCGATGGCGACCGGCCATTGGCCGAGCTTTTCGTTCACGTTTCTGGTCATGACCGGCATCGCACTGGCGGCGGCCTCGGCCAACACCCTGAATGCGTATATCGAGCGCGAGAAGGATGCGCTGATGGAGCGCACCCGGAGCCGCCCCTTGCCGGCCGGCCTGATCCCGCCGCGTGCGGCGCTGGTCTTCGGGCTCGCGCTCGGCGCGCTCTCCACGGTGCTGTTGGCGATGGTGAGCGGCGCGCCGGCCGCGCTCGTTGGCGTCGCGAGCATCCTGTTCTACGT
Source organism: uncultured delta proteobacterium (assembly GCA_963698485.1). Taxonomy (GTDB): domain Bacteria; phylum Myxococcota_A; class UBA9160; order UBA9160; family UBA4427; genus UBA4427. Next base: position 420,758 of record CAVORA010000005.1, on the reverse strand, counting down.
CTTCGTCTACACGATCTGGCTGAAGCCCCGGTCGATCTGGAATGCCGTGATCGGCGGGGCAGCGGGGGCGTCCGCGCCGCTGATCGCCGATGCCGCGGTCAACGGCACGATCGGGCTCGCCGGCTGGACGCTCTTCGCGATCGTCTTCTTCTGGCAGCCGCCGCATGTCTGGGCGATCGCCCTCTATCGCAAGGACGACTACCGCGCGGCCGGGATCCCGATGCCGCCCGAAGTGATCGGCGACGAAGCCACGCGCAAGCGGATCGTCTGGTACACGGCGGGGCTGCTGCCCGTCACGGTCGCGCCGTATTTTCTCGGGCTGACCGGCCCGATCTACTTCGCCGTCGCGGCGGCCATGGGCGTCTGGTTCCTGTATCGGTCCTGGCGCCTCTTCGAGGAGCGCACCGACGAAGCGGCCCAGGGCGTCTTCCGCGTGTCCCTGATCTTCCTCTTCGTCGTGTTTCTGGCGCTGCTGGTCGACCTGATGGTCCGGCTCTAGCCGGGCGATCGACGCACGCCTTGCTCTGCTGCGTCCCGCGCAACATTGCGCAGCGATTCCGTTAGGATGAGGCTGCTCTTCGCGCCGGCCTCCCTGTCGGAGCGGTCGCGGGCGGGCTTCGGAGGAATTGCGCGTGCCTGTGCCCGGAAACCATCCCCTCTCTGGCGTTCGTGTGCTCGATCTCTCGACCGAGATCGCCGGCCCCTACGCGACCAAGATGCTAGTCGACGCCGGTGCCGAGGTGATCAAGGTCGAAGGGCCGGAAGGCGACCCGCTCAGGCGCTGGAGCGCGTCGAAGCAGGAGCTGGTCGGGCGGGACGGGGCGCTCTTTCAGTTCCTGAACGGTGGCAAGCAGAGCGTCGCCTGGGATCTCGAGAGCGGGTCTGGGCGCGACAAGTTCCTGCGCCTGTGCCGGACGGCGCAGCTCGTGGTCGAGAGCGGCGGCCCCGGCTGGCTCGAGGCGCGCGACCTCGGCTTCGAACGGCTTCGCGAAGCCAACTCGGCGCTGTCGCTGGTTTCGATCTCGCCCTTCGGAACCAAAGGTCCCTGGGCCGATCGCCCGGCCACCGAGTTCACGCTCCAGGCCGAGGTCGGAAGCACCGCCTATCGCGGTCTGCCGGAGCGCGGCCCGGTCGCCGCGGGCGGGCGCGTCGGCGAGTGGGCGGCCGGCTCGGCGGCGTCGGTCGCCGCGTTGGCGGTCTGGCGATCGGCGCGGGCGAGCGGCGTGGGGCTCCACGCGGATCTCTCGATGCTCGAGACGCTGTGTCTCACCATGACGACCTATCACGATCTGTTCGGGCAGTTCGTGCCGGGCTTCGCGATCCCGCAGTCGATCGAGACGCCTTCCATCGAGCCCACCAAGGACGGTTGGATCGGGATCTGCACCTACACGGGACAGCAGTGGAAGGATCTCTGCAGCCTGATGGGGCGCCCGGACATCGGTGACGACGAGCGCTTCTTCGACGGCTCGGCGCGCATGCAGCACCTCGACTACATCCGCGACGCGATCCACGTCTGGACCACGCAGCACACGATGCAGGAGGTGACGGAGCTCGCGGGCCTGATGCGGATCCCGGTCGCGCCGATCGGCGACGGCAAGGCGGTGCTCGAGTTCGATCAGCTCGTCCTGCGCGGCGTCTTCGAAGATCACCCGGATGGCTTCAAGGCGCCTCGGGTTCCCTACCAGGTGAAAGGGATGCCCTTGCCGGGCTTTCGATCGGCGCCGCGGCTCGGCCAGCACGACGCCCTGGTGGAGGCCGCGCTACCCGACGCGCCCGTGCCATCCGACCCCGGATCGACCTCGGAATCCGGTGTGCGCCCGGCCTTCGACGGGCTGCGGGTCATCGACTTGACCGCTTTCTGGGCCGGCCCCTTCGCGACGGGCATTCTGGCCGCGCTCGGCGCCGACGTCGTGAAGATCGAGTCGATCCAGCGCCCCGACGGCATGCGCTTCGCCGGCGCCGTTCCGAGCGAGCGGCTCTGGGAGACGTCGCCGATCTTCCACGGCTGCAACATGACCAAGCGCGCCATCACGCTCGATCTCGACTCGCAGGAGGGGAAGACCCTGCTGCGGCGTCTGCTCCTCGACGCGGACGTCGTGATCGAGAATTTCTCGGCGCGGGTGATGGAGAATTTCGGATTCGACTGGGAGACGCTGCACGAGATCAACGATCGGCTGATCTCGGTTCGGATGCCGGCCTGGGGACTCGATGGACCCTGGAAGGATCGCACGGGCTTCGCGCCCAGCGTCGAGCAGGCGAGCGGATTGGCCTGGATGACGGGCTACGAGGACATGCCGTTGATTCCGCGCGGCGTGTGCGACCCGGTCGGCGGGATGCATACGGTCTATGCGCTGGCGATGGCTCTCGAAGAGCGCGAACGGACCGGACGCGGGATGCTGGTCGAGGTCCCGCTCGTCGAGCCGGCGCTCAACATGGCTGCCGAGCAGGTGATCGAATGGACGGCCTACGGGGAGCTCTTGACGCGTCGCGAGAATCGCGGTCCGGTCGCTTCGCCCCAGGGCGTCTTCGAGTGCCGGCCATCGAGCCGCGAGACGCGCTACGAGAAGAAGTTCATCGCGCTCTCGGTGGTCGACGACGCCCACTGGCAGAGCCTCGTCGCGCTGCTCGGCAGCCCGGGCTGGGCGACGGCGCCTGCGCTCGCGCACGAGCCCGGGCGTCGCGCGGCCGAAGACGCGATCGAGGCCGAGCTCGCGACCTGGCTTGCGACACAGGATTGCGACGAGGTGGTCGATCGATTGCTCGCGGCGGGGATCCCGGCGGCGACGCTCAAGAATGGCTACATGCTTTCGCCGAACCCCCAGATCGAGGCGCGAGGCTTTCGCAAGCCCCTCGAGCACGCGGTCACGGGGACCATGCAGTACGCGGGTCTGCCCTTCTCGCTCTCGAACGAGGCGGCCGTTCGGTATGCCTGGGCGGCGCCGACGCTCGGGGCGTTCAACGAGGAGGTGCTGGGAGGCGAGCTCGGCCTCTCGGAGACGGAGCTCGCGGAGCTGCGTGAAAAACGGGTGATCGGAGATCGGCCCGCCTTCGACGTCTGATCCGGCGCGGGCATCGCGCGGCCGGAGCCGGGCAGGGCGTTCGGGGCCCCCGCTCGTGCCCCGCTGTCAATCTTCGTCGAAGGCTTCGAGAAAGCTCTCCGCCTCCCGGATCGAGGCATCGATGTCGGCGATCAAGCGCTCGACGTCGTTCTGGATCTCGCCGACGGTGCCCTCGAGCGAGGCGATCGCGCGCGCGTTCAGGCTGTGCTTCATGAAGAGCACCTGATCGCGGAAGGCGTCGAGCACGGGGGGCATCTTCGATTCCGCCCGCTTCATGGCGCCGATCAGCTTCGCATAGCGCTGCCGGGTCTCGGCCAGGCTCTGGCGACTCTGGTCGCGCAGGCTGGCCCGGCTGATCATCCCGATCTCCTCCTCCCATTCTTCGAAGAGGTCCGAAGCGACTTGATCGATCGAAGCGATGCGGTTCGAGACCGCCGCGGCGCGTGCCTGGCTGCGTTCGTATTCCTCGTTCAAGGTGTCGTAGACGGACTCGAAGTCGCCGCCGTCGTAGCCCGCGGCCTCCTTGAAGCGCTCGTACGTCGTCTTGATCTGCTCCTGAGCCTCTTCCTGCTCTTCCTGACCCGCTTCGATGCGGCTGCGGAGGATGTCGCGCTTGTGTTGTCCGATCTGCTCCATCGCGGAGTAGTAGGCGCGGGCGCAGCCCGTGATCGATCCGCCCCCCAGCACGCCGAGACATGCGCATAGCATCAGGATCCGGGCGACGCGGACGATCCGGAGACGGCACGACTTGTCGACGAGCCTGGTCATGACCCTAGGCGCGCATCGCCCGGAAGGCCGTGCGGACCTCGTCGACAAAGGTCTCGGGCTGCTCGAAGGCCGCGAAGTGGCCGCCCTTCTCGAGCACGTTGTGATGCACGAGCTTCTTGAATCGCGCTTCGCACCAGCGTCGGGACGCCTTGAAGATCTCGTGCGGGAAGATGCTGACGCCGACGGGGACATCGATCTCCATCATCGGCGGTCCGCTGAAGCTCTCCCAGTAGAGTCGCGCCGAGGACGCGCCGGTCGCGGGCCACCAGTAGAGCATCACGTTGTCGAGCATCTCGTCCCGGGTGAGCGCGTTCTCCGGGTGGCCGTTGCAGTCGGTCCAGCTCCAGAACTTCTCGATGATCCAGGCCGCCTGCCCGGCGGGTGAATCGACCAGTCCGTAGCCGAGGCTCTGGGGTCGGGTCGCCTGCTGCTTCGAATAGCCGCTGTCCTTCTCCTGATAGTGCTGCATGCTGGCCAGCGCCTTCTGCTCGAGCTCCGAGAGGTCGTCCATCGACTCGGGCGTCGGTGGCGCGATCGCCATGTTGAGATGGATGCCCTGGCAATGCGCGGGATCCTGGCCGCCGATACAGGTCGTGACCATCGCGCCCCAGTCACCTCCCTGCGCCACGTATTCGTCGTAGCCGAGCCGCGCCATCAGCGCGGCGAAGGTGTCGGCGATCTTCTCGACGCCCCAGCCCGGCACCTTCGGCTTGTCGGAAAAGCCGTATCCGGGCAGCGACGGGCAGACCACGTGAAACGCGTCCTCGGCCCGGCCGCCGTGCGCGACGGGATTGCTGAGCGGCTCGATCACCTTCTGGAACTCGACGATCGAGCCGGGCCAGCCGTGGGTCATGATGAGCGGGGTGGCGTTGGGCTCGGGCGACTTCACGTGGATGAAGTGGATGCCGAGACCATTGATCTCGGTCTTGAATTGCGGGAAGCGGTTGAGCTTCGTCTCGCGTTCGCGCCAATCGTATTCCTTCGCCCAGTACTCGCAGACCTCCTGCAGATAGGCGAGGGGGACGCCCTGGGACCAGTCGTCGACGGTCTCTTTGTCCGCCCAGCGCGTGTTGGCGAGGCGCTGCTTCAGGTCGGCGATCTGCTCGTCGGATATGTTGATCTCGAAGGGGGTGATCTCGCTCATGGCGTGGGGCGCTCCACTCTCTGGTCGGGGGAAGATTCGGGCGAGTCGGCATGATCGGAAATGGGAGGCGCGCCGTAAAGGCCCGCTTCCCGCGCCTGATCCAGCGCCTAGAGTCCAACGCGCGATCCCTCCGCGGCCGGCCCCAGAGGTGTACGTCGGGTGGCGCGAGTCGACTGGACGAAGAGGCTTCCGTGGATCCGATGACGAGAGAGGATGCCTTCACGAGGGTCGCAGAGCTGGATCTCGAAGCCCCGGCTCCTTCGCTCGCGCGCCTCGCGCGGGAAGTGACGGGGCTGCTCGAGCTTCCCGGACTCGTCTGGCGCGCTCGCGACCTGCTCGATCAGCCGCGGGGCGATGGATCGAGCGTCATCGTGCTGCCCGGCTTCGGGGCCGATGATCGCTCGACCTGGCCACTGCGCGCGTACCTCGCGCGCCTGGGCTACCGCGTGCGCGGATGGGGCCTGGGCCGCAACGATCGCGACGTGCCCGAGACGGCGGAGCGGATGGGCGAGGTCGTGGGCGAGCTGGCCGAGGGGCTCGGAGACGCGGTCTCGCTCGTTGGTTGGAGCCTGGGTGGCTACATCGCGCGCGAGGTCGCGCGAGATCGCCCCGAGGCGATTCGGCAGGTCGTCACCTTCGGTAGCCCCGTCATCGGCGGGCCGAAATACACGACCGCCGCCGTGTTGGCCTCGCGTCGGGGCTGGGACCTCGAGGGCATCGCCGCCGCCGTCGCCGAGCGCAAGCGCGTACCGCTCGAAGTTCCGATCACGGCGATCTACAGCCGCCGTGATGGCGTCGTCGACTGGCGAGCGTGCATCGACGACGAGGGGGGTGGCCCCATCGAGCATGTCGAGGTGCGCGCCACGCATGTCGGCCTGGGCTTCAGCGCCGAGGTCTACCGTCTGGTGGCGCAGCGCCTGGCCCGCGCGGATCTCGCGACACATGAGTCGAGGCGTCGGTGAGCGCCCGCGTCGAAGAACGACCGCGCGTCCTCCACTGGTTTCGCGCCGACCTTCGGCTGCAGGACAACACGGCCTTCTCGGCGGCGGCTTCGCGGGCCTCGCAGCTCGCGAACGTCTTCGTCTTCGATGAACGGCTGCTGGCTTCGACCCGTCAGGGCGCGCCGCGCATCCGCTTCCTTCGCGACTGCGTAGAACGACTCCGGGCAGAGCTCGAGGCACGCGGGCAGACGTTGATCGTACGCCGTGGCTCGCCGGTCGAGGTGGTCGCCGATCTCGCGAGGCAGACGCGGTCCGAGGTCGTGACCTGGAATCGCGATCCGAGCAGCTATGCGAGGAGCCGCGACGAGATCGTGTTCCAGCGACTCGCGGCATCCGGCGTCCGGGGCTTCTCCTTCAAGGATCGGGTGGTCTTCGACGCCGCAGACGTGGACCCCTGTCAGGATCGACCGATTGCCGTCTTCTCGCCCTACCGAAAGGCCTGGTGGCGTCGCTTCGAGCAACATGGGCTGGGAGAGGCGCGGCGCTTCCGGCTGCCTCCGGCCTGCGAGGGCGTCGTGCCCGGGCCGATGCCGAGCGAAGCGGAGCTCGGTCTCGAGGCCGATCGAGTCGACATCCCGGCCGGCGGCGAGAGGGCGGGCTATGCGCGGCTCCGGGCATTCCTCGAGACGGCCGGGGGTCGCTACAAGGACGAGCGCGACCATCCTGCGCTCGATGCGACCTCGCGACTCTCGCCTTATCTCCGCTTCGGCGCGGTGTCGATTCGCGACTGCTTTCGCGCGGGTCGGGCCGCGATCGAGGCGGAGCCCTCGTTGCGGCGGGGCATCGAGAAATGGATCGACGAGCTGATCTGGCGAGAGTTCTTCCAGGCGGTGCTCGACGCTGACCCGAGTCTCACGACCCGGAACCATCGCCCCGAGTTCGATGACTTCGATTGGGAGGACGATCCCAGCGGCTTCGAGGCCTGGTGCGAGGGGCGAACCGGCTATCCCTTCGTGGACGCGGGCATGCGGGAGCTGCGAGCGACCGGACACATGCACAACCGCACGCGCATGGTCGTGGCGAGCTTCCTGACCAAGGACCTGCTGATCGATTGGCGACGCGGCGAGGCCTTCTTCATGCGCTGGCTCGTCGATGGCGATCCGGCGAGCAATAGCGGTGGCTGGCAATGGGCCGCCTCCTCGGGCACCGACGCCTCCGAGCACGTGCGGATCTTCAACCCCGTGCTCCAGGGCGAGCGCTTCGATCCGGAGGGTGACTACATCCGTCGCTGGGTCCCCGAGCTGGAGGGCCTGCGCGGCGGCGCGATCCATCGACCCTGGGAGATGCCGCTGGTCTCCGCGGGCTATCCGCGTCCGATCGTCGACCACTTCGACCGGCGTCGGATCACGCTCGAGCGCTTCGCACGTGTCGCTGCAGCGGGCTCGGGTGCGAACCCGGGAGCCGCCTAGGGAAGCTCGCAGGCTCCAGAATCCAGTATGCTCAGCGCCATGGGGGGCTCTACGGGCATCGGCGGTCTGCTCGCGTGGACGGGCCGCGACGACGACGACGTTGCGCTGGACAAGCTTCGGGGCATGCGACGACTCGTCCTGATCACGCTCGCCCTGGAGGGCTGGGCTGCCCTTCGTTATGTGCCGTACTCGTCGTCGCCGGGCTTCTATGGCGCGATCGCCGTCGCTCTCGGCGTCTGCGCGCTGCTGGGCTGGCGAGATCGCTTCGCCGCGGCCTCCGTGTCGGCTGCTCTGATGCTCGAGCTCGTCACGCTGATCTCCGCGTTCCCCGAGAACGGCAACCATCAATATCTGGCGATCGTATGGCTCGCTCTGATCGCGCTCGCGGGCTTTGCTGTCCAAGGATCGTCGCGGCGAGGCTCGGCCGACGATGCACGCGTTGCCCTCCAGGTGATCCGCTGGATCGTCGTGGGCGGGCTGGCCTGGTCGGGCGTCATGAAGCTCGTCTACGGCTACTGGCTCGGCGGCGAGTTCCTGTCGTTCCGGATCGCGACGGACCCGGGCTTCGCCCGGATCTTCGCCCCGCTCGTCCCGGATGCCGAGCTCGTGCGACTGGTCGCCCTCGACAATCGCATCGGGGCGGGGCCCTTCCGTGCCGAGGCGCCGCTGCTCGTGGTGGCGTCGAATCTCACCTGGGCCGCGGAGCTCGTGCTGCCGGCGGGCTTGTTGTGGGCTCGGACGCGCGGGCTCGCGCTGCTGGGATCGCTGTTGCTGATGGTCGCGATCCAGGCGGGGGCGCGGGAGTTCTTCTTCGCAGGGCTGATGGTGGGCGGTCTGCTGCTCTTCGATCCGCGCGATCGCCTGCGGGTCTTCGTGCCGCTCGCGGGCGCAGGCTATCTGGTGTGGCTGGTCTGGCCCGACGTGGCGGCATGGCTCGGGACGGGAGCAGCGTCATGAGCAGTGAAGCGCGCCGCAAGGCGATGGTCGGGATCGGGGTGGCGGTGCTCGTCTGGCCCTTCGTGCATCTGGGAATGGTCGCGCAAGCGCGGATCGACCCGTGGGAGCTCTTCGGCTGGGCGATGTATTCGAAGCCGGCGGCTCGGGTCCAGGTGGCGGTGGACGTCGAGCGGGAGGGGCGGCTCGTGCCGCTGCGTGCGATGGGGCTGCTGCGTCGGCGGGTCGGCGACTACGCGCGGGCGCGAACGTCGCTGGGTCGTTTCGCCCGTCCCGACGATCTGCTGACCGCGATCTTCGAGAGCGACCCTTCGATCGAGGCGGTCGAGCTCGTCTTGCGGGAGGTCTCGCTCGACGTCGGCTCGGCCTTTCTGGTCGCCCAGGACGAACGGCTTCGCTTCGAGCGCCCGCCGCCGACCGCCGGCTCGTGAGGCCGATCGGACCGAGGCGCACGCGGATCGCCGACTAGCGCCGGACCTTTTCGAGCAGCGTCACCAGCATGCCGTGCGTCCTGTCGGGGGCGATCGAGAGCTGCTTGACCGTCGCGGGCTTCTGCTCGGTCCCGTTGTCGAATGCGTAGAGGATCTCGAATCCCTGGCTCGTGACCCAGGTCCGCGCGTCCTCGATGTCCTCGACCTCGAAGACGACCGTGAAGATATGCTCCCCGCGCTCCTCGAGGAGCTGTCCCACGACGTGCTCCTTGCTCTCCGGGTGGACGATCTCGATGCCCGCCTTCCAGTCGACGCGGCAATCGAGCACGCCTTCCGCCGGCTCGCGATCGAAGTGGAGCCCTCCGAGCAGCGAGGACAGGTCCTTCTCCGCCTGGTCGGGATCCCGAACGAGCATCTCGACGCGATTCAGTCCGAGCAGCTTCATGGCCTTCCTCTCTTCGTGGGCATGGGTGTCAGATCGCTCAGCCGCGCAGCGGCCGAAAGAAGCTCCGGATCTCGTGCACGAGCCCCTCCGGATTCTCCATCGCGGGGAAATGTCCGCCGCGGTCCATGATCGTGAATCGGCGGATGTCGAAATGCGCCTCGCAGAGCTCGCGCGGCGGACGATTCACCTCGTTGAAGGCGGCGACGCCGGTCGGCACCCGGACGCCGCTGTAGGCGGGCGGCCCCTTCATCGGGCCGAAGCTCTCGAAATACATTCGCATCGACGAGCCGATCGTCTTCGTCACCCAGTAGATCATGATGTTCGTGAGCAGCTGGTCTTTCGAATAGACCCGCTCGAGATCGCCATCGCAGTCGCTCCAGCGTCGCCACTTCTCGACGATCCAGGCGGCCAGGCCGGACGGAGAGTCGGTCAGTCCGAAGGCCAGGCTCTGGGGCTTCGTGCTCTGGAGCGCGACGTAGCCCCACTCCTGCGCGCGGTAGGCCTTGACCTGCTCCCACCAGGCGCGCTGCTCGGGCGTGAGCGTCGCTTCGTCGATGGGCGGCGCGAGCATGTTGTAGTGCAGGCCGATCAGGCGCTCGGCGTGCCGCGTGCCGAGGCCGCTGTTGACGGCCGCGCCCCAGTCGCCGCCTTGCGCGCCGAAGCGCTCGTAGCCGAGCACGTCCGTCATGAGTCGCGCCCAGACATCCGCGACCCGGCGCGTATCGAAGCCGCGCTGGCGCGGCCGATCCGAGAAGCCGTAGCCCGGTAGCGACGGCACGACGACGTCGAAGGCGTCGGCGGGGTCACCGCCGAAGCGCGCGGGGTCCGACAGCGGCCCGATCACCTTGTGCATCTCGTAGAAGCTGCTCGGCCAGCCGTGGGTCAGCACCAGGGGCATCGGGCTCGGACCGCGTCCACGCTCATGAACGAAGTGGATCCGCAGCCCGTCGATCTCTGCGCGAAACTGGGGCAGGGCGTTCAGCGCGCGCTCCTCGCGGCGCCAGTCGAACTCGTCCCGCCAGTAGTCGCAGAGCTCGCGCGCGTAGTCGAGGTCGGTGCCGTAGTCCCAGCCCGCGTCGTCGACCGCGTCCGGCCAGCGCGTCGCGCCGAGTCGCCGGTCCAGGTCGTGCAGGACGTCCTCCGCGATGTCGATGCGAAAGGCTTCGATCTCCGGGGCGCCCGTCGTGCTCAAGCGGGTCGACTCCGAAGCACCTGGCCGGGGCCTCGCTCGATTCCGTCGAGCAGCGAGCGGCCCTCGCGGCGGATCGGAACGCCCGCGACCAGCACGTGATCGACGCCTTGCGGCGCGTCCGCGGTCAGCCGCTCGCCGCCGGCGGGAAAGTCGCGCACCCGTCGCTCCGGTCCCGGCGACAGCGTCTCCCAGTCGAGCACCACGACATCGGCCGCCAGCCCCTCGCGCAGCACGCCGCGCTCGCTGAGCCCCGCGACCCGCGCGAGCTCGCCCGTCAGCTTGTGGATCCCGCGCTCGATCGACATGAGCGCGCGATCCCGAACCCAGGCCGACAGGAAATCGAGCGGCAGCACCGCGTCACAGATCTGTCCCACGTGGGCCCCGGCATCCGAGAGCCCGAGGATGCAGCCCTCGGCCTGGAGCAGCTCGGCGACGCCGTCCTCGTCGTCGTTGGCGAAGACGATCTCGAAGCGGGTCTCGAGCTGCTCGGAGAGCGCGAGGTCACAGACGATGTCCCACGGCGTTCCGCCCTCTTCCCGCGAGAGCTCGAGCACGGAGCGTCCGATCCACTCGGGGCGACGCTTCGATTCCGCGATCGTGAACGTGGCCCAGCCCGGGTCGATCCATTGGCCCGACTCGAATTGCTCCATCACGCGGGCGCGCCAGGCGCGGTCCGCGAAGAGCCTCTCCCGCTCGTGCTCGGGGATCGCGACCAGCTCCGCGAAGGCGGGCATCTGGTAGAAGGAGGTCGGCTCGCGCATCACGATGCGCTGGACGATCGGGCGCGAGGTCACCTGGACCGAGACGTCGGCGCCCCCCGCGCGGCCGGCGAGATGCCGGGCCAGCTTCTCGCGATAGGGCGCGCGCGAGGTCCAGGCGGGCGGATAGGTCAGGATCGAGGACCAGTTGACCGGACACCCGAGGCGCTTCTGGACGTCGTAGATCCAGTCGAAGTCCTCGCCGGTCGCGATGTGGACGACGCCCTGTCGGATCTCGCCGACCACGCTCATCAGGGCCTCGACCTCGGCCTGGCTCGACACCACCGAGGGCACGGGTCGTCCGCCGTCGCCGAGATGAAAGCCCGCGCGGTCGCTCGAGAAGCCCAGGGCGCCTGCGCGCAGGGAGTCCTCGACGAGTGCCCGCATCTGTCCGATCTCGGCGTCGGTCGCGGGGCGCTCGTAGGCGTCGTCGCCCATCACGAAGAGTCGCACGGGCGTGTGCCCGACGTAGCCTCCGAAATGGATGCCGAGGCCGCGGCGCTCGATCAGCGCGAGGTATTCACCGTAGGATTCGAACTCCCAGTCGACGCCCGCCTCGAGCGTCGCGATCCGCATGTCCTCGACCTTGTCGAGTGTGCGCATCAGCGAGGCGCGTCCTGCCGGGCGGGTCGGTGCGATGCTGTAGCCGCAGTTGCCGGCGACCACGCTGGTCACGCCCTGATGGCTCGATGGCGTGAGGGCCGGGTCCCAGAGCACCTGCGCATCGTAATGGGTATGGAGATCGATGAAGCCCGGGACGATTAGGCGCCCCGCGGCGTCGATCTCTTCGGGGGCGGTCACGCGGTCGGCGATCTCGACGATGCGGCCGTCCGCGATGCCGAGGTCGGCCCGGCGGGCGGGGGCGCCGGTGCCATCGACCAGCGTTCCGCCGCGAATCGCGAGCTCGGGGGTGCGAATGTCCGTCATGTCGGTGGCGTCTCCCTCGGTTTCGTCCCGAGCTCTGGCGGCTCGCGCCTAGTCGTCGTCCCCGTCGTAGATCGCGCCCTGGTCGTGGGGCCGGAATCCCGAGATCGCCGCGACCAGCGAATCGATCGTCCAGCTTCCACCGCCCGATGCCTCCTGGGAGAACGAGAGCGGATCGAAGAGTCCGACCCGATCCTTTTCGAGATAGAAGATCTCACCGTTGAAGCGGCTCGCCCCGTCGAGGCAGAGTGCGGTGATCAGCGCTGCGATGTTCTCGGGCGGCTGGAGCGCCTGCGTGAGACCCGCCGCCATGCGCGCCGCCTCGCCGCCCTGGGCCCGGAACGAGTCGATCGCGGTCGTCACCATCCGGGTCTCGGTCGCGGCGGGGTTGACCGCGTTCACCGTGATCCCGTGCGCGGCGAGATCTCGGCTCGCGACGTTCGTCAGGCCGAAGACGCCGCCCTTTCCGGCTGCGTAGGCGGACTGGTTGGGAACGCCTAACAGTCCCGCCCTCGAGACCACGTTCACGATCCGCCCGAAGCCGCGTTCCTGCATGTGGGGTGCGGCGGCCCGGATGCAGTGGAACGTGCCGTGGAGATGGCTTCGCACGACGCGGTCGAAGTGGTCGGGATCCTGCTCGAAGATCGGCGCCGTGGCAGACAGGCCCGCGTTGTTCACCAGCAGGTCGACCCGGCCGAAATGATCGAGGGCGCAGTCGATGATGCGCTTTGCGCTCGGCCATTCGGAGACGGAGTCGGCGCTGGCTTTCGCCTCGCCGCCGGCCTTCTCGATCTCGAGCACGACCTCACGGGCAGGCGTCGCGTCGTCGCCCTGGCCCTCGAGCGAGGCGCCGAGGTCGTTCACGACGACGCGAGCACCGCATGACGCGAGCGCGAGGGCGGTGGCCCGGCCGATCCCGCGGCCGGCGCCGGTCACGATCGCGACGCGGCCGTCGAGAGATCGAAGAGACTCGTTCGTCGTGGTCATGCAGGACCCTCCCAGTCGGGTCTCATCAGCCTAGCGAGTTCCGTTGGCTTCGGGCTTCTGTCCGAGGCGATCCGATGGGTCAGTCGATCAGCTCCACGGTGCCGGCGCCCCCGTCGACCCGCAGGCGGGATCCGCTCCGGATCAGCCGGCTGGCCTCGGGAACGCTTACGACGGCCGGGATGCCCATCTCCCTCGCGACGACCGCCGCGTGACTGAAATTCGAGCCCGTGTCGATGACGACGGCGCCGGCGACCAGAAAGAGCGGCGCCCAGCTCGGGTCGGTGGCCGGGGCGACCAGGATGTCGCCCGTCGCGAAGTCCTCGTCGAGCTCGCTCGGATCGAGGACGACGCGCGCCGTCCCTTCGTGCCGGCCCGCGCTCGCTCCGAGTCCTTCGAGTCGCGCGCCCGCGCCGAGCCGGCGCGTCGCTTCTGCATCGGTCGTGTCGGCATCCCCGGAGCCGGGGAGCTTGGCCGGCATGCCGTGCCAGGTCTCCGGGAGATCGAAGCTGGCGTAGAGCTCGCGCAGGCGTCGACGCGCGTCGACGCGTTCGCGGAGGTCGCTCGGGGGCTTCAGGAGCTCATCTCGGCTCACGAGGAAGAAGTCGTCCGCGTCGACGAGATGACCCTGGGAGGCGAGCTCGCGACCGATCACGCGCGCCGCGGCCCGCATCGCGTCGAGCGCGATCGTCAGGCTGGCCCGGCCGGCCTCCCGGAGCGGCAGGAAGCGGGCGGTCCGCGCGAACGCGTCATCGAGTCGCTCGCGCTCCGCCGGGTCCGTGGCGCGTCGCAGTCTGGCCTCGAGCTCGCCGCGCCGCAAGATCGAGGAGGTCTCGCGCGCCCGCGGATCGTCGCTGTCCGGGAGGGCGGCATAACGTTCGACGAGTGCGGCGACCGGCGCCGGGTGCTCACGCCACGAGTGGCTCGCGATCTCGCCCTCCTGAGCGCCGTGGAAGCCGTGTCTGGACAGGAAGGCTTCGAGTGTCTGCTTGCCACGCGAGACCTCCCAGAGCGCCGCCGTCGTCTCGAACTCCTCCATGCCCGGGTAGCCGATCATCATCTCGTTGGCGGCCTCCGGCAGGCTCGCCCGCTCGGCGGCGCTCGACAGGTCGGTGACCGCTTCCATCGAGAGCAGGGAGACGAGAATGTGGAAGCGGTCTGCTCGCTCGAACCACTCGAGGCCTTCGGCGAAGATGCGCCGACAGTGCAGGGGATCCTTCAGCCTCTCGGGCCGTGTCGCCTCGGACCACCAGGCTTCGACCTCGCGCCGTGCGCTCGCCATTCCGTCTGCAGCGAGAGTCAGGGCGTTGGCGCGCTTCGTTGCGATCTTGTCGCGCCGTTCCGAAGTCCGATCGACCACGGCCGTCGAGATCGCGTCTCCGAAGGCGTGCCGTTGGGCGGCGTCGTTCGAGCTGAGCCCGACGTGGAGGCGTCGCCAGGTGTCGACGTTGGCGGCAGGCCGTCCGTAGAAGATCGACCAGCTCCGGGCGTCGGCGGCCTCGGGTGGCGCGAGCTCGTCCTCTTCGAAGAGTCCGAGATCGAAGGCGGCGCGCCGTACGCAGCGTTCGCCGATCTCCCCCCAGATCGACCAGTTGAGCGGCGTGGCGATCCCCGGAAAGACACCCTTCTCGTTGGCGCGAGACCACGAGGCCCGCTCGCTCAGCGTGTGCAGGATATTAGGCGCTTCGGGATCCATCGAGAGCTCCTGATGCGGGCCAAGGGCCGCCCTCGAGCCAGAGCAGGCTGCGGACTCGCGATTCGGGCGTTCAGTTCGTGTAGAGCTGACCTTCCTGATAGGAGCCGGCCAGGCGCCCCAGACCGCGTGCCTCGGCAGCCAGCGCCCACATCCGAATCATCAGCACGGGATCGGCCGTCGGGAACTGGTCGGGAGCCGAGGTGCGATCCGCCAGGAATCGTCCTTCCTGGAAGGCCTGGTCGAGGTCGAGATCGACCCGGAGGCCGTTTGCGAACTCGAAGCACGCGGGGGTCCCGTCCTGATTGCGCAGGATGATCGGGGCCTCGTCGAAGACCTCGACGCGCTCGCCGATGGCGCAGCAACCGAGCGAGGTGTCGGGGCCTGCGGAGAAGGGGCGGTCGCAATGGCTCATGCTGTTCACGGTGATGAAGAGGTCTTCGTCGACGCCGGTCATCAGCAGCGCCGTGAGGCGACCCATGTTGCGCATGTCCCGCGGTCCCCAGGATCGATCCCGAAAGCCCGGGACCCGCGCGAGCCGGTCGTCGCCGATCCGACCCGTCGCGCGAACGCCCGCCTGGACGTGCCGCTGCCGCATGTCGTCGCCGAGATCGAAGCGTTCGCCGAAGTCGATCGCAGGCGTGAACGCGTCGAAAGCCAGGTCGAGGGAGAGCTCGGGGCAGCGAACGCGCGCGCTCTTCCACGGGTCCACATCGATCTCGAGCAGCCCCGAGCGCAGTGGCTCGTGGGACTCCACGCGCAGCGAGACCGGGGCATGCCCGCGTCGCTGCAGCGTCACGAGATGGTTGCCGACGCCGCGGGCGGGTAGCCACGAGGCGTGCACGAGCAGCGTCGACGCGCGTTCCAGATCCGTCAGCAGATAGGCCCAGGTCTCGCAGTAGGTCGGGTCGTCCGACGCATGCGGTGCTTCGTGGATGGGGTCGACGCTCATGCGGCTCATCCTAACATAGAGCCTCACTGCCTCGAGAGATCGCTTGCTGCTGCTGTCCTTCGATCAAAGACACGATCTGGCGTTCTCCGAGCGGCGCGCGCTGGCCGGCGGCAAGGGGGCCGGGCTGTCGATGATGGCCGCTGAGCTCGGGCTACCCGTGCCTCCCGGATTCAGCCTGACGACGCGTGCGTGTCACGACTACCTGCAAAAGGGTTGGTCGGATCCGCTCGAGGCCGCGCTTCGCGAGGGGGTCGCAGGCATCGAGGCGGCGACCGGGCGACGCTTCGGCGACGAGCGCGCGCCGCTGCTCGTCAGCGTGCGCTCGGGCGCGCCGGAATCGATGCCGGGGATGCTCGATACGCTCCTGAATGTCGGGCTCGCCGAATCGACGCAGGGCGGGCTCGCCGCCTACGCCCGGCCATTCATGGCCCGGGATCGGGCGGGTCGGGACGTTGCAGCCCATGACTTCGCGCGCGACTGCGCCGAACGTTTCGAGGCCGCCTTCGAGAAGGTCGTCGGCGAGGCGCCCCCGATCGATCCCTGGTCCCAGCTGCGTCGCGGTGTCGAGGCCGTCTTCCGCTCGGTCGAGTCGCCGAGGGTCGCCGCCTATCGACGTCGCCAGGGTCTGTCGGGCGAGCTGCGGACGGCGGTGAACGTCCAGGCGATGGTCTTCGGGAATCTCGACGACGCGTCGGCCTCGGGGGTCGCCTTCTCGCGAGATCCGACGACGGGCGAGAAGCGAATCTACGGAGACGTGCTCTTCCGCGCGCAGGGCGAGGACGTCGTGGCGGGTCGGGCCCGACCGGAATCGATCGATCGGCTCCGCGCGCGTCTGCCGGACGTGGCGGCCGCGCTCGAGTCTGCGCTCGCACGGCTCGAGATCCGACTTCGCGACGTCTGCGAGGTCGAGTTCACCGTCGAATGCGGCGTGCTCTGGCTGCTGCAGGTGCGCGTCGCGCAACGCACGGATCGCGCGGCGCTGCGCATCGCGGCCGACCTCGCCACGGAGCCGCACTTCCCCCTGGATCGGCGCGCGGCGGTGGCGCGGGTCGCGGGGATCCTGGCCGATCCACCGCGGCTCGTGACGCCGATCGAAGCCGCCGAGGAGCGCGCCGTCCGGACGATCGGCCGCGGACTCGGTGCGTCGCCCGGCATCGCGACCGGCGAGGTCGCGGTGGACATCGAGGCGGCGCGTGCGCGCGCGTCCGCTGGAAGCAAGATCATCCTCGTTCGACCGGAGACCTCGCCGGAAGACGTCGAGGGGATGGCGCTCGCGAGCGGGCTGCTGACCGCGCGCGGTGGGCTCGCCAGCCATGCGGCGGTGGTGGCGCGGGGCTGGGGCTTGCCGGCGGTCGTCGGGCTCGCGGAGCTCGTGATCGACGAGCGGGGATTCGAGATCGCCGGGCGTCGTTACGGAGTCGGCGA
The DNA here is from genome assembly GCA_963698485.1 of uncultured delta proteobacterium. Classification (GTDB taxonomy): domain Bacteria; phylum Myxococcota_A; class UBA9160; order UBA9160; family UBA4427; genus UBA4427. Next base: position 403,619 of record CAVORA010000005.1, on the reverse strand, counting down.
GACGATCTCCCTCGACGGCACGACGGGGGCCGTCTACGAGGGAGCGTTGCGCGTCCGGGAGTCGGTGCAGCCGGAGCTGGAGCCGCTCCGGTCATGGGCGCGCGAGCTGGGCATCGATCTCTCGACGATGCGCGCCGAGGGGGTGACGCAGGAAGCGGGGGCGGTGGCGCGCGCGGCCGGCTCCGTGCAGACCGAGCGCGATGCCGGCCGGGACGATCCGCCCGTCGACGCCGATGCGATCCTGCGCATGCTGGAGATCAAGGGCAGCGCGACGCCCGAGGTCCTGGCCTTCGCCCTCGTCGGCCACGGCGAGGACCCTCGGGTCGCGGCCGAGCTCGAGACGCTGGCGTCCGACGAGCTGGTCGCTCCGACTCGTCCGCTCGGCCTGGGCCTCACCGCGAAGGGCCGGGCGCGCGCCGAAGCGCTTCGGCGCGACGATCAGTCGGCCCTCGGCGTCGAGGCGGCGCTCGCGGCGCTGGACGTCTTCCAGCCACTCGACGCTCGCTTCAAGCAGGCCGTCACCGATTGGCAGCTTCGCGACGTCGCCGGAGAGCTCGTCCCGAACGACCATGCCGACGCGATCTGGGACGAAGCGGTCGTCGCGCGACTGGCTGCGCTGACCGAAGAGGTCGGGGGCTGGCTCGTCGATCTCGCTCGGGCCCTGCCGCGGCTGCAGGGCTATCGCCTTCGAATCGATCGCGCGCTGGCGAGGCTCTCCGACGGCGATCGCCGGTTCGTGGCCTCTCCCCGCGTCGACTCGCTTCACGGGGTCTGGTTCGAGCTGCACGAGGATCTGATTCGGCTGGCGGGACGGTCTCGGGCCGAAGAGGTGGCATCGGGTCGCGCTGGCTGAGCGCGATCGCGGGCTAGCCGACGATGTTCACGAGCCGGCCGGGGACCACGATCACCTTCTTCGGCTCGCGTCCGCCGAGACTCTTCTGGACGTTCTCGAGCCCGAGCGCGGCCTCCCGCGCGTCGTCTTCCGAGACGTCGGCCGGCACCTCGATCTCGCCGCGCTTCTTGCCGTTGTGCTGGACGACCAGCGTGATCACGTCGTCGACCAGCAGCTTCGGATCGGCGACGGGCCAGGCGGCGTAGGCGAGACTTTCGGAGTGGCCTAACAGCGACCAGAGCTCTTCCGCGAGATGCGGCGCCATCGGCGAGAGGAGCAGCGTGAAGGTCTCCGCGGAATCGCGCGGGAGCGGGCTCTCCTTCGTGATGTCGCGGGCGAAGACCATCAGCTTCGAGATCGCCGTGTTGAAGCGCATGTGCTCGAGGTCGTCCGTGACGGCCGCGATGGTCTGGGCCGTCAGCCTCTGCTGCGACTCGGTGCCGGCTCCTTCGACCGGCGCCTGGTAGCGGTCCCGGCCTTCTTCTGCCGACGTTTCGTCGGCGACGTGGAAGAGGCGCCAGGCGCGCTGCAGGAAGCGATAGATGCCCTGGATGCCTTCGGTCGACCAGGGCGCCGCCTTCTCGAGCGGTCCGATGAACATCTCGTAGAGTCGCATCGCGTCGGCGCCGTGCTCGCGGATCACGTCGTCCGGGTTGATCACGTTGCCCTTGCTCTTCGACATCTTCTCGACGACGCGTTCGAGCACGAGCGACGGGTCTTCGGGATGGACCGGGTTCTCGTCGTCGTCGAAGACGATCTCTCCGAGCTGGAGCCAGCGCGCCTTGACCGCGCGTCCATCGTCCGCCGCGACCGGCCCGTCTTCGGTCTCGCGAACGGCCGCGCTCGCATAACGTGTCGCCTGCCTGGTCGCCTCGTCGCTCACGTTGTCGTCGTAGAACCGGAAGCTCTCGCCGAGGATCATCCCCTGGTTCACGAGCTTCTGGAAGGGCTCCTTGGTGTGCACGAGCCCGAGGTCGTAGAAGACCTTGTGCCAGAAGCGCGAGTAGAGCAGATGCAGCACGGCATGCTCGGCGCCGCCGACGTAGAGGTCGACGGGCATCCAGTAGCGCTCGGCCTCCTGGCTCCAGGGCGCTTCGTCGTTCATCGGGTCGAGGAAGCGCAGGAAATACCAGCAGCTCCCGGCCCATTGCGGCATCGTGTTCGCGTCGCGCAACACCTTGCGACCGCTCGCGTCGGTCGTCTCGATCCACTCCGAAACCCGCGCCAGCGGCGGCTCGAAGCCATCGCCTCGCGGCCTGAAGTCCTCGAGCTCGGGCAGCGTGAGCGGCAGCTCCGACTCCGGGATCAGCTCGACCGAGCCGTCCTCGTGGTGCACGACGGGGAAGGGCTCGCCCCAGTAGCGCTGGCGACTGAAGAGCCAGTCGCGGAGCTTGTAGGTGACGGTTCCCTGGCCCAGCCCCTCGGCCTCGAGCCACTCGATCATGCGGGCCTTGGCCGCCGGCGTCTCGAGTCCGTCGAGGAATCCCGAGGCGGTCGCCTGGCCCGCGCCGGTCCAGGCAGCCTGCGAGACATCACCGCCCGAGACGACCTCGACGATCGGCAGATCGAAGGTCCGGGCGAACGCCCAGTCGCGCTCGTCGTGGCCGGGGACGGCCATGATGGCGCCCGTGCCGTAGCCCGCGAGCACGTAGTCGGCGATCCAGATCGGGATCGATTCGCCGTTCACGGGATTGCGTGCGGTGGCACCGGTCGCGACGCCCGTCTTCGCGCTGGCGTCCGCCATGCGGTCGCGCTCGCTGCGCCGCGCCGCGCGGGCGACATAGGCTTCGACCGCCTCCCGCTGCGCGTCGGTCGTGATCTCGGCGACCAGGGGATGTTCGGGGGCGAGCACCATGTAGGTGGCGCCGAAGAGCGTGTCCGGGCGCGTCGTGAAGACCTCGATCTCGGTGGCTTTCCGGCCGTCGACCGCGAAGCGGACGTGGGCGCCCTCGGAGCGCCCGATCCAGTCGCGCTGCATCTTCTTGATCGGCTCGGGCCAATCGAGTCCTTCGAGGTCGTCGATCAAACGGTCGGCGTACTGCGTGATCCGAAGCATCCACTGCTTCATCGGCATGCGGATCACCGGGTGGCCGCCGACCTCGCTCTTGCCGTCGATCACCTCTTCGTTCGCGAGCACCGTCCCGAGCTCGGGGCACCAGTTGACGGGTACCTCGGCCTCGTAGGCGAGCCCGCGCTCGTAGAGCTTGCGGAAGATCCACTGGGTCCACTTCACGTAGCTCGGATCGGTGGTGTCGATCTCTCGCGACCAGTCGTAGCTGAAGCCCAGGGATTGGATCTGGCGCTTGAAGTTGGCGATGTTGCGCTGGGTCGTGAGGCGGGGATGCGTGCCGGTCTTGATGGCGTACTGCTCGGCCGGCAGGCCGAAGGCGTCCCAGCCCATGGGGTGGAGCACGTTGAAGCCGCGGTTTCGCTTGTAGCGCGCCATGATGTCGGTGGCGGTGTAGCCCTCGGGATGACCGACGTGGAGACCGTCGCCCGAAGGATAGGGGAACATGTCGAGCACGTAGTATTTGGGACGTCGTGGATCGACTTCGGCGCGGAAGGTCTGGTGCTCCTCCCAATAAGCCTGCCACTTCTTCTCGATGCGGGACGGGTCGTAGGCCATGGCCCGCAGATCATGGGGCCCGTCGGTCGATGCGTCAATGAACCGGGGCGCTGCGGCGGGCGGCGCGGTCGAACACGTGACCGTCCGCGGGCGCCTGCGTCGGCGACGCGCGCCGCTACCTTTCGACGTCATGGCTTCCAATACAAATGACATGATCGTGTTCGTGGTGTCGGACGGGACCGGCGACACCGGCAGCGCCGCGGTGCGTGCGGCGATGATCCAGTTTCGCGACCGCTGGCGTCTGCGGGTGTTTCGGGATGCGCGGACCATCTCCGAGGTGCGCCGGGTGATCGCGCTGGCGGAAGAGGTCGGCGCCCTCGTCGTCTTCAGCCTCGTGGAGGGCGACGTGGTCGAGGCGCTCAAGACCGAGGCGGAGGCTCGAGGTGTGGTCGCGGTCGATCTGCTCGGGCCACTGATCATGCGGGTCGCACAGCGCCTGAAGGTCGAGCCGCGTCATCAGCCCGGTCTGCTCCATGGCTTCTCGGACGACTACTTCGATCGCGTCGACGCGGTCGAGTTCGCCGTGCGCCACGACGACGGCGCGAATCTCCGCACGCTCCACGAGGCGGACATCGTCTTGACGGGGGTCTCCCGTACGTCGAAGACACCGCTCTCCATGTATCTCGCGCAGCGCGGCTTCAAGACCGGAAACGTGCCCCTGGTTCCCGGGCTCGATCCGCCAAAGGAGCTCCTCGAGCTGGACAGGCGGCGTGTCTTCGGTCTCACCGTCGATCCACACACGCTGCTCTCGGTTCGGACTGCGCGCCTGCGGTCGATGCGGGCGCCTTCTTCGACCGACTACACCGACCCGGACCAGGTCGAGCTCGAGCTGGACCGGGCCCGCAAGCTCTTTCGTGCCCAGGGCTGGAAGCAGATCGACGTCTCCGGTCGCGCCGTCGAAGAGAATGCCTCGAAGGTCGTCGACGCCTACGAGGAGGCCTTCGGGGAGCTACGACGCTAGGCGGGCATCTGCGCATTCATCCGCATCCGCATCCGCATCTGCCCGTACCCGCATCCATCGGGATCCACCTGGAATTCACCGACGCACGTACGTTCGGACGGCTCCGAGCCTCTTGTGGGCGGTGCTCCCACGCGGGTCGGGGTCGAAGCGAGCGGAGGCGCTGCGCCGAGCCGATTGCGTCAGTCGCAGCTCTGCAGCTCGCGTTCCGCGCATGCCCCGGCCGGGCCGTTCTCCTCCGGGCTGTCGCCCCAGGCTCCCTCGCCGGGGCATCGCGCCATGAAGGCCCAGGGCGACCAGGTCTCGCAGCCCGCGCTTCGAGCACGCCCCGCGACCTGGCGATCCGCCGTCACGACGACCGTTCTCTCCGGGTGCGGCGTGCGCCGCGCGCGCCGCACGATCCAGTCGTCGGCGCTCTCGACATAGACGCTGTGGACCGTCGGGACCGAGGAAACCGTCGGGACCGAGGAAACCGTCGGGACCCGGGAAACCGTCGGGACCCGGGAAACCGTCGGGACCGCGCGAACGGTCGGGTGCTGGGGAAGCGAACCCAGGGCGCTGCCTGGGGCTTTCCTCAGGTTCTGGGGCGTCGCGACAGGCTCGGCCCAGACCGACCAGCTCGGCTGGGCGCCGTCGAACGCGACCCAGAGCTCGTCGTTCGTGCCGGGCCATTGGCTGACGCGTCGGAGCAATCGCTCCCGGAGCGCGCGCCGCCACCAGCCCGCGTCGCGCTCTTCCTTCAGCAAGACGGCGTGGAGGACGTTGAACCCGTCGACGAGGATCACCCGCCGCTCCTCGAAGGACAGGACCGCATCGATCATCGATTCGACCTCCCGGCGCCCGGCTCGGTCTGCGCTCCTTCGATCCATGGATCGTTCCCTCTCGAAATGCGGTCGCGAACCTCCCAGGCCGCGGAGCCGGTCGCGTCGGGCCTCGCCGCGGCCAGCTCCCACGTACCGATCGCCGCTCGATCGTACCCGGTCCGGGTCAGATCGCCCTGGGCGAGCTCCCCTCCCGTCGGTCGTGCGGGCTCCCGTGCGGCTTCCTGGCCGAGCTCCTGGCCGAGTTCCTGACCGAGTTCCTGACCGAGCTCGAAGACGGCCCAGCCGAGCCCGAAGACGATCGTCGCGAGCAGAGCGACGAGCGCCTCGAAGGCGCCGCTCCGCATCAGACCGTGTCCGCAGCCTCGATTTGCGGCGTCCGTGAAGGCTTCCGGGCAGATCTCGAGCCGCGCCGACTGGGGGGCCACGGGCCTCTTGCGGGATCGATCGGAGAGGACGCCCGTCGCCGCCCGCGCGGGTCGGACCCGACGCGAGGCGGCGAGGGCGGGGGGGAACTCGAACTCGGTCTGCCGTGCTCGGGCGGCTCTCACGGGTTCTCTTTTGCGGGGTGCTGTCCTGGCTGCTGGCCTGAGCGTCGTCGCTCGTCTTCCGGCTCCAGTCGCTGCGCTGCTCGCGGAGCGGGTGGGCGGCGACGCGCCTGGGGCAGCTGAAGAGCCTGAAGGCGCAGGTGCCACAGGTGCCACAGTGGGAGGGTTCGTTCTCGGCGTCTCGATCGTGGTCATAGGCCTGGCCCCTGCTGGCTGGAATCGGCTGCTTGAAGAGCAGGATGGTCGGCCTGCGTGACAGGGCCGGTCACAGCCGATGGGGCGTGCGCGAGAATCTGTTGCGTCTCGCGCGGCGCTGCCTTATTCACGGCGGCATGGAAGCAGTCAAGCCATCGAGCGGACCCGGAACCCGACGCGTCGGCGTCGTTCAGATGCGTTGTGAGCCGGACCACGCTCGCAACCTGCGCCACGCCCAGGACGCGATCTCGGACGCGGCCCGCGAGGGCGCGGAGATCGTCTGCCTGCCCGAGCTCTTCCGGACGCCCTATCTCTGCCAGAGCGAGGACGCGAGCCGCTTCGACTGGGCGGAGCCGATTCCCGGCCCGTCGACCGAAGCGCTCTCGAAGCAGGCGGCCGATCTCGGCATCAGCCTCGTGGCCTCACTCTTCGAGCGGCGTGCGCCCGGGCTCTATCACAATACGGCGGTCGTGCTCGACGCCAAGGGTCGGCTCGTCGGTCGCTATCGGAAGATGCATATCCCCGACGACCCGCTCTATTACGAGAAGTTCTACTTCACGCCCGGGGATCTCGGCTTCAAGGTCCATCGCACGGAAGCGGGGAAGCTCGGCGTGCTCGTGTGTTGGGACCAGTGGTTTCCGGAGGCCGCGAGGGCGACGACGCTCGCCGGGGCGGACTTCCTGTTCTATCCGACGGCGATCGGATGGCAATTCGACGAGGACGAGTCGATCGACCTGGCGCAGCGCGACGCGTGGACGACGATCCAGCGTTCGCACGCGATCGCGAACGGGCTCTTCGTGTTCGCGGTCAACCGCGTCGGTCACGAGACCCTCGAGGGCGCCGAGGGCGCAGGCATCCGTTTCTGGGGCAGCTCCTTCGTCGCGGATCCCTTCGGCCGCGTGCTCGCCAAGGCGCCGGACGACGATGAGGCCGTGCTGGTGGTCGAATGCGATCTCGGGTTGATCGAACGCGTTCGGCGGGATTGGCCCTTTCTGAGGGACCGGCGGGTCGACGCCTACGGCGCGCTGCAGCATCGCTTCCTGGATGATCCCAGTGAGTCGGGTGCGGATTCGGACGGATGAGCTCGTCCCCGGGTGGTCGGACTCGACGCTGGCCCGCGGAGTGGGAGCCGCATCGGGCGACCTGGCTCTCATGGCCGCATAACACCGCCACCTGGCCGGGGTCGCTGGACGCCGTCGAAGACGCCTTCTGCGAGATGGTGCGCGCCATCGTGCCGGGCGAGATCGTCGAGATCAACGTGCTCGACGCGGCGATGGCCGATCGCGTCCGCGCGCGCCTCGCCGGCGCCGGGGTCCCGGATCTCGAGCGCGTCCGGTTCCGCCAGATCGCGACGGACGATGCCTGGGTGCGCGATCACGGAGGCCTCTTCGTGTTCGAGCGGGAAGCGCAGGGCCCGGAGCAGCGCCTGCTCCTCGATTTCGAGTTCGACGCCTGGGGTGGCAAATATCCGCCCTGGGATCGGGATGCCGCGGTCGCGCGACAGATGGCGCAGGTCCTTCGCGTCCGCCGGGAGGCCATCGATCTGGTGCTCGAGGGCGGCGCGATCGAGGGCGACGGGGAGGGCACGATCCTGACGACCGAGTCCTGCCTGCTGAACCCGAATCGCGCCCGGCCGGGCGTCGATCGGTCGCGCGGCGCGCTCGAGGCGCGGCTCGCGGAGGCCTTCGGGGCGAGGCGGGTGCTCTGGCTCGCGGACGGCATCGCGGGCGATGACACCGATGGGCACATCGACGACCTGACGCGCTTCGTCGCGCCGGGCCGGGTCGTCACGATCGTTGCCGAGGACCCGAAGGACGAGGACTACGGCGTGCTCGCCGCGAATCGCGAGCGGCTCGGGGCAATGAGCGACGCGGCGGGGCGGCGACTCGAGGTGATCGAGCTGCCGACGCCGCCCGCGGTCGTGGGGCCCGACGGACGCGTCCCGGCGAGCTACGCGAACTTCTACTTCTCGAACGCGGCCCTGCTCGTGCCCGTCTTCGGGACGGCGCGGGATCGAGAGGCGCTCGAGATCCTCGAGTCGGTCATCGAGGACCGGCCGGTCGTTCCGATTCCTGCGCAAAACCTCGTTCTGGGGCTGGGTGCGGTGCATTGCCTCACGCAGCAGGAGCCCGCTCTGCCGGCCGCGGGATTCCGACCGGGAGGATGAGCCCCGGTCAGCGAGCGGCGTGTCTGGATGCCCTTTGGGGGGGCTCGACGGCGCCATCGTGCGCGTGCCCGCCGCCGATATGGATAGGACGATCATCTTTCTTTTGAGCAGGTCTTAAGTTAAAACCCGGGGGCGTCGCGATGTCGTCGGCCCCCGAACAGGCCTCTCGGCACGCCTCGCGGGCGGCCGAGCCGCCCATGAACGGTCTCACGGGCCGATCCTGTTCCGGGTCGGGCCGATCGATCCATTCGTCCTGAATGCGTCGTGAATAGCAAGGGGTCTGGTTATGGATGTATCCCGACATGACATCGTCATCGTCGGCGGCGGCGGAGCGGGGCTGCGAGCGGCCATCGAGGCGGCAGAGCAGAACCCGAACGCCTCGATCGCCCTCGTGTCGAAGGTCTATCCGATGCGCAGTCATACGGTGTCGGCCGAGGGCGGCGCGGCAGCCGTCGCGCGAGACGACGACAACCTCGAGCTGCACGGCTTCGACACCGTCAAGGGCTCCGACTTCCTCGGCGACCAGGACTGCATCAAATTCTTCGTCGAGGAGGCGCCCAAGGAGCTCGCGAAGCTCGAGAACTGGGGCTGCCCCTTCTCGCGCAACGAAGACGGAACCGTCGCCACCCGCGCCTTCGGCGGCATGACGACCAAGCGCACGTGGTATGCCGCCGACAAGATCGGCTTCCACATGCTCCACGCGCTCTTCCAGCATTCGATGCGCTTCAAGAACATCGTCCGCTACGACGAGTATTTCGTGTCGAAGCTGCTGGTCGACAACGGCACCTGCCGCGGTGTTGCGGCACTCGACATCCGGACCGGCGAGTACTCGGCGATCGTGGGTCGCGCGGTCATCCTGACGACCGGCGGTGGCGGCAAGATCTTCCCGTTCACGACGAACGGCACCATCAAGACGGCGGACGGCATGGCGCTCGCCTATCGCGCCGGTGTGCCGCTCAAGGACATGGAGTTCGTCCAGTATCACCCGACCGGCCTGCCCGGAACCGGCATCCTGATCACGGAAGCGACGCGCGGCGAGGGCGGCTACCTCCGCAACTCCGAGGGTGAGCGCTTCCTGGTCGAGTACGACTACGGCGTCGGCAACAAGGCCGAGCTCGGTCCGCGCGACATGATCTCCCGCGCCATCGTGCAGGAGATCGAGGCCGGTCGCGGTCTGAAGGGTCCCTACGGCGAGTACGTCCATCTCGACCTCACGCATCTCGGTGAGGAGAAGATCAACTCGCGGCTGCCCTTCGTGCGGGAGCTCGCGAAGACCTACGTCGGCGTCGACCCCGTCACGCATCCGATCCCGATCCGGCCCGTCGTCCATTACATGATGGGCGGCGTGGATACCGACATCAACGGGGCTACGACGCTGCCCGGGCTGTACGCCGCGGGCGAGGTCGCCTGCGTCTCGATCAACGGGGCCAACCGACTCGGCTCGAACTCGCTGACGGAATGTCTCGTGTTCGGTGCGGCGGCGGCGCGGCATGCGATGACCTTCTCGGATGGCTCCGAGCAGGGCAACGAGGCCGCTCTGGTCGCCCAGGTCGAGGAAGAGGCGGCGCGGGTCGAAAACCTGCGCGGTCGCAAGAAGGGCGGCGAGAAGATCTCCGAGATCCGTCGCGAGCTGAACAACGTCATGGAGAGTGCCTGCGGCGTCTACCGCCAGCAGGACAGCATGCAGGCCGGCGTGATCGCGACGGCTCAGCTGCGTGGTCGTGTCGCGGATCTGCGCCTCGAGGACGAGAGCAAGGTCTTCAATACCGAGCTCATCACGGCGCTCGAGCTCGCGAACATGGTCGAGGTGGCCGAGACCCTGGCGGTCTCTGCGGCCCATCGCAAGGAGTCCCGCGGCGCGCACACCTGCAAGGACTTCACGACGCGAGACGACGCGAACTACCTCTACCACACGATGGCTTACCACGATCCGGCGGGTCCCCGACTCGGCAAGAAGGATGTGGTTCTGGGTACCTGGGTGCCCGAGGAGCGAAAGTACTGATGGCCTCCACAGAGAGAACGATCGTCATCACCCGCTTCGATCCCGACAAGGACGAAGTGCCGCGGCAGCAGGAGTACAAGGTTCCGTGCGAGGAGAACTGGAAGGTTCTCGACGCCGTGAACTTCATCAAGGACGAGATCGACGCGACCGTGTCGCATCGCTGGTCCTGCCGCATGGCCGTCTGCGGCTCTTGCGGAATGATGGTGAACGGCGAGCCGAAGCTGACCTGCAAGTCGTCCATCAACGACTTCGGTGATCGGATCGTGATCGAGCCGCTCGCCAACTTCCCGGTCGTCCGGGATCTGGTCGTCGAGCTCGACGGCTTCATGCACAAGTTCGAGAGCGTCAAGCCCTGGATCATGCGCGCGAAGGAGAAGGCGGAGGACAAGGCCGCCTACCACGAGACCAAGGGAACCTTCTCGCAGTCGACGGAGGAACTCGCCACCTTCAAGCAGTTCAGCATGTGCATCAACTGCATGCTCTGTTACGCGGCGTGTCCGGTCGTGGCCAACGAGCCCGAGTTCCTCGGGCCGGCAGCCATCGCCCTCGGCCATCGCTACAACATGGACACTCGCGATCAGGGTACGGAAGAGCGACTCGAGATCTTCCGCGGCGAGGGGACGGTCTTCAGCTGCTCCTACGCCAACGAATGTTCGGAAGTCTGTCCGAAGAACGTCGATCCCGCCGCTGCGGTCAATCAGGCCAAGTTCGGCGCAGTGATCGATTGGGCGAAGGGCCTCGTCCTTCCCCGTGGCTCAAAAGAGCGAGGAGCGAACTGATGGCTGGACCGGCACACCCGCATGCCATGGCCCCCCCGAAGCCCGGACGAACCCGAACCGCACCGCCGCAGATGCCGTCGACGTGGTGGAGTGCCCCGCGGATCCGGACATACCTGCTCTTCGACGCCACGGGGATCGTGTACTTCCTCGTCGGCTTCGTCGCGATTCGCATGATCCGTGCGCTCGCGGATGGCCCGGTCGCCTGGCAGGCAGCCATGCAGGATCTCCAGCACCCGCTCTACATCGCCTTCCACGTGCTCTGCCTGGTCGCGGTCATCTTCGTCGCCGTCCGATTCTTCCGGCTCTTTCCGAAGGCCCAGCCGCGGAATCTGCCGGTTCCGCCGGACTCGGTCATTCATGCGACGCTCTACGTCGTCTGGATCGGGGTCACGATCGGCATGTCGGCCATTCTCGCGGGAGCGATCCTCTAATGCGCACTCTGCTTCTCAAGCTCGAGCCCCTCATCTGGCTCATGTTCGGTCAGGGCATTCTGCTCGGAACCATGCTTCTCACGGGCTGGATCCTCGTGGTCGGAATCTTGATCCCGATGGGAATCGTGGATGCCTCGGCGCTCAACTACGTGCGCGCGCATCAGATCGCGACGACTTCGCTCTTCGGAATCATCCCGATCGGCAAGCTGATCCTGGCCGCGCTGCTTGTGCTCCCGCTTTGGAAGGGAGCCCACCACGTGCGTGCGATGTTGATCGATTTCGGGGGCGCCGAGCGCGACGGACTCGTCGGAACCGTGCTCTATCTGATCGCCGTGGTCGGCAGTGTGATGGGCATTGCGGCGGTGGTTGCGCTTTAGGGGGGGCTATCCGGAAAGCCGCCCAGCTAGTCTGCCCGCGGCAACCGAACGTGGACCGTCGTGCCATGACCCGGCTCCGATTCGATTTTGATCGACCCTGCATGGTCGACTACGATCTGCCGAGAGACTGCCAGCCCCAGCCCCGTGCCTTCCCCTGCGTCCTTAGTCGTAAAAAACGGCTCGAACACGCGGTCCTGCGCCTCGGCAGAGATCCCCGACCCCTCGTCGGAGATACGGACGTTCACGTCGCAATCCGTGGTGTCGAATTTTACGTGAACTGTTCCCCCGACCGGAGCCATGGCATCGCAAGCATTCTTGAAGAGATTTAGGAATACCTGCCCCATCGCACCCTCGTCAAACTCGACCATGAGGCGAAGGTCCGGGTTTTCGAACTTCACGTCTACGTTCGCGGACCGGAGTGTCGGGGCGATCAATTTGGCCGCGGCCTGAGCACATTGTGCAAGGTTCGTTCGGCTGCGCGCTCGCTCGTCGCGCTTAGATGGTGAAGCGAAATTGGTCAGATCCCTCACAAGGGTTTGAGTGCGCTCAAGTCCTTCGATGACGATTCCACTAAGCTCCGAAACGTCCTCCCCGAGTTCCTCGACAGTTGGCTGAGCAGCGCGAGATCGGCTTCCGGGCTTTGAGTTCCCGGAACCCGTCGAAACTTCGGACACGATCGCCTGAATCTCGGCCGCGTTGGAAGCGAGCATTCGGGCCGCATTCAGCGCGAAGTTGACGGGGTTGTTGATCTCGTGGGCGACGCCGGCCGCCAGCTCACCAACGGCGGCCAGGCGCTCGTTCTGGACGAGCAAGACTTGTGTCCTTTTTAGCTCCTCAAGAGCCTCGCCGAGCTGCTCGTTTCGAACGGCCAGCTCGCGGCGAAGTACGCTGGATCGAACGAGTGATCCGACGCGCGCGAGTAGCTCACGAGGATGAAAAGGCTTCGTGACGTAGTCGTCCGCTCCGAGCTCGAGCCCTTCGACCTTCATCTCACTCTCAGCTTTGGATGTTACGAGCACGACCGGAATTTCCTGCGTCTCGGGATTCTCCTTTATGCGACGACACAGCTCCGTACCATCCATTTCCGGCATCATGACGTCGGACAAGATGAGGTCGGGCCGATGGTGGTTGACGACTTCCAGGGCTTCCCTTCCGTTCCTCGCTGTTCGAACGCGATACCGGCGGCCAATGAGCGTCTTTAGCAGCCTTCTCATGTCTGGGTTGTCTTCCGCAATCAGGATCTCAGCATTCGATTCGACGTCCCCGTCGACCCTTGACGTTTCGAGGTGAGCAGTGTCGTCGAGAGACCGATCAAGCTGTCTCTTGATGTCGTCGAGGTACGTCGAGTCGTCCGATTCCGTCTCCAGATTAAGATCGGTTCCAAGAGCTTCCAATGAAGATTGGGCGCTCAGCTGCCGACCATAATCGTCGGAGAGTACGTCTTCCTCAATTTCGGCGTCGGAGAGCCCGTTAGGTAGCCACACCGACATCGTCGTCCCGTGGCCAACGCCGGCGCTTTCAGCCCAGATGCGGCCGTCGTGCAGCTGCACCATCTCCTGAGCCAGAGACAATCCGATGCCAGTTCCCTCGTAGCTTCGCGTCGCGGAGCTATCGACTTGTGCAAAGCGGTCGAACACGGAGTCGAGTTTGTCCGGAGGAATTCCGATCCCGGTGTCGAAGACTCGAATCGTAGCGCCGTCTTGGTCGAACTCTCCGACTATGCGAATTGATCCGCCGGGTCCGGTGAATTTGAGGGCGTTTCCGATAAGATTAACGATCACTTTCTCGATGGCGTCTGGGTCGATCGCCAATTCTTGCGGATTGTCGAATCCCTCGTGCTTCAGCTCCACCTGTTTGCGGGTCGCCATGGGCGTCGCGCTCGACACCAGGTCGACGACAAGCTTATCCAGACGAGTAGGTCGCCGGACGATTTTGAACTGTTCGCTCTCGAGCTTCGAGAGGTCCAGCAGGTTGTTGATCATCTTGTGAAGACGACGGCCATTAGAGTGCATCGTTTCGAGCGTGCTTGCGATCTCCTCAGGAACAGGCCCAAAGTCGCCTGAACGAATGGCCTCTAGGGGAGAGAGGATCAACGTTAGTGGCGTCCGTAGTTCGTGATGGACGTTCGCCGAGAAACGAGACTTTGCCTTGTCCATTTCGGCGAGTTCGTCTCTGGCTTCGATCAACTCTCGCCTCTGACAGAAGTCTCGAAATCGCAGGCCATCCATCAATAGGCAGGCCAGCGCCGCCTCCACGCAAGCGCTCCCCAGAAAAAACAAATGCTGGATGTAATCGGCCCAGTCTACGTCTTGTCCGCCGTGGCTCGTCCACGGCAGGGACGCGTAAGACAACAGGATCACGCCAGAGATCAGCGCGCTCTGGCGCCCCGAGAGCGGAGCAAGCACGGCAATGCCGACCAGCAGCAACATCAGCCCGACGTAGTAGCCACTCTCGACGCCACCAGTCATATGCACCATGTACAGAAAGAGCGTTGATCCTGTAAAGGCGGTGAATGCGGTCGCGTAGACCGCATTAATTCGGCTGATCTTGAAATAGACCAACCCCAACAGTCCGTTCTCGATGAATCGAGCCGCCACGAAAACAGAGAAATGTTCGGGGTGTAGAATCCAGTCGGCCGGAATGAATAAGACGGTCTGAAGTACGATAAACAACAGCGCAGCGTTGCGGATTGCATCGCCCAGGATCGTTCGCTCGATTTCTTCGCGATACTGCCTGTGGAGTTCGCGGTCGAACGTCTCGCTCTTGCCCATTCGGGAGTTATCGGATTCTCGATTCCGATTCCTGAGTGGACGAACCAGCGGCCGAGCGGCGTTTCTAGCTAGATCGGCTTCGTGCCGCTGGCCACCGCCGCCTGACCCGGAAACCCGAAGGAGATCGCGTAGGTGAGGTCGACGAAGCCGGCTTGTTCAAGCAAATCGACCAATTCCGGACCGTCCCAGAAGGTGAACGAGCCTTGCGACTCCAGTTCGAGAATCCTCGAGGCGTCACTTAGAAAGTTTCGGGCCGCCAGATCGATGCTTTTCCCCCTCATTTCAGGGATTTGATCCTCTACTCCCGCGACTGTCAGCTCGGCCAGGCTCTCGGTATAAAGCCGAGAAATATCGGCATCCTTGAGAAGCGACGACACTACTATGCGTCCTCCTGGACGAAGCAGTCGGTAGGCGTCCTGCAGAAGTACCGACGGTCTCTCCACGTAGCTCAAGAACAGCGACGCGAGAATGGAGTCGAAGGTGCCGCTCTTGAGCGGGGTCATCAGGGAGCCCTCAACTAAGTCAAGATCGGCGGCGGCAAATGAGGCGGGCGACTGCCCGCCTCGCTCAAGCCGTTTTGCCCTAGTCCGAGCCCTCGCGATTGCAGCCGGCACCAAGTCGAGTCCTACGACGTAGACGTTCTTGGTGCCTTCGGCATCCAGGGCTAGGGACGTGGTCAGCGCCCCGGTGCCGCAGCCGAGGTCGAGGACTCGGTCGCCGCGGTTCAGCGCGAGGCGATCAATCTGCTCCGCCATCAAGTCCGCGTAGGGATCGCACGTGGTCATGAGTTCGAAGCCGACTGATTCGTCTCGACCGACGAGGTAGTCCTTCCAGAACGCACGGAGATCGGTCTCAAGCTTTGGCCGTCGCTCGCGCTCCCACGAACGTCTTTCGGAAAGGTCCGAGGGCCCGAGTCGCGCGGGCTCGAAACTTCGGCCAAGTGCCATAGCCGAGACCTCATTCGCGACAACGCCGAAGGTCTCAAGCGCTGATTTGCTCCAGCCCAAGCGATGCGCGACAGGTAAGTACACTATGCGGCGCCTTCGAGTGTCGCCGAAGGACATAATGTCCTCGACTCGGCGATGATTTACCCATGCGTCAAACTGTCCATGATACCACGACACCGGAATTTCGATGTCTGCAAAGTCCTTCCGGGCATCTTCGATGTGAAGCACGCCGATGTCGATAGCGTCCTCCATCATTCGATCAGCGTGGATCATGACGCCAAGAAGCTCCTGGTAGCCGAATTCCAGCCCGTTGTCGTACCCGACAGCAAAGTCGATCCCTCCTGAAATAGCTCTACTTGCGGACTGAAGGTCGGGCGCGCCTACGACGCAGACCCAACCATCGATTGTCCTGCCACGGTCGCGAGCAATGAACTTCCGTCCCGCAAGAGCGGCGATGCTCTGGCTTACTAGTACCGTGCGCTTAGGCGAAAGCTCACGGGCGAGAAAATCTCGGGAAGCCTCAAGATCCCTAACTGGCTGTGAGAAAACGAAGCGGTTGTACTCTCGACCGCTTACCCGGCAATCGGGGTCCTTGTAACTTTCGCCGCGCTGGTTGACGCCATCGATTCTAAGCACCGCTACCGGCTCACGATAACGAGAGAAAGTTTCGACGATAGTGCGCGCGAGCGGGAGTAGCGCTTCTTTGGTCTCTCCCCATCCTGTTTGTAGGATCACCGCCGTAGGCGGGCCCTCGTACGAGTTTCGATCGAGAAAGCCCGCGACAGTCTTGCCGTTCTCATCCTCGAATTGAACAAACTCAGCATGCAGATGGGCGTCGTCGGCTGCGCGCTCGCCTTCGGGAACTGGCTCGGTAGCTGGGAGCGACTTAGGAATGGCCGTCCATCGCTGCACATCGGTCAAGACGCCCATTGGTTTCGTCGACTCGACAAGCCCCAGTCGCTTCCAACCTGGCTGCTTCGAATCTGCAATGCTGCGGACAGACACGAATCTCTCGAATTGATCAGGCTCGTTTGAAACGATCTTCAACGATTTCCAATCATTCTTCCAAGCATCCGCCTTAACTCGTACGCCGAGGCCTCCCGGAGACTCGTCCACAAGCTGCGCGTGAAGCTGCAGACCGGAGTCCGTACAGAGCCGAACATGAGACCGTTCAGCCGGTGGCTTTCTGCGAAGGCGATCCCTTCTTTCTGCGCTGAACACGATCCGAGGGATCAGGATTTCCAAGGATTTGCCCTGGTAGGGGGCGGCAGGTTCGGAAGCGAAGAAATACCTGCGGCGCTCAAGCGCGAAGCTGAGAAACACTTGTCGACGGTTGCTGCGCCGGAAGCCCGAGGTCTCCAGAAGAATCGTGTCCGCGGTCAACGCGGCGATCGTCGCAGTTTCTCGATCTAAGCGGTGGTTCAGACCCCTGCGGAACTCCACGCGCCCAGCTCGAGCGTCCCTGAGGAGCTGCCGAATGGTAGTCGGGTCCTCGATCGCGTTGGGGTGTAATCCGCGAAGCGTTTGGTCGTCTAAGGTGGCTGAACGATTCAGGATCACCGTCGCCCCGGTATTTTCGCGTTGTTGAACGACGTTCGACCTATCCTAAGCCCCCGCCCGTCTACCTCGCGTCCCCCGGAGGCACTCTTCGACGCCAAGACGTATCCTGACGAGGTCTTTCTCCGGTCAGTTTCAACAATTTCCAAAGCACTTGTCTTCAAGGGAGTCTCATCCCGGCTTGAGCCTCATTTGCTTAAAAATTGAATTCCGGAGCAATCTAACTGTTAACCGCCCCAGCAACTCGCGTCGGACAGCGGGCAAGGTTGTCGCTTAGAGTGAATACTCGTAGCCTATCGGAAAATGGTGCACTAGCGGTGGCCCCCCGGTCAAGCCAATTCGGGGTGAGAAATGACCTCGATATTGGATCGACTAGATGGATTCAGACCAGGATTCGAGCGCAGCCCAATGCCACGGCTTTGGAGTTGGCGCGATCTCTAGGCAGTTGCGAGCTAGGAGAGTTGCCCAGGTGATTTCGAGATGGTGGCGTGCTGATCCAGGAGACGTGCGCTCGCAGCTTCCCGGTCGCCTGATCGAAGTCTCTGTCAGAAATCCAAGGTCGGCTGTTGGGGTCTGGGCCGCGATTCTGCTCGCGGTCTCGCCGGGCCTATGGATGCTCACGGTAGATACGTCTACAGACAGCGTCTTGGATCGCTCTGGCGAGAGCTGGGCGTTCTACGAACGTTCCCAGGACATGTTTGGGGGCGACGAAATCATCGTGGTTGCCCTTAATTCCGAGATTCCGTTCTCGGCGGAGTTATTGGAGATCCACGATCGTCTCGCGAAGCGCTTCGAAGAGATTGACGGGGTGGCGCGCGTAGACAGCTTATCCACGCTCCCCGTAGTCGAAGTTACGTCAGAAGGGCGGCTTCTTTTGGATCCCGCGTTGGTGCTTCCGTCGGACACGCCTCAAGACGCGTATGCGCGTGTCGAGCGAATGGCGGCGTTCGACAGAATTCTTCCGCGCACCCTAGTATCTGATGACGGAAAGACGACCGCTATCTCACTAGTTCTTGAGTCGGGCGTGGAGGACCAGCAGCGGCGAATACTCCAAGAGATCGAATCTACGCTGGGCGACGTTGAGGCACGGGTTTCCGGTGTCCCGGTTTTTCGCGTAGAAGCGAATCGGCGGACCGGTAGCGAGATTGCGAAATTCGCCCAAGCAACTGCGTTGATCCTTTCGATTTACCTATTCGCAATGTTTCGCTCTGTGAGAGCCGTACTCTACGGTGTTTTACCGGGGCTCTTTGGAACGATCGTCGTGACTTCAATTCTTGGGTGGATGGGTATTCCGCTCTCGATTTCGACGATGATTCTGCCGAGCATGTTGATCGCGCTGGGCAGCGCCTACTCGATGCACCTTCTCGTCGCATGCTCCGAGGAAGACACGGCCGAGGGCATAATCGAATCTGCCAGCGATCTCGCGCTCCCCCTTTCTTTCTCGGGGCTCACCACCGCAGTAGGCTTGATCTCGCTCACTTTTGTAGGAATCGACGCGGTGGTGCACGTCGGTACATTCGGCGCCGCCGGGGTCCTGATCATTACGGCAATGACGCTTTCCTTGCTGCCGGCGCTATTTCGCCTAGCGCCCATTCGGCGTCGCGCAGTTGGCCGTGATTGGAACTTCCGGCGACTCGTTGATTTTATCAACGCTAGGCAGACCGCGCTGTTGGTGTCTTGGGCGGCCACTACGATGCTCTTCTGCGCTGGGCTCGCGATGGTTGAAGTTGAGACGGACGCGACTACGTGGTTCAGAGATAGCCATCCAGTTCGTCAGGCTTATCTTGAGATTCGCGAGCGACTCTCTGGGATCAGCCCGATGAATATCATCATCATGACCTCACCCGGCAAGAGTGTCCTTGAGCCCGAAGTCTTGACGAAGATTGATTCGCTCTCGGATCTGCTGGAACAAAGACAGGAAGTAGGAAAGGCGATCTCTGTCGCGGATCCTCTCAGGCAGATTCACGGCGGCTTCTCGAACGAGCTGACGCTTCCATTACCAGCAGATCGGGCCTCTGCTGAGCAGTACATGCTTCTGCTCGAGAGCGTCGAAAGTATGCAGGAGGTGTTGTCCGACGATCGCGAAGCCGCGAACATTCTGCTGCGCGTCGACGACAACGGGTCGGGTGACATCTTGGCTCTCGCCGAGTTTGCTGAAGGATGGTGGGAGGAGAACGGTCCTCCCGGGACGGTCGCTCGCGCGACTGGAATCATGTTCGAGTTCGCTCGTGCCGAGGATGCGATCGCTTACGGGCAGATATCCGGATTGAGCTTTGCGCTGGTGTCCATCTCGCTGATTTTACTATTGATGCTTCGTCGGCTTCGGTTGGCTGTCGTCGCTCTGATCCCGAACGCGCTGCCTATTGCGATCGTATTCGGATTTATGGGGCTCGCGGGGATCCCGATTGACGCCGGAACCGTCTTGATAGGAGCGCTCGCTCTCGGCGTCGCGGTCGACGACACTATCCACCTAATGACGGCGATTGTGGCTGGCATGAATCGGGGATTGTCCGCGCGATTGGCTCTCGAAGGCGCTTTCCGGACAGTTCTTCCGGCGATTGTCTCGAGCACGGTGATGATTTCGGTCGGCTTCGGCGTCTTTGTGATGTCGGATTTCGCGCTGACTCGGAATCTCGGCTGGCTGACCAGCTCCGTCATGGTTGTGTGCTTGTTGGCCGACGTTTTTCTACTTGGAGCTTTAGTAGTACGCGCAGACTGGTCGCGCTATCGAGCCGATTCAGCGGCGTTGTAGCGCCTCCCGGCGCATTGATTTTCTGCTGACGGCCAGCCAACTCGCCACGATGGTCTGCCGCGAGCGCCGGACGGGCCGCGCCGATCGCCCTCCCCGAAAAAGATCGCCTTGAGCACCTCAAGACGTCCCGGATACCCGATCAGCCCAACCGTCACGTCCCCCGTCGGGCGCGTCTCGACGGTGGCGTCCAGCCGGCCGCAGTCGCCGTCCCGAGCGGAGTGGGGTCTCGCCCGCGCGCGGGGCGCGGTTGAGTCGGATGCCGTTGGTGGAGACCTGCACCTGCTTCGGACGCGTTCGGGTCTGGCGCCCCTGATCGGAGACGCTGGCTTCGGGTGAGGCGACCGAGGGGAAGGCGAGCAGGAGGCTGCGAGGATTTAGCTCGTCGGCAACTATGGTCTCGTCAGCGTGCGTAGTCGCGGGTAACCGCGAGCATCCACGATTAGCCTCACAGCCTCCAGGATCTCAAGACTTTCTGGACATCCGATGAGTCCGATAGAGTCCATCTGTTTCGGGGCGGCTCTTGGTTGGCGTCCCCTGCTATCGAGTTTCAGACTTGGTGCGGCGATGGGCGTATCGAGCAGGGGTTGATCTACCCGCATCGCACGAAGCCCCATCATTTCGGTTTGGTCTGCCTTCGGCTCGCTCTCGATCCGGCGGCCTGTTCGGGTGGCCGTGTCTTCTACGAAGATAGGCCTCGCCTCGCGGACAGCAAACCCGAGCGACCCGAGGAGGAGTGCGCTTCTTCAGTCGGGCACGGGGCCGAGTTTGTCCGGATGCTTTCTGGGCCCTCGTCCGTTACCGACGATGGCGATGGTGGTAGTGAGGTTCTTGCTGGGAGCTGTCGCTAGTCTCGATCCGCTCATGCAAATTTGTCGAAAGGTCCACGTAGTCGGAGATGTGCTGTTGCTTGCTTCAATGAGGCGCGTGTGGAATCGGTCGATGCGTGTCTTGGAAAAAACTTGGCTATCTGGTTGCCCGTATGTTTTGCCTAGATTCGAGTTCTTTTATTCGCATGGATAGTCGTGGGAGCGAAAGCGACTTGGTTGTTTGCGATGCAGCCTTGAATGCGAGGTCAATCTCGCTCTGATTGGCGTCGGAACTCAGCAACGCAGCGACTAGATCAATTTCAGCGTAGGCTTTCCAAAGAGTTGCTCCTCGCGACGTCTCGTGAGTGACCGCGAGCCGAAGGTGGTCTACCGCGTCCTCGGGCTGGGCGAGAGAGTTCGCCAGGAGTCCGGAGTAACGCGCGAAGGAGCCTAAGTAGAGTGCGCCGTATCCTGCAGTTGCGGCCCGTCCGATAACTGGCTTTATCATGTTATATAATTGGACTTTTAGGCTCTTTTCGCCCATCGCGGACGCAACTTCGGCCAGAAGGGCCACGCCCGAGGCTCCGCCAGGCTCTCTGAACATCGACTCGAGCATTCCGGAATTCAAGGAATCCAGAGTCATCCGGCTGTACGGCACGTCCCCGCAAGCCCATGCGATCCAGGCTCCGGCCGCCCGCCATCCTAAGACCAGCGGGTGCTTGCGCGCCATTTTCTCTATTAGCGGTCTGACGACGTTCGCGTTGCCGAGCTCAATCTGCCTGAAAGCTTCTTGCGTTGCATATCCTTGTGCGACATTCGCATCCGGTCCGCGGCTCTGTATTTGCTCGTATCTCGTCCTAAGCCGATAGTTCTCGCTGCAATCTCCTCTCATTAGGGCGCGCATCGAGTCAGCTGAGTCTGGATACCACAGAAGCTCGGGCAGGCCTGTGGCTTCTGCTTTCTCCCGGCAGGCAAAATTCTCCGCGTCGACGGCTGTAATGTTCCCGAGTTCCATCAGCGCCGTTAGCATGCGCGTATGTTGCAGGAGTTCATGGGCCGTATCTGATGACGACCGAGCGAGATGAAGCGAGTCTCTTAAGATCTTTATTCTATGAGCTGTCCTGTCTGGTCCATGAAGAGTCTCAGACTTTGCGCTGAGGGCAAATTTTAGGGCTGCTGGATCGCTTGTTGACCTCGCGAGGTCAAGGGCTTTGTCGGCAGCTCTTGAGTGGGCGTCGGGCTCACCGGACCACCGAAGGCATAGCGCGAGTGAAGCGTGCAGCTTCGCCCTGAGGCCGGCGTCTAGGTTGGCGCAGTTCGCGATCGCTTCTTCGACGAGGCGGGTTACGGTCAAATCGTAGGTGCCGACTTCTATTTCTTGATAGTCCGTCATGAGAGAGAGCGTGCAATTGGCGAAGATTTCGGGCGTGCCTTGATCCCGAGCTAGGCGGCACGCTTCAAGGAGTAGGGAACGGGATTGTGCCTTTCGTCCTGTTCGGAAATAGGCTCTGCCAAGAGTAGTCATGATCTGGCATCGATCAGCGATGCTGGCGGAGTTCTCGGACGATATCGCTGAAAACGCACGCTCGAGGTACGAGAGGGCTTTCGAAGCAACCATAGACTCGCCGGCGTGTAGTGATGCAATGCTCACTTGCTGCGGCGTTGCGATCGGCATTGAGTAGAAAAGGTGGTCAGAAATTCTGGCAAGAGATTCCGACGGAGGGTTGGGAGGTTGGTTTTCCAGTAGGACCTTGGCGATCTTGTAGTGAAGAGCCGCACGGCGCGGGGTCGATAGTGAAGCATAAAGGGCATCCCGTAGAATTTGGTGACGGAATGAATAGAAGGGCACTTCGCATCTGAGCTGGGCTGCCGCAACCGCGGGCTCGAGGTCCTCGATGGTCTGGCTCGGGTCTTGCTCGAGAGCCTGTGAAAGAATATTGGGGCAGAATTTTGTACCTAGGACGGACGCGGCCATCACGGTCGTTCGGGTACGGTTCGGAATGTCGGACAGCATTCGTGTGACCACTGATTTACTTCCGGATACGTAGGATGCGATGGCAGCGTCGATATCTGGCCGATTCGGCGTGCTTTCGATATGGCGAATAATGTCAGTTGCGTAGAATGGATTGCCGGAAGTCTTCCGTGCGATGGCTCTTGCTATCTCTTGCCTCTCACTGGTGAGAGGGTCAATGAGTTGCTCGATTTCCCGGGAGTCCATCGGGCCCAAGTCAATGCGGATCGACTTCTGTGCAGCTGCTTCTCGGAGAGTTTCTTCGATTTCGATAAGCGCATCGCCGGTATCCCTATATGTTGCGACAATCATTACCGGATAGAAGGTGAACGCGTTAGTTAGGCTTTTTATTAAGCGCTTGGTCGCCTGGTCGGCTTGGTGTATGTCTTCCAGTACTATGACGGCCGCGTGGCTGCGTTCTAGCTTGGCGAAGTTGGCGGCCCATTTGGTTTCTTCTGCTCTTTCGGGCGTATGGTATGTGGCTCGCCGCGTCGAGCTGAGATTTGCCGATGGGCGTTGGGCGTGTTGAGTGTGTAAGAGGTTCGTGCTTTGTTCGCCGCTTAGTTGACGCCAAAGGTCATTGCCATCAATGCTTGTCCATGAGGCGCAGTGGCCGGTCGCGCTAGAGATGTCTGGAGTGAGAGTTCCAAGGAATTCTTCGGTGAGACGGGTTTTCCCGATTCCGGCTTCGCCCTGAACTAGTACGAGGTGCCCCCGGGACTCACTAGCGGTCGCGCGGAGGCATTTTCGGAGCTCGGATAGCTCTGAGCGGCGACCTGAAAATCGAAATTCGAGCGGGGCGCCTGAACCTTCTCGGCGTCGGCCACCTGTGACGGCGATCTCAGGGAGAAATCGATAGCCGCGGCCGCGTATGGAAGCGATGTAAGAAGGGCTCTTTGCGTTGTCGCCTAGTGCCTTTCGCAATTCCAGAATAGCTGTCGGGATAGTTGCTTCGCTGATTGCAGCGGATTTCCATACGACGTCTTGGAGAAGGCGTCGATCAACAATTCTATCTCGATGTTCGATTAGGCAAAGCAGGAGATCGAATGCTTTTGGCCCGACTTTGACGGTGCGACCCGACTCGCTCAAGGTCATCAGGTCGAGGTCGATTTTGAAGGTGGAGAAGTGGATCTTGCTCAATTCGAGGCCTTTCAGACGCGTCGGCCTGCGATCCGTGTGGGCTGGCTGCGCGAGTGATGGATTGCATATCCAATCGCTTGAGGTCTTATTGTCGCCTGATACCGCCTTCGTTGTGGATCAGAAGTTCTTCAGCGCAGGGATATCTCCATGTGATTCACGGGAGGCGCCGGCCGTGTACTGCAGACGTTCTGCGAATCTCTCGCCTACGGGCGCCGACTGGAGCGACTAGCACGAGGCATTGATCACAGCAGAGGAGCTCGGACCGCTCGTTGTTGAGACCTGGGTGAAATTCTGCGCCCATTACGGGAGCCCCGCGGGTCAGGGGCGATCGGCTGAGCTGTCGTGCGTGGAGAAGCAGCGAGAGACAGGCAAGTCCGCCATCGTGGAGGCTGGATCCCGGCGGGCGGAGAGAGCAGGGCGGATCGGTCCTTCTACTGTCGGTGAACTCGACACCTTTCACTACTATCGAAAGTCGACGGGGGCAGTAGGGGCAAACTTGCGCTGGCGGCTTGAGTGGGTTGCGAGTTTTCTGTGAATTTCCCGGCTTGGCCAATTGCACTGAAGGCAATCGCGGCGCCACTTGTGCATTCTGCTGACTGGCGTATTCCGAAGGCTTATTTTCTTTGATTGGCATCCGATTCACGGATCCACCTACCTCCCAACCCCGGAGCCCCCATGAACTTCGGATTCACCGAAGAGCAAGAGCTACTGCGCGCCGAAGTGCGCAAATTTCTCGATCAGAACGCCCCGCTCGAGCGCGTCAGAAAGATCGTCGAAGCCACCGACTCCCCTGGGACGGACCCGGCTCTTTGGGCCCGGATGGCCGAGCTCGGATGGGTCGGGCTGACCATGCCCGAAGAGCATGGCGGGATGGGCCTGGATCTCGAGACGCTGCTCGTCGTGCTCGAGGAGACGGGGCGAAGCCTCTTCCCGTCTCCGCTCCTGTCGAGTGTTCTCGCCGCGAAGGCGATCGAGCGTTTCGGCAATGCGGAGCAGCAGGCGCGCTGGCTGCCGGGCTTGGCGGATGGAACGAAGGTCGGCACGTTTGCAGTGCTCGAGCGCAGTGACACGCTTTCTGCCGACGGGATCGAGACGCTCGGGAAGCCGGATGGGGACGCGCTGATCCTTTCGGGCGAGAAGCTCTACGTGACGGATGCGGCCGCATCTGATTTGATTGTCGTGGCGATTCGAAGCGGCTCGGACGCGGAATCGATCTCCCTGGTCGTGGTCGAGGCCGGGACGCCGGGCGTGATCGCGACGGACTTCGAGGCGATGGACCTGACCAAGCGAATCGGTCGATTGTCGCTCGAGGAGGCGCGGATCCCCGCCAGCTTCGTCCTGGGAGAGCAGGGTGCCGCCTGGCCCGCCGTTCAGTGGCTGCTCGACCTCGGTGCGGCGCTCGTGACGGCCGAGGCGGTCGGAGCCGCAGAGGCCGCGCTCGACATCACGACGGCGTTCGCGAAGGAACGCATCCAGTTCGATGCGCAGATCGGCAAGTTCCAGGGCGTGAAGCATCCGCTCGCCGAGATCTACGTGGACGTGGAGTCGTTTCGATCCCTCGTCTACTACGCGATCTGGGCCCTCGATCAGGACGCGGAGGACGCACAGCTCGCGGTCTCGCGAGCCAAGGCCTACTGCGCGGATGCTTTCCCGCAGGCCGGGATCATGGGCGTCCAGCTCCATGGTGGCGTCGGCTATACCTGGGAATACGACATCCAGCTCTACTTGAAGCGTGCGAAATGGGTTCGGCCCATGTTCGGCGACGCCGACTATCACTACGAGCGGATCGCTCGACTGGGAGACCTCTAGCGATGGATTTTCAGCTCAGCGAATCGGAGGAGGCCTTCCGAGACGAGGTGCGCGCGTTTCTCGATGAGAACCTGCCTCCGGAGGGCGAACGGACGCCGGAGGCGATGGCCGGCTGGAACGAGAAGATTCGGGAGCGCCGCTGGGTCGGCTTCTCCTGGCCCCGGGAAGTCGGCGGCGGCGGCGGCTCGATCATGGAGCAGGTCATTCTGAAGGACGAGATGGCGCGACGAAAGGCGCCGTCCCTGGGCACGTGCTTCATGGGACTCGCCTGGGTCGGGCCCTCCATCATCCAATACGGGACCGAGGAGCAGAAGCAGAAGTACATCCCCGACATCCTGGACGGCAAATACCAGTGGTGCACGGGCTACTCCGAGCCCGACTCCGGATCGGATCTGGCGAGCCTGAAATGCAAGGGGGAGCGGGTCGGCGACGAGTACGTGGTCAATGGCCAGAAGATCTGGACCTCGATCGCGATGTGGTCGAAGATGATGATCCTGCTGGTGCGGACCGACTCCAACGTCGAGACGAAGCATGATGGCATCACCTGCCTGCTGGTCGAGATGGACACGCCGGGGATCGAGGTTCGTCCGATCCGCAATATGAGCGGCGGGGCGATGTTCGCCGAGGTCTTCTTCGACAACGTGCGAGTTCCGGTGGAAAATCGCCTCGGTGCCGAGGGCGAGGGCTGGAAGGTGACGATCTCGGCGCTTGCGTCGGAGCGGTCGTCGATCGCGGAAGTCCACGGTCTCATTCGGAAAATCGACGAGGTGAAGGAGCTGGCCCGGAATACCGTCCGGGGCGGACGCGCCATGAGCGAGGATCCTGGGATCCGGCGTCGGATCGCCCAGGCGGAGACGAAGATCGAGGCGATGCGGCTGAATGGCATGCGCTTCTTGACAAAGCAGCTCAAGGGAGAACCTATTGGCGCAGAGACATCGATCAACAAGCTCCACCGCGCTAGTCTAGAGATTGGGCTTGGGGAGCTGGCGCTCGAGATCCTCGGATCCTCATCCACTTTGATGGGAGGCGAAGAGCCGGCGGTCGATGGCGGAATCTGGGCTAAGTTCTCCTTGAACTGGCCAGAAGTCGTGATCGGCGGCGGAACGCCCAACATCCAGAAAAACATCATCGCGGAACGGATCCTCGGCCTGCCCAAGGACTGACCAGGCCCCGCCGAGAGATCCCAGCGATGAATGCCAGAGAGACCGCGAAGGGCCCGTAAAGGCGCCGTCGACAGGCGGTCGCGGGACACGAAAGAAGCTGAGGAAGCTGAGGAACCGAAGGTCGTGAAGGACATCCTCGAAGCCCGGCTTCGCGAAGGTCTCGATGCAACACACGTGGAAGTGATCGATGAGTCCCACCTCCATGCCGGCCACGCCGGAGCAAAAGACGGAGGAGGACATTTTCGAGCCGTGATCGTCAGCGATCGTTTCGCTGGCCTGAATCGCGTCAAGGCACAGCAGCTGGTATTCAGCGTGGTCGATGAATGGATGGGGCGCGAGATCCACGCGCTCAGCATGAAGACCTTCACGCCGGATCGCTGGTCGAAAGAAAGCCGATAGCGCCCGCCGCAGCGCGGCCACAGAGACCGCGATCAGGCGGCGACCGAGCGCAGGCGGCGAAGAACGAAGAGAGAACGCTCCACGAAGAGAATGAATACAAAAAAGACGAGCTCCGGTCCTTTGAACCCATTCGAAGCCGACCGAGCCCTCCAGGCGAGTACGACGCGGAAGTGTCGTCCGCACCAACGAGAAATCCCCAAAATTTGTGCAGTGAACCGGTAGCGGGCTGTCCAATTGGAGTGGTCGCAGAGATGCGACCCAAGAGACTCGTATCGCTCAGGCGAAGAGTCACGAGACAGGATGCAAGGTTGCCCTGTAGCGAAAAATAAAGAGAACAAGAGGTAGTACAATGCGATTGACAGGTTCTGTTAAGTGGTTCAACGACGAAAAGGGCTTCGGCTTCATCACCCGTGACGACGGCGAGAAGGATGTCTTCTGCCATCACAGCGCGATCCAGGGCGAAGGTTTCAAGACCCTGGCGGAAGGTGCACGAGTCGAGTTCGACGTCGTTGACGGACAGAAAGGTCCGGCAGCCGAGAACCTGCGTACGATCTAATCACGCAGTTCGGTTCGAGGCCTCGCCGGTGCAAGCTGGCGAGGCCCACCCGACGAAGCCCGTTCGCGGAATCCGCGAACGGGCTTCGTTCGTTCAGGGGAGCGTGGCAGACGCGTGGCACACGCGAGGCGCTCTCGATTCGAGTTGGGGTGGGCCTCCGTCCGCACGATTGCACAGGGCCCACATCTCAGGGCCGTGCGTCGCGCACCTCGTGGACCGAGTAATCGGCGGTCGTTCGCCACGATCTGTCGCTCCTCGCCACAGCCCGAAGCGGCTCGGCGCGGGCTTCGCGGGTGCGTTCCGGCATGCGGATTGCTGTAGTTGGTAGGCGATCGTCGGTAGTCGGTAGTCGGTAGTCGAATGCGATGCAATTTCTCCGACCGTTGGCAGCCGCGGTGGAGGCGGCGTGAGTGTGTGCTCGGCAGTCTTGAGGCGCACGGTGGATGCCTGCCCGATCGGTCTGCCTGGCGGAAGCGGCTGCGTTGACTTCTGCATCGGGTTCTGAATGAAGGTGAATGCCATGACCATGTCCCTCGAAGCTGCGCTCGCGGAAGCGCTGGAGGACGAGTACAAAGCGCGCGCGACCTACAGAGCCGTGTTGGAGGCTTTCGGCGACGTGCGCCCCTTCGATCGCATCGTCGAATCCGAAGGCCGACATATCGAGGCGCTGGCCCGGTTGTATCAGAAGTACGGGATTCCAATGCCCGAGGATCGCTGGCACGGCCGGGTGGCGGCGCCAGACTCGCTCGCCGAGGCCTGCCGAGCCGGCGTAGAGGGCGAGATCGAGAATCGTGCACTCTATGATCGGCTGATGCGCGAGATGAGAGACCATCCCGATGTGATCGAGACCTTCGAGCGTCTTCGCAACGCGTCGCAGGATCGACATCTTCCAGCCTTCGAAAGAGGCCTGGCGCGCGAGCGAGGAGCGGCGCCGTCAGGTCGAGGGGCTGGTTCGGGGAGGAGGCGTCGGCGTGGCCGATGTGCTGGAGAGAGCTGAAATCACGCCGAGTGTCCCGTGTCGCTTCTGAGCTCGTTGGGAGCGATCGTGCTAGGCGGCCTGTTGATGAGTGCGATCGCGCTCGTCGGTAGCGTCACGCTCCTGTTCAGCCAGGAGACGCTGGATCGGATCCTGCGTCCGATGGTTGCATTCGCCGCGGGCTCACTTCTCGGCGGCGCGTTCTTTCACATGCTGCCTGCGGCGTCCGAGGCCGGTCTGTCCTCGCTTGCATCGGGCGCCTGGGTGATGGCTGGCTTCGCACTCTTCATGGCGCTCGAGCAGCTGCTCCATTGGCACCATTGCCAGCGGGCCTCGGCGCAATGCAAGCAGCCGCAGACCTATCTGATCCTGCTGGGCGACGGCCTGCACAACCTGCTCGGCGGGCTGGGCGTGGGAAGCGTGATGCTGGTCGATCCGAAGCTGGGCCTGGCGGCATGGCTGGCCGCGGCCGCCCATGAGATTCCCCAGGAGCTAGGCGATTTCGGGGTCCTCGTGCACGGGGGGTGGGATCGACGTAAGGCGTTGCTCTTCAATCTCTTGTCCGGGCTGATGTTCCTCGTGGGTGGTCTGCTCGCCTACGTAGTCTCGGCAGCCATCGATCTCACGCTCCTGATCCCGTTTGCCGCGGGCAACTTCATCTACATCGGAGCCTCGGATCTCGTGCCCGAGCTCAACCGGCATGGCGACGCGTCGGCGAATCTGCTGCAGTACCTCGCCTTCCTGCTGGGTCTGGGTCTGCTGCTCGGTCTTCGGCTGCTGCTCGGTCCGAGCGCATGACCCAGCAATGAGATGGGCGCCGGATGCAGGCTCGCGTCCATGGGATGGTCCGTGTAGTCAGCGTCGGACATGCGAGGGGTGGCGTGGCCGCAAGGAAAGATGCCCCGCGCACGCGTTTCAGGCCGCCGTGGTTCGCTTTCGCTCCGCGCGTCGGGAGCGGCCGCCTCGGACGGACGCCGCGAGCTCGCGCAGCAGCCCGTCGGTCTCCTCGAAGCCGATGCAGGCATCCGTGATCGAGACCCCGTAGCGGAGCTCGCTCCCCGGCTTCCAGTCCTGTCGACCTTCCTCGAGATGGCTCTCGATCATCGCTCCGAGCAGGCCTTTCGATCCCGCGCGGACCTGTGCAGCGACCTCCCGCAGGACCTCCGACTGGCGGGCGGGATCCTTCTGCGAGTTGCCGTGGGAGCAGTCGACCATCACGCCGCGCTTCCCGATCTGCCCGGCGATCGCGTCCACGCTCGCTCGATCGAAATTCGTCGTGCCCCGCCCGCCACGCAGGACGACATGCGTATCGGGATTGCCCGAGGTCTTGACGACCGCGGCCGTACCGTCGCTCTTGATCCCCAGGAAGCTGTGTGGATGCGAGGCGGCGACCATGGCGTCGACCGCGACAGCGTGACTGCCGTCGGTCCCGTTCTTGAAACCAACGGGCATGGACAGACCGCTCGCCATCTCGCGATGGGTCTGGCTCTCGACCG
Source organism: uncultured delta proteobacterium (assembly GCA_963698485.1). Lineage (GTDB taxonomy): Bacteria > Myxococcota_A > UBA9160 > UBA9160 > UBA4427 > UBA4427. Next base: position 373,440 of record CAVORA010000005.1, on the reverse strand, counting down.
TGCGCGCACCGATCGCGGCCCATGAGACGGCATCCGCCAGGTATTGGGGCGAGATGGGGTCGAGGAACTCGGTGGCGCAGGGCAGGCCGAGATCGTTGATCTCGATCAGGAGCGAGCGGGCGAGGGCGAGCCCCTCGTCCACACGACATGATCCGTCGAGGTGCGGGTCGTTGACGAGGCCCTTCCAGCCGATCGTGGTCCGCGGCTTCTCGAAGTAGGTCCGCATCAGGACGATCAGCTCGTCTTCCAGCTCACGGGCGAGCGGCAGGAGTCGCTTCGCGTAGGCGAGGGCCGCGTCGGGATCGTGAAGCGAGCAGGGCCCGACCACGACCACCTGGCGACGCGCGTCGCGACCGTGCAGCACGTCGCGGATCGCGGTTCGCGCGCGCAGCACCACTCGGGTGGCCGCTGCCCTGATCGGATGCGAGGTCTTCAGCTCCGCTGGAGTCGGCAGCGGCTCGATGTCTTCGAGATTGCGATCTTCGAGCGAACTCATGGGGTTCTCCGTGAGGGCCTCTTGCGGAGGCTAGAAATCCGAGCGGGGTGCGAGAAGAGGGATTCTCTCTTGCGCGCTCTGCCCGTTGGGCTCCGAGTCGAGCCCCGAAAAGGAAACGGCCCCGAGAGGTCTTCCTCTCGGGGCCGTCGAAAGTGTCGGCCGCTGACGATTTCTGGATCGGATCCAGCTAGCTCCCGGCACACCCTTCCACGGCCCCGGAGCCGAACCAGCTCCGGGCGTGAATAAAGAAGGGATACGAGAAAGCGTTCTGCGGCATCGGCCAGTTTCTACACGATCGGGGGAATCCGATCAACCCGCGAGGCCGCGGGGCCTTCACAGGGGAGGCTTCGAGGCTCTGCTAGGCCCCCGCTGCGGCGGCACGGTTCCAGCCCTCGATCAGCTGCGCGCTCTCGTGAATCGCGCCCTCGCGGACCGCATCCGCGAGCGGGAAGGGCTCGGGGCCATTCGCCGCGACGTCGCGCCAGGTCTTGGTGAGCGTCGTGCCGGTCGCATTCTCCTCGAGCGCCCAGTCCTCGATCATCGTGAAGGTGCATTGCGTCCTCGATACGCTCCCGCGTGAAGGGCGCTTCGAGACCGAGCGCGGTCGTGACCTTCATGACCAGACAATCGTCGGTCGATTCATCCTCGAGCACTTCCAGCATCGACGTGCCCATCTCGCCGCGGCAGTAGATCGCCTTCCCCGGCTCGAGGACTCCGCCCTCGATCGGAGACGGGAAGTAGTCGAGGATGCGATCCGGCGTCAGGATGAACTCGCGGACCTTCTCGGGGCTCGCGCGCAGCGACATGACTTCGGTGTGGACGATGTTCGGGCTCGGCATGCCGTTTTCTCCATGGGGTCGAGGCACTCGATCCTAGTGCGTTCGCCAGGGGCTCGTCGAGTCGACGGCGCGAGCGCGATCTGCGGAGCCCTTTAGAAGGCCCTCGCTGTCGCGGCTGGAGTGTCGCATGATCGGCGATCCACCCCGCGCGATCCCGCTCGGTGTCCCGCGGCGGGCCCCGAGGTCTCGAGCCCGCGGACCGTGGGTGGTGTGAGCAGGGGGAGCTTCGGATGACGCTCGACGATTCGATCTGGAAGGACGATCCGCTCCGCCCGGAAGCCTTCCGCCTCGACGCACGCGTCGCGGTCGTGACGGGCGCGGCACGCGGGCTCGGTCGCGCGGCGGCACTCGGTCTCGCGCGCTTCGGTGCGGACGTGGCGATCTGTGATCGTGACGAGGAGGGTCTCGCCAGCTGTCGCAGCGAGATCGAAGCGCTCGGCCGGCGCTGCCACGTGGGCGTGCTCGACGTTCGGGAGGAGGACTCCGTGCGCGAGTTCATGGCTGCGGTGAAGCAAGCGCTCGGGTCGATCGACGTGCTGGTGAACAACGCCGGTGGCGGCTTCTGGTCGCCTTTCCTGGACGTGAGTGCGAAGGGCGAGCAGGCGCTCGTGCGCGAGAACTTCGGCTCGGTCACCGGCTGCATTCGCCATGCGGTACCGCTCATGAACCCCGGCGCGTCGATCGTGAACGTCACATCGATCGAGGCGCATCGTGCCGGTCCGGGCTTCGCGATCTACTCCGCCATGAAGGCCGCCGTGGCGAACCTCACGAAATCGCTCTCGATGGAGCTCGCGCCCCGTCGCATCCGGATCAACTGCGTGGCGCCGGACATGATCACGACGCCTGGTGACGAGGTGCTCTCGACGGACGCGGATCCGATGCTGCCTGGCGTCGCGAAGACGAGCTGGCCCGAGGCGGGCCATCCCGACGACTGCGCCGCGGCCATCGTGTTCCTGGCGGGCAACGGCGCTCGCTTCATCACGGGCTCGACGATTCATCTCGACGGAGGCAACTGGGCGGCGGGCGGCTGGAAGAGGCGGGACGACGAGACCTTCGCGCTCTAGCCGCGGGCAGGCCGTCTCCGGCTGGATCAAAGCAGATCGGTGACGGGCTGCGATCCGGATGACGCTGCACCGCGCCCGACAGCCGGGCAGACGATTCGACTGAAGAACCAGAAGGAGTGAAGAGGATGTTCGATCTGACGGGCCGGCGAGCCCTGGTAACGGGCGCGGGGCAGGGCATCGGCGCGGGCGTCGCGCGTCACCTGGCGAATCAAGGAGCACACGTCTTCGTGAACGACATCGTGGCCGAGCGCGCCGAAGCGAGCGTGGCGGTGATTCGGGCAGCCGGCGGGCAGGCCGAGAGTCTCGCCTTCGACGTGACCGATCGCGATCAGGTCTGCGCGCTGCTCAAGCCGCGCGATCTCGACATCGTCGTGAACAACGCCGGCAACGCGGGCGCGCGCATGATGGAGCCGCGTGCGTTTCGGGAGATGGATCCGTCGCAGTGGGGACCGCCGATCGACGTGAATCTCTTCGGCGTGATGAACACGACCCATGCCGTGCTGCCCGGGATGTGCGAGCGCGGCTTCGGGCGACTGGTGACGATCTCGTCGGGCGCTGGGATCGTGGGCCTACCGATCGGTGTCGCCCCCTACGGAGCCGGCAAGGGCGGGGCGATCTCCTTCATGCGGCACATGGCGATCGAGAACGCCTCGTTCGGCGTGACCGCGAACTCCGTGGCGCTCGGCCTGATGGAGATGACCGAGGTGACGGACGCGGGGCTCGTCGAGAAGCTCGCGCGGACGGTGCCCCTGGGCCGACTCGGGACGGGCGACGACCTCGGACCGGCGGTCGTCTGGCTCGTCTCGGACGAGGCGGCCTGGGTGACGGGCCAGACGATCCAGGTGAACGGCGGATCGGTGACGAGCTGAGCGCGCTTCGATCCGCCGCCGATCAGGCGGCGTCCCAGCGACTGTAGAAGGCGACGGGCTCCTCGTAGGGGCGGATGTCGAAATAGGTCCGCTCGTAGCCGGTACGCGAGATCTTCCATTCGCTGTCGACCTTCCGGTACTCGTCCGAGTAGAACGCGGCGCCCGTCAGGATCGAGCGCGCGGGCATCTCGGGATAGTCCGGCCCGCGGTTGATCACGCGATCCTCGAGGTACCAGGTCCCCTTGGCGGTCGTGGCCGAGGTCAGCTCGATCTCGGGATTGTGTACCTGATGCAGCGTGACGATCGGATTGTCGATCGCGTTGCGGAGCCAGGCGACGATTGCATCGCGTCCTTCATAGCTCTGCTTGCCGCCGTCGTAGGCCGAGACCGCGTCGGGCGTGAACGTGCTGAGCAAGAGGTCCCAGTCCTTCAGGTCCACGCCGCGCAGGTAGCGATATTTCAGCTGACGGATGGCTTCGATTTCTTCGAGGTCGCTCACGAGAATCTCCTTCGATGCGGCGAGGCAGGATAGGCGCTGACCGCGAGGAGATTCTAGACCACGAAATCCCGGAGCCAGTGCGAAAGCGAGACATGGAAGCCCGAGGCGTTCTTGTGGCCCCCGCCGCCGTATGCGAGCGCGATCTTGGAGACGTCGAGCTCGCCGATCGAATAGATCGTGGCGAAGACCTCCGCGCCCTCTACGCGATAGACGAGGCCCCATTCCTGACCGAAGCGGGCTCGCTTGGCCAGCTCGTGTCCGATCTGACTCCGATTGGTCGAGGCGTTCACGGCCTCGATCCGCTTCGTCCCGAGCGCCAGCGGCTGGGCGTGCTCGAGGCGCCGGGCGACCTCCATCCGATTGGCGCGGAGGATCGGCTTGCCCTGCTCGGCGAGCACCTCGATCGGCTCCCGCGCGAGTCGATCCCAGACCTCGAACTCCCGGGGATAGGACGCGATCGCCGCGTTGATGGCATCGGAGTCGGGCAGCGCCCAGTTCCAGAGGTCCTGATCCTCGACGTAGCGCAGCAGGTCCGGGAGCGGCTCGTCCGGATGGAAATATTGCCAGGCCAGCACCGAGCCCGAATGGCCGAGGTCGAAGTTGAGCTCGTGGCCCTCCGCCTCGAGCTCCTCGACCAGGCGGGCATCGCTCACCAGGCGGTCGAGCGCGGTGACGTGGTGGTCGAGAATGACGACCTGGGCGGCCACGTCGGCGAGCTCGCGCAGCTCGTCACGGGCAGGGGCGATGTCGACGAAGGCGACGAGCGCTCCCTCGCAGTCGCCCAGACGCACGCGATCCTCGTGGCCGCGCGCGACGAACCAGGCATCGTCGCCCCAGGCGCCGCGAACGGACCAGGCAGCGCCAAAGCCGTCCGGGCATCCAGCGTGGTAGAAGCAGAGTTTCTTCAAGGGATGGGCGTCTCGTGGTCTCATGGGGCGGCTCGCTGCAAGCCGATCTCCCGTCTCATCGGACGGCTTCCAGCTCGAGTGAACCCGTTGAGCCGGTTTTCGCACTGCCCTCCGGTCGGGGAGCTGCGCCGTCGCCCGGGCGTCGGCAGTGTAGCGGCCTCTTCCCGCCGCGGGATCGTGCTCGCCAGGACCCTCGCTGACGCGCGCAGCGGGGCTACGGTAGCCTCCCGCCCTTCTCCGGAGAAGCGATGTTCCACCCCAGAGAGCGGATCGCCCTCGCGGCGCTCGACCGACCAGCGACAGTGAGCGACTGGCTCCGTGTCATCGAGCGGCTGCACGCGCGACCGGGATTCTGGTGGCTCGACAGCGCGCTCGAGGACGGACGTCTCGGCCGCTTCTCCTTTGCCGGCGCGGACCCCTATCTCTGGATGAGCGCACGCGGCGGCGAGGTCGACATCGACGTCCAGCGCAGCGTGCGCCCCGGGCTCTCCCGCGGATTCCACCGCTTCGAGACCGATCCGATCGACTGCGCCCGCTCGCTGTTGCCCCGCGCCGACTCCCTCGCCTACTCGACCCGCACCACCGCGCGCTCGGGTAATCCGCGCTGGCACGAGGTCGCGGGTCTCTCGGCGGGCCTCGGCCTGCCGTTCCTGGGCGGCGCCGTCGGCTATTTCGGCTACGAGCTCGCGGGCATGATCGAGCCGCGCCTGCGCTTCGAGAACGAGAACGACCTCGGCATGCCCGATCTGGCGCTCGCCTTCGTGGATCGCGTGCTCGCCTACGATCACGAGCAGCGGCGACTGTGGCTGGTCGGGCTCGGCTTCGGTGACGGCCGATCGTCGAGCAGCGAGGGGCCGCGCGAGACGGCGGTCGCCCGTTCGCGTCACGTCGTCGACGAGATGGCCACCTGCGTCGAGTGGATCCTGGCCGAAGGCCCGCTCGTTCCGCCGATCGAGAAGGCGCGCGCGACCGCGGGTGGGAGCCTGTCGATCTCGTCGACCGTCGATGCCAGCGCCTACACCAAGGCCGTCGATACCGTCCTCGAGGAGATCGGTCGCGGCAACGTCTACCAGGCGAATTTCTGCCATCGGCTCTCGGTCGCAGCCCCGGTCGACCCCTGGTCGATCTATCAGTCGCTGCGCAAGCACAACCCGGCGCCCTTCGGCGCCTACCTGTCGCTGCCCGACGCGGCGATCCTCTCGAGCTCGCCGGAACGCTTCCTGCGCGTCGACGACTCTCGTCATGTCGAGAGTCGGCCGATCAAGGGAACCCGCGCGCGGGGCGAGGACGCGGTCGACGACGAGCGCCTGGCGCGGGATCTCGCCCAGAGTCTCAAGGATCGCGCCGAGAACCTGATGATCGTCGACCTCGTGCGCAACGACCTCGGTCGCGTCTGTGCGCCGGGCTCGATCTCCGTGCCGGAGCTGATGAAGATCGAGACCTATGCGGCGGTCTTCCAGATGGTCTCGACGGTCAAGGGCGAGCTCGCGACGGGTCGCGACGCATTCGATCTGCTGCGGGCGAGCTTCCCGCCGGGCTCGATGACCGGGGCACCGAAGCTCGCGTCGATGCGTCTGATCGAAGCGCTCGAGAGCGTGCGACGTGGCGTCTACGCGGGCGCGCTCGGCTACCTCGACGTGCGCGGCGGACTGGATCTCTCCGTCGTGATCCGCACGATCGTCTGCAAGGACCAGCGCGCCCATCTGCACGTGGGCGGCGGCATCGTCGCCGACTCGACCCCGGAGTCCGAATACCTCGAATCCCTCGACAAGGCGCGTGCTCCGTTGGCGGCGCTCCGGGAGGCGCTCGGCGAGGCGCAGGCTGAATCGTCCGGCCGGATGGAGACCAGGGACGCCGGCGAGCTGGATGCTGCGTCATGAGCGTGCGGCGCATCTACGTCGACATCGACGACGTGCTCTCCCAGACGATCGAATCCCTGATCGATCTGCTCGAGCAGATCCACGCGCGCCGTGTCGCGGTCGAGGAGGTCCACCATTTCCATCTCGAGCATTCCTTCGGTCTCAGCGAGGCGGAGATCCACGCCTTCATGGAGCGGGCCCACGCCGACGAGGTGATCGAGTCGATCGAGCCGATGCCCGGCGCGACCGAGGTCCTTTCTGATTGGGCCGCTTCGGGCCACGAGGTGACGCTCGTGACGGGGCGTCCGCCGATCACGAATCAAGCGTCGCGACGATGGCTCGAGCGTCATGCGATCCCGCATGCGGCCTTGCATCATCTCGACAAATGGAGTCGTCCGAGCTGGAACCATGCCGGACTCCCCGCACTCCGTTTCGAGGAGATCCCCGAGCTCGGCTTCGACTTCGCGGTCGAGGACAGTCTCGATACGGCGATCCGCCTCGTCGACGAGTTCGAGATTCCGGTGGCGCTGATGGACCGTCCCTGGAACCGCGATCTGTCGGGGCTGCCCGGGCGCGTTCGGGAAGGCCTGCATCGATGCGTGGGCTGGGACGAGGTGGCCGGCTTCCTCGAGCGATTCTGAGGCGACCTTTCGGGAGGGGCTGCCTCCGTGCTGGCCCGCCTCGGCTCAGCGTTCCGCCTGCTCGGCCTTTCGAACCAGCGTGGCGAGCGCCGAGACGACGGGCGTCTCGACGGCGTGACGCCGGCCGAGTCGCTCGACCGCCCCGCAAAGGGCTTCGATCTCCGTCGGGCGCCCCGCGCGCAGGTCCTGGAGCATCGACGACTCGTGCGCGGCGGTCGGCGGGATCAGGTCGCGATGAAAGTGCTCGAGATAGGTGTCGGCATTCGCCCATGCGACGGGAATCGATGCGGCCTGCAGCACGCGGAAGATCTCGCGGACGACCTCGTCGACGAGCGCGCGGGTAGCCGGATCGCGGGTCAGCTCGCCGTAGCTCCGGCCCGCGAGCGCCCCGAGCGGATTCAGCGCGCAGTTGTAGAGCATCTTCCCCCAGAGTACGCCGCGCATGTCCAGTGTCGTCTCGGCGGGCAGGCCGCCCGCGGAGAGTCGGCGCGCGACGGCCTCCAGGGAATCGACCTCGGCACCGAAGACACTGCCGAGGGCAATGGGGGATGCATGAGCCGTGATCTCGACTTCGTGGGGAAGCCTCCGGGTGAAGCCGGTGATGACGCGCGCATGAAAGAGTCGCGACTCGGGCCAGAAATCGAGAAAGGGCGCTTCGTTTCCCCAGCCGTTCTGGCACAGCAGGAGCCGTGTCGTGTGGGACTTCCTGAGGGCCGCGAGACCCTCGAGCTCCTGCGCAATCGATTCGGTCGCAAAAGCCTTGGTGCAGATCAGCAGCCAATCCGGCGGCGCGTCGATCAGTCCGCTCGCGTCGGCCAGGATCTCGAGCTGTTCGGGCGGAGCGAGGCGTTCGCCGAAGATCCCGAGCCGCCGGATGCCTTCGCGCTCGAGCGCCGCGCACGTCGTCTGGTCCCGCGCGATCATGCCGACGCGCTCGCCCGGACGAGCGAGCGCGCTCGCCATCCCCAGGCCCACCGCGCCCGCGCCCCAGATCGCGAACTCCAAGCCCCCGCCTCCTTTCGCGCGCGACGACCGGTCCTCGATCGCCGCGACGAGCTAGTCTTGCACGGCTCGCCAGCGAAAGGGAATCGAAGCATGACGGGGCTCGGCCGGTGGACGGTCCTGATCGGGTTGACGTTGTCGCTGCTCCTGGCGCCTGGCTCATCTTGGCCTGGACCGCTCGGAGATTTCCCGGACGGGGCGGATCCGGCAACGAGCCTCACGCCGGCCCAGCGCGCCGCGGCGAAGGCGCTCGGTCAGGCGCGCCGGGAGGTGGCGGCCGGACGCTACGCCGCCGCGCGGACAGCACTCGACCAGGTGCGGGCGGGCAGCTCGCTCGAAGGCTACGCCGAGCTCGTGCGAGTGCGGCTGCTGATGGAAGAGGGCGCCCACTCGAAGGCGCATCGCCTGGCCACGGAGGCCCTCACGCGATTCCAGGGTGAGGCCCTGCGTGCCGCGTTCGGTGTCTTGCAGGGCGAGGCGCTGGCGAGGGCGGGCGATGACGAGGCGGCGGAGCTGGCCTTTCGGGAGGTCCTGGCGACGCCCGCGGCCGCGGACGAAACCGTTCGACAGTCGATCGCGCTGGCGATCGTCGCAGCGCGCCAGCGAAGCGGGAGCCTCGATCCGGCCGCGAATCCCCTCGTTCTGCTCGACCAGCAGGACGCCGAGACCCTGGTCTCGGCGCGCGAGGTCCCGATCGAGCTGTTGTCGCCTTCGGCGGTGCTCGAAAAGGCGGCCGCGGCGCTCGATCGCGGTCATCCCGATCGCGCACTCGAGCTCTACGACCTGGCCATCTCGAAGCCGCTCGATCCGGCGCTCGCGCGCAGCGCCAGGGTCGGTCGGGCTCGAGCGCTGTTTCGAGAGCGCAAGTACAAGGCGGCGATCGAGGCCTACGGTGCGCTGCTACCCGATCTCGAGGCGCGCTTCTGGCGCGCGCGAAGCCTGGCGCGGGACGGGCAGATCGAGGCCTCGATCGTCGAGTTCGACGAGGTGGCACAGGGCGCCAACGAAGAGCTGGCGAGCTGGGCGCTCTACCTGAAGGGCACGCTGCACGAGGATCGCGGCGAGATGGAGCAGGCCATCGGCTCCTTCAAGCGGGCCGCCCGCTACGAGCGCTTCCCGGATCGTGTGCGCAGCGCCCTCTGGCGCGAGGGCTGGGCGCAGTACCGGACCGCGCGATATGCCGACGCGCGGCAGAGCTTCCTGAAGCTCACCAAGAAGACCTCCGACCCCCTGTCTCGGCTCCGTTCGCGATATTGGGCGGCGCGCGCCGCGACGGCCGCTGGTCAGTCGAAGACCGGAACAGCTGAGCTTCGAACGCTCGGGCGGGAGTTCCCGCTGACCTACTACGGCTGGCGCGCTCAGGAGCGGCTGGCGCTCGACAAGGCCGAGCTGATCGTGACTCGGCGCGACCTCGCCGAGGGGACGCAGCAGGTCGACGACCGGGCGATCGAGAGAGCTGCGCTCTTGATCGAAGCAGGCCTCGAGGACCTGGCGCGGGACGAGCTGCGCTTTGCCGCGCGCGAGGCGCGGGGCTTCGTCGATCGCACCCGGGTGGGCATCCTGCTGGCGAAGGTCGGCGACTATCATCGCGCCAACGAGCTCGTCGTGACCGCCTACGACGATTCGCTCGCGCGTGGCCTGCAGCCCGGCCGCGAGGCGCTCTGGTGGCTGGCCTGGCCGCCCGCCTACCGCGAAACGATTGCTGCGGTTCTTCCGAGCAACCCCTCGATCGAGCCCGAGCTGGTGTGGGCGATCATGCGCGAGGAGAGCCACTATCGCGTCGATGCGCGGTCTGCGGTCGGCGCGCTCGGGCTGCTTCAGCTGATGCCGACGACGGCGGCTCAGCTCGCCCGCGAGAAGGGGATGAAGGGCTTCGAGAACGAGGACCTCTTCGATCCGACGACGAATATCACGCTGGGCGCGACCTATCTCGACCAGCTCGGTGCGCGCTTTGGCGGTCGCATGTCGGCGGCGATCGGGAGCTACAACGCCGGGGCCTACCGGGTCTCGACCTGGCTGCAAGGAGACGCAGCCGAGCTCGAAGACGATGTCTGGGTCGAGAACATCCCCTACGACCAGACCCGCGCCTACGTGAAGCGGGTGCTCCGCAGCCTGCACGCCTACAAGAGCTTCTATCGCTAGCGCCGGGGGATCCGCGGGGGCGCGAACGGGTCAAGCGCGTCGCGCGGTCGCACCGCCCGTCCAGTCCGCTCAGCGAGGTCGACGTCTTCCCGAACCGGGCGGGTGTCGACTCGCGCGACAGCGCCTAAGATCGGCGGTCAAGGAGGGTCTGCCATGACGCCGCCCGATCCCGCTGCCTCCCCGAATCCGAAGATGTCCTACGACGATGCCGTCGCGGCGATCACCGGGCCGGGAAGCCCCTTCGAGCTCGTGACCGAAGACGTCGGCGGGACGCGGTTGCCGGTCTTCAAGAATCGCTTCCGATCACTGCGGGAGGTGCTCGAGAAGAGCGTCGAGTTCGGAGCCGCCGAGCTCGCGGTCTGGGACAGTGGGGAACGCTGGACCTTTGCGGCGCACGAACGGCTCGTCGCTTCGGTCGCGGCTGCTCTTCGCGACAAGCACGGCATCGGGCCGGGCAGCCGCGTCGCGATCCTGGCAGCGAACCGCCCCGAGTGGGTACTGACCGCCTGGGGGACGCTCGTGCTCGGCGGCTCCGTCGTCGCCATGAACGGGTGGTGGCAGGGCGAGGAGATCCTCTACGGACTCGAGCTCGCCGAGCCCGACGTGTTGTTCGCGGATCGCGCGCGGCTCGAACGGGTCGCCGGGGCTGACCATGGCGTGCCGACCGTCGTGTTCGAGGAAGCCTTCGCTGCGTATACGGATCACGATCGCGAAGCCCCGCTGCCCGATACACCGATCGCGGAAGACGATCTGGCCGCGATCATGTTCACGAGCGGGACGACCGGGCGCCCGAAGGGCGCGATGATCTCCCACCGCAACTTCATCGCTTTCCTGCAGATGAACTTCTGCAACGGCGCCTTGCGCTACCTGATGAATCCGCCGACGCCCGAGCAGGCCGCGCTGCCGCCGCTGGTCGGGATCAACTCGAACCCGCTCTTTCACGTTTCGGGCTTCCAGGCCGGTGCGCTGATGGGGCCGGCGACGGGAACGAAGACGGTCTGGACGACCGGCCGCTTCGACCCGAAGAAGATCATGAAGCTCACGCTCGAAGAGGGCGTGACGCGTTGGGGCGGGATCACGACCCAGCTGTGGCGTCTCATCGAAGATCCGGACTTCGACCCCGAGCTCTTCCGGCAGGTGCGCTCGATGGGCGGCGGCGGGTCGGCGTTCTCGCCCGACCTCCAGCGCTCGCTCCGCGAGAAGCTTCCGCAGGCCTGCGGCGAGTTCAACGTGGGCTATGGGCTGACGGAGTGCGGCGGGCTCTGCTCGATGGCGGTCGGCGAGCTCCTCGAGAAGCATCCCGATACGGCGGGTCGCACGGTCCCAGGCAACGACGTCGCGATCTTCGACGACACCGGCCGGCGACTGCCGGACGGAGAAGACGGCAACATCTGTGTGCGCGGTCCGAACGTGATGCTCGGCTACTGGCGCAATCCCGGGGCCACGAAGGAGGCCTTCTTCGAGGGCGGCTGGCTGCGCACCGGTGACATCGGTCAGATGCGCGACGGGCTGCTCTTCCTGGCGTCGCGCAAGCGCGACATGATCATCCGGGGTGGCGAGAACATCTATCCGCTCGAGATCGAGAATCGCCTCGACGACCATCCGGACGTCGAGGAGGTCGCCGTCGTCGGCGTGGACCATCGCGAGCTCGGGCAGGAGGTCAAGGCGATCGTCGTGCCCAGGGCGGGCAGGGCGCTCGACCCCGAGACGCTGAAAGCGTTCGTGTCGGAGACGCTGGCCTACTACAAGGTGCCGACCTACGTCGAGATTCGCGACGAGCCCTTGCCGAGAAACGCGACGGGCAAGGTGCTGAAGCCGGTGCTGCTAGGCGAGGCGGAGAATACGTTTCACGAGGAGTGAGTCAGTCAGCCTGGGACCCCGGTTTCGTGTCGCGCGCCGCACCTCGCCGCCGGGTGGCAAGCCCGGCCAGTCCGAGGCCTAGCATGACGGCCAGCGAGGGCTCGGGAATCGGCCTGAGACCGACTCCAGCCAGCGTTCCCGTCTCGATCAGGCCGAAGGTGCCAGAAGCTCCGTCTGCCGCGATCACCGAAACGTCGATCCACTCCCGCTCGTTGGCCTCGATCGTACAAGTGGGGTCCGATCCGAGCCCGTAGCAGATCTCGAAGCCGTCCGGCGGGATCCAGTCATAGAGGACGCTAGCCGCCACGACCGGCGTCGTGCCGACAGGCAAAGGCGACGCGAAGTCGAGCGTGAAGGTGCAGCGGCCACGCGCGTCCGGCAGGCAATCCGGGTCGGGCGAGACGATCCCGGTCGGGTCGAGCGCAGAGGGCAGGCCGACCAGGCTCAGCACGCCCAGCTGGGTCTCGGGCGCAAGCGATCGCGAGGCGTCCCAATCGAGCACCAGCTCGAAGGCTTGCGGAGGCTCGGCGAGGTCGGTCGTGAGCCGGATCGTGAGGTCGATCGTGGCGCCCGGAGTGATCGCCGCGGGAGAAGAGCCGTCCGAGGTCGTCACAGAGAGATGAAAGCTGGCCGCTCGAGAAGGCGCGGCTGCGACGAAGGCGATCGCAAGAAATCCTGCCGCGATTAGCGCGGATCGGGTTCGCGAGCGCGTTCGTCCGCGCTCCGGCTCGCCCCGGTCGTCGGATCGAGTTCGCATCGAACCTCCTTCCCCGCGCGCCGTCGACTGCTCCGGACGACGGGCGGTTTCGCATATGGTCACGACTACTGCTTCTGGCCGTCCGTTCCGAGCGCGCCGAATCGCTTCTCGTAAGCGCTGACCACGCCGCCGAGCAGGATCGCGAGACGCTTGGCCGCGTAGGGATTCAAGATGATGCGGTTGCTCAGGTGGACGTCGACCTCGTCTTCGACGCCCTTCCAGCTCTGATTGGTCCCGAAGAGCAGGATCACCTCTTCGCGCGTGCTCGCCGCGTTGACGACGTTCGCGTAGCTGGTTTCCATGTTGGTGTCGTCCCAGTTCACCTTGGGCTGGGCCTTCGTCTGCGAGGTGCCGGATCCGTTCGCCTTCTGCTCGTTCTTCTTTTCCGCCATGGTTTCTCTGCTCCTGGTTGGGCAATGGGCTGAGCAACGCGTAGATGGGCGTGGCTCCGCGTCGTGGTGGGCGTCTCCGGGCGCTCCGTCGATCGAGCCTGTGGCTAGAGCGGAACCGAGATCGTGAACGACAGCGTCGGTGCGGGATCGTATCCCATCGTCTGGATGCTCCCGCCGGTGCGGCTCTCGATCCTGAGGTCGCCCGCGAGCGCGACGCCGGCCTCGATATCGAACCGGACTGCGCCGATCGTGTCCGCGATGAACGCGTACCTCGGTACGTAGGAGACGCGAAGGGCCGGGATGACGGCCCGGTCTTCGCCGACCCCCTTCGAACCGACCCTGAAGGTCGGCGGCGGCGGTGTCGTCGTGAGCGTCCGCTCCTTCAAGCGGAATCGCTCGCGTCGGTACGAGATGCTCGTCGCGACCTCGATTTCGTCCGTGATGGCGTAGGCGATCTCGAGCTTTCCGCCGCGCGTCGTCATGCTCGAAGCATGGATCGTCAAGCGATCGAGCGGCGTCCAGTCGAGGATCAAGACCGGCTGGATGTAGAAGTCGTCCTCGATCTCGGCGACCCCCAGGATTCCGAGTCCGACCCTGAGGTCCGGGTTGACCTGCATCTGGGCTCCGAGCATGCCGCCCGGCTTCAATCCGTTCGAGAAGTCGGCTCCGTTCTCGAGAGAAGCCTCGATCACCGGTCCCGCGAAGAGGCTGATCCTGTCATCCAGATCGAATCCCAAAAGGGGGCTCAGCCGGGCGACGTGGATGGTGTTCCAGGGCTTGAAGGCGCTGCCCGCAATGGTGGGTGGGTCGTCGAAGGAGTACTGCACGCCGTAGTAGCTGCCCAGCGTCTGGACATAGAAGTCTTCCGCCAGGCGAATGACGAATTGCCCGCGCGCGAATCCGCCTAGAACGTCGAAGCTGCCGTCGTCGTCGAGGTCGCTTTCGAATTGGTTCAGGAGGCCGGCCTCGCCCCAGGAGTCTGGCGAGTCTGCATGGGCCCAGCCGGGAACGAGTCCGAAGATTGCCGCCGAGACCGTGAGCAGGACCGCGAAGGGGAGCGAAAGCACGCGCGGGGTCGCTTTGGGGCGAACGGTGATGCAGCGACTCGAAGAGGATTCTGAGGCGAAGCGTCTCGCACGCTGTCCGCGATGTGCATCCAAGCCGCAACCCGACGGTATTCGGAACTCGAAAGTTGACATGCGTGGATATCCATCGATCGGGTCCGATGGGCGTGCTGATACCCATCGGCGCTGCCGGCTCAGAAAGCTGCGAATGAATATCAGATAGTACTTGCAGGCAAGCGTAAAATAGAACAAAACTTTCGATGAAAGAAAAAAACTCGAGCTGTCAACTTCTGCCTCGGTTCAGGCCATATCCCTTTGGTTGCGAGTTGCAGAGCGGCAAGCGACAGGCAGCGACACGAAGCGACTCGGAAGAGTGACACAGAAGAATGTCGCTCTCTGCAATGCGAGACCCGACCGCCGGGTGTGCCCCCCAACCCGGTCACACGGTGGTTTTGGACGCGCGAAACCATCAGGTCGGAAGGTGTGCATGACAGTCCGGATCGATCTCTATTGCGCGCGCGGGCCCATCGAGGCTGCCTTCATCGTCTGCACGCTCATCGGAATCGGATTCGCGACCGCGCCAGCTGCGCATGCCCGTGACCTGCTCGAGACTTTCGAGCTCGCGAAGACGAACGATCCAGTCTTTCAGGCAGCCACCTACGAGAAGCTTGCGCAGGACAGCTCGCTGAACGTGGCGTGGTCGAGCTTGCTTCCGAGCGTGAATGCCGAGGCGGGGTACGCGCGCAATCGTCAACAGGTGCAGAGCAGCGACAATGCGGTCTTTGCGGTGGGTTCGACGAGCTTTCCGGTCAAGACCTACGGGGCCTCGCTGACGCAGCCGTTGTTTCGGATGACGGATTGGGCGGAAGTCTCGCAGGCTCGCGCGACGGTCAGGCAATCGGCCGCGGAGCTGGACCTCGCTTTTCAGGATCTCATCTTCCGTACGGCGGATGCCTACCTGACGCTGCTCGAGACGCAGGACGAGCTCGGCATACGCAGGAGCGAGACCGAAGCCCTCACCCGGCAAAGCGAGCTCTTTCAGCGTCGACTCGATTCCGGGCTCGGAACGGCACCGGATGTCTACGAGGCCGAAGCACGCGCGGCACTGGCGCAGGCGGATGAGGTGGCCGCGGGTGTCGCCGTCGAGGACGCGGTGCAGGGCCTCGCCGAAATTACCGGTGAGATCGACGAGTCTCCTCGCAAGCTCGCGGAAACGATTCCCTTCGCGCAGCCCGAGCCGGCGAGTCCGGAGATCTGGGTGCGCGAAGCGGTCTCGAAGAGTCCGACGATCGAGGCCCGGCGTCAGGCCGTCGCGGTCTCCGATCGTGAAATCGACAAGCAGCGAAGCGCCCATCTACCGACCGTCGACTTCAAGGCCTCGATCAACAATCGCGACGCCGATGGATCGCTCTTCGGGGGCGGCTCTCAGGTCGAGACCGCGGAATACGGGATCAGCGTGAACGTTCCGATCTTCGCGGGAGGCTCCGTCATCTTCGGAACACGCCGCGCGCGTGACCTGCACAGGCGGAACGAGCAGCAGCTCGTCCAGGCCGAACGACAGGTCGAGCGCGAGACGCGGAACGCCTTCCAGGCGGTCGGCTCGACGGCCCGCCGGGTCCAGGCGCTGCGCAAGAGCGTCGAGGTCCAGAGTAGAGCGGTCGAAGCCCGCCAGAAGAGCGTGCGGGCCGGAGTCGACACGGTGATCAACGTCTTGAACGCCGAACGCGAGCTCTACGCGGCAATGCGTGACTACTCGCGCGGGCGGTACGAGTACGTGCGGAGCGTCTTGCGGCTGGAGCAGGCAGTCGGCGTGCTGGGCGTGGAGGATCTCGAGCGCGTCTCGGAGTGGCTGGAGTAGCGAGGGGATCGAGAAGGCGATTGCTGCGCCCGGATTGAATCGCGGTGCTCGAGCAGACGGAACGTAGTGGGTAGGGCCGAGGAGCCGGACTTTGAGCGAAGAACGAAGCGGATTGGAGCGTCTTGTGGGGCGGGTGCGAGCCGGCCTTGCACGAGGACGATCTTCGTTCGCGAGCAGGCTCGTGTCGAAATCCTCTTCGGGAAGTGCGCGAAGGTCCGAGCCCACACGCCAGCGCCCCTACCTCGAGCCGCTCGAGCCGCGAATCCTGCTGTCTGCGGACGTCGGCCTCGTGCCCGACGCGCTCCTGGCCCCGCCGGCCGACAGCTTCGATCCGCGCCTGATCCTCGAGCCGGCGGTCCATGACGAAGTCCTGGTTCGCGAGCCGAGCCGATTCGAAGCGGTCGTGCGAAGCGCCTTCGTCGAGGGCAAGCAGCGGCAGGCAGAGACCGATGCGGCCGGCCTCGGCGTACCGAACGAAGCCGTCGTCGAGTCCGTGGAGTCTGCGGCCGTCGTGCCCGACGGAGCGAAGCCGAGTGACGACGCCGCAGGTGCCGAGACGAGCTCGTCGCCCGAGGATCCGGACGCGGCCGCCCGTGCTCTGGCGTCTCGCGTCTGGCAAGCGGATCTCGATCGACAGCTCTCCCAATCGACTCAGCCCGAGCAGGTCGTCGTCGTCGATGCACGGATTCCGGAAATCGACTCGCTTCTCGAGGCGTTGCTCGAAGGGGTCGGCGGGAGTGCGGACGGCGCGACTCCGGCGCTCTCGCCCTCCGCCGCCTCCGATGCGACCGCGATCGGGACGGCGAAGGGTGAGATCCTCGAGACACAGCGCGCGACCGACGGGTTGGGCGCAGCGATTCTCGACGATCACTCGACCCTCGACGACACGTCGATCACATATGCGACGCGGGCCGAGCGGCTCGCGGATGCGCTCGAGGCGCGTGGAGTCACGGTCGTCGTACTCGATGCCGAACGCGACGGTCTCGAGCAGCTCAGCGAGATCGCGCGCGCCTATCAGGGCGTCGGCGCCCTGCACGTCGTCTCTCATGGCGCGCGCGGTAGCCTGACGCTCGGCAAGTCCAGGGTCACGACCGAGACGCTGCGGGCGCGGGCAGGACTGCTGGCCGGTCTGCGGGACTCCCTTGGTGAGGATGGGGACCTGCTGCTGTACGGGTGCGAGGTCGCCGAAGGCGAGGTGGGGATCGAATTCGTTTCGACCCTGGCCGAGCTGGGTGGCGTCGACGTGGCGGCGTCGACGGATTTGACGGGTGCCGCGCTGCGCGGTGGGGACTGGGATCTCGAGTTCGCGACGGGTGAGATCGAGGCCGTCGCGATTCGGGCGGCGGCTTTCGATGGGGTGCTCCGAGACTTCACCCTTCCCGCCTCGGCGACCGAGCTCACGAACGACCTCACCCTTTCCTACGACGCCACGGACATGACCTGGCGCTTGACGGTGTCGGGCGGCGCGGCACTCCAGGACGACGCCACGCCGCCGGTCGAAGGGGCAAGCTTCGATCTGGCGGCGGATGAGGACGTGAATATCGCGCTCGGTACGGGCGTCGATCGGGTCAACCTCGTTCTCGACGGCGCCGGCGCAACGATCGAGTTCACGGGCAACATTCGTATCGATGGCGGAGAAGGCGAAGACGAGCTGACCGTGTCCGGGAGCGGCACGGGCTTCGCGGGTGAGCTGGCGCTCCTCGGAGGCGCGGGCGCCGACACGCTCGAGGTGGCGGCGGGCTTTCAGGACGGCGGCCTGACGTCGGTTTCGCTCTCGGGTGAGGGGGGCGAAGACACGATCCGGATCGGAGCCGGATACGACCCCACGCCGGGAGTGACCTCGCTCGCAGGGGGTGGCGAAGGCGACTTCTACGATCTGTCGAACGTCGACAACGCGCAGCTCCGCGATCTCGAGATCGTCGAGGACGCTTCCGGAGAGGGGACGGACAGGATTCTCTACCCGGCGCCAGTCGCAAGTGGTGAGGGCCCGGCGTTCGTCGACTCGGCCTCGATGCCCGTCGCACAATCCGACGTGATCGAGGAAACGGACGTCGTCGATGAGGGATCGTTTACCCAGGCCCAGGTCCAGTCGATCATCGACGGGTTGTCGAGCCTGCGCGACGAGGTCGGAGCACTCGGTTCGAGCGGGGAGTTCGCCCTCGGTCTGGCAGGTGTCCTCGGCAACGCGGACGTCAGTGTCGGTGGCGCCCTCGATCTGGCCGAAGCGTTCGACCAGCTGGCTCTCGAAATCGAAGCGAATCGCGAGGGGCTGACCGTCGAGGCTCTCCAGGTCTTGCTCGAGAACTTCTCCAGATCCGAAGCCGAAGGGAATGCGGTCGAGAACCTCGATCGAACGCTCTTCGGCGAAGTGATCCCATCGCAGCAGCTGGATCACTCGAGCCTCGGTTTCACGCTTCGCCTCGACGAGGGCGAGGTCTTCCGCTTCGGTCTGGCAGCGCAGTCGGGCGTGACCGTCGTGCGCGTCGAGATGCAGCCGGGAGCGGCGGGACTGCCGGGTCTGACCTTTCGTCGCGAACAGAACGGGGACGCGACGATCCGACGGAGCGCGGGCGGATGGCGGGCCGACGGGTTCCGGGTCGGCCAGACTGTCGCGCTCGATGCGGCGCTCACGTTCGACCCGAATGACAGCGCTGCGCAGCGCTTCGAGATCGTATCCGTGTCCGGAGACGATCGCGTCATCACGGTGTCGTCCGCAGACGACGCGATCGGCGACTTCGACCTCTTTCTCGAGAACGATGTCGATCCGGACAACGACCTGCTGACTTCGCGCACGCTCACGACGGTCGCTGCGGGATCGCAGGTCGCGGTCGCGAATACGCTCTTCGTCGCGGAAGGCATTCCGTCCTTCGCGGAGAGCGGATTTCGCGCGGGGCAGGCGATTCGGTTGAGCGTGACGCCGGGGGCCACGCCGGCGACCGACCTGATGATCGAGACGCTCTCGGAAGACGGGAGGGTCCTGACCGTTGCTGAGGACGGGATGCTGCCGACGTTGGTCGCCGGCCAGACGGCCAGCTTGTCGGCGCGGCCCTTCTCCTCGAGCCAGTCGCTCTCGGAGCTCGCATCCGAGATCAACGCCAGGATCGCCGAGAGTGATCTCTCGGGTTCGGTCCAGGCGCTCGTGAGCGAGGTCGGCACGGCGGGCACCCAGACGGCCCGCCTCGGTTTCCGCGTGCTCGATCCGGCGGTGCGAGAGCTCGCGCTCGTCGTGACCGATGACGCGCCGGTCGGATTCGTGTCGGGCGAGGAGGGGACGCTCTCCGGGCTGGCCGACGAGCTCTCGGGACTGGGCAGGCTCGAAGTCCGGGTCGCGGGTCCGACGTACCGGCCTTCGACCTTCGATCTGGAGCAGACCGGCACGGCGACCCTCACTCGCGTCGCCGGCGATGGCCCCGAGACGGTGGTCTTCGACGCGAGCACGAATACGGCGCTGACCTTCAATGTCACGCGGGACGGGCAGGGACGCTCACGCGGGGTGACGGCACGAGCTGGGATGCCTTGCTCTTGGACGATGTCGTCTCGATCGCGGGCACGACGAGAAACGACGGGACCTACCAGGTCGTCGGCGTGAGCGGGGCGACTCTCACGCTCGAGCGCACGCTCACCGCCAGCGGTGCGGGCATCGAGCGCACGATCAGCCGATTCACCGGAAGCTTCGAAGAAGAAGGTTTCGAGGTCGGAGATCGCGTCTCGATCGCGACTGGCGGCATCGGCTTCGAGGCCGAGGTGGCCTCGGTCGGCGTTTCGGATCTCGGCATCACGCTCGACGACACCCTTCCATTGCCCGTGCTCCCCGACGATTTCATCGCGACGATCCGGCGCGAGAATCGGGTCGCCCTCACCTACGATGCCGCGGCCAACACGTTCACGTACGACTTCCGCTATTCCGGCGAGCGTACGAGCCAGTTCAACGTGGACCTCGGGCAGCTCGCGGCCGAAAACGGCGTGAAGTTCGCTTCGGATGTGAACGTCGATCTCGAGGCGTCCTTCGAATCGACGCTCAGCCTGGTGATCGACCTCGACGAGAACGGAGCCGGCGTCGATCCGGAGGATTCGACCCCCTCGTCCGCGACGCTCGTCGGCCTCGACGCGTCCGTCAACGTGAACACGCCGGAAGCGCCGATCGCGGACCTGCCCACCAACGGCGCGAACTCGGATCTCGCCCGGGCGATCTTCGACCGGAACATCGCGCAGGGGAAGTCCTCGGATATCGGATTCCTCGGCGCGCAGGTCTCGGATCGCGACGCCGCGACGACCATGGACGGCTTCATCGCCCTCCGCGCTGCGCTCTCGGGCAGCGGCACGAGCGCGGACGACTACGTCTCCGAGAGCTACCTCGCGCTCGACATTCCGATCGCGGTGAAGAGCGGCCTGCTCGGATTCGTGGACAACGAGGATCTGCGCATCTCCTCACTCAATGCGGCTGGCGCGGATCCGCAGCTCGTCTTCGAGATCGGCAGCGTCTTCGAGGGCGGCGATGCGCTCGCTGATTCCCGGCTCTTCCAGGGGTTCGAAGGCGACGTCGAGAAGTTCGCCAACATCGACGCCCCCGGCTTCATTCGACAGCTCGGAGAGATCCGCGCGGGGCTCCAGCGCGTCAATGACAGCGAGCTTCTCTCGAATTTCGACATTCCGCTGATCACGCCTGGACTCGCTGCCCTCACGAACCTCGCCGACGCCTTCGGAGACGCCGTTCTCTACGACGATGGGGACGATGGCGTGGATCGCAACAACGACGACGCGCTCGTCACCGATCTCAACAAGAAGCTGGTCGGGACGGATCTGGAGGGCCTGGTCGAGTTCCGGGTGGTCGAGGGCGAGTTCGGCGCCGCGGAGACGGCGGGTCGCACCTTCGCCTTGATCGCGATCGACAGGAGCGTGACGAGGCTCTCGGTCGATCTCGCCGACGGTGTGACGTCGTTCTTCGGGATCACCGAAACGACGACGAATACGCGCGATAGCGAGACCGGCGTGCTCCAGCTGAAGGGGACGCTGGCGTTCGATCCCGAGCTGGGGCGGCTCAGGGCAGCTCAGGCCGCCACGATCCTCGTCGAGCGGAGCGTCGGGGATCCCGTGCAGCTCGGCGTCGCGCTGACCGAAGCGGATACCGACGACAACGAGATCGTCGGCAACGACACGCCGAAGCTGCTCGACGCGGACAACGCGCCGACGTTCTCGACGGCCCAGGAGCTGAGCCAGAAGCTGATCGAGCTCGCGCTCGACGCGATCGACCTCGAGGGCTTGTCGTACGCCACGACCGATTCGAACGGCAATCCGATCTCGGAGCTGCGTTTCGCAATCGACCTCGAGCAACGGCTCTTCACGCAGGAATTCGACGTCGAGTTCGATCTCGACCTAGACCCGGTCGGCTCGATCCGGACGACCGGGCGACCCAAGATCCTGGTGAGCGGTGACGTCGGCTTCAGCATCCAGTTCGGAATCGATCTCTCGGATACGCCGAACGGGGTCGCGGGGATCGACGTCGATACGGATCTGACGGAGCTTCGCGGCATCGACGAGATCGGGGATCTGATCAAGCTCGGCCAGGCGATCACGGCTCGGGGCGACGGGTCGGTCTCCGAGGTGAACGAGCCCGACACCCCAGAGGAGGAGCGCGTCCAGATCGAGCTCGATCGGGTTCGGATGGCCGCTGGAACCGTGCTCGACTTCGGATCGGTCGACTACGTCGCGCCCGCCGTCGAACGGTTGGTCGGCGACAAGGTCCAGATCGTCGCACCGGATGGTTACAACGTCCGGATCTTCCAGTCGGTCGCCGGGACGGATCGGCTGACCGACGACTCGCTCCAGCAGCAGTCGCTGATCCTGCCGAGGGCGGTCGTGACTTCGGATCCGCTCGTCTACGAGAACGAGATCGACGAGGCGCTGACGTTCTGGGTCGCCGTCTACGATGCCAACGGGGGTGGAGCCGACGTCGTGAACGGCATGCCCGATCCCGCCGATCCGGACTGGGTCGAGGTGACGGTCGCTGCGCCGGCGACGCCGATCGACGTTTCGACGCGGAGTGGAAAGACCGAGTACATAGGCCTGATCCGATCGGCGATCCGCAACGCACAGAACGCGGAGATCTCGAATACGATCACTCGAGTGGGCGCGGGGAGCTGGATCACTGAGGGCTTCGGCGTCGGTCAGCGGATCCAGATCTCGAACGCCGGATCGAATAGCGGGACCTTCGAGGTCACGGCAGCGACGGCTTCGACGCTCACCGTACGCGAAGATCTGACCGCCGCGACCGGCGTCCGGAACGCCCAGGTGGAGGGCGCGGGGAAGATCACCGCCGTCGGCGAGGCGGAGGCGTTCGACGAGCTGTCGGCGGGCGAGCGGATCCAGATCGTGGGGTCCCTGCGCAACGACGGGACCTATCTGGTTGCTGCGAAGACGGCGGACGGTGCGCTGGTCCTCGCCGATGACCTCGATCCCGAAGCGGCGTCGAGCGACATCTCGATTGCTCAGGAGGGGAATACCGTCCGTCTCGACCGACCGGTCATCGAGCCGGATGCCACCGAGACCGAGGTCACCGCGGCGGAGGAGGCGGCGGCCGCGAAGCTCAACATCGAGCTCGGCGGGACCCTGTATGGCATCGTGATCTATGCGGCCGCGACCGAGAGCGATCCCTTCGCACCGCATACTGCCGACAACCGTAGCCCGAACGACCTCTTGCAGGATCTTCGCGTGGCGCTCGGTCGAGCCACGACCGGCGGCTTCGACACCGACGGTGAGGTCGTCGATCTTCTGGATGTCGAGCGCACGGACGGGGTCGCTGCGAGCCTCGACGGCACGCGACTCGTGATCACGCGCACGGGTGAGAACGAGAGCGTCGTCTTCAGGGTCGTCGACGCGAATGCGAACGCCCAGCGACTCGGCTTCGAGCCCGTCCAGGACTCGAACCTGGCCGACCTGCTGGTGGTCCTCGGCAACGGCGACGAGGCGGCCATCAGTCTCGACGGGCTCACGACGGTCGGGCAGGTCCTGACGGCGATCGAGGCTGCGTTCCCGGCGCCGACAGGAACCGATCAGGGGCCGCTCGAAGGAAGTCGCGTCCGAGCGCGGATCTCAGCGAACGGAACGGGAATCGAGATCGTCGAGCGTGGACAGCTGTCGGGGCGACCGCGTCTCACCGTGGCCGAGGTCGAGGGCAGCCAGGAGCGGGAATTCACGCGTTCCGCCGGAAGCTGGTCGGACGACGGATTCCGTGTCGCCGCGACGCCACAGACTTTCGAATTCGAGGGCACGACCTACACGGTCACAGCGGTCGACGAAGAGGCGGACACGCTGACCGCCACGGCGGTCGACAGCGCGACGGCGAGCTCCGAGCGATTCGTGAACGGCGCCGTGATCGCGATCGACGGGGTGCCCCTCGGCTCGGGCGATCTCGAGGTCGAGCTGATCAACGGCTCCGTGGCGGCGGCCGGCCTCGGGATCCTCCGCTCCGATGCGGCGGCGGACGAGAACGAGGACGGGCGGATCGATGCCGCGGACCGTGATGGGCTGCTCGAGGGCGACGCGATCGGGGGCGCTTCGATCTTCGATCGGATCTTCCTGCGCGATCCCGAGTTCACCGTGGGCCTCGAGATCGCGCCCGTCGACGCTCGAATCGACGTCGAAGCCCGCATCGGGTTCGTCGAGGCGGATCTGGCCGCGACCGGCGGCTTCGGGGCGAATGGGGTGTTCGGTCTGAACGACCTGCCGCCCGTGGACTCCCCCGACACGGCGCCCGACGGGAAGATCACGCTGCGTGAGTTCGCCCGGGGGCTCAGGATTCCGCGCACCTTCATCGACACGCCGAGATTCGAGGCGGGCACGCTCGACGATCAATTCAGTGGCTCGCTGATCGCGCGCAACGA
Organism: uncultured delta proteobacterium; assembly: GCA_963698485.1. Lineage (GTDB taxonomy): Bacteria > Myxococcota_A > UBA9160 > UBA9160 > UBA4427 > UBA4427. Next base: position 349,310 of record CAVORA010000005.1, on the reverse strand, counting down.
AACGCTCGACGGCGTTCAGCGCGGCATTCTCGAGCGTTCGGTGCAGCAGTGGGATGAAGACGACGGATTCAGGGCCGGTCAGAAGGTCACGATCCGAGGCTTCGTGAGCGGAAGCGTCGCCGAGGCCGAGCTCCCGAACGGAACCTATACGATCCTCGAGATTCGAGAGGTCGGCGAGGGCACGAGCCGCCTGAGCCAGCTGGTTCTCGAACGCGCCTTCGAGCTCGGAAGCAATCCGAGCCTGACCCACACCGGTTCGAGCCTTCCCGAGGTCATCGGCAGCTTCGGCGTCTTCCGCCTCGCGCTCGAGAGCATCGCCGCGGATGGCTTCGGCTCGATCCAGCTCGACGAGCTCGTCGACGACGAGCAGAACGCAAGGGTCGAGCTGACCCTCTTCGACTTCGGCGATCCCTTCTTCCGCGAGTCGATGGGCGTTGCGACGACGGCGACGCCCGAGGATCCCGACGGACCGGGCGGCTCGGTCGTCGCGACGGGACTCGACACGCTGTCGATCACGCGCGACGTCGGCAATCCGCAAAGCGACGAGATCGATTCTGCTCTGCGCGATGTTCGCGGCGCCCTGGATGCCGACGACGAGGTTCGGGTGGAGATCGTCTACCTGGACAAGGACGGCGACGAGCAGACGGAGACCCGAAAGGTCGAGGGCATCACAGCGCCGCCTCCGCCGGGTCCGGGCGAGGTCGCGACGGCGCTCACGTTCCCCGTGACGCTCACCCTGGCCGAAGATCTCGTGGATGACCTCGCGGACATCAGGGAAGAGGGCGGCTCCCGGGTCATCCAGAAGATCACGTTCACCAAGCCGCCCAAGACCGACGTGCAGACGCCGAATCTCGGGAGCCTGCTCGACTTCGAGAACTTCGACATCCGTGACTTCATCCGCGGCCTGCAGATGGCGGCGGACTTCCTGGGTCAGTTCGAGCAATTCGACTTCCTCGACGAGCCGATCCCGATCGTCGAGCTCAGCTTCAACGATCTGCTCGACTACGCCGACCAGCTCGCCGCCGCCGTCGAGGAGATCCAGGGAGATCCGGACGGAACGCTCCAGTCGATCGAGCGGCGTCTCGAGGAGATCCTCGGCATCACGCCGGACGATCCCTTCGACATCGATCTCAGCCTGGTGAGCGAAGAGCTCGCGGCCCGGCTCGTCGATGGGGTCGAGGTCGAGGCGACCTCGCGCAAGGTGCTCAAGATCGACCTCGTTCTCGGGGACGGATTCGCCGAGTCGGTCGGAATCGATATCGAGCTCGGCGGAGGCGTCCTCGCCGGATCGGCCGGTCTCGACGCGCGTGCGTCCGGCAGCATCGAGGTCTCGCTCGGAATCGACATCTCGGATACGACGCTGCGCGGCGCTCCCGATCTGTCGTTCTCGGTCGCGAGCGATGATCAGGGGCGGATCCAGGGCCGGGTCGTGCGCAGTGACCAGACGCCGGATGGCGACGTCAGCTGGCTCGACGATGGCTTCCTGGTCGGACAGATCATCAAGATCAAGGGCAGCGACGGACGGGACGGTCGCTACGAGATCCTCGCGATCGAGGACGCGGGCCCCGGCTCCACGATGCTGCTCGAGCGGACCGACTCCGCCCCGATCGCTTGGACGCCCTCGAGCGAACCGCTTCCGGGCGTCGAGGTCACGGGGTCTCGATCCGTGTCGCTCTTCGATTCGACGGCGATCTCGGCTGCCTTCGAGGCGCGCGCCTCCGAGGTCGACTTCCGCGGCGCGGTCGGTCCGCTGGGGATCTTCGTACAGGACGGGACGGCGTTCGTCGAAGGCGGCGTCGGCTCCGGGGCCGAGCGGGACATCTTCGTGGCCGGTCTCGAGTTCGATGCCTTCTCGGCGGCTCTCGGAACGAATCAGGATGGCCAGACCCGGAGATTGATTGCCGCGCGTGCCTTCGACAACTTTGCGGCGGTCTTCGACGTCGATATCGCCTTCGACTCGGGATTCGATCTGCCCATCTACTTCCCGACGGATTCGCTGCTCCAGGGTCGGGTGGAGCTCACGGGTTCGGTCTCGATCAACGACCTCTCGATCTCGCAGCTGCGCGGCGAGGAGGCGATCGACTTCGACTCCTCGCTGGAGGTGGCCTACTACCGTGGCGGAGCCGCGGTCGATTTCGATGACCTCTTCGGGCTCGACCAGTTCGACCCGGCCGACCTGAGTCTCTTCGACAATATCCGCCTCGCGGTCGACGGCTTCGACCTGCTGCTCGGCGGTATCCAGGACGTTCTCGACGGAGAGATCCTCGGAATCGACCTGCCGCTGATCGGCGACAGTCTGGCCGACGGCGCCCGCTTCATCGAAGACCTGCGCGACGACTTCGTCGAGCCCTTCCGGGACGGGATCGACGACGCCGAGACCTTCGTCGACGACCTGAACGATCCGAACCGGAACGTCATCTCCCGGTTGCTCTTCGATCTGCTCGAGCAGACCGGTCTGCTGCTCGTGACGCACGATCGCGACGGCAACGCGCTGTCCGACGACCAGGTCTTCACCGCTCGCGCCTCCGGACTCACGACCGACTACGAGCTCGCGACCGATCTCGGCGATTACGCGACGGTCGACGTAGCGAGTCGGGCCTTTCTTCTCAGCCAGGTCGTCGCGCTGAACGGCACACGGCGCGACAGCGAAGGCAACTACTTCGATCCCAGAATCGAGCCCGGAGACGATCCGGAAGCCCCGGGCAGCGGGGACTCGCAGGGCGAGATCGACGTCCTGGGGATTCCCACCGGACAGATCCGCGACCTCGCGTTCCTCGAATGGGACTTCCGCCTGGGCCAGCAGCTGGCGGCCGTCGACACGGACATCGCCCTCGACTTCGGGATCCCGGCGATCGGTCTCGAAGCCGACGGCGCGCTCGGAATCGAGCTCGGTTGGGACCTCGAGCTGGGCTTCGGCCTGGACTTCGAGAGCGGCTTCTACTTCGACATCAGCTCGCAGGACGAGCTCGAGATCAACGTGGATGTCGTGCTCCCCGATAGCCTGACGGGGCGCCTGGCCTTCCTGCAGCTCGAGGCCGAGAATGCGGGCAGCGGATTGGGCGCGACCTTCGTCGTCGACCTGGTCAACAAGGACGACACCCCGGATCTTCGCGACGAGCGGCTTTCCTTCACCGAGCTCGGCAAGCTCAGGCTCGATGCAGGCATCGCCGCCGAGGCGACGGCCGATCTCGAGCTCGAGCTGAAGCTCAATGACGAGCTGCTGGCGAATTTCGCGAATGTCTTCCCGACCGTGCTCGCAGACTTCGAGTTCGAGTGGGCTCTGGGCGATCGGGACGCGGGCGTCTACGTCTCGATCAGCGACCTCAGCGGAAGCGCGCTCTCGGAAGGCCTCGAGGTCGTCCAGTTCACGGACGTGAATCTCGATCTCGGCTCCTTCGTGAGCGACTTCATCAAGCCCGTGCTCGGCGAGATCCAGAAGGTGACCGGGCCGATCCAGCCCATCGTCGACATCCTCACGGCGCCGCTCCCGGTCGTCTCGGATCTCGGTCCGCCCGTGACCCTGCTCGATCTCGCGCGCTTGTCGGGCAAGCCTCAGCTCGCGCTGATCGAGTCGATCGCGGACATCATCACACTGGTCAACTCGATTCCGACCAATATCGATACGGTGATGATTCCGTTCGGCGATTTCGTGATCTACCGCAAGGCGACCGGGAGCGAGCCTCAGATCGGAGTCGATCCAACCAGCAGGAATGCGGACCTTTCAGGTCTGAGCCAGGAGCAGGGCAGCAATCGCGAGCCGGGACGGCCAGCGAGCACGAACCAGACCACCAACTTCGTCGACAAGCTCAAGAGCACCCGGGGATTCAAGTTCCCGATCCTCGACGATCCGACCCAGATCTTCGGACTCCTGACCGGCGAAGAGGTCGTGCTCTTCGGCTACGACATGCCGCCGCTCGAGCTCGATCTCTCCTACACGGCCTTCTTCCCGGTCTTCGGCCCGCTCGGCGTCGGACTGACGGGAACGGCCGGGGCGCGGATCGACTTCGCCTTCGGCTTCGACTCGAGTGGCCTCGAGCGATTCTTCGATTCGGGCTTCACGAATCCCGGGCTGATCTTCGACGGCTTCTTCGTGAGCGACAATCCCCAGGACGTGACGGGGTCGGGGCCCGACGGCAACGAGCTCGAATTCGATCTCGGCTTCTATCTCTCGGCGGAGCTGAACCTCGGCCTTGCGCGTGCCGGTGTGGCCGGCGGGATCGCCGCGGGTGTCGACTTCGATCTGTTCGATCCCGACCGCGACGGCAAGATCCGCGTCGGCGAGATCCTCGAGAACATCGAGAACGAGTTCCTCTTCGGGAGCCCGGTGCTCGCCCCGCTCGCGATCTTCGACGTCTCGGGAGAGGTGACGGCGCGCGCGTTCGCCTTCCTCGAGGTGAATCTGCTCTTCTTCGACATCTACAAGGAATTCAGCATCACGCCGACCCTCAAGCTCGCCGACTTCGAGGTCGAGTTTACCCGCGCGCCAAAGCTCGCGACCGTGCTCGAGGACGGAACGCTGCAGCTCAACATGGGCGATTTCGCCGGCGAACGGCTCAACGGAGATCTGCGAGACGGCGACGAACACTTCCGCGTCGAGAGCCTCGGCAGCGACATCCGCGTGACGTGGGTGGGGTCCAACCCCGGTGGCAGAGCCTTCTTCAACGACTTCGATGCCAGCGAGATCACCGGCGTGCTCGCCGTTGCCGGAGCAGGCAACGACGTCGTCGACGTATCGAGGGTGACCCGGCCCAGGATGCGATACGAAATCGACGGCGGAGCCGGAAACGATCGGATCCTTGGCGGCGTGATCGATTCCGAGACCCTGGCTGGCGAGGATGCGCCGACCGGGATTTTCCGAGGCGGGGACGGCTCGGACGAAATCGTGGGCACCGCCGGGCGCGACCTGATCGTGGGCGGCGCCGGTGACGATCGGATCTTCGGCGGCGGCGGCGACGACGTCGTCTTCGGAGACATCGAGCAGCTGATCGAGAAGCAGCCGCGCGTTCGAAACGCGGAAATCTCCTTCATCGGCGATGGCGCCGACTACGCGAGCGCGACGCTCACGAATCTCGACGAGGAGGCTGACTTCGAGGTCGGCGGCTTCGCCGAGGGCCAGACTGTGGTCGTGAATCAGCTTCGCGATGGCGCGGACGGCGTGCCTGCGCTCGTCTTCGAGGGCCTCTACCGGATTTCGACGGGGGGCGTGAGCCCTTCCTCGCTGGTCTTGCAGTCTACGATCGGCGGTGAGAGGAGCTTTGCGCTTCCCAGCGTGCAGCCGGGCGATCGCTTCGAGATCGCCGCGCAGGATGCGGTCTTCCTGGCGGCCTACAAGTCGACGGCGACCGATTCCGACGGCAGTGACGTGATCGTCGGCGGATTCGGGAGCGACTGGATTCTCGGAGCGGGAGGAGACGACGTCCTGATCGGAGGCGGCGACGCGGGTGATTCGCTCGTGGACGGTCTGCCGGCGGCCGCCCCCAACGTGACCCGGACGGCCGTCGACGAGCGTTTCCTGGTGTTGCGCGCCTACCTCGTCGAGGAAGCCGACGGGCGCGACGATCGACGTGGATGCCGAGGCCGTCGCCAGCACCGAGGACGAGAATGGCGACGATCTGATCCTGGGCGACGGTGGAGAGCTCCGCCTCAGGCGAGACGGGACGCTTCGCGAAGTCGATGCCACGGATCGCGGGCTCGTCTTCGGCGACGATCGGATCTTCGGGAGCCGGGGCGAGGATACGCTGTACGGCGGGCGCGGCGACGACGCCATTCGCGGGGGAGACGACCCCGACACGATCTACGGGGAGACGGGTCTCGATCGCCTCTTCGGCGACCAGGGAGCCGATACGGTCTGGGGCGGTCGTGGCGACGATGTGATCCGCGGCGGCGCGGACGGCGACACGCTCTTCGGCGAGCAGGGCAGCGACACGATCTACGGAGAGGGTGGCGCCGACGAGATCTACGGGCAGTCCGGATCGGATCTTCTCTTCGGCGACTTCGACGACGAGACGCAGGATGTCACCGACTCGGGTGGAGATCGGCTCTTCGGCGGGAGCGATCTCGACGTCCTGCGAGGCGGCGCCGGGGACGACGAGCTCGCGGGCGAGGCCGGGGACGACCGGGTCTTCGGCGAGCTCGGAAACGACCTGATCCGGGTTCGCGGCGGCTCGGACTTCGTGGACGGCGGCGACGGATCCGACGACTACATCATCTCGACCAAGGGCGGAGAGAACTCGGCGCGGGTCACCGTCGCGGACACGGCCACGCTCGCCGACCCGCAGGACGTCGACGAGCTGCGGGTCGATGGCACGGGTGGGGCCGACCAGTTCCTGCTGCGGGCGGCGACCGACCCGAGAGGCTACGCGTTCGTCGCCTCGATCAATCGGGATGGGAATCTCGAGCGCGTGGATTATTCGGGCGTCGAGGGACTGATCGTGAACGGTGGCGCGGGGGACGACGCCTTCGCGCTCGACGACGTACGCGCGACGGCGACGCTGAACGGCGGCGGCGGCGACGACTTCTTCCAGGTCGGACAGCTCTACCGCAGTCGGCGAACGGCCGACGCGGCCAACATCGATTCGGACGATCAGTTCACGACCACGGCAGTCACGCGCGGCTTCGTCTCGAACGGCATCAGTGAAGCCACGACCATCAACGCGGGCAACGACAACGACACGATCATCGTGTTCCGGAACCTGGCGACGCTCACGGTCAACGGCCAGGCGGGCGACGACTCGATCGAGGTGCGCGCCTTCGCCCTCGTGAATCCCGAGAGCTATTTCCAGAAGGAGACGAAGATCGCCGGCGGGGAGGGCGTCGACTCGATTCGCTACGCGGTGAACGCACCCGTCAGCATCGACGGAGGCGACGGACTCGACTCCGTATCGGTGATCGGAACCGAGTTCGCGGACGACTTCGTCATTACCCGCGATGGCGTGTACGGGGCCGGCTTGAACGTCAACTTCGTCAACGTCGAGGTGCTGCGGGTCGACGGTGCGGAAGGCGACGACAACTTCTATATCCAGAGCACGAACGAAGCCATCCTCACCCAGGTCGTGGGTGGCCTCGGAAGCGACACCTTCCAGATCGCCGACGGAGTCGAGCGCACAGTCACCAGCAATGATCTCCTCGGCCACAGCGGTCTGATCCTCCACGACCTCGAGGTCGAAGGCGAAGATCCCGCCTTCGCGGGACCGACCGGCGACGGGATCCGGGTGAACGGTGTGTCGGCGAATGTGCGCGACGCGGACGAGCCTGGAATCCTGATCAGCGAGCTCGGCGGCTTCCTCCGGGTGGCCGAAGGCGAGGTCGGTGTCCTTCCCTGGTACGAAGTCGTGCTGACGCGACGTCCCGATCAAGCCGTCCGCGTCACCGCCCTGGCGCCGAATCTGAGTGCCGAGGAAGAGGCGCGCGGCGAGGAGATGCTGCGGCTCCGGTCGGAAGGCACCGGACTCGGAGACAGCGTCGTGCTCGTCTTCACCTCCGAGAACTGGGCAACGCCCCAGAAGATCTTCGTCTCGGCGGTCGATGACGACGCGCTCGAGCCACAGAAGACGGGGGTGATCCAGCACAAGGTCGAGAGCGATGAGGTCGTCCGTGGCACGGTGACGAGTGTTTCCGTCGTCACCGCGGGCGCCGACGTGACGACCGTCCTCGAGATCCAGGGCGGGGTCGAGAGCGCGGCAGAGCTGGTCGGTCGGCGCATCGAGCTCGTCGATCTGCCCGAGGAGATCGACGCGGGGCCGGAAGGTCGGTCACTGATCATCTCGGCGGTCGAGGAAGTCGGGGCCATCACTCGACTCACCTTGCAGGGGACGTTCAAGGATTCGGACGGCGCCGACCTGGCGAACGAAGACATCACGGGAGCGAGCTATCGGATCGGGCGCTACAGCGGCCGTCTCGCTTCGCTCACCCCGCCGGCGCTCGATGCCGACGGCGAGGTCACGCGAGACTCGGACGGCGATCTCGTTTCGATCGTCGATCTGAAAGACGGCTTCGCGACGGAATACGATCTCACGGGTCGACTCTTCGAGATCATCGGCGTGCCCGACGGCGAATCGGCGGGCGGTCTCGGACAGTCGCTGATCGTGAAATCGGCGGAGCGGGATGCGGCGACGGGCGTCGTGACCCGGCTGACGCTCTTCGGTGCCTTCGATCCCGAGGACGCGCCGCTCGAGGACTCCGTCTATCGCATCCGGTTCTATGACGGACTCCAGATTCCGACGGTGGCGGTCCAGATCGATGACAACGATCAGGCCGATGTGATCCTGGTCGATTCGGAAGATCTGAGGGTCTTCGAGCGCACGGACGGTGCGATCGATGGGATCGACACGATCGCCGCCTATCAGGTGAAGCTCTCGCGCGCGCCGCGCGACGGCGCGGTGGTCGAGGTCGACCTCGACGTCACCAGTGCGGATCTGGGTCTCGATCAGGTGTTGCTCTCGGAAGAGGCGGGGACACAGGGAGCGGGCGTCCTCACACTGCGCTTCGACGGCTCGGACTGGCAGCAGGGGAAGACGGTCTATGTCCAGGCCGTGCGCAACGCGGACGGGACCGGTGATGGCGTCGCCGAGGGGTTCCATCGCGGATTGATCGAGCACTCGGTTCGTGAGACGACGTCGGATATCGATCTCTACGTCCTGGTGACCGATGCATTCGAGGACACGAATCCGAACACGCCCGACCCGACGCTCGTGACGGACACGCTGCTGCTCGAGAACGCGCCGATCCAGTTCCGAGGTGGAGTCGACGGCGAAGCCGCTGCGAATACGATCACGGGGCTATCCGATCTCGAATTCACCGTGGCCGATCTCGGGGCGGCCCTCGAGGCCGAGGGGATCTCGGATCTCTCCTTCCTCACCGTGCGCGTCGTCAAGGGAGCCGGGCAAGGGCAGATTCGCCGGGTCGAGACGATCGACGGCAACACCGTCACGGTCGACGCGGACTGGGAGACGCGTCCCGACGAGACGAGTCGCTTCTCGATCACCGGCATCGAGGTGAGAATCTACACGGAGACGCCCGAGGGCCTCGAGCTCGAGACGCTCTCGCCCGACCGCTACGAGCTGAATGGCAGCACGATCGTCTTCTTCGACGCCGAGCAGATCGTCGAGGAGCGCGAGTTCCTTCGGGCGGAGGTGGATTACGCCTTCGTCGAGCCGGGCTATGCCGGCCGCACGGAGGAACGGATCTCCGTCGAGGTCGTCGACGGCGATACCGCCGGTGTCCTGATCCTCGAATCGAACGGCTCGACGGACGTGGTGGAAGCGGCGGTGGCGGACCCGGACGATGCCGAGGCCGGCGTCGAGGGGCGGGTCTTCGACACCTATCAGGTCGTGCTGTCCCGTCCGCCCTCCGAGGGGACGACGGTCGAGGTCATCGTCGAGCCTGCCCCGACCCGCACGTCGCGCGGCGACCTGATCCGGAGCGACAACGTCCAGGTCGAGGTCCGCGCCGGAGCGAATGCCGTCGCGAAGGCCGGTGAAGAGCGGCTCGTGCTGCTCTTCGATTCCACGAACTGGAACGTCGCGCAGACGGTGGAGGTCGTCGCGATCGTCGACGACCTCGTGGACGGCGGGGACACGAAGGCCTTCGCGCCCCGACTGCGCACTTTGACCGATCTCCAGGGCCCGCTCCTGATCGATGGGTTCGGCGGATCGGGATCGCTCGAGGGACTCACTCCGCCCGTGCTGTTGCCCAGGTCGCCGGATACGCCGCCGGATGAACCGACGGGCGATCGGATCGACGTCACGGCGTCGACGATCACGGTCGATCGACGAGAGCTCGAAGCCTTCCTCGGCGGGGGGCAGACCTCAACAATCTGTTGGGACGCACCATCGGTGCCCTCCGCGAGGGCGAGCCGGATATCCGACGAGTGATCGTCGACCTCGCCGTCGACGGAAACGGCGACGTGGTTCTCGCGGTCGATTCGGAATGGTCCGTCGGCGACACGCTGCTTGCTCCCGACGAGCTCGCGACGATCGACCGATACGTGATCGTGAGCGAGGGCGAGACGAATGTGAAGACGCCGACGGGCAGTGTGCTCGATGTCGAGTTCCTCGAAACCGAAAACCGCACCTTCGTGACGGTTCGCGCGGCCGACCTCGACGTCTACCTCGGGGCGGATGATCCGGAATCGATCATCGATCGGACTCTCGAGATCGTGCGCGGGGCTGATCTCGAAGTGGATCTCGGACGCCGGGATGGCCCCGTCGTCGTCGGCGAGGCCGGGGTCGACCAGTTCAGGCAGATCATCGGAATCGAAGCACGAGGCGAGAGCTATCGGATCGAGATCGCGCCCGCCTTCGACATCACTCTTCCAGGAGACCTCCCGGAAGATGTCGAATCCGACGAGCTCCTGGCCGCGATCGATTATCCCGAATACCTGTCGGGCTTCATCGCCTATCGGATCACGAACCAGAGTCTCAACTTCTTCGTCGACGAGGCGGATTCGCAGGATCTCGTCTTCATCCACGACGAAGACAGCCCGGCGGACAGTATCGGCGAGATGATCGCCCTCGACTTCGATGCGTTCCCGGACATGGAGAGCTTCTACAACGCCGATCTCGCGCTGGGCGAGGACGGCTATGTCACGCCGAATCGTCTCGTCGGCTTCGGGATGGGACCGGATGGCGAGATCGCGCGCGGACTCCGACCCGGTGGGATCACGTACGTGAACTTCGAGGGCTTCGAGCTCGACCTCGGCTACGGCGACAACACGCTGCTCGTCGACACCGTTCACGAACGCGACGACGGCGTCGAGACCTTCACGCGCATCCGCTCGGGTCGCGGAGACGATACGATCAACATCTCGCTCCAACGCCCGGAAGATCCGTCGGCGGGAGCTCCGTGGGTGGAGGTCGATGCGGGAGAGGGTGACGACCGGATCGACGCCCAGGGCGATGGGACGCTGCCCGGTGCGCCGACCTCGACGGGCACCGACGGGCCCGACGCTCGACGTGGCATCACCGGAAGCGCTGCGGGCCTTGGCCCCTCGACCCTCGACCTCGACCTGGTGGGTGGCCTCGGTGGAGACACGATCATCGGCGGCTCGGGGAACGACCTGATCCACGGCGACTTCGGATCGCTCGACTTCGTCGTCAACGGTCGCAGGCCGGAGGCGAATCCGATCGCCGAGTCCACGCGAATCGGGGAGGGCGGCGACGATCGACTCGAGGGGCGCGCCGGCAATGACCGGATCTTCGGGGGCGCGGGCAACGACACGGTTCGGGGCGACGAGGGGCAGGACATCCTCTTCGGTGACTACGGGAAGGTCACCCGGCTGAGCGCGACGCGGACCCTCGTCGAGACGACCGGCTTCTTCGAGGGGGGCGCGGACGTCGTGGACGGCGGTGCCGGAAACGATCTGATCTTCGGCGGGGCCGGGGGCGATGCGCTCTTTGGCACCTTCAGCGACGACCTGCTGATCGGCGAGTATGCGCGGATCAATCTCGAGAACGGCATCGCTCGGTCCCTCGTCCGTCTCGGGCAGGGCGAGCTCGACGTCGCGGCCTCGGCCTTCTTCGGTCTCTACGACCCGCGCTTCGGGCCCTTCGCCGAGTTCATCCTTCCCGAACAGGTGGCGTCGAGCGCCGCGCTGCCCGAGCGGCCGCTCGTCTCGCTCGAGAGTGCCGACCCGAACGCACGGCGCGCCTCGGCGGGCGGCTCGCTTGCGGTCATGCCCTACGAAGTCGAGCAGGGCGACACGCTCTGGAAGATCGCGGCCCGCGAGCTGGGTGATCCCTACCGCTGGTCGGAGATCTACAACCTGAGCCGAGACGTGGTTGCCGATCCCGATCGGATCGAGCCCGACGAACGGCTTCGGATTCCGGGACAGCGTGGGCGCAGCTCCGAGCAGCTCGAGGCCGATCGTCAGGCGCTGGCCGAGATGCGCGAGCTGCTCGCTGGAATCGACGCCGCGAATGCGGCCGAGGCGAACGCGGGCTGGGGCTTCTTCAATCCGCTGGCCGTGGGTGCGGGGCCGCCGGTCGAGGAGGGAAGCCTGCCGGACGCGCCGACCGTCGACGATGCATCGCGAGATCTCGCGCCCGAGGAGGCGGGCGCGCCGATACCGGACGCGGAGGGGGCAAGTCTGCTGGAAGCGCCCGACGCGAACGAGGAGGGGAGCGATCCCGCGCTGAGCGGAATGATCTGGAGCTCCCTGGTCGGTTGGAGGGCGACCTCGAATCCCACGAAGGCGCGTTCCCGCGACAAGTGGCTACGCTTCGATGACCACGCGGGGCGTTTCGCCTAGCGAAGCAGGTTCGTCGCCACGGGTCCGCTTGCGAAGGAAATCGCGTGCGAGCCCCGCGAGACGCGCTCGGGAGTGAGCAGAACCTTGGAGTCGTGCTTGGATTCGCCGGATCAGTCCACGACCTCGGTCGTCGTCGACGATCCTGTTCGCGTGGCGCCGTCCGACTGGGCCGTGCTCGCCGATACCGGGCCGGTCGAAGCGTGGTGCGCCTCCTGGCTTCGCATTCAATCGGATTGGATCGGCTCGGTCGAACGCGCCGTCGTCTGCCGACGATCCTCGCTGGACGCCGAGCCCCAATGGCTGGCCGAGCAGGCGCGCGAGGATCGAAAAGCGCTCGAGGCCCAGGTCGAGGCCACCTTCCGGGAGCGCAGTGGCCTGGCCGCCGCCATCGACGAGCAGCCCGGGCACTTCGGCGTCAGCTATTTCGGCGACCTGCCCGACGAAGCGAGCTTCGTTGTCGTCGTGCAGGTCGAGCGGGACTCGCAGAAGCAGCTCGGCGATGTCCTGCGGCAGCTGCAGTGGGGGGCGGTCTGGCTCGAACGTCGCCTCGGCGGAGGCCTGGCCGGCTCGGCGATCGACGGCCGACCGGGACCGGCTCAGGCGAATGCGTTGCTCGATCTGGTCGCGATCACGCTCGACGCCGAGGGATTCGGTGCGGCCGCACAGGGACTCGTCTCGCAGCTGGCGCGTCTGCTCGTCTGCGATCGGGTGAGTCTCGGAATCGAGGAGCGGGGGGCGGTCAAGCTGGCCGCGCTCTCGCACGCTGCCGCTTTCGGTCGCGAGATGAATCTCGTTCGGGCCGTCGAGGCCGCGATGGGCGAAGCGATCGACCAGAACACGACGCTCGTCTATCCGACCGATCGTGAGGATGCCCCCGTCGTGCTGCGTGAACATGCGGCGCTCTGCCGGGAGCACGGCGCTGCCAGCGTGCTGACGATCCCCCTCCAGCGCGGGAAGAGCCTGCGCGGTGCGCTCGTCTTCGAACATGCGGAGCCCCGCGTGTTCACTGCGGATCGAATCGCCGCGCTCGAGGCGATCGCGCTGGCCGTGGCGCCGATCCTCGACCTGTGGCGCCGCGAAGATCGGCCGCTCTGGCGGAAGATCCTCGATGCGGCGCGCCAGCAGCTGGGGCGACTCGTCGGACCGGGCCATCTGGGGCGGAAGCTCGCGCTGGCGATCTCGCTGATCCTGGCTCTCTTCTTCGGCTTCGCGAAGGGGGCCTATCGGATCGGGTCCGAGGGGACGCTCGAGGGCGCGAGTCGGCGCGTCGTGATCGCGCCCTTCGATGGATATGTCGCGTCTGCTGCGCGAAGGGCCGGCGATTTCGTCGAGGCGGGCGATCTGCTGGCGACGCTCGATGATCGGGAGCTCGAGCTCGAGCGATTGAAATGGTCGAGTCGCCTGGTGCAGCTGGGTCGGCAGGCCGACGAATCGCGCGCGTCCCGGGAATACGGGCGGACGAGGATTCTCGGCGCGCAGATCGACGAGGCGCGTGCGGAGCTCGCACGTCTCGAGGAAAGGCTCGCGCGGACCGCGATCACCGCGCCCTTCGACGGACTGGTCGTATCCGGGGACCTGTCGCAGTCGCTCGGCGCATCGGTTTCGAGAGGGGATGTGCTCTTCGAAGTCGCCCCCCTCGAGCGGTATCGCGTCCTCCTGGAGATCGACGAGGAGCAGATCGCGGACGTGGCGGTCGGTCAATCGGGGACCTTGCTTCTGGCGGCGTTGCCGAACGAGCCCGTCGAGTTCGAGGTCACGAAGGTGACGCCGGTGGCGACCGCCGAGGAGGGTCGCAATTTCTTCCGCGTCGAGGGCACACTCTCGGAAACCTCGGGTCGACTTCGCCCGGGCATGGAAGGGGTCGGCAAGATCGATGTCGACCGCCGTCACCTGATCTGGATCTGGACTCGAGGCTTCCGCAACTGGCTCAGGCTCTGGGTCTGGTCGTGGTGGCCCTAGGCGTCGCGCTATGAGCTCGTCCGTCTTCAGCTCCTCGTGGTATCGCGTCGCGGATCTCGTTCCGCGCCTGCGGCCCCATGCGGAAATCCACCGCGTCCGATTCCGCGGCGTGCGCTGGTATCTGCTCCAGGACCATACTTCGGGTCGATTCCACCGCTTCTCGCCGGCAGCGCATACGCTCATCGGACTGATGAACGGGCGGAGAAGCCTTGCCGAGATCTGGGCGCTCGCGAGCGATCGTCTGGGCGATGATCTGCCGACGCAGGACGAGACGATCCGGCTGATGAGTCAGCTCTATCATGCCAACGCGCTCTCGACCGATGCCTTCTCCGACGTCGAGGAGCTCGTGACGCGGGACGAGACGACCCGCAGCAAGGCCTTCTGGGCCAACTTCCGGAGCCCGCTCGCCGTCAAGATTCCGCTCTGGGATCCCGAACGGACGCTCGAGCGTCTGCTGCCGATCGCCAACGTGTTGTTCTCGCGGGTCGGCGTGGTGCTCTGGCTGCTCTTCGTCGTGCCCGCGCTCGTGCTCGCTTTGATGAGCTGGGAGTCGCTCTCGGAGGGTCTCGCCGACCGCGTTCTCGCAGCCGAGAACGTCTTTCTCCTCTGGCTGAGCTTTCCGCTGGTCAAGATCCTGCACGAGTTCGGCCACGGCTTCGCGGTCAAGCGCTGGGGCGGGGAGACGCACGAGATGGGGGTGATGTTCCTCGTCGGTGTCCCCGTTCCCTATATCGACGCTTCCGCCTCCTCGGCCTTCGCCTCGGGATGGCAGCGCGCCGCGGTCGGTGCGGCCGGGGTGTTCGTCGAGCTCCTCGTCGCTGCGTCCGCGATGTACGTATGGGTGGCGATCGAGCCCGGAGCCGCCCGCGCGGTGGCGTTCAACGTCATGTTGATTGCGGGCGTATCGAGCGTCTTCTTCAACGGCAATCCCTTCCTTCGCTTCGACGCCTACTACGTGCTCTCGGATCTGATCGAGATACCCAACCTGGGGTCGCGCGCGAACCAGTGGTGGGGCTCTCTGATTCAACGTCACCTCTTCGGAAGGCGCGACGCAGAGGATCCGGCCGCGGCGCCGGGAGAGGCCGGCTGGTTCGCGCTCTACGCGATCGGCGCGCTCGTGAACCGCTTGTTGATCACGCTCTCGATCGCGCTCTTCGTTGCCTCCGAGCTATTCTTCGTGGGGGTCTTGATCGCGGCCTGGTCGGTGGCTCAATTCGCCCTGCTTCCCCTGTTGCGGCAGCTCCGTTTCGTTCTCTTCGACGAGCGACTCAGGGGCCACCGGCAGCGCGCGATCGGATGGACGCTCGGGACGATCAGCCTGCTCGTCGTGTTGCTGGGAGTCATCCCCGCGCCCAGCTGGACGCGGACGGAGGGCGTCGTGTGGGCTCGAGAGGACGCCCTGGTTCGAGCCGGGACGCAGGGCGTGATCGAGTCCTTTGACGCCGAGCCGGGGAGCTGGGTCGAGCCGGGTGCTCGGCTCGCGATGCTCGAGGATCCCGAGATCGTTTCCGAATATGCGATTGCCGAAGCGAACGTCCGGGCGAACCGAGCCCAGTACGATCTGGATCGCACGGAGGATCGCGTCCAGGCGGGGATCACGCGTCAATCCCTCGAACACGCAGAGCGCCGGCTCGCACGCGCCGCCGAGGAGCTCGCCGCCCTGGAGGTGAAGAGCAAGGCCGCGGGCCGTTTTCTGGTCGAGGCGCCCGACGACCAGATCGGCCGTTTCCTGCGCCGGGGGGAGGTGATCGGCTACGTGATGACGTTCGATCCCCTGATCGTCCGTGTCGCGGTCTCGGCGGATTCGGTCGATCTCGTCCGGAACCGGACTCGACGTGTCGAAGTTCGCCTGGCCGAGCAGATCGACGCGATCCATCCGGCGACGATCGCGAGTGAAGTCCCCGCGGCAACCGAGGAGCTTCCGAGCCTCGCATTGTCGACCCAGGGCGGCGGCGAGATCGCGCTCGATCCGGGCAGCGCTCCAGGTGCCGCCCCGCGCGCCTTCGAGCGCTACTTCCTGTTCGATCTCGCCGTCGATCTCGCGGATGCGCCAGTCGGCGTCGGCGGGCGCGTCTACGTTCGATTCGTTCATGAGCCCGAGCCAGTGCTCGTCCAGATCTACCGATCCGCGAGACGGCTCTTCCTCTCGCAGTTCAACGTCTAGACGGGTCATGGCGAAGACGTCGTTTCATCCGTCCGAAGTCCAGGGGCTCTACCCCGAACGCCCCGTCGCGAGGAGCGGGAAGCTCGAAGAGATTGCGGCGAGCCTGATTGGCTGGTCGAATCGGGTCCGCGAGCTGCGTCGAAGCCGATCGACGCAGATGCAGGACCGGGTCGATGCGCACGCCGATGCTCTCGAAACGCTCTCCGACGACGTCATGGCGGAGCAGACGCGGTCGATCTCGCTCCGCCTGCGAAAGCACGGCTTCGAGGAAGACCTCATTCTTCGCAGCTTTGCGCTCGTTCGTGAACAGGCGAGCCGCCGTCTCGGCGTGCGGCACTACGACAGTCAGCTCCTCGGTGGTTGGCACCTCCTGCTCGGTGAGCTCGTCGAGATGGAGACAGGAGAGGGCAAGACCTTGACCGCGACGCTGCCCGCTGCGGTCGCGGCCCTCGCGGGCGTGCCGGTGCATGTCGTCAGCGTGAATGACTATCTGACGGAGCGCGATGCCGACAGCATGCGCCCGCTCTATGAGTCTCTCGGGCTCTCCGTTGGCTTCGTCATCGAGGGGATGGAGCCCGAGGAGCGAATCCCCGCCTATCGCGCCGACGTCACCTACGTGACGAACAAGCAGCTCGCCTTCGACTTCCTGCGCGATCGGCTCACGCTCTCGTCGAGGAGAGAGGAATTGCGGATTCGCTTCGAAGCACTCGCGCAGACGGATTCGGTCGAGCGTCGACTGCTGCTGCGCGGGCTCGGATACGCGATCGTCGACGAAGCGGACAGCATCCTGGTCGACGAGGCCCGGACGCCGCTGATCCTTTCGGCGCCGGATGAAGAGGGCGATGCCGGCGAGCTCTACGAACAGTCGCTCGAGCTCGCGAAGGAGCTGGAGGAAGGGCGCGACTTCACGCTCTCGCGTGCGGACTCGCGGGCACGACTGACCGAGGTCGGGCGCGATCGGGTCGATCGCGTGGCGGATCGATGGGGCGGGCTCTGGACGGGGCGGCGACGGCGAGAGGAGCTCGTCGGGCAGGCGCTGCTCGTGATGTACGCGTTTGCGCGTGACGACCAGTATCTCGTTCGTGACGGCAAGATCCAGGTGATCGACGAGTACACGGGCCGCGTCATGGCGGATCGCGCCTGGGGCCGCGGCATCCAGCAGATGATCGAGGCGAAGGAAGGGGTCGAGTTGACCGGCGTGCGTGAGCCGCTCGCCCGCATCAGCTATCAGCGTTTCTTCGGCCGCTATCTGCATCTCGCTGGCATGACGGGAACGGCTGCCGAGGTCGCCGGCGAGCTGCGTTCGACCTACGGACTTCGTTGCGTGCGGATCCCGACGCACCGCCCGCGCCAGCGGGTCGATCTGGGCGCCCGCGTCTTCGCGAATCTGGAAGCGAAGTGGGAGGCTTGCGCCGATCGCGTGGAAGAGCTGGCGGACGCGGGCCGTCCGGTGCTAGTCGGAACCCGATCGGTGGCGGCTTCCGAAGCGGTCAGCGCCGTCCTGACACGTCGCGGGCGAGCTCATCAGGTGCTGACCGCGAAGCAGGATCAAGGTGAGGCGGAGATCGTGGCCCGCGCCGGGGAGCGGGGCCGGATCACGGTCGCTACGAACATGGCGGGGCGCGGTACGGACATTCCTCTCGCAGAGGGCGTGGCGGCGATCGGCGGCCTGGCGGTGATCCTGACCGAGCGGCACGATGCGGCTCGTATAGACCGTCAGCTCGCGGGTCGCTCGGGACGGCAAGGGGATGCCGGGAGCTACGAGGCGTTTCTGTCCCTCGAAGACTCGCTGCTCGCGAACTTCGGTCGATCGGGCTTCGACCGAGCGATTCGTCGACTTGCGCCGCTCGAGTCGGGGATTGGCCAACGGCTGGCCCAGGCGACGATCTCCCGCGCTCAGCGGCGCGCAGAGAGAATGCATCGCCGCCTGCGCGCCGAGGTCCTGCGCGCGGACCGCGAGATTGCCGATATGCTTGCGTTCTCCGGAAAGGGGGAGTGATGGAATCGAGCGGGAGAGCAGCGCACGTTCCTGGTTGGCTCGGGATGAGCGCAGGCCGCTGGGCGATCGCGGCTCTGATGACCGTCGGCGTGTGCGCTTCGAGTCCGACCTTGGCCGAGACTGCGGCCGAGACCTCGTCGGACTACGAATGCCTGATCGAGCCCCATCTCGACGTCAGCGTGAGTGCTGCGGTGACCGGCGTCGTCGAGAAGGTCCTCGTCGAGCGCGGGGACAACGTCAAGAAGGGACAGGTCCTCGTACAGCTCGTGAACGGAATCGAGACCGCAGCCCACGAGCTCGCGCGGGCGAGGTCCGAGTTCGCCGACCGCACGAACCTGCGCAACGCCGATCTCGTCGAAGAGAAGTTGATCTCGAGCAACGAGAAGGATGCGCTCGAGACCGACGCGATTCTCGCTCGGCTGCAGATGCGCGAAGCGCGTGAGGTGCTCGAGCTTCGGACGATTCGGAGTCCGATCAGCGGTGTCGTCGCCGAAGTCTCGATCGAAGCCGGGGAGTTCGTCGACGAGGAAGAGATGATGCGGATCGTGCAGATCGATCCGCTCAACGTCGAGGTCGTCGTGCCGGTCGCGCTCTACGGGCGGATCGAGAAGGGGAGTGAATGGGAGGTCCGCCCGGAGCCGCCCTTCAACGAAGCGTATTCGGCCAGGGTCGTGATCGTCGATCGCGTCGTCGATGCAGCAAGCGGAACCTTCGGTCTGCGCCTCGAGCTGCCTAACAAAAAGGGCCTGCTGCCAGCCGGTCTCAAGTGCAGCGTGTCGTTTCCAGACTCCTAGAGCCCGATGTCGCGGGGCCTCGGCGGAGCGCGCGAATCCGGTATGCTCCGGAGGTCGGAAGAGCTTCGCGCACGGGGAGCGAGCCGTCCCGCCATCGTCGAACGATCGAACAACGGAGAATATTTCATGTCGAAGGGACCCCTCGCGGGCATCACGGTCTTGGAAGTCGCGGGCATCGGCCCGGGCCCCTTCTGCGGGATGATGCTCGCTGACATGGGCGCGGATGTGATACGCATCGATCGCGCCGCCAGCGTGAAGGAACGCGATCCGGGCAAGCCGCCGCTCGACGTGCTCGCGCGTGGGCGACGCAGCGTCGCGGTCGACCTCAAGAGTCCGCTCGGCGTCGAGACGGTGCTCAAGCTGGTCGAGAAGGCGGACGTCCTGATCGAAGGCTTCCGGCCGGGCGTGATGGAGCGGCTCGGGCTCGGGCCGGAAATTTGTCTCGAACGCAATCCGAAGCTGGTCTTCGGCCGCATGACGGGCTGGGGCCAGGAGGGGCCGATGGCGCAGGCCGCCGGCCATGACATCAACTACATCGCGCTCGCGGGTGCGCTCGAGCCGATCGGTCGCGCCGGTCAGAACCCGGTGCCGCCGCTCAACCTGGTGGGCGACTTCGGGGGCGGCGGCATGCTGCTGGCCTTCGGGATCGCGTGTGCGCTCGTCGAGCGGGCGAGCTCGGGGCAGGGCCAGGTGATCGACGCGGCCATGGTCGACGGCGCGTCGACGCTGATGGGCTTCTTCCATGGCATGAAGGCGATGGGCGGACACGGCCCCGGCGGCCGCGGCACGAACATCCTCGACACCGGTGCGCATTTCTACGACACCTACGAGACCAGCGACGGGAAATACGTCTCGATCGGATCGATCGAGCCCCAGTTCTACGCCGAGCTGCTCGAGAAGCTCGGGCTCGCGGACGAGGATCTTCCCCACCAGATGGACAAGTCGGGCTGGCCCGCGCTCAAGCAGCGCTTCGAGAAGCTCTTCAAGACGCGCACCCGGGACGAGTGGTGCGAGCTGATGGAGGGCACGGACATCTGCTTCGCGCCCGTGCTGTCGATGGACGAGGCGCCGCTGCATCCGCATATCCAGCATCGTGATACCTTCGTCGAGTTCTACGGTGTGACCCAGCCGAGTCCCTCGCCGCGCTTCAGCCGCACGCCGGCCGCGCTCGAGCGTCCGCCGGCGCACGCCGGTCAGCACACGGACGAGGTGCTGGGCTCCTTCGGGTGGAGCGCCGAGGAGATCGCGAAGCTGCGGGAGGCCAGGGCGATCGCCTGAGGGCTCGCCGTCCCGTTCCTGGCGTCTTCGCGTTTTGCGCGGTCCGTCCTCGACTCGCCGGGCTCTGCCTCGACGCGTCGAATACGTTAGAGTCCGCGGGTTTGATGAACCCGGTCCAGTCAGGGAGCCCTCGTGAATCCGAAGCTCGCATCGATCGCCATCGCCGCACTCCTCCTCCTCATGTTCGGCCAACGCTTCTTGCACTCGGTGCCGGCCGGTCACGTGGGGGTGGCGATCCTCTTCGGCCAGGTTCAGCCCGAGCCCTATCCCGAAGGCCTGCATATCGTGAACCCGTTCCTGTCCTGGGTGGATCTCGACGCGCGTGACGACACCTTCAAGATCTCGCAGCTCGAGATGCCGACCCGGGACCAGCTGCTCTCGAAGGTCGACCTCAGCATCCAGTGGCGCCTCGACGCGAGTCGCGCGCCCTTGCTCTTTCGCGACACGGGAGACAAGGATCGGATGGTCGCGGTCCATCTCCACCCGAAGGCGCGCTCACTGGTTCGCGAGCTCGGCACGAAGATCGAGCGGGCCGAGGACCTGTTCAAGGACGAGGTCCGGGACCGGCTCGCCCTCGAGCTGTCGACCGAGCTCTCGGAATACGTCGCGGACAAGGGCATCATCGTCGAGTCCGTGCTGCTTCGGAACATCAACCTCCCGACCGTGCTGGCGGAAGCGATCGGTCGCAAGAAGGAGCGCGAGCAGGAGGTCGAGCGCCAGCGCGCCGAGCTCGAGCGCGTGAAGCTCGAGCAGGAGCAGCAGGTCGCACAGGCCCAGGCCTCCTTCCGCGCGGCCGAGGAAGACGCCAAGCGGCTTCGTATCCTCGCGGACGCGAAGGCCTACGAGATCTCGACGATCAACAAGGCGGCTTCGGGCAACCCGGCCTACATCCAGCTCCAGAGCCTCGAAGCCCTCAAGAAGATGGCCGAGGATCCGGCGGCCAAGCTCTTCTTCCTGGACTCGAACTCGCCGGCGCCGCTGCCCCTCATGCATCTCGGCGACCTGACGACCTCGAAGCGTTAGGCCGACAGGCCGGCGTCGCGCGGAGCTGAATCGTGAAACGGAGCGGCGATCGCGATCCCCTCCTCGAAGATCTCCACAGCCCGTCACGCTTTCATACGCTCTCGCGTCTCGGTGTGGGCTCTGTCGGTGTCGTCGATCGCATCTTCGATGCGCGGCTCGGTCGTGTGCTGGCGCGCAAGACGCTGCGCGAGGAGCTGCTAGGCGACCGACAGGCCGTACGCACCTTCCTGAACGAAGCGCGAATCCTCGGGCAGCTCGACCACGGCTCGATCATCCCGATCTTCGACATCTACCTGAGCGAGGCCGGCGCGCCGGTCTACACGATGCGCGAGATCTCCGGTCGCAGTCTCGCTCGCGTGATCCGGGTGGAGCGCGGGACCGGCGATGCGACGCCGCTCCCGGTCGATCGCAGCCTGCGGATCTTGCAGCAGCTGTGCGCGGCGCTGGCCCATGCGCACGAGCGCGGCGTGGTTCACCTCGATCTGAAGCCGGAGAACATCATCGTGCTCGAGCACGACCGGGTCGTGCTGGTCGACTGGGGCGCCGCGCGAGTCTTCGACCGCGAGCGAAGCCCGGGCCGGCGCGGCGAGGCCGCCGAGCTCGATTCCCTCTCCCGACTCGAAGAAGACGACGAGCTCCTGATCGGCACCCCGCGCTACATGTCCCCCGAGCAGACACGGGCGCGTCGCTCGGAGCTCGGGCCCGAATCCGACGTCTTCTCGCTCGGCGTCATCTTCTACCAGATGCTCACGGGGCGACTTCCCTTCCGAGCCATCGACCTCGAGACGCTGCTCCGGGAGGTGCGTGAATCGACGCCCCCGGCCCCCCACGAGCTCGACGCGGGCATCCATCCCCGCCTCGGCGAGATCGTCATGCGCATGCTCGAGAAGCGCGAGTGGGAGCGCTTCGAGACCATGGAAGCGGTCCTCGCCGACCTGACCGCGTTCCGGTCGAGCGCCGCCGAGTTTCCGCTGCGCGAGTTCGAGGCGGGGGAGCTGGTCTTTTCGGAGGGCGAAGACGGCGACTATGCAGGCATCGTCGTGTCGGGCGAGATCGAGATCTGGACCGATCACGGCGGGTCTCGTCGGATCCTGGGTCGGGTCTTCGCGGGGGAAGCCATCGGTGAGCTGGCGCTGCTCTCCGAAGGGGTTCGCTCGGCGAGCGCGACGGCACTCACGCCCGTCTCGATGCGCGTGATCTCGGCCGACGCGCTGCGATCCGAGCGGGAGAAGCTGAGTCCCTGGGTTCTCGCCATACTGAACGGGGTGGTCGAGCGATTCATCGATCGCTCGGACCGACTGATCGAGCTGCTGCGCCAGTCCGATTGATCCGCGCCTCGCGCGACGCTTCGAAGGAGTCCGTCATGAATACGCTCGCCGATCCCATCAAACATGCCCGTCGCGTCGCGGCCGATCGCATAGCGACCGTCTGCGGCGAGACCCGACACACCTATGCGGAGCTGTTCTCGCGTTGCGCCCGGCTGGGCGGGGCCCTGGAGCGGTTGGGAATCGGACGCGGCGAGCGCGTGGCGATCTGGGCGGACAACAGCCATCGATACATCGAGGTCTACGTCGGGGTGCCGTCCGCGGGCCGGGTCGTCGTTCCGCTCAATACGCGTCATGCGGAGCCCGAGCTCGTGTACGCCCTCGAGGACTCCGGTGCCCGGATCCTGCTGACCGATCGCGAGCCGGGCAAGCTATCGGATTGCGTCGACCGCGTGATCCGGATCCCCGACGAGTGGGAGGCGCTTCTCTCCGAGTCGCCGGAGGCGCCGCTCGGCAATGGGGTCTCGGAGAACGATCTCGCCGGCCTCTTCTATACGGGCGGTACGACCGGTGCGTCGAAGGGCGTGATGCTCAGCCATCGCAATCTGATCGCCAACGCCTTCCACTTCATGGCGCATGTGCCGCACCAGAAGACCGACGCGACGCTGGTGATGGCGCCGCTCTTTCACGCCGCGGGATCGAACGCCGTGCTCGGGAATCTGTGGACGGGCGCCAAGCAGGTCATGCTTCCGACCTTCGATGCGGGCAGGGCGCTCGATCTGATCGAGGCCGAGGGCTGCACCTTGACGCTCGGAGTCCCGACGATGCTCTCGGCCATCGTCGAGGAGCAGGCCTCGCGTCCGCGTCGAACGGACAGCCTGAAGCTGATCGCGCACGGCGGCTCGCCGATCGCGAGCGAGCTGCTGCGTCGCCTGCACGCGACCATTCCCTCGGCGGAGCTCGTCGAGGTCTACGGCGCGACCGAGCTGTCGCCGCTCGCGACGATTGCTCGCCACGAGGAGGCGCTGCTCGACACGGATCGCATCCGCTCGTGCGGGCAGGCGGTTCCGGGCGTGTGGGTCGAGATCCTCGCCGAGGACGGCTCCGCGAAGCCCGCGGGCGAAGTGGGCGAGGTCGTCGTCTCGGGTCCGAACGTGATGCAGGGCTACTGGAACAAGCCCGAGCAGACGGCGGCAGTGTTGCGCGACGGAGGCTACTGGACGGGCGATCTCGGCTATCTGGACGAGGAGGGCTTCCTCTTCCTGGTCGATCGATCGAAGGACATGATCGTCTCGGGTGGCGAGAACGTCTACTCGACCGAGGTCGAAGAGATCCTCTACCGCCACCCCGCGGTGCTCGAGGCCGCGGTCTTCGCGGTGCCCGACGAAAAATGGGGGGAGGCGGTCTGCGCGGCGGTTCATCTGCGGCCGGGCACGCAAGGGGTCGGCGCGGAGGATCTCGTCTCCTTCTGCCGCGGCTCGCTCGCGGGCTACAAGGTTCCGAAAGGCGTCGATCTACACAAAGACCCGCTGCCGAAGTCGGGCCCGGGGAAGTTTCTCAAACGGAAGCTGCGTGAGCCCTATTGGGCGGGGCGGGAACGCGGGGTCAACTGACGGTTCGGCTCGGGGTCTCTCGGGGCGGGCAACCTGCTGCTAGTCGGCCATCGGGGGTGCGAAGTCCGGCGGGAAGTTGTGGCGCCAGGCGAGCTCTTCGTAGCGTTTGGAGATGCGCCAGCCGTCCTGGGTCCGGACGACTTCGTCGTGGAACCAGATGCCGGAGAAGACGACGCGCTCGCCGTCCGAGGCCGTCATCTTGACCGCGATGTATTGCATCGTGCGGATCTCTGCGCGATCGCCGTGGAGCGTGATCTCGGCGTTCGAGGAGAGATGCTGATACGAGTGGAAGCGGCCGAGCACGCTCGCGAGCCATGCGCCCACCTCCGGCGGTGTGCCGACGGCGCCGTCGTTCTCCGAGTAGTCGATGGCGGCGGTCGGCGTGAAGCACTCCTGCCAGGTGGCCCAGTCTCGACGATCCATGGCACCCGCCTCGCGGACGATCAGATCCTGGATCTGGGCGCGATCGGAAAGCTGTTGAAGAGAGAGCATGGCGACTCCTTTCGGTTGCGCGGATCGGGCGGAAGACCTTGCGATGCATGACTATGAAACGCGGATGCGCGGGCTGGCGCGGCCCGCCAGGCGACCGGCCGATCAGAGCATCATCGACTGCGGATCGAGTCCCATCAGGGCTCGACCGCCCTCGCCGTAGACGCGTTCGTTCGCGAAGGCGTGCTGCGTGATGGTCGAGATGTCGCGCCACTGACGGTCGAGCCGCGATCGCGAGTAGAGCGCGCTGCCGCCGCCCGCCTCGTACATGCGGCCGACGACCGACTTGGCGGCGCGAAAGGCGTTGATCCCGGCCAGGCGATAGGTGGCCCGCTGGGCGAGTGTCGCTTCGTCGCCGGCGGCCACGGTGTCGAAGATCGCGGCGGTGGCGTCGTAGATATAGCTGCGGGCGGCGCCGAGCTCGGCCTCGGCGCGGCCGACGGCGGTCTGGATCAGCAGGTCGTCCTGCAGGCGATGTCCGCCGGGCATGACGACCTTCTGCGCGGCGAGCTCGCAGAGCGTGTCGATCGATGCGCGGGCGATGCCGAGGGAGACGCCGGGGGCGTTGGCGACGATGAACCAGGGATAGGCGTAGGCCGGACCGTCGAAGCGCGGGGGCTCGAAGAGCGAGAAGCTGCGCGCCTCGGGCACGAAGACGTCGTCGACGCCCCAGTCGTTGCTGCCGCTGCCCGCCAGGCCGGTCGTCCGCCAGTTGTCGTGCACCAGGCAATCGCTGCGAGGGAAGAAGGTCATGCGTACGACCGGATGGCCGGCTTCGGTCTGGACCGGGCCGTCGTCGTCACAGACCAGGCAGCCGCCGACGAACCAGTCCGCATGCAGGCTGGCGCTCCCGAAGGCCCATTGCCCCGTGACGCGATAGCCGCCTTCGACCCGGCGCGCCCGTCCACGCGGCACCAGCGTGCTCGCGGTGACGGCATTGCGATCGGCGTAGATCTCCTCGCGCGCGGCCTCCGCCAGATGCGCCGCATAATAGCCGCCGTCGGATCCGATCATCGCGACCCAGCCCACGGACCCGTCCGCCGTCGAGAGCTCCTCGATCACCTCGAGCTGGGTCATCGGGTCCGCCTCGGGTCCCCCCATCGCCCGCGGCATCGCCATGCCAAAGACGTCGGCCTGCTTCAGGCCGTGGACGATCTCGTCCGTCAGGCGTCCGGTCTTCTCGATCTCGTCGGAGGCAGCGCGGATCGCGGGCGCGAGCATTCGCACGTGCTCGAGGACCTCCCCGCCTTGGCGCGGGGCTGAGGATGCGTTCATGGTTCATCGCCTCGTTCGATCGTTTTCGTCGATCGGTTCGTTCTCGTGGGCCGGCTGACGCCGGGCGGACGCGCCCGCGCCCCCCGACGAGCAAAGCGTTTCTGGACACTCATTTCCACGCGAAGACCGGCTGCTCGTAATGGGAGACCCGGGTATGTCGTCCGTTGAGCACGACCTCGCGGAGCTGATAGAGGATCGCCGCCGTCGGGCTGTGGATCAGCGTGCCGAGCATCGGGATCGAGAGCACCGGCCGATCGCTCTCCGGAATCTCCCGAAGGACGGGGACACCGCGCTTCTCGAGCACCGCGAGCGGGACGACGTGAAGACGCTCGACTTCGTTCGGATCAAGGCGTAGGGTCTGGCCGGGCTCAGCCCAGCAGACGACCGGCGTCATGCGAAAGCCCGAGCGCGTCGGGAAGTCGTCGAGCAGGCCGAGCACGTGGTCGTGCTCGAGCTCGAGCCCGATCTCCTCGCGCGTCTCGCGCAGCGCGCCCTCGATCGGCGTCTCGCCGGGGTCGAGCCGTCCACCGGGCAGCGCCCATTGCCCGGCGTGCCGGCGCAGATGAGAAGAACGGCGGGTAATCAGGAAGCAGGCCTCGCCCTCGTCGTTGGCGGTCAGGATCAGCGCGACGGCCGCGGGGCGAAGCTTCGAGCTCGGCACGGGTCGGCGTTCGAAGTCCGCGAGGTGGGCGTCGACCCGGCGGCGGAGCGTTGCGTCGAAGAGATGGCGTCGGATCGTCACGTCCTCGGAGCATAGGTCGTCCGGGGTGGATCGGGCCGCGGTGCGCACCGCGGCCGCCAAAGCGGACCCGATGCCGGGCTCGAGGGGAGGGAGCGAATTGGCGGGTGTCGGAGCGAAGGGGACGACCTGGGAGGAGGCCTGGGAGGCTGGACGCGCCTGTCTCGCGGGAGCCCGGCGGATCCGCGTCGAAGGGGCCTCGCCCGAGGTGGAGATCGCGGGCCTCGACTGGGGCGGGCAGGGCGATCTGATCCTGATGCATCACGCCAACGGGTTCTGCGCCGCCACCCTGGCGCCGATCGCCCAGGCGCTCCGCGACCGCTACCGGGTCGTGTCGATCGACGGTCGGGGACATGGCGATTCGACGCCGGTCCCGCCGGGCGGCGATCCCGATCCCTACGCCTGGCAGACGCTGGCGGCCGATGTCCGCGGGGCCACTCGCCGGATCCTCGAACGGACGGGGCACGCGCGGGTCGCGCTCGCGGTCGGCCATTCCTTTGGCGGGGCGCTGTTGCTGCGGGCGGCGAGCCTCGAGCCGGCCGACTTCGCGCGGCTGCTGCTCTGCGATCCGGTGGTCCTTCCGCCGATCGCGCCGCGAGATCGCCGGGATCCTCCGAAGTCGAGTGGCCTGGCCGCGGCGACGCGCAGGCGACGGGATCGCTTCCCGTCTCGTGAGGCGGCGTTCGAACATTGCCGATCTCGCCGGCTCTTCGCCGACTTCACGCCGGAGGCGCTGGCCCTGTACGTCGGAGAGGGGATGCGGGAGACCGGCGAGGGGGATCTCGCGCTCAAATGCGATCGGGAGATCGAGGCCGCCATCTTCGACGGCGGCGGCACGGACGAGCTGATCGGAGAAGTCGAATCGGTCAGCGCGGAGGTGGTGTTCCTGCACGCCCAGCGCGGTAATTTCTCGCGAGCGTTCTACGAGACGGTCAGCGCGCGCATGCCCCGCGCGCGGGTCGAAAGCGTCGCTGCCGGACACCTCTTTCCGCTCGAGCAGCCGCATCTCGTGATCGAGAGGATCGAGGAGATGCTGCGAGCGGAGCGGTCGTGAGCAGGCGCGCCGGCAGCCTGACAGAACGCCGGCAGACGCTGATGGAGAGACTTCGAGATCGGATCGCTTTCGCCCCGCCCGCCCGCCCGGATCCGGATCCCGACCGCCGTGCAATTCACTACCCAGCCCCGCGCCGCCGCGGGCCACTCACGAGAGAGACCCATGCCCGAGCTGCCCCAACATCCCGCGACACTCCGCCCCGAGGCCTACGCCGTCTTCAAGGACGAGAAGATGGGCAAGTCGACGCTCTTCGAATCCGAGCGGATCCTGGTGGGGCTCAACTGCTTCGAGCCGGGGCAGGAGCATGCGCTGCACGCACACGAGGGGATGGACAAGGTGTATCAGGTGCTCGAGGGGACCGGGACCTTTCTGCTCGAGGGGAGCGAGCTTCCGATGGAGCCCGGGATCATGTTGATCGCGCCTTCGGGTGTGCCCCATGGCATTCGCAACGACGGTGGCACCCGGCTGGTGGTGTCGGCGATCCTGGCGCCCGGGCCGGGCGCGAAGTAGCCGGCGCCGCCCGCGCTTCACGAACGGGAAGGCTGCCTCCCACCCGCTCGAAACCTCGAGACCCAGGGGCTTCCCGCCTCGAAGTAGCGGTAGGGAAGGTCTGCAGCACGGGTGATCCCGATCCGCGGTCCCTGCTCGACGATCGCCGTGGGGTGGTCGGGCTCCGGCGGGTGCAGCGTGAGCGGCGGTCGCAGCAGACTGCGTCCATCGTCCGCGAGCTCGAGACCGAGGGCCTGCGCGAATCGTCCCGGGCCGACGGCCACGAGCGCGGCGCTTGCCCCGGCACCGAGACCCCGCAGCTGGCGCATCCGCGACCGACCTTCGACGGGCTCTCCAGCGCGCAGCAGCACGGCGGCGGCGCGACCTCGGGTCTCGCAGACGACGTTGACGCAGGTGTGGAGCCCATAGCTGCGATAGGCGTAGAGCCGTCCGGGCGCTCCGAACATGCTCCGATTGCGGTCGGTCGGACCACGGTGAGCGTGGGAGGCCGGGTCGCTGCCATCGCCCAGGTAGGCTTCGACCTCGGTGATCCGGACCGTCAGCCGCTCGCCGTCGGAGAGTCGATGGACCAGGCGACAGCCGATCAGGTCGGCGGCGACGACGCGGCTGTCCCGCGCGAAGAAGCTTTTTCGGAGCGGAGGTCCGAGCGGCATTGCCGGAGTATCGGGCAGGAGAGGGCCCGCGTGCCCGGGAATCGCCGCGCGCGAACGCCGAGTTCGCTTGAGCCTCGCGACGCGCGTGCCGATGGCTTGTATGATCCGGGTTCTCGCACCGGGACGACCACTCGGTGCAGCCTACGGAGAGCAGCTCGATGAATTCCTCTGATCCGGCCCAGCGTTCAGCCCAGGAGGCAGCGGCGGACGCGGACCAGGACGAACCGGTCGCGCCGGATTCGCCCTACCTCGCGCAGTTCGGGATCAATGCCGGCTGGGTGGAAGACCTCGAGGACCAGTACCGCATCGACGCACACTCGGTCGACGAGAGCTGGTCGGCGGAGTTCGGCGGGGTGGTCGAGCCCAGGGCCGTTCGGGACGAGCTGCGCCGACGTCGCGAGGCCAGCGCGGCGGCATCGCCCGCGCCCCAGGCTCCGACCGGCGGGGTGCCTTTCCCGTCCGAAGCGCCGTCCGAGCCCGTCCGAAGCCCCGGGGCCGCGTGCGCCGATCGCAGTGGCCCACGAGATCGGTCTCGAGCCCGCAACCGACGGAGAGCTGCCGAACGGCGCCTTCGGCGGCTCGGCGACGGGCGGCGCTCCCACGCCCTCGGCAGCCGATGCCGCGGCGCTGCTGCATCAGGCGGACAAGCATGCCCGCGTGCTGCGCCTGATCCACTCCTATCGTGCGCGCGGCCATCGCATCGCGCAGAGCGATCCGCTCGGCGGCCAGTCGACCTATTTCCCCGAGCTCGACCCGGCCCACTACGGCTTCGGCAACGAGAACCTCGACGAGCCCTTCATCGCCGGCGACCTGCCGGGCGGGCTCGGTGCAGACGCTGCGCCAGATCCTGACGCGCCTCGGCAAGACCTACTGTGGCCCGATCGGCGTCGAGTACACCCACGTCCAGGATCCCGGTCGCAAGGCCTGGCTGCGCGAGCTGATGGAGGAGAGCCAGAACCATCCGAATCTCGACGACGGCGAGCGGCGCCGCATCCTCGAGAAGCTCGCCGCGGCGGAGCTCTTCGAGAATTTCCTGCACACGAAGTTCCTGGGACAGAAGCGGTTCTCGCTCGAGGGCGGCGAGAGCCTGATTCCGCTGCTCGATCACATCGTCGAGAACGCGCCGGCCTTCGGGGTGCGCGAGATCGTGCTCGGCATGGCGCATCGCGGTCGACTGAACGTGCTCGCGAACATCCTGGGCAAGAGCTACGAGTCGATCTTCTCGGAGTTCGAGGACATGCCCGACGTCGACGCGCCCTTCGGCTCGGGCGACGTCAAGTATCACAAGGGCTTCTCGACGGATCGCCGGGTCGAGAGCGGCGAGCGCGTGCACCTCACGCTGACCTCGAACCCGTCGCATCTCGAGGCCGTCGATCCGGTCGTCGAGGGACGCGCGAAGGCCAAGCAGGTGCGGGCGGGCGACGCCGACGGCGAGACGATCGTGCCCGTGATCATCCACGGCGACGCCGCCTTCGCGGGCCAGGGCATCGTCGCCGAGACGCTCAACCTCTCGCAGCTGGTCGGCTACTGCACCGGCGGCACGATCCACGTGATCGTGAACAACCAGATCGGCTTACACGACGACGCCGGCCGAGGCGCGCTCGACGCTCTACTGCACGCGACGTCGCGAAGATGATCCAGGTGCCGATCTTCCACGTGAACGGCGACCATCCCGAGGCGGTGATCCACGCGACCAAGCTGGCGATGGCCTATCGCCAGCGCTTCGGCGACGACGTGGTGATCGACCTCGTCTGCTATCGCCGACACGGACATAACGAGGGCGACGAGCCGGCCTTCACGCAGCCGCGGCTGTACCGCAAGATCCGCGAGAAGAAGTCGGTCGAGACGCTCTATCTCGAGAAGCTCGTCGCCGGCGGTCGCGTCTCGCGCGAGGAGGCCGAGCGGATCGAGAAGCAGCGCCACGACGCGCTCCAGGAAGCGCTGCAGGTGATCCACTCGCGTCCGCCGGGTCCCGACGAGCCCTACGAGCCGCGCGGACCCTGGGCGGGCTACTCGCGTGTGCGGCCCGGCGAGAAGGTCGAGACCGCCGTCTCCGTCGAACGCCTGGCGATGATCGCGGAGGGGACGGCCCGGGTTCCGAGCTATTTCAACGTGCACAAGAAGCTGCAGGCGATCCTCGATGCCCGGGCGAAATGCGTGTCCGAGGGAATGGGCGATCGACTGGGGTCTCGGCGAGGCGCTCGCCTTCGGGTCGCTGTTGCTCGAGGGCACGCCCGTCCGGCTGTCGGGTCAGGACTGCTCGCGCGGCACCTTCGCCCATCGACACGCCGTGCTGGTCGACCAGGACTCGCGGCGAGGAATACGCCCCGCTCGATCACATCAGCGAGAACCAGGCGCATTTCGAGGTCTACGACAGCCTGCTCTCCGAAGCGGCCGTGCTCGGCTTCGAGTACGGCTACAGCGTGGCCGATCCGAGCACGCTGGTCCTCTGGGAGGCGCAGTTCGGCGACTTCGTGAACGGCGCCCAGGTGATCATCGACCAGTTCATCACCTCGGCCCACGTGAAGTGGGGCCGGATGAGCGGTCTCGTGATGCTGCTGCCCCATGGCTACGAAGGGCAGGGCCCGGAGCATTCGAGCGCACGCATGGAGCGCTTCCTGCAGACCTGCGCCGAGGACAGTCTGCAGGTCGTCAACTGCACGAACCCCGCGCAGTATTTCCACGTCCTGCGACGACAGATGCGGCGATCCTATCGAGCGCCGCTGGTGATCTTCACGCCCAAGAGCCTGCTGCGACACCCGAAGGCGGCCTCGCAGGTCGAGGAGTTCACGAGCGGAACCTTCAAGGAGGTGATCGACGATCCGATCGCCTGCGAGCGACCCGACGACGTGCGCCGCGTGATCGCCTGTACCGGAAAGGTCTACTACGACCTGAAGGAGGAGCGCGCGAAGCGCTTCGAGGGACGCGAGCACGAGGTCGCCCTGGTTCGCGTGGAGCAGATCTATCCCTGGCCGGAGGCCGAGCTCACCGAGATCTTCGGTCGTTACGGCAATGCAGAGTCGCGCGTCTGGTGCCAGGAAGAGCCGCGCAACATGGGTGCCTGGACCTTCGTCCGCGACCGCCTGCAGTCGATCATCGGCGACAAGCAGCGCCTCGAATGTGCCGGTCGCCCGGAGGCCGCGAGCCCGGCGGTGGGCAGTCCGCGCATCCATCGTGCTCAGCTCCAGGCCTTCCTCGACGAGGCCTTCGGGCTCGGGGGCTAGGCTGCGGATCCGGCCTCGCCGGTCTCGCCTGCGCTCGTGTTGACGGCGGCCGCCAGCCGCCCGAGACTCCGTTTTCCCGCGAAGATCGCCCGCCGATCGACGCGGTGAGAAACGGAGTCGACGCATGGATCTCAGCTACGGCAGCGAAATCGAAGAGTTCCGCCGGGAGGTCCAGGCCTTCCTCGCGGCGAGCTGGCCTCCTTCCGGCGCAGACGCGGAGCGGCCGCGCGAGGAGCAGACTCGACGCTTTCGCGAGAAGGCGACGGACGCGGGCTACCTGAACCGCAGCATTCCAAAGCAGTACGGCGGCTCCGAGCAGCCGGCGGACCCGCTGAAGGGCGCCGTCATCAGCGAGGAGTTCGCGCGTGCGCACGCACCGATGGAGCCGCGGGGCATCGGGACGATGATGCTGGTCCCCACGCTGCTCGAGCGCGGCGAAGAGTGGATGAAGGAGAAGTTCGTCCGGCCGACGATCCTCGGTGACATGATCTGGTGTCAGGGGTACAGCGAGCCCGGCTCGGGCAGCGATCTCGCGAGCCTCAAGACGCGAGGCGAGCTGGTCGGCGACGAGTGGGTCATCAACGGTCAGAAGATCTGGACCAGCTCGGCGAAGGAGGCGGACTACATGTTCTGCCTCGTGCGCACCGAGCCCGAGGCCAAGAAGCACGCCGGCATCTCCTACCTGCTGATCGACATGAAGCAGCCCGGCATCGACGTGCGGCCGCTCAAGCAGATGACCGGCTCCTCGGAGTTCAACGAGGTCTTCCTGAACGACGTGCAAGACGCCGAAGGACTGGATCGTCGGCAAGCGTGGCGAAGGCTGGCTCGTCTCGCGCACGACGCTCAAGCACGAGCGCAACAGCATCGGCGCCGCGTCCCAGACGATCGGTCTGCTGAACGGGCTCGTGGAGCTCGCGCGCGAGCGCACCCTGGGCGGACGCCCGGCGATCGAGGATCCCAGCATCCGCCGCGGGCTCGCGGAGCTCGAGGGCTATGTCCGGTCGCATCAATACTCGGGCTATCTCCAGATGACCAAGGATCTGAAGGGCGAGAATCCCGGGATCATCCAGCTGATGAACAAGCTCAACTCGACCAACATGGGCCACATGATCTCGAAGCTCGCGATGGAGATCCTCGGCGACGATGGCGTCGTCGCGCCCAGTCCCAGGGGCATGGGCATGGTCGATCGGGATTCGGCGGGCTGGATCACCCAGTACATGTGCCTCGGTCGGTGTCGCGATCGCCGGCGGTACGGCCAATGTCCAGCGCAACGTGATCGCCGAGCGCGGTCTCGGACTGCCTCGCGACGCCGCGGCCAATCGCAGCAAGTAGACCGCAGCAAGTAGAAGGGACGAGCGAAATGGATTTCGACCTCTCCGACGAGCAGCGCCTGCTGCAGGAAACGGTGGCCCAGTTCATCGACAACGAATGCCCGATGTCGCGCCTGCGCGAGCTCTTCGACGACGAGGTCGGCTTCGACCCGGTGCTGTGGAAGGGGCTCGCGGAGCTGGGGCTCGCCGGCATCCACCTGCCCGGCGAGTACGGCGGCAGCGAGCTCGAGATCCTCGACCTGGCCGTCGTCGCGGAGACGCTCGGTTCGGCGGCCGCGCCGGTTCCCTTCCTCGGTCACGCGCTGGCGACCGAGGCGATCGCCTCGGCGGGAAGCGACGAGCAGAAGAGTCGGATGCTGCCGAGCCTCGCGAGCGGCGAGCATCTCGCCAGCGTCGCCTTCGCGGAGGGCGACGGCGTCTGGCTGCCCGGATCAATGGACCCTGGCGTGCAGAGGCCGCACCGGACGGCGCGACGGGCACGCTCTCGGGTCACAAGGAGATCGTGGAGTTCGGCGAGCAGGCCGACTATTTCGTGGTCGGCCTCGCGGGCGGAAAGCTCGGCGTGGTCGATCGCAATGCCCCGGGCGTCGAGATCCAACGCGCCGAGGGCGCCGACCGCACCCGTCGGATCGCCCGGGTGAGCTTCGATGGGACCCCCGTCGAAGTGCTCGCCGAGAGTGGCCCCGAAGCGGCCGGACGCGTGCGCGACGTCGGGCTGGTGCTGATCGCGGCGGACGCCTTCGGCGGCGCTCGCAAGCTCGTCGACATGAGCGTCGAGTACGCGAAGAATCGCGAGCAGTTCGGTGTCACGATCGGACATTTCCAGGCGCTCAAGCATCAGCTGGCGAACATGGCGATCGAGATCGAGCCGGCCCGCGCGCTCTACTGGTACGCGGCGCACGCTCTCGATCACGTCCCCGAGGACGCGGAGCGCACGGCGGCGCTCGCGAAGAGCCACCTCTGCAATCGCTACTCCCAGATCGCTCGGGACGCGACCGAGGCCCATGGCGGCATCGGCTACACCTGGGAGGGCGACACCCAGATCTGGTTCAAGCGCGCG
Organism: uncultured delta proteobacterium; assembly: GCA_963698485.1. Lineage (GTDB taxonomy): Bacteria > Myxococcota_A > UBA9160 > UBA9160 > UBA4427 > UBA4427. The sequence continues at coordinate 314,633 of CAVORA010000005.1, read as the reverse complement.
ATGTTCGACCGGGTCTTCCTGGGGACGCCGCGCATGCACCAGGATCGGGCCGCGGAGCTGGCGGGCTGGTAGCCGAGCTCAGTCCTCTTCCCGCGCCCGCACGCGAAGCGTCCGCATCCGGTTGATCGCCGCGGCGATCTCGAAGCGTCGTGGGCGGGCGAGGGCGCCGGGGTGGTGTTCGTCGCGGTGGAAGGGATCGAGTGAATCGAGACCTTCCGCGTCGTAGCCCTGCTCGACGAGGTCGAGGATCTCGCCGAGCGTTCGTTCGCCATCGGCGAAGCGGCGCGAGATCTGGTGGATCGTGGCCGCGATGGCGCGCGTCTGGCTCGGGTCGAAGAGCTGCTCGACCGCCCGCAAGTCGATCTCGGTCGTCCCGAAGACGATCTCTTCGCAGGCGCGGCTCGAGAACTTGACCTCGCGTCGACCGCGCCGCGCGTCGAAGCTCGAGGGCTGCGGACTTCGCTGGACCGGCGGGCGCAGCGCATCACGCAGGACTGCATCGGACCGGTCGTCGGACGCTTTGCGAGTCGCGCCGGCCAGGGGCTCCGCAGCGATCTCCTTCGCCCGGGCCGTCACGTCGCGAGGTCGGTAGGCCTTCATCTCGATGACGACATCAGCGACCTCGAAGTAGTCGCCCGACGCACCCATCACCAGCACGGTCGAGACGCCGAGCTGATCGAAGAGCGCGCGCACGCGCTCGATGAAGGGCGTGATCGGCTCGTCCTTCGGGTGGATCAGTGCCTGCATGCGCGCGTCGCGGACCATGAAGTTGGTGGCGGAAGTGTCTTCGTCGAGTAGCAGGCCGCGCGCCCCCGCCTCGACCGCTTCGGCGATGTTGGCGGCCTGGCTGGTGCTGCCGCTCGCGTCGGGGGTCGAGAAGAAACGTGTGTCGCGCGGGGCTCTCTCGCCGGGGCGCGCGGGCAGGTGGTCGATGAAGGCCTGGATGTCGACACCCTGGATGGAACGACCGTCCTCGGCTCGGACCTTCACCAGCGCGGGGTCACTGACGACCGTTTCGCGACCGTCGCCCAGGCCGTGGGCGACGACGGCGCGTTCGAGTGCGCCGAGCAGCGTCGACTTGCCGTGGTAGCCTCCGCCGACCAACAGCACGATTCCGCGCGGGACGCCCATGCCGCGCCACCTGCGACCGGGCATGCCGGCGTCTGCATGGGGGACTTCGAACTCCACGGCGAGGGATTCGGGTGACTCGAAGGGCAGGGAATCTTCGGCCGCGAGAGGTCGCTGGCTCGCGCCGCTCTCGCGCGGCAGGATCGCGCCGTCTCCGACGAAGGCCACGAGCCCGCGGTCGGCCAGGCGCGCGCGAATGGATTCCTGGTTCTCGATGCAGTCGATGAATCGGATGAAGTCGCGATCGGCCGCGGCGTCGCGGTCGAGCAACGCCCGGCGTGCGATCGCAGGCAGCGTCTCGACGAGCAGCCTCGCGGCCTCTCGCCCCATCACGCGCCGACCGGCTGCCGGCAGGCCGACCTCGACGCGTGCCTCGACCCAGTCGTCGCCGAACACGACCGCGGTTCGCTCGAGCACTTCGGGGCCACCGGCGTCGATCGCGATCAGGCCGCCGTGGCCCGTGCCGACCCGCGGCGTCGGATGCTCGTGGATGGACCGGTCGAAGCGGCGGGCGAGCCAGGACGCGGCGGCGATCGCGCGCACGCGATTGTCCAGGGCCGAGGTCGGCAGGGCCGCGAGCTCGAGCTCGACGCGGATCCGGAGCTTCGACGGCGTGGCGAAGGGGTCGGATTGGACGCGATCGATGAAGAGCGTGAAGTCGGCGAAGTCCCACGGGCCTTCGATGTCGCGATAGGCCTTGTAGCCCTTGCCGTCGATCCGATCGAGGTGGGCGGCGAGGGCTGCGGATCCGGGCAAGCTGGGTCTCCTGTGGGCGCGCCGGGCGGCGAGCGCGTGCTCGACGCGTTTCGTGAAGGAGTCGCCGAGTCTAGGACCCGTGGCTTCGGACTGCCGCCCGGTCGCGCGGAACGCGATACGCTTCGGCGGGTGGTCGAGGCGGAACACCCTGGAAGAGAAGGAGATGCGGATGCAGCCCCGAGAGCTCGAACCTCGATGTGCCTGGCATTCAGCGGAGCTCTCCGATCCGTCCACCTGGACCGAGACATTCGATGCCGCCGAGCTCGAGGAGCTCGACGAGGCCCTGCGCTTCGCGCTCGAGAAATCGAAGGACGTGCTGGATATCGGGCCGGATGATTTCCCATTGTCTTCGCTCTCGAAGCGACTTCGCGAGATCGAGCGAGAGCTGATCGACGGTCGGGGCTTCGTGCGCCTTCGCGGCATCGAGCGCGACCGCTACGACGTCTCGGAGATGGAGATGTTGTATTGGGGCCTGGGCACGCACCTCGGCAATCCGTGGCCGCAGAACAAGTTCGGTCACGTATTAGGCGACGTGACGGATCAGGGAAAGGCCGCCGATGACCCCACCGTGCGCGGCAACGAGATCGGCGGGTCCGCCTTGCCTTTTCACTGCGACGGTTCGGATCTGGTGGGTCTCCTGTGTCTCCAGAACGGTCTCGAGGGCGGTCTCTCGGCGGTGGCGAACTCGGTCTCCATCCACAATCGGATGGTCGAGGAGGCGCCGGAGCTCGCTGCCGAGCTCTACCGACCGCAGCCCTACGACTATCGGGGCGAGCAGGCGGAGGGCGGTCGTCCCTACTACGAGCTGCCCGTCTTCACGGAGTGGAACGATCGACTCTTCGTCCGCTGCATCCCGCCCTATATCCTGGCCTCCCAGCGTCACGAGAGCGCGCCACGCCTCACGCCGCTCGCGAAGCAGGCGCTCGCGCGCGTCGTCGAGCTGGCCGACGACCCGGCCTTCCACGTCCAGATGGAGCTGTGCCCGGGCGACATCCAGTTCATCAACAACTATCACGTGATGCACGGCCGCACGGCCTACGCCGACGATCGGTCGGCCGGCCGGATTCGACACCTGAAGCGACTCTGGCTCGAGACCACCGCGCTGGAAGATCGGCCCCCGCATTTCGCGAACAGCGCGCAGTCCCATTGGAACGCGAAGCGCAGCGCCAGCCGCTTGCGGGTCCACTGAGCGAGAATCGTACGCTCGCCCCCGGTCTCGCCGGCCGCCTACGCGTCGGGCCGGGCGCGCGATTCGCGCGAGGGCCACGTCCCGATCCGGGGGATCAGCCGAGGGCCAGATCGAGCTGGGTTCCCCCCGGCCTGCGAAATGCCTTCGTCGACAGCTCCGGCGGCGGCCGATCGAGCCCGTGCTTGCGCGCGATCAGACGGAAGAGCCCCTCGATCTGCTCGGCGAAGCGGCCCTCCCCTCGCATCCGGCTGCCGAAACGCGGATCGTTCAGCTTGCCGTCGCGCAGGGATTCGAGTCGGTGGAGCACCTTGTCGCGACGCAGGGGCCGGTGGTTCATGAGCCAGTCGTCGAAGAGATCGCGCACGCCGTGGGGGAGCCGCAGGACGATCTGCCCCGCGTGGCTGGCCCCGGCCGCGGCCGCCGCGGCGAGGATCGCCGGGGTCTCGGCGTCCGTGAGCCCGGGAATGATCGGAGCGACCATCACGCCGGTCGGGATGCCGGCCTCGGTCAGCTTCTCGACCGCCCGCAGCCGCTCGAGGGGCGCCGAGGCGCGGGGCTCGAGCGCTCGCTGCAGCGGACCGTCGAGGGTGGTGATGCTGAGCGAGACGGAGATCGCCTGATGTTCGGCGAGTGAGCGGAAGAGGTCGATGTCCCGTGCGACCAGGGCGCTCTTGGTGATGATCGTGATCGGATTTCGAAACTCGGCGAAGACCTCGACGCAGCGGCGCGTGAGGCCGAGGCGTCGCTCGAGCGGCTGATAGGCGTCGGTCACGCCGGAGATCGCGACGACCTGGGGCTTCCAGCGCGGGGCGGCGAGCTCTCGGCGGAGCTGCTCGGGGGCGCGCTCCTTGACGAGGATCTTGGTCTCGAAGTCGAGGCCTGCGGAGTAGCCGAGATATTCGTGCGTCGGTCTTGCATAACAATACGCGCACCCGTGCTCGCATCCGCGGTAGGGATTCAGGCTCGCGTCGAAGGGGATGTCTGGGCTCTGGTTGTAGGTCAGCGCCGTGCGCGACGGGTCGGGAATCGCCTGCGTGCGCAGCGGCGCCTCGTCGATCTCGATGTCCGGGTCGCGTGCGGCGGGCTCTCCTCCTGGATGGACGATCTCGTCGGGAGGGAGCGGCTCGATTCGTGCCCGCTCGAAGCGCCCCGTCGGGTTGACGCGGGCCCCCCGACCCTTGCGGACCGGGCGCTGCCCGGCCGGCTCCGTCTCGAGGTGTCGAGCGCGTCGGCTCCGCCCGGACGAGCCCGACCGAGCCGATGCTGGGCGCGTCGGATTCGTCGGAGCGGCGGAGGCGGAGATGGGGGGCGGGGTGGCCTTGGGGGTTCGCATGAGGCGAAAGTATGACGAAAGTCGGGGGAAGGCAATGGGCTTCGGCCGCCGCGGGCGAAGGCGCGGGTCGGCCGCGGTCGGTCGACCCGCGCCGAATTCCGCGTTCTGCGCCGCTCAGCCGCCCAGGTAGCGCCGAAGGTTGCGCGATGCGTGTGCGATCAGCTGCTGGCCGATCGCCAGCTCTTCGGCCACCTGGTCGAGCACGCGCGAGCCCGCGGCCAGCGGATGATCCCGAAAGAAGGCACGGATTGCGCGCGACTCGCCGGGAGGCAGCGCATTCGAGGTCTCGGCCACGATCCGAGCCAGCAGGATGGGAGGCATCTGCGCCTCGAAACGCGGCCAGGCCTTCTGGAGATGCTTCCATGTCGCCTCCGCGGTCCTCGGCGAAGAGAGCAGCAACATGGCGAGGCCGGCCCGGTCGACGGCCGGGGCCAGCGTCTCGTCGAGCGTGGCGGCGAGCGAGACCCGCCGCGCCGCGCCCTCGTCGAAGCCCGCCAATGCGAAGAGGTTGCGCCGACGTTCCTGTGGCGTCTTGGCGCGCCGCACGCCCGCCAACAGCTTCGGCTGGAGCGCGCGATCGCCACGCTCGGCGGCCAGTCGGACGACGGGATCACCCAGGCCGGACGGCAGAGCGCGACCGCTTCGGAAATGCTCGTAGGCCTGCCGGGCGCAGGCATCGAGGATCGTCTCGGACTTCGCGAGCCCGCCGAGCAGGAAGAGCAGCCGGGTGCGGCGGCGGATTTCGATCGGGTCGGCCCGCTGCAGGCCTGCAAAGAGATCGCCGTCGAGCTGTTCGCCCACCTGGGTGGCGATCCAGGCCCTTAGCCGCGCCTCTGTCTCCGGGCCGCAAGCGGGGGCGAGCCGCTGCAGCAGTCTTGCGAGGACCCGATCCAGCGCCAGCAGCACATCGGGGTCGCGATCGCTGCCGAGCCTGGCGATCAGGTCGAGCAGGGAAGCGATCGGGGCGCGGCCCGACTGGACGAGGGCCCACTGGTGACCGACCCAGCCGACCCGTTCGATCGCCGAGAGTCGGGGCAGCGCCGCCAGCAATCGCGCGGCGCCGTGCTCGCCCGAATCGACCCGGAAGAAGCCCGCCTCGTCGGCGTTGCCGTAGAGCCAGGTCGGTGCCCCCGTCGTGAGCGGGACCCGCTCCCGCGTGCGGGTGAGGAGGTGGCGGATCTCGCTCCGGCGGCGCCCGCGCCCCACTCGTCCCAGCCAGGGGATCGCCCAGAGTTGCACGCGAGCGCGGCTGGCCTTCGTCCTTCTCGGTCGGAGCGTGAGGAATCTCTCCTGGGAGAGCTGGACTTGGGATTCCTTCCCCGGTGCCTCGCGGGTGTCGATGCGCAGGATCGGGTAGCCCGTCCGGAGCGTCCAGGGCGCCACGATCTCCTCGATGGGAAGTCCGGCGACCTCGGAGAGCGCGGTCCAAAGGTCGGAGGCACAGGCGGCGCCCTCGCGATGCCGCCGGATATACGCGCGGACGCCTTTCTGGAAGACCCGCGCACCGAGGTAGCGCTCGAGCATTCGGAGCACCGACGCCCCCTTGGTGTAGGTGATGGCGTCGAAGTTCTCGTGCGCCTCGTCCGCCGTGCGGATCGGCGGGGCGATCGGATGGCTGCTTCGCAGCGCGTCGGTTTCGAGCGCGGTCTCCCGACGATGGATGAACTCGAGCCAGATACGCCACTCCGGCTGCCAGTCGTGGACGATTTCGTAGGCCATCCAGGTCGCGAAGGACTCGTTCAGCCAAAGGTCGTTCCACCAGGCCATCGTGACCAGGTTCCCGAACCACATGTGCGAGATCTCGTGCGCGATCGTCTCGGCCGCACGCATCCGATCCTCGGCGCTCGCCTCGCGCTCGTCGAGCAGCAGGACCGAGTCGCGAAAGAAGACGGCCCCCGCGTTCTCCATCGCGCCGAACGCGAAATCCGGGAGTGCGAGCAGGTCGAGCTTCGCATAGGGATGGGGCATCGCGAACCAGCGCTCGAGCCGCTCGAGGCTCTCCGCTGCTGCGCGCCGCGCGAAGCGAGCGAGGGGCTGGCGCCCGGGGAGGGTGTATACGCGAATCGGTGTCGATCCGCAGCGAAGGGCGGGCGTCGACTCGAAGGGACCGACCGCGACCGCGACGAGGTAGGCAGAGAGTGGCGGAGTCGGCTCGAAGGACGTGGTACGGCGGCCGCCGTCGGGCCCGGCTCTCCCGGACGATCGCGCGGCCGGAGAGTTCGAGATCACGGTCAGCTCCTCGGGAGCGGTGACGCGGATCGAATAACACGCTTTGACGCCGGGCTCGTCGAAGCAGGGGAAGAATCGGCGCGCATCGGTGGGACAGAGCTGGGTCGCCAGCCAGGGCTGATCCCGGTCGGTCGAGCGGTAGAGCCCGCGCAGGTCCTCGCGGACTTGCCCCCGGAATCGCAGGCTGATCTCGACCTCACCCGGCTGGATCAATCGGCCGAAGCGCAGGACGATCGTTTCGCACTCGGGGTACTCGTCGACTCGGATCGGGGAGCGGTGCTCGCCCTCCTCGAGGTGGGCGTCCGAGACTTCGAGCTCGGCCGAGTGGAGCTCGACCTGTCGGCAGGCTCGATCGAGCCGCAGCCGGTAGCGTGCATCCCCGAGAAACATCGCTCGTGTCGGATCGAGATCGAAATGCAGATCGATGGTCAGCGGCTGAACGTGTGCCGGCAGTCGCAGCGTGCGTCGCGGTCGACGGGCGGGAGCGTGCGCCCCATCGGATCGCCGAGCGATTCGATCGCGCGGGCTCGTTACGGGGTGGGATCTTCGTTTGCTCAAGGAGGCCCGTCCGGAAGGATCGAGGGCGGGGGGTGCGCAGAGCATGCCATAGCTCAGAGTGATTTCGATCGGCGTCGCCAACGATCGAAGATCGCCCTGTGGCTTGCGAGGGCTTCGCGCATCCGAGGTCGTGTCCCTCGCAGGCCGCCTTCGGCGGGTAATCCCCAGGCGTCGAGGCCGTGTTCGCGGGCGAGATAGAGCACGCGCGGGATGTGGAAGCGCTGGCTGACGAACACGATCCGCTCGTTCGGGAATCGCGACGCGAGCAGCTCGATCGTGTCGATCGTCCGGGCCGCTCGCCCGTCGATCGTGATGGCGCCGCGGTCGACGCGGGCGGCCACGAGAGCCGTCGCCATGTCGGCCGCCTCGCCGCGTTCGTCCCAGCCGCTGCAGAGGATCTCGACGCCCTCCGCGCTCCCGGGGCCGCTGCGCTCGTCGAGGTGATGGTAGGCGGCCGCCGCGGTCTCGATGCGTGCCACGAAATAGCGGTTCGGCTCGCCCCCCGTCGTACGGGTCGGGCAGCCGAGCACCACGATCCGACTGCCGTCGGGCATCGACTCGAGCGATTCGATCGTTCGATTTCCCGCGAGTCGCCGCATCCAGGCGGAGGGCAGGAGCGCGACGAAGAGGGTCAGCAACAGCACGAGGACCAGAGCCATGACGGCGATGGCCAGGGCGCCGGAGAGGGAGAAGCTCATCGGTCTTCGATCCTCGTTCAACGATCGAGCGTGTTCGGTCGATCCCATCTGAAAACGCGGTCCGTCCGCTGGCCCGGGCCAAGAGTCGTGCGGGAGGCCGGAGGACGCGGAGCAGCGAGACAGCGCCAAGGGTATGCTCGAGGACGCGATCGCGCCGCTCGTGTGCGACGGCTTTCCGGGGGGATCATGGCCGACCATTCCAGCTCTTCATCGAACGATTCTCTTCGGGAGCAATGGCGCAGTCGTTGGGGCTTCCTCTTCGCGGCGGTGGGCTCGGCGGTTGGCCTGGGAAACATGTGGCGTTTCTCCTATCTCGCGGCGGAGAAGGGCGGGGCGGGATTCGTCGCGCTCTATCTGCTCTTCACGCTCGTTCTCGGACTGCCGGTGATGCTCGCGGAGCTCACGATCGGCCGCGGTGCCCGGCGTGGGCCGGTCGCGGCCCTGGCGTATTACGCCGGCGAGCGATCCGGGGCTCGGGGTTGGCGGTTGCTCGGCGGCGTCTTCGTCACGGCGGGATTCCTGATCCTCTCCTATTACGGAGTCATCGGAGGCTGGACGCTTCGCTATGCCTTCGAAGCGGCAGTAGTCGGATTCTCCCCTGATCCCGGCGCTCATTTCGGTGAGATCGCTTCCGGGTTCGACAGCCTCGGCACCCAGGTGCTCTTCATGATCCTGACGATCCTGATCGTTTCGGGTGGGGTTGGCGCCGGGATCGAGCGCGTCGCGCGCATCGCCATGCCCGCGCTCTTCCTCATCATGCTGGGGATCGCGCTCTACGCGGCGAGCCTCGAAGGGGCGGGGGCCGGCTACGCCTACTATCTCAACTTCGATCTCGAGAAGGCGCTCGCTCTCGACGTCGTCGTCGCTGCCGCAGGGCAGGCCTTCTTCAGCCTCAGCCTCGGCATGGGCGCGATCCTGACCTTCGCGAGCTATCTGCCGCGAGACAGCAATCTGGCGCGCGAGACCGTCGTGATCTCCTTCTCGGATTTCGGTGTGGCCTTCGTCGCGGGGCTGATGGTCTTTCCGCTGATCTTCGCCCTGGGCATGCAGGGCGAGATCTCGGGGGGCACGATCGGGGCACTCTTCGTGGCGCTGCCGAAGGCCTTCGCGGCCATGGGCGGGATCGGGCGCCTGGTCGGCGGGGCGTTCTTCGTGGCCCTCGTCGTGGGTGCACTGACCTCGGCCATCTCGTTGCTCGAAGTGATCGTGTCGTCGGCGATGGACGCTTTCGGCTGGGAGCGCCGCAAGGCCGCGCTGCTCGGCGGCATCGGCGTCACCCTGGCCGGTGCGTGGTCCGCCTTCCGGATCGACATCCTCGATCTCGCGGACAGCGTGGCCACGAATCTCTTCCTGGTGGGTGGCGGGCTCGGGATCGCGATCTTTACCGGTTGGGTCATGGCGGACCCGATCGGCGAGGCGAGCGCGGGGAGTCATCCGTCCACGGTCCACGCCATCTGGCGATTCCTGCTCCGATTCGTGGTGCCGGTGGCGCTGGTCTTCATCCTCTGGAATTCGCTGCCGGAGACCTGGGCCAAGGTGCTCGACGTATTGGACCTCGGCTAGTTCGTCTACGGTCTTTTCGTAGCGGCGGGATTGAGGCACGCTTCGCGCTCGCGAAACACAGGGCCCCGCGGAGCCGGACAGGAGACAGCGCGATGGCGAGTATCTTCACGCAGATCATCAATGGCGAGATGCCGGGACATTTCGTCTGGAAGGACGACGTCTGCGTCGCGTTCCTCACCATCGCCCCGCTCAAGCCCGGACACACGCTGGTGGTGCCGCGGGCGGAGGTGGATTCCTGGACCGATCTCGAGCCCGAGGTGATGCAGCACCTCACGGGTGTGGCGCATGCGATCGGTCGCGCGCTCGACAAGACCTATCAGCCCGAGAAGGTGGGGCTGACGATCCTCGGCCTCGAGGTTCGCCACGTGCATCTCCACGTGACCTGCATCTGGAAGCCGACGGATCTCGACTTCGGGAACGCAGACGCGAATGCTGCGCCCGAGAGCATCGCCGCGGAGGCGACGAAGGTTCGCGATGCGCTTCGTCGATTGGGATACGACCAGGTCGTCGACGGCTGATGGCTGATCGAGGCTTCCGCTGTGTCGTTTCAGGGGTCAGATTCCGAAATGATCCCGGATCGTCTTGAGGCTCAGGCGATCGGTCAGCAATCGCTTTCCCAGGTTGACGAGCATTGCTTCGCGACCCACGGCATAGCGGAGGCGCGGTCGCCTGGACGTCAGGGCATGAGCGACGGCATCGGCGACGATCTCCGGCCCGGGACTCTTGGGGAGCGACTCGCGGATCGCTCGCTCACAGGCGGCGGAGCGTTCGGCGTAGGGCGAGTCAGGATCGGACTCGCCCCAATCCATCACGTCATTGAAGGCCGTGTTGATGTCTCCAGGCTCGATCAGGCTGACATGTACGCCGAAGGGGTGGACCTCGTTCGCCAGAGAGAAGGCGAGCGCCTCGATGGCTGCCTTCGAGGCGGAGTAATGCGCCTGGAACGGGATCGGCGCGCGACCCGCGAGCGAGCCGACCAACAGGATGCGGCCGGAGTCGCGCTGACGCATGCGCACGAGGACGGGTCGAAGGACCCTGAGAACGCCGAAGAAGTTGGTCTCGAGCTGCGCCCGCGCGCGTTCTAGCCCGGTCTCTTCGACCGACCCGTAGATCCCCGATCCGGCGTTGCAGACGAGTCCGTCGAGACCATCGACACGCGCGAAGACGTCCGCCAGCCCCGCCTCGACCGAGGCATCGTCGCATACGTCCATGCTGATCCAATCGATTCCGTCTTCCGCCGCCCTCGGCTTTCGGCTGGTTCCGAAGACGTGCCAACCAAGCTCGGCCATGCGGTGGGCCATGGCTGCTCCGAGGCCCGAGGAGGCGCCGGTGATCAGGACGGTCTTGGTTTGCGACACGTGAGCTCCTTCAGTGAGAGATCGTGACGCCGCCTTCGTGGGGGAAGACGTGGCCGGTTGCGATGTCGGGGGCCATCGCCTCCGCATCTTCCCTGGAGCTCCATGTCCACGCCTCTCTCGTGATGGCCGCGATGACGCACTCTGCGCCTAACGAAGGTTTCGCTTCAGGAGTAGCGGAAGGATGATCGGCCACGCGAAGATCAGGGGATGCTCGCGCTGGCGCCCGCTCAGCTCGATCTTTCGGCCCGTATGTCTCTCGATCTTCCAGAGTACATAGGGTACCCAATCACCGAATGTGAAAGCCGTCTTGAGGAGCCGCGCGAGCCCAAGAACCCTCGAATAGCTCCGCATGATCTTCCATCTGAGTCGCAGGCTCGCCAGTCTTCTGGGCGTCATCGAGATCGCGAAGGATCTCGGGTGCTCGCTCAGGGAGTCGAAGTGACCGGTCGCGGCGAGGTGGTGGAGCGCCGCGGCCCCAACCTCGTCGTACCTTGCTTCGTCGGCCAGATACAGGCTTCGAATCGATTCCTCGGCCTCGGGCCGCCGTTCGCTGTCGTAGGTGCGGCGGAAGGCCTCCTGCCAGAATGCCGGAAGCGAGAAACGCAGCATGCCCGAGCGGTTCGGAAGGTGGCAAGCGAGTCGACCGACGAACGTGACGATCGCCTGGCTGATCGCTCGCTCGAAGAACGCTCGCGCCTGCAGGTCGCGGCACTCGAGGAGTCGGGCCGGTTGAGCAAAGCGCGCCCAGACGTAGGGATGCCAGGCTGACAGCGTCGTTGCGGCCTCGAACGCGCGCCGGCTGATGACGCCGTATTTCGTGCGCAGGACCTGGCCCTCGAATTCGCCTTCGACGAAGAATACGTTCGGCGGTGCGATGACATTGACCAGCGCGAGCAGTCTATTCGAGTAGGCCTCGTTGTAGTCCTCAACGATCACCCAGAAATCGAGGACGCCCTCATCGGTCTCCTTTCGCAGACAAGAGCCGTAGAAGAGGACGCCGAGCGTCGATGACCCGTGGCGTGCGGCGACCTCGCGGGCGAGCCAGGCGACCGCAGGTCGGACCGGCTCCTGCAGCTCGCTGCGGACGCGCTGTCGAATCGAGTCGAGATGGGTGTCCGAGGCGCTCATGGGTCGCTCTCAGCAGCCGCGATAAGTGAAAGATCGCCCCGCAGTGGCACGAGAACAGCGACCGGGTGGACTCGCGTCATGGGACTGTGCGTGATCCGCGTCCGCAGCGTGAGGGCTCGCGCCAGGCAAGTGGCGCTCGACGTCCTGCAGCCTGCGGGCGGAAATACCAGAGCCCTCGCGCAAGGGCCTACGCTCGTACGAAATGAACGACTCGCTCGGCGGAGAGCGCGATGCTGCGGTCGGGGTCGGGTTGCCAGAGCTCGCCGTCGACGGTGAAGCCACAGTTCATTCGGAGCTCGGCGCTCTCGACGTTGCGGCTCGTATAGCCATTCTCGGGGGTGACCCAGTCCGCGGGCTTGCCCCGGAGCAGGCCGATGGCCGCCTTGCCGATCTTCTCGCACGGTGCGGCAATCGACGTGAATCGAACACCGCCCGGTCCTTGTCCCCAGAATGGGCGCATGCGGGCGAAGAGCCGGCTCAGCGTCGAAGCCATGACGAGATGGAACTCGCCCTGGGCGACCTCCTCGCCATCGAGCAGGATCTGAACCTTGTCCGGTGTCAAGATGCCCGACTTGTCCCCCGTGATCGCGCGGCCAAGCAGGCCGGCGGTCACGAGCGTCGCACCCGGGACGCCCTCGACCAGATGACGCTGACCGTCCTTGTCGAAGAGGCGGTGGTTCAGCTCGATCGCGCGCTTGATGATCCCCGCGCCGAAGAACATGCCGTACTGGGCGGCGCGCTCGACGCCGTAGCCATAGGACACGCGAAGCACTCTACGAGGCTCGACGCGTTCTGCGATTCGGCCGTCCTCGGCGCACTCGATCAGGGCCTCGAGGCCGCGCAAAGGATCACGATCCGCCGCCAGGTCCATGGCGCTCATGTTGGTGCGTCCGGCTCGCAGGGGAGCGAGCAGAGGAACGCGGTCGCCGAAGACCCCTCCGCCGAGCAGCTCGGTCAGCACGTATTGGAGCGTGCCGTCCCCGCCATTGACGACGAGCAGATCGACTTCCTGGCGGGCGAGCTCGGCGAGCGCCTCGGGCATCACCCCGGCATTCTCCGTCTCGACGTGGAGCACGTCCGGGTGGCTTCGGAGGAAGCCGAGCATCCGGCTTACCTGCTCCTGGCTCTTCCCCGCGCGCAAATTGTTGACGACACCGATTCGCAAATTGGATCCGACCTGTTCGTGAGTGAAGCCCGAGCTGCGTTCTGTCCTGTCGTTCGCCGTTCGATTCGAGCTGCTCTCTCAAGCCGCCCGTCAGTCCGCTGTCGCGGAATCATCGATCGTCTGTCCCCTCGGAGTGTGCACGTTCTGGGGGTTAACGGCGTCCCGTTGGATTCAAAAATGTGACGGAGGCCACGCCCGCCACACTGCGCTTCGCAGTCTCGTCTTCGGTCTCCCGTTTTGAGCGTGATGCCTCTTCGGTCTTCGCGCTCGTCGTTTCGCCGGCATTGGGGAGGGACGGGGTCTCCGGCGCGACCGAAAGCGTAACCTCGATCCGCGCATCCGCCCAGACCTCCTGGGGCTGGGAACTCCTTCGGATGAACCACTGGAAGGGCTGAGGAATGACCTCGAGGGGGTCGAAGCGGAGCCATTCTTGGCCGAGGGTGATTTGCCCCGAAAAAGGCTTGTCGAGGATCTTGAAGGCTCCTGGAGTGGGATAGCTCGAAGAGGTGCCTCGCATCGCGGATTCATTCCACTGGCCTGGAACATTGATTCGAGACTCAATGATTCCATATTCCTCGTCGCTCACGAGGGTCCACGCGGACTCCCAGTCGCCCCGGCCAGTGAGCTGGATTCCGTAGAACGACGTCTGACGCGTCCGCCCGAAGACTTCGACTCGCCTCGACAGGAGGTCGGATTCGTCTTCCTCGGTCCAGGTATGAACGACCCAGGCCCGTCCCTTCGACTCGAGCGGTCGATCCATCCAGGGCGCCTTGATCGACCCTCGGGTCGCGGCTCCGAGGGCGAGCAGATCGACGTGGTAGCCCGGTGGTAGACGCTCGGCGGGAATCCTCGAGGAGGGATCCTGTGGGGCAAAGTCGAAGAAGAGCCGGATCTCGATGTCGTCTTTGGTGATTCGGAGCTCGCCCTTCGGGCGGTGGAGATCGAGGTGGCTGGCCGCGATGTCGAAGAAGAGGCGGTCTTCCGAGAGAGTCCAGCGCGGCCGGCGGCGACCGTTTGCGTAGCGGAACGGGGCCCGGCCGGGCTCGAGGAGATGTCCGATGGCGACCGCGTTGTGCTCGCCCGGGCCCGCATTCGAGAGAAGGAAGCGCTGCGTGATCCGATGGCCGCTCTCGAGCTCGATGTACAGCGTCCAGGCCTCACTGGCCTCGTCGTCTCGAAGCAGTCGCGCCGAGGGATCAAGCACTTCTCGGGGAGGCGCCGGTCGGGCTGGCATCGAAGCAGTCGGGACCGAGGAGGGCTCCGGAACGCGAGGGCCGCTGGAACGCTCGGAGGCGGGTGGCTCCGGTTGGAGATCCGGCTGGTCCGGTCGAAGCGGGGTGGGCGTCGCGCCAGGCGCGACGTCGGACTCCGCTTCGAAAGCCGCTGCCCAGCGGCCATCGTCGGACTCGGGCTCCGGTGCGCCGGCCGATGCCGCGGTGGCGTGCAGAACCGAAAGGGTCAGCAGGGCGAAGAGCAGGGCTCGATCTAGCGGATCGCTGCGGCGCGTTCCGTCTTCAGGTCGGACCTCGCGGAGCTTGCCTCTCACGTGCTGTTCCTTCGGGTCGGGGCCGATCGACGAGCGGCACTGAGGAGCGATCGAAGCTATCACAACTGCGCTCGCGTCCCGCCGGGAGGCGTGGCCGACCGGCCGACGTACTCTTCGGGCGGTCGTGCGCAGCGCGAGCAAAGGGGGCGGGGCATGCATTCGGGTTCCAGGAGATCGAGCAGGTGAGCGCCCCGATTCGTTTCGCTCACCTCTCCGACTGGCACGCCACCAGCCTCTCTGGCGCCGGCTCGGCGCTTTGGCGCGGCAAGCGCGTGTCGGGATGGGCATCCTGGGGGCTCAACCGGCGCCACCAGCATGACGTGGCCATTCTCGAGGCGGCTTTCGAGGATGTTCGCTCGCTGCAAGTCGATCGGATCCTCGTGACCGGCGACCTGACGCATGTCTCGCTCGAGAGCGAGTTCCGGCTCGCCGCCGAGCAGCTCGCGGCGCTCGGTCCTCCCGAGCAGGTCTTCCTGATTCCGGGAAATCATGATTGTTATGTGCCGGTACCGGCCAGCGTGTCCTGGGATCATTGGGCCGCCTATCTCGCGGGCGACGATCTCTCGCAGCTCGATGCGGAGCTCGCGGGCTGTCTGTCTGCGCCGCCGGCTGAAGGGCTGGCGCCGCGCTACGAAGACTACCCGACGCTCAGGGTATCCGGCCGGCTCGCGATGATCGGATTGTGTTCGTCGATTCCGACGCCGATCTTTCGCGCGGGCGGCAGGCTTGGTGCCCGACAGCTCGAGCGCCTCGAGAGATTGCTTGGCTTGCTGGGCGATCGGGGATTCTTCCGCGTCGTGATGGTGCATCACCCGGTTGCCGCGAAGGGCGAGCCGGCGCGACGAGCGCTTTGGGACGGGGAGGCTCTGCGTGGCGTTCTCGCGCGGGCCGGGGCAGAGCTCGTGATTCATGGCCATAAGCATCGTCGCCGGCTCAATCGCGTGCCGGGTCCTCGAGGAGAGGTCCCGATCATCGGCGTGCCGTCTTCGTCCGAGGTCGGCAGCAAGCCCGACAAGCAGGCCCAGTACCATGTCTACACCGCGACTCCGCCGGATCCCGATGACCCGGAGCGGCCCCGCTTCGAGCTGCGCGCCGAGATCCGCGGATACGATTCCGCGCAAAAGAAGTTCTGTCGGGTCGACGAGGCGCTGATCGACGAGCCCTGATCGGCTGGTGCCTCGCACTTTGCCCCGGGTCGACTCAGCCAGTGCGGCGTTCGTCGAGGATGCGTCGAACCAGCTCGAGGTCCTCGATCTTGTCGACGTCGACAGCCGCCTCGGCGATATCGAGGGGGATCGCCGCGACGCGTGCGCCCACGACTCGCGAGGCCCGCTCGAACGCCGCGTCGAGATCGAGGCGGCGAAGCAGGAAGAGCGCGAGATTCATCCATCCGAATGCTCGAGCGATCCGCCATGGTCGTTTCCGCTCGCTCTCGACGCGCCGCCAGAAGAGCGCGGCCCTGCGCGCAGCCGGTGTCCGGAACAAGAACAGGTTCGCGCCCGAATAAGCGTCGTCTCGGAAGCGCAGATAGGTCCGCTTCGCCTCGGGAAAGCGGGCGCGAATGGCTTTGCTGGAAACCAGTGCGAGGGTGAGGTCAGCGTCGATTCGCGCACTTGCCCCGAGGAAGGCGTCGAGCATCGCATCGTCGAGCAGCGCATGGTCGGCAGTCGTGACAAGCACTGGCGTCACGATCGAGATCCGCCTGCGCGAGGCTCTCCAGCACGCTCTCGCTCGGCGACTCGGTGCTTCTCAGGATCTCGATCGAGCCCCGCTCACGCAGCCCGACGAGCTCGGGAATCGCCGAGAGGAGCTCGGGGGCATCGATGTTGATCACGATGCGATCGAGCCCCGGACGCGCGAGCAGGCAGCGTACGACGCGCAGGAGCATGGGCTCCCCGTCGATGTCGAGCAGCGCGCGATGTGCCGCGCCGGCCGCCATCGCGAGCGGATCCTCGGTGCTGCGGCGACCCGCCAGGACGACCGCGCAGCGCGGCATCACGAGGGCTGCGTCACCGGGCTCCGCTTCATCGGGTTCGCTGGGAATCTCGTTCACCGTCCGCGTCGGGGCGTTCGAGTCATGAGGCGCATCGTCTGCGCCGGGAATGGACCTCTTCCCCGCGCTAGGCGGAGTCGGTCTCGCGCTGCGCATCGCGAAGAGCGTCCTCGATCGCGCGAACCTCACGAAGCAGCTGGTCGAGCTCCTCGAAGCTGATCTGACTCGGGCCATCGCAGGGCGCCGCGTCGATGTCGGGATGTGTCTCGATGAAGAGTGCGTCGATTCCGGCTGCGACCGCGGCACGAGCGAGGGGGGCGACGAAGCGTCGGTCGCCGCCCGAAGATCCACCGTTGGCGCCCGGATACTGGACCGCGTGCGTCGCATCGAAGCAGACGGGCGCGAACTCTCGCATCCCGACCAGGCCCTGCATGTCCGTGACGAGATTGTTGTAGCCGAAGCATGTACCGCGATCGGTCAGCAGGATGTCGTTGCAGCCGAAATGCTTGAGCTTGTCGACGACGTGGCACATGTCGTGGGGGGCAATGAACTGGCCCTTCTTGACGTTGACGGCGACGCCCGTCGCGGCGCACGCCGCGATCAGATCGGTCTGTCTCATCAGGAACGCGGGCACCTGGATGATGTCGGCTACCTGCGCCGCGATCTTCGGCTGTTCGGTGTCGTGTACGTCCGTCAAAATCGGGAGACCCGTCTCCGCCTTCACCGCCTTCAGCGCCCGCAGTCCCTCATCGATGCCGGGGCCGCGAAAAGAGTCGTGCCTGGATCGGTTGGCCTTGTCGTAGGACGCCTTGAAGACGAGCGGGAAATCGTGCTTTTCCGCGAGCTGCTGCAGCGTGCGTGCGACCTCGACGGTGTCTGCCTCGTTCTCGATCACATTGAGCCCACTGATCAGTACCAGCGGTGCTCCGTCGCCGACCGGAATATTGCCAATCCGCATTCGCGTTCTCTCCTGGTCTCTTTGCAGGTCGCTTGGCGCGCCTTGCTCATCTCCATCGGCCTCACGAACAGACCCCATGATCTGATGCTGCCGGGTCTTGTCCTGCCGAGGATCCCTACGAGATCGTTGACCGTTTCGCTCTTCTTGCTGCTCGGAGAGGAGTCCCCGACCCGAGTGGCCTTCATTCGATCCGAAACCGGACAATCCTGGTTGGGATTGTCCTGGTTCTCGCTCTCCTGGTCGAGAGCGATGACGAGCGATGGTCGAACCATCTCACATCTGTCTGGCAGTCTGTCTGACGTCGGGGGTGACCGAGCGGCGCACTCGGGTTCCTGATCGGGACCCGCTGATGATTCGTCCCACCCCCACGACGCTTCATCCGCTGACCGGCTCGCGGCCTAAGTATGACCGGATCCGCCCGAGAATCTAGGACCCGCGTCCCGCGGATCTATTCTGCTCTCCGAGTGGAATTGTTATCTCTTTGAAAAGATTGCACTTTTTTGAGGGGTAGGGGCGATGGTCGGCAGCTTCAGGAGTCGCGAGAAGCGTTGTGTAGACTCCAGGCGCCTCCCAATTTCGAGGGCTGACGCGTTGCGAGGCCCGTGCCCCGGCCGCCTCGACCGGGGAGCCGACGAGGATCCGATCCATGTCCGATCGTTCCAGAGAGTCCAGATCCGCGCAGTCGCAGGGGGCCCGCGACGAAGCCCAGGCGATTCGGGAGGGGATGGAGTGCATCGTGCTCGCGCCGCGCGCCGGCGTCGAGCCATCCCCGAAGCCCCCCGTCGACATCTTCCTTGGAACGGAGCCTGCGCAGTACCGTGCCAATCGCGTCTTCGGCTGGTCGATCGAGAAGGTTCGCGACCCCGCGCGAACGGTGCGGATCTTCCTGCTGTCGGAGCTGCCGGGCTTCGATCGCCGCGGGTGGACCACCGGCTTCACGAACTACCGTTTTGCGATCCCCGCGCTGCAGGGCGGGCACGGTCGGGCGATCTACAACGACGAGGACCAGATCTACCTGACCGACCCCGGCGAGCTCTTCGACCTCGACCTGGGTGGCGCCGCGTATCTCTCGATCTCCGATACCGAGTCGAGCGTGATGCTGATCGACTGTGAGCGCATGGCGCCGGTGTGGACTCTTCACGAGGCACAGCACGCGTGGAAGCGCGCGCTGCTTCGGAAAGCGTCGAAGGAGACGGGGCTGCGGGGCGACCTCGATCCGGGCTGGAATGCGCGGGACGAGGAGTTCGAGCCCGGGCGCAGTCACCTGCTCCATTACACGACGCTGCATACCCAGCCATGGCGACCCTTCCCGGAGCGCTTCGTCTACCAGAAGGGCGCGTACACCCAGCTCTGGCACGATCTCGAGCGCGAGGCGATCGAGCAGGGATTCGAGCTCTTTCATCGGGCGGCACCGAGTCGAGCGTTCGGCGCAAGGGTCGAAGCACTCCGGGCATTGCCGCGGAGCGACATGGGTAGCGGAGTCGATGCGACCGGTGAGGTCTCAGCAGCCGTCGAGCGGCTCGCCCGTCGCACGAAGTCGCGAAGTCTCGTCGAGGTCCAACCGGACCTGCGCGGAGATGACGAACAGCAACCCGGCCGCTTCGGGCTCGAGTCGGAGCGCCGCCTCGGCTTACTCGAGTGGCTATCCGGTCTGGACGAGGATGAAAGCTTCGACGGCGTGTTATGTCTCGATGGACTCGAAGACCTGCCGGTCTGGGATATTCCCTGGATCATCGAGTCGCTCTTCGAGCGCGCCGACCGCTTCGTCTTCGCCGCCGTCCGAACGCCCGAATCCGCTCCCCGTCGACGCTTCCTGTTGCCGCCACAGGGTACGACGCACACGCTCGACTGGTGGCGATCGCATTTCGAAGCTGCCTCCAGGAGACATCCGGACGTTCCCTGGGAGCTGATCTGCGCGCGGGGGCTCGCCTTCGACGAGGATCGGATCTCGATTCGGTCCGGCGGGCCGCGCCCGGACGAGACGCCGCCGCTGGTCTGGACCCTGACGGATGGCCAGCCGGGTAACGAGGCTCAGGTGGGAGCACTGGCGCGCACGCTCGGTTGGCCGACCCGCACAATCGCACCGCGCCTGGGTTTCTGGTCCCGATGGCCTTTCGTGAGCCGCGGCGCCCATCTGCACGGACTCGAGGAGCCCAGGGGAGGCCGGGCGGCCCTCGAGCCGCCGTGGCCGGACCTGCTGATCGTCGCCGGTCGCCGCATCGCGCCGGTTGCACGTTGGATCAGGGCTGCCTCACGCGGTCGAACGCATGTCGTCGCGCTCGGTCCGAAGGCGGCGACGCCGGTCGAGGGAGTGGATCTCGCGGTGACGCCGCGGGGAGCGATGCTGTTCCCGCATCCGAATCGGATCGAGACCGACCGTCCGCTCGTCGCGCGCCGCGATCACCTCGAGGTCTCGCGTCTCGACCCCGGATACAGCCGCTGGCGCGAGCGACTCGATGCGATCGCTGGCAAGAAGATCGCGCTGTTGCTGGGGAGCGGAACGGATCGCCTGGGGCTCGACGCGAAGTCGGCGGAGGCGATGGGACGACTGGTGGCCGAGAGTGCCGCTGATCTCGGTGCCGCGGTCATCGTGTCGGCCAGCCGGCACACGCGCCGAGAGGTCTTCGAGGGGTGCCTGCGCGGCGTAGGGCGCGCGGCCTTCGTGCACCATGAGACCCGGGACCAGCGGCCTCATGAGCGTGCCTGGCCGGCCATTCTCGATTCTGCGGATATCTTCGTGATGGCGGGGCTCGGTGAGACGACGCTTGCCGAGATCTGCGCGACCGGCCGCCCGGTCTTCCTGTCGCCCCAGCTTCCGACCGG
Organism: uncultured delta proteobacterium; assembly: GCA_963698485.1. Classification (GTDB taxonomy): domain Bacteria; phylum Myxococcota_A; class UBA9160; order UBA9160; family UBA4427; genus UBA4427. The sequence continues at coordinate 294,208 of CAVORA010000005.1, read as the reverse complement.
CCAGCGATTCTGGTCACGACTGCGAGACCGAGTGGTCGCCGCGGTCGTCGAGCGAGCCCAGGCGCGACCCGCCAACGATCGAGGCACGACACGGCCCCAGGAAGGCCTCGAGCTGCTCTGTGCGCGCTTGATCGACCGAGGCTGGGTGCGTCCGAGGCGGGACGTAGAGGCATTGCGCGGACGTCTGGTCCGAAACGGGCACGCGCGATTGCTGCGCGCACCGATTCGGGCCTCCGATCTCGAGAGCTTTGCACCGCCGGTCGAGTCCGAGGTCGAGCATGTCGCCGCGCGAGTGCGGGAGACGCTCGGTACCGCGACTTCGAAGAGGTCGGCGTCCGCGCCGAACGAGGGTGTGCCGTAAGGACCGGAGCGGGTTCGGATCCGGCCGCGTCTCGAATGAGGGAGACCGATGAAGCGAACGATCTTCAGCGACGAACACGAGCTCTTTCGATCGGAGTTTCGTCGCTTCGCCGAGACCGAGCTGCTGCCGCACGCCGAGGCCTGGAACGAGGCGGGCGTTTCGGATCGATCCGCGTGGCGGAAGATGGGTGAGGCCGGCTTCCTGGGCGCGAATCAACCGGAGGAATACGGCGGGGCGGGCGGCGACTTCCTCTACGACGCGATCATCATGGAAGAGCTGGCGGATCTGCGGCTGCACGCGCTCCAGGCGTCACTGCATACGGATATCTGCTTGCCGTATCTCACGTCCTTCGCAACCGAAGAGCAGAAGCAGCGATGGCTCGTGCCCGCGATCGCCGGCGAATGCCTGATGGCCATCGCGATGACGGAGCCCTCGACCGGCTCGGACCTCGCAGCCATCTCGACGAAGGCCATCCGCGAAGGCGATCACTATGTCGTGAACGGCTCGAAGACCTTCATCTCCTGCGGTCAGAATGCGGATCTCGTGATCGTCGTCTGCAAGACGGACCCGGATTGCAAGCCGCCCCATGACGGGATGAGCCTGCTGCTCGTCGAGGCGGGGACGCCCGGATTCGAGAAGGGGCGAAACCTCAAGAAGCTCGGTCTCAAGGGCCAGGATACGAGCGAGCTGTCGTTCAGTGATTGCCGGGTGCCGGTCGATAATCTGCTCGGCCAGGAGGGGCGCGGCTTCAAGATGCTGATGGACAAGCTCCAGCAGGAACGACTCTGCATAGGGATCGGATCGATCGCGTCGTGTCGGCGCTCGTTCCAGGACACGCTCGACTACGTGCAGGAGCGCACGGCGTTCGGCAGGCCGATCGGGACGTTCCAGAACACGCAGTTCAAGCTCGCCGAGATGGCGACGGAAATCGAGATCGGGCAGGCCTTCATCGACAAGCTGCTCGTTGCGCATGTCGCGGGTGAAGACATCGTGTCCGAGGTCAGCATGGCGAAGTGGTGGACGAGCGAGCTGCAGAAGAAGGTGGCAAGCGAATGCCTCCAGCTCTTCGGCGGCTATGGCTTCATGGACGAGTATCCGATTTCGCGCGACTACGCGGACGCTGCTGTCCAGACGATCTACGCGGGCAGCAACGAGATCATGAAGGTCATCATCGCGAAGCGGTTGGGGCTTGGCTGAAGGCGATTGGGCTGCGGCGACGCGAGCTGCTGGCGACAACGCCGACAAACAGGCCAACGCCGACAAACAGGCCAACGCCAACGATCTCGGCGGGGCGTGCCGTCCTTCTCAGAATGCCCGCGTGATGCGATCGATGGCTTCCTCGACCTTTTCGCGGATTCCGAAGGCAGAGAGCCTGAAATAGCCTTCGCCGCAGGATCCGAATCCCGAGCCCGGTGTGCCGACCACGTGGGCCTTCTCGAGCAGCTGATCGAAGAATTGCCAGGAGTCCTGACCGCCCGGCGTCTTCAGCCACACGTAGGGTGCGTTCACGCCGCCGAAGGTCGTGAAGCCGGCCTTCGAGAGGCCTTCCTTGATGAGCGCTGCGTTGGCCATGTAGTAGTCGATGTTGGCCTGGATCTCCTTGGCACCGGCATCCGAGTAGATGGCCTCGGCGCCGCGCTGCACCGGATAGGAGACGCCATTGAACTTGGTGTTCGTCCGGCGGCCCCAGAGCTTCGAGACGGGCACGGACTCACCCTTCGAATCCCTTCCCCGAAGCTCCTCGGGAATCACGATGTAGGCGCAGCGGATGCCGGTGAATCCCGCGGTCTTCGAGAAGCTCCGGAACTCGATGGCACATTCGCGCGCGCCTTCGATCTCGTAGATCGAGTGTGGCAGGTCTTCCGTGATGAAGCGTTCGTAGGCCGCATCGAAGAGGATCACGGCTTCGTTCGCGCGAGCCCAGTCGACCCATTTCACCAGATCTTCACGCGGTGCGACCGTGCCGGTCGGGTTGTTCGGCGAGCAGAGGTAGACGAGGTCGACTTTCTTTTCCGGCAGAGCAGGAAGAAAGCCCGACTCTTCGGTGCAGGGCAGGTATTCGATACCCGCATAACGTCCGGATTTGTCCGGAGCGCCCGTCCGGCCGGCCATCACGTTGGTATCGACGTAGACGGGGTAGACGGGGTCCGAGACTGCGAGCGTGGCATCGTCGGCAAAGATCTCCTGGATATTCGCGCTATCGCATTTCGACCCGTCCGACGTATAGATCTCACTGGGGTCGATCCGAACGCCGCGTGAACCGAAATCGTTCTTCGCGATCGCCTCTCTCAGAAAGTCGTAGCCTTCGGAGGGGCCGTAGCCACGGAAGCCGCTCGTGGTCGCCATCTCGTCGATGGCGTCGTGCATCGCCTGCCGAACGGCGGCAGAGAGAGGCAGGACGACGTCGCCGATCCCGAGCTTGATCACGTCCGCTTCGGGATGGGCCGACGTGAAAGCGCCCATCCTCCGGGAGATTTCGGGAAAGAGGTAGCCGGCCGCCAGCTTCAGGTAGTTGTCGTTGAGTCGTGCCATGGGTGCTTCTCGCGATGCGCTTGCGCTTGGGGGTCAGAAAGAGGCGCAAGGCTATCAGGAAGCCCGGGGGCACACCATTGCGTGCGGGAGACTCCGGGCGACGCGCTCGACCAGGTTCGGCTCCGGGCGCGACGGGTCCCGTGCATGGCGCGAAGCGTCGGACGCGGTCAGCCGATCGAGAGTGAGACCTGCCCCGTTTCGATCAAGCCGCAGACGAGATCATCCATTTCGATCTCGTCCTCCGTCCAGTCCGAGGCGGCGGCGATCAGCGAGCCGAGCTCGAGCTCGATCGGCGGTCCCGCCTCGAATTGGTTCTCGATCCAGGTCGCCGTCTCGTTGCTGAACGCGTTCATGTCTGCCCCCTCGAGGAGGCTGAGAGCAGGAAGCGTGCCAGGGCTCGAGCCGTGTCCGCTCTTTCGGCGGGCCGTTGAAATCCCTTTGTCTGGCGGGGGGTTGTGAACTTCGCACTGAGAGCGGGTGCAGCCTCGGGCGACGCCGCGTGGGGGGAGCGTCGAGATTTCGACGGCCCGCGAAGCCGGTCGCACGATTTCGAACGGTCGACCGGATCGGCTCGGCCCCGTCATGCGGCCCGGCGCTAGAGTCCCGGCGTTCGACCGGGAGGCAGCCGATGCCGAGGTCGCTCGCGCGATCGAGCGAGAGGCGAAGCGGCCCCGGGCAGGGCATCCATCCGCACACCGAGACGGGAGTCTTCATGGCAGGGACGCAGGACCTTGATGCACCAAAGGGAACGGAGGGTCTGACTCTGTACGGCTATCCCCAATGCCCCTACTGCTCGCGGGTCCTGCACGCGATCGATTCGCTGGGGCTCGACATTCCGCTCCGCAACACGCTGGAGGACCGGGAGAGCCACGCCGCGCTCGTCAACGCGCGGGGGCGGGGGACCGTTCCCGTGCTGCGGATCGAATCGGCGGACGGAAGCGTCGAGTGGATGCCCGAATCCGCCGACATCGTGCGGTACCTGGTCTCTCGCTTCGGCGAGCGGGACTGACGGCACACTCGCACCGCGGCACGACTGCGATCTACGAGGGGCCGGGTCGATCCATGGAGGCGAGCTCCGCCCCGAGGTCGACGAGGCCTTCCACGATTCCTTCCAGCAACTTCTCGTCGGGCGCGACCACGTGCATCGAGGCCCGCGAGGGCTGGTCCTTCCGTTCGGCCAGGTCGAGCTCGTCGATTCGGAAGCTGCCGCTTGCATCCGTGACGAGGTCGAGTGCGCGGCGCAGCAGGCCCGCGTCGAGCAGGTGGCCGAACAGCTCGACCTGCGCGCTCCTGATGGGACTGCCGGCGGGCTTCACCGCACGCTCGAAGCTCGCCTGTTCGAGCTGAAGCGAAAGGCATTTCACTCCGCCCCCCGCTTTCAGGAACTCATCGACGGAATGGACGCGCACATCGAAGCCCCAATGCGCGAGCTCGCGTCGAAGCGAGTCGGATGCGGCGTTCATGAAGATCCGATCGCCGACGGTGAGCGCATTGCAAGCGAAGTTCATCGCGTCGACCTCGGAGACCGCGATCCGGCGATCGGCCGGAATTCGAGACGCGATCGCCAGACGCGAGCGTTCGTCGAAAGCGGCCGGGTAGTAGAGCAGCCGACCGTCCGGGAGCGGCGCGAAGCACGTGTCGAGGTGATAGAAATGCTGATCGACGAGTCGGAGCGAAACGACTTCGACCGCGAAGATCCGGGATAGATCCTGATGCGTCTCGAGGGCGGTGCGTACGCCGTAGCCGGCCCAGATCAGCGCTTCCCCGGGCTGAAAGAGGGCATCGCCTTCGCCTTCGAAGGCGCTCGGTCCGGCCAATGCCTCGATCTCGAAGCCCGCCGACGACAGCCAGTCCGAGAAATGCACCTCCTCCGCGGAGCGTTCGGGCATGCGGAAGCGAGCGGGGAGCGCGCGGCGGCCTTCGATCAGAGCCGCATTCGCCGTGAAGCACATGTCCGGACTGCCGCTTCGTGGCGCCACGATCTCGAGGTCGGCCACACGGGCCACGTCCTCGAAGAGCGTGTCCCATTGAGTGCGCGCCCGCGCGAAGTCCACGCGCCCCGCCTGCCCCTCCATCCACGGATTGATCACATAGTCGACGTCGAAGTGGTCGGGCGGGCATACCAGGATGCGCATGAATCGAGCTCCCCGATTCCCTGATCGACGCGGGGCGCGCTGCGCTTGAGGGCACTGCTTCGTGTGCGGCAGGCTGACTGGTTCGCCGCGGAGCGAGCGGGTCGCGTGACGGCCATGCGGCGCGTCAGGTCAGACCGAGCTCGCGGTCCTGGTCCTCGGGATCGAGATGCTCGAACTGGATGATCTCGAGCTGCTCGAAGGCTTCGCGAACGCGCGGCGTGATCAGACCCAGCTTGCGCAAGTTGGGCACGATGCGCATGAACAGCATCGACCGGAAGAGCCGCCCGGTCGGCGATTCCAGGATCGCCTTCTGGACTTCCTCGACGTTCCAGCCCATCGCGCGCCCCACGTCGGCACCTGCGAGGCGATTCTTCATCAGCTCGCAGGCGTAGATGATGAAGTCCTCCCGGTCGCGCATCTCACCGGCCGACAGGTCCGTATAGTGGTCGCGGAGGGCCAGCACACCGAACGCGACGTGGCGCGACTCGTCCTTCATGACGTACTTGAGCAGATCCTTCAGCAGCGGCTCCTGGGTGAGCTTCCAGAGACTGCCGAAGGCGGCCATGGCGAGACCCTCGATGATGATCTGCATACCGAGGAACTTGAAGTCCCATCGACTGTCCATGATGGTCGCGTCGAGCAGCTCCTTCAGGTTGGGATTGATCGGCCACTCCCACTCGAGCTTTTCGTTCGTGTACCGCGCGAAGACTTCGACGTGTCGTGCTTCGTCCATCGTCTGGCTCGCCGCATAGTATTTGGCGTCCATCCAGGGGACGGATCCGACGAGCTGGGACGCGACGATCAGTGCCCCCTGCTCGCCGTGCAGGAACTGGGAGAGCTGATTCGAGATCAGCGCGTGACCGAGGCGCGTTTGCTCCTTCTCGTCGAGCTTCTGCGCCGGCGCGTAGTCGCCGAGGGGGTTGAAAGCGGGCGGCACGATCTCCGACTCGGGGTCGACGTCCGTCGACCAGGCGAGCTGCGTCGTCGCGTTCCATTGCTCTCGCTTCGCCTTCTCGTAGAGGTCGCGAAGCCCCTCCTTCACGCTTCCGTAATTCCACACGTAGTTGGAATCGAACGAGGTGAGAATGCGTTCGAGGTCTCGATCCGTATCCGGGCCTGGTTCGGGATGAGCAGCCATCGATGGTTCTCCTGTCCGCATGGCTCGTCGAGCGAGCCTCCGATCGGTCGGGTCGGCTCGGCGCCGCCCTTCGGCGCCGCAACGGCGACGATCCGGGCTCCTCGAGCGCAACGTCCGCCAAATATGAAGGATTATTCAGTTTCGGACAATCGCGGCGCGGGCGAAGGGGCGAAACCTGACTTGGAGTACGTTTCCGAAATATGGAAATCGAGCAACGACATCGGGGAGCCGCCGCCGAAGGGAAGGGGAGGGCCGCGCGCGTCCCCAAGCAGGCGCGTGCCCGGCGCACGCGGGAGAAGCTCATCGAGGCCGCCATCGAGTGCTTCGAGCGGCACGGGTTCGACGAGACGACGACGGCCCTGATCGCGACCGAGGCGGGAGTCGCGGTGGGCACCGTCTACAACCACTTCCGGGACAAGCGGGAGATCATTCTCGAGCTGCTCGAGCAGACCAATCGCGAGGTCGAGGAGCATGTCGTGGCCCAGCTCGATCCCGCCAGCTGGCGGGGAACGATCGATCCGAGAGACCGGACGCGTACGCTGATCGACGCGATCTTCCACGCGCAGCGCCTGCGGCCGGGCATCCAGCGAATCCTATGGGCACAGTTCTTCAAGGACGAAGAGTTTCGAGGCCCCTTCGAAGCGATGCGTGGGCGGATCCGAACAGCCATCGAGGAGTTCATTGCTGCGCTCCACGAGGGCGGCATCGCCCGTCGCGATCTGGATCGCGAGATGGCCGCCTTCGTGGTGCTGAACGCCGTTCAGTGGAACGCCGCGCAGACCTACCTGGCGGGAGATCCGGCCTTCACCGACGCCGCCGCCCAGGCCACCTCGGATCTCGTGGCCCGCTATCTCTTCGTCGATCATGAAGCCCCGGGCGACTAGGGCTCGGCCCACCCTCGCCACGGGGGCCAGCGCGGCCGCGCGCTCGGGCGTCAGCTCGGTTGGGCCGCGGCGGTCGCGCCCAGCGGGCGGGTTTCCCACTCCGCACTCTTGCGCTGAAGCCGGATGATCGGAATCTCGCGATCGGTGCGCAGCCGATACATCCGATAGGCCGGGATCTCAGCCTGCAGCTTTCGCCAATACTCCATCCGCTCGGCGGGCGGCGCCGGCGCCCAGCCAACGGCGAAGCGTTCGCCGCCCACCTGAACCTCGGCCTCTCCGGCATCCCGCAAGTTGAGCCACCAGGCCGGCGCGTTCTCGGCCCCGCCGTTGGAAGCGACGACCACGTACTCGCCTTTGTACTCGACGTAGGCCAGTGGGAGCGTCCTGAGCTTGCCCGTCTTTCGCCCCCTGGTGGTCAGGAGGAGCATCTGGATGCCGAGCAGATTCCCGCCCACGAGCCCTCTCGTTCCGCGATAGACCGCACAATGAGCTCGGGTGAACGCAAGCCAATTCGCCATATCCGGAAGGCCTCTCTGGTTCTCTCTTGCCGGCTCTTCGGGGCTGGCCGGTCTGGATTCCATCAAGCGGGTCGATTGCCAGTCGAGATGATCGGTGGGCGTCGGACCGGGTTTCTGGTTCCAGGAGCATGCGGAGGGGTTCAGCCACCGATCGGGGTGGCCGATGAAGCCCGAGACTAGCATTTGGAGGGCAGCAAATGTCCAATCGGCTTCGACGAATTCTGGCCGTGATGGCCGCGACCATGATGTTCCAGGCGACGATCAGCTCGAGCGCCATGGCACAGACGAGCGTCGACCAGGGCGATTCGGCGAATGCGCCGGCCGTGGTGGATGCGCTGCTGCTGCGCCCGGCGGGTTTCCTGAGCCTGGTCGTGGGTACGGCGCTCTTCGCTGTCACCGCGCCGATCGTTCTCATCACGCGGCCGCATGAGATCGGGGTGCCCTTCAAGCAGCTCGTGGTTCGACCGGCCAAGTACATCTGGGTCGATCCCCTCGGCGGCCACTGAGAGAGCCGGCTCGCCGACCTCCCGGTCGGAGAGTCACGCATTCAAGATGCAACGCCTCGAGAGCGCGGCAGCGTCTCTCGGGGCGTTCGTGCGTTCTGAATCCAGCCGCCGCGGAGCAGGTAGCCAGCTCGGCGTCCGCGCGGCTAGAGATGTCGCAGCATCTGCCTGCACAGCACGATGCCGAGCGCGATGGCCCCGCTGTATACGAGCCACAGGATGAATGTCTCGACCCGTTGCGAATAGCGCGGGATACCCGGCCGATCATCGATCGCCCAGCGGCGAAAGCGCACGCCGCCGGCCACGAAGAGCAGGCTGCCCAGCATCACCGAGATCGCATTCCAGAGCGGCGTCCATTCGAGCTGCATCGAGGCTGCGTATCGGCAGCTTCGATCGATCGATCGATCCGGTGCAACCCTGAGCGTGCTCGGAGGAATGCTCGACTTCGCTGGCGTCGCGGTCTCGGGATCGACCCGGCGCGGCGGGCGCTGCTCGCCGGGTCCGGCCGGGTGCTTGATGATGAGGATTCTCGTGGGGTAGCTTCGCGCTCGATGGAAATCCGGGCTCGGGGCCGACTCGGGGCGGGGTTCCCGACCCGCGTGCGAGGGGGGAGAGGATGATGAAACGTCGCCACAACCCGATCCGTTTGCGCGAGGCCTGGCAGGGTATTCGCGCGCTCATCGCCGATCCCGACGACACGAACCAGGTCTTCAAGATCATCCGTGCGCTGGCCGGCAATTCCGGTGAGCGTCAGTTCCAGCGCTTCCTCGAGTCCCCACACGGCCCGACGATCCTCGCCGAGCGGCGTTCGTTGGTCGATCGGCTGTCGGACCGCGCCTATCTGCGCTCGCTACCGGAGGGCTCGCTCGGGCGCAGCTACCTGGACTTCACGGAGCGCGAAGAGATCTCGCCGGATGGCCTCGTCGAAGCCTCGGAGTCCGTCCCGCCGCAGCCCGCCGACGAGCTCTGTCCGGATCGCGCGTTGTTCGGCGAGCGATTGCGCGATAGCCACGACCTCTGGCACGTGGTGACCGGATACGGACGCGACCTCTTCGGTGAGGCCGCGCTGCTGGCCTTTACCTATCGCCAGATTCGCAATCGCGGAATCGGATTCATCGTGCTGGTCGCCTACCTGAAGGCGGGACGAAACTTCCCCGAAGAGCGCAGGATGATTCGAGATGGCTTTCGGCGGGCGCGGGGCGCGAGCTGGCTGCCCGGGGCCGATTGGGAAGCGCTGCTGGAGCGACCTCTGCCCGAGGTCAGGGAGATCCTCGCAGGTGACGCCGATCGGCGAGTATCCGACGCTGCGTTCGCAGGGGGCCCCGGCGATCGCCTGACTCGCCTTTCTCCCCTGGCTCCCCTGGCTCCGCTGTCGCCTGACTCGCCTGCTCCGCTGACTCGCCTTCGCGACACCTGGAGCCTCGGGGCGTTGCCCGATCTCGAGGGGCCGCTCAGCGCGTGACGCGACGGCCAGTGGGGAGCAGCTCGCGGCAACCCGCAGGAGAGCGAATGGGGTGGGCGACGGGACTCGAACCCGCGACATCCAGAATCACAATCTGGCACTCTAACCAGCTGAGCTACGCCCACCGCAATCAGACGGCGCGCAACGTACCGGCGCGCCGGTGGGGTGTCAACGCAGCGACAGCGGAGCGCGAGGCGCGGCCCGCACGGGCACGGGCGACCGGGTTGTTCGCACAGCCGTCGTTCCGAGCGCTTCCGTCCGAGGTCGGATCGATGTCGGAACCTCGGGCGCCCAGGGAGCCTCTGGAGCGCAAGCGATCTCTCTCCCGTGGCCCGCCGGCCCGGCGACGCCGACACGCGGCGCGCCGAAGCGGGCCTTCGCTCAGATGATAAGCTCGGGCGATGCCTGAAGGCGAAGCCGGGTCGTTCGGCGCGTTCCGTATCCCGAACTTTCGCATCCTGTTCACGGGAACCCTCGGTTCCTTCACGGCCTTCTTCATGTCGACCGTGGTCCAGGCGGTCGTTGCCTTCGAGCTGACCGGAACCAATGGTGCCGTGGGAGCCGCCGTCTTCGGTCAGGGGCTCGGCATGGTGCTCTTCGGACCGCTCGGCGGCGCCTACGCGGATCGCCTGCCCAAGCGTCGGGTGATCGCGACGGGCCAGACGGTCTCGGCGATCGCACTCGCCTCGCTCGGCATTCTCTACGCGCACGGGTCGATCCGACTCTTTCATCTCGTGATGAGCTCATTCGTGCTGGGATCCGCCTTCGGCTTCATCGGTCCGGCGCGCCAGGCGCTGGTCGTGGATCTCGTGCCGGCGGCGCTGCGCGGCAACTCGATGGCGCTCACGAACGTCGCGAATACGACCTCCCGTGTGATCGGCCCCTTCGTGGCGGGGGTGCTGCTCTCGGTCGACGAGATCGGGGCGGCGTTGGCGTACGGCGCGATGGGGCTGCTCTATCTGGGCTCCGCGCTGCTGCTGCTCATGCTGCCCCGCTCGGTCGTGCGCGAGGACGCCGGGCATACGCACGTCCTGTCCGATCTGGCCGCGGGCCTTCGTTATGCGTGGAATCACGTCCGGCTGCGGCATCTGCTGATCTTCTTCGTGGGCGTGATCCTGATGGGGTTCCCGCACATTACGCTGATCCCCGGCTTGCTCGAGAACCAGCTCGGTCGTCCGGCGACGGACGTGACGGACATGGCGCTGTTCTCGGCGATCGGTGCCTTCACGACGAGTCTCGGCGTTGCGCGTTTCGCCGACACGCCCCATGCAACCCGGATCTATTCCTGGATGGCGGTCGGGTTCGGACTGACGCTGATGCTCCTGGGGCTGGCACCTGCCTTTCCCGCGGCGATTGCGGCGATGATCGCCGTCGGCGCGACCAGTGGCGGCTTTCACGCGCTCAATGGCGCCGTCATCGCACGCGAGACGGAGACGGCCTACATGGGTCGCGTCATGTCGCTGACGCTGATGGCGTTCGCGGGCTTCAGTCTGACGGCTCTTCCGCTCGGGATCGCGGCGGACGCGTTCGGCGAACGGGTGGTGCTGCTGTCGATGGGGGCCGTCGTGCTCGGACTGGCAATCGTCATGGGGAGCATCGTCGCGCGAGACGCCCTGCGCGCGCTGCGGATCTGAGCGGATGAGGGACTCGGCGACCGTGGACGGCGATGAGAGGCGCGGCGCGGGCGGCGGTCGACGCGGCTCGCGAATCGCTCTCGCTCGGGAGCGCCAGCATGGACGATGACGCCTTCGTGCCTGTCTCGGCGTGGCTCACGGCCTTGTTGTCCGACTCGCAACCCGAGCTCGAGCGCCGCGGGCTGCATCTGCATCAGGAGCTCGAAGGCAGCTTCGTGATCGAGAATACGGTCGACTCCGAGCGGGCCTTCGCGGCTTTGCTGGACTTCGTGCTGAGCTCGGTCCCCGACGGCTGCGAGATCTATCTTGCCGCGAGCCGGCATGCCGCTCCCGTATCCCGGCTCGGGGCGGGGCAGTTCACGGTACGATGGCAGCTCGCCGATCGCGAAGGACGTTCTCCCGTCGCTTCGGAGGATCGCGTCGTGCCACTTCGATCGATGCGCGGTGATGCGCCGAGTCGGGCGGAGGTCGAATGGCTGAGCTCGATTCGCGATGGCTTCGACGCAGCGGGATGGGATTTCTCGCTCGACTCCGTGGGCGACGGGCAGGAGCTGCTCGCCCGGGTGTCCCGATGCTGAGCGATCGGGGGAGCGTGCCTCGGGTCGCGATGCGCTTGCGCCGACCGCGTAGCCGGATCGGTCTTCGCACCGTAGTTGTCCGCCACCAGCCTTCCAGTCCGCCGCGGCGATGCGCCGCCCAACCCGAGCGAGGATCCGAAACATGACCGTCCCCGATGATTCCGCGCAGTCGACCTCCGGTTCGGGGTCCCGCACGGGCTTTTTCCTACGAGTCGCGGTCGGGCTGGTGGTCGTCGTCGGGCTCGTCTTCCTCGGTCGGAGCGCGGGAGGCTACGTGCCCCAGTTCGCCGCATGGGTCGAGGGGCTGGGCCCGCTCGGGCCCGTCGTCTTCGTGCTGGGCTATGCGGTCGCCGTGGTCGCCTTCATTCCCGGCTCGGTGCTGACCCTGGCCGCTGGTGCGATCTTCGGCCTGGCCGAGGGGACGGTCTACGTATTCATTGCCGCGGTGATCGGATCGACCCTCGCGTTCCTGATCGCGCGGCATGGCGCCCGTGCGACGATCGAAAAGCGCATCGCAGGCGATGCCCGCTTCGCGGCCATCGATCGGGCGGTCGGGGCCGAGGGAAGAAAGATCGTGCTGCTGCTCCGACTCTCGCCCGTCTTCCCCTTCAACCTCTTGAACTATGCCCTGGGCCTCACGAAGGTCCGACTGGTGGACTACCTGGTCGCTTCGCTCGGGATGCTTCCGGGCACGCTGCTCTACGTGTATACCGGGAAGCTCGCGGGCGACGTCGCCGCCGTCGCCGGAGGCGTCGAGACGGAGCGCGGTGCTGCGGAGTGGAGCGTTCTGGGACTCGGCTTCGCGGCGACACTGATCGTGACGGTGCTGGTCACGCGGATCGCGCGACGTGCGCTCGATGCTGCGACCGATGGTGACGTTTCGGTGGCGGCCGCCGAGGAAGACGATCGCGAGTGAGCGAGACAGCCGATCTCGTGCTCCGATTCCCCTATGCATCCCTGACGTTCGTTGCCCGATCGATCTGCAAGACCCGAGGAGACTGAACATGTCCGGACCGATCCGAGTGGAGCCCGTCGACGAATGGAACCAGCAGCTCGTCGACAACGTGCATCCCGCGAGCTGGCAGAACCCGGAGCCCGCCGGACGCTACAACCTGGTCGTGCTCGGCGCCGGCACCGGCGGTTTGATCACCGCGCTGATCGCGTCGAGCCTGGGGGCGAAGGTCGCGCTGGTCGAACGACATCTGATGGGGGGGGACTGTCTGAACGTGGGATGCGTGCCGTCGAAGGCGTTGATTCGTGGCGCGCAGATCGTGCACGAGGCGCGCGAGGCCGCGCGATTCGGGATGCCCGCGACGAGTGAGGATCTGGGGGATTTCGGGGAAGTCATGCGCCGCATGCGAGAGATCCGTGCTCGCATCAGCCATGAAGATTCGGCGGCCCGTTATTCCGAAGAGTTCGGCATCGACATCTATCTCGGCGAGGCGAGCTTCAGCGGCGAAGGTCGCGTCGAAGTGAAGGGGCGCGACGGGATCGCGCAGCTCGAGTACAGCAAGGCCGTGATCGCGACGGGTGCTCGGGCGGTCGCGCTGCCGATCGAGGGGCTCGAGGAGACGGGCTATCTGGACAACGAGACCGTCTTCGGCCTGACCGAACGTCCGCGGCGGATGGCGGTCATCGGCGCGGGACCGATCGGCTGCGAGCTCGCCCAGGCGTTCTGCCGGCTCGGCACCAGAGTGCACATCCTCGAGCGGGCGGATCAGATCCTGACGCGCGAGGACCCCGATGCCGCGCGAATCGTCCAGGACGCGATGGGCCGCGAGGGGGTCGAGATGGTCTTCGGCTGTGACATCGAGCGCGTCGAGCGCCGCGGAGACGAGCGAGTCCTGCACCTGATCTGCCCCGAGAAGGGCGCCCGCGAGCTCGTCGTCGACGAGATCCTGGTCGGGGCCGGACGTGCCCCCAATGTCCTCGGAATGGGACTCGAGAAGGTCGGTGTGGCCTTCGACGCCCGTGAGGGCGTCGAGGTCGACGACCACCTGCAGACCTCGAACGAGCGGATCTGGGCGGTCGGCGACGTCTGCATGCAGTGGAAGTTCACGCACGCGGCGGATGCCGCCGCGAAGATCGCCGTGCAGAATGCGCTCTTCGCCGTGGGCCCCTTTGGTCGCAAGAAGCTCTCGGATCTGATCATGCCCTGGTGCACCTACACCGCGCCCGAGATTGCCCATGTCGGGCTCTACGAGCGGGAGGCGAGGGAGCGCGGGCTCGAAATCGACACCTATCAGGTCTCGATCGCCGAGGCGAATCGTGCGGTGACCGACGGGCAGGAAGAGGGGCTCGTGAAGGTTCACGTGAAGCGGGGCGGCGATGAGATCGTCGGGGCCACGATCGTGTCGGCCCACGCGGGCGATCTCATCACGCAGTTCACGCTCGCGATCCAGAACGAGATCGGACTCGGCTCCTTCACGAACGTGATCTACCCATACCCGACCCAGGGCGAAGCGATCAAGCGCGCCGCCGGGGCCTACACTCGAACGCGACTCACGCCGATCGTGAAACGTCTCTTCGAGCGCTGGCTCTCCTGGCAGCGCTAGCGACGGCGTCGCTGGCCGCGAATGCGCGCACATCGAAGCTAGCCGCGGCGCGCGACTTCGGGGATCATCCCGGGTGTCCGGGCGGAATGCATCCGCGAGGAGCCAGGCTTGCTTCGAAGATCGATGGTCCCTTTCATGCCCTTGCCCGAGAGCGCTCGCTGCGTGGCGTCGCTTCGGGAGGCGGCGCGGCGGCTTCGGGAGATGAATGGTTCGCGATCGATCGCGATCGCCCTGGTCGTCGTTCTCCTCGGATGCGGGAGCAGCGAACGCCGCATCGAGTCCGATGTCCAGTACGAGCCGCCGATGGAACGCTCGATCGTGGTCGAGACGGTCGTCGACCTGCCCTTCGACGCGGCGTGGAGCGAGCTGATCCGACGACTCTCGGAGAGCTCCTTTCAGGTTTCGGCGCTCGAAAAGGCGTCGCGGTTCGTGCGGGTCGACCTCGATCGGTCGAGCGATCTCGCGGCGGCCTCGAATCAGCCCGGGCGCTATGTCGACTGCGGCCGAAGCGTTCGAACCTATCAGGAGTTCGGCGGCGACCGGGACGTCGAGGATCGGTTCGAGTACGCCGTCGTCGAGTCGAGCCGCTATCGGGAGGCGGACCCTGGCGAAGAGGGGTATCGCGTGAGCGATGTCGAGCGAAGGGTTCGGCTGGATGCGAGCGCCACGATCTATCTTCAGCCCGAAGGTCGGAATCGGACGCGCGTCACGGTGAAGGCTCGCTACCAGATCGAGATCGAGATCGGCGGCAAGGCGCGATTCGTGCCCCTCGACCGCGACGAAGCGTCGAGCGCGCCGGAATCGTTCGGTCCTCGGACCGAGTCCATCCGGTTCACCACCTTCCAGCCGGGCACCGACCGGCGTCAGGGCGGATTGACCTGCCGCGCCACCGGAGAGTTCGAGCACGCCCTGGTCGCCCTCGCGAATCCGGCCGCCGCCTTCTGAGCCGGAACAGCGGCGCGCCTGCTCCGGGTCTCGTCGGGAGCCCGGTCGAGCAGCGGCTCATTTCAAGTCGTTGAGGGTCCAGTCGTAGTCGAAATAGCGAAGCTTTGCGTCGCGCCCCGAGCTTCGCAGCCAGGCGGCCTCTGCCGGGGCGAGATAGGGCGCGATCGTGTCGAGCACGCCGCCTCTGGATGCGAAGTCCTCGTCGAACCAGTCGAAGATCCTGGAGACGGTGACGACGTTTCGCGCCCGATCGATCGAGATGCCCTTTCGCGGGTCGGCGAGCCAGGTCCGCATCGCGCCGTCGAGATCTGCGTCGAGGCTCTCGGGGCGAAAGGGCGATCGCGCGAGTGGCGGACACGACGTCGAGGCGCAGACGATCGCTGCATGAATTCGCGGCTCCCCCATCTTGCGGAGGATTTCGTGCTCGATGTCGTCGAGGGAGACCTCGCGACCTTCGATCACCGCGACCGGAACCTTCCATACCGGCGAAAAGAACGATCCGATGTCGCGAATGCTCTCGACGGGATAGTGATCGAGGACCAGGTCGATCGTCAGGATGTTGTAGGCGTTGATCCAGTAGGCGAGGCGCTCGGAGCGCTGCAGACGAGAGGGCTTCGCGGCGCGCAACTGTCCCGCGAGCAGCTTCCAGTCGGTGGATTCCTGCAGGCCGCTGTAGTCGACACGGGTTCCGGCGAGATCGGGGACGGATCGCGTGTATCGCTTCAGGATCTGTTCGTAGCGATCGAGGTCGATCGGGCCGCGGGGCGACTCGCCTGCCGCGGTCGAGGCTGCGGGCATCGAGATTGCGGAGACGAACAAGAGCAGGAGCAGCGCAGTCGGCAATCGAAGCGAGGTCGATCCGGGACCGCTCTGCGGACGGGGGATCCGGGCCGGATCTTCGGAGGTTCGAGGCATCGGGTTCGCTCCAGTCGAGATGGCGGCGGCCGATCGGGCCGCATTCGCGTCGACCAGGGAGTGTACGTTCTCCGTGGCAAGTCGTTTCATCGACCGGACGGGCGAAGCCCAGGGATGTGGGACGCGAATATCCCGGGGCAATTGGCGTCGCCTGGTCCCGCGGATATGTTCCGAGCGCGATCAAACACGAGGAGAATTCGGTGGCAGGTTTCGAACGAAGCGAGGGAATCTGGCGGCCCAGCGTTGGTATCTGGGCAGTTGCGCTCTTGAGTCTGGTCTTGCTCGCTGCTTGCTCGAGCGAAGAGGAGTCCTCGAGCGGGGCAACGGCCGCGAGCGCGGGGAAGACGAGCTCCGTGCCGACCGCGAGCCCTTCGCCGAGCGCGGTCGAGACGGTGACTGCGTCTGCGGAGCGGTCGCCCGCGGAGCTGATCGAGGCCGGTCGCTCCGTCTACAACGCCAACTGCATCGCCTGCCACGGGATCGATCCGACCCGCGACGGGGCGCTGGGACCGGCGGTGGCCGGCTCTTCGCTCGAGCTGCTCACGGCGCGCGTGCTTCGAGCCGAGTATCCGCCGGGCTACGAGCCGAAACGGCCGAGCCGTGTCATGGTCGCGCTGCCTCATCTCGAGCCGAAGCTCCCGGAGCTGGCGGCCTACCTGCAGTCGCTCTGAGAGCGGTGAAAGAGTGAGTGGTGGAAGACTCGCTCCCGCCACGTCCTCGACGATCGCATGTACGGTCGCCGGACGGGGCGCTCCTTTCCGGAGCGAGCGGCACGTGACTCGCTGACGACGCAAAACGACACGGCCCACCCGGATTCCTCCGGGTGGGCCGTGTCTCTTGTCGTCGTGCGTTCCGAAGACGCCCCGCGCGCTCGGCGCGAGGCGACCCGAAGAATGCTGCCTTTCGGCTAGCTGTTCACGAGCGAGCCGACGACGTACAGGACGAGCCAGAGGGCGAGCCCGCCATGGATCGTGCCCGAGACCGTCGTGAGCGGCTTCTGGGTCGCGGCGCCGGGACCGATCAATCCGTTCACCTCGACCGCGGCGATGATCACGCCAGCGATCAGCCAGTAGGTGAGATCATTCGTGCCCGAAAGGAATCCCGGCAGGTTGGCCGCGGAGATCATGAAGAAGAGCATCGGGATCGAGAAGAGCGTGTTGGTGCGCGAGGCCATGCCCGCTTTGCCACCCCGGGCCGCGGCTTCGGGGATCGGCTCACCGCCGGCGGCGACCTGCTCGGCGTTGGCGATCACGACCTGCTGCGCCGGCCAGATCACGAACCAGACGTTGTACCACATGAGCGTGCCCATGATGCCGCCCGTCAGGATCTTGGTCATATAGCCATCGCTGAGCGGCACGCCGAGGTGGCCGTAGCGGTAGGCGACGATCGTCCAGCCCGAGAGGAACGTGAACATCGCGCCCCATCGGAACCACCACAGCGCGTTCGGAACGAGTCCGCGGGTCATCGCGCCCTTGGCGGTGCCGCCGAGCTCGCTGCCGAAGAAGGGCGTCTGGATGAAGTTGAAGTAGTAGAGGACGCCGATCCAGGTGACACCCGCGAGGACGTGGATCCAGCGGAAGATGACTTCGATGCCGGTGGCGGAGAACAATTCCATGGACGATTTCCCTTTCGAATCGTTGGCTCGGGTCGAGATCGAGACATCTCGTCCCAGAAGGCGATATCAGACGGGTTTCATTCTATCTGGCCCCCGGCTGGAATCTAGGGTGATTTCGCGATCCAGCGATGGAATGCGGCGGGGGCTTCGTGCGGTGAAGGGCTGCGAGAAGCCGGAAGGTCGCCGCGGTTTCCGCCCGTCACTCCGGATCCGGGCCTGGGGGAGGCGAATCCGCCCGATCGTCTATTCTCCCGCGCTCGTCGGCCCGTTCGAGGGCGGCGGCCGGCCGCGTGAGCGGCCTGGAGGCAGCTGGATCCGCTCGCAGGGGCGAATCGGCGCGAGCTGGAGATCGGCGAAGCCGGCTTCGGCGCAGGGGTGAGACGGATGGAGCGACGGCAGATTCTGGTGACGAGTGCATTGCCCTACGTGAATGCGGGCATTCACCTCGGGTACCTCGTCGAGGCGCTGCAGACGGATTTCTGGCTCCGCTACCAGCGCCTGCGTGGCCACGAGGTCCGCTACTTCTGTGGCGACGACACCCACGGCACGGCCACCATGCTGCGGGCGCAGCGGGAGGGGCGTGAGCCCGAGGCGCTGCTCGACGAGGTGAAGGCCGCGCACGTCGCCGACCTGAACGCGTTCGGCGTCATCCACGACCACTACAGCAGCACCCACGTTCCGGCGAACGAGGCGATCGTGGGCGAGGTGTGGTCGGCGCTACGGGAGGCGGGATGCATCGCCGAACGAGACGTGACCCAGTTCTTCGATCCCGAGGCGGGGATCTTTCTGGCCGATCGGTTCGTGTTAGGTGGATGTCCGAAATGCAAGTCACCCGGCCAATATGGTGACAACTGCGATCGCTGCGGGGCGACCTACGAGCCCGGGGACCTGATCGACCCCAGGAGCGCCATCAGCGGCGCGACGCCCGAAGAGCGCAGCCATCGGCATCTCTTCGTCAAGCTCGAGCCCTTCCACGCCTTCCTCGAAGAGTGGACCCAGACGCCCGGCCACGTGCCGCCCGAGACGGCCAATTGGCTGAAGGGCACGTTTCTCGCCGAGCCGCTCCGCGATTGGGACATCTCGCGTCCCGCCCCCTATTTCGGCTTCGAGATTCCGGACGCGCCCGGCAACTACTTCTACGTCTGGCTCGATGCGCCGATCGGCTACATCGCAGCGACCAAGGAGTGGTGCGACGCCAACGGCGACGATCTCGATCGCTGGTGGCGCAATCCCGACTGCGAGATCCATCACTTCATCGGCAAGGACATCGCCTATTTCCACACGCTCTTCTGGCCCGCCATGCTGAAGACGGCCGGATTCGAGCTGCCCCGATCGGTTCACGTGCACGGCTTCCTGACCGTGAACGGAGAGAAGCTCTCGAAGCGAACCGGAACGGCGATCCTGGCGCGAACCTATCTGGATCATCTGTCGCCCGAATATCTCCGTTACTACTACGCGAGCAAGCTCTCTGCGAAGGTCGACGACATCGACCTGAACTTCGAGGAGTTCGTGCAGAAGGTGAACTCCGATCTGGTCGGCAAGGTCGTGAACCTGGCGAGTCGGACGGCGCGCTTCGTGAAGGGGCAGCCGCTTCCGGAGTATCCGACCGGTCGGGACGATGGGCTCTTCGCCGCCGGCGCGGCGGCTGCGGAGGAGATCGCGGCTGCCTACGAGGCCAGAGATACCAATCGCGCCATGCGGCTGGTGATGGCGCTCGCGGACCGGGCCAACGAGTTCGTCGAGTCGCGGGCCCCCTGGAATCTCAAGAAGGACCCGGCGAAGCAGGACGAGCTGCACGAGGTCTGTGCGATCGCGCTGAATCTGTTTCGCCAGATCACGATCTACCTGGCGCCGGTGCTGCCGCGATTCGCCGAGGAGTCCGCGCGACTGCTCCAGATCGA
This sequence comes from uncultured delta proteobacterium, assembly GCA_963698485.1. Classification (GTDB taxonomy): domain Bacteria; phylum Myxococcota_A; class UBA9160; order UBA9160; family UBA4427; genus UBA4427. Next base: position 274,532 of record CAVORA010000005.1, on the reverse strand, counting down.
GGAGCCGACGCGCTGGGAGGACGTCGCGACCCCGGTCGTCGGGCACGAGGTCGCGAAGTTCAAGCATCTGATGGAGCGGGTCGACGCGGAGAAGGTGACGGAGATGCTCGAGGCCAGCCGTGCCGGCTGGGAGGCCTCCGAGGCCGAGTCGGCGGCGGGGAGCGATTCGACGGAGGCGCTGGCCGGCGAGCCGCTCGCGCCGGAGTGCACGATCGACGACTTCGCGAAGGTCGACCTGCGGGTAGCCCTGATCGTCGACGCCCGCGCGGTGCCCAAGGCGGACAAGCTGCTCGAGCTGACGCTGTCGCTGGGGGGCGGCGAGCGGCGGACGGTCTTCGCGGGCATCAAGAAGGCCTACGAGCCCGAGTCGCTGATCGGGCGTCTGACGGTCGTCGTCGCGAACCTGGCGCCGCGCAAGATGAAGTTCGGAGTGAGCGAAGGCATGGTCCTGGCCGCGGGGTCCGGTGACGCCGAGCTCTTCATTCTGTCGCCGGACTCGGGCGCGCTGCCGGGGCAACGGGTTCGCTAGCCTCCGCCGGCGCGCCGGAGAGGAGCCATGGCCGACCAGTACGACTCGCTCGGCGACGACCATCGCCGATTCATCGAGAAGCAGCCCGTCTTCTTCGTCGCCAGCGCCGCGCGGGAGGGTCGGGTGAACCTGTCGCCCAAGGGAGGGCCGACGCTGGTCGTGCTCGATCCGAATCGCCTGCTCTGGCTGAACCTGACGGGCAGCGGAAACGAGACCGCGGCGCATCTGCTCGACTCGAATCGGATCACCCTGATGTGGTGCGCGTTCGAGGGGCCTCCCCTGATCCTGCGCGTCTACGGTCGGGCCAGGGCGGTCCATCCCGACGACGCGGAGTGGCAGGCCTGCAGCCAGCGTCTGCCGGCGCAGGTAGGCGCGCGACAATACTTCTCGATCGACATCGACCTCGTGCAGACCTCCTGCGGCTACGCGGTTCCCCTGATGGATTATCGGGAGGATCGGACCGCCCTCACGAAGTGGGCCGAGAAGAAGGGCGAGCAGGGCTTGCGCGACTACTGGCGCGAGGCGAACGCGCAGAGTCTCGACGGGCTTCCGACGCGCGATCGACCCGACTAGCGCCTCAGCCCCAGATTCAGGATGCGCTGGATCAAGGTCGTGTAGTTCAGCCCGGCCCTCGCGGCGGCGTGCGCGAGCTCTTCGTAGTTGGCGAGCTCGGGGTTCGGGTTGGCCTCGAGGAAGTAGAGCTTGCCGTCGGGCGATAGCCGGTAGTCGATGCGGGCGTATCCCTCGAGCGACAGCATCCGGTAGATCCGCTTGCTGGTCCGGTCGAGGGCGTTCGCGACGCCCTCCGGCAGGTTCCGGGCGCCCGAGATCCGCACGCCGTGCTTGTCCTGGTAGTGGATGTTGTGCTTGAGGCTCTCCGTCGCGATCAGATCCTCGCCCGGCTCGAGCCCGTCGACGATCAGCTCGCGAGGAGGAAGCGCCATCAGTCGGTCATTGCCGAGGACGCCCACGTAGATCTCGCGGCCCGGGATGAACTCCTCCACGATCGCGTCGGTTCCGATGCGCTCGTGCATGAACTGCACGCGCGTCGCGAGCGCCTCGTCGTCGCGAACGATCGAAGCCTTCGAAATGCCCATCGAGGCTTCCTCGACGAGCGATTTCACGATCAACGGGAAGCCGAGGTGTTTGGGGCGACGAACGCGGCGGCCCTTTCTCGTGGTGAAGAAGCGCGGGACCGTGATGCGATGGTAGAGGGCGACCTTCTTCGAGAGCGCTTTGTCGCGGGCGAGCACGAGTCCCCGCGGATTGTTTCCGGTGTAGGGGACGCGGAGCAGCTCGAGGAAGGCGACGACATGCTGATCGTAGATGGCCTCGCCCTGGAACTCGTCGAGCAGGTTGAAGACGATGTCGGGGTGCCACTCTTCGACGGCCTGGCGGATCGGGAGCACGGCGTCGCGGACTCCGAGCGCCCGGGCTTCGTGGCCGAGCTCGCGCAGCGCCAAGAGGATGTCGCTCTCGGTCTTGATCCGGTTGAACTCGCTCTCCGAGAGCGAGTCGAGATCGTCCGGTGGAACCAGGTCTTCGTGCATCAGCGCGAGGACGCGCAGCTTCTTTCGACGCGTCGGTCGTTTGCGCCGCCGTGTCTTCGTGGTTGACGCGTTGCCTCCCTCGGCCTTCTTGGCCGCCTTCTGGGGCGTGCGTTTCTTGTCCGTGGTCTTGTCCGAGGTCTTGTCCGTCATAGCGCGTGCCAGTCCCGACCGCGGTACACGAACTCCGCGCTCCGTGCCGCGAGCAGGATGGCGAAATCGACCACCAGCTGCCTCTGGCGTCCTACGGCGCGAAGCTTGAGCTCGCGGGAGCGAGCGATCATCTCTCCGAGCACGGTATCGAGCGCGAGCTCGTGCTTTCCGGTCGAGCGGGCCACCATTCGCCGGATCTCGGCTCGATGCGTTCGCAGGAAGGACGCAGCCGCAGGTGACCGACTGGTGCTCTCTTCGATCGGCGTGAAGAAGCGCAACAGGTCCTGGTCGTAGGCGCGGGAGGCCAGGACCCGATAGCGCTCGCGTCGGGCGCGGTAGTACTCGCCCAGGGTGGTCTTGATGCGATGGGCGGGATCGGGCCGAGCGCGGGATCGTACGGGCGGGCGCTCGCCGGCGATCTCTCGCATCAGCTGATCGACGTAACGGAGCTTCCGGAGCGCGGGCCAGCCCAGATATCTCCGGCGCCAGCGCGAGCCCGGCGTCAGCCAGACCGCGAAGGTCTCCGCGAAATCCTCGTCGGGGTGGCTCTGGGCATACCAATGCGGGAGATGCACGACATAGCGTCGACTTCCCGGGTTGGGTCGATAGTAATCAGGGTATGGATCGGAGGAGGAGCCGAAGAGCTCGCGCCACTTCTTGCGTCGGTGCAACCGAAATGCGTGGTGCACGGCATGCCCGGCCTCGTGGCGAAGCAGCCGCAGGCATTCGCTGTGTGTCCCGCCTTCGACCTCGAGGATCTGCGCGCGTTCGAGCCGCTTCAGCCGGGGGTGGGCCAGGTAGAAGGGAATGGCGATGCCGGGGACGCCGTCGGGCGAGAACCACTCGTCGGAGAGCCAGCAATGGGGCTGCACCTTGAGGTTGCGGTTGCGCAGCTCCTCGTGAAGACGCGCGATCGGCGCTTCCAGCGAGCTTCCCTCGAGCTCGACGCCCAGATCGCAGATCCGCCAGTCGAGTAGCTCTCGATTCGATGCTGTCTCCCAGCCAGGGGATCTCGGCATGCTCGGAGTCTATCCCAACGGCGACGGCGGCAAGCCCCGAAAAAATCTCGTCGAACGAGCGCGAGGCGGGTTAGCATGTCGAACGTTTTCATCGGCGCGAGGCTGGGGTCGGAGAGGATGAAATGAAGATCTCGATCGGTGTGCCCCCCGGACCGCAGGCGACAGCGCTTGCCGTGCACGCCGAAGCCCTCGGCTACGACCGCGTCTGGATGTACGACTCCGCGGCCCTCTACGAGGACCTCTGGATCCATCTCGCACTCGCCGCCCAGGCGACCGAGCGGATCGGGCTCGGGACCGCGGTCCTGGTTCCCAATCTGCGTCACGTGATGACGACCGCCTCGGCGATCGCGACGGTCGATCGCCTCGCGCCGGGCCGACTCGCCTGCGCAGTGGGGACGGGCTACACGGCGCGCAAGGTGCTCGGTCAGAACGCGCTCTCGTGGAAGTTCGTGCGACGTTATGTCGAGCAGCTTCGGGGGCTGCTGCGGGGAGAGGTCGTCGAGATCGAGGGCCAGGCGTGCCAGATGATCCATCGGCCCGAGCTCGCGCAGGCCCGACCGATCGACGTCCCCATCCTGCTCTCGGCCTTCGGCCCCAAGGGCCTGGCGATCACCCAGGAGATCGCGGATGGCTGGATGGGCTTCTCATCGCCTCCCCAGCACTTCGACTGGGCCGTTCAGATGGTGAACGGTACGGTTCTGGCGCCGGGGGAGTCGCCCGCTGCGCCGCGCGTGATCGACGACGTCGGCGCCTGGATGGCCGGGGCCTATCATGCGACCTGGGAGGCCGACCCGGCGAACGTCGCCTCGATCCCGGGCGGTGCTGACTGGCTCGCACAGATCGAGTCCGAGCGAAGCGAAGAGGAGCGTCACCTTGCGGTGCACTACGGTCATTGCACGCATCTCTCCGAGGCCGACCGCAAGGCGATCGCAGCCTTTGGGAACGAGATCCCCTGGCACGGCTGGGTGGCAGAGGCGCCGGACATGAGAAAGCGCGCCGAGGCGGCGGCTGCCGCGGGCGCGACCGAGATCCTGTACACGCCGGCAGGCGATGATCTGCTCGGCCAGGCGGAGGCCTTCTACCGTGCGGTCGAGTCGGTTCAGAGCTGATCCCGCGCGCTGTCCGTCCATGCTTCACTGCACCTGCTTTCGAGAGGAATTTCGATGCTGACCAAGTTCGACGACTACCCGATCCACCAGACCGCCGAGCCCCTGGCGGTCGTCGCGACTTCGGACCGCCACGCCTACGACCGCTACTGGTTCAACGGCTATCAGGACGACGGCGAGTTCTACTTCGGCATCGGGGCTGCGGTCTATCCGAATCTCGGCATCATCGATTGCGGCCTGTCGATCGTTCACGATGGGGAGCAGCATTCCTTTCACGGCTCGCGGCGGGCACCCGAGGAGCGAAGCGAAGTCGAGGTCGGGCCCTTCAAGCTCGAGATCATCGAGCCGATGATGAGCCTGCGCGTGACTCTCGACGACAACGAGACCGGCATCTCGGCGGACCTGCTCTGGATTCCGCGCACGGCCAGCTTCGCCGAGGGCTTTCAGCGCTCGAAGCGGACGCCTTCGAGCGCGGGCCGACACATGGAAGCGACGCGATTCAATCAGTTCGGCAACTGGCAGGGCGAGATCCGTTATGCGGGCAAGTCGGTCAAGATCGATCCGACGCGGGTCTTCGGCACGAAGGATCGATCCTGGGGCATTCGGCCTGTCGGGGATCCGGCGCCCCCCGGAGCGCCGTCGCTCGAGATGCCCGCGATCAACTTCCTGTGGTTCCCGATCCACTGGAAGAATCGCTGCACGCATGCCGGCATCTTCGAGAACCAACACGGCGTCTGCTGGCATTGGGACGGCATGATCATGCCGACCTACGACGAGCCAGGAAAGATCCCGGGCGTCGAAGATCCCGACATGGAGGAGCTCGCCGGCGTCGACCACGCCATCCACGAGTTCTTTCCCGGAACGCGCCGCGCTCGCCGCGCCGAGGTCAGCCTGAAGCACCTCGACGGCTCGTTGACCGAGATCGAGGTCGAGAGTCTGCTCGTCTACCGCATGAAGGGCATCGGTTACTCCCATCCCGAGTGGGGCCACGGTCAGTGGAAGGGCGAGCTCGCGATCGGCAGCGATTCCTGGCGCATCGAAGACTGCGACAACATGGAGCTGCCGAACCAGCACATCCAGTCCGTCGTCAAGGCGAAGCTCGGGGACGAGGAGGGAGTGGGCGTGATGGAGCAGATCCACATCGGCCCGAGCAAGCGCTACGGCTTCAAGGATTTCCTCGACCCGGCGACCTGAAGAAGCCTCACGGCTGGTGCCGGCCTAATAGCGTTCGCGCAGGAAGATCAGCGAGTCGCGCCCTTCCCAGATGCCGAAGGTGGCGCGCCCGCGCGGATCATCGTCGAGCACCCCGTCGAGGTTCCCGTCCTCGGGCCAGTCGTAGCGGAGCCAGGGCAGGTTCGCGCCCGACGCGCCGAGATCGACGAGGATGTCGATGGTGCCGGTCCCGCTCGGCGCCGAGAGCCGCAGCCCGGCGTCGCCGCTCGCGAGCGGATCGTTCGCGACCGTGGCGCTCGACCCGAGGCCGCTCGGCGACTGCGTCAGCGAGAGTGCGCTGGCGGGGATTCGCGAGCAGCTGTCGTTCGTGTCGTCGACGAAGGTCCTGCCGTCGAAGCGTTGGGCTCGCAGGGACATCGACAGGTCGACGAGCTCGGACCCGTGCGCATTCTCGAGACTCACGCGTCCGAACTGGAAGCGCTTGCTCGCGTCGAAGGCGATGCCTGCTCCGCTGCTGGTCCCGCCGATCGTGACTGGATTGCCGAGGAAGGCGATCCCGTCCTCGTCGATCACGTCGATCGAGAGCGAGATCTCGGCGTAGAAGGGGGCCACCGGGCTGCCTCGGTCGGCGACGAGTCCACTCCCCGCCGAGAAGGTCAGGCTGCCGGTTCCGTCGCCGTTCGAGACGATGGCCGGATCCGCGCTCGGGGCGGGCAGGCCGGCCTGGTCCAGCGTGCCGCCGCTCATCGCGTAGTCGCGGTTGGCGAGGGAGTCGTTCGTGACGCGCCACCATTGCCCGAAATAGTTGCCGGTCGTCTGGCTGGCGGCGTTTACGGCTCGGACCGTCAGGACGGGGGCCTCGCCGCTCGTGAAGCCGAAGGGCTGTCCGATCCAGGTGAAGGCGCCGAGCGCACAGCCCGTCTGGAAGCGCGGTGCGTTCGCCGTGACCTCGAGGCGACTCGGCGTGAATCGACCCACGACGTCGGAAACGGAGCCGACCACGTCGCCCGTCCCGAGGTAGTCGCCGTCGGCGACGCTGGCCTGCAATCGGATCGCGCCGACCTCGTCGAACGCGAAGGTGTCGCCTACGAAGCTCCCTGCTGGTGAGGCCGCCGTGAAGGCGGTCGGGTTCGCGATCGCTCCGTCGTCGAGCGTTCCGTTTCGACCGCCGGCCGGAGCCACGAGGCTGGCAGACGTGATCCGGAGGCCTTCACCGATCGCTTCGAGGCCGTAATTCGGTGTGCGGCTGCCCTCGGCGTCGCGCGCCTCGACGGTCACGCTGAAGGCTTCGCCGGCGGCGGCGAAGACGGGGCCGGTCGGTGCATCGCTCGCCGGGTTGGCGTCGCCACCGGCATTCAGGACAGAGCTCACGACGAGGTCCGCAGGGCGCACGACGAAGGCTCCGGTCGAGCCGAGGATCGCCGTGGCCGAGCTCTCGTCCTTTACACGGATCACGATCCGCCCGACGTCCTTGTACTTCGCCAGGACCACGGCGCGGCCGTCGATGAACTCGATCGGCCGATCGGTCGCCGCAGCCTCCGTCGTGGCGATCGCGCTGCCGTCGATCGTCGGGACGAGCGTTCCCGTTGCCGGATCGTGGTATTCGATCCAGAGCTGGATGGGCTTGCTGCCCGTATAGGTCTCGGTGACGCCGCAGGAAGCGCCATAGGCCGTGAGATGGATCGGGAAGTCGAGGCCGGCGGTCTGGGTGCCGATCGGGTCGTTCACGGTCGCCGGGGGTGGCGTCGGCAATGCGCTGGCCGTCACCGCGAAGGCGCCCGGGTCGAAGGTCAGATCGCCCTCGGAGTCATCGTCGCGAAGCGACCCGGCGAAGACGTCGACGTCGAGCGTCGGGGGTCCAGACGGGTAGTCGAGGCTGAACTGCGCCGTGCCGCGATCGCTCGGAACGAACTGATAGGTCGCGCGTCCATCCCCCGGCGTCGCGTCGCTGAAGGTGCCCGCCCCGGAAAGCAGCGCCCAGGTCCCGTTTCCGGATTGGGTGTCGAGCGTGATCGAGCCTGCGTAGCTCGTGAGGATCGCACCGCTGCCGTCGCGGACGGTCACGTCGACGGGCTCGGGCTGACAGTGGATCCCGGCCCCGTCGTGCGAGACCAGGAAATCACCCGCGGCCGGACAGGGATGTGTGTCGCTCATGAGCGCGGCGACAGCGCCGGCATCGAGCGCCTCGCGATAGACGCGGACCTCGTCGATGTCGCCCACGAAGTTGTCGTTGTCGCGCTCGGGACGCTTGCCGATCGCAAAGGGACGGCCGAGCTCGACGAGCGTCGTCCTGCGGAAGCTGTCCGAGTCTTCGAGTCGTCCGTCGACGTAGAGGCGCAGGCTCGACCCGTCGAAGACCAGCGCCGCGTGCTGCCAGCCATTCGCGCGCAGGATCTTCCCGGTCTCGACCTCGAACCGGCCGTCGTCGGTCACCACCTCGCCGAGCAGCTTCTCCTTTTCGCGCACGATCGACATCTGGGCGCGCTGGCTTCCGTTGTCGGTCTCCTTGCCCATCACCATGCCCTTTTCCTTCAAGGTGGTCGGGCGAATCCAGGCGGCATAGGTCAGGGCATCGGTGCCGGAGAGGTCGGGGTGGTGCGGGATCAGGATGCCATCGTCTTCGGCGCGAAGGTCCGCATAACGACAGGTCCCCGGATCCCCCGCGACGGCGGGGCTGGCGTCGACGGTCGTCGGCGTGCCGACGATGCTGCCGCCGTGACCCTGGCCGCTCGAGTCCTCGACCTCGCCGCTCACGCCGGTCCAGGCCGCCTCCTCGAATCGCCACTCCGCCGCCGCAGCACCGGCCTGCCCGGCGTTCCCGGTGAGGCAGAGGCTGTCGACGTGCCAGTAATCCCAGGGCGGACGGTCGTAGCCCCGCATGCGCAGCCTCAGTCGGAAGCCCGCATGCGCGGCGGCGGCCGGGAGCGTGAAGCTCGGGGTGTAGATCTGCCCGGGCGTGCCGTTGCCCCGGTAGGTTCCGAGCGTCACCCAGGTGCCGTCGGAACGGAGGTATTCGACGAAGAAGTCTTCGCCCGAATCAGGGTCCTCGCTGAAGCGGTCCGATCCCCGGCGGATCCAGGCGCTCAGGCGGAGATTGCTGGCGCCGGCGACATCGATGACCGGCGAGCTGACCGTGACGATGCCACCGTAGACGGCGAGCGAGCGGCTGGGGCTGCTGGCGGTCTGGGAGGTGACGCTGGCCTGGCCGTAGCTGCCCGAAACGTTCCAGCCAGACGGCAGCCCGGACTCGAACTCCTCGCAGCTGCCCAGCCCGAAGGCCTCGGGTGGCGCGACCTCGACGAGCCGGATGTCGTCCAGATGCCAATAGTCCCAGCCGATGCCCCGGTTGTCGGGCGGGCCTCCGCTGCCGCTCGTGAGCTGCACGCGCAGGCGGAAGCCCGCGTGCAGGGCATTGCCCGTGAGCGTCTCGTCGAGGCTGAGGATCTCGCCCGCGGTCGCGTTACCGAAATACGATCGCAGGAACTGCCAGCTGCCGTTCGCGTCGAGGTACTCGATCCAGAGGTCATCGCCCGAGTCGGTCGTCTCGCTGAAGCGATCCGAGCCGCGTCGGATCCAGGCCTGCACGCGCAGCGCGGGAACTCGCGTATCGACTGCGATCGACGTCGTGTAGACCGTATCGCCCCGCACGTAGAGTGATCTCGACGACGACGAGAACGTCATCGAGTTGATGCCCGAGAGGTTCGCGTCCGTGGTCGACCACTGCCCCATGCCGGACTCGAAGTCGTCGCTGAAGAGCACGTCGCCCGGGGCCGCATGCAGCGGGCCGGCGATCCCGAGGCCGCATCCGATCACGAGCAGGCAGCGCGCTGCCCAGGCCCGCACGCGGGCGCGCGATGTCCGGGTCGCCATCAGCTCGGGGCGCGCACAGTGCTTTGGACTCGGGAGCATCGTCGAGGGGGCTCACTGGCATGGGCGGAAGATCGCGGTCGTTCGCGTCCAGCTGGAATCTTCGACCCTGCCCGGACTGGACTTGACCTCCGAGGCCGCGCCTCGGGCGGATTCCCTGGGCCTCCTGGGGGAATTCAGGCAGGGGCATGTTGGAAGCGCGTCGGCGGCGGTAGCATCAGCGCGATCGCACGATCGATCGCATCCGGAGGGGCCGCGCATGGCCGACATTTCGCTGACACGCAGGCACGGATTCGAGGATCCCGATGACGTCCGGTCGAGGATCGAGGGACTCGCGGACAGTCTCGCCGATCGGCTCGGGGGGACCTGGCGCTGGAAGGGCGACGAGGCCGTGTGTGAGGCGCGCGGTGCCAGGGCCTGCGTTGGCTACGACCAGGAAAAGATCTCGATCGTGATCAGCCTGCCGCTCGTTCTGCGTCCCCTTCGCGGCCGACTCGAATCGAAGATCGACGAGTATTACGAGCGCTATTTCGGCCCCGGCTGAGCGCGCGGCGGAGGGGGCGTGGAGCGATCGGGCGAGGGCGGGCCGCGACGACAGGCCTCGGCCCGGGCTCCAGCCGTCTGGGGGGCCGGGATCGTCAATCACGGCAGCTACGCCGATCTCGAGCGTTGCCTCGCCTCGCTGGCTCGTCAGTCCCTGCCAGCGAGCCGCGTGGTCGTGTACGACACCGGCGTCGATCCCGCCCGATTCGAGCAGGTCTGCCGGCGACATCCGGAGGCGATCGCGCTGGCCGGCGCGAACGTCGGCTATGCGGGCGGTGCGAATCGGGTTCTCGACCGCCTGCGTGCCGATCGGCCCGACGCTCTCGACTTCGCACTCGTCCTGAATCCCGACGTCGAGCTCGATCCAGACTTCGCGCGCTGCCTGCTCGAGGCGACGTCGCGCGACCCACGCGTGGCCATCGCGACCGGCAAGCTGCTGCGCGCCGATCGCGAGACCCTCGACAGCGCGGGCATCGTCTTTCCGCGCCATCGCCGGCCCCGGGATCGTGGCAGCGAGCAGCCGGATCGGGGGCAGTTCGATGCGGCCGAACGGGTCGAGGGCGCCAGCGGCGCCGCGATGCTGCTGCGAACGGCGGCGCTCGACACCCTCGAGATCGAGGGAGAGATCTTCGACGAGAGCTTCTTCGCCTATCACGAGGACACGGATCTGTGTTGGCGCGCGCGGCGTCTCGGCTTCGAGATCCTCTACGAGCCGGCCGCCGTGGCGGTACACGCTCGGGGTTGGAAGCGGGTCGATCGGGGTCGGATTCCGGTGGAGATCCGGCGTCACTCGTTCAAGAACCACTATCTACAGGTCGTGAAGAACGAATCGCGCGCCGACTTCGTGCGCAATCTTCCCTGGCTGATCGGTTGGGAGGTGCTGCGCTTCGGCTTCGTGCTGGCACGTGATCGGGCTCTGCTCTCGGGATACCGCGACGCCTTTCGGGCGTTGCCGGCTGCACGAAGGCGTCGTCGGTTGATCTCGCGCCGCGCCCGACTCCTGCGAGAGGGAAGGGCGCGATGATCGCCCGGACGCGCCGGCTTGCGCTTCGGGCTCGACTCTCCGAAAGTCCGGCGCGACACGCGTGCGCTGCGCTCGCGATCGATGGGCGCCCGCGAGCCCGCACTGGAGGAGTCACCTGATCATGCCGATGCCTGTGACATTCAAGCCCACGGAGATCGCGAGCGTGCTCGAGGTCCACACGGGAGTGATCGCCGACGACCGCGGCTTCTTCTCGGAGTCCTACTCGCAGGAAATGTGGCATCGGGCGGGCTTCGACGAGGTGTTCCTGCAGGACAACCTCAGCAAGTCGCGCCGGGGTACGCTGCGCGGCATGCACTACCAGATCGAGCCGCACGCGATGGGCAAGCTCGTGCGCTGCCTTCAGGGATCCATCTTCGACGTGGCGGTCGATCTGCGCGCCGGCTCGCCGACCTACTCGCAATGGGTGGGCCGTGAGCTGAGCGCCGAGAACCATCTGTCGCTATGGGTGCCGAAGGGCTTTGCGCACGGCTTCCTCGCGCTCGAGGACGAGACGCTGGTCCACTACAAGTGCACGGCGATCCATACGCCCGAGTCCGAGCGCGCCGTCTCCTACAAGGATCCGACGATCGCCATCGAGTGGCCGATCGCGCCGACCGTGACGACCGAGAAGGACGAGAAGGCGCCCTTGCTCGAAGAGGCGGAGTTCGACTTTGACTATCAGGCTTAGGTCAGGCGGAGGCGTGCCGGTCTCTCGTCGGGCAAGATCGGGCGTGGCGACCCCGGCGAAGGACGATTGCGCGCGTGAATGCCTTCGATTCCAGCTCCGATCGGGTCGTGTTCCTCGATCGAGACGGGGTGGTGAACCACGAGTCCCCGGACTTCGTGCGTTCGGTCGATGATTGGAGACCTCTGCCCGGGAGCCTGGAAGCGATCGCTCGGCTGACGGCCGCCGGCCATCGAATCGTGATCATCTCGAATCAATCCGGACTCGCGCGAGGACTCTTCGATCGCACGGCGCTCGACGCCATCCATGCGCACCTTCGCGAGGAGGTCGCCCGCGCCGGCGGTCGAATCGACGGAATCTTCATCTGTCCGCATCTGCCCTCGGATGGCTGTGATTGCCGCAAGCCGAAGCCGGGCCTGATCCACCAGGCCGAGCGGGCGCTCGGCCTGGACGCGCGCGGTGCGCCCTTCGTCGGGGACAGGGCCTCGGACCTGGGGGCGGCGCGGGCGGCCGGCTGCCGGCCCGTGCTGGTCGAATCGGGGCTCGGGTTTTCCGAGCTGCCCGAGGACGAGCTCGTGGGCGTCGCGATCCATGCGAGCCTGCTCGAGTTCGTGGACCATCTGCTGTCCTAGCGCGGGCGGGCCGGGGTCGATCCGTCGCCGCGGTCCCCGCGGCGACCTTCGAGCGGCTCCAGAGTCCGCTGGATTCGGTAGCGTTGCGGTGAGCCCGCGCAGCGATGCGGAGATAGAGAAAGAGAAAGAGGAGCCGAACGATGGCCGAAGCCAGCCCGACCGAGACGACGCCCGAGATGGCCAAGCTCGAAATCCGCAAGAGTGCCGACGCCGAGCTGGCGGTCGGAGGACTCCGTCTGGTGGCGTGTCGCCGCGAAGTCGACGTGATCGACGGCGGGATCACGCTCTACATCTGGAGTGAGGGCGCCCGACACCCTGGCGATCAGGGCGCGGAAGGCGAGAGCGTCGAGCTCGTCCGGATGGATCTCTTTCGCGAGCGCCCGCATTATCACGCGCCGGCCGAGAACGACGCCGAGGTCACGATCCAGGCGGGGGATGCCGGGAGCATCGAATGGGGAGTCGAGGCGCTGACGACGCGCGCACCGGCGCTCGTCGAAGAGGCGGGCTTCCCGACGATCGCGGCCTCGCTCGATCGTGCCGCGTTGGCCGCCGCCGGTCCCGCGATCCGGTCGCTGCTCGATGGGCTTGCCGAGCCGACGGAGATCTCGCATTTCGAGGTGCCCGCCTCGCTGATCGAGTCGCTACGCGCCTAGTCGGGCCGCCGCATCTCCGTTCGGGATCATCGCAGACGAAATACGCAGGAATCGGAGCAGCCCATGCCTGAGCTCGTGGACCAGAAGATCCTTCTGACCGGCGCGACCGGTCAGCTCGCCTACTCGATCGGCCGCAGCCTCGCGGATCGCAATCGCGTGCACGCCATCGCACGCTTCGGCGCTCCCGGGAGTCGCGAGCGCCTCGAGTCCGCCGGTCTCGAGTGCCTGCCCTTCGACTACGTGCACGATGATCTCGAGCAGCTCGATTCCGATTACGACTACGTCCTGCATCTGGCGACGACCCAGGCGCCCGGTGACAGCGACTTCGAGCGCGCGATCGAAGTGAACGCAGTCGCGACCGGACGGCTGATGGCGCACTTCCCGAACGTGAAGGCCTTCTTCTTCAGCTCCACCTGCTCGGTCTATCAGCCGAACGGCCAGGTTCCGCTCAAGGAGACGGATCCCCTTGGCGACGCGATGCGCGGGCATTGCCCGATCTACTCGATCTCCAAGGTGGCCGCGGAGGCCGTCGTCAAGTTCGTCTCCGGTCAGTTCGGGATTCCGGCGGTGATCGCGCGGATGAACGTGGGCTACGGGCCGGGGGGCGGTCTGCCCGTGATGCACATGGAGTCGATCCGCAAGGGCGAGCCGATCTACCTGCATAGCTCCAGGCCGAATCTCTTCAGCCCCGTCCATGAGGAAGACTACTGTCGGCAGCTGGTGGCGATGTTAGGCGCCGCGAGCACGCCGCCGCTCCTGATCAACTGGTGTGGGAGTCAGCTCGTGAGCGCCGAGGAGTGGTGCGAGTACATGGCGGAGCTGATGGGCAAGAAGGTCGAGTTCGTCTACAGCGACGATTTCTTTCCCTGCACGCCCTGCGACACGACGAAGCTCCACGAGGTGATCGGCGAGACCCGCGTCGACTGGCGCGACGGCATGAAGCGGCTGGTCACGGAAGGCGCCGCGGATCCGCGCCAGGTTCCCGGCGCGAGCGCCTGAGCAGAGCCGCTCGCAGCCAACGGCCTCTCGAGATCAGCGCTCCCGGCCGCTCGCAGCCAACAGCCTCTCGAGATCAGCGCTCCCGGCCGCTCGCAGCCAACAGCCTCTCGAGATCAGCGCTCCCGGCCGCTCGCAGCCAACACGGCCGGCCGTGGAAAATGGTGGCCCAGGGCGGGCTCGAACCGCCGACACCTCAATTTTCAGTCGAGTGCTCTACCAACTGAGCTACCGGGCCACCGAAGGAGCGCAAGAGTACCGGACAGCGCGGCCCCGTCTATACCTCGGCCTCGAGAACCTGGCAGCGAGAGGGCTGGGGGGCCGGGCAGGCCTGGCTCCCCCGAGGATCAAAGCAGCCTTCTCGGCGAGGACGGGTCGAGCGGGCGCGGGCCACGGCTTCGGTCGGTTGCGTTGGCCTCGCGGCTAACGAGCGGATGCCCTCAGCCCCTTCCAATCGTCATTCGAATCGGGAGAGGCAGGCGGGGCGGTCGACGATGCCTGCGCTTCCCGGGTGGATTCGTCGGGCTCGGCGGCGACGAGCCTCGCGCCGCCGTGGGTGCTCGGCTCGGTCTCGCTCTCGAGGCTTGCCTGGACGGCGGCGAGCTGTCCGATCGTGCGCACGCGCGACATGACGATGTTCTCGATCGGTCGGTCCTTGGGGCCCCAGCGACCGCTGCGATCGATGGCCACCCGAGTGACCTCGTCCACGAGCTCCATGCCGTGAATCACCCGCCCGACGGCGGTATAGCGTCCATCGAGATTCTCGTTGTCCGCGTGCATGATGAAGAGCTGGGTGCTCGTGGAGTTCTCGCGTCCCTTGTTGCCGAGACCGACGACGCCTCGAGCGAAAGGTGCCTCGCTGAACTCGTCGTGCAGTGTCCGTCCGGGCGCGCCCCGTCCATCGTTGGTCGGATCGCGGTCCCGGGAGTTGGGATCGCCGCCCTGGATCATGAATCCCGGGATCACGCGATGGAACGTCGTGCCGTCGTAGAAGCCGTCGTTGGCAAGCTCGATGATCGCCGCGACCGTGGCGGGGGCGAGCTCCGGGACCAGCTCGATCAGAATGCGGCCCGTCGAGTCCGACCAGGCGAGATCGATCTCGAGGACGGGGTGACTGGGATCCTCGGGCCAGGCGAAGGAGGCGGGGTCGTCGGCCGCCTGGCTTCGCGTGCGCGTGACGCTCGGCGTCGCCTCGCCCTTCGGCTCGATCCCGCGATCGCAGGCCAGCGCGCAGCAGGACAGAACGAGCGCGGCGCCGAGCAAGGCGCTGCCGCCCGAGCGAGCAACCCAAGCCCGATCGAGCTTCGAACAGACTCGTGTGGCGTGCGAGCCGCTCCCGTCCGGGTGGTCCTGCGATTGTGATAGCGTGCCTCGCATGAGGCAGTCATCGTCCGAAATCGACGACGAGCTGAGTCTTTTGCGTTCGCGGGGGCGTTTGGGGCAGGGGGTGGGGAAGTCATGACGGGGTTTGCGCGGCGGGGCTGCCGGGTCGCGAAGCGGATCTTCATCCTGTGGGTCTTCGGACTGCTCGCGAGCGGGAGCATCGGACCTCGGGCGGCGACCGCCGCCGCGGCCGCCCCCGAGCTGGGGCGGCTCGGCATGGTGGTCTCGACCCATCACGCGGCCGCTCGGGCGGGGGCTTCGATCCTCGAGGCGGGCGGCAACGCGATCGATGCGGCGGTGGCGACGGCCTTTGCGGTGGGCGTCGTGCAGCCCTTCTCGGCCGGGGTCGGGCGGTGGGGCCTTCGCGCTGGTGCGGCTCGAGGACGGCACGATCCGCGCCCTCGATGCACGCGAGACGGCGCCCGGCGGCGGCGACGCCGACGATGTACATCGATCCGGGAGTGCCGAAGGGCGCCTCGGTGCACGGCCCGCTGGCGGTCGCGGTGCCCTCCTTCGTGCCGGGAATGCTCGAGCTGCTCGAGAAGCACGGGACGATGCCGCTCGCCCAGGTCTTGGCGCCGGCCATCGATCTCGCGGAGAACGGCGTCGAGATCGGCCGCTACCACGCGCGGATGGCGGGCTTCATGCGCCAGCGCTTCGCGCCCGACGACTTCCCGGAGACCTGGCGGATCCAATTCGGTCCCTTCGAGGGGACCGAGATGCGCGGCCAGGTGCTCGTGCAGAAGGACCTGGCCCGGTCGCTTCGTCTGCTCGCGCAGCGGGGCGAGAGCGTCTTCCGGGACGGCGAGGTCGGGCGGGCGATGGTCGCCGAGGTGCAGAAACGGGGCGGGCTCCTGACGCTGGCGGACCTGATCGCCTATCAGCCGCGCTGGCGCGAGCCGGTGATCGGCGACGTATCGGGGGCTGCGCGTGGCGAGCTTCCCGCCGCCCTCGTCGGGAGGGGCGGTGCTCGTCCAGGCGCTGAACGTGCTCGAGGGCTTCGACCTCGGCGCACTTCGTTCCGGCAGCGCGCCGGCGATCCATCTCGTGACCGAGGCCATGAAGCTCGCCTTCGCCGACCGCGCGGCCTACATGGGTGACTCGGATTTCGTCGACGTCCCGATCGATCGGCTGGTCTCGAAGGACTACGCCGCGCTGCAGCGGCGTCGGATCAACGCGCAGACAGCGACCCTGATCGCGTCGCCAGGCCGTCTGCCCGACGACGCGGGCACGACCCATCTGTCGGTCAGCGATGCGGCCGGTCGCGCCGTCGCCCTCACGATGACGATCAATACACCCTTCGGCTCCGGGATCACCGTGCCGGGGACGGGCGTCGTGCTGAACAACGAGATGGACGACTTCGCCGTCGCTACGGGAACGCCCAACAGCTACGGGCTGATCGATACGCGCGGTGCGAACCTGGTCGCGCCGCGCAAGCGACCGCTCTCGAGCATGACGCCGACGATCCTCGATCGGGACGGCCGGCTCTTCATGGTCTCGGGCAGTCCCGGCGGACCGCGCATCATCTCGACGACGCTGCTCACGATCCTGAACGTGGTCGACTGGAAGATGGATCCGGCCGCAGCCGTCGCTGCGCCGCGCTTTCATCACCAATGGGACCCGAATCGACTGCGCGTCGAGCCGGAGCTGGCGGACGAAGTGATTCGCGTCCTCGAAGCACAGGGACACGACGTCGAGCGGAGCCCGCGTCATTGGTCCGCGGCGGAAGTGATCGTCGTGGACGCCGGGACGGGCCAGCATTTCGGCGGATCCGATCCGCGCACCGACGGCGCCGCGATCGGCGTGCAGCGGGTGATCGAGCACTGACCCTGGCCCGTCAGGGAGCGTGCCGGGATCCGCAGCGGAGAGGGCGCGCGGGCCTCGCTGCTCGAACACCGGCGAGAGTGGGCAGCCGGCGGGAGGATGCGGTGGCCCCGTTGCGCATGCGCGACGGATTCTTGCCGATCGGGGCGAGTGGAAGAATCTCAGGAGAAGTGTCAAATTTTTTCACACAAAATATGACCGTTCGGATATATTGCTCCCACGTCGCGAGACGGCCGGTCTGATTGAGAGACGGCGGGACCCGAAAACGAGGCATTCGACCCGTCATCTAGACTTTCAAGGGGATATTCGGCCTTTTACGGATCACCGTTCGGACGTACTGCGACCCCGCTTGGGAAGGGGGGGGAGCAGGCCAGTCGCAGCCAAGGTCGGTGAGCGCCCAGGTGATCCATCCCTGGGCGCTCCTGACTCGCGGCGGAACTCGCGCCTTCGCAGCTCGACTCGATGCGATGGCTCGGGCGGCTCTCGGTCAGATGATCTCTCACGGCATCATCGGCGGAGGACCGCAGGGACGCGACGCCTCGACCGCAACGGTCCTGACGCCCGTGATGTAGCCTGAACGCTCCCAGGTCATGCCAGACCTGGGAGCGTTCTCATTTCAGGAGTCGCATCCCGGAAGCGGTGGTCCGGACCGCAGGGATCGCCGGATGGGTCAGTGCTCCTCAGCCGGGTGCACGGCGCTGATCGTGCACGCATCGGTTCGGAAGATCCGTTGTGCGACCCGCAGCACGTCCGCCGGCTGGATCTCGGCGATCCGGCGCGGGAACTCATCGGCGTGGTCGGGACCGAGCCCATAGATCGAGTCGAGGGCGATGTGCGCGGCGCGGGCATGGCTGCGCTGGGAGTCGATGGCGAAGCTGCCGATGCCGAAGCGGACCGCACGCTCGAGCTCGTCGTGGCTCGGCGCATGGCTCGTGAGTCGGTCGATCTCGTCGAAGATGCCGCGGCGCGCGCGCTCCAGCTTGTCGGGCGCGGTGGCGATGTAGAGCGAGAAGTAGCCGGGCACGAGCCCCTCGACGTTCGAGGCCGACACCGTGTACGCGAGGCTCTGGCGATCGCGCAGCTCGAGGAAGAGCCGTCCGCCCTGGCCCGCGAGCAGCTGGGAGATCAGCTCGAGCGTGTAGCGGTCGGGATCGGCCATCGTGACGCCGCGGAATCCCACGATCAGATGGGCCTGCGAGCGGTCCTTGATCAATTCCGACTCGCGCACACCGACGCCGCGCGTGCCGACCTCCGGAATCTCGAATCCATCCTCTCCGGGCGAGAGTCCTTCCAGCCGGTCGGCGACCAGTCGGACCACCTGCTCGGGGTCGACGTCGCCCACGATCGCGAGCGCTGCGCGATTGGCGCGCACGAGGCGCGCGGAGTGGGCCACGAGGTCCGCCGTCGTGATCGCTTCGATCGCGGCGCGTTCTCCGAGGACCGTGAGCCGGTAGGGGTGGCGTTCGAACTCGGTCTGCGCGAAGAGCTGGAAGGCACGCTGCCCGAGCCGATCTTCGCGGCGCTCGAGCGCCGCCAGGGTCTCGCGGCGCTCGCGTTCGATCTCCTCTGCATCGAAGCGGGGCTCGAGCAGGGCCTCCGCGAACAAGGCGAGGGCCGGGTCGAGCGTCTCGCTCAGGCTGTCGAGGGTGAGTCCCAATGAGTTGCGACCGGAGAAGCCATCGATCTCGGCGGCGAGCGCCTCGCTCTGTCGGGCGAACTCCGCGGCCGAGAGCGAGCGCGTGCCCCGCGTCCACATCGCGTTCAGGAAGCGCGTGATGCCCGAGTTCGATTCGTCTTCAGCCAGCAATCCGCCGAGGCACGCGAGGCGTGCTGCGACGATCGGCACTTCGGGACGCCGCAGGACGTGCACGTCGAGCCCGCTCGGCAGGGTCGCATCGAGTCTTTCTCCCGCCCCATCCGCGGCCTGGCGCAGCGGGCGGAGGATCAGCCTTTCGAGGGGACGCTCGGCAGCCCGAGCTCCCGTGGCGGCCACGCCCGCGCCGGGCGACGTCGCGTCGACGTCGTTCGAGGCCCGCTCGACACGTGCCGACCGGAGACCGTGCGCGACGCAGCTGCGGAGCGCTGCCTCGTCGAGAGAGGGGTCTGCGTTCTCGGGAATCAAGGCAGCGACCGCGAGGCCATCCGGCTCGAGGTATCGATTCGCGACGCGCATCAGGTCTTCGGGCGTGGCCCGGCGCAAGATCTCGAGGGCCTCGCCCTCGCGCCGCCAGCCTCCGCCCATCGACTCGTAGCTGCCGATCTTCGACGCGACGCCCGAGACGCTCTCGCGCTCGAATTGTTCGCTCGCGAGGAAGTTGATGCGCGCGCGTTCGAGCTCCGCCTCCGAGACGGGCTCGCGGCGCAGCCGATCGGTCTCCTCCACGATCCGGGCGATGGCCTGCTCGAGCCGTGGTCCATCGGTCTCGAAGCCGATGCTGAAGAGTCCCCGGTCGAGCGGCGTGTAGGCCTCGGCGTCGATCCGATCGACCAGCGCCTCCTCCTCCCGGATCGAGCGCACCAGTCGACTCGACTCGCACTCGCCGAGCACGTAGGCGAGCAGATCGAGGTAGACCGCGTCGTCTTCGCAGAAGCGGGACGCGGGCCAGGAGAGATCGACGCGATGCCCTTCGAAGGGACGACGCAGGATGGCGACGCGCAATCCCGTCGAGGTGGGCTCCACCGGGCGCTTGCGCCGCGCGTTCCCGGGGAGGGCATCCGCGAAGAGGCGCTCGATCTCGGCGGCGACCTCGCGGCGATCGAAGTCGCCCACCGCGACGACCATCAGGTTCTCGGGCGTGTACCAGCGTTCGAAGAAGCGCCGGACCCGCTCGCGGTCGAAGCTGGCGACGTTCTCCGCCGGGCCCGAGGATCGGCGCTCCGTAGGGATGCTTGCGGTAGCACTCGCGAAACGCGAGGTCGCCTAACACGTGACCCGGTGTGTCCTCGGAACGACGGATCTCCTCGAGCACGACCTCTCGTTCGCGCTCGACCTCCTCGGCATCGAAGCGCGAGTAGCGGACCGCATCCGTCAGGACGTCGAGTCCCTCACGCCAGGCGCCGGAGGGAAGCGTCGCGTGGTAGACGGTCTGGTCGAAGGAGGTGTAGGCGTTGATGTGACCGCCGAGCCCCTCGATGTCGCCGGCCACGTCGCCGACGCCGCGCCGTTCGGTGCCCTTGAAGAGCATGTGCTCGTGGAAGTGCGCCAGGCCCTCTTCGCCTTTCCGCTCGTCCGCGGATCCCACGCCGGCCCAGATCTGCAGCTCGACGACGGGGGAGCGATGACTCTCTCGCAGCAGCAGCGTCAGTCCATTCGGCAGCCGTTCGAAGAGCGTCGGCGGCGGCGTCTCCTCGGCGAGCGTTTTCGGGAGCACAGGCCCCTCGGTCGAGGGGCCGTCCGGTCGGGGCGAATCGATGTCGAGAGTCGGGTTCGAGGCCAAAGCGCCGCGAGAGTACCCGACGGCTGCGGTCAAAGCTCGCTGTCCGCGTGGCGATTCGCGGGACAGGGAAGGGCTAGGCTCCGATCATGGCGATCGAAGATCAAGCGGCCCGGCCGCCCGCCCGGCTGGCCCATGACGACGAACCGGCCTACGACGACGGAAGGGTCGGCGTCTATCTCCATCTTCCGTTCTGCGATCGGATCTGTCCGTATTGCGACTTCGCGGTGATCGCAGCTCGCCCGCTCGAGCCCCACGTCGAAGAGCGATACGTCGAGGGGCTGCTTCGCGGAGCTCGCGGCGCGGCGGCACGCCTTCGCGGGGCGCTCGCTCGCGAGCGTGTATCTGGGCGGCGGCACGCCTTCGCTGTTCCGCCCCGAGTCGATCCACCGGCTGGTCGAGGCGGTCCGTGACGCCTTCACCACCGGACCGGGCTCGGAAGACGCAGAGATCGAGACGACCCTCGAGCTCAATCCGAGCACCGTCGAGCAGGCGAGACTGCCCGGGTTTCTCGAGGCCGGCGTCAATCGCCTGTCGATCGGAATCCAATCCTTCGACGACCTTCAGCTGAAGCGCCTCGGTCGGGCGCATCGGGCTCCCGCAGCGCGCTCGACCCTGGCTGCGGCCCGCGCCGCCGGCTTCGACAACCTCTCGCTCGATCTGATCTTCGCGGGACCCGAGCAATCGCTGGCCGATCTCGATCGCGACCTCGGGGAGCTGATCGAGTGGGCGCCCGAGCACGTCTCGACCTACGAGCTGACCTACGAGCCCGACACGCCCTTCGGAAGAGCGCTCGCGGATGGTCGCCTGAACGCTTGCGACGAGGACCGGGCCGCGGAGATGATCGGCCGCATCGAGGCTCGGCTCGCCGGGGCCGGGTACGAGCGCTACGAGATCTCGAGCTATGCGCGTCCCGGGAGGCGGGCGCGACACAATGCCCGCTACTGGCAGCGCCAGGCGGTTCTCGGTCTCGGTCTCGGAGCCCACTCGACCGAAGCGCGCTCGGCCGTCCATCCCCACGGCGCCCGGCGCGCCAATCCGCGCTCGCTCGAGGCCTGGCGGGCTGCGCTCGACGCCGATGCCTCGGACGTCGGTGAGCTCGAGCCGCTGTGCGTCGAGACGGCGCGGGGTGAGGCGGTCTTCCTGGCCCTGCGCCAGCGCGAGGGCCTCGAGGCCGCGCTCTTCAAGGCCGAGTTCGGGGCCTTGCCGCGCGCCTTCTTCGCCGACGAGATCGATCGGGTCGTCGGGCGTGGCTGGCTGATCGAAGACACGAACGGTGACCTCAGGCTCTCCGACTCGGGGCGTCTGCTCGCGGACTCCGTGGCCGCCGAGTTCGTCGCAGCGATCGAGGAGTGAGCGGCCGCGATTTGACGCTCCCGGGGGCCGAGGGTATTCAATGACTACGCAGGCACGGATCAACCGAGGCTCGAAGATCGTCGCCCCAGATCGAGGTTTCAAAGCGCGGACACTCGGCCGCCCCAAGCCCTGGTCAGCGAATCATGAACCGCGCAGACAACCGCCCCCGAATCGAACGTGCGCAGCTCGAGAGTGAGCTCTCGGAGCGCCAGGCGATGGTCCTGCGGGCCCTGGTCGCCGCCTATATCGGGCAGGCCGGGCCGGTCGCCTCGACGGCGCTCTCACAGCTGATGCCGACGGCGCTGTCGCCGGCCAGCGTTCGAAACACGCTGGCGGAGCTGCACGCCGCAGGACTGATCGACAAGGCGCACGCCTCGGCCGGTCGCGTGCCAACGGCGCTCGGAATGCGGGTCTTCGTCGATCAGCTGCTCGAGCTCGGGCACCTCGGTCCCCACCACCAACGAATCCTCGATCGGGAGCTCGACGGCGTGAAGGCCGCGGAGACGCCGCGCCAGGCCTCTCAGCTCCTCTCGGAACACACCCGCCAGCTCGGATTCGTGGTCGCGCCGCGGGTCGAACGGCTGCGGCTTCGGACGCTGCATCTGGTTCCGGTCGCCGAGGGGCGCGTGCTGGCGGTTCTGATCGCGCAGAACGGCGGGGTGGTCGAGCGTTTGATCGAGGATGTCGCCCCGATCTCGGCCCGCGAGCTCGAGCGCGTGCGCGATCACCTGGCGGAGCGCGTCGAGGGGCGCAGCCTCGTCGGCTTGCGGAAATTGCTCGAGTCCGAGCGCGAGCGGCTCTGCGGGGAGGCGGATCAGATCCTGCACGCGGCGTGGGCTCTGGGGCTGCGTGCCTGTGAGGTCGAAGGCGGTCCCGTCGACGGTGACCTCGTGATCGCTACCCGGCTGGCGCTCCTCGATCAGCCGGAATTCTCGGACCCGGGCCGAATTCGCGGGCTTTTTGCGGCCCTCGAGACCAATCAAAGGCTGCTGGACCTACTGCATCGCATCGCGTCGGCCGATATCGGCGCCAAGGGCATCGGGCTTTCGATGTCCCTCGGGGCCGAGCTGGGGGAGCCGTCGTTGCGCGACTGCGCCCTGATCGTAGTTCCGTATGGCACGACGAAAACGGGTCTTCCGCGGGCAGCGACCCCGGCGGACGGAGAGATCAGCGGGGGGGCCGGTCAGGAGCCCCTCGGCGTGCTGGGCGTCATCGGGCCCCAGCGGATGGACTACGGACGGGTGATTCCGCTCGTTCACTATTGCTCGGAGCTGGTGACGCGAAAGCTGTTGGCATGATCGGATCGGTGCCTAGGATTGGAGTCCCGATTCGTGAAGGCCGGGTCGCTGGACGCGCGAGGCCGGATCGGCCATTCACCCACGACGAGCCCTGTGCGACAGGCGATGGATGATTCCCGAATGAGTGATTTGCCCGAAGACGAGATGGCGCGACGTGGTCGCGGGGCCGGAGAAGATCCGCCCGAGGAAGGGCCGCGCATCGCGGCCAGCGATGAGATGGAAGCGGCCCTGCGCGAGGCGACGCAGGCGCTCGAGGATCGCGAGGCCGCCTCGGCGGCCGGCGGGCGATCCGGAGACGCGTCTTCCGCGGACAAAATGACCATCGAGATGCTGTCCCAGGAGCTGCAGGACCTGAAGAATCTGTACGAGGAGAAGGTGAAGGAGTTCGAGGAGCAGGGCGAGCATCACCTGCGCCTCCAGGCCGAGTTCGACAACTTTCGGCGCCGCAGCCTGAAGGAGAAACAGGAGAGCTTCAAGTTCGGCCACCAGAATCTCGTCAAGGATCTTCTTTCGACGGTCGATAATTTGGAACGAGCACTTGCGCACGGGGCGCAGAATGCCGGTCCGGAGGCCCAGGGGATCCTGGACGGAGTCGAGCTGGTACACCGGGAGATCCTCGGGGTGCTGGCCGCACATGGGGTTTCGGAGATCCAGGCCGAGGGCCAGATCTTCGATCCGGCGGTTCACGAGGCGATGGGACAGATCCCGAACGGGGACGTGCCCGCGAACAGCGTCCTGCAGGTGCTGCAAAAAGGATATGTGATTCACGATCGGATGCTGCGTCCGGCGCGGGTCATCGTCTCACGGGAACCGACCGCCGAAGAGAGCGCGGCGGCGGGTGCCGGAGGCAACGAATAGGTCTCGGATCCTCATCGACTCGGTCGTTGGGACCGAGGCGGAGCAGGCGAGTCGGGCCGACCAGGTCGCGATTCGCTTCGAAGCGCTTCGCATGTTCGCATGAATGAGGGGACGGACTTTCATGAGCAAGGTCATCGGGATCGATCTCGGCACGACGAATAGCTGCGTGTCCGTGATGATGGGCGACCAGCCAGAGGTCGTCGCCAACGCCGAGGGTGCCCGGACGACGCCTTCGATGGTCGCCTATACCGAGAGCGGCGAGCGCCTGGTCGGCCAGATCGCCAAGCGTCAGGCGGTCACGAATCCCGACCGAACCATCTTCGCCTGCAAGCGGCTGCTCGGCCGAAAGCTCGACTGCGACGAGGTCCAGTCCTTCGCGAAGATCGCGCCCTTCAAGATCGTCGGGGCCGAGAACGGCGACGCCTGGGTCGAGATCGACGGCAAGGCCTGCTCGCCGCAGGAGATCTCGGCGATGATCCTGAATCGGATGCGGGAGACCGCCTCCGAGTTCCTCGGGTCACCGGTCGATCAGGCCGTGATCACGGTGCCGGCCTACTTCAACGACGCCCAGCGCCAGGCGACCAAGGAGGCGGGCAGGATCGCGGGACTCGAGGTCCTGCGGATCATCAACGAGCCCACGGCGGCGGCCCTCTCCTACGGCATCAATCAGCACGAAGACCAGAAGATCGCGGTCTTCGACCTCGGCGGCGGCACCTTCGACGTCTCGATCCTCGAGATCGGGGACGGCGTCTTCCAGGTGCTCAGCACCAACGGCGACACATTCCTCGGCGGCGAGGACTTCGACAACGTGATCGTCGACGCCCTGGCGGCACACTTCGAGAAGGAGCAGGGCATCGATCTGCGCGGCGATCCGATGGCGCTCCAGCGACTCAAGGAGGCGGCGGAGCGCGCGAAGCACGAGCTCTCCTCGGCCGAAGAGACCGATATCAATCTGCCTTTCATCTGTGCCGACGACGAAGGGCCGAAGCACCTCGTGCACTCGATGACGCGTCAGGAGCTCGAGCTGCTGGTGAGCGAGATGGTCGCGCGCCTCGAAGCACCGTGTCGGATCGCGCTCGAGGATGCCGGGCTGACCGCGCGTGACATCGATGAGGTCGTGCTGGTCGGCGGCATGACGCGCATGCCGATGGTCCAGCGAAAGGTGGAGGAGATCTTCTCGAAGCCACCGATGCGCGGAGTGAACCCGGACGAGGTGGTGTCGGCAGGCGCGGCGATCCAGGGCGGTGTGCTGACCGGCGAGGTGGAGGAGGTCCTGCTGCTCGACGTGACGCCGCTCTCGCTCGGCGTCGAGACACAGGGCGGTGTCGCGACCAAGATCCTCGCCAAGAACACGACGATTCCCTGCACCAAGAGCCAGGTCTTCTCGACCACCGAAGATCATCAGGACGTCGTCCGAATCCACGTGCTGCAGGGCGAGCGCGAGCTGGCCGAGGACAACATGACGCTCGGGCGCTTCGAGCTGGTCGGGATTCCGCCCGCGCCGCGCGGCGTGCCCCAGATCGAGGTGACCTTCGCCATCGACACCGACGGCGTGGTCAGCGTCTCCGCGAAGGATCTCGGCACGGGGAAGTCCCAGAGCATCGAGGTCACGGCTTCGAGCGGTCTCACCGAGGCCGAGGTCGAGCGGCTGGTGGAGGAGGCTGAGGGCAGCGCCGCGGCCGACAAGGCGCTGCGGTCGTTGATCGATCTTCGCAACAAGGCCGACGGCTTGATGTACTCCTCGTCGCGCGCGCTCGAAGAGTTCGCCGAGGACGTGGACCCCGGCGATGCCCAGGCGCTGAAGGCCCAGATCGAGAAGACCGCCTCCCTGGTTTCAGGCCAGGACCCGGAGGCGCTCGAAGTCGCGATCGCAGAGCTCTCCAGGCTCTCCTACGCGCTCACCGAGCAGCTCTATGCTGCGCTCGGCGGCGCGGACGAGTCGGTCGCGCCCGGTGCGGACCCGGAATAGGGCTGATTCCCGTCCCCCGCTTGACATCCCACGGCGCGTGACGAGTCTCCCGCGATCCGGCGCGTGCCGTCCCCTCGGGCGATCGGCTCGCCGTCGCGACCGGTCGGGGCGGGTGCCTCCGACGGGCGGACTCATTCGATGGAGAGGGAATCAGCGTGAGCAAGCGGGACTATTACGAGGTCCTCGGCGTCGCGCGGGGCGTGTCCGAGGGCGATCTCAAGAAGGCCTACCGCAAGCTCGCGCTGGAGTGTCATCCCGATCGCAACCCCGACGACCCGGCGGCCGAGGAGCGCTTCAAGCAGGTCTCCGAGGCGTACGCCGTGCTGTCGGATCCGGCCAAGCGCGCGCGCTACGACCAGTTCGGGCACGCGGGTCTCGGCGGCCCGGGCGGCGGTCATCCCGGAGCCGATTTCGGCGACCTGGGTAATTTCGGCGACCTCTTCAACGATCTCTTCGGAGACATCTTCGGGGGCGGAGGCGGCCGGGGCGGGAGTCGCCGAGGCCGCGGTCAGCGCGGCGCCGACCTCCGCTACAACCTCGAGATCGATCTCGACGACGTAC
Source organism: uncultured delta proteobacterium (assembly GCA_963698485.1). Lineage (GTDB taxonomy): Bacteria > Myxococcota_A > UBA9160 > UBA9160 > UBA4427 > UBA4427. Next base: position 247,922 of record CAVORA010000005.1, on the reverse strand, counting down.
TGAACGGCTGCGAGCCGAGCCTCAAGATTCCCAAGATGAAGCGCTGCGAGCCGTGCGGGGGCTCGGGAGCAGCAGAGGGCAGCAAGCCCGCCCGCTGCGGCCGCTGTGAGGGAACCGGTCAGCTGGTCTTCCAGCAGGGCTTCTTCCGCGTCAATCGGCCCTGCGACGCCTGCGGTGGCGCCGGCGAGACGATCACGAATCCCTGCACGAGCTGCCGCGGCGCGGGGCGCGTGGAGGGGCAGCAGACGATCCAGGTGAAGGTGCCGCCGGGTGTCGAAGATGGTGCCCGCCTGCGGGTCAGCGGTGAAGGCGAGGCGGGCATCGCCGGCGGCGAGCCCGGTGACCTGTACGTGGTGATGGTGCTGCGACCGCATCCGCTCTTCGAGCGCGATGGCACCGATCTCCAGGTCGAGGTGCCGATCCCCTTCGTGCAGGCCGCGCTCGGAGCGGAGGTGGAGGTTCCGACACTCGACGGCAAGGTCCAGCTGCAGATTCCGGAGGGCACCCAGAGTGGCCGCGTGCTGCGGCTGCGAGGCAAGGGGCTCCCGCCGCTGCAGCCGCGACTCGAGCCGGCGCAGCTGATGAAGATGCGCGGCGACCTCTATGTCCGTGTCTTCGTGGAGGTCCCGACGAAGCTGAACGCCCGTCAGCGCGAGCTGCTCGAGGAGTTCGCGGAGCAGTCCGGGCACGAGGTCTCGCCGACCACGAAAGGCTTCGTCGACAAGCTGCGCGATCTGTTCTGAGATCGCGGCCGAGCGAGCCGAGCTGCCGGGCCCTGACGCGCGATCTCGAGCCGGGTGGTGACTCGGGCGGACCGGTCCGACTAGAATGGCGCCGGTTTCGGAACGAAGGCCGTGAGGGGGGTCGCATGGCGAAGGGATCGGAGCGCCGCGTCGCGCGCGAGCGCGAGCAGGCGAGCACGACGTCACGCTTTGCGTGTAGAGGGACCGGCTTGACGCGAACGGGCGCCGCCGCGGCGCTGGTGTTGGGGCTGTGGCTGTCGGGCTGCTCGATGATTCCGGGCTTCTCGGATTCGAGTGTGCCGCCGGAGCAGCGCGCGGCCTACGACGCTGCGATGGGACGCTTGCCCGGCGATTCGCGTGGCGCCACCCAGGAGCTCGAGCGATTCATCGAGACCTATCCGCGCAGCCCTCTCGCGGACGATGCCGCCGAGCAGCTCTCCCAGCTCGCGTTCGCGGCGGGCGACCAGGAGGCAGGCCTGCGTTGGCTCGGGAAGATCTTGAGCAGCTACCCGAGCAGTGATCGGGCAGCCCCGGCGCGTCTTCGCATGGCGCAGCTCGAGTACGCGCGCGAGAACCGAGCGGCGGCACGTCGCCTCCTCACGCCCCTCGACCTCAGCCGGCTCGGGCTGACGGATCAGCGCGCTGCCCTGCGTCTGCGCGTGGCCCTCTCGCAGACCCCCGTTGAACGCCTCGAGAATCTGACGGCCTTGCGTACGGTGCTCGTTCGTGAATCCGATCCGGAGGGCGAGAGTACACTCGATCGGACCGCGAGGGCACGACTGGTGAGTCGCGTCGAGGCCGTGGATCGAGACATCGCAGAGCTGATCGCGCGCGCGGCGAACGCCGAGCTGCAGGAGATGATGCGGGGCCTGCGCGGGGATCCACCAGCGAACTCGATCGCGCTCGAGCTCAGTCGTCGTGCCCTCGACTCGGGTCAGCTCGAGCTGGCGCGAGACCGCCTCGCGCGCACGGAGGCATTGATGCGAAGCGAGCTCGATCGCAGTCAGCTTCGCGCGCTCGAGGAGCGCCTCGCTCTCATGCTCCAGGCGGCGGAGGTGGAAGCCGCTCTGCCTCCGCTGCGCGAGCTGGCCGATCGACCTCGGCCACGGACCGACGAAGCGCGTGGAACGCTCGGTGTCGTGTTGCCCTTGTCGGGCGAATTCGCGTCCTTCGGCGAGGAGAGCCTGCGTGGGATCCTGCTGGCGGCGGGCTTGTTCTCCGGTGAGCCCGACGGCGCGTCCTCGGTCACATCGGCGGCGGCGGCCTCATCGGTCGGGAGCGAGCTCGTCTCCCGGATGCCGACGCGCGCGTCCGGCAGGCAGATTCGGCTCGTGGTGCGGGATTCGGAAGGCGACCCCGAGATCGCCGCAGCGCGGGTGCGCGAGCTGGCCGAGGATCCGAGCCTGGTCGCGATCATCGGGCCGATCTTCAGTGCGGAATCCGGCGCCGCGGCGGAAGCCGCGGAGCAGGTCGGTGTCCCGCTCGTCACCCTGTCGACCCGCGAAGACGTTCCGGCCGGCCGGACCCAGGCTTTTCGGACGCGAACGCGACCCGACGACGAAGTCGGCGTGCTCGTTTCACACGCCTTCGACGTGCTCGGGGCCAAGCGCTTCGCCGTGCTGTACCCGAAGACGCGTTACGGCCGAGGGATGCGCAAGCTCTACTGGGAAGAAGTCACGGCACGCGGCGGGAAGATGGTCGCCGCTTCCAGCTATGACCCCGAGGCGGTGGATTTCGCGAGCGCGATTCGCGACATGATCGGTTACCGCTTCCTGACGAGCTGGGAACGAAAAGCGCTCGCTCAGCGCGAGGACGTCTTGCAGGGGGCTCGTCGTCTGGAGCCGGAAGACGCGGCACTGCTGCGCGACGCGGCCTACAACATCCTGGGGCCAGAGCTCGAGCCGCTGCCCCCGATCGTGGATTTCGACGTGCTCTTCATTCCCGATCGAGCGGACAAGATCGCGTTGATCGCGCCGGGACTCGCCTATCACGAGATCCGCGGAGTCAGACTCCTGGGCTCGAGTGATTGGGTCGACGAAGATCTCCCGAAGGTGGCTCGACAACACGTCTCGGGCGCGATCGTGAGCACGTCCTTCTATCCCGAGAGTGATCTGTCCTTCGTGTCCGAATTCGTGGAGGGATATCGGAATACGTTCTCGTCCGAGCCCGACGCGTATTCGGCAGAAGCCTTCGACGCAGCGAACCTGGTGCTGGTCCAGCTCTCGGCGGGAAGGCGCGACCGGGAGGGCGTTCGATCCGGCATCCTCGATACGCGCGCATACCCGGGTGCAACAGGAGTGCTGACGATGCATCCCAATGGGAATGCGCGACGGCGGCCCTTCCTGCTCCGCATCTCGGGAGGTCGTTTCCGCTCGCTGGATTGACGTTCCATCCTGCGCATTCGTGCGCGAATTGCCTGTTCGCTGCCAGCTCTTGCCTGCCTTGCAACTCGCAATCTCGAGAACTCTCAGGCACCTAAAGTCCGCTTCCGGCAAGCCGTTAATGCTTCTATGGAATGCAGGCCCCCGGCTGATGGAATCCCTGAAGAGCTTCCCGTCCTCGCGCTGCGAGAGTTCGTCGTGTTTCCGTACATGGTGCTCCCGCTCTTCGTCGAACGTGAACGTTCGATTGCGGCGGTCGAAGACGCTATGTCGGGTGACCGACTGCTCTTCCTCGTCGCGCAGCGAAACCCGGAGACGATCGAACCCGATCCCGATGATCTCTACCAGGTCGGAACCGTCGCGATGGTCATGCGCAGCATGCGTCTGCCCGACGGCCGACTGAAGGTCCTCGTCCAGGGCCTCGGCAAGGCGCGGATCGATTCGGTGATCGAGCATCCGGAGAGCACCTGGGTTCGGGTGACGCCGCTCGCGAACAGCGCCGACGAAGGTGCCGACGACTGGACGGTCGAAGGCGAGGCGTTGACGCGCACCGTTCGCAATCGAGTCGAGGAGCTCCTCCCGCTCAAGAACCTGCCGCCCGAAGTCCTCTCGATCACGGCCAACGTGCAGAGTCCTGGACGCATGGCCGACCTGGTCGCCTCCAATCTCCGACTGCGACTCGAAGAGGCGCAGGAGGTCCTCGAGATCGAGGATTCGATCGCACGGCTGAGGCGCGTCGATGTGTTCTTGAAGCGAGAGCTCGAGGCCACGTCGGCCAGGGCCGACCGCGATGTGCGGGGTCCGAATCCCGGTGCCCCCGACGAGCTGTCACGCGATCACCGCGAGGCCTTCCTGCGCGAGCAGCTTCGCGCCATCCAGAACGAGCTCGGCGAGTCCGATCCGCGTGCGGAAGAGTTCGACGAATACCGACTCAAGGTCGAGGAGGCGTCGCTTCCGGACGAGGCTCTCGAGGAGGCGATGCGACAGCTCCGCCGGCTCGAACGCATGCACCCCGACGGTCCCGAAGCGCAGGTCGTCAGGAATTATCTGGACTGGGTCGTCGAGCTGCCGTGGGATCGCTGCTCGCCGGACCGACTCGGTCTCGATGAAGCGCGCGAGATCCTCGATCGTGATCACGCCCATCTATCGATCGTGAAGGATCGGATCCTCGAGTTCCTGAGCGTCCGGAAGCTTCGGGAAGATTCCCGTGGCCCGATCCTGTGTCTGGCCGGTCCTCCCGGCGTCGGCAAGACGTCGCTGGGTCGCTCGATCGCCCAGGCCATGGGGCGCGAGTTCGTCCGCGTGTCGCTCGGCGGAGTGCGGGACGAAGCGGAGATCCGGGGTCATCGGCGCACCTACGTGGGGGCGCTCCCCGGTCGGATCATCCAGGGGCTGAAGCAGGCGGGGACGAGCAATCCCGTGATGATGCTCGACGAGCTCGACAAGCTGGGCGCCGACTTCCGAGGCGATCCCTCGGCGGCTCTGCTCGAGGTCCTCGATCCCGAACAGAATCGGACCTTCAGCGATCACTTCCTCAATACGCCCTTCGATCTCTCGAAGGTGCTCTTCATCGCTACGGCGAACATGCTCGAACCGATTCCAGCGCCGCTGCGCGATCGCATGGAAGTCATCCGGTTGTCTGGCTACACGCCGGAGGAGAAGTCCGAGATCACGACCAACTTCCTGATCCCGCGCCAGGTGAAAGAGCATGGGATGACAGAAGAGCAGGTGAGCTGGACGCGAAATGCCGTCGCGTCGCTGTGCTCCGAGTACACCTATGAGGCCGGCGTGCGAAATCTCGAGCGCAAGGTCGCCGCCATCTGTCGCAAGGTCGCGCGCCGCCGAGCGGAGGGCGACGAGACGAACGCAGTCATCAACACGAAGATGCTCGACAAGCTGCTCGGCCCGCCGCCCTATCGCCACGATGCGGCGTCGGAGCATTCCGAGGTCGGTCTCGTGAACGGCCTGGCCTGGACCGAGGGCGGCGGCGAGGTCCTCTCCCTCGAAGCGAACCTGTCGCGCGGTCGTGGGCTTGTCCTGACCGGGCAGCTCGGGGACGTGATGAAGGAGAGCGGTCAGGCAGCGCTCTCCTATGTGCGATCGATCCTGGGCGAGATCGGCGTCGACGAGCGGGAGTTCGGCAAGCAGCAGATCCACGTTCACGTGCCGGCCGGCGCCACGCCGAAGGACGGACCGTCCGCCGGGGTCGCGCTCGCGACCGCGATCGCCTCGCTCGCGACCGATATCGCGGTCCGGTCGGATGTGGCGATGACGGGGGAGGTGACGCTGCGGGGGCGCGTGCTTCCCGTCGGCGGCGTTCGCGAGAAGGCGCTCGCGGCGCTCCGCAGCGGAATCTCGACGATCATCATCCCGGACACGAACCAGGCCGACCTCCGCGAGATTCCCAAGGAGCTCAAGAAGCGAATCACCTTCGTGCCCGTCAAACATATGCGTGAAGTCCTCGACGTCGTACTCGTCTCGCCCCTCGAATGGTCTCCTCGACCGCGTCCGCTGCGATCGTCGACGACGTCCAATTCGGGCGCGGGGGCTCCGGCTCACGCACGCGACCGACGCGCCTAGCACCGAAGCCGCTCATGTCCCTGTGGCTGCTGCCGCTCGTCGGGGTTCCCGGCTTCCTCGTCTATCGTGCCTGGCGGCACGATTCCGCCATGCGCTCCGGCGAGCTGATGGACGTGCGGGACGTCTTGCCAACGGGCGAGGCGGACATGGAGCTTCGCGCGCTCGGGGGTCGCTGGTATCGGCTCGAGCTGCAGTTCGAGGCCTGCCTCGCGGAGCCCGAGCCGGAGCGCGAGCAGGCGGCGCTGGATCCCACGGCTGCGATCCTGCCCTACCGATTGAGTGTCGAGCGCTCGGACGGCGCGATTCTCTATGAACGTGAGCGGGCGTTGAGCGAGCTCTTCGGTCTCGCGTCGAGCGCGGGCGAGTCCTCGGGAGCGGGGCGAACGAAGCGCATGCAGGCGCGCTACTGGGGCAGCGTGCCTCTGCTCGACTTCCGGTCGGATTGTCTCGGTCGGCTGCGATTCGACTTCTCGATCGCCAGCGTCGCGCCGCAGGCATGGCTCGAGAAGGGTCAGCTCGTTCTGAAAGAGGACGTTCGTCGGCTCCATCATCGCGCGCCGCTGCTGGACCGCATCGAGATCCAGGCCGGGGCGAGCCAACCGCTCTGACGGCGCGTACCCCAGCGGCCGCAGGCCGATCGCTCGGGGCTCGGCGTCGGCCGTGTCGGCTTGCCGCAGCGCGGGCGCCACGCCTACGATGCGCGCATGACCTCTGCGCGCCGCACGCTCTCGGATCTCGGTGAATCAGCCCTCATTGCCCGCATCGCTCGCCGCGCCGGACGCTCCGTCGGTCGCGACTGGGCACTCGGAATCGGGGACGATGCGGCGATCCTCAGGCCTCGCTCGGGCCAGGAGCTGGTCGTGACGACCGATGCCCAGGTCGAGGGCGTGCATTTTCGTTTCGGTCGCGAGACGCCGCGCACGGTCGGACGCCGGGCGCTGCTCGTCAACCTCTCGGATCTCGCCGCGATGGGGGCGACGCCGGTGGGCGCGTTGCTCAGTCTGGCGGCCCCCGCGGATGCGCCGATCGATGTCTTCGACGGCCTGATCGCGGGCTTCGTCGCGGAGTCGAAGCGTTACGCCTGTCCGCTGGTCGGAGGCAATCTCGCGAGCGCGGGGGAATGGAGTCTCCACGTGACGGTGATCGGACGCTGCTCGAAGGGAAGGGCGCTGCGCCGCCGCGGGCTCGCGTCCGGCGACGGGCTCTTCGTGACGGGGGCGCTCGGTGGTGCCGCACTCGCCCGGCTGCGCGCGGATCGGTCGGGCGCGCGCTCGACGAGGGTGCCGACGCCCCGGATCGAAGCGGGCCGTGCGCTCGCCCGCCTCACTGGGACCCGTGCCTGCATCGATCTCTCGGACGGACTCTCGACGGATCTCGCCCACCTGCTCGAGGCGGACGGGCTCGGCGCCGAAGTCGACGCGTCGCGCCTGCCGAGACCCAGGGGTTTCGATCGGGGCTGCAGAGCGCTCGGGCTCGATCCGCTCGAGGTGCTCACGGGCGGCGGCGAGGACTACGAGCTGCTCTTCGCCTTCCGCTCGGGACGGAATCAGACCTCCGAGGCGACGCTCGCGCGGCGCCTCGGGGTCGAGGTCCGGCGGATCGGCTGGATTCGCCGTGAGCCGGGGGTAGTGGGGCTGCCTCCCGCCGCTTCGGGGCACCATTTCCCGGGCGGCTCGCGGGGCTGAGCGCGCTCGGAAACGGGGCCTCGCGAGGGCGGAAACGTCAAGCCTGGCGCTCGTGGGGCCGATGAATCGGTCGTGCGTCTCTCTCTCACCGGCAAATTCGTTCTGGGCTCCCTGGCCGTCGCCGGTGCGACCTCGGTCCTCCCGATCCTCGTCAGCCTCCTGGGCATCGACTTCTGGAGCGGTGGCGTGCGCTTCTTCGTGGCGCTCGGCGTCGGCGGCGTGATCGGGTTCTTCCTCTCGCGAATGTTCCACGCGAAATTCGACGCGCTGCGAGGCGCAACCGAACGCATCCGCAAGGGGGATCTGCGCGTCGAGATCCAGAGCAACCCCGATTCCCGACTGGCCGACGAGGTCGATGATCTCGCCGAGAGCCTCTCGGGCATGCTCGTCGAGCTGCGTGCGCTCGTCTCTCGCGTCCAGGACACCGCGGGCTCCGTCAGTCGCTCGTCGGTCGGACTCGAGTCCGCCCTCGATCGTCTCCGCACCAGCAGCGAGGGCATCGCCCATACCGTCGCGGCGGTCGCGACCGGTGTCGATCAGGAGCAGGAGCTGCTCGACCAGGCTTCGCATCGCATGAACGAGGTCTCGAGCGAGATCGACCTGAACGCCGGCCGAGCTCGTGAGGCCTTCGGCTTTGCGGCCGAGGCCAATCAGAAGGCCGGCACGGGTGTCGAGGTCGCGCGACTGGCGATCGAGAAGATGAAGGCCGTCTTCGAGCGCGCGGAGAGCACGGGCGACAAGGTCTTCGAGCTCGAAGCCAAGACGCGGCACGTTCATCAGATCACCGAGATCATCACGTCGGTCGCGCATCGTACGAATCTGCTCTCGCTGAACGCATCCATCGAGGCGGCTCGGGCAGGCGAGGCCGGTCGTGGATTCTCCGTCGTGGCGGACGAGATCCGAAAGCTCTCGGAGAGCGCCGGTCGCAGTGCGGACGAGATCAGCCAGCTGATGCACGAGATCCAGGCCGACACCGCGATGGTCGCCGACGAGATGCGGCAGTCGAGTCAGGTGATCGGCGAGGGGCGAGAGGACGTCAACACGATCGCCGGGGCGCTGGCCCAGATCAGCATGGCCGTGTCGGAGGCGGCGACGCGTTCGGAGGAGATCTTCCACGGCGCGGACAGCCACTCGTTGAACGCGCAGAGCATGGTCGCGGCGATCGAAGAGATCGCGAAGGTGGCGAGTGGCAACGGTCAGAGCGTCTCCGAGCTCGGCGACACGATGAACGGGCAGCTGCGCATTCTCGACGGCATCTATCGATCGGCCGAGAGCGTGAGCCGGTTGGCCGGGGAGCTCGAGACGTCGCTCACGATCTTCCAGACGGGCAATGTTCCGAAACCACGAGAAGGCGCTGCTTCCGCGCCGCAAGGCGAGCGACCACGGCTCGAGCCCGAGCCCTTCGTGACGGAGCCCGCCGACCTGGTCGACGAGCCGACCGTCCCCGAGCCCGCGGCGACGACGAAGCCGGGAGACTTGTGGTGAGCACTGCCCCGAGACCCATCGACGACGCCGATCGGCTGCTGATGTTCCTCTTCGAGGACATCCAGTACGCGCTGCCGATCGCCTGGGTCGTCGAAGTCGCTGAGAAGGACCGCGTGACCGGCGTCCCGTCGCTGGCGCTTCCGGTCGGTGGCGTGATGAACTGGCACGGGGAGGCCTTGCCGCTCGTCGCGACGGAGCTCTTGCTCGGGCGCGATCGGGACGAGGCGGGCGCGACGCCCTTCGGTGCGGCAACGACCGTGGGCTACGCCCAGGAGCAGGTGCTCGTGGTTTCGGAGAAGCCCGGCAGTCCTGCGCGCATGGGCATGCCGGTCGATCGCGTGATCGGGCTCGTCGCGGGTCGGTCCGAGGCCGGACGGCATGTCGGCGGCGAGCTCGTCGTAGAGAGGCGACCCGTAGAAGGTCGCATCGTTCACATTCTCGACCCCGCCGCCTTGGTGGCGCGAGGGGAAGAGGTCATCGAGAGCGCCACGTCTTAAGTGGCATTCGTTTCGGGGGAATGGACATGGCACGAGTATTGATTGCGGATGATGCGTCCTTCATGCGTCAGATGATCCGGGAGATCATCGAGCCCGAGGGTCACGAGGTCGTCGGCGAAGCGACCAACGGCATCGAGGCGGTGGATCTCTACAAGGAGCTCCAGCCGGATCTCGTCACGATGGATATCGTGATGCCCAAGCGATCGGGTATCGACGCGGTGAAGACGATCCTCGCCGAGACGCCGACCGCCTGCGTCGTCATGTGCAGCGCCCTCGGTCAGGAGACGCTGGTCATGGAGGCGCTCCAGGCCGGCGCGCGAGACTTCATCGTCAAGCCCTTCAAGCCCGACAGCGTGATCGCGACCCTGAAGAAGGTCATCGAGAAGGCCGACGACTAGCATGGCCCTGGATATGGCCAAATATCGACGGATCTTCCTCGAGGAGGCGGCAGACCACCTCGCGGAGATCAGCCGTGCGCTGCTCGATCTCGAGAAGGAGATGGCGAGCGTCGATGCGATCGACACCATCTTCCGGATGGCCCACTCGATCAAGTCGATGGCTGCCTCGCTCGGATACGATCCCGTCGCGGATCTCTCGCATCGCATGGAAGATCGGATGGAGGGCGTGCGCACCGCGGGCCGCGTGCGCGACCCGGCCGAGCTGGCGCTGCTCTTCCGGAGTCTGGAGGCCCTCGAGTCGATGGTCGCCGCCGTCTCCGACGAGCAGGAGCTGTCAGGGGCCGACGAAGCCCTGCTGGCCGAGCTCGCGGAGATGCCGCCTTCCGTCGCCGCAGAGCTCGAGCCCGAGCCCGACCCGGTGGGGGGCGAACCAAAAAAAGTCCTGAGCTAGAGCCCGCTGTCTCGGCGGTGGGCGTCGCGTCGGAGCCGACCCCGGTCGCTCCGGCGGCAGGCCGGGCTGCGCCCGTGCCAGCGCCTCCGCCGCTCAGTCCGACGGTGCGCGTGCGGACGGACACCCTCGACCGGTTCCTCTCGGCGGTCGGTGAGGTGATCCTCAGCTCGAGCCAGCTGCGCACGGGCGTCGCGCGCTATGCGCAGGATCCCGAGGTGGCCGACGGCTTCGATCGCGTCGATCGCCGGGTCGCCGAGCTGCAGCGTCGGGTGCTCGAGCTGCGTACCGCGCCGCTCGTGCGTGTGACCGACACGCTGCCTCGAACGGCCCGACAGGTCGCGGAGAAGCTTGGCAAGCGCGTCGAGGTCGAGATCCTGGGGGCCGAGCTCGAGCTGGACCGTTCGATCCTCGATCGCCTGGGCGAGCCGCTGCTCCATCTGGTCAGGAATGCCGTCGACCACGGGCTCGAGACGCCTGCCGATCGACGGGCGGCGGGCAAGTCCGAGACCGGCTCACTGCGTATCGAAGCGCGGCGCCAGAAGGACTCGATCGAGATCGACGTACGCGACGACGGTCGGGGCATCGACCTCGCGAATGTCTGTCGCCGCGCCATCGCCGCGGGCTTGATCCATCCCGACCTGGCCCAGGACCTGCCGCCCGAGGAGGTGGCCGCCTTCATCTTCCATCCCGGACTGTCGACGGCCCAGACGATCTCCGAGGTATCGGGCCGGGGCGTCGGGATGGATGCCGTGAAGGCGACCGTGGAGAGTCTGGGTGGAGCCGTCGAGCTCAAGACCGAGGTCGGGCGCGGGACGACCACGACCCTGATCGTGCCGATCACGGCCGCGGTCCAGCGCGTCCTGCTGGTCGGGATCGCGGAGCAGCGCGTCGCGATCCCGATCGCGAAGGTCGAGCGCATTCTCGAGGTCCCGATCGACTCGATCGAGGAGGCGGCCGGGGACTGTTTCGTGCTGGTCGACGACGAGCCGATCCCGGTCCTCGACCTGGCGCGTCAGCTCCGGATCGAGAGCGCGTCGCCTGATCAGGGCATGATTCCCATCGTGCTCTCCGAGGTGCGGGGAGAGCGCGTGGCGCTTCGCGTCGACCGCTTTGCGGGTCAGCAGGAGTTCTACGTGAAGCCGGTGCCTGAGCTGCTGGCGTCGGTGCGCATCCTCGCGGGCTTGACCGTGCTGGACGACGGAAGTCCCGTCTTCCTGCTCGATCTGAATCATCTGGGTTAGTCGTGGACGAGACACCGAAAGACGAGATCGATCGACTCGCGCGACTCGCTCATGTCGGCGCGACCCAGGCCGCGGAGGCGCTCGCGCAGCTGGTCGGTGAGGCGGTCGTGGCCGACACGCCGGTCGTGTCCTCGGCGGACGGCGCTGGCTCGGTCCGGGCTGCCGATGCGCAGGCGGAGCCGGACTCGACCGGCGTCTTCTTCGAGTTCGATGGATGTCTCGAAGCGATCGTCGGAATCCTCTTTCCGGGCGAAGCGAGCGATCGGCTCGTGCGCCGGATCGTCGGGATCGAAGACGGCGAGCTCGGCGCGCCGATCGTCGAATCCGCCTTGATGGAGGTCGGCAACATCCTGGCGTCCCACGTGGCGTCCGCGATCGCCGACCGGCTGGCCTCCCGGCTGCTGCCGTCGATTCCGTCGCTTGCGATGGCCGACGCCGAGCGCGCCTTCGCCGCCTTCGCCGAGTCGTTGGTCGGAGCGGACGCGCTTCGGATCGAGTCGCGATTGCTCGATCCCGGCGGTCGGCTGATCGGCCGACTGTTGCTCTCCCCGCGGCGCTGAAGGCGTCGCCCTCGAGCTGCGCGGCATCGCGTCGCCGTCACTCCCGGATCGCTGGGAGCGGCCTGACGCGTCCGACGCCCTCTCCCGGGGCGCGAGCTTCGACGTTTGATACGCTCCGCGCATCGCGCCGCCCGACAAGTTGGAGAGAGCCTTGGATTCAGACAGCCTTCGCGACCTTTTGGCCGCCGTCCGATCCGGCGACGTCGAGGTCGAGAGCGCGGTGGATCGACTCGTCCGACTGCCCTTCCTCGAGACGGCGCAGGCGCGCATCGACACCCATCGCGCCCTTCGCCAGGGGATTCCGGAGGTCGTCTACGGCGCTGAGAAGAGCGTCGAGCAGATCGTCGAGATCTCCCGTGCGCTCCGCGCGGAGGGCCAGGACGTCCTCGTCACTCGTGTAGGCGCCGAGCAGGCGCGTGCGGTCCGGGAGGAGATGCCCGATCTCGAATACGATCCATTCTCGCGGCTGCTCTGGCTCGGCGCGAGCGAGGTCGCCATGCGCGGCAAGGGCACGATTCTGGTGATCTCCGCCGGCTCGGCGGATCTGCCCGTCGCGGCCGAGGCGGTCGGGGTCGCGCGCCGCTTCGGGAACGAGGTCGAGCTGCTCCAGGACGTCGGGGTCGCTGGGCTCCACCGGGTGCTCGCCTCCCATGACCTGATGCGGTCGGCCCGGGTGCTGATCGTGGTGGCGGGCATGGAGGGAGCGCTGCCTTCGGTCGTCGGGGGACTCGTCGACAAGCCCGTGATCGCGGTGCCCACGAGTGTCGGATACGGCGCGTCGCTCGGTGGCGTCACCGCGCTGCTGGGAATGCTGAACAGCTGCGCGTCGAACGTCACGGCCGTGAACATCGACAATGGCTTCGGCGCGGCGCACGTCGCAACGCTGATCAACCGGCTCTAGCGACCCGCGACCTGCGCGCTGCAGAATCGCCGTCGGGCGGAATCGAAGGGACTCGAAGCGGTCAGCGATGAGAAACAGGATCCTCCATCTCGATGCCTTCTCGGGCGCCGCCGGCAACATGTTCATGGCGGCACTCCTCGACCTCGGACTCTCGCGCAAGGCGCTCGTCGAAGGGCTCGCTCCGCTCGGGCTCGACTTCAAGCTCGTGGTCAAGAAGGTCGACCGATCCGGCTTCGCCGCGCGTTATGTCGACGTGCGGGTTCCGGTCTCGGCTGCCCGCAAGAAGGCCGAGCACGCACATCACCACTCACACGGGGACGCGCACGGCAGGAAGCACTCCCATGCCCATCCGCACGGTCGTCACTACGCCGAGATCCGTGATCTGATCGCTGCGGCGAAGCTCGACGCGGCGGTCAAGGAGCGTTCGCTCGCGATCTTCGAGGCGCTCGGTCGCGCCGAAGCGAAGGTGCACGGGACGGCGCTCGAGGACGTGCATTTCCACGAAGTCGGCGCCGTCGACGCGATCGTCGACGTCGTGGCCGCGTCGCTCGGCCTCGAGCTGCTCGGCGTCGGCCGGGTGACCTGCTCCCCGGTGGCGATCGGGCACGGGACCATCGACAGCGATCACGGCATCCTGCCGCTGCCTGCGCCCGCCACCCTCGAGCTGCTGGTCGGGATTCCGACCGTCCCGGCCGGGGTCGAGTGGGAGACGCTGACACCGACCGGGGCGGCGATCCTGAAGACGGTCGTCGACGAGTTCTGCTCGCTGCCGGCGATGACGGTCGAGCGCGTCGGCTACGGAGCCGGCAACGATCGCAAGGGCCCGCTGCCGAACCTCCTGCGGGCCACGCTCGGTCGGGGCGCATCGATTTCGGGAGACCGGGTTGCCTGCCTCGAGACGAATCTCGACGATCTCGTTCCCGAGCATTTCGACTATCTGATGGAGCGGCTCTTCGAGGAGGGCGCCCTGGACGTTTCGCTCCAGCATCTCCAGATGAAGAAGAACCGTCCGGGCTTCCTGGTTCGAGTGCTCGCGCGTCCGGTCGACAAGCAACGGCTCGCGCGGGTGCTCTTCGCCGAATCGACGGCGATCGGTGTGCGCGTGTCCGACTGGGATCGACTGATCCTCGAACGCACGATCCGCAAGCTCGATACGCCGCTCGGTCGCGTCTCGGTCAAGCTGATTCGCAGCCCCGAAGGCGATCTCGAATGCTCGCCCGAATACGATGACTGCAAGCGATTGGCGCGCAAGAGTGGCCTGCCGCTCCGCGAAGTCGTGGAGCGGGTGCGCGCGCAGGCTCGCGAGGAGCTCGGCGCATGATGCGGCTCGCTGATGATTCGGCAACGGGTTTGCCGTCGCCCGACGCCCGGGCTGCGGTCGACCCCTCGCCCTTCGATCTCCGGCCGGAGCGGCCGCATGCGAGCGGCGCCGCGGCGCTCTGCCTGCACGGCTTGACCGGCACGCCCTACGAGGTGCGGCCGATCGCCGAGGCGCTGGTGGATCGGGGCGTGCGCGCTCGCGGTATCGACATGGCCGGCCACGCCGGAAGCGTCGAGGATCTGGCGCGGAGTACCCGAAGCGAATGGCTCGAACGGGCCCGGGCAGAGCTCGCGGCGCTTCGGGCCGAGCACGATCGCGTGTATCTGGTCGGCGTCTCGATGGGAGGACTCGTCAGTCTGCGGCTGGCGCAGACCGAGGTCGTCGAAGGGCTGGTCGTCGTGGGCGTGCCCCTGGCGCTGGCGCCGCCGATTCCCCAGCTGCTGCCGATCCTGCGCTTTTTCGCGTCTTCGCGCCGAAAGCGGGGCTCGGACATCCAGGAGCCGTCGGCGCGAGCGAGACATCCCGGCCTGCCGGCCATGCCCTTCGATGCTGTGCTCGAGCTGATCCGCTTCCAGGCAGAGGTGGTCCCGGAGCTTTCGCGCATCGAGGCGCCGATCCTGATCGCGCACGGAGCGCTGGACCGCACGGCTCGGCCACGGGATGCTCATCGACTGCACGCCGAGGTCGGCTCCACGGAGAAGGAGCTCTTCCTGCTCGAGCGCTCGGGGCACGTCGCGACCGTCGACTACGATGGGCCTGCGCTCGCGACGGCCGCTGCCGATTTCCTCGGCCGACGTTAGTCGCGCTCAGGCGCGCGGATCACCGGGTCGGCCCCGCTCATCTGCGCTGGGATTCGAGACGTGTGAGGTATTCGATCAGCGCAGCTTCGTCCTCTGCCGAGATGTCCGAGAAGCGCAGTCCGAGCCCGGGCAGCGAGCCCTGGCCCTCGGCCCGGTAGAGGACCTGCCCCTCGAATCGGAGCTGCCTTCGGATGTCGGGCAGCATCAGCTCACAGTGCATGGCGCTGTGCAGGTCGATCTCCGCATCGGTGGCGATGAACACGCCGCCGCGGCCGACCTCCGTCGCGATGCAGGGCGAAGTCAGATCGGCGAGGCGTGCGGAGAAGCGACCCGGATAACGGGTGAAGCGGCGCGTCTTGGGCTCGTCGAGCAGGCGCCCGAGTCGGCTGACGAAACGCTCCTTCTGGGGCGGCAGGATCACGTAGCCGGCCGCGCCAACCGCCCGGGCCGCCGCCTTGCGACTCTCGTGGGAGCTATCGTCGAGCAGCACGACCGGAATGCCTTCGATGCCTGCGAGGGCGCGCGTGGCCTGCACCAGAGTGGCCCCATCGCTTCGGCCGAGCGCGTACTCCGAGACGACGAGATCCGGCGTCATGCCCGCCAGGCGGAGCAGCGCCTCGGTCTCGCTGCGGGCCGTGGCCGTGCGATAGCCCTGTCGCTTGAGCTCCTCGCGCAGGCTGGCGTCGCCGACCAGTTTGGGTCCGACCAGCAGCACCTTCGGTTGGTGTCGCGGCGGCGTGCTCTGGAGACCGGTCGGCGCCACGCGGGCGGAGGCGGAACGCATCTGGAGGGGGGTGGGGTGTGCTCGCTCGGCGGCCTCCCGCTTGCGCGCGCTGCGTTTGAGGGAATCGATCTGCGCGGCGACCAGGCACTCGAGGTCCGCGGCGCTGGTCAGGCCCTCGGGTAGGCTGAGGACACGCTCTCGAAGGGAGGCGAGGGGAAAGCCGCTGAGGCTGCCCGCGCTGGGCAGGATGACCCGCCGATCGGCATCGACCAGGATCTTCGTGCTCGGCGATTCTCCTGAGAGCGGAAAGCCGAGGAGGGTTCCCGTGGCGTTCGGTTCGGTCTCCAGACGAAGCTCCCCGAGCCGCTCCCCGACCGCGCGCAGCGCCTGCATGCGCTCTCGAAAGACGCGGCGCACGGCGGCCTCGATCGCGGACGGATTCCCGCAATCCCGGACGTCGAGCATCGGCAGCTCGAAGAGTGGCCGCGGTCTCAGACATTTGATCCGGTCGCTGCCCACGGTCGCGAAGACGATCCGGGTCACCACGATCGGGCCCGTCAGGGATTCGAAGGGCGTCGGTCCGACGGGCAGCGAAACCAGCAGGCTCCGACCGTCCGGCATCGGGCGTGCGTTCAGGCCCATCGCCTCGAAGCGGGCGAGATGGTGCTGCTGGATGCGGTCGAGCTGCGACTCGGCTGCGGGCATCGAAGGACTCCTTGTCTCGACTCTTCGACGCAGCGAAGCGTCGCCTTGACCGCTCCCGTCGCAGGCGTCCGGCGCCGGCACCGCGCTCCCGCAGCGGGCAGGGTGTGACCCTGAAGCAGAACGGAGGCAGCCGAATCGTTGTCGGGATAGGAGGATCGAGTGGGGCTAAAGGCCTACTGTCCCGTCGCCGATACTCCCACTGCTCGTCGAACGTGATCGAGATCACGACGATTCAGGAGACCGGCATGCGCAAGATGGTGATCCTCCTCGTTCTTCTGTCGGCCTTCGCGCTGACCAGGAACGTGTTGCTGGTCTCGTCGGTGTTGCCCTCGGGCTCCACGACCGAGAGGATGGCCGCTGTCGAGGACCGAGCGCCGCAATTCTGGCTCTCCGAGAAGACGAACGATCGCGCCGCGCAGGCGCCGGGCACGCTGAGCCTGTTCGTTGCGGGCCTCGCGGGTCTGATGGCCGCGGGCGGCCGGAGAGCCGATCGGCAACGGGTGACGGCCTAGCGCTGCGCGATCCCTTCGTGGGATCGCCGCCGGCGGGTCGCTGTCGCCTCGGATCGCTGCCGCCCCGAGTTTTCCCGGTTAGGCTCCGGCCCATGCGTCGAGCTGTCGCGGAGTCGTCCCGATCGTGTGCCTGCCTGCTCAATTCCAGGGTCCCTGCGAGCAAGATGTCGCTGCTTCGAAGGGGGCGAAGGGGATCCGTCGGTCCGCTGCCCGGGGCGCCATGATGCGGCGGCGCGGCCGGGAGCGCGGAGCATGACGATCGAGCCCGTTCCGCTCGAGGCGCCCGGGTCCGATCGGGAGCAGCAGCCCGGAAGCGACGCGGGCGACGCAGTCGAGTCATTCGCGCCAGCCGCCCCCGTGGCGCGTCCATGGCTGCGGTGGGCGCTGCCGCTGATGGCCCTCGCGATCGGGGCGGGGATTTTCGCCTTGCTGTTCGCGACCCGGCATCGGCCGGAGACGCGCGACGTCGTCCCGCCCTCTCCGCTCGTGCGCGTCGCGATCGTCGAGCCCGAGGACCTGCGTCTCTCCGTCACGGCCCGCGGCACCGTGATGCCGCGAACCGAGAGCGATCTCGTTGCGGAGGTCCGTGGCCGGGTCGTGTGGGTGGCTCCCGAGCTCGTGGTCGGCGGGCTCTTCGAGCAGGGCGACGAGCTTCTGCGCCTCGACGACCGCGAATATCGCATCGCCCGGGATCGCGCGCGGGCGACCGTTCAGCTCCGCGAGAGTGAAGCGCGTCTGGCGACCGCCGACGCCGAGCGCCGTCGCCAGCTGAGTCGTCGCGGTGCCGCCAGCGCTGCGGATCTCGAGCAGTTCGAGAATCGCGAGTTCGTCGCGAAGGCTTCGCTCGCCGAAGCGCGTGCCTCTCTCGAGCAGGCCGAGCTCGACTATGAACGAACCGTCGTCCGCGCCCCCTTCGACGGTCGGGTTCGCGAGCGCAGCGTCGACGTCGGTCGCTTCGTGTCTCCCGGCACGAAGCTCGGTCGGGTCTTCGCGGTCGACTACGCGGAGGTCCGGCTGCCGATCCAGACCGACGATCTGGCCTTCCTCGACATCGATCTATCCGGGCCGGGCCGGGGTGCCGTCGACGGGGCACGGGTCGCTCTGACCGGTCGTCTCGGCGGACGCGAGTTCGTGTGGCCGGCGCGACTCGATCGCGCGGAGGCCGCAATCGACGAGCGGACGAGGATGCTCTTCGTGGTCGCGCGGATCGACGACCCGTACGCGCTGAAGAGCGCGCCGGCCCGCGAGGCGCCGGCGGCCGCGGATGCGGAAGAAGGTCCGGATGGCGCGCGGCCCGCCTCTGTGACCGAGGGTCCTGGGGCCGAGGTGTCTTCGCGGGTTCCGCTGCCGTCGGGGCTCTTCGTGACCGCGGAGATCGAGGGGCGGCCGGTCTCGGACGTATTCGTCCTGCCGATGATGGCGCTGCGAGATGGAGATCGTGTCTTCGTGGCCGAGCCGCTCGAGACGCCCGAAGCGGGCGTGGGCTCGACCGTTGCGGACGCAGACGCCGATCGGCTGACGGGGGCGACACGCGGACGCCAGGGACTCCTTCGCATCCGCGAGGTCTCCGTGCTGCGTCGCGATCGCGAGCAGGTCGTCATCGAAGGAGGCCTCGAGGCGGGTGATCACGTCGTGATCTCGCCGCTGCGCATCTATTCGGAAGGCATGCTCCTGCGGCTGGTCGAGGCGGAGGATCCATGAATCGCGCGATCGCGTGGTTCGCCGCGAATCACGTCGCCGCGAATCTGCTGATGGCGGCGATCCTGGTCGCCGGCCTGCTGACCGCTCCGCGGATCAAGCAGACGATCATGCCCGACTTCGAGTTCGACTACGTCTCCGTCACGGTCGTCTATCCCGGCGCCTCTCCCGAGGAGATCGAGAAGTCCGTCACGATCCGGATCGAGGAGGCGATCGAGGACGTCGAAGGTATCGAGGAGCTGACGTCGTCGGCCAACGAGGGCGCCACGAACCTGATGATCGAGCTCGAGAGCGGATCCGACCTCGCCAAGGCGCTCGACGAGATCGAGAGTCGCGTCGACGGGATCTCGACGATGCCCGAGGAGATCGAAGAGCCCCTCGTCTCCGAGCTGCAGATGCGGATGGGCGTGATGGACATCGCGATCCACGGCCGCCTCGACGAGAAGAGCCTGAAATCCCTGGGCCAGCGGATTCGCGACGAGATCGCGCGGCTGCCCGGTGTGTCGCAGGTGGACCTCGCAGCGACGCGCCCGTACGAGATCTCGGTCGAGGTCTCGGAGGGCGCGCTGCAGAGCTATGGCCTGCGCTTCGACGAGGTCGTCGCGGCGATCCGCCGTTCGTCGGTCGACATGCCCGGCGGCGCCTTGCGCACGGATGCCGGCGAGATCCTGCTGAGGACCGACAATCAGGCCTACGTCGGCGCGGAGTTCGAGGAGATCCCGCTCCTCACGCGGGACGACGGTACCCGGATCACCGTCGGTCAGGTCGCGCGGGTCGTGGATGGCTTCCAGGAGAACGTGAAGACGACGACCTTCGACGGCGAGCCCGCCGTCTTCGTCCAGGTCTACCGCGTCGGAGAGCAACAGGCGCTGACCGTGGCGGCCAAGGTCCACGAGTACCTGAAAGAGGCGCGTCGCACTTTGCCGGCGGGCGCGAAGCTGACGGTCTGGGACGACGACTCGAAATACCTGGGTGATCGCATCGACATGATGCTCGACAACGCGCGCATGGGGTTCTTCCTCGTGATCGGGCTGCTCGCGCTCTTCCTCAAGTTTCGTGTGGCGTTCTGGGTCGCGATGGGGCTACCGGTCTCGGTTGCGGGCGCGCTCTTCCTGATGCCCATCGTCGGCATCGACATCAACATCCTGACGGTCTTCGCCTTCATCATGGCGCTCGGCATCCTGGTCGACGATGCGATCGTGACGGGCGAGAACATCTTCACGCATCAGGAGCGCGACCCCGGCGATCCCCTCGGCGCGGCGATCCGCGGGACCCAGGAGGTGGCGACCCCCGTCGTCTTCGGCGTGCTGACGACGATCGCGGCGTTCGCTCCCTTCGCACTGATCGAAGGCGATGCGCAGTTCATGGCCAAATCGATGGGCGGGGTGATGTGCGTGGCGCTCTTCTTCTCGCTCGTCGAGTCGAAGCTCGTGCTGCCGTCCCACCTCGCTCGCGGATCCGGAGTCGGTCAGGAGCCACGCTTCGCGTTTTCGAAGGCCTGGGCCCGCGTCCAGGCGCGCATCAACGCGGGGCTCGAATCGTTCCTTGCGAAGGTCTATCGGCCGGCGGTCGAGGCCGCCGTCGAGTGGCGCTACCTGACGATCGCGATCTCGGCCGCGGTCTTCATGATCGCGCTCGGGCTGGTGGCCGGCGGGCGGGTCAAGTCGGTGATGATGCCCTCGACCGAGGCCGACAATGTCTATGCTCGCGTCACGATGCCGCTCGGCACGCCCGCGCACGAGACGGCGGATGCCGTGGCGCGCGTGAATGCCGCGCTCGCAGAGGTGCGGCGCGAGCTCGAGGCGCGCCAGCGCAAGGGCGATCCGGAGATCGTCCAGCACGTCCTCTCGATGGTCGGAGCCCATCGCGGGACCAGCCCGACCGACCGACCCGGTGATCTCGGTCAGCCTCATCTCGGGCAGGTCACCGTCGAGCTCAGCCCCTCCGAGCAACGCGTGGTCGGAGCGAAGGAGATCGCCAATCGCTGGAGAGAGCTGACCGGGACGATCCCGGGGGCGGAAGAGCTCACGTATACCGGCGAGCGGCGCAGCTTCGGTGACCCGATTGCGATCGAGCTGCGAGGTGAAGAGATCGACGACCTCAAGGCGGCGGCCGGCGAGCTGGCCGAAGCGCTCGCCCGCTATCCCGGGGTCAGCGATATCCGCGACTCTCATCGCGACGGCAAGCAGGAGCTCCAGATCGAGATCCGCCCCGAGGCCGAGACGTTAGGTCTGTCCGTTCAGGACGTGGGGCGTCAGGTGCGCCAGGCGTTCTACGGCGCCGAGGTCCAGCGGATCCAGCGCGGTCCCGACGAGGTCAAGGTCATGGTCCGCTACCCCGCGGACGAGAGACGCTCGCTGCGGGACGTCGAGACGCTGCGGATCCGGCTGCCCGACGGGCGCGCCGTGCCCTTTCCCTCGGTCGCGAGTGCCTCGCTCGGCCGGGGCGCGGCCTCCTTGCGGCGCATCAACGGCGAGCGCCGAGTCCAGGTGACCGCGGATCTCGACGAGCTCCAGTCCAACGCGGTCGAGATCTCCGAGGCGATCGAGGCCGACGTGATGCCCCGCATCCTGTCGCGCTATCCCTCGGTCTCGTGGGGATTTCAGGGGGAGCAGAAGGAGAGGATCGAGGCGATGGGCAGCCTGCGGATCGCGGCGCTCGTGGCCGTCTTGTCGATCTTCACGCTGATCGCGGTGCCGCTGCGCTCGTATAGCCAGTCGATCGTGATCATGCTGACCATCCCCTTCGGCTATGTCGGCGCCGTCTTCGGTCATTGGATCATCGGCTATCAGATGAGCTTCCTCTCGTTGGTCGGCATCATGGCCTGCGCGGGTGTCGTCGTGAACGACAGCCTGGTGCTGGTCTCCTTCATGAATCGGATGCGCGATTCGGGGTATCGAGTGCAAGAGTCGGCGGTGCTCGCTGGTGGACGGCGCTTCCGGCCGATCATGCTGACCTCGCTGACCACCTTCGCCGGGCTGCTGCCCGTGATGCTCGAGAAGTCGACCCAGGCGAAGTTCGTGATTCCGATGGCGATCTCCCTGGGCTTCGGCGTTCTGGTGGCGACGTTCTTTACGCTGTTGATGATCCCGGCAGCGATGGTCATCGCCGACGACTTGAAGCGTGGATGGGGGCGCGGTGTCCAGGAGCTGGTCGCGCTCTACGGTGGCGGTCGCCCACGCGAGCTGTCCTGAGCCGAGTCCGCCTGCGCAGGAGCGCTGCGCGCTCCGGTGCCGGTCGATCGCCGCTACTCTCGGCGCGACGGTCGGCGCGCGGGGACCGGGTGATGGGGCGAGGGCGGTGGATTCCGGAGACCAACAGGCTGGGCAGGGCGAGCAGGATCCCGGCGCCGAGGCGTCCGAAATCTTCGTGCGCCCGCGCGTCCTGCTCGATCCGTCGCTCGGCGAACACCCTATTCTTCGAGCGCTCGGATTCGAGCGGCTGCAGTCGCCCTCGCCGGATGCGTTCCTGATCGGCGAGTCCGACGGCGCCCTCGACCTGCGCCCTCCCGGAGAGCACGGCCGCCGCGGCATCCAGGCCGCTTTTCCCCCGGATCGAGGCAGCGCAGCGGCGACGGGCATGCGACAGAGCCCGCTGCTCCGCGCCTTCGGAAAGCAGATCGACCAGATTCTCGATCTGACCGCGGGGCTCGGCGGGGACGCCTATCGTCTCGCGAGCGCGGGGCATCGCGTGCGCGCCAGCGAGCGGGATCCCGCCGTCTACGCCGTGCTCGCGAGCGGCTGGGTGCGAGCGCGGGAGCGGGGCCTCGTTCCGGTCGAGGTGGCCGACCGGCTCGAGTTCGAGCTCGGCGACGGCGGGACGTGGCTCGATTCGCTCGAGGGGCAGGACCTCGGGGTCTATCTCGACCCCATGTATCCGCCGCCGAGGCGACGATCCGCGAAGCCGCGCCGCGAGCTGCAGGTGCTGCGGGCGCTGCTCGGCGGCCAGCAGGATGCGGCCAGCCTGGTCGAACGGGCGCGCAAGCGGGCGGCTCGGGTGGTGGTCAAGCGTCCGCATCACGCGCAGCCCCTGGCGCCGGGCGCGAGCTTCGAGACCCGGACCAAGCTCGTGCGCTTCGACGTGTACGTGAACCCGGAGCGCATGCGGAGTCGCTCCGATGAGTGAGTTCTGGGCGCACGTGCCGGACCTGACCGCGACCGGCGAGATCACGCTCTCGGCGGAAGAAGCGCGTCACGTCGCGACGCGACGCTTGCGGGTTGGCGATGCATTCGTCGTCTTCGACGGCCGGGGTCGACGCGCGCCCGCGCAGCTCGAGTCGATCGCGCGGCGTGCGGTGATCGCGCGGGTCGGTGAGATCGAAGCGATCGGGCGCGAGGACTCGGGCTTCGTGCTCGCGAGCGCGATTCCAAAGGGCGACCGGCTGTCGACGCTGCTCCAGATGCTGACGCAGCTCGGCGTGGCGACCTGGCAGCCCCTCGTGCTCGAGGACTCCGCCATGCGGAAGCTCGACCCCGCGTCGACGCGGGTGCAGCGGATTCTGGTCGAGAGCGCCAAGGTCGCGCGCCGAGCATGGCTGATGGAGGTGCGCGCAGCGATCGGACTGGATGCGCTGCTGGCGTCGACGACGGGTCCGATCGCCTTCGGCGATCGTGAGGGCGAGCGCGGGGTGCTCGATCCGGCGACTGCCCTGCTGGTGATCGGACCGGAGGCGGGATTCAGCGACGCCGAGCTTCGCAGCCTGCGCGCCGCGAACGCGCGTCCCCATTCCTTCTCGCCCCACAACCTTCGGATCGAGACGGCGGCGATCGCCGGTGCGGTGGCGCGACAGCTCGCGCGCGGGAGACAGGATGGCTGAGGACGAGCTGCTCGAACGGATCCTGCGCGCGCCGGTCTACGACGTGGCGGTCGAGACACCGCTCGACGAGGCCCCGCTGCTCTCCGAGCGGCTGGGCAATCGCGTCTTCATCAAGCGCGAGGATCTGCAGCCGATCTTCTCCTTCAAGCTGCGCGGGGCCTACAACAAGCTCCGGCTGCTGACCGCCGCGGAGCGCAAGGCCGGTGTGGTGGCGGCCTCCGCCGGAAATCACGCGCAGGGCGTGGCGCTCTCGGCCTCGCGATTGTCGATCGACGCCAGGATCGTGATGCCTCGGACGACGCCTCGGATCAAGGTCGCCGCGGTCGAACGCCTCGGGGCCCAGGCCCTGCTCGAGGGGGACAGCTACGACGAGGCCGCCGCGCTCGCCCAGCAGATTCGGGTCGACGAGGGACGAAGCTTCGTGCATCCCTACGACGATCTCGACGTGATCGCCGGGCAGGGCACGATCGGCATGGAGATCCTTCGCCAGCATCGAGGGGCGCTCGACGCGATCTTCGTGCCCGTCGGCGGGGGCGGGCTGGTCGCGGGCATCGTGGCCTACGTGAAGCGGATCTCGCCTTCGACGCGGGTGATCGGCGTCGAGCCCGACGATGCGGCCTGTCTGGCGGCGGCGCTGGCGGCGGGAGAGCGGGTCGACATCGGACCGGTCGGCCTGTTCGCGGACGGGGTCGCGGTGCGGCAGGTGGGCGAGCATCCCTTTGCGGTGGTGCGAGACCGGATCGACGAGGTCGTGACCGTGGGGATCGACGAGATGTGCGCGGCGATTCGCGATGTCTTCGACGACACGCGTTCGATCGCCGAGCCGGCGGGCGCGCTGTCGGTGGCGGGACTCAAGCGCTGGGTCGAGCGGGAGGACGTACGCGGCGCGTCGCTCGTCGCGATCGACAGCGGTGCCAACATGAACTTCGATCGCTTGCGCCACGTGGCCGAGCGCGCCGAGATCGGAGAGAACCGCGAGGCGCTGCTGGCGGTGACGATTCCCGAGCGTCCCGGAGCGTTTCGCGAGCTGTGCCGGGCGCTCGGCGAACACGCCGTGACCGAGTTCAACTATCGCTATGGCGGGGAGGACGCGGCGCATGTGTTCGTCGGCGTCGGTCTGTCCGGCGACGTCCACGAGCGGCAGCGGGTGATGGAGGGCTTGCGGATGGCGGGCTTCGACGTCGTCGACATGACGGGCAACGAGATGGCCAAGCTCCACGTTCGGTTCATGGTAGGCGGCCGCGCCACCCGGCCCGACGAGCGGCTCTTCCGCTTCGAGTTCCCCGAACGCCCGGGCGCGCTGGTGCGATTCCTCGAGAGCATCGGCGGGCGCTGGAACATCAGCCTCTTCCACTACCGCAACCACGGCGCGGCGTTCGGTCGCGTCCTGGCGGGCCTCGAGGTGCCGGAGGTGGACGCCGACGCGCTGAGCCGGTTTCTCGAAGACCTGGCCTATCCCTGGGTCGAGGAGACGGCCAACCCGGCGGCGGATCTCTTCCTGGGCTGAGGGCGGTTCCCGGTCCAAGCCGGCCGAAGATCGCCGCCCGTGCCTCGCTCCCGTGACGCCGGTCACTCGCCGCTCGCTCCGGGATCTCCTGTCGCTCGAAAAAATAATTGGGAAAATATTCCCAAATACTATAGTCTCCCTCTCCGTCGGCCGAAGTCGCAGGACGAATGACGGCAAGGACACGAAAGGCAGGGAGACGAGAAATGGGCAGGACACGAATTTCGGGTGGTTTGGGGGCGATGCTCTTGTTTTTGACTGGGATGCTGACCGCGTGCGGCGGCGGCGGCGAGGCGAGCAGGGCACGACCGCCGCGGCCGTCTCCTCGGTCTCCTCCGAGGGCCCGATCGAGGCCTTCGGCAGCGTCATCATGAATGGCGTGCGATGGAATACCGATCGAGCGGAATTCGAGGTCGAGGGCCGGTCGGCAAGCCAGGCCGATCTCTCCCTCGGAATGGTCGTGCGAGTGGAGGGGACCCGCTTCGCCGACGGATCCGCCACCGCAGATCGCGTGATCTTCGAGTCGAGGCTGCGTGGGCCGCTTCGCCGGATCGATGACCTCGGGCCGGACACGCGGGCCCTGCACATCTTCGGGATTCGCGCGCTCGTCTCGAGAGCGGAGACGCGCTTCGAGGGCGTCGCTCTCGATTCGCTCGCGACGGACAGCGTGGTCGAGCTGAGCGGCTTCACGAACGGAGCGGGCGAGCTCGAGGTCACCCATCTCCGCGACCGGGGGCGACCGCTCGTCGGGCGGACCGAGGTGAAGCTGTTCGGGATCGTCGACGGTCTCGCCGGCGGCAGCTTCATGATCGGAACGAGCGAGGTGCAGTTCGATGGCTCGACTCTGCTGGATGACTTCGGCGGAGCGGGGCTCCGGGAAGGCACGGAGGTCCGTGTCGAAGGGATCCTGCTCGCCAACGACTCCGTGCGGGCGACCGAGATCGAATCGCCGCGGCGGGCACGGCGAGGGGACTTCGATGAGAACGAGATCCAGGGTGTCGTCACCGACCTCGTTTCCCTCGCCGACTTCCGGGTGGCGGGCCAGCGAGTCGACGCGAGCGGCGCAGTGCTCTCTCCGAACGATCCAACGTTGCTACGCGATGGGGTGAGGGTCGAGGTCGAAGGTCGGCTGAACGCCGCCGAGGTCCTGGTCGCCGAGAAGCTCAAGTTCCGGTCGAATCGGGTTCGCATCCACGCGGAGGTCGCGAGCGCAGCCGATCTGGATGTCGATGCGGAGACGCTCTGGCTGCTCGGGATTCCTGTCCGGGTCGATTCGCTGACACGCCTTCGCGATCAGCGGGACGATCTCCCGGGGTTCGGGCTCGACGATGTGTCGGCCGGGGATTTTCTCGAGATCAGGGGCGTCGCCCGGCCGGATGGGACCGTCGTCGCCACGCGATTGGAGCGTGAGCAGGGCGACGATCTGCGGCTCCGGGGACCGGTGGACATGATCGATTCCGCCAGCGGGATGTTCACGATCATGGGCGTCGAAATCCAGACCGGCCGCGGAACCTCGTTCCGAGACGATCGCGGTCGCATCCTCTCCGAGGCGGAGTTCTTCTCTCGCATCGCAGCGGGCATGATCGCCGAGGCGCGCGATCGCCAGGACGGCGACGAGACCGACTTCGACATCGCCGACGAGGTCGAGCTCGAGGAGCCGGAGCTGGAAGACCGAGACGATGACGGCGACGACTCGTTCGATGACTCCTCCGACGACGATGACGACGGAGATGGCAGCAACGATGATTGAGGAGCGCGATCGATCGGAGATCGAGCGCGACGTGGGCTAACAATGGGTCGGGTGGGAGCGAGGGACTTTCTACTGTCGGCTCGCTCTGCCCGACCCGCCAAGCAGCGCTTCAACAGGTTCCGACGACTGTGACGAAATCGAATCCCGATCCGCTCGAGCGGGCGCTGCTGGCGCTGCTCGTCCCGCTGGTGCGACTCGTACTGAAGCGCGGGATGGCGTTCGGTCGGTTCTCGGAGATCGTCAAACGAGCGTATGTCGAGGCCGCGCGCCGGGATTTCTCCGTGCCCGGGCGCAAGATCTCGATTTCGAGGATCGCGGTCCTGACGGGCCTGACTCGCAAGGAGGCGAGTCGCCTGTCACAAGAGGACCCCGATCGGGACGAGGCCAGGATGAGACAACAGGTGAATCGCGCAGCGCGAGTGGTTTCGGCCTGGGTTCAGGACCCGACCTACCACGATGGCCGAGGTGCTCCCGCCTCCCTGTACTTCGAGACCGACGAGGGCGTGAGCTTCTCCGACCTCGTGGCGGCGCACGGCGCGGACGTCACGCCCCGCGCGGTTCTCGACGAGCTCGAGCGCGTCGGTGCCGTCGATCGGCGCAAGGACGGGCGTGTCCATCTCGTCGCGAGGGCCTATATCCCGACCCTCGACGAGGCCGCCAAGCTCGAGATCCTTGGGACCGACGTGGCCGATCTGATCGCGTCGATCGAACACAATCTCGACTCCGAAGCCTCGCCAGCGTACTTCCAGCGCAAGGTGGCCTACGACAATCTCCCCGCGGAATACCTGCCTGCCCTGCGCGCACTGCTCGCGAAGAAGGGGCAACGGCTTCTCGAGGAGCTCGATGCCGACATGGCACGACATGACCGCGATCTGGTCCAGCAGGCCGAAGGCGGCGATCGCCGAAGGGCGATGATCGGCATCTACTATTACGACGACGACAGCTTCGAGGGCGACGGTGATGAGTGAGCTCGGCAATCGAATCGATTCTCCATCCGGCTTCGAGGTGACCGTCGGGGCGCTGAGGCCGCGAGCGGGGCGCTGCCTCGGCCTCCTGATGTTCCTGGTCGCTCTGCTCTCGTGTTCCGCCGGAGGGGGCGATGTCGCCGACAACGGGGGGATGAGCGGCACCGGCATCAGCCAGGGCTCGATCAGCGCGTTCGGGAGCATCTTCGTGAACGGCGTCGAGTGGGACGTGTCGGGCGCGACGATCGAGATCGACGGCGTTCCAGCGCTCGAGTCCGACCTGCGCGTGGGGATGGTCGTGCGGGTCGACGGCGACTTCGCGGCAGCGGGACTGACCGGGACCGCGACTTCCGTGCGCTTCGACGACGCGGTCGAGGGGCCGATCGAGGCGACGCCGGTCGAGACGATCCCGGGCAGCCGCAAGACGTTCAGCGTGCTCGGGACGAACATCGAGGTCGATGTCGTTCGGACGCTCTTCGGAGGCGGAGCCAGCTACGCCAATCTGGCGGCTGACGACGTCGTGGAGGTCAGTGGCTTCGCGGACGAGCTCGGCGTCATCCAGGCGACGCGCGTGGAGGCGAAGGGTGCCTTCCCGGGCAACTCGAGCGTCGAGCTGCGCGGCGTCGTCTCGAACCTCGTGAAGCAGAGCGACGGGTCCGGGATCTTCGACCTGGGCCCGATCGTCGTGCGTTATCTCGCGACGACGAGCTTCGACGACGTCACGCGAGACAGTCTGGCAGCGGATGACCTCGTGGAGGTGCGTGGGTTGCTTCGTCTCTCGGGGACCGAGGTGGACGCGACGGAGCTGGAGCTCGAGGTCGAGGGCCTCGGCGGAGGAGACTCCCCGCGCGTCGAAATCGAAGGCTTCGTCGTCGACCTGCTCCCAGTCGCCCGATTTCTGCGTGGGTGCCGTGCCGGTCGACGCGTCCTCGGCGATCTTCGATCCGGCCTCGTTCGTCCCCATGCCGGGCGATGCCGTCGAGGTGGAGGGCGCCCTGGTGGCCGGGACCCTGCGCGCGAATCGCATCGAGTCGGAGAACGAAGACCCGAACGCCCGGAACGTGCGCATCCAGGCGGCGGTCACGAGCGTGGACGCGGGCGCTCGCACGCTCGTCATCCTGGGCGTGACCGTGTCGGCAGATGGTGAGACGATCCTCGAGGACGACAGCTCGGTGGGCGATGAGAACTTCATGTTCGGTGAGATCCTGCCCGGTGACTATCTCCGGATTCGCGCGGTCGAGACCGGGCCGGGTGCGGCGCGGGCGCTCTTGATCGAGCGGGACGACGCCACCCCGGGCGCTGATGATGTGCGCTTCGAAGGACCGGTGACCGATCTCGACACGGCGACCCCGGGCCTGTCGATCCTGGGCGTTCCGATCCCCCTGGACGGCGGGACGCTCTATTTCGACGAGTTGGGCACGCTGCGAAGCGAGGAGGAGTTCTTCCGGAATCCCGGCGATGTCATGCTCGACGACGTGGTGCGCGCGCGGGATTCGAATGCGTCCGACCTGTCGGTTCTCGCCGAGTCGGACGAGGTCGAGATCCAGGGACCCTGAATCGAGAGCGGCACGACCTGCTTGCGCGGGTGGCTTCAGAGCAGGCGGCGAAGGCGTCGGAAGTCCTGCTGGATATTCCAGGCGAAGAACGGGCGCAGCATCCGGCCGAGCGCGGGCGAGCCTTCGAAATGAAAGAAGCGCGTGGTGGTCGGTCCTTCCGGTCGAGCGGCCATGCCCACCTGGCCGATCCGGGATTGCATGAGACACCAGCCGGGTCGCAGGACGACGTCGAATCGCGTCCAGGGGCCGCGCAGGGGGCTCTGCGTCTCGACGATCAGGTGTTCCCCGCGCCGTTCGAGGACGCGGGCGCGTCCGACGACGCCTTCGAAGAGCGGGGTCGTGACCTCGAAGTCGGTCAAGAAGGACCAGACGCGTTCGAAGGGGCGGTCGAAGACGGCTTCGTCCGCGGCGACATGGGGCAGTCCCGCGGCCAGCGCGCGCATCCGCATGACGGGATCGATCTCCGCGTCGGGCCACGCATAACATGCCTCTTCGATCGGGTTCGATCGTGAAGCGGAGGGGCGCGGGGACCTGGGGCCATCGGCGCTCATTCGGACCACCTCTTTCGAAACGCATCGCGGGCGCGATGCAGTCGGGACTTGATCGTTCCGCGCGCGACCTCGAGCACGGCGGCGGCCTCGGCCTCCGAGAGCCCCTCGAGATCGCGCAACACCAGGATGGTCCGCTGCTCGGGTGGCAGCGATTCGAGCACGCGGGCTACGTCGCGCCGAAGAAGCGGGTCGAGCGGTCGCCCCTCGCCCCGGTCGAGATCCTCACGGAGAGGCTCGCGGCGTCGCCGTTCGGCATGCCGGATCGCCTCGCGGGTCGCGATGCGACGCACCCAGGCACGCAGGGAGCTCGGGTCGCGCAGGCCCGGCAGATCGCGCATCACCTGGATCAGCGTCTCCTGTGCGGCATCGGGTCCCGCATCGAGGGCGATCGAGCCGCACAGCCTCCCGACCCAGGGCGCCAGCCCATCGAGCACATGGCTCAGCGCGATGAGGTCTCCCGTCTGGGCGGCCCGGATCTGGTCGTCGGTCGGCACGGAGGGCAGGGGAGACGACTCGCCCGAAGGTTCCCGCGAATCGCGCGGCCGGTGGATTTCATCGCGATCGGTCACGCGCCTCCTTCCGCGTTGCGAGCTGGCTGGCCTCCTCGAGTGTGCCCCAGACCGACGCCGCCCGCGGCCTGCGTCGCGCTAGAGTGGACGGCGTCGGGTCGCGTGGCCCTTGGAGGGGGAGCCGATGGAGCGAAGGCGTTTACGATGGGCCGCGACTGCGCTGGTCCTTTGTCTTGGAATCGGTTGTGGTCAGGAAGCGCCGCAGGAGAGTCTCGAGATCCAGGGCGCAGCGAAGCCGTCGGCGGTCGTCGAGCGCGGTCGGACGCGTCAGGCCGCTTCCATCGACGCGTTGACGCGGGGCAGCGGGTCGTCGCGCGCGCTGCCCGAGAAGCAGATCCTGTTCGGAGATCTGCATGTCCATACGACGTTCTCGCAGGACGCGTATCTCTTCTCGCTGCCCGCGGTAGGCGGCGAGGGCGCCCATCCGCCGGCGGATGCCTGCGACTTCGCGCGTTATTGCGCCAACCTCGACTTCTTCGCGCTGACCGATCACGCGGAGAGCCTGCGGCCGCTGCACTACGAGATCTCCAAGCAGAGCGTGCGGGAGTGCAACGCCCGCGCCGGCGATGCTTCGAATCCCGACCTGGTCGCGTTCATGGGCTTCGAGTGGAGTCAGGCCGGGCTGACCCCCGAGACGCATTTCGGTCATCGCTGTCTGATCTTTCCCGACACGGCGGACGATGCGCTGCCGCCGCGACCGATCGCCGCGGAGGACAAGCGGCCGTCCATGCTCGGGACGGCGCAGGCGATCTCGCAGCTCAAGTGGATCGATCCGCTCCATTGGTCCCGCTACACGGGCTACGTCCGTTATGCCGAGGCCCTCTTCGAGAGTCCCGCCTGTCCCGAAGGCGTGCCCTGGGCGGACCTGCCCGCGGATTGTCTCGAGGTCGCGCCGACGCCCGCGGTGCTGCATGAGAAGCTCGACGCCTGGGGCGGGGACGTGCTCGAGATTCCGCACGGAACTGCGTGGGGGGTCTACACGCCCGCGACCACGACGATGGACAAACATCTCGCTCCGGAGCAATACGACGCGGACAAGATGAAGCTCGTCGAGATCATGTCGGGCCACGGCAACTCGGAGGAATATCGTCGCTGGCGCGAGTGGGAGGTCGACGACGAAGGCAACCGCATCTGTCCCGCGCCGACGGAAGACTTCCTGCCCTGCTGCTGGCAGGCGGGCGAGATCATGCGGAGCCGCTGTGACGGGCTCGAGGAGGCGGAGTGCCAGCGCCGCATCGAGCTCGCCCGCAGCTATGCCACCGAAGCCTACACCCGTCCCGGCCGGGTCTTCCCGGACGCGGCACCGGAAGAGTGGCTCGACTGTGGTCAGTGTCGCGATTGCTTCAAGCCGAGCTTTGGTCTGCGGCCGCGGGAATCGGTGCAATACGGCATGTCGCTCGCTCGACCGGACGTCGTGGGCGAGGACGGGGCGCCGCTTCGCTTTCGCTACGGCTTCATCGGCTCGAGTGACGAGCATTCCGGTCGTCCCGGCGTCGGCTACAAGGCCGTCGATCGCGGGCTGATGACCGACGTGAATGCCGTGCCGCGGGGCGGAGTGTCGCGTCTCGTCGGTGGTGCGGGGATGGAAGATCCACAGATGCCTCAGCGCCCCGATCAGGGCGCGATCGGTGTGCGGGGCAACGACGGCCGGACGCAGGCCTTCCTGTACCCGGGCGGCCTGGCGGCGGTGCACGCGGAGAGTCGCTCGAGGGGTGACCTGTGGGACGCGATGAATCGGCGCGAGGTCTACGCGACCAGCGGGCCGCGGATCCTGCTGTGGTTCGACCTGCTGAACGCGCCAGGAGAGATCCCGAGGCCGATGGGCAGCGAGGTCATGATGGCCGAGACGCCGCGCTTCGAGGTGCGAGCGATGGGCTCCTTCGAGCCGAAGCCCGGCTGCCCCGACTGGACGCGCGAGGGACTCGGGGGCCGGCGCATCGCCGATCTCTGCCACGGAGAATGTTATTTCCCGAGCGACGCGCGCCGCCCGATCGTGGCGATCGAGGTCGTTCGGATCACGACGCAGATCGAGTCCGGAGAAGACGTCGATCCCCTGATCGAAGATCCCTGGCGGCGGTACGAATGCGACGGCGCGCCCGAGGGCTGCGTGATCCGGTTCGAAGACGAGGATTTCTCGGAGCGCGGACGCGACACGCTCTACTACGTCCGCGCGCTCGAAGAGGCGCGCCCGGCGATCCTGGGCAAGCCGCTGCGACCCGAGCGGAACGCCGAGGGCGAGGTCGTCTCGATCGAGATCTGTGACACGGAAGATGACTGCCTCGATGACGTCCAGGAGCGCGCCTGGTCCTCGCCGATCTTCGTCGATCATCCGGCGCGCGGCGGTCGGGCCGCGGCGGTGGCGGGCGTCGGGATCCGCTGAAACGGCGTAGGTTCGGGTCGAAACACGATTCGCCTCCGCCCGGGCGGACGCGTCTCGGACATCCGATCAGACGGACGAAGCGGCGCGCGCCCGAGTCGTCGGTTCGACCGGCTCCTCGTCCTCCTCACGCAGCCGGATCGTCCCGAAACGATCGGGGAATTTCCCCTGCTTGTCCGCGTAGAACGCGCGCACGACGTCCATGTCCTTGCGCACGTCGCCGCTCGGCACGAAGGCCGGGCCGAAGCCACCGCGCTTCTCGGCGTAGTCCAGAAAGCTCATCACGATCGGTACCCGGGCGGTGCGGGCGATGTGATAGAAGCCGGACTTCCAGTAGTCGACATGGCCGCGGGTGCCCTCGGCGGGGATGGCGAGCCCGAGGCGCGGATGCGCGTCGAAGAGCGCGGCCATGTCCTCGACGGCGTTGTGGCGCTTGTCGCGCCGCACGGGCACGCCGCCCAGCGCCCGCATCACGAAGCCGAAGGGCGGCTTGAAGAGCGTGTGCTTGCCCATCCAGTTGAGCTGGATGTCGAAATACCAGGCGAAGGCGATCAGGTAGAGGAAATCCCAGTTCGACGTATGCGGCGCTGCGATCAGCACGTACTGGCTGGGCTCCGGTCGGACACCCGCCGGCTTCCAGCCCGTCACAGCGATCAACAATCGGGCGATCAATCGCCGCACGGGCCGCATCGACATCGTGCGAGCTTAGCCTTCCGCATCCTGTTTGCCCCGTTCGGGTGGCCAGCGGACGCGAATCGAGACGCCTACACTCGGCGCCTCCATGACATCCAGCCAACGTTCGATTCTAGCCGTCGCGCTGCTGACCCAGGGCATCGCGGTCGGTCTGACCTACGGCATCCTGCCCGTCTTCCTCGAGCCCCTCGAAGCCGCCTTTGCCGCGCCACGCACCCAGATCAGCGCGGGGCAGATCCTGATGATGCTCGCCCTCACGGTGGGCAGCATGACGACCGGCGTGTTGCTCGACCGGGGGCATGTGCGAGTCGTGATGCTCGGCGGCGCGGGTCTGCTGGTGTCGGCGCTGGTCGTGGCTTCCTTCGCGCCGAATCTCTGGGTGCTCGGAGTGGCCGCGATCCTGGCGGGGCTCTCCGTGCCGTCGATCGGTCCGCTGACCGCCGCCAGCTTGATCACGCGCAGCTTCGCGGACGAGCGGGGTCGAGCACTCGGGCTCATGTCGATGGGCCCGCCGCTCGGGGCAGGACTCTTCGCGGGGCTCGCGGGCTGGCTGCTGCTCTCCTTCGATTGGCGCGAGACCTACCGGCTCTTCGCGGTCGTCGCGCTCGTGGGCCTGGTCCCGGTGATCCTGCTGGTCGTGCCGGCCCGTTTCGAGGTGGCGTCCTCACCGCCCGCGTCGGGGTCGGACGCGCCCGTACCCGCGGCGCCGTCGGCTGGCATGGGCGCGGTCTTGCGGATGCCGGTCTTCTGGTGGTCGGCGCTGATCTTCGCGCTCGCCACGGGGATCTTCAGCGGCTGGACCGTGCACGTCGCGGCGTTTCTTCGCGGGCTGGGACTCGACGAGGCGCAGAGCTCGAGCCTGCTCGCCGTGCAGTACTGGATGGGGGTGCCCGGGGCGCTGATCTTCGGGATGCTGGCCGATCGGGTATCCCTGACGACGCTCTTCGTCGGCATGCTCGGGACCGGGGCGGCGATCTTCGCCGGCTTCTCCATGGGGCCGTCGCCGTTCGTCGTGTCGGTGATGTGCGTCGTCGCGGGCTTTGCCTTCGGGGGCGTGGTTCCGCTCTACATGATGCTGCTCGGTGCTCGCATGGGGCCGGACTCGCTCGGGCGCGCGATGGGGCTGTCGAACCTGGTGATGCTCCCGATCATGGCGGGCGCCGTGCTGCTGGCGGCGTCGAACTACGAGGCGGAAGGGAGCTACGGTCTGGCGACCTTCGTCTTCTCGATCGGGCTGATGGCTTCGATCGGCTGTTTGTTCCTCTCGAACCGGAGCGCGCTCGCCAGATGACCCGAGCCTATACCTATCGTGATGGCCGGCTGACCTCTCCGCCTCTGCGCGCGCTGAACGCCGTCGGATCGGCGCTCGAGCGCGTGGGCGTCAAGCCCGGACTCTCGCCCGAGGCGATCGTGGCCGATGCGATCAAGGCGGCGGGCTCGTCCGATCTCGGCGGCGACTCGTATCGCGAGCCTCTCGAGCGGTTGACCGATTCGCTCGAGAACGAGTCGAATCTCTCGACCTTCGGGCGCATCGCCGTGCGCAAGATGATCACGTCGCAGCTCACGACCCGGATCCGTCTGCAGGAGTGGACCAAGGCGCATCCCGAAGCCGCCGACGAGGAGATTCGCCGGCCGTGGATCATCCTCGGACTGCCGCGTACGGGCACGAGCATTCTGTCGATCCTGCTCGGGCTCGACCCGATGGTCCGGCCGCTGCGGCAATGGGAGGGCCGTTCGATCGTGCCGCCCTCGACGCTCGCCACGCGTTACGACGATCCGCGCATCGCCGAGTCCAACGCGCAGATGGAGGGTCTTCACAAGCTGAACCCGGCGATCCGGGCGATGCATCCGATGGGCGCGATGCTGGCAGAAGAGTGCATCCCATTGATGATGCTGGACCTGCGCTGTCTCGGCGTGGAGACCCAGGCGCTCGTTCCGAGCTACGGGAAGTGGCTGCAGGGCTGCGACATGACGCCCGCCTACGTTCAGCACAAGAAGGCGCTCCAGGCGCTGCAGGTCGGGCAGCCGACGGAGACCTGGAGTCTCAAGACGCCGAATCATCTCTGGTGTCTCGAGACGCTGCTCGAGTTCTACCCGGACGCGCGGCTGATCTGGACGCATCGCGACCCGGGGCCCGTCACGACCTCGGTGACGAGCCTCAACTCGACGATGCAGGGGATCTTCACGAGGCACGTCGATCCGGTGGCGGTCGGTGTGGAGTGGCTCGGCAAGCTCCAGCACGCGATTCGCTGTGGCATGGCCTACGACGCCACGGCCGAGACGGGGTGGTGCGTGCACGTCCACTACAGCGACATGATGCGCGATCCGCTGGGCACCATGCGCAAGATCTATCGGCATTTCGACGAAGAGCCTTCGAATCTGCACGAGCGGCGCATCGAGGCCTGGCTGCGCGAGAAGCCCCAGACCGAGTTCGGCCGGCACGCCTACGATCCCAGAGATTTCGGCTGGACCTACGATGGCCTGGCCGAGATCTGGAAGGATTACGTCGAGCGCTACGACATCGAGCGCGAGAAGTAGCTCGGGGAAGCTTGGGCGGGCGGCGCTGGATGT
Organism: uncultured delta proteobacterium; assembly: GCA_963698485.1. Classification (GTDB taxonomy): domain Bacteria; phylum Myxococcota_A; class UBA9160; order UBA9160; family UBA4427; genus UBA4427. The sequence goes on along the minus strand of CAVORA010000005.1, from coordinate 211,888 downwards.
CGTGCCAGGCGGGCCGGGCGGAGGCGATCCCGGTTCTCCCTCGTCGTGTCGCTTCCGGTTCCGCATGATGCCTCGGCGGTTGTGCCAGGCGACTCGTCTCACAGTTCACCGGGATCGCCTCCGCCCGGCCCGCTCGGGACGGCTGAGCTGCGCGGTCGCGCATGCTCCCTTCGTGTTGGATGAGGGCGGCTTCTTGCCGCGGCGCGCATCAGGCTCTCCGACGCGATCCAGCGGGGCGACCATCCAGGTTTCCTTCCTGGCGTGAAGAGGGGCGGTCGCCCGCCAAGCAACGCATTCCCGAGCGGTCCGGGTCGGCGGGGTCGCGGTGAACTGTGAGACGTGTCGCCTGCCGAGGCCGCCGAGGCATCATGCGGAACCGTGAGCGACACGACGAGGGAGAACCGCGACCCCGCCGACCCGGAACGCCTGGCACGTCCTGCGCCCCTGGCCCCCGCTCTTCGTCCGCCTAACGCCGCTTGAAGTTCGGCTTGCGCTTCTCCGCGAACGCCTTCGGCCCTTCCTTCGAATCCTCGCTCGCGAAGACCGCCTGCCCGTACTCGAACTCGTAGGCGAGCGCCTCGTCGAGGGTCATGCCGTCCGTCTCGTGCAGCGTGCGCGTGATCGCCTCGACGGCGAGCGGCCCGTTCCCGGCGATCACCTCCGCGATCTCACGGGCCTTGGTGAGTGCCTGGCCGTCGGGGACGACGTGGCCGATCAGGCCGATCTCGAGCGCCTCGCGGGCGGTGATGTGCTTGCCGGTCAGCAGGATCTCGGCCGCCTGGGTGTAGGGGATCTGGCGCGGAAGTCGCACGGCCGAGCCCGCCATCGGATACAGCGACCAGCGCGCCTCCGAGACGCCGAAGCGCGCGCTCTCGCCAGCGACGCGGATCTCCATGGCCTGCAGCAGCTCGGTGCCGCCCGCGATCGCGACGCCCTCGACGGCGGCGATGATCGGCTTGGTCGGTCGGTAGCCGCGGAAGAGCGCCTTCCAATGGATGTCCGGGTCTTCCTTCATGCGGGCCGCGACGTCGATCTCGGTGTCGGCGTCACCCGCGTCGCCGGCCATGCCCTTCAGGTCGGCCCCCGAGCAGAAGTTGCCCTCGGCGCCGGTCACGATGATCACGCGCACGTCGTCGTCGGCCGAGGCCTCGCGATAGGCGTCGTACATGCGAATGAGCATCTGGCCGGAGAGCGCGTTGAAGCGCTTCGGGCGGTTCATCGTGATGGTCATGACATGACCGTCTCGTTCGACGAGGGCGTCGGGCATGGCTGGACTCCTAGAAGAGCATCGCGTCGAGGGAGATCGCCCCGGGCCCGAGCAGCAGGAACATGAAGCAGATGACGGCGAGGTTGATCGTGTACTCCGCGCCGGGCGGATCGTTCAGGATCAGGTAGCCGGCGCCGCGATGGCCGACCATGCCCGCCACCAGCATCGTGAAGATCAGCACCACCGCCGCCGGCCGCGTCGCGAAGCCGATCGTGAGCGCCAGGCCACCGAGCAGCTCCGAGAGCATCGCCATGCGCGCCTGGATGGCCGGCATCGGTACGCCGAGATCCGCCAGCCAGCTCGCGAACCCGTCGAGGTTGCCGTTGCCGATCCAGCCGAGCTTGCCGAAGGCGTGGATCATGAAGCAGATGCCGATCGCGACCCGCCCGACGAGCAGGGCAATATCCGTCGCGAGCGGGTTCATTTCGGTGAGGAGGGCGCCGAGGTCCATTGCGGATTCTCCCTGGAGAGTCGAAGGGGTTGGTCGAAGGGGTCGATTGCGTCTCGCGGTTTTAGCACAGCGGGAAGGCCCGAAACGGACGATCGTGGACGTCCGGCCGCCGCGCCGCGCGCTCCAATCGACGGCGAAACCGGGCTGGGTGATTGAGACCCCGAGCGATTGCCTCCATACTCCGGCCGCAGCGCCCCCCGGATCGTGCACGAGGACCCGACATGACCGCGTCGAGCAAGCCCGAAGGCGAGTCCGTCTTCGAACGCGTGGAGGCCAGCGCCGATTTCCCGGCGATGGAGCGGGAGATCCTCGCCTTCTGGGAGCTGGCCGACGCCTTCACCGAGAGCAATCGCCGCCGCGAGGGCACCCCCGAGTTCGTGTTCTACGACGGCCCGCCCTTCGCCACCGGAACGCCCCACTACGGCCACCTGCTCGCCGGCACGATCAAGGACATCGTCCCGCGCTTCTGGAACATGCGCGGTCATCACGTCGAGCGCCGCTTCGGCTGGGACTGTCACGGGCTGCCGATCGAGGCCCTCGCACAGGAGGCGCTCGGTCTCGCCGGGACGGGCGAGATCCTCGAGCGCGGCGTCGACGTCTTCAACGAGCAATGCCGCGAGATGGTGCAGACCTACGTCGACGAGTGGCGAAAGACCGTCGCGCGCATGGGCCGCTGGGTCGACTTCGACGACGACTACAAGACCATGGACGTCGACTTCATGGAGTCGGTGTGGTGGGTGTTCAAGCAGCTCTGGGACAAGGACCGGGTCTACAAGAGCTACCGGATCATGCCCTACAGCTGCAAGCTGGCGACGCCGCTCTCGAACTTCGAGGCGAACCAGAACTACAAGGACGTCCAGGATCCGGCGATCACGGTGCGCTTCCGGGTCACCGAGGGCGCGGAGCGCATCTCGCCCGAGCTTCCGGCCGGAGCCTCGCTCTTCATGACGGCCTGGACGACCACCCCCTGGACGCTGCCCGAGAATCTCGCGCTCTGCGTCGGGCCCGGCGATCGACTATGCGGTCGTCGAAGACCTCGAGACCGGAGATCATCACGTCTTCGCCGAGTCGCGCCTCGCGGCCTACGACAAGAAGCTCGGCAAGCTGCTTGGCAAGGCCGACGCGAGGGAGCTGGCGGAGCAGGGCGCCGCCGGCAGCCAGTACCGCTTCGTGCGGAGCGTCGCCGCATCGGATCTGGTCGGCGCACGCTACGAGCCGCTCTTTCCCTACTTCGCCGACCAGCCGAACAGCTTCGTCGTCCTCGAGGACGACTTCGTCACCACCGAGGACGGCACGGGCATCGTGCACCTCGCGCCCGCCTACGGCGAGGACGACTTCCGCGTCTGTCGCGCGAAGGGCATCGACCTGGTCGATCCCCTCGACAGCGAGGCGCGCTTTCATCGAGCCCGTCTCCGAGTACAAGGGACTCGTCTGCAAGGACGCCGACAAGCCGATCATCAAGCGGCTGAAGGACGAGGGCAAGCTCGTGCTCCAGAGCACGCTGCTCCACAGCTATCCCTTCTGCGAGCGGACGGACACGCCGCTGATCTATCGCGCGATCGAGGCCTGGTACGTGAAGGTCGAGGATCTGCGAGACGACCTGGTCGCCGCCAACGAGACGATCGGCTGGGTCCCGAAGTCGGTGGGCGCGAATCGCTTCGGCAACTGGCTGCGCGACGCGAACGACTGGAACATCAGCCGCAATCGCTTCTGGGGCTCGTGTATTCCGGTCTGGGTCAACGTCGAGGATCCCGAGGACACGATCTGCGTCGGCTCGCGCGCAGAGCTCGAGGCGCTGTCCGGGGTTGCGGTCGACGATCTTCACAAGCACATCGTCGACGAGGTCGTGATCGAGCGCGACGGCAAGACCTATCGGCGCACGCCCGAGGTGCTCGACTGCTGGTTCGAGTCGGGCTCGATGCCCTACGCGCGCAGCACTATCCCTTCGAGAAGGCGGACGAGCTCGACTCGTTCTTTCCGGCGCAGTTCATCGCCGAAGGGCTCGATCAGACGCGCGGCTGGTTCTACACGCTGCTGGTGCTCGGCGACCTCGCTCTTCGGCAAGAGCCCGTACCGCAACGTGATCGTCAACGGGCTGATCCTCGCCGAGCGACGGCAAGAAGATGTCGAAGCGCTTCAAGAACTACCCCGATCCGAACGAGATCCTCGAGACCTTCGGAGCCGACGCGCTGCGCGCCTACATGATCGATTCGCCCGTGGTGCGCGCGGAGGAGCTGCGCTTCGACGAGGCGGGGCTGAAGGAGATCGTGCGGACGGTCATCCTGCCCTACTGGAACGTGCTGTCGTTCTTCACGACCTACGCCTCCATCGACGGCTACGACCCGCGCAGCTGGCGGGCCGCCCCGGTGGCCGAGCGGCCGGATATCGATCGCTGGATCCTGTCGGTGCTGCAGAGCCTGGCGCGCGACGTGAACGTCGAGATGGAGGGCTATCGGCTCTATACGGTGGTCCCGCGGCTGGTCAGCTTCATCGACGACCTGACGAACTGGTACGTGCGGCGTTCCCGCGCGCGCTTCTGGAAGAGCGAAGACGATCGCGACAAGACCAACGCGTTCGCGACGCTCTACGAAGTGCTCGCGACCTTCTCGAAGATCCTCGCGCCCTTCATGCCCTTCCTGACCGAGCAGGTCTACCAACGACTGGTTCGGGTCGTGGACGACGCGTCGCCGGCCAGCATCCACTGGTGCGACTATCCGCAGGCGGACACGTCGTTGATCGACGTGACGCTCGAGCGCCGGATGGCGACGGTTCGGGCCGTCGCGGCGCTGGGACGACGCGTCCGGGAGGACCACAAGATCAAGGTCCGGCAGCCGCTGCGCGAGCTCACGGTCGTGCATCGCGACGCCAGCGTGCGCGGCGACGTCGAGGCCGCCGCGGCGCTCATCGCGGACGAGCTGAACGTGAAGGCCGTGACGGTCGAGGCGGACGAGAGCGCGGTCGCGAGCGTCGTCGTCAAGCCGAACTTCAAGACCCTCGGCAAGCGTTGTGGACCGAAGCTGAAGCAGATCGGGCCGGCGCTGCTCGAATGGGGATTCGACGAGGTCGCTCGGCTCGAGGCCGGCGAGACGATCGAGGTGGCCGGCGAAGCGATCGCGCTCGAGGACGTCCTGCTGCAGCGCACGGCGAAAGAGGGTGCAGCGACCGCGACGGACGGCGAATACACGGTCGTGCTCGACACCGAGCTCGACGAGCGCCTGCGACGAGAGGGCATCGCCCGCGACGCGATCAACCTGTTCAACAACGCTCGCAAGGACAAGGGCTTCGAGGTCAGCGATCGCGTGCGGATCGAGTGGGCCTGCGACGCGAGCGAGGTCGCGGCCGCGCTGGCCGAACACTCGGAGATGGTGGCGCGCGAGATCCTGGCCGAGGAGTTCGGCGAGGCGAGCGTCGAGGCGGGGAGCGACGAGCTCGAGCTCGGCGGAGCGGCTCTGCGCTACTCGATCACGCGTCATGCGGTCGCCGGCGAGGATTGAATCGCGGTCGCGTCTTCATTCACCATCTCGTCTGATCGGGAGAAGCGTCGATGTCGTTCGTGCACGAGGAGATTCGGGACGGGATCTGCCTGCTCCGACTGGATCACGGCAAGCCCAACTCGATCTCGGAGGCGGTCTGTGCGGAGCTGATGGCCGCCCTCGCGGACGCCGAGAAGACCTCGGACGCGATCGTGCTGCTCGGCAAGCCAGGGATGTTCAGCGGTGGCTTCGATCTGCCCACGATGGCCAAGGGGCCCGCGGCGGCGGCCGCCATGGTGAAGGCCGGCGGTCGTCTGCTGATGGCGATCTACGATCACGCGAAGCCGGTGGTGGTGGGCTGCACGGGCCACGCGATCGCGATGGGCGCTTTCATGACGATGGCCGGGGACTACCGGGTCGGCGCACGCGGCGCCTTCAAGATCGGCGCGAACGAGACGGCGATCGGCATGACCCTGCCGACCTTCGGGATCGAGCTCGCGCGAGCCTGCCTCTCGAAGCGACACTTCGATCGCGCGATCGTGCAATCGACGATCTACGACCCGGAAGGGGCCGTCGACGCGGGCTTCCTGGACGAGGTCGTCGACGCCGATCGTGTCGAGACGGTGGCGATCGAGGCGGCGCAGCGCCTGGCTCTGCTCAAGCAGCCCGCCTTCCGCAACAACAAGCGGCTGGCCCACGGCGCGACGGTCGAGCTGATCCGGTCGACGCTGGACAGCAATATCGCCGCCTTGATGCCCGCCTGATTCGTTCGCCGCGCCTGATTCGGGCGAAGTGCCGCACCGATCCCGGCAGGATCCCGCGCCGAGCGACTCGAGGAGCTTCGACATGCAACTGAATGGAATCGCCCATGTGCAGCTGACTGTGACCGACATGCGGCGCGCGCGCGCCTTCTGGGCCCCGCTCCTCGAGCTCTTCGAGATGCAGATCCTGCTCGACACCGAGACCTACTTCTACTGCATCGGCAGCCGAACGGGCATCGCGATCTCGCCCGCCGATCCCGAGCATGCCGACACGCCCTTCGACCAGCGTCGGGTCGGCCTTCATCACCTCTGCCTGCGCGCCCGCGAGCGCGCCGACGTCGACGAGATCCACGCCTTCGTGCAGAGTCTCGGCGCCCGCATCGTGCATCCGCCCCGGGAAGACGGCTTCGCGCCCGGCTACTACTCGGTGTTATTCGAGGATCCGGACGGGATCCGGATCGAGGTGAATCACGTACCGGGTCGAGGGCATCTGAAGACCTAGCTTCGGACCCGAACGCTCGACCGCTCAGGCGGGCTCTCTGGCGGTCGGGACCGGGGCGTCGCTCGCGCGCGGGCCGACGGGGAGGGGCGGGCCCATCAGGCTCGCGCCCTGCCACAGGCCGAGTGCCAGCAGGGCCGCCATCAGGGCCGCTGCGCTTCCGAAGAGGACATCGGGTCCGAAGGCCCCGTAGACCCAGCCCGACGCCAGCGCCGTCGCGGCCGCCGTCAGCTGGCCGGCCGCGCCGATCATGCCCTGACCCGAGGCCAGGTGCTCGGGCGGGCTCGCGCGGGCGATGCCCAGCTGGAGCGCGGGCATCGTGAAGGAGTCCGCCGTCGAGTGGAGGGCGACCAGGATGGCCAGTGCCACGAGGCTCTCGAGCCAGCCGTAGGCGAGCATGCAGGGGATCGCGCCGGCGATGCCCGCGGCGGCGACGCGCAGCGGACCGATGCGGCCGGCGAGGCGACCGGCAAAGGGCGGGATCAGGAGCATGGGCAGGCCGAAGAGGCTGAGGGTCGCGCCGATGAAGAGCTGGCTCGCGCCGCGGTCGGTCAGAAAGACCGCCCAGATCGCCTCGAAGACGCCGATCGTCAGGTAGAAGGCGAGACTGCAGGCGAGCACGCCTCGGACGGGCCGAAGGCCTAACAGGGTCCGGATCGGGTCGTGATCCGGCGCGGGCTCCGTCGTCTCCTGGAAGGGCGTCCGAAGCACGGGCCCGATCAATCCGGCCAGCAGCAGCGCCAGCGCGACGAAGGTCGCCCGCAGGCCGAAGGCCTGGAAGAGCAGCGAGGCGAGCACGGGGCCGGAGATGAAGCCCGCCATGTCGAAGGACGCCATCCACCCGAGGCGCTCCCCGGCGCGCTCGGGATCGGAGGCGATCACCAGGCGCCGAACGGCCGGCGCATAGGCCCCGGCGCCCAGGCCGAGCAGCGCCCGCGAGGCGATGAATCCGGCCAGATCCGTCGCGAAGATCATCCCGACGTTGCCCGCGACGGCGAGCATCAGGCCGAGTCGGAGCATGGCTCGGGTATGGCCGCGGTCCGCATAGCGGGAGAGCACGACCTGGGCGACAAAGCCCGCCAGGAAGCCGGCGGCGCCGAGGACGCCGATGGCCGCAGCGCTGAACCCGAAGGTCTCGCGGATCGCCGCCAGCAGCGTGTAGATCGACCCGTAGCCCGCGCTCAGGACGAAGGAGGCCAGAAAGAGCGAGATGAAGCGGCGTTCGGGCATGCTGTCGCCTTCAGGCTGCCGACACCTCGACCGGAATCCCGTTCGCGACGTGGGTGCCCGACGGCACGTCGAGCAGCGTCTCGTCGGTCAGGTAGTTCGAGCAGGCACCGGGCTGCTTCGACCGGGCAACGGAGAGCCGGATGCCCGCGACGTCGTGGCCGTAGCCGTGGGGCAGGCTCACGACCCCGCGCATCATCTCGTCGCTCAGCTGGCACTCGACCTCGATCTCGCCGACCCGCGAGCGCACGCGCGCGAACTTGCCGCTCTCGAGCCCGATCCTGGCCGCATCCTCGGGATGGATCAGCAGCGTGCAGCGATTCGGGCCCTTCGCGAGCGCCGGCAGGTTGTGCAGCCACGAGTTCATGTTGCGCATCTGGCGACGGCCGACGAGCACCAGGCGATCGTCGCGGCTGCGTTCGTCGAGCCCGGCCTCGAGCCGGGGCAGGTCCGCGAGGATGTATTCGGGACACAGGTCGATGCGCGCGTGGGGCATCGCCTCGGGCAGTCGTCCCGCCTGCATCGGTCCGAGATCGATGCCGTGCTCCGCCTCGCGAAGCTTCCGCAGGTTGAGCCCCTGCGAGGTGTCGTCGAAACGGTCGCCGTAGGGACCCACCCGGATCATGCACTCGAGCATCCGCATCGGGCCCTGGTCGTCCTCGAGCTTCGCGAAGGCCTCGTCGGGCGTGACGTCCGGGCAGCCGGTGCCGGGACCGACCATCATGGCGAGCATGCCCTTCACCATCAGGTCGTCGACCGCCTGCCAGGAAGGCGCTCCGGCCAGCCGCGCGCCGAGCTCGCAGTAGATCTGCCACTGATCGCGCTGGTCTTCGTCGGGCTCGAAGAGGCGCGGCGACCAGCGCGCGAAGTTCTGGATGCTCGTGCCCTCGAACAGGAAGTCGTAGTTCTCGTGCTCGAGCTGGACCGTGCTCGGGAGGATCAGGTCGGCGTGGCGGGTCGTCTCGTTCAGGTAGATGTCGAGCGAGACCATGAAGTCGAGCTCTTCGAGGGCGGCGGCCAGGCGCTCGCCGTTGGGCGCCGACAGCACGGGGTTGCCCATCGCCGTCACGAGTCCGCGCATGCGCTGATCGCCGGCGCTCGCCTCCTCGATCTCCTCGGCCATCAATCCGCAGGGGATCTGGTTGCCGACCTCGGGGATCCCGCGCTGGACCGTCCGGTAGCGGCCGTGCTCGAAGGCCTCCGCGGGTCGACCCGGCTCGCCGCGTCCGGTCGCGGGGCGCGGGAACATCATGCCGCCCTCGGCGTCGAGGCGGCCGGTCAGGATGTTCACGACGTAGATCAGCCAGGAGGCGAGGGTGCCGAACTCCTGGGTGCACAGGCCGATGCGCCCGTACCAGGCGCCCTGCGCGGCGCAGAAGTCGCGGACCAGGCGGCGGGTGGTCTCGGGCGCGATGCCGGTCGTGGGCTCGACACGTTCGGGTGTATAGGCGCGGCAGATCTCTTCGATGCGTTCGATTCCGTCCGTGAACCCGGCGAGTCGGCCGGGGCGAACGAGGTCCTCGTCGAAGAGCACCTGACAGACGGAGAGCAGGAAATACGCGTCGGCGCCGGGCTTGATGAAGACGTGGTCGGTCGCGATCTCGGCGGTCTCGGTGCGCCGCGGATCGATCGTCACGACGCGCCCGCCACCCTCGACGATCGACCGGAGCCGCTTCTTCGCGTTCGGACCCGACATCAGGCTGCCCTGGGAGATCAGCGGGTTGCCGCCCATGCAGACGAAGAAATCCGTGCGCTGGAGATCCGGGATCGGGAACATCCACGGATCGCCGATCATCGTGTGCAGCGCCACGTTCTGCGGAAATTGATCCATCGTCGCCGCCGAGAACGAGCGCTGGGTCCCGAGCCCGCCGACCAGAGGGGGGATGTAGAGCTGCGCGCCGAGGTTGTGCCCGGTCGGATTGCCGATGTAGTAGCCGTTGGCGTTGGCGCCGTATTTCTCCTTGATCTCGAGCAGCTTCGAGGTCGCGAGCGCCATCGCCTCGTCCCAGCCGATCTCGCTCCAGCTGCCGTCGGCGTTCTTGCGGATGGGCCTGCGCAGCCGCTCGGGGTCTTCGAAGATCTCCTTCATGGCGTAGGCCTTGGGGCAGAGGTAGCCCTCGCTGCGCGCGTCGAGTGGGTCCCCTTCGATGCGCAGGACGCTCTGGCTCGTGCGGTCGATTTCGACCCGAAGGCCGCAGCTGGCCTCGCAGGTGGGGCAGGAGCGGTGGACGATCTCGGTCGCGGGCGCGGCGGACCGTGATCGATCGGACGGGGTGCGGGCGGGGGCGGACATGGGGCGGCTCTCCTCGGCATGGGTCGCGACGCGCGATCGAGAGGCAGACTCTACCCGAGGCCGTGCGCTGCGGGAAAGCCGCGGCGCGCGCGGCGCACGAGGGCCCGTCGGGCCGCGCGCGCGCCGGGCTAGGGGTGCCGACGCATCAGCCCTTCCTGGACGGCGGAGGCGATGAGTCGTCCGTCTCGCGCGTAGAAGAGCACGCGGCCGAGGGCGCGGGCCTGCTTGAGGACGGGACTGTCGTGCACGGCGTAGAGCCAGTCGTCGATGCGGAAGTCGTCGTGGAACCAGATCGCGTGATCGAGGCTCGCCGATTGGGTCTGGTCGTCCATGATGCCCCAGTCGAGGGGATGCTGGGCCGCCACGACGATCGTCTGGTCGGAGGCGTAGGCCAGGATCGCCGCGTGCAGTGCAGGATCGTCGGGCAGCGGCCCGCGCGCACGGAACCACGCCCGCAACACCGGATCGCGTCCGCCCTTCTCCGTCATCGAGAGCCCGTCCTCGACCCGGATCTCGACGGGCAGCACGCCGAGCTGCTCTCGCGTGAGAGTGACGCCCTTGCTGGCCATCGCGCGCACGATGCCGTCCTCGTAAGGCTCGCCGGAAGGCTCCGCAGGAATCGGGACATCGATCTGTCGCGACGGACCGCCTTCGGGCACCTGGAAGGACATCGAGAGGTTGAAGATCGGTCGGTCGTCCTGCCTCGCGACCACTCGCCGCGTCGTGAAGCTGCGACCGTCACGGATGCGGTCGACCGTGTAGTCGATCGGGACCCTGGGATCGCCCGGCCGCAGGAAGTAGGCGTGGGCGGAGTGGACGTTGCGCCCGCTGACGGTGCTCTGAGCGGCGCGCATGGCCTGTGCGAAGACGAGGCCGCCGAAGATGCGACCGTTGCCGGCCCGCTGGCTGTGGCCGCGAAAGACGTCGAGCCCCTCCCGGTCCTTTCCTAGGGGCTCGAGCGCGAGATGGGTGAGCAGGTCGGCGAGCGTCTCTTCGGGGGGCAGCATCATGGCGGGCCAAGGTCTAGCGAATGGGGGGATTCCGGGCCCGTCCCGGAGCGTCTATTGTTTCGCCCCGCGCTCGATGTCGCCCGGCGGCGATCGTTTCGCGGGCCTCGCCTGCGACGATGCCCGAGCAGCGACTCCACAGAGACTTGACCGAGAGGAACCCCCGATGGCCGATCTTCCCTTCCTGCTCTTCGATGCCGACAACCACTACTACGAAGCCGAAGACGCCTTCACTCGGCATATCGACCCGCGCATGAAGAAGCGATGCATGAACTGGGCGACGCTGAACGGCCGCAAGGAGCTGCTGGTCGCGGGCAAGGTGAATCGCTTCATCCCCAACCCGACCTTCGACCCCGTGGCGCGCCCGGGCTGCCTCGACGACTACTACCGCGGGATCAATCCGGAGGGAAAGAGCATCCGGGAGGCCTTCGGCGCGCTCGAGCCGATCGACCCGTGCTATCGAGATCGCGATCTGCGCCTCGAGAAGATGACCGAGCAGCGCATCGAGAAGGCCATCTACTTCCCGACGCTGGGTGTCGGGATGGAGGAGGCGCTCAAGGACGACGTCGAGGCCGTGCACACGGCCTTCGAGGCTTTCAACCGCTGGCTGCTCGACGACTGGGGCTTCGCCTACAAGGAGCGCATCTACGCGGCGCCCTACATCTCGATCATGGATCGCGATCGCGGCATCAAGGAGCTCGAGTGGGCGCTCGAGAACGACGCGCGCTTCATCGTCATGCGTCCCTCGTTCATCTACGGCAAGGGCGGCAGCCGCTCGCCCGCCGATCCCTACTTCGATCCCTTCTGGCAGATCGTGAACGACTCGGGCGTGACCGTCGTGTATCACGGGGGCGACTCGGGCTACGGCGAGTACATGGCGGACTGGGGCGAGGGCGGCACGATCGAGAGCTTCGGCTCCTCGCCGCTGCGCAGCATCTCGATGGCCCACAAGGCGCCCTTCGACCTGATGGCGGCGCTGATCGCTCATCGTCTCTTCGAGCGCTTTCCGAACCTGCGGATGGCGAGCATCGAGATGGGGGCGTTCTGGGTGCAGTGGCTCTTCCAGGCGATGGAGCGGTCCTATGGTCAGGACCCGAGCTACTACTTCGAGGATCCGATCGAGACCTTCAAACGTCACATCTGGATCGCGCCCTTCCACGAGGACAGCGTGCTCGAGCTGAAGAACAAGCTCGGCGCCGAGAACATGCTGCTGGGCTCCGACTGGCCCCACGCGGAGGGTCTCGCCGACCCGACCGAGTTCGCCAACGAGCTCGAAGGCTTCACGCCCGAGGAGGTCAAGATGGTGATGCGCGACAACGCCCTCGGTCTGTCCCAGCGCCGGCCCGCCTGATTTCAACGGGCGCATTCGCGACCCTCGACGAACACCGAAAAAGAAAGCAGGAAGATCATGCGCGCCGCTCTCCTCGAGAAGAATCAACAGCCCCTCGCCCTCGTCGAGGACGTCGACATCCAGGATCCGGGACCCGGCGAAGTGCTCGTCAAGGTGTCGCATTGCGGCATCTGCCACTCCGATCTGACGGTCGTCGACATGCCCGGAGGCGGTCAGCTTCCCTGCGTGCTGGGGCATGAGGCGGCGGGCACCGTCGAGGCGGTCGGCAGCGCGGTCACGCGCGTCGCCAAGGGCGATCGTGTGATGCTGACGCCGATCCCGACCTGCGGCGCCTGCTACTACTGCAGCCGCAACCAGCCTTCGCTCTGCGTGACGGGGCAGAACTTCATGACGGGGCTCCGCGCCGACGGTACGTCGCCGCTCTCGCGCCAAGGCGAGAAGGTCTATCAAGGCTTCGGTCTCGGCGGCTGGGGCGAGTACAGCCTGGTCGACGAGCGGCGCGCGGTGAAGATCCCGGACGACACGCCGCTCGAGATCGCCTGCGTGATCGGCTGTGCGATCCAGACCGGCGTCGGAGCGGTCCTGAACACCGCGAAGGTCGAAGAGGGCGCGACCGTCCTCGTGACGGGTCTCGGCGGGATCGGCGTCTCGATCGTGCAGGGCGCCCGACTGGCGAACGCCTCGCGGATCATCGTCTCGGATCCCGTGGCCGAGCGCCGGGACTACGCCGCGAATTTCGGGGCGACCGACGTGCTCGACCCGACGCAGGACGACGTCGTGGCCCGGGCGATCGAGCTGACCGGGGGCATCGGGGTCGACTATGCGTTCGATGGCGCGGGGCACGAGGCGCTGATCGCCGACTGCGTCGCGGCGACGCGGATCGGCGGCACGACGACGATGGTCGGCGCGGCGATGGGCAAGTTCGAGATGCCGATTCCGGCGCTCTTCCTGACGCAGGAGAAGAAGCTGCAGGGCTGCCTGCTCGGATCCTGCAATGGCCATCGAGACATCCCGCGCTTCCTCGCGCTCTGGCGCAAGGGCGCGCTCGATCTCGAGAGCATGATCACCCACCGCCATCCCATCGCGGACATCAACGTGGGCCTCGACGCCATGCGCGTCAGCAAGGGATTGAGGCACGTGCTCGAGTTCTAGCGCGGGCTTCGCGAGGTGAGCCGACTCGCGATGGGGAGGGCGTGCATGAAGGCCTGGCAAGTGGTTCGCCACGGACGCCCGAGCGAGTCGCTCGAGCTGGTGGACATCGAGCGGCCCGATCCCGGTCCCGGGCAGGTGCGGGCGCGGGTGCGCCGCCACCGCCTGCAACTTCAACGAGGTCGATGGCTGCTACGGCCGCTACAAGACCGTCGATCCGCCGCTGCCTTACACGCTCGGGATGGAGGCCGTCGGGATCGTCGACGCCGTGGGCGAGGGCGCCGAGCGCTGGCAGGGCCGCCGGGTGATGTTGACGGGAGTGGGCGCTACGGGCGCGCACGCCGAGTTCGTGATCGGCGGTCAGGAGATGGTCTTCGATTGTCCGGACGCGCTCGATGACGTCGAGGGCGCCGCCTTCTACTTCCCCTTCCACGTGGCCTACGTGTCGCTCGTCGAACGTGGGAAGCTCGCCAGCGGGGAGACGGTGCTGGTCCACGCGGGCGCGGGTGGCGTCGGATCGGCGGCGATCCAGCTCGCGAAGGCGAGCGGGGCGCGCGTGATCGCGACGGCGGGGAGCGCGGCCAAGCTGGAGCTGTGTCGCAAGCTGGGCGCCGATCTGGCGATCGACTATCGCAACGAAGACTTCGTGGCGGCCGTCCGCGAGCAGACGCAGGGTCGCGGCGTCGACGTCGCCTGCGATCTGGTCGGCGGGGAGATCACGAACCGCACGATGGGCTGCATGGCCTACGGCGGCCGCCTGATGATGACCGGCTTCTCGGGCGGCATCGAGGCCGAGGACGAGACGGGGCTGCTTCCGCGGCCGATCCTGTTCGGCAACTTCTCCGTGGGCGGCGTGCTGATGACCTACGGCGATCCGGCGCGCTATGCGGGGCTCGGTCTGAACGTGGTGCCCCGCGAGCGAGGGGAAGCGATTCACGAGGCGCTGCTACGGCTGCATGCCGAGGGGGCGATCCGACCGGTCGTCGGGCGGCGGGCTGGCTTCGCAGAGCTGCCCGCCGAGCTCGAGCGCATGGAGCGCCGTGAGACGATGGGGCGGACGATTCTCGACTGGTCGAGCGTCTAGCTGCGTCCGCGTCGGGCGGGTCGAGCGCTTCGTGTTCCCTGGGCGCTAGCGTCGTGGTCCGGCTCGCCAGTGTGGAGAGCTCCTGACCGACAGGCGATCGGGTCGCGCCTGTCGGCTGGATCCGTCGTCCCGACCCGCAGGCATACGAGGTCCCCATGCCCGTCACCGGATTCGATCACGTCTCCTTTCCCGCCGGCGATCCCGAAGCGATGATCGCGTTCTACAAGCGGCTGGGCTTCTCGACGATCCACGAGGAGGAGTGGCGTCGAGGCGAGTACCCGCTCTTCGCGATCGCGATCGGCGAGGACGCCAAGCTGAACTTCCACGGTCCCGCGATGTGGCAGGATCCGAAGTTCGAGGCGAAGGGGCCGACCGCGAAGCCTGGCTGTGGCGACTTCTGCTTCGTGTTCGACGGCACGATCGGCGAGGCCGAGCAGCTGATCAAGGAGGCGGGCGCCGAGGTGGCGTACGGGCCGATGGATCAGCCAGGGGGTGGAGAGAAGGGGACGCGCATGGGGACGAGCGTCTATACGCGGGATCCCGACGGCAACCTGCTCGAGTTCATGACCTATCCCTGTGCTGGCGTCGGTGGCTGGACGGATCAGTCCTGAGCCACCCGGGAGTTCGAGATGAGCCTTGCGTCCCACCATCCACTGGCCGCGGCCGCACTTCACGTCGGCGTCGACGAGGTGCCCTGGGTCCCCAATCACCTCTTCCCCGGTGCGGAGCTGAGGCTGCTCCAGGCGGACGTGGCTCGCGGCGTGTACGTGATGGCCGGGCGGCTGCCGGGCGGGCTCGAGGTCGGAACTCATCGCCATACGGGCGCCGTCCACATGTTCACGCTTGCGGGGGCCTGGAGATATCGCGAGCACGAATACGTGAACCGGGCCGGCTCCTACCTGTACGAGCCGGCGGGCTCCGTGCACACGCTCCAGGTCCTTCCGGGCGAGGGCATCACGGAGACGCTGTCGATCGTCTACGGCGAGACCGAGTACTTCGACGAGACGGGCAGCGTCCAGAGCGTCAGCAACGCGGCGACCAATCTCGCGAACTACTACGAGGCCTGCGAGCGGGCCGGCATCGCGCGGCCGACCGCGATCCTGCGCTGAACGGTCCCGATCCGGAAGATCGATCCCGACGAGGGCCGACTCAGGGCGCGCAGGTGCTCGGGTTCAGGATCTCGCGGAAGAGCAGGTGGGCCTCACGGATGAAGACCCGCGCGCGCTGTCGCTCCATCCGGGTGAGGCAGGGGCCCTCGCGCTCGTCGGTATTGTGGATCGCCGCCCAGAAGCTCTTGTCATAGGCGTCCATCTTGAGCATCGAGCCCGCATGCAGCTCCGGCAGCTCGATCACGTCGCCGCCTAGCTGCCTGATCCGGTCGGCGAGCTTGGCCTCCTCGAAGAGCATGAAGTCGCGGCCGCGCCCCCGATTGACGACGCAGACGATGTGGCAGTGGTCCTCGAGGCGGTCGAGCATCGCTTCGAGCAGCCGGACCGAGTCTTTGCCGTCGTCGATCACGTACCAGTACCAGAGCGGATGCCCGAGGCGGTCGAGCAGGTCGATCACGTCTCCCGTCTCGAGCCAGTGCGCGAAGTCGGCCTCGGTCTGTGCCGCCAGATCGACGACGATCTCTTCGATCGAGTCGTCGAGCGCCTCGACGATCCGGTCCAGGTCCTCCAGACGGCCCGGATCGAGTGCCTCGCTGTAGTCGGAGTAGTAGCGGAGGAGCGCCGGGTGCGAGCGGTCGGTGTCGAAGGCCCTGAAGGGGATGGCCCGGTCGATCCAATACTGGGCCAGCAGCCTCGAGACGACCGATTTCCCGACGCCGCCCTTCTCACCACCGATCAGATGTACTCGTCCCACGCCCGTTCTCCACAGATTGGGGCCCACCTCCCCCGTTTGCGACGATCGCGGAGGGTAGCAGCGGCCCCGGACCCGGACGCGCAAAAACCTCTCCAGATCGGCGCTTCGATCCGATACAGGAGCAGGCAACTCGCTCGATCTGGGCCGAAATCCGCCGAATCGGCACGCAATCGGCCCGCCCGGCTCGCCGTCCCCGGCAGCCCGTCCACAACCCGGCTACATATGGGGGGCGCCCCCCCAGCCCGATGAGGAATTCCCGTTGGCCATTCGCGTCGCCCTCCACCACCGCACCCGCTACAAGTACGACCGCCACGTGCGCATGGGGCCGCAGACGATCCGCTTGCGCCCCGCGCCCCACAACCGGACGCCGCTCAACCGCTATTCGCTCGAGATCAAGCCGGGCGATCACTATCTGAACTGGCAGCAGGACGTCTACGGCAACTACCTGGCCCGCGTGGTGTTCCCCGAGAAGACCGACCACTTCGAGGTCAGCGTCGATCTCGTCGCCGATCTCGAGGCCTACAGCCCCTTCGACTACTTCCTGGAAGACTCCGTCAGCGAATGGCCGTTCGTGTACGCCGACGAATGGCGCTCGGACATCGCTCCCTTCCTCGAGTGCGGTCCGCTGACGCCGAAGCTCGAGGCGTTCATCGCCGGCCTCGACCAGAGTCGGCGCGAGACCAACCATTTCCTCGTCGAGACCAACCGCGCGGTCGAGCAGGCCATCGAGTACACGATCCGCATGGAGCCGGGCGTGCAGACGCCCGAGGAGACCCTCACCCTGGGTAGCGGCTCCTGCCGCGATTCGTCCTGGCTGCTGATCCAGGTCATGCGCCGGCTGGGCATCGCGGCTCGCTTCGTCTCGGGATACCTGATCCAGCTGACCCCGGACCAGCAGCCCGTCGAAGGCCCGCGCGGCCCGGAGGCCGACTTCACGGATCTGCACGCCTGGTGCGAGGTCTTCATCCCGGGCGCCGGCTGGATCGGTCTCGACCCGACGTCGGGACTGCTCACGGCGGAGGGTCACATCCCGCTGGCCGCGACGCCGAGCCCGTCCTCCTCCGCGCCGATCTCGGGTGCCCTCGAGGAGGCCGAGACCGAGTTCGAGTTCGACATGAACGTGACCCGCGTCGTCGATCGGCCGCGGGTGACGAAGCCCTATACGGACACGGAGTGGGAGCGCATCCTGGCGCTCGGTGATCAGATCGACGATCAGCTGCGCACCGACGATGTGCGCCTCAGCGTGGGCGGCGAGCCGACCTTCGTGAGCTCCGAGGATCCGGATGCCGACGAGTGGAACACCGCGGCGCAGGGCGAAAAGAAGGCGGCCATCGCCGACCGGTTGACGCGGCGGCTGAAGGATCTGTGGGCGCCGGGAGGCGTGCTCCACCACAGCCAGGGCAAGTGGTATCCCGGCGAGCAGCTGCCGCGCTGGGCCTACGCCTGCTACGACCGCGTCGATGGCGTGCCGCTCTGGGAAGACGAGAGGTGGCTGGCCGAGTCGGGGCGCGACTATGGTCACGACGATCGCGACGCCGAGCGGTTCGCAAGGACCCTCGTCGGGAAGCTCGAGCTCGACGCCTATCACCTGATGGAGGCCTACGAGGACGTCTGGTACCACCTCTGGCGCGAGCGACGGCTGCCGACGAACGTGGATCCCTTCGAGAGCCATCTCGAGGATCCGATCGAGCGCGCTCGGCTCGCGAAGATCTTCGACCAGGGCCTCGACAAGGTCGTGGGCTGGGTTCTGCCCCTCGAACATCGCGGCAATGGCTGGCAGAGCGGCGAGTGGTTCCTGCGCGCGGAGCGCTGCTACCTGTTCCCGGGCGACTCCGCGATGGGCTATCGCCTACCGCTCGACTCGATTCCCTGGGTCAGCGAGGGCGACGCGCATCCGAGCTTCCTGCTCGACCCCTACGTCGAACGCCCGCCTCTTCCGGATCGGCCCGGGGCCGTACCCGGGAGGCTCGGGGTTGCACCCGGAAGCTTCGACGCCGAGCGCGATCGCGCCGCGGCCGAGGCGACGACGCGCTTCCAGCCGCGCTCGGGAAGCGGCGCCGATGGCGGACCGCACGGCGCGTCCTTCCAGCGACCGGGTTCTCAGCAGTCCGCGATGGCGATCGTGCGCAGCGCACTCTGCGTCGAGCCACGCGAAGGGCAGCTGAAGGTCTTTCTGCCGCCACTCGACCGGCTCGAGTACTTCGTCGAGCTGGTGCACGCGATCGAGGCGACCGCCGCCGAGCTCGCGATGCCGGTGCAGCTCGAGGGCTATCCGCCGCCGCCGGATCCGCGGCTTCGGGAGTTCAAGATCACTCCCGACCCGGGCGTGATCGAGGTGAACGTGCCGCCGACGACGAGCTGGCGGGACGCCGTCAAGCAGAGCGAGGAGCTCTACGAAGCGGCGCGACACGAGAAGCTGATCGCCGAGAAATTCGACATCGACGGAGCCCACATCGGCTCGGGCGGCGGCAATCACGTCGTGCTCGGGGGATTGACGCCGCACGACAGCCCCTTCCTCAGGCGGCCTGACGTGCTCGGCAGCCTGGTTCGCTGTTGGCACAACCATCCCGCGCTCTCGTATCTGTTCGCGGGTCGCTTCATCGGCCCGACCTCGCAGGCGCCGCGCGTCGACGAGGCGCGCGACGATTCGGCCTACGAGCTCGAGCTCGCGCTGGCGCAGCTGCCGCGGCAGGGCGACTGCCGCGCCGCCCTGGCAGGTCGACCGCATCCTGCGCAACGTGCTGATCGACGTGACGGGCAATACCCATCGCGCCGAGTTCTGCATCGACAAGCTCTACTCGCCGGACGGGCCGGCGGGTCGGCTGGGCCTGCTCGAGCTGCGAGCCTTCGAGATGCCCCCGCACGAACGGATGAGCGCCGTGCAGCAGCTGCTGGTGCGCGCGCTGCTCGCGAAGTTCTGGCGTCAGCCCGACGAACGGCCGCTGATCAAGTGGCAGACGGCGCTGCAGGACCAGTTCATGCTGCCGCACTGGGTCGAGAACGATTTCCTGGACGTGCTCGGAGATCTCGAGCGCGCCGGCTATGGCATCGACTCGCGCTGGTTCGAGCCGCATTTCGAGTTCCGCTTCCCGTATTTCGGAGAGCTGACCCTCGATACGATGCGACTCGAAATTCGTGGCGCGCTCGAGCCCTGGCACGTGCTCGGTGAAGAGGTGACCGGTACGGGGCAGGCTCGCTACGTCGATTCCTCCGTCGAGCGCATCCAGATCAAGGCGTCGGGGATCGCGGATGAGCGTTACAAGGTTCTGTGTAACGGCTTCGAGGTCCCGATGCAGCCGACGGCGACCAACGGAGAGTTCGTGGCGGGTGTCCGGTACCGCGCCTGGCAGCCGCCGCATTGCCTGCATCCGCGGATCGGCGTCCATACCCCGCTGCACATCGATCTCTACGACACCTGGAATCGGCGCAGCCTGGCGGGCTGCACCTATCACGTGGTGCACCCCGGTGGCCGGGCCTCGGAGGTGCGTCCGGTCAACGCCGCGGCGGCGGAGAGTCGTCGGCTCGCCCGCTTCGAGAAGCGCGGCCATCACCAGGGCACCTTCGAGCCGATCCCGGTTCGGCCCGATCCGCACTTCCCGCATCTGCTCGATCTGCGTTGGGCCTCGGCCTTCGAGAAGAACGGGGCCTAGTCGCGTGACCTATTGCGTCGCACTCTGGGTCGACGACGGCATCGTCTTCGCTTCCGATACCCGCACCAACGCCGGTGTCGACTACGTGACCAGCTACCGCAAGCTCCACGTCTTCCGGCCCGCGGACGATCGCGTCTTCGTGATTCTCGCGGCGGGCAGTCTGGCCACGACGCGGGAGCTGATCGACCAGATCGGTCGCGACCTCGCCGACGTGCCGAACTCGCCGAACGGCGAATCGCTGCTCACGGCCCGCTACGTCTTCGAGGTCGCGGCGTACGTCGGGCGTCTGAGCCGGCAGATCCAGGAGAAGCACGGCCCGGCGCTCGCGCGAACGGGCGTGTCCGGCGAGGTGTCGCTGATCGTCGGCGGTCAGATCGCGGGCCGGCATCCGGAGCTGCTGATGATCTATCCGCAGGGCAACTACATCGGTGCCTCGGAGGAGACGCCCTACCTGCAGCTCGGCGAAGCCAAGTACGGCAAGCCGATCCTCGATCGGCTGGCGCGAGCGTTCCCACTCGCTCGCCGAGGCGGCGCGGCTGGCGCTGGTCTCGCTCGACGCGACGGTTCGCTCGAACGTGACGGTCGGCGCTCCCTTCGACTTCGCGGCCTACCGCGGCGACTCGATGCATGATCGCGCCGGAGTCGTCGCATCGAAGCCGACTCGCCCTACTACCAGCGCGCGCGAGGAGTGGCAGCGCGGCTTCAACGAGATGTTCGGGCGAGTCGAGCCCTTTCCGGTGGGCGGCGGCGAGCGCCGCAGCCCGTGGTGTCACCCAATCCGCAGCGTCCGATCCCACGGTGGGGCCACGATCCCCGGCGACTCGCTGATCGCGCCAGGGCTGGGGAACGGCCTGGGTCTGGACGGCTAGCGTCAGACCGCCGTGACGAGCGGACGCCTGACTCGTCGTCGAGCCGCTCGACGCGCACGGCGACGCTGAGAGTCGCTCTGGCCGCCGCCGCGATAGATCGTGCCCGTGGTCGGTGTGGCATCCCGGTACTGGCGACCGCAGGCGATGCGCACGTGGTCCGTCCCGGCCAGGCAGCCGTTCGTCGGGTCGAAGCCGATACCAGCCCGTCCACGGCAGGTAGACCTCGGCCCAGGCGTGAGAGGCCTCGGACTGGATCTTGTTCTCGTAGCTCGCCGCCCGTGTAGATGTACCCGACGCGGTAGCGCGCGGGCACGCTCAGCAGGCGCGCCACGCAGATCAACACGTTGGCGAAGTCCTGGCAGACGCCGCGCCGCTGGACGTAGACCTCGAAGGGCGTCGTCTCGACGTTCGTCGAGCCCGGTCACGTAGGTGAAGTCGCGATAGATCGTCCGGTTCATGTCGAGCAGCGTCTCGCACGAGGTCGTAGTCGTTGCGCTCGACGAAGCTCATGGCGAACTCCGAGAGCTCGCGCAGCTCGGGCTCGGGCAGCTCCGGCGGCATCAGATAGGCCTGCATCATCTGGCGCTGCCAGGGCATCCAGACCAGCGGGATCTG
The DNA here is from genome assembly GCA_963698485.1 of uncultured delta proteobacterium. Taxonomy (GTDB): domain Bacteria; phylum Myxococcota_A; class UBA9160; order UBA9160; family UBA4427; genus UBA4427. The sequence goes on along the minus strand of CAVORA010000005.1, from coordinate 190,329 downwards.
ATCGCGGCGCAGGAGCGACTTCGCCGCGACGCCAGGACGCCCTCGATGCGCACGCGTCGACCGACTCGTGATCTTCATCTCGCGTATAGGGCTCGATCACCTCGAGCAGCGATCGCTGCGATTGCCGAAGACGTCCTCGTATTTGCGGTCGATTCCGTCGACGATGACCTCGAGCTGGTGCTCGAGCATCTCCTGCCGGTCGTCGCGCACCGGCTGGAGGCAGAAGCGGTGGCTGCTGCGCTCGACGGGCAAGGAGTAGGTGAACTTCGTTTCGTGCACGACGGACAGGGTCGCCCGATCGGGCTGGAACTCGATCTCGCGCTGGAGCGCCGGGGCGAACGAGTGCTGCTGCTGCGTGCCGGTTCCGAAGGACTGGATCTGGTCCTGCTGCTGGTCGATCTTCGGTCCGCCTAACAGGCGATAGGTATGCTCTTCGATCCCGGCCGGATGGCTGCTCCAGACCGAGCTGCCGCGGCGCGCGACACGCAGCTCGCCTGGCACCATCGGCGTCCAGCGCGCCCCGCGCATCGGCAGCGTCGAGAAGGTCAGGAGCGTTCGAGAGACGTCCATCGGGCCGTCGTAGTCGACCAGGAACGCACGACCTTCGAGCATGGCGGTCTCGTGGGGCGGCAGCTCGCGCGACCAGTGGAGCGGCACCTCGTCGCGCGCATCCCGGTACGCGAGCAGGTCGACGCCGTCCGTCAGGAGGATGCTGATCGGCCCGAACTCGTTCAGTCGCTCGAGCAGCGGATGGATGTCCTGCCATCCGAACTCGTCGATGGTCCTGCAACCTCGACTCCGGATCTGGGCCACGAGCCAGCTGAAGGCGTGCTCCTCGGCGGTCGCGCCTACGGGCACGATGTCGAAGAAGTCTTCATCGAGCGCCAGCTCGGACTTGATCTCGGCGGAGAGGTCGCCGGCTCCGGTGAGAAGCCAGTCGCGACCGGCGTAGGTCTTCACGAAGGGCTGCGCGCCGCCGTCGTCGTTGTTCCTGCGCAGGCCGTGGGTGTGACCCACGAAGAGGCACGAGCGCACATGGCCCCACTTTTCGAGGAAGCCCGAGAGCGGGGTGCCCGCCGGTAGATCCGGATCCTTGAGGATCGCGGCGGCACGCTGGTTGTCCGGATACCAGGCGAGCCCCCAGGTCGACGGGAGCAGCTCGGGCTGGTTCTCCGACTGACCGCGCAGGGCAACGGCCGGCGAAGCCGGCCCGTCGAAGGACAATGCAAATTGCTCGCTCAAGGACCAGGTAGATGTCGTCACGCCGGCATTCTATCGAATCCCGCGCCTGTGCACAGAGCAGCCCGTTCCGCGCCAGCGAAGTCGCCCTCGCGAGCCTCGGACATCCCGTACCCGCTAAGAGCCTGCGTCGCTTCGTGGCAGCCGGCCGGGAGCGACCCGCTCGCGCCGTCCGCAGCACAGAAACGGGCCGGGAAGGATCCGCCCACCCTGAAAATTTCGGGCGGTTCAGGTTATGCTTTTTCGAATCATGACTGCTTCGGCCGCGCGAACCAGCAAGCCCCTCTTCGATGGCTACACCCGACTCGACGGGACCCTGGACGAATTCTTCGACAAGCGCGGCAAGGCCCACTCGGCGGTGGCCCCGGTCGTCGATCGACTGAACGGACTGACCCGCGCCGAGTTCCGGCGGCTCAAGCGCCTGGCCGATGATGCCTTCGTGCGCGCCGGGATCACGTTTACGCTCTATCACGGCAACGAGACGACGGAGCGGATCTTCCCCTTCGACATGATCCCGCGCGTGATCGCGGCCTCGGAGTGGCGCGAGGTCACCCGCGGTCTCGAGCAGCGGATCAAGGCGCTGAATCTCTTCCTGGCCGATGTATACGGCGATCAGCGCATCCTCGAGGAGGGCGTGATCCCGCGCCATCTCGTCGAGGGCTCGAAGGGCTACCGGCCGGAGCTGAAGGGGATCCGTCCTCCCAAGGACGTCTGGGTCCACATGGCCGGTGTCGACTTGATCCGGGACGCCGAGGGACGCTTCGTCGTGCTCGAGGACAACTTGCGGGTGCCTTCGGGTGTCTCCTACGTGCTCGAGAACCGCGAGACGATGAAGAACATCTACCCGGCGATCTTCCGTGACAACCAGGTCGCCGCCGTCGAGAGCTATCCGCACAAGCTTCGGGAGGCGATGAACGCGGTCGCGCCGGGCGAGGGCGGCCTCAAGCGGATGGTGGTCCTGACGCCGGGACCCTTCAATTCGGCCTACTTCGAGCACAGCTATCTCGCGCGCCGTATCGGTTGCGAGCTGGTCCAGGGCAGCGACCTCTTCGTCGAGGACAAGCGCGTCTTCGCCAAGACGACGAAGGGCCCCGCTCAGATCGACGCGATCTACCGGCGGATCGATGACGAGTTCCTCGATCCCGAGGTCTTCCGTGAAGACAGTATGTTAGGCGTGCCCGGGCTGATCGGTGCCTGGGCGGCGGGCAACGTGGCGATCCTGAATGCCGTGGGCAACGGTGTCGCCGACGACAAGGGCGTCTACCCCTTCGTGCCCGACATGATCCGCTTCTACCTGGACGAGGAGGCGATCCTGCCCCAGGTCGAGACCTACGTCTGCGCGCGCGAAGACGACTGCCGATACGTCGTCGATCATCTCGATCAGCTCGTCGTGAAGGCGGTCAACGAAGCGGGCGGCTACGGAATGTTGATGGGGCCCACGGCTTCCAAGCGCGATCGGGCCGAGTTCAAGAAGCTGATCGAGGCGGATCCGCGCAACTACATCGCGCAGCCGCGCATCGAGCTCTCGAGCTGCCCCACCTGGACCGCCAAGGGCGTCGAGCCCCGACGTGTCGACCTCCGCCCCTTCGTCGTGACCGGGGACAACACCTGGGTCCTGCCGGGTGGGCTGACGCGCGTCGCGCTCCGCAAGGGCTCGTACGTCGTCAACTCGAGCCAGGGCGGCGGATCGAAGGATACCTGGGTCGTCGAGGACGAACGATGATTTCTCGTGTGGCCGAGTCCTGCTTCTGGTTGACGCGCTATCTCGAGCGGGTCGACACCTGGGCGCGCGTGCTGGACGTGACGTCGAGCTTCAGCCTGGACGTCGACACCAAGGATTCGGGGCGCTGGCGTCCGCTGATCATCGTCCAGGGACAGGAGGAGGACTTCCTCGAGCGCTTCGGAGAAGATCAGGTCGAGGACGCGGAGGTCGTCCAGCGCTACCTGGTCTGGGACGAGAAGAACCCCTTCTCGATCTACAGCTCCGCCCGCGCGGTGCGCGAGAACGCTCGCACGATCCGGGAGGTGATGAGCGTCGAGATGTGGGAGGCCGTCAACGAGTTCTGGCTGTGGCTGAACAGCCGGCCGGCCAAGCGTCTCTTCGATCGCGAGCGCGACGCCTTCTATCAGCGCATCTGCTCGCAGTGCATGATGTTCCACGGGACCTGCTACAGCACGATGCTGCACGAGGACCCGTACACGTTCATCGCCCTCGGTCGCGCCGTCGAACGCGCGGGCCAGAGCGCGCGATTGCTCGACGTTCATCATCACGCGCTCCACGCAGACGACGAGCTCGAAGAGTCTCCGGTCGATGCCGCCCAGTGGATCGCGATCCTCCGGTCATGCTCGGCCTACGAGCCCTTCTTCAAGCGGGCGAGCAACGTGCTGAACGGCTCGGCGGTGGCCGAGTTCATGATCTTCGATCGAACCTTTCCGCGCTCGATCCGCCACAACCTCGATCGGACGCGCGAGTTCCTGGCGCGACTGCTGCGCGGACACGCCCCGGATCATCGCAGCGAGTCCTGGGAGGTCCTCGACCGCCTTCGCGGCTCGCTCATGCAGATGGATATCGACGACGTGCAAGGGATCGGACTCCACGAAGCCCTGACCTGGATCGTCGGCGACATCGCTGCCCTCTGCGAGGCGATCCACTCCGAGTTCCTGGATCCGTCTCCCGAGGCGCTCCGGGCACGGGTGGCCTACGACCTGCGGCGCCGCACCGCCGAGACGGCGGCCGTGTCGCAGGGCGCCTAGCGCTCGGCGGGCGAGATGCGTCGCGCGCTGGGGGGCGCGCGCTCAGGCCGGCAGCTCGATCCCGTAGAGCGCCGCGGCATTGTCCTGCAGGATCTTGCGCTTGCGCGTCTCGCTCCAGTCGACGCTGATCTCCTCGATGTATTCCTGCACGTGCGGGTAGAGGCAGGTCGGGTGCGGGAAGTCGGTCTCGAAGAGCACGTTGTCCTCGCCGACGACGTCGATCAGCTGCGTCGGGGCGACGCGCTCGAACCAGAAGCAGCCCCAGAAATGGTCGGCGAAATACTCCGACGGCTTCTTCTCGAGCGGCATCTCCTGCTGGGCACCCGTCTCCTCCCACTCGTAGTCGATCGACTCGAGCACGAAGGGGATCCAGCCGATGCCGCTCTCGACGGAAACGATCTTGAGGTCGGGGCAGCGATCGAAGATGCCGCTGTAGATCATGTTCGAGCAGACGCGCGAGTTCTCCACGAAGAGTGCGGCCGAGCCGAGTGCCAGTCGCCGACGCATCCCGTTGGAGGGCCACGCCGCGCGACCGAACATGTTGAAGGAGGTTTCGCTGGCACCGATGTGGAAGTTCACGGGCAGGCCGGAGTCGTTACAGGCGTCCCAGAACGGCTTCCAGGCGTCTTCGCCGAGATCGGGCAGGCCGATCGAATCGGGGTCGCTGCACATGACGATGCCCTTGAGGCCCATGTCCTTTGCGCGCTGCACCTCTTCGACGCTCTGCTCGATATTCCACCAGGGCATCAGGGCCATCGGCAGCAGGCGGTCGTTCGAGTTCGCCTGGATCTCGGCCATGGCTTCGTTGTAGATCTGCGCGCAGGCCAGTCGCAGGTTCGAGTCCTCGACCTTCATGAAGTTCTGGCTGCCGAAGCCCGCCACGTTGGGATAGAGGATCTGGGCGAAGAGGCCGAAGCGATCGAGCAGCTCGACTCGGGCCTTCATGTCGTAGGAGGCTTCGTGGACGTCCTCGAATTGCCAGCCGAAGAACTCGGTGCCCCGGGATTTCTCGCCGTTCTTGGCGATCACGCTCGAGGGATTCGTGGTCGAGATCTGGATGTCCTTGTCGACGATCCAGGCGCGCTCCTTGCCGCTTCCGACGACGCGCGGCACCCGATTCTTCATCGACGCGGGGGCGCGTGAGGTCCAGAGGTCGTGCGGCTCCGTGATGTGGGCGTCGACGTCGATGATGGAGAGGTCGAGGGCGGTTCGGGGCTGGGTTGCGGGAGCGGCCATGGCTTTACCTCGGGGCGTTTTCGGGCGCGCCCTCGCGACGACATCGAGTGTCGCCGGGCGCCGCCGCAATGAATCGATCGCAGTTGCTGCCCGAAGCATAGGAGCTTCCAGGCGACGCCACAGCGGGCCTTCCCGAGGCCATGCCAGGGCTCGGGCCGCTCGCGGGCAGGCCGACCGGAGCGCCTCGAGAGACGATAGAATGGAGGGCCAGAGCGACAGGAGGGCTCCCACGATGCATTTCGGCCTACTCGGTATCTTCCAGAACTACCGCGGCCAATCGAATGATGCGGACATCGTGCAGGGGGAGATGGCCCTGGCCAAGCTCGCGGAACGTGCGGGCTTCGACAGCTATTGGGCCGTCGAGCATCACTTCTTCGACTACTCGATGTGTCCCGACAATCTCCAGTGGCTGGCGCAGGTGGCCGGGGAGACCGAACGCATCCTGCTCGGGACGGGCGCCGTCATCATGCCCTGGAACGATCCGTATCGGGTGGCGGCGAAGATGGCGCTGCTCGATCAGCAGAGTGGCGGTCGCGCTCTGCTCGGATTCGGACGCGGGCTTTCGCGGCGGGAGTACGCCGGCTTCGATCTGCCGATGGCCGAAGCGCGCGGGCGATTCGATCAGGGCACGGCGCTGGTCCTCGAGGCGCTCAACAAGGGCTTCTTCGAGGCGGATACCGAGTTCTTCTCGCGCCCGCGCATCGAGCTGCGCCCGCGGCCGACGCGGGGCTTCGAGGACCGCGTGTACGCGATCGGCGTGTCGCCCGAGTCGGCTGTCCAGGCGGCGGTGCTCGGGGCCCAGCTGATGGTGCTGGCGCAGCAGCCGTGGGAGGTCTTTCGGGAGGTCGCACTCAAGCCCTATCAGGAGAAATGGTCTTCGCTCCGCGAGACGACGCCCCCCGTTCCGCTCTGCGGCCAGCTGATGTTCTGCGACGAAGACGGGGATCGCGCGCGGGAGCTCGGGACGAAGTTCGTGAAGGAGTATTTCTTTACGGTCGTCGAGCACTACGAGATCGCTGGCGAGCATTTCAAGGACACGCAGGGCTACGAGCACTACGGCAATGCGGCCGACGCCATCACGGCGATGGGGCTCGACAAAATGGCCGAGATGTACGCCAGCGTGAATCTCTACGGGACGCCGGAGGAGATCGTCGAGGCGCTCGCGAGCCAGAAAGAGATCCTCGGCGTCGACCACGACGTCCTGGTGATGGCGAAATACGGCAGCATGACGCAGGCGCAGGCGGAGAAGTCGGCGGCGCTCTTCGCGGAACGGGTGATTCCGGCTTTCTAGCGGTCGCCGGTCGGGTCGGGTGACCCCGCGGATCCCCGGTTTCTGACCTCTCGAGGGCCGCATCGTGATAGGCTGAGTCTCATGCGGCCCCCGGCAGATCTCGCACAGGCCCGACCGAGATCATCCGTACGCTCGCGTGCGCTCGTGCCCGCGTGGGCTCTCTTCGCGCTGCTGGCGACGGTCAGCAGCAGCGGCGCCGTCGAGCTCTCGAGCGCGAGCTACCGGCACTCGGCCGGGGCGGTCTCGACGGTGGCGGCTGGCGGCGGCCGCGCGCTCTCCAGCGCGGCCGCCGAGCCGAGCTTCGGTCCGGCGAGCCTGACGATCGGGACGACCTCGACGGTCGAGCCTTCGGGGAGCTCGATCACGCTGGCATCGCTGCTGCCCGGATTCTGGGCGATCGCGATCGGCAGCTTTCCGACGCTGGACCTCGATGGAGACCTCCTGCAATTCTTTCTCGATCCGGACGACGACGGGGATGGTCTCGAAGACGCTGTCGAAACCGGCACCGGCTTCTTCGTCTCCGAGACCAACACGGGGACCTCGCCGACCACAGCGGATAGCGACCGAGACGGTCTCCTGGATGGCGAAGAGGTGCTCCTCGGCTCGGACCCGAACGACGAGCTGTCGCCAGGGCCTTCGGCGCGAGTGCCGGGTCTCACGCCGTTCTTTGCCTGTGTCCTCGTCCTCTCGATGCTGATGGGGGGGATTCGTTTGCTGGATTCGCGCAGGAGACAGCCACTATGTTAGTTCATGCTCGGTCAGGTCATGCTTGGTCGGGGCTCGTGTCCCTCCTCTGCGCGGCGATCTTCGCGCTGGTCGGGGCCCTCCTCGGCGCGACGCCCGCGGCGGCACAGGTTCCGAGCCGGGTGCCCTTTCAGGGGTTGCTTCTCGATGCCGGGGGCGCCCCGATCAACGACGCGGTCGATCTCGACTTCGAGCTCTTCGACGCGCTCACGAACGGCAACAGCCTCTGGTCCGAGAGCCATCCGGGCGTGATCGTGGTCGACGGCGTCTACTCCGTCGATCTCGGCAGCAGCGTTCCGTTGGGCTCCGCGGTCCTGGCGGGTGGCGCGGCGTTTCTCGAGATCACCGTGAGCGGCGAGACGCTGGTGCCGAGGCAGCAGCTTCTCGCCGTGCCCTACTCGCTGGTGTCGGAGAACGTCGGCAGCGTGTCTTCGCTGATCCTCGAGCAGATCATCCAGGATTTCCCCTTCGACGGTCAGGAGCCGGGCAACCTCGATCCTTCCGAGGGAACGGGCGATACGGACGGGGACGGGCTCGCCAACTTCCTCGACCCGGACAACGACAACGACGGGATCAGTGACGCGGCCGAGCTCGTCGAGGGCAAGGACATCAATCTGGTCTCGCCGTCGATCTCGAACGTCAGTCCTTCGACCCTGGTCGGCTACTGCGAGTCGACGCTGGTCGTGACGGGCGCGAATTTCGCAACGCTCGCCTCCGTCGGGTTCGGCGCGGAAGCACCGATCCCGAGCGGCTCCTCGGGCACCCAGTTCTCGGTCGACGTCACGGCGCCGACGAGCCAGTCGAGCCTGCCCCTGTCGGTCGTGTTGGCCAACGGCGAGTCGGACCTCTCGGCTCCGATCGCGATCCAGGTCGGAACGACCTCGATCTCCGGCGTAGAGCCGGTCTTCGCGGAGGCCGGGGTCGGAGGAACGCTCACGATCTCGGGCAGCGGCTTCTGCGACGGGACCAGCGTGTCGCTGGGCTCGCAGACACTCGAGCCCGCCAGCCTGACGAGCTCCGAGCTGACGGTCGCCTACGCGCCCGAGGCCGTGGGCGAGACCACGCTCAGCGTACACCACCCGAACGGCGCGATGGCGAGCCGGCCCTTTGCCTTCACGCTCGGGAACCCCCGAAGCGTGTTCGTCACGAACTCGCTGCGGCAAGGCGACTTCGGGTCCGTCGCGGCCGCCGACGCCATCTGCCAGTCGGAAGCGAGCGCGGCGGGCCTGCTCGGGACCTACCGTGCCTGGCTCAGCAATTCCCTCGAATCGGGAACACCCAGCTCGCCGGCGACGACCTTCGACCTGGGCGCCGGACCCTATGTCCGAATCGACGGAGCGATCGTGGCCGATGATTGGGCGGACCTGACGGACGGCACGCTGAACGTCCCGATCAACGTGACGCCCTCCGGATCGACGATCACGAGCGGCTATGTCTGGACCGGAACCCTGGTCGACGGAACCGCCGCTTCGACGGCTCCAGCCTCGACCTGCGACGAATGGACGAATACCGGGGCCGACGCGCGTGCCGGCGCAGCCCCCGCGACAAATAGCGCGTGGACCAATCTCGCCTTCCCGTCCAGCTGCTCGGCTAGCTGGCGGCTCTATTGCTTCCAGCAATAGCGTTGCGTCGCTAGGCGGGTCGCCGCGCCAGCAGCATCGACCCCCGCGTCTCGAACACGATCGTACCGTCCGGAGTCTCGAGCCGATCCGCGACCGAGACGATCCCCGCTTCGGGGCGTGACCTCGAGGCGCGCGCCGCCGTGAAACGGCGCACGAGTCGTACGCGCTCGCCGGCGCGCACCGGCGCGCGCAGGTCCAGCCCGTCGCCACCGAGGCCGGCGATCAGCGCGAGCGGTCCGGGCAGGTCGTGCGAGAGGCGCGCCGAGATCGCGAAGATATGCGGCGCGCAGGCAGCGAGTCCGCCGAAGACCGATCGGCGGGCGGCCTCCTCGTCGAGATGAAAGGGATAGGGATCCCAGCGGCCGGCCATCTCGACGACCTCTTCGCGCGTGACGTCGTACCAGGGGCTCGTCTGCTCGCTGCCGACGACGATGTCCTCGAAGAAGATCCTGGTCTCGGGTCGACTCATCCGATCCTCGCGGCCGAGCGGCGCTGTGGGTCCGGCGGCTCAGGAGACCCGGGCCTCCTGAGCCGCCGGGCGCACGGGCGGCTCAGCTTCCGGCGGGAGCGCCGGAGAGCGCGGCCTTGCCGATCGCCGGCTCGATGAACTGAGTGAAGTTCGGGCCTCGCCGGAGCGCGTGACCGCCGTCGACGTTGATCGCGCAGCCCGTGATCCAGCGCGACTCCTGACCGATCAGGAAGCGCGCGAGATTGGCCACGTCCTCGGATTCGCCGACGTCGCCCATCGGTGTGTTCTCGATATAGGAGCGGTAGACGTCGCTGTCTCTCGGTACGCCGTCCATGATCTCGGTCGCGATGAAGCCGGGGCGGATCGAGTTGAATCGGATGTGGCTGGGACCGAACTCGTCGGCGGCGTTCTTCATCATCTCTTCGATGCCCGCCTTGCCGACGCAGTAGGCCCCGAAATAGAGATGCGTCACGTGGCCCGCGATCGAAGACATGCCGACGAAGGAGCCGCCGCCCGCCGCGTGCATCAGAGGGACTGCGTGCTTCACGCAGAGCATCGTGCCGAGCACGTTGAGATGCAGCACGCGCAGGAACTCGTCCGTATCCTGCAGGTGGTAGGGGCCCATGCCGCCGCCGCCGCCCGCGTTCGCGACCACGCCGTCGAGCTCGCCGGTCGGCTCGGCGGCCTTGGCCATGATGCGCTGCACGTCGTCCTCGTTGGTGACGTCGCCGGCGACCAGCTGGACGCTGCCGCCGTGCCCCGCCCCGGCGGCGATCTTCTTGGCCGCGTCCTCGAGCTTCGCCTCGGTGCGCCCGCAGATCGTGACCGCAGCGCCGTCCGCGGCCATGCGCGCCGCACAGGCCGCCCCGATGCCGGTGCCGCCGCCGGTCACGAGGACTGCCATGCCTTCGAGTCCGCCGGTCGGAATCGATCCCTTCAGCTTCTGCTCGCCCATCGTCATCTCCTTCATCTGGTCGCAGTCGGTTCGCGCATCGTGCTCTGCGATGCGCCCAAAACGAGCGGCCGAGCATAACCCGCCGAGCGGGCGGGATCCCGCCGATTTCGGCGTCTCGACGATCGGATTCCGGCGGGCCACCCATCCGCGATGGCCAGCGATTCGTACGACCCGGGGAGGCGAACGGCGGGCGGCCTGGGTTAAGGTTCGCGTTCCCGACCGTCGAGCCGGCCCCTCGCAAGAGGCCCGAGCCCGGCCGTCGGAAAGCGACGCGCCTCGTCGCGTACCACACTCGATGTCCAACCCCACGATCCGGACCGGAGCACTCGGCGCCGGAGAGGAGCCCATCATGTCGATCCGATTGACCGTCCAGCTGCCGATCAAGGAAGGCCAGTCCGAAGCCTTCGAAGCCTCCGCGGGACCCGCGCTCGCGCGCGTGCGCGCCGAGGACAAGGGCTGCGAGATGTACGACCTGTTCAAGAGCTGCGACGACCCGACGCGCTACGTGATGGTCGAGAGCTGGGCGACGGCCGAGGATCTCGACGCGCACATGACGTCGGCCGCGATGGGCGACGTGGGCAAGGCACTCGGCGGATTCATCGCCGGGGCGCCCGTGATGCACAAGTACGAAGACTGATCCGAACCCGCGCGTCGTCGCGCGCGAAGAGATCCAGAAGGGAGCCCGCATGGCCAGCAGGGCAGGAGCGCCGGTCTACATGATCGCCAACTTCCACATCCACGACGCCGAGAAGTATCGCGTCTACGAGAAGGGCTTCTTCCCGATCCTGAAGAAGCACGGTGGATCTTTTCACACCTACGACGACGACTCCGAGACGCTCGAAGGCGACGACGAGCGGGTCGGCCGGATCGTGATCTTCCAGTTTCCGTCCGAAGAGGCGGCCAGGGCCTGGTGGGCCGATCCGGACTACCAGGCCCTGTCGGAACATCGCCGCGCCGGAACGGACATGAAGTTCCTGCAGCTCGTGCACGGGCTTCCGCCCCGGGACTGAGAGCGGCGCGGCCCGTCGGCGGATCCGCTCTCTCGCTTCGCCCGAGCCACTCAGCCGGCGAGCGAGTGCTCGTCGACGGTGCTGGCTTCGAGCGCTTCGAGCTCGCGCTCCCGCTCGCCCGGTAGCTGAGTTCGTCGAGCGAGCACGCTGTAGGCGACCGGCACGACGAAGAGCGTGAGGAAGGTCGCGGTGAGAACGCCGGCGAAGACGACGATTCCGATCGCTCGGCGGCCCCCGGAGCCGGGTCCGGACCCCAGCACGAGCGGCAGCGCGCCGAGGGCGGTCGAGATCCCGGTCATGAGGATCGGACGGAGGCGTCCATTCGCCGCCTGCCGGACGGCCTCGTCGAAGGCCATGCCGCGGGCTCGGAGCTGATTGGCGAACTCGACGAGCAGGATGCCGTTCTTCGCCGCCAGCCCGATCAGGATCGTCATGCCGATCTGGCTGTAGATGTTCAGGCTGCCGCGCGTCTCCCAGAGGCCGAAGGATTCGGCGCCGACGGTCGCGGCGTATAGCCCCGCGAGCGCGCCGGACACGGCGAGCGGGACGGTCAGCATGATGACGACCGGGTGCACGAAGCTCTCGAACTGGGCGGCGAGCACGAGGAAGACGATCAGCAGGGCCAGCGCGAAGGTGAAGTAGGCCGCGCTGCTCGACTCGACGAACTCCAGCGAGTCCCCGTCGTAATCGAAATGGGCGCTGTCGGGCAGGACCTGTCGCGCGACGCGTTCCAGCGCGAAGAGCCCTTCGCCGAGGCTCACACCCGGGGCGAGGCTCGCTTCGAGGGTCGTCGCCGGCAGGCGATTGAATCGTCGCAGCTTGCCGGCGTCCGCCTGCTCCCGCACACGGATCACGTTCGAGAGGGGGATCAGCAGGCCCGTGCGGTCGGACCGGACGTAGAGATTCGTGAGGTCGGTCGGCGAGGCGCGCTGATCCTCCTCGGCCTGCAGGACGACTTCGTATTCCTCACCGCGATCCTCGTAGGTGGTGACGCGCGAGGAGCCGAGCATCGTTTCGAGCGTCTGCCCGACGACGGAGACCGACACTCCGAGATCGGCTGCGCGCTCGCGGTCGACCTCGACCCGGAGCTGGGGCTGGGTCGGACGGTAGGTGCCCATCAGCCCGCGCACCTCGGGCAGATCGCTCGCGGCGGCGATCACCTGCGACTGCCACTCGCCGATCTCATCATGACCGGAGCCTCCGATCACGAGCTGGATCGGGCGACTCGACGACGAGCGGCCGAGGGTGCTCGGGCTCATCGGGAACGACAGCACACCGGGCAGGGCGCTCGATCCGAGCGCGACCCGCTCCATGACCTTGTCTGCCGACAGCGCTCGCTCGTCCCAGGGCGTGAGCACCATGATCACCATGCCGGTATTCATGGAGGTATTGCTCGAGAAGCTGAAGGGGACACGGGAGAGCACGTATTTCACGTTGCCCTCCTCGACCAGGGGGAAGAGCACTTCGTTCTCGAGCTCTCGCATGTGCTCGGAGGTGTACTCGAAGCTGGCACCCTCGGGCGCCTGCATGAAGACCATGAAGGCGCCGCGATCCTCCTTCGGCTCGAGCTCCCGCGGCACCTCCTGGAAGAGCCAGATCATGGATCCGAAAGCGAGCAGGACGATCCCGAAGATCAGCCAGGGCGTACCGAGACAGAAAACGAGCGCGCGTCCGTACACCGCCTGAGATCGCTCGACGAGTGCGTTGGCGAGCCGTGCCAGTCCGCGGTCCGGCTCGGTGGCGGCCAGGATCTTCGAGCAGAGCATCGCCGAGAGCGTCAGGGCCACGAAGCTCGAGACCGCGACCGCGACGGAGACCGTGACGGCGAGCTCCCGGAAGATGCGTCCGGTCGTGCCTTCGAGGAAGGCGATCGGCACGAAGACCGCGATCACGACCAGGGTCGTCGCGATCACCGCGAAGCCGACCTCGCGCGCGCCGCGATAGGCGGCGATCAGCGGTCGCTCGCCCTGCTCGATGCGACGCTGGACGTTCTCGAGCACGACGATCGAGTCGTCGACCACGAGGCCGATCGACAGGATCATCGCGAGCAGCGTCAGCAGGTTGATCGAGAGCCCGAAGGCCCAGAGCCCGGCGAAAGTCGCGATCAGGCAGATCGGGACGGTGATCGCGGGGATCAGCGCGGCGCGCTTCGTCCCCAGGAAGAGGTAGATCACGAAGACCACCAGGATCATCGCGATCAGCAGCGTGCGGTAGACCTCGTCGACCGAGGCCTGCACGAACTCGGCGCTGTTCCAGCCGATCTCGAGCAGCATGCCTTCGGGCAGGCTAGGCTGGATGCGGTCGACCTCCGCGATCACGCCGTTGGCGACGCTCACGGTGTTGGCCGTCGATTGCTTGACGATGCCGACGCCCACGCGCGGGCTGCCGTTGCCGCGGAAATCGCCGGCGGATTCGAGCGCGCCGATCTCGACGCGAGCGACTTCCCCGAGCCTCACGAGCTGCCCTTCGTCGCCTCGGGCGATCACCAGGGCGCGGAAGTCCTCGGGCGTCAGATAGCCGCGCTCGACGCGGACGGTGAGATCGCGCTCCTTCGATTCGATGCGGCCGGCGGGCAGCTCGACGTTCTGGGTGCGAAGCGCCTGCTCGATGTCCGCAACCGTGAGCTGGTGGGCGGCCAGGGCGATGCGGTCGAGCCAGATCCGCATCGCGAAATGCTTGGCGCCCGACAGAACGATCCGCGCCACGCCGTCCACCACGGAGAGCCGGTCCACGATGCGGCGATCCGCGTAGTCGGTCAGCTCGAGCGCGTCCATGTCCTCGCCGCTCAGGTTGATCCACATGATCGGGCTGGCGTCGGATTGGGCCTTGTAGATCTCCGGGGCATCGGCCTCCGCGGGGATGTCGTCGCGAGACATCGACACGCGGTCGCGCACGTCGTTGGCGGCATTGTCGATGTCGCGTGAGAGCTCGAACTCGATCGTGATGCGCGAGATGCCCTCGCTGCTCTCCGAGACGATCTTGTGGATGCCCTCGAGTCCCGACAGGCGCTCCTCGATCGGCATCGTGACGCGATTCTCGATCACGGCGGCCGACGCACCCACGTAGGTGGTCTCGACCGAAACGATCGGCGGATCGACGTCGGGCAGCTCGCGCAGGGGCAGGTTCTGGAAGGACAGCGCGCCGAAGGCGATCAGCAGCAGCGAGCAGACCGTCGCGAGGACGGGGCGTCGGACCGAGGTGTCGGAGAGCCACATGCCGAATCCTCAGACGCTCGGAGGCGCTTCTTCTCGCAGCACCGTCACGACGCTGCCCGGCTGGATCAGGCTCGCGCCGTCGATCACGACCCGGTCATCCGGCTCGAGCCCCGACAGGACTTCGACGATGCCCGGCACGCGTCGGCCGATCCGGATCTGGACGCGGCGCGGCTGATCGTCTTCGGAGAGCACGACCACGAACTGGTTCGGCCCGTGCGGTACGAGTGCCTGCTCGACGACCGCGAGGGACTGCTGCGGGTGGATGCGGAGCACGAGGGTCATCAGCATCCCGGGGCGGATCGCATGGTCGGCATTGGGGATCTCGGCGCGAACCCGGACGGCTCGGGTATCCGGATCGATCCGGGTGTCGACGGCGGCGATGCGTCCGGGGAAGACGCGTCCCGGGTAGGCGGCGCCCAAGGCTTCGACCTCGAGCCCGACCGCGAGGATCGAGAAGTAGGTCTCGGGCACCGAGAAATCGAGCTTGATCAGGTCGATGTCGTCGAGGGTCGTGATCGGGTCCCCGGGCTGGACGAGCGTCCCCGGGCTGACCTCGCGCAATCCCAGGACGCCCGAGAAGGGTGCCCGGATCCGCCGATCCGCCGCGCGCGCCTCGAGCTCGGCGACCCGCGCCTCGGCTGCGTCGAGGGCGGTGCGTACCTCGTCGTAGCGCGAGCGCGACTCCGTTCCGCTGCGCGCGAGGTCGGCGACACGGTCGAAACGCAGGCGCGCATCGGCTCTCTCCGCGCGGGCACCGGCCAGCTGCGCGATCTCTTCGGTCCGGTCGAGATCCGCCAGGATGGCGCCCTTCTCGACGATCTGGCCGTCCTCGAAGTAGATGCGCTGGACGGTCTCCGTCACCTGAGCGGTCACCACGATCGATTCGTTCGCGAAGGCCGTCCCGAGGGCTTCGACGCGATCGGCGAACTCGAACAGGAAGGGAGAAGAGACGACGACGGGCGTCGGAGGACGGCCGCCGGCGCGCGCTGCGGCGTCGTCCTGCGCGCCGCAGCCGACCAGGGCGAAGGCCGCGAGCAGGCCGAGTCCGCCGAAGATCGCGCCCATCGCGGTGCGGGGAGCACGACGAGCGGGGGGCGGTGGCTGAAGCCGATGGCTGGAAGAGGACATGGGAGGCGAACGATATCAGCTGGATTCTTCGGTGTCGCTGCACGCAAACGGCGCTGAAACGGTCTCGGCGTGCGCAGATAGGACGTCGCGAGCGCGGTAAAAGCCGCTTCCTGCGTCGTCGAAACCGGGCCATTCGACCTAGACTTCCCCTCGATGGATTGGGTGGGCATCGCGACGGGCATCGCCGGGGGAATCGGTCTCTTCCTCCTCGGCATGCGACTCATGACCGAGGGGCTGCGGATCGCGGCCGGGCGGGCATTGCGCCGGATCCTCGCCCGCTGGACCGCGACGCGCATGCGCGCGCTGCTCTCGGGAATCCTCATCACGTCGCTGGTCCAGTCATCGAGCGCGGTGACGGTCGCCGTGATCGGCTTCGCGAACGCGGGACTGCTCACTCTCGGCCAGTCCGTCGCGGTCATCTATGGCAGCAACGTCGGCACGACGGTCACCGGCTGGCTCGTGGCGCTCGTGGGGATTCACGTCAACGTGAAGGCAACGGCGCTGCCCGCCATCGGTCTGGGGATGGCGCTGCGGCTCGCGCCGAACAATCAACGTCTCGGTGCGCTCGGTGAAGCGCTCGCCGGCTTCGGGCTCTTCTTCCTGGGGATCGACGTGCTCAAGACGGCGATGTCGGGCATGCAGGACCAGCTGCCGATGGATTCGCTGGTCGTAGCGGGTCCGCTCGGCGTGCTGTTGCTGACCTTCGCCGGATTCTTCCTGACCCTGATGATGCAGTCGTCGAGCGCGGCGATCGCGATCATCCTGACCTCGGTGGCGAGCGAAGTGATTCCGATCGAGGCGGGTGCTTGTCTCGTGATCGGGGCCAACGTCGGAACGACCACGACCGCGGCGATCGCGGTCGTGGGCGCGACCTCGAACGCCAAGCGGGTCGCGATGGCCCATGTCGCCTTCAACGTGTTGACGGGGGTCGTGGCGCTGCTCACGCTGCCCTTGCTGCTGTTCGGGGTGGCTCGCTTTCGGGAGGTGCTCGGGCTGGGCGCCCAGCCGGCGGCGGTCGTGGCGGCCTTCCACACGCTCTTCAACCTGCTTGGCGTGCTCTTGATGTGGCCGCTCACGAAGCCGCTCGTCGATTTTCTCCGCCGACGCTTCCAGACGCCGGAGGAAGAGGAGGGGCGCGCCCGCTATCTCGATCGGAACGTGCTGGCCACGCCCGTCCTCGCGATCGGCGCGCTCGGTCTCGAGCTTGCGAGAATGGGCGTGATCGCGCGTCAGATGAGTCAGCAGAGCCTGCGCCGCGAGGCGGGATCGGTCGCGCTCGGTCATCGGCGCGAAGCGCTCGAACGACTCGTTGCGGCCACCGGAGACTTCGTGACCGAGCTCCAGCGGCAGCGGCTCTCGCAGGATATCGGGCCGGCGCTCGCGATCGCGCTTCGGGTCGCGCGCTACTACGCAGAGGCCGCCGAGCTCGCCCAGACGGTGGCGGCGGCCGGAGAAACCCTCGAAGCGCTGCCGCCGGACTCCGAGGCCGAGGTGCGCGCCTTCGAGTCGGAGGTGGTGCTGCTCCTCGAACGGACGGCGGTCGACCTCGAGGGCACCGACCCCATCGTCGCCGGCGAGGCCCTGGCCGATCTCGAGCATCGTTATGCGGCGCTCAAGAACGCGCTGCTCGAAGAGGGCGCCCGGGGACGCATCCCGATCTCCGGGCTGGTCGCGCAGCTCGATCGGCTGAGCAACATCCGACGGCTCGCCGAGCAGATGGAGCGCGGCGCTCGCTATCTGTGGAGCCTGGGCGAGAACGTCAAGGGCGATGGCTCGGGGGGCGACGCCGAGTCCGTCGCGACGGGTCAGGGGCGCGATCGGCTGGCGGATCCGGCGATGGATCTGGCGAAGCGGATCCGATAGGCCGGATCGATGCGAGGCGGCTCAGCCGAGATACGCCTCGGCCAGCAGCTCGTAGGAATGCAGGCGCGCCTTCCAGTCGTAACAGATCGTGACGATGCCGAGGTCGTTCGTCCCGTAGCGGTCGGCGATCTCGTCGAGCTCGGCGACGACCTCCGCCTGATCGCCGATCGTGGCCCGCATGCCCGAATGCGCCAGGAAGCGCTCCTCTTCTGGCGTGAAGACGTGCTCGGCGGCCTCTTCGGGCGACACGATGCCCGAGCCTCCCTGGTTTCGCGCCATCTGGATCCGGCCGAGCTTCATGCTCGAGGCGTGCCACTCGGCCTCTTCGCGGGTGTCGGCGCAGAGGACCTGGACGGCGACGTGTGCGCGCGGCGTCTGCAGCTCGGCCGAGGGTCGGAACTCGCTTCGATAGAGATCGACGATGGCGGGACCCTGATCGGAGCTGCCGAAGAAGTGGGCGAAGCTGAAGGGCAGGCCGCGACGGGCCGCCAGGCGCGCCGAGTCGACGCCCGAGCCGAGCAGCCAGACCTCCGGCTTGCCTTCGGTCGGCGGGCCCGCATGCAGGGACGCGAAGGGATGGTCCGGCGGCAGGCTGTCTCCGAGATACCCGATCAGGTCCTCGACCTGCTCGGGGTAGGCGCGCACGTCGATCGGGCTCCGGGGATAGGACATCGCGATCATCGTCCGCTGGTCGCCGCCCGGGGCGCGCCCGAGGCCGAGGTCGATGCGTCCCGGGAAGAGCGTCTCGAGCATGCGGAAGTTCTCGGCGACCTTGAAGGCGCTGTAATGCGGCAGCATCACACCGCCGCTGCCGACGCGAATCTTCGAGGTGGCGGCGGCGATCTGGCCGATCAGGATCTCGGGGCTGGTGCTCGCGATGCCCGCGATGTTGTGGTGCTCGGCCACCCAGAAGCGCTCGTAGCCGAGCGCTTCGCAGGCGACCGCGAGCGCGATCGATTCCCGCAGCGCGTCCGCACCCGTCCCGCCCTTTCGGACGGGAGATTGTTCGACGACGCTGAGGCGGAGATCTCTGGCCACGCCGGAACCATACGCGAAGCCGGGCCACGCGACACCGGGCTGGTCGCCGGCGTGCGGACGCGAGTCCCGGCAGGCGGCGATCGTGATACGCTGATCCCCGTCATGCATCGCGACGGAGCGAGAGCCCGCGCTCGAGAGCCGTCGCTTCGAGGAGATCACCATGCGCGCCGCCTGCTTCAACGAGACCGGAAAGCCCTTCGAGATCCAGGAGGTCGCGGACCCGACGCCGGGGCCGGGGGAGGTCGTGCTCGCCGTGAAGGGCTGCGGCATCTGTGGCTCGGATCTGCACGTGACGGAGCTCGGCGGCGCCGTGCCGCACGGGGCGATCATGGGGCACGAGTTCGCCGGGGAGATCGTGGCGGTCGGCAAGGGCGCGGCCGGTCCCGACGGGCCCTGGCGCGAGGGAGATCGCGTCTGCACGATGCCGGGGATCAGCTGCGGGACCTGCGCGCGCTGCGTGACGGGCGACGTGATGGGCTGCGCGAAGCTGCGCATGACGGGCTTCGGCGAGATCGGCGGCGGCTACGCCGAGTACGCGATCGGTGGCGACCGCATGACCTTCCGGCTGCCGGACAACGTGGCGAGCGCCGACGGCGCGACCGTCGAGCCCCTGGCCGTCGGGCTGCACGCCGTCGACAAGGCCGGGCTGCGCACGGGCGAAGACGTGCTGATCGTGGGCGCGGGCCCGGTAGGTCTCGCCTGCGCGATCTGGGCGAAGCTCCTCGGCGCCCGCGAGGTCGTGGTCAGCGACTACTCCGCGCATCGCCGCGACATGGCCCTCGCCTACGGGGCCACGGCTGCGATCGATCCGGCCACCGAAGAGCTCGGGCCGGCCTATCAGAAGATCACGGGGCGTGCGCCGATGCTCGCCTTCGAATGCGTCGGGCGACCCGACGTCGTGCACGCGATCTCGCTCGTCGCCGATCGCGGTGCGCGCATCCTGTCGGCGGGCATGTGCATGACGGCCGACAACTTCATGCCGCTGGTCTTCGGGACGAAGGAGCTCAGCATGCAGTTCGTCTCGTACTACACGCACCAGAACTATCAGCTGACCGTCGACATGCTGGCCGCGGAGCGGATCGATCCACTGCCGATGATCACCGATCGCATCACGCTCGACGCGCTGCCGGCCGCCTTCGAGGCGCTGCGCAAGCCTTCGACCGAGTGCAAGGTGGTCGTCCAGCCCTGAGCCTGCGAGTCGAGAGTCGAGCGGTCGTTGCCTAACGCTCGCTGAACAGAATGTCGGTCGAGCCGGCGGGGAGCGACACGAAGGTGCCGTCGATCGAGATCTCGATCGGACCCTCGAAGACGTCCTTCATGCCCTCGGCGAAGATTCGTTCGAGGGCGCTGGCCGGCAGCGGCGGGACGACGTGGTAGACGACGAGCGCGCCGGCCCCGACCTCCGCGGCCGACTCGGCCGCTTCGACGGGCGAAGCGTGGTAGTCGAGGATGTCGTCCGTGATCCTGGCCATGTGGGTGTCGCCGGCCTTGCGGGCCGACTCGTTGATCACGCCCACGAGCACCGGTGACAGGGCCTCGTGGAAGAGCACGTCGACGCCGCGGGAGGCCGCGATCAGGTTGCTCGAGCGCGTGGTATCGCCGCTGATCGCGATCGACCGTCCCTTGTACTCGATTCGGTAGCCGACGGCCGGATGAACGGGATGGTGATCGACCGCGAAGGCGGTCACCCGAAGGTCTCCCTGGGCGAAGACCACCGGCGTCTCGCCCTCGGCCGGAGCGACGAATGCCGAGGCCGAGAGCCCCGCCGCGTTCGGAGGCGTGACCTCGAGGCCGTGATGCGCGGTGCGGTAGGTCTGGTCGCGGCGGTAGGCGAGGTTGAAGCCGCTGGCGATCTCGGCCACGCCCTCGGGTCCGTGTACGGGCAGTGGCGCGTTCCAATCACCCCCGGCCCATCGGAGCGTGGCCAGCTCGCCGAGGCCGTCGATGTGGTCGGAGTGGAAGTGGGTGAGGAAGACGCGCTCGATGCGGCTTGGCGGCAGGCCCGAGCGCGCCAGGTTGCGGGAGGCCCCGGCTCCGACGTCGACGAGGAAGACGTCGTCGCCCGCGATCACGGCCAGACATGCGCTCGAGCGCCGATCGTCCGGGAGCGGCCCACCGGCACCGCAGACGAGGACGTGCAGACCGTCCGGCAAGGCGCTCGGAAGGTCGGCGCGCAGGTTCTGCTCGACCTGGCGACCCATCGTCGAGAGCACCGTGCTCCTGCATCCCGGAGTCGAGGCAAGCAGAGCGACCGCCAGCAGCAGCAGGGACGTGTTCGTCGCGAGGCGAGAGGGCATCGTCTACTCCGGTCGGTGTTGGATGGACATCGTGAGCGGCGAGGCTAGCGCGCCCGGTCGCACAGGGCGTGCAGGCTTCGGGTCCCGACGCGCGATCCTGCGACTAGCGAAGACCGGCGAGGAGCGACTCGATGTGAGCCCGCGCGGCTTGCTCCGCCGCGTCCGGGTCGCCGCTCGCGATCGCCTCGATCGTCGCGCGGTGCGCTT
The DNA here is from genome assembly GCA_963698485.1 of uncultured delta proteobacterium. GTDB lineage: Bacteria > Myxococcota_A > UBA9160 > UBA9160 > UBA4427 > UBA4427. The sequence continues at coordinate 169,261 of CAVORA010000005.1, read as the reverse complement.
CGAGGGCCCTCGTCGCCTCATCGGGACGCATCGTTCCCGTGTCGACCCGGCGGCTCGACTGGTTTCGCAGCGTCTCTGACAGGTCGCCCGCGAGACGGTGGCGGGCGATTCTCGTGACCGCTGCGTAGAGCGCTCGCTCACGCTCGAGCCGGGCTCTCTCCCCGCCGTTCGCGAGCGCTTCGCGCAGCCCGGGGATCAGTGATCGCAGGGCCTCCCGCTCCTGCTTCGAAGCGTTCTGCGCTGCGCTGCGCGCCAGCAATCCCTCGAGGCGCGCGCGAACCTCGTAGACCTCGATCGTCTCCTCGAGACTCCACGCGCGCACCGTCGCCCCGCGATTCGCTTCGTGGACCACCAGGCCTTCCTTCGAGAGCTCGAAGATCGCGGCGCGCACACTGGCCCGCCCGACCCCGTAGCGCTGGGTCAAGCGGAGCTCGACGAGTCGTGTGCCGGGCGCGTACTCCCCCGACACGATGTCTGCTCGGAGGCGTTCGGTCATGCTCGGGCTCTGCGAGGGACGGGTCATGCTCGGGCTCGGCGATCGGGAGGCGCCCCGATTCGTCGCGCCATGATACTGGACGCGTCGCCGCGGGTCGGACCCGGCAAGCCCTGGCAGCAGCCCTGCGTTCGGCCGCTTCAGACGTCGTGGAACTCGAGCTTGTCGTCGATGGTGCGCCGCCGACCCTTCGGCCAGGGCTGGCCGTCGGCCGGATAGCCGAGATAGAAGATCCCGAGACATCGGTCCTTCTCGCCGAGCCCCAGCCACTTGGTCATGTCGCGCGTGTAGACGAAGGGCGGCGTCGACCAGAAGGCGCCGAGCCCCCGCGACGCGGCGCTGAGATGCATGTTCTGGACGGCGCAGGCGACGGCCTCGATCTCTTCGAGCTCGCGGATCTTCTCGATCTTCTGACGCTCCATGCAGACGAGGATCACGACGGGCGCGCGCAGCGGCATCTCGCGCAGCTTGTCCGCCTTGCCTTCCTTCTGCTCCGCGGGCGGGATCGCGGTCTCATAGAGCGTGCCGAGTGCCTCGGCGAGCCGCGCGCGGGCCTCGCCCCGGTAGACCTTGAAGCGCCACGGCTCGGTGAGTCCATGGGTCGGGGCCCAGTTGGCGTTCTCGAGGATGGCGCGCAGATCTTCTTCGGCGACGGGGCGGTCGCTCATCATGGGGGGCTTGATCGTGCGTCGATGGCGGATGATTTCGTCGAGGGCAGCGTGATCCAAGCGGAGGTTTCCTTGCGGCGAGCGAAGCGGGTGGTGGTCGTGCGGGCCCTCGATCGAGGGCGACGCCGGATGCCGGCGCGCCGCGCAGTCTAGCGGGAAATTCGCGCGCCTCGGGTGGCGGAGACGCCACCCGCTCAGGTTGACGTTCGGCGCGATTCGGCGAGTGTGTGGGGACGCATCGAGGCCGCGCCAGAGCGGGAGGCGAGGCTTCTTCGGGAGGTCGATCGGGCATGGCACACAGCGCGGCGAGCAGCGAGGCAGGGGATCCGGTTCCGTCCTGGATCGCGGTGGCGACCTCTGGCCCCGTCGTTCGTCGGGCCTTCGGCTATCTCGTGGTCGTCGGAGCCGTGCTGGTCGGGATCAATCACGGGGACGCGATCGTGCGGGGCGACTTCGATGGCCCGCGGCTCGCGAAGATGCTGCTCACCCCGGTCGTGCCCTATGTCGTGTCGACCTTGTCGAGCGTGTCGGCGATCCGGGCGCAGGCGCGCGAACGGCTCGCTGGCTGAACCGGGCGGGGCAGTGGCTCCGGCCTGCTGAGGCCCGCGGGGAGCTCGGCCCGATCCACCCGCGCGGGCTCGGCGCCCCCATCCCAGGCGGCGTGAGGCGCCGCCGCGTGAGTTAGACTCCGCGTCCGATTTCGATCCGGAGCGAGGCATCGGTCCGGCGAGGGAGATGAGATGAGCAAGAGCGAGTACGCGGTGATCGAGGCCTCGGATGTCCAGCAGTGGTCGACGGATCCGGCCGAGGCGGACGTCGTGATCGTGGGCCTCGGCTGCGCGGGCGTCTGTGCGGCCATCGAAGCGCGTGAGGCCGGGGCCGACGTGCTCGTCTTCGAACGGGCCAGCGGCGGTGGCGGCGTCACCGGCATGGCCGCCGGCCATCTCTATCTCGGCGGCGGCACCCGCGTGCAGAAGGCGGTCGGGGTCGAGGACACGGTCGAGGACATGTTCACCTACCTGATGATGAACACGCCCGACCCCGACGAGGAGAAGATCCGCCTCTACTGCGAGCAGAGCGTCGACCATTTCAACTGGCTCGTGGAGCACGGGGTTCCCTTCAACGACACGATGTACCAGGGCAAGCACGTGTTGCAGATGACCGACGAGTGCCTGATCTGGTCGGGCAACGAGGAGGTCTACCCGTTCCGCGACAAGGCGAAGCCTGCGCCGCGCGGCCACAAGGTCGCGCAGGTCGGCGAGCTCGGCGGCGCGAAGATGATGGAATGTCTGACCGCGAAGGCCCAGGCGCTCGGCGTTCGCTTCGTCTACGACGCCCACGTCCATCAGCTCGTGCGCGAAGACGGGAAGATCGTCGGGGTGAGCTACCGCGTCTTCGGCCAGGAAAAGGGCAGCGTGCGCGCTCGCAAGGGCGTGGTCCTGGCGGCGGGCCAGTTCACCCAGAACGAGGAGCTGCTCGCCGAGTATCTGCCCGAGCTGCTCGTCGAAGGCTACACGCGACAGTACACGCCGAACGACGACGGGGCGGGGCATCAGCTCGGCAAGGCGGCCGGCGGTGTGCTGAAGCACATGGACGGCGCGCTGATCTCGGCGGCCTTCTATCCGCCGGAGAGCCACATCAAGGGCATCCTCGTGAACAAGGAAGGCAAGCGTTACGTCGCCGAGGATTCCTACCACTCGCGCTCGAGCATCTTCACGACGAAGCAGACCGACCGACAGGGCTGGCTGATCCTCGACGAGAAGACCTATGCCGCCGAGCCGCAACATTACGGCGCGTATCCGCTGGTCGATGCCTTCGAGAGCGTCGAGGAGATGGAGGAGGCCCTCGGGATGCCCAAGGGCTCGCTCCAGAAGACGATCGCCGACTACAACGAGCACGCGGCCAAGGGAGAGGATCCGGAGTTCCACAAGAAGGCGAAGTGGCTGCAGCCCCTCGACAATCCGCCCTATGCCGCCCTCGACGCCTCTCTCGGGCAGGCGACCTACATGGCGTTCACGCTCGGTGGGCTCGACGTTTCGATCGACGGCGAGGTGCTCGACGAGGACGGCGAGCCGATCCCGGGGCTCTATGCGATCGGCGGTTGTGCGTCGAATATCGCCCAGGACGGCACGGGCTATTCGAGCGGCACGTGCATCGGCGAGTCGACCTTCTTCGGTCGCCGTGCCGGGCTGCATGCGGCGAAGGGCCACGACTGATCGCGATCCGGCTGCGGCCGTAGCGCCCTGTGGCCGAGGGCGCTTCGAATCTGGCGCGATTCGCTCGACAGGATCCGGCGAATCGTTACGGTCTGCTGATCAGGAATCGGCGACGGCTTCACGTCGGCCGACGACAACGGAACGAAGGAACGCGAAATGCAGGGCGACGCAGCGATCATCGAGGTCTTGAACGACGTATTGACGGCGGAGCTGACCGCCATAAATCAGTATTTCATCCATCACAAGATGTGTGAGAACTGGGGCTACCAGCGCTTGTCCGCCAAGAAGCGCGAGGAGTCGATCGAGGAGATGAAGCACGCCGACGACGTGATCGCCCGCATCCTGTTCTTCGACGGCATCCCGAACATGCAGCGGATGAACCCGGTGCGAGTGGGCGAGAACCCGATCGAGCAGCACGAGCTCGACCTCGCCCTCGAGCTCGAGGCCGTCAAGCGGCTGAACGCCGGGATCGCGCTGGCTCGCGAGAAGGGGGACAACGGCACGCGCGAGCTGCTCGAGCGGATCCTGGTCGAGGAGGAGGAGTCGGTCGACTGGCACGAGATGCAGCTGCACCTCGTGAAGGAGGTCGGCAAGGAGGCCTACCTCTCGGAGATGATCAACTCCTGAGCGGCCGGCCGCTCGCGGTCTCTCGAGTGGCAGCGACCGATCAGACGGGCCGGTCACCGGCGAGCGTCGTCCGATGCATCACGCGCAGGTGGCCGTCGTAGCCGCCCGTCGCGAAATGCATCGTGGATCGGTTGTCCCACAGCACGAGCATGGACGGCTGCCATCGGTGGCGATAGACGAACTCGTCCCGCGTCATGTGGTCGTAGAGGAACTTCAGGATCGTGAAGTTCTCCGCGGGCGTGAGGCCTTCGATCGCGACCGTGTAGACGGGATTCACGAAGAGCGCCTTGCGTCCGGTGATCGGATGGGTGCGGACCAGCGGATGGGTCTCGGTCTGCTCCGCCTCCTCTGACACGAGGATCTTCATCGTCCGCTCCTCCGTGTCATTGGCGAAGACGCCCTTTGGTCCGTAGGGCAGCGCCGCGCTGTGGATCGCCCGGAGACCTTCGAGCATCGACTTCATGGTCTCCGACAGCGCTTCCCACGCGCGCTGCGTGTCGGCATAGAGCGTGTCTCCGCCTTCCGGAGGCACGACCTTCGAATGCAGCAGCGTGCCGGCGGGTGGATGCGCCTGGAAGCTCCAATCCGAGTGCCAGCCGGCACCGAAGTTGCCGGCCTTCTCGTCGGGCTCGCGGCGGAGCTCGAGCACGTGCGGGTGGTCGGCCATGGGCTCGATGAAGGGATCGGTCCCGAACTCTCCGAGCGCGAGCGTGAGTGCTTCGAGCTCCTCGATCTCGAGCGGCTGATCGGGAAAGACCAGCACGCCGTAGCGCGCCCAGGCGTCGCGGATCACGTCGGCGCTCTGCTTCGAGAGCGGATCCGCGAGTCGCAGCCCCGTGACCCGCGCGCCGAAGCCGTCGGGCCGAGGCTCGATCTCGATCTTCGCTTCGGGCTCGTGGGGTCTCGACATGGGGCTCCCTTCGCGAATCGGCGGGTCGTCGTCGGGTCTACGAATAGCCCAGCTTTCGCGGCTCCAGCAGGGCGCAGGTCGGTCGTCTATCGTGACGTCGAGTCGCCGCGGCCGATGAGTCGGGCGCGCGACCGCGAGGAGGCATGACATGGCGGATCGTGCGCACGACCGACTGGTCTCGGGGGCAGCCTGGGACGATTTCTGCGAGACGCTCAAGACGGCGGGGCGCGTGATCGAGGCGTTCGGGGACGAGCCGAGCGACCTCGAGCGGGCCGAGTGGTATCGCTTCCTCAGTCGCATGGTGCGCAACGGCTTCGAGCGCATGGTCGAGAACTGTGAGCCCGACCGACCGCGGCTGCGCGATGCGCCCTGGCGTCAGAGCATCAACGTCCAGAGCCCGGATCAGGATCATCTGATGTGCGAGTTCGTGAACGGCGAGCACGCCTACCGGATCCGTGGCCATCGCGGAACGATCCCCTACTTCATCATGGCGACCTGGACAGCGCCGCAGCCCGCCGATCTGGGTGCGCGCGACTGGGCGCCCCAGGGCGTCGCGGGACTGAAGGAGTTCGATCCGACGAATCTCACGACCACGTCCTTCCTCTCGAGTCGCGACATCGACTTCGACGAGCATGGAAATTTCGAGGTGCTCGTCCAGCAGGATCCGCCGGCGCGAAACGGCCTGGCACTGCAGCCCGAGACGACCGGGATCCTGATCCGGACGGTCTTCAGCGATCGCTCGTCGGTCACGCCGCCGAGCATGACGATCGAGCGACAGGACGACGTGAAGCCGAGACCGATCCGACCCGCGGAGATGAGCGAAGGGCTCGCCAAGGCGGGGCAGATCGTGCTGGGCTACGCGGAGCTCGTTCGCGCCTGGTGGTTCGACAACCTCTCGAGGCGACCCAACACGATCGATTTCTCGGAGGCGACCTACCTGAGCAACGGTGGCGTGCTCGACCGGCTGCACGGCTTCGGCGGCTGGCAGAAGCCGGCGGGCGGGGCGCTCGTCGTGCGCTTCACGCCGGCCGAGTGCGAGCACTGGATCCTCCAGGTCTGCAATCGTTGGCAGGAGAATCTCGACGTCTACGAGGACGGGCAGGGCTACATCACGAAGTTCACGGCGAAATACGAGGACGACGGCCAGGTCCTGGCGGTGATGGCGGATCGCGATCCCGGGATCGGTGGCAACTGGATCGACACCTTCGAGCACGAGGCGGGCGTCTTCAGCCTGCGGCTGATCCAGACCGAAGGGGCGCCGGACGTGCGGATCTGGCCGGTCGCGCTCGACGCGCTCGAGTCGAAGGGCCTCGCCGCGCTCGATGGAATCCAGCCGATCGAGAGCGGCGGCGTCAGCGACTCGTGAAGGACGGCGACTCGTAGAGGACGGAGATGCTTCGGAACGTGCTCGAAGAGGCGGATCATTATTTCGTTCGCCAGAAGAAGGAATGGACCGAGATCGTCGTCGACTTCGAGACGCGAAATCAATACGAGGTCATCGACGCGACCGGTCAGGGGATCGGGACGATCTCGGAAATCTCGAGCGGGGTCTCCGGCTTCCTGAAGCGCAACTTCTTCGGCTCACATCGCGCCCTCGACGTCCGCGTCCACGACGCGACCGGGGGAGCCCTTGATGCGGCTCGCGCGCGGCTTCTTCTTTTTCTTTTCGTCTCTCGCGATCAGCGCCGAGAACGGCGCCCCGATCGGGCGGATCGCTCGGCGCTTCGGGCTGCTCCACAAGAAATACGATCTCCTCGATGAGCAGGGTCGTGTCTTCGCCCGCGTCCAGAGCCCGATCTGGCGGCTCTGGACCTTTCCCGTGCGTCACGTGAATGGCCTGTCCCGGGCGACGATCAGCAAGAAGTGGGGCGGGGCGCTGCGCGAGATCTTCGCGGATGCAGATACCTTCCGGGTCGGTCTCGATCAGGGTGTGTGGACTGCGGCGGAGCGCCAGGTGCTCTTTGCTGCAGCGATCGTGATCGACTTCGATTTCTTCGAGAACAATCAGGGCTCGAACGGGCTGCTCGACTTCTTCGACTGAGCTGGCTCTACCGGCGAAGCGCTCTGGGGCAGAGCTCAGGAGGAAATTCCTGGGGGGCCAGACGGGGCGCCGAGAGCCCCCGGAGAGGCCCGGGAAACGGACATTGCATGGGTGATCGTCCCGACCTGCCAGACAGTTGCCGTTGACCCGCCGGCGTGTCGAGGTGCAGAATGACAGTTCAGGTCTCGAACGGACTCTTCATGCGGAGAGCCGTTCCCGTTCTCGCATCTCCGGCCCCCCCGGCCTTCACGGCCGAGGGCGTCATGGAGATCGATCCGGCCTGCGGTGCCCGGACCGGATTCCGGAGAAGTGTGAAGTCCTTCGCAATCGCAGTCGATCGTCGCGCTAGCATCGGGGACAGCACGAGAGTCCAGAGAACGAGGAGCATGCCATGAATCATCGGTTCGTCTTGATGCTCGCGGCGGTCGTCTTGTCGGCGATCCCGGCTGCGGGCCAGCAGGTGATCTCCGCCTCCCCGGACGTAACCATCGACCTGGGCGCTGGTGTGGTGGCAGCCGACGAAGATGTTGCCGTCGACAATCAGCTGGGAATCGTGATGCTGGAGAATCTCGGTTCGCTCCCCGAGGCGGCCGACGTGATTGCCCTCGGTCTCACGATCAATGGCGATCGGCTGCTTTCTTTCGATATCACGACGGCGCTCTCGGGCGGCGTCGTGGCACGGCCAGGCGATGTGATTCGCTACGACGGGGCCGTGTACTCGACCGAGTTCGATGCCGCAGCGGCCGGTCTTCCGAACGGGGTGGCGACGGACGCGGCTTCGCTCTCCGCACGCGGGCTGCTCTTGTCCTTCGACACGACCGTCGATCTCGGCGGCGGTCTCGTGGCCGCCGACGAGGACCTCGTCGAGTGGAATGGCTCCTCCTTCGCGATGGTCTTCGATGGATCGGCGCACGGGATCGATCCTGCCCTCGATGTCGATGCGGCGCAGTATCTGGGCGGAGGCTCGCTGGCGATGTCATTCGATACGACGGGTCAGGTCGGGGGCATCGTCTTCGCTGACGAGGACGTGTTGCGCTTCGACGGGACGAGCTGGACGCTCGAGTTCGATGGCTCCATCGCGAGCTCGAGCTGGGCGGCAGCGGATCTCGATGCGGTGATGGTGCCCGAGCCCTCGGTCGGGACACTGCTGCTATTCGCCATCCCTGGCTTGTCTGCTCTGTCGACCGACAGGCGCCGACGCCGGACTCATCCTTCGAAATCCGCCGGCTGTCGCGACTCCTCGAGCGGCTGAGGCTCTCTTCGGGGGGGCGGACGGTCCTTCGTCACGGCCTTCGTTACGGCGAAGGCGAAGGCAGGCCCTCAGTCCGCGCTGCCGAGGACCATGCCGCCGCGCCCGCCGGCGACGAGCACGTGGCGGGCGTCCTTCACCTGATTCGCCGCGTCGCCGCGGATCTGACGCACACCCTCGAGGATGTTGTTCACGCCGTGGATATAGGCCTCGCCCAATAGCCCTCCGTGCGGGTTGACGGGAATCGTCCCGCCGAGCTCGATATGACCTTCCTTGATGAAGTCCCGCGCCTCGCCGGGTCCGCAGAATCCGAAGCCCTCGAGCTGCATGAAGACGACGGGGCTGAAGTTCTCGTAGATCGTCGCGACGTCCATGTCGCTCGGCTGAAGTCCCGTCATCTCCCACAGGCGCGCGGCAGCTGAATAACATTCGTCGAAGCGCGTGTGGTCCTCGAGGTAGTAGTTGAACATCACGTGTCCGTTCATGAGATGGGAATCGGCGATGCCGCGGATCAGGGCAGGCTTCTGCGGCAGGTCTCGTGCGCGCTCCGGCGTCGTGATGATCATCGCGACGCCGCCGTCACTCTCCTGGCAACAGTCGAGCAGCCGCAGGATCGGCTCGACGATCCAGCGCGAGCTCTGATGGTCCTCGAGCGTGATCGGGCGCTCGTAGAACCAGGCCTTCGGATTCGTCGCCGCGTGCTTGCGGGCGACGACCGGATAGAGGCCGAAGTCCTCGTTCGTGAGGCCGTAGGCGTCCATGTAGCGCTGGAAGGTCAGCGAGTAGATCTTGGCCGGGGTGTCCAGGCCGAAGGGCAGGTACCAGTTCCAGCCGACGGTCGTGCCCGGATCCTGGGGCTGGCCGAAGCGGCGCCCCGAGCGCTCGTTGAAGGCCCGCCAGATCAGCACGTGCTTCGCCGCACCGCTCGCGACGGCGGCCGCTGCCTGCAGGACGGTCGAGTTTGCGGCGACGCCGCCATGCGGCGCCCGCGCCCAGAAGTTGATCTCGGGAATCCCGAGCGCTCGGATCAGCAGCAGCTCGTCGCTCGTGTCGAGGGTGAACGTGGCCATGCCGTCGATGTCGGCGGGCGTGAGGCCGGCGTCCTTGATCGCCGCGAGCGACGCCTCGGCGGCGAGCTGGAGCTCGCTTCGGCCCGAGTCCTTCGAGAACTCGGTCTGGCCGATGCCGACGATCGCGGCCTTGCTGGCGAGAGAGCTGGCGAGAGCGTCGTTGCGGCCCGCCATCGATCAGGCGCCCGCCGCGGCGGCGCGGAATTGCGGCAGGATCTGGCCGTCGTAGTCGACGAAGACGAGCTCGACCGGCATTCCGAAATGGACGTCCTCGAGCGGGAAGTCGACGAGATTCGAGACGAAGCGAACGCCCTCCTCGAGATCGAGCAGCACGACGATCCGCGTGGTCGTGTCGTCCGCGGTCGGATGCTGTGATGCGATCCAGCTGTAGACGCTGGCTCGCCCCGATGCCTCCTGGGTCTCCCAGTCGAGCGAGTTGCAGGACCCGCACATCGGCGAAGGCGGCTGCCGAAGCGTTCGGCAGTCGCTGCATCGCTGGAGCAGCAGCTTGTGCGCTGCGACGCCGTCCCAGAAATATCGGTCGTCGGCGTCCGGCGTCGGCGGAATGATTTGCGGCATGGCTAGAGGTTCCAGACGCGGGTTGCGTTGCCGCTCACGATCTTCTCTCGATCCGCGGCCGGAATGCCGTCGAACATCTCGTCGACGATCGCGTGCGAGCGCGGCCAGCTCGAGACCGGGTGGGGATAGTCGGAGGACCACATGATGTTGTCGACGCCGAGCCGCTCGGTCGCCTGGCGATAGGCGTCGGGCTCGTCGATGAACGTGAGATAGACGTTCTTGTGGAAGTAGTGGCTCGGGAGCTCCTTGATGGCGGGAAACTCGTAGCCCTGGCGCTGGCGGAGATCGTCCGCGATGTACAGCCACCAGCTGACCCAGCCGAGCCCGGGCTCGACGAACACGACCTTCAGCTTCGGGAAGCGCTCGAAGACGCCGCCCATGATGAACATGCCGAGCGGCTCTGCGGTGGTGAGCGCGACGGCTCCGACGAAGATGCCCTTCTGGGGCGTGGGGTCGCGCTGGGCGAGGCTCTCGAGCTGGGTGTTCAGGCCGATGTGGAGACAGACCGGAAGCCCCGTCTCCTGGATCACCTCCCAGAGCGGGTCATAACGCTTGTCCCAGTAGTCGGGCAGGCCGAGCTCGGCGGGAAAGACCGGCAGCTGCAGTGACTTGCCGCCCATCTTCGCCACCCATTCGACCTCGGCAACCGCCCCCGCGATGTCATGAATCGGAATCTGATAGGAAACGATCATCCGCGAAGGGTCCGTCTGTGAAAAGTCGGACATCGTCTGGTTGAAGGCGCGGGTGGCCTCGCGGTTGCCCTCCTTCAAGAGGTAGAGATATCGGAAGGCGCTGACCTCGCAGTACATGACCGACGCGTCGATGCCGTCCGCGTCGAGATCTTCGAGTCGCGCCTTGGGGTCGGTATGGCCGCGCCGTCCAGCCGCGGGGTGATTGCGGCCGTCGAGGCTCATCATGTCCGCGACCTTCCCGCCATCGACGCCCTGCTGCTTGCGCCACAGGCTATTCGCCTCGGAGCTCATCGTCTTCATCATGGCGGCGCCGAACTCGCCGAGCGCTGCGTCGTACGCGCCATGGAATTTCGAGGCCAGGTTGGCCTTGATGGCGTCGTGGGCGAGATCGACGTGGTCGTCGGAGGAAATCAATCTTTCGGTAGCAGGCATGGCGGGCTCTCCTCGATCAGTTGACCGCCGAATTGTATCAGCCGACTCTCGGCGCGACAGTCACCTGCACGACCCGGGATGACGCAGCGATGGCGGGCCTGGTATCGTCGATCGATGCCTGGAGCGAGTCGGAAGAGATGATCCTGCTGAGCCTCGACATCGATGGCACCCTCGAGGTCGGTGATCCGCCCGGATGGATCCCCCTCGAGCTGATCCGGCGGGCGAAGTCGCTCGGTTATATCGTGGGCAGCTCTTCCGATCGCGTAGTGAGCGACCAGCAGCGGCTCTGGGCCCGGCACGAAATCGAGATGGATTTCGTGGGACACAAGCACAAGCTCGACGAGATCCGGGCGCGATATCCCGAGGCGACGCGCCTGATCCATATCGGGGATGGCGACGCCGATCATATCTACGCCGTGCGCCATGGCTTCGAGTTCCACTGGGTGCACGAGGTGCCCGAGGAGGGCTCCCCCGGCTGGATCTTCTAGCGCATCGTCCGAGATCGATCGGTCGCATGGCCCGGGAACGCCCGTTCGGGGAGATGCTAGTCTTGCGGAGCGCCTCCTTCGCCGCACGGTCGTCCTCGCCGGGAGTCGAAGGGAGATCCGGATGACACGGCCTGACATCACGAATGCGGAGATCTCGGACGTGCTCGAGCGTGTTGCGGACCTGCTCGAGGCGCAGGAGGCCAACCGATATCGCGTGCGCGCCTATCGTGCGGCGGCCCAGACGATCCGACAGCACGAGACGCCGCTGGCCGAGATCCTCGCGAAGGGCGGCGTCGAGGCCGTCGACGCGCTTCCGACCATCGGCCGCACGATCGCTTCGCACGTGGCTGAGCTCGTGCACAGCCGAGGGCTCAGTCTGCTCGAGCGCCTCGAGGGCGAGGTCTCTCCGGAGCGGCTGCTGACGACCGTGCCGGGAATCGGGCCGAAGCTCGCAGAGCGCATTCATGACGAGCTCTCCGTCGACTCGCTCGAAGAGCTCGAGGTAGCCGCGCACGATGGTCGACTCGAGGCCCTTCCTGGCTTCGGACCGCGCCGTGCGCGGGCGGTTCGAGAGGCGCTCGGCTCGATCCTGGGCCGCTCTTCACGACATCGTGCGCGCCGCAAGGCCTGGCTCGAGGCGGTCGACGAAGCGGGGCCGCGTGAGCCTCAGGTCGTCCCACGTCCCGACGTCGCGACGCTGCTCTCGGTGGACGAGGAGTACCGCGCCGAGGCCGCCGCCGGCCATCTGCGCCGCATCACTCCGCGCCGCCTCAACCCGCAGCGTCGGGCCTGGCTGCCGATCCTGCACGCCGAACGGGATGGCTGGGACCTGACGGCGCTCTTCTCGAATACGCCCCGCGCACACGAGCTGGGTCGCACGCACGACTGGGTGGTCCTCTACTACGCGCACGACGGTGACGAAGGCCAGTGTACGGTCGTGACCGAGCGCAGCGGTGCGCTTCGGGGAAAGCGGGTCGTTCGGGGACGCGAAGCGGAATGCCGGGCGCATCATGAAAAGGCCGAAGCGCGCGGAAAGGGTCCGGACGCCGCGGCCGCCGGTCAGGGCGCCTGACCTCCGACGCGAGCGAGCGTCGCACTCATGCGTGTCGCTTCTCGCCCCGGCGATCGGCGGTCGTGCTCGGTCGACGCGACGATCCCGAACCAGACTCCGGGACCGACTTCGGCACTGAATAGGGCGGCGCGGGCTCGAGGTCCGAGCAGGACTCGAAGTAGCCGCAGCGTGGACAGCGGATCTTGCATTTCAGGCCGTCCATTCCACCGGAGCAGTTTGGACAGACATATCGGCTCGGATCGTCGCTCATCACCCCTCCCGATCTGCGGCTCCTGGCAGGCTACCCGATCGCTTCACGCGAGGCCGGCCCCGTCGCTCAGCTCGTCGTCGCCTCCAATCCGATGCCCCGCGCGCCATCGAGCTGCATCCGGGCGAGATCGGCGTACAGACCTCCCTGCCGGACCAGCTCGTCGTGGGTGCCGCTGGCGACGACGCGGCCACCATCGACGACGAGGATCCGGTCGGCGCTGCGGACGGTGGCGAGTCGATGCGCGATCACGATCGTGGTGCGGCCGGCCTTGAGTCCTTCGAGCGCCTGCTGCACGAGTCCTTCGCTCTGGGAGTCGAGCGAGCTGGTCGCTTCGTCGAGCAGCAGGATCGGGGCATCCTTCAGCACCGCACGCGCGATCGCGACGCGCTGTCGCTGGCCACCGGAGAGGGTCATGCCGTTCTCGCCGACCCGCGTGTCGTAGCCCTGCGGCAGCGCGCGGGCGAACTCGTCGACGCGGGCGACCTCGGCCGCACGCAAGACCTCGTCGTCCGTGGCGTCGGGCCGGCCATAGCGGATGTTCTCGCGCAGGCTCTCGGTGAAGAGCGCCGTCTCCTGCGGCACGATTGCCATCCGCGCCCGGACCTGGCGCGGATCCGCTTCGCGCACGTCGACGCCGTCGACGTAGATCCGCCCGCGGACGGGGTCGTAGAAGCGCAGCAACAGTCGCAGCACCGTGCTCTTCCCCGCACCCGAAGGCCCGACGAGCGCGACCGTCTCTCCCGGCGCCGCGGTGAACGAGAAATCCTCGAGCGCGGGGATCTCGGGGCGGGTGGGGTAGCGGAATCCGACGCCCTCGAAGACCACGTGGCCCTGGCCGGGCTCGGGCAGCGCGACCGGCTCCGCGGGCGCTGCGATCTCGGGCTCGATCGCGAGCAGCTCGAAGAGTCGCTCCGAGGCGCCGGCCGCGAGCTGCAGATCGCCCCAGACCTCGGTGAGCGCCGCCATGCTCATGGCGCAGAAGATCGCGTACAGAACGAATTGACTGAGCAGCCCTCCACTCATCGTCCCCGCGAGCACGCCCTGCGCCCCGACCCACAGAATCCCCGCGATGAAGCCGAAGACCAGGAAGATCACGAGGGCGGTCAGGGTCGCCCGCGCCACGAGTCGCTCGCGCGCCGCGCGGAACGCCACCTCGACGACGTCGCGATAGCGACCGCGATCCGCGTCCTCGTGCGTGAAGGCCTGCACGGTCTGGATGAAGGACAGCGCCTCGCCGGCGAACACGTTGGTGTCCGCGAGCGTATCCTGGCTCTTGCGGGCGAGGCGGCGCACGAGTCGGCCAAAGCCGAGCAGCGGGAGGGCGATGGCCGGGATCGCGAGCAGCACCAGCGCCGACAGCTTCGGGCTGGTGTAGATCAGCATCGACACGGCGCCCACGAGCGTGAAGGCGTTGCGCAGGGCGATCGAGGCCGTCGAGCCGACGACCGTCTTGATGAGGGTCGTGTCGGTCGTGAGGCGCGACTGGATCTCGCTGGTATGGCTCTTCTCGAAGAAGGCCGGGCTCTGGCCGACCACGTGATCGAAGACCGCGGATCGCAGGTCGGTGACGACCCGCTCCCCGATCCAGGAGACCAGGAAGAATCGGAGCGAGCTGGTCAGGCCCATCAGCAGCGCCACGCCCATCAGGGCCAGGAAATAGCGGTCGATGACCTCGGCGTTCTCGGTCGAGAAGCCCTCGTCGATCACGAGTCGCACGGTCATCGGAACGACGAGCATGACCGAGGTCGAGGCCACGAGCGCCACGAAGGCCGCGAGCACGACGCCCCGATAGCGAAGCACGAAGGGCACGAGCGCGCGGAGTGGTCGCAGCTTGCGGCTTCGCGGTCGACGACGGGCAGCCTCCTCCGGCGACGTCGTCGCGGGGTCGACGGGAGCGGCCGGCCCGCTCGTCGTAGCAAGTGGCGTCTCGTCCGCGGAGGAGGTGGACAGGGGGGCGGAGGTCGAGGCGGGCGGCGTCAGGGCAGATTCCGATCTTGAGGGCAGCGAGGCGCGATGGCCGCGGGAGTCTAACGTGCCGATGCCCCCGCGGCGCGGCGCCAGTCCGCTAGGCTCGCGCGCGCCCGGGTCCGGCCCGTCGGGCAGATCGTCGCGGACGGACCCGGGCACGAGCGCGGCAGATCGGACCGCGAGGGAGAGGCGAGCGATGCAGGAGCCGATGGATCGGACGTTGAAGGGCAAGGTCGGGATCGTGACGGGCGCGGGACCGGGGATCGGTCGCGCGACCGCGCTCGCGTTCGCGCGGGACGGCGCGGACGTCGTCGTCGCGGCTCGCCGTGAAGAGCCGCTCGAGGCGCTGGCACGCGAGGTGGCCGAGGAGAGCGGGCGCCGCGTGCTCGCGATTCCCTGCGACCTCATGGACGTCGAAGCCGTCCGTGCGCTCGTCGATCGGACGGTCGCCGAGCTCGGGCGGGTCGACGTCCTCGTGAACGTCGCGACCGCGAGCTTTCCGCGTCAGGCCGTGGCCGACTTCGACTGGAGCCACTACGCCGATTCGGTCCAGCTGAACGTGGTCGGCACGATGGCGGTGTGCGGTGCGGCCGCGCGGGCGATGGTGAAGACCGGTGGCGGCTCGATCATCAACATCGGGACGCTGAGCACGACTGCGCTGATGGCCAAGAACGGGGAGTACAGCTCGACGAAGGCGGCGATGATCGCGATGTCGAAGACCATGGCGCGGGAGATGGGGCGGGAGAACGTGCGCGTGAACATCGTGACGCCGGGCTTCACGACCGGCGAGCCGCTCGATCGACTCTTCGAGCAGATGGGCGAGGGGACCGGCGTCTCGGGAGAGGAGATCAGCCGCAAGCTCGCGGCGCAGTCCGAGCTGAAGCGCCACGTCGATCCCGAGGACATCGCCGAAGCGTGTCTCTACCTCGGCTCGGATCGCGCGCGCAACGTGACGGGCGTCGAGCTGCACGTGACGGCGGGAGCCCTGATCGTCTAGCGGGCGTGTGTGAGCGGCTCGGGCAAGTCGCTAGAGTGGGCCACAAAGGAGCCCGCAACCATGTCCGACGCTGCCGCAACCGTCTCGATCGATGACCCCGCCGAAGGGGTTCGTCGCTTCACGCTCAATCGGCCGGAGAAGCGCAACGCGCTCTCGAACCAGCTTCGCCGGGAGCTGCTCGAAGGCCTGCAGGCGGCGGACGCCGACGACTCCGTCCGGGTATCGATCGTGCGCGGCGCGGGCAAATGCTTCTCGTCGGGCTACGACCTGGGCAGCGACCTGGGAAGTGATCAGCCCTACTGGACGTCGCAGGTGGGCATGCAGTGGGCGCGCCACGTGACGGCGGGCTGGACCTCGATCTGGGATCTCTACAAGCCCGTGATCGCGCAGGTCCACGGCTACGCGATGGCCGGCGGGCTCGAGCTCGTGGGCGCCTGCGATCTGGCGTACGGCGCCGAGAACGCGCGCTTCTCGCATCCGGTGACGCGTTTCGCGCTGCCCGACTTCGACTGGTTCCCGACGCATCTGCCGCCGCGTGTCGCGATGGAGCTTCAGGTGGCGGGCCGCGAGTTCAGCGGCATCGAGGCCGCGGCCGTCGGCATCATCAATCAGGCGTTTCCGGAGGAGGAGCTCGAGGCCAAGGTGCTGGCGATCGCTACGCGGATGGCCGGGACGGCTTCGGCCGTGCTCGCCGTCAACAAGCGCGCGGTCCACACGGCGATCGAAGCGCGGGGCGGACGTTCGGTGATCCGGACGCTGGGGGATCTGCAGGCGGGGCCGCATCTGAGCGCGATGGGTGCCGGGGAGATTCTCGATCGCGTGAAGAGCGGGAGCTAGCGGGTGTCCTTCGTTCCGGCGAGCGCTGCCGAGATCGACGCCGCCTGGCTCGAGCAGGCGCTCGGCGATCGTCATCCGGGAGCGCGGGTCGAGGCCGTCGAGATCGTCGATCGCGCGGAGGTCACGAATTCTCACGCCTGGCTGCGGGTCCGTTATGCGGAGCACGGCGAGGCGAGCGGCGGGGCGCCCGAGTCGCTCTTCTGCAAGCTGCTTCCGAACGATCCGAATCGCCGCGTAGCCATCGCGCAGACGCGGATGGGATTGCGAGAGGCCCGATTCTACGAGTCGCTCGCGCCGAAGCTCGCGCTTCGCACTCCTCGTGCGCACGTCGTTCGCTACGAGGAGGACGAGGGAGGGGCGTTCGTGCTGCTGCTCGAGGACCTGAACGAGTCGGGCTGTACGGTCTCGAGCGGTCCCGAGAGCCCGACGCCGGCCGCGGCGGCCAGGGCGCTCGAAGATCTGGCGGCGATGCACGTGCGTTTCGAGGATCCCGGCGTGCGGCGTCGGGAGGCTGGCTGGGTGCCCGAGCCCGACCCGCCGAGCGACTACGGCTCGATGCGTCTGCAGGAGGGGCTCGACCGGCATCGGGACAAGCTGACCGACGCCTTCGCGGAGATGGCCGCGCTCTACATCGAGAAGCAGGCCGCGCTGCATGCGCTGTGGAAGGCCGGCCCGCAGACGGTCATCCACGGGGATGCCCACATCGGGAACCTCTTCGACGATCACGGCGTGACGGGCTTTCTCGACTGGGGGCTCGTCGTCGTCAGCACGCCGCTCCGGGACGTGAGCTATTTCATCAACATGTGTCTCTCGGTCGAGGATCGGCGCCAGCACGAGCGCGACCTGATCCGGCATTATCTCGAGGTTCGCAGAGCGCTCGGCGGATCGACCATCCCCTTCGAAGAGGCCTGGAAGACCCATCGCATCCAGGCCGCCTATCTCGCCCCCGCCTCGTGTCAGATCGTCACCTTTCCCGAAGACGCGACCGATCGCCGCAAGCGCTTCGCGGCGGCCTTCCTCGAAAGGGCGTCGGCCGCCATCGAGGATCTCGAGAGTCGCGCGGCGCTGCGGGAGTTTGCGGGGCTCTAGCGGGTAGCCGGCAGGGGCGCGGCGCTCGCCGATGCTGGCTAGTCCGCCTCGCGCATCGCCTTCGTCACCTGCGACCACTTCTCGCGCCAGGCCGGATTACTCCAGCCGTCCGCCGCCGTATACGACGTCACGCGGACGTTCGGCGCGAGATCCCGGTAGCGATCGACGAGCTTGCCGGCGAGATCGTTCCAGCTGGAGGTGACCGTGTAGTGCGCGAGAACGTCGTCGGTGACGAGTGCCTTCATGCCGGGGATGTCGCCGCGCTTCTGGAGCTCGTGGAGCTCGTTCGAGAGGCCGTCGTAGCCGTGGTGCTCGAAGACCGGAGAGTAGGTCCGCGTGGAGCCGTAGAAGGCGATCATCATTCGTGCGTGCTCGCGGGTCCGCTCGAGCTCTTCGTCGGTGTCGCCGACCGCGGTCATGATCGGGCACGAGAAGGTGATCGCGTCGAGGGATCGGCCGGATCGGGCGAGGCCTTCCTCGATCGCCTTCTTCTGGACGTCCTTCACGTACTCGGGCGAGTGGAAGGGATGGACGTGGATGCCGTCGGCCACCTCTCCGACCAGCCGGCTCATGTACGGCAGCACCGCGGAGATGTAGACCGGCGGCGCCGGCACCTCGATCGGCCCCGGGCTCCAGGTCGGGGGCAGCAGCGAGAAGTGGTAGTACTTGCCTTCGTAGCTGAGCTTCTCTTCCCCCGAGAACGCCCGAAAGATCGCCTTCACGCTCTCGACGTATTCCTTCATGCGCGGGCCGGGGGGACTGAACTCGGCGCTGTAGCGGCGCTCGATGTGCGCCTTCACCTGACTCCCGAGACCCAGCACGAAGCGACCGCCGGTCGACGCGGCGAGCTCCCAGGCGATGCCGGCGGTGACCATCGGGCTGCGCGGAAAGGCGACCGCGATTCCCGTGCCGATCTGAAGGCGCTCGGTCCCGAGCGCCGAAGCGGTCGCGGCCAGATAGGCGGAGCGGCCCGAGTCGGTCCACCAGACGGAGCCGAAGCCGGCGGCCTCGACCTGCTGCGCGTGTTCCTGCGAGTCCCGGAGCTTTCCGGGATGGGCGATGATGTCGAGCTCCATGCGGGTGGCCTTTCTGGTGCGTCAGCCG
This sequence comes from uncultured delta proteobacterium, assembly GCA_963698485.1. GTDB lineage: Bacteria > Myxococcota_A > UBA9160 > UBA9160 > UBA4427 > UBA4427. The sequence continues at coordinate 150,479 of CAVORA010000005.1, read as the reverse complement.
TTGGGATGAGCCGGCTCCATGGCGAAGTTGTTGAAGAGCACGTTGTAGGCGTGCCAGGTATTCCAGTGCTCGGTCAGGTACTGGATCAAGCCGTCCTCGTTGAATCGGAACACGAAGCAGTAGACGTTCGTGTAGTCCTTGCCGCCGTGGGTCTTCGCGCGCATGGTGTGCTGGCGGACCACGAAGTCACCATCGGCGAGCACGACCACGTCCTCGTTTCGAATCGTCGAGACATCGTAGGCGTCGACGCCGGTATTGGTCTTCTTCTTCGAGGGCCCCGAGGTCGCGCCGGTCAGGATCGAGTTGATCGCGGCGCGTCCCTTGTGTTCGGTTTCGCCCGGCGTCGCGCCGACGAAGGGCAGCCCGTTCCACCAGACGGCGTCTTCTGCGAAGAGCATCGACTTGTCCTCGCCGCTCGTCGTGTCGAAGAGGCGTTCGGTCTGCTCGATATTGCGTCGTTCCTGGGCGGTGTATTCGGGCACGGGAATCTCCTGTTGCTGGGCGCCAGTCGGGCGGCGCGGGACTCGGGTCGCAGCGTAACCCAACCGGGCACGGCCTTCGCTGCCGCAGCGCGCCGCTGCTCAGTCCTTTGTCTGCTCTTTGTCAGCCGTCCGAAGGCACTTCGAATCGGGCCTGGTAGCGGGCGAAGTCGCTTCGGAGGCGGTCGGGGTCGATGCCCGGAGCTTCCATCGAATAGACGTGTTCGCCGTGGCGATCGGCCGGGTTCTTCGAGAGCGCCGCCCGCATCGCCGTCTCGGCGTCCGGATCCCAGGCGATTGCGAAACGCTCGTAGAGAGCCCGGACGGTCTCGATGGGGGCGGTCCGGAAGTCGGCGAAATGACTGTGATGGATCTGCGCGTCCGGCAGCCGGCCCGCGTCCACCCACTCGACGAGCCGGTCGAAGGTCTTGCGATAGCGCCGGATGTGGGCCGCAGCGATGGCCTGATCATCGACCTCGTCGCTATGCGCGAATCGCAGGTTCGCGATCAGGCTGGTGAGCGAAGCGAGCAAGGTGAGCGGGTCGCGGTGGGTGATCGCGACCCGGGCGTCGGGATAGGTCTCGAAGAGCGTCGGGAGGTCGTGCAGATGAACGGGCGACTTCAGAACCCAGCGCGTCCCGGGTCGACGGCGCTGCAGGACCTGCAGCACGAGGCGATGCATCCGATAGGCCGCGCGCGCGTCCGTCGACTCCAGGAATCGCTCGAAGCTCGGGACGGCATAACGGGCCGTGAACTCTTCCGACTGGAAGGCGAAGGACATCGCCGACAGGCATTCCTTGGGCTTGCGACCTCCGTACTCGTGAATCGACAGCAGCCCCGACACGACGGTCTGCGGCGCGACCAGCTCGCGATCGGCGAGCGCGATTCGCGGATCCTCGGCGAGCTCGTTCGGATCGGGAGAGGGCGGTGGCACCGGCCGGAGCAGCTCCCAGCCTTCCGGGACGCGGTGGCGGCGATCGGCGGCGAGCAGCGTATGAAGGATCGTGGTGCCGGTGCGCGGCGCGCCAGCGACGAAGATCGGTGCCTCGATGCGCTCGTCCTGAACGCCGGGATCGCTCGCGAGGTAGGCCATCAGATGGATCCGCACCTCGAGCAGACGCAGCAGGAAGCGCCGCGTCAGGAAACGCCCGATCACCGTCAGCCGGGCCTCGTCCTCGAGGGCTTCGAGAAAGCGGGCGAGAGCCTCGAAGGCGGGCGCTGCCGGAAAATCCGGGTGGTCGAAGGCCTCGTAGGCCTTCGTTTGCGCGAGCGCGGAGGACCGCGGCCCGGCCGCCGATCGGCCCTGACGGGCCGCCGCCTCCGAGACCAGCGATTCGAGCGTCAGGGGCAACGCGGCCTCTTCGGCGATCGGCGCGATCTGACCGGCGTTGATTGCGCGCACCCAGTCCGGCCGTTCGGGCGGGTGCCAGCTCACGCCTCGCGTCTCCTGCAGCCGGCGTGGGGCCTCTCGCGCTGCATCATGTCCGGAAGCGCCAGGCCAGATGCGCCTTCCGCGCGCGAATCTCCGCGCGCCGGGCGTGCGCGTCGATCCGCGGCGTGTCGGCGGGCAGCGCACGCAGCACCTCTGCCAGGGGGATGACGCGCGCGGTCGGGGTCGGGTCGCTCTCGGGCCAGAACCAGCGGTAGGTGAGCAGCCCTTCCCGATGCTCGCCGGTGTCGAGCCAGTTGGGGACGCCGGGGTCGCGATGGGCGAGCACGAAGCGGATCTGGCCGTCCTCGCTCGGGACGGCCTGGTGCTGATTGATCGAGGTGATGCGATGGATCGGATCGACCTGCTCGAACCAGCCGAGGGTCGCGAGCTGCAGCCCCCAGTAGCGGGCGCGCGGCGCGTCGGTCTCGATCAGCAGCGCCTCGTCCGGCGCGAGATTCCAGAACAGGAACGCATAACGCGCATCGGAGAGTCCGCCGGCGACCGTCTGCTGCGAGGCGAACTCGTTGTCGCGACCCCGGGTGCGATGCTCGCGCATGTAGTCGTTCCAGCCGAAGACCGAGGACTCGACCTGCTCGAGGGCGTGATCGATCTGGCGACCGAGCGTCTCGGCGTCGGGGCGACCGGGGGTCGGCAGCTCGTCGAGGCATTCGATCGTGAAGACCGCGGGCTCGGCGGGCTGCCAATCGACGTAGTACTCACGCAGTGACAGGGTCGTCACGCCGTCCGGGATCGGGAAGAAATCCGGGTCGCTGCCGTCGCCGCCGATCAGGATCTCGAAGTCGTCGCCCGCTTCGATGCCGCGGTCGACGGAGGAGATCGCCGCCTTCGTGCCCCACTCCTTCATGTGCATGAAGCCGACACGGAAGGTGATCACGAAATGCTCGCAGCTGTGCATCTTGCCGCGAACCCGGTACCGGCGGCGCGGGTCGATGCGTGCGTGGTGATAGGCGTTGTCCTGATTGGGTCCGCCCCATTGGGTGGCCAGGTCGTTCGAGCGATGAAAGAAGGGGGCGTCGGGATCGCCGTACGGGATCGCCCAGCCGAGCCAGCAGGACACCTGGTCGGCCAGGTGGGCGATGCCCTCGACGCGGTCGAGGGGCTCGTTCGGGAAATCGTCTTCGAGGATGCGCTCGCCGAGCGCCTCCATGCGCTGGCAGAAACGCTTCCAGGCGGCGACCTCGGGCGAGATCGGTTTCGCGGACACAGAGGACTTCGAGGACAAGGGTCGGCTCCAATCCGGCTCGGCCGGCGTCAGGCGCGCATGATGCCGCCGCCGTCGACCATGAAGGTCTGGCCGGTCATGTATTGGCTCGCGTCGGAGAGCAGGAAGGCGACGACCGGAGCGATGTCCTCCTCGGGGTCACCGTCGCGGCCGAGGGGATGATCCTTGTACATCTCGTCGAAGGCGCGCGCGCGCTCGCTGCCGGTCTGGCTGACGGGCATGCGATGGGCGACGGAAGCCGGGCAGACGCAGTTGACGGTGATGCCGTACCCGCCCCACTCGCGGGCGGCCGTGCGCGTGAGCGAGCGGACGGCCTCCTTGGCCGCGGAGTAGGGGCCGTAGCCGGGCACGCCCGTATTGCCCATCGACGAGCCGAAGGTGACGATGCGACCGCGACCGCGCTCGCGCATGGCGGGCAGGACGGCCTGCATCAGGAAGAGCGTGCCCTTGGGTCCGGTCTCGAGGACGAGATCGAAGTCGGACTCCTTCACGTCTGCCAGCATCGTGACCGGACGGAAGGACTGGGCGTTCGCCACCAGCCCGTCGATCTTGCCGAAGGCCTCGAGCGTCGCCCGCGCCACGGCCTCGCTGGTCTCGGCCCGGCCGACGTCTGCCTGCATCGTGCGATGCGGGACGCCCGCGGCGCTGAGCTCCTCGGACACGGATTCGAGTCGGGCGGGCTTGCGGCCCGTGATCATCAGCTCGGCGCCGGCTCGCGCGAGCACACGGACGATGCCGAGGCCGATGCCGCGGGTGCCGCCGGTGACGATGATGGTGTGGCCATCGAGGTTGGTCTGGATCTCGCGATTCACGTCCATCGCGACACGATAGCCACGCGAAGCCGAGATCGGCGAGTCGTTTCAGGCGGAGGCATCGTCGACACGGACCAGCGCGGCGGTCGTGATGCGATCGTCACGGCCCAGGTCTCGGAGCTCCACGCGAAGCATCCGGCGCTGAGCCTCCCCGATCCAGACCGCCCGGCTCTCGACTGGACCTTTCGACGCGGCCGCGAGATAACGCAGGTCGAGCTCGGTCACGATCTGCGGGGCGTCGTGCTCGTGATTCGCGAGAGCCAGTGAGGCGCACTCGACGACGAGCGCGACCAGCGCACCCTGCATCACGCCTTCCGGATTCGTGAGGGCCGGACGCAGCGCCAGACGCACGTGTCCGAGACTCGGCTCGACCAGCTCGACCCCGACTTCCTCGTCGAGCGGTCGGTCCAGCGGGTGTCGGTCGATCACCATCGGCGTCGATAACGTGGCGATGTCGGGTGCGGCCTCCGGAGCGCGTGGGATGCGCGCGAAGGTGGTCACGCCGACCGCATAGGGCTCCGAGTCGCCCTCGATCGTCACACTCGTCGAGACGAGGCGCTGGCCGGCTCGCAGGACCTCACTGCGGGTGGTGAGTCGTTCGGGACGCGCGGGGGCCGGGATGCGCAGCGAGAGGTCGCTGGTGAAGGTCGCGTCGCTGCCCGCGAGGGCGCGCGTATGGAAGCCGCCGACCAGATCGATGGCGGAGGCGATCACCGTCGCGCGCAGCGCGCCGGCGACGCAGATCTCCGGATAGGGCACGATCGCGAGATCGGTCTCGCCTCGGCGCTCGAATCCGTAGCGCGTGTAGAAGGGCGGTGCGGAGCTGTCGGGTCGGTCTCGATCGGTCAAGGCGATGGCAACTCTAGTCGAGGCCGAAGCAGTTGGCGTAGTAGGTCGTGGTCGCGGGCCAATCCGAGAACACTCCGACGACGCCGACCTCCGCCGCGAGGGCGTGGAGCACCCGATAGAGGTCTCCGTCGTTCTCGAGCGCAGACAGAACCGGATCCAGATAGAAATCCCGCTCGCGGCCCTCGACCCGTCCCGCTCGGATCCGCCCGGAACGCTCGAGGGTCCAGGCGATCAGGTCGAGGCCCGCGGCGCGCGCCCGGATCGCGAAATCGCTGGCCCGCAGCTCGCCTTCGTCGTCCAGCCGGAGAAGCATCGCCACCGGCGCTCCGATCGTGCGAAGCCCCTCCGCGTAGAGGGCGTCGAGCGCGGCCGCGGTCGAGGTCTCCGCGGTCGCTCCTTCGACCAGCCAGATGGCTCGCGCGCCGAAATCCCGGTCGGCCTCACGCCATACGCGCAGATCGTCGAGGTCGAAGGATTGCAGCCGGACGTTCCGGGGCGAGATGCCGGCACGTTGATAGGCGGAGAGCAGCTCGCGCGCCCGTGCCTGTCGGTCCGAGGCCGTCTCGCGGTCATCGGGCGCCGAGCTCTTCAGCTCGGGCGTCATCGCCACGCCCAGCTCCCGGAAGAGTCGCAGGCTCTCGTCGTGGCTCATCAGCCTTTCGCCATTGGCGTAGAGATCCGTTCGATAGGCGGGCGTCGCGTCGAGATAATCGGCCACGGTCGTGGCGGTCGGGTCGGCCGCGTCCATCCTTGCTTCGAGCGTCCGAAGCTCCGCGAGGGTGAGGTCGGCCGTGCAGCAACGTGCGCTCGCCGGCCGCAAGAGCCCGCCCGATTGCGAGTCGAAGGTCGCCGGCCGAAAGGACTCGCGGCAGCGCGCCGCGAGCGCCGTCTCGAGGATGTTCGTCGTGTGTGCCAGGTCGCAGGCGGCGTGTCGGCAGACGAGCTCACCGTCACGCGTCACGGTCACGTCGCACTCGAGCGTGCCCGCACCCATGCGCGCAGCGGCGAGGTACGACGCGCGCGTGTGCTCCGGAAACTGCAGCGGGGCCCCGCGATGACCGATCGAGAATCGTGTCCTCCGGAAGGGCCCGTCCTGGCAGGCGGCGAGTCGATCGCGGAGCGCACCCGGCGGCATCTGCTCGATCAGGTAGAAGGGACGCGGGCCGAGCTGGATCGAAGCAGAGCCGGCGAGGGGAGGGCCCTGTGCGATGACCGGGCTCGTCGCTTCGCAGGCCAGCGTGGCGACGAAGAGGGTCAGGCCGAAGACCAGAGCCCGTGCACCGCCCCCGGCCGCTTCCTCACCCATGGCCCCCGGTCTCGCCGACATGTCTTCCCCGCGCGCCCGCGAATTCCGTATGCTCGCGGTCCGTCAATCTAGCAAGGGGTCCACGATGAAGGCGATGAAGCTCGGATGTGCCGTCGAATACGCGGGTCGCTCGGTCGAGGTCCCGATCGAGCGGATCAAGCGGCTCGAGGCGCTCGGCTACGACTCCGTCTGGACGGCGGAGGCCTATGGCTCCGACGCGATCACGCCGCTCGCCTTCATCGCCGCGCACACGAAGAAGATCCGGCTCGGAACCGGTGTGATCCAGGTCGGCGCGCGCACGCCGACCATGACGGCGATGTCGCTCGCGACGGTCGACCAGCTGGCAGGCGGCGGCCGCGTGATCGGAGGCCTCGGCCTCTCGGGTCCGCAGATCGTCGAAGGCTGGTACGGGACGCCCTGGGGTCGACCGAAGGATCGGCTGCGCGACTACGTGACGATCATGAAGAAGATCTTCGCGCGGGAGGGGCCGGTCGTGCACGACGGGCCGGAGATCCGGCTGCCCTACGATGGCCCGGGCTCGTCGGGCATGGGCAAGCCCCTCAAGTCGATTCTCCATTTCGACAACCCGCACCCTCCGGCGATCTGGCTCGGCACCGGTGCCCCCGAGATGGTGAAGCTGACGGCGGAGCTGGCGGACGGCTGGCTTGCCTTTGGCATGCGCCCGGGCAACGTCGACAAGTTCAAGGGCTGGTTCGAGGAGGGCTTCGCGCGCGCCGGCGGTGGCAAGGGCTATGACGATTTCGAGATCCAGGGCGGCGTATCCGTCACGATCACGGACGACGTGAAGGGGGCGCTGCAGCTGAACAAGCCCTTCGTTGCGCTCTACGTGGGAGGGATGGGCCATCCCGATCTGAATTTCCACAAGAAGCGCATGCACCGCGAGGGCTGGGGCGAGGCGGCCGACCGGATCCAGGAGCTCTTCCAGGCCGGCAAGCGCGAAGAGGCGATCGAGGCCGTGCCGGACGAGTACATCGACGAGGGGGGACTCTTCGGCGACGAGGCGCGCATCAAGAAGCGTTGGCGCGCGCTCTGGGAGGACATGCCCTATACGGGCGTGACCGTCCGGACGGAGCAGGAAGAGGCCTACGACCTGATGGCCGAGCTCGTCGGCGCCCGGGACCAGTAGAAACGGCGCGTCCGACGCGCGCCTGACGCGTGCCGATCTTCCGCGTGCTGAGCTAGCGCGCGCGGAGCTCGGAGAGCGAGACGACCTCGCAGCGCGGCTGCTCGATGTCACCCTCGGGCAAGAGGAAGCGCCAGTACAGGGTGCCGGCCGCGTGGCCTTCGGTATCGATCCAGTTGGATACGCCCGGATCCTCGTGCGCCACGACGAAACGGAAGCGGCCCTCGGCATCCGACTTCATCTGCTTGCGATTGAGCGAGCAGGATCGGTAGCGATAGTCCGGGGCCTGCTGGAAGCGATTCCAGAACATCACGTTCGCATACACGCACGCGGGCCAGCGCCCCTCGACGACCAGCGCCTCGTCGGGAGCGAGCATCACGAGTCCGGCGCAGTAGGCGTTGTCGACCGCGCCCGCGCCGCCGCCCTCACTGGGGACCCATTTCATGGGCTTGGGCAGCTGATTCGGGACGAGCGAGAACCACTCGGGCTGCTTGCTGGGATCGGGTGCGACCGGTCGGTCGAGGGTCTGGCCACGAATGAAGTGCTGGGCGGCCGCCAGCTTGGCGGCCAGGCGCTCGGGGCCGAGGGGCCGTGGGTAGCCCGGCGAATCGAGGCATTCGATGCTCTGTTCGACGCGATTCTTCGGATCCGCCATGCCACAGGTCCGGCCCTCCCAATAGTGACGGGATATGACGCAATTCGGCTTGCCTGGCGCCATGTGCAGAGCCCCGGGCGTGGGCTCGGTCGCGATCGGAATCTCGAAGCTCCCGTCCGGCGCGATCTCGAACTCGGTGTGGTTCATGGCGGAGATGACCCCGTCGTTCCAGTCGCCTTCGGCCTTTCCGGTATAGACCGTGAAGCTGATGTACACCTCGTCCTTCATGCGGCCGCGAATGACATAGCGGCGGCTGGGGTCGAGGGGAGCGCAATGCGCGGGATTGTCCGCTCCCTCGCCGCCCCATTTGAGGACGTCACTCGCGAGCGGGGCGAAGCGTGGTCGGCTGGCGTCGTTGTCGACCCAGACATCGATTGCGGCCTTGACGAGATGGAGCAGCATGTGCTCCCCCTCCGCGACGTCGAAGGCGCTCGTCACGCGCCGCTCGGCGGAGAGGAAATCCCGGTCGACGTCCTGGATCAGTTGCAGGAAGCTGCTGAGCGCCTGGCGCCCGGGATGCTCTTCTTCGCTCATCGACGAGGTCTCCATTCACACATATCGCAGGCGTCGCTTCGAAGCGGCCCGCAGAAGCCTGCTGCGCGCTGTCGGCGATCTGCGCGGGTCAATCGGGCAGCTGGAAGTCGGGCGCGCGTTTCTCGAAGTTGGCCTTGATCGCCTCGATCTGGTTGGGGCTGCCGATCAGCCGGCCCTGGAGTCGCGCCTCGAGCTCGAGGCCCGTGCGTTCGTCCGCGTGCCAGGCCTCGTCGAGCAGTCGCTTGTCGGCGCGAATCGCGTCCGGCGACTTCGTCGCGATCTCGGCCGCGAGCGCCTGGGCCTGCGCGAGGGGATCCTCCGAGACGTGGGTCACCAGACCGAGCGCATGGGCGGCCGGGCCATCGAGCACCCGTCCCGTGAAGGTGAGCTCCTTTGCGACGTCGAGGGAGACGATGTCGCGGAGCGTCTGCGTGATGCCGACGTCGGGGATCAGCCCCCACTTGATCTCGAGGATCGAGAAGCGCATGTCCGGGGCCGCGATGCGGATGTCGGCGCCGAGCGCGATCTGTGCGCCGGCGCCGAAGGCCACGCCATGGATCGCGGCGATCACGGGGACGGGCACGCGCTTCCAGACGAGGGCCGCCCGTTGGAAGAAGTTCTCGGGGCGCTCGCTGGTGCTGGCGAGGCTCTGTCCCGCGCCGGGGGCATCGCCGCTGCGGCTGGCCATGTCCTGAAAGCTCGCCATGTCGAGCCCGGCGCAGAAGCCGCGGCCGTTGCCCGAGAGCACGACCGCTCGCACCTCCCGGTTCTCGATCAAGGCCTGTCCGGCCTCGCCGATGGCCGTCCACATCTCGTGGTTGACCGCGTTCATCTTCTCGGCGCGATTCAATCGCACGTCGGCCACGTGGTCTCGCACCTCGATCGTCACGAGGTCTGCCATGGCTCCATCCTCCTCGACCCTCGGGCCGGAGCTTAGGGGACCCGCATTATAGAGGGGTTTCCCGCGCCCGGGCGGGGCTCGGGCCGACTCGCAGTGACGCGGGCGGGCGGGGGTCGCCTATGCTCGAATGGCTGCGCGGGGCTGGCGGGCGAAGGAGGGGGCGATGAGTGATTTCCGGGCGGATCTGCTTGCGGGGCGTGTGGCGCTGGTGACGGGGGGTGGCACCGGGATCGGTCGTGGCATCGCGCAGGCGCTCGGTGAGCACGGAGCCCGGATCTGCATCGCGTCGCGTCGGGCCGACGTGCTCGAGGCCGCGGCGGCCGAGCTCGCGGCGGCCGGGATCGAGGCGATGTGGGTGCCGTGCGACATCCGCGAGCCGGCGCAGGTCGAGGCCGTGATCGATCAGACGCTCGAGCGTTTCGGTCGACTCGACATCGTCGTGAACAACGCGGCCGGGAACTTCCCCGCGCCGATCGAAGGCCTCTCGCCTAACGGATTCAAAGCCGTCGTGGACATCGACTTGCGAGGCACCTATCACGTCACGAAATTCGCCTTCGAGCGAGCGCTCAAGCAGAACGGGGGCCATATCGTGAACATCAGCGCGCCCTTCGAACGCATGGGCGTCGCCTTCCAGGCGCATGTCGCCGCCGCGAAGGCCGGAGTCGACTCGCTCACCCGGACCTGCGCCGTCGAGTTCGGCCCTCATGGCGTGCGCGTGAATGCCCTCGCGCCGGGCGCGATCGGCGGGACGGAGGGGATGGCCCGGATCGGGAGTGGCGACGAGCGGGACGCTCGATGTCCGCTGGGATATGTCGGCTCGCCGGCCGACATCGCCAACGCCGTGCTCTTCCTTTGCAGTCCGGCGGCCGCGTACGTCTCGGGACAGGTGATCTGCGTCGACGGGGGCGCGTCGGTCGGCATGATGCAGATCGCGCCCCCCGCGGCCGGCGCCTAGCGTTCGTACCCTCCCGGATTCCCGTCGCGCCGGCGGATGCTAGGCCCGCTCTTTCTCGTAGGCCGCGATCTGCTCCTCGATCACGCCGACGAGTGCTGCCGCGCGCGGATAGCCCGCGTACTGCGCGATCATGAGCATGAACTCGCGAACCTCTTCCGGACTGAGCTCGCCATTCTTGAGGGCCGCTCTGACCTGGATTCCGAAGGTCATCGATTCGCCCTTCTCGGCGATGATGCCGAGCAGCAGGATCCGGCGATCCCTGATCGAGAGGACGTCGCGCGACCACACCTCGGCGAAGAGCTGCTCGAGCATCACGTCCGTGAAGACGTTGCCCTCCGGCGGAGTCACGACGTCTCCGGCGTAGACCTTCTTGATCATCTCGAGTCCGCGCTTGCGGCGTTCGGCATCGGCCATGCTGTGATTCTCCTTGTCCTGTTTGGCTCGTGTGCGGAGCCGATTGCGCGTGGAATCGGCTCGGATGGATTCGGGCGGGCTCCGCACGAGATCACTCGTCGGCGCTTCATTCTATCGATTTCGGCAGCCCGCAGAAGCCTTTCGAGCGCTCCTGGGAACGATTATCGTGAGCGTCCAATTCCATCCCCCAGAAAACTTCATGGCGCGCCGTCGGACCGGTCCGCGCGAGGAGGGCGAGACATGAGCTATCCCGGAATCGAAGGCAAGGTGGCGATCGTGACCGGCTCGGGCGGCGGCATCGGCGAAGAGTACGCAAAGCGGCTGGCGGGCGAAGGGGCGAAGGTCGTCGTCGCCGAGATCGACGAGCAGAAGGGCAAGGCAGTCGCGGATGCGATCAACGCGAGCGGCGCCGCGGCGCTCTTCGTTCGGACCGACGTGTCCTCCGAGGAGTCCACGCAGGCGATGGCCGCTGCCGCCATCGAAGCCTTCGGCGGAATCGACTTCCTCGTGAACAATGCGGCGCTCTTCGGGGGTATGAAGACCGAGTCGATGATGCAGGTCGACTGGGACTACTACAAGAAGTTCATGGACATCAATCTGGATGGTGCACTGCTCTGCGCGCGCGCCTGCTACGGCTCGATGGGTCAGCGCGGCGGCGGCTCGATCGTCAATCAGTCGTCGACGGCGGCCTGGATGGGCGTCGGCTACTACGGGCTCGCGAAATATGCGATCAATGGACTGACGCATTGTCTGACCCGCGAGCTCGGACACATGAACATCCGCGTGAACGCGATCGCCCCGGGACCGACGGATACCCAGGCGCTCCAGAATCAGGTGCCCGAGGAGTACAAGCACAATCTGGTGGCGTCGATCCCGATCGCGCGACTCGGCCAGCCGAAGGACATGGCGGACGCATGTCTGTGGCTGCTCTCGGACGCCGCATCCTGGGTGAATGGCCAGCTGCTCGGGGTCGATGGGGGGCAGATCATTCGAGGCTAGTCGCGATCGGAGCGAGTCGTCGACGAGTGCTCTGCGAGTCGGAGTGGTCGGAGTAGAGGCTTCCTCCATCCTCTGATCTTCGGTCGTCTCGTGGGTGCTCCGGGAGAGCGCGGTTGTAGCCTCGGTTCGCTGGGATCGCGTGCGATCAGATCGAGGGACGGACCAGCCTGGTGGCCTTCTCGAGCAGGCGCTCTCGCAGCCCACGCTTGCGCCACCCCTCAGCCGTCGGCGGGAGGCGTTTCGAATGCCATGTCCGCCATGTCCCAATAGCCGCGTAGATTCGTGAGCTTGCCGGCCTCGTTCACTCGATAGGTGAAGAAGCCGCTGACCACCGAGGAGACGCCGTTCGGGAACTTCATGGTCAGCGTCAGGTGGTGGGCCGACTCCATGCCCGCCGTGCGGGAGTCGTGGGTCTCGATCGTGATCGAGGCGGGTCCGATATTCTTCTCCCAGAAGTCGGCGAGGGCGGCCTTGCCGCGAACGCCTTCGCCCGTCGGATTGGTTGGCGCGGCTCCGATCGGATCCTCGACGCAGATGTCGTCGGCCATCAAGTCGAGCCAGGCCTGCTTGTCGCCGGCCATCACGGCCTTCCAGGAGGCGCGCGCAGCCTCGAGCGCGGGGTGGGTCTCGTTCATGGGGTCGATCCTCCGGATGGGTTTCGCTGTCAGCGACCGGCCGTGACCTCGCCATCGGCCTCGATGAAATCTTCGATCACCTGGTAGAGGTATTCGCAGTCCTCGCGGGTCAGCGTCGGGTGGCAGGGCAGCATGATGCCGTGCTCCATGATCTGGTCGCAGGTCCCGAGTCCGTCCGGGTGGATGCGGAACTCCTGGTTCCTGAGCATCGGGTGGCGCGTGATGTTGCCCGAGAAGATCACGCGGCTCATGATGCCCGAATCCTCGAGCTGGGTCTGGAGCTTGCGTCGGCTCCAGCCGGTCTCGGGTCGCAGCTGGATCGGATAGCAGAGCCAGGTCGTCTCGGTCTCGGGGATGATCGTGGGGAGGATGAACTTGTCCTCGTGCTTGCGCAGGTAGTCGGTATGCCAGCCGAAGCGTTCTTCTCGGAGCTTCCAGAGCCGATCGATCTTGTCCATCTGTCCGAGTCCGAAGGCCGCGCCGCACTCGTTGGGGATGAAGCCGTAGGCATTCTCCTCGAAGATGAAGAGCCCGTCGTACTCGACCCCGTCGAGGTCCTCGAGGAAGCGGCCGTCGCTGTCGTTGCGCTTCGTGCCGAACATGTACTTCTCCGACGAGCGACCCCAGGATCGCAGGGACAGCGCGCGATCGAGATATTTGTCGTCGTCGAAGAAGACCATCCCGCCGTTTCCGAGCGCGGTGATGATGTGGTGGATCGAGAAGCTCGTGATCGACACGTCGGCGCGGGTCGCGGTCTTGCGTCCGCGAAGCGTCCCGCCGAGGGTGTCGGCGCTGTCGTGGATCACGAAGAGGTCGTGCTCGTCCGCGTAGGCACGCACCTTGTCCCAGTCGCAGATTCCACCGACGAGGTCGGGGATCAGGATCGCGCGGGTCTTGTCGGAGACGACGTCGGGGATCTGGTCGACGTTGACCTGATAGTCGGAGAGACCCACGTCGAGAAAGACGGGCGTACAGCCCACGTGATAGATGGCGGCGACATCGGAGGAGAACGTGAGCGCCGGTGTGATCACCTCGGAGCCCAGCGGAAGATTCGCCAGCCGCATGGCGATCATCAACGCGGAGGATCCTGAGTTGACCATCACGCCGTGCTGCATGCCCATGTAGTCCGCGACGCGCTGCTCGAACTCCATGACCTTCTCGCCCGGCATCAGCCCCATCGGGTCCGCGAGCTGCGCGTTCACGCGATCGATTTCGTTCTGGTCGAAGAGGGCTCCGCCATAGCGGACGATACGAGGTGCGATTCGGCTCACGGAAGATCTCCTGATGGGGTGCGGCGGAACGCCAGGAGAACACTGTAGGGAAGACCGCGGGCTGCGCTCCAACCCCCGGAGCGGCGGCCTTCCTAGCCGTTGGGGACGAAGGCCGGATGGCTCTCGGGGAGGGCGCAGTAGCTCCCCTTCGAGAAGCCCTGATCGGCGACATCGAATCCACGATTGAAGCGCGCGCGGAAGTTCTCCCAGGCGATCATCGCGGTCAGCTCGACCAGCTGCTCGTCGGAGAGCTGCTCGCGCAGGCGCGCCACCTGCTCGTCCGTCGCCCGGGCGGGCGTGGCCGAGAGGGCCGCGGCGTAGTCGAGGATGCGCTTTTCGAGCTCGTCGAAGGCGGGGCTGTCCGCGTAGCGCGCGAGATCCCGAAGCTGCGCCTCGCTGAGTCCGTGCTCTCTGCCGACCGCAGAGTTGATGTCGAGTCAGAATACGCAGCCGATCATGGAGGCGGCCTTCAGGCAGGCGAGATCCTTGTGACGGGGTTGCAGCGTCCGGGCCCGATCGAATCCGATCTGGAAGAGGCTGGCCGCCCACATGACGGCCGGGCTTCGAGCCATGATCCGCAGGGGATTCGGCACGGCGCCGGTCCGGCGCGCCGCGGTGCGGAAGACGAAGCGCTGCATGAGGGTCGCCTGCTCGTCCTCGAGTCCGTCGATCCGGGCCATCTCGCTGCCTCCTTGCTGCTGTCTGCGAACACGCGCCGTCGCGCGATCATGCCCGGACGGGGAGGTGCCGCGCGGGAAGGTTCCCGGCCGCCTCGAAAAAGTCGCCGCGCAGGCCGCGGTCCGACTGGGCGCAGATCGTCAGGCTTCGGGCAGATCGAATTGCGGCGTCGGGTATTGCGAGGAGATGCCGCCGTCCACGGGGACGACGATCCCCGAGACGAAGCTCGCCTCGTCCGAGGCGAGGAAGACGGCGGTATGGGCGATGTCCTCGGGCGTGCCGAGGCGCCGCACCGGCACCTCGGCCTCGAAGCGTTCGCGCCCGCCGTCGATCGTTTCGAGCCAGGAGAGGAATCCCGGACTCCCCATCGGGCCGGGCGAGATCACATTGGCGCGGATGCCGTGGCGTCCATATTCCGCGGCGACGCTCTTGCCCAGATTGACGACCCCCGCTTTGGCCATGCCATAGGCCGCGAGATGATGGACCGCGCCGAGCCCTGCGCCCGAGGTCGTCATCAAGATGCAGCCGCTTCGTCGCGGGAGCATGACGCGCAGGGCCGCCTGGGTGCCGAAGAAGACGCCGTCCAGGTTGAGTGCGACGACCCGCTTGTAGGACTCGACGGTCATCTCCGCCGTGGGCTCGGGGCGTGCGCCGCCGGCGTTGTTGAACATGATGTCGAGGCGTCCGTAATCGCGGATGGCGCGGGCGACGAGCTCATCGACCTGCTCCGGGTCGGTGACGTCCGCGGGATGCAAGGCCGCCCGCCCGCCCGCCTCCGCGATCAGCCGCACCGTTTCATCCGCGCCCGGCTCGTTGATGTCGTTGACGATCACCGTCGCGCCTTCGGCGGCGAACCGCAGGGCGCTGGCGCGTCCGATTCCGCTGCCGGCGCCGGTGATGATCGAGATCTTGCTCGCCAGTCGATCGCCCATCTGATCCCTCCCCCCGTGCCGTCCCGGCCTCGCGTCGTCGCTCGACCGCGCGGAACGGGGGCGATGCTATCACGGGGGCGGGCGGGGAGACGCGGCCATGCCGCCGCGATCAGTTTCGACCGCGACCGGGATGGGTGAAGCGGAGCGCACGGTCGGGATCGACGTGGCCGTTCTTCGCCAGCCAGCGGACCGTGTCGTAGAGGGTCTCGATCGGGTCGCGGAACTCGACGCCGAGCTCTTTCGTGGTGCGGCTCGCATCGAACTCGACCCATTGCGTCGCGAGGCGCGTGGCCTCGCGCGAGATCGAGGCGTCGAGGTCGACGAAGGGCCGCAGGCGATCCCCCATGCGTCCGAAGAAACGGACCGCACGGCCGGGCAGTCGGAGGCGGGGCAGGCGGATGCCGGCGGCGCGGTCGAGCAGCTCGGCGAACTCCTCCCACTCGAGGAAGCGGGCGGCCGCGATGAATCGGCCGGGCGCCGGGTCCCGGTCGATCAGGGCCCGATGCACCTCGGCCAGGTCTCGGACGTCGACGGTCTGGAAGCCTGAGCTGGTGATGATCACGCTGGCCTGGAGGAATTGCTGGATGCCGACCATTGCCTCGGACAGGCCCGGGTCGTCGGGACCGATGACTCCTGGCGGGTAGACGATCGAGATCGGCGCGCCCTGCTCCTGGAGACGCCGCAGGTGCTTCTCGGGCGCCGACTTCGAGAGTGCGTAGGTGTCACCGCCCTCGACGATCGGCGTCTGCTCGTTCGCGATGTCGAGTCCGGTCGTGTCGAGCAGGGCGGTGGTCGACAGATGGACGATGTGTTCGAGGCCGTCTTCGAGCGCGCGATCGATCAGCATGCGCACCGACCGGAGGTTCTCGCTTGCGACCTTGCGTGCCTCGGAGCGGGAGACGGCGAGGGCGACGGGCGCGGCGGTGTGGACCAGGCCCTCGCAGTCGCGCAGTGCGTCCACGGTCGCGGGCCCCGAGGTGATCGCGCCAACGACCAGATCTTCGAGGACGCGAGGCTCGTGGCTCCAGAGGCGGTGCGCCTTGTCCGCGTCCCGGACGAGCAGCTTGACGTCGTGTCCGGCCGCGAGCAGGGCTCGAACCGTGTGGGTGCCTATGAATCCGGTTCCCCCGGTGACGAGGACTCTCATGGGCGGTTCGCGGTCGAGAGGATCGGGTGCATCGTTCCACGAAACAGGGCGAGCTCGGGCGTGTCAAGAAAGCCGGGTTGACCTGCGGTCAGGGGTGGGATCGCCACGCGGAGTCGTCGGTTCCCCGGTTCCCGCGCGCCCCGGACGGAAAAAGGGGCGCCCGGATCGATCCGGACGCCCCTTCGTCTGTCGGTCGGCTCTCGACGTGAAGTCGATCGCCGATCGGGCCGTGTTAGGCCTCGGCTCAGATCTTGATATTCGCGCTGGCCGCCTTCGCGGTCTTCACGATGATCGCCGCCACCTTGTACGGGTCGGCATTCGAGGCCGGCCGTCGATCCTCGAGCCAGCCCTTCCAGCCCGCCTCGACCGTCGCGATGCCGATTCGGATCGACGCGCCGCGATCCGACACGCCGTAGCTGAACTGGTCGATCGACTGCGTCTCGTGGTGACCGGTGAGGCGCTGATCGTTGTCGGCGCCGTAGACCGCGATGTGGTCCGCGACGACGGGCTCGAAGGCCTTGCAGACCTGCTCGAAGGCCGCCTGACTCCCGCACGTGCGGAGCAGCGTATTCGAGAAGTTGGCGTGCATGCCCGAACCGTTCCAGTCACCCTTGACCGGCTTCGGATCCCAGTTGATCGAGTAGCCGTACTTCTCGGCCGTGCGCTCGAGCAGATAGCGGGACACCCACGTCTCGTCACCGGCGCGCGCCGCGCCCTTGGCGAAGACCTGGTATTCCCACTGGCCCATCGTGACCTCGGCGTTGATGCCTTCGACGTTGATGCCGGCCTCGAGGCAGAGGTCGAGATGCTCCTCGACGATCTCGCGGCCGATGGCATTCTCGGCACCGACGGAGCAGTAGTACTGACCCTGAGGCGCCGGGAAGCCGCCGCCCGGGAAGCCGATCGGCTTGGCATGGTCGTTGTCCCAGATGAAGTACTCCTGCTCGAAGCCGAACCAGAAATCCCCATCGTCATCGTCGATCGTGGCCCGACCGTTCGACTCGTGCGGCGTGCCGTCGGCGTTCAACACCTCGGTCATCACCAGATAGGCGTCCTTGCGGCCGGGATCGGGGAAGATCGCGACGGGCTTGAGGAGACAATCCGAGGATCCGCCCTCCGCCTGCTGCGTCGAGGAGCCGTCGAACGACCACATCGGCACGTCTTCGAGCTTGCCGCTGAAATCCTTCTCGATCTTCGTCTTGCTTCGCAGGTTCTGGGTCGGCTTGTAGCCGTCGAGCCAGATGTATTCGAGCTTTGACTTGGTGCCCATTCGGGGGGACCTCCATTCCTTTATGTTCATTCTTTGAACCGACGTCGCGCTCGCGTGCGTACGTCGAGTGCATCCTCGAGCAATTCGAGGCGTCGATTCGGGTTCAGGGAGCGCAATTCCTAGTGATCAACTCGTTCCGTTCGCGGAGACGCTCCCCGGGTACCCGTCCGAAGTCGTCTTTCCACGGCTTCGGACGCAGACACAGCCGGGTTCTCTCCAGCTCCGGCCCCGACCGGGCTCCGCCGAGGGATCGACGGTCGTCCGGGACGGTGCTGAGCGCTGGGTCGAGCTCCACATTACACCCGCTACCAAGCAACCACTGTGCCAAAGGCTTGGGCGAAGCTCAATCGAGCGCGGAGAGTCGAAATCGAGCGGAAACGCAAATGAGAGGGGTTTGGGGCCATCCCGCTCGATTCGAAAGGGAACGGGTGTGCTTTTATGTGCCCATCTGACGGGCAGGCTGCCCGCTGAACGAGCAACGCAGCCGACCGCGACGGGGCCGGCCGAGCCGGCGGGCGAGGGCAGCCCGGGGCCGAATTCGGCTCACTCGCGGCGCGATCGCTCCACGCTGCCAGGGTCGCGCCTGGAATCGAGGTCACCCGATGTCGAATCCCCTGCGTCTCCCGTGCGCGCTCCGGCTCGCCGATCCCCGGTCGCCGATTCCCGACCCACGGCCTCCGTGCCGTGTGCCTGGGTCTCCCTCGTCGCCGTCTTCGTCGAGCGTCCGAATCGCCTGCTTGCCCGGTGAGCCGATGGGCAGCGCGCCTTCGAATAGCCAGTCCGAGCACCGGCGCGACTGCGGCCTCTTCATAGAGCGCCATGGTCTGCATCAGGCATCGCGCATCCCGGTCCCGTCTTCGTCGGCTTCGACCCGTTGCGCACGATTCGCCGCCCTGCCGGCTTCGGAGAGGCGCAGCGCAGGACCGGATTTCATCTACCGGTCCCTCTTTACCGACGCAGAGCGTGTCCGTTCGCCCGATTGACGCTCGGGTCGATTCCTCTCTAGAATCGAAGGTTCGGAGGCCCGTCGTCTGCTCGAGGCATCGTGAAGATCGCGACCCGGCCCGGGCCCCCCGGAATCCGCTGAGTAGAGCAGCGGCGAAGCAGCACGGGAGGGAGCCGAGCCCGCTACGGGGCCCCGCTCTCGTCTCCGACTTCCATCCCCATCTTCACGCCGGCGCCTGGCCGACGTGGCCGGAGGGCCGTCACGATGGCCGCATCGCCCGAGAATTTCGAGACGCCCATGGAGCGTGCGCCCGACCCGGGCCTCGACTACGCACCGATCCCGAAATCCCGCTACACGAGCCCCGAGTACGCCGCGCTCGAGTGGGAGCACATGTGGAAGAAGACCTGGACCTGTGCCGGTCGCGCCTCGGATCTCGACCGTCCGGGTGATTATTTCACGTACGAGCTCGGACCTGAGTCGATTCTGGTGATCAAGCAGCCCGATGGCTCGATCCGGGCGCGCTACAACGTCTGCATGCATCGCGGCAATCGTCTGCGAGAGCCCGGCCGCGGTCATGCCGAGAAATTCTCCTGCCTGTTTCACGGCTGGGAATACGACATCGATGGCCAGCTCGCGGCGGCGCAGGATCCCGAGTGCTTTCCGCAGGGCGTGGACCCCGCGAAGCTGTCGCTTCGCCCGGTCCGCTGCGAGGAGTGGGCGGGCTTCGTCTTCGTGAACCTCGATCCCGACGCGGAGCCGCTGCGCCAGTATCTGGGCGTGATTCCGGAGCATCTCGACCCCTACCACTTCGAGGACTGGAAGATCGCCTTCGACTGCACGATCGAGATCGAGTGCAACTGGAAGACCTGCGTCGACGCCTTCAACGAGGCCTACCATCTCGCCGCGACGCATACCTGGACGCTCGCGTTCAGCGACGACACCCGGACGCTCTACGACTGCTACGACAAGCACACGCGCATGATCTTCCCGGAGGTCCAGGCGAGCCTGCGACATCCCGGGGCGAATACCGTGACGCCCGAGATCCGGGAGATGTTCCTCGAGCGGATCGGGATCGAGGGATTCGAAGGGACCGCCGAGGAGGCCCGCAAGGCCTTCGCCGAGCAGCAGAGGAAGATCGCGCCGACGATGGGCGCGAACCTCGACGACCTGAACGAGGCGCAGCTCTGTGACGACTTCCATTACACGGTCTTTCCCAACATGACCTTCAATACCCACTCGCTCTTCACGTGGGTCTTCACGCATCGGCCGCATCCGACCGACCCGAATCGCATGTACTTCGACTTCATCAGCCTGATGAACGCGCCAGGCGTCGACGTGCCGCGACCCGAGAAGCTCTTCTTCTCGACACAGAATGGCGACACCCTCGACGGCGTCTGCGACGGCGGGGAGCTGCTCGACGAGGATCTCTACAACCTGCCGCGCATCCAGGCGGGAATGCGCTCCGGTGCCTTCGAGCATCTCCATCTCGGCACCCAGGAGGTGCGGATCCTGCATCATCACCGGACGCTCGAAGGCTATATCCAGGCCGGCATCGCGGGCGAGCGAGCGTGAGCGACGCCGGCGGATCCGCGGCACGCGCCGCGGACGACGAGCTGCGCTGGGTCGAGATCCCGGTCGAGCTGCCGCCGACGGGGCAGACGGAGACCTTCGTGATCGGGGATCTCGAGCTGCTGCTCTGCAATGCCGAGGGCAAGGCCTATGTCGTCCGGGATCAGTGCCCGCACGTGCGGACGTCGATGAAGGGCGGGCTGATCAGGGGTACGATCCTCGAGTGTCCGCTCCATGGCGGCCTCATGGATCTCCGGGACGGCTCGCCGAAGGGCATGCCGATCCGCCGCCCCGGGACTTGTTATGCCGTGCGCACGCGGAATGCGCGCCTGGAAGTCGGCGTGCCGATCGATTAGTCCGCGCGCTCCGGTCGGGGCGCGCGGGTCGAGATCAAACATCCCAATCCCATCCGAGAGAGAAGGAGTCAACCATGTACGATCTGGTCGTTCGAGGAGGAACCGTCGTCGACGGGACGGGACGTGAACCCTTCGTGGGAGACGTGGCGATCCAGGACGGAAAGGTGATCGAGGTCGGCTCCGTCAGCGAGCGGGGCCGCGAAGAGATCGATGCGACCGGCAAGATCGTGACGCCGGGCTTCGTCGACATCCATACGCATTACGACGGCCAGGCGACCTGGGACGGCCTGTTGACGCCGACCGCCTGGCATGGCGTGACGACCCTCGTGATGGGCAATTGCGGGGTGGGCTTTGCGCCCGTGGCGCCGGGCAAGCAGGAATTCCTGATCGGCCTGATGGAAGGCGTCGAAGATATCCCCGGCACCGCGCTCCACGAGGGGATCGACTGGCAGTGGGAGACCTTCCCGGAGTACCTCGATGCCCTCGACAAGCGGCACTACGCGATGGACATCGGGACCCAGGTGCCGCACGGCGCCGTTCGAGCCTATGTGATGGGCGAGCGGGGCGCGAAGAACGAGCCCGCCACCGCGAAGGACATCGAAGCGCAGGCCCGGGTCGTGAAGGAGGCGATCCAGGCGGGCGCGCTCGGCTTCTCGATGTCGCGCACGATCGTGCATCGCGCCGTCGACGGCGAGGTCGTGCCCGGTACCCATGGCGCCGAGGACGAGATCTTCGGCATCGCGCGCGTGCTCGGAGAGCTCGGGGAGGGCATCGTCGAGCTCGCTCCGGCGGGCATCCAGGGCGAGGACATGTCGGCGCCCGACAAGGAGATCGACTGGATGCGACGCCTCTCGGCCGAGATCCATCGCCCGATCTCCTTCGCCCTGGTCCAGCACGACGTCGCACCGAAGGACTGGAAGCGGCTGCTCGATCTCTGCGACGAGGCGGGCGAGAAGGATGGCGCCGACCTGCGACCCCAGGTGAGCGCGCGACCGAACACGCTGCTGATCGGCCACCAGTCCTTCCACCCCTTCAGCTTCCGCCCGACCTACATGGCCATGAAGGATCTGCCGCTCGAAGAGAAGGTCGAGCAGCTCCGGAAGCCCGAAGTGCGCGCTCGGATCCTCGGCGAAGAGTCCTTCTATGCGATCCCGCAGATGAAGGTCGTCGTGCAGATGATCGAGAACGGGATCGACAAGATCTTCCGTCTGGGCGATCCGCCGAACTACGAGCCGGCGCCCGAAGAGAGCCTCCGGGCAATCGCCGCCAGCGAGGGGCGCGACCCCTTCGATCTGCTCTACGACTGGCTGCTGGAGCTCGACGGAAGGCAGCTCTTGATGCTGACGCTGCTCAACTACAGCGACTATGACCTCGAGAGCGTTCGGGTGATGCTCGAGCATCCGCGCACGGCCTTCGGGCTCGGCGACGGCGGCGCGCATTGCGGAGCGATCTGCGACGCGAGCATGACGACGTCGCTCTTGTCGCATTGGGTGAAGGGGCGGACGCGCGGCCCGAAGATCGCGATCGAGAAGGCGGTCAAGAAGATGACGGCCGATACGGCTGCCCTCTACGGTCTGAACGATCGCGGACAGCTGCTTCCGGGCAAGAAGGGCGATCTCAACGTGATCGATCTCGATCGCCTGGAGAACGCGCTTCCGGAGATCGCACACGACCTGCCTGCCGGCGCTTCGCGCTTCATCCAGAGAGCGCGGGGCTACGAGGCGACCGTCGTCTCCGGTCAGGTGACGTTCCGCGAGGGCGAGCATACGGGCGCGCTGCCCGGGCGACTCGTGCGGGGTGCGCGGGGCTAGGCGTCGCGTCGAGGCGAGGTCAGGCCGACCAGGCCTTCTCCTCGACGCGGCTCACGATTCGCCAGCCCTCTTCGAGCTTCTCGAGCACGTCGTTGTAGAAGATTCCCGTATGGGTGAGGCGGCGATCACCGCTGATCTCCATCGTGACGTGACAGGCCACCGGAACCCGGGTGGTGGCGCGGTCGTGCTCGAGCTTCAGCCGGAGTCCGCCCGTGATGCGTTGGGCCGCGACCATCACGGGCTGCAGGCCCTCGAGCCAGGCGCGGTATTCCGGATAGCCGCACTCGGCCTGACCGAAATCCGACAGGTCGATTCGAGCATGCGGCGCGAAGGTGGTGTCGTAGGCCGCGAAGTCGAAGGACTCGGCGGCGGCGAGCTGTCGGTCGTAGAGATCCATGATCGCGAAACGATCCTGGATCTCCGTGATGTCGTAGAGGCGATCGCTCATCCGAGCTCCGTTCTGACTGCCGTTCCGTTCCGACAGCCGTGTTGTGGTCGGCGATTCGAATCGTCCGTGGTCGTCGCACGACACGCGATGCGCGCAGCGTTAGCATTGCGCGACGAGACGTCGAGGATCGACGAGAGCGGGAGAGTTGGCCAGTGCTTTTCGTGATCGGCAGGAATCGGATCTGCGCGGCCACGTTGGTTGCTTCGAGCGACCCGGAACGCTCGTGAAGAGCGCCGCGATCGCGATCGACCTTCCCGACCCGCTGCGGGCCTTCGTCGAGCGCGCGTGCGGGGGGAAGGTCGTGCGGGCCGCGCGCCATTTCGCCGGCGCGAGTCGCGAAGCCTGGTCGCTCGACGTCGACTCGGCCCGCGTCGAGGACCCGCTTCGTCCGCTCTTCCTGCTGCGAGACCGGGGAGCCGGGCAGGGCAGTGCGCGGGATGTCGCCGTGCTGCGCGCGCTGGCCTCGACCTCGATTCCGGTTCCCCGGGTGGTGGCCTACGAGCCGGGAGAGTCCGCGCTCCTGCTCGAACGACTGGCCGGCCGTTCGGATTTTCCGGCCGTCGATCGCGAGGAAGAGCGCGCGCCGACGGCTCGCCATCTGATGGAGCTGACGGGACGCCTCCATGAGCTCGCGATCGAAGATCTCGAGATCCCGCATCTGATGATCCCCGACTGCCCCGAAGACTGCGCGCGTCCAGCGATCGTCCAGTCGCGTTCGGCCCTGGCGACGTTGGGCGAATCGGCCGATCCCTTCTTCGAGTTCGCGCTCTCGTGGCTCGAATCGAATCTGCCGACGCAGGTCAGTCGCTATTCGCTGGTGCACAGCGACATGGGACCGGGGAATTTCCTCTATCAGGGCGGACGAGTCACCGGCATCGTCGACTGGGAGGTCGCCCATTTCGGCGATCCGATGGAAGATCTGGCGGCGATCGCCGTGCGCGACATGGCGACGCCGGTGGGCGATCTGCCGACCCGACTGAACGAATACGCGCAGAGCTGCGCGATTCCCGTGGTGCTGCCTCGCGTGCACTACTACCGGGCGCTCGTTCTGGTTCGCAATAGCCTGATGATCGGGCTCGGGCTCGTCGATCCTGCGCCCGGTCTGGATGTCGTGGAGATGACGATGTACCAGACGCTCTTGATGAGGGCGGCTGCGCTGGTGCTCTGCGACAACCTCGGAGTGTCCCGGCCGACGAGGGCCTCCGCGCTGCCGGCTCTCGACGAGGGGATCGGAAGGGAGCCAGGCGCCTCAGGCGATCGCTCGCGGCGGGTCTTTCTGGCCGCCCTGCGTCGGGAGATGGAAGAGGGCGTCGCGCCGGCACTCGCGGGCGGACCGCTCGAACGACGCGGCGCGAGCTTGCTTGCGGGCCTCGAAACGGTCGAGCACGAGGAGCAGGTCGGAGGCATGCTCGACGATCGCGAGCGCGCGGATCTCGCACGACTGCTCGGTCGCTCGGACGATCCGTCCGTGGCCGATCTGCCCGACCTCGAAGCCGCGCTGCGCGAGCAGCTCGCGGCGCGGGCGGCGTCGGGCGATCTGCTCGAGCAGAGAGCGGGCTACTTCGCGCGCCGCTTGCATCGCCTCGCCGAACGCAGACGACCGCTGATGGGCGCGCTCTACGAGCGACTTCCCCAACCGCTCGAAGCGCCGCTCGAGCCCGGGCAGGAGGACGAATGATCGGACGAGACCCCGCGCTGGTCGTGACCGCGACAGACGACGCCTTCCATCCGCCGACGACCCGCGACGATCCGTCGTGGATCGAGACGATGTGGTTTCCCTTCTGGATTCCGGAAGAGGCGTTGTCGGGCTCCGTGCGGGTCTGGTTCAGTCCGAACGCCGGGCAGCAGGGCGGCGCGGTCGCCGGCTGGACGGGGGACTCGAAGGGGCTCTTCGGGGATCGCTGGACCGAAGACTTCGAGGGGCCGCCCGACCTGCGCGACCTGCGCGCCGGGGCGGGCCTGCGAATCGAGTGTCTCGCTCCGCTCGAGCGCTATCGCATTCGCCACACGGGCGCGCATGCGAGTCTCGAGTTCGTTTTCGACGCGATCATGCCGCCGAACCCGGTCGCGCCCGAGGAGTCCCCCGGCATGTTCGAGGGCCACTTCGAGCAGCCCGGTCGGGTCACGGGCGAGCTCCGGCTGCAGGATCGCCGTCTGCCGATCGATTGTTATTCGATCCGTGATCGGTCCTGGGGTCCGCGCAAGATGCCGGACGAGCTGAGGCTCGGAAACGCGCACGGCACCGCCGAGGGCTTCGGCTTCTTCACGTATATCAACCCGACCGAGACGGGCGTCGAACGCATCACGAGCGGCTATCTGCTGATGGACGGGGTCGAGGCCGCGATCGTCGAAG
This sequence comes from uncultured delta proteobacterium, assembly GCA_963698485.1. Classification (GTDB taxonomy): domain Bacteria; phylum Myxococcota_A; class UBA9160; order UBA9160; family UBA4427; genus UBA4427. The sequence goes on along the minus strand of CAVORA010000005.1, from coordinate 125,340 downwards.
GCGTCCGCGAGACCGAGCTGCGAGACGGCCTGCCGGTCGCCGTTCGACTCGAGGCCCGCGACGCGCTCGATCGATCGCTCCGCGCCCGGGGCGAATGCGTGAACGTGATGGCTTCGAATGCCGGCAACGGGGTCTACGCGGTGCTGAACCTGGTGCGTTGGGAGCATGCCGGAGGGGTGTGCTGGGGCGAGAATCACGATGTCTGGTCCGAGACGGCGTGGCTCGCGGCGGGTCGGCCCCGGCTCTGATCGGTGCCGAGGTCCGCGGGTCAGTCCTGCTCGGGGGGACTGCCCGGACGCGGATACAGGCCCGCGACCAGCTCGTCCCAGTCGCGATCGGAGCCCTGCTCCCGCTGCGCGATCAGCTGCCGCGCGGTCTCGCCGACGATGATTCGCGGATCGGGGTCGGGATCGACGAGCGCGGACCAGACGGCGAGCGCCACGTCCTCGGTCGTGGCGACGCCAGCGCCCGGGCGGGTGAAGGTGCCTTCGAGGGCGCGACGGATCCCCTGGCGAAACGTGTCGTAGGCGCCATCAGAGGCGGGCGCGAGACCTTCGAGGGATCGCAGGGACGCCTGGCCGAAGTCGCTCGCGGTCGGCCCGGGCTCGATCAGGACGACCTTCACCCCGAAGCCCGCGACCTCGAAGCGCAATACATCGCTCATCGCCTCCAGCGCGTATTTCGAGCCGTGGTAGGCGGCGCCGCCGGGGAACCAGAGGCGTCCGCCCATGCTCGAGACATTGATGATCCGTCCCCGGCCAGCCCTGCGCATGCCGGGCAACACGAGCTGCGCGAGCGCGATCGCGCCGAAGACGTTGGTCTCGAATTGTTGGCGAATGGCGTCGAGGGGGGTCTCTTCGAGCGGGCCTTGCTGGCCGTATCCCGCGTTGTTCACGATTGCCCCGACAGCCCCGTGGTCGGCCTCGATGCGGGCCACGGCGCGTCGGCGCGAAGCGTCGTCCGTGACGTCGAGGGCGATCAGCTCGCAGCCGTGTTCTGCCAGGTCGTCGATCGAATCGAGGTCTCGCGCGCTCGCGTACGTCGGCCAGCCCTCGGCGGCGAGGTGTCGTGCGATGGCGCGCCCGATGCCCGAAGAGCTGCCGGTCACGAGGGTGGGGCGGGGGGAGGGGTGATGCAGGCTCATTTCACCAGGTATCCACGAAGCCACGGCGGCCGCGCTGGGCCGGGCCATGGGCGGCGAGTCCGCGAACGAGACGCGCGCGGGTCTCCGCGGGGTCGATCACGGCGTCGAACTCGAGCTGGCTCGCCGCATTCAGCGCCTTGCCCTTCTCGAACATCGCGCCGACGAGCTTTTCGAAGAGCGCGGTCTTCTCGGCCTCGGAGTCGAGGGCATCGAGCTGCTTCTTGAACCCGAGTCGCACCGCCCCTTCGAGCCCCATCCCGCCGATCTCGCCCGTCGGCCAGGCGACGATGTCGAAGGGGGCCTTGAACGAGCCGCCTGCCATCGCCTGCGCGCCGAGCCCGTAGCCCTTCCGAAGGATCACGCAGAACAACGGGACCGAGAGGCTCGCGCCGACGACGAAGAGCCTCGACACCTTGCGGACCTGCGCGCGCTCTTCGATGTCGGGACCGACCATGAATCCCGGCGTGTCGCAGAGCGAGAGGACCGGCAGACCGAATGCATCACAGAGCTGAAGGAAGCGCGCCGCCTTCTCCGCCCCGACCTCGTCGATGGCGCCGCCGAGGTGGGTCGGGTCGTTGGCGATCAGTCCGATCGGACGTCCCTCGAGCCGAGCCAGGGCCGTGACCATGCCCGCGCCGAAGGCCCGCCGGAGCTCCAGCACGGAGTCGCGGTCGCAGAGCGTCTCGATGACCCGACGGATGTCGTAGACCCGCCGGCGATTCTCCGGGATCAGATGGCGCAAGGCGCGTTGATCGGGACTGGACCACTCGTCGAGGCCTCCCTGGAAGTAGCAGAGGACCCGTCGGGCGGCCTCGACGGCCTCTCGTTCGTCTTCGACGAGCAGGTCGAGGACGCCATTCGCCTCCTGCACCGCGCTCGGACCGACTTCGTGCGGCGAGTAGACGCCGAGCCCGCCTCCCTCGATCATCGCGGGGCCCCCCATGCCCAGATTGCTGTCGCGGGTCGCGATGATCACGTCTGCGCAGCCCGCGAACGCGGCGCTTCCCGCGAAGCAGAAGCCCGACACGACGGCGACGCGCGGCACTCTTCCCGAGAGTCGTGCAAAGGCATGGAAGCTCGTGACGTTCAGCCCCGCCACGAAGACGTCGCTCGCATCCGTGTCGTTAGGCCGACCACCCCCGCCTTCCGGGAGGAAGACGACCGGCAGGCTCGCGCGCTCGGCCAGCTCGAGGATGCGGTCGATCTTCTGGTGGTGGAAGAATCCCTGGGTGCCGGCCAGCACGGTCGCGTCGACCACGAGCACCGCGCAGCGCGCGTGCTCCGAGCCGACCAGGTCTGCGTTGATGGTGGCGGTTCCGGTGATGATCGCGTCACCGGGCGTCTTCCGCTGCAGCTCGTCGAGCGGTCGCGTCTTGCGCATCGCCGCCACCGCCAGCGCGCCGTACTCCGAGAAGCTGCCGGGATCGCAGAGGCCCGTCAGGTTCTCGCGCGCCGTGCGCTGGCCCCGTTGGCGTCGCCGCGCGACGGCCTCCGGGCGGCTCGCGTCCTCGAGCAGCGCGTGCCGCGCCCTCGTCTCGGCGAGATCGGGTCGGATCTCGTCGAGTCCCCGACTGGTGGCCTCCGAAACGGCGTGCTCGGAGCTCGTGGGGGCGGCGACGAAGCCGGCGAGCAGAGCCCCTTCCTGGACGACATCGCCGGGTGAGACGAAGACGCCCGCGATCGTGCCATCCGATCCCGCGGTCACGACGTGCTCCATCTTCATCGATTCCAGTACGCATAACGTGTCGCCCGCCTCGACTCCGTGCTTGTCTCGCACGGGCACCTCGAGCACGGTTCCGATCAGCGGCGCGCGGACCGCCTCGACGCCGTATGGGAGCGGGCTCTCGCGGACCGACTCGTGCTCCGCGGCTTCCGCTGCGGGCCGCTCCGGCTCTGACTGTGCCGCTCGCCATCGTTCGGCGGCTTCGAAGAGGACGTCGGCGTGGTCGTCGATGAACGTCGTGCTGACGGCGGATCCGGAGAGCTCGGGACGCTCCATCAGGGCCGCGAGCAGACCCAGGTTGGTGCGCGGGCCATCGATCCTGAAATCCCGAAGCGCACGCCGTGCTCGCCGGATTGCGCGGGGGAGGTCGCCGTCGGGACTCGTCACGATGAGCTTGGCCAGCAGCGAATCGAAGCCGGGATGCGGCGCGAGCCCGGCGCGGAAGGCGGTATCGACCCGGAGGCCGGGGCCCGTCGGGGGAGCGAAGCGCTCGACGGTCTGTCCGCTGGGGCGAGCCTGGCCCGTCTCGTCGAGGGTCTCGGCGAGCACGCGCAGCTCGATGGCGATGCCTCGCGTTTCGGGCGGCTCCGCCAGGCCGAGCTCCGCGAGCGTACGTCCGGCAGCCAGGCCGAGCTGGATCTCGACGAGGTCGCGGCCGGTCACCTGCTCCGTGACGGTGTGTTCGACCTGGAGTCGCGGATTGGCCTCCATGAAGAAGAAGCCGCCGCTTGCATCGATCAAGAACTCGAAGGTGCCGACGCCGTGATAGTCCGAGACCCGGGCGAGCTGCATCGCCGCGTCGACCAGCTGCTGGCGGAGCGCGGGGGGGAGCGCGGGAGCGGGCGCGATCTCGATCAGCTTCTGATGCCTTCTCTGCAGGCTGCAGTCGCGCTCGCCGAGATGACTGAGGCCGCCCTGTCCATCGGCGACGATCTGGATCTCGACGTGCCGCGCAGCCTCGACGATCCGCTCGGCATAGAGTGCGTCGCTGCCGAAGGAGCGGGCCGCTTCGGACCGACAGCGCGCGAAGGCTTCGCCCGGGTCGTCGTCACGCCCCACGCGCCGCATGCCCCGGCCGCCGCCGCCGGAGACGGCCTTCAAGAGGACGGCCGAGCCCGCCGGCTGTGCGGCCTGGAACGCGCGCACGTCTTCGATCGAGGCCGGCGCGTCGATGCCCGGGACGACGGGAATTCCCTGGCTCGAAGCGAAGGCCCTCGCGCGCGCTTTGTCGCCGAAGAGAGCAAGGGTCTCCGGGGTGGGGCCGACGAAGGTCAGGCCGGCGGCCGTGCACGCTTCGGCCAGGGCGGGATCCTCGCTCGCGAAGCCGTAGCCCGGATGGAGCGCGTCGCATGCGTGCTCGCGCGCGACCCGCACGAGATCGGCGAGGTCGAGATACGCCGCTGCGCCTCGTCCCCCCAGTCGGACGAGCTGATCGGCCCCGTAGCCGAGGGCCAGCTCGGCGTCCTCCGGCGCGTACACCGCGACGGTCTCGAGGCCCATCTCCGCTGCGGTCCGCACGATCCGGACGGCGATCTCGCCGCGGTTCGCGACTAACAGTCGATGCATCGGGACCCTTCTGTGTCGTCTCGCTCGCGGAGGCGCCGCGACGATCGAAGATATCATGGTGCAGATCGACGGCGAATTGGCCAACATCGTCGTTCGCGTCCCGAGACCGGGGGGCGTGCCACGCCCGATCAACGAAGATCGGGACGACGAGGAGGAAGCCCGTGCTCGATCTCGATCCCGATACGCTGCTGACGACGACCCGCGCCGTCCGGAAACGACTGGACTTCGAACGCAAGGTGCCCCGCGAGCTGATCCGGGAATGCCTGGAGATCGGCTTCCAGGCGCCGAATGGCGGCAACATGAACAACTGGCGCTGGATCGTGATCGACGATCCGGAGCTGATCGCGAAGGTCGCGGACATCTACAACGGCGGTCTCGACGACTACATCGAGACGATGGCGGATACCGGCGGCTACCCGGGGGCCGTCGTGCCCGGCGCCGAGATGATCGGCGAATCGGTCGAGCACCTGCGCCAGAACTTTCATCGTCTGCCCGCGGTGCTGCTGCCCCTCTTCGCGGGTCGCATGGAGGGGGCGAACGTCTTCTTCCAGGCCAGCAGCTGGGGCTCGATCATCCAGTCCGTGTGGAGCTTCATGCTGGCGCTGCGCGCGCGAGGGCTCGGCAGCGCCTGGACGACCGGGCATCTGTGGCGTGAAGCGGCGCTCGCCGAGCTGCTCGAGATTCCGGCCCACTACACCCAGGTAGGGCTCTTCCCGATCGCCTATACGATCGGAACCGACTTCAAGCGGGCCTATCGCAAGCCCTCCGAGGAGGTGATTGGCTGGAACGGGCTGCCCTCGGCGTAGGGGCAGGAGCCGGCGATCCCGCCGAGCCGGATCGCGCCGGATGGCGACCGAGCTCTGTGTTTTTTCAACCTCGATCGAGCGTGAGGCTGGCCAGAGAGGGATCTGGGCGCTATGTAACGGTGGTCAATCGACTGACCGCCCGTCAAGTCCATAGGTCCCCGTTCAATGAGTGTCTCGTCCCCCAGGGACATCAAGGCTGCGTCTGTCGCCCCCGAGACGTCCGCAGGCGCGGTGTCGTCTTCGGCTCCGGAGGCTCCCGCAACGCCGGGCAGTCCGCCGACGCGGACGGACGAGCGCCGTCCGCGCATCGAGCAGCGCCGGGAACGCCAGCGTCGCGAGGCGCGTCGCGCGATCCTCGACGCAACCGAAGTGCTGATGATCGAGAAGAACGGATCGGATTTCTCGATCCGCAGCCTCGGTGAACGCTCGGGCTATTCGGCGCCCACGGTCTACCACTACTTCGGCGACAAGGACGGGTTGATCGAAGCGCTGCTCGAAGAGCGGGTGGCGCGGCTCGCGGACGAGTTCGAGCGCATCGAGCCGACCGGCGATCCGCGCAGCGATCTGCGCGCGATGCTGCTGGCCTACTACGAGTTCAGCGCCGAGCACCAGACCTTCACGCGCCTGATGTGGACGCTCTCGCGAAAGGGCGAGAGCCGCATGCCCGAGGCGATGAACCGGGTCCGCGGCTGTATCGACCATGCGCTCGAGCGTTTCGGCGGCAGCGGACAGCTCGGCGCCTTCGATGCCGACAGCGCCGGCCGAATCCTCTGGGCGCTCGCCTACGGCCTGGTCTCGCTTCGGATCACGCAGCCCGAACTCACCTGGGATGACCGCCTCGTCGAGCGAGCGTTGGATGCCCTGTTCCTCGGCATGACCGAGATGGAGAATGCGTCGCGATGACGTTCCGACCTTCGACCCGTTCGAGCTGCAGGGCGGCTTCGCCCTCTCTGGCGCTGCTTCTCATATCATGCGTCGTCGCTTTGGCGGGATGCGGCGAGGAAGAGGTCGCAGTCGAGGAGCTGCTGCCCGCGGTCTCCGTCTACCGGGTGGAGGCCATGGACCTCGACGAAGAGATCCGGGCGAGCGGAGAGCTCCGGGCGCAATCCCATACGATGATCGCTGCGGAGGTGTCCGGGCGCGTCACGGAGCTCGCGGTCGACGAGGGAGGCCATGCCGAGGCCGGAGCCGTCGTGCTCGAGATCGACCCCCAGCGCCGAAAGCTCGATCTGGCTGCCGCCCAGGCCCGGCTGTCGCAGGCCCGCGCGAATCTTCGCAAGGAGCGCAGCCAGACCAAGCGGATTCGCGAGCTGCGCTCCCAGAACGTGTCCTCGATCCAACAGCTCGAAGAGGCCGAGACGGCACTTGCCCTGGCGGAATCCGCGGTGCGTGCAGAGGAGGCCGCGGTCGGTGTCGCAACGCGCGCCGTCGACGACTCGAGCGTGTCGGCGCCCTTCGCCGGCGTCGTGGCGCGCCGGTCCGTGGAGGTGGGCGAGTTCGTTCAGACCGGCGACGAGCTCTTCGAGCTGGTTTCGCTCGATCCCCTCGAGGCCATCTTCAGCCTGACCGAGCTCGATACCGAGCGCGTCCGCCTGGGTCAGCGCGTGAAGATCCACGTAGGGGCCTTCCCGAACCGCACGTTCCAGGGCGTCGTGACCTTCGTGGCGCCGACGGTCGATCCGTCGACCCGCACGCTGCGCATCAAGGCCGAGGTCGAGAACGCCGACGCGGCGCTTCGACCGGGGCTCTTCGCGCGGGTGAGCCTCGGTGTCGCGCGTCGCGAGAACGTGCTGATGGTGCCCGCGGAGGCGCTGCTCCAGCGCGCCGGCGGCGTGTCGCTCTATCGCGTGGTCGATGGGGATCGGGTCGAACGCGTCCGCGTCGAGACGGGCGCGACCTATCAGGACCTGGTCGAAGTTCGCGGTGGGATCCGTGAAGGCGATCAGGTCGTACGCCGGGGCCATGGCGGCCTGGCGGACGGGATGGTCGTGGTCGTCAAGCAGGCTCCGCCGCCACCGATCGCGACGGCGGGCCCGGAGCAGCGAGGTCAGGACAGTTGAGTCTCTCGGAGCTCTCGATCAGTCGGCCCGTGCTGACCTGGATGATGACCCTCGCGCTCGCCGTATTCGGCGTGATGGGCTTCCTGCGTCTCGGCATCGATCGCTATCCGGACATGACCTTCCCCTTCGTGGGCGTCGTCGTGACGCTCGAGGGCGCTTCGCCGACCACGATCGAGGACGAGGTCGTCGACGTGCTCGAGGAAGCCTTCGCCACGATCGAGGGTGTGCGACACACCTACTCGACCTCCGCGCAGGGCATGGGGCGGGTGATGCTCGAGTTCGAGCTCGAGCACGATCTCGACACGGCTGCCCAGGACGTCCGCGACAAGATCAACGTCAGCCTGAACGACCTGCCGGACGAGATCAATCCGCCGATCCTGGGCAAGGCCGACTTCTCGATGTTCCCGATCATCTACGCGCCGATCACGTCGGAGCTGCCCGTCACGGAGACGACCGAGTACGTCGATCGACATATCCGGCCGATGGTCGAGAGCATTCCGGGCGCCGCCGGGGCGGAGATCTATGGCGATCTCGAGCGCAACATCCGCATCTGGATCGATCCGGACTCGTTGCGCGCGCGCAATCTCGCGGTATCCGATGTCCTGAGCGCGCTTCGCCGGGAGCATGTCGAACGGCCGGGTGGCTTCGTCGAGGGCAATACCGTCGAGTGGGCGCTCAAGACCGACGCGGAGTTCCGCTCGGTCGAAGAGCTCGCGCGGATGGTCGTGTCCTGGGACGAGGAGGCGCCGATCCGACTCCAGGACGTCGCGCGCATCGAAGACGGCTCGGAGGACGTTCGCACGGCGTCGCACATGAACGGCAAGCCGGGCATGGCAATCGCCGTCAAGAAGCAGTCCGACGGCAACACCGTCGCGATCGTCGACGAGTTCTATCGGCGCATGGACATCGTTCGTGAGCGGACGCCCGACGGGATCGAGGTCGTCTCCCAGGACGGCTTCATCGACAACTCGCGCACGATCCGCGAGTCCTTCGAGGAGACGATCGAGGCGCTCTGGATGGGCGGGCTGCTCGCGGTCGTCGTGGTCTTCGTGTTCATGCGCCGCACCCGGCCGACGATGATCGTGGCGGCCGCCATCCCGCTCTCCCTGATCACGACCTTCGGGATGATCTGGATCTTCGACTTCACGCTGAATACGATGACGCTGCTGGGGCTGACGCTGGCGATCGGCGTCGTGATCGACGACGCGATCATCGTGCTCGAGAACATCGAGCGCCATCGCGAAGGCGGCAAGAGTGCCCTCGACGCAGCGCGGGACGGCACGAAGGAGATCACCTTCGCCGCGATCGCCGCGACCTTCTCGGTCGCCGCCGTCTTCCTGCCCGTCGCTTTCGCGACGGGGCAGATGGGAAGCTTCCTGACAGAGTTCGGTGTCACCGTCGCGGTCGCCGTGATCGTCTCGCTGATCGTGGCGCTCTCGCTCACGCCGATGCTCGCCTCCCGCATGCCGCCGCCGAAGCCGCGCGCGCCCGGGAGTCTCTACGAGCGTCTCGAGGACTGGTTCAAGGGCCTCGAAGACGGCTATGGCCGTGCGCTCGACTGGACCCTCGCGAATCGCGGAAAGACCACGCTCGTCGCGGTGGCCTCGATCGCGATCGCTTTCCTCGCGGGATCCCAGCTGAAGGGCGAGTTCTTCCCGAGCTCGGACTCCGGATTCATCTCGGTCGAGTTCAAGACACCGCCCGGGACCTCGCTCGAAGGCACGCTGGCGATCCTCGAGCAGAACGAAGCCTGGCTGATGGCTCAGCCCGAGACGGCCTCGGTCTTCGCCGCGATCGGTCCGACCAGCATGGACATCGGTGGGCCGAGCGATGGCTTCATGAACGCCCGCCTCAAGGATCGACATTTGAGGACGCGCAGCGCCGACGAGATCATGCGGGCTGCGCGAAAGGCCTTCGCCGAGATCCCCGGGCAGGAGTTCGCGATCGTCGATCCGATGTCCTCGAGTGATCGGGATTTCCAGGTCGAGATCGTCGGAAACGCGAGCCTCGAGGAGCTCGACCGCTACTCCGACCTGATGCTCGATCGTCTGGCTGCCGAGGGCGGCATGGTCGATCTCGAGAAGAGCCTGCGGGTGGGGCTGCCCGAGGCACTGGTCGTACCCGACCGGGACAAGGCAGCCGAGCTCGGCATCGACGCGGCGACGGTGGCCGAGATCGTGCAGGCAATGATCGGCGGCCTCGACGTCGCGACCTTCCGGGACGGCGAGCAGCGACACGACGTGCGAATCCGCATGGAGCAGGGCACGCGCAACACGCTCGAGGACATCGGCAACCTGTCCGTACGCACCCGGAGCGGAGATCTGATCGATTTGCGGAACGTCGTCAAGGTCGAGCGCAGCGCGACCGCCTCCTCGATCACCCGCACCGATCGCGTTCGCAGCGTCGAGCTGATGGCGAACCTCGAGGGCCTCGCGCTGGGCGACGCGGTCGCGCGCGCGCAGCGCCTCGCCGGCGAATTGCTGCCGCCGACGATGTCGCTGCGGTTGACCGGAGACGCCGAGGCGATGCGCGAGTCGGGCCAGCAGTTCATGCTGATGCTCGGGCTGGCTGTGCTCGTGATCTACATGGTGCTGGCGGCCCAGTTCGAGAGCTTCCTGCAGCCCTTGATCGTGATGGCGGCCCTGCCCTTCTCGATGGTGGGCGCGCTCGGCGGGCTCTACCTGCTCGACATGTCGCTGAATCTGTTCAGCATGATCGGGATCGTGCTGTTGATCGGGCTCGTGACGAAGAACTCGATCCTGCTGGTCGATTACGCGAACCAGCTGCGGGAAGAGGGCATGACCGCCGAGGATGCGATGCGCAAGGCGGCTCCGGTTCGCATGCGGCCCGTCCTGATGACGGCGCTCTCGATGATCTTCGGCGTGCTGCCGACGGCGCTCGGGCTGGGAGCGGGCTCGGAGACGCGGGCCCCGATGGCCGTCGCGACGGCGGCGGGCATGTTCACCTCGATGCTGCTGACGCTCCTGATCGTGCCGGTCTTCTATCTGGGCTCGAACGAGTGCGTAGCTACTTCTCGCGCAAGGGCCGCGAACCGCTGGGGGCCGAGCAGCCGGCCTGACGAGATCCGCAGCACGCGAGAGGGAGGGATCGTGGGGCACGACAGGGACACGACCGAGCGGCTCTCGGTCTTCATCGCCTCGAAGTTCATCGACGAGGTGAAGGCGGAGCTCGCCGAGGCCTTCGACGTCGTCTTCGCGCAGCAAGACGGAGACCCGCTCGAGCAGCTCGCGAAGCGATCGGCAGCCGGCGAACGTTTCGACGTCGTGCTGTTCTCGCTCGACCGCGCGATGGGAGCGGACGAGATCGGGCGGCTGCCGGAGAGCGTCCGCGCGCTCGCGACCTACTCGGTCGGAACCGACCACATCGACTTCGACGCTGCGGTCGAGCGAGGTCTGGCGGTCTTCAATACGCCGGGCGTGCTGGCGGATTCCGTCGCCGAGAATGGGATCTTCCTGATGCTGGGCGCGGCTCGACGCGCGACCGAGAACATCGAGCTTCTCCGCAGTCGGGCCTGGTCGGGATGGAACCCGACCCAGATCATCGGCCGACAGCTCGCTGGCCGGACGCTGGGCATCCTCGGGATGGGCGATATCGGGGAGCGGATCGGGCTGCGCGCGAGAGCCCTCGGCATGCAGATCCACTACTGCAATCGGAATCCATTGCCCGCGGATCATCCCGTCGGTGCGGAGTATCGAGAGAGCGCGGCCGCGCTGGTCGCCGACTGTGACGTCCTGATGCTCGCGTGTCCGTCGACGCCCGCGACACGGGGGATCGTGGACGAGGCGCTGCTTTCGGCGGCTCGACCCGGCCTGATCGTCGTCAACATCGCACGTGGAGATCTGGTCCTGGACGACGCCCTGATTGCGGCGCTCTCGGACGGCCGGGTCTGGGCCGCCGGGCTGGACGTCTTCGCCGGTGAGCCCAGGATCGACGAACGCTACTTCGACCTGCCCAACGTGTTCATGCTCCCGCACATCGGGAGCTCGACGCTCGAGGCACGGCTCGGCATGGGACGGATCCTGATCGCGGGACTCACCGCCTGGCGACGGGGCGAGCCTGTCTCGAATCGGGTCGCGTGAGCGCTGGGCCGGGCAAGATGACTCTGTTCGGGTCGCCTCTCACGAGGCGCCCCGCGATCCTCGCCGCGCCTGGTCGGCCGAGAGGGGGCGCCCCGGCTGCGGATCCGGTCGGAATCGTTGACGGCCGATCGGGACAGCGGTACCTAGCCTCCGTTCGGCCCTGCGTAACGCGGACCAGCAGGCAGGCGAGGGGTGATGCTGGCGTCTCCATGACAGTCTGTTCGGCCATGGCTTTCGACCGACTGGCTCATGGCTGTCGCTGGCTCATGGCTGTCGACTGGCTCATGGCTGTCGACTGGCTCATGGCTGTCGACTGGCTCATGACCATCGAATGGCTCATGACTGTCTCCCTATCATGACTGCATCCTTCCCGCAAAGAACGCGCCTGAGCGTGAGATCCGAACCGGAGGCTCCCTTCTCGTGACTGAAATCGACCTGGCCGAATTCGAATCCAAGCTCGTTCTGAGACGACTCACGCTCGAAGACCTCGATGACGTGATCGACCTGGGGAAGCGCTGCTTTCCCGGCCAGACCACCTGGACGCGGGAGCATCTGGAGAGCCAGATCCGGCACTTTCCGGAAGGTCAGATCTGCTTGGAGTACGACGGCGAGATCGTGGCCTCCGCTTCGAGCTTGATCGTCGACTTCGGCGATTACGATGCGTGGCATAGCTGGATGGAGATCGCCGACGGGGGATTCATCCGCAATCACGAGGAGTCGGGCGACACCCTCTACGGGATCGAGATCATGGTCGACCCGGAGTTCCGGGGCTATCGGCTCTCGAGACGGCTCTATCAGGCACGAAAGGCGATCGCTCAGGAGCGGAACCTCCGACGGATCATCGTGGGGGGCCGTATCCCCGGATATCACGAGCACGCGTCCGAGATGAGCGCGAAGGACTACGTCGAGCAGGTCGTGGATCGCAAGCTCTACGACTCCGTACTGACGGCGCAGCTCGCGAACGGCTTCGCGCTCCAGGGACTGATCCCCAACTATCTGCCCGGAGACAAGGAGTCGCACGGCTACGCGACCTATCTGGAGTGGGCGAATCTCGACTACCGGCCGGACCCGGGCCGGAAGCTGCGGAGCGTCTGGAACCAGCGGATCAGCCTGGTTCAGTACATGATGCGGCGCATCGAGTCCTTCGATGATTTCGCGAAGCAATGCTCCTTCTACGTCGATACGGCGGGCGACTATCATGCGGACTTCGTGTTGATGCCGGAGCTCTTCACGACACAGCTCATGTCGATCATCGACGAGCGACAGCCCGGTCAGGCCGCGCGTCGTCTCGCCGAGTACACGCCGCAATATCTCGAGCTCTTCTCGGATCTGGCCATCAAGTACAACGTCAACGTGATCGCGGGATCGCAATTCATCGAAGAGGACGAGGACCTGTACAACGCGTCGTTCCTGTTTCGGCGAGACGGTACGATCGACAAGCAGTACAAGATCCATGTGACGCCGAACGAGGCCCACTGGTGGGGCGTGCAGGCCGGCTCGCACGTCAACGTGATGGATACCGATCGGGGCAAGATCGCGATCCTGATCTGCTACGACGTGGAGTTCCCCGAGCTCGCTCGAATCGCGGTCGCGCAGGGCGCCAACATCATCTTCGTTCCGTTCAATACGAACGATCGTCTCGGATACCTGCGAGTCCGAAGCTGCGCGCAGGCGAGGGCGATCGAGAATCAGGTCTACGTGGCCGTGGCTGGATGCGCGGGCAACCTGCCCTCCGTCCCGAATGCAGACATCCACTACTCCCAATGCGGCATCTTCACACCCTCCGATGTCGGATTCGCGCGGGATGCCATCGCTGCCGAGAGCTCGCCTAACATCGAGACCGTCCTGACGCACGACGTCGACATCGAGCTCCTCCAGCGGAATCGGTCGAGCGGTACGGTGCGTCCATGGACCGATCGTCGCAAGGATCTCTACGGGGTCCGTTGGACAGACGAAGAGGGCCAGGATCACGAGATCTAGCGGTGCCTCGACGGTTGAATGTCCTGGCCAGCCCGGTGGGCCGGCGCGCGCTCTTCTCGCTGCTCTATTTCGCGGAAGGCGCACCGATCGGGTACGTGTGGTGGGCACTCCCGACCCGGCTCAGGGAAGCGGGCGTTCCCGTCGAGCAGGTGACGGCGATGTCCGCGCTGCTGACGTTGCCCTGGGCGTTCAAGTTCGTGTGGGCTCCGTTGGTCGATGCACTCCGGCCCGAGCGCGCGGGGCTGCGAGCCTGGATCACCGGGGCACAGCTCTCGATGGGGGCGACCCTGCTGCCCATCGTCGGACTGGACATCGCCGAGCACTACGGGTTCCTGCTGATGTGTCTGCTGGCGCACGCGGTCGCCGCCGCAACCCAGGACGTCGCGATCGACGCGCTCGCGGTCTGCTGCACGCCCCGCGACGAGCTTGGATCGATCACGGGCTGGATGCAGATCGGAATGCTCGCGGGACGCGCCTGCTTCGGGGGAATCGCGCTCGTCGTCGAGGCGCAGATCGGTGCGCGGGCCGTGGTGCTCGCGCTGATCGCGCTGGTGTGGGGCTCGAGCGTGATCGTCTGGCTCGCGGACGAGCCGCGTCTCGGTCGGGAAGGGGGTGCCTCGGCGCGCCTGTCGCAATTCGTCTCGATGGCGCATCGCGTCTTCTCGAGCCGAACGACGTGGCTGGGGCTGGCCGTCGCAGCGACCGGCGGGGCGGCCATGGAGGCCACCGGCATCGTCGCGGGGCCACTCTTGATCGACCTGGGGATTGCGAAGGAGGGCGTGGGCCGCTTCTTCGCCGGTCCCGCGGTCGTGTGCATGGGCGTCGGGGCCCTCGTGGGCGGCAGGCTCTCGGACCGTTCCGGGGGGCGCCCGGGGCTCTCGAGGGAGCGCTTCCTCTCCTTCGCGATTGCGGGCGTCGCGCTCGGCGTCACGCTGATGGGCGTGCTGCTCGACGGGATTGGAACGGGCAACCACGCGCTGGCGGTCGCGATGCTCGCGGTCGATTACGCGCTCTTCGGGATCTACACGGCGGCCGCCTACGCGCTCTTCATGTCGCTGACGGATCCCGAGCTGGGTGGCACGCAATTCAGTGCCTTCATGGGCGGAATCAATCTTTGCGGAGTCTGGTCGGGCTGGGCGGTTGGTCAGCTCGCGGGCCTGTTCGGATATCCGGTCGCGCTGGCCGCGATGGGCGCTGCCTCCCTGACGGCCTGGCCACTGCTGGTCGGGATCGCTGGCACGCGCCGGACGCGAGGGCTGATCGATTCCGAAGCGGACTAGGCCCGGCGTCGAGTCTCAGTCTCCGCTTCGCTTCGCGGCCGAGAGTCCCGCCTTGCGCCCGAAGAAGGTGCAGTCGCCGAGCGACATGCCCGAGCTGTAGCCCGGGCCCCAGCGCGGCAATCCGCACGCCGTCCGGCCGGCTGCAAAGAGACCCTCGACGACCTCCCCGTCGGCAGTCAGGACCTCGCCCGTCGGTCGCACGGAGAGCCCCCCGAGCGTGAAGAAGGGGAAGTAGGCCTCCTTGAGATGGCAGGCCAGCGCCGCAAAAGGGGGCTGATCGAGGGGCTTCAGCCAATTCGCGTCCTTATGGAAGAGCGGATCCTCGCCCTTGGCCGCATAACGATTGTAGACCTCGACGCTCGCGACGAGCGTGCCGGGCGTCATGCCGAGCTCGGCCTCGACCTCCTCCCAGGTCTCGCCGACGGCCGCGATCTCGATCTTCGAGTACTCGCTCGGGCGCTCGAAGAGCTCGTCGTCGACGAGCAGGTAGAAATGGTCGCCGATCTGGCTGGCGATGAAATGCGCGACGCGACCGTTGTAGGCGTCTTCGTTGATGAAGCGCGCACCCTTGTCGTTGATGAGCATGCCCTTCACGTGGGATTCGGGCGGATAGAAGGGCAGCGTCAGGAAGAGCTCGTCCATGTGGATCGCGGCGCCGCCGACGCTCATGCCCATGCGGATGCCGCTGCCGTCGTCGTAGCCGCCGGACAGGCCATCGTCGGCGAGACGCTTTCGCAGCGGTGCATATTGCCGGAGCATCTCTTCGTTGAGCGCGAAGCCCCCCGCGCAAAGCACGACGCCGCCGCGCGCGCGCGCGAATTTCGGCTGGCCCCCCTCGAGCACGACGATTCCACAGACGCCTCCGTGTTCGTCGACGATCAACGCCTGGCCCCGCGTGTCGAAGTGGATGTCGACGCCCAGGGACTGGACGCGCTTCGTGAGCGCGTCCAGCAGGAAGAATCCGCCCGTCTCTCCGATGGCTTCGGGCAGATGCCCGCGCGGGCAGGGCTTGGCCTTGTCCTTGAAGGGCCAGGCGAACTCACTGCCCGAGAGGATCAGGCAGTCTCCGGTTCCCGGCATGACCGGCTTTCCGGGGATGTAGGTGTTGCGATAGGGAACGCCCTGCTTCTTCAGCCACTCGTGGTGGGCGAGGGCGCCCTCGGCGTAGATCCGGACGCGTTCTTCGTCGGCGTCCGGTCCCCCGGCCATCATCATGTACTGGAAGAAGTCCTCGGTCTCGTCATGGAAGCCGTTCGCGCGCTGGGCGGAGGTGCCGCCGCCGCCGCCGAGATAGATGTCGCCGCCTGCCATCGCGCTCGTGCCGCCGCTGCCCGAGGCGACCTCGAAGAGCGCGACGGAGGCGCCGGACTCGGCGGCCTCGATGGCGGCGGAAGCGCCGGCGGATCCGAAACCCACGACGATCACGTCGGCTTCGATGTCCCAGTGCGGGACCTCGCTCACGGGGCAGGGTTTGCTAGGGGAATAGGACTCGCTCATCGGGGCCTCGGACGGGTTTCCGGGCCGATCGGGCCCGGTGCGGGACGGTGACTTTGAGACGCTTCACGCTAGCGTAGGACGACGCCGCAGGTGCGCGCAGCCCCCGCCCGGGGCGCCGCGCGAAGGCGATGCGCAGCGAATTCATGGGAGACGAGAAGATGGGTCGGAGCGAAGCCGAAGAACGAATCCTGAACGGCCGGATCTGGGACGATTTCTGCGATCGCCTGAAGGCGGCCGGCGCGCTGGTGCGCTCGGACGTCGCTCCCAAGGACCTGCAGAACCAGGCGCTCGGGTACCGCTTCCTGACCCGCATCCTGAGAGCCGGACTCGAGCAGGCCGTCGACTATGCCGACACCCAGTACCCCGCCTTCTACCGACTGGCGGACGACACCAAGAAGATCCTGAACGACAACCCGGACAACTACTACGAGAACTGCAAGATCGACAGCCGCTTCGAATACCGGATCTACGGCCATCGCGGGACGGTCCGATGGTTCAGCATCGGCGTGAAGGCGGGGGCAGGTAGCCCGGGCGCGATGGCGAGCACCGGCGAGATCGACTCGAGCCAGATGACCTTCAACGACGACGGCACCTTCGAGATCTTCATGAGCCGCGAGAAGAAGCCGGGCAACTGGCTTCCGATGACCGAGCACTCGACCAACATGGTCGTGCGGCAGACCTTCGGTGATCGCAAGAAGGAGGAGCGCGCGCACTTCAACATCGAGTGTCTGAACCCGGAGCGGCCGAACAACAACCTCGACCCCTTGAAGCTGGAGGAGCAATTCGGTCAGACGCTCGGCTTCCTGGAGCAGACGGTCGGGATCGGTCTGCAGTGGACGAAGATGTACAAGGAGAAGACGCTCAACAAGCTGCCGCCGCACGATCAGGCGATGCTCCACGCGGCGGGCGGCGACCCGACGATCCATTACTACCAGAGCCACTGGGCGCTCGCGCCGGACGAGGCGCTCGCCGTCACGATCGAAGATCTTCCGGACTGCGCGACCTGGAATCTCCAGCTCTCGAATTTCTGGATGGAGAGCCTCGAGCATCGATTCTTCGACATCTCGACGAACAAGTTCACAGCGCGCTACGAAGGCGACGGGTCGGTCAAGATCCTGATCGCCCACGAGGACCCGGGGCCGAGCCATCCGAACTGGCTGAACACCCTCGGCCACAGCGAAGGCGGCATGCTCGGGCGCATCGTCAGCGCGAAAGGGCCGTGTCCCGAAGAGTGGAAGACGGAGGTCGTGAAGCTGGCGGACGTCAAGGGCTAGAGCTGGGCGGGCTGCGGACGAGCGCCTCCTGCAGGGAAGTGCCAGGCGGTCGGGATGCATTCGATCGCCGTTCTCCCTCGTCGCAACGCCTCCGGGTCCGCAGGGTGCCTCGGCGGTCGAGGCTGGCGCTGCGCCTCACAGTTCACGGCGAGCGAATGCATCCCAACCACTCGGGGCTCTCGTGGTTTGCGGTTGCCGCAGCCGGCGGGATTCTGGGGCAAGAGGGCGTTCAGCCCAAGGAAGCACCGCTGTTCAGAAGGTGGCGCCTCTCCTCAGAAGGCGGCGCCGCCGTTCACGGTGAGGGTCGCGCCGGTGACGTAGCGGGCCTCGTCGCTCGAGAGATAGAGACAGGCGTTCGCGATGTCGTCGGGCTCGCCGAAATAGGGCAGGGCGTTCAGCTTGAGGACGTAGTCCCTGAACTCGGCGGTCATGGTCTTCATCTCGGACTCGGTCTGGACGAGGCCCGACGACACGCAGTTGACGCGTACGCCCCGGCCTCCGAACTCGCTGGCGAGGGAGCGCACCATCACCTCGACGGGCGCCTTCGTCGCGAAGTACACGGGCATGCCGGGCGCCCCGTTGCGCGTCCCGGAGGTGCCGATCGCGACGATCGAGCTCGTCCGGGCCTCCGCCGGCCGCGCCGAGTCGACCAGCGCGGGCAGGCTGTGTTTGAAGAGCCAGAGCAGCCCGCGGATATTCGTCGCGATCGAGGCGTCGAGGATCTCGTTGTCCATGTCGAGGATGCCGGCGTTCTTCTCGCCGCTCGCGGTGGCGGTCGCCGCGCCGTTCGCGATCAGGTTGTCGAGGCGTCCGTAGCGTTCGAGCGTGCCCGCGACGAGCGCCTGGATCGATGCCTCGTCGTCGAGGTCGCAGCGGATGAAGGTCGCCTCGCCGCCCGCCTTGCGGATCGCGCCCGCGACCTTCTCGCCGCGCTCCTCGCTTCGTCCGCTGATGACGACGCGGGCGCCCTCGGCGGCGAAGCGGGTCGCCGTCGCGGCGCCGAGCCCGCTGGTCGAGCCGGTGATGATCGAGACCTTGTCTTCGAGCCGAAGGGACATGGCTTTTCTCCCGGAGGGATGCGCGCTCGCGTCGATCGGCATCAATCGACGACGGGCGGGGTGTACCAGATGGGGGAAGAGTAGGCGCGATCCTGGATCACTCGGGGCGTGGCTGCGTCGAGCTCGGCACCGAGTCGAACCGCGTCATAGGTCGTCCATCGTGGCGTCGGAATTTCGAGGACGCGCACATAATAGAAGGCGTGGAGAGTCGGGTCGAAGTCCTTGTCCTCCCAGAAGGCCAGCAGCTCGGCGTCGCCGACGGTGTTGGTATAGGTGGCGGACTCGACGTCGACGGTCGACGCGATCGCCTTCGGCCCTCCGAAGAGTCCTCGCCCGCGATGCTCCGAGAGCTTCACGTCGTGGACGCGCTCCTCGAGCGCTCCGTCGGCGCGGCGCCAGCCCTTCACGATCTGGATACGGTCGAGGTTGGCGCCGTTCGGGTCCTTCAATGCGCGAACGAGGAATCGCGGAGCAGGCGCGGCGCCTTCCTTCGCCGCCGGCGGGAGCGCGAGCTCGCCGCCCATCGGCACGCCCTTGTGGTAGCCGATGCGGACGGAGTCGGGCCGAACGGCATCCCGCTCCTCGAACCCGAAGCCTCCGAAGAACCGCAGCGTGATGCGCGAGCCCGTCGTGGCATAGACCTCCCGGCGTCGCATCGCGTCGAAGAGCGCCGCGCGCGTGTTCTCTCGCGCCCAGACCGCCGCGTATCCCGACGCCACGAAGCTCCACGCGAAGATCGACGTGCCCTCCTGCTGGAACTCGGGGGGTGCTATGCGGGTCGGGCTCGGCTCCATGCTCGTCATCTTGCCCCAGAAGTCGTTCTCCGCGGCCGTGGCGAGGGAGGTATGCGAGTCGGTGCTGCCGATCACGCCGAGCTTGAAGGGGTTCACGCCAACGCGCGCCTCCACTCCGAGGCCGTTCTTGAAGGCTTGCCGCAGATATTCGTACTGGATCTGCTCGGGCTGCTTGAGGACGGTCGGGACGCCGATGTTCCCGTAATCCCAGTTCTCGAAATCGGCGAACTCGTCGTCGGGGGAGAGCAGCGGGTGACTCTCGCTGTCGCCCTTGATCTGGGTGATCTCGGCGATCGGTTCATGGCGCAGGCGGCGAAGCGCGTAGTCGCGATCGAAGGGCTGACCCGAGGAGTCCTCGAGAGAGAACATCTGGCCGTTGCTCATGTTGGGGTTGTGTGGGATCGCCAGGATGTCGCCACCCGACTTTCGCTCGTAGGCCTCCATGAAATCCCAGAGGTCTTCCGGGCGGTCTCCCTCGAAGGAAGAACGCGGAATCATCTGGCCGGCCTTCGAGGCTCCGTCTCGATAGACGACCACTCGATGCAGATTGTCTCCACCCGGCATCGCGCTCCACTCGAAGCCGATCAGGGCGCTGAAGGTGCCCGGATCGTCGTGCTCGTCGGCGAGGGCCGTGATGCGATCCCAGATGTTCCGCTTGAACTCTTCGTTGTCGATCAGCGGCTCCGACTTCATCAGGCTGTCGATCAGCGCACCGACCACCGCGTATTGCTGCGCCGCGTCGCCCTGGATCCCCGCGGCCAAGCGTTGGCCGACCGGGTCGGCCATCAGCATGGGATCCTCGGCGCGGAGTCCCGGAAGCAATCCCATGTACTCTGCGTGATCCGAGACGACCAGGAAATCGAGCGGTACCTCGAGCCGCACCGTCATGCCGTTATGCGCTCGCACGGCCTCGCCACGGGCAAAGCGATAGGCGGCCGCGGGCGAGAGCCGCGTATTGCCCATGGTGTTCGCATCCATGCTGAAGGAGCTGTGGACGTGGGTGTCTCCCCAGTAGACCTCGGTCGGGAAGTCGTCGCCGAAGGTCGGGGAGTATTGGGTCGTCGGGGCCGCGGGCCGGGCCTGCGCGGGCTCCTCCGTCGCGGTGGCGGTTCCCGGCAGGCCAGCGGTCAGCCATGACAGCCATGAGGCCACCGCGAGCGCCATCCCGAGAGCGGTCGCGGCCCTTCGGGATACAGGCCTGCGATTTCCAAGAGAGGGCTGAGCCAGCCGAGCCATGAGCGTCCTCCAATCAATGGGGTGGCGACGGGCTTCCGACTGTAGTGCATCATGCACGGCGAGGAGGGCGAGCCCGATGAGTGAAACGGTCCGGAACCCAGTGGAGCAGTTGACCTTCCCGCCCGAGGTGGCGGAGGAGATGCAGGCGCTGATCACCCGCGTCGGCGGGGAGTTCTGGGGGCGCGAAGGGCTCCCTCCGGCGACGCGAAGCCTGGCTACGATGGCTATTCTCTGCACGCGCGGATTGCACGAAGAGCTGGCGATTCACGTCAGACTGGGCATCGAGCAGTTCGGCGTGTCGAGGCAGGAGATCTGCGAGCTGATTCGTCACTGCGCGCTCTACGCGGGCTTTCCCGTCGCGGTCTCGGGCTTCCGAACGGTGGCGCGAGTCTTCGAGGAGATGAACGCCGAGGCGGAGTCGGCAGGCTAGGCGCAAACGCTCCGCACGAGCAGAGCAGGGGGCGCCCCAGCCGCGTACGATGAGCCTTCCTCGGTCACGCAATCGGCGACCGCGACACTCACTTTGGACTCGACGGATTCGAGGGAGAGCAGCATGGCCTTGTGGAAGCGCAGCAAGAAGGAAGACAAGCAGGGCGGCGGGTCATCGCCGTCGGCGGCTGGCTCGCAGGGCGGACCGACTCCGGGCGCTTCGATCTCGTCCGCGGGGCTCGTGTCGAGCGTTCTCTCCGGACCGGCGGGCGCGTCGGAGCAGACGCCCTTCGGTGATGTGGTCGCGCGACGCTTCGGACCCGGGAATTCGCAGGGTGAAGCCGGCTCCCGATTGCCGCCGCAATACTCGACGGTGGCAGGCGCCGCGGGCGACGGGACGGGCGCGGGCGACCGCGAGGACGTCGGCCCACCGTCTGCAGAGGCGAAGGCCGGGCAGGCCGAGGCCCGCGACTCCCAGCAGATCGGTCGAGACCCGCGAGATCGTCTTCGCGCGGTCGCTCCGCTTTTCTCAGACCAGCCGGCAACGCCGGAGCTCGAGGTGGATCTCATGGCTCATATTGGACGCGAAACGACGATTACGGGTGACGTCGTCGCTGAAGAAGATCTCGAAATCCAAGGCACGATCGAAGGCTCGGTGCGGCTGCCCAATCACCAGGTAACCGTCGGAAACGAAGGACACGTGAAGGCGAGCGTCGATGCCCACACCGTGATCGTCTTCGGAAAGATCACCGGCGACGTGGTCGCTTCGGAGCTCGTCGAGGTCGAGAAGGGCGGAATCGTCGGTGGAGACATCAAGAGTCCGCGCGTGATCATGCACGACGGCGCGATCGTGATCGGCGGCCTCGACATGTCCGCGTCCCTGCCGAATCCTGCGGAAGAGCCGCAGCGGATCAAGAAGCCCGAGCCCAATGAGGGCTTCCAGAGCGCGCGGCCGAAGCTCGAGTGGGTCGAGTCCGAGGCCAGCTCCAAAGCCAATGCGACGGCCCAGGCCGAGCCCGAGGCGGCGGAGAGCGGAGACGGATCGACGGTCTAGCAAGCAAGGGGCTGCCATCGCGCATCGCAGGGCTCGCAGGTTCCGGATGGGCATCGAAGAAGCCGAGCGCAGCCGGTGGGGAGAGGCGAGCATGAATGCGGGCGGATCCGAGAGCAGCGCACCGATCATCGTCCTCGATGAGCTGCATCTGAAGCCGGGGATGCTCGAAGCCTTCCTCGAGGCCCTCGAGTCGAGCTACCGGCCCGGTGCCGAGGCCCGCGGCCAGAAGCTGCTGCATACCTGGGTCACCCCGCCAACGGAGACGGCCGGGGTCGGCCTCTCGGTTCTGCTCGTCTGGGAGCTCGCGGGCGTGCCCGGCTTCTGGCAGATGCGCAGCCAGAACGCGACGCCCGAGGTCACGACCTGGTGGTCGGACTGCGAAGCCTTCATCGAGTCGCGCACGCGACGCTTCGCCGTCGGCGCGGACGCCCTCGCCGGATTCGAAGGCCTGGGGAGGCTCAACGCGTGACGCGTCGCGTAGTGGGTCAGGTGTATCTCCGCGACGCCGCCAACGAGGCCGAGCGGCAAGCCATTGCGACAGCGCTCGGCCTGCTGACGGACGCGATCGACGGCGCCGTGGCCTCGCATGCCGGGGTCCATCTCGAGGGCTCGGTCGGCGGCGGAGACATCACCTGGGACCTGCTCTTCGAGCACGAAGAGGCCGCCGGCGAGTGGTGCGCGCGTCTGGCCGGATCGAGTCCCCGCTTCGCGGTCGCAGGACTCGAGCCTGCACTCGGCCAGCGGATCGCTTCGCTCGAGCTCGCGCGGCTCGACACGCTGGGCGGCGGATTGGCGAAGCCCGGACTGATCGGAATCAAGCGAACACTCTGGCTTCGGGTGCTGCCCGAGGCTGCTGCGGCCGCCGTCGCGGTCTTCGAGCGCGAGACACCGCTGCTGGCGGCGGCGATTCCCGCGATCCGGAACTGGCGCTGGAGTCGGGTTCGCACGCGGCCCCCGAGTCCGATGGAGATCCGCTGGACCCACGTCTGGGAGCAGGAATTCGAGACGCTGGCCGGTCTCGAGGTCGACTACATGTCGAGCCCGTGTCATTGGGGCTACGTCGATCGCTTCTTCGATCCCGAGATGCCGGAGCGCGTCGTCGATCTCTGGCTGTCCCATCTCTACTGCCCGGCCAGCGCGCCGGTGCTGTCCTGGGAGTCGGACTCCTAGGGCACTCGGGTCCGATCTTCGCGGGCGCCCGCGACGCGCGGGCTCGTGATAGAGTCGCAGGGCTGCGCCGCCCGCGGCTGGAGGATCGCCCGATGCGCCCCGAGCCCTTCCAGATCGACATCCCGCAAGCGAAGCTCGACGATCTCCGCCGTCGACTCGACCACGTCAACTGGCCCCACGACTTCGAGAACGACGACTGGTCCTACGGCGTACCGCGCGCGTATCTCGAGGAGCTGGTCGACTATTGGCGCGACGGCTTCGATTGGCGCGCACGCGAGGCCGAGCTGAACGAGCTCTCTCATTTCCGCACGCGCATCGACGGTCTGCCGATCCACTTCGTCCACGAACGCGGGCGCGGGCCGGATCCGACGCCGATCGTTCTCAGCCACGGCTGGCCCTGGACGTTCTGGGATCTGTCGGCGGTGATCCCGGCGCTGGTCGACCCGGAGGCGCACGGAGGCGACCCCGCCGTCAGCTTCGACGTGGTCGTTCCCTCGCTGCCCGGCTTCGTCTTCTCGACGCCGCTCACGCGTACGGGGGTCGGCCCGCTCGGTACGGCCGACCTGTGGGACACGCTCATGCGCGAGACGCTCGGCTACGAGCGTTATGCGGCGCAGGGTGGGGACTGGGGCGCGATGATCACGACCCAGCTGGGGCATCGCTATGCCGAGCATCTGATCGGCATCCATCTCACGAACGCCGCGCCGGTCCCGAGCTTCGCCGGCGACCGGCCCTGGTCGATCGTTTCGGTCGGCGGGGGCGACGGATCCGACCCCGGACTCATCGACTTCCAGAAGCGCTTCGCCTCGCATATCGCGACGCACATGCTTCACGCCCAGACGATCGCCTACGCGTTGCACGACTCGCCGGTCGGGCTGCTGGCCTGGATGCTCGAGAAGCGTTTTCGCTGGGGCGATTGTCGGGGCGACGTCGAGTCGCGCTTCAGTCGCGACCATCTGCTCACGACGATGAGCCTCTACTGGCTGACCGACAGCTTCGTGACGTCGGCGCGCTACTACAGCGAGGCGGCTCGCGAGACCTGGACGCCCGCTCGGCAGGGGATGCCGCAGGTTCCGGCGCCCACGGCGCTCTCCCTCTTCCGGCACGACATGCCGCCCGGCGACGCGGAGTGGGCGAAGGACTATTTCGATCTCCGGCAGCTCCGGATCCGGGACGACGGTGGCCATTTCGCGCCGGCCGAGAACCCGGCGGCCATCATCGAGGACCTTCGGGATTTCTTTTCTTCGCTGCGATGACTCGCGCGAGCGGACGTCCCGGACGTTCGAGAGGGGTGTGAGCGCGCATGTTCAAGGGATGGTGGGTCGTCGGAACGCATTTCGTGGTCCAGCTCTTCGTGACGGGCTTCTTCGTCTATAGCCTGCCCCTGCTCTTTCCTCCGGTGATTGCAGAGTTCGCGACAGACGCGACGACGGTGAACATGCTGCCCAGTATCGCCAGCGGCCTCGGACTCTTCATCGCGCCGATTGCGGGTCCGCTCGTGGATCGCTGGTCGGCGAAGGGTCTGATGCTGATCGGTTCGGGCTGTCTGTTGGCGGGACTGCTCGGCATGTCCGTCGCGCAATCGATCGGCCAGTTCGTCGCCATGGGCGCCTTGCTATTCGGGGCGGCGAATACATTGCTCGGGCCCATGACCGGCTCGGCCGTGATCTCGCGCTGGTTCACGGCGTCGCGCGGTCGCGCGCTCGGCATCGCGGCCATCGGCACCTCGATCGGTGGCATGCTGGTTCCGATGGGGCTCGGTCGGGCGATCGCGAGTGTCGGCTGGCGCGGGGGGCTGCAGGGGATCGCGCTGATGGTCGCGTTGATCGCGCTGCCGCTGCTGGCTTTCCGCTTCTGGAACCATCCCGCCGACGCGGGCGCCAAGCCCGAGCCTTCGGGCAGGACCGGCCTTTTCGGGTCCGGTCCGGGCGATGGGCTGGCCAGCAACCGGGACATCCTGACGCGCCCGGCCTTCTGGCTCTTCGCCCTGAGCCTCGGCTTGTTCCTCGCAACGTACACCGCCGCGGTGACGAATCTCGGGCAGTTCTACGCGGACCTGGCGTTGCCCGCCGAGGACGCGCCGAGTGTCATGTTCGTGATCGCATCCTTCGGCATCCTCGGGAAGCTCTCGTTCGGTTACATGGCCGATCGGATGCCCCTCAAGGTGGGCCTGGTCGCCGCGATCGCAGCCACCGCCTGCTCCTTCTGCTTGTTCGCGACGGAGCCGGGCTACGTGATCCTGTTGCTCGGCGCGGCCGCCATGGGGCTGGCATCGGGCGGCATCCTGCCGGTCTGGAATGCGATGGTGCCGGCGATCTTCGGCGTTCAGAACTTCGGGCGAGCCATGGGCTGGATGTCGCCGGTCATCGGAGTCCTGATCACGCCCTCATTCGTGATCGTGGGAATGGTGCGAGATTCGACCGGCAGCTACGTCCCGGCCTTCCAGGGATTTCTTGGCGTGCTTCTCGTTGCGGCCCTGCTGCTGGCTCCCCTGCGCGTGGGTGGGGCGGACTCGACCGCCTGAAACAGCGGTGCCGCGTACGAGCAGGGCCTGTATTCTCGTGGCCCGCCTGTGCAGCGCGCCGTGAGGCAAGGAGGCCCACTCGATGGCCCACGATCTCGTCATCCGCAACGGAAAGCTCGTAGACGGAACGGGCGCATCGCCCGTGCCAGGCGATCTGGCGATCGATGGCGACTCGATCTCGGCCATCGGCGATGTGCCCTCGCCTGGCCGCCGTGAGATCGATGCCGCGGGCCACGCCGTCACGCCGGGCTTCGTGGACATCCACACCCATCTCGATGCGCAGATCGGCTGGGATCCCTATCTCACGCCGATCAGCTGGCATGGCGTGACGACGGCGCTGCTCGGCAACTGTGGCGTCACCTTCGCCCCGGTGCGACCGGGAGACGCGGAGACTTTGGCCGCCATGATGGAGACGGTGGAAGACATTCCGCGCGACGCCATCCTCGGCGGGCTGCCCTGGAACTGGGAAGGCTACGGTGGCTACCTGGATGCGATCGAGGGGCGAGCCCCCGCCATCAACGTGGCCGGTCTCGTCGGCCACTGCGCGGTCCGCTACTACGTGATGGGCGAGCGAGCGGTCGACGAGCAGCCGACCGCGACCGAGCTCGAGCGGATGGCCGAGGTCGTCGGCGAGGCGATCGACCAGGGCGCCGTCGGGTTCTCGACCTCGCGCATCATCGGTCACGTCCTGCCGGATGGTCGCGACGTCCCCGGGACCCACGCCGAGCACGCGGAGCTCCTGCGCATCGCCCGCGCCGTCAAGGGCGCCGGAGGCGGCTTGATGCAGAACGTCCTCAACATGTCGGGGGACTTCGAAGGCGAGCTCGAGCTCGTGCGCAAGCAGGCCGAGGAGACGGGCGATCGCGTCTTGTTCAGCATCACCGCGGGACGATCGGACGGCTCGGGCCGGATGTTCACCGATCGGATCGGCGCGATGCGGGCGGACGGGCTCGACGTGTCCGGCGTGGCGATTCCGCGAGGCTCGGGATTCGTCGCGGGGCTGGTGAATACGCTGCCCTGGAGCTTCGGAAGCTGGAAGCAGCTCGCGGCGCTCGACTTCGAGGGTCGCCTCCGTGCGATCGATGATCCCGCGATGCGGGCAGCGCTCGTCGAGGATGCCAAGGCGGATACGGGGTATTTCTCGAAGGTGCCGCTCTATTGGCTGGGCGACGGGGACACGCCGAACTACCTCTTCGACGAGGAGAGCGAGATCCGGACCTTCGCTGCGCGAGCCGGCGAAGAGCCGGCGGAGACCTTCCTGCGGATGAGTCTCGAGAGTCGGGGCCGGGCGCTCTTCGTGCTGCGACTGTTCAATCCGAATCTGCGCGCGGTCGCCGATCTGATCTCGAAGGGGGACGTGCTGCCCGGGCTGGGCGATGCCGGCGCGCATGTCGGTCAGGTCATGGACTCGGGCTGGTGCTCCTTCGTGCTCTCCCATTGGGTCCGGGAGGAAGGCCTCTTCACGATCGAAGAGGCCGTTCGCCGGATGACCTCTGCGCCGGCCCGCATCATCGGCTGCAAGGATCGCGGAAGCCTCGAGGTCGGCAAGAAGGCCGACCTGAACATCATCGATCTCGAGCGCGTCGCCGAACGCATGCCCGAGTTCGTGCACGACTTCCCGGGCGGAGCGGGTCGCTTCGTCCAGAAGGCGAAGGGCTATCGCGCGACCTTCTGCAATGGGGAGCAGATCCTGGAAGACGATGCCCACGTCGGCGCACGCGGGGGGAGGGTGCTGCGATCATGAACGGACGAGGCGCGCTGCCGGACGACTTCGACTTCGACCCCTTCGACGAACGCTTCTTCGAGGATCCCTATCCCTTCTACAGAGTGCTGCGGGATCAGGCGCCGGCCTATCGCCGCCCCACCGCGGAGGCCCGCGTGTGGCCACATTATTGGCTTCTCACCCGCGCGCGGGACGTGAACGATGCCCTGGCGGACTGGCGGACCTTCTCCTCGGCACGCGGGACCCTGATCGACACCGACATCTCGCTGATCCCGCCCAATATGTTCAACATGGATCCGCCGCGGCACGACGAGCTGCGGGCGATCCTGGCGCGCGTGCTGACGCCCGCGCGGGTGGCTTCGCTCGAGCCGCGAGTGCGCGAGAGCGCGATCGAGATCCTCGAGCGGCTGGTCGAAGGGGGGCGATTCGACGCCGCGACCGACTATGCGCAGCTGATCCCGACCCTCACGATGTGTGAGCTGATGGATCTGCCCAAAGCCGATCGCGCGCAGTTCCTGCGGTGGAACATGGACACGCTGGCGGGGAACGACTTCACGAGCGAGGCCGCCCTGCGCGCCTACCAGGAGATGGAGAGCTACTGGACCGACCTGGTCGCGGAGCGACGGGCCAAGCGGTCGGACGACCTGATCTCGCAGATCCTTCACAATCAGTCGGAAGGAGAGCCGCTCTCGAACGAAGAGATCGGCGGATTCTGCTCGCTGCTCCACGACGCCTCGCAGAACACGACGATGAACATGATCGCGAACGGAATCATCTCGCTGGCGCGCTTTCCGAACGAGCGGAAGAAGCTCGTCGACGATCCGGGTCGCTGGTCGCGCGCGCTCGAAGAGATCCTTCGTTACGTGTCACCGGTCCAGGGTCTGGCGCGCGCGACGACGCGAGACGTCGAGATCGGCGGGGAGACGATTCCGGAGGGAGATCAGGTCCTGCTCCTCTACGGCTCGGCGAATCATGACGAGACCGTCTTCGAGCGCCCCGAGGAGCTCGATCTCGATCGCAGCGTCAAGAACCATTGGACCTTCGGTCACGGAATCCATTTCTGCCTCGGCAACGCCGTCGCCCGGCTCGAGACTCGCGTGGCATTGCAGGAGCTGATCGTGCGGATTCCGGAATACGCGATCGACGAGTCGGGCATCGTGCGCAACCAGCTCGTACCGACTCGCGGCGTGGGTCGCGCGCCCGTCGAGTTCGATCCCGCGCGAGACGTTCGCGCGATCTGAGAGACGGCGGTGAGCGCGGCCGCGCGATGATCCGCCTCGACCATCCACCGAAGAGTGACGAGGACAACGAGATGAGCCAGCCTCCCAAGGGCGACGAGCGACGCGAGCCGATCGACGAGGCCTACGCCTTCGATCCTACGAATCCCGAGCAGGCGAAGGACTTCGAGCGCATGGCGCGGATTCGGCGGGAGAAGCCCGTCTGCCGGCCCTCGGAGAACCTCGTGATCACGACGAAGTACGAGGACACGTCGAAGGCCTTCAAGGACGCGAAGCGTTTCTCGAGCGTGGGCGACATGCGCGCGCCGGGCGTCGTGGTGTCCGAGGAGGAGAGCTTTCTCGGTGAGCTCGACGCGCCGCTGCATCCGAAGATCCGGCGCATCCTGATGAAGGGCTTCACGCGCAGCCGTGCCGCGGCGGAGGAGCCCTGGACCCGCGACGAAGTGCGCCGCCGTCTCGGCGAGATCGTCCGGCGCGGCGAGGGCGACCTGATGGAGGATTTTTCGATCCCGCTGCCGGGGTCCGTCTCGGCGCATGCGATCGGGATTCCCGACGCGCTCCACGATCCGGTGATGGGCTGGTGCAACGAGCTGCTCCACAGCAGCTGGCCGGCGACCGGCCGCACCGAGCGCGGCGAAGGCATCGCGCTCTCCTTCCCCGAGCTCGCAGCCTGTCTCGACGAGCTGATCGAGGAGAGGGCAACGGCTGGCGCTGCGGCGCCCGACGATCTCCTGACCCTGATGGTCCAGACCCGGGGCGACGACGGCTGGTCGATCGCGCCCGAGCACGTGCGCACGCTCGTGATCAACATCCTGTCGGGCTCGCTCTCCGCCAGCTACATGCTCGGCAACCTGATCCATCGGCTGCTGACGGATCCCGGCTTCGAGCGTGCGCTCCGAGCCCATGCCGACGCGATCCCGCGAAGCGTCGAAGAGACCCTGCGACTGGAAGCGCCCGTGACCTTCCTGATGCGCACCGCGCGCGAAGAGGGGGAGATCGGAGGCTGTCCCGTGCACAAGGGCGAGCACATCATGCTGCATATCGGCGCCGCCAATCGCGATGCCGAGGCCTATCCCGATCCCGATTCGTTCCGGCTCGACCGCGAAGATCCACCCGAGCACCTGTCCTTCGGCCTGGGCCCGCATATCTGCCTCGGCAACCATCTGACGCGTCTGATCGGCCGCGTGGTGCTCGAGGAGCTGCTCGTGCTCCTCGAGACGTCACAGCTCGCGCTGGCGCCGGATTTCGAGTGGGAGTGCGTGAACCACCTGCAGGAGTACGGACCCGAACGACTGCCCGTGACGGTGACGCCTCGACGTTAGGTCCGCCGGGTCCGGTTTCTGCCGAGGCGCGTACACGGGAGGCCTGCGCCACGACAGGCGCGGCCTAGGAGGGGCCAGGGGCGCCAGCGACGAGCCGGGCGCGCTTGCGATTCGGCCCGGTCAGATCGCGGGGCAGCTCCCGCCGTCGACCATCAGGGTATGGCCCGTGACATAGCGCGCGTCGTCCGAGAGCAGGAAGCGTGCGGCGCGGCCGATGTCGTCGGTCGAGTCGCCGAGCCGCCGAAGCGGATTGCGCGTGAGCACGCGACTCGCCATTGCCGGGTCCAGCTCGAAGGCGCGCTCCATGGCCGGCGTCGAGGCGAGCGGTGCCAGCGAGTTCACGCGGACCCCGTCGCGCCCCCACTCCCGGGCCAGGGCGCGCGCGAAGCCGCGCTGGGCACCCTTGACGCCGGCGTAGGGTGCGAGCTTGGCCTTGCCCTCGAAGCCGGCTTCGGAGGTCATCAGCAGCAGCGAGCCCTGAGTCGCCTTGAGCGACTCGAAGCCCTTGCGGGCCAGGGCATGGAGCGCGCGCAGGGCGACGTCGACGTGGTTCTGGAAGTCGGCGAGCGAGACTTCATGGAGCGGTGCCGGGACCGGGGAGAGGCCGCTGGTCGCGTTGTGCACGATGCCGTCGAGCCGCCCGTCGGCCGCGAGCAGCGTGTCGATCGCGTGGTCGACGCTTGCCGGGTCGCCCGCGTCGCAGACGACGAAATGTCCGCGACCGCCGGCCGCGTCGATCTCGCGCGCCACCTCGCTGCCTTCCTTCTCGCGACGCGCCGCGATCCAGACGCTCCAGCCGGCCTGCCCGCAGGCCAGGGCGACGCCCCGGCCCACGCCTCCGGTCGCCCCGGTCACGAGAATCGTCTTGGGTGTCGCTTGCGCCGTCGTCGTCGCGGTCATAGCGATCGGCCTCCGTCTGCGGCGAGGACTCGGCCCGTGAGGCCGATGGCGTCCGGGGAGAGCAACGTCCGCACAGCCCCCGCGACGTGCTGCTCGATCGTACCGGGAAAGCCTGCGAGCGGCGGGGCGGGTGCGATCACGTCCCCCTCGACGAGGCCGATCGGCGTGTTGACGAGGTTGGCGCGAACGCCTCGTGGCCCCTCGGCTGCGGCCAGGGATCGGATCAGCGAGAACACGCCGTCGGCGATCGCGAGCTCGGGTGTCCAGCCGGGCGCGTCGAGAGCGGCGGGCGCCTGCACCACGCCGACGAGCGCGCCGCCGTCCGCAACCCGCCTGCTGGCGGCGCCGAGCGCAAAATTCCAGAGCAGGTAGGGCAGCTCGAAACGTCGACGCCAATCGGTCGCGTCCACGTCCATCAGCTCGGCCTCGCTCGGCGCGTCCAGCCAGGCCGCGATCACGATCCGGGCGCGCGGTGCTCCGGCCATCGCCTCGCTGCGCCACGCTTCGAAGCGCTCGGGCTCGCTCGCTGCGGGGAGCGGCGAGAAGTCGGCCTCGAGGGCCTTGGCGAGACGTCGCGTCGCGTCGGCCTCGCTGGCCATCAAGAGCGGACGTTGCTCGGACATCGCGATCCTTCCTTCTTGCGCGGAGCCCATCCGCGGGTCGCTCGATTGTACCGTCCTCGATGTGGAGTTCGAGGATCGAATCGATGCGCATCCGGCGATTGACGGCGTGCGGTCGGCCGACCGATACTCGGCCAGGCCCGACCAGCATGCCGCGCGCCAGGCGCCGCGGACGAAGGGCGTGGCGATCGCTGCTCGAGACGGGGGCGCGACGAGGGGGCCAGCGCGTGACGCAAGGCCGAGGAGGGGGCGTGTCGACGAATCCGAAGAGTCTCGAAGGACGCGTCGCGGTCGTGACCGGCGCGGCTTCGGGGATAGGGCGATCGACCTCCTTTGCGCTCGCGCGAGCCGGTGCCGCCGTGCTCGTCAGCGACTTGAACGAATCGGGGGCCCGGAAGGCGGCGGCCGAGATCTGCGAGCAGGGCCTGCGCGCCGAGGGCTTCGCGGCGGACGTGTCGGACGAGGCTTCCGTCGCGGCGATGATCGATGCTGCGGTCTCGACGTTCGGCGGACTCGACATCCTGCATAACAATGCGGCCGACTCGGATCCCGCGCTCCAGAGCCGCGATCTGGGGATCGCCGAGATGGATCTGGGGGTCTGGGACCGTACGCTGCGCGTGAACCTCCGCGGGCCGATGCTCGGCTGCAAGCACGCCATCCCCCACATGATCCGGCGCGGCGGCGGCTCGATCGTCAATACCTCCTCGGCATCGGGGCTGACCGGGGACGCGGCACGGTCGGCCTACGCGGCTTCGAAGGCGGGGCTGCAGTCGCTCACGCTGTCGGTGGCGGCCCAGTACGGCAAGCAGGGCATCCGTTGCAACGCGATCGCGCCCGGCGTCATCGCGACGCCGGCGCTCGAGGCGAACGTGCCGCCCGAGCAGGTGGCGGTCTATCTGGGCAATACGCTGACCCCGAGGCTGGGGCAGCCCGAAGACATCGCGCAGGCGGTCGTCTTCCTGTCTTCGGATGCCGCGGCCTTCATCACGGGCCAGGTGTTGTCCGTGGACGGCGGGCTGTTGGCGCACCATCCAGCGATGGCCGAAATCCGCAGACTCACGGAGGGCTCGTGATGAGCAAGGCGCGCTTCGACGCATTGTTCGAAAAGTATACGCGTGCGGTGACCGCGACGGACGTGGCAGAGATCGTCTCGATCTACGCCCCGAACGCGCGCATCGAGATCCCGGTAGGCGGCGTGGTGCACGAGGGAATCGACGCGATCCACGCCTTCTACCGCGACAACGAGCTGGCCGAGTCGCTCGCCGTCGCGGGTCCGGCCTGCGTGGCGGGACTCGAGGCCGCCGTGCCGCTCGTCGCTCGCGTTCGGCAGGGCGAAAAGCTGCTGGAGCTCGACGTGATCGACGTCGCGGAGATCGACGAGCAGGGCCGCGTGCTCAGCATGCGCGCCTTCTTCGATCTCGAGGGCGGGCGCCAGATCGAGTAGGTCCGATCGCGGTCCCGAATCCTCGCGGCTACATGTCGTTGAATCCGGGGATGAACTTGCCCGCGGTCGCTCCTCCGTCGACGGGCAGGTCGATCCCCGTGACGCCGTCACTCTCGTCCGAGGCGAGATAGAGGACGGCCTTGGCGATCGCCTCGAAGGAGACCGTTCCCGGGATGCTGCGATTGTTGTTGTAGGCCTCGGTCTCGTCCATGATCTGGCCGAGCTTTTCCATCCAGGGGCCGTACATCTCCGGATTGCCCCCGGCCGGACAGACCGAATTGACGCGAATGCCCGAACGGCCGAGCTCGAGCGAAGACGACTTCGCCAGGCCGCGGACGCCGAACTTGCTGGTCGAGTAGGCGGTCACGCCGTTCATCCCGACCATGCCGTCGATCGAAGAGACGTGCACGATCGACCCGCGCCCCTGCTGCTTCATGGCGGCGAGCACGGCGCGCGTTCCCAGGAAGGGGCCGACCGCGTTGACCTCGAGGACGCGGCGAAACACGTCGGGTGGCGTGTTGTCGATCGTGCCCAGGTGGAGGATCGCCGCGTTGTTCACGAGCACGTCGAGATGGCCATGGGACGCGAGCGTGCTCGCCACGACCTGCGACCAGTCCTCCTCGCGCGTCACGTCGAGCGCTTCGAAACGAGCGTTCTCGCCGATCTCGGCGGCGGCCTTCTGACCTTCCTCGACCAGGATGTCGGCGAGGACGACATGAGCGCCTGCGGCGGCGAGGGTTTGGGCGATGGTCCTTCCGACGCCACGGGCGGAGCCGGTCACGAGAGCGACGCGATCATCAAGACGGGTCATGGCAAGTTCCTCCTGCGTGAGGACTCAACGCTAGCAGTCTACGGGCGTCGATCTTCCCGGGGTCCGAGAGACTCGCCACGTCGTGACGACTCGAAATTCGGGTAAGCTTCCGGGCGAGTCGGGCGCTCCGTGGGCCTGGCTGTCGAACGAGGCGCGAGGCCGGAACCCGATCGAGGAGCAGGACAGATGGACGCTGGAGAGAAGGCCCTCGCGCATCGCGAAATCGAGAACGTCCTCTCGCTGTACTATCAGGCCCTCGATCGCGGAGATCTCGAGACGCTCGAGCGCGAGGTCATGGCGCCCGACGCGACCTGGGAGCTCGTACAGCTCTGCGGTGACGAGCGGATCGTCGACAAGTCGAGCGGTCGCGATCGTGTGATCGAGTGGTTCCGAGCGATGCTCGGAGGCGGGGTGACGATGAGCGAGGGCAGCGTCCGCCATACGCTGAGCACCCACGTGATCCGCGTCGACGGCGACTCAGGGCATTCGACCAGCCATCTCCAGGCGATCGAGACGGTCGGCATGAAGAACGTCGCCAGCGGCTTCGTCGAAGCGGATCACGTGCGCACCCCGGAAGGCTGGCGCATCCGCTACTACAAGGTCGAGGAGACGATCACCGCGGACGACATGGAAGCCCTGAAGGCCACCTTCGGTCATTCGCCGGGCTGAACGCGGTCGCATCGATCGACGACCCGGATCGCTGGACGCTAGTCGAGGTCGGGAGCCCAGCCAGCGCCGTTGATATGCGAGCCGCCATCGACGAAGAGGGTATTGCCGGTCAGATATCGACAGCCCTCGCTCGCGAGGAAGAGTGCGACCGGCGAGATGTCCTCGTAGCAGTCGCCGATGCGGCCCATCGGGTTGGCGCCATCGGCCGCCGAGATGAGCTCCGGGTGCTGTGACATCGTCTGCGCGAAGGAGTTGGACTTGGCGGCGGGGCAGATGACGTTGGCCGTGATCCCATGGCCCGCCCACTCGCGGGCAGCCGTTCGCGTCGCTGCACGCAGCGCCTCCTTGCTGGTGTTGTACTCCGCCGTCCCCATGTGCGCGTTGACTCCGTTCAGGGAGCAGATGTTGATGATCCGCCCCCAGCCCTTGGCCTTCATGATCGGGTGGGCCGCCACCATCGCCCAGAAGGGCCCGAGGAAGCCGACGCGAATGCCATGGTTCATCAGCTCTTCGGTCTTGCTCTCGATGCGCGAGATCCGACCGCCGCCCCAGGCGTTGTTCACGAGGATGTCGAGCGTCCCGAAATGGTCGACCGTGGCCTGCACCATGCGCTCGACGCTCTGCTTGTCGCCGGCGTCGGTCTGCACGAAATGCGCATTCGGGCCGAGCTCGTCGGCAGCCTTCTGGCCGGGCTCGGGCTTGAGCTCGGCGACGACGACCCTGGCGCCTTCTTCGACGTAGCGTTGTGCGATGGCGCGGCCGATTCCGAGTCCTGCGCCGGTGACGATGGCGACGCGACCGTCGAGCTGACCCATGGTGAATCCCCCTGAATGGCCACGATGGGCCGTCGTGTCGGATGATGCTGGCCGGCTCCGGGACGCCGGAGCCGGGCGGCCTAACGAACGTGGATCGGCATGCCCGTGATCTCGCGAAGCATCAGGTTGCCGGGATCCCAGGTGATCTGATCGGCGTCGAAGGTCGCGCTCGAGGGCAGGTGGTCGAGGAAATAGTTGACGAGCGTACCGACCTGGAGCCTCGCCAGGTGGACGCCGAGGCAATAGCCGGAGCCGAAGCCGAAGGAGAGGCTGCCCTTCAGGTCCCGTCTCGGATCGAAGACCTCCGGGCTCGGGAAGGCGCGAGGATCCCAGCCAGCGCCCATGATCGAGAGCAGGACGAGCGAATGCTTCGGCACGGTCTGGCCCTCGAACTCGACGTCGTCGAGCGCGACGCGGACGAGATATTTCGTCGGACTCTCGTAGCGGAGCAGCTCCATCACGCCGTTCTTCACGAGCGCTCGGTCCTCGCGCATGGCCTCGAAGGCTTCCGGGTGATCGAGCAGCGTCTTGACCGACAGGGAGGTCGAGAGTCGGGTGGTATCGGTGCCGGCTGCGACCAGGATCACGATCGACCGCACGACGTCTTCCGGATTCACGTCACCGCGCTTGTCCGCGATCTCGATGACCTGCGAGATCAGGTCGGTCTGCGGCTCGGCTCGACGGTTCTCGACCGCGCGACCCAGCACGTCGATCATCGTCCTGGCGGCCGCCTCGGCCTTGTCGCGGTCTGCGTCCGAAGAGACCGGATTGATGCCGCGGAAGAAATCCGGCGCGCAGGTCAGGAAGAGGGCCGAGTCCCGCGTGGTTTCGTCGATTCCGAGCAGCCGTGAAATGACGATCAGCGGCACTTCCTGGACCAGCTTCACGACGTCGAGGTCACTCTCGGTCTGCAGCGGCGCGCAGACCGTCGAGACGACCTCCTCGACGGTCGTCGCCATCTTCCGGATCATGCCGGGCCGGAAATCAGGCGCGAGCAGCTCTCGAATCAGGTTCGCGCGCTCCGGCCCCGCGCTCGCCTCGGGCGCCGCGGTCATCGCGCCCTCGAGCGTCGGCCAGCGCTCTGCGCGCAGCGCCTTGGCGGCCGGATCCCCGAATCCCGCCTCCGCCGGATTCCGCGTCATCAGGGGATGGTCACAGAAAGCGCGCACGGCGTCGTAGCCGTGAATCGCGACCGCCCCCAGATCCGGGAGCGGCAGGAAGCGGTTGTCCTGGTGGATTTCGGCGAAGGTGGGCCGGGGGTTCGACGTGTACTCGAGGGAGAAGGGGTGATGGGGCGGCAGGCTCATCGCGTCGGGTCTCGTCTCTCTGGCCGTGAGGCTCGAAGATGGGGGTCACGGTCGACGTCGGGAGATCGCGTCGGCTTCGGGCAAAGCCTGCGGATCGACGCGCCGGTGGCGATGCACGCTCCGGCTCGACCGTCGCAGAACGTAGCAACTCTGCCTCGTCCGCTCATCGATCCCGGAAGAATCGGCGGATGTCGTCGACGATCAGGTCCGGCGCCTCCGCCGCACCGAAATGCCCGCCTCGCGTGAGTCGCGACCATTGCTGCAGATTGACGTGTTCTTCGACGATCCGCTTCGGAAGCGGAAAGACGTCCCGTGGCAGGACGGCGAAGGCCGTCGGTGCCTCGACGGTCGGCTGGCGATCATGGCTCGGCGTCCAGGGCTGCCGCGCCGTCTCCCAATAGAAGCGCAGCGAGGTCCCGATCGAACGCGTGAGCCAGAAGAGGCTGACGGTCGTGAGCAGGTGATCCCGGGTGAAGGCGCGCTCGACGTCGCCGTCGCAGTCCGACCAGTTCCGGCGACGTTCGATGATCCAGGCCGCCAGGCCGGCAGGAGAGTCTTCGAGCGCGAAGGCCAGGGTCTGGGGATCGCTCGAGTGGACCGCCATGTGGCTGGTGGTGAGCGGCTCGCTGACCGCGCGGCGCGCATAGAGGTCGGCCTCGTCGGGGGCGTAGTCCTCGCGTTCGATGGCGTAGTAGTCGAGGCCCGGTATCGCTGGAAAGGCTTCGTGGACGCCGTAGAGCTCGTCCGCGTATTTGTGTCCGAGCTGCGCCGTCACGAAGGCGCCCCAGTCGCCTCCGGCCGCGGCATAACGTCGGTAGCCAAGGACCTCCTTCATCAAGCGGGACCACAGGTCCGCCGTGCGGATCCAGTTGATCCCGGTCTTGCGCAGCGGACCCGAGAACGTGAAGCCCGGAAGCGAGGGCACGATCACGTCGAAGGCATCGTCCGGATCACCGCCGTGGGCAGCGGGGTCGGCCAGGGGCTCGATGACGTATCGATAGTCCCAGAAGGTCCAGGGCCAGCCGTGGGTGAGCACGAGGGGCTTCGGGCTCGGTCCCACACCCGGCTTGTGCAGGTAGTGGATCGGGACGCCGTCGATCTCGACCCGGAAGTGGTCGAACTCGTTCATCGCGGCCTCTTCTCTTCGCCAGTCGAAATCGTCGAGCCAGTAATCGACGAGCTCGCCCAGGTAGACACCGTTCATGCCGTAGCGCCAGTCCCCGTTCGCCCAGTCGCCATGGGCATCGTCGTTGCGTCGGCGGCCGGTCGTGCGGAAACGTTCGAGGCGTTCGTTCAGGTCGTCGAGGTCGGCTTGAGGAATCTCGATCCGAAAGGCTTCCGGCTTCATCACGCCTCCCTCCGCCTAGCGCCCGGGCGCGAGCTTCTTGATCAGTGGGCGAAAGAAGACTGACTGCGCAAAGGGATCGAGCCAGCGATAGATGCGACCGGAGATCATGATCGGCTTGTCCTTCTCGAGCGCGGCCAGGCCTTCGCGGACGACGGTCTCGGCGTCATACCAGAGGAAGTCGGGGAGGGCGCTCTTCATCTCGGCAAGGCCCGCGACCTCGTGGAAGTCGGTATGCGTGAAGCCCGGGCAGAGCACCGAAGCGTGCACCCCCGTGCCCGCGAGGATCAGCGCGAGCTCTTCGGTGAGCGCGACGAGGTAGGCCTTCGCGGGGCCGTAATGTGCACCGGCTGCGCGGGGGATCCGGGCGGCGAAGGAGGCCACGTTGAGGACCCGCCCGAAGCCCCGCTCGCGCATGGGCGGAATGAAGTAGTGACACATGTGGGGGACCGAGATCATCATCAGCTCGAGAAACGCCGCCTGGGGCGCCCAGTCCTCTTCCTCGAGGAGATTGGGACCGGCGCTGCCGGCGTTGTTCACGAGCACGTCGATCGCGAGGTCCTGGGAGCGCGTGAACTCGAAGATCTCACGGGGCGCCGCCGGGTCCGACAGGTCCGCGCCGAAGGTCTGGACTCCGATGCCGTGGCTGCGTGCCAGGTCTTCTGCAACCGCGTCCAGCTTCTCCTTGCGGCGAGCCACCAGCAGCAGGTCGTGGCCCGTTGCCGCGAGCTGGCGCGCGAACTCGACGCCGAGACCCGCGGAGGCTCCAGTGATCAAGGCGGTCCTGGTCATGTGGCTCTCCCTCAGTGGAGGACGGTCGGGATCCGGGTCGTGGGCGACCCAGCGTAGCGCCTCGTCGGACCGTGCGAGCGGCCCTCGTTCGGGGCAGGAGGCGATCGTCGGCGGAGATGTCTAGGCTCTGGCGGCAGCGTACGATCACCGAGAGAACGCGCGCGAAGCGGCTCGACGGAATTCGATTCGGCATAGAGCGGCACCACGTCGTGATCTCGAACGTGCTCGTCGCACACGACGGCGTCGTCGAGTGCGTGGATGGAAAACGACCGGTGAGGGGAGAAACAGGATGGAGATGATTCTTGCATGGCTGCCGAGGCTGGGCGCCCTGTTGACCGTGGCGATCGGGCTGGCGGGCTTCCTGAAGCCGACGCTCATCACGGATGGCTGTGACATCGAGCTGAAGAGCGCGAAGGCCTTTTCCGAGGCGCGCGGCGTCTTCGGCGGAATCCTCTTCGGGGTCGGGGCCACCGCGCTGGTGCTAGGCGACCCCAACGTCTATCTCGCGCTCGGCCTCGGCTGGGCCTTCGCGACGCTGGCCCGCTTCGCGTCGATGGCGCTCGATGGGTCGACGATCCAGGAGTCGATCCCGCCGATCGTGATCGACGGGACGGCGGCCCTGCTGGCCCTCTCGAGTCAGCTCTAGCGCTGCCCTTCGCTCGCCGGCGAGCCGGCTCCGGGCTCAGCGGCGAATCGGCGTATAGCGCAGCAGGACCCGTGAGCCGTCTGCGTTGCCCGAGCGCATCGGCTCGCGCCAGTCCGCGATCTCGTCCGGGTACTTCTGCTCGTAGACGTCGAGGAGACGGTCGAGCAGGCCGGGCTCGTTTGCGCGCGACGCGCGGGTCAAGAAGGACGGGGCCGAGCGGAACGCCTCGTTGCGTCCGCCGTACCAGGTCTTCCAGCGGCCGTGATCGCCGACCCAGATGCGCGCGCGATCGAGCCCCTGCGCGAGGGCGCCAGCCTTCCAACGATCGCTCGCTACGGTGACGACGACGCTGTCGTCGAGCCACGCATACCAGAGCTCGGCGTGGCAGGTGCTCTCGGCTCCGTTGGACCGGAGCGGGGAGATGTACACGAATGGGCTGCGCACGAGGAGCGCTTCGGGCAGCGCTTCGAGGGCGCGCCCGGCGGCGGTCGCACGGCTTGCCGTCCCGCTGCCCGCGCCGAGCGCGAGTCCGAGCAGGCCCAGCGCCTGACCGCCGAGTCGGGCCGTGAAGCCGCGTCGCGTAAACCTCGGACCCGAGGGCTTCATCGATCCTCCTCCTGTCTCCCGCATCATCCGGCGTCATCCCGGGTCGATCGGATCGCCGTCCGATCGGTCGTGCTCGTTCGCGAGCCCGGTCGTGAGCGTACCACGGGTGAACGGGTCCCCGTCCGGCGACGATTTGCTCGGGGGCGCTCATTGTCGCGGTCGGTCCATTGGGTAGGATCAAGTGTCCACCAACCTACGAAGCGACCAACCAACCGGGCGGAGCGGAGTCGAGCAAGCCCCTGACACCGACGCTTCACCCAGATCTCCAGGGAGCCACAGACCATGAGCTACGACAACGTTTCCGACCGGGAATCCGGCGACGCCAATGCGGCGGCAGGCGACCTGAAGCCGAGCTGGCCGACCTCCGCCAAGGATTACACGGTGATCCTCGTCGACGAGCCGTCGCCGCACGTTCGTCGCATCACGCTGAACCGACCGGAGAAGCGCAACGCGCTCAACCATGCGCTGCGGGCGCAGGTGCTGCACGCGCTGCGCGCGGGTGACATGGACGACGACGTGCACGTGATGATCGTGCGGGGCGCGGGCCCGAGCTTCTCCGCCGGCTACGACCTCGGCGGCGGCAACGAGGGGCTCGAGTATCCCTTCTTCACGCCGCCTGGAGAAGGACAATATCCGCGCCACGTCACCGAAGGCTGGATGAGCATCTGGGAGCTCTCGAAGCCGGTGATCGCGCAGGTGCACGGCTACTGCCTCGCCGGGGGCAGCGAGCTCGCGACCGGCTGCGACGTCGTCTACATGGCCGAGGATGCGCAGATGGGATATCCCGCCGTGCGCTTCGGCGTGCCGGACATGCAGTTCCATGCCTGGCTGGTCGGCATGCGACGCGGGATGGAGATGATGCTGACGGGCGACTCGATCAACGGCATCGAGGCGGCGCAGCGCGGCTGGGCGACGCGTGCCTTTCCGGCCGACGAGCTCGAAGCCAAGACCCTCGAGATGGCAGCGCGCATGGCCGCCTTGCCCCCGGACATCGTGCAGCTGAACAAGCGCGCCGTGCATCGCCAGATGGAGGTGATGGGCCTGCGCCAGGGAATCCGCCAGGGCACGGAGCTCTGCTCGCTCGCCATGCACCAGAAGAGCTTCGACGAGTTCATCAGCCAGACCGGCTCGGGAACGGGCAAGCTCACGAGTGCCCTGCAGAAGCGCGACGAGAAGTTCGGCGACTATCGAACCTCCCGTGATTGATCGCGTCGTGTGCCAGTGGAGGGCGGGTCCGAGCGACGCCGGGCGCGCAAGGCCGGAAACACATGAGTAGAAACACATGAGTAGAGAGGCAGACAGGTGAATCCGGACGAGATCCGACTGCTCGATGGCGAGTTCTACGCCGGGGATCCCTATCCCGTCTATCGATGGCTGCGCGAGAACTCGCCGGTCCATCGCGACGAGAAGCACGGGATCTGGGGCATCTCCCGCTTCGCAGACGTGGTGGCGATCGAGAAGAACCCGGAGCTGTACAGCTCGTCTTCGGGGTCGCGGCCACGATCGGTCGGCGACTCCTCGATGATCAATACCGATGATCCGCATCACAACGCGCGGCGTCGGCTGGTCTCGCCGCGCTTCACGCCGCGGGCCGTGCGCTCCCACGAGACCGAGATTCGCGGCTTCGCGACTTCGCTGATCGATGCGGTCGTCGAGAAGGGAGACTGCGAGGTCATCGAAGAGCTCGCCGCGCCGCTGCCGGCGATGGTGATCAATGAATGGCTGGGTTTTCCGCCAGGGATGTGGTCGAAATGCAAGGAGTGGTCGGAGAAGACCATGCTCGCGGGCGGTCAGCACGCCGATGACGGGTCGATGGCCTTCGGTCAGGCCGAAGACGCGACCGCTGCGGTTCAGGAGTTCGCGCAGGAGATCCTGGCCCTGGCCGCGCTGCGTCGGCAGGAATCGAGGGACGATCTCGTCTCGCTCTGGGCGAACTCGGAATGCGAGGGCAAGAAGCTCAGCGACGCCGACATCATCGCAGAGGGCCTGCTCGTGCTCGACGGAGGCGCTGAAACGACGCGGGCGGTGATCGGGACGACGGTGATGAACCTGATCGAGTTTCCCGAGGAGCGGGCGAAGCTGATTCGGGATCCGAGCCCCGAGAAGATGAAGGTCGCGGTCGAGGAGTTCATTCGCTGGGTCACGCCGATCCTCAACATGCGGCGAACGGCGACGCGCAGACACGTGCTGCACGGGCAGACGATCGAGGAGGGTGACGAGCTTCTGCTGATGTATTCGTCCGCGAATCGGGATCCGGAGCAATTCGATGATCCCGATCGCTACGACGTCACGCGCGTGAAGAACCAGCACGTGGCCTTCGGCTGGGGAACGCATTTCTGTCTGGGCGCGAGTGTCGCGAGGCTCGAGCTGCGCATCATGTTCGAGGAGCTGATGAGGCGGATCCCGGACATGCGATTGGCGGCGGGCTTCACGCCGAGGATGGTGCCGAGCGTCTTCACGCGCGGTCCCGAGGCGGTGCGCGTCGAGTTCACGCCCTCCCGTCCGAGCTAGCTGCCGTCTGCAGGGTCTCGGGGATCGACTGCTAGGCCTTCGCTTCCGGCTCGATCCACGGCGTGCCGGGTTGCCAGCGGCCCTCGCCATGGGCCTTGACCTTGCGCCCGTCGAAGCTGATCCACTTCTGCGGCACGAGCTCGATCACCACCCGACTCGGCGAGTCGAGTCGCTCGATCCAGGCGTCGAGGCCGGCCGCTCGGATCGAAGGCGGCTGCCCGGGCAGCACCTTCTCGGCCAGTGCCCTGTAGAACCAGTCGTGGTGGGCCGATCCGTGGTCGTGGACGATCGCGATCGTCTTCGCGGTCACGGTCTGCTCATCGGGGAAGCCGACGATCACCGAGCTTCTAGGGCGCGCGCGCAGGGCCGGAACGCGCTTTCGCTCCCCCGTGCAGGTGACCCAGAAGCGCCCCTGCCGCCAGACGTAGAGATGCATGACGCCGATCGGCCAGCCGTCCGACGTCGACCACACGACCGAGCACTCGGCGTGCGCGGCGAGCAGCGCGTCGCGCCTCGCCTCGTCGATCCCATAGTCGGAGACGTCGTCGAAGTCTTCGAGCTTGCGGGGCATGTGCGGGGAGGCCGGGCCGCGGCGCCTAATGTCGCCGGTCTTCGTGCAGGCCGTAGAGCTTGCCCATGATCTGGGAGACGAGTCCGCCGACCGGTAGCTGCACCTCTCCCTGACGGGCGAGCTGGAGGGCCCACGCGAGATCCTTCTCCGCGATGCGCGTCATGTTCAGCATGTAGTTCTGATACTGATCGCTGTTTCGTGCCTCCTCGGGAAGATCGAGATTGGCCATGTAGGCGAGCATCATCGGGGTGACCTGGCCGTTCGATTGTCCCGCCTGCTTGAGGACGTCGACCGAGAGGCCGGCCGACTTGGCGAGCGTGGCCGATTCCCAGGCCGCCGCCCACTGGATATACGTGATCAGGTTGATGCAGAGCTTGA
Organism: uncultured delta proteobacterium; assembly: GCA_963698485.1. Lineage (GTDB taxonomy): Bacteria > Myxococcota_A > UBA9160 > UBA9160 > UBA4427 > UBA4427. The sequence goes on along the minus strand of CAVORA010000005.1, from coordinate 81,947 downwards.
GCTTCGCGCCGCTACCGAGGGGACCCGCGTGAATCAGCTCGACGTCGGTGACGGCGGCGAAATACGGCCGGGCCTTCTCGAGCGCCGCCTCGCTGCCGCCGATCAGCAGCGTGAGCTCCCGCTTTGCGGCCCGGTCCGCGCCGCCGGTCACGCAGGCATCCATGACTTCGATGCCCTTCTCCCGGGCCGCGGCCTCGACCTCCTCGGCCGTCTCGGGCAGGATCGTGCTGTGGATCAGGATCACGCCGCCTGCGGTCATGCCCGCCAGCAGACCCTCGTCGCCGAAGACGACCGCGCGAACGTGCTTGTCTTCGGGAACGCAGAGGCCGACGATGTCGGAGCTTGCGCCCACTTCGCGCGGTGTCGCGGCGGCCTTGGCACCGCCGGCAACCAGCTCGGCGACCGGTTCGGGGGCGATGTCGTAGACCGTCGTCGGAAAGCCGGCCGGGGCCAGGTGGGCCGCGATCGGCTTGCCCTGGTTGCCGAGTCCGATGAAGCCGGTTCGGATCGTCATGCGCTGCTCCAATGCGTCGGTTTGCGAGGCGAGAGGCCCCGCTCGCTCGAGGGGTGGCCGTGAGACGCGAAAAGCTAGCATCTGCGGGGTCGCAGGAAGAGGAGAGCGGTTGAGGCTCGTTCGGCTGGCAGGGCGCTCCGAGGACGCGCGGCTCGACCGCTGCGTAGCCTCGCTCGATGCTGAGGCGCCCCGGGATTATCGGGAGCTGGCGGCGATGCTCGCACTCGATTGGTCCCGCTCACGACCCGCATGCGTCGGTCTCTCCGGCGGACAGGGGGCCGGCAAGTCGACGCTCGGGGCCTTGATCGGGCAGGCATGCCGCTTCTTCGGGCTTCGCGCTGGCCTGCTCTCGCTCGATGACTTCTATCTCACCCGGGCGGCCCGGCGAGAGCGGGCGCGCGCGATCCATCCGCTCTTCGAGACTCGAGGCCCGCCCGGGACGCACGACGTCGATCTGTGTCGCGCGGCGCTGCGACGACTCGCGGCAGGAGAGCCCGCCGAGGTCCCCGTCTTCGACAAGGGGATCGACGATCGGCATGGCTCGCGTCGGCTCGAGGGTCCCTACGATCTGGTCCTGCTCGAAGGCTGGTGCGTGGGTGCCGCATCCGTCGCCGAGATCGAGCTCGCCGCGCCGATCAACGCCCTCGAGCGAGAGGAGGACCCGGATGGACGCTGGCGCGGCCATGTGAATCGGCAGCTGGCGGGGCCCTACCGCGCGCTCTGGGACGAGCTCGACCTGCTCGTCTTCCTGGCCGTGCCCGATCTCGCGGCGGTGCTTCGTTGGCGGGGGCAGCAGGACGAGGTGCTCGCCCCCGAAAAGCGCCTGGCTCCGCGCGCTCTGGATCGCTTCGTTCAGCACTACGAACGGGTCACGCGAGCCATGCTCGAGACGATGCCCGCGCGGGCCGACGTGACGGTCCGACTCGCGCCGGATCACTCGATTGCGGGGGTCGAATTCGGCTAACGTGGCATGGCGAACCGCCACGCAAGGTCGCCGCCTGGATCCAGCCAGGCCGGGCAGGAGAGGAGCAAGGATGGACGTCAAGCCCCTCGGCGGCGCGCTCGGTGCGGAGATCGTGGGCGTCGACGTCCGTGACCCGACGCCGCGCGAGGTGGAAGACGTCTATGCCGCGCTGCTCGAGCACGAGGTCGTGTTCTTCCGGAACACGCGGCTCGACGATGCCGGACACCTGGCCCTCGCCGGCCGCTTCGGCACGCCCAGCGTGTTTCCGCTCTCGGTGATCATGGGGGAGATGCGGCCGACGCTGCAGGTGATTCACGATGGGCCCGACAGCGCGCCGGCCACCGACTACTGGCATACGGACGTCACCTGGACGCCCGAGCCGCCGAAGGCGGCCTTCCTGCGCGCGACGATCGTGCCCGATCGGGGGGGCGACACGATGTGGGCCTCGATGACGGCGGCCTACGACGCGCTCTCCGCTCCGGTCCAGGAATTCCTCGGACGCTTGCGGGTGCGCCACGACAACACGAGCTTCGTGCGAGGTCTGATCGATAAGTTCGGTGAGGAGGCGGGGCGTCCAATGGCCGAGCGGCTGGTGGCCAGCTATCCGGCGGTCGAACACCCGCTGATCCGAACGCATCCCGAGACCGGCCGGCGCGCGATCCTCTACGGCGGCCATTTCATGCGCGAGGTCGTTGGGCTGAAGGGCGCCGAGAGCGCGGCCGTGCTCGATTTCGTGACCCGCCACATCGATCATCCGACGTTCCACGTCCGCTGGCGCTGGTCGGTCGGCGACCTGGCGATCTGGGACGAACGCTCGACGGTCCATCGCGGACTGTCCGATCACTATCCGAGGGAGCGCGAAGTGCGGCGCTGCGTCATCGATGGAGACAAGCCGAAGTGAAGAAGGCGAACGAGAAACGAGCTGGCGGAGCAGGGGTGCAGACCTACTGGTTCTCGCACAATCCCGACAAGGCCTGGGCAGAGAAGTTCTTCCTGACCTTCGTGCCGGTCTTCTTCGTCTACAACGGCGTGATCCAGTCGCTCGGCTGGCTCGACACCAACAATTTCTGGCACATCGTCCAGAATCTCGGCATGTGGATTCCGTACTGCGTGCTGCTGCCGGCCTGGCTTCGCCGCGGCTCGCCGGTCTCCTGGCGGGAGAGCTACTGGTTCAAGTTCAACCTCTACATGTTCGTCTTCGTCTTCTTCGTGACCTATTTCCATACCGAGTATTTCTTCGACGTCCTCGGGCTTCGCTACCGGTTCGACCACGTCACGCTCTACTTCGACTCGGCGCTCGTCGGTCCCGACGAAGAGCTCGCCGCCGCGGCCTACAAGAAGGTGCCCTACGGCATGTACCTGAACGCGGTCGCCTTCTTCGTCGTGTATCACACGGTCGCCATCGTCTGCATGCGCCGCGTGCGCTCGATGACGCTCGGTTGGGGGACGGCAGCGAGGCGTGTCGCCTGGATCGTGATCGTCGCGCTCGCCGCGCTCTTCTTCGCCTGGGCCGAGACGCGTCTCTACATCACGCAGGCCGCTTCGGGGAACGTCTGGTACGTGGATCTCGGGGCGATGCTGCTATGGGGATCGATCTTCTACTCGCTCTACTTCGTGGTCAGCTTTCCCAGCATCTTCCGGATGGACGAGGAGATGAGCGAGCCGCGCTGGTCGCTGTCGCGGACCTGCATCGAAGCGAGCGCGGCGGGGGCGATCAGCCTGCTGCTGATCGATCTGTGGGCGGGCTTCCTGGGCCCGATCATCTGAGAGGACTGGCTTGGGCGGAATGAAAGTGTTGGTCACCGGGGCGACCGGGCTGATCGGTTGTCATTCCCTGGCGGCGCTCCTCGATTCCGGGCACGCGGTCCGGGTCTTCGCGCGATCGCCCGGCAAGCTCGACGCCGTGCTCGCTCCCTTCGGCCGGAGCGCTTCCGACGTCGAGGTCGCGATCGGCGATGTGGGAGACGGCGAAGCGATTCGTCAGGCGCTCGTCGGTTGCGCCGGGCTGCTCCACTGCGCCGGGCGATTCTCCCGTGAACGAGAGGACGAGCCTTTGCTCGCCCTGACGAACGTCGAAGGCACGCGGCACGTGCTCGAGGCAGCGGCCGAGGCCGACCTCGAGCGCGCGGTCTATGTCTCGAGCATGCTGGCGCTCTCGCCCGCGCCCGGGCGGGAGATGACGGCCGACGATGCGGTCGCCAGGCCCGACTCGATGTACGCGGCGACGAAGGCCCGGGCGGAATCGATTGCGCGCGTCTTTCAAGAGCGCATGCCGCTCACGATCGTCTATCCGGCAGCGGTCCAGGGGCCGCATGATCCGACCTTCTCGATCGGGCCTCAGCTGATCGCCAAGGCTCTGACGGAGGGCCGCGTGCTCGTGACCGAAGGGGGGCTGGCGACGACGGACGTGCGCGATCTCGCGGCAGTCGTGGCGGCGGTCTTCGAGGGTCGGTCTTCCGCGCCCCGGCTGATGGCCCCCTCGTTCTATCTCCGCCACGAACGCTACTACGAGCTGCTCGAGCTGCTGTCGGGAAGACCGCTCGAAGCGCAGCGCGTACCCGGATGGCTGCTTCGTCTGATGGGCCGCCTGGGAGACGTGGCGCAACGGCTCGGTCGCCCGACGGAGCTGACCTACGAGGCGGCCAAGGTGCTCACCAGGAGCGTGCCGATCGACGATCGGGAGGCGCGTCGGCTGCTCGGGAGGCCGCCGATCGACGACGAGCGGTCGTTGCGGGACCTGATCGCCTGGATGGTCGAGGCGGGGCATCTCGAGGCGAGCGCCGCGGGCAGCGCCGCACGCGCCTGCTAGTCGAGCAGCGCCGCGTTCACGCCCTTCATGAGATGCGCGCGCAGCGGATAGCGATTCGAGGCCAGCAGCTGCGTCATGAAGACGACGGCGATGTCCTCCTCGGGGTCGACCCAGAAGAAGGTGCTCGCGGCGCCACCCCAGCCGAAGGTGCCCTCCGAGACCGGCAGACCCGTGAAGGCGGGCTGCGTGATCACGCTGCCGGAGAGGCCGAATCCGACGCCGAGACCGCCGTTCGCATACGCGTCGCCCGTCGCAAACACGAGCGGTCGATCACCGAAGTCCACGGACGGCAGATGGTTCGACATCATGAGCTCCACGGTGCGCGGACCGAGCACGCGCTGTCCGTCGAGCTCGCCGCCGCCGAGCAGCATCAGTGCGAAGCGCATGTAGTCGTGCGCCGTGCCGACCAGCCCGCCTCCGCCGCCGGGCATCGCGGGGACCTCGAGATAGCTGCTGGCGCGCGGCGCATCGATCAGCTCGAGACCGGATTCGGGCGTCGGGCCATAGAGCGCAGCGAATCGGTCCACCTTCTGCTCCGGCACGTAGAAGGCCGTGTCCTTCATGCCCAGCGGAGCGAAGAGCTCCTGCTCGAGAAATTCCGGAAAGCTCTTCCCGGAGCTGACTTCGATCAAGCGACCGAGCACGTCCATGTTGACGCCGTAGTGCCAGGCCGAGCCGGGTTGGATCGCGAGTGGGAGCCTGCCCAGCCGCTCGACCATGTCCTCGAGGGTGGCCGACGCATCGGGTCCCGACGGACCGAGGGCGGTCGGGACCGGCAGCGGGCGCAGACCCGGCGTGATGCTGGCCTCGACGTACTGCTCGCCGAGCGGCGGTCGGGCGATGAAGGAGTAGCTGATGCCGGAGGTGTGTCGGAGTAGATCGAGGACGCTGATCTCGCGCTTCGCGGGCACGATGCGCGTGTCGCCATTCTCTTCCCACTCCATGACGCTCAGGTCGGCGAGCGCCGGGAGATGCTTCGAGATCGGATCGTTCAGCAGGAAGCTTCCGCGCTCGTAGGCGATCATCGTGGCGGCGCCCGTGATCACCTTCGACATGGAGTAGATCCGGTGGATCGTGTCCGAGCGCAGCGGTCGGTCGGTCTCGAGATCCATCTTGCCGTAGACGCTCTCGTGGACGATCCGACCGTCGCGCGCGATCAGCAGCTGATAGCCCGGCAGCTCTCCGCGATCGACATAGCCTTCGAGCACCCGGTCGAGCCGAGCGAGGGCGTCGCTCGAGAGCCCGACCGACTCGGGCGAGGCGGGGGAGGGCGACGCGACGGAGGGCGACGCGAGGGCATCCGGGCTCTGCTCGGGCTTCGCGCTGGCGCAGCCCGAGAGCAGCAGGATGCTGGCGAACAGGCTGATGGCCAGGCCGCATCGCGTCGGTGTGCGGCGCGCAGCGCTCGCTCGTTCGGCATTCTTCCGGCCCATGCGTGCCCTCTCCTCTGGTCGATCGTCTGTCCGCGCGGATCCTCCGCCGTCGATCGTCACGGCAGCAGCGCGCCGCCGTCGACGTCGATCGTCGTCCCCGTCACGAAGTCGTTCTCGATCAAGAACAGGATCGCCTGGGCGACCTCTTCGGGTGTACCCGGTCGCGGGATCAGGTTCTGCTGGGTCGCGCCGGCGAGCATCTTGGCGTTCTGGTCGAGATCGGGCGAGAACATCTCGGTCACGATCGCGCCCGGCGACACGACGTTGATGCGACGGGGGGCGAGCTCCGGGGCGACCGCGCGCGCGAAGCCCTCGACGGCGTTGCCGACCGTCGAGATGGCCGACATGCCCGGGTTGCATTTGCGCGCGGGGTAGCCGCTCACGAGGACGATGGTCCCGTCCTCGCTCATCTGGGGCGCGCCGAGGCGTACGGCGTTCGTATAGCCCCAGAGCTTGTCGAAGGAGCCCTGGAAGCCGTCGAGATCCATCTGGAGGAAGGGGCCGATTGCCCGGTCTCCTCCCGTGGCCGCGCAGACGAGGATGTCGAGCGGGGCGATCTCGCCGAAGAGCGCGTCGAGCGCCGCGCGGTCCCGCACGTCGATGTCCCGCAGACTCGCGGCGTCGCCGAGGGCCCTTCGGGCGCGCTCGCGACCCGTGGCGTTGCGGCTTGCGGCGATGACGCGCGCCCCGCGGCGGGAGAGCTCGAGCGCGCTCGCCAGCCCGATGCCGGCGCTGCCCCCGAGCACGAGGGCCTGTCTTCCTTCGATGTCCATGTCTTCGACGCTCCTGGGTGGCGAGGCGTACGCGTCGGACTCGCCGACTCGATCGCGGCCTGTCGCCGGACGATCGCAGCCGTGTCGGAGCGGGGCAAGCGGAGGCCATTCGGGGCCTCGGTGGGCCGAAAGCAACGTGATAGACTGGACGCCCTTCGAATCGAACCAGCCAGGAGATCAACCGGATGGGCCGCAGCGTTTTTTCCAATGGTCGCGTCTTCGACGGCACGAAGGTCCTCGAAGCGGGCACGACCGTCGTCGTCGAGGGCAACCGCATCACGCGGGTGACGCCTGCGCCGGTCGAGACCGGGCCGGACGACGTCGTTCACGACCTGGCGGGCAAGACGCTCATGCCGGGGATGGTCCAATGCCATTTCCACACCGGCTTCGGTCCCGATGCCGCCAATCCCTCGCCCTATCTCGGTCAGGGCATGCCCGCCGCCTATCTCGGGATGGTCGCCGCCAAGAACGCCCAGATCGCCATCGACTTCGGCGTCACCAGCATCATCGGCTCGAGCAACGGCGACCTGCTCGACGTCTGCCTCAAGGAGGCGATCCTGCTAGGCCAGACGAAAGGGCCGCGCGTGATTCCCTGCACGCGAGAGATGATCGCGTCGGGCGACTCCGCGGACGGCGACAATCGCTCCTGGTACATGGGCGTCCAGCATCACGGCCTGATCCGCCGCGTCGACGGCGTCGACAACATCCGTCAGGCCGTGCGCGAAGAGATCGGCCGCGGCTGCGAGATCGTGAAGCTCGCGATCAGCGACGGCCACGGCAGCCAGATCATCCCCGAATGGAACTACATCACGGAGGAGGAGATCCGGGTCGCCGTCGAGACGGCGCATAGCCGCCAGGCGATGGTGCGCGCGCATTGTCCCTCGCGCACCGGGATCATCCAATGTGCCCAGGCCGGCGTGGACATCATCGATCACGGGGACATGATCGACGAAGAGGGCATCGACGCCGTCGTGGCCGCGGATGCCACGATCACGCCCAGCTATCTCTGGACCGAGCGCTTCATGGCCTTCGCCGAGAGCTGGGACTACGCCAATGGGCCCTTCCCGATCGGGAACGGATTTCCCGAGTCGCAGGAGCGCACGGTCACGCGCCTCGCCGGGATCAAGAAGCAGTTCGAGCATACGGTCTCGATGCTGCCGAAGATGCGCGCGGCGGGCGTGCGATTGGTGCTCGGCGATGACTACGGCTTCGCGATGATGCCGCACGGCGACTACGCCTCGGAGATGGAAGTCTACGTGAAGCACGGCGTGCCCCCGATCGAGGTGATGCAGTGGGCGACGCGCAACGGTGCGCAGGCGATGGGGCGGCATGGCGTCGACCTCGGAGAGATCGCCGAGGGCAAGCTGGCGGATCTGGTCGTCGTCGATGGAGATCCGACCTCGGACGTGCTGGTCTATCGCGACCCGGGCAACGTCCAGCTCGTCTTGAAGGATGGGCAGGTGCAGAAGGATCTCTTGTCCAGCTCCTGACGGGCACTCTCACGCTGGGAATGGAGACGACGGACATGCCGGTCTACTCGTATGGTCGCGCGCTCACGCTGAACGGTGAACGCGATCCCGAAGCGGTCGCCTTCGTGCACGAGGGCACGAGTACGACCCACGCGGAGCTCGACGCCGGGTCGAATCGTCGGGCCCGGGCCTTCGCGGCCCAGGGCGTCGGCGAGGGCGACTTCGTCACGGTCGCGCTCCCGAATGGCCTCGAGTTCATCGAGTCCCTCTTTGCCTGCTGGAAGCTGGGCGCGACTCCCCAGCCGATCTCCGCTCGGCTTCCGAAGGGCGAGCGCGACGCGATCATCGAGCTCGTCGATCCCCGACTGATCGTAGGCGTCGAGCCCGGCGTGCATCCCGGGCACGCCTGTCTCCCTGCCGGTCTGGATCTCTCGGGCGAGGACGCCGCGGCGCTGCCAGACCGGGTCTCGAAGTATCGCATGGCGATCTGCTCGGGCGGGAGCACCGGACGCCCCAAGGTCGTCGTCGACCATATTCCAGCCCAGCTCGACCCGAGCCTGCCCTTCCACGGCCTCGGACCGGGCGCGAGCATTCTCGTGCCAGGGCCGCTCTATCACTCGGGTCCGCTGATCAATTGTCTGATGGTCCTGCTAGGCGGCGGCAAGGTCGTGGCGATGACGCGATTCGACGCGCGGGAAGCGCTCGCCCTGATCGCCGAGCATCGCCTCCAGCTCGCGATCTTCGTCCCGACCATGCTGCTGCGGATCTGGAAGCTGCCCGAAGCGGAGCGAAAGGCGGCCGACCTCTCTTCGATCCATCGGGTCGTCTCGAGCAGCGCTTCCCTGCCGGACTGGCTGCAGCGCGAGTGGATCGAATGGATCGGGCCCGAGCGTGTCTGGGAAGCCTATGGAGGCAGCGAGCGCATCGGCGGCACGATCATCTCCGGGACCGAATGGCTCGAGAAGCCGGGCTCGGTCGGCCGGGCGACCGAAGGCCGCAAGCTCCGCGTGCTCGACCCCGACGGCAAGGAGTGTGCGCCCGGCGAGATCGGTGACGTGTATTTCATGCCGCCCGGTGGTCCCGGCTCGACCTATCACTATCTCGGAGCCGAGCCGCGGCGGACGCCCGACGGCTGGGAGACGCTCGGCGACATGGGCTACGTCGACGAGGACGGCTACCTGTTCCTCGTCGATCGGCGTACGGATCTGATCATCAGTGGCGGTGCGAATATCTACCCGGCCGAGGTCGAGGGCGCGATCGAGTCGCATCCCGACGTGCGTTCCTGCGCGGTGATCGGGCTGCCCGACGAAGATCTCGGCGCAACCGTCCATGCCATCGTGCACGCGGTGGCGCCGATCTCGGACGAAGAGCTCCGGGCGCATCTCGCGGATCGACTCGTCCGCTACAAGATTCCGCGCAGCTTCGAGTTCGTCGAGGAGCCGCTGAAGGACGACGCGGGCAAGGTCCGTCGTCGAGCGCTTCGGGAGGCCCGGGTCTAGCGCTTCGCGCGTCGCGGATTCGGTCCGTCCGAGGCTGCCAGCCGCGGCCTGAAAGATGATAGAGTGGCGCGTCGCGCGCGAGTGCAGGAGAGGAGCCAGGCTTTGGACTATTCGGATTTTGCCGCAGAGCACCACATGAAGATCGACATCGAGGATCGCGTCGCGATCGTTCGCCTCGATCGGCCCGAGAAGCGCAACGCCATCAACTTCGCGCTGCACGATGGCCTCGAACGTTTGTGGGGGCCGCTCGGGACCGACCCCGACGTGGGCGCGATCGTCCTGACCGGCGAGGGCAAGGGCTTCTGCGCCGGCGGGGACATGACGGGCTTCTATCCCAGCGATCCGGGCCCCTTCGATCTGATTCGCGGGCCGCGCCGGCTGGTCCAGGAGATGATCAACTGCGAGGCGCCCGTGATCTCCGCGGTCAACGGCGTCGCCGCCGGTCTGGGCGCGACGATCGCGTTGCTCGCCGACATCATCTACATGGCCGAGGACGCGAAGATCGGGGATACCCACGTCAACATGGGACTGGTCGCGGGCGATGGTGGGGCGGTGATCTGGCCCCTGCTCGTCGGGCCCCATCGCGCGAAGGAGCTGCTGATGGGTGGCGAGCTCGTGTCCGGCCCGAAGGCGGCGGAGATGGGGCTCGTGAATCATTGTGTGCCCGCTGGCGATCTGCTCGAGAGCGCCGTCGCACACGCGAGAAAGCTCGCCTACGGTCCGCCCGTCGCGATCCGATGGACCAAGATGGCGCTCAATCAGCACCTCCGGCATAGCATGAACCTGACGATGGATGCCGGCCTCGCCGTCGAGCTGCTCTCGGTCGAGACGGAAGATGCCAAGGAGGCCGGCCGCGCCTTCGTCGAGAAGCGGAAGCCCGTCTTCAAGGGACGCTAGGCCACGATCGATCCTCACTCGCCCGAATGGACGAGTCCTGGAACGCGCCCGTGATGATCCTGTCGAAGGAGACCTGACATGGTTGGATATACGACATTCGGTTCGAACGATCTGCAGAAGGCGATCGCCTTCTACGACGAGCTGCTCGGGGAGTTCGGCGCGAAGCAGGTCATGAATCTCGAACGCCTTGTGCTCTATGGCAAGGAGCTCGGCAACGGAATGTTCGCGATCTGCGAGCCCTTCGACGGGCAGAAGGCGACCGTCGGCAACGGCGCGATGGTCGCGTTCAACATGGAGAGCAGGGAGAACGTGCAGAAGATGCACGCGAAGGCGCTCTCGCTCGGCGCGACGGACGAGGGGCAGCCCGGCGAGCGAGGGCCGGGATTCTACGGCGCCTACTTCCGGGACCTCGACGGCAACAAGTTCTGCGCCTTCTGCATGGGCTGATCAGCCGCCGGCCTTGGCCGTGTCGAAATACTCCTTGAGCTCGAAGACCTTGCCGTCCCGGACGGTGATCAGGTTGTGGTAGCGATTGCTGTAGGGCTTTCCGGCGAGGGTGCCCTGCGATTCGACTTCGAGGGCGACCTTGTCGCCTTCGGCGATCATCGACAGGATCTCGAAGCGCAGGTCGAAGGCCTCGAGGAATCCGCCGAGGAGCTCTCGCGAGACCGAATGACTCCCGGCGTAGGGTCCTTCCCCGAGGACCCACGTCCGGGCGTCGTCGGTGTACCAGGACAGGATCGCGTCCAGGTCGCGAGAGTTCATGGCCTCGTAGTAGGCGCGGGCCACCGCCTTCGATGCGTCGCTCATGTCGATCGAACCTCCCGCCCGACGCGTCCTCGGACGATGGCTTGGGTGGTGACCCCCGCGGCCTGCGCCTAAGGCGCGTACCAGATGGGTGACGTCCAGGCGCGTTCCTGGATCGTCGGTCGGAATGTTCGGGTCGGAGCAGCTGGCGGGCTTGGCGCCTTCTTCGGCGGCGTTGCAGAGGCGCGTCGAGAATCGGCAGCTCGGATTCTCGAAGACCCGCGCGTAGTAGACGGCCCGTCGCTTCGGGTCGAAGTCGGGGTCGCTCCATACCGCGCAGAGCTGATTCTCGCCCGGGCCCGAGACCTCGCATGTCGAGGTGTCGACGCTCGCCCCGTTCTGCTCGTTGCCCGCGACGTCGACGACCTGCTGATGGAAGGTTCCGTCCGGGTCGGCCCAGCCCTTCACGATCTGCACTCGCTGGAGCAGGTTGCCGGGATGCTCGGCCGTGCCGGCATCCCGCATCGCGGAGACGACGAAGACCGGCCCGTCCGCATCCTGCGCGCGGGCGGGCAGATCCGACCCCATCGGCACGCCACCGGCATAGCCCTTCGAGACGAGCTCGTCCGAGCCGCAGAGGTCCTTGGGGTAGTCCCAACCGCCGAAGAGGCGCACGGTCATGCGCGGTCCGCTCGTCCCGTAGACCTCGCGGCGGCGCAGCGCCTGGAAGATCGCCTCGCGACTGTTCTCCTCCGCCCAGACGGCGGCGAGTCCGCCGAGGTTGTATCCGGGCCCGGGTACGCGCGCATCGAAGGTCTGGGTCTCCCACTCCTCGGTCGCGCCGGGCGTTCCCGTGTGGATGTCGGTCGCTGCGATCATCCCGAAGGCATAGGGGTTGACGCCGATCCGATCGGCCTCGCGCAGCCCCTCGATCAGCGCATAGCGCGCGAAGTCGAGTCGCGATCGGCAGCCCTGGCCGCCGAGCGCTCCCCAGCCCACGCCGTCCTGGCAGTCCTCGACCTGATGGAGCTGTCGATATTTCTCGAAGTCGCAGTCTTCGTCCGAGCCGAGCACCTTCCACATGCCCGAGCGACACTCCGACTCGCCCTTGATCTGCATCATCTCGACGACGGGCTCCATGCGCGCGCGCAGGCCGGCGAGCCTCGCCTGCTCGGCCTTCGTCGTGCCCGACGGATATTCGATCGTGAAGAGGCGTCCGTTGCTCAGGTTCGGGTTGTGCGGGATGGCCAGAACGTCGCAGCCCTCGACGCCACGCAGACATTGGCGATCGAGCTCCTGCCACAGCCCGAGTCCCGTCGGCTGATCCGAGTAGCTGATCGGCTTCTCGATCACTTTGTCGTTCCGGAAGATCACGTTGCGATGGATCTTGGTGAGCTTCGGGGTGGCCGTGTGCTCGTAGGCGACGAAGGTCGTAAAGCGACAGCTCGGGGCGTCGTCGTCGTACTTGGCGGCGGCTGCCTGCAGGTCCTTCCAGGTGTCGATCGAGGCCTCGCGACAGCGCGCGCCGTCGGCCCCGCAGAGCGGCTCCGAGTTGAGGCTCGCGACGCGGCCGGTGATGTCCTTCGTCCCCTCGCCGACGCTCGCCGGAGCGAAGGGGCGGCGATAGTTCTTGCAGAGATCGCTGTCGTAGGCATCCGATTCCTTGTCGGTGCACAGACGCACGCCGCCGAACGCGTCGGCGTGGTCGGTGACGGCAGCGAAGTCCAGGGGACGAGCCAGCGAGAAGGGCACGGTTCCGCGCCCATTCTCGTCGAGCGGCGGCAGCATGCGGGTCTCGCCGCGCGCGAAGCGGTAGGCATCCTCGGGATCCAGCCGGGTGTCGAAGATATACGCGTCCATCGAGTAGGACGTGTGGATGTGCAGGTCGCCCCAATAGAGATTGCGCTCGGAGTCGTAGTCGGCGCATTGCCCGACGGCTTCGGTCCCGGTCGCGGCGAACGCAGTCGAGGAGAGCGGGATCAGCAGTGCTGCGACGTACGCCGTCGCGAGAGTCGTGAGGAGCCGCCGCGAAACGCCGAGGGCGCGGATCGCGCCTTTCCGCTCCTTCTCGACTCGCGTGAGTCGATGACGCGTATGCGTTGCTTTGTGTTCGTTAGGGCAGGAGGGACGGGAAGGAATGTCACTGTAGAGGTGTCGGGACGGCATGGGCCCGATGGTATAGAATCGACGCTGCGCGCAAAGAGGAATCCGGGCCTGCGTGGCCGGAGTCTGGATATCTGAATCCGATGTCGACCGAGCCTGAGCGAGCCAGATCGAGAAAGCTCTTCCCGCTCCTCGTCATCGCGGCGATCGTGCTGGTTGGTGTGGCGCTTCGCTACACCGTCTTCGCACCGGATCCCATCGAAGTCCATGTCGAGCCGGTGGCGCGTGGGCTCGTCGAATCGACGGTCACGAACTCGAAGGCCGGCACCGTGCAGGCCCGACGGCGCTCCCGGATCGCGTCGGAGATCGGCGGTCGGGTGATCGAGATCCTGCATCGCGAGGGTGCACGCGTCGTCGCCGGAGAGACGCTGGTGCGGCTGTCGCGCTCGAGCCAGGTGGCGCAGCTCGAGCTGGCCCGGCAGGGGGTCGAGGTCGCGGCCGCCGGGCTCGAGGAAGCCTGCCTGCAGCGCGATCGCAGCGGGCGGGAGCTCGGCCGGACCAGGCGCCTCGCGGAGAAGAACGTCACCAGCGAGGATCGGCTCGACGAGCTCCAGTTCCGCTACGACGCCGCGATCGCCGAATGCGAGCGTGCTCGGGCCGAGCTCGCGCGGGCCCGGGCCCAGCAGCTCGCCGCCGAGACCGAGCTCGAGAAGACGGCGATCGTCGCGCCCTTCAACGGCATCGTCGCAGAGGTGAACGTCGAGGTCGGTGAGTGGGTCACGCCTTCGCCGCCGCTGCTGACTTCGCCGCCCGTGATCGACCTGATCGATCCGACGTCGATCTACGTGAGCGCACCGATGGACGAGGTGGATTCGGGCGCGATCCGGGTCGGTCAGCCGGTCAAGCTCACGGTCGACTCGCGTCCGGGCGAGACCTTCCGCGGCCACGTGCTGCGCGTGGCGCCCTACGTGCTGGATGCCGAAGCGCAGAATCGGACGCTCGAGATCGAGGTCGAGCTCGACGATCGGGCGATCGCCGAGACCCTGCTGCCCGGGACCTCCGCCGATGCGGAGGTGATCCTCGAGGCGAGGGAGGATGTGTTGCGGGTGCCGACGTCGGCGCTGCTGCAGAGCCAGAGCGTACTGGTCCTCGAGGAGAATCGGCTCGTCGAGCGCGAGATCGAGCTCGGCCTGCGCAACTGGCAGTTCGCGGAGGTGTGCGGGGGGCTCGCCGAGGGCCAGCTCGTGGTCGTGTCGCTCGATCGGCTCGAGATCCAGGCGGGCGCCCGGGCATTCGCTGCGCCCGCTCCGTCGGAGCAGACGTCGGGGACGGCCGGGAACGGAGTGGGCGGGCCGGAACCGTGATCCGGGTCGAGGATCTCTGGCGCACCTACAAGATGGGGGAGACCGAGCTCCACGCGCTGCGTGCGGTGAACGAAGAGATCGGGAGCGGCGAGTACGTCGCGATCATGGGGCCCTCCGGATCGGGCAAGAGTACGCTGCTCAACATCATCGGTTGCCTCGACTCGCCGACCCGCGGCCGTTATTTCCTCGATGGCGAGGATGTCGCGGGCCTCGACGACGACGAGCTGGCCGAGATCAGACTTCGACGCATCGGGTTCATCTTCCAGTCCTTCCATCTGGTGCCCCGATTGACGGCGTTGCAGAACGTCGAGCTGCCGATGATCTTTGCGGGTCTGACGCCGCGGGAACGCATCGAGCGCGCGGAGGCAGCGCTGCGCGCCGTGGGCCTCGGCGATCGCATGCGCCACAAGCCAAACGAGCTCTCGGGCGGGCAGAAGCAGCGGGTCGCGATCGCCCGCGCGACGGTGATGGGGCCCGGATTGCTGCTGGCCGACGAGCCGACCGGCAATCTCGACAGCCGATCCGGTGCGCAGGTGCTCGACCTGCTGGGCGAGCTGCAGGCGCAGGGTCGAACGCTGCTCGTCGTGACCCACGACCCGGCGGTCGCGCGCCGGGCCGATCGCGTGATCGTGATGCGCGACGGGGCGATCGCGAAGCACGTTCCGGGCTCGGAGGTCCGTGATCTCGGCAGTCTCTTCGACTTCGGCGATGTGGATGAATCGGCCGCGCCGAGCGAGGAGTCGCCGCCGAACGCTCCGGAGGCCGACGCATGAACCTGCTCGATCTCGTGAAATTCGCCTGTCAGGCGCTGATGCAGAATCGCCGGCGCAGCGCGCTGTCGCTGCTCGGTGTCGTGATCGGGGTGGTCGCCGTGACCTCGCTGACCGCGGTAGGCGAAGGGGCGCTGCGCTTCGTGAACGATCAGTTCGCCAGCCTGGGCACGTCGATCGTGATGGTGGCGCCGGGGCGGAACGAGACCACCGGCGCGATCCCCCACGGCATCGGCGGCATCCCGAACGATCTCACGCTCGAGGACACGCTGGTGCTCGAACGTCGGGTCCAGGCCGTGCGCACCGCCGTCCCGGTCTCGATCAGCACGGATCGCATCAGCCATCGCGAGCGTGGGCGTCAGGTTCCGATCGTCGGCGTCACGCCGCAGTTCGCGCGGCTTCGGAGGCTCGAGGTCGCGACTGGGAGCTTCCTGCCCGAGAGCGAGATCGACCGCGGCGCCTCGGTCGTCGTGCTCGGGCAGACGGTCGCGCGGGAGCTCTTCGACAATCTCAATCCGCTCGGCGAGACGGTGCGGATCGGCGGCTGGCGCATGCGCGTGATCGGCGTGCTTCAGGAGCGCGGCACCCAGCTCGGCCTGCAGGTCGACGAGAGCGTCTTCATCCCGACGGCCCTCGGCATGCGGATGGCGAACAAGAGCTCGGTCAGTCGGATCATGCTGGAGCTGCTTCCGCGTTCCGACCCGGATGAGGCGATCGCGGAGGTCAAGCGGATCCTGATCGAGCGCCACGACGAGGAGGACTTCACCTGCATCAGTCAGGACGCGGTGATGGAGTCCCTGGGCTCGATTCTGGGGATCCTGTCGATGGTGGTCGCGGGGATCGCCTCGGTCAGTCTGGCCGTGGCCGGAATCGGAATCATGAACGTGATGCTCGTTTCCGTGAGCGAGCGGACGGAGGAGGTCGGACTCTTGAAGGCCGTCGGCGCGAATCGACGCCAGATCCTCGCCGTCTTCCTGCTCGAGGCAGCGATGCTCTCCTTCACGGGCGGCTTGCTCGGGCTCGCGGTCGGGACGGCGATCGTGCGGATTGGCCGGGCGCTGTATCCGGCGGTCGATGCCGTGACCCCGCTCTGGGCCATCGTCTCGGTGATGCTGCTCTCGCTCGGGACCGGCGTTCTGTTCGGCGTGCTGCCGGCGTGGCGTGCCTCGCGCCTCGACCCGGTCGCGGCGCTGCAGGGTCATTAGGCCGAGGCGATGCGATGAGCCGAATCGATCTCGTCGACCTCTTGCGGCTCTCCTCTGGCGCGATGGCGGGACATCCGCTGCGTTCGTTCCTGTCGATGCTGGGGATCGCGATCGGTGTCGCGGCGGTGATCATGCTGACATCGCTCGGCGAAGGTGCGCGCCGCTACATGGTCGAGGAGTTCTCGCAGTTCGGGACGAACGTGCTGGCGGTCAATCCGGGCAAGACGGAGACCGGCGGCATTCCCGGCGCGTTCGGGGGCACGACCCAGAAGCTCACGATCGACGACGCCGAGGCGCTCGGGCGCATTCCGATCCTCGATGCCGTCGTACCGGTCGCGATGGGGCAGGCGCGCGTCGAGGGCGGGGGGCGCGGTCGCAGCGTCTTCGTCTACGGCGTGACCCACGAGTTCCCGCGCATCCTCAAGTTCGATATCGGGCAGGGCGATTTCCTGCCGGAGGGCGATCCGCGGCGCGGCGCTTCGGTGGCGGTGCTCGGGCCGCGCCTCAAGCGCGAGCTCTTCGGCGAGGACAACGCCCTGGGACGCTTCGTCCGGATCGCGGGCGCCCGCTTGCGGGTGATCGGAATCATGGAGCCGAAGGGGCAGATCCTCGGCATGGACATCGACGACGCGGCGTATGTCCCGGTTGCGACGGCCATGCGTCTGTTCAATCTCGAAGAGCTGCAGGAAATCGACATCGAGTTCGCGCACGAGGGCCTCACGGAGGCGGCGATCGAGGCCGTGCGATCGGTGTTGATCGACCGTCATCGCGGCGAGGAGGACTTCACGATCGTGTCGCAGTCGGAGATGCTCTCCGTCTTCGGCCGCGTGATGGACGTGATCACGCTCGGTGTCGCCGTGATCGCGGCGATCTCGCTGCTCGTGGGATCGATCGGGATCTTCACGATGATGTGGATCTCGGTGGGCGAGCGGGTGTCGGAGATCGGGTTGATGCGTGCAATCGGCGCGACCGCCCTTCAGGTGCGAACGATCTTCCTGATGGAGGCGATCCTGCTGACGATGACGGGAGGCGTGGCGGGCTTGCTATTCGGCCTGTTGGCGACCTTCATTCTCCGGCTCTTCCTGCCCAGCTTCCCGGCCGGAGCACCCATCGAGTACGTCCTGGCGGCACTCGGCGTGAGCGGGGCGGCGGGTCTGTTGTCGGGCGTCGGTCCGGCCCGGCGCGCGGCGGAGCTGGAGCCGGTCGACGCGCTTCGAGCGGAGTGAGCGCGGTCTCGTCTCTTCGGAGCCGACGAGCAAGAAGCGCAGGACGTCGCCTTCGGCGGGGTGGCGATCAGCAGGCTGGGGGCACGGAGGCGGCCTTTCGACGTCGACGTGGCGGGCTCCTGAGCGGGGTCGCTCGACATCGATCCGACTGTTTCAAACCCAAGGACCAACCGGGTCTGTTCGCTCGATGCTCATGCTAGGATGCGCAGGGTACAGGAGTCGATCGAACGATTCGCTGGCAGCACCCCGCGCGGCTCTCCAGGCGCGCGCATTCTGGAGGTTCCCATGCCCGGACGATTCAACCACATGGAGCTCACGGTCCCGATCGGCGAGCTCGAGGCCAACCGCAAGCAGATCGCGGAGTTCTACGGGGATCTCTTCGGCTGGGAGGCCCTGGACGTTCCGATCCTGGGGCAGACGGGCCTGCTGCTCCGCACGGATCCCGAGACGAGCCAGTTCATCCTGGTCACCGAGCAGCGCAAGCACCTCGAGAGCCCGGGCTATGACCATCTGGGCATTCTCTACGACACCCGCGAAGAGGTCGATGCGTTGCTCGAGAAGACGAAGAAGTGGCAGGCGCAGGACAGCCGGGTCCAGATCAAGGAATACGAAGACCTGGTGAACGGCGGCCACACCACACACGCGTTCTATGTGAAGCACCTGCTGCCGATCTGGATCGACGTCCAGAATCAGGAGTACGCCGAAGGCACGGAGCCCGAGCGCACCTGGACCTTCGGCTAGGCACGTCGCTCACGGCTCGAGTCGAGTCCGCCGCGCAACACGTTCCGAACACGCGACAGACGCGGCGTCGGATCACTCGAGCGGCACGTACTCTTCGAGCGTCTTTCGGAAGTGGCGGATCCGGCTCTCCTGGTAGACACCGAGGCTGACGCCCGACTTGCGCGAGGCGCGCAGGCCGCGCTGGACCCGCGGCATGATCTCCTGGTCCTCGTCGAGCACGGGCCCGAAATACGAGAGCTCCGGTACGTCGCTCCACTTCTCGTCTTCTTCGAGCCAGCGTCGCGCTGCGGGGGCCGGTCTCTCGGCGCCCTCCGGGACCGGCAGCAGGAGCCGCACCTCGAAGAGGCACGAGTTCGGGTCGTCACCGTCGGGTCGGGCACGGTAGAAGAGCGGCGAGCCGAGCCCCCCGAAGAGCACGATGTTCGGAAACAGGCTGTACTGGATGACGTCCTGGACCTCCGCGTCGCTGAACGGAGTCGTGTCCAGCCCCGTCGTCTCGCTGATCCGCTTGCGCGACGCCTCGACCATCACGCTGCGAGCGGTCCCGCCTTCCGGGACGCGGGTGCCCGGCTCGACCATGCCGAATCGGGCGGCGATGTCGATGATCCGCTGGTCGGACATCTCGCCTCGAACGTGCGGGCTCGGCGTGCCCGAGGCGTTCAGCATGCGGTCGTAATGTCGCTTCGAGGGCCAGACATCGTACTGGGAGTTGGCATCGCCGAAGAACGGAAGATTGGCCGCGTGGACACCGAGGATGTGGAAGGTCTCGATGAAGGCCTCGATGGCGACCTTCCAGTTGCAGGCGACCCGGCGCTCGACGTGCGCGGCGACATAACGGTCCTCGAGCGGCCAGCGCTCGAAATGTCTCGGGAGATCCTCGAGGTAGTCCGAGAGCGACTCGGCCTCGGGATCGAAGTGCACGAAGACGAAGCCGCCCCAGGTGTCGACCTGCGCCTCGGGCAGCCGGAACGCCTCGTCATCGATCTGTGGAAAATCCCAGCGGCAGGGCACGTCGGCGAGCTCGCCTTCCAGGCTCCAGGTGAAGCCGTGGAAGGGGCAGCGGATGCGCTCGAGGCAGCCGGGCTCCTCTCGCAGCCGGGTGCCGCGATGCAGGCAGGCATTGTGATAGGCCCGCAGCTCGCCTTCCCGCGTTCGCAGCACGAGCAGCGAGTCGTCGCCGATGTCGTAGACGAAGGAGTCTCCGGGCTTCGACACGTCCTCGACGCGGCCCGCGATCTGCCAGACTCGCCGCCAGAGCTCCTGGTACTCCCGGCGCTGATAGTCGGCAGAGAGGTAGACCTCCGCCGGCAGGTCGTGCGCGCCGAGCGCGTCGTTTGCGGTCTCGCGCAGGAGCGCCGGCGGCGCGACGGCGTCACCGTCGAGGATGTCCTGGTAGGAAGGTCCGGGGCAGCGGGTCATGAGGGAAACCTCCTCTTCGGCCGGATCCGTGGGCGAGACCGCGTCTCGCGTCGGCCGAGCCTATTCTAGGGACTCCTCCCGACAAATCTTCTCGGGGGCGGTCTTCGATCGGTGGGTGCGGCCGCGGGCCGCTGTGGCAAAATGAGGCATCATGCGGCACGCCTCGCCGCGACGGCCCCCGACTTTCGGCTTCCGAATCGGGGCCCCATACCGAGACCGCGAAAGGAAGAATCATGCTGGACGTACTCATCAAGGGTGGCAAGATCGTCGACGGAACGGGGGCGCCCGCGCGCCAGGCCGACCTCGGCATTCGCGACGGGCGGATCGCCGTGATCGGCAAGGTGACGGAAGAGGCGCGCGAGACGATCGACGCGAGCGGCAAGATCGTCGCGCCCGGATTCGTCGACGTCCACACGCATTACGACGCGCAGGCCTTCTGGGACGGAACGCTCAGCCCCTCGCCCTATCACGGCGTGACGAGCGTGATCGGCGGCAACTGCGGCTTCAGCATCGCCCCCCTCTCGCCCGAGGCCGGCGAATACCTGATGAAGATGCTCTCGCGCGTCGAGGGCATGCCGCTCGAGAGCCTCGAAGCGGGCGTGCCCTGGAACTGGCAGTCCTTCGGCGAGTACCTCGACCAGCTCGAGGGGCGCCTCTCGATCAACGCGGGCTTCATGGTCGGACACTCGGCGATTCGTCGGACGGTCATGGGCGAGCGCGCGGTCGGCTCCGAGGCGACCGAGGAAGAGCTGAAGGAGATGGTGGCGCTGCTCCGCAAGTCGATGGAAGAGGGCGGTATGGGATTCTCCTCCACCATCTCGTCGACGCATAACGACTTCGACGGGAACCCCGTGCCCAGCCGGCACGCGTCTCGCGAGGAGATCCTGACCCTGGCGCGCCAGGTACGGGACTTCGAGGGCACGACGGTCGAGTTTCTGCCGGGCGTCGGTTGGGGGGAGAAGGAGGCCAACTACATGGCCGACATCTCGCTGGCCGCGAACCGGCCCGTCAACTGGAACGTGCTCGTGGCGAATGCCGGCAACATGGCCAATACCGAGAGCCAGCTCGCCGCCACGGACATCGCGCGCAAGCGCGGGGCCGAGGTGATCGCGCTGACGGTGCCCCAGCCGATGACGATCCGGATCAATCTCGACTCGGGCTTCGTCTTCGACGCGCTCCACAACTGGGCGCCTTTCTTCCGTCTGTCCAAGAAGGAGAAGCTGGCACTGCTGGCAGATCCGGCCAAGCGCAAGCAGATGGATGAGGACGCCCAGAATCCCGAGTCGCCGATGCGCATGCTGGCCAACTGGGAGAACTTCACGGTCGACCAGGTGCAGAAGGAGTCGCTGAAGCCCTATCGCGGGCGCCGGATCGGCGAGATCGCCGAGGAGCTCGGCAAGACGCCCTTCGACACGCTGATCGACATTGCCGTCGAAGACGATCTCCATACCTACTTCATGCCGCCGTCGATGGGCGAGGATGACGAGACCTGGAAGATTCGTGGGCAGCTCTGGCAGGACGATCGCACGGTGATCGGCGCTTCGGATGCCGGCGCCCACCTCGACATGATCGACACCTTCGCGTTCTCGAGCCAGGTGCTCTCCGAGGGTGTCCGCAAGCGCAAGCTGATCACGATGGAGGAGGCCATCCGCCAGCTGACGGACGTACCGGCCAGGCTCTACGGACTGCGAGAGCGAGGCCGCCTCGAGGAGGGCTTCCACGCGGACGTCGTCGTCTTCGATCCCGACGAGGTCGGGCTGGGCGCGACCTATACGAAATTCGATCTGCCGGCGGGCGCCGGCCGACTCTACGCCGACGCGGAGGGGATCGAGCACGTGTTTGCGAACGGCGTCGAGATCATCCGTGATGGCAAGGATACGGGTGCCCGACCCGGAACCGTCTTGCGCAGCGGTCGCGACACGGCGACGGTCGAGGTGCCGGGCGGCGCGAGCGCCTGATGGCGGGACTGCGAGCGTGGATCAAGCCCAGGTTCCAGGACCTGGCGATGCGGCAGATGAATCCGCTGCGCGAGGACACGATCACCGAGGCGGAGGGCGAGGTCCTGGAGGTCGGCTTCGGGACCGGCCTCAATCTCGCCTACTACGGGCCGGCCGTGAAGACGCTCGTGGGGCTCGATCCGCTCGACGTCTCGGACGTCGCCTCGGTGCAGGAGCGGATCGCGGCGGTCTCGTTCCCGATCGAGCGTCGTTCGCTGCGCGCGGACGGAGGGCTGCCCTTCGATGCCGGTCGCTTCGATACGATCGTGACGACCTGGACGCTCTGCTCGATTCCCGAGGTCGATCGCGCTCTGCGTGAGATGCGGCGCGTTCTGAAGCCCGGTGGACATTACGTCTTCATCGAGCACGGACGCGCCGACGCCGAGGGAACCGCGAAGTGGCAGGATCGCATCAACCCGCTCTGGAACCGGATGTGCGACGGCTGCAACATCAACCGCAAGATCGATCGCCTGGTGGAGGCGGGTGGCTTCGAGCTCGAGCGCCTCGATCGCTTTCGGGCCAAGGGGCCGGGGATCGTGGCGCAGATGTATCGCGGGGTCGCGAAGCGGGCGGGCTGAGGGGCGGTGGCGAGACATCCTCGGCTCCTCGGCGGCGCCCGGTGAGGGCGCGGCCCTTCATCTGGTTCGGTGTCGCTCCGGTCGCGCACCGAGGTTGTCCGTAGCTTCTCCTCCTCCACTCGCTAGAATCGCCGTCCCGCCTGGGCGGGCCCGGTCGCCTCCGGCCGGACGTCATCAGACAGTCGAGGACGCGCGATGAGCGACGAGAAGAAGAAGGCCCTCGAGGCCGAGATCCGCAGCTATGTCGGGAAGCCGATCGGACCGATGGTCACGGCGCGCGACCCGGTAAACGAGCCGATGATCCGGCAGTGGTGCGACGCGATGGGCGAGACGCATCCCGGCTATCTCGATGCCGAGGCGGCGAAACAGACCGTGCACGGCGAGATCAAAGCGCCGCCGACGATGCTGCAGGCCTGGGTGATGGAGGGCTGGGCGATGCACGAGGGCTACGACGAGCCCAAGAACGAGCAGCATCGCCTCCACAAGCTGCTCGCCGACAACGGCTACACGGGCGTGCTCGGGACGAACACCGAAGAGGTCTACACGCGCTACCTGCGACTCGGGGAGACCGTGAAAGCGCTCACCGTGATCGACGAGATCTCGGAAGAGAAGGCCACCGGCGCGGGCATCGGCTACTTCATCACGACGAAGACGACCTTCGAGAACCAGGACGGCGAAGACCTGGGCTCGATGAGCTTTCGCGTGCTGCGCTTCAAGCCGGCGAACGCCCAGCCCGCGGCCGGCGCGAGCGAGGGCGAAGCGGCCGTCGCGCAGAAGCCCACGCGCATCAAGCCGCCGATGGGGCATGACAACGCCTGGTGGTGGGAGCGCGTGGCCGAAGACGGCGTGATCCCGATCCAGCGCTGCACGGGCTGCCAGAAGCTTCGCCATCCCCCTCGCCCGATGTGTGACGCCTGCGGCGAGCAGGGCTTCGATTCGATCGACGCCAGCGGCAAGGCGACCGTCCATACCTTCACGGTCGTGCACTATCCGCAGTTCCCGGGCTACGAGTACCCGATCATCTCGATCATCGTCGACCTCGAGGAGGGCGAGCGGATGGCTTCGACGCTGGTCGACTGCAAGCCCGAGGACGTGAAGATCGGCATGCCGGTCGAGGCCGTGATCCACGAGGACGAGGACGGCTTCAAGATTCCGTTCTTCCGCCCGGCCTGATCGAGCCGAGCGACGACGAACTTCCGAGAGCGAACGAAACCGAGAGAGAACGATGCAAAAGACCTTCTCCGCAAATGAGCTCGAGATCGGCCAGGCGCTGCCGGATCTCGATCTCGAGACGACCGCGACGATCGTCGCGGGCGGCGCGATGGCCTCGCGCGACTACACGCCGGTCCACCACGACAAGGCGGCCGCGGTCGCCCAGGGCCTGCCGGACATCTTCATGAACATCCTGACGACCCAGGGCCTCTGCAGCCGTTACGTGACGGACTGGGCGGGGCCGGACGCGATCGTGACGCGGGTCCGCACGAAGCTCGGCGGACCGAACATGCCGGGCGACGTGCTCAAGATCCGCGGCAAGGTCGTCGCGACCGACGGCGATACGGCGGACGTCGAGGTCACGGGCAACAACGCCTGGGGCAATCACGTCACCGCGACCTTCAGCTTGCGCCTGCCCCGGTCCTGACCTTCGCGGCTCGACGAGCCGACCAACGAGAACGAGAGACAAAGACATGCCGACGACACTCCACAACGAAGCGGCCATCGCCGGGATCGGCCAGACGGCGTACACGAAGAATTCGGGCGTCTCCGAGCTCTCGCTGGCGACGGAGGCCGTGCGCAAGGCGATCGACGACGCGGGCATCCATCCCTCCGAGGTCGATGGCCTCGTGACCTATACGATGGACTCGAGCGACGAGGTCGAGGTCGCGCGCACCGTGGGCATCGGAGACATGACCTTCTGGAGCAAGGTCAACTACGGCGGCGGCGCAGCGGTCGGCTTGATCGCGCACGCCGCGATGGCCGTGGCGACGGGGGCGGCCAAGAACGTCGTGGTCTACCGAGCGCTGAACGGCCGCTCGGGTCAGCGCATGGGGCAGGGCGTCTCGGGCAACATCATCTCGAGCGACCTGATCCACTGGTCCTGGTACATGCCCTTCGGTCTGCTGACGCCGGCCAGCTGGATCGCGCTGCAGGCGAACCTGTACATGGAGAAATACGGCGCGACCTCCGAGCACCTGGCGCATGTCGCGATCACCCAGCGGGCGCACGCGCAGAACAATCCGAACGCGGCCATGTACGGCAAGCCGATGACGATGGACGACTACATGAACAGCCGCATGATCTGCGAGCCGCTGCGGCTCTTCGATTGCTGCCAGGAGGATGACGGCGGCTGTGCGCTGCTGGTCACTTCGCCCGAGCGGGCGCGAGACATGAAGCAGAAGCCCGCCGTGATGCGGGCGGTCACGCAGGCCTCCTTCGAGGGGCAGGAGCAGATGACGAGCTTCTACCGTGATGATCTCGCGGCCCTTCCGGAGATGGAGCTGGCGGCCCGGATCGTCTACGAGATGAGCGGACTCGGGCCGAAGGATATCGACGCCGCGTGTCTCTACGACGCCTTCACGCCGGAGATCCTGATGCAGCTCGAGGCCTTCGGCTTCTGCGGCAAGGGCGAGGCGAAGGATTTCGTGACCGAGGACTCGCTCACGATCGGCGGCGCGCTCCCGAACAACACGCACGGCGGTCTGCTCTCGGAGGCGTACATGCACGGCGTCAACAACATCGCGGAGGGCGTCCGGCTGATCCGCGGCGAGTCCTGCAATCAGCCGGACGATGTCGAGCACGTGCTGGTGACGAGTGGCGTGGGCGTGCCGACCGGAGCGGTGATCTTCGGGCAGGCCTGAGCCGGCCCCGGCAGATGAAGCCCGCCCCCTCGTCCAGGCGAGTCCTGACGATTTCGCTGCTCGTCGATGTCCTCGACGTCCTGACGAATCTGATCGTGGCGCTGCTGACGGGCAGCGCCGTGGTCTTCGCGGAGATGGCCCAGGGGCTCGCGGACGCGAGCGGCTCCGCGATGCTCGTGCTCGGCGAGCACAGGTCCCGTCGATCGCGGGATGCGGAACATCCGCTCGGCTATTCGGGCGAAGCGTTCTTCTGGGCGCTGCTCTCGGCCGTAACGATGCTAGCCGTCGGCGGGGGGCTCTCGGCGTGGCGAGGCTACCGTCAGCTCGTATATCCGGAGCCGATCGCGAGCCCCCCTCTGGCTCTGGCGGTGCTCACCCTGTCGATCCTGACGAACGGATACGCGGTGGGCTTGAGTGCGCGGAAGCTGATCGTCGAGGGCGGCAGCCTGCGAGGCGCTTTCCGTCGTCAGGACCGGCCGCTCGTGAAGAGTGCGCTGCTGCGGGACGCGGTCGGGACGACGACGAGCGTGCTCGGGATGGTGGCACTCCTGCTCTACGTCCGTTTCGACATCGTCGCTTTCGATGCACTGGGCGCCATCGGCGCGGCGTTGTTCATGACGGTGGCCTCGATCGCGCTGATGGGACAGGCAAGAGCGCTGATCACGGGCCAGTCGCTCCCGACGGCGACGCTCGAGCGTCTCCGGGCCAGCGTGGAGGGATCGCCCGGGATCGAGCGCATCAATCGCCTGCTGGCAGTCTATGCCGGCGCCTCGAAGGTGGTCGTGGTGGCGGACCTCGATCTCGTCGAGGATCTCGAGACCCGCGAGATCGAAGCGGTGCTCGACGAGGTGGAGGCTCGTGTTCGGAAGGCGGTTCCCGAGACCTCGCGCGTGGCATTTCAGCTGAACTCGTCCGACGGACCGGTCGCGCCCTAGATTCGGGCCGTCCCCTCGAACCGGTCCGGATCGGGGCCGGACCACCAGATCGCTCCGATTCTCCGGGTAGAGCTGCTCGAGCGGAGGCGGTTTCCGCTCCGGGCTCGCGTCGTCGGCATTCGGACGAATGGCCCACTCGCCGGTTCGGAGCCCCGCAAGGAACGGCGAACGCGCCGCCACCGCCGGCTCTCCGGTTCGTGAGGAGACGGTTGGCGTTCGAATCGCGCATGCGGCCGGCGCTCTCGAAGGCTCAGCTCTGATCCTCGAGCGCCGGTGTCGTCCAGGCTGGCTCGCCATCGAGATAGACCGCGTGGTCTTCGCGATAGCGATAACGCAGATCCATGCGATGGATCCGCCACGCCCCATCCTGCTTGAGGAAGCGCATGCGATACTGTGCGAAGCCGCGCATCCGCGTCTGGCTTCCGATCACGACCCAGTCGTGGAGCTTGAAGACACCGCTCGCGCTGGATTCGCTCTCGATTTCGACCTCGGGGTTCATCCCGCCGTGGCTGATGCGAATGTCGCGCGCGCCTTCGTTCTCGTGCAGAAAGGCGCAGAGCGCCTCGCGTCCCTCGCGTCGCCAGCCGGGCTGACCGTAGTCGGCGATCACGTCCTCGGTGAAGACGTCGGGCAGCTCGCTCCACAGCTTGTCGTCCAGACATCGCCAGTAGCGCGCCATCAGCTTCTTCACGGCCTCGCCGTCTTCCAGGATGCGAATCCGGGACGCGAGAGCCTGCAGGTCGGTCATGTCGCTACTCCCCTTGGCGGTGCCTGCCTCGCGAGTGTCTCCGCGCATTGGTATGGCGGCCGACGAGATCGAGCGTCACACCGATTTGGCTCTATGCGGCGCCGCCTGTTTTTCCAGGGGCCCGGCGAGCCTGGTCTTGCCATCGAGGGCGAAGACCTCGCGACCGAGCTCCTCCAGGATCGGCGTGCAGAGTGTGATGCGACCGGTCAGATTCGGATCACGGGTGACGCAAAGCCCGAGTGCGGCCTCGGCCATGGCCTCCCGCGACTCCGCGATCGCCAGCGCTTCCTCGGGGACGACGCCCAGCGCCTCCGTTCCCTCGGTCGGGACCGCGCCGACCGGTGCCATCGAGTTCACCCAGACCCCGTCCTTGGCGACGGCGGCCGCGAGTCCCGCTGTGAACCGCTCGAGAGCGGCCTTCGTCGAGCCGTAGAGGATCGAGAGCGCGTCGAAATCCTTGAAGGGTGGCTGCGGCCAGGTCGAGGTGGCGGACGAGATGTTGAGGATCCAGCCTTCGCCGCGTTCGCACATGCCGGGGACGACGAGCTGCGACAGCCGCCACGGGGCGAAGAAGTTGATGTCGTTGGCGACGCGGAAGCGCTTCTCGCTCGTCTTCGTGAACGGAAGATAGAACGCTGCAGCGGCGTTGTTCACGAGCACGTCGATCGGACCGAACTCGGATTCGGTCTCGCTGACGATGTCGTCGAGGCTGCTGGAATCGGCCAGGTCCGCCACGATCGGGAAGGCTCGGCCGCCACCTGCCTGGATGGCCCTGACGGTCTCCCGAAGACTTCCCTCGAGATGTTCGTGCTGGTCGAGGGTGCGAGCGGTGACGGCGACCTTCGCGCCTTCATGCCCGAAGCGCTTCGCGATCGCGGCGCCGATTCCGCGGCTCGCGCCCGTGACGAGTACGACACGTCCTTCCAGCTCTCCCATCCGATGCTCCTCTGCTCTGGCAGCGCGCGAATCGGCGCGTCTCTGTCCATCGCCATCCTAGTACAGCGAGCCAGCTCGTGAAGCGTGGGCGAGACGTGTCGTCAGGACCCTTTCGAGCGGTCTTCCTCGAGCAATCGGCGCGCCGCGATCTCGCCCATCGGTTCCGGTCGCTTGACCCGCAGGCTCTCGATCCACTCGCGGGCAAAGTCCCGATCGAGAGAGGCATGGATCGTCGCGATCATCCCGGCGGCGAGCAGCGCACCGAGCGCGGCCAGCGCGCTGTCCTTGTGCGAGTCCCAGACGTCTCCCTGGGTGCCGAGGTAGGCCATCCCGAGGTCGCCGCCAAAGACCATCGCGGCCCCCCACTCGATCAGCTCGAAGAGCAGCGAGCCCGACATCACCACGAGCAGTGGAAACAGATAGCCCCAGAAGCCGCGGGCATTCGCGACCCGAAGGAAGATCTCGCGGGTCGGGTAGGTGAGGAGGACCCCGAAGAGGAAATGCACGAGACGATCGAAGTGGTTGCGTTCCCAGCCGAGCAGCGGCCCGAGCTCCTGGCCGAAGATCCTGCGGCACCAGGCGTCGTAGGGCACCTCCGCGTAGGTATAGTGCGCGCCGATCTCGTGCAGGCACAGGAAGAGGAAGATCGAGGTGTAGGACAGCTTCGAGAGCGGCAGTCGTCGGTGGCTGATGACGAGGAGCGGGACCAGCAGAAGGACCAGCATGTTTTCGAGCAGCCAATCGGCTCGATAGGAAGGCGACCAGCCGAGGGCCACGAACACGATCGCGAAGGCGACGAGCAATCTGGCGGCGAAGCGTCGATTTTCGTCGATCGAGTAGCCGACGTCCTTCTGATCCATGATGTGCGCTTCGCTCGCCGCTCTCAGCGGCCGAGCGCTTCCTCGGCGATGCGTGTGGCCCAGCGATAGTCGGGCTTTCCGTTGGCCTGGCGCTCCAGTCGCCCGACCCGGATGATGTGCTTCGGTGCCTTGTAGCCGGCCAGCTGATCCTTCACCGACTCGATCAGCGCGGCGTCCTCGATGCCCGGCTCGCGCAGCTGGACGACGGCGGTGATTGCCTGTCCCCATCGCGGGTCCGGCGTGCCGACGACGTTGCAGTCCTCGACCGCCGCGTGGCGCTTGAGGGCCTCTTCCACTTCCTCGGGATAGATCTTCTCGCCGCCGGAGTTGATGCAGACCGAGCCGCGGCCGAGCAGAGTGATCGTTCCGTCGGCCTCGACCGTCGCGAAGTCGCCGGGGATCGAATAACGCCGGCCGCCGATCGTCGGCCAGGTCTCCTCGCTCTTCACGGGATCCTTGTAGTAGCCGAGCGGCAGCGGTCCGCCGAGCGCGAGACGCCCGCGCTCGCCCGAGCCCGGCAGCACCTCCTTGCCCTGATCATCGATCACCTTGGTGAACTCGCCGAGGCTGAAGCGGGCCGTGGTCGCCTTGCCGGGATCGCTCTCGAGCTTCGCCGCGAATCCCACGCCCTCCGACGATCCCAGCGAGTCCATCAGTCGCATCTTCGGGTTGAACTCGAGCAGCGCCCGCTTGATCGGCGCACTCCACATCACACCCGACGAGAGGATCAGGAAGATCGAGGACAGGTCGTAGGGCTCGCCCCGTTCGCGCGCGGCTTCGAGGGCCTCGAGCATCGGGCGACTGAAGGCATCGCCGACGATCGTCAGGTGAGTGGCGCGATGGCGTTCGACGGCGCGGAAGAGGGCGTCGCCCGAGAACGACCGCTCTGCGAGCGTGATGATCGCACCGCCGGTCATGTGGGTCGTGAGCGCGGCGATTCCCGACGTGCCGTGCATGAGCGGCGCGGCGGCCAGCTGTCGCGTGACGCGTCCGGAGGCGGCGATGGAACGCACGCTCTCGAGCAGCTCCGGGAGCGTCTGCGGGACGCGCTGCTTGAGGCCCGCGTAGGTCGCCTTCATGGTCTGGATCATGCTGGCGTGGGGCCACATCACGCCCTTGGGCTTGCCTGTCGTGCCGCCGGTGAAGAGCATCCAGAGGTCGTCGGGGGATCGCTCGAGGCGGGCGGCCCGTGGAGTCGCTTCGATCAGCGCCTCATAGCCGAGGGCCCAGTCGGGCAGCGTGTCGCCCCCGACCTGGATCAGCAGCCGGAGCTTCGGGAGCTCGCGGCGGATTTCGTCGACCGCGGGGGCGAGGGTCGCGTCGAAGAAGAGCGCCTGGGCATCGGCGCCTTCGAGGAGCGAGTGGAGCTCGCCGGCGGTGTATCGGAAGTTGACGTTGAAGGGCGTCAGGCGCTGCTTGAAGCAGGCGAACTGGGCCTCTGAGTATTCGGGTCCGTTGTAGAGGGCGAGGCCGATGTTGGCAGCGAGTGGCAGCTCGGCGAGCGCGCCGCCCAGGCGTGCCGCGCGCTCTTCGTAGTCGCGCCAGGATACGCGCCGCTCGCCGCAGAGCAGGGCATCGGCGTCGGGGATCTCATCGGAGATCGCCTCCCAGGCGGTCGCGAAGCTCAGCTCCATGCGTTGGTCCTCGCTCCCCCGCCCGCTGCGCGCCGGGCCCTGGCCAGCCAGCCCAGGCGCCGATCAGCCGGCACGCTGTGAGAGGCGAGCGATCACCTGCTCTGCCTCGGAGATGGTCTTGTCGACGATCTCGCGACAGGAGAGGATGTCGTCGATGCCTCCGGCGCCCTGACCGCAGGGCATCGCGTGTCGCTCGGGCTCGATGCCTTCGGTGGCGCCTCCGAGCGCGGCCATCGTGCCCTCCTTCATGGAGGCGTACATCTGCTCCGGGAAGCGCAGGATCGTCTCCGGATGACGTTCCCGCTCCGCGACGTAGGCGTTCGAGATCACGCGCATCGGCTTGCCGGAATAACATCGTGTGACCTGGGTCTCGTCGCTCCCGATCTCGCCGATGCGCTTCTTGTAGACCTCCGCGGCCCGGGCTTCGTGGGAGGCGATGAAGCGGGTGCCCATCCAGACGCCCTGCGCTCCGAAGGCGAGGCAGGCCGCCAGGCCGCGTCCATCGACGATGCTCCCGGCGCCGAGCACCGGGATCTCGACGGCATCCACGACCTGGGGAATCAGGGCCATGCCCGCGACGCGACCGGTATGCCCGCCGGCCTCGGTGCCCTGGGCGATCACGACGTCGCAGCCGGCTTGCTCGGCCGCGATCGCATGGCTGACCTTCCCGCACATGCTCATCACGAGCAGCCCCTTGTCGTGGCAGCGCTCGACGACCGGGCCCGGGACCCCGAGGCCGGCGATGAAGGCCGAGGCGCCTTCTTCGATGATCACGTCGATCGCTGCCATCATCTGCTCGGGCAGCGCTGCGAGCAGATCGACGCCGAAGGGCTTGTCGGTCAGGTCGCGCACCCGGCGCATCTCGTCGCGGATGCCGTCGGGTGATTCCGCGGCCATGCCGAGCGTGCCGAAGCCGCCCGCCTCGGAGACGGCGGCGCAGACGTCGGCGTAGGCGACGCCGCCCATGCCGGCCAGGAAGATCGGGACGTCGATTTCGAGCAGATCGCAGATGGGAGTCTTGAGTCGCATGCCCCCGATCTATCGCAGGCCGGGCGGCCCGCGGAGGCCGTGTCGAGACCGCAGGTCAGCTCAGTCGTGTCCGACCGTCAGGACAGGGCAGGGCGCGGTTCGGACGACCTTGTCGGCGATGCTGCCGAGAGCCATGTGCTTGATGCCCGTCAGGCCTCGCGTCCCCATGACGATCATGTCGGCCTTTCGACGCTTGGCCTCGTCGACGATGGCGAGCGCGGCGGGCTCGTCGATCGCGACTCCAACGGCTGCGACGCCCTTGTCCGAGACCTCCTTGGCGGCAGCTTCGACCTGCAGCCGAGCCTGCTTGCCGATCTCTTCGAAGAAGCCGTCGGGCAGGATGTAGCCCCCGGTCATCATCGGCGAGGCGATCGGGATCTCCACGTTGTAGGCATGGAGGATGACGAGCTGGGCCTCGAAGTGTCGTGCCATGTCGATGGCCGTGTCCATCGCCTTCTTGGCGGTGTCGGAAAAATCGGTCGCGACGAGAATCGTTTCGATTTTCATTGGGGCGTCCTCCTGTTCAAAGCGCGGTATGGGGCTTCGAGTCCATCAGGACAATCGAAGTCGCCCGTTTCTGAGGCCGGTATGGCCACTTCTGCCGGATCGGGATCACTTCGTCCTGCGGAGCCGCCGATCCCTTTGGAGCACGGACTCTACGTGACGTCAGGGGCCCCGAACAACGCCCCCGGTATAAGGGCGATTCTACT
Source organism: uncultured delta proteobacterium (assembly GCA_963698485.1). Lineage (GTDB taxonomy): Bacteria > Myxococcota_A > UBA9160 > UBA9160 > UBA4427 > UBA4427. The sequence continues at coordinate 49,732 of CAVORA010000005.1, read as the reverse complement.
CGTTGCCCATGAGCTCCCGAAGCTCCTTGAGGTTCGTCCAGACATCGAGCGGGAGATGTTCACTGCTGGCGCCCCCGAATCCGAGGACCTGGGTCTCTTCGAGCTGGGCGTAGGCCCGCTCGGCGAAGGGGCCCTGCGGATCGGAGCGGATGGCCGCCTCGAAATGTCGCTCGGCGAGGTTCACCCAGAAGCCGTCGAGGCTGCGCGCCTCGACGACGCCGAGCCAGTAGTAGGCGCGGGAGGCCGCCGTGCGTTCCTCCTGGGTGCGGTTGCGGGTCTCGGCCTCCATCTTCGCGCGGTCCATCTCGAGGAAACGCACGAGCAGGCTCGCCGCCGCGAGATCCTGGATCAGTCCGTCGCGGCCGAAGGGACCCTGGGCGAGCTCGCCGCCCTCGCGCGCGAGCTTGGCGCCGACGTCGACCGAGGGCGACTGGCCGGCGGCAAGGAGGTCGGCGTCGAGGCTGGTCAGCGCGTTTCGCCAGGTGCTCACGCGCCGGGCGAGGTAGACGGGCAGATCCTTCCTGGCCGCGAACTTTCCGAGGGTCTTGCTCGCCCGATCGATGTCCATTCGAACACGCAGCGCGACATTCAGGTAGTCGACGAGCACGCCGCTCGCATCGAGCTGGCCAGGCGAGATCTCGGGGTCGGCCATCAGCGCTTCCCAGGTCGCGAGGGCATCGTCGAACTGGCGCACCATCACCTTCAGCCAGGCGCGCTCCCGGGGATCGAGCGCCTGGATCTCGATCTGGTCGGTCAGCTCGTTGGCCATCTCGAAGGTCTGTGCGGAAGGCAGTCGCACGTGGCAGGACACGCAGTTCTGCAGGCTGCCGGCCAGGAAGAAGCGCGCCTCGGAGTAGTCTCCGTCGGCATAGTGGTTTCGGGCTTCTCGAATGTCGCGGCCCAGGCTGAGCGCCAGCTCGTCGAAGCCGACCTCCCGGGATCGGCCATGATGCTCGAGGACCGTCGTGGCGCTCTCGAGCCGATCGAGGGATTCGAGCACCCGCGCGCGGTTCGCCGGCTGACTCCAGCGCTCTTCGTCGAGGCTCAACGGGAGCAACCGCTTGATCTCTTCGAACACGACGCGCATCGTCGGCTTGGGCTGCGCGCCCTTCTCGACCGTCTGGGGTGCCGCCACGGCGTTCGAGCCGAGCAGTAGACCCGCGATTGCCATGAGGACCCACTGCCCGCGCGCCCTCGACATGCCTCGCTCGATTCCGATGTTCCCCCCCACGAAGACCTCTCTCTCTTTGTTGAAGTTGCGTTGGACGTTCTGCGTTCCGCGCATTATGCCGCGGTTCGCAGGGCGGGGCAGGTCCACGGGGGACGCGCCGCCTCGTCTCCGCTTCAGCTCATGGAAGTGATCGCGCGATCCAGCTTGTCGGGCCTGTCGCTCGAGGTGTTCTCTTTCTCTTCGCGCTCGACCTGAAACGCCTCTTCGATCCGGTCGAGGACCGCGCGTTCCGCGTCGCTCGGCCCTCCGCCGCGAAGGAAGGACTTCTCGATCGCCCGAGCGATCCGCCACGACCAGCTCGACACGTCCTCGTGCAGCCGCGTCCGCTCTGCGGGCTCGAGGACTCGACACAGCTCCTTGACGTAGGCGGCCCACGCATCGATCAGATTCTCGTGCGGCCGATGGCTGAGCCAGACCGCGAGCAGCTCGCCCGCCGCGCTCTTGGGGTCGATGCCGAGGTCGTTCTCCGCTTCGAGCAGGTAGTCGCGTTCTTCGTTGTCGAGCGTCCGGTCGGCCCAGGCCACCGCCACGAGCGGTGCCATCACCAGCGCCGTGACGTTCTCCTCGCGAATCCCGAGATCGAGCAGCGGCTCGATGATCCGCTCATCACGCAGACCGAGCACCGCGGACAGGGCCTCGATCCGCGCTTCCCGGCTCTTTCGCTCGCGCATCGCCGCGAGCAATCGCTCGCTCTCCTTGCGGAAGAACGCCTCCTCGAGGGCGCGCTCTCGTTCGGCCAGGGGCTTGGTATAGGACATGTCTTGTTCTCCCACGGGATTCGATGCACAACCCGTGCCGCGCACCGCCGATCGGGGGACGAGTCCAGGGCGGCGTAGCCTGCCCGGGGTCCGTAAGATTGTGCCAAACGTACTCGAACTGAGACCTCGTGACACAATCTCTGCCGTTGCTCCATCGCGGAGTCGCCGGAGCGCGAGAGCAACCGTGGCATGATGCCTGCAGCCCGGTTCGTATCCCGGATTCCGGGGATGGACTCGCGCGGGGGCCCGGACGGGTCGGGGCTCGAGGTCGCTGCGCCTTACGAGGAGACCAGGAATGTCGAAGGCCAAGGAAGGCTCGATCGAGACGGTGCTGTGCGCGACGGATTTCTCCGAGACGGCGGCTCGGGCGCTTCTCCACGCGACGAAGCTGGCGCGTCGCCACCGGGCGCGACTCGTGCTGACGCATATCATCGAGCCGCTTCCAGCCGACCCCTATCCGATGCCCGCGGCGCTGCCGACCAGTGAATCGAGCCTGCGCGAGCTGGGCTCGGAGCGGCTCCGTCAGCTCGCGAGCGAGATCGCCGCGCCCGATCTGCAGGTCGACACCCGCCTCGAGACGGGCCCGCCCGGCAGCCAGCTGCTGGAGGTCGCGGAGCAGGAGCGGGCAGATCTGATCGTGCTGGGGACCCGGGGGCTGACGGGCTTCCGGCATCTCGTCTTCGGGAGCACGGCCGAGCATGTGGTTCGCTGTGCCCGCTGTCCGGTGCTGACGGTGCACCCCGACGATCCGGAGCCCACGGGCGACCCGTCGGAGGTGATCCTGCCGACGGATCTCTCGGCGGACGCCGAGGTCGCCGCGGATGCTTTCCTGGCGGTCTACGGCGAGGTCACGGGCGCACGCGTCGTGCTGACCTTCGCGGATTCGACGCCTCCCTACCTCGATGCGTTGCAGCACGAGCGACTCGAGGAGTGGCACGAGCCCGACGCCCGTCGCGACGATCTCGAAGCGCGGCTCGCGCCGATGGCCGACCGGCTGCGCGGCCGCGGATTCGAGGTCGAGATACGGATTCAGGACGGAGGGCCGGTCGATGTGATCACCGGTCTCGCCGAGGAGCGGGGCAGCGACCTGATCGTCATGAGCACCCACGGCCATTCGGCGCTGGTGAACATGCTTCTGGGGCGCACGGCGCAGCGCGTGGTCCAGCACGCGAAATGCCCGGTGCTGACGGTTCGGCCTCCGCGCCGCGACTGAGGTCGCCTGGTCGGAGTGTGGTCGTTGTGTCGTCGTCGAGGTGCGCGCGCGTCGGTCGCGCGGGCGGCTAGGCGTCGGCTTCTCGCAGGGCCCGGTGCACGATGCGATCCAGCTCGCTGGCAAAGCGCGATCGGTCGCGCTGCGTGATCGGAGCCGGGCCGCCCGTCGCGATCCCCGACTCGCGGATCGACGCCTTGAGTCCGCGGGTGGCGAGCGCTCCGCCGATCGAATCCGGCGTGAACTCCCGCCCATTCGTACCGAGGGCATAGGCGCCGACCTCGAGGCAGCGCGCGGCCAGCGGGATATCCGCCGTGATCACGATGTCGTGCGCTCGGATCTCTTCGGCGATCCAGTCGTCCGCCGCGTCGGGTCCCTCCTCGACGACGATCATCTCGACGCCGAGATCCCGCGGCACGTGGATGCGTTGATTGGCGACGACCACGACCGCCAGCCCCATGCGCGCGGCCACGGCATAGACCTCGTCCTTCACGGGACAGGCGTCCCCGTCGACGAAGATCTCCGTCATGGCTGCGTGCCCGCGGTGGCGCCGCAACGCGCGGGGCGATGCCAGCCGTCGCCGGCTTCTGGGAGTCGGCCGCGAAGCAGACGGCCGATCCGCGTGAAGTCGTCCGCTTCCGGCGTGATGCGATCCAATCGCTCGACCCGCCCCATGATCTCGCCTCGCCGATCGACCCTGGCCTCGATGCCCCAGAGGCCTCGGGCGTTCGGGCTGGCCCAGCTATAGCGAAGGTCCTCGATGCGAACCCGGGCGAGCTCCTCGGACTCCCGGGTGACGAAGGTGGCCACGTCGCCATCGGCGAACCACTCGAGCAGCTGGCCTTCCCAGCTCGAACGCACGGCGTGGATGCCGGGCGTCGGCTTCGGACGGACATGCGTCTGCCAGGCGGGACAGCCCGCCTCCTGCCAGCTGTGGAGTCCGACCAGCACCGCTTCTGGCGTCCTCAGGACGAAGCCTCGGAGCCAGGGCTGGAAGACCGTCGGGTAGGCCCGGATGCGCTCGATGTCGCCCGCCCCCGTGCGCGCGATCTCTGGCACCAGGGATTCGCGGAGGTCCCTCAATACCCACGCGTTCACGCCGAGTCCAGCGAGCAGGTAGGCCGTCGAAAGAGTCAACGCGGCGGCGAGCCTCCGTCGCCGCCAGCTGTCGGGACGTCGTTGCATCGCCGCGCAGAAGACCCCCGCGCCGAGCACGATCGAATAGAATGGATCCACGATCGCGACGCCGTTCCACGCGAAGCGATCCCGCAGGAAGGGCGCGAAGAACTGCGTGCCGTAGGGAGTGAATCCGTCGAGCAGCGGATGGGTGACGAGGGCGACGACCGCGAGCCTGATCCAGGCGGGCAGCGTCTCTTCGAATCCGCCGTCTCGCCAGCGCCAGAGGATCCAGCCGAGCACGGGCCCCATCACGAATCCGAACCACAGCGAATGGGTCGTGCCGCGATGATAGAGCCACTCACCGTAACCTTCGTGCAGTCCGCCTAACAATACGTCCAGGTCCGGGGACATGCCGATCGCAGCACCCCAGCCGAGGGCGCGCCCGCGCAGCTCGCGTCCCGCAACGATCTCGGCCGTCGCGGCGCCGAGCAGGGCCTGCGTGATGGGCTCCATTCAGTCCTTCTCGGACGGATGGCAGGGGGTCACGAGCGCTCGCGAACAGGGCGCGACGAGAGCTGCGGCCGCGGGCGGAAGAGTGAAGGCGGGCGCGGTCATCCGGCGTTCTGCGACGTGCACGAGGGCTCCGGGGTGTTCGGGAGAGGGGCGGAGCGTGGCGGAGGCCCGTGGGCCCTGCAACCGCAGCCCGCGGAGAAGCGTCCGCGGCACGGATCGCGCGACCTCTGCGCGCCCGTTCGACGCGGCAGCGCCGGGGCCGGTTCTGCCCGAGACGGCGGGTGCGAGGCGCCCACTCGACGCCTAGGATTGCCAGACCGCAGACGTCTCGCGCAAGCCATGGCCGAGACGAAGGAGCTCAGCATGGGAACGATCGAAGGCAAGAGAATCCTGGTGACCGGTCCGGCGGGACAGATCGCCTTTCCGCTGGCGGCGCGTCTTGCCCGGGACAACCAGGTCTTCGGCGTCGCACGCTTCAGCGACGCGGCGACTCGCGCGCGCTGTGAAGAGGCGGGGATCGAGACGGCGGTGGTCGATCTGACGAAGCCGGACTGGTCGAAGACGCCCGAGGACTTCGACTACGTGCTGCATCTGGCCGCCGCGATCGTGCCCGGCGAGGATTACGATGCCTCGATCGAGATCAATGCCGTCGGTACGGGGCACGTGATGTCGCGCTTTCGAAGCGCCAAGGCCTGCCTGATGATGTCGACCTGCGGCGTCTATGCCGCGCCGCGCGACTACTCGAAGGCGGTGCTCGAGTCGGATCCCCTGGGCGGTACGCCGCAGCCCTACGCGCCGACCTACTGCATCTCGAAGATCTCCCAGGAGGCGGTTGCCAAGTTTGCGGCCCAGGAGTTCGGTCTGCCGACGACGATCGCGCGCATGAACGCGGCCTACGGTGACAATGGCGGCTTCCCGGCCATGCTGGTCGACATGATCCTCGGCGACGTGGCGATTCCCGTGCTGCCGCGCGGGCAGGGCGACGTGTGTAGCCCGATCCACGAGGACGACATCTACGCCCAGACGAGCGGGCTGCTCGAGGCCGCCGCGATTCCCGCGACGATCGTGAACTGGGGCGGAGACGAGGGCGTCCCGGTGCCCGATCTCGCGCACTACATCGCCAAGCGCATCGGCCGCGAGGCCAGGATCGAGGCCAGCCCGGAAGGCATCCACCAGTATTGGCTCGATCCCGCAAAGCGCATCGAGCTGGCCGGCGCCTGCGAGGTGTCCTGGCAGACGGGAGTCGATCGGATGATCGCCGCGCGGCACCCCGAGCTCGCCTCGACATGAGCCGTCGCCGCGCCGCCTCGGCTCGCTGACCCATTCGTCCACCGCTCGCGCATCCCTTGCCGATGCGCTTCCCCCGAAAGAGGAGACTCCCATGTCGGACAACACGCCCTACACCATCATCACCTCCGATTCCCATGCCGGCGCGAGCATCGCGGACTACCGCGAGTATCTCGACGCCAAGCACCAGGCGCTCTTCGACGATTGGCGCGGGACCTACAAGAACCCGCAGAAGAAGCACATCGGCTCGAAGAAGCACAAGAACTGGGACGCGAGCGAACGCATCGGGGACATGGACAAGGAGGGCATCGCCGGCGAGGCGATCTTCCCGAACACGGTGCCGCCCTTCTTTCGCACGAGCGTGTTGATCTGCGGGAACCCGTCGGTCGAAGACCATGCGCTGCGCCTCGAGGGCATCCGGGCGCATAACCGCTGGCTCGTCGACTTCTGCGCCGAATACCCGGAGCGCCGCGCCGGCATCGGGCTCATCTACATCAACGACATCGACGAAGCCATCAAGGACATCGAGTGGATCGCCAGGCAGGGGCTGCGCGGCGGGATCCTGCTGCCGCACGTGCCCGACGACTGCACGCATATCCTGCCGCTCTACGCGCCCGAGTACGATCGGCTCTGGGAGGTCTGTCCAGGAGCACGACGTCGTGATCAACCAGCACGGCGGGACGGGCTCGCCGGACTACGGCAGCTACCCGGTCTCGCTCCCGATCCGGCTGCTCGAGACGCCCTGGTTCTCGATCCGGAGCTACCAGCACCTGCTGATCTCGGGCGTCTTCGAGCGCTTCCCGAAGCTCAAGTACATCATCACCGAGGCGGGCTGCGCCTGGGTGCCCGACGTGCTCGAGCGCCTCGACCAGCTGTGGGAGCGCGTGCGCGGCGGCGTCGCCGGCGAGTTCCAGTTCAACACGGAGTCGATGCCGAGCGAGAAGCCGAGCGTCTACGCGAAGCAGAACTGCTGGTACGGAGCGAGCTCGGCCTCTCCGGTCGAGATCCGCGACCGCGACGTGATCGGCGCCGAGCGCGTCTGCTGGGGCACGGACTACCCGCACTACGAGGGCACCTATCCCCACTCGCGGCTGGCGATCCGGCATACCTTTCACGACGTCGAGCCGGACGAGATCCGCGCGATGCTCGGGCTGAACGCCGCCGCCCTCTACGACTTCGATCTCGAGGCGCTGAAGCCGCTGGTCGACCGCATCGGCATCCGGCCCGGCGAGGTCGTGGGCAAGCCGCTGGCGGAGTCGGAGTTCCCCGAGAAGACGATGACGATGGCGTTCCGACGCTCGGCGTAGGGGGCCGCGGCCGAGCGCCACGGGATGAGGTGCCAGGCGGAACGGCCGGGCGCTCTCGCGTCGCGCGCTCCAGAGCCCGAACGCGCGAAGAAGCGAACGCCTGGGTGACCCCTCAGTCCGATCGTCCATGACGATCGCAAAGCCCGAGTGCTGCGAGCGGCCCGGCTGGGCTCGGTCGCCGTGAACTGTGAGTGCGCAGCGCTAGGCCAGGCCTACGAGGCACATAGCGGCACCGGAAGCGCTGCGACGAGGGAGAACGGCGGCCGAGCCCAGCCGGGCCGCCTGGCACATCACCCCTCAGCGTGCGTTCGCACTCGCCTAGCCGGTCGCCTGCTTGGCGAAGAACTCCGGCCGCAGCGGCTTCCGGATCTTGGCGTCCGCGATCACGTCGGCGGGCACGTCGAAGACCTCCTTCGCGGGGCCGACCGGATCGCTGCGCATGCACTCGGGCAATACGTCGTCTGCTTCCGTGAAGCCGGCGTGGCGGTTGAAGGCCCACTCGTCTTCGAGCGTCTGCCAGCCGAGATCCGCGATCTCGTCGCGGCTGACCTCGCGGTCGACCAGCAGGCCGTAGAGCGTCCGGATGTCGTCGGGCGAGGCGCCGAGGAACTCGCAGAAGCCCGAGCCGTCGCAGATGGCGCTCACGATCTGCTCCTCCTGGGACCTGCGCGCACAGTCTTCGAGCGGGACGCCGGGCTCGAGCACGAGCCCCGCCGTGTGGTCGGCGCCCATGGCACTGGTCGCATAGGTGACGCCCGTCGCCTTCAGGGGGCGCGGGTCCCAGGCCGCGATGGCCTGGCCCTTGACGACCGGGACGCGCGTGACGCCGGTGAGCTTCGCGGTCGCCAGGGCGCCGCCGCCGATCGCGCGGCCGAGCTCGCTGCCTTCGGCGATCTCCCGGAAGAGTGCCTTCATCGAGTCGACGTCGCCCCATTCCATCCGCCCGCTCTCCATCAGGATCCCGATCGCCGCGCCCGTCTCGATCGTGTCGAGGCCGAGCTCGTCGCAGAGGCGATCGAGGTCCGCGACGTCCTCCCAGTCCCGCACGGCGCAGTTCGCGCCGAGCAGGGCCATCGTCTCGAACTCGAGCGCCGAGGTCTTGTAGTGGCCCTCCGCGTCGTGGATGACGTTCGAGCACTGGACGATGCAGCCGGTCAGGCAGTTGTGCATGCCACCGCCACGCGACGCGAAGGTCTCCTTGATCAGGTAGCCGTCGAGGGTGTCGGCGTCGGGGGACTGGCCCGCGATGCGATTCTTGTAGGGCAGCGAGTGGATCGAGTCGGCGAGCTTGACGCCGATCGCGGTGCCCTCGGAGAAGGGCCGATCGCCCTCGAGATAGGCCTGGCCGACGCGCTTGCAGGCCGCGAGGAACTCCTTGTGTCGGATCGCGCGGCGCAGCTTCGTGCGCCCCGGCTCGATCGCCACGAACTTGAGACCCTTTGCGCCCATCACGGCGCCCATTCCTCCGCGCGAGGCGTGGCGCGCGGGGAAGCGGTTGTCCTGATCCGTGCAGGCGACCGAGGCACCTGCGAGTCGATGTTCGCCTGCAGGACCGCAGCAGATGAACGAGGCCTGCCTCGAATAACGTTCCACGAGGCGCGCGCAGGTGTCGTAGGTGTAGCGGCCGGCGAGCTCGTCGGCCGGGACGAGTCGCGCGCCGTGTTCGTCGACCTCGAGGCCGAATCGGGCGGCGGGGTCCGCGGGCTGGCCGTCGACGACGATCGCGCGCAGGCCCAGGCGTGCGAGATGCTGGGCGGGGTTGCCGCCGGCGTTCGCCTCCTTGATGCCGCCGGTGAGCGGGCTCTTGGCGCCGACCGAGAGGCGTCCGGATGTGGGCGCCGCGGTGCCCGTGAGCACGCCCCCGGCGAAGATCAGCAGATTGTCGGGGCCGAGGGGGTCACAGGTCGCGTCGCCTTCCTCGAGCAGGATGCGCGCGCTGAGCGATCGCCCGCCGAGCAGTCGCCAGGCTTCGGGCAAAGGCTCGCGTCGGGTCGTGCCGTGCGTCATGTCGACGCGCAGGATGTCGATGCGCTCGGTCTTCGTCTTCTCGGTCGTCAATCGGGCTCCTCCGATGCGGGCCTCAGGCCGGCCACTCCCGCGCCATTCGAATCAGCTCGTCCTCGAATGCGAAGTCGAAGCGCTGGCTCTCGGGCAGGCCCTCCGCCTGGTACCAACGCCAGGTCCGCTCGACCGAAGCCCTGAAGGTCAGCTCCGGCTCCCAGCCGACGTGGCGGCGCAGCTTGTCCACCGAGAAGAGCGCGCTGCGATCCCAGTGATGGATGTTGGGCGCGATCTGCTGAACGAGCATCGTCAGCATGAAGCGGTTGGTGGCGACCGGGTCGAAATCCCGATCCGAACGGATGTCGGCCTTGGTCTGGGATCGCGGGAGCTCGATCTGGATACGACCGCTCCACAGGCCCTCCATCATGTCTTTCGGGATGAAGACCTTCTCGGGCGGGTCGTCCGGCGAGCGGCCGAGAAGCTCGGCGAAGGTGTCGACGTAGCCTTCCTGGCTGAAGTAGTCGCCGCCCGTCAGGTTGTATCGCTCGCCGAAGGTGATCGGTTGCCCGAGCATCATGCGCAACGCCCGCGCCTGGTCGTCGGCGTGGCCGACCTGCTGGAGCGTGCGTCCGTTGCCGGGGATCAGGATCGGACGCCCGTGGATCAGACGCTGGAACATCCGCTGCTCGCGATCGGGCAGGATGTTGCCGGCGCCCATCACCATCGAGAAGGGCACGATCGAGCAGGGGAAGCGATTCTCGCGCCACTCGCGAACCAGGATGTCTTCACACAGCAGCTTGTTCATGCCATACGGGTTCTGCGCTTCGCCGCGCTCGACCGGATGGTTCTCGGTGATCGGCAGCAGGTCGCTGGCGGCGTAGATGACCGTCGAGCTGATGAAGACGTAGTGGGCGATGCGGCCGCGAAAGATCTCGATCATCAGCTCGACGTCGGCCGGCAGATAGGCGCTCACGTCGATCACGGCGTCGACGTCGACGGCGCCGAGCACGTCGCGCATCTGATCGTGATCGGTGCGATCGGCGTAGACGCGCTCGACGCCGGCGGGCAGGTCGGCCTGGGTCTGGCCTCGATTCAGGATCACGACCTGATGGCCGGTGCGGGCCAGCTCGTGGACGAGCGCCAGGCCATTGAACTGGGTGCCACCCATCACGAGCACTCTCATCGTCTGTCTTCCCTTCGTTCGTCGATTCGCCCGGGCTCGCGAGCTCGTAAAGCGGTTTGCATTCGCTCGCGGGCTGCAGCCGATCCGGATACCTGATCAAGCATACCAAGCGAGCGCCCTCTGCCGGCTGGAATTCCCGCTGGTCAGCGGCGGCTCGCGCGGGCATCATAGACCCTGCGCGCCGACCGACCGGAGCGCCGCACAGCGAAGGGAGCAGCATGCCGGATTGGCCGATTCCGACGAAGGCGCGAATGGACGAGATCTTCGAGTCCGTGAAGAACTGGGGGCGCTGGGGCGACGAAGACCAGGCCGGCGCGCTGAACCTGATCACGGACGAGGTCAGGCTGCGGTCGGTCGCCTCCGTGCGACACGGTCGCGCGGTCAGCTGCGCGCGCAACATCCCGGTCGACCCGGCGCCGGATAATCCGCACCCGGCGCTGCACATGATGGTCGTGGGCGGCGACGATTGCCTGGTTCCGGAGATCGGTCTCGAGTCGACCGCGGATTTCGTGGGGCTCGCCTTTCACGGCATGGCGAGCACGCATCTCGATGCGCTCTGCCACGTTCTCAAGAATGGGCAGATGTACAACGGCTTCGCGGGCACGGAGGTGAAGAGCACCGGCGCCAAGAAGAACAGCGTGATGTGCGCCAAGGACGGGATCGTGTCCCGCGGCGTGCTGCTCGACATGCCGCGCACGCTCGGCGTGCCGTGGCTCGAGCCGGGCCAGATCATCGATCCCGACCAGCTCGACCGGGCCGTCGCGGAGCAGGGCGTCGAGATCCATCCGGGCGACATGCTGCTGATCGCGACCGGCCGAGACGCGCGGCGCGACGAGTTCGGGCCCTGGAGTCCGATGGATCCGGGCATGCCCGGACTGCACCCGGAGTGCGTACCGTGGCTGCACGCGCTGGACATCTCCGTGCTGGGCAGCGACGTCGTCTCCGACGTGATCCCGCTGCCGGCGATCGAGGGTTGGGGCATGCCGATCCACGAGTGCACGCTCGTTGCGATGGGCGTGCACCTGCTCGACAACCTGCACCTCGGCTGGCTGATGGAGGCCTGCGCGGAGCTCTCGCAGTGGGACTTCCAGCTGACGGTGTCGCCGCTGCGGATCGAGGAGGGCACCGGCTCGCCTGTCAATCCGATCGCGCTGCTGTAGCGCGCCCCGTCTCGCGTAATCGACACGCACGCGCGCCGCCGCTCCCGAGGTCGCCCATCATGTGGAAATTGATTCGAGCTCTCTTCGTCGTCCTCGCCCTGGCGTGCACGCCGGTTGTCGCCTCTGCCGAGATGGACGTCGATACGGCGGCTTCTCATTTCGGTCAGCTCCCCGCCGTCTGGGGGATGCGCCTGTCGCCCGACGGGCAGAAGGTGTCGCTCCTCCGGCTGCATCCGGAGGGCTTTCCGATCGCGATGGTGATCGATCTCCGCACGGGCAAGGGCGGGCTGATCCTGGCCAGCGACATCGACAAGAGCATGGATCTCGAATGGTGCGATTGGGCGACCAACGAGCGGCTGCTTTGCAGCTACTACGGAATACAGCCCTACCTGGGCGACTACTACACCGCGACGCGGCTGGTGGCGGTCAACGCAGATGGCTCGAACCAGCAGGTGCTGGCGCAGCGGCAGCAGAGAGGCGAGCAGGTCAGCAATCAGGCCGCCGTCACCGATTGGCTCCCGGATGATCCGAAGTACATCCTGATGCCGATCGCCAAGGATTTCGGGCAGGGCGTCAGCCGGGTCGACATCGAGAAGAACAAGACGAAGACGCTGGTCAAGCCGAAACGCTCGGTCTGGGGATTCTTGTCCGACGGTCGAGGCAATCCGAGAGTACGCATCGACTACGACCGGACACACCGGGATCTCCAGTACCGCCTGGCGGGAGAGAGCAAGTGGCGACCGCTGCATCGAAGCGAGCCTGACGATCTGGAGGATGGCTATTGGCCGATCGGCTTCGGCGATGAGCCGAACGGCCTCTTCGTCCTGGATCTGCACGAGGGGCGACGGTCGGTCTTCCTCGAGAAGCTCGGAGCAGAGAAGACCGAGCGCGAGCTCGTCTACGCCCATCCCCAGGTCGACGTTGGCGACCTCCTGCATCTCGGGAAATACCACCGTCCAATCGGAGTGACCTACTCGACCGAGCGCCCTCAGGTGCACTACTTCGACGAGACCGTCCGAAAGGTGGACGAGCGGGTCCGCGAGGCCCTGCCGTCGCAGATCCTCACCTTTTTCAGCGAGAGCTGGGACCGACGTTTCTATCTGCTCCACACGGCGAGCGATGTCGACGGAGGGCGCTTCTACCGATTCGACGCGGAGACCGACGAGCTCAGCCTCATCACGACGCAGCATCCCTGGCTGGAGGGCGAGCCCCTCGCGCCGATGAAGCCGGTTGCCTATCCGTCGGACGACGGTCGCGAGATCCCCGGCTACCTGACGATGGCCTCCGGCGGCCCGGAGGGGCCCCGTCCCGGGATCATCCTGCCGCATGGAGGTCCCTTCGCGCGGGACGATTGGGGATACGACTTCCTTGCCCAGTTTCTCGCGGCGCGGGGCTACGCGGTGCTTCAGGCCAACTATCGCGGATCGGACGGGTACGGGGTGGAGTGGACGGGGCAGGGGGCCTTCCGAGACTGGAAGCAGGTCGTGACCGATATCGAGTACGGTGCTCGCTATCTCGTCGAGCAGGGCATCGTCGATCCCGAGCGGATATGTGCCGTGGGAGGGAGCTATGGCGGGTATGCGGCGTTGATCAGCACCGCCGAGCATCCCGAGCGCTATCGCTGTGTCGTGAGCATCGCCGGGGTGACGGATCCGGTCTCGATGGTGGACGAGGCTCGCGGTCTCAGCCGCCGATACCTGAAGGCCGTGATCGGCCGCGACCCGGAGGTCGTGCGTCTGGGATCCCCCGAGAAGCGGGCCGAGGACATCCAGGCCCCCGTGCTCCTCGTTCATGCCGAGAAGGACGTCAACGTGCCCTTCGATCACAGCAAGGACATGAAGAAGGCGCTCGAGAAGCACGACAAGTCGGTGATCTTCGTCGAGTACGAGGACGACGATCATCATTTCCGCAAGCAGAAGAATCGCATCGACATGCTCCAGAAGATCGGTGATTTCCTCGACGACCATCTTCGCGCCAGCTCCCGGAGGCCGGCTCGCCCGGAGCCCTGAGCGAAGGGCGGCCGGGTTCGGGCCGCCGGGCGGATCCCCATCGTCGCGCGATCGAGTGGTGCCGGCGGCCGGGGAGCGCTCCGGGGGCGCGAGCGATATCCTGCGCCGCCATGGGGCTGCATGCGCGACTGACCAAGGAGATCCGACGAGGGCCGACCGGCTCGAAGGTCGGGGCCTTCTTCGACCTCGATCACACGATCCTGAACGGCTTCTCGGCGACCTCCTTCGTGCGCGAGCGGCTGATGAGCGGCCGGATGAGCCCGCGGGAGATGGCGGGCACCTTCTACGGCGCGCTCTCCTTCGGTCTCGGCCGGATGGGCTTCTCGAATTTCATGTCGGCGACGACCCAGGCCTATCGCGGGCTCGCCGAGTCGGTGCTCGAGGAGGTCGGGGAGGAGGTCTTCGTCAAGTATCTGGCGAGGCAGATCTATCCCGAGTCGCGCGCGCTGATCGAGGCGCATCAGCTGGCCGGTCATACGGTCGCGATCATCAGCTCGGCGACGCGCTACCAGGTCGCGCCTTTCGCCCGGGATCTGGGGATCGATCACGTGACGTGTACGGAGCTCGAGGTGCGCGACGGCGTCTTCACCGGCGAGGTCATCCACCCCACTTGTTATGGCGAGGGCAAGGCTGTCGCCGCCCGCGTGATCGCCGAGCGTGAGGGCGTCGATCTGGCGGAGAGCTATTTCTACACCGACAGCCACGAGGATCTGCCGCTGCTCGAGGCGGTCGGCCGACCGCGGCCGCTGAATCCGAATCGCGCGCTCGCCCAGATCGCGAAGGAACGCCACTGGCCGGTTCGGCGCTTCAAGAGCCGAGGCCGACCGGGCGTGGCGGATCTCGTGCGCACGGGGCTCAGCTACGCGAGCGTGGGGCCCGCGATGGGGGCGGGCTTGATCGCGGGGCTGGTGAACGGCTCGTACCGCGAGGCCTTGAACGTCTCGGGGGCGGTCTGGAGCGATCTCGCGACCTCGCTCGCGGGCATCGACCTGCGCATCGAAGGCGAAGGCAATGCCTGGGCGGAGCGCCCGGCCGTCTTCATCTTCAATCATCAGAGCGCGCTCGATCCGCTGCTGATGCTCAAGATCGTGCGTCGCGACATGACGGGTGTCGGCAAGATGGAGATCCGCAAGGATCCGATCCTCGGCCCGCTCTTCACGGCCGCCGGCGTCGTCTTCATCGATCGGGCGGATACGGCCGCTGCGATCGAGGCCCTCGAGCCCGCAGTGCAGGCCCTGCGACAGGGGCGATCGATCGCGATCGCGCCGGAGGGCACGCGATCACCGACGCCCAGGCTGCTGCCCTTCAAGAAGGGCGCCTTCCACATGGCCATGCAGGCGGGCGTCCCGATCGTGCCGGTCGTGTTCCGAAACGTGCTCGACGCCTTTCCCAAGGACGCGCGCATCGTGCGCCCCGCGACCATCGAGGCGACGGTGCTGCCCCCGATCGACACGTCGGAGTGGACGGTCGAGACCCTCGACGAAGAGGTGCGCCGGGTTCGCGACCGCTACCTCGAGATCCTGCATCAGGACTGATCGCCCGCCCGCGCCCCTGCGGCCCGCGACGACGCTCCCGGCACTTTCTCCCGCGAAGCGCCTGACGAGACGCTCGAGGAGCCCGCCTACAGCTCGTAGACGAGCCGCCCTTCTTCGTTGCGATGGGCCTCGGCCTTGCCTTCGAGCCGCAGATGCTCCAGGTGGGCGTAGGTCTCGCTCTCGGCCATGTCGCCCCAGCTGCGCTCCTTGAAGAGCCGCTTCATGAAGGCGTTGACGTCCGCTCGTCCGAGATCGCGAGCGATCGCCCGGATCTCGTCGAGCCGCTCGTGATGGTGCTCCTTGATCGACTGCGCGCGGCCCTTCAGGTCCTTGAAGGGATGTCCGTGGGCGGGGAGCGCGAGCTCGACGTCGCTGATCTCGCCCACCCGGTCGAGCGAATAGAAGAACGACTTCAGCGGATCCGCGAGATACGAGACGCCGCCGATATGCGGCGTGATCGAGGGCAGCACGTGATCGCCGGACAGGAAGGCGCCGGTCTCCGGGTCGTGGAGGCAGACGTGATCCGCGGTATGGCCCGGCGTGTGCTGCACGAACCACTCGCGGCCAGCGAGGCGAAGGACGTCCCCGTGCTCCACGTGCAGCGTGATCGGCGGCACGAACTTCGAGCGCCCGAAGGTCGCGAAGCCCAGCCAGCGGAGGCTCTCCCGCAGCCTGGCGCGATCCGCCGGTCCCTTCCAGGGAGCGGGCGTCGTGATCCGTCGGAGCGCGCTGGCGATCCGGAACAACGGGTTCTGAGCGCGCCGCCGATCGCGCTCGAGCAGCTCCATGTGCGCGACCAGATCGTCGACGGAGGCCTCGCTATGCGCATGGCCTTCGCCGTGCGCGTGACCATGGCCATGACTGGGGTCGTGGGCGTGCGTCTGGTTGGGACCGTGGTCCGAGGGCTGGGCATGGACGTCGGCATGGGGGCCCGTGTGCTTCACGTGGCCGCGGGCGGGGCCGCCGAAGTGGAAGGCACGATGGGCCACGATGCGCGCGCCACTCTCCTTGTGCAGCCGCACGGCGCCGCCGAAATGGTCGGGGTGCGAGTGGGTGATGAAGACGGTGTGGACGTCCTTGGGCTTGAGGTCGGCCTGCGCCAGACGATGGACGATCGCGTCCCAGGTCGACGTGCCCGGCAGACCGGGATCGATCACCGCGGCGCCGTCCTTGTCCATCAGGGCGTACATGTTGACGTGACCGAGACCCGGCATCTGGATCGGCAGCTGCATGCGAAGGATGTCCTTCGCGACCTCGCTGATCTCTTCCTGGGCGTCTTCCTGCTCTTGTCGTTTGGGCTTGCTCATCGGCCCGGACTGTAGTCCAGATGCCGGGAGCCGGGGCCCTCCAGGCCGACCTCGATGTCCGTGGTCCTGGGGCAGGGAGTGGGCAAGCCGGCATGGACTTATAGTATGCAGGGGAAGATGACCGCCCCGTGGCGCATCCAGCCCGAGACAAGACCAGGCGCCTGAACCGAGTTCGCCGTCTTCGCGCCCAGCTCGAGGCCGCCGATGGGCCCGTGGAGTTCGTGGGGGCCCGCCTGAAGTGATCGGCGCGTCGAGGGAGAATCATGCACAGGCAAGATCCTGATCAGTGGAAGCATTCCCATAGCTTCGTGCCGCCGAGTCACGAACGCGGCGAACGCCAGACGCGCATCGTCATCATGCTCACGGCTGCGATGATGGTGATCGAGATTGCGGCCGGAACGATCTTCAACTCGATGGCGCTGCTCGCGGACGGCTGGCACATGGCGAGTCACGCTTCGGCGCTGAGCATTGCCGCCTTCGCCTATCTCTACGCCCGCCGCCACGCGGAAAACACCCGCTACTCGTTTGGAACGTGGAAGGTCAGTGTTCTCGGCGGATACTCGAGTGCGGTCGTCCTGGCCATCATCGCGGCGCTGATTGCGTGGGAATCGGTGGGACGGTTCCTGGAACCTCTCGACATTGGCTTCGATGAGGCGATCTGGGTCGCGGTCGTGGGACTGTTGGTCAACCTGCTCTCGGTCTACCTGCTTCGAGACGAGCCGCACGAGCACGGGCATTCGCACAGTGAGGAGCCGCACCATCACCACGACCACAATCGCCGCGCCGCCTACCTGCACGTCCTTGCAGATACACTCACCTCGGGCACAGCCATCTTCGCGCTGCTGACCGGAAAGTTCTTCGGTTGGGTTTGGATGGACCCTCTGATGGGAATCGTGGGCTCGCTCGTGATTGCGCGATGGTCCTTCGGCCTCTTGCGTGATACCTCCGCGGTGCTCCTGGATGGGGCCGTTGCTGCGGAGACCTTCGATTCCATCAGGGATGCGCTCGAGGCCGGCTCCCCGGGCGACCTGGTTTCGGACCTGCATGTCTGGCCGCTGGGCCCAGGAAAGCTGGCCGTCATCGCCTCGATCGTCAGCGACCATCCCCTTCCTCCGGATGACTACAAGAAGCTGCTGGCCCGGCGGCCCGAGCTCGTGCATATCACCATCGAGGTGAATCGCTGTGGCCAGCACGACGTGGCAGCAGCCTGACCCGGATCGCTGCATCCGCTCGCGATGGCAGCGCTGGCAGCGACGGGGCGCAAGCGTTCCGAGCGGCGGCGACGCGCGGCGGAGCGGACGAGGCGGGCTAGAATCCGCCGCCGGCCGCGCCCGCCGGCCCTCGCTGCAGGAGACTCCATGGCTCTCGATCCCCGAACGCCCGTGCTGGTCGGCGCCGCCGCCGTCACCCAACACGTAGAAGATCCCGGCGAGGCGTCGGAGCCGCTGGACCTGATGGAGCAGGCGCTGCGCAAGGCCTGCGAGGATGCGGGCTCGAAGCGGCTGCTCGAAGAGGTGGACTCGATCTGGGCGCCGCGCGGCTTCTGGGCCTACTCGGATCCGGGACGGATCCTGGCGTCGCGCTTCGGTGCCGCCAAGGTGCGGACCCTCGTCGCGGAGATCGGCATCCTGCAGACGAGCGTGCTCGGGCGGGCCGCGAGCGCGATCGCCGCGGGCGACTCGCGGATCGCCATGATCGTCGGCGCCGAGGCCCGGGATCGCTCCTCGCGGCTGGGTCGCCAGGGGCGGGACGTGCCGCTGACGGAGCAGACCGACAGCCCCCCGGACGAGGTCCTGACGCCGCACGCCGAGATCATGGGCGCCTTCGAGATCGAGCTGGGTCTCATCACGCCGACGATCCAGTACGCCATGATCGAGAACGCGCTGCGCTTCGCCGAGGGTCAGTCGGTGGCCGACCATCGCGCCGAGCTCGGCGCGCTCTGGGGCGGGTTCAATCGGGTCGCCGTCGACAATCCCGACGCCTGGAGCCGCACGCCGAGGACCCCCGAAGAGATCGTCACGGCGAGCGACTCGAATCGCATGCTCGCCTATCCCTACACGAAGTCGCTCGTGTCCCAGTGGAACGTGAACCAGGCGGGCGGTCTGATCCTGTGCTCCCTCGAGAAGGCCAGGAGCCTCGGGCTCGACGAGACGCGCTTCGTGTATCCGCTGGCGGTCGTCGACTCCGAACACATGGTGACGCTCAGCGAGCGACGCGACCCCTGGCGCTCACCGGGCTTCGAGCTCGCGGGTCGGCGTGCCTTCGACCACGTCGGTCGTGGCCCCGAAGAGCTCGACCTGCTCGAGCTCTACAGCTGCTTCCCCGCCGCCGTGCGGGTGCAGCAGCGCGAGCTCGGCCTGCCGCTCGACCGACAGGTCACCCAGACCGGCGGGATGACCTTCGGCGGCGGCCCGCTCAACAACTTCGTCGTCCAGGCCTGGGCGAAGATGGTCGAGCGCATGCGCGAGCAGCCCGGCAGCTACGGCGCCGTGACGGCGATCAGCGGCCTGATCACCAAGCAGGGCATCAGCGTCTTCGGCCCCGAGCCCGCAGCGCCCTTCCTGCACGACAACGTGACGGCCGAGGCCGAGCGCGCCTGGCAAACGATCTCGGTCGAGCCCGAAGCGACCGGTCGCGCGACGGTCCGCAGCTATACCGTCTCCCACGACAAGAACGCCGCTCACGGCGTCGCCATCATGGCGGATCTCGATGAGGCGCTGCGCACGCTGCGCGTGATCGACGACCCCGAGCTGATGGCGGCGGGTGAGCGTGAAGAGCTGTGCGGTCGCGAGGTCGAGCTGCTTCCGGGCGGTCGCGTCCGCTGGCTGTAGCGCGCCGCGCGATCGCCGCCGATCCTCGCTAGAAGATCGCGGCCGTCCGCTGGATCGTCCAGAAGGCCGCGAGCGATCCCATCACGTAGACCGCCGCGCGCCGGGGCATCGGGATCGGAACCTTGATGCGCGCGAGGGCCAGGGAAACGACCACGAGCCCCAGCACGAAGACCAGCTGACCGAGCTCGATGCCCACGTTGAAGGAGAAGAGCGCCATCGGAATCTCGCCCTGTGGCAGTCCGACCTCCCGAAGCGCGCCCGCGAAGCCCATGCCGTGGAGCAGGCCGAAGAGCAGCGCCATCGGCCACGGATAGCGGCGCATCAGCGTCTCCTTGGGTGTCTCCCGCGCGAGCTCGACCGCCAGCGCGAGGACGCTCGCGGCGATCAGCGCCTCGATCGGACCCGAAGGCAGCTGCGCATAGCCGAGGGCTGCGAGGCTCAACGTGATCGAGTGGCCGACGGTGAAGCTGGTGACGGTCTTGACGAGCGGCTTCGTGCTCGTGCAGAGCAGGAAGAGGCCGAACACGAAGAGCAGGTGATCGAAGCCCGTGAGGATGTGGTCGAAGCCGACCGTGAGATAGTCGACGAAGACGTTCCACTTGCTCGCCCGGGCGGGCACGACCATCGACGGCTCGCCGCGCCGCAGCACGCGCTGGATCTTGCGGCCGTCGGCGAGCTCGATGCGCACGAGGGTGTCGATCTTGGCCGGGCCGAGGCCGTCGATCCGGACTGGCCGTCCCACGAGCCCCGCCTCGCCGCAGTCGATCGTCCAGCGCACCAGCACCGCGACCCCCTGCTCCTCGAAGGTCGGCTGATTCTCGGACGGGCAGGCCTCGGGAACGACGGGCTGGATGTTGCTGCCGGGCACGCTGAGCGAGGAGCGCTTCCAGAGGACCTCGACCCGGCCACCCGGCTGCTCGACGAGCTCGAGCAGCGCCGGCGCGAGCGGATGCGCGCGGCTCGGGCCGGCGGCGAGTCCGACGAGCAGGCCTGCCAGCAGGCCGACGAGCCCGAGGCAGAGCGGGGCAAAACTCGATCGGGCCATCTTCATCCGGGCTCCTGGGTGGCTCGCGGCTGGGCGCCAGGCCCGGCCTGCTGCCGGGCGGTGTAGGGACGGCGAGCGCGGGACTCGACCAGCGGCGCTTCGGTCTCGGGCAGGACGACCTCGTAGCGCGCTCGCAGGTCGGTCTTTAGCGCTTCGAGGTTGGCGGCGCGACGCTGCTCCTCGAGCTGGAGGCGGATCCGATCGGCGACGGCCTCGAGGGGAGGGACCCGCCCGGGCTCGCGCGCCTCGACCCGGACGATGTGCAGACCGTAGGCGGACTCGATCGGTGCCGACCAGCCTCCCGGCTCGAGGCCGAAGGCCGACTCGCCGAAGCGCGCGCCGAAGCTGCGCTCGAGATCGTGCTGCGATCGGCGCTCGAGGCGATGGCCGAGGGGAAAGGGGTCGCCCGAGGCGATCGCTTCGGAGGCAGGCGGATCGTCCTGGGCCAGTCGAGAGCGCAGCGCGAGGGCCTCGCGCTCGAGCTCCGACCCGCGACGATCACGACTCAGAAAGACGTGTTCGAGGGTCAATCGCTCCGGGGACCGCAATGTCTCGCGTCGTTCTCGGTAGGCCGCCGCGACCTCGTCGGCGCGCACGCGCTGGTCTGCGTCGAGCTGCGATCCGAGCAGCTTCATCTTCTGGACCAGGATTCGCCGGACGACCACGTCCTCGCGGTGGAGACCGAGCTCGACGGCGCGCGAGAGCAGGGCACCCGCGTCTTCGATCTGCGTGCCGCCTTCGAGAAAGAGCATCTTCTGGAGCAGCCGGGTCTGTACGCCGCCGTCGCGCTCGAGCAGGCCGCGGGCGATCGCCTCCCGGTACAGGATCTCCTCGTCGACCTCCGCTTCGATCATGCGCGCGACCTCCGCCGGCTCGGGGCCGCGTCCGGCCTGCTGCACGAAGCTTCTGCGCAGCTCCTCGAGCCGATCCGCCTCGAGGGTGATGCGAAGCGCGTCCGACTCAGTCGCCTCCGGATCGGCCGTGCGCCAGCCCTGCGCCGCGAAGAGCAGCCCACCCAGGATCATGAAATGCAGCAGCGGGGATCGGAGGAATGAGGGCATCGTGCAAACACCACGGATCGACACCACGCGGCGGGGCAGACGCCGCCCGCGCCCGGCAAGGGCGGGGAGGGCGCCAGCACCGACCTCAGGCGATGTCGATCATGACCTTGGCTCCTGCGTCGGGGGAACGAGCGACGTCGAAGGCCTCTAGGAAATCGTCGAGGGCGAAGCGATGGGTGATCATCGGCGACAGGTCTCGTCGCGCGATCAGCTCGATCATGTCTTCGTAGCGTTCGGGATACTCCATCGAGCCGCGGATCGTGAGCTCCTTGGTCAGCACGTTCATGAAGTCGATCGGCACCTCGCGCCGGTGGAGCGCGACGACCGAGATCGTCGACTTCGGCGCGCAGCGGCCGATGACGTCGGCGAGCAGCGGGCCTACGCCCGTCGCCTCGATGAACTTGTTGGTGCCGACGACGTCCATCCAGTAGAGCTTGTCGCTTCCGTGAAGGCGGCCGAGTCCCTCCCAGAGGCCGTCGTTTCCTGGTCCCGGCCCGGGATTGATCGTGTGCGCGGCACCCAGCTTGCGGGCGACCTCGAGGCGGGTGTCGGAGAGATCGACCGCGACGACGTCTTCGATGCCCCGGTCGGCGAGCGTGGCGATCGCGGCCAGCCCGATCGGGCCCGCGCCGAGCACGGCGACCCGGTCGCCCGGCTGGATGTCCGCCTGATCGACGGCGTGCATCCCGACGCCGAGGGGCTCGGCCAGCGCGGCGTGCTCGAAGGGCATGTCGTCGGGGATCGGGAAGAGACTCTTGCCCTGGGCGGCGCCGCGCACGAGCAGGCTCGGCGCGAAGCCTCCCTCGGGTCCGCCGTTTCCGAGCCCGAAGCCCGCGGCGCCGGGATGCAGCGCCACGCGATCTCCGACGCGGGCGATCTCCCGGCAATGCTCGCCGACGAAGGCCACCGTTCCGGCGAGCTCGTGGCCGATCGGCATCGGCTCCGAGACCGGGCCCTGGACGCCGCCGAGCTTCGCGTAGCCGACGTCGCTGCCGCAGATGCCACAGGCGGCGACCGCGAGGATCACGTCGTCGGGGCCGGCCGTGGGATCCGGCACCTCGTCCAGCCTGACGTCTCCGGGACCGTGGATGCGTGCGAGCTTCATGTTGATTCCTTCCTGCTCCGGCGTCGCGGCGCCAAGGACTCGGTCTGTCTCGGACCGAGCCGCCCTACGACTCGCGATCGCCCCAGAAATGCTGCCAGGAGGCGAGTGCTTGCGGGTGGCTGCCTCGGCCGGTCTGGCTCTTCGGCCACTCGGCCGGCTCGAGCTCGAGCGGGTTGTCGCCGAGCTCCGCGCCATACACCAGGAAGTGTTTTCGGCGGACGAAGAGCCAGCGACCCTCACGCCGCTCGTAGCTGTCGTGATACTGGATGGCGTGGATGATGAAGCGATGGCTGTTCAGGCCGCCGTCCTGGATCTCGCCGCGGCAGTAGACGATGCCGCTGGCGTGGTCGGCGTCCTGCAGGTCGATGACATGCGTGCCGACCTGCAGGAAGGTGACGCCCACGGCCCGGAAGGCGGCGTCGAAGTTCTCGCGAAGGGCCTCGTGGCCCGTCGTGTCGCGGCCGACGCGCACGTCCGGCACGAAGAGATCGACGAGCGCGTCGATGTCCCGGGCGTCGGCGAAGACCGCATAACGCGAGGCGAGCTGGCGGATCTCCTCGTAGGCGAGGAGCTTCTCGACGTCGGTCATCAGCAGGTCTCCCGCGCGGCTCAGCCGAGCGCCTTGCGCAGGCCGTCGGGCGTCTTGCTGCTCGGCAGCTTTCCGTGATCCCAGGAGACGAAGCGCAGCGGCTTCACCTTCATGAGGACGCGCTTGCCCGCCATCTTGATCTTCACGTCTTCCGGAATCGCGTCGACGTCGGGCAGCGGGCTGCCCGTCACGGCGTTGGCCTCGACCATCGTCGCGACGGTCTCGTCGAGGTCCGTCGTGATCGTGGCCTCGCCCTCGATCATGACGCCCTGGAGCTCGCTGTAGGCCGTTCCGGTCTCGACCAGCAGCGTGACCTTCGGATCGCGCTCGGCGTTCCTGACCTTCTGGCTGCTCGCGTAGGTGGCGAACTTGACGGTCAGATCGTCGTCGAGGGCGTAGAACATCGCGACCGCGTGAGGAAAGCCCTTCGGGCCATTGGTCACGAGGGTCATGGTGTGCCCTTCGCGCAGGTAGGCGCGAATCTCCTCCTGGGTCATTCTGATATCGTCTTTGCGGGGCATGATCGAGAGTTCTCCGGCGGGAGTCCCGAAGCATCGCGACGCTCGGGCTCGGAGGGCACACACTATCCCAATCGGCGCGCACGCGCGGCCCGGGGATTTCTGAACGGGCGGATCGGCGGGCGCCGGTGGGCCAGAACGGGGCCGGCCGGCGAGGCCGGCGAGCGAGGCATCGATGACGGAAGAATCCAGGCGCGGGAGCAGGCGGGGCGCCAGGGCGCTCGTAATCGGAGGCACGGGACCCTCGGGTCCCTTCGTCGTCCAGGGCCTCGTCGATCGCGGCTTCGAGACGACCATCCTGCACAGTGGCAACCACGAGCCGCCCGAGATCCCGCCCGAGGTCGAGCACGTCCATACCGACGCCTACGACCCCGACAAGGTGCGCGCGGCGCTCGAGGGGAGGACCTTCGACGTCTGCGTGGCGACCTACGGGCGACTGCGGCGCAACGCCGAGATCCTCGCGGGGCGCGTCGGCCAGTTCATCTCGGTTGGCGGCTTCCCCGGCTACCAGGGCTACATGAATGCGCCGCTCTTCGATCCGCCGGGCATGCCGATCCCGACGCGAGAGGACGGGCCGCGCGTCGACGATCCGAGTCAGGACGAGAAGGGCTTCCGGATCGCGCGCACCGAGGACCAGCTCTTCGAGGCCCAGCCGAACGCGACGCATTTCCGCTATCCCTGGGTCTACGGCCCCCGTCAGCCCGCTCCGCGCGAGTGGAGCATCGTGCGGCGGATCCTCGACGGCCGCACGTCGATCATCGTCGCGGAGGACGGGCTCAGCCTGTCGAGCTTCGGCTACGTCGAAAACCTCGCGCATGCCCTGCTGCTGGCGGTCGATCAGCCCGAGAAGGCGGCCGGCCAGATCTACAATGCCGCCGATCAGCAGGTGCTCACGATCCGGCAGGTGATCGAGGTGATCGCGAAGGCTCTCGAGCACCGCTTCGACATCGTCTCGATGCCCTGGGAGATCGCCTGGCCGGCGCGTCCGCTCGTCGCCCAACCCTGGACGACGCATCGTATCGTCAGCATCGGCAAGCTCGAGGCCGAGCTCGGTTACCGCGACGTCGTGCCGCCGCGCGAGGCGCTCGCCCGGACCGCGCGCTGGCTCGTCGACAACCCGCCCGAGCCGGGTGGCGTCGAGGAGATGGTGCTGCAGGATCCTTTCGACTACGCCGCCGAGGACGCGCTGATCGCCTCGTATCGCGAAGCGATCGCCAAGATCGCGGAGCCCGTCTGGACCAAGGGCGAGGCGCCGGGCTTCGGCCTCGCCTACAGCGGACCGGGCGGGCGTGCGCGCAGCCAGTCGAGCTTCGAATAGCGACGAGCGGACTAGCGAATCGCGCCGGCTTCGCGCAGCGCCGCGATCGCCGCGTCGTCGAGTCCGAGCTCCCGCAGCACCTCGTCCGAGTGTTCGCCGAGGCGCGGCGCGTGTCGATCGATCGAGGCGGGCGTGCGACTGAAGTCCCAGGGTGGCGCCAGGTAGCGCGTGGCGCCGAAGCGCTCGTCCTCGAGGACGCGCACCGTGCCGCGATGCTTCACCTGCGGATCCTCGAGAAAGGCCTCGACGTCGTTCACCGGCCCGAAGGTCGCCCCTTCCTCCCGCGCCCGCGCGACGAACTCGGCGCTGGGCCATTTCCGGACCTCGTCCTTCAGGATCGCGACCAGCTCGATGTAGTTTCCGAGCCGCGTGCCCATGGCCTCGAAGCGTGGATCGTTCACGAGGTCCATGCGGTCGAGCACCCGACAGAGCGCCGCGAACTGGTGGTCCTGGATGATCAGCCCGACCACATAGCCATCGGCGGTCTGCCAGGCGCTGAAGAAGGCGTCGGAGATGCCCGTCTCCTCGAAGTCGGGCGGGAACGCGCGCGGCGTCATCGGGTCTGGCAGAGCGAACGCGGCATAGGCATCGAGCATCGCGACCTCGACCCGCTGGCCCCGGCCCTCGGGATCGCGTTCGCGCGCGAAGAGCGCCGCCAGGATCGCGCCGACCGCCGTGACCGCGCTGGTCTTGTCGGCGATCGGTCCGTGCACCGGCTTCGGCGGCCCGTCGCCGCCCTGCGCGGGCATCACGCCCACGAGCCCCTGCATCAGCTGGTCGTAGGCGGGCAGCGCGGCGTAGGGGCCGTCGCTTCCGAAGCCGTTGATCGAGGCGAAGATCAGGCCGGGATGGCGCTCGGCCAGCGTCTCGTATCCGAGCCCGAGCCGCCCCATCACGTCGGGCCGGAAATTCTCGACCAGCACGTCGATCCTCGGGATCAGGTCGAGCACGAGCGCTCGCCCGGCGTCGCTCTTCAGATCGACCACCAGGCTCCGCTTGTTGCGGTTCATCTGGGTGTGCATCGCCGAGAAGAGCGGCTCCTTGAAGGGCGCGCCCGAATAACGCGTCTGATCGCCGGCCGGGGACTCGAGCTTGATCACGTCCGCACCGAGGTCACCGAGGGCCTGGGTGCACATCGGTCCGGACACGACGCTCGTCAGGTCGAGGACTCGGATGCCGGCGAGGGGGCCGCTACGAGGGGTGGCTTCCCGGGTCATGCGCGGGCCTTCGTGTCCGCGCTCCCGGAATCGGAGTCGCCGACCGGGGTTCCCAGGCGCGGACCCGGGTCGAAGCGGATCTCGAGCGAGGCCGGGCCGCGCACGGCGGGGTTCGCCCGGTAGGGGATCGCGTCGAAGCCGCCCACGACCTCGATGTTCCGGAGGCGCTCGACGACGTGGCCGAGTGCCACCTCGAGCTCGAGGCGCGCGAGCTGGGCTCCGATACAGAAATGCCGGCCGACGCCGAAGGCGGAGAGGTCGTAGGGCGTGCGCGTGATGTCGAAGCGGTCGGGGTCGTCGATCACGGCGGGGTCGCGGTTGGCCGCGGGCACGGAGCAGAAGAGCATCTGCCCTTTGCGGACGAGAATTTCCCCTGGATCTTCTCCATCGCCGTGGAGGAGGGCCGCTTCTTCACCGCGGCGGAGGTCGCGGCCCGCGAGCGGGTGGCGGTTCTGGGATACGGGCCGCGCAAGGATCTCTTCCCCTACAAGGATCCCGTCGGCAAGACCATCCGCATCCACGGCAAGCCCCACCGCATCGTCGGCACCATGGCCGAGCGCCACCACATCATCGGCGCCTTCGCCAACAACTTCGTCTGCGTGCCCTGGACCGTCTTCGAGAAGGACGCCCTGCACCGGGGCGTGGAGGACCGCAACGTGGCCCTGGTGGTGGCGGAGGGTTACGAGACGGACGAGGTCGTCTCCGACATCACCGGCGCCTTGCGCCGGGTGCGCCGGCTGCGCCCGAGCCAGCCCAACGATTTCGACGTGGTGGCCAGCGAGACCTACTGGGAACTCGTGGACCAGGTCACCGGCGGCGTGGCCCTGGTGCTGGTGGTGCTCTCGTCCATCGGCCTCATGGTCGGCGGCATCGGCGTCATGAACATCATGCTCATCTCGGTGGCCGAGCGCACCCGGGAGATCGGCGTGCGCATGGCCGTGGGCGCCCGCCGCCGCGACGTGCTGCTGCAGGTGCTGGTGGAGGCGGGAACCTTGAAGGGCATCTACCCCGCTGTGGACCCGCTGGACTCCAGCTCGCGCATCCTCACGCGCGACGCCGTGGGCAACGAGCACTACGAGGTCGCGATGCGCGTGCAGGAGATCCTGCAGCGCTACCGGGAGCTGCAGGACATCATCGCCATCCTCGGCATGGACGAACTCTCCGACGAGGACAAGGTGGTCGTGCAGCGCGCACGCAAGATCGAGCGCTTCCTGAGCCAGCCGTTCACCGTGGCCGAGGCGTTCACGGGCACCCCGGGCAAGTATGTCCAGCTCGTCGACACGATCCGTGGGTTCAAGGACCTCGTCGAGGGCAAGTGCGACGATCTGCCCGAGCAGGCCTTCTTCATGGTCGGCGGTATCGAAGAGGCGGCGGAGAAGTCCAGGGCGCTTGCCGGGTCCGAGGCGTGAGAGGCGCTCTGTGAGCGACGAGCGCACACTCCACGTAGAGGTCGTCACACCGGACGGCGAGGTCTACAACTCCGACGTCGCCATGGTCGTGCTGCCGGGCGTCGACGGCGAGCTCGGTATCCTGCCGCGGCACCAGCCGCTGGTCACCCTGCTGGGCATCGGAGAGACGCGCATCCGCAAGGTCGCGGACGACTGGGAGTACATCGCCACCGGCATCGGCTACGCTGAGGTGCTCTTCGACAAGGTCCTCGTCGTGGTCGACCACGGCGAGCTCGCCGGCGCGATCGATGTGGCGCGGGCCGAGGAGGCGCAGCAGCGTGCAAGCGACCGCATGAAGGAGAGCGGCGATCTGGGCGCCCAGGCCGAGGTCGACTACTTCCGCGCGGAGCAGGCGCTCAGACGCGCCGAGAACCGCGTAAACGTCGCCCGGCGCGCTCGCTGACACCTCCGCGGGCGCGGGCGGCCAGTGCTCTCCGAAGGCGGCTCAACTGGCGGTGCGACGTAGTCTCACCGGCTATACTACTGGGCGTCTGATGGACGGCTCGAGCGAACACGACGCGCGCCTCGAGGTGCGCGGTGGCAGGCGTCTGGAGGGGGAGGTCGTCCTCTCGGGGGCCAAGAACTCCGCCCTCAAGCTGCTCGCCGCCAGCCTGCTCACCGACGATCCGTGCGTCATCCGTCGTGTGCCGCGGATCACCGATGTGGGCACCATGGTGACCATGCTCCGCGCCCTCGGGGCGGATGCCGGCGGCGAGGGTGATGTGCTGCGTGTGCAGGCCGGTGCCGGGCTGAGTGGCTGCGCGCCCTACGAGCTCGTCCGCACCATGCGCGCCAGCATCATCGTGATGGGGCCGCTGGTCGCGCGTCTGGGCGAGGCGACCATCGCCATGCCCGGCGGCTGCAATATCGGGCCGCGGAGGATCGACTTCCACATCCGCGGCCTCGAGAAGCTCGGGGCGCGCATCGATATCGACCATGGGTTCATCCGCGTGCACACCGATGGGCTGAAGGGTGCGGCGGTGTCGCTCGACTACCCCAGCGTCGGCGCCACCGAGAACCTGGTCATGGCGGCGACGGCGGCCGACGGCGAGACGATCATCGAGAATGCCGCCCGGGAGCCCGAGATCATGGACCTCTGCGCGTTCCTCGAAGGCATGGGGGCTGAGATCGACGGCGCCGGCACCAGCACCATCCACGTGGCGGGCGGCAGGCCGCTGCACGGCGTTGAGCACGCCGTGATCGCCGACCGCATCGAGGCGGGTACGTATCTGCTCATGGGTGCGGCCACCGGCGGTCGGGTCACCACGCTGGGGCTCGAGCCGGCCCATCTGGAGCTCTTCCTCGCCAAGTTGCGCGCCATGGGCGTGCAGGTGGAGGAGGGCGAGGAGCGCATCACGGTCAGCCGTGATGGGCCGCTCGCCCCGGTGGACATCTCCACGCTGCCGCACCCGGGCTTCGCCACCGACCTGCAGGCGCAGACGATGGTGCTCCTCTCCCTGGCCAAAGGCACGTCCATCATCACCGAGAACGTCTTCGAGAACAGGTTCGTGGTGGTGGACGAGCTCAACCGTCTGGGGGCGGGCATCGAGACCAGCGGGCACCACGCCGTCATCGCCGGGCCGCGGGAGCTCAGCGGCACCGTGGTGGAGGCTCCCGATCTGCGCGGCGGGGCCGCGCTCGTGACGGCCGGCCTCGTGGCGGACGGCGTGACGGAGGTGCGCAGCGTGTACCATATCGACCGGGGGTACGAGGACCTCACGGGCAAGCTGTGCGGTCTCGGCGCGGACGTGTCCCGCGAGGGCGAGGAGCCACGAACCGTGCTCGAGGCGGACGCGTCTCTTCTGCACTGCGAGGACGAGGCCGTGCGCGGCGCGTGAGCGTGCCGCGGCGGAGGACCATGGGCAGCTATCGAGTCTACAGAGTGGGAGAGGACGAGCACGTGCGCGAGGCGCAGGCCGTGGCGCGCTCCGCTCACGCGCGCGCGCGGTCGTCCGCGCGCGCAGCGGCGTGAGGCGGCTCCGGCCGCGCCGCGCCGCCGGTGGCTCTGGGCGCTCGTCGCCGCGGGCGTCGTGGTCGCGGCGTTGGTGTACTGGTTCTACGGCCGGGAGGCCATCGGCAACTCCCGCGCCGCTCTCGACATCGCCAAGCTCTCGGGCAAGGTGCCCGAGTGGGCGGTGGTGGTGGCGCCGGTGGCGGTGGTCGCCGCCGTCGCGCTTGCGACCATCTATCTCGCCTTCGGCCGTCACCTCGCCGTCAAGTTGGTGGGCGTGGCCGTGGTGGTCCTCGTCTTGGCTACGCCGGGCCTGGCCGTCGGCTACGCCAACGGCCTCGTCGACGACGTGGGCGGCGGCACGGATCAGCGCGGCGAGGACCGATGAGGAAGTCGCCGCCATCGACGCGGCCAACGAGGAGATCGAGCGGCCGTTGCCGGACAAGCCCATGAACATCCTCCTCATCGGCTCGGACAAGTCGGACATCCCCGGCGACCCCGGCCGCTCGGACACCCAGATGCTCGTGCGCCTCGACCCCGAGACCAAGAGCATCTCCATGCTGTCGCTACCTCGCGACCTCTACGTCGACATCCCCGGCTACGGCTACGACAAGATGAACTCCGCCTACTCGTACGGCGGCCCCAGGCTGGTCATCAAGACGTTCAAGCAGCTCACCGGGCTGCCCGTCAACGCCTGGATCGAGACCGACTTCGCCGGCTTCTGGCACGTGGTCAACATCCTCGGCGGCGTCTACCTGCCTATCGACCACAAGTACTTCGTCCCGGCGAGCGCCGACTACAAGTCCATCAACCTGGAGCCCGGCTATCAGCTGGTCCGCGGCAAGCAGGCTCTCAACTACGTGCGCTTCCGCCACGACGAGTTCTTCGACTTCGGGCGCATGCAGCGGCAGCAGCTGTTCCTCAGGGAGCTGCAGCGTCAGTCCGGTCGCTGGAGCAGCGACTGGGAGCGGGTCGTCAAGCTCATCAAGGCGATCACGAGCGAGACCAAGTCCAACCTCAACTCGCTGGCGAAGCTCGAGCCACTGGTGGAGCTTTCGTTCGAGGTGGACACCTCGAAGGTCCACCAGGCTCACTTGGAGGGGGCGAGCGCGATGATCAACGGGGCCTCTATCGTCGAGACCTGCCCCGAGCAGATCGCCGAGGTCGTGGACCAGTTCACCCATCCCACCAGGGCGCCGGTCCCGACGAAGGGCGCGACCAGGGTGGGCAAGAAGGCCTTCACGGTGCACGTCTACAACGGCAGTGGCATCGACGGCCTGGCCACCAGCGCCGCCACGCAACTCGACGCCCAGGGCTACCGGGCGGAGGCGGTGGCCGACGCCTATGAGTATCCGGACGCGGTGACGGCGGTGTACGCCACCAGTGGCCTTGAGGCGCATGCGAATGCCATCGCCGCCATGATGGGCGCGTCGAACGTGCGTATCGTCGAACGCGCCCCGGGCGGCAAGGACGGCGTCTCCGTGTTCGTGGCGTCCTCGTTTGACGGGACCCTCGACGATCCCGGAGGAGGAAGTCGAGGAGCAGCAGCAGACGCTGCTGAAGAACCAGAAGGTCGACTGGGCCACCTGGCAGCAGACCGACGCCGAAACGCCGCTCAGGCTCCAGGCGCCCACGGCGTGGCCGTCGGGCTCCACCTACGACCAGTTCCGCAACTACTCGGTCAAGACGACCGAGGGCAAGAAGGCGCGCCGCCTCGGTCGTCGTCGCCAGGACTCCGCAGTACGGCTATTGGAGCATCCAGGCCATGCGCTGGACGGACCCGCCGGCGATACAGAACCCCAGCGGCAAGGTGAAGAGCGGGGGACGCACCCACCTGCTGTTCTATCAGGGCTCGCACCTGCACATGGTGGCGTGGAAGGAGCGCGGGACGTTGTATTGGGTGCTGAACACCTTGACCAACCAGCTCTCCAACGACGTCATGATGGGCCTCGCGAAGTCCTGCAAGCCCGTGAAGTGAGCTGGCTGCGCGCAGTGGCGCGACGGCTGGATCCGTGGGCCGCCCTCGTGCTCGGCGGCCTGCTGGCCATGGGGGTCGTCATCCTGCTGGCCACTCCCGGTCCCTGGCAGCGGGTCGTGGGCGAAGACCCGCCCGTGCGCCTCGAGGTCCCGGCTCCCGACGACGTGGCCCTGTTCGTGATGGGCGGCCGCGGCGGCACGTGCTCCGGAGTGCTGTGGCTGCACCTGGACGCCGAGCGGAAGTCGCTCGACGGCCGTCGTGGTCGCCCCTCTGATCTCTGGCTTCTCGCCGGGCGACGGCTACGCACCGATCGCCGACATCGCCGAGAGCGCGGGGCCGAGCGCCGCGGCCGCGGCGCTCGGTGGCGCGCTCGGCGTGAGCATGGACGCCTGGGTGGCTCTTGACCGCAGGGCCTCGGATCTCGCGACCCAGGCCATGTTCCCCGTGACCGACCAGCGTTCGGCGCGCTACGCCTACCGCGAAGCGCGCTACGCGTGGCGCGGCAGGGGCGGGGCAGAGGTCGCCTGGGCGACGCAGTACGAGAGCTCTGCGCGTCGCACTGCCCCACGTGCCGTTCGAAGAACTCGGCGTAGTCGCGTTCTCCAACTACGTTCTGGGGTTCGGGTTCGTGCGCAGCGACCTCACCTTGCACGGCGTTACATCCCTGGCGGACGCGCTCAAGGAGGTGGATCGCGATCGGGTGGAGGTGAGGGCGGCGCCGGTCGTGGTGGAGCGCTGCCGCGGTGGGGAGGTATGGCATGCGGACGCGAGCCGGGTGCAGCCCCTGATCCAGTCGCTTGCGCTCGGGATGCGCCCCCCGGAGACCGGCCGGCTGGTCACTGGGCGGCAGCGCTCCGCGCGGGTACTGGTCGTTGCGCCGCTCACGAAGCTCAGCGCCGTTCGCTACGCTGAAGGAATACGACGGCGTCTCACCGTCTCGGCCGGCGCCCCCGTCGACGTGACGCTCGTCTTCGGCCTCGACGAGCGGCTGGCGTACCGTGCCGCGCGGGAGCTGGACAGGAGGCCCGCGCTTGCGGTGCTGGTTGCGCCGACCCGGCCGAGCGTCGCGGCCGTGCGCCGCCGTCGAGAAGGTCTTCGCCCTGCTGCGCCAGCGGCGCCAGCAGGCGGTGGTGTCGAGCCCGCTGTCGGCCCGCGGGGACGACGGTTCGTCTGCCGCCGCGGCGCAGGCTCTGGAGGCCGCGATCTCCGGCGGTGCCCTTCCGGTCTCCCGGCTCCCCGATTCGGCGTCCGTTGCGTTGGGCAGCCGGGCAGAGCTGGAGGCGGCGGCGCGCGCCAACGTCACAGACGCTCGTGCGCGCTTGCTGGCCCGGTGCGCTCGCGCCGGAGTCTGCATCCACGCGCCTCGGATTCACCTTCGTCGCCGCGCGACACACGGGTGTCGGTGTCGTGGGCGAATCCGACGGCCCCGTCGACGTGCTGCTGACGAGGCTTCGCCTGTGGGGGTTCATGGCGACGCGACTATCTGCGGAAGAGGCCGGGTCGGCCTCGGGATGGCGGCCACGGTGGTCGCGTATCGCCCGGGGTCGCGCGTGGCCGCGGCGGCGCTTGCGGGCGACCTGGGGCTGTCGCGAAGAAGTGTTGTCAGGGCGGACGACGTGCCGCGCAGACTCATCGTCGTCACCGGCCGCTGAAGTCAGAACGCCAACGGCGCCTCGCCCCCGAAGGGGAGAGACGCCGTCGGCATCGACGCTTCTACGGCGCGATCAGGCGCGGTTGCGTCTCAGCAGAGCGCCGCCGCCGATCAGTGCGGCGCCGGCTGCCAGAACCATGAACACCGCTCCACCCGTGAACGCGAGCTCTCCGCTCTGCTCACCGGGGGCCTGCAGACTCGCCAAGTAATCCTCGAGGACGCCCTCAAGGTCCGTGTACTGCTGGTAGATGGGGTTGTCCTGGATGTACGCCAGCGTCGCGCGAATCTGCGCGGCCGTCCAGTTGCCGTCGATCGTGCCGTCCATCGCATCCTTGATGATCGCGTCGATCACGGACTGGGGGACAACTGCCTGCGCGACCGTGGCGAACGCCAGGATGAGCAGGAGAGCGATGACTATGGCGCTCAGAAGCTTGACCCTCATGTCTTCACCCCCCCTCAACGACGTCTTCTTGGCACAATGCTGGTTCACTTGTACCACTTGCCCGCGTAGATGACCATACCCGATTCACAGGAGGTCGGGTCGTTGTGGTTGTCGTGGCTCACGGGCGCTGAACGTATAATCCCGTCGATGGAGGCTCCCGTACACACCGCTGCGTACCCTGGGCACGCCGCTGTCGAGGGCCCGCAACACGGTTCCCTACGCTCTCGCCCTCGTGGCCGTCGCGGCGTTCTCGTTTCTCTCCGGCGGCTACGTGATCGGGCGCAGCACGCCGGTCGCAGTGGCCTTTCTCTGCGTCGCCGCCGTCTGGGTCTGGTTCCTGCGGAGGAGTTCGCGGCCGCCGCTCCTCTTCCTCGTCGCGCTTGCGGTCTTCGCGGCGTTCACGGCGTGGTCCGGGCTCTCCGTGCTCTGGTCGTTCGGCCCGGACCTCACGTGGGTCTCGTTCAACCTCACGGCGTTCTACCTGGCGGTGGCCGCGGTCCTCGGCGTCACGTCGGCGCGCGGCCTGCAACTCTGGACGGTCGTCTACGGGTACCTCGCGGTGGCGACCGCCATCGGTGTGTATGCCTTCCTCGGCAAAGCACTGCCGGCGGCGGTGACGCACGCGCACGCCTACGCTCGCCTGGACAGCCCTGTCGGCTACTGGAACGTGCTGGCGGTGATGATGGTGATGGGGCTCGTCGTGGCCCTCTCGGTCGCCGGCGACCGACAGACGTCGGCGGCGCTACGCGCCGCCGCCGCCGCCGCCGCGGTCCCGATGGTCTTCGCCTTCTTCTTCACGTTCTCGCGCGGCGGATGGCTCGCGCTGGGCGTGGCCGTGGTCCTCTACTTCGCCGTTCACGACCACGCGCCTCGCGAGTTTCGTCTCTCTGCGTCGCCATCCTCACTGCCGGTGGCGCTCGTGCTGTGGCGACTCAGGGGCCTGGAGACCCTGTTCTCCGCCACCGCGGACGACGCCCTGCGCACGTCGCAGGGCGGCGTCCTCCTGCGTTGGGCGCTCGCTGCGGTGCTGGTCGCCGCGGGGGTGCAGCTCGCCGCGGCGCTGCTCCAGCGCGGAGTCCCGTGGCCGCGCTGGGTCGGCGGTCGCCGCGGGGGCCGCCGTGCTGGCCGTCGTCCTCGTCGTGGTGATCGGCGGGTCCGGCCGGTTCGTGCAGGCCCGTGGCGGCCTGCCCTGGATCGAGGACAGGTTCCACGCGCTGATCACGGACGCGGAGGCGGAGGGAGGCGGCAACGCAGGCGGGCAGGCTCTTCACAGTGACCACCAACGGGCGCATCCCGCTGTGGCGTGAGGCGCTCAGTCAGTCGCGCACTCTGCGCGTGGCCGGCACGGGCGCCGGCACCTTCCCGTTCACGCACTACCGCTTCCGCGAAGGCGGCGGGGTCGTGAAGCACGCTCACAGCCAGTGGCTCAACGTGCTCAGCGAGATGGGGCTGGTGGGAGTGGCCCTGTTCGTCGCCGCAGTGCTCCTCTTGCTGGCTGCGATGATCGGCAATCCTTTCTCGCACCGGCGCGATCCGCTGCATCCGATGCTGGTGGCGCTTCAGGCCGGGGTCATCGCGTTCCTCGTTCACATGTCGTGGGATTGGGACTGGGACATGGCCGCGGTGGGCACCACGGTGTTCGCCTTCATCGGCGTCTGTGTCTCGTATCGGGCGACACGCAGCGCGCGGCGGCGGCGCCTGGAGCGGGACGCTGAACGGGAGGCGAGCGCGACTTCGGCCGAGGCCGGTGTTGCCGAGGAGCTTCTGCCTGCGGAGGGATGCGATGAGTCGCTGGGTCACCAGGACGCCGGTCTTGCGGACGGGGAAGATGCCGCGTGGGTCGCGAACGGCGCCGGCGGTGAGACCGACCGCGGACGCTCGCGGCAACGGCGGCGCCGCCGGGGAGGCTCCGGCTGGGCGCCGCGCGCGCTGGCCAGCGCGGCGCTGCTGCTGCTGGCCGCGAGCTGGCTGCCGCCATACCTTGCGCTTCGCGCCGAGAACGCGGCGCTCACGGCAGCCGGCGATGGCGACATCCAGATCGCGCTGGACCACGCGGCGCGCGCAGCCGCCTGGGATCCCCTGGCCGTGAGCCCGTTGCTCACCGAAGGCACGCTGCTCCAGCAACTGGGCCGCAACCGCGAGGCGCTGGAGCGGCTCCAGGCCGCGGCGATGCTGCAGCCCCAGAATCACGAGGTGTGGTACAAGCTCGGGCTGCTTGAGCACGGCGCATTCGGGCGCGACAAGGCGGCCAAGGCCGCCTTCACGCGCGCCCTCGCCCTCAACCCCGGGGACGCGGCGAGCCGCTACGAGCTCGAGCGGCTGTCCCGGTAGGGCGGTGCCACACGAGCTCCCGGTTGGGCCTTCAGCCTCGCGTGGTAGACTTCCGGCCGTAGAAGGGGCTCTCTTTCACCTGCACTGGAGGTTCAGTTCCGCATGGATGCCGCTCCCATCGGGGTCGTCGGTACCGGGTACGTCGGCCTCGTCTCGGCCGTCTGCTTCGCCCACCTCGGCCACGACGTCGTATGCATGGACGTCGACGAGGGCAAGATCGACGAGGCTCGGGCGCGGTGAGGTCCCCATCTACGAGCCCGGCCTCGAGAAGCTCATGGCGGACAACGCCTCCCGGCTCTCGTACACCACCTCCTACGACGTGGTGCTCGAACGCTGCCGCATCCTCTTCATCGCGGTCGACACGCCGCCGTCGCCGTCGGGCGACGCCGACCTCTCCCGCGTACAGCACGCGGTGCGCGAGATCGCGGCGCGCGGCGGGGAGCGGCTTCTCGTCATGAAGAGCACCGTGCCGGTCGGCACCGGCGAGAAGGTCACCGCCGATCTCGAGGCGCTGGGCGCCGACGGCATCACCTATGCATCCAACCCGGAGTTCCTGCGCGAGGGCGCGGCCATCCAGGACTTCCTCGAGCCGGACCGCATCGTCATCGGCTGCTTCCGCGACGAGGACGGCGCGGCGGTCGAGGATCTGTACCGCGGCATCGACACCGACGTGGTGCGCACCAGCGTCCCCACCGCCGAGATGGTCAAGTACGCCTCCAACGCCTTCCTCGCCACCAAGATCTCGTTCATCAACGAGATCGCCAACGTCTGCGAGCAGGTCGGCGCCGATGTGCGCACCGTCGCCAGGGGCATGGGGCTCGATCACCGCATCGGACCGCACTTCCTGCAGGCCGGCATCGGATACGGCGGGTCGTGCTTCCCCAAGGACGTCCAGGCACTCAAGCAGCTGGCGGGCAACACCGGCTACCACTTCCAGCTGCTCAACGCCGTCATCGAGGTCAACGCGCTCCAGAAGCGCCGCGTGGTCGGCAAGCTCAAGGAGCGCCTCGGCAGCCTGCGCGGCACCACCATCGCGCTGCTCGGGCTCACGTTCAAGCCCAACACCGACGACCTGCGCGAGGCGGCCTCGATCGTGCTTGCCGGCCGCCTCATCCACGAGGGCGCGCACGGTCCGTGCGTTCGACCCCATGCTCGACGCCGGCGATCATCCGCTGTTCCCCGGCGTCGTCATCTGCCAGGAGCCGCTCGACGCGCTTGCCGGCGCCCATGCTGCCGTGCTCGTCACCGAGTGGCAGGAGTTCGCGCGGCTGGACTGGGCCGCCGCCGCGGTGGTCATGGCCCGGCCCCTGCTCATCGACGGTCGCAACTTCGTCGACCCGATGACCGCCGCCGAGGCCGGCCTCGAGTACGAGGGCATCGGCCTGGGCGACGAGGTCCCGGCGCCTCTCGTCCGCTGAGTCGCATGGGCGCCGCGCGAGGCATCCCCCGTCAGGCCGTCATCCTCGTCGGTGGCGAAGGCAAGCGGCTGCGGCCCGTCACGTCCCGCGTTCCCAAGCCTGTCGCGCCGGTGGTGGAGCGGCCGTTCGTGGCCTACATCCTCGACAACCTCGCGCGCCACGGCGTGCGGCGCGCGATCTTCTCCACGGGGTTCCTCGCCGAGGCGATCGAGGCCGTGGTCGGCGACGGCGCCGCCTACGGCCTCGAGGTCCGGTACGCGGTCGAAGACGAGCCGCTCGGCACCGCCGGCGCCATCGCCAACTGCGACCGCCTTCTCGACGACGGCGGCTTCTACGTGTTCAACGGCGACGTCCTCAGCGATGTCGACCTCGGCGCCCTCGCCGCCACCCACGTGGAGAAGGGCGGCATGGGCACCGTCTTCCTCACTCCCGTCGAGGATCCTCGGCGCTACGGGCTCGTGGAGCTTCGCGAAGACGGCTCCGTGGAGAGCTTCGTGGAGAAGCCTGGGGAATGGGAGGGCATCGCGCTCATCAACGCCGGCGTGTACGTGCTCGAGCCCGAGGTGCTGGAGCTGATCCCGCGCGGCCGGCACTTCTCGATCGAGCGCGGGGTGTTCCCCAAGCTCGCCGTCCTCCGGCTCGCTGTACGGCTACGTGGACCACGGGTACTGGCGCGACATCGGCACGCCGGACAGCTACCTGCAGGCGCACTTCGACATCCTCGAGACGGCAGGTCGACACCTCGGTGGGCGAGCAGCTGGGCGAGCAGTACCTCTACGTCTCCCCGACGGCCGATGTGGCGCCGAGCGCGCGCGTGGTGCCGCCCTGCTACGTCGGTGATGGGGCCCGGGTCGCCGCCGGCGCTCGTGTAGGGCCACTCGCGGTCCTGGGGGCGGGCGCCGTGGTCGGCGAGGGTGTCGCCGTCTCAGAGGCCGTCGTGCAGGCCGGCGTGGTCATCGGCGCCCATGCCCAGGTTGAGGGCAGCATCCTGGTGCGGGGCGCACGCGTGGGGGCGGGGTCGCAGCTGAGCAGCGCCGTGCTCGGCGAGGGCTGCGTGGTCGGCGCCGGCAACCGGCTCGCCGGTGGGATCTGCGTGTATCCGGACACCGAACTGCTGGACAACTCCATCCAGTTCTGCGAACACCTGCGCGGCAGGGAGGGCACATGACGATCCCCGACGGCATCTTCAAGGCGTACGACATCCGCGGCCTGTACCCCGAGGAGCTCGATGAGGCGGCCGCCGAGCGCATCGGCTGCGCCCTCGCGCAGCAGCTCGGCGCCACCCGCCTGGGCGTCGGCATGGACCCCCGCCCGTCGTCCATCGGTCTGGTCGAGGCGTTCGCCGCTGGTGCGAGCGCCGGCGGTGCCTCCACAGTCGACTTTGGGCTCGTCCCCACGGAGATGCTGTACTTCGGCGTCGCCTCGCTGGGGCTCGACGGCGGCGCCATGATCACGGCCTCGCACAACCCGCCGCAGTACAACGGCATGAAGCTCGTGGGCGAGGGCGCATTGCCGCTCAGCGGCGACGCCGGCATCCCCGAGCTCAAGTCCCGGAGCCAGGCGCTCGAGGATCTCCCGGTGCGCGATCCCGGCACGACGTGTGAGCGCCTCGATCTGTACCCGTCCTACGTCGAGCATCTGCACCGGCTCGTCGATGCCGGTTCGTTCCGGCCGTACAAGGTCGTCATGGACGCCGCCAACGGCGTGGCCGGCAAGCTCGCGCCGCTCGTCTTCGAGGGCACGGCGCTCGACTGCGTGGAGATGTACTTCGAGGTCGACGGCACCTTCCCCAACCACTCTCCCAACCCGCTCCTCGAGGAGAACAGCCGCGAGATCCGTGAGCGCGTGGTGGCGGAGAAGGCGGACCTGGGCATCGCCTGGGACGGCGACGCCGACCGCTGCTTCTTCATCGACGAGGCCGGCGAGTTCGTCCCCGGCGACTTCGTCACCGCGCTGCTGGCCGAGGCGCTGCTGCTCAAGAACCCGGGCGCGAAGATCCTCTACGACCTTCGCGCCAGCCGCGCCGTGCCGGACGTGATCACGGCGAACGGGGGCGTGCCCCTGCTGAACCGTGTCGGGCACGCCTTCTTCAAGCAGCGCATGCGCAAGGAGGGCGGGCTCTTCGGGGGCGAGGTGTCCGGCCACTACTACTTCGCCGACAACTACAACGCCGACTCCGGCTTCATCCCGGCGCTGCTCATCCTCGATCTGCTCTCGCGCAAGCAGGCGACCATGGCGGAGCTGCTGGAGCCGCTGCGCAGCAAGTACTTCATCAGCGGGGAGATCAACTCGACCGTCGGCGACGTCCCGGCGGCGCTCGCGCGCATCGAAGAGCGCTTCTCGGACGGAGAGCTGGGGCGCCTCGACGGCATCTCCGTGGACTACGACCACTGGCACTTCAACGTGCGCCCGTCCAACACGGAGCCGTTGCTGCGGCTGAACCTCGGCGCCGACACCCGGACGCTCATGGAGGAGAAGCGGGACCTCGTGCTGTCGGTGATCCGTGAGGGATGACGTGGACGAGGCCGTCGACCTCGGCCGCGAGCGGGCGTCGGAGATCGACCGCGACGGCATGCTGGCCGAGGTGGCTCGTCTGCCCGCCCAGCTGCGAGAGGGCTACGAGAGCGCCCGGTCTCGTCTGGCGGGCGCTTTCTTCGGGACCTTCCCGGCCATCCCGCCCGCCGCGCCCGAGGGGCTCGTCGTGTGCGGCATGGGAGGCTCGGCGATCGGAGCCGACCTGGTACTGGCGTGCCTGCCTGGTCTGCAGGTCCCGGCGACGGTGGTGCGCGGCTACGAGCTCCCCCAGTGGGCCGGGCCGGAGACGCTGGTCGTCGTCGTCAGCTACTCCGGGGAGACCGAGGAGGCGCTCGCGTGCACGGCGCAGTCGCGCTCGCGCGGCTGCGCTCCGGTGTGCATCACCTCCGGCGGCAGCCTGGGCGCGTACGCCGAGGCGGAGGGGTTGCCGCTCGTGCTCGTCTCAGGCGGCGGCCAGCCGCGCGCCGCGGTGGGCTCCCTCTCCATGTCGCTGCTCGCCACGCTCGAGGCGTCCGGGCTGGCGCACGATCACGCCGACGACGTCGGCGGCGCCGCCGCTCAGCTGGAGGCAGACAACGCCATGCTCGGGCTGGAGTGCCCAGAGGAGGACAATCTGGCCAAGACGCTGGCCCGCAAGCTCGAGGGGCGCCTCGTCGTGGTCTACGGCGCCGGACCCACGGCTCCGGTGGCCCGGCGCTTGAAGGGTCAGGTCAACGAGAACGCCAAGGCTCCGGCCTTCTTCAACGAGTTGCCGGAGCTCGATCACAACGAGCTCATGGGCTGGACGAGTCTGCCGCACGTCACCGCGTCCAGCGTCGCACTCTTCCTCACCGACGAGTCCGCGGGGGAGCGCCTCACGCGCCGCTCTGAACTGACGGCGCGCGTCTACGAGACGCTCGGTGTCGAGACCGAGCTCCTGTCCGCGCGCGGGAGCTCCCGTCTCGCCCGTCTCTTCTCGCTCGTGCAGTTGGGCGACTACGTGTCCTGCTACCTCGCTCTGCTGTACGGAGTCGATCCCACTCCGGTCGACGCCATCCAGGCCTTCAAGGACAGCCTCGCCGCCGACGGCGAGTGACCACGCGGTGGCGGACACGGCCGTCACCCTCGTCCTGACCGCGGCGGACGAGGACTGCCGAGTCGCCGCCGCGTCACTCTTCCCCGATGCGACGCTCCATGCTCTTCCTCGTCGGCGACTCCGGGCGCCTACGCCGTTCGCGGGACCGCTGTTCGCCCTGTTCGCCCTGCAACCCTCCGGGTGCACCCTGGGTCTCGTGGTTCCGGCGGTCACCCTCGGAGCGTCGGCGTCGGGGATGCGCGCCGGCGACCTCGCGCCCATCTCCGACCACGTGAACCTCGAGGGCTGCGGCCCGCTCGCCGGCCGCTGGCCGGACGGCGAGCCGCGCGCCTTTCCCAGCGTGACCGGCGTATATCAACCCGCCCTCGTTCGTCCGTCGAAGGGGGCTCGGGTATACTCGTCCGGCGTCGTGGCGGCAGGTGTCGCCGACGCCCGGCGCCTCACGCGTTTCGAGGTGCGGGCGGTCCGGGAGGGGGGCTGGCCCATCGTCTCCGACTCCCTGGTCCCTGTCGCCATCGTCGCCGCGTACTACGGATTGAAGCTGGCCGCCTGCGGGTTCGTGCAGGCGCCCCGATCAGAAAGAGAGTGAGGCTCTGCGCATGAGCAACGACTACGACATCAGGGACATCGGTCTCGCCCCCGAAGGCGTGCTGCGCATCGAGTGGGCGGACATGCACATGCCCGTGCTCAGGGCCATCCGCGAGCGCTTCGAGAAAGAGCGGCCGCTTGAGGGCATGCGCATCGGCGCCTGCCTCCACGTCACCACCGAGACGGCTGGTCTCATGCGTACCCTGGTCGCCGGTGGCGCCGACGTGGTGCTCTGCGCCAGCAACCCGCTGAGCACGCAGGACGACGTGGCCGCCGCGCTCGTCAGCGACTACGGGGTGCGCGTGTACGCCATCAAGGGCGAGGACGACGCCACGTACTACTCGCACATCAACACCTGCGTCGACCACCGTCCCAACATCACCATGGACGACGGCGCCGACGTCATCGGTGTACTCCACGGCGAGCGCCCGGACATGGCGGCCGACATCATCGGCGGCACCGAGGAGACCACCACCGGCGTGATCCGCCTCAAGGCGCTGGAGGCCGAGGGTCGCCTCATGTTCCCCATCGTGGCCGTCAACGAGGCCAATACCAAGCACATGTTCGACAACCGGTACGGCACCGGCCAGAGCACGCTCGACGGCGTCATCCGCGCCACCAACATCCTCATCGCCGGCAGCACCGTGTGCGTCGCCGGCTACGGCTGGTGCGGTCGTGGCCTGGCCATGCGCATGAAGGGCCACGGCGCGGACGTCATCGTGCTCGAGGTCGACCCGCTGCGCGCGCTCGAGGCCGTCATGGACGGCTTCCGCGTCATGCCGGTGGCCGAGGCGGCCAAGGTCGCCAAGCTCTTCGTCACCGCCACCGGCGACATCCATGTGCTGCGCGGCGAGCACTTCGAGGTCATGCAGGACGGCGCGATCATCGCCAACACCGGCCACTTCAACGTCGAGATCGACATCCCGGCGCTCGAGAAGCTCGCCGTCAAGCAGCGCGCGGTGCGCGAGTTCGTCGACGAGTACACCATGGCCGACGGCCGCCGCATCTACCTGCTCGCCGACGGCCGCCTGGTCAACCTGGCGGCGGCCGAAGGTCACCCGGCAGCCGTCATGGACATGAGCTTCGCCAACCAGTCGCTCAGCGCCGAGTTCATGGTCAAGAACCACGCCAGCCTCGAGAAGAAGGTCTACGTCGTGCCCAAGGACATCGACGACGAGATCGCCCGGCTCAAGCTCGAGTCCATGGCGGTCGAGTGCGACACGCTCACCGAGGAGCAGGCCAAGTACCTGGCCTCCTGGGACCAGGGCACCTGAGTCGGAGTGACCTGGTGACCGGGGCCGCAGACCAGGCACGTGCTGGAGTGGCGGGGGCCGGCGAGCGTAGCGGGCCCGGCGGCTCGCGTCTGCGCGTGCGCACCGTCGAGATCCTGCCCGGCCGGGTGGTGCTCATCGACCAGCTGGCGTTGCCGCGAGAGGAGCGCTACGTCACCTGCCGCAC
Source organism: uncultured delta proteobacterium (assembly GCA_963698485.1). Lineage (GTDB taxonomy): Bacteria > Myxococcota_A > UBA9160 > UBA9160 > UBA4427 > UBA4427. The sequence goes on along the minus strand of CAVORA010000005.1, from coordinate 6,553 downwards.
CTGGCGGGAGGTAGCGGACCGCATCACCGACATGACGGTCCGCGGTGCCCCTGCCATCGGCGTCACGGCGGCCGGCGGCATCGCGCTCGCGGCCGCGGAGGCCGCCGCCGCGAGCCCCGACGACCCGGCCGCGCTCGAGGCCGCGCTCGAGCAGGCCGCGAGCGGCCTGCTGGCCACGCGGCCCACCGCCGTCAACCTGCGCTGGGCGCTGGACGAGATGCGGCGAGCCTGGGAGACGGAGCTCGCCGCGCCGCGGGCCACGCCGGCGTCGGTCGCGGCGGCGCTGCTCGTTCGCGCGCAGGCCATCCACGACGACGACGTCGACCGCTGTCTGCGCATCGGCGGCATGGCGCGGCGCTCTTCAAGGCCGGCGACCGCATCCTCACGCACTGCAACGCCGGCGCCCTTGCCACCGCCGGCTACGGCACCGCGCTGGGCGTGATCCGGTCCGCCGCGGCAGTGCACCCGGGCATCTCGGTGTGGGTCGACGAGACGAGGCCGTGGCTGCAGGGCGCCCGCCTCACGGCGTGGGAGCTCCAGGTGGAGGGCATCCCCTACCGGCTCATCAGCGACAACATGGCCGGGTACTTCATGCGCCGCGGCGAGGTCGACGGCGTCGTGGTCGGCGCCGACCGCATCGCCGCGAACGGCGACACCGCCAACAAGATCGGCACCTACAGCGTCAGCGTGCTCGCCAAGGAGCACGGCGTGCCGTTCTACGTGGCCGCGCCGCTCTCGACGGTGGACATGACCATCGCGAGCGGCGACGAGATCCCCATCGAGGAGCGCGACCCGGCCGAGGTCACCGCGTTCCACGGCGAGCAGGTCGCGCCGGAGGGCGCGCAGGCGCGCCATCCGGCCTTCGACGTCACGCCGGCGGCCAACATCGCCGCCGTCGTCACCGAGGCCGGCGTGTTGCGCGCGCCGTTCGGTCCGGCACTGGCGGCCGTCTGCGGCGGCGGGGAGTGCCGGCCGTGAGCGCGCAGCCGCAGTCCGGCTCACGGCCCGTCCGCGCGTACCTCATGGCCGCCGGCCTCGGCACGCGGCTGTACCCGCTCACGGGTCTTACCTCCAAGCCCATGGTCCCCATTCTCAACCGGCCGGTCATGGAGCACCTGCTCGCTTTGCTCCGCAGGCACGGCGTCACCCAGATCGCCGCCAACCTGCACTACCACCCCGACAAGATCACTTCGTACTTCGGCGACGGTTCCGAATACGGCGTGGAGTCTGCGGTACAACCTCGAGGAGCAACTCATGGGCACGGCCGGAGGCGCCGACGCCTTCCGCGAGCTCTTCGCCGGCTCCACGTTCCTCGTCATGAGCGGCGACGGTCTCACCGACATCGACCTCACGGCGTTCCTCGAAGCACACAGGCGCACGGGCGGCATCGCCACCCTCGCGGTCAAAGAGGTCGACGATCCATCCCTGTACGGTGTCGTGGTCCACGACGACGACCTGCGCGTCACCGGCTTCCAGGAGAAGCCCTCGCGCGAGGAGGCCGAGTCCAACCTGTGCAACTGCGGCATCTACGCGTTCGAGCCCGAGATCTTCGACTACATCGCACCGGGCGCCTTCGTCGACTGGGCGAAGGACGTGTTCCCGGCGCTGCTGCGCGACGAGCGGCCGTTCCACGTGTGGCGGCTCGAGAGCTACTGGAACGACGTCGGCAACATCGAGCAGTACCGCGTCGGCAACTTCGACGCGCTGCACGGCAGGGTCGCGCTCCACATCCCGGGTCGTCAGACGAGGCCGGGGGTGTGGATCGGCCAGGGCACCGAGATCGAGGCCGGCGCGCGCCTCGAGCCGCCGGTCCTGCTCGGCGCCGGTTGCCTCGTCGAGTCCGGCGCCGAGCTCATCGGTCCCCTCATCATCGGCGACGGCTGCGTGGTCGAGCGCGGCGCCGTGCTCGAGGGAGTCATCCACTGGGACGGCGCCAAGGCCGGGCGCGACTCGAAGCTGGACGGCAGCATCCTCGGCCGCAACGTGGTGGTGCACCACGAGGCGGTCGTCCACGAGGACGCCGTGATCGGCGACCGGTCAGATGTGGCGCCGCACGCGCAGGTCGAGGCCGGCGCCCGCCTGGAGCCGCGCAGTTGCGTCGGCCCTGACGAGCACTGCGCAGGAGCCGGAGACCCCTGATGTCGCAGCCGCGGGTGCACGCCGTGGGCGCACTCGACGGGCTGCTCGACCTCGTCTTCCCGCGGCGCTGCGTCGTGTGTCGCCGCCCTGGCGGCTGGCTGTGTGAGCCGTGTGCCGTGGATCTGCATCCGCTTCCCGACGACCGCTGCCTCCGCTGTGGCGCGCCGCTGCGGCGGGCCGGCAGGCCCACCCGCCCGGCGCGCCCCGGCCACTCCGGCCCGCGCATGCCCGCCTGTCGTGAGTGCGCCGGTCGCGAGCTCGCCTTCTCGAGCGCCTCGGCCGCGTTCTGCTACGACGGTCCGGCTCGCGCGCTCGTCACCGCCTGCAAGTTCCGTGCCCTGCGGTCGCTCGCCGGCGAACTCGCCGTGCGCGCGGCGCCGGCGTTCGCGGCGACGGCCGCGCGGGCCGGCGCCGGCGCGGCGGTCACCTCCGTGCCGGCGCACCGCGATCACCGGCTCGACCGCGGCTTCGACCTGGCCGAGTCGCTCGCCCGCCGGCTTGCAGCCGAGGCCGGGCTCACCTATGCTCCGCTGCTCCGCCGCGTGCGCCACGGGTCGCGCCAGAGTGGGCTCGACAAGGCGTCGCGAGCGGCCAACGTCCATCAAGCGTTCGCGTTGCGCGAGGGCGGTTTGCGGGTAGGTACTAGACTCAAGCGAGTGATCATCATTGACGACGTCTACACCACAGGTGAAACGTTGAACCAGTGTGCGGAAGCGCTCGCCCACGCAGCTCTCAGACCCCCACGTATTCACCTTCGCACGTACCGTTCGTGCGACGCCTGCCCAAGCATCGCGAGACCAAGCCGTCCCGAAGGAGCGATGTCGATGAAAACCCAGATCAAGGGCCGCAACGTCACCGTTACGCCGGCTCTGCAGGACTACGCCAACGAGAAGATCGAGCACGTGCACAAGCTCCTGCAGCAGCGCAAGATCGACGAGGTCACGAGGGTAGAGCTCGAGCTCAAGGTGGAGAAGAACCCGAGCATCCCCGAGCCGGCCATCGCCGAGGCTACGGTGTTCACACGCGGTCCCGTGATCAGGGCGCGCGAGTCCTCGACCGACATGTACGCCGCCATCGACCTGGTGACCGACAAGCTCGTGCGCCGCGTCAAGAAGTACCACGACAAGATCCACGGCAAGACCAAACACGGACACGACAAGATCGTCGCTCCCACGCCCGAGATCGAGCTCGCCCCGGTCGCCGCGACTGCCGCCCTGACCGACGAGATCGCCGAGGAGTTCACAGGAGGGTTCGTCGGCGAGATCGGGCACGCCGGCGACAACGGGCGCATCGTCAAGACCAAGCAGTTCGCGCTCAAGCCCATGTCGGTGCAGGAGGCCACCCTCCAGCTGGAGCTGGTGGGGCACGACTTCTTCGTGTTCACCAACGCCGAGTCGAACAGGACCAACGTGGTGTACCGCCGCAGCGACGGCCACTACGGCCTCATCGAGCCGGCGGAGAATTGACCGACGGAAGAGCGATCAATCGAGGGGCGCGCCGCAGGTGCACCCCTCAGTTGACCGACGGAAGAGCGATCAATCGAGGGGCGCGCCGCAGGTGCACTCGTCAGTTGGGCGACGACTGCGGACTCGATCGAGGGGTGCATCGCAGGGACACCCCCTCGAGTGAGCGCCTGCTGTACGCCTCGCCGCCTGGCGGCCGTCAGGCGCCGGCCGGCGGCGTGCGACGTGCGCGGCGCCATATGCGACAATGAGCGCAGACCGCACCTCCGAGATCCCGGGAGCGCCCCAGTGATCAAGATCGTCGACAAGCTGCTGCACGCCGGCGAGGGCCGGCGTCTCAAGACGCTCCAGGACCAGACCGCGAGGGTCAGCTGAGCTGGAGCCCGCGGTCGCCGGCCTCAGCGACGAGCAGCTGCGCGCCAAGACCGCGGAGTTCCGCGAGCGCTACGCGAACGGCGAGCTGCTGGACGACCTCCTGTACGAGGCGTTCGCGGTCGCTCGCGAGGCCGCCGAACGCGCACTGGGCATGCGGCCGTTCGACGTCCAGGTGCTGGGCGGCATCGTGCTCCACGACGGCGACATCGCCGAGATGAAGACCGGCGAGGGCAAGACCCTCGTCGCAACGATGCCGATGTACCTCAACGGACTCAGCGGGAACGGCTGCCCACCTCGTCACGGTCAACGACTACCTCGCCAAGCGCGACGCCGACTGGATGGGCCAGGTCTACCGTTTCCTGGGTCTGGAAGTCGGCGTCATCCAGGCGAACATGACTCCCGAGGAGCGCCGTGCGCAGTACAACGCGGACGTCACCTACGGCACCAACTCGGAGTTCGGCTTCGACTACCTGCGCGACAACATGACCATGCGCCGCGAGCACATGGTGCAGCGCGGTCATCACTTCTGCATCGTGGACGAGGTGGACTCGATCCTCATCGACGAGGCGCGCACTCCGCTCATCATCAGCGGCGCGCCCGAGACCGCCGCCGACACGTACCGGCAGTTCGCGCGCGTCGTGCCGCGGCTCATCCCCGGCGAGGACTACGAGGTCGACGAGAAGCAGCGCACCGTGGCCGTCACCGAGAGTGGTGTGGCCAAGGTCGAGAGGGCGCTGGACATCGACAACCTCTACAAGGACTCCAACGGCGCCTTGGTCAACCACCTCATCCAGGCCCTGCGGGCCCAGGCGCTGTACGCCAAGGACGTGGAGTACGTCGTGCAGAACGGCGAGGTGCTCATCGTCGACGAGTTCACCGGACGTATCCTCGAGGGCAGGCGCTACTCCGAGGGCCTGCACCAGGCCATCGAGGCCAAGGAGAAGGTGCCGATCCGCGAGGAGAACCAGACGCTCGCCACGATCACCCTGCAGAACTACTTCCGCATGTACGAGGTCCTGGCCGGCATGACGGGTACCGCGAAGACCGAGGAGGACGAGTTCCGCCAGATCTACGGTCTCGAGGTGGTCCAGATCCCCACGAACGCTCCCATGGTCCGCAAGGACGAGAACGACTACATCTTCACCACCGCCAAGGAGAAGTACGCGGCCGTCGTCGAGGACGTCGTCGGGCGCTACGAGAAGAAGCAGCCGGTGCTGGTCGGCACGGTGTCCGTCGAGGTCAGCGAGATGCTCTCGCGCCTGCTCGACCGCCACGGCGTCGAGCACAGCGTGCTCAACGCCAAGCAACACGAGCGCGAGGCGCACATCATCGAGAACGCCGGCCAGCCGGGCGCGATCACCATCGCCACGAACATGGCCGGCCGCGGCGTCGACATCAAGCTCGGCGACGGCGTGGTCGAGGCCGGCGGTCTGTACGTGCTCGGCACCGAGCGTCACGAGAGCCGCCGCATCGACAACCAGCTCCGCGGCCGCTCCGGCCGTCAGGGCGACCCCGGCGAGAGCCGCTTCTACCTCTCCGCCGAGGACGAGCTCATCCGGCTGTTCGCCGGCGACCGCATGTTCAAGATCCTCAGCCGCCTCGGGCCGCAGGAGGGTCAGCCGATCGAGGCCAAGATGCTCAGCAACGTGGTCGAGAAGGCGCAGGTCAAGGTCGAGGAGCTCAACTTCATGCGCCGCAAGAACGTCCTCAAGTACGACGAGGTCATGAACGAGCAGCGGCGCGTCATCTACGACCAGCGGCAGCGCATCCTCATGGGCGAGGACTTCGGCGAGCAGGTGCGCGAGATGGTCGCCGAGCTGGTCGAGGGCGCGGTGCGCGGCGCGCTGGAGGGCGAGCAGTACGCGGAGGACTGGGACCTGGACTCCCTGCTCATCGGGCTCAAGCAGATCTACACTCCGACCCTCAAGAAGGGCGACATCGACGTCGAGAACGCGACGGTCGAGGAGGTCGTCGACCTCGCCGTCGACGACGCGCTCGGGCAGTACGACGAGCGCGAGCGCGTGATCGGCGAGGAGCAGATGCGCAGCGTCGAGCGCGCCGTCATGCTCCAGGTCATCGACGGCCGCTGGAAGGAGCACCTGCTCGACATGGACTACCTGCAGGAGGGCATCCACCTGCGGGCGCTCGGGCAGCGGGACCCGCTGGTCGAGTACAAGGGCGAGGGCTTCGAGCTCTTCAACGACATGCTCGAGGGCGTGAAGACGAGCACCGTCACCACGCTCCTGAAGAACTCTCCCGAGGACCTCGCGATGTTCACCGCCATCACGCTCGACGAGCCGGTGATGGCGCTCGACTACACGAGCGGCGACGATCTCATCAACCAGACGTCGTTCACCGGCGCGGCGATGGCCGCCGGCGAGTATCCGGAGGCCGGCGGCGAGGACTTCGCCGACGAGCCGCCGCGCAACGTGGCGGCCGGCGGCCGCGGCGGAGGCGCCGCAACGGCGACGCAGCCCGTGCAGGTGCAGCAGCGGGTCGTCTACGAGAAGGTCGGGCGCAACGACCCCTGCCCGTGCGGGAGCGGGAAGAAGTACAAGAAGTGCCACGGGGCCTGA
>CAVORA010000004.1:0-440331 GCA_963698485.1 uncultured delta proteobacterium | reverse complement strand
AGAGTTCCGCCAGCCCGATGTCGGCTAAGGGATCATCGATCGATTCGAGGTTACGCAATCCTTCGTCGTGGCGCCGGCCGTCGAGCCAGTTCCGCCATGTTTCGATATCGCGGCGCCATAGTTTTTCGGCGACTTCGATCTCCTGTTGACGCTGCTCGACGGCGACTTGCTGAGGCAGTCGCCCACGCGCCTCGGTGACGAACGTAGCCTTGGGCTTGCATGAAATCCTCAGCTCGCGTCCAGCGGCCGCGGATCAGCGAGTAGCCAAGCGCACCGACGAGCGTCGGCATGATCGGGATCGTGTCGTAGGACATGTTCCCAGTGAAAGTTCTTTCGGTCAAGGAGTTCGTGCTCCTGGCACCATTTAGCCATCGTGGCATGTCCGTCCCGCCGTAGCCGGCATATTCGGCAGCAGGTTCGCGTAGGCGCGTTCGTCGGCACTGGGTTCGATGACTCGACCGACTTCCGCTGCGTCGACGCGGAGGAGAATGCCGTCGGCGACTCGGATCACGTAAGCGGCATCGTCTCCCTCGGCTGCGGATACGGGGCGTCGCTGAATCTGTCCCGCAATCCGACCGCCACTCTTGAGCAACAATTCGTCCGCATGCGCCCGACTGAAGCGGCCGCAATCGCGACGGCAAGGGCGAGAATTCGTCGGCAGATCGTTAATCTCATCACCGGGACGCGCCTCTGTGAACCACGCGGCGGAAACTGGCCGGCTGGCAGCGGATGAGCGGCGAGCCAAGATCGATAGGAAGATGGCCCCGCTCCGCAGACGACCGCTGTGAGCTTAGCCCTCGTGACTCTATTCTAGCTGCTGGCGGCCGTGGCGTAAAACTTTTGGGCGTCACCCGTGGACCCGTAGGACGGATTGGCAATCCGTCAGACAGATTGAACAAGGCACTTTGAACAAGGCACTGGCCATTCGACAGGCAGATTGAATAAGGCACCGGCCTTCCGACGGATTGGCAATCCGTCCTACAGCATATATGCCAATAACAAGGCCTCGTGGAGGTTTTCACGAGGCCTTGTCGTCGAGTCACAGTCTTCGGGGCACTTGGTCGGCTTGCCGACAAGCGGTTGAATACATGTCGTAATCGCCGCCGCCATGTCCCTTTTTCGCCTTCTCGTCCTTTTTGGGCATTTCCGCGACGAGGGCGTCGCTGGTGAGCAGGAGCGTGGCGACGCTCGCGGCGTTGGACAACGCCGTCTTGGCGACTTTGGCCGGGTCGATGACGCCCGCCTTGACGAGGTCTTCGTACACGCCGGTGAGGGCGTTGTAGCCCCAGTGGCCTTTGGCCTCGGCGACCTTTTCGCAGACGATGCCGCCGTCCTGTCCGGCGTTTTCGGCGATCATCGTCAGCGGCGAACGGCAGGCGCGAACGACGATCTGGAAGCCGACTTTCTCGTCATCGCACATTTCGTCGCTGCTCTTCACATCACGGGCGGCCCGCAGGAGTGCCACGCCGCCGCCGGGGAGGATCCCCTCTTCGACCGCGGCGCGGGTGGCGTGCAGCGCGTCCTCCGACCCGCAGCTTTCCGCTCCTTCATCTCGCTCTCGGTCGCTGCGCCGACGTTGACCTTCGCCACGCCTCCGGCGAGTTTCGCCAGCCGTTCCTCCAGCTTTTCCTTGTCGTAATCGCTGGTGGTGTTCTCGATTTCGCGGCGGATCTGGTCGATGCGGGCCTTGATCTCGGCGCTCTTGCCGGCCCCCTCGATAATCGTCGTGTTTTCCTTCTCGACGATGACCTTCTTGGCCACGGCCGAAATCGCTGATCGGCAGCGATTCGAGCTTGATCCCCAGGGCTTCGAAGACCGCCGTGCCGCCGGTGAGGCAGCCGATGTCTTCCAGCATCGCCTTGCGGCGGTCGCCGTAGCCCGGCGCCTTGACGGCGCAGCACTGGAAGGTGCCGCGAAGTTTGTTAATCACCAGCGTGGCCAGCGCTTCGCCTTCGATATCCTCGGCGATGATCAACAGCGGCCGGCCTTGCTGGACCACTTTTTCCAGGAGCGGAACGAGGTCCTTGATGTTCGAGAGCTTCTTCTCGTAGATCAGCACGTAGCAATCTTCCAGCACGCACTGCATGGCGGCGGTATCGGTGACGAAATACGGCGAGAGGTAACCGCGATCGAACTGCATCCCCTCGACCCATTCGACTTCGGTCTGCAGGCCGCGGCCTTCGTCGACGGTGATCACGCCGTCCTTGCCCACCTTTTCCATGGCGTCGGCCAGAAGCTGGCCGATTTCACGATCGTTGTTGGCCGCAATCGCGCCACGTTCGCCATCTCGTCCTTGTTCTTGATTTTGATCGACATCGTGGTGAGCTTTTGATTGATCTCCTTCACGGCCCGCTCGATCCCCTGCTTCATCTGCACGGGTTGACGCCGGCGATGACCGCGCGGAGCCCTTCGTTGAAGATCGCTTCGGCCAGCACGGTGGCCGTAGTCGTCCCATCGCCCGCCACGTCGCTCGTCTTGCTGGCGACTTCGCGGACCATCCGGGCGCCCATGTTCTCGTAGACATCCTCCAGTTCGATCTCCTTGGCGACGGTCACGCCGTCCTTGGTGACGGTCGGCGAGCCAAAGCTCTTCTGCAGGATCACGTTGCGGCCCTTGGGGCCGAGCGTCACTTTTACGGCGCGGGCCAGTTTCGAAACGCCGCGGCGAATGGCTTCGCGCGCCTCCTGATCAAACGCAATCATCTTGGCCATGAAGGAATGCTCCTATTCGTTCGTCGTTCTGTTTTCGCTTTGCTTGTCGCGACACGCGTCGCACCCAAATGTGGTTTCCGAGCCTCGACCCTTGTCGCGGCGGTCGGGTCGCGGCGTTTTAGCCTTCGATGATGGCCAGGATCTCGTCCTCGCGCATCAGCAACAACTCCTCGTCGCCCACCTTGAACGTTTCTCCGGAGTAGCTACTGAAAATGACGCGGTCTCCCACTTTGACCTGGAAGGGACTGCGTGTTCCGTCATCCAACAACCGTCCGTCACCCACACTGATAATCTTTCCCCTTGCCGGTTTGTCTTGGGCCGAATCGGGCAGCACGACGTGCCGCCGGCCGTGGTGGATTCCGCATCTTCGCGTTGTACCACGACGCGATCACCCAAGGGTTGCAGTTTGATCTTTGCTTTGGACTTGGTCGCCGTTGCCATCAAAACTCTCCTCCCGACACCTATACTGACTAGTCGATCAACGTTTCCGTAATCTGCCGAATCCACCGTGGTCGGCAGCATTGACTGCCAAATTTGACGCAGTTTCAGACCGAGCGTTCCCCTTGGAGCAACTTGCGGGCCAAACGCAGACGATCGACCAAATCAGGCTGGCTCGGTCCGCTAAGACCCGCTGACAGACCCGACGGCCGGTCGGGCGAGCCATCAGCTTGTCACAAATCGGCGTCATCTCGACTGACCGGCTGCCATTTTGACAGAAGGCGGTTGTTCGCCTTGCTGACGACAATCAAAATAGGAAATTGGATTTCTACTCGCTGCATCTTCCGAGGCGACTATGCCCATTACGACGCGTTGTTCCTGCGGTGCTCGCTTCGCCGCCCCCGACAAGCTGGCTGGACGAGCGGTCAAGTGCCCCAAGTGTTCCCAGCCCGTGCGAGTCCAAGCGGCCGATCAGCCCGCCGCGGGCGTGGCGACGGATCCGATCGGCGTCAAGTGCCAGTGCGGCAAGGCCTTAAAAGTCCCGGGCAAGTTCGCGGGGAAGAGTGTCAAGTGTCCGGCCTGTGGCAAGGCGTTAGCGGTCCCGCGTCCGAATCGGGCCTCAGCCGCCGCGGGCGAACGGTCCACCGAGGACAGTGTGGCCGGGTTGTTGGACGAGGCGGACCTGAATCTGTCCAAAACGGGTCGCCGTTGCCCTGAGTGTCGCGAGGATATGCAGCTGGACGACATTATTTGTATTCAGTGCGGCTACAACACGGAAACCGGGAAGAAGGTCAAAGTCAAGAAAGCTCGAAAAGGGGCAGAAGATTGGCAATGTCCCCTGCCGGATGCGGCCGCCCGAGGGCCAACGCGCCCGAAACCGTCAAGTCGCTCGCCAAGCTCCTCAATCAGGCGGCTGCCCTGGCGTATTGATGGGCGTCGGCATCGTGGCGTACATGGGCTATCAGCGGATGCAATCGGACCCGAAGCTGGGAACCGACGCATTCCTGACCGTACTGACCGAATCCGGCGGTATGTTCTCGGTGGTTTCGGCGTGCTCGTCACGGTCCCGTGCGCGGTGGCCGCAAAGCTCGTCGAGACCGGCAAGCCGGCGGGTCGGATCCTCAGCATCGTGATGGGGTTCGTCACGCTGCTCGGTGTTCCCGTTGCTCACCTTTTGCTGGGCGTACTCGTTCTCAGGCTTTTCGCTCTCCCCGATGCGTACGCTATTCTTGCGCTGAGGGTTTTCGGCGTAGGCGATCAGCGTACAACGCGTCCTTGTCGGCCGGATTGGCAATCCGGCGTACGAAACGAGAGTGCAGATCGCTACGGATTAGCAATCCGGCCTACGAAAGAGAGTGCAGATAACGCCGGAATAGCAATCCGGCCTACGTTTTCTGCAGCCGTTTCAGGATGGCCGGCACGTCGTAAACGCAGCCTCCCCCAAGTCCCGCCGCCGACCTGCTGCGGCGCGGCCCACAGCCGCGTTTCGTCGGGCAGTTGCGGGTCGGGGTACCCGGCGGAGGAAGGGGATGCGACGCCCAGCACGTCGACATCCCTGACGAAGATCGGGTGGTCAACGTGCCCATGCAGCTCCTCTTCATGCCGCTCGTTCGCGGTGAAGTGGACACCCTTCGATTCCAGATCGCGATGTGCAAGCCGGAGCCCACGCTCTATCAGATGATCGCGGTTCGCAGCAAACCGATCACGAGAGACGGTCGCGAGATCATCCAGATCAAGTACGGACCCGACCTCGGCAAGACGATCGCGTGGTTCGCCAGCCGCCTGCTGCCGAGCTTCGCCTTCTGGTTCGACGCGCGCGACGGCGAATACCTCGGGCACCGCATGCCGCTGCATCGCGAGGGCCCCGAAGTCCTGCTGGTTCGCCGTGGCCTCACGCCCCCGGACCTCGGGGTCGAGTAGGCGGCACGCAGAAGCGTCCCGCGGCCTGCCCGCGACCGCCGAGCCCTTGGCATGGCACTGCGCGAGCTCGCGCTAGAAGCCCGAGCCATTCAGGAGCGCGTCGGGCCGCTCCGTTCGAGGGGCCGCCGCGCGAGTCTCGGTCGCCCAGGCGGTCGCGTCGACGACCTGGATGCCCTGCTGATTGGACGTCACGAGATGACGCCCCATCACGGTCACTCGATCGCGCTGCCCCACGTCGATCGTCTCCTCCACGCGGTCGAGTCCACGACTGAGAAGCTGCAGCCCACGCTCGCCGACCAGGAACACTCGCCCGCGAATCCGCGTTGCGTCGACGACGTCTCCGATCTCTCGCGTCGACAGCTTGGCCAGCGCCCGTGGCTTCGAGGGATTGCGCAGATTGATGACGAGCGCCCCGCCCGGCCCCGTCACGATCGCCGCATCGTCGAGCACGCGCACGTTGCGCGGACCGAAGGTCCTGCCGAGGTTCATCTGCGCGATCACGCGATTCTCGGCGAGCAGTGCGAGCGTAGAGAGATAGATCGACTCACCATCGACGAAGACCAGCGTATCCCCCACCGTGGCCACGCTCGTCAGGACCCGGCGCATCACGCGTCGGACCGTGCCGTCTTCGGGATCCAGCAGCTGCATGCCCTTGGCGCCGACGAGGATCAGCGACTGACCGAGCGGCGCGATCGAGAGCACGCGCCCGATCTGGCCGCGGTCCCAGGTCTTCTCGGCGACCGGTCCCTTCTCGGTGAATCGAACCAGCTCGAGCCCCTCTTCCCCGTAGATCGCGACGCGATCTCCCAGCACCCGAACGCCCGTCCATTTCTTGAAATCCTCGGACCGGGAATACGAGGCGAGTGTGACCGGCTTCGTCGGATCGGAGAGTCCGAGGAGATCGAAGTCCCCGTCCTCGTAGAGCACGATCGTGCGGTCACCGAGCCCATCGAGATCCACCACCGGTCGCTCGAGGGAGATCGGCGGGCGCACGGTGCGATCGTTTCGCCAGCGGGCGATCGGCACGAAGAACTCGTCCCAGTAGCGCGGTGCAACCGCGGAGAAGAGCACGGAGGTCCCCGGCACGTGCGCCTTGTCCTCGACGCGAATCTCGAAGCGGCGGTCGGCGATCACCTCGCCCGCCGGGCCGTCGCGCAGGACCATATGCGTCACGCCGAGCACGGCCGGTCGGGCCAGCTGCCCCGCATCCACCTGGGAATCGACGGCTCCTTCGACGTGGCTGACCTCGAGCCGCGCCTGCGGATATCGAGCCACCACGGCCGGGTCCAGGCTATCTGGCATGGGCACCAGCTCGACGCCGACCCGCGCAGTCAGCTCCGTCATTCGTTCGACCAGCGCCGTGCGAACCCGATTGATCTCCGGCGTGTTGCTCGCGATATCGAGGACGAGGCCAACCCGATCGATTCGCGCGGTCTCTCGGGCGGCGACCGCTTGCGCCGTTCGTTCGGCCTCCGCCGCGAAGTCGCTCTGCGGATACGATTCGGCGAATTCGGCAAGACGTACCGGATCTCCGCCGAAGCCAGCGGCTTCGAGGTAGATCGCGTTGCCCTCCGCCCGCGACGCGTACTCTCCAGTGGCAAAGCCGGCCAGGAACTCGCGATAGGCCTCCGGGGTTCCATGCGCGCGCGCCGCATCGAACGCGGGCTGCTGCAACACGGGATGGAGCTTCACGATCAGCTCGCTGTCCGGATATTGCCGCCGGAACGTGTCGAAGCCGGCCAGCGTCGGATTGCGATACAGCTTGTGGAAGTCGAGGCGCTCTCGCGCCTCGTCGGCGAACTTCGAGTCGCCGTGCTCCCGCATGAAGCGGTAGTAGGCCGCGGGGGTGTCCTCTTCGAGCGCCTGACGCCAGGCCCCCCCGACACAGCCAGTGGCGGCGAGCAGCGCGGCCAGGAGAAGCCATCGGAATCCGGTCGAGAACGACGAGGTCAAATTGCGGTGCGACATGAAGACGGACCTTTCGGGTCACCGCGGGAGGTGGAACGCGGCAATACCCTGTGGTGATCGGCCCAGTCGGGGACAGACTTGAGCCGCCGCCCGCGGGGACCCGGCCGCCGCCAGACGTCGACTGAGCCTGGTACGCTCGCCTACTCGCCGGAACTCGCCGAGCCCAGGACCGAATCGAGCGCTCCCGAGCGCGATACAAGGAAGCCCGCCATGTCCCATTCCGAGACCCCCGTGATCCTCGAAGCGGCCATCAACGGCATGACTTCGAAGGACAAGAATCCGAACGCGCCGCGAACGCCGGAGGAGATCGAGAAGGATGCACTGCGCGCCTACGAGCTCGGCGCAACGATCGTCCACGCCCACAACAGCGACATCATGCTGACGGGCCGCGAAGCCGCCGACGACTATGCGAAGGCCTGGCGACCGATCCTCGAGGCGCGCCCCGACGCGCTCTGGTATCCGACGCTCACTGCATCCCCCGACATGGCGGGCAAGCTCGAGCACATCGAGCTGCTGGCGCAGGAGCTCCCCCTGCGCATGTGCGCTTTCGATCCAGGCTCGACCAACATCGGACAGCCGGGACCCGACGGCCTGCCGGTCGGGGGCGTCTATGGCGTCTCGTACGACGATTGTCGTTACGCGTTCGAGTTCTGTGAGCGTCACCGCATGGGTCCGGCGCTGGGCATCTACGAACCCAACTCCCTGCGAACGACCCTCGCCTATCATCGGGCGGGGCGGCTGCCCGCCGGCGCGATGGTCAAGTTCTATTTCGGAGGGGACTACGGCCTGATGTCGACCGAGCCCGGCGTCACCTTCGGCCTGATGCCGACGGAGCACGGGCTCCTGGCCTATCTCGACATGCTGGAGGGGACCGAGCTGCCCTGGTCCGTCTCGGTCTGGGGCGGTGATCTGATGGAGACGCCGATCGCCCGGCTCGCCCTCGAGCGCGGCGGCCATCTGCATATCGGCGTCGAGGAGTTCTACTCGCCCGACCGAAGCCCCACGAACGAGGAATTGATCCGCGAAGCCGTGGAGCTCTGCGCCAAGGTGGGGCGACCCGTCGCGACGACCACCGAGACCGAGAAGCTTCTCGGCCTGCCCTGATCCCGCACTCGGATCTGGCCGCTAGAGTCCGGCCGTCTTCCGGAGGGCCATCCGCCTCCGGAGCGATTGCTGGAGCTTCAAAAATGCCGCCGAGCCTCTCCGATTTGCGACTGCCGCCGACGGCGCGGCTGGTGGGTGAAGCACTGCGTGCCTTCGATCCACGCGGCTGGAAGACCGAGACGGCGACCGAGACCCTCGTGATGGGGATCGAGTCGCTGCGAAGCGGCCTCTTCCTGGCGGAGAGCCTGCCGCTGTTCCTGCTCTCCCCACCGGCTTCGAGCGAGCGCTCCGAGCCACCGCCCGCCGGTGCGATCGAAGTGACGCTCGCTCGGCTTCGCGAGCTGCTCGAACGGGATGCCGCCTTGATCGGTCGGCGGCACGGCGCCGCTCTCGGTGCTCGCACCCCGAGATCCGTCTCGGCCATGGCGGTCGTCTCCTGCGCATCCTCGCGGACGGACAGCGCGTCGGCCGGCGGCGCCGCCAGCGTCAGTCGCGGGATTTCTCCCGGCACGCGCGCCGTTGGCTGGACGAGCTCCCCGCCTACTATCGACGGAACTTCCACTATCAAACCGACGGCTATCTGAGCGAGCGCTCCGCAGAGCTCTACGAACACCAGGTGGAGCTGCTCTTCCGCGGTGGAGCGGATGCGATGCGAAGGCTCGTCTTGCCACCTCTCGCGGCGCATTTTCCAGAGCAAGACGGGCGCGGGCTCCACTTCCTGGAGCTCGGCTCGGGCACGGGCAGCGCCACGCAATCCGTCGCCCGATGCTTTCCCGAGGCCAAGATCACCTGCCTCGATCTCAGCCACCCCTACACGCGGCATGCTCGAAAGCAGCTCGAACGATTCGATCGGGTCGATTGCGTGCAGGGTGACGCGGCACAGCTCGACTTCGGCGATGAGCGCTTCGATGCCGTCTACTCGGTCTTCCTCTTTCACGAGCTGCCGCTACCGGTGCGGGAGAACGTGCTCGCCGAGGTTCGGCGAGTGCTGCGGCCGGGCGGCTTCTTCGGACTCGTCGACTCGCTTCAGAAGGGCGACGACCCCGAGCTCGACTGGGCCCTCGAGTTCTTTCCGCGAGAGTTTCACGAGCCCTACTACTCGAACTACGCCGCCAACCCGATGGAGACACTCGTCGAGCACGCGGGTCTCGAAGGCGTTCGTTCGGGAACCGGCTACCTCGCCAAGTGGGTCTCCGCCCGCCGACCCGTCGAGTCCCCTGCCCTGCAGGCCGTCGAGGACTGAGGGCGAAGCTTCGGATCCTCGGCCCGAGCGAGCGTCAGTCCGCCTTGTAACCGGGATTGAATTTCAGCCGGCGTCCCGCCGTCCAGCCCGCATCCACCGGATAGTCGGCGCCGGTGCAGCTCAGGCTCTCGTCCGAGGCCAGGAAGAGGATCATCCGGGCGATGTCGCGGATGATCTCGATCCCGGGGCGCTTCTGGTTGTGCGGGATCGTGTCGTGCGTGAAGGCCAGCGTGTCCATCGGATCGATGCTCTCCGGGGTGAACTCGCGCCGCATTCCCGGTCCGCCCGCCTCCGGGCAGACGGCGTTCACGCGAATTCCCATCTGTCCGAGCTCGAGCGCCGCGACCCGTGTCAGTCCGCGCAGCGCCCATTTCGTCGGCACATACGCTCCAAGTCCGTTCTTGGCCGACAGCCCATCGACGGAGGAGACGTTGACGATCGACCCACCGCCTGCGCTCCGCATGGCCGGCGCGACGGCCTGCATCCCGAGGAAGGGACCGAGCTGATTGACGCGCCAGAGGCGCTCGACGTCCGCTGGATCGATCTCGACGAGCGCCTTGATCAGCAGCAGCCCTGCGTTGTTCACGAGCACCGTCGGCGGCCCGAAGACCTCGATGGTGCGCTCGACCACGTGCCGCCAGCTGGCCGGATCCGTGACATCGAGCCGTTCGAAGTGCGCCGCGTCCCCGATGTCCTGCGCCGTCGCACGCCCCTCGTCTTCGAGGATGTCTGCGAGCACCACTCGAGCGCCCTCAGCCGCGAAGAGTCGGGCGGTCTGCTCTCCGGTCCCCCGTGCCGCGCCCGTGATGAGGGCGACTTTTCCTGCGAGACGAGACATGGGAAACTCCTGGCTCAGGCTGGCATCGCGTGCCAGCGCGTGGAATCGGCAGCAGACCTTAGGGACTCGCCTGGTCGTTGGCGAGCTGGAAGGGATCGGAGCGAGGAACGACGCAGCGCCCGATCGCGGCATGGTCCGACGAGGCGGAGAGGCTCGATGAAATCGATCAGGAACAGGGACAGGCCGGCACGGCGACGACGATCGGGACAGCCGGCCACCGCACGGATCGTGACCCGCGCTCTCGCGCTCTCGCTGGTCCTGACGTGGGGACTGACGCTGCAACCGAGTCTGGCTCTCGCGACGACAGACGAGGAGTGGACGCTGGACAAGCAGGATGACGGCATCTCCGTCTATACCCGCCCGGTCCCTGGATCGGGGATCAAGGAGTTCAGGGGCGAGACGGTGATCCCGAGGCCACTCGACGCGATCCTCCGCGTGCTGCGCGATTCGGACGGCTTCAAGAACTGGTTTCCGAACTGCCCGGAATCGAAGCTGCTCGCCCGCGAGGACAACGTCTCCTACCAATACTCCGTGATGGCGACGCCCTGGCCAATCTCGGATCGAGACAACATCTGGAGGAGCGAGACGAAGCGCAGCCCGACCTCCGGCGTCGTCGAAATCGAGGTCACCGCGGCCCCCGACTATTCCCCGGAACGCGGCGGCCGGGTCCGCGTCCGCAAGGCACGCGGCAGCTGGAAGCTCGAGCCGGTCGCACCAGACCGCACGCGCGTCATCTTCACCATGCATCTGGAGCCTGGCGGCGGCATTCCGGAGTGGATGATCAACGCCCGCGTCGTCGGCACGCCCTTCGAAGCGCTGACCAACCTGAGGGCCTCTTCCGGGGGCTGATGGGATGACCCGAACCGAGGCACGCACTGGCGATTGGATCGCGCTCTATGGCTCGCTGATGCGTGGCCTCGGCGGCATGGAATCGCTCGGCATCACCCACCGACTCCGATATGCGGGCCCGTGTATCTGCAAAGGCCAGCTCTTCGACCTCGGAAGCTACCCGGGGCTACGGCCGGGCGGCTACCGGGTCGTGGGCGAGCTGCACGCGCTGCTCGATCCAGCCGTCATCGATGTCCTCGATGAGTTCGAGGGGTACGATCCGGCTCGACCGGCGCAGTCCCTCTATCTCCGGGAGCGCATCGATCTGGTCGAGCCCGAGCAGACGCGCGCCTGGATCTACGTCTTCAATGCCGTCCCTGACGCCAGCACGACCGTCGCGAGCGGCGACTGGCGAGCTCACCTCGCTTCGAGAGACCCGCGCTGACGAAATGGAGACACGGCTTCTTCCCGTTTTTTCGCGGGCATCGCTCCGCGGGCCTTGCGCGCTCCGCGACGGGACCGATTCTCGAGCGGTTGGCGCGTCTTTTCCCAAGAGGAGTCCAAGATGGCAGGTTTTCTCGTCCGGCTGGCGATCACTTCCGTCGGACTGTGGGTCGCCTCGACCCTCGTCTCCGGAATCCAGATCGATGACACGGCGACGCTCGTGTGGGGCGCGCTCCTGCTGGGCATCGTGAATGCCGTCGTACGCCCGATCGCCGTGCTGCTGACGCTGCCGATCACGCTTCTCTCGCTGGGTCTCTTCCTCTGGGTGATCAACGCCGGCATGATCGGCCTGGTCGCGTGGCTGCTCGACGGCTTTCATGTCGCCGGGTTCGGCTCGGCGCTGCTCGGTGCGCTGCTCGTGAGCGTGACCGGCTGGATCGGCAGCGCCTTCATCGGGCAGAATGGTCGCTATGAAGTCGTCGTCGTGACACGCCGGCGCGGCTAGCGCACGCTTCACCGCCAACCGCAGCCTTTTCGGCGCAGAAGCGGGCGGCCTCCCGACCAGACCGCGCTCGCGCCGCTCGCCCTCGCCGGGAGACGCGCTCGATTCGAACGATCGATCCGAACGATCAATCGGAGAAAGGCGGCACGTCCGTCAGCTCGATCGGGTTGCCGGCCGGATCCTTGCAGAAGATCGCGCGTACGGGCGTCCCGAAATCCTCTCGGGCCATCGTGTCCCCGAGAAACTCCACCCCCGCGCTCTTCAGCGCATCGATCGTGGAATCGAACACGTCCGACGGGATGTGGAAAGCCAGGTGGGGGAATCCGCCCTTCAGGTCGGGCATCTCTTCGACCACACTCAGGTGCAGCTGCATCTGACCCACGCGATACCAGGCGCCCGCGAAGCCTCCGAAATCGGGCCGGGGCAGGACCTCGAAACCCAGCGTGTCGATGTAGAACGCACGCGCGGCGTCGAGGTCATCGACCAGGATGTTGATATGCGTATAGCCCGTGATCGTTTCGACTGCGGCCATGGTCGTCGTCTCCTGACATTCGTTTTCAGTGGCGCGTCCGGCAGATCGCGCGCCCGATTGAGGTCCATGCGCCCGATGCTGCGTGCGTGACATCGCGCCGGGAACACCGACGGACCCCGACGAGACATCCGACACCCAGCACTCCCGCCCAGAGCATCACTCCGGGATACGGCTCGGGCACCGCCACAGGATAGAGGAATTGGCGGGCGGCAAACTCGTCGTTTTGCAGGAGCGTGTCCGCGGCCAGCAGATCGAAGATGCCCTCGCTCTCCATCAGAAGCTGGACATCCGCGGTATCTAGCCCCGGATCGGCGTTCATCTGCGCGGAGAACGCCTGCAGCGGCGACGCCTCCGGCTCCAGCGGATCGATCGACATCACGAATGAATTAGTGAGGGTCTCGAGAGCCGTCGCCGCCGAAGCTGCGTCGTAGTCGTCGTCGAGAAAAGCCGAGACGTTGCCCGGAGAGGTCGGCCCCTCGAGATCCGCGAGTCCGAGTGCATGGCCCACCTCGTGCGTGAGCAGAACCTCGAAGCCGCGCAGCGACCAGACGAAATTGGGATTGATGCGGATATCGACCCCCGAGATCGCCCGACCCGGGTAATCCGTGGTCCCCGACGTGAGCGTCAGATCGTCCTCCACTGAATCGACGAAGAGTCGCACGCTCGCGGCGTAGGCCGGTCCGGCGTGGGGGATCTCGGCAAAGACGTCGATCTCCGCTCCGGGATTCAGCCCGATGAAGCCATTCGGATTATTCGGATTCCCGGGCTCATCGATCGCCGGCGTCGCGAGATCCTCGACGAAATGAATCGCCGTCGGCACACCGCTCGCGGGATCGATGATCGCCCAGCTCTCAAAGGCGCGCGCGATCGCGGCCGCGAAGGCCGCTTCCGAGGGCCGACCGGGAATCCACATGAACTGGTCGAGCAGCTCGGCGTAGCTGCCCGTCTCGATCGAATATCGCAGCCCCCCGGCAAGCGACCGATCCTCCCCCTCGACGAAGCGGGGCGCCGCGTCCCAGCGCAGCCAGCTGCCGGGCGACCCGATCAGACGAAAGGCCTGGGCACTCGAGCCGAGCGCGAGCCAGACCACCAGACCCAGCCAGAGCGCGCGCCCTCGCCCTGCACGACGCGAATGCAGGCAGCGGAGACCCAGCCGGGCCGCGCTTTGCAAACGCCTTCCATCTGGCCGACTCGCCTCGGCTGCCTTCTGTCCGTGGATTACCGCCATCGAGGCAGTATACGATGCCCCGCGGCCGGCGAGCAGCTTTCGCACCGCGTCGGCCGGCCAAGCAAGCGACAGCGCGCGCCGAGATGAAGCCTCGCGCTTCTGTCCGCGACGCGCGCTTCCTGTACCCTACGCTTCGCGGGGCTCGAGATTCTTCGCCGCCCCGATTCGGAGAGGAGCCCTTCCCATGAAGCGTGATGACCAGGTCAGAGATTTCACGGCCACGGACCAGTCGGGCCGCGCTGTCCGACTGAGCGAGTTGCTCGAGGGCGGCCCCCTCGTGCTCTTCTTCTACCCGAAGGCCATGACCCCGGGTTGAACGATCGAAAGCGGTCACTTTCGCGACCTGGCCGCCGAGTTCGAAGAGCTCGGGGCCCAGCGCGCAGGGATCAGCGCCGATCCGGTGGATCGGCAGAAGGCTTTCGACGACAAGAACGATCTCGGCTTTCCCCTCCTCTCGGATCCGGATCGAGAGATCGCGAAGCTGTTCGGCGTGAAGCGCCTCGGGCCACTTCCGAACAAGCGCGCGACCTTCGTGATCGGGACCGATCGCAAGATCCTCGGCGTCGTCCAGAGCGAGCTCGACATGACCGGACACGCGGATAAGGCGCTCGAAATTCTGCGAAAAGAGTCGCGTTAGCTCGACACGCACGAGCGCGAGGATGAGCGACGATGGCCCGGCCGCGGATGCAGAAGCGGCTCGCCACTATGCCCGATCGAGACAGGCCCGATCGAAACAGGCGCGATCGAAAAACAAGGAGCCCCTTCGATGCCACTACGAAGCACCCAAACCCCGGCCGACGTGCCTGAAATCAGCGACTGGAATCGCCTGCTGGAAGGCAAGGTCGCCGTCGTGACCGGGGGGGGCGAGGGCATCGGCGGTGCCATCTCGCGACTATTCGCCTCGCATGGTGCGCTTGTCGAGATCGCGGAGATCGATCCGGAGCGCGGAGCGCGCGCCGTCTCGGAGATCGAAGCGGGCGGGGGCGTCGCGCGCACGCACGACGTAGACGTGAGAGTCGCCGAAGACGTCGCGCGTCTCCGAGAGTCGGTGATCGCCAAGCATGGTCGAGTCGACGTACTCGTCAACAATGTCGGCGACTACCGTCCGCTCAGGCCCTTCCAGACGTCATCGCCCGAGACCTGGGAGGCCATGTATCAGATCAATTTCCTGCACGTCGTGCGCGTCACGCACGCGCTGCTCGAATCCATGATCGCGTCGGGCGGAGGCTCGATCGTCAATCTCCACTCGGTCGAGGGCATGCGCGGATATCCCATCGAGCCCATCTACGCGTCGATGAAGGCCGCCGTCGCACAGTTCACCACATGCCTCGCAGTCGAGCAGGGTCGCCATGGCATCCGGGTGAACGGGATCGGCACCGATCTTTGCCAGACACCTCAGGTCGACTACCTCACGGGCTGGGAGCAGCACGAGCACCTCTGGTCCTCCTGGGCGCCCGTCGGCCGGCTCGGTTGGCCCGAAGAGCAGGCGCGAGTCGCACTCTTCCTGGCCTCGGACCTCTCGAGCTATGTCACCGGACATAACATTCCCGTCGATGGCGGAACCAGGGCCGGCGGCGGATGGTTCTTCTCTCCGCGAGACGGGCGCTTCGCCAATCGACCGACGGGCCTCTGATCGAGCCCAGCACAGCCCATGGTGATTCGGCCGATCCTGCCCGCCATGCTCGACGAGGCATTCCTCGAGCAGCATATCTACCCGGACCTCGACCAGACGCTCTACTGGACGGATCGATGGGACCCGGCGCTCTACGTCGCACTCGCCCGGGCCGGCTTCATCTCGATCTCGCACGTGGACGAGGATCTCGGGAGTCTCCTCATCGCCGAGCTGCAGGCGCTCTACGCGGTGCTCGACTGGGAGAATCTGCACATCTCGCGAAACGTCCGAAAGATCTTGCGCTCGGGCCGGATCGCGCACGAAGGCCTCGAGCTCCGGGTCGTCGCAGACATCACGCGCGTGCTCGATCGGATCGTTGCCTATCACCAGCCTCGTAGCTGGCTGATCCCGCCCTATCGGGATCTTCTCCGGCGACTTCCGAGCCAGGGAGCAGCCGCCTTCTCGCTCCACGGCGTCGAGCTCTGGTCGACCACGCGAGACGAGCTGATCGCCGGCGAGCTCGGCTATTCGATCGGGCGGACGTACACCAGCCTGTCGGGCTTCTGTGCGTCGAACGAGCCCGCTTGGCGCGACTTCGGAACGCTTCAGCTCGTGCTGCTGGCGCAGCGACTCGAGCGCGCAGGCTATGCATTCTGGAACCTCGGACATGCTTCGCAAGCCTACAAGCACGCGCTCGGAGCGCGCCGCGTCCCGCGCCCGGAGTTCCTCGAACGCTGGGGCGAGGGTTGCGATCGCAATCCGCCCGCGGACCTGCGCGCCGGCTAGTCGGACCTCCGTGCCAAAGGGAGTCGCCGCGACTATGTTCCAGCGCATCGGACCGCCACGACCGCGGCGCCGAAACGGAGCCCATGAGCGATCGCCCCTCCCAGCAGGATCCCGACCTCGAAGCGCTCGTGAACGCACTTCGCCGATTCACGGCCGAGCGTGGCTGGCAGCCGTTCCACGTGCCGAAGAACCTCGCCATGGCGCTCGGCGGCGAGGCAGGTGAGCTCCTCGAGCAGTTTCAGTGGTTGAGCGAGGCCGAGTCGGAAGACCCGGACCCCGAGCGGCGAAAAGCCATCGAGCACGAGATCGCGGACGTGTTCATCTACACGATCATGCTGAGCGATCGCCTGGGAGTAGACCTGATCCAGGCCGCTTTCGAGAAGATCGCGCTCAATGAAAGGAAGTATCCTGCCGCCACGTCGAGAGGAAGGCCGGATCAGCACAAGTCGCGAGGGCCCGCCCCCGAGTGAACGACTGAGCGACCGGCTACGCCGGCGTCGCGCTGCGATCCTCGCTCGGAGTGGGCCGAATCGGAGATCTCGATGACACACGATCGCGACGTCTGGCCTCCACCGAGCACGCTCGGCCCTCCTGCGCATCTCCGTCCATGGCGCCGATCGATCACGCGGCTCGCCCATGGCGTCCTAGCCACCAGGATCCTCGCCCTCCTGGCCCTCCCCGGCCTCTTCGCCGTGTGCGCGATCGACCCGCCGCTCGCCGCGGAAACCCATCGGACCGGGAGCACAGACAGGTCGACCGAAGCCGAGCTCTCCGAAGCCCTCGCGAGCCATCCCGAACCCGCGCGGCGTGCCGCACTCTTGATCGCAGGAGACCCCGAGGCCCTGCTCGAGGTCGATCGGGTCCAACAGGAGTCGGCGCGACGATTCGCCGAGCTGATCGCGCCCTACTCGCGCCGGGAGAGGAAGGACATCTGGAATCTCGTGCGCTATCCGGGGCTCGTCGCTGCACTGGCGCGTGATGGAAGGAAGACGCGAGCACAGCTCGAAGCCATCGCCGATCGCTTCCCACCCGAGGAGCGCGAGGCGATTCTCGAAGCCGGCTCTGAGCGTTATGCGCTGTGGGTCGAGATCTACGGTCTCGAGCTGGAGACCAGGCAGCGTGCCCGCCGCGCGCTCTCCTCGGCGGATCCACCACTGCAGGCGGCCTTCGACGAGCTCGAGAATCACCCGGAGCTGATGAGCCTGCTGCTCGAGAACATCCGCTGGACCACTCGCCTCGGATCCGAGTATCGCGACGACCCGGCAGGCGTTGCGCAGCGCTTCGCCACGCTCGAGCCGGAGCTCGAGACGCGCCGTCGCGAGGACGAAAGGGCCTGGGCCGAGGAGCTCGCCGATCCCGCGTCCGCGGAAGAGCTCGAGCGCGCTGCGAGGGCCTTCGCAGCGACATTCGGGCTCGAGTCCGACGATCCGGAGGGCCCCCGGGACGCCCGAGCCGAGCAGGTGACCATCGAGGACGGGGGCCGGCGATCTCGCACGCTGAGAAACACGGCGCGAATCCATCACGCCTACCCGTATTGGTTCGGCTATCCCGATTGGTACGCCGTGCCGCTCTGGACGCCGCTCGCGCTCTCCGACCACGTCGGCTTTCGCAGAGCCCATGGGCCGGGACCGAGGCGCCGATTCGTACGCGTCGGACTCCCTTCGGCTTTCTTTCTTTCCTGGTATCACGACGTGTACCGATCCGGCGGTCGGCCGATCTCCGAGCCCGGCGTCCGCTACTACGACGACCATCGCCCCCGACATCGACGACCCCGCGCGCCCTCGGCCGGTATCATGCGCGAAGCCGAGAAGCACCGGAGCCGCAGCCCGGGCGACGACGAGAACCCTCGGGATCGTGGTCGACGCACGAGCACGTCGGGCGACTCGAGCGGGCGTGCTGCCGGCCGCGGCAGTCGAGCCGACGCCACCACGCCGCCGCGGGACGATCGGGCCGACCGGCCCTGATTCCCTGCTCGCGACCTCGACCTCGAGCGCCGCGAGCCTCCCGCCGGGCGCTAGCCGTCGGCGGGACCCATCTGTCGCTCGAAGTGGATCGAGTCGAGCAGCTCCCATGCCTCGGCGATTCGCTCCTCGCGAAACCGGAAACCGAAGGCATAACGGTTCTCGTAGGGCTCACCGCGGGCCGTCGTGGCGCGCAGGATCGCCATCACGATGGCCCGATCGCCCTCGAAAGCCTCGAGCTCGCGCTCGATCGAGAAAGAGCCCGGCTGGTAGAACTCGTCGCCGGCGCCGCACAGGAAATCCAGCACCGCCTGCCGACCGACAGGATCCCCGAAGCGCTCTCGCGCAAAGGGCGGCGCATGCCAGACGATGTCTTCGGTGAGCAGGGTCGCCAGCGTCTCGCGATCGTCGGAGAACATCGCAGGAAAGAATCGATCGAGGTTCGTCTGTGGGGTCAAGGCGTATCTCTCCCTGCGGTTTTTTTGGGGTTGCGCGAGAGCCTATCTCATTCGCTAGGCTCGGTGACCATGAAGCCACTCGACGGGATGACGGCAATCGTAACGGGCGCCACGCGCGGCGTGGGCCGCGGCTGCGCCGTCGAGCTCGCGGCCCAGGGCGCGCTCGTCTACATCACGGGACGAACCGTCCACGAAGGCGACAGCCGGTGGCCGGGCAGCCTGGAGTCGACGATCGCCGAGGCCGAGGAGCTCGGTGGACGGATCGAGGGCATGGTCTGCGACCATCGGGACGACGAGCAGGTGCGCTCGGTCTTCGACCGCGCGGTCCGCGAACGCGGCCGGCTCGACGTGCTGGTGAACAACGCCTTCCTGATCCCGGACGACATGGATCCGAACGCGCCGTTCTGGGAATCGGGCCTCGATTGCTGGGACGACATGCACCAGGTCGGCGCGCGCTCGGCCTATGTCGGCACCTGGAATGCCGCGAAGGTCATGATCCCACAGGGCAAGGGGCTGATCGCTTACGTGAGCTCCGAGGGCGCCCGCTACTACACGCTGCACCCGGCCTACGGCGCCGCCAAGTCCGCGCTGGACAGGACGGCACGGGACTGTGGCTATCAGCTCCAGCCGCATAACGTCGCGACCGTCAGTCTCTGGCCCTCCTTCGTGACGACCGAGCGCATGCTCGCCCTCGATCCCGAAGAATGGAATCTCGACCTCGACGGCGCCGAGAGCCCACGATTCACGGGCCGGGGCGTGGCAGCGCTGCTCCAGGACGATCAGATCATGAAGAAGACCGGGCGGGTCTTCACGACGCGACAGCTGGCCGAGGAGTACGGCTTCGTGGACGTCGACGGACAGCTGCCCGACGGTGCTCCGGATCCCGGCGAGCCCACTCCGATCCTGGCACCAAAGTAGGACGAGCATCCAGCGACGATCGAACTCGGTCGTCGATCCCTCAAGAGGCGACGAGCAAAGATGACGAACCGCCCGCTCACGCGACCCAACGCCCGCCTGCTCAACCACTGCGAGTTCGTCTATGCACCCGGCGATCGCGGCCGGGTCCGCCAGCTCTTCGAGGGACTCGGCTTCCGGGTACTCGATCCCCAGACCGACCCGACCCCTGCTCATCTGGGGCCGGCAGCCGGCCCCTACCTGATCGTCTACCTCGACGATGAGGAGGAGGATCTGATCGACAACGTCCTCTATGCGTCGGAGGCGGGCGAAGAACAGTGGCGCTTCGAGTCGGCGCTCCGCTCGCGCATGGACGAAGATGACGAGCTGAGCGCACTGCACCGCGGATTTCGCGACGCCTACGCCCGTCTTCCCCAGGCCATGACGCACGTGGGCATCGGCTACGCGAATGCCCACGAAGTGAAGGCGGCGATGGCGCGACTCTCAGAGATCCCGGAGCTCGAGGGACGGCTCACCCTCTCGGACATCTACGAGCCGGGGGACCCGGGGTCGGTCGACGATCGCGTCGTCCAGGCCTTCGTCTACACGGACCTCGTGTCGGTCGGGCTTCTCTGCGGCGGCCAGCAGATCGAGCTGCAGGTCCGGCTCGACGGCGTCTAGCCGACCAACGACGCAGCCGAACAGACGCGAAGCCTGCCGCTCGAGCGGCGTGCCAGCTGCCCTGAGCAGATCTTCGCGGCCGGGCCGGGGCAGGACGCGCCTCATGTCGATCCGTCTTCGACGCCCGAGAACATCGCGCGCAAACGTTCTTTCTGGACCTTCCCGCTCGGATTGCGCGGCATCTCGGCCACGTGCTCGAGTCGCTCTGGAATCTTCTGGCGCATCAAATCCCGCCCTTCCAGGAAGACCTGCATCGCCTCGAACGAGAGCGGATCTCCTGGCTCGCGGGCGCGCACGACGGCGCAGCAAAGCTCGCCGCGCTCTGCGTCGGGCAGCCCGATCACCGCGACCTCGGCCACCTGCGGATGCTCGCCTAGCAACGACTCGATCTCGAGGGCGCTGATGTTCTCGCCCTTGCGAATGATCACGTCCTTCTTGCGGCCGGTCAGGGTGAGATAGCCCGCGGCATCGACCCGACCGAGATCGCCCGTTCGCAGGAAGCCCTCGCTGTCGAAGGCCCCGGCGTCGAGCGCCGCATCGACGAACCCGGTCATGCATTGCCGCGCACGCACCAGGATCTCTCCCTCCGTGTCGGGCGCGAGCTGCTGGCCGGCGGCGTCGACGATCCTGATCTCGGTCGACGGATGCGTCGGTCTTCCCTCGGTCGTCATGCGTTTCTCTTCCGGATCGTCCCAGCGCGCCATGGTGATCACGGGACATTCCGTCATGCCATAGGTCGACAGGATTCCGAGCCCCCCTAGCTCGCGTTTCACGGCTCGATGCAGATGAGGCGGCGTCGGTGCCCCGCCGCCGTAGAGCGCCCGCAGCGCCGGAAAGATCGGCGCCGATCCCGCCCGACGCTGCGCCTCGAGGTAGGCCTGATAGAAGACGGGCCCGGCCCCGGCGTGCGTGACACCGTGTCGAGCGAGAAAGGGAACCGTGGTCTCCGGATCGAAGGCCTCGACGACGAGCTGGGTCGAGCCCGCCTGGAGCGTCGATACGAGCGCATTGGCACCGCCCAGATGCGTCACGGGGAAGACCACGCCGGTTCGGCAGTCGGGCCCCAGATCGAGCGCCCGGACCAGCCCCTCGGACGAGAGCAGCACCGACGCATCGGTGTGTCGTGCGCCTTTGGGCGCAGAAGTCGTTCCCGACGTGTAGAAGACCCAACGAATGGGCGGCGATTCGTCCGGATCGGGCGAGCGCCAGGGCGGCAGGCCCGCGACCGAAGCCCTGGGCAGCCCCTCACCGACGTCGAGCACCGAAACGCCACCCACGTCGCTCGCGACCGAATGCGCCATCTCGAGATAATCGAAGTCGCGAAAGCGTCCGGGCACGAGCAGCCAGCGCGCCTGCGTCTGGCGCACACAGAACTCGACCTCACGCCGCCGATAGATCGGCACCAGCGGGTTCTGGACGGCACCGAGCCGCGAGAGCGCGATCATCAACACGAAGGCCGTGAGACGGGTCGGCAACAGCCACGAGACGACGTCACCCTCCCGGACGCCCTCGGCGTGGAGTCCCGCCGCCACGCGCTCGGCCTCGTCGCGAAGCTCGCGAAAGCGCAGCCGCCCGCCGCTCTCGTCGATCGCGAAGAGGCCGTCGGGCGTAGCCTCGCCTCGCGCGCAGGCGAGCTCCCAGAGCGACGAAGCCGCGATCATCCCCGGCCCCGAAGCGTCGCGACGGCTTGCGCCACCGCTTCGTCATCCCGCGGATCCGCCGGGATCGGATAGGTCACCGCCTGCGCCAGCTCCGCATAACGATCGACGAGCTTCTCCGCCAGCTCCCCGTAGACTCCCGACGGCACCATCAGATCGAGCATCTCGTCATCCACGACGCCCGCGAGCGCGTCCCAACGACCCTCGCGAACCAGTCGGTGCAGACGCTCCCCCCGCTCCCGCCAACCATGCAGCTCGAGGGCGGGCCAGTAGCTTGGGGTCGAGAGCAGCGTCGCCAGCAGCTGGCGCTGCGCCTCGCGCTGCTCCAGCACGTCGCCTACGGTGGCACCGGTCGCGCAGAGCGGATTCGCCACGACCGTCAGCGTCGACAGGTCCCGTCCCACGCGCGCCGCTCCGCGCCTGGCATGCGGGTAGAGATGCTCTCTCAGGAATCGCGGGCAGGCGTTCGTCGGATGGGTGTGCAGACCGTCCGCAATCTCACCGGCGAGCGCCGTCATCTGCGGGCCGATGCCGGCGAGCCGGATCGGGATCTCGGGGTGATCGATCGGGGGTGGGCTCGTATACGGCTGCATCCGCGTGAATCGATAGTGCTCGCCCTCGAAGCGCAACGGGGCGCCGCCCTGCCAGCAATCGAAGATCGCGCGCAGCGCCGCCACGTACTCGCGCATGCGCGGCGCGGGAGCGGACCAGGGGGTGCTGAAACGATCGACGATGTTGGCGCGAATCTGCGGACCGAGACCGATCTCGAAGCGACCCCCCGAGAACGCCTGGAGGTCCCAGGCGGCGACGGCGACGGTCATCGGGCTGCGCGGGAACGCGATCAAGGCCGTCCACGTGACGCGGATCTCCCGGGTCGCCTCGACGGCGAGCGTCGCAGCGGCGATGCCATCGTGAACGAGATCGGGAACGCAAAGCACGTCGAAGCCCAGTCGCTCGGCGCGGCGGGCCTCTTCAGCCACTCGCGAGAGCGGCAGGGAGAGGTCGAGATTGGCCCAGGCTTGCATCGTCGCCCGAAACGCTAGCGCGCCACGCCCCAGGCAGAGACCCGCCCGACGAACACCCCGCGAGCACTCCTGCGATTTCGAGCGCCGAGCGCTTTACCCGACCCGGCGTCGGGGACTAGGATGGGGTCACGCCGAGCGGCGAGTCCCGGCAAGACGAGTCCGGGCAAAAGGAGAAGACCATGGGCATCGAGTACGTCATGCACGCGGGCGTCTGCGTCCGCGACCTGGAACGGTCGATCCGCTTCTACCGCGACGGCCTCGGCTTCTCCGAGGCGGGTCGGCTCGAGATCGACGGCGAGCCGACCGCCACGATGCTAGGGATGCCGGAGCTCGAGCTGCGCGCGATCTATCTCGAGCGCGACGGCTACCGGATCGAGCTGCTTCACTATCCCACGCCCGGGACGGTCGGTCCCGCCGAGGCGCGCCCCATGAATCAGCCCGGTCTCACCCACCTGGCCATCCGCGTCGAGGATCTCGACGAGACGATTCGGGAGATCGAACGCTTCGGTGGCCACGTGCTCGACAAGACGCGCGTGTACAATCCGATCTTCGATGCGCATCTCGTCTACGTCACCGACCCGGACGGAACGCGGCTCGAGCTGGTCCAGACGCCCAAGGACCCGACGCGCTGAGCCCGACACGTCGAAGGGCCGTCGCTCGGCGCGGGTCGCGACCTGGCGTGCGGGCTCGGAATACGGTCGCGCAGTCCCCGGCGCGGGCAAGAGGAGGAAGTCGATGGCAGGCAGGCTCGAAGGCAAGGTAGCGATCATCACGGGCGCCTCACGAGGCACCGGCGAAGCGACCGCGCGACGATTCGTCCGGGAGGGCGCCGAGGTCGTGATCGCCGACGTCCTCGAGGAGGCCGGGCAGAAGCTCTCGGCCGAGCTCGGAGACGCCGCGCTCTTCGTCGCCGTCGACGTGACGAGCGAGCAGGATTGGGCAGGCTGTGTCGAGGCCACCAGTGAGCATTTCGGTCGCATCGACGTGCTCGTCAACAACGCGGCGATCCTGCATCTCGCGCCGCTCGAGCAGACCTCGCTCGAAGACTGGCAGCGCGTGATCGACGTCAACCAGACCGGCGCCTTCCTCGGCATCAAGAGCGTCGCGCCGATCATGCGATCGCAGGGCGGCGGCTCGATCATCAACATCTCCTCGATCGATGGCCTGGAGGGCATGAGCTTCGTGTCCGCCTACGCGTCGACGAAGTGGGCACTGCGCGGACTCACGAAGTGCGCGGCGCTCGAGCTCGGGCGCGACAATATCCGCGTCAACGCCGTCTGCCCCGCCGGCGGATCCGAGGAGATGGTCGCGCCCTGGCGGACGCCGGGCTCCCAGGACGAATCGGGCTACATGGCCAAGCGGCCGCTCCAGCGGAGGTGTTCGGTCGACGAGATCGCCGCGATGATCCTCTACCTGGCCTCGGACGAAGCCGCGTTCTGTACCGGCGGCGACTATCCGATCGACGGCGGACATTCCTGCGGCAGCCTGCTCGACGCGCTGCCCAAGCGGCCCGAGTGACGCCCCCCCGCATCCGCAGTCCGCGCGGGCACGCCCGCTCGAACCACGTTCGAAACGACAAGGAGTCCCGATGATCGACAAGGCCGAAGCCCGACACCAGATCACCAAGCTGATCAACGCCTACTCGATCGCCCTCGACGGGGGCGACCTGCGAGCGGTCGGCAGGCTGCTCGAGCATTGCGTCATCAAGGTCCCTTCGAATGGTCTCGAGGTCCGCGGGGCCGAGGAGATCGAACGCATGTTCAAGGAGTACACGATCTTCTACGACGACGAGGGTCCCGCCGACCCCTACGCGGAAGGGACTCATCCGCATACGTCTCACGTGGTCGGGAACCTCGAGATCGACGTGGCCGACGACGGACTGAGCGCGAGCTCCCGCGCCTACGTCACGGTCTTCCAGGCGCGCCCCGACTTTCCCCTCCAACCGATCTTCCGAAATCGCTACCACGATCGCTTCGAGTGCGTCGACGGCCAGTGGCGATTCGTCGAGCGGGTCGAGATCCTCGACGAGTTCCAGGGCAACATCGAGCACCATCTCTACAAGAAGCCGAGGACGAAGTAGGGCCCGATGCGGAACGACGCGCGCGGCCGCATAGCATGATCGAAGCCGATTCGGAGCCCCGCAGCGCGGGCTCGCACGACGCGCGACCGCCCAGCCACTTCAACTTCGCGCGAGACGTCGTCGATCGCTTCGCGACGACGCCCGAGCGCCCCGCCCTCCTCTACCTGGACGCCCACGGCCGAACGCGACGCTTCGGCTTCGGCGAGATGAGCGAGGGCATCCATCGCTTTGCCTGCGTGCTGCATCGGCTCGGCATCGCGCCGGGCGAGCCGCTGCTCGTGCTGCTGCCGCCGATTCCCGCCTGGCAGACGAGCGTGATCGGGGCGATGGCCGCCGGCGTCCTGGCGATCCCGACGTCGATCGCCGTGCTCGGCCCCGAGGACATCCGGCATCGTGCCCGGCACAGCGGCGCGGTCGCGATCGTCGCCACCCATGCCCACGCGGACGAGATCGACCGACTGGCGCCGGACCTGCCGACCCTGCGCCATCGAATCCTGGTGCGAGAAGAGGCCGCGGAGCCAGCCGCGACCGACCCCTGGATCGACTTCGACGCGGCTCTCGCCGCGGCCGACCCGGCGCATCCGATCCGCCACACGCGCCTCGAGGAGAAGGCGCTGGTGCTCTACACCTCGGGCACGACGGGGCCTCCGAAGGCGGTGCTGCACGATCACGGCTATCCCTTCGCGGCCGCACGCCAGGCCACTCATTGGCACGGGCTGCGCGAGCACGACCGCTTCTGGCCGACGACGGGCTGGGCCAAGGCGGCCTTCGTGCCCTGGTCCTGCGGCGCGGAGATCGTGGTGGCCCGCAACCGGCTCGCTCCGATGGCCCAGATCGAGGCGATCGAAACGCTCGCTCCCGATGTCTTCTGCGCGCCGCCGACCCAGTACCGCGCGATGGTGAAGGAAGACCTCTCGCGCCTGCGTGGCTGCGGACTGCGGGAATGCGTGGCCGCGGGCGAGCCGCTCAACCCCGAGGTGATCGAGGCCTGGCAGGCGGCGACGGGACTGCGCATTCGTGACGGCTACGGCCAGAGTGAAGCCGGTCTGCTGGTCGCCAATCTGGTCGGGCAGCCGCCGCGAGACGGATCGATGGGGCGGCCGCTGCCCGGGATCACGGTCGAGGTGATCGACGAGCAGGGCCAGCCGCTTGCCCCGGGCATCGAGGGCGACCTGGCAGTCCGCCGCCCGGCGCCCGGCCTCTTCGAGGAGTATTGGAAGGATCCCGCGGCCACGCGCTCGACCCGACGCGGCGACTGGTACCTGACCGGGGACCGCGGTCGCCGCGACGCCGACGGCTATCTCTGGTTCGTCGGTCGCGCCGACGACGTGATCCTCTCGGGCAGCCATCGCCTCGGCCCCTTCGAGATCGAGAGCCGACTGCTCGAGCATCCCGACGTCCTCGAGGCCGCGGCGGTCGCCCTGCCCGACGCGGAGCTCGGCCAGGTCGTGAAGGCCTGGGTCGTCCTTCGCGAAGGCGTCATCGGAGACCCGACGCTCGAAGACGCGCTCCGGCAGCTCTTTCGCGAGACGGAACGCGAGCGCCGTCCGGCGGCCTTCGCGTTCGTCGCCGCCCTGCCGAAGACGGCCACCGGCAAGATCCTCCGCAGACGACTCCGGGAGCGCGACGCGAGCTGATTCTCGCCTAACGTCGTGAGCGATCCTCGAGATCGCGCGCGAGATGACGGGCCGACAGGAAGTTGTGAAGGCTGCTCCAGACCGCCGTGAGCGCCACGGCGGAGAGCGTGTAGCGCACGGCCTCCGAGCCCAGCCTCGGCTCCAATGCGTCGTTCATCACCCCGACGAAGAAAGGCCCGAGCCCGGCTCCGACCAGGCTCAGCAGCAGCAGGTTGATCGCGGACGCGAGCGAGCGCATGCGCGCCGGCGCGAGCGCCTGGGTCGTCACGTGGATCCCTGGTGTCGACGTCCCCATCAGGAAGGCCGAGATCACCAGACAACCGAAGGCGAGCGTCCGTCCCGGCAGGAACAGGAAGCCGAGCGCGAAGGGCGCGAACGCGAGCATCGTCACCCCCGCATAGCCCTGGAGCCAGCGAATATCCCTTCGCATCAGCCGATCGGTCAGGATCCCCCCGACGAAGATTCCGAGCCCCGCCGGCAGCGACGAATAGAGCGCCAGCGAAGTCCCGATCTCGCTCGGCGACAGGCCGTGGACCCGCGTGAGGAAGGGTGGATACCAGATCATCGAGCCCGAGAAGGCGAAGGAGTGGAGGCTCGCCGACGCGACCAGATGCCGGTAGGAGGGGATGCGTGCCAGCACCCCGACGGCCGCGAGCCAGCTCTCCTGGCCGCGCGGGACCGGGTCGCCCTCGAAGCGACCGCGGGGCGGCTCGCGCACCGTGAAGCGCAGGAGCGCGGCGAGCAGCAAGCCGGGCAAGCCCGCCACGACGAAGACCATTCTCCAGCCGTAGAGCTCCGAGACCCAGCCGCCCACCAGGTGTGCCATCGCGACACCGGTACTCGCCCCGACCGTGAAGACGGCGAGCGCGAACGCGCGACGCTGCGGCGGAAAGTAGTCCGAGATCAGCGCGTGGGACGGGGGCGTCCCCGCAGCCTCGCCCACCCCGACGCCCAGTCGCGCGACGACCAGCTGCCCGAAATGGCCGACCATCCCAGAGGCCAGCGTCAGTCCGCTCCAGAGCAGCAGCCCCAGCGCGATGATCGAGCGACGCACACCTCGATCGGCCCAGCGCGCGATCGGGATCCCCGCCAGCGCGTAGAAGAGCGCGAAGGACGGACCGGTCAGGAATCCGATCGCCGTATCCGAGACCCCGAACTCCGCCTTGATCGGCACGACCAGCATGCCGAGGATCTGACGATCGAGCATGTTGAGCACGGCGACGCCAAACAGCAGCACGAGCACGTAGGTCGAGTAGACGCTCGAGGCGACGAACGCATCGGGCGCCTTCGGGTCCGACTCCTCGGCCACATCCTGGGCGATGCTCATGCGCGGCCAATCCTCGGTCGGGAGCAGACCGCGCGAAGCTTCGCGGCCCGGGTCGAGCTCGTCCTGAAACGCGTCATCGATCGATCTCCCGCCTCCCGATCGGAGTCAGCCCGCGCCCGGTGCGCGATCTGCAGCGCAGCATAGAGCAGGCAGCCTCGGCAGAGGGCCGAATCCAGACCGAAGACCGCGAGCGCTCCCGCATCGACGATGCATTCGGAATCACATCCGACCGGGTCCTCGCCCCGCTTCGGTCCCTGGTCCCGTGTCGCGGCACGCAGTCCGATACCCCCAGCGTGCTAGCCTGCCGCGCCGTGAGTCCCCGAAGAGTGAGACGAGCGCCCGAAGAAGCGCGGGCGGAGATCCTGCTGGCCGCCGAGGCCGCTCTGCAGGACGTCGCGCTGAACGCGCTGACCGTCGAGCTGTTGATGGAACGAACGGGGATGACGCGCTCCTCGTTCTACCACTACTTCAAGAGCCTCGACGAGGTCGCGATCGCGCTCTTCGAACGCATCGAGGCGGAGGTGAGCGGGGCCGTCGACGACTGGCTGTCGGTGGATGGCGCCGAGCTCGATCCGGATCCCGATCCGCGTGCGGTGACGGTCGAACATCTGACGCGCATGTTCGAAGTCTGGCGCCGACACGCGACGCTGATGCGCGCGATGGAGCATGCCGCCGGCCGCAGCGGCGCGGCCTACGAGCAGTGGCGCGGCCGCGTCGTCGACGGGTACATCGCCCGAACGGCCGACTTCATCCGCGCCCAGGTCGAGGCCGGCCGCAGCCAGGTGGCCGATCCGGAGGCGATCGCGCAGGCACTGATCCTGATGAACGTGGCGGTGGCGACGGACCAGGCCCTGCGTGACGAGCCCGCCTCGCCCGAGAAGCTCGGAGCGACCGTCGGCGCGATCTGGAACGCCACACTCTACGGGAATTGAAGGGTTTTTCTCATTATTGACAATTCGTCGATAGTCATCTTACTATTGACGTCACGTTGATAAGAACGAGGAAGCCCCGATGAACTCCGTCTCCACCCTCGATCGACTGGATCAGCTCGAAGCCCACCCGGGCTGGGCCAAGCAGGGACGCCAGCCCCGGATCGCGATCATCGGCGCCGGCATGTCCGGCATCGCCGCGGTCGTGAAGCTCCGACGCGCGGGATACACCGACCTCACGGTCTTCGAGAAGGCCGACCGCGTCGGCGGAACCTGGCGCGAGAACCACTACCCGGGGCTCTCGTGTGACGTCCCCTCGTATTGGTACTCCTTCACCTTCGCGAAGAATCCCGACTGGTCCCATCGCTTCTCCTACGGCCCCGAGATCCAGGCCTACATGGAGAAGACCGCCCGCGACTTCGGCGTCACCGACATCACCCGCTTCGAGACCCCCGTCACGGAGCTGCGCTACGAAGCACCGACCTGGCGCCTCACGACCGGCCGCGGCGACGTCGAGATCTTCGACATCGTGATCAGCGCCACGGGCGTCCTCCATCACCCCGCCCTCCCCGACATCCCGGGACTCGACCGGTTCGAAGGCCCCGCCTTCCACTCCGCGCGCTGGGACGACTCGGTCGACCTCACGGGCAAGCGCGTCGGCGTGATCGGGACGGGCTCGACCGCGGCACAGATCGTCGGCGAGATCGGCCCCCGGGTCGGCCATCTCGACGTCTTCCAGCGCACTCCGCAATGGATGGCGCCCTTCCCACAGAAGAAATACTCGGCGCCCTGGAAGCGCTTCCTCAAGCTCTTCCCCTTCGTGCAGACCTTCCTCTATCACTTCTACTACTGGTTCATGGGGAGTCGGATCGGCGGCGCTGTATTAGGCGACGAGAAGGCCCACGCGAAGCTCGCCGAGGCCTGCCGCGCGAACCTCGAGCAGAACGTCCCGGACCCGGAGCTCCGCAAGAAGCTGACTCCGGACTACAAGGCCGCCTGCAAGCGGATCGTGATCTGCTCGTCCTTCTATCCAGCGATCTCGGCCGAAAACGCCGAGCTGGTCACCGAGGGCATAGACGGCATCGAGCCCGGCGGCGTGCGTACCGACGACGGCAAGCTCCACGAGCTCGACGTGCTCGTGCTCGCGACGGGCTTCGACCCGACTCGCTTCATCCTGCCGACGAAGGTCACGGGCGAGGACGGCGTCGACCTCGAGAAGCGCTGGGACGATGCACCGCGCGCTCATCGCGCGATGAGCGTACCCGGCTTCCCGAATTTCTGGATGATCGAGGGGCCGACCGGTCCCGTCGGCAATCTCTCGCTGATCACGATCAGCGAGTACCAGATCGGCTACCTGATCCAGTGTCTCGACAAGATGAAGCACGACGGCCTCGACGCGATCGCGGCACGTGAGGAGTCGTTCGAGGCCTACAATGCAGAGCTCCGCGAGGGCCTCGAGAAGACGATCTGGATGACCGGAGGCTGCCACAGCTGGTACATCGACAAGACCGGCATGCCCAATCTCTACCCGTTCTCGCCGAAGCGGTTCAAGGAAGAGATGAAGCAGCCCGACTTCTCGGAGTATCGGCTGATCGAGGAGGCGTCCTAGGAGGCTGCGGAGGGGCGCCGTTGGAGTGGGTGCCAGGCGGCGCGGCAGAGATCGGTCGCCGTCTCCTCGACGCAGCGCTTCCGGGTCGGCTGGGTGCCTCGGCAGCCCGGGCTGGCGCTGCGGCTCACAGTTCACGGCGACCGAGCTCAGCCGGTCCGCTCGGAAATTCTCGCTTCCTGGATTCCGCAGCCTGTTAGTTGCGCAATAAGGCCGATCCGACGACGGAAGCCTGCCGTGGGCCGATTCGCGGTGGCGCCGGGCCGCCGGCGAGCCGCACGCCGCGCCGAGATTCGGGCGCGCGTGCGGCTCGCCGAGGGACGCAGGAGAGGCTCAGGCCTCGCCGCGAATCTCTGCGATGGTCGGACCGATCTCGTCGACGATCGGCTTCAGCTCCGACGTGTCGAAGCCGTAGACCTCGGCGGCCGTCTTCCCGAGGATCGACCGGATCTCGTCTTCGGGATAGTCGCCGAAGGTGATCGTCAGCTCCTTCATCGTCTTGGGCCAGGTGCCCTCGAGATGCGGATAGTCCGAGCCCCACATCAGCTTGTCGACGCCGACTTCGTGGCGGAGCTTGCCTTCGTGCGGCCGCAGGAACGACGCGCCGATATAGCAGTTGCGCTGGAAGTAGCCGGTGGGCCCGAGCGACAGATCCTTCGTGAAATGCTTGAAGATCGGGTCAGCGGCCTTGAACTCGAGCACCCGCAGCTTCTCGATGATCCAGCCGACGCCCGCTTCGCTGATGATGTACTTGAGCTTCGGGTGTCGCTCGAAGACTCCGCCCCAGAGCAGCGCCGTGAACGGGCGCTGCGCCCACATGTCGACCTCCGAGATGAACATCGCCGTCGCGCCGGGCACGTCGCCGTAGTCGGGCGACCAGCCGGAATGCGACTGGATCGGCATATCGAGCTCCTCGCAGACGGCCCAGATCGGCTCGTAGCGCGGGTGGTGGTAGAAGGGATGCTCACCCGTGCTCGAGGGCAGCAGCACACCGCCCCAGAGTCCCATCTCACGCGCCGCTCGAATCTCCTTCACCGTGACGTCGATGTCGTCCACGTTGATCAGCGCGACGCCGGCATGGCGGGCGGGGTTCGTGTTGCAGAAATCGGCCAGCCAGCGGTTGTAGGCCTGACATCCGACGAGACTCTGCTCGGGCGTGACCTGGTATCGGTACTGCATCAGGCCCGCTCCAAACGGCGCCATCTGCGGAAAGATGACCTCGCCCGCGACACCATCGCCGTTCAGCTCCTGGACGCGGGTCGCAGGATCGAACTCGCCGCGTCGCGGCGCGAAGGGGCTCGTCTCGTCGGTCAGCGTCTCGAGGATCTGCGCGTCGGTCAGCTTCGTAGCGGGATCGGACATCGCCTTCATGCGCCCCCCGCCCTGCTCGCCGCCCTCTTCGACGTAGGCCTCGACCGCCTCCTGATCGAAGAAGGTGCCGGCCCGCGACATCATTTCGCGCGCGTGCGCGACCCACCAGGCCATCGCCGCCTCGTGGAATTCCCTGGGCATGTATTCGTTGTAGGTCGCGGGCAGCGCCCCCGCATGGCAATCGGAGCTGATCATCATCACTTTGGACATCTTGGATCCCTCTCTCGCTTTGTCCGGCTCGTTGTTCCGGATCGTTCCCCTGGACTCGATGACCCTGACTGTTCAGCCGAGCCCCATGTGCTCCAGCTCGATGGGGCATTGCCCCGCGGCGAGCTTCCGCGCTCGCTCCGTCAGCTGGGCCTCCATCGACTCGCGACCGATCATGATCACGAAGTCTTCGTTCCGGATCCCCTCGAGTGCGAACTGTGCGAGCTCGTCGAGATCCTGCACCGGCATCTCGAAGCCGGCCTTCTTCGCACCTTCCATGAAGGCGTCGAAGGTCGTCTCCTGCCCCGGATCGACCTCCTTCTCGCGTGCGAGCGCCTTCGGTCGATTGCGCTTGGTCGTCCAGATTCCGGTATTCAGGAGTCCGCCGGACGGATAGAAGATCGCCGCACGAAGGTTCGTTCCGCGGCCGACGAGCTGCGCCGCGAGGCATTCCGTCATGATCGAGACGGCGGCCTTGCTGGAGGCGTAGACGACCTGCTGTGCCAACGGCGAGATCCCGCCGTCACCCGACGACGTGTTGATCACGAAGCCCTCTTCGCCCGAAGCGATCATGCGCGGCACGAATGCCTGAACGCCATGCGCGACGCCGTTCACGTTCACGCCATGGACCCACTTGAAATCCGACGACTCGGTCTCCCAGAGATCGAGGTTCGGTGCCGACACGCCAGCATTGTTGAAGAGCAGGTGACAATTGCCATGGGTCTCGAAGACCTGGTCCGCCAGCGCCTTCACGGAATCGAAGTCCGAGACATCGGTCACGATGCCCGTGATCTCGCCACCGAGCTCCTTCGTCGTCTTCTCGAGCGCCGACGCCTCGACATCGGCGATCACGACCTTCATCCCCTCGGCCAGACAGGCCTTCGCGAGCGCCTTGCCGATCCCGCTCGCACCGCCGGTCACGACGGCGACTCGGCCCCTGAATTCATTCATGTCCCAGAACTCCTCCGCGCCGACGGAATGTCGCGCGCTGTTAGCCGATCGCACGAGAGGCCTTCGCCCCGTGCCTAACGCGATTCAGGCCGCAAGCTCTCCGCCAACAGCCCCGCGACCGAGGCCGCACGTTCGGCGATCGGAAAATCCTCGAAATGCACCCAGCTGAGCGCCATCGATCCCATCAGGCTGGCCGCCATCATGGCCAGGCTCTCGATCGGCACGTCGCTTCGCACCCGACCTCGCGCCACCGACTCCTCCATGTAGCGCTCGAACGCGCTGTGATAGCGGCGGTCGTTGTGCTCAGGAGACTCGGCGTAGGCGATCGAATAGATCCGACCGAGCAGATCCCGGCGAAATTTCCGCTGGTTGTCTTCTTCTTGACCGGGACTCTCGAGCAGGGTGACGAGATGCGCCTCGATCGTGCCGTCCTGCTTGGACAGATCTTCGAGGAGCTGCTCGAGGTTCGAGATCGCCTGATCTGCCATCATGCGGAGGACTTCCTGCTTCTCGACGAAGTGATTGAAGAAGGTTCCGTAGGCGATGTCGGCGCGCTCGCAGAGCTGCGCGACCGGCGTCGCGTCATAGCCCTGGGTCTCGAAGAGCTCCCAGGCCGCCTCGAGCACGCGCGCCCGCATCTCGAGACGCCGACGCTCCCGACGACTCAGATTGGCGTCTTCACTCGCTGGCTCGGCTGCGTTTGCGGCGGGTACCATGACAACGGACTCCTCTTGCGCCGAGCGTGCGTGGAGAGATCCCCGACGCTCCTGCCGACCTAACGGGGCTCGTCCCGAAACCAGGCGCGTTCCGGCCCGATCCGCTCCGCCAACGGGTTCAGTACGTCGAGATCGAAGCCATAGAACTCTGCCGCATTGCCTCCCAGCATCGCGGCGATCTCGTCCTCCGGCAGCCCGTGCAGCGTCTCGACCATCATCTTTCGCGTATGCGGCCACGTGCCCTCGGGATGCGGGTAATCCGTGCCCCACATGATGTTGTGGACGCCGATCTCGTAGCGGAGCTCCGCCTCACGACGCGACATGCACGAGCTTCCGATCCGCACGTTGCGTCGGAAATACTCGCTCGGCTTCATCGAGATGTTCTTCTTGTAGCCGGTGCCGAGCTTGGCCGAGAAATGGTGGTCGTCGTAGCGCTGGTCCATCAGCTCGAGAAGCTCGGGGACCCAGATCGAGCTGCCTTCCGTGATCGCCAGCTTGAGCTTCGGATGGCGCTCGAAGACGCCGGCCCAGATCATGAAGACCAGCGGCCGGGAGAGCCACCAGGCCACCTCGGTCACGTAGATCCCGAGCGCACCCGGCATCTCGACCGCCGCAGTCCCAGGCGCCTGACTCGCGCCGAAGATGTCCGCCCCGAAATAATCCTGCATCGGGGCCGCGCCCGAGTGGAAGTGGAGGATGATCCCGAGATCCTCGCAGACTGCCCAGAGCGGCTCGTATTTGGGATGGTGATAGGGAGTCTGATCCATCCAGAGATGCGGCAACATCACGCCGCCGAGGCCATGCTCCGCGGCCCACTTCACCTCGCGAATCGCCTCGTCGAGATCCCAGAAGGGCGGAACCAGCGCCAGTCCGAAGCGGCGCGTCGGCTCCTGCGCCACGAACTCCGAGATCCATCTGTTATGCGAGCGCGCCCCCGCCCATTGCAGCTCGGGGTTCGCACCCATCGGCATCAAGCCGAGATCGCCGCCGAAGGGCGGCGAGTTCTCCTCGGTGAGCCCGTCGACGAAGAGGATCTCCGCGGCCACACCGTCCGCATCCAGGACCTCATTGCGGCGGTCGCTGTCCCAGGCGCCAGCGAGCCCGTAGTCCTTGCCTTCGGCCCACTTCTTCGACTCGTTCCGCATCTCGAGCGAGTCACCGGCGGCAGCCAGCATCTCCATGCGCGCCTTGTGTTGCACGTCGAACTCGTCGCGGTACTTCGGATCGAGGTACTCGCGATAGACCTCAGGGCGGGGCCCTGCGTGACCATCGGAGGAAATAACCAGAAAACGATCCATGACGTCTCCTCTTCGCGCTCGAGCGCGGGATGCGCGCCTGGGGGCGGGTCGACGGGACCCTGGCGCGATGCCTCGGGTCCGCCCGGCGCCGGCGCCAACGAGCGAGGCTGTACCGTAGTACAAGATCGAACTGCGGTACAGGCCGGGACTCAGTCGGCCTCCTCGACCTCGCTCGAGCTCTGGCGATCGGGCGCCCGCAGATGGCCGAGTCCCGACATGATGAGCATCAGATCGAGCGGCTCGGCCTCGCCCGGATCGGGTCGGCTCGCGGGCTCGGGCACCGACGCCGCATCGGATCGGCGCGGGATCGAACGCGACGCCACCGCCGCCTCCAGCTCGCGCAGCGCCTCGTGGATCCCATCGGCGTAGATCCACGGATCGCGCACCAGACTCCGATCGACCAGGAAGCCGAAGTCCACCTGGTCGTCGTGGGAAACCGCCGTCACGTTCATACCGTTGGCGACCTGCAGCATCGAGATCGGATAGAGCTCCTCGACCCGCGCCCCGGCCATGTAGAGCGGCACCGGGAGCCCGCGCACGTTCGAGATCACGAGATTGCCCGGCAGCGGGATCAGCGAGGGCACCTCGTGGGCCACCCGCGTGAGCAGCCGCAGCACACCGGGCGCGAGACATTCGCCGAGCGCGGTGAGCGTTTCGAACGCGCCGCCCGCAAGCCGCTGCTTCGCCGCTTCGGCGCTCTCGTGGATCGCAGCCAGGCGGCCCTTCACGTCCGCGATCTGCGTGGCGAGACTGACGGGCATGCTCGAGATCTGATTGCCGAAGCTCGCGTCGCCTTCCCGCCGAAGCGACACGGGACACAGCCCGACCACCGCTTCCTCCGGAAGCTCGCCCTGCGCGAGCAACCCGCGCCGCAGGCTCGACGAGACGAGCTCGAGCAGCACGTCGTTCATCGTCACGTTGAAATGCTTCTTGGCATCGCGCAGGGGCCCGAGCGGGACGCTGGCAAAGGCGAAGGCTCGCTCGCGGGTCAGGCGGCCGTTGAAGGCGACCCGCGGCACCTTTGGCGCTGCGCCTCCCCGCTCGCGCTCGAAGACGCGCGCGAGCGGCACTCTAAGGGCCCGCCGCGAATGATCTGCGAGTGCCTGGGGAATCCGAAGCCCGTTCGTGAGCGCGGCCCTTCCGATCTCCCAGATCGCCGGACGACGCGGCGACGTCTCGAGGGAATCCGCGGGCGCCGCTCGATCGCGGACGGGC
This sequence comes from uncultured delta proteobacterium, assembly GCA_963698485.1. Lineage (GTDB taxonomy): Bacteria > Myxococcota_A > UBA9160 > UBA9160 > UBA4427 > UBA4427. Next base: position 404,163 of record CAVORA010000004.1, on the reverse strand, counting down.
TCGGGCGTGAGATCCATCAGGATCTCGCTGAGCCCCATGCCGCTCTGCCCGTCCATCAGACAGTGATGGATCTTGAGCAGCGTCGCGATTCGGCCGCCTTCCAGGCCTTCGATCCACCAGGTCTCCCAGAGAGGGCGGTCGCGATCGAGCGGCTGGGCGTGAAGGAAGCCCGCCATCTCGGCGAGCGCTGCGCGATCGCCGGGCTGCGGGATCGCGACGCGGTGCACGTGGTCGGCGACGTCGAAGTGCTCGGCCTCGATCCAGTAGGCGCGATCGATTCCGAAGGGCGGCTCGAAGAGCTTCCACTTGAATCGCGCGACCTGATCGATGCGCTCACGCAGGATCTCGAGGAAGCGTTCGAAGCCGAACCCGGGGCAATTCGTCGGGTCGAGGATCGTAAGCCCGGCGATATGCGAAGGCGCTTCCGGGCGCTCGACGGACAGGAAGACCGCGTCCGCGTCCGAGAGCTGCCTGGGGCGCGCGCGAGTTCCTGAGGAACTCGCCGAAGCGAACGGTCTGGACGAAGCGTCACGAGTCGTCTTCATCACACCGGATCCGGCAGCGGGGGGGCTCCAGTAGTGTACCGGTCGCACGACGGATCCCAAGCCATCGGAGGCAATCGTTCGAGACGATCCGGTGAAATCTCCAGACCGGGATGCGTCCCCTGCCCCGATTCGGCGCGACCTGCGGCGCGGCCTGCCGCCCGTCACGCATCGGCCGACGTTCTCAGCGCAATGGCCTCGAACAATCAGGCCTTTCTGTGGAGCGGTTCACATCCGCCGCCTACGATCCGGGCGATGCTCTGGCTCGAACAGCCGCTTGCGTCACAGCGGAATCCACCCCGGCCGCGCCGGCTTCGCACAGTCGGTGCGAGACCCTTCCGACCGAACGATGACAAGGAGCCTTCCCGATGAAACGACTGATCCTCTTCTCCCTCATGACCTGTCTTCTCGGCGTTCCCCTTCTGGCGGCGGCACAGCAGCCCCCGTCTTTCGATCCGAGCCAGATGCAGGAGATGATGAAGCGTTTCCAGGATCCTGCGGCCATGCAGAAGATGCAGGAGCAGGCCGAGGCGGCGCGCCAATGCATGGAAGACATCGACCAGGCAAAGCTCGATGCGCTTCAGGTGAAGGCCGAGGCCGCGGGCAAGGAGATCGAGACGCTGTGCAAGGCCGGCAAGAAGGACGCGGCGCTCAAGAAGGGCCTCGCCCTCAGCCGAGAGCTCCAGTCGGATGCGACGGTCAAGCAGCTTCGAGAGTGCTCGAAGGAGATCACTGACATGATGAAGGACATGCCCTGGGCACAGATGGGCGATACGAAGGCCCTCGAGGCCAGCAAGGAGCCGACGTCCATGGACATCTGCAGCTGAGGGAGCGCGACGGCCGGGGATCGTGAAGCAACAGCGCCGTCCCCTGGTCGTCGCTCGGCCGGGTTCGAAGCGCCTACTCCAGCGCGTAGGTCCGGAAGGCCGCGAGCTCGGCATCGTCCAGGCCCAGCGCGTCGCGGCGATACGTATCGAAGTCGCCATAGCTCGAATCGATCGCATCGAAGGCCGCCTGGAGATAGGCCGGCTCGACGCCGAAGAGCGGCCGCAGGGCCTCGGTGTCGGTCCGGAAGAGCGAGAAGAGCTTGATCATGAAGAGCTGCCGATCGGTCGCCCGGGCGGTGTAGTGATTCGTCAGCAGGAAGTCTTCCATGACCGTCTCCTGCGGCACGCCGAGCACCCGCAGAATCATCGCGGACGCGAAGCCCGCCCGGTCCTTGCCCGCCGTGCAGTGAACCAGCGCGGGCAGGTTTTCGGGACGGATGAGGCGCTCGAACATGGCCGCGTACTGCGGATAGAACTTCGTCGCGAATTGCCGATTGCCCTCGATCATCATGCCCCGAAGATCGAGTCCCTCGAGATCGCCCGACTGGATCCGCTCGCGCAGGTCCTTGACCATGAAGTTCTCGGCCCCGATCTCGAGGGCCGCGACCTGCGGTGGATTCTCGGCAGGCAGCCGATCCGGATCCGCCTGCTTCTCGGCGGGGGCGCGGAAGTCACAGACCAGCTTGATCCCGAGCGCGGCCAGCTTTTCGAGGTCTGCATCCGTCAGATCCCCGAGTGCATCCGACCGGTAGAAGAGGCCCCACTTGACCGTGTAACCGTCCTCCGTCTCGTAGCCGCCGAGATCGCGAAAATTGGCCGCGCCATCGAGGACGACGTGCCGTTTGCGGACGTGATCGGGCATGCCCTCGTAGAGATCGCCGCTCCCGCACGCAGCGAGCAGCACGGCAGTCACGAGGAGCAGGAGGGCGAGCGGGGCTTGGCGCATGGAGCTTTGACCTCTGATGGGATGGAGTCTGGAGCGGACGACGGTGAAGCGCCTGCTCGGGCATTCAGGCAAGCGCCGCACTCGGGCGCTCACCCAGCACCGTGCAACGTCGCACACGGCGTCGCCGCGGAAAGTGATCGCCGAGCGCGCGATGCATCGTGCGTCGCTCGTCCCAGATCGCCAGATCGTGCTCCCGCCAGCGCCAGCGGACGGCCCGCTCCGGCGCCGTCGCGTGCCGCATCAAGAAGCCCAGCATCGATTCGCTCTCGGCCTCGCTCATGCCGACGATATGGCGCATGAAGTAGCCAGCCAGATAGAGACTGCGGCGACCCGTCACGGGATGCTGCCTGACCAGGGGGTGGGTCGTCCCCATGCCGTACTGTGCTTTCGCCCGGTCGATGATCTCCTGTCCCCACTTGCGCAGGAAGATCTGGCGATTCGCCTCGTTGATGTCGTGGAAGACCGACAGGCCCGAGGCGATCTGCTGCATGGTCGGCGAGAGCGTTTCGTAGGCCTTTGCCGTATCGACCCAGAGCGTGTCGCCACCGCGCTCCGGCACCTCGAGCATGGAGAGGAAAGCCATCACGGGCGGCTTCTCGATCCAGCTGACGTCGCTATGCCAACCGTCTGCCTTGGGCGGATCATCGGGACCGTCCTCGATGAACTCCAGCGGCTCGAAGGCGCCGGCGGCCGCCTGCAGCGGATAGACGCCGAGCTCGCCGAAGCGCCGCGCGGATTCGATGTGCTCCGCGTCGCTCATCCGCTGGTCGCGCAGGAAGATCAGGCCATGGGTATGAACGAGGTCTTCCAGCAGCTTGGTTGCGTCCGGATCCCGAAACTCGACGCCGCGGACGACCGCCCCGAAGTCCTCGAGCACAGGATCGACTTCGATGCCTGAGTGGAGTCGACCCTGCATGCGCGCGTCTCCCCTGTCCGTTCGTATGCTCGGATCCCGCCGCTCGCTTCGGATTCGACGGGCCCTCGACGAGCCAGCATAGCCCCCCTCGGCACGCGACCTCCATGGCACGCCAGCCTTCCGACCCGGGACGGCCTGCCCCGGGTCACAGCCGCATCGACGCTTTCTCCCGCAGGCCTAGCAATCGGTCAGCTCCTTCCAGGCTCGACCCACGGTCTCGAAGAAATCGGGCGCCCGGCGGAAGCCCCCGAAGAGGGAGAGCACGACATTCACCGTCGTCGACCCGGCATCGAGCCAGGCGGGGATCGCTTCGAGGCTGCGGGCGAGATCCGGCTTGCCTCGCGCATCGCGAACGGCGTCGAGATCACCCTGGATCTGGAGCAAGGCCGGGTCGCGACCCGCTTCCGCCCAGGCCGCCTGCAGCCGCGGCACCTGCTCGCGGAAATCGTCGAGCGGGCAGTAAGGTGCGGGAATCCAGCCATCGCCCAGGCGGCAGAGGCGGTCGAGGTTCCTGGCGTGGAGCCCGCCCGCGAACCAGATCGGAATGCCGCCCGGCTGAAGCGGCTGCGGCCGACACCAGATGTCTTCGAAGCAGAAGCTCTCGGATCGAAAGCTTGCCGGCGCATCGCGCCAGAGCACACGACAGGCGGCCATCGTGTCCGTCAGGAGCTGACCCCGCTTCTCCCAGGCGACCCCCGACGCCTCGTACTCCTCTCTCTGCCAACCGGTCGACACGCCGACCTCGAGCCGTCCGCGGGAGAGCACGTCGATCGTGGCCAGAGTCTTCGCGAGCAGCGGCGCCGGTCGCAACGGAGCGATCAGGATCTTCGTCGAGAAGCGGATCCGCTTCGTCACCGCCGCCATCGCAGAGATCACGGAGAGAGGCTCGAGCCATGGCAGCTCGGGCGGAAAGGGAAACGGGCCCCAGGGATAGGCGTCCGTTCGCTTCCCCATCACGACGTGGTCGGTCAGCAGGATCCGGTCGACACCCGCATCCTCCGCCATCTTCGCGAGGTCGATCAGCTGATGCCAATCGCCCGGATCCTCGAAGAGCGTCCCGTAATTGGTGAGCGTCACCGAGAGTGTCGGCGCGGCGGAGCGACCGGTCGATTTCATGCTGACGCCCCCCCTCGCAGGATCGTCTCGAGCGCTTTGTGGAAGTGGATCGTCGCGACCTCGTTTCGACCGTAGACGAGCTCGGGGACGGCACCCGAGGCGAGGACTGCCTGAATGCGCTCCTGCTGCGGGAAATCCTCGGCGCTGGTGACGCGCATCTGCAGGTCGAAGGCGGCCGTGAGACGCTTCCGATCGGCCTCGGTCTCGATCGGAGAGGCTGCATAGAGGGTCGTCCGTGCCTGACAGCGCCCGGGCGAAGGCGACATGAAGCGCCACAGCAGCAGATAGTCCCGGGTATGCGAGATCAGCGCGTTGGCGCCGACGAGCCACTGCACCGTCGCATGATCGGCCAGCCGCCAGCTCTCCTCGGGCTGATCAGCAAGGCTGGCGAGCGTGCGGCGAGCGACGGGGAAGCGGATATTCGCTCCCCAGCCGTCGTAGATCATCGGCATCGAGTGGTACCAGGGATGAACCGTCTCGCGATGCAACGAAAAGACGTGATACGACTCGAGGAAGGTGTCGAGCACGAGCTTCCAATTGCAGGCCCAATCGGTCGTGCGCGTCTCGAAGGGGTGATAGCGCGCGAGATCCATGCACTCGAGATCGTCGCCCACACCGGCGAGCGCCTCGGCCGCGTCGATCTCCTGGTCTCCCTCTCCGCGCACGAAGATCAGGCCCCCGGCTTCGAGACATGCGCGAGGCCGCAAGCCCATCCCATCGCGATCGAAGGACGCGAAGGCCTCCTCGGCCAGCGGAATCGAGTCGAGCCGGCCATCGGTCGCGTAGGTCCAGGCATGAAACGGGCAGCGGATCCGCCCGCCCTCCGCGCAGCCGCCCGCTTCGGCCAACGGACTCCCGCGATGCCGGCAGGCGTTCACGAAGGCGCGCACCTGTCGATCGCTGTGGCGCATCAGCAGGATCGGGACGCCACCGACGTCGACCGGGAAATAGCTCCCCGTCCGCGGCAGGTCGCACGAGAGCGCAACGAGCGTCGGCTGCCGCCGGAAGACGGCCTCCCGCTCGCGGGCGAGATGATCGGGATCGACGTAATGCGAGACGGGAAGGCACAGGGGCTCGGGCGCCAGATCACTCGTGCCCTCGCGCAAATGCGTCAGGAATCGCCGAATGCAGTCGAGCTCGCTCGTTCGTTCCATCGATGGCCCGGCTGCCTCGGAAGAAGCCCCCGGCGATCAGCCCCGGGGCGCCTCGAGACACTACCCCACGCCCGGATGATTCGGCATCCAGGTTGCGGAGCGTCCGCGGGTCCGCTTCCCGATGCTCTCGGTGTTAGGTGAGGCGATCGCGTCTTCGATCACCGCGCCCACGAGCCGGCAAACCCGTCGATTCCGTTACACTCCGTCACGAAGGAGCCTCGCAATGAATCTTCGATCCACGCTGGCCGCTTTCTCTCTCGGCATCGCCCTCGCCCTCGGCCTTGCGATCGCGCCGCCCGCCACAGCCGACGGGCCGGCAGCCGACACGCTCGAAGAGGGCGCCGCGTTGCTCGCGCCGTTCAAGCGAGATCTGATGGCGGCGCTCCAGGAGGGGCTCGCACAGGGTCCCATCGAAGCAATCGCTGCCTGCCGGATTCGCGCTCCGGAGATCGCCCGCACGCTGTCGCGGAACGGAGTTCACGTGGGTCGCAGCAGCCATCGCCTGCGCAATCCCGACAACGCTGCGCCGAGCTGGGTTGCACCGATCCTCGACGACTTCGTGGCGCACCCTGAGAATCAGCGTCCCACGCTCTCGGCCCTGGCCAACGGCCGACGCGGCTACGTCGAGCCGATCTCGATGAAGCCACTCTGCCTGACCTGTCACGGCGTCACGCTGGCACCCGACCTGTCGGCCCGGATCAGCGAGCTCTATCCCGAAGACCGCGCCATCGGATTCGAGGTCGGAGATCTACGCGGCGTCTTCTGGGTCGAGCTGCCGTCGGTGGATTGAGGGCGGCGGGGTCGGGGCCGGCGCGTCCGCCGCTCGTTCAGAGCGCTCGACCGCCAACCCGTGCGGGCCTCGACGACATGAGCATCGACAGATCGCGGCAGGATGAGGTCGGTGAGCCCGCGGGGACTCGAACCCCGGACCGTGAGATTAAAAGTCTCCTGCTCTACCAACTGAGCTACGGGCCCGGGCGTTGGATACCACCGTCACCGGACCCCGTCGAGACTCCCGACGTCCGATCACCCAGCCCTCCTTCCGCTCGTTCGCGATCGCGCTCACCCCGGTGCGCCGACTAGCGCAGCATCGAGGCCACCGAGCGCCTCGTTCGCCCGTCATCTCGAGAGACTCGAAAGCCCGACGGCCGCGCCGATCCTCGCGAGACGCTGCCCGGCCAGAATCGGAGCGACGCGGGGCAAGAGCGCGCGGGACTTTGGCAGCGCCCCGGAACGCGCCTGCCACCTCAGTGGCTCCGGGTTATCCAAATCGACTCTTTTTCGGCGTCATCCTGCAGTCGAGGCTTTACTTTCGCTTTTTATTCGCCTAGCGTGATCGAAACCGAAATCCGCAGGAGACATCCCATGAGCGAATCCTTCAAGCCCCTCGACCCCCTCGCCGAGCTCGACCGCGTGGCCTTCGACCTCGACTTTGACCTTGACCGAGACCTGGACCGGGACCGAGACCTCGATCAGGTCTCGCCCCAGGCGACGCGGCAGGTGCGGAAGGGGCGGAAGGTCAGGGTCCTCCCAGTCGGAATCCGATCGATCAGCAACTCTCCCGGCTGCGCACCCCACGCCGCCCTCGCGAGCGGTTCGAGGGACGCGGCTCGAGAGACCGCAGGGCGAGACCGACCAGGCGGAGAAGTCGAGTCCGGGTCGACGGGCCACGAATCCGGCTCGGCGTCGATACCGGACAAACCCCGGATGCTTCAGCCCATCCGCCGCGCGCGGGCGGTTCGCGTCGACGCCTGGGCCGTACCCGCATCGGCGAACTGGACGCGCACCCACAAGACGGCCCGCAAGATCCGTCGGGTATCCCGCTCCACCGACTGGGCGCTGCCCTTCTAGACCTCGCCGGACGGTCGATGGCGCTCGGCCCGACTGGGTCCTGCTACGTCCTACTTGTCGGGGCCCAACCAGCTCCGGCCAGACCAGGCCCGATCAGGCAGGGCGCGTCGACGTGAGCGGGCTAGCCGATCGGCCCGGGCGCGCAGTCGAAGAGCAGCCCGGAGTGATCGCTGCCTGGCAGGTCGATCACTCGGAAGTTTTCGATGACGAGCCCACGAACCATCGCGTGATCGATCCGGAGCAGCCGGCGGCTCTCGGAGCTCGGCCCCCAGGTTGGCTCGACGCCGCGACCTTCCCGCTGTGCAGACTGGATCGCCCCGTCCGAGAAGTTTCGAGACATCCTGCGATAGAGGGGCCAGGCCGGGGTCGCGTTGTAGTCACCCACGACGAGGCGCGCGTCGCTCGGATGCGCTTCGAAGAAGCGTTCGAGGCCAAGAACCTGCCGCCTCCGAACCAGCGGTGAGGGAAAGGGCCGCAAGGCGTGCGGCGCCTGGAAGTGCACGTTTACGAGGTCGAGGGGTCGGGCCAGACCTTCCCAATCCGCAGGATCGAGCACCACGCGACGAGCCGCACGATAGTCGAGCGGGATCTGGGAGTAGTGACCTGGCCGACGCAGCGCGACGCCCATCCCGTGGTAGCTGGCCGTCGGCTCCAGGCAACCGAAGGGCAGCTCGCTGGCAATGGCTTCGGCGTTCTCGAAGCCCAGCTCCTGGGCGGCGAACACGTCGACGTGATGGCGTCGAATCAGGTCGACGAGGCCCTCGGGCGACGCCTTTCCCCACCAGAGATTGCCCGACAGTACCCTGATCGACTTGCTCAAGACCGCCTCGCCCCTCTGCGACTGGGTGCCCCGGCGCGTGGAAACCGAACCCGCGCCCCGGCCTTCCCTATCGACGCCATCCGGTCCCGGGTCAAGGCCGAATGGCCGGATTCTCGCCCGGATCGCCGCACACCCGATTCGCAGGCGCGAACCATCAAAGCTGGCCCGGAAGCGAGACGGCCGGACTCGAAGCTGTGTTCGAATCCGGCCGCATGGAAGATTCGCGCGAACGATCTCTCGATCGCCGGATCCCTCGCTAGCTGAACAGCTCCCGCAAGATGATCGTCTCCTGTCGTCCCGGCCCTACGCTGAGCAGGGCTGCGGGCACCTCGGCCAGCGCTTCGATGCGCGCGACATAGCGCTTGGCGTTCTCTGGAAACTGATCGAAGGAGGTCATGCCACGCACGTCCTCGCTCCATCCGGGCAAGGTCTCGTAGACGGGCCTGGCCCGCTCGGCCTCGGCGAGCGTCATCGGAAAATCCTCCGTGATCTTGCCGTCGATGTCGTAGGCCGTGCAGATCTTGATCTCGTCGAACCCGGACAGGATGTCGAGCTTGTTGATCGCCAGATCGGTCAGTCCGTTGACCGTGACCGCCTCCCGCAAAAGCACGGCATCGAGCCAGCCACAGCGTCGCGGTCGCCCCGTCGTGGCACCGAACTCCGCCCCGGCCCGTCGAAGCTCTTCGCCGATCTCGTCTTCCAGCTCGGTCGGAAACGGTCCCGATCCGACCCGCGTCGTGTAGGCCTTCGTAATCCCGATCACGCGATCGATCTTGGTCGGCCCGACGCCGCTGCCCGTGCAGACCGCCCCGGCGACACAGTTGGACGAGGTCACGAACGGGTAGGTGCCGTGATCGATGTCGAGGAAGGTGCCCTGCGCGCCCTCGAAGAGGATGTTCTTGCCTGCACGAAGCGACCGATCGATGATCCGGCCGGTGTGATCGATATAGGGCTCGAGCTGGCGACCCCACTCGATACATTGATCGACGAGTGCGTCGACGTCGATCGCATCCACGTGATACATCTGCGTCAGCTCGAAGTTCTTCTGCTCCGCGATCCCCACGAGCTTGTCGCGCAGGGTGTCGGTTTGACGCAGGTCTGCCACGCGGATCCCGCGCCGAGCGACCTTGTCCTCGTAGCAGGGACCGATGCCGCGTCCCGTCGTTCCGATCTTGCCCTCGCCGGCGGCCGTCTCGCGGGCCGCGTCGAGCGCGCAATGCCACGGCAGGATGACGTGCGCGCGACCGGAGACCCGAATCCGCGAGGGATCCTTCAAGATGCCGCGTTCCTCGAGCTTGCGGAGCTCTTCGAGCAGGATCGCAGGATCGACGACGACCCCGGGTCCGATCAGATTGACCGAGCCATCGTGCAGGATGCCCGAAGGTACGACGTGAAGAACCGTCGTCTCGCCATCGACGACCAGCGTATGGCCGGCGTTGTTTCCGCCCTGAAATCGAGCGACCAGGTCCGCCTGCGGACCGAGCCAGTCGACGATCTTTCCCTTGCCTTCGTCACCCCATTGGGCGCCGACTGCGACGACGGTGGACATAACTTAGAGCTCCAGTAGCTGAACAGCGATCATGTTGTCTGCCTCGCGCAGCGCGGAAAGGACCTCTTCACCCGGGTCCTGATCGATGTTGACCAGCATGCAGGCCTCGCCACGCGATTCGTGGAGGGCGAGCTGCATGCGAGAGATGTTGATGCCGGCCTGGCCCAGGACCTGGCCGATATGACCGACGACGCCGCTCTGATCGTGATTGTGGATCAGGAGCGTGCAGCCGTCGGGAATGGCCTCGAGCATGAAGTCGTCGACGCGCACGATCCTGGGCTGCGCACCGTGAAAGACCGCGCCGGCGACGAGACGCTCTACGACGCCCTTGACGCGAACCGTCACGGACGACGCGAAGTCGGTCGCGCGCGCCACCTTCGACTCGATGACCTTGATGCCGAGCTCCTGGGCGATGTGCGAGGCGTTGACGAGATTCACGCTTTCCCGCACGGGGGACAGGATGCCCTTCAACACGGCGATCGTGATCGGCGCGACCTTCAGCTCGGCGATCTCGCCGGAGTACTCGACCTCCACGACATCGACCCTTCCTTGCGCCAGCTGCCCCTGAAACGAGCCGAGCTTCTCACCCAGGGTGATATAGGGCCTCAGCTCGGCCATCTGCTCGGGAGAGACCGTCGGCACGTTGATCGAGTTGCGGACCTCGCCCTTCAAGAGGAAGTCGCGGACCTGCTCGGCAACGGCCACCGATACGTTGATCTGCGCCTGCTCGGTCGAAGCGCCGAGGTGCGGCGTGCAGATCACGTTCGGATGGTTGACGAGCGGATGGCCCGCGGAGGGCGGCTCCTCCACGAAGACATCGAGACCTGCCGATCCGACCTGACCCGACTCGAGCGCGTCGAGCAGCGCCTTCTCGTCGACGATGCCGCCGCGCGCCGCGTTGATCACGAGCAGCCCGGGCTTGGCCTTCGCGAACTCGGCCGCTCCCAGGATGCCGGTGGTCTCTTTCGTCTTCGGGACGTGGACGGTCACGATGTCGGCGCGGCTCATCATCTCATCGAGCGCGACGCGTTCGACCTCGAGACGCGCAGCCGCCTCGGCCGTCAGGTACGGATCGTGCACGATCACCTTCATCCCGAGACCCTTCGCGCGCGAAACCACGAATCGGCCGATATTGCCGGCTCCCAGCACGCCTAACGTCCGGTTGTAGAGCTCCATGCCCTGGAACTTCTTCTTCTCCCACTTGCCCGCCTTCATCGAAGCAGTGGCCTGTGGAATATGTCGCGCGAGCGACACCATCAGGGCGATCGCATGTTCGGCCGTCGTGATGTTGTTGCCCTCGGGCGTATTGACGACCACGACGCCGCGCTCGGTGGCGGCCGACGTGTCGACATTGTCGACACCGATGCCGGCGCGACCGACGATCCGCAGGTTCTTGGCGGCCGCGAGCACGTCTGCCGTGACCTTCGTCCCGGAACGGATCACGAGGCCGTCGACATCCGCGATCAGCTCGAGCAGCTCGTCCGGCGAGCAGCCGGGGCGATTGATGACTTCGATGCCAGCGGCCTGCTCGAGGACGGTGACGCCCTGCTCGGCCAGCGAATCGGAAATGAGGACTTTCGGCACCCTGTTCTCTCTCCTGTGCGCGCTCGGCGCGCTTCTCGGGCTCTCTGCCCGCCTGGCGCCCATGCGCCCGCTTCGACTCGCGGACGCATCGAGTCCGTCCGCGCCCTCTCATGATCTTTGTTGCGCTCTCGTTCGGCCTCGGCGCGCGACCACCCGCGCAGAAGATCCCACGTCGATGAGCGCGCTCGGCACCCCGGTCGGGTCCACGCCGCGCTTCGACTCCGCGCCTTCACGCGACGACTTGCTATGTACGGGCGACAGGTCCATCCGTGATGGCGACGAGCAAACCGGCTGCGGGCCTCTCCCCAAGGAAGAACGGACCACCGAGGCCTTCCGTCACCCGATCTCTGAGGTACCGCGATTTCGCCCTTTCCTCGCTCCGAGCAGCCGACGGCTTCCGGAGCTTTCCGAGCGGGATCGGACGCGGGCCCTGAACCGATCGGAGCCAGTGAGCTCGAGAGGCGCTCTCCGAACCGAATTGAATCGGCTAACTCGCTGACAGATCTATGGATTCCAACCGGTGCCGGAGTGTGCCGGAGGGCCTCCGGGGTGTCAACGGAAAGAGCCGCTCGTGCTAGGGTGCAGAGGGCCGCGTCACCGGCTCCACGATCGCGGTGGCCGCCGGGACGATCCTTCCTGAACCGCCCCTGCCGATTCCCGAGAGCCGGCCCGAGGCTCATGGAGTGACCAACCCCGATGGCATCCGATGACTCCCGCTCCCGCCCCGGCCAGACCGCCAGGCTGCCGAAGCGACTCGAGATCGAGCCCCGGGGCCGTCTGGACGGACACATCACGGTCCCGGGCAGCAAGAGCATCACGAATCGGGCGCTGCTCCTCGCCGCATTGGCCGATGGGACGAGCCGCCTGAAAGGTGGCCTCGAATCCGATGACACCGTCGTGATGCGGGCGGCGCTGCGCGACATGGGCATCGACGTTCTCACGGAGTCCAGTGGCGATCCGGCGGGCGACCCGGAAACCTGGCGGGTCACCGGCCACGGCGGTCGCTTCGAGCCGCCAGGGCATCCGCTCGACTGCGGAAACTCTGGCACGACGGTCCGCTTCCTGACGGCTGCGCTCACCCTGGCCGACAGCGCGATCGTGGTCGACGGGAACGCCCGTATGCGCCAACGCCCGATCTCGGATCTCGTCAGCTGCCTGCGAGGCCTGGGGGCCGAGCTCACGATCGAAGGCCAGGCCGACTGCCCCCCGGTCCGCGTCCACGGCGGCGGCCTGCCCGGCGGCTCCACCATGATCGACGGGAGCCGCTCGAGTCAGTACGTGTCCGCCGTGCTCCAGGCGGCTCCCTATGCGAGAAACGATGTGGAGCTCGCCTTCAAGGACGGGATCATCGTGTCGCGCCCCTATATCGACCTGACCCTCGAGGTGATGCGGGCCTTCGGTGCCTCGGCCGATTGGACGGCGGATGATCGGTTGCGGGTCGAAGCCGGTCGAACCTATCAGCCCCGCGACTACACGATCGAGCCCGATGCCTCGTCGGCCGCCTACCCGTTCTGCGCCGCCGCGATCGCGGGTGGCAGAGTCTCGGTCTCGGGCGTCCGCCCCGACTCCCTCCAGGCCGACTTCAAGATCCTCGATCTGCTCGAGAGGATGGGCTGCCGGATCGAGCGGGAGAACGACACGGTCAGCGTCTTCGGCGCCGAGGCCCCGCTTCGCAGCCTGGGCGAGATCGACATGAACGACTTCCCGGACGCCGTGCTCGCCTATGCCGTCGTGGCGATGTTCGCGAACGGACCGACGACGATCACGAACGTGGCGAACCTGCGCATCAAGGAAACCGATCGACTCGCGGCCCTCGAGACGGAGCTCCGCAAGCTCGGCGCGCAGGCTGAAGCGGGCCCCGACTGGCTGAGAATCGAGCCGGGCCCCATGCGCGGCGCCGAAATCGAGACCTACGACGACCATCGGATGGCGATGGCTTTCGCGCTCGCGGGCCTACGTGTACCCGGCGTCGTGATCCTCGACCCGGGCTGCGTGTCGAAGACGTGGCCAGGCTATTTCGACGCGTTCGCGGCGCTCTGATCGCCCACCGGCGGCGCGACGGCCATCCGCCGTCCAGCGCGGATCAAGATAAACGTTGTCACGAAGTCGAGCGCGTCAACCTCTCCCCGCATCTCGCAAGTCATTGCCGACCGTTTGCCGCCCGGCGACTCCCTTCGCCGCGCTAGGCGAGACGTCATCAGCGCCGAGACCGGGCTCCTTTGTCTAATTCTCGAATGCCCGAGTTGACAGGGGCCGGAGCGTGAAGACCCATTGTGGCGTGCCAGAAAGGCACTCCCAGAAGGAGACCGCAATGACGACATATCATCGAACTGTGCCGCGCCCCTTGGGTCGCTCGTCGCTCTGGAACCCGTGGTCGAGCCTCGCGAACGACTTGCTTCGCGAAGGGAGTCCTCTGTTTCAGGCGGTGGATCCGAGCTATCAGGGAAGCCGCGGCGTCTTTCCGCCCGTCAACCTGCACGAGACCGCGGACGGCTACGTCCTGACGGCCGAGCTCCCCGGCGTCGCGCCGGAGGACATGGACGTTTCGATCGAGGGCTCCACGGTGACCCTCAGCGGCGAGCGGAAGATCGAGCTCGCGGCGGGAGACGGTGTCGCCGTCCATCGTCGAGAGCGACAGTCGGGCACGTTCCGGCGCGCCTTCGAGCTCCCGGCGGAGATCCACGTCGAAGAGGCCAGAGCCTCTCATCGAAACGGGGTCCTGACCCTCGAGCTCCCGAAGTCGCCCGCCGTCAAGCCACGGCAGATCGAGATCGAGACACGTTAGTCGAAGCCGGGGCCGGGCTCGTTTGGGACGAGCCCTCGCCCCGACTCGATCGAAGTTCCAGCTCGCCGTCGCGGCGAGCGACCTGGAGGAAATACCATGAGCACGAATGACCATCGCGAAATCGAGCCCCGAGAGAAGGCCGAGCTCGTCACCGAAGACACTCGTCCGGGTCTCGTCTTCCGGCCCGATGTCGACATCCTCGAGCAGCCCGACGCCTACATCATCCTGGCGGACATGCCGGGTGCGAGCGAAGACACCGTCGACATCAGCCTCGACAAGGGCGTCCTGACGCTCGATGCCCGGGCGGTCGAAGACGAGTCGCAGGGCACGACGCGCTATGCCGAGTACCGCAGCGGCGGCTATCACCGCGAGTTCCGGATCTCGAAGGACATCGACGCCAGCGCCGTCTCTGCCCGCATGAAGAACGGCGTGCTCGAGCTGCATCTGCCAAAGAGTGCCGAGAGCCGCCCAAGGCGGATCGCGGTCGAAGCGGCCTAGCCCGCGCACGAGGCATCAACAAGCTGGCTTCGCGCCCACCCGAGGTGGGCTCGAGGCCAACCGAGACCCGACTCCGATCCGGACCCACCCCCTCCGGATTCGGGGCCGGGTTTCCACGTTCTGCACACCGGTCGACCGCCCGACTCCCACGGCGGGAACGAGGCCCTATACTGCCCGCTCGGATGACGCCCCCCCAGCCCCAGCGTTCAACCGAGGACCCTTTCCATGCCTGCCGAGAATCCCCCCGCCGCGCCCGTCGACGCCGAGCGAACGATCCGCACGCCAGTCTTCCAGGCGCACGAGCACGGGCAATCGATCTGGCTCGACAACATCAGCCGAGACCTGCTGCTCTCGGGTGAGCTCCGACGGTGGGTCGAGCACGAAGGCATTCGGGGCGTCACGTCGAATCCGGCGATCTTCGAGAAGGCGATCGCTCAATCGAGCGACTACGACCCGGCGACGCGTGCCCTGCTGCGCCAGGGCGCCAGCGACGCACTCGAGGTCTTCGAAAAGCTGGCGGTGCAGGACATCCAGCTCGGCTGCGACGTGATGCGACCGGTCTGGGAAGAGAGTGGCGGTCGGGACGGGTTCGTCTCACTCGAGGTCTCTCCCCACCTCGCCCATGACACCGAGCGCACGGTCGTGGAAGCCCGCCGGCTCGCTCGCGCGGTATCTCGCGACAATCTGATGATCAAGGTGCCGGCGACGCCCGAGGGCATCCCCGCGATCAAGCAGCTGATCTCGGAAGGCATCCATGTCAACGTGACGCTGCTCTTCGCACTCGATGCCTACCTCGCCGTCCATCAGGCCTACCTCGAAGGACTCGAGGAGCGACTCGACAAGGGGCTCCCCGTTTCGGGCATCGCCAGCGTCGCAAGCTTCTTCATCTCGAGGATCGACGCCGCCGTCGGCCAGCAGCTCGAGTCCGCCCTCGAGAGAGAGACCCGCGAAGATCGCCGAGCACGTTTGAAGGCGCTCGACGCCAGGGTCGCGATCGCGAATGCCAAGCTCGCCTACGGCTGCTTCCTCGAAACCCTCGCGAGCGACCGATGGAAACGGCTCGCGAAGGCTGGCGCCGACCCGCAACGCGTACTCTGGGCGAGCACCGGCACCAAGGATCCCGCACTACCGAAGACGCTCTACGTCGACGAGCTGATCGGCCGACACACGGTGAACACGCTGCCCGACGCGACGCTTGCGGCCTTTCGCAAGGACGGCCGCGTGCGGGACGCGCTCGGAAGCGACCCGGCGCCGCTCAAGGCCGAAGCCCAGGCGGTGCTGTCGGAGCTCGAGGCGCTCGGCATCTCGCTCAAGGAGATCACGGACACGCTCCTCACCAAGGGCTGCGCGCTCTTCAGTGACGCCTTCGACGCGCTGCTGCTTTCGGTCGAGACGAAACGTCAGCTGCTGCTCGGCCCGGCGCTCTCGCAGACACGTTACGCGCTCGGCGAAGCGACCGGCGAGGTCGAGGCCGCCCAGCAGGCCTGGCTGCAGGCGCGCAACACGCACGCCCTCTGGCAGCGACGCGCAGCGCTCTTCTCCGACGCCGATGAGTCGAGCTGGATGGGATGGCTCGATCTTCCCAAAGCGGCCGCCGACCAGGCGATCGCCAGCCCGGCGCTGCGTGAGGCCGTCCGCAGGCACCCGGCCGAGACCGTCGTCGTGATCGGCATGGGCGGCTCGAGCCTGTGGCCGGACGTGCTCGGCAGGACCTTCTCCTCGGCCGCCCTCGCCGGAGCGATGACGCCTGGCAGCGACGGGTCGGCCCTGGACGCGCGACGGAGCGAACGACGGCAGCGAGCGCTGATCGTCCTCGACACGACCGTACCCGACGCCGTCGAGGCGAAGCTCGCGGCTCTCGATCTGGAACGCTGCCTGTTCTTCGTCTCCTCCAAATCGGGCTCGACGATCGAGCCCAACGCCATCTTCGAGCTCGTCCACTCGCGGCTGGTCGCGCGTCTGGGTGAAGCCGCCGCCGGTCGACATTTCGTGGCCATCACCGACCCGGGCAGCGCGCTCGAGGCGCGCGCGGCCGAGCTCGGCTTTCTCGGCACGGCGCTCGGGCGCACCGACGTCGGCGGCCGATTCTCGGCGCTCTCGCCCTTCGGCATGCTCCCCGCGGAAGCCATGGGCCTCGACCCGGCCGCGCTGCAGGGCCGCGCGCAAACGATGGCGGCCGCCTGCGCCGAGTTCGTCACGCCCGATCGAAATCCCGGCGTGGGTCTCGGACTGACCCTCGGCACTCTGGCACGCCAGGGCCGGGACAAGCTGACGCTGAGCTTGTCTCCCGAGATCGGGAGCTTCACCGCGTGGATCGAGCAGCTGGTCGCCGAATCGACCGGCAAGCGCGGGCGCGGCCTGGTTCCGATCGGTGGAGAGCCGCTCGGCTCGCCCAGTCGCTATGGAAACGACCGCATCTTCGTCGACCTCTCTCTGGCCCGATCTGCGGACGGAGACGGATCCGACTCGAACCGCTCTCGACAGGAGAAGCTGGCGGCGCTCGAGGCGGCCGGGCATCCGGTGATCCGGATCGAGTTGGCCGAGGAGCTCGATCTCCTCCAGGAAGTGTTCCGCTGGGAGATGGCGACCGCCGTCACCGGCGCGCTCTGGCAGCTGAATCCCTTCGACCAGCCCGACGTCGAGGCCGCGAAGATCGCCAGTCGGGAGCTGATGGCCCAGGCAAGCCAGGCAGGCGGCCTGCCGGAGCGAAAAGCCGATCTCGAGATCTCGGGAGCGCGGCTGATGCTGCCGCCCGCCCTCATGGGCGTGGGGTCGCACGCAAACGGCGACCCGGCGATGCTCATGCGCGCGGTCGTGGACAGCCTCCAGCCGACCGACACTTTCGTCATCAACGCCTTCCTCCCCGACGAGCCCGGCCTCCGCCAGCTGCTCGAGTCGATCCGTCAGCGCGTCGGAGAGTCGAAGCGCGTCGCCACGACCCTCGACTTCGGGCCGCGCTACCTGCATTCGACGGGGCAGCTCCAGAAGGGCGGACCCAATCGCGTGGCCGGCCTGCAGCTCTGGCAGAGCGCGGCGGCGCGCAGCGGGGGCCGGCTCGCCATCCCCGGTCTGGGCGGCGACTTCGATACCCTCGCGGAGGCCCAGGCGGTCGGTGATTTCGACGTGCTCTGTGAACGCAATCGGCGGCTGATCGGAGTCGAAGTCGGTGCCGATCCAAGAGCCACGCTGTCGAAGCTGACGGAATGGATCGGGAGCGCGCTCGCCTAGCATGTCTGCAATCCGCGATTCGGGGAACACCGGTCCAACCATCCCGACCCCATCACCGACGCCACCCGCGCCCACCGGCGCCGCCCGTGCGGCCCTCGAATGGGTCAGCGACGGCATGAAGCTGGGGCTGGGCACGGGGCGCGCGGCCTCTGCCTTCGTGGAAGCGCTCGGGGCACGGGTCGCCGACGGCCTCCGCGTCACCGGCGTGCCGACCAGCGAGGCCACCGCCACCCTCGCCGCGCGCCTCGCCATCCCGCTCGCCCGACTCGAGGACGTGGGGACCCTCGACATCACCTTCGACGGCGCCGACGAAGTCGACGATCGCCTCGACCTGATCAAGGGCTATGGCGCAGCGATGGTCCGTGAAAAGATCGTCGCCGCCAGCTCGGATCGACTCGTGATCCTGGTGGGACCGGAGAAGCTCGTCTCGAAGATCGGTGAGCGGGGTCGGCTGCCGATCGAGGTCCTGCCCTTCGGCGAGGCCCTCGTCCGTCGCGAGCTCGCGCGACTCGGGCTCGAGGCCGAGCTGCGTCGCGATGACCAGCAGCGGACCCTCGTCACCGACAACGGCAACTGGATCCTGGACGCCCGACTCGAGCCGCCCATCGACGCGCGCGCCCTCGAGGCCGCAATCGTCGCACTCCCCGGCGTGCTCGGGACTGGATTCTTCCTCGGCATGGCCGACGCCGTCCTCGTAGGGAGCGGCGAGGACGTCGAGATCCGCCGCAAATCGAGCCAGTAGCAGCCTGGGCAGCTCGTCCCAGCCCGGACCGGGAGCGTCCGGGCCTGCCTTTCGTTCGCAGCGTGGTCGAAAGAGCCGAGATCACGCAGCCCCCGCCTGCACGAAGAGGCGGGGCTTTTACGACTCGCTCGGGTAGAATGGGCCGCCGGAGATCCGTCATGCCCAAACGCCCCTTCCTCGTCCTGCCCGGCGGCCTGTGCGTCCCCCTCGAAGGGGATTGGCACGTCGCCGAGCTGCGCGGCGAGTGGTACGTGCTGGGCCACAACGCGGTCGTCCCGTGCGGATCGAAGCGAGCGGCCGAGGGCATGCTCGCCGAGCTCGAGAGCCGCAGCGATGCCGACCTGCTCGCCGGTGAAGCGATCGACGGGATCGACCGGATCCCCGATGGCTGGGAGACCGACTCGCTCGGCGAGTCCGACCTCGCCTGACGGGCCGCTCCGTCGGCGAGCTCCGCGCACGCCGACTCCCATCCAGCCCGAGGCCGACGCGCTCGCCGGGACGCGGCCACGCCTTCTCGCCACGCCGACCTCTGGATCAGAATCGGAGGGATTCTAGAGCCGGACTCGAACGCGCCCGCGCGCCCCACGCGTCAAGTTTCCGCAGACGCCCCGCCATTGCCAGATCGAGCTCGGATCGGCGGGGGATCGGAGGACGAATGCGGACGATGCGATCACTGCTCTGGGTGGGGAGCGGACAGGGACTGGGCCAGAGCGGCATGACCGAGGCGCCACAGCTCGACATCACCTGGGTGCCGGATCTCGAAGAGGCCTGCCTGCTCCCGAAGGTTCGCTTCGACGCGATCCTGTTGGAGGCGATGGATCCCCTCGAGATGAAGGACGCCTTCGACGACCTCGAGCGCTTCGCCGAGCGGGACGCGATGATCGTCTGCCTGCCCGACCGCGAGTCTGCGCCGGAGCAAGCGCAGGCGCTTCGCGATGCGGGGGCCGCTGCGGTGCTGCGAATCGATCCGGAAACGGCGGGCGCGGGCTTCGTGACCGATGTCGAGGCGGCGCTCGATGCGCTCGATGAGCGGCGCGTCCGCCCTCCCCGCCCATCGGCGCAGACACCGGCCGAGCTGCCCCGGCCCGCGGCGAGCTCCGACGAGCAGAGCGAAACGACGCGCCGGGTGATCTCGAGCAGCCCCGCCATGCGGGAGGTCTCGGATCTCGTCGACCTCGCGGCCTCGAGTCCCTCGACCGTTCTCGTCACGGGGGAGACCGGCGTCGGAAAGGAGGTGATCGCCCGCGAGCTCCACCAGCGGGCCGCTCGTGGCCACCACCCCTTCGTCGCGCTCAACTGCGCCGCCTTCCCCGCGTCGCTGCTCGAGAGCGAGCTCTTCGGACACGAAAAGGGTGCGTTCACCGGCGCCGATCGCGCCAAGACCGGCCTCTTCGAGACGGCCGGAAAGGGCACGCTCTTCCTCGACGAGATCGCCGAGATGGAGCTCCCGATCCAGGCGAAGCTGTTGCGCGTGCTGCAGGAGCGAGAGATTCGGCCTGTCGGGAGCAACCGGGCACGTCCCGTCGATTGCCGAATCATCGCCGCCACCAACCGCGCGCTCGCAGAGGAAGTGACGAACGGGCATTTCCGAGAGGATCTCTTCTACCGGCTCAACGTGTTCCCGATCCGGATCCCGCCCCTGCGCGAGCGGCGCAGCGACATCCTGCCCCTGGCCCGCTACTTCCTGGCTCTACACGGGCCGCGCGAGGGAAAGCTCGGCTGCCATCTCTCGCTGGCGACGAGCCAGCTGCTCGAAGGTTATGCCTGGCCGGGAAACGTCCGCGAGCTCGAGAACGAGATCCTGCGGACGCTGATGCTGACTCCGAGTGGCGAGCTGATCACGCCCCGGAGCCTGTCGCCCAAGCTGACGGAGATCCTCGAGCCGATCGCCCACGGAGCCCGCCCGGACGAGACGCTGCGCGAGGCGCTCGAACGTGTCGAGGCGTGGATGATCCGCCGCGCCCTCGCGAATAACGCCGGCCGCAAGACGCGCACCGCCCGGAAGCTCGGGCTGACGCGCGAGGGGCTGTACAAAAAGATGAAGCGGCTGGGAGTGGAGTGAGACGAAGAGTGCGCTCGCAGCCCTTTCCTCGGCGCTTCGTGGCACGCGGCCGCGATACGCAACGACGCAGCGCGACGGATGAAGCAGCCTTCCGGAACGCACGGCTGGATCGGCACGAGCCCCGACATCGCCGCGATGCCCGGTCGACCTCGCTCAGGAGCCGGAGACCCGAGCGGGCCCCTCGCTCCCTGCACGCTCCCGGCGCCTCAGGCCGAGCGCTTCGACGACCTCCCCGTGACGCTGTCGGTCGAGCTCATACTTCGAGAAACACCACAGACAAACCACGGCAAAGCCCGACACGATCGGCCCGTAGACCAGCCCCAGCCAGGCGATGGTCTCGATGGGCACGTCAGCGGCAGTCCGGATCTCCGCGCCGCGGGGCCAGCTGATCAGATCAAGAGCGATGCCTCCGACCATGTTGCCGACGCCCGTCGAGAACTTCCCGGAGAACGAGACCGCCGCGAAGAAGATGCCCTCCTGGCGCTTCCCGGTCTTCAGCTCGTGCTCATCGACGACATCGGCGACCATGGAGCTGAAGGTGATCAGGGCCTGAACGACTCCCGCCCCCTGCACGAACTTGAGGCAGACGAGCGCCATCAGGAGCGAATCCGTGCCGTTCTCGGGAAACCAGTCGAGCAGCCGCAGCACCACCGGCAGAATCTGACAAAGCGCCCACCAGGCGGTGCCGATCATCACGGACGGCTTCTTGTCGAAGATCTGATTGAGTCGCCTGGCCACGAAGGCGCCCAGCATGATGCCGAGCGGATAGGCAGTGAAGAACGCCAGGTTGCCGCTGCTCGACAGCTCCCAGAAGTATCGGTTCATATGCAGGTTCAGGGCACTGTCGACGCCCACCATCATGAAGACGATCAAGACCCCGGCGAACAGCCAGGCAAACGATCTGTTCCCCATCGCGTCGCGGGTCTCCGAGAACATCCTCTTGACCAGACCGCCGAGGGACAGCTTCTCGAACGGCCCACGAGGCTGGGAGAGATAGGGAATGCGCGAGCGGGTACCCAAGGCGGAGGTCACGATCGCAATCACCATGAGCACCGCCACGACCGCCGCATAGGGAGCGTAGGCCGAGACGCGGAACTGGCCGTGCTCGAGATCAGGGCTGTCGTAGAAGAAGAAGGAGAAGCCCACGACATAGGCGACCAACATTCCGAACGTGCTGAAAAACTGCCGGAACGCGACGATCGTGGTGCGCTCTTCGAAGTCGCTGCTGAGCTCGGCACCGAGGGCGACATGCGGCACGTGGTAGAGCGTCATCGCGCCTCGGGTCAGCACCGCAAAAGTCATCAGCCAGAGGAACAGGCCCAGCTGCCCGAGTCCAGCGGGCGGATTGAAGAGCAAGAAGAACGCCACGGCGAGCGGCGCCGCCGCCAGATACATGAAGGGATGGCGACGGCCGAGCTTCGATCGGAAGTTGTCGGAGATCGAGCCCGCCAGCGGATCCGTCACGGCATCGAACATGAGCGCTATGCCGACGGCAAGCCCCGCATAGGTCCCGGACAGAGCAAGAACCTGGTTGTAGTAGAAGAACAGGAAGACGCCGAACGCGCCGCTCTTGAGCCCCTCGCCCGCTTGCCCGAGGCCGTAGGCGAGCTTGGTCACGAATCCGAGCTCGGGCGCGGCCCCACCCTCGCCGCTCACCCTCGCCGCCGGATGGCTCATGCGTTCTCTCCCGAAGGCGACGGCTCATCCCCGTGCCAGCCCGAGGGAGAAACGGATCTCAGGCGCCAAGCATGAAAGACGGCAGGAAGATACTCGGCAAGCCACATGGTCGAGCGACGGGGTCGGCAGCGGCTCGATCTCGAGGGACCGGCCAGGGGTGCGCGATGCCGAGGTGGCATGGATTCGCTCTCGCCCCGCATCGAGGTCCTCGGCGCGAAGCTCATCGATCACGAGAGCCCGGCGAGCCGCCCACCGCCAACAGCGCAAGCGCCGCCGAAAGAGCCAGAGCACGCCGGAACCTTCGTTCGATCCGCATGATTCCCCTGAATGTCGAGTTGCGTTCGGGCCCAGCTTAGCCGCGACGGCATTCGGGCGCAGTGATGCGATGCTTGCGGCGCGTGCAGATGTATCTTCGTCGGCTGAACGAAGCGACGCAGAGGATCCGAATGACCCGTGAGCCGAAGATCTGGATTGCCATGGCCGTGTTTCAAGTCGTCTATGGAATGGCCGTCTTCGGGTTGACGCGCGACTACTATCTTCACGGTCCGGACCGGTCGGGCGCCCGTCCCTCGGCGACCGAGGCTTCGAGGAACCTGTCGACGGGCAGTCCCCTGAGACCCGCCATCCCGGGCGGAGGAGCGTTCGATGCCGGCGGCACCGCTGGGCAGGCACCGGCCGAGATCTCTCGCCTGGCTGACGAATCGTTCGCCAGGAAAGACTATCAGAGCGCAGCGGATCTCTACGCCCAGCTCCTGACGAAGGTGCCGGGCGACGTCGACACCCACAACAATCTGGGCCTCACCCTGCACTATCTCGACAGGTCGAGCGAAGCCCTTCGTACGCTGAACGAGGGCATTGCGATCGACAAGGAGAATCAACGCATCTGGCTGACCCTGGGCTACGTCCAGAGCCAGCTCGGCAATGTCGAGCAGGCCACCAGGGCGCTGACCAACGCGACGATGATCGGAAACGATGACGCCATCCGAAAATCGGCGATGGAGATGCTCCGGGATCTGCCTTGATCACGGACATGTCGACAGTCGCTGACCTCGCCGTGGAATCCGCGCCCCCGCGCGGCGCTCGAGACCTTCGAGGGCTCCGCTAGCATGCCTCGGCAGCTCGGCGCGCGGCTGTTCGGGGAGGAAACATGCAAGGAGTCGAGGCGATCGCGGATCGCACTCAGCAAGAGGTAGAAGGCCGGCTCGCCCAGATCGGCCTGCTGTCACGGGTATTCGGTCGCGCGAAGACACCTCAGTCCATGCAGGCAAAGCTGGATCGACACCCGGGCAAGTACACGCCCGACGGCAAGCTGATCCAGGACTCCATCGGCGTTCGGGTGATGCTGTACTTCAATGACGATGTCGAGCTCGCGAAGATGGTTCTCCTGGACACGTTCGAGCTCGTGGAGCTCGTCGAGGACGCACCGAACGCGAGTGAGTTTGGTCCGACGCGCCTCAACATGGTGTTTCGGCTCGCCGAACACGAGTCTCTCGCGCTTCGCAGCTACTACCGATGCGACTGCGTCGACGGCACCTTCGAGATCCAGGTCAGGACGATCCTCTCGGAGGGCTGGCACGAGGTCGAGCACGATCTCAGATACAAGCATCAGGAAGACTGGGGGAGATCTCCTGGGCTGAGTCGGACGTTGAACGGAATTCTGGCGACGCTGGAGACGTGTGACTGGACGATGCTGAAGCTCTTCGAGGAGAAGGCGCTCGCCCACTTCAGGGCCCACGAATGGCTGGCCATGCTCCGGAGCAAGCTCCGCCTTCGCATGACCGATGATCCGATCAGCGCCGAGCTGCAGTCCTTGCTGGAGAGCGACGACAGGCTCGCGAACGAGATCTTTCTCGTCGATCGGCGTCGTCTGGTTCGAGCGGTCGCCAAAGCCGATCTCGACCTTCCGCTCACGCCAGACAACGTCCTCCACCTGGCGAATCACTTCGTGATCAGGCATCCCGGGCTGGCTGCACGGATGCCTCCCGCGCTCGCAGAGGCGCTGAAGGGCTGAAGGGCTGAGACTCGCGAAGACGGCGCCCCCTGGATCCGAGCCCTGCGACCTCCACGGCCGTCGACTTCCGGCCCGCTCTGGCAACCAACGGCTGCTAGGGCGATTCGGCGGCGAGCTCGCGCAGGCTGTCCCGATAGGTCTCCCGCCGTGGTCCGCCGAGGTCGATGGCACGCTGCGCGGCCCTGACCGCCTCCTGCCTGCGACCTTGCCGCGCGAGCGCGTAGGCGAGGTTGTTCCAGGCATCGGCCGCCTCGGGCTGGAGCTCGAGGGCGAAGCGATAGGCACGCTCGGCGCCGACGAAATCTGCTGCGGCGAACGACGCGTTGCCGAGCCCCAGACGAGCACTCAGGCTCTCCGGCCAACGTTGGGTCATCGCGGTATAGGCGCGCACCGCATCGCCCGGTCGGCCCGCGCGCTCCAACCCGATCGCCGCCTCCATGACGTCCTGCTCGGTTGCGGTTGCAGGCAGCCGTTCGGGAGCCAGAACCACGATCGCCCAATCATCACCGCGCGCCCAGCTCCGTTCGAAGAGCGCGAGGTCCATGCGGAGGCGTGCGTCCCCGCCCGATCGGAGAATCAACACGTTCTCTTCCAGGTCGTACCCGATCGCGACCGCGTAATGCCATCGGGGGTACCAGCTCAGCCCCAGGTTCTGGAAGACCAGCACCGGATGACCTGCTTCGATTTCGCGCAGCAATGCACGCAGCGAATCCACCCGGACGGCGAGCCGACCGTTTCGCCTCGCCGCAGCGATCATGTCGAGGCGCAACGATCCCTCGCGCTCGGGCGTGTACACCTGCTCCGCCATCTCCTGCTGGCTGACCGACAGCCCGGACCACGCCAACACCATCGCCATCGCCGCCGGGCCGCAATAGAGATCCTCCTGCGGATAGAAGGGCACGTTCGCGACCTCCGCTCGCGTCAGCGAGCCGGCGGAATGCGCACGAAGCGCCGCGAGCTCGGGCGTCGCGCAGCCGGCGAGCAGGAGGACCAGCAAGCCGATCGCAGATCGATTGATCGGCGCAGCGCCCTTCACTCCTGTCTCTTCTTGTCGTTGATGCATTTCGTGAATGGAAAGATCGAGGTCAGGCAGAAGATGTCCGTCAACAACAAGACGAGGAAGACGAAGACGACCGCGCCGACGATGGGCCCCACGATGCTGCCGCCAGCAGGCGAGGAGTCCAGATTGCCGGCGAGCTGCTCGATCTCCCGATCGGACATCACGCGGACCCGCGCGATCGCCTCGGCCGGATCCACACCGAGGGCTTGCATCTCCGATTGCACGTCCGCCCTTTCGAGGAACCCCATCAGCTGTGCGCGCCTATCGGTCGCCGCATGAGTCGGACCCGGCGGCGCAGAGAGAAGCATCTCCGTCGCCACCATCTCGGCCTTCGCTGCGCCATAGGGCAGCACCATCAACAGCATCATGACCGTCGTCGGAACGGCAATCACGCGGCGGTAGGATCGGACGATCTTCATCAGGCATTCTCCTCGTTCACACAGCTGGCTCATCGGAGACCAGCCGCATGCTCTTTACAGCTCGACGACTCCGGGCGCATCGAGGGCGAGGGCTCGTCGAAACGTGAGCGGCCATCCATCGGGGGTGGATCGTGACGCCGGATCACTCTCGCTCGCATCTCTGAAATCAGAGCGCCATCTCGGTTCAGACCCTCGCAGCCGCGTGCTTGAAGTGGCCCGGAATCGACGCGAAGTCCGACCTTGCTCGTGGTCGCGAAACAGGCATCATGTCTTTTGTAGGCAACGGTCGTCTTCTGTGCGACAGACGGTTTCTGCCATGCCTCCTCTGGAGTCGAAATCGGGGTTCGCCATTGCCGGTTCCGTCGATCCAATCGGTGTGTCCTGCAGATGCGGCGACGGAAGGCACCGAAGGCCCGCAGGCACTCAGGGGTATCCGCATCTGCGACCTCACGGGTCAGCTCGCCGGCGCCGGCGCGACGCGGATCCACCTACACGATCGCCCGCGCCCCGCGCGACTACATCCGCGAGACGCTCGGCGAGCTGCCGGACGACACGCTCTCGAAGGTCCTGCACGACAACGCGGCCCGGATCTACCACCTCGACTGAGGATTGGCAGTGCCGATGACTCGAGTCATGAGGGGCGACGCGTCCCGCCCGGGCTCGACCTCGAGGGGCCGCGAAAAGGAAGATCGTCCTGATGTCGATGAAAGAGCCCCTTCGCTATAGCCCCTTTCTGCCCGAAGTGATGGAGGATCCCTTCCCCTTCTATCGTCGGCTGCGGGACGAGGCGCCGGCCTACCGGCTCGAGGAGTACGACGCCTGGGCGCTATCGCGATTCGAGGATATCTGGCGCGCGACCGAGGACGATCGAACATTCGTGACGGCGGGCGGGACGACGGCGGCGCAAGCGATCTCCAAGGTCGAGTCGCCGGTGCCGAGCATCAACCAGATGGACGGCGCGGAGCACACGCGCCTGCGCAAGGCGATCCGCGGCGTCTTCAGCCGGGCGAGCGCACACGCCCTCGAGCCACTGGTCCGGCGCGAAGTCCGCAGCCGCCTCGAGGCGGGACGCGCAAGAGGCGAGCTCGACGCCGTGCGGGAGCTCGCTGATCCGGTGGCGGCGAGCGTCGCCTGTCGTCTGCTCTCCCTCCCCGAGGAGGCGGGACCGCTGCTCGTCGGCTGGGTCCATCGCTACACGCAGAACGTGCCGGGCGACGAAGGGCGTTCACCCGACGCGCTCGCGGCGGCGATGGAGATGAACGCCTACCTCGCCGAGTTCGTGGCGGGGCGCCGCTGCGGACGCGGCGAGCACGGCGTCGCCGACGTCTTTCTCGCCCACGAGCTCGGCGGTCGCAAGCTCACCGATCTCGAGATCGCCTCCCACATGCAGACCCTCGTGATCGGCGGGACCGATACGACGCCGAAGGTCATCTCCGCTGCGCTGCTCAGGCTCCACCGCGATCCCGCGCAGCGCGCGGACCTGGCAGCCAACCCCGCCGCGATCCCCCGCGCCTTCGTCGAAGCGCTTCGCATCGACATGCCGACGCAGTTCATGGCGCGCACCGTCGCCCGCGAGACCACGATCCACGGACAGACTCTTCGGCCAGGCCAGGGCGTCCTCTTCCTGTACGCATCGGCCAACCGCGACGAGCGGGAGTACCCGGACCCCGAGCGTTTCGACGTGCGTCGCAAGGCGCGACGCCATCTCGGATTCGGCCACGCGGCCCACGTCTGCATAGGTTCCCACGTCGCCGCTCTCGAAGGCCGCGTCGTGCTCGATGAAATCCTGACCTTCGCACCAAGCTATCGGATCGACGAGGGTGGCATCACGCGGCGCAGCGCGGATCAGCTGCGCGGGATGACCAGCTTGCCGATCCGCTTCGACTGACGTCCGGAGCTCGACCGTCGGGTGCCTCGTCTTCGAAGCGACGGGTCCGCTGACAGGCGATGAAGCGGGAGCGATGGAGGGCGAAAGTGCGGGTCGTCGCGGGGTCGATCTCGCCAGTCGGGGCCGCCGAGACGGGGGCCCGAGCCCCCCTGCGCCTTTCCACGCACGGCTTATGCTTTGCACGAGGGATCGAAGAGGCCCGGAGGCAACGCGCGATGTCCAGCTACGAACGACTCAGTGCCACGGATCGCGTCTTCCTCGAGATGGAGAGCCACGAGGTGCATCTTCACGTCGCGGGCTGCTTCCTCTTCGACGCTGCGCCCCTCCGGACGCCGGAGGGCGGACTCGACTTCGATCGCATCAGTCGATACGTCGAATCGCGCCTCTACAGGATTCCCCGGTATCGCCAGCGCGTCCAATACGTGCCGATCGAAGGCGATCCGATCTGGGTCGACGATCCGACCTTCAACCTCCAGTATCACGTGCGCCACACCCATCTCCCTCGCCCGGGCGACGCACGACAGCTGAAGCGACTCTGCGGCCGAATCGTCTCGCAGCTGCTCGATCGCGGGAAGCCGCTCTGGGAAATGTGGATCGTCGACGGGGTCGAAGGGGATCGCTTCGCCATCATCACGAAGATCCATCACTGTCTGACGGATGGCATCGGCGGCGTAGAGCTGCTCGTCAACCTGCTCGTCGACGAGCCCACCGCGAGCTTCGAGCCCGGTCCAGGCTGGCTCCCCCGCAGCGCCCCCGATCGGCGGGAGCTCCTTCGAGAAGCCCTGGCCCGGCGCATGCAGACTCCTGCCGCGCTCGCCAGAAGCTTCTTCGAGTCCGCGCGCAATCCGCGCGAATCACTCGACCAGGCGATCACGAGCATACAAGGCCTGCGTGAAGCGGGGTCCTACACGGCGACGCCCTGCTCCCGGACCCCGATCAACGAGCCCATCGGCGCGCATCGGCGCTTCGACTGGATGACCCTCGATCTCGCCGCCGTGAAGGAGGTGAAGAATCGCGTGGGCGCCACGGTCAACGACGTCGCGCTCGCGACCATCACGGGGGCCTTCAGTCTTTTTCTCGAGCGCCGCGGGATCTTGCCGCACGAGCAGGAGCGTCTCGACTTCCGAGCCGCCTGCCCTGTCAACGTGCGAACCGAGAGCGAACGCGGAGCGCTCGGCAATCGCGTCTCGAACCTGATCGTCGAGCTGCCCCTCGCCCTGCGCGATCCGGTCGCCCGCCTGCGTCGCATCCACGAGACCATGAAGGAGCTGAAGTCATCGAATCAGCTGCTCGCCATGGGCATCCTCGAGCGCGTCGGCGAGCTCACGCACCCGAGCCTGCTCACCTACTTCGCGCGAGCCAGCGTCGAGAAACGCAGCTCGAACTTCGTCTTCACCAACGTGCCGGGCCCCCAACAGCCGTGGTATCTGCTGGAGGCCCCCCTTCTGGAGACCTACCCGGTCGTGCCGCTGATGCCCATGCAGGGCGTCGGTGTGGCCGTGATGAGCTACTGCGGCCGACTCTACTGGGGCTTCAACTCCGACTGGGAGCAGGTCCCGGATCTGCACGATCTCGTGCTGGCGACCGAGACCTCCTTCCGCGAGCTCCACGAGGCCGCCGCGAAGCTGGATCCGGGCGCTGTCGCGTAGCGGCCGGACGTCTGGAGCCGGCATCGCCCTCCGAAGGTGAACACCCCGACCGCCTTCGACTCGAACCCGAGAAGCCTCACGGCAGGCGGCGCATCGGCACGAACGTCAGGGTGAACGCGATGCCCATCACGACCAGCGCTGCCCCCATTCCGGCAAAGGCCCAGCGCGCACCGAACGCCTCGGAGGCGACGCCAATCGCGAAGGTCCCGAGCTGCGCGGCGTTCATCTGCATCGCCACGAGGCTCATCACGCGCCCGCGATAGGCGTCGTCCACATAGGTCTGGGACAGCACGTTCGAGAGTGAGTTGCGCAGCGACTGGCCGACACCGATCACGAGCAGGAGTGGAAACGTGACCCACGCTCTGGCTGAGAAGGCAAAGGCGACCAGGGCCAGGCCGAGCGCCACGTTGCCGAGCAGGACGGCGCGACCGCGCTTCTCGGCGCGCATCGAGGCGATGAAGAGCGTGCTCGAGAGCGCTCCCAGGCTGACCACGCTCATCATCACGCCGAGCATTTCGGGCCCGCCGCCGAGCACCTGCTTCACGAAGCCCGGAAGCAGATGATTGAAGGGCATCGAGAAGAACGTGAAGACGACGTTGCTGACCAGCAGCATCCAGATCACCGGGTGGCGGATGACATAACGCCAGCCCTCGAGCGTCGCCGCGATCGGGCTGAGGCGCGTCGTCGTGTCGCGCGCCTCCGCCGCTCCCAGGATCGCGGTCACCGCGTCGCTCGACTGCACGCTCGTCCACGAAGCCCGTCGATGGGCACGCGCCAGAGCGAAAACGGCGAGAAGGAACATCGCGCTGATCGCGAAGTACACGTACTCGGTCCCGGTCACCCCCAGAGCGAAGCCGCAGGCCGCCGGCATCACGAGGCGCACGACGTTCATGCCGCCCATGTTGAGCGCCGCGGCGTTCATCAGTCGCTTCGGGCCGACGATCTCGGGGATGATCGACTGCCAGGACGGCGAGAGCATCCCGAAGATGCCGCCCTGGAAGAAGGTGGCGACCAGCAGATGCCAGAACTGCAGCCGCTCGAGATAGAGCAGCACCCCGACGCCCAGGGCAAAGCAGCTCATCAGGCTCTGGCCGATCTGGACGACCCGGAACTTCGGGAATCGATCGGCGAGCACGCCGCCGTAGAGCGTGGCCAGGATCCCGGGCACGACCGCCACGAGACCGAGGCTGCCGAGCGCCGCATACGACCCGGTCATCTCGAAGACGAGGTAGCCGCGCACCAGGATCAGGCTGTTGGTCGCGCCGAAGACCCCGAGCGAAGCGATGAAGAACCAGCGGAAGCCCTCGTCCGAAAGCGAGTCGAAGGTGCGGCTGCGCTCGGGCGGACTGTCGATCTCCGACTACTCCGTGATCCCGAAGCGCTCGAGGCCGTAGCAGGTGATCGCGTTGCCGCGCAGCACCTTGTAACACTCTTCTGCGTTCATGCCGGCCCGCGAGAAGAGCTCGTGGGCGATCTTGCGCGAGTGAGGGAAGGTGCCGTCGGAGTGCGGGTAGTCCGTTTCGAAGACGATCATCTCGACGCCGATCTCGTCGCGATTCTTGAGCCCCGTCAGGTCATCGAAGATGCAG
The DNA here is from genome assembly GCA_963698485.1 of uncultured delta proteobacterium. Classification (GTDB taxonomy): domain Bacteria; phylum Myxococcota_A; class UBA9160; order UBA9160; family UBA4427; genus UBA4427. The sequence continues at coordinate 373,250 of CAVORA010000004.1, read as the reverse complement.
GACCAGACGCGCCCCTTCATCTGTTCGCTGGGTGCCGTCGGCATGTCTACGTCCCCGACGCCATCGCGCCAGACATTGTCCATGCGCTCGCGCTGGAAGGGCACCCATCCCGCCTGGCTCTCCGCGTAGGCGATCTTCAGCTTCGGGAATCGCATCAGCGACTGCGAGAAGACCCAGTCCGCGAGCGACGCCTGGGCGTTCTGCGCGTAGAGCGACATGCTGGTCGCGAGCGGGGCGTCGGGCGACGTCGTCGGCATCGAAGACGATGAGCCGATATGCATCGACACCGTCGTCTCGGTCTCTTCGCAGACCCGCCAGAGCACGTCCCACTCCCCCGTGTAGAGGCTCGGAAAGCCCAGCTTCGAGGGATTCTCGCTGAAGGCGATCGCATAGCTGCCCTTGGCCGCGCAGCGCTCGACCTCCTTGGCCGCCAGCTCGGGCGACCACAGCGGGATCAGCGTGAGCGGGATCAGTCTTCCCTTGCCGGCGCCCGCGCACCAGTCGTCGATCATCCAGTCGTTGTAGATCTGCAGGCAGGCCAGACCGAGCTCCTTGTCGGCGCGCTCGGCGAAGCCCTGGCCCGCGAAGCGGGGAAAGATGTTCGGGTAGTTGATGGCTGCCTGGACGTGATTGAGCGTCATGTCGTCGAGGCGGGCCGCCTGGTCGTAGGTCCCCGGGCGAAGCTCTTCGTAGGTGGTGGGCACGTTGCGCTGCTCGCTGCGCGGGATGCCGGCGGGCGCGTGGAGCAGCCCCGTCGGCGCGACCAGGTCATCGAAGAGCCAGACGTCGCACCAGGCCCCGTCCTCCGCTCCGCGCTCGAAGCCGTAGTGGCCACCCTTGAACTGGAGCTTCACTTTTTCGCGCGAGACCTTCGGCCCGCGCTCGCGCAGGCTGGGGGGCAGCTGCTCCTGCCAGAGGGTCTTCGGCTCCATCACGTGATCGTCGACGGAAATGATCTCGGGCAGCTCGTGCTCTTCCGGGGTAATGCTCGCCATCGTCAGGACTCCTCCCGCGTTCATCGCGGCTGGTTTCTGGTTTCCGCGCCGCCCGCAGCGACCCGCGCGCCCGCGGCGACCCGCGATAGCCCGCCGGCCCCTGCGACGGGAGAAGCGGAGGGCGATGCGAAGGGCGATGCGAAGGCAGGCGCATGGGACGCGTCGACCGCTGATTCGGGCTCGAAGCAATCGAGGAGCAGAGCGAGCGCCTGATCGATCCGCTCGAGCTCCTCCTCCGTCAGGCGTGACATCAGGCGCGCCGCGGCGTCATTGTAGTCGGCGAAGGCCCGACGGCCGATCGCGGCGCCCTTCGGCGTCAAGCGGATCCGGGCCCGCCTGGCATCCTCGCGGTCGGTCAGGCGCTGGACGAGCCCGCGCTTCACGAGCCGATCGACCATCTTCGTGAGTCCGCCCGGAGTGCAGCCGAGCGCGCTGTAGAGATCTCCGGGCTCGAGCTGACGCGGCCGCCCCGCCCGCTGCAGCGCGCCGAGGATGCTGTAATCCGTCGGGGTCAAGTCGTGGGGCCGCAGGACCTGCTTCTGAAAGGCCGGCATCAGCAGCGCCAGGCGCGATAGCCGAACGAGCGGCCGAACCCGCCTGAAGTCGCGGTCGGGGTATTCCCGCTCCCAGTATTCGCTGATCTGCCTGAGCCATTTCATTGTGATCGCCGAGCCTCTCTGGTGGTGTAATACTTTCCGCGGAAACAATCAAGGAAAATAGTTTTCGGCTGGCGCTCCAGACACTTGTCGTGTCTGCCAGTCGATTTCCGAAGGCCCCGTCTCCGCCTGCCAGGTCGGATAGGCTTGCGGCGCCACGAGCAAGGGGAGCGCGCAATGCAGATCGAGATCGAATCGGGACGAGACCGGATCCGGGCGGAGCGCATCGTGCCGGCCGCATCGACCGATGCGAGCGGAGAGGCGGCCACCCACCCGGGCGTGATCGTCGTTCACGATGGCATGGGCTTTGGCGAGCACGCGATCGGCGTCGCGCACGAGCTCGCCGAGGCGGGCTATGCCGCGCTCGCCGTCGATCTCTACAGCCGCGAGGCACCGCCCGAAGCGCCCTCGAACGAGGAGCTGCTGGCGTTCCTGCGCAGCGTTCCCGATCAGCAGATCGTGAGCGATCTGCAGGCGGCGATCGATTTTCTCGCGGCCGACCCCGCCGTGCAGGGCCAGCCGATCGCCCTGATCGGCTACTGCTGGGGCGGAGCCTGTACCTTTCTCGCCTCGGGCCATTGCCGAGGATTGTCGGCCGCGATCAGCTGGTACGGCGAGCTGCGCACCGAAGAGCTGAACACGAAGCACCCGGAGCATCCGCTCGACGCCGTCGCAGCCCGGAGATGTCCAGTGCTCGCGCTCTTCGCCGAGCTCGACGCCTACGTCCCCGTCGCCTACGTCGAGCAGCTGCGCGAGCGAGCCCCGCAGAATCCGATCGACCTCGACATCGTCGTCTACCCGGGTCTTCACCACGGCTTCGCCCATCGCGGTCGGGAGCATTTCGACGCCGCGGGCCACGACGACGGCTGGGCACGGATCTGGAAATTCCTCGACCGCGAGCTGAACGCCCGCCGCGCGTCAGGCCCGCGCTAGGCCCCCGGCCGCGAGCGCCGGGCCCCGCCCGGGCCGGGCCCTTTCACGAGAGCTCGCCCGTCTGGCGAAGGAGCACGCTCGCGCGGCGCGCTCCGCAGCGATCAGGGCCGACGCTCAGCGCGCTCGGGAGGGGCCGCACAGAGCTTTTCGACGATCTCGTCGATCAGCGGTCGAAGCTTCTCGGCGACCGCCGCGTCGGAGCGATCGAGATAGTCGGACGGCACGACGATCAGCGGGAGCTCCGGCAGCTGCCGGAGGCGTGCGTGGGTGCGAGCGGCCTGCTCGAAGGGCTCGGTCACGAAGGTGAGGCTGGGCGTGCCCTGCCTCTCCAGGTTCACTGCGTCGAGCAAACTGCCCGACGTGCAGGAGCCTCATTTCGCGAGCCCGTTGATCACACCGTCGTAGCCGCTGAAGCGGGCGATCATCTCGGCTTCCGCGGGTCGTGAGAGCACGGGCTTGATCTCTCGATGGAACTCCGTGATGCCGAGCCGATCGCGCAGAGCGGACTCGAGCACACGCGTGTAGCCCGGGAAATGAGGGCCCGTCATGTGCTCCTGCTCGTTGCAGAGAAAGCCGATCCGGCGGATCGCGCTCGGGTCCGCCACGCGTCGCGCGAGTTGCGCCGTCTTCGCGTCGTCGTTTCCTCTCGGGTCGATCAATTCGATCATGTGTTTCTCCTCTTGTCTCATTGGCCGAGCACACCGAGCGCTCGCGACACGGCGAAGCCGCCCAGATGCCCCCACGACGGACAGACCGCCGCGCAGGGAATGCTGTCGGCCCCGCTCACGACGAGGTGGATCGCCTCGGGCGACTCGGTGACCGGTACCCGCGTTTCGGGATCGGCCTGATCGATCCAATCGGGCCACCAGTCGTACCGCTCGCGCGCTGCGATCGCCGGGCGCCCATCCGCCCGCACCCGGATATCGCCCAGACGCCGGCGCGCCGTCCGCCACAGGAACTCCTGGACGCGCGCACGGGTCCATCCCTCCCCGGCCAGCGCTCCGAGCCATCGACGGACTGATCACGACCAGGATCTCGCCCATCGTATGCGTGTTCGAATTGCCGCGCGCACACATCTGGTCGGCGACCAGCTCGAGCCAGCGCTCTCCGACGCGATCCGCTCCGATCGCCTCAGCGTCCTCGGGCGTCGTGACCTGATCAGGCGTCGTGACCTGATCAGGCGTCGCGACTCGATCAGGCGTCGCGACGCCCCAGAGATTCGCGATCTGGGGCGCCTCGCAGGCGAAGACCGTGACGGCACTCGCGGCGTCCAGCCCCCGCGCCCCGTGCAGCGATTCCCACGGTGTGTTATGCGGCTCCTCCGCGATGCAGTAGGCGAGGCGTCCGGGGTGGCCCATGATCTCCTGGACGGGCTCGCGCGGATGAGCGCCGCCGAGATTCCACAGGACGAGCTTGATGGCGCGGCCGATCGCGAGATTCGCGCGGGCGCCTCCCCCGCTGAAGAGCGACTCCCCGGTCGCCATCGCGAGGTCCTCCACGGCGCGACCCGAGACGATCACGAGCGGCCAGCAGGGATGCGTAGTCGTCACGACGCCGGCCAGGTTGAAGCGCGGCTCGAGCATCGCGTCGATCGCCGCGATCACGACCGGCAGATGCTCCGGCAGACAGCCTGCCATCGCCGCGTTGGCCGCGATCGCCTCGACGGTCGCGGCGCGACCCCGCGGCGGAAGCGATCCCACCACGTGGTCGGCAGACCAGCCCGACCCCTCGATCAGCCGTGTCACGACGCTTCGCTCCGGCGGAAAGGTCGGGAGCCCGTCCGTGAGCCGAAGCCGATAGCTGAGCTCTGGCCAGTCCTCGGGCTCGATTCGCGGAGGGAGGTGCTCGTTCGGAGAAGCGTTCATGCGAGGGGATCCTAGCCGGTCTACCGGCGGCGCCGCGGCTCGGATTCGAGGGCGCCGACGCGACTGTGCCAGGCCGCGTCGCGTTCTGCGTTTCGGGGCCCTCAGGCGTCGGACGCCTCGGCCAGCGCTGCGAACTCGTCTGCGATCAACCGCGACGCGCTCGCGAGTCGACCCTTCCGCCAGCGGCGATAGTCGAAGACCTTTCGGAAGCGGTCCTGCTGCTGCAGGTTGACCGTCGCCAGGACGATCTCCTCGAGCTCGCCCCCCTCGGCCATCAGGCGCCCGAATCGCGGAAAGGCAGGCCCCGCGATCATGGAGTGCCCGACATAATGGTCGGGACGCAGGCCTTCCGTGAGCGCTGCCCCCGAATAGCCCGCCTCGCGTGTCCCGGGCCCGCCGACCGAGTTCGAGACGACGACGTGGACGAGATTCTCCTGCGCGCGGGAGAGGGCCGTCGTGCGCATGGAGTCGTCCCGGCCCGGCGCCGCGAAGGATCCGACGGGACACACGATCATCCGCGCCCCCTTCAGCGCGAGCAGTCTCGTGAGCTCAGGGTTGAACCAGAAGTCGTAACAGATCTGAATGCCGATCGGGCCGAAGCGGGTCGGGAAGAGCGGGAGCGACGTGCCCGGCGTGAAGGTGAGTCCCTCGGTGACCCACGGTGGCTCCCCGAGATGGACCTTTCGGTAGCTCCCCAGCACGCCTTCGGGTCCGACCATGGCGGCCGCGTTGTAGAGCCGGCTCGGGTCGGCCGCGTCCTGCTCGTGCAGGCCGAAGACGATGTAGAGGTCATGCTCCCGGGCGAGCGCGGCGAGCGCATCGCTCGACGGCCCCGGCACGGTTTCCGCCAGCTGCTGGTGGCGCGCGCAGGGACCTTCGGCGGCAGCGCAGTCCGTACAGCCGCCGCAGCCCAGGAGCGCCAGCTCTGGAAACACGACCAGATCCGCGCCCTGCGCAGCGGCCTCGATCACGTTCGAGGTCATCTTGTCGAGCGTCGCCTTGGCATCGTCATAGACCGGCGTGAAGTTCACACTCGCGACGGTCACGAGATCCTGCATGGTCGAGGCAGAGGACATCTCGGCACCTCAGGCTTGATTGATTGGACCCCGCGATCATAGGTCGCGGAGTCCGAGCGCGCCCTCGGCCAAACAGCGAAGGCGACGCCTAGATGCAGACACGCCTCCACTCATAGACATCATAGACGTAGAAGACGTCAGTCCGACCGCTCGCCCACCCATTCCGGGAACTCGAGCGGCGGATTCGGCAGCAGCTCGATCCCGCGATCCGCGCAGAACTGTCGATGGGCCTCCTTGTCGGCGGGGACCGCCCGCGGATCGCCCATCATGATCTCGTAGAGCAGCGCGCCCTCGGGCCCGCCGATGATCGGACCGAAGACCGCGCCCTTCTCGAGCGTGACGTGCATGCCCTTCGTGCAGCGCTGGTCCCCGATCGTGATCTCGCCTTCGAGGACGTAGACCACGTGGTCACTCATATGACCGTGGCGCTCGATCACCATGCCCGGGTCGTAGCGGGCATACAGGCACAGACGTTCGGGCGTCCACTCCAGATATTTCTCCCAGACAGAGACGCGCTTGTCGCCATGCATCTGGGCCTTCACCTCGTACCAGTCCTCGTCGTCGATATGGCGAAATGCCAACCGCGGCGCTGCCTCTTCACTCATGTGACTTCCCTCGTCTCCACCCTACCGGTCGTGATTCCACGGTGAGCATGTCACAGCGATCCGCACGACGCCTGGCTTGCCACGGCGCGTGGCATCGCACGCTCTGCGGCCTTCAGACGCAATCCACACGCACACGCGTCGTGTCTTCCTCTTCGAACACGGCATCCGGAGTCAGCTCGACCTCGACGCGCTGCGAAGGCTCGGCGGAATCCCTTTGCCAGATCGGAAGCCAGCCCTCTCTCGTCACCCAGAAGAAGGTCGCGTCGCGCGAGGCCTCCGCGGGGAGATGGACGTCGAAGAGCGTCCGACGCGGGGCCGTGCCGCTATGTCTTCGGGGCGTGAGGTGATAGTCAGAGCCCCACGGCTCACACTCGAGGTCGTAGACGATCATCCCGGAGAGCTGCTCGACCTGGAGGCGGATTCCGAACTCCGTCGCTGCGGCCAGCTGGCGGGTCCCCGCGAATGTCGGATCCAGGCGATCGACGGTGTCGAAGCCGAGATCGCTCGACGAGGCACAGCTCAGTCCACCTAACGCGGCGACGAGCCCGACGAGCAGGCCCCATCGTCTCCGCCCAGCCGGTCGATCCGCTCGTGCAGCGCCGACCGAGAATGAGTCTCCCAGGACCGCTCGAGCTCGAAGCCAGGACATGTGCACCCTCCAGTCGCATTGCGATATCCAGCGAGAATCCGTCTCGCGAAGGATCGAGGAAGGAACGGCACTCGCCCCCTCCTCGCTCCCGGTCTCCCCGCTCCCACACGCCGGGCCGGCCCGATGTCGACCGGCGCCCGATCCGGCCACCCTTTCGACTAGGGCGCCCCCGGACCGACCCCATTCGAGAAGCCCGCGCCGGAGCCCCAAGCATGCATCGGGTTGCCATGATAGGCCCCGCCCCCGCCGAATCGAGGATCGGTCTCGCCGGGTCCAGGCACATAGTCGCCGATCCGAATCGCGACATCGACCGCCAGATCCGTCGAGGGGACGAAGACGCCCGTCGCGAGGCCAACCACATTGGCGACCAGATCCCCGACTGAATCGATGAAGTGATTGACGTAGCCCTGACCACTGTGCTCGGCCGAGAACGAGCCCCAGTCTGCCGGCGTCTCGTGCAGGACCCCACCGATCGCGATGAAGGGCGCACCGATCAAACCGAGCTTCTTGACGAGCAGCGCGTTGGTGCCGGCGTGCCAGGCATGCATCCCGTTCTTCTTCCAGTCCTCGTTCAAGTTGGGCTCCAGCTCACGGACCTGCCGAATCAGCTTCGACAGGCTGGCGGGGAGGAATCCGCCCGTCGGGCCCGTACCCCAGGACTCGCCGCCCCAGAAGATGCCTCGCCATGCCTGGCCGAAGTTCTCTCCGATCACCAGATCGATCGCGAACTTGAAGGGTGCGAAGACCACATTGAATACGTCCATCGCAATCGAGAAGGCCCCGCTCAGGAAGTCAGCGACCGCCGAGAAGAAGCTCCCGACTGCGCCGCTTGCGCTGCCGCTCCCGCCCGAGCTTTCGGCACCACCGAAATAAGGCAAGTGAAACGTCGTTCGCAGCCCTCGAATTCCGCCGTCATCGGGACCGACCGGATTCGGAACACGAGGATCGCTGATCCATCGCCCAGTCGGGTCGGCCAGCTTGATCGGGTTGTTGCGCGCGTACGAGTAGGGATTGTGGCTCTGGGGATCCGAGGCCGCCGCGATCACGGGATCGATCGACATGAAGCGACCCGTCTCGGGATCCAGCCACCTCGCGACCATGTAGTAGGCGTTCGCCTGCTCGCTCCGCGGGTGGCCCGCAAAATGATCCTGGGTCTCGAGACCCACCGAGTCCACGCGCTTGCCAAAGGGCTCGAAGAGCTTGTGACTCACCCGGTCGCCAGATTCATCGAGCTCGATCAGCCCGCTACCCACCTCGTCGGAGAGCACCCATCGATAGGTGACTTCGGCGGGGCCTGCAGCGAAGCCGCCCGCCAGGACCGGCAGCGGATGCGCGAGACTCCAGGCGAGCAGGAGAACGACCCCCGTCGAAGCACGCAGATGAAGGACCCCCAGCCCGCTCCGGACCCCGACGACAGCGATCGAGGACATCGCAATCGAGACGAGCACGATGACAGCTAGCCGAAAGGTGTCGAGCATCGGCAAGAAGAGCGCGGTCCCGGGAACGAGCATCGCGAGCTCTCCGCCACGAAGCCTCTTCGTCGCGACCCGGAGTCCGTTGACGCGAACCGAGACCAGCGACTCCCTTGTCTCCAGCGTGCCCTCCGTATAGCGGAAGTCATGGCCCGCGTAGCGATAGGTCGACCCGTTCGACTTCTCGCGCACGCGGTTGCCCGACAGGTCGTAGGTGACGTCGAGGACGTCACAGCCCCCCGGCACGGTTCCGATGCAGCGCATTCGATTGATCGAGTCGAAGCGGTAGTGGCGTACGCTGCCGTGATCGTCGATCGACTCGATGTTCCCGTCCGCGTCGTAGCGATAGACCACGCCCCCGTTCGCGCGGGACTGCACCGCATGAGGACGATCCGGATCGTCGTACACGAGCAGGCGACCGGAATTATTGATCAGGTTTCCGAGCGCGTCGTACTCGAAGTCTCGCGCCCCCGGCGCAACGCTGCGCTCCCAATCGTCGATGCGCCCGCGATGGTCGTAGTGGAACGTCCTGCCGAAGTCGAAATCTCCGAGACTCGAACCGCCCGTGATCTGCAGCAGATTGCCCGCCTCGTCGAAGCTCGCTCGACCCTGCTCGTCCTTCATCAAGCGCTCGACCCAGTAGGATCCGGCGCTCCCCGCCACGTAGCGATCCCGCGTGCGAAGTCGCGAGTCCGCGTCGTATTCGAAGGAACGCACGCCGCCCGCGAGCCCCATCGACTCGATCTGCCCGACCTCGTCGTAGCGGATGTCCTCGACGAAGGATCGCGGTGCGCTCGCGCAGGACGATTCGCCCTCGAGATCGCAGACGCGTCTCAAGAACCGTCCTTCGTACTCGAATCCCACGGCGGTCCTGATGCGATCGCTCGCGACCGGATGAACGATCTTCCGGGTCCGCCCGAGCAGGTCGTACTCGAAGCGGCTCTCCATGCTTCCCTGCACGCCCGTCTCTGTTCGCGAGAGCCGACCGAACTCGTCGTAGAAGAATCGATTCCAGTAGGAGTCGAGGGCGAACTCGCTCTCCTTGGCCTTCTGGCGAGCCGGATAGAGGATCGAGACATCGGGCTCGTCCGGCGGTGTCGCGACATGGATCAGACGGCCCAGGCCGTCGTAGTCGTGCACCCGGGATTGCCTGCGGGCATTCGTCGTGCGACGGACCTGCCCGTGCGCGTCGTACTCGATCGTGTCGTGCCCACCGTCCGGATCGTGGGTCGCGACCACCCTTCCGAGCGCGTCGTAGACGAATCGCAGCACGTGAGGACCGGTTTGGTCGAAGGCGCCGGAAGCCGAGGCGATCGCATCGTGGGTCGCCGTCCTGTCACCCGCCCCGTCGAACTCGAAATACGTCGTATCGGGCAGCTGGCAACCGGAGAGGACCGTCGCCGAAGGATCCAGCATCGAACGACATTCATCCGTCCGGACCAGGCGGCCACCGTCCAGGTAGACCCGCGTGAGGGCACCCCGCTCGTCCTTGCTCAGCACCGTATCGACGCGAGCGCCCTGCAGCGTCCGGGGGGCAAGCGTCGAGAGGGTCGCCGCCCCGTACTCGAAGACCGAGAAGGCCCCGTCGGAGTCGACCTCGACCTTCGGGCGTCCCAGAGCATCACTGCGAATCGTCCGGCCCGGCTCTTCCGTGCCCGTCAAGGCGATGCAGAAGGGGTCCGTCCCGCAAGAGAGCGGAAGCGTCGAGAACTGGGTTCGCGTGGTCGGGTCGCTCGCGTGAAGCGTCGCCAGATAGGTCGGGCCCGCGGCGCCGGGCATCTCTTGAATCGTCTTCCAGACGCCGCCGAAGCCATCTCCGATCGTCCGTGCGACCTGGAACTCGCTGCGCGCCTCGTTCGCATACTCGATGACCGTCACGCGCTGCGGGGCGGTATCCGAGTAGGCGGTCGTCGAAAGCAGCACGGCGCCATCGATCGTCGCGGGCGCGGCCTGCGGGATCGAGTACTCGGCGATGCCCCGACCGAACTCGTCATGCTCGAAGATCGTGCCAGGCTCGTCGACGTAGTCCGAAGAGACGATCCTGGGAACCGAGAAGATCGGGTGCGGCTGCGTGCGGCTCGAATTCCCCAGCGCATCGGTCACGCGCACGATCATGCTGTGGGAGCGATGGCCCGCAGCGCAGCCCGCGTCGCCGTCGTAGCAATACGACGTGATGCGCGGAAACCCGTCCGGGTCGACGATCTCTCGCGCCAGATTGCCATACGCGTCGTACTCGCGCTCGACGACGAAGGGCCCCGGGGTCGAAAGCGTCTCCGAGCCACCTCGCACGAAGGTGTCGTACTCGATGCGAGTGGGCTCGAGCGTCCGGGCGCCGGACGCGGTCCGGTGATGATCTGCGTAGACGGTGCGCGCCAGCAAGACGCCGTCGTCACCGAAGATCGACTCCTCCGCCACGGCCCCGAGTGTCCAATCAGCGAGATTCGCAGACGGTACGGGGATGCGTTCGATGCGCTGGCCGGCCGAGGGTCGCACGTGCTCGATCGCCGTCACGAAGCTGAATCCGTGAGCCGGGGTCTCGCCGGCATCGTCTTCGAACGAGTAGGTCGTGGTCAGAAGCGCGCCCGTGTCTTCTCCGACGACGGCTCCGTATTGATGACTCGACTGCGAGCGCCGGAGCCGCCCATAGAAGGCGTCGGGATGAGCGCGGGGGAGCTCCCGAGCCAGCTCCCACTCGAAGCGCTCGTGTTTCAGCAAGCTGCCGGCTGAATCGAAGCTGCTCTTCTGCGACGTCTTCCCGACGAGGCCATGCGACTGGTAATAGTGCTGCCGCGTGAAGGCTCCGTCGGGCGCCGTGGATTCCGACACGCGGAAGCCCATCAAGGACCGATGGGACGGGCACCACCGGGGTCGTGCATAACGAAAGGTCGTGATCGCATCCACGGGATCGAATCCGTCGCCGCTCGATCGAGGCGTGAAGAAGTTCGGCGCGGCAACGCCCATCAATGTCACGACCGCCCGACCGCTCCACCTCGTCATCGCCCCGGCGTCAGACGATCCCGCGACCCGCTGCGCGGCATCCGCCGCAGCGATCGCTTCGAGACCCGGATCGATCTGCATCGCATCCCGCTGATACTCGAAGAAGAGCCTTCCGCCCTGCCCGCGGTCGATCTCTTCGAGGAGATCCGGCAGATCGCTCTGCGAGCGAGCCAGCAGCGTTCCACCGGAAGGCGTCCCGATCCAATCGACCACCCCGTCATGATCGAGGTGCGCCGGCACCTGCGCCTCGATCGGCGGCACGAAGCGACCGTCCTGCTTCCAGACGGAGCCCCCGAGCTCTCCCGGCGACTGCAGCCAGGTCGCGCGCTCTGCCCCGAGACGCACGACGTCCAGCCAGCCATCCCCATTCACGTCGACGAGGTTCACACGGGCATTCGCCGTCGGCAGCGCGCCACTCAGGTACTTCGCCAGGCCGTTCACGAAGGCCGCGGTCTCCGCCCGAACCAGCGGAACTGGAAGGTGATACCGGGCAGCGTCCGGGCAGCCGGAGGGCGCAGGCTGCCAGGAGGCGCACCAGCCGGAGCCCGTGTTCAGCAACACGCCATCGCCCACCGAGGGGCCACCCTGGTGGCTCCAGTAGGCGCTGTAGGGAGAGCCGGTGATCTGCTGGCTGTCGAAGTCCGACTCGTCGGGTACCAGGAAGGGATCCTTCCAGACGATGTCGGTCAGCCCGTCGTGATTGAGGTCCACCAGGCGCACGCCCACGTCCGCCGTATGAACGCCCCCGATCTTCAGGCTCGGGTGGTAGAGCTGCTGCCAGTTCGTCGGCCAGCCGGCCTTCTGGAAGTAGAGATAGCTGTGGTGCGCGGGGGCGCCGGCGGGAGCCGACACCAGGTCGAACTCCGGCGCGGGCGCCCAGGAGTAGTGGCCCGACGCGTCCTTCACCTGCACGAAGGCACGGGTGGAGGCCGGGTTGTGGCAACCGATCGATCCGAAGGACATGACGGGAAGGGGAGGCTCGACCAGGCTGTCCCATCCCGACAAGGTCGTCGGACACGCCGGAATGGCCGCGCCCGTGCTCCACTCGACGCCCACGTTGTTGGCGATGAAGCGGCGGTCCTCGGGAACGAGCACCAGCAGGTCGAGACGCCCATCGCCTGTCAGCTCCACCAGCTGCGCGTCGTAGTCCACGAAGAGTCGGCAGTATCCCGCGGCATAGACGGTCTTCTGCTCGGCCTCCGCCGAGGGACCGGGATAACCGATCGCCCAGGTATCGTAGTCGCCGCCCCAGCCGACATCAGCGCAGCCACCCGAGGTCATGTGGTCCTGGAACTCCAGCCCCGTGAAGGGGGGCATCGAGGCCTCGAGGCCCGGATGACCCAGATCGCTGGCCCGCTGCCAGCCGTGCCCCCCCGCGCCCGGGTCTCCTGTGTTGAGGAAGACGACGCGAATCTCGGCGTCGTGATAGACCGCTTCGTCGAGGATTTCGTGACAGGTCTCGCCACTGGTCTTCTCCCAGGCGCCCCCGAGACGAGCCGACAGGATCAGGTCGACGCGCCCGTCACCGTCCACGTCGGCCACCCGGAAATTCCCGGGCGCGCCGAACTCGCGCACGTCCTCCTCCATGGTCGGATGCGGCGAGATCGAGAGTGGACGCGGCGGCACGACGTACTCGAAGTCACTGCCGAGATAGACACCCGCTTCGTAGGAGCCGAACTCGATCTGGCAATAGGGCGCCGATCCGGAGGGACCGCCCCAACCCTGCGTCGAGGGCCGCGTCAGCTTCATCGAAGGGGCCGAATAGCGAAGCGCCGCGAGCGCTGCGGACCAGGCGGGATCCGGCGTCGCGTCCCAGCCATCGCCGTTGTTCAGATAGACCTCGTGGATCGCGTTTCCGACGCCGCTCGCCCGCTGCGTGTCGTCACAGGGCAGATGACAATCCGCTCGAATCACGTCGGTCAGACCGTCCCCGTCGACGTCGCCCCAGGCCATCCCGAACGCGTCGGGAAATGCGAGTCCCTGGGCGTTCGGCTCGGCACTCGCGATCGCCCGCTGGATGAACGATCCGGGCAGCGCGATCGACGGATCATGCAGGAACTGGGAGACCTGCGTCTCGGGCGTGTCGCTGTAGCGGAAGGTCTGAGGCGGCAGGCCCTGGCATCCCAGAACGGACGGAAGAACGGAGAGCACACTGCAATGGCTGCCGTATTTCGTGACCGAAGCGAGTCGCGAGCGATGGGTCGTGTAGTCGCCTTCCGCCGCATAGCGGAGCTCCACGCGATTGTTCAACGCCAGAGGATCTCCGCTCCGGACGGTGATCTCGGCGAGTCGGCGGGTCATTCGCTGACGAAAGCCATTCTGGAATCGCTCGACCAGGTCCGGTCGGGGCTCATATACGAAGCGGATCTCGCGGGAGCCCTGCGCGTATTCGATCTTGCTGAGATAGGCGAGCCCCGCATCGAGCCCCGACGGCTCTTCGGTCGAGAAGGTCTCGTAGGTATACGAGGCGATGTTGCCGAAGACGTCCACCACCGTCTCGAGGTGCCACTGCGCCGTGTGGCCGTCCGCCTCGACGCGACCCGAAGCCGTCGTGCCCAGCAGCATCCGCGTGCCATCGGTCGCGGTCACCTCCCACGACCCGTCCGGGAGCCGCCGGATGCGGCGGAAGGACTCGGAGAGCGTGTGAAAGCGCTCGAACCCGCCCTCGTCGACGTAGGGCCCCACGAGCAGCTCGCCATTGAGCGTGAAGTGTTGGCAGTCGCCGAAGTCGGGCCGGCCGAATCGGGCGGAGCACTCGACGATCCCGGTCGTGAGATGCCAGCCGACCCCGGCGAGCCCATCGCCCGAGCCACTCGAGTAGGTCAGCGCCAGCGGCGGCAGCGAGCCCCGCGGCCCGGGCGGCGACTCGATCTCGATCGCAAAATCGAGCGAGCCCGAGCTCGCGTTGACCGTCGCTTCCAGCGGGCCGGCCGAGCTCGACTGTTGCATCGCCGGCCCCGCGGCGAGCGAAGCACTCGAGATCGACAGCATCGCCACACCCGCCAGCAGCCGCAGCCAGCCGACCGCCAGCCGCACCCGCGTCGGCTTCCGGAAAGACGATCTCGAGGCGCTCGTCGCCTCGTTCGTCGCCTCTTTGCCCGCGTGATTCGCCGCGTCGTTCGTCGCCTTGCTCGTCCCCGCCATGATCATGCTCTCGCCTCCGCGAATCATCAGGAGATCTCGAGGCACGGCCCGGGACCTCGGATGCCGTGCCTGCGGACCGGCGCGACGGGGTGAGCGACGACGGAGCGCTGACTCTGCGATTCTGTCTTGATGGGCTCTGGCCAGCGTCCGGCTCGTGGATCCACGAGCGCGTCCGGACCGACCGTTTCGAATACAGGCGACGGTGTAACCCGGCCGTCCATCAGACGGGGATCAAAGTCGCCGGGCGCGCGCGCGCATCCGCAGGGGCGAGCCCGGCCTGTCGATTGACGTTCGATTGATCCCCGGATGAGGGCGTGACGCGGTAGCTCTGCGTGGCTGGCGCGGCGCGCGCCCGCGCCTTCGCACACGAAGAGGGGACCCATCGTTGCTGGATTGCGCTTCAGCTCAATTCGAAGTCCGCCGGGCACTACGCTGCCTGGCGTCACCGGTCGCCGGCTTGCTGGCGGGCCTGGGCATCGCGGGCGTCCCGCTCGGCGGGCTGCTCACGCCCCTCGCGCTGGCGCTCTGGCTTCGCTTCGCCTCGCGCTCGCCGCAGATCGGTGGATGGCTCGGCCAGCACGCCGTGCTCGGTCTCTTCGCCGCCCTCGGAAGCGGCCTCTGGGTGCCCCCGGCGCTCGTCGCGCTCGGAGTGCCGCGCGTCGCCGCCTGCCTGGCATCGGCGGGCCTCGCCATCTGGCACGGAGCCCTGCCCTTCGCGCTGGTCGCGCTGCTGAGCCACTCGACCCGGACGAAGGGCCGCGGGCTGCAGATCGCGAGCTACGCCGCTGCGGTCTTCGCGGTCGAGACCTTCGTCAGCCGATCGGAGCTCTTCATTCCCTGGGTCCTGCTCGGCCATTCTCAGGCCTCGTGCTCAGCGCTCACCGCGCTGGCGACACTCGGCGGCGTACCTGCGATCTCCGCCGCGCTCGCCGCCCTGGGCGCGATCTCGAACCGCTCGCCGAGCTGGGCGTCGGGCTTGCAGCGGGCGACGGATCCGCTCGCCCCTCGCCCGCGACTCGCGTGGGCGCTCGCACTCGGGCTGCTCGTCTTCGCCGTGCTGACCCGACCCGCGCCTGGACGCCTCGATCGCTGGACGGACGAGGGGCCGGACGAGCCGCTGCACGTGCTGGCGGTGCAACCGAATTTTCCGACGAGTGGCCGCTGGGATCCGCCATCGCAATCGGTCCACGCGAATCGGATCGGAGCCTATTCCCAGCAGGCCCTCGACGCGGCCGAGCCCCGGCCCGACCTGCTCCTGTGGCCCGAGAACAGCGTCACGTGGGGCCCCGGCGCGAGCGACCCGCGCCGGCTCGTCGCGGCCTGGGCCGCGCGCCTCGACGTGGCTTTGATCGCGGGACTCGCTGCGCCCGACGCCTCGAGATCCGCGGGCGACTATCGCAATCTGCTCGTGTGGTTCGGACGCGACGGCACGATCCTCGACTCCGTCGACAAGGAGATCGGCGTTCCGGGATTCGAGACCGCCCCTTCGGAGCGCTGGTGGAGCGCACCGATCCGGGCGTTGCTCGGTCGAGCGGCCGTCGGCGCGAAGGCCACGACTCGCGCCGGAACAAGATCGCTGCAGGCGGAGGCGACCATCACGCAGGCCCTCTGCTTCGAAGCACTCTTTCCGGGACTCGTCGCGCGTCGACGAACACCCGCGACCGCCCTGCTCCTCAATCCGACCGACGACCGCTGGGCGACGACGCCTCGGGCCGCGCGCCAGCTCGCACGCTACGCGTCGTTCCGCGCGATCGAGCAGCGACTTCCCCTGGTGCGCGTCGCGCACGCGGGGCCGACGGTCCTCTATGACGCCCGCGGACGCGCGGTCGATTCGCTCGCGCCGGACTCCTTCGGCGCGCTCGGGTTCGTGGTCGATCGCAAAGACACGCTCCGGGAAGCGCGCCGGGACGTGCTGGGCGCGGTCCTTGTCGGCACGCTCGCCGCCTTCCTCGTCGTCCGCTGCCCCGCCGTCGGCCCCGCCCGCCGACGGCACACGCGCGAGCCGATCGCCGACGCGGCACGAGAGCTGACGCGCGCGTCCGCGGATCGCGGCGTCTACGAGAAACGCGTAAAACGACGGCGACGGCTGCTTGCCGAAGTTGCACAGTCTGCGCTGTCTCTGGCCCAACCCGGTCGAGACCGGAAGCGAAGGCCCGCGATCCGCACACGCCCTTCGAAGCGCGGATCGGGCGCAGGCCCCCGGAATCAGGCCGCGACGACCGGATTCGGAGCGGTCGGTCTTCGACATCGAGCGAGCCCGCTCGAGCCGTCGAGTCGCGCTCGAACGCTGGCACGCGAATTGCTCATCGATGAAGCAGACAAGACCATGATCTGTCGCGCTCGCCGCATTCTCGGCAGCGCGTTCGCAACGTTCGAAACGAATGATCGATCGACGAGCATCGAGACACGAGCCTCGAGAGGAGTGATGGGGAGATGGCTGAAGCCATACGAGTCGTAGAGGGTCCGGCCCTGAAGAGCGTGGAGGCCGGCAAGCCGAGGGAGGCGAAGGCGCCGGCGGAGCCCTTGAAGCGAAATCCGGCTTCGCTCGCCCGCGTGCTGCGACCGGGGGCGATGCTGCGACAGACCGCCAGGTTCGGACAGGAGCTGGCCAGGATCGCGGTCGGGACCTCCGAGGTGAAGGCCCATCCGAAGGACAAGCGCTTCGAGGACCCCGCCTGGCGCGAGAACATCGTCTACCGCCGAACGCTCCAGACCTATCTGGCCTGGGTGGACGCCGTGCACGGCTCGGTCAGCGAATCGCCGGAGGCGTGGCGTGACTTCGAGGAGATCCATCACGCGCTCGAGATCCTGACCTCCGCCGCGGCGCCGACCAATACCTTCTTCGGGAACCCCGCGGCCGTCAAGGAAGCCTTCAATACGGGCGGCGCGAGCATCCTGCGCGGTGCCAAGCACATGCTGAGCGATCTCTGGAACAACCGGGGAATGCCCTCCCAGGTCGATCGCAGCGAGTTCGAGGTGGGCAAGGACGTCGCGCTCACGCCGGGCGCCGTCGTGTTTCGCAACGAGGTGCTCGAGGTCATTCAGTACACGCCCACGACCCACACGGTGCACTCGCGGCCGACGCTGATGATCCCGCCCCAGATCAACAAGTTCTACTTCATGGACCTGGCGCCGGGCCGGAGCTTCGTCGAGCACGCGCTCTCGCAGGGCCTCCAGATCCTGATGGTCAGCTGGCGCAACCCGACCCGGGCACAGCGCCACTGGAACCTCGACACCTACGTCGGCGCGCTGCTCGAGGCGATCGACGCCACCTGCGAGGTGACGGGCAGCGACAAGCTGAACCTGGTGTCCTTCTGTGCGGGCGGGATCACGGCGACCGCCCTGCTCTCGCACATGGCGAAGATCGGCGACGACCGGGTCGCGTCGATCGCCTACGGCGTGACGATGCTCGACTGGTACGAACGGGCGCCGCTCGGCCGACTGCAGCGGCCCGGCGCGATCGCGATCTCGCGGGCGCTGACCCAGCTGCTCGGCGTCTTTCCGGGCGAGCAGCTGGACGGGGTCTTCTCCTGGGCGCGCCCGGACGATCTGGTCTGGCGCTACTGGGTCAACAACTACCTGATGGGCAAGACCCCGCCCGGCTTCGACATCCTCGCCTGGAACAACGACTCGACGAACCTGCCGGCGGGACTGCACGAGCAGTTCATCGAGGTCTTCTTCGAGAACGCCATGTGCGACGGGCAGCTCGAGGTGATGGGCGAGCCGGTCGACCTGAAGGCGATCGAGGTCGACAACTTCGTGACCGGTGCGATCACCGATCACCTGACGCCCTGGAAGGGCTGCTACCGCACGACCCAGCTGCTGGGCGGCGACAGCACCTTCGTGCTCAGCAACGCCGGCCACATCGCCAGCCTCGTGAACCCGCCCGGCAATCCCAAGGCGAGCTATCGACTGGGACCCGTACCGGGACCGGACCCCGAGCAGTGGCTCGAGGAATCGACGCTCAGCGCCGGGACCTGGTGGACGGTCTGGGTGGACTGGGTCCGCGAACGTTCGGGAGAGGAGAGGCAGGTCTCGGGCGAGCTCGGGAGCGATCTGCACCCGGCGCTCGAGCCGGCGCCCGGCCGCTACGTGCGGCAGGGTGTGTGATCGGGCAAGTTGTCTGAGTCAGCGAGCCTCGCGCGGACGGCCCGAGTGAAGGGTCGAGCGAGCGAGCCACCGAGCTCCGAGCATCGAGCTCCGAGAAAGCCCATCCCGTGCGATACACGACGCTAGACCTCTATACGCGCAGCGCCGAGGCCGTCAGCCGAACCTGGGAGTTCGGTCGGCACTGGTCGAAGCATCCGATCAACCCGATCTCCTATACGCCGATCGGGCGGTTCCAGGAAGCCTTCTTCGAGTCGGGCGAGCGACTGACACGCCGCTATCACAAGCCCTCCTTCGGACTCGACAAGGTCCGGATCGACGACGAGGACGTCTACGTCAACGAGCGGATCGTGGGTCGCCGCCCCTTCTGCAACCTGGTGCATTTCGAGCGCAACGGCTTCAAGGGGCCGAAGGTGCTGCTCGTGGCACCGCTCTCGGGCCATCACGCCGTGCTGCTGCGAGACACGGTGCGGACCTTCCTGCCGGATCACGACGTGTACCTGACGGACTGGCTGGATGCGCGCGACATCCCGCTCTCGGTGGCGCCGAGCTTCGGCTTCGACGACTTCGTCGACACGATCGAGGCCTTCCTCGAGATCGTGGGGCCCGGGGTCCATCTGATGGCCGTCTGTCAGCCGACCGTCCAGGCGCTGATCGCGACGGCGCGACTCGCCGCGCGCGGCAGCGCCGCGACGCCTCGCAGCCTGACGGTGCTCGCGGGCCCCGTCGACACGCGGATTCGCGAGACCCGGTACAACATCACGGCGAAGAAGATGGGACTCGAGTGGTATCGCCGCTTCGCGATCTACGGGGTGCCCTTCGGCTACGCGGGCGCCGGGCGCGACGTCTATCCCGGCGCCGTCCAGCTCGCCAGCTTCATGGCGCTCAAGCCGGGCCGCCACCTCTCGAAGCATTGGAACTTCTTCTGGGACGTCGCGCGCAATCGCGAGCAGCCCGCCGAGAAGCATCGCCAATTCTACGACGACTACATGGCCGTGCTCGACATGGACGCGCAGTTCTATCTCGAGACGCTCGAGCGCGTCTTCCTCGACCAGCATATTCCGAAGGGCAAGGCGCGCTACCGCGGCGAGCCGGTCGACTTCGGCGCCGTGGACGATACCGCGCTGATGACCCTCGAAGGCGAGCTCGACGACATCTGCTCGCCCGGCCAGACCGAGCCCGCGCACGACGTGCTCCGCAACATCCCCGCGCACATGCGCGAGAAGCGGGTCGAGGCCGGCGTCGGCCACTACGGCATCTTCAGCGGCACGCGCTTCCGGAACACGATCGCTCCGCATATCAAGGCCTTCATGGCGAAACACCAGTAGTGCCCGCCCCGCCCGAGATTCCTGCCGAGGAGATCGGCATCGGCGCCCAGCGACTGCGTGTGTCGGTGCAGGGCAGCGGCCGGCCGCTGCTGCTGATCATGGGCTTTGCGGGCCAGATGGAGCTCTGGGCGCCGCTGCTTGCGCAGCTGCCGGACTATCAGACGGTCGCCTTCGATGCGCCGGGAACCGGCGAGTCGCGCACCTCCCCCTGGCCGCTCACGATCGGCGGGCTGGCCAGCCTGACCGACCGGCTCTGCGAGCGTCTCGGCTTCCCGACCCTCGACGTGATCGGGTACAGCTTCGGCGGCATCGTGGCGCAGCAGCTCGCTGCCGCGCACCCCAGGCGCGTGCGCCGTCTCGTGCTCGCCAGCACGAGTCCGGGCGTGGGCTCGCTGCCGGGCTTTCGCGCGGCGCTGCGGCTGCTCACCGTCCCGCCCTGGTCCTATCGCAGCGCGGGCTTCCTTCCGACTGCAGCGGCGATCTTCGGGGGCTCGCTGCGCGAGGATCCCGCCCGGGCGGCCCGCTTCCTCCCGACCCGGGTGCCGCATTGGCGGGGCTGGCTCCACCAGCTCTTCGCGGTGAACACCTACTCGAGCCTGCCGGTGCTGCCCTTCATCAAGCAGCCGACGCTGGTGATGGCGGGCGACGACGACCCGCTGGTTCCGCTCGTGAACGCGCGCCTGATCACGCAGCTGCTCCCGACCGCGCAGCTCGAGGTCGTGCGCGGCGGGGGCCATCTGATGCTGCTCGAGCGTGCGCCGGAGACGGCCCGATCGATTCGGGCGTTTCTCGAGGCGAGTGGTCCGAGCTAGGGCGAGGCGCTCCCGGCAGGGTTGCTCGCGTCCACCTCCGCCGCGAGGTCGTCGAGCAGCCCCTGGAAGACGGGATCCCCGCGCAGCGTCGAACGCCCCGCCCGACGCAGGCGATCGACCGCCTCGTCCGAGAGCTGGAAGCTCGTCGGCAGCTCGTTCAGGTATCGGCGCTCCGCCGGATCCGTGGGCTTCGTGAAGTCGACCTCGATCAGGTGGAAGCCCGTCGGCTCGGTCCAGTCTCTGGAGACGGCCTGCCAGCTCTCGAAGGTCGCGCGCAGCAGCTCGATGGTCTCGATCGTATAGCGATTGATCTGGACCGTGGCGGTCTGATCGATGATGTCGAAGAGCGCCGGCGACTCGTCGATCGCTTCCCAGACGACTTCGGGGGCGGTCGCCGCGTTGACCAGGATGAAGACGACGTGGCGCAGTCCGCCCACGTCCTCGGGCTGGGCCCCGGGCGGAGCCAGCTGGAGCAGCGAGCTCTCGAAGGGCCCACGCACGCCCAGGTTGTCGGAGACGCCGCCGTCGATCAGGCGGATGAATTTCCGTTCGTCGCGAACGCGTATACGAATCGAGGTTCTTCGCGTTCACGAACTCCCGGCTGAAGGTGCGCCGACTCGCGATCGCCTCGCGAATCCACTCCGGCCGCTCGAAGTCGCATTGGCCGGCAAAGTTGCGAAGCGTGAGCGGAGACATCGGCCCCGGCACCGCCGAAGAAGCGGCCACCGCCCGCGAGACCGGATAGCTCGAGAGGCTCGAGCAGAGATAGTCGAACTGCTCCTGGATGAACGAGAAAGGGGCACCGGTCGCGAGGTCCGTCGCGTTGATCTGGATCAGCGGTCCGTCCTGCTCCTCGAGATCGGCGAAGGTGGCGTCGATCGAAGAGGATGCGATCGTAGTAGCGCGCGACCAGATCGCTGCGCTCGAAGTACGGCGAGAAGAGCAGCGCCCAGTTCCAGGGCCACAGCAGCTGCAGGATCAAAGAGCCCTGCACGTTGCGGCGCAGGAAGCGCTGCTCGAAGTCATCGAAGATGCCCCGGCCGTGCAACCCGTAGTAGGCGGCGGGAAAGCTGCCGCCCGACACACCCGTGATGTGGTCGACCTCGTCGAGCAACGAGACCTGGCGACCCTCGATCTCGATCCCGGTCGCTTCCAGCTCTTCGAGCACGCCGTAGGCGAAGGCCGCCGCTCGTGTGCCGCCACCCGAGAACGCGACGATCATCAGGACGTCGTTCGAGCGTTGCTTCGACCAGCGTCGCCCGGCGCGATAGCCAGCCTCCTTGTCCACCTTCTTCATGGCCGCGTTGACCGGGAAATACGAGGTACAGCCGGCCAGCAACCCGGGCATCAAGAGGGCCGCCAGCAGCCGGACCGAAGCAAGGCGCGCGCGCGATCGAGCCATCAGCCGGTCACGACGAGGCAGCCGGCGTCGAGCCGGAATCGATCGCCGCCGGCGATGCTTCGGGGGGCGTCGCCTCAGGTGGGGTCAAGAGCCGGACCTCACCATCCGGAATCAGCGGACCCCAGAACTTCCGCGCCCCTTCGTGCGGATCCTTGATGATCCGACGTTTGGGACCGAGGCCCTTGGCATCGCGACGCCGCAGCTCGTAGGCCGGCCAGTCCATCGGATCGCCCGGTCGGGGCTGGCCCGTATGCGCGAAGGCCGTCCAGGCGTCCTGCATGTAGTCACAGAGCGGCCCGGCCGAGCGATCCGCGACCAGGCCCGCCCGCAACAGGACGCTGCGTACGCCGCCGAAGACGAAGGGCAGATCGAGGCCATGGCAGGAGCCGAGCGCGCCCCCCACGAGCGGGGGCCGCCACTCGAAGAGGTAGCAATAGGTGTTGGGTTGATGCGCGGCCTGGGCGTCCGCCAATCGAGCGGCGGGATAGTGGAAGATGCGATCGCTCTGCATCGCGACCCAGCGCTGATTCGCACCTGGATCGCGCTGGCCCACCGTCGAGCCATAGGTCATCGTCAGCTGATCCGAGAGTCTTCCGTCGCCCAGACCGCAGCGCTCGGCGATGCGATGCATCCGCTCGACCAGCTCGGCATCGTCGAGTCGATCACGGGAGGTGAACGTGAAGAGCTTGAACTCGTCGCGATTCGTGCCGATCAACATCGGGATCGACGCTGCGCCCCCGCGTTCGACGACCGCGAGCGGCTGCTCGGGGATCAGATCTTCGTCGACGCAGGGCTGCCAGGCCATCATGCCGTCGTCGAGGCCGATCCGCATGCTGGCCCGCGCCTGGGCGCGCATGATGTCCGTCACGGGCAGGGCCTGCAGCGCCTCGAGCGAGAGCGAGTCCACGCCGAGCGCCTCGCAGAAATAACGGGCGACGCGGGAGGCCTTCGTCTCGCGAGACACGTTATGCGCGGCACCACTCTGCAGGATCGCCTTGTGAAAGAGTCCCTTCGCGGCGGGCACGCCGAGCAGCGTCGCCGTGCTCATGGCCCCCGCCGACTCGCCGAAGACCGTGACGTTCTCGGGATCGCCACCGAAGGCCTCGATGTTGTCGCGCACCCACTCGAGCGCCGCGATCTGATCGCGAATGCCGAGATTGGCTTCCACCTGCTCGGAGCCGCGCCGGACCGAGCTCCAGTCGAGGAAGCCGAGCGCGCCGAGGCGGTAGTTGATCGTCACGACGACGACGTCCCCGCGCTGGGCGAGTCGGGTGCCGTCGTAGATCCGGGTGGAGCCGGAGCCGAGGATGAAGGCCCCGCCATGCAGCCAGACCATCACCGGGCGGCGCGCGCCGTCACTTCGGGGCGTCCACACGTTGAGATAGAGGCAGTCCTGGCTCTGCGTGCTGCCGGCCGCGCCGATCACGGTCCGGATCAGGCGGTTGACCGGGCCGATCTGCGGCGCCGAGGCACCGAAGGCGCGCGCGTCCCGGGTTCCCGTCCAGCTTTCCGGTGGCTGAGGAGCACGAAAACGCAGCTCACCGATCGGCGGACGAGCGAAGGGGATCCCCTTGAAGCGTTCGATCCCCGCATGACTCTCTCCTTCGAGCTTGCCCTGTCGAGTGGAAACGATGCCAGCCAATTTCATCCGATCCGATCGAAGTGGGGGGCGCGGCGGGATGCTATCGGATTTACGGTGCTCGCGTCCTACCCTGACAGTCTGCCTCGCCAGGAGTTGAGATTGGCCGACCCGATTTCGCTCGACCACCTCGAAGTCGTCGAGACCTGCTTCGCTCTGCTCCACCGCAGCCGGGACGAAGTGTTCAAGCGTCGAAGGCCCGTTCGGCTCGAGCTCGGCCCCGATCGCCTCGACCTCCGCTCGATCGAGGCGCGAAGGACTGCGCTGCTCGAAGAGGCCAAGCAGAACGACGAGCTCGCGACGGGCGTGGCTCGCGGCGTCGTCCCCGTGACCCGCGAGGCCGACGGATCCATGCAGCTCGCGGGCGACGGGCCGCCGATCGACTGGGCACTCCGGATGCAGCGGCTCGAAGAGAGCGACCGGGCGGATCGGCGACTGGACAGCGGCCGGCTCGACGACGAAGGGCTGCGCGTCGTCGCGCGGCAGCTGGCGCGCTTCCACGAGCGGCGGCGACGCCCAGCGGAGCACGATGACCGGGCGCTCGAGCAGGCGCTGCGCGCGCGCATCTTGCTGCGCATCGAGGCCCCGGGCTGGCCGCGCCGCACGCCGCTGCCCGAAGAGGTCGACGCGATCGAAGCCTCGCAGCAGGCCTTCCTGGACCGCCAGGCCGAACGGCTGCGGGCGCGCGCGCAGAGCGACGCGATTCGACCGGGCCACGGCGAGCTGTCGCTCGAGCACGTCTTCCTCGACGACGCCGGAGTGGTCCGCATCCTGGCTGGCTTCGAGGCCGGTCCCCGGCTGCGCGAGGCGGACGTGGCCGCAGACGTCGCGCTGCTGGCCAACGACCTGGCCGCGCGACATCGGGTCGATCTCGCCGAGCGCTTCGTCGCCGAGTACGCGCGGCTCGCCAACGACTTCGACCTCTATCCGCTGCTCGACTTCCACGCGAGCGTGTGTGCCTCGATGCGCGCGAAGCTCGACTGGCTCGCCGCCGATCGCGAGGCCGCAGGCTCCCCGGCCGAGCGGCGCTACCGCGAACGCGCGCGGCGCTTCCTCGCGCTCGCCCGGGCGGCACCGCGCCGCCCGCTGCTGCCCCCGGTCGTCGTCGCCGTGGGCGGTCAGGTCGCCAGCGGCAAGAGCACCGTCGCGCTGGATGTGGCGCGGCGCATCGGCGCACCCGTCGTCGGCTCCGACCCGACCCGCGACTATCTGCTCGGTGCGCGTCTGAACGAGGCGCTGCACGAGGCCCGCTGGGAGGAGGCCTTCGAGCCGGGCTTCGCGGCTCGCGTCTACACGGAGGTGCTGAGACGCGCCGGGGAGGTCCTCGCGTCGGGTCGGCCGGTCGTGATCGACGGCTGCTTCCGCTCGCGCGAGCAGCGCCTCGCGGCCCGCGCGCTGGCCGCGCGCTTCGACCTGCCTTTCATGTTCGTCGAGGCGCAGGTCTCCCCCGAGATCCAGCGCGAACGCCTGGCCGAACGCGCCGAGCGCGACCGGGTCCCGATCGACGACTGGCAGCAGATCGCGGACGGCTTGCGTGCGCAATGGGAGCCGGCGAACGAGCTGCCCGCCGAGCAGCATCTCCCGCTCGACACGAGCCACTCGCTCGAGGAGAACGCCCGCGAGATCGAAGCGAGGCTACCGACCTGGCCGGCGACACTGACCGGCTAGACCCCCAGCAGGGCCCGTAGCTCGGCGTGCGAGCCGGCGACGCGATCGGCTTCCTCGAGCTCGCTCGTGTCATCGTTCGCGGCCGTGATGCGCACCGTGGCCATGCCGATCCCGCGCGCTCCCGCCACGTCCGTTCGACGCAGATCACCGACGTGGACCGCCTCCTCCGGAGACACCTCGAGCGCTTCGAGCGCGGCCTCGAAGACCCGTGGATGGGGCTTTGGCAGACTCCACTCGTCGGAGAAGATCGTCGCCCGCAACGGCTCGAGCAGACCGTGGCGGTCGAGCAGCTCCCGCACGACGCGCCCCGGAGTGAGCCCGGTATCGCAGATCAAGGCGCAGCCGATGCCGGCCTCTCCGAGCCGGGTCAAGGTCTCGCGCGCTCCGTCGATCATCCGCACGCGACCGGAATGAGAGGCCTCCTCGAAGGCCTGGAGCAGCGGCTCGAATTGGCTGCCCTGCGGCGCCAGGCCGAGCTCTTCGAGCGCCCAATGAGCGACCTCACGCGCGCCGGTCGCGACCTCCTCGGCCCAGAGCGTCATGTGTCGACCCCAGGCCTTGTCGAAGGCGCGCCCCGCCTCGCCCGGCTCGAGCTCGAGTCCTTCCGCGCGCGCCGATCGAGCGAGCGCCGCCACGCGCAAGCCGTGCGCGATCTCCCAGCTCTCTTCGTAGATCAAGGTCTGCCAACAGTCGAAGGTGACTGCGCGCGGCGGACTCGGAAAGGATCTCGGCACGTCCTCACTCCCTCGCTTCAGCATGCATCGACGCATCCCGGATGTCGACCGCGCGGCTCTCCGCTGTGGCCCCCTCGCAGGTCAACGCGCTCGCGTCCGGGGTCCGCCCCGGGCTAGGCTCGCGCGCGTGCCGTCCCCTGCCGATGCCCGCGCCTGGTATGCCCACACGGTCGACGAGACCTTCGAAGCGCTCGAGGCGCCCCGCGACGGATGGACGACGGCGCGGGCCGAGCAGCGGCTGCTGGCGCACGGCCCGAACGCTCTGCCCGAGGGCACGCGACGATCGCTCGCCGCGATTCTGTGGTCGCAGCTGACGAACCTGATGATCCTGGTGCTGCTGGTCGCGGCGGGCGTCTCGCTGCTCGTCGGCGACGAGCAGGACGCCATCGTGATCGGCGGGATCGTGCTGCTCAACGCACTGATTGGCGCGGTGCAGGAGATCCGCGCGGAGCGGGCGGTCGATGCGCTGCGCGTGCTGGCCGCGCCCGAGGCGAGCGTGCAGCGCGACGGCCAATGGATCCGCGTCCCGGCCGACCGAGTCGTACCGGGGGATCTGCTGCGGGTCGAGGCGGGTGACGTCGTGACCGCCGACGCGCGACTGGTCGAGTGCACGGACCTGGCCGTCGAGGAGGCGGCGCTCACGGGCGAATCGAGCCCCGTCGAGAAGGATCCCCAGGTCCTGCGAGCGACCGACCTGGGCGTCGGAGACCGGGTCAACCTGATCCATCGCGGAACCCTCGTCACCCGCGGCCACGGCGTAGGCGTCGTCGTCGCAACCGGACTCGCTACGGAGCTGGGCCGCGTCGCCCTGCTGCTCCAGCGCGGCAAGAAGGTCCAGACCCCGCTGCAGCGTCGGCTCGACCGCTTCGGTCGACGCATTGCGCTGATCGTGCTGGGCATCTGCCTCGTGGTCTTCGTGGCCGGGCTGCTGCGCGGCGAGCCTGCGACGTTGATGCTGCTGACCGCCGTCAGCCTCGGCGTGGCCGCGATTCCCGAAGCGCTGCCGGCAGTCGTCAGCGTCTCCCTCGCGATGGGCGCGCAGCGCATGATCCGGCACCAGGCGCTGGTCCGGCGGCTGTCCGCCGTCGAGACCCTCGGCTCGGTCACCTACGCCTGCGCCGACAAGACGGGCACCCTGACCGAAGGCCGGATGCGCGTCGAGGCGGTCGAGATCGCGGGCGAGCGCACGAGCTCGCTGCCCGAACGCGCGCACGCGTCGGGAGCCGCCCAGGACCTCGGTCGCGCCCTCGCGCTGGTCAATGACGCCAGAGACGAGCGCGCCGATCCGACCGAGCAGGCGCTGCTCGAGGCCGCGCAGGCCGCCGGCTTCGATCGCGACGCACTCGAGCGCGAGACACCGCGCCTGGCGGAGGTGCCCTTCCACACCGACCGACGGCGCATGAGCACGCTGCATCCGGACGGCGCCGGCGCCGTCTCCTTCGTGAAGGGCGCGCCCGAGTCGGTGGCCGCGCGCTGT
Organism: uncultured delta proteobacterium; assembly: GCA_963698485.1. Lineage (GTDB taxonomy): Bacteria > Myxococcota_A > UBA9160 > UBA9160 > UBA4427 > UBA4427. The sequence goes on along the minus strand of CAVORA010000004.1, from coordinate 345,691 downwards.
TCTGGAATCGACCGGCAGGCCATGCTCGAGGCCGCCGATCGGCTGGCCGCGGAAGGGCTTCGGGTGCTGGCCTTCGCCTGTCGTCGCTTCGATCGGGTACCGACACAGCTGGACGAGGCCGAGCTCGAGAGCGAGCTCAGCTGGCTCGGTCTGGTCGGGCTGATGGATCCGCCACGCGAGGGCGCAGCGCAAGCCGTCGCGCAGTGTGCGACCGCCGGCATCACGCCGGTCATGATCACCGGCGATCATCCCGGGACCGCACGAGCCATCGCGCAGCGCCTGGGCATCCTCGAAGACGCCCGGCCCGACGCCTCGGGCGACGACGTCCTCACCGGCCATCAGCTGGCCCGCCTCGACGACGAGGCGCTCGGCGCGTGCGTGCTGGGCACGCGCGTCTACGCGCGGGTCTCTCCCGAGCAGAAGATCCGGATCGTGCGCGCGCTGCAGGAGCGAGGCGAGTTCGTGGCGATGACCGGCGACGGCGTCAACGATGCCCCGGCGTTGAAGCGCGCCGAGATCGGCATCGCGATGGGGCGCTCCGGAACCGAGGTCGCGCGCGAGGCCGCGGACATGGTGCTGCTCGACGACGACTTCAGCACGATCGTCGCGGCGGTGCGCGAGGGGCGCCGGGTCTTCGACAACATCCGCAAGTTCGTGAAGTACACCATGACGAGCAACTCGGGCGAGATCTGGACGCTGCTGCTGGCCCCGTTCCTGGGGCTGCCGCTGCCGCTGATGCCGATCCAGATCCTCTGGATCAACCTGGTGACCGATGGGCTCCCCGGCCTCGCGCTGGGCGTCGAGCCCGAGGAAGCGCGCGTCATGCAGCGCCCTCCTCGCCGCCCGACCGAGAGCTTCTTCGACAAGCGCCTCACGCTCCACGTGCTGTGGGTCGGTCTGTTGATCGGGGCGCTGTCGATCGGGTCCCAGGCCTGGGCCATCTACGTCGCCTCGCCGCGCTGGCAGAGCGTCGTGTTCACCACCCTCACCCTCTGCCAGCTCGCCCAGGTTCTCGCGATCCGTTCGGAGAGCGATTCCCTCTTCCAGCAGGGCCTCGGGTCGAATCGCGCGTTGCTCGGGGCCGTGCTGCTGACCTTCGGTCTGCAGCTGGCCGTGCTCTACGTGCCGATCCTCCAGAACCTCTTCCACACCGCGGCGCTCACTCCGAGGGAGCTGGGCGTCTGCTGCGGGCTCGCGCTGGTCGTCTTCGTCGCCGTCGAGCTCGAAAAGCTCGTGATGCGGTGGAGACGCCGGGACCGCAACTAGCAGGCTGCGGAAGAACGCCGTCGGCTGCGGTGCCGGGCGAAGATCGCGGAGGCAGCGCGGGGCGATCGCAGGGCCGGGCCGGAGGCCACGTACGCCCTCGGCGCAGGATCCTGCGCGGTCGAGACGTGGTCCACTGGCCGCCCGTCTGCCGCCCGATCCCGTCCGTGATTCGCTGCCCGCCGGATTTTCTGTTCCGAAGGCCCCACCTCGAGGGCCAGCGTGTGGCAGACTCTCGCGCTGTGCGAAGTCCATGGCTCCGACCCACAGCTCCGACCCTGATCCTCGCGCTCGCGGTCGCGATCACGACCGCCGCCGCCCCGCTCGCTCAGGCGAAATTCGGCGACGCAGACCCGTGGCTGCGCATCCGCCCCATCGCCGGCGAAGAGCAGGCGCATCTGATCGAGCCGGGCGAGACGCTCCACGACGTCGCCTACCAGCATCGGCTGGGCTTCGACGCGATCCAGCGCCTCAACCCGAAGCTCGATCCGTGGATCCCGACGCCGGGCACCGTCGTCGAGCTGCCCACTCGCTATCTGCTGCCGCCCGCCGAGTCGTCGGGCCTCGTGATCAACATCCCCGAGATGCGGCTCTATGACTTCACGCGCAACGGCCCGCCTGTCGTGCATGCGGTCGCGGTCGGCGACCGCGAAGACCCGACGCTGCTCGGCCGCTTCCCGATCGGCGCGAAGCGGGTCGATCCGGTCTGGAACGTGCCCGCCTCGATCCTGGCGGAGCGTCCGGGATTTCCGCGCACGGTCCCACCGGGCGAAAACAATCCGCTCGGCACCCGCTGGATGACGATCGGGAAGACCTCGTACGGCATCCACGGAACCAACGTCAAGTGGTCCATCGGACGCAACTCCACGCACGGCTGCGTGCGGCTCTACGGCGACGAGATGGAGGAGCTCTTCGACCGCGTGCCGAGCGGGGTCGAGGTCGTGCTGATCTACGAGCCCTTCAAATGGGGAACGAACGGAAAGGATCTCTTTTTAGAGGTCCATCCCGATCTCTATGGGCGCGTGACCGATCGACTGGAGGCCGCGCTGGCCCTGCCCCGAGAGCTCGGCATTCTGTCGCAGATCGACATCGACCGCGTCTGGCAGGCGGTGCAGCAGATCCAGGGCGTACCGGTTCGGGTCGGCGCGCTGCCCTGACCGAAAACGAAGACCCCCCGCCCTCTTCGCGAGCTCTGGGTTTGCGAAGAGAGGCGGGGGCAATCGTCGGCCGGTCGTTACTTGCGAACGGTCTTGTCGAAGGCGGCGGCCGCCTTCTGGGCCGCAGCATCCGCACGCGCAGCCGCGGCCCGAACGTTCGTCTCGGCCGCCTCCGCGCGACGCGCCGCAGCCTCGGCCGTCTCTTCGGCCGCGATCGAGCGAGCCTCGGTGGCTTCGAGCTGCGAGCTCAAGCTCTCGAGGCGCTGGTCGATCGAGTCGAGCCGATTGTTCAGCTCCGACACGGAGCCACTGCTCGCGCAGCCGGACAAGAGAAGGATCGAAATCCCTCCCGCAATCACGAGCGGGCGCAAAGCGGTGGGTCGGAAACCTGAAACGAAAAGTGAATGAAGCATCATGGACCTCCTGGGCGGGAGGAATAGCAAGCTCCGTTCCCGCCGGGTAGACATTCGCGCGGCTTATTCCCGCAATCGGGCCGGACCGAGGCTCCATCCCGGGCCACTCCCGCCCGAACGGTCGCCGATCCCACCCGCCCGGCCCGTGACTTCCTGCCGCAGGCCGGGACGAGCCAACGCAGCGCGCCCCGAATGGCGCCCTCCTCGCCCGGGCAGCAGACCGGAAAGCCGATCCGCGCCGTGGCAGCGCTACTGTCAGAGCTGTGGCAAACCCGAAACCCCGAAACGACCGTCCCGGTCCGACCCGCGATCCGCGCGGATCGGGTCGGGAAGACCTGCCCCTCAACGAACGGCTCTGGCCTCCCTCGCGCTGGAACGGCTGGTTCGTCGTCGCACTGATGTGGCTGGCCTTCCTCGGCTCCCAGCTCTGGTGGGAGAACACCCAGGTCAAGATCATCCCCTACAGCGAGTTCATCGAGCTCGAAGCGAAGGGCCTCGTCCGCGATCTGAGCGTCAGCGCGAATGAGATCGCGGGGGAGTTCAGCCAGCCCCCTCCGGACGGACCCAAGCATTTCCGCACGGTGCGCGTCGACCAGGACTTCGCCGATCAGCTGGCGGCCAAGGGCATCGACTTCAAGGGCGCCCGGGAAGACACCTGGTTCAGCCGCATGCTCAGCTGGCTGCTGCCGGTGCTGCTGCTGATCGGCTTCTGGGGCTTCATGTTGCGGCGCACGATGGCCGGTGGCCTCGGCGGCGGGATGATGTCCGTCGGCAAGAGCGGCGCGAAGATCTATGCCGAAGAATCCGTCAAGGTCACCTTCGCGGACGTCGCGGGGGTCGACGAAGCGAAGGAGGAGCTGGCCGAAATCATCGGCTTCCTGCGCGACCCCGAACGCTACGGCCGCCTCGGCGCGAGGCTGCCCAAGGGCATTCTGCTCGTCGGTCCGCCCGGCACCGGCAAGACCCTGCTGGCCAAGGCCGTCGCGGGGGAAGCGGGCGTTCCCTTCTTCTCGATCAGCGGCAGCGAGTTCGTCGAGATGTTCGTCGGCGTCGGCGCCGCCCGCGTTCGCGATCTCTTCGAGCAGGCGCGAAGCCGAGCACCCTGCATCATCTTCATCGACGAGCTCGACGCCCTCGGTCGCGCCCGCGGCATCGGCCCCATGATGGGCGGGCACGACGAGAAGGAGCAGACGCTGAACCAGCTGCTGGCCGAGCTCGACGGGTTCGACCCGCGCGACGGCGTCGTGCTGCTGGCGGCGACGAACCGCCCGGAGATCCTCGACGCGGCACTGCTGCGCGCGGGTCGCTTCGATCGCCAGGTGCTCGTCGACCGTCCCGACAAGCTCGGACGCATCGCGATCCTCGAGGTCCACCTGAAGAAGGCCAAGCTGGCCTCGGACGTGGCGGCCGCCGAGATCGCCGCGCTGACGCCCGGCTTCACGGGTGCCGACCTGGCCAATCTGGTCAACGAAGCCGCGCTGCTGGCGACCCGCGACGAGTCCGACCGGGTCGGCATGAAGCATTTCAACCTGGCGATCGAACGCATCGTCGCCGGCCTCGAAAAGCGCAATCGACTGTTGAACCCCCACGAGCGCCGGGTCACCGCCTACCATGAGATCGGACACGCGCTGGTCGCGCGCGCCCTGCCCGGAAGCGACCCGATCCACAAGGTCTCGATCATCCCGCGTGGCATCGGCGCCCTCGGCTACACGATCCAGCGGCCGATCGAGGATCGCTTCCTGATGTCCCGCGGCGAGCTCAACAACAAGATGACGGTGCTGCTCGGCGGCCGCGCCTCGGAATCGATCTTCTTCGACGACATCTCGACCGGCGCCTCCGATGATCTCGCCAAGGCCACCGACATCGCGCGCAGCATGGTCACCCGGTATGGCATGGACGAGGGCGTGGGTCTCGTTTCCCTCGAGAGCGAGCGGTCCGCCTTCCTCGAACGCCCGGGCGACTTCGCGACCGGCCGACGCGAGTTCTCCGAGGAGACGGCGCGCGAAGTCGACTGCGCCGTGCGGGCACTCGTGCAAGAAGCCTTCGAGCGCGCCCGGGATCTCCTCGAGCACCACCGCGCCAGCGTCATCGAGGCCGCCGAGAAGCTGCTCGAGAAGGAGACGCTCACGGGAGACGAGCTGCCCGAGATCCTCGCCGTCTCCGAGAAGAAGGAAGCAGTGCCGTGAGGCGCAGCGACGGCCCCCGACGCGTCGTCATCATGGGCGCCGCGGGACGCGACTTCCACGACTTCAACATGCGCTTCCGCGACGATCCGAGCTCGCGCGTCATCGCCTTCACCGCGGCGCAGATTCCCGACATCGACGATCGACGCTACCCACCTTCACTCGCCGGCAGGCTCTATCCCGACGGCATCCCGATCCTCCCCGAAGCGCAGCTCGCGAGCGTGATCCGGGAAGAAGCCATAGACGATGTCTTCTTCGCGTACAGCGACGTCCCGCACGAGGAGGTGATGCACCGCGCGTCGCTCGCGCTCGCGGCGGGCGCGAGCTTCGGGATCCTCGGGCCGCGCGCGACGATGCTCGAGGCGGCGGTCCCGGTCCTCTCGGTCTGCGCGGTGCGCACGGGCGTGGGCAAGAGCGCTCTGTCCCGCTTCATCGTCCGCTGGCTGCTCGAGCGGGGACTGCGCGTCGCCGCCGTCCGGCATCCGATGCCCTACGGCGACCTCGAGAAGCAGGCGGTGCAGCGCTTCGCCTGCGACGCGGATCTCGACGCTGCGGAGGCCACGATCGAGGAGCGCGAGGAGTACGAGCCCTACATCGCCATGGGCGCGACGATCTACGCGGGCGTCGACTATGCGGCGATTCTCGAGCGGGCCCAGCGCGACGTCGACGTCGTCGTCTGGGACGGCGGCAACAACGACCTCCCCTTCTTCCGTCCCGATCTCCACCTCGTGATGCTCGACGCCCATCGGCCCGGACACGAGCTCGCCTATCATCCCGGCGAGGCGAACTTCCGGATGGCGGACGTTCTCGTGATCAACAAGGTCGATAGTGCGCCTGCCTGCGCAGGTCGAGGAGCTCGTCGCGCGCGCAGCGTCGATGCGGCCCGAGGCGCCGGTCGTCCTGGGCGAGATGGTGCTCTCGATGGCGGATCCCGAGATCCTGCGCGGTCGCCGGATCGTGATCGTCGGCGACGGGCCCACGCTCACCCATGGCGGGCTGGCGACCGGTGCGGGCAGCCTGGCCGCTCGTCGCTTCGGCGCGGGCGAGGTCGTCGACGCGCGGCCCTTCGCCGTCGGATCGATCGCCGAGACCTTTGCCAGGTTTCCGCATCTGGGCGCCGAGGTCCCAGCGATGGGATACAGCCCGCAGCAGATCCGCGACCTCGAGCAGACGCTGCGCGCCACGCCGGCCGACCTCGTGCTGGACGCCACGCCGGCGGCCCTCTCGAAGCGCGTCCAGCTCGACGTCCCGATCGTCGGCGTCGGGTACGAGTTCGCCGAGCGCGGGGACGCCTTGCCCGCCCTCCTCGAGCGCTTCCAGGCGCAATACCTGAGCGCGTGATGTCCGCCCGAGCCTCAGCCCTCCCCGTGCCCGCGAGCCGGTGCTGACCGGAATGCGGATCGTCGTCGCCCTCGGTGGAAACGCGCTGCTGCGCCGCGGTGAGGCGCCGAGCGCCGAGGCCCAACGTCGCAACCTGCATCCCGCCGCGCGCGCGCTGGCAGACGTGGCGCGTGAGCACGCGATGGTCGTGACCCACGGCAATGGACCGCAGGTGGGGCTGCTCGCGCTGCAGGCCGAGTCCGGAGCCGAGACCGCCCTGCCCCTCGACGTGCTCGGCGCGCAGACCCAGGGAATGATCGGATATCTGATCGAAGACGAGCTTCGAGACGCGCTCGGGGAGGGACGCGAGGTGGCGACGCTGCTCACCCAGGTCGTCGTCGACCAGGACGATCCGGCTTTCGACCATCCCACGAAGCCGATCGGGCCGGTCTACTCCCAAGCGCGAGCAGAGCAGCTCGCCGCCACCCGCGGCTTCGCGATTGCCGCCGACGGAGAGCATTGGCGACGCGTCGTGCCGTCGCCCGAGCCGCGGCGCATCCTCGAGCTCGGCGCGATCCGGCTGCTGCTCGCGGCGGGGGTGGTCGTGGTCTGCGCGGGCGGCGGCGGAGTGCCGGTGGTCGCCGATCCAGCCGGTGGCTGGCGTGGCGTCGAGGCCGTCGTCGACAAGGATCTCGCCGCCGCCCTGCTCGCGGATGCGCTCGACGCGGATGCGCTGCTGCTGCTGACCGACGTCGACGCGGTCTATCGCGACTGGGGAACGGACCGCGCGAGGCCGATCCGGCAGGCGACCGCCGAGGCGCTCCGGGTCGAGCGCTTCGCGGCGGGCTCGATGGGACCGAAGGTCGAGGCCGCCTGCCGCTTCGTATCGGATCGGCCTCTCGCGGCCGACCGGCCCGCGCGCTTCGCCTCGATCGGCGCGCTCGCGGAGGTCGGCGCGCTGCTCGCGGGCGCAGCGGGCACCCGGATCACCGACTGACTGCCCACGCGGCCGGCGCGCCGTCGGTCGCGCCATGCATGGCGCGACGTCACAGCCCGGGGTCGACCGTCACGAGACTGCGTCGAAAGGCGAGCTTCGAGGATGGCATCCTGAAGGTCGAGATCGACAAGAGCGAGGAAGCGAAGACCAGGACCGTTCGGATTCATTGATCTGCAGGCACCCGGGGCGCAGCCCGGCCCGTGGATGGGCCGGACTGCGCGAGTCCGAGCTGCGCAGATCTCTGGCGGTCTCAGGGGGTCTCAGGCGGTCTCAGGAGGCGAGCTCCTCGATCCTGGGCAGCTCCGGCAGGTGCCGTGCGATGGCGAGCCTCGACCGCCGGATGTTCATCTTGACGGCGTCGGTCGATTTTCCCGTCCGAGAGGCGATCTGGGCAGTCGACTTGCCCTCGACGAATCGCAGCTCGAAGATCGACGCGCCCTCTGCGCCACGCCGCGCGTCGATCAGCTTGTCGATCCGATCGAGCAGCCGTCGGGCATCGACGCGCGCCTCGATCCGCGCGTCCTCGGCGGAATCGCGCGTCTCCGTCGACATCGAGTGGGCCCCCACCATCCAGCGCGAGCTGTTCCGGAAGTAGTGGCGACACACGTTGCGCGCGATCCCCAGCAGCCAGGTCGAGAGGCTCGAGCGGCGCGCGAATCGCCCGATCGAACGGCTCGCCTGCAGAAAGGTCTCCTGCGTGAGATCCTCGACGTCGCTGCCGCTCGAAACCCGCTTTCGGATGAAGCCCTCGACGCTCCCGCGATAGGCCTCGTAGAACTCCGCGAACGCGGACTCCTCGCCCGCCTGCAGTCGAGCCAGCCAGGCTTCGTCTGCCGCGCGTGCCGCACGCGCCCCCCGCGATTGCCCGGGACGCTCGACCGCCCCGTCTCGAAGTCGGCCCTCGCTCCTCGCAGTCGCCAGCTCTCCCCGCTTCATCGCTACCGCCTCCTTTCCTGCATGAACCGCATGAACTGCAATGACTGCGTGTGCAATGAAAGTGCCAACCTCTGAAGATCGACTGGAGTCCCGCGAACGTCGCGCGTGGGCGCCCACGCAGATGCGCGGCGTCAGGAAGCCCGCGCCACAGGTTGCGGGGCGTGGTCCGCGGCCACTGAATGAGACCGTGGGACTCGCCACCCCGACGCGTCTCGAGCCACCGGACCGCCGCGGGACGCCGCCGCCGGGCTGATCCCGCCGTCTTGCTCGCACGGCCGACTGCCCTACCGTCCGGCCGGCCGCCAACCCGAAGCAGGAGAATCCCATGTCCAGCATCCTCGATCGTTTCCGCCTCGACGGACAAGTCGCCCTCGTCACGGGCTCCGGCCGCGGGATCGGCGCCGCGACCGCCATCGCCTTCGCGGATGCCGGCGCCGACCTCGTGATCTCCGCGCGCACCGAGACACAGCTGGAGGAGACCGCGGAGAAGATCCGGCAGCGCGGTGTGCGGGCGCTGGTCGTTCCGTGCGATGTCCTCGAGGCCGACCAGCGCAAGCATCTCGTCGACAGCGCCCTCGCCGAGTTCGGCCGCCTCGACGTGCTCGTCAACAACGCCGGAGGCTGGGGTCCGTCGCCGACGCTCGAGCTCAGCGAAGAGGATTTCGAAGCCTGCTTCCGGTTCAACGTCACGACCGCGCTGGCGATGACGCGCCTCGCGGTGCCGCGGATCGTCGAGACGGCGGGGACCGGCTCGATCGTCAACATCTCGTCCGTCGCCGGACGCTTCTTCCAGCCGGCCTTCGCGGCCTACGGAACCGCAAAGGCGGCGCTCTCGTTCTTGACCGGCGAGCTCGCGCAGGACTTCGCGCCCAAGATTCGCGTGAACGGCATCGCGGTCGGCTCGATTCGAACCGAGGCGCTCGACAACTTCATGAGCGAGGAGATGGAGCGCGAGATGGTCTCGAACACGCCGCTCGGGCGCATCGGCGAGCCCGAAGACATCGCCGCCTGCGCCCTCTACCTGGCCTCCCCGGCCGCGGCCTACGTGACCGGAGAGATCTACGGCGTGAACGGAGGTCTGACGAAGATCCAGGTCGAGATGCCGCGCGCCAAGCTCTAGCGGGCCTGCGTGTGACCCTCGCGGAATGACGCGCCAGGCGATCCGTCAGTCGGGGAGATTCGAGAGGCTCGCTTCGAGGGCAGCCAGCTTGAGCGCGACTCGACGGCGCTCCCCGGGCGAGAGACGCAGCAGCAGATGCTGCGCGGGATCCAGACGCTCGAGCTCTTCGTCCGCGAAGGCATAGGTCACGGCTCTGGCCTCGAGTGCAACCGGCTGCTCCGGATTCGGAGTCGCGCGCAGCACCGAGATCGCCTCGATCGCCACGTCGCGGAAGCGTCCCGCCGGATAGCCGAGCTCTCGATGCGCACGGTCGAGGGTGGGCTCGGCGAGTCGGAAGGCCTCCGCCGCCAGCTCGGGATCGATCGCGTGGAAGGCGTCGAGGAAGCGGCGATAGCGCCGGTCCATCTGCTCGGGGGCGAGATGGATCCCGCCCTCGGCATCGACCCGCGCCTCGAAGCGGCCCGTCGGCCGCAAGAAGCGCAGCTGCTTCATCGGATCCTCGCCGAGCACGATGGCGTTGGTCGCCGCCACGAGCCGCTCGAAGGGATCGTCGACGCGGATCCATTCGCGGGGGAGGCGGGCCGAGACGCGTTCCGCCCACTCGCTCAGGAACGCAGTCTGATCGCGGATTCGCGAAGGTGGCTCGGGGCGCGGGGGCGTCGCTTCGGGCGAAGGCGAGAAAGGCTCGGTGGCTCGCGGCTCCGCGGGCGGGGGGAACACCGCAGACGGGTCGACGGCGAAGCGGTCGCGATCGGTGACCGGGGCCTCCTCGACCGATCCGGATTCAGCCGCATCCGGAGAAGGCGTCCAGGCTCCGGGAAAGAAGAGGAGATAGGCTGCGCCCACGAGCAACACCAGCAACGAGAGGATCACGAGGGGGCGGACGATTCGCGCGCGGCCGCGCTGGGGACCGGGATCGACGGGCGCTGACATCGAAGGCATCCTCCCGCCGCCACGCAGAGGCGACGACTGGCTCGAAGAGCAGATTCCAGCCAAGAGTAGAGCAGCCCGCGCGCATGCCCCCCCCGAATCGACTCGATCGTCGTTCGCCACGATGCGGACTTCGCCGTCGCAGAGGAAAGAGGAAGCCATGCCCCGACCGAGCCATGAAGACGAGCCGCAGTCGACGAAGCCCGGTGCGAAGCGCCGGCGTCGCGGACCGGCGGCGCGCTCGAGCGTGCTTCGAAGCGGGGGCCGAGGGCTCCTGCTCGCCGCGCTCGCCAGCATCGGGGTCACCCAGAGCCTTGCCGCGGCCGATCCCCAAGCGGTCGATCGCGTGGAGGCCGAGCTCTGGCAGCTCGTCCCACAGCTGATCCGGCTGTCGACTCTCGCGAGCTACGACCCGGCCCTGGCGGCCGGGCTGATCCCGGAGAGCTGGGTCGAGTCGGCGGTCCTGGGCGCGCTCTCGATCTCGGCGGAGCGGGCCGAGACCCGACTCGATGCGGACGAGCCGCAGAGCTGGCCGCTCGGCCCGTGGCCGACGCAGGCCGATCTCGTCGCGAGCATCGATTCGATTCCGCCGACCGCGGCCCGGGACCTCTACCGCGCGCTCCGCCCGCGGATCGCCCAACGCTGTCGCGGCGCGCGGCTCTCCTTCGAGCAATGCGAGCAGCGCTTCCGGGTGGCCGCCGATCGCCTGGCGGCCCCAGCCCTCGCCGCGCGAATCGCCGGCAATGTCGCCATCCCGATCACGCCCACCCAGCGCGAGATCGTCGCGCTCGGGCCGGAGGTGGTGTCGTCCTTCGAGCGGAAGCTCGACGCCGTACGTCCGCTGCTCTTCCCGACTTCACCAGCCCCGGTCGCCGCAGCCCCGCCCGCTGTGCGGCGCGACGCCGCGGATTGAGTCGCGCGCAGCGGACGATCGCGAGGCGAAGGGGCGAGTCGGCCCGCTAACGCTTCTCGCGTCCCACGATCGCTGCGCTGTCGGTGAGCTCCTGGATCAACGCCAGCGCGCTCGCGCCACTCATCGACGGCGGATCGAGCCGGGCGGTCTCGGAGAAGCGCAGGATCGTGCTGAGGTTGACCTTGTTCAGGTCGACGCTGCCCATCCGCCAGCCGGAGAATCCGCGCTCCTCGATCTCGTCGAAGAGCAGCAGGAAGACGTCCTGATGGCGGGTGTCTCGCATGATGTTGGCGTAGAGCTGGTTGACCGCCGTGCGAGCCCCCTCGAGCACCTGCAGGAAGGTCCCCGTATGATGATCGACGCAGAGCACGCCGGTGATCCCGTGATCGAGATTATTCGCCTGGGAGCACTCGAGCACGGCGTCGATGAGCGCGTCATCGATCCCGCCGACCACGCGGCTCGAGTAGACAAGTCTGACCAACATCGCGTTTCCTCTCGGTCTCGGATTCCGGCCGAGACTATTTTTCGCGGCCGTGGAGAAGCGACAGGAACTCTCGGCGTAGATCGGGATTCTTCAGGAACGAGCCCCGCATCATGCTGTTGGTCATCTTCGAGTCCATGTCCTTGACACCGCGCCACTGCATGCAGAAGTGGTCCGCTTCCATCACGATCGCGAGTCCGTCCGGCTGCATCTTGTCGTGCAGCAGCTCGGCCAGCTGGGCGATCGCCTCCTCCTGAATCTGCGGTCGCGTCATGACCCACTCGACGAGCCGCGCGTACTTGGAGAGCCCGATCAGCTCGGAGTGCTCGTTGGGCATCACGCCGACCCAGATGCGTCCGACGATCGGACAGAAATGATGGGAGCAGGCGCTGCGCACGGTCACGGGTCCCACGATCATCAGCTCGTTGAGTCGCGCGGCGTTGGGAAACTCGGTGACGGCAGGCTCCGGGACATAACGTCCGCCGAAGACTTCGCGCACGTACATCTTGGCGACGCGACGCGCCGTATCCTGGGTGTTGTGGTCGCTCTCGGTGTCGATCACGAGCGCCTCGAGGACGCCCTGCATCTTCGAGGCGACCTCGGCCTGGAGCTCGTCGAGCTCGCCTTCCTCGATGAACGCTTCGATGCTGTCGTTCGCGTGAAAACGCTTCCCGGCCTTTCTGATCCGTTCCCGGATCCGGTCCGCAACCGGTGTGCGTCCGTCCACGATCACAGCGCTCTCCTGCTCTCCGCGCTCCGCGGTGACGGGCTGACTCGACATAGATCTCCTCGGCGTAGGCGTGGACACTACTGCCTGCACTCCGACTCGCCACCCGCGCCAACGCCTTCCAGCCGGGCAGCCAGAGGCCCATCGGTCACGAGCCCGGAGGCCGGCCACGAGCCGGAAGGCGGCCCGGCTGCGGGCGCGCGTCCAAGATGAGCTGAAAGCAGCACAGATCCTGCCGGCGCGAGCACAGGCCACGGGCCCCCCTGCAAGTTTGTCTAAATAATTTTCACGTAAATACTTGTACACGCCATAAACACTCTTAGAGTCGTTTCATGGCAAGTCCCACTCTCGACCTCTCTTCCCGGCCGACCCGGCCGACCTCGACACCGAAATCCGAAGCGCGGCCCGCGGGCCGCGCGGCGGAGGCCCGACGCCAGCTTCGCTACGAGCTGGTCAGCGGCCTGAGCGGCGTCGCGCTCGCTCTCTTCATGTGGGGGCACATGTTCCTCGTCGGCTCGATCCTGACGGGCCAGCGGGGCTTCGACGCCCTGGCGGGTGGACTCGAAGACTACTGGGTCGCCCAGCCGACGGTCATCGCGATCACGTTGCTCTTCCTGGTGCATGGCGCGATGGCCAGCCGCAAGATTCCGGGGCAGATCCGGGACCGCCGCCGGATGCGCCAGCTCAATCGCGAGCTGCGCGCGTCACAGGGTTCGCTGCCCGGCCACGTCGAATCGTCGCTCTGGATCTGGCAGGTGTGGACCGGGATGATCCTGCTCGTCGCGGGCAGCTTCCATCTCGTGCTGGTCGGCGTCGACGTCTTCACCGATCTCTACGGCGCCCATACCGGCATCGAAGCCGTGTCGACCCAGGCGCGCGTCGCGGGCGGACTCTGGCCCCTCTACTTGCTCTTGCTGCTCTCCGTCGAGTTCCACGCGAGCACGGGCCTCTATCGCTTCGCCGTGAAGTGGGGTGTAGGCGCCCGGCTCGGCCGGCCCACGCTGCGCCGCATCGAGCACGTCCTGCTCTTCGCCTTCCTGGGCCTCGGCCTCGTCACCCTGACCGTGCTTGCGGGCTGGCTCGAGCCGCCGCTCGCGTTCCTCCTGGAGGGCTGATCCATGCAGATCCAAACCACCGACGTACTGATCATCGGCGGCGGCCTCGCCGGCGAGCGATGCGCCATCGAGGCGGCCACCGCGGGCCACGACGTGACGCTGCTCTCCCTGGTCCCGCCACGCCGCAGCCATAGCTGTGCCGCGCAGGGCGGCATGCAGGCCGCGCTCGGCAACTGCGTGAAGGCCGAGGGCGATGGGCCGACGCTGCACTTCCTCGACACCGTGCGGGGCTCGGACTGGGGCGCCGATCAGGAGGTCGCCACGATCTTCGCGCACGAAGCGCCGATCGCCGTTCGCGAGCTCGCGCATTGGGGCGTGCCCTGGACCCGCGTGCGGCCGGGCAAGAACAGCTACTTCATCAAGGGCGAGCGCGTCGAGATCGACGAGCCCGAAGAGAAGGCGGGCCTCATCATGCACCGCGACTTTGGCGGAACCGCCAAGTGGCGTGCCTGTTATGCGTCAGCGGGCACGGGACATGCCGTGCTCTACGCGGTCGACGGTGAGGTCGTGCGGCTCGGCATCCGCGTGCTCGATCGCATGGAGGCGACCAGCCTGATCCACGAAGGCGGGCGCTGCTGGGGCGCGGTCTCGCGATGTCTACGGACCGGACGACTCTCGGCGTGGCTGGCCAGGTCGACGGTGATCGCCACCGGCGGACACGGTCGCATCTACGGTCAATACACGACCAACGCCACCATCAACGAGGGCACCGGCGCGGTGCTCGCGCTGGACACCGAGACGGTCCCGCTCGGCAACATGGAGGCCGTGCAGTTCCACCCGACGGGGCTCGTGCCGAGCGGCATCCTCGTGACCGAAGGCTGCCGCGGCGACGGCGGCTACCTGCTGAATCGCGACGGCGAGCGCTTCATGGTCGAGGCGGAGCCCGAGAAGCAGGAGCTCGCGAGCCGCGACGTGGTCTCGCGACACATGATGGACCAGATCAAGCGAGGGCCTCGGCGTCGAGAGCGCTTTCGGTGATCACCTCTGGCTCGACCTTCGCCATCTCGGCGAGCAGCATCTGCGCACCAAGCTGCGCGAGGTGTGGGAGATCTGCCGGGACTTCAACGGCATCGACCCGGCGCAGGACCTGATCCCGGTGCGCCCGATCCAGCACTACTCGATGGGCGGCATCACGCGTGAACAAGGACGGCGAGGCCTACGGGATGCGCGGCCTCTTCGCCGTCGGCGAAGCGGCCTGCTGGGACCTGCACGGCTTCAACCGGCTCGGCGGCAACAGCCTGGCCGAGACCGTCGTCGCCGGGCGAGTCGTGGGCCAGCGCGTGGCCGAGTTCACCGCCAGGGCCTCGCTCTCGAGTCGGACACCGCGGATCGCGAACGAGTTCCTGATCGATGCGCAGCAAGCGGATCCGCCTGCTGGCTCGACCGCCCGACGACGGGCGGCAACGTCTATCGCGATTCGCGACGCCGTCGGCGAGATCCTGAACCGTCAGGTCGGCGTCTTCCGCGATGGCGACGAGCTCGAGCAGGCGGTCGCCGCGCTGCGACTCGAGCTGTCGAAGATCGCGCAGGTCGGGCTCCGCACCCGGGCGGGCGGACTCAACCCCGAGCTGACCGCCGCGATGCGCATCGAGGGCATGACGAAGCTGGCCCTGATCACGGCGATCGGCGCACTCGAGCGCACGGAGAGTCGCGGCGCCCATTGCCGCACGGATCATCCCGCGCGCGACGATGCCAGCTGGCTCAACCGGACACTGGCGCGCTGGCCCCGGGGCGCTCTCTGCCCCGTCCTCAGCTACGAGCCGGTCGGCCTGCTCGATCTGCCGCCGGGCGATCGCGGCTACGGCATGTCCGCCCAGAAGCACATGGAGAGCCCCATCGAGGTCTACAACGAAGGGGTCGTCGAGGGCATGAGGCGCGAAGGGGCCCTCGAGCCCAGCGAGCCGATCGGAAGTCAGATGCAGTGGGGGGCCTGGAAGGGCCGCGAAAACCGCCCCGTACGACCGGAGAGAAACGAATGAGCACGCAGACCATCCAGCTCCAGCCCGCCCGAAAGCTTCGCTTCGAGATCTTCCGACTGAACCCCGAAGAGGACGGAGCCACACCGCACATGCAGACCTTCGAGCTCGAAGAGCAGCCCTTCATGACGCTCTACATCGCGCTCAATCAGATCCGAGAGCAGCAGGACCCGAGCCTGCAATTCGACTTCGCCTGTCGCTCGGCGATCTGTGGCTCGTGCGGCATGCTCGTGAACGGCCGACCGCGACTCGCCTGCAACACGCTCACGAAGGAGCTGCCGGAGATCATTCGGCTTCAGCCCCTGCCCGTCTTCAAGCTGATCGGCGATCTCTCGGTCGACACGGGCACCTGGTTCCGCGGCATGGCCGAGAACGTCGAGGCCTGGATCCACGAGCGCGAGCCCTTTCAGGAAGACGCCGTCGAGAAGCCGATGGACGCCGACCTCGCGCAGGCCATCTACGAGGGCGAGCGCTGCATCGAGTGCGGCTGCTGCATCGCGGGCTGTGGTGTCGCCAACGTGAACCCCGACTTCGTGGGAGCCGCGGGCCTGAACCGGATCGCGCGATTCATGCTCGACCCACGCGACGATCGCAGCCAGGACGACTGGTTCGAGGTGGTCTCGGACGAGAACGGCATCTTCGGCTGCATCGGCCTGATGGGCTGTCACGACGTGTGCCCGAAGAACCTCCCCCTGCTCGAGCAATACGCCTTCCTGCGTCGGAAGATGCTAGGCGCGGGACTGGGCGGCTGATCCGATCCGGGTCCGGCGTGGAGGAGCGATCCCCACCTGTGGGCTACCAGGCCACCCGCAGGCCAAGGGAGACGGCGTTCTCGACGAGATCCTCGCCGAAGCGTCCCTGCCAGTCGACGAAGAGGTTCGCGTTGGAGACGTAGCCAACCTCCCAGCCCGCACTGATCGCGGCGTGATCGCGCGGGACCTCGGCGCCCTCGACCTTGAAAGGCGTATTGCCAGTGGTCGGGCTGCTCGAGAAGCGGGCGGACACGTCACGCTCGACGTCCGCCCACTCGTGATTCCAGAGGACCGTCACGCGCGGCCGGATCAGGATGCCATCGTCCATCTCGCGCTCGGTCGACAGCCGCAGGCCGAGCGACGTGAGCGCCGAGTCCACCTCCTGGTCATCCACGTCGACGGACAGCGGACTGCCCCCGCTCTCGTCGAACGCTTCCCATCTCACGTGCGTATACGCAACGCTCGCCAGCGGGGCGATCACCAGGCCGCCGGGCCCGTCGAAGGCGCGGGTCAGCTCGGCGTAGACGCCGAACACATCGCCCTCCATCTCCCCATCGGCCCTACCCGTCTGCAGGCTGGCCTGGAATCGCCGGTTCGTGTCGATCCAGGCATGCGCATAACGTCCGCCGATCAGCAGATCGAAAGGCTCGCCCAGCCAGGCCCCGTAGACGGTCGCGTCGACCGCGCCCCCGTCGCCTTCGGCCTCGCCTTCCGTCGCCTCGAAGCGGTTGTAGCTCCCCCCCAGCGCGAAGCCGAGACGCACCGCCTCCGACAGTGCCCGATCCGCGCCGACGGTCGAGCCCGCCGAGAGATAATCGACCCCGTTCGCGTCGGAGGACTGGAGCTCACCGAGCAGGCCGCCGCCATCGAGCCACGCGACCCAGGGACCCACGCGACGCTCTCCGAGCGACGGGGCCGCCGGCGGCTCCTGTCGCACGGCGCTCGACGGCCCGGCCGAGCCGCCCCGGCGACGTCGCGCCCGTTCGGCCGCGTTCCGCCGCTCCGTCAAGCGACGCGTCTGCAGCACGTCCCGGTGTCCGATCCAGCGCTTGCGATGCAGGGCCATGCGATCCGAAAGACCTCGCCATAGCCGACCCGCGTTGGCCAGCTGGATCTGAGTCGGCGCGGCCAGCTCGTCGGGCGACACCTCGTCGAGGATCGGACCGACCTCACTCGCGCGAATCGAGTTGAGGGCCGTCTGATAGGCCTCGATCAAGGGGTCGCCACCGGTCGGCGCCGTCCGGAAGAAGTCGAGCTGGGCGCCGATCACCTGCTCGTTCGGCGTCGCGGCCACGGCGGAGAAAGTGTTGCCGCTGTCCGCCAGGGAGATCCGATAGGCGTTGCCCACCACCGCGCCGAGAAAGTCGAAGAAGAAGAGACTCTGTTCGATCGTGAAATCGCCCGACACGCTCGCGCCCGTGAGAACGTCGTAGGTCAGCCCGGCGGTGTAGTTGCCCGGCGCCGAGTCGACGACGAGCTGCGCACCGGGCGCGATCGTCACGGGACCCGTCGCCGCATAGCGCGTATTGAGGTTCGCCGTGTCGGCGATGCCGACCCTGACCAGTCCGTTCGCCTCGATCGAGAGCGGTCCGCCGATCGCGATGGTATTCGAGGCAGCGCCCGCCGGATCGAAGGCCGCGCCGAGGCTGACCCGTCCCCCCGCCCCGCCCCGACCGATCGAGAGACCGGCGTTCGGCAGGCCTGCACCGGATGCGAAGAAGAGACCACCGCCGTCGACCGCGAGGCTCCCCGTGAAGCTCTGGGTCGTCGCGAGGGTGAGGACGCCGCTGCCGATCTTTTCGACAGCGATCGAGCCACCCGACGCGACGATCGTGCCGCCGAAGCTGGCATCGGCGCTATGCGAGAAGGAAAGCCTGGCACCGCTCGCGACGGAGATCGTCCCCTGCAGATTGCTGGGACTTCCGCGCAGCGTGCCCGCGAGCACCTCGGTTCCGCCGGTCTGGGAGAAGACGCCGGTGAGCTCGGTGATGCCGACGCCCTCCTTCACGAAGCGGCCCGTTCCGCTCACGTTCCCGGTGTACAGGAGCCCGTCGTCGTCCCGGAAGACGAAGCTCGACGTGTTGTCCTCGATCACGATGTCGAAGCCGAGCGCGGGGGACGGCAGGGCCGGGTCGACCACGACCCGGGTCCCGGCGCCGCTCGACGCGCCGAGATCGAGGAGGCCGCTGAATCCGCTCAGGTCGCCCGTCAGGGTCAGGGCGGTTGCGTTGGTCGAGAAGGTCCCGGCGCCCGCGAGGCGGCTGGTCGACGAGAGCGCCGCGGTCGCGAAGGAGAGGTCGAGGGTTGCGAGCGAGTCGATCTCGAAGGCGTGTCCGGCCAGAAAATTCGCGGAGCCGGCGAGGATCGTGCCGGCCTCGACGCGAATCCCGATCGTCGGGTCGATCATGGCGTTCGTGATGTCGAGCGTACCGTCACCGCGCTTGGCCAGGATCGCGCTGGCACCGTTGGTGCTGCTGTCCGTGATCATCGGGCCCGTCGCCCCCAGCACGCTCGTGCCCGATAGATCGAAGACCACGCGGGCGGTCTGCGTCGCGACGTTTGGCGCCAGGTCGATCGTCGGGGCCGTGAGCGACTGCAGATCCCCGACGACGTCGCCGTTCCGGATCGTGAGCGAGCCCGTAAACGAGTTGGTGCCGAAGAGCTCGAGCGAGGCCGCGCCCTCCTTCACGAGCGAGCCGTTCCCGACCAGGTCGACGAAGATCGACTGATCCGCCCGCTCGACGTCGATCACCAGCGAGCTCGTCGCGCCGACGATCTCGATGTCGTCTCCGCCGTTTCGCTGGTTGTTCAGGAGGCCGATATCGCGGAGCGTGAGGGTGACGCCGTCCTCGATCGTGAGGAAGGCTCCTGCTTCGGGCGCATCGATCTCGATCAGCGAGAACTCGACGCCCGCGTTGTCGAGGGTCAGGTCGTTATCGAAGACGAGGCCGGTGCGAAGATCGATGAAGCCGACCTCTTCGCCGACGTCGATCTGGATGGGGATCACCTCCCCCGGCGTGGAGCTTTCGATCTCGGCTCGCAGCGAGCCGGGCGCGGGCGGGTCATCGTCGCTGGTCAGCGTGACCTGAGCGCCGACGGGCGCCCCGGCGACCAGCCAAAGCACGCCGATCGCCGCCCACAGCAACACCCCGACAGGAGCGGGACGCGCGCGCCCGTGACGCGACGGTTTGCGGCGCAAGCACGGGCTACGGCGCTCGGAAGCACGGATCGACATCGGCTCTCGCAGCCCCTCGCAAAACGTCGCGAAGCCCACGGCTCCGCTGTCGTGCCGCGACCGTGGGCGCCGGCGCGGCTCGCTTCTCGACTCGCAGGCGCTGTCGATTACACCGCCGCGAGGTCGCCCGAGCCAGAGGCTAGCAGCGAAGCGGAGAGAAGGTCTCGTGCCGAGGCGACCGCGCTAGCGGTCGATCAGGCTCTTCAGCTTGGTGCCCAGCCGCGCGGTGGCCTTGGTGTGGATCTGACAGACACGGCTCTCGGTGATGCCCAGGATGCCGCCGATCTCCTTCATGTTGAGATCTTCGTAGTAGTAGAGCGAGATCACGAGGCGCTCCTTCTCGGGGAGCGAGGCGATCGTGTCGGAGATCACGTGCTTCGTCTCCATCAGCTTGAGCGAGGCGAAGGGATTCTCGGAGTGAACGTCTTCGATGATGTCGGCGAAGGTTCCGGCGTTGTCTCCCTCGGAGTTCGTGCCACGAATCTCTTCGAGATTGACGAGCGAGATGCCGCGAACCTGGTTGATCAGCGTGTGGAACTTGTCGAGCTCGAGACCGAGGGAGTCGGCGACCTCGTCCTCACTGGCCGAACGGCCCAGACGTTGCTCGACGTCGCTGTAGGCCTGCTCGAGCTTTCGGCCCTTCTGGCGCACGCTGCGGGGGACCCAGTCGAGGGAGCGGAGCTGGTCGAGGATCGCGCCCTTGATCCGGAACTCCGCATAGGTCTTGAACTTGCAATTCTTGCCGGGATCGAATTTGTCGATCGCGTCCATCAGGCCGATGACGCCGGTGCTGTGAAGATCGTCGAGATCGATGTGCGAAGGGAGACGGACGGCGAGGCGATTGACGATGTATCGGATCAGTGGTGCGTGCTCGAGTACGACGTGCTCTTTGAGATCCGGCGGGATCATGCCGTGTTCTCGTCTTGCCTCGCTGAGAAGCGATTCCATATCCCTTGTCCCCAATTCCCGCGCCCTGCTCTACTCGCCCGATCATTCGTCGGGCTCCGTCCGTGGCGCGTCAGTCAGCTTGATTCGAGTCGGCCTTCGAAGCATCGAGGACCCGGCTGACCTCCCTATGAGCAGGACACGTGCCAAGAAACGGAAGGTCTGGGGAAAAGACCCGACTTTCTGAGGAAAGGCCGTGAGAAATTTTCGGAAGGACCTGAAATCCCCTTCTATTCCCTCAAGTTTGGAGGACTCACGACATCCGAGAAATCTTCATGCACGTTGCCGGTCCGCTTCCGCTTCGGGTCCAGACGCCGCGGATCGTTCCCATCGACCGGGAACCGACTGACGAATTTCCGACGGCGCGACGCAAAAAGCGTTCGGTTTCGAACATCGCCGCACGCAGCCGTACGTCGAGGATCGGGCCGGTCGACTGCGCTAGGCCCCGGCGCGCGGCCCCGGCCGGAAGCGCACCGGCATCGTCTTCGGACCCGAGATGAACGTGGACGACAGCCAGACGGGCGGTCCCGCCAGCTCGAGGTCTTCGATCCGCGTCAGCACTTCGCGCAGGATCGCGTCGATCTCGACGCGCGCGAGCTGAGCGCCGAGACAGAAATGGGCCCCGGTCGCACCGAAGGCCACGTGATGATTCGGCGTGCGCCCGACGTCGAGTCGATCGGGATCCTCGAAGACCGACGCATCCCGATTCGCGGAGCCGTAGTAGAGCGCGAGCTTGTCCCCTGCCCGGATCTTGCGACCCCCGACCTCGGCATCGGCCTTCGCGGTCCGGCGCATGTAGACGACCGGACTGGTCCACCGCAGCAGCTCCTCTCGCGCGGTCGGCAGCAGACGCTGCAGGTCCGCGCGCAGCCGTGCCAGCTCGGCCGGCGCCTCGAGCAACGCCAACAGCCCTCCCGCCACGAGGTTGCGCGTCGTGTCACCGCCGGCGTCGACGAGCAGCATGAAGAAGAGATGGAACTCCATGTCGCTGAGACGCCGCCCATCGATCTCGGCGGCCAGCAGCCGACTGGCCAGATCATCACCCGGCTGCTCCCGCTTCTCCGCGAGCACGCCGGCGGAGTAGCCGAACATCTCGGCACCCGCCGCCGCCTGAGCGCCCTCGGGCAGGGATTCGGGCGCGGAGTGGAGGGTCTCCGTCAGTCGGTAGAGCCTGCGACCGTCATCGAGCGGGATTCCGAGCAGCTCGGCAATCACGTACGAGGGCAGCTCGCCGGCGATATCCGCGACCAGATCGCACTCCCCGCGTTCGATCACTTCGTCGACGATCTGTCGCGCGAGCAGCTCGACCCGTGGCGCCCACGCCTTCGCGGCCTTCGGCGTAAAGGCCCCGGAGACCAGCCGCCGGAGCTGCGTCTGCTCGGGCGGGTCGCACATGATCATCATCTTGTCGTCCGTCGGCGGCCCGATGCCCAACGAGTCCGAGATCACGATCGAAGGCTCGTTCGAGAAGACCGCATGATTGCGACTGACCGTCCGCACGTCTTCGTAGCGGGTGATCGCCCAGTAGCCGGGGCCCCCATCGACCTCCGCATGCCGATGGACCGGATCGTGCTCGCGAAGCCAGCGCAGCTGATCATGCGGCTGCCCTCCCTCGAAGCTGGCCGGATCGAGCAGATCGATCTTCATCGCGTCCTCCCCGTCTCCATCCGTGAAGCGTGTATTCGAATGGCCCCTGGCTCAGCAATCGATGGTGCCCGAATCGACCGGCTACCGCGAGCGCCTCCGATCAGCGACTCGCGGCCTCGCGCAGCCCCGCTCGCGCCTGCTGCATGTCGGGATCGAGTTCGAGGGCGCGCTCGAAGGCCCGCCGCGCCTCGACGACCCGACCCTGCGAGAGGTAGATCGTCCCCAGGTTGGCATGCGCCGCCGGATTGTCCGGCTCGAGCTCGAGCGCGACCTCGAATTGCTCGATTGCCGCCGCGACGCGCCCCTGCTCGAATCGTGCGGTACCGAGACTGAGCCGTGCGTCGGCATCGAAGGGATCGAGCGCGACGGCCTGCTCGAAGAGCGGGGTCGCCGTCTCGGCGCGACCCGCGAGCCAATGCAGCGCGCCGAGATTCAGCCGCGCGCGCGGATGTCCCGGATCGAGGCGAACGGCCTCCTCGAGATGCGGGCGAGCGCGCTCGGGTCGAGGCGGACTCCCTCGCAGCAGACGCGTCCCCAGGTTGTAGTGGGCCAGCGCGTTGCCCTCGCTATGCGCGATCGCGTGCTCGAAGAGCGTCTCGCCATCGCTCCAGACCTCCACCTGCCGACGCGTCACGGGCAGGCAGATCGCCAGGAGGACCGCCGCCAGCACGAGCGAGACCGCGCGCTGGTGCTTCGGAGCCAGCTCTCCGAGAGCCCCCGCTGCGATCAGGGCGAGACCCATGCCAGGCACGTAGGTGTATCGGTCTGCCATCGCCTGATTCCCGACCTGCACCAGGCCGATCATCGGAACGAGGGTCCCGAGATACCAGAGCCAGCCCACGAGGAGCCAGGGCCGCCGCGAACGCTGCGCCACCGCGAGTGCCGTCGCGACAATCAGCAACAGCGACGCGCCTAGCACGGACGGCGTCCATGGACTCCCGCCCGCCACCGACGTCGGCAAGGGATAGAAGCAGACCAGATCGACCGGCCAGAGCGTCTTCCCGAGGTAGGCGACGTAGGACGAGAGCGCGTTGGCAACGCGATGGTCCAGGGGCGAGAGCGTTTCGGGACGCATCGCACCGCCCGCCGCCTGCACGCGCAGCGTGATGACGCTCGAAGCCAGCGCGAGGACCGCAAGCGGCAGCTTCTCGAGCAGGAGCCGGGAGAGCTTTTCGTTCTGGCTGCCGCCGAATCGCCAGCGACCGAGGGGCCACACATCCAGCAGCAGCAGCACACAGGGGAGCGTCACCAGCACGGGCTTCGCCATCAGCCCGCAGGCCAACGAGACCAGGACCCCTCCGTACGCGAGCACGCTCGGTCGGCGAACGAAATGCCACCATGCGAGACACGTCGTCAGGAAGAAGAGCCCGGACAGCACATCCTTGCGTTCGGCGATCCAGGCCACCGACTCGACGCGCAGCGGATGGATCGCGAAGGCCAGCGCGGCCAGCAGCGCCGGCCAGAAGGCGCCCGTCGCGCGCGCCAGGAAGATCAGCAGCAACACGCTCACAGCGCCGTGGATCACGACGTTCGTGCTCGCCATCGCACCCGGATCGAGCCCGAAGAGCTCGACGTCCAGCATATGCGACAGCCACGTCAGCGGGTGCCAGTTCGCAGCATGACCGGTCGTGAAGGCCCAGCGAATCCCCGATGCCTCGAGCCCGGCGCGTACCCGAGCGTTGTCCGAGACGTAGACGCCATCGTCGTAGCCCACGAAGTCATGGTCGACGACCCCGGCATAGGCCGCGAGCACGGCCACCAACAAGAGGGCCGACCCGGCGAAGATCGGGCGAGTGGAGTCCTGCACGGAGTCCTACCGTACCATCTCGGGAGAGCGAGCGAGCCCCGGTCGCCCGCCGACGGAAAGGCGGGCCCGCCGAAGCCATTGACCAGGGCGACCCGGTCGGCGATCGATTGAGGCGCTCGCGCGAAGCTCGCATGAAGAGAGGGAATGGAATGCGAATCGACGGGATGCATCGTGGTCGGGCTGGCCTGCGTCGCGGGCTGGCCTGCGCCCTCGTCGTTGGCCTGCTCGGGGCCGGCTGCGCCAAGAAGCCGGTCCTCTATCCCAATGACCATCTCGAGACGGTCGGCGCCGAAGCCTCGCAGCGGGACATCGACGAGTGCATGCAGCTCGCCAAGTCCGCCGACCTCGAGAAGAATCAGGCGCTCGAAGCGGGCAAGCGTACGGCGGGCGGCGCTGCGGTCGGGACCGCGACGGGTGCCGTCGGCGGCGCGATCTCGGGCGGCGCCGGCATCGGCGCCCTGATCGGCCTCGCGACGGGCGCGACGATCGGGTTCTTCTCGTGGATGTTCGGGGCCTCGGAGCCGGACCCGCTCTTCGTTCGCTACGTCGACACGTGCCTCGCCGAACGCGGCTACCAGCCGCTCGGCTGGAAGTAGCCGTCCCCGACCCAGATGGCCGGGGGCCGCGGCCCGGTCGAGGCGCGACCGGCGCAGCGATCCAGACGCGCCGCTCCGCTCAGGCCGCCCCGGGCAGCAGATGGGGAGCCGCCCGCCCCGCGATCAGAGGCAGGTCGAGATAGGTCTTGATCCCGGCCTCCGCCTCGCACACGTAGGGGATCGCACTGACGCAATGCATCGCGGTCACGACGATTCCGTTGTTGCGTTCGAGCCCTTCCGCGATCGAGGCGGGGTGCCAGCCCTTGAAGGTCAGATGCGTGTCGGGGTCGCCGCTGATGCTCACCTCGAAGCGCTCGCCCTTGTCCCCGAAGCTCCAGGCGAGATCGGGGTCGCTGCCGGGCACGGGCTCGATGTTCTGGTCGCCCATGAACCAGTTGACGGCGGCGGTGATCACGACCTCGCCGCGAACGAGCCCCTGCCAGCAGAAGCGCTGCGCCGCGACGCGCCCGGGCTCGATCACGCCGATCGGGCTCTCGATCCCGGCGGTGGCGACGGCCATCTCGTGGGTCGCCCTCTTCTCCTCGTCGAGCTCGAGTCCGATCGCGTCGGCCACCATGTCGATCGATTGATAGAAGCCGCCGCCGAGCAGATTCAGCATCGGGCTCGTGCGGGCCTGCTCGGGCGTCTTTCCGAATAACATCATCTCGCCGACGACTTCGGGCGCCCCATAGGTCCGGATATCCGAGAACTCCTCGGCGCGCACGTGCGTGATCGCGCGGGAGAGCCCCGAGACCATCAGGGGGAAGCGTTCGGTGATTCCGCCCGGGTGGATACCGGTCCCGTGCAGCGTGGCGTTGCCCGCGGCGCAGGCCTTCTCGATCGCCTGGGTGTCGATGCGCTTGGGATAGACCCAGCCGAGCGGCGTCACGACGTTGATGCCCGCGGACAGGATCGCGGCGACCTCCTTGGGGTTCGCCACGATCGGGCTGTAGACGACGCAGTCCGCGTCGAGCGCGAGCAGCGCCTCGACGTCGCGGGTCGCCTTCACGCCGATCGGGCCGCGGCCGATCAGCTCGCCCACGTCCTTGCCATCCTTCGATTCGCTGTGGACCCAACAGCCGACGAGCTCGAGCTCGGGATGGTCGATCACGCCCTCGATGGCGGCGCGGCCGACGCCACCCGTTGCCCATTGAATCACCTTGTACGTCATGAATCGTCTCCCCGTCGATCGACCGCCGCGGCGGATCGCCACAGCTCCCGAGAAAGGCCGCGCACTCGAGAAGCGTCGCGGTCCAGAAATGCGCCGCGGCGCCGCAGACAGGCGCGCTGCGCCGAAAAAGCCGGATGGGTTCTCGAAGCCTCCAGGCTCATGCCCCGCGAAGCACCTCGCCCGGCAAGGCGCCCGTATGCTTGCCTTGCTCCATCACGGGCACGCCGTTCACGATCACCGCCTCGTAGCCCTTCGCGTCGACGAACCAGCGCTCGGTGCCCGCCGGAAAATCCGCCGCCACCTCGTGCGGAAGCGCCTCGAGCGAGTCGAGGTCGAAGATCGTGATGTCCGCCTTCGCCCCGACGCGCAACGTCCCGCGGTCGATCAGCCCGTGCACCGCGGCCGGCATGCCCGTCAGTCGCCAGATCGCCTGCTCGAGCGATAGCACCTCCGGCACGTGATCCGTGATCAGCTTCGTCGTGTAGTCGGCGCCCACGAAGCTCGCGAGATGGGCGCCGCCATCGCTCGACCCGCTCATCACGAGCGGCTCCTTGATCGAGTTCGTCACCACGTGATGGATGAACTGCGCCGCGACCTCGGGCGTGCGCGCGGTCCAGCCGACGTTCAGGTTCTCGCGCAGCGACACGTCGAGGAAGACGTCGAGCGCGTCGCCCTCGTGCCCCTCGGCCATCAGCTCCTCGACGGTCTTCCCGACGAGTGGCTCGTTGGCGGGGTCCTTCACGTGCTCGACCTCGAGACTCTCGAGGGAGACGGGCGCCGTGCGCGCGATCGTCGCGATGTCGTGGCGCATGCGATCGCGCAGCGCCGGATCGCGCAGCGCCTCGCAGGCCTGCTCTAGGGGAAGCGTGAGCGTGTCCCGCCAGGCCGGCATCTCGTCGAAGACGAAGGTGTCGTCGAGCCTCAGATGAAGCGAGAGCTTCTGGGTGCTGAACTGCGGATGCAGCCGCACGCCCTGGGCGCGGGCCTCGCGCACGAAGTCGAGGGTGTTCTGCCAGCCCATCGGATGGTCTGCGGCCGGCGAGAGCGGACCGAGCTCGATGGCCTTGCCCGAGACCCGCGCCATCTCGAGCAGCAGCGCGCGATCGGCCTCGTCGTGGCCCTCGGAGTGCGAGCGCGGAATGATCTCGATCACGCCGTGGGGGAACTCCGCGAGGACGGCGCAGAGCGCGATGATCTCCTCGGGTGACGCGAAGTTGGACGGGACCCCGCGACCGTCCTCGCCCACGTGCAGGTCGAGCTGGGAGGTCGAGAGTCCGATCGCGCCCTGGCGCATCGACTCGCGCACCAGCTCCTGCATTGCCGCGATCTCTTCGGCCGTGGCCTCCCGCTCCGAGGCGTCGTCCCCCATCACCATGCGACGAATGGCGCAGTGGCCGACGTAGCCCCCCACGTTCAGACCGAGCTTGCCCTCGAGCCGCGACCAGTACTGCTCGAAGTTGCCGCCACCCCACTGGAAGCCCTCGGCCATGGCCTCGCGCGACATGCCCTCGACACGGGTCAGCATGCCCGCGAGCCAATCGACGTCCTCGGGCTTCGCCGGATAGAGGGTGAAGCCGCAGTTGCCGGTCAGCACCGTCGTCACGCCGTGCTGCATCGAGGGCGAGGCGATCGGGTCCCAGTCGAGCTGGACGTCGTAATGCGTGTGGACGTCGATGAAGCCGGGGGTGACGATCAGGTCGGTGGCGTCGATCGTGCGCACGGCCTGCTCGTCGATCCTGCCGATGCGCGCGATGCGCCCGTCGCGCACGCCGAGATCGGCCCGGTAGCCGGGCAGGCCCGTGCCGTCGATGATCGTTCCGTTCTTGATGAGCAGGTCGAGTGCCATGATGTCTTCCTTCCGGGAGTCGGTCTCCGCCCGGCTTCGCCGACGAGGTCGAAATCGATCTCGTGTCTCCGAGGCGAACGGTCGATGTGCTGATTTCGGGCGCCGTCATTCCGAGCGCCTCGAGCCCGCCACTATAACCGAGCCGAAGGCCCGATTGGGGCCACCCCTTTGCTCTCCGGCACCCGCTCTCGGGGCGAGAAGCTAGAGTCCGCCGCCGTGCGACACCGAATCGAAATCCTGCTCGAAGCGCTGGGACACTCCGTCTACCGCCACGCCTGGGTCGTGATCGCGGGCCTGCTCGTGCTCGTCGCCCTCGGCGCGACCCAGATCCCGAAGATCGAGGTCCGGGCATCGACCGACGAGTTCCTGCGCGTCAACGACCCGATCCGCGTCGAATACGACGCGTTCCTCGCGCAGTTCGGTCGCGACGACGTCATCATGCTGGCGATCGAGCCCGGGGAGGTCTTCGACTTCGCCTTCCTCGAGAAGCTCCGCCAGCTGCACGAGACGCTCGAGGCCGAGGTCCCCCACCTGCGAGAGGTCCAGAGCCTGATCAACGCCCGCGAGACGCGCGGCGAGGGCGACCAGCTCATCGTGGGCGAGCTCTTCGAGAATTGGCCCGAGAACGAACCGGAGCTGGCGGCCATCCGGGCTCGGGCGCTCGCCAATCCGCTGTACACGGACCTGATCCTCACGCACGAAGCGGACATGACCACCCTCACCGTCGAGCTCGAAGCGTTCTCGCCGCTCTTCGATTCCGACGACGCCTTCGCCGGCTTTGGCGACGCGGCCGACGGCGACGAGTCGGAGCTCAGCCGAGGAGCCGCGCTCGCCGGGGCGGACGCCAAGCTCACCGGCGCGCAGGAGGCGGCCGCGGTCGCCACCGTCAACGACATCGTCGCGCGCTTCGATGCACCGGACTTTCGCATCTACGCAGGCGGCGCTCCGGTCCTGAATACGGCGCTCATGATCTCGCTGGTGAGAGACATCGTCCTGTTCACGCTGCTCTCGACGGCCATGATCGCCCTCTTCCTGACGGTCGTGTTCCGTCGGGTGCTGGCGGTCGTGGCGCCGCTCGCGATCGCCGTCCTGTCGCTCGTCGCCACGCTCGGCGTGATGGGCACCGTCGGCATTCCCGCGATGCCCATCTCGGAGATCGTGCCCTCCTTCCTGCTGAGCATCGGCGTCGGCGCCACCGTCCACCTGATCGCGATCTTCCTGCAGCGGCTCGAGGCGGGGGCCTCCCGAGAAGACGCCGTCGCCGGCGCACTCGGTCATTCGGGGCTGCCGATCATCATGACCAGCCTGACGACTGCCGGGGGCATCGCGTCCTTCGCCACCGCGGACCTCGTGCCCGTCGCCATCTTCGGCGTGGTCGCCCCGCTCGGCATCCTGCTCACGCTCGCCATGACGCTGCTGCTCGGCCCCGCGATGCTCGCGGTCATGCCGCTGCGCACGCCGAAGATCCGGCGCGCAGAGGCGCCCGCGACGCCCGCCCCGTCGATCCGCCTGCTGGTTCGACTCGGCGACTTCGCGACCACCCATACCGGACTCGTACTCGGGGCCGGTGCGGCGCTGGTCGTGATCGCCATCGTCGGCATGCTGCGGCTCGAGGTCAGCTTCGATTCCCTCGAGTGGTTTCCCGACGACCTGCCGGCCAAGGTCGCGGCCAGGAAGCTCGACGACCGCTTCGGCGGATCGATGGCGCTCGAGCTGCTGGTCGACACGGGTGAGACCGACGGCCTGCATCAGCCAGAGGTCCTGCAGGCGATGGACCGCGCGAGACATACGGTCGCCGGCCTGCAGGTGGGCGACATCGTCGCCGGCAAGAGCATCTCGCTGGTCGACATCGTGAAGGAGATCCATCAGGCGCTGAACGAGGGGCGCCCCGAGGCCCGGGTCATCCCCGACGATCGCGCGCTCGTCTCGCAGGAGCTGATGCTCTTCGAGAACAGCGGCAGCGACGATCTCGAAGACGTCGTCGACACGGATTTCAGTCTGGGTCGCTTCTCGATCCGTGCGCCGATGGTCGACGGCTCCCACTATCCGCCCTTCGGCGAAGAGGTCGCGCGGATCTTCGATGCCGAGCTCGAAGGCAGGGCCAAGGCCCGGCTCACGGGCATGATGGTCGTGATGGGCCGGAGCTTCACGGCGTCGATCGAGACGATGTTCCGCTCCTACGCGATCGCTCTCGTCGTCATCACACCACTCATGATGCTGCTGCTCGGCAGCTTCCGACTCGGCCTGATCGCGATGATCCCGAACCTCTTCCCGATCGTGCTGACGCTGGGACTGATGGGTTGGCTAGGCGTGCCGCTCGAGATGTTCTCGCTGCTGATCGGCAGTGTCGCCCTCGGCCTCGCAGTCGACGACACCATCCACTTCATGCATGGCTTCCGGCGTGGCTTCGCAGCGACGGGCTCGGTCGAGATCGCCGTCCGGGAAACGCTCAGGACGACGGGCCAGGCGCTGCTCTTCACCAGCATCGTGCTCTCGATGGGCTTCCTGATCTACGTCCTCTCGGACCTCAACAACCTCTCGCGCTTCGGGCTGCTGACCGCCTTCTCGATCGCCGTCGCCTTCCTCGCGGACGTGATGCTCGCGCCCGCGCTGATGAAGGTCACGGCGCGCTTCAGCAGCCTCGCCGGCCGCGAGCCTCTGGGCGCGTCCCCCGCGCCTTCCGCCTGAGGCCCGATCGCAGCCGCCCGGTCCGCCAGGCAGGCGCTCGAAGGCCATTCGTGCGGGGTCATTCAGAGGCGATTCGAGCGGGCGAATCGGAGGCCGTCGAGCGCGGATGGATAGGCCGGTGCCACTGCGAGGATCGCCTCGAACTCCGCGATGGCCTCGCTGCTCTTCCCCGACCGCGCGAGCGACCAGGCAAGCCCCGCCCGCATCTCCAGGTCGGCGGGATAGAGCTCGATCAAGCCGCGGTAGCGCGCCGCGGCTTCCTCGTAGCGACCCTGGTTGAACAGGATGAATGCGAGCCGCGAGCCCGCCAGATAGCTCTGCGGGTCGATCGCGAGGGTCGAGCGCGCGACCTCCTCGGACTCCTTCCACTGTCGCTGGGCCATCAAGGGGAGAAGGAGTCCGAGTCGCGGCTCGACCGCATCGGGCGCCAGGGTCAGTGCCTGTCGATAGGCGGTCGCCGCGGCTGGATGGTCGGCATTCAGATAGAGCAGCCAGCCGAGACGCAGCTGATAGAAATAGTCCTGGCGCCCCTCGACGGGCACGCGGCGCAGGGCAGAGACGGCTGCCGCGAGGTCTCCGGCCGCCTCGGCAACGTAGGAATCCTGGTAGCGCTTCGTGGTTTCGTCCCCGATCGCCACGGCCGCGGGCGCGATCCCACCAGCGAGCAGGAAAGCCACCCCCAGCCAGCCCAAATACCTCACGCCACGCGTCATTCTCTCCTCCTTCCTGGCCGATTCGAAGGCGCGCGGTCGCATCCGCCAACACGCCCTCTTCTTCAGACCCCGTCGTTTTCGACGCTTCCGAGCTCTGCAGTCTCGTCGATCTCCTGACGTCGAGCGACACTTCTCCGCGATCCCATCACGACTTCGACGTACTCGAGTCCTCGCGCGGTCGAGAAGCGCACCGAGGTCTCGATCCTCTTCTCGAGACCGAAGGATCCGGGCTCGGACTGCCCGACGATCTCGATTTCGGACGCATGCCGAATCGCGTGATAGCGCATCGACGTTCCTCGATCCGAGACGAAGGGCGAGACCGGGTCGAGCAGCAGGCGAGCCGTCCAGGGCAGGAAACGGTGCCGTGGCAAGCGGTCGCTCCACACGAGGCGCGGGGAGAGCTCGAAGGGAACGCGGGGCATCGCAGCCTGGATCAGGTGAAGCATCGAGCTCCGCGGGCCGATGGTGTCGAGCACGACGAGCACGTCCTCTTCCAACTCATAGAAGAGCCGCGCGGGCCGGGTCAGCGAACGCAGGACGAGATTGCCGTACACATCGATGTCACCGAGCAGCGTCTCGCGGCGGCGACGACCACCCGACTCGACCTCGAAGACCAGGGGCTCTCGATACGGAAACGAGAAGCGCGCAGGCAGCTGCTCGTCGCGCTCGATCCCGCGCAGTCGCATGCCCTCATCCGGAACACGCGCAGCCTCGAGCCGATCCTCGTGTTCGAGGGGCAGGATGGTCTCGTGCAGCTCGCCAGGGATCGTCGCGTCGCCGGCCCGGTCGGTGCGCTGAAGCTGCAGGTGGATATGCGGAACGGCAGCGCGTCCGGAGCTGCCGCAGCGACCGAGCTCGTCGCCGCTGCGCACGAAGTCTCCCTCGCGGACGGTCAGCGTTCCGGGCGCAAGATGGGCAACCATGGAATACAGACCGACGGCGTGTCGCAGGATCACGTAGTTGCCCCAGTTCTGTCTGAGATTGAGCTGCCCCACCGGGTTGTTCGGGACACCGTCGCAGATCCGCGCGACCTGACCGTCTGCCGTCGCGAGAACCGGAAGCCCGAAGCAGTGATAGTCCTCGACATCGCGCCCCTCGCCTGCGAAAGTGCGCCCGCCCTCCTCCTCGGCCACCTCGAAGTCGAAGGCGTGACGCCAGGCGTCGCGATGACTGATTTCGCCGTCGACGCCCTGGGTACAGACCCAGGTGCCCAGGAAGGGCGCGCGAAAGCGGATCCAGTAGCGCGTGCCGAAGCGCGCCAGCCGGGTCCGGAAATAACGCAGGTTCTGCTCCGGTGACCCCGGAACGAAATCCACCGACTTCGGACCCTGATCCTGCATGCGTAGGCGCATCGCGTGGAGAATCAGCAGGACCGTTGCGTTGAAGGGGAGGATCAACAGAGGGATCCCGCTCGGCGCGAAGAGTGCGACCAGGCCGAGCGAGACGAGCCCGCTGACGGCCGTTCCCACGGCTGCGAGCAGGAACGAGGCAGGACCGGGCACGAACCAGACACCGCCCAGCGCGATCGAGACCAGGATGAAGTTGTACCCGATGACGAGCGGAAGCAGGCCCGTCGGAACTTCGATGAGACCGGTCGCCAGGACGGCGATCGCGTAGCCCACCAGCGACAGCAGCAAGCCGATCCGGCTGTAGACGACGAGCGCCGCGAGCACGACGAGGCCCACGTCGATCCGCGGCAGGAAGAAGATCGCGCCGAGGCTCGAGAGGTATCCGCGCATCAGCTCGGGTACGACCTCGTCCGGAACCATCCCTCCATCGATCGCGTACACGAGATCCTGGCCGACCAGTGGTGCGGCACCGAGCAGCAGATAGAAGACGAAGAGGAAGGGCAACGTGAGCGATGGGAGATCGAAGACGAACCCCAACGCAGACTGGAAGGCGCCCGAAGCGAGCACGACCGCGAGCACCGCAACGACGACCAGGCCCATAGACGTCGGTCCCGTGGGCAGAAGGGCTGCCGCCCCGAGGCCTACGAGCAGCGCGTTGTAGCCGAAGAGGCCGTGGCGGATCGACTCCCGTCTGAACCCGAGAGCGAGGGCGATCAGCGCCGCGAGCAGCACGGCGCAGAGCCCGGTCAGCCCGATCCGGGGGGCGAGCAGGGTTGCCAGCAGCAGGCTCCCGCCGACGGCGAGTGAGCGGGCGAAGAAAATCTGGGAGTAGCTGTGCAGCACGGTGTCGCGCACCGCGGACAGGATCTCCAGACCACGCGAGCGCAGCGGGTCGATCAGGTCGTCTCGAGCCATTGCGGCATGGCCTCGATCCCGACGATGTCCTCGAGCCGCTCCCTTCGGCGGATCTCGGCTTCGCCACCGTCGGCTCCGATCAAGACGACCGCCGGACGGTAGGTGATGAACTGCATCCACTGTGTGACGTTGTACGCGCCGACGCTGCAGAACACGAGCCGATCGCCCACGTCCATCGCCGGACAGAGCAACGTATCCCGAAGGACATCGATGTTCATGCACAGAGGCCCATAGAGCACGGTCGGCTCGGGCGGCCCCCGAAAGGGCTGCGCCGGGACCACGTCGTGCTTGTACCAGTTCGAAGTGAAGAGAATATTCACGCCGCCATCCAGAACGAGCGCGCGACGCCCGTCGGGCAGACGTTTGTTCGCGAGCACCGTCGTCACGAGATGACCCGCATCATCGACCAGCGCGCGTCCCGTCTCGAGCACGAGCGTCGGCAGCTCGCGCGGAGGCACGTCGAGTACGGAGAGGCCGTCGGCGATCGCCTCGGCATAGCGAGCAAAGGAAGGAGTGGATTCCTCGCCCGGCAGGTACTGCTCCTTCAGCGTATTATGCGAGGCGAAGCCGCCGCCCAGATCGATGAAGCGAAGGGCGATCCCGAACTCCTTCCGGATCGCGTTCGCGAACTCCGCCATGGTCCGGGCGGCCTGCCGATAGGCTTCGGTCTCCTGGATGAAGGTCCCGATATGGCAATGAAGGCCGACGAGCTCGAGGCGATCTCCCGCGAGCAGTCGGATGACGGCATCCCTGGCCTGTCCGGTCTCTACGTTGAATCCAAAGCGTCCCCAGCTCGGGATCCCCTCTACGCCGAAGTTGAGCCGCAACGCGACTCCAGGCCGGAGATCCCGGTCGCGCGCCACCTCTTCGACCAGCGTCAGCTCGTCGAAGTGGTCGATGTGCACGGTCGCCCCTCCGGACAAAGCTCGCTCGAGCACTTCCCTGGACTTACCGGGTCCGTTGAAGTGGATCTCCTCGAAGGGCACGCCCAGCCGGAGCGCCTTGTCGAACTCGAAGTCCGACACGACCTCGGCTCGTGCCCCCTCGCGATGGAAGACGCGGCAGATCGCGTCCAGGTAGTTGGTCTTGTACGACCAGGCGATCTTCACTTTCGGATAGCGCGTCGCGAACGCGTCGTGCAGCGACCGATAGGCACGAACGAGCGTCTGCTCGGAGAAGACGAAGAGCGGCGACCCATGTCGCTCGACCAGCGCCTCGGTCGGGACGCCATCGATCTGCGTCATGGGCGGCTGCGAGAGCAGACGCGAGAGCTTGTTTACCATGCCCGCCTGATGGCGGACCAGCAGGGGACGTTCATAGACAGGCTTGCTCATGCATCATCTCCGCGCGTCCGAGAGAGCTCTCCGTACATGGTGATCTGCTCGAAGTCCGAGAGCTCCGCGAGCTGATCGAGCGCGATCCGGACGAACATCGCGCCGACCCGGTAGTCCCGCATCGGCGGGACCGACTCGCCGAGCGCGAGCTGAACGACCGCCCAGGGAAGGTTGATGCCCGCGCCCGCCGACAGGAAGCACCAGGCCGGGAATCTCGGGTTGATTTCCATCAGGTAGTACTCCCCTCCCTCGGCCCGCATGACTTCGACTTCACAGGGCCCCCGCCAGCGCGAGGCCTTCATGAAGCGCTCCGTCATTTCGAGCAGCTTCGGATCCATCACGGTGATTCCGGCCCAGCCCTTCCCCTTGTCGGTGAGCATCGTCTTGCGCATGGGAAGCGCGCCGATCAGCCCTCCCTCGCCGTCGCCCACTGCGACGATGTCGAACTCCTCGCCACGAACGAACTCCTGCGCAATGATGGGCGGCCCCCATTCGGCGATCGAGCGATGGTAGGCGAGCAGAGCCTCGTCGTAGGCGCGAACGACCTTCGCTCCGTAGAAAGCGCCCTTGATCACGTAGGGCCCATCGAACTCGTCGTCGAGCTCGCCGAGCTGGCTCGGATCCGAGAGCACTCGCGAACGCGGCACCCGGATGTCTGCTCGCTCACCGAGATCGAGCAGATGCGCCTTGGAGCGCAGCTCGAACTGGTCACGAGAGGGCAGGTAGGTCGCGATTCCCAGCGCCCGGAGCGTGGGTTCCAGAGCGATCAACGAGGGCAGCTCGGAATCGAGGTTCGGAACGATCGCGTCGAGCTCGACCGTCGCATGGACATGACGGAGGCGCTCCTCGAGCGCATCGACCCCCTGCGACGGGTACGGAATCATGAACACGTCGTCCACGAGATCGCGGGCATAGATTCCGGGCTCGAGAGCATCGTAGGCCAATCCCACGATCCGGCCCGAGAACTCGGGAGCGTGGCGGATCGCCCGAATCACGCCGACCCCCGGTCCGGGATTGTCCGTCGCATTCAGGCCGGTCACGGCCACGTTGAGCGGTCTTCGCGTCACTGGGCGGCTCCCCCGATTCCCTCTCAGACGAGGTCGAAGTCGTGCGGAACGAGATCGTTCTGCTGGAGTAGATGTACGAAATCGCCCAGGTCGCGCAGGACATCGTCGCCTCTCACATCGAAGCGGTCGTGCAGACGGTCGACCAGCTCCTGCTTCGATGCGCCTTCGCGAAGGCCTTCCAGGATCGCCATGCCGACGGAGTTCGTCGTGAAGGTGGCCCCGGTATGGGGGTCGAAGAGGAATCCGCTCTCGCTGATGGCCAGGTCACGGAGCTTCTGGGGCGTTTCCATGGAGGCAGTCCTCTCGATGATCGATGTGACGCGACCGTCGTCGCGATTCAGAAGGCCCAAGCCAGGGTCACGCTCACGACATGCATCTCGCTGTGCTGGGTACCCTGCTCCGCCTCGATTCTCAACCGACTGAGCGCGTAGCCCACGCCGAGTCTGCCCTTCGCTCCGAGCCGAAGACTTGCCTCCGTCCAGACGCCCCAGGTGATCTCGTCACGCAGGTTCATCACGATCGGAATCGACAGGTAGGTCGGGCGACTCTCGCGCCCCAGCTTCCCGCCCAGCTTGAAGCCCGCCTCTTCCCCCTCGCCGATCAGCTCGAGGAAGCCGCTGCCCTCGACGTCGTCGTCCGCGGTCACCTGCAGCGCGACGCCCGGTTGCACGTAGAGACCGCGACGCAGCGGGATGCGCCACGCCGGCGATACGCGATACACCTCGCCATCGGGATAGAACGCCGCGCTCGCCTCGACCCACAGCGGCCACGCGGCGCCCGCGCGCAGCGACACGCCCAGCGCGAAGAGATCGTCGTCGAATTCACCGTCGTCCCTGATCCACGAGAAATGACCGAGCAAGGTGTATGCCAACTTCGAGATCCCGCCTCGGACATGGATCTCTTGCTGATTCCAGTCGGAGCCACCCCCTGACCGCCCGCCCGAGCTACCCGACCCCTGCCCCTGCCCAGGCCCGCTCGAGCCCGAGTCCCCGGCATCGAAGGGCTTTTGCTCGAATCGCAGGAAACGAACCGTCGCGCCGAGAGGAAACGTCTCGGCGACGAGGCCATCGACGCGTCCCGCGAATCCCCATCCCGACTCGCGATAGGGATGATTCGAATGGGAGATCCAGCTGAAGCTGCCTGCCACTTCGAAAGGACGCGAGCCCGCGCCACCCTCCGCGCGCGCGAGCCCCTCTCGCGCGAGATCCGACTCGGGGAAGTCCGCAACGATCTCCCGGAACAGCAGAGCAGCCTGCTCCGCCCGGCCGGACTCGAGCAGGGACCACGCGAGACCGAGGCGCGACTCGAGGGACCCTCCGGAGATTTCGGCGGCGCGACGGTAGTACTCCGCCGCCTGCGCATAGTGGCCCGAGCGGTAGCGAAGCTGGCCCAATCGCAGGAAGAGCGCATAGTCGTCGGGGTAGGCGTCGATCAACGTGCCGAGAAGCTCGGCCGCCTCCTCCCAGCGCTCGTCTGCCTCGAGCCCTGCGGCCCGCTCGAAGACCAGGGCGGGATCCGTTGCGGCGTTGATCGCCGGGCCGGCCATGCTGTCCTCGACCTGCCCGAACGCGACCGCCATCATCACCATCGCCATCGCCATCCCGACACTCGAGCGCCGTCCCGACCTCATCGCTTCATCGCCGCTGACATCGAGCCGTCGACCTCCTCCACCCACAGCGTCCTATCCACGAACGAGACGCGACACCGCAATCTGTGGCGAAGC
Source organism: uncultured delta proteobacterium (assembly GCA_963698485.1). Lineage (GTDB taxonomy): Bacteria > Myxococcota_A > UBA9160 > UBA9160 > UBA4427 > UBA4427. The sequence goes on along the minus strand of CAVORA010000004.1, from coordinate 308,372 downwards.
GGCACAGCGAGCCCCGAGCCGACACCACGAGCAGCCGCAAGCTCCCCATCCGGGACATCGGCAGGAATCTGCAAGGGTGGTGCCAAGACCAGACTCGCGAGCCCGAAGCGACTCGAGCAACGGCGCCCCCCGACGCCCACAGGGCGCGGTTCATTCGCGCCAGCGCGCGAGCTGTGATCGTGAGCGTTCGATCGACGAGTCCGTCGCGGCTTGCCCTACTTCGTCTGCCGCGCTCTTCGTCTGGCGCGCTCTTCGGAGGTCTTGCTCGAGACGTTAGGCGGTCTTGCGCATCCGATAGCGGATCGGCAGCGTCTTCTGCCCGACCACGAAGCTCGACTCGATGAACCGATCACCACCGGCGGGCTCGACGTGCTCGAGGCGCCGGGCCAGCTCGAGGAAGAGCGCTCGGGTACTCAGCCGGGCCACGTGCGCGCCCAGGCAGAAATGCTCGCCGCTGCCGAAGCCGACGTGGCGGTTGGGATGGCGCGAGATGTCGAACTCGAAGGGGCGCTCGAAGACCTCCTCGTCCCGGTTCGCCGAGGCATAGAACATCACGAGGTCCTCCCCCGCGCGCATCTGGACACCGTGCAGCTCGACGTCCTCGAGCAGCTGTCGGCGCATGTAGTTGACGGGCGAGGTCCAGCGCACGATCTCCTCGACGGCGGGCTTCCCGAGCGTCGGGTCCGCGGCGAGGCGCGCGAGCTGCTCGGGTCTCTCGAGGAACGCGCGCATGCCCCCCGAGATCGCGTTGCGCGTGGTGTCGTGCCCGGCCGTGAAGACGATCAGGTAGTAGCCGAGGGTCTCGAGCAGCGGCATCGGCGTCCCGTCGGCCATCTTCGCGTGGGCGATGATCGTCGCGAGGTCGCTTTGCGGGTTCGCGCGGCGATCCTCGAGCACGCGATTGAAGAGCCCGAGGAACTCCGCCCCGAGCTCGGCGATCGCCTTCGTGCGGTCCTCGCCCTCGCGCTGCAGGTCGGGGTCGTCGGCCGCCAGCAGCTGTTGGGTCAGCCGCAGCAGCTGATCTTCGTCCGACTCGTCGATGCCCAGGATATTCGAGAGCACCCGCAGCGGATGTCGTTCCGCGATCACCTTCACGAAGTCGCATTCACCCTCTTCGCCGAGCTTGTCGACGTGCTCCCGCGCGCACTCGGTCACGACCTCGTCCAGGCGCTGGATGCTGCGGCGCGTGAAGAAGCCGCTCGCGACCTTCCGGAAGTCGCGATGTTCGGGCGGGTCCATCGAGATGACGGTGCGCATGCTCCCGAGCGGGCTGGCCTCGGTGGCAGCGCGTTCGGCGAGCTGCTCGCGCGTCAGCAGGTTGATGCCGTCCGCGTTGCTGAAGATCTCGGGACGGCTCGAGATGGCGGTGATGTCCGCGTGACGCGTGATGGCGTAGAAGGGCGGGTACTTCTCGGTGTCGACGCGGTAGACCGGCGCGTGTCGTCGTAGCTCGGTCCAGGCCGCGTGCGGCTGCCCGGCGACGCCGTACTTCGAGGGGTAGATCAGCTCTTCCGGATCGATTGCCACGGACATGGACGGATTCCTCACAACGGACGAACGCTCTCGGCCGCTCGATTCTGGCATGAAGCAGGGCGCGGCGCAGCCTGGGTCGGGGCGCGCGCAGTCTTCGAGTCGGTAGAATGGATCCTTCCCATGAGGAGTCCCCATCATGAAGATCGGCGTCGTATTTCCCCAGACCGAGATCGGAGACGATCCAGAGCACGTGGCGCGCTTCGCAACGACCGCCGAGGCGCTCGGCTTCCATCATCTGCTGGCCTACGACCACGTGCTGGGCGCGAATACCGCGAGCCGGCCTGGCTGGACCGGTCCTTACACGATGGACAGCCTGTTTCACGAGCCGCTCGTGCTCTTCGGATTTCTGGCCGGCCAGACCGACCGGATCGAGCTCGCCAGCGCCGTGCTGATCCTGCCCCAGAGACAGACGGCGCTCGTCGCCAAGCAGGCCGCCGCGGTCGACGTATTGTCGAGGGGCCGGCTGCGGCTCGGCATCGGCACCGGCTGGAATCCCGTCGAGTACGAGGCCCTGGGCGAGAACTTCCATGACCGCGGTGTCCGCAGCGAAGAGCAGATCGAGGTGATGCGCCGACTCTGGGCCGAGCCCGCGGTCGACTTCGAGGGACGCTGGCACAGGATTCCGGATGCGGGCATCAAGCCGCTGCCACCGCGCCGCCGGATCCCGGTCTGGCTCGGCGGCGGGGCACCCGCCGTGGTCGATCGCGTCGGGCGGATCGCTGACGGTTGGCTGCCCTTCGACCTGCCGTCGCTCCCCGACGACATCGCGCGCGTCCATCAGGTCGCCCGCGAGCACGGCCGCGACCCGGCGGAGATCGGCATCGAGTGCATCCTGCCCCCCGCTGCGACCGCCGAGGCTGCGCGCGACAAGCTCGAATCACTCGCGGCGATCGGCGTCACCCACGTCTCCGTCTCGATGATGAACCTGGGCCTCGGCGGCCCCGAGGCGCATATCGACTCGCTGGCCGACTACTGGAATGCGGTGCATTCGCTAGCGAGCTGACGAGCGCATCCGCCGTGCCCGTTCGAGGGTGACCCGCCGACGACGAACGCGCGAACATGGCTGCTGGAGCGACCGCGTGCTGGAGACCCGCCGATGATCGAAGGCCAACCGAGCGATACCGCCCTTCAGGTCGCAGCCAGCCGCGCGGCACACCTGCGCTACGACCCGCCGCCCCATCTGCTCGAAGACGTGCAGGCCGAGGCCCTGCTCGGACCCGACCTCGCGGGCTTGATCGAGGGATCCTCGAACGAGGCGCCCTGGATCCTGATCGAAAATCGTCTCTTCATCCCGCTGCGCGCCCGTTATGCGGAGGATCTCCTCGCTGCGGCCTACGCACGGGGCGTGCGACAGCTCGTCGTGCTCGGGGCCGGGCTCGACTCCTTCGTGTTCAGACAGCCGGCCGAGCTCTCGGACCTGCTGACCTTCGAGGTCGATCATCCGAGCACGCAGGCCTGGAAACGCGCCCGGATCCAGTCGCTCGGATGGACGCTGCCGCCCACGGCCCGCCTCGTGCCCTGTGACTTCGAGAAGCAGAGCGTCTCGGATGCGCTCGCGGGCAGCGACTTCGATCCCGCGCGCCCGGCCCTCGTCTCCTGGATGGGGGTCACCTACTACCTCGAGCGTGGGACGACCGAGCGCGCGCTCCGCGAGCTCTACCGACTGCTCGCCCCGGGCAGCGAGGTCGTCTTCGACGTGATGCGCCCCTGGGACGAGCTGCCCGAACGCTATGCGGAGGTCAGGGCGAGGATGCTCGAATACTTGAAGGGCGCGGGTGAGCCACAGGTGAATCGCTACCGAGCGGAGGAGATCCTCCAGGGGATTCGCGAAGCGGGCTTCGACGAAGGCCACGTCGAGTCGCGCGCGTCCCTCGAAGCGCGCTACCTCGCGCCGCTCGAGACCGACATCCCGCTGTCGGAGCGCTTCCACCTCGTGACCGCGCGAAAGACGCGGAGCGCATGAAAGCGAAAGACTCGCGTGGGCCGGCCGCAAGCCCGCGCGCGCGCCCACACCAACGACAGGAGTCCCCGTGAAGTTCTGGCAGTCGCTGATCTTTTGTGAACCCGAGCAGCTGGTCGAGGTCGCCCCGCTCGTCGAATCGAACGGCTACGAAGGCGTCGTATTGCCCGACCATGTCGCGATGCCCGCCCAGTCGCACTCGTCGTATCCCTACTCGGAGTACGAGCTCGACCCGAAGGCCCCCTTTCTCGACCCCTGGCCCGCGATCACCGCGATGGCGACGGTCACCACGCGCCTGCGCTTCAGCACCTACGTCTACATCCTGCCGATGCGCGATCCCTTCAGCGTCGCCAAGAGCGTCGCGACCGCCTCGATCCTCTCGCAGGGCCGCGTGGCGCTCGGGCTAGGCGTCGGCTGGCTCGCCGAGGAGATCGAAATCCTGGGACATCGCTTCGCCGAGCGCGGCCGCAGGAGCGACGAGATGATCGAGATCATGGCCCAGCTCTTCTCGACCGGGGAGGCCGAGCTGCACGGCCGGCATTTCGACTTTCCGCGCGTCTACGCCGAGCCGCGACCCGAGCGGCCCGTTCCGATCTACGTCGGCGGGCATACCGACGCCGCGATCCGGCGCGCTGCCCGCACCGACGGCTGGATGGGCCTCGACTTCGCGGTCGACGAGATCCCCAGCGTGATCTCCCGCATCCGTCGCGCCCTCGATCAGGAGCAGCGCCGCTTCGCGGGCGCGCCCGACGAGCCCTTCGAGATCGTCCTGTCCCCGCGCGCCGAGCCCAGCCGTGAGCTCTATGCGCAGCTCGAGGAGATGGGCGTGACGGGGGTGGTGCTGCCCGCCTTCAGCCTGCTGGAGGGCGACCATACGACGCTCGAGGCAAAGCGCGCCCGGCTCGAGCGCTTTGCCGACCGCTTCCTCTAGCCGGCTGCGGTCCAGGGCTGTCGCAGGTCGCTGGAAGCGTCCCCGAACCGAACGAGCACGCCGATCATGGGGTCGGGATCAGGCTGCGATCGCGTCGCCGCTCTCGGCCGGCTCGGAGCCCGCGGCGCGGCCACGATGGGTCAGCACCAGCAAGGCCGGTGTCACGGTCACGTCGAGCAGGAAGGCCATCGCGATCGCGAAGGTCGTGAGCCCGCCGACGTTACGCAGATTGAGCATCTCCGACAGCAGCAGGACCGCGAAGCCCGAGGTCAGCACGATCGACGTGAAGAGCAGCGCCCGTCCCGTGGAGCGCATCGTCGACTCCACCGCCTGGACGGGATCCTGGCCCTGCGCGAGGTAGCGCCGAAAGCCCGAGATGAAGTGGATGCTGTCGTCGACCGCCAGGCCGATCGCGATGCAGCCCGCGAGCAGCGTGAACATGTCGAGCGGAATCCCGATCGCGCCCATCATGCCGAGCGTCATCAGGATCGGGACCAGATTCGGGACCATGCTGACGAGACCGGAGCGCAGACTCCCGATCAGCAGGATCATCAGCGGCGTGATCAGACATAGCGCCAACACATAGCTTCGGATCATGCTCTCCATCACGGCATCCACCGTGCGCGCCATGACCGACGACATGCCCGTCACGGTCACCTCACCGGCATCGCCGACGAGCTCGCGGAGCTCGGGCTCGAACTCCGCCAGGAAGGGCGCCATGAACACGCCGTCGGTCCAGCGCGAGCGGATCGTGTAGCGCGCCCGGCTGAACTGGGAATCGACGACCTTCTCGAGGTCGTCGCTGCCGCTGTTCTCGAAGAGCAGCATCTCCTGGGCGAGCAGCTGCTTCTCCTCGGGAACGAAATAATAGTCCGGGTCGTTGGCGTTCAGCGCCTGGTGCGTCTCCTTCATGATGTCGACGACGGAGCTCGTGTGGGTCACCCGCGCGCCCTGCTCGCGGAAGCGAGCCACGAGACCCTCGATCGCATCGAGGCGCTGCATCACCGCGGGCTCCTTGATTCCGTCGACGCGCCCGGTGTCGACGATGACCTCGATCGCGGAGGTGCCGCCGTAGCGTTCATTGAGGAGACTCGAGCTGATCGAGTAGGGATGATCGAGGGGGAACCAGCTGACCGGATCCGAGCTCGAGTAGAGCCGGGTCATCGAGGCCAGCGACAAGACGACGCAGGCGCCGGCGATCCCGACGATCTGCCAGGGATGACGCGCCGAGGCCGCCGCCAGGAAGCCCAGGATCCGATCGACCAGCGTGTCGTGACGGGCCGCCCTGCCCTTCATCGGCAGGATCGCGAGCAGCGCCGGGAGCAGCACCATCGAGTAGAAGAGCATCACCGCGACCCCGATCGACGAGATCATGCCCATCTCCTGGATCGGCTTCATCTCGGCCGCCAGGAACGACATCAGGCCCGCGGAGGTCGTGACCCCCGTCATCAGGATCGGCAGCCCGGAGTGACGCATGGCGTGCTCGAGGCTGTCCAGCCGACTGCGCCCTTCGGACAGGTCGGTCAGGAAGATCGTGACGAGGTGGACCGAGTAGCTGACGCCGATCGCGAGCAGGAACGAGGGGATCAGCTGCGCCGGCGCGCTGAAGGGCAAGCGGAAGAGCGAAGACAGGCCGAAGGTCGCCACCGTCGCAGGCACGACGACCGCGACACACAGCAACATCGGCGAGATGCGCCGGAAGAGCACGACGAGGACCAATCCGATCACGGCGAGCCCGCCGCCGAAGAAGAGCGGCACGTCGCGGCCGAGCTGCTTCGTGAACTCGTAGGTCATCATCGTGCCGCCCGCTGCCATGATCGGGAAGTCCGGGGCGCCGTGACGTTCGATGATCTGGTGGATCGTCTCGATCAGACGAGCGTTCTCCTTGCCGGAGAGAAAGGCGCGCTTTCCGCCCGACGGCGACTCCTGGAAATCGTCTCCGAAGCCTTCGAGCGCGCCGGTCGTCGGAGCTTCTTCTCCTGCCTCGCCATAGACCGCGACCTCCACGCGGACCGCGGTCGACAGCCCATCATCCGACAGGATCCCGCTCTTGAAGTAGAAGGGCGTCGAGAGCACCCGCTCGCGAAAGGCGGCCAGCTCCTCCTCGGTCTCGGGCATCTCGTCGAGCAGGTCCTCGACCACGAGCTCTTCGCCGCGACCGTAGGTCGAACGCACGTTCACGAGGCTCGTCAGCTCCTCGAGATAGGGCACTTCGTTCTCGAGATCCTCGTGAAAGGCCTGGAGCTTCGCGAGGAAGTCGAGGTCGAAGATTTCCGGCGGCGTGATCGCGAGGGTCGCGATCTGGTCCTGCCCGAACTCCTCCTTGAAGGCGTCGTAGCGAGCACGTACCGGATCGTCCTCGAAGAGGAAATCCTCGGAGGCCATCTTGATCTCCATCGAGGGGATGAAGGTCGCCAGATAGCCCGTCATCAAGATCACCGAGACCAGGACCGGCCAGCGGAATCGCGCCACCCATCGGGAGAAAGCGCCGAGCACATCCTCGATCCGCAGCCGCCAGGGCGTCTTCGTTTCACTCATGCTCGTGCTGACCCACTCTCGTTCCGCCGACGCTCGGTCGAAGGTCGCTGACTCGGCGAGACGCGCTCGCTCAGGATGGGGGAATCGATGCAAGACGGGTGAGCGGCCATCTCAGCGCCCGGGAGCCAGGGCTTCGACGGCACGCCAGTCGAGCCCCGCGGCCATGCCGTCCGGATGCACGAAGTGGATGCAGACCTGCGTCGCGCCGGCGTCGAGATGCGCCTGCAGGAACGCCTCGATCTTCGACTCGTCGCCCCACGCGACCAGCTCGTCGATCAGTCGATCCGAGCCTCCCGCTTCGAAGTCGACCTCCTCGAAGCCATATTTCCGCCAGGTCTTGCGATAGTTCTCGAGCGCAATGTTCGTCGCGCCGGCCGCGCGCGCGGCGTCGCGCGCCCGGGTCGGGTCGGACTCGAGCACGACCTTGACCTCGGGACACAGAAACGCGTCGGGACCCAGGATCTCGCGTGCCTCCCGGGTATGCGCCGGAGGCATGAAGTAGGGATGCGCGCCCTGCGCGCGATCCCGGGAGAGCGCCAGCATCCGGGGCCCGAGCGCGGCGAGCACGCGCGGAGGACCGGTCTGCTGCGGCGGAGAATCGTCGGGCGCCGCCTCCGGTCCGAGGAAGATGCTCATGTCCGGACCGCGATCCATCGCGTCGAGGTATTCCCGCATCGACGTCAGCGGCGGGCCGTAGACGAGTCCATGCATCTGCTCGACGATCGGCGGATGGGAGACGCCGAGCCCGAGCAGGAAGCGACCGCCGGACTGCTCGTCGAGGCTTCGATGGCCCGCGGCCATCACGGCCGGCACGCGTTCGAAGATCGGGATGATGCCGGTCGCGAGGATCAGATCCTGGGTCTCCGCCAGGATCTGCGACGACAGCACCATCAGATCGTGCCGCATCGCCATCGGTTGCCAGAGCGCCGAGTAGCCGAGACGCTCGAGTCGCTGAGCGGCTTCGATGCGCTGCGTGAGGTCGAGATTTTCGAGCGAGGTCCAGATGCCGCGCGGACCGAGTTGCATGCCGACTCCTGTGCCGGACGCGAGCCGGCTCGGCCGGAGGCGTCGATCGCTATCGAGCGATGCTCGAGGGCTCCTCAGTATGTCAGCGAATCACACGCGACGCCAAGCGCCGATCGGCAGGCGCCAGGCGCCCCTTCTCCGGCGGGCAGCCCTCGAGACACTTCGTGATACGCTCGCTGCGAGTCTCGACGCCGCGTCTGCGCGCGCGGCGAATCGAATGGGAGTACGCAGCCGATGGATTCCGCCGATCTCGCCCAGCTCGACGCGACGGCCCAGGCCGCGCTGGTCGCGAGCGGGGAATGCTCCCCGAGCCAGCTGGTCGAGGCCGCGATCGAACGCATCGAAGAGGTCGACCCCCAGCTCGGTGCCGTCGTGACGAAGCTCTATGAGCGCGCTCGTGAAGAGGCCGCGTCGGATGCGCTGCCGCGGGGACGCTTCCGAGGGGTTCCGCTGCTCTTGAAGGACCTGGGCTGTCACGTCCGGGGCGTCCCCGTCTACGGCGGCACGCGCTTCCTGCGCGACCGCGACTTTCGAGCCCGAGAGGACAGCGTGCTCGCCGAACGCTTCCGGGCCGCGGGCTTCGTGATCGTCGGCAAGACCAACACGCCCGAGCTCGGACTCTCCCCGACCACCGAGCCCGACAGCTTCGGCCCGACCCGCAACCCCTGGAACCCCGAGCGCATCGTCGGTGGATCGAGCGGCGGCTCGGCGGCCGCCGTCGCCGCCGGACTCACGCCCCTGGCGCATGCGGGCGACGGAGGCGGCTCGATTCGCAACCCGGCCGGCGCCTGCGGACTGGTCGGCCTGAAGCCTTCGCGCGGGCGCACCAGCATGGGACCCGGCAAGGGCGAAGGCTGGGCCGGCTGTGTGACCGAGCATGTCATCACCCGCAGCGTGCGCGATGCGGCCAGCGTGCTCGACTGCGTCGCGGGGCCAGCGCCGGGAGATCCCTACTTCGCGCCGACACCCTCCCGACCCTTTGCCGCCGAGCTCGGTGCGGCCCCCGGGCGCCTGCGTATCGGTCTCTTCACGCATAACGACTTCACGCCGGCCCACCCCGAGAGCATCCGCGCCGTCGAGGTGACGGCCTCGCTCCTCCGCGAGCTCGGTCATCACGTCGACGAGGACTATCCGGACGCCCTGGACGAGCCCGATCTGGGCGAGCTGACCTCGATCGCCGTGGCCGCATCGGTTGCGCGGGACCTCGCGGAGATGGAGGCCGACGTCGGCGAATCGATCAAGGACGGGGACATCGAGCCAGCGACCCTCGCGATGGCCGAACGCGGGCGCTCGATCTCGGCGGCCGACTACGTCGCGAATCTCGATCGACTCCACGCCTACGGCCGACGGCTGCGGAGCTGGTGGGCGGAGGTGCCGGGCGCCGAGGGCTACGACATCCTGATCACGCCGACGATGGCCGAGCCGGCGCCACCGATCGGATCGATCAAGGGTGCCAGCATCGAGCGCATCCTGCGCCTGGTTCCCTACACGATGCCCTACAACGTGTCCGGGCAGCCTGCGATCGGTCTGCCGCTGCATTGGTCGGCGGAGGGGCTCCCGGTCGGGATCCAGCTCGTGGCGCGCTACGGCGCCGAACATCTACTGATCCGACTCGCCTCGCAGATCGAGGCCGCCCGGCCCTGGCGCGATCGCCGGCCGCCGATCCACGCCTGATTCGCGGCGCCGTCTCGGCGGCGGCCGAATTCTTCTCTCGGCTCGATCTGTCAACGGGAATACAGATCTTCGCCCTGGGATCGGGCATGCTCGTTCCGGTCTGCACGCCGCCGCATCGGTGTCGCACGATCGTGACCGGACGATGCTCGGCGCTTCCAATCTCCAGGAAGCGCCGAACGTCGACCCGCCCGGTCCGGGGACCGACGGACGCTCCCCGGACCGGGCCCTCGGGTCCGACAGGGAGCCCGTCGCCACACCGGCCCACCTCCGCGATCAGGCGGCGCCCGCCTCGCTTCCGCGTCCGCCGCGGAGCAGCTTCCCCGAATGGGTATGCGTCTCCTTGTCGTCTTCGATCGTGACCTGACCGTTCACGAGCACGTAGCGGTAGCCCGTGCCCGCGGACGCCACGCGATACTCGTCGCCCGGCAGGTCGTGTCGGAAGTTCGGGAACTCGTAGTCGAGCTTCTCGTAGTCGTAGACCACGATGTCCGCCGCGGCGCCTTCGCGCAGCACGCCGCGGTCCTGGAAGCCGGCGCAGAACGCAGGCAAGGCCGAGAGTCGCCAATGAGCCTCCTCGAGGGTCAGGAAGGCGTGCTCCCGGACATACTGCGAGATCAGCTCGGTGGCATAGCTTCCGGCCGCCAGGTACTTCAGGTGGGCGCCGCCGTCGGAGAGCCCCGGGATCACCCAGGGATTGTCGAGCAGCTGCTTGATGCCCTCGAGGCCGATGTCGAATTGCGGAACCTGGAAGCTCGTCTTCAGGTCATCCGAGACCACCAGGTCGCAGATCGCGTCGACCGGATGCACGCCGCGCTGCTCCGCGATCTCGGCGACGCTCATGCCGACGTACTGCTCGTTGCTGGCCTTCGCGACCGACACGACGCGCGCCTCGTCGACGCCGCCGATGAACATGTACTTGAGCGGCTCCGCGCGAAGCTTTTCGCGCACGCCCTCGTCCGCCAGATTCTTGAGGATCTGGTCGTTCGGCACGTCCGGGCCTGCATACTCCTGCCAGACGGGCCCCCAGATATCCCAGTAGTCGAAGGTGAAGAGCAGCGGCGGGTTCTGCGTGATGCCCTGCCCGTAGATCCGCAGGCCCTTCTCGCTGCAGCGATCGAACCAGGCGAAGAGATCCTTGTGCATGTCGATCATCATGTTCGACGCCGGCAGCGCCTGATAGATGATCGGGGCGCCGGAGACCTCGGCCAGCCTCTCCCAATGCTCGCGGGGCATGTTGGCGCCGGACAGCTCGATGAATCCCTCGCCGCGCTCGCCGAGCACCTCGGCCAGGGCGATCTGGGTCTCGGGCCACATCACGTCCGAGGGCATCGGCGTGCCGTCGAAGTCGGACTGCGCCGCGCCGCCCGCCGTCTCCGCCGTCGGATCGCCGGGCACACCGAGACTCTGCGACGACCAGCCGCAGGCGCCCGCGTCCATCGCCTCGTTCAGCAGTCGCTTCAGCTCCGCGGTCTCGGCCTCGGTCGGCTTGCGACCGGCCTTCGCGTCCTCGAGCCCCATCACCCAGATCAGCAGCGGGTTCACGCCGACATACGGCAGCAGGTTCACCGCCTTCGGCACGCGGTCGATGCTGTCGAGCATCTCGGGATAGGTCTCCCAGTCCCAGGGAATCGACGCCTGCATCGTCGCCATCGGAATCGCCTCGACCTTGGTCATCGACTCCATCGCGCGATACTGCAGCTCCTTCTTGCAGGGCGCGAAGCCGAAGCCACAGTTGCCGACGACGACGGAGGTCACGCCGTTCCATCCGCTGGTCGTCAGGTAGGGATCCCAGAACACCTGCGCGTCGTAGTGGGTATGCAGATCGATGAAGCCCGGCGCCACCACCAGGCCACTGGCATCGATCTCGCGCGCGCCCTCCCCTGCCTTGATCCGACCCATGCGGGCGATCTTGCCGTCCTTGATGCCGACGTCGCCCTTGTAGCGAGGGTTGCGGGCGCCATCGACGATCATTCCGTTGCGAATCACGATGTCATAGGTGGGCATGGGGCTGCTCCTTCCGTGCTGGGTTCGTGCAGAGTCGCGCGTGAAACGTCTTCCGCGCGAGGGCTGGGGCTCCGACGGGATCGGTCGGATGCGGGGCTCGACGGAGTATGCCCGAAACATCGGCCGCTGGGGAGACGTCTCGACGGGCTGAGATCGGTCTCAGCGGAGTGCAGGCGTTCTCGGCGACCCGCTAGAGCGGCGCCAGCGACCCGTAGCGCGGCGACCGATCCCCGAAGAAGAAGCGGTCCGCGTTGCCGTAGAGGAATTTTTCGAGCACGCCGTCGCGCAGATCGAGGGCCCTCGCCTCGCCGACACAACGCTCCCAGTCGAGCGCCGGATGATCCGAGGCAAACAGCACCTTGTGCTGGCCTCGCGTGTTCATGAAGTGGATCAGCTCGGGCGGGAAATGCTTCGGCGAGTACGCCGAGGTCATCAGATGCAGATTCGCGTACTTGATCATCAAGCGCGTGGCGACCCCCCACCAGGGATCGGCACCGTGCGCCATGCAGAGCTTCAGCTCCGGGAAGCGATGACAGACGCGGTCGAGATGGATCGGAGCCTGACATTCGCCCGGGACCGGCGGGCCCGGCAGACCCGTGTTGATCGTGAGCGGCAGGTCGAGCTCGATGCACTTCGCATACAGCGGATAGTAGAGCGCGTCGCTCGGCGGCAGGTCGAAGGCGAAGGGAACGACCTTCGCGCAGGCCGTCGGATGATCCCGCGCGATCGCCTCGAGCTCCCAGAGCCCCTTCATGAGGCTCCTCGGATCGAAGCCCAGGCCGAGCGAGAAGCGCTCGGGGAAACGTTCGACACAGCGCAGCGCGCGCTCGGACGGCTCGCCCACCGTCATCGTCACGATCGCCCGCTCGATCCCCAGACGATCCATCTCCGGCACCAGCTCCTCGGGCTCGAAGCTCTTGAAGAAGCTGTCGCCGCCCTTCAGATAGTCCTCCTTCACGCGAACCAGGTAGTCGGGTGGTACCCCGTCTCCCATGTTCACGTTGATCCAGCAATCGATCGCTCTCTGCATGGCGCGGGCACTCCCTGCTCTCGGCTCGGGATGGAGCCGCGTGGCCTGACGTGGCGTGGAGGATACCCCGGCCCGACACGCCGCGGACGCGCCTACTGCCCGATCACCTCGTCCATCAGTCGACGATTCGGAACGCTCCAGCGGCGCTCGCCGTCGCGGAAGGTGGTCGCGATCGGACCGATCTGGTCGACCACACCGCGGCGGCCGTCGATCTCGACCGGCTGGCCCTCGGGCAGCGTCTGCCGCAGGTAGTGGCCGGCGAGGATCGCGGTCACGATGTCGCGCGAGCCGAGCGCGAAGGCGAGCCCCATGCCGGCGGTGATCGCGGCGACGGTCACGGTGATGACCGTGATCAGGATCTGGGTGTCGACGCCGAGCTGCTCGAGGGTCACGACGACGACCATCACGACCAGGCTCGTCTGGGCGACCGCGCCGAGGCCTTTGGCATAGGAGAGATTGGCGGCGCTGCCCGCCGAGGTGACGACGTTGCCGATGAAGCGAGCGAAGAAGACTCCGGCCGCCAGGATCAGGGCCGCGGAGATCACGTTCGGCAGATAGCCGAGGATGCGCGTGATCGCGGCGGTCACGGCGGTCAGGCCGATGATCTCGGCGGCGCCCATCACGAAGAGCAGCAGCACCAGCCAGTACACGACACCGCCTACGATCTGCGACGGCTGCGCCGTGATCGACGCCCGCTCGAGGGTTTCCATGGCCCCGCTTCGCTCGAGCAGACCGTCGAGAGAAACCTGGATCGATCGCACGAAGATCGCCCGCAGCAGCTTGGCCAGGATCCAGCCGAAGAACAACACGGCCAGCGCGCCGATCAGCTTCGGCAGGAAGTCGATCGTCGCCCCCGTGACGCTGGTCAGCATGCCGATCAGCATCGTCTGGATTTCCGAGAACTGTTCATTCATCGCGAGGGTCTCCGGGTTCTGGTCGCCGTTCCGGCTCGAGGGACGAGCGGGCGCGGGATGTTTCGGGGGAAGCTGATTCGCGGGACGCCATCGGGTCGTGCCCGAAGAAGGCCGCGAGCAGATCGAGCAGCGGTGCGCAGAAGCGCATCAAGAAGACGAAGGTCGTCAGGTCGATCAGATCGCGACCCGTGAGCTCTGCCTGCACCTTTCGGATCGTGCGATCGGGGAGCGCCTCCGGTGCCTCCGGGCGATCGCCGCCGAGGCTACCCAGCAGCTCGCGTGCGAACGCGTCGTCGAGCAACTCGTCGTCCCGGTCTTCGCCACTCATGACGAGGTCCTCTGCGCGCGCGCGGCTTCGCGAATCGAGTGGGCGGATCCGGAGACGGCTTGCGCGTCGGCGCGCGTGCGCGCCTGGTAGAGCTCCTTCAACCTGGCCGTGCCTCGGGATACCCGCATCTTGACGGCGGACTCCGTGAGCTCGAGCTCCGCAGCCAGCTCGGGAAAGCTGTAGCCCTCGACGTAGCGCAGGATCAGCGGAACCCGCGTCCCCGGGTCGAGCTCGTCGAGCAGCTCGAGCACGAGGCGCCTCAGCGCCACGTCCGGAGGTGCCGGCGTCTCGGGCGGCGGCGCCTGCTCCTCCGCTGCGCGCCGGCGACGCTGCTCGCTCGCCCGCTTGCGAAGGATCATCCGACACGCGTTCAACGTGACCGTGTTCAGCCAGTGGAGGAAGGGACGATCGAAGCGATAGCGCTGCAGATTCCGGAAGACGGACAGGAAGACGTCCTGCACCGCCTCCTCCGCGTCCGCACTCGAGCGCAGGATTCCATAGGCACGGCCGTATACGCGGGACGAATACTTGCGCACGATCTCGTTGTAGGCCGTCGTGCCGTAGGGGAGCTCCGACTGCGCCTGCTCGACCAGCGGACGGTCGGGATCTTCGGTGTCTCGGTCGCTCACCGCTCTCCCTCGTCCACGCTCGTCGCCGCCGGGCCGCGCGATCGATCGCTCACCGGCCGAAGCCAGTCGCCACCGACTGCCTGCCCGGTGTTCAGGAAGCTTGCCGCTCTCGCGGCCTTTGCGCATCGTCGTCTGCACGCTCGCGTGATGTCCAGAGGCCTTCGAAGGTGGCGAGCCTGAGGAGATCCCCCACGAGAATCCGGGTCCGGACGCGACGAATCGTGCGCGCGACGAGATCGCTGGCGGGCAGAGGGGCCAGGCCCGCCGTGCCCCTGCGAAGCAGGTCCTCGATCTGGCGCTCGTCGTCCTCGTCCAACTCCATGCCCTCTCGAGTCTCGAGACAGAATGCGAGGCAGGACGAGACCGTCACGCGCCCCCGGATCCGGCCTCACTCACCGCCCACGACGCCGACGTCCCCCACGTGGCGATCGACCAGCGCGCGGAAGGGCGCCCGTCCTGCGCCGATCCGGACCAGATCGGCCTTCGCGTAGCGCGCCCCCTCCGCCGAGATCGGCTTGGCGTCCCGAGCCTTCATGTGGGCCTCGCAGACGCGCTCGAGCAGCACGAAGCTTCCCACCGACTCCGACACGCTGGTCCCGACCGTGAGGATCCCGTGATTGGCCAGGATCACCGCGCGATTCGAGCCGAGGGCCCGGGCGATGCGCGCCCCGCCGTCCGTGTCCTGGACCTGCACCTCTTCGTCGTCGAAGAGCGCATGATCCTCGAAGTAGAGGCACGCCTCCTGGGTGATCGGCAGGATCGGCCGCCGCTCCGCCGCGAAGGGCGTCCCCCAACCCGTGTGGACGTGAGTCGCGCTGACGACGTCGGGACGGGCCGCGTGCAGCGGATGATGGATGTAGTAGGCCGCCATGTTGATCCCGCCCTCGCCTTCGACGAGCGCGCCATCGGGACCCACCAGCACCAGATCCGCCACCGTCGCGGCATGGAAGGACACGCCGTAACGCAGCAGCCAGAAGCAATCCGTGCGCTCCGGGTCCCGGGCGCTGATATGACCGTCTCCCGTGTCGCCCCAGCGCTGCGCCGCCAGGATGCGATAGCCGAGCGCGACGTCCCGCTTGCGGCGCGCGCGGATCTGCTCGGGCGTGAAGGCGCTCTCGGCGGGCCCGACGCGTCCGTCCGGCGCGGTCCCGGGCGTGTCGGGGGGCGTCTGCGGGCGCGTGGACAAGCTCTCGGCCATGATCATCCTCATCCCTGGGTGTCGGCCGCGCAGCCGGACCGTGTGCCCGAAGGTCGCGCGCCAGCGGGCGCGAGGCAACGCGTGGCCCGCGACGCAGGGTCGACGAGCCGCGAGCCGCGAGATCGGGCCGGCGCGCCCGCCCCGAAGAGCGAGCTAGCCTGGGTCACCACGCGTGTCGTGCAGCCGCCGCTTCGCTGCGGGCGCACCGACAGGAGACCTGCATGATGGCTGTGAAGCCCTTCGTCTACGACCCCTACGTGGCCGAGTTCCACGACCGCTCGCACGAGATCTACCGCGCGCTGCGCGACGAGCATCCGCTCTACCACAACCCCGAGCGCGGGTTCTGGGCGATCTCCCGCTTCGAAGACGTCTGGCAGGCCACGCTCGACGTCGCTTCGCTCACGACCGAAGGCATCGAAGAGGCCGCCTCCTTGCGTCCGATGCTCAACTATCTCGATCCGCCGCGTCACGACCGCTTGCGCACGCTCGTCTCGCGCGCCTTCACGTTCCGGCGCGTCGGCGAGATGGAGCCCCAGATCCGCCGCATCGCGGGCGAGCTCCTCGACGCCCTCGCCGGACGCTCGGAGTGCGATCTCGTCGAGGCTTTCGCAGAGCCGCTGCCCGGCCGCATCATCGCCGAGATGATCGGGGTCCCGCCGGATCGCCGCGAGACCTTCCTCGGCCACACGCGCAAGATGCTCACGACGAACCCGGACATCTCGATCACCGAGGCGATCCGCGAGCCCTCCGAACGCATCTACGAAGAGTTCGCGCGACTGCTCGACGAACGACGCGCGGTGCCCGAAGACGATCTGATGTCGGCGCTGCTCGCTGCCGAGATCGACGGGGAGCGGCTCGACGACGACGAGATCCTGGGCTTCTGCTACCAGCTGATCGTCGCGGGCAACGACACGACGACCTCGCTGATCGGGAACGGCGCCGTGCTGCTCGCGAATCACCCCGAGCAGCAGAAGTGGCTGGCCGACGATCCCGAGCGGATCCCGGCCGCCGTCGAGGAGATGCTGCGCTTCGAGCCGCCGGCGCAGGCGCTGCCCCGACGCTCGCGCACGCCCTGGTCGCTGCACGGAGAGACGATTCCCGAGGACGAGCGCGTGCTGCTGGTGTGGGCAGCGGCCAACCTCGACGAGCGGGAGTTCGACGAGCCCGAGCGCTTCGACGTCACGCGCCGGATCACGCGCCACCTGTCGTTCGGGCACGGAATCCACTTCTGCCTCGGCGCCTCGCTCGCGCGACTCGAGGCGCGGGTGGCCTTCGAGACGCTGCTCGAGCGCTATCCACGCTATTCGCTCGGCGAGCAGCCCGGCTGGGTCGCGTCGCGCTGGGCGCGGGCACACGGCCGGATCCCGATCCGGCTGAATGGCTGAGGCTTAGCAGGCCGCGCGGCGCCCCTAGCTCGCCGACGACAGCAGCAGCGCGATCGTCTCGTCGTCGACGCCCGCCTCGGCGAGCACCGCCTCGGTGTCCGCGGAGAGCAGCGGCGCGGGGGCATCTCCGACCAGCGCGTGTCCGGACATCCGGAACGGCGGCGCGACGGTCTTGAAGCGCCCGTACTCGGGATGCTCGACGGTGGCGAACATGCCCGTGGCGTGGGCGTTCTCGTCGCGAATCGCCTCGCCCAGCGTACGGACCGGCGCCCAGATCAGGCGCTCCGTCCCGAGCGCCGCAGACCACTCCTCGAGCGTCCGTTCGGCAAACAGCGCGTCGAGGATCGCCACCAACTCGCGGCCGTTGCGGTAGCGCTCGACCGCACCGCGAAAGCGCTCGTCGGCGGCCAGCTCCGGACGCCCGATCGCCTTCGCGAAGCTCGGCCAATAGCGATCCGAGTCGATCATGACCAGGAAGAGCCAGCGCCCGTCCCGGCATGGATAGTGGTTCCAGAGCGGATTGCGCGGCGCCCGCCGATCGTGGCGCGGCGGCGTCTCCCCCGTGATCAGCGCGTTCGCTGCGTCGTTGCCGTTGATGTAGTAACCGATCTGCTGGAGCGCGACGTCGACGATCTGTCCGCCGCCGCCGGCATCGCGCGTCCGCAGCGCCGCCAGGATGCCGATCGTGAGCGCCATCGCCGCCGAGTGGTCGCCGACGCCCGGTCGCATCCAGGCGGGCGGCGACTCGAGATCACGCAGATGGTCCATCAAGCCCGACAGCGCCCAGAAGGCGGTGTAGTCGAAGGCGGGGTCGTCCTTGCGATCCCCTTCCGGGCCATAGCCCGAGAGCCGTCCGACGATCAGCTGTGGATGGCGGGCACGGAGCGTGTCGGCGTCCAGCCCGTATTTCTCGAGCCGCGCCGGGAGCACGTTCGTCAGGACGATGTCGGCGGTCGCAATCACCTTGGCCAGCGCGTCCTGCGCCTCGGGCAGCACCAGGTCGAGCGCCAGCGAACGCTTGCCGCGATTGTCCATCTGGAAGGGACCGCCGGCCGGAAAATCGTGATCGAAGCCGGCCGTGCGGGGAGACGAATGCCTGAAGATCTCGCCCCAGGGCACCTCGACCTTGATCACCTCGGCGCCCAGATCCGCGAGCAGCGCGCCCGCCGCGGGCACCGCGACGAAGCTCGCGATCTCGACGACCTTGATTCCTGCGAGCGGTGCGCTCATCGTGTCTCCCCTCCTGCGGATCGAGCCGCGCGACGCGAGCGCATCGACCTCGCCCCACCCGACGCGCGATCGAGTTGCTTCCCAGCGGCCTAGACCTCTTCGAGGCGATAGACGCGCTTCGCCGTGCCCCCGAAGAGTGCCTGCTTCTCGCTCTCCGAGAATGGCGCCGCGATCTTCTTGAAGGCGTTCCAGAGCACGTCGTACGAGAGCGACAGCTTGTCGACGGGGAAGTTGCTCTCGAACATGCAGCGCTCCGGCCCGAAGACCTCGAGGGCGTGGTCGTAGTAGCGATGATAGGCGGCGACGAACTCGTCCGAGGTCGGCGGCCTGGCCCGCTGCTCCCAGCCGAAGCCACACCAGGGCATCGCCAGCCCGCCGAGCTTCATGAAGACGTTCGGACAGCGCGCGACCAGCGAGACGTTCTCCCGCCAGATCGGGAAGATCTCGTCGTGCTTGCCCGCATAAGGCCCGGCACCGAGCGGCGAGCCGAGATGATCGACGATGATCCAGGTGTCGGGGAAGGCGCGCGCGAGGGATTCGACCGAGGACAGCTGCGTGTGGTACTGGTGGGCATCGAAGCACAGGCCCCGCTTCGCGACCTCTGCAAAGCCCTCGCGAAAGCGCGACTCACCGTAGAGGTCGAGGTCCGACGCCTCGGCGACGCAATCGATCTCGGGGCTCGCGTCCCAGATCGCCATGTCCCGCACGCCGCGAAAGAGCGGGCTCGCCTCGAGATGTGCGTCGAGGGTCTCGGCCGCGCGCGCCCCGCCGTTGTAGAGCTGTGCATCGCCGACCATCGCGCCGATCCGAACGCCGCCCTGCGCCGCCGCCTGCGCAGCGAGCTCGCGCACCCACTCCGACTCGCCGACCGGCCGCAGATGCGACGGACCGGCCTTGCGGTACATCTCCTCGCACTCCATGTACACGGCCTGCCGCACGTCGTGGCGACTCGTGTCGCGCCGCAGATCCGCCAGCCGATAGCTCGGGAAGGCCTCGTTCTCGACGAAGAAGTGGAAATGCGGGTCGACGATCGGGCGCTCGGGCTCGAGGATCTCCTCGTCGACGAGAGCCAGCCAAGACTCGCGAAGCGCCAATCCGTCCATCGCGACCCCCTCCCGCCAGCCAGGCCGTGCAAGCCCAACGCCCATCGGCGGACGCAGCAGCGCGCGCGCCGCCGCGCCGCCGATCAGAAGTTGATGATGCTGCGTGCCACGTCACCGCGACGCAGGGACTCGAAGCCGTCGTTGATCTCGTCGAGGACGAGCGTCCGCGACACCAGCTCGTCGAGCTTCAGGCGCCCCTGCAGATAGAGATTCGCGTACATCGGCATGTCGATCCGAAAGCGCGTCGACCCCATCACCGAGCCCTGGATCCGCCGCTCCGCGAGCAGCGCCACCCCCTGCAGCTCGATCGTCGTGCCGACCGGGATCATCCCGATCACCGTCGCCGTCCCACCCGACGCGAGCATGTTGAAGCAATCCTCGGCCGTCTGCTTGAGCCCGACCGCTTCGATCGAATGATCGACACCCCCACCCGTCATCTCGAGGATCTGGGCCACCGCGTCGCCGCCACTCGCATCGACCGTATCCGTCGCACCGAAGGTGCGCGCGAGGTCGAGCTTGTCGGCGATCCGGTCGACGGCGATCACCCGCTCGGCGCCGGCGATCCGCGCACCCTGGATCGCGTTCAGCCCGATCCCGCCGCAGCCGACGACGGCGACGATGTCACCGGGTCCCACCTTCGCCGTGTTCTGCGCCGCGCCGACCCCCGTGACGACCGAGCAGCCGAGCAGCGCCGCCTTGTCGAGGGGGAGCTCCTTCGTGATCTTCACGACGGCCTTCTCGTGCACGAGCATCTGCTCCGCATAGCACGAGAGCTCGCTGAACTGGTGGACCCGCTTGCCGTCCCGCGAGAGTCGCGGCGTGTCGTCGGGGGCGCGCACGAGCCCCTCGTGCGCGCAGAGATGCGGCTTGCCCCGAAAGCATTGGCGGCAATCGCCGCAGGCCATCGAGACGCAGGTGATCACGTGATCCCCGGGCGAGACGTAATGGACGTCCGAGCCGACCGCCTCGACGACGCCCGCCGCCTCGTGGCCCAGGACCGTCGGGCACTCGCAGGGGTACTTGCCCTCCTGGAAATGCATGTCGCTATGACAGACGCCAGCGGTGGCCGTGCGGATCAGGACCTCGTTGGCGCGCGGCTTGTCGACGTCGAGCTCGAGGATTTCGAGGGGCTTGTTGACTTCGGTGAGAACGGCGGCACGCATTCGTGCTCTCCTTTCGGGTGCGGCTCGGGGGAGCCGGATTGGTCAGCTAGGGGCGCCCGGCTCCGGGCACCTCGACGCGCAGGCAATCGATGTGCCCGTCGGCGAGGGGGATCGAGGACTCGATGTTCGCGGTCGGCGCCGTGATCAGATACAGCGTGCGGCGATCGGGCCCGCCCAGCATGCAGGCGATCCCGGGGCGTCCGTCGGTCGGAATCCGGGAGGCGACCTCGCCACCTTCGCGCAGGCGCAGGAACTCGTTGGTCGTCGGGCTGGCGACCCAGACCGCTCCCTCTTCGTCGAGGCAGATACCGTCGGGCGCGGCGCCTGCGGGCAGCTTCGCATAACAACGCCGCGTCCCGAGATCTCCGTTCGCGTCGATCGGGAAGGCGGTCAGACAGGCACGCCCGCTCTCCGCCACGATCAGCGTGCCCCCGTCCGGCGTGATGACCATGCCGTTCGGTGCCATCAGATCGTCGGCCGCGGACTGCACACGACCGTCGGGGTCGACGCGGACCACGTGGGTCGGGCGAGGATCGATGGGCGTGACGTCGAGGGAGAAGCCGATGTTTCCGACATAGGCGCGGCCCTGCGCGTCGACCACGAGATCGTTCAGATGCCCCCCGCAGAACGCCGACAGGTCGGCCACCTCACGCAACGCGTCGCCGTCGAAGGCCAGCAGGCGATGGTCGTGCATCGACGAGATCAGCAGCACACCGTCCGGGCGCCAGCCCAGACCAGAAGGACGACCCGGAACCTCGACGATCGTCTCGAGCGCACCGGCGCTCGTGATCCGCTGAACCCGCCCCGCTCCGATGTCCGAGAAATGCAGCTGGCCGTCGTGCCAGCGCGGCCCTTCGCCGAAGAGCAGGCCGCTCGCGACGCGCTCGAGTCGGGTCGGATCGCTCATGACGCGTCCGCCCTGACCGTGACTGTCGGAATCGCTGCCCGGGCGGCGGGCTCCGAAACGGCGAAGCGAAATCGATCCTTCAATGCAGCTTCCTCCCCTGTCGTTGCCCCGTGGAGGCGGCGATGCGCCGGCCATCCTGGCGGACTCGTGACGCCCGGGCCAAGTCTATGGAAAAGGCCCACCCTGCACCCCTGCGAATTTGTACACTCGTTCGACCGACCGAAACACCGACCGCCCCG
This sequence comes from uncultured delta proteobacterium, assembly GCA_963698485.1. GTDB lineage: Bacteria > Myxococcota_A > UBA9160 > UBA9160 > UBA4427 > UBA4427. Next base: position 286,580 of record CAVORA010000004.1, on the reverse strand, counting down.
AATCCTCGGGGCGCGCCTCCAGGGAGAATCCGCCATGGCCAGTGCCGAACTCAAGACCGTCATCGACATGCTCCGCGCCAACCCGATGATGGAAGGCGACGTGCTCGAGATGCGTGCCGGCATGAGCGCCGCGACGGCCGCCGCTCCGCCGCCCGAAGGCGCGACGATCCAGAAGGTCGACGCGGGCGGTGCCGCGGCGGAGTGGACCGACGCCGACGGCGTACGCGGCGACGCCGCGATCGTCTATCTCCACGGCGGCGGCTACACGATGGGGAATCTCGATTCGCATCGGAATCTGGTCGCGAACCTGTCCCGCGCCGCCGGCATCCGCGCGCTCTCCGTCGACTACGCCCTGGCCCCGGAGAACCCCTTCCCGAAGGCGGTCGAGGACGCCGTGAACGCCGTGCAGTACGTCCACGCCCAGGGCATCGCGCCCGACCGGGTGATCGTCGCGGGTGACTCCGCCGGCGGCGGGCTGACCGCCGCGACGCTGATCGCCCTGCGCGACCGGGGCCTCCCGATGCCGGCCGCGGGCGTGCTGATCTCGCCGTGGCTCGACCTCACCCAGTCCGGAAACACGATGGAGAGTCACGCCGCGGCGGACCCGATGGTCTCGGCCGAGCTGCTCGCGAAATGCAGCGACGCCTATCTCAAGGGACAGGATCCCCGATCGCCGCTCGCCTCGCCGCTCTTCGCGGATCTTACGGGCCTTCCGCCGCTGCTGATCCATGTCGGCACCGCCGAAGTCCTGCTCGACGACGCGAGGCGTTTCGAGGCGGCCGCCAGGAAGGCGGGAGTCGACGTCACGCTCGAAGAGTGGGACGACATGATTCACGTGTGGCACACCTTCGCGGGCATGCTGCCCGAAGCGCAGACGGCGATCGAGCGCGTCGGCGCGTTCATGAAGGAGAAGCTCGCCTAGCAACGCGCCATCCCCCTCTCGAACCCCAAAGCGCCGGAGCCTCCGCATGAGCGTCGAAACCAAGATCACTTTCTGTCGAATCTGTGAGGCGACCTGCGGGCTCGAGGTGGACGTGGACGTCGAGGCCAACCGGGTCGTCGACATCCGCCCCGACAAGCAGCACGTCGTCAGTCAGGGCTACGCCTGCGTGAAGGGCACGCGCTGGGGAGCGACCCAGCACAGCCCGGATCGGGTGCTGCATCCGATGAAGCGTACGGGGGATCGCTGGGAAGAGATCTCCTGGGATCAGGCGATTCGCGAGATCGCGGCGAAGATCCGCACGCAGATCGATCGGCACGGCCCGAGCACCCTGGCCCATTTCGTCGGATCGGCCGGCGGCGCGATCCTGATGTCGCCGATGTTCCGGGTCGCTCTCTACGAGGCGCTCGGCACGCGGCGGATGTACGGGACCGGCACCTGCGACACCATGAACAAGTTCCGGGTGAACGGCGAGATGTACGGCGCGGCGATGCGGCTGATGTATCCCGACGTCGAGGACACCTCCTTCATGATGGTGCTAGGCGGCAACCCGGCCGTCTCGGGCAACACGCTCTATCACCTGCCGCGGGCGCAGGAGCGGCTGGGCGCGATCACGAAGCGCGGCGGTCGCGTCGTGTTCGTGAACCCGCGCCGGATCGAGACCGCCAGCGCGGGCGAGCATCTCTTCATCCGGCCCGACACGGACGTCTTCTTCCTGGCCGCCTTCGCCAACGAGCTGATCCAGCACGGTCACGTCGATCGCGAGCGCGTCGACGCGCACATGAAGGGCTTCGACCGCCTGGCAAGCGCCGTGGCCTCCTGGACGCCCGAGCGACAGGCGGAGGTCACCGGCGTTCCGGCGGAGACGCTTCGCGAGCTGGTCCAGGCGCATTCGCGAGCGAGCGCACGCAGCGAGCCCGGTCAGACGGGCGCTGCGCTCTACATGGCCACCGGCGTCAACCAGGGCCGCAGCGGCTCGCCCTGCTTCTGGCTGCTCGAAGCGATCAATGCGATCAGCGGCAACCTCGATCGACGCGGCGGGACGCTGCTGGGCAGCGGACTGATCGACATGGGCGAGGCGATGGGCGAGCTCGGCTTGACCTACGATCGCGAGGACGGACTGCCCACCGTGTCCGGCATCCAACCCTCGGGCATGCTCGCCGACGACATCCTCGGGGATTCGCCCGGCCGGGTGACGGCGATGATCGTCGAGGCGAGCAACCCATTGCTCGCCTGCAGCAACCCCAATGGCCGGCTCGACGAAGCCTTCGAATCGCTCGAGCTGCTCGTCTCGATCGACCTCTTCCGCAACGAGGTCGGCTCCCTCGCCCACTACGTGCTGCCCGCGCAGACCTGGATGGAGCGGCCCGAGATGCCCTACGCGCTCCAGAGCTTCGCGGGCGCCTGCGCCACGCCCTATCTGATCTATGCCGACCCGGTCCTCGAAGCGCCTCCGGACGTGCGCCCCGAGTGGTGGATCTACGTGCGTCTGGCGGACGCGCTCGGCGTGACGCTCTTCGGCAAGAAGACGCTGAGCGCCGCCGCGAAGCTCTACGCCCGGCTTTGCTTCGGCCCGCTCGGTCGCTACCTCCCCGGACCGGAGAAGCTGCTCGACGGGATGCTCAAGAACGCCGACATGCCGGGCATCAAGGAGATGAGGGAGAAGCATCGCCACGGGCTGCTGCTGCCGCCCAACGAAGGTGACAACTTCCTCGGCACCGACCGCGTCCTCACTCCCGACAAGCTCGTCGACATTGCACCAGAGCCTGTGGTCGACGCCTTCGAGGACTCCGCCGAGCGGCTCTATCGGGAAGAGCTCGAGAATCGCGAGCGACTCAAGCTGATCGGCATCCGACAGATCAAGCGCATGAACACCGCCTCCGCGAACAGCGAGGCGCTGGTCCGGGAGAAGACGAACTTCGCCTATCTCCACCCCGAGGACGCCCGGCGCATCGGCGTCGCGAACGACGATCCCGTCGACGTCCGCTCCCGCTACGGCCAGATCCGGATCCCGGTGCGCGTGACCGACGAGATGATGCCGCGCACGGTCGCGATCCCGCAGTGCTGGGGTCATGCGAAGGCGGACGGATTGTCTCACGCCGCGGCGCATCCCGGGGTCAACTCGAATCTGCTGGCGGGCGACGGCCCGGAGAACATCGAGCGGCTCTCCGGGATGTCCCACCTCTCGGGCATCCTGATCGACATCTCCGCGGCGCGTGACTGACTCGACGCAGCGCGGCCGACGCGCCTTGCACGCAATGCCTGGAGGCTTCATGAGAGTGCGAAATGCCCTGCCCGGGCTCTGCTCCGCACGGCGCATCGGCGCGCGAATGCTCGCCGGGCTCGCCGCGACCCTCTTGCTGGCGGGCGGAACGTCGGCGGGCGCGGAGCGCGCCGAGAGCGGTCGCTGCGCCGACCGCGTGCCGGAGCGGCGCGCGCTCTTCGGCGACCTCCACGTCCACACCTCGCTCTCCTCGGACGCCTACGTGTTCGCGACCCGCACGCGACCGGACGACGCCTATCGCTTCGCGAGCGGCGCGGGCCCGGCCCGCATGGACGTGCTCACGCAGACGGGCCTGGTCCGAGCCGAGGCCCAGATCCCGCGCCCGCTGGACTTTGCGGCGGTCACGGATCACGCGGAGATGATCGGCGCGCCGGCGGTCTGCACGACGCCGGGCAACGCCGGCTATGACAGCGAGATCTGTCAGCGCTTCCGCGCTCCCTGGAAGCCCGTCGGCACGCTCGAAGAGGGCGTCGCCGTGATCGTCGCCCTGCTCGGCGACCTCGACAGCGAGGAGGTCTGTGGCGAGGGTGGCGTACGCGGCGAGCGCTGCCTCGAGGGCATGGCGACGGCCTGGCAGGAGATCCAGGACTCCGCGGCACGCTTCGACGCGCCCTGCGACTTCACCACCTTCGTCGCCTTCGAGTACTCCTCGAACCCCGAGATGTCGAAGGTCCACCGCAACGTCATCTTCCGAAACGACCGGGTTCCCTCCCTGCCCGTCTCCTCGCGCATCGTGCCCGAGGCCGTCGGCCTGTGGAGGCAGCTCGCGGCGGAATGCGTCGACGCCGGAACGGGCTGCGACGTCCTCACGATTCCCCACAACCCGAATCTCAGCAACGGACGCGTCTTCTCGCTCGACTACGGCGGCGCCAGGACCGACGCGGAGCAGCGAGCGGTCGCTCGGCTGCGCGAGTCCATGGAGCCCCTCGTCGAGATGTTCCAGATCAAGGGCGATTCCGAGTGCCGGAATGGCCTCGCCGGCGTGCTCGGCGGCCCCGACGAGCTCTGCTCGTTCGAGAAGTACCGCGCGCCCTTCGAGGGACCGGTCGAGGATTGCGGCGACGGCGTGGGCGGCGGCGCTTTGCTGGGCCGGGGATGCTTCACCCGACGCGACTTCGCGCGTTACGCGATCGCGCGCGGACTGGCGGAGCAGGAGCGGCTCGGCGTGAACCCATTCAAGGTCGGCTTCATCGGCAGCACCGACATCCACGAAGGGCTGCCGGGAGACACCGACGAGTGGGTCCGCGACGGCGTCGAGCGCCCGCAACGGACCAACAGCTTCGGCGCCGACAACCCGGGCGGCCTGGCCGCCGTCTGGGCCGAGGAGAACACCCGCGAGTCGATCTTCGAGGCGCTCCGTCGACGCGAGACCTTCGCGACGAGCGGCCCCCGCCTGCGACTGCGCTTCTTCGGCGGATGGGATCTGCCGAGCGATCTGTGCGAGGCACCCGACCTGGCGACGCGGGGCTACGCGCACGGGGTGCCGATGGGCGCCGACCTTCCACCGCGAGACGCGGAGCCACCGCGAGACGCGGAGCCACCGCGAGACGCACGGCCACCGCACGGCGCCGGCCCCGCACGCCCGGTGGCGCCGACCTTCGTGGCATCGGCCCTCGCCGATCCGGGAACGCCGGGGCATCCAGGGGGGCTGCTACAACGCCTTCAGATCATCAAGCTGACGTCGGACACGGCGGGCAACGCCATTCAGAAGGTGATCGACATCGCCGGCGGGCCGAACGACGCGCACGTCGATCCGGCCACGTGCGAGCCGCGCGGGGCCGGCGCCGCTTCTCTGTGCGCAACCTGGTCCGATCCCGACTTCGACCCCAGCGAGCGGGCCGCCTACTACGCGCGGGTGGTCGAGAATCCGAGCTGCCGTGCCTACACGCGGGCGTGTCTGAATCTCGAGGGCGACGCGCGGATCGCGGCGTGCGACGACGAAACGATTCCGCGCTTCGCGCAGGAGCGGGCCTGGTCCTCGCCGATCTGGTTCAGTGATCCGGAATGAAGCGCTCGGCGGCTTCGATGAGCTCGCGCCAGTGCGACCGGGAGACGACCTGCGCCGCCTCGCTCGCCGCCGCGGTCTCGCGTCCGAGCTGCGCGGAGACGCGAGCCGCCGCGAGCTGAATCCGTAGCGCTCCGGGCTGGAGCAGACGCGCCTGCTCCAGTCGTCGATAGACCTCCTCCGCATCATCCGCCCGGCCGACCCACGCCAGGGCCAGGCCCGTCCAGGCAGCGGCCCCCTCACCTGATCCGGCCGAGCTCTCGAGGCTCGCGCGAAACGCCCGGTCTGCAGCCTCTCGAGCGGCCGCGGCTTCGGGCTCGGAGCGGGCCTGGTCGGCGCGGGCGAGATAGGCCCAGCCGAGCCAGCGCTCCCGCTTCGCGCGCTCGCGACTCGCCCCCGACGTTTCAGGAGCCGTCGCCTGGCGTGCGCGAGCGGCCAGCTCGTCGAGGGCTTCGACGTCCCCGTCGCGCGCTCGGGCCAGAGCGGATCCCGCGAGCGCGAGGGAATCGCCCGGTCGCTCGCGCAGCGCGCGTTCGAAATACTCCAGGGCGAGCTCCCAGCGCTTCAGCTCGAGAGCCAGCTCGGCCAGCCGGATATTCGCCACGCTCGCCGCGACCGGCTGGAGCGAGAGCTCCTCCGGAGCGAAGGCCTCGACGCGCAGCCGCGTGGCCCGGAACTTCTTGCCTTCGAGATGTCCATAGACCCGGGCCGTCAAGGCCTCGTCGTCGGTGCCGAGCAGATCGACCACCGAGACCCGCGCCCAGTCGGCCGACTGCCGATAGGCCAACGCGATCCGATCCAGGTCGGAGCGGCCCTGACGACGACTCGCGTCGGCGAAGAGCAGCGTGTGGACGAGCGCCCAGGACTGCGCCTCGAAGAGCGCGCGATCCGCCTCCGAGACGCTGGCCACCTGCCGCACCCGGACGATCTCGGCGAGATCGCGGCGCCGCCAGTCGAGGACCCGCGCGCGCTGGGCCGCAGCGATGCGGCCGATCTCGACCTCTCCCGCACGGATCGCGATCGTGCTCGCCAGCTGCGCCCGACCCTCCTCGTACCAGAGTGGCAGGAGCCCGGCGGAGTGGTCGCGAAGCACTCGATGCGCATACTGATGGCGTGTCTCGGGATCGACCCGCTCCTCGAAGCGGCCGGGCGCCCGAATCATCAGCGTGGCGCCCTCGATGCTCGGGACCACCGAAGAAGACGCCCCGCGAACGGCGAAGGGACGTGTGGGCCCGCGACCGTCGAAAGCCAGCACCCGCGTTCGCGTCCGCGGGGCGAGCTCTGCCTCGAGACCGACGGCATGGAGCACGCCCGCGTGAAAGAGCTCGAGGTCGCGAACGAGGACACGCGTCATGGCTTCGCCGAGACTGCTCGTCACGTGGAAATTCGGCGTCACGACCTCGACGAAGTCCTGCCTGAAGGGCGACGCCGCAGCGCATCCGAGTACCCAGCAGGCGAGCGTGCAGGTGAGCCACGCGAAGCGCGACGGGCGGGTCGACCGACTGCGCTCAGTCATCGATGCGGGCCACGATGCGCCCCATGGCGCGACGCTCGGCGAGATCTCCCAGGGCCTCGGGAATCTCGTCGAAGGGAACGACCCGGGACACCGGGGTGCGATAGTGGCCGCGGGCGATCAGATCGAGGACGTAGGCATGCGCCTCGTCCTCGTTCTTCGGCATCTGCTCGGGCGAGTAGCCCGAGCCGACGCAGCAGCCGATGAGTGTCCAGTTCTGCAGATAGAACTCGTTGGGATGCACGGGGATCAGACCGCCGGCGTGCCCGGCCATGATGTGACGTCCTTCGACGCGCAGCAGCGGACGCGCGCGCTGACCCGCTTCGCCCTGCACGAAGTCGACGATCGCATCGATCCCATTCGGGCCGACGGCGCGCGTGACCGCCGCGACGAAGTCTTCGGCCCGATGGTCGATCACGATCTCGGCGCCGAGCTTCCGGACGAACTCGACCTTTTCCGGTCCGCCCGCCACGGCGACCACGCGCGCGCCCTCGGCGAGACAGATCTGGACGGCAGAGGACGGCACGCCGCCCGCGGCGCCCAGGATCAGGACGGTCTCGCCGCGACGCACGCGACCTCGTCGTACCACCACGTGATGCGCGGTGTGCGATGGGATCAGGAAGGCGGCGGCCTCTTCGTCGCTGAACGCCTCGGGCGCTTCGTAGAGCATGGGCGGCGTCACGACGCATCGCTCGGCAAAGCTTCCGTAGGGCTGCGGCGTGAAGGCGACGACGCGCTTGCCGACGAAACGTTGCAGCCCCGGCGTGGCTTCTTCCACGATCCCGACCGCCTCCTGTCCGGAGACGTAGGGCCGCAAGATCGGTACGGGGTAGCGCCCCGTCGCCATCGTGACGTCGGGCTTCGCGAGCCCCGCGGCCAGCACACGCATGAAGGCGTACTCGCCGATCGGGGCCTCGCCTTCTCGAACCGGTCGCAGACCTTCGATGTCGAGGGCATAGCGCGACATGGCTTCGTGCGTCGGCTCCGGAAAGTCCTCCCGCGCGAAGACTTCGTGTGGAAGACCTTCTCCGCGCACGACCCAGGCCTTCATTCAATCCTCCCCGAACGACGGGTTCAAGCGAAGCCCATCAGCGCTGAAGCCCCATGAGCGTCGCATTGTTGTCGCGCATGATGCTTCGGATCTGGGCGTCCGACAGCCCCTCGCATTCCTCGAGAAAATCGAGGGGCTCCGTCACGCCTTCCGGATGCGGCCAATCGGAGCCGAAGAGCACGCGGTCGGCGCCGATCGTCTCCACCAGCTCGGGAACCGGATCCTCGAAGAAGGGGCAGACGTAGAAATGCTGCTTGAAGATCTCGGACGGGCGCCCCTCGATCGGCCCACCGATCAGGTTCGAACGCTTCTCGCCCTGGGTGCTGACGGTGACCTGTGCGCATTTGTCGAGATCCGCGAGCAGACTCGGCACCCAGGTCGAGCCGTTCTCGATCGACAGCATGCGCAGGTTCGGAAATCGACCGAAGAGGTTGTGCAGGATGAAGGCCGCGATCGTATCCATGATCGGGCGCTTCCCGAAGCACGTGTAGTAGAGGAAGGGCGACATCTCGGTCTCCGAGACGTTCGGGTCCTCGCCCCACATCGCGCCGACGATCGGGTTGTAGCCACTCACGCCGATATGCAGGATCACCGGCACCCGCGCCTCGTCGACGCGCGCCCAGAAGGGGTCGAAGTGGGGATCCGCGGGAGAGATTCCGCCGAGGGGCCCCGCTCGCATGATCAAGATCCGGGCTCCGGCCGCCAGCACGCGCTCGAGCTCCGCGATGGCGAGATCCCGATCGAAGAGCGAGATCGTCGCCGGTGAGACGATCCGGTTCCGGTAGGCATAGCCCCAATCGTCTTCGACCCAGCGATTGAAGGCGGACACCGCCGCGCAGGCCGCCTCCGGATCGCTCGCACACTCCGCCTCGAAGGCGAGGCCGAAGGACGGAATCATCAGGCAGGCCTCGAGTCCCTGGCGGTCCATGGCTTCGAGGCGCACGTCACGCTGACTGAACTCTGGGGACAGGGCGGGAATCAGCTCCGGAGGATGATCGGCGTCGAACTTCGCTCCGCTCATGAACGCCCGGTACTGCCCCGGCTTCATGACGTAGTCGCGCGCGCCGCGGGCAAAGGTGAGCGGCGTATCACCGAAATGCCAGGTCCCGCTGCCGTCGTCGCCGCGCACCATGTGGACGGAGCGCTCACGGAACCTGGGATCCAGATGACGCGTGCAGCAATCGTCAGGCTCGTAGTAGTGATTGTCTCCGTCGATCGCCAGATAGTCGAGGCTCCGCATGATCGATCCTCCCGTCTTCGACCCACCGGGTCCTGGTCGAGCCTACCAGGGGGCCGGACGGAAGAGAACGGGTTTTTCGGCCCCGGAAAGGGCGACGGGCGACCCCGCGCGCCGCCAGATTGTGCTCCCCGGACCCCGTCGACCCGTGTATGGTTGGCAGTCTGCCCTTGCGGTGCTCGCCCTCGAGCGACTGCGCGATGGGGCGCGACGCGAGACGCCCGGCGCTCGCCTCGAAGCAAGGAGATCGACCATGAATGGACAGGCGGTCGTCGTCGGTGTCGGCGAGTCCGAGTACTACAAGCGGGGCGGATCGCCCGAGACGGAGTTCCAGCTCGCGATCAAGGCCATCACGCGGGCGGCGGAGGACGCCGGCCTGGAGCTCTCGCAGCTCGATGGCCTGATCTCCTACATGGACAACCGAAACGACCCCCTGCGACTGTCCACCGCCCTCGGCATGGACGATCTGAAATGGTCGGTGACGCCCTGGGCCGGCGGCGGGAACAACTCGTCGGCCGCCGTCCAGCTCGCGGATGCCGCGGTGTCGGGCGGCTATGCGAACTACGTCGTCGCGTTCCGTGCCCTCTCGCAGGGTCAGTTCTATCGCCTCGGATCCTCGTTCGCGGGCGTGAGCGGAGCCCAGGGAGAGTACGCCTGGCGTCACACCTACGGCCTGATCTCGCCGGCCCAGGAATGCGCCCTGCACACCAAACGATTCATGCACGACCATGGCGTCTCGCAAGAAGCGCTCTGCGACATCTCGCTCGCGTGTTATGCGAACGCCCAGCGCAACCCACGCGCGGTGCGCTACGGCTCGCCGCTCACGCGCGAGGACTATCACGCGTCGCGCTGGATCGTAGAGCCCTTCCATCTCTTCGACTGCTGCCCCGAGAACGACGGCGCCGCGGCGATCATCATGACGACGCCCGAGCGCGCGCGCGACCTGAAGGGCAAGCCCGTCCCGGTCGTCGCGACGTCCCAGGGAATCGGCCCGAACATCGGAATCCCGTCCTTCCAGGGCAAATGGTTTCCCGGCATGTTCTACGAGAAGGTCGGCGAAACGCTCTGGCAGCGGGCGGGCATCCGGCCGACGGACGTCGACGTGCTCCAGCTCTACGAGAACTTCACGGGGCCGGTCGTGATGGCGCTCTGCGAGCTCGGCTACTGCGAGCCGGGCGAGGTCGAGGAGTTCGTCTCGAATGGAGCGCTCGAAGGACCGAAGGCCCGCGTCCCGTTCAACACCAGCGGCGGCAACATCGGCGAGGCGTATATCCACGGCTTCGAGATGGTGAACGAGGCGGTCCGGCAGATCCGCGGCGACTCGACCTGTCAGGTCGAGAACGTCGAGCTGTCGCTGGCGGTCGGAGGACCCGGATACTCGCCGGGGTCGGCCGTTCTCTTCGGCCAGCCCTGACGTTTCACGACGCGAGAGCCCAGACCCGAAGCGCTCGCAATCCGAATCAAGAGCTTCGAACGCCCGCGAATCGAACACGAGGAAGAAGACATGGCCCGCTATCTCGGCGACGATTTCCTGCTCCCCCATCTCGATCCACACAACAAGCCCTGGTTCACCTCGGGCAGCCTGAAGGTCCAGTTCTGCAAAGCCTGCAATGCCGCGCAGTTCCCCCCGGAAGACGTCTGCATCGCCTGTCGCAGCCACGACCAGGAGTTCCGTACGGTGTCCGGTGAGGGCACGGTGGAGAGCGCGGTCGAGGTGCACTTCCCGGTGCATCCGCTGCTCAAGGATCGCGTGCCCTACAACATCGCCGTGATCTCGATCGACGGCGCCCCGGGCTGCAACGCGATCGGCAACGTCGTCAACAAGGGCTCGGGCGACGTCGAGATCGGCCAGCGCGTCCGCGCGATCTTCGAGGAAGCCACCGACCCCACGACCGGCGAGGCGCTGCTGATCCCCAACTGGGAAGCGATCTAGCCGACGAGAGAGCCCGACACGGCCACGAACAGAGCCACGAACAGGCGAGCGCGGCGCGCAGGCGGCGCGTTCGCGCGGGAGCAGGACCATGAAGGATTTCAAGGACAAGGTCGCGATCGTCACCGGCGGCGCGAGTGGCATCGGTCAGGGCATCGCCCGGGCCCTGGCCTCCGAAGGCGCCCATCTCGTGATCGCGGACATCGACGCCGACGCGGCGGAGAAGGCCGCGGAGGACCTGCGCGGCCGCGGCGCGCGCTGTCTGGCGGTGCGCACCGACGTGCGCGACAACGAGTCGGTCGACGCCCTCTTCGACCGCGCCGTACGGGAATTCGGCGCGATCGACCTCGTCTTCAACAATGCCGGCGTCTACCTCGGAGGCGAGATGAAGGACTGCACCGAGGACGACTGGCGCTTCGTGCTCGACGTCAACCTCGACGGCGTCTTCCGGGTCGGACAGAAGGCGGCGGCGCTGCTTCGCGCGCAGAACCAGCGCGAGCCCGGGCGCGGAGGAGTCGTCGTCAACACGGCCTCGATCGGCGGATTCCTCTCGCATGGCGGCGGGCTGGCCTACGCCGTCAGCAAATACGGCGTGGTCGCCTACAGCGAGGCGATGCGCGCGGATCTCGAGCCGGAGGGCATCGCGGTGTCGACGCTCTGTCCCGGACCGATCGATACCAACCTCCCGGCATCGGACCGCCTGCGCAAGGGCAACGAGAAGAGCGGCGGCCTGTCGGAGGCGCTCTCGCCCTTCATCCGCGGCGGCATGGCTCCGGACGACGTCGGGCCGATCGTGCTGTCGGGTATCCGCCGCAACCTGCCCTACATCTTCACCCACGACGACATGCGCGACGCCTTCAAGGCGCGATTCGACTCGGTGCTCGACTGCATCGACCGGATCGGCGAGCCCGCCGACGGGTGAACGTCGCAACGCCCTCTTCCGGCCCGGGCTCCGCCTCCGACGTCGACGCCGGTCTCCCGTCGAAGCGTTATGCCAACTACGTGCTCGCCGTCATGGTGCTCATGTACACGTGCAACTATCTCGACCGCTTCGTGCTCACGATCATGATCACGGACATCAAGGCGGACCTCGAGATCTCGGACTCGATGGCGGGCTTCCTGATGGGCCCGGCCTTCGCCGCCTTCTATACGATGTGCGGCGTGCCGATCGCGCGCTGGGCCGACGTCGGGTCGCGACGATCGATCATCGCCCTGGGCATGACCGTCTGGAGCGCATTCACTGCGCTCTCCGGCATGGTCACGACCAGCGCACAGCTCGCCGTTGCACGCGTCTGCGTCGGCGTCGGCGAGGCCGCTGGCGCCGCGCCGGCCCACTCCCTGCTCTCGGATTATTTCCGGCCCCAGCAGCGTGCCACCGCGCTCTCCTTCTTCCAGGGCGGCGTGTATTTCGGAAGCATGCTCGGGCTGGTGATCGGAGGCCTGCTGATCGAGCCCGTCGGCTGGCGCGTCACCTTCTTCATCGTCGGCCTGCCCGGCCTGCTGATCGCGCTGATCGTGCGGCTCACCGTGCGCGAGCCCGCCCGCGGACAATTCGACATCCAGCCCGAGAGAGCGAGCAGCAAGCCGCCCAGCGCCACCATCGCCGAGGTCGCCGGCTTCCTGGCCGGCCGCCCGACCTTCTGGTTCGTCGCGCTCGGCGCCGGAATCGCCTCGTTCGCCGGGACCGGCTACGGCATGTGGATGCCTGCCTTCCTCGAGCGCGTGCACGACCTTCCGCGCGCCGAGATCGGCGTCCGCTTCGGCCTGATCCAGTACATCCCGGCGTTCCTCGGCGCGATCCTGAACGGCAAGATCGCCGACCGTCTCGGAGCGCGGGACGTGCGCTGGTATGCCTGGGTGGGGGCGATCGCGGTCGGCCTCACGATCCCCTTCATGGCCCTGCAGCTGCTCTGGCCCGATGGCCGCCAGGCCATCTACTGGTCGATCCCAGCGGCGCTCTGTGGCGCGGGCTGGGCCCCGATCGCCTACAGCCTCGCCCAGAACCTGGCGCCGCCCCACATGCGCGCGGTCGCCTCCTCCTTCATCATCATCTTCATCACGTTCCTCGGAACCGGACTCGGCCCGTGGGCCGTCGGCTACCTCAACGACCTGCTCGAACCGACCTATGGAGCCCTGGCGATTCGATGGTCGCTGCTCGGGGTGCTCGCGACCTGCACGCTCGGCGTCGTGCTCTTCGCGTTGGCCTCCCGCACGATCGAGAAGGACATGGCCGCGGGCCGCGCCGCGTCGCTCGCCCGATAGCACCTGCGCCGGCGGGTCCCTTGGCGTCCAGCTTTGCGCTGGCGAATCCGAATGCCTCCCCCCGGCCCAGCACTCAACCCAGGACCCGGAGCCTCGACATGAAATCACTCCCCGCCACCCGCCCCGTGTCGCCGCGTCGCTGCCCGGCTTCGCTGCTCGCGATCGGGCTCACGGCCCTCTTCGTCGTGACCACCGGCTGCGGTCGCACGGTCACGGCGGTCGACCTCGATCCCATCCTCTTCGCACACGAAGGCGCTCCGATCCCCGGAGCGATCGAGCTCTGCCTCACCCGCGAGCTTCGGATGCGCCAGTGGAACGTCCGCAATCACCCGTTCGTGATCGAGCTCGGAGATCGTGCCGCGCTGAACGTCGAACGCCTCGCCAAGGCCGCATTCGATTCGGTCGTCGTCTCTTTCGATGAGCCCTGTGGCCAGGCGACGGACAGACCGTGGCTCTCGGTCGTGATCCTCGCGGCGAATCGCGAAGCGGACTCGATCTGGGCCCGCAGCCAGGAGACGACGATCACGATGAATTTCGAGCTCGCATCGGACGAGGGCTCGCGGATCTGGGCGACGCAGACGCGCGGGGTCGTGACGCAGAAGCCCGCGGCGTTCACCCGCCGCAAGATCCGCGCGGCGGAGGCCTTCGGCGGGGCCATGCGGCAAGCGCTCGACCTCGCGTTCGAGGAGATCGTCCGGTCAGAGAAGATCCGGCTCGCCCTCGCGAACTGAGCGAGGGCGTTCGACGGGATCGGGATCGACCCGAGGCCCGGCTTCAGCGCAGCACTCCGCCCCCATCGACGATCAGCCCCTGCCCGTTCACGCGACTCGCCCGGTCCGAGCACAGCCAGACCGCCGCCTCACCTACCTCTTCCGGCTTCCCCAGGACACCGCCGGGCACGGTCTTCTCGAGCTGCTCGCGGTAGGCGCCGTCGTTTTTCGATAGCGACTCCGCGAGCATCGCAGTCTCGGTGATGCCCGGCAGCACGGAGTTGCAGCGAATCTTGTGCTCGGCGTACTCCTGCGCGGCGTTCTTCATGATGCCCACGACGCCGTGCTTGGCCGCGGTGTAATGCGGCTGCCCGGGCGCCGGCACGACCGCCGCGCCGGAGGACGTGTTGCAGATCGCACCGCGCCCGGTGCCGAGCACGTCCTGCGTCAGCATCTGGATGATCTCGTGCTTCATGCACAGGAACACGCCCGTCAGGTTCACGGCGAGCATCCGTTCCCACTCTTCCCGAGGCATCTCGTGAAACTGGTAGTGCGCGCTCGTGACGCCCGCGTTGTTCATGGCCGCATCGAGGCGCCCGTAGCGTTCGACGGTCGCCCGAATCATCTGCTCGACGGAGGACTCGTCCGTCACGTCCGTGCGAATCGCGAAGGCTTCGCCGCCCGCCGACTCGATCGAAGCGACGGTCTCTTTGGCACCGGCCTCGTTCAGATCGGCCACGACCACCCTGGCGCCTTCGCGCGCGAAGATCTGGGCGCTGGCGCGTCCGATCCCACTGCCCGCTCCGGTCACCAGTGCCACCCGTCCCTCGTGAATGCCCATCGCTCGCTCCTTTCGCCCCTCGTAGACCCCTCGCACTCCCGGCATCCGACTCGCCGCGCCGAAGCGACAGCGCTCAGCCCTCGGAAGCCTCGGAGGCAAAGGCCTTCTCGACCGCCTCGAAGACGTCCGCTCCGAGATCGCCGCGGGTCAGCTTCGCATTCGCCTCGACCTGCTCGGGACGGGTCGCGCCAGCGATCACGGAGGAGACCACGGGCTGGCTCGCGAGCCACGACAGCGCGAGCTCGATGATCGAGAGGCCCGCGTCGGAGGCGACCTGCTCGAGGCGCTCGACCTTGGCCAGATTCTCGTCGGACACGAAATGGCCATACATCTGCGAGAACATCTCGCGTCCCTCACCGCCGCCGTAGCGGCTGTCCTTGCCGAAATCCTTGCCGCGCTTGTACTTGCCCGTGAGCGCGCCCGAAGCGAGCGGGAAATAGGGCAGGATCCCCAGACCGAAATGCTCGCAGGCCGGCACCACCTCGGCCTCGACGCTGCGTTCGAGCAGACTCCACTCGTTCTGGGCGGTCACGAAGCCACGCAGGCCCGCGCTCTCCGCCTCCCAGGATGAGTCGGCGATCTGCCAGCCCGAGAGATTCGAGCAGCCCGCATAACGGATCTTGCCCTGGTCGACGAGCGTATTCAGGGCATCCAGCGTCTCGCCGATGGGCGTGTCGGCATCCGGGATGTGAAGGATGTAGACGTCGATGTAGTCCGTGCCGAGCCGCGAGAGGCTCGCCTCACAGGCCTGCATGACATAACGCCGCGAGCCGCCTCCCATCAGGGGCCCTTCGCCCATCGGGACGCCGAATTTGGTCGAGATGATCGCGCGCTGACGATCCCCACCCAGCGCCTTGCCCAGGAAGCTCTCGGAGCCGCCATTGCCATAACAATCGGCCGTGTCGAAGAAGTTGATCCCCGCATCGAGCGCGGCGCGGATCACCGATTCGCTCTGGTCCCAGTCGATCGTCCAGCCGAAATTGTTGCAGCCGAGGCCAGCCAGCGAGACCTTCAGACCCGAGTCTCCGAGATTGCGGTATTCCATGTCGTCCTCCCTCTGATGGGGTTAAAGCGATGGGGCTCAAGCGATGGCGGCGCCTCCAACCCGGGGTCGGAAGAGCGGCCAGGTCGACTTTACATCAACGAACGCGGTCCGCTGCCCGCCCACAGACCCGCGAAGACCCACCTCGAGAGCGCCGTCCGCCCCGGGCCGTGGAGGGGTATGCTCTTCGATCCAACCGAGGAGGATCCGCATGCTCGACCGAAATGCCACGAGTCTCGAGAACAAAATCGCCGTCGTCACGGGCTCGGGGAGCGGAATCGGCCAATCGATCGCCGAGACCTTCGCGGCCCACGGCGCGTCCGTCGTCGTCGTCGACAAGGACGCGTCCCTTGCGAACGGAGTCGTGAAGGCGATCGAGCAGCGCGGCGGAAAGGCCCTCGCCTGCCCGGTCGACGTGACGAAGAAGGAGAGCGTCGACGCGCTCTCCCAGGCGGCACTCGATACCTATGGCCGCGTCGACATCCTGGTCAACAACGTCGGGAATTTCATGCCGGGGGCCGGCCCCTTCCTCTCGACCACCGAGGACGACTGGGAGGCCCAATACGACATCAACCTGAAACATATCTTTCGCTGCACGAAGGCCCTCGCCCCGCAGATGATCGAGCGCGGGTCGGGATCGATCATCAACATCTCGACGGTCGAGACGCTGCGGGGCATTCCGGGAAACTCGATCTACTCGGCCTTCAAGACCGGCATCACCGCCTTCACCCGCTGCTTCGCTCTCGAGGTCGCGCCCCACGGCGTGCGCGTCAACGCGATCGCGCCGGAGACCACGGACACGAGCCAGGTCCCCGTCTCGAAGTGGATCCCCGAGCAGTACAAGGACAAGGTTCCGCTGATGATTCCGCTCGGGCGCTTCGGCCGCCCGGACGATCACGCGGGCGCCGCGCTCTTCCTGGCCTCGGACCTGTCCGCCTGGGTCACGGGCATCACGCTCCCGGTCGATGGCGGCGCACTGACCGCGGCCGGCTTCTACCGCGTCGAAGGCGATCGATGGACGAACGCGCCGGTCGTCTCGGACGCAGCGATCCATCCCGCATGACGATGCGCCCCGGCGGCCTGGCGAGGCGTCGAGGGAAGCGGCGCTCGGCGCGCCGGGCGCTCGCGTGCGGGCTGATGCTCTGGGCGATCACTGCCTCGAGCGGGCTCGCGCCCAGCATCTCCAGCGCGGAGGGCGCCGGCGAAGGGCACGCGGGTCTCGACCTGGTGCTCGCCGGGGGCCGCATCCTCGACCCCGCCTCGGGCCTCGACGCCACGGGCTACGTCGGGATTCGCGGCGAAGAGATCGCGGCGATCGGTCGCGAGCCCCTGGTCGGTGCACGCACGATCGACGCGCGGGGCCTCGTCGTCGCGCCCGGCTTCATCGACCTCCACACGCATTCGGTGACGCCGCTCGGCCAGCGCTATCAGCTGCTCGACGGCGTGACGACCGCGCTCGAGCTCGAGGTCGGCGCCTATCCGCTCGACGCCATCGGTCGGGCCCTGGGCGGTCGTGCACGCATCCACTACGGAGCGAGCGCCGGCTGGGCCTCCGTCCGGCTCGAGGAGAAGCTCGGCGTGCGCCAGTCGCATCTCCTGACGTCGCGGCCCGAGATCATCAGCCCGCGCGGCGTGTGGACCGCGCTGCGCTCGATCTTCGGGACGCCGGACGACGTCTTCACGCAGCCAGCCACGCCGAGCGAGCGCCAGCGGATGCGCGCGAAGCTCACCGCCGCCCTCGAGGCGGGGGCGCTCGGGATCGGCGTCCCCCTCGACTACTTCAGCGAGGCCGTCGACGACGCCGAGCTGCGCATGCTCTTCGAGCTGGCCGCCGAACGCGACACGCTCCTCTACATCCACCTGCGGCGCGGAACGAACGGCGATCCCGCCGGACTGCGCGAGGCGCTCGCGCTGGCGGAGGAGACTGGTGCGGCGCTGCACGTCTGTCATCTGCAGCACAACGCGATGCGCAATACGCGGCTCTTCCTGCGCGAGATCAGGGAGGCCCGCGCGAGGGGGGTCGACGTCTCGACGGAGCTGCTGCCCTACAACGCGGGATCGGCGCTGATCTCCTCGGCCGTCTTCTCGCGAGACTGGCGGACGATCTTCGACATCGACTATGCGGACGTCGAGTGGGCCGCGACGGGCATGCGCTTCGACGAGGCGACCTGGAACGACTATCGCGAGCGCTTTCCGCAGGGTCAGGTCATCCACCACTATCTCGAGGAGGAGTGGACCCGACAGGCGCTCGTCGAGCCGGGCGTGATGATCGTCAGCGACCTGCTGCCGATGGTCGATGAGTCGAGCAAGGTGGCCCCGCATAACGGGGCCTTCGCGCGGGTGCTGGGCCGTCATGTCCGGGAGGCCGGGCTGCTGGATCTCGAAGAGGCGATCGCCAAGATGACGATCCTGCCCGCGCGGCGCCTCGAAGCCTTCTTTCCCGGCTTCGCCCGGAAGGGCCGCATCGAGATCGGCGCCGACGCCGACCTCACGCTCTTCGACCCCGAAGAGGTGCTCGATCGCGCGACGTACGGCGATCCCTTCCAGCCTTCGCAGGGCATCCACACCGTCGTGGTCGCGGGCCAGGTCGCGGTCTCCCAGGGCGTGCTCGCCGAGGACGTCTTCGCTGGGCAGCGACTCGACAACGCGCCCCCCGTCGATTGAAGCAGCCCCACGCCCGGCGCAGCGAAGTACACTGCGGGGCATGCCGAAATCCAAACGCTCCCGTCCGGACCTGGCTCGATTCGCCTGCGCCTCGACCCCGATCACGCTGCTCGCGGCCACGATCCTGGCCATGCTCGCGGCAGCCCCGCCCGCCGGAGCGCGGGTGCTCTCGATCGAGATCGAGCGACGGGTCCCGATTCTCGACGGCCGTCCCTTTGCGGCGGACGCCGAAGGATCGAGGGACGCGGACGAGGCCGGCATCGCCTACGAGCTGATCGAAGGCCGCGTGCGCTTCGGATTCGATCCCGCGAGCCCCGCGAACGCCCGTGTCAGCGACCTGGCCCTCGCTCCCGTCGGCGCGAGTGGTCTGGTCGAGGCGTGGTCGGAGTTCGTGGCCCTGCAACCGATCGATCCCGCGCAGCGAAGCGGCACGGCGCTGATCGACGTCGCCAATCGCGGCCGGCCCCTGGTGCTGGCGGGCATGAATCGCGTGCAGCGGGATTTCATGGCCGGCGCGACCTTCGATCCGATGGCGGAGGCGGACTGGGGCGATGGCTTCCTGATGTCGCGGGGGCTCACGATCCTGTGGGTCGGCTGGCAGGCGGACGCACCGGAGTTCCCGGGCTCGATGCGACTGCGGGTGCCCCGGGCGACGGGGCCGGACGGCCAGCCCATCCGCGGACTCGCCCGCTCGGACTGGGTCGTCGACGAGGCCGTCGACCGCCTCGCCCTCGGCGCCCTCGGCCATGCGCCCCACGTCGCGGCCGATCCCGACGCCGCACAGAACGTGTTGACGCGCCGGCGCGGCCGCGAGGCCGAGCGCGAGCCCGTGCCTCGCTCGGCCTGGCGCTTCGACCCGACTCGCTCGGCCATCGTCGCCGAGCCGGGCTTCGAGGCGGGCTGGATCTACGAGCTCGTCTACGTCGCCGAGGGACCCCCGCTCGTCGGCCTCGGCTTCACCGCGTTCCGCGACTTCGCCGCCTACGCAGAGAACGACCCGGAGTGCCCCTTCCCGGTCGAGCGCAGCGTCGCCCACGGCCTCTCGCAGTCGGGCCGCTTCCTTCGCCACTTCCTCTACGACGGCTTCAACCGCGACGAAGCGGGTCGCGTGGTCTTCGACGGCGTGATGGTCCAGATCGGCGGCGCAGGACGCGGCGGCTTCAACCACCGCTTCGCGCATCCCGGTCGAGTCGGAAATCCCTACGAGAACTTCTTCTATCCGGGCGACCAGTTCCCCTTCACGAGCCGAGCGATCGAGAGTGACGGCCGCCGCGCGGGGCTGCTCGATCGCGTCGAGGCGGACGGCTCGACCCCCCGGATCTTCCAGATCAACACGGGCTACGAGTATTGGGGGCGCGGTGCGTCGCTGATCCACATGACGCCGGACGGAGAGCAGGACGTCGCGCCACACCCGCGCGAACGCCTGTATCACGTCGCCTCCGCGCCCCACTACTCGCTGCCCTTCCCGCCCGACCCGCGCGCGGAGGTACTTCCGGGACTCTTCCTCGGCAGCTCGATCGACACGTCGCCCGCTCAACGGGCGCTGCTCGTGCATCTGCTCGCCTGGGTCGAGAGCGACGTCGAGCCACCGCCCTCGACGATTCCCACGATCGCCTCGAAGACCCTCGTCCGGCCCGAGCAGCTCGCGTACCCGATCGAAGATCTCGCTCGTCCGCGATCACCGCACGTCGCCTACCGACTCGACTTCGGGCCGCGCTTCGAGGACGGGATCCTCGACCGTCAGCCGCCCGATCGCGGGGCGGCCTTCGCGATCCGGGTTCCCCGCGTCGATGCCCTCGGCAGCGAAGCCACGGGGATCCGAAGCCTCGAGCTCCGCGCACCGATCGGATCGTATCTGCCCTGGGCCCTGCGTTTCGGCAAGCCCGGCGGGAGCGACGAGATGACCGGCTATATCGGGACCTTCCTGCCGCTGGCGACGCGCCCGGAGACGCGCGCCGAGGGCGATCGGCGGCCGGCGCTGCTCGAGCTCTATCCCACGCGTGATGCCTTCGAGACGCGCGTCGTCGACGAGATCGACGCGCTGGTCGAGGCGGGCTGGATGCTGCCGCGGGACCGCGTGCCGGCCTTCGACGCGGCGATCGCCCGATGGGAGTGGGCGCTCGCCAGGGACGCGCGCTGAGCGGATCCGAAGCGGCTCAGTCCTCTCTGCCGTTCCCGTCGGCGGCGTTGGTCGTCACCATGCCGGAGCGATTCAGGAACTCGTAGTGCGGCAGATGGGAGAGCTGTCCGCCGTCCACCGAGATCAGCTGTCCCGTCACGAAGGAGGCCTCGTCGGATGCCAGGTAGAGCACCGCGTGCGCGAGGTCTTCCGCCCTGCCCGCGCGCGGGACCAGGTTATGCGCCACGATGGCGCTCTCCATCTCGGGTGACACGGCCTTGCGGGTCGCGTCGGTCGCGATGAATCCCGGGGCCACCGTGTTGCAGCGGATGCCCTGACGCCCATAGGCCGTGGCGATCGAGCGGGTCAGCGCGTTGATCCCGGCCTTCGCCGCCGAGTAGGCGAATTGCGAGAGATCGCCCGCCAGGGATTGGTTGGTCGACGTATTCACGATCGCCCCGCCGCCCCCTTCGATCATCACCGGCAGAGCATGCTTCGACGCGAGCATCGCGCCGCGCAGATTCACGCTGAAGGAACGATCCCAATACTCGACGGACATCGTCAGCAGATCCGCATCCTGCGCGTGCTCGTGCGGCGCCGTCAACGCCGCATTGTTGTGCAGCACGTCCAGACGCCCGAACTCGCGCACGGCGGCCGCGATCATGGCTTCGATCTCGTCCTCGGAGGCGATGTTGGTCGCCTGCGCGATCGCGCGGCCCCCCGAGGCTCGAATGCCTTCGGCCACGCTCTCGGCTCCGGTCTCGTCGATATCCGCGATGACGACGCTGGCGCCCTCTGCGGCAAAGAGCTCCGCCGTCGCCTTGCCGATCCCCGATGCCGAGCCCGTGATCAGGGCCACCTTGCCTGCGACGCGATCACCCATTCAGCTTCCCCCTTCTCCCGTCTCCGGTCGCCGCCCCCAGACGCCGACCCAGAGTACGTCCACATAACAAAACGAGGGATCGTCGAAGCAATCCATCAGCTCCTGAAAGGAGCGCTCGGTATAGCTGCCGTGCACGATCGCCATGTCGCGCACGTTCTCCATCGTCTCCTTGCGGTAGCGCGCTCGAAAGCTGCCCCCTTCGACCAGCTCGGAGATCGCGCTCGAGCGCAGATCCACGAGGCCGAGCTCCCGCATCGCCGCATGCACGTGGCGCCCGGCGAAGGGATCCATCCGATCGCCCGCCAGCACGCCTTCCACGTAGGAGCGGAAGACCGGCGCGCGGGGATGGCTCGCGTCGCAGGGCTCGCAAGCGCCGTAGTCCGGCTCCTCGCAGAGCACGATGCCCCCGGGCCGGACGGACTCGACCAGATGGCGCACGGCGCCGGGTAGATCTTCGATATGCGCGAGCAGCGCGCGGGCGTGCGCGAAATCGAAATCCGCGGGCGGCACCGGGCCCTTCGAGAGATCGTGCCGAAGCACGCGCCGGTTCTCGCCCGCAAAGTCCGCCAGGAAGCGCGGGTCGATATCCGCGGCGACCACCTCACCCCCGGAGCCGACACGCGCCGCCAGCGCGCGCGCGATCGAGCCCGCCCCGGCGCCCACCTCGAGGCAACGCCAGCCGGCCGCGACCCCGATCTCCTCCAGACGAGAGAGCGTCGCCGGATCGTTGATCGTCTGGAGCTTCTCAAGGCGAGAAAGCTCCGACGCGTGATCCACGGAAGCGAGTGCATAACGAACGTCCTGGCTCATCGACTCCCCTGCCCGCCGCGCCTGCCGGCGAGCGCTTCGTTGTGGCATGCTCCTTCGGCTCGCGCGATGATGCCGCGCTTTCCCGGTCGCCGCCCCCGAAACCAAGCTCCGAGCCGAGGTCTGGATGTCTCCCCGCTCCCCAGGTTCGCGCGCGCACGCTGCGCTCCGCATCGGATCGCTTGCGATCCTGCTGTGCGCGAGCGCCGCGGACGCGGAGCCGGCGGTGCGCCCCGGGACCGAGGCAGGCGAAGCGGGCGACGTCGAGTGGCGCCGGCACGGGGGGTCTCCGCACGAAGAGCGTTTCAGCCCCCTCGCCGCGATCGATCCCGGTTCGGTCGGACGACTCGGACTGGCCTGGTCCTACGACACGGGATCACAGCGAGGTCTCGAAGCCACCCCCCTGGTCGTCGACGGGACCCTCTACGCCACCGCTTCCTGGAGCGTCGTCTTCGCCCTGGACGCCCGGACCGGACGCGAGCTCTGGCGGTACGACCCCGAGGTGCCGCGCTGGAAGGCCAGGCATGCGTGCTGCGACGTCGTGAATCGCGGCGTGGCCTACGCCCATGGACGCATCTACCTGGGCACCCTCGACGGACGGCTGATCGCGCTCGACGCCCACAATGGCGACCCGCTCTGGAGCGTCCGGACCACCGACCTCGGCCAGCCCTACACGATCACCGGAGCGCCGCGCGTCGTGGGCGACCTGGTCGTGATCGGCAATGGCGGTGCCGATCTCGGCGTGCGCGGCTACTTCTCCGCCTATCATCTCGACACCGGAAAGCTGGCCTGGCGCTTCTACACCGTGCCGGCCAGCAAGCACGGCCCCCACGAGCATCCGGAGCTCGAGCGCGCCGCCGAGACCTGGCCGGCGGACTCGCTCTGGGAATCCGGTCTCGGCGGCACGGTCTGGGATGCCATGGCCTTCGACCCCGAGCTCGACCTGCTCTACGTCGGGACCGGCAACTCGAGCGTGTACGATCGCGCGCGGCGCAGCCCCGGCGGTGGCGACAACCTCTACCTGGCCTCGATCCTGGCGCTCCGCCCCGCGACCGGCGAGCTGGTCTGGCACTACCAGACGACGCCCGCTGAGCATTGGGACTACACGGCGACCCAGCACATGATCCTGACGGAGCTTCGCTGGCAGGGCCGGCCGCGCAAGGTCCTGATGCAGGCGCCGAAGAACGGCTTCTTCTACGTGCTCGACCGCGAGACGGGCGAGCTGCTTGTCGGCGGAGAAATTCGTGCACGCGAGCTGGGCCAGTCACGTCGACCTCGAAACCGGGCGCCCGGTCGAGCGGCCGGAAGCGGACTGGACGCGACAGGGCCGACGCATCGCACCCGGCGTGACCGGCGGGCACAACTGGCAGCCGATGAGCTTCCACCCGGGCACGGGCCTCGTCTACATCCCGGCGATCGAGTCGATGTACCTGTACGAGCCGCGCCAGGCCTTTCGCTTCCGACCCGGCCTCTGGAATACCGGCGAAGACTTCACCCGGCTCCACGAGTCGCTCGAGGGCTTCACCAGCCTACGCGCTTTGCCCTGCGGCCGGACGCGACTGATCGCCTGGGATCCCGTCGCGGGAAGGAAGGCCTGGGAGGTCCGTCACGACTCGGGCGTGCCGGGGGGCACCCTCGCCACGGCCGGGGATCTGGTCTTCCAGGGCTCGGGGCAGGGTCGCTTCTCGGCCTATCACGCACGCGACGGCCGAGAGCTCTGGTCGGTCGACGTCGGCGTGGACGTGATGGCGCCCCCGATCAGCTATCGGGTCGACGGCGAGCAGTTCATCGCCGTCCTGGCCGGCACCGGCGGAAGCCTCGGAAACCACGCGTCGCGCTTCGAGCACGACAATGCCGGGCGCGTGCTCGCCTTCAAGCTGGATGGCCGGGCCTCGATGCCGCGGGTCGCCGCGCGGCCGCCGCGCGAGCGGCAGGTGCCCCGCCTCGAGGTCCCACCCGAGACCATCGCCCGCGGCCGCGCCGCCTACGCCGAGCATTGCTTCACGTGTCACGGTCTGGGCGCCGAGTCGAGCGGTCTCTACCCCGACCTGCGGACGGCCTCGCCCGAGACCCATGCCGTCTGGGATGCGATCGTGCGCGGCGGACTGCGCACCGCGCAGGGCATGCCGAGCTTCGCCGACGCGCTCGGCCCCGAGGATTCGCAGGCCATCCGTGCCTACGTCCTCGATCGGGCCTGGCACGAGCCCGGCCTGGCCGAACGAATCGTCGCCCTGGTGTCGGAGACCGTCTGTCTGCCCGTCTCCTGGCTGACGGACTGAGCGGACGGACTGACGAGCCCCTCGAGGCCTCGGGCCCGCGGCCCGAGCGGCTTCCCGGCCCTCACCGCGCGCCGCCGACTCGGGGGGCCGTACCTGGCTCCGCGCGCGAGACGCGGATCGTTCGTGCGTGAAGCGTATAGACGGTCGTCTCGCCGGCTCTTATCGTCCGGGGCCGGATCGCATCCGAATCATGCTATCCCCTTGTCGAAGCGCATCGGAGTCCTTCGCTGCGATCGCTTCTCCCCTCGAAACCGCTTCGCGCCCATTCGCCAGGAGACCCCATGGCTTCGTCCAGCCCCCGCCGCCCCGCCATCGCGGGTGTCGCACAGATCGTCCAACGCGTCGAAGATCCGCGAGAGGCGGCCGAGCCCCTCGCGCTGATGGAGCGCGCGATCCGGAATGCCGCCGAGGATGCCGGCGCTCCGAAGCTCGTCGAGTCCCTCGATGCGATCCTGGTGCCCCAGGGCCTGTGGCAATATGGCGACCCCGGCAGGCTGCTCGGTCAGCGACTGGGCTCGCCCGGCGTCCGCACGACGGTCGGCGCGATCAGCGGCCACATCGTCCAGATCCTGGTGAACCGCGCCTGCGAAGAGATCGCCGCCGGCCGGGCGGACGTGATCGCGATCGTCGGGGGCGAGAGCGAGAACAGCAAGCGCCGCCTGCAGCGCGAAGAGATCCCCCTGCATTGGGACGACACGATCGCCGGGGAGCCGGATACGCGCGTCGGCGAGATGAAGTTCCTGCGGCTGATGGACGAGCAGGACGCGGGCATCCTGAACGCGACCTCGGTCTTCTCCCTCTGCGACGTGTCGCTGCGGCATTCCCAGGGACTATCGCCGAGCGCTCATCGCGACAAGATCGCCGACCTCTCCCATCGGATGAGTCAGGTGGCCGCCAAGAATCCGTATGCCTGGATCCAGCGCGAGGTGCCGGCCGAAGAGATTCGCAACCCGGCCCCGGGCAACCGGATGGTCAACTATCCCTACACGAAGCTGATGACTTCGAATATCTCCGTCGATCAGAGCGCCGCCCTGATCCTGTGCTCAGCGGAGGCCGCGACCCGCTTCGGGGTGCCCGAGGAGAAACGCGTCTACCTGCGGGCCTCGACGGAGATGAGCAAGACGATCCTGCTCTCGGAGCGCGACGTCCTGCATCGACACCCGGGACAGGTCCTCGCCGCCCAGCGCGTACTCGAGCTCTCGGGCTCGAGCGTAGACGACCTCGATCACATCGATCTCTACTCGTGCTTTCCCTTCGCGATCCAGGCCGGCGCCGCCGCGCTCGGTGTGCCAACCGACCCGGTGCCGAGCCTGACCGGTGGCATGACCTTCTTCGGCGGCCCCTTCGGCAATTATGTCCTGCACAGCAAGGCGACGATGGTCGAGCGGCTCCGGGCCGACCCGGGCTCGACCGGCGCGATCGGCTCGGTGGGCGGGAGCTTCGCGCACTTCTCCTACGGACTCTATTCGACGGATCCGGGGAGCCACGATGCGCCGCAGATCGAGGACGTGAGCGAGGAGTTCGCGGTGATGCCGAGGCGAAGCTATGTCGAGGGCTACTCGGGTCCCGCGACGATCGAAGCCTATACGGTGATCGTCTTTCACGAGGGTCCGTACCAGGCGTCGTTCGCGGCACTCACGGATTCGGGCGAACGCGTCTGGGGGCGCTCCCATGATCCGGATCTGATGGCGGCGCTGCTCGCGGACGAAGAAGCCTGCGGACGGGCGGCCCATCTCGAGAACGGGATCTTTACCCTGCGCTAGCGGTCGCCCTCGCGAAAATTTCGCGGATCCGTGTCGCGATAGCGTGGATCCGAGGGATCGCGCAGCGAGGCCAGCAGGGGCTCGAGGCCGTTCGCCTTGATCTCGTAGAGCGTGGCCAGCAGCTCTCCGAGGTGGCCACGCGGAAAGCCCCGCTTTCGGAACCACACCAGATAGGGCTCCGGCAGGTCGATCAGTCGGGTCCCCGCGTAGCGACCGAAGGGCATCTTCATGCGCGCGATCTGGACCAGGACCTCCGGGTCCGGTTCGATCACCGCGCCGCCCGGAGCCGCGCCCGAGCGAGACGCGGCGGGATCGTCCGAGGACGCGGCGGACGAGCGCTTCGAGGATCGGGTCGGTCGATCGGATCGGGACGAGGGGTCGGCCATCCCGCGATCTTCCCGCAATTCCGGGCGGGATGCCCGCCGAGACGCGCATTGTCTATCCTCCCAACCCACCTCGAGAGGAAGCATGAGTCAGATCAGCCCGACCCACCCCCGCCGATTCGAAGACGTCGACCATTGGGACATCGAGACCGACGTCGCGATCATCGGATTCGGCGGCGCGGGCGGCTGCGCGGCGATCGAGGCTGCCGACCAGGGCGCCGAGGTCACGATCTTCGAGGTGGCTTCGGCGAGCGGCGGATCGACCGCCCTGTCGAGTGCCGAGATCTACATGGGCGGAGGCGGCGGAACCCGCGTTCAGCAGGCCTGCGGCTATGCGGACTCGACGGACGCGCTCTTCGACTATCTGATGCTGGCCCAGGGCGACCTCGCCGACGAGGAGAAGGTCCGCCTCTACGCCGAGGGCAGCCGCGACCACTTCGACTGGATCGTCGGCCTCGGTGTCCCCTACAAGGACAGCGAATATGTCGGCAAGGCGATCGTGGCGCTGACCGACGACTGCCTGCTCTACACCGGCAACGAGAAGGCCTGGCCCTTTCGCGACATCGCCGAGCCCTGTCCCCGCGGCCACAATCTCGAGGTCGAGGGCGACAACGGCGGCCCGCTCTTCATGCAGATCGTGACCCGGCAGGTCGAGTCGCGCGGCGTCGCCGTCGAATACAACGCCCGTGCCCTGCGACTCATCGCCGACGAGGCGGGCCAGATCCTCGGGCTGGTGGTGCGCATCGACGGCGAGGAGCGCAATGTCCGGGCGCGCCGAGGGGTCGTGCTGTGCACGGGCGGCTTCGCGATGAATCAGGCCATGTGGAAGCACTACTCGCCCGAGGTCGCGCGTTTCGCGGGGCCGATCGGCAATCCCTTCGACGACGGCACGGGCATCCGGATGGGTCAGGGCGCCGGCGGCTCGACGCTGCACATGAACCAGAGCTTCGTGACGATTCCCTTCTACCCGCCCGCCGACCACACCTTCGGCATCCTCGTGAACGCCCAGGGTCAGCGCTTCATCAACGAAGACGTCTATCACGCGCGCATCGCGGCCAACGCCCTTCGCCAGCTCCAGAACGGCGACGCGGTCTACCTGATCATCGGCGAGAAGCGCTGGAAGCTGCCGAACATGTTGGGCGGCGAGATCGCCAGCGCAAGCGACGACATCGGGGAGATCGCGGAGGAGATCGGCCTGCCAGCCGACAACCTCCGCCACACCTTCGACTACTACAACCAGCATGCCGCCGAGGGTCGTGACCCGCTCTTCCACAAGCAATCAGAGTGGCTCGAGCCCATCGAGCCGACCATCGCCGCGGTCGACATCACGCCGGGGGAGCACGGCATCTACGTGGGCTTCACGCTGGGCGGCCTCGAGACGCGACCGACGGGCGAGGTCCTCACGATGGACGGGGACGTGATCCCGGGGCTCTATGCCGCGGGGCGGGCGACCTGCGGCATGCCGCGATCGGCCGAGGGCTACGCGAGCGGCATGTCCGTCGGAGACGTCACGTTCTTCGGTCGCAAGGCCGGCCGCGCCGCCGCGCTCCGCAAGGCCTAGCCACCCCGCGCGAGGTCGGACCGCGCTACGCGAGACCGAGCAGATCGAGTCCGTTCTTGCGCATGAAGCGCTCGAGCTCAGTCGGGGACAGCGCGGCGGACTCCTCGAGATAATCGAGTGGAGCCGGCTTGCCCTCGCCGTGGGGCCAATCCGATCCGAAGATCAGGCGGTCGATGCCGATCGCGCGGACGAGCTCCTCGAGCGGCGCCTCGTAGAAGGGCTCGTAGAACGGTGACACGTAGAGGTGTTCGCGAAGCAGCTCCGAGGGGGCGGCCGAGAGAGGCCCCCCCGGCCAGCGCGTGCTCGGCTGGGTGTAGTGCATGACGTGATCGAGATCCTTCATGAGCTGCGGCACCCAGGCGGAGCCATTCTCGATCGAGAGCACGCGCAAGCCGGGGAAGCGCCCGAAGAGATTGCCGAAGACCAGGGCCGCCAGCGTGTCGATGATCGGGCGCTGCATGAAGGTCGTGAACCACTGGAAGGCCGAGAAGGTCCCCATCGTCGAGTCCGTCGGCTCGCCCCAGATTCGAGAGATCTCCGTCTCGTAGGTCGAGAGGCTGACGTGCAGCACGACCGGCACGCCCGCCTCTTCGACGCGCGCCCAGAAGGGATCGAAGCAGGGATCCGCGGGCGAGCGGCCTCGGAAGGGACCCGTCCGGAGCATCACGAGGCGCGCACCGGCCGCGAGCACGCGCTCGAGCTCTCGGATCGCCAGGTCCAGGTCGAGCAGGCTGAGGCTGGCCGGCGCGAAGAGGCGATCCCGATACTGATAGCCCCACTCCTCCTCGACCCAGCGGTTGTAGGCCGAGAGGTTGGCGAAGCCCGCCGCCGGATCGTCCACGAACTCATTCTCGAAGAAGAAGGAGGAGAACATCACGCAGGCTTCGACACCGAAGGCATCGAGCTTTTCGAGCCGCGCGTCGCGGTCGCGGAAGGCAGGGTCCGAGGTCGAATCGATCAGGCGGGCCTCGGTGATGCCACCGCGCTCACGCTCGGCCAGGAGCCGACGCAGATCGCCGGGCTCGAGCACGAAGTCGAGCGGTCGGCGATCGAAGCTGAGCGGCCGATCTCCTGCGTACCAGCTGCGACGACCCGACTCATCCTCGCGAATATGCACGGCCCGGTCCCGATAGCGGGGCTCGAGATATCGCGTGCAGCAGTCATCCGACTCGTAGTAGTGGTGATCGAGATCGATGATCGGATAGGGCAGGCTCGAAGGGCCCGACGCTTTCGCCATACCGCCTCCTAGGATGCCTTCTCGGGGGACGACTCGTGGGACAGTGACGGAAAGAAGAGCCGCGACTCGAGCGGCCAGGCCTGACAGATGCCTCCGTCGATCTCGGAATAGGCTTCGACGGTCAGCGCGGCGCTCCACTGCACGAAATTACGATAGACGCGACATCGTTCCTCGTCGCTCAACAGCCGCGGATCCTTGGCGGCCCGGTCGAGCACGAAGGCCTGATCGATGCGGTCCGGCGCCATGCGCAGGCCGCCGTCACGCTCCGAATCGAAGACCATGTATTTCGGAGAGAACTCACCCGTGCCCCAGGGCTGCCACTCGGGCAGATCGCCCGCCTGCCCGGACCCGGGCCGACGCGTGTGCGCGAAATTCGCCCAGTAGGAACGCATCTGCTCCGACAGGAGACGTGCGGAGGGCAGGTCCTCATAGACGAAACGATTGGCGAAGCCCAGGTGCGTCAGATCGAAGACGAAGAGCATCTCGATCGCGTGCGCGGCGCCTAATAGCTTCGACAGATCCATGCCGAGCAGACTGCCCTCCTCGTCCCAGTCGAAGCGATAGGACCAGACCGAAGGCCCCTGACTCCGGCGCATCGCTGCGATCGGCTCGTCCGCGCCCATCGCCCGCCAGATCATCCCGCCATACTCGCCCTCGACGTCGTAGAGCCGCTCGCTCCGGAAGCTGGTCGGGAACCCGAAGGTCGTCTCGAGATGCGGCGAGTCCATGGCGAAGAAGAGCTTGCTCTCCTCGCGATTGGTCCCCGCAATGAACGGCACGGCGTTGTAGGCCCCGGGCGTCGCGAACAAGTCGATCGGCTCGCCGTGGCTGATCACGTGGCCGTCCTGGAAGACGTTCGGCGTGATGTAGATCGGCATGACACCGTCGGCCTTCTCGATGAAGGGACGCAGGATCTCCTCGGTCGAGAAGCCGCGCAGGAACGCCTCGATGTCGGCCGGGGGCATCGCGGCAGCGACCTCCTTGGCGGTCGCTCGATCCGCGGCCTTCCCCGCCTGCTGCAACAGGGCGATCAGGACCTCCGCCGACGACCCCGGCAGACCCGGCAGCTCGGCATCGTCCGTATAGTTCTCCGACTCGTCGCGGGTCATCGTCGTCGGCGAGCCACTCTCGCTGATGGCGGCCGCGAAGAGGCCCTTCGCCCGCGGCGAGACGAGCAGGGAGAAGACGTTGATTCCGCCGGCGGACTCGCCGAAGAGCGTCACCCGATCGGGATCGCCGCCGAAGGCCGGGATGTTGTCGCGTACCCACTCGAGGCCGCGGATCATGTCGAGGGTTCCGAAGTTGCCCGAGGCGTCTTCGGCGTTCTCGGTGCTCGCGCGCAGCGCGGGATGCGAGAGCCAGCCGAAGACCCCGAGCCGATAGTTGATCGTCACCACGATCACGCCGTTGTCGCGGGCCAGCGCCGCGGGCGAGAGCATGTTGCCCGAGCCCATGCTGTTGCCGCCGCCGTGGATCCAGTACATCACGGGCAGCCGTCCGTCACCCGACGGCACGTCTTCGGGCGCCATCGACGGGACGTAGACGTCGAGGTAGAGGCAGTCCTCGCTGCCCATCACCGGGTCGCCGCCCAGCTGTGAGCATTCGGAGCCTGACTCGAGCGCCTCCCGCGTCCCGTCCCAGCCCGCCGGTGGCCGCGGCGCACGCCAGCGCAGCTCCCCCGTCGGCGGCGCCGCGTAGGGCAGCCCACGATAGGCGTGGACGCGGCCCTCTTCGATCGCCGTGCCGACGACCTCGCCCTGCGAGATCCGCCGCAGACTCGACGGATCGGGCGTCGGCGCTTCCTTCGAGCAGCCCGCCAGGACGAGCACCACGGCGGCGACGAGCGAGAAGAACGCGGTGGACCGCCTGGGCGATCGATTCATGACGACTCTCCGATTCAGGGCTTCATCTACGAAGGCTGCAAAGGCAGAACAGCCCTTGCGCGCCCGACCACGCCCACCGGCCCGGTCTGGTCCCCGACCCTTAGCACAGCGTCCTCGCGCGGAGACCCCGACGGGTGACGCAAACATCCGTTGGCGCGGTCTGCGGGCGCCGTTCCCGCGCGTCGACATTCCGTTACCTTCGAGCTCCCGCTCCCGAGAGCGAGCCGCCGAAAACTCCGACCGAAGGGACACTCCACATGGCTTGGGATTTCTCGACCGAACCCGAATTCCAGAAGCAGCTCGACTGGATCCGCGACTTCGTGGACAACACGATCATCCCGCTCGACCTGCTATGCGATGGACTGAACCAGGCCCAGCTCGACGAGCTCTGGGCTCCGCTCAAGGAGGAGGTGAAGAAGCGGAACCTGTGGGCGCCCCACCTGGGACCCGAGGACGGCGGACAGGGCATGGGGCAGGTCAAGCTCGCGCTCATTCACGAGATCCTCGGACGTCACTCGCTGGCGCCGGAGATCTTCGGCTGTCAGGGGCCCGACTCGGGCAACGCCGAGCTGCTCGCGGTCGGCGCCAACGAGGCCCAGCGCGAACGCTGGCTCTATCCGCTGATGCGCGGCGAGGTTCGCAGCACCTTCTCGATGACCGAGCCCGCGACCGCCAGCTCCGATCCGACGGAGATGACGACGCGCGCCGTGCGGGAAGGCGACGAGTGGGTGATCAACGGACACAAATGGTTCGCGTCGAACGCCTCGGTCTCGGACTTCACGCTGCTCTTCTGCATCACAGACCCGGACGCCCCACCCCATCAGCGCGCCTCGATGATCGTCGTCCCGCGCGGGACGCCGGGCATGACGGTCGTCCGGGACGTGGGCTCGATGGCGCATCCCCACTTCTCGGAGCCCGGGCATCTCTATGACCGGATCGGCGGCCACTCGGAGGTCGTCTTCGAGAACTGCCGCGTCCCGCTCGACCACATGATCGGCGAGCCCGGCGAAGGCTTCGTGCTCTCGCAGAAGCGGCTCGGTGGTGGGCGCATCCATCACGCGATGCGCTGCATCGGACAGGCGCAATACGCCTTCGAGATGATGTGCGAGCGCGCGGCCTCGCGGCACACGAAGGGTCGGCCTCTCGGCAAGATGCAGATGGTGCAGGACATGATCGCCCAGTCGTATACGGAGCTCGAGACCGCGCGACTCGTGGTCCTGCGCGCGGCCTGGACGATGGACCAGCGCGGCGCGCACGGCTCGAACTCGCGCACCGAGATCTCGATGATCAAATACTATGTCCCGAAGCTGACCCTCGACATCATCGACCGGGCCATCCAGATCCACGGCGCCCTCGGCTACACCACCGACATGCCGCTCGAGCACATGTACCGACAGGGCCGCGCGCTGCGCATCGCCGACGGCGCCGACGAGGTTCACAAGCAGGCCATGGCCAGGCAGATCCTGAAGAACGTAGAGCCGGTCGAAGGCTGGCCGAGCGAACATGTTCCGACGCGCCGCGCCGCGGCCCTCGAGCGTTTCGGCGAGCGCGTCGAAGCGGTTCGAGCGCGGCGCTAGGGCCGCCTGACCTCGCTTCGACCGAGGCAGCTCTTCGCGTCTCAGACCTGACGCCGAGTCGTTCTTCGGGGACCCGCTCGGATTCTCATCTATGCTTACGCTGTCTACCCTGTCGAAGCGAACGATCAATTCGATGTGTCGGCGCGCGTGACGGAGTCGGTCGAAAGCCAGTCGCCCCGAGCGACTCTCCACGCAGACCCAGCAGGTGGGGCATCCCCTGCACGCGAGGATCTCCCGTGACCCTGAAGCTTTCGAATCGGCCCGAGCTCGTCACCCTCGTCACCCTGATCATGGCGGCGCTCTTCGCGCTACGAGCCGAAGCCGTCTCCGCGAAGGAATGGGACACGAGCGCTCCGCCGCTTCCCTCCTACGTCCAGTTCAGCGCCGGGGCGGCCTTCGTCCCCAACCAGACCTTGAAGGACGGCGCGACAAGCCAGAGTCGCATCGAATCGGAGACGGGCTTCGTGGTGGGTGGCGCGATCGGCACCCGCCTCTTCGAGGGCTTCCGAGGGGAGATCGCGCTGGACTACCGCGAAGCGGACGCCGACAAGGCCGCGCTCGTGAGCCCTCCCCAGAAGACGGACGGCGAGACCAAGCTGCTCAGCCTGATGTTCAACAGCTACTTCGACCTCGACCTCGGTCTTCCCGTGGCGCCCTATATCGGAGCCGGAATCGGCTGGGGGCGCTTCACCGTCGACTTGCATCGCAAGACGGCCGGCGAGTTCGACGTCGACGACACCGACGATGTCTTCGTCTACAACGCCATGGTCGGCCTGATCGCGCCGGTCTCGCAGGCCGCCTCCTTCGCGCTCGGCTATCGCTACGTCGGGGCGGCGGGCACGGAGTCGATCGGCGCTGTGATCGGCGGCGTCGACCAGGACATCGAGGCTGAGTTCGATGCACATGAGGTCACGGTCGGGATTCGCTTCAACTTCTAGGGCAGCCCCCCGGACAGACGCCTCGATCGGCCGATTCCCGTCGCTTCAGGCGCCGAGCTTCCGCGCCAGGGCCAGCGAACGGTCGGCCAGCGGCCCCGCGATCCTTCCGAGCTCGGCGGCCTGGGAGCCGGCCGCGGTTCCCGCTCGCGCCCGCCCCGCGATACCGAACATGATGCCCGCCGTACGGAACAGGTGGAAGGCGAGATAGTAGTCGAGATCGTCGACGCCCGACCGACCCGTGAGCTCGCAGTAGCGCGCGACGTATTCGTCCTGCGTCGGGATGCCCATCGACGCGAGGGCCGCGCGATCGAGCCCCTCGAAATGTCCACCGGGCGCAAGACGCTGGGACAGGTGATAGGTGAGGTCGGCCAGCGGATGCCCGAGCGTCGAGAGCTCCCAGTCGAGGATCGCGATGACCCGCGCCTCCGTCGGATGAACGACCATGTTGTTCAGACCGTAGTCCCCGTGCACGATCGTCGTCGAATCGTCCTCGGGAATATTCGCGGGCAGCCACTCCATCAAGCGTTCCATGGAGTCCGAACGCTCGTCCGCGGGCAGATCGGCACCGAGATACTGCTTCGACCAGACGTGGATCTGACGCGCAAAGTAGTTGCCCGGCTTGCCGTAGTCCCCGAGCCCGATCGCCTCGTAGTCGATCTTGTGTAGCCTGGCGAGGATGCTGATCTGGGACTCGTAGAGCGAGCGGCGGGCGGCGGGCGTCCAGTCCGGAAGCGTCTGGTCGACGAGGATCCGGCCGACCACGCGGTCCATCAGGTAGAACTCGGTCCCGATCACGGAGACGTCGTCGCAGTAGACCCGCGCTCGCGGCACCGGAAAATCCGTCGTCGCGAGCGCAGTCAGGATCCGGAACTCCCGGTCGGTGGCGTGCGCCGAGGAAACCAGCTTTCCGGGGGGCTTGCGCCGAAGCACCCACTCGCGCGTCCCGTCCGAGAGCAGATAGGTCGGATTCGACTGCCCCCCGACGAATTGCCGGACCGTCAACGCGCCGTCGAACTCGTCGAGATTCGCGCGCACGTATCGCTCGAGCTTCGCGACGTCGAGCCGATGGCGCGGGTCGACCTCCTGGATCCCGGTCTGGATCTGCGCCGGTCGCCGCTCCCGCGTCTCAGCCATCGGGCCGGTCCCCTAGCCCACCAGCCAGTCGGGATGACGCGCCTCGACCATCCGGCGCAGGCCGTCCTTCCAGTCCACCTTCGCGGGTCCGACGAGCTCGCGCATGCGGCTGTTGTCGGTCATGACGCTCTCGAGGGTGTTCTCCGTGTAATCGAATTTGGGCTCGACGCCGATCAGCTCGCCGAGATAGGCGCACCACTCCTCGATCGCCACGTGCTCCTGTCCACTCCAGTTGACGATCCGCGCCGGCACGGAGGCCGACTCGACGAGTCCCGAGACCGTGCGGTTGATGTCGTCCTGGTGGATCAGCGTGTACTGGGACGGCTTGTTGGTGTGGACCGGAATCGGCGTGCCGTGCTTGATCATCATGAGATGGTAGTAGGGCCAGCCGCCGCTCTCGCCGTAGGGCGTGTTGAGTCGCGTGATGATCGTCGGGAGATCGAACTCCCGCGCGGCGAAGCGAGCGACCACCTCGGCACCGATCTTCGAGATGCTGTAGGTCGGCGCCATCACGCGATGGTTGTCGCCGAGCGGGCTCTCTTCGGTGAAGGGATTGTGGTCGTCGGCCTCGTAGACGCCGGTCGTCGAGCAGGCGAGAAAGCCCTTCGCGCGGCGCACGTGACTCATGAGCAGGCCGACGCCCTCGCCGTTCGCACGGATGTCGGTCTCGAAGTCGGGTGTCCGAGAGCAGGCGAAATGCAGCACGTAGTCGAAGTCGTCGGGGAGCGCCGAGAAGTCTCCGGTCGCGAGATCGCTCTTCACGCAGGTGATGCCCTCGGCCTCGAAGGCGGTCTTCTTGCTCTCGTCGGTGAAGCGCGCGGTCGCCCACACGTCATTGTCCTGCGCGAGATGCCGGGCGACCGGGCCGGCGACCTGGCCCGTCGGGCCGGTCACGAGGATCTTCTGGTTCTTCATGGCTGGATTCCTTTCGTGCCCGAGTGCGCTCGTCCGGAAGCGGAACGATCACCTCGGGGTCTTTGATCGATCGACTCAGACCGGAGCGGGCTGGCTGCCCCGAATCACGCGTCCCCCGAGCTCGCCCGTCGGCTCGCCCTCCTCGAAGGCCACGCGCCCGGAGACGATCGTGTGTTTGTAGCCGGTGGCGCGCTGGATCAGCCTGCGGCCACCTGCGGGCAGGTCGTGCACGACGGTCGGGGGATGCAGCGCCAACGCATCGAAGTCGATCACGTTGACGTCCGCCTTGTAGCCCGGCCGTAGCAGCCCGCGATCGTAGAGCCCGACGAGCTCCGCGGTCTCCTTCGTCTGCATCCGCACCAGTCGCTCGAGGGGCAGCTTCTTGCCCCGCGTCCGATCGCGCCCCCAATGCTGGATCAGCGTGGTCGGGAAGCTCGCGTCGCAGAGCACCCCGCAATGGGCGCCGCCATCCGACAGGCCGAAGACCGTATGCGGATGCTCGAGCATCTGCTCGACGTAGTCGAGATTGCCCGGCAGGTAGTTGAAGAGCGGGTGATAGAGCAGCGCCTTGCCCTCGTCCTCGAGCAGCAGGTCGTAGGCCACCTCCTGGGGCGTCCGCCCTTCGCGCTGGGCGATCCCCTCGACCGAGTCCTCGGGCGCCGGCTCGTAGTCGACCGGGTCGCTCATCGGGAACATCTTGTGGAAGCTCGTGATGATCTCGCCGATCAGGGCGTTCGGCTTCTCGAAGTCGAGGGACTCGGCCAGGATCTTCGCGCGTGTCTCGGGGTCGCGCAGATTCGCCACGCGTTGCGCCAGGGGCAGCGGCTCGAAGCGGGTCGCGTCGAAGACCGCCGGGCCAAAGCTCGGACAGAAGCTGAAGGGATTCAGCGTGGCGGTCAGGCCGAGCAGCACGCCGGTCGCCCGCGGCGGCACCTGCCCGCGCATCTCGAGCCCGTCGGCCTGCGCCGCGTCGACCGCGTCGAGCAGCTGCCTCCACCAGTCCGGCCGCGCGTCCTGCTGCTCGACCGTGATCGAGCAGGGGCGCCCCGACACCTCCGCCATGCGCCGGAACATCTTCCACTCGTGCTCGAAGTCGTAGAAGTCCGAGATGCCCTGCAGCACGCCCTTGCCCGTCTCGCCGAGCGCGCGGGCGATCCCGACGAGCTCGTCCTCGTGGGCCGTGATCGAGGGCGTGACCTCGCCGTTCACGTCGCGATGCTTCTCGGTGCGCGAGGTGCTGAAGCCGAGCGCCCCGGCTTCGATCGCCTCGCGCACGACGCGCGCCATGCCGTCGATCTCCTCGGGCGTCGCGACCTCGCGGGCCGGCCCGCGAGGCCCCATCACGTAGGCGCGCACGGCGCCGTGCGGCACCTGCGTACCGACATCGATCGCGAGCGGCGTCGTCTCGAGCGCGTCGAGGTATTCCGGAAAGGTCTCCCAGCGCCAGCGGATGCCCTCGTGCAGCGCCGTCCCGGGAATGTCCTCGACGCCCTCCATCAAGCCGATCAGCCAGTCGCGCTGATCGGGACGGCAGGGCGCGAAGCCGACGCCGCAGTTGCCGGTCACGATCGTGGTGACGCCATGAAACGTCGAGGGCGAGACGAAGGGATCCCAGGTCACCTGACCGTCGTAGTGGGTGTGGGCATCGACGAAGCCCGGCGTGACGATCAGCCCCGTGGCATCGATCGTCCGGGTCCGCTCGGGATCGATCCGCTCCTCGTCGATCCGGCCGACGGCCGCGATGCGATCGCCCTCGATGGCGAGGTCACCATCGAAGGGTGCGTCGCCGCTGCCGTCGTAGACGCGGCCGTTTCGGATCACGAGGTCGTACATCGCAAAGCTCCTTCCGGCGGACGGGGTATGCCGCGCGGGGCCGTCAGTCTATCACCTCGACGCAGCGGCAGGCAGCCGGCGCGAGGGCTCGGGGAGCCGCCGCGAGGACGCAGCGCGGGGAGATTCGTGGGGCTCGCTAGCGCAGCTTCGAGAAGCCGGTGGGGGCGAGGCCGCGGCGCTCGCGTTCCGGGGCGAGCGCCGCGAGCTCGGTGGCGAGCGCGGGCGCGACACCGAGCTCCGACTCCGTCCACTCGACGAGCCGCTCGGACAGCAGCCAGATCTCGACCAGATCCATCACGGGCCCGACGACGTAGTGGAAGCCCGCGACCAGGCGAGCGCGCCCCGTGGACTCGATCTGCGCCCGGCGCTCGGCGAGGGCTTCGAAGACGCGGGGACGATGGCTCGCGCTGCAGATCCGCACGCTGCGTACGAAGCGACGCGCGGGCTCCTCGGGCGCGGGCGAGTCGGCGATCAGCGCGTCCAGCTGCGTCTCGGGCGACTCCGCGCGCTCGCTCGGGAGATGCAGCGCGACCGCCCTCGTCTCTTCGATCTCGATCTCGGCGAAGAGCGTCTCGGTCGCCCGTACGAATTCCGGATTCGCACCGAAGCTCCGCATCGACTCCTCGATCGCCGCCATCGATTCGTAGCGATAGAGTGCGAAGTCCTCGTTGGTCCCGCCCTGCGTGTAGCGGAAGCCGGCGACGACCTCGAAGAAGTCCGAGGGCGGCGCGACCACGTGCGACGCGTAGTAGTCGAGGAATCGGGCATGGGCGGCCGGGGTGAGCGGGTGCACGCGATGCCAGACGTCGATGTAGACGCTCATCCGAGAACGCTCAGACTTCGCGCAGGACGACCAGCGGCAGCTCGCGCGGCGCACACATCGCCTGGTATCCCACGGTCGACTTGCTGCGCTCGCTGAGGATCTCGAAGAGCCGCGCACGCTCCTCGCCGCTGGCGACATGGGCGTGGACCTGCTTCGTCCGGCCGCGGATGCGGATCTTCGCCTCCGGGTTCGCGCGCACGTTGTGACACCAATGCGGGTCGGTCGGCCCCCCGCCATTGCTGCCCCGCACGACGTAGGCGCCGTCGACCTCGAAGTAGGGAAGACCGCAACGCCGCTGCTTGCCGCTGCGCGCGCCGACCGTATACAGCAACAACGTCGGCTGATAGGGCGCCCCGTTCGCGTAGGTGTACTGCTTGGTCATCAGGGAGTAGCCGGTCAGCCACAGCAGGGCCGTGTCGATCGCGAGCCCGACCTTGCCGCGAAGCAGGATCAGGTGGCGGTTCCCGCCGGACGAGAACTCCTCCTTCTCGGCGACCGATTCGGGACGCTCGTGGCTCGTGCTTCCCGCCTCGGGCAGGTTCTTCGACGTCATGCGAGCGATCTCCTCCCCGGGACGTACCCGGATGCCCAGATTAGACAGGGCCCTGCCCCGTGTCTATTCTGGCACGCGATCGTCCGGTCAGGGCTGCCCAGGACGGCGCATCGAGGAGGGTCCGGATGCTGCAACGACTCCGCAACGCTCTCGAGGCCTCACGCGCCCAGCGCGCGGCACCCGAGCAGGTCGCGCCCGCGGTCCGGACCATGGACGCCTTCGGACTGCTCTTCGGGCGCGGCGACCGGCCGATGCTGCGGCGCATGAAGGCGACGGCCCAGGGACGCAGGCTGCTCGCGGAGCGCCACGACATCCTTGCGCTCGTCTCGGATCGCGATCGGCTTCGTGGCCTGCCCGAAGGCAGTCTCGGGCGCGAGTATTGCCGCTTCGCCGAGGAGAACGCCCTCTACCCCGAGCACCTCGCGAAGGAGGTGCGCGACGCACGCGCGGCGTCCGGTGGCTTCGTCCCGGAATCGACGCCCGAGGTCGCCTACCTCCACGATCGCTATCGCGATCTGCACGACCTCTGGCATGTCCTCACGGGCTACGGAACCGACATGGCCGGCGAGTGGGGAATCATCGCCTTCCAGACCCGGCAGGTCGGATACCACTCGATGGCGGTGATGGCCTTCGGGAACGTCCTGCGCAACGCGTTCCCGAATCGCCTGGACCTGCTCGCGACCTGGCTCCGCGGCCGCCGGCGCGGAGCGAAGGCCCGCTACCTGCTGGCCGAGGACTGGGAGCGCTGGCTGCCGAGGCCGCTCGAAGAGGTCCGACGCGAGCTCGGCATCGACCCCCCGCCCCGCTACCGCCCCTGGAATTATCCAGCCCCCGAGGCCAGCGCGATCCGAGCCTGACCCCGAGCCACCCCTCCCGACCGGAGTCCCGCCTAACGCGGCTGATCCGCCCTCTTCCCGGCGCCGGCGCCGGGCGTCCGCCGGCCCGCCCAGATCGCCAGGACGAGGTTCCAGCCCGACAGCAGCGCGAGCCCGACCGCTTCGCGTGGCTCCTCGTGCGAGCTCGCCTGCATCCGGAACGAGGTGAACGCCGCCTCCGGAGCACCCCTCAGGCTCGGCGCGAGACTCACGAACCACAGCGCGAAGATCACGGCCGCGATCGCGCACGCCACGCGACTCGGCCGACCGAGGCACGCCGCGAGCGAGAGCCCGGCCGCCGCGCCGTAGCCGAGGATCCAGACGGCTGGATCCGGGTCGTTCCACTGGACGATCGCGCCGAGCAGGAAGATCCCGGCGAATGCACCGGCCGCCACTCTCACCTTCGCCCCCTCCTCAGAGCCCGATCGGCCGCGTGCCGATGACGGCGTCCGCTTCGAGCTTCTCGATCGCCTCGCGCGACAGGCCGAGGAGCTCGCCCAGGATCTCGTGATTGTGCTCCCCGAGCATCGGCGCGGCCCGAGCCAGCGCGCGATCGGCGGGACGCGCGAAGCGGAAGGGATGGGTCGGAATCGGGACCTCGCCCGCCACCGCGTGTCGCACGATCTGCACGAAGTCGCTCTCCTCGACCGGCGGCAGCGTCGTCCCGAGACGCGTCGGCATGACGATCGCGGCGGGCACCTCGACGGCCAGCATCTCGGAGACGGCCTGCTCGACCGAACGCTCCGCACACCAGGCCGCGATCGCCCGATCGATCTCGTCCTGAGCCGCTCGTCGTCCGCTCGCGCGCGCAAAGCCCGCCTGTCGCGCCCACTCCGACCGGCCGATCAGCGCCGCCAGCGCCGGCCACTGCGCGTCGTCGTCGATCGAGAGCGCCAGCCGCGGCGGATCTCCGAGCGCGTCGACCCCCGCGCAGTCGTAGAGATTCTGGGGCGCGTAGTGCGGCGAACGGTTGGTGTCGCCCGCGAGCAGCCGACCGGTCGCGTCGAACTCCATCACGCCTTCCGCCGTCACACCGAGCACCGTCTCGACCATCACCGATTCGATGGCGCAGCCCTCGCCGGTGCGATCGCGATGCTCGAGCGCCACGAGCGTGGCGAAGGCGGCGTGCAGCCCCGCCAGCGGATCGGCGCAGGCGCGCGGTGTGAGCGGTCCCGCCTGGTCGCCCGCCGAAGCGCCGTAGGCCGTCATCCAGGCCAGGCCCGAGACCTGCTCCATCGTCTGCGCGAAGCCCACCCGCTCGCGCCACGGTCCATCGAGCCCGAAGGCCGGCATGCGAACGAAGATCGCGCGCGGGTTCGCCCGGGCGATCCGCGCCGCGTCGAGCCCGAAGTTGTCCATCACCCGGGGCGAGAAGTTCTCGATCACGACGTCGCTCTTCGCGATCAAGGCCAGCAGCAGATCGAGCCCTTGCTCGCGCGTCAGATCGAGCGTCAACGAACGCTTGCCCGCGTTGGCGGAGTGGAAGGTCGGTCCGAGCTCCCACCACTGTTCGGTGTCGGGCGTCGCGGTGGTTCCGAAGCGCATGCCGTCCGGACGCTGGATCGACTCGACGTGGATCACGTCGGCGCCGAGCCCCGACAGGATGTAGCCACCATAGGGTCCGGCCCAGAAGGCCGTCAGGTCGAGCACCCGGATGCCTTCGAGCGGGCGCGCGACGGGCCCGCTCGAATCGGCACGCGGCGCGCGCGGGGCATCGGCCCAGAGCGCGGTGCGCGAGGCTGCCTCCGACAGCTCGTCCGCCGCGCGAGCGGGCTCCTCCGTGGCGACCGCGCGCGCGCTGGCCCGTGCCTGCTCGAGGGTCGGCGCCGGCTCGAAGGCGCGCCGGGACCAGCCCGTCGAGGCATACGGAATCCGCGGCTGCTTGAAGCCACCCCGCGGATTCGCCACGAAGACCCCACGTTCGCGCAGGTGGTCCATCTCCGGCAGCAGCGCTCCGTTGCCGATCGGTGCCGCGGGCACGCGCAGCAGCTCCGCCCGCTCGAGCAGCTCGGCCGTCGTAAACCGGCGCGTGTAGCGTCGGACGAGGGGTGTCAGCTCCGGGGCGCGCTGCACGCGAGTCATCATGTGATTGAGCCCGGGATCGAGACCGAGCTGTGGCTCTTCGATCAGCACCGAGAAGTCCTGCCACTGCTGCGACGTGAAGACGCAGAAGCCGATCCAGCCATCGGCCGTCGGCTCGATCGACGGCACGTCCTCGCTCGCGGGCAGATGCCAGCGGTCCGAGAAGAAGCCCCAGACGCTGCCGGCGTTGGTGAGGGTCGGCATGATCGCCTCGAGCTTCGAGACATCGACCCGCTCGCCCCGCCCCGCGCCGTCTGCCTTGCGCAGCGCCGCGAGGGCCGCGACCGCCAGGCAGGCTCCGGAGAGCCAGTCCCCGACCTCGCCCCCGGCGTGCAGCGGCGGCAGCCCGGCGCGCCCGCGTGCCGAAGTCGATCCGCACCACGCCTGCAGCGTGAAGTCGTTCGCCGCTCGCTCGCTCCAGGTGCCACCTCGACCGAAGGACGAGATCGACAGCCAGCTCGCCCGGGGATTCACGCGAGCCAGTGTCTCCTCGCCCAGATCCCGCGCCGCGAGCCAGCCCTCGGGCGCCGACTCGAGCACCGCATCGCAGCCCGCGTAGAGCCGCCGGAGCGCGTTGCCGCCGGATTCGGTGTCGAGGTCGAGGGCGACCGCGCGCTTGCTCGTGTGCAGATAGCGGAAGAGCAGACCGTCGCCGTCCGCGTCGATCGAATCTTCGCCGAGACCGCGCCGGCGCAGCGGATCGCCCTCCGGCGGCTCCACCTTCAAGACATCGGCGCCGGCGTCGGCGAGCAGCTTGCTCGCGTACCCGCCCGCGAGCCCCGTCGTGAGGTCGAGGATCCGAATGCCCGAGAGGGGCTGACTGGAGGCGGCCGTCGATGTCATGGGCGCCCCCGATGCTAGAGAGCCTGGCGGAGTGCGGCCACGCAGGCGACGGCCGCCAGCGAGCCCAGCACGATCGCGGGGGAGGCAGGCCAGCGGGGTGACTCGCTTCGGCGCCCCCGGGTCTCGACGCGGCGATCGCCGAGCAGGTCGAGGAGCGCCAGCGCAGAGAAGAGCCCTGGCCAGACCGCGAGCCACGGCACCCGGCCGGCGAGCCCAAGGGCCACGATCGCGAGCGCGATCGCCAGCACACGGAGCGCGGCACGCGACCCCACCCACGGCAGCAGCGCCGTCTGCGGCCTCCGAAAGGTCTCTGCCAGCGCGAGCTTGACGACCCACAACGCGGGCAGCATCACGACGAAGGCGAGCTCGACCGCGTGCGCGTCGTCGAGCAACGCGAGCCGCTCGCGCCGCAAGAGCTCTGCCGCGGCGATCGCCCAGGGCGAGATGGCGATGCCCAGCAGGCGCGCATACTCGGCGCCGCGGGCGAGGCCGTCATTGTCGAGACTGAACTCGCCCTGCCCCTGCTCCCGCGGCAGCGGTCGACGCGTCGGCCAGAATCGCGGCACCCGCGCGCGGTAGCGCGCGTACTCTTCGCCGAAGAGCTCGGCGAGTCGCTCTTCTTCGTCGGCGATCGTGTCCCGATACGCGATCGCCCAGAGCACGACGAAGAGCGCGGCCAACCATGCACGCCCGATCACGAGGCAGAGCCCGAGATCGATCAGGAGATTCGCCAGGTAGAAGGGATTGCGCGTGAAGCGATAGGGTCCCGCGGTCGTGAGTCGGCGGTTCTGCGTCAGGCAGCCCTTCGACCAGCAATGCAGCCCGCCTCCGAGTCCGATCAGCACGCCGCCCCACGCGGCGGCCGGCAGCGTCACCTGGCCGATCAGGCAGCCGATCGCAACCAGCCCCTTTCGCAGATTGCGACGCCCGATGCGCAACGGCCCCCCTCTCGCCTCGCGGGCGCAGCCGCGCAGTCTATCCCCCGAGCCGGATCCAGGCGACCGCGATCGAAGCCCGGATCTGCGGACGCGCGCCGGCTTCACAGCAACCGGGCATTGCCGAGACCCTGGTGAAGACTACGCTCCGGACGAGCGATCGAAGCACGATCCGCGCCGAGACAGGAAGCGCCCGCCATGGCCAGCCATCCGATCGAGATGACCGTTCGCCGCCCGAGCTTCGACTATGCGTCGACGCCGCGGAACTGGATGCCCGCGCATCCGGCCTTCGGCTACCAGCTGAACGGGGGCTCGCTCACGCTGCCCTACCTCGAGCCCTATCTGATTCGC
This sequence comes from uncultured delta proteobacterium, assembly GCA_963698485.1. GTDB lineage: Bacteria > Myxococcota_A > UBA9160 > UBA9160 > UBA4427 > UBA4427. The sequence continues at coordinate 242,327 of CAVORA010000004.1, read as the reverse complement.
GTGATGCGACAGGCGAGCCAGGCCCTCGATGGTCGCCGGCCCGACCTCGACGAGGACATCCGCCTCTTCAATGGCCAGGAGGCCAACCACTTCAAGATCCACTCGCGCTACAACGCGCTCTTGCGCGAGCGCTACGAAGGCATCGAGGAGCTCGAGGCCGAGATCGAGGCCGACTTCGCGCGCATGCTGCGAGAGGAGTCGCTCGAATGGAACCTCGGCTACTCGGCCGGCTTCGAGACCACCGGCATGGTCACCGCCCAGCTCTACTTCCATGACTGCGTGACGTCGCGCGTCGGCGCGGATCCCGCCGTCGACGGTCTCTGGGGCTGGCACCTCGCCGAGGAGTACGAGCATCGCTGCGTCGCCTTCGACGTCTTCCGCGCGCTCGGCGGCAGCTACCGCCAACGGCTCCAGCTCTTCTTCTTCCAGGCGAAACATCTCCACGCCTTCGGCAGCCGCGCGGCCCAGCTGATGCGCGCCCAGGACGAGGCGGCGGGCCATCTGCTCGTGACGCCCGAGGAGGCCGCGGCGCACGAACGGCTTCAGCGCGCACAGGCTCGCGCCGGCCGGCGACGCATCGCGATGGCGCTGATGCCGTGGCACGACCCACGCCGCCACGCGCCCCTGCGGCCCGCGGACCGCTTCCTTTCGGAGCTCGACTACGCCTGACGCCTGACGCCTGACGCCTGACGCGGGCTATTTCGGCGGCATCCGGATCCCGCCGTCGACGCGGATCGTCTCGGCGTTCATGTAGGGATTGGTGATCAGCTCGATCACCATCGAGGCCAGCTCGTCGCCCGAGCCCAGGCGCTTCGGAAAGAGCACGCTCTGTCCGAGATGCGCCTTGAACTTCTCGCTGCCCTCGCCCTCGCCGTAGATCGGCGTATCGATCAGGCCGGGGGCGATCGTGTTGACGCGTACGCCGATGGCCGCGAGATCCCGCGCGATCGGCAGCGTCATGCCGACCACGCCGCCCTTCGAGGCCGAGTAGGCCGCCTGGCCGATCTGCCCGTCGAAGGCTGCGACCGAAGCCAGGTTCACGATCGCACCGCGCTGGCCGTCGGCGTCGATCGGCTCGGTCTTCGACATCGCCGCCGCGGCCAGCCGCGTGACGTTGAAGGTGCCGATCAGGTTCACCCGGATCACGAACTCGAAGGTCGCGAGGTCGAAGGGCTTGCCCTCGCGGTCGACGGTGCGCGACGCGCTGCCGATCCCGGCGGCGTTCAGGACCGAGCGCAGCGGCCCGAGCTCCGTCGCCACGTCGATCGCCGCCTGCACCTGCTCCTCGTTCGAAACGTCGGCCTTCACGAAGCGCCCGCCGAGCTCCTTGGCGGCGGCCTCGCCCTTCTCCTCGTTCATGTCGAGCACGACGACCCGCGCGCCGAGGGCGGCGAGACGGCGGGCGCTGGCGAGGCCGATGCCCGAGGCACCGCCGGTCACGAGGGCGGACGTGGCGTTCAGATCCATCTCTATCTCTCCTGATCGCGATCCAGAGACGGATCGCCTGAAGGCTTCGATCGTTTCGATCCCGATGCGCCGGGCCCGCTGGCCGGAAGGCGAGGCTCCAGGTGACGGAGGGACGGGATCTGGCGGTCGGGTAGACCCGACGCGCGCGCGAGAATAGCGTCCCGGGTCGGCTTGTCCCTGGGCTGAACGAGAGGCCGATCAAGCGACCGAGGACCTCCGACAGCCCCAGAACGCAGAGCGCCCCGATCGTCTCCGATCGGGGCGCTCGCACAGACTTCGCTCCGTGTGGGAGCCGGCCGACGGCCTCTAGCCTCTAGAAGAGCGGCGAGATCTTCGCGATCAGAGGCGCGATGAGCAGGCTCACGACGCTCATGACCTTGATCAGGATCGCTACGCCGGGACCCGACGTGTCCTTGAAGGGATCGCCGACCGTGTCGCCGATGACCGCCGCCTTGTGCGCGTCGGAGCCCTTCGGATGACCCGGGAGGCCGCCCGCCTCGATGAACTTCTTGGCGTTGTCCCAGGCGCCGCCGGCATTCGCCATGAAGAGCGAGAGCGAGGCGCCGACCGCCACCGCACCGGCGAGCATGCCCGCCAGCGCGGCCGGCCCGAGGATGAAGCCGATGCCGACCGGCGCGAGGATCGCCACGCAGCCCGGCAGCACCATCTGGCTCGAGGGCGGCCTTGGTGGCGATGTCGACGATCGTCGTGCCCTCGGGCTCGGCCTTGCCCTCGCGCAGGCCCGGGATCTCGTCGAACTGGCGGATGATCTCGGTGATGATCGCCTGGGCGGCCTTGCCGACCGCGATCATCGTCGAGGCGCCCACCGCATAGGGCAGACACGCGCCGAGCAGCAGGCCGATCAGGATCGGTGCCTCGTCGAGCTTCAGGACCAGCGCTGCCATGCCCGCTCCGATGCGGACGTGATTCACCTCGAGGATGAAGGCGCGAAGAGCGCGAGCACGGTCAGCGTGGCCGAGCCGATGGCGAAGCCCTTGCCGATGGCCGCCGTCGTGTTGCCGACCGAATCGAGCTCGTCCGTGATGTCGCGGACGTCGGAGCCGAGTCCGCTCATCTCCGAGATGCCGCCGGCGTTGTCGGAGATCGGACCGTAGGCGTCGACGGTCATCACGATCGCGGTGCCGGCGAGCATGCCGACCGCGCCCATCGCGATGCCGATAGAGACCCATGCCTTCGGGCATCACGGCGTTGGCGATGTAGCCGACGACGGCGACGACGAAGAGCGACGACGACCGTGCTCTCCATGCCGACGGCGAGGCCCGAGATGATGCCCGTGCCGGCGCCGGTCTTCGACGACGTCCGCGACGCGCTCGACCGGGCCCCAGGCCGTGTAGTACTCGGTGATGAGACCGATCAGCGGCACCGCCGATGGCGCCCGCGGAGAGCGCACCGGTGACGGCCTGACTGACGCCGAGCATCGGCATCAGGACGATAGGCCACGATGCAGATGATGATCGAGGGCACGATCAGCGCCGCGCGCAGCACCATCGCCGGCGCGTTCTGGCGAAGCGCGCGGGCGATGAAGATGCAGACGATCGAGACCGCGAGACCGACGCCCGCGAGGAAGATCGGCAGCGTGACCGCCAGGAACTTCGCCTCCGTCGGCGTCGGCGAGTTCGTGAAGAGGCCCATCACGTATTCGCGTCTTGGCGGTCAGCGCGATCGCCATGGCGGCGACGATGGCGGCCACCAGGGACTCGTAGATGTCGGCGCCCATGCCCGCGACGTCGCCCACGTTGTCGCCCACGTTGTCGGCGATGCCGCCGGGGTTGCGCGGATCGTCTTCCGGGATGCCCTCGACGACCTTGCCGGCGATGTCGGAGCCCACATCCGCGGCCTTCGTGTAGATGCCGCCGCCGATGCGCGAGAAGAGTGCGATCGAGGAGGCGCCGACCGCGAAGCTGTGCAGCACGGTCGCGAGATGCGGATCCTCGACGAAGAAGAAGTACAGGCCGCCGAGACCGAGAATCGCCGTGGCGGCGACGAAGAGCCCCATGACCGCGCCGCCGTCGAGCGCCGTCAGCAGCGCGTTCGGCTTCGAGCCTTCACGCGCGGCCTGACACGTTCGCACGTTCGCGAAGGTCGCCGCCTTCATGCCGACGAAGCCCGAGAAGAGCGAGAGGAACGCGCCGAAGAGGAAGCAGCCGCCGGCCAGCAGGCCCGTGCCCTCGCTCTGGAACGCGAAGAAGAGGAAGGTGAAGACGACCACCGCGTAGACCGCGAGTACCTTGTACTCCCGCATCAGGAAGGCCATCGAGCCCTCCCGGATGTAGCGGGCGATCATGTTCATCGTGTCCGTGCCCTCGGGCAGGCCCTTCACACGGAAATAGAAGAACACCGCGACTGCCAGGCCGGCCACACTGGCCGCCAGGGACACCATCGTCAGCTGTCCGATCAAATCACTCATCGTCGATTCCATCCTCTTGGATTGCTCGTCGTTATCGCGGCGATCGCTGGTGGATCACCCTGCTCCGGGGGCGCAGTCGTTTCGAAGCGCGCCCCCGGTCGTACGTGGACTGCTAGCCCTCGGGCGCCCTCGGCCCGACGGATTTCCTTTCAAGTCTCAGGGGGCGGTTCGAAGCCACCTCGATCGTTCATCCGATTGCACCGGCCCGCACCCGTCGGAGCTTCGCCCTCCCGTCGCTCTGCCGCGCGCTGGTCGCGCTCGGGGCTCGGCGAGGATCCGACGAAGTCACACGGGGGCCGGAGGGTCGGATCCACGAGACCCGCCTCGAGGGTCAGCTTCGAGCTGGCTCGAATCGGGCGTTTCCCGGATCCAGTGGGGCGCGTGCGATGAACGTTCCCGGCCCCGTGATTAGCCTCTCCCGCGGGCCGCGGCAACAAATTCGCCCTGATTTTTCAGGGCGTTGCGAAGCAGCCGCGCCGAATTTCGCGCACTCGGTGACCTCCTGTTCAGCGATCCCGACCGCCGCTGCCGGACCCCGTCCCGGCCCCGGCCAAGCGGGCCGGGAAAGCGGCTGGGGGCGGGCTGCGTAGCTCGCTGCTGATGCATCGGGCCCGCATTCGGATCCCGCATGGACCCGTCTCACGCCCTCCCGCGGGCGTTCCCAAGCGAGGCACCGTCGCGTACGATCCTTCTTCGTCCAGCAGCGTCCGCTCCGCGCGGAGCCGCGCGGGCGAACGAGCGCATGCCCGCGCAGGATGACGCCCAGCCTCCCCTCTCCACCCGACCGCCCCCGACCTCTCCGAGCCGAGCCAGGAGCCCTTCGATGACCAGCACACAGTCCTCCCAGGAGATCCGAGCGGGCCTCGACCATCCGGTGCTCGACGCCGACGGACACGTGATCGAGATCCAGCCGCTCTTCGAGGACTGGTTCTTCGAGTACGCGCGGGGGCTCGGCGGTCACGAGGCCGCGATCGCCCTCGCCGAGAAGGACGGCCTCTTCTACGACCGCCGCGTGCAGGGCCGCTTCGAGGGGCTGACGCCAGAGCAGCGCCGACGCCGGGGCGTCAATCGCCCGCCCTTCTGGTCGCTGCCCTCCGACACCCTCGATCGCGCGACCGGATACCTGCCGCGCCTCATGTATGAACGGCTCGACGAGTTCGGCATCGACTTCGCGATGCTCTTCCCCTCGCGCGCGCTGCCGATGGTCTCGATCCCGGAGGCCGAGCTGCGCCAGCTCGCGATCCGCGCGTTCAACGTCTACCAGAGCGAGCTCTACGGCGAGTTCAGCGACCGCCTGCGACCCGTCGCCGTGATCCCCGCCCACACCCCGGCCGAGGCGCTCGCCGAGATCGAGTTCGTGTCCCGCGAGCTCGGCGCGAAGGCGGCCATGATCAATGGCGTCGTGCATCGCCCGCTCGAGACCGGCGGCACACGCCTCGACACCCTCGCCTTCGACAGCGAGTACGACTACGAGCCGGTCTGGCAGGCCCTCGTCGAGCACCGTCTCGTGCCCTCCTTCCACGCCAGCGGCCAGGGCTGGGGCAGCCGTCGCTCGCCGACCAGCTACGTCTTCAATCACATCGGCTCCTTCGCCGCCTCGGGCGAAGCCGTCTGTCGCTCGCTGTTCCTGGGCGGCGTCACGAAGCGCCACCCGCAGCTCGACTTCGCGCTGCTCGAAGGCGGCGTCGGCTACGCCGCGAATCTCTGGGCCGATCTCGTCGGCCACTGGGAGAAGCGCAACGGCCGTGCGATCCAGTCGCTCGATCCCGATCTGCTCGACGCCGGGAAGATGCGCGAGCTGGTCGAGCGATACGGCGACGACCGGACCCGCCAGGCCCTCGACCGCATCGCCCCCTGGCTCACCCAGGGCGAGGATCGGCCCGATCCCCTCGACGAGTTCGCGGCCCTCGGCGTCGAGACGGTCGACGAGCTTCGCGCGCTCTTCGCCCCACGCTTCTATTTCGGCTGCGAAGCGGACGACCCGATGGTCGCGTGGGCCTTCGCCGAGAGCCTCAATCCGGGCGGCGCGCGACTGCGGCCGATGTTCAGCTCCGACATCGGGCATTGGGACGTGCCGCAGATGAACGGCGTGCTGGCCGAGGCCTGGGAGCTCGTCGATGACGGCCATCTCGACGCGGAGGCCTTCCGCGCCTTCACCTTCGAGAACGCCGTGCGCTTCTACGGCGGGCTCGATCCCGACTGCTTCGCGGACACCGTGATCGCGGACGCCGCGGCCAGGATCCTGGCGACGCCGGATCCGGAGAAATAGAGCGAGCGGCCACACCAGACCAACGCCGACAGCACGGTCCGCCGTGCGGCACGCAGCGCTACGCCGTTGCGGCCCACTCGGAGAGAACGGGGAGATTGGATGGCAGAGGCTACGAAGATGCTCTTGCGAGGGGGTCGGATCGTCGACGGAACCGGTCGGCCGGAGCGAAGGGGCGACGTGTTGATCGAGGACGGCCGCGTCGCTGCCATCGGCGACGTGGACCAGGACGCTCGCCGGCACGCCACCCAGATCGATTGTGACGGACTCGTCGTCGCCCCCGGCTTCATCGACGTCCACACCCATTACGACGCGCAGGTCTTCTGGGACCCGGACCTCACCCCGTCCTCGTGGCACGGCATCACGACCGTCGTGACGGGCAACTGCGGCTTCGGGATCGCGCCCACCCGGCCCGCCGATCGACCGACGATCGCGCGCATCCTCGAGAACGTCGAAGGCATGACGCTCGAGGCCCTCGAGGCGGGCATACCCTGGGGCTTCGAGAGCTTTCCCGAATACCTCGCGGCCGTTTCGCAGCTGCCGCTGCGACTGAACGTCGCGGCCTTCGTGGGCCATACGCCCGTGCGACAATTCGTGATGGGCAAGGACTCGACCGAGCGCGAGGCGACGGCGGACGAGGTCGAGGCGATGCGACGGATCGTCGGCGAAGCGATGGACGCCGGGGCCATCGGCTTCTCGACCTCGCATGCCGCGTCCCATGTCGGCGCATACGGCCGGCCGGTTCCGAGCCGTCTCTCGAGCCTCGACGAGATCTGGGCGCTCGCCGGCGAGCTCGGCCATCGCGGCCAGGGCGTCGTCGAAGCCACCTGGGGCCCCGATCTCTTCGTCGACGAGTTCGCCCGGCTCGCCCAGGCCATCGACCGGCCGGTTTCCTGGGCCGCCATCATGGCGACACGACGCGACCCGGCCTACGCGCCCGAGGTCGTGGCGCGCACCGAGCGGGCCGGCGGCTTCGTGCGACCGCAGATCGCCGTGCGGCCGATCGTCGTCCAGATCATGCTGACGGAGCCCGGTCCCTTCGGAAACGTGCCGAGCTTCGTGGAAGTGCTGGCGCTGCCCGCCGAGGAGCGCCCCAGCAAGTATCGCGACGCCGAATGGCGACGCCGCGCGGAGGCAGAGATCGCGAACGCCTGGGGCGACATCGTCGACCGAGCCACGGTCTCCGAGAGCCGACGCCATGCCGACCTCGTCGGCGCCGGCCCGCTCGGCGAGCTCGCCCGCGCGCGGAACACCTCCTCTTTCGCGCTGATGATCGACCTCGCCCTCGAAGAAGATCTCGCGACGCGCTTCCACGTTCCGATGACCAACGACAACGAGGAGCAGATCGCCGAGATGCTCGGCAACGACCACCTGATGTTAGGTCTGTCCGACGCCGGCGCGCATACCACCCAGCTCTGTGACGCCGACTTCGCGACCTACCTGCTCGCGCACTGGTGGCGCGAGAAGGGTGCGATCTCGCTCGAGCGCGCCGTCTGGCGCTTGACGGGACAGCCTGCCGAATTCCTCGGGCTCGCGAGTCGGGGACGACTCGCGGTCGGCACGGTCGCCGACATCGTCGCCTTCGATCCCGAACGGGTCGGCAGCCTGCCCCTCGAACGCATCCACGATTTCCCGACCGGCGCCGATCGCCTGATCGCCCGGAGCACCGGGATCGAGCACGTCTGGGTCGCCGGCCAGGCGATCCGATCGGGCGGGCAGGACCTGCCGAACGCGGGGCGCGACGCGCCCGGACGCGTGTTACGCCCCGAGGCGGCGCGCATCGCGAGCCAGTGAGGAGCCCATGCAGCTCGGAATCGTGCTCCCGAACCTCGGACCGCTGGCGACGCCGGCAGCGATGGTCGCGATCGCCTGCCGGGCCGAGGAGCATGGCTTCGCGGACGTCTGGACCTCCGACCATCTCGTGTTGCCGATCGAGTCGCAGACCTCCTACCCCTACGTGCGCGGCGCGAACGTCCGACTCGATCCCCATCATCCCGTGATCGATCCGATGATCGCGCTCGCCGGCCTGGCGACGCGGACGCAGCGCATCGGCCTCGGCGTCAGCGTCTACCTCGCGGCGCTGCGACATCCGATCGTGGCCGCCAAGCTCGTCGCTTCCCTCGACCGACTCTCGGAAGGACGCGTTCGGCTCGGGGTCGGCGCCGGCTGGATCCCGGAGGAGTACGAGACGCTCGGAATCCGATTCGCCGACCGCGGGCGGGTGCTCGACGAACACATCGACTGCATGCGCGCGCTCTGGACCGAGTCCGAGCCCGTCTTCGCAGGCGATTTCTACCGGGTCGACAATATCGGCTTCGAGCCCAAGCCCGTGCAGTCGCGCCTGCCGGTCTGGGTCGGCGGCAACAGCGCGGCGGCCCGCCGGCGCGCGGCGATCCGCGGCGACGGCTGGCACGTGATCGACGTGCCGCTGCCCGAGCTCGAGGTGGGCATCGCCGACCTGCGCAATCGATGCGAGGACCTGGGGCGCGATCCCGCGGAGGTCGTCGTCTCGATGCGTGCGCAGGTGGCGCTCTCCGAAGAGCCGCTGCCGGTGGCAGCTCGATTCGCGCCGCTCCTCGGCACTCGCGACGAGCTCGTGCAGGATCTGCTGCGGATGCGTGAGATGGGCGTGGGCCACGTGGCGCTCTGGCCGACCGGCCAGGATCACACCCTCGAGAGCTACCTCGCCCGCATCGACGAGCTGGCGCAGGAGATCCTGCCGCCGCTCGCGCCGAACGCCGTCGGCGATCCATGAGCAGGCCCGAGGATGCCCGCGCACACGGCGCATCGGATCGCCCCGGCGCCGACCGGAGGCCGGCTGCCTCCGGCACGAAGAGCGGTCCGGGCGAAGCCATCACGGGCCTCGCCTGGGCGGCCGATGATGCGCAGTTCCAGGAAGACCCCGCCGCCTACTATCGCTGGCTGCGGGACGAGCAGCCCGTCCACTACCACGCGGCGTCGGGCAGCTATTTCCTCTCGCGCTTCGTGGACGTCTGGCGCGCAACCGAGGACTGGCAGACCTTCTCGTCGCAGAGCCCGGTGGCCCGGCTCCGGCACATGGCCTCGATGGATCCGCCGGACCATGATCGCCTGCGCGCGAGTGTGGCCCGGCATTTCTCACCGCGTCGCATCGCCCTTCTCGAGCCGCTGATCCGCACGACCTGCCGCAGCCTGCTCGATCCGCTCGAGGGCGGCGTGGAGTTCGACCTGGTCGAGAATTTCACGACGCGCTTCCCGAGCCTCGTGATCCACCGACTGATGGGCGTGCCCCGCGAGCTCGACGACGCGATGCGCCGCGTCGCGCTCGGGATCGGGGCGGCACGCGACACGACGACCCTCGGACGCTTGATGGCAGAGCTCTCGAGCTTCGCCGAGCGCATCGTCGATGGAGAGGTCGTGCCCGAGCAGCCGGGACTGCTCCAGTCGCTCGTCGCCGAAGCCGCCGCCCACGGCCTCACGCGCGCCGAGCTCGCGGGCGTCTGCAGCAATCTCGTGCTGGCGGGCACCGACACCGTCACGAATCTGGTCGGGAATGGCGTCGTGCTGCTGGCCCGACGGCCGGACGCAAGGGCACGGCTCGCGGAGGCGCCCCAGGCGATCCCGCGAGCGATCGAAGAAATGTTGCGCTTCGAGTCGCCCGTGCAGTCGCTGGCGCGACGGGTGACGCGAGACGTGACGCTGCACGGGGCCACGATTCCGCGGGGCGCCGAGCTGCGGCTGCAATGGGGCGCGGCCAATCGTGACGACCGGGAGTTCGACCGCGCCGACGACTTCGACATCGAGCGCGAGATCCGACGTCATCTGGCCCTCGGCCACGGCGCGCATTTCTGCCTGGGCGCGGGCCTCGCGCGCCTCGAGGCACGCGTCGCCTTCGAGGAGCTCCTGGCGCGCTGGCCCGAGCTGCCCGTCGACGAGGCCGCTCTCACTCGCCTGCCCTCGCTCTGGGTGCGCGCCTGGCAACGCATTCCCTTCCGCGCGCAGACGCCGACTCGTCAGGCCGCCGCCCCGATCCACCGGCAGGACCGCCCCGGATGATCTGCGGTCGCTTCAGCCGGCGGAATCGTCGAGTCCGAGCGCGCGAGCCCACTCGAGATTCAGACGAGCGCTCTCGACGTGGGCCAGATGGACCTCGTGTCCCTCGCCCTGATTCGGATCGCCGTACAGGATCGGGCCCTCCCCCGTCCGCAATCCCTCGTCGCCGAGCCGCACGAGGTCCCGCCAGTAGGCGACCTCTTCGGCATCCGGCGTGAACAGCTCGTGCACGAGCGGAACATGCGCCGGGTTGCCGAGCATCATCCCGTAGTAGCCCTGCTCGCGAAGCGTCTGCGCAAAGCGTCGCAGGCCGTCCAGGTCATCGCTGTCGCCGCCCCACATGCCGCTGATCGGATAGCGGATGCCCGCGGCCTTGGCGTCCAGCAGCACCTTCGCGCGCAGGAACTCCGTCTCTCGGCCTTCGGGCGTCCAGCGATAGCCGACCGCCTGGTGGATGTCGCCGAATCGGGAGACGGCGCCTCCCATGTAGGCCACGCGCGGCGAGGCCATGGCGATCTCGAAGGCCTGTCGCAGGCCGCTCGCCGTCTCGAGAATCGGGTACAGGAGCACCGACCCGCGCGGCAGGCCCGCCTCGATCTCCGCCGCGAGCACCAGCGCGTCCATCGCCACCACGTCTTCCGGCCCCTCGATCTTCGGCACGAGGATCCCGCGGAGCGCTGGGGACAACACCGCGCGCAGGTCCCGGAACGCCCCGCCCGAGGCCGCCGTGCGAATGCGCGCGAAGAAGCGCGGCCCGGGCGCGTCGGGCGCGCGAGCACGAAGAAAGGGGCCGACGACCTCGTGCGCCCGCGCCCGCACCGCGTCGGTCATCGGCGTCTCGGGCTCTTCGAGATCCAGCACGACGCCGTCCGCCCCGGACGCGGCCGCCTTCGCCACCGCCTGCGCGTTCGATCCCGGTACGAAGAGCAGGCTGCGAAGCGGCGGCACCCGCGGTCGATCGAGCTTCGGCCCGAGCGCGAAGCTCATGCGTCCGCTTCCTGCGCGAGCTCGTCCTTGACCGCGCCCTCGACGATCGTGCCGACAAAGAAGTCGGGATTCATGCCCGCGTGGAGCCGAACCGAGTTGCTGAAGGCGAACTCGCGGAAATCGAGCTCGCTCATCCGGCCTTCCTCGACCCCCTCGTAGGATTCGGCGATCGGCTCCGTCATGTCCGACACGTCCCAATGCGAGATGTCGGATCCGAGCATCGCGCGGAGTCGCGCGCCGAAGGGATTCACGCGATCCGCGAAGGCCCAGGGCACCAGCGGATCGTCCGCCTCGCAGCCGAAGTAGAAATTCGGCACGAAGCGCTGCTTGATCTGCGCGGCGCTCTCGAGTCCCACCGCGGCGAACTCGTCGAGCTGCTCCGGACGCGCGCCCGGCTGGGCGAAATACCGACCCACCTGCTCGCGGGAGGCCTTGATCTGCGGGTCTCCGTGGGCGTCGAAGAGCGTCATCAGCGCGTCGACGTCGAGGCGGTCTGGATCGAGGCGCTCGATCGCGTGCCCGCCGCGCTTCTCGAAGTGTCCGATCAGGTCGGCGTAGAGGCTGCAGGCCCAGGCGACGCCGCCCTCGAGAAAGCCGATGCGCAGGTCGGGGAAGCGCTTCGTGACGCCACCCAGGAAGAGCGACTTGCAGAGCGCCTCGTGGCCGCGCCCGAGGCCCCCGACATGGTTGTAGACGTAGCTCGAGGGTGACCGCGCGACGTTGTGATACTGATCCGAGCTGTGGGAGATCGGCGAGAACTGGAGCTCGCAGCAGCGCGCCCAGAACGGGTCGTAGTCGTACTCCGAATCCATTCCGTAGTTGTCGTATCGCACGACCGGCGGGTCGAGCTTCCCGTGCTGGCGCTCGGTCGCGGCGATCGGCCGGCGGATATAGCCCGAGATCGCCCCGGTCTTGAGACCGAGGCCGACCGCGTGCTCGAGCGTCTCGACGGCGCCATCGGGGGTATTCATCGGAATCAGCGCGCCCACCACGATCCGGTCGCGATAGGGCTCGAAGAGCCGCGCGTGCATGCGATTCAGCGCGCGACACACGACGGGTGCCAGCTCCGCGTCGTCCATGTCGAGGAAGGACAGGCTCATCGACGCGTAGAGGATCGTCACGTCGATCCCGAAGTCGTCGAGGCGCTGATAGAGCAGCTCGGGCAGATAGGAGGTCGCGCGATCGAGCGTGTTCTCCGTCGGCCAGCCCCACCAGGAGGGCATCGACTGCCAGCGATCGGTGTCGCCCGCGATCGTGCGCAGCGACGAGGTGGTATCGAAGGGCTGGGCATGGCCTTCGAGGAAGCGATCGCGCAGCGCGGCGCCGGCTTCCTGCTCGACATACGAGACGATCTCCTCGTGGGCGAGCGGCCAGACCTCGACGAAATGACCATCTCCATCGAGGATCGGATGGTCGACGGAGTCACGCACGCGAGCGGACCGGGTCTTCTGTATCATGCGCAAACGCTATCGCTTCGGGAGGCCCCGATCGAGACGCGCCGGCCGTGCGGGCCGCGAGCGAGAGGCGCTCTCGGCCCTCGCCGTTCGCGACTCCGTCCGGATTCGCGGCGCTCGAGAGAGCCCGGCCTCGCAATCGGCTCGCGCGTCTGGCACGATCGCACGCGAGCCGCCATCCTCGAGATCTCGCGCCAGGCTCGCTCCCCCGCGCGCACGAACGGACGACCCTTGCTCCTCACGATCACCGCGGCGAGCGCCGGCCTGGCCCTGCTCTACTTCGGCGGCGAGTGGCTGGTGCGCGGCGCCTCGGACCTCGCCGCGCGGCTCGGAATCCCCGCGCTCGCCATCGGCCTGACCGTCGTCGCCTTCGGAACCAGCGCGCCCGAGCTGGTCGTCTCGCTGCAGGCCGCGCTCGCCGGCTCCGACGACATCTCGATCGGCAACGTGGTCGGCTCGAATATCGCGAACGTCGCCTTGATCCTCGGACTGGCCGCGCTGCTCTGCCCGGTGTCCGCCGAAGCCAAGATCGTCCGCGTGGACCTGCCGCTGTTGATCGGGGTGTGCTTCGCGCTGATCGCGCTGCTCTGGGACGGGCGGATCACTCGCCTCGAGGGAACCTTCTTGACGCTTGGCCTCTTTGCCTACACCGGCTTCACGTTCTGGGAGGCGGGTCGCGAGTCGGATCGCGTCCAGGAGGAGTTCGCATCGGCAGCGCCGCAGCGCCCCGCACGACGCAGCAGCGATCTCCTGCTGGTCGCGGGCGGGCTCGCGGCGCTGGTGACCGGCGGCCACCTGCTCGTCCGCGCCGCCGTCGAGATCGCGTCGCGCAGCGGGCTCAGCGAAGCCGCCATCGGTCTGACCGTCGTCGCGGTCGGGACCAGCCTGCCGGAGCTCGCGACCTCCATCGTCGCCGCGCGCCGCGGTCAAGGCGACATCGCGATCGGCGGCGTGGTCGGCAGCAACCTCTTCAACATACTCGGCATCCTGGGCGTGACGGCGATGGTCTCCCCGCTGTCTCGCGGAGCGATCGAGTGGGCGGACCTCGCCGTGATGACGGCGCTGGCCGTCGCACTCGCCGTCGTCCTCTACACGCGAAGACGACTCGACCGACTCGAGGGCGGACTGCTGCTCGCGGTCTACTTCGGCTTCACCGCGATTCGACTCCTGGGCTGAGCGCCCCTTTCCGACCGCGATCGGCCCCAGCCCGGCAGGCGGCTGCGACCGCGCGCGGGCGGCGCCCGAGCCAGGGGCCGCGAGCGTCGCGAAAATCAGGGCTCGGGTGCGACCTCAGGGACGGGGGTCTCGACCGGATGCAGTGACTCGATGAGACGGTGGATCCGCAGGGCCAGGGTCTGATGCGCCACGGCCGAGTTCTCTCGCAGGACGTTCGAGAGCACGACCACCAGGTAGTGGAGCGAACGACCGGCCTCTCGCGTCTCGACGATGGCCACGGAGTTCATGAAGTTGCGGACGTTGCCCATGTACTTCCCGCAGACGAAGCCTTCCTCGGGCTTGCACTGATAGAGAGAGCCGGACTTGAAGTAGAAGGCCGCTTCGGAGAGCGCGGGATGCGACGCGTATCGGATGCGCCGGTCGGTCAGATACATCAGTCGTTTGAGCTCGAGGCTCGACCATGGGTCGACGAGCCGCCCCTGCTCCATGCGCAGCAGGAAGCGCAGCAGCTCCCGGGGCGTCGACGTGCTGTCTCCGCCCGGCATGCGGCTCTTCCCTTCTCGAGAGAAGAAGCCGCCCTGTCGCAGGAAGCGGGGATCGAGACCGTTGCGCGTCAGCGGCTCGAGCATCGCGTTCTGGAGCTCGAGACCGAGCTCGCGCCTGGGCGTCTCCTGCAGGATCGTCTCCGCGAGCGCGGCAGAGGCCGGGTAGCCCGGCCCGAGACGACGCAGCAGCACGAGCTCCTTTTGCAGCATGCTCGCGGCCGCGTTCGAGCTGCTCGAGAACATCCAGTCGAGATAGGTATAGAGATTGCCTCGATCGCCTTCGCGCAGAGGGCGCTTCGTGATGCGCTCCTGGCCCGGCTGCCAGAACGGCACCTCGTGGGTATCGGTCCGGATGAATCGATCTGCTTCGACGACGGTCTCGCGCAACAGCGAAGCGCGCGGCTCCGTGCCTTCGGGATGAAGGTCCGCCAGCGCCTGGAACCAGGCGAGCCCGACCACGAGCTTGCCCAGGCTGCCGGGGTTCTGCTCCCGATCGGGCCGGTGAGCCAGAAAGTGCGGCTGGTCGGGGTCGCTCAGGTCGAGGATGGCAACGCCATAGCGATCGGCTTCGTTGCCTAACAAGCTCACGAGTCTACGGGAAAGCGCGGGATCGGGCTGATCCGGGAGGACCAGGGCCTGACGCTCGAGAAGCCGAAGCGCGATCGCGTCGAGACTCCAGAGTGATCCGGGCTGCAGCGTACCGCGAGCAAGCAGGCTCGCCTGGAGCTCCGAGTAGCCGCGCAGCCTCGTGATGCCCGTGGCCTCGGCACCATCCAGGGGGTAGCCGTGCGTCGGGACGGCAGGCCACAGGCATGAGATCAGAACAGCCGCGCCGCACACGGCGAGCCCGGCGAGGGCGCGACCTGCGGCGGTGACGCACTTCATGAGGCCCCCTCTCCGGGCTTTTCGTCGAGCGGCACGGGCCGCTCCGCGGTCGCGCTCCAGAGCGCGTCGACCGCGCGCAGACGCTCGTCCATCATGGCCCGGCGACTCTCGGCGAGGGGACGAAGCTGCAGCAACGCCAGACGTCCGTCACGGAAAGCGAACTCGACATCGGCCGCCAGACCGGCGTCGAACGCGGCCCCCCAGGCCGGAAGCGCGGCGATGCGGTCGCGCAGGGCGATCAGCTGATCGATCTCATCCCGATCCAGCAGGGACGCGGCCCCGCTCGCAGGCCGCTGACGAATGCCGCCCAGCGGGTCCAGCTCTGCCACCACCGGCGCCGTCGCCGCGGAGAGCTGCCGGACACGCCCGGTGGCGCGTTCGATCCGCAGCGACTCCGCCGCCTGGCCGTCGACCGCGCCGCCCACGCCCTCACCCACGGCGACCGACAGGACGCCCGGGTCGCCGGTATCGATGTCGACGGTGACCATCACGCCGGATTGCTCGGCCGCGAAGGCATGCTGCACGAGGATCGAGGGAAAGACGAGCTCGGGTCGCGCCATGTGGGCCTGCCGCCAGGCGTAGGCGCGATCGCTGAAGGGCGACGCCCAGACCCGCACCACTGCAGCCATCACGGCATCGATGCCGACGACGTTGCCGACCGTGAGGTTCAAGCCGGCGCCGCTGAAGCCCGGCAGATCCTCGACGTTCGTATCACTGCGTACGAACACGCCGCCACGCCCGAGGCGCGAGAGCCGCTGCTCGATCTCTTCGCGCAGCAATCGATCCGGCTCCTGGCTCGAGATCCATTCGCGCATCCGCGCCAGCACCCGAGCGGTCTCGGCCGCTCGCTCCGGTTCGCCGAGCCTCTCCAGCTCGCGATAGCTCGATTCGAGCCATTCGAATGCGGAGGGTCCGTCGGCCTCGATCGGCCTCTCGAGCACTCGACGAAACACGCCGAAGGGCAGCACGAAGCCGTCGGGCACGGTGTCTCCGAACTGCTTTCGCAGCTCACCCAGATTCGCGGCCTTCGGACCACAGAGTCGACCGGAGTCGGCCGCCGAGATCGCATCGAGCTCGATCGGCGTGGCCACGCCCAGACGCAGACGCGACGCGTCGATTCGAATCGCCCGCTCCCTCTCGACGGCCGGCGCCTCGGCCGATGCGTTCGAGCGTTCGACGCGCTCGATCTGCACCCGTCCGCTGCGACTGACGACGACCTCGATCTCGCGACCCAGCTCCGCGCGCAATCGCTCCGCTACGGCGCGACTCACGACGGCGTTCGGGATGCCGAGATTGCGGGCGAGAAGCTGTACATGCGAGAGCGAGCTGCCCTCGCCCAGCGTCAGGATCGCCGCCACCGGCGGTAGATGAGAGGTCGTCTCCGGCAGCAGCGCCACGGCGTCCCGCGGCAGCGCTTCGATCTCCGCTTCGCTCGTCGCCTCGAGCAGGACGCCCGTGGCGATTCCGGGATTGAGCCCTCGTAGCCCCACCCCGACCGCCTCCCCGAGTACGCGATCGGCCACGCCCGACAGCTGCTGCGCGTCGAGCAGCAATTCGTCGAGCAGCACCCCGTAGGCGAGCAGCGGGCTTCCCCTCAAGCGGTCGGCGTCGAAGAGCGAGACCTCTTCTTCGATCCGGGCAAAGCGCGCGAGCGAGGGACCGAGCTGGAACATCAGCCAGCGACGACACCACTCGGGCGCGCGCGCCAGGAAGGACAGCTCCGCGCGCCAAAGGCCGAGGGCCGGGGCGTCCGCTCTGGTGACCTGCTCGATCGTGCTCGACACGGACTCGAGCTGGCGTTCGGTCAACAGGCCGGCGCCGAAGAGCGACGACGCGAGGGGCCGCAGCAGCAGCAGGCGCTCGCGTCGACTGGCGCTGACCGACGCCTCCGCGACCACGATCTGACTGGCTGCGAAGGCCTCGGCTTCGAGCGCAAGGCTCGCGCGGAGCGCTGCCAGACGCCCCCTCGGTCGCAGCTCGGGCCTCGCCAGCCTGCGACGGATCGCCGCCAGCCCGCGGCCGCTGGCCTCGAGCCGGATGGCGGGATCGCGCGAGCGCAGCGCCGCCCGCTCCGCTCGCGGCGTCTCGAAGAGCGCCCCCTCGATCCGCGGCCCCAGCGCGTCGAGGCTGTCCGCCGCCGCCCGCCGCGCGAAGAACTCGTCGATCGTCTGCGCCAGCTCTTGATAGGGACCCGGCTCTGGAAGCGACTGTGCATAGCGCCGAACGCGTCCGGCATCCGCCGGCTCCGGAAAGGAATGGATGCGGGCGCGCAGGCTCGCGAAGCCGGGATCGGCGTCGCCGATCAGGGCAGCCTGGCTGCGCATGCGCTCGGCGACGTCGCTCTTGCTCGGAAGCGGCAGCGCCCTCGCCAGCTCGCGCAGCAGCAGGAAGCGCGCGTCCTCGAGCCATGCGGGGTCGGCCAGCAGGGCCAGCATCAGCCGCTCCGAAGCGGCCTCCTCGTCTTCGATCTGTAGCGCGCCGCGATAGCTCCGGGCCCCCCGAAAGATCCACCCATCGTCCCAGCGGATCAGGAAGCGTTCCAGGATCAGGTCGCGCAACGCCTCGAGATCCGCGTCCGCGCCCACGAAACGCTCGGCCGGTAGGCTCGCGAGGACGTTGGCGATCGCGTAGCCCTCTTCTCGAAGCCGGCGGGCGCGTGGCGACAGCACGCCGTGCTGGATGCCTCCGCCCCGTTCCGAGCAGGCACCCGATCGGGGCGGCAGGATCGAGCCGTCCGCGCAGAACCATTTGACCGCTTCGAAGGGTCCCTTGGGTGAGAGCTTCATCTCTCGCACGAGCGCGCGCAGCGCTTCGTGGTCTGTATCCACCTCCGTCTGCGTCGCTCGGCCGACGCCAGCGCAGGCCAAAGCAGCGCAGGCCCACAGCATCACGACGACCGGTCGCAAGCCGCCTCGGCGCCATGCTGCGAGTCGACGCCTCACGTCACTCCCCGGACGCGCTGGCCGGCAGGCTCACCGGTGACGCGGGGCAGTGGGCGGGGACCTTGAAGATCAGGGCATCGAGCTGCTTGATCAGCTCGCGCATGATCTGTTCGCCGTTGGGATCTTCGAGCATCGCGACCGCGATGTAGCGCTTGCCGTCGTGCTCGATGATCGCGCTGTCGGCGTGGTAGTTCTTCCAGGTACCGCTCTTGCGGAAGATCTGGGCGCCGGGAAAGGAGGAGAGGATGCCCGCCACGAATTTGTGTTTGACCCCCGGCGCCGACATCATCGACTTCATCTTGGCGGCGAGCTCCGGCGGCAGGAGCTGGCCCATCTCGAGGAGATAATAGAAGCGCGCGACCTGGATCGTCGTCGCGCCATGGGACAGGTTGTGCAGCGGATCCCGTTTCCAGGCGGCGCGCTTGGCATAGGCCCGCCCCACCCAGATCCCACCCCCGTATCTCCGGTCGTAGAAACCGTATTCGGGAGATTGCAGCACCTCCGCGATGAACTCGCGACCGACGCGGTCCATTACCTCCGTAGCAGCCGGATTCGAGGAGTAACGGATCATGCGCGTCATCAGGTCCTCGAGCTCAGGGTCGAGGACCAGCTCGCCACGCTCGATCCGTTTGAAGGCGCCGAGCAGGATCCCGATCTTGGGCATGCTGGCGGCGTACATCATCTCGTTTCCGTTCACCCCGGCGAGCCGAGGACAATGGGGATCCGAAATGCCGACCAGCGTCACCGCCAGCCGACGCTTGCGCACGGCGGCGCCTAGCCCCTGGTCTTCGAGCATCTGCTCGAGGGCCTTCTGGAGCGCTGGCTCGCGCACGGTGCGCAGGGGAACGAATTCCCGCGCTGAGGTGACCTCCGAGTCGCCGAAAGCGCTCGGGGCCCAGGTGACGGACGCAGCGGCCCAGAGAAGCACCACGACGATGTGACGAAGCGGACCGGGGCAAGAGCGCGGAATGATCATGTCGACTCTTCTTCGGGGAGGAGTTTGGTTCGCTGCTCGATCACGCGACGCGCGAGAAAGAGCCATACGAGACACAAGAGGACGTTGAGCCAGAAGATCCGGAAGGGCGAGAACGCCAGCCAGTTCACGCCAAGCAGCACGGTCAAGGCAGCCAGTCCGTCTCCGACCCGGACGAAGATCGTATCGATCGCCTGCTTCGCCTTGAACTTCATCTCGCTGGTCGTGGGCAGCCAGAAGACACTGCGCGCCGTGTTGTGGATCGAGTAGTTCGTCGAGTTCTCGAAGATCTTCGAGATCTTGATCACCGCGAGCGCGGGCACGATCGACATCGCGCCGTACCCCAGAACCGCCACGACGGGCAGGCACAGAAAGATCGCAGAGAAGCCACCCATCCGCAGCAGACGGGACACGACCAGTGCCTGCAGGACGAATCCGAGCAGGTTCACCCAGAAGAAGAAATTTCCGTAGAAGCTCGTGGTCGCGTCGAGCGTGAAGGCTTCGAGCGAAGCGGGATCCATGATCCCAAGCGCGGCCGCCTCCGTCTCGACCGCCGCCTGGACCGCCCCGAAGAGCAGATTCTCGCCGTTGCTCGAGACCCAGCCATACACGATCGTCAGCAGCGCCGTCGTCATGAGCAGCGGATGACTCCGGATCAGCCCGATCGCTCCGGTCGACGACGTCGAGCCCGCCGCCACCTCGGCGCTCCGCTCCGCGTCCGGGCCGGACTCGGAGGTCGGCGGCTCGCGCGACGCGAGGCCCTGCCCGATCGGACCGTGCCGTTCCGCCTGAGCCAGCAGGCCGAGCGAGACGAGCAGCGGTGCCGCCGCGATCAGGATCAGGTCGAGCGGGCGGACCGCGAGCTGTCGCACCAGGAATTCCGCGATCCAGGCGCCGAAGACCGCGCCTGCGTTCGCACCGAGCGCGACCAGCGGCAGCAATCGGCGCCCTCGGCCGAGGGTGTAGAAATCTGCTGCGTAGGCCCAGAACTGGGCGACGATGAAGACGTTGAAGATCCCCACCCAGAGATAGAAGCCGACCCCGAGATAGGGCACCTCTTCGACGAGGAAGCCCGGCTGAAGGGCCCAGAAGCACACCAGATTGAAGGCGAGAAAGAGGGTCACCCGCGCCACGAGCGATCCGCGTGGCCAGTGGAGGACCAGCCCCGAGTAGAATCGCACCACGCCGATCAGCAGCAACACCTGACCGAAGCTCGTGTAGGCCTTGATCTCGAGCTTCGACAGACTGGCCACCGCCGAGACTGCGAGCCAACCCTCACGAGCGGGCTTGATCAGATAGTAGGCGGTCAGGATCAGGAAGACGCTCGAGAGCAGAAGCAGCGCCGCCCGGATCTCGGCGTCGTCGATCGGCGTCACGAGTCCGAGCAGTCGCGAAGCCGTCGATCGGGACGCGGAATCGGATCGGGATCTTTCCCGCGTCGAGCTGGGGCCTGAAGCCATGGCGCCGGATCGTAGAGGATTCGTCGCCTCGCCACTCGGAATCCCGAGACGATCCGCCCGGAAACCGCGCAGCACATGGCGCACGCCGTGTCCGACCGGAAGGCTCTTCTGGTTGCGGTCCGCGTCGGCTATACGAAGAGTCGGCTTGCCAACTGATTCCGCGATCCGCGCCGCAGTACCGAGACGGCCGGCGGTGAGCGGGGTACTCTGCGCCGCGGATCGGAGCCTTGCGTGACGATGAGCTTCGAGGGCTGGCTGACGATCGTCGTCGTCGTCGCGATGTTCGCCGTGATGGTCCGTGGCCGAAGCGCGGCCGGCGCGATCCTCTGCGCCGTCGTCGTGCTGCTCGTCGGGGGCGTGATCGACGAGCGCCAGGCCCTCTCGGGCTTCTCGAATCCCGCCCCGATCACGGTCGCCGCGCTCTATGTCGTCGCCAGAGCGATCGAACGCACGGGTGCCCTGCGGCCGCTGGTCGAGGGGGCGATGGGCTCGGGCGCCGGTCCGTTCGGACTGCTTCGACTGCTGGTTCCCTCGGCCACCGCCAGCGCCTTCCTGAACAACACACCGATCGTCGCCATGCTGATCCCGACCGTGAGCGAGCTCTCCGAGGCCCGCTCGACGCCGCCGTCACGCCTACTGATGCCGCTCTCGTTCGCGGTGATCCTGGGCGGCGTGGTGACCACGATCGGCACGTCGACGAGCCTCGTCGTCTCGGGTCTGCTCGAGGCGTCCGGCCAGCCGGCCTTCGGCGTCTTCGAAGTCACGCACGTAGGACTGCCGATCGCGGTCGTCGGGCTGGCGCTGCTCGCGG
This sequence comes from uncultured delta proteobacterium, assembly GCA_963698485.1. Taxonomy (GTDB): domain Bacteria; phylum Myxococcota_A; class UBA9160; order UBA9160; family UBA4427; genus UBA4427. Next base: position 220,901 of record CAVORA010000004.1, on the reverse strand, counting down.
TGCTCGCTCCGCGCCTGCTACCGGACCGCGAGTCGCCGCGCCAGCGTCTGTCCGAATCTCCGCGGGACTTCGTCGTCCGGATGGTCGTCGATCGCGACGGCCCGCTCGCCGACCTGAGCGTCGACAAGGCCGGTCTTCGCCATCTCGAAGGTGTCTTCCTGGTCGAGATCGAGCGCGACCAGGAACCGATCGCGCCGGTTGCGCCGAGCACGCTGCTGCGCGGCGGCGATTCGCTGCTCTTCGTCGGTCAGGCTCGGAAAGCGGCAGACCTGCGCACGCTGCCCGGACTCAGCTCGGCCGAGCGGCCCCACCTCGTCGACCTCGAGACGCCGAGCCATCGACTGCTCGAGGTCGTGATCGGAGCAGGCTCGCCGCTCCTGGGGCGCACCCCGAGCGAGGTCGGCTTCCGCTCGCGCTACGCCGCGGCCATCGTCGGGATCCACCGCGAGGGCCACCCCGTCGTGGCGAAGCTCGGGAGCGTTCGCCTGCGCCTCGGCGACACGCTGCTCCTGCTCGCGAACGAAGGCTTCGTCGAGCGCTGGCGCGACCGGCCGGATTTCTTCTTCATCTCGCCGATCGATCAGGAGATTCGGCCGCTCGGGGCGAGGGCCTATCTCTCACTCGCGATCACGCTCGGCGTGGTCGTCGTCGCGGGCAGTGGCCTGGTGCCGATCCTGCACGCCGCACTCTTCGGCGCGCTCCTGCTGGTCGCGACGGGTACGCTCTCGTTCCAGGAGGCGCGCGCCTCGATCGACGTCGAGGTGCTGCTGGTGATCGCGGGCGCCTTCGGTGTCGGTGCCGCCATCGAGCAGAGCGGGCTGGCAGCCCAGCTCGGCCACGCCGTCGTCGAGACCACCACGGGGCTGGGCTGGAGATGGACGCTTCTGGGAGTCGTGCTGGCGACCCTCCTGCTCACCGAATTCATCTCGAACAACGCCGCTGCGGCGCTGATGTTTCCGATCGCGATGGCCACGGCCGCCGAGATCGGCGCCGATCCTCGCGCCTTCGCGATCGCCGTCGCCCTCACGGCATCCTGCTCGTTCCTGACGCCCGTCGGCTATCAGACCAACATGATGGTCTATGGGCCGGGCGGCTATCGCTTCGGGGATTACTGGCGACTCGGCGGCCCGCTCACCCTCGCTGCGGTCGTGACGATCGTGACCTCGGCCTGATGGGGCGCAGCGCGCCGCGCCTGACTATGCTCGCCGCATGCGCGCGCCGATCCATCACGTCGAGAACGCTGCGGCCCAGGCCGGAGCCGCCCGCTTCGCCCGCAGCCTCGATGCCGCGGGCGTCCCGACGCGCGGCGCCGTGGCCTGCCTGCTCGCCAACACGCCGGAATACCTCTCCGTCTATCGCGGCTCGACCTGGTCGGGTCGGCGATTCACTCCGCTCTCCGGTCGCTGGACGCAGGACGAGGTCGACTACGTGGTCGGCAACTGCGAGGCGGACGCGTTGGTCATCGACGCACGCTACGCGGAGAACGCCGCCAGGGCTGCGACCCGCATCGATCCCGAGCGGCGCTTCGCGGTCGGCGGCGAGATCCCGGGCTTCCGTTCGTGGGCCGAGGTCGAGGCGGCGTCGGGTGAGGCCTATGACCGACCGCTCTGCGGCGAGACGATGCTCTACACCTCGGGGACGACGGGGCGACCGAAGGGCGTGATGCGCACGAGCATCGCCGAAGGCCCGCCGCCCACGATGGTCGCCCAGGCGGGCATGGCCATGATGTCGGCCTTCATGCCCGAGGGCGCGCGTGACGGTGTCCACCTGGTCTCGGCGCCGCTCTACCATGCCGGGCCCAACACCTACTGCGACGGCGCGCTCCTGCTCGGAGCCGACATCGTCCTGATGGAGAAATTCGATCCCGAGGATTTCCTCGCGACGGTCGAGAAGTTTCGCGCCACGTCGACCTTCCTGGTCCCGACCCATTTCGTGCGCCTGCTGCGGCTGCCGGAAGAGGTCCGGAACCGCTACGACCTGTCGTCGCTGTCGCTGGTGTGTCACGGCTCGGCGCCGGTCTCGGTACCCGTGAAGCGCGCCATGATCGAGTGGTGGGGGCCGATCCTCTACGAGTTCTACGGCGGCACCGAGGGCGGGGGCGCGATGATCGGGGCGACCGAGTGGCTCGAGAAGCCCGGATCGGTCGGGAAGCCGCGGCCCGGCGTGGACCTCAAGATCCTCGATGACGCCGGCTGCGAGGTCGCAGCCGGCGTCGAGGGCACGGTCGCCTTCGGCCTCGGCGACTCACCCTTCGAGTACAAGGACGATCCCGAGAAGACCGCGGAGAGTCGGGTCACCCGGGACTTCTTCACGATGGGCGACATCGGCTACGTCGACGAGGACGGCTACCTCTTCCTGTGCGATCGCCGCGCGGACGTCATCATCTCGGGCGGCGTGAACCTCTATCCAGCGCAGATCGAGTCGGCGATCCTCGAGCTCCCGATCGTCGCGGATTGCTGCGTCGTGGGCATTCCCAACGAGGAATGGGGCGAGGAGGTTCGCGCCGTCGTGCAGCTCGTCGGGGACGCGGCCGACGAAGAACGGGCGCGGGCCGCGGCGACGATCGTCGCGCATTGCCGCGCCACACTCTCCGGCCATCAGGTCCCGCGCGCGGTCGACTTCGAGGACGAGCTGCCTCGAACCGAGACGGGCAAGCTCGCGCGCCGCACGATTCGCGACCGCTACTGGGCCGGTCGCGACCGGCGGCTCTAGAGCACAGCCCGGCGCCCACCCGGAACCGAGAACGAGGACCCCGCCCGACATGCCCTTCCGCATCACGTATGGCCTGCCGCTCGCGATTCTCGCGCTCGCCACGGCCTGCTCGACCGGATCGCCGCCCCCTTCGCGCGCGCCGACGCCGGCCGGCGCCCATCGGCCTCCACCGCCGGCGGCCGTCCAGGTGCTCCCGGCCCCGCTCCCGCTGCGGCCCGTCGATCGCGCCCAGGCCCAGTGTCTGGCGCTTGCGATGTACTGGGAGGCCAAGGCCGAGGGACGCGCCGGCATGCGAGCGGTCGGACACGTCGTGCTGAACCGGACGGACGACGAGCGCTTCCCGGACAGCCCGTGCGCGGTCGTCTATCAGGGCGGGGAGGACCGGGGCTGTCAGTTCTCGTGGTATTGCGACGGCCGCAGCGACGAGCCGACGGAGACCGGGAACTGGCAGACGGCGCAGGCGCTGGCCGAGGAGCTGCTCTCCGGGCAGCTGCCGGACACCACGAAGGGCTCGCTCTTCTTCCATGCCCGGCGCCTGAGGACGCCGTGGCGCGTGCCGCGCAAGAAGACGGTCACCGTCGGCAATCACGTCTTCTACCGCTAGGCCGGGCACCCGACCGGACGCGGGGCCTCGAGGCACGACCGAGAAGGACCGTCTCGCGCTGCGATCGGCGGCCGCGACGCGTTCGCTATTTCGTGAGCGCCAGCAAAACGCCGGCGGCGACCGCGGAGCCGATCACGCCCGCCACATTCGGCCCCATCGCGTGCATCAGCAGGAAGTTCTGCGGGTTCGCTCTCGAGCCCGACCTTGTTGACGACGCGAGCCGCCATCGGCACCGCCGACACGCCCGCCGCCCCGATCAGCGGATTGATCGGGTCCCGGCTCACGAGATTCATCAGCCTTCGCGAGCAGCACGCCAGACGCGGTCCCGATCGAGAACGCGATCAGCCCGAGCCCGAGGATGCCGAGCGTCTCGGCAGTCAGGAACTTGTCCGCCGACAGCTTGCTGCCCGACCGCCAGACCCAGCAGGATCGTCACGATATTGATCAGCTCGTTCTTGGCGGCGTCGGCCAGCCGATCGACGACCCCCGACTCGTTCAGCAGGTTCCCGAACATCAGGCGCCCGACCAGCGGCGTGGCCTCCGGGATCAGCAGCGCGCAGGCGAGCAGGACGATGATCGGGAAGACGATCTTCTCGATCTTCTTGACCGGTCGCAGCTGCTCCATCTCGATCGCGCGCTCGTCCTCGGTCGTGAGCAGTCGCATGATCGGCGGCTGGATGATCGGGACCAGCGCCATGTAGGAGTAGGCGGCGACGGCGATCGCGCCGAGCAGGTCGGGCGCGAGGCGGCTGGCGAGGAAGATCGCCGTCGGACCGTCGGCGCCGCCGATGATGCCGATCGAGGCGGCGTCGCTCAGGTCGAAGTCGATGAACTCGAAGGCGTTCGAGAGCGCCAGCGCGCCGAGCAGAGTCGTGAAGATCCCGAACTGGGCGGCCGCACCGAGCAGCGCCGTCTTCGGATTCGCGATCAGCGGACCGAAGTCCGTCATCGCCCCGACGCCCATGAAGATCAGCAGCGGGAAGAGCCCGTTGCTGACGCCGGCGTGATAGATGATGCCGAGAAAGCCGGTCGCCTCGCTGATGCCGGCCACCGGGATGTTGGCGAGCAGCCCGCCGAAACCGATCGGGACCAGCAAGAGTGGCTCGAAGCCACGCTTGATGCCGAGATAGAGGAGCAGCAGACAGACCGGAAACATCGCGACCTGTCCGATCGAGGTGAAGTTCGCGATCCCGGTCGCCTGCCAGAGCTCGGCCAATGCGCTCAAGAAGCGATCTCCACGAGCGCGTCACCGACGGCGACGTTCTGATCCGCCGCGACCAGGATCGCCGCGACCCTGCCGGCGCAGGGTGCCTGGACCTCGATCTCCATCTTCAGCGCCTCGAGGACCAGCAGCACATCGCCCGCCTCGACCGCGTCGCCCTCGGCGCAAGCCATCCGCAAGACCTGACCCGCCAGCTCGGCGGAGACGACCTCGCCCTCCCCCGTCGCGCCGGCGGCGCCCCCGGATTCGCGGCCCCCGCCCGCCGATTCGCGGATCGTATAGTCGAGGCGCTTGCCGTTCACGATGGCCTGGTCGCCGTCGAAGCTGACTTCGTAGCGCTTGCCGGAGAGCTCGACGCTGTAGGCCGTCCGGGAATCGCTGCTCTTCGCCGGCGTCGCCGATGCGGCCCTGGCGTCGACCTTGCGGACGCCGTCGGGCCGATCGCCCTTCAGGAAGGCGATGCCCTTGTCCTTCAGGGCCGAGGCGATGAAGATCGACTCGTCGGTGATCTCGAGGTCCTCGGCGCGAAGCAGCTTCTTGGCCGCCTCGATCCCCTTGCCGGGGTCTTCGTCGTTGATGTCGCGGGGATTGCGCGTGGTCGGCTCGAGACCCAGCTGCTCGGAGGCCCGCGCCACGATCTCGGGATCCGCGGGCACGGGGGTCTTGCCGAAATAGCCGAGCACCATCTTCCCGTAGCCCTCGGCGATGCGCTTCCAGGGCCCGAGCACGACGTTGTTGTAGGCCTGCTGGAAGTAGAACTGGCTGACCGGCGTGACCGACGTCCCGAAGCCACCCTTGCGAACGACCTCGCTCATGGCGGCGATCACCGCCGGGAACTGATCGAGGGTACCCGCGTCGCGCATCATCTGGGTGTTGGCCGTGAGCGCGCCACCCGGCATCGGCGAGTACGGGATCAGCGGCTCGACCGCCGTCGCCTCCGGCGGCAGGAAGTAGTCCTTCATGCACTCCTTGAAGACGGCCTCGGCCTCGACCACGCGATCGACGTCGATCTCGTCCGTGTCGTTGCCGAGCACGTAGTCGGTGCCGCGCAGCGCGTGCCACATCACGATGAAGTCGGGCTGGCTGGTGCCGCCCGAGGCCGGCGCCATCGAGAGATCGATCCCGTCGGCGCCCGCGTCGAGCGCAGCCCGATAGGCGCCGACGGAGACGCCGGCGGTCTCGTGCGTGTGCAGCCGCATGTGGATGTCATTCCCGAGTCGCTGGCGTGCGAGTCGGATCGTCTCGTAGACCTTCGACGGGACCGCGGTCCCGGAGGCATCCTTGAAGCAGATCGAATCGAAGGGCACGCCGTCGTCGAGGATATCCTCGAGCGTCTTCATGTAGAACTCGGGTGTATGCGCGCCCACGCAGCCCGGCGGCAGCTCCATCAGCGCGATCACGACCTCGTGCCGAAGCCCGGCCTCCGAGATGCAACGACCGGAGTAGGAGAGGTTGCGTACGTCGTTCAGCGCATCGAAGTTGCGGATCGTCGTCATGCCGTGCTTCTTGAACATCCTGGCGTGCAGATCGATGATGTCGGAGCTCTGCGAGTCGAGGCCGACCACGTTCACGCCGCGCGCGAGGGTCTGGAGATTCGCGTCCGGCCCCGCCGTCGCGCGGAAGGCGTCCATCATGTCGAAGGCGTCTTCCTGGCAATACAGGTAGAGCGACTGGTAGCGGGCCCCGCCGCCCGCCTCGAAATGCGTGAAGCCCGCCTCGGCGGCGGCCTCGAGCGCGGGCAGGAAGTCGGCGGTGCGGACGCGCGCGCCGTAGACGGACTGGAAGCCGTCGCGGAACGCCGTGTTCATCACGTTGACGAGTTTCTTGGCCATCTAGACTTTCTGCCCCCGTCGCATCGCGGTCGCCAGCGCGATCGCCGCGGCCACCTCCGCGTCACCCTGACCGCGGCCGGACCGGCCTCCGACTGAATCCCTGGGCGCCTCCTCGGGGAAGCGATGGGCGTTGGCGGCGAAGAAGGCGGCCTGTGCCTTCATCAGCCCCACGAGCAGACCCAGAAAGGCGAAGACCGTGAACATGCCCACGAGCATCAGCCGCAGGCCCTCCAGCATCATCTGATCCACCCCCCCTTGACCCTGCCCGACCGCGTCGTGTCCATCGGGCGCGCCCGCGGACCGGCCGGCTCGCGCGCGTCGAGTCGCGATCGAGAAACGAGCGAGCCCGCCCTGGTCACCCCCCGCGTCGACGACGACCTCGACCGCGCGCGCCGAGAACATACGGGATTCTCGGCGCTTGCGAAGATTCGGGCGAACGATTCCTCAGCAATCCCCGACGCGCATCGCCGACCGTGGGCCTGCCGGGCATCGCTCTCCGGACCGGCTCTCCCTCCTCGGCTGGCGCATGCCCCGCGTGTCGCGCCGGGCCCGGACGCGGTCCCCGGCGACGACCGGGCCCCGCATGCAAAAGGCTCTGCATCCCGGCGGACGGGCAGTACACTGCCCGGATACCCGATTGGAGGACGAGATGCCGCGATACGAACCGACCGGACGCACGGACCGACGCAGCTTCCTCCAGGCCCTCGCGATCCTGGGCATCGGCGGACAGACCCTGCTCCGCTCGGGCGACGCGCGCGCCGCCGTCTACGCCGCCCGTGCAGCCAGCGGTCGGGACGTCGCCTGGCCCGAGCTCGGCCGCCGCAAGCTCGGTCGCACCGGTTTCCTGGGCAGTCGGCTGGTCTTCGGCTGCGGCGCGGCGCTCTCCCGCGGCCCCAAGGACGATCTGCTCGAGGCCGCCCTCGACGCCGGGATCAACGTCTTCGACAGCGGCACGCGCCGCTACTACCACGACGCCGAGCGAAACCTGGCCCCGTTCCTGGCCCGCCACCGCGCGCAGCGCGATGAGTTCTTCCTGATCTCGAAGGCGATGACCTACCTCGAGGTCGAGCCCGAGGAGACGATCACGACGAGCCAGGGTCGCGAAGGCGCCGCCACCTGGACCGCCCTGCTCGAGGGCAGCCTGACCGAGCTCGGCGTCGACTACGTCGACGCCTACTACGTGATGGGCTCGTACAACCCCTCGATCGTCGAGAGCGACGAGATGCTCCGTGCCTTCGAGCGAGCGCGTGACGCGGGCAAGGTGAAGCATTTCGGGCTCAGCACGCACCAGAACCAACAGCGGGTGCTCGAAGCCGCGATCAAGACCGGCGCCTACGACCTCGCGCAGGTCGCCGTCACGCCGAGCGGCTGGTACGACTGGATCGACAAGAGCATCCTGCCCGACTCGCCGCCCATGAAGGGCCTCGCGCCCTTCCTCGAGCGCGTACGCGCCTCGGGCATCGGCTTGATCGGCATGAAGGCCGGCCGTTATCTCGCGGGTCGGAAATTCCTGGGCTGGGGCAAGCCCGACGCCTTCGACGAGCACTACGACGAAGCCTTCATGGCTTCCGGGCTCTCGCCCTTCCAGCGGAGCTATGCCTTCGTGCTCGGCCATGGGCTCGATGCCGTGAACGCGGACATGCAGTCCTTCGCCCACCTCGAGGAGAACGTCGCCGCCGCGGCCCGCTCGGACACGCTCTTCGCCTGAGACGCGTGCCCGACCTCCCCGCGCGCGGCGTTCAATCGCGCAGTGGCTCGAGCACCATCACCGGAATCTTCCGCTCGCTCGCCCGCGCTTGATAGGCGGCAAAATTCGAGAAGGTCCCCGCCATCGTCTCGAAGAGCGCGTCACGCTCGGCGCCGATCGCCTCACGGGCGCGGCGTGGCTCCACGACGCCCGGGTACTGCACGGTCAACCGCGGATCGGCCTTGAGATTGTGGTACCAGGCGGGGTGATGGGGCGCGCCGCCCTTCGAGGCGACGATCACCATGTCCTCGCCACGCCAGAGGAACGCCAGCGAGGCCTTCCGCGGCTTGCCGCTGCGCGCGCCTTTCGTCGTGATCAAGACCGTCTGGCCCGGCGGCCCCATCGAGAGTCGGCCGCCAGAGAGCGGGATCAGTACGGTGTCGATCCGTCGACACACGACGTGGTAGAAGATCCCGCCGAGCTTCGAAGAGCTCGCAGCCGTCCCGACCCGACCGAGCCATTCGAGTACACCGTTCATCGCTGCCCCCTCCAGTCGCCGCGAGGCGACGAGCCTAGCGTTGCGCCGTCGCCGCGTGACGTCCCGCGGCGCGACCGAAGAAGGAGCCGTCGCCGAGCGACATGCCGCTGCTGTAGCCCTGCTTCGCGATCCCGGAGGTCGTGCGGCCGGCCGCGTAGAGCCCCGGGATCGGCTCGCCGGACGCGCAGAGCACCCGCGCGTTCGCGTCGATCCGGAGCCCGCCGAGCGTGAAGGCCGAATAGACCAGCTTCTCGCTCGAGAGATCGAGCGCGCCGAAGGGCGGCTTCGCGAGCGGCGTCAGGTACTCGGGAATCTTGTGGAAGAGCGGGTCCTCTCCGCGTGCCGCGTGCTCGTTGTAGAAGGAGACCGTGTGCTGGAGGACGCCCGAGGGCATGCCGAGCTCCTGCTCGAGCTCCTCGATCGTCTCACCGACCGCGGCGACCTCGGCCTTGAAGTTGAGCGGCTGGCCGTAGTGCTCGTCGTCGACGATCAGGTAGGCACGCGTGCCCTGATGGAAGAGGATGATCTCGCCGGCGCGTCCGAAATAGACGTCCTCGTTCAGGAAGCGCTGTCCTTCGTGATTCACGAAGATGCCATGACGAAGCGAGTTGGGCGGAAAGATCGCCATGCTGATGTCGCCGGCGTCCATCCGGATCGCCTCCCCGCCCGCTGCGAGTCCGAGTCGGATTCCGAGCCCGTCGTCGTTCTCGGTGCCGACCTTGTGCTTGCATTGTCGCAGCAGCGGTGCATAACGCTCGAGCATCTCGTCGTTGTAGATGAATCCGCCGGCGGTCAGCACGACGCCCTTGCGCGCGCGGATCCGCTGCTCGCCTTCGAGGGTCGTCGCGATCGCGCCGACCACGCCCCCATCGCTCGCCACGACCAGCGCGTCACAGCGGCTCTGGAAGGCCGGCTCGACCCCCACGGCCTCGGCCGCCGCGATCAGCTTGTTCATGAAGAGCGCGCCCTTGTCCCGGATCGATCGGGGAGCATGCCCCCGCGGCGCGGGGCGCGCGATCTCGTTGAAGGGATGGACGTGCTCGCTGCCGGAATAGACGAGCCCGTCGTCGGAGTCGAAGGGCTCGTGGGCTCCGGCGAAGAAGCTCTGCTTGTAGGGGACGCCGCGTCGCAGGATCCAATCGAAGTGCGCAACGCTGCCCTCGCAATAGGGTGCGATCAGGGCCTCGTCCGGCTCGGGACCGCAGGCGGCCATCATGTAGCGGAACATGTTCTCCGGCGAGTCCTCGTAGCCGAGCGCCTTTTGAAGGACCGTCCCGCCGCCGGCATAGACGAAGCCACCCGAGTTGATCGAGGTGCCGCCCGCGCCGCCCGCTCGCTCGAGCACGAGAACGCTCGCATCCGCCTCCCGCGCCTCGATCGCCGCACAGACGCCCGCGCATCCGTATCCAACGACGAGCACGTCGACCTCGCGATCCCACGCCGCCACGTCCCGCTCGTCGCGGCGGAGCTGCTCGATTCCGCTCATGTCCGACTCCTCCTGTCGTGTCGAGGCCTCTACGGTAACCGAGTCGGGAGCGATCGAGCGGCCTGACCTCGTGTCGAGTCGCCCGTCGACACACGGATGCCCGGGGCCCGGGCGGCAGGCGAGCCGCAAGCCATGAGACCCGCGGTGCTTGGCGAAGAGGGGCCCCGGTGCCCTAGAGTCGGGGCTTCGATCAGCGGCCGGGCCGCTCGTTCGCCCGGATCGATGTCGGGAGCTCGCAGGCCGTCCGCCCGCTCGCCCGCATCGACGCATTCAAGGACCGAAGGACGATCGATCGACGAGTCGACCCCTCCTCCCGGTCCCTCAGCCAATCTCTATCGAATGGAGTCCACAGTGTCCGAGCATCCCCTCCCGATCGTGCCCTTCCTGAAGGTCCCGGAATCCGGTGATCCCTATCTCGAGGGCTTCAAGTGCGAGAGCTGCGGCGCCATCACGCTGAAGGCCCGGATGGCTTGCGGCAAGTGCGGCGGACGCGGCACGGCCAGGCCCTTCAAGCTCTCGAACAAGGGCTCGCTGCACGCCTTCTCGATCATCTACCGCGCCTTCCCCGGCATCGACGTGCCCTTCATCTCGGCGATTGCCGACCTCGAAGGCGGCGGCACGGTCAAGACCAACATGACCGGCATCGAGCCGGATCCGGCGAAGATCGAGCTCGGAATGCCGATCGAGATCACCTTCGGAATCGCCCCTCGCAAGGACGCCGAGGGCAACGAATACATGACCTACTACATCACGCCTGCGGCGTGATGTAGTAGGTCATGGCGGGCCGAAGGCCCGCATGACATGACGACTTTTTTCCTGCATGTCGGCGCTACGGCGCCGACATCACCTTGCTCGGGGCGGTGTCAGGCAACGTTGCTCGCTCGGGCAGGACAATTCGATCCACGAAGTCATGCGGCCGCTCGGCGGCCGAATCAGGAGTGACCACCATGGGTAGTGAAGACGTTTATATCGTTGGCGCGGACATGATCAAGTTCGGGAAGTTTCCCGACCGTTCGATCGCACAGCTCGGGGCCGAGTCGGCGCTCGGGGCGCTCGATGACGCGGGCATCACCATCAACGACGTGCAGGCGCTCTACAGCGGCAACCTGATGATGGCCGCCGGCATGGTCGGTCAGCAGATCCAGCAGGAGATCGGCCAGACCGGAATTCCCGTCGTCAACTGCTCGAATGCCTGCGCGACCGGAGCGACGGCGCTGCGCGAAGGCTGGACGGCGATCAAGGCCGGCATCTACGACATCGTCCTGGCCGTCGGCGTCGAGAAGCTCGCCGGCGCCGGCATGCTGGGTGGCGGCGGCGGCGCCAGCAAGGGCATCCACCCCGAAGGCCTGCTCGGCTCGGCCTCCATGCCCTGCGTCTTCGCCGAGGCCGGCATGGCCCACTCGAAGGAATACGGCACGACCTTCGAGCAGTTCGCCCAGATCGCGGTCAAGAATCATCACCACTCGACCATGAACCCGAAGGCGCGCTACCAGATCGAGACGCCGCTCGAGGAGGTGATGGGCGCGGAGATGATCTCCTATCCCAACACCAAGCTGATGTGCTCGGCCAACGTCGACGGCTCGGCAGCGGCGGTGCTGATGTCCGAAAAGAAGATGAAGGAGCTCGGCCTCAGCGGTCAGGGCTGCAAGATCCGCGCGTCGGTGCTGACGACCGATCCCTTCACCGATCGCGACGAGGTCATGCCCGACGTCAACACCTGCACGCGCAACGCCGCCAAGCAGGCCTACGAGATGGCGGGCGTCGGCCCGAACGATCTCGACCTCGTCGAGCTCCACGACTGCTTCGCCACGGCCGAGGTGCTCCACTACGAGAACCTCGGGCTCTGCGGCGACGGCGAGGCGGGCAAGCTGATCGACAACAAGGAAACCTGGCACGGGGGCCGCATCCCCGTGAATCTGTCGGGCGGACTGCTCTCGAAGGGTCATCCGATCGGCGCCACGGGCGTCGCCAACGTCTACGAGATCGTGACGCACCTGCGCGGACAGGCCGGCAAGCGGCAGGCCGAGGGCGCGCGCATCGGCCTCGCCCACGTGATCGGTCTCGGCACCTGCTGTGGCATCCACATCCTGGAGGGCCCGAGCGCCTGATCGGCCAACGACGGCCGACCGCGTCGGGGCCTGTTCCCCGAAGACGGGCCCCCTTTCTAGCTCCGATGAAGGCCGCCGAGACCAGGCTCTCGGCGGCCTTCTCCGTTCGAGGGGGCTGAGGCCAATCGCCTCAGTCGAGCGCTTCGCGCGCCTTGCAGGCGGACCTCGGCGTGCGAGACTCGCTGCGACCTCGAAAGCAGGTCTCCCGTGCGATGAGACCTGCCGGGATGCGAGCTGCTGCGGGCGGGGCGATCGCCTAACAGGCCTTCGAACGCAGCGAGACCACAGGAGACGACCGCGATGGCCGAGATGAGCGAGATCGAGATCCCCGAGAAGCACAAGCAGCTGCTCGCCGCGAACAGCTACGGGATGCTCAGCACGATCCGTCACAAGGACGGGCTGATCTCGACCAACCCCGTGAGCTACGTCTTCGATGGCGACTGCGTGCGGATCTCGACGCTCAAGAGCCGCGTCAAGTACGACAACCTGGTCGCGAACCCCCTGGTGACCTTCTGTGTCCCGCACCAGGCGGACCACACGAAATACGTCGAGCTGCGCGGGATCGCCTCGATCGAGGAGGATCCGGACCGGAGCTTCCTGAAGCGCCAGTTCCGCGAGACCTCCGGCGGCGAAGAGGCCCCCCCGGATCTCGATCCACCGGGGAGCGAGCGCGTCGTCGTCCGCATCCACCCGCATCAATCGTCGAGCCCCCTGCTCTATGGCGGCCGATTCGGCCAGAAAGACTGAGGCGAAAGGATGGGACTCGAAGGGAATGCCGCGATCGTCGGCGTCGCGGACTGGAAGCCCGAGAGGAAGTGGAGCGGGCCGCCGCAGTTCATGCTCGAGCAGTGGGCGGAGCTCTCTCGCCTCGCGCTCGCGGACGCGGGCATCGAAGCTGCGGAGGTCGACGGCCTCGTGACGGGTCGGATCTCCGAGTCGTCGAATTTCGTGCCCGCCACCGTCGCCGAATACTGCGGCTTCGAGGTCAACCTGGCAGAGATGGTCGACCTCGGCGGGGCGAACGCGGTCGGCATGGTCTGGCGAGCGGCCTCCGCGATCGAGCTCGGACTCTGCAACGTCGTCGTGTGCGCGATTCCCGCGCGCCCCACCCCGCGCGACCCCCGAAGCGACAGCGACCCGTCCGAAGGCTGGATCTTCGGCGCATCTTCGCCGACCTATGGATCGCCCCAGGCGGAGTTCGACATCCCCTACGGAAACCTGGCGCAGAATGCCGGCTACTCGATGATCGCGCAGCGCTACAAGGCGGTGCACGGCTACGACGAGCGCGCGATGGCGAAGCTCGCGGTCGATCAGCGCACGAATGCCTGCGCCCGGCCCGACGCCGTCTTCCACGGCCAGCCCCTCACGATCGAGGACGTGCTGGCGAGCAAGATGATCGCGGACCCGCTGCGAATGCTCGAGATCGTGATGCCCGTCGCAGGCGGCCATGCGCTCGTCGTGGCGAAGCGTGAGCGCGCGAAGCGGACGCCCCATCGGCCGGTCTGGGTACGCGGATGCGGCGAGCGGCTGGCCATCAAGACACCGACCTACGCGCGCGATCTGCTCGAGACGCCCGTCGGTCCAGCCGCGGACCAGGCCTTCTCGATGGCGGGCGTCGGCCGCGACGAAATCGACGTCGCGTGTATCTACGACTGCTACACGATCACGGCGCTGCTGACGCTCGAGGACGCGGGCTTCTGCCCGAAGGGTCGGGGCATGGAGTTCGTCCGCGACCACGATCTCACGTGGTCCGGTGACTTTCCGGTCAACACCCACGGCGGCCAGCTCTCCTACGGCCAGGCGGGCGGCGCGGGCGGCATGTCCCAGGTGAACGAAGCCGTCCACCAGATTCGACACGAGGCCGACGGTCGTCAGGTCCGCGATTGCGAGACGGCTTTCGTCTCGGGAACGGGCGGCGTCATGAGCGAGCAATCAGCGCTGATCCTGCGCGGTGAGTGACGCGACCGGCGGCCTTGCGGCGCCGCCGGAACGCAACGAGACAGAGAATCGCCGCGAACGGTCGTAACGAGGAGCTCCGAAGCACGATGGACAAGCCCCTGCCCCTGGCGACGCCGACCTCACGACCCTTCTGGGAAGGGCTGCGCGCGCACGAAGTCCGACTTCAGCGTTGCGCCGCCTGCGAGAAATGGATCTTCTATCCGCGCTCGAATTGTCCGGGCTGTCTGTCCACCGAGCTCGTCTGGTCGAAGGTTCCCGGACAGGCCACGCTCCACACCTTCACGATCTCGCGCACGCCGACGGCGGTCTTCTTCGCCGACGAAGTGCCCCAGAAGATCGCGGTCGTCGAGCTCGATTGTGGCGTGCGCCTGACGACCAATCTCGTCGACGTCGAAGAGGACGCCATCGAGATCGGCATGCGCCTCGAGCCCGTCTTCGAGGAGACGGACGGGGGCGAGGGCGTGCTGCTTCGCTACCGCCCCGCGGCGGGCTCCCTGTGATCGGGATCGGCGCAGGTCGGCCGGGGCCACCCGCCGATCCGATCGAAGGGCGCGACGGGAGACGAACATGAGTGATGCCGACGACCGATTCGCGATCATCGCAACCCTCGACCGCTACTCGGAATGTCTGGACACGCGTGACTGGGCGCGGCTCGACGAGGTGTTCACCGAAGACGTCGACATGGACTTCGAGGCCTGGCACGAGCGGGGCCTCTCGAAGGTGACGCAGATCATCCGCAGCTATCTCGACGGCTGCGGCCCGAGCCAGCATCTGCTCGGCAACTACCGCATCGAGCTCGACGGCGACCGAGCGAGCAGCCGCTGCTATTGCCGCGTCATGCACCAGGGCAAGGGCGAACATCAGGGCAAGCGCTACGAAACCTGGATCGAGTACGCGGACTGGCTGATTCGAACGGACGCGGGCTGGCGCAGCGAGAAGCGCGTCGCACGCGCCCAGATGCAGGACGGGGATCCTTCCCTGCTGGGGCCCGGCTGAATCGTCTTCCACCGGTCGGAGCGGCGCTGCCCGTCCCTTCCGCCCGGCCGCCGATCGAGCTACCCCATGGTCATGTCCGCCAGAGACGCCAAGAGCGACGCCGCCGCCCTCCACTACAGCCCCTTCGACCCGCGGATCTTCGAGGATCCGTATCCGATCTACCGGCAGCTGCGGGAGCGGAGTCCCGTCCACTACGTCGAGGAATACGATTGCTGGGCGCTCTCGACCTTCCAGGACGTCTGGGACGCCTGCCAATCGCCCGACCTCTATACCGCCGAGCAGGGCACGACCGCCGCCCACGTACTCCAGAACGTGGTCGAGGTCTTCCCGGCCCTCGACATGATGGACCCCCCACGACACACGGAGCATCGCGCGCTCATCAGCCCCCGCTTCCTGCCGGGAAAGGTCAAGCGCTTCGAAGAGGATTTCCGCCGGATCGTGCGCGACCGACTCGAGGTCGTGCGTGATCGAGGTCGCTTCGACGTCGTGAAGGACCTCGGCAGCCACCTCTCGACCCTGGCGGTATGCCGCGTGCTCGACTTCCCGGAGGAGGACGGCGAGATGCTGCGCGGATGGGTCGACGGCATCTTCTACCGCGAGCCCGGCTCGATCGGAATCACGCAGGCCGGCCTCGACGGCTTCGCCCAGCTCGACGCCTACTGTCTCGACCTCGTGAAGAAGCGACGGGCGTCGGGTGAGGTGCGGGACGACGTGCTAGGCCGCTACCTCGGCGCCCGGATCGACGGACGGCCCATGAGTGACGACAAGGTCGCGTCCCTGATGAAGGAGCTCACGGTCGCTGGGACCGAGACGCTGCCGAAGATGCTGGCGGCGACCCTCCGGCGGCTCTGGGAGCATCCCGACGCGCGACGCGAGGTGATCGACGATCGCGATCTCGTCCTCGAAGCCTTCATGGAGACGGTGCGTTTCGACATGCCGACGCAGTTCATGGCGCGTGTCCTCAAGCAGGACACCGAGATCCGCGGCCAGAAGCTGCGCGAAGGCCGCCCCGTGCTGCTGCTGTACACGAGCGCGAGTCGCGACGAAGCCGAGTTTCCGAACGCCGACACCTGGGATCTGCATCGCCGCGCGCCCCGCACGGTCGGCTTCGGACACGGCACGCACGCTTGCCTGGGTCGGCACGTCGCGCGACTCGAGGCACGGGTCGCGCTCGAGGAGATCCTTCTCGTGATGCCCGACTACGAGGTCGACCTCGCGAACGCCGAGCGTCTCTACACCGAGTACGTGCAGGGCTTCGCCAGCCTGCCGATCGACTTCACCCCCTATTAGGCCATTAGGCCGCCCAGGCCGCACACCACGACGAATCCCAGGAGCCCATTCCCGATGGCAGATGATTCCCCCGCCCTGCTCTCCTTCGAAGAAGCCACCGCTCGATTGCTTTCCCCCGGCAGTCCCTTCGAGCTCGCCGAGGAAGAGGTGCTCGGGGAGAAGATGGAGGTCTACAAGAATCGTGCGCGCTCGCTCCGCGAGATGCTCGAGCGCTCCGCCGCCCATGGCGACACGGAGTACATGATCTTCTCGGACGGACGACGCTGGACCTACCATCAGCATCTGGCCGACGTTGCCTCGGTCGCCGCCGCCTTCCGCGATCGCTACGACATCCAGAAGGGCGACCACGTCGCGATCCTGGCGGCGAACGCGCCGGAATGGATCCTGTCCTATTGGGCGACGGTCTCGCTCGGCGCCGTCGTGATCTCGATGAACGGCTGGTGGGCGGGGGACGAGATCCGCTACGGGCTCGAGCTCTCGAAGCCGAAGCTGCTGCTCGTCGACCGGCGTCGGCGCGAGCGACTCGACGAGATGGAAGGCGAGGTCGGGGCGCCCGTCGTGTGCTTCGAGGACGATTTCGAGTCGATCCGCACCTACGCCCCGGACGCGGCGCTCCCCGACACCCCGATCGACGAAGACGATCCGTGCCTGCTGCTCTTCACGTCGGGCACGACGGGGCGGCCCAAGGGCGCGCTCGTCAGCCATCGCACGCTGGTCGCGTTCACGATGTCGAGCTTCTTCATCGGCGCGCGGCGTTCGATGACCGAGAAGCCGGCGGGTCAGCCCGGCGCGACCCTCGCACCCTTCCCGCTCTTCCACCTGTCCGGCACGATGGGCAGCACGACCGCGATCCTGGCAGGCGGCGGGACCAGCGTCTGGCCGATGGGCCGCTTCGATCCGGCCGGCATCATCGACCTGAGCCTGCGGGAGAACATCACCAGCTGGAGCGGCGCCACGACCCACGTCTTCCGGCTGGTCGACCATCCGGACATCGAGAAGCTCGACACCAGCCGCTTCTCGAGCGTCGGCGTTGGAGGCTCCGCCTCGACCCCCGACCTGCTGCGCGCGGTCGCCGAGAAATTCCCCCACCTCGAGCACACCGTCGGCTCCGGCTATGGGTCGAGCGAGACCGGCGGACTGGTCAGCTACGCGAACAACGCCATGTTGCGCGAGGCGGCCAACTGCGTCGGGCCGCCGCTGCCGACGGTCCAGATCAAGATCGTCGACGACGACGGCCAGGAGGTCCCGATCGGCGAGGTCGGTCGCGTCTGCGTGCGCAGCCCGATGGTGATGCTCGAGTACCTGAACAATCCCAAGGCCAATGCCGAGAGCTTCCTGCCCGGCCGATGGGTCGACACGGGCGATCTCGGTCGCATGAGGGACGGCAAGCTCCACATCGAGTCGCGCATGCGCGACATGATCATCCGCGGCGGCGAGAACATCTACCCGGCCGAGATCGAGAACCGCATCGAGCTGCACCCCGACGTCGCAGAGGTCGCCGTCCACGGCGTCGACGACCGCGAGCTCGGACAGCGCGTGAAGGCGGTCGTCGTGCCGAACGCCGGCGCCAACCCGTCCGAAGAGGCGATCCGCGACTTCTGTGCCGAGGCGCTCGCCTACTTCAAGGTGCCGGAGATCATCGAGATCCGCCGCGAGGCGCTGCCCCGCAACGCCACGGGCAAGGTCATGAAGCACGTCCTCGAGGGCGCGAGCGAGAACACTTTCGTCGAGGAGTAGCGGACGCTCGTCCAACGGTCGCAGACGTTCGTCGAGGAGTAGCGGACGCTCGTCGAGGAGTTTCAGACGCTCGTCTCGTCATCGCAGGCGCCCGTCGATCAGTCGGCGCGCCGCGGTCGGCCGGCCCGGCCGGCCACACGGCGGTCGCGCCCTCCGGAGGAGCCCGGAGTCGAGCGCGGCCCCGCGTTCCGGTGCACACTCCGCCCCATCAATGCGGGAGAGCGGATGACCGAGTCGAGGACGCGCGAGGACGCCGCCCCACAACCGGGCATGGCCAGCCGGCAGGATCATTCCGACACACGTCGCGAGATCCAGCGGCTGGTGACCCTCGCCGTGCCGCCTCTGCGCCATGCTCTGCTCGAAGGTCTCGAGCTCTGGCGGCGAGTCCGGGGCGCTCGGCACGTCGTCGAGCTCTTCCATCAGGTCGACGACCCCTACAGCGAGCTGGCGCTTCAAGCGATCGTCGAGCTGCAGCCGCGCTACGACGTCGACTTCCGCTTCCATCTGGTCGGCCCCGCAGATCGACTGCACGCGCCCGAGCCGGAGATGCTCGCGGACTACGCACGCCGCGACTGTGGTCTCGTGGCTCCCTACTATGGGCTGAACTTCCCGACCGCCGCCGAGCGCCCGGCCCCGGACGCCGTACGAAAGGTCGAGGCGCTACTCGCGGGGCTGACCGAGGATGCGCGCTTCCTGCCCGTCGCGCTCGAAGCCGGCCGCGCGCTCTGGTCCGGCAACCGTGACACGCTCGCGCGATTGGCCGAACACATCCCTTCGGCCTCCGACCCGGAGATCGCCCGTGCGCTCGAGGCGGGCAACCGGCTCCGCAAGCAGCGCGGCCACTATTCCGGCGCCATGTTCTGGCTCTCCGGCGAGTGGTACTGGGGCGTCGACCGGCTCCATCATCTGGAGCGTCGCCTGATCCGCTACCGCGCCGCTCGCAGCCGAAGCTCGAAGCCACGCTTCGACCGGCCGGCCATCGATCCCGGAACGATCCAGAACGAAGGGCGTCTCTCGCTCGAGATGTTTCCCTCCCTGCGTTCCCCCTATACCGCGATGATCTTCGATCGCAGCCTCGAGATGGCGGCGCGCGTCGGTCTGCCGGTGTCGCTGCGGCCGGTGATGCCGATGGTGATGCGCGGCGTGCCCGCGCCCGCGGCAAAGGGGCTCTACATCATGCTCGACACGATCCGCGAGGCGGAGCACATCGATGCGCCCTTCGGAAACATGTTCGATCCGATCGGTCGACCGGTCGAGCGCGGATTCGCCCTCTGGCCCTGGGCGCGAGAGCAGGGGCGCGGCGCGCAGTACCTCTCGGCCTTCCTGCGCGCGGCCTTCGTCGAAGGGCGCAACACCGGGACGGACGAGGGATTGCGTCACGTCGTGCGGCAGGCGGGTCTCGACTTCGAGCAGGCGCGGGCCCATCTGGACCGCTGCACCGGTCAGGCCGCCGGTGAAGAGGGGTGGCGCGAGGAGCTCGAAGCGAATCGCCGCGTCATGTACGAAGAGCTCGGCGTCTGGGGCGTGCCGAGCTATCGGTTGCGCGGCCCCGAGAGCGAGCCCGACCTGTGTGTCTGGGGACAGGATCGACTCTGGCTCGTCGCCGCGGAGATCCGGCGACGGCTCGCGCAGCTCGGCTGAGCCCGTCTCCCTCGCGCGCTCAGGATGCCTTGCTGCGCTCCGCGAGCCCGCGCGACAGCACGGGCAGGGTCTCCGCACCGAGCCGCGCGATCTGCGCCTCGATCTGGGAAGGCGTGATGCCCTTCACGTGCAGGCGGAGATTGAACGCGTCGCAGCCACCGCGATCCGCGATCGCAAGCAGCTTCTCCGCCACCTCCGCTCCGTCGGCGCCGCTCACGAGCTGCTGTCCGTCGCCCCAATGCGCCTGCGCGGCCTGCGAGGCGTAGCCGCGATAGAAATTCATCTGCGCCTCGACCTCGGCCTCGGGCGGCGGCCCCACCCACACCCGGCGAATCGCGATGCGCGTCGCTCGACCACCGGCCTCGGCATAGACGTCGGAGATCTCGCGGGTGCGGTCGAGGGTCTGAAGCGAGTCGTAGAGGACGCCGATCCCGACCCCCGCGGCGCGACGGACCGCGGCCGGACTCTGGGCCGCGCTGACGACCGGAACGGGGGACTCCCTGCAGGCCGCGATCGCCGGGTCATCGGCCAGCGGGCCCTCGGCCTCACCGCGCAAGGCCGCGCAGATCCGGGGCAGACCCTCCCGGAAGCGCGCGAAGCGCTCGGCGTAGTCGAGGTCGGCCATCTCGAAGTCGCGATCGAGACCGCCTAACGCGAAGCCCGCTCCTACGCGACCCGGAAAGCGTGCCGCCATCCAGGCGAGCTGCTCGGCCACGTGGCTCCAGTGATAGAGCGGCAGCAGCAGCGGACAGGGCGCGGCCCAGATGTTTTCGGTGGCCTCGAGCAGCCAGCCCGCCAGCTGAAGCGGATTGGGGACGTAGCCCGGAAAGCCGCCGTGATGCTCGCTCGTCATCAGGCCGTCGAAGCCCGCATCCTCGGCCAGCCGAGCCTGACGCCGGAGCTCCGCCACGCACTCCCGGGCGGGCATGGCGTGGGGATACATGCGAAGCGACACCTGTCCAGGAGCGAGGGCAACCATGACCCGACGTTAGCGGGTTCGCGCGTGGGCGGGGCGCGTGGGCGGGGCGCGTAGGCGGGGCGCGTGGGCGGGGCGGGTGGACGGGGCGCGTAGGCGGGGCACGCGCGTTCGACTAGCGCGTACGCTCCCGCAGCAGGATCTCCTGCGCGACCGTGGCCAGATGGGTGCCGTCGCGGCCGAAGAGCTGACCGAGGCCGAGACCGCGGGCCCCGACGATGCCCTGACCCCGGAAATCGTGCAGCACCCAATCATCGTGTCGTCCCGGGCGGTGGAACCAGATCGCGTGATCGAGGCTCGCGCCGACGAAGACGCGATCGTATTCACCAGGATCGGCCGTCGGCGAGGGTCGGCGTGGATGGGACTGGCTGGCGGCCTCCGTCGGGATGTCGTCGGAGGCGTAGGCGAGCGCGCAGGCCTGCAGGATCGGGTCGTCACCCACCGGCGGCTTCACGCGCAGCCAGCAGGAAGCGCGCGCGCCCTCGCCCGCCTGCTTCGGCAGCGTCCGCCGCTCCAGGATCGGACCCCAATCGTCCGGAGGCAGCTCCTCGGGGGTCGCCAGGTTCGTCGGCATGACCAGCTCCTGCACGTCCGCCTGATCTTCCCGGATCTGGAACGAGGCCGAGAGATTCAGGATCGGCCCGACGGATTGACGCGCGACGACGCGCCGCGTGAGAAAGGATCGGCCGTTGCGGATGCGGTCGACCTCGAAGCGGATCGGTTCGTCGAAATCGCCGCCGCGGATGAAGTAGGCGTGCAGCGAATGGACGTGATGATCGCTGTCGACTGTGGCCCAGGCTGCGCGCAGCGCCTGCGCCACGACCTGACCGCCGTAGACACGGCCCCAGGGATAGGACGGCCCGATCCCGACGTACACGTCGGGTCCGTGGGATTCGAGAGTCATGAGCGAGAGGAAGTCGGTGACGTCGAAGGGCATGGGGCGGCACTATATGCCACTCGCGACCTCTCGAGCGAGGGCACCCCTGCGACCCGCGATCGTGCCGGGTCGGGCTCCCGTTCAGGGCGTCGCGGCCGCCAGCAACGCACGCGTCTGCTCGACCATGGCGCGCAGGATCCCTGATTCGCTCATGTTGTCGTGGGTCGCAACGGATCGTTCGAGCATGCCTTCGAGGATCTCGAGGCGCAGCGCAAGAGCCGCGGACGTCTCCGGCCCGGCACTCTTCGCGACGTCGAGCAGTCTCAGCGCCTTCGAGGGCTCGCCGGAATCGAGATAGCCCCGCGCCCGCGCGATCAGCGGCTCGACCCCGCCGAGCATCTCCACGAGATCGGGATAGACGGCCTTCGCGGGGACCGGATAGAGATCCGCAACGTCCTCGTAGTAGAACCAGCCAGCCAGGAGCTCCCAGATCGCGCGCACGTTCCACGAGACCTTGCCATGGCCCTGGCTGATCTCGAGCTCGGGCGGCAGCTCGATCGTCTCCATCAGCTCGAAGACGCTCTTGCCCGCGTTCATCCCCGCCACCGTCTCGTCGTACACGTACTGCACCCCATCGCGCATCACGGTGAGACTCTTGTGGAGGTACTCCTTGCCGGCGATCGGATCGAAATGCGACGGCAGGATCATCGCCGGCTCGAGCTCGATCAGCCGGTCGAGCGCCCGCACGTAGCCGATCGGATCACGCGTCTTCTCGCCGCGCACGGTATAGAGATTCGGCACCATCGGAAACAGACAGCCGTAGAAATCGCCGGTGAAGACCAGCTCGTGATCCGGCAGCCACAAGAGCACGGCGTCCTCGCCCTCGGCGCTGTTCTCTGCTGCCAGGACCTGGAAGCGCACGCCCCCCACCTCGAAGAAATGATCCTCGTGGACATCGACCGTCCGGGTCGGCTCGAAGGCGCGGAAGGTGGAAACCTGGCTCGCGCTGTGCGCGGGATAGAGCGTCCCGGTTCGGACGCGCCAGAGGTACTCGTCGGTATCTCCGTAGATCTTGTTGGTGTACTCGTAGCGCTCGTGCGCGATCAGCTCCGCCCCCTGGTCGAGCGCGAAACGCCAGGCGTCGAGCCCTCCGTTGTGGTCGGCGTGGGCATGCGAGACGATCACATGGGTCGTCTTCTCGTGCCCGACCGCGAGCAGCAGGTCGCGCTGCTGCTCGGATTGCCAGGTCACGCCGGTATCGAAGATGACGTTCCCCTCGTCGGTCCGGATCAGGAAGACATTGCCGACGCCGCGCGCCATGAACACGAAATCGTTGATCGCAACGAGCTCGACCGGCGCCTGCATCAGGTCGCGCGCGCGGTAGTCGACGTCCTTCGGCACCTCGATCGCAGCGTAGGCCGCGCTCGTGGTGTCGACCCGCTCGCGAGTCCGCGCATCCGCCCGTGTGCCGGACCCGAGCGCGCATCCCACCGATCCGGCGACCAGAAGCGCGAGCCCCAAGACGAGCCCGAAGCGTCCTTCGTTGGCCAACGCACGACTCGGGGTCTGCATGCTCCTCACGACTCGACTCCCTGCTCTCTCGAGAAAACACCCGCGCCGCCAGGGGCCACCCCCTTGCAGACAGCGCCCGGTAGCTGCCGCCTCAGTCGGCGAGTCGCGGGATCAGCTCTTCTCCGGTCAGCCGGATGCTCCTCATGATCTCGTCCTGCGCGACCCCGCCCATCTGCATCAGGCACATCAAGCGATCGCAACCGATCGACGCGTAGCCCTCGAGCTTCTTCGCGCAGGCCTCGACGTCGCCGATGATCACCGACTCGATCGACTCCATCACCTCGAAGACCTCCACGGGATCGATCTTCTCGCCGACCAGCTGGCGATTGAGCAGCGCGATCACCGGGATCGGGTCGTCGAGGTCGAGGTCGTCATGCACCTCCGGTGCTTCGAGCGCCGCGTCGCTCGCTGGCGCGGAGTCCTTCAGGTCCCCGCGGATCGCATCGATCCAGATCGCGCGCGGCACGTGGAAGACGCTCGGCGCGGCGTTGATGAACCACAGCACCGCCTCCGCGGCGCCGGAATCGATCGCTGCCTGGCGGCTCTCGGCGCAGAACATGAACGTGAAGATCGAGCGCTGGGCGTTCACGAAGAGTCCCGCTGGATCGCATTCGGCCAGCCCGCGATCGTATTCCGCGAGCAGCTTCTCGAGCGTGTGGAGCGGAGAGACCAGCGTGGTTCCCAACACGCCGACCCCGAGCGAGCCCGCCATGCGAAAGGACTCGGGGCTGGTCGAGGTCTGCCACAGCGGCGGATGTGGCTGCTGAAGCGGCTTCGGCACGACGTTTCGCGAGGGGATCGTCAGAAAGTCGCTCTTCCACTCGAAGCGCTCCTCGGTCCACATTTTCGGGATCATCTGGAGCGCCTCGCGAAGCTGCTCGCGCGACGAGTCCGGGTCGACCTCGAAGGTCTCCCACTCCGTGCCCCCGGAGCGCGCGAGCCCGAGCTCCAGTCGCCCGCCGCTCAGCTGGTCCAGGAAGGCCGCACGCTCGGCGACGCGGAGCGGATGATTGATGTTGAAGGGGGCCAGAACACCGGAATGGCCGAGATGGATCCGCTCCGTATGCTGGGACAGCACGGCGAGCATCATCTCGGGCGAGGAGCTGTAGCTGAATTCGTCGGCGCCGTGATGCTCGACCGTCCACCAGCAGCCGAAGCCGAGCTCGTCGGCGAGCCTCGCCTGCTCGATCGCATCGAGGTAGACGCCATGCTCGAAGGCCGGGCTGGGCGAGCCTCCCGGCGGTCTGGCGCGCTGCAGCTCGGAGAAGATGTCCAGGATCACTGCGTTTCCTCCAGTCCCGACTTTACTCTCGCCATGACCAGAAAGTCGAGCGAGGATGTCGAGACCGCGATCTCCGGGCGACCGCTCCGGAAACGCGCGAGGAGGTCCGCCGTATGAGCGAAACGCCCCCGTTGGAGTCGAGACCCGATCCGGAGAGCGATTGGGCCGTCGAGTCGCTCTTCCATTTCGTCGTCAACGCGACGAACTTCGAGCGTTCGCTCGAGTTCTACCAGCGCCTCGGATTTCGCGTGCTGCGCGACAACCGGGACGTGATCTGGCCGAGCTATGTCGCGAAGAATTTCGGCCTCTCCGTGGCGCAGGGTCGCGGGGCGCTGCTCGGCCTCGGAGAATCCAAAGACCACACGCGGCTCGACCTGATCGAGTGGCTCGAGCCTCACTGGGACAATCCCGACGCGCGCCCCTCCTCGAGACGCGTTCCCCGCGTCATGGCGCTGCGCGTGCGAAACCTGCGCGCGGCCTACGCTGATCTCCGCAGCCAGGGCGTCGAGTTCATCGCCACTCCACGCGATCCGGACCCGACGACCGGTGTCGAGTCCGTCGTGTGCTGCCGCGACCCCGACGGCTACGTGGTCGAGCTGATCGAATACATGGGCGATCGACTCGGGAGTCGCGTCGAGGACCTCGCCACACGAGAAGGAGAAAGATCTTGAGCGCACTCGAAGCACGACTGGGTATCGCGGGCCGTCACATCTGGGTCGTCGGCGCAGGAGGCGGCGGCATCGGAACCGCGGTCGCCGCGGAGCTCACCCAGGCGGGCGCCTCCATCGCTGCCCTCGATCGCGATCGCAGCGCGCTCGACCCGACGCTCGACGCCTGCGAGGGCGCGCCGGGTCGCGTCCGGCCGATCGTCGTCGACGCGACGGATCGCGAAGCGATGGAGGCCTTTGCCCGGAGCGAGCGCGACGCCGGTCGCATCCCCGACGGCCTCGTGAACATCGTGGGCGGACTCGCGCGCGATCAATTCGGGGCGCTCGTCGACACCGACGACGACACTCTCGACGCAGTGCTGCGACTGAACCTGCGGCCTGCATGGCTGTCTTCCCAGCTCTTCGCGCGCCTTCGCATGGAGCATCCCGGGCCGGCCTCGATCGTCCAGCTCGCCTCGATCGCTGCACTCCAGGCGATGCCCTTCGGCGCCAGCTATTCGCTCGCCAAGGCGGCGCTGATCTCGCTCGCGCGGACCCAATCCGTCGAATGGGGTCCGCACGGCATCCGCGTCAACACGATCGCGGCGGGCACGATCCGGACGCCGCGCGCGGGCACCGAGGCGAATCCGCTCGACCGGGTGCTCCCGCTCGGACGTCGCGGCAGCGCGCAGGACATCGCCGGTGCCGCGCTCTTCCTGCTCTCCGATCTGGCCGCCTTCGTGACGGGACAGGTGATCGCGGTCGACGGTGGCGCATCGATCAAGCCCTCCTATCTCGACGAAGACGCGCTCCCGGTCTTCGTCGAAGACGCAGCGCTGCGAGATCGGCTGCTGGGCGGCGCGACCCGCGCCCGCTGACACGCAAAGCGTCGGCGAGCGCGCTGCGGATTCGGTTATGCTCGACCTCGGCGCGCGATCCACCGGGCGTGCGCTTTGCGGGACCTGAATTTCAAACGCTGCAGATCGGGAACGACGACCATGAGCTGGGACACGATCATCATCGGCGCAGGCTCCGCGGGCTGCGTGCTCGCCGCGCGACTTTCCGAAGCCCCGGGACACGACGTCCTGCTGCTCGAGGCGGGCCCCGCCCACGATCCCGAGGCGCTGCCCGAGCAGGTCGAGTTCCTGGGACGCGGCTACCAATGGCCGATCGAGTGGGGCGAGCAGGTCGCCTCCAGCGACGGACGCACGCTGCCCTATCTGCGAGGACGGGGCGTCGGCGGCTCTTCGAGCATCAACGGGGGCGTCGCGATGCGCGCCGAGCCCGACGATCTCGCGAGCTGGCCGGCGGGCTGGCAGTGGGACGACATGCTGCCGTGGTTCAAGAAGCTCGAGAACGACCGCGAGTTCGGAAGCGAGGACTATCACGGCGACCAGGGACCGGTTCCGATCGTTCGTTGGGAAGAAGACGACTGGGACCCGACCTATCGCGCCTTCTACGAGGGCTGTCTGAAGCAGGGAATCATCGAGTGCCCGGACCAGAATGCCCCCGATACGACCGGCGTCGGACCGATTCCGATGAATCGGGACGGGGGCCGGCGAATCTTCGCGGGCGTCACGCATCTCTTTCCCGCGCTCGGCCGGAAGAACCTCGAGGTCCGCGGCGACTCGCTCGTGGCTCGGGTGCTCTTCGACGGTGATCGGGCGATCGGCGTCGAGCTCGAAGGCGGCGAGCGCCTCGAGGCGGCGCGCGTGATCCTGGCTGCGGGCGTCCTGCATACGCCGCTGATGCTCTGGCGCTCGGGCATCGGCCCGGCGGAGGCGTTGCGACGCCTGGCGATCGAGCCCGTCGTCGACGCGCCGGCGGTCGGCGACCATTGGACCGATCACATGGTGATCCAGCTCTCGACGCCGGTGCGTGAGGGCTTCACGCGGCCCGGCTCGCACGGCATCCAGGTGCTCGCCCGCGTCAGCGCGCCGAACAGCCCCTACTCGAACGACCTCCAGATCACGCCCTGGTGCGAACGCGTCGGGAAGCAGGAATACAACCTGAACCTCAGCATCTCGCTCCAGCAGCCCTTCGGCGAAGCCCGCATCGCGGCCACCGGCTGCGAGCCCGGCGCGCGCGGCGAGTACGCCTGGCCCTTCCCCGGCGAGGCCCGCAACATCGAACGCCTGCGTTTCGGCTACCGACTGGCGGCCCGCATCCTCGCGAGCTCGGACGTCTCCCGGGAGCCCGAATCCCTCGCCCGCGCCGAGGCCCTCGGCGACGCCGAGCTCGATCGCTGGATCGGCGAGCATCACGGCGCCTTCTATCACGGCGTGGGATCCTGTCGGCTGGGACAGCGTGACGAAGATCCGCTCGCCCTCGACCTGTCGGTGCGAGGCACGCAGGGCCTCTACGTCGTGGACGGCTCGGCGATCCCCCGCGTGACGCGCAGCAACACCCACATCGCGATCGTCGCGCTGGCGGAGCGCGCGGCGGCCCTGCTCACGGGCGAGGCGTCGCTCTAGCCATGCGCGCGCCGGCGTACTCCACGACGCCCGACGAGATCCTTCAACCGGCCGCGATCGAATCGCCGCAGCGCCTCTACGCCCGGCTTCGGGAGCACCTGCCGCTCTCGCGCATCGGGGAGTCCGGGGTTCATTTCGTCGCGACCTGGGCGCTGATCGACGAGGTCCTCGGGCGCGAGGACGACTTCTCGGCGAATCTGACGGGCGTGCTCTTCCGCGGACACGACGGAGAGCCCGCAGCCTTCGAGCTCCCGAGCACCGGCGCGACCGACGTGATTGCCACCGCCGACGAGCCCGCGCATGCGGTGCACCGCGCGCTCTCCCAGCCCCGCCTGCAGGCCGCGCGGATCGCGACCCTCGAAGACCGCATGCGATCCTGGGCGCGTCAGGCGATCGACCCGTGGCTGGCCCGGGGCGGCGGCGACTTCGCACCGATCTCGGAGCTCGTGCCGGCGCTTGCGGTCGCGCATCTGCTGGGTCTGCCGGAAGGTGACGTCTCGCGCTTCCGCGTCTGGGCCATGATGGGTGGCGACATGCTGGCGGGGGAGGCCGACGCCGACCGACTCGGCTTCCTGGCCAGCGAGACCGCGCAGATGAGCAGCTATCTGGGCAGCCACCTCGACGCCGCAACGTCTGCAGTCCAGACGGCGACCCACGAGGATCCCGATGCGCCGCTCCTGCATGCGCTGGCGCGGGGCGTGCTCGACGCGAAGATCGACCGCGCCCATGCGATTGGCATCGCGACCGTGATGTTCGGCGCCGGCGGCGAGTCGACAGCGGCCCTGATCGGATCGACGATGCGGGTGCTCGCCGAGTCGCCCGAGCTGGCCGAGACCCTGCGCCGGGATCCTTCCCTGATCCCGCGCTTCGTCGAAGAGGTGGTCCGGCTCGAGCCGCCCTTCAACTTCCACTACCGGGCCGTTCGCCGCCCCTGCGAGCTGGCCGGCTACGCCCTCGACGTGGGCGACCGACTGATGCTCGGCTGGGCGTCGGCCAACCGGGACCCCGCGCTCTTCGAGGATCCGGACGCCCTTCGCCTCGATCGCAAGCATCCGAAGAAACACCTGAGCTTCGGCCGCGGCGCGCATTTCTGCATCGGTGCACCGCTCGCGCGACTCGAGGCCCGTGTCGTGCTCGAAGAGGTGCTGGCCTCGAGCTCACAGATCGCGCTGCGCGGCAGGGATCCCCTGCGCTACGCGCACAGCATCTTCATTCGCCGGCTCGAGCGACTCGACCTCGACGTGACGGCCGTCTGATCGAGCGCTCGCCGCCGCCTAACGTCCGAGCAGCCGGCCCAGTCCCTCGCGCACCATGCCTTCGGTGGAGCTCCGATCCGCTTCGCGAGCCGGATCCTCGCCCTCCTTCTTCTTGCCGAAGAGGGCGTCTCCGAGCTCCTTCGCCGCCCGATCCGTGAGCTCCTGCTTCGCCTGGGCCGTCGCCTTCTGGGTCATCGCCGCGAGATCTGGCGACAGCATCGGCGAGCCCGCCGTTCCCGACAGGCGCAGCGGCAGCACGACGATTCCATTCTGTCCCAGGATCGGCGCGAACTCGTTCGCCTTCGCGAGCATCTTGCGCGACAGGTCCTCGGAGAACCGGATCTTGCCGTCG
Organism: uncultured delta proteobacterium; assembly: GCA_963698485.1. Classification (GTDB taxonomy): domain Bacteria; phylum Myxococcota_A; class UBA9160; order UBA9160; family UBA4427; genus UBA4427. The sequence goes on along the minus strand of CAVORA010000004.1, from coordinate 191,653 downwards.
GCAGCGAGCTTTCCGTCGAGCCCGAGCGTTCCCGCGCCCTCGAGAGAGAAGTCCCCTGCCCTCATCTCGAGATTCTTGGCGCGGATCGCTCCGTTGATCAGCTCGAGGGCCAGGTCCACCCCTTCGAAGGGCGTTCGGTCTCCCTGCAGCGATCGCGGCGCCACCTCGCGCAGCGAGTTGGCCGCCAGCTGCCCCAGACCCGGGTCGGCGAGCAGCCGATTCACGAGGGTGTTGAGGACGTTCACCTGCTCGAGCGCGCCCTCGCCGAGCTCGAGTCGCAGGCTGCCCGCGAGGCTTCGCTTGAGCGACTCCCACTCGAGGCTGTCGCCGCGCAGCGCCACGTCCCCGCCGAGCCGGCCGGTCAGCATGCCCGAGGGTACGCCGAGCAGGACCGTCGCGAGCTCACCGGAATCGAGATCGCGGAGCTGACTGTCGATCTTGAAAGGCGAGCGGCCAGGCTCACCGAGCACGATGTCTCCTTTCAGGTCGATCGTGCCGCCCGCGACGCCGACGTCGAGCTTTCCGATCTCGACCTTCGGCGCGCGACCCGCCGTTCGGTAGACGAGATCGAGGTCGACCCGGGAGAGATCGAAGCCGCCGAGGCGGGAGGCCTTCGATCGGGCGCGTACGGGCATGCCGGTCTTGTCGGGGTCCGCCGTGAGCACCACGTCGACCTCGAGGTCATCGAGCTTCTCGGCGGGTCCGCCCTCGTCGAGCACGATCCCGAGCAACGCCGGATGCATCCGCGGGCTCTCGAGATGGAGCGTGCCGACCATCGTGTCGATCCCGTCGACCCGGAGCGCCCCCTCGATCCGGCTCTCGAGCCCCTCCGCGACCGGCCGCGTCGAACGCACCAGTGCAGAAAAGTCGATCGCGATCGGCCCGTCGAGCGAGAGCTCCGTTCCCGAGCTCTCGAGCTCGCGGATCACCAGGGAGAGTCCGTCGGGGCTCGTGCGGTCCTCGTAGTAGAGGGTGCCGTTCGTGATCTCGAGACCGGCGATGGCGACCGCCAGCGGCGACTCCTGGGCGTCCGGATCGGTCGACGCGTCGCTCGCTGCCGCGTCCGGGCTCGACCCCAGCGAGGCGAAGTTGTAGCCGCGAGACGTCTCGATCAGGCGGATGGTGGGCCGATCGAGCCGCACGCCGCTGACCTCGATGCGGCGCTGTAGCGCGGGCAGGATGTCGATGCCGACGAAGGCGTTCTCGAGGGTCAGGAAGTCGCCCTTTCCGAAGCGGGGGTCTTCGGCGACGCGCAGCCCCGCGAGACGAATCGCCAGCCCCTTCGAGAAGGCGACCTCGGCGCTCTCGAAGGAAACCGCCCGACCCGCGGCGTCGCTGGCCAGGCCGGCGATCCTCTCGCGATTCTCTTCCAGCAGGCCATTCACGTTCGAGACCGCGAACGCCACCAGGGCGATCAAGAGGAGCAGGACGATGGCCAGGCCGATCAGGATTTTTTGCATGGATGCCTCGTTTTGTCGGGTCGCAATCATGGGTCTCGAGATCCCGGGACCCCGCTCGCGCGCAGAAAGTGCGGGACCTTCGACGCTCGGGCAATCGATCGGACGAGATCGTCCCAGGCGAGCGAGAGGCCGTCGCAGCCCTGCGCGGGCTAGCCCCTTGCTTCCCCGCTTCGCTCGGGCGATCTCGCGCGCCATAGATCCGTCAGGATCGCGGCACGGTCGTCGCGACAGCCGACGGCCGCCTCGAAGAGCGCCAGCTGGCGTTCGGCGCGAAGGGCGTTGTGGTCCGCGGCGGAAGCATGGACGCTCGAGTCCCAGGCGAAGTAGGACTCCTCCAGCACGTCGGTCGCGAATCGGGCGCAGAGCTCCAGGGTGATGCGCTCGGGGGCGTCGACCAGCGAATCCGTCTCGGCCCGGGACAGCGAGCCCGCGTAGCCCTCGAAGAAGCCCGTCGCGGAGGCCTCGAAGATCGGGAGATCGAAGCGCGCCGCCGCGCCGTCCTCGCCGGCGGGATTGCACCAGGATCGCCAGGCATCTCCCCACTCGCTCCAGAGCGGCGCGCGCATCAGCGTGTCGAAATCGATCAGGGCGACCGCCCGGTCTCGCGCCGGAGGCTCCGTCCCCTCGAACAGGAGGTTGGCGAGCTTGAGGTCGCCATGGATCACGCGATCGGGCAGTGCCTTCGAGTCGGGCGCGGGGCCGAGGTGCGCGAAGCCCGCGTCGATGCGAGCAGCGATCGCGGCGACCTGCCCGACGAGTCGATGGCCGGCGTGCTGCGCGAGGGCCGATCGCAGGCGCCCGAGATAGAGCGGGGTGTTCCGAAAGGGAATCCCCATCGGCGCGAGCGGCGCCCGAAAATCGTCGAGAGCCGAGTGGAAGCGGCCCACCAGTGCCCCGGCCGAACGCGCCTGGTCGGTCGACTCGATCGACGCCTGGCTGACGCCCGCCAGATGGGTCATCAGACGCCATCGGCCGAGAGCTCCGAGGTCGGCGAAGAGCGCACCGCTGGCGGTCGGTATCAGCTCGAGGGTGGGAAATCCGCGATCACGGAGATGACGCGTGACCGCAGCGATGTTGTCGTGGATCTCCGGCGCGAAGGCTTCGCTGACACGCTGGAGCACGTACTCGGCGCTCGCCGTCTTGAGGTGGAAGCTTCGATGCAGCAGGCCACCGGAGAGTGTCCTCAGTGCGAGCGGCGAGTCGAGCTCCGGATAGTCGCCCCACAGCGCCTCGGGAATCTCCGAGGGCGACGTGCCGTCTCCCCATGCCTTCGCCTCCAGCTGTTCGCCGCTCTCCATCGTCATGATGCCGAGTGTAGGACTGTCGGGCGATCGCTCGCGAGGAGCCTCTCACGCCCGAGCTCGATCCGGAGATCCTGCGCGCGCTGCTCGGCGGTGAAGCCCGATCGGCGTGGGCGATTGCCCCAAGCGCTGCTTGTTCGTCGACGAGACGGAGGTTCCGGTCCATCAGGCGATCAAGAGCCTCGACGCAGCGCGCTCCCGAGCCCATTCTGGGCGCGCAGGGTCTTCGCGCGTTTGTCGGGTCCGTCGTGGGACCAGCCGGGAGCCTCGAAGACGTAGCGCAGGCGATCCCGAAGGCGATCGGCCCTCAGTACGTCCCGGTATAGATCCGCGTACTCGTGCACGAGCACGCGCCATGGATCGAAGCTGCCCAGGTTCCGCGTCAGCCCATAGACCACGGGCTCGCTGTCCTGCTCCGCGCTGAAGGTCCCGAAGAGCTTGTCCCAGACGATCAGCACGCCCGCGTGGTTGCGATCGAGATAGCGGACGTTCGAGCCATGGTGCACGCGATGATGCGAGGGCGTGTTGAAGATCGCCTCGTACCACGCGGGCATCCGGCGAATCGCCTCCGTGTGCACGAAGAACTGGTAGCTCAGGTTCACGCCGATCATCAGCAGCACCATCGCCGGATCGAAGCCCAGCGCCGGCAGCCAGAGCCAGAAGAAGAGCTTGAACACCCGCTCGCCGACCCCCTGGCGCAGCGCCGTCCCGAGGTTCATGTACTCCGAGGAGTGATGATTCACGTGGCCGGCCCAGAAGAAGCGGGCCTCGTGATTCAAGCGGTGGAAGCCGTAGTAGGTGAGATCGTCGAGCACGAAGAGCAGCGCCCACGCCCACGCCTGCCGGCCCACGACATCACGCAGGGGGCTCCACGCGTGCACGACGAACATCAGGGAGATCCAGCCGATCTTCGGCAGGATCTCGACCACGACGGAGCCCAGGAGCATCGCCAACGAGACGGCGGTATCGCGGGCCCGATAGAGCCCACGGCCCGCGAAGTGGGACCAGGTCGCCTCGGCCGCGACCAGCAGCAGGAAGATCGGAAGGACGACCGCCGCAAGGTCGTCTTCGCGCATCGTCCGAACCGCCGCACCGATCGCCGTTTCGAAGGACACCCAGACGCCGACCTACCGCGACTTATGGATGATGTTCTCGGCGAACCAGTTGATCTGGGCGATCTTCTCGTCGAGGGTCTGCGTGTCCTTCGATCCGTCATAGGGGTTTCGAAAGCCCACGATCGCCTCGTGCACGCCGATCTCCTCGAGCCGCTTCACACCGTCGAGGCTGAAGGCCTCGGCTCCCATCGACTGGTACTCGAAGGGCAGATGATCCCTTCCGTATTCCTTGCGCATCTCGTTGATCTCGTCGATGAAGACCTTGAACTGATCCGCGGTCCCCCCCGCATGGATGAAGCCGTCGCCCCGCTGCGCCGCTCGCCGAAGGGCAGGCTTGGCATGGCCCCCGATCAACATCGGAACCGGCTTGGTCGGTGCGGGCGTCATCTGGACCGCGTCCATCTGGAAGATCTCCCCGTCATAGGAGAAATACTCGCCCGTCAGCAGGCCACGCACGATGTCCATCATCTCGTCCATGCGCTTCCCGCGCTTCTCCCACGGAATCTGGCAGACTGCGAAGTCGTCCGGCCACGGGCTGATGCCCACGCCGAAGGCGAAGCGGTTGTTCGTGATGAACGCGAGAGAGGAGAGCTGCTTCGCCACGATCGCCGGCTGACGGACCGCGAGCTTCATGACCGAGGTCGTGAAGCGGATCTTCGACGTGATCGCGGCCATCGCGGGGATCACGACGAAGGGCTCCAGAAAAGGCACGCCTTCCAGGAACTCACGATCGCCCGTGCCGTTGTAGGGGTATTTGCTGTCGGAGTCCTTCGGGTAGCAGATGCTGTCCGGCAGCGTGAAGCTGTCGAAGCCCGCTTCTTCGCAGGCGACGACGAGGGGCATGTAGAAGGACGGATCACACATCGTGGCGTGATAGGCGAAGCGCATGGATGACTCCTGTGAGGGTGGCCTCAGTTGAGGTCGGTCTCGTCGAGGGATAGCACTTCGGTGAGCTCCTGGGCCTGACCGAGAAGCTGATCGAGGAGCAGCGCGACCGAGGGGCTGTAGTCGAAGCCGAGAAAGGCGCTCATGGAGAGCTGCATCAGCGGGTCCGCAAGATCCACGGGTGTCGAGACACTCTCGATCGATCGGAGCAGCGAGGAGAAATAGCGGAGCTGCTCCGGATGCTCGTCCTCGACAAGACGGCAGATTGCCGTCAGGAAGGGCGCGAGATCGGTCTTGGCATAGGCAACGGGATCGAAGGGCATGGGGCACTCGCTCGACGGCCGACGCGGATCTCCGACGGCCGCGCGGACTCTATCTCCCAGGCGATGGATGACCAGCTTCCCGGGCTCGAAGCCCGCAGGCGCGATGCAGGGCGAGGCCGGCCCCCGGCCGGGAAGCGTCCTCAAGTCGACCTCGGGTCGAGTCCGTCGGGGGCAAACCCCGTAGACTCTCGGGCGAAGGAGAACGCCCGTGAATCCTCTGTGGCCCCCCGATGCCCTCTCGCCCTGCCCCGCCCCGAGCTGGATGCTCCGCACCGCGCACGCCCTCGCCCTGGCAATCTCCGCGAGCCTGCTCGCATCCAGCGCTGCGGCCGAGCCCTCGGCCGACGCGGCTGCGAACGCGGCTGCGCCGCCCGTGTACTCCCCCGCCGTGCGCGAATCGATTCCGCGGCGCGTGCTCTGGGGCGACACCCACCTGCACACACGCCTCTCGCAGGACGCCTACAGCTTCGGTGTCACCCTCGACTCCGACGACGCCTATCGCTTCGCGAAGGGGGCCATGGTCGAGGCGACCCATGGCCAGCGCGCGCGTCTGGATCGCCCCCTCGACTTCCTCGTGATCGCCGATCACGCCAGCGGAATGGGATCGATGGACGCGCTCGTCGCCGGGAACACGAAGCTGATCGCGAACGAGCGACTGGCGGCCTGGCGAGATCTGCTGCTGAACGTCGGGGGAGCCAAGGCCGGCCTGCAGATCTCCGAAGAGGGCCGCATGCAGGGCTGGCCGGCCGAGCTGAACGATCCCGAAATCCTGAAGCCAGCCTGGCAGCAGGTCCTCGAGGCGGCCGAACGTCATAACGACCCGGGCCGCTTCACGGCGCTGATCGGCTACGAGTGGACCTCGTGGCCCGGCGGCAGCAATCTGCATCGCGTCGTCGTCTTCCGCGACGGTGCAGATTCGCTCCAGGACCATCTGCCCTTCTCCGCCCATCAGAGCACGGATCCCGAGGATCTCTGGGCCTCTTTGGCTGAGTACGAGGACGAGACCGGCGGCCGCGTCCTCGCGATCCCGCATAACGGCAACCTCTCGAACGGACTGATGTTCGACGCGCAGACCCGCCAGGGCAATCCGATCGACGCCGACTACGCGCGCAGGCGCGCGCGCTGGGAGCCGCTCGTCGAGGTCACCCAGATCAAGGGCGACGGCGAGGCGCATCCCTTCCTGTCACCCGACGACGAGTTCGCCGACTACGAGACCTGGGATGCCGGAAATTTCGCAGGCGTCCCGAAGACGAACGACATGCTGCAGTACGAATACGCGAGAGGCGCACTCAAGACGGGCCTCGGGCTCTATGGCGAGCTCGGCGTGAATCCCTTTCGCTTCGGGATGATCGGCTCGACCGATTCCCATACGGCTCTCGCGACCGCCGACGAGAACAACTTCTTCGGCAAGCACAGCGCCGGCATGGAGCCCTCCGCCACCCGCGCCCGTCGAGCGGTCGGCAAGGCCGGAGACGTCGTCACGATGGGCTGGCAGCAGGCCGCCTCCGGCTATGCGGCGGTCTGGGCGACCGAGAACACGCGCGAGGCGATCTGGGACGCGATGTCGCGCAAGGAGGTCTACGCCACGACCGGACCTCGCATGACCCTGCGCTTCTTCGGGGGCTGGCAGTTCGCGGACGAAGACGCCGAGTCCTCCGATCCCGCGCGGCTGGGCTATGCGAAGGGCGTTCCGATGGGTGGCGATCTGGGTCGGCGCCCTCGTGGTCGACTGCCCTCCTTCCTGATCGCCGTGCAGCGCGATCCGATCGGCGCGAACCTCGATCGCGTCCAGATCGTGAAGGGCTGGCGAAACGAACGCGGCGAGCTGCTGGAACGCGTCTACGACGTCGCCTGGTCAGACAGCGAGCCGGGCCAGCGTGATCGCCGCCGCATCCGCCGAGACGGCAAGCTCGATCCCGTCGGCGACACCGTCGATCGCAAGGCCGCCACCTACACCAACGCCATCGGCGCCGCCGAGCTGACCACGGTCTGGCGCGACCCCGACTTCGATCCCGCCGAGCCCGCCTTCTATTATGCGCGCGTGCTCGAGATCCCGACTCCGCGCTGGACGGACTACGACGCAGCGACCTTCGGCGGTCAGGTCCCCGATCGGGCGGCCCGGATCGTGAATCAGGAGCGCGCCTATTCTTCACCGATCTGGTACCAGCCCGAGCGCTGACAGGCCGCCCTCAGCCCGCCAGCTGAAAGCCCTCGTAGCCCTTCTCGACGACCTCGCGACAATGGTCCGCGTAGACCTTGCCGCCGCCCACATAGGGCATGAAGACCCGTGGCTTGCCGGGGATGTTGACGCCCAGGTACCAGGAGCGGGCCTCGTAGAAGAGCGTCTCCTGGGCGGCCTCGTTCACGTGGTCGACCCAGTCGTTCTCGGCCTCGAGGGTCGGCTCGATCTTCTTCGCGCCGACCTGCTTCATGTGGACGATGCAGTCCGAGATCCAGTCGACGTGCTGCTCGATCGCGACGGGCATGTTCATCAGCACCGAGGGGCTGCCCGGGCCGGTGATCGTGAAGAGGTTCGGGAAGCCCGCGACCTGCAGCCCGAGGTAGGTGCGTGGGCCCGCCGACCACTTCTCCGCCAGCGTGAGCCCGTCGACGCCGCGGATGTCGATCCGCAGCAATGACCCCGTCATGGCGTCGAAGCCCGTCGCGTACACGATCGTGTCGAACTCGTATTCCCCCTTCGCCGTGCGGATGCCCGTCCTCGTGATCGCCTCGATCGGCTCGGTCTTCAGATCGACCAGCGACACGTTGTTGCGGTTGAAGGTCACGAAGTAGTCGGTGTCGATGGGCGGCCGCTTCGAGCCCCAGGGATGGTCGGTCGGACAGAGCTTCTCGGCGGTCTCGGGGTCGTCCACCATCTCGCGGATCTTGCGACGAATGAACTCGGCCGCGAGGTCGTTCGCATCGCGATTGCGCATCAGGTCGTGGAAGGAGCCCCACATGAACTTGAAGCCGCCCTCCTGCCAGAGTCCCTCGAAGATGGCCTCGCGCTCCTCGTCGCTGACGTCGAAGGCGCTGCGCTGGATCGGGTCGTAGGGGAAGCCGGCGGCGGTCTCCCGCGTCTTCTGCCGGATCCCGGCGTAGTTCTCTTTGATCCAGGCCGTCGCCTCGGGCGAGAGCTTCTTGTTCCGGGTGGGCACCGTGAAGTTCGGCGTGCGCTGGAAGACCGTGAGCGACTCGGCCTCGGCCGCGATCACGGGAGTCGACTGGATGCCACTCGACCCCGTCCCGATCAGCGCCACGCGCTTGTCCTTGAAGTCGACGCCCTCCTTGGGCCAGGCGCCGGTATGCACGCTCTCGCCCTCGAAGTCGTCGCGGCCGGGGATCTCGGGCAGATTCGCGGCGGACAGGCATCCGACGGCCGTGACGACGAAGGGGGCGACGACGGTGTCGCCGCGATCGGTCGTGACCGTCCAGGTCGACGAAGCCTCGTCGTAGATCGCCGAGGTCACCTTCGTCGAGAGCTGGATGTCTTTCATGAGATCGAAGCGATCGGCGACATGCTCCAGATACTCGAGGATCTCGGGCTGCTCCGGATACTTGCTGCTCCAGGTCCACTCCTGCTGGAGCTCCTCCGAGAACGAGTAGGAATAGTAGAAGCTCTCGGAGTCGCAGCGCGCTCCCGGGTAGCGGTTCCAGTACCAGGTGCCGCCGACGCCGTCGCCCGTCTCGAAGACCCGCACGTCGAGGCCGAGCACGTCGCGGAATCGGTACAGCGCGTAGAGGCCGGCGAAGCCCGCGCCGATCACGACGACGTCCACGGATTGTTTCTCTCGAGAAGACGTTGCTTCAGGGGCCATGACCCACTCCTCCTTTTCGTTCGGTGCGATGGCTTCGTCGTCGCCCGCGCTCAGTCGAGCGGCTTCGGAGCCGCGATACGAGCGAACCGCGTCCCCGAAGAAGACGGGACCGTCCTCGCCGAGATTGGACAGCGTCCGCTCGAGGATGCGCCAGGCGCCGGCCTTTCTCGCCCAGCGGTCGCGGTAGATCGTCGAGTGGCGCAGCACGCTGATCTCGCCGTCGGGCTTCTCCTGAAAATGGATCAGGTAGCCGTAGGTGGTCGAGGTCGCCGCGTCGCCCGTGTCGTCGAACACGATCATCGAGTTCGCCATGTTGTGCTGGGTGCAGCGGAAGATCTGGAGCGCCGGCTCGAGCCAGTCGCGGATCTCGCTCCAGGGGCCCTTCGTCCCACCGTTCGTGTCGTAGTGGACGATCGACTCGGGCAGGAAGAGATCGTCGAGGTCGCGAAAGCGGCGGTGGTCGATGCACCAGCCGTAGAAGAAGATCCGCTGCTGGATCTCCGCCATGTCGGCGGCCTGCGCGGGGGTGATGCGTCCGGGCAGCGCGGGTTCGGGAATGCTCAACGATCTTGCTCCTCCGGGCGCCAGGAACGCGCCGATCCGGGTTGCTGCCGGAGTCCTTCGACGGGGCGCACGAGAACGCGTGCCCGCTGGAATCGATCCGCTCCGCGCCCGACAGAGTACCAGAGTGAGCGCCGCGTCATCCCCGCCCGGATCCGCCCGAAGGAGCCGTTGGCCAGCCGTCGATCGGTCGGGTTACCCTCGCGGACCCAGGCGGTTCGGGGCCGAGGCAAACGCTCGCGGCGCTCGCTCGCCGCACGACGAGGAAGCAGAGACCCCATGAAGACCATCGCCATCACGGGCGTCGCCTCCGGCATCGGAGCCGCCACCGCAGCCCAACTCGAGAGCGAGGGCCATCGCGTGATCGGCGTGGACCTTCACGAGGCCGACATCACGGCGGACCTCTCGACCCGCGAGGGACGAAGCCAGGCGATCGACGGGATCCTCGAGCGCTGCGGCGGCAGCCTCGACGGACTGGTTCCCTGCGCCGGCCTCTCCGGCCTGCCCGACCGCCCCGGCAGCCTCCTGGTCAGCCTCAACTATTTCGGCTCGATCGAGCTGATCGCGGGGCTGCACGACGCCCTCGCCCGGAGCGGAGGCGCCGCGGTGGTCGGGCTCTGCTCGAACTCGACGACGACGGCCCCGGGCGTGCCGATGGAGCTCGTCGAGATCCTCGCGACCGGTGACGAAGAGGCCGCCCGCGCCGTCGGCGACAAGACCGGCTCGATCATGGCCTACCCGGCGACCAAGATGGCGCTGGCCCGCTGGATCCGGACGCACTCGGTCGAGCAAGACTGGATCGGCCAGGGCATCAATCTCAACGCCGTCGCCCCCGGCAAGACCGAGACGGCGATGGTCGCCGAGGGTCGCGCCGACCCGATTCTCGGCCAACACATGGATGCGTTCCCCATGCCGATCGGCCGCAGCGGCCAGCCGGAGGAGATCGCGAGCCTGATCTGCTTCCTGCTAGGCGACCAGGCGCGCTTCATCGTCGGCAGCGTCTTCTTCATCGATGGCGGGACCGACGCGTTGCTTCGCGCGAACGACTTCCCGGCGCCGATGCCTCTTCCCGGAAAGGACTGAGGGCCCGCAAAGGAGCGAGAGGCCGCGCACGCAACGCGAGGGGGCGGTCGACGAAATCGGCCGCCCGTCGCCGCGCCGCCGTGAGCCAGCCGGCTGTCAGAGCTCGACGATGGCGCGGCCTTCGATCTCGCCCCGACGAAGCGCGTCGATCGCATCGTTGAGCTCGTCGAGCGCGAGCCGTCGCGTCACGAGCCCTTCGAGATCGAGAGCGCCTTGCGCGGCCCATTCCAGGAAGATCGGGATGTCCCGGTCGGGGCGGCAGGAGCCGGCGAGGCTGCCGGTCAGTCGCTTCTCGTGCACGAAGAGATCGAGCGGCGAGACCGGAAAGTCGCCGGCGGGGATGCCCACCAGGATCGCCTGGCTGCCCCCTTCGGCGCCGAAGGGCTTGCTGCGCGCAGTGGGCAGCAGCTGCCGCGCGGTCACGTCGCTGCCGACGCAGTCGAAGACCACGTCGACGCCGGCCACCGGTTGGCCCATGATGTCGGTCTCGGCCTCGGAGCGCGTCAGCGAACGGATCGCTTCGACCGGATCGACCTCGCGAGCATCGATCATGTGGGTCGCGCCGTGACGGCGCGCTGCGGCGAGCTTCGTAGCGTCGACATCGACCGCAAAGATCGGATCGGCCCCCACGATGCGCGCGGCGGCGATGGCGCAGAGACCGATGCCCCCGGCGCCGAAGATCGCGACGCTCTGGCCGGGCTTCACGCTGGCCGTGTTCAGGACGGCCCCCGCACCCGTCATCACAGCGCAGCCGACGATGCAGGTCACGTCGGCGGGCGTCTCTCGCGGCACCTTCACGACGTACAGCTCGTCGAGCAGCGCGTGATCCGCCCAGGTGTAGACGCCCTGACAGATCGCGACGCGCCCGTCGGACAGCCCGATGCGCGCGCTCTCGGGGCGACGGGTCGGCGCGTCGATCGTGCGCGGAATGCCGCCGATGATCGCCCGGTCGCCCGGGCGCAGATGGTCGACCTCGCTCCCCACCGCCAACACGTCGGCCGTGGCCTCATGGCCCAGCGCGACATCCTGCTCGCGCGCCTCGTCGATCTCGTGGAGCTGGCTGTGGCAGAGACCCGTCGAGCGGATCCGGAGCAGCACCTGATGCGGTCCCGGATCCGGCAGCTCGACCTCTTCGATCCGCACGCGATCCAGGCCCACGGGCAAGATCGCGATCCGGGCGGCTGTCGTCACGTCACTTCTCCAGTCTCTCGAGCGAGCCGGCGGCCGCAGGGGCGATCGGCGCGTGCCCGCAGCGCGGGGCTCGAGGCTCCGCTTCGGACTCAGTCCGAGATGATCCCGGGATCGCGATGCCCAGCCATCCGGCCGCCATCCGCGACGAACTCGGCCCCCGTCGAGTAGCTGCTCTCGTCGGAGGCCAGGAAGAGCACCAGGCGCGCGATCTCCTCGGGCTGGGAGATGCGCGGAATCGGCTGGTCGCGAAAGGGATCGGAGGCGGCCATGTGACCGAGCTCGTCTCCGCCTAGCATCGGCGTGTCGACGCCGCCCGGATGCACCGAATTCACCCGGATGCCGTATTGCCCGAGCTCGATCGCCGCCGTCTTGGTCATGCCGCGCACCGCCCACTTGCTCGCGACGTAGCCGACCACGCCTTCGACCCCTTCGAGGCCGGCATTGGAGGAGATGTTCACGATCGACCCGCCCCCGGCCTCGCGCATCGCCGGCACCACCGCCCGCATGCCCAGGAAGACACCCACCTGGTTGACCTGGACCACGGCCATGTAGTCCTCGAGCGAATGCTGCTCGAGGTAGCCGGTCCGGACGATGCCGGCATTGTTGATGAGGATGTCGAGGCGACCGAAGGCCGAGACCGTTTCCGCCACCACACGCGCCCAGTCGTCCTCGCGCGTGACGTCGGCCCGGACATAACGCGCAGACTCGCCGATCTCGGAAGCCACCTTCTGGCCGGCCTCGTCGAGCACGTCGGTGATCATCACCTTCGCGCCCTCGCGCGCGAACAAGCGCGCCTCCGCCTCTCCCTGCCCGCGAGCCCCCCCGCTGATCAGCGCCACCTTCCCCGCCAGTCGACTCATCACATGCCCCCTCGCCATCATCTGGCCTTGTCGGCCGCTCAGCCCGGCCCTCGCGCTCCGACCCTCTCTCCGGCCTCCCCGGCGCGAAGCGAAGGGCCGTCGGCCCCGCCCGGACACCGGACGCGACCCGGCGTCCGATCCAGCGATCATCGCGCGACCGGGCGGCCGCGTCGATGCGCGAAGAATCCGCTACCCAGTCCCTCTCGGGCCTGCGAATCGAGTCCGGGCGCCGACGCAGCGGCGGCACGACGTACGCAGACCCGCGAGCCAAGGAGTCCCGACCATGAAGACCTTCCTGAAAGGACTCGGCCTCGGCCTGGTCGCCCTCGTCGTGCTCGCCGCCGGTGCGTTGTTCTTCCTCGGCGACCGCATCAACCAGGCCGAATTCTGGGAGGGCACGATCGAAGGCTTCGAGGCCGCCGACGCCGACGCCTTCCCGGAGCCGGACGCGATCCTCTTCACGGGCAGCTCGAGCATCCGGCTCTGGTCGACCCTCGAGCAGGACATGGCTCCGCTGCGCGTGCTCAATCGGGGCTTCGGCGGAGCTCATATGGATCACGTGGTCCACTTCGCCGACCGCATCATCCGCCCCTACGCCCCCCGCGCGCTCGTCGTCTACGCCGGCGACAACGACATCGGCGCCGGCAAGACGCCTGAGCAGGTCGAGGCCGATTTCCGGGCGCTCGTCCTGCACGTCCGCGAGGACCGGCCCGACCTGCCGATCTACTACCTGACGATCAAGCCCTCCCGCCTGCGCTGGAAGCTCTGGCCGAGCATGCACGAGGCCAACCAGCGCATCGCGGCGCTGGCGGCCGCCGACCCCGCCATCCGCGTGATCGACGTGGCCACTGCCATGATCGAGCGCGGTGGGGGCGGCGAGCCCCCCGCATCGCTCTTCGCCCTCGACGGGCTCCACCTGTCGGACGAGGGCTACGCGCTGTGGACCTCCGTCGTGCGGCCACGGCTGCTCCGGGACCTCGGGCCCGGCTGAGCGGCCCGCTTTCCCCCGCCACTGGAGCCCCTCCTTCAGCGCTCCCCTCAGCGCTCCGCTGCAGCCCCTCGGCGGGCTCGACGGACCCGCAGCGGTGCGGCTGACCCCATGGAGACCAGCCGTCAATTCTGTTAGAACCTCCCCTCCCCGGCGGACCGAAGGCGAGCTCGCCTGCGTCCGCCCTGACCCGATCCGATCCTGGCGCTCGAGAGCACGTCGAGCCCCGGTAACCGACTGCGATCCCAGAGGAAATATGAGCAAGTCCCCGCCGATCATCTACACCTGGACCGACGAGGCCCCCGCCCTCGCGACCTACTCGCTGCTGCCCATCATCCGGGCCTTCGCGGGTGCCACGGGCGTCCCCGTCGAGACCCGGGACATCTCGCTCGCCGGACGCATCCTCGCCGTCTTCCCCGACCGCCTCAAGCCGGAGCAGCGCGAGCCCGACGCCCTCGCCGAGCTCGGCCAGCTCGTGAAGACGCCGGAAGCCAACATCATCAAGCTGCCGAACATCTGCGCCTCGGTCCCGCAGATGAAGGCCGCGATCGCCGAGCTCCAGGCCAAGGGCTACGACCTCCCCGACTACCCCGACGAGCCCGCGGAACGACGAAGAGCGCGAGATCCAGGCGCGCTACGACAAGGTCAAGGGCAGCGCCGTGAACCCGGTCCTGCGCGAGGGCAACTCCGACCGCCGCGCGCCGAAGGCCGTCAAGGAGTACGCGCGCAAGAACCCGCATCGCATGGGCGCCTGGGCCGCCGACTCGAAGACCCACGTCTCGACCATGCAGAGCGGCGACTTCCGCCCCAACGAGAAGTCCGTGACCGTCGAGGCCGCCACGACCGTCGCATCGAGCACGTCGCGAAGGACGGCACGATGACCGTCCTTGAAGGACGGCATCCCGCTGCTCGCCGGCGAGGTCATCGACGCCACGCTGCATGAGCAAGCGCGCCCTGGTCGCGTTCCTCGCCGAGCAGATCGAGGACGCCAAGCGCAAGGGCGTGCTCTTCTCGCTGCACATGAAGGCGACGATGATGAAGGTCTCCGACCCGATCATCTTCGGCCACGCGGTCCAGGTCTTCTTCGCGACCGGTCTTCGAGAAGCACGGCGCCACCTTCGAGAAGCTCGGCGTCGACGTGAACAACGGCTTCGGCGACCTGCTCGGCAAGATCGCCAGCCTGCCGGACGGCGAGCGCAAGGCGATCGAGGCCGACATCGCCGGCGTGTCTACGCCGAGCGGCCCGGCGCTGGCGATGGTCAACTCCGACAAGGGCATCACCAACCTGCACGTGCCGAGCGACATCATCATCGACGCCTCGATGCCGCCGATGATCCGCGACTCGGGCGGCATGTGGAACGCCGACGGCGAGCTCCAGGACTGCAAGGCGGTCATCCCCGACAGCAGCTACGCCGGCGTCTACCAGGCGGTGATCGAGGACTGCCAGGAGCACGGCGCCTACGACCCGGCCACCATGGGCAGCGTGCCCGAACGTCGGCCTGATGGCGCAGAAGGCCGAGGAGTACGGCTCGCACGACAAGACCTTCGAGATCCCCGCCGACGGCCGCGTGCGCGTCGTCGACGCCGGCGGCGACGGTCCTGATGGAGCACGAGGTCGAGGCCGGCGACATCTGGCGTGCCTGCCAGGCGAAGGACGCCGCGATCCGCGACTGGGTGAAGCTCGCCGTGACGCGCGCCCGCGCGACCGGCGCGCCGGCGATCTTCTGGCTCGACGCGGACCGCGCCCACGACGCGCAGCTCATCGAGAAGGTCGAAGACCTACCTCGGCGAGCACGACACCGAAGGGCTCGACATCCGAGATCCTGCCGCCCGTCGAGGCGACGGCGCTCTCGCTCGAGCGCATCCGCCGCGGCGAGGACACGATCTCGGTCACCGGCAACGTGCTGCGCGACTACCTGACCGACCTCTTCCCGATCCTCGAGATCGGCACCGAGCGCCAAGATGCTCTCGATCGTGCCGCTGATGAACGGCGGCGGCCTCTTCGAGACCGGCGCCGGCGGCTCGGCGCCGAAGCACGTCCAGCAGTTCGAGGAGGAGGGGCACCTGCGCTGGGACTCGCTCGGCGAGTTCCTCGCCCTGGCCGCCTCGCTCGAACACCTCGGCGAGCAGTTCGACAACGCGCGGCGCGCGCGTGCTCGGGCAAGACCCTCGACGAGGCCACGGCCCAGGTCCTGCTCAACCGCAAGGCGCCCTCGCGCAAGGTGCACGAGCTCGACAACCGCGGCAGCCACTTCTACCTGGCGCTCTACTGGGCACAGGCGCTCGCCGAGCAGACCGACGGACCCGGAGCTGGCCAAGCAGCTTCGCGCCGATCGCCGAGGCGCTGGCGGCCAACGAGGAGAAGATCGTCGGCGAGCTGAACGCCGCGCAGGGCTCACCCCAGGACCTCGGCGGCTACTACCGGCCCGACCCGGCCCGGGCGGAGAAGGCCATGCGCCCCAGCCCGACGCTGAACGCGATCATCGACGCGATCTGACGAGCGCTAGCGATCGCCGAGGTCGCTCGTCAGTCGCTCGATGACCCTCGAGAGGCCGAGAGACAGGGCGTGGACCGCGTCGTTCATGCCCTGGGACGCTGCGCCGATCTCCTCGCGGTAGGTGCGCTGGAGCAGCACCGACTCGTCGGCCTCGCGCACCAGGGAGAACTCGATCTCGACCTGGCCGCGGGAGGTCGCGCCCTCCACCACGTGCTCGAAGGCCACGATGCGGCCGTAGAGCACGTAGTCGCGATCGAGCCGGAAGGCCGGGATCGAGACCTCGTCCGCCACCCGCGCCTCTCGCAGCGCCTGCCCGAGCGCGCCCTGGATCATCAGGGGCAAGGGGTCGACCCAATGCTGATAGGCGTAGAGCCCGATCTCGTTCGGCCGATCGGTGGATCGGTAGGCGATCTGTCGGCCCTGGGCGATCGACTCGGCGCGTAGCCGCGCGACCTCGAGTCGACCTGACAGGGGCGGAGTCTCGAAGGGCGTCGGCGACTCGACCGCCAGCCGGTAGTGGTGGTCCACCGGAGGTGGCGGCGCGGCGCAGCCGACCACGACCGCCCAGCCCGCGAAGATCCCGGCGGCGACGACCCAGCGACCTCTCGATGCGTGTTGTCCGATGGTCAGCCCGTTCATTGTTGCCCTCCCGGATCCGCTTCGCGCCCGCGGAGCAGCACGCCCGGGTTGGCTCTCAGCTGTCGACTGAATTCGTTCGCGTTGCGCGTCGCGTCCTCGAGATTCGAAGCGACGGCCTCCGAACGGCGGGCGAGCGCCTCGATCGCCTGCTGGAGATCGCTGACCGCCGTCCGGATATCGTCGTCGTTGGCTGCCAGCAGCTGGTCGAGGCGACCCACGACGGTATCGAGATTCCCGCGCGTCTCGTCGAGCCCGACCACCAGCCGCTGGGTCTCCTCGGACATCGCCCCCAGGTTCTCGAGGATCAGCGCCACGTTCTTCGCGTTCTCCGGCGCCACGAAATCAGCGACCTGCCCGATCGTCTGGTCGAGATTGGCGACCAGGCTCTCGAGCTGCGGGCGGAGATCGTCGAACACGAACTCGGACATCCCGCTCGCGGCGTCCGCCACGACCGTCATCAGGCTCGTCGGCTCGATGCTGTCGATCAGCGCGCCCGGGCTGAGGGCGCGCGTCGAGCGGCCCGCCTCGATGTCGATCACCACCGCCGAGAGCAGACCGCTGGCGGTGATCTCCGCGACGCTGTCCTCGGGCAGGAACCAGCCCTGCTGTACGTGGGCCGAAAGCTCGAAGAGCCGCCCTTCGCCATCGTTCTCGATCGGCGTAATCGTCTCGACCGTTCCGATCGGGTAGCCCTGGTAGTAGACCTGCGTCCCCGGCCGGAGCCCGAGCACGCTCTCGTAGCGGATGCGGTAGGCGTCCGTCGCCCCCGTGCGCCCGGAGAGAAGGGCCAGCCACAGGATCAGCGACAGCACCATCGCCACCACGAAGGCACCGACCAGAACGTAGTTCCGACTCTCTTCTTTCATTCGTTCCTCATTGCTCGTGATTCCCGGGATCGCGGTCCGAGGAGGATGCCTGTCCGGTGAGGCGCGCCAGATAGGCGTCGGGATCGAGCTCCTCCGGCTCGAAGCGGCGATTGAGCAGGGCCTGGATGCGCGGGTTCGGGCTGTCGCGGATCTCGGCGACCGTCCCGATCTGGAGCACGTGCCCACGATCGAGCACCGTGATGCGATCCGCGATCCGGAAGGCGCTCTCGAGCTCGTGGGTCACGACGACGATCGTCATGCCGAGCGCATCGCGCAGCCGCAGGATCGTCTCGTCGAGGGCCGCCGAGACGACGGGGTCGAGACCCGCCGAGGGCTCGTCGCAGAAGAGCAGCGCCGGGTCCATGATGATCGCGCGCGCGAGCGCCGCCCGCTTGATCATGCCGCCGGAGAGCTCCGAGGGCATCAGATTCTCGAAGCCGGCCAGGTCGACGAGCTCGAGCTTCAGTCGCAGCATGATCTCCATCGTCATGGGATCGAGCTTGGTGTGCTCGCGCAGCGGCAGCATGATGTTCTCGCCGACCGTCATGGAGCTGAAGAGCGCGCCGCCCTGGAAGGCCACGCCGAGCTTGCGGCAGAATGCGTTGAAGGCGAACTCGTCCATGTCGCCGAGCTCTTCACCGAGCAGCCGGATCGAGCCGGAGGTCTTCTGCGAGAGCCGGATCAGGTGGCGCAGCAAGGTGCTCTTGCCCGAGCCGCTGCCGCCCATGATCACCATGATCTCACCGCGCTGGACGTCCATGTCCACACCGTGCAGGATCTTTCGACCGCCGTAGTGAGTCACGAGACCGCGCACCGAGATGATCGGCTCTTCGCTCGCGTCGCTCGGGACGTCCTTCGTCGCGCTCGTCATCGGCTTCGCCTCTCGCAGGCTTCGGGTCGGAGCATCATGTCAGAGCGTCGCGATGTAGACGAAGATCATGTCGGTCACGACGATCGCCGAGATCGATTGCACGACGGCGCGGGTCGTCACGCGACCGACGCCCTCGGCGCCGCCCTCGACCGCGCTTCCCTGGCTGATGCCGATCGTCGCGATCAGCACGCCGAACACGACGCTCTTCGACAGCCCGTGGAGCACGTCGTCGACGGAGACGGAGCGCAGGGTCTGATCGAGGTAGCCGGCGGGCGTGAGGTCGATCGCCGGCATGATGTAGAGCCCGGCCCCGAGCAGCCCCACCAGGTCCGCCATCAGCGCCAGGGCCGGCACCATCACGGCCATCGCCAGCAGGCTCGGCGCGACCAGGAAGCGAACCGGGTTGATGCCCATCACGCGCAGCGCATCGACCTCCTCGCTGATGGTCATGGTCGCGAGCCGGGCCGCCAGCGCCGAGCCCGACCGGCCCGCAACGAGAATGCCCGTGATCAGCGGCGCGAACTCCCGCGTCACGCCGAGCGCGACCCCGTAGACGACCTGCTGCTGGGCGCCGAAGGCCTCGAGCGCGTGGACGCCCTGGAGCGCGAGCATCAGACCGATCGTCAGCGACAGCACCGCGATGATCGGAATCGCGGCGACGCCGCCCTCCATCGCCTCCGCGAAGACCGCGGCGGCGCGCACGCGCTGATTGCGCCTCGGCCCGAGGACCAGCCAGTAGACGGAGTCCCAGCAGAGCGAGGCCCCGAAGCCGATCAGCTCGAGGGTCCCGACCGTGGCCCGGCCGATCCGCTCGAGACCGCCCAGCAGCCGCGTCGAGGCACCCGATTCCGATCGGCCGCCGCTAGCCATCGAGTCCTTCCGGCAAGGCGTCGCGGATCACGAAGACGCGATCGAGCCGGGCCAGCTCGAAGACCCGCCGCGCCGACTCGCTGACCCGGACGAGCTCGAACGGGACCTCCTTGCGCTTCGCCACCTGGTAGGCCTCGACCAGGCAGGCGATGCCCGAGCTGTCGATGTAGCTCACCGCTCGCAGGTCGACGTAGATCGGACGCCGCTCCTCGAGCGCGCCGAGCAGCACCTTTCGAGCCTTGGGGGACTGTTCGAGATCCACCTCGCCCGAGAACTCGAGCACGATGGCGTCTGCGACATGTCTCGTCCGATGTTCCAACGGGTTCCTCTCGCGCGGGGCGAAATCGGCTGTGGACTGGCGTCCGGGCCGCGCCGGACGGCCGCCGCTCAATCGAGGCGGCGGATCATGCGAAGCAGATTGCCCTGCCCTCGTGGTGACCGAAGATAGTCGGTTTCGTCCATCACGTTGCGAATGAAATGTACGCCGAGTCCACCCGGCCGGACCGTATCGAGCGAACGCGAGCGGATCTTGTCGGGGTCGACGATCGGCGCCTCGTCGAAGAGCCGAAACACCAGATTCGCGCCCTCGCGCTCGACCGTGAGCTCGATCGGTGCGTCGCACTCGCCCTGATAGGCGTGGCGGATCACGTTCTGGCAGGCCTCGTCGATCGCCAGCACGATGTCGCCCGTGGAGCCCGGGCTGCAGCCCGCGGACTCGAGACAGTCGCGCAGCACGGCGCGCAGCTCGGCCAGCTGGTCGGCGCGGGCGGCGATGCGATGGTCGAGGAGCAGGCAGTTCTCGGCGGCACAGGCGTCCTGATCCCAGCAGGTATCGTCGATCACGAGCAGCGTGAGATCGTCCCGATGCCGCAGTCGCTTCACCTCCGCGAGCAGCGCATCCACCCGCCGATCGGGGCTCTCCGGCGGACGCTCCCGAATCAGCGCTTCGATGCCCGCGCGCCCGAGCGGCTCTCCCTCGGCGTTCATCGCCTCGGTCAGCCCGTCGGAGTACAGATAGAGCCGGCCCTCGCGAATCGACCGGGTGCGTTCGGGAAAGCTCGTCTCCGCCAGGATCCCGAGCGGCGGGCCGTCGGCCTGCAGGGTCGAGAACGATCCCTCCGCGTCCTCGCAGAGCACGGGCTCATGGCCCGCGTTCGCGACCACGACGGTTCCCGCCTGCGGGTCGTAGAGCCCGGCGACCATCGTGACGAACATGCCGCGGGTCGTCGTCTCGACCAGCTCCTCGTTGAGCGCCGCGAGCAGCCGGGCCGGGCTCTCCTCGCGCTTGGCGAGACATCGATACAGGCTCGCCGTCTTCGCCATCAGCAGACTGGCGTTCATCGACTTGCCCGAGACGTCTCCCAGACAGAACGAGATGCGACCGTCTTCGAGGGTCAGGATGTCGTAGAGATCGCCCGAGACCGTGCGCGCAGCGATGTTGCAGCCGACGACCGGGAAGGGCTGAGGCGTGCGACTCGGCAGCAGGTTGCGCTGGATCGCCGCGGCCGTCTCGAGCTCGGTGCGAACGCGATCGTGCTCGATCCGCGCCCGCGCGAAGCGGGCGTTGGCCAGCGCGAGCGCCGCCGAGGCCGTGAGCGCCTCGAGCAGCTCGGCATCCTTGCGCGCGAACTGCGGGCGCGGGCCGTCCATGCTGTCGGCCAGCACGATGACGCCGAGCGCTTCACCCGAGAAGATCAGCGGCGAGCAGATCAGCGACTCGGTCGTGATCCCCGAGCGCTGGTCGACGACCGACGCGAAGTCCGGATCCTGCCTGACGTCGGCGACGACCTGCGCCGACTGGGTGCGCACGCTGCGGCCGATGATGCCCTCGCTCGCGGGCAGTCGCAGCCCGACCAGCGCCGGCGCGCCGATCGCGACCTTGCACTCGAACTCGCTGCCCGCCTCGTCGAGCAGCCAGACCGAGCCGCTGCGCGCGCCCAGGTGCTCGGCCATCACGCCCAGCGCGTCGCCGAGCGTCGCCTCGATGTCGGCGCTCATGGCGACGTCGCGCGTCATGCGCACGAGCAGCGAGAACGCGCTCTCGAGGTCCTCGCGATCCGAGCGCAGCGGCCGGCTCGAGGGGGAAGCATCTGGGGTCTGCGACATCAGGCCCCCATACTAGGACGGATCGCGTCGGCAGGACGGGTCGGGCTCGCCGAGACGGCCGAGCCGAACACGCACGACTCAGTCGTTGGGCTGATGACTCAGTCGTTGGGCTGATGGAGGCGCACCGTCCCGGTCGCGTGATGCCCGAAATCGTTGATCGCGGCCAGCTCGACGGTGAGTCGGCGCCCGTCGGCGACGGGCTCCTCCTGCGTGACCCGGCCCGTGAAGCGCAACACCCGGCCCGGGACACAGGGCGCGCCCAACCGGATATCGATCCGCTCGAGCCGGGCCCGCGGTCCGGCCCAGTCCGTCACGTAGCGCGCGACGTAGCCATTGGTCGTGAGGATGTTCATGAACAGATCCGGGGCGCCCTGGGCGCGGGCGAACTCGGCGTCGTGGTGGACCGGCATGAAGTCGCGCGAGGCAATCGCGCCCGCGACGATCACGGTCGTGGTGACGTCGAGGTCGAAGACCGGCAGCACCTCGCCATCGGCGAGCGGCTCCGTTGCGGGAGCCGGCTTCTTCGCCTTGCCGGAGCCCGACGCGCCGGAGCCCGTGCCCGACCGGTGGGGATCGAACTTGAAGACCCGGAAGCTCTGACGACCGACCTCCTCGCCGTCGCCGTCTCGATAGGTCGTCACCCAGGTGACGAAGTAGCCGCTGCCGAGGCCGGTGGTCTTGCGCTCCGAGATGGACTCCAGGAAGGCCTCGCTCTGCAGCCGATCGCCGGGCCGCAGATAGCGGTCGAACTCGAGGCCCGAGTTCGTGGCCAGCGTGCCGGTGAAGCCGGCCTCCGCCAGTCGCGTGATCGGGTTCTCGCCCTGGCTCTCGGTCGGCGAGCCACCGCGCAGGGCGATGCCCTGGATGATCGGCCGCGGCATCGTCCAGGTCTGCAGCATGGCGGGCGGCGCCACGATTCCGGGCAAGCCATGCTCGCGCGCCGCCGCCTCGTCGAGATAGATCGGATTGCGATCGTCGAGTGCGTCCACCCAATGACGGATCATCGGGATGTTCACCTCGTCCGGCGCGAGATTCGGCCCGCCGCGGCCGAAGGGCTTGCCTATCTGATCGAGGAGTCCGTCTCGGATCGGGTCTGCCTGCTCTCCACTCGCCATCTTGATTCTCCACTCGAAGGGTTGCTGTCGTCGGACCGCGGCGGCGTTCCGCTGTCGCACGGCCGAATCGACGACCCGAAACGTAGTCGTCTGCCGGGAGATTGGTACGGTTGCGGCGCCGTCGATGCAATCCAGAGCAGGCGTCAAGGAGAGCCGAGCATGACGATCGACCTGATTTCCCTCGCCGCGGGGCTCGTGCTGCTGGTGGCCGGGGGGCGCGGGCTGGTCTCCGGTGCCGGCGGGCTGGCCCGCGATCTCGGCGTCTCTCCGCTCGTGATCGGCCTGACCGTCGTCGCCTTCGGCACGAGCGCGCCGGAGCTGGCGGTGAACGCAATCGCCGCGCTGCGCGGAAACGGCGAGGTCGCCTTCGGCAATCTCGTCGGGTCGAACCTCGCCAATATCGGGCTGGTCGTCGGCGCCGCGGCGATCGTGCGGCCGCTCACCATCCAGAGCATCGTGATCACCCGGGAGATCCCGATGATGCTGCTCGCGAGCATCGTGGCGCTCGTGCTGGGCATGGACGGGATCCGCGGCGAGCCGATGCTCCAATACGATCGCGGCGATGCGCTGGTGCTCTTCCTCTTCTTCGCCGTGTTTCTCTACTACACGGTGGGCGACACGCTTCGCAGCCGCCCCCAGGACACCTTCGTCGACCAGCTCGAGAAGCGCAGGCTGCATCGCTTCCACTCGCTGGGGACCCAGCTGGCGTTGATCGGGGGCGGATTGGTCGCCCTGACCGCCGGGGGCCACTGGACGGTCGTCGGCGCGGTCGGGATCGCCGAAACCCTCGACATCCCGAAGTCGATCATCGGCCTCACGGTGATCGCCGTCGGCACCAGCCTGCCCGAGCTCAGCACCAGCATCATCGCCGCCCGACGCGGCGAGACGGACCTCGCCGTCGGCAACATCGTCGGCTCGAATATCTTCAACCTGCTCTTCGTGCTCGGCGTGACCTCGGCCATCCATCCGGTCCCGGTGCCCGACGGCGGCCTGCTCGACCTGTCGGCGGCCGTCGCCATGGCCGGCCTGCTGTGGATCGTCTGCTCGGCCTACGGCGGACGCCGCGTGACCCACGCGGAGGGATGGCTGCTGATCGCGAGCTACGTGGGCTACGTCCTCGCGCGCGCCAGCTAGGCGGCGGGTTGACTGGCCAGAGTCCGGCCGTCGCTCGTGGTGGCGGCGATCGGGACCCAGCGACCGAGCACGACGCAAGCGGTGAGATCGCCCGCGACGTTGGCAGCCGTGCGGCTCATGTCGAGGATCCGGTCGACCCCGAGGATCAGCGCGATCCCGGCGACCGGAATGCCGACCCCCTCGAGCACCATCGACAGGATCACGATCCCCGTGCCCGGCGTGGCCGGTGAGCCGATCGAGGCCGCAACCGCCGTCACGACCACGAAGAGCAGCGCCATCGGTCCGAGATCCACCCCGAAGACCTGAGCCAGGAAGACCGTCGCCACGCCCTGGTAGAGCGCCGTGCCGTTCATGTTGATCGTCGCCCCCAGCGGAATCAGGAAGCGCGCGACCGAGGGCGGCACATCGAGCGCGTCCTCCGCCGTCTGGATGCTGAGCGGCATGACCGCCGCCGAGCTCGAGGTCGAGAAGGCCAGCAGCAGCACCTCGCGCGAGCCGCGCAGGAAGACGCCGGGCGACTTGCCGCCCAGCACGAAGGCGATCGTCACGTGCATCACCATCAAGGCGAGCAGCCCCGCGAGCACGGTCAGCACGTACACGCCCATGCCCGCCAGGACCTCGATGCCGACCGTCGCCGTCAAGCGCGTGATCAGGCCGAAGACCGCGAAAGGCGCCAGGCGCATCGCGAAGCCCACCACGTTCATGCACACCTCCTGAATGGAGCCCAGGAGATCGAAGAGCGGCGCGGACTTCTCCGGCGCCATGTTGACGAGGGCGACGCCGACGACCGCCGCGAACAGGATGACCTGCAGCATCTGCCCGCCCACCATCGAGGCGAGCGGGTTGTCCGGCAGCAGGCCGACGATCACCTCCGGCAGCCGCTCGAGCCCAGGCATCTCGACCGAGACGGAGGGCAGCCCGCCCTCGACGCCCCTGCCCTTCAGCGCCCCGCGAACCGCCGCGGCGTCCAGGTAGTCGCCCGGCCGGACGAAGAGCGCGAGCCCCAGGCCGAGCCCGGTGGCCACCGCGCTGGTCACGACGAAGAAGACCGCCCCGCCGATGCCCAGCGAGCGCAGCTGAGCCGGGTTCTCGCTGGCCGCGAGCCCGCGGACGACCGAGGCGAAGACCAGGGCCACGACGATCATCTGGATCAAGGCCAGGAAGATCGTGCCCGGCAAGGCGAGCCAGCTGACGATCGGGCTCGCGACCTTCGGGTCGACCCAGCCGACGCTCGGGCCGAGCGCGATGCCGAACCCGATGCCGAGCGCCATCGCGACCAGCACGCGAGCCCAGAGATGGGTCTCGACCAGACGTTGGACGCTGCCGGTGAAACGGCGCAGGGGCTCGAGCTGGAGTGCTTCGAGCGGGTGGGCCACGGCCTTCTCCTCGATCGGGACGCGAGTCTCGGCAATGGCCCGCGACGCGGCAACCTTCGCCGATCGCCGTTCGTCGACGCAAGCCCCCTGCCGCGCCGGGCGGTGATCGCCCTCGAGAGGTCTCGCCCCGACGAAGGACCGCTCGCGCTCGGCTCGTCGACCCGACGCGCGCGTCCGCGCGATTCCCGCGATCGAGTCGCCCGGTCCATGCTAGAGTGCGCGGCCCGAACAGGATCGCACTGCCCCCCAAGCGTGATCTCCAACCTGCGAACGCGTAGCGCGCCGCCCTCCCTCGGCCGAACGATCGGCCGACCGGAGCGTCGTCCCGCCGCCCGTTCGCCGAGGTCGAGAAAGCCTTGGCGGCGCCGCTTCGCTTCCGAGCCTGGCAGAAAGAGGCCCTCGCAAAGCTCGAGGCCCGGGTGCACTCGAATTTCCTGGCCGTCGCGACGCCGGGCGCGGGCAAGACGACCTTCGCGCTGGGCGCGATCCGGCGCGCGCTGGTCGCTCGCGAGGTGCGGCGCTGCGTGATCGTCGTGCCCACCCAGCACCTGAAGCTGCAGTGGGCGCTGGCCGCCGAGAAGCTCGACATCCACCTCGATCCCGACTGGTCGGCGGGCGATGGCGCCCTGCCCTCCGACGTCCACGGGGTGGCCGTCACCTATCAGCAGATCGCGGCCAACCCGGGCGCGCTGCGCCGGCTCGTCGCGCAGGCCTTCATCGTGCTCGACGAGATCCACCATGCCGCCGACAGCCGCTCATGGGGCGACGGGATCCGCCACGCCTTCGAGAAGGCGCCGGTCCGGCTCTGCCTGTCCGGAACGCCCTTCCGCTCCGATCAGAGCGCGATCCCCTTCGTGCGCTACGTCGGCGACGAGGCCCACGCGGACTACGAGTACGGCTACGGCGAGGCGCTGCGCGATCGACAGGTCGTGCGGCCGGTCTACTTCCCGCGCATCAACGGTCGCATGGAGTGGACCTCGCCGGACGGCCAGGCCCACTCCGCGAGCTTCGAGGACCCGATCGGACGCACCCTCGCGAGCCAGCGGCTGCGCACGGCCCTCGACATCGAGGGCGATTGGCTGCCCGGCGTGCTCTTGAAGGCCCATCGCCAGGTCATGCACCTGCGCCAGAGCGATCCCCGCGCCGCCGGCATGGTGATCGCGATGGACCAGGACCACGCCCGCGGCATCGCCCGCCTGCTCGCGGATCGCGCCGGCGTCCGCGCGACGGTGGCCACCTCCGACGACCCGGGCGCGTCGCGCAAGATCGCCGAGTTCAGCGAGGGCAGCGATCCCTGGATCGTCGCGGTGCGCATGGTCTCGGAGGGCGTCGACATCCCGCGACTCAAGGTCGGCGTCTACGCGACCAACACGATCACCGATCTGTTCTTTCGCCAGGCCGTCGGCCGGCTGGTTCGAGCCACCCCCGGCAGCCGCCAGCAGCGCGCCTACATGTTCATCCCCGACGATCCGCGCCTGCGACAATTCGCGCACGGCATCGCGGAGCAGCGCCGACACAGCCTGCGCAAGCCGGACGCCCGGGACGACGACTTCCTGGACGAGCGGGAGACCGAGCGCGCCGCGCCCGAGGCCGAGGCCGACCAGATGTCGCTGTTTGCCGCGATCTCCGCCGTGCCGCTCGACGAGCAGGGCAACCCGCTCGACGCCTCTCCGCTCCCGGAGTCGGAGGAGGCCGACGAGGAAGCGATCCCGGGTCTGGTCGACGAGCCGAGCGACGGCGAGGATCTCGCCCCCTTCTCCCTGATCGCGCCCGAGCTCGACGCCCCGGTGCCGTCGCCCGAGCCGGATCCCGAGACCGATGCGCCGTCGCGTCGCAGCCGCAAGCGATTGCTCCGCGAGCAGAACAGCGCGGCGGTACGCGCGCTGGTCCACAAGACGCGAAAGGGTCACGCCCAGGTGAACGCCGAGCTGAATCGACGCGTCGGCCTCCAGCGAGTCACGGAGGCCACCGTGGCCCAGCTCGAGCGACGGCTCGAGGTCGCCCGGCGCTGGCTCGAGCGGGCCTAGTCGATGGCGCGCTCGACGACGCGAGCCACCGAACGCAAGAGGCGCGCCCCCGCTCGTTCTGCGGGGAACGCGCCTCCTGACTCGACTCGCTTCGTTGCGGGCGGCTAGATCGTCGCCGGCTGCAGCAGGCCCATGGCGTTGTCGCGCATCACGAGCTTGATCTCCGCATCCGTGTAGCCCGCGCAGTCGTTGATGAAGTCCGTCGGCTCCGCCAGCCCTTCGGCGTGCGGATAGTCCGAGCCGAAGAGCACGTGCTCGGCGCCGATCACGTCCTTCAGGCCCTGCAGGTCGTCCTCGTAGTAGGGCGCGACCCAGACGTTGCGCTTGAACTGCTCGACCGGATCGGCCTGGAAGAACATCGGCATCTGCCCGTAGACCTTCTTGAGTCGCCGGACGAGCGGCGCCACCCAATGGCTGCCGCACTCGACGGTCGCCACGCGCAGCTGCGGATGACGCGTGAACACGCCATGGCAGACCATCGCGGCGAGCTTGTCGGCGACCGGCTCCGCGGACATGGCGATCCGCAGCGGATCGAAGTCGAAGGCCTTGAAGGTGCCGCCCACGCCGAATTGATCGGCGAAGACGTTGTAGCTGGCGTCTCCCGAGTGGATGCCCAGCGTCATGCGCGCCTCGGCCATGCGCGCCCAGAACGGATCGTAGATCGCGTCGCCCGGCGAGCCGTGCTTCGTCCCGCGCACGCGACCCGGCGTCTGCGCGACCATCTTCGCGCCGTTCGCGATCGCCCACTCGAGCTCTTCGACGGCCCACTCGGGGTCACACAGCGGAATGTAGGGCGCGGCGAAGATGCGATCCTTGTACGCGAAGCCCCAGTCCTCGAGCATCCAGCGGTTGAAGGCGCGAAACGCCGCGCACATCGCCTCGGGATCGTGCTCGAGCGCGGCCTCCATGCCGACGGCGAGCGTCGGGAACATCCAGCAGCCCTCGAGCCCCTGGGTGTCCAGCAGCTGGATGCGCGCGTCGCGATCGCGATAGGCGGGGTTGATCGGATCGAGCTCGCCGAAGAGCTCGATGATCCCCTTGTTCTCGGGATTCCGGCCTCGGAAGTACTCGTCGAGGATGCCCGGCTTGGCGACCGGGTCGAAGGTGGGGTTCGGGATGAAGCTGTTGATCTTGCCACCGACGAGCAGGCGCTTCTTGCCGCCCACGATCGCCCAGTCCATGCAGCGCTTCTTCATGCGCGGGTCGATGTGGCGGATGAACGCATCCTCGTGCTCGTAGTAGTGATGGTCGGCGTCGAAGGCCTTGAAGCTCAGATCGGCCATGGGGAGAGATCCTCCAGTGGTGGGTGGGTCCGGGCCTGTCGGGTCCCG
Source organism: uncultured delta proteobacterium (assembly GCA_963698485.1). GTDB lineage: Bacteria > Myxococcota_A > UBA9160 > UBA9160 > UBA4427 > UBA4427. The sequence continues at coordinate 163,236 of CAVORA010000004.1, read as the reverse complement.
GCGTGGGCAGAGTCTGAATGATTTTGATTCGATTTTCAATGAATATCTGGTACAGAATGTTCATGCAGGTCGGATCTGCCGGGCCTGCGCCGGGACCCTATCCCCCACGGAGCGCCCATGTCCGCAGCCCCACCACCCGTCGCGTCGAATGCTCCGACAGCCGACGGCGGCCCCGATCCCGCCGGAGGCCGACGCCAGGAGCAGAGCGAGCAGCGGCGACAGCGCGTCCTCGAGGCGGCCCGCGAGTGCCTCGGCGAGCTCGGCTACGCCGGCGCGACCGTGACCGAGATCGCCCGCCGTGCGGGCGTCTCGAACGGGCTGCTCTATCAGTTCTTCCGCAACAAGGAGCATCTCTTCGTGCGCGTGCTCGAGGACGTCGTGCGCGAGTGGGTACGCGAGATGGTGCCGCGGGAAGGCGAGAGCGCGAGCGAGGCGCTCGAGGGCATGTTCCGGCGCTCCGTCGAGTTCTGCCGGACCCATCCGCTGCTGCCCGCTCTGCTTCGCCAGGATCCGGAGCTCCAGCTCTCGCGCATCCAGGTCGCCGCGGGTGACCGCATCCAGCCGCATCGCGATCTGGTCGGCCGCCTGCTCTCGCGCGGCATCGAGGCGGGCGAGTTCCGCGGAGATCTCGACGTCGAGGCCACGGCGGACGTGATCTGCCAGCTGCAGTCGGACTACTCCGGACGCGCCTATCGCAGCGACGACCGCTTCCCGGACGACCCACGCGTCATCGATGCAGCCGTCGCGCTGATCCACGCAGCAGTGGGCGAACGCCGCTGACTGCCCGGGCCGGGCGAAGAGAAGGCTAGACGCGAGGGATGCGCGCGTCGCCGGCCTGCCGGTCGAGCTGCTCGATCAGCGCCGCGATCTTCGGATTCGTGCGCAGGTCCTCGGGGATGCGCAGGCTGATCTCGATCCGGGTGATGTCGCCCTGCCCCGTCGGCTTCGCGATCACCCAGTCTTCGGTATGGATCGCGTCGTCGTATTCGTCGACGAGGTCTCGATGGTATTTGATCATGGCGTTGCCACCGAAGCTGACGCGCGTCGACACGTTGCCGTGGAGGCGGTTCAGCTCCTTGCCGATCATGCTCTTGACGTCCGTGACACGCAGGGGATGTCCGAACGCCTCCGTGATGCCCGCGAGCTCGAGCCGCAGCGCCTCGTAGTCGCGGTGGATGTAGACGCGGGCCTCGTCGCTCGCGCTCTCGAGCTGCCACACCTCGCCGATCGACATGTCGAGCATGCCGCGCCCGAACTGGACCGCCTGGGTCGGCACGTCGTCCCGCCCGCCGCAGGCGACCGCGCACAGCAGGAGCGAAGCGCCGACGAAGACTCGAAAAAGGGCCGCCAAAGACATGCTGAGCTCCTGACCGACCGACGCCGTGGCGTCTCCGGAACGCCTCGGAACGCGGTCGAGAGAGCTCATCGACGGGCCCTCCCGTCGGCTTGACGCCCAACCCGGCGATCGCACCCGGGGTGCGGTCCGGCCCGGCCTCGCTAGCGTGGAGGACGCGGCGAAGGCGCCCCGAGCTCGGACTTCTCCGGCCCGCGCGGCGGCGGCGGGCTGATCCGAGGGACAGGGACGAGAGGCGAGAGGCGAGAGAGATGGCCACCCATACGACGAAGGACGGCACGCGACTCTTCTATCGGGTCCGCGGCCAGGGCGCGCCGACCCTCGTGTTCGTCCACGGCTGGTGCTCGCGCGCCGATCATTGGGCATCCCAGCTGCGCTATTTCGGCCGGAAGCATCGCGTGCTCGCCGTCGATCGCCGCGGGCACGGCCGCTCCGAGGCCCCCGGCTCGGGATACACCGCGGCGCGCCACGCGGAGGATCTCGAGGAGATCCTCCGCAAGGAGCGCGTGCGCAACGCGATCCTCGTCGCGCACGCGGGCGGCGTTCCGGCGACGCTCGCGCTGACCGTCGCCGCGCCCTCTCGAGCCAGGGGGCTCGTCCTGATCGATTCGCGCGTCGGTCCGCGCGCGGACCTCGACGATCCGAACGACCCGGCGGGCGCCGCCTATCGCGGCATGGTCGACGCCATCCGCGGACCTCGGGGCAAGCAGGCGCTGCGAGAAATGTACAGCGCGCTCTTCAGCCCCCACGCGGGCACGACCGGTCGCGCGGCGATTCGCGATGCGCTCGAGACGCCGCTCGAGGTCGCGGCGGCCGAGCTCTCGAGTCTCGCGATCGACACCCTGGCGCTGGCCAGGCAGGTCGAGCAGCCGGTCCTGTGGCTGACCGCCGGGGGCGCGGACGAGCCGGCCCTCAGCGAGGCTTTCCGCAACATCCGATTCGGACAGGTCGTCGGCTCGGGCCATTTCCCGCAGCTCGAGGTCCCCGATCAGACGAACGCGATGATCGCGCGATTCGTCGCTACGTTGTAGATGTCGCTCCACGCTAGCGAGCGACGCTCAGGCAACCCGCGAAAGGACCCATCATGACGGATCGAGGCGCACCCGGAATTCCCAACGGCTGGTATGCCGTCGCCTGGAGCAAGGACCTCGGCGTCGGGGACGTCCAGCGCATCCGCTACTTCGACAACGAGATGGTGCTCTTCCGGACACGCTCGGGGAAGGCACGCGTGCTCGACGCCTACTGTCCGCATCTCGGCGCCCACCTCGCCGAGGGCGGCCGCGTCCAGGGCGAGTCCGTGCGTTGCCCCTTCCATGCCTGGGAGTTCGACGGGGCATCCGGCGAGTGTTCGAAGATCCCGTATTGCGCTCGCATCCCGACGAAGGCCCGCGTACGCGCCTGGGACGTCCGGGAGCTCAATCACATGATCTTCGTGTGGCATCACGCCGAGCAGAAGCCGCCGAGCTGGGAGATCCCGAAGGCCCCGCAATACGATGATCCGGACTGGTCCCCGGCGCGCACCTTCGAGATCGAGGTCCCGGTCCACATCCAGGACATGGCCGAGAACAACCTCGACCCCGTGCATTTCGAGTACGTCCACAAGATGAGCGGAACGCCCGACACGGAGATCTCCTTCGGCGACGACGGACGCGTGCTGCACGCCGTCAGCTACAGCACGCAAGAGACGCCGGTCGGGACCTTCGACATGCAGCTCGTCCGCGAGACCTGGGGACTCGGCCTCGGAACGGTCGAGAGCTCCGGGATTCCGGGCGTCGGCCTGTACATGTTCACCTCCACGAGCCCGATCGATCGCGACACCACGATCTCCCGCTGGGCGCTCACGACGACCAACAACAGCGTCGACATCGCGGGCGAGGAGTGGATGGACAACATCACGAAGGGCGTCTACGACGATTTCCGGATCTGGAAGAACAAGATCCACCGCGCCGATCCGGTCTTCTGCGAGGCCGACACCCTGCTCGTCGAGTTCCGGCGCTGGGCGAAGCAGTTCTATTCGCCGACACGTTAGGCCAGGGACCGTCGGTCTCGAGGTCGGCTCAGCCGGCGCCGAGCCAGAGCAGGCCTCCACCGAGGCAGACGAACGCCGTCAAGAAGACGATGAAGCAGTAGCCCATGATCGCGCGCGCGTTCAGGTCGACGATCGCGAGCAGCGGCAGCGCCCAGAATGGCTGGATCATGTTGGTCCACTGATCCCCGTACGCGACGCCCATCACGACGACCGGATGGGCGACGCCGAGCTCCTTGGCCGCCTCCAGGAAGATGGGGCCCTGCACGGCCCATTGCCCGCCGCCTGACGGAACGAAGAAATTCAGGAGCCCGCCCGACACGAAGGCCCAGAATCCCAGGGTCTGCGGCGTCGAGATCGCCACGAAGCCGGCGGAGAGCACGTCGACGAGCGGGGTCTGCACGATCAGCGCGACCACTCCTGCGTAGAGCGGGTACTGCAGCACGACCGGACCGAGCGTGCGGCTCGCGTCCATGATCAGCCCCAGATAGTGCCGCGGCGAACGGGCGAGGAGCAGGCCAGCAGCCAGAAAGGACCAGTTGACCAGGTCGAGGGTCAACATGAAGCCGCGATCGAGGAACCATTGCACGACGAAGGCCGCGAGCAGCGCCCCGAGCCCGACAGAGAGCAGCCGTGCGTCGTCCAGTCGGCGGGCGAAGGTCGGCGGCACGCCGTGCGAATCCGCGCCGAGGGCTTCGTCCGGAAGCCGCTCGACGCACAGCTCGACGATCTCGCTCTCCGGAGGTGAGAGCCGACTGCAGACGAAGGCGACCGCGGCCAGGGTGAGGGCCGCCAGCGACAGATTCCAGGTCGAGAAGGTCGTCTCGGTCACGGGCAGCAGCCCCATCACCGATTCCAGCGTGTGCCCCGGCGTCGCGACGGCCAGCGGTGCCGTCCCCGCATAGCCCATGTGCCAGATGACGAATCCTCCGTAGGCGCTCGCCACGAGCAGCGGGAAATGCAGCCGCAGACCGCGCGCCTGGCCCTGTGTCGCGATCGAGACCGAAGCGAGCGCGCCCACGACGAGCCCGAGCGCGCCGGCGATCATGCTCGCGAGGCCTGCGAGTACGCTGACGAGCGCGTAGGCCTGAGGAGCGGAGCGGGGCCAGCGGGCGACGCGATCGATCCCGCGCCGAACGGCGTCCGTGTGCGCCAGCGCGTGCGCGGAGACCAGGATGATGCAGATCTGCATGGCGAAGCCGAGGAAGCTCGTCAGTCCGAGGCCCCAGATCTCGAGCGCTCGAGCCGCGGGGGTCGATGTCGAAAAGACCGCCATGCCAAAGCTGATCGCGGTGAGTGCGATCGCGAAGACGAAGGGATCCGGGTAGTAGCGTTCCGAGAAGACGACGAAGGGCCGGGCAATCCGATCGAGGGAGAGGCGCATCGGCACAGCCTAGCTCGATGTGCCCCGAGCGATCGATCACCCGGCCCGTGATGGTCCGGCCTCGACGCTTGCCTTTACGCTTCGTCGAGCAGGTTCAACAGCTGCGCACGCGCGCGTTCGAAGGCGTCGCCCGCCTCCTGCCGCGACGTCCCGTCTCGCGGGCGCGGCAGCAGAAAGAACAGGCTCTGCACGAGCGCGAAGCCCCAGAAGGCCAGCACGCCTCCCAACACACCCGGGGAGAGCAGCAGGCTCGCGAAGGCCAGCGCAGCCAGCCCCACGACGCCCTCGCGAAGCCAACCGCGCGGGGTTCGCAACCGGACATCGAGCCCGGTGCGCACGACCGCCAGACCACAGGTGAGACCCACCGCGGTCGTCGCCCCATCGTTCGCACCCGCGAGCACGAGCACGGCGACCGTGCCCGCGATCGCGCCGTTGCGCAGCCGCTCGCGCGCGTTGCGACCCAGGAGCGCCGCGTAGATCACCAGACAGACCGCGACGGACGGCCACCAGGAGCTCGCGTGCCCCGGTCGCAGGGCGAGCAGCGGATCGATCAGGCCCAGCGACAGCGCCGCGATCGCGCCGAAAGCGAGACTCGAAAAGAATCCTCGAATGCTCATCATCGGCCCTCCATGTCGTCTGCGCCGACGCCGGTCCGTCGCCCATCCGCCGGACCCACCGCCTTCGACCCGCTCGCGGTGCGCCGACGCAGCAGCTCGAGCTCGACCTCCTCGTCGCTGACCAGCTCTCCCCGGCACTCGACCACCGGACCGAGGTCGCGCTTCGCGAGCGCCGCACGAACGCGCGGACGCAGCTCCGCGAGCTGCGCCCGCTGGGCCTCGAGCCGCTCCGCCAGTCGACTCCTGCGCGCATCGAGCTCGGCCGCGCGAGCGAAGAGCTCCTTGAGCGCCGCCTTCTGCGGAATCAGCCGACGCACCGCATATCGAGCGAGGTCCGGATCCTCGCCCGCCAGGGCGAGCTCGACATCCCCGTCGAGCTCGGCGACCCGCGCCTCGAGTCGCTGGCCCTGGTCGGCGAGCGCGCGCCGCTGCTCGTCCATCGCCTCGAGCGCCACCTGCTTGCGCTCGACCTCGTTCTCGGCCTCCCGAAGATGCTGCCGAAGCACGAGCGATCGCTCCTCCAGCTGATCCATCAGCCCGTGCGCATCCGCCCGAACCAGTCGTCCCATTCTCTCGAAGACCCGCATGGCTCTTCTCCTTTCACTGCTCGACCGTGTAGTCGATCCTGTATTCGATCGTGTCGACGTGGCCCCGGAAATCGACGGCCAAGGCAAACGCCTAACGCTTTGCGCCCTGCCGACGACCATCCGTTCCCGCCTCGTAGAGCTGCTTGCCGATCTGGCTGCGCAGCTTCGGCTGCTCGCTCGAGGGCGCGGCCGCCGCCCGCTCGACGTCCTTCTTGATCTCCTGGATGTCGGCGAAGCTGCCGGTCTCCTCCGCCTCGATCCCGAGCATTCGCAGCTCGCGGTAGTCGACGTCGTCGAGCCGCTGCTGCGCGCCGGCGTAGTCCCCCTTCGAGACGAGATCCGAGACGGCCTGGCGCACGCGGTTCACGGTCTCTTCGGCGTGATGCGTCATGACCGCGTCGCGGTCGAGACTCGCCACGAAGCGCTCCTCGTCGACGACCGCTCGAATCGCCGGGAGCGCCGGTAGCCGGAGCTCCGAGCGGGGCCCACCGCCCGCCGGTGTGTAGGCGAGGCGAACGTCGCCGAGCTCGACCGTCCCCGTCTGCGTGGCCGGCACGCGAAGCGTCACCCAGAAGCTCCGCGACTGTCCGGCAAAGAGCGCGCCGGGCCGCAGCAGAGCGTGGTCCCCATGCACCTCGAGCGGATAGCCTGCAGCGTCGACGACCTCGACGCCTTCGGGCGTGTCGATCCGGATCTCGAGCGCCTGGGCCAACGTCTCGCGAGCCGACTCGAACTCGTCGGCGAAGATGCCGGCCAACACCTCGACATGCGGCACGTAGTAGAAATTTCCGGTGCCGGCATCGGCCAGCCGCGTCATCAGCCTCTCGTCGAAGCCCTCGCCGACGCCGACGGTCGACAGCACGTACTCACCGCTCACGGCGCGCGCCGAACGTCGCGACAAACCCTCCGGCGAAGCGTCGCCCTGATTGGCATGCCCGTCGGAGAGCAGCACGACGCGCGCCACGCGTCCGGCCGCCCGGCTCGCCGTGACGAGGGCGTGCGCCTGATCGAGCCCGGCCGACATGTTGGTGCCGCCTCCGGCCCCGACCGAGAGCAGCCGCTGGCTCCAACGGATGCGTGCGGCGGCGGAGGCGGTCTCGAGTGGAATCATCCGATCCGCTGCGTTCGCGTAGGTGACGAGCGCAAAGCGGTCATCCTCCCCCAGCTGACCGACCAGCTCTCGAATCGCGGCCAGCGCCTTCGTCAGGGGGTCGCCTTCCATGGATCCCGATCGATCGAGCACCACGACGACATCGGTCGGCCTCCGCATGAGCACTCGCTCGGGTCGCTCCGCGGCCCGGGCCGTCAGCTCGAGATGCACCTCGCCTCCATGGCCGACCTGCACGGCCCCCCGGTCGAGTCGCCCTTCGAAGCTGAGCGAGTCGCGCACGGCTTGCCTGAAGAGTCCGCTCGGATCGGTCGGAATCGGATCGGCCGCCCCCACCCCGAACCTCGCGGCCTGCGCAGCAGCCAGCGTCATCATGAAGAGCACGGCCACGATCAGCGCGACCCGCCCCCGCCCCGTCGGCGTCGCCGCTCTTGCATCCGTTGTCCTGGAATCGGTCATGTCGTTTCTCCTGCCGCACACGGATCGGCGATATGCACGAATCCACTCCGGCGGCGATGGAGAGAGGGATACGCGACCCAGGCCTCGCGTTCCGTCAAAGCTCTGTAACCCGAGCGCCGACGGGTTTACGAAGGCTTTACATCCGTGAGGCCGATACGCAGTAGACTCGGGAGCGTTCATGGAAAAGCGATCCAGACATGCAGCCGGTCTGCCTATCCTCGTCATCGAGGACGAGGAAGCCATCATGCGCGGCCTGTGCGACGTGCTGGCCTTCCGAGGCTATTCGCCGAGCGGCGCCGAGCGCGGCGATCTCGGCCTCGAACGCGCACTCGACAGCGAGCAGGAGCCGGCCCTCGTCGTGCTCGACGTCATGTTGCCGGGACTCAGCGGCTTCGACGTCTGCGAGCGGCTTCGCGAGCAGAAGCCCTGGCTTCCGATCCTGATGCTGACGGCGCGGGGCTCAGAGGAGGACGTGCTGCGAGGCTTCAGTGCGGGCGCCGACGACTACGTGACCAAGCCTTTCTCGGTCTCGGAGCTCATCGCCCGTGTCGAGGCGCTGCTGCGGCGCAGCCAGGCGGACGGCGGCGAGATGAACGAAGCGTCGAGCGAGCCTGCGGACGCCCTGCCCTTCACGTTCGGCGAGTGGCAGATCGATCCCGAGCAAAGAGCGGCGCAGCGCGCGGAGCAGAGCGTGGCGCTCACCACTCGGGACCTCGAGATCCTCGCGTGCTTCGTGCGCGAGCGGGGCCGGATCGTGAGTCGCCGACTCCTGCTGGCGGAGATCTGGGGCTATCCGGACCCCGAACGCGTCGAGACCCGAAGCGTCGACATGCACATCGCCAAACTTCGCAAGAAGCTCGGCCCCGACGACGGAGCGCTCATCGAGACGGTTCGCGGCGAGGGCTACCGGTATCGCGGCTAGGCGATGACGAAGCTGCGCTGGACGCTCCTGCTGCTGGCTCTGGGGATCGGCATGCCCGCGGCGCTCATCGTGTCGCGCGCGACCGTGAGTCTCGAGCTCGAGAAGGCCAGCCGACATGCAGCGGTCGCCGAACGCGTCTTCGACGAGATGGAGCGGTCGCTATCGGATTTCCTGGTACGCGAGGAGTCGCGCCCGGCGAGTGATTTCGACCTGATCCGAAGGCCGGACCGACCGGCCACGCCGCTGCCTGCGACCTTTGCGTCGGCCGAGGAGCCTTTCCTGCTCGGTTGGTTCGTCCTGCCCGCTGGAGTAGACACGCCGCGAGTCCTGGTTGCAGCCGCGGCAGGCAAGGGCCGGGTCGAGACTGCCTTGCGCAGTGTGCTCACGATGCCGAACGCACGGCCCGCGCAGGAGATGACCCGCAAGGAGTCGAGCGCGGGGATACGGGACGACGAGGCGAAGCTCCCTGCCCCCGGGCGCACGCGAGCGCTCGACACCGCGGGCGCTCGGCGGACCGATCCCGCTCTGACGGACACCGATGAGCCGAGCTCCTACGAGGTCCTTCAGAGCCTGAATCGCGCGAGCAGTCTGCGCAGCGAGCGTCAGAGCAAAGCGCTCGGCAATCTCAGCCTCGAAGCAGAGCGCTTCGCTGCCCCGAGCGCCCGAACTGGCGCCTCGGGTCTCGCAGACACGCCGGATCTGTTGCTGGACGCTCTGGCCGAAGGTGCGGCCAGCGACCTCGACGAGGAACGACTGAGCGATGCGGAGGCGTCCGTCCGCCGCGCCGCCTGGCCGCCCATCGATCCCTTCGTCGGGCGGACCACGCCTTCCGGGGAGATCGTGCTGACCCGCTCGGCCTGGCGTGGCGCGCGCGTCGAGCGCCAGGGCGTCGTCCTCGACCGGGAAAGGCTCGCCGACTGGCTGGGTCGGGAGATCCTACGCGAGACCGGGCTCGCAGACCGCGCGATGCTCGACTTCTCGCCCGATCCGATGACCGTTTCGACGGCGCCCTCCGCCTATCGTTATGTGCATCGATTCGCGGAGCCCTTCGACGATCTCTCGGCCCGCCTCGAGCTCGAGCCCCTGCCCGGATCCGACGCCGCGGCATCGATCTACACGCTCGCCGCGCTCCTGGCTCTGGCCCTCGTCATGGGACTCTTCGCGCTGGACCGCATGACGCGCGTGGTCGTCGAGTACGCCCAGCGTCGGAGCGACTTCGTGGCCGCAGTATCCCACGAGCTCCGTACCCCTTTGACCGCGATCCGGATGTATGGGGAGATGCTGCGAGACGGACTCGTCACCTCGGAGAGCAAGCGCGCGGAGTACTACGAGACGATCACGGACGAGTCGGAGCGACTCTCGAGGCTGATCGACAACGTGCTCGAGTTCTCGCGCCTCGAGCAGGGGCGACCCGCCCCCGATCTCGTCGCCGGCGGACTCGAAGACGTCGTCCGCGAGGCGTCGAGCAAGCTCGCCGCCCACGCGCAGCGCGAGGGTTTCGAGATCGAGCTCGACTGCCCCGAGACCCTGCCGCGAGTCGGATACGACCGCGACGCCATCACCCAGATCGTCTTCAACCTCGTCGACAACGCCCTCAAATATGCGCGCGACGGCCGAGCGCAAGACGATCGCGATCCGCCTCGTCGTGATTGGACCGAACGTCGAGCTGCGCGTTCGAGACCGGGGTCCTGGTGTACCCGTCGACCAGCTCGAGCGCATCTTCGAGCCCTTCTACCGGATGGGCGAAGAGCTGACTCGCACCGCCGAGGGCACCGGCATCGGACTGGCGCTGGTCCGCGAGCTGGCCCGCGGCATGGGTGCCTCCGTTCGCGCCGAAGCACCGCCGGACGGCGGGCTCGAGATCATCGTCGAGATCACGCCCGAAACCTGAGCCCGTCCGAGGACCGAGACCGCCGGGGCCCACAGGAAGACCGCCGGAGCCTGAAGACCGCTGGAGCCTGACGAAAGTCCAGCGTCCGCGGCCGATCAATCCGCGGCGGCCACGACGCCTTGCGCGATCAGCGCCTCGATCGCCTCGGCATCGAAGCCGATCTCGTCGAGCAGCGCACGGGTCTGCGCGCCCGCCGGGAACGCGCCGCCCAGGGACACCGGGCGATCGTTCGTGACCGGCGCGCCGTATCGCAGATAGGGACCCTCGACCGAATCTTCGGCCGTGACGACGAGCCCCTGCTCTCGCGCCCAGTCCTGCTCGAAGAGCCAGCGGCGATAGGGCCCCTGGTCCGCACGCATGCACGCAACGCCGAGCGCGGACAGATCCGCTTCGAGATCATCGGCGCGGCGCAAGGCCAACGCGGCTCCGATCGCCTCCGCCAGGGGCTCCGCGTGGCGAGAGCGCGCCTCGGGCGAGGCGAAGCGCGGGTCCGCCGCGAGATCCTCGAGCCCGAGCGCGCCGCATAGGCGCTGGAAGTCCCGAGCGCGCGGCGCCGCCAGGAAGACCCAGCCGGAAGCGGCGGGATAGAGCCGATAGAGCGGTCCGTAACCGTTCAGATCGGCGTCCACCTCGCGATGCGGAGGACGACCGGGATAGTCGACGAAGTCGGCCGACATCATCATCGCGTTCGACAACATCATGCGCGTCTCGAGCTCGAGGCCGCGGCCCGTCTTCTCACGGGCATAGAGCCCCATCGATACGGCCGCTGCCGCCGTCACCGCCGAATTGAAATCGGGGTTCGCCTCGTTCGCCAGCTCGAGGCGGCGAGAAACGAACGCCTGCTCTTCGCGTGACAGCATCGCGTCGGGAGGCGGAGGGCAGCCCGCGCCCGCCTGCGCATGGGCGCCGCCCGCGACGGCGCCGCCCGTCACGTGAAAGGCCGGCGCGTAGGACTTCGGCCCGCGCGAGCCATAGGAGCCATTGTACAGATAGACGAGTCGCGGATTGATCTCACGCAGCGTCTCGAAGTCGATCCCGAGCCGCTCGGGCACGCCCGGGCGATAGCTGTGGAGCACGGCGTCGGCGCGCGCCACGAGGCGATGGACGATCTCTCGCGCTGCGGGCTGCTTCAGGTCGAGGGCGATCGACTCCTTGCCCTGCACGATCTTGTACGCGACCGGCCCGGTCGAACGCATCGGATCGCCTTCGAGGGGCTCGAGCTTGATCACGCGCGCCCCGAGCTCCGCCAGCTGGGTCGCCGCGAAGGGCAGTGCGATCCACATTCCGAGCTCGAGAATCGTGACGCCCGACAACAGACCAGGGCCCGCCGCCTCCTGCTCGCTCGGCGTCGGCCAGGAGGCAGGACGATCCGCGAACTCGCCGTCGCGCTCGCCTGGCATCGGTGCCGCGCCCGCCGGTCCGAGCGGGCGCGCGGGGACATCGAAGAGCGGACCGAGCTGGCGCGTCGCGGCGCCCGTCGGGCCGGGCACCTCGAGCGTGTCGCCGATCGCCTCGAATTGCGGGTGGCCGAGCGCTTCGCCGGGCGCATGGAAGGGCTCGACCGAGAGGTTGCGTTCGGTCGCGAATCGCTGCTGCCAATCCGACCAGCTGTGCTCGGCGATCTTCGCCTGGATTCGTTCTCGATGTGCGCGCTTCAGCTCCGCCGAGGTGCTGGGCATCATCGCTTCGAGGTAGTCGATTTCCCCGTCGAGCTCGAGGACGCGCAGGAAATCCGCGAAGAGCGCCGGGCCATTCTGCGCGAACTGGATCCAGACCCCGTCCTTCGTACGCGCAACCGCGTAGGGCAGGAAGGGCGAGTCCTCGAGCCGCAGGGGCAGCGGCCCCCCAGGCATCCAGCCCGCCAGGTCGTAGACCGTGAGCGCGCGCGCCAGACTCGTCTCGACCCGCTGTCCGCGACCGCCGTTCCGCTCGCGCTCGCGAAGAGCTCCGAAGACGCCCTGCAGCAGCGCCATCGCCGCCCCGTAGGCCGCGACCGGGGCCGCAGCAAACGCCGGGCGCTCGCCGCCGTGCATCGTCGAGAACTCGAACATCCGCCCGCCTCGTGCCTGCATGACGGCGTCGTAGACCGGCACGTCGCGATGCGGGCCGCTGGCCCCGAAGCCCGTGACGGACGCGTACACGAGCTGCGGCGCGTCCGGCGCGAGATCCGGGTAGCGGAGCCCGAGGCGGTCCACGCTCGCGGGCTTCAGTCCGATCAAAAGGACATCGGCCTGCTCGATCAGCCGCCGCGCGCGCGCCGAACCGGTGCGGCTGGCGAGATCGGCGACGACGCTGCGCTTGCCGCGAGCCCACATCGCGAAGGCCGGCTCCTCGCGAAGCGGATTGCCCCCCGGCGGCTCGATCAAGACGACGTCGGCGCCGGCGTCGGCCAGGGTCATGCCCGCGACCGCCACAGCCATGCTCGAGCCGACCTCTACGACCTTCAAGTCCGCTGCGATTCCGGCTTCCTGACCCATGGCGCCCTCCCCCCAGATGTCCCTGCCCGAGCGCCGATCGATCGGGCAACCGGCGCGCCTCGAACGATGACACATCCGACCGGGCGCTGACCCCCGCATGCCGCCTGCTAGCTTGCCCGGGTGAGCAACGAACCGTCTGCGATCGCCGATGGCGTCCGGGTCCCGTCCCGACGCTATGTCTACTACGCGATCGCGGTGGTCTTCCTGGTCAGCGTGCTCAACGTCGTCGACCGCTACATCCTCTCGGTCCTCGCCCCGGACATCCAGCAGGATCTCGCGCTCTCGGACACTCAGCTCGGCATGCTGCTCGGGCCGTCGTTCTCGGTGGTCCATTTCCTGGCGGTGCTGCCCGCGGCCTGGCTCGCGGACCGCTATGCGCGCCGGACGGTGATCGCCCTGGGACTCTTCTTGTGGAGTGCGATGACCTGCCTCGGCGCGGCGGCCCAGGGCTTCGGGCCGCTCTTCGTGACGCGCATGGGCGTCGGCATCGGCGAGGCGGCGGGCTCACCGCCAGCGGTCGGCCTGCTCAGCGACACCGCTCCGCCGGCGCTGCGCACCCGCGCCCTCTCTTCCATCACGGTTGGCGCGCTGGTCGGCGTCGCCGGCGGCATGATCATCGGCGGCTATCTCGGCGCGACCTACGGCTGGCGCCTCGCGCTGGTCGGCGTCGGCGTTCCGGGCGTCGCCCTCGCGCTGCTCGTTCGCCTCACGCTGCGCGAGCCACCGCGCCAGGGCGGGCCGGGCGTCGGCCCCCGAGCGGCGGCGCGCCACCTCTTCGGCTTCGCCTCGTTTCGCTGGGCGGTCGCGGGCGCCTGCGTCTCGAATATCGCGATCGCGGGCCGCAACCTCTGGGAGCCGAGCTTCCTGGTGCGAACCTATGGCCTCTCGGGCGCCGAGCTCGGCGGCGTCTACGTCCTGATCGGCGCGGCGCCCTCTGCGATCGGCGCACTCGTCGGCGCCTCGATCGCCGACCGACTCTCGGGGCGCGACATGCGATGGCTGTCGTGGATCTGTGGCGGATCCATCGCGCTGGGCACGCCCTTCCTGGTGGCGTTCCTGCTCTGGCCCGCAGACCACACGCTCGAGATCGCGGGTCTGCGGATTCCCGTGGCCTACGGCTGGTCCGTGATCGGGAGTCTCTTCCTCGGCTGCTTCTCGCCGCCGATGGCGAGCCTCGCGCAGGCGCTCGCGACGCCGTCGATGCGGTCGCTCGCCCACGCGCTCTGGACGATGCCCTATACGCTGATCGGCATGGGCCTCGGCCCGCTCGTCGTCGGCGGGCTCAGCGAGCGCCTCGGCCCGGGCTATGGTGAGGATTCGTTGCGCTTCGCACTGGTACTGGCCTCGTTGCTGCTGCCGATCGGCGCGCTCGGATTCTTCGTCTCGGCGCGCGACCTGCGAAGCGACCTCGCACGAGACCCTTCGACGAGCTCCGACTGACGACGACTGAGGACCCTCTCTGCAATCCCGAACCCGTCAAGCCCTCGTGGCCCTGCCCATCATCGTCGCGATCGGCGCCGCGATCGCCTGGGCAGGGAGCCAGGGAAGCGTGCAGATCGCAGGCTGGCCGCTCTTCGCGCTCTGCGGCGCCGTCGCCTTCGGCATCAACTGGCTGCTCTTCGTGCCGGCCTATCTGTATCAGACCGAGCGTTATTTCGATCTCACCGGAAGCCTGACCTACCTCACCCTCGTCGCGCTCGGGCTCGGACTGGGTCCGGCCAATCCGCGCGGACAGCTGATCGGCGCGCTCGTGGCGATCTGGGCCGTTCGACTCGGCAGCTTCCTCTTCCTGCGCATTCTCGAGGACGGCTCCGATGGACGTTTCGATTCGATCAAGCCCGACTTCGCGCGATTGTTGATGACCTGGACGCTCCAGGGACTCTGGGTCCTCCTCACGCTCTCCTGCGGGCTGGCTGCGATGACGGGCGTCGTGACCAGACCGCTCGGGGGATTCGCCTGGACGGGCGCCGCGCTCTTCGTCGCGGGCTTCATGATCGAGGCGATCGCGGATCGCCAGAAGCGACGCTTCCGCAAGGATCCCGCCAACCAGGGGCGCTTCATCACGAGTGGCCTCTGGGCATGGTCGCGGCATCCGAACTATTTCGGCGAGATCGTGCTCTGGCTCGGCATCTCGATCATCGCCCTGCCCGCCCTCGTCGGCTGGCAGCACGCGACGCTCGTCTCTCCCCTCTTCGTCTTCGTGCTGCTCACCCGCATCAGCGGCGTGCCGCTGCTCGAGGCCCGGGCGAAGAAGCGCTGGGGTGATGACCCGGAGTTTCGGGCCTATACCGAACGCACCTCGACCCTGGTGCCGATGCCCCCACGTTAGGCCTCGGGCAGTCGGTCGGGCGCTCGCCACGCCACCGGAGCGGATCGACTCGACCCGTCGCACCCGCGGCTCGCAGCATCACTTCGTGAAATAGGGATCCATGATCGTACCCGTGGCGGGGGGCGACGTACGGTTCTCGATCGAGCGGTGGCGTGCTTTGATCGCCTCGCGGTAGACGGTGTCCGTCTCGATCCAGAAGCGCTCCTCGACGACCGCGGCCAGCACGAGCTCCGCGACCTCGGGCGGCTGCTTGGCGAAGGTCTCGAAGGTCCCGGCGTATTCCGAGAGATCGCCGTTCGGTGACGCCGGGCCGACGCCCCCGGCGTTGTGCAGTTCCTTGGGACGGTTGCGCTCCGCATCCCCGATCCTGGTGGCCACCATCCCAGGACAGAGGCAGTGTACGCGCACGTGCGATCCGCCGTCGGCGAGCTCCGCGTGCAGCGACTCGGCGATCGACGTGACGGCATGCTTCGTGGCGTTGTAGGCCGAGAGCCAGGGAAAGGAGGTCAGCCCGGCCACCGACGCGGTGATCACCACGCTGCCCTCGTCCTGGGCCTTCAGCTCGGGCAGGAAGACCCGGATCCCGTGCACCACGCCCCAGAGATTCACGCCGAGGACCCAGCGCCAATCGTTCGTGGTCAACGACTCGATCGGCCCGGTCGGCGGCGTGACCCCCGCGTTCAAGCAGACCAGATGGGCCGTGCCGAAGACATCCCGCACGGCCTCTCCGAGCGCGTCCATCGATCCCTCGTCGCCGACGTCGGTCACGACGGGAAGGACCGTCGCCCCGAGCGATTCGACGCGGGTGGCCGCCACGCGCAGCGCCGCCTCCTCGATATCCGCCATCACGATGTTCATCCCCTCGCGTCCGAAGCATTCGGCGAAGGCCAGCCCCATTCCGCTGGCGCTGCCCGTGATGACGGCGGTCTTCCCCTCGAGATCTCTCATGCGGCCCCCTGTATGCGCTGGACCGGAGATCCTCCGACCCACCCCAAGTCGAGCGGTGATAAACCAGATGATACGAGATTGTCAAAGGGAATTGATTAAATCGTCGGGCGTCCTTATGCTTCCGGCCATGCGATCGATCCCCCTGAAAGCGGCCGCCGAGGCGGCCGAACGGCGTGCCGGAACGGCGTACCGGGGTCCCGCCACCCGGGCCCGGCAGGACCCGCGGCCGTCTCGAAGATTCGACGCCGAAGGACTCGCGGTCTGGGAGCGCTACCGGGACAACGCGGCGCGACACCTCATGGGGATTGCCCGGGACTTCCAGAATCGCGCCATGCGGCAGCTCGGCGAGGAGCGCGGCTACACCGACCTGCGGCCGAGCTTCGGACCGCTGCTCTCCTTGATTGCGATCGAAGCGCGACCGCTCGGCGCCCTGGCGGAGCAGCTCTCGATCAGCCCCCAGGCCTGCAGTCAGCTGGTGAATCTCGCAGAGGACGCTGGCTATCTCGAGCGGCGCCCGGACCCCGTGGATCGTCGCAGCCGCCTCGTCACGCTGACGGGCCGCGGTGGAACGCTCGTGGCCGATGCGGTTCGCGTCCTGCGCGGCGTCGAATCCGACTACCGTGCGCTGGTCGGTCCGCGCGCCTTCGCGCGATTCACCGCCGCGCTCGGAGCACTCTCGAAGGGACTCGGACTGCCGGCGCATTCCGGGGCTGGACTCGAGGCGAAGAGCCTGCGCACGATCGGCGTGCTGCCGCTGATCTCGGTCCGGATCCAGCAGGATCTGATGGATGCGAGCGCGGCGCGCGGCCATGCCGGCCTCAAGATGTCTCACGCTCAGGTGCTGCCGCTGATCGGAGCGGAGGGGGCCCGCGTGAGCGAGCTCGCCCGGATCCAGCGCGTCAGTCGTCAGGCGATCAGCTCGACCGCTCGCGACCTCGAGAGCCTGGGCTACCTGCGCCGCGAGCCGGATCCCCGCGACCGGCGCGGCGTGGTCTTCCGACTGACCTCGAAGGGGAACCGGCTGATCGAGGCGTCCGTCGCGGCCCTGGACGAGGTCGACGCGAGCTTCCTGAAGCTGCTCGGGGCGGCGCGGAAGAGCGCGCTGGAAGCGACCGGACGCGATCTCTATCAGGCCCTTCATCTCGAGGAGGAGATCTTCGAGGCACGTACGGCCCGCATCCCATCGAACGACCCGACCCTCCCAGAGCCCGCCCAGACATCCCGCCCGTCGGCCGCTCGCGAAGCCACGGACCCGGATCTCGAACGCCTGGCGGCAAGCCTGCGGCGACAGCTCGGCCAGCGCGACGCGGAGCGACTCGCGGCCCTGCTCGAGGCTCGAAGCTGAAACCCCGGCGCGGCACCCGAATGGGTCCGCCGGATTGAGTCGACACCGCTCGGCGGGCAAGATCCGCCGAGCGAGAACGGACGAGGAGAAGAACATGACCTATGACTGGCTCGCGGCGATCGCCCATGTCGCCACGCTGATCGTCCTCACGATGATCATCAAGAAGCTCGCTTTCCGGATTCCCGAATTCGCGAAGATGCGGGAGGTCAACGACGAGGCGGACAAGCCCAAGATGACTCGGGAGAGCTTTCGGGACGGCGTGAAGGCGAGCAGCAAGGCGGGGATGTATACGAACCTGGCCTTCTACGTGCTGATCCTGCCCTTCTCGGTGAGCTTCGCGGCCAAGCCCGTCTGGGTCTTCCTGCTCGAGATCGTGGGCATCCTGCTGATCTTCGACTTCATGTACTACCTGACCCATCGCTTCCTGTTCCACGGCGACCCGCTGCGCAAGGTCCATGCGCTCCATCATCAGGCGCGCAAGCCGACCTTCATCGACTCGCTCTACGTGCACCCGCTCGAGACCTTCATCGGGCTCTCGCTCTTCCTGCTCTCGATCCCGATCGTCGGCCTGATCGAAGGAGCGCCCGTGAATACCTTCTCGGCGGCGATCGCGACGCTGATCTTCACGCAGCTCAACACGTTGAATCACGTCTACACACAGCTTCCGCGAGATCGTTGGCTCTTCCGAACCGTCGACTACATCACGGGTGTTCACGCCGCCCATCACGTCGACATGAGCCATGGCAACTACGCGACACTCACGATGTTCTACGACAAGCTCTTCGGCACCTTCGAAGAGCCCGTCCATCGCGAGACCGCCTGAGCGGCGTAGCTGAGCGGCACACCTGAGCGGCGTAGTCGGCGAGCGCCCGCGAGAACGCCGACGAGCCACGACGCAAGAGAGAGAGGGCCAGAAACATGGGACGCCTCGACGGCAAGGTGGCTTTGATCAGCGGCGCCGCACGCGGCATGGGTCGGGCCTTTGCCCTGCTCTTCGCCGAGGAGGGGGCTCGCGTCGCGGTCGCCGACATCCGAGACGACGAGGGTCGCCGCCTCGCCGACTCGATCGGCGCGAATGCGCTCTATGTCCGACTCGATGTCACCTCCGAGCCTGAGTGGATCGCGGCGATCGAGGCGACGGAAGCCGCGTTCGGTCCCGTGACCACGCTCGTCAACAACGCCGGGATCGCCGAGGCTGCTCCCTTCTACGAGATGAGCCTCGAGAGCTTCCGCCGCGTGACCGACGTTCTGCAGACCGGTGTCTTTCTCGGCATGAAGTCGGTCGTCCCCTCGATGACCCGAGCCGGTGGAGGGTCGATCATCAACATCTCCTCGATCGATGGCCTCACCGGCATGGACCACATCATCTCCTACGTCGGCGCCAAATGGGCCGTGCGAGGGATGACGAAGACGGCGGCTCGCGAGGTCGCGGATCGAAACATCCGCGTCAACTCGATCCATCCGGGCTTCATCTATACGCACCTGGCGGTCGAGGACGAGAGTCAGCTCGCAGCGACCCACGCGCTGCTCGACCAACACACGGCCCGCCACGCGCCGATGGGGCGCACCGGCAGGCCCGAGGAGATCGCGCGTCTCGCCCTCTTCCTCGCCTCGGACGACAGCTCCTACTCGACCGGCTCGGAATTCGTCGCCGACGGCGGACTCACGTCGGGCTATCCACCACCGGGCGCGAGCGCCTGAGCGACTGAACGCCGATTTTCGGGACCGGCTTTGCCGCGGAGACCGCCACGCTCCGGCTCCCAGCCCGGCGCCGCGAGCGAGCGCGTGCAGTCCTGGCCGACGCTACGCTTTCGCCGAACCCGAAACCAGGAGCGCCCCCATGAAAGAGTTACGAGACAAGATCGCAGTCGTCACCGGCGGCAGCGGCGGCATCGGCAAGGCCATCGGTGAAGCCATGCTCGCCCAGGGCATGAAGGTCGTCCTCGCCGACATCGTCGAGGACGATCTCAGCCAGACGGCCAAGGACTTCGGCAGCGATGACCTGATCGGCATCCCCGTCGACGTCACTTCCTTCGACTCGCTCTGCGCGCTGCGCGACAAGACGATCGATCATTTTGGCGGCGTGCACGTCATCGTGAACAACGCCGCGGTCGGCGCGGGCGCCAAGGGCAGCGTCTGGGAGCATCACCTGAACGACTGGAAATGGTCCCTCGAAGTGAACGTGCTCGGGGTGATCAACGGCATGAATGCCTTCGTCCCGACCCTGGTCGAGCAGGACGAGGGGCACGTCGTGAACACCTCGTCGGGCAACGGAGCCTACTTCCCGATCGCCGGAAGCGGCATCTATCCCGTCACGAAGGCGGCGGTCACGACGCTGACCGAGTGCCTCTGGGGTCAGCTGCGTGAAATCGGTTCGCACGTGAGCGCGTCCGTGCTGCTGCCCTCGAGCCCGACACCGGGCGTGCTCGCGACGGGCATCTGGAAGGCCGGCGCGAATCGCCCGGATCGCTACCTGCGCGGTGACCCCGACGACAACAATCCGCGCGACGCGCTCGCGGAGTATCGCGCTCGAGCCGCCCAGGCCGGCCAGGAGGTTCCCGTGGCCCCGCTCTCGGACGTCGCCGATCTCTGCATCACGGCGATTCGTGACGATCAGTTCTGGGCGACCTATCCGCTCGAGCATCAGACCGCGAAGCTGAGGGCGCGCTTCGAGTCGATGCTCAATCGGACCTCGCCCGACTATCTGCTCGAAGAGAACCTGATGTCCGCGAACGCGGACGAGCGATCGAAGCAGTAGCGAGCGAGCCGCGCAGGCGGCGGTCCCGGACCGATCAGTCGGCTCCGGGACCGCCGCCGCTCGCCACCGCCCACGGCGGTGCCTTCATCTTGTACGGCATCGCGCGCCGATCGAGGATCTGGTTGATCACCCGCGAATAACCGGTTCTCGAGATTCGCCACACCCCGTCTTCCTTGCGATAGGCATCATCGTAGTAGACGAACATCTCGTCGACGAAGCCCTGTCCCTTGTTGAAGAAGTAGTGGTACATCGCCCAGATCGCGGTCGCCGTCGTCTCGCTCTCGAGGGTGATCTCGGGCATGCCCGCCATCCAGTAGGCGATGATCTCGCGCGTTCGGATCGTGCGAATCGATCAAGAACCCGAGCAGCTTCTCGCGATCCTCGAAGACGTACTCGCCGTCGGAGTACGACGTGACCACGTCCTCGGTCAAGGTCTCCTTCAGCGTGTCGTAGTCGTTATGCGTCATCGCGCGGAAGTAGCGGTACTTGAGCGTCTTGATCTCTTCGAGCGCGCGCAGCTCCGCGACCTGACGTTCGAGTTCTGCGAGATCGGCCATGGCGAGGTCTCCGGTTCGGGTCTGTTCGGGTCGAGTAGCGTGACGGTTGGCATGCTCTACCTGACGATCGATCGGGATCGACCGACCAGGCGGCGCACGCCGGCATCCGAGGACTCTAGATCAGATCACGGCGGGCGGGGGTCGAGGCAGGATGCCGGGCGACAGTGCCTTCTTCCCTTCAGGCGGCCTCGACCTCGACGGGAATCCCGTTGGCGACGTGGGTCCCGCTCGGCGCGTCGAGGGGTCCCTCGTCGGTCAGCTGGTTCGCGTTCACCCCCGGCTGGACATCGCGCGCCACCCGCACCCGCGATCCCTCGCGCGTGTGACCGAAGCCGTGCGGGAGGCTCACGACGCCGGGCATCATCTCGTCGCTGATCTCTGCCTCGACCACCACCTCACCCGATCGAGAGCGCACCCTCGCCTTCCCGCGATGCTCGACGCCCAGGCGCCGCGCGTCGTCGGGCGAGATCAACAGCGTGCAGCGGCTCCGGCCCTTGGCAAGAACGGGCAGGTTGTGCAGCCAGGAGTTCATGTTGCGAACCTGACGTCGGCCGACCAGAACCATGCGATCCGCTTCGGAACGCTCCTGGAGCCCCGATCGAAAGCGCCCTGCATCCTCCAGGAGATAGGGGTGCGCGAGCGGTATGCGCCGATCCGGGGTCTTCAGCGCCTCGGGGAGTCTCCGCTCGAGTGGTCCGAGATCGACGGGCCCATCGGCTTCGACGAGCTTCGAGAGGGAGAGTCCGTCCGCGCCGTCCTCGAAGTGGTCGCCGTAGGGTCCGCTGCGCAGCATCAGATCGAGGATGCGCATCGGTCCGACCTCGTCGCCGATCGACGCTCGGATCTTCGCGGGAGGGACGCCCTCACAAGCCGCCCCGGGCGCCGTGACCTTCGCGATCAGGTCGTCGATCAGGGCTGCATCGACGGCCGCGCGGGTCGTATTCCCGAGCCTTGCCGTGATCTCGAGCAAGACCTCCCAATGGTCGAGCAGGTCGGGGTCGGCAGGAACGACCGGGGGCGAGTAGCGCGCGTAGTTCCTCGAGCTCGTCCGCGTGTAGACGAGATCGTAGTTGGCCCGTTCGGCGTGAACCCTCGTCGGGATGATCAGATCGGCGTGGCTCGTGGTCTCGTTGAGATAGATGTCGACCGAGACCATGAAGTCGAGCTCGCCCATCGCCGTCGCCAGTCGGTCCCCGTTCGGCGCCGACAGCACGGGGTTGCCGGCAACCGTCACGAGCGCGCGCATCCGCTGCTCTCCCGCGCTCGCCTCCTCGATCTCTTCGGCCATGGCGCCGGCCGGCAGCTGGCCATCGACCAGCGGTAGACCACGCGCGACCGTTCGATAGAGACCGACCGGCATGTCAGGCTGCTCCCGACCCGGCTCCGTGTCTCCCGTTGCGGGTCGCGGGAACATCATGCAGCCCGGCTCGTCATAGTGGTTCGTCAGGATCGCTGCGACGTCGAGCAGCCAGCTCGCAAGCGTCCCGAACTCCTGCGTACAGGTCCCGATGCGCCCGTACAGAGCAGCGCGTGGGGTGGAGGCGTACTCGCGTGCAATCCTGCGGATCGTGATCGCGGGGATGCCTGTCGCCGTCTCGACGGCTTCCGGAGGATAGGCCTCGACGAAGGCCCGGACTTCCTCGACGCCGTCCACGAAGTCGGTGAAACGACCGAGCTCGACGAGCCCCTCTTCGAAGAACACGTGGCATAGCGCCGCCAGGAAGTAGGCGTCGCTACCGGGCTTGATGAAATGGTGCTCGTCCGCGATCGCCGCAGTCTCCGTGCGGCGCGGGTCCAGAACGATCACACGCCCGCCACGCTCGCGGACCCCGCTGATCGCCTTCTTCGTGTTGGGGGTGCCCATCAAGCTGCCCTGCGAGACGAGCGGATTGCCGCCCATGCAGATGAACAGATCGGTGCGATGGATGTCCGGGATCACGTACATCTCGCCGTCGCCCAGCATGCGCTTGAGGGTCACGTTCTTCGGGAACTGATCCATCGTCGCCGACGAAAAGAGGCGTGGGGATTGGAACGACTGCATGAAGAGCGTCGTATAGAGGAGCGCTCCGACGTCATGACCCGTCGGTTCTCCCACGAAGACGCCGATCCCCGGAGTACCGTGTGCTTCGCGAACGGCGGCGAGTCGCTCCGCGGCGTAGTCGAGCGCTTCGTTCCAACCGATCTCCTCCCAGCGACCATCCTCGCGCTTTCGGATCGGACGCTTCAGACGATCGGGATCCTCATAGACCCCCTTCATTCCGTAGGCCTTGGGGCAGAGATAGCCCTGACTGCGAAAATCTTCGGGGTCGCCCTCTATGCGGCGAATCTCGTTCGTCCGGGAGTCGACATGGACTCGCAGCCCGCAGCAGGCTTCGCAGATCGGGCAGGATCGCGTGACGATCTTCGTTTCGGAAGGAGCTGAAACGGTCATGAAGGACTCCCTTGCGCGTGAACCCGAAACGCTAGCCCAGCTCTCGCGGACCGAATCGCCGGAAGCTTCCGACCGCCATCCGGCGCTAGAGCAGGTAGCTGTCGCCGGAGGCGCGCACGGTCAGATCACTGATCGATACGCCCCACGGCTGGTTGATCGCGAAGACGATCTGATCCGCGAGCAGATCCGGTGACAGCGCGAAGTACTCGATGCTCTCCGGGTCGACGAGCTCCTTCCTGGGATGGGCCCCGAACACTTCGCCCATCGTCTCGAGGAATTTCGCATGCCCCGCGCCGAGGACGCCGCCGATCGCGTCGGGATTGATGACCCCGGCGCCGAGCCCGGTCATCGGCACGCCGGTCGGACGAATCGTCGTCACCTTGATGCGACCCTGCGACTCCTGCCGCAGCGCCTCGGAGAGGAAGCGCACCGCGGCCTTCGTCGCCCCGTAGACGGCCGCGCCCGCCACCGGATAGTTGCCGTAGATCGACGAGACATTGACCACGTGCCCTCGACGCTGTCGGATCATCTGGTCGTGGACGGCCGAGATCCCGTGGAGCACGCCCTTCAGGTTGATGTCGATGCAGCGATCCCAGGCCTCCGCGGCGCTGGCATGGTCCGAGAAGAATGCGAGCGGCATCACGCCGGCATTGTTCACGATCACGTCGATCGCGCCGAAGCGCTCGACCGCCCGCGCGGCCAACCCGGCCATCGCCGCGCGATCCGTCACGTCGGCCAGGCAGCCCTCCGCCGCACCACCGGCCTCCGTGATCGACGCGACCGTCTCCTCCATGCCTTTAGCGTCGACGTCCGAAACCACGACGCGCCCGCCCAGCCCCGCGGTCTTCTGCGCCACCAGCCGGCCGAAGCCGCCGCCCGCGCCGGTGATGAGGATGACCTTTCCTTCTACGTGGTTCGCCATGACGCGATGCTTCTCCCGGATGCCGGCCCGTGCAGTCGGGCGAGCAGACGATAGGCCGACGGCGGGCGCTTGGGATGCGAGGCCCGGCGCTTTTCGGTCGCCGCGAATCGACGCAGGGCTGTTAGCCTATGACCCTTCACCCGGAGGTGCCCATGAACGCCCAGGAAGCTTCGCGAAAATCGGTCGTGATCACCGGCTGCTCGGTCGGCGCGGGCCATGCGGCGGCCATGCGCATGGCACGCGAGGGCTGGCAGGTCTTCGCTGCGGTCCGCACGCAGAGCGATGCGGACCGGCTCGAGAAGGAGGCACCCGGGGCGCTGCGAGCCATGCTCTGCGACGTGCGCGATCGGGATCAGGTCTTCGCGATGGCTCGCGTCGTCGATGAGAGCGTCGGCGAGGCCGGGCTCGACGGACTCGTCTGCAATGCCGGGGTCGGCGCGAGCGGCCCGATCGAGTTTCTCGACCGGGAGGAGATGTCGATCCCGATCGAGGTGAATCTCTATGGCAGCATCTTCTGCGCGCAGGCGTTCCTGCCGCTGCTGCGCCGCGCGCGGGGGCGGATCATCAATGTGACTTCGGGATCGGTGCTCTTCACGATGCCGATGATGAGCACCTACCCGGCCTCGAAGCTGGGGCTCGAGCTGCTTTCGAGGCAGCTCCAGGCGGAGGTCGCGCCCTTCGGCGTCCACGTCTGCGTGCTCGACCCGGGCCACATCAAGACGCGCATGACCCAGACGGCAGCGGAGGCCAGTGCCGCGGCGAGAGCCAAGCTCCCCGCCGAGGCCAATACGCTCTACGGAAGCATGCTCGATCGCATGGCCCAGCTCTCCGTCGACATGGAAGGATCGGGCAAGGAGCCAGAGGACGTGGCCGAGGTCTATCTCCAGGCGCTCACCGAGCCCGATCCGAAGCCCTTCTACATGGTGGGCGCCGACGCCAAATGGCTGCGACGCGCGTCGCGCTGGCTACCGCAGTGGGCGCGCATGAAGATCGCCGATCGGATCATGACGGGCTAGGCGCGCTGCGACTCCGGGGGCAGGTGGTCCCGCGCCTCGAGCTCGTCCGCCGCCTGGTTCATCTCGCTTATGGCCCCACCCCGTGAGGGCGAGCACCGAAAGCAAGGCGACCCCCGATCGATCGATCGAGGGTCGCCTGAGCTCGGGAAGCCGACAAGCGAGGGCGCCCGCGGCAGACGGCCGAACGGTCCGCGCCCGGTCGTCACCTCTCCATGAGCGCGTGATCAGGCTGTCGCGCCAGCCCCTCCGCGACTGCGGCGCGCGCGTCCACCGCCCGTGCGAGGCTTGCTGCTGCCCCCACCGGAGGAAGGTCGCGAGCCGGCCCGCGATCGTCGCCTCGAGGGCTCACCACGGCCGCCTCCATTTCGCGCGATCCGGTCGCGCTCCGCCTCGGCGCGCGGCACCGGAGTCGACTGGACATCAGGCGTCTCGAGCCGGGGGATCGGGGATCCCAGGACGCGCTCGGTGT
The DNA here is from genome assembly GCA_963698485.1 of uncultured delta proteobacterium. Taxonomy (GTDB): domain Bacteria; phylum Myxococcota_A; class UBA9160; order UBA9160; family UBA4427; genus UBA4427. The sequence continues at coordinate 137,636 of CAVORA010000004.1, read as the reverse complement.
CGCGTACCCAGTCCCGGTCCTCGCTCGTCACGAAGGTCACGGCCTTGCCGCTCGCTTCGGAACGCCCGGTGCGGCCGATCCGATGGGTATAGGTCTCGGGGGTGCTCGGCGGATCGAAGTTGATCACGTAGTCGACGCCGGCGACATCGAGGCCGCGGGCCGCGATGTCGGTGGCCACCAGGATGTCGAACTGCCCCTTGCGGAAGCCGCCCATCGCCCGGTCGCGCTGCGACTGCGACATGTTGCCCTGCAGCGCGACGGCGTTCAGACCGCGCTGTGCGAGCTGGATGGCCATGCGCTTGGCGCGATGCTTGGTGCGGGTGAAGACGATGGCGGTCTTGCAATCGTCCTGCTCGAGCACCTTCTCGAGCAGCGCCTTCTTGCGGCTCGGGTCGGTCTCGTAGAGCGCGTGCTCGATGCGCTCGGAGGGAGCGCTATGGCCCAGCTCGACGACCTTCGGATCGACCAGGATCTGGTCGGCGAGACCGCGAATCGCCTTCGGCATGGTTGCCGAGAAGAGCAGGTTCTGGCGATCCTTCGGCAGCGCCGCAAGGATTCGCTTGATGTCGGGCAGAAATCCCATGTCGAACATGTGATCGGCCTCGTCGAGCACCAGCGTGTCGATACCCGAGAGGTCGAGCTTTCGCTGCTTCACGAGGTCGAGCACACGGCCGGGACATCCGACGACGATCTCGGGATCTCGACTCAGCGCGCGAATCTGCGTGCCGGGAGAGATGCCGCCGAAGATCGTCGTGGTCTTGATCTCGGTGAACTTCGCGAGCAGCCGGATCTCGGCGTCGATCTGGATCGCGAGCTCGCGCGTGGGCGCGAGGATCAGGACCAGGGGCCCGCGACCGGGCTCTTCGATCAGGCGCTGGAGGATCGGCAGCGCGAAGGCCGCCGTCTTGCCGGTGCCGGTCTGGGCAAGACCCATCACGTCCTGGCCTTCGAGGCAGGCCGGGATGGTGTCGACCTGGATCGGTCGGGGCTTCGTGAATCCCGCGGCCTCGAGGCCGCGGGTCAGGAGGGAGTCGAGGCGGAAGCGGTCGAAGCCGCGCCCTTCGGAGTCATTCGTGGTCGGGATCTCGCGGTCGAGATCGGTGGAAAGAGTCTTCGAATCAGTGTGCGCGATGGCGCTGGACAAATCAGTTCTCCACCGCATTCGGACGCCCTTCTGGCGCGCGACGCGGTTCTTCTTACGTTCAAACCCTGACAACAGAAAAGGGAGAGAGTGAGTATTCGGCGAGACCTCGGAGGGGGCGAACGATCGGCACGATTCCAGTTCGAATCGTCTTCCGAGTCGCTCGAGACGCAGCGCGTCTGAGGTCCTGTTGTTTGCCGTGTGCCGTCTACCGGCGTTGCCCGATCGCGTGGGCCCTTCTTGCTTGCTTTCCTGCCTGCTTGCCCGCTTGATTGGCTGGTGCCGAATCGCGTTGCTTCGCTCGGCTTGGCTTTCCCGCTGCCGCTCTGGCCGGGTCTGGTTTCCCAGGCCCTTTGAGCACTCCTCGCTCAGTCTAGATCGAACTCTTGGATCGAGACTCGTTCCGGATCGTCCTGTCCTGATCAGTCATGATCAGGTACTTGTCGCTCGCTTACGCGAGCCGCGGACGGTCTTGAATGCGGCTGTTTCGGGATGCGATCGAACGCCGAGTGGGTTCCACTCGGCCAGGGCAGATGCCCTGTTGAGCCAGTGTGTAGCCTCTTTCTCTTCGGTCGGCCACAGGCAAAGCTTGAGCAGGTCGGGCGGGGGGTCGCCCACCGAAGCCCTCAGCAGCCTTTCCGGGCCCCCCGCGGCCTTGCCCGCTCGCCCTCGGCTGGGCTCGCAACCCGTCGCAGAAGCGTGGCGAGCCGCCTCATCCCCCCCTAATGGCGGGGCAACGAGTCGCATAACAGCGGCTCCCGCCCGCGCAGCTGCGCCGAAAACCGGGCAGGCCTTGGCACGCATGTTGCGATTCGAGGAATCGCGCGCCAGTCGTGCGCGACGCTGCGGGTCGACCCTCGTCGCCATGCAGCGAAAGCGATCGTTTGCCCGCCTGTGCGGGAATAGGAGATTTCATGGCCCCGTCGATCACGGTGAAGACCCGAGAGCAAGCCCTTTCCCGCAATGAGAAGGAAGCGTTCGGTCGACGTACCCTGCCATTCGCGATGTTGTCCGGTGCGGCCCTCGTGTTCTGCATGACGCTGCTGATTGCGGGACCCGGCCGCGCCGAGGAGTGCACCGGCCTGCTTCCCGACTTCCGCTGCGAACGCGAGGCTCGGCCAGCCGGTCACGTCGCGCCGATGTCGATGCCCTACCTGTTCGAGGATCCCTACATCACGACCGGCCTGAACCTGGTCGGCATCTACCACAACTTCCCTTCCGACTCCGTCTTCGAAGGCGGCGAGGCGGGCGTCCTCGCCCTCCAGGCGCGACTCGCCATCACGGACCGCCTGGCCTTCATCGCCACGAAGGACGGCTTGACCGTGCTCGACCCCGACAACAGCCTGCTGAAGGACACGACCGGCTTCATGGACGTGTCGGTCGGCTTCAAGTACGCCGCGATCGACGATCGCGAGGCCGGGCTGATCGTGACCCCGAGCCTTCGCTACGAGATCCCCCTCGGCAACGACAACCTGTTCCAGGGCCGCGGCGATGGCGTCATGATCCCGGCGGTTTCGGTCGGCTGGGGTCCCGGGAACGTTCACGTCATCGCGAGCCTCGGCTCTCAGATCGCGATCAACGGCGACAAGGACAGCTCGTCGCTCTTCTACAACTTCCACCTGGACCAGGCCTTCGAAGTCGACTTCATCCCGGGCTCCGACTTCATCGTGCCCTTCATCGAGCTCTCCGGAACGACCTGGGTCGATAGCGGTGACGGCAGCTCGACCATCGACCTGGATGGCGGCGGACGCGTCCCGCTGCGCGCCGCTCAGGACCTGCTCTACGGCGCCGGCGTCACGGCGGATCGCCGCTTCGAAGGCGCAGACGTCGCCAATCTCGGCTCCTCGGGCATGGCGGGAGAAGACCTGATCACGATGGCGTGGGGCTTCCGCGTGCCCTTCCGCAACGGCATCTCCGCCGGCTTCTCCTACGAGCGGGCGCTCAGCCAGCGCAAGGACATCTTCGAGCAGCGTGCGACCTGGATGGTGGCCTACGACTTCTGAGCCGCATCGATTCCGCCCCGCGGCGAGCGCTCGCCGTCGCGGGGCGGAGGATCGCCGTCACGAAGAGAAGGACCGCCATCACGACGCGAATATGCTCTGCTCGCGACCCGGGCTCAGGTAGAGGATGCGGCCGGCCCATCGTTGACACGCGCCATCAGCTCCTCTTCGGCCGCCTCGTGAGCGGCGAAGTCGAGTGCCAGCCGCTCGAGCGCTGCCTGCGCCGCCAACCGGTCGTGCCCCTCGAAGAGCGCCCTCACCTCTTCCGTCTGTCGACGAAAGGCCTGGTGCGCTTCGACGAGCGCGCTGAGCTCATCAGCGAGCTCCATCCGCAGGCCGTGAAGCGCCGGGAAATAGATGTCCTCTTCGATCGTCATGTGCGCTTCGAGCGCCCCCACGAAGAGCAGGTAGTCATCGAGGACCGCTTCGGTGCCGTCCCGTTCCAGGCTGGCGCAGACCTCGCGACACAGCGCGTCGAGCTGTTCGTGCTGGCCCTCGATGCGTCTCTCTTCGCCGCGCATCCGCTGGCGCAGACCCGGATCGCCGAGATTCGTTCCGTTTCGACGACTCATGCTCTGCTCTTCTCCCGATCCGTCCGAGTACACGGCCAGTCTAGCCCGGCTGACGGAATAGCTCAGGGAAGAGACTTGTGGCGTACGTCTTCGGAACCGTTCACGACCAGTACGCTGCAGGGCGCGTGGCGCAGGACGCGCTGCGCCACGCTGCCCAGCAGGAATCGGTTCAGTCCCGAGTAGCCCCGGGTACCGATCGCGATCAGATCCGCATTGGTCGTCTCGGCACGCCGGAGGATCTCCTCTTCGGGACGACCATAGACGATCTTCGATTTCGGGAAGATCCCCTGGGCGGTCAGCCGCTCGAGCACGCGACGCATGCGTTGCTTGGCGGCATCGTACATCTCCCCCTCGAAGTCACTCGACCCGACCACCGCATAGGGGGCGAATAACACGGCGGTCTCACGAATCGCGTGGAAGACCTCGACCTCGGCACCATAGAGCCGGGCCCAGGACACCATCATCGCCTCCGCCTGCTGAGCGGACTCCGAGAAGTCGGTCGCGAACAGAATCGAGCGGATCGGCTGACTGGCGGCTTCGAGGCCTTCGCGCACCACGAGGAGGGCGCCGCCGCGAGAGCTCTGAAGCGTCTGCTCCGCGATGCTGCCGAGGACGAGCCGATCCAGCCCTCGACGGCTATGCGTCCCCATCACGATCAAGGGGGTCCGAGACTCGCGGGCCAGCTCGTCGATCGCTTCCACCGGATCTCTCTCGACGAAGCTCTTCGAGATCTCGACCCCGTGGCTGTCGAGCGAGTCGCAGAATTCGGAGAAGCGTTGGGCCTCGCTCTCGCGGAATTCTTCGACGAGCTCGTCTCGAATCCCGGCCTCGACCGCGCTCGCAGGGAAGGAGAGTGCGTGGAGCAGGCAGATCCTCGCGCCCGTGCCCTGCGCGATCGAAATCGCGCGCTGCGCGGCGGCCTTCGAGCGATCCGTGTCATCGACAGGAACCAGGATCGTTTCTGCCTCGTTCATCCTCGTCTCCGTAAGCGGCGGCATCATGGACCCCCGACACCGACAATGACAGAGCAATCAACGTGCCGACATGAAACTGCGGCCGTCGTCAGCAGGGCTCGGACGTGGTGGCCAACTGTCACAGCGCTGTGACTTCGGGGCGCGAGCGATGCGACTCCTCGAGGCGGCTCGGCGGGAGACCTGAACAGAGATCGGCTGTCCTCGAGCGCCTGCACGCTCAGCCCATCAGGTAATCGAGCAGGTCGTGGTGGGTAACGATGCCCGCCAGCGCGCCGGCCTCGTCGACCACGATCAAAGCATGAAAGCCGCCGCGACCGATCCGCGCGATGGCGTCGTCGACCGACTCGTCGCCCTCGATCGTCTCGAGCGGCGTCGTCATCACGTCTGCCGCGCACTTGCCCTCGAGCGAGCCCTTCTCGTGCGGCTCCGAGACGTCGCCCCGGGCCAGCCGCAGCAGGTCGGAGGCGCTGATCATGCCGACGGGCCGTCCCCCCTCGACGATCGGCAGGTGATGGCAGCGCTCCGCGACGAGCAGCCGCGAAATCGATTCGAGCGATTGATCGGGTGATCCGGTCCGCACGCGCGAGGTCATCACCTCGCCGACCGTGCACCGATCCTTCTTCGTCGTCATGTTGGTCTCCTCGGATGTCATCCGGTGAATCGAGAGAAAGTGGCTTCGAGCCTGTCCGATCAGGCCTCGTGTCGATGTGGCATGTCGGCGTGCGGAGACGGTGCATCATGTGGCGCCGGCGAATGCGAATGACCACCCCGCCCCGCCGTCAGGCCCCCGATCACCGCCCATAGACCCAGTACGACGAGCGCGATTCCCGCGATCCGTCGAGCGCCCTGCCCTCGAAGCCGCTCACCGATTCCGCCCATCATACGCGTCGCGAAGACCAGCGCGGGCACTGTCCCGAGTCCGAAGCTGGCCATGAAGACGGCCCCCCCGGCGGCCGAGCCCGTGACCAGAGAGGCGGTCAATGCAGTGTAGACGAGGCCGCAGGGCAGGAAGCCCCACACGGCGCCGAGCGCGACGCATTTCCAGGCCGCGTCGGGCGAGCCGATGCGACCGATCAGCGGACCGAGACGACGCCAGACCGCGAGCCCCAGCGCTTCGACCCGGTCGAAGCCCATCCGCAGACCGGCGAGCTGCAGCCCGAGCAGCACGATCAGCATCCCGGCAGCGACCCGCATCACCGGCCCGAGCCCGATCGCCACGCTCGTCGCCTGCCCGAGCGACCCCGCCAGCGCCCCCAGCAGCGCATAGCTCGACACCCGGCCGACCGAGTAGAGCAGCGAGGAGGTCGTCCGGGATAGCGTGCGAGCGGCCGGGCTCGTCATCCCGAGCGCACCCGCGATGCCGCCACACATGCCGAGGCAGTGGCCGCTTCCCACGAAGCCGAGCAGCAGCGCCCCGCTCGCCCAGGCCACCCATTCACTCACGATCGTTCCTCCCGGTCCGGGCCAGAGGTCGGCCCGGCCGAGCTCGCAGCGGTCGGCGAAGCCGCAGAGCGGGCTCCGGCGGTGGTGGCCAGGGGGCGCTCGCGCAACGGCTCGGGATCGTCGAAGAGGATGCGCGAGCCCTCATTCTCGAGATCCTCGAATTGATCGTTCCGCACGGCCCACACGAAGGCCGCGATCGCCACGACCAACAACATCAGACCGAGCGGAATCAACACCAGCAGGATCGTCATGCGCGCCCCGCCATCAGCCGCAGGCGCGCCGCGTTCGTGGCCACGATCAGCGAGCTGAGTGACATGCCGAGGGCCGCCAGCCAGGGCGGCAGCTGGCCCGCGATCGCGAGCGGCAGGACGCTCAGGTTGTATCCGATCGCCCAGCCGAAATTCTGCCGGATCACCCTTCGCGTTCGCACCGCCCAGGCGATCGCCTCGGGGATGCGCTCGAGCTCGTCGTGCAGCAACACGGCGTCCGCCGAAAGGCGCGTCAGATCACAGCCGCCGCCCATCGCGATCGACACGTCCGCCGCCCGCATCAGCGGACCGTCGTTCAGCCCGTCTCCGACGACCGCGACGACCTGCCCCTGCTGCTGGAGGGACTGGATGCGCGCGACCTTGCCCTCGGGCGTCGCAGCGGGCATCACGAAGTCGAGACCGAGATCGCAGGCGATGCGACCGGCCGCCGCGCTGGGATCGCCGCTGAGCAGCTCGATCTCGAGGCCCCTCTGACGCAACGCCGACAGCGCGCTCGGCGCCTCGTCCCGCAGCGGATCGCCGAGGCCGAACCACGCGAGCGGGCCGTATTCGTCCGCCATCAGGACCCAGGACAGGCTCTCATCGAGCGGCGGAGCGGGCAGCTCCGACTCCGGCGAGAGCGCGACCGCCCACTCGGGCCGACCGATCCGGGTGCGGGTGGCATCGATCTTGGCCTCGACCCCTTGACCGGGCACGCTGACGAGATCGGATGGAATGGCGCCTGGTCGCGCTCGCCCCGACGTGAAGGCGCGGGCGAGCACATGGCTCGAGTCGGCCTCGAGCGCGCGCGCCCGGGTGAGCAGCGTCGCGGCGTCGTCGCCCCGTAGCGGAATGACGCGTTCGACGGAGGTCTCGCCACGGGTGAGGGTGCCGGTCTTGTCGAAGACGACCCGGTCGACCCTGGCGAGGGCCTCGAGCGTGCTGCCGCGCGTCACGAGGAAGCCGATCCGCGCGAGCCCTTCCGTGGCGGCCGCCAGCGCGGCGGGCGTCGCGAGTCCGAGTGCACACGGGCAGGTCGCGACCAGAACGGAGAGCGTCACCCACACGACGCGACTCGGATCGACGATCGCCCAACCGATCGCCGTCAACGCCGCCACGCCCAACATCGCAGCCACGAAGCGACTCGCGACCCGATCCGCGAAATGCGCCATCGGTGGCTTCTCGGACTGTGCCCGCTCGATCAACCCGACCAACGCCGCGAGCGTGGACTCCTGGGCGATGCGCGTCGCACGAACGACCAGAGGCGATTCCGCGTTGATGCTGCCGGCGACGACGTCGTGGCCGACCTCGACTCGCCGCGGCCACGATTCTCCCGTGAGCAGCGCTTCCTCGACCGCGCTGCGACCCGACCAGACGCAGCCGTCGACGGGCAGCGCTTCGCCGGCGAGCACCCGGACCCGATCCCCCACGCCGATCTCCGCGACCGGAACCAGGACGTCGGCCTGACCGTCGACGACACGTCGCGCGACCAGCGGCGCGGCATCGAGAAGCCGTCGCGACAGCGACGCGGCGCGATGGCGAACGTTCATCTCGAGGAAGCGCCCCGTACCGAGGAAGAACGTGAACATGCACACCGACTCGAAGTAGACCTCTCCCTCGCCGCGAACGACGGCCCAGGCGCTGACCAGATAGGCGCCCAGGATCGCGATCGAGACGGGAACGTCCATGCCCGGGCGGCGAACACGAAGGTCGCGCAGCGCCCCCTCGAAGAAGGGTCGCGCGCTGATCACCACCACCGGGGTCGCGACGAGCCAGCACATGAAGCGCAGGAATTGCCGAATTCCGTCCGGCATGCCGTCGATGGCGCCAGCGTAGAGCGCCACCGCGTAGGTCATCACGTTCATCGTCGCGAGGCCCGCGATCCCGAGACGCATGAGCGCCGATCGGCGTTCGCGACGCTCGAGCTCCGCGGCGCGGTCGGGCCGGTCCGGGCGCGCGACGAATCCGATCTCGGCGAGCCGCGCGATGATCGACGTCAGGTCGCAGCGATCCGGGTCCCATCCGACGTGCGCTCGATGCGAGGCGAGGTTGACCCGCACCTCGAGGACACCGGGCAGCGACGAGAGGTGCCGCTCGATGACCCAGACGCAGGCCGCGCACGTCACGCCCTCCACCAGCAGCGAGACTTCGAGCGTGTCGCCGCTCGAGCGCGTCGCGAACTCCGCCTCGCAGTCCGGGATCTTCAGATACTCGGCGTTCGCGAGCACGTCGGGAACGGCTTCGGCCCTGACGCCGGAGGGACCCTCGCGCGTCTCGTACCAGCTCTCGAGACCCTGCGCGACGAGCATCTCGGCGACGGCGCAGCAGCCGACACAACACATCGGCTGCGGTGCGCCCGCCAGCTCGACGTGGAGATGAAGACCCGGCGGAACCTCGAGCCCGCAGTGGAAACAGATCTCCGGCGTCTCCGCGGGGTCCGCTGCCATGTCAGATCTTTTGCGCGTCCGGGGATCCCGCGTCGACCTCGGATCCGTCGGAGGGAATCAGGCGACCGACCTGGTCCTCCGGCATTTCGAGATCTCCCAGGCTGTAGGCAATCACGACCGTCGCGACGCTGGCCGCCACGGACACGGCCATCAACGCGATCAGGAACCACGGCCAGAACTGTCGGTACCAGGCTCTCGCTTCGCTCATCGTTCTCCTCGCGCTGGCGGTCTATGGAAGGGACTCGTCGCGCGAACGACGACCGCATCGTCGGCCGTCGAACGCACCTCGAACTCGACCTCCGGACGAGCCGCGTCGAGCTCGACATCGCCGGGCAGCAGCAGACTGATCGGGACGATGCGCAGCTCTCCGCCCTCGATATGCACCTTGTCTTCTCCCCGGAGCACGAGCGGGGCCTCGCTCGAGAAGGCGATCTCGTAGGTCCGATCGACGGACTCGCGATTCGTGATCCGAAGCGTGTAGACGTTCTCGACGCTGCCGTCCCAATCCTCTCGATAGAGGCGGTTCCGATCGCGGATCACGTCGACGTCCAGCGGAATCCGGTTGGCCATCGTGAATCCGACCAGCACCAGCAGCGCCACGATCAGCGTGGAGTAGCCGACCAGTCGCGGCCGCAGCCAGTGGACCACCTTCGCCCTCGTCGCCGATTCTCCGAGCTGTAACGGACGAGCGTGTCGCCGTAGCCCATCGTCTCCATCACGTCGGCGCAAGCGTCGACGCAGGCGGCGCAGCCGATGCACTGGTATTGCAGGCCGTCGCGAATGTCGATCCCGGTCGGGCAGACGTTCACGCACTTCTTGCAGTCGATGCAGTGGCCGAGGCCGGCGCTGGCCGGGTCGGCGTCGCGCCGACGCTTGCCGCGCGGCTCACCGCGATCCTGGTCGTAGCTGATGATCAGCGAGTCGCGATCGAGCATCACGCTCTGGAAGCGCGCATACGGACACATGTGGAAGCAGACCTGCTCTCGCAGCACGGCGGAGAAGAAGAAGCTGCCCATCGCGGGCAAGGCGATGAAGACCCGCTCCCACTTGGTGAGGTCGAAGGCGAAGACGCGCGGCAGCAGCTCGCGAATCGGTTGGAAATAACCGACGAAGGTGATCGAGATCGAGAGCGCGACCAGCGCCCAGAGCGAAAACTTGATGGCCTTCTTCGTCACGTACTCGAGCGACCAGCGACCCCGGTCGCGGCGCATACGTTCGGCGCGATCGCCTTCTACGAAGCGTTCGATCGAAAAGTAGACCAGGCTCCAGATGGTCTGCGGACAGGCCCAACCGCAGAAGATCCGTCCCAGCGCGATCGTCACCGTGAACAGCGCGAGCGCCGCGATCAGCAGCAGCCAGGCGAGGAAGATGAACTCCTCGGGCACGAAGGTCGTGAAGAAGACCGTGAAGCGGCGATTCTCGAGATCGAAACGCACGCCTGGCTGGCCGTTCCAGCTGAGCCAGGGGCCCAGGTAGAAGACCAGCAGCAGGATCACGAGGACGATCCGGCGCCAGGTCTGGAAGCCGCCGCTCACCCAGAGCGGGTAGATGCGGCGCCACTTCTCGTACAGGTCGACCTTGACCGGACCGCTCGGCGATCCGCCCGCATCTCCTGCTGCGCTCGGTCCTGCGACGGACACGTCTCCACTCACTCGGTCGAGCTCCCGGATCTCCGCGACAGGCTGTAGACGTAGGTCGCCACGAGGTGGATCCGTCCCGGAGTGAGGATCTCGTCATGGGCGGGCATCTGGTTGACGATGCCGACCTCGATGGCCCGCACGATGTCCGAGCGGCGGCCGCCGTGCAGCCAGATCGAGTCGGTCAGGTTCGGCGCGCCCAGCGCGGGGTTGCCCTTGCCGTCCGCGCCATGGCAGATGCCGCAGATCATGGCGAAGGTCGCCTGGCCCGCGGCGGCCTGCTCGGCGTCGTGCTCGCGACCGCTCAGCGACAGGACGTACTCCGTCACGTTTCGAACGCCCACGTCCCCGCCGATCGCCGCCGCGAAGGGCGGCATCACGCCGTTTCGACCATGCGCGATCGTCGTCACGATCGTCTCGGGAGAGCCGCCGTGGAGCCAGTCGTCGTCGGTCAGGTTCGGATAGCCGGGTCCCCCGCGCGCGTCGGAGCCATGACAGGTCGCGCAGCGATTGGCGAAGATCCGGCCGCCCATCGCGACCGCGCGCTCGTCCGAGATCAGCGACGGGATCGGCTGCTCGAGATAGGCGTCGAAGATCGGGCCGTATTTCGCTTCGGCCGCAGCGCGCCCGGCCTCGGCCTCGCCGGCCGAGCTCCAACCGAGCACGCCCGCGAAGGCTCCGAAGCCCGGATAGAGGACGAAATAGCCGATGCCGAAGACGATCGTGCCGATGAAGAGCCAGGTCCACCACGCCGGCAGCGGGTTGTTCAGCTCCTCGATGCCGTCATAGTCGTGACCCGTCCCGCGACCCTTCTGCCCGGGATCGACCATCACGTTGCGATTCGCGAAGAGCAGCCAGGCGCAGCCCACGATGTTGGCCACGATCAGGACGATCACGAAGAGGCTCCATCCGAAACTCATCCCTGATCTCCCTCTTGCCGGTCCGACCGGCTTGCTTTGATTTCATTCGCCTCATCGGGCTCGAAGGCCATCAGCGCATCCTCCTCGAAGCGCGCGCGATTTCCAGGCCGGTAGGCCCACCAGCAGATCCCGAGGAAGGTCAGCAGCGTCAAGACTGCGATGATTCCCCGAAGCCATCCCAGATCCATGGATCAGCCCCCCTTCCCGAGATGCGTGCCGAGCTGCTGGAGGTAGGCGATCAAGGCCTTCATCTCGGTCTGACCGGCCACGAAGCGCTCGGCCCCTTCGATGGCGTCGTCCGTCGTAGGGCACGCCGACGGCGCGCAAGCGCGCGCATCTTGGCAGCCGTGCCCTTGCCATCGAGCTCACGCTCCGCGAGCCAGGGGAAGCCCGGCATGTTCGACTCGGGCACGACGGCGCGCGGGTTCACGAGATGGGCGCGATGCCACTCGTCGCTGTAGCGCTTGCCGACTCGCGCGAGATCCGGCCCCGTCCGCTTCGATCCCCACAGAAAGGGATGGTCCCAGACGGACTCGCCCGCCACCGAATAGTGCCCGTAGCGGTCGGTCTCCGGAGCGCAGGCGCCGGATCATCTGCGAGTGGCAACCGACGCATCCCTCTCGGATGTAGATGTCGCGGCCCTCGAGCTCGAGCGCGGTGAGCGGCCTGCAGTCCCTCGATCGGCTTCACCACCGCGTCCTGGAAGAAGAGCGGAACGATCTCCGCCAGCCCGCCGAGACTGATCACGGCGAGCACGAGGGCGAGCATCAGGCCGATGTTCCTCTCGATGAGATCATGATTCATCGATCTACCCCTCCACCCGGACGACCTGCCCGGCGCGACTCGTCTTGTATGTGTTGAAGGCCATGATCAGCATCCCCGTGAAGAAGACCATGCCTCCCAGCAGACGGCCGACGTAGAAGGGCCAGGTGGCCTCGACGGACTGGACGAAAGAGTTGGTCAGCGTTCCGTCCTCGTTCACGGCCAGCCACATCAACCCCTGCATCACCCCCGCGATCCACATGTTCACGACGTAGAAGATCACGCCGATCGTCGAGAGCCAGAAATGCAGGTTGATCAGCGGCACGCTGTACATCTCGGTGCGGCCGTAGAGTCTCGGGATCAGGTAGTAGAGCGATCCGATCGTCATCATGGCGACCCAGCCGAGCGCGCCCGAGTGCACGTGTCCGATCGTCCAGTCGGTGTAATGCGAGAGCGCGTTCACCGTCTTGATCGACATCATCGGCCCTTCGAAGGTCGACATGCCGTAGAACGAGAGCGCCACGATCATGAAGCGGATCACCGGATCGTCGCGCAGCTTCTCCCAGGCGCCGGAGAGCGTCATGATGCCGTTGATCATGCCGCCCCAGGAAGGCGCGAGCAGGATCAGCGAGAAGACCATGCCGACGGACTGCACCCAATCGGGCAGCGACGTGTAGTGGAGGTGGTGCGGTCCCGCCCACATGTAGACGGAGATCAGCGCCCAGAAATGCACGATCGACAGCCGGTACGAATAGACCGGTCGCTCGGCCTGCTTCGGCACGAAGTAGTACATCATGCCCAGGAAGCCGGCGGTCAGGAAGAAGCCGACGGCGTTATGTCCGTACCACCACTGCACCATCGCATCGATCGTGCCGCCATAGACCGAGTACGACTTCAGGGGGGAGACCGGGATGGCCGCGCTGTTCACGATATGCAGCACGGCGACCGTCACGATGAAGGCGCCATAGAACCAGTTCGCCACATAGATGTGACTCGTGCGCCGCTTGACGATCGTGCCGAAGAAGACGACCGCGTAGGACACCCAGACGATCGCGATCAGCAGGTCGATCGGCCACTCGAGCTCGGCGTACTCCTTGCTCGTCGTGATACCGAGGGGCAGCGTCACGGCCGCCGCCACGATCACCGTCTGCCAGCCCCAGAAGACGAAGCTCGCGAGCCGAGGCGCGAAGAGCGTCGTCCGAGAGGTCCGCTGGACGACGTAGAAGGATGTCGAAAAGAGCGCGCAGCCTCCGAACGCGAAGATCACCGCGTTCGTGTGCAGCGGCCGGAGACGTCCGTAGCTCAGGTAGGGAATGTCGAAGTTGAGCGCGGGCCAGGCGAGCTGCGCCGCCAGAATGACGCCGACCAGCATGCCGACGATTCCCCAGACGATCGTCATCAGGGCGAAGAGCCGGATGACGTGATCGTCGAAGGCCGGGGCGCTGCCAGCCGCGCTCGAGACGCCCGCTCCCCCATGGGGTGTCGAGCCGTGTGCAGGTGCGGTCACCATCCGTCGAGATCCTTTCGCTTTTCGCCCATCGCGGACAGGGCGGTTGCGCGACCCTCGGAGCCGTCCGGGGCCGCCCTCCGCAATGCGACTCCCGTGCCAGCTCTAGTGGGCCTCAGCGGGCTCTCGGGCCCCGACACGCGCTCTTCGCCTCATCCTGTGAAAATATGTCACAAACCCTCCCTTCGACGTGGAGCCCACCGGTCGCGCCGCGACGCTGCGGTCGGGTTGGTTTCGCGCGTATTCGAGCAGACGGGAACGACAAGTTGTCCCGGATTTCGAGGCTACGTGGCGCAACGCCACGCGGGATCCGCAGGGGCTCGAACCGAGGTCGCAGCAAGTGGCACAGCCCATGCATTTCGAGGGCGAAAGCGTCCCGCCGCGAGCTGGTGAAGACGCGGATGCGATGGAGAATCACGCGATGTCCGAGAGCCGTACCGTCTTCCGAAACGTCAACCTCGTCGATGGCATCAACCCGGCCCAGGCGGGCTCGGCGGTTGCCATCGCCGGCGACCGGATCGAGGCCGTGGGCCCCGATGCATCGATCGAGCGTCGGCCCCAGGACGAGGAGTACGACCTCGAAGGCATGAGTCTGATGCCGGGCATGGTGCAGGCGCACTTCCACTCGCATTTCGGCGCCTTCGGCGACGGCGTCACGGCTCCGGCACTCGGGCTCGAGGCCGCCCCGGGATACCTCAGCATGCTGGCGGCCAAGAACGCGGAGAACGCGCTGCTCTGTGGCTTCACCGGGGCCGTGGGCTCGAGCAACGCCCACGTCATCGATGTCAGCCTGAAGGAGGCCATCCAGGCCGGCTTCGTTCGCGGACCCCGCTACCTCGCCGGCTCGCGGGAGATCGTCACGACCGGCGAGTACTCCGACTACGCCAACAATCGCAACTTCTTCATGCAGATCGGCAATACCGGGCTGACCTATGCCGTGAACGGAGCGGAGGCCTGGCGCCTGGCGGGTCGCACCGAGGCTGGACGTGGCTGCGACGTCGTGAAGATCTCGGCCGGCCCCGGGCATGGCTCGTCTCCGGCGCGCGACGTCATGTATCCCACCACGGAGGAGCTGCGGGCGCTGGTCGAGGCCGTCCACACCCTGGGCAAGCGCGTGCGTGCGCATGCCCCGTCCCGGACGTCGATTCTCGAGTGCGCGCGAGCGGGCGTCGACATCATCGACCACGCCGATCGCATCGACGAGGAATGTGTCGAGGCCATCCTCGACGCCGACGCGACGGTCGTCCCCAGCATGCTCTGGAGCGCGCGCTTCCTCGAGCTGGCGGAGTCCTGGGACCACGAGGCGACGCCCCTCCCGATCAGCGAGGGCTTCCCGGAGAGCCCGGCACAGGTGCGAGCCCGCATCGCCCGCGTTCGCGAGGATTACGAGTACACCTGCGAGGCGATGGTGGCGGCCGCGCGCGCCGGCGTGCGCATGGTGGTCGGTGACGACTTCGGCACACCGATCATGCCTCACGGCGACTACATCCCAGAGATGGAGCTCTACGTGAAGCGCCTCGGACTGGCGCCGCTCGAGGTGATTCGCTGGGCCACGCTGCATGGCGCGGAGCTGATGGGCCTCGGGGAAGAAGCCGGGCTGATCGAGCCCGGTCGACTGGCCGATCTCGTGATCGTCGACGGCGACCCCACGATCGACATCGGCTGCCTGGGCGATCGAGAGAACCTGCGAGCCGTCCTGCTCGGCGGCGAGTGGGTCGACAATCGCCTGAACCGACGAGTGGCGCAGGGATGAGCGGGGAATACGAGCTGGCACGCGAATCGTTCGCGGCGCTCATGAGCCAGGCCGAAGCCTCTCGAGCCGATCCGGATGTTCTCGGACGAGCGCTGCTGAATGAGATCATTTCGTTCTGGCGCACGAGCCGCAGCTGGACCGACGTCGCCGAGGAGCTCCGCTTCACCGCCGACAGCCTCGATCCCGATACCGACTTCGAATTCATGCGGCCCTGACACAGCGCCTCGAACGCCGCCTGACCCGACCGATTCCCAAGACCCCAGGAAGGAGATTCATCGTGGTTCAATACAGCCCGGTCATGCCCGAGGTCTTCGAAGACCCTCTGCCGATCTACAAGCAGCTTCGAGACGAAGCCCCCGCCTACTACGTCGAGGAATTCGACTGCTGGGCGCTCTCGCGCTTCGACGACATCTGGGACCAGAGCGGCGACAACGAGTCGTACTCGGCGTCCCTGCGAGGCACGACGCCGGCGCATCTGATCACGAAGCAGATGCAGGTCTTCCCGAGCGTGAACATGATGGATCCGCCGGAGCACACGCGAAACCGCGCGCTGATCTCCGGCGCCTTCAAGCCGAAGCGCGTGGCGGCGCTGGCGCCC
Source organism: uncultured delta proteobacterium (assembly GCA_963698485.1). Classification (GTDB taxonomy): domain Bacteria; phylum Myxococcota_A; class UBA9160; order UBA9160; family UBA4427; genus UBA4427. The sequence goes on along the minus strand of CAVORA010000004.1, from coordinate 121,634 downwards.
GAGGTCGAACGCATCGTCGCGCAACACGCGAAGGCCCTCGACGCGGGTGGCTCCGTCGACCTCGTCGGCGACTATATTGCGAAGATCGCGATGGAGGTCTCCTGCGTCCTGCTCGGATTGCCGATCGAAGACGCCGACCTGCTCTATGGCTACGTCAACCGCTTTTTCGCGCGCGAAGGCAACCGTGCCGGGATGACCGAAGACGGGCTGGCCGCCGCGGCCGAGCTGAACGAATACCTCGAGCAGCTGATCCGCGAGCGTCGCAAGCACGCGACCGACGGCGACGTCCTGCTCAACGCCTATCTCAACGCCGAGTTCGACGGCAAGCCGCTGCCGAACGACAACATCGCCTCACAGATGTCGACGCTCGTGATCGGCAGCACCGACAGCTTCCCGAAGGTCTTCGCGAAGTTCCTCTTCGAGCTCTACAAGAACCCGGATCAGCGCGCGGAGCTGGTCGCGGATGCCTCGCTGATCCCGAACGCGTTCCGCGAGGGACTGCGATACGGCATGCCGACGCAGTTCCTGGGGCGGACGGTCGTGAAGCCCGTCGAGCTCCACGGCAAGACGCTCGAGCCGGGCCAGGCCGTGATCTTCCTCTTCCCGTCCGCGAATCGCGACGAACGCGAGTTCGAAGATCCCGACCGATTCGACATCCATCGCAAGTCGCGCCGCATCCTCACGTTCGGCCACGGCAGCCACTCCTGTCTCGGGACGCATATCGCGGCCCTCGAAGGCGAGACCGCCACGCGACATCTGCTCGCGAAGATGCCGGAGTACGTGATCGACGAGGACCGCATCGAGATCCTGCGCAGCGAGTTCGTCTCGGGAATCGTGGGTCTGCCCGCCAGCGGACACTGACGTGGCGCGAATCGCTGGCTCGCCCGCCACGGCGGAGCCTTCCCCGGCGCCAGCAGTCTCCTCCGAAGGGATCGCTCGCGAGGCCAGGGAGGCCTTCCTGGCGGCGATGATCCGGCTCTCGGAGAACGAAGAGGCGTTCACGGAGCGGCTCTACGCTCGCTTCTTCGAGCTGCGCCCCGATGCGGCCGGGCTCTTCGGCGAGCACTCGATCAGCGAGCGAGAGGAGATGGTGCGCGAGACGTTTCGCTGTCTGCTCGCGTGGCTGGAAGGCGAGCCCTGGCTCGAAGCGAATCTCCGTGCGCTCGGACAGAGCCATGCGGAGTACGGGGTCGAGGGCGAGATGTATCCGCCCTTCGTCGAGGCACTGATCGAGAGCGCCAACGCCGTATCGGGCGAGTCACTGAGTACCGCCACTCTTGCACTGGTGCGCGACGCCGTGGAGGCAGTCGTATCGACGATGCGGGCGGCGGGCGACGCCGGGCACTGACACGATCCGGGCTGAAGGATGTCTTGCGGCGGATGTCCGGGCTGGGCAGTCGCCGCTATGCCCGAGCTGCAGCGGCCGGGAAGCGGAGCTCGAATCGCGTCCCTTTCCCGACCTCGCTCTCGGCCTTGATCGTGCCGTTGTGGTCGATCACGATCGAACGGCTCACCACCAGCCCGAGACCCGTTCCCTGCCCGCGCTCCTTGCTCGTATAGAAGGGCTCGAAGATGCGCTCGAGCGAATCGGCGTCGATGCCGTGACCCGTATCTTCGATCGCGATCCGGACCAGCCCTTCCGGGTCGCGATCGATCATTGCGCGCAACTTCCCCCCGTTCGGCATGGCATCCGCCGCATTCACGATCAGATTGAGAAAGACCTGCTCGAGGCGGTCACGATCACCGAGGATCTCGCAGACGTCCTGATCTCTACGCTCGATCTCGATGCCGCGGGCCCGGAGCTTCTCGCGAAAGAAGTCCAGAGCATGGTCGAGCACCTGATCGAGCCGCACGGGCTCGCGCACCGGCGTGTGCGGACGCGCGATGTTGAGCAGGGTCTGGAGCAGATCGGTCACCCGGCGAACCTGTTCGGCGATGATCTCGGCGCGGCGTTGATCCTTCGGATCGGAGAGCGAATCGCGCAGCATCTCCGAGTAGCCCAGGATCACGTTCATCGGGGTCCCGATGTCATGGGCGATGCCCGCCGTGATCAGCGAGAGCGAGGCCAGCTCTTCCGCGGCACGAGCCCGCTCCTCGGCCATGCGAAGGTCGCTCTGATCACGGACGATTCCGGTGAAGACACGGCGATCACCGAGGCGCCCCTCGCTGACCGCGAGGTAGAGCGGGAACTCGGTCCCGTCCTTGCGGAGGCCTGAGACCTCGCGACCGATCCCGATGATCTTCGGCACGCCGGTCGCGATGTAGTTCGCGATGTAGCCATCGTGCTCGTCGCGATAGGGCATCGGCATCAGCCGGTTCACGGAGGCGCCGATCAGCTCTTCCCGCGAGTAGCCGAAGATCTCGACGGCCGCCTGATTCACCGATTCGATGATCCCGCGCTCGTCGATCGACAGGATCCCGTCGACGGCAGATTCGAGAATCGCCTCCAGGCGCTGTCTTGTCTCGAGCGTTTCTTTTTCCATCGATGCCCCAAGTCAATGCTAGGCACCGATCGCGGCGTAGCCAGCCGCGTAGACCATTTCTTTCGAATTGATTCGGATCAGGCCGTGGCGCCACGCTCCTGTCGGCGCTCTTCGCGACGATAGAGGGTCCGCCGATTGACGCCAAGGATCCGCGCAGCCTCACTCTTGCGACCGTGGGTCGTCTCGAGCACGGCTTCGACGTAACGATCACTCAGCTCGGAGAGCTTGAGGCCCTGCTGCCGCGCGAGCTGCATGATGGCGTCCTCGAGAGATCCATCGACCTCCATCGGATCATCCGGAATCAGGATGTCACTGGCATGGATCTCGGGGCCATCGGCGAGCGCGAGGCTCCGCTCGATGCAGTTCTCCAGCTCCCGGGCGTTGCCGGGCCAGGGTGCGCGCTGGAGCTTGCGGACGGCATTCTCCGAAAGGGTGCGGCGCACGCCGCCCGACTGACGTTCGACGAACGCGTAGGCGAGGGGCGGGATGTCTTCGGGCCGCTCGCGAAGCGGCGGGATATGGATCGGAATCACGTTGAGGCGGTAGTAGAGGTCCTCGCGAAACAGACCTGCTTCGATATCCGAGCGCAGATCCCGATTGGTGGCTGCGATCAGCCGAACGTCGACCTTCACCGATTGGTTGCCGCCGACGGGTCGGATCTCCTGGTCCTGGAGAACGCGCAGGAGCTTGCCCTGCAAGGCCGGGGACATGTCGCCGATCTCATCGAGGAAGAGCGAGCCGCCGTTGGCGGTCTCGAAGAGCCCCTTCTTGTTCGCATGCGCCCCGGTGAAGGCCCCCCGCACGTGCCCGAAGAGCTCGCTCTCGAGCAGCCCCTCCGGCATCGCCGTGCAGTTGATCGGTACGAAGGGCTTGTCCGCTCGATTGCCGGTCACGTGGATCGTGCGAGCGACGACTTCCTTGCCGGTACCGCTCTCGCCGGTAATCAGGATGTTGCTTCGGTTGTCCGCGATCTTGCGGATCAGCGCGTAGATCTCGTTCATGGCGAGGCTCTTGCCGACCAGATCCCCCATCGAAGCGGCGCGCTCGACCGCCGCGCGCAGCCGGCGGTTCTCGTCCTGCAGCTCGCGCTTCTCGAGCGCTCGCTCGAGCGTCAGCAGCATGCGCTCGGACTCGAAGGGCTTCGTGACGAAGTCATGAGCCCCGAGCCGCATCGCCTCGACGGCCACCTCGATCGTCGCGAAGCTCGTCATCAGAACGACCGGCGTCTCCGGATGCCGCTCCCTCATCGCACCGAGCAACGCCAGGCCATCCATGCCCGGCATCTGCACGTCGCTGAGCACGCAGTCGAAATCCCGGGCGGCCAGCGCCTCGAGCGCGGCTTCCCCCGACTCGGCGGCCACGGCTTCGTACCCGTTCGCCTCGAGCTGATCACAGACCATCTCACGCATCACGGGATCATCGTCTACTACCAGGATCGATCGTTTCACGATGCAGCCTCCCGCTTCCGACCATTGCAGACCCCGTGCCGAGTGACGCCAGCGCCAAGCCAGACCTGGCGCTTCAATCGTGTCATTTTGCCCCTATCGAGTCAAACTGGCTCAAATCCAACCAAACAGGTGTTGCGTATACTGCGCGCGGGCGACGGGCGGCGCATCGCCGCGGGGGACGCATGGATCCGGTCAGACCCACCCAGGGGCTCGGCAACCCCTACGCGAATCCAGAGCTCTTCCAGTGGCTCGACAGCCTCGAGGGGGGCCCGGACCTGCTCGGGCCGGGCGAGACCGAGGCCGAGCGCGAAGGTTGGTCGCCCTGGCAGCGAAAGGCCAATCAGCTCTTCGGGTTCGCCGGCACGACCCTGCCCGGTCTCGGACTCGCGCTCGCGATCGCCCTCGCCGGGCAGCTGGTCGCCGAGCTTCCTGCCCTCCTCGCGGGTCTCGACAAGACGCCGATCAGCCCGATCCTCGTCGCGATCCTGCTCGGCCTGGTGGTCCGGAACACGATCGGGTTGCCGTCGGTCTACGAGCCCGGTCTGCAGCTCGCGCTGAAGCGCATCCTGCGTATCGGGGTCGCGCTGCTCGGAATTCGACTGAGCCTGGCGGCGGCCGGCACCCTCGGTCTCGTCGCACTCCCGATCGTCTTCTGCTGCATCGCCACCGCTCTCTTGCTGGTCACCCGGGTCGGCAGGATGGTCGGGTTGCCGGCACGCCTCTCGACGCTGATCGCCGTGGGCACCGCCATCTGCGGCAACTCGGCGATCGTTGCGATCGCACCGGTGATCGGAGCCGAGGACGACGAGATCAGCTACGCGGTGGGATGCGTGACGCTCTTCGGACTGGTCGCGCTGCTCGTCTATCCCTATCTGGGATATCTGCTCTTCGATGGCGAGCCGACCCTGGTCGGCCTCTTTCTGGGCACGGCGATCCACGATACGGCACAGGTCGCCGGGGCGGGCATGGTCTACCTGGCGCAGTTCGGGACCCCGGAGGTTCTGGACGCGGCCACCGTCACCAAGCTTCAGCGCAACATGTTCATGCTCGCCGTCATCCCCTTGATGGCGCTCTCTTCGCGCGCATCGCGACCCGGCAGCTCCCTTGGTGCGCAGGTCAAGGCGGCGGTCCCGTTCTTCGTCTTCGGGTTCCTGGCGATGTGCCTGATCCGGACGATCGGTGATGCCGGAGAGCGGCCCTTCGGATTCCTCGACCCGAAGACCTGGCACGCACTGATCGACGTCGCCACGCGCACGGCCACCCTCTGTCTCGCCGTGGCGATGGCGGCGGTGGGCCTCGGCACCAGCTTCGCGCGGCTGCGCGGGCTCGGACTCAAGCCGCTCCTGGTCGGGCTGGTGGCGGCGCTCGTCGTCGGCTTCGTGAGCTTTCTGCTCGTCGGCTGGATCGGCCCCCTCGCCATCGAGACCTGAGCATCCGCCCGAGCGGCCGGCTCCGCCTGGATCAACCCGCCGACGGCGTGTACCAGATCGGCGACGTCCAGGCGCGCTCCTGCTGGATGGGCGGCATCAACGGATCGGCGCAGCCCGACGGTCGCCGATCCTCGGGGATCTCGAGGCATTGCCACGCCGAATAGCGACAGCTCGGATTCTCCACCACGCGCGCGTAGTAGACCGCCCGCCGCTCGGGGTCGAAGTCGGGGTCGCGCCAGACGCCGCAGAGGGATTGGTGACCGGTGCCCCGCGGCTCGCAGGTCTTCGAATCGACGTCGGCCCCGTTGTCGCCCCCCGCGACATCGATCACTTCTTCGTGCACCGCCCCTTCGTCGTCGACCCAGCCCTTGATCACCTGAATCCGTTGCAGCAATCCACCCGGTGCCTGGGCGGTGCCGAGGTCGCGCATCGCCCAGGCCGCGAAGACCGGGCCCCGGTCCCCGGAACGCGGCGGCAGATCCGCGCCCATCGGAACGCCGCGCGCCTGCGCCCGCGCCAAGACGTCGGGCGAGGCGCAGAGATCGTCCGGCAGATCCCAGCCCGCGTAGAAGCGCGGCTCGATGCGCGGTCCGCTGGTCCCGAAGACCTCCTTTCGGCGCATCGCGTCGAAGATCGCGGCGCGCGAATTCTCCTCGGCCCAGACGCCGATCAGGCCGCCGGGGCCGTTCGAGTAGTCGCCCATGCGCTGGGTCTCTCCCTCCCCCGTGCCGCTCGACAGTCGCAGCGCGGGATCACCATCGGCGATACCCAGATGACCGGGCCAGCTGCGCTCCTCGACGCCACCAGCCATCGCGTTATGCGTATCGGTGCTCGCCATCAGACCGAACTTGAAGGGGTTGACCCCGATCCGCCGCTCCTCGGCGAGGCCCTCGGCGAGTGCGTATCGGACGTAGCTCCGGCGTGACAGACAGTTCGGACCGAGATGGGGCACCCAATCCTGGAAGGGGCCGTCATAACAATCCGAAGCGCCCTCCTCGCCCAGCCGACGGAAGTTCATGTTCTCGAACTTCTCGAAGTCACACAGCGCGTCGTCGCTCCCGAGCACGCCGTTCAGGCCGCGCCGACATTCCGAATCGCCCTTGTGCTGCATGATTTCGACGATCGGCTCGATCGCGATCCTGAGCCTCGCGCGCTCCGCCTGCTCCTCGATCGAATCCGCTCCGGGATAGTCGACCGCGAACATCCGACCGTTGCTGATATTGGAGTTGTGCGGAATCGCGAGAACCTGACAGCCCGTGCCCGAGTCATTGCACTGATTCTGGAGCAGCCGCCAGAGCTGCCACTCCCGCTGCACGTCCATGTAGCTGACGGGTCGTTTGGGAACGACGCTGCCGCGGAACACGACGTTGCGATGGAGGTTCGAGCCGAGCCGATGCGAGCTGAACTCGTAGGCGATGAACGTCGTCCGGCCACAGGCTGGCGACGTGTCGTTCCACTCGTCGGCCGCAGCGATGATCTCCTGCCAGGCCGTCTCGAGTGCCGCTGCACAGGTCGAAGCGTCGTCGCCACAGATCTCCTCGTCGCGACTCGGAAAAGGATTCATGATCTTGAGGCCCAACGGCGAGTTCGTCGGCGCCGTCGCGTCGCGAATCGCCCGGCACGTCTCGGTCTCGTAGGCGGTCGAGCCCGGATCGGTGCAGAGGACCTGCTCTCCCAGGAACTCCGCGTGATCCGTCACCGCCGCGAAATCCAGCGGACGATCGATCCGCACCGGCCGCGTCCCGCGACCCGCGTCGTCCTTCGGCGGCAACAGGATCGTTCCACCGAAGGCGTAGTCGTAGGCCCCGCCCGGCCGCACCTCGAGATCGTAGTTCCAGGCGTCGCTCGAGAGCGAGGTGTGGACGTGCAGATCACCAAAGAGCGCGAGCTTGCGGGGGTCGCGATGCAGGCAAGCCGCTCTCTCGGGCTCGCGCGCCGAGGGGGGCACGGCGAAGAGCTCTGGATCGACCGGATCGTCGCCGCAGCCCACCGCGCCCAGCCCGATCGCCAGAGCCACGAAGTGCCCGGCGACACGAGACGCCATCGAACGACGGGCCCGTAATCGATCATCCACGGCCCGTCTCCTCATCGCACAGACTCCATTGCCTCGATCAAGCGCCCAGTGCATCGGCGGCCCGGCTCACCTCGTCCGGGTCCCCTGACGTCGGCACCAGATGAACCTCGTCCGCACCGAGATCCTCGATCTGCGCCAGCAGCGCCCGCAATCCAGCCGCGTCGCCCGTGAACCCCGCGCCCTGCTGCGCGGCCTCGCGCTCCGCGGGCGCGAGCCAGTTCATGTAGCGCCCCAGGTGGCCTGCCATCTGGTCGCGCGCTCCGTCGCCGAGCGCGAACCAGAACCCCGTGATCAACCTGGGCGGCTCGCGGCCGGCTTCCGACCAGGCCTTGCGCGCGAGCTCGAAGGTCGGCGCGATCTCCTGCGCGGTCGCGCCCCATGTGAAGCCGCACAGGCCCTCGGCCCAGGACGCCGCCAACCGGATCGCTCGCGGCCCCATCGCCCCCGCGAGCAGCTCTGGGCCACCCGCCCGAAACGGCTTCGGCTCGACCGGCCGCAGCAGGCCTTCGACCACCTTCTCGCCGCGCCAGACCCGCCGCATCGTCTCGACGTCTCGCGCGAGCGCCGCGTTCGTGCGGCGCGCCGGATCCGCGTCGACCGCGAGCAGATCCTCCTCACGGCCCCCGATCCCGAGCCCCACCGAGAGTCGCCCCTCGCTGAGCACGTCGAGCGTCGCGAGCTGTTTGGCGAGCATCACCGGCTGGTGGATCGGCATCACGATCACCGTCGAGCGCAGGGTCACGCGCTCGGTCAGCGCCGCGCAGGCCCCGAAGAGCGCGATCAGCTCCGGATTGAAGAAGGCCATCCGCTCACCGAAGGCCAGCGTGTCGAAGGGCCCGGCCTCGATGCGCCGCGTCCACTCGAGCAGACTCTTCCGGTCCAGCCCCGGGTCCATGCCCGGCAGCGTCATCGCGATCTTCATGCTTCGTTCTCTCCCTGCCCGTCTCCGAGTTGAGCGTCCTCGCCGCGACGGGCGACCTCGTCTGCTCGCCGCGTTCCGGCTACCGTCCGAGAGGGCCCCGGCCCCTGCCAGCCAGGACTCGGCCCGCTCGCCCGGACGACCGGCTCGACGAGCCCGCAGTTTGGCGAATCTCGAAAACAGAAGCTCGTGGCCTGATCGGCCTTCGATCTGACCGACTCGGACACGAAGCCGAGTCCCAAGCGACGTCTGCGATGCGCGGACGAGAGGAAAGTCCATGCCCCCATTCGATCGAAGCGAAGTCGAAGCGGCCTATCAGAATTTCGTCGCCGTGGGCGACAGCGGAGATTGGAACGCCTGGGCGGATCTGCACAGCGAAGACGGCCTGTGGGTCGAGCACCATCTCGGCACCTTCGAAGGACGCGACGCCATCCGAAAGGCGATCCTCGAAGTGATGAAGCCCGTGCCGATGATGGTCTTCCCGGTCGGCTGGCACGTGATCGAAGGCAACCGCGTGGTCTACTACCCGTGGCAGGTGATGCCGGATCCGAAGGGCGGCGACGAGGTCTACCGCTTCGGCTGCGTCACGATCCTCGAGTACGCCGGCGACGGGCTCTTCTCCTATCAGGAGGATCTCTACAACCCGCGCGAGGCGGACGAGGTCATGAAGCGATGGATGAAGGCGGGCGGGCGCTTCGCCACCTGAAAGACCCTTCGGAACACCGCGAAGACGCCTCCCCCACGACACTGCCCCGGAGAAGACTGCATGCCGATCCAACCCTTTCACGCCCAGATCCCAGAGAGCGAGATCGAGGATGTCCGCCGACGACTCGCGGCCGTGCGCCTGCCCGACCAGCTTCCCGGCTCGGGCTGGAGCTACGGGACCGATCGGGCGGCCCTCGAGGAGTGGATCGCCTACTGGCGGGACGAGTTCGATTGGCGCGCGGTCGAAGCGCGCTTCAACGCGTTCGATCAGGGTCTGACCGAGGCCGGAGGCGAATCGGTCCACTTCGTCCATGCCCGATCGCCCGAGCCCGATGCCATGCCCCTGCTGATCACCCACGGCTGGCCGGGTAGCGTGGTGGAGTTCCTGGAGGTCATCGAGCCGCTGCGTGATCCCGCGGCCCACGGTGGCGATGCAGCAGATGCCTTCCACGTCGTGTGCCCGCATATCCCAGGCTACGGCTTCTCGGGTCCCACGCGTCATGCGGGATTCCACGTCGACCGTGCGGCCGCCGCGATCGACGATGTGATGGGTCAGCTCGGCTATCCCCGTTATGTCGCGCAGGGCGGCGACTGGGGCGCGGTGATCACGCGCAGACTCGCCGAGGCCCACGCCGAGCACATTCTCGGCGCCCACTTCAACATGCTCTTCGCCTTCCCCGAAGACATGACGGCGCCCGGGGCCTGGGACGGAGTGACGCCCGAGGAGCTCGAAGCCTTCAGCGCCGCCACGAGTCGCGTCACAGAAGGCACGGGCTACAGCGAGATCCAGGGCACCCGCCCCCAGACCCTCGCCTACGGGATGCACGACTCGCCGGCCGCCCTGCTCGCCTGGCAGCTCGAGAAGTTCCATGCCTGGAGCGACGCGCCGCTCGAAGAGGCGTACACGAAGGATCAGGTGCTCGCGAACGTCGCGCTCTACTGGTTCACGAATACCGCCAACTCCGCCTCTCGCCTCTATTGCGAATCGAAGCGGGCCGGCAACTACGCCGCCGATCCGTGGGCGGGCCGCGTCGACGTGCCGGTCGGCTATTGCCGCTACCCGGGCGAGCTGCTGCAGACGCCACGAAGCTGGGCCGACAAGCGCTACCACAACATCGTTCACTGGACCGAGGCCGATCGCGGCGGCCACTTCGCGGCCTTCGAGAACCCCGGCTTCTTCGTCGAAGACGTGCGTGCGTTCGGGCGCACGCTGCGAGGCTGATCGAGACCCCGCGCGCGTGGCGACGGACCGACGCGACCCGCTCGAGCCGAAGACCTCCGGGAGAAGCGATGAGATTCTACGACTGCCAGACCGCTCCGAGCCCGCGCCGCGCTCGCATCTTCATCGCCGAGAAGGGACTCGACGTGGAGACCGTCGAGATCGACCTCGGCCGACAGGAGCAGCTCTCGGACGCGTTCAAGCGCCTGAATCCGCGCTGCACGGTTCCGGTCCTCGAGCTCGATGACGGGACCTGCTTGACCGAGAACAGCGGGATCGCCGCGTATCTGGAGGCGCTCGTGCCCGACCCGCCGCTGCTCGGGACGACGCCCACCGAGAAGGGCCTGATCGCGAGCTGGAATGCCCGCGTCGAGCTCGAGGGGCTCTGGCCGATCGCCGACGCGTTTCGCAACCGGGCCCGAGGCATGGCGGGACGCGCGATCACCGGGCCGACGAGCTACGAGCAGATCCCCGCCCTCGCGGAGCGTGGCCACGCGCGCGGCGTGGAGTTCTTCGAGATGCTGAACGCACGACTGGGAGAGTCGGAGTACGTAGCCGGTCCGAGCTTCTCGATGGCGGACATCACGGCCTACGTCGTGACCGAGTTCGCCAGCTGGACCCGGCTCGGAATGACCGAGGCCCACACGAATACCCGCCGCTGGTTCGAGCTCCTCGCGGCACGACCCAGCCTCGCCACCTGAGCGCCGTTGCCTGCTCGGCGGACCACGCTGGCGGAGCCGTTCCCGCTCTACACACGAACCTGGATGGCATGACCGCGAACCCTGTCGACATCGAGATGCAGCGTCGCTTCGACGAGGCCGAGAAGATCCGGATCGGCGAGACCCCGCTCGCGCAGCCCGCGCTCGCACCGACCCCCGAGACGCTGCGCGCGCACTTCGAGAGTGCGATCGGACGCGCCGCCGTCGAGCTCGAGAATCCCCACGTCGAGCCTCGCGTCACGCCGGAGCATCGGGAGCAAGCGGTCCCCGCCTCGGTGTTGATCGCCATCGTGCTTCGGGAGCGCGAGCCGACCGTGCTGCTCACGCAGCGTCATCACGGCATCTCGTTTCCGGGGCATTGGGTCTTCCCCGGTGGCCGCGCCGACCCCTCTGATGCGACGCCAATCGAGACGGCATTGCGGGAAGCGGAGGAAGAGATCGGGTTGCATCGCAACCATGTCGAGGTCCTGGGTCGCCTCGGCGACTACGTGAGCCATAGCGGCTTCCGGGTCGTGCCGACCGTGGCGCTCGTGCATCCACCCTTCGAGCTGACGCCTCAGCCGGGCGAGGTCGAAGCGATCGCGGAGGTCGAGCTGACGAGACTGCTCGACTCGTCGAGCTATTTCCTGTTCCGCTTCCAGAATCGTCGCGAGCGAGCGCACTTCGCGATGGATACGGACTCGGAAGGGCTCCTGCTGACCGGAGTCACGGTCTCGATCGCGATCGGCCTCTACGGCGAGCTGCTGAAGACCCACTCGCCCTGAGCGGCTCCGGGGCGCGAGCGATCGCGGCCCATCGCAGGGGACCCCGCGCTACTCCGGCGCGGGCGTCTCGCGGCTGCGGCCCCGACCGCGGCCGCGGCCGCGGCGGCGCCTTCTCGAAGAACGCTTCACGGCCGCTTCGCCGTCTGGTGCCGCGCCCGCGGCGGGCCGCCTCGAGGTTCCTCGACCGGGATCAGGTCGGCTCGCAGCGTTCGGATTCGCCGAGGCGTCGGCTGGCGCCGGCCCCGAGCCGCTGCCCGAAGGAGTCGACGGCGTCGCTGCCGCACCGGCCTCCGAGCTTCCACGGCCCCGTCCGCCGCGACGACCCCGGGATGGGCGGCGACCGTTTCGTCCGGTGCCGCGCCGGGAGGGTCTACCGGGAGCGGTCGCCTCGGACGACTCGGATCCGATCGCGCCGTCGCGCTCGGGATCGTCCGGCGCTCTGCCCGAGCGTCGTGCACGCGTCCGCCCCGCCGCCTTGCGGGCGGATTTCCGAGGCGTTCGCGCGCCCTTGCGGCGTCGACCGCCGCGCTTCTTCTTGGCGGCTTCCTTCTTCTTTCGGATCGGATCGAAGAACGACGACGGTCGCGCCCCTGCTCGCCGGCACACGTCGCAGATCCCGCACTCCTCGGCGATCGGAATCCCGAAATATTCACCGAGCAGCTCGCCGCGGCATCGCTCGGCGATCGCATAGCGCTCGATCGCGTCGAGCCGCTCTCCGTCCTGCTTACGAAGCGTGCGCAGCTGCTCGGAGAGTCGCCGGGCGTGCTGCCGCAGCTCCTCATGCGTGACGAGCGACTCGATCTCCTTGTCGCTCCCGATGCGCACGAGACCCGCCGACTCGAACATCGCAACCACGGCCGAAGTCACTCGCTGCGCGACGCGAGCAGAGGCGGCGAGATCGAGCAAGTCCGGCTCGCGCCCTTCCTCGAGATAGGCCGCGAGCGCGTTCGCCACCTGATAGAGCTGCGTCGGACTGGTTCGGCTCTGGCTCAGCAGGAATTCGTGGATGTCCCGATCGACGCTGTCGTGAAGCAGGATGCAGTTGGCGCGTTTCCCGTCGCGACCGACCCGACCCGCTTCCTGCACGTATTGCTCGATCGAGGCTGGCGTCTGGAAGTGCACGACATAGCGGAAGTCGCGCTTGTCGATCCCGAGCCCGAAGGCGCTGGTCGCGACCATGACGTTGCGCCGGCCGCTCTTCATGAACTCTTCCTGCTGGGCGCGGCGCTCGCTGCCGTTCATGCCGCCGTGGTAGCGGTTCACGGGAATCTTCATCTGCTTGAGCGCCCCGTACACCGTGTCGACGTCGCGGGTGGTCGAGCAGTAGATGATGCCCGGGCGGCGCAGGCGAATCACCAGCCGGCCGAGGGCACGCAGACGCGCGTCGCCCGCGCACTCGATGACCTCGAAGGCCAGGTTCGGACGATGCGGCGACGCCACGATCTCGAGCGGATCTCGCAGATCGAGAATGCGCTTCAGGTCCTCGCGCACGGATTCGGTCGCCGTCGCCGTCAACGCCATGACCGGCGGCCTTCCGTAGCGCTCGAGCAGGGTCCCGAGACGCAGATAGGCCGGGCGGAAGTCGTGTCCCCACTCCGAGGCGCAATGGGCCTCGTCCACGGCGAAGAGCGAGATCCCACTCTGCGCCAGCGCCGCGAGCAGCTCGTCGCCGGCCAGGGTTTCGGGCGTCGTCATCACGAGCAGATGCCCGCCCTCCTGGATCCGATCGATCGCCCGCTTGCGCGCGGTGCCGCGAACGGTGCCGTCGAAGCGCACGACGGGCAGCCCGCGCTTCTCGAGGTTGGTGACCTGGTCTGCGATCAACGCCAGCAGCGGCGAAACCACGACGACCGGCTTCGGAAGGATCAACGACGGAATCTGGAAGCAGGCCGATTTGCCGAAGCCCGTCGGCAGCACGACGAGCGCGTCGCCACCGCTGAGGGCATGCGCGATCACCTTCTCCTGCTCCGGATGCAGCTGCTCGACACCGAAGGCTCGCGCGGCGTCCTCGAGTCGCATCGGGCCGTCCGGCCGGATCTGGACGACGGGCTCGGTCATCCGCTCGCCGCGGGCGCCGGATCGCGACGTTCGTTCGCGCCCATCGCCGCGCTGCACAGCCGAGCCCGAAACCGACTCTCCATTCTCGTTCGGCGCGCCCTCAGGCTTGCTCGCGCTCCCGTCGCGCGACGGCGCGGCCCCGGACGCCGAAGCCCCAACGTCTTCTTCGTCGTCTCCGACAGACTCTCGGCATGGCTTCTGCTCATCCGATTCCCGTGCGTCCCACTCCTCCGCTCCCCACTCGTCGTCGGGATCATCGAAGAAGTCGTCGTCCAGTCGCAGGACCGTCGCGAAGCGCTCGGGCGTCGCGGGGGGCGCCACGAGCGGCGGCGCTTCGCAGATCTTGCTTTCCGTCGTCGCGAGCGTTTCGTCCGCGATCTCATCCGGGCTCGGTGAATGCTCTCGCGACGCCGACGCCTCGATGCCCGGGGCCGTCACAGCCTTCTTGCGGGCGGCGGCCTTCTTCTTCGGCGCCGCCTTCTTCCTGGCGACGGTCTTCGGGGCGGCCTTCTTCTTTGCCGCCTTCTTCTTGGCAGCCTTCTTCTTCGCCGCTGTCTTCTTCGCGGCCTTTTTCTTGGCAGCCTTCTTCTTGGCAACCGTCTTCGCCGGAGCCTTCTTTGCCGCGGCCTTCTTGGCCGCGGCGCTCTTCGGGGACGCCGTCTTCCCGGGCGTCGCCTTCTTTGCAGAGCTGCTGGCCGTTGTCTTCGCGCGTGCCGTCAAACTGGTCACCTACACCCTCGGACCCGCCGTGCGGCGTCCGGTCGTTCGATTTCAGATCGCGTTCCGCAGGCTCCTCGACGCCAGGAAGTCCGATGGGACGTTCCGGCATCCGGACCTCTCGACGGGTGAGAGTGCGGACGAGCGCGGCGGTCCGGTGGTACGACCGCCTCGGCTGCGCCTAGGTTATCGCGGGCTCGCGAGCTTCGCTGCCTCTTCTTCAATCGGGCTTCCAGCGGGCCCGGGTCGCGCGCCGGACCCGCAGAGGGCGTCGATCTCGGCGCGCGGATCTGCCCGGCGAGGAATCGAAGCCTTCTCGACCCCTCGGCACGGGATGGAGAGCGGCCTGCCGCATGCCCTCTGCCCTCTGCCCTACGAGGATTCGACGACCAGGGGCTTTGGCACGATCGAGCCCCACCCTCACGACTGTTATGCACCCCGGGCGGCCGGACCGCTCACGCGTCCAGGTCCCATTCGAGCGGCAGGGGACTCCCGATCGACAACGTCCCCCCGGATACATACGTGATCTCCGCTCCCTCGGCGAGTCGAAGTCCAGGCAGCCGAGGCAGCACCTCTTCGATCGTGATCAGCAGCTCCCGCCGCGCGAGCGCGTGACCGCTGCACATGTGGATGCCGGTGCCGAAGGCGAGCGATCGGGAACGCACGCGCGGGCGCGAGAAGTCGACCCGCAGCGCGTCGGGAAAGGCCGACTCCGACAGCCCCGCCAGGGTCGTCGACATCATCACCATCTCGCCTTCCTTCATCGCGACGCCGTGGAACTCGCAGTCCTGGCGCACCGTCCGCGCCACGTTCGCGACACCAAAGCGCCGAAGCAGCTCTTCCACGGCATTCGGAATCAGCTTCGGATCATCGAGCAGCTGCTGACGATGCTCGGGATGGGTGGCCAGGAAGTGCAGGTGGTGCAGCGTCGCCGAGGTGACGGTGTCGAGTCCTCCGAGCAGGAGCATCGTCGCGATGCTCGAGAGCTCGCGCTTCGAGAGCGGAACCCCCTCGATCCTGGCGCGCATCATCGCTTCGAGCAGGTGGGCCTCGCGCTTGGCATAGCGATCCTTCATGGCCTCATCGATCCAGGCGTCGAGCATCATGGCGACCTGCACGATCGCCGCCGTGATGCCATCGGGTGTCGTCCCGCGAAAGACCCGCTCGACGGGATCCGCGAACTCCGTGCGCCGCTCGACCGGAACCCCCAACATCGTCATGAAGATCTCGACCGGCAGGACGTAGGCATACTCGGCGTTGAAGTCCGCGTGACCGCGCGGATGGAGTGCGTCGAGCCGATCGCGCGTCATCGACCGAAAATCCTCAGAGAGCGAGTCGACGATTCGAGGCGCGAACATCTCGCGGGTCAGGATCTGTTGATAGGGTCGATGCCGCGGCGGATCGACGTTCACCGGAATCAGCTCGAAGGGCTTCTCGACCTTCGGAATGTTGACGCCCCCCTCCGTTCCGAAGAGATCGACCCGGGTCCAGGCCTCCGCCAGAATCTCGGGCCGGTTCAGCACCCAGAATCCCCCGAGGCCCGTCGAGTAGAAGATCGGCGGCTGCTCGTTCGCGAGGCGATAGAAATAGCCCCACGGATCCGTTCGGATCGCGGGATCCTGTCGGAAGTCGAAATCGAGGCAGATCGAGCGATCGACATGCTCGGGCACGGCGGCGGGCGGGGTCATGGGGCGAGGCTCCCTGGGCTCACCGAGCAGAAACGCGACGAGGACCGGCGACCCGCTTCCATTCTAGGGCACACGTCCTGGATGGCTCCCGGCGCGAGAGTGACGGATGACCGAGGCTTGGCATTACTCGCGCGGGGCCCATAGACTTCGGCGCCCTCCAAAACGGGAGTGAATCGCCCGCCTGGTCGGGCATGGAGATCGAAGACGATGCGACTGGATCGGATCACGACGGCAATCATGACGGTTCTCGCGATCGGCTGCTTCGCCGCGACAGCGAGCGCGGACAGTCACGGCAAGGGCGCGGACAAGGCGACCGGCAAAGCGCCCGAGGCGGGCCAGCAGGCTGCCGAGAAGCGTGCCCCGCGAGCGGCCGAACGCGCCAATGCGCAGTGGCAGGAGGACGCCCAGCGCGGCCAGGACCGGGCCGCGGAGATGCGCAAGAAGGCGGCTGGCGAGGTCGACGACGCGCGAGCCAAGGGCGACCGGGAGGCGGAGAAGGCCCGGCGGCAGGCCGAGAAGGCCGAGCGAAAAGCCTCCAAGTCGCAGCAGGACGTCAAGGAGGGCGCGAACGAACGAGCCGAGGAGATGAAGCGAAAGGCGGAGCGCACCCGCACAGAGGGCGAAGCCAAGGCGAAGGACGCGACCGAGCGGGCAAACGAGGGCGCGAAAGAAGCGACGAAGAGCGCCGAGGAGAAGGCCGAGCGCGCGCGGGAAACCGTCGACGAACGAGTCGAGGCCACGAATGCGGAGCGGGAGGAAGCGGCTCGACGCGCGCAGGAGGCGAAGTCGAACGCAGCACCCAAGGGAGAGGCTCGCGGATTCTGGGGGCGACTCTTCGGCGGCCCGACCGAGGCCGAGTAGCACGCAGTCCGAGCCGGGCGGGGTCTGCGGTGCCGCGCTCGCACCGACGCACCCTCCCCGGCTCGTCGACTGTTCAGTCCTTGAAGTCGGGCGCGCGCTTCTCCTTGCGCGCCTTGACCGCCTCCTCGAAGTTCTGCGTCGTCAGTCTGGCGTAGAGCTGGGTATGGCTCTCGAGCTCCACCGCGTTGGCGAGGCTGCCCGATTCGAGCCCCGCCCACATGATGCGCTTGGTCAGCTGGATCCCGTTCGTGCTCCAGCCGTTGATCTGATCGGCCAGGTCGAGCGCTTCCGTCAGCAGCCGGTCATCGGGAACACATCGCGAGACCAGGCCGATCTCGGCCGCCTCGAGCGCTCCGACGTCGCGACCCGAGAGCATGATCTCGAACGCGCGGGACGAGCCGATCGCGCGCGGCAGCAGGAAGGAGAGGCCGAGCTCCGGAGCGGTCAGGCCGTTGTTGATCCCAGCGGCCCTGAAATAGGCAGACTCGGCCGCCAGACGGATATCCGCCCCTAACGAGAGGCACATCCCTCCTCCGATCGCGGCACCATTGATCGCGGCGATCACCGGCTGCGGCATGCGCCGCATCGCGGGCACGAGGTCGGCCAGGATAGACATCGAGCGCGTGGCGATCCGCGTCAGGGTCAGGCCGCTGATATTCGGAGGCGGCGCGGAGTGCTGGGTGTCGGCCCCCGAGCAGAAGCCCCTCCCGGTCCCGGTGAGCACGACGACCCCGGTGTCGTTGTCGTGCGCGACCTCCTCGAGGGCAGCATGCAGAGGGATGACCTGCTCGAAGGCCATCGAGTTCATGCGCTCGGGTCGATCCATCGTGATCACCGTCGTCCCCGCCCGCGGCTTCGTGATCTTGATGAAGTCCCGATTCCCCTCGTCGTCCCGGCTCTCGTCGAATCGTCCGTAGCTCATGCTGTCTCCCGACTGAATGGGTCCCTCGCGGCGCGTCCACCGCCCTGCAAGCTAGCCCACGGCCTCGTCCATCGACGCGCGAGCAGGCCGCGAGGCGCGGCGCGAGGTAAGCTCTCGCTCACATGATCCATCCCTACTCGAACGAGACACAGACACGCTGGGACCGCGGCGACTTCAAGGTCCAGCTCAACCAGCCGAACAACAGCCGGCCGATCGGTTTCTGCGACGGCTCCGACGCGGATCTGGCCGAGCTGCGCGAGATGGCCGAATCCGAAGGCGCCGACGAGTTCCGGATCGAGAAGAAGATCCTGAAGTCGGGCCGCGAGAACTGGACGCTCTACGGCGGCTGATCGGCTCGGCGCGGATCTCAGGCTCGCAGCGCTCGAATCGCGCGCAGCAGCTCCCGGCGGGCTCGGCGCGATCGCTTCGACTCGGGATCCTGGCGCGCGGTCCGGGTGAGCGCCCGAAGCTGCTGACGATCCGCCTCCGGAAACTCCACGATCAGCGCCTCGACGCCGGGATCGCCCTCTTCGACCAGCCGGGCGAGCCAGCGTTCGTTCATCTTCTCGTGATGCACACCGTCTCGATGGGTCCGGTCGAGCATCTCGACACGGGCGCGGATTGCCTCGTGGTCCTCCGCGCGCAGCAGCTGACCGATCAAGCGGATCTGGCGCCCCTGCGACCGTGGCTTGAGACGCCGACTCACGTCGATCTCCTCGCGCAGCCGATCCGGAAGCTCGAGGCGATCGAGCTGGGCCGCTGAAAGCCTCGACAGCTGCAGTCCCAGCCGATTGACGGCACTCGCCGCACGCGTCTGCTCGGAGCGCGAAGGTCGCGGATCCTCATCGTCCCCCTGCGCGTCGTCTCCCGGCTTCGTCGACGGGCTCATCTCGGTGGCCCGGTCGGGACGGCGACGTCGGCGCCGCGGGGGACGCTCGGAGTCGACCTTTTCCCTCGCGCCGTCGCTGCTCTCCTTGTTCTGGGACGCACGTCCGGCCGATGCGTTCACGGGCCGGCTTCGGCTGCCCCGCTCCGCGCGGACGAGCCTTTGCGCCGGAGGCGGGGCGAGACGGCGCATCACCAGACCCCTCGCGCGCATCCGCGCTATTGGGAGAAGAATCGGAAGAGGAAGCCGAGGAGCGCGATCGGCCCCGGCGACTTCGTCGACGCTTCTTCGGGGAGACCGTGGCGGAGGATCCGGCGGCGACATCACGCGACGGCGCGTCTTGCCTGCGCGGGGTCGCAGCGCGCGCCGGGCCGGTCGGCGGAACGGGCTCGCCCGAAGCCGGTCGCCCGGGCGACGCGCCCTCGCGGCGGCGAGCGTCCCGTCGGCCGGGCCGGCCAGCGTTTCGTCCCCGGGCCTCGCTCGTGAAGTCGACGACCTTCCGGAAGGTCGCGGGCGTCTGCCGTGCCTGCTCGAAGGCCTCGTCCTCGTCGTCCTCGTCGGATCGTGGCCCCCTTCGGCGGAACGCCTCGTCGCGATCGGCGTCGGCGATCATCGCCATGACTTCGGTCGTATCGGCCTTGCCTTGCGGCGCCCGGTAGCCGCCGGTCAGGCGCGTGTCAGGGGTGAGCTTGTTTGCCTGGAAGAGCTGCCAGATCTCCTCTCCGTAGGGCAGGACGGGCCTTTCGGGATCGAAGCGCGCGATGAAGCGCTGGAGATTCTCGACGTCGCGCAGGAAGATCTTCTCGCCGTTTCGATTGTGTGTCGGTTCGATGGCCTGAGGGAAGTCGATCACGACCGGGCCGTCCGCGCCCATCAGCACGTTGAAGACCGACAGGTCCCCATGGATCACGCCGGCGCATAACATCCGGATGACCTCCCGGATCAGCTTCTCGTAGATCTCGCGCGCTTCGCTCGGCGTGAAGGTGAGATCACCGAGACGAGAGGCAGCCTGGCCATCCGCATCCTTGACGAGCTCCATGACCAGCACGCCCTCGACGAAGTTCAGCGGCTCGGGCACCCGCACCCCCGCGTCGCGAAGCCGGTAGATCATGTCGACTTCCGTCGAGCGCCAGGCGTCCTCGTCCTTCTGGCGGCCGTGGCGGGTTCGCTTGGTCATCGCGCGCTGATCTCGCGAGTTCCGGGTGCGTCGGCCTTCGGTGTAGTCGGAGCGATGCTTGAAGGTGCGCTGGCTGGCCTCCTTGTAGACCTTCGCCACGCATTCGGTCCCGCCCGCCACGACCAGGTAGACCTGCGCTTCCTTGCCGCTCATCAGGGGACGGACGACTTCCTGGATGATCCCGTAGTCCAGGAGCGTCTCGAGGCTTTCCGGAGCCTTCATGCCCGATTCCATCTCCTCGTCGACAACGACAGCGTCTCTCGCGCATCACCCCACGCCTCGGCCGGCGCTGCAGAGCCACCCCTCGGGCCCCGAAACGTGGCAGCAGGATACCCGACCGGAACGCCAGGGGCCGCCCGACCGCGCGGCCACGGCTACCGGCCCGAGGCGCCGATGGCGTTATCCTCCCTTCATGAGACACGCGCAGGGTGGATCGCGATGACGACGATGCCCAGGCTGCGGATTCGCATCGAGTTCGAAGGCAAGCACACGCTCGGGCCCGGCAAGATCCAGCTGCTCGAGGCCGTCGGCGAGCACGGCTCGATCTCTGCCGCCGCCCGCTCGATGTCGATGAGCTATCGGCACGCCTGGGAGATGCTCGACGACGTGAATCAATGCTTCGCGGGTCGAGTGCTCGAGACCGAAGCGGGCGGCCGCTCCGGCGGCGGCGCTCGGTTGACCGACTTCGGGCGCGAGATCGTGACGCGCTTTCGCGAGATCCAGGAAACCGCCGCAGACGCGCTGCGGGACGACCTGATCGCGCTGGGTCGGGCCCGACGGCCCTGACCGACGCAGGGGGCCCCGCACCGGCGGCCCCTTGCCCCCATCGGGCCGGCCATGCTAACGCTCTCGAGTCGCTATTCCCGATCGGGAATTACGAAGACCTCTCGAATTCCGAACGGAGATCGCAGCGGATCCATGGACGCCTCCCTCGGCCGCACCCAGCGAAGACCTCAGAGTCGAGACCGAGACGGCGGCTCCACTTTTCACCACGGAATGCGGACGACCTGGCCAAGCCACGCCGTCGCCCTGGCCGTCTCGGTGGGCTGCCACGCCGCGCTCGTCACGACCCTCTGGATCGGCTCCGCGCCGACCGATCCCTCCGAAGCCACGCCGACCTCCGAGCGCGAACCGATCTGGGTCGGCCTGGCGGAAGAGAATGCGGGCGGGAACGCGACCTCGGAAGACGCCGAGAGCCGCTCCGAAGGACAATTGCGCAACCCGCCCCGCGAAGCCTCTCGCGAGAGATCGGTGGCGGGACCGGCCAGAGCCACTCGCGGCGAGCCGAGACCATCGGATCGACTGACCGCCGTGCCCCACTCGCGTCCCCGGACGCGACCGCTCGGGGCCGAGCCCCTCCCGCGAGCGCGACCGAAGGAGATCGTCGTGGCGAATGCCGCGCGCGAGGCGCCGTCGACGGGCCCTTCACCACCGCCGATCGACCGCGCCACGCCCAAGCCACCGGGCGCCATCCCTGCAGGCCCCGAGACCAGCACCAGCTCGACCGCCGTGGACACGACACCCGGCGCGGGGGCCGCTCTCGCCGGCGACGTCCGACCCGGCTGGCCCGGGATCGGCGAGGTCGATCGGCCCGCCCGACCGCGACGCCCGATCCGACCGCACTACCCGGCGGTCGCCCGGCGCGACGGTCGGGAATCGACCGTCGTCGTCGAAGCCTGGGTCGACGACCACGGGCAGGTGGCTTTTTCGAGCGTGCTCGACAGCGGAGGTCCGGAATTCGATCACGCAGCCCTCGACGCCATCGTCCGGTCGACTTTCCGACCGGCCCGCCTTGAGGGCCGCGACGTGCCTTCACGCGTCGCGCTCCGGATCCATTTCGCGTTGCGCGACTGAAGCCAGATCTCCGAATCGAAACGAATCACGAGAGGACCCCACCTGTGCCCTGCCCGCAAACGAAACCCGACGCGTCTTCCCGACCGCGCAGCATGCTGTGTCGCCTGGTGACCCTTGTCGTGATTCTCGCGCTGCCGGTGCAGGCGGACGACGCCATGCCGGTCTACGACATCTATGTGACGTCTTCGCGAGACCTCGTCGAGCAGGTCGAGACGATTCGCCGCGTCGACCGCGAGGACATGAGTCAGGAGAACGCGCGAACCCTCGACGAAGCGCTAGTGCACGTCCCGAACGTGGTCGTCCGAACCGGAGGCGACGGCGTGCCGCGCATCGACGTTCGCGGCCTGCGCTCTCGCCATCTCATGCTGCTGGTCGACGGCGTCCCCTACAACTCGACGGCCGACGGCCAGTTCGACTCATCGCTGATTCCCACCCAGCTGATCGACCGGATCGATCTCGTGACCGGCAACAGCTCCGTGCTCTACGGAGACGGTGGCATAGGCGGCGTGCTCCAGATCCGCACCCGCAAGCCCAGCAAGCCGCTCGAAGCAACCGCGTCGGCCGACGTGCGTGAGCGGGGGCAGTACCAGCCCGAGGCAACGCTCGGCGGCACGCAGGGCGCTTTCGAAGGCTTCGCAGCCGGCCGCTATCTCGACTCGAAGGGCTATCAGCTCCCCTCTTCCTTCTCCGGCACGAGCATCGAGAACGGAGATCTGCGGCAGAACTCGGACCGACAGCAGGGCAACGCCTTTGCCAAGCTTGGCTACCGCATCTCCCCGACGACGCGCGTCGACGTGCTCGCCGACTATCGGCGAGCCGAGTTCGGGGTCCCGCCCAACACCGTCGACGACCCCGCCGACCGCTTCGCCTCGCGGACTCGATACGAGCGAGTCGAAGACCTCGAAGGCTTCTCGACCCAGCTCGCGGGGCAATTCGATCCCGATGGGCCCCTCTCGTTCCGCGCCTGGGGCTTCGTGAATCGCCAGGAAGAAGATCGTCGGCGCTACGACGACGCCGGCTACGATTCGATCTCGCAGAATGGCAGCTTCTCGATCGACGAGACCACCCTGGTCACCGGCGGATCCGCCCACGGTCGCTACGACCTCGAAGAATTCGGCGCGCTGCGTTTCGCCGTCAACGGCCGCTACGAGGATCTCGATGCCTCCGGCATCGACTGCGTCATCACCAGTGGTGGTGGTGGGGCGGCGGTGGCGGTGGCGGTGGCGGTGGCGGTGGCGGTGGCGGCGTCTGCGGAAACGGCGGTAGCGCAATCCCCTTCACGCGCGTCGACACCGACGACGGAATCGGCGTCTGGTCCCTCGGCGCGGAGTACGAGGTCGAGCCGGTCCAGCGGCTCGGGCTCGTGGTCGGCTACGCCCACGCCTTCCTCGAGGGCAACGACGGGGTCGACGACGACGCCTCGATCTTCCTGGCGGGGGCGACTTACGACTTCCCCACCGACACGCAGCTGCGCGGCTCCGTTGCACACAAAATCCGGATGCCGTCGGTGCTGCAGCTCTACGATCCGGAGAGCGGCAACACCGATCTCGACACCGAGCGCTGCTGGTGCTTCGAGCTCGCCATCGAGCAGAAGCTGCCTTACGAATCGAGCATTGAGCTCGTCGGCTTCTGGCAGGAGCTCAGCGATTTCATCGAGCGGAACGAGAATCGGATCTTCGAGAACCGTCAGAAGCTGCGACTTCAGGGCGTGGAGCTCTCGGCCGCCACAAGCCCGATCGAGAACGTGGTCCTGCGCTTCGCGTACGCCTACCTCCATACCGAGGACCGGAGCAACGATCGCAACTTCTCCCGGCTCGCGAATCGCCCCGAACACACGATCGATTTCGAGGCGCGCTACACGCATCCCTGGAATGGCGATCTGCGGCTCGGCTTGCGACACCTCCGCGGGATGAAGGAAGACTCGCGCAATGCCCCCTTCGAGCTTCGGACGCTGGGAGAGTTCACCTCTGTCGACTTCCGCGTCGCGCAGCGTTTCCAGGGCGATCGCCTCGAGCTCTACGTAGGGCTCGACAATCTCTTCGATGAAGAAGGCGAAGTGAACCTCGGGTTCCCGATCGCCGGCAGGACGGTCCTCGGTGGCGGCAGCATTCGATTCTGATCCGATCTGCATGAGACCCGCGCTGTCGGTGCGAGGGCTGACGGTCGCTCGCCCGGAGCTCGACGAACCGATGCTTCGGGCGGTCGACCTGAGCGTGCGTCGAGGTGAATGCGTTCTGCTGCGCGGCGTGACGGGATCGGGAAAAACCACGCTCCTGCGGACGATCGCAGGACTCGACGGAGGGTCCAGACGATCGGGGCAGGTGGAGCTCCGCGGGACGCACGCGCTGCTGCTCCAGACGATCGAGACGCAGCTGCTCTGCCCGACCGTCGAAGAGGAGATCGCGCTCGGTCTTCGCAACCGGACGCTACCGGCCGAGGCACTCGCCGACGCCGTCCAACGCGAGCTCGCGCGCGTCGGGCTGGCGGGCTTCGAATCGCGACAGGTCGATTCGCTGTCCGCAGGTCAGAAGCTGCGCGTCGTCATCGCCTCCCTGCTCGCGATGCGCCCCCGGATCCTGATGCTCGACGAGCCCTTCTCCGCCCTCGACGAGCCGTCACGACGCGGACTCGTCGAGGTGTTGCGAACGCTCAAGCGGACGGGAACCGCCCTGCTCGTCGCCGAACATCACGCGGAGGACCTGCTGCCGATCGTCGATCGCGTGCTGCGCCTCGCGGACGGAGCACTCTTCCCCGAGCACGCAGGACTCGGCGCGAGCGCTGCTCCGGGCGCCGTACCCGGACGCAAGGGCGCCGATGCCGAGACCGCACACCGGGGCGAGCCGATCGGGCCCGATGCTTCCACGCGCGTGCCGGTGCCCGCGACCCTGGCGGCGATCGCAGACAGCGATCGACTGCTCGTCTGCGGTCCCAACGGCTCGGGCAAGTCGACGCTGCTGCGACAGCTCGCCGCGACCGGAAGCCCCACGCAGCGGGTCGCGCTCGTGATCCAGGACCCTCGGCGAAGTCTCTGCCAGCGCACCGTCGGCGCCGAGATCGCCTTCTCTCTCGAGCGTGCCGGCCGGCTCCAAGCGCGAGACGACCGGCCGGGGGTCGAGCGGCGCGTCCGGCAGCTGCTCCAGCGCTTCGCGCTGCAGGGCTTCGCTGCGAGGTCGCCGCGCCGCCTCAGTCATGGTCAGCAGCATCGCCTGGCCATGGCCGCCGCCCTCGCCCATCAACCCGACATCGCACTCCTCGACGAGCCCTTCTCCGGACTCGACGCAGAGTGGCGCGAGAGGCTACTGGCGATCCTGGCGACCGAGCAGGCCGAGGCGGGCACACGCTTCATCCTCGCCTCCCATGACACGACACCTCTCGCGCAATGGTGTGGCAAGCGGGTCGAGCTGTCCGCAGCAGGGCGGACTCCATGTTAGGCATGGAGCTACAGTCGAAATTCGCGGCCCCGACCGTCGAGGACGGCCCTCTCCCCCGCCTCGGCGCACTGCCCAGGCTACTGGGGGCCATGGCCGTCGGCGCCGTGGCCCTCGCGTCCGATTCGCTGTGGTTGCTCTCGGGTCTCCTGGTCTTCGTTCTCGCAGGCTATGCCGTGACGCGGCGGGCGCGGGCCGAGCTGTGGCACGACCTGCGATGGCTTCTGCTGCAGTCTCTGCTGATCGTCGGACTCACGATCGGACTGCGCGGACCCGAAGCGTTGACAGCGGGCCTCCGGACGGCCCTGCAGATCGTGCTGGTCTTCCTGCCGGTCGCGCTGGTCGTCCGGACGACCGGCACCGAGGCCGTGCTCGACGGGCTTTGCCGCTTCATGCCGGAGCGGCTCGCCTTCGCCCTCGGCGCGACGCTTCGTTTCCTGCCCTTCTTCGTGCGCGAGACGGGCGAGCTCGTGGAGATGCAGCGCCTGCGCGGCGCCCGGCTCTCCGTCTCGCAGCTCTGGCGCCCCCGCGCGTGGCTGGACTGGCTGTCCTGCATCGCCGTCCCGATGACGATCCGGGCCATCGAGGTGGCGGGGGAAGCCGCTGACGCTGCCACGATTCGCGGCATTGGAAGCAGCGGGCCCCCGCCCGGAAAGGATCCGACATGACCTGTCGCTGGCTGATCGCAATCGACGACACGGACAACCTTGAGAGCATCGGCACGGGTCGCCTGGCGCGCATGCTCTCCGCGAGCTCCGCTCGCAGGGGATGATCGAAAACCCGACGATCACGAGACATCAGCTGCTGGTGCATCCGGATATCCCGTATACGTCGCATAACAGCTCCGCCTGTATCGCGGCGGACGGCAGGGACGACGCTTGGATGGCGCTCTTCGAGGCCGCCGAGTCGTTCCTGCGGGCGCATCCACAACGCGGCGCGAACCCCGGGCTCTGCGTCGCGCGGGAGAGCGATCCGCCGCCCGCCCTGCAGGCGCTGGCGCGACGCGCCCAGCGCGAGGTGCTCGACCTCGCGCGCTTCGACCAGGAGGTCGCCGCCTGGCCCCTTCAGATCTGGTCGGGTGGCGAGACCGGCCAGGGCCGCATCGGGGCGGTCTGCGGCGTGGCCCTGCGATCGACCGCCGAGGACGGACGCTTCATCGACCTGCCTGGCATTCGCGCGGTCCGCGGCCGCGCGAGCGTCGCCGAGATTCTCGATCGAACCGGCGTCGACCGCGTGGTAGACGAGCAGGACCGTCCGCTGGCCGGCGACACCCCGATCCAGACGCGGGACTGGATCCGACCGGAGCTGCGCAGCGGCGAGGTGGTCTTCCAGGTCCACCAGGAAGACGGGGCCTGGGTGCCGCGGTCCAAGCGGATCAAGGACGACGGCTGATGCGCGAAGCTCGCGCCGCAGATCGACACCCGTGAAGCGCTGCTGCTGGTCTTCTTCGCCAGCTTCATCGTCGCCACACGGGCGGCCCTGCGCTGGCATATCGGCCTGTCGGGGCATTCGATGCTCGCCGCCGGCTTCGGGCTGGTGCTGCTCCGCAGCTGCGTGGACCGGCGCTTTGCGGCCAGCCTTTGCGGATTGATCGCGGGCGGGGTCGTCGCAGGCCTCGGGATGGGACGCGGCGGTCCGCTCATCGTCCTCAAGCTGCTCGTTCCCGGCCTGATCGTAGACCTGGGTGCCTCGAAGCGGCACCCCGACTCGCCGCCCTTCTCGATCGCGCGCGGTGCCATGATCGGAGCCGTCGCGGGCGCTTCGGCCTTCTTCCCGGCGGCACTCGTCGAAGCGCTCGCCGGGCTCGACACGCGGCTCCTGCTCCTGCACGCGCTCGCGTCGGCCTCGGGCAAGGCCTTCTTCGGCACGCTGGGCGGTGCCGCGGGCGCCTGGGTCGCCCGCGAGCTCCTGCATCACGGTCTGCTGCCAGCGTTCCATCGACCCAAACGATCCCCGACGCCTGAAGCCGAGCGCATCCATCCGAGGCCAGCAGGAGAAAGCCGCGTGCGAAGGCTTTCCGACCCGCCGGGCCTCGCTGGCCACCGTCGTCAATCATCCAATATCCCGATCCGATCGACTCAAAGTATCTACTTTACGATCCGATCGAGTCGGCCGATGATCTGCGCCATGTCGAGTGATCCCGATTCCCTCCGTCCCGGCGGTGAGTACACGGCCGTTCCGACGGCGTTTCTCGCTGCATTTCTCGGCGACCACGTCTCGCACTCCGCTCCGGCGGCCACCAGCCCCCTGAGCCATGCCGCCGCCGCCCCGTCCGAAGCCCGGGGCTGGTTCGACGAGCTGAGCATCTGCTGTCGGGAGCGGGGCTTCACGACCCGCGGCGCGATGCTCACGGTCGAGGAAGCCTGCGAGGCCACGCGCCCGGGCTTCACGCTCGCCACCTGGGATGCCGGGCGCGGCTGGCTCGCGATCCTCGAGGCGCGCCGCAACAAGGTGCGCGTCGCAGACCTGGCCGGTGTGAGCCGCTGGACGCGAACCGCAAGGCTCGCGAAGTCGCTCGGCGACGAAGGGACTTCGGGCCGGCGACGCTGGGTCGTGGCCGAGGCGGGACTGTCCGGCGCGTCGTCCAGCCGTTCGAGCGAGAAGCTCACTCCCAACCGGCGCTTGCTCGAGATCATGCGACCCGAGCGCGCCGAGCTGATCGCCATCGTGGTCTACGCCGCGTTCATCGGCGCCCTGTCCCTCGCGATCCCGATCGCGGTCCAGCAGCTCGTGAATACGGTCGCGCTCGGCGGGCTCGTCCAGCCCGTGATCGTGGTCGCCCTGATGCTGCTGGCGGGACTCTCCTTTGCGGCGGGGCTCACGGGATTCCAGGCCTTCCTGGCCGAGATGCTCCAGCGCCGCGTGTTCGTACGCGCGTGCATCGATCTCGCGAATCGCCTGCCGCGAGTCCCCGTCGAGGCACTCAGCAACGTCCACGGCCCCGAGCTGGCCAATCGATTCTTCGACCTGATCCAGCTCCAGAAGACCGGAGCCCGCGTGCTGCTCGACGTCTCGACGGTGCTGCTCCAGACCGTCGCGGGCCTGATCGTGCTCTCCCTCTATCACCCGCTCATGCTCGGGCTCAGCATCCTGCTGGTGATCGCGATGGTGACCGTCGTCGTCCCCTTCGCCCGACGGGCGACCCGGTCTGCGATCGCCGAGTCGAAAGCGAAATACCGGGTCGCCGCCTGGATGCAGGAGCTGCTGCGCCACGAGCGGACCTTCCGCTCGACCTCGGGTCGCGAGTTCGTGCGCCAGAAGAACGAGGCGCTCGTCACCGACTGGGTCGCCGCTCGTCAGGACCACTATCGCACCGTCTTCAGCCAGCTGATGGCCGCGCTCGCGCTGCAGGTCGTGGTGAACTCGCTGGTTCTGGCGCTCGGCGGTCTGCTGGTCGTGTCGGGTCAGCTCACGCTCGGGCAGCTGGTCGCCTCCGAGCTGATCGTCTCGGCAGTGGTCGCGGCCTTCGCGCGGCTGGGGAAGCAGCTCGAGAGCTTCTACGACGTGCTCGCTGCGGTGGACAAGCTGGGTGTGCTGCTCGACCTGCCCACCGAGTCCGAAGGCTCGGTCGTCCCCACGGAGCTCGATCGAACACCCGAGATCGAGCTGCACGCGCTCGGCTATGCCCACGACGGGATCCACTTGCTCGACGCGTTCTCGCTTCGCGTCGCTCCAGGCGAACGCATCGCGCTCACCAGCCAGGATCCCCGCCGCGACCGCGCCCTGCTCGAGCTCGTGAGCGGGCTGCGCGAGCCCGACCGTGGCCATATCGCGGCCGACGGACGGGACGTGCGTGATCATCAGCCGGGCTGGCTCCGCGACGCCGCGCTGTGCCTCGAGGAGAAGGAGTTCTTCGGCGGCTCGATCCTCGAGAATCTCCGCATCGGGCGCGACTCGGTGCGGATCCCCGAGATCGATCGGGCGCTCGAGCGCGCCGGGCTGCTCGAAGAGATCCGAGCGCTGCCCGACGGATTGGGGACCCAGCTCGCCACCCACGGCGCGCCGCTCTCGGGCACCCAGCTGGCCCGCTTGATGGTGGCCCGGGCGCTCGTCCAGCGACCCCGAATCCTGGCGGTCGACGCCCGGGTGCTCGGCCACGGCGATTCCCGTGAGGAGCTGCTCGACGTGCTGCTCGAGCGCGACAATCCCTGGACGCTGCTGCTGTCGACGGCCGATCCGGAGACGGCCGCCCGTTGTGATCGCATAGTCTGCATCGAACGCGACGACGGCGTCGCCCTCGCCGGATCCGACACGCCGGCGCCGGGAGAAGACGCACATGAGTGATCGACTCGACACGATTTCCGATCGACCGCTCGAGCTCGGCGCGATGCATCTGGTACAGACGCCGGCCGGACTCCAGATCCTGGCCCGAGCGCTCTGGGGCGTCTTCGTCGTCCTGGTGCTCGCGCTGATCTTCGTGCCCTGGCAGCAGAACATCCGCGGCTCCGGTCGCGTCGCCGCGCTCGAGCCCTTCGACCGCATCCAGACCCTGGCCGCCCCCGTCGACGGGCGCATTCGCAAGGCCTGGGTCGTGGAGGGCTCGCGCGTCAAGGAAGGCGATCGCATCCTCGAGATGGTCGACAACGATCCGGCGCTGCTCGAGAGGCTCGAGAGCCAGCGCCTCGCCCTCGCGAGCCAGATGCAGGCCGCCAGCGTGCGGGTCGCGGTCCTCGACAGCCAGATCCTCGCGCTGACGAGCGCCCGAGAGCTCGCGATCAGCGCCGCCGAGGATCAGGTCGACGTCGCGACCGCCGGCGTGCGCTCGGCGCAATACGCCCTGGCCGGCGCGCGCGCGGCGGCCGAGCAGGCGCAGCTCAACTACACGCGCCAGAAGGAGCTGATGGAGGAAGGCCTGGCGTCGATGCTCGAGTTCGAGATCGCGGAGCGGGTCCATCTCGAGGCCCAGGCGCGCGTCGAGCAGGCGCGGCAGGCCCTGTCCGCCGCGCGCAGCGACACGGACGCGAACCGCGCCAAGCAGGGCCAGATCGACACCAAGGCACAGGCCGACATCGAGTCCGCGCGCGCAAGCCGGGAGTCGGCGGCGGTCCAGCTCGCAGCGCTGGAGGAGCGAACGGCGCAGCTCGCCAGCCGCATCGCCCAGCAGAACACCCAGCTCATCACGGCCCCCCGCGACGGCACGGTCTTCCGTCTCTTCGCGGCGCCCGGCGCGGAGCTCGTGAAGGCGGGGGCCCCGCTGGTCTCGCTGATTCCGGACACCGAGAGCCGCGCGGTCGAGCTGTGGGTCGACGGCCAACATGTGCCGCTGATCGAGGAAGGACGTCCGGTCCGCCTCCAGTTCGAAGGCTGGCCCGCCGTGCAGTTCGCCGGCTGGCCCTCCGTCGCGATCGGGACCTTCGGTGGCCGCGTCGCGCTCGTCGATCCGAGCGACGATGGCCAGGGACACTTCCGTTTGCTGATCGTCCCCGACCCGAACGACGCGCCCTGGCCGGATCCGCGCTTCCTCAGGCAGGGCGTGCGCGCCAAGGGCTTCGTGTTGCTCGATCAGGTCAGTCTGGGCTTCGAGCTGTGGCGCCAGGCGAATGGCTTTCCGCCGACGCTGTCGAGTGGTCCACAGGGGAACATGCCCGCGTCCGGATCGCCGTTCGTTGGAGGCAAGCAGTGAGTCGGTCGAGGCTGACTGCACTCGGAATCTGCGCAGCGCTCTGCTTCTCGACCCCGGCCGCTGCCGAGCTCAGCCTCGACGAGGTGCTCGCGACAGCGCGTGAACACTTCCCGTTGATCGAAGCCGTTCGCAACGAGCGGCTCGCCCGCAGCGAAGACCTGCGCGCGGCGCGCGGTGCCTTCGATCTGCGCGTCGGGCTGACGGGCGACATTCGTCCCGAGGGCTTCTACGAGAACAACGCGGGAGACGTGCTGCTCGAGCAGGACACGACGCTCTGGGGCAGCAAGCTCTTCGCGGGCTATCGATACGCCCAGGGCGACTTCCCCTCCTATGACGCGGGTCGCTTGACGGACGAGAGTGGAGAGGTCCGCGTCGGCGTCGAGGTGCCGCTGCTGCGCGACGGATCGATCGACGACGCGCGCGCGGGCATTCGGGACGCGCGCATCTCCCTCGCGCAGATGGAGCCCGAGACCCTGCTGCAGCTCGTCGACGTCGAGCTCGCCGCCTCCGTCGCCTACTGGGAGTGGCTCGCCGCCGGGCAGACGCTCGAGATCGCCGAGCGCCTGCTCGATGTCGCACTCGAACGCCAGGAGCAGCTCGAATCCCGGGTCGAGAAGGGCGCCGAGGCGCGCATCGTGCTCACCGACAATCGGCGGCTGATCGTCGAGCGGTCCGCGAAGAAGCGAGGTGCCGAGCGCGACTTCCAGACGGCCTCGATCCGTCTCTCGCTCTACCATCGCGACGATACGGGCCACCCGCTGCGAGCGGGACGCGAGCTGCTGCCGGAGCATTTCCCGATCGAGCAGGAGCCCGACGATCAGAAATTCGTCCAGGACCTCGAGCTCGTCGAGGAGCATCACCCGATCCTGCGCCGCTTCGAGAACGAGCGCGACCGGGTCATGCTGAAGATCGCGCAAGCCCGCAACGACACGCTGCCCTCCCTCGACCTCCGGGTCGAGCTGTCACGGGACTTCGGAGATGCCAACGGGGGCATCGACGAGAAGGGCAAGTTCTCCTCCGCCTCCCGCAGCGAGACCGAAGTGAAGGCGCTCATGAGTCTGAGCATGCCCGTGCAGCAGAGGAAGGCGCGCGGACGTCTCGCCGCGGCAAAGCTGCGGCTATCGAAGATCGCAAACGAGTCACGCATCGCCGAGGAGCGCATCATCGCTTCCGCCCTCGAAGCGATCGAGCGGCTCAAGGCTGCCTACGAACAGACGGGGCTCGCGCGCGAGAACGCGGAGCTCGCTCGAACGCTGCGCGACGCAGAGAATCGACGACTGGCTCTCGGTCTCAGCAACCTGATCGACGTCAACATCCGCGAGATCCAGGCCGCCACGGCCGAGACCGAGCTGGTGAACGCCCAGCGCGCTTTCTTCCGCGCGACCGCCGAGTACGAAGCCCGGGTCGCCAGCATGCCATGACGGCAATCGGGGCAGAGCCGTAGCGAGGGCCTTCCCACTCTTCGGTTTTATGATCCATTCTGTCTTTAATTATCTATTTTTCAAAGGTTTGGATCATGCCGATAATGCTGTCGTGAGAGCGAAGGAGAAGAGGCATGAAGATCCAGATTCGAAACCACGGCTTCGAGCTGAATGCGCTCGAGGAGCAGTTCACCCGCAGCACGCTCGCCTGCTCGGCGCTGCCGTCTCGAGCGTCCCTCGAGCGGCTCGATGCGGACCTCGGCCATCGACCGGGAGAGCCCGCGCGAATGGTATGCGTGCTGCAGGCGACGAGCCGCGAGGGCTGGAGCGTCCAGCGCGAAGCAACGGGCGACAGCCTGACAGAGGTCGTCTTCGAGGCCACCTCACGACTCGAACGGGCACTCGCCTCCTCGATGGCCGAGCCGGCCTTCGACCGGGAGCGCCTCTTCGCCGCCTGAAAACAGGGCTCGCCTGCGATGCGTCGGCGTGAGCGAGCTAGGAGAGCATCCCGCTGCGCGCGGCCTCTGCGATGGCCGCGACGGCGGGGTGCATGATCCGACGTTCGACCGTGATCGCGTAGAAGTGCTCGCGGACTTCGTCCGTACTGCCAACCAGGTGCGCGCCATGAGCCTCCCTGACCTGATCTCGCACCGCGATCGGCGCGGCAAAGATCCCCGTGCCGTGTTGGCCGAAGACCTTCATCAGCGCGGTATCCTCGATCTCGGCGACGATGTCGGGTCGCACCTCGAGCTGATCGAACCAGCGATCCAGCGAATGACGCAAAGCGGTATTGGTCGTGGGCAGCATCATCGGCGCGCCGTCCAGACTCTCGGGAAATCCCGGCCGGAAGCGCCGGGCGAGCGACGGCTCGGCGAAGAATCCGACGCCACAGCTGCCGAGCGGATGGTTGAACGCCTTCACCCGGTTCTGCGGCCCGAGCGGCACGTCCGTCAGCACCATGTCGTAACGCTGCAGCGCGAGCGAGGCGATCAGATCGTCGGTCTTGCCTTCGTTGAGCACGAGTTGGACCGGCGTCTCCAGCGTCAGCGCCGTCTGCAGCAGCCGGTAGGCGATCAGCTTCGGCACCACGTCCGCCACCCCGACCAGCAGCCTCGCCGGCCGACTGGTCGGCCGGCCCCGCAACGCATCCATCATCTCGCGCCCCGTGGAGAAGATCTCCTCGGCATAGCGGTAGACGAGCTCACCCGTCTCCGTCAGCGCCAGCGAGCGCCCCTCACGAACGAAGAGGGTCTCATCGAGCGCCGACTCGAGCTTGCGGATCTGCCCGGAGAGCGTCGGCTGGGCCAGGCGAAGCGTCTCCGACGCTTTTCGCACGCTGCCTTCTCGAGCCACCGTATAGAAGTAGAGAAGGTGGTGGTAGTTCAGCCACTCCATGCAGTCCCTCGCGCCGAGCCCGATGTTGCGACGAACGCATGGATCGCACCTGCGCCCGAGCTCCGATCGGGCGGAGAGTAGCGATGCGCGTTCGGATCCGGACAGAAGGGCAGCCGATTTCGGGAGAATCGCGCGGGTGGATCGAGGAGACCTTCAGGCTCTCGCTCGGCGCCCGGCTGGCGCCCGATGTGCGAACGCTTCGACTCGATGTCTCGACGCCGAGCGAAGACTCCGAGCCGCGATCGGCCCGCTGCCACGTGCAGGTCCGCTTGCGCGACGGTGCGGTCGTCTCCTTTACCGAGTGTTCTGAAACCTTCCGCCAGGCCGTGGAGACCGCGGCCTGGCGGCTGGAGCGCCGGCTTCGACGCCTGACGGAGGTGGCCAGCGGTCGGACCGTCTACTCCGCGACGATGGGCCGATCGGGCAATCGCTGAGGTCGCGCGCGCCGGTCGCTCGGCGGGGCACTCCGCGCTCGCCAAGACGCTTCGTCCAGCTTCTCCGGGGCCCAGAGCCTCGAACGCCCTCCCCGCCGGGAAGGAGACCTTCAGGGAGCAGCCTGAAGTGTCGATAGACACTATCGATGCTAACCTGGTGGCTATCATGGCCTATCTCGTAAAACGTGCGGGCGACCGCGTCGAAATCCGCGAGAGTCGATCGACGCCGAAGGGCCCGCGTTCTCATCAGCTCGCGAGCTTCGTCGGAGCAATGACCCCCGCCGTGCTGGCACGAGCCGCCGCGCGGGCCGCGCGTCGGTTCGACGCGGCGGCGCTGCAGCGGCGCGCTCGGGTCATGGGCATCCCGGTCGACGAGCGAGCACCGGAAGACGAGGCGCGTGCGCTGCTGAAACGGCTCCGCCGTGGCGATCCGATCGACCCCGTGATCGCCGGCCTGCTCGTCCGCGCACTCGACCAGGTCGTGACGGCTCCGATCCCCGAGCCGCTCGCAGAGGTCAGCGAATGGATCGGGGCGTCCCCCGCTGCTCGGGGCGCCGCGCTCCGGGACCTGCTCGACACCTTCGGCCGCATCGCGGCCTCACGGCCGCCCCGCCGAACGCGTCCCCGGGAGCCCTTCCCGCACTTCTCTTCCGAGGAGACGGCGGCGGCCTCCTGATGCCAGGCGTCTCGCAAGAGCCTTCGCTGTCCGAAAAGGTGCTGCTGATCGAGGCCACGATGCAATCGGCCCGCATCCCGCATGCCTTCGGCGGCGCGATCGCCCTCGCCTACTATGCGACGCCGCGCGCGACGATCGACATCGACGTCAACGTCTTCGTCGAGTCCGATCGCGCCGACGAGGTCTTGAGCGCACTCGCTCGCCTCGGTGCGCAAGCACCCACCGAGAGCGAGCGCATCCGCCTGCACCGTGACGGTCAGGCGCGCATCCGCTGGGGCGCGACACCGGTGGATCTCTTCTTCTCGTACGACGCCTTCCACGACGCGTGCATGGAACGCCGACGCGTCTTCCCCTTCGGAGAGGGAGAGACGATCCAGGTGCTTTCGGCCGAAGACCTCGTCATCTTCAAGGCGATCTTCGACCGGGACAAGGACTGGCGCGACATCGCCGAGCTCGTCTTCGCCGTCGGCGATGAGCTCGATACGGGCTGGATCGAGAGCTGGCTCGAACGGATCGTCGGGCGCGAAGACGAGCGCTACCGGCGCTGCCTGCAATCGCTCGCCGTCGTGACCTGAGCAAGGCAGATCCGCGCGATCGCGGCTCGACCCGAGGGTCTAGGAGGCCGCGGCGGGTCTGACCGACACCGCGCAGTGCTTGTAGCTCGGCTGACGCGAGTACGGATCGTAGTCCGGATAAGTGAGTCGATTGGTGTCGCGATCGTGCATCTCGAGGAATACGACGCCCTCCGGAACCACGGCGGTCGTCCAGAGGAGCACGCGCATGCTTCCGCGTCGCGAGGAAATCTCGACGTCCGCTCCGTTCGAGAGCCCGAGCCGCGAGGCGTCCGCCGGGTTCATCTGAAGCCTCGTCCTCTCGGGCTTCAGTCGCGCGAGCACGCTCGACTTGCCTGTCCGCGTCTCCGTATGCCATTGCGCGGAGGTGCCGCGCCCGGTCAACAAGACGAGCGGAAAGGCGGCGTCGACCGGCTCCGCCACGGGTCGGGGGGCCTCGAAGACGAAGAGCGACCGGCCATCGTCACGGGGGAAGACACCGTCCGAAAAGAGTCGACGCTCTCGCGCGATCGGTTCCTGCGCGTCGCGCTCCGACAGCGGCCACTGGATGCCGCCGGCTTCGTCGAGCATCCGGTAGTCTCGGATTCCCGAGATGTCGCAGGGGCGGCCACGGGACAGAGCCTTGAGTGACTCGAACACGTCCTCGGGCTGCTTCCATCGATCGAAGGGAGCCCCGAGCCCGAGCCTATCCGCGATCAGGCGAAAGATCTGGAAATCTGCGAGGGCCTGGCCGGGCGCGCGACGAAGCTTTCGGATCCGACCGATGCGGCGCTCCGAGTTGATGAAGCTGCCCTCCTTCTCTCCCCATCCCGCGGCGGGCAGTACGAGATCGGCGATCCGGGCCGTCTCCGTGCTGGCGTACATGTCCTGGACGACGAGGAAGTCGAGCTTCTCCCGAATCTCGTCCAGGGCATGGCTGTCGATCCACGAGTGGGCCGGATTGGTGGCCACGATCCACAGGGCCTTGATATGGCCCGCTCGCACGGCGTCGAGGATCTCGTCGTAGGACCGGCTGACGCGCTCGGGAATCCGCTCGACCGGCATGCCGAGAATCTTCGCGACCTCCTGGCGATCCTCCGCGGATTCGAAGGCCCGGCCACCGAGCAGGTTGGTCGTGTTGCTGAAGAGACGCGAGCCCATCGCGTTGCATTGGCCCGTGATCGAATTCGGTCCCGTGCCGGGACGACCGATCTGGCCCGTCATCAACGAAAGGTTGATGATGGCCTGCGCAAGGCGCACGCCCTCGTGACTCTGGTTGACCCCCATCGTCCACCAGAAGGAGACGCGCTCGCCCTCCGCGACGCGATCGACCAGACGCAGGAAATCCGCTCGCGGGAGCCCCGTCGCCTCGAGCACACGCCCGATCGGATAGTCCGCGACGAAACGCGCGAAGTCTTCGAAGCCCGTCGTATGTCGATCGACGAAGCCCCGGTCGATCGCACCCCGCGCGATCAGCTCGGCCGCCAGGCCGTAGAACAGGACCAGATCCGACTTGGGTGCGAGCTGGACATGCTGCGTCGCAGCAATCGCGGTCTCGGTGCGACGGGGGTCGACGACGATGATCTCCGGATCATGGGGATTGCGACAGATCCGTTCCCACATGATCGGATGGGCGACGCAGAGATTGGAGCCGACCAGCACGATCACATCCGACGCTTCGAAGTCGGCGTAGGTATACGGCGGCGCGTCGAAGCCGAAGGACTCCTTGTAGGCCCGCGCGGCGGTGGCCATGCATTGCCGGGTGTTCCCGTCGCCGTCCACCATGCCCATGCCGAACTTCGCGAGACATCCCAGGTAGGCGAGCTCCTCGGTCGGCATCTGTCCCGTCCCGAGAAATGCAGCGGCCTCTGGGCCGTAGGCGGACTGGACCGACCTCATGCCCTCGACGAAACGGGTCATCGCTTCGTCCCAGCTGACGGGCTCGAGCCGACCGGTCTCGCGATTACGCACGAGCGGATCGGTCGCACGATCATCCGCTTCGAGCGCGGACAGCGCCTCCCAACCCTTCGGACAGGCCATGCCTCGATTGACCGGATAGCTCGAGTCGGGCGAGAGATTCATCGCCTCCCCCTCTCGCAAATGCGCGGTCAGCCCGCAGCCCGTCGAGCAGTAGCCACAGACGATCGACGCGGTCGAGTCGGGCGCAAGCCGTTCCGGAACCTGACCAAGACCGAAACGGCCCGGCCGGCGGACCAGCTCCCGCGTGAGCGGCCCATCGTGCGCCTGGATCAGATCCAGGATTCGGCGTGCGATCGCCACGACTATCTCCTTCCCATCGAAACAAGCCCGAGTCAGTGCGCGCCAGGCATCCCGCGCATCGCCTCCCCCTGAAAGAAGAGACTCCGCTCGACGCACTCCCCGGCCAGACAGCCGACCAGACACAGGATCCCCGCTGCCATCGTGGCCGGCCCCCCAGGACTCCAGGCCGCCAGCCCCGCCTGCCCGAGCGGCACGCCCACACCGAATGCAACCGCGAGGATCGTTCGCCGCCGGACCAGCGGCCGAAGCGCCTCGTCGAATAGCCTGCGCGTTCGAGCCAGCGCGGCGTCATCATGGCCCACCTCGCCGTGGAGGAGGACACCCCGCTCCAGACCGAGCTTGACCAGCATCGGCAGCCCGACCATCAGGGGCAGCAGCACCGAGAGGCGCGCGGCGGATGCATCCGCATTCACAGAGAACGCCTGCGCAACCGTCCACGCCGCAGAGCTGACCGACGCCCCGAGCACCAGCGCCGTCCCGACGAAGCGCAACGCCGTCCGATCGAGCCGCCAAAAGGGCCTGCCCGTCACGGCGTAGATCTTGATGGAACAGAAGAGGCCGAGGAGACCTGACAAGCAGGCCGCGAGACGCGCGGGGGCCGCGCCCTGCGCCAGCATCGACCAGGGCGCCAGCTCGATCGTGGGCCAGCCGCTCTCGGCCATCGAGGACAGGAGCGCCGCGACCAGCGCGCCGGCAAAGGCGCCGAGCGCGATGATCTCGCGACTCATCCACGAGGTCAGCAGTCCGAGGAACGCTCGAAAGGCGTATTGCGGTCGACCGAGGTGATGGATGCTCGCGGCCAGGCCGATCAGGGTGACGACCGTCGCGGCGGCGAGCGTCGCCAGGCGCTCGACCGGTCCGTACAGGCCAGGAAACGCGGCGCCGAGCGCGAGATCGAAACTCACGGTGCCGATCCCGGCCTGAGTCAGGACGAGCATGACCGCAAGCGGCGTATGTGCGTCGGACGGAGCGAGTCGCCCGGAGTCCACTGCACGGAGATCCGTCGGCAGCGCCCGCTCGCTCCGGTAGCGCGTCGTCGGCCGAGTGAGAGACGACCTCGGCATCCCTCCCTCGAGGAGCGGGAGCATCATCGCCTGGTCGACGGGTGTGCTGCGATCGACGATTTCGATCGAGATCGCTTCGTTGGGACAGCCCTGGACGCAGGCCGGTGCCTCCCCCGCAGCCAGCCGCCCGTGGCACATGTCGCATTTGCGCACGATCCCAAGACGCTCCGAGAACTGCGGCACGTCATAAGGACATGTCAGCTGGCAATAGCGGCACCCGATGCACTGGTCGTCGAGGTGGACGACGATCCCCGTGATCGGGTCCTTCTCGTACGCTCGCACGGGGCAGCCCGCCAGACACGCCGGGGATTCGCAATGATGACAGGCCGTGGTCACGGTCTGCTGAACCGGCACGGACGCGATCTCGAGCGGCGTTTGACTGCCTTCGATCTCGCCCACCTTCCGCCAGGTCTCACCGAGCTCGAGGCCGTTCAGGCTATGGCAGGCGGTGACGCAGGCCTTGCATCCGGTGCAGGCGTCGAGATCGACCGCAAAGGCGAATTGCTGGTCTGTGCCCGGCAGGTCCATCGGAATCAAGGTCTCGAAGCGACCCTCATCGCCCTCCCGCTGGGCGTGGAACTCCGAGAACTCGTCCACGGCGCGAAGCGTCTGTTGCTCTTCGATCAGCAGATCGACCAGCCGCGGCGCGCCATCGAGCGAGTCCGCGGCACTCATCCGGCGACCTCGTTCGACCCGCTAGTGCGCATCCATTCCTTCGTCGGTGGCAGCTTCACGAAGACGCCATCCTCGCGGACCTCGACGGGGAAGGTCCGCAAGCAGTAGCGCGGATCCGAGAGCCCTTTGCCCGAGCGCAAAGAGAACGTCTTCTTGTGCAGGGGACACGCGATCTTGGGCTCGCTGCCCTGGCTCCCGAGCAGTCCGCGGGAGAGCACCATGTCCTTCATGTGCGGACAACGATTCTCGGTCGCGTAGTAGCGTCCCTCGCTCGCGACGTGGAAGATCGCGAGCTGCCCACCCTCTACGCGATAGGCGAGGCCGGCATCGCGCGGAAGGGACGCCACGTCTCCCACACGAGTCCACTGCCACCGGTCTTCGGGCGTACCGCCTTCGGACGCAGGCGCCTGGACTCCGTCCCCCCAGTCGCCGGGGCGGGACTGCATTCGCTCCTCGATCTTCTCGATCTGGTCATCGCTCTCCGTCGAATTCGCGAAGTGGCGAAAATGAGCGCGGCGTTCGGGGTTCTCGACGACCTCTTTCCACTCGCAGCGGTAGAGGTCGACCAGCTGATCCATGTCGGCTTCGAGAGACGACGCGATGCCCAGCGCATCGTCGATGACAACGCTCTTGAGGTACTCGATCCCTCCGTCGAGCCGATCCAGCCACGGCGCGGTCCGCTCCAGCGGATTGGCAGTATGGATGTAGTACATGAGGAAGCGGTCGATCAGTCGAATCGCTTCCTCGTCGGACACGTCCGTGGCCAGCAGATCAGCGTGGCGCGGGTTCGACCCGCCGTTCCCGCAGACGTACACGTTCCAGCCGTTCTCCGTTGCGATGAAGCCGAAGTCCTTGCTCTGGGCCTCGGCGCATTCCCGGATACAGCCCGAGACGGCGGACTTGAGCTTGTGCGGCGAACGGAGTCCGCGATAACGCTCCTCGACCCGAATCGCGAAGGCCGTCGAGTCCTGGACACCGAATCGACACCAGGCCGTCCCTACACAGCTCTTGACCGTACGCAGCGCCTTGCCGTAGGCGTGCCCGCTCTCGAACCCGGCCGACACGAGCTGCTCCCAGATCTCCGGAAGCTGCTCGACGCGCGCGCCGAAGAGATCGATTCGTTGGCCACCGGTGATCTTGCAATAGAGATCGAAGCGCTTCGCCACCTCGCCCAGCACGATCAACTTGTCCGGCGTGATCTCGCCACCCGGCACGCGCGGCACGATCGAGTAGAGACCCCGTCGCTGCATGTTTGCCAGATATCGGTCGTTCGTATCCTGGATCGTCGCGTGATCGAGAACCGGATCGGCCCAGGTACTCGCGAGGATCGAAGCGACGGCGGGGCGACAGACTTCGCAGCCGTTTCCGCGGCCATGACTCGCCAGCAATGCCTCGAAGGATTCGATGCGTCCGAGCTTGACGATCTGGAAGAGCTCGGGCCGGGAGTACTGAAAATGTTCGCAGACATTCCGGTCGATCTCGCGACCCGCGGCGGCGAGCTCCTCCTCCAGAACCCGGGTCGCCACCGGCACGCAGCCGCCACAGCCCGTGCCCGCCTTCGTGCAGGCCTTGATGCCTCCGACCGTCGCCAACCCTTCTTCCCGAATCGCGGAACGAACCCGTCCGTAGCTCACGTTGTTGCACGAGCAGAGCTGCGCCTCGTCAGCGAGATCGATCGCCTCGCCCTTGCCGAAGAGGAGCTCGTGCGGCTCGACTTCGAGAGGCTTGCCCTGCTGAGAGAGCGCGAGCAGCGTGGCGTAGGCGTCGCAGTCTCCGATCAGGATCCCACCTAGCAGCCGCTGCTCCTCGCTCGACACCAGGAGCTTCTGGTACACGCCTCGCCGCGCGTCTTTGAACGTGACCGTCTCCACCCGGGACGCGTCGGGATCTGCCTTCGCCGCCTCGTCCGCGAAAGGATCGCCGAAGCTGCCGACATCGACCCCCATGAGCTTGAGCTTCGTCGACAAGTCGGCGCCTTCGAAGCTCTGGGGCTCGCCGCGGATCGCGGCCGCGACCCGATCCGCCATGGCGTACCCCGGCCCGACCAGGCCGTACACGAACTCGCGATGCGCGGCGCATTCACCGATTGCGAAGATCTTCGGATCAGTCGTGCGCAAGCCGTCATCGACGGCGATGCCGCCGCGCTCGCCCCGAGCCAGCCCCGCCCTCTCCGCCAGCTCGTCTCTCGGCCGGATGCCCGCGCTCACGACGATCATGTCGACGGACAGCGCATCCCGATCCGCCAGCTGGACCTCGAGGCCATCGACCGTTTCGACGATGCCTTCCGTGCGCGCCGAGCAGATGACCTCGACACCGAGCCCCTCGATCAGCGAGGCCAGGAGCGCGCCCCCGTCCGCGTCGACCTGCCTCGGCATGAGGCGCGGCGCCGCTTCGATGACGGTGGTCTGGAGCCCCTTGTCGAGAAGCGCCTTGGCAGCCTCGAGCCCGAGCAGCCCGCCTCCGATCACCGCAGCGGTCCGGCTTCGACTCGCGAGCGCATCGATCTCGAGGAGATCGTCGATCGTCCGGTAGAGCAGCACACGTTGCGATTCGATCCCGGGAATCGGCGGCACGAAGGGAGTCGAGCCCGTCGCCATCACGAGCTCGTCGTACGCGACCCGCCTGCCCGATCGAGTCGTCACGCAGGCCGATGCCCGATCGATTTCTTCGACCGGGTCCGAAAGCACGAGCTCGATCCCGACCTCGGCGTACCAGTCGCGCCCGGCCAGCCAGAGGTCCTCGGCGCCGCGGCCCGAGAAGTATTCACTCAGGTGCACACGGTCGTAGGCCGGATGCGACTCCTCGCCCAGAACGACGATGTCGAGCCCATCGCGGTCCTCGCTTTCCGCCAGCTGCTGGCAGAGTCGATGGCTCACCATTCCGTTCCCGATGATGACGACCCGACGCTTCGACGCATTCATGATCCAATCTCCCTAGAACTTGAGCGTCACGTCGACCGTACTTCGCGTGGTCTTCGAGAATTCCGGTTTATTGCCGCCATCGAAGTAGGCGAACTTGTAGAGAAAGGAGACGTACTGGTTCAGCTTGTATACGCTGACGAAGTCGTATTCCTGCCCCAGGTTGTCGCCTCCCTGATCGTCCCAGAACTGGTGGAAGAAGAACTTGAACGTGAGGCCCTCGACCGGGATCGCGGGCGCGATCGTCGCGAAGAAGTCGCGCAAGCCACGGTTCCCGCCGTTGTTCAGGAAGGCGTCGGCAAAGCCGTTGAACTTGTGAGCCGTCGAGAACGGGGTCACGACCCGCGCATCGGTATCACTCCCGAGCACCTCGTAACCCGCCGTCACGGTGAACAACTTGTTGACCTTGACGCCGCCCTCGAGGAAGTAGTAGTTGGCGTCATAGGAGGTCTGATTGTTTCCCCAATCTCCCTGCCAGGCGTAGGAAGCCTGATAGGGAAGGGAGAACTTCTCATTGATGGGAATCGCGCCGGTCAAGCGAAGGCCGTAGGTCTGTGATCCGAAGGCCCTGAAGTTCGAACGATTCGGGTCGATCAGGTACGCGAAGCCCACCGCCTTGAATGCCGGGCTCTGCGTATAGGCGATGTTGATGAAATGGCCACGAGGGCCGAAGTCGCGCCGAGCCTCCGGACCCTTGTCGGCAAAGATGCGCTTCACCTCCCACGCATAGATGTACTGGGCGACGAGCTTCTCGAGGCCGAGCGTCGTCTGCGCGCGCACGGCGTCGAAGGTCTGCTCGTTCTGCCGCCATCCCACGTTGCCGATCCAGCGGTCGTCGTCGAGCTTGATCCGCTGTCGGCCGCCCTTGACCTGAAAGCCAGCCCACTCCTTCTTCGCGAACTGGAGCCAGCCGCGATTGAAATCCGTCCGCTCCGGATCGGCGATGATCGTCTGCGGTCCGTTATTCGTTTCGACGCCGTCGAAGTAGGCACTGGGCTTCGGGGAGGCCGTATTCACCATCTCGGCGAGGGCCGAAAATCCTCGGAAGGCCCCCGTTTGATAGCCGAGCCGCGTGCGCACCGTCGCTCCATGCGAATGCTGCTGCTGGTCGATCTTTGCATATTCCCAGCGCAGGTTGACGTCGAGAATCGGCTTGCCGCTGATCACCGCGGCGAGTGCTTCGTCGAAGAGATTCCCGGGCTTCGCCGGCGGCGTACCCTCCGCCTCCTCGGCGGTTGCGCCCCCGGACGGGAGGACGAAGGACAAGGCCGCCACGAAGGCCAGCTGAAGTCCCAGGAGGTGGACGATACGAGGCAGGTTTTTCACGACGAACCTTTCGATGGAGTCTCGCAATGGAGTCTCGAGGGTTGAAGGCGAACGAATTTCGATCGCCCGGAATCGATCAAGCCGCGCGCTTCCTCCGGTCTTCAGCGGCAAGAAAAGAGATCAGCTGTCCGCGCAGCGCGTAGTAGTCGGGATGGTCGAGCACCTCGGCTCGCTCACGCGGCCGCGCGAAGGGCACTTCCAGGATCTCGCCCACCCGCGCGCGAGGCCCCGAGGTCATCATCACCACGCGGTCCGAGAGGAAGAGCGCCTCGTCGACGTCGTGGGTGACCATCAGCGCGGTCATCTGGTCTTCCGACCAGATCTCGAGCAGCACTTCCTGAAGCTCGAGGCGCGTCAACGAGTCGAGCATTCCGAAGGGCTCGTCGAGCAGCAGCATCTTCGGCGAGAGAGCGAAGGCACGGGCGAGCCCGACGCGTTGCCTCATGCCGCCCGAGAGCTCGGCCGGATACTTGTCGAGCGCGTCTGCCAACCCTACGAGTGCGAGGTGGTACTCGACGATCTGCTGACGAGTCAGCTCGTCGACGTGCGCGTAGACCTGGCTCACTCCGAGCATCACGTTCTGTCGCGCGGTCATCCACGGAAGCAGGCAGGGCGCCTGAAAGACCACTCCTCGATCGGGTCCGGGCCCCTCGATCTCGTGCGCGTCCAGCACGATATTGCCATCACTGATCTCGTTCAGGCCGGCGATCATCTGCAAGACCGTCGATTTCCCGCAGCCGGAATGGCCGATCAAGGCGACGAACTCGCTCTTCTTCATCTCGAACTCGAAGTCCTCGACCACCGGCAGCGGCCCGTCGGGTGTGTCGTAGATCTTCGAAAGCTTGATGGTCTCGAGAAAACCGGGCATGTCGTGACTCCTGTCCAGACGGCGACGTCGCCTGCGTTCGATCCCGCGCGCTAGCGCGCCGCCGGCAGGCTCGGCGGCCTTGGGATGACGGGTTTGACGTCGGGCTTCTTGAGCCGTCGTTTGGAGCTCGCCCGCGCGGCCTGGCGACTCACAGCGGTGAGGTATTTGGTGATGTCGTTGCGGATCTTCTTGAAGTCGGGGTCGTCGTTGACGGCCGCACGATTGCGCGGCCGATCGAGGGGGACCGGAAAGCCGGGTCCGAGCGAGGCGCGCGGGCCGGGTCGCAGCGGGATGATCCGGTCGGCCAGCAGGATCGCCTCGTCGACGTCGTTCGTGATCATCACGACGGTCTTCCGATCCGCGGCCCAGATCTGTTCTATTTCCGATTGCAGACTCCCGCGA
This sequence comes from uncultured delta proteobacterium, assembly GCA_963698485.1. Lineage (GTDB taxonomy): Bacteria > Myxococcota_A > UBA9160 > UBA9160 > UBA4427 > UBA4427. The sequence goes on along the minus strand of CAVORA010000004.1, from coordinate 76,649 downwards.
GTCAACGCGTCCAGCGCCGAGAGGGGCTCGTCCAGCAGCAAGACCTTCGGGTCCATCGCGAGCCCCCGGGCGACGCTCACCCGTTGTCTCATCCCGCCCGAGAGCTCACCCGGGTACTTCCAGTGCGCTTCTCCGAGCCCCACCATCTCGACATAACGTCGCGCGCGGTCGCGGCGCTGCGATCGGGACTCGGACGAGAAGACCGCGTCGACCGCGAGCCGGACATTGTCCAGGACCGTGAGCCAGGGCAGCAGCGCATATCCCTGGAAGACCACCCCGCGATCCGGCCCCGGCCCGGTGATCGCCCTGCCCTCGAGCTCGATCGTCCCCTCATCCGGCCGCTGCAGGCCGGCGATGAGGTTGATCAAAGTGGACTTCCCGCTCCCCGAAAAGCCGACGATCGCGAGGAATTCGCCTTCGGGAAGCGACAGGTCGATGTCCGACAGCACCTCCGTGCGCGATGGTCCCTCGCCGAACGACTTGCTCACGCCCCGCAACTCGAGGAAGGGCACCGCCGTCTCCGGGGACACCGCGCCGATCTGCATCTCGGCATTCATTTCAGTCGTCAACCGGACGGCCATCGTGCGATCTCCTCTCATCGATCAAGCCGACGCCGCGCCGTCGAAGCTCACCATCCGCTGGAGCGCCACCATCAACCGGTCGAGGAAGAAGCCGATCAATCCGATCGTGAACACCGCGACCATGATCTGCGCGAGGGTCTGCGAGCTGCCGTTCTGGAACATGTCCCAGACGAATTTCCCGAGGCCGGGATTCTGGGCGAGCATCTCGGCCGCGATCAGCACCATCCACCCGACGCCGAGCGACAGCCGCAGGCCGGTGAAGATCAGCGGCAGAGCCGACGGCACGACGATCTTGAATACCCGCGTGGTCCAGGGAAGGCGCAGCACTCGGGCGACGTTGAGATGATCCTGGTCGACCGATGTCACGCCGAGCGCCGTGTTGACGAGCGTCGGCCACAGCGAACACAGACTCACCGTCAACGCCGAGCTGATGAAGGATTTCTCGAAGAGCGGATCTTCACTCGTGTAGAGCGCGCTCACGAGAATCATGACGATCGGCAGCCACGCCAACGGAGAGACGGGCTTGAAAATCTGGATCAACGGCGAGAAGGCCGCATTCATCGTGCGCGACAGGCCACACAGAATGCCGATCGGGACGGCGATCAGGGATGCGATCAGGAATCCCGCGAAGACCGTCTTGAGGCTCGTCCAGATCTGATCGAAATAGGTGGGCTTCCCGGAATACTTGCGATCCTTCCAGGGCTTGCCCTTTGCGGCCCACTTCTCCTTGAGCACCTCCATTCGCTGATAGAACTCGACCTCCTTCTGGCGCTCGGCATGATGCTCGGCGACGAGCGCCTTCGCCTCGGTCCAGACTTGGGCTGGACCGGGAACGGAGCCGATGCTCGTCTCGACCGATGCCGCGAGGCTGGCCCACAGCGCGAGGAAGATCAGGATCGAAACGATCGGGACGCCCACACTTCGCGCCAGATCCTTCATCTGCGCCGCGGGATCCTCTCCGGTCGCCAGGCGGATCGCCGGCACGAAGATCTCGAGACCGAGCCCCTCCACTGTGCGGATCATTCTCGCCTTGCCACTGCTGAATGCGGTCGAATCGCCGGACATGTTGACTCCTGTCGAGAGACGGCGATCAAGCGCGCCGCCACGAAGGACGTGACCTAACGCGAGGCCGTGCGGGCGGATTGGCCCTGGTTTCCGATCTCGAATCGGGTCAGGTACTCGTTCGGCTTGCGGCCGTCGTACACGATCCCGTCGATGAAGCCCGAGTCGGGCGGCTTGTAGCCGTCGGTCTGCGGTATTTCGGAAGCGTCGAGGTGCCCCTCCGAAACGAGCTCCTGCGCCGCCAGCCTGTAGATATCCGGGCGATAGACCTTCTTGGCCGTCTCGTGGTACCACGAGTCCGGCTTGTCCTCGCCGATCTGGCCCCATCGACGCATCTGGGTCAGGAACCAGACGGCGTCGCTGTAGAACGGGTAGGTGGCGTCGTATCGAAAGAAGACGTTGAAATCCGGAAGCTCGCGCTTGTCACCGGGCGCGTACTCGAAGGTTCCGGTCATGCTGGCCGCGATGACCTCTTCGTCCGCGCCGACGTACTCGCTTCTCGAGAGGATCTTCACCGCCTGCTTGCGATTCTCGATGCTCCCGTCGAGCCATTTGCCCGCTCGGATCAAGGCCTTCGTGACGGCCACCGCCGTATTGGGATACTTCTCGGCCCACTCCTTCGTGATGCCGAAGACCTTCTCGGGATTGTTCTTCCAGATCTCGTAGTTCGTGACGACGGGTACGCCGATCTTCTTGAACACCGCCTGCTGGTTCCACGGCTCGCCAACGCAGTACCCCTGAATCGTCCCCTGATCGAGGGTCGCCGGCATCTGCGGCGGAGGCGTCACCGAGAGCAGGACGTCGGCATTCGTCATCCCCGTCGTGTCGCTGGGCGTGTAGAAGCCCGGGCTGATCCCCGACGCCGCGAGCCAGTACCGCAGCTCGTAATTGTGCGTCGACACCGGGAAGACCATCCCCATCCGCATCGGCTCACCCAGCTTCTTGGCCTCTTCGACGATCGGCTTGAGCGCAGCGGCCGAGATGGGATGGGCCGGCTTCGCGATCGCCAGTGCCGGATCGACCGACTTCATCTGCTCCCAGACGGCGTTGGAGACCGTGATGCCGTTGCCGTTCAGATCCATGCTGAAGGGCGTGATCACGTCCGCCTTCGTACCGATTCCCACCGTCGCGCCGATCGGCTGTCCCGAAAGCATGTGAGCCCCGTCGAGCTCACCGCTGATCACGCGGTCGAGCAGGATCTTCCAGTTCGCCTGGGCCTCGAGCGTCACGAAGAGTCCTTCCTCCTCGAAATATCCGAGCTCCTTCGCGATCACGAGCGCCGCGCAATCCGTCAGCTTGATGAAGCCGAATTTGAGCTCGTCCTTCTCGGGCTCCCCAGCTCCCGCCGCCTCGACCACGGCAAAGAGCAGCAAGAAGAGAGCCGCGAGGATCGGTGCGCGAAACGCGGCGTATTCCCTTGTGGCGGACGTTCTCCGAGCACGTGTGCGAATCATTGAGATCTCCGGCGGCTTCGTCTCGAAGCCCAAAAAAGAAAAAGGCGCCCAGCGAACTCTTTCGAGTCCGTGAGCGCCTTTGCTCTCTCGCCACGACTTCCGTCAGTCGGACGAGTCTTCGGGTGATGTATGGACCCGCCGCTGGGTCCGATTGCCGGGATGCCCATCCCGACTCGTTCTTGTCAGACTCTGTCTATTCAAGATGCTTGCCAAGCAACAGCACCCGCTCGGCTCTTCCTCAGCTAGAGCGGGACGCGGCCGAACTGCGCTGCAATCGTCCCAGCAAGCGATCTTCAGCCTCGCCGACCCGGCATCCGAGACGTCGATTGCTCGCCGCTGCGCCTCGAGAATCAGCAGGCGTTGCCGAGGGATCGGGCAAACACGCCACGTCGAGTCGAAGAGCGCGTCGGTGGTCGACGCTCGCCCGCACGGTGATTGGCACGCGTGTTGCTCTCGTCTCGCTCTTTGAAAGTCGATCGCGATTCATCGAAGCTCCGGCCTCGATCGGACGGCTCGACGAGAACGCACCGGAAGCTGGATCCCCCATTCCGGAAAGACGCGCGCCCCTGGACCCGTAGAGCAGACGATGGCTTCGAAGCTGAAGGTGCTGGTGATCGACGACCAACCCCAGCGCTACGACGCGATCGCGAAGGCGATCGAGGCGGCGGGCGACGAGGTCGTGGCGCGCGTCGCGGATGCGAGCCCGGACCTCCACGCAACCGTTCAAGCCGCTCAGCCGGACGTGGTGATCATCGACATCGACTCGCCGGGCCGCGACACGCTGGAGGACATGCGGCGCATCAGCCACGAACAGCATCGACCGATCGTGATGTTCGTCGACGACGCCGACCCCGACTCGATTCGCCGGGCCATCCAGGCCGGCGTCGCGGCCTACGTGGTCAAGGGTGCCGCGCCAGAGCGCGTCCGCTCGGTCCTGGACGTCGCGATCACTCGCTTCCACGAGGAGAAGGCGCTTCGGGATCAGCTCGCCGAGGCACGCAGCTCGCTCGAGGAGCGAAAGCTCATCGACCGCGCGAAGGGCATCCTGATGGACCGCCGCTCGCTCTCGGAAGACGAGGCCTACCAGATGCTTCGTAAGACCGCGATGGATCGGAGCATGCGAATCGTCGACGTGTCGCGTCAGCTCGTCGAGATGGCGGACCTGCTCTAACGGCCCGCGCTCCTCGCGCCCCGTGGCAGCCGCCACGGGCGGCCACGGAATCGGAACAAAGGACGACAACGACGGAGATCGAGCATGATGAAGGAAAACCCCGCAAGCAGCGCCCGCCCGCAGCCCGTCGAGCAGCCGCACGTGCGGCTGGGCTTCCTGCCGCTGACCGACTGCGCCCCGCTCGTCATCGCACGGGAGCGAGGCTTCTTTCGGGACGAAGGTCTCGACGTCACGCTCTCCCGGGAGCCGTCGTGGGCCAACATGCGAGACAAGCTGGCGGTCGGCGCTCTCGACGGCGCGCAGCTGCTCGCTCCGATCAGCCTGTCGACGAGCCTGGGGATCGACAGCGTCGACGTACCGCTCACGGTTCCCCTGTCCCTCGACCTGAACGGCAACGCCATCACGGTCTCGACCGAGCTCGCGCAGCGCATCCTGCGAGCAGCGCCCGAGAGCGCAGGCGACCCGATGGCCGCGGGTCGGGGCCTGCGGACCGTCCTGGAGGAAGACCGCAGAAACGGCCGGTCGCCGCTGGCCTTCGCCGTGGTCTTTCGGTTCTCCTCACATAACTACATCCTGCGCTATTGGCTCGCCGCGGCCGGAATCGATCCGGATCATGACGTCCGAATCCTCGTCGCGCCGCCACCTTCGATGGTCTCGATGCTCGAGCAGGGCTCGATCGACGGCTATTGCGTCGGCGAGCCATGGAATACCCTGGCGCGCGTTCACGGGACCGGCAGGACGCTCGCGACGAGTCTCGACGTCTGGCCGAGCGCACCCGAGAAGGTCCTCGCGCTTCGCAGGCAGTGGGCGGAGGAGCGGCCGGGCACTGCGCGGGCAACGACTCGAGCCCTGCTCCGCGCCTGTCGATGGCTCGACGAGATGAGCCATCGACAGGAGGCCGTGCACGTCGTCTCCGGGCTGAGCCATGTCGACGCGCCGGTCGAGGTCGTCTCGGAGTCGATGCGCGGCCGCGTCGAAGACGCCAGCGGAAGCCCGCGGACGCTGCCCGACATGCACGTCTTCTATCGTTATGCCGCGACCTTTCCCTGGCGATCACACGCGGCCTGGTTCGTCGCCCAGATGATTCGCTGGGGCCAGATCGACAAGGCGATCGATTTCGAAGAGGTCATCGATTCGGTCTACCGTCCGGACCTCTATCGCGAGGTCGCCCGCGATCTCGGCGTCGCGACGCCCACCATCGACTGGAAGACCGAGGGCGCCCACGTAGCGCCCTGGGTTCTGGAGGACGCCAGCGTCCCGATCCCGATGGCCGCCGATCGATTCATGGACGGCGTGATCTTCAACCCGCACGAGCTGGCCGACTACCTCGGCAGGCTCGAGATCTCTTCGCCTCGCGTCCGTCCGCAAGATCTTCCCGGTACGATCGGCCGCGCCGACTCGCGGTAGCGAGCACGTCGATCGTTTCGACCGAAGTGGTTCCATCCGCCCGATCGGGCGGGCTCCTGCGTCCACGGCTCCCACCTCTCCTAGCGCGCTACGCTGGCGAAAAGGAGTGCGCCCGATGCCCCATCCCGCCCTTGCCCCGAACCGAGCTGCCGTCATCACGGGAGGTGCCAGCGGGATCGGACTCGCGACGGCCGTTCGCCTGGCCGAGCGCGGCCTGAACGTCTGCATCGCGGACCACGACGAGATCGCCCTCGGCAAAGCCTCCGAGGCACTCGCCGCCGCGGCGCTGGATGGCGCGGCCAAGGGCAGGACGACGATGCTCGCGGTCCCGACCGACGTCTCCCGCCGCGAATCGGTCGAGGCGCTCCGCGACACCGTCCTCGAGCGCTTCGGCGAGGTGGCGTTCCTGATGAACAACGCGGGCATTGGCGGAGGCGGAGGCAGCTGGCAGGGTTACGAGGGCTGGCAGAAGGTATTAGGCGTCAACTTATGGGGTGTGATCAACGGCCTGCAGGTGTTCACGCAGGGCATGATCGATCAAGGAACACCCTGCGCGATCGTCAACACCGGCTCGAAGCAGGGCATCACGAACCCGCCCGGCGACGCCGCCTACAACGTCTCCAAGGCCGGCATCAAGAGCCTGACGGAGTCCCTCGCCCACGAGCTGCGAAGCCTGGACGGCTGCCTTGTCACGGCCCATCTGCTGGTGCCCGGCTTCACGTATACCGGCATGATCCAGCGCTTCCTGAAGGAGAAGCCGGCTTCGGCCTGGACGCCCGAGCAGGTGGCCGACACCCTGCTTGCCGCAATCGAGCGAGGTGATTTCTACGTGCTCTGCCCCGACAACGACGTCACGCCCGAGATGGATCGCGCCCGAATCGCCTGGGCCGCGGGCGATCTGATCGAGAATCGCCCGGCACTCTCGCGCTGGCATAATGACTGGGCGGAAGCCTTCGAGGCCTTCATGGCCCAGCACGCCTAGGCGATGCACCCCGCCTTCGGTCGCGTCGACCATCGCCCGTGGCCCCTCCATCGGGCCGAGGCAGAGATCGAGATCAACCAGCTCCTCGATCCACACGACCTTCGCGCCGAGGGGCCGCCTGCCCTGCTCCACTTCGCGCGCCGGATCGACGTGGTCATCTGGTCGCCCGAACGGATCTCGGGCTGACACCGCGACCGCCCTACCAGGGATGCAGCCGCACGGGCAGCTCGGCGAAGCCCTTCACGAAGCTCGACTTCACGCGCACTGGCTCACCCACCACCTCGACCTCGCGGTAGCGCTTCATGATCTCCTCCCAGAGCACGCGTAGCTGCATCTCGGCGAGCCGACTGCCCATGCAGAAATGCACGCCCAGCCCGAAGGAGAGATGCTGCTTCGAGTTCTTGCGATCGATCAGGAACTCGCCCGCGCGCTCGATCGCGCTCTCGTCGCGGTTCGCCGAGACGTACCACATCAAGACGCGGTCGCCGCGCTTGATCGACTGACCGCCGAGCTGCGTGTCCCGGGTCGCGGTCCTTCGCATGTAGGCGAGCGGCGTCTGCCAGCGGATGATCTCGTTGACCATGTTCGGGATCAGGCTCGGATCGTTTCTCAGCTTGTCGTACTCGCGCGGGTGCTCGTTCAGCGCGAGCACTCCGCCCGAGATCGAGTTGCGGGTGGTGTCGTTTCCGCCGACGATCAGCAGCACGAGCGTGCCCAGATACTCGAGGGGCTCGAGCCCGCGCATGGCCTCGGAGTTCGCCATCGCCGTCACGAAGTCGAGGCTGTCGGTCTGCTTGCCTTCGCGATCCTTCCAGAGCTTCGTGAAGACCTCGAGGCACTCGCGCAGCGACTTCTCGCGGTCTTCGGGCACACCGCCCTGATCGATGATCTGCTCGTCGCTGGCCGTCGCCATGTCGGACCAGAACGTCAGCTTGCGCCGATCTTCCCAGGGAAAGTCGAACATCGTCGCCAGCATGCCCGTCGTCAGCTCGATCGAGACGCGGTCGACCCAATCGAAGGTCTCCCCCTGCGGCAGCCCGTCGAGGATCTCGATCACGCGCTCGCGAATCAGCGGCTCGAGCTTCTTCAGGTTGCGCGGCGACGAGACGGGCTGCACGACCTTGCGATGGGCGTCGTGCCGCGGGCCGTCCATGCTGATGAAGCCGGCCTTGAGCGGAAAGTCGGGATCGGGATCCGGCAGCACGATCGTCGGCTCGGACGAGAAGATCTCGGGATGCTTCTCGACGTACACGACGTCTTCGTACTTCGTGACCGACCAGAAAGGCCCGTCGAAGCCATCCGCGCAGTAGTGCACGGGGGCTTCCTTGCGAAGCCGCTCGAAGTAGCCCCAGAGCGTGTCCGTCTCGAAGAGCTCGGGATCCGAAGGGTCGATCCGTTCGAGCGGGATGGAGTAGGGATCGGCACCGGCCTGGCCCAGGGGCGGTCGAATCACAGCGGGAGATTCACTCATGGCGGCTCCTCATCAATCGTGGCGATCTGGAGCTTTAACATATCGGCCGCTCATGCGGGATGACCTCCGAGTCGCCGAAGGGCCTCCCGCCGGTCCGCACCTGCTGGAGCCGCTTTACGACCCGGCGCAGCGACGGGGCGACGGGGTGACGGAGGCCGGCCACGCAGCCCGGGAGATCGCCACGGGGGCGCGGGGGAGCCGTCGAACGGCGCGTCCTCGCCTAGCGAGGCACGCCCGTTCCGAAGACGTTGATCGCACGATTGAAGGGCGCCCGGCGCTCGGGGTCGTATCCCGATTCGGCCGGCACCGAATCGTCCCAGAGCACGGCCGCTTCCGGATCGGGCAAGAAACGGCGAAGAGCCTCGCGATCCCGTTGCTCGAGAGCCTGCCACGCGCCTCGAAGCACTTCGAGGCACCAGACCCGATAGCGGGAGGTCGGAACCTGCCGGTAGTGACAGCCCTGGACCTGCTGGTCGTAGCGAGCATGACCTGCGCCATAGGCACGCGCGTTCTCGCGCAGCTGGACGAGGTGGGTCTCGCTCGCTTCGAGCAGGAGCTCCGCAACCGGAGCGTCGATCTCCCGGCAGAGCTCGGGCGTCCGCCTGGTGGGGCGGTGATTCCACATTCGCGCGACCCATTCATAGACACCCGGGGCGCGGGATCGCATGACCTCCGCGGGGGTCGGGTCCTGCCCGAAATGCCGGAACATCGGCCCCATGAATCCGAAGTCGGCGATGGTCGGCGAATCGCCTAGCAGGAAGGGCCGTTGGCTGAAAATGGCCTCCAGCCGATCGAGTGCGTTCAGATATCCCTGCTCGACATGCGCCCGCGTCGAAGCGCTCACGCCGTCGCCCCGGACGAAGCCGCCCAGCTGCCGGCGCGTCAGCATGAAGCGGCCCAGGGCCCTTGGGAGCCAGCGATCGGCCAGCAGCTCGTCGGTGAGCACGCCGCTCGCGTGCTGCCGATCCTGCAGATAGCTCCAGCGATAGTGCATCGCGCTACGCCAGAGCCACTCGTCGGCGTAATCCTCCAGCAAGAGGGCCACGAAGCGCATCCCCCCATCACTCGGGTAGATCGAGGGCGCGTCCTGCTGCGACTCGAGCCACGCGAGGATCGGCGTCGAGTCCGACATCCAGCGCCCGTCTTCGAGCCGGACGACGGGCATCTGCACCGTGCCCGCTCCGGCTCGGATCTCGGCGTCGTGCGGGACCGTCGGGAGCAGCTCGTAGTCGATCGACCGGAAGCGGAGATAGCTCTCGAGCTTGCCCGTGTAGTACGAGATCCGGGAGCCGTATACGCTCAACATGAGCGAGCTCGCGCCGTCTGGGTCACGACCTCACCCTCGGATCGGCGCGCCCCGTCCGATGGCCAGACAGGCGACCGCCAGCGCAAGGGCGAGTAGCAGCGATCGCGCGATCGACCCGGCGAGCGGTACCGGCGGCGGCGCGTTGAGCCTGAAGGCGGGACCGGTCGTGGTATCGGAGTTGAGCGGTGCCGCGTCTCCGAACTCCGTCCACAGTCGGTCCATCGAAACGCCCAGCTCGTTGTTGAACCAGATCGTGGGCCCCACCGACGTGGCCATCAGCCAGTAGTCGTTCCCGGCGGTCAGGACCGTCGACGACGCGGACAGGCCGCGCTCGATCACGCCTTCGAAATTCGCGGCGGTGGCCACGACCGGGATCGTCTCGAGCAGGCTGCCCAGGCTTCCGCTCGCGTCGGCATAGAGACGAAACTCGATGGTCTGGGGCGAGGCGTCGAGATGGCCGACAGCCACGTCGATCGAGTGGAGCGGGCCCGTCCGTAGGCTCGTGAATCGAACCCCCTGGAACCAATCCGCTCCCCCGAGACCCGCCGAGTGATCGCCCAGCACGTAGAAGATGTCGTTGTCGTCATAGACATCGCCGAGCTGCCCGAGCGTGTCGAAATAAGGGTCCGCGAAGGCCGGAGCCGAGAAAAGACCAAGAGCCAGGACGAGCAACAGCGTGAAGAGCGTAGAGCGCATGAGAGCCACCGATCGGCGGGGCGGAATGTCGAAGAGAGCAGACTCCCGGACGGCACGCCCCAGTCGTCTTCCACCCTACGCGGATCCCCCGGAGATCTCAACCGCCGCGTCTCGTCGGGCACCTCGAGAGCGACCTAGCGGCCCGCGACCTGGCCGCCGTCGACGCTGTAGAGCTGACCCGTGATCCAGGCGCCCTGATCGCTGCAGAGAAAGACGGTCATGTACCCGATCTCTTCGGGCGTCCCGCAGCGGCCGAGCGGAACGTGGGTCTCGATCATCTGATCCCAGATCTCGCCGCGCGGCACGTCGTCCATGCGTGACGTCTCGATGATGCCCGGACAGATGGCGTTGACGCGGATGCCGTGACCACCGACCTCGCCGCTCATCGCGGCGGTCAGCGCGTGCAGCCCCGCCTTGCTGGCGGCATAGGCCGCATTGTCAGGGGGCATCATCTTGCCTCCGATCGACGAGATGTTCACGATCGCCCCGCCCTGGCCCTGCTCGATCAACCTGCGACCGAAGACATGGCTCATGTAGAAGCTGCCGTTCAGGTTCACGTCGATCACGCGACGCCACGCTTCGGGATCGATCTCGACGATCGCGACCCGGTCCCCCGCCCGGGCGGCGCCGGCGTTGTTGACGACGAAGTCGACGCGGCCGAACTCCTCGTGCACGCGCGCCGCGAGCGTCTCGACCGACTGCAGATCCGATACGTCGCTCACGACGGGCAGCGCGCGGCGACCGAGCGCGCGGATCTCCTCGGCGACGGACTCGATGTCCCGCCAGGCGACGGCCTTCTCGTCGTCGGGGAAGGAGGCCGGATCCCGCCCGGTCCCCGTGATGACCACGTCACAGCCCGCCTTCGCCATCTCGAGGGCGATCGAACGACCGATGCTCCGCAGCCGACCGGCCCCCGTGACGACGACGACGCGGCCTTCGAGTCCCGTGAGCTCGAGTCCCATCACTGATCACTCCATGAAGGCCTGCGCTTCTCGAAGAAGGCCTGCGCGGCCTCCTGCGTCTCGCCCGACGCACCGGCCATGATCTGATTGCGATTCTCGAGCTGGATCGCGGCCTCGAGATTCGGGATGTCGAGATTGGCCCACATGACCTGCTTCGTCGCGAATAGACCGAAGGGCGTGAACTCACAGAGCTCCTCGGCCAGCGCGAGCGCCGCGTCGAGAATCTCCTCGTCGGGCACGACGCGCGTCACGATTCCGTAGCGTTCCGCCTCTTCCGCATCGAGCGCGCGGGCCGTCATGATCAGATCGTGCGCACGCGAGGCGCCGATCAGCCGGGGCAGCAGGTAGCTCGTGCCGATATCACAGCCGGAGACCCCGACCCGGATGAACTGCACACAGAGCTTCGCCGAGCGCGCCGCGATCCGGAGATCACAGCCGAGCGCGAGGGCCAGACCGCCGCCATAGGCCGGCCCGTTGATCGCGGCCACGATCGGCTGCTGGATCCGCCGCAGATGCGGGATCAGGCTGGCCATCCGGTTCTGCGCCAGCAGGCCCGCGCGCGGCCCGGACGCGAGCCCCTCCGTGATCGCCCCGGGATTGCCCTGCTCGCGCAGGTCGAGCCCCGCGCAGAAGCCGCGACCCGCGCCGGTCAGCACGACCACACGACAGCGATTGTTGCGATCGATCTCGTCGAGCGCTGCGTGGAGCTCCTCGACCAGAGGCCAGGACAGAGCGTTCAGACTCTCTGGCCGGTTGAGCCGCAGGATCGCGATGGAGGGCTTCGGGTACTCGATTTCGATGGTGTCCATGCTGCCTTTTCGTCTGGACCGCGACGGACGCGGTGTCTGGCCTGGGCAAGAATCGAGGACGGCGGTCTTCGCCACCGGCCAGCCTCTCAATGCGGCGTGAGCCCACCGTCGGCGATCAAGACCTGGCCCGTCACGTAGCTCGCCGCATCCGACGCGAGAAAGAGCGTGGGGCCGACCATCTCGTCGGGATGCGCCGCGCGCCGCATGAAGCAGGCCTCCGCCATGATCTTCTGCATCTCCGGCGTATTGTTGCGCACCATGTCGGTATCGACCGTTCCGGGCGCGAGCGCGTTGACCCGGATGCCACGAGTCGCGAACTCGGCGCCCATCGAGCGCGTGAAGGACATCATGCCCGCCTTCGCCGCCGCGTACATCGAGGTGGCACTCGAGAAGAGGAAGGCGCCCGCCGAGATGACGTTCACGACCGAGGCGTTCTGGCTCTTCTCGAGCCACGGCAAGGCCTCCTGCACCAGGAACACCGGGCCCTGCAGGTCGACGGCGAAGACCTTGTTCCAGGCGTCCGGCGTGAACTCGCCGAGTGGCTGGGTCAGCGCCGTCGCGGCGTTGTTCACGATCACGTCGATGCGACCGAATCGCTCGACGGTCGCCTCGACCAACGCCGCCACCGAATCGAGCTCGCCCATATGCGTCGCGACGCCGAGCGCCTGGCCACCCTGCGCGACGAGATGCTGCTCGGTCTCCTTGCAGGCGTCGGCCTTCCGGCTCGCGACGACGACCGAAGCCCCCGCGGCCACGAAGCCCTCGGCCACCGAACGGCCGATGCCGCGCGTGCCCCCGGTCACGATCGCCACGCGACCCGAAAAATCGAAAAGCTTCTGCCACTTCTCTCGGTCCATCTGCGAGCTCCCATTCCTCCCGTCGCCCGACGGGATCCGTTCGAAGGGTACGCCTAATACGAGGAGCACCGGATCCGACACGATCGCCGATCCCCCGAACGAATCAACTCCCGGACGAGAACGATCCGGCGCATCCCTCCGGTACGAATCCTCGATCCGGGCGCGGGGAGATCCGGATGCCTAGAATCGAGGGGACCCTGTTCCAGTCCTCACTCTCAGGAGATCGCCATGCCCCTGATCCTCGACGTCGACGCCCACTTCGAGCCGGGCCCGGAGTGGCTCGCGCCCTACCCCGAGCTCGCCAAGCGCCTGCCCCCGCTCGATCCCGCCGTGCTGGCCGTCGACGCGATCGTCGGCGACCTGCTCCACTACGTGCCCGAGGCGGAGCGGCCGCCGATGCAGGACCTGGTACCGCCGGGCATGGCGATCCTCCATGGACAGGAGAAGCAGGACGAGGCGGCGCGCCGCGCCGAGTTCGAAGGCAAGAGTCAGTTCCAGGTCGCCAACACCCAGGCGCGGCTGGCCTGGCTCGACGAGCAGGGCATCGACATCCAGAACGTGATCTGTCTCTCGGGCATCGCCTACGCCCTCGCGATCGACGACCTCGACCTGACCCGCGACGTCATCCGCACCTGCAACACCTGGCTCGCCGAGACCTGCGCCGCCGGGAACGGGCGACTGCTGCCGGTCACCGCCGTCGACTATCACGACCTCGAGTGGGCCGTCGGCGAGCTCGAGCGCATGCGCGCGCTCGGCAGCCGGATCTTCCTGGTGCCGGCCTATCCGGTCGCCGGCGTGCCTCCGGCCCATCCCGCCTGGGACCGGGTCTGGGCGGCGGCCGTGTCGCTCGGCATGACGCCGATGTGCCACACGGGCTTCGAACGCATGCGCTTCGATCCCGGCTGGGCGAATCTCGGCGGTGACACGACGTTGATGCGGATGGTCTCGAGTGCCCATCGCCACGTCGCGCCCTCGACCCTGCTCTACTCGCTCGTCTATGGCGGCGTCTTCGAGCGCTTCCCGAACCTCACGCTGCTGCTCGCCGAGGTCGGCACGGGCTGGCTCCCGTACATGATGCGCGAGATCGACGATCGCGTATCGCCCACCGCCGAGCTCTTCCTCGGAAAGTCGAGCCTCAAGCAGAAGCCGAGCGAGTATCTCGCGCGACACGTCCGGGCCACGCCGCTCAGCGCCGGAAACGATCAGCCTCTCTTGAAGATCATGGAAGAGCTGCCCGAGGACATGCTGGTCTTCTCCTCGGATTTCCCGCATTTCGAGGGCTTCACCGACCCGATGGGCTTCTACCGCGAGCTCTTCGCCGAGCTTCCGGCGGCCCGGACCGAACGCTTCTTCGGGGGCTCGATGCTCGACGTGTACGCCCGCATGGGGGACCCGCTCGAGCTTCCGTAACGGCTCCACCTTCCCCGCCGGCCCGGCCCGGCAGAGCTGCCAGGGCGAGGCGCCCGAACGGGTGCGCAGAGACTCCTTCACGATCCGATCGGGGCCAGGGAATCCAGCCATATTTCCGACTCTCGGATTCTCTTCGATGTCAATCCAGAGACTCCCCGTACCTGGTTTTTTCGCTATCCATGGGGCCGCATTTCGACCAGGCGAAGCGGCTCGACACCCAGATCGATCCTCGCCGGCGAACTCAAATGGGGGATTGCTTCGATGAGGATCGATCTGGCGCAAGCCAAGACCTGCCGTGCCATGCGCGCCGCCGTAACCGGACTATGCCTGCTCGTACTCTTCGCGGGGGTCGGTTGGGCCGAGGGAGAAGACGAGGGCTGGTCGGGAGAGGTGGCCGCGTCCTTCACGGCGCAGACGGGCACCGTCGACACGCTCGCCGGCGAGCTCGACGCCAAGACCGAACGGAACTGGGAGAAGGACGTCGCGGCGGTCCGACTGAACGGGGTCTTCGGTCAGTCGCGCGATCGGAACGACAACCCCTCCGATGACGTGACCACGCAGAACTCTCAGAGTCTCTTCGGCGATTATCGTCACCTCTTCACCGAACGGTTCCTCTGGCGCGCCAACACCGAGCTCTCACGTGATCCGACGCAGGATCGCGAGGTCCGGTTTCGAATGTCGACGGGCCCTGGCTACCGATTCTGGGAAGGCGGCAGGCCCAAGAAACAATTCTTCGAGGCCAGCGTCGGTCTCGGTTACCGCTACGAGCTCTTCGACGGCAATACCGGTATCAACCTCGACACGGGGCTCTTCGACGGCGAAAAGAACGGCTACGACTCCCAGTTCGCAGATGCGATCGCGGGCTTCGAGTATCGCAACCTGTTCTTCGACGGCGCGATGGAGTGGACCCATACCGGCAGCATCTCGATGCCGGTGAACGACACCAACGCCTACCTGGGCCGCACGGAGGTGATCATCGGCATCCCCCTCAACGAGGCCTGGTCGTTCCGGACCGGGGTGCTCTTCGAGTACAACAACAACGCGCCGGACGACCAGAACAAGGCGCTGACCCGCACCACGGTCGGGCTCGGCTACAAGTTCTGATCGAAGGCCGTCAGGAAGGCCATCGGGCGGGGCTCTCGAAGTCTCGGGGGCGATCGGCTCCCGACCTCGGGAGCCCCGCCCGGCTCAGCCGGCTCGCGCCGAAGCGCTGACGCGGCGCACGACGGAGTCACAGGCCTCGAGCAGCGTCGGAACGAAGCGCTGCGGAGCCGTCACGCAGACACTGTGGTTGCCTGCAACCCGGTGGACGACGGCGCCGGGGATGCGGGCGGCCATGCGGCGCTGGCTCTCCGGGTGGACTCGCTGATCCCACTCCGTCAGCACGACGGAGGTGGGGACGTCGACCTCGCCGATCCACGGCGTGGAGTCGAAGCGCACGATCGCCGCCGCCGCCTGACCGATCGACACCGGATCGCTGTCCTTGACCTCGGCCAGCACGCGTTCGCGGATCTGCTCATCCTCGATGAAATCGCAGAGCCATCGGCGCGCCCTGCCGCGCAGCCATTCGCGGGGCGCGACGCGTCCGGCGGTGTTCAGCAGTGGCCCGACGGCGAAGCCCAGTCGACGCCCGTCCCGCGGCGCGAAGCGACACGCCGTCGCGCACAGCACCAGGCCCGAGACGCGCTCGCGATGTCGCTTCCAGAGCAGCTGCGCGATCGGCCCCCCCATCGAGTATCCGACGGCGACCACGCGATCGAGGCCGAGCGAGTCGGCGAGGGCCGCAGCGTCATCCGCGCAATCCGCCAGCCGGAACGGCTGCCGGGTCTGCATCCCGCTACCGTGTCCTCGATGATCCATGATGACGACGCGATAGTGGCGCGCCAGAGGAGTCATGGCGGGCCGCCAGTTGAGCAGCCCCGTGGCGCCCAGCCCGTGCAGCAGGAGCAGCGTCGGCGCGCCGGGGGGTCCCTCGGACTCGCGGACGCGCGTCTCTCCCCTGCCAGCGAGCTGGATCCTTCGCTCGACCCATTCCGACCCTGTCGAGCTCTGGGACACATCGACTCCGATCGGGCGCGACCTGAAGCGGCCGGACGATAGCCGCTCGGGCCCCCCTCAGCATCGCTCCGGGCAATCCACCCGGTCGCACTCGGGCGCGATCCTTCGCCGCCGCGACGCGATCGGCGGCTGCTCGACGCAGAAGCGCCCGCCCGACACGGACCCGGTCTCGGCACAGCGGTTGCAGTCCATCCCAACCCATCACCCAATACAGGAGCAGACACCCATGAAGATCGCCCTCCTCTCCCGCGGCCCCCGGCTCTACAGCACCCGACGCTTGAAGGAGGCCGCCGAGAAGCGCGGCCACAAGGCGAAGGTCCTGAGCCCCCTGGCCTTCACCATCGAGACCCAGAGCGGCAAGCCGGACCTCTTCTTCCACGACAAGGCGCTCTCGTCCTACGACGCCGTGATCCCACGCATCGGCGCCTCGATCACGCTCTACGGCACCGCCGTCGTCCGTCAGTTCGAGCAGATGGGCGTCTTCTGCGTGAACTCGTCCCAGGCGATCAGCGTCTCGCGAGACAAGCTGCGATCGATCCAGATCCTGAGCCGCCACCGCATCGGCATCCCCAAGACCGCCTTCGTCCACGAGCTCGACGACATCATCCCGACCATCGAGCGCATGGGCGGGCCCCCCGGTCGTGATCAAGCTGCTCCAGGGAACCCAGGGGATCGGCGTGCTGCTCGCCGACTCGGCGAGCGTCGCCAAGTCGATCATCGAGGTGCTCCAGAGCGCGGCCAACCAGAACGTGCTGATCCAGCAGTTCATCAAGGAGAGCAAGGGCCGCGACATCCGGGCCTTCGTGGTCGGAAACCGCGTCGTCGCCGCGATGCGACGCGTCGCCCAGGGCGACGAGTTCCGCTCGAACGTGCATCGCGGGGGCCGCGCCGAGGTCGTCGAGCTCGATCCCGAGTACGAGCGCACGGCGATCCACGCGGCCCAGATCATGGGCCTGCGCGTCGCGGGCGTCGACATGCTCGAGGGCAAGAACGGTCCGATGATCATGGAGGTCAACTCGTCTCCGGGCCTCGAGGGCATCGAGGGGGCGACGGGCATCGACGTGGCAGGGGCCGTGATCGATCTGATCGAGGAGGAGGTGCTCTTCCCCGAGGTCGACATCCGTCAGCGGCTCACGCTGCAGAGCGGCTACTCCGTGCTCGAAGTCCCGGTCGACGAAGCGTCGCCACTCGCGCACAAGACGATTCGTGACACCGGACTGCGTGACAGCGACGTCGTGGTGATGACGATCCAACGCGGCAGCATCTCGATTCCGAATCCCAAGGGCACCCGCGAGGTGCTGCCCGGCGACACGCTGCTCTGCTTCGGCAAGACCCTCACGCTCAAGGGCCTGGCGCCGCGCAAGAAGCGGGGCAATCGCAAGCGCAAGAGCGGCCCGGCGGCGCCGATGGCGCGGGCCGGCGACGAGCCGCTTTCGGAGGGGGCCCCCGAGCCCGATTCGGAGGCCTGAGCTCCGAAAGCGTGGGCCGCGGGGCCGGCTTTCGTCATCCCGGGCGCGCTGCGCCTCGTCGCCGAGTCCGGCGTGCGGCTCCGTTCGCCGATCCGACTCGACGAGCTCCTTCAGCTTCTGGAGGCCCCGATCGAGCACCCAGACGTAGGGCGCGAAGCGGCGCGGGACGCTGAACTCGACCGCAGTCCGAGTGGGCGAGATCGGGGTCACGCGATGCCCCGTCGCCTCGATCCCGGCCACCGTCCAGCTCCAGGCACGCCCCGCCTCGAACGCCGTGACCTCGAAGGGCAGCCACAGCCGGAGCACCGTCTGCACGCGCCCCGTGACGCCCGCCGCCACCGCTACAGCGCCCCCGTCGCCGACCACCGCCCGAACCGACGGCCCCCATTCCGGCCAATGACGAAACTCGACGAGTCGGCTCCAGACCGCGCTCGCCGGCGCGTCGATTTCGATCCGGGCGCGCACCGCCTTCATCTCGTTTCCTCGTCCTGGAGAAGCTCAGCATCGCGCATCCGCGCGCCCCACAGAAGTCGCCCGGAGGAGCGGGAACGGCCCGGCCCGATCGCCGAAGGCCTGCCTCGGTATGTGCCAAATACAACACATACTTGCGGGGACGCGCTCGGGCGAGCAGGCTGTGCGAGAGTCGACCCAAACCGAACTAGCACGGAGCCATACCATGCCCAACTGGATCCTGATCGGCGCAAGCCTCGCCCTCCTCTCGCTGACCTCGGCGACGCCAGCCTTCGCGCAGGACGAAGCGGTGCTCAGCGCCGGCGACACGGCCTGGATCCTGACCAGCACGGCGCTCGTGTTGATGATGACGCTGCCCGGACTGGCGCTCTTCTATGGCGGGCTGGTTCGCACGAAGAACGTGCTCTCGATCCTGATGCAGTGCCTGATCTCGGCGGGTCTCGTCGGCGTGCTGTGGGTCGTGGTCGGCTACAGCCTGGCCTTCGCCGACGGCAACGCCTTCGTCGGCGGACTCGGCAAGCTCGGCCTCGCAGGAATCGATGCCGATAGCCTGTCCGGCACGATCCCCGAGTACGTCTTCGTGATGTTCCAGGGCATGTTCGCGATCATCACGCCCGCTCTGATGCTAGGCGCCTTCGCCGAGCGCATGCGATTCGGGCCCTACGTGGCGTTCATCGGCATCTGGGTGATCGTCGTGTACTGCCCGCTCGCACACCAGGTCTGGGGTGGTGGCTGGCTGTCGGAGTTCGGCGCGATCGACTTCGCGGGAGGCCTCGTGGTCCACATGTCGAGCGGCTTCTCCGCGCTGGTCGCGGCGATCTATCTCGGCAAGCGGCGTGGCTACGGACGGGATCCGATGCCTCCGCATAGCGTGCCGCTGACGGTGATCGGTGCCGCCCTGCTCTGGGTCGGCTGGTTCGGATTCAACGCGGGCAGCGAGCTGGCCGCGGACGGGGTGGCCGGCCTCGCCTTCCTGAACACCAATACCGCGACCGCCATGGCCGTCCTCGGCTGGGTGGGGATCGAGCGCATCCACCGCGGCAAGCCCACGGTGCTGGGTGCGGCCACGGGCGCCGTGGCCGGCCTGGTCGCGATCACACCGGCCTGCGCCTCGGTCTCGCCGATGGGGGCGATCGGCGTGGGCCTGGGCGCCTCGATCATCTGCTACCTGGCCGTGACGTCGCTCAAGCCGGCTCTGGGCTACGACGACTCCCTCGACGTCTTCGGCGTGCATGGCGTCGGAGGCGCGTGGGGCGCCCTCGCGACCGGAATCTTCATCGTGTCCACGGAGCTACCGGAGGGTGTGTCGCGACTGGGACAGATCGGCACCCAGGCCGCCAGCATCGCCTACGTCGCGATCCTCGGCCCGGTGTTGACCCTCGTCATCCTGTCGCTGCTGAAGCTGGTCTTCGGTGACCTCAGGGTATCGGCCGAGGGCGAGCACGAAGGACTCGACCTGTCCGAGCACAGCGAAAGCGCCTATATGATGTAGCTGGTCATCTCGGGGCGAATCCTTCAGCACCCAGCGAGGCTCCTCATGAAGCTCATCGAAGCGATCATCCAGCCCTTCCGGCTACAGGCCGTGCGCGATGCGTTGGCTCGAGAGGGCGCGGAAGGACTGACCGTCTCGGAGGTGAAGGGACACGGACGCCAGAAGGGCCACACGGAGATGTATCGCGGGGCCGAATACCACGTGGACATGAATCCGAAGATCAAGATCGAGATCCTGGTGCGCGACGAATCACTCGAGTCCGTTCTGCGTGCCATCACCGGCTCCGCGCAGACGGGCAAGATCGGCGACGGCAAGATCTTCATCTCCGCCGTCGAGGACGTGGTCCGGATTCGCACCGGAGAACGAGGCGAAGAGGCGATCTGACCGAGTCCGCGACCGAGCGGTTTCGACCCGGGCCGCCGCGCTCTTCGACTAACGCACGCTGGACTTGCCAGCGAGTGCGAAGGGCGAGAGCAAGAAGTGCGAGAGCAAGAAGGTCGCGACCCGGGCGGAACGAGGCACCGCCCGGAAGTCTCGTCTACGAATCGTCCCGAGGCACCGCCGACATTTCGTTGCTGAGCAGCGCTCGGGCGAGCCGACGAACCCGGGGCGTGAGCTCGGACGGGTCGTCGGCCCCCACCCCCGCGGCGACGAAGCGTCCGAAGAGTCGCCAGCCGAGGGAGAGCGCCGTGACCGTGGCGAGCCGCGCTGCGCGCTCGTCGGCGTCGCCCTCCCCGATCCGATCGGCCAGCGCATCGAGCGCGGGCGACCGGCCGAGCAGCTCGCTGGCGTCGCGGTCCTGCAGCAGCGTCCAGGCGAGCATGGCGACATAGGCCGACGGCTCTTCGCCGAACATCTCGTCGACCGCGGAGTCGAGATCCGAGGCCTCCGCGAAGCCCGCCGCGGCCTTCTCCGAGACCGAACGGAAGACGAGCCGCAGAAGGTCCTCCTTGTTGCCGACGTACTGGTGGATCAGCCCGTAGTTGACGCCGGCCTCGGCGGCCACCGTCCGCAGCGAAACGCCGTCCGGCCCCGAGGCGGCAAACAGCCGCGTGGCCGCCTCGACCAGCGCCGCGACCGCCCGCTCCCGTCTCGACGCGCCCTCGCTCGTCCCCTGCTCGTGGGACGCGGAAGACGCCGCCGCTGCGAGCGGGGGCGAGCCGCTGGAGGCCGCGCGGAGACGCGTTGACATCGCTCGGGCGCTGTGGTTGGATTCTCTAGCCATATGGCTAACCAAGATATGCGCGAGGGTTCGGCGATGCAAGCACTGCCCTGGGTGATTTCCGTAGACGACCACGTCGTCGAGCCGCCGCACGTGTGGCAGCGCTGGCTCCCGGCGAAGCTTCGCGATCGCGGTCCGCGCATCGTCCGGGACAGCTGCGAGACGACCTTCGCACCCGGATCGAACCGCGCGATCTACACCCGGGGCGCCGACGGCCCCGTCGTCGACTGGTGGATCTACGAGGATCTGCAGATGCCGACGCCCCAGGTGATGGCCTGCGTCGGGTTCCCGCCCGAGTCGCTCACGCTCGAGCCGATCCCCTTCGCCGACATGCGTCCCGGCTGCTACGACCCGAAGGCGCGGCTCGCGGACATGGACCTGAACAAGACCGAGCGCTCACTCTGCTTCCCGAGCTTCCCCCGCTTCGCCGGGCAGACCTTCACGGAGGCGAAGGACAAGGCGCTGGCCCTCGCCTGCGTGCAGGCCTACAACGACTGGATGATCGAGGAGTGGTGCGGGGACAGCGGCGGACGCCTGATCCCGCTCGGGATCGTCCCGATGTGGGACGCCGAGCTCGCGGCGGCCGAGATCCGGCGCAATGCGCGTCGAGGCTGTCGCGCCGTGACCTTCTCGGAGCTGCCGGCCTACCTCGGCCTGCCTTCGATCCACGACGCGAGCCGCTATTGGGATCCCTTCCTGCAGGCCTGCGACGAGACGGGAACCGTGATCTGCATGCACATCGGCTCGGGCTCGAAGATGCAGACCACGAGCGAAGACGCGCCGCAGGGCGTGATCATCGCGCTGACCTCGCTGAACGCCTACATGTCGATGACCGACTGGCTCCTGTCGGGCGCCCTTGCCCGCTTCCCGCGCCTGAAGATCGCCTTCTCCGAGAGCCAGGTCGGCTGGATGCCCTTCCTGCTCGAGCGCGTCGACATGCTCTACGAGAAGTCCGCCGCCTGGGCCGATCTCGATCCGATGATCAAGCAGCCGCCCTCCAGCTACGTGAAGGGCCGCGTCTTCGGCTGCTTCTTCGACGACATGGTCGGAGTCGAGCTGCGCCACCGCATCGGCATCGAGCAGCTGGTCTTCGAGACCGACTATCCCCACCAGGACTCGACCTGGCCGCATACCGACCGCACCGTCGCCGAGATCGCCGCGGTCGTCCCGCCGGACGAGCTCGAGATGCTGGTCCGGACCAACGCGATCAAGATGCTGGACCTCGACCCCGCGGACCTGCGGCCGACCGAGCTCCGCGAAGAAAGGACGAACGCATGAGCTACGACCTCGTCATCCGCAACGGGACCATCGTCGACGGCTCCGGTCTCGGGTCCTTTCGGGCCGACGTCGGCGTCGTGGGCGATCGGATCGCGACGATCGGCCCGATCCGCAGCCGCGGTCGCGAAGAGATCGACGCCGAAGGCCTCTCCGTCACCCCCGGCTTCATCGACGGCCACACGCACATGGACGCCCAGATCTTCTGGGACCCGATCGGTGCGTACTCCTGCTGGCACGGCGTCACGAGCGTCGTGATGGGCAACTGCGGCTTCACGCTCGCGCCGTCCGCGAAGGAGAACGCGCCGCTCGTGGTGCGCAACCTCGAGCGGGCCGAGGACATCTCCGGCACGGCCATGGCCCAGGGCATCGAGTGGAGCTGGACCACCTTCGCCGAGTATCTCGACACGCTCGACCGGCTACCCAAGGGCATCAACTACGCGGCCAACATCGGCCACTCGGCGCTGCGCACCTACGTGATGGGCGAGCGGGCCTTCGAGGAGACGGCCAGCGACGACGACCTGCGCGCAATGAGCGCCGAGCTCCGCGCCGCGCTGGCCGCGGGCGCGATCGGCTTCAGCACCTCACGCACCCATCAGCACCGCACCTCGGACGATCGCCCGGTCGCGTCGCGGATCGCGAGCTGGGAGGAGGTCGACCACCTGGTCCACGTGATGGGCGAGTCGGGTGCCGGGATCTTCCAGTTCGTCGAGGACCCGCCCGACGAGGACCGCCTCGCAGCGCGCCATGACGAGCTGATTGCCCTCTCCGCGTCGGCCAGCGTGCCCTTCGCCGTCCCGGCCATCGCGTTCGCCGATCGCGTGCTGCCGCTGCTCGACCGCTGCGCCGAGCGCGGCGGGCGCATGTTCGGCCTCGCCCACTGCCGCGGGATCGGAACCATGTCCTCCTTCCGCACGCAGCTGCCCTTCGATCGCCTGCCGGTCTGGAAGGAGCTGCGCGCGCTCCCGCTCGAGGAGCAGAAGACCCGGCTCAAGGAGCCGGCGCTGGTCGAGCGGTTGGTTCGCAGCGCCCACGAGAGCCCCTACGGCGAGGCCGTCGGCGGCGAGGCGCGCCCGCCCGAGTTCGAGCGCCTGCGCATCCTCGATGCGCCGATCCCGCCCAACCCGTCGGTCGCCGAGGCCGCCCGGGCGCGCGGGGTGGATCCCGTCGAGCTGATGATCCAGCTCTCTCTCGAGACCGATCTCTCGCAATTCTTCGCCCAGACGCTCACGCCCTACGACCACGACGACATCGCGCGGATCCTGCGACATCCGCATACGGTGATGGCGTTCTCGGACTCCGGCGCCCACGTGAGCCAGATGTCCGACGCCTCGATCCAGACGCACCTGCTGGCCCACTGGACCCGTTCGCTCGGCGAGTTCCGCTTCGAGGAGGCGATCCGGATGCTGACCTTCGCGCCCGCGCGCGCCTGGGGCTTCCACGATCGCGGCCTGCTGCGCGAGGGGCTCGTCGCGGACATCAACCTGATCGACCCGGAGACGGTCGCCCCGGCGATGCCGACCGTCGTGCACGACCTGCCGGCCGGCGAAAAGCGGATCGAGCAGCGGGCGACCGGCATTGCCGCGACGATCGTGGGCGGACAGGTCCTGATCCGCGACGGGAAGCACACCGGCGCGCTCCCGGGACGTCTGCTGCGGCGGTCGGTCCAGCCCCACTGAACCCACCCGACGCGCGTCCCGGACGGGAATCTCGTCGGGCTCATGAACTACCGCGCACGGGGCGCGATGCGACCTTTGGCGGCTGACCCGGCGCGGACCCCCGCTCCGCGCCGGCCGCGTGCGAGGCTCCCATGACCTTCCTGCTCGTCCACGGCGGTGCGCATACCGGAGCCTGCTGGTCGCGACTTTTGCCCCACCTCGACGCGCCCGCGATCGCGATCGACCTGCCGGGCCGCGGCGCGCGCCCGGCCCCGCTCCTCGACCTGCGGGTCGACGACTGGGTCGACGCGATCGTGGAGGAGACCCTCGCCCTCGCCCCCGAGCCCGTCGTGCTCGTCGGCCACTCGCTCGCGGGCATGAGCCTGCCGCGCGTCGCCGCGCGGGTGCCCGAGCGCCTCGCCCACCTGGTGTTCGTCTCCTGCACCGTCCCGCCCGAGGGCCGGACCCCGGTCGACATGCTCGAGCCCGAGATCCGGGCGCTCGCCCGCCAGCAGGAGGCTCAGCCCGAGCCGTCGGTGCTGCCGGAGGCCGCGGCCCGCGCGATGTTCTGTACAGACATGGACGAGGAGCAGACGCGCTTCGCCCTCGCCGGCCTGGTGCCCGAGGCCCCCGGCCCCATCCACGAGCCGAGCCGGCTCGCGGGTCTGGCGAAGGGCGTCCCCATGACCTGGGTGCGGCTGCTCCGGGACGCGGTCGTAGCGAGGGACCGGCAGGACTTCTACGTCGAGACGATCCGCGCGATCGCACCGATCGACGTCGTCGACCTCGACGCCGCCCACAACGCGATGATCTCCCGGCCGGAGTCGCTGGCCCGGATCCTGAACGGAATCGGTCGCCAGGCCTAGCCGGACAGGCCGCGAGCGGCCCGACGTTCGCAAGAGACGTCCCTGCGGATCCGTCGAGCGCGAGCCGAGCGAGATCGGCCGAAGAGCCTCGGCCGTCCCGCGTTTCCAAGCCCTCCAACCTCGCTACGCTTCGCAAGATCACCATGGGGACGAGAACTAGCATCATGTCCATGACACCCGGGGAGGGCACGTTCGGCGAAGTGATCTCGACCGCCGGCTACGCCGTCGAAGCGATCGGCGTGCTGGTGATCGTCTCGGGCATGCTGATCGCGAGTGTGGGCTTTCTGCGCCGCGTCCGGCGGGACACCGAAGGCGCCTATAGCGACTATCGGCGCCAGCTGGCGCGCTCCATCATCCTGGGACTCGAGTTCCTGATCGCGGGCGACATCATCCGCACCGTCGTCGTGGAGAACACGCTGACGAACGTGGCCGTGCTCGGGCTGATCATCCTGATCCGCTCGTTTCTGACCGCGACGCTCCATCTCGAGGTCGAGGGGCGATGGCCATGGCAGCGCGACCTGCATTCGCCCTGACAGGCTCGACGACCGCGTGTGTCGAGCGCGGCGCCTTGATCGGCTTGCTCGGAACGCCGTGGACACCGAAGGCGCCGACACAAGACCTCGAGTGATGCGTCCGGTGGAATTGTTAGGTCTCAGGATTCAGCCGGCCCGTGGAGCGAGCTCAAGACCTCCGATCGTCGCGAGCGCCGGCGCCAGATCCCAGAAAACGACCCTGCTCATCGTCCCCAGGATCTCGCGATCAGCAGATCGTCCGGAGGAGCCGGATCGTCGGCTCCGTGTTGATTCGCGGGATCGGCAAGTGGTACGCAGCGAGCGAGACCGCTTCATCCGGCTCGCCCGGAGTTGGGACGATCGGAAAAATCTTTGCCTAATACGCCGGCGCGGTTCAGGTTCGGCGCGAATCGGGCGTTCGTCGATCGATCGACTTCGGTTATGATGAAAGTCCATCGTCAAGGTGACCCGGATGCTCACCCTCAACCGATCCGTCGTAGCCTGGCTCCTCCTGCTATGTAGCCTCGGCGCCCCCGCCTCGGCACAGGTGGTGACGCGGGAATTCTTCATCGACCCGGCTCAGAGCTTCGTCCAGATCGACCCGACCAGTCAGTTCGTCCTCGCACTGCCGGCTCCCCTCGGCACGCTCGCCGTGCCGCTCGTCGCCCAGACGGATCCCTCGGTCTCGGGCCTCGTGCTGCCCGGCATCGGTCAGAGCGACGGCACCTCGACGGCGCTTGCAGGCGGCTTCTACCTGACGCTCGCGCTGCCTGTGCCGGGCTTCAACGGCAGCCTGGCCGGCGGCGAGGCCTCCCAGCTCTTCGAGGTCATGGACAGCG
This sequence comes from uncultured delta proteobacterium, assembly GCA_963698485.1. Taxonomy (GTDB): domain Bacteria; phylum Myxococcota_A; class UBA9160; order UBA9160; family UBA4427; genus UBA4427. Next base: position 50,619 of record CAVORA010000004.1, on the reverse strand, counting down.
GATCGTGGCTGCCCGGGGACGCTGTCGGTCCCCTGCCCGGGCAGCTGGCGGTCGAGGCCGGATTTCCGAGCATCGGTGTCGGCGCCGAGCTCGTGCTGCGCGACCTGGCCTTCGGTGGATTCGACGGCGACGAGCTCGTCTATGTCAGCGACAACGAGTTCACGTTCCCAGCGCAGCCCCTCTTCCTGGATCCGACGATCCGGGCGCCCGCGGTCACCGGCGCGGTCTGGGCGCGCGGCTTCGGGTTCCGGGGAGCAATCCTGGTTCCAGAGGGGAGCGGCGCGTTCGTCGTGCCGGCCAACAGCGGGACGATCACGCGCTTCGGCCCCGACGACTTCCAGCTCGACATCGCCTTCGCGACCGAGCTCGACGTCGCTCCCTCCGCTCCGTTCGCCGGCGGGGTCGAGCTCGACCTCTCCGGACGGATCGTCGCGAGGACGGTGCCCGAGCCGCGGCTCGGGCTCGCGATGGGGGCCGGGCTCGTGATGCTTCTGCTGCTCGCGGATCGCAAGCGGCGTCCATCCGCTGGCTCGCCTCGCTGGCTCGTCTATCTGATGGCAGCCTTGATCCTCGGCCCGGCGTGCCTGGATCCTCAGGCCTTCAACGAAGACGAGAACGGCGATGGAGTGCTGGACAGCGCGGAGATCTCGACCTTCAAGTCAGGCGAGGGCGATGGATCGACCGCGACCGCCCAGCTGGACACGGTGAGCCTCGAGATCCAGGAGAGCGGACAGGCGCCCGTTTCGAGCAGCTGCAGCGCGGGTACGGGAGGCTGCACATTGACCGAGACGCTCTCGACCGGGTCGGGCTGCGGGGCGATCGAGCAGCGTGCCGAGCCCAAGGGCGTGCGCGTCGATCTCTCCGACACGTGCAGCGGGTCGACGCAGTACAGCGCCGTCGCGAGCGCGCGGCAGGCGGCCTTCAATTTTGCGGGGATCCCGAAGACCTTCCTGGTCCGTTCGCGCGTCGACGCGAGTGATCCGGCGGGGCTCGGGGTCCTGATCTCCGTGAACGGTCAGCCGCTGCTTCCCGGCGCGACCCTCGAGGTCGTCGTGCCGGCCTTCGCGTCCCTGGACATCACGATCCTCTCCGACCTCACGTATACGGCGGACGGCGCGGGCGACGAGTGGGCGAGTCTGATGATCGAGGTCGTGACGCCCGACGTACTCTGCGACAACAACGTCGAGTGCGGCCCGGGTGCAGCCTGTCTTCCGAACGGACTCTGCACCCCCAGCGCTCCGAACTCGTTCTGCACGAGCCACTCCGATTGCCCGAGCGACCTCTACTGCGTGGAGCCCTTCAGCCGCTGTCGCGCGCTGAGTCTCTATCCCGATTCCTGTACCTATGACTGGAGCTGCGAGGGGAAGTGCATCTCGTTTCTCTGCTCCGAAGGCTTGGAGTTCCACCCCTGCAACGTGGACGAGGATTGCGACGTGAGCGCCCCCGTCTGTGCGGGCGGCTTCTGTAGCACCGCCGAGTGAGAGGATCTCTGCGAGCTTGACGCGCCTTCCCGAGACGTCTGCCCGCCATCTCGAAGCGCGCGAGGCGATCGGCTGGCTCGCGCTCGTCGGCCTCGTCTTCGTCGGTGGCTATTACGGCGTCGCGGAGCTCGTGCCGGGCGCATCGGCGCGAGACCTGTCGACGCCGCTCGACGCGCTGATCCCGTTCCATCCCGGCTGGCTGCTCGTATATGTCGCGGTCTACCCGGCGGCGACGCTGCCCCTCTTCGTGGTGCGCGATGCCCCGCTGCTTCGCCGGATCGCCCTCGCCTACCTGGGCGTGATCGCGCTCTGCCTCGTCTGCTTCTCGATCTGGCCGGTCTCGGGCGCCCCGCTGCGGGACTCGGTCGGGTCCCTCGATCCCGACCGCCTGCTCGAGTGGGGCACGCTGCTCCTCTATCGGCTGGACCCGCCACGCAATCTCTTTCCCTCGCTGCATATCGCGCTGGCGACCCTCGCGGTCTGCGGTGCGGGCCGCGCACAGCCCGTTGTCGGGCGCGTCGGAGCCATAGCGCTCGTCTTCATCGTCTGCTCCGTGGTCGGGATCCGGCAGCATTACGCGGTGGACGCGCTGGTCGGAGGGCTGCTCGCGCTCGCCTCCGCCGCCGCTGCACTGCGACCCTGGCGTCCGGATCCGTCCCATCCCCCGGCCCGGCCACCGCGCTCCGCGCTCGGCTGCCTGGCGCTCTACGTCTTGGGGGTCTCGAGCTTCGGACTGGCCTTCCTGCTCGGGCGCTGAGGCACTGCGCGCCGCTCCGCGCGCGTCCAGCGAAGCAGCAGGACGACCGCCAGGAACGTCACGACGATCGACGCATACTGCCCGGGCGTCCAGCCGAGATAGCGCACGTCCTGGACCCGCAACGCGTCGAGCGCGAAGCGGATCGGACCATAGATCGCAAAGAAGAGACCGAGAAAGAAGGGCGGACGGCGGGGCTTCCGGTCGAGGGCCAGGAACAGGGCGGCGATCGGTAGCGTGACCAGCAGCTCGAGCAAGCCGAGGTCGAGCCGCGGCCCCTGCGGAAACCGCACGGCCAGGAAATGGCTCGAGGCAACGCCCAGGTGATCGTGGGCCAGCGCGCAGCCGAGCCGCCCGAAGATCCATGCGAAGGGGAATGCGAAGGCGAGTCCGTCGATGAAAGTCAGCCTCTTGTCCCGAGACCAGCCGCGCCGCCACATCAAGAAGGACGCGGTCCCGACGCCGCCCAGCATGCCGCCGAAGCTCGACATCCCGTTCCAGATCCGCAGCAGCTCGAGCGGATCGCGCACCGCGCGTTCGGGATAGTAGGCGAGGGTATCGATGGCATGAGAAGCCAGCAGGCCCATCAAGATCGTCCAGCCCACCAGGCTCGCGACCTCGTTCGCTTCGAGTCCGATCCTCGGCGCGCGCCGCACCACGATCTCGAATCCGACGACGACGGCGGTGAGTGCCAGCAGCGTGAAGGCGGGGATCGACACGGGGCCCAGCTCGAGCGACGGCGGCGCGATGTACGGGATCAAGGCAGCCCTCCCTCTTGCGGACGTTAGCTCGAGCATCGCGTGCGTCCTGTGCACTGTCATGTCATGCTTGGATCCGGATGGAGTCGCCCCCGACCCGGCGCATGACCGAGAAGCCCTTCACCCTGCTGCGCGAGGCGGCAGGGGATCCTCTGACCTTCAGCGCGAAGCTCGCGCGCCTGGCTCGCGCGCTCGCGCGGGCGGCGAATCGTCGCACCCTGGACGAACGCCTGGCGCGACTGGCTCGAAGGGGACTGATCGAAGAGGTACCCCTTCCGCTGCAGCTCCTCGCAGGATCCGTCGACATGCTCCGCTGCTGGATCGTGCCGGCAGCCGCCGACTACTATGCAGAGCGCGGCATCGATTTCGCCTTCCATCAGACTCTACGCTGGCTGGAGGAGCCGGCCTCCATGATCGACCCGCTCGGACTGCACAGCACCCGGGACAACGTGATCGGTCACGTCATGCAGGTGGTCCATGCCAATCCCGTCTACGACCTGCAATTGCTCGAAGCGCATAACGAGGGTCTCGAAGAGCTCGAGGCGCAGCTCGTCTCGATGATCGACGGAAGCCACCCGCGCGCTCGATCGATCGGGGCCATCGTCGAGGAGAGCGACTATCATCGCCGGCTGCTCGAGTTCGTGCGCGCCTATCGGCGCGACCCCCATGCGACCCCGCCGCTGCGCTCGAACGTGAGTCGCGATCCGCACTGGCGGGCGATCGAGCGAACCTTCGGCACGCTGCCCGCGGCGATGCGCTACATCTCGAGCCTGCCCCGCGAGCCGCTGATGGCCGCCCGGCACCTGCTCTCGCGTTCGGGCCCCGCATCGACCCTTCCGACCCGGAACGAAGGATGACCGCCGTGTCCCGTGGATTTACCGAAGACGACGTACCGGACCAGTCGGGCCGTACCTTCCTCGTGACGGGAGCGAATACGGGCCTCGGCTTCGAGACGGCGCGGGCTCTGGCCGCCCGGGGCGCACGCGTGCTCATGGCCTGCCGTTCCGAGTCCAAGGCACGCGCTGCGATCGAAGCCATCACGCGCGTCGTGCCAGACGCAGACCTGGCCTTCGTGCCGCTCGATCAGAGCAGCCTGTCGAGCGTGCGGGCCGCCGTCGGGCTCGTTCTCGAGGAGCCCCGACTCGACGTCCTGGTCAACAACGCCGGCATCATGATGCCGCCCTACGAGCTCACGGCCGACGGGTTCGAGTCACAGTTCGGCGTCAACCACCTCGGGACCTTCGCGTTGACGGCGCTGCTGCTCGAGAAGCTCGCCGCACAGGAGGGCAGCCGCGTCGTGGTGACGAGCAGCCTCGCCCATCGCTTCGGCGAGATCTTCTTCGACGACATCAACGCGGAGAAGCGGTACATCTCGCCGCTGCGCTATGGCCAGAGCAAGCTGGCGAACCTGTCGTTCATGTACGAGCTGGATCGGAGATTGTCGGCGGCGGGCTCGCGAACGATCGCGGTGGGGTGTCATCCCGGGCTGGCGTCGACGGAGCTCTCGCGGCATTTCCCTTCGCCCTATCGTGCGATCGAGCCGATGGTCGGGAGGCTCTTCAATAGCTCGGCGGCAGGGGCCTGGACGACGCTGATGGCGGCGACGGGCACGACCGTCGCCCGCAGCGACTACGTCGGGCCGTCGCAGCTGTTCGAGACCGCCGGACCGGCCACCCGGGCCCGATCCTCTGCGAAGAGCCGTGACCGCGAGCTCGGAAGACGATTGTGGGAGCTGTCGGTTGCCATGACGCGGCTGGACCCCGGACTCTGAACAGAGGTCGAGCCTCGAACAAACACCGGGTCAGCAGCCGGACGCACCGCACACGTTGTTGCCCATGCTGATCCCCCCGAGCGGGCTGCTCCCGAAGCGGTTGAGTCCGTAGCCGACGCCGGACCCGAAGCTTCCGTGATTGCCGAAGACGTTGCTCGTATAGTTCCCGGTGACCACGCCGCTCAGCAGTCGAATGCCGTCGCCGCGCACGCTTCGAATGATGTTCCGTTCGACGAGCGCCTCGCCATCGAGATCGGGATTGAAGTAGATTCGGATGCCCGTGCCGAACAGGCTGCTGATGCGATTGCCGCGAATGATGCTGCCCGCGCCAGCGACGATTCCGTCGTCGCCGGTGCGCTCGATCAGCAGATCTTCGATGTGCGAATCGAAGCCGACGGAGATGGCGGGGCCACGCCACGCCCGAACCGTGCCGTTTCGCACAGTGACGGCCGTGCTGGGGGCCTCGATCGCCGCGTGGACCGCGCGAGACAGGCAGTTGGGCGGCGACGACGAGCAGGAATAGTCGCCCGAGATCGTAAAGCCGTTGAGATCGATGACGGTGCTGTTCCCGAATGCGGTCAGGGCGGCGACGTCTCCGCTCACCTGGAGACTGCTGGTGAGGATGTAGCTCGATTCGTTCGAAAGCCTCACGGGGAAGCCGGGCGCGTCCCCTGGGAGGCAGCCCGTCTGGGTGGCGCAGACCTGATTGATCTCGATCACGCCGTCGGAAGCAAACGCTGCAGGCGCCAGCAGGAACGTACAGATCCAGGCAAGAGAAAACGCGATTCGATTCGTCATGACGGATTCCCTTGGTGGGGGATGGGGTCCCGGCCGGCAGCGCACCACGCAGGCATCGCCCGCTAGCCCCTTCAGTCCAAATGCCCACCGTTCTGGCTCCAGGCTACGGCACTGCTTCCGAGCGGCGTATGAAGCGCTTCACACACGCGGCGGTTTCGGCCTCGCTCCTGTGCAGGCGATCGTCGTCCGCCTTCGACTTCACGGCGGCGGACGCCCTACCCTCCTGGACCTGGAGACCGATTGTCGCCGCGGACCGGCCGGCGCGACCGGGAAAGGACATCGATGATCGAAGACAACAAGACGCTCGTTCGCGCCTACTTCGCAGCGCTCGACCGCTTCGACCTCGAGGCGCTCGCCGCAATGATGGATCCGGGGCTCCGATTCCGATGTGCGGGCGGGACGGGGGCGGAGGATTCCGTGGTCTTCCACTCGCCCGGGGAGCTGATCGCGGATCTGCGCGAGAACGTCCGCGTGCTCTACGCCGAGGACCCGGGACTCGACCCCGAGATCCTGAGCCTGACGGCCGAGGCCGATCGCGTCGCCGCCGAAGTCCGCATCCGAGGACGATCGATCCAGACGGGCGAGGTCTACGACAACCTCTATGCGTTCTTCTTCTGGATCCGCGACGGGCGCTTCGTCGAGATCCACGAACATCTCGACACCCAGTACGTGTCGCAGAAGCTCCTGGCACCGGCCGGCATCGCCTCTGGAGCAGACATGCCCTGGCTCGCGAAAGAGCGCTCACGAGGCTGAAACGCGCCGGCGCATGGATCCGCGGGCGAGGAGCGCGGCGAGCAAGGCCTTGCCCTCGCGTCCCGGGATCACGGCTCGCTCGGCCTGAGGCAGCTCGAGATCGAGGACGATTAGAGGCGATCGTTGGGCGTGGTGATGGGGATTGCGCCTCTGCTAGTTCGACCAGTAGATGTACTCGTCATCCGGCGCGTCGGGAACCGACAGGTCCTTGTCGAGTTGACTCGGATCGAAAGCTGCGCTGGGCCAGGCGGGCGGTGCCTGCTCGGCGTTGTGGGCCGCCAGTGCGGCGCGAAGCTCTGCGAGCTTCTCCGGGCGCTCGGCCGAGAGATCGTGCCGCTCGGTCGGATCGGCGTTCATGTCGAAGAGCCAGCTGCGCCCGGGCGGGTCGCTCACGTTGAGCTTCCAGCCATCCACGAGTGCGGTCTGCGACGCGCCGCTGCGCCAGAAGAGCGCCTCGTGGGGCATACCCCGGCCGCCTCGCCGGTCGCGAACGGGAAGCAGATCGACGCCGTCGATCTTGCGGTCGTCGGGCAGCGGCGCGCCCGCGGCGGCCGCCGCTGTGGCGTACATGTCGAAGTGATGGACCGGGCGCGGTCACCTCGGTGCCTGCCGCGATCCGCGCGGGCCACTTCGCGAAGAACGGGCACGTGGATGCCGCCTTCGAAGAGCGTCATCTTCCAGCCGCGGAAGGGCTGGTTGACCTCGGGCAGGCCGATGTAGCCGGCGCCGCCGTTGTCCGAGGTGAAGAGCACGAGCGTGTTCTCATCGAGCCCGTTGCGCTCGAGCGCGTCGAGCACGCGGCCCACGCCGCGGTCGAGGCTGCGGATCATCGCCGCGTAGACGCGCTGGCGATGGCTCTCGATATGCGACAAGCGCCTCGTAGTCCTCCCGCGACGCCTGCAGCGGCGTGTGCGGCGCCCAGTGGGCGAGGTAGAGGAAGAAGGGGCGATCCTTGTTGGCCTCGATCACCCTGACGGCCTGCGTCGGTGTAGTAGTCGGTCAGGTAACGGCCGGGGTTCGAAGGCCTCGGGCCTCCGTTGAAGGAAGCCGCGATAGCTGCATCGCCGCCCACAGGAAGCGGTCGATGGGGTCGAAGTCCTGCTTCGAGTTGACCACGTCCGGATGGTCCTCGGGCAGGTAGAGCCCGCTCGCCATCAGCAGGCTCTCGTCGAAGCCCTGATCGTGGGGCGCCATGCCGTTCGATCGACCGAGATGCCACTTGCCGATGTGCGCGGTGTGGTAGCCCTGTCGGCGAGCAGCTCCGCGAGCGTGATCTCCGAAGCGGGCATGCCCATGTCTTCGTAGGGCACGGTCTCGGACATCATCGTAGAGGATGGGCTCGCGCAGCGCCCCGTGCGCTGGGACCGCCGAGCCGCGGCACGATCTGCATCATGCCGCCGGAGGCGTCGGCGTGAACTCGAAGCCGAAGCGGGTTCCGTAGCGACCGCGACATCAGCGCGGCCCGCGAGGGGGCGCAGGTCGCGTTCGCCGCGTAGCCGTTCGTGAAGCTCACGCCCTCGGCGGCGATCGAGTCGATATTCGGCGTCGGCACGGTGCCGCCCGCAACTCCGCCGCCGCGAAGGTCAGGTCGTTCCAGCCGAGATCGTCGGCGAGGATCAAGACGATGTTGGGCGGCCGTTCGCCGGGCGCTCGCCCCTTCTGCGGATCCACGCCCGTCGACCAGTCGACCTCCTGATTCGGCCCGACGGGATCGCGCCACTTCATCGCCTGACTCAGTAGGCTCGAGCACGATCTCCATCCGGTTCAGCGTAGGCCACTGATCCGACCACGAGCAGGACAACCCCGATTCCCACCGCCCATCGTGCGCCCTTGCTCATCTCATCCGTCTCCGCGGGTGTCGCGCCCGATCGACCCATGGCGCCGTTCTGTCGGCCTGGTATTGTCACCCTGAGTGACAATACAGGATTCCGAGATGCCGAACAACGGACGGAAGACATGCACGCTCCGATCGCACTCGAAGCGCGGTCGCCGAGGCCATGCTCGACTGCTTCGAAGACGGCCTGTTGCGGCCGGGCGCGAGCGAGGTGGCCGAGCGGGCGGGCGTTTCGACTCGCGCGGTCTTCCGCCACTTCGACAACATGGAGGCGCTGATCGAGCAGGCGGCGGAGCTCCAGATCGAACGCGTGATGAGTCAGCTCCCGCCGGTCGACCTCGAGGGCACGCAGGAAGAACGAATCGCAGGACTCGTCGCCCGCACGTCACGAGGATTCGAATTGACGGCGCCAGTCCGGCGCGCCGCCCTGCTCTCCGAGCCATTCTCCGAGACCATTCGCGAGCGGCACGCATGGATGCGCGCGGAGATCCGCCGGCAAGTGCGCCGAGTGTTCGCGAGAGAGCTCTCCGAGTTGTCCGAAGCAGAATGCCGCGATCGGATCGCGTCGCTACGCGCTCTGCTCTCCTTCAGCTACTGGGACGAGCTGCGACAACACGAGAGAATCTCGGTCGCTGCCGCGACGCGAATTCTCTCCGCTGCAATCGGCGCGCTTCTGCGTTCCTGAGCACGCTTCGCTCACCCTGCACCGAGGTCCCTCATGCCCCAGGCTGCCCCCTACATCTTCCACGGCGCCGATGTCTCGTACTTCTCCGGCAAGGTGCGGCCCGCATTCGCCCACAAGAGTCTCTGGATGCGGGAGGTGATGCCGGACATCCCCGAAATCAAGCGAAGAACGGGCCTCCACTACTTCCCCGTCGTCGAAACGCCCGAAGGCGATCTGTGGCAGGACACGAGCGAGATCCTCGATCGGCTGGAGGCCGCGCACCCCGAGCCGCCACTCATCCCGACGACACCGGTGCAACGCGTAGTCGCGTACCTGATCGAACTCTACGGAGACGAGATGGGCACCCTGCCCGCGATGCATTACCGATGGAGCTTCGATGAGAGCATCGCCAAGGTGCGGGTCGACTTCTCGACGCCCACCAGAGACGAGACGGGCGGCGCACGCTTCGCCGATCGCATGAAGAGCACGCTGCCGATCCTCGGTGTGACCCCCGAGAGCGCTCCGGCAATCGAAGCCCATACACGCGAGCTGCTCGACCACTTGTCCGACCACTTCCGAGCGCATTCCTATATGCTGGGCGAATCGATGTCGCTCGCCGATTGCGGGCTGATGGGTCCCTTCTATGGGCACCTGTACCGCGATGCGGTCCCGCAACGCCTGCTCTACCAGACCGCCTTCCACGTCTGTGCCTGGATCGAACGCACGAATCGCCCACCGCTGGAGCAGGGACGCTGGCTCGCGGACGACGCGCTCCCCGAAACGCTCGCTCCGGTGTTGCGCACGATGGCCGACGCCGTGCCGATGGTGGTGGCGTCGATCGAGGCGATTGACGCCTGGGATGGGAGGCCCTCCTGGGACTCGCGCCCCGCCACCGCGTCGAGAAGCGCGACTACCAGGTCGTCTGGTCGAACCATGTAGAAGTCACGAATCCATGACGCGGACAAGGAAGTCTTCGCGCTGAGAGGACTTCGCCGCGGAGAGTTCTTCCTCGCCTTCCATACGGAGAACCAAAATGAAGATCGCCCAGATGCCCAGGCCCGAACAGATCGAGGCGCTCATGAAGGGCCCCGACGATGTGCCCGTCGTGATGGTGAACCTGATTTCCTTCAAGCGGGATGCCGACGGAGGCAACGAAGGCATGACGGGAGAAGAGTCCTACGGACTCTACGCGGAGAAGATGAAGACCTTCGTCGAATCGAAGGGCGGGCGATTCATATGGACAGGTCGTGTCGACTCGATGGTCATCGGCGAAAGCGACGTCGACTTTCAGGTCGTCGGGCTGGTCGAGTATCCGAATCGCAGGGCGTTTCTCGAGATCGCGTCCAGCGCCCATGTGGCCGAGATCGGAGAGGATCGCAAGAAAGGCCTCGCGGGACAGTGGCTCATCGCGGCGACCGAGATGCCGCTCTGAGGATCGATCCACCCGAGTCGCGCCGAATCGAGCTGCCCGAAGCGCTTTCTCGGATCATCGTCGACACGCTGAGCGGGCGATTTGCGGACTGAGACGCGGCCACTCACCTCACACAGGACGATCAGAGAAATGCAGAAGAAGCTCCTCGTCGCGCTCGGCGCTGTGCTCGCCGCAGTCGTCCTCCTCGCTCTCTCCCTCCCGGCGATCCTTCATCAGCTCGGGCTTCATCCGACCTATGAAGGCGAGAAATACGACCTCGCCGGCAAGCGCGCCCTCGTCATCACGACGAGCCACGGCATCCTGAACGTACCGGGCGAAAGCGACGGCCCGCCGACGGGCGTCATGGCCTCGGAGTTCACGCACCCCTATTACGACTTCCTGGACGCCGGCATGCAGGTCGACCTCGCAAGCATCCGGGGCGGCCGGGTCCCCATCGACCCGCAGACGCTCAACTTCGTCATCCGATCACCGGAGGACGAACGTTTTCTCGAAGACCCTGCCCTTCAGGCCAAAGTCGAGAATTCCCTGCGGATCGATGACATCGACTTCACCCGATACGACGCCATCTTCATCTCGGGTGGCTGGGGCGCCGCCTACGATCTCGGCTACTCCGAGGTGCTCGGCCGGAAGGTGAGCGAGGCCTACTACGCGCGGACGCCGATCTTCGGCTCCGTGTGCCATGGCGCCCTGGGATTCATCCGAGCGAGGGATCGGGAAGGCAAGCTTCTGATTACCGGCCGCAAGATGACCGGCGTGAGCGACAAGCAGGTGCATGAGCTCGGCATCGACATCACGCCCCAGCATCCCGAAGCCGAGCTGCGCAAAGCAGGCGCGATCTACGAGAGCGCGACGGCGTTTCGAGACATGTTCGCCACCCACGTGGTCATCGACGACGAGCAGCGTTTCGTGACCGGCCAGAACCAGAACTCCGGCCACGAGACAGCGCACAGGATGATGGCCTTGATCGCGCAGAGAGCGGCGCGATGAACGCGCGCCCGGGCGTCGATCGAGCCTATGCGTAGTCGTAGATCGAAGGCTGGGCGCCCACCGGGACCGGGTCCGGATAGATGAGGGAGAGGGCCTCCCGCAGCGCCGGATCCTCGAAGCGTTCGAGGTCGAAGCGAAGCTTCTCGCCGCGCGCGTCGAGATCCCTGTCGAAGGGCCCGACGGGCAGGACCTGATGGAACATGTGATGGTTGTCGCCGACCAGGGCCGTGTTGGCCATCCGTGTCTCGTGACGCAGGGGCTGCTTCTCGGGGCCTTCGGGCCAGTACGCGATCCCGCCCCCTTCATCGACGTCGTTCATCCACCAGATGGCGGTCGCCTGGGTGATCTCCCAGCGCGCGAAGAGGCCCGACCAGAGCATCAGTCGAAGCAGCCACATCGGCGTATTCTTCCGCTCGCGGCCGCGGAATTTCGGGTTGTCCGTATGGGCGGGGCCGCACTCGTTGAGCCCGATGATCAGATTCGTGTACACGCTATGCGGGACGATTTCTTCCGCCTTCCAGAAGCCCTTCGCCGTCTCGATGTACTTCTCATTGTTCAGAAAGAGCTCGGACCCATCGAGCTTGTAGTCCGCGTGGACCCAGTCCTCCTGGAACCACATGGCGCTCGTCTCCGCCTCGGGGTCGGGGTCGGGGTCGAGGCCCGGACGCATCCAGCCCCCGAGCGGCGTATAGGGCGCGCCTCGCTCGAGCAGGCGAACGACCTCGTCGAGATCGGGAAAGACGTCGTGCAGCAGGATCGGCGGATCGGCGAGATGGACCGAGTCTCTGCTCGTCCTTGCTTCGAGCTGACGAAGCGTGCAGGGCCTCGAGCCCCGCGCGTCAACGATCGACCGGGACCTGGTCCCGGTCTTCCTCTCGGCAGCAGACGGCGCGACGGCGTCCCGACCTGGATCGGCAGCCCCCAGCTCGTCGATTCTCCCAGATGGATCCGGAGATGTTTTTGAAGGGAGAATGGTGGAGGCGGCGGGAATCGAACCCGCGTCCGCATTGCGTCCAACGAACGCGTCTACGTGCGTAGTCTCCGCTTGATTTCGGGTGTGCCAGGCGTGGAGACGGGCCAAGCGCAACCTAGCTCGACGTGATCTCGCTCCCGGATACGGCCGAGCAGCGCTCGGGAGCCAGTCCTCGTATTGCTACCGCGATCCATTAGAGGACGTCATGGGCGGTAGTCGCTAGTTCCTAAGGGTTAGTTAGGCAGCGAGAGCGTAGTTATCGTCGGCATGTATAAATACCAATGATTGCAGTGGTTTAACGAGGTGACTACAACCTCGACACGCAGCGTCCGACTTCTTCAACCCGTCGAAGCCAGATCGCCCCCATTCGAGACGCGAAGTTACTCACGATCCCCGGTTCGGCAAGCCACCCCATGGGGCGAAGGGTCGATTCTCCCGCCGGATCGAAGAAAGATCCCGGAACGCACCCCGCGCGCCTGCTTCCTGCCCCTTGGAAAACCGTCCACGGGTCTCACCGGCCGCCCCCGCAGCAGGCCGGCGCTTCGGGAAGCACGATCGGCTCGTTCATGATGGGAAAGAGCACGGGGTCGGCGAGATCGACGAAGGTCGCTCCCGCCGCCTGCAGCTCCGCGAGGATGGCGGGAAGCTGGGCGGCGGTATGCGCATGAACGTCGTGCATGAGCATGATCCCGCCATTCGATGCCAGGAACCGATCGAGCGCGTTGGCGACGAGATCGTCGCGGAGCTCGTCCGGGAGCCACGGAATCTCGCTCGCCGGGCAGTATCCCCCATTCGCGCCGTAGCACCAGTCGCCCGGGTCGACGTGAACGGATGCCACCGCCAGCCCCTCCGAGCGCACGACCCCCATCGATGCGCAGTCCGCATCACCGTAGGGAAAGCGGAAGTAACGCGGGAAATGACATGAATCGCCGATCGCCTCGCGAATCCGATCGGAGGCCGTCGACACCTCGAGCTGGACCTCCTCTGGACTGAGCTCCGTCAGCCGCCGGTGACTCGCCGTGTGGTTCGCGAGGCGGAAGAGCGGATCCTCATGGATCTCGAGCGCAAGCGCCCTCCCCTCGGCCGACACGAGGCGGTCGCCCAGGACGAAGAAGGTGGCGGGGATTCCTTGCGCTCGCAGCGTCGCCAGGATCAGAGGAGTCACCGTCGGGTCGGGTCCATCATCGAAGGTCAGCGCGACCGCTCCGCCGAAGGGCCCCTGGTCGAGCGGCGGCTGCATCGTGCAGACGAATCCCTCGCCCGGATCGACGGTGCCCCAGGCCAGGCAGACGGGCGCTCCGAAGAGAATGTCCGTCCGTAGCCACAGCTCGCCCGTCGCATCGTCGACCGCCGCGTAGAAGGCGAGCAGGTCGACGCCAGCGGGTGCATCAGCCTCCGGATCCGCTCCGATCCACTCGTCGAGGCCCCAGCTCCGGAAGGTCCCTTCGCCTAACAGAGACCAGCCACGAGCTGGGATGAGCCACGAGGTCCCGAGACTCACGAGCAGCAAGACTCCGGCGAGGGCGCGCGGGTTGATCTCGGCTCGCACGACCGCGCAGGCCAGGATCAGCGCGAGGATGACGCCCAGAACACCGAGCGCCGACACCATGGGCGTCCTGATCGAGACGAGCAACGGCGCACCCGCCTCCCCCGCAAGCAGCGCGTCTTCTCCGACCGGCGAGGTCAGCACGACGAATGCGCGCGAGCGGGCGGAGGCTCCGACCACGGACAGCGGCACATGGGTCTCGACGAGTACCGAGCCCAACACGCCGTTCCCAGGCACGCCCGAGAACGGCGGCAGAGGCGCGCCAGTAATGGCCACCTCGCTCCGGAAGACCCCGAGCGTTGGATCGGCGCAGGGCGCCGTCGTCGTACTCGTCACGGTCTCCGTCCCCACATCGAATAGGGTTCGAACCCGCAGCTCGATTCCTGGAGCATCCCCGTCGACGGTCGACGCGACACAGCCCGTCGCCGAATCCTGATCGAGGTCGAGGAGCACGTCGATCGTCGCGATCTCCGCGCGGGAAGCGGCCGCGGCCATCAGCAGGACCAGCCCTACGGCGAGCCTCGAGCCGAGCTTCGAGAGCTCTCTTCGTGATCCCCGCCCCACCGAATCTCCCCCGGCAGCTCCCGACGGTCGGATCCTCGGGTCGACGCTTCCCACGAGGCGCTGCGCTCGACCATCGCTCTCAACCATCTGCTGCTGCCAGGCCTCGGAGCTCCGCCTTCCAGAGCAGGAGAGGGCGGACGATGGCCTCCGTCAGCGGAGCGTCCGAAGCCAGCCCAGGCGTTCCCGTCGGCGGAAACTCCGCGCGAGCCGGCGCCCAGAACGAGCCGAAGAGCCGGTCCAGGAAGGGGAAGAACTGCGCGAAGTTGCGATCCTGATGTTCGGGCAACCGCGAATGGTGAATGCGATGGACCTGGGGTCCGATCAGCCATCGCCCGACCGCCCCGAGCGGCAGCTTCAGATTCGCGTGAGAAAAGATCAGGAAGGAGAGCGAGCAGCCGAGCACGTTCCTCGCATGATCCTCACCGAGCCAGCCGAATAACAGCAGCGTCGGCGTGGTCACGAGGATCATCTGGACGGGCGCCTCGAGCCAATAGGTCCGGTAGCTCGAGGTCGCATTCAGCTCGACGTCGGCGTGATGCAGCTCGTGGATCGCCCACAGAAACCGGAAATGATGTTGCGCGCGGTGGTACCAGTAATAGAGGAAGTCGATGCAGATCAGGTTGCCCAGCAGCAAGAGCAGCCCTTCGCCAGCACTCGGAGAGTGGGCCATCAGCTCGATCGTCGGCCCGAAGGCAAACCACGCGGCGACGCCTCCCAGCCCCAGCAGCTTGTACTGAACCAGGTACACGAGATTGCGGGCACGACCCCGCACGCCCTGCCCCGCCTCCGCCGGGAACAGAAGCTCGAGCGCGGTCAGCAGCACCACGGCGCCGAGCGCGATCAGCGTGACGCGACCGTCTGCCCAGAGCAGCCTCTCCCAGGTCGAAAGCCAGGCCTCCATGCTCGTTTCGTTCCCCTTCTTCACTGCGGCCGCGATCTCTCAGGCTAACACGAACCGCGTCTCCTCACGTCGCGAAAGAGCGGCCAGACGCTGTGATAACCTGCGCCGACCGGCTCTGAGCTGGGCCATCCGGAGGGATATCGTGTCGCGTATCGTCCTGCTCGTCGTCGTCCTGGTCGTCGTCGTACTCGGACTCTGGTTTCGCTATGTCGGCCAGGGCGGACTCGGTCAGCACGAATCGCCCGGGGTGGTCACGGCCATGCCCCGCCCCGAATCGAGCGTCGCGAGTACGACGCGCGCAGTCGCCGATGCGGCGAACGAGATGCTCGTCGCGCGTCCCAAGCAGATCCTCTTCGGCGACCTGCACGTCCACACGACCTTCTCCTTCGACGCCTTCATGTTGAGCCTCCCGCTGCAGGGCGGCGAAGGCAGCCATCCACCCGCAGACGCCTGTGATTTCGCGCGTTTCTGCTCGGCACTCGACTTCTGGTCGATCAACGATCACGCCGAGAGCATCACGCCGCGCCACTGGAGCGAAACAGTCGACACGATCCGCGCCTGCAACGAAGTGTCCGGGGCGAATACGGAGCCCGACACGGTCGCGTTCCTCGGCTGGGAATGGACCCAGGTCGGCGCGACGCCGGCGACCCACTTCGGTCACAAGAACGTCGTGCTGCGCGACCTCGAGGACGGCGCGATCCCGACCCGTCCGATCGGCTCGCTCGCGACGCGACAGCGCATGATCGCCGGCAATCCCTTCGGCGGCGTGGCCTCGGGCGCAGTGCTCCATGCGACGGGCGATCCGCGGCTGCATTCGCTGTCGACCTTCTTCGAAGAGCGACAGAATCTCGACCTCTGCCCGCTCGGTGTCTCCGTTCGCGACCTCCCGACGGATTGCCTCGAGATGGTCGATACGCCGGATCTGCTCTTCGACAAGCTCGACGATTGGGACGTCGAGTCGATCGTGATCCCCCATGGCACGACCTGGGGATTCTATACGCCGCCGGGATCGGATTGGGCCAAGCAGCTGGACGGCCCGCTCCACGACGACGATCGCCAGACGCTCTTCGAGATCTACTCGGGCCACGGCAACTCGGAGCAGTGGAGCCCGGCGCAGGCGATCCGTTTCGACGAAGCCGGGCGCGCCGTCTGTCCCGAGCCGACGCCGGACTATCTCCCGACGTGCTGGCGCGCCGGCGAGATCATCCGCGAGCGATGTGTCTCGCAGGGCCTCGAGGCTTCGATCTGCGACGAGCGCGCCGGGATCGCGCGGCAGAACGCTGCCGACGCCGGCGGCCAGGCGCACCTCACGGTGCCCGGCGTCGAGGCCCATGAGTGGCTCGATGCGGGTCAATGCCGCGACTGCGACGAGCCGGCCTTCAACTATCGCCCGCTCGGCGCGGCGCAGTACGTGATGGCCCTCTCGAATTTCGACACGCCCGACGGCTCGCCGCGGCGTTTTCGATTCGGCTTCATGGCATCGAGCGACAACCATTTCGCCCGTCCCGGAACGGGCTACAAGGAGCTGTCGCGCGCCGGCTTCACCGAGTCGCGCGCCGACGTGAACGACGTGGGTGGCGCGATGCGTTCGATCCTGCTCGCGCCCCAGGAGGCGCCGGTGGCGGAGTCGCGCGCCTGGGACTCGAGCCAGACGGAGCTCAGGGGCTTCGCCTTGATGGAGATGGAGCGGCAGGCCTCCTTCTTCCTGACCGGCGGCCTGATCGCAGCCCATGCGGAGGACCGGGACCGGGCCGCAATCTGGGACGCTTTACAACGGCGCGAGGTCTACGGCACGAGCGGCCCACGCATCCTGCTCTGGTTCGACCTGCTCAACCCGCCCGGCACGCGCGGCCTCCCGATTCCGATGGGGGGTGAGGTCTCGATGAACGGCAGCCCGATCTTCCAGGCGCGCGCGGTCGGATCCTTCGAGCAGGAGCCGGGCTGTCCCGACTATGCCGCCAACGCGCTCGGCCCCGATCGGCTCGCGCACGTCTGCAAGAACGAGTGCTTCAATCCGGGAGCCGAGCGGCGCGCGATCACCCGCATCGACGTGATCCGGATCCGACCCCAGAACGCGCCTGGCGAGCCGATCGAGCCATTGATCGAGGATCCCTGGCGAAGCTTCGAATGCGATGGGGATCCGTCCGGATGCTCCGTCACCTTCGATGATCCCGACTACGCCCGTTTCGGCCGGGACACGGTCTACTACGTGCGCGCCTTCGAAGAGCCCGCGCCCGGGATCAACGCCGGCGGAATCGAATGCGAGCGGGATGCGGCGGGGCAGTGTACGAAGGTCAGCCTCTGCGGCGTCGACCGGACGGACGATTGCCTGGCCGAGCACGAGCCGCGCGCCTGGTCGTCGCCAATCTTCGTCGACTGGCCGGGCGTGGTCGCCGCGAGGGACTGAGCGCCGGCCGACGGCGCGAACACGCACGAAGGGATCGCATGCAGCCCATGACTCGCAAGGTGATCGCCTTCCTCTTCGGCTGGGCCGTATTCGTGCTCGGCTCTTCGATCCCGTCGACCCAGGCGGTGGCCGCACCGGCGATCGAGACGCGTTGGACCGCGAGCAGCGGAAGCGGTACGCCCGGCGGCAACCTGATCGTGGCCGTCGCGGGGGACACCTTGACCGCGAAGGTGTTTCTCGTGGCCGACGAGCTCGGGATCTCGCGCTATTCGGTGTCGCTGCGCTTCGACGGGGATCTCGGCGACGAGCTCGACCTCGTCGCCATCACGACCCGCCTGCCCGCCGGATTCGACTCGGAGGGAACCCCGAACCCCGCCGCCCAGATCGAGAGCACCCTCGGAAGCCGCGGCGAGATCCTTCGCATCGCGGCCGACACGATCGCGCTCGAGGGCCCGGCCGCGACGAAGTTCGAGATCGCCGAGATCGTCTTTCGCGTGAATTCGCCCGTCACGGACGACTTCGACATCGAGGTCGACCTCTTCGCATCGGAAGACGGTCTGCTGAACAATCTCCGCCTCTCGAAGGCTCCCGATCTCCGCGCAGCACGGCTCGCGGTGTACGCGCCGGTCCCCGCGGCCCACGAGGTGGACCTCGAAGGCTTCGTTCTGGTCGAGGAGCCAGGTCAATCGGCGGACCCCGCGACGGGCCTCGGCTCGGTCGCCTACCCCTACTATGTCGACGCCTACGAGACGACGAACGAAAAATGGGTCGAGTTCTTGAACGCCGTCGATCCGACCGGTGCGAACGCGCTAGGGCTCTACGATGTCCAGCAGTCGAGCTCATCGAGTGGAGGCATCCTCCTCGACCCGGTCGCCGCGCCCGGCCAGAAATACGCGGCGAAGCCCTTCTATTCCAGACTTCCCGTGAACTTCGTCAGCTGGCTCGATGCCGCTCGCTATGCAAACTGGCTCGAGAACGGGCGCTTCGCCGGCGCCGATACCGAGGCGGGATCCTACGACCTGAATGCGTCGGGCCCGGCCTACTCGACCGGCGACTTCGCGCTGCCGAGCGCGAACGAGTGGTACAAGGCGGCCTACGATCAACCCTTCACCAGCTTCTGGAGCCTCTATCCGGGGGCAAGCTCGATCCCTGATCCCGCGAACTGCGACTCCGTCACGAACGAAGTCTTGAATCCCGGTTCGAACGTGGCCGTCCTGTTTGCGGTGTGTCTCCGTCCGGCGGTCGTCGGCGGCACGACCTCCGACTCCAGCTGGCGGGCCTACGACCTCGGCGGAAACGTCGCCGAGTGGCTGGACGAGATCGGCACGGGCAGCGCGCCCTCCCCTGACGCCGCCTATCGCGGCGGAAGCTTCGAGGACTACACGGGCGAGATCCAGAGCACCGGCCCCACCTTCGTCACCAACAAGACGACGCAGTCCTACGGCATCGGCTTCAGGCTGGCGCATCGCCGTGTCGACCCGGATAGCGACGGCGACGGCATTCCGAACCTCGACCAGCTACCCGACGAGTCGACCCATTGCTTCGGCGGCAACACGACGGACTGCTTCGACAACTGCTTCTATGCTCGCAACCCGGACCAACGCGACAGCGACGGCGACCTCGTGGGCGATGCCTGCGACAACTGTCCGTACGTCGCGAATCCAATGGAGCGTTTCTTCAACCCGATCACGGATCCCGTGCCCGATCTCCGCCAGCACGACACGGATGGCGACGGGCTGGGCGACGCCTGTGACGGCGACATCGACGGCGACGGGCTGGCCAACGAAGCCGACGGCGATGCCGACCAGGACTCGATCCCAGACACCGGGGGCGCGGGCCCGTGTACCGGCGGCCAGACCACCGGCTGCAATGACAACTGCCCTGCCAAACCGAACGCGAGTCAACTCGACTGCGACGGAGACGGCCTCGGCGACGCCTGCGATTGCCTTCCGGGCTCGGGCAACGGCGCGGACTCCGACGGTGATGGGGTCGGCAACGCCTGCGACACCTGCCCGACGATTCCCGACCCCGACCAGCGTGACGTCGACCGCGATGGCACCGGGGACGCGTGCGACCTCTGTCCCGACCTCGCGGAGGACATCCAGATCGACTCGGACGAGGACGGCTTCGGCGATCTCTGCGATGTCTGTCCGAACGTATTCGATCCGGCCCAGGCCGATGGCGACGGCGACGGCGTGGGTGACGCGTGCGACCTCGGCCTCGACAGCGATGGCGACTCGGTCGTGGACGCGGACGACAGCTGTCCGCTCGTCTTCGAATCGATGTCACAGGACTCGGACGGAGACGGAATCGGCGATGCCTGCGACCCGCCGCCCCTTCCCCAACCCGACCTCGATTTCTCCGCCACCTTCCAGAATTGCGATCTCGACGACGACAACGACGGCGAGATCGACTTCTCGATCGGCGCAGCGGACTTCCGCTGGCTCTACAACGGCTCGGATGCCGTCGGCCAATGCTTCCTGACCGGCGAGGTCGAAGAGTTCGACGGCACGGTGCCGTGGGGCTACGTGCCGGTCGGGGAGTCGGGCGCCGATTGCTGCACCTATCGCCTGGCGAGGGACCCGAATGACCCGAATCCGCTCTACGTGATGACGACCGTGAGCTTTGGCGGCGCCGTGCTCGACACGACGAATAGCGACGAGGACTTCGTCTACGACCTCTGTGACAACTGCCCGGCGACGACGAATGCCGATCAGGCCGACGGCGACCTCGACGAGGTCGGCGACATCTGCGACAACTGTCCGGGCCTCACGAATCCCGCGCAACAGGACACCGATGGGGACGGGATCGGCGACGCGTGCGACCCGACGCCCCTGCCCGAGCCGTCGGCCGGGATCGCAATCCCGATCGGCGCCCTCGCCCTCGGCGCGGGGGCCGGAGCGAGGCGCCGTCGATCATGAAGGGTCCGGGCGCGATCGCCCCGGTCCGCTTCGACGCCGACCGACTCAGAAGTCGATGACGCTCCGGATCACCTCGCCCGCCTGCATCGCACGGAAGGCGTCGTTCACCTCTTCGAGCTTGATGCGTCGGGAGATCATGCTCTCGAGATCGAGCTTGCCCGTCTTCCAGAGGGAGAGCAGCTGGGGCATGAAGGTCCGCACGTTGGCCGATCCGTACATGCTGCCCTTGAGCGTCTTGTTGGCGTAGAAGAGCTCGAAGGCCGAGAACTGGACCATGTCCTCCATCCGGCCGACGCCGACGATGACGGCCGTGCCGCCCGTTCGCGCGGCGTCATAGGTCGCGCGGATCGTCTTCGAGTTCCCGATGCACTCGAGCGAGAAGTCGAAGCCCTCGCCGCCCGTGATCTTCATCTTCGCGTCTTCGAAGCCGTCGGGCGTCGCGACGTGGGTCGCGCCGAAATGCTTGGCCTGCTCGAGCTTGCCCTCGACGGTGTCGACCGCGAGGATCTCCGAAGCGCCGGCGATGCGCGCACCCTGGATCGCCGAGATGCCGACGCCGCCACAGCCGAAGACGACGACCGAGGAGCCCGGGGTGATGCCTGCCGTATTGATCGAGGCACCGACGCCCGTCGTCACCCCGCAGCCGATCAGCGCAGCCACGTCGAGCGGCACGTCCTTCTCGATCTTGACGACGCCCGGCTCGCCGATGATCAGCTCCTCGGCGAAGGTCCCGAGTCCCGTCATGCCCGGCAGCGGCTTTCCGTCCATCCGGAAGTTGGCCGACATCGCCTGCGGCCCCGTCTGCTTGCAGAGGAAGGACTGCTGCCGAAGGCAGGGCTGGCAGACGCTGCAGGCTGGCGTGAAGGACAGGATCACGTGATCGCCGACCTCGACGCTGGTCACGGCCTCACCGACCTCCATCACGACGCCCGCACCCTCGTGCCCGAGCACGGCCGGCGGCGGCATCGGAATCGTTCCGTTCATCGCGGACAGGTCCGAATGACAGACGCCGCTCGATCCGATCTTGACGCGCACGTCCTTCGGGCCGACGTCGCCGAGTGTGATGTCGTCGCGGATCACGAGATCCTCGTTCTGCGCGGTAAAGAGGGCGGCCTTCATGGGGGGCTCCTTGCGAGACGAGCGGCGATTGCGCCGATCATCGAGGGCGCACCTCCGGATCTCTCGGGGAGAGAGTCCCAGGGCGCGGCGTTTCAGAGAATTTCCTGCGTGTCCGGACGTCCGCGCATCGGCGTGGAGCCGGGCGGCCGTCTGGCGTCGAGACGATAGCGATCGCATCCGGCGATCGCCGCAGGCGCGCGACGGAGCCAGGCATCCGGTGGCAGGCTCGCGCCGGGAAAGCGGCCGGCGCTCAGGCCAGCGCCGCGAGCTTCTTCCCCTCGAAGAAGCTGCGCGGGTTCGCGACCAGCAGCCGATCGATCTCGTCGTCGGAGACGCCCGCCTCCCGCAACCTCGGGATGATCTTGCGCTCGAAGAAGGTCGGATTGAACGCGTCGTCCCCGATGTTTTCGAGCATGCCTGGCGGGAAGGGCTGGCCCTTCCAGCACCAGACCGAGTCGTGCGAAACGACCAGGCGATCGCCCGCGCCCGCCCGAATCATCCGCGCCAGCGACGCGACCCGTTTCTCGTCGGGAAAGAGCGCGTCGATCCCGAAGCGGTCGAAGCCGAGGTAGGACCCGCCGCGCGCGAGGCCCATGTGATAGTCGTGGTCGTCGGTGCCGCAGCTATGACCGATGATGATGCGATGTGCCGGGACGCCGGCCTCGGTCAGGATCCGCTGTTGCTGATCGCCGAGCGTTCCCTGGTCGGTATGGGTGGTGATCGGTGCGCCCGTCTCGACCGACGCCCTGGCGGCGGCCAGCAGGATCGTTCGCTCGTAGTCCGTGATCTGGCCGACGCCCGTGGCCACCTTGATGATCCCGGCGCGAATGCCCGAGTCGCCGATGCCCTCGGTGAGCTC
Organism: uncultured delta proteobacterium; assembly: GCA_963698485.1. Lineage (GTDB taxonomy): Bacteria > Myxococcota_A > UBA9160 > UBA9160 > UBA4427 > UBA4427. Next base: position 28,097 of record CAVORA010000004.1, on the reverse strand, counting down.
CTTGATGAAGAGCTCCGCCATCGGCTCCACCTGGGGCCCGAAGCTCGAGCGGAAATGCCAGTAGGGCACGCCGCCTTCGGATTGTTTGTAGAGCCCCGTGGCCAGGATGATCTGGAAGCCCGTGCGTTGAGCGACCGTGGCCGCCAGCTCGACGTCGCGCCCGAGATCGTTGGGACACGGATCGAGCATCGACGAGTAGCCGAGCGCCTGCAGCTCCTGGATCCGATCGACGCAGATCGCGAGCTCGTCGGCCCGACTCGCCAGCGGCACGTTCGTATGACTCTGCCAGCCGGGATACCCGATCACGAGATGCTCGTGCATCAACGTCCGACCGAGCTTCTCGGAGCTCGTCTCGCCGCTGGCGGTCGGAATCCGCGTGGAGGTCTTCGGGGTGGAGGACGATTCGGTGCTCATTCGATTCTCCCATTCGCGGCCTACGCTCCGCGACCGGGAGAACGATACCGACCTCCGTCCCGAAGCGTCAGGCGCTCTTCGGGACCGGAGCGCGACCCTCCCGCGGCGCATATCGGAATCGGCGCAGCGTCCCGTCCGGCGTGAATTCGAGCTCGAGGGCGTGGATGCGCGCGGGCAGGTGCCTCGACCGCGACGGCCGCGGCGGGGCCGGCGGGAAGAGGATCAGATTTCCGACCGTCTGGCCCACACGCTCGAACCAGCGACCGATCTGGGCCAGGCTGCGCGCCTCACCCGAGGTGTCTCGCTCGTTCGCCGAAACTGCCGGCTTGTCCGGGTCTCCCTCGGGCCAGTGGAACTCGGAGAAGGCGTAGCGCCATACGAGCCCGCCACGCGGACTGGCTTCGATCTCATCGGGCTCTCCGAAGCGATCGCGAACTTCGGTGTCGCGACTCGCGCCGGTCTCGAGCTCACCGACCCAGCTCGGGAAGGGATGCTCGGGCGGCGGCTCATCCTCGACCAGACTCTTCGCACAGCCCGATTCGCCTAACAAGATGAGGGAACCGACAGCCAGAATGAATCCTCGCGATGCTCCAGTCATTCAGACACCTCCTTCGGCGAGGCGGGCAGCCAGACCGAGATGCGGGTCCCCGCCCGATCTTCGTTCTCGATGCGGAGCTCGCCGCCGTGACGCTCGATGATCTCGAGACAGGCGGTCAATCCACGTCTGCTCGTCGCGCCCATGGGCCCCTCCCCGAAGAAGGGGTCGAAGACCTCGTCGATCTCGCTCGCGTCGATGCCGACGCCTCGATCCTCGACCGAGAGCTCAGCTCCGTCCGCGGAATTCGACAGATGGATCGAGACCCGCGGTGATTCGCTGAGCTCGACCGACGCCTCGACGGCATTCCGGACGAGCGCGATCACGACGGATTCGATCGGAACCGGCTCGCACTCGATCTCGCGCAGGTCGGCGTCGGCCTCGACGTCGATCACCGCCGAGGGCGCGAGCGACGGCCGAGCGGTCGCGACGGCGCGGCCGACGAGGGCTGCGAGATCGACGCGCGCGCGTCCCTCCTCCCCGCCCGAAGAACCGAGCTGGCCGATCCGTGCCGCCCATTCCCGGATCTCTCGAACGAGCCCGCGCTCCTCGCTGATCGCCACCTGCGAGCCCTCGCCGGAGTTCATGGAGAGCCTCTCGAACCAGCATTCGAGATCTCCCGCGGTGGCATGGATCTGCTGGGCGGCGGCGAGCATTCCGCGATGGTTCTCGATCGAGACGGGATGGTCCGAAGCTTCCCTGCCCGACCGGCGGACGGGATTCGGCGCGACCTCCCCTTCGAGCTTGGCCTCGGCCCGCGCGAGCGCGTCGAGCTTCGCTGCCAGCGCATCATCGACCTGATCGAAGAGAGCCAGGTGACCACGTCGAGCGCCGGCCACCGCGTCGAGCTGGCGTGTCAGGTCGTAGACGCGTCCGAGCGTGATCCCGAGAACGACGGCCGCGAACGCCGCCAGACCGACCGTCGCGAACGAGCCGCCGACGACGAGCAGCGGACCACCGAAGAAGACCGCGGTCGCAACGAGACCCGCCGCGATCCCCGACCCGATCGCCAGACCGCCCAGCACGCCGTGGCGCGAGTGCGTTCGCCATTGCAGGTCGTAGCAGCACGCCGAATCACCCCGGGCGCGACAGCTGACCTCCAGCACCTCGGCGGGCAGCAGCCCGAAGAGGCCCGGAATCGCCTCGAGCATCCCTCGTCGCAGCGCGCAGAGCGACTCTTCGGCCCGTCGATTGGCACCGCTCGACGGCGGGGACTCGACTTCCGGATCCGGCTCGAATCGCAGCCGCGCCGACTGTCCCTCGATCGACTCCACGGCCCATTGCGCGCGAGCCGACTCCCGCGGCAAGAGCGCCTGGACTCGCCGATAGGCCTTCTCGGGGGTGGCCAGCCCGAGCCCGTAGAGCCGCATTCCCGTCGCCTCGGGCATCACGAGTCGATGTCCGATCGCCCGAGCGAGGCTCGCGTCGACCTCGCCAGCGGCGAAGATCCGAGCGATCGCGTCGTCGGGGAGCCAGCTCCCTGCGCCGATCAGGCCCGCCTCGCCGAGTGTGCGCGCCGCCCGGTCGCGCGCCCCCGGCTGACCTCGCAGGGCGAGCCACTCGAGCACGGTTGCCGCGATGATCCTGTTGCCGGGACCCGAACCCATCCCGGTCGCCCTGCCCTGCCCTGCCATGCGCCCTCACTCGCTCTCGAGACGCAGGACCGCCCGGTCCGAAACGACAGCGTCTCAGAGTGCCTATCGGCAGATCGCGCGCAAAATGGAGGCAGCAACGGATCCGGATCGGCCGATTCCAGCCGGCCTGGATTCCGCTGACAGCGGAACCTGGGTGGAACACCGGAGGCCCCGCGTCGCGGAGGTGGCGGCGCGGCGCCTAGCGCGTATGCCGGCGCATCGCGCGCTGGGCCTCGCGATCGCCCTCGCGCCGCTTGATCGTCTCCCGCTTGTCGTGACGCTGCTTGCCGCGGGCCAGCGCCAGCTCGACCTTGGCGCGACCGCGCCGGAAATAGACCGTCACGGGGATCAGCGTGAAGCCCTTCTCGTGGATCCGGGTCTCGAGCCGATCGATCTCGGAGCGGTGCAGCAGCAGCTTGCGGCGGCGCTGGGGGTCCGAGGGATTCGCGCGCGTCGCCGGCTCGTAGGGCGAGATGTGCATCTTCTCGAGCCAGGCTTCACCCCGGAACACCGTCGCGAAGGCGTCGCCAAGATTGGCTCGACCGTCGCGCAGGCTCTTGACCTCCGGACCCGTCAGCTGGATCCCCGCTTCCCAGGTATCCACGATCTCGTAGTCGAAGCGCGCGCGCCGGTTGGTCGCGACGATCAGTCGGCCGTCGGCGTCCGCCTTGTCCGCCTTCTTCTTTTTCTTGTCTTGTTTGGCCATGGCTCGCGGCGGAACGTAGCCGACCACTCTCCCCTCCACCCGGTGGAGCGATCCGACGCGAGGCGCGGCCCGGGGACGAACGGATCTGGCCGGAGCGAATCAGGCTTCGCGGATCCGGTTCTCGTGATCGACGAAGACGCGCTTCGCGTCGAAGTCTCGCGATTCGGCATCCGGCACGTCGGCCCAGCTCGCGATGATGACCAGATCGCCCGGCTTCATGAGATGCGCCGCGGCGCCATTGATGCAGATCTGGCCCTCGCCCCGCTCGCCCTCGATCACATAGGTCGTGAGCCGATTGCCGTTGGTGCAGTTCCAGATGTCGACGCGCTCGTAGGGGACCATGTCGGCCGCATCGAGCAGATCACGGTCGATCGTGACCGAGCCCTCGTACTCGACATTGGCCTCCGTGACGGTGGCGCGGTGGATCTTCGACTTGAGGAGGTGACGCATCATGTTAGGTATCTCCTGAAAAGCTTCGGGCCGCTCGTGCTGTACTCGTTCCCGAGCAAGGGCCCTGTTCAGATGAATCGGCTTCGCTCGCTATGGAACGAGGACCCGGTTGTCGATCAGCCGAACCCGGGCGCCGCGCTCCTCGGCGGGCGCGTCGGCGTCGGCCTCGAACTGCATGGCGATCGCGAGCAGCGTTGGGCCATCGATCCGTGACCCGATCGGCTCGAGGCTCTCGGGATCGCGCAGCTCGGCATAGTCGACACTTGCGAGCGTCGCTTCGGCCAGCTGCTTGTGGACGGCCTCGAGGATCGTGGCGGAGTCCCGCTCGCCCTGCGCCAGCATCGACTCGGCCAGCGCCAGGCTTCGCGAGATCAGCAGCGCCTGACTTCGCGCACGCGGTCCGAGATGGACGTTCCGGCTCGACAGCGCGAGGCCGTCCGACTCGCGCACGGTCTCCCCGCCGATCACCTCGATCCCGAAGCCGAGATCCGCGTTCATCCGCCGGATCACGGCGAGCTGCTGAAAATCCTTCTGCCCGAAGACCGCGACGTGCGGACGCGCTGCCAGAAAGAGCTTCGTCACGACCGTCGTGACGCCGCGGAAATGGCCTGGCCGATTGCCGCCGCAGAGCGGCTCGGAAAGTCCTTCCACGTCGACCCAGGTCGCGGCGCCTTCGGGATAGAGCTCCGGCGCCTCAGGCGTCCAGACGACGTCCACCCCCGCCGCGCGACACGCCGCCAGATCGGCCTCCATGACCCGCGGATAGCCTTCGAAATCCTTCGGATCGTTGAATTGCGTCGGGTTGACGAAGATCGACACGATGACACGATCGGCGTGCTGACGCGCCGTCTCCACCAGCGACAGGTGGCCTTCGTGAAGCGCCCCCATCGTGGGCACCAGCGCCACGCGCCGACCGGCCGCGCGCTCCGCGTCCGACCACGCCTGGAGCGCAGCCCTTGCTTCGATGATCTGCATGACAGGTCTCCTCGAGAGAGTCCGAACGCAACGCCTTCCGGCTAGCGGTACGAATGTTCCTCGTCGGGAAACTTGCGGTGGATCACTTCGTCGATGTAGGCGCGCGTGGCCACACCGGCCTGCTGGCCGAGGTTGGCGTACTGCTTGACGAAGGACGGCGTCCAGTCGTTCAGCCCGAGCAGATCGTGCATCACGAGCACCTGGGCGTCGCAGTGGACGCCGGCTCCGATTCCGATCGTCGGGATCGAGAGCATCTCGGTGATCTCGCGCCCGAGCCCTTCCGGGATGCCTTCGAGCACCACCGAGAAGGCCCCGGCGGCCTCGACCGCGAGCGCATCCTCGATCACCTGGTGACGGCCCTCGTCGCCGCGGCCCTGCACGCGATAGCCACCCATCTGGTTCACCGACTGCGGCGTGAGGCCGACGTGCGCCATGACGGGAATCTGCGCCGTGACGATGCGTCGGATCGAGTCGACGACGTCGACACCGCCCTCGAGCTTGACCGCGTGGGCGCCGCCCTCCTGCACGAGTCGCACCGCCGATCGGACCGCGTCCTCGGGGCCCACCTGATAGGAGCCGAAGGGCATGTCGCCCACGATCATCGCCCGACGCACGCCGCGGCAGACCGCCCGCGTGTGATAGACGACATCGTCGAGGGTGACGGGCAGCGTCGTGTCGTGCCCCTGGAAGACGTTGCCGAGGGAGTCACCGACGAGCAGCACATCCACTCCGGCCTCGTCGAAGATGCGCGCGAACGTGAAGTCGTAGGCGGTGAGCATCGTGAAGGGCTCGGCCTTGCGCTTTCGCGAGGCGAGGGATCGAACGGTGACGCGATGTTCGCGGGTGGCCGAAGCCGTCGTGACGGTAGACATGGGGGAATGTCTCCTATCTGCTCAGTACTCCCGGATGGCTCCCTCTTGCGCGATGGCCCAGCCTGAAAACAAAAAAACGCCTCTCGGATGATCATCCGGAGGCGGGAAGAAGAAGGTCCGTCCAGGTCGAGTGCGAACGAGTCGTCTCGCCCGGGACCGGAATCGATTTCGTCGAAGCGCCCTCGAAACTTCTCCGACACCTGACACGAGTCCAGGTGGAGCGCCGGAGCTGGGAACTTCGTCGAAAGCCCTTTTCATCACCTCCGTCTCGGTCCCTCTCGGGATCCAAGCGAGTATCGGGTGATCTCGGGAACGCTTTCGATGTTTCGGGCTCTTGATCGCTTCCCGTTCCGCGTCGGTCGCCAGCTTGACGTCCAGCTTGGGTGGGAGGAGAGGAGTTGCCCGGGCGGTTGAACGATGGAGCCCGCGACTTGCGGTACCCCTCGAGGCCGTTGATTTTAGTTTCAACGATCCGAACGGTCAACGCGCTCGATGAATTCTCGAATGGCGGGTGCCACGAAGCGGGTCTCGAGGAACTCCGCGCGAAAACGAGCGAGCGCGCCGGCCAGCACCGCCGCCTGGTGATCGGCAGGATCGTCCGGCGATAAAACGACCCAGATCCGGGTGCCTACGCGACAAGCAGCACTCTCCGTGGGGGCGAATTCTGCAGCGGTCCGGGCCGACGACAGGATCCGGACCTCGAGCTCTGCTCCGGCCGCGAGCTCGAGCAGGGCTTCCAAAAGCGCTCTGGAATCCATCCCCGAATCAGCCATCGGCCGGAACATTCCCTGCGGGGCCTTCGGCCTCGAAGGCTCGCGCGAGCGCCAGCCAGGCCTCGGGCTCGATCCGCTCGGGGCGCAGACCCGGATCGAGGCCCACGCGAGTCACGAGCTCGACGAGGGCCGCTTTCTGCTCCCCGCGATCGAGCAACGGCCAGGTGCGCTCGGCGATTCGCGCGAGGCCGTTGGTCACGCGCTTGCGACGCTGGGAGAAGGCGGCCCGGGCCACCCGCTCGACGCGTTCGAGCTCCCCTTCGCGAAGCGGGCTCGAGTCCCGCGGCCAGACCCGGACGAAGCTCGAATCCACCTTCGGTCGCGGAAAGAAGCTTCCGGGCGGGAGCTGAGCCAGCACATCGACGTCGGTGGTCAGGTGATGGAGCACGCTGAAGGAGCCGTAGTCGCGATCGCCGGTCGGAGCGACGAGCCTCCTCGCCACCTCGCTCTGGATCATGACCGACCAGTCCTCGAGCACGTCACGCAGATCGAGCAGCTGACGAAGCAGCGGTGTCGCCACCGAGTACGGCAGGTTCGCGATCACCCGGACGGGCTGTCCCGCGGCACGCACCCAGCCCGCCCAATCGATCTCACGGGCATCCGCGTGGATCAGCTCGACGTTGTCCGGCAGGAGATGCTCTTCGCCCAGCACGCGCACGAGACCCGAATCGATCTCGACGCTGCGCACCCGATCCGCCCGCGCTGCCAGCGCTCTCGTCAGCACGCCCAGCCCCGTACCGACTTCGATCACGAGGTCCCCACCGCTCGCCCCGGCGCGCCGGGCGAGATCGTCGGCGACCTTCGCATCGGTCAGGAAATTCTGACCGAGATCTCGCGACAGCCTGAGACCATGGCGATCGAGCAGCGCGCGAAGCTCGCCCGGATTCATGACGGCGAAGCGGCGGCGTCGGGCGCAGGCTGTCGCCAGGGCGACTCCCCGATCGGAACCCGCGAAAAGGCCTCGAGCGACAGCTCATCGCGCACGCCTCGTTCGAGCAGGCGCGTCCCCGCCGCTGCGATCATCACGGCGTTGTCCGTGCAGAGCTGCATCGGCGGGAAGATCGCCTCGAAACCCTCGCGCTCAGCCGCCGCGGCCATCTCGGCGCGCAGTCTGGCGTTCGCAGCCACCCCACCCACCACGGCGATCTTCCGGGCGCTCTCCTGCCGCATCGCGCGCACCGATCGCGCCACCAGGCTCTCTGCGACCGCCGCCTCGAAGGAGGCAGCCAGATCGGCCCGATCGCGTTCGCTCAGCGCCTCCAGCCCACCCCGCCGCGAGAGCTCGACGGCCACCGCCGTCTTCAGTCCGCTGTACGAAAAGTCGAGGCCCGACCGCTTGCTCATCGGACGCGGCAGATCGACGGATCGGGGATCGCCCCGCTGCGCGAGCTTCGAGACCGCCGGTCCGCCGGGATAGGGGAGCCCGAGCAGCTTGGCGACCTTGTCGAAGGCTTCCCCCGCGGCATCGTCGCGAGTCTCGCCGAGCAACACCGGGAGCCCCGCTTCGGCCACGCGGTAGAGCGCGGTGTGACCGCCCGAGACCACGAGTCCGAGATAGGGCGGAGCGAGGTCGCTCGCACCCTCGCCCGCCACCTCCGCCGCGACGAGATGCCCGACCAGATGGTGCACGCCCACGAAGGGCAGTCGATTCGCGTAGGCGAAAGCCTTGGCGAAGGACAGCCCGACCAGCAACGACCCGACCAGGCCGGGTCCCGCCGTCACGGCCAGCCCGTCGAGATCAGCCGGGACGAGCGAAGCCTGACGCAGCGCAGCCGCCACCACCGAAGAGACCACGCGTACGTGATCGCGGCTCGCGAGCTCTGGAACGACCCCGCCATAAGGCGCGTGCACGCCGTCCTGACCGTGCACCGCGCTCGAGACGATCTCCCGCCCACCGCGCAGCACCGCCGCCGCCATCTCGTCGCAGGAGCTCTCGATCCCGAGCACGAGCGGTGACTCGGGCAGATTGCCCATTCGCTTGTCTTGGACGTTCACGGATGACTCCCGCCGACGCCCACGGAGATCTGCCCCCGACCGGCCACCGGATCTTTGCGATCAGGCGTTTCGCCGCTCGAGCGCCTCCTGCTCGGCCTTGCAGTCGATGCAGAGCTCGGCGACCGGACGGGCCTCGATACGCTTCAGCGAGATCTGCTCCCCGCAGCTCTCGCACTCCCCATAGACACCGTCCTCGATCTTCTGGAGCGCCTGCTCGATCTTGCTGATCAGCCCGCGCTCCCGCTCCCGAAGCCGCCCCTGGAAGGCCAGGTTCATCTCGGAAGAAGCTGCATCGATCTCGTCCGGGAAATCGTCGGGATCGAGATGGATGTCCCCCGAGAGCGTTTTTTGTGCGTTCCCGAGGAGCTCGTCACGCTGCTGCTCGAGGATCTTCTTGAACTTGGCCATGTCACGCTTCTTCAACGCTTCGCTCCATCCCTGTTTCGAATCCAGATCCCCGACTTTCGGCGTCGGGGCTTCCCGTTCGAACCCGTTCGTTTTCGCCATCCCGGGCTCTCGGCTCCCGGGCCATCCGCACGAGGCACCGCCCTCGCGAATCAACCAGCGCCGAGCCGCTCGAGCTGCCTCGCCGCCTCGGTGGCGCGCTCGGAATCCGGATAGTCCTTCTGGACCTTCTTGAAGACCGTTCGCGCCGCTTCGTGAAATTTCGGCCCGAGCTTGAGCAACGACTCGCCCTGCCGATACAGCGCATCCGGCGCCTTCGGACTATCCGGGTAGACGCTGACGACTGCGTTGAAGCGAACGACGGCCCGCTTGTACTCTTCGTTCTTGTAGGTGCAATCGGCCAGCCAATAGGCCGCGTCGTCGCTGTAGCCCGAGGTCGGGTGATTCTGCAGGAAGGTCGTGAATCGATCGATGCAGGCGTCGAAGTCGTCCTGACGCCACGCCTCGAGCGCCGACTGGTAGCCGGCCAGCTCCTGGTCGGGCGATGCGCCGTCCTGTCGCGGCGACGCGGCGATTGCGCCCACTGCACCCTGCCCGCCCGCGCTGCCAGCTTCGGAGCCGCCCAGGGATCCCGAGGACCCCTGCGCCGCCTGGGAGCCGGCGCCGGCATCAGCGAGCGCGCTGCGCGTCCGTCGGACCTCGACGAGGGCGTCGGCGGCCTCCTTGCGTGCAAGGTCGAGCTCGCCCTGAAGGTCGCGCACCTCCTGGCGAAGCGCGTCGACGTCGGCCGAGAGCTTGGCGATGCGTGCAAAGGGATCCGGCTGATTCGAATCGGACTGATGATACGCTGCGACGCGCTCCTCGAGGCGCAGGAAGTCTCCCTGGGTCACACATCCGGTGGTGGTCAGCACAAGCACCAGACCGAGGCAGCCGAGCCGCATGGCGCGCGCGAAGATTGCGGCGCCCGCCAGGCGTCCCTCCGTATTGGTTCCCGCAGAGGCGGAGGCGAATGGATCACTCGCCCTCCTCAATCGAGCCGGCATCGTCGTCTCCCTCCACCGCTCGTTGAACCGTCTGGACCAGCCAGAAATCGCATTCGCACCCTGCATATCCTCGAATCCCCCACACCCCGCACGACCGATAGGGGGCGCGCAGTTTAGCAGCCGATCTGCGAAGCCACTCCCTCCATTGCAGAGCCGACCGCCGATCGCGATCGCGCCGCCCGGGGCACGGAAGCCGCCGCGGAGCGCCTCTGCGGGCCTGCTCAACGCACCCAGGGCCCCCAATCGGGCTGGATGTTCTTGCCCGACCCCGAAGTGAGCCGCTGAAGGTTTTCACCGTTCCAGTCCATCGCGTAGAGGTCGAAACGACCTCGCCGCGCGGAGCTGAAGGCGATCTTGCGGCCGTCGGGGGACCACGCCGGGGCCTCGTCGCTGCGCGGATGCTGGACGATCGGGAAGTTGATCTGGCCGGAGGGGTCGATCAGCCAGATATCGAACTGTCCCCGGACGCGCGTCTCGTATGCGATCCAGCGCCCGTCCGGCGACCACACCGGAGCCGCGTTGTAGGCCCCCGTATAGGTCAGACGACGCAGGTTCCCGCCATCGCGATCCATCAGGTAGAGCTGGGGAGCACCGCTGCGGTCCGAGCAGAAGACGAGCTCCCGGCCATCCGGTGACCAGGACGGCGAGATGTCGATCGCGGGATGATTGGTGAGGCGCTTGGGCTCGCTGCCCCGTCGCTTCACGCGAAAGATCTCGGCTGCCCCGTCCACGCTCGAGACCATCGCCAGCACGTCACCCGCTGGATCGAAACGACCGCGATATTTCGGAAGCCCGGGCAGCATGCTCCGAAGGATCGGTCCGGGCGTGATATCGGGCGCGCGCGAGGTGATCGAGAAGGCCGGCTGGGCGCCGTCATAGTTCGTGTAGAGCACGGCCCGACCGTCCTGCGTCCACTCCGGAAACATCTTGAGCGTGCGGCTGTTGGTCGCGGGGCGCTGATCGCGACCGTCGGCCGACATCACGTAGATCTCGCGGTCTCCCGTGCGATCCGAGATGAAGGCGATCTCCGTCGCAGAGACGCCGCGCAATCCCGTCAGCGCCTCGACCGTCTCGTCCGCGATCGACCGGCCGAGCTTCTCGAGCTCGTTGCGCTCACCCACGAGCTCGCCCGACCTGATCGACTCGCAGCGACCGACATCCACGATCCGCAGCTCCGCGCGAACGCGCACGCCTTCCCGCTGTACTTCGCCGATCAACAGGGCATCGGCGCCGCTCTGCTTCCAGCTCTCGCAATCGTAGTTCCCTCCCTCGAGCGGAGGGCTCTCCTCGGAGCCGAGATAGGCATCATGATCGAGCGGCCGCACGACGCTCGAGAACTCGAGCCCACGCTCGATCTCCTCGCGCAGACTTCGCGATCCGTTCGTCACCCACCGGCGCACCGACCGTCCGGAACGGCAGCACCACGGCTCGAAACGAGGTCCCCTTGCCCGGCGCGATCTCCAGCGTCGGGAGCGGCCCCTGCTCGTTCGAGAGATCCTGAGACCCGGCGCTGATCGCGGCGAGTGCCCCGACCATGCCCACCGCGGCCGCCAGGACCGTCCCGATTGTCTTCCCCTGCCTCATCGTTCTCACCTCTCCTCAGACGTCAGACTGAGCTGTCGCGCGCCGGGTGCAGGGGGGGGCGGCAACGGTGCCGCCCGTTCCACCACGGCGATGGCTATTCGGTCGAAATCCAGATCTCCGGAGCTCCCGAGCAGGCGAGGCTCCCCGGCAAGCTGTCCGGTCGCCGACACGACGACCTCGATGCGCGCGGCGAGGCCGCGGCCTCGAAATTGCCCGAGACTCGGAAAGCGCGCGCGGATCATGCGAGACACCTCGAGATCCCAGGCCCGCTGCTCGGGGCTCACGGTCACTCCAGGGCCTGGCGATCGCGGTCGATTCCGAATCGGAGGGCTCTGCGCCGCTGCCCTGCGGCTTCAGCAGGTCGCGCGTCTCGTCGGTGCCGAGCTCGTCTTCGAGCGCCGCCATCGCGTCCTCGAAGGACAACGCCTCTTCCTTTTCGGGGCGGCGGCGCGAAGGCTCCACGGGCCGCGGGGGGGCTTCGGCGCGGGCTTCTCGACCGGCTTGGGCTCGACCTTCGCCACGACCTCGGGCTCGGGCTTGACCTCGCGAATCCGACCCGGCGCCTCTTCCGGGAGCACCTGCACCGGCGACTTCGGGACCGGCGGGGCGGGCGCGGGGGGCGGACTCGGCGGGGCGGGCTCGGCGGCCGGGGGCGGCGGAGAGGGGGCGGGCTTCGCTGCGGCCGGCGGCTTCGCCGACGCGCGGCCGCCCGAGGAAGGGGCCGCGATCAGCTCGACCGCGATGTACTCCGGAGCCTTCGCCATCGGGCTCGGCGGCGCGGCGGCGAACGCCGCCAGCATGAGTCCGTGCAGCGCAAGCGATACGAACATCGCCGTGCGCAGGCGGCGTCGGTGGTCGAGCAGATGCTCGTCCTGCCACCCCAGCAGCTCCGTGCTCAACGCGCTGCCCCGATTGCCGCCGCCCCGATGATGGGTAGGAGCTCGCTCACGACTCTTCCTCGGTCACGATCCCGAGTCGCGTGGCCCCTGCGCGACGCGCGGCCGCCATCGCCTGCACCACGACGCCGTAGGGCGCGGCTTCGTCCGCACGCAGGAAGACTTCCTTCGAGCCTCGCGCGTCGAAGACGGCCTCGAGCTTCGACTGCAGCTCGGCCAACGGGATGATCTTCCGCGCGAGGGAGTACTGACCGTCCTTCGTCACCGTCAACACCAGCGGTGCATTCGGCATGCGGATCGGCTGGGTCGTCGTCTCCGGCAGGTTCACGTCCATGCCCTGCAGCATCAGCGGCGCGGTCACCATGAAGATGATCAGCAGCACGAGCACGACGTCCACGAAGGGCGTCACGTTGATGTCGCCATTCCCGCGCCGGCCCCGTCCCCTCGACAGTTTCGCCCCCATCGCTTCCCCTACTCGTTCCGCCGCGTTTGCGACGGACCCGCTCCGCGTTCGAACGGGGCCGAGGAAGACGGGACGACGCCAGCGAGATCCTCCTCGAACTGGCTCGAGAACTGCTCGAGCATCGCGAGGATCGCATCGATCCGGCCGCCGAACGCGTTGTACGCGATCGTCGCAGGAATCGCGGCCAGCAGGCCGACCGCAGTCGCCACCAGCGCTTCTGCAATGCCGGGACCGACGACGGCGAGCGAAGCCTGCCCCGCGACGCCGATGCTCTGGAACGCCGCGATGATGCCGACCACGGTGCCGAAGAGGCCGATGAAGGGCGTGGCGCTGCCGGTCGTCGCGAGGAAGGGCATGCCCCGCTCGAGGCGGCGCACCTGGGCGTTCGAAGCCCAGGCGATCGAGCGCGCGAGCTCGGTCACCAATCCACTGTGCGACCGTTTGGAAGCATCCGCCTCGCGCGCTCGCTGCAGCTCGCTCCCCGTGGTCAGGAAGACCACCGCCAGCGGGCTGCGATCCAGATGCCTCGCGGCATCGAAAGTCTCTCTGAATCCCTCGCGTCGATAGACCTCGAGAAAGGCCTCGCTATCCTGATCGGCGGCTCTCAGCTCCCACCATTTCACGACGATGATCGTGAGACTGGTCAAGGAAAAGATGAGCAGCACGAACAGGACGAGCTTGACGATGAGACCGGCCTGAAGAATCAGGCTGATCAGGTCGAAGCTCACGGCGGTTCCCCCCTACGCCATTTGCCATTAGCGTGATTGTTTTGAGTAGCGTCAGTGGGTCGGCCCCTGCACGATGCGATCGAGGTTCATCCGCGATCGACCGAGAAGAGCCGATGTCCACTCCATCCAAGGCGAACGATTTCCGACGAATTCGATCGCGCCATCCGTGTGTCGGTTCGCACGAGTAGAGCGAACCGGACCCGTCGAGACACCCTGTCCCGGATCAAGATGCCGCGAAATTAGGGGAGAAGCAGTTTGATGACCATTCGAATCCAGATCGACGCGGGCAGCGTGTCGGACCTGAAGGCCGACACGGTCGTGATCCCGATCACACGCCGCGGTGAAACACCCAGCGCCCTGCCGCCGGGTCTTTCCTCGCTCGATCGAAAGATGGGTGGGCGACTCTCCGACGCGCTCTCATCGGGAGACTTCGGAGCCGGCGCGGGCGACCGACTGGTGATCTATGGCCCGCAGAGCGGCGGACCCGTGCGCTGCATCTTCCTTGGCATGGGCGAGGCCGAGAAGATCGACGACGAGGCGATCCGCGCCTTCGGCGGCCTGGTGGGTCGGGAGACCGTCCGCAGCGGAGCGGGCCGGGTTGCGCTGGTCGTCCCGGGCGGGCCGGGGCTGTCACCCGAGCGCTCGGTGCCGCTGCTCTCGGAGAGTGCGCTGCTCGGCGGGTACAAGTTCGACCGCTACATGAGCAAGGCTGACAAGAAGGAGAAGGCCGGAAAAAAGCAGACGACCAACGCGAATCCGCGACTGCGGATCTTCTACACGCGCAAGGTCAAGAGCCTGGCGGCGCTTCGCGCGAGCGCGAAGCGAGCGGTCCAGATCGCAGAGAGTCAGCTGCTCGCACGAGACCTTTCGAACGAGCCGCCGAACGTGATCTATCCGGAGACTCTCGCGCGCGAAGCACGCCGTATGGCGCGTTCGGTCGGCCTCAAATGCAGCGTCATGAGCGTCCCGGAGCTCGAGCGTCGCGGCATGGGCGCGCTGCTGGCCGTCGGCCAGGGCAGCGTGCGCCCGCCGCGACTGATCGTGCTGGAGCACGGCGCGAAACACACCCGCAAGCGGAAGACCGGCGCCAGGAAGACGTCGGCAGGGACCGGCCCACTCGCGCTCATCGGCAAGGGCATCACCTTCGACTCGGGAGGACTCTCGCTCAAGCCGGCGGGCTCCATGCTCGAGATGAAGCACGACATGTCGGGCGCGGCGACGGTCGTCGGGGCCATGCGCGCGATCGCCCTGCTGGATCTCCCGATCCACGTGGTCGGCGTGATCGCGGCCGCTGAGAACATGCCGAGCCACCTGGCCTACCGCCCCAGCGACATCATCGAGACCGCTTCGGGGCAGACCGTCGAGATCGTGAACACCGACGCCGAGGGGCGACTCGTGCTGGCCGATGCGATCGACTATGCGATCAAGACTTTCGAGCCCGCGGCCATGGTCGACGTGGCCACCTTGACCGGCGCAGCGATGATGGCGTTCGGGCCGTGGGCCACCGCGGGGCTCGGCAACAACGACGAGCTGCTCGACGAGCTGCGGGCCGCGGGAGACGCGACCGGCGAGACGGTCTGGCCGATGCCTCTGCTCGAGGCCCACACCAAGGCCATGCGCAGCAAGGTCGCCGACTGGAAGAACTCGGGCGGACGCGACGGCGGAATCTCGACCGCCGGCGCGTTCCTGAAGGGCTTCGTCGGCGAGACGCCCTGGGTCCACCTCGACATCGCGGGCTCGGGGATGACCGACACCCAGACGCCGCTCCATATCGGTGGCGGAACAGGCGTCGGCGTGCGCATGCTGACCGAGTGGGTGCGGAGCCGATGTGACTAGCGCGGGCTGCGCGCTGCGTATCGGGTGGATCGGGTGGATCGGCACTTCGCTTCTTTCGGCTGCTTGCACGTCGGATCAGGGACCGGAGCAGTCGTCGTTGCATCACGATGTGTCGATTCGCGGCGCATGCGCATTGTCGAGGTATGCAGCAGCAAGACGCCATCGAGATGACCGAATCGATCAGGACGCAACCTTCCGTTGCACCCCTAGACGAGGCGGTCTTCGGGAACCATTCTCTGCCCCGCAGCGACAGACGGCAGCGCCTAGACTACGGCGCGAGCGTTCTCGATCGGTGAATGAATCGACCTGATCTGCCGCGCGTCCCTCGAAGTCTTCGCGATGTTCTCGTGAAGAAGATCCAAGCCGGACGACAAGACCCTCTTTCGAATCGGATCCGCATCGTTTGTATAGCCGGACCGGGATCGAGAACCACAGGAGAACCCAATGACTCGTATCGTGACGACTGCTCTGTTCATCGCTGCCCTTGCGCTTCCCAGCGCCGCCTTCGCGGCCGACGTTGCGGCCGGCAACGCCAAGTTTCAGGAGCTGTGCGTTTCCTGTCATGGGCCGGGTGGCAAGGGAGATGGTCCGACGGGCAAGGCACTCGCAGCCGCGGGCCAGCCGGCGCCGCGTGACTTCACCGTCGGAGACTTCAAGCTCGACACCGACAAGGACGGAAAGGCCGGGACCGACGCGGACCTGAAGAACGTCATCACGAAGGGCGCGCTCGTCTACGGTGGCTCGGCGATGATGGCGCCGGTCCAGGGTCTCAGCGACGCCGACCTCGACAACCTGGTCGCGTTCATCCGCTCGCTCAAGCCGTAGCCCCGATCTCCATTCCGCGTCCCGAGCAGGGCGTGGGAGGCCGAAAACCCAAAGCGCGCGGTCCGACTCGCTACGGCGAGTCAGGCCGCGCGCTTTGCTATCGTGCGCCGCGACACGATGACGAATTCAAGCCCCGAACCCAGAGAAGCCCAGGCCATGATCGCCGATGACGAGAGCGCCGAGGCGGAGTTCGAGGCGTCCGAGGCGGATGACACGCCCGACGAGGACCTGCTCGCCGAGGCCTCATCCATGATCGACCTCGGCGACGATCAGGACTCCGAGCCCTCCTCCAACACCGGGGCCTCTGCTTCCGATTCGTCCCTGCCCGTCCCCTCGGCCGCAAACGTTCCAGGCATCTCTCAGGCGAGCGCTCTGACGGCCTACATGTCGCAGCTGCGACACCACGCGCCGATCACCCGGGAAGAAGAGCACGAGCTCGCTGTCCGCTGGGTCGAGGCAGGGGACGTAGACGCCGCCAAGAAGCTCGTTCTGTCCAATCTTCGACTCGTCGTGAAGATTGCGATGGAGTACCGCCGGGCCTGGACGAATACGCTCGACCTGATCCAGGAAGGCAACGTCGGCCTGATGGAGGCCGTCCAACGCTTCGATCCGTATCAGGGCGTGAAGCTCTCGTCCTACGGCGTCTACTGGATCCGGGCCTATATCCTCAAGTACATCCTCGACAACATGCGCAGCGTGCGATTGGGAACCACGCGCGCATCACGCAAGCTCTTCTTCCGACTCAACAAGGAGAAGCGCGAGCTCGAAAGACTGGGCTACGAGGTGGAGCCGAAGCTGCTGGCCGAGCGTCTCGAGGTCTCCGAGGCCGACGTGATCGACATGGAGGCGCGCCTGTCGCGTCCGGACATCTCCTTCGACGCACCGCTCCGAAGCGATGAGGGAGACGGCATGACCTTCGGCGATCGCATGGCCTCCCCGGGCATCAGCAGCGAGGCCAGCGTCGGAGCCGGCGAGCTTCAGCACGTCTTCATGCAGAAGGTCGCCGAGTTCGCCGAAGGCCTCGGCGAGAGGGACCGGCGGATCCTGGACGAGCGGATTCTGGCCGAAGAGCCCAGGACCCTCGCCGAGCTCGGCGAGGAGTTCGAAGTCTCTCGCGAGCGGGTTCGCCAGCTGGAGGCGAAGCTCGTGAAACGCCTCCGAACCTACATGGAAGAAAACCTCGTGGACTTCGAATACTACGCGCCGGGGGGAGCATGAGGCGCGCTCCGAGCGTTCGGATCTTGCTGCTGCTGGTGGCGGCCCTGGCCATGGGCTGCCGGCCGCCCGATGCAGACCCACCGCCGGATGCCTGGGTCGAGATCGGGTCCCAGCGGATTTCGGTCGAGCTCGCGGTGACGACCGCGGAGCAGTCGCGCGGTCTCGGGTACCGCGACGGGCTCGCCTGGGGCTCCGGCATGTATTTCCCATACGATCGACCGGGCTTCTACACCTTCTGGATGAAGGGCATGCGCTTCCCGATCGACATCGTCTGGATCCGCAAGGGACGCATCGTCGACCTGCATCAGGACGTGCCCTTCGAGCCCGGCGGCAACGGACCCACTCTGCGACCCCGCCAGATCGTCGATGCCGTCCTCGAGGTGCCCGCTGGCTACGCGGCGGCGAGTGGCTGGCGGATCGGCGACCGGGTGAAGCTCGAAGTGAACGACGTCGCCTCGACGAAGGCGCTCTGACGACCGAGCGGACGAGCCCGTCCCCTGGCAGAACGGATCGCGGGCTCAGGGCTCCGCCAGCGCTCCGAGCTGATCCCGGCTCGAGGCGGGCAGGCTCCAGTCCGGGAATTCGCGGCGAAGCTCCGCCTGGACCCTCGCGTCGAGGCCCTCGGTGTCGAGGCCCATCACTTCGTGAAGGGCCTGATCGGCGGAGAAGCCCTCGCCGATACGCTCGAGCAGTCGACGTCGATCCTCGACCGTCGTATGGGACTGGAGATAGTCGACGGTCACGACGGACTGCAGGTACGCATAACGAGCGCTCTCGTCGGAAAGCCCGGAAAAGCTCTCCGAGATCTCGCGCAAAGGAATCCACGATCCGATTTCGATATTCGATCGAAGGGCCGCACGCTCGCTTCGCGTCGACACCGGCAGACCGCGGCTCGCGCGCTCGACCTGCTCAGCGAAGCCTTCGTTCAGCCAGTAGGGCCGATCGCCGCCGGTCTTCTCCCGAAAGACCGCATGGGTGTATTCGTGAAACAGGATTCCGCGGAGCGTCTCGGTCGGATGCGCCGGAGAGGCCACGTGAATCCGGCCGTCGAAGAATCCGATCGTCTGGAACGAGAAACGGTGCGCGTGCGCCCTCACGTACGCGGCCCGGCCATAGAGAACGACGCCTAGCGGTTCGAGCGGGGCAACGCCGAGCGAACGCGAGACATCCGCACGCGCCTCTCGAAGGAAGCCCAGGACCTGCTTCGCATAGCCACTCGAAACGCGTCCGAGGCGAGCATCGACCTGCACCCGGAAGAACTCGTCCCGAAGCGTCTGCAGCTCGAGCGGTCCGTCCAGCGCATCGGGGTCGGCTAGCCTGCGCTCGTCCTCTATGGTCGCGAGCCGAATGCGCGCCTTCTGTCGCCAGGCCTCGTGACGGGGACCCGCGACGTCGAGAAACACACGAAGGTGTCGCTCGGCCGCATTGAAGCGTCCGCGCGCGCGGGCCAGCTGTGCCAGGTACCAGTGGGCCTCCGCACGCCGCGGCTCGAGTCGCAACACTCCGCGCAATGTCGAGTCGGCGCGAGCTACCTCACCCCGCTCGAGATCTTCGAGCGCACCGCGGAGCAGGCGATCCACCCGATCGTCTCCGGAGCTCGAATCTCCGCCGACGACCGGCTCGAGCCCGATCAACCCGTCACCCCAGACCGAGCGCAGCGTCTCGATCTCTCCGGACTCGGCCGACTCCGCGCGGTCCGGACGCGAGCCCGGATCGTCACTGAAATGCGTGACGCCCGCCTCGTCGACCCAGTAGTGGATCTCCGCAGGCGCAGAAGAGGGTAGAACGACGGAAAGCAGGCCCATCATGCCCGCCAGACCCCAGCAATAGGACACGCGTCGCGTGACGCCGCCTGCGTACGGGAACCGGAGCATGAGATCCATGGTCCGCTCATCGGCGTCCGGCTTCACCGCCTTGACGACCGGCGGACCCGCTGCCGGAAGGACCCTGCACGCGAGTCGCCGCACATCTGCGCCTAGCGCGTCTTGACGGCTTCACCCGCCAGGTGGCCGAGCTCCGGAAGGATCAGCTTCTCCATGGCCAGTCGGACCGCCCCACGAGAGCCCGGAATCACGAACACGACCTTCCCCTGCGCCAGCCCGGCGAGCGCCCGAGAAAGCAGCGCCGCGGAGCCGATGTCTTCGTAGGAGAGCATCCGGAAGAGCTCGCCGAAGCCGGGGATGACCCGATCGAGCCGAGGCTCGAGCGTGTCGGGGGTGACGTCGCGCGGGGCGATGCCGGTGCCGCCGGTCAAGATGAGCGCGCGAGCTGCTTCGTTTGCGAGGGCCTGCTCGAATGCCTTCAGGATCGCGTCGGGCTCATCCGGCACGATCGAGCGGTCGACGACCGGCTGACCCGCCTCGCCCAACAAGCTCTCGACCAGCGCACCGCCCGTGTCCGTCTCGAGTGTCCGCGTATCGCTGACCGTGATGATCGCGGTCGGGACCGCTGCCGGCGCGGCTTGTCGATGATGATGTCCGTGATGGGCCGGCGAACGCGTCTCGTCGCTAGGCATGATCGTCCACCCAATACGCTCCATCGGTCGCGATCTCGCGCTTCCAGATCGGCACCGTGACCTTGAGCGTATCGATCGCGAAGCGGCAGGCATCGAAGGCTTCGCCTCGATGTGCCGAAGCCGCCACCACGACGACCGCCGCATCGCCGATCGCGAGGCGCCCCACCCGATGAGCAATCGCGACGCGCGTGCCCGGCCATTGCTCCGCCGCCGCATCCGCGATCTTCTCCATCTCGCGTTCGGCCATCTCCGGATAGGCTTCGTACTCGAGGCGTTCGATCGAGTGACCGCGCGCGTGATTGCGGACGCGGCCGATGAAAGACACGACGCCGCCCGCATCGGGCCCCTCGACCCGGGCCGCGACCTCCTGCTCGTCGAGCGCCTGATCGGAGATCGTGCAGCGTTTGACGGGCTGCTCCTCGGAAGACTCGGGTCCCTTTCCGTCTCCGCCCGCCACGGGTGGCAAGAAAGCCACCTCGTCGCCCTCGCGAAGCGCGTCGCCCAGGTCGGCGATCTCGAGATTGACCGACGCCGCGAGCCTTTCCCCGAGCTCGTCGACGAGGGGATTGCGGGCCGCGAGCCAATCCCGGACGTCGCGAACGCGCGCCCCCTCTTCGAGCTCGACTCGAAGGGTGGACTCACCTGCGGCTTCACGGAGCGAGCCGAAAAGTTTGAGCGTGATTGTCATGGAGGCCATAGAGGGCGCTAGCCTATCGCCCTCCCCCCCGAAGCTCAATCAGGCCCCTCCCCACCGATCCGGAAGCGCGCAGTCGCATCCGGGCGGGCCTGGTGTCGGAAAATTGACGAACCGGCCTCGCGCTGGCCCGGCTTGTGACTTCGGTCACATCGGGCCCCAGGCGGCTTACCGACACTCATTCAAAACAGAGGGCTCCGTTCCGGGCAGCAGGGATTCTGCCCGATCGAGGAGCCCCAGGGCTTCGAGGGTTTCTGATCCGCTTCGCACGGATCCGAAACCGGGCCGACACGGCCAAATGGGGATTTCGTGCAGCGCCTCGTGCAGAGCTACACCATCGACGGCTCCGACAGCTCCATCGCCATGACCTCTGAGTCGCTCCTCGAAGGGCGGCATATCAACGCCTATCCAGTATGTGCCCGCCTGCTTCGCGGGGTGACCTTCGCTCTCGCACTTTTTGCATTCGCCGGCCTGCTCGGCTGTGGGTCGTCGGGAGGCGGAGCCAGCACGAGCGCGAGTGCCAACACGGCAGCCAGCGCGCCGCTCGTGGTGGATCCGATCTTCCTGACGCCGGGCGATACGCAGGCTCAGCTCGCCTGGCCCGCCTCGCAAGGCCCTATCGAGCACTACCTCGTCTTCGAGTCTCGCAATGGCTCGGGCTACACGTTCAGCCAGCTGGTTCCGTCGCCGGGTGCCGCAATCTCGGGACAGCCCGGTGATCGCGTCCAGATCACCGTCGTTGGCGTCAGCCCGAATGGCGAGGTCAGCGAATCCTCCCCCCCTTCGCCCCCGCTCGTCTTCCAGCCGGCGGCGTCTGCCGCGGTCGCCCAGGCGGCCCCGATCGCGCAGCCCGTCTCGATGACGGCAGCGGCCCCGATGGCTGCGAGCGACGCCTCCCCCGACGCGATCCAGACGGCGACGGCGCAAGAATCTCCGATCGCGTCGGCCGCAAGCGAGCCGTCCGATCCCGACTCGGCCGAGGCAGAGCAGGAGCTCACCGTCATCGCGCGAGCCGTTCGGGCCCTGCTACTCGGCGGCGACGCGAGGCTTCCCGAGAGCGGCCTCAGTGATGAAGCGAGCCTCTGGCTGCAGGAGCGCGTCGACCGGGAGATGGCCGCCGGCGTCGCGCTCGCAGGTACGGGGCTCGGCAATGACGATGACGCGGTGCGAGAGCTGATCTGGATCGATCAGGCGGGACAGCTCTTCATCTCGGACGGTCAGGAAGCCGTCGACAGCGACGATCTCCCCAGCACCTTCGCCGAAGCACTCCGTCTCGGCGCCACCGAGCGATTCGTCGGACTCGCCGACTTCGACGGCGACGGGCGCGGCGACTGGCTCATCGAGGACAGCGCCACGGGCGAGGTCTGGATGATCAACGGCGAGACCGAACAGAACCTGCCGGCAGATCAGGCGAACGTCGAATCCAGACTCGCAGGCCTCGGAGACCTCGACGGCGACGGTCGGGCCGAGCTGCTCTGGCTCAGCAGGGACAACCGACTCGAGCTCACGCGGCCCGGTGGCGATGCGCCGACCCTGGCTGGCGCGGAAGCAGGCCCCGAAGATTTCGAGTTGCTTGCCATCGCCGACCTCGACGGGAACGGACGTGACGACCTGCTCGGCCGTGACGCGAGCGGCATGCTCCAGATGGCTCTCTCCCTGGACGCCGACGACCAGGCCGACGCCGCGGCCGCCAGCCAGGTCCGCATCGAATGGCGTGCGGGACCCGCGAGCCTGGTCGACGGCCTCGACCTGGTGGCCACCGTCGACGTGGACGAAGATGGCAGCGCCGAGATCGCTTGGCTCAACGGCGATGCCCTCGAGATCTGGAATGCCGAGAGCGGGCTCGAAGCCTCGCTGGGGCTCTGAAGGTCTCGCGACCGAACCGCTGAGCCCGGCTCTCCGGCTCTCGAACGCTCCGTCGCCGGAGCCAAGGGCTTCAGCGCGACATGCGGCTGGCCGATCAGCGTCGCATGACGAATGCATGGGATGATCCGCCGCCCAGTCGGCAGGCGGTCGAGAGCTGGCTAGACCGGATCCGACCGGCCCTCGTCGCCGATGGAGGCAACGTCGAGCT
Source organism: uncultured delta proteobacterium (assembly GCA_963698485.1). GTDB lineage: Bacteria > Myxococcota_A > UBA9160 > UBA9160 > UBA4427 > UBA4427. The sequence goes on along the minus strand of CAVORA010000004.1, from coordinate 5,402 downwards.
GCTCGCCGTCGACCGCGACGGAACCGTACGCCTCGCGCTCCAGGGAGCCTGCAGCGAGTGCCCCGCTCAGCTCGCCACCCTGCGCGTCGCGATCGAAGAGCCGCTCCGCAAGAGCTTTCCAGGCGTGCTCTCCGTCGTCGCAATGGAAGCCTGAATCCGCGTCTCGCTGCGCTTCGCCGATACGATTCGCGCGTGCTGGAAGCGGGACGAGCGGGAGCGACGGCCGGACGAGGGATCGCTGCCGCCGCACTCCCCTAGATCGCCGATCGTACAACGAAGTTGGCCCCGCTCCCCACGTGCTGTACGTGGAGAACGGGGCCGGCCCCCCTACTCATTGCGCGCACCCGAGCCCGGGTGCGACTGAATCTGTTAGTTGGAAGATCCCTTGTCGCCGGAGGAGCTGGGCGAATCGGTCTTGGCACCCGTCGAAGCGGCCGCAGCAGGCTTGCCGGGACTTCCCGCCGACTTGCCCATGCGAACACAGCCATTCAGGGTGGCCCCTTCTTCCATCACGACCGTCGGTGCTTCGAGATCGCCCTTCACCACGGCGGTCTTGTGCAGCACGATCTGCTCGCTCGCGTGGATGTCTCCCTCGACGAGCCCGCTGATCACGACCGCGACGGACTTGATCGTCGCGATGATCTGGCCCGACTCACCCACGATCAGGGTGTTGTCGCTCGAGATTTCGCCGCTGAAGCTGCCGTCGATCCGCACGGTGTCCTTGAAGGAGAGCTTCCCCTCGAACTCCGACCCCTGGTCGATGAACGCCGTGAGATTGCCGAATCCTCCGCCGCTAGCGGAACCGCTACCCGTGCTCGCCATCGGGGCCGAGGACGTCCCATCACCACTTCTTCGACCGAATCCGCTGATCGCCATGCTGTCGACTTGCCTCCATGAGTTGCCTGACTTCTGCTCTATCGGGCCGGGCGATGTGCATCTTGAGTGCAATCCGGACGAGAAACGTCGAACTCCCCGGAGGTTGCGGGCCGTGCTGCCTCGCCGTGACGGGGCACGTGAGGGGCCGCTAGACTGAGCTTCGATGGAGCCTGAAGCCCACGGAGAGCACGATCCCACCCAGATCCTGCGACGATCGATCGAGAACGATCGGGTGCACTCGTCCTATCTCTTCACGGGTGATGGCGAGCGACCGGGCGCAACCGCCCGGGCCTTCGCTCGCGCGCTCGTCTGCCGAAGCGCCCGGGGCGAGGCCTGCGAAGACTGCGACGCCTGCCAGCGATCTCGTGAGGGCGAGGACTTCGAGAAGATCGCGATCGACGGCAAGGGAAAGCGCGGGCCGTCCTTTCGGCATATTGGGGATCATCCGGATCTGCTCTGGGTCGAGCGCGGGACGGACGACACGCGCATCACGATCGGGCAGATCCGGGACGTGCAGGCGGCTCTCCGGCTCGGGTCGAACGAAGGGGGGCGGCGGGCGGCCGTCGTCCACGGCGCTGAGTGGCTGAATCCTCAAGCACAGAACGCCCTGCTGCGCCTGCTCGAAGAGCCACCGGCAGGTACGAGTCTCATCCTCGTATCGACCCGCGCATCGGCAATCATCGCGACGATTCGCTCTCGCAGCGTCCGAATCCGTTTTCCGGCAGACGTGCGTGTCGGCATCCGCGACCCGGAGGCCGGCGAAGAGATCAGACAGATCGTCTCGACGCTGGATGGCCTGCGCTCGGCCCCGATCGGACAGCTGCTCGACTTCGCCGAGCAATACCGCGGCGCGCGCGCAGTCGCCGCCGAGGGCGTGACGGAGCTGATCGACGTTTCCGCCGCCTGGCTGAGCGACGAGGTCAAGACGCGGGTCGCCCGGGGCGAGTCCCCCGGCAAGCGGGCGCTCGATGCGCATCGCAGCCTGCAACAGCTTCGCCGCGACCTCGTCCAGCGAAACGCCAATCCCCAGATGGTCGCTGAGAGGCTGCTGTTAGGTCTCCGGGACGCGGTGGCCTGAATCATGTGGATCGACAGCCATTGCCACGTCACCGCGGACCGCTTCGACGAAGATCGAGACGCCGTGCTCGAACGCAGCTTCTCGGCCGGTATCGAATGCCTCGTCTCGATCGGCTCGGGCTACGGCATCCAGGGCAACGCCGACGCGATCGCACTGGCCGAGACCGACGATCGCGTCTTCGCGACCGTCGGCGTCCATCCCCACGAGGCCTCCGAGCTCGACGATGAAAACCGGAAGGCGATCCGTACATGGCTCGCACACGAGCGGGTCGTCGCCCTTGGCGAGTGCGGACTCGACTATCACTACATGAACGCCCCTCGTGAGATCCAGCGGACGGTCTTCGCGGAGCAGGTCGCGCTCGCCAGGGAGCTCGACGTGCCCGTCTCGGTCCACGTGCGCGGGGACGAGCCGAACGCCTATGACGAGCTGCTCGAGATCTGGATTTCCGAGGGCAAGGGCGATCTCGAAGGGGTCCTGCATTGCTACACCGGCACCCTCGCTTTCGCGCAACGCGCCCTAGACCATGGCTTCTACGTTTCCTTCTCGGGAATCGTGACCTTCAAGAACAGCTCGGAGCTTCGAGACGTCGCACGCGGAATCCCGCTCGATCGCCTGATGGTCGAGACCGACGCACCCTTTCTGGCGCCGCAGGGCCACCGCGGGAAACGCAACGAGCCGGCCTGGGTGAGTCGCGTGGGTGAGACGCTCGCGGAGATCCGGGGCCGCTCGCTTGCCGAAATCGCCGCGCGCACGACCGCCAACGCCCGGAAGTTCTACCGGATTCCCGACTGAGGATCCCGAGCCCTTCACGTCCCTCTCGGACGGAGACGCCGAATGCCGCTCGACCCCACCCTTCTCGAAGACCCCGAGCTCGCCGAGATCCTCGATCTCGCGCGGAGCCTGGCGCGTGGTGCGGGTGCCCTCCAGCGAGATCGATACGAGAGCGACTTCCAGATCGGCACCAAGAGCGCCGCCATCGATCTGGTGACCGAGGTCGACCGCGCTTGCGAGCAGCTGATCGTCGAGGGCATCCAGACAGCGCGGCCCGAGGACGCGATCCTCGCCGAAGAGGGCCATGGCGACGACACCCCCGACGCCCTCACCCGCTGGATCATCGACCCGCTCGACGGCACGACCAATTTCGCCCACGGCTTCCCACGGTTCTGCGTCTCGATCGGCGTCGAGAGGCAGGGTGAACGTGCGGTCGGCGTGGTCTATGACCCTTTGCTGGACGAATGCTTCGAAGCCGTCCGCGGGGCCGGCGCATGGCTGGGCGAGCGGCGCCTGCAGGTGACGCGAGAATCCCAGCTCGGACGCGCCCTGGTCGCCACCGGCTTCGCGTACGACGTTCATTGGTCGAAAGACGACAATCTGGCGAGCTTCCGGAACGTCGTGAAGATCGCACGCGGGATTCGTCGCGACGGCAGCGCTGCACTCGACCTGTGTTATGTCGCCGCCGGAAGGCTGGATGCCTACTGGGAGCGGAAGCTGCATCCCTGGGACGTCGCCGCGGGCTTCCTGATCCTGACAGAGGCCGGCGGTCGACTCACGGATTCACGCGGTGGCCAGGCGGATCGAAGCGGACGCGAGGTCGTCGCTTCGAATGGCCGGGTCCATGAAGAGCTGCTCGCCGCACTCGAGATCTGATCGCGCGTTTCAGGCGGCTGGGCGGCGGGAGCGCGCTTGGATCGGCTCCTCGTCAGCGCTCCACCTCGAGCCAGATCGAGTGCGAAGTCCTCGAGCGTCCGAGCCGCCTCAGGTCTGCGCGTCGGGGGGCAGCCGGCGCAGGATCACGATCGGGATCTCCCGCTCGATCCTCTCATAGACGCGGTAGGGCGGAATCCTGCGACGCAGCGCCTCCCAGAGTGCGGGGCGACGCTCGTCCGGGGCCAGCTCGGCTCGGGACCAGAAAGACTCTCGCCCGACCTGCACGGTCGCCAGCTCGTTCGCCTGCAGGTTGAGCCACCAGGCCGGTGGCCTTTCGCTGCCGCCGTTCGAAGCGACGATCACGAAGCAGTCGGAATGCTCCGGATCGGGCAGATAGGCGAGCGGCATCGTGCGTACGAGGCCCGTCCGGCGTCCGCGGGTCGAGAGGAGCAGCATCGGAATCCAGGCGAGCCGACTGCCGAGACGCCCCCCACTGCCCAGGTAGAGCGACTTGTGCGCCTCACCGAAGGCCTTCCAGAGTGGAGCGAGCGAGAGCTCGGGCAAGGACGCCCCCAGCCCCCGTAAAGGGCGCGTCGCTGCGCCGAAGGAGCTCGCAATGAAGGGCTCTCGTGAAGACGGCGAATAAGGATCGATGCTCAAAGCAGGAAGCTCCGGATACGAGGCGCGCGGTCGAGGCGCCTGCCCGCCAGAAACTAACCGCCAGATTCGCGGCGTCTGCCCGACCGATCCCATCCATCGCTCGCGGGCTGACGGTCGAGCGGGCGCCACGAGCCGACTCGCTCGCCCGTCCCCCCGCCCGTCACGGCTCGCTCTCGATCGACGGATCGGCCGTGGCTTCGTCGCTCGTACCCGCATCCTCGTCGGCCGGAACCAGGGCGAAGTCGGACAGATAGCGAGACCCGGAGATCGGCAGATCCTCAGCCAGCTCAGGAGCGAGCAGGAAGATCGTCGGTCGATCGGCTCGCATCGCGAAGAGTCCGCGAGACGGATCGAGCCGTCCGATCGAGAGGTCCGTCAGGACTTCGACGGGCTCGCCACCCCTCGACCCGCCCGCCACCCGAAGCCGCGCGCGCGGGGGCTCGAGACCGAGGCTCGCGCGTTCGTCGGGTCCCATCTCGTCGGCCACGATATCGATCGCGTCCAGGCTCGCGAGCTCGCGAATCATCCGGGATATTAGTAAACATCCATCTTTCTTTACTGATAAACTTACCAGTACTTGAGAGTTGTTGTTTTGCCTTGAAGTGATATTTTGGCATAAATAGGAGATTCTCCTTCGTTGTTTTGCTTGTCGGTTTTCAAATAGAAAAATGTTTTAATCATAGTTTTACGTTTTAAATTATTTTGTAAAATTATCAGTAAAACAGGAGGTTAGCTAGGGATTCCCTAGCATTCCCTAAGAAAGTTAGTTACGTTAGACTAAATCCTTGGGTAACCTATAAGGTAACTGAACTTTGATATATAAGGCGTATTTTGAGTATATACCAAAAAACAAAAAACCCTCTAAACGTAATGTTTAAAGGGTTTTGATTTTTAAAGTGTCATTTGACAACTTTATCAGCGGAGAAAGAGGGATTCGAACCCCCGGAGGTGTGACCCTCAACAGTTTTCAAGACTGCCGCATTCGACCACTCTGCCATTTCTCCAGAGTGTCTCATCAGGTATTCCCTGAATGCGGGTGCAAATATAAAAAGCTTTTTCGTTTTACTAAACCTTTTTTACACTTTTTTTTAAATATTTTTTTAAATATTCTGTTGAATCTGCTAATCAGTTAGTCACTTGG
>CAVORA010000003.1:0-154616 GCA_963698485.1 uncultured delta proteobacterium | reverse complement strand
TTCGGGTGATCGTCGGTATACAGCGAGCGCTGCTCCTTGTATCGAAGCTGGAGTGAGCGAAGCAGCGCCTCGGGTGAGTCGAGATCCACGTCGGTTCCGCTCGCGGCCAGCTCCGCCAGTCGGGTCTCGGCCTCGGCGATCTGGAGCGCAAGGGATTGTCGCTGGCTCTGTAGACGGTCGAGACGGCCGAGGTTCGTCGTGAGCTCGCTGGGAAGCTCGCCGCGATGGCGCTGCTTGAACTCGGTGATCTCGCGCTCCTGACGCGCCAGCTCGGCCTCGGTCTGCTGAAGCTCCCGGCGGAGGAACTCGGTCGTGAGTCGAGCCTGACGGCTTCGCATTCGGAGATGGATATCCGTGAAACCCGTGGCCAGGGAGTTCGCGACCGCGGCCGCCCTCTGCGGGTCTTCCCACGTAAACAGGATCTCGAACACCGTCGACGAGTTGTCGTCCCGCATGTTGGTGGAGTTCGTGCGGTCGGGACCGATCGCGATGCGCCGTCGCATGATCGCAACCTTGCCCTCGAGTGGCAGCATTCGCGAGCTCCGAGCCAGCCGGATAGAGATCGAACTCCTCGATGAGCCCGAAGCGAGATTCTTGCGGGAGAGCAGCTCTCCGAGAATCGCGTTCACCTTCTCGAGCTGGTCGCTCTCGATCGTCGACTGGAAGAACTGCTCCGAGATCCGCTGACTCGAGACCATCACGGTCGCGCGCGCGCGATAGGTCGGCTGTCGGCTGCTCAGGAAGACCGCGCTTCCGATCAGTCCCGCCAGTACCACCGGCACCATCCACTTCCACCGTCGCTTCAGGACGCCCTTCGGGTCCCCGACGAAACCAGGCAGCGCGCCGGCTTCGTCGGCCTCGGCGTGGTCGACCAGATCCTCGGATGCCCCTCGGCTCATTTTCGTCCTCCGATCCGATTCTTCTTTCGGGCGGTCAGATCAGCCTCCCCTTCGCCGTCCGTCTCTCCCGCCTCGTCACCGTAATAGCTGTAGTCGCGGCCCAAGTCCGCGGAAGGATTCTCGTTCAGGAAGACTCCGAAGACGCGCCCGCGCGGAAGCAGGCCCATCATCTCCCGGAAGGCAGCGTGGCGCGTCTTGCCCGAGGCAGCCACCGCGAGGCAACCGCCCACATGCGGCACGATCAACGGGATATCGGGAACGGGCAGGACTGGCGGGCCGTCACAGACGACGTAGTCGTATTGACGGTGCAGCTCGTCGAAGAGTCGACCGGCCGCGCCGCCGAGCAGACGATGCGCGTCCGAGACCGAACGTCCGAGCGGGAAGAAGTCGAGGGCCGGCATCTCGGTCCGGACGCGAGCTGCCTCCAGCTGGACGTCGCCGGCCAGCACTGTTTCGATTCCCTGGTCACTGTCGAACCCGAGGACATCCGCGACACGACCGCGACGCAAGTCCATGTCGACCAGGGCGATACGATAGTCGGGCGCGACCGAGGCGAGCGCGATCGCGAGGTTGATCGAGACCGTCGTCTTGCCCTCGCCCGGTAGCGCGCTGGTCACGAGCAGTGAGGGGTGGGCAGATTCATCGAGCATGCCCCGCAGCTTTACGGCCAGGTGTCGGAAGCGGACGGCCGTGGCACAGCCCGGATTGACCGCGCAGACCCTCGAAGCCCAGCCGGGCTCGTGGTCCCGCGGAATTTCGTGCCGATAGACGGGTGCCGATCCGGCTGGCTCAGCGAACGGAAGCAACGGCGCTGAAAGCTCGAAGGCCAGATCGGCCTCTTCGGGATCTCCGGCTGATTCCGGCTCGACGGGCGGGACCTGCGCGTGGCTGGCCAGCGAGGATCCGCCCGGAATCCGCTCGCGGCGTGGCTCCGAGGCCTCGGGGCTCGGCGTGGGCCGGACGGGTGGTCGCTTCCGGGCGACGGCGGGACGCTGCGACTCCCCGCTCTCCCTGGCTCTCGCGAGCGCATCCGAGATCTCGCCCATTCCGTTCTCTCCCCACCTTTCAATGCAGTCTAGCCCGACCCCACGATCGCGCGCCCCGTTCACAGCCATGATCCAACCGCCGTAAGTGCCCGCGCCCCTCCGAAAAGTGACCTGCTGCGCATGATCTGCCAGGATCGCGACAGCTCGCGCGCAACGCGTCCAGGCTTGCGAGCACGACACAGACGGTCGACGCATCGTTCTTCTGTGTCAGCGGGAACAGCGGGACGGCGCATCCTTCGCGCCCGGCCGCGTCAGGACTCGCGTCCAGCCGACTCGAGCAGGCTCCGGAGCTTGGCGGCCATGACCCGGACGTTCGGCTCGAGCACCATGCTGTCGTGGTCTCCCGGCATCTCGGAGACCTCGATCGATTCCACCCACGGCGTCCAGCCGTTGTCGGGATAGACCCAGTCGCTTCTCCGAGTTGAGCACCCGGTCCGGGCCGAGGACGTAAGCCCGGTCGAGCACCGGACGAAAGAGGTGGACCGGGCCATCGTATCGACGCATCGGGTAGCGCGGCAGCGCAGCACGGAAGGCTCGTTCGATGGCGACGTTGTGGAAATCGTCCTCCGCCAGGTCGTCCTCCTGCGCCTTCCCGAACCGGGCCTCGAGCTGCTCCATCTGCCAGCGCGCGCGGTTGCGCGCCCACTCGACGAGATAGCCGAGGCCCCGCTGCCTGAGGCGCATCCACTGAACCCGGGCTCGGTCGAGCGCCGAGAGCGGGGGCTCGACTGGCAGGATGGAATCGAGCAGCAGGAGCAGCGCCACCTCCTCGCCCGCGGCGCGTCAGCTGGTGCGCCATCTCGAAGGCCGTGATGCCGCCGCCCGAGAAGCCGCCGATGAAATACGGACCATGGGGCTGGACGGTGCGGATCTCCTCGAGATAGGCGCTGGCCATCTCCTCGAAGGTCTCGTGCGGCTTCTCGTCGCCGTAGAGGCCGCGCGCCTGCAGCCCGAAGAAGGGCCGGTCGGTGCCGACGAGCGAGGCCAGGTGCCGCAGGTTGAGCACGTTGCCGAACATCCCGGCCACCAGGAAGAAGGGCGGGTTCGGCCCACCCGCTCCGCCGCCGGCATCCATCGCGACCAGATGCTTGAAGCGCGTGCGTCGAGGCGCGGCGCCGCGGAAGATCTCCGCCTCGCCTGGCCGCCGTGGTCGCCACCGATCTCCTCGCGGATCAGGTCGGCACAGCCCTCGATCGTCGGTGCCTCGAAGAGCACCGAGATCGGGAAGTCGACCTGATAGGTCTTCTTGACCTTCGTGAAGAAACGAACGGCGATCAGCGAGTGGCCGCCGAGATCGAAGAAGCTGTCCCGAATGCCCAGCCCCTCGACGCCGAGCAGCTCCTCCCAGAGCGCCACGAGGGTCTTCTCGATCTCGTCGCGCGGCTCGACGTACTCGCTGTCGAGCTCCGGGCGCTCGAAGCGCGCGCCGTCGGGCGGAGCAGTCCGACCCCCACCCGGTCGGCCTGCCTGATCAGATAATCGAGATCGATCGAGGTGACCACGACCTGCGGTCCGATCGTCCGCGGCGAGCACCCGGAGCAGCGCTTCGGTCCCCTCCTCCGCGCCGATTCCGGCCTCGTAGTTGCGTCGCAGCTGGAGCTCGGCGGGAGAGAGATCCTCGTCCTGCCTGAGCTTCGTCGAGGCCTCGAACTCGATGTCGCTCGTCCTGCGATCAGAGGCTCCGAGAAGTCCACCTTGCTCGCGCACGCGCTTGATCGTGAAATCCTCCGCCTCGACCAGGACCGGCCATCCTCGGCGACGATCGTCACGTCGAAGGAGGCGAAATCGCCCGACGCCTGCGCCGTCGGCCACGGAGTCGAACCCAGCTACTGACCCGCTTCTCTAGCGGCGCGTGGACCACGATGCGCCGTAGGAGACCGGGATCCACAGAGCCGATTCGGCGCTCGTAGCCCTCGATCAGCTCCATCGCATAGCCCGTCGCGTAGTCGAGCAGCGCCGGATGCAGCGGGTAGTGCGCGAGATCCGCCTCGTAGGCGTCGGGAAGCGCCAGATGCGCCAGCGCCTCGCCGTCGCCATACGAGCACCTGCCGCAGCACCCGCCAGCGCGGCCCGAAGCGGACATGGTTCTCCTGGCCCGAGGCGTGTCCCAGCGGATTCATCGGCAAACGCCTCGCCTGACAGCGCTCGTCGATCTTGGACAGGTCGAGCGTGCCTGGATCGTCGCGCTTCCCGAGCTCGAGCGTCGCCTCGGCGGTCAACACCCACGCCGGACGGCCCTCGATCCGGTGGCGCGTCCGCACGGAGAATCGATAGCCACGATCGGTTGGCTTGAGCTGGACGCGCACATCGCGAATCTCGCCGTCCGGCACGTAGAGGGACGAAGGAAGTACAGATCCTGGATCTCGAAACGTCCATGCTCTCCGTACTCGGCGAGAGCGGCTCGCGCGAGCTCGGGGTAGCCCGCGCCGGGGAACAGCGCCTCCCCCTCCACCGTCCGATGCTCGTCGAGGATCCAATCGCGCTGGGGCGAATAGCTCTTGACGAAGCTGGTGCGACCGTGGGTGTCTCGCTCACGGGTGTCGAACAAGGGATGCGACACGACGCTCGCCTGCTCATCGCCCGTCGCATGGTCATCGTCCTCGAGGCTATTGGCCGCGAGGCCGACCTCGTGCCAGATCCCCCAGTTGATGGCGACGGTTCGCACCGGATGGTCTCGCCGACTCTGGGCGAAGGCGTCGAGGAACGAGTTGGCTGCGACGTAGTCGACCTGGCCGGGCGGCGCGGTGATCGCACTCGTCGAGGAGTAGAGCACGAGCAAGCGGGCCCCCGCCTCCTCGAGCAGGGAATCGAGGACCTGCGTGCCGTGGATCTTGGGGCCGAAGACGCGTTCGATGTCGACGTCGGACTTCAGCTGGATCAGCTCGTCCGAGACGATGCCCGCGGCGTGGAAGATGCCGTCGATCGGGCCGAAGCGTCTCGCGGACGCGAGCGACCCCCCGGCGCATCTCGTCGAGATTCGCGACATCCGCGGCGAGCGTCATGACCTCGGCACCCGCGGCCTCGAGCGCGTGGATCTGGCGAATCCGGCGCGCTGAGGCGTCGCCTGCCCCGGCCCGTGGCGAGCAATCGTCCCAGTCGGCGCGATCGGGCAGCGGCGTCCGGCCGACCAGGACGAGCCGGACCCCGGGGAGCTCTCGCGCGAGACGATCGGCGAGCGTCATGCCCAGCCCGCCGAGACCGCCCGTGATCAGATAGGTCCCGCCCTGCGACGAGGGCGCGTCGCCGACGCCGTCGACGCGTTCGCGCAGCGGCCGTGGCTCGAATCGACGGACGTACCGATCGGCACCGCGCTGCGCGACCACGCCCGACTCGCGGCGGCGCCAGCAGCTCCGCCTCGAGCCGACCTGCGACCTCGTCGAGGCTCTCGGGCCTGCCGGTCACGGCGTCTCGCCGTGCGAGCAGCCCGCGGCGCCAGCACCGGCGGCGGGGCGACGGGCAGCGTGACGTCGATGCTCTTGCAGGTCACGCCAGGAATCTCGCGCGGAATCACCTCGACGGGACCGAGCACTGTCGCCTTCTCCGGATACAGCGGCCCGTCGCCCGCCACGACCTGCTGCATGCCATTCGACACGACCGTGACGTGCACGTCGCCCGGCAGGTTCTCGTCCGCCAGCGCACGGGCCAGGAAGAAAAGGCTGAAGAATCCGTTCTGCAGGTTCTCGTGGAAGAAGCTCGAGCCGGGTCGGAAGCGCTCTCGGTCCGTCGTCAGCCACAGATGCACGACCCGCGAAGGACTGCGTCCATGCGCGGCGAGGTCCTTGATCAGAGCCTCGTAGCCCTCGCGCCCGAGCTCCGGCGCCAGCGAGTATTCGTTCTCGGATCGCTTGCGGAAGTTGTCCGCCTTCGAAGACGCAGACGCACCGAGTGTCCCAGCGTCCTCGAGACGTTTGCCGGAGCCGGCGGCCGACGCCCGCGTGGTCCATGAAGAGCAGCCAGGTCTCGGAGGACTCGAGTCGTCGCGGATCGATCGGCGTAGGCTGCCAGACCGGCACGAAGCCCCAGTCGGTGACGTCGTCGATGTGATCACGGGAGCCCCGCGTCGGACTGCCGCCGGTCGCGGCTCTCGACGCGCTCGATGAAGTAGCTCTGGTGGTCCCAGGCGTAGGTCGGGAGGCGAACCCGGCGGCGGGTCTCGCCCTCGTAGAGCGTCGTCAGATCGATCTCCGCACCGGACGCCCAGAGTCGTCCGAGACTCGTCAGGAAGAACAGCGCCGTCTCGACAGCGGGTCGGCTGCGATGTCGGATCGAGGGGATGATGTTGGCCGAAGCCGCCTGGCGTCGGCTGCTGTCGCGCGAAGGAACACAGCGTCTGGCCCGGACCGACCTCGAGCAGGATCCGACCCGGCGTCTCCAGAATCGTCGCGAGGCCCTTCGAGAAGCTGGACGCCCTCGCGAAGGTGCTGGACCCAGTATTCGGGATCCGTGGCCTGCTCGTCGGTGATCGGCCGCCCCGTGCGATTCGGACAGGAAGGGGATCTTCGGCGGCCGCAGATCGAGACCCTGGATGAAGCGACGGAACTCGGCGAGGATCGGATCGAGCAGGCGCGAGTGCGCGGCGCGGTCGATCTGCACCCGCTGGAAGTCGATCTCCGCCTCCTCGAGGCGCTTCTCGAGCGCATCGACCTCGGCCACACCGCCCGACGCGACGCTCAGAGCCCGGCGCATTGGACGCGGCCAGATCGCAGCTCCCGTCCGAGGAAGCGCGACAGATCCTCGGCCGGCAGCGAGACCGCGATCATGCCGCCGATCGGCGTCTTCTCGAAGAGCTGTCCTCGCAGGATCATCCAGTCGAGACAGGCCTCGATAGGAGACCACGCCCGCGAGGCACGACGCGACGTTCTCGCCCATGCTATGCCCGATCAGAAGGTCCGGCTCGATGCCGCTGCGCCGACCAGAGCTGCGCCATCGCGTACTCGACGATGAAGATCGCCGGGAGCTGCCGACTCATCTCGGTCAAGCGCGGCTCGACGCGCTCGACCTCGTCGGGCTCGCAGAACACCAGCTCGCGCAGATCGAAGCCCGTGCGCTCGCGAGTAGAGCTGGAAGCCTCGATCGACATGCTCGCGAAAGACCGGCTCGCTCTCGTAGAGATCGCGCGCCATGCCCGGATACTGGCTTCCGCCCCCCGAGAGCATGAAGACGATCGAGGCGCGAGCTTCGGGTACGCCATGCGTGAAGACGCGACGGGGGTCGAGCCCTTCCAGCAGCTCGATGGCGTCGCTCCCGGCTCTTCGCGACCACCACCCGTCGGCGCTCGAAGTCTTCGCGCGTGCGCTGCAGGCTGTAGGCGACGTCGGCGAGGTCGAGCTCCGGATGCTGCTCGAGATGGCGCGCGAGTCGATCGCAGGCGGCGTCGAGCGACTTGTTGCTTCTTGGCCGAGAGCTGGAGCAGGACCGGACGAGTCCCGCGACGAGGAGTCGGGCAGCTCGGCGCATGCAGCTCCTCGAGCACGACGTGGGCGTTCGTTCCGCCGACGCCCAGCGAGTTGACCGCGGCGCGACGCGGCTCGCCGCCCGACGGCCAGGCGTGCAGGAGTCGTTGACCACGAAGGGCGTGTTCTCGAATCCGATCTCCGGATTCGGACGTCTCGTAGTTCAGCGACGGCGGAATCTCGCCCTTCTTGAGCGACAACGCGGCCTTCATCAGCCCGACGACGCCGGCGGCCGTATCGAGGTGGCCGATGTTGCTCTTCACGGAGCCGACCCGGCAATACTGGTTGCCGCGCGTCCGCTCGGGATCCGCCGCCCGGAAGGCCTGGGTGAGCGCCGAGATCTCGATCGGGTCGCCCATGTAGGTCCCCGTCCCGTGACATTCGATCAGCCCGATCGAGCCGGGGTCGATGTCGGCGAGGGAGTAGGCCTCGGTCATCGCGGCGGCCTGACCGTCCACGCTGGGCGCGAGATAGCCGACCTTCTGGCCACCGTCGTTGTTGACGGCCGAGCCCTTGATCACGGCGTACACATCGTCGCCGTCCTCGAGCGCGTCTTCGAGACGCCGCAGAGCGACGACGCCGCCCCCGCTCGTGAGCACGGTGCCCTGGGCGCGATGGTCGAAGGCGTGGCAATGGCCGTCGGGCGAGAGGATCTCGCCGTCCCGATAGACGTAGCCGACCTCGGTCGGAAACTGGATCGTCACCCCGCCGGCCAGCGCCAGGTCGCACTCCCCGGTCAGCAGGCTCTGACTGGCGAGATGGGTCGCGACCAGCGAGGTCGAGCAGGCCGTCTGGACGTTGACGCTCGGGCCCTTCAGATCGAGCACGTAGGAGACGCGGGTCGCCAGGAAGTCCTTGTCGTTTCCCGTGTGCCGCAGCAGGAAGAGACCGACCGAGTCGATCAGATCCCGGTTGCTGCAGACGTTGAAGTAGAAGTAGCTGCCCATACCACAGCCGGCGAAGAGGCCGATCTGGCCGTCGAAGCGCTTGGGGGTATGGCCCGCGTCCTCGAGCGCCTCCCAGCACAGCTCCATGAAGTGGCGATGCTGAGGGTCGAGGATCGCGGCCTCCTTCGGGCTGAAGCCGAAGAAGTCTGCGATCGAAGAGCTTGACGTCGCTGAGCGCGCCTCCGCGGCGCACGTAGCCCGGGTGTCGCAGGACGTTCGGGCGACTCGCCCGCCGCGAGCAGCGACTCGTCGTCGTAGTCGACGATCGACTCGCGGCCGTGGCGGAGGTTGTCCCAGAACTCTTCGGGCGAGTTCGCGCCGGGCACGCGCAGCGACATGCCTACGATCGCAATGTCGTTCTCGCCCGGCCCGCTCTTCACTCATCCTCGCCCTCCACGAATCCGATGCGCGTCCGCTCTCCCGACCCGAATCAAGCGCGGGATCCGCCGCGTCGCCGGCGTCGCCCCAGCGCCTGCCGCCGCTTCTCGCCCCGAGCCTGGCTCGCCTGCGCGGCCTCGCCGCCGTCGTCGCCCTTCGAGAGATGCTCGGCCAGTCCGCCGACGGTCGGGAAGCGGTAGAGATCCGTCAGGGTGATCGGCACCGGACAGATCTCCGCCAGCTTGCGATGCGCCTGAACGACGAGCAGGGAGTGCCCGCCGAGGTCGAAGAAGTTGTCGTGGATGCCCACCTGCTCGAGATACAGCACCTCCTGCCAGACGCCAGCGATCTGCGCCTCGAGGTCGTTGGTCGGCGCGACGTAGGCCTCCGCGCCTTCGAGGCGAGCTCGCTCGGGCGCGGGCAGCGCCTTGCGATCGACCTTGCCGTTCGGCGTCATCGGGAAGCGATCGAGCGCAACGATCGTTCGAGGGCACCATGAACTCGGGGAGGCGATTCGCGCAGGCCGTCGCGCAGCGCGGCCTCGTCGAGCTCGGGCCGCGTCTCGGCGATCGCGTAGGCGACGAGCCGCACGTCGCCGGGCGTGTCCTCCCGCGCGATCACGACGCACTCCCGCACGCCGCTCTGCGCCGCCGAGCCTCGCCTCGATCTCGCCGAGCTCGATGCGGTAGCCGCGGATCTTCACCTGGTGATCGAGTCGTCCGAGGAAGTCGATGCGTCCATCGGGCGGTCCAGCGCGCCAGGTCGCCGGTGCGGTACATGCCGGGCGCCCGGGCGGTCGCTGAAGGGATCCGGGACGAAGCGCTCGGCGGTCAGCTCGGGGCGTTCGTGGTAGCCGCGCACCACGCCGTCGCCGCCGATCCAGAGCTCGCCCGGCGACGCCGATCGGGCAGCGGCTCGAGCCCCGCGTCGAGCACGTAGAGCTGGGTGTTCGCGATCGGCCGGCCGATCGAGATCGAATCCGGTCGGCGCCGAGCGACCGGCTCCGTCGAGGACCAGATGGTCGTCTCCGTCGGGCCGTACATGTTCGTGACGCGTGCCCTGACAGACCGCGTCGAGCTCGGCGGCCAGCGAGACCGGGAAGGCCTCGCCACCGATCATGAGGTGCGGGATCCGTCCGAGCGCGGCACGCGTCTCGGGATTCGTCGAGCAGCATCGTCGCGTGGGACGGCGTGCACTGCAGGTGCGTGACGCCGTGCCGCTCGACCTGCGCGGCGAACGAATGGTCGATCGACGGCGTCGCGGGCGCCTCGGCGACCGCCGCTGCCCGCCGGCCGCTCGTTCACGCGTCGTCGCACCTGGTCGAGCGCGTCGAGCGAGCCGAGCACGACGTCCGTGTCGACGCCGAAGTCGATCAGGCAGGCGATCTCGTCGATGTCGGCGTCCTTGCAGCGCTGCGAGCATCGCGCTCGCAGGCCTCGGGCGTGCCGAAGAGCCCGCTCGTCTCGTAGTAGCGCTCGAAGGCGAACTCGAGGATCGCGTCCGTCTCGTCTTCCGGTCAGCGACTTAAGGTCGACGTCCTCGGGCTTCGCGTCGGGGCCACCCGGTCGTGCGAAGGCCGGGAACGACCAGGCGAAGTCCATCACCAGCGACATCGAGCTTGCCGAGATAATCCTTCATCGGCTCGCGCACGATCTTGCGAACCGTCGGCGTCGTCGTCGCCGACGAAGGTGTGGAGCATGCAGGTCACGGTGCCCGGCAGCCGGATCGTGGCCGGCCTCGCGCCGCCGCCTCGCGATAGGCCTTCACCTTCACGGCCAGCTCCTCGAGCGTCTGCCCGAGCAGGTGCGTCAGCACGTTCACGCCCGCGGCGCCGGCCGCGCGGAACGTCTCGACGTTGCCGGCCGTGGTGATCCAGACCGGCAGCTCGGCCTGGACCGGACGCGGCAAGGTCGCCGTCGGCACCATCTTGCCATGCGGATTCGCGAACTCGACGGACTCGCCGCGCCACAGCCGCCGCACGATCTCGGCGTTCTCGAACATCATGCGTCTTGGCGGCCGCGAAGGCATCCGGCCGGATCACGAAGTCGTTGGGCTGCCAGCCGGAGGCGAAGGACACGCCCACGCGCCCGTTCGAGATGTTGTCGACGACCGCCCACTCCTCGGCGACGCGAACCGGGTGGTGCAGCGGCAGCACGCAGCTGCTCGCGCGGATCTGGATCTGCTTCGTGACCGCCGCGATCGCCGCGCCGGTGACCGAGGGATTCGGGAAGGGGCCGCCAAAAGCGCCGAAATGCCGCTCGGGTGTGTGCACCGCGCAGAAGCCACGCTCATCCGCGAACTTCGCGCTCTCGAGCATCAGCTCGTACTTGCGCGGGCCGGGTCCCGCGTCGCTGCCCCAGAGCGCCAGGCCCATGTCGATCGGTCGCCAGGGCTTGTCGGTCGCCTCGCCTCCGTCGGCCATTCGTTCGCGATCCGCGAAGACCACGACCTCGAAGCCGCGGGTCAGCGTCCAGAGCAGCTCGAGCACCGAGATGTCGAAGGACAGACTCGTCACCGCCAGCCACGTGCCCGGCGGATCGTGCGGCACGCGGTCGTCCATGCCGACGAAGAAGTTGACGGCGTTGCGATGCTCGACCATCACGCCCTTGGGCTTCCCCGTCGAGCCGGAGGTGTAGATCACGTAGGCCAGATGCTCGGGCCGAAGCTCGATCGCCGGGCATTCCGCCGGGCGTGCGGCGATCGCCTCGGCGTCGCGATCGAGGTCGACGAGCGTGGCGTCACAGGCCGGCAGACGCGCCGCGGCCGCATGCGTGAGCACCACCGAGGCGCCCGAGTCCTCGATCATGTAGGCGATGCGGTCCTCGGGATAGACCGGATCGAGCGGCACGTAGGCGCCGCCTGCCTTCAGCACGCCGAGCACGCCGACCACCATGTCGATC
Source organism: uncultured delta proteobacterium (assembly GCA_963698485.1). Taxonomy (GTDB): domain Bacteria; phylum Myxococcota_A; class UBA9160; order UBA9160; family UBA4427; genus UBA4427. Next base: position 142,993 of record CAVORA010000003.1, on the reverse strand, counting down.
GATCGGGCGCAGGTGGATACCGACCAGCCGATCCGGGCCGATCCCGAGCGCGCCGAGATGGTTGGCCAGTCGCCCTGCCCGCTCGTCGAGCTCCCGGTAGCTGAGCGATTCGCCTTCGAAGACCAGCGCCGTGGCGTCGGGCGACGTCTCGACCCGGGCTTCGAAGAGCGAGCGGATGGTGGCGCTGCGATCGAATTCGACCGCCGTCTGGTTCCAGCCGTGGAGGATCTGCCGGCGCGCGTCGTCGTCGATGAGCGGCAGCTTCGCGACCGGCCGGTCCGAGTCCGCGGCCAGCGCCGCCAGCAGGACTTCCAGCTCGGCACGCAGCTTGTTCGCTGCGGCGGGCGCGATCACGTCGCGATCGAAGACGAGCCGGGAGGCGGAAGCGTCCGGGGAGACGAAGAGCGCGAGGTCGGTCCCGTTCGGGAGCGCGCACTGCTCGGGGGCGCCATGCAGACCCGCCGCGACCGACGTGAAGCGTCCGGCGCCGAGCAGCGGATGGGCCGCGAGCTGAGGATTCCGCGAGATCGCGTCGACCAGGAAGCTCCCCTTGTCGCGGACCTTCGTGATGGCTTCGCGGACAGCGGCCAGGGCGCCTCGCGTGCTCGACTCCCGATCGATGCCGAGCCGAAGCGGCACATGGCGCGAATAGAGTGGCCCCGCGGCGGCGACTCGCATCGCCAGCGCATCCTCGCTCCATGTGAGGTCGAAGGCGTCGAGCCCCTGAATCCGCGCCAGATACAGCGCGAATCCCGCCACCATCGACTCGGCCCGAAGATCGCTCTCGATCGGAGCCAGCAGGCTCGCTGCATCGAGGGGCAGGCTCTCGATGCGTCGCGCGTCGGCCTGCGCGCCCGCGGATTCGCCCGTGCGGTACGGGGCCTCGATGGGTTCGAGCTGCGAGAGTCGCCGGACCCAGAAGGCTTCGGCCGGCACGAGCTCGGCGTTGAGCGCCGAGAGCGCGGCGCGGTCGATCGCATCGCCTGCGCCAAGAACGTCTCCGACCGCGACGCCGAGATGCTCCGCCGCCTGCGTGCCCGACCATTCGAGCCCTCGCGGACAGCCCAATCCCGAGAGCGATACGGCACCGTCGCCACAGCGGACGACCCAGCCCGCCTCGCTGATCTCGAGCAGCGTCCCCGCGACCGCATCCGAGGGGTGGTCGGCGGGCAGCGCGGAGCGAACCGTCGCGAGCGAGCCGCCGTGGATCAGCTTCGCGACCGAAAACGGATTGGCGTAGCGCGCCCCGAAATCCATCGCGCGGACCCAGCACGAGATCTCCTCGGCGGGAGCCGTCCAATCGATCAGCCCGGCGGCCTCCGGGCGTTCGTGTCGCCCGAAATAGCTGCGCTCGGCCAGGTCCTGGTCCGTCGGCTCGAGGCTGTCGGACATGATCCGGTTCGTCAGCTCGCCGAAGGCCTCGATCGCAGCCACGTAGCACTTGGTGTTCAGCGACAGGGAGGTCTCGTCCTGCGAGATCGGGAAGTGCTGCTGCACCAGGATCCGGCCCTCGTCCAGGCCCTCCGTCATCTCGTGGAACGTGATGCCGTATTCCGATTCACCGTTCAGGATCGCCCACGCGGGCGTGTACATCCCGGCATAGCGCGGCAGAGGGCCGTCGTGGAAGTTCACGGCGCCGCGCCGGGCCATCGCGATCACATCACCGGGAATGATCGACAGATTGGTGATGCTGAAGAAGTAGTCGAACTCGACGCCGCCGAGCCGCGAAGCGAGCTCGCGACCGGGTGGACAGACTTCGAGCCCGGCCTTGCCTGCCCAGTCCAGGATCTCCTCGTCGCGAGAGACGACGCGGGTGATTTTCCAGCCTTTTTCGCGCAGCAGCTCGCCGCATTGGATGAGCAGCGATTCGGAGCCGGCCAGAACGCAGGAAAGAGCTTGGGACGGAGCGGAGGGCATGATTGATTTCTCTGGGTCTTTCGGCCGACGGCACGCAGGCGCGAGGGCTCGGGTCCGAGGCTTATCGAGTGTCTCTGGGCTCGTCTTTAAACCCCATTTTTCACCCATGGGGACCTCATCGAGCCACTTAGAGAGTGACCGACGAGAACGGAAAGGGTTGCAAATTCTGGCGGCGTCAGGTCCGGTTTGCGACCGGACTGCGGCTGCTGAGGACGTTCCATGCGTTGCTCGCTTCGATGGGCCCGGTCTCAGAGCGAATCCGGAGCCATTCGTCAGGCGACCCGGTCGATGTCCGCGCCCCGACCCACCTCTGAGACGACGGCCTGAAGGCCGAAGCGCCGCGATCGCCGGTCACTGATCAGTCGAGCCGAAAGAACTCGTCTCGGCAGACGATCGGAGCTCGGATCGCGGCGAGCCGCTCGCGCCGCCCGCCATCGAGTGGGTATCATAGTGAATCGAGAATCCCCGATCCGATCGAGCCCTTCCGCGACACCAACCGATGGATCCCGGGCCCTAAGTCGTGCCACTCAAGGCCGGTCCGAGGTCGTCCGATTCCAACCCCGTCGCCTTGCGCTTCACCTTCGAAGCGCGACCTGGAACGGCCCGATACCCGCCGCGCTCGCGCTCCGTTCGCCGATCGCCACTCATCCCGTCCATCACGAAGGGCAACGAGAAGACTTTGAAGCTCCTGGTCGTGATCATCAACTACAAGACCGCCGAGATGACGCTGGACGCGGTCGCGGCAGCGCTGGCCGAGCTGCGCAACTTCCCCGATGTGACGATCGCGCTGGTCGACAACGACTCCCGGGACGGCTCGCTCGAGAAGCTCAAGCAGGGCGTGGCTGAGTCGGGCTGGGGCAGCCGCGTGCAGGTGATGGGCACGCCCTATAACGGGGGCTTCGCCTATGGCTGCAACTTCGCGATCCGACCCGCGCTCGCCTCGGAGGATCCGCCGGATTACGTCTACCTGCTGAATTCCGACGCATTCCCGGAGTCGGGTGCGATCGACCGGCTCGTCGAGTACCTGGATCAGCATCCGCAGTTCGGAATCGCCGGCAGCTACATCCACGGCACCGACCCGCGCCAGCAGCCGCACACCACGGCCTTCCGCTTCCCTTCGGTCCAGAGCGAGCTCGAGGCCGCGATCGGGATCGGGCTGGTGTCGCGTGTACTGGCCCGCTGGATCGTCGCCCCTCCGCTGCCGCAGGAGACGACGCCGGTCGACTGGCTCGCCGGCGCGAGCATGCTGATTCGGAGACAGGTCTTCGACGCGATCGGATTGATGGACGACGGCTATTTCCTCTACTTCGAAGAAACGGACTTCTGCCTGCGTGCGGCCCGCGCCGGGTTCCCGACGGTCTACGTCGTCGAGAGCAGCGTGGCCCATATCGGATCGGTCTCGACCGGCCTCCAGGATCTCTCCCGACCGACGCCGACCTACTGGTATGCCTCGCGTCGGCGTTACTTCCTGAAGAATCACGGGCGCGCGACGCTCTGGGCCGCGAATTTCGTCTACATCGTCGGCGGACTGATCCGTCGCGCGCGGTCCTGGATCCTCGACCGCCCCAGCCACGAGCCGCGGCGGCACATGCGCGACTTCCTGCGCTTCAACCTGCGGCTGGGCAAGACGCCGGACGGTCGTCCCAGCCAGCCGGAGGCGAGCTGATGGCCGCGCCGCGCCGCGTCCTGGCCGTCGCGAGCGGAGGGGGACACTGGGTCCAGCTCCAGCGAATCGTGCCCGCCTTTGCCGGGCACGACGTTACCTTCGTGACGATCGATCCCACCTACCGGGCAGACGTGCCGAACGAAACCGTGCTGATAGTGCGTGACTCCACCCGTTGGGATCGCCTCGGGATGCTTCGGCTCGCTCTGCAGATGCTCTGGGTATTGCTTCGCGTCCGGCCTCATGTCGTCGTTTCGACGGGCGCCGCGCCCGGCTGCATGGCCATCATCCTGGGGCGCCTGCTCGGCTGCCGCACGATCTGGCTCGACAGCATCGCGAACGTCGAGGAGATGTCGATGTCCGGGCGTCTCGTGCGCCGATTCAGCCAGCTCTGGCTCACGCAGTGGCCCCATCTCGCGCGTGAAGGCGGACCACAATTCGCCGGGAGGGTGTTTTGATCTTCGTGACCGTCGGAGCGCAGATGGCCTTCGATCGCCTGATCGAATGGGTCGACGCGTGGGCCGTCGCGGAGGGACGCCAGGACGTCGTCGCCCAGATCGGCCCCTCTTCGTACCAGCCCCGACAGATCCAGGTCGTGCCGTTCATGTCGCCGCCGGAGTTCCGGCGGCGTCTGGCGGAGGCGGATGCAATCATTGCGCACGCCGGCATGGGCTCGATCATCAACGCCCTCGAGCTCGGCAAGCCGATCGTCGTGGTGCCCCGGCTCAGCGCGCTCGGCGAGACGCGCAACGATCATCAGGTCGCGACCGCGAAGCGCCTGTCGGAGGAAGGACTCGTGCTCGAGGCGGACACGCCGGAACGACTCGCGGAGCAGATGAAGAAGATCGCCGGCTCGACACGGCCAGCTTCGATCAGCGACCACGCGCAGAATTCGCTGCTCGAGCGGCTCCGCCACTTCGCGGAGGCGTGAAGGGTGGACGATGATTTCGAGGCTGGGGCCCGGGCGAAGCCCCGCTGGCCTCACCTCAGGAGCACAGGGAGATCCGACCAATGCTGATCCGCCCCCTCGACCGCGAAGCCCTGAAACGGGAGTTCGAATCGGCCAGCCCCTTTCCACATATCGTGATCGACGATTTTCTGGACCCCGATTTCGCCGCCGAGGTCGCGGCCGCCTACCCGACCTTCGAAGAAGCGAAGGAGAAGGGCTTCGAGTTCAACTTCGTGCGCGAGCGGCGGAAGATCCAGGTCTCCGACAGCTCGCATTTTCCAGAGCCCGTCGCACGACTGAACGAGGCGCTGACGGCCCCGTCCTTTCTCGAGGACATCGAGTACATCACGAGTATCCCGAACCTGCTGCCGGACCCGGCGCTGGGCGGCGGCGGCATGCACGTCACGGGATCTGGCGGCCGCCTCGATGTGCACGTCGACTTCAATTACAACGAAGAGATGAACGTCCATCGCAGACTGAACATCCTCGTCTATCTGAATCCGGACTGGGATCCCGCCTGGGGCGGACAGGTCGAGCTCTGGGATCCGCAGGTGAAGACCTGCCACAAGAGCGTCGACCCCGTACTGAACCGCTGCGTGCTCTTTCAGACGAGCGAGATCAGCTTCCACGGCGTGCAGCCCGTCTCGCCGGACGCGCCGGGCCCGCGCCAGTCGTTCGCGGCCTACTACTACACCAAGGACGCCCCACCCGCGTGGGATGGCTCGCACCACAGCACGATCTTTCGCGCGAGACCCAACGAACGGCTGCGACGCTACCTGATCGTTCCGGCTGAGCAGACCCTGCTGAAAGGCAAAGATGCTCTCCGCGCATTGCGCGGGAAGCTGCGCGGCGGAGAGTAGGCAGACCCTTGGTCGAGATCGCGCTGCTCGCCTGGATTCCGTTCACAGCGCTGCTCTTCGTCGTGCTGAAACCGCATGTCGCTGCTGCCGTCTCCATGATTTTCGGAGTCGCCTTGCTTCCAGCCCAGCGCGCGATCCCCGTGCCCGTCTTGCCCGATCTCACGCAGTACACGGTCCCGGTCATGAGCAGTCTGCTGATGACCCTGCTCCGCTATCCGAAGCGCTTCCTCGCCGCGGGTCCGGGTCGAGGCGCCGAGATCCTGATCCTCATCATGATCGCCGGGGCGCTCGTCACCAACCTCACGAACACCGATCCGCAGGTCTTCGCGGCCAACGTGCTCCCGGGGATGACCGTCACCGACACGGTGAACGACGCCTTCAAGATGATCTTCCGGTGGGGACTGCCCTTCCTGCTTGGACGCACGCTGGTGCGGACGAAGCAGGAAGGAATCGAAGTCCTGATGGTGCTGGCGATCGCCGGCCTGTTCTACGTGCCGTTCATCCTTGTCGAGCTGCAAACAGGTCCCTACTTCCACACGCTCATCTACGGCGCTCCGCCGAGCCGCGCGACCTTCTGGCACTCGCTCAAGTACGGCGGATTTCGGCCCGTGGTGCTCATGAATCACGGTCTGACGACCTCGGCGTTCATGCTCTACACGACGATCGCCTGGGTGGGATTGATGCGCCTCAAGGTCAAGGCCTTCCAGATTCCGAATGGTCCGGTCGTCGCGCTCATGGTCCCCGTCGTCGCCTTCTGCAAGTCGCGGGCAGTCTGGATCTACGGGGCCAGCGTCCTCCCCACCCTCTACTTCATCCGTCCAAGGCTCCAGATCCTGCTCGCCACCGCGCTGGCCGCGGTGATCCTGACCTATCCCTTCCTGCGGTCGTTGGACCTGCTCCCAATCCAGGCCGTCGGTGAGATCGCGGCCGAGTACGGCGGCTACGACGCCGCCCAATCCTTCCTGCAGCGCATAGAGACCGAGGACGAGATCCTCGCGCGGACTGCCGAACGCTACCTGTTCGGCTGGGGCGGGTACTCGCGGTATTTCGTGTACGACCCCGTGACGGGTCGACCCCTCTCGACGATGGACGGCTTGTGGCTGATCGAGTTCGGCATGGGGGGGCTGTTCCGCTTCCTGACGCTCTATACGTTCCTGCTCTTCCCCGTGCTCTACACCTTTCTACGCTTCGACCGCCTGCGAGATCCGTCGACCCGGATCCTGCTTTGCGCGTTCGTGTGGATCGTCGTATTGCGAACCTTCGACACTCTGCCCAACTCGACGATCGATCCCTATCTGACGTTCATGGGAGGGGCGGTCTGTGGTCTCGTACGTTTCGAATGCGCACGAACGAGGGCCGCCAAGCGCCTCAAGAAGAAGCAGCCAGAGCAGGCTTTGCCGATTGCAGCCGAAGAGGCGACGCCCGCGCCAGCGGCCTCCCTGGGGGCCGGGCTGCGAGAGCTCGAGACCTCGAAGCAGCGCGCCGGCCGACGCCCCAGAGCCAGGCGCCATCACACGGGAACTCAGTCTTGACGACGCAACCTCGCCTGTTTGCGAAGCACGGATCGGATCGCCCTTCGGCTCCCGTTGACACCCCCATGCCCTTCGCTAATTCTGGCCGTCACCATGCCTAGCCGAGCGGTTTCGACTGCCCTGACTGCCGCCCTGCTGCTCGTCCTCTTCGACATCACCTGGGTTCTCGTCGTCGAAAGAGAGCAACCCACCGGCTACTTCGCCCTGACAGCCCTTCTCGTCCTCGGGCCCGCGATGCTGGTAGGCCTCGTATTCGATCGTGCCTCCGCCTCGCCGATCGCGGTCGGTGCCTGCCTCGCTGGCCTCGGGGTCTGGCTCATCTGGGGGGCGGTCCTCGGGCTCGTCACGTGGGCGGTGCTTCCCCTGCTGCTTCGGTGGGCCGCCGACTCGAAGCCCAATCCGTTCCTTGTCGGCACAGCGGTCGCAGCGGGCCTCGGCTGCTCCGCCATCATCGCACCCAGGGTGCTGCTTCGCGCGCAGAGGCTCGCGGACCTCGACGGCACGACGCAATCCGCGCTGCTCACGGGACTCACGATCGCCCTCGTGGCGGGCATCGTGATGGTCGGCTCGCGAGTGTCCGGGGGCCATCATGCACGGGCACTCGCCGTCGCCTGCGCGGGTGCGCTGCTGCTGTCCGGGCTGATCCTGCCCGGACTGGGAGGGGCGGCTCGCCGGCCGACCGACATCCTGCCGAGGGCCGCGCGACCCGGATCGCCCATCAAGCCGCACGTACTCCTGATCGTGCTCGATACGGTGCGTGCAGATCACCTGACGCTCTATGGGTATGCGCGGGAGACCACGCCGCGGTTCACTGAATTCCTCGACGCTCGTCCTGGCACCGAGATCTTCCCCTCGTTCTATGCCAACTCGAGCTGGACCGTGCCTTCCCACGCCTCGCTTTTCACCGGACTCCCGCCCAGCGAACATGGGGCTCACTTCACGCCCGGCAACCAGTTCAACTTCGGAATCGGCGATCACCGGACGCTGGCCGAGGCCATGCAGGATGTCGGCTATTACACGATCGGCGTCTTCGCCAATCCATGGCTCGAGGTCGTCTCGGGCATGCGACGCGGCTTCGAGGTCTACGGACAGCCATGGGTCGCGACGCGACTTCCGCGCTTCGGGGAGGCCGCACGACGTCAGCTCGTCCCGGGCTGGTATCCCGGTGTCTACGACGCCCTGACAGGTGACCTCGTACTCGGGAAGATCGAGGAGGAGCTCGGAGCCTGTGGCAGCGACCCCTGCTTCGCGTTTGCCAATCTGCTCGACGCACACAGCCACTACGTCGCAGACACCTGTCGCGGCGAGTTCGCGAACTGGGGTCCACTCACCCGCGTCCGGCTCCTCTCGATCCAGGATCCGCCCGAGCGGAATGCCGAGCTGATGGACCGCTACGACGAAGAAATATGCGAGATCGATCGGATGCTCACCGGAACCCTCGAACGCCTGGCAGCCGCGGGCATCCTCGACGACACCTGGGTTTTCATCACATCCGATCACGGCGAGGCCTTCGGCGAGCACGGCAGTGTCGAGCACGGCACCTCGGTCTACAACGAGCAGGTCTGGATTCCGCTGATCGTGATGCCGCCAGTCGGTCGGTCGATCGTCGCCGAGCGCCATCCAGCCAGCCTGGTCGACCTCGCCGCGACGGTGGCTGCGATCGGAGGGGCCGAGCCCCTGGGCGTAGGACGAGACCTCCGTGTACCAGCCGACGGCCAGACATCCGCCGCGATCGAGTTCTACGGAGATCCGACGAAGATCGAGACCCGCAATCCGCGGGCCGGAGATCCGGCTCGCTCCGTCGTGCTTGGGAACCTCAAGCTGGTCGATCAATCTGGCAGGCTGGAGCTCTTCGATATCGAGGCCGACCCGCAAGAGACGACCGACCTCGCCAGCGCCCGCCCTGCTGACCTCGATCGCTTGCGGGCGCTGCTTCCAGATCTCGCCCGGAGCGACGAGCCTGGATCAGGGACGCAGGAGCTTTCGCCCGAAGTCGTCGAGCAGCTGAAGCAGCTCGGCTACGGCCAGTAGCCGCACCCGAGGATTCGGATCCGGAAGTCGACAGGATCCGCGATCGGCCCGCCGTCCGTCGACAGAAATTCAGATCGATTGCTTGGCTCGGGCGGGCGTTTAACCGATCCTTGATCCCGGAAGGGGGGTCGCGTTGGCAGAGACAGATCGAAAGAAGCTCCGGTGGCTGTTCGCGATTGCGCTGCCCCTGATGAGTCTTGCTCTTTTCGTGCTGGTCTTCGAGCTGGGCGTCCTGGTTCTGATCGGCGAGCAGCCGAAGTTCCCGAGGCACGTCGTCGGGGCGGAGTTCGGCGTCCGGGTGAACGAGCCTAACGCGACCTACCGCCACAAGTCCGCAGACGGTACCTGGTGGTTCACCATCAATTCGAAAGGCCTGCGCGCGGACCGCGAGTACACCTATCAGAAGCCTCCCGGCGTCTTCCGGATCGTTTCTCTCGGCGACTCCTTCACTGCCGGATACGAGGTAGATGGAGACCAGGTCTTCTCGAGCGTCCTCGAACGCGAGCTTCGCGAGGCGGGAATTCAGGTGGAGGTCCTGAATGCAGGTGTGTCCGGCTACAGCAACGCCGAGGCCCTCGTCTACCTGGAGCGTGAGCTGCTTCGATACGACCCCGACATCATCATGCTCTCGTTCTTCGCCAATGACCTGGTCGACAACGTCCGCTCGGGACTCTTCGCGATCTCCAATGGCGAGCTGAAGCAGGTCGCCGACGAGTACGTTCCGGCCGGCGCCCTGGGCAACTTCTTGAACACCAACCCGATCTTCAACTGGCTCTCCGGCTATCTAAACTCCTTCGTCTACATCAAGGAGCAGCTGACGCATCTCGTGAAGCGCCAGATCGTTTCGCGGAACCTGGAGACGGTCGCCGAGGCAATGGACGGGCCGCTCGAGGACGCTGGCGCAACAGGCTCCGAGCGCACGCCGGAGGCCGCGAGCGAGAACGCACCCAGTGCAGAGCAGGAGCTGGCCGTCGCGATCCTCGACCGGCTCTATGACGTCGCCCATGCTCGCAACATCCCCTTGATCATCCAGAGCATCCCGATTCTCGTGCGCGACGGGCGCGACGGGCGCGACGGCGCGACGAGCTGATCGAGACCTTCCCTCTCGAGCATTTCGACCTGGCCCGCGAGGACCTCTACTTCCTGAGCATGCAGCAGACACTGAGCCCCCATCTCGAAGACAAGAAGCTCTACAACGAACGCTCCCATTGGCACTGGACCGCGTTCAGCCACGAGGTCTCGGGGAAGGCCCTGGCGGAGCTGATCCTGGAAGAAGGTCTGCTCGAGAGCGAGACGGCACTCCCTAGCCCGTCGCGCCGGGCACTCACGAGCGTGTCCGGCGATTCGCCTTCGGCGAGCATTTCGGCCGGCCGATGACGCGGTCGCGGCGGCGGCGCCGCCTTTGATGGAGAACGGAGAACGGACATGAGCCAGACTGTCGAAACCGAACTGCTCCCGGGAGAGAATCCGCTCCCCCTCGTTGTCAGACCGGCAGAAGCGAAGCGACGGGGCCGCAGGGACCTGATCAAGCTCATCAAGAGCGAGCGGGAATGGCTCGAGCAGCAGGTCCATGAGCACGGCGCCGTGCTGTTCCGCGGCTATGACCTCGACACGCCCAAGGATTTCGAGAAGGTGGCGCGCACGGCGGTCCCCGAGCTGAAGCCGTACGTCGAAGGCCAGTCGCCTCGCACGAAGATTCGCGGCAACGTCTACACGTCGACCGAGTACCCGAAGCAGCTGCGAATCACGCTGCACGCCGAGCTCTCCTACACGAAGGAGCCGCCGAGGAGGCTGCTCTTCTATTGCGAGACGGCGGCGACGGAAGGCGGCGAGACACCGATCGTCGACTGCCGGAAGGTCTATCAGGGGATGCCCTCGGACGTGCGGGAGAAGTTCGAGACGTTGAAGGTGAAATACGTCAAGAACATGCCCGATAGCGAGAAGGGCCTCGGCAAGACCTGGATGGATCATTTCGAGTCGAACGACAAGAAGCAGGTCGAGCGCTATCTCGCGGCAAATGAGATCACCTGGACGTGGATGGACGACGGTAGTCTACGGACCGAATCCATTCGCCCCGCTGTGCGAAAGCACCCGATCACGCAAGAGACGGTCTGGTACAACCAGGCCAATCTCTGGCACGTCACCAACTTCGAGGAGCAGCGCCGGAAGACGCTGCTCCAGATCTGCGGCGAGGAACGACTGCCCACCCACTGCTACTACGGGGATGGCTCGAAGATCGAGGACGCAGAGCTCGATACCGTCCGCCGCGTGATGTGGGACAACGCGGTCGCTTTCCCCTGGCAGCAGGGCGACCTGCTCGTCGTGGACAACATCCTCGTGGCGCATGGGCGCATGCCCTTCGACGGACCGCGCAAGGTCCTGGTAGCGATGGGCTGAACGCAGTCGCGCGCGAGGGGGATCGATTCAGATCACGTCGGGTGAGGATGCCGATGCGCTGGGCGCACCCGAGCTGGCAGCCCGACCCGGCAGCCAGCTGCGCCACGCAGGAAGCCGGCTGAACGCCACGCCGATCAGCAGTGAGAGCGGAATGCCGACGGTTGGGAAGATCCAGCTTCCACGCACGCCCGGCAGAGTCCCGAGCAGGGTCAGTACGACCGCGTGCAGGATGTAGATCTGGAAGCTGGCCGCCCCGACGCGGCCGATCAGCTCCTTCAGGGGCTCGAAGAACAGGCGAGCACGCGGCAGCCAGATCAGAATCACCAGAACGACGCCCACCGCCGTCCCTCGCGGCACCAGCCAGGGCAGCGCAAAGCGCCGTGCAGGCTGAGCAGGACCCGCTCACGCGTAGACTGCGAGAAGTGGGCGCACCAGCCCAGAGCGACGATGCCCGACCACAGGGCGATCGGCGGCAGCGGAATGCCCGACTGATTCGAGGCCACGTGCAGGCCGCCGAGGACGGCCAGCGCCCCCGCGCCCCAGCCCAGCGGTCTCGCCGCCACGGCCTTCCGCAGCGGCGGGACCGAGAAGAAGATGGCCATCAGGATCATGACCTGGAAGAAGACCTCGATGAACCAGAAGGGCTCGAGGAAGGTGCTCGCCCGGGTCTCGAAGAACGTGCTGACCAGCAGCAACGACGGGAATGTCCAGCTTGCCCTTCGCCACCAGGTACGCCACGAGGATCGCGAGATAGGGCAGCATGTATCGGAGGAAGGTCGAGCGGACGAGCTCGAGTCCTTCGCCGCGAAACAGCGATTCGCTCCGGAAGCGAGCCAGGTTCTGGCCGACGGCCAGCAGCAGCGTCGCCATCGCGCCCGGGATCACCGGCATGCCGGTCGGCCGCGAATGGTTGTAGACGACCGCCGTGATCGCGAGCGCCCGCAAGCAGGACGTCCGTGTCGACGGCGACCACCCGACCCGACTTGCCGTCTTCTCCCGCGAGGCCGGCCGAGCCCGCGTGGATCGCGCCACTCTCGTAGGCCTCGAGCGTCTCGATGGAGAGCTGCTCCCACTTCGGTGGGCAGATGGCCGAGACGGCGCTCGATGGCGAACGATGCCTGGATATACGTGAGGCTGTCGCCGCCGAGGCTCGAGAAGCTCTCGCCATCCTGAAGCGTCGGCAGGCCCAGCAAGCCGGCGAGCTCGTCACGCAGCCCCGCCGTCTCCGTCTCCCGTGCTCTCCGCGATCTCCCGCGCACGTTCGAGGATCGCCGGGTAGTCGACCTTGCCGCTGTGCAGACGCGGCACCTCTCCATCGGTCTCGACGACGACGACGGCGTCGCGCGGAATCCCACAACGGCTTGCGACCTCCGCCTCGAGATCCGACCGCGTCGGCCGACCCGGACGGGATGCAGATCGCCAGAAGCTCGTCGTTGCCCGCGACCGCCGGCGCCTCGACCCCGGCCTGGCGGGCCATCGCCTCGATCTCGTCGAGACTGATGCGCAGTCCCAGGATCTTCGAGAAGCGACTGAGTCGGCCGACGATCCGATAGAGCCCGAGCTCGTTGCGCTCGGCGAGATCGCCCGTGAAGCGCTCCTCCGGACCTGCCGGGAGTGCCAGCTCTTCTCGGTCGCTGGCATAGCCCATCATCACGTTGGGCCCGGTATAGACGAGCTCGCCCTGCACGCCCGGGCCTTCGACGGTCTGCCCGTCTTCGTCGATCAGGTGGAATCGGCCGTCGGGAATCGCGATGCCGATGCAATCGGAATGCTCGAGCGTGTGCTCCCAGGGCAGGTACGACATGCGGGCCGTACATTCCGTCTGCCCGTACATCACGAACAGCCGCGCCCCATGATCCTTCGCCCAGCCGGCGAGGCGCGCGACGCGACTGGCGGGCATCTTGCCGCCGGCCTGGGTGAGCGTCTTCAGGTGCGGCCACTCTCCGATTCAGGAAGCCGACCTGCTCGATCAGCTCCCAGGTATACGGCACGCCGGACAGGCTCGTGCAGCGCTCGCGCGCGAAGAGCGCTTCGAACTCCGGATCGACGACGGAGTACTCGGTCAGCGCGACGCACGCGCCGCGCGCCAGATGCGAGCTCAGGATCGAGGCGCCGTACGAGTAGCTGAGCGGCAGCGTCGTCGGCGCGATCTCCTTGTCGTCGATCTCGAGGTAGCGGGCGATCGAATCGGCGTTCGCATCGATGTTTCGCGCCGAGAGGCGAACGAGCTTCGCGCTACCCGTCGATCCCGAGGTCGAGTAGAGGGCACAGAGGTCTGGATGGAGCTCGGGATCGTCGTCATGAACCGTGGAGAAGCCCTCGCTTCCCGCCACGTGAACGCGCGAGGGCCGGAAATGGGAGTAGATCGGGCCCTCGGCCTTCACGTCCCCGGGCTTTGCCACGATCACTGCATGACCGCCGCGAAGCGCCGCGAGATAAGCCACGACCGACGGGATCGTGCTCGCCACCTCGACCATCACGAGATGACGGTCGGGTCCCAGCTCCTTCGCGAGCGTGTCGACCCGCTCCGCGAGCGCCGTGTAGCGGAGCTTCGTCCCGCGATGATCGACCAGCGCGATGCGATCACCGAATCGAGCGAGGGACGTGACGAACGCCGGTGCCGTCATTTGCCTGGCCAACCCCCTGGTCGATCGATCCTGCCGACCGACGACGAAACTTCTGGGCGAAGGATGTGGACCCTCGTGATCCGGTCCGTCCGCTCCCAGTATGTCCCCAGGTCCGCAGGAAGGGGGACCCGGGACCGATCGAGCCGCGGCAAAGCTGCCACCCGGTCCTCAAAAGTCAAGCGAGCTACAGCCCGCCTGATCTGGGTCCAGATCGGATCGAGCGCGGCCCGACTTGAGCCTCTGGGCGCAGCCTGCATTCCCTGCAGCGCGCTGGACAGGACAGGCGATCAGCCCCCTGCCCAGCCATCCCGAAAGAAGACATCATGCCACACCTCGAGACAGAGGAGCGTCCAGATGCGGATCTCCTCGTCGCGACGCTCCCGCTGATGGTCCGCAAGCAGTCGCTCGATCACGTTTCGATTCATGCGATCGCCGACGAAGGAATGCGGTCCGAGCAGCATGTCCCCGGCCATCTCCCGAAGCTCGCTTCGGAACCAGGCATCGAGCGGCACCCGGAAGCCGACCTTGCGGCGATCGACGATCCGCTCCGATAGATGCCTGCGCGCCACCTCCTTCACGACCCATTTGGTCGAGCCGTTGCGAAGCTTCACGTCCGACGGCAGTCGAAAGGCCAGCTCGACGAGCTCGTGATCCATGAACGGTGGCCGCGACTCGACCGAGGCGGCCATCGCCATGCGATCACCACGCTCGAGCAGGTTGTCCGTGAGCCATGCATGACAGTCGGCGTAGAGCATGCGCTGGATCAGATCGCCGCCCGTTCGGGACGCGATCGCACGATGCTGGGCGCGCTCCTCTCCCGGCATCAGGGCGTCGCGCTCGTAGGCCGTGAAGGGAGCGAACCAGGTCTGAAAGCGGTCTGCCTCGCTGCGGGCCGACATGGCGCGCAGCGCGATGCGCGCCTTGCCCGCGGACCGGGGCAGCCCACGTTCCAACGCGCGGAACGCGGCCTCGCGCAGACCCGCCGGAAGCGCATCGGCCCAGGCCGCCCTGCCCGCCCAGGCGTATTTCGGATAGCCGGCAAAGAGCTCGTCGCTGCCCTCGCCCGAGAGCAGCACCTTCACCTGCTGGCGCGCGAGCGTCGCGAGCTGGAAGATGGCGAGATCGGCGGGCTCCGAGATCGGCGCGTCGCGATGCCATGTCAGGCGATGCCACAGGTCGCGAAAATTCGCGGGCTCGACGATCAGCTCGTGATGGGAGGTGCCGAGGGCCTGGCTGACCTCGCGCGCGTAGGGCAGCTCGTCGAAGCGCGGGTCTCCGAAGCCCGCCGAGAAGGTCTCGACGCGCCCTCCACCGCTCAGCTGCGACATCATGGCGACGATCAGACTGCTGTCGACTCCGCCGCTCAGGTACGCGCCGACCGGGACGTCGGCCACCATGCGACGAGACACCGCGTCGCGCAGCTCGCGCTCCACCTGATCGACTGCTTGCGATGCGGAGATGCCGGAATCGGCCGCGGCGGTGGGCAGCGACCACCACGGCTCGATCCGCAGACGTCCCCTTCGCGTCGAGCCGAAGGCGGCAGCCCGACTCGAGCTTTCGAATGCCCTCGAAGAGCGTGTAGGGAGCCGGCACCGAGCGATAGGCCAGGTATTCCTTGAGGCTGGCCTCGTCGACGCGCGCACCGCCCTCCACGGCGGGCAGCAACGCCTTGATCTCGGACGCAAAGGCGAAGACCTGGCCATCCCAGTAGTAGTAGAGCGGCAGCACGCCGAGGCGATCCCGATGCAGTACGAGCTCGCGCTTCGCCCCGTCCCAGATCGCGTAGGCGAACTGGCCATTGGTGCGTCGGACCCCGTCGAGGCCCTCGATCTGATACAGCGCGAGCAGGACCTCGGTATCACCCTGGGTCTTGAACTCGTAGCCGGAGGCCTGCGAGCGACTTGCGAAGATCCTGATAGTTGAAGATCTCGCCGTTGAAGCAGATCGTGTCGCGCCCCGCCTGCATCGGCTGGGGGGAACCTTCGAGGTCGATGATCGACAGTCGTCGATGTCCGAACCCGATGCCCTCCTCCTGCCAATAGCCCTCGTCGTCGGGCCCCCGATGGACGAGCTGCTGGGCCATTCGGCGCAGCAGGGCCGGATCGACCTCGCGTCCGTCGAAACGCCGAACGCCTACGATGCCGCACATACTGCAGCCCCCCTGCTCTTCTGGTCCGCGCCCGACGTGACGCCCGACGTAACGGTCGAGGTCCCGGCCAGGATCCCGTTCGAGGCCGCTCTCATGAAATACCCTTGTACTCGATCAACCGGCTGCGACGCCCCGTCCAGCGGCTCCGCATGAATCGCAGCACACCCTGCAGATAGGGCAGCTTGCCGAACACGCAGCCGGTCGCGTAGATCCAGTTGTCCCGGACGGAGAAGTTCGGTCTCGGTCGGCGATGTGCGATCCGCGCGATCTGCAGCAGCCAGGCCGAAGGAAAGCAGGAGCGATGCGCCACGGGTCGGAATCGCGAGAGCCAGGATGATGAGCGGCAGCACGCCGCCCCAGAATAACGTGCTGCGGACCTCGCGCTCGTTCCGACCGCCGCCAACGCCCGGATGTCGAGCTGCGGCCTCGGCCACCGCATGGCCGCCGCGCAAGGTCCGCATCCACCACTGGGAGAACGAGTACATCTGTGCATCGTGGATCGTCATCGGGTGATCGGCCCGAAGGATCCGCCCCCCGGCGGCCGCGATCCGGACGCAGAGCTCGGGCTCCTCACCTGCGATCAGGTCGTCGGAAAAGCCGCCGACATCGCGAAACATCGCTACCTGCATCATCGAGTCGCCGCCACAGGCCGCGGCCTCACCGATCTCGGTATCCCATTCCATGTCGCAGAGCAGGTTGTAGACCGATGCCTTCGGATGACGCTCTCGGCGACGGCCGCAAATGACCGCCCAGTCCTCGGCTTCGAATAGGCCCCGAGCCGTCTCGATCCAACCGGCCTCGAACTCGCAGTCGCCGTCCACGAACTGAACGAACGCCACGTCCGGCCACTTCTCCGACAGCGCCTCGAAGCCGGCGTTGCGCGCGCGCGCCGCGGTGAAGGGCACGTCCGGATCGAGCACGACGATCTCGGCGCCGAGCGAGCGCGCCAGCTCGACGCTGCCGTCGCTCGACCCCGAGTCCACGTACACGAGCGCACTCGAAGCCCGTCGGGCGGACTCGAGGCAGGCCCGCAGACGCTCACCCTCGTTGCGCCCGATCGCGACGATTCCGACGTCCTCGATCATTGCCCCCCCCCGCTCGGCGCTAGCTCGCTGAGACCTGCGAAGCGAACGCCGGGCTCGGCGGCCAATCGGGTGACCAGGTCACGAAACACGCGCTGCTTCTCGGGCGTCTCGCAGGCCTGGTGATGCGTCATCAAGCCGATCGCGTCCAGATGCGGACGGACCGCGCAGAACTCCGACCACAGCGCATCGATGCCCTTGTCGAGGCGCCGACCGTCGGCATCCTGATGCTCATGCACGTCGATCACGACGGAGACCTCGGCCAGACGTGACTCCGGCGTTCGGCGCTGGTGATAGGAAACCCGCTTGCCCAGGAAATCGACGCGCCCGAGCCGGCGTCCGACCGCGTAGTAGAGACGCGAGGCCCAGTCGGCTCGGACCCCGGCCGAGAGCGTCTGGAAACCGAGGTCGGCCAACGCGCGCAGCGTCTCGGCGTCGTATTTGTGGCAGGGCGGCGTGAAGACATCGGGCGTGAAAGCCTCGGCCAGGCTCTGCTCGAGGCGATCCTTGCCCTCCTGAATGTCGCGGAGCTGATCCTCGTAGCGGCGTCCGCCGGCGAACTCGCTGTAGCAGCGCCGGCCCTCGATCTCCTGCTCGTGGTGCAGCCCGTGCTGGTTGAAGTGAAGCAGCTGGGGGTGGGCCCGCTTGAGGCGGCGCAGCTCGGCGGCGCAGGCCGCATCGAGGTAGTCCGGCACGACCTGGTAGTGGCAGGGAATCTCGAACTCGAGGAGCACGTCGAGCAACGCCCGGAGCGGATCGGTCATCTCTCCTACATCGTCGTCTCGAAAGAATACGACCGTCTCCCGCATCCGCGTCCCCTGGATTCCGCTTTCGCCGCACCGGACGAATCGACCTTTTCGGCTGGCTGGGCGCCAATCATAACGACCTTGCGAAGCCGTGACCCCCGGGGCCAAGGAGCTGTTGATCTCGTCGAAGCATGCCTGCGCCCTCGGTCAGTGCCCGTGGAGTCGAAGAGGGAGCGGGTCGTGCATCCGATCAAGCGGGATACGCGACGCGACGATGGTCAAGCCTTGACCCCGTCGCACGCGGTCTCTAACTCTTCGGCGTTCGCACCTGGACCCGGAGCGTGATCCTCGAAATTCGCCTTCCGAGGCCGCGGGAAGCTTCGGAGAGCGAGAGGGAGCCCATCTTGAACATCGTGATGCTGACCTCTGATGGCCTCGAGCATCAGTATGTCACCCACGCGCTGCTCGACGCCTTCGGCGATCAGATCAGTGCCATCATCACGGCCGAGCCTCCCCCCAAGCCTTTTCGGGATCGCCTGCGACGCCTGCTGCGGCGGTACTCGGTCACAGAGCTGGCCTCGCGCGCAGCGATCGCCGCGTATCGTCGACTGACCCATGCGCAGCGGCGCCGTGAGCAGACGCTTGCCCGGATCCTGTTCCCGAACGGACCGCCCAACGCGCGACGCATCGAGGAGCGGCGCCACGTCGTCCCCTATCACAACGGCGCGAAATGCCGCCGGATGCTGGCGGAGCTCGAGCCCGACATCATCGCCGTCTACGGAACGAC
Organism: uncultured delta proteobacterium; assembly: GCA_963698485.1. Lineage (GTDB taxonomy): Bacteria > Myxococcota_A > UBA9160 > UBA9160 > UBA4427 > UBA4427. The sequence continues at coordinate 124,253 of CAVORA010000003.1, read as the reverse complement.
CGTGATCGGACCCGCCGTGATCGCCCTGGCCCGGCACTCCATCGTGAACATGCACACCGGGATCTCCCCGCGCTATCGCGGGGCGGATACGACCTTCTGGCCGATCTACAACGACGAGCCCGAGTGGATCGGCGTGACCGTCCACGTGCTCGACGAAGGCATCGACACGGGGGCGATCCTGCGCATCGGGCGACCCGATCTCGACGCCACGGACGACTTCGACAGCGTCTTCGCCAAGACCGTGAAGACCGGCGCGCCGCTCTACGTGGACGCCTTGCGGGCGATCCTCGACGATTCGATCGAGCCGCTGCCCCAGGATCTCTCCGAGGGACGGAGCTACCGCGCGGTCGAACGAGGGATTCGGGCCGAGACCGTGGCGAGGCGAAAGCTGGCACGCGGGGTGCTGGCTCGGGCGGGGGCAGAGCCCCGATGATCGCGGCTCGCATCGAGCAGATGCTCCGCGTCCTCGGCATGCTCCTCTGGCATGCCCGTCTGGGCCCACTGATCATCCGGCTGCGCGCGAATCGGCCCCGAGTACTGCTCTATCACAGCTGTGAGGCGAGCGAGTCGTCGTTCACCCGCGATCTCGAGGTGAACATCCTCCCCGAGGTGTTCGGGCGCCAGCTCGACTTCGTGCAGCGGCATTACAACGTGGTCTCCGTCGACCAGCTGGCGACGCGTGACGTTCCGAAACGCGCCGTCGTGATCAGCTTCGACGATGGCTATCGCTCGGTCCTGACCGGCGCTGGCCCGGAGCTCCGAAGCCGCGGGCTGCCGGCGGTGGTCTATCTCGTGACCGATGTGGTCGGCAATCACGACCTCGTCTGGGTCAACGAGCTCAACTGGCTGCTCCACGAGGCGGGTCCGGAGGTCGCAGCGCACGTGGCCGGAAAGCTCGACGTGCCCGCGCAGACGAAGATCCCGGAGCTCGTGTCGCAGGTGCTGATCCGCCTTCCGCCAGGGCAGATCCGCGATCTCCTCGACGAGCTCTGGGGATTGTCCGGTCGATCGCGTGCCGCCCTGATCGAGGACCTCGCACTCTATCTCGACTGGGACGAGATCCGGGCCATGGAGTCCGAGGGCTTCTCGTTCGGAAGCCACACCTGCACGCACCCGAACATGACGCTGCTGACGAGCGAGGCGCTCGCGGCCGAGGTCGATCGGTCCTGCGCCGAGGTCACGCGACGTCTCGGACGCTGTACCAGCTTCGCGTATCCCTTCGGCATGGTGAACGACGAGGTCATGGAGGCGGTCGAGAGCCGACATGACTTCTCGATCATGCTCGTCGGCGGGACCAATCGTCGCTTCGATCCCGCGCGCATCGCTCGGGTGGCTACGGACGTCGATTCCGATGCAGCGCTCTTCGCTCAGATGGAGATCGTCGAGCCAGGCAAGGCCTGGCTTCGAAGGTCCGCGGGCCGGCTCAAGGCCTGGCTTCGAAGCCGGGGCGGGCGATCTGGGGAGACGTCCGGGACTTCCTGACTCGCGCGATGCAACTCGTGCCGGAGCCGCTTCACACGCTTCACCGGCATCGATGCGTGTCCCGACCCGCCTCGTTTATACTCGCCACTCGGAGCAATGCGCGCCGAGTCCCTCGCACTCGCGCGACCGAAGGCTGCCAAGCGCCGGATGCGCAGCCGCCCCCGGACACCCCGCAGGCACGTAGGCGGACGAAGAACCTCCACGGAGATGGATTCCAACGCATGGCAATCAAGGTCGTTCCCTACGAAGCCGAACACGAGCCCGCCGTCGCGGCCTTCAATCAGCGCATGCTGGAAGGCAAAACGGGCTGGGGCTGGTACGAGTCGTCCGTCGACGGTTGGCTTCCGGAACGCGAGGGCAAGCGGACGTGGCGAGAGCATTACGTCGCGATCGACGACGACGGCGAGGTGCGCGGCGCCTACGCGCACAAGCCCCACCAATGGCGTGTTCGCGGCGAGGACGTGCTCGTCAGCGACTGGCAGGGCCCCGTCTCGGAAGGCCTGCTGAGCCCGCGCTATGCGATGCTGGGCCTGCGCCTGATCCGCGAGATGGTGAAGCGTTACCCCACCCTCTACAGCTGGGGGCACGGCGGCCGAGACGCGGCGATGCTCCAGATGATCGTGTCGCTGAAATGGCTGATCCACGACACGCCCTTCTGCCTGAAGGTGCTGCATCCGTTCCGATTCCTGCGCCGAAATCGCTACCTGCAGATCCTCTGGCCGCAACCGCCTGGCCCTCGATCTGCTGGCCTTCTCGGGCATCGGATGGCTGGGCATCGAAGCTGCTGCACCTCGTGCTCGGACTCCGGGGACGCCGTGTCGCGCGAGGTCGAGGCCGAGGTCGTCCCGGCATTTCGGCGACTGGGCGGACGCGCTCTGGGAGCGCTGCATGGACCAGTACCAGGCGCTCGGCTACCGCGACGCGCGAACCATGAACGACCTGGTTCCCGCGGACGGGCGATGGCCACATGGCATCCGGCTGCGGATCAAACGAAGCGGCCAGGATATCGGCTGGGCGGTCGTGCTCGACAATCAGCTCGAGGACGATCCGCGCTTCGGCGACCTCCGGGTGGGCTGCGTCGCGGACTGCCTGGCCCTGCCGGAGGACGCGGCGGACGTGATCGCAGCCGCGACGCGCTTCCTCGAGCGCCGCGGCGTCGACATGATCGGATCCAACCAGTCCCACCCCGACTGGATTCGCGCCTTCGGTCGCGCTGGCTACCTGTTGCTCGAGAATCGACGCTTCTTCGCCGTGTCGCCTGGCTTCCAGGAGGTACTGGCGCCCTTCGAGGAGACGCGACGCGGTCTTCATCTCACGAACATGGACGGCCACGGCCCGAGCGGCTTCTGATCGGCCGCGACCCGACTCGCGTCCGACTGCGTCCCGCCTGCCGACCGAACGATCGCCGAGTGGATCGAGCTTTCAGCCGGCTCAAGCGGGTCGACCCTCGAACCGAGACACCGCGTGGAGGTCGAAGTGGCGTCGCGAAGCGCAGGCGAGAGCGGGTCGAGCCGCGCGGACGCAGCGGAAGAACCGTTCGAGAAATCCAGCCGTGATGGCGACACCGACGACGGCATGGCGGGCACCTTTCACTGGGTGGTCGGGTCTGGAGTGGCGAATCCGGGGACCGATCGCGGAGCGGACGCAGCCAACGGGGCGTCCCCGGAAGCTATACTCGCACTCAGTGCGGGACCCGAACCCCGCGGGCTTTTCATTCCCATCCGATCCCCGGCGCAGCCCGACTCCGCGCCGCGCAGTGAGTTACAGGAGCTTTCAATCATGGCCACCGCACTCGAGCTCGCCCCGCGATTGAGCAGCGCATCGGTCCGCAAGTCCTGGGACGTCTACAGCGCCTTCGATTGGCCCGAGCAGCTCGAGCCAGGCGACGAGTGGTTCATGGCGCCCGAGCTGATCTCGATCTACGGCACCGAGCTCTACGATTCGCTCGGCGAGCTGGAGCAGAAGCGGCTGAGCTTCTACGAGATCGTGAACTTCTTCAGCTTCGTGCTGTACGGCGAGCGTCCGCTGATCTCCGGCCTCATGAACCGCATGTATCGCAAGAACACCCAGGGCGCGATCACCGAGTATCTCCATCACTTCATCGATGAAGAGAACAAGCACATGATCATGTTCGGCATGTTCTGCAATCGCTATGCCGGCAAGATCTACCCCGAGAAGAAGATCGTGATGCCGCGGGAGTACGCGAAGGGCGAGGAGGAGATCTCGTTCTTCTGCAAGGTGTTGATCGTCGAGGAGCTCGGCGACTTCTACAACCTCAAGATGATGAGCGACCAGACGATCAATCCCCTCGTGGCGAAGATCAACAAAGTGCATCACGTCGACGAGGCGCGACATCTCGGTTTCGGTCGCGAATTCCTTCGAGAGCTCACCGAGGAGTATCGCGGGACCTGGAGCGAGGAAGAAACCTCCCGTTTCCAGACCTGGCTCGTCCAGTACCTGATCTCTTCCTGGGGCGACTTCTACAACCCCGCCGTCTACAAGGATGCGGGCATTCCGGACGGCTACAAGGTCCGCAAGATGGCACTCGAGCACGAGACCTGCGCCGCGTTCCGTGAGGAGGCTTCGAGCAAGCTCGTCGACTACTTCCTCGACATCGGCCTGCTGTCGGAGAGACCGCGCTTGTGATGGACGAGAAGGCCATCAGGGAAGAGCTGAGGGTCTGGATTCTCGAACGATCTGGAGCCGCTCCGGATCAGCTGACCCGGGACGATCAGCCGATTCTCGACGACGGGCTTCTCTCCTCGCTCGACGTGGTCGAGTTCATCCTCTTCATCGAGAGCCTGCGTGAAGAGGAAGTGGACATCGAGGCGATCGAGCCCGAGGTGTTCAACAGCGTCGACACGCTGGTCGAAGCCTTCTTTCCCGATGCCCCGTCCGCGTCCGGGCCGCCGGCCTGATGTCTTCCGATCGGCACGTCGCGGATGCCGATCCCGCACGCTCCCTGCGCTCGGGATTCCTTCGGTCCTGCGAGCGCGACCCGGAGGCGATCGCCGTAGACGTCGGCGGCGAGTCGCATCTCCTATGGCGACCTGCGTGATCGCGCGGCGTCTATCGCCGCCTCACTCGAGGTGCACGACGAACGCACGTCCGCGGTCGACCCCGAGCAACGACCTCCGCTGACCGCGGTCTTCGGCCAGCGCTCGAGCGTCGTGGTGGCCGGCATCCTGGGCGCTCTGTTCCGCGGGGATGGCTACGTGCCGCTGAATCCGACCTTTCCGATCGACCGTACGCGAAGCATGCTCGAGCGATCCGGCTGCCGGACGCTGATCATCGACGAGCATGGCGAGCGACAGATTCGCGAGGTGCTCGAGGGCGTCTCGACGCCGCTGGTCCTGATCTTTCCAGATCGCGAGGACGTCGCGGAGCTCCGCGACGCCCTACCCGCTCACCGCGTGCTCGGCGCCGGTGATCTCGAGCGCGCTTCGGCGTGGAAGCCCGGGCCCGTCGATCCTGACGGCATCGCCTATCTCCTGTTCACGTCGGGCAGCACCGGTATTCCCAAAGGCGTGATGGTCGCGCACCGGAATGTCAACGCCTTCCTCGACGCGATGGCCGAGCGCTACGCGGTCACGCCGGAGGATCGCTTTTCCCAGACCTTCGAGCTCACCTTCGACCTCTCGGTCTTCGACCTCTTCCTCGCCTGGGAATGCGGTGCGCGCGTCTGCATTCCCGACGCAGGCCCAGAAGATGCTGCCGGCGAAATACATCCAGGACTCCGGCATCACGATCTGGTTCTCGGTCCCCTCCACTGGGGTCCTGATGAGCAAGCTTCGGATGCTCAAGCCCGACGCGTATCCGACGCTGCGATGGAGCCTGTTCTGTGGCGAAGCGCTGCCGGCCGAGATCGTCGAGAGCTGGGTCGAGGCCGCGCCGAACTCGATCGTCGAGAATCTCTACGGTCCCACCGAGCTCACCATCGCCTGCACGCTCTATCGCTGGGATCCGGCGCGATCCCGCGACGACTGCGAGCTGGGCCTGGTCCCGATCGGCGAGCCCTACCCCGGCATGGAGGTGCGCGTCGTCGACGAGGATCTGCGACCGGTCTGCCGAGGGCGAGACCGGCGAGCTGCTGATGACCGGCCCCCAGCTGACGCCCGGGCTACTGGCAGGACCCCGAGCGAACGGCGCGGCCTACGTGACGCCGCCGGGTGAGGATCGGATCTTCTACCGCACGGGAGACCGCGTACGCAGCGCGCAGCGGCGACGCGCCGATGGTCTACCTGGGCCGAATGGACAACCAGATCAAGATCCAGGGCTACCGCGTCGAGCTCGGCGAGATCGAGGCCGCCATGCGCCAGGAAGCGGACGTCGAGATCGCGATCGCGGTGGGCTGGCCCGTCACCGCCGCGGGCGCAGACTCGGTAGTGGTGTTCATCTCGGACGACAAGGCCGACCTCGCGGGACCTTCAGAAGAGAGCCAAGAAGCGACTACCCAGCTACATGGCGCCGCGAGAGATCCGCCACGTCGACCAGTTCCCGCTCAACTCGAACGGAAAGGTCGATCGCAAGGCGCTGCTCGCGCTGCTCGAAGACCAGGCCTGAGGCCAGGTCCACCAAACCCGATCGCCCCGCCTCGAACCGGAAGCCACTCGCCCAATGCGCCTAGCCTACCTGACGACCACCTATCCCGAAGTCAGCCACACGTTCATTCGACGTGAGATCCAGGAGCTCGAGCGACTCGGTTACGAGGTCGAGCGGCTGTCGATTCGGGAGACGCCGAACGCGCTGGTCGACCCGCTCGATCTCGCCGAGATCGGTCGGACGTACTACTGCCTGCCCCAGACTGCGCCAGGATCTCCTGCGGGCTCTGCTGTCCACGAATCCGCTCCGGCTGCTGCGCGCGTTGTGGACGACAATCCAGATGACGCAGGTGAGCCACCGCGGCCTGCTCGTGAACCTCGCCTATCTCGCCGAGGCGATCACGATCACCCGCTGGCTGAAGCAGCGCCGCATCCAGCACCTCCACGTCCACTTCGGGACGAACGCCGCGGCGACCGCTCGCCTGGTCGCGCAGCTCGGCGGGCCCGCCCTACAGCATGACGATCCATGGCCCCGCCGAGTTCGACGCCGCGATCGGCTTCAGCCTCGGTCCCAAGATCGAGGAGGCGCGATTCGTCATCGCGATCACGGACTACTGCGGCGCACAGCTCCGACGATGGGTCGAGCCCGAACATTGGCACAAGATCCGAGTCGTCCGCTGTGCCGTCGAGGACGAGCTCTTCGATCTCGCGCGTCCGATCGAACCCGACTGCCGCACGCTCGTGTGTGTCGGACGACTGACCGCCCAGAAGGGTCAGCTGCTGCTGCTCGACGCCGTCCGGCGACTCGTCGAAGAAGGCGTCGATCTGAAGCTCGTCTTCGCTGGAGACGGCGAGATGCGGCCGCAAGTGGAGCAGCGGATCGCCGAGTACCAGATCGAATCCCACGTCGAGATCACGGGTTGGATCGACGGCGACGAAGTCATGCGGCGACTGCTCGACAGTCGCGCGATGGTGCTCCCCAGCTTCGCCGAGGGGCTGCCCGTCGTGATCATGGAGGCGATGGCTCTGAGTCGCCCCGTGCTGAGCACCTATATCGCAGGCATTCCCGAGCTCGTGGAGCCGGGCACGCAATGGCTGGCTCGTGCCGGCGGGCAGCGTCGATGCCCTGTGTGTGGCGATCCGGGAACTGATGGAGACGCCCGTCGAGCGTCTCGACGAGATGGGACACGCCGGGCTCGATCGCGGTACGCGAACGGCACCATCTCCCCACCGAGGTCTCCCGCCTCGAGAAGCACTTCAAGGAGTTCGTCGAGTCGTGAGCGAGGCAGCGGACTCGATCGCGGACCGGACGACCGGGTTGCCATCCGTCGGCAGCCCCGACGGTATCGTCTGCTTCGGCGGCATCGACTGGTGGTACCACAATCGCGGCCACAGCGAGTGCCAGGTGATGACGCGGCTCGCATCGCGGATGCCCGTTCTGTGGATCAACAGCATCGGGATGCGCGCGCCCGACGAAGGGCAAGACCGAGCTGCCGCTCTCGCGCTACGTCCGGAAGCTGAAGAGCACGCTGAAGGGACTGCGGCGGGACCCGGAATCGGGCATGTGGGTCTACAGCCCGATCTTCGTGCCGCGCTACACGCTGCCCTGGCTTCGATTCAACGGTCGACTGCTCGCGCTCCAGATCAGCGTCCTGCGATTCTTCCTGGGCATGCGGAATCCCGCGGTCTGGGTCACGACGCCGACGGCCGTCGAAGCGGTCGATCGCATGCGCTGGAGCCGGATCATCTTCAACCGCTCCGACGAGTTCTCCCGCTTTCCCGAGGCCGATAGCGACTTCATCGCCGGGCTCGAGAAGCGGCTCCTCAGCCTCTCGGACGACGTCCTCTTCACGAGCCACGCGCTCATGCAGCGCGAGCAATCCCTCTGCCAGTCGGCTGACTATCTGGGACATGGCGTCGACTACGAGCGGTTCAGCCGGGCGCGCGAGCTCGATCGTCCCGCGGAGCTCCCCGAAAGTCTTCGCCACCTGCCGCGCCCGATCGTCGGGTTCTACGGTGCCCTCGATGACTACACGATCGACAAGGAGCTGCTGATCAAGACCGCGCGCGAAATTGCCCCGGCCAGCCTGCTCATCATCGGTCCCAAGGCGATGGACACGACGAGCATCGAGGCCGAGCCCAATGTTCACTACATCGGCCAGATCCCCTACGAGGACGTGCCTCGCCATGCCGGCGCCTTCGATGTGGCTCTGATGCCCTGGCTGATGAACGAGTGGATCGAGAGCAGCAACCCGATCAAGCTCAGGGAGTACCTTGCCATCGGCTTTCCGATCGTGACGACCTGGTTTCCCGAGCTCGAGCCCTACAAGGAGCTGGTCTACTCGGCCGATTCTCACGACGGCTTCCTCGCGGGCCTGCGAGCGGCGCTCGATGAGCGGGATCCGGCTCGGGTAGCCGCGCGCAGGGCAGCCGTCGAACACAGCACCTGGGACGCCATCACGCGTCGGGTCGCGAACCTGCTGGACGCGGGCGCGGGGGCGGATCATGCGGGCTGATGCGCATCCGGGCCGCATTTTGATCGACGTAACGCGCCCGACTTCCGCAGATCGGGCACTCACCCGGAGCGTGGGGGATCCGCCGATGCGACCTAGGTCCCCGCAAGACGATCTTCGAATATTTAGGGCACGTCTCGCCTCGAAGCCAGGTTCCCCGACGTGTTCCGCTCGGCTAGACTCAGTCGAGTGGCGATACGACGGCGACCTTCGGTCGGCGCGCGCTCTACCCGCGTCGCCGATGATACCAGCCGTGATCCGTCGTACTCGATTGAGTGACTCTCGACCGCCCCAGAGGTTCTCTTCCAGTGATGCCGAACGAAGCCAGTCAGCCGAGACCGACCCCTCAGCTGGGTATCCTCCTTCCCGTGCTCGCCGTGATCGGGCTCGCCGTCGGTGCCTATCTCGTGACGGAGGCCTGCAGCGCGGATAGCGGCTGCGTGGAGGGCGCCCGAGACATCTGGCGCGCCTACCTGCCCGACTGGCTGCGCAAGACGCTGCGATCGACGGTCAAGTTCGTGCTGTCGCCCGTCGCTCTGGATCCTGATGGCCGTCGTCGCCGTCGGTGAACACTTCTGGCCAGCGCGCGAGAACCAGCGCACGTTCAGCACCGGCGCCGTCCACGACATCGTGGCCTGGTTCGTCATGGACAAGCTGATGTTCGGCTTCCTGATCAGCGTCATCTTTTCCTACTCCGCCGCCGTCGCGCTATACGAGCAGCACCTCTCCTTCTTGACGATCGACGGGCTGGCCGACCTTCCCTACTGGCTCCGGATCGTGCTTGCCTTCATCGTCGCGGACTTCCTGAACTGGCTCCATCACCTCATCCGGCACAAGGTGCCGGTGTTCTGGGTCTTTCACGCCGTCCATCACTCGCAGCGCGAAATGAACATCTTCACCGACGACCGGGTGCACCCGATCGACCGGACCATCGCGATGCCCATCGTGCTCGTGCCGATGATGATGCTGCGGCTCGACCTGCCGCTGCTTCCGTGGCTGCTCGTCGCGCAGCGTCTCTACACTCACGCCTACCACGGCAACCTGCAGACCGACTACGGGCCGCTTCGCTATCTCTTCGTGACGCCACAGAGCCATCGCGTTCACCACTCCGAAGAGCCCGAGCATGCCGACAAGAACTTCGGCGTGATCTTCAGCGTCTGGGACCGGATCTTCGGCACGCACATGGACGAGACCGGTCGAAGTATCCGCAGACAGGCGTCCAGGACCCGAGCTTTCCAATGGAGCGAAGTGCGACCGCCCTCGGCATCGTCGGTGCCTACATTCGGCAGTTCTTCTATCCCTTCGTGCAGATCTGGCGGAGGATCACCACCGGGCGCTGGGAGCTTCCGGCGGGCTAGCTCGCGCGCGGCCCCGTGCCCCGCGGAGCGTCGTGCAGCCCACCGCCTATATTCGTCAAGGGACACCTCTGTCCGATCCACTCGCCGAAGGATCCCAGATGTACCTGATGGGCACGCATATTCCGATCTATCTCGACGGCGACGACACGTATGTCGACGACTCGTGGTTCTCGGACATCGACCTCGCGCGCCGATTCTTTTCGCCGCATTTCGGACCGATCCACCTGATCGGTCCCAGCCTGCCGCTTTCGAGCGCGAGCGCGACCCAGGTCGTCCGGGTGGGACATGGGGTCGAAGACATCCACCTGCATCCGTCGATTCCCGCTGACATCCGCATTCGACAATATCTGGCCAGATGGGGCTCGACGCTGGCAGCGTGATCTCGCGCCCCTGCTCGCGCAAGCAACGGTGGTTCACGCGAGCGTCGACGATCCGTTCCTGCCGATGCAGCTCGCAACGCTGCGCGCCGGCGTCAAGGCGGGGAAGGTCACGGTGCTGATCGGATTCGACATGGACGTCTGGGACCTGCTTCCGGCACAGCTGGCCCAGATGGGTCGAGTCAAGGGCCTGCTGCATATCGCACGTACGATCGGCATGGACTTCTGGATGCGGCGGATGTTGCCGCGGGTCTCGGTCGCGATGCTGAAGGAGGGCCTGGTCCACGACCGATACAGCCGGCTGGCGCGGAACCCGAAGCAGTTCTGCCACTCGATGTTCAGCGAGAGCGACATGATCTCCAAGGAAGCGTTGTCGGAGCGGCTCGCCTCGATGCGAAGCGGACGGCCGCTCAGACTCGCCTACTTCGGTCGCTTCGTGGAGCGAAAGGGTCTCGCCGATGGCATCCGGATCCTGGCCGTCGCGAGAGCGCGGGGGCTCGAGGCCACCTATCACCTGATCGGCGAGGGCCCCCAGCAGGCTGACCTCGAGCGTCTTGCGGCCGAGCTCGGGGTGCTGGGCATGTCGTGCTTCGAGGGACAATTTCCCTATGGGCCGTCCCTTCACGAAAGACTGCGGAGCTTCGATGCGCTGCTCTTCCCCCCGACGGAGGAAGACACGCCGCGAATGGTCTATGACGCCTATGCCGCTGGCATGCCGCTGATCACGTCGGACATCGCGTTCCTACGACGTAGGGCCCAAAGCGATGGCGCGTCTCGACTCTTCCCGATCGGAGGAATCGAGGCGGCCGCCGACATCCTGCTCGAGCTCTCGGCCGAGCGCGACCAGCTCGCGGCCCTGTCGGAGGCTGCGCACGAGGCGGCGACCGGCACTCCATCGAGCACTGGTACGGAAAGCGACTCGAATGGACGCTCGAGGCAGCAGAGCGGCAGCGATCCGCCCAGGCCATGGATCGCCCATCGACCGATTGACCCACCCGGTGTTGCAATGCCAAACTCGAATCGTCTCCACCGGGAGCCGGTTTCGATCGGTGCTTCACTACCGCTCGACGGGACCCGGGCGCCGAGAGTCCAGCCGATCCTTCGTCGCATCATGTTTCACGGAGACCCGATGAGCCCCACTATGCCGAGTCCGTCGCAGAGAGTCGACAAAGCAGCCGGGCACCGGAGATGGATGGATCGATGAGCGCCGATCGCGCCTATGACATCGAGATTCCCGGCCATCCCGATTCCGGAGACCCGCGTCTTCGCGCACGGTACTCGAATGTCGGACTTCGACTCGCCCTCGATCGAACGAATCATCAAGCCCGCGACCGAAATCAGGCGTCACGTCGTCGAGATTCGGCTCACGACCGGCGACTTCCCTAACGAATATCGAGAATCACCCGGTCCCTGAGCGCACCGATCGAGCGGCTCAAATACGAGGTCAAGCGCGTCGCTGCACGCACGCGAGCCCGCGATCGAGCTCGGCGACCGCATCGCGCTCGATCTTCGTTTCAGCTTCATGGGCAACTACGCCCATCTGATTCACGACGTGCTCGGCCCGCTGCAGCTGATCGAGAGAGACGCTCGAGGCGGACGCTTCGGTCCCACGCGCACCGCTCCATCGTCGTGCTTCCGAAGAAGGCGCCGTCGATCGCCGTCAAGGTGCTGGAGTTCGCGGGCGTGCCCTTCCTGTGCACGGACGGAATCGTCCGAGGGCCGACTGCTCACGATCACCCAGGAGCTCAACATCGCGCTACTCCCATACCTCGCGCACCAGCACTTCGACGAGTGGACAGACCCGACGCCCGAACGCGTCTTCGTCTCGCGACGCGGTGCTCGCTCGCTGCTCAACGAGGAGGCGGTGACGGACTTCCTTCGCGCTGAGGGCTTCGAGCGCGTCTACATGGAAGACATTCCGATCGCGCAGCAATGGACGATGCTGGGAAACGCGAAAGAAGTCGTTGGCATTCACGGCGCGGGCCTGTCGAGTCTGGGCTTCAGCGCACGGCGCGCCAAACAGGGCGGACCGCGTTTCAGACTGATCGAGCTCTTCTCCGCGGGCTTCGCGAGCAGCTGTTTTCGGGACTATGCGGCGGTTCTGGAGGGAACCTGGGTAGGCGTACGAGGCAAGATCACGCCCGAGATCGTGCGGGATCTCGACCTGCGCGGTGAGTCCCGCGCACACGATCACGCGTCCTTCGAGATAGACATCGACAGTCTCGCCGAGGCACTCGCCCACTCGCGCAGCACCCTCTAGTCGACTCGACATCGGGCGGGGTCGCTCGATTCGGGCCGCCTCGGAAGCGGACGCGCGGAGGTGCCCTTCCAGGCTCTCGACCTCCTTGTCTTTGCCTTTGTGAGACGGACGTGTCCGGATCGGCAACGAGCGAGCAGCGAGCGCGCAGAACTCGGGATTTCGCCTCGATTCTCGGGAAGATTGCGAGAAAGTTCGTCCCGTGGTCCTGCTTCCGAGGTACTCATTGCAGTACGGGACGTCGCTTCCGACTTGTATCCCTGGGGTTATGATGAATTCTCGCGCGATTGCTGCTGCACTCCTCTCCACGCTCTTCCTTCCGCTCACGGCGTTTGCCACCCCGCTCACGCTCACCTTCGATCTCGGGTACGAGGACACAACGATCACCGACCCGACCGGCGAGTTTCACGGGCCCTACGCCTGGATCGAGGCAGGGGCTCGACTCGACGGCTTCTGGGCGCAGAAGGTAGGGACGCCCGCCGGTGAGTACGTCCTAGGCCATACTCATCGAAGCGACAACGTCTATCAGCCCAACGAGATCGCGCCCTATGGATTCGTCGCCGAATACACGCATGCCTTCACGGGGGATTTGCAGGGACTCGTCATCAGCCTCGAAGACGGAGGCACCTTCGACCTGCTGTCGATCGACTACGACGTCTGGTTCCCCGAGCTGCCAGGTGACGCGACCCTCCAACGTCTTCCCTGGTCCTACGCCGCGAGCGATCCGAAGATCATCGTCGCGACCGGCTTCGACCCCACGGCCGCCGACTTCGAGAGTCAGTGGAACGCCTTCGACGCGATCTCGAATCTCGACGCGCCAGGGGAAGGCGACTGGCACACACTCGACCTCACGGGGGCGGGACTCACGAATCTCACCAGCATCATGATCTCCCAGACCGCCGCGGCGACCTGGCTCGACAACATCGTGATCGACGTGCACGATTCGATCACACCCGTGCCCGAACCATCTTCCACCTTGCTGATCGGTCTCGGCCTGGCGCTGCTTGCGCGAGGTCGCAGGGGCGAGTAGGCGTCGACCTCGAGCGCTGCCTGACACCAGCCCATCGCAAGGGCCCTGGCCCCTACGACCCCGGCGCCAGCCAGATTGTGGAGCATGGCGGCTGTCTCGAAGCGGGCCCCACCCGCGTCAGCTGCCCTGGATGACTTCCCGGTAGAACGCTTGCGTCTGACGGGCGATCCGCTCCTCGCTGAAGCGATCGTTCGCGTCGGCCCGCGCCGCCCGTCCCAAACGGGCCGCCAGGGACGGATCGACGAGCAGGCGCTCGATCCGATCCGCCAGCTCGTCACTTCGCTCGGCCGTGAAGGCGAGACCGTTGCTCCCGTCGCGGATGATTTCGTTGATTCCGCCGGTACGAGCGGCGACCAGCGGTGAGCCCGCCGCCATCGCCTCTACGGCCGCGATCGAGAACGTCTCATAGCGGGAAGAGACGACGGTGATTGCGGCTCTCTGGCGCTCGCGTGCGACCTGTTGCCTAGTTTGCCCGCCTTTGAAGAAGATCCGGGAATGGATGACCGAGGGAATCCGCGCACGCAGGTAGGTGTCGAACGTCCACGTCTTCGCTCCCTCCATAAGGCCCGTGTCTGGACCGATGAAGATCAGCTTCAGCTCGGGGCGCGCCTGCGCAAGCCGACTGAAAGCCTCCAGCACGACGTCCGCTCCCTTGACTCGATCGAATCTCCCGACGAACAGGATCGTATTGGGGTCGCACGAATCCTCTGCCCAGAGATCCTCATCGGCGACCGTCGGGACGGGATTGGGGATCACCCGCGCGTTCGGCAGCTCCAATCGATAGGCCTTTCGCACCCGATCCAGCGCATCGAGGGACGGCGAGGAAACGGCCGTTGCGTTTCGGATCGCGATGTATTCGAGTGCACAGCGAATCCAGTACTCCTTGCCCCGGCGATGGCCGAGACGGGTACCGATGACACACCAGGGACCATGAAGTCGGACGATCAGCGGCTTCTTGAACTGACGCTGCACGATGCGAGCGATTCCGAAGGTCTCCTCGAGCTCCAACAGATCGATCGGAGAGACCTGATCGAGCTGGCAGACGGAATGGCCCACGCGATACCCGATGTCCTGCCGCATTCCCATGTATCGCGAGAGCACTCCCGCACCGCGCTGCCGGAGTCGAGCGACGAAAGGGTTTACCCTCGATGTTCTCCGGCACGCGTAGGATTCGAGGATCCGTGACCCCTTCGCCCATCGTCGACGTCAGGACGTGCGTCTCCTCGCCGAGTCCTTCGAGGCCGCTTCGAACGGAAGCGACGTAGCTGGCGATTCCATTAGGGAACTGATCGTGCGGCCAGCAGGGGCTCAGAAAAGCGACGCGCACTCGATTCCTCTCGACTTCGCTGGCGAGCCGATCCGCACGATCGTCCACTCTTCCTCGCCCGCGTTATGCCTAGTACCATGCCCCCGTGGCAGCGTACCGGACGCTCGATCCCAGCAGCAGCCCCAGCGCGAAGAGCGCAATCGAGAGAAGCTCTCGACTCACGCGAAAGAGTCCACGTCGCGCCGAAGCGGGCCACAGCACGAGCGCTGCAGGAAACTCCGAGGCCGCGACGGCCCAGACGAGGCCCTCTGGCCCGCCCATGTAGAAGCCGACGGGAACGCCGATCACGACCGCGACCATCTTGATGACGCTGCGGGCGAAGCCGAATCGCGACTCACCTGTCGCGACCAGACAGAGCTCACACGGCAGCATCACGCACGAGAACGCCACGCGAATGCAGAGCACTCGCAGCATCCAGCCCGCCTCGACATAGCGAGCATCCCAGAGGAAGCTGGACCACGAAATCCCCGAGCATCGCGAGCACGCCCAACGCCGGCAGCGCCGCCAGATCCAGGCGCAGACGAGAGTGGTAGTACTCCTCGCGCAGCTGATCGGGCTCCTCGTGTCCGACGCGCGAGAAGATCGGATAGAAGACGTTGCTGACGATGCGGGACACCGCGGCGCCGATCGCCTCGCTGAGGAAGAGCGCGATCGTGTAGACGCCCAGCGTCGACA
Organism: uncultured delta proteobacterium; assembly: GCA_963698485.1. Classification (GTDB taxonomy): domain Bacteria; phylum Myxococcota_A; class UBA9160; order UBA9160; family UBA4427; genus UBA4427. The sequence goes on along the minus strand of CAVORA010000003.1, from coordinate 108,693 downwards.
TACCGAGCAGCCGCCCCAGCAAGCAGACGGTCGCTCTGGGAGCTGAGAAACGTTGCGATGCTGCTCCCGAAGATCCAGCGACCGAAACGCGTGATCTCCTGGCGGGCGCTCGCATCCCACGCCGAATCGGTTGCGGTATCCGATGTCGATCGAGTGACTCCAGACGAGTCGGACGATCCCACCCATCGTCGCGCCGATCAGCAGCGCCCAGACGGAAGGCCATACGAGTGCAGTGCAGACCAGGCCGACGACGGTCGCGAGCTGTACTCCGATCTCGATGATGACCAAGCCGGAGTGAGGCGACCCGGCGACGCAACGTGAACAGCGAAGTCGATTCGAAGCCCGCGATCACCAGCTGCAGGCCGGCGGCGAGCAGCAGCCAGAAGAGCTGGGGCTCGTCGTAAACGAGCGATGCCGGGTAGGCGATGACCCAGGTCGCGACGCAGAGAATCCCGCCCCGAATGATCTGGAGGGTCCAGGCCGTGTTCAGGAAGTCCTCGTCGTCGCCGCGCTTGTTCTGGATGACGGCCTGGATGATTCCGACGTCCGAGAGCATCGTCACGCCGAACAGCACGATGTTGACGATCGCCATCAGGCCGAAGGCCTCCGGAACCAGCAGCCTCGTCACGATCAGATTGCTGCCGAGGCGGAGCGCCTGAGTCGCTCCATAGCCCAGGACTTCGACGACGGAGTTGCGGAGGACGAGCTTCCTCCGACGTGCCTGCCTGCTCTCGTTCATGACGGAGTGTGATTACTTCATGCCTGGAGAGGACGCTACCCGGCGCGGCTCGGTTACAGCCGTCGGGCACGCGAAGAATGCCGAGCGACTGAGGTCGATTGATGGGTCTCCGTCTCGGCAGATCGGGGCTCCGCATGACAGTCGGGGCAGATGCCGCTCGGGCAGACGGCTGTCGCGACTCGTCGCTCGGGCCACCACACGCACGAAAAAGCGCCCGACCCGCACTCTTCGTGCCGGCCGGGCGCTTGTTGCGAGCGAAGAAGAGGACGTCTCCTGCGCTCTCTCCTACTGCTACTGCTACTCGCGCTCTAGCGCTCGCGAACAGGATCCGTACCACCGCTCGGTCACCGGCAGACAGCCCGAGAACGTATCGGGATCGCCCATCTCGGGGCCGATATAGGGCGGTGGCGTGCTCGGATTGCCCGCGACCTCGGGCCATTCCGTGAACCCGGGCAGCGACGGCATGGTACGCGGGCTGGCGTGAACGTCGGCTCCCGACCGTGTTGTTGGTCCAGACCGTGTTCCGCGCCCCCTCGCTCGTCGAGGTCGAGTGCGTCACGCATGCGGATCCGTGTCCGTTTGGATTCTGGCCGGGGATACCTCGACTGAAGCAGTTGCCTCGGATCACGTTGTCGAGAGCGCGCACGCCATCACCGATATGCGTCGAACCCCATTCCCGAGCCCAGATTGTTGTCGAAGACCATGTTGGCCCACGTGGCGTTCTGCCGGTAGCCAGGCGGCAGCGATCCCGATGTCTCGGAAGAAGAAGTCACCCGCCGTACCCGGAGTCGTATCGAATTCGGGTAGTCCGGCGTCTTGCATCCAGCCTCCAAAGAAGAAATTTCCTCGTCCGGGGCCGAAGCTGTGATCGAACCAGATCGGACCTTCGCAATGGTTCCGCATGAACAGCGTGTTGCTGGCCGCGCGATCGTGGAACTCGACGCAGGTGTAGACGGCCGTCGACGGGGTCCCCCGGCACGAGGGATCACCCCGCAGTCCCAGCAGGTCGCCTTCACTGTTCTCAGTGCAGTGAAGATAGATCCCCCGTTCGGTCGGTCGGGCATCGCAGAAGCCGTCACCGTTTCCATCCGCGCAGCTCATCGTCGGTCCATGCACTTGAGCGTGGGCCTGATTGATCGCGCTGATGTCGCACGCATACGGGCTGTTGTTGCAGCCCACGTCGAACGTGTGCGGTGCGAATGGCTGCGCGCCGGTCGGACCCGCGAAATGCGTCAGGGTGACCAGCGACTCCTGCGAGCCGTTCGAGAAGGCGATCCCGGTCAGCGCCTCGATCAGACTGTCGTGCAGATGGTTGCGAACCGAGTTGGCCCACGTGATCGCGTAGCCATTCGTCGCCTTGTCCCAGGCGTGGCCCGTCATGACGACGTTGTTCATATAGATATCGGCGGTCCACTCGAGCCCCAGGTACTGACGATACGGATCCTTGAAGTGCATGTTGCTGATCTCGCTCAGCGCCATGTTCTTCAGATAGAGATTCCAGGAGAAATAGTTGTTCAGGTGGTTCGGATTCTCGAACTGGATCGTGCCCCCCCGGAAGACCCAGTTGATCGCAGGATCCCAGATGCGAACACCGCGTTCGCGCCCGTGAAGTCCTCGGGCAGCGGGTGTTCGATCGTGATCGACTGACCGGGATTGATCGCCGTGACGCGCGAGTAGTAGCTTCGCTGAGCGGCGTCCTGGATGCTGTTCGGATCGGCGTAGATGTGAACCCAATTCCCGAGCGCGTTCGGCGTCGTCGTAAAGCCACTCGTGTCCGAAACGCTCAGCACGCGTGTGCCCTTCGTCCTGGTACCCGACCAGCTCCTGGCTGGTCCGCTGTAGATCTCACCCACCCCACCGCTGGTCTGGTCGCCTTCCATGAAGACCACGACGTTGTTGAAGTCCGAGACGACATTGATCACCGCGTTGAGTGACTCGAAGACCAACCCGCGATAGTCATACGCCGAGGTTGGCCGAAACACCGAGATCCCATCCCGAGCCGACCGGAAGTCGTAGATCCCGTCCGGGAAGTACAGGAGCGACCGATCCGGCACCCTCGTGATCATGCACTCGAAGGCGGCCGAGTTGTCAGCATTGCCCGTGTTGTCCAGGTCCGCGCAGCCCGACAGGACACCGGTGCCGCCCGCGGTCGTGACGTTGTACTGAGTCCAGCCCGTGGTATCCACCGGCGAGCCCGGATACGCCGTCGGGATCGAGCCCACCAGGGTAGAAAGATCCGAGTCCTCGAGCGTCACGAAGCTGCCGGGCAGCTGGGAGGCCCAGATCGGCGGCGGAAAGGTCGACTGGGCAGCCGCCGGCAGCGCGAAGGCGGCCATCAATAGACCGATGACGAAAAACTGCATGAGCCCCTCTTCCTTGCGCTCGCGGGCCGATTGCGGCGACCGGCCTTTCGCGCTGGCTGGCAATATAGACCGTAGTCCCTGCGACGAAACTCGTCCCCTCATCGTCCGCGAGCCCGATTCGGTCGTTCTAGTCTGCATTGAAATCCTTCCCGATAGCGCTTCGGAAGCAAAGCCCGGCTGGATACGGATCCCGGAGTACGCACGCGTCGAGTGCGCTTCAACCGCCCCACGGTGACTGATTCATCGACGCGGCAGGGGGAAGTCAGAGTGACGATCGTCACCGCGCGTCTGCTTTCTGTCCGGCGAGAGCGGATCGAGGGAACTCTTGGCGCCTCGGGCACAGGCGCTCGTGCGACCTTCGACGACCGCGGTGGCGGAGCGGGGCGGAGGAGTCGGATCGGAGGGGAGACGTGGCTAGTCGCGGCTGGAGCGACGCCAGGGGCCCGAACCGGGGATGGGGATCGGAGGCACTCTGGTCGCAGACCTCGGGCCTCGTCGGGACGCTGGACGTTGCGCGGCTAAGACGCCCCCCGCGCCAGCACCACCGCCGGCAGGGTACGCGCGAGGATCTTCACATCGAGCCCCAGCGACCAGGAATCGATGTACTCGAGGTCGAGCTTGACCCACTCCTGGAAGCCGATCTCGTTGCGGCCGCCGACCTGCCAGATGCAGGTGATGCCCGGGCGCATCGAGAGTCGGCGCCGATCCGAGATCTCGTAGTGAACGACCTCCTCCGGCACCGGCGGACGCGGCCCGACCAGGCTCATGTCACCGATCGAGCACGTTCCAGAACTGCGGCAGCTCGTCGAGGCTGTAGCGGCGCAGGAAGGCACCGACCCGGGTGATGCGCGGATCGAGCTTCACCTTGAAGACCGGGCCGTCCATCTCGTTCATCCCGATCAGATCCGCCTTGCGCGCCTCGGCATCCACGCACATCGTCCGAAGCTTGTGCATCTTGAAGCGCCGCCCGTAGAGCCCGCAACGGGTCTGACTGAAGAACACCGGCTGGCCGTCTTCGAGCCAGATGGCCAGGGCCGCGAGCGCGATGATCGGTGCGCTCACGACCAGCGCGACGGAAGCACCCACGATATCGATGGCGCGCTTGACGCCCAGGAGGAAGGAGTTGTGGTGTACGGCCGCAAATTCGAGCGACGGCCGCGAACCGAATCGACCGACCTGCGGAGTCGGCAGATAGTCGCCGAACAGGTCCGTCAGGAGCGTGAGAGGGATCCCGGTGCTGCTGCAGGAGCTGAGCACGGGAGCGATCGTTCCGAGCTTCGAACGCGGCACGGCGACGAGCACGCGATCCACGACCATTTCTCGCAGGAGCGAAGGCATCTGGTCGATCCCGAAGAGCTTGGCGTTGAAGAGGCTCGGGTCGATCGCCGTGTCGACGTCGTCGACGAAGCCCAGGACACAAAGTCCCCACGCAGGATTTGCATCGATGTTGCGCTGGAGCTGCGCGGCGCGCGCGCCCGAGCCCACGATCAGCACGTTGCGGGTGTTGCGTCCGACCCGACGCGCGGTGCGGAGCACGCCATAGATCGTGAATCGCGCGGCGGAGAGCACCAGCCCCTGGGCCGCGGCGCAGATGAACGGGAACTCCCGGCTGAGGGGTACGTTGGTCGCGAACGCCGTGGCTCCCAGAATCGTGGCAACGACGCAGCCTGAGACCACCAGGCGGCGCGTCACATCCCAGAATCCGAGCGTTCGAACCGACGAATAGACGTCGAGCTGCTGAAACGTGAAGGGCCAGACCAGGCAGGCCGTCAGCGCCATCAGCAACATCGACCCGCCTGCGTGCGCCAGCGGGGCCTGCATCCCACTGACCTCGGGCCAATGGAGCAGGCCGAGGCAGATGATCGTGCTCAATAGAACATCGAGCGACATCAAGAGAGATGAGGTGATCTTCCCGTTATTGCGCAGCATCTACCGATCCACTTCCGTCAGCATCATTCTCGCCGAAACATGCCTGGGCGCATGATGGGTCGTGACTTTCGAGAACCTCGAGCGCTTGCCCTCGGGCCAATGCCCAGAAGCGCGTCCGAAGCCGCCTGGAGCGTTTTCCACGCTCAGGAAAGATGTGCCCATCGCACCGAAAAAGGTATGTCCGGAATGACCGATTATACGCTCATCGAAGCGATGGCCGCAGGGTCAATCACGGAAATTTCGCAATAAACACGGGTATTTGTGACGTACCGGCCCAGGCTGTGAACACCTTTACACGCCGCACCGAGCGGATTCGCCGATCCGTTCTCGGCGTTCGCGGCCGGGATTTCCGACGCGGCCGACCGGCACGAACTCCACCGCCCCGAAATCGTTCGGGGTGGCACTCACTCCTCGACCGCCGGCAAGCCCTGCTCAAGCTGGAATGGGGGGAGCCGAGGGAGAATTGTGCCCGCCGGCCGGGCCGGGGGCGAACCGGGATCGGGTCGGATGGCTCGGTGCTAGCGTCCGACCGCCCAAGCGGCAGGAGACCCCATGAAATCCAAGACCTGGCTCGTCACGGGCGGAGCCGGCTTCATCGGCTCGAATTTCGTCCGCTGGGTCCTCGAGCATCGCCCGGACGTCCGGATCGTCGTGCTCGACAAGCTCACCTACGCAGGCAGCCTCGAGAATCTGCGAGATCTGCCGGGAGATCCGGGGGCCGATCGGTACGTCTTCGCGAAGGGCGACATCGCTTCGACGTCCGACGTGCGGAAGACCTTCGCCGAGTTCGCACCGACGGCGGTTCTCAACTTCGCGGCCGAGAGCCACGTCGATCGCTCGATCGACGGTCCTCGCGCCTTCATCGACACGAACCTCGTCGGCACCTTCGAGCTGCTCGAGGCCGCGCGCATGCGCTTCGCGGAGCTCGCGTCGGACGAACGCCAGGATTTCCGCTTTCTGCACGTCTCGACCGACGAGGTCTACGGCACCCTCGGCGCCGAGGGCTACTTCACGGAAGAGACCCCCTACGCGCCCAACTCGCCCTACTCCGCCTCGAAGGCCGGCGCCGACCTGATCGTACGTGCCTACAACCGGACCTACGGCCTGCCCACGATCACGACGAACTGCTCGAACAACTACGGGCCACTGCAATATCCCGAGAAGCTGATCCCGCTGATGGTGCTCAACGCGCTCGAGGGCAAGCCGCTGCCCATCTACGGGGACGGCGGAAACGTGCGTGACTGGATCTACGTCGAAGACCACTGCGCCGGGATCGTGCGGGCCCTCGAGCACGGCCGGGTCGGGTGAGCAATACGCGTTCGGTGGAAACAGCGAGCGATCGAATCTCGCAGGTCGTCGACGGGATCTGCCACGCTCTCGAGTCGCTCCGGCCAGCCTCGGAGAACCCCGCCCTCGCGGGTCATGGAATCGACAGCTACCTCGAGCTCAAGAGCTTCGTCGAGGACCGACCCGGTCACGACCGGCGCTATGCGATCGATGCTTCGAAGTCTCGTCGAGAGCTCGATTGGCGGCCCGCCTACGACTTCGAAACAGCCCTCGCCCGCACGGTCGCCTGGTACCTGGAGAACGAAGGCTGGCGCCTGGCGATCCAGGCCGAGGGCGACCAGCGTTCGCGGCAGGGCCTGTCCGCCGCGACGAAGGGGGGACCCGAGTCCGCTGCAACCGAGGAGCGATCATGAAAGGCATCCTGCTGGCTGGGGGATCGGGTACACGTCTGCTCCCGGCAACGGGCGGCGTCTCGAAGCAGCTGCTGCCGATCTACGACAAGCCGATGGTCTACTACCCGCTGAGCTCGCTGATGCTCGCCGGGATCCGGGACATCCTGCTGATCTCGACGCCCCATGACACGCCGCTCTTCGAGCGGCTGCTCGGCGACGGCAGCGATTTCGGCGTTCGGATCCAGTATCGCGTTCAGGAAAAGCCCGAGGGCATCGCGCAGGCGTTCCTGATCGCCGCGGACTGGATCGACGGCGACCCCGTCGCCCTCGCGCTGGGCGACAACATCTTCTACGGCCACGGCTTCCCCGACTCGATCCGTCGGGCGGCGACCCTCGAGCACGGCGCCACCGTGATCGGCTACCACGTTCACGATCCCGAACGCTACGGCGTGATCGACTTCGACGACGAGGGCAAGATCCTCTCGATCGAGGAAAAGCCGACGAAGCCGCGTTCGAATTACGCGGTGACCGGCCTGTACTTCTACGACGAGGACGTCGTCGAGATCACCCGCGGACTGTCTCCCTCCGCCCGCGGAGAGCTCGAGATCACCGACGTGAATCTCGCCTATCTCGAGCGCGGCACGCTGAACGTCGAGCTGCTCGGCCGGGGCGTGGCCTGGCTCGACACGGGTACGCACGAGGCCCTCTTGCAGGCGGCCAACTTCATTCAGGCCGTGCAGGAAAGACAGGGGCTGCGGATCTCCTGCCCCGAGGAGATCGGCTGGCGCAACGGCTGGATCGACACCGAGCAGCTGAGACAACGCGCACGGGCGCTCTCGAAGAACCCCTACGGCGAGTACCTCTTGAAGCTGATCGAGGAGCAGGGGCAGCACTGAGTCCACCGAGCGAGTCGCCGCTCCGGATCAGGAACCGCGCCGGATCAGCGTCGCCCGAGGCTCTGCTGCCAGGCCCAGGCGTCTCGCATCGCGTCTTCGACGCTGCGCGTCGCCTTCCAGCCGAGGACCCGCTCGACCTTCTCGCAATGAGCAAAGATCTGCTCGATGTCGCCGTCGCGCCGGGGCCCGATCTCGACTGGCACATGCTCCCCCGTCGCCCGCTCGAAAGCCTCGATCGCCTGCCGCACCGACGTGCCCTGGCCGGTCCCCACGTTCAGGACCTCGATCATCGGTCGCTCCGGCTGGGTCGCCATCCAGTCGAGGCTCTTCACATGCGCCGCGGCCAGGTCCAGGACGTGGATGTAGTCGCGAATGCAGGTGCCGTCGGGCGTCGCCCAATCGTCGCCAAAGATCTGCACCGGTCCGCGCAATCCCGCTGCGCTCTGCAGGATGATCGGAGCGAGATTCTGAGGATTGCCGAGAGGTAGCTCCCCGATCAGGGCCGAGGGGTGCGCCCCGATCGGATTGAAATACCGCAGCAGCGTGACACGGTGCGGCAGCGCCCGATGCGACGACGTCTCGCAGGATCCGCTCGCAGATCTGCTTCGTCGCCCCGTAGACCGAGGCGGGCTCGGCGATCGGGGAGGCCTCGGTGACCGGCAGACGCTCGGGCTGACCGTAGACCGTACACGAGGAGGAGAAGACGAGGTCGCGTACACCGAACTCACCCATGACCTCGAGAAGCGTGACGAGCGACCCGAGATTGTTCGAGTAGTAGAGAAGCGGCTTCTCCTGCGACTCGCCGACGGCCTTCGAAGCCGCGAAATGGATCGCCCCCGAGATCGGTGCCTCCGTCTCGAAGACCCGCACCAGGCTCGCGCGATCCCGGCAATCGACCTCGTGGCAACGGATCGCACGTCCACAGATCTCTTCCAGGCCCGCCAGGACGGACCGCTCGGAGTTCGAGAAATCATCGACCAGAATCGGCTCGTAACCGTTCAGGACCAGGTCGACGACGGTATGCGAGCCGATGAAGCCCGCTCCTCCGGTGACCAGGATTCGCGGTGTTGTCGTTTCGGACAAGGAAGTTCTCCGGACTCGAGGGCGTCCCCGACCGTCGTTTCATCGGGAGGGTCTCTCGATGCGTGCGCTACGCGCGCTACGTGTTCTGGATCGTCATCCCACCATCGACCGGAACCACCGCGCCATTGAGATACGAAGCAGCGGGAAGCGCCAGGCTCAACGTCACGTGGGCCACCTCCTCCGGGCTTCCGTAGCGCCGGAGCGGTACGCGTCGGCGAGCGAATTTCTCCCTGGCCGCCTCCGGGATGCCCTCGGTCAGCCCCGTCACGATCGGGCCCGGGCAGACGCAGTTGGCCGTCACACCCTTTGCCCCGAGCTCGACCGCCATCGAGCGGGTCAAGCCGATCACGCCATGCTTGGCCGCCGTGTAGGGCCCGGTTCCCGCGGTCGCACCCAGCCCTTCCGTCGAAGCGATGTTGATGATCCTGCCCTCGCCGTTTCGGCGCAGCTGCGGCAGGCACGCGCGCACCATACGCTGATGCGAGGCCAGCATGACGTCCATGGCGCGCTGCCATAGGGGCTCGTAGTCCTCGTCGGGCTGCTCATAGGAACAGCCGATTGCGATGCCCGCGTTGTTCACCAGGATGTCGATGTCGCCGAGGGTCGCCTTCACGAGCGCCACGACCGCGCGAATGCGCTGCGGGTCGGCCACATCCAGCGACCAGCCCTCCGCGACGCCACCCGCCGCCTTGATCTCGTCGACCACGCTCTCGACCCGCTCGGGATCGAGATCCGTGACCGCGACCCGGGCCCCCTCGTCTGCGAAGAGATGAGCGGTCGCGCGTCCCATTCCGCTGGCAGCGCCCGTAATCAACACGACGCGACCCGATACCGAACGACTGAGCTTAGAGAGTCTTGGCATGGCGGCGAAGATATCCCATCGCCTGATCGACTGGCGGGGAGCCAAGGTCCGCGGCGAGACATTGCTGCAAGTCCGCGCCTCGTTTGGAGGACGGGGCAGACGAGCCAGGCGCCACGAGAGCCCTTCGCTGGAGGCGCGAAGCATCGAAGCGCGAATGGTCGGGCCGGTGGGACTTGAACCCACGACCTCTTGACCCCCAGTCAAGCGCGCTACCAGACTGCGCCACGGCCCGCCGAGCGGCTAGGTTTAGCCCACGCGATGGGGGGCGTCGATGGCTCGTCGCCGCGGGGAACGCAGCGATACGCATGCTTTCGCAGATAGCGGGGTCAGAGCTCCGAATCGTCATCGATGGGCAGACCCATCCAGCGCTCGTGCGATCGCCGTTCCAGGAAGCGCCCGGGCGTCGGTCCTTCGAATCGAGTGGTCGCCAGCTCATGGAGACGCCGCGGCACGCCCAGGGACAGCGAGTGCAGCCGCATCGCCTCGTCTTCTCCGAAGCGAGCAATCTCGACTTCGGGGAATCCTGCGTAGCGCATGCGGGTCCGAACGTAGACCGAAGTCTCTTCGAAGCTCATTCGGGATTCGAAGGGGATCTGGGTCGGCTCGAGCGAATGGAGCGCAGACAACAGTCGGGCCGCCTTCGAATCGCGATTGAGCGCGACGAGAATCCGCAGGGGTGAGTCGGAGCGCGGCAGTCGCTCGAGCAGCGCCGCGATCGTGGCGGCGGGCATGGCATCCGCATCGTCCATCATCAGGAAGAAGGGATCGGACGCCCCGCCACCCAGCCGCTCGAGCGCTTCGAGGGCGGCGATCGGCTCCTGCCAGCCAGACGTGATGGCCGGCCGGATCCCGAGCAGGCCATAGACCCAGGTGGCCAGATCGGGAAGGGAGAGTCCCGCATAGGGCAGATAGAGAGCGCGGGCGTGCTGGGCGATTCCGACCAGCGAGCCGCCATCGGCCAGGAACCTGGCGACGCCTTCGTTGACTCGGGCCTCGGTGACCCGGAGAAGCTGCGTCTTGCCGAGCCCTGGCGCCCCGACGAGCGCTCCGACGCTGGAGCCGACCTCATCGGACTCACCCCAGGCACGAATCGCAGCGAGGGCAGCCTCCGTGGCCTCTCGCGGCACGTAGGCCCCGGGGTCACTGGTCTCCGAAAAAGCGACTCGGGCGAGGGACTCGAAGGAACTCATGGCAATGCGCTCATCTGAACCAGGCGGGATCGAGCCAGCCCTGCCGGCCCCGAGCTAGTCCTGGAGGAACGCCCTCAGCGACAGCAGCTCGGCCTGCATCTCACCGAGCGCCGCACGGAACTTCACCCACTCGGCCTGTGCAACGCCCGGACCGCTGGCCTTCTCTCCGGGATTCGAATCGGATTCGCTCGCTGCGGCGGGCATCGCGGCGTCCGTCGAACGGTGACCAGCGGGCTGGTCGAGTAGAGCCAAGGCCGCGTCGACGCCGAGCTCCTGGATCCGCTGCCGGGCTCCGGCGATCGTGTAGCGCTCTTCCCAGAGAAGTCGTTTCAGCAGCCAGACGAATTCGATGTCGCGCTTGCGGTAGAGGCGCTGCTTCGATCGCGACTTGGGCGGGGCCATCCACCGGAACTCCGTCTCCCAATAACGAAGAACGTGGGCCTTCACGCCTGTTATGCGACTGACCTCGCCGATCCGGTAGTAGAGCTTGTCCGACTCGCGCAGAGCCAACCGCGCTGCGGCATCGCTCGTCGCATCGGCGATGCCAACTTCGTCGAGCTTGCCCGATTTCGATCGCGTCGATCCGACTTTACGTCCGCTCGACTTGTCCGACCTGCCCGCCATGCGATCCCCCCGCTGCGCCTCGTGTGTCGCTCACGATGCCACGAGGATCCGGGCGATGCACGAAAAAAACCGAACTATTCCTGCTCGTCGGCTTCCGCTTCGGCGGCGCGATCCGCGTCGGTCACTTCCGTTTCGTTGAGCACGTTCTTCAAGACGAGGCTCGGCTTGAACGTCAGGACCCGGCGCGCATCGAGCAGGATCTCCTGGCCCGTCTGAGGGTTTCGCCCCTTGCGCGCATTCTTCTCGCGAACCACGAAGTTGCCGAAGCCGGAGATCTTCACCTTCTCCCCGTCCGCCAGCGTCTCCTTCATGATCTCGAAGACCTTCTCGACGAGCTCTGCGGCCTCCTTCTTGGAGAACCCGACTCGCTCGTAGATCTGCTCGACGATTTCAGCTTTCGTCATCGTCCGCTCCCCCCGACTCTCGCGCCCATCGTGCTCGCGAAGCCATCGGGTTCATCCGTTCTGGATCCGCCCGGCATGGCACATCCTCTGCGGAATCGAATACCGTGTCTGAATCGCGCGATGGCTCTGAATCACGCGATGGCACTGAATCACGCGATGGCGGTCTTCGCGCGTTCCGCGAGGGCCGCGAATCCCTGCGGATCCTCGAGGGCGATCTGGGCGAGCACCTTTCGATCCACTTCGATCTCCGCGGCCTTCAGACCCGCCATCAGCCGGCTATACGAAACGCCGTTCTGGCGGGCGGCTGCGTTGATTCGGGCGATCCAGAGCCCGCGGAACTCACGCTTGCGCTGGCGTCGGTCTCGGTAGGCATACTTGTCGGCCTTCTCGACGGCCTCGACGGCCACGCTGTGCAGCTTGCTGCGTCCGCCGTAATAGCCCTTCGCTCGCTTCAATACCTTCTTGCGTCTCTTGGCGCCCGGAACGCCCCGCTTGACTCTCGGCATCTTCTCTTCCTCATTTCATTTCGAGTGACCTCACAGCGTCGTCGCCGGGGTCATGTTGGCTCGGTAGGCGTGCCTCGGCCCAATCGAGCTCGGTCTTCTTCACGGCCGCACTCTGCGGCCCATGCCAGCCTGCTGTCCCATCTTCTCAGCCCGTCGTCGCGCGTCTTGCATGCACGCTCGAAAACAGTCGAATCCATGGCGCGCGACTATAGATAGGGCAGGAGACGGCGAACTCGCGCCGTATCGTCACCCGACACGAGGTCGTGCTGGCGGAGCTGTCGCTTCCGCTTGGTCCGCTTCTTCGTGAGGATATGCTGGCGGTTGGCCTTGTTTCGCTTCAGCTTGCCACTGCCGGTCCGGCTGAAACGTTTGGCCGCCCCACTATGGGTCTTCATCTTGGGCATCTCTTGCCGCTCCCTTGTTTCGACTTCATCTAGGTCTGGATCGTGCGGCGATGTTCCCACCGACGATCGTGCTTCGGGTCGGGCTCACTCCCGCCCGCGCGCTCAACTCGAGGAAGGTGCCGCTTCGGCCCCCTCCTCGGACTTCTTATCGCTCTCTTCGGTCGGCTCGTCGACCTCGGCCTTTGCGGTCTGATCCGGCGCCTCGGACGCCTCCGGGGCCTGCTCCGATTCGCCCGATCCCGCCGACTCCTTCTCTGCCGCGCGCTTCGCCTCGGCCACGGCCTCGCGATCCGCGACGAGGATCATCGACATGAAGCGCCCTTCCATTCTCGGCGAGCTCTCGAGCTTCGCGATCGGACCGAGCTGTTCGAGAACCGCATTGAGCTGCTCGCGCCCTCGATAGGTGTGGACCATCTCCCGGCCGCGGAACATCACCGTGACCTTCACCTTGTCGCCTTCCATCAGGAATTTGCGGGCGTTGTTGAGCTTGAAGTTCAAGTCGTGCTGATCGGTCCCCGGTCGGAGCTTCACCTCCTTCAAGGTCGCCGAATGGGACTTCTTGCTCGCATTCTTCTTCTTCTGCTCGTACTTGAACTTGCCGTAGTCCATGATCCGGCAGACCGGCGGCCGCGAATTCGCGGCGACCTCCACCAGATCGAGGCCGCCTTCGCGTGCCAGGACGATCGCATCTTCCGGCGTCATGACGCCGAGCTGCTCTCCGTCGGCACCGATGACACGGACCTCGCGGACTCGGATTCTTTCGTTCACCCGGGTCGCGTCGCGTTCCGGGGCTACGATTCTGAACTTGGATCGGGCAGGTATCTGACTTTCCTCCTCAGGCCAACGGACTCAGACGACGTTCGGCATTTGCGGACTGCAGCTCATTCGACGAGCACGTCCGCCGACATCGCATCCATTGCCTGCTTGGTTTTACGCAGCCGAGGGGAAACCGTTCCCCGTTCGACCTCTTCGTCTCCGATCACCAGCGTGAGCGGAATCTTCTGTGTCTGAGCCTCTCTGACTCGGAACCCGAGAGTCTCGCTCCGATCGTCCACTTCCGCACGTACCCGAGCGGAGGAAAGCGCGGCCTGGATCTCCCGGGCCCTCTCTGCGTGGCGATCGGAAATCGGGAGGATCACGACCTGGACCGGGCAGAGCCAGAACGGGAAATCTCCGCCCGTATGCTCGATGTAGATCCCGATGAAGCGCTCGAGCGACCCGAGCACCGCCCGGTGGAGCATCGCGGGCTGGTGCATCTCCCCGTCCCGCCCGACGTATCGCAGACCGAAACGGCCCGGCATCGCCATGTCGATCTGGATCGTGGCCAGCGTCCAGGCCCGCCCCAGCACGTCCTTGAAGTCGGCCTCCACCTTGGGCGCATAGAAGGCGGCGTCGCCCTCCTTGATATGACACTGGAATCCGGCCCGCTCGACGGCCTCGATCAAGGCCTTTTCGGCCACGTCCCAGTCCTCGGGCTCGCCCAGGAATTGCTCGGGCCGGGTCGAGACCGACATCTCGACGCCTTCGACGCCCAGCTTGTCGTAGACCTCGGCGGTCATCCGAAAGAAGCTGTCGATCTCCTGCGGCACCTGCGACGGCTCGCAGTAGATATGCGCATCGTCCTGGGCAAAGGTGCGGACGCGCGTGATCCCGTTCAGGGTTCCGCTGCGCTCGTTGCGATGCAGACGAGAGAACTCCGCCCAGCGGATCGGGAGCTCGCGGTAGCTGCGCTTCCCGGTCGAGAAGAGGTGGCAATGGCCGGGGCAATTCATGGCCTTGACCCCGAGCTCCTCGCCCTCGTCCGAGCCCTCGAACCAGTACATGTCGTCGTGAAACTTCTCGTAGTGGCCCGAGGTCTTGAACAGGTCGGCGCGGAAGAGCTGGGGTGTCAGGACTTCGTGGTAACCGTATTTAGGATAGAGATCCTGGATGAAGCGGATCAGCTCGTTGTAGAGCGTCATGCCCTTGGGCAGGTAGAACGGAGAGCCTGGCGCCAGCGCGTCCATATGGAAGAGGCCGAGGTCCTGGCCGACACGGCGATGATCGCGCTTCTTGGCTTCCTCGATGCGCGCCAGGTGGCTCTTCAGCGCCTTCTTGCTCTCGAAGGCCGTGCCGTAGATTCGCTGGAGCTTCGGGCCGCTCTCATCGCCTCGGAAATACGTGCCCGACGACTCGAGCAGCTTGACCGCGCCGATCTGGGACGTGTTTGCGACGTGCGGGCCGCGGCAGAGATCCGCGAAGCGGCCGTGTCGGAAGATCGTGATCTCCGCGTCTTCCGGGATGTCGGCGAGACGGGAGAGCTTGAGCTCCTCCCCCATCGAGCGAAACAGCTCGGCGGCCTCTTCGCGAGTCATCACCTCGCGTTCGAAGCCGGCCCCTTCCGCCAGAATGACGTTCATCTCCTTCTCGATCCGCTCGATGTCCTCGGGCGTGAAGGGCTCGTCGACGAGGAAGTCGTACTGGAACTTCTCGGAGTGATCCGTGCGTCCGGCGTCCACCTGTGCGTTCGGGAAGAGCCGCTTCACGGCGTCGGCCATTACGTGCTCGGCCGAGTGGCGAATCACCGCACCGCCCTCTTCGTCCCGGCTCGTCACGATCTCGAGCGACACGTCTTCCATCAGCGGCCGACGGAGATCGACGAGCTCACCGGCGACTCGACCTGCCAGCGCCGCCTTCGCCAGACCGGGACCGATCTTCTCCGCCACGTCGAGCACCGTCGAGCCGGATTCGAATTCGAGCTGCTTGCCGTCGGGCAGAGTGACCTGGATCGAGTCCTTCATCGGAGACCGGGCATTCGGACGCACCCACGCCAGAGCGCTTCGCGACGGCCCTCGCGGAGGACGGCGAGTCGCGCGCTTCGTGCTTCCGAATCTTCCAGGTGACGCACCACAGCGTTCCTCGAATCCATACTCGATCAGGTCGGCCGCGCGCCTGGCCAGGCGCGCCGCAAACAACTGATACTGGCCCTGTGACCGCAGCGCCGTCGGTTTTCGTTTCCCCGATACCTCGGCGTTCCCACGCTCGACCGACGGCCGTCCTGGCAGACGCTGTCGGCCTCGTAAGGAGTCAGGAAGGGGGAGTTCCCCCAGCTGGTAGGCACGGGCGGAATTGAACCGCCGACCCCCGCCATGTCAAGGCGGTGCTCTAAACCCCTGAGCTACGTGCCTAGAATCCAGCTAAGGCGGCGGTTTATTTAGCCTTTTGATCGGATCGCGTCAATCTTTTCCGGAGGGGAATTCGAATGGCCCGCGCGCTTTCCTGCGCAGCCGGCGGAATCCGCGCGAATCGAGCCCGAAATCAGCCCGGAGGCGTGGATTCAGACGACTGGTCCTCGTCGAGCCAGCGCCCCATCACCCGGACCTGGCCCGAGACCGCGTCGACGCCCAGCGGCTCTAGGATCAGGCGGGGATTGCGGTAGCGAGACAGGCGCGAGAGCAGCCCGTCTGCGTCGAAAGGCCCCTCCACCGAGAGCAGCTGGCGCTCGTTCTCGAAGACCAGGGTGCGGATCCGTGTCGCGCCGAGCCTGTCCCGGAGCGCAGACACGACGGTCTGGAGCGCCTCGTACCTCGCCAGGCCGACGACTTCCAGCAGGACCGCTTCGCCCGTCTGCCCGGGGTCGCTGCTCGCCAGCAGTCCGGAACGCTCGAGCGCTGCGTTGACGCGGTCGACGTCGACGATCACCTCGACCACGACGACATATTCGCGCTTGATCCCCGGCGAGTCCTGAAACAGCACGGGGCGCTCGCCCTGATCCTTGAGGATCCGATAGCTCCTCGTGTAGGGGAGCATGTCCTTGCCGAGCGCCGACTCGAGCGTCGCGACCTTCTGCCCGCTCGTTCCGCCCTCGCCGACCGACCCTTCACCCGAAAGAGTCAGACCAGCTTCGCCCAGCAGCTCGCGCGCTACACGCGAGACGCCTTCCCAGCGCGCCTGGGCAATGGCTTCGTCGCGGGGCACCACTCGGGATCGCATCGAATCCCGGATGCCGTAGATGCCGACGGCCTCCACCCTCTGCAGCTCCGCCTGCGCGGGAACGGTCGCCAGCACCGACAGAAGCAAGGCCCCGATCGTCAAGCACCATCGCGCTTCGCACATCCGCCCCGTCCCGACCCCACCCGTCATAAAGCTCGCTCCGTCACCGGTCGTCCGAAGAGTCGGTCGACATCCCTGCAGAGCTCGACCGAAGGCGCCACCCCGCGAATTCCACCAACGCCGAGCACCGTCTCGCTCTCGCCCGGAATCGTAATGTGCAGATAGACCCCGCAGTCGCCCGCATGCGAGCCCAGAAGTCGTTTGAGCGCGATCAATCGATCGCGCGTCACATCGGTCGACTGTACCCGGACACGCAGACTCGCCGACAGCTTCTCTTCAGCCTGATCGAGCCGGGTGACATCCCGCACCAGGATCTTCGGCGGATCCCCCTCCTCGAGGGTGCCGTGAATGATCAGGGGCACGGGCCCCCGCTCGCCGTCGGCATTCGTTTCGTCCTTCGCTGATCGCAACAGCTCGACGTGCTGTTCGAAAGGCTCGGAGAAGATCACCAGCTCGAAGCCACCCTCGAGATCTTCGAGCTGACCGAAGCCCATGCGCTGACCGCGCTTGGTGCGCGTCTCGCGCAGCCCCGTCAGCAGGCCGCCCGGCGCGGACCTCGCGGCCGCCCTTGCCCTCGGTCGCGAGGGCCGTCGTATCCGTGAAGCGCGCGAGCAGCGGAGCCACCGCGCTCAGCGGATGTCCCGTCACGTAGAAGCCGAGCAGCTCCTTCTCGTGACCGAGCCGTTCCCGCTCGCCCCAGTCGGCCGCCTCGACGAGCTTCGGCTGATCGAGTCCGTCGCCATCGTTCATGCCGCCGAAGAGGCTCTCCTGTCCGACCGCGCGGTCACGCTGCGCCGCGGCTGCGCGCTCGAGCGCCGAGTCGATCGATGCCCAGACGGAGGCGCGCCCCGGATGCAACGAATCGAAGGCCCCGCATTTGACCAGCGCCTCGACCACACGTCGGTTGACCTTCTTGCCGTCGACGCGGTCTGCGAAATCGAAGAGGCTCTCGAATGGCCCTTCGGCGCGGCGCGTTTCGAGGATTGCCTCGATGGCCCCGGCTCCGACGTTCTTGATGCCCGCGAATCCGAATCGGATCGCGCCGTCGACGACGCCGAAATCCTGCTCGGACTCGTTCACGTCGGGCGGCAGGATCTCGATTGCCTTCTCGCGAACGTGCGCGATGTAGCGCGACAACCGGTCGTGGTTCACCGATTCGATCGTGAGCACCGAGGCGAGGTACTCCGCCGGGTGGTTCGCCTTCAGATAGGCCGTCTGATAGGTGATGTAGGCGTAGGCGGTGGAATGGGCCTTGGGGAAGCCGTAGCCAGCGAACTCGACGATCAGGTCGAAGACCCGCTCGGCCTCCTTGGCGTCGATACCGTTCGCCTTGGCGCCGTCCGCGAACCGCTTGCGCTGCTCCTGCATGACCTCGGGCTTCTTCTTGCCCATCGCGCGGCGCAGCAGGTCGGCCTCGCCCAGGCTGTAGCCCGCCATCTTCTGGGCGATCTGCAGCACCTGATCCTGATAGACGATGACGCCGAGCGTCTCCTCGGTGAGATCCACGATCGTCGGATGCAGGTACTCGACCTTCGTCGTCCCGGCCTTGCGGCCCACATAGTCGTCGACCATGCCCGACTGCAGCGGCCCCGGTCGGTAGAGCGCGACCAGCGGGATGATCTCGCGGAAGGTACGCGGCTTCAGCTTGAGCACGAGATCGGTCATGCCCGACGACTCGACCTGGAACACGCCCTCGGTATCCCCGCTGCAGAGCAGGTCGTAGGTCGCTTCGTCGTCCATCGGAATCGCGTTGACGTCGAAGTCCGCGAAGCCCGGCTTCCTGCGGATCATGCGCTCGGCGTCCGCCATCAGCGTCAGCGTCTTGAGCCCCAGGAAGTCGAACTTGATCAGGCCGACCTGCTCGACGTAGACCATGTTGTACTGGGTCATCACGTCGCCGGACTTGGCATCCTTGTAGAGCGGCACCATCTCGATCAGCGGCTTCGGTGCCGATCACCACGCCCGCCGCATGCTTCGACGCGTGCCGGGTCAGCCCCTCGAGGTTCTGCGCCGTCTCGATCAGCTCGCTGGACCTGCCCATCGGAATCCATCAGCGCGCGCAGCTCGGGCGACTGCGTCGATCGCATCGGCGAGCTTGATGCCGAGCACGTCGGGAATCAGCTTCGCGATCCGATCCACATCCCCGAAGGTCATGCCGAGCACGCGCCCCACGTCCCGGATCGCCGCCTTCGCCTGCAGCGTCCCGAAGGTCACGATCTGCGCGACCTTCATCGCGTCGTACTTGCCGTCGAGCTCGTGTCGCGGGTCGTCCTCTGCGCGTTCAGGAACGTCGCCATCGTATTTGTCGGCGACGTAGCGGATCACCTGCTCGCGACCGCGCATGCAGAAGTCGACGTCGATATCCGGCATCGAGATCCGCTCCGGGATTCAGGAAGCGCTCGAAGATGATGTCGTACTCGACCGGATCGACGTTCGTGATGTTCATGCCGTAGGCCACGAGGCTGCCGGCGGAGCTGCCGCGCCCGGGGCCGACCGGGATGCCGTTCGCCTTCGCGTAGTTGATGAAGTCCGCCACGATCAGGAAGTAGCCCGGGAAGCCCATCTTCTTGATCACGTCGAGCTCGTGCTCGAGGCGCTCGACGTAGAGCTTGCGATCTCCCTCGAAGGGCTCGTCCGGCTCCATGCCGAGCTTCTCGCGCAGGCCCTTCCAGGCCTGCTCCTCCATCACGTCATCGAGACTCTTGCCGGCCGGGACCTGGATAATCGGGCATGTGATAGGTGCCCATCGGAATCTCGACGTTGCACCGCTCGGCGATCTCGAGGGTCGCCTCGACGGCCTGCGGGTAGTCGTGGAAGACCTCCCGCATGGCGTCGCCATCCTTCACGTAGAAGCCCGCGCCGTCGAAGCGAAAGCGCTTCTCGTCTGAGACATTGGCCGCCGTCCCGACGCATAACAGGACGTCGTGATCATCGTGATCGTGCTCGCCGAGATAGTGAGCATCGTTCGTGGCGACCAGCGGGATCCCCATCTCCTGATGCATCTTGAAGAGCTCCTGGTTGACGATCTCCTGCTCCTGGATGCCGTGGCGCTGCACCTCGAGGTAGTAGCGGTCCCCGAAGAGTCGCTGGAAGTCCTGCGCCATCGTCCAGGCGCGGTCGGGCTCGTTCGCCAGGATCGTCCGCGGCACCGGCGCCGACAGACAGCCCGACGTGCAGATCGAGCCCCTCGTGATATTTCTCGAGCAGCGACCAGTCGATTCGGGGCTTGTAGTAGAACCCTTCGAGATAGGCCTTCGACACCAGCCGCATCAGGTTCGAGTAGCCGGTCTCGTCCATCGCGAGCAGCAGCAGGTGGTTGATGGCGTCGTAGCCGGTCTCCTCGCGCTGCTTCTTTTCGCGGTCGAAGCGCGAGCCGCCCGCGAAGTAGACCTCGCAGCCGATGATCGGCTTGACGCCGTTGGCGCGGGCCTTCTCGTAGAACTCGACGGTGCCGAAGAGATTGCCGTGATCGGTCTGGGCGACCGCCGGCATGTTCGCGGCCTTGGCCCGCTCGAAGAGCGGGTTGTGCTTGATCGCACCGTCGAGCAGCGAGTACTGGCGTGTGCAGGTGGAGATGGACGAAGGGTGCGGGCACGGCGAGCTCCCTCCCCATTCCCACTCGATCGTGGCCGGCGGCTTGCTCGAGATGTCGTAGACCACGCGATTGATGCCCGGCGACCTCGTTGATGATGCGGTTCGAGATCCGGCCGAGCACCTCGTAGGGGATATGGGCGAAGTCGGCGGTCATCGCGTCGGTCGACGTGACGCAGCGCACCGCGACGACGTTCTCGTAGGTCCGCTCGTCGCCCATCACGCCGACGCTCTGCACCGGCAGGAACACGACCAGCGCCTGCCAGATCTCGTCGTAGAGCCCCGCCGCGTCGGATCTCCTCGACCATGATCGCATCGGCTTCGCGCAGCGGAGCGAGCCGCTCGCGCGTCACCTCGCCGAGAATGCGGATCCCGAGACCCGGCCCCGGGAAGGGATGGCGGCCGAGCGCGCGGGCCGGGCAGCCCGAGCTCCCGCCCGACCGCTCGCACCTCGTCCTTGAAGAGCTCGCGCAGCGGCTCGACGAGCTCGAGCTTCATGTCCTCGGGCAGCCCTCCCACGTTGTGGTGGGTCTTGATCGTCACCGATTTGCCCTTGACCGACACGCTCTCGATCACGTCGGGATAGAGCGTGCCCTGGACCAGGAAGTTCACGTGTCCCTCGGCCTCGCCGATCTTCGCGGCCTCCTCGTCGAAGACCTCGATGAACAGGTTGCCGATGATCTTGCGTTTCTTCTCGGGCTCGGTCACGCCGGCGAGCGCGTCGAGAAAGCGATCCGACGCATCCACCGAGATCAGCTTCACCCCGAGAGATTCGGCAAACAGCGCCTCGACCTCCTCCCGCTCGTTCTTCCGCATCATGCCGTGGTCGACGAAGATGCAGGTGAGCTGGTCGCCGATCGCGCGATGCACGAGGGCGGCCGCCACCGAGGAGTCGACGCCCCCGGACAGGCCACAGACGGCCCGCCCGTCTCCCACCTGCTCCCGGATCGCCTCGATCGCCTGGTCGGCAAAGGAGGCCATCGTCCAGCTCGGGCTGCAGCCGCAGATCCGGTGGACGAAGTTCTCGAGGATCTGGGTGCCGTGCTCCGTGTGCACGACCTCGGGGTGGAACTGGACGCCCCAGAAAGGCCTGGTCTCGGAGCGAACGGCCGCGAAGGGCGATCCACCCGAGCTCGCGATGACGCTCATGTCTTCGGGCAAGGCCAACACGCGATCGCCGTGACTCATCCAGACGATCTGCTCCCCGTCGGCGGGCAGGCCTTCGAAGAGCGGATCCTCCCGCTCGACCTTGAGCGTGGCGCGACCGTACTCACGGTCGTCCGCGGACTCGATCTGCCCGCCGAGTCGCTGCACGAGGAGCTGCAGCCCGTAGCAGATGCCGAGCACGGGCACGCCGAGCGCGAGCACGCCCGGATCCATGTCCGGAGCGTCCTGGTCGAGGACGGAGCTCGGCCCGCCAGAGAGGATGATCCCGGCCGGAGCAAAGGCCTCGATCGAGGCGAGATCGATGTCGGCGGGATGCAGCTCGCAGTAGACGTGGCTCTCGCGAACCCGCCGGGCGATCAGCTGGGAATACTGCGCCCCGAAATCGAGGATCAGGATGCGGGAGCCGTGGGGGTCCTGCGAAGCAGACGAGCGAGCAGACATGAAGGGGCGGTCCTTGATCCGTGGAGCGGCCGTTGCCGCGATCGACTCCGCGGGAGCTGACTCGACCGAGCGGGGATCCCGGTCAGAGGATTCGGTTGTGCGGGACCCGGTCGGGTCTCATGGCTTCGCCTGCGTTGACTGGGGGGGCGGCGAAGCCGATTCATTCCAATCGATAGTTCGGCGCTTCCTTCGTCACGATCACGTCGTGGACATGACTCTCCTGAAGGCCGGCCGAAGAGATCCGGACGAAGCGCGCGCCCGCCCGCAGGGCGTCGAGGCTCGGTGCACCGCAATAGCCCATGCCCGAACGCAGCCCGCCGTAGAGCTGATGAAGCGACTGGGACAGACTACCGCGGTAGGGCACGCGACCCTCGATGCCTTCCGGGACCAGCTTGTCATTGGCGACGTCGCTCTGGAAATACCGGTCGCGACTTCCCGCGGCCATCGCACCCAGCGATCCCATCCCGCGGTAGACCTTGTAGGAGCGCCCCTGGAAGAGCACCACCTCGCCGGGCGACTCGTCCGTGCCGGCAAAGAGCGAGCCGATCATGATCGTCGAGGCGCCGGCCGCGAGTCCCTTGACCACGTCGCCGGAATACTTGATCCCGCCATCCCCGATCACTGGGATCCCGGCACGCGTCGCGACCTCCGCCGCGTCACGGATGGCCGTGAACTGCGGAACACCGACACCCGCGACGACGCGCGTCGTGCAGATCGAGCCCGGCCCGACACCGACCTTGACCCCTGACACGCCGGCCTTGATCAGCGCCTCCGTGCCCTCCGCGGTGGCCACGTTGCCACCGACCAGCGAGAGCGCCGGGAAATGGCTCTTCAGCTCGCGCACCGTCTCGAGGACGCCCGCCGAGTGTCCGTGCGCCGTATCGACGATCACCACGTCGACGCCCGCGTCGACCAGCGCCTGGACCCGCTCGAGCCGGTCCGCCCCGACTCCGACCGCGGCACCGCAGCGCAGCCGCCCGAAATCATCCTTGCAGGCATCCGGATAGCGTTCGGTCTTCTCGATGTCCTTGATCGTGATCAAGCCGCAGAGCTTCCCGTCGTCATCGACCACCAGAAGCTTCTCGATGCGGTGGTGATGAAGAAGCTCGCGCGCCTGCTCCATCGTCGTGCCCGGCGGGACCGTGACCAGCCCCTCGCTCGTCATGACGGTGGAGATCTTCGCCGACACGTCCTTGACGAAGCGCAGGTCGCGGTTGGTCAGGATGCCGACTGCCTTGCCGTCACGCGTGACCGGCACGCCCGAGATCCGGAAGCGGCTCATCACCTCGAGCGCTTCGCGAATCGGCTGTTCGGGTCTCATCGTGATCGGGTCGACGATCATCCCCGACTCGGATCGCTTGACCTTGTCGACCTCCGCCGCCTGCTCGGCGATCGTGAGATTCTTGTGCACGATGCCGATGCCGCCATTGCGCGCCATGCAGATCGCGGTCTCGTGCTCGGTGACGGTATCCATCGCCGCGGAGATCAGGGGCGTATTGAGCTCGATGTCACAGGTCAGGCGGGTCCGGAGGTCCACCTCGTTCGGCAGGACCTCGGAAGCTGCGGGGACGAGCAGCACATCGTCGAACGTCAGGCCCTCACGGATCTCCGATTCACTCATCGTGTGTCATCCCGCCTTGTCGAAGGTCTGTTCAAGGTCTTGTCGAAGGTTTTGTCGAAGTTTTGATCGAAAGGGATCGTCCGAGGTTCAGTCGAATCGGCCTCTCCCCCGAAATCGCGATGCCACGCCGCCTCCCCCAGGCTCGCTCGAATCGCGGCCCGAGAGCGCGCGGACCAAAGCATCCTGGGCGAAAGAGAACCGATATCCGGCCGCTCAGCGCGAGCTGGATATCACGATTGCGCGAGGAAGAAAAAGCGAGAATGGGCCGACGGCACCTGGCCGAAGAGTCGGGACGGACAAGAAAAAGCGAATCCTGAAGCCGCTCGCCCGGCTCGTCACCCCCCGCGAAGTCGATGCGGAAGGATAATCGGGTGCCCTGGGACGGTCAACCGAATCCGCGGCTCGTGGCGCCGTCAGTCGGGGAGATCGGCGTCCCTGTCGGCCAGGACGTCGAGCCCCGGACGCGCCAGACTCGCGAGCTCGGCGGCGACCGCAGCAGCGAGTCTGAAGGCGGCCCGCGGCGAGTCGTCGGCAAGCCGCGGCAGGCTCGAACTCGGCAGGGTTCGGATCGCGGCCGGACCGTCCGCAAGCGCGGTCACCTCTCGCTTGCCGAACGCGAAGAGCGAGGCTGCTCCCAGATGCGCCGGCGCCTCCAGGATGCCGACGAGCGTGCCCGTCCGCTTGCTCTTCAGCTTGAGCCGCCCCTTGCAGAGCAGCACCAGCCCCTCGGCCTCGGCGCCTTCGCGAAACGCGCTCTTGCCATTGGGCAGCTCGCGTTTCTCGAGCAGCTCCGAGAGCGCCTCCCGCTCCTCCTCGCTGAAATCAGCGAAGAGCGCGAATCGCTTCAGCTCGTCCGCCCTCAAGGGACGATCCTCGCAAACAGGCTCCGAAGCACGGAGCTCGGGTCCTTGTCCGACTCGATGGGCAGCAGGAAGAGGCTCGCCTCATCGATCAGCGACAGATTCTCACGCAGCTCGTCGGGCGAAAGGCGCTCCCCCTCTGCCAGCATCACGACGTGGAAGGTCCGGGCCTCCGGGTCTCGCGACAGCACGCGACTGATGGGCTCCAGACCGATTGCCGACACGCCGACCCGCGCGTCGAGCAGGAAGATCGTGCCCAGCGCGCGATGCCCTGCGAAGGTCCAGAGCGGCTCGAAGGAAGGCGCACTCGGCAGGTGGACGAGATCGATCCCGAACTCACCATCGACATCGATCCGGGCCATCGCCTCGAGATCCGAAGAGCCGATCTGGCCACGCTCGAAGCGGGGCGAGAGCTCCGTGCCCGGAACCTTGACCAGCAGATTGGCGAACTGCTCTGCAATCGCCTCGTTCGCGGCCACGACCAGCAGCTTGCTGCTCGGCGGGACGAGCTCGCGTCCGAGGCCCTGCCCTGCAAAGGCCCGGAGACGGCGACATTGGGCCTCATGGAAGAGCGCGTGTCGCGTGGCCTCGACGGGTGCGAGCTGGGCACGACCGAATTCGATGATGCCGCGCTCCGCCAGCGTGTGGAGCGTCCGCAGCACCTGGTAGTCGGGGCGAGCACATTGATCCACGACGTCACCGACGCGGTCCACGTGTTCGAGCAGGCCGAGCACCTCCTGCGTCAGCGGATGCACGACATGCGGTAGATCTGCCCGATCGACCCGCAGCTTCACGGGCGATTCGATCGGCGGCAGCTTCGGGGCCAGACGCGTCCATTCGTCGAGCTGTCGCAGCCCTTCCGCGAGCACCATGCGCGTCGGCGCCTTGATCGTCGGGGGCGCGGCGATCTCGGTCGGCTCGAAATGAAACTCGCCGGCCTTCCAGTCGAGCATCCGAAACAGCGCCTTCTCGTCCCTTGCCGGTCCGGCCTCCGCCGAATGGATCTCGCCTTCGTGAAGGCGAATCCAGCCATCCGGCGTCGACCCGTCGGCGAGCACGGGCGTGAGCGTCAAGCGCCCCGTGGCACGCTGGACACTGAGCATCTGGAGCAGCTCCGCCGGCTGCAGCTCCGCGAGCGTGCCTTCGAACTCGCGCTCGAGGTTCGCGCGCTCCTCGAGCCTCTCGATTCGCGCCTGGCGATCGAGCAGGACCTCCACCGCGCTGTAGATGTCGTCCTGCTCGGCGTTGGCCGGCAGGACCTCGTCACCCACGCCGCCGAGCTCGCTCGCCCGCTGGGCGTCGACACCGATGAACAGGAAGCGGGCGGAGCGGGTCCGAGGGTTGGCGCGCAGGATCTCGGCCAGCTTGCCGGCCTCGACGAGCGGGAGATCCGCACGTGTGACGACGACTCGCGGTCGTTCAGCCAGCGCGATCTCCAGCGCGCCGGCTCCGTGTGGTGTCACCTCGCAGCGATGGCCGGCCGCCTCCAGCGCGATCGCGACCCGCCGGGCCCGGCCGATATTCTCGTCTGCGATGAGGATGAGGTCGCTCGTCATGGGGCGGCTTCCACGCTTCCTAGACCGAAAGCACGATCTCGAGCTCGCGGGCGAGCTCGAAGGCGAGGTGTTCGACAAAGGCGCGATCCGCCGTCTGGAAGATCGCCGCGCGGGCCGCAGCCAGCGTCAGCTGACCGATCATCGCATAGGCCGGACCGTCCCCGAAGTAGACGAGAAAGGGCCTGCGAGAATCGAGCGCCGACTTGCTCACCCAGGTGATCTGGGGGTTCGGCTCGCGCTCCTGGCCCTCGGCGAGCAGGATGATCTCGGTGCGACAAGCCTGACCCCGGATCTCCTGGAGCGCGTCGAGCACGTCCGGTAGCCAGCGGACACCGGGCGACAGGAAGAGCACCCCACGCTCGGCCGGCCGCCGCACGATATCCTCGAGCACGAAGCGCAGGATCTGTCCCTCGGCCTCGACGGGCTCGACCGTTCCGAGCTCCAGCAGTCGATCGAGCAGCGGATCGAGCGGCTGTGCGCCCCCGAGCCCGGGCTGCTGCGCGAGCAGGCTCTTCCGCGACTGATCGACTCGCTCCTCGAGCACACGCAGGAGCGAGTCGACCTGAGTGCCGTCGACGGGAAAGGTCGTCGAGGCGAAGCGCGCCGTCGGAACGCGGCTGCCCTCCCAGAGTGCCGCAAAGGAGGTCCTGATCCGCTGCGCCAGGACGCCTGCTCCGAGCGCGTCGGTCTGGGGAAGGAGCAGCAAGAAGGCTCCGTCCTCCTCGGTCGCGAGCAGGTCCGTCGCACGCAGCGAGCCCTCGACCCGTCGTGCGGCCTCGACGATCTCCCGTTCTACACCGCGCGCCGGGCTCTCCCGGTCCGCCCCCGTGAAGCCCTCGAGCTCGATGCGCAGGATCGAGAATCGATGGCCGAAGCGATTGGCCTTCTGGATCTCGTTTCGTACGGCGTCGTCGAAATAGGCGCGCGAGTAGGCGCGAGTCTCCGGGTCGCGCAGGCTGCGGCGTTCGAGCGCGCGAAATCGCAGGGCATTGTGGATCGCGCTGCCTCCGAACTCGCAGAACTTCTCGGCCATGGCGCAATCCGAAGCGTCGAAATCCTCCCCGTCGAGCTTGTCCGAGAGCCGCAGGATGCCGAGCGTCAGTCCTGCCGCCCGGATCGGAACGAAGAGCGCCGGGTGGCCGTCGAGATCTTCCGGCAGCGCCGCGAGCACGGAACGCGATTCGGAGATTCCCGGGCACCAGGCATCCTCGACCTCGTCGAGCCGGATCGAGTCGGGCTCCTGATCGACGCGTACCAGCCCACGCGCGCCGACCAGCTGGAGCACCTCGTGACCGGGATCTTCCGCCACCCACAAGACGCCGGACTGCGCGCGCGTCTCCAGGCAGAGCCCCTCGACGAGCCTTTCCGCAAGCGGCTCGACCGAGAGCGTCGAGAACAGACCGGCGGCCCGCTCGAAGACCGACAGCACCCCCATGAACGCGAGGTTCTCCTCCATCAGGCGCGCATGCTCGTCCTTCAGCCGGCGCTGCCCGAGGATCTTGTGGAGCGAGTCCACCAACGTCGCGCGATCGAAGGGCTTGAGGATGTAGTCCGTGGCACCCTGCTTCATCGCATCGACCGCGGTCTTCACGTCGACCACGCCCGTCACCATCACCACGTCCTGGCTCGGCAGGCGTTCCTTGATCCGGCGAACGAGCTCGGTGCCGTCGATGCCCGGCATCACCAGATCGGTGATCACGACATCGAAATCCTCGCGCTCGAGGATATGCAGCGCCTCTTCCCCGGAAGAGGTCGTCTGGACTTCATAGCCCTCGTCGTCGAGCAGCCCTTCGATCAGCTCACGAAAATATCGCTGGTCGTCGACTGCGAGAATGCGTGCCTTGCTCATGGCCCCTCTACACCTACCGCCGGGCCAGCAGCAAGGTCGCGAGCTAGAGCACGCGCAAGGCGTCCCCCACCTCGCCCCCGGCGCGGTCGGCACTCTTCTGGTCATCGGCGCCTCGCGCGCCTGACTTCACCGGAGATCCGGCGAAATCCCGCTCTCCCGCCAGCGAAGGCGGCGTGCGCGCGAAGCTCGACGCCGCCTCGATGGGCTCGGCGAGCAGGCTGTGAGGGGTCGCTTCGACGATCCGGACGGCCACCATCGAGCCGGGCCCGAGCGCGTGTCCCGGGTCGAGGTCGAGATTCACGACCCGCAGCTGCGGATCCCGGCCAGCGAGCTGGGATCCCCCGCGCCGACTCGGCCCGTCGATCAGCACGAAGGTTTTCTCACCCACTCTCGACCGGTGATACGCAAGCGTCTGATCCCGTTGCTGGGCCTGCAGGCGCTCGAGGCGGTCCTGCGCGATTTCCGGGGGGACCTCCTCGCCCATTTCCGCTGCTGCCGTGCCGGGTCGCGGCGAATACTTGAAGCTGAAGCTATCGACCAGGCCCGCCTCCCGGACCAGCTCGAGGGTGTCCTCGAAATCCGCCTCCGTCTCGCCGGGAAAGCCGACGATCAGATCCGACGTAATCGCGACGTCGGGGCGCGCCCGACGCAGGGCCGCGACGATCTCGAGATAGCGCTCGCGGGTGTAGCGGCGACGCATCGCTTCGAGGATCCGGTTCGAGCCGCTCTGGACCGGCAGATGGACGTTCGGGCAGAGACGCTTCAGCTCGCGGTGCGCCGCCACGAGCGCCTCGTCGAAGAACACCGGGTGGGGGCTCGTGTAGCGAATGCGCTCGATCCCCGGGATCGCATCGAGGCGCGCAAGCAGCTCCGCGAAAGGCATCGTGCCGGCGGTCGCGGCCTTCCCGCGGCGCACGTCATGACGGCCATACGCGTTGACGGTCTGGCCGAGCAGCGTGATCTCACAGATCCCCTGCGCCGCGAGCTCCGCCACCTCGCTCTCGATCTCCGCCGCGACCCGACTGATCTCGCGGCCGCGTGTCGAGGGGACGATGCAGAAGCTGCAGAACATGTCGCAGCCCTCCATCACCGTCACGAAAGCCTTGCGGCGCTGGCCGCCCGCGAGCTCCGGGCGACGCGACGGCAGGTCGAAGCGATCCGGACTCCGGTCCTCCCCCACCCAGGCAGCACGCTGCCCGGACAGCGCACCCTCGAGCATCGCTGGCACCCGTCGCAGATTGTGGGTCCCGAAAACGAAGTCGAGATGGCTGAATCGGCTGAGCAGTCGATCGCCCACCTGCTGGGCTACGCAGCCCCCCACCCCGACGATCCGGCCAGGGCGCTGGGCCTTCCACTCCCGAAGCTTGCCGAGGTCGCTGTAGAGCTGATGCTCGGCCTTGTCGCGAATCGAGCAGGTATTGATCACCAGCACGTCGGCCTCGCCCTCGCCCACGGCAGCGGACAGTCCCGCTTCTTCGAGGAGCGTCGCGACCTTCTCGGAGTCGTGCACGTTCATCTGGCAGCCGTAGGTGCGAATCGCGTATCGCTTCTCTTGCACGCTGTTCCTGGGGTCTTGGGGGAGATGCGGCGAGGCCGAAGAGCCGAGCCCGGTCGCCGCTGCAGGCCGCAGCCGGGGCGAGATTGCTCCCCTGCGTGAATGCGGCGCGGAACGTACCCGAGCGATCCCGGCGAGTCGATTGTGAGACGCGCGCGGGATCCCTCGTGCCGCGCGGCCGATTTACTCAGAAAACCTCTCGAAAACTCACAAAAATGATTGTTTTTGCACCGCTTTTGGAATCAATTCGTGTCGGTCCGAAAACGTGATTGACAACCATTTCGACGCCGCCATAATGAGACCAAGTCATAAGGTTTCGGAGTGGCGGTGGATTGGCCATTTCTTCCGAAATGTCCAACCTCTCACCCCCCATTGAATGAGTCCACCGCCTCTCCCCTTGACGAACGCCTCTCCTCCTTCGGGAAGAGAGGCGTTTTTCGTTTCGGCTCGGGCCGGATCGAGGACTCGGGGGGCGCGCCGCGTGATCAGAGGACGAGGAAGACCAGGAGAGCCGCACCGACCGCCCAGGGCAGCGTGCGCGAAACGAAATCCCTGGGAATCGTCGCGAGCGACTCGAGACTTCCCTTCCCCGACCGCGAGCTTCGGATCACGGGAATCTCGATGATCGAAGAGAACACCGCGAATCCGACCGCCCCCGCCACCAGCGCTGCGGCCCCCGGCGTATTCGTCGGCAGCGCGAAGAGATAGACGAGCGGCACGGCCACGTGCGCCAGGTTCCCGCCGATGCTCATCCAGTCGAAGGCCTGCTTGTCGTTGTTCGCGTAGTCGAAGTCGAAGATCGGAAACAGACCACTGATCGGCTTGAGCGGCGCGTGCCCCCCACCGAGTCGAGCGCCAGCAAAGTGACCCCATTCGTGGGCCAGAGCGCCGGTTGCCGCTCCGACCAGGAGCCCGTTGATCGTCGACAACAGCGCGGGGAACGCGAGCCTGGACACGCTGGCCCAGGTCTCGGCGGCGCCGAAGATCGAAAGCAAGGCGGATGCGATCGCCACGTCACGGAGCACGACCAGGCGCAGCGAGGCCTCGTCCTGCTTGGCGATCTGCCCGCCGAAGACCGCCTTCAAATCGCTCGAGATGTCCTCGCCCGCTGCACGCTGGGTGTCGTCAGTCGATTCGTCCGTCGAAGTCTGGGGTGCCGTCATTTCGAATTCTCCCGTTCGAGGGGGCTGGTCTCAGCCCAGCTCGAGGCTTTCGTTGATCCGCAGGGTAACAGGCCCGGCACCTACGAGCCGAGCCGTCCCGGGCCGAACGGTCGGCCGAGTCGACGGGACGGGGCCATCGGTACTCACAGGACGATCTGATCGACCACCTTCGAGAGCTGCCGGAGGTTTCGACACTCCTCGACGACATCGCAATAGGGCATGTACTTGTCCATCACGGAATCGCCGAAGCCCCAGGCGCTCGGACTCTCGGGGTTCAGCCACACGAGGCTCTTCGCCTTGTTCTGGATGTCCCGGATGCACCATGCCTTGGCGTCGTTGTAGTTGTTTCGCGCGTCGCCCAGGATGATGACGGTGGTCTTCTTGTCGATCGCGGAGAGGTGGTTCTTCCAGAACTCGTGGAAGGCGAAGCCAAAGTTGCTGCGGGTATAGACGTTGATCACGTCCCCCCCATCCAGCGCCTTCTCGACGGCGCTGTTGACTTCCTTGTCGTTGAAGACGTCCGTGACCTCACCGAGCTCGGCCACGAAGACGTAACAGCGGATCTTCGTGAACGCCTCTTGCAGGCTGTACATGAATTGAAGCATGAATCGCGACACGTTCGCGACGGAAGACGAGACGTCGCACATGATCACCAGCTTCGGCCGGTCCTTGCGACGCGTCTTGTACACCACCTCGAAGGGGATCCCGCCGCGAGCCATGTTTCGACGCAGTGTCTGATGCAGGTCGAGCTTCCCGCGCTTGAGCCGCTTCTTTCGGATCGAGAGGATGTTCTTGATCCGCTGCGCGAGCCGCGTGACCACCTCGCGCATCCGCTGGATCTCGTCCTCGGTCAGATGATAGAAGCTCTTCTCCGTCAGCATCTCGCGACGAAACTTCTCCATGTAGTTGTGATTCTGCTGCTGGAGCTCTCTCTCCGTGAAGTTGCGGACCGTGCGCCGCACCGTCTCCATCAGCTTGCGAATCAGCTCCTGCATCTGCTGGATGCCCTCTTCGCCCATTCCCATCGCGCGCATCCGCTCGGCCAGCGCCTCGAGATCCTGCTGCGCGCCCTCGAGCCCGAGCTGCTCGGTGGTGCGTCGGCTGAAGAACCCGACCTGGAGCATGTTCTCGATCCGGCCCGTGCCCGCCTCTTCGGCGGCCGCGCGGATCATGTTCTCGAGCTCGGACAGATTCTGGGTGAGCAAAGCCTTCGCCAGCTCCCCCAGGTCCAGGTCGCCGTCCATGTTCTGCATCATCTCGGCCAGCTGGGAGAGCAGCTGCTCGAGGTCGATCCCCATCTCGCCGAGGTCGCCTTCCATGTCGGAGAAAGCGCCCTTCAAGTTGTCATAGAAGCCCGACCAGAAGAGGCTGAAGAGCTCGTCGAAGGTGGGGATCTCGTCGCCGCGCTTCACCATCGCCGCACGCAGAGCGTCCTGGAAGACCTCGCGGTCGTCGAGCGACAGCTCGTCCAGGGCATTGAACGCGTCGATGCCCTCCGCGACCGACACGCGGATACCGCTCTTCCTCAACAGGTTCGTGAACTCGATGATCTTCTTCTGCATTCGCGTCGACTCTCTCGGAGCGTCCCTCGGCGGACGGCTCGTCCCGGATCGGGCCCGCCGTCCCGCTCGAGCCTCGGCCGCCCTCGGTTCAGTGCAGGATGCCCTTCTTTGCCGTCGCCGCCGGGGCCTCTTGCGGCTTCTCCGCCGCCGCCTCGGCCGTCTTCTTCTGGATCAGCTTCGATAGCTCGTTCTGCGCCTTCTGGACGTCACCCTCGTACTTGAGGATCACGTTCAGCGTATCGCTCACGATCTGGTCCTCGAGCTCGTCGGCGTTCAGAGCGAGCAGCGCCCGAGCCCAATCGAGCGTCTCCGAAATCGAAGGAGTCTTCTTCAGATCGAGATCTCGGATCCGGTTCATCAGCTGCACGACTTCTTCTGCGAGACGCTTGTCGATGTTCGGGACCTTGCGGTCGAGGATCTGCACCTCGAGCGCTTCGCTCGGATAGTCGATCCAGAGATGCAGGCAGCGTCGCTTCAGCGCGTCGCTCATCTCGCGCGCGTCATTGGACGTCAAGAAGACCAGCGGCTGCGACGTCGCCTTGATCGTCCCGATTTCCGGAATCGTCACCTGGAAATCGGACAGGATCTCGAGCAGGAAGGCCTCGAACTCCGGGTCCGACTTGTCGACCTCGTCGATCAGCAGGAGCGTCGGCTTCTCCGAGGTAATCGCCTGCATCAACGGTCGCGGGACGATGAACTTGCTCGAGAAGAAGACCGAGTCCTCGCGGCCGACTCGATCGGCCGCATCCGCGAGCGTCTGGCTGTCGGCAATCGTCTCGGAGACCTTGTCCTTGAGGATCTGCGTGTACAGGAGCTGCTTCGAGTATTCCCACTCGTAGAGCGCCTTCGCCTCGTCGAGGCCCTCGTAGCATTGCAGCCGGATCATGTCGCGCCCGAGCGCTTTCGCGACCACCTTGGCCAGCTCCGTCTTGCCGACCCCTGCCGGCCCTTCCACGAGCACGGGCTTGTCGAGCTGCTGTGCGAGATACACCACTGTCGCGATCTGCTTGTCACAGATGTACTGCTGGTCGCTCAGCTGATGAATCACGTCTTCGACCGATTTGAACATGTCTTCCTCTTCTCTATCTCGAACGCTTGCTCGGATTCGCAGTCCCCGCGCAACCGCATTGATCTGCCAGACCGACCATCCGCCGTGATCGCGGGTGCCCGTCCGTCCAGTCTTCTCCGCTCCTGGGATCGAAGGATCCGTCCCGCGGATCCGCCGGGCTCAGGACATCAGATGAAGGACGTGGCCGAGCTTCTCTTTCTTGGTGCGCAAGTAGTTCAGGTTGTTGGCGTTCGGGGTGATCTCGAGCGGAACACGCTCGACGATCTCGACCCCGTAGCCGCTGATACCGGCTCGCTTCCCGGGATTGTTCGTCAGGATCCGGATCTGCGTCACGCCGAGATCGGCGAGGATCTGGGCCCCGACGCCATAGTCGCGGAGGTCTGCTCCGAAACCGAGCTTGTGGTTCGCCTCGACCGTATCCAGCCCCTCGTTGTCCTGCAGCTCGTAGGCCTTGATCTTGTTCTTCAGCCCGATTCCGCGGCCTTCCTGTCGCATGTACAGGATGATCCCGGAGCCTTCCTCGGCGATCATCCGCATGGCTGCCTCGAGCTGCTCGCCACAATCACAGCGCAGCGAGCCGAAGGCATCGCCGGTCAGACATTCACTGTGCACCCGGATCAAGACCGGCTCGTCGGGATGGATCTCCCCCATCACGAGCGCCATGTGATCGACGTGATCGATCTCGTTCTCGAAGACGATCGCCTCGAAATCGCCGAACTTCGTCGGCATCTTCGCGACCGCCGATCGGTGAACGAGCTGCTCGTTTCGAAGTCGATAGGACACCAGGTCCTTGATCGTCACGATCTTGAGGTCGTGCTGCTTGCCGAACTCGATCAGGTCGGGCAGCCGCGCCATCGTCCCGTCGTCCTTCATGATCTCGCAGATCACGCCAGACGGGTGGCACCCGGCGAGTCTCGCGAGATCGACCGAGCCTTCGGTCTGGCCGACGCGCCGAAGCACTCCACCGGGCCTCGCGCGCAGCGGAAAGATGTGTCCCGGCCTCAGGATATCCGTCGGCTTCGCTTCGGGGTTCACCGCCGCCAGGACGGTCCGGGCGCGATCCGCCGCGGAGATTCCCGTCGTCACGCCTTCGCGCGCCTCGATCGACACCGTGAATGCCGTGCCGTAGGGCGTCGAGTTCTCGAAATCTGGCACCATCATGCCGAGGTTGAGCCGGTTCAGCTGCTCTTCCTCGAGTGGCAGGCAGATCAACCCGCGCCCGTAGGTCGCCATGAAGTTGATGGCCTCGGGCGTGCATTTGTCGGCGGCCATGCACAGGTCGCCTTCGTTCTCCCGGTCCTCGTCATCCACGAGGATGACCATCTTCCCGGCAGCAATGTCCTCGATGGCTTCCGAGATCGTCGACAGCCCGGGACCGGGCTCGATCTCGCTGACCACCTTCGCTCCGGCCGATCCGGTGCTCCGGGACTTCGGCTTCGAAGACGACGACGAAGGAGAGTCGGACGTAGATGTAGACATGAGCGGGGGTTCACCTTTCCGTACGGACCCGCGCGAACGGCGGGTTCCGGCGGTGCTCGGTGGGCGCACCCGGGGTGAAGTACCCGAGGGTGATAGCTCGCGAACTCTATCTATCGTTGACTGAGGTGTCAATCTCGGCGCGGAAGGCGGCCTCTCGGCCCTGGCCTCCCTCCGAGAGGGGCCGCGTTCGGCTGCGAGCCAGCGGGGCTAGACGGCCGGCTTGAAGTTCTTCATGACGCCCTTGAGGAACTCCTCCTCGGAGAGCGCGAACTTCACCGAGAAATCGTGCTTGTCCTCGAGACCGCGGTAGAGCACTCGCATCAGCTCGCGGAAGGTCTCGACGATGCCTTCGCCGCGGGTGGCCACGCCGGAAACGTCGGCGTGTTGCCCCATTGCTCCTTGATCTCGGCGAGATCCTTGACGTCGGGCATGTCCCGCTTGTTGAACTGCACGACCTTCGGGAGCGAGTCGAAGTCGATCCCATGCGCCTTGAGATTCGCTTCCATGTCACGCCAGGAGTAGGCGTTGGCGCTGGCCGCGGAGCGCTGGCTATCCGCGATGAACGCGATCGCATCGGCCCCCGCCAGCACGACCTTCCGAGTCGATTTGTGCATGACCTGCCCAGGCACCGTGAACAGCTTCATCTTGATCGAGAAGCCGCCCGCCGTCTCGAACTCGACCGGCAGGAAGTCGAAGTAGAGCGTGCGATCGTCCTTGGTGTCGAGCGTCAGCATGTGGCTGCGCGTCGACTCATCCATCATCTCATGGAGCTTCTGGAGATTCGACGTCTTGCCGGAGAGCGCCGGCCCGTAGTAGACCACCTTCAGCGTGATCTCCCGGCTTCCCATGTTGATCTGGACCATCGCTCGTCTCCGGCCGGCCGCGGACCGCGATAGCGCGGCCCGGATTCCTCTGGCAGGAGTCCTATCGGCGGATCCCCCCGTCGGATCAAGCCTGAATCGGGGCCAGATGCAGCGGGGGTCGAACGCGGGCCAGCACCGAGCAGAGGACCGCGGCTCAGGCGCCGGCCGAACGAAACTCCTCGAGCAGCTTCCTGGCGGCCGCCGCCGGGGTCGTGGTCTGCGCCGTGACGGCCGCCTCTTCGCGAGCGATCGCCTCCGCCATACCCGGGCGCTCGCGAAAGGCGCGGGAGATCCCGTCCTCCACGAGCTTCCACATCCAGGACCGGGCCTGCCGGCGCCGCCGGTCGTCGAACTCGCCGGATCGGGTGGTCAGCTCGTGATGCTCGAGAATGGTCTGCCAGACCTCCTCGATGCCCTTCGACTCGGCGGCGCTCGCCATCAGCGCCTTCGGGCGCCAGCCCCCGGACCCGGAGCGGATCAGGTCGAGCGCGCCGGCGTAGTCGACGCGGGTGCGTTGCGCGGTGGTCTCCATCGGCCCGTCCGCCTTGTTGACGACCAGGGCATCCGCGAGCTCGATGACCCCCTTCTTGATCCCCTGAAGCTCGTCCCCGCCCGAAGGCAGGAGCAGCACCAGGAAGAAGTCGACCATCGAAGCGACTGCGACCTCCGACTGGCCGATGCCGACGGTCTCGATCAGCACGACGTCGTAGCCCGCCGCCTCGCATAACAACATTGCCTCGCGCGTGCGATGCGCCACCCCGCCGAGCGATCCCCCCGATGGCGATGGCCGGATGAAAGCCTCCGGGCCGCGCCATCAACCGCTCCATGCGCGTCTTGTCGCCCAGGATGCTGCCGCCCGTGACTGGGCTGCTCGGATCGACCGCCAGCACGGCCACGCGTTTGCCCTGCTCGACGAGATGCAGTCCGAGCGCTTCGATGAAGGTGCTCTTGCCGACGCCGGGCGGACCCGTGATGCCCACGCGGATCGCCTTCCCGCTCTCGGGAATCAGCGCTTCGAGGACCGCCTGCCCGGCGGCATACTCGGCGTCCCGCGTGCTCTCGAGACGCGTGATCGTGCGCGCCATCGCGCGCCGATCGCCCGCCAGAATCGCCTGCGCGATCTTCTTCGCCTCGGGCGTCACCGCTCCCGCCGGCTCGGCCCTGGACCCTTCCGTCATCAGGCCGCCGCGCGCGCCCGTAGCACTTCCAGCACCTCGGCGGCCGCTTCGGGAACCGGCGTGCCCGGCCCGAAGATCGCCGACACGCCCGCGGCGCGCAGGAAGTCGTAGTCCTGCGGCGGAATGATGCCGCCCACGACCACCGCGATGTCCGAGGCGCCGGCGTCCGCGAGCGCCTTGATCAGCTCGGGCACCAGCGTCTTGTGTCCCGCCGCCTGGCTGGACACGCCGACCACATGCACGTCGTTGTCGATCGCCTGCTGCGCCGCCTCGGCGGGCGTCTGGAAGAGCGGGCCGACGTCCACGTCGAAGCCGAGATCGGCGAAGGAGGTGGCGATCACCTTGATACCCCGATCGTGACCGTCCTGGCCGAGCTTCACGGCCAGCATGCGCGGCCGACGCCCCTGCTCCTCGCCGAAGGCCTGCACCGACTTGGCCACCGCCGCGAAGGCGTCTTCATCTCGATAGGTCGAGCGGTACACGCCCGAGACCGAGCGCACCTCGGCGCGATGCCGGGTGAAGACCTTCTCCATCGCCTCCGAGATCTCGCCCACCGTCGCACGCAGTCGCGCCGCGTCGACCGCCGCCTCGAGCATGTTGCCTTCGCCGCTCCGGGCGAGGGCCGTGATGTGCTCGAGCGCCTTCTCGACCGCCGCCGAGTCGCGCTCGGCGCGGATTCGTCTCGAGCCGCGCCACCTGCGACTCGCGCACCGCCGTGTTGTCGATGTCGCGAATCTCGATCTGGTCTTCCTTCTCGAGCCGGTACTTGTTGACGCCGACGATCACGTCTTCGCCGGTGTCGACGCGTGCCTGCCGCCGCGTGGCCGACTCTTCGATACGGAGCTTGGGCATTCCCTGCTCGATGGCCTGGGTCATCCCACCGAGCGCCTCGACCTCGTCGATCAGCTCGTTCGCAGCGTGATAGACGCTCTCGGTCAGGCTCTCCATGAAGTACGACCCGCCCCACGGATCGATCACGGCGGGAATGCCCGACTCTTCCTGCAGGATCAGCTGCGTGTTGCGCGCGACGCGAGCGGCTGTGTCGGTCGGCAGGCTCACGGCCTCGTCGTAGCCGTTGGTGTGCAGCGACTGCGTGCCGCCGAAGACCGCCGCCATCGCCTCGATCGTCGTCCGGATGATGTTGTTCATCGGATCCTGCTCGGTCAGGCTCGCGCCCGAGGTCTGGCTATGCGTCCGCAGCATGAGCGACTTCTGATCCTTCGGCGCGAACTCCTGCTGCATGCGCTCCGCCCAGATCCGGCGCGCGGCCCGCATCTTCGCCACCTCGAGATAGAAGTTCATGCCGATGCACCAGAAGAACGACAGCCGGCCGGCGAACTTGTCGACGTCCATCCCCTTCGACAGCGCTGCCCTCACGTAGTCGAGCCCGTCCGCGATCGTGAAGGCCAGCTCCTGGACCGTGGTCGCTCCGGCCTCCTGCATGTGATAGCCGGAGATCGAGATCGAGTTGAACTTCGGCATCTCTTTCGCCGTGTACTCGATGATGTCCGCCACCAGCCGCATGGAGGGCGTCGGCGGATAGATATAGGTGTTGCGCACCATGAACTCTTTGAGGATGTCGTTCTGGATCGTGCCGGCGAGCTTCGCGCGTTCGACGCCCTGCTCTTCTCCGGCCACGATGAACGAGGCCAACACCGGGATCACGGCACCGTTCATGGTCATCGAGACGGTGACCTTGTCGAGCGGAATGTCCCGGAAGAGGATCTTCATGTCCTCGACGGAGTCGACGGCCACGCCCGCCTTGCCCACGTCGCCCGACACGCGCGGATGATCCGAGTCGTATCCGCGATGGGTCGCGAGGTCGAAGGCGACCGACAATCCCTGCTGGCCGGCCGCGAGGTTCGCCTTGTAGAAGGCGTTCGACTCCTCCGCCGTCGAGAAGCCGGCATATTGCCGCAGCGTCCAGGGCCGATTCGCATACATCGTCGCACGCGGACCGCGCAGGAACGGAAAGATCCCGGCAATGTGTCGGCTTGCTCGAGCCCTTCGAGATCCGCTGCCGTGTAGAGCGCCCGGATCGGAAGTCCGTCGGGGCTCGTCCAAACCAGGTCGCCGATGGGCTTGCCGCGCAGCTCCTTGGCCGCGAGGGATTCCCATTCGGACATGTGCTCGGACGCGCGCATGCCCGCCTTCTTCTTCGACGAATCAGCCATCGATCACTACTCCAGACCAACCGACGCTCGGAGCGCCGCGAGGAAATGCGCCCGGTGGCGCGGCCGCGGAGTCTAGCAGCTCCGGCCCCAGCCGAGAGCGCCGTGCCGACCCCGAGACGGATGATGCTCGCGCGCTACATCGCGCGCCGATAGCGCCCGCCGACCTCGAAGAGCGCCTCGCTGATCTGGCCCAGGCTGGCGACCTTGACCGTCTCGAGCAGCTCGTCGAAGAGGTTTTCGCCGTTGCGCGCCGCTTCCTGCAAACGCGCCAGCGCGGCGGGCGCCTCGTCCTGCCAACGGGCCTGGAAAGCGGCCAGCGCGTCGAGCTGCGCCCGCTTCTCCGGCTCCGACGAGCGCATCAGG
Source organism: uncultured delta proteobacterium (assembly GCA_963698485.1). Taxonomy (GTDB): domain Bacteria; phylum Myxococcota_A; class UBA9160; order UBA9160; family UBA4427; genus UBA4427. The sequence continues at coordinate 69,431 of CAVORA010000003.1, read as the reverse complement.
CTGTCGGCTCCGACCTCTGGCAAGGCGGGCTCGTCGGGCAGGAAGGTGTTCACGCCGATGATCGCCAGCTCGCCCGAGTGTTTGAGCTGCTCGTAGTGCATGCTCTCGTCCTGGATCCGGCCGCGTTGATAGAGCGTCTCCATCGCACCGAGCACGCCACCCCGCTCCGAGAGCCGCTCGAACTCCGTGAGCACGGCCTCCTCGACGAGATCCGTGAGCGCTTCGATCACGAAGGCGCCCTGGATCGGATTCTCGTTCTTCATGAGTCCCGCCTCGCGATTGATGATCAGCTGGATGGCCAGCGCGCGCCGGACGGATGCCTCGGTCGGCGTCGTCACCGCTTCGTCGAAGGCGTTCGTGTGCAGACTGTTGCACTGATCCTGCAGAGCCGTGAGCGCCTGTAGCGTGGTGCGGATGTCGTTGAAATCCATCTCCTGGGCATGCAGCGAACGGCCCGAGGTCTGGATGTGATATTTGAGCTTCTGACTTCTCTCACTGGCCCCGTACCGCTCGCGCATCGCAATCGCCCAGATCCGTCTGGCGACCCGACCCATCACGGAGTACTCGGCGTCGAGGCCATTGCTGAAGAAGAAGGACAGGTTCGAGGCGAAGTCGTCGATCGACATGCCGCGCGCGAGGAAGTACTCGCAGAACGTGAAGCCGTTGGCGAGCGTGAACGCGAGCTGGCTGATCGGATTCGCGCCCGCTTCGGCCATGTGATAGCCCGAGATCGAGACCGAGTAGAAGTTTCGAACGCCTTCGCGGCAGAACGTCTCCTGGATGTCTCCCTGGAGCTTCAACGAGAACTCGGTCGAGAAGATGCAGGTGTTCTGCGCCTGGTCCTCTTTCAGGATATCTGCCTGGACGGTGCCTCGGACGCTCCCGAGCACCTCGCTTCGCAGCCTTGCGTAGGTCTCGGCGTCCACCACACGGTCGCCAGGGATGCCGAGCAGCCCGAGGCCCAGACCGTCATGACCAGGCGGTCGCGTTCCGCCGTAGGTCGGCAATGCGAGTCCGCGCTTGGCCAGGTCTGCGGCGAAGGCCTCGCGCACGGATTCGAGCTCGCCGCGCTCGGCCAGATGACGCTCGACGCGCTGATCGATCGCAGCGTTCAAGAAGAAGGCCAGCACCGTCGGCGCCGGGCCGTTGATCGTGAGCGACACGGATGTCGAAGGCGACGCCAGGTCGAATCCCGAGTAGAGCTTCTTGGCGTCGTCGAGGGTGCAGACCGAGACGCCCGAGTTGCCCACCTTGCCGAAGATGTCCGGTGCCTCGGCCGGATCTCGTCCGTAGAGCGTGACGCTATCGAAGGCGGTCGAGAGCCGCGCAGCCGGCTGGCCAGCGCTCAGGTAATGGAAGCGGCGATTCGTCCGCTCGGGCCCGCCCTCGCCCGCGAACATCCGGGTCGGGTCCTCGCCGCTGCGCTTGAAGGGAAAGACGCCGGCCGTGAAAGGAAACGATCCGGGAAGATTCTCGAGGGCCAGAAATCGCGTCAGCTCACCCCAATCGAGGGTCCGCGGCACGGCGACCCGTGGAACCGGGATCCCCGACAGCGTCTCGACATGGTTTTCGACCTCGATCGACCGCCCGCGCACCGCATAGCTCTGACGCTCCGCCGCATAACGCCGACGGCGCGCGGGCCACCCGCGCAGGCTCTCCGCGAGGCGCGGGTCGATCTGCGAACGGGCCTCGGTGTAGCCGGCGAGCAATCGGTCGACCCCCTCCTGCGCCTCACCGACCGCGATCGCTTCGAGCGGCCCTGACGGAGCGTGTCCCATCGCGCCCAGCACCCGTGCATAGCCGTCCGCCAGGGCCGCGCTCGCGGCCGACCCCTCGACGCGCTCGCGGTAGTCCCGAATCGTTTCGGCGATCTCCGCGAGATAACGTTGGCGCGCGGACGGAACGAGTCCGCCCGTTTCGGCGATCTCACCGGCCGATGGCTCGGCCAGGGTCGTCCCCGCAAAAGACGCGACCCCGAGCTGACCCAGGCGTACCTCGAGCGCGGCCGCGAGACGATCGGTTCCTGGATCGTTCCAGTTGCGTGCGACCGTCGGGAACACCGGCAGGCCGGCGTCGGGCCCGCTGAATTGATTCCGGTTTCGACGCCACTGCTTGCGGATGTCTCGCAGCGAATCAGCCGCGCCCCTGCGATCGCACTTGTTCAGCACGATCAGATCGGCAAAATCGATCATGTCGATCTTCTCGAGCTGGGACGGCGCACCGTAGTCGGGCGTCATGACATAGAGCGAGCAGTCCACCTGGTCGACGATCTCGGAATCGCTCTGACCGATTCCCGCCGTCTCCAGGAAAACGACGTCGAAGCCCGCCGCCTGCAGCACACCGAGCGCGTCCCCCACCGCCGAGGCGAGTGACCGATTCGCCCGGCGCGTCGCCATCGAGCGGACGAAGACCTGGGGACCGCCGATCGCGTTCATCCGGATCCGGTCACCCAGCAGGGCCCCTCCACTGCGGCGGCGCGTCGGATCCACCAGCAGCAGGGCGATCCGCAGCTCGGGTGCATCGCGCCGTATCCGCATCACGAGCTCGTCGACGACGCTCGATTTGCCCGCTCCACCCGTGCCCGTGAATCCGATCACCGGCGCGCGCTCGGAGCGTGACCCGGCGATCGCCGCGCGAAGCTCGCTCGCGGTCTCTTTGTGGGTCTCCGCGTGATTCTCGAAGAAGCTGATCAATCGGGCGATTTCACGCGGAGCGCTGGGGTCGATCCGTCCGGCCAGCTCGACGAGACCTGCGGCGGGATCCGCGTCCCGCGCTCGTCGCGCTTCGAGGCATTCCTCGATGATCGTGCGGATCATGCCCTCGAGCCCGAGCACCCGTCCGTCTTCCGGGCTGAAGATCTTCGCCACCCCGGATCGATGCAGCGCGGCGATCTCCTCGGGCGTGATCGTGCCGCCGCCGCCGCCATAGACGCGCACCTCGGGTCGGCCGACCTCGGCGAGGCGCTGGAGGAGGTATTCGAAATACTCCATGTGGCCGCCCTGATAGGACGAGATCGCGATCGCATCGGCGTCTTCTTCGATCGCCGCCTCGACCAACTCGTCCACGCCTCGGTCGTGGCCGAGATGGATCACCTCTGCGCCGTGAGACTGCAGCAGGCGGCGCATGATATTGATGGCCGCATCGTGCCCGTCGAAGAGCGAGGCCGCCGTCACCACCCGGATCGGCGGGCTGGCAGGTTGGGCGATCGAATCGGTTCGTTCAGGATGCATCGGTCGATTCCTTGGCGCTGCGCGGCCGGCGCGGGCCGAGCGGCTTCCGATCAGGCAAGCGAGGCGTCCGGCTCGGTCGGCTTGTCCGACTCCGCGCGCTCCGCGACGCGTTCTTCGATGTGTTCGCGGTAGGCCACGAGCTCACTGCGCAGATCGGCCAGCTCGGCCATGCGACGATCCACATCGGCGAGATGGACCCGAAGCAGATCGTGGAGCCGCGCGAGCATCGCCCCGGTCGATCCCCCGATCGCGTAGACCGCGTTCAGCTCACCGATCTCTGCCAGCGAGAGGCCGAGAGCCTTGAGCCGCGAGATGAAGCCGAGTCGCTCGAGCTCATCCGCTCCGTAGACGCGTCGGCCCCCCTCGCTCCTGCGCACGCCGGGCAGCAGCCCGATCTCTTCGTAGTAGCGGACGGTCCTCGGCGAGAGACCCGTTTGCTCACAGACTTCGGCAATCGACCACATGGCCGAGAGTGTCCCCCGATTTGCCAGCTCACGTCAACTGTGAATGCGCCGGCTTCAGCGTTCCGGCGTTCCAGCGCAGCCCTCCCCCTTTCGACGAGGGCGCGGAAGCAGGCGATGCTCGGGGGAGTCGGAGCGCACGCTCGCCGATCCGGTCGAGCGTGCCTGCCGGAGGGATGTCCGGGCGGCGACCGCGCGCCCAGACCAGGGAGGCCCGATGTTCGATCTCGTTCTCACAGGGGGTTTCGTCATCGACGGCACCGGTGCCTCGCGCCGAGTGGCCGACGTCGCGATCGATCAGCGGCCGCATCGCGGCGATCGGGCGCATCGATCCCGCCGGCGCGCGGCGCGTCATGGAGGTCAGCGGCCTCGTGGTCGCTCCGGGACTGATCGATGCGCACACGCATTACGATCCTCAGCTGACCCTCGACCCCTTCGCCTCGTCCTCCTGCTTTCACGGAGTCACCTCCGTCGTCGCGGGCAACTGCGGATTCGCGATGTCGCCGACCCGGGTCTCCGGCCGGGATGCCGTGAAGCAGATCTTCGCCCGGGTCGAGGAGATCGACCTCGCCGTACTCGATCGGATTCCCTGGGACTTCGAGACCTTCCCCGAGTTCCTGGCCGCACGCGAAGGTCGGCTCGGGGTGAACGCGGCCTTCTACGTGGGGCATTCGAACCTGCGGCTCTGGGCGCTCGGCGACGCGGCCTACGAACGCGAGTCGACGGAGAGTGAGCTCGCCGAGATGGTCGGGATCGTGCGCGCGGCGATGGCGGCGGGGGCCGCCGGCTTTTCGGGCTCGCATTCTCCCACGGATCTCGATGCGCTCGACCGGCCCGTGCCGAGTCGGAACGCGTCCTTCGACGAGCTCGAGGCGCTCTGCGTCGAGGTCGGTCGCGCGAATCGGGGATCGATCGCCTACCTGCCCTTCAGCGCGGTCGGGGGACTCTCGTCCGAAGATGGCGAGCTGCTGATCCGGTTGGCCCATGCTTCGCGCCGGCCGGTGATCATCCAGGGGCTCGGTGCGCGCAGCAAGATCGATGCGCCGACGGCGACCTGGCCCGCCTCCGAGGCCTACCTCGAGCGGGCCCGCGCGGCCGGGGCAGCGGTCTACTCCCTGCTGATCGCGAGACCCTTCGTGCGCCCCTTCGATCTCACGCGGGGCACGACGATGTTCGAGGGCGCACTCGCCTTCCATCGGCTCTTCACGCGGGCGCACAGCGTCGAGGAGCGCTGCGAGATGCTTCGGGACGCGAGCTATCGGGAGGCGATCCGCAAATCCGTCGAGCATCCCAACCGGGATCCGGAGGCGGGCCCGACGACACCGCCCCCCCATTTCGAGCAGCTCTTCGTGCACCGCACGCGGGACGCCTCCAACCGGCACCTCGAGGGCCGTGGGCTGGTCGATCTCGCGCGAGAGCGCGGCGTCGAGCCAATGGATGCGCTGGTCGACCTGGCGCTCTCCGAGGATCTCGCGACCGAGTTCCTCTGGAGCACGGACACGCCGGCCTGGCGCGAGGGTACGCTGCTGGCGTCTCGGCATCCGCAGATGCTGATCGGCACCTCCGATGGAGGCGCGCATCTCGGCCGCGACGACGGCGCCGAGTTCAGCAGCTATTTCCTGCGCTACTGGGTGCGCGAATGGGGCCTCTGGACGCTCGAGGCCGCGATCCGCGAGCTCAGCGCCATCCCTGCGGCGATCCTCGGCTTCCCAGACCGGGGACTGCTGCTGCCCGGCTATGCGGCCGATCTCTTCGTGTTCGACCCCGACACGATCGGGCCGAAGGAGAAGAGGCTGCGCGAAGATCGGATCCCCGGGCAGACGCGCTGGACGAGCCGGCCGGCCGGCGTGCGCGCCACGATCGTGAACGGCGTCCCGATCGTCGAGCACGGGGAGATCGTCGACGAAGCCGCGCGACCCGGTCGGGTGCTGCGTCCGGGCTGACGGCGCCCCGACACCGCAGGGCGTCAGTGGTAGCCGAGCTCCGAGATGCGCCGGTCGTTCTTCAGCCAGCCGGGGTCGACCTTCACGAAGAGCTCGAGATGGACCTGACGACCGAGCCACTCCTCGATCGCTCGCCGGGATCGGATGCCGATCTGCTTGATCATGCTGCCGCCCTTTCCGACCACGATGCGCTTCTGCGAATCGCGCTCGACGAGCAGGTTGGCCCCGATCCGAATCACCTTCGGCTTCGACTCGTCGTATCGCAACACCTCGACGGCCATCGAATACGGCAGCTCCTGATCGAGCAGCTCGAAGAGCGACTCCCGGATCATCTCGGCGCAGAGCCATCGCATCGGCCGATCGGTGAGCTCGTCCTCTCCGTAGAGCGGCGGCGACGACGGCAGTCTCTCGGTGATCGCCTCGAGCAGGGGCTCGAGACCTTCCCCGGTCTTCGCCGAGACGCTGAAGGCCGGCCAATCGCCGGGCGCTTCGGAGACAGGCCAGGCATTCGCCTGGGCGCGCGGCAGATCACTCTTGGTGCCGACGAGAATGGTGGGGCGCCTGGCCGCACGAAGCGCCGTCGCCAGCGCTTCGTGCACCTCGCTCCAACCGGTCGCGCGATCGACGAGGAGCAGCGCCACGTCACAGTCTCTCGAGACGTCTTCGACGACACTATTCAGTGCCTCGTTGAGCTTCTTCGGACTGGCGTGGCGACCCGGCGTATCCAGAAAGAGCAGCTGTGCACCCTCTCGCGGCAGGATGCCGAGGATGCGGCTGCGGGTCGTCTGGGGCTTCGCGCTGACGATCGCGAGCTTCTGACCGAGGATGGCGTTGAGCAGCGAAGACTTTCCCGCGTTCGGTGGGCCCAGCAGAGCCACGAATCCCGCCCGAAAATCATCCACTGGTCCGCTCCCCCTCGGCGTCCTCGCCGTCCTCACCGGCGGACGCGTTCTCGCGCAGCTCGTCGAGTGCGCGTTTCGCGGCCGCGCGCTCGGCCCGGCGCTTCGTCCGCCCGATGCCTTCCGCGAGCGGCGTGCCCCTCGACACGACCGCGACGGTGAAGCGCTCTTCGCCGCCCTCGACCCCACTATCACACACGAGCGTGTAGATTGGAAACTCGCCCTGCGACGCCATCAAGGTCTCCTGCAGCTCGGTCTTCGGATCGCGCTCGACGCGGATGGCATCCGCCGCCACCGCGTCCCCGAAGAATCGCCGCACGAAGCGCTCGACCGGCTCGAGCCCGGCATCGAGATAGATCGCGCCGAGCAACGCCTCCATCGCGTTCTCGAGGATCGAAGCCTTCTCCCGGCCCCCCGAGCTCTCCTCGGTCCGCCCGAGTCTGAGCACGCGGCCGACCTCGAGGGAACGCGCGAGCTGCGAGAGCGACCGGCCCTCGACGATGGCGTGCAGCGAGCGCGTCAGGTCTCCCTCGCGCCAGCCGGGCTTGGCGACGTAGAGCGCCTCGGCCACGACCAGCGCCAGCACCGCGTCACCCAGGAACTCCAGGCGCTCGTTGCTCTCGATCGCTGAGCCGGGTGCGTCGAGCCCGCGTTCGTGCGCGTAGGACGAGTGGCAGAGCGCCGTCTCCAGCAGCGCGGGATCTCGAAAACGATGCTCGAGACGCTGCTCGAGCTCCTCGAGCAGCTTGGAACGATCCGGCTCGTCGCTCACTGGATCCCCCCGACCAGCCAGCCCCCGCCGATCACCTCCTGGTCGTGCTCGGCGTCGTAGAAGACCGCTGCCTGCCCCGGTGCCACGGCACGGACCGGCTCCTCGAAGCGAAGCCTGGCGCGACCGTCCGGCTCGGCGGCGATCTCCGCGAGAGCGGCCTGATGGCGGTGTCGCACCTGGACGCGCACGGACATCGGCCTGGCGGGCGCGCGGCCCGAGATCCAGTTCACCTGCTCGACGATCGCGCCACGACAGTCGAGATCCGAGACGTCGCCGACCACCACCTTCTGCTCGCGCGGATCGAGCCGCAGGACATAGAGGCGGCGATTCGCCGAGATGCCGAGACCGTGGCGCTGGCCGACGGTGAAACGATGGACACCGCGATGTGTTCCCAGCACCTGGCCCGCTTCATCGACGATCTCGCCCTTCAGCCGGCTGGCCTGCGGCCGCAGCCGCTCGACGACCTTCGCATAGTCGCCATCGGGCACGAAGCAGATCTCCTGACTCTCGGGCTTGTCGGCCGTCGACAGGCCGAGCGCTCGCGCGCGTTCACGGACCTGGTGCTTGCTCATCTCACCGATCGGGAACGAGGCCGATCGCAGCTGCGCCTGATCGAGGGGGAACAGGAAATAGCTCTGGTCCTTTTCGCGATCGACGCCGCGAAAGAGTCTCGCCTGTCCGGTCTCGGGATCGTGCGTCAGGCGAGCATAATGACCCGTCGCGACCCGCGTGGCGCCGAAGGCCTTGGCGCGCTCGAGCAGATGATCGAACTTGAAGGACTTGTTGCAGGCCACGCAGGGAATCGGCGTTCGGCCCGCCAGGTAGGCGTCGGCGAACTGTTCGACCACCTCCTGGCCGAAGGCGTCCGCATAGTTCGCGACGTAGAAGCGGATCCCGAGGCGCTCCGCGACCCGCCGTGCATCATCCGCGTCCTCGAGCGAGCAACATCGCGATCCGCCCTCGGAGAGCCGCATCGTGACGCCGATCGCCTCCGCGCCCTGCTCCGCGAGCACCGCCGCCGCGACCGAGGAGTCGACGCCCCCCGACATCGCGACCACGACCCGCTCCCGCACCGGCGGCCCGCTCGTCTCCCGCGCCTCGCGCTTCACGGTCACGGTGCCTGGGCCGAACGCACACGCGGCACCAACGTGCCGAGCAGCCCGACGACCTCGTCGATCTGGGCTTCGTCGACTCCCCATCCGATCGAGAACCGCAGGCTCCCGCGCGCCTGCTCCGGCGTCCGGCCCATCGCCGAGAGCACCTTCGACGGCTCGATCGATCCCGAGTGACACGCCGCGCCCGCCGAGACCGCCACGCCTTCGAGGTCGAGCGCCTGGACCAGCACCTCTCCCGCCAGATCGACGAACTCGACGTTCAGCGTGTTGCTGAGCAGCCGATTCGGATCCCCGTTCCAACGCACCCCGGCGACCTTCGACTCGATGCCCGCCCACAGTCGATCCCGCAGCTCGCCATAACGCGCCGTCCGCGCGGGGCCCTCGGCGATCGCGAGCTCACAGGCCACCCCGAAGCCGACGATGCCGGCGACATTCTCGGTGCCACCGCGCAGCCCACGCTCCTGACCGCCCCCGTGCAGGAAGGCGGGCAGGCTCACGCCTTCGCGGACGATCAACGCGCCGACTCCCTTCGGCCCCCCGAGCTTGTGAGCCGAGGTCGAGAGGAGATCGACCGGCACGCTCGACAGGTCGATCGGCAGCTTGCCCACGGCCTGGGTCGCGTCGCTATGCAGCAGCACGCCGCGCTCGCGACAGCCAGCGGCGATCTCCTCGATCGGCTGGAGGGCGCCGGTCTCGTTATTCGCCCAGATCACCGAGACCAGCCGGGTCTCGTCGGTGATCTCGGCCATCACGTCCGCTGCTGAAACGCAGCCATCCGAATCCGGTGCAACGCGGGAGACCCGCAGGCCCCGTTGCTCGAGCAGTGCGAGGGGCTCGGAGACGGAGGGATGCTCGACGCCCGTCGTGACGACGTGGTCGCCCGGCTCGAGCAGCCCGAAGAGCAACGCGTTGTTGGCCTCCGTCGCACCGGACGTGAAACGCACGGCCCGCGCCGTCGTGCCTAGCAGCTCGGCCGCCCGGGCGCGGGCGGCCTCGACCTGCGCGCGCGCGGCGGCCCCCTCTTCGTAGACACTCGACGGATTCCCGAACACATGACGCAGGATCTCCGTCATGGCGCGGGCGACCTCGGGCCGAACCGGCGTAGTGGCATTGTGGTCGAGATAGAGCCTCATCGATCCCCGATCGTGTCGGCCCGGCTGCGGCGGGCCAGACGAGCGCGACCGTAGCCCCGGAGCCCCCGGATTCAAGCGCCTCGATTCGAGCGCCTGCAATCACGCGATCGTGGGCGCGGAGGCGTCGGACGTCCGGACCGTGCCGGGACACAGCTGCTCGAGCGTCGTCTGGTCCGCCATCTCGTCCCAGACGCCTGCGAGGCGCGCCAGCTCACGATCCACCTCGGGGTTGTGCATGCCGCCGCCCTCCCCCCTGGTCTCCACAATCCGGCCCCGCACGGCCCGCAGCACCGCGCCGACGGTCAGCTCGCGAAGCGGCGCCGCCGGCACGAAGGAGACGTCGCGGCCGTCGTCCGTCTGCACCGGTCGGATCAGCTCGGCCGCCTGCAGGTCTTCGCAGAGCTGCCGGACGAGTCGGATCGGCTCGTCGAGGCTGTCCGCCAGATTCTCCGCCGTCGGCGGCAGGCGGCGACCGACGAAGGCGTCTGCGATCGCCACCGCGATCTCGAGCGTGATCCGCTCCTGCTCCGCCGCACTGGCTTCGCCACTGCGCATCTCCCTGCGCGCAAAGGGCAGATTCTGGGTCGCGAAGGCGACCTCGGCCCCCAGCAAGAGCACCGCCCAGCAGGCATAGAGCCACGCCAGGATCAGCGGCACCGCGGAGAGCGCTCCGAAGACCGTCTGGTAGGTCGCCGCTCCGATCTGGAACTCGACATAGGCGGTTCGCGCGGCCGCGAAGAGGATCGCCGCGACCAGTCCGCCGAGCGCCGCCGCACCGACCCGGACCTGGGTATTCGGAAAGAACCAGTAGAGGAAGGTGAAGCCGAGGAAGAGCACCACCACCGGCACCTGAGTCAGGCCGAGCCCGTAGAGTCGCGAGAGCACGGGATCGTCGAGCAGCCAGCCGACGAAGCGCCCGCTCTGGAGCGTGGTGGCGAGACTGACGGCGACGCCCGTCGACACCGGCGCGACGACGAGGACCGCCAGATAGTCGGAGAAGCGTCGAGCCCAGCTGCGCGACGCTTCGACTCCCCAGATGTCGTTGAGCGTCGCTTCGAGATGTCGCAAGGCAAAGATCGCGGTTCCGAACAGGATGGCGCCGCCGATGGTGCCGAAGCGCCGGAAGTCGAGGTTCGAGGCATAGGTCCGAACGATCTCTCGCACCTCGGGCGCCACGGTCGTCAGCTGGTCGATCGCGAACTCGACCAGCGTCTCGTCTCCTCCGATCGCCCCCATGATCGAGATCACGACACCCAGCATCGGAATGATCGAGAGCGCCGTCACGTAGGTCAGAGCGCTCGCGCGCAGCAGCAGCCGATCGTTCTCGAAGCCCCGGATCGTGAGCGCGATCAGCTGCGCGATCGAGCGCAGCAGGTGCCTCGGCCGCGATTCCTCCGGCGCACGCCGCCACAGCTCCTCGGCGAGCCACCCCTGGAGCGCCGACAAGCGCGCAAGGATCCCGTCTTCCGCTTTCGCATCGACCGCCTCCGAATCGAGCGCCGGCGACCCATCAGCCATTTCGTGGCTCCCGTCGCGGCGCGGGTCTCGAGCGGTGCGGCAGACCGCCCGGTCGCGCGTCGCCCTCGGCACTCGGCGTGACGACTTCGATCCAGAGAGCCAGGCGCGCCAGGGTCTTCGGGCCGATGCCGGGAACGCGCTGGAGATCGGTCAGACGTTCGAAGGCGCGCTCGCTCCGGGTCGCAGCGATCGCCCGGGCCTTGGCCGGTCCGATTCCAGGCAGCGTCTCGAGCAGCCCCGGCGAGGCGGCGTTGAGATCGATGCGTCCCCCCGCCAGAACGGCACCGACGCCCTCGAGCGCGGGCGGCGAGGCCGGGTTGCCCAGGCAGGTCGCGTGGGAGGTGCCGAACTCATCTGCGCGCACGCTTCGCAGCGCCTGGCAACCTTCCTCCGGCGCTTCGCGGTCGCGAAGGCGCGCGTCGCCGAGGACGGCGAGCGCGACCGCCAGCACGAGGGTCGCGGCCAGGCGCATCTCGACGAAGGAGCCGCTGCCCGGTCGCGCCCGACGCAGCGCCTCGAGCCGTTCGGCCCAATCGTCGAGGACCAGCGTCGCGACCTCGCCGCGGGCAGCGACGCGCGCCCGTCGCGCGGACGGGCCGCTGTCCTCCCGCACGACCGCGTCCTCTTCCCCCGAGCCAGGGCCCTCGAACTCGATCGTCAGCGTCTCCCGGCCCAGGACGCCCGGGAAACGATCGGCCCACTCCACCGCCAGCACCATGCCCGGCGCGAACATGTCGTAGAAGCCGATCGATTCGAGCTCGTCCTCCGAATCGAGGCGGTAGAGGTCGACGTGGTGCAGCAGCTCGGGACCGCTCGGCACGCGGTATTGCTGGGCGATCACGAAGGTCGGGCTCGACACGGCGCGCGGATCGATGCCGAGGCCCTCCGCCAGCCCCTTCACGAAGACCGTCTTCCCGGCGCCGAGCGGACCGATCAGCGCGATCACGAGTCCGTCGGCGCCGATCGAGCGACCGAGCTCTCGACCGGCCTCGCGCGTCTGCTCAGGGTCCCGGGAATCGAAGGTCCAGGCTTCCACCCAGTGCGCCCTCCTCGGCCTGTTCGAAGATTGCCGCGGCGGTCGCGGGCAGGGCATCCGCGAGCTCGCTCGCGAGCAGGCCGAAGCCCACACGACTCGCTGGCAGGCGATCCGCCGTCGCCCCGTGCCACCAGGCCGCCAGCGTCGCCGCCTCGAAGGCCTCCGCGCCGGAGGCCAGCAGGGCCGCGACGATGCCCGTCAGCGCGTCGCCCGTACCGCCCGACGCCAGTGCAGGCCCTCCGGTCGGAATGATCGAGACCCGTCCCGACGGACTCGCGACGACCGTTCTGGCCCCCTTCAAGACCACCACCGCGCCGCTGCGGTGCGCCAGACGGCGAGCCGAACCGACGCGATCGGCGTTCAGCTCGCTTGCCGTGGTGTCGAGCAGCCGCGCCGCCTCACCGGGATGGGGCGTCAGCACGAGCGAACCGCCCCTGGCTCGAAGATCCTCGAGCTAACCCACGAGCGCGTTCAGCCCGTCGGCGTCGATGACCATCGGTCGATCGATCGAGCGCACCAGATGCCGCACCAGCTCGACGGTCTCGGCGTCCTGACCGATTCCCGGGCCGAGTGCGACGACGTCCCTCGAGGCCACGAGCTCCTCGATCGCCTTCTCGCCCGCGCGGGCGAAGCTGGCCTTCGGCGGTCGCGGCCACGGGCGCGCTCATCACCTCGGCTGCCAGCGCCCCGAGCTCGGCCTCGACGCCGCGCGGATGCGCCAACGTGACGAGACCGGCGCCCGCCCGTGCCGCGGCGCGACAGCTGATCGCAGCGGCCCCGGTCTTGCCCGCGGAGCCCGCGATCACCAGCACGTGGCCGAAGCTGCCTTTGTGCCCGGCGCGCGGCCGCGCAGGAAAGCGATCCGCGACGGCGCGCGCGTTCCAGAGCTCGACGCGCGGCAACCGCTCCGGATCGGGGTCGTCGATCCCGACTCGCGCCACCTCGATGCGCCCTGCGTGCGAGGCACCCGGCTCGAGGGCGAGCCCGATCTTCGGCAGCGAGATCGTGATCGTGCGGTCGGCCTCGATCGCAGCGCCGAGGACCTGACCCGTATCCGCCGCGATCCCGGACGGGATGTCGACCGCGAGCACCCGAAGGCCGCGCGACCGAGCCGAGACGATCGCTTCGATCAGGCGTGCGAAGCCGCCTTCCACCGGTCGGGCGAGTCCGGTCCCGAAGAGCCCATCGACCGCCACGCTCGTGAGATCGAGCAGGCCGGCCCAATCGAAGGTCCGGTCCTCTGGATCCAGCTGTCGCCGCAACGCGCCCGCGCCTTCGAGCCGGGCCCAGTTGCTGGCCGCATCCGGCGGCAGCCGAGCCGGATCGCCGATCAGCACGGCCTCGGCGGCGATCCCCTCGGCCGCCAGATGCCGCACCAGAACGAACCCGTCCCCGCCGTTATTGCCTCCACCACAGAGCGCCCGGATCGGCGCGTTCGGCCGCGACGAGGACGCGAGCAGCTCGAGCGTCGGCGCGACCAGGGCGCGGCCGGCACTCTCCATCAGAATCTCGCCAGGCACGCCGCGCCCCTCGATCGTCTGGCGGTCGAGGGCCTGCATCTCGGCCGCCGTCACCAGCGGCCAGACGCCTTGGCGATGGCTCGCGGAAGGACGATTCATGCGCCGTCGCCTCGCGTCGCCTGGCTGGAATCGAACATCCCGCTCGTCCTCCCCACTCACTCGACTCGCAGGGCCTGCGATGACCGCGCGGCCGCATCTGCTCGGACCATCGCGTCGCCCCCATCCAACGTCGTGAGGACGCTCCTCGGCCAGATCCCTCATGACGCGCCGTGCGGGTCATCCAGCGGCGCCCGACACATGCCCGCGGATCAAGGTAGCCGAGTTACCGGAGGCGGCATGGGCGGGCGCGCGGGAGAACCGGGGTCAACGCATCCGGGCGCTGAAGTCGCGGATGGCCTGGTCGAGTCCGATCAGCAGCGCGCGTCTCGCGAGCCCGCGCCCGAAGACGACGCGCTCGGCAGAGGGCGCGGCCTCGAGCACTTCACGGATGTTGCGATCATCGAGTCCCCCTGCCACCGCGATGCCGAGTCGAAGCTTGCTGGCGAGCCGCGTCGTGTCGCCGAGCGTCACGAGCGCAGCGCGGCGCTCGGCGTCCGGCAGGTCGACGAGATAGCCGGTGAAGAGCTCGACGTGGCGCGACACCCTGGGCGTGAACGGCGCGAATCGCGTCGAGCTCGGGCGCGACCCGCACGCTCGTCGGCGATGCCCGCTTCCGCGAGCGAGCGGAGCACGCTTCCGAGCGCCGCTCCGGAGACCCGCGCATCGACCGGCGGAGCGGGCCCCGAGGCCTCGTGCCGTTCGCCGACGAGCACGACGCGATCCGGGCGCGCCTCGAGCGGCACCTTCAGGAGATTCTGCGAAATCGGCATCCGCAGCTCGAACGATCGCGCGGCGCCGGCGCAGCGTATCCACGTCCGTCTCGCGAACCGGCGGCCAGGTCTTCGTTGATCGAGAGCCGCAGCGTGTCGACGCCCGCGAGCTCGGCGAGACTGGCCGCCGCCCCCAGATCACTCCGATCATCCGCCGCGAACTCGCGCAGCGCGGGCCAGCTATCCAACGACAGAACGATCCGCATGAATCAGCCAGCTCCCGCCAGGGCCTGCTTGAGCTTGCCGGCCAGGTGGTTCGCGATCTCGTGTACGCGCGCCTCGTTGCGACCTTCGACCATGACGCGCGCCTTGTTCTCGGTGCCCGAGTAGCGGATCAACACACGCCCCGCTTCTCCCAGCTCGTCCTCGATCTCGGCGATCGCCTCCTGGAACGAGGTCAGCTCCTCGAGCGGACGCTTCTCCGCAACGCCGACATTGACCATCACCTGTGGCAAGCGCTCGAGTCCCTCGTTCAGCTCGGACAGCTTGCGCTTGCTGCGCGCCATCAGGGCCAGCACCTGGAGTGCCGACATCATGCCGTCGCCTGTAGTGGAGTCGTCCAGAAAGAGGATGTGGCCCGACTGCTCACCGCCCAGGTTGTAGCGCACCCGAGCGCATCGCCTCCACGACATAACGATCGCCGACCTGGGCGCGCAGCAGCTTCACGCCGATCGAGTCCAGCGCGAGCTCGAGGCCGAGGTTGCTCATCACGGTCGCAACGACGGTGTCGCTTGGCGAGTGCGCCACGCGCCTTCATGTCCTTGGCGCACAGCCACATCAACAGGTCTCCGTCGAAGACCTCCCCGCGCTCGTCGATCACGATCACCCGATCCGCATCGCCGTCGAGGGCGATCCCGACGTCGGCCCGCAGCTCCCGTACCTTGGCCGCGGCGCGCTCGGGATAGAGCGAGCCGCACTCCTCGTTGATGTTGCGTCCGTTCGGCTCGACGCCGATCGCAAACACCTCGGCCCCGAGCTCCTGCAGGACAGTCGGGACCCACGCGATAGCCCGCGCCGTTGGCGCAGTCGATCACGATGCGCATGCCTTCGAGGGTGAGGTCGCGCGGAAAGGTGTTCTTCAGGTACACGACGTAGCGACCGCGGGCGTCTTCGATGCGATGGGCCTGACCGATCTCGTCGGGCGGCACGGAGATCTTCGAGACCTCGCCACTTTCGACCAGCGCCTCGATGCGTGCCTCTTCCGCGTCGGGCAGCTTGAAGCCGTCGGCGGCGAAGAACTTGATGCCGTTGTCCTGGTAGGGATTGTGACTGGCCGTGATCATGACGCCGGCGTTGCAGCGCATGTCGCGGGTCAGGAACGCGAGCGCCGGGGTCGGCACGGGACCCACCTGGATCACGTTCACGCCCATCGAACAGATGCCGGCGGCCGAGCGCGTCCTCGAACATGTAGCCGGACAGGCGCGTGTCCTTGCCGATCAGGATCTGTTTGCGCTGTCCCTCGTGCTCGCGAAAGACGTGCGCGATCGCCCGCCCCAGAGCCAGTGCCACTTCGGGCGTCATCGGGTGGACATTCGCAGTACCACGAATGCCATCTGTCCCGAAGAGCTTCCGCTCTCCGCTCATGTCGCTTCCTCCAGCTCCGCTTCCAGTGCATCGGGGTCATCGAGATCGAGCACCGGCTCCGGGACGGGATCGGGCTCGATGCGGATCTCGACCCGAACCGGTGCATTGTCCTCCGCCCAGACCGTGCCTCCGCCGAGGACGAGACGCACCTCTCGCTCGGCGCTCGACGCCAGCCCAGCGATCTCGATCGTTTCGGTCACGACTTCGTTCAGTCGCATCACCTGACTACGCGCTCCTTCGAGCCAGACCTTCTCGGGCTCGATGACCACGCCCGCGACGTGGAAGCCCGGCGCGGGCGTGCCCGTTATTTCGGCACGAACCCCGACTGCCTTGCGCCCTCGTTTCTCGAAGCGCACCTGAAGTCTGGATGGGGAATAACCCACGAACTGGGTTCCCGTCGGATGATCGATCGTCTCGACGTCGACCTCGTAGACGGCGACGCCGGGCTTGCCCCCCGCGCATCCACCCGGTACTTGAGCTGACCCGTGTCGAGGTTTCGGAGCGCTGCGCGGCTCCCTCGCAGTCGCACGTTGATTTCGTCGGAGCTCTGGTCGGTGATCACGAGTCCGTCCTCGACGCCGACCAACTCCACCTCGACGTCGAAGGACTGGATCACGCTCGACGTACCCTGCGCGACCGCCCAGATGAAGACGCTGATCGCCAGGGCCAGAACGAGTACGCCTGGCCTGAAATTCTGAAAACGCGACGCCATGGGGCGCTCATCTCCTCGGTCGGCCGGCTCGATCGTGCCGACTCGTCCTGGTTCCACGATCCGATTCGATCAGCTAGCGGACTCGTCCCCAGACCGGCGAGCCCGCGAGACTCGGGCGACCCGAGCCCCCACGAGGAGCGGCCGCCCGCGTTGCACCGCCGCTCAACCCGCGCTCGCCTGCCCGGATCCCTCGGCGACCTCGAGTCGACCCGTCGTCTCGAGGACCTCGGGCAGCTCTTTCAGCTCGCCGCCGAGCACGTCCCGCAACACCACCCGCAGCTGCGGCGCGTCGAGGCCGCGCAGCATTTCGCCGCCGAGCACGACCGAGATATTCGCCGTCTCTTCCGAGACCACGACCACCAGAGCATCCGTCTCCTCGGTGATTCCGACCGCCGCGCGATGACGCGTGCCGAGGCCTTCGGGTAGATCCGTCCGCAGCGTGAGTGGCAGGATGCAGCCCGCCGAAGCCACCCGGCCCTCTTGAATGATGACCGCGCCGTCGTGCATCGGCGACGAAGGATGGAAGATGCTGGCGAGCAGCTCCTTCGAGAGTGCGCCGTCGACCGCCACGCCGGCCTCGATCAGGTCGCCCAGGTTGCTCTCCCGCTCGAGCACGATCAGTGCACCGTGGCGACGCTGAGACAAGGAGCCCGCGGCGCGAACGATCTCCTCCACGACCTGGATCTCCTGCTCGGCCGAGAAGGAGGGAAAGAAGCCGCGTCCCACGCGCGCGAGGGCACGGCGGATGTCGTTCTGGAAGAGGATCACGATGATCAGGACGGCGGGCTCGACGAGGCGTTCGAGGATCAGGCCCAGCGCCGCCAGCTCGAGAAGCTGGCTGAGCAGGGACAGCGCGATCATGACGATCAGACCGACCAGGATCTGGATCGCGCGCGTACCCCGGATCAGCAGCAACAGCCAATAGATACCGAGCGTGACGAGCAGGATGTCGAGGGTGTCGCGCAACGGATCGAAGCGGGAGTTGAAAAACTCCGCCAGATCCGACCCGAACTCCCACAGCACTGAGATCAACGTGCTCGCCCCCTCTGCTCGCCCGCCCCGACCGCTTCAGCCTGCCTCAGCCCGGCATCGGCTCGGGGTCGGGAATGCCGCCCCCTGCCTTGCCGTCCGCCAGGCCTTCATCCCGCCCCTCGACCTTCGGACGCGCCGCCGCGGGGTCGCGAGCGGGCACCAGCGTCGGCAGCTCCTCGCCCCGAAGCAGGATCTGCAGCTGGGGCCCCTCGAGCGTCTCCCGCTCGAGCAGAGCCTCGGCAACCCGGTCGAGCAGGTCCCTGTTCTCGGTCAGCAGGTCGCGCGCTTCGTCGTATTTGGCCCCCAGAATGTCGGAGACCTCCTCATCGATCTCACGGGCCTTCTGCTCGCTGTAGTCCTTGCGGGTCGCGAAATCCCGACCGAGGAAGACGTCGCCGCCATCGCCCGCGTAGGAGACCGGGCCGAGCCCCTTGCTCATGCCGTACTCCGTCACCATCCGCCGCGCCCAGCTCGTCGCCTGCTGCAGATCATTCGAGGCGCCGGTCGAGAAGTGGTCGAAGACGATCTCCTCGGCGGCGCGACCACCCATCGCATAACGGATCACCGCATAGATCTGGGACTGCGTGTAGTTCAGCCGATCCGCCTCGGGCAGGGTCTGCGTCAGCCCGAGCGCCATGCCGCGCGGAATGATCGTCACCTTGTGAACGGGGTCCGAATCCTCGGGCGTGAGCATCGCGACCAGCGCGTGTCCGGCCTCGTGATAGGCCGTGATCCGCTTGTCCTCGTCGGACATGATCATGCTGCGCCGCTCGGTGCCCATGATGACCTTGTCCTTGGCGTTCTCGAAGTCCTGGTGCGCCACGCGCGAGGCGTTGCGGCGGGCCGCCAGGAGAGCCGCTTCGTTGACGAGATTCTGCAGGTCGGCACCCACCATGCCGGGCGTACCCCGTGCCTGCAGCTCGAGGTCGACATCGTCCGCCAGCGGGACCCGCCGGGTATGGATCTTGAGGATCTCGAGGCGGCCCTTCAGGTCCGGCCGCGGCACCACGACGCGTCGGTCGAAGCGCCCAGGGCGCAGCAAGGCCGGATCGAGCACGTCGGGGCGATTGGTCGCCGCGATCATGATGACCCCTTCGTTGCTCTCGAATCCGTCCATCTCGACGAGCAGCTGGTTCAGCGTCTGCTCGCGCTCGTCATGTCCGCCGCCCATGCCGGCACCGCGATGGCGACCGACGGCGTCGATCTCGTCGATGAAGATGATGCACGGCGCCTGCTTCTTGCCTTGCAGGAATAGATCCCGCACGCGCGAAGCGCCCACACCGACGAACATCTCGACGAAGTCCGAGCCGGAGATCGAGAAGAAGGGGACGCCCGCCTCGCCCGCCACCGCGCGAGCGAGCAGCGTCTTGCCCGTGCCGGGTGGTCCGACGAGCAGCACGCCCTTCGGAATCCGGCCGCCGAGGCGCGTGAACTTCTTCGGCTCACGCAGGAACTCGATGATCTCCTCGAGCTCGGTCTTGGACTCTTCGATCCCCGCGACGTCTTTGAAGGTCACGGAGTGCTGGTTCTCGGTGAGCAGGCGGGCCTTCGACTTGCCGAAGCTCATCGCCTTGCCGCCGCCGCTCTGCATCTGCCGGATGAAGAAGATCCACAGGCCGATGAACAGGACGAGCGGGAACCACATGATCAGGATCTGGCGCCAGAAGCTGCCCTCGTCGCGCGGCTTGATCTCGGTGTTGATGCCACGCGCGCGCAGGTCCGCCAGGAAGTCGTTGTCGATCGAGGCGGGGGGTGCGTAGGTGGTGAACTTACGACCGTCCGCGTATTTCCCGGCGATATTGCCTTCCTCGATCATCACGGACTCGACCTGGTTGGTCTCGACCTGCTCCATGAACTCGCTGAGCGCGATCTGGGGCGGCACCGTCTCGTTCTGCTTCAACGTCGTGAAGAGCAGGAGCATGACCACGAGGATCACGACCCACAGGGCCAGGTTCTTGTAGAACTGCTGATTCACACATTGCTCCGATCACCGGGCGTGTCTTCTACTAAGCGGGCCCCGTTCGTCGGGGTCCGCTGCTTCGCGCGAAGGATCTGTCGGACACAGCGGAGGGCCATGGCATCAGGCCAGAATCTCGGGGACGGTGCCCCGGGATCGCGGCTTGCGGTCACGATCCGCTTCGATCGGGGCTGCTGCGCGAGCCACCCCAGGCGTTCCTGCGAGCATCTGGGACCCTGTCCGGGACTCTCGGGTTCGGATCCGGCCCCTGTGCTGGCTGGACCGACCCCGAGCGGGGCCTCGACGCTCTCGATGCTTTCTCTCCGCTCCGGCCTCCCGTCCCGATCGGCCGGATCGTCCGATCCGACGGGCCCCGAGGCGGTCATCGGACTCCGGCTGAGGGGGCACTGCGCCGAAAACCCGAAAATCCGTTCAAACTCGCCCTTGTACCCTAGCATTATCGTTCGCCCGCATCTCGCTTCGGTCGGAATCGACCTCGAAGACGAAGGCGTCGCCGGACCGCCGAAGCACGACCCCCTTGGGAAGCTCGATCCGCTTGTTCCGCCCGGCGCTGCGGCCGCGTCGCAGGAAGGCCAGCGCACGTTCGAGATGTCGGCGCGTGACGTCGCGGCCGAGACCCGCCTCGCCCATGGCCCGTCGAATGAGTCGCCGTGCCAGTGCTTCGGGAACCTCGTCCCATCCGTCGATCGCGAGTTGGATGCCGCTCGGGCCAATCTCGATGCGCTCCCTGGCCGCCTGAGCGACGAGATCGTCGATCCATTCGCGATCCCTTCTCTGTGCTTCGGCCAGATTGCACAAGGCCCTGAGCAGCTGCGGATTGAAAGTCTCCGACAGGCCGGGAATCCAGTCGTGTCTCAGCCGATTTCGCGTGAATCGCCGATCCCGGTTGCTCGAATCCTGTCTCCAGTCGATCGCGTGATCGTCCGCCCAGGCCTCGATTCGTTCCGGCATGATGCCGAGCAGCGGCCTGAGCCAGCGGCCCCCCACGCTCTGCTCGGACATCGCGGCCAGCCCGTCGGGGCCCGTCCCACGCAGGATTCGCAGCAAGACCGTCTCGGCCTGATCGCCTGCGTGATGCGCGGTGACGATCGCCGAGCAGTCGCAGGCCTCGGCGATCGCCACCAACGCCGCGCGGCGCCCGTCGCGCGCCGCCTCTTCGAGGGTCGGCCGCACGCGGCTGCTCCCGCCTGCGCGGGCGGCGGCGGGATCGATGGCCCGCGTCCGGTATTCGAGCCCCGCGTCGAGCGCAGCGGCGCGCACGTGCGCCTCGTCGCCATCGGACTCCGATCCTCTGAGTCCGTGATTGACGTGGCCGACCACGAGCTCGAGCCGAAGCTCCGGGCCCGCCCGCCGCAGCAGGTCGAGCAGCACCATCGAGTCCCGCCCGCCCGAGACCGCCACGAGCAGGCGCGCGTCTCGAACGCCGAGAGATTCGAGCGTGTTCCGAAGGTCGAGCTCCAACATCTGCCGAGGATACCCCGCAAGGCTCGTCACCCGTATGGGCCCGGGCTTCTGCCGCCAGCGGTCGGCCCGGCGAACGCCGATGCCAAGGCTTCGGGCGATCGTTATCGTCGGCGCCCGCCATGCAATCTTCGCTCGACCACAACATGGGCCGCTGGCTGAGCTTCTGGGCCGAGCGGAATCCGCGGGCGCTGGCCTGGGTCGACGACCATCGCCGCTGTGACTACGCAAGCGCCGAGAATCGCGCGGCTCGCCTCGCGACGTGGCTGCAGGAGAGCGGTCTCGAGGCGGGCGATCGCATCGCGCTCTGGCTGGGCAACCGCGGCGCGCTGCTCGAAGCGCTCTTCGCGGCCGCGCGCGTGGGCGCCATCGTTCTGCCCGTGAACGCCCGCCTGACACCCGACGAGGTCGCCTTCCAGCTCGACGATTGCACGCCGCGCCTGCTGCTCGTCGAGCGCGCGTGGCGAGAGCGCGCCGACGCCGCGCTCGAGCGAATCGCATCCCCCCGCCCGCGCGTGCTCGAGGTCGGTGCGCGCGAGGGCCGCCCGAAGAGCGAGCCGAGTGCAGCCCCGGGCGATGGCGACGCCTACGAGCGCGCCCTGCTCTCGGTGGAGCCCATGCCCGGCCAACGATCCGCCAGCCCCGAAGATCCCGTGATCCTGATGTACACGTCGGGCACGACGGGCAAGCCGAAGGGCGCGCTGCTGCCGCTGCGAAAGGCGCTCTACAACAGCCGCAACGCCGAGCGCTTCTTCGGCATCGTTCCCGACGATCGTGTGCTCGTCGTCGCCCCGCTCTTCCACTCCCTCGGCCTGCAGATTCTGGCGATCCCGGCGATCTTCGCGGGTGCCGGGCTCGTGCTCCAGGAGGGCTTCGACGCGGAACGGGTCTGGCGCACGATCGAGCGCGAGGACGTCAGCTATTTCGGCGGCGTGCCGACCATGCACCAACGACTGCTCGACGCGCTCGTAGCGGGTCGCCCGCGATCGACGCCCCCCGACTCCCTGCGCTTCGCCTTCACCGCCGGGGCCGCCGCGCCCGCCGAGATGATTCGCGCCTTCGCCCGGCTCGGCCTGCTGATGAAGCAGGGCTATGGCCAGACCGAGACCTCGATCCTCACCTGTCTCGACGCCGACCTCGCCCTCGAGAAGGCGGGCAGCGTCGGTCGCCCCGTCGAGCACGGAGAGATCCGTCTGATCGATCCTGCGACGATCGAGGGACCGGTCGCCGCCTGGCGCGACGTGCGTCCGGGAGAGGTCGGAGAGATCGTCGTGGCCGGACCGATCTGCATGCTGGGCTACTGGCAGCGACCCGAGGCGAACGCCGAGACCCTGCGAGATGGCTGGCTGCGCACCGGCGACCTCGCCACGCGCGACGAGGACTTCGACGTCACCCTCGTCGGTCGGGCGCGGGAGATGTACATCTCGGGCGGCGAGAATGTCTATCCCGCCGAGATCGAGGCGACGCTGATCGAGCATCCAGCAGTCGCGGAAGCCGCGGTGGTCGCTGTCCCGGACGCCGAGTGGGGCGAAGTCGGGCACGCCCACGTCGTGCCGGCAACCGGACACGACGTCTCCCCCGAGCAGCTTCTCGAGTGGCTCTCGACGCGGCTCGCGCGCTTCAAGCAGCCCCGGCGCATCGTGATCGAAGCGTCGTTGCCGCGCACCGCGAGCGGCAAGGTCCAGAAGCACAAGCTGGCCACAAGCTCGGACTGAACCCGGCGACCCGTTTGCTCAGGCGTTGCCCACCGTATGTTCCAGCAGATGGGCAAAGCGCTTGCGCGCGGCCTCTCGTCGTTCGGGCAGATGCTCGCTCGGCCAGCCGGTCGTCGAAGGCTCGACGTCCTTCAGGACGTGCTTGGCAATCGTGGTCATGTGGACCTCCGTCGGCCCGTCCGCGAGCCCGAGCGATGCACCGGCGAGCCACATGCTCGCGATCGGCATCTCGTTCGAGACCCCGAGCGCCCCGTGCAGGCGCATGCAGCGATAGGCCGTGTCGGTGTAGATCTGGGGCGTCGCGACCTTGACCGCGGCGATCTGCGTGCGCGCCGCCGAGCCACCGACCTGATCGACGGTCCAGGCGGCATAGAGCACGAGCAGCCTGAACTGCTGGAGCTCGATCCAGGTGCGACCGAGCATGTCCTGCACACCCTGCTTGTCCGCGAGCAGCGACCCCTTGGTCTCCCGACTCTGGGCGCGCTCCGCCATCATGTCGAGCATGCGCGCCACGGCGCCGACCGTGCGCATCGCATGGTGCAGCCGCCCGCCGCCGAGACGCGTCTGGGCGATGCGAAACGCCTGCCCTTCCCCGCCGAGCAGGTTCTCCTTCGGCACGCGCACCTTGTCGTAGCGAACGTAGGCGTGCCCACCGTGGCCGATCGGCTCGTAGGCCATGCCCGTGTTGCGGATGATCTCGAGCCCGGGCGTATCCGTCGGGACCAGGAACATCGAGGCGCCCTGATAGATCGGCACGTCCGGATTCGTCACGGCCATCACGATCGCGAACTTCGCCCATCGCAGACTCGACGAGAACCACTTTTCCCCTTCGATCACCCAGTCGTCGCCGTCGCGCGTGGCCCGGCACTTGAAGACGTTCGGATCGGCACCGCCCTGAGGCTCGGTCATCGAATAACAAGAGGAGATCTTGCCGTCGAGCAGCGGCGCCAGGTATTGCTCCTTCTGCTCCTCGCTGCCGTAGTGCGCGATGATCTCGGCATTGCCCGAGTCGGGCGCCTGGCATCCGAACAGACTCGACGCCCAGCCCGAACGCCCGAGGATTTCGTTCATGAGCGCCAGCTTGGTCTGCCCGTAGCCCAGCCCGCCCAGATCGGGCCCGAGATGGCAGGCCCAGAGCCCACGCGCCTTCACCTTCTCCTGCAACGGCCGGATCACCTCCTCGTGAACCGGATGGGTCTTGTCGTAGATGCCCTCCTCACCGCCGAAGGCCAGGTCGAGAGGCACCGCCTCGGTGTCCACGAATTCGCGGATCCAATCGAGCTCCTTCTGGAACTCGGGCTCGACGCTGAAATCGATGGGCATGGGCAAGGACTCCTGACTGGAACGATGTGGCGGCGCGTGCCGCCGGGGTGGGGTCGTGCGATCGAGAGGCCTACGGTGGGATAATTGCCGGACACCCGCCATAGTCTCGCCTCCGCCGCGCGGCCGCCCGTCGGCGGAGCAGCGCCTCCCTCGCGCCCCGCGGCCGCGCAGCAATCGAAGGTTTCGAGCCACCCGAACGACGAACGAAGAGGCCCACCATGTCCACGCACACATCCGATCCCACCGACCAGTTCCGGCTCGACGGCAAGGTCGCCGTCGTGACCGGCGGTAGCCGGGGCCTCGGACGAGAGATCGTGCTGGCCTACGCGCGCGTCGGGGCCGACGTCGTGATCGCCAGCCGCAAGCTCGAGGCCTGCCAGGCCCTGGCGGACGAGGTGGAGAAAGAGACCGGCCAGCGAGCGCTCGCCGTCCGATGTCACGTCGGCGAGTGGAGCGAATGCGACGCGCTCGCGGCCGCGGCGCTCGATCGCTTCGGACGCGTCGACGTGCTCGTGAACAACGCCGGCATGTCCCCGATCTACGGCGATGTCCTCGAGGTCTCGGAAGCGCTCTGGGACAAGGTCCTGGGTGTCAACCTGAAGGGCGCCTTTCGGCTGACGGCGGTCCTCGGAAGCGCCATGCGCGACGCCGGCGGCGGCTCGATCATCGGCGTCTCGAGCATCGCCGCGAGCCAGCCGAGCCCCGGCGAGATCCCCTACGGAGCCGCCAAAGCGGGCCTGCACAACCTCACGAAGAGCTTCGCGCGCACCTTCGCCCCGACGGTTCGCGTGAACTGCATCATGCCCGGGGCCTTCATGACCGACATCAGCAAGGCATGGTCGCCAGAGATGATCGAAGGGCTGAATCGTTCCCTGCCGCTGCGCCGCGGCGGCGCACCGGACGAGATCGTGGGCGCGGCGCTCTATCTCGCGAGCGACGCCTCGCGCTATGCGACCGGCTCGATCCTCAAGGTCGATGGCGGCGCCGTCTACGGAAACAATTGAGAAGCGAGAGCGCCGAGCGTCCGGCCCACAGGTCCGATCGGGCTTGCCGTCTATGGCGACTGCTCTTGCTCTCGTCGCTCGCAGGCCTGGTGATCGGATGCGAGGCCGGCGAGAGCGCATCCCATTCGCGTGCGCCGACCGACGCGCCGACCGACGCGTTGTCCGTAGAGGTCACCTCTCCGCCGGCGACGCTGCCGATCACGGCCGCGAACACGATCCAGCCCGGGGAAGCGACGAACCCCGAGCTGCGACAGGTCTACTTCGGCGACCTGCACGTCCACTCGAGCTGGTCGCTCGACGCCTATGCCGCTGGCGTCGAGGCGATCCCGGGCGACGCCTATCGTTATGCGCGAGGCGAGCCGATCCCACACGTCTCCGGACAGCCGATCAAGCTCGCCGGCCCAGCGCTCGACTTCATGGCGCTGACGGATCACGCCGAGTATCTCGGACTGACGGTCGCCGCCTCGAAGCCCGGGCACCCGATCCTGGACCAGCCCCTGATCCAGAGCTGGAAGGGCGAGGACCCGACGCTCCGGCGGCTCGCCTGGCAGAAGATCTTCGCCAGCTATGCCGCGCGCGAGGGACTCCCCGCGCTGATGATGGACGCGATCGTCGTGCCGGCCTGGCGCGGACTCGTACAGCTGGCCAACCGCGAGAATCGGCCCGGCGTCTTCACGAGCTTCATCGGCTTCGAGTACTCACCCAACCCGGACGGTCAGAACCTGCATCGCAACGTGATCTTCCGCGGCAGCGGCGCCCCCGATCGTCCCTTCTCCGCGATGGACTCGCCCAACCCCGAGGACCTCTGGCGATGGATGGAGACGACCCGCGTCAGCCACGGCGATCTGCTCGCCATTCCGCATAACGCCAACGGCAGCAATGGCTTGATGTTCGCCCCGCGCCGGCACGACGGGTCCCCCATCGACGCCGAATGGGCGGCCCTGCGCCAGCGCAACGAGCCCCTCGCGGAGGTGATCCAGATCAAGGGCCAATCCGAGACCCACCCCTCGCTCTCAGCCGAGGACGAGTGGGCCGACTTCGAGATCGCGGATTGGCGTACCACCCGGCCGGGGCTCGCCAGTCGCCCGGACGGCAGCTACCTGCGACGCGCCCTCGCGGTCGGACTGGGGCTCGAGAGCAAGCTCGGCGTCGATCCTTTCGAGCTCGGCATGGTCGGCTCCACCGACGGACACAATGCTTCCAGCCCCTTCGAGGAGCGGAACTACACGGGCAAGATCGGACGGACCGATGGCACTCCCGAGGCAAGGCTCGACTGGCTCGTACCGGGCGTCGGAGGTCGGGAGCCGGTCGTCTCGACGGGGACGCGCTGGAGCGCCGCCGGACTGGCCGCCGTCTGGGCCGACGAGAATACGCGCGAGGCGCTCTTCGACGCGATGCGGCGGCGCGAGACCTACGCCACCTCGGGCCCCCGCGTGACCGTGCGGTTCTTCGGTGGCTGGGACTTCGCGGCGGAGGAGGCAGCCGGAGAGATCGCTCGCGTGGGCTATGCGCGCGGGGCACCGATGGGCGGCTCGCTCCCAGCGGCTCCCGCCGCCAAAGCAGCGCCGACCTTCCTGGTGGCGGCCCAGCGCGATCCGCTCGAGGCCGAGCTCGAACGGCTGCAGATCATCAAGGGCTGGTGGCAGGACGGCACGGCGCACGAACGCGTCTATGACGTCGCCTGCGCGAAGGGCGTGGCGCCCGACCCCGCGACGCATCGCTGTGCATACGCTGCGCCCGAACCCGACCTGACGTCCTGCGCCCTCGAGCCGGATGTCGGTGCGGCGCAGCTCTCGGCGTGGTGGCGCGATCCCGACTACGCGGCCTCCGTCCCCGCCTTCTACTATGTGCGCGTGCTGCAGGTGCCGACCTGTCGCTGGAGCACCTTCGACGCTTTGCGCCTGGGGCGCCCACCGCACCCGGCCGTTCCGGCGACGATCCAGGAGCGAGCGATCACGTCGCCGATCTGGGTTCGATCCAGCACATCCTGATCCATAGGCGCGTCTTTGCGGCGCGAAACGACCGGCGCGAGCTGGACGTTGGTTCGCGAGAACCCATAGTCCGTCTCGAGGTCGGATGACGGGGCGGGAGTTCAACGAGCTTGATGCGGGTGCTGGTCACGGATGGGGGTCGGGGGGCTAGTCGATCCGCGCTCGCCGTCGTTCGAGCGCTCCACCGCAGCGGTCACACGATCGGCGTCACGACGCGCGACGGGAACGAGCTTGCTGCGCGTTCGCGCGGCGTGTCCCTGCGATCGGACGTGCCGCCCGCATCCGCTGGAGCGGACTATGCCGGAGCCATAGCAAGGATCGTCGAGCGGGATCGATTCGACCTGGTCATTCCCACCTCGGACGACGCTCTGATCGCGCTCGGGCGTCCAGAGGCCCGCCTGGTCGACAAGCGCCGGCTCGCGGAGGCGGCGAGCGCGCATCGCATCCCGATGCCTCGAAGCTTCACTGCCGCCACGATCGACGAGATCGACCGCCATCGCCTCGACTGGCCCCTGGTGGTGAAGCCCGTCGTCGGTGCGGGTGCGGTGACTCGAATCGATCGGCGCGATCAACTCGAGGCGCTGACGGCGAAGGGCCCCGTGCTGATCCAACCCTTCGTCGATGCCGAGATGACGGCGATCGCCGGGCTGCATTGGCAAGGCTCGCTGCGCGCGGCCGTCCATCAGCGCTATCTCCGGCGCTGGCCCGTCGACTGTGGCCCGGCCTCGGCGGCCGTCACGATCCCGCCGGATCACGAACGAGAGCGCGACCTGCTTCGCCTGCTCGAGGGCTTCGACGGAATCTTCCAGGCTCAATACGTCGGGGGAGAGCTCATCGATCTGAATCCGCGCCCCTACGGCTCGATGTCCCTGGCGACGGCCGCCGGCGTCAACCTTCCGCTGCTGCTCTGCGCGCTGCACGAAGAGCCGGAGTCGACGACCGCCTCGCGGAGCGTGCTGCGAGCGCGGCCGGGGAAGCGATACCGCTGGATCGAAGGCGACCTGCGCCATCTCGTTCACGAGCTCATTCGCGGCAGGCAGCCGGTCGGGCCGCTCGTTGCCGACATGCTCCCGAGGAGCGGGACCGTTCACAGCGTGCTCTGCGTACATGACCCCAGGCCGGGCCTGTCTCGTGCGGGACAGATCCTCACCGCTCTGGTCCATGGCGACTGGTGATCGATCGCCGGCCGCGGCAGGCATTCGGATCGCGAATCGAACTGGTAGCGGTGGGCGGACTTGAACCGCCGACCTACGGCTTATGAAGCCGCCGCTCTAACCAACTGAGCTACACCGCCCCGATTCGACTCGATGCCTTCATGCGCCCGTCCCTGCATGCATGGGCCTGGGCTGCGTGATGCGACGCGCGACTCTTACGCGGCGGGTGACCACCAGGGCTCCGCCGGAGATGTCGGGCGCCAGACCTTAGCGCAGCTCCGCTTGCGTCCCAGCCTCCATGTCGCGCTCGAGCAGCTCCGTGAGGGCCGATTCGAGGGCCTCGATCCGGATGATCAGATCCCCGAGCGCCGCATCGTCGACGGCCGAGGCCGGCGCGGCGGCCGGCGGGGGGGCGGCGCCCGGGCCCGAGGCGGGCTGCATCACGGCCTCTCCCCGCGCGAAGCGACTCACCTTGCCGGCCAGCTCGTCCAGGTCGGGAATGATCTCGCCGATGCTGCCGGAGTGGACGAAGATTTCGCGCAGCGGCTCACGCTGCGCCCCGGCCGCCGATACCGGCAGGCATTGGACATCGAGACTCGCGCCCTGCCCGAAGCGCGTGAAGGAGCCGAAGAGCACGAAGTCGACGTCCGCTTTGCGCGCCAGGGCGAGCGCGCGCTCCGGATCGCTCGTACCCCGCGCGCCGGGCGCGGATCGCACCAGCTCGAGCGCCCCGATCCGATCGAAGCGGGCCGCGAGCATGTCGGCCAGCCCATCGCGCAGGTAGTCGGGATCCTCGGCGCTGTGCACGACCACGGGCAGCAGCAGCAGTCGGGGCTCGCTCGCCGCCCCACTCGCGCGAGGCAGCCCGGCCAGCAGGAGCACGAGCCACAAGAGCGGCAGTCCGAGTGCGACCGGCCGAATTCGCGTTCGAGACATTTGCTGGAATCCCCCTCGCCCCCCGGATCGGCGCGGCGGGCGGATTCTCTGGGATCCGCTGCCGAGCGTCAAGCGTCGGTGGGCGCTTCCGCAGCGGCGTCTTCCCGCGATCCATCCCCACCCGCATCGCTCCGCGGACCGGCGATCGGCAGTCGGACGTGGAACGTGGCGCCTTCGTGCGGCGAGCTCTCGACCTCGATCGAGCCGCCGTGGTCGGCGATGATCTGATGGGAGATCATCAGGCCGAGTCCGGTTCCCTTGTCGGGATCCTTGGTCGTGAAGAAGGGATCGAAGATCTTCTCGAGGTTCTCCTCGGAGATGCCTTCGCCGGCGTCGTGGAAACCGATTCGGACGCCGGTCGGAGCGTCGCGAGGTCCGTCGGCATCGATCGTGATCCTGATCGCATCGCCTTCACCCGTCGCCTGGATCGCGTTCAGCGCCAGGTTCAGGACCACCTGATGGATCTGATCGCGCACCGCCGGCACCGCGGGCAGTGAGTCGGCAGCCTCGATCTCGATCGTCACCCCGGCGCGCTCCGTCTCTCGATGCAGCAGACGAACGACCTGCCCCACGACCTCCGCCAGATCCACCGGCTCGCTCGCGAGCGCCGGCGCCGGACCGCCGCGCCCCAGACGGCTCATGGTCTCGACCAGCCCGCGAATCCGGTCGAGCTCGCCGCATGCGAGCTCGTGATAGTCCCCCCAGAAGCTCGGATCGTCCGTCTCGCGCTTCTCGGGAGCCAGGCTCAGGAACGTGTTCAGCGAGACCAGCGGGTTGTTGATCTCGTGGGCCAGGCCCGCGGCGAGCGTCCCCAGGGTTCCGAGTCGATCCACACGTCGAATCTGCGCACGCGAGCGGCGCAGGTCTTCGACCAGATGGGCGTTCTCGATCGCGATCACGGCCTGCATCGCGAGGCCTTCGACCAGCATGCGTCCATCGGCGCCGAGGCACTGTCCTCCCCGCCGATTGTCGACGGCGAGCGCGCCGATGACCTGATCGCGTCCAACCAGGGGAACCACGAAGACCTCTTCGGCGGAGACCTCCGTGAGCCAGGCACGAACCGGGGTCTCGAGCTCGGGCGCCTCGTCTCCGTGCAGCAGCTGCGAGTCGCCCTTCAGCAGACGGTCCAGGAAGACCGGCGCGTTCCCGCTGTCGAAGCGGATCCCGGCCAATCGCTCGGCCACCTCATCCGAAGGCTCCGAAGCCTCGAAGCGCAGGTCACCCGAGCTCGCGTCGAATAACAACAGCGACGAGCCATCGAAATCGAGCTCCTCGCGCATCGCCGAAAGCAGGTTCTCGTGGAGTCGGCCACAGTCGATGTCGCGATGGATCGTGCGAGAGAGCCGATTGAGGATCATCAGCTCTTCGAGCAGCGTCGCCCTCTCTGCCTCGAGCGCGTAGGCCTCGATCGCCCGGCGCACGGTGAGCCGCATGTCATCGGGCTCCCACGGCTTCGCGATGTAGCGATAGATGTTGCCGTCGTTGATCGCGTCGCCCAGGATCTTGGCGTCGCCGTAGGCCGTCACGAGAATGCGCAGCGCTCGCGAATCGAGCTCGCGCACCTGCCGCAGGAACTCGACGCCCTGGACGCCTGGCATCTTCTGGTCGGACAGCACCACGGCCACCGGATGCTGCGACAACAGCTCGAGCCCTTCGCGCGCGCTGCTCGCGGTCAGGATCGTGAAGTCGCGCCGAAACGTCAGCTCGAAGATCCGGAGATTGTCCGGCTCGTCGTCGACGTAGAGCACCGGATACTCGCGATGATCCATCAGTCTCGAAGGCTTGGGTCGCATCCGGGCCTCGCACGGAACACCAGGGGGCATGACGCCGCCCCCCGAGACGCGTCATGGGCCGCTCCCGCCCGTGCTGTGCAAGAGACCGCCTGTCTGTGCCTTCGGCGGATTTCACGGATCGATTGAGAAAAAGCTGCGATTCGTGCCAGATGGACGGTCCGGCTTCCGCTGGCCGACGCGCGTTCGCCAGTCACGCCACGACTTCAAGTAATACTTGAAGGTTATCTGCCCGCGGGGCGCTCGGAATCCACTCGAACGGCGCGGTCACCGCCGAGGGTTCGCGCCTGGTCCGTCGCCGCCCCGCCTGCTCAGGCCAGGTGGATCTGACGCGTCTCGATCCCGGCCTCCGCCAGCAGCGCGAGGGCCACCTCGCCGAGCGGGTAGTCCGACTGGTAGACGACCTCGGAGAGGCCGGCGTTGATGATCATCTTGGTGCACTGCAGGCAGGGCGAGAAGGTGGTGTAGATCGTGCCGCCCTTCAGCGACACGCCGTGATAGGCCGCCTGGGTGATCGAGTTCTCCTCGGCGTGCGAGCAGAGGCACTCGTCCAGACGCGGTGCCCCCCGGCGCGAGGTCGTTGCAGCGCGGGCAGCCGCCTTCGTTGCAGTTGGTCGTGCCGCGCGGCGTGCCGTTGTAGCCCGTGGAGATGATGCGCTTGTCGGCGGTCACGACGGCGGCGACCTTGCGTTTCACGCAGTTGCTGCGGGAGGCGACCACGCGGGCGATGCCCATGAAATACTCGTCCCAATCCGGACGCGAGAAGGCCAGATTGGCCCCGACCCAGGCCTGGATCTGGTTCTGGAACTCCTCGAGCGAGCCGTCGTTGCCGAGCTGGAAGTCCGCCATGGCCTCGACGGCGTCCAGCTGCTGGGCATTCGGATCGTCGCTTCCACGCTCGCGCGCCTCGAGGATCTCGAGATCGCCGAGGGTCGCGGGGTCACCGGGCCGGCCGCGCTTGACCATCCGGTCGAAGCGCGTCTCGAGCTTCGCGTCGACCCAGACGAGATGGAACTCGTGGCCGGTGGCCTTGGCGTGATGGCGCAGGATCTCCACTTCGACCGGATGCCGGATCGAGTCGATCGCGTAGTTTCGATCGGGCAGCAGCTGACGAACGAGCGCCTGCGCGAGCGCGCCGGGCCCGCCCTTGCGCCGCATCTCCTGGCCCGTCTCGATCATCCGCTCGCGCGTCTCCTCGAGGCCGCGATCCGCGAGCTCACGCCGGATCGCATCCGAAAGGGAGAGCGCGGTAAAGCTGCGCGCCTCGAGAAAATGGACGAACTCGCCCTTGCCTGCCCCGTTTCGTCCCGCGACTCCGATGATCATGGCGCCATGGTCCCGATCGCGCCGGGACAGGTCAAGAGGCAGCGGCCCTCTTCGCCCCCGCCTCGATCGTTGCTCGGGGGGTGCGGATCTGTCAGGCTGCGCGCATGCGGATCTTCGTCACCGGCGCTTCCGGCTTCGTCGGGCAGAGGCTGATCCCCCGACTGAGCGCCGCCGGACACGAGGCGATCGGCGCCGATCGCGAAGTCGATGTCACCGACCAGGCCCAGATCACCCGGGCGCTGTCCGATCACGCCCCCGAGGCCGTCGTCCATCTCGCGGCGATGAGCAGCGTCGCCCAGTCATGGAAGGACCCGGCGACCTGCTACCGGCTCAATTTCCTCGGTACCCGCTGCCTGCTGCGCGCGGTCGAGACCGCGGCTCCCGAGGCCCGGGTGCTGCTGATCGGCTCCGCCGATCAATACGCGGCGACGTCCGCACAGCCCCGCCCGCTGGCCGAGTCGACGCCGCTCCGACCGCGATCGCCCTACGCGCGCACGAAGGCCGCGGGCGAGCTGCTCGGCCGGGAAGCCGCTCGACGCGGGCTCGATGTCGTCTGCGTTCGCGCCTTCAATCACACCGGCGCCGGCCAGCCGGACCACTTCGTGGCCTCGAGCTTCGCTCGTCAGGTGGCTGCGATCCGGCTCGGTCGGGCCGCGCCGGTGATGCGAGTGGGCAATCTCGATTCGGTGCGTGACTTCCTGCACGTCGACGACGTGCTGCGCGCTTATCTCGCCCTGATCGAGCCCGGCGTGACGGCCGGCGTCTACAACGTCGCGAGCGAGCAAGCGACGCCCATCCGAGAGATCCTCGACCGCCTCTTCGAGATCGCGGCGATCCAGGCGCAGGTGGAGACCGACCCGGCGCGCTGGCGGGAGACGGACTGGCTGGTGGGGGACGCGTCGAAGCTGCGGGCGGCCACAGGCTGGCGGCCCGAGATCGACCTCGACGAGATCCTGCGCGAGCTCTTCAGCGATTGGCTCGAACGCGAGGCCGGCGGAACATGAGCATGCGCCCTGCTCCCGACCGGGCCTTCGCTGGCCTGCGGCTCGGCTATGCCCGACCGAGACACAGCCCGACCCAGCAACCGATCGCATCGACATGGGATTCGCGGCCGATCTCCGTCAAGCCCTCGCGCTCGAATCGATCGACGACCTCCTCGACGTCCTCCTCGAGCAACCCGGCCAGCAGCAGCCGGCCGGCCGGCGCGACCCATCGCGCAATCGACGACGCGATCGGCAGCATCTCGCGCTTCAGGAGGTTCGCCAGCACCAGTGGATACGGCGGGTCATCGGCCGGCAGTGATTCGATCGGTCCCACGAAGAACGAAGCCTGCGCCGCGAGTCCATTCGCGAGGGCCGCCGCCTCGGCGGCTTCGATCGCGAGCGGATCCAGGTCGAATCCGACGGCCTGCTCCGCACCCAACGCGAGGGCAGCGAGAGCGAGCACACCGCTGCCGGTGCCGACATCGAGCACGCGATCGAAGCGCCCGTGGCGCGCGCCCGCGCGAATCGCATCGGCCCGGATCACCTCCGAGTTGTGCATCAGTGCATCCATCCACTCGAGGCAGAGTCGCGTCGAGGCGTGTGCGCCGGTGCCGAAGGCCTGGCCGGGATCGATCACGATCTCGCGCTGGCCCGGGGCGAGCTCGACGCTGACGAAGGGCGGACGCACCACCAGCCGCGGCGAGACGACCAGCGCCTCGAGCCCCTCCTTCCACGCCTCGCTCCAATCGACGTCCGGGGTCGATTCCGCATCGCCCACCAGGACCCCCGCCGGCGCCTGCTGGCGGAGCTCGCTGCGCACGGCCTCGATCTGCTCGGGGGGCACGTAGATGCAGGCCAGGAAACGTCCGTCGACCTCCTGCTCCTCGGCGCCTCCCGCCCCGAGCTCGAAGGCCTCGGCCAGCAGCCACTCACGATCGACCGCCTCGCTACAATCGATCCAGAAACGCCCGAACTCCCCGACCATGCGACTCCTCTTCTTCCTCGCGCTGCTTGCGCTCTCGGTCACCAGCCTGAACGGCTGCTACTACGGCCATCTCGCGTCCGGGCAGATCCAGATCCTATGGCAACGACAGCCCCTCGAAGAGGCCTTGCAGGATCCGGCCCATCCCGAGTCCGTCCGCGAGCTGCTGCGGCTCGTCGAGTCGGTCCGATCCTTCGCGACAGGGCTGGGGCTCCGGGTCGACGGCCAGTATACGAGCTATGTCGATTGGCCCGGCGACCGCATCGTGACGACGCTGGTTCGGACCCGAGCCGGAAGCCTCGAGCAGGTGCCGTGGTGGTTTCCGATCGTCGGCGAGCTGCCCTACAAGGGCTTCTTCGAGCAGGCCCGGGCCGAGGCGGAGGCGACCCGGCTGCGTGACTCGGGAACGTATGACGTGTGCGTGAGCGGCGTGACGGCCTACTCGACGCTCGGATGGCTCGACGATCCCGTGACCCGACCGATGCTGCGGCGCGGTCCGGCGAGCCTCGTCGAAACGCTCTTCCACGAGCTCGTCCACGCCACGGCCTTCGTCCCGGGAGAGGCCGACTTCAACGAAGGCGTCGCCCAGTTCATCGGACAGCAGGCCGCGATCCGGTTCTTCGAGCACGAGACCCCCTCGACCCCGCTGACCGTAACGGACGGACTGCCCTCGGTGGAGCGGGTGCGCGCGTCGATCGCCGATCGTCGACTCGTCGCCGATTCGCTGGTCGCCTTCCGCGATCGCATCGCCCTGCTCGAGGGCGACCCCGATCGCGAGCGCAAACGAAGCCGGCTCGAGCAAGAGACGCGCCGGGAGCTCGCCGCGCTGCCGCTGCAGGTGCTCGAACCGACCGAAGTGGCCTCCCGGGCGCGACTCTCCGACGCGTGCCTGTCGCTGCGCGGTACCTACGTACGGGATCTGCCCAGGCACGAGCAGGTCCTGACTGCGCTCGGCGGCGATCTCACGGCGATGATCGATCGCCTGCGGCGCTGGGCAGATGAATCGAGGCCGGTCGAGGGCTTCTTCTCGCTTGCCGCAGACGATCGGCCGGGCCCACGCCAGGCACTCAGTGACCGATGAGCTCGACGATGCCTTCCTGAACCAGGCCGCGGAAGATCTCGAGACACGCTTCGGTGTCGACGAGCGCGTCGTGCGCTCCCTCGATCGTCTTGCCGGTGTAGTGGAGATAGGCTTCGGCCAGTGTCGGCCACTTGTAGCCGTAGTTTCCGGGGAGCTTGAGGACGTCCGTCGAGGCTTCCTTCGTACAGACCAGCTGACGCCCGTCGAGGCGGTGGGGCTTGTTCCCGATCCGGAAGAGCGCGGTCTTCATGATCGAGACATCGAAGGCCAGGTTGTGCGCGACGATGATGTCGGCCTGCATGCAGGCTTGATTGAAGAGCGAGCAGGCGACGATCGGGTCGACGCCGTAGCGGGCGCAATCCTCCTCGGAGATGCCATGCGCTTCTTTCGCGCCCGGCTCGATTCGAACGCCCTCGGCGAGCTGGACCAGGGTGGAGTGACGCGCGCGCGGTCGCCAGTCCACCGTATCGACGAGCAGCATCCCGAGCTGGATCAGGTCGGGCTGGCTCTCGTCCTCCGGCGGCTTGCGGAACTGGACCATGCCCGTCGTCTCGGTGTCGAAGATCAGTGCCTTCACGCTTCCCCCTCACTCGCGATCAGCCCCCGCGACCTCGCGTCGTGGTAGCACAGTGTCGCGAGGGACTCAGCCGACCGGCGCTCCAGCGCGCTTTGCGAGCCGCCGCGCGCGATGCCCTTCCACGACGGCGAGCAGGGCCGGGGCGATCAGCAGGTCGGCCAGGAAGGCCACCAACGCCGCGAAGGCCGAGAGCAACCCGAAGATCCGGATATTCGTCATCTCGCTGAGACCGAAGATCGCGAACCCCGCCATCAGCACCAGCGAGGTGAAGAGCAGCGCCGAGCCCGTCGTACGCAGGGTCTCGCGCACCGCCAGCTCGAGATCGCCCGTCTCCTCGAAGTAACGATGGAACTTGTGCATGAAGTGGATGGTGTCGTCGACCGCGATGCCGATCACCATCGCGCCGATCAGCATCGTGGTCGTATCGATCGCCAGTCCCAGCCACCCCATCACCGCCAGCACCGCCAGGATCGGAAGCAGGTTCGGCACCATGCTGACCAGCCCACGACGCAGACTCCCGAGCAGGAGCATCATCAGCGGCGTGATGACCGCGATCGCGAAGGCGTAGGAGCGGCCCATGCTCACGATCACCGCGTCGAAGATCGTCGCCAACAGCGTCATCAAGCCCGTCACCTGACGATCCGCCCGCTCCCCGAGTCGGCGCGAGAGCACGCCGTCCACCGCGCCGATGAATTCCGGGAACAGCAGCGCGTCGACGAAGGGCACGCGCACGTTGAGCCGCGTCATCCGAAACTGCGAATCGACGAGCTCCTCCGTGTCGTCGCTCCCGCTGTTCTCGAAGAGCAGCAGCTCCTGTGCGACGGCTTCGCGGGTCTCGGGGATGCGTCGCATCTCGGGACGGTTCTCGTTCATCGCCTGGTGCGTCTCCTTCACGATGTCGACGATCGAGAGCGTGCTGGCGACGACCACGGGCTCACGCGCGACGTTCGCGATCTCGAAGGCGAGTCGATCGAGCTCCGCCAGCAGCGCGGGCTCGTAGAGTCCACCCGGCTCGCGCGTATCGACGAGCACCTCCATCGAGACCGAGCCCCCGAACTGCTCGTCGATCAGAAGGAAATCGCGGCGTACGCGATCGTCTTCGGGAAACCAGAGCAGCCCGTTGTGACTGAAGGTGGTCTGCAGGGCGCCGAGCACTGCCAGGATGATCAGGCCAGTGGCCGGTACGAGCACCCGCCAGGGCGACCGACACGCGAAGGTGCCCGCGGCGACCAGGAACGACTCGAAGGGGAAGACGCCCCGCGCCATACCGCCGCCTCGAGGCGGCGGCATCGGGAAGATCGCGATCAGCGCCGGCAGCAGCACCATCGTGTAGACGAAGGCGAGCCCCACCCCGATCGGAGCGAGGATTCCGAGGTCGCGCACCGCGCCCATCTCGGCGCTCACGAAGGAAATCATGCCCGCCGCCGTGGTCACGCTGGTCATCAGCACGGCCAGCCCGGAGTGGGCGAGCGCACGCGCGATCGAATCCTCTTCGCCGACCCCCTCCATGCGAAGCCGATACACGATCGCCAGGATGTGGACGGCGTCACAGACACCGACCGTCAGCAGGAAGACCGGCAGGATCTGGACGGCGGTCGATCCCGGGATGTCGAGCAGGATCATGATCCCGAGCGTCGCGACGAGCGACAGCACCACCACCAGCAGCGGCAACACCACCCCGCCCACCCGCCGAAACAGCAGCCCGAGGACCAGGCACATCAACGCGAGCGTCGCGGGCAG
Source organism: uncultured delta proteobacterium (assembly GCA_963698485.1). Taxonomy (GTDB): domain Bacteria; phylum Myxococcota_A; class UBA9160; order UBA9160; family UBA4427; genus UBA4427. The sequence continues at coordinate 31,566 of CAVORA010000003.1, read as the reverse complement.
GAAGCGCGTGAAGTCTCGCTGCATCCCCTGGTTGATGCGGAAGGTCATGGGCAGCGCGCCCGCCATGTGCAGCCTGAAGTCTTCCGCCTCGAAGCGATCCATGATCGCGTACAGCGCGGCGATCACCTGATCGCCTTCGGCGGCCTTCAGGTAGATCGGCTTCGCGTCGCCCGGCTCTCCGCCCTCGCCGTCACCGAAGCCCTCGAGCTCCGCATTCTGCGGAGAGTCGGGCGAATAGGTATCTGGCGTGATGGCGAGCGCCGTCAGCTTCGCGTCCGCGGAGATCAGCCGATTGCGATAGAGCGGGTTCGAGAGCACCCGATCTCGAAAGACCTCGAGATCGGCTTCGGTCTCGGGCCAGTCCTCGAGCAGCTCACCGACCACGAGCTCGCCGGCCTCGCCGCGGGTGAAGCGCGCGTTGATCAGGCTCTCGACCTCGCTGACGAAGGGAACCTCCGACTCGATCGCTTCGTGCAAGGCGCGGAGGCGTTCGAGGAAGTCGGGGCGGAAGAGATCCGGCGCCTCGATCGCGAGCACGATCTGGTCGTCGCGACCGAACTGATCCCGGAAGGCGTTGTATCGGAGGACCGCCGGATCGTCGCCGAGCAGGAAGGATTCCGTCGAGTTGTCGATCGTCAGCTGCGGGACGTAGCTGACGAGCCAGCCGGTCATGAGCACCGTGAGGGCCAGGGCCGCATGGCGATACCGGACGATGAAATAGCCCCAGCGCTCGAAGCCGTCCTCGACGCGCCCCCGCCAGCCGGGCGACCCCCCGTCTCCGGACGGGCTACGAGGCGAACTCGACATCGCGCGGATCCTCCAGCGGCAGCCACAAGGCAACGCCGTCCTGCTGCACTGCGCGCCTCGCGCGGGGGGATCGCGAGAGCATCAACCGACCTTGCGCACGATACAACCTGATCGGATCGCACCGTCAAGGCGCAACGATCAGTGGCGTTGGTCCCCGCTGGCCCGTCCCTGACCGGCGCACCCGCCCCTCGGCGGTCGCGGAGGCGCGAAGGGGCACCCTTTTCGAGCCACTCGATCTGGGGTTTACTGCGCAAGGCCTCGAAGGGGGCGTCCGATAAACAGGGGCTGGAACACCTCGCTCGACGACTCGCCGCGACCGCGCATCGAGCCTTCCGGCCAGCCCCGCGGCTTCGATCGAGAGACACTTCGCTTCACGCGGTTTGCAACCCTACCGATGGAGGGCCCCGAATGCTCGGCCGATTCCTGCGACAGACGACTCGATCCATGGCTCGGCACGAGCGGTCGACCGGTGCCCCTCCAGCCCCATCACCGGCCGCTGCGCGCGGGCCGCGGAAGGCCAGGCCCTGCGCCCTCGCGTGCGCGCTCATGGTCGTGTCGACCGTCGCGACGACTGTCGGTCTGCTCGTCCTCCCGGAGACGGCCACGGCGGCCGACGACCCCAAGGCGCGCGCCATCATGCAGCGCGTCGACGATCGGGACGATGGCGACAACCAGATCTCGAACATGCAGATGATCCTGATCGACAAGCGGGGCAATCAGCGGGTCCGCGAGCTGCTGTCCTTCTCGAAGGACAAGGGCGAAGACACCCACTCGATGATGTTCTTCCTCAGCCCGGCCGACGTCGAGGACACGGGCTTCCTGACCTACGACTATGACGACCCCGAGCGCGACGACGATCAGTGGCTCTACCTGCCCGCGCTCAAGAAGACCAAGCGCATCGCGTCGAGCGACAAGAGCGGCAGCTTCATGGGCTCGGACTTCAGCTATGCGGACATGACGGAGCGTCCGCTCGAGAAGTACGAGTACGAGCTGCTCCAGGAGACCGAGGTCGACGGGCATCCGGTCTGGGTGATCCAGTCGACGCCGATCGACGAGGACGAGATCGACGAGACCGGGTACACCAAGTCGATCCAGTTCGTTCGCAAGGACAACGACGTCGTCATCCGCGCCAAGACCTGGGTCAAGAAGGGCAAGCGCAACAAGTACATGGAGGTCCAGGAGCTCGAGCAGATCGACGGCATCTGGGTGCCGACCGTGATGACGATGACGACGAAGAAGGGCACGCAGACCCTGCACAAGACCATCCTGCGAACGAGCAACGTGAAGTTCAACCAGGATCTGGACTTCGACTCCTTCACGGTGCGCGGTCTCGAAACCGGACCCTGATCGGTGAGTCCGTCTTCCGAAGGGGCCGACGCGCCGCACGGTGTCGGTCGTCTCGGTCGCGCCGTGCGAGGCCTGCTGCTCGCGGCCTGCCTGATCGCGAGCCTGGCGCCCGCAGCCGCGCAGGCCGACGACGACGACCTCGACGACATGATGGGCGGCTTCGACGACGACTTCGACGTCACGGAGCTCGAGGACCTGGAGCAGGACATGCCCGCCTGGCTGGCTGCCCTGCCCTTCGGTGAAGTGCTCTACGAGCGCGTCGACCTCAGCGGCTCGATCGCCGTCGGCGGCGTGTACAACTATCTCTCGCATACCGTCGCGGACGGCAATGGCGGAACCACCGATTACGGCGGACTCTCGCGCCTGGACCTCGACGGCTTCCTTCAGCTCGACGTCCAGCTCCCGGGCGATTGGCAGGTACGCGCCGAGGCACTCGGCTGGTACGACTTCGCCTATCTCATCCAGGGGCGCAGCGACTACAACGGCGCCGTGCTCGACGTCTACGAATGGCAGGTGGACACCGGCGAGTTCTACATCACGGGCCCGCTGCACGACAACCTCGACGTGACGGTCGGCAGAAAGATCGTGAACTGGGGGCGCTCCGACACCTTTCGCGTCGTGGATGTGGTGAATCCCATCGACAACAAGGAGCCGGGCCTCGTCGACATCGAGGATCTCAGGCGCCCCAAGACGATGGTCAAGCTCGATGCGACCCGCGGTCCCTGGAGCGCGCAATTCCTGGTGATCCCCGAGCATCGCTACGACCGCCAGCCACCGATCGGCAGCGATTTCGTTCCCGACATCTTCGCGAACCAGGGGCTCGGCGGAACCGCGCAGATCGATGACCGCAAGAATTTCTCGGGCGTTCCCGGATTCGCTGCGAAATTCGACGGGCGCTTCAGCGGCTGGGACTTCTCGCTCTACGGTGCCTACCTCGACGAGACCTCCCGGGTCATCGACTCCGACGGCACGCCGAACGGCCTGAAGAGCGAGGCGAACCGGATCTGGATGCTAGGCGCCGCCGGCAACGTCACCCGCGGCGCCTTCCTGCTGAAGGCGGAGTTCGCATGGCTCTCGGATACGCGCACGCTTCGAATCCTCGTCCCCGCCGCCGTGCCGCCGCCCTTTCCGGTGATCCTGTCCACCGAGCGCGATCGCATCGACTCGATGGTCGGACTCGAGTGGTACGGCCCTGACCAGCTGAGCGTCGCGCTCGAGATCGTGAGCCGCCAGATCCTCGATCACCCCGACACCTCCAACGGCAACGCTTTTCCCAGCGTGCTCGAGTTCACCCCCGCCTCGAATTTCGAGACCGCATTGCGGATCACTCGCCCCTTCTTTCGCGAGCGGCTGGAGGTGACGCTGCTCGGCATCGCCTTCGGCGAGCAGCTCCAGGACGGCGGACTCTTCCGCGCGTCGGCGGATTTCGAGCTGACCGATTCCTGGAAGCTGGAAGGTGGCTGGCTGGTCTTCTTCGGAGGGCCGCGGCGGACGATCGGCTCCTTCGACTCGAACGATCGCCTCTACGCCGAAGCGAAGTACAGCTTCTGAGCCGAGCCCGGACCCCGACGCACGGCGTGCTGCCGACGTCTTGCCGACCTTCTGCGTTCGCCCGCCGTCGCATGGCGTCGCGCGGCGCTGCGGCTCATGACAAGCCCTCTCGGAGCCGAAGCAAACCCGAGGCCGTGCGCGACGCGACCGACCCGGGAGACGCCGATTCGATGAGCCAGCTTCAGAACGAGACGGAATCCGCGCGCCACGCCGCCGACCTCACGCAACGCTGGAAGAGCGAGATCGAGCGTGCCGTGCACGGCAAATCAGAGGTCGTCCACAAGGCCGTCTGTTGCCTGCTGGCCAGGGGGCACGTGCTGCTCGACGACGTTCCGGGCGTCGGCAAGACGACCCTGGCGCAGGCGCTCGCGCGCACGATCGACGGCGAGTTCCGACGCATCCAGTTCACCAGCGATCTGCTACCGGGCGACCTCACCGGCATGACCATCCCGGAGTCGACGGGACCGGGCTCGACGCCGACGTTTCGCTTCCAGCCAGGGCCGCTCTTCGGCCATCTGGTCGTCGCGGACGAGGTGAACCGAGCCAGCCCCAAGACCCAGTCGGCGCTGCTCGAGGCGATGAGCGAACGGACCGTCAGCGTCGACGGCGTCAGTCATCCCCTGCCGGATCCCTTCTTCGTGATCGCGACCCAGAACCCCCTGGAACATCACGGCACCCATCCGCTCCCGGAGAGCCAGCTCGATCGATTCCTGATGCGCCTGTCGCTCGGCTATCCCGACCGCGAGCACGAGGTCCGGGTGCTCCAGCAGGACCCGAGCGTGCACGCGCTGCCGCGGCTCGAAAAGGTGCTCGGTCCGACCGAGCTGATCGCGCTCCAGGACGCGGCCGATCGGGTGAAGCTCGCGGAGAGCCTGCTCAGCTATCTGCTCGACCTGGTCGAGGCGACCCGCATCCACGAGGCCCTCGCCCTGGGCGCCTCGACGCGCGGTGCCCTCGCCCTGCGCCGCGTGGCCCAGGCGAACGCGCTGATGGACGGGCGCGACTACTGCATTCCCGAGGACGTGCGCGACCTGGCCGTCGACGTCCTGGCCCACCGCGTCGCGGTCCACGCCCGCGGCGGCCGCGACCCCGAAGTCGAGGAGGCCCGATGGATCCTGAGCGAGATCGTCGACCGGGTTCCGATCCCGCTCTGAGCCGTTCGAGGAGGCGTTTCCGTCCGCCCCGAAAGCTCCGCGCCACGCGCGCCGGCTGGTGCTTCATCGCCATCATCTTCGGAGTCGGATTCGCCGCGCTGAACACGGGCAACAACCTGCTGTATCTGGTGCTGGCCTTGATGCTCGCCTTCCTCGTGCTCTCGGGTCTGCTCTCGGAAGCGTCGCTCCGGGGCATCGCCGTCGCGCGACGGCTGCCTCGGGAGCTGATCGCGAAGACCGGGAATCGCGTGGTGCTTCGCGTCGAGAATTCGCAGACCCGCGTGGCGTCCTTCGCGATCAGCCTCGAAGACCAGCTCGAGTCGGAGAAGGGTCCCCGAACCATCGGGCGCAGCTTCGCCTTGCGGGTGGGACCCGGGCAGTCGGCCGACCGCAGCTACCTCTTCGAGCCCGAGCGACGAGGCGACCTGCACTTCGATCGGATCCGGGTCTCGACGCGCTTTCCGTTCGGACTCTTCGTGAAGTCGGTCGAGCTCGAGGCGGAGGAGACCGCGCTCGTCTTCCCTGAGATCCGAGCCATTCGCGTCCCGTCCGATGCACCCCAGGAGGGCTTCGACCCGGAAGAGCGGGCGGGTCGCACGCGACGCGGCGACGACGTCGCGGGACTCAGGGAGTTCCTGCCAGGCGACGCGCTCGGGCGCGTGAACTGGCGGCGCAGTCTGCGCACGGGCCGACTGCTCGTCGGCGAGCGCGAGGGCGAGTCGTCCGGTGAGGTCGAGGTGGTCCTGCGATGCCCGGGCCCGATCAGCGAGGACAGCCTGGAGGCCGCGATCTCCCAGGCCGCCTCCGAGATCGTGGCGCATCTCGAGAAGGGTCTGCGCGTCGGACTCAGAACGCCCGTCTCCCGCTTCGCCCCGGCGATCGGCGCGCTGCATCGTCGCGAGCTGCTGACCCACCTCGCCCGGGTGACGCGCGAGTCGCTGTTGCGGGCGCAGGCGAGTCCCACGAGTCGAGACCCGGACTCCGGGCAGGCTCGAGCCGTCGCGGGAAGAATGCTCCGAGGGAGCCGAGCAGGCGGGATCACGGCGTGACACGACGGGATTTTCGAGGCGCCGTCGAAGCGCCGCGTCCAGCGGCGGCCTGGCTGATGTCGATCGTCGCCAGCCTCACGCTCTGGGTCACCGAGCAGCTACCGCTCTGGGTGATCGCGATCCAATGCGTCGCCTTCGCCGTGAGCTTCGCGACGCGGTCCCGCCCACCGGCCTTTCGCAAGAGTGCGGTGTGGCTGAACGTCTTCATGGTCGGCATCACGACCGTCACCATCCGGTCGGCGCTCGAGGGCAACCCCGCGACGATCTCGCTCGCCTACTTCACGTCCCTGGCCCAGGGCCTCCAGCTGCTCGATGCCCGCCCGCGCAAATCGGAATTCGTGCTCGTCGCCCTGGCGCTCTTCCAGGTGATCCTGGCCTCGAACCTGACCGACAGCGTGTTCTTCCCGCCCCTGCTGATCGTGTTCCTCGCGACCGTGACCTGGACGCTGCTCGTGCACACTTTGGCGATGGAGGCGACCGAGGCGGGCGATCCGGCCGCGGCGTCCCGCGCGATCGCGCCGGACCTGCGTCGCATGACGGCCTGGGCAACCCTGGCCTCGCTGCTGCTGGCGGCCGCGCTCTTCGTCACGCTGCCGCGACTCAAGACCAGCATGCTGCGTGGCGGACTCGGGCCCGGGATCTCGATGTCGGGCTTCTCGGAACGGGTGGTGTTAGGCGATGTCGGCCGGATCCGCAACGACCCGAGGGTCGTGCTGCGGGTCGAGAACACCGAGGGCGATCCGCTCGCGCCGATCGATTCGTATTGGCGGGGCCTCGCCTTCGATCATTTCGACGGCACCCGCTGGTCGATCTCGAAGTCCCGGAGCGTCGCCTCGCGCAGACCGGTGAGCGGCGTCGGACGCTTCGGCATCGAGCTGCTGCCCGAGACCCGAACGCCCCTCGTGGCCCAGCGCATCCTGCGCGAGCCGGTCGAGGGCGGTGTCCTCTTCACGCCCGCTCTGGCACAGCGCATCGAAGGCCCCTTCCAGGCCCTCGAGCGCGACCGAAACGGCGGTCTCTATCTGGCCGGTCGAGGCGACGAGCGCTTGCGCTACACGATCTGGAGCCGACCCTCGGAGCGCGACGCCACGCGACTGCGCCTGGATCGCGCGGTGCCGCCCCTCGAGGCGCGAGCCGGTGGACGCCGGGTCGCGAAGCGTTACCTGCAGCTGCCCGAGCTCGATCCGCGGGTCGCCGCACGCGCGGCCGAGATCGTCGCCGGCCAGCCGAGCGACTTCGATCGCGCGCTCGCGCTCCGCGACGCCCTGCGCCGGGAGGGTCGCTATACGGATACGCCCCCGGCGATCGACGAGCAGGCAGGCTCTCCGATCGAGGCCTTCATGCTCGGCGATCTCGAGGGGCATTGTGAATACTTCGCGAGCGCCATGGTCGTGCTGGCCCGCAGCCAGGGCTTGCCGAGTCGCCTGGTGAACGGCTTCGCCGGCGGCGTGCCGAATGTCGTGGGCGGATTCGTCGAGGTCTCCGCAGCCGATGCCCACGCCTGGGTCGAGGTCCATTTCGAGCGCGCCGGCTGGGTTCGCTTCGACCCGACCCCACCGGATCTGCGGCTGCGCGCCGAGCAGGCCCTGTCGCTCGGCGAACGCCTCGCCCAGCTCGGCAGCGCCATCGAGATCTGGTGGTTCCAGCGCGTGGTCGACTTCGACAGCGCCGATCAGATCGGAGCCATGCGCGGGCTGTGGGCGAGCTGGAAGGGTCGACGCAATGCCTCGCCGGAGAGGGACCGGTCCGAGGCGAAGCGGTCCTCCGAAGCCTGGCCGAATGCCTTCGCGGACGTCGATCCGATCGTCGCCTACGGGCTGGGGCTCGCGCTGCTCGCGGCGATCGGCGTCCTTCGACACACGCGCAGGCAGGTGCCCGACGATGTGCCGGTCTGCTACCGGCGCGCCCAGGACATCCTGGCGCGCGAAGGGCTCAGCCGGGAGGCCACGACGAGCGCCCGCGACTTCGCCGATCGGGTACGCGAGCGACTCCCGTCCGAGGGCGCGGCGGCGTTCGACGCGATCACGCGCCAATACCTGGCCGAGCGATTCGGTGCGCGGACGGCCAGCGACCTGCGGAGCGAGCTGGCCGCGCTACAGCACGCCGTAGATCGGATGCGTCTGCGGAATCAGCCTCACGTCCGCCAGGCGTGACTCCGCGCGCGCCAGCCAGTCGAGCAGCTGACGCGACCCGGGCATCGCGTCGACGCCCCCGGTCGGCGTCACGGGCTGGATGACCAGCGGCGTCGCCCGATCGACCCGCTCGATCCGATCGATCATGGCGTCGATCTCGTCGTCCCGCGTCGAAGGCGTGACGACCACCTTCACGTAGACCTGCTTGGCGCGCTGCGCGACGCGCAGGAAGGCCTCGTGCGCATCGTGAAAATCCTGTCCCGACGGCGCGGCGACACCCGGACCCGGACGCACGTCGCTCGCGAGCTTCCAATCCATCGACACCAGATCGACGAGCTCGGCGAAGCGGTCGAGCACCGCCGCATGCAGCCCGTGGGTCTCGAGATAGATTCGCCGCCCCCTGGCCGACAGACCGCGCACCAGCGCCTCCGCCGCCGCCGGCTGGAGCAGGGGCTCTCCGCCCGTCAGGCTGATCCAGGTCGTCGGCCGCGGCGCCAGCGCGTCGATCGTGTCGACCAGCGCAGCACAGGGAAAGGGGTTCGCGCGCTCCTCGAAGACCTCGCTGCCCGGTGAGGTCTCGAGTCGCCAGCCTTCGACGGGTCGCCAGGTCCCGGGCGAATCACACCAGCGACAGCGCAGATCACAGCCCCCGAAGCGCACGAAGACCGTCGTGCGCCCGACCTCGGGGCCCTCGCCCTGAGCCGAGGTAAAGACCTCGACCAGGCTGACCCCGACGTCGGGCTCGAGCAGCGATCGCGTGGCCACGACGGCTCAGCGCTCGAGCAGCGATCGACCCATCGCGATCTCCGCCACGATCTCTTCGAGGCGCTCGGGATGGCGCGCGAGATCCCGCACCCGGAAGCGAGACACATGGTCGGCATCGGGCCGTTCATCGACCCAGTCGAGCTTGTTCGACAAGTGCTCCGCGATCGCCATGTAGTCGAGCGATCGCTTGCCCGTGGTCTCGTCGCCCGCGAACACGAAGACCTCCTCGCCAGCCACTCGCGCGAGCGACAGGCTCGCGTCGTAGCGTTCGCGTGCGATGCGCGAGGCGAGATGGAGATCGATGCCCGGGTCGACTTCGAGCACGACCATCACATGGCCGCCGAAATGCACCAGACGGAAATCCCGCTCGGCGATCCAGGCCACCTCCGGCGGCGGCGGCGGAATCGCCACCAGCGCGGCCTCCTTCGCGAGATCGCTCGGCCGACCGGTCAGCAGCGCCGCCACGTCCGCGCGGATATCTCCGCTCTTGGCCGCGATCTCCGAGGCCCGCGCTCGCCACAGCCGACCCCAGCGTTCGAAGTCGTGCTGGCTGAAGCGACCCGTTGCCAGGTCGACCAGCTTGTCCGAGAAGCGGCTCCTGCGCGTGCAGGTCTCGAGCACCAGGGGCAGCGTGCTGTCGAGCCCCGCCCCGCCGAGAATCGCCTCGGCTCCGATCGCGCCGCGCATCGCGGCCAGATCCTCCGGCGGCCAGACCTGCCGGTCGAACCAGGTCAAGCGCCCTCGATACAGCGAGGCCGCCTGCACGACGTCGTGCGCGGGCGACGGGTGGAAGCCGATCACGAAGATCGGCGTGTCGTCGCGCAGGTCGGTGGCGATGCTCCGGAAGAAGGTCATCAGCTCTTCTTGCGGGTAGACCCACATCCCCTCGAGCTGCCGGATGTCGCGCGCGAGCAGAACCGCTGCGAAGAGCGAATCGGGATCGGCGTGCACCAGGATGGCCGAGCGCTTGCGAGGCTGGGCGCGTGCTTCTTCATCACCGTCCGAGTCACCGCGGCGACCCCGTCGGCGCGCGTCTCTCGAGCCCGACGTCCGAGCCGCAGGGGACGTCGAGTCGCCCTCCTCGTCGTCCTCGTCGTCGTAGGAAGACTCCGTGCCGTCGCTCGTCTCGAAATCGGGCACATCGTCGGCCAGGCGCGCGAGGATTTCTTCGAGATCGTCCGCATCGACGAGATCATCCTCCTCGGCGACCCCGTCGACTGTGTCTACGTCGTCTTCTCCGTCGCTGTCCTCGCCCTGCTCCGACGATGCGGGACTCGAGGCGGAACGGGAGCGTCCGCGCGAACGCGAGCCCGTGTCTGCGTCGGATCCCTCTCCGCCTCTGCGAGCGTCGGAGCCGCCGCGCCGCCCCCGACGCCGCCCCCGACGCGGTCGATCACCTTCGCCCGCGTCGTCGTCGAGCGAATCCGAGGCGTCGGCCGTGATGGAAGGGCTCGGGCCATCATCGAGGTCCATCAACGAGACCTCCTCGAAGCGCTTGCGACCGCGGCCGCCCTCGCCGCCACGACCCTCATCGCGATCGCGTGCCGCTCGCGGAGCCGACTCCTCGCCCTCGCCGTCGCCCTCGCCGCCGCGACCGCCTCGGCGTGGCCGTCGCCTGCGCCGACCACGTCCCCGACCCCCCTCGTCCGCATCCCCGCCCTCGTCCGCACGCGGACCCAGCGGTCGCCCGCCCTCCCGGCGCGACTCTTCGGACTTCGCCTCGACCGTTTCGTCTCCGTCCGAGGCGTCCGAGGCTCCGGAGGCATCGGAGGCATCCTCGCCTTCCGCCTCCGAACCGTCCTCGTCACGCGGGCCGCCGGCCCGTCCGCGTCCGCCGCGGCGGCGACTGCGGCGCGCCGGGCGGAACTCGGCGCCCTCGCCCGCGGAGCGAGACACCAGATCCACGCCGGTGCCGGCCGCGCCGGCCACCGAGCGGAGCTCGTACGCCACGATCAGCGCCGACAGCGCCCTTTCGAGCCCGTCCGCGAAGCGTTCGGCCGTCAGCAGCAATCGCGGCAGGCCCAGTCGCAGCGGTGGCGCCGCCTCCGCGAAGAGCACCGGCAGCAGCGTGCGGATCGGCGCGAGGGACTCGAGCACTGCAGCCAGTGAGGACCAATCGAGCTCCTCGCGAACGGCGACCACGACCGGATCACCGGCCGCGTTGATCCCCACTCCGTCGACGGCATCCTGATCGGTGCCCGGCTGCGGCCAGGCCCGCAGGCCTCGGAGCTCGCTGCCCGCGGCGAGCTGCGCAATCACGCGCCCACGAAGCCCCTCCTCTCCGTCCCGAACCTTTCGATCGTTCAGGCGCCGGCGCAGCTGGCCTTCGAGGCCGTCGAGCGCGCCCGCGAGGTCGGCTCCCGAGAGCGGCGTCGTCGTGCGTCCACCGATCTGGATCTCGAGCACCGCACTCTCGCCACTGGCCCGGATCTCGGCGACCCGCCGCGCGAGCACCACGAGCTCGAGGCGGTCGGCCCCGATGCGCACGCAGCCGCCATGCTTGGCGGCCAGGCCTTCGAGGGCCGCGGCGGCACGGGTGAACGCTGAGCGTGACTCGGGCGAGCTCATGCGCGAGGCCAGCTGGCTGGCACTGGTCGCCAGGATGCGCGGGGCGGGCTCGGCCTCGACCACGACGCGTCCTTCCGTCAGGCCGGGCGCCGCAATCGGCTCGATCGAGTACGGAGTCTGCCCGAGCAGTCCGAGCACTCGACGCGCGCCGGAGGGCCATTGTGGCGCGATCACGAGGAGCTCTCCGTTGAAGCTCGCTTCCGACGCGGCCTGCTGCGCCGCTGCGAGCCCACCCAGCAAGGCTTCGCTCGCCGAGTTCGGTGAGAAGGACACGATGACCTGTGAGCCATCGGCCCGCGCTCCGCGACCGATGGCCGCGACACCAGCCGGAACGCCGGCCTCGCTCCAGGGCTCGAGGGACGCCGCTTCGACGATGCCCTGCTCCACGATCTTGGGCAGCCACTGGGCGGCATCGATCACGGAAGTCTTGGAATCCGTGTTGCCACGCCGCTTCCGGGAAAATCGTTTCATCATTCTGACTCTACTCCCGGCCGGGTCTCGTTCGCGCTCCTCGGAGCATTGGATTCGAGCCGGCCCGTTGATTCGTTGATCGAAAAGTCCCGACCGCAGCGCGCGATCGGAGGTTGTCATGGAGCCCGCTTGCGACCGCCCGGGTCCCGCTGCGCGGGCCGAGTCAAGCTACTCGGGCGCCAGGTCGACCGCGGCGAGCGTGAGCGTTCCGCTCTCGACGAGCGAAGAGGTCGCGTCCTGCACGACTCGCTGCAGATCGCCGTAGAGCCGATCCTGCCCCAGCACCGCCGGGAGCTGTTCTTCCTGACTCGCGAACTCGAGCACCACGCCCCCGAACAGCTTGCGATCGGTTCGGATGTGCTTGACCACGCGATTCCATCGGTCGACTGGGATCTCCAGCCGAAAATCCCGGAAGTCCCGCCAGTCGTCCGGCAGCTCTTCCTTCTCGAGCGAGATCACGACCTCGCCGCCTGTCTTTCCGCGCGTCACGCGCCAATGTCGGTTCTGCGAGAGCAACATCGCCCCTCCCTCCCGACTCGTTCAGTCCTGGCCGGCTTCGGACTCGGACGAGGACGAGTCATCGCCCTCCACCGGCTTCCGAAGCTCTGCCAGATAGGGTTCGAAGAGCGATTCGACTCGAGCCCGGGTGAGCGCAGACCGCGTCTCGGCGTCCTGACCGAGAGCGGTCGAGACACTGAGAAGCGACCGCGCCTCCTGCTCCTGCTCGCCCTGCCAGCGCACCCAGGCGAGCTCGTCGAGATGCCGCGCGATCAGGCCGAAGTCCGTCTGCTCCTCGAGTGCGGCCGCGACCGCGTCGACCCAACCCTCGATCTTGTCGGTGCGCGCGTCGCCCACGAGGCCTTCGACGGCCTCGCGACCACGGTCCATCCAGTCGCCGACCCAGCTCGTGGGCGGTGGCCAGGGGCCGAGCGAGCCCTGCTGAACCTCGGCCAGCAGCGCCGTCAAGGACGCGGACAGCTCCCCGTCGCCGAGCGCTTCGCGCGCGAGATCTCCCGGCGTCGGGACCTTCTCGAGATCGTCGGAGAAGAGCCTCGACCGCCATTCGACGTAGCCCGTCGGCAGCGGACGATCCACCGGCTGAGCTCGACTCGCCCGCCACACCAGCGCACGGAGTGCGTCGCGGTCCACGTCGAAGAGCCGACGACCGGTGCCCGCGGTCAGGCTCTTCAGGAAGCCTCGAACCTTGGCGCGACCGGCGTTGTAGATCTTGAAATCGAGGATGCCGCGTCCCTCGTCGAAGCGGATCTCGAAGAGTCGGGCCCCGCCGGCGGGATGGCTGTCGACCAGGTAGCCCATCCGGGCACCGCGAAAATCGGGACTCGAGACGTGCGCGGCCTGCCAGCGATCGACCGCCGCGGCGCGCCTGGCCGCGGTCGGCGTCGGCCTCGGGGTGGACGTGGACGAGGACGTCGCCTCCGGCGTCTCGATGGCGATGCCCTGGGACCGCAATCGGTGACGCTCCTTGCGCAGCAGCTTGCGACCGGCCTTGCTGAGCCCTTCGTCCGGGATCGACAGCAGCACCGGCACTCCGGCCTCGTCCTCTCCCCAGGCCTCGACCAGCTCGGCGGCGTCGCTCGGTGCCTGCGTCAGGATCCAGGTCAACAGTCGCCCGGCCTGGTCGGCGTCGAGCTCCTCGAGCAGTCGGTGGGGATCTCCGTTGGCGGGGCGGATCTGATCCGCGAGCTCTGCCATCTCGCTGGCAGCGCGTTCAAGACTCTCCGGTAGGCTCATCTTTTCGGTTGTCCGTCCAGGTTCTTCCCTCGCGGGCCCGCAAGGGATCGCGATCAGGTCGGCGGGGATGTCGGCGGGCTCAGCTCGGCGAATGCGGGTCGAGCAGCTTTCGATGCTCGTCCATCGCGTACCGGTCCGTCATGCCCGCAATGTAGTCCGAAATCGCCCTCGGCTGTCCCTCGCGCGCAAATCGTGATCGCACTTGCGTCGGCAACAGCAGCGGGTCCTCCCGATAGGTTCGAAACAAATCCCCCACGACCCACTCGGCTTTGCGGGTTCGCCGCAGCACGTCGGGATGGTGGTAGAAGTTCTCCAGAAGGAAGCTCTTCAGCTCCCGTTTGCCCAGGTCGACCGCCGACGTGAAGCCGACGATCGGCTCCGGCCGGCTGCGCAGGTCGGCGAGGGATTCCGGCGGATCCGCCTCGAGGCGGCGACTCGTCTCCTCGATCAGATCCGTGTTCAACAGATTCAGCAGCGCCCCGATCGTCTGCGTCCGGGCCACTGAGAACGACACCGCTTCCTTGCGCTCTGGCAACGGGATCGGATCGCCGCGATCCCCAGCCCCGGCCTGGCTCGCTCGAATCTGCGCCAGCCGGCTCGCCTGGGCCCGCTTCCAGAGCGACTGGGAGTCGAGCATCTCGATCGTGATCAGGCCGCTGCGCAGGCCGTCGTCGAGGTCGTGGTGCAGGTAGGCAATCTCGTCGGCGCAATCGGCGATCTGCGCCTCGAGGGTGCGCTGCGGGTAGAGGCGCGGGAGCGGCACCGGGTGCGCCCAGTCGCAGCCGTGCTTGAGGATCCCTTCGCGGGTCTCGGCGGTCAGGTTGAGTCCGCAGAAATCGGGGTACCGCTCCTCGAGCAGATCGACCACGCGCAGGCTCTGGCGATTGTGGTCGAAGCCGCCTTCGCCCTCCATCAGCTCCGCCAGCACCGCCTCGCCGGCATGGCCGAAGGGCGTGTGCCCGAGGTCGTGGGCCAGCACGATGGCTTCGGCGAGGTCCTCGTTCAGTCGCAGCGCCCGCGCGATCGTGCGCGCGACCTGGGCGCCCTCGATCGTATGCGTCAGTCGGTTGCGGTAGTGATCTTCCTCCAGATGCACGAAGACCTGGGTCTTGAACTCGAGTCGTCTGAAGGCGCGGGCATGGATGATGCGATCGCGGTCACGCTGAAAGGCGGTGCGATAGGCGTGCGGAGGCTCGTCGACCAGTCGCCCGGCCGAGTCCCCGGCGCACATCGCCCACGGCGCGAGTCCGCGCCGCTCCTCCTCTTCGTATGCCTCGCGTGTCCGCCAGCCCATGCCTGGCCGCCTCTCCCTCGTCAGGCCCGCGACGGTCGCGGCGCCCCGGCTCTTGCTGGCCGCATCATTCACCCGCTTCCCGCAGCAGATCCCGCATCGCTTCCCGCGACCCGGCATCGATGTCGTCGAGCGCTTCCTGCGAGCGACTCGCTTCCCGATCCGCGGCGCGTGGCTTGGACATCGCGGCGGGCTCGCGATCGTTCGCGCCCGCGTTCATGAGCACGTAGAGAGCGAGCGCCGCCATCAGCAGCGCGCTGCCCCCCACGATCCACCGCAAGCTTCCGCCCTCGACCTGCTTCCTGGAGCTTCGACCCGACCTCGCCATGCTTCGTCGTCCGTACCGTCCGTGCGCCGAGCGACTGTCGGCGAAGAGTGCCCGAGGCCCTCGTTCGCCGCCGCGCCATGCCCGACTCTACTTGCGAATTCCTCTTGCGAGCTGTCTCGATCTCGCCCTCGTGATCCGTCTCGCAAGCCAGAAGGATCCTCGTGGGATCGCCCGGCCGCGCTTGGGATGACCGACCCGTGTCGCGATCCCCGCCACTGCACGCAACGCGACCACCCCTCCACCGATTCGGGAACGGGCATCGAGTTGATTTCGAAAAGTTCGAGGGGGCCGCAGAAGCTCGTGGGCTTCCTCGAGGAGTCCCGACTCCACCGATCCACCGATCCACCGGATCCACCGGATCCACCGGATCGACTCCGGCGCGGCCCGCTCCCTGGGGGGCGAGGAAGCCGAAGACTACGGCTGGCCGACGCCAAAGTCAACTCGTCCCCGGCAGGCCTCACAGACCCCGAGCGAGCCGCTAATCTGCCGCGATGTCGATCCTGAAAGCGCTTCCCGAACGTCTGCTCCTCGGCCCCGGTCCCTCGAACGCCCATCCGTCCGTGCTCGAGGCGATGAGCCTGCCGCTGCTCGGCCACCTCGACCCGGACTTCATCGCCCTGCTCGATCGCACGAAGGAAGGCCTGCGCACGGTCTTCGGAACGCGCAACGCCATGACCCTGCCGATCTCGGCGACGGGCAGCGCCGGCATGGAGGCGGCGCTGGTGAATCTGCTCGAGCCCGGCGAGCGCGTCGTGGTGGGCGTGAACGGCGTCTTCGGCGGACGCATGGCCGAGGTCGCCCGTCGTGCGGGCGCCGAGGTGACCGTGGTCGAGGCCACCTGGGGGACGACGCTCGACCCGAATGCGATGGCCGAGGCGATCGCGCGCGTGCGTCCGAAGGTCGTGTCCTTCGTTCATGCGGAGACCTCGACGGGGGTCTGTCAGCCGGTCGAGGAGATCGTGGGCGCCGCACGCGAGGCCGAGGCGATGGTGGTGCTCGACTGTGTCACGTCGCTGGCGGGTCGACCCGTCGAGCTCGATGCCTGGGGCATCGACGCCGCCTACAGCGGCACCCAGAAATGCCTGTCCTGCCCGCCCGGACTCTCCCCGGTGTCGTTCTCCGATCGCGCCCTCGAGGTGGTGCGCGCCCGCAAGCGACCCGTCCAGAGCTGGTTTCTCGACCTCACGCTGCTCGCCGGCTATTACGGCGGCGAGAAGCGCGTCTACCACCATACGGCTCCCATCACGGCCATCTACGGGCTGGCCGCGGGACTCGACCGTGTGCTCGAAGAAGGCCTGCCGGCACGCTATGCGCGGCATACCGATGCCGCCTTGCGGCTCGTCGCGGGGCTCGAGCCGATGGGCTTCTCGCCGCTGGTCGCGGCGGCCGATCGCTTGCCGATGCTGACTTCGGTGCGGCTGCCCGAGCGCGTGCGCTCGCTGGGCGACGGGGTCGTCCGGAGCCGACTGCTTCAGGAGTTCGGGATCGAGGTCGGCGCCGGCCTCGGGCCGCTCGCCGGCGAGATCTGGCGCATCGGCCTGATGGGCGAGAATGCGCGCCCCGAGCCCGTCGACCGACTGCTCGAGGCGCTGCACAAGATTCTCGACTGACACGGAAGGACGTCCGGGAGCGAAGACCTAACGCAGCGCGCTCGCGAACAACGCTTTGGTCTTCTCCCAGGCATCGGCGGCGCTGGCCGCATGATAGGTCGCACGCTGGTCGCAATTGAAGCCGTGATCCGCGTCTTCGTAGACGTGGACCTCGTGATCGACGCCGGCGTCTTCGAGCGACTTCCTGATCGCATCGACCTGATCCTGCGGAATCATCGTGTCCTGGCCTCCGAAATAACACACGATGCGGCCGCTGATCTTCGGCGTACGGGAGAGTGTCGAAGGTCCGCCGCCCGGCCCCTGCGGCGCCGCGATCCCGCCGCCGTAGTAGGCCGCCGCCGCTGCCACATCCGTCTCGCAGGCGGTCAGGTAGGCCATGTGACCTCCGATGCAGAATCCGGTCACGCCGATCTTCTCGCCCTTCACGTCTTCGCGACTGCGCAGATAGGCCAGGGCGTCCTTCGCGTCGGCGATCATCTGATCCGCGTCGAGCGCATTCAGATGTTTGAAGCCCTCCTCGAAGCCCGATTCGTCGTACGCCAGCTGAATGCCGGGCCCCGTCCGATGAAAGAAATCCGGTGCCAGCGCGACATAGCCTTCGGCCGCGAAGCGCCGCGTGACGTCCCGGATATGGTCGTTCACGCCGAAGATCTCCATCCAGACGATCACCCCGGGCCAAGGCCCCTGGCCCTCCGGCCGGGCCAGATAGCCTCCCATCCTTTCACCGCCGGTCGTCGTGATCTGGATGTCCTCGGTCTCTACGTTCATGCTCGGTTCCTCTCGTTGGTTCGTGTGGCTGAAAGCGATTCGTCCGCGACGCGGCCCGGCGACTCCAGATCGGCCAGATGGCGACCGATCGCCGACAGGAAGGCCGGCGGATTCTCGTTATGCGGATGATGCCCGGCGTCGGGGAGCGTCTCCTTTCGCACGAGGGGCAGATGCTCTTCGAAGAGATCCGCGCCGTGCAGCCATTCGCGGTCGTGCTCGCCGACCAGCACGAGCGTGGGCTGCCGGATCTCGGGCAGGCGCGACACGAGCGACGGCGAGTCGAACAACGCGGACCCGAAGCCGTGATAGCTCGCCGGCGTCATCGCGTCGAAGCGACGCGCGTGGTGACGCCAATAGTCATCCGCCCGGGCGGCGAGCAGCGGCGACGACTCGGCGCGCCCCACCCTTTCCAGGATCGCCTGCAGCCCCGCCATCCCCAGCTCTCCCGCGATCTTCGCCGCCTTCAGGAACGACTCCTTCAGGAGCGCCGGCGGCACCTCGGGGCCGGTGCAGAGAAAGATCAGCGAGCGCACCCGCTCGGGGTGGGCGAGCGCGAAGCGCAGCGCGACGAACCCACCCATCGAGTGGCCGAGGAGATCGATGCGATCGACTCCCAGATGATCGAGGAACGCCATCAAATCATTGACGAGCTGCTCGAAGCACCAGCCCAAGGGCCCTGGCTCCGAATCCGAATTTCCATGCCCTCGCAGATCCGGAATGATCACCCTGCGGCCGGAGCCGAGCTGCGAGAGCGGTTCGAGGACCCCGATGAAATCATCTCGATGCCCCGTAAATCCGTGGATCAAGACGAGCGGCGGCGTCGTCGCACGGGCGCCCGGAGGAGGACCTGCTTCGATCCACGAGACGCGTCCCTGCGAGGTCGCGACGACTCGCGCCGTACTCTCGTCAACCCCGCTAGCCGGCATGCAGGCGCACCCAATCGCACGGTCGCGCGACGATCTCGGCCTCGAGCTCGGCCAGCTCGCGCAGTCGCGCTTCGGCCGGGCCGCGCCCCACGAGCTGCGCGGCGAGGTCGAGATACACGCCGTGATGCCGCGCTTCGCTGGCGAGCAACGACCGATAGAGCTCGGCGAGCTCCGCGTCGCCCACGCCGTCGGCGAGGATCTGGAAGCGCTCGCAGCTGCGCGCTTCGATCAGCGCCGAGATCGTCAGGAGATCGAGCAGACGGTCGGGCTCGTCCCGGCGCACGCTGCCATGCAGCGCCATGCCGTAGGGACTCGGCTTGATCGTTTCGTAGCGAATCCCGCGCGCGTCGAGGACGGCCAGGATCTGCTGGAAATGCTCGAGCTCTTCGCGGGCGAGCTCCGCCAGAGGCTCCTGCAGGAAACGGTGATGCGGATAGGAGAAGAGCATCTTGACGGCGGCGCCCGCCGCCTTCTTCTCGCAGTGCGCGTGGTCGAGCAACACGTCGTCGAGCTGGGCCTCGGCGCGCGGGAGCCATTCGGGCGGGGTCTGGGAAGCGAGATGCAGCACGATGCAAGAGTCTAACGCGATCGCCGCTAGGCTTCCGGCCCGCGCGCACAAGCTGCTAGATTAAAAGTCATGCGAACACGCGCATTGGGTCGCAGCGGCCTGCAGGTCAGCGAAGTCTCCCTGGGTTCCTGGCTGACGCTCGGCACCCGCATCGATCATGGAGAGACCGCTCGGCTGGTCCATCGGGCCTTCGACCTCGGTCTCAACCTCTTCGATACGGCCGACGTGTACCAGGACGGCGAGGCAGAGGTCGCCCTGGGCGAAGCGGTTGCCTCGCTACCGCGACCGCATGTCGTGCTGGCCACCAAATGTTTCTTTGCGATGTCCGAGCGTCCCAACGATCGGGGGCTCTCCCGCAAGCACATCTTCGAGAGCGTCGAAGGCTCCCTGCGGCGCATGAAGACGGACTACCTGGATCTTCATCAGTGTCATCGTCCCGACCCCGACGTCCCTCTCGAGGAGACCGTTCGCGCCTACCAGGACCTGATTCGTCAGGGCAAGCTGCTCTACTGGGGCGTGTCGCATTGGAGCGCGGAGGAGATCCGCGAAGCCTGCCGGCTCGCGGACGCGGATCGCGGCTATCGGCCGATCTCGAATCAGCCCGAGTACTCGATCCTCGCGCGCGGGATCGAGGCGGAGCTGCTGCCCGCAAGCGAACGCGAGGGCCTGGGCCAGATCGTCTTCAGCCCGCTCGCTCAGGGCGCGCTGACGGGCAAGTACAGCGGCGGAAAGATCCCGCCGCAGAGCCGCGCCAACGACCCCAAGCGGAATCGCTGGATGGGCCATCGCCTCGACCGCGACGTCCTCGACCGGATCGATCGGCTGAAGGAGATGGCGGATGATCTCGGGCTCTCGATGGCGCAGCTGGCGCTCGCGTGGTGCCTGCGCCAGCCTGGCGTCTCGAGCGTGATCGTGGGGGCGACGCGGATCGAGCAGCTCGAGGAGAACGCGAAGGCGGCCGGGGTGCAGCTGCCGGACGAAATGATTCGCGCGATCGACGAGATCTTTCCTGCCGCGGCGCCCGGTACGACCGAAGATGGCTGAAGGCAGCGCACCTGCTCCGAAGATCCGACTCTATACGCAGTCGACGAATCCCTATTCGGAGAAGGTCGCGGCCGCCCTGGCGCTCAAGGGTCTGGCCTTCGAGCGCATCGTCTCGGATGACCCCGAAGACGTGGCCCGTTGGAGTCCGATCGCGCGCACGCTGCCGGTGCTCGAGGTGGACGGTCGGCGCAAAGCCGATTCACTGGCGATCCTCGCCTGGCTCGACGAGCGCTTCCCGGCGCCACCGCTCTATTCGTCCGATCCGCGCACCGCCGAGGCCCAGCGCAACCTCGCCGCCTGGTCCGACAACTCGTTCGCCTGGTACTTCAATCGCTGGAGGGCTTCTCGCTATCCGCAGCCCGGAGACGACGAGCCGCTCGAGGGCTCACTGCTCCGACGCGTCAAGAAGAGCCTCGGACGTCGCTTCGGACGGGACCCCCGGACGCGCGCGGAGGCGCGAGAGCTCGAAGTCATCCACCAGATCGAGGCCAGGATGGACGACCTCGTCGGGTTCCTGGGCGACCGCCCCTTCTTTCATTCCGACGAGCCGAGCGTCGCGGACCTGTCGGTCTACGCGATGCTGCGGGTGCTGCAGGCCGGCGCGATTCCGCTGTGCGCAGGGGCCGTCGACGAGCGGCCCACGCTGGCCGCGTTCCTTGCGCGTATGCGGGCGCGCATAGAGGGCGGGGGCGGAGGCGAGGCAACCGCCCCGACGACCGACTGACGGCTGCAGAGCGTTTCGCCCCGATCGTGTGAACGAGGCAAGCCGGAGACGGTCCCGGGAAAGGAAAAGGGCCGGTCGTACCCTCGAGTACGAGCCGGCCCATTCCAAGATGCGGCGACCGGATGCCTCGTTCCGGTCCTCCCCCGTATCGGCCGACGCCCGGAAACCTTGAGCAGAGCGGCCCGCAAAGCGCTCTTTCCCAGGCTCGTCCGACCGGTACCCTTTGGGTCTCGCAACCAGGGAGCACTCGGCATGCACGATCTCGTGATTCGCGGCGGCAAGATCATCGACGGCACGGGCGGCCCCAGCCGGGTCGGCGACGTAGCGATCGACGGCGACAAGATCGTCGCGGTCGGGGGACAGGCCGGGGCCGGGCGGCGGGAGATCGATGCGAGCGGGCTGCTCGTCACGCCCGGCTTCGTCGACGTGCACACGCACTACGATGGCCAGGTCTGCTGGGATCGACTGCTCGAGCCCTCGATCTATCACGGCGTGACCACGGTCGTGATGGGCAATTGCGGCGTGGGCTTCGCGCCGGCTGCCCCGGATCGTCACGAATGGCTGATCGGCCTGATGGAGGGTGTCGAAGACATCCCGGGGACCGCCCTGTCCGAAGGTCTCAGCTGGGACTGGGAGAGCTTTCCCGAGTATCTCGACGCGATCGAACGCCGACCCCACGCCCTCGACTTCGCCGCGCAGCTCCCCCATGGCGCCCTCCGCGGCTATGTGATGGGCGATCGCGGTGCCGACCACAACGAGCACCCGACGCCCGCCGAGATCGAACGCATGGCGGAGCTCACGCAGGAAGCCATCGAAGCCGGCGCCGTCGGCTTCACCACCTCGCGCACCGTCAATCACAAGACCGCCGACGGCGCCCACACACCGAGCTACACGGCGACCTCCGACGAGCTGTGGGGGATCGCCGAAGGCCTGCGACGCGCGGGGGCGGGCGTCTTCGAAATCGTCGGCGACTTTCCCGACCTCGAGCCCGAGTTCGCGATGGTCCGACAGATGGCCGAACGCTCGGGTCGCCCGCTCTCGGTCACGGTCGCCCAGCTGAACGACCGCCCGGAAGACTGGCGACGGATGCTGCAGCTGATCAGCGAGGCCCAGGACGACGGCGTGACGCTGCGCGCCCAGGTCGCGCCACGACCCGTCGGCGTGATCATGTCCCTCGAAGCGACCTTCAACCCCTTCATCCAGAATCCGGTCTTCCAGGAGCTCGCCGCCTTGCCGCTGGCCGAGCGCGTCGCGCGACTGACGGACGCGTCCCTGCGAGCGCGTTTCGCGGAAGGCGGCATGATCATGGATCCGCGCAAGCTGTTCCGGTTGGGGAACCCGCCCAACTACGAGCCGCAGGCGGAAGAGTCTCTGGCTGCGCTCGCCGAAGCGGCGGGCCAGGACGTGACGCTCTATGCCCTCGACGTATTGCTCGAGCAGGACGGCACGGGCCAGATCTTCATGCCCGCCCTCAACTACGTCTACGGCAACTCGGATCATTGTCTCGAGATGCTCCAGCACCCGCATAGCGTGCCGGGGTTGGGCGACGGCGGCGCCCACGTGAGCTTCATCTCCGACGCGAGCTTCTCGACCTATCTCCTGACCCATTGGGCGCGCGATCGCGAGCGCGGCGAGAAGCTGCCCGTCGAGTTCGTCGTGAAGCGCCAGTCGCGCGACACCGCCGAGATGGTCGGTTTCCTCGACCGCGGTCTGCTCGCCCCCGGCATGAAGGCCGACGTGAACGTGATCGACTTCGACGCCCTCGCCTTGACCCGTCCGGAGATGCGATACGACCTGCCCGCCGGCGGCAAACGTCTGATCCAGAGGGCCACGGGCTACCGCGCCACGATCGTGAGCGGCGAGGTCGTGATCGAAGACGGGAAGCCGACGGGCGCGACACCCGGCAAGCTGGTTCGCGGCGCGCAGCCGGCTCCTTCGGCCTGACCCGAACCGCACAGCCCCGTGCGACGAGCCTGAGGCGCGACCGGCTTCAAATGCGATAGAGGCGCTCGGCGTTCCCGTGCAGGATCGCCGCCTGCTCCCCCGTCGAGAGCTCCGAGATCACGTCGCGGAAGAGATCCCAGATCGTGTCGTAGTCCGACATCAGCTTGTCGACGGGAAAGTTGCTGGCGAGCAGGCAGCGCTGGGGACCGAAGACCTCGATCGTTTCGCTGACCAGGCGACGATTCACGGCCTCGTCCCAGCCCCCCGGCGCCATCCCGAGTCCGGAGATCTTGATCGCGACGTTCGGGAACGCCGCATAGGTTTCGAGCGCGTCACGCCACACCGCCAGGCCCTCTTCGCTGCGATCGAAGGGCATCAGCGTGTGGTTCAGGATGAAGACCGTATCGGGATGACTGGCGACCAGGCGCGCGCCGTCCGCCGTCTGCCATGGAAAGATCTGCATGTCGAAGGACAGATCGTATTGGCGAAGCAGCGCGAAGTTCCGCAGGAAGGTGGGATTCTCCAGCAGGTTGCCGTGCTTGCCGAGCACGCCGCCGTCCTCGACGTCGACGCTCGCGCTCGACGGAGTGTGATTCAGCATCTGCCGGATGCCGCGCAGATTCGCGAAGGCGCGATGGCCTTCGAGGATTGCTTCCACGTCCGGCTGCGACAGGTCTGCCCAGGCAACGATCGCGTGCGGGAAGCCACCGGAGTCGGGGGCGTCGGCGACCGACTGCAGCCAGGCGGTCTCGCGCACGGGATCGGCCTCGTCGTGCTCCGCCTGGACGTGAACCGACTTCACGACATTCTGGCGCGCGATGTCCGCCCGGTAGTCGGAGATCCGATAGCTCTGGCAGAGATCCCTGAAATTCTCGAAAGGGTCGGTCTCGGGATTGGAGACCAGCCAGGGATAGTCGTTCTCGTCGAGATCCCACAAATGATGGTGGGCATCGATCGCGGCAAGCTTCGTCATCGTGCGGCGCGCCTCCGTCCCAGCGCTCCCGCCGGGCCCCGAGGCACGCTAGCAGCCGCGCCGGCGCGGCGATAACCTGAGCCCATGACGCAAGCCCTCTCTCTCGACACCCTCGACATCCATTCGACCGACCTCTATCTGACGCGCGGCTACCCCTTCGAGGAGTGGGATCTGCTTCGGAAGGAAGCGCCGATCTTCTGGTACGAGCGCGAGGGCATCGACCCTTTCTACGCCATCACGCGACACGCAGACATCCTGACGATCTCGAAGAACGCAGACGTCTTCGTGAACAGCCGACGCTTGCGACTGCAATCGAAGGAAGACGATGCACGACAGGCGATGTCGACGAAGTATCGCATCGAGCAGCGTGGCTGGGACCCGAACGAGGTGAGCGACTTCATCCTCATGGATGATCCGCGCCATCGGAACTTTCGCCTGCTGACGGCGAAGCGCTTCACACCCGCCGCGCTCCGCAAGCTCGAGAAGCATTTCGCCCAGCTCTCGACCCAGTTCGCGCGGGAATTCATCGACGAGCTCACCGCCGCTGGCCGACGCGGCGAGGCCACCGACTTCGTGAAGGGCTTCGCCGAGAAGCTGCCGCTGGCGGCCATCGGCGAGATGATGGGCCTGCCCGACGGCGACTGGAAGCGGCTCAAGCAGCTCACGAACGTGATGATCGGGGCGCCCGAGAAGAGATTCTTCGAGCCCGGTGAGGACCGCAACGTCGGCGTCCTGCGGGCCGTGGAAGAAATGACGAATTACATGATCGATGTGATTCACGATCGGCAGAAGCGAGGTCCGCACGGCGACGATCTCTCGACGCAGCTCGTGCACTCGAAGCTCGACGGCGAGCCGCTGACCGAGCAGCAGCTCCAGGGCTATCTCTTCGTGATCCTCGCCGCGGGCAACGAGACGACCCAGAACGCGATCACCGGAGGCGTCGCGGCGCTGCTCGAGCATCCCGATCAGCTGAAGCTGCTGGCCGAGAACGCCGACGACGAGGACCTGATCGTCTCGTGTGGCGAGGAGATCCTGCGCTGGACATCTCCCGTCCTGCAGTTCGCCCGCACGGCCGTGCGCGACTTCGAGCTCTCCGGCGTCACGATCAAGGCCGGCGAAGACGTCGGCATGTGGTACCCGTCGGCCAACCGCGATCCGGAAGTCTTCGACGATCCCTACGTCTTCGACATCACGCGCAATCCGAATCGCCACCTGGCCTTCGGGGGCTACGGGGCACATTTCTGCCTCGGTGCGAACCTGGCGCGCTGGGAGCTGCGCGCGGCGCTGCGTGCCCTGGCGCCCGTGCTCCCGCAGGTCGAGCTGGTCTCGGGCCCGGAGCGCTGCCCGAACCTCCACGTGTCGGCGATCCACCGCCTCGAGGTTCGCGCGGCCGCCTGACGTCGCTCCGCGTCGCCCTGCCCTGCTCAGTGGGCCCGCTGCACGACCTCGAGTCGCGCGGGGCCGTGCTCGAGAAAGACCGGCACGCCTTCGTATACGAAGCCCGGCGCGAGCGAGATCTCGCCGGGCGTGAAGCGGTCGACGAAAGCGCCGATCGCTTCCTGCGCGACGAGTCGCGCGAGCCCGGCCCCGATGCAGTGATGCGCCCCGCCCGAGAAGGACAGGTGCTGAGGCAGCCCGCGGTCGAGGCGGTACTCGTCGGGAGCGTCGAAGACCCGCTCGTCGCGATTGGCCGAAGCGATGCCCGCCAGCACGGAGTCCCCGGGCTCGATCGAGACGCCGGCGATTTCCGTCGGCCGCCGGCACACGCGCATCACGAAGAGCACGGGCGGATCCAGTCGCAGACTCTCCTCCACCGCTGCCGCGAGAAGGTGGCGGTCGCCTCGCAAGCGATCGTGCAGCGCCGGATCGCGCAGCAGCCGAAGCAGCATGCTGCCCAGAAGATTCGTCGTGGTCGAGATCCCACCCAGCACCACGTGGGCCGTCAGGCTGCGAAGCACCGTCGCCGACAGGGGCTGGCCGTCCAGCCGACTCCTGACCAGCCTCGCCACCAGATCATCCGGCGCGTCCTCGCTCCGTCGCGCCTCCACGAGCTGGTCGAGATAGGCGGTGAACTCCGGGAACGCGCCCGCGAGACCCTGTCCCCGCTCGGTGCGGTTCTGCGCGGGCCAGTCGCTATGCAGCAGCTCTCGAACCCAGTGCACGATCCGCCGCGAGTCCTCGAGCGGGAAGCCCAGCAGATGGAAGCTCACCAGGTTGCTGATCTGATCCGTGTACTGCGAGACCAGATCGAAGGGGATCCCTGGATGGATCTCCTGCAGCAATCGCGTCGCCGACTCTCGCGCGAAGTCCCGCTCGGCCTCGACCGAACGCTTGTCGAAGGATCGCCGCATGATGCGCCGGAGCCGGGGATGTCGCGGCGGGTCCATCTCTCCGAGCATGCGCTCTTCGTCGGGCATCTCGACGGCCTTGAAGCCGTTTCCATTCGCGAAGGTCGCGGGATCCCGGAGCACCTGCCAGCAATCCGCCCAACGGGCCACGTAGACATGCCCGCTCGCCAGTCGAACGACCGGGGACAGCTCACGCCAGCGAGCCGTGCGATCACCCATGTTCTGGGTCTGCACGGGGTCGAAGAGATCGAAATCGAGATCGGGCTCCACGATGCCACGCTCCGCTAGGCAAAGCCCTTCGGCCTGCACGGTTCGTGTCGAGCCTAGCGAGTCTCGCAGCCCCTTGAAGGCGCTGGCGGAGAGCGCCGATGAAGGCCCTTCGTGGGCTCGATCGGATCGAAGGGCAAGCCCGGCCCCTCGGCTGTATTGCAAGCGCGACCGTTGAGAATTTCCCTGAAGTTCTGGATGTGGTAAAGCCCCTGTCGCACGATCTCCTCCTTACACGACCGGGCTCATCCGGCGATCGACTCCAACGGCCTGCCCGCGGCGTCGCCCCCCCGGCCCGTATCCGAGAGCAACCGTCCATGTCTTCCCGAACGCACGCCGATGCAGCGATCGCGACGATCGCAATCCTCATGATCGGTCTCGCGGCCAGCCTGCCCCTCGCGAGCCACGCCCAGGCCCCCTCCGCCGAACCGACGGCCGCCAGCGAGCAGGGGCCGTCCGACTACGAGAAGGCTGCCGCCAGGTTCGAAGCGCTCCGGAAGCAACGCGAAGTGAACCTTGCCGAGTCGGCGCTCTTCGATGCCGCGGCCGATGCGGCGATGGGCAGTGATCGGCGTTCGCTCGCGTACGAGGCGCTCGAGCTCCGCCTCGAGGGGACCAGCACCCTGCTCGACATGTCGGAGCTGATGCAGGACATGGAGGCTCGCGAGCTCGACACCAGCGCACAGCGGCGCGTGCTGCTCGACCTGCTACCCGCCCTCGAAGCGTCGGTCCGCGACGATTTCGTGGCGCAGAAAGCCGAGCTCGATCGGCTGAAGCGAGCGCGTCTCGAGCTCGAAGATCCCGAATCACTCGACGAGAACGCCTGGTCGATCCTCCGCCAGAGAGATCTCATGATGACGATCCTGGCCCTGGCGATCGATGTCCTCGAGGTCGAGGAGTCGCTCGAGATTCCGAGCGACGAGGGAAGAGTCCGGGTCCAGGAGCAGGTCCTCGGTCAGGCACGCCTGGCAGCGAGCCATCTCGCCGACGCCGCGAGGAAGCTTGGCGACCTCGACAGCAAGATGAGCCGCGTCACTGATGCCGAGCAACGCAAGCGCATCGAGGAAGACGCGAAGCAGGGATTGCGGGCCGCGGCGAGCCATCTGGAGGCGACGATCGACTTGATGGAGCGTCTCGACCTCGACGCGATGGTCTACCGCCAGATCCTGATCAGCTCGACCGGCGAGGTCACGGTCGACGCGATCGACACGCGCGTCGCCGGTGCGCTGATCTCGCGCTGGGCCAAGGGCATCCGTGAGAGCATCGCGGCGAACGGTCCGAACATCCTGTTTCAGACGCTGCTGTTCGTCCTGATCTTGTCGATCTTCTGGGGACTCTCGCGCTTCGTCCGCAGAGTCGTCGCGCGGGCGGTCGAGGCGCCCAATCTCCATTTTTCGCAGCTCCTGAAGCGCATGATCGTATCCTTGAGCGCCGGCACGGTGCTCTTGCTCGGCCTGCTGATCGGCTTCTCCCAGCTCGGGATCGAGGTCGGCCCGATGCTCGCGGGTCTCGGCATCGCCGGCTTCGTTCTGGGCTTCGCTCTCCAGGATACCCTGGGCAACTTCGCCTCGGGCGTGATGATCCTGATCTATCGGCCCTTCGATGTCGGGGACATGATCGACTGCGCCGGCGGCGTCTTCGGCAAGGTCAGCCATATGAGCCTCGTGTCGACGACCATCCTCACGATCGACAACAAGACGCTCATCGTCCCGAACAGCAAGATCTGGGGAGACGTGATCACCAACGTGACGGCCCAGTCCATCCGGCGAGTCGACCTGGAATTCGGGATCGGATACGGCGACGACATCCCCAAGGCAGAAGCCGTCTTGCACGCGATCGTCGAAGCCCATCCCAAGGTCCTCGACCAGCCCGAACCAGTCGTGAAGCTCCACGCCCTCGGCGACTCCTCGGTCAACTTCGTGGTACGTCCCTGGGCCGCAAGCGATGACTACTGGGACGTCTACTGGGACATCACGCGCGAGGTGAAGCTCGGCTTCGACCGCGAAGGAATTTCGATCCCCTTCCCCCAGCGCGACGTGCACCTGTATCCGGCCGAGACCGCGACAACGAAGCCCTGAGCGGCGTGTCTATCCGCGTCAGTCTGTTTGATTCGCGCCCAGCCAGCGATAGACCAGACCGGCGAGCGCGGCTCCGACGATCGGTGCGAGCCAGAAGAGCCAGAGCTGGGACAGGGCCCAATCGCCCACGAAGATCGCCTGGCTCGTGCTGCGTGCCGGGTTCACGGAGGTGTTCGTCACGGGAATGCTGATCAGGTGGATCAGCGTCAACCCTAGGCCGATCGCGATCGGCGCAAAGCCCACCGGCGCTCGCAGATCCGTCGCACCGAGAATGATGATCAGGAACATGAAGGTCATCACGACCTCGGTGGCGAACGCTGCGGTCAATCCGTAGCCGCCCGGGGAGTGATCGGCATAACCGTTCGCGGCGAAGCCTGCGGACAGCTCGAAGCCCGGCCCCCCGCTCGCAATCACGAAGAGTACGCCCGCCCCCGCCAGCGCGCCGAGTACCTGAGCAGCAACATAGGGACCCAACTCCGCCGCGGAGAAACGTCCGCCCATCCATAGGCCGACCGAGACGGCGGGATTCAGATGACAGCCGGAGATGTGGCCGATCGCGTAGGCCATCGTCAGAACCGTGAGGCCGAAGGCGAACGCGACGCCCATGAATCCTATGCCCGTCTCCGGAAACGCTGCGGCCAGAACCGCGCTGCCGCATCCGCCTAGCACGAGCCAGAACGTCCCGATGAACTCAGCCCCGAGCTTCCTCGTCATGTGCACGCCCCTCCGCCTTGATCTCACGATCCATGCTGTCCACCGCGCGATCCTCCGAGTCCCCTCGGCCTCGACGTGGCGATTTTTGCCATGGTCTCGAATAGCGGCCCGTGGAGCAACCACGACGTTTCGCCTCACCACATCACAGCATGAGAGAAACGATCAGTCCCATTCAGGCATCGTGCGCAGCGAAATGCCCTCATCGAGGCATGTCAGGGAACCGCTGATCGTCACGACGGGTCGCCACGGAAGGCGTCGTCCGCGTGAGAGCAGACGTCGCCGGCGAGCAGCCGAAGAAACGACCGTGGCGCGCCGGGGCCGAGGCAAGCGCGAGTCGCGGGCGCATGGCCGAAGGAAGAAAGCTCCCAGAAGACGCGGCGCCTCGCTCCGGAGACATACCGAGGCATGCGAATCGGCCACGACGGATCCGATCGGGGCAGCGATCATCCGCAGGGCGCGGCCTCCACTCAGCGAAGCGGAGAAATGATCGACCAGCGCAGCAAACTCCGCCCAGCGCGGCGGCAAAAAGAAGTGGTATCCCCAACGGGAATCGAACCCGTGTCGCCGGCTTGAAAGGCCGGTGTCCTAACCGCTAGACGATGGGGACGCCGTGGGGCGAGAGTATTGCGCAAGTCTTTCGTGATCGGAACCCTGCCGAGGGGGAGAATCAGCCGTCCTGCACGACCGGAACCGCGCGACCACAGCCGCTCGAAGCCCCGCTAGACTGCGCGCCATGAGCGACCGCAGCCTCCTCGCCGATCGTGCCGCCAACATCTGGTCGAGCTTCCAGCGAAGTGTCGATCCCCTGGCTCGCGGTGCCGCGCTCGTCGCCGCGCCAGCGACCCAGTTCAGCGACATCGGCGGCCTGGCGAGCGCCAAGGAGGAGATCCTCACCTACGCCTATGCGCAGACGAGTCCCGAGGTCTATGGCCGGTGGGGGACATTTCCGCCCTCGGCGATGCTCATGATCGGACGCCGCGGGAGCGGAAAATCCCTGCTCGCCCAGGCACTCGCAGCGCAGACGGAGACCGCCTTCGTGCGCGTCGATGTGCCGCGCATGGCGCTCGACGTGATCCACGGAGCGCCGAAGGTCGGCGAGCTGATCCACGGCTGGTCGAGCTCACTCGAAGAGATGCCACCGTCCACGATCTTCTTCGACGAGCTCGAGTTCTCACGCGCTCACGACATGGGCAAGCGCGCAGGCGAGCTGCCGACGGGCCCGATCATGGACTTCCTGTTCGAGCTGATCGATCGGTCGCTGGCCGTTCGGGACTGTCTCGTGATCGCGAGCACCAGTCATCCCGACACCCTTCCCAAGGCCTTCCTGTCGCCGGGACGCTTCGAACGCGTGGTCGAGGTGAATGCCCGCTTTCCGGAGGACGTCGTCGAGGCTCTGCGGATTCATGCAGCCGCAGCGGAAAGCCTGGCTGGACGCTCGATCCTTGCCGAGATCGACTGGACCCGTGTGGTCGACAATACCCGCGAGCCCTGCATCGGAGACTGGGTGCGCATCCTCCACGCCGTACTCCGGAGCAAGGCGCGGCTCGATGCCGCCGGCGAGCAGCCCGGCCAGGTGACCGAGGACGACTTCGCACGCGAGATCAGTCGCTTCCGCCAGGCGAATACGCGAATCCGCAGCGACGGCGGGAACTATTTATAGGCGCGCGCGAGCACTTGCCGCGGCGCTCTGGCGCGCGCAGACGCCGCGGCCGCGCTCTCGCGCGCGCAGACGCGCGCTTGGGCCGCGGCGCTCTGGCGCGCGCAGACGCGCGCTTGGGCCGCGGGCGCTCGGCGCGCGCAGACGCGCGCTTGGGCCGCGGGCGCGGGATCCCCGAACGGGTTCGTTGCACGCGGAGCGCCGGAGCCGGGCGGATGCGGGGCCGGGGCTGCGTGCCCGCCGCGTGCGAGCGGGCTGCCGGCAGGCTGCCTCGTGATCGCCGACACGGGCCTCGGAGACGACCGATGAGGCCCTGGGGCGTCTGGATTCCTAACGGTTCGAAGGAGGCCCGCCGATACGAAGCCTCGTGAGAGACGCCCGGGCCGTCTCTTGCAACGCGATTTCCTCCCGATCCGCGAACGGTCAGGGATCTCGTCCTGGGGGCTTCGGTGCAGAACCACAGCGTGCTGTTCGTCGATGACGAAGTCAACATCTTGAAGGCGCTGCAGCGACTGCTGCGCAACGAGCCGATCGATGTATTGACCGCGAGCAACCCCGCCGAGGCCTTCGAGCTGATCGAGCGCGTCGGGCCCCAGGTGATCGTCAGCGATCAGCGCATGCCCGCGATGAGCGGCGTGGATTTCCTGGCCTCCGTTCGAGATCGTCATAGCGACGTCGTTCGCATGATGCTGACCGGATACACGGACATGACGATCGCGGTCGAGGCGAT
>CAVORA010000002.1:0-137414 GCA_963698485.1 uncultured delta proteobacterium | reverse complement strand
GGCGTCGCATCCCCTTCCTCCGCCGGGTAGCACGTGACGCGGCCAGCCTCGTGGTCGATCACGAGCAGGGGAAAAGCGACGCCCTCTGCCGTCGTGGCCTGGGATCGCTGCTCGATGAGACGGAGGGGGATCTCGTTCGTCGCCCCGGCTGCGCCCGATCCGTCTCCGGGCCGTGCAGCGAGGTTCGCGGGCACGAAGGTCGCTTCCGAAACGTTGGAGCCGCCGCCTTCGATCGCCATCTTCACATACATGTGCCGGCGACCGTCGGCTTCGGTCTCCACCTCGAAGGACGATTGGCCGACCGCCTCGCCATGCTCGTCGAAGGTCGTCGCGCCGACCGCTTCGAGGACGCTCGGCGCCCACAGCATCATCTTCGACTCCGCGCCGCAGGGCGAAGTCGAGGCCGTGGCAAGCACGAAGAGCAGGGTGCCCAGTCCGCGCCGCCGTTGGCGTCCCGTCAGTCTCTGGTCCGGCGGTCGCCTGGCGCCGCGCCGCCCGACGCTGGCTGAGTCGGGGTGATCGGAAGTGCAGGTCTTCGCCGTGCGATCGGCGCGGGTTCGCAGGACATCGGTTGCGGATGCACTCATCAAGACAGAATAGCCAACGTTCTTTGCGACCGACGCCGCGCTTTCGGAGCCCTTCGAGAGCGACAGCGCTACTCTCGAAAAATGCCGAAGGTCTGGACTCGAAAACGAGCCGGAGCCGAATCCTCATCGAACGTGCCGTCCGCCCCCGCCCCAGCCGCTGCGATCGTCCGGAATCCGGTCCCCGACCGTCCTGAAATCCATCAGATCGAGCTGCCGCTTCCCTTCGAGACGGCGGCCTCGACGATTCTCGGTCCGCCGGATGCGGCTCAGGTCTACCTGATCGAGTCCGACCCGCTGACCTTGATCGATACCGGGGTACGCACGGCCGAGAGTCGCGCGGCGCTCGAGGGCGCCCTCGAGCGGCTCGGGTATGGATTCGCGGATATCGCTCGTGTCGTGATCACGCACGCCCATCGTGACCATTTCGGATTGGTCCAGGCGCTCCGCTCGGCAGGCGCGGAGCTCGAGTGCTGCGTGCACGAAGCGGATGCAGATCTGGTCGAAGACCATACGCGCGTGGTCCGCGAGCGCATCGAAGGGCTGGCCGGGTTGCTTCGAGAATTCGGCGTCCCTGAATCCTTCGACGGGCACATGCGCATGGGCCTCGCTCGCGAGCTCGCGCTCGACGAGGTGGAGGCGGAGGACACTCGCGTCGACAGGCGACTCCGCGAAGGCGATCGGGTCGAGTGGAAGGACTGGGGGCTCGGTGTCCTGCATTCGCCAGGTCACACGCCTGGCCACCTCCTGCTCGAGGATTCCGATGCAGGCCTGCTCTTCACGGGCGATCAGATCATGGCGCAGGCGATGCCTCGGGCCGATCATTTCTATCTGGACGCGATTGCGGATCCCGGGGATCCACTGCGTCGGAAGCCGCGCTTCCGGGGCCTGGTCGAGATGCGAAAGAGTCTCAGACGATTGCGCGGCCGCCGCGACAGGATTCTCCTGCCCGGCTACGGCGCCGCGATCCTCCGCGCCGACCGAACGATTCGCGACACCCTGCTGTACTACGACGTCCGTATCCAGCGCATCGATCGCGGCCTGCGCCACCTGGCCGCGATCGGACAGGACGTCACGGCCTTCGAGATCTGGAAGGCACTCTTTCCGCCGGGCGAGGCGGGGCTCGAGGGCGGGGAGGAGGCCTTCGATGCGTTGCGGGCTCAGATGCTCCTCGTGATCGGCGCCCTCGATTGCCTCGAGGAGGATGGTCTGCTCGTGACGGATCGGCGGCCTGACGGGGTGTTCACGCACCATCATCGCTGAGAGAGGCGCGCGTGATCGACCCCGGCGGCTAGGGGTGCTGCTCGAGCAGGTAGATCGCGAGCGCTCGCCGGTCCGCCTCGCCGAGCGCCACGACGGGCATGGGCGGGGTCGGCGTCAGGAAGAAGCGGGTCAGCGATGTGATGTCGTAGCGCTCTCCGAGTCCTTCGAGGCGTTTCACGACGACGCCCTCCGCGGCCTGGTCGCCGCGGTGACAGCTGCCACAGGCCTGCTCGTCGAAGAGTGCCCGCCCACGGGCCGTCTGCTCGGATCGAACGTCGGGGGCGAGCGTGGCGAGCGGGTCCCCCTGGAATTTCCGGGGGCTCGACGGCAGCGCCGGTCCGCCCGCTGCGGTGGCGTCGCCGTGCTCGTCGCGGCGTACGCGATAGATCACGTCCGCGTAGTCGTCGCTCACGTAGATCGCGCCGTCGGGTCCTTCCGCGACGTCGACGGGTCGCCCGATCACGTCCTCGTCGACCTCGAAGCCGGTCAGGAAATCGCGCTCCGTGATGTTTCCGCGCTCGTCCCAATGCAGCGAGACGACCTTGTAGCCATCGAGTCGTGAGCGATTCCAGGATCCGTGCAGCGCCACGAGGGCCGCGCCCCGGAGCCACTCCGGCGCGGAGGGATGACGAATGAACGTGATGCCCAGCGGCGCGTTATGCGCGCGAAAGGAATGCGCGGGCGGGATGGCCTCGGCGATCCTGTCCGCGTGCCCTTCACCCAGATCCGGATCAGGACGATTGTCGCCGTTCGCGTAGGGCCATCCATAGAAGCCGCCTCGTTCGATCAGATTCAGC
Source organism: uncultured delta proteobacterium (assembly GCA_963698485.1). Taxonomy (GTDB): domain Bacteria; phylum Myxococcota_A; class UBA9160; order UBA9160; family UBA4427; genus UBA4427. The sequence goes on along the minus strand of CAVORA010000002.1, from coordinate 134,770 downwards.
TCACAAGGTGGGTAGTCGTCCCCGAGCAGGTCGCGGCCGTTGTCGGTCGCATAGAACTCATTCGTGCCTGGTCGCCAGTCGAAGCCGACCGAATTGCGGAGGCCCGCCGCGTAGATTTCTTCTCCGCTCCCGTCGGGCTCGAATCGCAGCATCGTTGCTCGGCGCGGGTCCTCCTCTTCGCACACGTTGCAGCTGGAGCCGACATGCACGTACATGCCGCCATCGGGACCGAAGCGAAGCGTGCGCGACCAATGATTTCCGCCTTTGGGAATCCCCTCGACGATTCGCGTGGGTGTTCCGGCTGCCCGGATCGAGTCGGGTCCCTCCTCGACGAAGGCTACACGGGAGACGGCCGAGCCTTCACCGATGTAGAGGTGGTCTTCCCGGAAGTCGAAGCCATGGGGTCTCTCGAGGCCGTCCACCAGGACTTGCTGACCGTCCGAGCGCCCGTCGCCGTCGCGATCCCCCAGGACGTGGAGGATCCTTCCTTCTCGTGGCTGGCTGATCAGCAGACTCCCGCCAGGGCTGAATCTCAGGAACCGTGCGTTCTCGATCCCCTCTGCGAAGAGCTCGACCCGGAAGCCGGGGGCGACGCGAAAGCGGCCCTGGACGACGGCGTCGGAGGGCGAATCGACGCCGCGCCCGAGCAGGGAATTCAGGATCGGGCCGCGCACGACCATGCCGTCTGGAAGCAGCAAGAAGCAGGCGCTGATGCCCAGGATCACCGTCAGCCCGACGCCCGTCACGATTCTACGCATGCTCTGCCCCCTCGTTGGCGCCGCGAGAGTACCCCACGGCATCCTCGTCGCTCGCGCAGCAGCGCAAGCGGGAGTCGGCTTCGAGTTGGCGGGCGTCGCCCCGATCGAGTGTCTCGAGACACCTGAATTCCGCGCCTTTTTTCCCATGGGGACCTTGACGAAAGCCCTTGTCTGGCGGATACCTAGGCGCTCTCTTTAGCGGGCCGCGAGCGGCTTCGAGCCGGACCTCGCCCCGAGTCGTGACCGGGCCAGGTCGTTCTCGGCGACGCTGTTCATGAGGACCGTCGTCCACTCACAGGACGCGAACCGGCCAGAAGGCAGGATTTCAGTATGCAGAAGATTCGAAGAGGCGACCTCGTCCAGGTCGTGAGCGGTGTTGGTGCGGCAAGCGCCACGCAGGGGCGTGTGATTGCGGTGGATGCCGAGAAGGGACGCGTTCGCGTCGAGGGCGTGCGCCTGCAGAAACGACACCTTCGCCCGGGGCGCAGCGGCGCACGAGAGGGCGGAATCGTCGAGACCGAAGGCTTCGTCGACGCGTCGAATGTGATGCTCGTGCATCCGGGCGACAACAAGCCGTCTCGCGTGCGGATCGAGGAGCGTGATGGAAAGCGCGTGCGCGTCTTCGCGCGCGGCGGTGATCTCGTTCCGGACCCGGTCGGCGTCTGAAGCGCGTCGGCCGTGGCACGGCCGGAGAAAATACCGCTGGGGTCCGCGAGGATCATTCAGCGTCACCTTCGGAAGACCGAATCATCTTCCCGAGCGGTGAGCGAAGCAAGGAATTTGAAGCATGGCCAAGAGCAAACGCGAACAGATCAAGCTCGAGTCGACCGCTGGCACGGGGCATTTCTACACGACCTCGAAGAATCGGACGAATACGCCCAACAAGCTCGAGTTCAAGAAATATGACCCCGTCGTCCGGAAGCACGTGATCTACAAAGAGACAAAGCTCAAATAGCGATCGAGTGAAGCAATGGCCCGGCCGATCTGGCTCGCTAACTTCGCGAGGCCGCTTCGCAGGGGTCGAAGTGGATCGGTATCGCCGAGTACACCCTAGCGATCGCTTTCGCCTTGGAATTGAATGCGGTCCTGGATTGACGAGATAGAAGCTCAGATAGAAGAGAGGGATTTCGAATGGCCTGGGTGATCACCCGAATGTGTCGAGATTGTCTGGATATGGCATGCGTAGAAGTGTGCCCCGTCGACTGCATCGTTCAGCACAAGGACAAGGAAGACGCCCCCGGCTACGAGAACCAGCTCTACATCGATCCTGAAGAGTGCATCAATTGCGGCGTATGCGAGCCCGAATGTCCGTGGGAAGCGATCTTCGAGGACGAGCAGGTGCCCAGCGTCTTCGAAGAGGACATCGCCATCAACGCCAAGATCGTCGACGAGCGTGATGACTTCGAGGTCCCGGAGCGAGAAGACACCGCCGTACCCACGCCGGATGAGATCGCCGCCAACAAGGAAAAGTGGGGCTACGCCGGCTGACGCCGGGCGCGGTCCTCACACTCTTCCCGCCTCGTCGAATGCCACCGCCATCGTGTCGACGACGGCGTCCAGAGCGTCGTCGCTCGGGCCATCGGGGAGCAGTCGCGTCCACAGACGGAGCTGCTCCACGGCCTGATAGACGAGCATCCACTTTCCACCGACCGTGCGGGCTCCGCGCGCCTCGGCGTCGCGCAACAGCCGCGTTCGCTCGGGGGAGTAGACCGCATCGAGCACCGAGCATGCCTTCTGCGCAGGGCTTCTCTGGCGACCGGTGAGACGTCCTCGTTCAGCCCGACGCTCGTCGTATTGACCACGATCTCGGGCTCGAGGTCCGCGAGCTCGGTGAGTGCTCCGGCCGAGTTCGCGCCCAGCTCTCGGACGAGCAGCTCGGCGCGTGCGCCGCGTTCGATTCAAGACCGTGACCTCGCAGCGCCGCCGCCGCAGAGCCGTAGACGAGAGCCCGCGCGGTGCCGCCGGCGCCCAGCACGACCGCGCGCTGCCCGCTGATCGGCGCGATCCGCTCGAGGGCGCGCAGGGCTCCGATCCAGTCGGTGTTGGTTCCGACCAGGCGCTCGCCGACGCGGGTGACCGTGTTGATCGCGCCGATGGCGCGGGCGACGGGCTCGACCTCGTCGACGAGCTCGAGCATGGATTCCTTGTGCGGAATCGAGACCGCCCACTGGCGCAGCGCGCGTCGCCGAAAATCGTCGACCGCTCGGGCCAGATCCGAAGGGAGCACGTCGTAGGCCTCGTAGTGCGCGTCGAGGCCGAGCGCGCGGTAGGCGGCGTTATGCATGGCGGGCGAGCGCGTGTGGCCAGCCGGGTGGAGGACGATGCCGCAGTGCATGGTCGCTTTGGTCCGGCCCTTCGCCGCACCCTCGTCTTCGCTCGGTCGGGTCATGTGCGGCTGCGTTCGACGGCCGCCTGCAGGTCCTGCCAGACGGCCCGGCGATTCTCCGGCGTGTATTGACGCAGCACGTAGGCCGGGTGGAGCGTCGGCATCAGCGGGATGCCGTGATAGTCGTGCCAGGTGCCGCGGACTCGCGTGATCGCGATGTCTCGATCGAGCAGCAGGCTGGCGGCGGGCTTGCCGAGGGTCACGATCACCTTCGGCGCGACGGCCGCGATCTGCCCGTCGAGGAAAGGCCGACATGCGCTGACTTCCGGGGGCAGCGGATTCCGGTTCCGCGGAGGCCGGCACTTCACGATATTGCAGATGTAGACCTCCGAGCGGGAGAGTCCGATCCCCTTCTCGATCATCTGCGTGAGCAGCTCGCCGGCCCGTCCGACGAAAGGCACGCCCTGGATATCTTCCTGCTCGCCCGGACCTTCTCCGATGAACATCAGATCGGCATCCGGATCGCCATCGCCGAAGACGATCGTCTGGCGTCCAGCCGACAGGGCACAGCGCGTGCATTCTCCGAGATGCTCCCGGACCTCTGCGAGACTCGGGCGACGGCCGCTCCAGGAGACCGCATCAGGGGCCTCCACCACGGGCGGGGTCGGCGGGGTCGTGTCGGGCCGGGGCGGTCGGCGGGTACGGCTGATCGCAGGCGGATCGGGCGGGCTGGACGAGACCGCCGTCGCTTGGCGCGTCGCCCGACCTTCTGCTCCCGGTCCTGCGCTTGCCGGCGGCAGCTCGAGCCGCTCGAAACCGGCGACGTCTTCCTCGATCAGCTCCCGCACGAGCTCCGTCGCCGAAGCGATCAGCGCCCGAGCCTCGTCGCGCGGGTCGTGAAGCGGGTCGATGGTCTCTTCCGCATCGGCCACGTCGGACTAGCTCGCTTCCGGTACGGCGACTCGCTCGGCATCGAAGCCGGGCCCCGTGTTCGCGCTCAGCTCTTCGAAGGCGGATCGAAGCCGTTCGAGATCGCTGGGTTGTCGGGAGCTGCGACCGGGATCGGACTGCTCGATTGGACGGAAGGCCGATTGTCCCGCGCGCGTCGCGGCGGACGGGGTCGTGCCGTGGCGCTGGGCCTCGATCCGCTGCTCGACCTCGAACTCGAAGCCGGGGTCATTGGCGTCGTCGTGGCACGTGCCGCAGACCTTCAGGATCACGCACGAGTCGCATTTGTCGCCGAGCGAGAGGATCGTTCCGACGCGCTTCACGTTCTCGCCGACATGGTCCCCACCCGGACCGTGGCAGGATTCGCAGCCCACCCGTGCGAGGTCCGGATGGTCCGCGACGGGCGCGCCGGCCGGAAAGCCGCCCGGCTTGTCGTACGCCGTCGTGTGACAGGCGAGGCATTCGGCGTCGTCGGCCTTGCCCGCCTTCTCGAGGGTGGCGACCGCGTGGCCGTGGGGACCCGACTCCCAGACTTCGAACTCCTTCACGTGGCAGCTCTGGCAGGCGTCGGAGCCGACATAGTCTGCGCTCGTCGGGAGCAGATCCCGGGCGGGGCCGCCGCCGGCGATCAGCTCTGCGCGCTCCGCATTCGAGAGTCCTGCGATGCGATCGTGGGAGACGCGTTCGCTGAAGCTCGCGTAGTCGAACCCGAGCGAGTGGGTCGGGTTGTGACAGGTCGAGCAGACGCTCGCATAGTCGGATCGGCCGCTCTCGTCCTTCGGGACGAAGCCTGGACTGAGGTGGGGACCGCCCCGGCCGTGACACGACTCGCAGCCGACATTCTCGAGGTAGGCCGGCCGTCGATAGAAGTCGTAGCCGCCGGTCTGCTCGAAGCCGACCACATGACAGCCGATGCAATCCGTGCGTCGATCGGCGGTGTGGGTGACCAGGGTGTCGAAGGCGCTGGCGTGCTGGGTGTACTGCCAGGTCGCGTACTCCTGCGGGTGGCACGACTTGCAAGCATCGTTGCCGCTATAGCCTTTCGGGTCGAGCAGCATCGGGACCCGGGCACCCGCCGCGCGGGACGCCTCCATCCGAAGCAGTCCACCGTCTCGCTGGCCGTTCCAGCCCTCGCTGCGATGGGTGATGCGTCCGTTGGCATCGACGACGTGTACGACCGGCACGCCGCCCGTCACGCCCCAGCGTTCGGCGGCCTTGCCGCTCGGGTCGAGGTAGGGATCGAAGAAGTCGAGCCCGAGATCCGCCAGCGACTGGCGGATGGCGGCGGGCGCGTTCTGGACCGAGATCGCGACCAGGCGGGGCCGCTCGGCTTCGGGGATCGCTTCGAGCGTGCTCTTGATTGCTTCGAGCGCCTTGTGACAATGCGGACAGGTGTGCAGGAAGAAGATGACGATGGCGGCGCGTCCGGAGAGGTCGGCGGTCGAGAGCGACTGTCCCGAGGACATGGCGACGACACCCAGCTCGGGCGCCTCCGGATAAGCGTAGAGCGCGCCCGCCTCGCCCGTAGGCGTTTTGTCGAGTCGCAGCCGCTCGCGCAGATCTTCTTCCGTGACGGCGCGCAGATCGGTGCCCTCCGGAAAATGGGCCATGCCGAAGGTCATGAAGCCCTCCGCGTCGACGCCGAGCAGCGCCAGCGGGGCGGTCAGTCGAAGCTGGCGGGTGATCTCGGCGTTGCTGTCGTCGATGATCGGGAAGCCGAGCTTCTCTTCCTTGGTGAAGCGCGAGAGCGCCGCGGCATCGGATCCGACGCCCACGCCGACGATCCGGAAGTTGTTGTCCGCCGCCTCGGGCACCAGCGCGTTGACCGCTTCGGCGACGGGCTTCGCGGGCGCCACCTCCGGGTTGAAGAAGAAGAGCAGGACCCGAGTCCCGAGCAGGTCCCGCATCGACAGTCGGGTGCCGGCCAGCGTCATGCCGTCGAACGCCGGCACCGGCCGTTCGTTCGGATTCCTGGCCGCGCGTTCGGCCGCTGGCTTGCGTGGCTTCGAAGACGCGGGGCTGGTGGCGCTGGCCTCGGGTCGATCGCGCGCGGCGTCGGCCGTCGCGGCTCCCTGTGCGACCGCATCGGCACCGCCTGAACGGCTCGATGAATCATCGCTGCTGCAGGCGATCACGCCGAAGAACAGGAGACCGGTCAGGAGGAGTGGGGCCAGACAAATAGACGGGAGGCTCAGGCTCCCTCGGGTCCGATTCGACATGGCCGGGAGGCTAGCAGCTCGTCGTCGGTGGGTCTCAAGTCCCGGCCTTCTGCTGCGCCTTCAAGTCCTCGGCCATCGCCCTGAAGCCCGCATTGGTCGGCTCGAAGGTGAGGGCCATCTGGATGTTCTGGAGGGCACCGGCGAGGTTGCCTCGCTTCAGCTCCGCCTCGGCCTTGCCATGGAATTGCCGGCCCTGGGCAGTGGCGCCCCTTGCTTCTGCCCTTCGCTGCTCGACGTGCGCGCTGCGGGCTTCGGCGAGCTGGATGCGGAGGCTCTCGCTGCCGCTGCGCCTGGCGTCGTAGGCCTTGCGTCGGCGGGTGTCGCGAAGCACGCAGTAGGCTTCGGTGATGCGCTTGGAGATCCGCCCGCATTGCTCTCGGAGTGCTTCGCCGAGCTCGCGGTTGGCATCGGGATGGAAGCTGCGTGAGGACGCGTGGAAGGCCGCGCGAATCTCGGCCGTCGAGGCGTTCGATTCCACATTCAGCAGCTGATAGTAGTCGAGCTCGTCCATGATCCGGACGAGCGCCGAGATCTCCAGAGGATCGATCGCTTGCCGCATCGAGCGCTACTTCTCCTCGTCGGTCAGCTCGATTTCGGGTTCCGAGAGGTCGGCACCCGAGGTGTCGAAGAAGCCGTCGTCTTCCAGATCGTCCGCCGCAGCGTCCGGGACGGGACAATCGAGCGTGATGTCTTGATTGGCGTCGTCGGCCTCGAGCGTCAACCGGATCAGCTCGTCGTCTTCGAGCAGGTCCAGAGCCTCCGCGTCCGCGTCGTCCGCGAGGTCGAGGAGGTCGTTCTGTCCGTCGTCGAAGATCGGGACGTCGCCGGGGGCATCGGGCGCCGCCTTCCCGGGTGCGTCGCTCGCGATCGCGATCCCCATGGCGTCGCCTGCGCCGGCCGAGGCCGGGGTCTCGACGCGCCCCGCGACGTCCTGCTCGATGATCTTCTCGATCTCATCATCGCCGAGGCCGGACGAGAGCGTGATCTGCGTCGAGGCGGCCTGGCCAGTGGCCTGGTCGGAGGCCGTGACGTTGACGATACCGTCGGCGTCGATCTCGAAGGTGACGTCGATCTTGACGTCCGCGCGCAGTCCCTTCTCGAAGCCCGAGAACTCGAACTGACCGAGCAGGGCGTTCTCCTCGGCCTGGCGATGATCGCCCTGGTAGACCTTGATCTGCACCGACTCCTGATGGTCCTGAACGGTCGTGAACGTACGGGTCTGCTCGATCGGGACGGGCGTGTTGCGTTCGATGACCGGCTCTGCGAGACCGCCGGCCACGCCGATGCGCAGATCGAGAGGGGTGACGTCGAGGAGCATCGAGTCGTGCGCCTCGCCGACGAGCGAGGCCGCGTGGATCGCGGCGCCCATGGATACGACCTCGTCGGGATCGACGTCGACCCGCGGCTCCTGCTGGAAGTAGTGGGTCACTGCCTCGCGAATGATCGGGAGCCGCGTCGGCCCGCCGACCAGGATCACGCCATCGAGATCGCGCACGGTGAGGTCCGACTGCTGGAGCGCTTCGTCGCAGACCTTGAAGGTCCGCATGATCAGGTCCTGCGTCAGCTGGGCGAATTCCTCGCGGCTGAGCGTTCGTTCGAGACCCATGGGAGTGCCGTCCGCACCCACCATCACCTCTTCGATCGACACCGTCACCTGCTCGTCGACGGAGAGCTGCTTCTTGGCGTTCTCCGCCGCCAGCTTGAGTCGCTCGTACGCGTAGACGTCGTTGCGTGGGTTGACGCCGTACTTGGCGAAGAAGTCGTCGGCGAGCAGATCCATGATCCGATCGTCGAAGTCGTCGCCGCCGAGGAACGTGTCACCGCAGGTGGCGAGCACCTCGAAGATGTCCTTGCCGATCTCGAGCACCGAGATGTCGAAGGTGCCGCCGCCGAGGTCGTAGACCGCGACGCGCTGGTTGAGGCCCATGCCGAAGCCGTAGGCGAGGGCGGCCGCGGTCGGCTCGTTCAGGATCCGGAGCACTTCGAGGCCGGCGATGCGGCCCGCGTCCTTGGTGGCCTGACGCTGGTTGTCGTTGAAGTAGGCGGGCACGGTGATCACCGCCTTCGTGACCTTCTCCCCGGTATGCCGCTCCGCGATCTGCTTCATCTCGCGCAGCACCATCGCCGAGATCTCCGGCAGCGAGAACTCCTCGTCGCGGATCTCGATGCGTACGCCGTGATTCGGGGCCTCGACGATCTCGTAGGCGTAGATGGCCTGAGCCTTCTTGACCTCTTCGGAGAAGTAGTAGCGGCCGATCAGGCGCTTGGCGGAGCTCACGGTCTGCGCCGGCGCGTGGATCACCTTGGCCTTGGCCGAGTTGCCGACCTCGACGCTGCCGTCCTCGTGGAAGTGCACGACGGAAGCCGAGGTGCGCTCGCCGAAGACGTTGTCGAGCACCTGAACCTTTCCATCTCGCATCATCGAGACGCAGGTGTTGCTCGTTCCCAGATCGATTCCAACGGCGATCTCCGCCATGTCGGATACTCCTCGTGACGCCTTCCCACCCAATCGAGGTCCCGTGCTCGTGTCGGCCGATCCGATCGCACGCACACCCCGCCTGGCGTGAAGGGCCCGAACCGCTGATGCCCCTCCGGGGATCGTCAGGAGCTCGGTCCTACTTCCCGCGTATCGGTCGGGGCGCGGCCCGACTGAACCGCGGCAGGACTTCGTCGCGCGCGCTCCGATGGCTCTCTCGTGGCCCCTTGTGCTACCTCGCCGGGGTTCGAGCCGGAAGCCCGCCTGTCCGGGTGCAACCGCAGGAGATTCGATGTCCGGTCATTCCAAATGGTCCACGATCAAGCGCAAGAAGGGCGCCCTCGACGCCAAGCGCGGCAAGATCTTCACCAAGCTGATCCGCGAGCTGCAGACGGCGGCCCGGATCGGCGGTGGGGACCCCGACGCCAACCCGCGACTGCGGCTGGTGGTCGACAAGGCCAAGCAGGCCAACATGCCGAAGGACAACATCAATCGGGCCATCGCGAAGGGCGCCGGGGGCACCGAGAGCGAGTCCTTCGAGGAGGCCGTCTACGAGGGCTACGGCCCCGGCGGCACCGCGATCCTGATCGAGACGCTCTCCGACAACAAGAACCGCACCGTGGGCGACGTGCGCCACGTCGCTCACGAAGAACGGCGGCAACCTCGGGGCCTCGGGCTGCGTCGCGTATCTCTTCGAGAAGCGGGGCTCACTGGTCTTCGAATCCCCCGACCTCGATGTGGACGCCCTGCTCGAGGCTGCCCTCGAAGCGGGAGCCCAGGACGTGATCGAGGGCGAGGACAGCTGCGAGGTCGTGACGGCTCCGACGGATTTTCACGCCGTACAGGAAGCGCTCGCCGCGGCGGGCTTCGAGCCGACGTCGGCAGAGCTCACGATGGAGCCCTCGACCACGGTCGAACTGGTCGGGAAGGAGGCCGAGCAGATGCTCCGGCTGGCGGATTCTCTCGAAGACCTCGATGATGTGCAGAACTTCTACGCGAATTTCGACATCTCCGAGGAGGAGCTGGAGAAGTTCGCTTCGTCCTAGTCGTGCTGCTCGCGGGGCCTGGGCTCGACACCAGGGGCGGGCGGGCTGCTCGGGGGCGCGTAGACGACCGGCGGCCGAGGGGCCTTGAAAGGAATGGCGATGCGGGTCCTGGGGGTGGATCCCGGTTCCAACGCGACGGGCTTCGGGCTGGTCGAGCGGGAGGGCGGCAGCGTTCGCCATCTGCGCCACGGCGTCCTGCGCCCACCGCGAGGCGCCGAGATGTCCCAGCGCCTGGCGTTCCTGCACGAGGAGCTCGGTCGGCTGCTGGTCGAGACCAGGCCAGCCGTGGCGGTCGTCGAGCGCGTCTTCCTCTCGACCAATCCGCGCTCGGCGCTGGTGCTCGGGCAGGCGCGCGGAGCCCTGCTGGTCGCGTTGGGGGCGGCCGGGGTTCGGGTCTCGGAGATCGCGGCGCGGGAAGCCAAGAAGGCGATCACCGGCAGTGGAGCCGCCGACAAGGCACAGATGCAGACGATGGTGATGCGCTTGCTCGGGCTGGACAGCGCGCCGCCGACCGATGCGGCCGACGCGCTTGCCCTGGCGCTCAGCTATGCGCAGGCCGGCGCGCTGGCCGATCTTCCGATCGGAGGCCGCCGCCGCAACCGTCGGCGAGCGATGACGGAGATCGTCGCGGGAAGAACGCGATGATCGCCTGGCTCGAAGGAACGCTGCGGGAGAAGGCGCCGACGCGGATCGTGCTCGACGTGCAGGGCGTGGGCTACGAGCTGTTGGTGCCGCTGTCGACCTTCGAGACCTTGCCGGATCTGGGCAAGACGGTGGCGCTGCTCGTCCATACGGCGGTTCGCGAGGATGCGATCCAGCTCTTCGGCTTCGCCACATCGCTCGAGAAGGAGCTCTTTCATCTGCTGCTCAAGGCGAGTCGCGTGGGACCCAAGCTCGCCCAGTCGATCCTCTCTGGCATGGAGCCGCATCGGCTGCTGCGGCTGCTGCGAGACGCGGACGCCAAGGGGCTCCAGAAGGCGCCGGGCGTCGGTCCCAAGCTCGCGGAACGAATCGCGGTCGAGCTGCGCGACGACGCGGAGAAGCTGGCGGGCCGGGTCGGGGCGGATGGAGCGACCGGCAGCCCTACGCTCTTCGATCGCGTCGAGCCCGACGAGGAGCTGCTGTCGGCGCTGGTCAATCTGGGCTACACGCGCGGCCAGGCCGAGCGTGTCGTTGCCTCGGCGCTGGCGGAGGCCCCTGCGGAGGCCGGTCTCGAAGAGCTGATCCGGTTGGCGCTGCGGCATCTGGCGCGATGAGTCGCGTGGTGCGGACGATGGGGCAGGGCGGGCGGCGAATCGCGTTCCTGCCGATCGCTCGAGAGGGGAAGAGCTAGTGGAGCGAGGAGAGCTCAGCCTGGAGAAGCAGCCCGAGGAATCCAGCGCCGAGGAGTCGCTGCGTCCGCAGAATCTCGGCGAGATGATCGGGCAGCCGCGACTGCGGGAGAACCTGAGCGTCTTCGTGCGCGCGGCCCGGGAGCGCGACGAGCCGCTCGATCACGTGCTCTTTCATGGCCCGCCCGGACTCGGAAAGACCTCGCTCGCGCGCATCGTGGCCAACGAGCTGCAGGCCCAGTTTCGCGCCACCAGCGGCCCTGCGATCGAGCGGCCCGGTGACCTGGCCGCGCTGCTCTCGAATCTCGAGGCGGGGGACGTGCTCTTCATCGACGAGATCCATCGGCTCTCGCCCTCGGTGGAAGAGATCCTGTATCCCGCGATGGAGGATTTCCAGCTCGACCTGCTGATCGGCGAAGGGCCGAGCGCGCGCTCGATCCGCCTGGACCTGCCGCGCTTCACGCTGGTCGGAGCGACCACCCGCGCGGGCCTGCTGACCTCACCGCTGCGCGATCGCTTCGGATGGTCGGCGCGACTCGAGTACTACCCGGTCGCGGATCTGGAGCAGATCGTCACGCGTTCGGGCGGACTGCTCGGCGTGAGGGTCGATCCCAAGGCTTCTCACGAGATCGCGCGCCGGGCCCGGGGCACGCCGCGGATCGCCAATCGACTGCTGCGACGGGTTCGGGACTTCGCGTCGGTGCGCGACGGAGACTCGAATCACGTCGTCCTCGACACGGCCCGTTTCGCCCTCGAACGGCTCGACGTGGACGACGCCGGCTTCGATGGACTCGATCGTTCGTTCCTGACGACCCTGGTGGAGAAGTTCGCGGGTGGGCCGGTCGGACTCGACACGCTCGCGGCGGCCGTCGGCGAAGACAAGGGAACGCTCGAGGACGTGGTCGAGCCCTACCTGATCCATTGCGGCTTTCTGGCACGCACCCCACGCGGCCGTGTCGCGACGGAACGTGCCTTCAGCCATCTCGGCGTGCCCTTTACACCCTCTTGAGCAGCCGTGCTCAGGACGGCGTCGAGACGCTCCCGCTCCGGTCCGGAGAGATCGTCAGCACCGAGCAGCGCACTTCGCGCAGGATCATCTCAGCCGTTTCGCCGAGCAGCTGGCCCACGATGCCCGGGCGGCCGAGCGTGCCGATCACGATCAGGTCGAATTCGTTCTCTTCGGCGAAGCGGGGCAGCACGTCTCTCGCGGCGCCTTCGATCAGGTGCACGCGTTCCGGATCGATCGAGGCCTGCGATGCGTCGAGGACGGCGTCGAGCATCTCCTGGGAACGCGCGCGCGTGTCCTCCAGGTATTCCTTCAGCTCGGCGCGCTCGATTCGCCCCGCCAGCGCTCTCGCCCCCGGCGCGTGCCAGGCAGAGCCCACGTGTACGGCGGCATCGAGCCAGGAGCCGATCCTGTCCGCGACGCGCAGGATCTGCTCCGCGACGGACCGCCTCGCCGGATCGTCGGCCGGATCGATCGCCGCCAGGATCTTGTCGGGCATTCGGCCATCGTCGCCGACGACCCAGACCGGGCACGGACATTTGCGAAAGAGGTGGAGCGCCGTGGAGCCGAAGAAGACCCGTCCCTTGCGGTTCAGGCCCCTGGCCGGCTTCACGACGAGATCGAAGCCTCCCGACTCGACGAGGCCCGTGATCTCTTCCCAGGGCACACCCCAGGACACTCGAACGTCGACCGCCAGGCCCTCGTCCTGGAGCGGCTTCGCCAGCTTCTCGAGCTCGGCGGTTTCGACCTCGACGAGCAGGTCGCGGATCTCCTGACCGCGATCGCTGGCACGCCGCTGGGGATTCCAGCGCAGACCCTCCTCGAGCACGCGCAGCAGGGTGAGCCCGGCGCCGCTTCGACGCGCGAGCTCGCTCGCCAGCTGGAGGGCATGGGCGTCTTGATCCTCGTGCGGCGTGAAGACCAGAATTCGATCCAACGTGGGTTCCCTTCCGAATTTTCCTTCCTTCGAATATCGGTTCGACGAGGCGCCGTCTTGAATCGTGCGCTGGAGCGGAGTCTGCCCCCTGGATTGCCGCATGATCCCCGTCGGGCCGAGGGGGAGGAGGCGCTCGGCATGGCTCGTGCGGCGCGGGGAGAGGGGGCCTGGGCGATCCGCTGGATGCGTAAAAAACGAAGAGTTGGTGGCAAATTATCTATTTTTAGAATGGAACGGATTGAACGAGGATCTGCGACAGCGCAACCAAGGAGCGAAAAGCATGAGTGAATCCAAGGGACTCCTCTCGGGTGTCCGCGTCATCGAGTCGAGCGTGCTGGGCCCCGGATTCGTGGCGACGTTCTTCGCCGACCTCGGCGCCGAGGTCATCAAGGTCGAGCCGCCGACCGGAGACTACATCCGGCAGATGACCTGGCCGATCGTGAACGGCGTCTCGCTGCTGCATCTCCACACGCATCGCGGAAAGAAGAGCATCACCCTCGACCTGAAGAGCGAGCAGGGTGTGCAGCTCTACAAGGATCTCGTGGCGACGGCCGACGTCGTGCTCGAGGCGATGCGACCGGGCTCGCTCGAGAAGCTCGGGCTCGGCTTCGACGACCTCAAGGAGGTCAATCCGAAGATCGTCTTCGCCTCGATCTCGGGCTACGGCGCGACCGGGCCCTACAAGGATCTCCCGAGTCACGGCATCGCGTTCGACGCCTGGTCGGGCATCGTCGCACCCGTCGAGGACGACCAGGGCTTCAAGCGCATTCCTCCGGACATGCCGAACGTCGGCATCAACGTCGGGCCGATGCTGGCGGCGGTCGCGGTCCTGGCGGGCGTGATCAAGGCCCGCGAGACGGGGGAAGGGTGCGCCGTCGAGATCGCGCAATCCGATGCCTCGGCCTACATGGACTGGTATCGGATCGAGACGGAGCGCGCCTACCTGCGCCCGGAGGACGAGGTCACGGGTAACGCGACCGACGACTACGAGCGGCGTCCCGCCGGCCTGGCCGGCATGTGGGAAGGTGTCCGATATCAGGCCTATGAAGCCAAGGACGGTCACATCCTGCTGATGGCCTCCGAGCAGGAATTCTGGAAGAACCTTTGTCGTGGGCTCGACCGGATGGATCTCTTCGAGCGCTGGCCCGGTTCGAAGTACGCGGACCACGCGCGTAACAATCTCGAGCTGCAGAGCGAGCTGCGGGAGATCTTCAAGCAGCGCACCGTGGCCGAATGGCTGGAGTTCGCCGCCAAGCACGACACGGCGCTCGCTCCCTTCAATACGCACTCTTCGATCGCCGAAGACCCGCAATTCCGGGAGCGGATGGGCTTCCTGCCTACGGAAGCCGTCGGCTGCGAGCAGCTCCCGCTGCCGGTGTACGTGAATCGCGAGCGACTGCCCGTGCCGACGATGGCCCCCACCGTCGGTGAGCATACGGACGAGGTCCTCGCCTCGACCCTCGGTCTCGACGCGTCGCAGATCGCCGCGTTGCGCGAGGCGGGAACGGTCCGCTGATCGCCCCGGTCGCGTATCGTTCTGTCTTCCCTAGCGAAGCATTGGAGCTTTCATGAATGCCCCCCTCGCCGGTCGGAAGATCCTGATCACCGGGATCGCCGACGAGGCCTCCCTCGCCCTCAAGATCGCCGTGCACCTGCAGCGGGCCGGCGCCCAGCTCGTCTGTGCGGGGCTAGGCGCGACGCCGCATCAGGCCGGGCTATCGGACGCCGCGCGAAAATTTCTCGGAGAGTCGCAGGAGCGCTTCGAGAAGGCGGTTCGCAGCGCGCTCGGAGCAGATGTGCCCACGGTCGTCTTCGACGCGTCGATCGACGAGAGCCTCGAGGACGCGGCGCAAGCACTGTGCGATGCCGAGCTGGCGGTCGACGGCGTGCTGCATGCCATCGCCATGGACCGAACGATCCGCCGCGGCGAAGCGCGTCCCCTGCTCGAAGTCACGCGAGCCGAGTTCCTCGACTGCATGAGCATCTCGGCCTACTCGCTGATCGGGCTGCTGCGCGCGCTCGATCAGCGTGGGCTGCTCTCCGAGGGCGGTTCCGTCGTCGCGCTCTCCTATCTCGGGGCGGAGCGGGTCATGACCCACCCCTACCGCAACATCGGCGTCGCGAAGGCGGCTCTCGAACGCATCACCCGGGAGCTCGCTTCCGAGCTGGGTCGTTCGAAGGGAATTCGCGTGAACGCCGTGCGCTTCTCGCCCTATGCCGAGAGTCGAGCGGGCGGGGCCATCCCGAAGCTGGTGGAATCGGTGGAGCACTCCGCCGAGCGGGCGCCGCTCGGCAACGCGACCCCCGACGCCCTCGCCATGGAGGTGGCCTACCTGATGCAGCCCGGCGTGCTGGTCACGGGCGAGACGCGGCACGTCGACGGTGGCTATCACGGACAGGGGTGAAGGCTGCGCGACCCGGGATGCAGATCGTCCCCGGTCGACTCAGCGAGGCTCGGTCGCTCGAAGACTCGGGCGCGTGCCCGGCAAGCGCCCGAGGTTTTCGAGCACGACGAGCGGCAGTGACGGGTCTCGATCGTTGAACGCGATGATCTCGTCGAGCCCGTCTCCGTCGAGATCCGCGATACGACTCTCACCACCGGGCAGCGGGACCTTCATGCGCTCGATCCGGGTCCCGAAGATCTCTTCGCCCGGCTCGGACGAGCCCATTCGAAAAGAGATCTCGTCGCTGCCGCGAGGCACGTAGAAGTCCTTGATGCCATCGCCGTTCCAGTCGCCGAGGTTGGGCACCAGACCCGAGATGCTGTTCTCGCCGAAGTCGAGCCGAAAAGAGAAATCGTCTTCGAAGATCGTGCGGGTCCCGTCCGGCGCCGCCGGGTCGAGGCGCAGCACCCGAACCCTGGTCTCGGCCCGGCGCGTCAGCAGGAAGCGAACGATCTGGACGACGCCGAACTCGAGACTGGTCTCGATCATCTCCTGGCGGCCGTCGCCGTCGAGGTCGTCGAACGTGAAGCTCGAGAAGCCACCTTCGAGTACGTGCTCTGCTGCCGGCGCACCGTCGAGGCGCACGCCTCGACCGTCGTTGAGATAGACGCGGGTGGTCGAGCGGCCGTCCATCAGCCCGCCGCCGACGGTGCTCAGCAGCAGATCCGCCCGCCCGTCGCCGTCGATGTCTCGGGCGAAATAGTTGTTGCCCGTCGCCTCGTGGCTCCGCTCCGTCTCCTCGTCGAAGGGTACGAGCGCGAGACGTCGACTGGGCTGCGAGGGCAGTCCGTCCGGGCCAGCATGAAAGATCCAGATCTTCCATCGGGACAGCGCGAAGAGGTCGAGTCGACCGTCGCCGTTGTCGTCCGCACGCGCCAACGTCGGCCAGGCGATCTCCTCGAGCATCCACTTCCAGACCGTGGCCGGGAGATGCGGCATGTAGGTCCGATACTCCGCATAGACCGGAAACTCGAGCGCGCGGGCCTGGCCCGACGTCAGGTCGACGAGCCAACCGCCGCGCAGTGAGGGCACGAGGGCGGTCGACCCGCCGCCGTCGTTCCAGTCGTCGACGATCGGGATTCGGGAGATCTCCCAGGGCCTTTCGGGCAGCGGGAGTCCGCCTGGGACCGTGATCGCGCGCGGGGGGTCGGGGCCGCCCAACGCCTCGATCCGCAGGCCTTTGGCGCTCACCAGGATGAGCTGTGGCCCGGCTCGCCCAGGCAAGCGCGCTACGTCGACCACGACCGTCTCCGGCGGCAGCGCGCGCTCCAGGATCCGCGCGTCGCCGGGAACGAGTCCCGAGCCGCAGGGCATCCAGGTCAGACGTTTCTCCTGCGTCGGTGGGCCGCCGACGGTCGACAGGACGAGCAGGTCGTGCGCAGGCCGCTCGCAGTCGCTGGCGCGCAGAGGCCAGACCTGATGGATCAACCCCTGGATCTCGTGACGGCGGATCTCGAAGGGGTCGTCGGCGCTGGCGGCGTCGAACGGGCTGCAGACCGTCAGCCACAGCGCGACCGCGAGGGCCCGCCTGCGCGCGCCACCCGGAGTGCCGTGCCTCGCGCCCCGAGGCTGTCGTCGGATCGGATCGAGCGTGCGGATGGCCACGGCCGGGAGCATACGCAAGCGACGCCCAGAAGACCCTCCTGCGAGGTCTTTCCGGGCTCAAATCGGCTCGCCGATCAGCCGAAGAAATGGGCTTGGGAGCGTGCTCACGCGAGCCGGGTGGTTCGTCGACGAGCGCCTTTCGTTCGATGGGGCTCGCAGTCGGGCTCCACTCTCAACCGTTTGGGTGCATCGCGTGCGAATCGTCGCCAGAATCCTGTCCATGCCCGCCGCTCTCGCCCTGATCGCGCTGGGCGCCTTTGCCCTGCTCGCGAGTCAGGCGGGGGATACCGAGCTCGCGGATCAGGCGCGTCGGCAGCTCCAGGGTCTCACCCGCTGGTCGATCGATCAGGGCATCGGTCTGCCTCGAGACTTCGCGACCACGCTCGAGGAGACTCTTGCCGGGAGCATTCTGCGCTTCGCGATCCTCCCGGCCGGCCTCGCGCTGCTGGCATTCGCCGCTGGCCTCGCCGGGCAGGGGAGCATCGACGTGTCCCAGCCCACGCCCGGCAAGGGGGAGGCTGAGGACGACGCCCCGCAAACCGACAAGCGTCTGGCCAGGAAGATCATCAAGCAGGCCAGGGCACTCAAGAAGCAGGGCAACCCGCTGGAAGCCGCGGACCTGCTCTGGAATCACGAGCTGCTCGACGAGGCCGCCGAGATCTATATCGAGGTCGGTGAGTTCGTTCGCGCCGCCGAGATTCGCCACGACCAGAATCGTTTTCTCGAATCCGCCGAGCTCCATCTCGAAGGCGAGAACTACGAGGCCGCGGGCTCGATCTTCGGCCAACAGGAGGAATGGGCTCGCGCGGCCGAGTGTTATCTGAAGTGCGAGCACAAGAGTGTTGCGGCCGAGATGTTCGAAAAGGCTGGCAGCTATCGTGACGCGGCGCGCTGCTATCGCGAGACCGATTTCATGCGTCATGCAGCCGCGATGTACGTGAAGTGCAAGGAATGGCGTCTGGCTGCGGAATGCCTCGAAACGGTCTTCGTCGACGAGGGCAGCTCGGCTGGCCTCGACCCGAAGAAGGCCGCGGACATGTCGAAGCTGGTGCGACAGGCGGGCAAGCTCTTCCTGAAGGCGGAAGATGTGGAGAAGGCTCTCGAGATCTTCGTGCGTGGGGGCTGCTCGCTCGAGGCGGGCGAGGTCTCGTCCCGCCTCGGGGACCATTCCGCCGCCGCCATCCACTTCCGACAGGCGGGCGAGGTCGAGCGCGCCGCAGAGTCGCTTCGCGCTGCGGGGGAGCCCGCGGACGCGGCCCGGCTGCTCGGTCAACATCTTCGCGACGCCGGTGACAACGTTCGGGCCGCCGAGCTCCTCGAGCAGGCGGGCGATCATCTGGAGGCGGGTGATCTCTACCGAAGCCTCGAGCAGTACCAGAAGGCGGCGGAATGCTACGAGACGCAGAACGCTCATGCCCAGGCCGCGGAGATGTTTCAGCTCGCTGGCGATCGAGAACGCGCCGGCAGCGCCTTCGAGCGCGCAGGTCGATTCACCGAAGCTGCCGAGTGTTATGCGCTGGTAGGCAACGCGCCTCGTGAGGCCGAGATGCTCGACAAGGCCGGAGACTTTCTGCGCGCCGGCGACACGTACCACCAGGAGGGGCTCGACGAAGAGGCCATCTCGGTGCTCCAGAAAGTGCCGCAGGAAGACGACGACTTCGGCCGTGCGGCGGCGATCCTGGGCGACATCTTCGCTTCGCGAGGTCAGCTCCGGGTCGCGATTACGAAGCTGCAGCAGGCCATCGGAGACACCGAGCTGACCCGTGACAGCGTGGACAGCTTCTACAAGCTCGCGACGATCTATCAAGAAGACGGCAAGATCCGCGAGGCCCTCGAGATCTTCGAGCGGGTGATGGCTTTCGACTATCACTATCGCGACGTGGAGGAGCGGCTTGCCGATGCGCGCAAGCTGATCGCTGAGGAGGCGCCGGCTCCCGAGCTGAGCGATGCCGGCGAGGCCGCTCCCGCCTCGAATCGGCCGCATACTTCGGCCGAAGGAAATCGGTATCAGATCGTCGGCGAGCTCGGCCGCGGCGGCATGGGCATCGTCTACAAGGTCCAGGACACGGTGCTCGACCGGATCGTCGCCTTCAAGGTCCTGCCTCAGGCGCTCACCGAGAATGCCCAGGCGATCACGAATTTCATGCGGGAGGCGCAAGCTGCCGCGAAGCTGAACCACCCCAATATCGTCACGGTCTACGACACCGGGGAGCAGCAGGGGCGCTACTACATCGCGATGGAGTATGTCGAAGGCACGACTCTCAAAGAGATCCTGCGACGACGCGGACCGATCTCGCCGTCCGGGATCCTGCACGTCTTGATGCAGCTCTCCGAAGCACTGGCCTATGCCCACGAGCGCAAGGTCGTGCACCGCGACATCAAGCCGGCCAATGCCATGTGGACGCGAGACAAGAAGGCCAAGCTGATGGACTTCGGTCTTGCCAAGGTGGTCGAAGAGGCGCGCAACAACACGACCGTGGTCGCGGGGACGCCCTACTACATGAGTCCCGAGCAGACGCTCGGAAAGAACGTCGATCACCGCACCGACATCTACTCCCTCGGAGTCGCGATCTTCGAGATGGCCACGGGGACCGTGCCCTTCAAGGAAGGGAACATCCCCTATCACCATGTCCATACAGCGCCGCCGAAGGTGCAGGACCTGCGGCCCGAGGTGCCGACCACCTTGTCTCGGATCGTGGAACGATGCCTCCAGAAGGATCCGGCGAATCGTTACCAGTCGGCCCGTGAGATCCTGGCGGAAGTGCGCGATAGCCTCGCGAACTCGATCGCCCCCGATCGCACGGACTCCTGATCCCCCCAGTTCGGGGTCGCGCCGCGCGCGCCGGGTGGGCTGGGCTTGCGATGCCCTCGTCGGACGCCCACGCTAACTTGCCACGGATCCTGCGATCCGGAGCGCCGCATGTCCGGCGCCGCCTGCACGCGGCCTCGACCGGCGCGTCTTCGTCCGACCGCAGGGATCGCGGGAGGCGGATTGAGGCAAACGACGATCGTACGCGACGTCGAGTGGGGCGGCGTCGGCCTGCACACCGGCACCCCGGTCCGCGTCCGTCTCATGCCGGCGTCTGCGGACACGGGCATCGTCTTCGCCCGCGCAGCGACGGAGCACGAAGCCGAGGTCGTGATCCCGGCACGCCACGGTTTCCTGCGCGCGAGCACGCGCGCGACCACCCTGGGCCTCGAGCCCGGCGTCCGAGCCGGGCTGGGCGGTCGATCGGCTGGCGATGCATCGCAGGTGGCGACCGTCGAGCATCTGCTCGCGACGCTCTACGCGCTCGGGATCGACAACGTGCGGGTCCACGTAGAGGGATCCGAGCTGCCCGCGATGGACGGCAGTGCGCTGCCTCTCGTCGCCCAGATCACGGGTGCCGGCTGCGCGGAGCTCGAGGCCGAGCGAAGAACGGTCCGGTTGAGGAAGCGGATCGAGATCCGCGACGGCGACCGATCGATCGTGGCGACTCCTTCGGAACGGTTGGAGATCGTCTACTCGATCGACTTCGATCATCCGATGATCGGTCGCCAGACCTTCGAGCTATCCGATCTCGATGCGAAGCGCTTCGAGAACGAGGTGGCAGGCGCGCGCACGTTCGGCTTCGTTCACGAGGTCGAAGCGCTCCGGGCCGCGGGATTGGCCAGGGGAGCGAGCCTCGAGAACACCCTCGTGCTCGACGATCGTGGCCTCTTGAACGAGGGCGGACTGCGATACCCGGACGAGTTCGTCAGACACAAGGTCATCGATCTGCTGGGGGATCTGGCGTTGATCGGGGCCCCCCTGCATGCGCGGATCGAGGTCGAACGCGGTGGGCATGCGCTGCACCATCGCCTGGTCGCGGCGATCCTCGAAGCCGAGCGCTGACGAGTCCTCGCGAAGGGCTGCTCGGCGGCGTCGCCGGAGCGCCCGTCAGCCCGGATAGTCTTCGAGCTCGCGGGCGAGGGGCGCGGTCAGCGACGGATCGGTGAATTGCAGCCCCACGCCGGGGGTCCGGATGCTGCCGTCGGGCTCCTGGCGGGCCTCGTGATACCAGGTGACGCGCGCTTCGAGCTCGTGAAGGACCTCGCCACCGGGAATGCGAAATCGCACCTTGACGATGTCGCCGCGCGCCATGGAGAGATCGGTCTGCAGGAACATGCCCCCGGCGCCGAGCGTCGTGGCATAGTCGCAGTGGATGCCGCCCTGTGCCTGGTAGTCGACCAGGATGCGGACCGTCATGCGACGATGCTTGCGCGTGTTCTTCGGTGTGCGTCGGGCCATGATGGTCTTGCCTCTTGCCTCGATCGGGCCGGATGGCTCTCGATCCCTAGTGATTCCGGTCGAGCCGGTCGCAGAGCAATGTCGAGATTCGCTGGAGCAGACGCCGTGCCGGCTCCGAGTCGGCGACCAGGGCTCCGATCCGAGCGCTCTCGGGGATGGGCTCTTCGGGTCGATCCTGATCGAGGAGGACCAGGGCACGCAATACGCAGCGGAGATCCCCCCCGTTGCGATCGACGACCTGAGCCGCGGCGATCGCGCGCAGCTCGAAGCCCCAGCCCTCGTGGTCGAATGCTTCGATGTCCGCGAGCGTCGTCTCCTCGACGATTCGTCGGACCTTGCGCCGCGTCCAGCGGCCGACCGCCTCTTCGAGCTCGTCTCGATAGCGACTCACCTCTCCGTTGCCGCCGGGGTCGAGGAAGAGCGCCGCCAGGGTCGAGAAGAGCTTTCCACGCTCCTTCCCATCGAGCCGTGCCAGGCCCGGGGCGGAAAGCTCGTCTTCGATCTCCTCGATCTGCCGCATGGCCCGGCTGATCTCCGGATCCTCGGAGTCGAGCCGTCGATCGGGACCGTCCGCGTCCAGCACGGTCGCCAGCTCCTCGCGCACTTGATGCGCGATCCGTCGCAGCCGCTCGCCATCCGGCTCGGACATCGGCGGTCCCGGATGGATCGGGAACTGGAAGCTCGCCGGTGCGTCGCTCTCTTCCTGCGGCGAGGCCAGGCCCAGGGCGCGCAGCACGCAGAGGGCGCCGCCCGCGATGTCGGAGGCGCCGCGCGTCTCGGCGAGCTGGCCGATTGCACGCAGCGAGTTGGCCGTGGTTGGAGCGGCCTCCAGGATCTCGCGATGCAGGGCGAGGGCCTCCCGCCAGCGGGCCGGGGAATGCAGGAGCAGGCTGGCCAGTGCCGTGCGCGCTACGCCCATCCCGGGCTGCAGGGCGAGGGCGGCTTCGTAGGCGGTCACGGCCTGCTCGGGCTTTTCGAGGGGGCCAGAAAGCAGCCGCCCCCGTTCGAGGTGCACATGCGCGAGCGTCGGGCTCTCGGGATCCGGATGGGTCTCGAGGAAATCGAACAGGATCTCGTCCGCCGCGATCCAGTCCCCTGCCATGCGCGCCAGTCGCGACTCGCAGAGGGCCGCCTCCGTCGCGCGAGGATCCCAGCGTCGGGTCTCGGCATAGAGCGCCCGCGCGGCCTCGGTGTGCCCCGCGATCTCCTCGAGGCGCGCCGCACGCATCGTGATCTGCGACGACAGCGGACCTGGCTCGATGGTCTCGAGGGCCCGTTTGCAGAGTCCGAGCACCTCCCGGTCCGGGCTGCGCTCGGCGGCGAGCTGGCAGCGCATCAGCCAGGCGGGAGCGAGCTGCGGATCGGCATCGGTCGCTCGTTCGAGCTGCACGTGCGCTCGGTCCTTGTCTTCGAGCGCCAGGGCATGCTCGGCTGCGCGATAGGCGGCCATCGCACGGGTCGCAGCGTCTCGAGACGTCTCCGACCAACGCACGAGCGCCTCCAGGGCCTCGGCAGGACGGGCAGCTCTTTCATGCACGCGCACCAGGCCCTCGTGCGCGTCTTCGAGGGTTCGGTCGGCGTCGATCGCTTCTTCGTAACGCGTCCACGCCGCGTCGAGGTGATCTTCGGCTTCGAGCCCGCGGGCCACGATCGCCAGGTGTCGGGCACGATCGGGATCGTGGGCATCCAGCTCGATCCGGCGCTCGAGGGGCTCGCGGGCTGCGATGAAGTCGCCGTCCTCGAAATGCGCGAGCCCGACGCCCTCGAGTGCCTCGATGCTGTCCGGCTCGATCTCGAGAACGATCTCGAATAATCGACGACTGATGTCGCGATGTTCGAGTCTACGTGCCGAACGGCCGCCTAGCAAAGCGACTTCCAGGCGCACGGCATCGTCTGGCGGATCGGACTCGGCGAGCTCGATGGCTCGTTCGGCGGCTCGCTCGGTCTCCTCCAGGCGGTCGAGCTGATCGGTGATCCGCGTGAGGGCGACCTGCGCCGCCAGACATCCCGAGTCGAGCTCGGCCGCACGCGTCAGGAGCTCGTACGATCGCTCGATGTCACGATCTTCGATGCAGCCGGCAGCCGCCACCAGGAGCGTTGCGGCCTGGTCTGCTGCGGAGTGCTCGGCCGCGCGTTCGAAAGCGGTCGCGGCCTTGTCGGGCTGCTGCGCGTCGCGCTCGAGCTCCGCCAGAAGCATCCATGCGTCTGCGGACTCGGGCGCCACGGCGGTCGCCCGCTGACTGCGTGCGAGCGCGCGGCTCGAGTGATGCTCCGCGGTGAGACGCCGCGCGAGCTCGAGATGATCGGCGACCGTGGCGTCTGAATCCTCCCGATCGCACCAGCTGCCGAAGGTCTCGAAGAAGGCTTCGGGATCGTCCTGCTCGTCGAGCAGTCGAGCGAGCCGGAGCTCGTCGGAGGCCTCGAGCCGCTCGAGCCTTGCGGCCTCGCGGAAGGCCTCGATCGCGTCTTCTCGCCCATCACCCGTCTCGCAGCAGAGCGCCGCCAGCCGCAACCAGACCTCGCGCCGCCGCGGGTTGGACTCGACGTCATTCTCGAGCAGAGCCAGCTCGCGACGATAGAGCTGGATCGCCGCCGCCTTGTCCGAGACCGCCTCCTTCACGTCGATCAGAGCGCGAAGTGCTTCGAGGTCCTTGGCGTCCGCGTCGAGGGCGAGCTGGTAGCCGCGGGCCGCGGCCTCGGCATCCGAGAGGTGGATCCACGACACGCGACCGAGCTGGCGCGCCAGGGCAGCGCGTTGGCTGCGCTGCAGCCGTTCCGCGAGGCCGTACTCCGCTTCGAGGGCGCTCGCGAGCGCGGTCCAGTCCTTCAGTCGCTCGCTGCAGCGTCGCTGGCCGCGCAGCGCGTCGAGGCGTTGCTCCGGATCGTCCTCGGCGTGGGCGTAGGCCTCGCGAGCGCCCTCGAGATCGATCAGGACGTCTTCTCGCAGGCGTGCGAGCTCGAGCCAGGCACGGGGGTCGGTGCCGAGCCCGTCGAGGTAGCTGGTCAGCTCGTTCGCGAGCTCGGACAGGCGGCCGGTCCGTCGGAGCAGGTCGCGCAGTCGTTCTCCGGTCGGAGTGTCGGCGTAGTTCCCGCTGCGACACAACGCGCGCAGGTGGATGAGCGCGCGCTCGCTGTCGCCCATCAGGGTTTCGTAGGTACGCGACAGCTCTTCGTGCAGATAGCGTTTGAACTCGGGGGTGTGGTCTGTTCGAGGCTCGCGTTCGCCTCGATCAGCTCGAGCTCGCGTTCGGCCACGCCGACCCAGGCGTCGTGTCGACCGCACGCGCGCAGCGCGGCATCGAGGGCGCCGAGCGCCGCCATTTCGTCCCGGGGATCGCTGCGACTCGCATCGACGTTCGCGACGAGATGAGGGATCGCGCGCTCGGGGTTGGCGAGGTCGACGCAGAAGAGTGTCGCCACGTCGCGCCGGAGCTCGAAGCGCGCGTCCGCCTCGACGTGCTCGATGCGCGCCTCGAGGATCTCGGCGCGCTCCGCCGGCCGGCCCATCAGGTCGTAGAGACGATCGAGCTCGGACAGGATCTCGCCCGGCTCATGGCTCAAGGCGAGGGCTTCTCGATAGGCCTGGATCGCACGGCTCGGCGCGTGGAGCTCGCGTTCGAGCAGGCGCGCACGCTTCAGGAAGAGCTCACAGCGCTCGGCGTCGTCGTTGCGCCGCGCGAGCTCCTCGTCGAGCGCGCGCAGCGCCGCTTCGAAGCGTCCGGCGCGGCGATGGACCTCGGCGACGCGCGCCAACAGCTCGGGGTCCTCGGGTCGTTCCTCCTGGAGGCGCGCGAGCCAGGGCAGGGAGGCATCGGGGCCGACGCGGGTCCAGGCGAGCTCGGCGGCCTCTTCGAAGATCTCGCAGCGCCGCGCATCGTCGGCGTTCATGGCGTCGATGAAGAGACAGTCGAGCACGGCGGGCCAGCGGCCGAGGCGCTCGAGCTGGGCGCGGAGGGCCTGACGTGCCGAGTCCCGGTGCTTGTCGAGGGACACGATCTCCCGGAGGCTCACGACTGCCTGCTCGGGGCTCTCGAGCTCCTCGGCGAGCAGGCCGGCGCGCCGCTCGAGCATCTGGATGCGCTCGGAGGTGGTCAGCGGCGTCGCGAGTGCCCGGTCGAGCAGGGACAGGAGCTTGTGGGGATTCCCGATCCGCTCAGCCAGGGCGAGGGCCCGATCGAAGGCGTCGCGATGCTGGGGATGGGAGTCGAGAATCCATTCGAGATGTTGCAACGCCTCTTCGGGCTCGCCGCGGCCTTCCGCGTGCAGGTCTGCGAGTCGCAGGCGAAGATCGATCGTCTCGTCCTCGCGCGCGAAGGGCAGGCGCTTCTCGAGCAGCTCGACGAGCGGGTCGACTTCGCCTTCGCGCTCGTAGATTTCGATCAGCGCGTCCTCGATCTCGCGATCATCCGGGGACTCGACGAGGGCGGCACGATAGGCCACCGCCGCTTCGTCCAGCCGGCCGAGGGCGAGCGCGCTGGCGCCGAGGCGCATTCGCCAGACGAGGCTGCCGGCCTGCTGCGAGGATCGCTCGAGAAACGCTTGCGAGAGCTCGCTGAGCTCTTCGTATGCGGCCGTGCGCTCGTAGACTTCGGCGAGCGGAACCGCGACCTCGCTGACGGGGCCGACCAGCTCCTTGGCACGCTCGAAGAAGAGTCGGGCTCGGGCGTCGTCGGCCAGCGGACCGGCATGCAGATGACCGACTCGAAGCAGCAGGTCCGTCGTCTCGGCGCTGGCATCTCCCGCGAGTCGATCGAGCCGGGCTTCGAGGATGCGTGCGCTCTCCTCGTGCCGGCCCTCGTTGGCGAAATGCAGCGCGAGGACTTCGGCTGCCTCGGCATGCCCGGGGTCGAGCTCCAGGACGCGCTCGAAATGCTCGTAGGCCTCACCGGCCTCTCGTCCCTCCGGTCGACGCGCGTCATCGAGGCACAGGCGCGCAGCGCCGACCCTCAGCATGAACTCCCGATCCGGCGCGGGCTCGCAGTCGAGCTCCGCCTTGACGACGCGAAGCCAGTCGGCCGGGCGATCGAGGTCTCGGGCGTAGATCTCTTCGAGCTGCTGCCAGACATGGACCCGGTCTGTCGAGAGCTCGGCGACGCGCTCGAGCTGCGCGGCGCAGCCGGGCACGTCGTGCAGCCGGTCGCGACACAGCGTGGCGATGCGTTCGCGCAATGTGGCCTGCTCGGCATCCGGCAGGGCTTCGGCGCGGGCGATCCAATGATCGTGCAGTCGCTCCCACTGAGATGTGGCTTCGAGCAGTCGCTCGAGATGGCGCTCGGCTTTGCGCGCCGTCTCGGATTCCGGAACGTCCCTGAGGATCGATTCGAAGAGATCGCAGGCGGCATGTTGCTCGCCTAGCACCTCTTCCATCAACGTCGCTCGCTCGAATTCGATCTCCGCACGCTGCGCGTCGTCGTGGGTCTGGGCCGCCTTGCGTTCGAGCAGGCGGCAGAGTCCCGACGCGTCGTCGCCGCTGCGCAGCGAGCGCTCCAGCAGCTCGGCGATCTCCGCACTCTCGGGGTGGCGCTCATGAAGCGTCTCGAAGATCTCGGCGGCCTCGTCGCAATGGCCGAGCGAATCGAGCAGGATCTTCGCGCGTCGCAGGTCGAGGTCGAAGGCCTCGGGCGATTCGTCGCCGACGAGCTGTCTCTGGCTGAAGCAGAGCTGTGCCAGCTCCGAATAACGTCCGGCCATCTCGAGCAGGTTTTCGAGCTTTCGAGGAGCCTCTGCCGGGCCGTCTTCGAGCTCGACCAGTCGCCAGCGGACGACGATCGCGGTGTCGAGCTCGCCGAGCGGATCCTGGAGCGTCGCCGCCAGCTCTTCGAGCGTTTCCGCCTGCTCGTCGGGAGGCAGCAGGTCCGCGAGCTGACGCAGCACGCGCACGAGCTCCTGGGGCCGATCGAGCCTTCGGTAGAGGTCGCAGAGTGGACGTAGGATCTCGACCGAGTCGGGATTCGCCTCGAGGGCCTGCTCGAAGGCCACGCTCGCGTCGAGGTCTCGTCCGAGCTCGAGGTAGAGCTGCGCGAGGCGAGAGGAGGTGGCGCTGCGTTCGCGTCCGGTCTGAAGCCGAGAGAGGGCTCGAAGCGAGTCGATCTCGGCGTCGGGACGCCCGAGTCGGCCTTCGAAGTCCGCGCGCAGAGCGAAAGCGTCGTGGGCCTCCGGCGCACGATCGCTCCAGCGCTTCGCCCATTCGAGGGCTTCTTCGATCTCGCCGCGATCTTCCAGGATCGGAATGGCGGTCCGTGCGAGATCCGCCATCTGGTGCCCATCGCGACAATCTTCGGCCTCGCGCTCGCAGATATCGAGCAAGAGCTCCGGATCGCCACTCTCGTTGGCGAGCCGACGCAGGCCGGCGAGGGCGGCCCGGCAGCCGCGATCGATCGAGAGCGCCCGCATGAACAGATCGTGCGCACGCGTCGGATCGTCGGCGTGGTCGAGCAGGAGCTCGGCAAAACGAGCCGGCAGCGGCGCGGCGAGGTCGTCGCCCGCTGCGTCGATCACGGTCTCGTACACGGACTGGAGAGCTGTCCAGTCGTCCTGCTTTCGATAGAGGCGCTCGAGCGCCTCGAGCGCCTGGCCATTGGCTGGATCGAGATCGAAGGCCCGTTGCCAGGTATCACTGGCCAGCCGCTCTTCGCCAAGATCCTCCTCCTGGAGCTGGGCCAGCTCGCGCAGCTGCGCGGCGCGCTCGCCCGCATCGCCTTCTCCCTCGAGCGAGGTCAGCGTCTCGAGGACATCGGCGAGCTCCTCCTTGGCTCCGGTCTCGCGCAGCAGTCGCGCCTGGAGTCGCAGGATGCGCTCGTCGCCGTCGAGCGCCCGATTGGCGGCGCGTCGCAGAGCGACCAGAGCCTGGTCCGTCTGCCCGAACTCGGCATGCAGCTCGGCGGCTTCGATCAGCGCAGCGCGAGGAGCCTTCTCACCGGTGACCGCGATCAGATTGTCGAGCACGTGGAGCAGCGCATCGCGATCCCCGTCGCAGCGCTCGACGTCACTGGCCGCGAGCAGGACCGCCGGCTCCTCGGCGCTGAGATCGAGCGCGCGGTCGACCCAGGCCCGTGCGCTGGCCGGGGAGCCCAGATGGTTCAGCTGGATCTGGCTCGCCTCGACGGCGATCGCGGCGCGGTGGCGCGCGCCCGAAGCGAGGTCGAAGCGGCTCTCGAGCAGCTCGGAGACGACCGGCCAGTCCTCGTCCACGGTCGCGAGCAGGAGCGACCACTCGACGGCGGGCGCCTGGAAGGGATCGTCTTCGAGCGCCGCGGCAAAGCAGGCGCGTGCGCGATCCCGCCTTTCGAGGGGACCCGCGTAGAGACGCCCGAGCGCGATCCAGAAAGGCGCGCGCTCCGGGCCTCGAAGTCGGGTGGTAAGGCGTTCGAGAATCTGGGCCGCGTCCTCGAGTCGTCCTGCTTCCTGATGGAGCTGGGCCAGGCCTTCGAGGGCTGCGGGAAAGTCGGCATCGGCCGCGAGGGCCCGCTCGAAGGCGTTGCGCGCTTCCTCGGGATCTCCCAGGTGTTCCTTCCATGTTCGGCCGAGCTCGGATTCGAAGGCGGCCCGCTCGTAGGGCGGCATCTGCGTCGCGCTCTCGAGCTCGGCGATCTGGAGCACCATGTCCCATTGCTCACGCCGCTCATGGATGCCGCGGAGCTGGCGCAGCGCTGGCCGGTTGGTCGGGTCGATTCGGGCGAGGATCCAGTAGACCTCCGAAGCCGCCGCGAGATCGAGGACGCGCTCCTCGAGGATCTGCCCGAGCCGCAGCAGCAGCGGTACGCGCAGTGACTCGTCGGCCTCGACCGAGGGCGCGGCGATGCGCGCGCGATAGATCGCAACGAGGCTCTCCCAGTCGCCCTCCAGGAAATAGTGTTCTTCGAGGGCTTCGAAGGCCCTGCGGTCGTCGGGCTTGCTTGCGAAGATCTTCTGCTGTGTGTCGAGACCGGTGGCCAAGGATCCCTCTCGTCGACTCGAATGGAGGCGTTTCCAGCGTCTCTATCGACCGGTGACGGGACGTCCTTGATGGGGGAATTCGCTTTGGGAACCGATGACATCGGTGGCGAGACGCAGGTGGGAGATATTGCCGGCGGCGACCGATCCCGGTGGCAGATCCGAGGGGTTAAGGCATCGGATCTGGGTGCGCTCACCGCTCTCGTCGCGCGCGTTCTGGCCTCGCCCTGGCCTCGAAGTACGATCGAGCAGGCGCTGGCCGCGCCGGGTGCGAGAGGTGCTCTGGCCGTCTTCCGCCCAGACGGGCCGGATTCCGCCCTCGCTGGATTCGTGCTGGCGCGCCGGGGGGGCGAGCTGCTCGAGATCGATCTCGTCGGAGTCGACCCGGCGCATCGTCGGAGCGGTCTGGCCAGACGGCTGCTCTCCGGGATGATCGCGTCCGAGCACCGGGCTGGCGCCGGCGAAGTCCACCTCGAGCTGGCCGCGTCGAACGACCCCGCGCGAGCGCTCTACGAGGGCCTGGGCTTCGTGGTCGTGGGGCGACGGGCACGCTATTACCCCGACGGCGACGATGCGCTGCTGCTCACGCGGACCCTGGGCTGAGCAGCCGACGCAGCCGGGCAGGCGGAGCAGGCCCTCGTGGGCGTTGGGCAATCCGTCGCCGCGGCACGACTCGTCGCGTTTCTGGCAGGGCCATCGCGGAGGCACGATTGGGCACGAACAACGCGGTCATCGGGTCGCTTCCCTCGAGCGTGCGGCCGATTCGCGGCTTCGCCCGCGTGGTGACGAACGTCGATGACGGCAACGGCCGCAAGCTGCGATTGGCCATCGATCACTGGCCGGGCTCGTCGCCCGGGCAGTTCGTGATGATCGGCGCCGGGGCGGAGGCATCGATCCCGCGGCGGGATCCGCTGCTTCCGAGGCCGATGGCGGTGTATCGCGAGCGCGGCGCATCGGGGAGCGGCTCCGGGCGCGAGGTCGAGCTTCTCTATCGCGTCGTCGGACGCGGTACGACGCTGCTGTCCGAGGCCGAGCCCGGTGATCGGATTTCGATCGTCGGCCCGCTCGGCGAGGGCTTTCCGCTCACGGGGGTGACGCTCGAGGCGGGGGCTCCGGAGGGGCCTGCGCTGCTGGTCGGTGGCGGGACGGGGATCGCCTCACTCTTCGAGCTCGCCCGATCGCTCGTTGCGGAGGGCCGCGAGGTGGTCGTGTTGCTCGGCGCGCGCAGCGAGGCGGATCTGACCGGGCGCAGCGATTTCGAAGAGCTCGGTCTCGAGCTCGTCTGCACCACCGAGGACGGCAGCTACGGGCAGCGGGGGCGGGTGACGGAGCCTCTCGCCGAACGGCTCGCCGCGCCGGGCCGCGTGCCGTCGGTCTACGCAGTCGGTCCGACGCCGATGATGCGGGCGTGTGCCGAGCTGGCGGGGCGACACGGGGCGGCCTGCATGGTTTCGCTCGAGAATCCGATGGCCTGCGGCTTCGGTGTCTGTCTCGGCTGTGCCGCACCCCGGGCCGAGGGGGGCTTCTCCCTGGTCTGCCGGGCGGGACCGGTCTTCGATTCCCGCGAGATCGATTGGGAGGGGCTGCCGTGAGCGCTGCAGGGTCCGAGCCCGTCGACGAGCGCGTCGAGTTTGCCGGGATTCCACTTCGCAACGCCGTCCTCACAGCCTCGGGCACCTTTGGCTATGGCACGGAGTTCGCTCCTTTTCTCGATCTCGAGAAGATCGGCGGCTTCGTCGCCAAGAGCCTCACCCTCGAGCCGCGCTTTGGAAATCCGCCGCCGCGGATCGGCGAGACGCCGGCGGGCATGCTGAACGCGATCAGCATCGAAAACGTCGGCGTGCGCGCCTTTCTCGAGGAGAAGCTGCCTGCGCTTCCGGAGGGCGTGGTCGTGATCGCCAGCGCGTTCGGAACGGAGCCCGCGCAGTATGCGGAGCTCGCTGCGCGCGTCGCCGATCATCCCCGCATCTCGGGCATCGAGATCAACGCCTCCTGTCCGCACGTGAAGGCCGGCGGCATCGAGTTCGGTCAGGATCCGCGCCTGCTCGCCGAGCTGGTCGCGACGGTTCGGAAGGCGACCCGCGGACCCCTGCTGGTCAAGCTCTCGCCTAACGTGACGCGGATCGCCGACATGGCCCGGGTCTGCGAGGCCGAAGGCGCCGACGGCCTGTCGCTGATCAATGCCGTTCAGGCGATGGACGTCGACGTCGAGACGCGCAAGCCCGTACTGTCGAACGTGTTAGGCGGACTCTCCGGGCCGGCGATCCGTCCGATCGCGCTGCGCATGGTCTGGCAGGTGACGCAGGCGGTCGACATCCCGGTGTGCGGGATCGGCGGGATCATGAGCGCGGAGGACGCCGTCAAGTTCCTGCTCTGCGGAGCCACAGCGGTTCAGGTCGGCACCGCGAACTATCTCGATCCCAGCGCGGCGGGTCGAATCGCGGCCGGCCTCGCCGACTACGCTCGTCGCCACGGCTTCCGGCGCGTCGCGGAGCTTTCGGGGGCCCTCGAGATCGGCTGACGGCCTCGATTCATCGCCCCGGCCGGACAGTGGGGCAGGGTGGGCAGGGCACAGCGCAGGCGCAAAGCGATCGGTGCCGGGGCGATTGCGCCCGCGAAAGCGTGTCTGCCGGCGACTTTCCCCTCGGGTATTCTGACCGACTCGCGCAGCTTCCTTGCCATCCCGCCGTCATTCATTTAATTTGCGCGGGCTTACGGGGCATCAAGTGCCCCGTCGGTACAGCTTTTCGGGTCGATCACGTGCTGTTTTCGGGGGTAGACGAGCCCCCGGGCTTTCTCGAATACCTTGGACGAGCTTCCCTTCGACCGCTGGATCACGGAGTGATTCGCGGGCAGAGGGCTCGAAGAGGGTGGACGAGAGGCGGAGCGTTGGTCGAAACCGCCGGGAAAGTGGGCGTTTCGTCCGCTTTTTTTATTTTTGAGGACTGATCGAGAGGAAGAGCGAGGTCTCGCGGAGACCACTCGTCGAAGAATCGCCGTGCAGAGCAGGGATGGCGATTGGACCAAGGCAAGCAGGGCACGCAGGGCAAGCAAGGCAAGAGAGAGCAGAGAAGAGAAGACAGAGAAGGAAGGGAAGAGAGACGGGCGATGGGCCCGGAGTCGGAGGGAGAGCCCCAATCTATCGAGACATTCCGGAGGCGCTTCGCAATCTGATCGAGCCGGTCGTGATCGAACACGGCTGTGAGCTCGTGGATGTGGAAGTCGCACAGAACGGCGGGCAATTCAAAGGTCGAGGGCTCCTGCGAATCACCGTCGATTCTCCGAGCGGTGACGGGCGGGTGTCGATCGAACGCTGCGTGGCGATCTCGCGGGAAGTCGAGACGCTGCTCGATGCGACGGAGTCGATGCCGGGGGCCTATCAGCTCGAAGTGTCGTCGCCGGGACTGAATCGGGTTCTGGGACGAGAAAAGGATTTCATCGCAGCTGTTGGCCAGGAGGTCAAGCTGCGCACAGGTCGTCCGATCGATGGACGCAAACGTTTTCGCGGCCAACTGCTCGCGGTAGATCGTTCCGAGGGAACGGACTCTGCGGCGATGCTGAGGCTGCGGGTCGATGGGAAAGAGGCTCTGGTTCCCCTCGATGAAGTCGAGCGAGCAAACACGATTTATGAGTTCACGAGCGCGGATTTTGCCAAGGCCGGTTCGAAGTCCAGTCCCGGGGCGACGAAGCGTGGAGCAAGGTCCAAAGCGAGCGGCTCGAGCCAACCTGGCTAGTGCGGTGATCCGTAGGGTGGGAGTGTCATGATTGGATTGAATCTCAAGCGAGAGATCGATCAGGTTGCCAAGGACAAGGGCATCGACCCGGCCGAGATCCATGGCGCGCTTGAAGAAGCGATGCGTCAGGCTGCGCGCAAGCGTTTCGGCCAGGACAAGGAGATCGAGGCCCGTTACAACGACGAGATCGGCGAGGTCGAGCTCTTCGAGTTCCGGGAGGTGGTCGATGAGATCACGGACCGCGATACCCAGATCCTGATCGCAGATGCCCGGCGCGACTACGACCCGGACGTGGAGCTCGGCGACGAGATCGGCGTGAAGCTCGATACGACCGATTTCGGCCGGATCCTCGCCCAGGCCGCGAAGCAGGTCATCATCCAGCGGATCCGCGACGCCGAACGTGACAACACCTTCGACGAATATCGGGATCGGCAGGGAGAGGTCGTCAACGGCATCGTTCGGCGCTTCGAGAAGGGCGCGATCATCGTCGACCTCGGTCGCGCCGAAGCCGTGATTCCCGCCAAGGAGCAGGTGCCGCGGGAGTCCTATCGCCCGGGTGACCGCGTTCGAGCCTATGTGCTCGAAGTCAGCAAGGTCGCGAAGGGGCCGCAGATCATCCTCACCCGGACCTCGATCGACTTCCTGATCAAGCTCTTCGAGCAGGAAGTGCCGGAGATGTACGAGAAGATCGTGTCGATCGAGTCGGCCGCGCGCGAGCCCGGCGGTCGCTCGAAGATCGCGGTCGTCTCGCGAGACAGCGACGTCGATCCGGTGGGTGCGTGCGTCGGCATGAAGGGCAGTCGGGTGCAAGCGGTCGTGCAGGAGCTGCGCGGCGAGCGGATCGACATCGTTCCGTGGAGCCCGGACCCCGCACGTTATGTCTGCAGTGCGCTCTCGCCTGCGCAGGTTTCCAAGGTGATCATCGACGAGGCCCAGAAGTCGATGGACGTGATCGTTCCGGACGACCAGCTCTCCCTGGCGATCGGGCGGCGCGGTCAGAACGTGCGGCTCGCCGTCCAGCTGACCGGCTGGAAGATCGACATCAAGAGCGAGACCAAGATGCGCGAGATCGCGGAATGGCTCTCGAAGGCCGTCTCGGCGGTCGAGGGCTGCGGCGATCCCGAGGCCGAGCTGCTGCTCCAGCAGGGCATCACCTCGCTCGAGGATCTCTCGGAGTGCGCGACCGAGGTGCTGACGGCGCTGCCCGGGATCGACGAGGCCGGGGCGAACGCGATCAAGTCGAAGGCCGCGGAGCTGATCTCCGTCAAGGCGGCCGCAGACGAAGAGCGAGCCCAGCGCGAGGCGGAGAACGAGGCGCGGCTGCGGAGCGAGGCGAATGCGGCCGCGGCTGCTGCGCCGTCCGCTCCGCAGGTCGACGAGAACGGTGTGCCGATTCCGCCGAGCGGGCCGGCAGCCGACCGACAGGAATGATGCGCGTAGGGCGAGGGGCGATCAGGAATCGGACCGTTTCCCGAGCCGCACGCCGAGACAATGAGTGGACGGTCTCATGACCGACTGACGAACGAGCGATCGATCCGGGCAGGCTGCGCGAGAGCGCGGAACCCGGTGGGAATGACGCAGGGCGAATAGGACTAGATGGCAAAGATCAGGGCATACAAGCTCGCCGAAGAACTCGGCATCGAGCGCAATGAGTTCGTCGAACAGGCACGCACGCACGGTGTGGAGCTGAAGAGCGCGATGGCTTCGCTCGAAGAAGCCGAGGTCGAGCTGCTGCGTGAGAAGATCGGTGGCGCGGCGAAAGCCAAGCGTCCTGTCGTCGAACGCCGACTCGAGGGCAAGGCCGGAACGACGGTCGTGCGCCGTCGCCGCAAGAAGCAGCCCGAGCCGGAGCCCGAGCCCGTCGTGGAGGAGGCGGCTCCTGCGGAGCTGGAGGCGCCGATTGCCGACGAGAGCGTCGCGCCCGAGCCGGAGACGACCGGCGGCGAAGAGATCGCAGCCGAAGAGCCCGTCGTCGAAGAGGCGACGCCCGAACCGATCGCCGCAGAGCCCGAGCGCGCCGCCACCCCTCCTTCGGGTCCGACCGGCCCGACCGGTCCGGCATCGGCTCCCACGGGTCCCGCCGCGGACCGGGACGACAAGGCCGCCGCTGCGGGAGACGCCGCTGGCGCTGCGCCGGATCGCAAGGGCAAGCAGCGTAAGCGCGTTCGCGAAGTCGTGAACCTCCAGGAGCAGGAGCAGTTCGCGCGGCAGATCACGAGTCGCGGGCCGACCCAGCGTCGAACCACCCCGGCTGCTCCGCCCAAGATGGTGAATCCGCGTGCCCGTCGACGCGACAAACTATCGCCGAAGCCTTCACCGGCCATCGCGGCGAGTCAGGCACGTCAAGTGAAGGTCGCCGGAGACATCAGCGTAGGAGAGCTCGCCAAGCAGGCCGGGCTGAAGGCCCCCGCCATCCAGGGCAAGCTCATGGCCCTGGGCATCATGGTTTCGGTCAATCAGCGCATCGACTTCGAGACCGTCCAGAAGATCGCGGACGAGATGGGGTTCGAGGCCTCGGACGTCGGCTTCAAGGAGGAAGAATTCCTCGACACGCCGATCCCGGAAGCGGAATCCACGGGAGAAGAGGTCGTCCGTCCGCCGGTCGTGACCGTGATGGGGCACGTCGATCACGGCAAGACGTCGCTGCTCGACGCGATCCGCAAGACCAAGGTGACCGACGACGAGGCGGGTGGCATCACGCAGCACGTCGGCGCCTACCAGGTCGAAACGGGCGATCATCGCCTGACCTTCATCGATACCCCGGGTCACGCCGCCTTCACCGCCATGCGCGCCCGCGGTGCAGCCGTGACCGATCTCGTCGTGCTGGTGATCGCCGCCACGGAGGGGCCGATGCCCCAGACCGTCGAGGCGATCGAGCACGCCCAGGCGGCGGGCTGTCCGATCGTCGTCGCGATCAACAAATGCGACCTGCCCGAGGCCGATCCGGAGAAGGCGCGACAGCGACTGACCGAGCACAACCTCGTGCCCGAGGATTTCGGCGGCGACGTGATCTGCGTGAACGTGTCTGCGAAGACCGGCGAAGGCCTCGATCAGCTGCTCGAGATGCTCGCCCTGCAGGCCGAGATCCTCGAGCTCAAGGCCGATCCGAGTCGGCGGGCGAGTGGCGCGGTGCTCGAAGCGCGTCTCGACAAGGGGCGCGGAGCGGTCGCGACGCTGCTCGTCCAGGACGGCACGCTCAAGAAGGGCGACTCGATCGTGGTCGGCCAGGAGTGGGGCCGTGTTCGCCAGATGCAGAACGATCTCGGCAAGAACATCAAGGAAGCCGGGCCCTCCACGCCGGTCCAGATCACCGGTCTCTCCGGCGTTCCGCCGGCAGGGGCAGCCTTTCACGTGGTCGAGAACGATCGCGTGGCCAAGCAGATCGTCGACCATCGCGAGGATCAGGCGCGCGGACAGGTCGCGGCGCCGAAGCCCAAGCTCACTCTCGACGAGTTCTACGCACAGGCCGGCGAGGAAGGTCCGAAGGAGCTGACCGTCGTTCTGAAGGCCGACGTGCAGGGCACCTGCGAGGCTGCGCGAGACGCGCTCGAGAAGCTGTCGACCGAAGAGGTCACGCTTCGAGTGCTGTCCTCCGGCGTCGGAGCGATCACGGAGAACGATGTCAACCTCGCGTCGGCGAGCGGCACGATCGTGCTCGGATTCAACGTGCGGCCGGACCCCGCAGCGCGTCGGCAGGCCGACGCGGATGGCGTCGAGATCCGGACCTACACGATCATCATGGAGATGCTCGACGAGGTGAAGGCCGCGATGGCCGGGCTGCTGCCGCCGGTCGTCAGCGAGAACATGCTCGGCCGGGCGGAGATCAGGGAAACCTTCACGATTCCGAAGGTGGGGACGATCGCCGGCTCCTACATCCTCGAAGGCAAGATCGTTCGACACGCGCATTGCCGCGTCGTGCGCGACGGCACGATCGTCTACACGGGCACCGTCGGCTCGCTCCGTCGCTTCAAGGATGACGTCAAGGAAGTCATCAACGGCATGGAGTGCGGCATCGGCGTCGCGACCTACAACGACGTCAAGGTCGGAGACGTGATCGAGGCCTTTGAGCTGAACGAGCGGCCGGCGACTCTTTAGGCGCGCTTTGCGCGCTGGCTCGCCACGTCCGTTTGGGTAGGGCGGGGGTTCCGGCGCGGCTCGCCGGAGGGCGCGCTTTGCGCGCTCGCCACGCCCGTTGGGTAGGGCGGCGGCTTCCGGCGCGCGGCTCGCCGGAGGGCGCGCTTTGCGCGCGGCTCGCCACGCCGTTTGGGTAGGGCGGCGGGCTTCCGGCGCGCGGCTCGCCGGAGGGCGCGCTTTGCGCGCGGCTCGCCACGCCCGGTTTGGGTAGGGCGGCGGGTTCCGGCGCTGGGCTCGCCGGAGCGCGCGCTTTGCGCGCGGCTCGCCACGTCCGTTTGGGTAGGGCGTGGGCTTCCGGCGCGGGCTCGCCGGAGGGCGCGCTTTGCGCGCTGGCTCGCCACGCCCGTTTGGGTAGGGCGTGAGGGCTCCGGCGTTGGGCTCGCCGGAGGGCGCGCTTTGGCGCGGGCTGGCTAGAAGGTGCCGACCACGTTCAGGAAGAGGCCGTGGTGGTCGTAGCTCAGGTCGGTGAGGTCTTCGGAGAAGTCGGTGAAGTTGTAGCCGAGGCCGACCTTGAAGTGGTCGCCGAAGTAGCGCGAGACGGCTACGAGGGCGCCGGCGCGGCGTTCGTCGAGATCGGGCAGGTCGAGCACGCGGCCTTCGACGGTGGCTTCCCAGTCGCGCAGGAACCGATAGTCCGTGCGCAGGATGTAGAGGTGGGCGTCGTTGTCGAAGAAGTCGGGGTTTTCGCGGTCGACGCTGACCTGGCTCAGTCGATAGGCGTACTTGCCGCCGACGGTCCAGTTGGGCGTGATGTCGTAGCTGAGGTCGATGGCGGCGATATGGCTCTTCTGGATGAACTGCGAGGCGCTGCCGTCCTGTCCGACCTGATCCGAGGCGGGCACGTTGTAGAAGTAGGTGTACTTGACGAGCGCATTGAACCGATCGTGCGCGATCGGGCGATAGGCGTAGCCGACCACCGCCTCCGTGAATCCGCCGTCGAAGAAGTCGCCTTCGGAGCTGTCGCTGATCGCGTGGTTGAACTTCGCGAGCAGCCGTCCGTCTTCGTTCATCTGGTACTTCAGGTTGTTCCGGAAGAGCCAGGTCGTCCGATCTGATTTCGAGCCGTCCGACTGCTCGATCTCGTTGAAGATGTACTCGAACCCGCTCGAGATCTCGAGGCTCGAGAGGCGATAGCCCACGCGTAGCCCGCCGGCGCGGCGCTCCGTCTCGGCCTGGGTACGCCGATCCTTCGTCTTGCCGTCCTCCCAGTTGACGTCGACGTTCCAGTTCTGTGCCGGAGCCCAGTCGACGCCGATCGATCGCGTGAGGCCGGTGACGTCGGAGTGCTGGTACTGGTTCTCGGCGTAGACGCTCGCGCTGTCCGAGAGTCGCGAGCGCGTCCCGGCCGTCAGGCTGCCGCGCCGCTGGTGAAGGCCGTCATAGCCTCGTTCGTTGTCCAGCGCGTAGTTGAGATAGAGGCGGGTTCGATCGCTGTACTGATAGTCGCTGCCCAGCTGCGCCGCGGGTCCGAGGTCACCGTGCGAGACTTCTCCGTCCACCGCCAGGGCTTCGGTAATCCGGTAGGCGCCACCGACGCCACCGCGATTGTTCTCGTCGCGGTCGCCCGTCGAGCGGACGGTGGCCTGACCGAAGGCGTAGGTCTTGAATCGGGCCTTGGGGTCGAAGGCGATCTGAACGACGGCATCCGTCCGGTCGCCTTCCTGCTGTGTGGCCGCCACGGCGATGGATTCGTCCTTGCGATCGTCGTGTCGGGCGCCTGCCTCGATGCTCCAGTGCTCCGTCACCTGATAGGCGACGTCGACCTCGGCCGTCGTCGTCTCGAGGCCACGATCCTGAACGACGCGATCGGCCTTCGCCACGACATCGAGTGTATTCGTGACGGGCATGCGGAGCTGACCACCATACTGGTCTGTGTCGGTCGGCGTATTGAGCCCCGGTGCAGAGTAGCCGGCCTCGAGCCGCTGGCCGTAGAGGCTCAGCTGTCCCTGCACGCCGTCGAGCCAGTCGGAGAAGGCGATACTGATATCCGCGCGGTAGCCGAGCGCGTCTTCTGATTGCGAGGCGCCCGCGGTCGGATCGACGAAGGTGAAGCCGCCATCATTGGAGAGCTGGGAGGTCGAGACCAATCCATCGCTGCGCGACGCCTGGAGCTTGATCCAGGAGCCTGCGCTCTTGCGAAGCGTCAGGTCTCCGGCGTAGAGGCTGCTGTCGTCCCCGCTCTCTTCGTTCTTGCTGGCGGTGAAGCCGAGCTTCAGGAAATCGGTGAGCCATGCGTGACCCTGGCCACCGAGATTCAGGGTGTCGAGCTCATCGAATCCGGGCGTGTACTCGTACTGGACGACCAGCACGGCCTCGTTCCCGCTGAGTCCGTCGTTGCGCACCAGCAGCCGGTCGTCGGCGATCGCCGAGAGCGGCTCCGTCAGCAGCACGCGTCCCTGGATGTAGTCGATGTCGTAGTCGAGCTCGGGCTGGAGCGTGACCGTCTCGCTGATCAGGCCCGAGTCCTTGTCCCGGATCTCGACGCGCAGCCGCTCGGAGCCGATCAGCAGATCCTGCCGCTTCAGGAAGTAGACCGAGCCGCCCGTGCCTCGGAACTCCTCGCGACTCGATACCGTTCCGGGGTCGGCGGCGAAGCCGTCGAGGGCGTAGCGTCGCTCGCCGAAGGCCGTGGTATCGGTCGACTGGTAGCGCGCGTTCGCACCGTAGAGTCCGCGCTCGACCAGCGCGAGCTCGTTCTGGTTGTAGCGGACGAGGAAGTTGCCCCACAGCAAATGGTCGTCGCCCTTCTCGAGCTTGACGAAGAACTTCCCGAGCGTCGGAGCCAGCTCGTCGATCGAGCTGTCGTCTCCGAAGGTCGGATAATGGTAGTCGGGGTCGAGCCGTCGGAAGAGCGAGACCGGTGACTTGTCGAGGAAGTTCGAGAACAGGTCCTCGACCGGCCCCTCGCGCGTGTCGGCGCTCGCCGTGAGCTTCCAGTCCTGTCCGAACTTGCCGTTCACGAAGAAGGCGAGGCGGCCGTTGGCGAAGGCATCGAGATCCGTCGCATTGTTCCCGTCGAGCTCGTCCGGGCGATCTCCGGATAGATCGTACGAGAGCGTCAGGTCGGCGATACCCATGTAGAACCAGTCGCTGCGCTCGAGCTCCAGGTCCCGAAGGAAGAGCTCGCCGTTGCCTTCGTCGTCGAGGACCGCGACTTCGACCGTGTGCATCCCGGCGGGCAGGATCACCTCGCCGACGAAGCGACCCTCCTCGTCGACGGGCAGCTCCTGGCCGGCGAGCCAGACCGTGTGGTTGGGCGGCACGCCGTCTCCGTTCACCCGGACGGAGCCGGTGCTGCCGATCGGGATGTTCTGGGCCATCGCCTCGCTCTCGCCGTAGCCGGCGAGCAGGGCCTTCTCGGTGCCGGCATCGAGGGCAGGCTCGACCGCCTCCGCTCCTGCGTCCGACGACGAGTCGCTCGCCCTCGAGCCAGCCTGCTGAGGCCCGATCCAGAG
Source organism: uncultured delta proteobacterium (assembly GCA_963698485.1). Classification (GTDB taxonomy): domain Bacteria; phylum Myxococcota_A; class UBA9160; order UBA9160; family UBA4427; genus UBA4427. The sequence continues at coordinate 94,149 of CAVORA010000002.1, read as the reverse complement.
CGACTGCGGCGCGGTCTCGTCGAAGAGTCCGTTCTCGCCGTAGGCCCGCAGCACGAACTTCAGCGGTCGCACGGGAGAGGAGACCAGCACGGCCGATGGATCCCACTGCGCGAATCCCCGGGCGTCGACCGGCGCGATCGCCAGGGGCTCGGAGCGGACCGAGGCCTGCCCGTCGAAGATCCGGATCTCCGCCGCCGTGATGAAATGCGGATAGTTGTTGTACATGCGGAAGCGGACGGGGGCCGTCGCGCCCGGTTCGAAGCTCGCGGGGGTCGCGGTCACGCTGAGGCGGCGGTCCGACTCGAGGTCGTCGAAGCGGAAGTCGATATCGGTGCGCTCGAGCGCGACGTCGGTGCAGCGCTGGATGTCGGCGGAGCTGCGGCCGGGATCGTCGATCGGCTCGCCGTTCACGGTGATTCGCATGAGGTTCAGAGCCAGCGGATCCTTCGGTCGGAGCTCCCGGGTGATGGGCGTGATTTCGATGCCCTCGTAGTCGTCCATCACGGCCAGCTCGTCGTAGACGACCTGAACCAGCACGTGGGAGCTGTCGCCCTGGAGGAAGCCGCCGTTCACGACGTCGTCGGAGTGCACGAAGCCTCGGCCCTCGTGCTCGACCTGCGCGTCGTCGAGATCGAGCTGCTCCTGGATCCGCTCCATGGTGCGCCGTGCTCGCGCTGCGGACAGGCCGATGTCGTCGCCGTAGATCTCCGCCGTGCGGCGCGAGAGGCGCTCGTTGCTCGTGAAGCCCACGAAGCGGAGCCGGACGCCTTCCTTGTCCGCGAGCTCATTCATCGCAGCCTGAAGGCGGGAAGCCAGGTCGGCCGGGATCTGCGCGTCCCCTTCGACGATGGGCAGCGGCTCGAAGCGACCGCCGGGCGGATCGTAGACGCGGGTCACGACCTCGGCATCTGCGGGGTCGGGACAGACCTGGAACTCGTCGGAGAGCTCGAGCAGCGGGTCGTCGTGCCAGAACTCGACCTCGATCCGTCGGTTCAGGGCGCGGCCCCGCGGCGTCGCATTCGAGGCGACGGGTCTCGAGGCCCCGCGACCTTCGCTCGCGACGGCGGCGGTCGGCAGCCTCAAGGCATCCTTGACTTCGAGCGCGACGCGTCGGGCGCGCGCCTTCGAGATCGCCAGCGCCGTGCCGTAGATGCGTTCGTTGCGCCCCGTGAGCGGGACGTCGTCGGTGTGTGCGATGAACTTGACCGTGACGTTCTGCTTGTTGGCGAGATTCGTGAAGGCCTGCTGGATCTGGCGCAGGAACTCCTCGGGCAGCGCGGGGATCTCGTCGTCGTAGGTGAGCGGCGCGATCAGGTTCTTGATGCGAGCGCGGCGCTCGTGGCCTTCGCGGTAGCGAAGCTTGCAGACGGTCTCGGTGCGGCAGACCTTGAATCGCTTGATCTCCTCGGGCACGACGACCTCCTGGACGGAGAGCGTCGGCGCGGCCTCGTCGTACCAGACCTCGACCTCGACGCGGCGATTCTCGGCGCGACCGCTCTCGGTCGCGTTCGAGGCGATCGGCTGTGCGTCCCCGACCCAGGCGAAGGAGATGGATTCCGGCGGCAGGTCCAGAGCGGACTGCAGGAACTCCGCGACCTCCCCGGCGCGCTCGCGCGAGAGGCCCTCGTTGTCGCCGAAGAGGCGGCTGAGCGAAGGCGACAAAGCCTGGTCATCGGAGTGTCCGACGAGGTGCAGTCGGACGTTGTCGAGATGCTGCATGCTGTCGAGCACGGCGCGCAGCTCCGCCACATAGGTGTCCGAGATCTTCGCGACACCGGACTCGAAACGGATCGGCGGCACGACGTTCGCGAGCTTCACCGTCTCGATCTCGGTTCCCGCGACCTGTCGCTTCTCGAGCCGATCGGCGAGCTGGGTCTCGAGCGCCTCCGGATCCACGCTCCATTCCTGGGTCTCCGCGTCGATCGGAAGATGTCGTTCCCCCGACTGGCCCGATGCGGGCTCGAAGCCAGGCGGTCCGGCGCCGACATGCGGCAGCGCCGAGTCCAGCCGACTCGTCTCGGGCAGTGGCGAGGACTTCTTGCGCGGCGCGCCCCGTCGCCAGTAGATCTCGGTCTCGATCTCGAGATCGCCCCGATCGCGGGAATCCCATTCGGCCCGAATCAGCTTCTCGATCGACTCGAGTCGCCGCTTCACCAGCCCCGCGTCCTCGATGTCCGCAACGTAGGAGAGTCGCAGCGTCGCAGGCTCCTTCGCGAGCTCGTCGACCAGCGTCACGATCCGCGGTCGCCACTGCGCGCGCATCTTCGTCTGTCCCGGCTCGAAGACGGCGTCGGCCAGGTCGAGGCCGATGATCCGATGGATCGAGGCGCCGAACTGGAAGCGCAGGGCCTTACCGCGCGTGGCTCGCTTCACCTGGGTCTGGCGCGTCGACATCCGGTAGCCGCTCGGCAGCGTCCGGTCGTCGAGCTTCAGCACGAAGTTGCTGCCGCGCGTCTCGTTCGGAACCACCGCGCAGGTGATATGGAAGCGTCCGTAGGGATCGGTGTTCACGGCGAGGCCCCGGACCGTCATCAGGCGTACGCCGGGCAGGCCCTGCTCGCCTTCGTCCTGGGTGCCGTTGCGGTTTCGGTCGTCGAAGACCTTGCCGAGCACGTCCGTACAGTCGAAGGTCGGGTCGGGCACCACGCGTACGGTCGCCGACGCTTCGCCCGAGTAGGCGAGTCCGGTCGCGCTGCTGAAGGCGTCCGCGCGGTTCACGAACTCGCCTTCCGTGACCCCGGCGCCGACGCCGAGCAACAGGACGATCGTGCGGCTCGCCGAAGCGGGTACCTGTAGATCTCGCCACTCGAGGACGCGTCCGTTCATCACGGGCTCGTTCTCGACGCCGTCGACCTGCGCGGAGCCATCTCGGATTCGAGCGGAGCCCTCGATGTAGCGGAAGCCGGCGGGGAAGCGGTCGCGGATCACGAGATCGTCGATGGGTACGGGCAGCAGATTGTTGAACGTGATCTCGTAGGGAACGAGATCGCCGCGGCTCACGTTGATCGAAGGCGTCGTCTTCGTGAGGGCGACTGCCCCACCGGCGGTCGGATCCACCGGCAGATGGTTGTTGTAGAGCTGGCTGGTGCCGGGTGTCTGCGTCGAATCGAGCGTCAGGTACAGATAGTAGTTCGTACCCTGCGTGCGGGCAGCGATCGTGAACGGCGGCGCCTGCGCAAAGTCCTGGACCTCGCAGCGCAGGGCCGTCGTTGGAACGGCATCGGGCGGCGAGTTGCCAAGACAGCCCGGGACCGAGAAGGGCGTCAAGGGATCCGTGCCGTAGTCGCTCTGGGGCGGAATGATCTGCGAGACACCCGACGCATAGTCCGTGCCCGGAGGTGTGAGCACGATCTGGTAGTTGGCGCCGCTCGGACAGCTTCCGTCCGAGAAGTTCATGTCGAATTTGTAGTAGCCGGCGCTGCCGGTGACCTGTCCCTGCTGGAGCGGGTCATCGAAGCAGCTGGCCGCGACTGGTGTCGTCGTGACCGGGTCGATCATGGTCAGCCTGGTGCCGGCGAGCGGCGTCCGCACCAGCGACTCGTAGACGACGCCGCTCGGATCGATCGGGAGCGACAGGCCCTGCAGGTTGCTGCCGGAGGGGATCACGATGGCCGAGATGCGCTGTTGCCCGTTCGTGAAGGGCGACTCCGCGACGCCCAGGGAGGCGGTGTTGGCACCGGAATCCGGTGCGCGGAAGCGCAGCTCGTAGCTGTCGCCGCTCGCGGCATTCGGGGCGATTCCTTCGAGCCGGTACTGACCGCTCCCGTCGGTGGTGGTCGACTGGATCGGCTGGCCGTTGCGGTAGAGCTCGACGATCCAGTCCGTCAATACGGTTTCGCTCGGCGCCTGGAGCCGGTCGAAGTCGGCGTCGTGCCAGAGCGCGCCGTTCAGCGCTCCGACGCCCGGCATGCCGCCGATGGCGATCGACACGCTGGCGCTGGCGGTCTGCGGCGGTGTGTTCCACTGGACGGTGCCGGTATTCACGACCGTGTCGCCCATCGCGAGCACGCCCGGCCCGGCGAGCGTTGCCCGGAAGCGCAGCACCGTCGACGCGCTGGGCGCGAGCGGACCGTACGAGGTGGAGTAATCGGCGGTGATCAGCGTACCTGCGACGCTGACGCCGAGGGTCGCGCCATCGAGGGTCGCATTGCTGGGTGCGGTGAGATAGCCGTTGCCCGGGGCCGGATCGATGTCGTCGGAGATCACGACGTTGGTTGCGGGAGCCGTACCGATATTGGTCACGCGAACGGTGTACTCGAGCACCGAGCCGGGCAGGGCGGCTCCGCCACCGACCACCGAGACGTTCTTGGAGATCACGAGCTGTTGCCCGGCACCGACCACGACCAGCGTCGGCTCCGGGCCCGTGGCCGGATTCCCGTCGCCGTCGGTCAGCACGTTGGGCAGCTCGGCGCTTCGGACGACGGCCTGGTTGCTGATGATCGTTCCGCCGGGAACGCCCGCGTTCACCACCAGGTCGAAGGTCACGATCGCGCTCTGGCCGGCCGTCAGGATTCCCGCACCGGGTCCGGGAGCCGGAGGCGGTACGTCGCTCGAGCTGATGTCGAGGCCCGCGATCAGCGGCGACACGCCGCCGTCCGCGACCCCGAGCGGCAGGCCGTTCAGCGTGAGCGAGTCGGCCACATAGGTCGTGTTGGCCGGAACCGCATCGGTGAGGGTCGTCGCCGTCGCCGTCGCGGCCCCGTTGTTATAGACCTGGATCGTGTACCGGAGCGTATCGCCCGCGTCGACGACGCCGAGCGTGCCGCCATCCACGAGCAGCGCGGCCGATTTCGGCGCGAAGAGGAGCGGCGCGTTGCCCACGACATCTCGGGTGGGATCGTCCAGCACCGGCGTGCGCGGATCGTCCGAAGGCTGGTCCGAGACACCGCCGAGCACGGCGCTCGCGAAGGCCTGGTTCGAGATGACGGTACCGTCGATCGCAGCCGGGTCGACGAGGACGTCGAAGGTCACGGTCGCGACGTTGTTGGCGCTCGGGCTCGTGTCCGCGCGCATTGCGCCGGGCGTCGGGTCCTCGGGCGCGGCGAGCGGGATCCCGGCGGAGAGCGGGGACACGCCGCCCCCCGCGTCGGCGACCGGCAAGCCGTTCAGCGTCGTGCTTCCCGGCACGTAGCTCGTGTTCACGGGGATCGCGTCGCGCAGACTCGCATCGCTGGCGTTGTCGCTGCCGACGTTCTTGACGGTGATCGTGTAGCGAAGGGTCTCTCCGGCGAGCAGCACGGCGGGATCGCCGGTCAGATAGGTCGAGATCTTCTCGATCTGGAAGTCCGGGGCGGAGGTGATCTGGACCGAGGTCGGGTCTTCATCGCCCGGCACGAGCGGATTCGCCGCACCGTTGAGGACGGGATCGTCGCTGTCCGCGAAGGGCACGCCGCCCGTCGTGGCCTGGGCCTGGTTCGACACCAGGCTGCCATTGGCGAGCACGGGGCCGAGGGTGGCCTCGAAGACGATCTCCAGCGAATCGCCCAGATTCGGCAGGTTCATGTCGCGCACGTCGAGCAGGCCGGTCCCGGCGGCGCCGCCGGTGAGGCTGCTGTTGCTCGCGTCCGCGCCGGCCGGGATCGAGATGATGTTCAGCGAGCCGGGCTCGAAGGCGGCCGGCGCATTCAGCCGGTCGAGCTCGTCGGTGATCGCGATGTTCTCCAGGGGCGCGTTGCGCTGGTTCTCGAGGCGCAGCCGGTAGCGGAGTACGTCACCGGGAGACGCCGTGAGGGCCGGGTCTTCGCCCGTCGTCACGTTCACCACGGTCTTCTCGAACGCGTAGACCGGCAGTGCAACCGTCGTCGTAAACGCGTCCTCGTGATCGACGGTGGTGATGGTCCCGTCCGTCACCGTGCGCGTGAAGGTCCGCCGGTCGCCGGCGGTAGCCGGCAGCGACCCATCGGCGCTGAACCATCTGAGTCGCGCCCACGATGTTGGTGGCGGCCTCACCGTTCTGGCTGTCGTCGTCGAGCACGCTCTGATAGGTGACGATCAAGTCGCTCACCCGCGCCGACGGCGGTCGCCGGAGTCAGGAAGTCGAGGCTGACGTCGCAGTCGGGATCGCCGCGGAAGGCGACCGAGAAGTCGGTCCCCTCGACGAGCGGAGCCGAGACCGGCGTCGCTGCCGTTCGACTCGAAGACGCGGGCCGTGAAGGCGCTGGGCGCCGTGTCGCAGGCGCCGACGGTCGGAAGGTTCGGGCAGTCGATCGTAGACGCGCAGGTTCCAGGCCGGTCCCGTGCCCGTGTTCTGCAGGTCGAGCGTGAAGGTCGACGGAGGAGCCGATCGTCATCGACGCCGGGCCGCTCTTCGCCATCGTCACGCGTATCGGGCCCGACGATCGTCATGTCGCCCGAGGTACCCGGCCGTGCCGACGCGCTGGGTCGTCAGGTTTCCATCGACGTAGTTGTAGAGATAGCTGGCGCTGTTCGAGAAGGTGAGACCTGTGGTGTTGGTCGGGGTGTCTTCGAGAACGACGGCGATCTCGAGCACGACCTGCTCGCCGGCGGGGATGTCGATGCCGACGCTCGCGTCCTCGAGCACGAGATCGGTCGGCGGTGCCGGTATTGGTGGGGGTCCAGGGCGCCGCTGCCCGAGATCCTTGTGACGCTCAGGAAGCGCAGATCGGCGGCGGAGGCCGTCAGGTCGTCATAGATCCGCACGTCGTAGGCCGGGAAGGCGTAGGGCGCCTGGCGGCACGGTGATTCGATAGCGGAAGACTTCGCCGACAGCGGCGGTCGGCTGGGTCGTTCGCCTTGCACCAGCGGAGAGGCCGGCGGCGCCGGGTCGACCGTGCCGCTCGCGATCGCGGGACCGAAGCAGTAGTCGTTGGGCGCAGTCACCGTCGGGCAGCCGCGCCGGTCCGCTCGTAGAGGCTTCCCGGATCCACGTCGAGCGACGTCCAGTCGGTCCAGACCGTATTCGAGATCACGGAGCCATCGACCGGGGGCGCCCGCACGACGACCTGATAGGTCAGCTCGAGGACGCTGCCCGCCGGCAGATCGAGACTGTCGTCCGCATTCTGACGTCCCCAGACCAGCGGTCCATTGGGTGCACCCGCCGGCGTGGGCACGAAGCCTGCCACCGGTATGCCGTCGATCGTGGCGGTGGGCGTGAAGCCGGGGGCGAGGGCGAGCTCGGGGGGCAGCGTGTCGACGACGTTCAGGTCATAGGCCGTCGCGTTCCCGCCGTTCACGAAGGTCACGCACGTATTGCAGCAGATCGTTGAAGGCCGGTGGATCCGTGGCGAGCTTGCCCGGCGTCACGTTCGAGAGGACCTTGGTCACGGTCAGCGCGCTCTCGGTCGCGGTGACGACCGCCGTGGTCGGCACTGACCGAGGTCTGGAGTCGCGGTCTCGCCGTTCGTCGAGAAGACCGTCGCCGTATTCTGGAGGGTGCTGCCGGCGTTGGTTGCGAGGTCGTTGTTGATGCGGGCGAAGTAGCGGATGCGGATCGACGGCGTGATGGCGGAGCTCGCGAGATCGTCCTCGGAGAGGGTCGTGACCGTTGCCGATCGACCAGATCGCGGTGCCGCTCGTGCCGTCGGCGGGCACGGCTCGTGAAGGCCGCTTCGCCGGGCGTGCTTCCGTTGACCTCGTCGATCCCCGTCGAACTGGTAGCGTGATGTCGTAGGTCGCGTTGTTTGCGAGGACATAGCTGACGGCGCCCGAGTCGAGCGCGTCGCTCACGACGACGTCACGGGTCACGCCTTCCGGCAGACGGCATCTCGATCTCGAAGCTGCGTTGGGATCCGATTTCCGGAACCTGAGTCGGCGCGAGGTCGACCTTCGTCGACGGCGACCGCGGCGACGGCACTGTCGTCGATGACCGTCGCCTCATAGTCGTTCAGGGGATCCGCCGCATTGGGCAGGGCGCCGATACGCATGCCCGAAGCCGCTTCCGTCGGGACCGATCAGCCCGCTCGGATTGAGCGCCGTGGTCTGGCCCGGGAGCGAGGTCCAATCTGCCTCGATGATGCTCGGCAGGATGCGCTCGGGCTCGACCGTCGCGTCGACTTCGACAGCGAACGAGAAGCTGATCGAGTCGCCAGGCGCGACGGCGAATCCCGACGGCCAGCTGAAGATCGGGGCATCGGGACCGAGCGTGACGACATCGTCGGTGGGCGGCGTCGTGCCCTGGATGTCGCCGACGTAGGCCGAGCTCGACGCCCGTCAGATCGGTCGTCGAATCTCGGGTTGTAGGCCGTCGCCGTTCCGTTGTTGGTCGCCGTGACGGTGACGCGAGGCTGATCGCCCGCATCGACTTCCGCAACCGAGAAGGCGTCCGTCAGATCGAGAGCGGGCTCCGCAGACGAGCAGGGCCGCCTCGCCGATCGCGAGCACGACGTCTGCACCGACCTCGTTCACATAGCGGACCTCGGTCACGGTCGAGGTGCCGCCGTTGCGGATCGTGCGTGCCGTCCTGGCTGCCGAGGAGATTGTCGACGCGCGTCGACGAACTGGACCTGGAATTCGAAGCGCCGATCCATCCGGTCCGACATCGTGACGGTCTGATTGCCGAAATTCCATTCGACCAGGCTGTCGGTACAGGTCGGCGTGAAGACGCCGCCCGGGCACGAAGCCGGCCGCTGCGTAGGCACCCGCGCTCAGATCGATGGTCGGGGCATCGGTGCAGCTGAGCCCGACCGGCAGCTCGTCGCGAATCACGAAGTTGCGCAGCTGGGCCACCGGGATCAGCGCCTCGAGCTGGAACTCGACCTCTTCGCCGATCGAGACCGGACTGCGGGATTCGCGGGCACGGAGAGTCCCGTATTCGACACCGCGAACGACCTGCTTGGGGCTGACCTCGACCGGGATGATCTGGATCGTGGCCTGGCTGGCCGCGGAGGTGTACCGCCGCGCGCCGCCTGCATCGCCGTTCGCGCCGAGCGGCGCGCTCTGGTTGCCGAATCGGCCTTCGAGGCTGTCGTAGCTCGCGGTGGCCGAGGAGATCAGCGCCTGGAGCGGGGCGACGTCGTCGTCGGGATCGACGCGGTAGTAGAGATCGACGCGTTCGCCGGGGTCGATGCGCAGCAGCGCGTCGCTATGCGTATACGACGCGATCACCTGGGCGGGATTGCCGTTCTCGATCGTGTTGTCGGTGATCGTGCCTTCGCCATTCGAGTCGGCGCCGTCGACGGGACCGTCGGCGTCATTGTCGACGCCGTCGCCGCCCGAGCGGCACGACGAAGAGCTGATCCGAGGGATCGGTGATGCTCGTGACCGTGACGTCGTAGGCCGGCGCACGCGGCGACGCCACCGCTGTCGGCCTCGTTCTCGATCCGAATCCGATAGACATAGGAATCGAAGGCGTCGCCATCGTCGACCAGGGGCGTAAAGTGGACTGCAGGTCGTCGCCCGGACCGTATCGCGTCTCGTTACAGACCTCCTTGGTCACGATCAGGTTCGGCTCGGTCACCGTCAGATCGACGCGGCGGTAGACCTCGCGCGGATAGCCGATCGTGTTCGGTCCGAGGTTGTAGACCTCTTCCATGCTCGTCGAATCGTTGAAGAAGACGGCGTCGAAGGTCGAGGTCATGATGTTCGAGCTCGGCGCGGCATGGAGGTTGGGCGCGGCGCTCGTGTCGAGCGGGTCGTTCAGCAGCCGTGTCGAGACGTCGACCCGGAACCACTCGTCCTTCACGGTGATGCGTTCGTTCAGAACGTCGGTGTTGAAGGTCCAGTCGAAGAAGCCTTCATCGAGAGGCGACGGGGGAGGATTGAGGGTCACGCCCGCGATCGCGGACGTGCTGGTCAGGAGCGGGTCCGTCGAGCTCAGGTAGCCCTGGCCGTCGGGCAGCTCGTCGACGACCTGGATGTTCTGGACCGCGATATAGCTGAAGCCGGGTGTCTCGAATCCGAACCAGCCGCCCGACTCGACCCGGAAGCTGCACTCCTCGCCGATCTGGATCTCGACGTCGGGCGAGGCGGGGGGCGGGACGATGTTCTCCGAGCACAGCCCGAGCTGGTCCTTGAAGAGGTTGTATCCGATCACGCGCGCCCAGATCGCGTCGACCGTGTAGTCGTTCACGGTGTTAGCCTCGCCGTCGACTCGGGGCGACGGCGTCGGGAACCAGAGCGGGGTGCCATCGGAGAGGTGGATCTCACCGATCACGTCGACGCGGAAGGTCAGGTCGTCGTCGAAGCTGGCGGCGGTGTTCTTGACGACCTCGAAGGCCAGGGACTCCGTTTCGCCCGGGTTGATCGCGCCGCGATCGCAGCGGTAGACCGAAGCCGTCGCGGGAAGGCCGACCGGTCGCTGCCACACGGGTCGGGGTCGGGGGCCGGGGAAAGCGGCGCAGCCCGGCGGGACCGTCTGGACGGTCATGGCCTCTCCGAAGGTCACATAGGCCGCGTAGTCCGTGGCGTCCTTGCCGCCATTATTCGTCAGCTGGACCGTCAGGGGAAGCGGATCGCCGGTATTGGTGAGGATGAAGATCAGCTCCGAACCGCTGATGTCGGGGTCGATGTCTTCCGGGCGGGCCGTGTCGTTCTCGTTGACGACGCGATTGTGCAGCGTGCCCGTACAGAACTCCCGCCACCAGACCTCGGTCTGGTTGGTGATCGGGAAGCTGGCCGTCGGATCGGTCGGATCGATCGGGTTCGAAGGATCCACCGGAATCGAGGGATCCTCGGTGCGTACGTCGAGGCTGGCGGCGTAGTCGTAGTAGGTGGGATCGATCAGCACGGTGCGAATCGTGATCGTGACGACGTCGCCATGCCGAATCATGTGCTGCTGATCCGGAAGGCCAGCGTTGGTCTGGGTCGTGCTGCTGGTGAGAAGCAGGTCGAGCTCGGTATTCGAGAGCGGGTCCGCGGGATCGCCCATCAGCAGGACCGGGACGGTGTTGGGGTTCGGATTCGTCCAGGCGACCGTGTCGATCATCCCGTCATAGGTGCCATAGGCCGGGTCCATCGAGACAGTCGGTGTGAAGGTCGGGTCGACGACGTACTCGGCGGGCAGGAGGTTGCGGATTCGTAGACCGCCCGCTTCGCCGAAGATGGTGCCGCGGCTGGTGTTGGAGATCGTGATCGTGACGGTGCCGGTGGCGCCCATGTCCTGGCTGAGGTCGATGCCCGTGAGCGCGACGTCGATCCCGACGTTGGCCGCGACCGACGCCGTGCGAAGGATCGCGGAGTCTCCCGCGGTATTGCTGCCGGAGCTCGGGGAGGTCGCGGAGATGCCGCCGACGGGCGGCTGCGACTGACAGCCCCACTCGACGCCGCTCACGGTGTTCGTCTCGTTGGTGCACGATTCGGTGATGCGGCCGGTGAAGTAGTAGAAGCCGCTGCCGCCCGCAGGAGCGACGATGTAGGGATTCGCACCGCCGCCGAAGCGCGCGGCGACATCGATGCCCGCGATGCTCTGGGTCGGGCCGATCAGGTCACAGGACCCGGTCGGTCCGCCGTTGGCGGCGCTGATGGCGTCCGCTTCGTCGTCGCAGACGTAGTTGATGTCGAAGTTGGTGCCCGTGATCGCGTCGTCGAAGACGAAATCCTGCAGATCCGCATCGCCGTCGTTGCGGATCTGGATCCGCCAGACGATGTCGTCTCCCTCGTGCCCGTAGACCGGATCGGAGTATCCGCCCTGGGCAGCATCGAGATTGCGACCGCGCTTGATGACGACCGGCTCGGGCTCGTCGAGGGGCAGCGTGCCGGCGCCCGTGGACGTCGTATAGGTCGGCCCGGTGCTGCAGCTCGGTGCGACTTCGAGTGACGCGTTGATGCTGCGATTGGCTACGACGAGTCCTTCTTCCGTCACGCTCGCGTCGCGTTCGACCTCGAACTCGAGGAAGAGCTGGGCACGCGTGCCAGGCCCACCAGATTGGGGAGGCAGGGTGATGCCCTGACCCGACAGATCCCATTGCAGCTGAGAGTTGGCGGGACCGCCTACGAGGGGATCGAAGGGCGTCGGAACGACCGGCAGGTTGTTGCCGCTGAACGAGGTCGTGCCGCCCACGTAGGTGAGACCCGAGGCGAGCATGTCCTCGCGGATGTCGAGATCGGACAGCGTAATCGGATTGCTGTTTCCGAGCGGATTCTCGATCTCGATCCGCACCCGGCCACGGCTGCAGAGCTCGCAGAAGCTGACGCTGAAGTTGTGGTCGATCAGGTCGGCGGATCCGAGGGCCGCGGGGCAGCCCGGTGGCACGACCTGCGCAGATGCGCGGTCGACCGGCAACGAAACGAGGAAGCCCAGGAGCACGAACAGGATCGTGCCGAGCCGAGCTCTCGAAGTTGTCTGATCGAACCGGGTCATGTCGTTCTCGATCCACCTTGTTTCGTCCTCCCCATCTCGACCGGGCGTGATGCCCGGTACGATGTCAGGAGAACGAGAAGGGGACCGCGGCAGCCCGACCATCGGACTGGATTCCGGCGGTCCCGCTGTCATGGGGCGTGCTGCCCTTTAGACCGGTGACTTTGCGTCACCACCTCTCGGTGGTTTTGCCCTTATCTGAATCTGCTGGAGCCTTGCGACTCGCTCTGTCGTAACGCGTGCGGCCAGGGGCCGTGTCTCTACATGTTTTGCTCTTCGTTCCTCATGTGGCCGGCAGGAAGTCGATCGGATAGACGATGGTGACGGCCGAGATGCCGTCCTTCGCCCCGAAGTCGAAGGTCTTGACCCGCGCGACGACCTGACTCGACAGGTCAGGCGCCTTCATGTCCGTCGACTTCAGCTCGCACAGTGAAACGCTGCCGTCCGGCTGGATCGTCAACCGCAACACCATCTGCCCGCGCAGCGTCGGGTTCTTGCGAAGCGCACGGTTGTACAGGCGATAGAGCGCAGCCTTGTGTCGATCGAAGACGATCTGGATCTCCTCGTCGGTTCGACCGAGTCCGGGACCGCCGCCCGCCAGCGGTCGATCCGTTCCTCCGCCGGTGCCGATGGTGCTCGTCGCCCGGGTGACGGCGACGCCGCCGAGCTGTTGCCCGGATCCGCCCGTGTCGCGGCTGAGAGAAGCGATATTGATACCGCCGCTGCTGCTGGCCGCCTGGCTCGTCACCATCGATCGCTGTGGCAGCCCGCTTGCCAGCTCGCCCGGATTGCTGATGCGCGCGTTCGAGCCCAGCCGATCGACCGAGTCCACCTCGGCCAGACTCGAGAACTTCTCCCGGAAGGCCAGGATGCCCTTCGATTCGGCGCTGGGCTTTTCGGCGGCGGTCTTCGCCGGTGCGGCTTCGGCCACGACTTCTTCAGCGGCGCGCGGGCTCTCGGCTTCCTCGGGCGTCGCTTCCTCTTCCGCCACCGGTTCCGGTTTCGCGATCTCGACGGCGGGCGGGGGAACGGGCAGGTCCTCGCGAATCAGCTGCGTGAGTCGCTCCTGTTCTTCGAGCACCTGCCAGCGTTCCGGAATCGGAATCTCGATCAAGGGCAGCACGAAGCCGAGCAGCAGGGCCAGCAGGAGAGACGCAGCGAGGGAGCGCCGGAAGCGTTGGTCGTCGTCCCCCCCGCGAGCCCAGGGCATCGTCGATATGCGCACCGGCAGGCGATCGATCTCGCGCTCGATCTGCCATTCGAGCTGCTGCTGTTCGTGGAGCCGCTCCGCCTCGAGAACGCTGCCCGCGATGTAATCGGCGTTGTCTTCCTGGAGCTGGATCTCGTCGAGAATCGTCTGACGCCGCTCGTCGATCTCGTCGATTCGCTTGTCGAACTCGTCCACCCGACCGCGCACCAGCCGGAGGTGCCGAGCGCCGATCTCGCAGTCCGCCGCGCCACCGTCTCCCGAGCGCAGGCCTCCTTCGCCGGACGAAGCGCGATCTCGCGCGACGTCGAGTCCACTCCAGAAGAGCTTGCTGGCGCCGGCCTCGTCGAGCTGGTCGAGCGCCGTGCACGCGTCCTGGACGAGCCGAAAATGCTGCCGCTCGGTCTCGACGCTCTCGAGCTCGTCGTCGACCGCACGCAGCTCTCCGACCAGGCTATCGAGACGCTCGCGAGCCTCTCGCAGGTCCTGCCGGAGTGCATCTTCGTCGATTGTGGACTGTTCGGGATTCATGCTCATCTCAAATCCGCATCAGTTCTGCGCGAGCGTGGGTTCGGGCGCCTTCTGGAGTACGGCGAGGGAAATCTTGGCGTAGCCCTCGCTCGTGCACGTGGACATCACTCGCTTGATCACCGTGAAGGGGACCGCTCGGTCCGCCAGGATCGTGACTTCCTGGCTCTCGGCGATCGCCTGCGTGTTCAGTCCGATCACGGTCGCGCTCAGCTCGGCGAGTCGCGCTCCGATCGGCTCGATGTTCTGTGCTGTCGGCCGCCATGATGTCGGCGGTGCGGACGACCGCTTCGCCCTGGACGGTGACCTCTTCCGGGCTGATGAAGATCACGACCGTCTCGCGCGGCTTCTCCTCGACGACGGAGGCGGGCAGCGTGATCTGCTTCGGTGTCTCGAGGACCTCGGTCGTCGCCGAGTTCACCAGCAGGAAGAAGACCAGGATCGTGAACACGTCCATCAGCGACGTCAGGTTCATCTTCGGCACCGTGACCCGGTTGCGCGACATTCGTTTCATGCGTCGAGAGTTCTTCATGGTGCGTCTCCGATCGAGATGTCCGTGAACAAGGCCACCCGCATGGTCTGGGGGCGCCGTCCTCGCTCGGCTCGTCCGCGCTGCCTTCGGGTACCGGGAGCTCGGCGCTCCGCACGACATCCATGACCTGGATCAGGTGGTCGTACTCGATGTCCGGCTCGAGCAGCACTGACGCGTCGTTCGAGTCCGGGTGCTCACGCTTGAGCTCCATCACCATCTCCGAGAGCGTCGCAAGATCGTATTCGTCCTCGACCTTCGGAATCGCGGCGATCACGTCCCTGCCATTCGAGATCTCGAGCCCCGAGTCGCGCACGATCACCTCGATCCGAAAGCTCGGCTCCGCCGCGGCCGCGCCACCGGCCGCAGCCGGCAGGCTCGAGCTCGACGATCGTGATCCGCGAGAACACCGCCGTGATCAGCAGGAAGGGCACCAGCACCACCATCAGGTTCAGGAAGGTGGTCATGTCCAGCTCGGTCGGCTCGACCGGTCGCCGCTTGTAGTGGTGATGGCGTGCCATGGCTGCTCAGGCCTCGACCTGTCGCTTGGCCTTGGCCGAGATCACGTTGAGCGCCTTCACCGACGCCATCTCGAGGCTGTCGATGATCGCGCTCGTCTTGGCCGTCAGGATCGGGTTCGTGACGAGCAACGGGATCGCGACGATCAGGCCGAAGGCCGTCGTGTTCATCGCGACCGAGATGCTGGCCGAGAGCAGGTCTGCCTTCTCTGCCGGGTTCGCGTTCGCGACGGCCGTGAAGGCCGGATCAGGCCCATGATGGTGCCGAGCAGGCCGAGCAGCGTGGCAATGTTCGAGGCCAGCGCGACGTAGGGCGTGCGCTTCTCGAGCTGGGGGATGATCTCCATCATGCCCTCTTCCATCGCGATCTCGATGTCCTCGCGGCGACGGACAGCGCCCTGCCGATCGAGGCCCATGCTGAGGAGGCGTGCGATCGTAGAGTCGTCCTCGCTCGTCAGCTCCCGTGCCCTGTCGAAGTCTCCTTCGACGAGAGCGGGCTGGACCTGCTCCCAGACGGATTGGTTACGGCTCGTCACGAGCGTGAGCGTGATGTAGCGCTCGATCGCGATCGGACGCGCCAATCGCGAAGACGAACAGGATCGGATACATGAACGCACCGCCCGTCACGAAGAATGCGACAATCGAGTAGATGGTTTCCATTTTCTGACCTCCTGTACCCGCTTGACGGATACGCTTCGAACGACGTGGCACGGGCCGGATCGGCT
This sequence comes from uncultured delta proteobacterium, assembly GCA_963698485.1. Classification (GTDB taxonomy): domain Bacteria; phylum Myxococcota_A; class UBA9160; order UBA9160; family UBA4427; genus UBA4427. Next base: position 78,389 of record CAVORA010000002.1, on the reverse strand, counting down.
ACTGATCGGTTCCCGTCCTGATTTCGTAGTAGTCCAGGGCTCTTCGAAAGACCTCGCGATCGACGGGCCTTCGCCCATCGTCGATCATCTTCGAGATGTCCATCGTGTCTCCCAGGTCGGAGCTCTTCCACGGAACGATGACAAGCGATTTCGGCGCTTCGTCGTTTCCGACGATGGACATGCCGGAGATATGTTTCTCTTCGTCTTGCGGTTCTTTGGCTACAGCGAAACTCGACATCGAAGCGATCAAAACGAAAAATACATAGGGCGTTAGGCGCTGCATGGTTCATTCATCTCCCTTGCCGATGCGATTCACCAGATCTGCGATCCAGATCTCTGCCATCTCGTCCTGCGGATTCGCTTCGAGATAGAGTCGATAGTTCTCGAGGGCGCAGGAGGGATCCGACAGGTACAGGTCGCAGAGGACGGCGAGGTTCTTTCGCGCGAAGTGAAAGTTCGGCTGCAGCTCCAGAGCGGCCTCGTAGGAGGCACGGGCCTGGTCGAAACGACCACTTCGCCGATGGACGATGCCGAGTTCGTTGTGCGCGACCGGATGCCTGGGGTTCGCTTCGAGCGCTCGCACGAGCGAGTCCCTTGCCTTCTCGAGCTCGTCGCTCCGCTCGTAGGCGATGGCGAGGTTGATGTGCGCAGCCGCAAACTCCGGGGCTTTTTCGACGACGCCTTCGAGGAGGTCGATTCCACGCGAGAGATCGCCTTGCTCGATCGCTCCCGTGGCTTCGTCGAAATCGGCGCGAACGCCCACGCCGACCCAGGCTGTCTCTTCGATCGAGAAGCCATCCGCGTCTCTCGAAAACGTCGCGGGAGGCACCTTCGAGCCCGGGCTCTGGCAGCCCGTCGTCGCGAGGACCAGAAGGAGAGTGACGCTCGTGAGCGCGACGAATGCGGAAGGAGTGCGCATGTCAGTCCTCATCTGCCGTGTCGACCGGATCGACGGCATGGGGCTCGTCGGAGTCAGTCGAGAAGGAGGGAGGCACGGGGCCCTCATCGAGGCTCGCAGGGGCGGGAGCCGCGGGCACCGGAGCCGGGTCGGCGAGATCGGGATCTGGCGATCTAGAATCGTCCGTTTCCTCGACCTCGGCCGGCTCGCCCGTATGGGTCTCCGATCCTGCTGATCCGAGCTCGACCTCCACGGTCTCGGGGGCGTCCTCGGCCGGAGTCTCGATTGCTCCGGGCGTGTCGGTTGGCGCTTCAGCAAGCTGGACGGCCAGCAGCGATCGGGGTGTCCGATATGTGTAGGTCTTGATCGACTGGATCAACCCGGTGCTTGCGTCGAATTTTGCGTAGCGTCCGGGCATGACGACTGCGAGTCGCGCAAGGCTCTTCTCGATCCAGTTGTTGAAGACTCCGGCCGTCATCAATTCGAGATTCTTCTCGTGTACCTCGATGGACTTCTCTTCGAAGGGGAAGGCCTCCTCCTCCAGCACCATCTCATAGTCATCGAGCTCCATCGGTTCGAGGTCGGCTGGTCGTTCGGACTCGAGCAGGGCCCGACTGAATTCCGCGTAGACCTCGGCCATGTAGAAGGTCGCTGCAGCGGTGACTTCCCCGACCTCGTAGTCGATCAGCCCTCCGAAGGTGGCGAGCGCCTTGCTCATGCGTTCCTTCTTGCGCTCCAGGCTCCGCTCGAAAGGCAGGGTGAGCTCGATCTCGGCGAACCGCGTGTAGTCGTCCTCGGAGAGGATCAGGGCCGATCGCGCCGCGTATAGACGCACGCCATCCGTGCGTGAAGCGCCGGCGGATCGGTCGAGCGAGACGATCTGCCCGAGCTCTTCCCGCCGTGCTGCCTCGTCTCCCATCTGCTCATGTAGTGCGGCCATCTTGAACCGCGCTGCAACGGCGGGCTCGAGCGGCTCGGGGAACTGGTCGACGTAGAGCCGATAGGCCGCGAGCGCCTGGGCCGGCTTTTCCGCGTTCTCGTAGAGCTCGGCCGCCTCGAGCCGCGCTTCCCGACGGAGCTCTGGCTCCGAGGCTTCGTCTGCCACCCGCTCGTATTCCTCGGCCGCGCGCGCGAGGTTGCCGTCCTCGCGATAGACGAAGGCCACCTGGCGGGTGGCCTCACGCGTGAGCTCGTGATCCGGGAACGTGGACCGGAAGGCCTCGAGGATCGATGCGGCACTGCTCCAGTCTTCGAGCCGGATGAGTGCGGCGCCTGCATCGTACTCGGCGATCGGGCGGATCTCGGACGCAGGCGCGACCGCGGCAATGCGCAGGAAGTGATCGGCGGCGCTGCGGTAGTCGAGCTGTGCGTTGGCGTGCTCGCCCTGCTTGTAGATCGACGCTGCAAGGTTGTTCAGGATCTTCGTCCGCGACTCGTCCTCCTCGGGCATCAGCTCGAGGACCCGGGCATAGGCGTCCTCTGCCGAAGCGAAGGCTTCCGTATCGAAGGATGCGTGGGCGATGACCGCCCAGGCGGCGCGACGGATCGACGGGAGGGACTCGGGGAATTGTTCGATCAGGCGATGCCCGGTGCTGATCGCGAGCGCATGTTCTTCGAGGCCGTAGAGGTCGTCGATCGCGGCGCCGAGTACGGCTGCCGCGTGCTCGTGGGTCGGGAATCGGTCGACGAAGCGCAGAGTGCTTTCGATGGCCTTTCGACGAACCGGCTCGCGCTGGGCCTCCTCCAGCACCTTCTCGTGTTCTCGATAGGCGAAGATCGCTGCATAGCCAGCCGACGAGGCGCGCTCGTGAGCCGGGTAGTCGTAGGCGATCGTCTCGTACTCGCTGGCCGCGTCGTTCCAGTCCTCGTTCTCGAGCAGGAGATCGGCGAGGCGATAGTGGATGCCCGGAGTTTCTGGCTCGGCGGGGAAAGAGGACAGGAAGGCCCGGTACCAGAGCGTGGCTTCCTCGAAATGCGTGACGCGGTCCTCGGGGCGCTCCGGATTCTGGTAGAGCGCGTGATAGTGCGTGGCGAGATCCTCGAGATTGTCCTTCAGGTAGTCGAGGACTTCCGGGGCGGCATCGGGGTCGAAATGCTGCCAGTAGTTCGATTCCAGGCCGTAGCTCGCGGCGAATTTCTTCTTCGAGGCGAGAACCAGCTTCGGGAAGTTCCCGGCTTCGTAGATCTCCACGACGCGCATGCTGAAATGCGGCGAGGTCTGGTGGATCGGATAGAGGTCGACGAAGGCCTCGTAGACCGAGGCTGCATCGTTGTAGCGGAGCTTCTCGAGGTAGAACTCGCCCAGGTGGCGATAGACGCGATCCTCGTAGCTGCGGGGGCCGGTGAGCGCGAAGAAGGAGGTGATCGCTTCTGCGCCACCGAGCTCCGAGAAGCAGAGACTCATGACTCGGTAGGTGTCCGAGACGCGCTGCTGCGCGGCCTCGTCTTCGGTCTGATCGAAGTCGTAGCCGGTCGATACCTTGTGATCGAGGAGGGTGACGTAGCTCTGCAACGCCTCCTCGAGCATCATTTGTTTGTAGAGCGTCCAGCCCATCTTGTAGAGGGCCAGCTCGTAGTAGTCGGAGCTGCCGCCGATCGCGATGATCGCGGCGTAGGCCTCCTCGGCGTCGAAGTACTTCTTGCGAGTGAAGAAGTACTCCGCACGACGGAACTGGATTTCGTCGAGATGCCTCGACTCGGGGAATTTTTCGACGAGCAAGGCTGCCACCTCGATGGCTTCGTCGACACGTCCGAGCTCGTCATAGGCACGCGCCTTCTGATAGAGAACCTGGTCGTTCTGCGCGTAGTCCGGATAGGCTTCCAGGATCTGGTCGTAGAGCGCGATCGCTTCGAGCGGTCCTGCCGTGTCGGCCGCGGCGCCATCGGGCAGCGTGAGTGAGCCAGCTGCCCCATCGCCAGAGATGGCTGTCGGGGCGGTCGCGCGCTCCTCGAAGGCGAGCTGAGACTCGCTCGGACCGAGCGCGTCGCGCGCGAAGGCGGTGCGCGCGCTCGTCTGCGCTGCCTCCGCGCTCGCCTGCTCGGGTCGACTCGGCGTCGGGAGCGAGGCCTGCTCGGCAGGCGGGGAGGCGGTCGCTCCGAGGACTCCGTACTCCTTCTCGAGCTTCAGGTCGGCGAGCCGTCGCATCGCTTCGGGGGTGAGCGCGGACTTCGGGGCCTGCTCCAGGAACTCGCGGTAGCCGGCCATGGCCTGCTCGATGCCGTCGTCGATCGGGACCTCGGTGAGATCGGGCTCGCGGTCGCGTAGCTCCGCCAGAGTCTGCCCATCGGGATTTCCGGCGCAGGCGATCGCCAGACAGGCAGCGAAGATCGCGGCGTGCACTCGGGAGGTCTCGAGGCGGGATCGTGTCAGCGGAAGGATTCGCATCGCTTTGCGTCCCTCACCGAGCCTGATTCTTGGCTGCGCGGTCATAGCTGTCCGCGAACGCGAAGCGGGCCTTGTTCTGGTAGGCGGCGAGTCGTTCCCGACGGCTACTGAGCTCGCGGCTCGCCACCGTCTCGAGCATTCGGCCCTGTCGTTCCCGGAGTGCCTCGAGCCGCGCGAGCGCGGAGGTGACGCGACCTCGGAGCCCGTTGATCTGCCCGCTGAATCCCTGGTAGCTGTGAGCCGCGGCCTGTCGCATTCGAACGAAATCGTCATAGCGGGCAGTCAATGCCTCGACATGGGCGTTCAGCTCGCGGAGATGGTCGTGGACCTCCGTGAGGCGCTCGTGATAGCGGGTTTCGAGACGCCAGGTGAGCACGCCGTCCGCACGACGCAGCCTGCGTCGGACGGACTCGATACCCGGTGAGTCTCCGATCGCCGCGAGGCGGGCTTGCAGGCTCTCGATCTCTGCTCGGGCGGTGTGCTCGCTCGATGTCGCGAGCAGCTCGGGCGCGGGAGACGTGAGCATCTTCGTGAGGCGTTGGTCGAGATGGCGTCTCTGTTCCAGGCGCACGCGCATTTGTGCGTCGAGCTTTCGAAACTGTGAGTCGATCTCCGGCATGCGCGGTTCGTAGTAGCCTCGGCGGATCCGGATGATGTCGTCGAAGGCGTCCAGGGAGCGCTGCCACCCGTGGAGCTTGCGTCGCATGTCCGCAAGATCGAGATAGTTCTGGAGCGCAGTCTGGAAGTCGTGAGAGGCCATCAATGAGACCAGGTAGAAGGTCTCGGGCGCCTCCGGCAGAGCGCGCAGCCGGATCACCCAATCCTTGTCCTGGCGGATTTCCTCGCGCTCGAGCGCTCGCAGGAAGTCTCCGTTCCGGATGCTCTCGAGGGACGCATCGAGCTTCTCGAGCTCGCCGCCGAAGGAATGGACCGCGCGTTCATAGAGGACGGCCGCGCGACTGTGAACGTTCAGCTTGCTGTACGCGAAGGGCAGGGCGAGCTGCGCCTCCTGAACAGCGGCGTCGGTCGAGTCGCGTTTGGACAGGATCGACCACGGGACGACGGCTCGCTCGAACTCCTCAGCGGAGGCCTCGGACCAGCCTGCGCGCAGCAGGGCCTGATTCGAGAAGGGGCCTTCGAGTCGGATTCGGTCGAGCGAGCGCTGGGCTCGGCGATACTCGCCCGCTTCGAAGAGCAGCGTACCGAGCACGAGATTCGACTTGTCGCGAATCGCGAGATCTTCGCGATTGTCGGCATCCCGTTTGCCTGCACGGTCGAGCTGGAGCGCGGCGGCTGCGGTCTGACCGTCCTCGAGCAGCGCGATGCCGAGATTGTAGGCCGAGAAGCCCGACAGCTCGTTCGAGTCCTGCAGCTTCTTCAATACGTCGACGGCTTCCGAAGGACGATCGAGCGCGAGCAGCACGCTGGCGCGCAGGAACTCGACCTCGTCGCGGAGCGACTTCGACAGGGGATCGTTGATCGAGTCCAGGACCTCGAGGGCGGCCTCGGGCTGGTCCTTCTGGAAATGGATGCGGGCGAGTCGAAAGGCCGCGTCCGCGCGCACGGCGGGATCGACGTCCCCTTCGAGGACGGCACGGATCGCTCGTCCTGCCCGCTGGTGCATGCGATATCGAAGCTCGAAGTCCCCTACCGAGAACTCGGCATGGTCGAGCTGCGGATACAGTGAGTCGAGCTTCGGTTCGTCGACGCCGTAGTGCTGCGCGAGCTCGGAATCGAGACGCTCGAGCGCTTCGAAGTAGTTGCCCTGATAGGCGTGGTAGAGGGCCTCGCCGAAATACGGATCGCCCGCGTCCGAGCTGGCGAAGGCAGAGGTCGCACACAGCGCCATGGAGGCGCCGAGAATCGAGCGGACGAACGAGCCGGACATCGTCTACCAGTCCTCGATCGCGATCGTCGTGTTTCCAGCTATGCCGTCGCCGAGCGTGATGCCGATCAGCTTCGGGTCGACCTCCTTGTCGAAGCCGAAGCGTTCGATTGCCTCGAAGTCCCTTCCGGCACTTCGCTTGCCCGCGATCGTGACCTCGAGCTGATGGCTGCCTGTCGGGACGTTGCCGGTGTAGATCCTCTGGACGCCGCCCTTCTTGAGGGCTTCGAGCTCCTTGAAGGTGTAGATGTGATGCGCGACCAGCTCGCCGTCGACGGACAGGCGAGCGGAATCGATCTCGACGTCGTCTCCCTCCTCGACCGCGACGAATACCGCGACCTGCGTATTCGATGGGTAAAGGAGGCGCTCTTCGAGGTTGCCGAGCTCGGCGGCGATCGCGAGGACGTCGGACTTGATCTCCTGGACCTGCTCGTCGAGGCTCTTCGTCGCCGCCGGATCATTGGGGCTGGGCTCTACCGCCCAGCTCGCGCTGCTCGCGCAGAGAGCCAGAAGAGTCGCTGCGATCGAGCCGATCGAGGCGAGCCTCCGACGAAAGCGGGAGCGACCACTCGCGAAGGAGAGTCGTCCAACTGCGTCGTTCGTCTTCGAACGTGCGCTCGAAGCGCAGGATCCGGAAAGTCTCGCACGGGGCCGCTGCATGGGTGGTGCCTCCCTCACGCACAACCGTTCGACTGATCGGATGCTTGCACTTATGATTTTTGTCACGAAAATGTACGTGCTTGTCCAAACGCGGAGATTTGCTTCGCATGTTAGTTCCGTTCAGGCATGGCACCGGCAGGCGGCTCGCAGTGTTGCAGCGGGAATGCGCAGTTGCTTTGAGGCTGTAGTTTTGAAGCGGCGCTTCGTGTGCCCATCCAGCGGCGAGCGACGTGCAGGCAGCATGCGGCTGCACGGCACCCGAGCCTCCCGGCCTCGGAGGTCGAGCGCCGATCGGGGCGGGTCGTGTGTCGATGGCCGGCGGCCGTGCCGCAGGGGCCTCGAGATGCAGGTGCGCGCGACCTGCTACGGTTCCACCCCGAGCGGGCGGTCGGCGAGCGCTTCGCGCAGGGCGTCAACGAGACGACCTGGCCGTGCGACACGGCCGGACAGGTGGCTTGCCGCCGGCGCGGAGCCCGGAGGGGTCGGGAGATGATCGTCGGCGTGGCCGTGGTGGAAGTGCATGTGCACGACTCGCAGTCGCTGAAGGCGAAGCGAGGCGTCGTTCGCTCGATTCTCGGTCGCCTGCGGAGTCGATTCAACGTGTCGGTCGGTGAGGTCGGAGGGCAGGGGACCTGGCAACGCGCGACGATCGGGATGTCGATGACCGGCAGCGACGAGGTCTCGATCCGGCGTGCTCTCAGGAAGGCGATCGACTTCGTCGAGGAGACGCATCTGGCCGAAGTGATCGCCAGCGATCTCGAGATCCTCCGGATGCCGCTCGACAGCGAGCCGGGCCGGGCCGTCTCCGATGATGAGACGACTGCAGACGAAGAAGAGGCCTGGAGCTCGAACTTGTCGGGAATAGCGGAGTAGGAAACGGTGGCTGATTCAGTCCGAATTCGAAGGGTCGCGGAGCAGATTCGCGGCGAGCTCTCCCAGATCTTGCGGGACGAGGTGGGCGATCCGCGGCTGGGACTCGTGACGATCACACGGGTCAAGCTCGCGTCCGATCTGGGCGCGGCGACCATCTTCTACAGCCCGCTCGGTGAGGATCCCGACGAGGAGCGAAAGGTCGAGCTCGACCGCGTGATGCGACAGGTCACGGGCTTCGTGCGGCGAACCCTGTCCAAACGGGTGAAATTGCGGCATACACCCGAGCTTCGATTCATTCTCGATGATTCGATCGCCGAGGGGAGCCATACGCTCGAGCTGCTTCGCTCGCTCGAGGTTCGCCCCGCCGAGTCGGAAGTCGAGCCCCAGGCGCAGACCGAGTCTGGATCTGGAACCGACGGAGCGGATCAGCAAGATGGCGAGACGGAATCAGCGACGTAGGAAGCCGGAGCCGCCGGGGCCGTCCGGATTTCTGGTCGTCGACAAGCCGTCGGGCCAGACCTCGCACGACGTGGTCGACGCGGCGAGGCGTTGGCTCGGAACCCGCCGGGTGGGTCATCTGGGCACGCTCGATCCCCAGGCGACGGGCGTTCTGCCCCTGGCCATTCGCGCGGCCACGAAGCTGATCCCCTTCATCGAGGGAGGTGCGAAGGGCTACGACGGCACGATCGTGCTGGGCTCCGAGACGGACACCCTCGATCACGAAGGGAAGACCCTCAAGCGCTACGAAGGGACGCTTCCCGATCGTGCGACCGTCGAGGCTGCGCTGTCGACGTTCATCGGGGACGTCCAGCAGATTCCGCCGATGTACAGCGCGGTCAAGAAGGATGGCGTCCCGCTCCACAAGCTGGCCCGACAGGGGCAGGAGGTCGAGCGCGAGCCCAAGTGGGTCACGATCGAGGAGATCGAGCTGACCCGATTCGAGCCCCCGGAGCTGGATGTCCGGGTGCTCTGCAGTGCCGGGACCTACGTCCGCGTGCTGGCGGCCGACCTGGGCACGAAGCTCGGCTGTGGTGCCCACCTCGGCCCGCTCAGACGGACTCGCAGCGGGCCCTTCTTTCTGGACGAGGCCCGGACCTTCGAGGAGCTCGAGAAGGCGGCGGCCGCCGGCGAGATCGAGTCGATGCTGATCTCTCCGGCGGATGCGCTCGATTTTCCGGTGCTCGTGGTCTCCGGGGAGCAGCGCCTCCGGCTGCAACATGGCGGGGATCTGGCTTCCGGCGAGCTGCACCGGGAGAAGCCGGGGACGCGCATCTCCATCCTGGACGATCAGGACTCGTTTCTGGCGGTGGGCGAGCTGCGCCCGGACCGCCGGATCTGGCCGCTGCGGGTCCTCCCCCCCGAGCCTGCCTGAACGCGGGTCGATCGGCGGACGCGGCCGGGCCGATGAGGCCGCGTCGATCTCCCGATCCCGGAGCGCCTTTGCGCCGATCGGGCCGCAAAAAGAACGCAATCCCCGTTGCCAGCGCCTGCCGGCTCTGTCAAACTTCCGCCGTCCGAAAATATCCAGAAAAAACAACGGTTTCCCGGCCAGCGCACGTGCGCTCGGCGACCACTCAGTGACTACGGGAGACGCCACCAGTCAGCCTGCCGGCTGGCGGTCCTCTGCGACCCGGTCCATTCCAACCCCACGTTGATATCGATGTTGATATCGAAGTTGCGTGCGCGAGCACTCGACACGAACGGGTGGAATGGCTTCCGACGCGAGGATCCAAAGGAGTCAGAAGACTTGATCTCTGCAGCGAAGAAGGCGGAAATCATTGGGGCCCACAAGCGGAGCGACGCCGATACCGGCTCGCCCGAGGTACAGATCTCGCTCTTGACGGAGCGGATCACGGGCCTCCAGGAGCATTTCAAGACGAACGCGAAAGACCACCATTCGCGGCGCGGTCTACTGAAGATCGTGAGTCAGCGCCGTCGGCTGCTCGATTATCTCAAGAACAAGGACCTCGATCGATATCGCGCTCTGATCGAAGAGCTCGGTCTTCGACGATAATTCTCTCGAATCGCCGATGTGCCCCGCACGCCGGCGATTCGAGTATTGGAGCTGGGCTCGGTGCTGCTCGGTCGAGTCCGAGCGAGATGCCAAAGCCGATGCGGGATTCAAGTCCCGCAGGAGCCGCGACGAACCGCTCCCAGCGAACGAAATTGGCCTGTGCCGCTTCGCGGTGCCCCGTTGGAAGGCGGGAGTCGGCCATACGCGAACTGCCTCTTGATCGATCCCCGAGATCGCGGGCCCAGATCCCGGGCTCGACCCGGAACTCGACCCAAGAGGTCCCCCCGTCCTTCGCGCATGGGTGATCCCGCATTCTGATGCGTTCCCGATCTTCGGGCGCGCACGACGAGTCTCGAGCCGTATCCAAAGGGGTACGGTGCGAGCAGGCCATACAATCATCGATTTGCGACCTCTGACTCGAACGAATAAGAGGAGAGGCCATGTCGGTGGAGAAACAGGAACGAGAAAAAAGATATGCCTTATTGGTTCGAACCTACGTCCACGTCCGTCGAAATCGGCGGCCGGACCATGACCATCGAGACCGGGAAGGTCGCCAAGCAGGCGGCCGGGTCGGTGACGGTCACTTTCGGTGACACCGTCGTCCTCGTGACGGCCGTTCACTCCTCCCCGCGACCGGGGATCGACTTCTTCCCGCTGACCGTCGACTTCGTCGAGAAGTTCGCTGCGGCCGGCAAGATTCCCGGTGGCTTCTTCAAGCGCGAAGGTCGGCTTGCGGACCGAGAAGTGCTCGTGAGTCGCTTCATCGATCGCTCGATCCGACCGCTCTTCGCGGACGGCTACAACGACGACACCCAGGTCACGGCGACAGTGCTCTCGCACGACCCCGATTTCTCGGCGGATATGTGTGCCTTCGTCGGCGCCTCCGCCGCGCTCTCGATCTCGGAGATTCCCTTTCTCGGTCCGATCGCCGCGGTGCGGATTGGCCGGGTCGACGGCGACTACGTCATCAACCCGGTGCCCGAGGATCTCGAGGAGAGCGATCTCGAGCTGATCGTCGCGGGTAACAAGGGCTCGATCGTGATGGTCGAGGGCGGTGCCAACCAGCTGCCCGAGGACGAGATCCTGGCGGCGCTCAAGCATGCCCATGACGAGATCCAGCCGATCATCAAGGCGATCGAGGCGTTCGCAGCCAAGGTCGGCAAGCCGAAGCTGGTGATGCCCGAGGCGCCCGATCACTCGAAGCTCGAGAAGCGCATCAAGGACATGGCGGGCGATCGACTCGCCGAGGCCTTTCAGATCAAGGAGAAGAAGGCGCGCGCGGATGCGGTGAAGTCGGTCGAGAAGGAGATCCGCGAGGAGATCTGGAACGAGTACCGCAACGAGAAGTTCGAGCCCAAGAGCCTCGCCGAGTTCGAGGAGCGCTCGAATGGCCTGAAGGCGCTGCAGGGCGACGTCAAGACGATCCTCCATGATCTCGGCGGCGAGCTGATGCGCGAGCGCGTGATGGCGACCGGCGAACGCATCGACGGCCGCAAGAGCAACGAGATCCGCCAGATCGCCTGCGAGGTGCGGCCCTATCCGCGGCCGCACGGTGTCGCGCTCTTTACGCGCGGCGAGACCCAGGCAGTGGTGACGGCCACGCTCGGCTCGGGCTTCGACGAGCAGACGATCGACGGCATGGGTGGGCGCTGGAAGAAGAACTTCATGCTCCACTACAACTTCCCGCCTTTCTCTGTCGGTGAGGCGCGGCCTCTCCGAGGACCGGGTCGGCGAGAGGTCGGGCACGGCACGTTGGCCGAACGGGCCATCACGCCGGTGCTGCCGGAGCACGAGGACTTCCCGTACACGCTGCGGGTCGTGTCCGAGACGCTCGAGAGCAACGGCTCGTCGTCGATGGCGGCGGTCTGTGGCTCGACGCTGTCGTTGCTCGACGCCGGTGTGCCGCTCAAGGCGCCGGTCGCGGGCATCGCGATGGGCCTCATCACGGACGGCAAGCGAACCGTGATTCTCTCGGACATCCTCGGAGACGAGGACCATCTCGGCGACATGGACTTCAAGGTGGCCGGCTCGAAGGACGGCATCACCGCCCTTCAGATGGACATCAAGGTCACGGAGATCGACTGGGACATCATGGAGAAGGCCCTCGCTCAGGCGAAGGAGGGGCGGCTCCACATCCTCGACTGCATGGACAAGGACACGCAGGCGTCGCTTGGCGGGCTCTCCGCGCGTACGGAGCTCCACGAGTTCGCGCCGCGCATGGAGACGCTGCAGGTCAAGCCCGATCGCATCCGCGACATCATCGGGCCTGGCGGCAAGGTGATCCGCGCCATCCAGGAGACGACGGGGGCCAAGATCGACGTCGAGGATTCGGGCATGGTCTCGGTCTTCGGACCCGACGGCGCCGCGGTCGAGCAGGCCATGGCGATGGTCACCGAGCTGACCCAGGAGGCCGAGATCGGTCGCATCTACCTCGCGAAGGTCAAGCGGATCGCCGACTTCGGTGCCTTCGCCGAGATCTTCCCGGGCACGGATGGCCTGATCCACATCAGTCATCTGGCCGAGGGACGAGTCGACAAGGTGACGGACGTCCTCGAAGAGGGCGACGAGGTCCTGGCCAAGTGCATCGACATCGATCCCTCGGGTCGGATCCGCCTCTCGCGCAAGGAAGCGCTCGCGGATCAGGCAGCCCAGATCGAAGACGACGAGTAGGGCTCGCCCTTGAATGAGTCCCCTCCCGACCGGGTCTCGACACCCTCCGCTGTGAGGGTCGAGATCGCTCGGGAGCCGCACGCACGAGACCTCCCGCTCCCTCGGGCCGAATCCGAGGGAGCGGCGGGTCTCGACCTGCGTGCCGCGGTCTCCGAGCCGCAGATCATCCGGCCAGGAGAACGCCGGTTGATTCCGACGGGTTGGCGCATCGCGCTGCCCCCGGGCTTCGAGGCTCAGGTGCGTCCGCGCAGCGGACTCGCCCTTCGGCATGGCATACTCATCCCCAATGCACCGGGTACGATCGACGCCGACTACCGTGGAGAGATCCAGGTGATCTTGATGAACGCGGGGGACGAAGGCTTCGAGATCAAGCGGGGCGATCGTATCGCTCAGCTGGTCGTCGCTCCGGTCACTCGCCCCGAGTGGGTCGAGGTCGTTTCGCTCGACGAGACGGAAAGAGGTGAGGGCGGATTCGGCCATACCGGCCGCGGTTGACCAGGCAGGAGCGCCTCTCGTTGCGAGAGCGCCTGGCCGATCGAGTCATGGGGGAAGCCGAATCGTGAGTGAGGGGCTGCCGGACGCCGTCCGACCGGAAGAAGCATCGACCGAGCGCGAGCATGTGGCCGAAGTCGCCTCGGGCGATCCGTCCGCGAGGGGCCCGTCGAACTCGACGGAAGACGCGGGGCCGCCAACCAGCGAAGCCGCTGATTCGCGGACAGGAGGCCAAGGAGTCCAGAAAAGCCGCTCGCCGAGCCGATCTGCTCACGCGGCTCGCGACAGCGGGCGTCCTGATTCCGTTCGTGCTCTGGGCGATCGCCCAGGGCGGGCTGATCTATCTCGTGATCGTGATCGCGATCGGCTTGTTGGCGCAGAAGGAGTTCTACGGCCTGATCGTCGACAAGGGCGCCAAGCCGATCCAGTCGGTGGGTCTCGTCTTCGGTGCCGCGGTGATCGTCGTGGCGTATATCGGCAACGAGTACCAGGCGATGCTGTTGATGACCGCGACGTTGCTCGTTCTGATGGTCGCGCAGCTGGGCAAGAACGAGATCCAGGAAGCCATGGCCAGCATCTCCGGAACGTTCTTCGGAGTCTTCTATGTCGCGTGGCTGTTGAGTCACGCTGTCTTGCTGCGGAAATTCGACGTGGCGGCGGCGTCGCATCAGGATCCGGCGCTGCTCGTGACGCTGGGGATCACCGCGGAGACCGGGATCTTCTTGATGGTCTATGCCCTGGTGGTAGTCGTGTTGTGCGATGCCGGTGCGTATTTCGCCGGCCGGGCCTGGGGGCGCCGAAAGCTCGCGCCTCAGATCTCTCCGAACAAGAGCGTCGAAGGTGCGTTGGGCGGCATCATCCTCGGCGTGCTCGCCGGGTTGGCGACGAAGTTCCTCTTCGACATCTACCGCCCTGACTGGTCCGCTGCGCTGCCGTGGAGCGTCTCGATCTTCTTCGGGTTCCTGCTCTGTATCGTCGGAATCATTGGCGACCTCGTCGAGTCGCTGCTGAAGCGCGACGCCGAGGTGAAGGATACGGGGGCGCTGCTGCCCGGGATGGGCGGCGTGCTCGACCGCATCGATGCGCATCTGCTCGGGCTGCCCACGATGTACTACCTGATGCTCGGGTACATCTACGTGCAGGCTTCGTAGGCGGCGGCGCCGTCGCTACGACGCTCGGTCGCTCGTCTCGAGCCCGAGATTCCGCTCGATTCGCGGCACCGGGGCCTCGAAGTCAGGCTCGAAGGCCTGACCGCTCACCTGCTCGAAGGCCGCGATATAGCGCGTTGCCGCCTCGACCCGGACCTCGATCGGCAGCTCGGGCGGCGTGCCTTCGCCCTTGTACCCCTGCTCGCCGAGCCAGAGCCGCACGTACTCCTTGTCGATGGCGGCGGGCGAGCCGCCTTCCGCCAGCGCCTGCTCATAGCTGTCGAGCCGCCAGTAGCGGGAGGAGTCGGGGGTATGGATCTCGTCGATGACGACGATCTCCCCGGCCTCGTCGAGCCCCATCTCGTATTTCGTGTCGACCAGGATCAGGCCCTGCTTCTCGGCGTACCGGGTGCCTTCGGCGAAGAGGCGTTGGGCGATCGCGTGAGCCTCATCGTAGAGCGCTTCCGAGATCGTGCCCCTCGCGATCAGCTGTTCGCGGGAAGTGAGCTCGTCGTGATCTCCATCGAGCGCCTTCGTCGTCGGCGTGAGGATCGGTGCGGCGAGCTTCTCGTGGCGTCGCATCCCGTCGGGCAGGACGTGCCCGCAATAATTGCGGACGCCGCGCTCGTAGGCGGTCCAGATCGAGGTCGAGCTCGAGCCCGTCAGGTAGCCGCGCATCACGAACTCGACCGGCAGCGTCCGGCACTCCTGCACGATCGAGACGTTCGGGTCGGGCACGGCGATCAGATGGTTGCGAGCGACATCGGCCGTCTGTCGGAACCAGAAGGCCGCCATCTGGTTCAGGATCTGCCCCTTCAGCGGGATCGTTCCCACGACCCGGTCGAAGCAGCTCACGCGGTCACTCACCACGATCGTACGTCGGCCGGGCGCGCGCTCGGGATCCAGGTAGCTGTCGCGTACCTTGCCCTTGATGCGTCGGCCCAGGCCCGGGAAATCGGTCTCGGCCAGGGTCTGCTCACAGAGCTCCTCGAGCTGCTTTCGATCGATACTCACGCCGTCCTCCGCTCGGGCATTCAACCCCGAGCGCCGGCTACAGTCAACCGCGCGAGGGGGGAGGCGAGGTGTTTGACCCCGAAAGCCGACCTGCCTACCATGCGCCTCGTCGCGGGTCGGGCGATCCATTCTCCGGGCCGTCCGGGGCGACCCCCGCTCGACGAGATCCACGAGACGAGACTCCGGAGGCTCGATGCCCAAGCGCTCTTCGCTCCCGCCCTGTCTGCCGCGCGGTGGCGCGGCTCGCCGATCCGGCGCGCCGGACGAGAGCCGCCTGCCGCCGGGCGATCGCGCCCTCGACCGGCTCACGCCGCAGGAGCTGGCCACCCTCGAGGAGGCCCATCGGGCCGACCGCTTCCACGACGAGTGCGGCGTGTTCGGGGTCCACGGGAGTGACGAGGCCTCGCATCTCACCTACCTGGGCCTCTATGCCCTCCAGCATCGCGGCCAGGAGAGCTGCGGCATCGTCTCCTCGACGGGACGCGAGCACGTCGCCCATCGCGCGATGGGGCTCGTAGCGGACACCTTCGGTGCGCCCATCCTGAACTCCTTGAAGGGGCGCCACGCGATCGGGCACGTGCGCTACTCGACCTCCGGCGAGAGCATGCTCCGCAACGCACAGCCGATCTGCGCGAATACCGATGGCGGACCCGTCTCGATCGCGCACAACGGAAACCTGGTGAACGCAGGCGTGATCCGCCGCGAGCTCGAGGGCCGCGGAGCCATCTTCGGCTCCACCTCGGACAGCGAAGTCCTGCTCCATCTGCTGGCCCGCTCGCGCGAGAAGCACATGGAAGACCGCTTCATCGACGCGATCTCGCGCGTGAAGGGCGCATTCAGCATCCTGCTGCTGACGGACGACGCCTTGATCGCCGCGCGCGATCCCCACGGCTTCCGCCCGCTCTCGATCGGTCGCAAGGACGGGGCGTGGGTTTTCTCGAGCGAGACCTGCGCGCTCGACCTGATCGGCGCGACCCACGAGCGCGACGTCGAGCCGGGAGAGGTCGTCGTGATCCGGCGCGGTCGACTCCGGAGCATCCGACCCCTGGCGCGCGACGCGAAGGAGCATTTCTGCATCTTCGAGCACATCTACTTCGCGCGGCCGGATTCGAATCTCGTCGGCCACAACGTCTACGCCTATCGCAAGCAGCTGGGGCGTGTCCTGGCCCGGGAGCACGACGTGGCGGCCGACATGGTCGCACCGGTCCTCGACTCGGGGAGCGCCGCCGCGCTCGGCTACGCGGAGGAGGCCGGGATCCCCTACGAGACCGCGCTGATCCGCAATCACTACGTGAGCCGCAGCTTCATCGAGCCGACCCAGACGATCCGCGACTTCAAGGTGCGCGTGAAGCACAACCCGATTCGCGGCTTCCTCGACGGCAAGCGCATCGTCCTGGTGGACGACTCGATCGTGCGCGGGACCACGCTCGTAAAGATCGTCGGCATGCTGCGCTCGGCCGGTGCGCGTGAGGTCCACGTCCGGATCTCATCGCCGCCGACGATCGGCCCGTGTCACTACGGGATCGATACCCCCAACCGCGAAGAGCTGATCGCGCACAATTTCTCGATCGACGAGATTCGAGATCGGATCGGCGCCGACAGCCTGGGTTATCTCTCGATCGAGGGGCTCCGGAGGGTGGCGGCCAACGAGCTGAAGCGCGGCATTTGCGACGCCTGCTTCTCGGACGAGTATCCGATCGAGATCGACGCCGCGGCAGCCGTGCCCCAGCTGACGCTCTTCCGCGCCGTCAAGGAAAAGCACACCGAGTTCTAGAGCGCGGCCGCAGCCAGCGGGATGCGCCGTCTGCCGGGCTCGAACGCTCGCTCATGGGCCTCGCCCGGGTGGGCTTGTGTCTTTTCGTCCCGCCGGTCGGCGGTGAGTCTGGACGGGCTGCCCAGGTCGATTGGGCACGGGACCGACTGGTCGTGACAAGTGCAGGGGAGCTGCACAGTCCCCGCCGGTCTTCTCGCAAGCCAACCGAATCTCCGGGCGGAAGTGCTTCGGGTTGCTTCTGGGACGGCCGATGGATCCTGGACGGAGCGGGGAATCTTCCCCGGTGCGCATGCGCGTCTTTCTCCGCACTCGCTGGGTCGTGTGAATCCGTTGGTCGTCGAAGACACGTTACAGGTGCGATTCGAATCGCCGGAAGCCCTGCGCCGGGAGTTCGAGAGGAACATCTCGAATCGTGGCGTCTTCGTGGCGACCGAGACGAGCTTCGAGATCCGTCAGCCGGTGACCGTCGAGGTCGTGCTCGAGTACGTCGATGCTTCGAATCCCGCGCTCGCCCTCGAGGGTGAGGTGGTCCACTGCGTGCCTGCGGAGATGGCGGCCAGTGGCGCCATGCCGGGCGTCGCCGTCCAGCTCGACGCCACGGCGGCGGCGCTGCGTGAACGCTTCGAGGGCCTGATCGGTCAACATCAGATCGCGTCCGTCGACACCGACCGGGAAGGCGAGATGCGCCGTGGGTCGAAGCGTGGTGCGGTGCGGATCCCGGTGCGCGTGATGCCGACGATGAGTCCGCCCTTCGAGACCACGAGCCGCGACCTGAGCGGAACGGGGATCCTGCTGACCATGAAGCAGGACGTCCTGCCGATCGGGGAGATCGTGCGCATCTGCCTGTGGCATCCGAGCGGTGATCCGAGCGTGGAGATCGACGGCAAGGTCGTTCGCCAGGTCCAGAACCGGAACGGACGCGTGGCGGCTGCCGCAATCGCCTTCGATCGAAGTCAGGCGGCCGAGCCCCGGACCCGCGAAGTCGTCGACGCGCTCCGCGAAGCCGGTCATCGGAGTCAGCTCGGCGGGATCAGCGGATCGCTATCCGACCTCGGGCTCGCAAACATGCTGCAGATGTTCGGTTCCTCGGCGCCGCAGGGGACCCTCGTGGTCGAGTACGAGGGCGAGCAGGGCTGGATCGCCTTCTCCGACGGAGATCTGCTGGGCGCCGAAGTCGGATTGCTGACCGGTCAGGAGGCGCTCGTCGCAATGCTCGAGTGGGGAGACGGGCGCTTCCAGTTCGAAGCGTCCGCGGATCCGACGCTCGTCGAGTCCGCGACCCGTCGACCCCTTTCCGGCGCCGTGCTCGCTGCGGTCTGCGCACTCGACGAAGCGTCCCGCGACGCGGATGAGGACGAGCCGGGCGAAGAAGACGTCGAAGAGGAGGCGTTCGGACCGTCTCGGGAAGAGCTCGCCATGAACAGGCGCGATCCTGGCGAGACGCAGATCATGCTCGGCCCGCTCACGATCTTCGAGGTCGATCTCGAGCAGGAAGAGATCTCGCGCGGCTCGCTGGACAAGACCGAGGAGGCGATCCTCGAGCTCTTGAAGGCCGGAATGAGCATCGAACGCGTCTGCGACATCATTCCGGAGCCGGAAGCGCAGATCCAGTCGAAGCTCGAGGGACTCGTCGAGCTCGGCGTCCTCCTGCCGCGTTAGGGGCGTCGGACCCGCCAGGCGAGTCCGGCGAGCAGACCGCCGATCACGAGCGCCGCCAGTATCGCGACCCGCAGCGCAGGATCGTCGAGGGCGTCTGCATCCCACTCGTTGCGATCCTCAGCCGAGTCGCACCCGGGATCCAGTGGGAAATCGATCCGCTCGTCGCCGTCGTCGTCCCGCTCGTTCATGCAGGCGGGCCGCGTCCAACGGAGGATCTCGTCCCGGTAGTAGGTGAGGTCGGCGGCATAGGTCATGTCGCCGTAGAGCGTCGAGGAGCCCGGCATGCGGGCGTTGCCGGCGACCGAGACCATCAGCCCGACCAGCGCCCATTGGCCGTCTCTCCTCACGAAGACGCCGCCACCCGAGTCGCCGACGGCGGCATGGGCCTCGTGGGGCGTGGCCGCGGCCGAGAGCGGCTGGTCGAAGCGAAAGGTCAGCGCGCGCGTGCTGTAGCTGCCCTGATTGAGGATCTCCGTAGCGGACTCGATCCGATTCGTGCCCCAACGCTTGCGGCCCCTGCGCGTCCAGGTGAAACCGAATTGGGTCAGTCCATCGAGCTCGAACTCGATCACCTTCTCGCGACCGCGGCCGAACCCGATGACGAGAACCTCTTCGCCGCGGCTGACGGGCTCGCGGGCGATCGGAAGGAAGGGGAGGTCGGGGAGGGGTGCTTCTCGATCGAGCTCGAAGATCATCGCGTCGGCGGCGCTGCCACTCTCGTTCAGCAGGCTGCGCTTCGAGCCCGGCACGGGCTTGTACATGACCCCGCGCAGCGCGATCTCGCCCATGCCGACGTGCCGTGCGGTCAAGGCGTAGCCGCCGCCCAGGTAGAGGACCGTCGGTCCCTCGTAGCGACGTTGGGTGATGTTGTCCCAGAACGGGAAGTCGGGCGGCGCTTCGGTCTGGGGCTCGGTGGCGGGGCTCGCGAAGACCAGGCCGCGGGCCGCCGGAGCCGTACCGAGCAGCGGGAGGATCGCGAACAGGCACGAGGCAAGCAGCGCGGACCGACGCATGCGACGGGCCGGGACTAGCTCGGGCTGATCCAGGGGGTGTCTCCACGCTGGATCAGCGTATCCCGTCCGAAGCGCTCGTCGTCGCGATCGGGGTAGTCGAGGGTGAAATGGAGTCCGCGGCTCTCCTTGCGAAAGGCGGCGGACTTGATCACGAGCTCGGCGACGGTGGCCAGGTTGCGCAGCTCGATCAGCTCCGGCGTCACGCGAAAATTCCAGTAGTACTCGTTGATCTCCTCGCGAAGCATCTCGATACGGTGTAGCGCGCGGGAGAGTCGACGATCGCTGCGTACGATCCCGACATAGTTCCACATGAAGCGGCGGATCTCGTCCCAGTTCTGGGTGATCACGACGGCCTCGTCGATGCGTGTCGCGTCGCCGTGGGTCCACGCGGGAACGGGGCCGGGCGGCTCGATCTCTGCGATCCGCTCGATCGACGCGTCGGCGGCGGCCTGCGCGAAGACCAGCGCCTCGAGCAGAGAGTTCGAGGCGAGGCGATTCGCGCCGTGCAGCCCGGTCGAAGCGACCTCTCCCGCAGCGAAGAGGTTCGGGAGATCGCTCTCTCCCTTCATGTTCGTGCGGACCCCGCCGCAGCAATAATGCGCTGCGGGGACGACGGGGATCGGCACTCGCGTGATGTCGATGCCGTATTTGAGGCAGCGCTCGAAGATCATCGGGAAGCGCCCGCGCACGAAGGAAGGATCCTTCTTCGTGATGTCGAGGACGACATAATCGTCGCCGGTTCGCTTCAGCTCGTTGTCGATGGCGCGAGCGACTACGTCCCGCGGCGCGAGATCACGCATCTCGTGGTAGTCCTGCATGAAGGGCTCGCCGTCACGTCGACACAGGATTCCGCCCTCGCCGCGGACGGCCTCCGAGATCAGGAAGGACTTGGCCTGCGGGTTGAAGAGGCAGGTCGGATGGAACTGCATGAATTCCATGTTCGCGAGCGTCGCGCCGGCGCGATACGCCATGGCCATGCCGTCGCCCGAGGCGACGTCCGGATTGCTCGTGTACAGGTAGACCTTGCCCGCGCCGCCGGTGGCGAGCAGCGTGATCGGGGCCGTATAGGCGTGGACGTCGCCGGTCGAAGCGTCGAGGACATACGCGCCGAGCGCGCGATTGGTCTCCGTGCGGCCGACCTTCGTCCCCGTGATCAGGTCGATGGCGCAGTGGTCCTCGAAGAGATGGATCCGTGGATGGGCGCGGACGCGAGCCAGCAGCGAGCGTTCGATCTCGCGACCGGTGAAGTCGGCGCGATGCAGGATGCGTCGCTGATTGTGCCCGCCCTCGCGCGTCAGGTCGAAGTCGCTATGTCCCGGCTCGCGGGCGGGGTCGAACTCCACGCCGTTCTTGCGCAGCGAAGCGATCGCCTTGGGACCGTTCTCCACCACGAATCGCACGGTGTCCTCGTGGCAGAGTCCCGCACCCGCGTTCAAGGTATCCTCCGCGTGCGCTTCGAAGGAATCCTCCGGATCCATCACCGCCGCGATGCCGCCCTGGGCCCAGTCGGTCGCCGAGTCATGAGCGGCTCGCTTGGTGATCACGGCGACCTCGCCGACCTCGGCGACGCGCAGGGCATAATGCATGCCGGCGAGCCCGGAGCCGATCACGAGGAAGTCGAAGGTCCGCGCCGCCTCGCCGTTCGAGCCCTGTCCCGAGCCGTTTTCGTTCCGACTCATCGCGCGCGAACGCTCTGACGCTGGCTGAGCAGCTTGCTCATCTGGGGATCGCTCCGGTGGCTCGGTCGGCTCGGCCGCCTCGAATGGCCGATCGAAGATCGTGGGACATCGAGCTGCGGAGGAGGGCGGCTGGTCGCTCAGGTCCGACGCCCAGGGATCCGATAGCTGGAATCGACGAATACTATCGGGCCGTCGGGCTCGATCCACTGTCGTGGTCGTAAAACCCTGGCCCCTCGGGGCTTCGGCGTAGATCGCCCCCGAATCGGAGCCGCCTCTTGAAGACGAGACGAGCGCAGCGCGCAGCATCATCGGGGCCCCCGAGCCGCCGACACGCGGCGCCGTGGCTCGTCGGCGCGGCTGCACTCATCGGCCTGGCTGCGCCGGGCGGGTCGCACGCCGCGGGCGCGATCTACAGCTACATCGATGCCGCGGGCGTCCAGCACTTCAGCGACGTCCCGGTCGACGATCGCTACGAGCGCGTCAGGCCGAGTCGGCAGCAGGGGGCCGTGATCAGTCCGCGCTCGCTCGGACGCAGGCCAACCGAGCGGGGCTACGACCGCTTGATCGCGCAGGCGGGCCATCGCTATGGGGTCCATCCCGGACTCGTGAAGGCGGTGATCGCGGCGGAGTCGAATTTCGAGCCGAACGCGGTGTCGCGGGTCGGTGCGCAGGGATTGATGCAGCTGATGCCGCAGACCGCGGCAGAGCTCGGCGTGAAACGGCCTTTCGGTATCGCGGAGAATATCGACGGTGGCGTGCGTTATCTGCGTCTGATGCTCGATCGCTACGGCGACGTCACGCGCGCGCTCGCGGCCTACAACGCCGGCCCCCGCGCAGTCGACCGCTACGAGGGCGTTCCGCCTTACAAGGAAACCCAGGCTTACGTCCGGCGCGTCCTGAAGTATTATCGCGGCTACTGGTCGGAGTTCGACTTCGAGGGAGCTCGGCTTTCGGGGCGTGGCCCAGGGGATGCGGCGATGGCTTCAGGAGTCGTCGCCGGCATCAGGAAGCACGGGGAGCAGGGGACCGAGGGGGCGGCCGACGAGCGCCTCGCCCAGGCGGCCCGCATGATTCGGGCGGCCCAGATCGAGCGCGCGACGCGCGAGCCCTTCGGGAGTCGCTGAGCGGTGTCGATCTCGACGCCCGACGAGCCGGAAGCCCGCAGCGGGTCGACCGTGATCCAATTCCCGCGTCCCGAGCAGCGGCGGAAGGCGACCTTCTTGACAGCGGACAGCTCGACATCCGAAAGCGCGAAGCCCGAGAGCGCGAACATGGCAAGCCCGAACCCCTCTCACTCGACCTCGGAGGCCGCGTTGCCCGACGAGACCTCACGCGCGGCGCCCGAGTCGGGCCAGCCCCACTCCGTCGAGCCCCCTGCGGCCCCGACCGACGAGGCCGAACCCGTCCTCGACGGCAGTGGGCTTCCGCGCGAGGAGTTCTGGAATCTCCCGAATAGCGTCACGATGCTGCGGACGGGGGTCGTCCCGATCCTGGTCTTCCTGCCGCTCGCGCAGGGGCCAGCGGGCAGCCGGTTCATGGCCTGGGCCTTCATCATCGCCGCCTTGACCGACTGGCTCGATGGCTACCTCGCCCGTCGCCACGGGGGCCGCTACGTCACCCGAATCGGCAAGCTGCTCGATCCCCTGGCGGACAAGCTGATCGTCTCGACCGCGCTGATCATGCTGCTGGCAATCGGCCGGATCCCGCTCTGGGCGGCCGGCATGGTGGTCGTGATCGTCGGGCGGGAGCTTGCGGTCACCGGGCTGCGCGGCATCGCGTCGACGCACGGCACCGTCGTCGCCGCACGCGGGCCCGGGAAGATCAAGACCATCGCCCAGAGCGCCGCCACCGGGGCGCTGCTCTTTCATTACAAGACCTTCGGCCTGCCGGCGCACGAGATCGGGATGACGCTGCTGGCCGTCGCCACGGGGCTGACCCTGTGGTCGGGCTATCTCTATTTCGCGGACTATTTTGGCTGGAGCGGGTCCGAGTCGTCGCCATAGCCAGGGGGCGACCCTTTGCGCCCGGGACCGGTGACCTACTCGTGGGCGGGTCGCAGGCAGCCGGCAACAAAGCGGTCGACCCGCTCCGACCTCGAAAAGCCTCTCACTTTTCCCGGTGATCTCGTACTCACCGTCCAGACTGCTTCCCGCCTCGAGGCTCCGTCCTCACGAAGGCCGGTAAAGGATTGAGAACATGAGCAAGCTCGAAGACCTGCGCGGCAAGATCGACTCCCGCCAAGCGCGAATCGGCGTGATCGGCCTGGGCTACGTGGGCCTGCCGCTGGCCGTGGAGCTCGGCGCGGCCGGCTTTCGCGTCATCGGCTTCGATGTCGACACGACCAAGATCCGCACCCTGTCCGAGGGCCGCTCCTATATCGGCGACGTCGACAGTGCCGCGCTCAAGACCCAGATCGACGCCGGGCGATTCGAGGCGACGGCCGATTTCGACCTGCTCGCGGACGTGGACGTCATCAACATCTGCGTCCCGACGCCGCTGCGCAAGACGCGCGATCCCGACGTCTCGTTCATCGCCGCGGCCGTCGAGGAGATCCGCAAGCATCTTCACGAGGGGCAGCTGATCATCCTCGGCTCGACGACCTATCCCGGAACGACCCACGAGTTCGTGATTCCCTTGCTCGAGGGCTCGGGCCTCGTGATCGGCACCGATTTCTCGCTGGCCTTTGCGCCCGAGCGCATCGATCCGGCCAACACCAAGTTCAAGGTCAAGAACGTGCCCAAGGTCGTGGGCGGTGAGACCGCGCTCTGCACCGATCTGGCCTGCGCCGTCTTCAGCACCGTCTTCGAAACCACCGTCCCCGTCTCCTCGACCCAGGCCGCCGAGATGGTGAAGCTGCTCGAGAACACCTTCCGCGCCATCAACATCGGCCTCGCCAACGAGATCGCGCTCATGTGCGAGAAGCTCGATCTCGACGTCTGGGAGGTGATCGATGCGGCCGCGACCAAGCCCTACGGCTTCATGAAATTCACGCCCGGCCCCGGACTCGGCGGCCACTGCATCCCCGTCGACCCGGCCTATCTCTCCTGGAAGATGAAGTCGCTCAACTTCCCGGCGCGCTTCATCGAGCTCGCCACCGAGGTCAACTCCGGCATGCCCGACCACGTCGTCGATCGCATCGCCGCGCTGCTGAACGAAGATCGGCTAGCGGTGAACGGCGCGCGCATCCTGATCCTGGGCGTCGCGTACAAGGCATCCGTCGACGACATGCGCGAGTCCCCGGCCCTCGACGTGATCGCCGGGCTGCGCGCTCGCGGTGGCGTCATCCGCTACCACGATCCCTTCGTGCCGGAATGCGAGATCGCCGGCGAGGCCATGAAGTCGGTCGACCTGACCGACGAGGAGCTCAGGACCTCCGACCTGGTGGTCGTGCTGACCGATCACCCGAACGTCGACTACGACCGCGTCGTGCGGGTCGGTCCCCGGGTCTTCGACACCCGAAACGCGACCAAGGCCGTGCTCCACGACCGCGAGAAGATCACCCGGCTCTAGGCGAGGGATCTCAGGCCGGGCAGGGGGCTGGCTCGGAGTCGGCCGGGCGCCCGCCCGCGAACGGCGAGACTACTCGCCGCCCCCCGCGTCGACTCCTGCCGGCCGGGCTCCCCGCGGCCCTCCGACGGCCCCGCGAAGATCGCCGCAAGCCCCCGGATTTGAAGGCTTCATCCCACCTGGGAGGGTTGACGAGAAGCGCGCCTTCGTTTACAAACTGACTCCCGCCGAGGCGCACCAGCAGCTCCGGCGAGATTCTCGAAGCACCTCAACCGATCCCCCTCCGAAGGGGGAGGTGGAAGGGCTCCGGGAGTCGGATCAGACATTCATGGTTTCGCACGAGTAGCTCAGCTGGTAGAGCATCACGTTGCCAACGTGAGGGTCGCCAGTTCGAATCTGGTCTCGTGCTCCATATACGAAAAAGCCCGTCCCACAAAGTGGGGCGGGCTTTTTCGTACTGGGGCTTGGACTCGGTCCTTGAGTTGGAGCCTTGCGCTTAAGAGCATGCCAACGGAAGGGGGAGCTGAGAGCGATCAGCGAGCAGCGAGTATCGAGAGGTCGCAGACCTCGAAGGGAATGCCAGTTCGAATCTGGTCTCGTGCTCCATCAAAACGCAAGCGCCTTCGACCACTTGGGTCGGAGGCGCTTCGTTGTTTTCGGGTGTGTTGGTCCGGTGACGGTCCGGTGGGCGGCCGAACGTGAGGGTCGAACTGGCGGCTTGGACACTTCGCGCTGACGCTCCTGTCGGGCTCGCTCCAATCGGAGATGCGTGGTGGCGTGAAGATCTGGAATAATGCTCGCGGGAAGTAGCAGGTGCAGAGCGAAGCAGGCCCGATCAAACGCATCTTTATCCTCGCGGGCCCCAATGGCGCCGGCAAGACGACGTTCGCGCGTGAGTTTCTCACGCGCGAGGCAGATTGCCCGGTCTTCATCAATGCCGACCTGATTGCCGAGGGACTGTCTCCGTTTGCTCCCGAGAGGGCGGCGCTTGAAGCGGGCCGCATCATGCTGCGGATGATTCGAGAGTCCGTCGAGCGAGGCGATAGCTTCGGGTTCGAGACGACGCTCGCTGGGCGGAGCTACGCGCGTTCGATTCCTCATTGGCGCCGAGCGGGATACGACGTCCGCCTGCTGTTTCTCTCGCTGCCGACTCCTGAGGTGGCAATCGAGCGAGTGTCGGAACGGGTCCGTCAAGGCGGCCATGCGGTCGCCGAAGACGTGATTCGGAGGCGGTTTCAGGCCGGTCTCGAGAACTTCGAGCGTCTCTACAAGCCGATCGTGACGAGTTGGATACTCTATGACAACGCGGGAGACGAACTCATGATCGTCGACTATGGGGAAAATCCATGAAATCGAAGAGCGGTAGCGGCGATTCGGCGCCGAACGCGGCGATCGCGGGGGAGGTGGCGGCGTTCAAGCGGGCTCGTCGCCGCGCTGAGGCGGTCGCTGCTGCGACTGGGACGGCGCTCGTGGTCGTTCGAGATGGTCGCATCGTTCGGATTCGGCCGAAGCCGACTTTGGCGGACTCGGCCTAGGCGGGTGAGCGTGCCGGCGCTGGATGTCGCGCGGGCAGTCTCGTGATGGGCCGAGCGGTCGCGATTCGAGTTGCCGCTCCTTGCCTCTGGTCGCATCTCGTTGCCGGCCTTGGCCGGACCAGGTTTATCGGATTGCTCAGTAGAATCCATCACTTGCGCGATTCGGCGCCCGACTTGCCAACGTGAGGGGGAGTCGCGAGCGATCAGCGAGCGACGAGTATGAGAGGTCGGAGACCTCGAAGGGAATGCCAGTTCGAATCTGGTCTCGTGCATCAAACGACGAGTGGGTCCCTTGTCAATCCTCGATTTGCCCATCCAATCGATCGCGGAATTCCTGGAATCGCGAAACTCCGTTTGGGCCCTCACCGCCCGCCCATCGCTTGATCCTCCTGAGATCGATGGGATGCCGTCGCGCCACTTGAAGAGCTTGCTCTAGACATTGACGGTCTGCGTTGTGGATGAACCAGGTAAGGCGGTCCATCACGCATTCGGTGGGATGAAGGATGCGCAATACGCCTGCCGCACTTCGGCGCTCTGAGAAATCGCGGATGACTTCCTCGCCGATCGCGACGGGTCCCGCTGGAAACTCGATCCAGTAGGGATTCCGCGGGTGAACCCAATGTCGCTGCTGCTTGACGAAGCCGAGGGCCTCCATCGTGCGATCGACTCGGCGGGCGAGGCCGATTGGGATGAAGTCGAGGTCGTAGGATTCGTACTCGTTGTCGGAGTAGATCGAGACTGCAGCGCCGCCCGACAGCACGACCGAGATTCCGTCTGCCTCCAGGCGTGAACAGACGAGTGTCGCAATCTCTTCCAAGGACGAATCTTCGCCGATCTTGGGCGTCCGCGTTTTGCGGGCGGTCACAGCGGCTTGCCTGCGCGTCGCGGCCTACGGCGTTCTGAGAAATAGCGTTTGCGTTCCTCGGCGGGCAGGGCGCCAAGCGCCTTGGCGAGGAGTGCCCGAAGCTCCGGGCGAAAGAGATAACGTTCGTTCCATGAATAGATGCGGGTTCGGCCGCGGAGCGAGCTCACGAGGGCGCCAGCTCGTTCGAATCGCTCGAGCTGTCGCTGGGCCATGTGGAGGGACAGGCCGTCGAAGTTTCGAGCGATCGCGGTGGCGTACCCCTCGCCGAACTGCTCGAGATACAGCAGGACCTTCTCGGCGCTGGCATTTCCGAATATTCCTTCGAGCATCCCGAGTCTCCGTCGGCTGTGCGGGCCAGCAGGATAACCCAAAACTGGGGTTATAAAACCCAAACTTTGGGTTGTAGAGGCCAGCTCATGGGCTGCGTGGAATCGACTCTCGCACAGGATTGCTACTGGGCCGGCGGGCAGCGAGGAGTCGGCAAAGGATGCTGGAGCAGGTCCGAATCCTCAGAGAATCGATTCGTCTCTCCTTGCCTTTCAGCGCACACCGTTGCCTACTCAGATCGCACCAAGAATCAGAAGAACACCAATGATTCCAATGTCTTGTGCGATTCCTCGGATGACTTGCCAACGTGATGGGGGGGAGCGGCCGCTAGGCCGCGAGTACGAGCGATCAGCGAGCGACGAGTATGAGGGGTCGCAGACCTCGAAGGGAATGCCAGTTCGAATCTGGTCTCGCGGTCGATGCGACTCATCGGACGTGAAGAATCTGCAGCCTAGAATGCGTATTCGCTCGACCCGCCGCTCGCCGTCCGTCGGAAGCCGCGCTTATCCCTATTCGTTCCCGGGAATGTTCAATCGGTAGCGTGTATGTCGCAGCTCACCACTGCGAACGAGGGCACCCAGCTCCACCAGGCCTCGTAAATCACGAGTCGCCGTCGCCCGGGATGCCCCTGTGATGCTGATGTAGTTCTCAGCGCTCAGGCCACCTTTCCATCCATCGACTCCCTCTTCGAACATCCGAGCGATCACTTTCTCCTGGCGCGGCTTCAGCTTTCCGCGGAGTCGATCATAGAGCTTGGTTTTCGCGATATAGAATTCGACGTGCCTCATCGTCGTGCGCTGCGCGTCAAGAATCGTCTCGGCGAAGTAGACCAGCCAGCGCGTGATCTCGATTTCTTTGTTGCTGCGCTCGAGCCATTGATAGTAGGCCTTGCGATTGCGCTCAATGGTGCGCGCCAGTGCGACCAAGCTCGGTTGTCCGAGTGACTGGGCAAGCGATTTGACTGACAACGCGCGACCGATTCGCCCATTGCCATCTTCGAAGGGGTGGATGCTCTCGAAATAGAGATGTGCGATGCCTGCGCGCGCGAGGTTCGGCAGAGGGGCGCTTCCTTTCGGGCCGGTCCGATTGAACCAGGCGATCAATGCTGCCATTTCAGATTTGACGCGTGCCGAGGGTGGCGCTTCGAAGTGAATCTTCGGTCGATCGAAGCGACCCGATACGACCTGCATGGGCTCCTTGTGTTTTCTGTAACCACCCACCGTTTCAATATTGCGGTGGCCGGCCATCACCATCTCGTGCCATCGGAACAGGCTCTTGTGAGTGAGCCGGCTGTCGAACGCTCGGTAGAGATCGACCATCATTTCGGCGATGCCACGCTCTCCGGCGGGAACGCGCCTTGTGGTGGCGGACAGCCCGAATTGTTGGCGCAGGGAGGATTGGACGCTGTCCCGGTCGAGGAGCTCGCCTTCGATCTCCGAGGTCTTCATGGCCTCTTCGCTGATCAGCTCGATTCGAAGCGCATCCTGGTCTTCGGCTCCGACATGTCTGAAGGCACCGAGCAGCTCTCCGGAATGGAGCAAGAATGCTTCTTCTAGCGCCGTGAGTGCGGCGCTGTCGTACTCGAATTCCGGCCAATTCGGTTGCTGCCAGTTCCAGGTCATGAGCGATGGATGCCTTTTTTATCAATCCATTATGGCATATTTATGAGCTATAGAAATGAGTCTATGCATCATTTTGACTTCTCGATGCTCGAGCGTTCCTCTCCGGGCCTGAGAGGAAGTGGCCGGCATGCCCGGGCCCCGGAACGACGACGCGAGAGAGGCCGTGTCAGCTTCTAATCGACTCAGGAAGCGCTGTCTGGCACTCGAATCGAATTGCCTCTGCCTGCCTCTCAGCGCACACCGTTGCCTGGTAAGACCGGACCAAGAATCAAGAGAACCTGTGTAGCGACAGATGTTTACGCGATTCCCGGGATGACTTGCCAACGTGAGGGGGAGCTGCAAGCGGTGAGCGAGCGACGAGTAGAAGAGGGCGTAGCCCTCGACCGGACGCCAGTTCGGATCTGGTCTCGTGCTCCATCACAACGCACGCCTCCGGACATTTAGGCCGGCGGCGCTTGGACGTTTGGGGGTGTGTTGGTGCGGTGACGGTTGTCGATGGGCCAAGCGTGAGGGTCATGTGACGTGACTCCCTGAAGCTGGCACCTTGAGACCGGGGGGCAGGTCATGATTGACAAGAATGCGTTGTAGGCCCGACGAATCGCGTCGGCCCGGCTCCCCTGTGTCGTGGCCTGCCGGGCCCCGTCGCGTACGCCGACCATCCTGGCGCCTCGCCATAGCGATCCTGCTCGGACTGTGGTCCGTCCCCGCACTCGCAGGGGACACCGACGAGCCGTCGTCCATCCCAAGGGATTCGCCGTCCGAAAGCGAGGACCCCCTGCACGGCGGTCCGATCAGCACCGAGGAGCAGCTTGCGGAGGACGAGCGGGAAGTGGTCCCCGTCCTGCGGCTCCAGTGGCTCGAAGACGCCAAGGCCCCGTACTATGCCTTCAAGCAGCGCGTCGAAGACGGGCTGGGGCTGCGCTTCGGGGCCGACTACACGGCCGTCTTCCAGGGCGCCAGCCGGAGCCGAGGCTCGAACGAGGCCTCGGCAGGCATCTTCCGATTCTACGGGGCCTGGACGCTCTTCGGCCGCGATTCCGGCAACTCAGGCGCCCTCGTCTACAAGGTCGAGAACCGCCACGATCTCGGCACCTCGACCGCGGCACAGGACCTGGGCGGCGAGCTCGGTTACGTCGGGTTGACCGCGCTCTCCTTCTCCGACTACCGCAACAAAGGCTGGGGCCTCACCAACCTCCAATGGCGCCAGGGGCTGGCGGGAGGCCGCGTTCGCGCCGTCGCGGGGATCGTAGATCCCACGGACTATCTCGATCTCTACGGACTCATAAGTCCCTGGCTCCACTTCCTCAACGTCGCCTTCTCGACCAACCCCTCGATCTTCCTCGCGAACCAGGGAGTGGGAGCAGCGGTCGGCGTGCGAGCGACGGACCATGTCTACGGGATCCTCTCGGTCGCCGACGCGAACGCGGACCCCGTCGATCCGCTCGGCAGCGTCGACACGTTCTTCGACGAGAGCGAATACTTCAAGCATCTCGAGATCGGATGGAGCTCATCCGTCCAGGATCGCCTGTCTCTCGACAACATCCATCTGACACTCTGGCACGTCGACGACCAGTCGAAGACGGGCGGGCGCGACGGTTGGGGAGTAGCGGCCGCCGCCGCCTGGGTCTTCGACGAACGCTGGCTTCCCTTCGTTCGCGCGGGCTACTCGAAGGACGGCGGCGCACTCTACGAGGGCTCGGTCAGCTGGGGCGTCGGCTACTACGTCGCCCGGCGTAGGGATTTGCTGGCGATCGGCATGAACTGGAGCCGGCCCTCGGATACGACGATCGAGCCCGGGCTTGGCGACCAGTACACGATGGAGCTCTTCTATCGGATCCAGCTGGCGGCGGATCTCGCCATCACGCCGGACCTGCAGCTGATCATCAATCCGGCACTCGATCCGAGCCGGGACTCGATCCTCGTGGCCGGCCTTCGACTACGGCTCGCGATCTAGCCCGATCCGGGTCCGCGCCTCGGTTGCACCCTTGATCGCCAGATCCAGGCAGCCCGAGCCGGCGAAGAGATCGTCGCGCTGGCGGTCGAAGACAGCGGGGGCGTGAGCGGTCGAGGCGGCATCCTGCTGCATCCGCCGATCCATGTCCAGATTCGCGCGACCGGGGGTTCCTGCCGAGATAGAGGCAGTGCGGGCGAATGCCATGTAGCGCGCGAGATTCTATAGTCGAAGCCGACCGACCCGAAGCTGGTGACCGCGATGGAATTCCGACCGACCCGCCAGAATCTACCCATGACGCGCGCTGCGGTCCTTCAGCTGGCGTCGGGCGCGCTCGAGCGGCTCGGTCTGCCGCCGAAGCCCTACGCTTCGCGGGCCGGCGTACCGCTTGGCTTCCTCGACTGCGGTCCGGAAGATCTGATCCCGATTGGCAGCGTGAATCAGCTCTTGCAGGAGGCGGGTCGCGAAGTCGACGGATTCGGTGCGATCGCAGCGGAGGTCCCCCTCGAGGCAGCAGGACGATACGGTCGCCTCGTGCGAGCCGGGCTCACGGTCCTCGATGGTCTCGAGCGGAGCCTCGCGTTCGCTCCGGATCTCGGCAGGGTGCACGGTGCGCAGCTGATTCGAGATCCAAAGACGGGCGGGGTCTGGCTTCGCTCGCCTCCCCTCGAAGCTCGTCGGCGGCGTCGTGCCGCACGACGAGATGCTCGTGATTCGCTTCATGATCCAGATCGCGCAGCTCGCGGCCGGTGCCGACTGGAAGCCCGAGGCGCTTCGCTTCGCCTCGGTCGAGGAGGCCAGCGAGAGCGCTCGAGTCCGTGCCGACATTTCGAGGCGTACGGGCCGAGACGGGCGCGAGCTGGGGCGGCGTGCTCTTTCCTGGAGAGGCGCTCGGACTCCTGCTGCCTGAGACGGATTGCGGGGCGCTCGATGATGTCGAGACCTGGCATGACGAAGGCCCCGCTGGATCGCTCGCCGTCTCGCTGAGGCAGCTCCTCTTGAGCGACCTTCGTGCGAATCAGAAAGTCGACATCTCCTCCGTTGCCGAGTCCATCGAGATGCATCCTCGGACGATGCAGCGCAGACTGACGCGCCAGGGCGTGTCCTATCGAGACGTGCTGGATCAGGCTCGATACGTGCGGGCCCGCGAGCTGATCGTGCGGCATCAGAACGTATCGCTGACGGAGGTCGCGCACGAGCTCGGATACGGCGACCTGGCGGCCTTCTCGCGTGCGTTTCGGCGATGGTCCGGCGAGCCGCCCAGCGCGCTTCGCGTCCGCCTCGATATGGCCAGCTGAGCGAACCCGGAAGCGAAGGGCCCGCTGGATCGTTCGCGTCACGACGGGAGCACAACCCTGTGTGCCTCGAGAGACACAGGAGCCAGTCGTCGGGCTTCGACGTTCGGGACTTCTCTTCCTGGGATTCTCCAGTGTCGTGAAATGCCAAGCGATGCGCGCCGTGAATCAGTCACAATTCGGCGGCCTGAACACTTGGCTTCGAACGGCGAGCACTCGGACGAAATGCTGCGTGCCCCCATGCTTCTCACGCCCAGCCGGAAAGAGACCGCGATACGGTCGGTCACCTCGGGTCGCGACCTAGAGCGCGAACCAATGCAACTAATGCAACTAGAGAGTCGACTCATGGTTGGACGAATCACGCTGAACGGCCTCGGACCGATCCTGGCCGCCGCAATCTTGATCGGCTTTACCTCGGTCGCCGCGGCGGAGCCGGATGACACGGACTTCGAGGACGAAAGCCTTTCCTCGGAGGTGCGCGACAGCGCCCACAACAAGCGGGACAATGCCTCGCAGCTCGACACCGTCCAGGAATTGGAGCAGGCGAAGGAAGAGCCGGGTGAGCTTTCGGTCGACGATATCGCTCGCGAGCTCGCGAGCCCGAACACCCCCCTGGCCCGGCTCACCTTCGAGATCAACACGACCTTCTTCGACAACGACGTAACCGGTAACGACAAGACCGAGGTCGCGAACTTCCTGCTCTTCCAGCCCATCTTTCCCTTCCCGCTGACCGACGACGGGACGACCAATCTCTTCGTCCGGCCGGCATTCACCTTCTTCACGCAGAGTCCCGTCTTCGATGCGGGGGACGCCAACTTCGATTCGGAATCGGGGTTCGGAGACTGGGGCTACGACGTCGCGCTCGGTCGATCCTACGATTCGGGCATGATCGTCGTCGGCGGCGTGCAGGGCACCATCCCGATCGGCGAAGACGACTTCACGGCAGACACGTGGAGCATGGGTCCCGAGTTGATCCTGGCCCACCTCAACAAGGAGCGCGCCTTCGCGATCTTCCCCAAACACCTCTGGGATTTCGCGGGGAACGGCGATGACGTCTCGCTTACGACGATTCAGCCCATCTACCTGAAGTTCCTGTCCGGGGGCTGGGTGGTCGGTACGAGCCCGGAGATCAGATACGACTGGAAGGACAATCAGCTGACGCTTCCGATCGACCTCGAGGTTCGGAGGACGATCAGGATGGGCAGCATACCCGTCCAGCTGAAGATGAATCTCGACTACTTCGTGGAGCGGGACGACGACTTCGGTCCGAAATTCCTCGTCAAGTTTAGTTTCACGCCCGTCATCAAGAACTTCCTCTACACCCTCTTCAAGGGCTAGGCCCTCGAGAAGTCGTGGCGGAAAGCGATGCGTTCTTCCCGTGCCACGCGGCGCGACGTCAGAGGGAAGACAAGAGACGATCGGTGTCAGACCAAGGAGAATGAGCATGCCCTTTACCCCTCTCGCCCGATTCCTGATGGGAATCCTCTTCGTCACTGTTTTCGCGGCCTGGCCCGCACTCGCCGAGACCTACGATGTCGTGATCATCAACGGCAGGGTCATGGACCCTGAAACCCTGTATGACGATGTGGCCAACGTGGGTATCAAGGATGGCCGTATTGCCACGGTTACCAAAGAGAAAATTCGTGGTCGCGAAACCATCAAGGCGAACGGCAAGGTCGTCGCACCCGGCTTCATCGACACGCATTTCCACTTTCAAATGCCGATCGGCTATTCCCTCGGGTTGCGCGATGGGTTGACCAGCAGCATGGATTTCGAGATGGGCTGTGCGGGATCCTATATGGCGGACTGGTACAAGGCGCGCGAAGGTGTGACCCAGGCCAACTATGGCTGTGCGGTCAGCCACGAGTTTGCCCGCGCGATGGTCATCGACGGGTCAAAGGGCGATTACTTGAAAGACGGCCCCGTAGCCGCTTTGACAACCCGGGCGAAAACTGGCTGGAGCGCGACGCGCCCAACCCTGGAACAGGGCAACGCGATTCTCGCGGAGATTGACAAAGGTTTGCAGGCTGGCGCCCCCGGCGTCGGCAGTACCGTGGGCTACATGAGAGAGGGCGTCTCTTCACGCGAGATGTTCGAGGTGCAGAAAGTCGGCGCACGTTATGGCCGCCCGACCGGTGCACATACCCGCTACACGCTCGGCACCGACACGACGGAGAACAACGGCGCGCAGGAACTCGTCGCCAACGCCGTGGCGCTTGGCGCCCCGGCGATCGTGCTGCACTTCAACAATGACGGCTGGCGGCTTGCTCACGAAATGATCATTAAGCTTCAGGAACAGGGCCACAACATCTGGGGTGAAATCTATCCCTACGCTGCGGGGTCCACCACGATCAATGCTTCGTTCCTGGAGCCTGAGAGCTGGATCGACGAATTCGGCAGACGCTATGAAGACACGATGCTGGATCCGGTCACGGGTAAGTACTACACCCTGGAGACCTACAAGGCCACCGTCGCATCCGAACCGACCCGGCCGATCGTCATATTCAAGCAGCCCAAAGAAAACGAGGCGAAGTGGCTGACGCTCAAGGGCGTGACCATGGCCAGTGATGCGGTTGCTGCCACGCCGTACGACGCGCCGTGGGATTACCCGATGGAGAAACTGGGCGGCTCCCATCCCCGCACGGCTGGCGCCCGAGGCGCTGCGATTCGCCTCGGTCGGGAAAACAACATCCCGATGATGCAGCTGATGTCGATCCTCAGCTACAACGCTGCCAAGCATCTGGGTGATACGGGTCTGAAGTTCATGCAAGAGCGCGGCCGCATCCAGAAAGGCATGGTCGCCGATATCGTGGTCTTTGATCCCGAAACCTTCACGGACAATTCAACCTACGAAAAGGGCGCTATCCCTTCGACGGGCATGAAAGCCGTGATCGTCAACGGTCAGATCGTTGTGCGTGACGATAAGCAGCTTCCTGTCTTCCCCGGTCAGCCGATCCGGTTTGAACCCGAAGACAAGCCGCGCTTCGAGCCGATATCGGTAGAGGGGTGGAACAAGACCTTCTCCACCGGGATGCCGGATACCTTCACGGGTGCCTTCCCTAAGGGCGGCGGAAAGTGATCGCGACACCCTCAAATACTGAGGCAGACATGCGGTTTTCGGTATTCGTCGTTGTGGTGGCGTCCATGTTGGCCGCCACCCAGGCGTCTGCAGAACCTGAAGCGATCGGGTTTTCAGACCTTGTGGACCCTTCGGCCCTGGTCTTCGACGATCCGTACAGGGACATGGGGTCACATTTGTTGAGTGAGTTGAAGCTCCTGCTGCAGCTGGATCAGAAACTCTCGCAAAATGACCTTGCTGAAGATGAGCGCGCCCGGCTCAACGCCCGGCGCAGCGCGGCGAAGGAGACGCTTGAGGCCAACGGTCAGGAAGTCGATGCACTTTTAGCCCAGCGCTGGAACGTGGCCAGGAAGCGACAGATCGCGCGCGTAGCCACGAACCCCGCTATGGACAAGGTCGAGGTTACGCGATCAGGCTATCTGATCCCCGCGCCGCAGGACGCGGATGGTACGTACTTCGGCTATCTGGTCTCTCAGGTGGGAATGTGCAGCCATCTAGCGACCCCCGCCGCCGAACAAGCTCGTGCGGGTTAGATTGCAGGACAACCCGCAGAACCAGTCTCTCTATGTGCCTGTTCAGGTCTCGGGCTTGCTCCGTGTCGAAAAGAGCGATGCCACCCTATTCATCCTCGATGGAGAGGCGCGCATGCTCAGCGGCTGGACCCTCTATGCCAGTGCTGTCGACCGTCGGGAAGATTTGGGCGGGAATGGCGTTGTTGGTGCGTCCGAGAAAACCATCACCACCGGAGCCGAGCGTTGACACACCGGCTGCTCGTAAAACCGCCTGCCAACATCCCCATGGCGGGGAACAAGAGTGTGCAGCCAAGGAAAAATGCTGGCGAACCGCAGGGCGTGCAACGTTCGCCCCTGACGGGCGATTTGGCGGATATGACCTTGTTAGGCACTCAAGCTAGATAAACGCAATCATGCAAAGAAGACGTCCCATGAAACAGAACATAGCACCACTTTTTTTCGTAATAGTCTCGTCATTTGTCGCAGTTCAACCGGCATCTGCTGAAGAGCACAATCTTCAAGATATTTCTCAGAAGATTGAGAAAATTTCGCAGGAGCTGGCTGGCCGCATCGGTGTGGCTGCACAGGAAATTGGCTCAGGCGCGAGTGTCACAATAAACGGCGATGAATCGTTTGTTATGGCGAGTACATATAAAGTTGCGATTGCAGTCACGTTGCTAGGCCGTGTCGATAGAGGACAGCTGAAACTTTCCGATCTGATTGATGTCCCACTAGAAGTGATGGTCGTAGGGCCCAATCCGATCGTAATGAACTTCGTTCATCCCGGAATAAAGCTGTCTGTCGCAAACTTGATTGAACCGATGATAACGGAAAGCGACAATACGGCGACGGACGTCTGTCTAGAACTAGCGGGAGGTCCGGAAGCGGTAACGAAGATGTTGCGCAGTATTGGGATAACGGAGCAACGAGTTGATCGGTCTACTGCCGAAATTTTGAGGGACTTCTACGGTTTACCGGACAAGGCCTACGTATCCGTAGCTGTAGAGGCCTATGCCAAAGACCCAACGCTCGCAGCAAGGCAATCTGATCGAAACCTCGAGTTCGAAAAGGATCCTCGTGACCACTCGACACCAAAAGCCATGCTGGAATTGCTTCTGGCCATCGACAGCGGAAAGGTGTTGAGTGAGAAGAGCCGCGAGTTCCTGCTTGCCGCAATGTCCCGCACACGTACAGGTGCAGGAAGGCTAAAAGGCCTTCTGCCAAAAGGAACACCGGTTGCCCACAAAACAGGAACTATTGGCGGTGTCGCTAATGACGTGGGTTTCATAACTCTGCCAGATGGCCGACGTTTTGCGATCGCGGTATTCACGAAGAGCAGTACGACGCCCGAAGCTGATCGGGATCGAGCCATTGCGGAAATTGGCCGGACTCTATTCGACCATTATTATTTGGCGGCACAAGACAAGTAGCCGTTGTCATTCCCAAGAATTGGTTGCAGCGGACGGCGCTTCGCGCCGCCGCCGAACCAAGGCGTTAGACGCCAACCCATTGGAAAATAGTCGATTGGACTACTGACCCGCACAAGAACCTCGTCGTCATCATGAAGCGCGGAAAGATCCATAAGGTCACCGTTCAGTCAACCGATCGACCGCCACGCAAGCGCCACCCCCTGTCATCGGAGAGCGGAAATGAAACGACTTAGAGATCTCTTTGCCCTATCGGTATTCGCCGTGGCTATGGCCACGCCGGCAATGGCCGCCGATTACGATGTCGTGATCAACAACGGCAGGGTGATGGACCCCGAGACCAACTTTGATGGCGTGCGCAATGTTGGCGTAAAGGATGGCAAAATTGCTGTTATCACCAAGGACGCAATCAAAGGCAAAGAAACCATCAACGCCAAAGGTCACGTCGTAGCCCCGGGCTTTATTGAAGGGCACCAGCACGCGACCGATCCGTTCAGTCGCAAGGTTAATTTGCGTGATGGCTTGACCACCCAGATGGATTTCGAAGCAGGCGCCGGCGATATCGCCAAATGGTATGCAGATGCCGAGGGCAAGACCCAGAGCAACTACGGCATGGTCGTGCTCGCAACGCTTGCCCGAGTATCGGTGTTGGACGGCCCTGAAATCGCAGCTCTTAGTAATGACATGGGTGGCCTGTTTTCTATGGTGGGTGCCGCCGCCGCAAAGGCCCAGAAAGAAGGACGCAGGCCTGGCTGGTCGGCAACCTTGCCCAACAAAGAGCAGATGACCAAGATTATGAACTTGGTCGACGAAGGGCTTCGCCAAGGAGCCTTGGGAGTGGGCGTTCCTGTCGGTTATATGACCACGGGTGTTAGCCAGTACGAATTGTATAAATACCAGGAGTTGGCTGGGAAAATACGGCCGTGTTGCAAATGGACACGTGCGTTTTGCTGGTATTCGCCCGCCCACCGAGGGGCAGTTGGGTGTTCAGGAAATGCTGGCCAATGCCATGGTTTTGGATGCGCCTTTCATGGCTTCACACCTGAACAGCACCATGGACTGGGAGTACACAATCCCGCTCATTAACGACGCAAGAGAACAACGAGGCGCCAAGGTATGGGGTGAGGTCTACCCCTATGCAGCCGGCTCGACCATTGCTTCTACCGATATTCTTACGGAATCAAGCATGGCTCAAATGGGGATTACCTACGGGAATGTTGCGAACCTTGATGGCACCCGTTGGGATAAAGCGATGTATGACGACGTTCGCAAGAATGATCCCGGCAGAGCGATTTTGATTTACAACAACCCGCCTGAAGACATTGCTAAATGGATGGCTCAGCCAGGAGTAGTCATCGTCTCTGACGGTATGGCTATCCAGGATGAAAACCTCGACTATTACCCTTGGGATTCACCTTATGAAGGCAAGTCAGTCCATCCGCGTAGTGCAGGTACTCGAGCCAAAGTACTGCGTATGGTGCGTGAAGATAAGAATATGCCTTTGATGGAAGCCATCTCCAAGATGAGCTTTCTGCACGCCAAGTATTTTGACGAGCTCGGCGGCATCAGTCAGTTCAGGACCAAGGGACGCGTGCAGGTGGGGGCTGATGCTGACATCGTCGTCTTCAACCCGGACACGGTCACTGACAACAGCACCTATGAGCCAGGCAAGGGCGCGCTGCCCTCTACCGGCATTCCCTACGTGTTGGTGAACGGTGTGGTGGTGGTGAAGGACTCCAAGGTGCAAAAGGTCTTTCCGGGCAAACCCATTCGCTTCCCGGTATTGGCCACCGGTCGCCTGGACCAGATATCCATCGAGCCCAGGACGTTTGATCCGAATCAGTGAGCAATGAGTTCATGAAGGCTTACGTCGGCGGCAAACTCGACGTGTCTCCGAGAGATTGAGCCGCCTGGCGACGACCTCTGATGCTCTTGCCGAAGCCTTTTGAGCGGACTTCGCAGCGGAGCGTCAAGCCCACCACCATGCATCAACAACACCCAAGGGAGGCCTCCATGGGGAAACCAATCACCGCCATAAGCTTCGCCCTGTACTTCTTGGCGCTTGCCATGTCAGCCACAGCACAGGAAGCGAAACCAGTGAGCCAGGTGCTCATAACGAATGCCAGAATCTTCGATGGACAAAACGAGAAACTTGCCGAAGGCATGAGCGTGCTGGTCGAGGGCAACCAGATCAGCAAGATTGCGAAAACCATCCCCACGCCGCCTAACGCAATAGTCATCGACGCTGGGAATAAGGTGCTCATGCCTGGCCTGACAGACTGCCATTGGCACAATATGGCGGCCTATATGGGCGGGGACGTGTTTGAGGCTGGTTTGGGCAAGCTGAATCTCGTGGCGGCCCATGGAGCGGAAAAGACGCTCATGCGGGGCTTCACCTCGGTCAGGGACCCGGGCGGCCCTGTATTCGAGCTCAAAGAGGTGATCGACGAGGGGCTGTTCGTTGGCCCCCGGATCTACGCTGCGGGTGCGATGATCTCTCAAACGTCGGGACATGCTGATTTTCGCGCACCAATTGATATCCCTCGGAGCTATTCACGGGATCTTACCCCGCTGGAAGGGATGGGTACGGTCGCCATCGCAGACGGCAGGGCGCAAGTCATGCAGCGCGTGCGCGAGAACCTGATGCGGGGAGCGGCCTTCATCAAGCTGATGGGTGGGGGCGGGGTCGCCTCGCCCTCGGATCCGCTCGACGTCTCGCAATACACCGTCGAGGAAATCGAGGCGGCGGTCGAGGTCGCAGAGAACTGGGGCACCTACGTGACGGTTCACTCCTATTCTGCGAAGGCGATCCAGAATGCGATCAGCGGCGGTGTCCGGAATGTCGAGCATGGCCAGATGATTGACGAGGAAACCGCAAAACTAATGAAGAAGACGAATACTTCGGTCTGCCTGCAGCCCTTCTATGACGATGAGGATGCGCTCCCGTTCCCTGCCGGCTCGTTTCAAGCTGAAAAGTACCACGCCATGATCTCTGGAACCGACACAGCCTTCGCGTTAGCGCAGAAATACGACCTGCTCTTCGGATTCGGCACGGACACTCAGGGCATGCCCGCGCTCGCCGAGCGTCAGGGGGCGCAGTTGGCGAAGCTCGCCCGCTATTTCGAGCCGTGGGAAGTGCTGAAGGTTGCGACCAGCCAGAACTACGAGATCTTCAAGCGTTCCGGGCCGCGCGATCCCTATCCCGGCGAGAACGGTGTGGTTCGGGAAGGCGCCTATGCCGACCTGCTTCTGGTCGACGGCAATCCGCTCGAGAACATCGACCTGATCGCCGACCCGCATAAGAACTTCGTCATCATTATGAAGGACGGTGTCATCTACAAGAACACTGTTAACTAAGCGGGTCGAGGGCCTTGCTAATGGCTCTCTTCACTGAAACGGAGATCAACATAGTGTTTATGGGTAATATCGGTATTACCCGCAGAGGCTTTTCCAAACTCGCAATAGCCGGCGCGATTGGCGCTGCTTTACCAGGGTCTTCATGGGCGCAGCAGCCAACACAACCAGGCGGCCCGTATCCAGAGAACTTTCGTGATATCCACGATGAGATGATCGTCATCGATGGAGCTGCTCCGCTACTTGGCTTCCCCCCGCCAGGACAAATCCTGACCGATCCGTGGGACCTCTATAAGAAGGGAGGCGCTGACGCCGTTTTCACTACGGTAAGCAGCCGCTCGTTAGAGGAGACATTGAACTATCTGACCTATGTCGCCAAGCATATGGCTAAAGATCCCGACACGCTGCAGATCAAGACGGTCGCGGATATCCATGAGGCCAAGAAGACAGGCAAGCTGGGTGTGGTCTACCCATTCCAACCACCCCATGCGTTGTATGGCAACCTGGAGTGGGCCTGGTATTTCAAGCAGTCCGGCCTCGGAATCTGCCAGATGACCTACAACCAGAAGACCGAGTTCGGGTACGGCAGTGGTGAGAAGGTGGACAAGGGACTAACCCCGAAAGGTCGTGACCTGATCAAGATTCTGGATGAGGCGAAGATCATCGTGGATGTGGCGCACGGCGGCGTAAAAACCGCGCTTGACACGATCGATGCAGGATCTGAAATCGTGGTGTGCTCCCACTGTAACGCGCGTGCGGTGATCCAGAGCGACCGCAACTATCCCGATGAGGTGCTTAAAGCCGTCGCTCAGAAAGGCGGTCTCGTGGGCGTTGCGGGCTGGCCACCGTTCATTTCCACCAACAAGAACAACCATCCGAGTATGGAGGATATGATTCGCATGATCGACTATATGGTCGAGCTCGTTGGAGTCGACCATGTCGGGATCGGTATGGACTACATGCTGGGACAGGCTGGCACAATCTCGAACGACGATGCCATGGCCCTCTATAAGTATTTGGTCGATAGCGGGGACTGGAGCCCAAAAACCTATCCGCCACCGCCCTGGCATTACCCCGATGGAATCGAGCTTCCAGACACGCTTTACAACCTGACCGGGGCCTTGCTTGCTCGCGGCTATGAGAAGGAGGATGTCGCCAAGATCTGGGGCGGCAACTGGCTGCGGATCATGGGCCAGGTCTGGGGATGAACGTGAGAGCGTCTGAAAACTGGAAGGTCTAGTCCAATGTCACCGTGTTCCAGCAGATATTTCCATTTCTGCTAGTCGACGGCGCAATGAGCCTGGATCCCGCGAAGAAACAAATAGTGTTAGGGATAGCAGTATGAAAAGAATTTCCAGGATTGTCACCGGTGCTGTACTGGCCACCGTTTGGGTCTATTCAAGCCTTACGCATGCAGTAGAGCCAATAGAGCCAAAACTCACACTGATCAGCAATGTGAACATCTTCGACGGGGAGAATGAAAAACTTCTTAGGAACATGCATGTTCTGGTGAAGGACAATCTGATTGAGACGGTCTCGGATGAGCCGCTGGCTGTCATCCAGACCGACAACGTGACCATGATTGATGGCGGTGGACGGACCCTGATGCCCGGCCTGATCGATGCGCACTGGCACTCGTTGATGTCGTCGATGCCCTTGCAAACGCTGCTGTCCTCGGACATATCCTATATGAGTTTAGTGGGTGCCAAAGCCAATGAGGCCGCCCTGATGAGAGGCTTTACCTCGGTTCGTGATGTTGGCGGCAATGTATTTTCACTCAAGAAGGCAACCGATGAGGGCTTGATAAATGGGCCGCGCATCTACCCCTCAGGTGCGACGATCTCACAAACGTCCGGCCATGCGGATTTTCGCGGACCGCTGGAGGTGCCGGCCAACAATGGCGCTCCCCTGGACTATCTGCAGCGTGAGGGTATGACCATAATTGCTGACGGCGTGCCCGCCGTGATCCAGCGCTCGCGAGAGATACTGCGTAAAGGCGCTTCCCAGTTAAAGGTGATGGCCGGCGGTGGCGTGTCATCCGACTATGATCCGCTCGATTCAACGCAATACACGGCTGATGAAATGCGTGCAC
This sequence comes from uncultured delta proteobacterium, assembly GCA_963698485.1. GTDB lineage: Bacteria > Myxococcota_A > UBA9160 > UBA9160 > UBA4427 > UBA4427. Next base: position 35,659 of record CAVORA010000002.1, on the reverse strand, counting down.
TGGTTGAGGTTGCCAACAGCTGGAATACCTATGTAGCCGTTCACGCATTCACCGACGATGCCGTCAGGCAAGCTGTCGAGGCCGGGGTAAAGTCAGTCGAGCATGGTCACTTGTTGACCGAAAAAACGCTCAAACTGATGGCGGAAAAGGTGTGTGGCTGAGCATGCAACCGATTCTCAACGACGAGGATGCCATTCCATTTCCTCCAGGATCTGACAATCAGCGCAAATTCGAAGAGGTAACTGTAGGGACCGATCATGTCTATAAAGCCGCCAAAAAATGAAGGTGAAGATTGCCTGGGGTACAGACACCTTATTCGACCCTGCGACTGGCGGCAAAGCAAGGCAAGCAACTGGCAAAGATGAAGAGATGGTTCACGCCATATGAGGCACTGAAGATGGCGACCTCCGACAATGCCGAACTGCTGGCACTCAGCGGCCCGCGCAACCCTTACCAGCAAGGGTCGCTAGGCGTGATCAAGGAAGGGGCCTATGCGGACCTGATACTGGTCAACGGTAATCCACTGGAGAACATCGACCTCGTTGCTGATGCTGCTAAAAACTTCGACCTCATCATGAAGGACGGAAGAATTTACAAGAACAACATTGAATAATGGATCAGATCGAAGAGTTTTTTGAAACAGGAGCTTCTCTATTTCTTGCGTGAGGGCGTGGATGGGGGACGACTTCCTTCGTCGATGCCGGTGTTTCTGGACTCGCCGATGGCGATCTCGGCCACAGAGATCTTCGAGCGACACCCGGAATGCTACGACGCCGAGATGCGCGAGCTGTTCCGAAATGGCCGTGATCCGTTTCGCGTCCCCGACCTGCGATTGACGCGGCAGGCGGCGGAGTCGATGGCCATCAACCGCATCACCGGGGGCGCGGTCATCATGGCAGGCTCGGGTATGTGCACGGGCGGCCGCGTACGCCATCGCCTTCGCCGCCACCTGGGACGGCCGCAGAGCAGCGTAATCTTCGTTGGCTACGCCGCCGAGGGCACTCTTGCCCGCCATATCGTCGACGGGGCCCAGACCGTCTCGATCTATGGCAAGAAGATTCCGGTGCGTGCGCGGATCCACACGATCGGCGGGTTCTCGGCCCACGCGGATCAAGCGAAGCTATTGGCATGGTACGATCAAGCCGCGCCAGCCCGGACGTTTCTGGTCCATGGAGATCCCAAGGCCAAGAAGCATTTCGCTCGACTGTTGAAGGATTCCGAGGTCGAGATGCCGGACTTTCAGCAGGAGTTCGCGCTCTGAGCGCGCTCGTCCTGCACCCAAGGCGAGTTTCAATTGTATGAATCGCTGACGTTATTCGCGGGGTTCGTACTCGTCTACAGCATCGTCGCCGGCGGTGTCGAGCGGAGCTGGATCAGCGGGCCGATCCTGTTCACGGTCTTCGGCCTGATCGTGGGCCCGGAAGCGCTCGACCTGCTCTCCTTCGAGGCCGACCGTGAGATGCTGAAGGTGCTCGCGGAGCTCTCGCTGGCGTTGATCCTCTTTACGGACGCGGCGAGTGTGGATCTGGCAGTCGTGAGAAGGCGTCCCGGACTGCCCGTCCGGCTGCTCTTGATCGGTCTTCCGCTGACGATCGTGCTTGGCTATCTCGTGGCGGCCCTGCTGAACGTGAATCTCCACATCTTCGAGATCGCGCTCGTGGCCGTGATGCTGGCACCGACCGATGCGGCGCTCGGCAAAGCGGTCGTGACCAATCAGGCCGTCCCCGAGTCGATTCGCGACGGGTTGAACCTCGAGAGTGGACTGAACGATGGCATCTGTGTGCCGATCCTCCTGCTCTTCCTGCCCCTCGCCCAGGGCGCCGAGATCGAAGGCGAGACCTGGAGCTTCGCGATGGGTCTGGTGGCCGAGGAGCTCGGGATCGGCCTCGTCGTCGGCCTCGTGCTGACCTTCCTCGCGATGCGGCTGATCGAAGTTGCCGCGGCGAGAGATTGGCTGACGCCGACCTGGGATCAGATTCACGTCGGGGCCCTGGCGTTTCTCTGCTTCGCGACGGCTCAGCTGCTCGGCGGAAGCGGCTTCATCGCATCGTTCACCGGGGGGCTTGCCTTTGGAAGCCTCGCGAAGTCGCATCGCGAGCGTCTGCTCCTGGCGGCAGAGGGCACAGGCGACACCTTTGCCCTGATCACATGGATCATCTTCGGATCGGCTGTCGTCGTCCAGATCATCGGTCGATTCAATTGGCGGATGGGTGTCTATGCCGTGGCGAGTCTCACGCTGGTGCGGATGCTGCCGGTGTTCGTCTCGTTGACTGGAACGGAATTCACGACACGCGACAAGCTCTTCATCGGATGGTTCGGACCGCGTGGACTCGCGAGCGTCGTCTTCGCGGTCATGATCCTCGATGCGGAGCTCCCCAACGCCGAACTGATGGCCGTCGCGGTGGCCGCCACGGTCATCCTGAGCATCCTGGCCCACGGCCTTTCGGCCAATCCCCTGTCGGGCATTTATGCGGTCGCGCGTCGGCAGGATTCGGACTCGAGCGCGCCAGTCGCGAGATCCTGAAGGCGGGGCGTCGTTTCCCGGTGTTGCCCTCGATTGGAATCGCGACTTACTTCGTCGCGGTCTCGACGTCGATCGCGCAGGTGCACGACTCCTGAAGTCATCTGGAGGTGCGATGATGACTCGTCAGCTTTCCGGCGCCTCGGTCTTCGCGACCGAGCTGCCGGCCGGCGTGCCGCACAGAGAGCGGGCAACGTCCCCGTCGATGCTCCGCAGGTGCAGATCCCGCTGCGGAAACGGGATCTCGATGCCGGCCTGGGCCAGCGCGCTGTAGATCCGTCCGAGCACGTCGCTCTGTATGCGGAGATAGAAGATCTCAGCCGTCCAGACTCGGACCTCGAAGTCGAGGGAGCTCTCGCCGAGTCCCTGGAAGAGAACCTCGGGCGCGGGAATCGCAAGCACATGAGGTGCTTCGTCGAGGGCCGCGCGGATGACCTCGAGCACCCGTACATGATCGGATCCATAGGCCACACCGACGGGGATCTTGATCCGCCGCTCCTTGTCGGAGAGGGTCCAGTTCACGACCTCCTCTGCGATCAGGTTGGCATTCGGCACGATCACCTCCGCCCCTTCGAAGGTTCGGATCGTGCTCGACCGGATGCCGATCCGATTGATCGTCCCCAGCACGTCTCCGATCTGGACGGTGTCACCGGCCTGCACCGGGCGTTCGTAGATCAGGATCAATCCCGACACGAAGTTGTTGACGACGTTCTGCAGGCCAAAGCCGATTCCGACGCCGAACGCGCCGGCCAGGATGCTGAAGCGGGACAGGTCGATGCCCGCGGCGGAGAGCGCGATGAAGAAGCCCCCGAGGAGCACGACGTAGGCGACAGTCGAGCTGATCGCGTTGGGGATGCCGCGCTGGAAACGGATGCGTGAGAAGACCTCCTCCTTGAGCGCGAAGCGGACGAAGCGCGACAGCCAGAACGAGGCGATCACGGTCAGTCCGAACGCCAGCAGATCACTGAGCGCGATCGAGAGCGTGCCGACCTCGAGCGGCGTGAACAAGAAGCTCGAGAGCATCGAGAGCACGACCTGATCGAGCAGGAACGCACTGAGGACTCTTTCGATCGCCAGGACCGCGAGCAGGAAGCGGATCGCCCGCTCGCCGTAGCGCACGATCTCGGGCGCGGCGGAACGGACCATGCCCGAGCGTCGCGCCCAGGTCGTGGACAATACGACCAGCAGCCCGGTCGTCGCGACGCGATCGATCGCATAGACGACGATGCCGACGACGACGGACTGCAGGATGCCCTCGACGATCAGGCGCGCGAAGGCCACGTAGCCGGCGAGATTCGCGACCAGGCCGAGCACCAGGAACAAGAGCGCCGTAAGAATCGTCCTCCGCGCGAGCGAGCCGTATCGCAGGGACGCGAGGATCTCGCGCCAACGGGGCGATCGAAGCAGCGCGATCGCCAGTCCTACGCCGACCGCTGCTTCGAGCAGCAGCAGGAGGCGGTCCACGAGGACCGCCTCGTCGACTAGCAGCCGCACTCGGTCGAGCAGGAAGAAGCCGCCCACTCCGAGCAGCGCAGGCTGGACCGTCGACGGCAGGATGGGGAGAAGCAGTCGAACGACCGGCATCAGGGTCAGGAGCCCGAGCAGGTACATCGCCATCGAAGGCGCATCGGACAGGATGACGCTCGCCGACAGACACGCCGCGAGCAAGGCGACGGCGATCGGGCGGTCAAAGACGAGGACCGTCCCCTCGAGATCCTTGCCCGCCGCGAGCTGGTGCCGCACGTGCATGCGGAGTCCATACGTCAGCGGAAGCGACCCCAGGAACACCAACGCAGCCCAGGGCAGGCTGCTCGAATCCTGGTCGAAATAGTCGCTCACGGCGGCCGCATCCTGGGTGAGCTCGGCAGTGATCCTGGTCGAGACGCCGCGCCAACCGGAATCGGTGTCGCCCCGCGCCGACCCGATCGGACTCCGTTCGCGGTCGAAGATACGACTCCGCGCGTCGTCGCTTGCCTGCGCGATCTCCGCCATCAACGACTCGACGCCGGTGGCCGCGCGCGAGATCTGATCGAGAAGCGAGAGGATCTCGGTACGACGTCGCGTCGTGCGTTCGGCCAGGGAGCTCAGGCTCGCGTTCTGTTGGCGAACCGTGTCGAGCACGCCGGAGGGCGCTCCGTCGGCCGTTGAAACGTGGACCGTAACGGACCATATCGCCTGCCGTCTCGTGATCTCCTGGAGCAGCGCATCGAGACCCGTGGCCCGGCGCGTCAACATCGATCGGACTCGCGTCACACGCTGCTCGCGCCCCCGCCACTCGCGCGCCATCTCGGCGAGGCTCTCGATGCTGAGCCTCTCGGTGAGGCGAACGCGCGCCTCGTTGACCTGCACGATGAGTCGATCCCGCTCGACCTCGAGCCGCCCTTGCAAGGCCATGATGTCGGGATCGGGCGCGAGACGCGCGTCCGCGTGCCGCAGCCAGGGCTGGAGCGCATCTGTTTCGGTCGCGATCTGGGCGAGCGGAATCGGGGTCGGCGCGGCGGGAGGAATCGATTCTCCGGACGTCGCGGGCCCAGCCGCAGCCGACGGGGTATTCGCCGATTCGACTCCCGGCAGCGCGAGGGCGCTACGCGCCTGGCCGGGCGCCGGGGTCGCAGCGAGGCCGTAAGAGAGAAGTCGCCAGGGCCGCCAAGGTGGAGACCGCGCGATGTCGCGCCAGCGAAGCAATCGGCGGGCGATTCCTCAGGTGCCGGATTCGATTCCCTACACCCGTCGAAAATCCGAACACACCGTCTCCCCCCACCCCTCACTCCCGATTGCCGTCGAACTCATCGACGCGGGTCCCACGAGCGAAGGATCCGCGACGGCGAAGCATGCCACCCCTCGTGCGGCGTGGCTATGCCGAGGGGGCTCATGGGGCGGAGCGGGAGCCTCGCCCCCCGACCGAACGGCTGAGGGGTTCAGGTCGGAGCAGTGTTCGCAGCAGAGCGTGGCCGCTGCGCTTCCCGTGCGCGAGACGACTCACGTGGGACCTGATGGTGAAGTCGCTTTATCGGCCCAGCGTGAACGCCACGGTCCTGACCTCGTCGCGGACGACCGCGATGCAGTCGGCGATCGAAGATCTGATCCCTCCGCGACCCTGTCGCAGCCTCTTCGCGTTCTCCGCCCCGGAGACGATCCTTGCGACTGTTGCGACGGATCCGCCCTCCCGGCGTTCGAGCGAAGATCGTCATTCGTCTCGCCGCCCGATCGGGTGCCGCGGCATGGAAACCGCGCTCTCCTCGACGCCATACGCCGAGGTTCACGAGTTCTCTGCCCGCTCATATCTCCGCTGTCGTGAAATGCCAAGCGAAGCGCGCCATGAATCACCGATACTCTGGGCGCAAAATCTAGACATTCCGGGTCGCTCGAAGGCGATTTGCCAGCCGCCGTCGCCAGAGCTATCCAGAATTCGCAGTTCGACACACGGGTCTTTACTGGGAATCATCGGTGTGCTGGGAAGAATCGTGTGCCTCAACGTATTCTGTCGCGATTCTTGGGAGGAGAAGACATCATGGATCGTTGGTTGAGCTCGAGGACTGGTTGCGGTCTGTGGCATGGTCGCTATGTCGGATTGCTTGTACTTGCAATTGGATTTGGGCTAATGGCCGCTCAGCCGACGCTCGCGGAAGACGAGCCGGAGAGCAAGAAGATCGACCTGACGCTTCGCCACCCCGATGATCCCGAGATGTGGATCCTTCCCAGCCTACGCTTCGACCAGGTCTATTTTACCGGTGGCAACGCGTGGGGCGGAAACACGAAGGCCAACATCGGTAACAAGAGCAACGGCTGGGCCGAGTTCGGTCTCGTTCCCGCGCTCGACGGCCACTACTCGTTGGGCGAAAACGGGACGCTCACGGCCCGGGTCTCCGGGGTGTGGACGACGACACAGCTCGGTCTCGATTGGGGTGGGTCGAACTTCTATGACGGCGAGACGAAGAAGCCCCAGGAAATGACGCTCGAAGACGCCTACCTGAAGTGGAGCTCCGGCAAGCTCTTCTCGGAGCTCGGCGAAGATGCCGTCGCGGTTTCGGTCGGCTCGCAGGTCTACGACGTGGGGACCGGATTCCTGTTTGGCAACGGCGGGTCCGACGGTGGCAATCGCGGCGGCTACTGGCTCGGACTGCGGAACGCCTTCGAGCTCGCCGCCATCGCGAGTCTCACGACGGGCGAGTTCACCGGAGATACGGTCTACTTCCGATCCGATGACCGGGGCGGGGACCACACGCAGGGCGCGGGCGCGAACCTGAACTACGACTTCGGAAAGCTCCTCGAGATCCCGAGTCTGAAGCTCGGCCTGGGGTACTGGAACCTCTTCAACTCGGACGACCGGAGACGCGACGGGCTGAACGTCGTCAACCTCCGACTGGAGACCGCGCCGGTTCCAGATCTGGAGGGCCTCGTCTTCCAAGGCGAATTCGTCAAGCAAAACAACAGTAAGCGGAACAACTCCTTCGCGGTCTACGGCGGGGTCGCCTATGACTTCGCCGAGAACGACGTGACGCTGTCTCCCTTCATCAGCTATCGGTACGCATTCTTCTCGGGCGACGACCAGACGGGGAGCACCAACAACGCCTTCGACCCGCTGTTCTACGCGTTCAACGATTGGAACCAATGGTATATCGGTGAGATCGCGGGCGAGTGGGTGACCGGCAACAGCAACTTCTCTGCGAACATCATCCGAGTGGGCGTGAATCCGACCGAGTCCCTGACGATGCAGCTATTCTATATCTACCTTCGGGTGGATGAGAAGCAGAACAGCGTGGCGCCGCCAGGCGGTCGACCGATCGATCCGAGGGTCGCCGCCATCAACGACAAGAGCCTCTCCCACGAAATCGACTTCATCACCGACTGGACCATCAACGACTATCTGTCCGCGTCCTTGGTGGGCGCGATGCTGGTTCCAGACGACGGGGCGAAGGACTTCTTCGGCAACGACGAGATCTGGACCCAGCTCATGGTCTACACCAGCTTGAAATTCTAGCTGGGAAGCCGGCGCGATAAGTCGCGCCGGCTGTGCCCGCCCGTTCCTATCGCACACGCGAAACAGAGAGAGCCCCCATGCCCCCCACCGCGACCCCCATGCCCGATTCGCTCATCGGCGGATTCCCCGTACTCATCATCGTTGCGCGACCAGTCGAGGAAGAATCGGCCGTTGCGCGAAGCACGGAGGAGATCATCCACGAGCTGGAGTTGCTCGATCGACCCGTCGTGGTCGCTCATTCGCTCGACGACGCGGAGGCAGCGGTCGGCGCCCACCCTGGACTTTCGTGCGTCGTCCTGGGATGGGGGCTGGCATCCGAGTCCGACGCCCACATCGAGCAGGCGAAGCGACTGCTTCGCAGCATTCACGAGCGATCCGCAGCGCTTCCGGTCCTGCTCGGATCCAGCCGAGGCGCCACGGAGCCCGTTCCGCTGGAGATCGTCGAGCAGGTCGACGGCTATATCTGGGTGCCCGAAGACAGCGCCCCATTCCTCGCGGGGCGCATCGACGCCGCGGCCCGACGCTATCTCGACACGGTGCTCCCGCCCTTCTTCGGCGCGCTCGTGAACTTCGCGGACACCCACGAATACTCCTGGCACACGCCGGGCCATACGGGCGGCACGGCCTTCATGAAGACGGCCGTGGGGCGTGCCTTCATCGACTTCTACGGCGAGCAGATGCTGCGCTCTGATCTCTCGATCTCGGTCGGCGAGCTCGGCTCCCTGAACGATCATTCAGGACCCGTCAAGGAAGCCGAACGTTACGCGGCACGCGTCTTCGGGGCCGACCAGACGTTCTTCGTGATCGGGGGGAGCTCCGCGAGCAACCAGATCATCCTGCGTTCGTCGGTCGCAGACGGGGACGTCGCGCTCGTGGACCGCAACTGTCACAAGTCGCTCAACTACGCTCTCAATGTGAGTGGTGCCGTCCCGGTCTACCTCAAGCCGCGGCGCAACCCGCGCGGTGTGATCGGTCCCGTCCCCTCGAGCGAGCTCGAGCCCGAGACGATCCGCCAGAAGCTCGCGGAGAGCCCGCTCGTGAAGGACGCGGACTGCAAGCCCGTGATCGCCGCGCTCACGAACTCGACCTATGACGGACTCTGCTACGACGTCGAGCACACGACGCGATCGCTTTCCGAGAGTGTCGACCGCATCCACTACGACGAGGCCTGGTACGCCTACGCCCGCTTCAATCCCCTCTACGAGGGTCGCTACGGCATGCACCGCGGTCATCGATCGGACACCGACGCGACCGTAACGGCGACGCACTCGACGCACAAGCTGCTCGCGGCGCTCTCCCAGGCCTCGATGGTCCACATCCGTCCGGGGCGCGTACCCGTCGTGCCCGCGCTCTTCAACGAGTCGTTCATGATGTACACGTCGACCTCGCCGCAGTACAGCCTGATCGCCTCGACCGACGTCTCATCGAAGATGATGGACGACGCGGGGCCGGCGCTCACCGACGAGTGCATCCGGGAGGCGATCGCCTTCCGCAAGGGGATGCTTCGCATCGGCCGCGATCTCGACCAGCGCAAGGCCGGTGACTGGTGGTTCCAGCCCTGGCAGCCCGATCGCGTGGACGGCACGGACTTCCTCGACGTGGACACGGAGACGCTCGTCCAGTCGAGTGACGCCTGGTTGCTCAAGCCGGGGGACGACTGGCACGGCTTCGGCGACCTCGGCGATCGCTACTGCATGCTCGACCCCATCAAGGTCACGACGCTGACCCCGGGCGTGGCGCGGGACGGAAGTCTGGAGTCGACGGGCATCCCTGCCGCGATCGTGACGGCGTTCCTCGACACCCAGGGCATCGTCGTGGAGAAGACCGAGCCCTACTCGATCCTGACGCTGTTCTCGATCGGTATCACGAAGGGCAAGTGGGGCTCTCTCGTCGCCGGCTTCATGAACTTCAAGGAGCACTACGACGCCAACTCGCCGCTCGAGGCGGTCTTGCCGGAGCTCGTCGCGTCCCATCCGGAACGCTACGCAGATCTCGGGCTGCGAGACCTCGCGGACGAGATGCATGCGGCGATCGGCGAGCATGCGATTCTCGAGAATCTCGATGCGGCCTTCCATGACCTGCCCGAGCCGGTCCTGTCGCCGCGCGAGACCTTTGCGCGGCTCGTGCGCGGCGAGGTGGAGCAGGTGCCGGCATCCCAGCTCGAAGGGCGCACACTGGCGGTCCAGGTCGTTCCGTATCCGCCGGGGATTCCGATCCTGATGCCGGGCGAGCGTTTCGGGGAGTCGACGCGTGCGGTGGGCGACTACCTGCTCGGCCTCGAGGCCTTCGACCGGAGATTCCCCGGCTTCGAGCACGACACCCACGGCGTCGAGGTCGAGACGGATGAGAACGGTCTGGCGACCTACGTCTTGTATTGCCTGAAGGAATGAGACGGTTAGGGTCCCGACGCCCGGGAATAGACGAGGTTCGGTTCACGGCTTCCCGTCGGACCAGGAGGAAGACATGATCAATCCCAGTCGCAGGACGCTTCAACCCCGTGCTCTCATCGTCGATGAGGGATTCGCGCATCCCGAGACCGCGATCGGAAGGGCCGCGGAGGGACTCGCGCAGGCGCTCGAGGAGCACGACGTCGACGTGCTGCGAGCCTTCTCGCTCGAAGACGCCCACGCCATCGTCGGTTCTGATTCCTCGCTTCGCGCCGTGCTCCTCGACTGGGATCTCGGCGCCGACGACGAGCATTCGCACGCCCAGGCGACGGCCGTTCTTCGCAAGCTGCGGGAGCGGCACGGTGAGGTCCCCGTCTTCCTGCTGGCCGATCGCGAGGGCGTGACTCGAACCATCACCATCGAGGTCGCGGAGATGGTGGACGAGTTCGTGTGGCTCCTCGAGGACACCGCGGACTTCATTGCTGGGCGCGTGCTTGCCGCGATGGAACGCTATCGAGCGTCGGTGCTGCCCCCTTATGCGCGAGCGTTGGCGGATTACTCGCGCGTCCGCGAACAGTCCTGGTCGGCTCCGGGTCACCAGGGCGGGGTGGCCTTCACCAAGCTCCCGGTCGGCCGCGCGTTCTTTGACTTCTACGGAGAGAACCTCTTTCGAACCGACATGGGCATCGAGCGCGGGAAGCTGGGCTCGCTGCTCGACCATACGGGGCCCGTCAAGGACAGCGAGGCCTACGCGGCGCGCGTATTCGGCGCGCATCGCAGCTATTCGGGGATCGTCGGGACCTCGGGCTCGAACCGAAGCATCATGCAGGCCTGCATGCAAGACGGCGATCTCGTCGTGCTGGATCGCAACTGCCACAAGTCCATCGAGCAGGGCCTGATGCTGACCGGGGCGCGTCCCGTCTACCTGCTCCCGACACGCAACCGCTTCGGCATCATCGGCCCGATTCCGCCCTCGGAGATGGAGCCCGCGACGATCCAGGCCAAGGCGAAGGCCAGTCCGCTCACCCGCGACGTGGCGGACCAGCAGCCCGTCTACTCCGTCGTCACCAACTGCACGTATGACGGCCTCTGTTACAACGCCGTGAAGGCGCAGGATCTCCTCGAAAAGAGCTGCGATCGTATCCACTTCGACGAGGCCTGGTACGGCTACGCGCGCTTCAATCCCATGTACGCCGACCATTTTGCGATGCGAGGAGACCCGGCCGACCATGAGGGGCCGACCGTCTTCGCGACCCACTCCACGCACAAGCTTCTGGCCGCACTCTCCCAGGCCTCGTACATCCACATCCGGGATGGTCGCGGAGCGATCGACCATCTGCGTTTCAACCAGGCCTACATGATGCATACCACGACGTCGCCGCTCTATCCGATCGTCGCGTCGAACGACATCACCTCCGCCATGATGGACGGCGGCGGAGGTCATTCGCTGACGCAGGAGGTGATCCAGGAGGCCGTCGATTTCCGGCAGACGGTGGGGCGGGTCCTCCGGACGTTCGAAGAGCAGGACGACTGGTTCTTCAAGCCCTGGAACGCGGAGTGGGTGAACGATCCCAAGACGGGGCGCAAGATCGCCTTCGAAGATGCGCCGTCCGAGCTGCTCTGCACCCAGCAGGATCCCTGGGTCATGCACCCCGAGGACACCTGGCACGGCTTCGAGAACATCGCGCCCGACTGGTGCATGCTCGACCCGATCAAGGTCAGCCTCCTCGCGCCGGGGATGGGCGAAGACGGGCAGCTCCTGGACACCGGGGTCCCCGCCGCGCTCGTGAACGCCTACTTCACGCGCTTCGGCATCGTCCCCACCCGCGTCACCGACTTCCAGGTCATGTTCCTCTTCTCGATCGGCGTCACGAAGGGGAAGTGGGGCACGCTCATCACCAATCTGCTCTCGTTCAAACGACATTACGACAACAACGACTCCGTCGCGCATGTCCTGCCCGAGCTGGCAGCTCAGCATCCCGACCGCTACCGCGATATCGGACTTCATGATCTCGGAGACGAGATGTTCGAGTACCTCAAGAAGTACCGGCCCGGCGACCTGCTGAACCGCGCCTACGAGACGCTTCCCGAGCCCGAGATGACGCCTCGGGAGGCCTATCAGCGGATCGTGACCAACGACATCGAGCTCGTTCCGGTCGACAAGCTCGCGAACCGGGTCGCCGCCAATGCAGTGATGCCCTATCCGCCGGGCATTCCGATGCTGATGTCGGGGGAAAATTTTGGCGGAGAGGACAGCCCCCAGATCGGCTACCTGCGCGGCCTGCAGACCTGGGACCACCAGTTCCCGGGATTCGAGCACGAGACCGAGGGCGCCGAGCTCGAAAACGGGACCTATCACGTCCTGTGCGTGCGTTAGAAGTCGATTCCACGTTCGGCGATACGACAATCGAATAACGTCCACGAGGTGGATTCGAGCGTCGTCACCAGGGAGAACCCATGGAAGAACCCAAGAAGAAGATGAACGTAATGCAGCTGACGGTCATCGTCGCTGTGAACATGATGGGCTCGGGGATCATCATGCTTCCGGCGAACATGGCCCAGGTCGGCGCGATCTCGCTGCTGTCGTGGATCGTGACGGCGATCGGCTCGATGGCCATCGCCTACGGCTTCGCCCAGGCGGGTGTCCTGCAAACGCGGTCGGGGGGCATGGCGGCCTACGCGGAGGAGGCCCACGGCAAGTCGGGCTTCTTCATGACCTTCTACTTGTATTTCTTCTCGTTGGCGATCGGAAACGTGGCGATCGCGATCTCGGCGGTGGGCTATCTGGCCAGCTTCTTCCCGTGGCTCAGCTCGACCCCGATCGCGACGACGATCGGCGTGATCATCCTGATCTGGCTGACCACCGTGGCCAACTTCGGCGGCCCCAAGATCACGGGCCAGCTCGGCTCCGTCACGGTCTGGGGCGTGATCATTCCCGTCGCGGGGCTGTCCATCATCGGCTGGTTCTGGTTCAGCGCCGACACCTTCTCCGAGGCGTGGAATCCGCAGGGGATGAGCCTCGGGGAGGGGATGGGCTCGAGCATCGCCCTCACGCTCTGGGCCTTCCTCGGCATGGAGTCGGCGGCGCAGAACTCCGATGCCGTCGAGAACCCGAAGCGGGACGTGCCGCTCGCCTGCATGTTGGGCACGCTCGGGGCCGCGGTCATCTACATCCTATCGACGACCGTGATCCAGGGGATCGTGCCGAATGCCGAGCTCGCCAAGTCAACGGGCCCCTTCGGCCTCGTCTACGCGCAGATGTTCAACCCGACCGTCGGGTCCATCATCATGGGCCTCGCTGTGATGGCTTGTCTCGGGTCGCTACTCGGCTGGCAGTTCACGATCGCCATGACCGGCAAGTCGGCGGCGGACGATCGGATGTTCCCGGCCCTGTTCACCAAGGTGAACAAGATGGGCGCTCCGATGATCGGGATGATCGTGATGGGCGTGGTACAGACCCTGCTTGCGCTCTCGACGATCTCCCCGACCCTCGCCGAGCAATTCGATGCGCTGGTCAACCTCGCGGTCGTCACCAACGTCGTGCCCTACATCATGGCGCTCTCGGCGCTGATGGTCATGATGCAGAAGGGGAAGACGCCACAGCCGCAATACCGCGTGAACGTCTTCGTTTCCGTGGTTGCGATGCTCTACAGCGTCTATGCCATCTACGCATCGGGCAAGGACGCGGTGCTTGGCGGCATGCTCGTGATGGGTATCGGTTACGTGATCTACGGCTTCATCGCTCCACGCTTCGAAGGAGCACAGGCCAAGCAGCAGCCCGGACAGGGAGCCTGACCGGAGCATGGACGAAACAATCGCGAGAAGAGGAGACATCATGCAGCTTGTACGATCGCGGAGTCCGCGAGGGCGACTGGACACGCAAACGCGCCTCGTCGTCGGATTGCTCGCTTCGATCCTGCTCATGACGGCGACGGTCGTATCGGCGACGACGGTCGAGCGGATCAAGGAAACGGGAACTCTGAGGATGGGGTATGTCGAGAATGCCCGGCCCTTCTCCTATCTCGACGGTTCCGGGAAGCCCAGGGGCTATACCGTCGCCTTGTGTGAGCGGGTGGCCGGCGCAATTCAGGGAAAGCTCGGGATCCCGACGCTGAAGAGCGAGTTCGTGAAGGTTCCCTTCGAGCAACGATTCTCGGCCGTTCAGCAGGGAAAGGTCGATCTTCTGTGTGCGGCAGGCGCGGTGACGTTGAAGCGACGACAGGACGTGTCGTTCTCGATTCCGGTCTTTCCGAGCGGCGTCGGCGCGTTGATGCGTAGGGATGCCCCTCGCCGAATGCGGCAGATCCTTGCGGGAGAGCCCGAGCCAGAGCGACCGCGCTGGCGGGCCTCGCTGGGACAGATCCTCGAGAAGCGGGTCTTCGCCGTGCATTCAGGGACGGAGACCGAGACCTGGCTCGAGGGTCGAATCGACGACATGGAAATCATCGCGACGATCGACCCGGTGGACAGCTTCGATCTCGGGGTGGATCGAGTCCTCGCGCGCCGCGCGGACGTCTTCTTCGCGGAACGCGACATCCTGCTGGATGCCGCGAAAAGAAGCCCCTCTTCGGACGACCTGTTGGTGCTCGATCGCTACTTCACGTACGAGCCGCTCGCGCTCTCGGTGCAGCGAGGCGACGAAGACTTCCGGCTCCTGGTGGACAGCGTACTCAGTGGACTGTATCGGGGGGGCGAGATCGATCAGATCTACACGTCCTATTTCGGCGAGCCGAGCGACCAAACGCGGCAGTTCTTCGAGAGGGCAGCATTGCCGGAGTGAAAGGAGCCGGTTCCGGACGGCATGCAGGACTTCGAAGTAAGGGGGGATGTGCGTGAGCGCACCGGCGGACAACGTTCTCGAGAGTCCTGCGAGCAAAAGTCTCGGGTTGTCGGCCTGTACGGCGCTGGTCATCGGCAACATGGTCGGATCTGGCTTTTTCATTGCCCCCTCCGCCCTGGCGCCTTACGGCACAACGGCGATCATCGGCTGGGGCGTGATGGCCTTCGGGGCCGTCTGCCTGGGCCTCGTCTTCGCGCGGCTCTCGCGGATTGCGCCGCAGACCGGTGGCCCCTACGCCTACACCCGGATCGGATTCGGCACCTTCGCAGGCTTCCTGATCGCCTGGGGCTACTGGATTTCGATCTGGGCATCACTGCCCGCCATGGCCGCGGCGTTGGTCGGCTATCTCGGCGCGTTGATCCCCGGACTGGCAAGCCACCGCGGTCTCTGCATCGCAATCGGGCTCGGCTCGATGTGGCTCGTCGCACTGATCAATCTGCGGGGCGTCAAGGAAGCGGGTCTCTTCCAGGAGATCACGACCTACGCGAAGCTCGGGCCCTTCCTCGGGATCAGCTTCTTCGGTCTGTTCTGGGTGGACTGGTCGACCTTCGAGACGATCAACCCGAGCGACAAGCCCTTCCTCGGAGCGTTGGCCGCGACGGCTCCCCTCACGATGTTCGCCTTCCTCGGGATCGAGTCGGCGACGGTGCCGGCCGGAGACGTGATCGATCCGAAACGCACGATTCCGCGTGCGACGATTCTCGGCACACTCATCACTTCGCTGCTCTACATCCTGGGGACGACCGTCGTGATCGGCGTGATGCCGCGTGAGACCCTTTTGAAGTCCACCGCTCCTTTCGCCGACGCCGCGACCGCCATGTGGGGCGGGTGGGCGGGCATGGTAGTCGCTGTCGCGGCGATCATCTCGTCGCTGGGCGCCCTCAATGGCTGGACGCTGATGATGTCCCAGGTCCCGATGGCCGCGGCGCATGATGGCGCCATGCCCGGGATCTTCGGGCGGCTCTCCTCTCGGGGGGTTCCGGCTCATGGTCTGCTGATCTCGGTCGGCCTCTCGACGGCACTGCTTCTCGTCGAAGTCTCCGGAACCTCGGCCATGGTCACCTTCTACAACACGGTCGTGAACCTCTCGACCGATGCGGCGATGGTGCCGTATGTCTTCTGCTCGGTAGTCGAGGGCATCCTCTTTGTCACCCGGAGACCAATCTCGCGCGCGCTGCGGATCGGTCCCTTCATGCCGATCTCGATCGTCGCGTTCGTCTTCTCTGTGGGGACGATCTACGGATCCGGACCGACGGCGGGCATGTGGGCGCTCATCCTGATCCTGCTGGCCGCACCGATCTGGGCCTACCTGGTCGAAGCCCGCTCGGACGGAAAGGCGCCCGCGGCGGATTCCAGAGCCGAGTGAGAGAATCTCGCGCGATCCCGAGCGGGACGGCCCGCGTCGGCCGCGGACCGATCGAGCGGCCATCGCGCGCGACCATGCTCACGACTCCGCGGCCAAGTCCGTTAGACTCGACGGACACCATGAAAGATCCCGTGCTTCCGCCCATCTTCATTTCCTTGGGGCTTCTGGCGTGTCTGCTGGCCTGCGGGAGCGACGAACCCGCGACCCCGCCGCAGCGGCCTGCGGGACCGGACCCAGTCGAGGTGATGGTGTCGACCTGCCTCGAGACCGTGCGCGAGCAGCACTACGACGACGCACTATCGCCCTGCCTGCAGGCGCTCCAGATGGACCCCGACAACGTCGAAGTGAAGGCCGCGGTGGCGCGTTCCAAGCAGGCGATCGGCGACGCTGGCCTCGATTATGCGAAGAGCGCGAACTCGGACGCTTTGAAGCAGATGGAAAAGGATAAGGCGCTCGAAGTCGCCGCCGTCGAGCAGGCGCTCTCGAGAACGCTATGGCGGTGCCCGCCCCATGGTCGGCTGGAAGTCGCTTACAGCATCGCGGCGATGACGGACGAATCCTTCAGCGCGATGCTCAGCATAACGAACTACGACGGCGCGCCGCTCGAAGGCTATACCGTGACCCTCGAGTTGCCGGCAGGGATTCAGCTCGAGCGTGGCTGGGCTGCGGAGTTTTCCCAGTCGGCAACGTCGTCCGAGCGGAGAACGGGCGCGAGAGTGTCGGGGGAAAGCTCAAAGGAAGCGGCGGGAGAGTCTCATTCGGCTTCGAAGGCAGCCATGGCGGGGAGGCGCCGACGCCGGCATCCGTCGAGCTCAACGGAGAGCCTTGCGTTGGCGGCGCTTAGGCGAGCTCTGATATCGGTGTCTTCTGCTGGGTTCGCTCCCATCAATGGCACAGGAGAGGCTTACCCTGCTCGACGCCGTAGAGCAGACCCTGGACGCGAACCTCGATCTGGCGTCGCAGCGCAGCGCGCTATCGGCAAACGAGCAGGCGATCGACATCGCACGCTCGCCGCTATTGCCGCAGATCACGGTGGGCGCAAGTGCCCAGGTCGTCGAAGACACCCGTTCGACTGTCGACCGGAAGAACGTGACGAGTCGCTCGACTAACCTCGATGCTCAGCTCACGCAGGTCATCTACGACGAAAGCAATTGGGCCGACTTCCAGGTACAGCAGCACGTCTACGACCAGCAGATCGCAGACTTCGAATCGTTCCGCCTGAGCGCGATCCGCGACGCTGCCATTACCTTCTTCGAGCTCGGCCGTTCACTTGCTCTCACGGCCATTCAGATCGACAACCGCGAGCTCACGCGCCAGAGCCTCGAGACGACCCGGTCACGGGTCGCCACCGGCTACTCCAGCAATCGTGAGCTCTTACGCTGGGAGCTCCAGCTGGCCCAGAACGAGATCGCCGTCGAGAACGCATCGACCCGGGCATTGACCGACCGTTTCGAGCTGAACCGGGCGCGAAACCGGCCGGTCGAGGAGGCCATCGATCCGACACCCGGAAGCATCGACGAGCACGGCTTCTTCTACATGAGCAAGGCGATCGCGAAGGCGACCGCTGAACCGGACGGCGATCGGCGACTGCGCGACTACCTGGTCCGGTTCGGGATCAAGCGCTCTCCGGTGATTCGCTCGATCGACGCCGCCATCGAGGCCCAGGAGCGGGTCTTGCTCGCGAGCAAGCGAGCGTTCTGGGTGCCCAAGGTCAGCGCGATCGGGGGCGTGGACCATTTCTTGACGTCGGGAGGCGACGCCCCTCCGGCACCCGACGACAATACGGAATGGAGCGCGCTCGCACGGGTCGATTTTCCGCTCTTCGGCGGCGGGTCCAAGTTCGCCACGCTTCGCCAGGCACGCGAGTCGCTGTCTAGCCTGCGCTTCGATCGGCGTGCGCGGGTCATCGACCTCGACAACAACATTCGCTCGGCCTTCGCTCTGGCAAGCGCGGCCTACCGCAACGTCGACAATGCGCGAGCGCAGCAAGAGGCCGCGCAGAAGAACTATGATTATGTATACGACGGCTATGTGCTCGGCGTGGCGGATATCCTCGACTTGCTGGACGCACAGAGAGAGAGCCTGTCGTCGAAGATCGCGTCGGTCAATGCGCTCTATGATTTCCTGGCGCAGCTGATCGCCGCCGAGCAGCAGCTTGCCCTCTACCCCTTCCTCGAGGACCCGGCGGAGATGCAGACGCTCGTCCGCGATCTTGCACAGCAGCTCGGTGCGACGCCATGAGGACGAAGAAGGGCACCCGTCGGCTGGCGGCATCGTGGAGCCTCTGTTTCCTGATCACTCTGGTCATGCTGCCCGCCCCGTCCTCTTCCGCCGAGAACAACTGGAGGCGCGATGAGGCGGGTGCATGCGTCCGCGTGTGGAATGCATCGCAGCTCGGGCGGGGCCCGGTCGGCATGGTCAATGGCGTGATCCTGCCCTTCCGGCTCTTCGTGGGCGGTCTGCAGGGAGGCGTATCCGGCGCCCTGCTGTCGCCGTTCGCGTTGGTTGCCGGAGCGCTCGAGGGCGGTGGCTGGATCGGCGCCGGCCTGGTGGATCTCCTGACGGGCGGCGCATTGGCCGTGATCCCCGATGGCATCGCGCAGATCCGACTCGAGCCCGAACAGCTCTTTCCCAGCGGCCACCGCTCATCGGGACGAATACCAGAACCATCCCGACTGTCCGGGCGAACCGGGCGAAGCCTCATGAACGGAGCGCCGAAACCAAGCCGAAAGCGGCGCACCCGGAGTGCAATTGCCGTTTCCATGGCGAGCCTCGCTCATTCCGGCTGCGCCCCCACCGTCAACCTGCTGGGAGTGTACTTTCCGGGATGGTTGATCTCGGCGATCTTCGGGGTCGCATCGGCCTACCTGATGGTGTGGTGGCTCGGCAATCGGGCCGGTGCCCGTGAGCTCGCCCAATCGGGGCTCTTCTTCGTGAGCCTGACCCTGGTGGTGACGCTCTTGCTCTGGTGGCTCTTGTACGGCCCGAGCTAGGAGGATTCGTGTCAGACTGGTCGAAGCGTTTGATCCTCGTTGCCACGGTCGTCGTCGCGGTGGTGCTCGGCACGGTGGTCTATCGCTACTACCTGCTCTATCCGACCACGGACGACGCCTACGTCCAGGCGGACGTGGTGGCGATCGTCGCACGGGTCTCGGGCTCCATTGTTCGCCTCCCGATCCAGGACAACCAGGCGGTCCGCGCGGGCGACCTGCTATTCGAAATCGACCCCCGACCCTATGCGATCGCGGTCGAGAAGGCCCGCGCCCAGGTGGACGCGACCGGGCAGAATCTGAGCGCGCTGGCTGATGCCGTGACGAGCTCCGAGGCGCAGCTCGCGGAGGCACAGGCGCAACTCGGGCTGGCCCTTGCCCAGTACAACCGCATTCAGCCGCTCATCGCGGTCGGCGCCGTCCCCTATCAGGACAAGGACAAGGCCGACGCCGGTCTTGCCGAGGCGCGCTCCAAGGTCGACGACGCGCGCGCGCGCCTCTCAAGGGCTCTGCACGAGCTGGGCGAGGCGGACGCGGGAAATCCGGAGATGCGCACCGCCATCGCTGCGCTCGAGCAGGCCGAGCTCGAGCTCAGCTGGACCAGGGTCATCGCGCCCGTAAACGGATACGTCACGGACCTGAGTCTGAGCCTCGGCAGCTACGCCAACGCCGGCAGCCCGCTGCTCGCGCTGGTCAACACCGACAGCTGGCGGGTCGAGGCCTACTACAAGGAGACGCAGCTCGAGCGGATCCGAATCGGAATGCCAGTAAGGGTGTATCTGCTCGGTTATCCGGGAGCCCCCCGCGAGGCGGCCGTGCAGGGAATCGCATGGGGCGTCGAGCAGCAGGGCCGCGAGGGCGCGCGCGGACCTTCCGGTGTGCCCGTGGTCAGCCCGACGGTCGACTGGGTGCGCATGGCCCAGCGCTTTCCCGTACATATCACGCTCTCCGACTCGGACACCACGCGTCCGCTCCGAAGCGGCATGCGCGCCACCGTCCGCATCGACACGACCCCGTCTTCGGACGGCGGCTGAGCCGAGGACCCCCGATGTCCGAAGCCGTCGACGCCCGGCCCCGCGCTGCACTCCCTTCGTTCCGGCCTTCGCCGGCCGTCTCCTTTGCGATCCGTTTCGGCGTCGTGGTCGTCGCGGCCATCTGGATCGGCAAGCTGCCGGGGCTCGTGGAGAGCCACTCGGTCTGGATCTTGATCACGGTCTTGATTCTGATGCAGCCCGCGACGGGCGCTTCGCTCTTGAAGGGGCTGCTGCGCGCCGTCGGCACGCTCGCGGGCGCGTTCACTGCGATCGCGCTCTTCGGGCTCTTCGCACAGGATCCGCCCTTTCTGATGGCGGGGCTCTTCGTCGTCCAGGCCGTGAGTGCGTACGGAGCCACCGGTCCCCGCTTCCAGTATGCGTGGATCGTCTTTGCCATGACCACGGCCATCGTACTCGGCAGCGCCATGGCGGGAGAATCCGCGGTCGAGACGGTCGCCTTTGAGCGGATGTGCATGGTGAGCCTGGGAATCCTGCTCGTCGCCCTCGTCGACTCGCTGTTCTGGCCCACTCGAGCCGAGCCCAGCCTACGGACGAGCCTGGCTCAGGGGGCGCGGAAGCTGGGCGGCGAGCTACGGAACGCGATCACGGCCCAGTGGGGCGACCACGGTGCGCCGCCCCAGGCTCCGGACTCGGGGGATCTCTCGAGCCAGCTGGCCCTCGCGCGTGCTGCGTGGACGGAGCACGGCGTCTCGAGGGCCACGAGCGACCAGCTTGCACGCATGGCGCTCCTGGTCGCGGGCCTCGACTCACGTCGACGGTGGCTCGCCCAACCCGTCGACGTGCCTGCGGGCATGGAGGCGCAGCTCCCCGAAGTCGTCTCCGCCTTCAACGAGCTGGCCGGACGGGTCGCGGCGGCCCTCGAAGAGATCGCGAACGCTTTGGCGTCTTCGCAGCCATCGACCCACTTCTCGCAAGGTCTCGAGGAGGCGTTGCTGTCGCTCGAGGAGGCAAGCGCCCGGCTCTCGCCCGGGTCGAGAGGGAGCGCGGCTCTTTTGCGACGAGTGGCCGACCTGCGGGATCTCGTTGCGGAGCTTCGCACCATGGAGGCAACCCTCTCGCCGGTCAAAGAGCACGCGGAGACCGAAACCAGAGCATCGCAAGAATCGTGGCGCTTCCGACCGGATCCCTTCCGCATGCAGATCGCCCTGCGCTCGGGCATTGCTGTATTGGTCGTGTTCCTGATCCCGATGGCACTGGGTTGGCCCATCAACCCCTTGGTGGCGTCCGTCGCCTTCACCATGGCTGCCACGTCCACTCGAGGCGAGGCATTCCTCACCGCGTTCATGGTCCTCATCATCATTGCGCTCTTCTGGACCCTTGCGGACCTGAATATCGTGTTCGTCTCCCCCTATCTCCAGCGCGTGCCACTCGCCATGTTGCCTCCATTCGCCGTTGCGGCGACCCTGGCCTACATCGCAGCGCGCAGGCCGCAGCTCGCAATCCTGAGCTCGATCGGCGGGCTCATTGCGTTGCTTCCCGTCTACGGGGGCACCGCGGCTCCGACGGACGTCTACGGCTCCTATTTTGCGATTTGTTATATCGCGCTCGCGACCTTTGTCGGCTGGGTGTTCACACTCGTGATGTGGCCCGCCACCGCCGCGACGCTCTTTCGCGAGCGCGTCGCCAGCGAGCTCGAAGCGTGCCGGCAAGCCTTTCAGGACGGCCTCGCGGCAACGGGAGTCGACCGCTCGCGCCGCGCGGCCCAGCTCCGCCAGAGATTCAGCCAGGCGATGCTCCAGATCGGACCCCTCCACGCGCAGGCTATGCACGAACCTGTCGAACGAGGTCTCGACGAAACGCGTCGAGAGAAAATCATCGTAGTGGTCACGGATCTCGTCGACGCCATAGTCAGCCAGCGGCCCCGATCCCGCGACGCTTTGAGGGAGCACGGGGGGGCATCCGTCGTGCCCCTCCTGGAAGCGGTCGAACGCGTCGACGAGGCACTTCTCGCCAGCATGCAGAACGCAATAGACATGCTGCGAGGCCAGGCACCGCGTCCATCCGGAGATCTCGCAGTGGCGACCAGAGCGGTCGAAACCCGACTCGAGGAGCTTCGCGGACAGCCCGGCGCAACGAGTGGGATCAGTGATCGGGAAAAGCTGAACCTACTCGTCTATCTCGACGTGCGGCGCATGCTCGTAACCCGACAACGCGCGATCGAAGATGCGTTCTCGGAGTGGTGGCACGAAGAATCGGGCGAGGTCGTACTATCGAGGACGGCGGATCAAGCGGATCCCGTCCCTGGACGATAGAGCCGGGCACGCAGCCTTCGGCACGACTCATTACATGGTCTTCGAAGATCGCGTCGCTCGACGCTCTCATGCCATCCCGGGCGTCCTGGTCGGTGCGAAGCGCATCATGGCATAGCCCGAGCGCGCGATTCAAGTCACCCTTGGTATGTCACGACGATCCCGTATTGTCCTTTGCCAATCGATTCGCTCATGTCGGGTGCCCGCGCGGGTCCAAACCAATTCGAAGGGGAATCGGGGTTCGGGGCAATCTCGCGGTCCGATCCGACGTCTGACATCAGGCAAGCAATTCCCCTCGATTCGAATCGCCCAAGGCCTGATAGGCAAGCCATGTCGCACTCTCAACGAATTCGGATCGAGCGTCGCGCCCTGCGATACTCGATCTGCGGCTCGTTATGTTTCGTCGTTCTTGCCTTCGTGTTCGCGCTGCGGACCGGCTCGAATGCGATCCTCTTCGACGGGATCTACTCGCTGATCGGCCTCTCGACTGCCGTCCTGACACTGAAGGTCGCCCGACTTGCCGAGCGCCCCGACGATGATCGCTTCCATTTCGGCTATACGTCGATCGAGCCCACAATCAACCTCTTCAAGGCGTTGATCGTCGGAGTGTCCTGTGTCGTCGCCGCAATCCAGGCAGCCCGGCGGCTCTGGGCTGGCGGTAATCCGGCCGAGTACGACCTCGCCGTGGTCTACGGAGGGATCGCCACGCTCGGCTGCGTGATCGGAGCCTGGGTCCTGCATCGAAGCAGCCGCGATGGCCCCGCCGCAAGCCGTCGTGAACGAGATCGAAAGACGGATCGTAGACAGTCTCCAGGAGGTCCTCTACGACCACATCGAGGTCCGCGTCAGCAAGCAGGGCCGCAACACCTACCTGCTGGTCCACGTTGTCGTGCCACGCGACTACCCAATCCGATCCATTGCGGATCTAGATCGGATTCGTCTGATACCACTCCAGCACACGGCGGATAAGAGTTTTGAGCTGCGTTTTCGGCACCACCGATATTAGGTGTTCTGACAACTAAGCCCCGCCGGGGCAGTCAGGCCCCTTCCTGGGTGACGACGGTCGTGGCGATCGTGTTGTGTCCCATTTGGATACTGGCGGCACGCCATAGCGGTGCCGAAACGACCCTCGCAAGGACGACCGGAATGAGGACGCGTCGCGGAACGAAGACCATCACGAAGGGCCAGATCAGGTAGAACTGTTCTTCGACCGCGAGAGTCCAGAGGTGGTTGATGAATCCGGGCCACTGGCCGAGGGCTGCGAATAGAAAATTGCTGGTGAAGGTCGCGAGCCAGATCCAGGATTCGCGGACGCCCGGCAAATCAAGCATCGCCGCCGCGGCGAGAGCAAAAGAATAGACGGGCAGGATGCGCAGCGCGCGACGCACGTAGAAGACCAAAAGGGATCGGCGGCGTTGTGAAGGGTCTCGCTCGCCCCGACTGCGGCCATCCAACAGAATTCTCGTGATCAGAAAACCGCTCAGCACGAAGAAGAGTCGAACACCCGCTGCAGGAGATCAGCCCAAGCCATTCGGCGGGGAGGGGGCTCGACGATCGCTTGCAGTCGAGCTCGTGCATCCGGCGAGACGGAGCTTGGATCGACCGATCCATTCCGTGGGAACTCGGAAGCGACCGGAAAGACATTCTCGGCGCCGTGCCCGAGGCGATCATCGAGGCCATTGTTGGCTCCGCCGATCCACGTCGTCGGGCCTCGAGCCGATCGAGCGCGAGCGGCGGACGCGCGACGTAGCGACAAAGCCGCTCGAGCCGCCTCCAATCTCGGGCGGGCACGGCCACATCGGCATGCAGGCTCATTCCACCCTGACGAACACAGCGCGGCGGGACCCTGGCTCCCGGCTCCACGCCGTCCTCCTCTTCTCCGACCGGCTCCACCCTGTCCCCGAGACGACGCCACGGTTCTCCCGCTACCGGGGCCGCGCTCCCGTCGCCGCCCTCTCAAGGTGCTCGAGGTGCGAAAGGGCTCAGCTCGAGCGAGCCGTCGCGGACGGTGAGCGCCGTCGATTCGGGGACCGGCTTCCAGATTCCCTCCAGCTCGCCCAGCGGCTCGGAGCACACCACGCGCGCGTCGTCGCCGATGCGCGCGAAACGTTCCTCGTCGGGATGGAGCTCGCGGAGCTGCTGGACGTCTTCGTTGACGAAGAGCGTGCGCGATTCGCCCTGCGTGGAATAGCGGATGGCCCACAGGGTCTCGCCATTGGCCACGCCGACGGTCATCTGCACCGGGAACTCGACTCCCTGCTCGCGCCCGAGCTTCTCGACCAGTCCCACCGTGCGCGCCATGGCGCCGATCGGGTCGTCCTCGAGGCCAAGGGTCAGAGCCAACAGGAACATCAGCTCTGAATCAGTGCTGCCTTTGATCTCGGGGAAGAGCTCTGGCTTCACGTAGAGCAGCATCTCACGGCGCACGGACGGGTAGCCGTAGATCAGCCCATTGTGGACGAAGAGCCAGCGACCGAATCGGAATGGATGGCAGTTGGACTGCTGGACGGGGGTCCCCGTCGAGCGTCGTACGTGAGCCAGAAACAGCGACGTCTCCACGTGGTGCGAGAGATCGCGGAGGTTCGCGTCGTTCCAGGCGGGCTGGACGCTTCTGTAGACCCCGGGCTCGTGGTCCCGACCGTACCATCCCACGCCGAACCCGTCCCCATTGGTCGGGTTCGGTCCCATCTTCGCCGACATGCTCTGGTCGATGAGCGAGTGGCTGGTGTTGAATATGAACTCCTCCAGGGCGATCGGCGTTCCCTGGTAGGCGAGCCATCGGCACATGAGATCTACTCCTCGTCGTTTCCCCAACCGAGAACGTCTCGCATCACCGACCAGCGCGGCGGCTCGCGACCCTCATCCTCGCCCAGGATCCAGTATCGCTCTAGTCGCGAGATCAGGCCGCCGCGGCGCGCCACGTCCAGCCAGGTGTCGAGAAAGCGCGCGAAATCCGGCTGACCGATCGGAAGCGCCAGGGCGGTGGCGCCCTTTACGACCAGGCCACGCGGCACGATGATGCGGTAGCTCGGGTAGATCAGCGTCCAGGCCCCACCCGGCTCGGCGGCGGTCGCCAGCAGGTCCGCCTCGACCTCACCGCGAAAGAAGCGACGGGGCGAATCGATGGTCACGATCTCCGCCTTTGGGAACTCCCGCTCGAGCAGCTTGCGGTAGTGTGGGTGGTCCGCGAGGGCGATGACCAGATCGGACGGGGTTCGCAGCGACTCCACGTCGGGGAACTCGTCCGCGCGGTGGTCGAGGACCGCGAAGCCGAGGGACTTGCTCAGGTACGAGCGAGTGAACGACACCCGCTGTGCATCCTCGGACGTGACCGGCAACCCGCCTAGGACGAGGTCCAGATGCCCGTCTGCCAACCAGTCGACTGCTCGGTCCCAGGAGAGACGGGTGAGCTCGAGGCGAACGCCGAGATCCCGCGCGAGCTCTCCTGCGAGGTCGATGTCGAGCCCCACGAGATCGCCCGCAGTTGACCGGTACGCGTAGGGAAGGCGGTCGGGCAGGTAGCCCACCTGGAGGCTGCCCCGCTCCCGGATGACCCCGAGCCGGGGAAGAAGCCTCTCGGCGTCGGACAGACCCGCCGGCTCGACGACCTGCTGCGACGCCACCGGCCCGCCCAGCAGCGGCATCGAGACGAAAGCCTCCTCACCCACGTACTCGTACGGAATCGCTCGGGTGAGGCTGAAGCCGAGCACGAGCATCGCCGCCGCCGAGATCGCGACGCTGCCCGCGACGGCTTGCAGGAGGCTGCGCTTCCGCAGCTTGCCCAGAACGGCCATCGTGCCCAGCAGGCTGACTACGATGCCCTGCATGGCCGCCAGCGCCGTCGCGAAGCGCGCGGTGACGACGCTGCCCAGTAGGTACAGCTGGAACAGGTCCGACGGCAGCGAGAAGAAGTCGAGCATGAACGGGATGGCGACTGCCATGGAGCCGAAGGCTGCGAAGGCTCCGACCAGCGCGAAGCTTGGGTACTGGGCGACTGTCAGCGGCGAACCCACGTACCAGGCGGCGAAGAGCACGAAGCCGAGGCCCAGCAGCGTGCCCGCGCTCGGGAAGCTGTAGGCGGTCGGTACGAGCACGTCGACCGAGGTCCGCGCCTCCCGCTGGTCGAAGCCATGCTCAGCCAGCAGCTCCTTGCAGCGATCCACCATCATCGGCAGCACCACGAGCACGGTGCCGGTCGCGAAGGCCGTCACCATCGGCACCTGGGACTCGCGCAGTGCCTCTCGATAGCTGAAGGGCGTCGCCCACGCGACGATCGCGGGGAGGGTCACGAAGGTGAGCAGCGCCCACGCGACAAGGTAGACCCACAGGAAGACCTGAAGCCGGCTGAGCTCCTCGACGCGCAGGGTTCCGGCCGCGGCGGCCGCGATCGCGAAGATCCCGATGGGTGCGAGGCGGCCGACGAAGCCCGCAATGCGCTGCAGGCCGTCGCCCACGTTCGAGAGCCCCCGGAGCAGCCCGTCCTTGTTCTGCACGGGGATCAGGGCGAGGCCCAGCGAGATCGCGAACACCACGACGGCCGGGACGATGGTATGCCCGAGCGAGTAGAATGGGTTCGAAGGAATGTAGAGGCGTAGCGCGTCGAAGGGAGCGGGCTCTTCGATCAGGCTGGTGCTGAAGAACGCCGCGGAGGTCCAGCTCGGATACGCGAGCGGTATGCAGAAGAGAGTGGCGAGCGTCACGCCCCACAGGACCAGGATCATGCTGCCGCCGCGGATGCCGATGCGTCGCGCCATCTCTGCATCCAGTCCGCCCAGTCCGCCCACCAGCGAGACCAGCACGTAGGGGATTACGGTCATCTGCAGCAGTCGGATGTAGATGTCGCCACCGATCGCCAGGGCCGCGACGGCGTCGCCGAAGAAGAGGCCAGTCGCGATGCCCAGGCCCAGTCCGAGAATAACGCGAGCGAACGGGCTCAATCCGGCTAGGAGGCGCATCGCGTCCCCACGTCAGAGCGCCAAGCGAGCGCACGAGTCGAAGAGTGCGGTGAAGTCAGCAACCGGGTTCCGTGCGGATTCCCCAGAAGCTGGACGCTCGGTAGCAGCTGGAAGTGCGGGGTGAGCTGGACCGTCGAGGTCGTCGCCGAAGGTATCCTCGCGGGACCCCTTCGACCGATCCCCGGCAGGCCGCCATTGGGCCCGGTCCTCAGCGTTCAGGCGGGGTAGCGCCTTCGGCTGGTCCGATGAAGGGACGTCGTTCTCCACACGAGTACCTTGCCGGAGTCGACGCGGGACTGGAAGCCACGCGGAGCAGCCCGGACTGCGAACCAGAACGGCAGATCCTGGCCGAGTTGCCCCTGCATCTGGACCCCCGTACCGAGGGAGTACCCAGCCGATGGGCAGCCGGCTCGAGGGCAAGGTCGCGATCGTCGTGGACGTCGTTTCTGGTCCGCGGGTTCGCACACCTCTACGGCCCGCATTCGCGCGAGTGCAGCGACACTCAGGCGAGGATGCGAAGCTGTGCCTGCATATCGTCCTCGATGAACCCGTCGATGATCTCGTCGATCGACCGATCGATCCCGAACCCCATCTTCTCTGCTTGCTCGGAACGCGTGGAATCAGGCCACGAGTCGTTGATTCTCTGGATCTCTTCATCCTGCTCCCAAGTCATCGTCCCGACCTTCCGATCACCCGCTCGTCGCGCGACGGCTTCCGCCATCTCTCCTGCGGACAGCTCCAGGCTCGAGAGCAGCACCGAACGCGAGTTCGTGAAGAGGTCTGCGGGGACCTCGTGTACGTGAACGAGCGCCTCGATGGCGGATAGGATTGCTGAGCCGCGTTTTCCGCACCACCGATACTAGTCATTCTGACAAGTAGGCCCCAATGGGGCCCGTTCCGGGCTCCTCGAGTACGATGCGGACCTTCTCTTCAGGGGAGAACTTGCGACGCGTGCGGCGACGGATTTCCCGCACTGCGGCTTCAGTGGATGGCTTCGGTTCCTTGCTCATATCGAGACTCTCCCCGGGGTCCGAAAACCCGTAAAGTGTCTCTTAGCTTAGGTTGCCCAAAAGTCCGAAAGCTGCTGGCGGGGTACATGCCGGCGCCAGCTCCGTCGTGCTCGTCGGCAGCATCGATTCTTGGAGCCAGGCCCAGGAGGATCGAGACGACGCCGAGAGCCGTTGTCAGCCACCGCATTCGAGCCGCCTAATTCACGATGCCAATCGCTCCCGAAGCGGCGAGGCTGGCGATGTCCGCATCACTGAAACCGACCTTCTTGAGTTCAACGACAGTATGTTGTCCGATCTGTTCCGGTGCCGCTCGCGGAGTGGCCTTTTCCTGGTCCTCGACCGACACGGGGCTTTGAACCGTACGGATACCGTTGGTACCCGCGATCTCAGGGAAGAGGCCGTTGTCGATCATTTGCTGATCGTTCGGTAGCTCATCGTTGGTCTCGACGATGGAGAAATTGGTTTTCGCTGCATGCAGTTTTTCAGAAGCCTCTGCCAGAGTCAGTTTCGAGAAGATGGCGTCAAGCTCTTTCACTAGATCAGTGTGATTCTCGAGGCGAAGACCATATCCAGGCTGAGGTGGTGGTGAACGCAGCCGGCATGTGGGGTCGAGAGGTTGGCAAGCTCGCCGGGGTCAATGTCCCCTTGCAAGCCAACGAACATTATTACCTGATCACAGAACCCATCCCCGGCATCCATGCCTGGACCTGCCCGTTCTGGAAGATCCCGACCATTATTCCTATATCCGCGAAGAATGTGGTGGCTTGATGATCGGCGTCTTTGAGCCGCAGGCTGCCCCCTGGGGTGTAAAGGGCATTCCCAAGGATTTCGCCTTTAACTAGATCCAAGCCCGACTGGGAGCGTATGATGCCTTACCTGGATGATGCCATGGACCGCATCCCTGTCAGCAAGGACGCAGGCGTGCACACTTTCTTCTGCGGCCCAGAGAGCTTCACGCCCATCTTTCACCCGTGATGGGCGAGGCGCCTGACCTCAGAATTTTTCACGTCGCAGCCGGCTTCAACTCGCTGGGCATCCTCCTGGGCGGTGGCGCGGGCCAGATCATGGCTCAATGGATTGTGGATGGCTACCCCTCTGTGGACATCAGCGAGATCGATATCCGCCGTTTTATGCCCTTCCAACAACACCTCTGCCGTTTATCCAAGACCGCGCCAGGGAGATCCTGGCATCCATGTACACCAATGACTTCCCCAACAAGCAGCTGCAATCCCGCTCGCAATGTACGCCGCTCCGCCCTTGCATTCTCGCCGGAAAGCTCTCGCCGGGCGTATTTTGGCGCATCCAAGGGCTGGGAATACTCCGGATTGGTTCGCCCCTCAGGGGGTTGAGCCCAAGGTGGAACTATTCCTGGTGGCGCCCAGAGACTGGTTCCCGTATTGGAGGAGGAGAGCACCCGCGCCGGCCGGGAGGATGCGGTCTTGATGGACCTGTCCCTGATGTCCAAATTCCTGGTTCAGGGGACGAGATGCCGAGAAGACTTGAATTATATCTGCGCCAACGACGTGGCCGTGCGAACCGGGGAAGATGGTCTACACCCCCTGGCTGAACGAGCGTGGCGGCATGGAGGAGGACCTGACTGTCACCCGCCTGGCGGAGGAGAGCACCTGGTGATCAGCGCCGACGGGCGGCTCATCCAGACTCCACGACTGGCTGCAAGCGCCATACCCCGGAGGCAAGCGCAGGTCTTGTCACCGACATCACCTCCGCCACGGCCATGATCGGCGTGAAGGGTCCGAATCCCGGCGTTGCTTCGCACGCCTTTCCCGGCGCCGACCTCTCCAACCGCGTTTCCCCTATCGATCCGCCCAGGAGATCGACATCGGTTATGTCCCCCTCCTGGCCATGCGCATCACCTATGTGGGCGAGCTTGGGCTGGGAACTGTACATGCCCCCGGAGTATGCTCTCACGGTCTATGATGCGCTGATGGACGTCGGCAAGGATTTGGGATTAAGAAACGCTGGCATTCAGGCTTTATACAGTTTGCGCACCGAGAAAGGCTACCACGATTACGGGCACGATATTGACAACACCGATACCCCCCTGGAAGCCGGCCTGGGTTTCACTATTAAGTTTGACAAGCCAGATGGCTTCATCGGCGGTGAAGCGCTCCTGCGCATGAAAGAGGTTGGGGCCTCCCCAAGAACCGCCTGCTCCAATTCTTGCTCGAAACCGGGTCCCTCCTTCATTACAACGAGCTGATCTATGCCAATGGGGAGCTGGTCGGCACCATCCGGGCGGGTTCTTATGGGCATACACTCGGTGCTGCTGTCGGGCTGGGTATGGTCGAAAATCAACAAGGTGTCACCCGGGACTGGGTCCAGAAGGGCGAGTTTGAGATCCAAATCGCCGGCGTCCGTTATCCAGCCAGGGCCTCCCTGCGCCCGCTCTACGATCCCGATCGACTCAAAATCAAGGCCTGATCAACAGGTGGAATGAGCCTCTGGGAGGAATTTATCAAGGATATTCCCCTCAGTTTAAGGGATGATCCAATCCGCAGTTTGCGGTCCCAAGACATCCAGGTTTTTTATAACTGGCTGCCCGGTCAGGGAAACATGGCAACCACGATGTTGAATTTGACCACACCTCTATATATAGCCAAACTGAAACAAGAAAACCCCCTGAATGTCTTTTTAGTATGTCGGCTCGATTGAGTACTAGCCAAATATAACCACTGACCGTGAGACTACTGCGCTTGCGCCACATCTTGGGGCGCATTTTCAGCCTTCGGTACCCATCACATACTACTTATACAGCAAGGGATTTAAAGCGCCATATATAGGGGATAGACATAAACGGAATTGCAATCGAGCGCTCTTACACAGAAGAGGCCGTAGGTTCGGCGGCTATCCAGCCGAGCCTATTCCGCCCACTCTCAGAACCCCCAGGGATGGGGGTTTCTCCTTTATAGTGCCTATATATGGGGGGTTAATTCTTTTTTGATGGCGGGTTCAGTATGCAAATCGGGTGCAGTTGGGTGTAGATGGGTGCAGTTCGATGGGGCTGATCAGTTCGTCGATCATCTCCACCACGCCAGATTGGATGCTTGGAGTTCAGATGCCCGTACACATCCAGCGTGATGGATGGCTTGGCATAGCTCAATCTGGGCCTGCGCGTCAGTGGTTTCAGAGGCGCCATCCTGGCTTAGATCACTTAGCCAGCAGATCCGGATGCGATGGTGGATCGAGGATGTCAATAAGAGGATGCGCGTATGTCTTCAAGAAAATCAATAATCAAATCGCGGAGAGCCTGTCCGGAGCTCGAATTAAAAATATCTGTGCCGTGGGCTTTCCTGGATAAATTTGTAATATTTTTGGTTTAGGTGCACTCTCATACAGGTCGATCATGGCTTGCGTTCTACCGGCAGTAGGATCATTCTCTGTGACAACAAAGAGTTTGGGCATGCCAGGTGTGACGAAATCATCCAGGTTTTGTCTGTCTTGATTACTGGCAGCTGTTCCGGAAAGGACGACAAGGCCTGCAAGTTCTTGATCGAAGGCTACGCTGACACCGCCTCGCCCACCCATGCTGGCTCCCATACAGACGATCTGCTCGAATCCTTGTTCCCGCAGGAAGTCCATAGCCGCGGTGAGGTCATAGCTCAGCAGAATATCACCGGACTCTTTGCCGCCACATTCTGATTGAGCATAGCAGCGGAAATCAAGGTGAGCGCCGTATAACCTCTTGGGGCTAGTTGTTTGGCGAAGGGAACCCAGTTTTGTTGGTCATTATCGCCCGCCATATGCGCCAGCACAACGGCGATATCCCCTTCGCTTTGGAAAAGTGTGCCAAACAATTCATAACCGTCCTCAGTGGTAAAGCTCACCGTCTCGGTGCTAAAATCAACGAGTGGCCGTGGCGTGCGTGTGGATGTTGGGGAGGGGGATGGCGTCGGGGTGGCAGGGATTGGTGTTGCTGTAATAATCACCGGCACTTCAACTTCCCGGGTCACTTCCATAATTCTCGTTACTTCAACTAGGTATGTTTCTTTAACTACGGAGGTGACTTCTCTAATTTCAACCATGGGAGTTGCACTGCTGCAAGCTTGTAGTGTAAAGAAAGTTAGCAAACAGGCAAACACGATAAAGCGACCTGGGAGGATCTGGCTCTCATACGATTTCTCCTTATTTATTGTTCGTCAAACATTGGCGCACCTGGGCAACTCCTTGAAGAAAGATGATCCCAATTTAGATTTATACCACCCTACATGTTAAATGGGTTCATATCTGGTCGAAAGTTTCTGTTCTCGGTCGAGCATGGGTGGCAAACGTTTATAGAGCAGTGCGCTGCCGCCGGATAACAGAGGTGTATCTTTGACTGCCTCCTGGTTATTTGCCCGGAAACTGTCCTCGAAATCGGACAGCACATATTGTACGCCAATTGGCACGCTGCGTGCCAGGCTGTAGTCAACTTCGCCTCTCGGGTTGACAGCAAGAAAATCGGTGGTGAAACCGCCGATATCCTGAACTAAGGCTCGACCGCTGTTGATATTGGTATACTGGGAGTGCTGTCCATCTTCGGTCAGGATCACATTCATTAATCCACCAACAGGCTCATCAAATGTGTTTGCGTAAGTCACGCGAAGAAGTCTATCACGCCCTTGCACTTCCACATCCCAGTCACCGATCACAGCTTCCATCAAATCCTGTCGGAATTTGACATCGCCGGGAGGGTGGCTGCCAAAGATCGATACCTCACGATCTTTTTCGTATAGGCGTCTTAACGCGGCAGCAGCTAGAGCTCAGTAATAGTCTCACGTAGACCTCACTGTTCCTGTCCGTTCAGTTACCAACCCATGGCGCTCGGCACTTTTGCCTTTGGAAACCTCTGTTCTCAAGTGTTCCATCGTAGCTACACTTTTAACTATGGTTTTCAATGATTGTCGAGGTGCCAGAAAGACTCTCACATCGGGTTAACTCATCATTTTTTACAAATGATCACCTTAAGATTTTAACCAACCGTCACGATTGTCAGACGCCCGTGTTAGAATATGAACACCGTAAGTTGCCCCCACACATAATCTCCGGAAGATGCAACGTAATGAAAGAATATACCAGAAAATCCTCGAGACTCGACACATTATTACGTGATCATAAAGAGGATATTGTTGCTAATTGGGTTAATTTGATTCAAGCGTTCCAGACTTCATTACCACGGAAACTCCCAGGAGGAAGATTACGACCTGGGTGACACGCAGCTTCGATGTCTTACTCGAAATCAACAATACGGGTTTGGAACAAGTAGTAGAGACTTATCTTAGTGAAATCGCTATCGATCGTCAGGAGGCTGGTTTTCTCATATACGATCTAACTGAAGGATTGTTAATATCAAAAGAAGCGATTTTGCCTATCATTCATCTTCTCTTCCTGATGACAGCATCAGGGCATTAGAATTTGTTGCTCAGCTGGACAATCGTTTAAGAAAATTAATTGTTAAATTCGAGCAAATTTTCGAAAGAATCAATGCATCGGCTACTCAACCAGGAAACACGGCAACGTCTGATTGAAAGCGAAAGCCTTCAACGCACGTACAACTGCGCTGCTACAGAAATTGACTCTCGATGATACATTGGAAATCGTATGTTCAGAGGCAAGACAGCTTACGGGTGCAACGGGGAGTGCAGTGCTTCTGGTTGAAGAGGGAGGCTGGCTGCAGGTAACCATCAGCACTGGCAACCCATCCCCTGTTGTGGAAAGGCTGCCAATCCTTGAATCGCTGGCTGGTACAGCAGTGCAAGAGGGGAAACCCCTGTTGGTGAACGATCCGGCTGGTGAAATTCAAGCATATTCCCGCAACCCAGATCTCCAATCTCTACTTGTCATTCCATTGCGTGGAAAGGATGAGAATATCGGTGTGATTGACGTCGTAAATAAGACGAGCGGGTTCACCGATGATGATATCAAAGTCATGAACCTGTTTGCAGATCAGGCAGCGATTGCCATTGAAAACGCTCGCCTTCACCATCAAGCGGAAAACCTGGCAGTAATCCAGGAAAGGCAACGACTGGCGCGGCGAACTTCACCAGCGACTCCGTAACCCAATCGCTCTACACGGTCGCCCTTTATACGGATGCAACTCGCCTGGCGTTGTCTTCCGGCAAATCAGATGTAGCCCTTGACAACCTACAGGAATTACGGAATATGGCCCGAGAGGCAATGCTGGATATGAGACTTCTCATATTCGAGTTACATCCTCCCATACTTGAGCAGGAAGGTTTAGTGGTGGCCTTGAGGACTCGGCTAAGAATCGGTTGAAGCCCGCTCCGGTATCAAGACCGAGTTCCAGGTGGACGGGGAAAGACGCATACCGGTCTTGAATAGAGGCGGAATTATTTAAATCGCTCAGGAGGCGCTCAACAACGCTGTCAAGCACTCTCAAGCCCGGTCTATACGGCTACATTTGATATTTGGTGAAGAATACATTTCCATGCGGATATGGGATGATGGTGTGGGGTTTGATCCAGAGAAAGTTATGCATCTTGGCGGTAGGAATTACGTGGAAATATACGAGAGAGCACAACGAATAAATGGTAGGCTTAATGTTGTTAGTACTCCAGGCGATGGGACGACTTTAGCGGTTGAGTTAAATATATGAAACAGGAGGCATCATAAATGAATGAACCACTCATTTTGGGTTTAAATCGTTGACGACCACACGATTGTACGCAAAGGTATCAGAGCGCTGTTAATCGAGATCGAAGATATTGAAGTGGTTGGGGAGGTGGTGATGGGCAGCAGGCAGTGTCTTTAGAAAGACGGCTGCTACAACCGGATGTAGTGATCATGGATTTAGTGATGCCCCAACTGGATGGCATATCTGCGACTTGCAAATTACAGACAAGCATTCGCCAGATGTGCGCATTATCGCGTTAACCAGTTTTGCCACAGATGATAAAGTGTTTCCAGCTATCAAAGCCGGCGCATTGGGTTATATACTGAAAGATTTCCGATCCTAAAGACTTAATCCAGGCCATACGCCAGGTCCATCGGGAGAACCACTTCATCCAAGCATCACGCGCAAAGTGCTGGGTGAATTAAATCGCCCTGCGCAGGGTCCGCCAACCCCAGACCCGTTAACTGAACGTGAAGTGGAGGTGCTCGGGCTGGTTGCCAAGGTCACAGCAATCAGAGATCGCTGACAGATTAGTTATTGAAGAAGTAACCGTACGAACTCATGTCAGCCATATTCTGAACAAACTGCATCTCGCCAACCGCGTGCAAGCCACTTTATATGCTTTACGGAAGGGGATTGCATCCTTGAACAATGAGCTAAAGTAACCGAGAGGC
>CAVORA010000001.1:0-312969 GCA_963698485.1 uncultured delta proteobacterium | reverse complement strand
CGCGGCCCAAGGGCGCGCCGCGCCCGCTAGGTAAGAGACGGTTCGGGCAGCAGCCGTTCTTCGAGGACGCGGATCAGGTAGCCGAAGAGCAGCAGGTTCGGCAGACGACCCCGGGTATCGCCCTTGATCCCCGCGCCGTCGGCGAACGCCTCGGCGTATTGCGAGAAGAACTCGATCGTCTCGAAGGGCACGTTCTTGGCGAGCATCTCGTTGATCTGCTCGGTCGGGAGATCGTCGAAGATCTCCGCGAACTCATTGGCAATCTCTTCCGGGGTCATGTCCGTCTCCGCGAAACGTTCGGCCGGCCCACCTCGATCGGGATTTGTCGGCGGGCCCACGCGTCTCAGCAATTTCAGCACTTCGTCTCGAGCGGCAAGATCTCGGAATTGAGAGCTCGTCATTCAGGCGCGATCTTCACATCACGCCCCCGCACTGTCAAGCATCGTCGACTCGCAAGACCCTCGATTTCGGATGCTAGGCGGCCTGTATCGCTCGATCTACGTTGCACCTGCCTGTCTGCTTCCGTCTTGGCGAGGCTCTTTTCTCCAGTGCGAACGGGGCCGCGCAGGCGGAGTTGCCGGTCGCTTCGCGCGGCGCAGGAAAGGCGGCGGCGATTCTCTTGCGATTCGGTCGCCAGTCGGTTTTCGTTTCGAAGCTGCTGCGCGTCCGGTGCTGCGATCAACTATGAGTCGACATGCGCACGGCGAGTCCGCGACCGAATCCCGATCGCCGAATCGAATCGAAGCTGAACAGCGCGAGCCCGAGCCAGACGAGCCCGAAGCCCATCGCGTGGGCGGGCTTGAAGGCCTCGCTGTAGACCGTGGTGGCGAGGATCAATGTGATGGTCGGCGCGATGTACTGGAACATGCCGACGGCGACGAGCGGCAGACGCCTGGTCGCTGCGTGAAAGAGCAGCAGGGGGCCGGCGGTCACGACGCCGGTGAGTGACAGATAGGCGTGGTCCGCCAGCGACGCCTCGATCAGCGGAGATCGCTCGCGCGTCAGCAGGAAGCCGAGCCCGCAGAGCGTGATCGGTGCCAGCACGAGCATCTCGCGCGTGAGCCCGGCGAGCGCCGGCTGCGGTCGAACCTTGTGGATCAAGCCGTAGAGCGCGAAGGTGGTCGCCAGCACCAGCGAGATCCAGGGCAGCTCGCCCTCCCGGATCGTGAGGGTCGCGACGCCGAGCGCCGCGATCCCGACCGCGATGCCGCGCGTCCGGTTGAGACGCTCGCCGAGGATCACGAGCCCGAGCAGGATGCTCATCAGCGGATTGATGTAGTAGCCGAGGCTCGTCGCGATGACGCGATCGGACTGGATCGCATAGATGAACAGACACCAGTTGGTCGCCAGCAGCAGCGCCGCCAGCAGGGTCCATCCCCACGCCGCGCCCCGCGCCGCCCAGATCTCCTGCATGCGTCCGGTGGCGAGCGAGGCCACCCACAGCAGCGCGAGTGTCCAGAGAATCCGCGGAATCAGGACCTCGTCGGCGGGGATGCCCGGGATCGCCTTCCAGTAGATGGGGGTCAGGCCCCAGGCCAGATAGCAGGCCGTCGCGAGTCCCATGCCGCTGGGAGACAGCGGCGATTCCGCCTGGTCGACATCGGTCATCGCGGGAGCGTCGTGGATCGTCTTCGGCCTGTAAACCGATGCCGATGCGCCGCTAGCGGTCGGAGGCGGCGCTGCCGAGCGTCGAGGCTCAGCATCAAGGAACGTCGACGAGATCCAGGCCTGGCGGGCGTGAGCGCCTCTGGCTTGAGCGGTGGGTCTTCGTTCCGGCCCCTCGCTCAGCTGATGGCGCCGCCGGCCATCATGTCCGCGACCGCTTCGGGGGAGAAGCCGAGATCGGTCGTCAGGATCTCGAAGCTCTCCTCGCCGAGCATCGGCGCCGCGAAGCGCGGGCCGTTGTCGTAGCCACTCACGCGAAAAGCATGTCCGCTGTACGGGATTCGGCCCATCTCGGGGTGGTCGAGGACGCGATGGAAGCCGCGATGGCGGTACTGGGGGTCGCGCTGGAGGTCGCTGCTGCGCTGCACGTGTCCGGCCGGCACGCCGCCGCTGGTGAGTCGTTGCATGACCTCGCGCGGTGCCTGGGCGCGCGTCCAGGCGCAGAGCGCTTCGTCGATCCGATCGTGGGCCGCGAGTCGACCCTCGACATCGATCGAGCCTGCGCATCCCGCGCCCATTCCGGATCGCCGAGCACCGCGCGCAGCGCCTTCCATTGGGCGTCGTCTTCGACGGCGATCGCGCACCACTCGTCGTCGCCCGCGCAGGGGTAGACGCCCTGCGGCGCGGCGTCGAGCGACCGGTTGCCGCTTCGGCGGAAGGCGATGTCGGTGGTCTGTCGCGCGATCATCTCGGGCGCCAGGAAATGCAGCGCCGCTTCGAGCTGGGCGAGGTCGATGTGCTGACCTTCTCCCGTGCGCCGCTTGTGATCGAGCGCGGCGAGCAGGGTCGCCGTGAGGAAGCGCGGAGCGACGGTATCGGTATAGGCATTCCAGGGGCCGACGGGATCGCGGTCGGGCCAGCCCGTCAGCTCGAAGAAGCCGGCGACGGCGGCCGCGTGGTAGCCGTAGCCCGCCATCGAGGCGCAGCGTCCGGTCTGTCCCATCAAACAGGTGCTGACCATGATCACGCCCGGGTTGGCTCGCGCGCGCCGCGTCGTAGCCGATTCCGAGTCGTTCCGCGGCGCCGGGCGTGAAGCTCTCGAGCACGACGTCCGCCCACTCGAGGAGTCGCCCGGAGACCTCGGCGGCGCGCTCGTGCTTCATGTCGAGGGCCAGGCTGCGCTTCGAGGTGTTGAACTCGCCGAAGAACTGCGACCGGTTCCAGCCCGCCTGATCGTCCTTGTAGGGGCCCGCCGTGCGCAGATTGTCGGCGCGGGTCGACGACTCGATGCGAATCACGTTGGCGCCGTGGTCGGCGAGATATTTGCCCGAGATCGGACCGACGCCGACCCAGCTGAAGTCGGCGACCTTGAGCCCTTCGAGGGGCAGGGCGGCTCCCGTCGCCGCCGCGTTCGAGCAGCAGGGGCAGCCGCTTGCGCGGCGCACGCTCGAGCTCCGCGAGGATCTCCTGCGTGTGCTCTCCGAGCCGCGGCGCGCGGTGATCGGATCTCGAAGGCCGTCGTCGAAGACCGTGCGAAGGCGCCGGGTGCGCGGACCCGTTCGCCCGAGGCCAGCTCGATCTCCTCGAAGTAGTCGCGGTCGTCGAGCTGCTCGAACTCGAAGAGGTCGTCGAGGCTCATCACGGGCGCGATCGTCGCGCCGATGGCGAGACCCGGGAGGAAGAGCTCGCGCTTCGTGCGCGTCGCGAAGAATCGATCGAGCGTCTCGGTCAGCTCTTCGAGGGGGATCTTGAACTCGCCGCCTCGAAAGATCCGATAGTCGTAGGACTTCCACTCTTCCCGCTCGAGAAAGGACGCGTCGATCGTGCCCGCCTCGAGCAGCCAGGGCAGGATCTTGCGGGTCAGGGCGCCGAGGCCGAGCGCCACCACATGGCCGTCCTTCACCGGATGAACCAGCGGCAGCCAGCGCGGTCCGATCTGGAGCACCGACCCGTCGCGCTGATAGTCGAAGCCCTGGATCGGCTGCTGCCGTCATGCCGTTCAACATGGTCCAGGTCATCGCGCACTGCGCGGAGACGTCGACGAAGACGCCCCGCCCGGTCGTGCGGGCCCGGGCGTGGCCGATCAGCGCAGCGATCGCAGCCTCGGCCCCCGCGTGTCGCCAGGCCTGCGGAACGCTCAGCCGCAGCGGCGCCCGATCGGCTTCACCCTGAAGCGACATCGGCCCGCCGAGCGCGGCGATCGTGAGGTCCGCCGCGGGCAGCTCGGCGTAGGGTCCGTCCGAGCCGAAGGGCGTGACCCGGACATGCACGATCTCGGGATTCGCCGCGAGCAGCCGCTCGAATCCCAGCCCGGCAGGATCGAGCAAGCTCGGTGGACCCGAGTCGAGGACGAAGTCGGCGCCCTCGACCAGCCGAAGCAGCGTGTCCCGTCCCGACTCGGTCTCGAAGTCGATCTCGATCGAACGCTTGTTGCGGTTGTACGCGGCGAAGCTCAGGCTGCGCAGCGTCTGTTCCGGATCGTCCGCAGCCGGGGCGAGCAGCGGCCCCGCCCGGCGAGCCAGGCTGCCGCCGCGGGGCTCGACGCGAACGACGTCCGCGCCGAGGTCGCCGAGAATCATGCCCGCGAGCTGACCCCGGACGTCCGTCAGGTCGAGAACGCGATAGGGCGCGAGCAGGTTCATCGACCGCTCGGCTCGACTACTGATCGGCGGTGAAGACGCGCTCGACGAAGCGCCAGCCGGCGTCGGTCCTGGTCAGGGTGTCGGCATAACGGCCAGTGACGATCACCTTGTAGTCCGGGCCGGCGAGGTAGCCGATCAGGAAGGCCGAGCCGGAAGCCGTCCGGCCATCGCCGTCGACGACGACGTTGGTCGCGTTATGCCGCATCAGCGGCATGGCCTGGTGGGTCTGCTTGCCGAACTCGGCGATCGCTTCGTGTCCCTCGAGCAGCGCATGGCCGGGATTGAAGACGCCCTCCGGCACGAAGCAGCCGCTGAAGGCCTTGCCGTCGCCGGTATCGATCGCGGTGTTGTAGCGGGCGTAGAGCTGGAGGATTTCGGTCGTGTCGTCGGTCGTGAGGGGCATCGGCGCTCTTCCTTGCTGAAGGCGCTCCGCCGTGCTCGGGGAGGTCGCCTCGGGTTCGGGACATCCGAGACCGTACGTGATGACGGCCGGCACGCAAGCGAGCGAGCGGTCCCGTGCGGCTCGCGAGGAACGTCTCGCGGCGGCCGCGCTCTGCACGAGACCGTCGCGCTGCGATCGATTGTCTCCTCGCGCGCGGCCGCGCTATAACCCCGTCCAAACGCGTTTCGAGCGAGAGCGCGTACCCGGGCGCAACGGCCGAGAACACCGACCGAGAGGGCGGAGGAGCAGGGAATGGCGAAGGACGAGACGCCCCGGGTCGGCATCGTGATGGGCTCGACCTCCGACTGGCCGACCATGGAGCACGCGGCCGCCGTCCTCGACGCGCTCGAGATCCCGCACGAGACCCGCGTCGTCTCCGCCCATCGCACGCCCGATCTGCTCTTCAGCTATGCCGAGACCGCGGCCGAGCGCGGGCTGCGGGTGATCATCGCGGGAGCCGGCGGGGCGGCCCACCTGCCGGGCATGCTGGCGGCGAAGACCTGGCTGCCGGTGCTGGGCGTGCCCGTGGAGAGCAAGGCGCTGAGCGGTATGGACTCGCTGCTCTCGATCGCGCAGATGCCGGGCGGCATTCCGGTCGGGACCCTCGCGATCGGGAAGTCGGGGGCGAAGAACGCCGGGCTGCTGGCGGCCGCGATGATCGCGACCACCGATGCGGCCGTCCGTGAACGACTCGAGGCCTGGCGCGCGGAGCAGACGGCCGCGGTCCTGGCGACGCCCGATCCGTCGCAGGGCTAGCCCCATGAAGGAAGCAGGCGATCGATGAAGATCGGGATTCTCGGAGGTGGGCAGCTCGGCATGATGCTGGCCGATGCGGCGCGCGATCTGTCGATCGAGACGCGCGTGCTCGATCCGAAGCCGGACGCGGTGGCGGCGCGGGTGACTCGCCTGCTGACCGCGGACTGGGCCGACCCGCGCGCGCGAGAGGCGCTCGCGGAATGCGACGTCGTCACCTACGAATTCGAGAACGTGCCGACTGCGGCGGTCGAGAGTCTGCAGGCCGACGTGCCGGTCCACCCCTCGCCGGATGCACTGGCCTTCTCCGGAGATCGGATCGTCGAGAAGAACCTCTTTCGCGAGCTGGGAATCGAGACCGCACCCTTCGCGCAGGTCGATTCGAGGGAAGATCTCGAGCGCGCCGTGACGGAGATCGGCCTGCCGGCCGTGCTCAAGACGCGTCGCTTCGGGTACGACGGCAAGGGCCAGGCCGTGCTGCGCGAGCCGGCCGATGTCGGAGCG
This sequence comes from uncultured delta proteobacterium, assembly GCA_963698485.1. Taxonomy (GTDB): domain Bacteria; phylum Myxococcota_A; class UBA9160; order UBA9160; family UBA4427; genus UBA4427. The sequence continues at coordinate 307,023 of CAVORA010000001.1, read as the reverse complement.
GCGTGGCAGGAGCTCGGAGGGCAGGCGCTGATTCTCGAGGGCTTCGTGCCCTTCGATCGCGAGGTGTCCGTCCTGGCGGTTCGAGGGCGCGACGGGGACATGCGCTACTGGCCGGCGACCGAGAACGTCCACGTCGACGGCATCCTGCATATCTCGCGCGCTCCGGCCCCCGCCGTCTCGGCCGAGCTGCTCGCTTCGGCGGATGCGGGGCTCGAAGCGCTGATGGCGAGACTCGATTACGTGGGCGTCCTCGTCGTCGAGTTCTTTCAGGTGGGCGATCGTCTGATCGCGAACGAGATGGCGTGTCGAGTCCACAACTCGGGCCACTGGACGATCGAGGGCGCGCAGACCAGCCAGTTCGAGAACCACATGCGCGCGATCGCGGGCATGCCGCTCGGCGACACCGACGCTCCGGGCTTCGCGGCCATGATCAACCTCGTGAGCGAGATCCCGGCGCTCGACGCGCTCGAGGGTCAGCCGGGCATCCATGTCCACGTCTACGGAAAGGCGCCCGCGCCGGGTCGCAAGCTCGGCCATGTCACGGTCACGGCCGAGACGCGCGCGGCCCTCGAAGAGAGGATCCAGCAGGTCCTCGCCGTCATCGGAGATCGCGCGGCGGGGGCGTCCGCGTCCTCGAAAGCCCCCTAGCGCGAGCGGCTAGCCGACGCGAAGGCGGACGGGTCGACGTCCCTCGTGCGTCGACCGTACTCGGTCATGTTATGTGGCCACTGCGTGACGATACGACCGGACGGGCTCCGGTAGTAGCCGTGGCAGTCGGCCTGCCAGACCTCGACGCCCTCGATGTCGCGTTGGAGCGCCTCGTTGTAGGCTTCGGTCGCCTCGTTCGTCACGTCGAGCCACGCCAGGTCCTCTTTGGCGATCCGATCGAGCTGGCGGATCGCGAAGCCGACCTGGTTCTCGATCATTTCGAGAATCGATCCGTTGTTCGTGTTCGGCCCGTACATCATGAATAGGTTCGGGAATCCCGGAACCATCGTCCCCAGGAACGCGAAAGCCCCGTCCCGCCAGACCTCGTCGAGCCGGACGCCGTTCCGTCCGATCACCTCGATCGCCGAGAGATACCGTGTCGTGTCGAAGCCCGTCGCGAGGATCAGGGTATCCGCTCGACGAAGCCGACCGTCCTGCGTGACCACGCCCGTGGGCTCGATGCGCTCGATCGGATCGGTGATGAGATCGACGTTCGGGCGGTTGAAGGTCGCATAGTAGTCGTTCGAGAGCAGGGGGCGCTTGCAGCCGTAGGGGTGTTTCGGCTCGAGCTTGCGACGGGTCTCCGGGTCCTCGACTTCGAGCAGCGCCTCGCGGCCGGCCTTCTCGGCCTGCGCGAGCAGCTCCTCGTCGTCGAAGGTGAGGATGGCTTCGATGCCCGCGTAGAGCTCGTTGCGCATCTCGCTGACGAGCTCGGGTCGCGCTCGAAAGGACTCGATCTGCTCGGCCGTGAAGGGGTCGTCGTCTTTCGGGAGGACCCAGTTCGCGGTTCGCTGGTAGAGATCGAGGTGGCCGACGACCTTCGCGATCTCCGGCACGAATTGAACCGCGCTGGCCGCGCTGCCGATCACCGCGACGCGCTCGCCCTGGAGGTCATGATCGTGGCGCCAGCGGGCGGAGTGGAAAACGGTCCCCTCGAATTCGTCGAGGCCGGGGATGTCGGGATAGTGAAGCTCGTTGAACATCCCCAACGCGCCCATCACGAAACGCGCCTCGTAGACGTCTCCGTCCCGGGTCGTCACGCGCCAGACCGCATCCGCCTCGACCCACTCGGCGCGAAAGACCTCGACGTCGAAGCGGATATGCGGCAGCAGGCCGTGACTCTCCGCGCATCGCTCCAGGTAGTCGAGGATCTCGGGCTGCGGCGCGAAGGGGCGCGGCCAGTCGCGCCGGCAGTCGAAGGAGAACGAATACAGATGCGAGGGCACGTCGCAGGCCGCGCCCGGGTAGCGATTGTGATACCAGGTTCCGCCGACTCCGCTCGCCTTCTCGAGGATCACGAAGTCGTCTCGGCCGGATTCGAGCAGCTTGATCCCGGAGCAGATTCCGCCGGGTCCCGCCCCGATCACCAGGGTTTCGTGTCGGATCATTTCGGTTCACCTTTCGTGTCGGTCGCTGCCCCGACGATCCTCTCCTCGCGCGGGGAGACCGACGGCCAGTCGAATCGCTCGAAGAGCGGCGCGAGTCGCTGGCGGATCTCGCGTTCGTCGAGGCCGAACGCCTTCAGGGAATAGCGATGCCGCGTCTCGTGCTGTCCTGCCTTCTGCTGGGCCTCGTCGAGGATCGCCTCGAACTCCGGCGACATCGCGAAGCCAAGATCCGCGTAGACCTGCCGCACGACCTGCTTCGGATGACTCACGAGATCCCGATAGTCGACCTCGGTGATCGTCAGCGTGGGGTGGTGATCGAAGACCTCGTCGGGATACTCGTAGCTGTGGAGCGACTGCTCGATCAACCGTTCGAAGCCCTTCTGCATGCGCTCCTCGGTCACGCCGCGGATCTTCCAGAAGCCCCGCATCAGCTGCAGGAGGCTCGGGATCGTTTCGAGTGGATTTCGATAGGGGACGATGAACTTCGCGTCCGGAAAGAATTCGATCAGCGACTCGACCCGACCGGTAAACGTCGGATTCTTGCTGAGGTGAACCTTCCCCGGGCCGTTGAGGTACAGCTGTCGCCGGATGCACTCGCGATAGAAGGACATCATCCGACGGCGCTTGCGGTCAGGCCATTCATCGACGTAGTGGAAGCTGACGATCGAGAGGTCCGGAACGCGCAGCGACCAAGAGCCTGACGAGCAGGAGTAGGTGAGGATGCCGTCGTCCTCCTCGGGGTAATCGGCAGCCTGATGATGTGCGTCCTGGGTCTTCGAATAGCGGGCGTCGCTGCGAGCGCGGGCGCGCCGCTCGAAGAAGCCGCCGAGCCAGCCCTCGTCGATTCGCGCGAAGAGACGGATCAGCTTCTTCGGGATCAACGAGGGCCAGAAGAGCTCGTACATCAGGAAGCAGGAGAATCGCTCGGAGTCACGGTAGAGGAGGTCGTGGAGATGCGTGGTGCCGCTGCGCGCGTGTCCGATCACGAAGACGGGCTCGTGAATCTCGGTCTCTCAGGAGTCCCGGGAAGACGATCGGGTCGAGTGCGAAGCAGATCGCGTTGATGCCCGCGACGAGGGGAACGCGAAGCAGCAGGAGCGAGAAGAGCTTGCGCCGTCTGCGGGCATCGGTTTCGGACCACGCGTAGCGCAGCATCCGTCCCCAGCACGCGAAGTCGAAGTAGAAAGAGCTGCACTCTCGAAGGCCCGGAAGGGCGTTCGGCGCGCTGGCGGTCGCAGCATTCACGCGTGTGCCACCTCGTAGATCGCGTACTCGACGCAGTCGGGGTGCATGCGCCCTTCGCCCACCGCGATCGTGCTCGTCAGCCAGGCGTATTTCGGATCCGCCGACTCCATCCGGACCTGGGTCAGGAAGCGGTTGTCCCCGTAGTCGGTCGACTCCCCGGCGGCGAGCTTGCCCATCACGACGTCGTTGAAATCCATCACGCCGGAATAACGCAGGTAGACATGCGCGCCGTCATCGGTACGGAGCATCAAGCGGACGTCGACCTGCCCGAAACCTTCCCCCGCATCGAGAAACCACTCACCGCCGCCGGGCAGGACTTCGCCCGCAAGGCGCTCGCCTTCGAATCGCCCGCCGGTTGCGTTGAAGACGCGCCGAGTCCCGATCGGCATCGGCCCGATCTCGATCGGGGCATCGACCGTGGCCTTGAGCTGCATCAGATGGACGAGCTTCATCTCGCGAGATCTCCGGGAATCGCGCCCGCCGGCCATTCGGCAGCGCACCTTGCCTCGAGAAGGAATCCCAGATGCCTCCGCGACACAAGCCGGAGTCGGGCTACGCTCGAAGCCATGTCCTTCGAAGACTTCGAGCATCACACCGCCTTCGTGAACGGGTTGAAGATCCACTATGTCCGAGCGGGAGAAGGCCCTCCGGTCGTCCTGCTGCATGGCTGGCCGCAGACCTGGTACATGTGGCGCAAAGTCATCCCCGCGCTCGCCGAGCGCTACACGGTCATCGCGCCCGACCTGCGCGGCTTCGGCCAGTCGTCGAAGCCCATCGACGGCTACGACAAGCGCACCGTCGCGACCGACATCTACGAGCTCGTGCGCTCGCTCGGCTTCGAGAAGATCTTTCTCGTCGGACACGATTTCGGAGGGCCGACCGCCTACGCCTACGCCTGCGCGCATCCCGAGGACGTTCGCAGGCTCGTGATTCTCGACGTGGCGATCACGATCGACGAACGCGAGCAGGCCGAGTTCTACAAGCGTCTCTTCCACCTGTCGTTCAATGCTCAGCCCGATATCGCGGTCGCGCTCGTGACCGGTCGCGAACGGACCTTCCTGACCCACTTCTATCGCGACTGCTACAACCCCGGCGCGTTCAGCCTCGAGGACATCGACGAATACGTCGCCGCGTTCTCCGCGCCCGGCGCCATGCGCGCGAGCATGGCGCATTACGGGGCCCTGCCGGTCGATCTGAAGCACAACCAGGAGAATGCCCGCACGAAGCTCGAGATGCCGGTGCTCGCGCTCGGCGGCGAGATCAGCTTTGCGGGCGGGGTCAAGAAATCGCTCGAGGCGGTAGCAAACGACGTGCGCGGCGGCGTGCTGGCCGGCTGTGCGCATTGGGTGGCGGAAGAGCAGCCCGAGGCCCTGCTCGAGGAGCTCTTCGCATTCTTCGGCGAGGAGGCGCTCGAGTGAGCTGCTAGGTTCAGGTACGTCGGACCGGGGCAGACCGCCGCCGCGTCCGCGCACTTCACGCGTAGCAATCACAATCATGAGGAGAAGCAGAGTATGCTGGCAGTCGGCAGCGAAGCGCCCCAGTTCTCGGCCAAGGATCAGGATGGAAATACCGTCACCCTGAAGGGCCTTGCCGGGAAGTGGATCGCGATGTGGTGGTACCCCAAGGCCTCGACCCCGGGTTGAACGGTTCAAGGCCACGGGTTCCGTGAGCAAAAAGAGGCGTTCGAAGGCGCCAACGCCGTCGTACTCGGCGTTTCCTTCGATTCGGTGGCGGACCAGAAGAAGTTCGCCGGGGACGAGGGCTTTCCCTACCCGCTCTTGTCCGACCCCGACAAGACCATGGGCGCAGCCTATGACGCGTGTCGCGAAGAGGGTGAGAAGTATTTCGAGGCGGGGATTCCGCGGCGGATCAGCTACCTGATCAGCCCGGACGGCAAGATCGCAAAGGCCTACGACGTCGAAGGCGACGGGCTCGATCTGGCTGGACACGCGGAGGCAGTCCTGGCGGACATCCGCGCTGCGAGCTGAGCTTCTTCGTCGAGGCCTCGGCGCGCGCCTGGGCCTCGGCGAGGACTGTTCTCCAGAACGCTCCGCTGGCCCACCGCGAAGCAGAAGGTCGCGCCGGAAGAAGCGTGCGGACGGGCCACGGCTCCGCCGGCCGGCCGGGGAGGGGCGATGAAGAACGAGCGTTCGAGCGGGAGCCTCTCGGGCGCGCTGCGGATGCCCGATCACGCGTGGGCTGCTAGGCGTCGCCCGAGATCCGCCACTGCACCAGCGTAAAGGGCGGCTCCCCGCCGTCGTGATCCTCGAAGACGGGCTCGACCGGAGCGCCGATCGGCACTGCTCCGTCCGGTGGGTCGACCAGATTCCCGACCATGCGGATGCCATCCGCCTCCGGAAACTCGATCAGCACGATCACGTAGGGGCAGGCCTCGGCGAGCGCGGGGTGGACGGGATGCCAGGGGCGCTGCCAGCTGAAGATCCGGGCCGGCCCGGGCACTGGCTCGAAATCGAGCTCGAAGCTGTGGCAGCGATGGCAGATCCACTCCGCCGTCCACTGCCAGCCCCGGCATTTCGAGCATCGCTGCGCCCGCAGCTCGTGTCGGCGTGTCCCCTCCCAATAGGGCGCGTCCAGCCCGTCCGGAAGCGGCATGGGCTGCGGCAGGCCATCGGGCAGGATCGGCTCGGTCGTGGTCTTCGCGTCCTCGGATCCACTCACAGCGTTGCCTCCGAGCCGACGATCATGTTGGTGGCCGGCGTGACCATGGGGCCCGAGTTCACGAAAGCGACCTCCGCGTCGGGAACCGGATTGGGCGACGTGCCGCGAATCTGGCGCACCGCTTCGATGTTCAGCTCGAGGCCGTGCATGTAGCACTCGGCGAGATTGCCTCCGCTGGTATTGAGCGGCAGGCGACCGCTCGGCGCGATCAGGTTCTCGAAGGTGATCACGTCGTTGGCGTCCTCGTAGCTGCAGAAGCCGTGCTCGATCAGGCTCATCACGACCGCGCCCGTGAAGTTCTCGTAGCTCTGGATCACGTCGACGTCCGAAGGCCCGAGCTCGGCCATCTCGAAGAGGTTCGGGCCGACGGTCTTGAAGGAGGAGGTGGCGTAGTCGGGGTTGTTATGTCCGCCGGCTCCCGAGCGATACTCGGCGCCCTGCGCCGCGCCGAGCAGGTAGGCGGGCTTCTGCCTCAGATCCTTTGCGCGATCCGCGGGAACCAGGATCAGCGCCGCCGCGCCGTCGTTCTCGAGACAGCAGTCGAAGAGCCGGAAGGGCTCGGTGATCCAGCGCGAATTGTCGTACTTCTCCTCGGTCAAGGGGCGACCGTGCATCACCGCGCGGGGATTGTTCTGGGCGTGGTGATAGGCGGCCATCGCGACCGCACGCATCGTGCTCCGCTCGATCCCGTGCTCGTGCATGAGCCGCGTCGTGCGCATCGCGAAGATCTGGGCGGGCGACATCATGCCGTACGGGATCCAGGTGGCAGCCTCTCCCGCCACGACCGTCGGGTAGTGCGCTGCCGAGCCGAAGCGCGCGCCCTGGCCCTGGGCGAGTCCACGATAGACGACCACGCAATCAGCGAAGCCCGCGTGGATCGCGGCGGCGGCGTTGCCGATCGCGCCGGAGCCGCCACCGCCGCCTCCGCCCCAGACCATGTTCGCAAAGCGCAGCTCACGCAGACCGAGCGCCGCCGCCAGGCGGTCGGGCGGGTTGCCGTCGTTCGCATAGGAGGCGATCCCGTCGATCTCCCGCGGATCGAGGCCCGCGTCGTCGGCGGCGGCGAGAATCGCCTGCAGCAGCAGCTTGAACTGCGCGTCCGGCGACTTCGCCGTGCTTGTAGTAGACGCTCTCGCCGATGCCGGCGATCGCGACCTGGCCCCGGAGCGTTCTCTTCTGCGCCATGTCTGGGCTCCTCTTCCCCTGTCGATCGTTCCGGCCGGACCCTCGGACGGGTCGGCGATCCGCCGCCCACGCCTCAGACTGTGGCATCCCGGGATTTCGCGCCATACTCGGGCCTCGCCCGTCGCAGCGGGCGACCCACCGATAGCGATCTCGAGGAGTGAATCTTGGAAGCGTCCCGATTCGAAGCCCCCACCGACGTCGCCGCCGCCGTCGCGCTGCTTCAGGCGGAGGAGGGGGCGCGAATCCTCTCCGGCGGCACCGACCTGCTGGTCCAGATGCGAATGGGCCGAGGCACTCCGCCGCTCTTCGTCGACGTGAAGCGGATTCCACGACTGATGGCGACGAAGCTCGACTCGTCGGGCCTCACGCTCGGGGCTTCGGTGCCCGCCGCCGAGATCTTCGAGAACGAATCGATCAAGCAGCTCTGGCCGGGGCTCGCCGAGGCGACCGATCTGATCGGCTCGACCCAGGTCCAGGGTCGCGCCACGCTCTCGGGCAACCTCTGCAACGCCTCGCCCGGCGCCGACACGGTGCCCGCGCTGATCGCCTGCCGAGCCCGCGTCGTGATCGCAGGCCCGAAGGGCGAACGCGAGGTCGCCGTCGAAGATTTCACGACCGGCCCGGGTCAGACGGTGCTCGGACGCGGCGAGCTCGTCGTCGAGTTCAAGGTCCCGGCGCCGGCGGCGCACGCTTCGGACGCCTACCTGCGGCTGATTCCCCGGACCGAGATGGATATCGCGGTGGTGGGCGCGGGCGTCTCCGTCGAGCTCGACGGCGACGGGGTCGTGCGTGCGGCGCGGGTCGCGCTCGGGGCCGTCGCGCCGAAGGCGATCGTGGTGGAGGCCGCGGCAGAGGCGCTGGTGGGGTCGCGGCTCGAAGATGCGGCGCTCGAAGCCGCCGGTGCGGCGTCCAGCGCGGCCGCGACTCCGATCGCCGACAAGCGCGGCACCGTTGCCTACCGCAAGACCGTGTCGGGTGTGCTCACCCGGCGCGCAGCGCGGATCGCCTATGACCGGGCGAGGGCCCGCTGACACGGGCGACCGTGCAAGGATCCGCCTGCTGACCGCTCCGAGAGCGAAGATAGAGAAGAGAGACGAGAGAGCCGTGGCCAAGATTCGAGTCGAGACGACGATCAATGGGGAAGAGACGGAATTCCTGTGCGCGGGGCATCAGAGCCTGCTCGAGGTGCTGCGCGACCAGCTCGGGATGACCGGCACCAAGGAAGGCTGCACGACGGGGGACTGCGGGGCCTGCTCGATCGTCGTCGACGGGCGCCTGGTGCCAGCCTGCCTGGTGCTCGCCCCCGAAGCGGCGGGCCGCACGATCGAGACGATCGAAGGCGTCGCCAAGGGCACGCACCTGACTCCGATCCAGCAGCAGTTTCTCGAGCAGGGCGCGCTGCAATGCGGAATCTGCACACCCGGATTCATCGTTGCGGCGGAGAAGCTGCTCGAAAAGAATCCGGATCCGACCGAGGAGGAGGCGCGCTATTTCCTGGCGGGCAATCTCTGTCGGTGCACGGGCTATGACAAGATCATCAAGGCGGTCCTCGAAGCGGCCGCCGTGATGCGGGAGGAACGGGCATGAGCGGCGGCGCGACCCTGGGCAACAAGGCGGACGAAGCGAAGTTCAAGCAGATCGGCAGCCGGCCGATCCGGCACGATGGCCTCGACAAGGTCACGGGGCGCGCGCGCTTCGGCGCGGACTACGCGCTTCCCGGGATGCTCCAGGGGGTCTTCGTGCGCAGTCCTCATGCGCACGCGCGCATCCTGTCGATCGATACGAGCAAAGCCGAGAAGATCCCCGGCGTGCGCGCGATCATCACGGCCGCCGACTTCCCCAACGTGCCGATGGACTGGATCGGTGCGGGCTCCCACGGCGTCGACTTCGGCGCCAACTCCCGGACCATCCTGGCCCGGGAGAAGGTGCTCTTCCACGGTCATGCCTACGCCGCGGTCGCCGCGACCAGCGTCGAGATCGCACGGGAAGCATCCGAGCTGATCGAGGTCGAGTGGGAGGTCCTCAAGCCCGTGCTGTCGGTGGCCGAGGCGCTGGCGCCGGATGCCCCGATCCTCCACGAAGGGCAGGAGACGCTCGGGGCAGGCCCGAAGCCCGACCACGACAACAACATCACGAACCAGATCGTCTTCGAGGGTGGTGACATCGAGGCCGGCTTCTCGCAGGCCGACGTGATCGTCGAGGGCGAGTTCGAGACGCCGATGGTCCACCAGGGCTACATCGAGCCCCATGCCTGTCTCGCCAATACCCGCGAAGACGGCACCTGTGAGATCTGGACCTCGACCCAGGGACCCTTCGGCGTGAAGAGCGAGGTCGCCATGATCACCGGGACCGAGCCGACCAAGATCAAGGTGACGCCGACCGAGATCGGCGGCGGCTTCGGCGGCAAGATCCCGGTCTATCTCGAGCCCGCCGCCGTCGTGCTGTCCCGCAAGGCGGGACGCCCGGTCAAGATGACGATGACCCGCGAAGAGGTCTTCCGCGCGACGGGTCCAACCTCCGGCTCGCGCATGTGGGCGCGCATCGGGGCAAAGGCCGACGGCACGCTCGTCGCGGCGGAGACGCGGCTCGAGTTCGAGGCGGGCGCCTTCCGCGGCTCGCCGGTGGGTGCGGCGGCCATGACCGTCTTCACGCCCTACAAGGTCCCGAATTTCAAGATCTTCGGTCTCGAGGTGGTCGTCAACAAGCCGCGGGTGGCCGCGTATCGCGCGCCGGGTGCGCCGATCGCGGCGTTCGCCGCGGAGAGCCTGATGGACGATCTCGCGCGCAAGCTCGATCGAGACCCGATCGACCTGCGCCTGCAGAACGCCGTCGCAGAGGGCGACCGCGCGAAATACGGTCCGTCTTTCGGACCGATCGGCTTCAAGCAGACGCTCGAGGCGGCTCGCAATCATCCCCACTACAAGGCCCCGCTCGGAGAGAACCAGGGACGCGGCGTCGCCGCGGGCTTCTGGTTCAACGCCGGCATGCAGTCGAGCGCCACGGTCAGCGTGAACGACGACGGCTCGGCCGTCGTGCGCACGGGCAATCCCGACATCGGTGGCTCGCGCGCGAGCATGGCCCTGATGTGCGCCGAGGAGCTCGGCATCGACGTGACCCGCGTGCGTCCGATCGTGGGGGATACCGACTCGGTGGGCTACTGCGACGGCACGGGCGGCAGCCGCGTGACCTATGCGACGGGCATGGCGGTGATCGAGGCGACCCGACAGGTCGTCGATCATCTGCGCGCCCGCGCCGCCACGATCTGGAACATCGAGCTCGACGCCGTCGAGTGGCAGGACGGCAACGCGGTCGCGATCAACGGCTCGGCCGAGAAGGGCTCGCTCAGCATCGAGGAGATCGCCCGACAGATGCGCATGACCGGTGGCCCGGTCGTCGCAAGCGCCTCGGTCAATCCGCCCGCCGCCGGGCCGGGCTTCGGCGTGCATCTCTGCGACGTCGAGGTCGATCCCGAGACCGGCGTCACGCGTGTGCTTCGATATACGGTCGCGCAGGACGCGGGCAAGGCGATCCACCCGACCTACGTCGAGGGCCAGTTCCAGGGCGGCGCCGCCCAGGGTATCGGCTGGGCGCTCAACGAGGAATATCTGTGGGACGCCGACGGCAAGGTCGAGAATGCAGGATTTCTCGACTACCGGATTCCGGTGGCGTCGGATCTGCCGATGATCGACACCGTGATCGTCGAGGTGCCGAACCCGCTGCATCCCTACGGCGTGCGCGGCGTGGGCGAGACGCCGATCGTGCCGCCGCTCGCGACGGTGGCGAACGCCGTGCGCGACGCGACGGGCGTGCGTTTTCATGCGCTGCCGATGTCGCCGCCGCGGGTGCTCGAGGCGATCGAAGCGGCGCGCGGTCGCTGATCGTTCGGGAGTCGACCTCGTGGCAAGGGTGATCTTCTCGAGCGCGCAGCAGCGCTTCACGAATGGCGAGGAGTCGGTCGAGCTCGAAGCGACGCGCGTCGACGAGCTGATCCGCGCACTCTACGCCCGGTATGCCGCGCTCGACGGGCAGCTCGAACGCGTCGCGGTGTCGATCGACGGCGTGATCCATAACGACGCGTTGTACGAGCGGCTCACGCCCAACGCGGAGATCCACTTCGTGGGCGCGATCGGTGGGGGCTCGGGGGACTCGGTCAGCGAGTCCGTGAACCCCTTCGCGGGTGACCCGCTCGGTCATGCTCAGCGCTGGCGGGAGGCGGGGCGCGCCGTCGCGTTGGCGACGGTCGTCGAGACCTGGGGCTCGTCGCCGTGTCCAGCAGGCAGCCAGCTCGCGGTCGACGCCGAGGGGCATTTCGAGGGCTCGGTCTCGGGAGGCTGCGTCGAGGGCGCGGTGATCGAGAAGGCGGGCGAGGTGATCGAGACCGGGGATCCCGCCCTGCTCGAGTTCGGTGTCGCGGACGAGGACGCCTGGGCGGTCGGGCTGGCCTGCGGCGGTCGCGTGCGGATCTTCGTCGAGCGCGTCGATTGAAGCGCTCGCTGCTCGATGAGATCGTCGCAGCGCGCGCGGCGCGACGGCCGGTCGTTCGGGTCTCCTGGCTCGAGGGGGGGCGCGAGGCGCTGATCGATCCCGCCGCGCTCGAGCACGCGACGGATGGCCAGGACGTCGCGGGCATCGGCTCGCTCGGCCCGGAGATCGTGGCTGCCCTCGCCGAGGCGATCGCGAGCGATCGCGCTCGTCTCGTCGACTGCGCCGAAGGCCCCGTCTTCGTCCACCCCTTCAATCCTTCGCTGCGGCTGGCCATCGTCGGCGCCGTCCATATCGCCCAGCGCCTCGCGGCCCTCGCCCGGGATCTGGGTTACGAGGTGCTGGTGATCGACCCGCGCCGCGGGTTCCTCACGGAGGCCCGCTTTCCCGGCGTGCGTCTCGATCACGGCTGGCCGGACGAAGCGCTCGCACGCTTCGCGCCCGATGCGCGGAGCGCCGTCGTGACCCTCTCCCACGACGCGAAGATCGACGAGCCCGCACTCGGGGTCGCGCTTCGGGCGCCGTGCTTCTACGTCGGCGCGCTCGGAAGTCGGCGCACCCAGGAGCGGCGGCGCGAAAGGCTGCGGCAGGCGGGCCTCGACGAGCCGGCGCTCGGCCGCATCCACGGCCCGGTCGGTCTCGACCTCGGCGCGAAGAGTCCGGCGGAGATCGCGCTCTCGATCGCGGCGGAGATGACCGCCGTGCTGCGCGGGCGCGCCGCCGGATGACGTCACCGAGGGTCGCGGGGCTGGTGCTCGCGGCCGGCTCTTCCGAGCGCATGGGGCCCGACCTGAACAAGCTCGTCGAGACGGTCGGCGGCCGGGCGCTCGTGGCGATCGCCGTCGACGCGCTATGCGGCGCGGGCATCGATCCCGTCTTCGTCGTGACGGGCAGCGAAGCGGGCGCGGTCCGCGGCTGCCTCGCCGATCGGGAGGTGCGTTTCCTCGACCATGCGGGCTGGCAGGAGGGCATGGGTTCCTCGCTCGCAGCGGGTGTCCGGGGCGTCCTCGAGCACGTCGCGGTCGACGGCATCCTGGTTTGCGTCGGAGATCTCCCGGGGCTGCGATCCGAGTGGGTGGGCGCGGTGGTCACGGCCTTCGAGCGGGCGTTTCGGGCTCGCGAGCAAGAGGGGGCTCGCGCGATTGCCGTCGCGACGCGAGCGGGGCGCCACGGACATCCCGTGCTCTTCGGCTCCGCCTACTTCGAGGCGCTGGCGTCGCTCGCGGGCGATCGGGGTGGCCGCACGATCGTCGAGGCCCAACGTGATCGGCTCGTCGAGGTGGAGATCGAAAGCGACGCGATCTTCCGGGACGTCGACACCCCCGCGGCACTCGAGGCGGCGCGCAAGCTGCGCGATCGCTGAGATCGGGTCGGATCGCATCCACTCGGCCGCTGTGATAGCAATGGGGATCGCGCCCGGGCGCACCTCGAAACCCATTCTGCGACCTCGCTCCGCGCTCTCGTGGCGTCGGGTCGCGATCCGAACACCAGGAGACCCCCATGGAAGAGATTCGATTCGACGACATCGCCGCCCTCCAGAAGCACGTCAGCGAGGAGTACGGCGAGTTCTGCGAGCCCGTCGACGTCACCCAGGAGATGGTGAACCAGTTCGCGGACGTGACCGGCGATCATCAGTGGATCCACATCGACGTCGAGCGCTGCAAGAAGGAGTCTCCCTTCGGTGGCCCGATCGCCCACGGCTTCCTGACGCTGTCGCTGCTGCCCATGCTGAACGCCAAGGGCAAGCCGGCCTACAAGACCGTCGGCGTGAAGAACGCCGTCAACTATGGCTCGGACAAGCTGCGCTTCCTCTCCCCGGTACCGGTGCCCTCGAAGCTGCATGCGCGCAGTCGCCTCGTGTCGGTCGAAGCGGGCAAGAAGGGCGTTCGAATGGAGCAGGAGACGGCGATTCACGTGGTCGGAAGCGATCGGCCGGCCGTGCTCTACAACATGATCACCCTGCTCCAGGGGTAGATCTGATCGGGTGACGCCTTGACCGCTCTTTCTCCTCCGGCTTCGGTGCCTCCGACCTTTTCGGGCTGGCGTGTCTGCGCGACGGGGGTCGTGACGCAGGCGATCGCGATCGGCTTCACCCTCGGTGCCGTCGGTCTCTTCGCCGCGCCACTCGCGGAAGAGCTCGGCGCGACGGCCACGCAGTTCAATCTCGGCGTGGCGCTCTTCACCGTCGTGATGAACCTGTCGATGCCCGTGATCGGCGGGCTGCTCGATCGCGGCTCGATCCGTCGGGTGATGATGCTAGGCGCGTTGGTGCTGGCCGTTTCGCTGGCCTTGATGTCGCGGGCGACGGCGCTCTGGCAGGTCGGACTGCTCTTCAGCGCGGGCTCGGCGATCGGCATGGCGATGCTCGGTCCGATGGCCTCGTCGACGGCGATGGCGAACTGGTTCTCGCGGCTGCGAGGTCGTGCGCTCGGCATCACGAACGCAGGCGGGCCGCTCGGTCCGGCGCTGATCGTGCCGGTCGCGGCCTACGCGATCGGGGTCTGGGGCTGGCGGCCGACGATGCTCGGGTTCGCGGTCGTGACGATCGTGCTGGCCTTGCCGGTGATCCTGCTGGGTATGATCGACCGGCCCTCCGACGTCGGTCAGTTTCCCGACGGCGATGAGCCGATCCAGGTCGACGAGAGCGCGGCGGCGGCTGTCGGGGAGATCTTCGCGTGGGAGACGGGCTCTGTCGTGCGTTCGCGAGACTTCTGGCTCGTGGCGCTCGGTGTGGCGCCGTTCGCAGCGAGCGGCCTCGTGATGGCCGCGAACGCGATCCCCTTCATGATGTATCTCGGCGCTTCGACGGAAGCGGCTTCGATCGTCGTCGTACTGCAGTCGATCGGTGCGGTCGCCGGGCCGCTGATGCTCGGGTCCCTGGCCGACCGGATCCATCCGCGTCTGCTCTTTCTCGGGATGATCGCGACGCTCTGCGTGGCCTTCGGCTTTCTGAGCCTCGAGCCCGGATATTCGCTGGCGCTCGGCGTCTTCTTCGTGGTGGGGCTGGTGGGGGGCGCCATGATGCCGGTCTACGGCGCGCTCATCGCGCGGCTCTTCGGCCCGGAATCCTTCGGTCAGGTGATCGGGCTGGGCGCCCTGGTCGGACTTCCGATGCTCTTTCTCGGACCGCTCGGCTTCGGCTACGCCTTCGATGCCAGCGCGTCCTACTCGATGGGTCTGATCGGGCTGATCGGCGTGCTGGTCGCGAGCGCGGGCCTGCTGCTGATGTTGTCGGCCGACACCGCGAAGCGGCCGCAGCGGAGCCTCGCGCCCACGGCTTGAGACCTGGGCATGAGACCTGGGCGTGAGACCCGGGTCTCGCGCCGCGCCGCTCAGGCGAAGCGTGCCCGCAAGGCCGCGAGATCGAGGTCGCTCGCTGCGGCGATCGCCTCGCCCGTCGCGTCGTCGGCGAGATCCGCGGCCTCGAGCCGTGTCTGCAGCCGCATGGCCGTCGCGAAGGCCTCGGTCTTGGTGTCGAGCATGCGCACCGCCGTCTTCCCCGTGGCGGGGTCGATCAGCTCGTCGAAGGGGATCGGGACGATGCGACCGTTCTGTCGCGTGATCATCACGTGTCCCTGTCCGGCGAGCAGCGTGTCGACCGCACCCGCGCCGAGCTCGCGGGTATATTCCTGATCGTAGGCGCAGGGCGACACGCAGCGACACTCGTAGCCGACGTCCTTCACGACGACCGTCGCCTTGATGCCGTGCTGCGCGAGTCCTGCCTGGACGCGCGTGCGGACCAGCGCGCCGAGGGGGAACTCGGCGAGCCGCAGATGGCCGTGCTCGTCGCGCGGCAGGTCCGGGAGATCGGCGAGGTCTGCCGGATCGATCGACTCGCCGAGGCCTTCGGCGAGGACGATGACGCCAAAGGGGCGGCCCTCGGCGGTGCTCTTGAGGATCGTTCCCTCGACCCGCCGCGCGAGCGTGTCGAGCCGGATCTTCTGGCCGCCGTACTCCTCGGCCACGATCGCCAGGGTCGCGCCCGCGGAGTGGGCCGCGCCGAGCGCGAGGTGCCCGGCGTTGCGGCCCATCATGGTGATGATGAACCAGCGGCCCGAGGTACGGGCATCCTCGAGCAGGGTGCAGAGGATGCCGCTGGCCGTCGCGCGCGCGGTCTCGAAGCCGAAGGTCGGGATGCCGGGCGGCAGCGGGAGGTCGTTGTCGATGGTCTTCGGTACGTGCACGACCTTCAGTCGGTCGCCGGCGGCTTCGGCGACCGTTCGGGCCGAGAAGCACGTGTCGTCGCCGCCGATCGAGATCAGGTGATCGATGCCGAGCCGGCCGAGGCTGTCGACGACGCGATCGAGGTTGGCGGGATCCTTGGTCGGGTTGGCCCGGGACGTCCGGAGGATCGAGCCGCCGAGCTCGTGGATGCGGGTCACCGCGGCCTCGTCGAGGTCGATCACATGGTCGATGTCGCCCTGCATCAGCCATTCGAAGCCCTGGACGCAACCGATCACGCGGGCCCCGCTGCGTCGCGCCGCGATCGTGGCGGCGCTGATCACGCCGTTGATGCCTGGTGCGGGACCGCCGCCGACGACCAATCCAAACGTTGCCATGCCGATCTCCCGTGGAACGAGTCGCGCGGGAACGTAGCCAGATCGACGGCGGATGGTAGCCGCCGCTGCCGTCCTCGAGGCTAGATCCGTCTGGCCCCGATGAGCGTCGCCGCAAGCACCAGCGGCTCGTCGCTCGTGACACGCCAGGCGTGGCGCGTGCCGCGCTGGACGACGCAGTCACCGGCCTGGACCATCTCCTTGCGCCCGTCGTCGAGCTCGAGCTCGGCCGTCCCTGCGAGGATCACGACGTAGTCGATCGTATCGGTCGTGTGCATCTCGGGATCGTCCGGATCGAAATGCTTCTGCAGGTCCGCTGGCATCTGTCCGCCGAAGCCGCCCGGGGGTCGATCCGCTCGCCCGGGCACCGAGACGACCTTGAAGCAGGTCTCTCCCTCGACGGGGAAGTAGCCGATCGCGGCCGGCGCGCTGGCGTCGGTCGCGTCGGGCATCTCGATCGGGCCCCGCGTCGACCACAGCTCGTAGCTCCCCGGCGAGGACGAGCGCGGCGGATCGCCGGCATGTGAGAAGATCGAGGAGCCGTTTTCATCATGTCCGGTCACGACGAGCTTCATCGCGGCGTTCTCCTTGCCCGAAACGGGTCTTCGCGGGGTGCCCAACGGCCCTGGGCTCGAATGCAGCCGTCAGCGAGGACCCGCGAATCGGTTAGTCTCATCAGTCTGGCAGAATCATCGCGCGCTCGACAGAGACCCCGCGACGCGCGCCGCCGCAGCGACTCGAGGAGGGAAGCATGCCCGGACGATCGGATCGAAAGCGCGTGCTCGTGACCGGCGGCACGCGCGGCATCGGCAAGAGCCTCTGCCGCGAGTTCGCCCGAGCGGGATTCGACGTGGCGTTCACCGGACGCACGCTGAAGGAGGGCGAAGGGCGCGAGCAGGACGAGCACGGTCGTGCGACGCCGCTTCCAGGCAGTCTCGCCGCGACGACGGAGGAGGTGAGCGCGCACGCTGTCGCGGCGATGGCGATCCAGCTCGACCTGCTCGACCCGGCCTCGGTGGACGCGGGCGCGCGACGCGTGCTCGAGGAGTGGGGCGGCGTCGACGTGCTCGTGAACAACGCGATGTACGAGATGGGGCAGTACACGAATGCCTGGATCAAGGACACGCCGATGGAGGAGTTCGCGGCCAAGATCCAGGCGAACTTCCTGGCTCCGATGGCGCTCGTGAAGCATTTCCTGCCCGGGATGATCGAGCGTGGGGCGGGACGCGTGATCAATCTCTCGACCCGGCACAACTACACCAGGCAGGGCGGGCCGCCGGGTGCGGGCGGCGCAGGCGTCTCGTACAACTGCTCCAAGGCCGCCTGTGGAAAGATCGCGGACGGTCTCGCGGCGGAGCACGACCGCGACGGCATCCTGGCCTTCGATCTCGATCCGGGCCCGGTCATGACCGAGCGATTCCACACCCAGGGCCATCGTCTCGGCTACCCGAAAGAGCTCTTCTGTCCGGTCGAGGTGCCCGCCATGGCGGCGCTCTGGCTCGCGACCGAGGATGAGGCCGCGCAGTACAATGGTCAGCATTTCATGGCGCAGGAGTTCGTGCGCGCGCGCGGGCTCTTCCCCGATTGGGAGTCGGTGCTGCCGATGAACCGGCGCTGGTCGCCGACAGCGATCCTCGATTGGCGGGAGCCGAAGTCACGCTGACGGGCGCGGCCGATCGCGCTCGCCGCCCCGGTCACCACCGCCACTCAGTCCTCGAAGTCCGCGAGCCTGCCTGCGTGCTGCCAGGGCGTTGCGAGGCCCTGACTACGCGGGATTTCCCGGGACCACGCCCCTTTCGCTGTCGTTTGCCGGTGTACACTAGAGGCTCCTCCGGCGCGGTCTCTGCGAGGCAGGCCGCTGCCGATCAATCCCCTTCCGGGGTCTACGCCGCGAGAGCGCGCTTCGAGACTGCCATTGCCGAGAAGGGTGAGCCGCGGCCGCACGCGATTCCCCCTCGGACGCCAAGGAGAACAGCATGTTTGATTTGAAGATCACCGGGGGCCGGATCGTCGATGGCACCGGCGCTCCCGCCTATCTCGGAGAGGTCGCGATCAAGGACGGCAAGATCGCCGCGATCGGCGCCTCCGTCCCCGGCGAGGCCGCCCAGACGATCGACGCCACCGGCCGCATCGTCACCCCGGGCTTCGTCGACATCCACACGCACTACGACGGCCAGGTCACCTGGGACGACAACCTCGACCCGTCCGGTGGTCACGGCGTGACGACGGTGGTGATGGGCAACTGCGGCGTCGGCTTCGCGCCGGTCAAGCCCGGCAAGGAAGAGTGGCTGATCCAGCTGATGGAAGGCGTCGAAGACATTCCCGGGACCGCGCTCTCCGAGGGCATCACCTGGGAGTGGGAGAGCTTCCCGGAGTATCTCGATGCGCTCGAGAAGCGGAAGACCTCCGTCGACTTCGGCACCCAGCTCGCGCACGGCGCGCTGCGCGCCTACGTGATGGGCGAGCGCGGTGCGAAGAACGAGCCCGCCACGCCCGAGGACATCGCCCAGATGCGCGAGCTCACGCGCCAGGCGATCGAGGCGGGGGCGCTCGGTGTCAGCACCAGCCGCGTCCTGGGTCATCGCGCCATGGACGGCGAGCCCGTCCCCGGCACCTTCGCCGCCGAGGACGAGCTCTTCGGGCTCGGCTACGCGCTGCGTGACGCGGGCGCCGGCGTCTTCGAGCTGGCCCCGGCCGGCGCCGACGGCCAGGACCTCGTGAACGCCAAGCGCGAGGTCGAGTGGATGAAGAAGCTGTCGGCGGAGATCGAGCGGCCGGTGACCTTCGCGATGCTCCAGAACGAGACCGAGCCCGGAGCTCTGGCGCGAGATCATGACGGAGTCGATCGAGGCGGCGGAGCAGGGCGCGCAGCTCTATCCCCAGATCGCGGCGCGGCCCTTCGGCCTGATGATCGGCCTGCAGACCCACCACGCCTTCGCGCGCCGTCCCACCTTCGTGCGCCTGCGCGAGGAGACGGACTCGCTCGCGGCGCTGGCCGCCGCGATGCGCGAGCCGGCCAACAAGCAGGCGATCCTGTCCGAGGAGAACCTGCCGCGCGGATCCCGGCAACCTCTTCGACGGCATCGCCGACATGATCGGCGTCATGCTGCACCGCCTCTACGCGATCGGGGATCCGCCGGACTACGAGCCGACCCCCGATCGGAGCGTGGCGGCGATCGCCGAGGCCAACGGTGTCGAGCCTCTCGAGGCGGCCTACGACCTCTTCGCGGCGGGCGACGGGACGAACATGTTGATGATGCCGATCTTCAACTACGTCGACGGCGATCACGAGGTGATTCGCGAGATGCTCACGAACCCCTTCTGCGTGTCGGGTCTCTCCGACGGCGGCGCGCATTGCGGCATGATCTGCGACGCGTCGATCCCGACCTTCATGCTGACGCATTGGGCGCGCGACCGCTCTCGCGGCGACAAGCTCGAGCTCGAGTGGGTCGTGAAGAAGCAGACGAAGGACACGGCGGAGCTCTTCGGTCTGACGGATCGCGGCACTCTCGAGGTCGGCAAGAAGGCCGATCTCAACGTGATCGACTTCGACAACCTGAAGCTGCGTTCGATCAAGCTCGTGCACGACCTGCCGGCGGGCGGTCGGCGCCTGCTGCAGAAGGCCGAGGGCTACGACTACACGATCGTGTCGGGCGAGGTGACCCGCCGAAACGGCGAGGACACGGGCGCGCGGCCCGGTCGGCTGGTGCGAGGAGCGCGCTAGCGACGGAACATCGAGACGGCGGACCGTGAAGAGTGTTGCCCTGCTTCGCCCCGGGTCTCCCGGGCGGCGCGGGGCGGGCGGTCGAGGAAGGAGCGAGGGAAATGGCGGCATCGGAGCAGGCGGGGCTGATCGGACGAGATACCACCTTCGGGACGTACCGCGGCGCAGGGCTGCCGTGGGTCGACTTCGACGAGTTCCACCAGGTCGAGCTGCCGCGTCGGCTCGCGAGCGGGGTCAACTCGCAGGTCGCCTGGGACGTCGCCGGCAAGCAGCCGATCGCGATCGGTCTTCCGGACGGACGCTTCTACAGCTACCGCTGTCAGGACGGCGAGGTGCGGGTCGAGCCGGGCGTCGCTGCCGATGCACGCACGGTGCTCGAGATCATCGATCACGAATCGTGGCTCGACTATCTCTATGAGTACCGGACGCGCTTCGGGCTGCTCTACAGCCATGCCGTCCGGTTCGTGCGGGGCAACTTCGAGAGCTGGGACGATTGGGAGCCGGCGATCCGATGCATGTACTCGGGACGTCCGATCTACGATCCCGCCTCGATCGACTTCGTCGACCGCGCCGGGAATCCGCTCGATCTGAGCCACAGGTTCCACGTCGACGACGATCCCGAGGACATGTCTCATTTCCTCCGCCTGACGGGATTCCTCGTCGTCCGGAAGGCCTACGAGCCCGCCTTCATCGCCGAGCTTGGCCGCGAGCTCGACCGCGTGATCGACGAGTCCGTCGAGGGCGAGCTGTCGTCCTGGTGGGCCTCGGACGCGAAGGGTGACCGCTTCCCCTATCGACTCACCTACCTCTCCGATAAGTCGAAGACGATCGCCGGCCTCTACGACCATCCGCGCACGCGCGAGCTGGTCGCGCTCTCCCGTGAGGAGGTCGTACCCGTGCCCGATCGGATCGAGGGCATCCTGGCGGTCGTCAAGAAGGAGGGGCTCGAGGACGACGCGAGCGGCTTCGCGAACCTGGCCTATCACACCGACTGCGGATTCGGCGCCTGCCACACGACCTGTCCCTGCGTGCTCGTCGGGATCCAGGTGGATGCGGCGGGTCCCGCGAGCTCGCAGCTCCACATGATGGCCGGCAGCTGGGGCAAGGCCTATCACAACGTTCCCGGCGACATCACGCCCGAGCGCTATCCGCTGGTCCCGATCCTGGCCGAGCCGGGCGACGCCACGGTGCATTTCGGGTGCGGACTCCACGCGGGCCCCCCGCCCACCGGACCGAATCGACGTCGCACGATCTACGTCCAGCACTACAACGCGCGCGCCAAGGAGCTGATCGGGCCCTACCAGGGCTACAACCAGATCATGCCGGGCTACGGCGAGGGTGCCATTCCGAACATCGAAGAGATGCGCGAGAAGGTCGAAGTCTGAGCGAGCCGCGCGCTTCGAATCGAATCCAGATCCACCAGGAGCCAACGCCATGAAGCGACATCTCGTGATCTCTTCCGACGGACATGCAGGCCTCCAGCCGGCCGACTATCGCCCCTACGTCGACGCGAAGTATCGGTCGACCTTCGACGAGGCGCTGAAGATCCAGATCGCGCAGACGAAGGAGACCGAGAAGATGTTCCTCGTCGACGAGATCAACCAGCGCTGGCGCCAGGGGCACGAGTACGAGCTGACGGGCGCCTGGGATCACGACGCGCGGGTCAAGGTCTGCGACGAGGACGGCATCGCGGCCGAGGTGCTCTTCCCCGACGGCATCACCGAGATGAACACGCCGCCCTTCGGCGCCGGGATCGGTCTCTCGACCAAGGGCACGGACCCCGAGCTGCAGTGGGTCGGCGCGCGCGCACACAACCGCTGGATCGCGGAGTTCTGCCAGATGGCTCCGGAGCGCCGCTGCGGCGTGGCGGTGGTGCCCGCGCTCTGGGACATCGACGAGGCGATCAAGGAGGTCAAGTGGGCACGCGAGAACGGCCTGCGCTCGATCATGATTCCCGTCCAGTGGAACCAGTTCCCCGCCTATCACGATCCGCGCTACGACCCGCTCTGGGCCGTCTGCGAAGACCTCGAGATGGTCGTCAACTATCACTCGGGACCCGCAGACCAGGAGGACTACTTCGGGGTCTGGCCGCCGAAGCCCGGGGATCAGATCACCCGCGGCGCGATGGGCATCTACGTCTCCGAGGTCCTGTGGTTCGTGGCGCGGCCGCTGACCTTCCTGATCTGGGGAGGTGTCTTCGAGCAGTTCCCGAGGCTCAAGGTCTCGATCACCGAGGGCATGGCCGACTGGGTGCCCCACCACATGGCGATCCTCGACAAGCACTTCTCGAGGAGCCCGACCGAGCAGAAGCTCGGTGACTACATCAGCCACCTGTCGATGAAGCCGTCGGACTATTTCCGCCGCAACGTACGCGTCGGGTCGATGGTGACGCGCGACGAGGCGCTCGATCGCGAGCGGATCGGCATCAAGAATCTGATGTGGGGCAGCGACTATCCCCATCCGGAAGGCACCTGGCCCGTGACCGAGAAGAAGATGGACGCGGCGCTCGCCGGCCTTCCCGAGGAAGACATCGAGAACATCCTCGGTCGCAATGCGCTCGAGTGGTACGGCTTCGACGCGGAGAAGCTGGCGCCGATCGTCGATCGGATCGGACCCACCTCGGATCGCTTCGCCGCCTAGCGGGCGGGGCTGCGAATCGCGCGTGAACGAATCGCTCCCGTTGATTCCGCTCGCGAGTCTCGTGCTCGCGTTCGTTCCCAGCCTGCTGCTCGTGATCGTGATGTGGCGCTGGTCGCTCGGAGCGGGTGAAGCGCTCTACGCGAATGCGCGGATGCTGATTCAGCTGCTGGCGGTCGGATACGTCCTGACCTTCGTGTTCGAGACCGACCGACCGCTGGTGATCGGCGGCGTGGTCGCGCTGATGATCGGGGTGGCGGCCTGGATCGCGCTGCGGCCGTTGGCCGCTCGGGGAATCCGGCTCTACCTCGTGACCGTGGTCGCGCTGTCCGCGAACGGTCTGGCGATGCTCGGGATCGTGACGCAGCTCGTGCTCGATCTGCCGCGCTTCTTCGAGCCGCGCTTCGTCGTGCCGCTGGCGGGCATGGTGTTCGCGAACGCGATGAATACCGTGAGCCTGGCTGCGGAGCGATTCGAGGCCGAGCAGGGCAGGGGACTCGAATATGAGGGGGCGCGGCGCGTGGCGCTCGAGGCGGCGCTGATCCCGCAGATCAACGCGCTGCTGGCGGTGGGCCTCGTTTCGCTCCCAGGGATGATGACCGGACAGATTCTGTCGGGCATCGATCCGCTCGTCGCGGTGCGATACCAGATCGTGGTCATGTGCATGACCTTCGGCTCGGCGGGGCTCGGTGCGGCGACCTATCTGGTCTTGATCGGGCGGCTCTCCAGCTCAAAGGCAGACGCGCCCTAGCCCCCTCCGCTCGAGGCCCGGCGGGCTCTATTGCTCGGGCGCCTTCTTGTTCATCGGATCCGGCCGCACGGCCGCGAGGGGTGGTACGTCGGGCAGCGCGGGCTTGGGACCGAGCTCCGATTTTTCCGGGCCGATCACGATGCAGCCTTTGAAGCGCGCGCCTTCTTCGACGACGATGCCGGCGGTCTGGATCTCACCCTCGACGTGAGCCGTCTTGTGCAGGACCGTCTGTCGCGTCACGCGGATATCGCCGACGACCGTTCCATACACTTCGAGTGTCTCCGCCTCGATCGTCGCGTCGACCTGCGCACCCTCGCCGACGATCACCCTCTTTCCCGCCTGGACCTGACCTTCGACGCTCCCTTCGAGTCGAACGCTCCCAGCGAATCGCAGCTCGCCGGCCAACACCGACCCGGCGTCCAGAAAGGTCTCGGAGGCCACGTCGGCCGCCCCCGATCGCGGCTCGAGACCGAGCATCGTGTCCGGTTTCTGGTCTTCCTTCGCGCGTCTTCCGAAAGCCACATCACCTCCTCGGAGCGGGCTCGCTCCTGCAATGAGGTCTCCCGTTTCGTCCGGTTCGGAGCGACTCCTCGTGCACGCCATCACCGCAGGCGCCGCGCAGTCACGCGACGAAGCGGCGCAGCCCTCACGCCCGAAAGCGCCTGCGGCGAAGGCGTGAGGGCGCAGCGCTCATGCCCGAAAGCGCCTGCGGCGACGGCGCGAGGGCGCAGCGCTCATGCCCGAAAGCGCCTGCGGCGACGGCGCGAGGGCGCAGCCCTCACGCCCGAAAAAGCCCGCCCGGGCGCGCGCCCGTGTCGACGCCGTCGCGGCTCGTCACCTGTCCGCCGACGAGGGTCGCGACGTAGCCCGTGGCGGCCTGCAGTAGACGAGGCGATCCGCTCGGCAGATCGTGTTCGACGCGCGGAGAGGCGAGCGCGATCCGGTCGAGATCGATCACGTTGAGATCGGCGCGCAGACCCTTCGCGACGATGCCGCGATCCGACATGCCGTAGAGCTCGGCGGGATCGCGCGTCAGCATGCGCACGGCGGTCTCGACCGGGATGCGCTCGCCGCGCTTCCGTTCGCGGACCCAATGCTGAAGCATGTAGGTCGGGTAGCTCGCGTCGCAGATGACGGTCACATGAGCGCCGCCGTCGCCGCCACCGACGAGCGTGCCCGGTCGAGAAAGCATCTCGTACACCGCGCCGAGATTCCCCTCGGCGTAGTTGCCCATGAAGACGTTCAGAAAGCCTGGACCAGAGGGCGACTCCGCCGCATCGCAGAGCGCGTCGTAGATCCCCTCGAGCGGTGTCTTGCCCGCGGCCTCGATCGCACGCCCGAGGCTCGCCGCCGGGTCGGGCTCGTTCAGCGACTCGGTCGTCGGAAGGTAGGTGCTACCGAGACTGCTCAGGATGATCGTCGCCGCATGCTCGAACATCGGCGTCTGCACGGGCTCGGCCAGGATGCGCGCTCGCCGCGCGGGGTCGCGGAGCTTCTCGACGCGCTCCGCCAGCGGCAGGCTGGCGACCTCGAGGAAGCTCGGACGATCGGAGAACGGATGGAAGGTCTCCCAGCTCAGCAGCAGGCCGCCGGGGCGGTTGATCGTCATGGGCACCAGATGGGCGCCCTCGGCGTTCGCCGCGTCGGCCAGATCGAAGAGCTCGCGCCAGAGCTCGGGCTGGACGTTGTTCTGGGCGCAGGTGAAGAGCACCGTACAGTCGGTCTCGAGACTGACGGCGCGGTAGAAGGCCAGCTCCCGGCGGAAGGCGTCGGGGTCCTCGCCCATGAGCCCGGCCGGCACCACCTGGAAGAGCGCGCGGCCATTCTTGCGCGCGGCCTTCATGATCGCGCTCACCTCTCTCGACTCGGCGAAGGTGCCCGGCACGGCCTCGCCCGAGGTCGACGTGTGGAGCGTGATGCGGTTGCTCGAGAACGCCACCGCCCCGGCCTCGACGGCCTCTCGCGCGAGCCGCGCCATGGTCGCGACCTGCGCGTCCGTCGCCGGGCCGTTCACCGGACCGTCGTTCCCGATCGCGTACGTGCGCAGCGAGCCGTGCGGCAGCTGCGCCGCGACCTCGACCGCGCGCGGCTTGGATTCGAGCGCGTCGAGGTACTCCGGAAAGGTCTCCCAGGCCCACTGGATCCCGTCGTGGAGCGCAGCGCCGGGAATGTCCTCGACGCCCTCCATGAGGTCGATGAGCACCTCTTTCTGATTCGGGTGCACCGGCGCGAAGCCGACGCCGCAGTTGCCGAACACGACGGTCGAGACGCCGTGGTCGGCCGAAGGAGCGAGCCGATCGTCCCAGGTCGCCTGGCCGTCGTAATGCGTGTGGGGGTCGATGAAGCCCGGGGTGACGAGCAGACCCTCGGCCTCGATCACTTCCTTGGCGCTCGCGGGGTCGATCGAGCCGGCTGTGGCGATCGCATCGATCTGGCCGTCGCGCACGGCGATGTCGGCGCGGCGCGGGGCGCCGCCCGTGCCGTCGACCAGGTCGGCGTTTCGGATCAGGATGTCGAGGTGCATGAGGGGCTCTCCGGGGCTTGGCGCCGTCCGGATTCCTCCGGGCCGGGGCGTGGGTGCAGAGCCAACGGTAGCGAGCCGAGGGGCGGGGGGAACCTCGCAGGTCGGAGGGGTCCCCGGCGCGCTGATCGCCCCGGGGAGCACTCGTTTCCGGCGATCCCGGTTCGCGGGGAGGACGGAGATGCTTGGCCTAACGTCCGATCATCCCGGCCAGCTGATCCGTCACGAAGTTGTCGACCGCCATGCTCTTCTCCGCCGGCATCAGTCCGGCTTCGACCATGCGGTCGGCCAAGTGGATGTAGATCGTGCAGAATCGCGCGACGGCGAAGACCTCCCAGTAGTGGATGTCGCCCGCGATCGGCCGTCCGCGACACTGTTCATAGTAGGCGACCTGTGCGTCGAGGCTGGGAATCCCGGGCAGGCGTTCGATGCCCATCTGCTCGAAGGATTGGCGGTCGAACATGATCCACCAGCCGAGGTCGGCCTCGCAGGGTGCGATCGAGGCCGCCTCCCAGTCGACCACGGCCTTGCACTCGAAGTCCTCGAAGATCATGTTGCCGGTGCGCGCGTCGCCCCAGCTGACGCCGACCGGGGCGTCGGGTGCGTTTGCGTCCAGCCATTCCAGGGCGGACATCAGGACAGGATGCTCGCGGCCGGCCAGCTCGGCCTCGGCGAAGCGTCGATAGATCCCCACCTGATGGGACATCGAGGGCGCTCCGCTCGCGTCGAGCCAATCGAGTCCGGCCGAGCGCCAGTCGATCGTGTGGATCGCCGCCATGGCTTCGAGGCCGCTGTGGACGAGTCGCGTGCGCTGCGCCGGTGACGCGTCGAGGAGGAAGCCTGCCTCGGAGTAGCGGGGCAGGTCCTTCGGCGTCTGGCCCGGAACGAACTCCATCACGAAGAAGGGCTGACCTAGGATGCTCGTGTCGCGTTCGAAGGGGAGCAGCGGCGAGATCGGTGCGACGCCCGTTCGGGCGATCGCGTCCATCATCCTGTGCTGGAGCTCGACGGAGATCGCGCAGGCGGGCGACTGCTGGGGAAAGACACCCCCGTCCGGCGGCTCGACCCGGGCGACATAACGAGCGCGCTCGGTTCCGTTCGGGGTCTCCCAGCTGGCTTCGAAGAAGACGGTCTCGTTCGAGTGACCGCTGCCCTGCGGCACGTGGAGGTCGTGGACGTGCAGTCCGTCACGATCGGGGAGCACCTTCTCCATCCATCCCTGCAGTCCGCGTTCGTAGGGCGCGTAGTCCTTGTCTGCCTTGACCTTGTGCTCCGCCGGACGTTCTTCGTCTGCCATGTGCTCACGACTCCCTGGCAATGCCGTAGTGCGAGACGTACCCGGCGTAGCAAGTCTCGACGGTCGGGGCGTCCAGGCCGTATTCCTCGAGGCTATATCGGTGCTTGCCGAATTTGCCCTTCGGCTTGTCGCGCAGATAGGCCTCGATCCGGTCCGCATGTCCGGCGGGCCAGTCGAGCTCGGCCAGCGCGTAGATCTTGCGAATCGCGGCGACGGGGTCTTCGATCAGATCGAGGTAGTGGCTGTCGACGAACCGATCGTCGGGAAGCTCGCCCGATCTTCGCTTGTCGATCACGTCGTTCAGCATGTACGAGAAGCCGTGCAGCGCGAGCTGGCCGTAGACCTTCGGATCGACGTGATCGCTCCGAAGCCAGCGGAGCAGCGCCGTCGTGCTCGCGGCCGAGCCGACGAATTTCTGCGGATCGCGATGGGTATGCACGACGATCGCGTCGGGGTATTCCGCGAACAGGGCGGCGGCCGTCGAGAGGTGGCCCGGGGACTTGAGCAGCCAGGGTCTGCGCCGCTGGCCGTGCTGCAGGGTCTGCAGGAAGCGACGGTGTAGCTGGTAGGTCCGCGGCAGGATCTCGGGACGGCTCGTGGCCCACTCGTTGAACGACGGCGTCTCGTACTGCATGCCCCAATAGGGACCGCCGAAATCGAGCGCCATGAAGTGGACGCACTCGCAGGGCAGGTCGCTGCGCATCTCGTGGAGCGTGGCGAGCTCGGGCTGGATGTCCATCCACAGCTCGTGCTCGGCCTCCGCGAGCGCTCGGCGGGATTGCGGATCGGTCGCCATGCCGTGGGGGAGCGGATGCTGCGCCTCCCAGGAGATCGGCGCCCGCAGATTCGGATCCAGCGCCAGCAGCTCGAGCAGAATCGTCGTGCCCGTGCGCGGCGCGCCGAGCACGAAGATCGGGCGCTCGATCGGCTCCTCGAGGATCGCGGGATCATTCGACCAGGCCTCGTGGAGACGAAGCCGGGTCTGGAGCATCCGGATCGTCTCGGCGCGACATAGCAGTCGCCCGAGGAGATTCGCGTGGGCCTCCTCATCGATGGCACGGATGCGACGCTCGTAGGTCTCGAGGAAGTCCGGGCCCCCGATCTCCTCGAGACCCGTCGAGCTGCGGGCGGTGGCGAGCATGTCGGCCGGGTCGAGGGGGACGACGTAGCGAGCGTCCCCGGTCGCCGGCCCGAACAGATTGAGCCGGCGCAGCCAGTCGGGGCGCTTTCGGTAGCCGTCCATCGTTGGAGCTCCTGGGCAGGGCGAGCGGCAGGGGGTCGCGTCCAAACCTTCCGGACATGCGATCCGGCCAGCCGGGCAGGGCCGCGCGTCGATCGCGAAGCGCAATCATCAAACGAAAGGGGATCGATTTCAAGCCTGCAGAGTCATGACCGGGCCGGCACGAGATCGAAGGTCGCTATGCTCTCGCTTCCCGAAACTCAACGAGGACCCGCGCCGATGAGCACTCGAACGTCACTCTCGACCCTGCGCCGCTGCGATCGCCGACTTGCGGCGACGCTTGCGGTCCTGGCACTCGTGTTGGCCTGCCAGGCTGGAGAGCAAGCGCCGAAGCAAGCGTCTCTGGAAGCGCCCGCCGACGTCGTGCTCTTCGGGGAGCATATCCATACGGTCGATGACGCGAACGCCGGTGCCGAGGCGGTGGCCGTGCGCGGTGAAGAGATCGTCGCCGTGGGATCGCGGGCGGAGGTCGAGCCGCTCGTCGGAGAGGGGACCCGTGTGGTCGAGCTCGGGGATCGCGCGCTCGTCCCCGGATTCATCGATGCGCACGGTCATCTCGGGCTGGTGATGCAGATGCTCGATCTCTTGAATGCGTCCTCGCCGCCCGTCGGACCGATGACCTCCGTCGAGGACATCGTCTCCGCCTTCAAGGCGCGCATCGAGGAGAACGCCATCCCGGCTGGCGAGCTCGTGATGGGCTACGGCTACGACGACTCGCTGCTCGCGGAAGGGCGCCATCCCAATCGCGACGATCTGGATCGTGCATCGAGCGAGCATCCGATCGTGATCCTCCACGTCTCGGGCCATCTCGCGACCACCAACTCGCTGGCCCTCGATCTCTTCGGCTTCGATGAAGCGACCGACGACCCCTACGGCGGCGTGATCCGGCGTCGTCCCGGCACGAAGATTCCGAACGGCGTGCTCGAGGAGGTGGCCGCCCATATGGGTCTCGCCAAGCTCTTCGAGGGTCGCGGCCAGGTCGATCCGGCGGACTTCGCGAGCACGGTCCATCGCGCGATCGTGCAGCACGCTTCGTATGGCGTGACCACCATCCAGGACGGGGCCTCGAGCCCGGAGATGGCAGCCGGTCTGCGCGCCCTGGCGGCCCAGCGGCCTCTAGGGGCCGACGTCGCGCTCTTTCCCGTCGTTGCAGACGACCAGGAGGCCTCGTCGCCGGAGCGGGTCGGATACACGCGCGACTATCAGAACGGCGTCCGCGTGGCGGGCGTCAAATTCGTCCTCGACGGCTCGCCCCAGGGCCGCACGGCCTGGCTGACGCGACCCTACGACGAGGGCCCGCCTGGGGCTGCGGCGGACTACGTCGCGTATCCGATGGTCGAGCCGGCCTTCTACAAGCGAGAGGTGAAGCGCTTCATCGACGCCGGTATCCCGGTGCTGGCCCACGCAAACGGCGACGCGGCGATCGACCTGATGATCGAAGGCGTCGACGAGGCGCTCGACGGTCGGACGAAGGACCACCGCTCGGTGACGATCCACGCGCAGCTCGCGCGCGAAGATCAGCTCGACGACATGAAGCGGCTCGGGATCGTGCCGTCCTTCTTTGCCGCGCACCCCTTCTTCTGGGGCGACTGGCATCGACTGAGCTTCGGCGACGACCGGGCGATGCGCATCAGCCCGCTCCGCTCGGCGCTCGATCGCCGGCTGCCCTTCACGATCCACAACGATGCGCCGGTCGTGCCACCCGACATGCTGCGACTGATCGAGATCGCGGTCGTACGAAAGACGCGTTCGGGCGTCGTGCTGGGCGAGGCGCAGCGGATCGGCATTCGACGAAGCCCTGCACGCGGTCACGCTCGGGTCCGCCTATCAATATTTCGAAGAGGATCGCAAGGGCTCGATCAGCGTCGGAAAGCAGGCGGATCTCGTGATTCTCGAGCGAGATCCCGCAGCGGTGCCGATCGAAGAGATCAGCGAGGTGGGCGTCGTCGAGACGATCGCTCGCGGCCGGACGATCTACCCGGAATCCTGATCGAGGCTCGCGGGAGAACCTCCGCGACCGCCCGGACGCCTCCGGGCTACGCTCGACGCGGCTTGCACCGGCTCGCCTTCTCGCGATGGCCCGCGCATGCCCGAGGTGCTACGGATCGACGGGTCGCGGTCGCCGAATCCGTCCGCCCGAAGGAGTCCCCCGTCATGAGTCAGCGCCCGCTTCGCTTCGGCGTCTTCATCGCCCCCTTCCATCCCGCCGACGAGAACCCGACCGAGCAGATCCATCGAGACCTCGCGCTCGTGAAGCATCTCGACGACTACGGCTACCACGAGGCCTGGATCGGGGAGCACCATTCCGGGGGCTACGAGATCATCCCCTCGCCCGAGGTCTTCATCGCGCACGCGGCGGCGATCACGCAGCAGATCCGGCTCGGGACGGGCGTCGTGTCGCTGCCCTATCACAATCCGCTGATGCTCGCGGATCGCATCCTGCAGCTCGATCATCAGACGCGTGGGCGCGTGATGCTCGGATGCGGCCCGGGCCAGCTCGTGACCGACGCCTTCATGCTGGGGATCGAGCCGAGCGAGCAGCGACGCATGATGGCCGAAGCACTCGACGTCCTGGTGCCGCTCTTGCGGGGCGAGACGGTGACCCGGAGGACCGACTGGTTCGATCTGCAGGAGGCGCAGAGCCAGCTTCCGCCCGTACAGTGGCCGGGCCCGGAGATCGCGGTGGCCTCGGCGATCTCGCCGTCGGGCGCGAGTGCGGCGGGGCGACACGGGATCGGACTGCTCTCGCTCGCGGCGAGCGGTCCCGAGGGCTACGAGCAGCTGCCGAAGCATTGGCAGGTCTGCGAGGAGACGGCGGCGAAGGCCGGGACCTCCGTCGACCGCGCGAACTGGCGCTGCGTCGTGCCGATGCATATCGCCGAGACGCGCGAGCAGGCGCGGGCCGACATGGAGTTCGGGACGCTGCGACTGGCGGACTACATGGAGGCGCTCGGCGGCGCGAAGCCGCCCTTCGCGAGCTCGACGGAGAAGATGCTCGAGGAGTGGACGGGTCCGGGACTGCCGATCTTCGGGAAGCTGACGATGGGGACGCCCGATGACGCGGTCGAAGTGATCGAGAGCCTGCGCGAGAAGTCCGGCGGATTCGGAACCGTGCTCTTCCTGGTCCACAACTGCGCGAATCCCGAGGCGACCCGAAAGAGCTACGAGCTGATCGCACGCAACGTGATGCCCGCCGTCAACCACTCGAACCAGTATCGCCATCGCAGCATGGAGTGGGCGACCAGGAACGCCGGGACCTTCATGCCGGCGCTGGCGGGTGGGATCCAGAAGGCGATCGAAGAGTACGAGCGCGACCGTGCGGCGAAGGGCGGCGAGGGAACCCAGTGGGTCGCGCAGGCGCCGGGGCAAGACTCCGAGTGACGCGCGCAGGAGGAGAGCTGACATGGAGCTGAGCGGCCGCGGCGTCTGGTTCTACCCGGATGGCCTGACCAGCGATGAGACCGTCGAGTTCGCCAGGCGCATCGAGCAGATGGGCTACACGGCGCTCTGGCTGCCGGATGCGAGCGGCCGTGATCCCTTCGTGCTGGCGGCCCGTCTGCTCGACCACACCGATCGCCTGGTCGTCGCGACCGGCGTCGCGAACATCTATGCCCGCGACCCGCTGGCCATGAAGTCGGCGCAGCTGACGCTGGCCGAGCAGTCGGGCGGACGTTTCCTGCTGGGCCTCGGCATCTCGCATCGACTGCTCGTCGAAGACATCCGGGGGCACGTCTACGGCAAGCCGGTCTCGACCATGCGCGACTACCTGGCCGCCATGGAGGCGGCGCAATACGTCGGCATGCCGCCGGCCGACGAGCCGCCGATCGTATTGGCTGCGCTCGGGCCGAAGATGCTCGAGCTCGCCCGCGACGTTGCGGACGGTGCGCATCCGTACATGGTGACTCCGGAGCACACGCGCGGCGCCCGCGAGATCCTGGGTCCCGACAAGCTGCTCTGCACCGAGCAGAAGGTGGTCTTCGAGCCCGATCGCGCCAAGGCCCTCGAGATCGCGCGCACGACGGCGGCGATCGCGATGGGACTCACGCTGCCCAACTATCAGAACAACCTGATCCGGCTCGGCTTCGACCGGAGCGACTTCGAGGGTGGGGTGAGCGATCGGGTCGTCGAGGCGGTCGTTGCGATGGGCGATGCGTCGGCCCTCGAGTCGAGAGTGCAGGCCCACGTCGATGCGGGCGCGAGCCATGTCTGCGTCCACCCGATCCATCCCGAGGGCGAGAGCAAGCCCTACTGGCCCGCGCTCGAGGCCCTCGCGCCCGTCCAGACCTGAAGCGCGCGCTCGGGCGGGGCCTCTTTCGCCCGCATGCACCACGCAAAGATGCCTCTCGATCGGTCTTCTGGATCTGTGCAGGCGCCCACGCGACCCGCTGATCCGATTCGACTTTTCGACTCTGGCTGCGGGTCGCCTGCCGACTCCCGCGCGGATCGGCGGAGGTCGCGTTTTGCGCGCGGCGTCGCACTCACGATCGCCACCCTCGAATTCATCCCCGTGGCAGCTCGCAGCGCAGCTCGTTCGGCCCGGACGAGCGACGCGCAGACGACGTGCCCTGGAGCCCTTCATGTCCCCCCGACGCAGCCTCGACGCCCCGATCTCCCGCTCGCTCTGCCGTCTCGTCTCGATCATGGGCGTGCTGGCGCTGGTGACGCTCGGCTGCCGGTCCCAGAACTCGAACGATACGCCCGACGGGCTCGGCGTTCCGAGTGCGAGCTTCTCGCAGAGCGCGACGAGCGGCGCGCCAGGCCTCGTGGTCCAGTTCAGCGATACATCGACCGGCGCCGTCACGGGATACGCTTGGGATTTCGGGAACGGCGCGC
Source organism: uncultured delta proteobacterium (assembly GCA_963698485.1). Taxonomy (GTDB): domain Bacteria; phylum Myxococcota_A; class UBA9160; order UBA9160; family UBA4427; genus UBA4427. Next base: position 273,777 of record CAVORA010000001.1, on the reverse strand, counting down.
GCAGCAGTGATCCCAATCCGCAGGTCAGCTACGCAGATGCCGGGGTCTATACGGTGGCGCTGACGGTCACGGGCTCGCGCGGCACGAGCACACGCGTCATGAGCGACCTGATCCAGGTCGCATCACCGCCGACTGCGGGCTTCACGTGCACGCCGGAGGTCGGCTTCGTTCCGCTGACGATCGCCTGCGTCAGTCAGGGGATCGGGACTGCCACGGTCAGCTGGAGCTTCGGTGACGGCAGCTTTTCCGGCGACGTCAATCCGACGCATCGCTTCGACGTGCCCGGCACCTACAGCGTCACGCAAACCGTAGAGACCGCGGGCGGTCGCGATACCGCCACGACCTCCGTCCAGGTGCTCCCCCTCTCGATCACGTCGAATCCTCCGTCCGGGTCAGCCCCCGGCGACGTGATGTTCACCGCCGATCTCGGCGGGCTCGGCGCGGGGCTCGAGACCTGGTTTCTCGATGGGACCCAGGTGATCGGCAGTGGGCGATCGGCGATCGCCACGCTGCGCACGCCGGGCACCTACACCATCGAGTATTTCTACGCGAGCACCGGCCTCGGGCTCGTCGGCCAGGCCTCGGTCGACTTCGTCGTGTCCTACGGACCGATCGTGGCGGACTTCGAGCCGAGCGAGACCGAGGCAGCCGGACCGCTCACGGTCGTCATGAACGACCAGTCGCTCGGCGAGATCGTGCAGTGGGAGTGGGACTTCGGGGACGGCTCCGCCTGCATCTATCCCGAGCCGCCCGGCGGCGTGACTCCGCCGCTCACGGTCTGCAACGCGAGCAGCCCCACGCATACCTACGAGAACGTCGATCGCTACGACGTCCGCCTGGTGGTCACCGGGCGCGACCAGGTCGGGGGCAACGCCGACGTGACAGCGGGCGTGGTCCGGCCCGACGCGGTGACGGTCACGATCGTCGACCCCAGCTTCGAGAATCAGACGATCGACGCGGAGATCGGGGCGGGCTGGAGCGTGCTTCGACCTCCCGCGGCGACCGCGACGGCGCAACACATCGCGCTCTCGGACGCGGGTGCGCGGCAGCCCGACGCGGGCATGCCGACCGACGGCAGCGGCTGGGCGGCACTCGACGGCCTGGGGACCGACGGCTCGACGCCCGTCGACCTGATCGAGAACGGGATCCAGCAGAGCTTCCTGCTGCCGGCGAACGAGAGTGTGATCGAGTTCGATTTCGCGCTGCTGTACAGCGAGCCGCCGGCCTCGAGCGTGCTCGATGCGATCACCGCGACCGTGACGGATGGAACGACGACCGTGGAGATCCCGAGCGCGCGCGCCGATGTGTCGTCGGCCTACGCGGGGCCCTCGCTTCGCTATCCGACCCTCGATGGCGGCGTCACTCGCGTCACGCCGGTTCATTCCGCGTCGCTCGATCTGGCGACGGCCTTTCCGGGTGCTCCGGCCGATACGCGCTACACGCTGACGATTCGGCTCGCCAACGATCTGAACGGCTTTCGGAGTCCGCGTGCCTACGTCGACAACATCCGGTTCAGCGCGCCCGAGACGCAGCCCGTCGCGTCCTTCTCCGTCTCGGAGCTGCCGGTCGTGACGGGACGTCCGGTCGAGTTCCTGAGCGGCAGCTGTCCGGCCGATTGGGATCGCAACGAGGCATTGCCCCGCAGCTACCGCTGGGATTTCGACACCGGGACCTCGACGATTCCGCCGGCCTCGAGCGGATCGAATGAGCAATGTCCGACCTACACCTTCGAGGAGGCGGGCCTCTTCGACGTATCCCTCACCGAGCGCAACGGCGACAAGGAGTCGAGCGCCTCGCTCCTGCTCACGGTCCTCGAGGCCCCCCTGGCCGACTTCGGCGTCACCTTCGCGGGCGACGATCCGAGCGCTCCCGCGACCGTCACCTTCGACGATCTCTCGACCTCCGACCCGGCGGATCCGATCGTGGCCTGGAGCTGGGATTTCGCCGGCTGGGGAACATCGACGCTTCCGAATCCGCCCGCGGTTCTGATCCCGCAGGTCGGCGACTGGTCGATTCGGCTGACGATCACGACGGCCGCCGGACTCAGCGACACCCTGACGAGCGTCATCACCGTCGATTGAGCCCCCGGTGAGCCTTCCGTGCGCAAAGCACTCTTCACCGGGGCCCTCGGCCGGACGATGAGCAGCTCATCATGCGACCGCCGTGCAGCTCGATCCGAAGATCTTCCGAGGGGAAACGCCTTCTTCTCCGCAGGGCCCTGTGCGGTCTGCTGGTCCTGCTGGCGGGGGCGGCGGACGCCGCGACGAAGACCCTGCGAGAAGGGCCGCGCGAGCCGGCCGTGGCGGCGCCAAACCTGCGGCTCGCTCTCGATTACGATCTCCTTCACGTGGACGAGACCCGGACCTTCTCGAGCGCGGGAGGGAGCACGACGTTCGAGCTTCCGAGCCACGAAGCGCATCGTGGCCAGGTCGAGCTGATCGGTACGCTGCCGATCTTCGGCCCGCTCGGCGCGCGGGTGCAGGGCCGCTCGGGATACGGACATACGCAGCGAAGCCTCGACGGTCTGTCGCGGGGCAACAACGAGGTCACGGCCTTCGGGGCCGGAGCGGAGCTCTTTCTGCGCGACCCCGCACTCGGATCCTTCGCGGCCGGCGGCGGATTCGATCGCGTCGACGGGGACGGCTCGCTCGAAGAGGACATCTGGAGCGGTCACGCGCAGGCCGCCGTGTTCTTTCCGGATCTCGGCTCGGGTCCGGTCGACTGGGTCCTGCGCTTCAAGTTCTCTCACGGAGACATCTCCGGGACGACGGGCACCGCCGACTTCGACAAGGATCGCTACGAGATCACGGGCTCGGCGGGCTGGTATCTCACGGAGAACATCCAGCTCGCGATGGGGGGCCTCTGGGATCGATCCGAGGAGGAGTTCACGACGGTCGAGAACCGCGAGGGCTTCCTGCGATTGCGAGGTCGCTTGCCTGGACCGATTCCGCTGGAGATCTCGCTGGGCGGCTCCGTCGGCCAGTCCGAATACAAGCAGTCGCCCTTCCGGGCAGACCTGAGGCTGCTCTATCGCGTCAACGCCGGGCTGGTGCTTCGATTCGGTTCGGGCGCCACCCTGATCGATTCGATCCGCCGCTTCGACTGAGCAGCGGCCGCCCGGCCGATCCTGCCTCGAGCCCACTTTCGTTCGCGCGCCGGGGACCCCTCCCTCGATCGCGGCTGATCAGCGGGCGACCGGTCGATTCCGCAGGTGGGCGCCGGCATCCTGCGCATAACGCCGCGATGCCATGTAGTGGGCGAGGGCGCCCAGCCCCTGAACGCCGGCCGCCATCATGAGTGCGTAGCGGATCGAGGCGTCGCCGTATTCCGGGGCCAGCGCCTCGCTCGCCCAGCCGACGAACGCCGGCCCGCAGCCCAGGCCGATCAGGCTCGCGAAGAGCTGCATCACGGAGAAGGCCGTCGCGCGGACGGCGGGATGGACGACGCTGTGCAGCGCGGCATTGCCCGTCCCGAGCCACATGGTTCCGAGAAAGGACATGGCGGCGCAGAGCGGGAGCGCAACCGCGAGGGACTCGGCGGTCAGGAACGCCAGCGCCAGCGGGACCGCGAGCGCCGAAGCGATCGCCGGGACGCGCAGATGCCAGGCGAGATTCCGGCGGCTCAGCCGGTCGGCGAGGGCGCCCGCCACGAGCACGCCCGCGAAGGTCGGTGCGGCCTGGGCGAAGGCCAGGGTCAGTCCCGCCTCGCTCGCCTCGAGTCCGTGCAGACGCATCATCGCCAGGGGCAGGAAGAACAGGAAGCCGTAGTTGGTGAACTGGTTGAACGTCGTGGACAGCGTCAGGTACCAGAAGGGCGGCAGCCCGAGAAAGCGCGAGAGCCCGTCTCGCAGGGTCAGCGACTCGACCGCCACGCGATCGGCCGCGCCCCGCTCTGGCTCGTCGACGGTCCTCCACAGCAGCAGTGCGACCAACAGCCCTGGCGCGCCGAAGATGAAGAAGGTCGCGCGCCAGCCGAGCTGGTCGACGAGGTAGCCGCCGGCGAGCAGGGCGATGAAGGCGCCGATATTGCCGCCGGCGCCATTCACGGCCAGCGCGGTCGCGCGGCGCTCGACGGGGAAGTAGTCGGCGAGCAGCGACTGGAGCGGGCCGCTTCCGACGGCCTCACCGATGCCGACGCCGATGCGCGCCACGAAGATCTGCAGGTAGCTCCCGGCGAGCCCGGTCGCCGCCGTGAGCGCGCTCCAGGCGACCAGCCCGAGCGCGATCAGGTTGCGCCGGTTGGTGCGATCCGCGAAGGCCGAGACGGGGACCCCGACCGCCACGTGCATCACGACGAAGGCGAAGCCCGTCAGCACGCCCAGCTCGGTGTCGCTCAGCAGGAACTCGCTCTGGATGGCCCCCGCCGCGATGGCCAGCAGCTGCCGGTCCATCACGTTCATGGCCGTCAGCGCGAAGCAGATCCCGAGGACATAGTTGGGAGAGGATGCCCGGGAGTCAGTCACCGAACACCAGGGCGCCGTCCTCGAGCGGCGCGTTTCGGATCATCTTCTTGTCGACCAGGTAGTTCTGGGTGTTGCGCCAGGGGTCGTGGTCTCCCTGCTTCGGGAAGAGGTGCATCATCCGCTGCATGTAGCCCGGCGTGAAGTCGTCGATCCAGGGTCGCGCCGGCATGTCCTCGTCCTGCGGGCGCAGGCGCGGGACGCAGTGGTCGACTCCCAGCTCGTCCATGTGGTTGAGCACGCGGCAGACGAATTCCGAGGTCAGGTCGGCGCGCAGCGTCCACGAGGCGTTGATGTATCCGAAGGTCTGGACCAGGTTCGGGACGCCCGAGTACATCATGCCCTTGTAGGTCCAGGTCTTCGAGAAGTCGATCTTCTCGCCGTCGAGGTCGAACTCGATGCCGCCTAGCAGCTTGAGCTCGAGGCCCGTCGCGGTCACGATGATGTCGGCCTCGACCTTCTCCCCGGACTCCATCTGGATGCCGGTCTCGGTGAAGCGATCGATGTGGTCGGTCACGACCGAAGCGCGCCCGCTCTTGATCGCCTCGAAGAGGTCGCCGTTGGGGACCAGGCAGAGGCGCTGGTCCCAGGGGTCGTAGGTCGGCGTGAAATGCTTCTCGACGTCGTAGTCCGGGCCGAGCTGATCACGAACCCGATCGAGCAGGACCTGCTTCACCTTCTCGGGGGCGCGGCGCGTTTGCCGGTAGAAGAAATTCTGGAGTCGGACGTTCTTCCAGCGCGTGATGCGATAGGCGAGCGCTTCGGGGAGGAGCCTCCGCAGCCAGTTGGCAATGCGGTCTACGTCCGGGCGGGAGACGACGTAGGTCGGCGATCGCTGGACCATCGTCACGTGTTCCGCCTTCTCGGCCATCGAGGGCACGATCGTGACGGCCGTCGCGCCGCTCCCGATTACGGCGACCCGCTTGCCTGCGTAGTCGAGATCTTCGGGCCAGAATTGCGGATCGACGATCGCTCCCCTGAAATCGGCGGCGCCTTCGAACTCGGGGCGATGTCCCCGCTCGTAGTTGTAGTAGCCGCTGCACATCAGGAGGAAGTTGCAGCCGACCTCGATCCGTTCGCCAGAGTCCGTGCGCTCCACTTCGAGGATCCAGCGTTGCTCGTCGCTCGACCAGGAAGCCTTGCGGAGCGCGTGGTGGGTCCGGATGTGTTCGCGGATGCCGTACTCTTCGACCGTCTCGCTCACGTATTCCCGAATCGCCGGTCCATCGGCGATCGCCTTCCTGGCCTTCCAGGGCTTGAATCGATAGCCGAGCGTATGCATGTCGCTGTCGGAGCGAATGCCCGGGTATCGGAAGAGATCCCAGGTTCCGCCGACGGCGCCACGGCTCTCCAGCAGCGCGTAGCGCTTGCCCGGGCAGTGCTCTTCGAGGTGACAGGCCGCGCCGATGCCGGAGAGACCGGCGCCGACGATGACGACATCGAGATGTTCCATGCAGGATCTCCGCGCTTCTCGGGCCCGGCCGATGCCAGCTCCCGATCGACCGCGCGATTCGGCGCGCGCAGCGGCGCTCAGGGTAACGAAGCGGGTGGCGATCTCGACCCGGCCTGACCGAGGGTCGCCTTCTCGAGCCGACGACGAGATTCCGGCAGGCCTCGCTCGGCAAGTCTACGCTCGCGCAGCCCGTGCCCAGCGCGCTCGGGATATCCTCCCTCTTTCGACGCCTTCACTCCCCGACACAGCAGGAAGACCGCCCATGTCCTCGCCCCTCGATCGTTTTCGCCTCGACGGACAGACCGTTGCCGTCACCGGTGCCTCCTCCGGCTTCGGTCACCATTTTGCGGGCGTGCTGGCGGGCGCTGGAGCACGCGTCGTGCTCGGCGCGAGGCGCGTCGATCGGATCGAGGAGCGCGTGGCCGAGATCCAGGCGGCGGGTGGCGAGGCGCTCGGGCTGCCGCTCGATGTCTGTGATCGGGAGAGTCTGGGAGGCTTCCTAGACGCCGCCTGGGAGGCCTACGGAGGCGTCGACGTCCTGATCCAGAATGCCGGCGTCGAGGCGGGCGCGAAGACCTACCTGATGATCGACGAAGACGATTGGGATCGCGTGATCGACACCAACCTCAAGAGCGCCTGGCTCGGGGCGAAGCTCTACACGGAACGCGTGATCGCGGGCTCGCAGCCGCGCGGCAACATCGTCAACATCGGATCGATCACCGCCTATCGCCACATCAAGGGCCAGTTTCCGTACGCCGTCTCGAAGGCCGGTCTCGCGAAGGCGACGGAGGTGCTCGCGCTCGAGGGCGCGCGCTATGGCATTCGCGTGAACGCCCTGGCTCCCGGCTACATCCTGACCGACGTCAGCCGCATGCTGCTCGAGGGGCCGGCCGCCGACCAGTTCGTGAAGGGGATTCCGCAGCGCCGCTACGGGGAGTTCGAGGATCTCGACGGGCCGCTGTTGCTCTTGTCGTCCGAGGCCTCGAGCTACATGACGGGCTCCACGATCGTGGTCGACGGGGGGCACGTCTGCGCGGCACTCTCCTGATCGCGGCGGCAGATGCTATGGCTCTCGAATGGTCTGGGTAGCCGGCGTCGACGGGTGTCCGAGAGGGTGGTTCCGCATCTGTCGCGAGACGCAGAGCGGAGCGCTCGCCTTCGACCTGCTCGAGCACCCGGAGCAGCTCTGGCGCGCTCCCCCAAGCCCGCTCGTGGTTGCGATCGACATGCCGATCGGTCTGCCTTCTGCGGGTGCGCGCGAATGCGACCGCTCGGCGCGCGCCCTGCTCGGCGCGCGCCGCAGCAGCGTCTTCCCCGCGCCCCTTCGCGCCGCACTCGCCGCGACGGATCGGACCGAAGCCAGCCGCATCACGCAGGCGATCGACGGTCGCGGGGTCGGCGCACAGGCCTTCGGGATCTACAGGAAGATTCGCGCGCTCGACGAGGCCGTGCGCGGAGGTCTGCCGCGCGACGTGACCGTTCGCGAGGCGCATCCGGAGCTCTGCTTCCGTGCCTGGAACGGCGGTGCGCCGATGGCGCATTCCAAGCGAACGCCGGGGGGGATGGCCGAGCGACGTCGACTCGTCGATCGTTGGCTCGGCGTGGGTCTGCTCGAGCGGGCGCGCGCCTCGGGAAGCGACGGTCCCCATCGCAAGAAGGATCTCGCGGACGACGACATCCTCGACGCGGTGGCCACGCTGTGGACCGCCCATCGGATCGTCGACGGCAGGGCTGCGTGCGTGCCCGAAGACCCTCCGCTCGACGATTGCGGTCTCCCGATGGAGATCGTCTATTGAGTCCGATGCCGAGCGCCATGCGATGACGGAGTCGCGACGCGAGTGTTATGCTGCTCTGTCCGCTGTCCCTCGTTGCCCCGGAGAACCGAATGCCCGCACCCCGTCCACTTCAGCCCCCCACGCCTGCGCCCGATGCCTTCGAGGTCCATAAGGCGGCGGTCGATGGCGATCTCGAGATCGCCTACATCCGTGAGGGCGAAGGCGGCTACCCGCTGCTGCTCGTCCACGGCTATCCGGAGACGAAACGGATCTGGTGGCGGAACATCCAGCCCCTCGTCGATGCGGGCTACGAGGTCATCGTTCCCGACCTGCGCGGCTACGGCGATTCGGACCTGTCTGCGGCCGACGAGTACGACCTCGTCCTCTATTCGAGAGATCTCTACACGCTCCTGCACGACGTGCTCGGGCACGAGCGCTGCGGCGCGATTGCGGGCGATGTCGGCGGCGTCGTGATCGTCGACATGGCGAACCGCTTCGAGGGCTTCATCGAGCGCATGATCTTCTTCAACACGACCGCCCCGATCGACCCGTCCCAGCCCGAGTGGTATTCGGAGCGGGGCGTCTCGATGATGCCGCTCGACGACGGACCGACGGGAGACTATCGGATCCGCCAGGGTCGCGATTGGGAGGCGCTGATCGCGGAGCTCGACACGCCCGAGCGATGTCGACGTTATGTCCGGGATTTCTACGAGCATCGACTCTGGAGCTCGCCCTACGCATTCGACGAGACGGATTACGACTTCATGACCGAGCCCTTCGCGGATATCCGGCATCTGGCTGCGAGCTGGGCGCCCTATCAGCTGCAATACGGGCGGCCGATGAAGGAGATTCCGATGATCGGGCCGGTCGAGACGCAGACCTTGATCCTGTATGGTCCGGAGGATCAGGTGGTGCCGAAGGATTTCCCGAAGCAATGCGAGCTCGGCTTCAGGAATCGGGTCGGCCCGCTCTACGTCCCCGAAGCCGGTCATTTCCTGCAGTGGGAGCGGGCGGACATCCTGAACGAGGTCGCGCGCTTCTTCTTCGCGGAGCTCCGGGGCTAGCGGAACCGGATCGGCGGCCAGCGCCTTCTTGCGTGATCACGTGAACTCCGTCGGCGATCGAGGAGCCAGACTTGGATGATCCGACGCTTCATGGTGACGACGCCGATCTCGTCGACGATTCGGACGCCGCGCGTCGGGTGTCGGATCTGGCGGAGATCCGACACATCGAGAATCGTCTGGCCTTCGCGACCGATGCCGGCCAGTGGCAGGCTTTTCTCGAGTGCTTCGAGGACGATGCGACCGGCGACTATGGCGCGCTCGGATCCGGACCGATCGGCGGGATCGTGGACTCGATCGCGCAGTCGCAGGAGCGCTATCTCGGCACCATGAATTTCGTCGGCACGCACGACGCGGAGTGGGACGTCGACCGTGCGCTCGCCCGAACCTACGTCATCAGCCATCACTTCCGGACCGAGGGTGAGGCCCAGGCGGATGACCACGTGGGGACATCCTACACGGATCGCTTCGTGAAGCGGGCGGGCGTCTGGAAGATCGCCCATCGCGAGGCGCGGGTCCTCTGGTTCCGCCAGGACGAGGTACGCGGTGGCTGGGTGTAGGGACGGGAGACTCTGCCCGGCGAATTCTTTCCGGTCGGCTGACCGCAGGAGTCTCCGGACCAGGAACGCAACGAGCAGGAGGTCAGACAGATGTCCAAGTTCTCACCGGTCGACACGCAGGCCGACTTCCCTCACGACGAGATCGATGAGGCCTTCCAGCACTATTGGCGCCTGGGCGGTGCAGGCGAACGTTGGGACGAGTTCGCGGATCTCTATACCGAGGACGCGATCCTGATCGATCGCGTGACCGAGGGCGTGAAGCGCGGGCGCAAGCAGATCCGCGACTATCTGAACCTCGTGATGGTGAACGAGATGCCGGCGCTCTACACCGTCTACGACTGGCATACCATCCAGGGCAACTGCGTGTCGAACGGGATGATCAACCGCTTCGACAACCCCGACCCGAACGGCGCGCCGCTCGACTTCGCGGGCGTGACGATCCAGGTCTACGCCGGTGACGGGCTCTGGTCGTACCAGGAGGACTACTACTCCTGGGAGGGGATGCAGAACGTCCGCGCCGAATACGCCCGCCTCTGCGAACGCTTCGATCCCGATCACCCCCGCCGCCGGACCCGGCGGCAATGGCCCGCCTCGCCCGATTGGGCCATCGGCCAGCCGAAGCACCCGCTCGGGATCTGAAGGCCAGGCGATCGACTGGATTCGGCCGCGCGGCCCGAATCGTCGAAGTCGCCACACTCCTGGCCGGCGGGCGGCGGGCGGCGGGCGTAGCGCAGCGTGGTCGCAGATCGCGTTTAGCGTTTCAAGCGGAGCGCCGGTTCGGGCGAAACGAGAGACTCCTTGCTGGCAGGAAGGAAGTCGATCGATGACCCCGATTCGTTTCCGCCGTGATGGCGGGTGGGCTGCCGCGTTGCTGCTCTTGATGCTGGTGCAGCCCGGGTATGCCGAGCTCTATGAATGGACCGACGACGAGGGCCGCGTTCACTACTCGAACGAGCCGCGTCCGGGCTCCGAGAAGGTCGGGCTCGCGCCCCTCGCGCTCGAGCCCGTCGGCGGCGAAGACGAGGCTCCGACCGATGCCGCGCGCCGTGACCGGCACAAGCGCCAGCGCGCCGATCGCCAGCTCGACAGCCAGGACGAGCTGCCGACGCAAGGACCCGACCCCGTCTGGACCGAGCCGCAAGACTCCATCGAGGCGCGGCCCGCTGCCCCCGCGCCCGACGCCGAGCTCGTGCGTGAGCGCGAGTGCCAACGGGTCCACGGCATGTCTTGTCTTCGCTACCAGGCCTGGAGGCAGACGCGAGAGATCGCCTGCCGCGAGCGTGCTGGTGGCGAAGGATGCCCGCAGCAAGAGGACGCCAAGCAGGATTCGCCGTCCGCGCGACGCCTCGAGATCCCTCGACCGTCAGAGCAAGACGCCTGGCCCGTCGGCGCGGATCCCCGACAGTCCCCCGACGCTGCGGACGAGCCCGACTGACCGGACCGTCGCGATGGCCAGCCGAGGCCACCTGGTGAGTCGGAGGCGACACGGCCTCGCTCGGCACGGCATCATCGCCTCGCGGGCTGATCCACGGTCGGCCGGCGGCGAGTGCCGGCCGATCGAGCGAGCGTCTCCGACGGGAGCTCACCGAACAGGCTCCGATACTCGCCAGCGAAGCGACCGAGGTCGTAGAACCCGCAGTCGAGTGCGATGTCTGTGACACGGGTCTCGGGGGAGTGCGCGGCTCGAAGCCTTTCACGCACGAGGTTCATGCGCCTGAGCTTCAGGTAGCGGGAGGGCGTCAGGCCCCTCTGGTCGCGGAAGGCGTACTCGAGCGTTCGCTCGCTGGCGCCCGTGATCTCGCACAGTCGGGAGATCGATGGGAAGACTCCGCGGCTCGCGTCGAGGTAGTCCTCGACGCGACGGACCAGTGCGCGTCGACTCGAGGGATGGCTCGGGCGGAGAACCTCGTCGTCGACGGCGGCGCGGTCCACTCGTGTGGCGAGATCGATCATCTCTGCCTCCATCGCCGTCAACGCAGCCCCGCCCAGGTCGGAGGATTCGAGCAATTCGAGGCAGCGCCGGACGAAGGTCGCGACGCCTCCTGGATCCCGCGGTCGAATGATCGAGCTCCGGGGTGGTACGGACATGCGATCCTGATCGCCGAAACGATTGTATTCCGCATCCTCGAGTGCGTCTCGAGCCAGGCAGAAGCCGACGAACTCGAAGAGCCCCTCCGTCACCACCTCCCAGGGCTCCGTGATTCGAAGCAGGTCACCCCGCGCCAGCGGAGCTCCATTCCAGAGCACCCGCCCTTCCGACTGCGTGATCAAGGCGAAGGTGACGAAGCTCGTCGCTCGTTCGGACCGGACACCGATCCCACATTCCCATCGCTCCTGCTGGAGGGACGCACTCCCCCAGGAGCTTTCGCGCAGTCTCGCTCTGAAATGCCCGGGCTGCAGCTGCAGAGATGAGCGTCCCCGTTCCGGCTGGACGGACACGAACGCCTCCATGCTGTCCAGGTCGATGGTCGTGGCTCGGGTCGGTAGAGGTTGCGGATTTTCCATAGCTGAACCTGCTGGCGCTGAAATAGATTAGCGAGCCAGTAGAGACGCGTGCAGAAAGTCTCCGTTCGGGACGCGATCGCGGTCGTGACGTCGAGGTAATGGGTCCACATCGAACTTGCAGATGAGGCGTCTCGCCTCGCAAGTCGAGTGAAGGACGGGCCTGGACTACTCGCTTGCGTCTTCGGTCTCCGCGATCGATGACCGACGAGCCCCTGTGCGAAGCTGGAGGACATCGACCTTGTTTGGGATTCGGCTCCATCTCGTCGCCCTTCTCTCCTTACTGCCCGCGGTCTCGCTCGCGGGCGGCACGGAGCCACCCATCAGCGAACAGACTCTCCAAATCGGCGCCAAGCTCGTCATCGCTGGGGCGCTCGACCTCGAAGCCCTCGAGGCCGGATCTCGCGGGTCGATGCTGGTCGTCGATCTACGAACGGCCGCCGAGGGCACGGCCGACGAGCGGGCCCGGATCGAAGAGCTGGGTCTCGAGTACCGAAGCCTTCCGGTGAGCGGCGCGGAGATCCGCGAGGACCAGGTGATGGAGCTCGCCGCGATCCTCGACGCGGCCGATTCCGAAACCCTCGTGGTCGTGCACTGCGCTTCGGGCAACCGGGCCGGGATGCTCTGGGCGGCGAGTCAGATCGGCAAGGGGCGCGACCCGGAAGAAGTCATCGAGCAGGTCGCGCCCATCGTCACGAAGGCCCCAGCGGTCGACGCCATTCGGGCCTACGCGGCAGGCCGGAAGGCGGCTCGCTGATTCTCGGGAGCGGGGGCGCCGGGACGTCCCGGCGCGCCTCGTGCCTGCCCTGATCTCGAATGTTCCTCGCCCCATGAGACGAATGTGTTCGGCCGCACGAGCGTCGGGGAGCGACCCAACCACAGCCACGCTGTACAGGAGAACAGGAATGAGTGATTCGACGAAGCCCGAGCAGGAAGGCATGACGCGCCGCGAGGCGTTGGCGTCGGTTGGAGTCGTCGCAGCGGGTGCAGCGCTTGCTTCCAGTGGCTTTGCAGGCGAAGCCTCGGCTGCTGAAGCGCAGAGCAGGGCCGTGATCAAGGAGATCGACGGCAAGAGGACGACGACGATCAGCCTGGATTGGAAGGAGGTCTACTACACGAACTGCCCCCTCGTCTCGGCCAGCAACATCGACCAGGAGCTGGGCTGGACCGCCGAGGAGTTCGCGAAGATCGGGGTCGAGTTCTCCTATTTCCGCTCGCGCCCGGAGACCGACTGGTACCCGCACTACATCCACAACCAGGAGAATCTGATCCGCTTCGGCGGCTTGTTCCCGCCCATCCACGTCCACGCAGACATGCGCAAGACCCGGATGCTGGGCTTGACGCACGTGCCGTTCGAAGGTGGCTGCATGTTGGTCCGAGCCAACGATGACATCTTTCAGATGAAGGATCTGAAGCGCAAGAAGATCGGCATCACCAAGAGCCTCAATACGCTCAAGAACGACTGGTGGCGCATCCAGGAGCACCAGGGAATCCTGGCGATGCTCCGGATGAACGGCATGACCGAGAAGGACGTCAAGCTCGTCGATTTCCCCTACGAGGACGACTGGTACGACGATCCGGCGATGTTGGTGCCGATGGTCAATCCGAGCTGGTGGCAGCTGAAGCGCGACCACAAGCACGACCTCGCCTTCCGTCCCCTCGAGACCGCGCTGCTCGAAGGCAAGGTCGACGCGATCTACACCCAGAGCGGCCCGTTCCAGCATATCCAGGAAGCAACGGGCGAGATCGCTGCGATCGAAGACCTGTCCAGGTACCCGGACTGGAGGCTGCAGGTGGCCAATATCCCCGCCATCATCACCTGCACCGACGTGATGGCGGAGGAGCACCCGGAGCTCGTGGTTGCGTTCATGAAGGGCATGATCCGAGTCGGGCGCTGGGCCAACGAGCACAAGCATGCGGCTGCGGCAATCCTCGACAAGCAGACCTACTACCTGGACGTCGAAGACACCTACCGGGGAATCAAGGACGTCGACATGGTTCCCAACCTGTCGGCGCAGAACCTGGCCATGGTGAAGATCGGCAAGAACTTCATGCTCAAGCACGGCTACATCAAGAACGACTTCGACGTAGACGCGTGGGCGGCACCCGAGTTCTTCGATCGAGCGGCGAGAGAGCTGCTCGAAGATGCGATCGAGGCGAAGTCCCTGGAGAAGATTCCCATGATGCAGGGCCGGGTTGGCTAGCCGGCTGCCATCTGCGTAGCGATCGAACGCATCCGCCGAACCGTCTGGCAGTGCCGCGCAGGACCGGCTTCGAAGTACTCGGAGCCCTTGGCTCCTCCCCCTCAGCTTGGGAAGCTGAGGTCCTGCCAACGGAGTCACTCGCGCAGAGCCCGCAGCATATCTAGCAGCGCATCGGGACCGCACGAAAAGGCGCACATCCCGACGCCGCCTGGTCGCGCTGCGGCGACGAACCCAGCAATGCACGGGGACCGCTAAACAGGCGAGCCCGCCCCCGCCTGGTCGCGTCGTCGCAGCGAATCCAGCAGGGCCTCGGGACTGCATGCTCTGACTGCGCCTGGTCGCGCCGTCGCAGCGAATCCAGCAAGGCCTCGGGACTGCAAACAAAGACATGGTCGGGGCGACTGGATTTGAACCAGCGACCTCTTCGTCCCGAACGAAGCGCGCTACCAAACTGCGCCACGCCCCGACCGAGCGGCGGAGTATACGGCCTCGGCGGCCCTGCTCAAGCGGAAAAGAACGGCTTTTCGCTCGGCCCCCGAAGGCGACTCGGAAATGGTCCCATGCCACACCTCGGTGACGCCGGGGACGTGACGCCGGGGTGGGGTGCCGGGCCGGTCCTGCTAGACGCGCGGCGCCTTCTCGGCGGCTTCGCGAAGCTCCTCGATCGCCCGCTTGCGATCCGCCCGGCTGAAGACCGAGGTCCCGGCCACGAAGACGTTGGCGCCGGCGGAGGCGGCTCGGGCGATGTTGTCCTGGGTCACGCCGCCATCCACCTCGAGGTCGATGTCGAGACCCCGCTTCTCGATCCAGCCGCGAATCTTCTCGATCTTCGGGAGCATCGCCTCGATGAATTTCTGCCCGCCGAAGCCCGGGTTCACCGTCATCACGAGGATCTGGTCCGCCTCTTCGAGACAGAAATCGATCGCCTTCGCGGGCGTCGCGGGATTCAGCACGGCGCAAGACCGCACGGTTCGGCCCTTGCGCGCGCCGATCTTGCGGATCTCGCCGAGGGTGCCGTGCAGGTGCGGACAGGCCTCGGCGTGCACGCCCAGGATGTCGGCCCCTGCGTCGATGTAATGCTCGAGATAGGTCTCCGGGGACTCGATCATCAGGTGCACGTCGAGGGGGCTCTTGGCGACCGCCTTGATCGCCTTCACGATCGGCGGCCCGATCGTCAGGTTCGGCACGAAATGGCCGTCCATCACGTCGACGTGGACGAGATCCGCGCTCTCGATGGTGGTGAGCTCGCTGGCCATGTTGACGAAGTCGGCGGCGAGGATCGACGGCGAGATCTGGATGCGGTTCGTGTCGCTCACGTTTTTTCCTCTGCTCCCGGTTGGTCAGCTGTCGTTCGGGGTGCCGCGCACGAGGCGGACCGCGAAGAAGCCGTCCATGTCTTCGCATTCGGGACGATGGGGGAGGACGCGCATGAAGCCTTCCTCGTCGATCAGGGGTTGGAGACTGAGCGGAGCCTCGTCCTTCTGCGCGATGCGCCAGCTGGCTCGAGTCGCCATGAAGCCTCGGATGACGGACTCGTTCTCTTCTGGCGTGACGGTACACGTAGAGTAGACGAGGCTGCCGCCCGGCCTCAAGACGGCGGCGGCGGATTCGAGGAGCTGACGCTGGACCTTCGCGAGCTCCGGGAGATCCTCGGGCCGCAGCCGCCAGCGCGCGTCGGGATTGCGGCGCAGGGAGCCGAGCCCGGAGCAGGGCGCATCGACCAGGATGCGATCGAAGGGGCCATCGCGCTCGATCAGCTCCAGCAGCGGCTTGCTCGCATCGCGCTCGAGGGTCGCCACGCCGCCGATCTGCAGCCGCCGCACGCCGCGTCCCACCAGCTGGAGGCGCCGTGCGTGGCGGTCGAGAGCCAGCACGAAGCCCTCGCCGTTCAGTCGCTCTGCGATCGCGGCGGACTTGGTGCCGGGCGCTGCGCAGGTGTCGAGGATGCGTTCGCCTGGCTGCGGATCGAGCAGCTCGACGACGAGCTGTGAGGCCTCGTCCTGCGGGCTGATGCGACCCGCCACGAAATCCGGGTCCTGCCCGATATCCCCTTTGCGGCCGAGCACGATTCCGTCGGGCGAGAAGCGACAGGGTCGGGCCTCTGGATACCGCTCGAGCAGCGTCGGTAGCAGCGCTTCGCGCGTCGTCCGCGTCCGGTTCACGCGGACCGTGACCGGTGCCGGCTCGTTCATCGTCATCGCGAGCTTCGCCGCCTCTTCGGCTCCGTACTCCCCGAGCCAGCGATCCGCGAGCCACTCCGGCAGGGAGCAGGCGTGCACCAGATGTCCTCTTGGATCCGTCTCGAGATCGGGAAAGGCATAGCTCTCGCCGTCTCGTGCGAGTCGCCGCAAGACGGCGTTCACGAGCCCCGTCGCGCGCTCGAGCCCCATTGCGCGCACGCAGCGCACGGCCTCGTCGACCGCTGCATTGGCCGGGATGCGATCCGAGAAGAAGAGCTGATAGGCGCCGACTCGCAGCGCGCTCATGACGAGTGGCTCGAGCTTGCCGAGGTCGCGATCGAGCGCCTGGGAGATCAGGAAGTCGAGTCGTCCCCGCCAGCGAAGCGTGCCATAGACGAGCTCGGTGGCGAGCCCGCGATCGGCCGGCGGCATGCGGCTATCGACGAGCGCGTGGTGCAGCGCCAGGTCGGCGAAGGCGCCGGCGCGCTGGACGCGCTCGACGACGCGAATCGCGATCAGGCGTGGAGCCGTCGGGCCCGCCGTCTTGCGCGGACCCTGTCCGCGACCCGGCCATCGCTGCCCGCGTCCGCCCTGCTTCTTCTCGCTCATCCGTTCTCCGATTCGTCGAGCGGGTTCGCATCCGCTGGGGCAACGCCGGGCAACACCAGGCGCGCGCCGGCCGGGATCTCGAACCCGCGCAGGAAATCGGCGAGCGGGAGGGGCTTGCCGCCCGGTCGTTGGATCACGCGGGGCAGCAGCCAGCCGTCGCCCGTGGCGATGCGCAGCGGCTCCTCCGGATGGCTCCGGTCGAGCGTCCCCGGCGCGGGCGGGGTGCCGTCGGCGCCGAAGTCCTTCGTCGGGTCGAAGTCCGCCGCGCTCGCGCGAGAGACCTTGAGCGGTGTCCCGGCGGCCGTGCCGTTCGCGCCGGCCTGATCCGTGCCGTCACCGAGCAGTGTCAGCATGCCCCCGGGCCTGGGCGAGACCGCGTGGATGCGACAGACGAGCGCGCGCGCCGGCTCTCGCAGGTCGAGAACGCTGTCGGCCTTCTCGATCTTCGCGGCAAAGGTGGCCCGCGAAGCGTCCTGCTGCGTCCACTCGACCTCGCCCTCGGCGATCCTTTCGACGCCGTCGAGGATCGCTTCCGCTGCGAGCTGCCCGAGCCGAGTCGAGAGCTCTTCAGCGTTCTCGCCGGGATCGATCGGCGTGCGCGCGACGAGCGCGACGGGCCCGGCGTCCATCTCCTTCTCGATGCGCATGACCGAGATCCCGGTCTCGCGCTCACCGTCGAGCATGGCCCGGGCGATCGGGGCGGCACCGCGATATTTCGGAAGCAGGCTGGCGTGGGCGTTGATCAGATAGCCGCAGCGCGGCAGCTCGCGGACCTTCCTGGGCAGGAACTGGCCGAAGGCGACGACGACACCGAGATCGGGCTCGAGCGCCTCGAGTGCCGCGACCGTCTCCGGATCACCGACCTTCTCGGGCCGCAGCAGCGGGATCCCTTCGCGAATCGCGACCGCCGCGACTGGCGACGGGGACAGCTTGCGGCCTCGGCCTCGCCCGCGGTCGGGCTGCGAGACCACGCCGACGACCTCGTGCCTGCTCGCAATCAGGGCCTCGAGCGTGGGGACGGCGATGTCCGGGGTTCCGAAGAAGACGAGGCGCAGACGCTCCTTCATGGGACGCATCGCGGACGGCGTGAAGTGGACACGCGTCAGGCCTGCTCTTCGGCGAGCTGCTTCTTGCGCTTCTTGACGTAGAGGCTTCGCTTCAGTCGACTGATGCGATCGATGAAGAGGATGCCGTCGAGGTGGTCGATCTCGTGCTGGATGCAGACCGCGCGCAGGCCCTCCGCCCGCTCTTCGATCGGTTTGCCGTCGAGGTCCATGCCGCGCAGCGTAATGCTCGCGTCGCGTTCGACCACGGCGTTGTAGTCGGGGACCGACAGACAGCCCTCGTCCCAGGTGATCCGGCCTTCGCGGTCGCTGATCTCGGGGTTCAGCACCACGGTCGGATTGCGCCCGATCGACTCGTCGCTCCACTCCGTGTCGATCACGAACATGCGGATGGAGGCGCCGACCTGGGGTGCCGCCAGGCCGATTCCAGGCTCGTCGTACATGACGTCGATCATGTCGCGCGCGAGCTCGCGGATCTCGTCGGTGACCTCGGTGATCGGCTCGGAGACCTGCTTCAGGCGGGGATCGGGGAACTGGAGGACTTCGCGAAGGGCCATGCTTTGGATCTCATCGTGGGGGCACGTCGGGTCCGAACCGGACCGCGGCCGTTCTTCGGTCGGCCGACTCTAGCCGGGAGAGCCAGAGCAGCCGGAAAGTAGCGCTTCGCCGGGGCCGCTCCATCATCCCGGGCGGCAGGCGCTAACTATCTGGATGCGAAGGGGAAACGGGCGCTTTATAGCATGTTCACGGGACACGCGTCGAGCGCCAGCGCGACGTCGCGGGGCAGCCGTCGCGAGACGCCGAGGGCCGCCTTGCTGGCCGTGCGCAGGAGTGCCTCGTCGTTGCCCTTCAAGCAGACACATGAAGCGGTAGCGGCCACGGAGCTTCGCGATCGGGGCGGGCGACGGGCCGAGCACCTCGATCGTCGCGCCTTCGGGCAACGCCGCCCGCGCCGCCCGCGCCACCTGCTCGATCGACTGCGAGGCGATCTGCTCGTCTTCGGCGTGGACCAGGATGCGCGTGAGGCGTCCGAAGGGCGGATAGCCGAGGGCCGATCGATGCTGGATCTCTTCGCGGTAGAAGCCCTCGAAGTCGTGGGTGGCGACCGGGGCCAAAGCGTAGTGATCGGGTACGAAGGTCTGGACGACGACACGTCCGGGACGGTCGGCGCGCCCGGCGCGTCCCGCGACCTGGGTGAGCAGCTGGAAGGTGCGCTCGGCGGCGCGGAAATCCGGCAGGTGCAGTCCGATATCCGCGGCCACGACCCCGACGAGCTGTACGCCCGGGAAGTCATGGCCCTTGGCGACCATCTGCGTGCCGATCACGATGTCGACAGTCTGCTCCTTGAGCGAGCGCAGCACGTGCTCGGTGTAGCCGCGCTTGGCTGCGACGTCGCGATCGAGGCGCAGGGTGCGCGCACTTGGGGAAGACGCTCTGCACCTCTTCTTCGAGGCGCTCCGTCCCGACGCCTAACAAAGCCGTCTCGGGGTCCCCGCAGCCGTTGCAGCTCTCGGGGACCGGCCGCGTCAGATCGCAGTAGTGGCAGCGCAGCAGATGCTCGCGCGGCGTGGAAGACCAGCGCCACGTCGCAATCGTCGCAGCGCTCGGCATGCCCGCACTGGAAGCAGAAGATGCGCGTCGAGAAGCCGCGGCGATTCAGGAAGAGGATCGTCTGGCCGCCCTCGGCCAGCGCCTGCTCGATCGCCGCGCGCAGCGGTCGCGACAGGATCAGCTTGCGCCCGCGCGGATTCTTCTCGCGCTCCTTGCCGAGATCGACGATCTCGACCGCCGGCAGCGGCCGCCCGCCGACCCGGCGCGGCAGGGAGAGCCGCCGGATCTCGACCGGTATCCGCCCGATGGCGCGTCTCGAGCGAAGGCGTCGCGGAGCCCAGGATCAGCGGGCAGCTGCGCCTGTGCGGCGCGGCGCGCGGCGAAGTCGCGCGCGTGGTAGCGGAAGCCTTCCTCGTTCTTGTAGGCGCCGTCGTGCTCCTCGTCGATCACGATCAGGCCGAGGGACTCGAGGGGCGCGAAGAGCGCGCTGCGCGCACCCACCGCGATCGCCGTCTGACCCGTGCGCAGCCGCTCCCATTGCGCGAGTCGCTCGCCGGGCTTGAGGCCGCTGTGCAGGATCGCGACCTCGTCGCCGAAGCGCGCGCGCACCCGCGCCACGATCTGATGGGTCAGCGTGATCTCCGGGACCAGCACCAGCGCCTGCCGCCCGGCCTCGAGGGCCTCGGCGATCGCGCGCAGGTAGACCTCGGTCTTGCCGCTGCCCGTCACGCCGTGCAGCAGGAAGGTCTCGGCGACCTGCCGCTTGATCGCGTCGCGCAGGGGGACCAGGGCGTCTCGCTGGTCGTCGGTGAGCGAGACCGGCCCGCCGCCGTCGAGCACGCTGTCGGTGGACAGGGCGCGAGGTCGCTCCGCGAAGCCGATCAGGCCGCGCTTGGCGAGCGCGCGCAGCGCCGCCCCGGCCCCGGAATCCTGATGGGTCAGGCGCCGCGTCGCGATCCCATCGCGACTCGCCGCGATCCTGCGCAGCAGCTCGGCCTGTCGCGGTGCGCGCGCGAGGGTCTGCTCGGCGGCGAAGTCGACGTCGATGTCCCGGGCGATGCGCGCGATCCGTTCCATCGGGACCCGCGCGCGTGAGCTGCGGACCTCGACGCGCCGCTCGACGAGTCCGTCCTGGGCGAGCGCCTCGAGCCGCTGCGCGATGGCCACGCCCGGTAGCGCCTTGGCGAGGGCGTGCAGCGTCATGGCCCGCTTCGCCAGGCGTTCGAGGATCGGGCGCGCGTCGCCGCCGAGCGCCTCGGCCGAGAACGCACCCTGGGCGAGCGCCCGCTCGCCGCGCGGCGTCAGCGCCCAGGGCCGGGCCAGTCGGGGCGTCGAGCCCGGCGGAAGCGCGTGGGTCAGCGCCAGCCCGATCGGCGTGAAGAGCTCCCGCGCGGCCTCGGCCAGCAGTCGCATCATCTCTTCCGGGACGACCGGCTCCTCGTCGACCACCGCGTCGATCTCGGAGAGCGCGCGCGCGAACTCCTCGCTCGGCAGCCCTTCGTCCTCTTCGGTCGTCCAGTCACCCGGGACCACGAGTCCGATCAGCGGCTGTCCCGCGAACTGTACGCGCACGCGTGCCCCGATCAGGTCGACGCCCGGTCCACGCAGCGCGGCGGGCACCCGGTAGTCGAAGAGCCGATCGATCGGTACGGGCAGCGCGACGCGCACGACGAGCCCGTTTGCGGCATCGTTGCGCCCGGCCGGCGGCAGGCCGTCGAAGAGGGGGGCGGACATGGCGAGATCCTATGGCGGCGCGAAGCGCGCCGAAAGGCCGCGCGTACGGATCGACGAGGCCGGGGACACGCGCACGCTGGTCGTCGACGAGACCTTCGCGTCGTTCTATCGCCCCGGAGAGATCGCGACCTTCTGCGTCTGGGACGCGATCGCCGCCCCGATTCTCTGGCTGCCCGAGAATCGTCGTCGTCGGATCCTGATCCTGGGTCTCGGAGGAGGCTCGGTCGCGCGGCTCGCGCGGGCGCTGGCGCCCGAGGCCGAGATCGTCGGCGTCGAGCTCGATGCCGAGGTCGTGCGGCTTGCGCGCGCGCATTTCGATCTCGATGCGCTGGGCATCCGGGTCGAGATCGCCGACGCGCTCGCGTGGCTCGAGAAGGCCAAAGGGCAGTACGACGCGATCCTCGAGGACGTCTTCATCGGGCACGGCGACGCGGTCCACAAGCCCGATTGGATCCCGCACCCGGCGCACGACCTGGTGCGTCGGCGGCTCTCGCCGGGCGGCATCTTCGTCAGCAACTGCCTCGACGAGCATGCGCGGGTCGCCGCAGCGATGCGCGAATGCTACCGCGGCATCGTCTCGATCGAGGTCGAGGACTACGACAATCGGGTGCTGGCCGCGACCGACGGGGCGCTCTCCGGGTGGGCGCTGCGTCGCTGTGTGGCGGCCTCGCCTCTGCTGCGCGAGACGCTGCCGATCCTTCGCTTTCGGACCGATTCGGGGCGTCGCGCGGCGCGGCGCTAGCGCGGGCTCGGCTCAGCGACTGGTCTCGGGCTCGAGCAGGAAATGTCCGACGATCTCGTTGAAGCGGTCCGCGCGCTCGATCATGCAGGCATGGCCCGCGTAGGAGAGGGCGATGTCCCGCGCGTTGGGCATCGCCTCGGCGAGCGCACGGCTGAACTTGGGCGGCGTCAGGAGGTCGCGACGGCCGGAGATGACCAGCGTCGGATGGTCGAGGGCGCGCAGGCGATCCAACGCGTCGTGCCTCGCGCAGGCCTCGCATTGGCGCGCGAAGCCCTCGCCCGTCAGCGGGGTCTTGCCATCGTCGAGGCGCGCGATCGCGGGCTCGATCCAGTCGCGCTGATCGAGGGCCTCGTCGCTGAAGGTCCAGATCAGGCGCTGGCGAGTCATCGACGTGGCCGAGAGTCCCGAGCGGGCGAGGGCGGCCCACTCGGTCAGCAGCAGCTCGCGCCGTGCGTCGGCCCGCGCCCAGCTGCCGATCATGACCAGCCGGCGGAAGCGCTCGGGTGACGCGATCGCGGCCTCCTGGATCGCCATGCCGCCCAGGAAATAGCCCGCGGCATCGACCTGCTCGAGCCCCAGGACGTCGAGCAATCCGATCAGATCACGCCCGAGCTCCGCGGTCGAGTAGGGCCCGTCGACCGGGTCGCTGTCGCCGACGCCGCGGTGGTCGTAGATCAGGACGGGGCGCCGGGCGCGCAGGCTCGGCACCTGGAAGGCCTGCCAGCCGGTGCAGCGGCCTCCGATTCCGGTGACCAGCAGCAGCGGAGGCTGCTCGGGATCGGGCGTCTCGGCCTCGTGGAGTTCGTAGTAGAGCTTGCGATCGGAGACTTCGGCGAAAGGCATCGGGCGAGTGTATCTACTCGAAATCCAGCCGGGTTCGAGGCAGCTGAAGAATCGCCGGGAAATCCGCCTTGAATTAATCAAACGATCGATTAATTTAAGCCCCATGACCAGCCAGCCTGATCGCCACTCCTCCGCGACGCGTCGCCCGGGCCGGCCCCGCCAGAGCAAGGACCAGAGCGGTGATGTCCGGGAGCGCCTGCTGGACGCGGCGACCGAGCTCGCCGTCGAACGCGGCTTCGAGGCGAGCGGCCTGCGGGAGATCGCGGCCCGCGCCGAAGTCAGCCCCGGCATGATCGCCTACTACTTCGGCGATCGGAGCGGGCTTCACGAGGCGATCTTCGCGCGCGCCTTCGATCGCATCGCCGCACGGGTGCGAGCGCTGCTCGGCGACTCCGAACGCACCCGGGACGATCGGCTCAGCGAGCTCGTGCGGATCCAGGTCGAGACGATCGCCGCCGACCCGTGGCTGCCGCGCCTGTTGATGCGCGAGGTGCTCTCCCGCGACGACTCGCCGATGGCCGGATTCATCGCGCGGACGGTCGCCGAAGGGCCGCTTCAGATGATGGTGAGCTGGCTCGCGGAGGAGCAGGCCAGGCACGGCATTCGAGACGACCTCGATCCCCGCATGCTGGCGGTCACGATCGCGAGTCTTGCCAGCTTCCCATTCCTGATGTTACCCATGATCGGCGATCACATCGGTGTGGCCTTCGACGATGATTTCCCCGATCGACTGATCGAACACAATCAGAAATTCCTGACACAAGCACTCCGCGCCCGTACGGAGGAAGAACGATGAGCTCGCTCGCGAGTCGTCGACCGGCCTCGTTTCGTGATCGATTCCCGTCCGTCGGGATGCTCTCGCTCGTTGGCCTTCTGCTCGTTTTCGTCTGTGGGGTCGGCGGCTGCGCGGACTCGGGCGAGGACGGCGGGCCGCGCGATGCGTCTCGCCGCATCGAGCTCCCGAAGACGCGGCTGCGCGTGCGGGTCGATGTCGTGCGCCTCGATCGGCTGGCGGCGGGCAATCGCGTCACGGGCACGGTTCGTGCCTTTCATCGGGCGACCGTCACCTCGGAGATGCAGGGGCGAGTCCTGTCGCGCGAGGTCGAGCCCGGGGCGCGCATCGAAGCGGGCTCGACGATCGTCCTGCTCGAGGCCTCCCGCTTCGAGCTCGAGCTGCGCCGCGCCGAGGCATCGCTGGCCGCGGCACGAACCGTGCTCGCGCACGCCGAGCGCGAGTTCGCGCGCGGGGAGCAGCTGCTCTCGCGCAAGGCCATCAGCACGCAGCAGCACGACGATCTGCGCAACGCGGTCGACCGCGCGCGCGACGAGGTGGCGCTCGCGGTCGTCGCGAGGGACACGGCCCGACGCAATCTCGAGGACACGCAGATCGCCGCCCCCTTTACAGGCACTGTCGACTCGATCGCCGTCGACGTCGGCGACTTCGTCGCGCCGGGAACGCCGGTCGCAACGCTCGTCGATCTATCGCGCGTACGGATCTTCGCGGGCGTCACCGCGCGCGAGGCCGCCCGACTCGCGGCGGGCTCGACGGCGAGGGTGAGCTTCGCGGACCTGGGCGGGGCGATCTTCGAGGCGACACTCCAGAGTGTGGGGCGGGTCGCGATGAGCGGGGACGGGACCTACGGCATCGAGCTCTGGATGGACGACGCCGACGGCCGGATGCGGGACGGCCTCGTGGCGCAGATCGACCTGCCCGATCCGGACGTCACGCCGCGGCTGATCGCGAAGCGGGCGGCGCTGTTGCGAAGGGACGGTCAGCCCGAGGTCTTCATCGTCGAGGGGCAGGGCGAGTCGGCGGTCGCTCGCCGGCGACCCGTCCGCACGGGACGCAGCCAGGGGCAGTGGGTCGAGATCCTCGATGGTCTCGAGGAGGGCGACCGCGTGATCTGGGACGGGCAGTTCGCGCTGGCGGATGGCACCTCGGTCCTGATCGATGGCGCGGAGACGGCTGCTGCGGAGTCGGCGGCGGACCGACCGGCATCGGCCGTCACACCGGACGGCGATCAGACCGCCTCCCTGGTCGAATAGGAAGGCGGACTGGAAGATGGAACGACTGGTTCGCTTCTTCGTCGAGCGCCACCTGCTGGTCAACGTGATCACCCTCGGCGTGATCGTGCTCGGCCTGCTGGCGCTGCTCCGAACGAACGTCGAGGGCTTTCCCGAGGCTTCGCTGCCCATGTACATCGTGACGGCCTCGCTGCCGGGCGGTGCCGCGCGGGACGTCGAGACGAAGGTCACGATCCCGATCGAGGACGAGCTTCGCGATCTCGACGGCCTCGAGAGCTTCACGACGATCGTGACCGACAACCGCTCGGTCACGACGATCAAGCTCGACGACGACACGTCGGACGAGGAGATCTACAAGAAAGAGCGCGAGATCCGCAACGCCATCGACTCGATCCGGGATTTCCCGGACGACATGCGGGACGACCCGAGCGTCTTCGTGATGGAGCCCAACAAGCAGCCCGTGCTCGAGGTCGCCGTCTCGGGCGAGACCGGCGCGCTCGGCGAGGCGGAGAAGATCCTCGAACGTGCGCTGCTTCGCGTCCCGGGCGTGGGCGAGGTCAAGACCATCGGCCTTCCGGATCCCGAGCTCCGCGTGCTGCTCGATCCCGGGGCTGCGCGCTCGCACGGCGTCACGATTCTCGACGTGAGCCGCGCCATCGAGCGGCGGAACGTCTCCGATACCGGCGGTGTGCTCGAGAGCGCCGGCGATCGGCGTCAGGTCGTCATGTGGGGGCGCTACACGAGTCCGGAAGAGGTGGGCGAGACGATCCTGCGCTTCGACGACGCGGCGCCGCTGCGAGTGCGCGACGTGGCGCGCCTCGAGCTCGGTCGCGAGGACGTCGGACTGATCGCCGGCACGAACGGCCGGCCGGGCATCTCGCTGGTCGCGGTCAAGAAGGCCAACGCCGACATGATCGAGACGAGAAACGGCATCGCGCGGGCGCTCGAAGAAGTGGTCCTGCCGCCCGGTGTGACGACCGCGATCGTGAACGACGCTTCCTACGAGATGTCGAATCGGCTGAACGTGATCGCGAGCAACGGCATCATGGGCATCGCTCTGGTCGCCGCGATCGTCTTCCTCTTCCTGGCTCCATCGGCCGCGTTCTGGGTCTGCCTCGGCGTGCCGCTCGTGATCCTCGGTGTGATCGCGCTGATGCCACAGGTCGGCATGACGATCAACTTCGTCTCGACCGTCGCCTTCGTGATCGTGCTCGGCATGCTCGTCGACGACGCGGTCGTGGTCGCAGAGAAGATCCTGCTTCGGCGGCAGGAGGGACTCAGCCCGGTGGAGGCGGCGGTCTCCGGGACGATGATGGTGGCGCGCCCGGTGATCGCTTCGGCGGCGACGACCTTGCTGGCCTTCGCGCCGATGCTCGCGATCGGCGGCATGCCGCAAAAATTGATCTGGCAGATTCCCGCGGTCGTGTGCCTGGCCCTGGGGCTGTCGCTGCTCGAGAGCTTCTTCATCCTCCCGCCGCACATGTCGATGGTGAGAGGAGACTCGAAGCCCAGACCGAAGCGTGCCTTCGTGCTGGCGATCGAGGAACGATATCGACGAGCGCTCCATCGCCTGCTGCCGAAGCGCGGCCGGGTGATCGCAGTCTTCGCGGCGATCTTCGTCGCGATCGTCGTGCTGATCGTGCCGCAGATGGAGTTCGAGTTCTTTCCGCAGGAGTCCTCGCCCGGCTTCGCGATCAAGGTGATGATGCCGCCCGGAACGCCGATCGAGCAGACCGAGGCCGCCACCGACGCGATCCAGGCGCAGCTGCCCGGGCTGATGGGAGCCGACTTGTTGGCTCTGACCTCGCGAGTCGGGCACATGGACTCTCAGGCCTTCGATCGGGAGTACGGCTCGGCGGAAAACGAGGCCGTGATCTCGGTCCATCTCGAGCTCGACGGCAAGACGCGGAACTCCGCGGAGTGGATGCAGTTGCTGCGGTCGCGGCTGGCGACACCGATGGACGCGGAGCTGATCTTCGAAGCGAAGCTCGACGGTCCGCCGGGTCTCGAGCCCGTGAGTGTCTTCGTGATGGCGAACGACGACGTCGTACGGCGTCAGGCGGCAATCGCCCTGGCGGATTTCCTGGCCGACATCGACGGCGTCAACAACATCACGGTCGACGAGAAGCTCGGGATGCGACAGATCGACCTGAACCCGGATCCGGAACGCCTCGCGCGCCGCGGCCTCGACGCGCGCGATCTGGGGCTGACCTTGAAGGCCGCCTACTACGGACTGATTTCGTCGGAGATTCGCGATCTCGACGAGACGACCGAGATCCGGGTCGCGCTCGAGCCCTCCTCGCGCCGCTCGATCGATGCGCTACTCGAGACGCCCGTGCGCAACAACCGCGGCGAGCTCGTGCTGTTACGCGACGTGGTCGACCCGATCGAGATCCCGGCGCTCGCGAAGATCCAACATCGCAACGGAAGCCGCGCGGCCTCCGTGACGGCGGGTCTCGATCCCGACTCGGGGGAGACCGGCAGCTCGGTCGCGGAGCGCGTCGAGCGCGAGTTCCTGCCCCGCTATGCGGGCCGATCCGACATCGAGATCGAGATTTCAGGTGAGGTCGTGCAGTCGCGCCGCGCGGTCGGGGACCTCGGCGTCGTGGCGATTGCGGTGGTCGTGGGGATCGGCGCGGTGATCGCCATCATGCTCGGCTCGTTCCTCGAGGCCTTCTTCGTGATCGCCGTCGTGCCCTTCGCCGCGGTCGCCGTCGTGCTCACCTTCTGGCTGCACGGCATGAACTTCTCCCTGCTGCCGCTGATCGGGACCATCGGTCTGTCGGGGGTCGTCGTGAACGCGTCGATCGTGATGGTCGATTCGGTGCACCAGGCGCAGCATCAGATCCGTCGCGGCGCGAGCGAGCGGGAACGAACCGAGGTGATCATCGAAGCCCTGGTCACGCGGCTGCGTCCCGTGCTGGTGACGAGCCTGTCGACCTTCGGCGGCGTCATGCCGACCGCCTACGGGCTCGGGGGGTACGACGCGGTGATGTCGCCGATGTCCCTGGCGCTCGGTTGGGGCTTGGCGTTCTCGTCGGGCGTGACGCTCTTCCTGGTGCCGTCGCTGTACGTGGCCGCCAACGACATCAACCGCCAGATCGCGGAATGGCGCGGTCGGCAACCGATCGCGCTGGACGTGGCCAAGGACGAGGCCGCTTGATGGTCCGGGTGACGCGCATCGTCCCGAAAGACCTGGGCGGTGATCCGACGAGTCCGCCGCCGCGCATCCTGGGCACCGTCGCGAGACACCCGCACCTGCTCGAACCGATGCTGGGCTTCTCGGCGGCGCTCGCGAACGGCGTGCTGCCCCGCCGCGCGTCGGAGATTCTCGCACTGCGCGCCGCCTGGAATTGCCGGTCGGCGTTCGAGTGGGGGCACCACACGCGCTACGCCCTTGCAGCCGGGCTCGACCCGGAAGAGATCGGCCGGCTGGCGGGCGGAGCCGCGGATGCGGGCTGGAGCGAGGAAGAGGCCGCGCTGATTCGTGCAGCGGACGAGCTCCACCACGATCAGGATATCAGCGACGCGACGTGGGAATCCCTGGCCCGCGATTGGGACGAGGCGCAGCTCGTGGAAATACCCTTCGTCGTCGGGCAGTACACGATGCTGTCGATGGTCGCGAACGCGACGGGCGTGCCCGTCGACGAGACGCTCCCGGCTTTCCCCGAGCGGTCCTAGGTCCTGGTGGGCCCGGACGCGCCTCAGCTCCCCATCTTCTTGAGATCGGCGAGCACGCCCTTGGCGGTCGCCTTGAGCGTCTCGAAGACACCCTGGCCCGTGGTCGCGCAGGCTTCGAATTCCGGGGCGCCCTGCGGATTCAGCAGTCGCTGGAGCTCTTCGAGCGGCGCGGCATTGGGCAGGTCACGCTTGTTGTACTGGATGACGTAGGGAATCTTGTCCAGGTCGTAGCCCTGCTCCTTGAGATTCACCTTCAGGTTGTCGAGGCTCTCGATGTTCGCCTCCATTCGCTCGACCTGGCTGTCCGCCACGAAGACGACGCCGTCGACGCCCTTCAGGATCAGCTTGCGACTGGCGTCGTAGAAGACCTGACCCGGTACGGTGTAGAGGTGGAAGCGGGTCTTGAAGCCGCGAATCTCGCCGAGGGCGAGGGGCAGGAAGTCGAAGAAGAGGGTGCGCTCGGTCTCCGTCGCGAGCGAGATCATCTTGCCCTTCACGTCGGGATTCGTCTTCTGATAGATGTGCTGAAGGTTCGTCGTCTTCCCGCACAGGCCGGGACCGTAGTAGACGATCTTGCAGTTGATCTCTCTCGAGCTGTAGTTGATGAAAGACATGGGGTGGTGTCCGTTTCGAGTGAGGTCCGAGGAGAGAAGTCGTTCGGTGCGGTGCGCTTTCGTCCGGCATCCGCCCGTGCGGGTTGGCTAGTCCGCGAAGAGATTGTCGATGTCGTCGTCGGTGATTTCGGCGAAGGGCGAGCTCGTGTTGTGGGCCTGGGACTCGGACTTCTTGCGGACTTCTTCGAAGACCTTGGCCAGCTCGTTGCCCGCCTTCTTGACGCGCAGACGAACCAGACCGAGAGAGCTCCGCTCGTCGAAGACGACGACCAGGATCATGCGGTCGCCGACGAGCGTCATGTGCAGGTTGTCGCGCTCGCCCTGATGAAAGTGGATCGGGAACTCTTCCTCGCCGACGATCTTGGCCAGGCCACCGGTGGCCGCGACGCAGCCTGCGGTCAGACTCGCCAGGCTCGTGCTGTCGATGCCCTGCATCTCACCGGCCTCGCCCACGAGCTGACCGGCTTTGTCGACCACGAAGACGCCCTTCGCATTGGCGTCTCGGACCAGCTTTTGGATGATCGCGAGGACCTGGTCGAAGTCCTCCTGCTGCATCACGAGCTGGGATTCCATCATCGGCAGTTGCCTCTGTAAACGTCCGGGAAATGGACCCTTTTGCCAGCTTACCCCGCGTGGGGAGTCCCCGGCAAGCGCGATCTCCGCCCCGGAGACTTGGCCGCTCCGAGAGGGATCGGTCCGCGCGGGGCCAGGCTTTAGAAGCGCAGCGTGGTTTCAGGGCCTCGGCTGCTCTTTCCCATCGGCCTCGCGGCGGAGCATCGGATCAGGCGGGGTCGACCCGGCTCGCCTCGACCCGATCGCGCCCCGCGGCCTTCGCTTGGTAGAGCGCTTGGTCGGCCCGGGCAAGGGTGCGCTCGGGTGACTCGCCCTCGCGATGGACCGACACGCCCGCACTGAAGGTCGTGATCGGGTCGCGCTGGCGCCAGCCGCCACACAGGCGCTCGCCCGCGACCAGGGCGCCGTCGCCGGCCTGGTCGAGCACCACGAGGAACTCCTCGCCACCGAATCGGTAGGCGGAATCCCCTTCGCGAAGCGCGCTCTCGAGGTAGCCGGCCAGCTCCTTGAGGGCGTGATCGCCGCCGGCGTGACCGTGCTTGTCGTTGATCTGCTTGAAGTGATCGAGGTCGATCATCACGACTCCGTCGCCCGGGGCGAGCGAGGCGATCCGCTCGTTGGCCTTGCGACGGTTGCCGAGTCGGGTCAGCTCGTCGTGCAGCGAAGCATCGCGCAACGCCTCGCGATCCCGAATCCGCTCGACCGCGAGCCCCGCCTGGACGAGCAGCGTCCGCACGAAGTCCCGGTCGAAGGCGTCGAGCCCCTCCGTCTCGGCCGGGAGCATGAACATCACCAGCCCGACGCATTTCGACGAGCCGTTCAGCTTCGCGATCCCGATTCGCGGGACGTTCAGCGTCGCCGCGAGCTCGATGCAGCGGGGATGGTCGGACATCAGGTAGTCGGGGATGCGCATCGCTTCGAGGAGTGCCGGCGTCTCTGCGATCGAGAATCGGTCGGGGAGCGGGGAGCTCCAGCTGGCCCGTCCGCGGACCTCGAGCATGCGTCGGGGTGCGACGAGCAGCACGGCGGCGCCGATGCCGCCGGGGAGCTGACTCGAGAGCGTCGCGATGCGTGCGCAGAGATCCCCTTCGTCCTGTTCGTGAGCGAGATCGATCGACGCACGCAGGAGCCATTCCATGCGCTGCAGGTGCTGGCCGTCGATCTGTTCGATCTCGCGCAGGCGGTTGGAGATCCAGGCGACCGATTCGCCGATGACGACGCAGATCGGGATCACCATGGCGAGGCTCGCGATCGCGCGCGGATCACCGCGAAGCAGCAGAGGCACCGCGTAGGCCACCGCGAGCAGTGGCGACAAGCGCAAGGGCATCCCGCGCTGAAGCGCGACGCCCATCCACGTGTAGATCAGCACGAAGTGGATCGAGTACGAGTACGGGCCCAGGCCGCCCTGGAGATTCGCCCACATCTTGATCGAGAGGCCGATGAGTGGGAGCGCGATCAGCGCTGTTCGCGGCCATCGGTCCCATGGCAAGCACCAGATGACCGCGCCGGAGACCAGGCAGACGGTCGTGATCGCCGCGCGCGAGCTCCAGGTCATGTCGGTCAGGTTGGGCAGCGGGTGAACGAGTGCGCTCACGATGCCGCTCGTCATGAGGAGGGCGGCGAAGTAGCGGGCCATCAGTCGTTGTGAGAGGGAGTGCGTCACGCCACTCGTGGCATCGGCCGAACGCAGGGCGCAGCGCATCCGTACCGGACCCCAATTCGATCTGGGGTGGAGTCCTGGGGCTGATCGGGCGCAGCCGCCTCGGGGAGCAGGTGCTGCTAGTCGTCCATGCCCCGGCGGTTCTCGATGGCTCGGCTGACCGTCACGTGATCCGCATACTCGATGTCTCCGCCGAGCGGCATCCCGTAGGCGATCCGCGAGATCCGCGCGTTCGAGCGCCGGAGTCGGTCCGCCAGGAAATGCGCCGTCGCATCGCCTTCGGCCGTCGGGTTGGTTGCCAGGATGATCTCCTTGACGTCGTCCGCAGCCACACGGCGCTCGAGCTCGCCGACGCGCAGGGTCTCCGGCCCCATGCCGTCGATCGGGGACAGTGCGCCGCCCAACACGTGATACAGACCCCGATAGCCGCCGCTGCGCTCGATGGCGGCCATGTCCGCCGGCTCTTCGACCACGCAGACGAGGGTCCGGTCGCGGTCATGGTGGGCGCAGATCGGGCAGGGCGTGCGGTCCGCGAGCGTGAAGCAGGTTTCGCAGACGACGGTGTCGCGCTGGAGCCGTGCGATCGATTCGGCGAGCTCGCGGGAGAGGTCCTCGGGCGCGCTCAGCAGAAAGTAGGCGAGGCGGGTCGCCGACTTCTCGCCGATTCCGGGAAGACGTTTCAGGCTGGCGACCAGTCGATCCATCGCCGGGGAGGAGGACACGTCAGCTCCCTCCGCCGGGCATTCCCGGAAGGCTCGCGAGCATGGCCTGCTGCATCTGCGCCATTTCTTTTGCGACGGCCTCCTGCGCCTTCGTGAGCGCGGCATTGACGGCGGCCGCGATGAGATCCTGGATCATCCCGCGGTCGCGCTCTTCGAAGAGCGAAGGCTCGATCTCGATCCTGAGGACCCGCAGGCCGCCCGAGACCGTGGCCTCGACCATGCCACCCCCGGCATTCGCCTCGAAGCGTCGCGCTGCCAGCTCCTTCTGCAGCTCGGCCATCTTGCCCTGCATCTGCTGGGCCCGCTGCATCATCTCGGCCATCTCGCTTGCGTTCACCGATTCTCTCCGAGCGGCCGGATCTCGACGATCTCGGCTTTCAGTACGTCGATCGCGAGGTTCACGGCCTCGCTGTTCAGCGCCTCCTGCCGCTGCCTGCGCGATTTCTCGCGCGACTCGAGGCTCTCTTCGCGTGCCGCGCGGGCGGCGGCGATCTCGACCGTGATGCGCGTCGGCTGATCGAAGAGCTCCGTCGCCAGGCCTTCCAGCTCTACGATCCGCTGGCGCAGACGTTCGGCGTGGAAGGCCGCCGGTGCGCCGATTCGAATCGTGTTGCCCTCTATGCCCACGAGGGTCGTGCCGTCCAGACTCGCGAAGCGCGAGCGGTCCGTCTCGAGTGCCTTGGTGCGGAAGCGATCGAAGAGCGTCTCGGGCGGCGCGCCGCCCCCGATCGTCGGCGCCGGGGCTCGCTGCGGCGGGGCCGGTCGGGCTGCCGCGCTTCCGTTCGTTCGTGCGGCCACCGGACCCGAGCTCGCCTGCGGTGCCGCCGGCAGCTCCATCTCGGAGAGTGCTGGTGCCGGGGCGCTCGCCCCCGCGCGACCGGGGGGCGCTTCGAGGTCCTCGTTGGGCGCGGCCGCGGCCGCGTCGATCGGGGCTGCCCCCGCGCCGCGCGGTCGCTCGGGTGCTCGGCGCCGCGGCCCCTTCTCCGAGACGGACTTGCCCGAAGCCGGAGCGCTCCGCCCGCCGCCGCCCGAGGCCCCCCCGCCTCCGCCGGTCGACGCGGCAAGCCTTCGCTCGAGCTGGTCGAGACGGGTGAGGAGCTGCGCGACATCGTCGCCCGCTGGCATCGTCGCCAGCCGGATCACCGCCATCTCGAGCACCGCGGTCGGCTGGGGCGCCCAGGACAGATCCTCGATCTCGCGCACGAGCGCCCGGAACATCCGCCGCAGCCGCGCGGGCTCGGTTCGGCCGGCGAGGGCGACGAGCTCCGCTCGCTCCTCGTCCGTTCCCTCGAAGAGTCCCTCTCCGTCCGGGGCGACGCGCAGCACGACCAGATCGCGCAGCAGCTCGAGCAGGGCGTCCGCGATCCGACGCGCCTCCGATCCGCCCGAGGTCGCCCGCACGACGTGTTCCAGCGCGCTCTTCGGGTCCCCCTCGATGCAGGCCAGGGCGATCGCGCGCAGCACGCGGCGATCGACCAGGTCGAGGACGTCCGCCACCATCTCGTCGGTGATCTCGCCGTCTTCGCCGCCGCGATAGGCGATGATCTGGTCGAGCAGGGTCTGCGCGTCGCGCATCGAGCCGTCGCCCTCGCGAGCGATCGAGGAGAGCGCCGTCGGTGAGATCTTGATGCCCTCGGACTCGCAGATCTCCGCCAGGCGCTCGCTCACGGTCGTCAGTGCGATGCGGCGCAGGTCGTGGCGCTGGCAGCGGGAGAGCACCGTGAAGGGGATCTTCTCGGGGTTCGTGGTTGCGAATACGAAGAGGCTTCGCGGCGGCGGCTCCTCGAGGGTCTTGAGCAGCGCGTTGAACGCTGCGCCGGACAGCATGTGGACCTCGTCGACGATGAAGATCCGGTACTTCCCGGGCGCGGCGGCGTAGCGGATCGACTCGATCACCTCGCGCATGTCGTCGACACCGGTGCGGCTCGCCGCGTCGATCTCCTGGACGTCGGTCGAGCGGCCCTCCGTGATCTCCCGGCACGCCGGGCAGCTGCCACAGGGCTGATCCGTCGGCCCCTTCTCGCAGTTCAGGCAGCGTGCGATCAGCCTTGCGAGGGTCGTCTTGCCGACGCCGCGCGGTCCCGTGAGCAACATGGCGTGCGGGATCCGATTCGACCGAATCGCGTTGCGCAGGGCGGTGGTGACATGTGCCTGCCCCGAGACTTCGTCGAAGCTCTGGGGGCGCCATTTGCGCGCGATGACCTGATAGCTCAAGCGGACATCCGATCGATCGGCTGCGAACCCCGCACCCCGTTCGAGGCGGGGGCTGGGGTCCTGGGGAGTGACGAAGATCGGCTGAAGATAGCCAGCCATCGCCTCGGACGGGAACGGCGAACGGATGCCCTTCGAACGGGCGAAGGGGCAGGCCGGCGCCTGTACGCCGCCGCGTGGCACACCGCGGCGAATTCTCCCGATCGGGCGCGTGCGCTCCGCATGAACAGTTGACCGCAGGGCGACCCGACCGCAGCCAAGTCCCTGCTACGGCTGCTTCCTTCCGGATCTGACCGGGTTCACAGGATCCCGAACTCGAACGGGACCCTGCGGTCAACTCTTCATGCAGGACGGGAAAGTACCTGTCGCGGCCGACCAATTCAAACGCCCCGCGCAGGCGCTCCAGAGAGCCCGATTCCGGCTAGTATCGATCGGACCGAGGAGGGACCCCCATGAGTTCGGATCAGACTGCGGCACGCCGCGAAGACGAAAGCCAGCTGCGTGATCTCGCTTATCGCTACGCGCGGATGATGGATCGGCGCCAGTTCGACTGGCTGCCCGAGGTCTTCGCCGAAGACGGTGTCTTGAGTGGGCCCGGATACGAGATGCAGGGGCACGATCAGCTGCGTCAGGGCCTGAAGGGGCTCGAGCAGTTCTCGGCCACGCTCCACGGTGTCCTCAATACCTATTTCGAGATCGACGGCGATCTCGCCACGGGCGAGGTCTACTGCGTCGCCAACCATGTCCACGAGCACGACGGCGTGCCCTTCAAGCTCGACATGGGCATTCGCTACGAGGATCGCTACGCGCGTCAGGCGAATGGCTGGGTGATCACGCGGCGCTTCTTCAACATGGTCTGGGAGACGGATACGCCCATGCGCGTGGCAGCGGATGGGCGCCCCGAGAAGGCCTGAACGGCTCTCGGTCAGCCGAAGAAATCGGCGGCGTAGCGCGTGTCGACGTGCTCGCGAATCTCGCAGATGCGTCCGTCGCGAAGCTCGAAGAAGAAGGTGTAGTCGTTGCGGTAGTCGCGGCCGTCGGGTGTCCGCGCCGTCATCTCGGTCTCGCAGCAGACGACGTCCCGGCCGGACAGCGTGGTCAGGACCTCGAAGCGCTGGCTGCCCGGAACGAAGGACTCGCCGACCGCTCCGAGCATCATCGCGATGATCTCGTCCGCGCCCTCGTGGACTCCGCCGAAGGGCGCGATGGCTCCTTTCGGAACGCGCCAGCGGATCTCGTCGGCGAAGAGCGCGCGGAGTCGATCGGCGTCCGCTGCGCAGACGGCGTCGAAATAACCGAGGGCGAGCCGCTCCATCTCCTCGGTCGTCATCGTCTGCTCTGCTCCGTTCGCCATCGCTGTTCCCTCTCGGTTTCGATCCTCGCAAGAGCTTGCGAGAGATCTTCGAGCGAATCCAGCCGCCAATCTGCGGCCTCGAATCGCGGGTCGGCGCGGGTCTCGGGCGACGGGATCGCGACGCAGCGCATGCCGGCGGCGAGCGCCGAGGCCACTCCGTGGGCCGAGTCTTCGACCGCCACGCAGTCGGCTCCTGCCAGGCCGAGCTCGCGGAGCGTGGCGCGATAGACGTCGGGATGCGGCTTTCCGCGCCGCTCGTGCTCGGCGGAGCGGACGACCTCGAAGGCCGCGGCGAGGTCCAGGCGGTCGAGCACCGCCTCGATCAGCCGCATCGAGGAGGAGGACGCGAGTCCGAGTCGCCAGCCGCCCGACCGGGCCGCGTCGATCGCCTCCCGAACGCCGGCCATCGGCTCGCCTTCCGTGCGGATCAGTCGATCCATCCGGTCGACCACGCGCTCGGCGATCGCTTCGAGCGACGGCCCGGACCAAGGCGATCGCTCGAACCAGAAGCGAGCGACCTCGTCGATCCGCAGACCCTGGGTCTGGTAGCAGTCGGCCTCGCTGAGCTCGATGCCGACGGACCCGAAGACCTCGATCTCCGCGCGCCGCCAGAAGGGCTCGGAGTCGATCAGCACCCCGTCCATGTCGAAGACCAGCGCCCTCTCCGGGCCGCTCGGAGCGACGTGCTCGCTGGCGCGGTCACTCGCGCCCTTACTCGCGCCGCTACTCACGCAAGCGCGGCGCCGTCGACCCGGATCTCTTCGCCGCTGATGTGGCTCGACGCATCGGACGCCAGGAAGAGCACGAGGTCGGCGACCGCCTCGGGCCCCGCCACGCCATGCAGTGACGAGAGTCGCTCGAGCAGCGCGAAATTCGCGCCCTTCGGCATCTTCGTCGGCTTCGTCATGCCGGTCTCGATCGAGGCCGGTGCGATCGAGTTGGCCCGCAGGCCCCGGTTGGCGTACTCGACCGCGATCGCGCGCGTGAAGGCGTGGATCGCGCCTTTCGACGCGCTGTAGGCGGAGCCGTAGGCGAGTCCGGCGAGTCCCGCCGTGGATCCGATGTTCACGATGGCCCCCTTGCTCTCGAGCAGATGCGGGATCGCTTCGCGCGTCATCAGGAAGGTGCCATCGAGATTGACCGACAGGATCCGGCGCCAGAAATCGAGCGTCATCTCGTGGGTGTGCTGGTAGCCGATGATGCCGGCGTTGTTGCAGAGGGTGTCGAGACGACCGAAGCGATCGACGCAGGCGGCGACGCTGGCTTTGGCCTGCGCTTCGTCGCTGATGTCGGAGACGCGCGATTCGATCTGTGCGCCGCTGGACGCCGCCTCGTTCGCGAGCTTGACGGTCTCCTCGAGGCCTTCCTGCACGATGTCGCTGAGGAAGATCGAAGCGCCTTCGGCGGCGAGCTTCAGCGCGGTGGCGCGGCCGATCCCGGAGCCGGCGCCCGTCAGGAGGAGGACTTGTCCGTCGAAGCGAGCCATGAGTGACCTCGATAGCAGGAGTGGATTCAGGGAGCAGGTCTGGCGGAGCGAACCGGGAGCCGGGT
Source organism: uncultured delta proteobacterium (assembly GCA_963698485.1). GTDB lineage: Bacteria > Myxococcota_A > UBA9160 > UBA9160 > UBA4427 > UBA4427. The sequence continues at coordinate 236,649 of CAVORA010000001.1, read as the reverse complement.
CCGAAGAGGCAGCAGCCAGGCCCGCTCGACCCGCCGAACGTGTCACACGGGCTGGCAGCGGGCAAGGCCGGCTCGGGGCGGTCTCAGCGCTCGCGCACGCCCGACCGGGCGCGCGCTAGGCCGCGTGATAGAAGTAGGGCCAGACGATCGCGTCGAGCACCATCGTCTGAAGCCAGAAGAAGAAGAAGAGCAGCGCTGCGGCCCAGGCGAGCGGCGGGCCATGACCCGCGCGACGCAGGATCATCAGACCGAGCAGGGTCGCTCCGGCCCCCACGATCAGCAGGTCGATTCGGATCGCGATCCAGAGCCACGTCGAGGGCTCCTGGATATAGAAGGCCGTCAGCGGCAGCCACAGGGCGGACGGCATCAGGATCGCCGCATAGGCGCCGATCATCGCCTCGAAGGACCTGCCCGTCTGCGCCTCGAACTCACCGAGAGGCGTCTTGAATCCGAGCAGGTAGGTCGTCGGGAAGAAGCTGACCGCCGCGAGCAGCATGTTCACCGTGTAGAAGCCCCGGAGCGACTCGGGCACTCCGCCCCACAGGCCGGTTCGGATCGCCGGCTCGAAGGCGAAAGCGAGCACATAGCTTCCGAGCACGCCGGTGCCGCCGATTCCGATCAAGAGCAGCAGCGCGCGTCGCTGTGAGTTCATCGATCACCTCTATTCCGGGTTCCGTTCGGCTCCGGGATCCCCAGAGCGCGGGCATTCGTCCCGCCGGACCCTAAGCGCTGCTCACGGCGATCGCCAGCCTCGTGGGTTGGCGGCGCGCTCGGCCTTCTCGGCGGCGAAGATCCGCGCCAGTCGTTCCGCCTCCCGCGGATGCGTCCGGGTCACGTCGTAGGACTCGGCGGGATCGAGCTCGAGGTCGAAGAGCCACGGGCCCCACTGCTCGCCGAAGGAGTACCCGTCGCGGCCGCCCGCACGCACCCCGCGCCGGCGATGATATTTGAAGCGCGAATCGCGAATCGCATCGAAGGTCCCCCCGACACCGAAATAGTGGACGAGTCGATCTTCGGCGGCGGCCGCGTCGAAGAGATGGCCTCCGACGTCGCGCCCGTCGAGCAGGCGGTCGGCGGGCGACGGCAATTCGAGCAGCGCGAGCAGTGTCGGCACCAGGTCGACGCCCACGATCGGTGCGCTGCTTCGGCGGCCGGCCTGGATGCGCGCGGGCCAATGCGCGATGAACGGGACGTGCATCCCGCCTTCCCAGGTCTGTCCCTTGCGTCCGCGGACCGGCCCGGGGCTGCCCTCGAACCACGGCCCGTTGTCGCTGGTCAGCAGGATCAGCGTCTCGTCGAGCTCGCCGCGCCGGGCGAGCACGTCGAGGATCGCGCCGACCGAGTCGTCGAGCCCTTCGATCACGTCGCCGTAGAGACCCGCCTCGGAGCGTCCGTGATCGGATTCCGGTGTGTGGAGCGGTACGTGCGGGAAGTTGTGCGCGAAGTAGAGGAAGAAGGGCGCCTCGCGCGGCTGCTCGAGGAACTCGATCGCCGCCTGCGTGTAGACCTCGTTCATGCGCGTCTGATCGAAGGGCGCTTCGTGAAGGATGTCTTCGCCGCGATAGATCGCGAACGGGGTCATGTCGTTGCTGTAGAGCGCGCCGACGAAGTACTCGAAGCCGCGGTCGCGGGGCAGCGAGGGTGAGCGGTCGCCGAGGTGCCATTTACCGACCATCCCGGTGTCGTAGCCCGCGGCCTCGAGGATCTCGGGCAGCAGGATCTCCTCCTCGGGAACGCGCGTCGCAGGCACGTTCGACGCGCGCATGATCCATTCCATGGGGTCGCCGGTCGGGAAGGCGACGATGTCGAGATTGGCGCGCGGCGCATAGCGCCCCGTCAGCATCGCTACGCGCGAAGAGGTGCAGACGGGAGACGGGGCATAGTAGGCGTCGAGGCGGAGTCCGGCCGCGGCGAGGCCGTCGATGTGCGGGGTCTCGATGCCCTTCGCACCATAGGCGCCGAGGTCGCCATGACCCAGATCGTCGAAGAGCACGATCAGGATGTTGGGTCGGGGGTCGGGTGCCTCCGAGCGGGCGAGGGATGGGGCGACCTGTCGCTCGCGAAGGTTCGCCAGATAGGCGCGCTTCGCTTCGATGTGCTCTCGATCGTCCTGCTGTCGATAGGTTGCGATCCTCGCTCCCAGCCAGAGCGCGCCGAAGAGCGTCAGCAAGAGCCCCGCGAGCGTGAGCCCGCCCGCCACGCGGACGAGCGGTCCCAGGATCTTCAAGGCCCTGCGACCCCGCCCGCGCAAGGTACGCCTCCTCCGCCCGCCGCCCACTCGACCGCGTTCTCGAGCAGTCGCGGGTAGTGCTGCGAGCGATAGGCGGCTCCCCAATGACCCAGCGCCGTGTACAGCGCGCGTCCGCGCAGCACGCAGCGGGCCCAGACGATCGGATGATCCGTCATGCGGATATCCTTCTCCTCCCCGAAGCCACGGATGAAGGGCTCGTAGCTCGATTCGTCGACGCTCAGCAGGACGTCGAAGCCCGCCTCGCGCGCGCTGCGATCCCACGAATACCATTCCTCTTCGTGGAGGAACTCGGGGGGCAGGCCGCGCGTGACGGGGTGATCGCTGGCCTCGACCACGACTCTCGCCTGCTGGGTCTGTGGCCCGAGGATATGCCCGAGATAGTCGGCCCCGATCAGCGTGTCCGCATACCATCGCCACGCGGCATGCGAGCCGTCGCCGGCGGCGTGGATGCCGACCCAGCCTCCTCCCCGCTCGAGCCACTGCTGGAAGACGAGATCCTGCTCGTCGCTCGCGTGGTTGCCGCTCGCGCTGGCAAACACGACGACATCGAAGCGCTCGAGCAGGGCGGGGTCGAAGATCGCGCTGTTCTCGCTGTGGAAGACCGCCCAGTTGCGCCGCGCGGCGATCTCGTCGAAGAGGGCGTGCGCAGCCGCGATGCCCTCCTTGTGCCGGAAGGAGTTGGTCTTCGAGTAGACGAGCAGCGTGAGCGCGCTGTCCTGGCCGAAGTCGCTCGCGATCTCCGGGGGCTTCGTGTCGTAGGCGTCGCTCGGGAAGAGGATGCCCCAGGCGCCGATCCACCAGATGAACGCGAGGCTCGCGAGCGCAAAGACGAGCGCGAGCAGGCCGAGCCCGACGGCCAGCTTCTTGATCGTACTCATCAGTCGTTCCCTTCTCGCTCGGAGCCGGCGTCCGAGCCTTCTTCGACGGGCCGCCAGCAGGGCAGGCGATAGCCGTCGGCTCCTTCCCGGATGTCCATCTCGAGGCGCTCGCCGACGCGGGGCTGGCGCTCGGACGACCAGGCCCCGATCAGGAGCAGGTCCGCCTGCGCGTCGAGCGCCACCTGTACGACGACATAGGGAACGGCCTCCCGCAGCGCCGGAGCGAAGACCTGATGGGTCCGGATCCAGCTGACCAGGTGCGCCGTGCCGTCGCAGCCTTCCCATGCATGCTCGAAGCTGCGACAGCGGTTGCAGATCGCGCGCGCGGGCCAACGCAGCGCGCGGCATCGATCACAGCGCTGCAGCCGCAGCTCGCCCCGGGCCAACCCGTCCCAGTAGGGCTGCGAGTCGCGGTCGGGCGAAGGGGGGAAGGGCAGGAAGACCGGCGGCTTGCTCGGGGACTCGCTCATGCGCCCCTCCGCAGGACGAGTGCCGAGCAATTGCCCGACACGTAGCCCGGCTGCGCGGTCGAGAGCGCAAGCTGGGCGTCCGGCACCTGGCGGGCACCGGCATCCCCGCGCAGCTGGGAGACCGCTTCGAAGACGTGGTTCAGACCGTGGACGTAGCCTTCCGACAAGAAGCCGCCGTGCGTGTTCACCGGCAGGCGACCGCCCAATGCCGTCGCGCCGCTCTCGACGAAGGGCCCGCCTTCGCCCTTGGCGCAGAAGCCGTAGTCCTCGAGCTGGACGAGGACGCTGTAGGTGAAGCAGTCGTAGAGCTCCGCGACGTCGATGTCGGAAGGCGTCACGCCGGCCATCTCGAAGAGCCGCCGGCCCATGTCGGCTGCCGCGGTCCGCGTCGGGTCGGGCTGCTCGTTCGAATACAGGGTCTGACCCGATCCCCAGCTGGCGCCCGAGATCAGCACGGGAGTCTGCCTCAAGTCGCGCGCTCGCTCGGCGCTGGTCAGCAGGATGGCGACGGCGCCGTCGGTCTCGAGGCAGCAATCGAAGAGTCGGAACGGCTCGACGACGAGACGCGAAGCGAAGTAGTCGTCGAGGCTGATCGGGGCGCGCATCAACGCTCTCTCGTTGAGGACGGCGTTGGCGCGCTGCGTGACGGCGACCTGCCCGAGCTGTGCCTCGGTCGTGCCGTAGCGCTCCATGTGGGCGCGGGCGGCCATCGCGAATTGCTGGGGAGGCGTGAAGTATCCGTAGGGCGCCTGGTACTGGGTCTCGACGGCGTCGACGAGGGGGCGACCGGTGCCCCCCATGCGGAACTCCGAGCGCGCGTTCAGTGCCCGGTAGCAGACGACGGTGTCGGCGATGCCGGCGTGGATGGCCAGGGCTGCCTGCCCGATGATCGAGTGGGAGACGCTGCCACCGCCGAACTGGTCGACGTAATACTTGAGATCCCTGAGTCCCAGCGCCTGCGAGAGGATCGCGGGCAGCACCGAGTCGCCGACGCGGAACGTGGCCACGCCGTCCAGGTCGTCGGCCGACAGCCCCGCGTCCTCGAGCGCCGCCATGATCGCTCGAGTGCCGAGGGTGAGCGTGCTGACGCCCGAGTCCTTCGAGAACTCGGTGGCGCCGAGGCCCACAATCGCGACCTGGTCGTGGAGGCTCAAGCGTGCTCTCTTGCTGGCGCCGCGTCTTGGACGTTAGGTCGTCGCATGAGCTCGGCCGCCTCCGCTCGTCCGCTCGTCACGGCTCGCCTAGCCCCGCTCGTCCCGGAAGCGCTTGGTCTTGGGCGAGGTCTTGATCTCGGTCAGCTCGTCGAGCTCTCCCGGGGCGCGCACCTCGACCGCGAACTTGACGCCGATCTTCTCCTTCAAGAGGGCCTCGAGCTCCGCCTGGATCGTTTCGTATTCGTTCTCGGAGGCGGGCGTCGTCACCGCGACGATCATCTCATCGCGGTTGTCCTGGCGGACGGCCCGCACGAAGTAGTCTTCCGTCGTCTTGGGGTGGGTCATCACGATCTCGCCGAGGGCCTCGGGCCAGACGTTCACGCCGCGCAGCTTCACCATGTTGTCGCCGCGCCCGGAGAAGGGGCCCATTCGGCGCAGCCAGCTACCGCAGGCGCAGCGCTCGGGCGGATGCAGGTAGGAGAGATCCATGATGTTGTACCGGAACTGGGGGCTGCCGGTCTTGTAGAGCTCGGTCACGACGAGCGAGCCGAGCTGTCCGTCCGGAACTGGCTTGCCGGTATCGATGTCGACGACCTGAACGATGAAGGCGTCCTCCATGATGTGCAGGCCCTGCCGCGCCGGGCATTCGGTCGCGACCCACTGGACCTCGTGAAAGCCGTAGGACGCATAGTTCGGGACGCCGAAGGTCTCTTCGAGGACCTCGCGCTCTCCGATATTCGGTAGCGCGCAGAGCTTCAGGTCCTTCTTCGGGTCGATTCCCATCTCGCGTGCCATGTCGGCGAGCCGAAGCAGATAGTCGCCGGTCGTGAGGATCGCCTTGGCACCGTACTGCACGGCGAGCTCGATCTGTCGTCGACTGCTCGTGACGGTGCCGGTTCCGGTCGTGATCACGACGCAGTTGAGCCACTTGTAGAGCGCCTCGTCCATCGAGAAGGCGCCGTTATGCGTCGAGTAGGCCCACGAGTTGAGGACGATGTCGCCCGGCCGGATGCCTTGCTGGTAGAGGGCTCGCGCCGTCAGGATCGCACCAGCGTCCCGGTCCCACGCGGTGTAGAGCGTCGGTCGGGAGTTGCCGGTCGTACCGCCGGACATGAAGACACGCATCGGCTCGCGCCGCGCGTCGTCGAGCGAGACGCCCTGGTAGTCGCCGAGCGGGGGATGCGCCTCGATGCTCTTGCGGATGTCGTCGACGGTGTAGAAGGGGACCCTGTCGAGATCGGAGAGGCTCGTCATCGAGCGGGGATCGAAGCCCGCCGCGTCCCAGCGCTTGCGAAAGAAGGGAACCTGATAGGCGCGCAGCGCGCGATCCTGAACCCTCGCGAGCTGCTTGGCCTCGATCTGCTCCCGTGTCTCGAGATAGGCGGTCTCGAAATATTCGGGCGGCGGCGGATAGAGGCGGGTCATCGCGTCGTAGTTCACCGCTTCGTGGGGTCGTCGGATTCCTTGGGGCATGAGGCTCGGCTGTCCTGTTCTCTTGCCGGAAGATGCGCGGGAGGGCGCAGGCGACTTGGCTCGTGAGGGTCTCGTAGGGCTCGAGTTCGAGCCGTCCGAAGATGGACCCGGCGCGACCCGTCCGCAACCAGGTCCGGCGAGTGCGCTGGATCAGTTGACTGCGCCGATGGACTTGAGATGGGCGATCGCTTCCCAGTCGAGACCGAGCTCGAGCAGGATCTCTTCGGTGTGCTGGCCCGACTCGGGGGCGCGCTCGGGCCGATTCGGTGTCTCGCCGAACTGAACGGGACTCGAGACGAGTCGGAAACGCTGCGTCTCGTCGTCGCCGAGCTCGGCGATGTAACCATTCGCGAGGGCCTGCGGATCACTCGCTGCTTCGAGCGTATCCTGCGCGACCTCCCAGACGGCGTCGAGCCGAGCGAGCACTGTCCGCCAATGCGCGACCGGTCGGGTGGCGAAGTGATCTTCGAGCAGGCGCTGCACCTCGGAGAGATGGGCCTCGAAGGCGGCGGCGTCGGCGAAGCGCGGGTCGCTGATCCAGGCCTCTCGATCCAGGCAGCGGCATAACGCCGGCCACTGATGAAAGCCCTGCAGCAGGCCGAGCACGATCCAGCGTCCATCCGCCGTCCGATACGTGCCGGCGAGCGGGTTGAACGCGGGAACACGCGGCATGGGAGCAGCGGGCTCGCCCTGCATCATCGCGCCGGAGATCGCCGAGGCCATCGACCACATCCCCATGCCGAGCAGCGAGAGATCGACGGTCGTCGCCTCGCCCGTTCGCTCGCGTGCGAGCAGCGCCGCGGAGATGCCCCCCGCAAGCGCGAGACCGGCCGTGCTGTCGCCGAACGCACCGCTCGGCATCGGCGAAGGTCGGATCGCGTCTTCGGGTGTGGCACCGTACTGGCTGCCCGAACGTGCCCAGAACGTCGCATGGTCGTAGCCGCCGCGCTCCCGCTCCGGACCGCGCTCGCCGAGCGCCGTACCGCGCGCGTAGATGATCCGCGGATTGTCTGCGCGCACGGCCTCGAGCGTGAGACCCACGCGTCGCCGGGACTCGGGCAGCAGGTTCGTCAGCAGCACGTCGGCACCCGCCAACAGCTTGGATAGGGTCGCGCGACCTTCGGGATGCATGAGGTCGAGACCGATGCTCCGCTTGCCACGATTGGCGTGCTCGACGGCATAGTTGACGGGAGAGCTGAGGGGACTTTCGACCGGAGAGTTCGATGCGGCGCTGACGGACGCGTCGACCGGGGCGGTCGTCGGCAGGTTGCCCGTTCGCCGCAATCCTCGGTAGGCATCGCCGCGCGTCGGATGCTCGACCTTGATGACCTCGGCGCCCCACTCGGCAAGGATGCCGCTCGCCACCGGGACGAATACGTACTGCGCGACCTCGATGACTCGGATGCCGGAGAGGACCTGACTCATCTCGACACGTTACCGTGCGCTCCGCCGGGCGCACTCGGGCGACTCCCGGGCAAGCACTCAGCCGAGCGCCTCGATGCCCGAGAAGACGCGACGGGCGTTGTTGCCCATCAGGTCCGCGACGATCTCGTCGGAGAGATCGAGGCCGCCGAGCTGCGCGATCGCATGGCGATGTCCGACGGTCGGAAAGCTCGTCCCGAACATCGTCTTTCGGCGGCCCGGGCCGCGAACGAAGTCGACGAGCGCGGTATGCCATCGCTTGGGGGGCAGGGACGCGGTGCCCAGGTAGACGTTCGAGAATTTGAGGGCCATCGCGATGGCCTCTTCGACCCACGGCCAACCGGTATGGGAGAGGACGAAGTCGACCTCGGGGAAGTAGATCGCCGGTCGATCGATTCCGATCGGGTGGCCACAGGCGCTCGGGAAGCGACCACCCGACGTGCCGGCCTGCATCACGAAGGGCAGGCCGAGCTCATGGGCGAGGGCGTAGTACGGGTAGTAGTCGGCGGCATCGAAGGGCAGGTCGAAGCTGTGGGTATGCGTATGGAGCGCGACGACCCACGGCTGCGAAGCGATCTCACGGGCGCGATCGACGCCCGCAGCACCATGACGCGGGTCGATGCTCCACTGTGCGACGAAGCGGCCGGGATATTTCTCCGCGATCGGTCGGGTCTCCTCGAGGCGCATCGCGAAGGACTCGTAGTCGGTGATGCCGGCGTGGTCGGGTAGATCGCAGGTCGGCAGCACGAGCGTCGACATCCCGATCTCGTCCATGCGCGCGATCATCGTCTCGGGATCGCAGAAGCTGTCGCTCGGGTCTCGGCGCACCTTGATCGGCACGCCCTGCGCCGCCAGCGTCGCGTCCCAGAGCGCCTCTCGGTCGGGCAGGAAGGCGTTGGCCCAGGAGTCCACGAATCCAGCCGATCGAGTCATGCTGTCCTTGTCCTTCGACGTGCGGCACGCGTCGCGGATCCGGATGGCTCGATCCGCGTCGGGAGTGACCTTTGGGATGGACCCTCTTCCGTGGGTCCGCCTCATGGTAGGGCCGTCGCCGTTGAGTCGGAACCCCGCCCGGAGGCCTCGGTCACCCGACGAGACCGACGCGTCGAGACGGGCTCCGTCGACTGCGCCGGGGAGCCCGTGCCGATCCGAGCACTACTCGGCGCGTTCCGGCGTGAACTTCACGTGCATGTGCTGGACGCTCCGAACGAGGGCCGAGGTGCCGAGCTCGGGTCCGTCGGCCGCATAGCGCATGTCGGGAATCCGGCGCAGCAGCTCCGCGAGTGCCACGCGCAGCTCCATCCGCGCCAGATTCGCGCCCATGCAGAAATGATTGCCGAGGCCGAAGGCGAGGTGGTGGGGCTGTCGGTCGATGTCGAAGGTGTCCGGATCCTCGAACTCCTCCGCGTCCCGATTGGCCGATCCGTAGAGCATCAGCACCCTCTCGCCCTGCTTGATCGGAACGCCGCGGAGCTCGGTGTCGCGGGTCGCCGTCCGCTGGAACGAGAGCACGGGCGAGGTGAGTCGCAGCATCTCCTCGATCGCCGCCGGAATCAGCGACGGGTCGTCGATCAGTCGCTGTCGTGCTTCCGGATTCTCGATCAGCAGCTGCATGCCGCCCGATAGCCCGTTCCGCGTCGTCTCGTTCCCGGCGACCATCAGCAGGATGCTCATCTTGATGAGCTCGTCGTTGTTCATCGAACGATGCTCGGCGTCGCGCCCCATGCCGGCCTGCTCGAAGGCGTTCTCGGCGCTCTCGTCGAAGCCTTCGTGCTCGACCAGGACACCGTCGTCCTTGGCCCGCACGAGGATGCTGATCAGGTCGTCCTTGGGCTCCTTGCGACGATCTTCGATGATCGCGGTGACGTAGGTCATGTACTCCATCGCGGCCTTGCCGGAGGCGGCCACGATCTCGGGGTTGTCGAGGTTGCCCTGGGCGCTGATCATCGCATCCGACCATTGATGGAAGCGCTCGCGATCCTCCTTTCGGATTCCGATCATCTCGGCGATCAGGATCAGCGGCAACGGGACGGCGATGTCTTCGACGAAGTCGCATTCGCCCTTGGCCGCGATGGCGTCGATCGCCTCGTCCGTGATCTTCTTGAAGACGTCTTCCCAGACGCGGACCATGCGCGGCGTGAAGCCGCGATTGATCAGGCTGCGCATCTCGCCGTGACGCGGCTCGTCTTCGTCGATCATGCCGATCTTCGCGTTCAGGCGTCCCGGGAGCACGCCTTCGCCCGAGCAGAAGAGGTCGGCGTTCTTCGAGACGTAGGCGACGTCGGCGAAGCGGGTGAGGATGTAGGCGCCCGGTCTTTTCGCTCCAGTAGACCGGGGCATTCTCGCGCAGCCATCGCGTTCGCTCGGCCGTCTCTTCATTCCATGCCGAGGCATGGCCGAAGTCGATGTCGATGTTGCTCTCGTCGAAGCGGGGGGTCGTGGTCATTTCGGGGGCCTTTCGGTTCGAAGTGTTTCGGTTTTCGAGAAGCCGGACGGGAAAATCCGGGTCATCGGTGGGTTGCCGCCGCGGGCGCGTGCTCGGAGGGCTTGTGGCAGAGGGTCTCGATGGCGAATTCGGCCGCCTCCACGAGTCCCTCTTCGACCGGGTAGTCGGGATTGGCGAGCCAATTCGTGATCGCCGAGTTCAGCATGCCAACCGCCATCTGCGTCAGAAATGCCGCGTCCCGATCCGTGCGCATCTCGCCCGCTCGCTGCCCCTCGGCGATCAGGTCGACGAAAGGCTCGAAGAGACGCTCGAGATAGGGATGCGGACCATCCGGCGTCGCATCGACCCGCATCATCTCGAGCAGCGTCTCGCGCGCGGCCCCACGACTCGCCGAGATGTCTTCCGCCGCCCTCGCGATGAACTTGCGGAGCTTCCCGACGGCCGAGCCCTCGCCGACGAGGCTCTCGACGGTCATCGCATGCAGGTGCTCGACGACCTCACCGGTCATCAGCCCGAGCAGCGCCTGCTTGCTCTGGAAATGGTTGAAGAAGGTGGCGGGGGCGACATCGGCCGCCTCGGCGATCTCGTCGACGGTGGTCTCTTCGAAGCCCTGCTTCGAGAAGAGCTCGCGGGCCGCCGAGTAGATCCGGCCGCGCAATTCGAGCTTGCGACGTTCGCGACGTCCGAGCGGAGCGGGCGGATTCTCGCGCTGGGGGATGGTGGGTCTCATGCTTCTCCGGGGCCCTCTTAGACTCGCCATTCCCGATTCCCCGCTCGCCTCGGACGGCTTCTTGCCGTCGCTTCGGGCCTCGAGCCCCTATCCCCCGGAGGGCAATCTGCGGGGACCAGGCAGCGACAGCCGTCTGACGTCGGGCAGGGAGCTGAAGCAGGCTCCATTGGTGGAGTCCTCTTCAACGGTGGAGACTACTCTAACGGCGAATGGAGCTCCAGCGGAAAATGCATTGAGCCGGGCGAGAGCGCGAAGAATGCCGGAGAGCTGCCAGTTTGCGAACTCGTTCCCAATCGAAGTCGCGCCAGTCCTGACCGGCCGCGCGTGCGGTCGACTCCCGGCTCACCCGGCTCGAAGAGCGCGCCTCGACCGGGGGTCAGGCCTTGGCGCGTCCTTCGGAATGTTCAGCTTGCATAGACTCCCCTCGATCCGACCGCGCGGGTGGGATCGATTGCTTCGCCCATGCAGCCCGGAGCTCCGATGCCCTCTCATCGCTGGATTCTCGCGCTCGCGCTGATGCCCCTGGTCTCGGTGGCGGCCACCTGCAGCGGTCGGGCGCCGATCGACCTCGATGTCAGGGATCGGGATCGCCTCACTCCGGGTGGTCGGGTGTCCTATGAGATCGCGCCCGGGAATTCCCAGCGCCGCGACGGGTCGCTCCTCGACCTGCTGAGAAAGCGCCCTGCCGATGATCCGGCCGAAGCGTTCGGACCCGAGCAGGCCCAGGTTCAGCCAACGATCCGGATCGAAGGCGCGCTGGCGTACGTCGAGGCCAGCGACCGCGAGCAGGTGCCCGCCGGACGGCAGGCCGAGCTCGACGTGACCATTCCGGGCCCGGCCCTCGTCGAGCTGGACGTCGAGAATCTTCGGGGGCATGTCGCGGTCGCCAGCGGCGTTCGTTTTCTCGACGCCATCAGTCTCGAAGCGATCATCGGCGTCGGCCTCGACAGCACGGAGGTGCGAATTCGCAGCGCGGGCCTCGAAGGCAACGATCAGGACACGACGGCGGGCTTCCTGTCGGGAGGTCGGGTCATGGTCCGGCCGATCGCGCTCTTCGATCTCTATGCGCAAGGCACCCTCACCCTGATCAGTGAAGACAAATGGAGCTCCGAGGCGGAGGTCGGTGTAGACCTGAATCTCACGCGCAACGTGTCGATCTTCTCCGGCTATCGATGGTGGAACTTCTACGAAGACGACAAGGCCTCGGGCTCCGATGTCCATATCAAGGTTCGCGGCCCGACCGTTGGGATGAGCCTGAAATTCTGAGTCGGCGATCGTCGGGTTCCGCTCGCGAGCAGCAGGAACGGACTCGACGGGCCATCGGGCTCGCTATCCTGCGTGCGAGGAGGTCAGCCATACATGTCGAAGCAAGAGCCCGAGATCGCCCAGAAGTCCCCCTACAAAGTCGAGCTCGAAGCGGGCCAGCTGCAATTCTGGTGTGCCTGCGGCAAGAGCCAGAATCAGCCCTATTGCGATGGCTCGCACAAGGGAACGGGCTTCACGCCGCTCCGCGTCGAGGTGGATGAGACGGGGACCCAGTTTCTTTGCGGCTGCAAGCGGACGGCGACGCCTCCGTTCTGCGACGGGACCCATCGCAAGCTCTGACGGCACGAGGCGCGTCTCGAATACGCGCTGCCTCGGCATTTCGAAGGACGCGAGAAAGGCTTATGAGGGCTGGGATCGAGGTGATTCGAGTCGAGGCTGGGCGTCTGCGCGCGATCGCAGTCGCGATGCTGCTCGCGTGGTGTGCGGTGCTCGTAGGATGCGTGTCTCTGCCGGGCACGGCGATGCTCGACGAAGGGACGACGCGTCACGGCTACGCGCTCGCGGGCGAGGGCTTACCGGTCGTGGTGTTCGAGGCGGGGCTAGGCAACGTCAAGGAAATCTGGGAGCCCGTATTCGTGCCGGTCTCGAGGTTCACGCGCGCGATCGCGTATGACCGGGCCGGCTACGGCGCTAGTCGAGCAGGCGACGACGAGCGCGATGGGGCCACGATCGTGGCCGAGCTGCGGTCGCTCCTGCTTTCTCTCGAGCTTCCGCCGCCCTATGTGCTGGTGGGACACTCGCTCGGCGGGCAATTCGTCGAGCTCTATGCGAGAACCCATCCCGAGGAGATCGCGGGCGTCGTGCTCGTCGACGCACGTCACGTCGACTTCTCGCGACGCTGTGTCGTCGAGCAGGTCGAGCGCTGTGAGCTGCCGGCCTATACGCGGATGCTGATGCCTCGAGGCGCACGCGCCGAGCTCCAGGCCGCGGCGCGAACCGAGGCACAGATCCGAGCCGCAGGCCCGTTCCCGAGCGTGCCACTGCGCGTGTTGAGCGGGACCCGGCGTCCCGAGAGCATGCCGAATCTCCGCCGGGTCTGGGCGGAGAGCCAGGCGCAACTCACAGAGCTCTCCGAGCAGTCGACGCAGGACGTCTGCGACACCTGTGGGCACTTCATCCAGCGCGACGCTCCCGAACGGGTCGTCGAAGCAATCAGGGAGGTCGTCGAGGAGGGGGCCCGCTGAGGCGAGGGAACGCCAGGACGTACGCGGAGCTCGCCTGCGGATCGTGCTCTGCCAACGCGCTGCGCCGGTCGTAAGGCGGATCGGCCTGCGAGGGAGGCCGGGCCGTCTCAGGTCGATTCGAGCTGTCGGGAGAGCGCGGCGATCAGCTGCCCCGCGGCAGCCTCTCCCCGAGCTGATCCGAAGACCCGATGATCTGGTCGCACGAGCACGGCGTCGCACCCATGCTGGTCGAACCACCTGGCATAGGCTCCGTCGACGTCGGCCTCTTCGTCGAGGCGAACATGATGCACAGCCATCCGGTCGAGCCGTTCGCGGGCGGCGGCGTCCAATGCGCTCGCGCCCCGGCCGCGCGCGAGCAACGCGAATCCCGGTCCAACCGCGTCGTCCAGCAATCCGATCTCCCCCGTCTCGGAGCGCACCCGGGCCTGCAGGCCGGGAGCGCCCGCGAGCGGCGTTTCGGTCAGGATCAGTCCCGCCGTGAGGCCGGGAAGTTCGGCGACCTCGAGACTTCGGTCCGGGCGTGACAGCCAGTGTCGATCGCGCTGCTCGGCCGCTTGCGGATCGAGCGTGCAGATGATCCGGCCCATGTCGATCGCGGTCTGGATGATGTGGCGAACGTGAGGCTCGCGTTCGACCTGGTAGCTCTCGAGGATGTCGGGCCTGGCGCTGCCCGAGGTGACCATCTCGAGCTTCCAGGCGAGGTTCGCCGCGTCGCGCATGCCCGAGCACATCCCCTGGCCGAGAAAAGGCGGCATCTGGTGGGCCGAGTCGCCGGCCAGGAAGACCCGACGTGTGTTCCAGCGTTCGGCCACGAGTGCATGGAAGTCGTAGACGGCCGAACGAATCACCTCGATCTGCCCGGGATCGATCCATTCCGAGATCAAGGCATCCACCCGCTCCGGGTCGAGCATGTCCTGCTTCTCTTCCTCCGGGCGGAGCATGAACTCCCAGCGGATATAGGGCCCGGATACGGGGATGAAGGTCACCGGCCGCGCGGGATCGCAGAGCTGGGTGCAGGCCGTGGGGAGGCCGCGTTCGGCGGGCGCCGCGTCGATCTTCGCGTCGACGACGAGCCAGGGCTCATCGAAGCCGAGATCCTCGAGTGCGAGCCCCGCCTGCTTTCGCACGAAGCTGTTGGCGCCGTCGCATCCCACCAGGTAGCGCGCGCGCAGTGCGTGCTCTTCGTCGGCGATCCGATCGCGGATCACGAGGTCCACATGAGCTTCTTCCTCCGAGAACGAGACCAGCTCGTGATCCAGGAGGACTTCGACGCTGTCGCGCTTCGAGGCTGCGTCGCGAATGCATGCTTCGAGGGACGGCTGATGAAACATGTAGTCGCGCTGCCAGCCTTGACTCGTCGTCCCCTTCTTCATGTCGAAGTAGAAGAGCATCTCCTTCGCGGCGTTCAGGAACTCGTAGCCGCGGATCGGCGCGGTCGCGGTCATGGATTCCTCCGCGAGGCCGACGGACTGCAACATGCGCATCACTTCGTCATCGAAGTGAACGGCACGAGGCAGGCGATACACCTCTCGCTCACGCTCGATGACGACCGTCCGAACGCCGCGAACGCCCAGCAGATTGGCGAAGAGGGCCCCGACGGGTCCGAAGCCTACGATCGCAACGTCGAATTCCATGTCGTCTCCTCAGTAGCGCTGGGTGTCCGCGGGCTCGTCGATGACGGATGCCTCGATCTCGCCGAGGCCGCTGATCGCGACCCTCACGACGTCCCCCTTGGCCAGCATCCTGGGGGGCTTGCAGGCAATGCCGACACCACCGGGTGTACCGGTCGGGATCACGTCTCCCGGCTCCAGGGTGAACGCGGTCGAGAGATGTTCGACCAGCGCGAAGCAGTCGAAGATCAGGTGCTTCGTGTTCGACGATTGTCGCAATTCGCCGTTCACCCAGGTCTGGATGTCGAGGCTGTGGGGATCGCCGATCTCGTCCGCGGTGACGATCGCGGGGCCGAGCGGGCAGTGGGTATCGAAAGACTTTCCCATCGTGAAGGTGGGCACGCGCAGCTGCCAATCGCGCACCGTGACGTCGTTGCAGATCGTGAAGCCGGCGATCACCCGGGCGGCCTCGGCCGCCGGCACGTGGCGGCACCGCTTGCCGATCACGATCGCGAGCTCCCCTTCGTAGTCGAGCGCTGTGGATGCGCGCGGCATGTGGAAGGCGTCGAATGGAGGATGAGCCGACGTGCTCTGCTTGTTGAAGATCACCGGAAATTTCGGCAGCTCCATCCCCGTCTCCTCCACGTGGTCTCGATAGTTGAGCCCCACCGCCAGGATCTTGGGCGGGCGCAGGATCGGGGATTCGAGATGCACCTCTTCGAGCGGCAGCCGGTGGCCGGGCGCGGTGAGCGCGGCGCGAGCCCCGGCGAGGGCCGCTTCCCCGGCCTCGAGGAAGGCGCACATCTCGCGCGGGAGCGTTGGCGCGGCTGTGCTGAGGTCGACGATCTGCTGGCCGTCGAGCAGACCGATGCGGGTCGAATCCGCGTGCGTGAACGTGACGAGTCGCATTTTCGAAGTCTCCTCGAGAATTTCTAGTCAATCGTCTAGCAATAGTCTAGTCAGTTGTCTAGACTGATTTCCATCGAGAGGGGATAGAGGGGAGGAGATTTCAGATGGCTCAACCGGTGGAAGAAGCGCAGCGCGGCGCCGACGCCGTCAAGGCGGCGCTGATCGATGCCGCGGCGGCCCGGCTCAGTGAAGCCGGTCCGAGCAGCGTCTCGGTGCGCGACGTCGCGCGCCGGGCGGGCGTCAACCACGGGCAGGTCCACCACTACTTCGGGGGCAAACGCGGCCTCCTGATCGCGGCCATGCGCAAGCTGGCCCGGGATCACTTCCTCAAGATCGGGGAACGCAGCGCGGATGGGGTCATCCCGCCGGCCTTCGCTCTGGCCGAGGATCCCGACTACTGGCGCGCCGTCTGTCAGGTCATGATGGAGGGCGATTTCGAGCTCGCGCGCATCGAGGTCGACGAAGACATCTCGGTGCCACGCCGCGCGCTCCATGCGCTGATGGAGCGCTATGCGATCGCCTCCGACGACCTCGACTTCAAGGCGCGGTTCGCGTCCGTGACCGCGCTGCAGCTCGGTTGGGTTGCGCTCGAGGACTTCATCATGCTGGTGAGCGACGTGGCGGACGAGGACCGTGACGAAGTGCGCGAACGGGCGAAGGGCCTCCTCGAGGAGTGGGTGGCTCGTTCGCTCCCGGGCGCGCGACGCTGACAGACGCCGAGACGTCCTCGCGACGTCGCAACGCGGAGGGTCGAACACATGATCAAGGTCAAGGACATCGCCTACGTGCGCTTCGGTGTACCCGATCTCGACGTCATGCAGAGGTTCACTCACGACTTCGGTCTGGTGACCACGCTGCGCAGCGAAGACCGGCTGTTCAGTCGCGGCACGGACCCGGAGGCCTACGTTCACGTGGCCGAACGGGGCGACTCGGCGTTTCGCGGCGTCGCCTTCGAAGCGGCGTCAGCGGAAGACCTGAAGGCGGCCTCGCAGCTGGAGGGCGCGTCCGGTGTGGAACGAATCGATGCACCCGGCGGCGGCGTGTGCGTGCGATGGACGGATCCGGATGGCTTTGCGGTCGAGGTCGTGCATGGACGCGAAGAGCTCGCGCCGCTCGAGGTCCGGAAGCCCCTCCCGCTCAATCGCGGCAGCGACCGACGACGTTTCGGCGAGCTGCAGCGGCTGGAGGCCGGCCCGGCCCAGGTGAAGCGCATCGGCCACTGCGTGGTACGCGTCTCCGACTTTCGGGCTTCACGCGATTGGTACTGCTCGCGCTTCGGCTTTCTGGCCTCGGACGAGGTTCAACTCGGTGATCCCGACAACATCGTCACGGCATTCCTCCGCTGCGATCGCGGCGACACCTATGTCGATCACCATACCTTCCTATGCGTCGGTCTCGGAGAGCCGGGCTTCGATCACGCGGCCTTCGAGGTCGAAGACTTCGACAGCGTGATGTTGGGCCACGATCAGCTGAAGGCCGCCGGCCATGAGCACCACGCGGGCATCGGCCGCCACGTGCTCGGCGCGCAGATCTTCGACTACTGGAAGGATCCGTGGGGTCACGTGATGGAGCATTTCAGCGACGGTGATCTGCTGAACGCGTCGGCCGATCCGGGCAGCCATGACCCGGCCACGGCACTCGGCACCCAATGGGGCACGTTCTCGGCCGCGGGCTAGAGATGCCCGCAGCCGAAGCGGCCGCGCTCGGTGGAATCCTGCGAGACATCACGCTGCCTCATGCGGAGGCCTGCTCGAAGCCAGGCGCGGCCGGCACGTATACTTGGCAGCATGAACTATCGGGACCGCACGCGCCTCTTCACACCCGAATCCCTCGAGTTCGAGAGCGGCGTCGAGCGGCTCGAGG
Organism: uncultured delta proteobacterium; assembly: GCA_963698485.1. Taxonomy (GTDB): domain Bacteria; phylum Myxococcota_A; class UBA9160; order UBA9160; family UBA4427; genus UBA4427. The sequence continues at coordinate 218,933 of CAVORA010000001.1, read as the reverse complement.
AGGGCGTCATCCATGTCTCCGTACTCACGCCCATGTTGGGTGTGAGTGCCGGGATGATCGCCTGGTGGTTCGGCAGCTACATGCGGACGACCGAGCACTATCGGATGTGGCATCCGCGCGACCATGTCTGGATGGACTGGGAGAACAAGTCGCCTGGAACGCATGTCGGGGCGCATCATCTGGTTCACGAGTACATCGGAGGCAAGCTGCATAAGCTCCGAATATCGTTCCTCGATCCTGCCGAGAACATGGGGCAGGGCGCGAACGAGCCCGGGAGTCTCTTCATCTGCGCAAGGGTGGGAATCCTCGGCAGACCCATCCAGATCGGCAGAATGGTTCACGCCGTCTACGACAAGGAATGGGGATGCGAGCTGCGCAGCCATTTCTGGCTGGGCCACGTCGAGACCGAGCTGCTCGCCGGCCTCGTGCAGGCTGCGGGCAACACGCCATGGGTCAGGCGGAGGGTCGTTTCCCTCACCGACGGTCGAGCGCTGGAGGCTCACTGCCACGAAGAGATGAGCACTCTGGGGAGATTCCTCCCGGCGCTCTTCGCTGGTCGTTGAGAGCCGATGAGCCTGATAGGCGGATCCGGCGCGCTCGATCAGACGCTCAGCGCCCGGCGCCATCGATGTGACTGTGGGCCCCGCACCGTGGCGGGCTGACAAGACTCCTCGCGATGGCGCTTCATAGGAGCCGCCTCGCGCGCTCCACATCCGGGCACGCGATATGCAAATTGCAAAACAGGCGATTGCAGTCGCGCGTCGGGTCACGGTGCTCCCTTCGTATCGACCGCGAGGCAGGGGCTCAGGTCGTCCGGTGGCGTGGGCCGCTGGCAGGGACCGGATCAATCGTATTTGCGGGCGGAGCGCAGGAGGAGAGCGGAATGCAGCAGAGGGAATCGACGCGGATCGCGAAACGGGGATGCCTGCGAGGGCTCTGGGCTCTCGTGGCGGCCTTGATGCTGACGACGGTTGGGATGTTCGGAGCCAGGCCTTCGATCGCGGCTGAGGTCGCGTTTCTCTTCGAGGCGAATCTGGTGCCGGGGACCTGTGGCTTCGATTGTCTGGGAGGGCTCGGTGGCAGCATGACCGGAGAGTGGGTCTTCGAAGATACGGCCACGGGCAGCGGCGCCAATCCCAACGTCTATCCGTTGATCTCCATCGACTTCACGACCTTCATGGGCGTCACGGGTGGAGGGACCTCGGGAACGATCTCGATCGCGAATGACGTCTCTTCGCCGCCGGCGGATGCGTATACGGTCGGCGTGAGCGGCGAGTTCGGGTCGGTCGCGACCCTGACGCTCACCAACCTGACCGTCCAGATGATCGATGAGGATGCCAGCGTCTTCAGCGATACGAGCCTGCCCTCGAGCGCGCCGCCCCTGGCCGCCTTCGAGACCGCGTATGTGACGATGACGTGGTCCATGGGAGGGATTCCGACCTGGACCCCCGTCTGGGAGATCACGCTCCTGAGCTCGGTGGTCGTCGCAGGAGGCGACTGCTGCAGCGTGCACTCGGCGCCCGGATGTGACGATGCCGTGTGCGAGGCCGATGTTTGTTCCGTCGACCCCTCCTGCTGCTCGAGCGGCTGGGACGAGAGCTGCCGCGCCGAGGCGGTCAGTCTTTGCAGCATCTGCTCTTCGGGCTTCAAGAGCGGGCCGACCCTGCCGCTCATGGAGCAGGACCCGATCGCGCCGCCCTTCCAGATCGGCGGCAGCCCCGATCAGATTCGCGGATGGCGGTTCCGCGTCAATGAGCCCGGTCTGCTCGTGACGCGGCTGGGCGTGAACACGACCGTCAGCGATTCGACGTCCCACACCGTGACGCTGCTCGACTTCGCGAGCCAGGCCGTGCTGGCCCAGGTGACCTCGCCGGTCGGAAGCGGTTGGCAGTGGGTGGACATTCCGCCTGTCCCGCTCAGCCTGGGCCAGGACTACATCGTGCAGGCGCATAGCACCGTCGGTACCTGGTACTACTATGGCGGCCTGGCCGCCCTCGGCGCCAGCTGGTTCCCGACCGGCCCGATCGAGTATGTCGAGATGCGATACCAGAACGGCGTCACGAATCCGTCTACCTTCCCGACACTCGCCCTCAGCAACCTCCAATACGGCGTAGTGGACATCGGATACGCGTCCACAGGAGAGCTGATCGTGCCCGGTCCAGGCGCGGGCCAGATCGTCGATCCGATCTCCGGCCCGCCTGGAAAGTCCTTCGACCTGTACGTGAAGGACAAGGGCATGGTGCTCGATCTGGATGTCGGAGTCCGGCTGTACGGGGCTGCTGGCGCGCCGGGCAGCCCGACCTGGTGGGACGACATGCGGATCTCGCTGACCAAGGGGGGCCGGGTCTTTCGCCTGAACCACAATCCCACGGCCGTCGTCAACGGACTCTTCGACGTGGTCTTCGATAGCGACGCGGCAGACTCGATCGCGGTCGCCAAGCCAGGCACGGACGCGGTCGGGCGCTTCCGCCCCGACGGTCCGGCTCAGGATCCGATGGACGGCGTCATGTTGGGCGGCCTCTGGACACTGAATTTCGAGTCGGTCAACACCGCTCTGAACGAGACGCGGATCGAGGGCTGGGAGCTGCTCGGGACCGGTATGGACGAGCAGACGATCCTGCGTTGTGATGGCCCGGGGGTCAGCGGCGACCTTGCGGCCAGTCGCGGGATCCGATTCCACGTCGATCGGCCATTCCAGGGCGCGCGGGTCAATCTGCGGGCGAGCACGAGCGGCAGCTATTCCTTCGACGCCGAGCTCAGACGATCGACTGGATTCACGGCCCCCGTCGAAGTGACGACGACGATGCAGGTGGATCTCGACGCGGTGGACCAGACCTCGGTGCCGCTCTACTTCGATGCCGTCCCCGTCGATGGACTCGAGTCGTTCACGCTCAAGTTCACCGGCCTCTCGGGACCGGGCGTCGTCTACTTCGAGCAGCATGGAATCGGGGCAGACCCGTGCCCGAACGTCGAGGAGACGACCTCGAATACGAGCGCCACGCCCACCGTACGGAGCGATCCGGCCGGCTTCAGTGTGATCTCGGTGCCCGAGCCCGGCATGCTTTTCATGTTGGCAAGCGGAGCACTGGGACTCGCAGGGTTGGCGCGCCGGAAACGCCCACGCTGTTAGGTCTTCTGGAGCCGACTTCGAGGTCGAGCCCGGGTGCAGAGATGCGCCCGGGCTCGAGCTTCTTGAGCTCACGGGACAGCCTGCCCTCGCGTCGGTCGACGAGCTCGATCGGGCGTCCGATCCCATCCCCGGGCACCGCAGAGCGAGGATCGATTCAGGGCCGCACGCTTTCAGCCTCGATGCGAGACGGCGAGCCGTGCGAGCTCTGTGGCCTCGGCGGCCGAAAGACCCAGCGCAACCAGGGCGCGTTCGACGACCGGCGCGACCGGTTCGGGGCGAGCCTCACCGTGTACGATCCGACGAATCGACAGCATCACGAGACCCATCACGAGGTCGAGTGTGATCTCGTCCGGTGCGAGCTCGAAGCGTCCTTGTGCGAATCCGCTCTCGAGGTCTTCCTTCGAAGAGAGGGGGAGGAGTGGGGCGTCGATGACGACCGACTGCCGCCGAATGTCTGGCGACTCACGGGCTCGCCGAGGAACCCACACGCTCTGGGGGAAAGCGCTCGGCGCCCTGTGCGCGAGCCGCTTGCTCGACGTGGCCAAGCCGCTGCCGCCGCCCCGCGACGCTCGACGCTGACTTGCCGAGGGGAGGGCGCGGCAGACAGGCCGAGGACCGTGGAACTCGATCGCGGGCGCCAGTCGAGCTCCAGGTCGATTGTCGGACCTTTCTGATTCGTGCCGCGCCCGGTAGCCTTTCCGATCTGACGATCCCGTGCCTCGCGGGCGGCGGCCGATGGCCGGGAACGAGCCGGCACCTCGCTCGGGATCGCAGCCGCCGGCCGAGGAGGTCCTCTGGTGAAGATCCAATACCCCGCAGAGCTCGACGAGGAGTTCGACTACTTCGCCAACGACCCGCCGGATCTCGTCGAGCGGCTGCACGGCCTTCGAGAGACCCGGCCCGCGGCCTGGGTGCGCGGCTGGGGGCAACCGGCCTTGATGTTGACGAGCTACGAGCTCGTGGACGCCGCGTTTCGCGACGAGGCGACCTTTCCCTCGGCCGCGTTCTACGGGACGACGGTGACCGAGGTGTTGGGTCGTAACATCCAGTGCATGGAGGGCGAGGAGCATCGGCGCAACCGCGCCCTCGTCTCTCCCTACTTCCGAGCCAAGAACGTCGCGGAGGTCGTCCCCCCGCTTCTCGAGCCGGTCGCCCACGAGCTCATCGATCGCTTCGAGGCCGAGGGCGAGACCGACCTCGTGGCATCGTTCACGAAGCTCTATCCGATCAAGATCATCCTGCGGCTGCTCGGTCTGCCGATCGAGTCCGAAGACGACGTTGCACGCTGGGCGATGGGCATGATGGACATCCAGAACAACTTCGAAGGGGCCGTGAAGTGTTCGCAGGATTTCACCGCCTTCGTCAAGCCGATCCTGCAGCGGCGGCGCGTCGAGCCCGAAGGCGATCTCCTCTCCCAGCTCGCCACGGTCGAGCTCGAAGGCGAGCGGCTCTCGGACGACGAGATCATGAACTTCCTCCTCCTGCTGTTTCCCGCCGGAGCCGATACGACCTTTCTCGGACTGGGCAGCACGCTCTTCGCTCTGCTCACCCACTCCGACCAGCTCGACTACGTGCGTTCGAACCTGGAAGAGGAGTGTCGCTGGGCCGCGGAGGAGGCGATCCGTTGGTACCCGCCGGTCTCGCTCCAGCCGCGCCGCAACCCGAAGGACGTCGTCTGGCGCGACATCCCGATTCCCGCTGGCGCGAATCTGATCTTCGCGACCCTCGCGGCCAATCGGGATCCAGCCGCCTACGAGGACCCCGATCGCTTCGATGTCCGACGCCGTCCGAAGGCGACCCTCACCTTCGGTCGCGGGCCGCATTTCTGCCTCGGGGCGCATCTCGCCCGCGCGGAGATGGACGTCGCCGTGCGTGTCCTGCTCGAACGGCTCCCGCGTCTGCGCCTGATCGAGGGACGTGACGCACGTATCGCCGCGGGCATCGTCCCGGTGTTCCGGGGCCCGAATCGCCTCCCTGTCCGTTTCGATTGAGGGCGGCGCGCGCGGACGGGCTCGGTCCGCGCTCCGAGCGTGACCCGCCCGCGACCCTTCGCGGGAGGGGAAGTCAGTAGATCTCTCGAGGCTCGAGGCCGGACAGCTTCAGCATGAGCCGGCCGAGCCCTTCGAGCTGGTCCCCGGACCAGCGGTCGGCCAGGTGCCGCCGGTCTTCTTCGACGATCTCGAAGACCCACCGCGCCCCGTCGCAGCACTCGTGCGGCTCGGACCCGACCTCCCAGAGGCCTGATCCCTCGATGGCTCGCTCGATCGCAGCCCACTCGTCGTCCTCGAGATCACGGCTTTCGCGGCGCGCGATGACGCCCGGGGATTCGCGTTCGTCCGGCTTGGCGAGCTCGACGGCAACGAGTCTGGCACGCCAGCCGTCGTACTCGATGCGGATCGAGATGGACGGATGGAAGGACCTCAGCCACAGAAACCGCAGCCGGACGTCGTCCCGGCCGCGAGGTGGGACGAGCGGGGCCTCTCCCATCGCGCACAGCTCGGCGGAGTACCACCTGCGGATGATGTCATCGGGATGGCTGGCGAATGTCCCCGCCGGCCAATAGCTCGGGATCGCTGGCTGGTCCTCGAGCAGCGGAGTGACCTGGCATCGCTCGATCTGCGCGGCGGTGAGCTCGACGTCGGCAGGTGGGCGCATCGGGAATCGCGTGCACGCGAGCCACCCTACAGCCAGGAGGATGCAGCAGAGAAGACGTGTCCGCGCTGTCGCATCACGGACGGGCCTGTTGTCCGCCGCACTCGCCGATGAGCGTGGCTCCGGACTCGAAGCGTCGTCGTTCTTCCGCGCGTTCAGCCGCACTCGGACTCGATCATCCCGAGGATTTCACCAGGCTCGGGAAAGCGATTCGCCTGGTGCTTCGAGAATCGAAGCTTGCCGTCCACGAGCACGTCGAACACACCATTGTCTCCCTGGACCAGCTCGGAGACGATCCCCGTCTGCTGCTCGATCTCGGCCGCCAGACTGGCGGCCCGCGGAAGATAGTTTCAACGCCCGCAGTAGGTGATCGAAATCTTCATCGCTGCCCCGGACTTGTCGCCCGGCGGAGCCGCGCAGGATCTGCAGGCTCCGCCACGCGGTTCGAATCGAGATGATATCGCCCCGTCCCCCTCGCCGGGCGACCGATTCGATCGCTACATTCCCGCGCGTGGCGCCACTCAACAGCCCTCGCAGCAATCGATCGCGAGATGGCTCGATCTCGATCCGGGGGCGGCTGCGGAGATTCCTGGGGCCTCGCGGCGACGGAGCGCTCGGCACCTTTCTCGGGGTCTACACGCCGACCGTCCTGACGATCCTGGGTGTGATCCTGTACCTGCGGCTCGGCTGGGTGCTGGGCCATGCGGGCCTCCTGAGAACGCTGCTCATCGTCCTCATCGCCAATGCCATCACGTTCGTGACGACGGTCGCGCTCTCGGCCGTGGCGACCAACTCCAGGGTCGGAGTCGGTGGCGCCTACTACATGATCTCGCGAAGTCTCGGTCTGGAGATCGGCGGCGCGGTCGGCCTGCCGTTGTTCCTGTCGCAGGTCTTCTCGGTCACGCTCTATGCGTTCGGCCTGGCGGAATCGATGCGCTTCGTGTGGCCGGCGGTGCCGGTCCAGCCGACCGCGTTCGTGATCGTCGTCGCGGTCGGGGCGCTCGCGTTTCGCGGAGCGGGCGCCGCGCTGCGCAGTCAGGTTCCGATCCTGCTGCTGATCGCGTTGTCGCTGGTCGGGCTGTGGATCGGGGTGGTGGGGGAGGGGCGACTCGATCGCCTGGAGTCCAGCGTGTCCTCGGGCGAGTTCGGCTTCTGGGCGATCTTCGCGATCTTCTTTCCGGCCGTCACGGGCATCATGGCCGGCGTCGGCCTCTCGGGTGACCTCGCCGACTCGAAGCGATCGATTCCCCGCGGAGCCCTCTCGGCTCAGCTGACGGGCTTCGCGATCTACCTGGTCGTGCCGATCGGGCTCGCTCTCGCCGTGGACCCGGCTGCCCTTCGCGAAGACCCCCTGGTCTGGGCCAGCCTCGCGCCCGGCGGTCTCTGGATCATCCTTCCCGGTCTCTGGGGGGCGATCTTCTCTTCGGCCGTCGGCTCGATGCTCGGCGCGCCGCGGACACTGCAGGCCCTGGCCAACGACCACCTCGCGCCCTCGGGTCTCGCGCCGCGCCAAGGCACGAACGGTGAGCCGCGCGTGGGCCTCTGGATCTCCCTTGCGCTGGCGCTGGCGGCCGTGTGGCTGGGTGATTTGAATCGTGTCGCGGCGGTCGTCACGATGTTCTTTCTCACGGTCTACGGGGTCCTGAATCTGGCGGCGGCGCTGGAGGCGCTGTCGGGCGATCCGTCCTGGCGCCCGGCGATTCCGATTCCGTGGCCGATCGGCGTTGCGGCGGCGCTCGCCTGCTTCGGTGCCATGCTGCTGATCGACGTCCGGGCAAGCGCGGTGGCGGGGTTCTCCGTCTTCGGAATCTGGCTGCTGCTCCAGCGCAGGGAGCGGAGCGCGAGCTGGGGTGACGTTCGCAGGGGGATCTACGAGGCACTGGTGCGCTGGGCATTGCTGCGCCTCGCCGAGCGCCCCATGACAGCGCGCAGCTGGCGACCGCATATCCTCGTCTTCACCGAGCCGACCGAGCAGAAGATCGAGCTCGTCCGCTTCGGCGAGTGGTTCAGTCAGGATCGCGGTGTGGTGACGGTCTGTGAGCTGATCGTCGGCGACCTCATGACCGTCGAAGCGGAGCCGATCGAGCGCAAGCAAGAGATCGAGCGACTCCTCGAGTCCGCCGGGATGATCGCGTTCGCCGAGGTCCACGTCGTACCGACCGTCGTCGGGGGCATCGTTTCGGTCGCTCAGGCAAACGGGATGGCCGGAATCGAGTCGAATACGGTCATGCTCGGGTGGCCTGGCGACGATCGCGGGCTGGCCGCGATGCTGCCGGCGATCGAACGCCTCGAGCGCATCCACAAGTCGCTGGTCGTGGGGCGTGGTCCGGGCGCCATGCGGCCGGGGCGCCGCCCCGAGATCGACGTCTGGTGGGGCGGGCTCCAGCGAAACGGGGACCTGATGCTCTTGCTCGCCTACCTGCTCGCCCGCAATCCCGAGTGGCGAGACGCGAGGATCCGCGTGCTGAGTGTGGCCTCGAACGACCTCATGAAGCTCGAAACCGAGCGGACCCTGGCCCGCTTGATGCCTGCGATTCGGATCCAGGCCTCGGTCGAGGTGAGGGTGAAGGGGGCAGAGGAGAGTGTTCGCGACGTGATCCACGCCGAGAGCGCCGAGGCCGACGTGGTGCTGCTCGGCCTCGCGACCCCCCGGCCCGGCGAGGAGCTCGAGTACGCGCGCCGACTCTTCGATCTCGCCGATGGTCTTCGGGGCTTCTTCTTCGTGAAGAACAACAGCCTGTTCATGGGCGACCTCGTCTCCGAGGACGAGCCGGGGGGCGACGGACAGTCCCCCGTTTCGGGCAACGCCGGCTGAGCGCGGCAATCCGATCCGTCGGCGAAGTCGAGCTGGACGACCCGATCGGTTTCACCGCTCTGGCTCGGATCGATGCGCACACCGACGCGATCCGTCAGCCGGGAAATGGGCCTTGAGTCCGTCCGGATGAATCGAGAGAACAGGCCAATCCGCTGAAGAACGCCGATGCCGATCAACCGGCGAGAAAACGGTCGTAGAGGCCGAGTACAACCTCGACGACGATCAGGGCGACGATGTACCACTCGACGCGAATGCCTTTTCGGGTCTGAACCACATCGAGATAGAGCGTCGCCGTGGTGGAGACGAGATCCAGCTTGCGCGACAGGGCCTCGTCCCGCTCCCGCAGCTCGAGGTCCGACGCGAGGCGGTCGTACAGAGCGTCGAGCTCCGGGAGATCCCATGTCAAGTCGGGCTTGTCGCCGACCTCGGCACGCCCGAGCGTCTTGACCTGGATCAGCAAGGCATCGCCGATTTCGCGCAAGAGCTCCGACGTTCGGACGTCGCGCCCGCCCGCGCGCAAGCGGTTCGCGAGATCTTCGACGTTGGCCATCACGGAGGCGACGCGACGCTCGTAGTAGGCGAGGACGACGCTCTTCGCGAGGGCGTATGACACGATCTGGATCTTGTCGACATCGTGCGTGCGCAACGAGATGCGCCCTGCGACGACGTGCTCGGGGCGGTCGGGGTCGATCGAAATCTCGTAGCTCTCGACCTCGGGCATCGTGACGGGATCGCGGATTCGGCCGCGCCAGGGGGCCAGCGCGCGACTCGCCTCCGCGTCGGTGAGATTGATTGCGACCACGACGCCGAAGGGGAAGAGCATGAGCATCGCGTCTTCGCCCACGCTCTGGACGACGATGCCCGCTGGACTGCCGCCGGTTCGGTCGCCGAGCTCGATCCGCGAGCCCAGCATCGAAGCTTTGGCGTGCAACTCGAATTGCCTCCGCTCACGGAATCAATGGTCAGCTCGGTCGCCGTCTGTCGTCGGGCCGCCACTGCACGCGAGTGAAATCACCGGCCGAAAGGTAGCCTGTCCGTGTGCTTCTCTGCGAACGGCTACGCCGGTAGCGCTCCCATTGCCGCGGCCAGGTAGCTCGAGCAGAGTTTTCGGCACCACCGATACGGGCGTCTCTCACGACTGTGCCCCGCCTGGTCTATCAGCCCCCTGTCGGTCTCGAGAAGTGACCTGCGATGATCGCCTTCGTCGAGGACCCAGACGGCGATTCCATCGCGCTAGTCGAGCTCAGCGAGCAGCAGGCCAGTCGCCGGCCTCGGACCGGCAGGCAACGGTCGCGCCGAGACCTCCCAGCCGACGGCACCGCGGGCGTTAGGCTTCGATGCTGACGCGGCGCATGGTCCAGCCCGCGAGCCCGACGAGGCCCGCGACGAGGCCGAACAGCATCGGCGCCGAGACGCTCGGCACCGGCGCGGCCGGAAACAGCACCTGACCGCGCAGCTCGCCGCCTGTGCAGGTCGTCGAGTGGACGTTCAGATACCAGAGCTCGCTCAGCAGCTCGGTGCCCAGCGCAGCCGAGATCGTCGTCGAGCCGACGTTCGGATTGCCGACACCCGTCCCGACGCGCACGCCGGCGGGCGTACCGGGCGCCGCCGGACCGTGGAAGTGGGCGATGGTCTCGGTGCCGCCGCCGAAGAGCGCGCCGTTGTCGAAGCCCGGCGCGTTGTCCCCGTAGGTATACGACCAGGAGAAGAGCCCGGACACGTCGTCATAGCTGACCGTGCCGACGATTCGCGACGTGCTGCCCACGGAGCAGGTCGTGGCCTGGGCCTCGTCGCCGTCGATCGTCCCATTGTACACGGTCGCTGCGCCTTCGAGGGGCAACAGGGTCAAGGCGATGCAGGCCGTCACCAGAAAGCAGGAGAGTCGTCGAGCATCGATCACGGGGCAGTCCTCAGGAACGGGTTCGCTCCACCCTATCATAAAGGAGCCGGACCCGGGCGGCCTTTTTGTGTCGGCAGCGCCGATACGAGCAGACGCTTCGAGCCTCCGGACCGTTTTGAACTCCGGGGACCTCGCGTCTCCCCTCCGCCGATCGAGCGCATCGATCAGGGCTTGCGGCCTACTTCCTGCCTACCGCTTCGGACATGACGTCGCTCGAAGGCATCCTCGCTGCGTCGACCGGAAGTCCATGCTGGAGAAGGCACCCGGGGCCTACCGGATCTGGAGGCCTTCGCGGCCCGGGTGGTGATGATCGAGCAACCCATCGCTCGTCATCCGGGACGCTTGTGGGTACGGACAGACGGCACGAATGAACGAGATCGGCGTCGATGTTTTTCGATCCTGGATCGCAGTCTCGACGAGGCCGAATCGGTAACGTGGCGTTTTCGACGATCGAAGATGGAGGGAAAAACGTGAGTCTGCAGGGAAAGATCGCGTTGGTGACCGGGGCCGCTTCGGGGATCGGCCGGGCATGTGCGATTCGCCTGGCCCGCGATGGAGCGGACATCGCGATTCTCGATCGGAACGAAGAAGGGCGCCGGGAGACGGCACGCCTCGTCGAGGCGGAAGGGCGACGCTGTCGCGCGGAGACCGTCGATCTACTCGATCGGGAGGAAACCCGGATGGCGTTCTCGCGCGTTCGCGAAGCGCTCGGCTTCATCGAGGTTCTTCACAACAACGCGGGCGGCGCCGTCGGCGGGCTGCCGCGCGCCTTTCCGGGTTCGACCCCGGAGCAGTGGGACGCTTATCTGGACCTCAATTTGCGAGTTGCCGCCGATTGCTCGCGCATCGTCGTCCCGGAGATGATCGAGCGCGGAGCCGGAAGGATCATCAACACGTCCTCCGAGCGGGCCTTTCAAGGGCGACCCGGCTTCACGGATTATTCGTCCGCCAAGGCCGGTCTCCTGGGCTTCACGAAATCCCTTGCGCTCGAGCTCGTGCCGCACGGGATCACGGTGAACGCCGTGTGATCTGGCATCATCCGGACGCCCCTCCTCGACGCTCTCCCGAAGGAGCACATCGAGCGCTCGATCGCCTCGGTTCCCGCCGGACGGATCGGGGAGCCGCATGACGTCGCGCACGCCGTCTCCTATCTAGCGAGCGCCGGCGCTTCCTATGTGACGGGCGAGCATTTGTTGGTCACGGGCGGGCGGACGATTCACTGAGTCGGCAGACGGTGCAGAACCGGCAACGCTCGCTTCGAGCTGCGTTCTCCAGAAGTCGTCGAGGCGCGGGCTCAGCCCGAGGGAGGGCGCGCACCGGGTCCTCGATTCGGCAACCAGGTCCGAGCGTGAGAAGGCTCGGCGTCCGAGGCCGTCCGAGCCGTCTTCGGCATTTCGTGGTGGGCTCTACACGGCGAGCGACGTGACGGCTGAAGCCGAAAACAATGGGCCTCGTCCATTCGGATCGTGATACACTCGAAAGATGCAAGCAGGAATCAGGTGTTGGCTCGTTCCCTTCATCGCGTTGGTGCTGCTCACTGGCGGCTGTAGCACTCGGATCGGTGACTTCACGATCGCCTCGACCAAGAACGTCGCGTTCAACCCGTCGCCGGACCGGCGAGGCGTAGAGGGTCAGCATTGCGCGACCCGTCTGCTCGGACTGATACCGCTCGGAAGCTTCTTCCCGAATCTGGAGGAAGCGGTCGATGACGCGATGGCCAAGGTTCCAGACGGCAACGTCATGACCAACGCCGTCACCTACATGAGCGTGTGGACCGCAATCATCGTCAACCAGCAGTGCTACCGCGTAAAAGGCGATGTGGGGACGATCCAGTGAGCCGCAAGATACGCCTCGTCACGATCCTCTTCGCGATCGGCCTCGTGTTCTCGCTCTCGGCGTGCACGACGAGGATCGGTGATCTGACCATTCTCGGAACCAAGAACATCCCCGCAGAAGTCACCGTCATTCGGGAGAACGTCGAGGGCAAGGATTGCGCCAACATCATCCTGCTGCTGATCCCGATCGGCACGATGAACCCCACCATCGACGGAGCCATCGACGACGCTCTCGACAAGGTGCCCGGCGCCGACGCGCTGATCGACGTCACGATCAAGCGCTATGCATGGACTGCGATTCTCTGGACACAGGAATGCGTCACGGTCGAAGGAACGGCGATCTCCTCGCGCTAGACGCCGATCAGCCCGGATCCTCGAATCTGCCAGGAGGGGACAGGGTGTCGCGTTCTTTACTCGCCGACGTGCTCCTGCTTGGCCTCGCCGCTGTGGTCCTGGTCTCGTCGGGCTGCGCCTCGAGCTCGCCGAAGAGCCTCGAGCTCTCCGCGCCCCGAGAGGGGGCGATGCCCGCCTACGCAGGCGCTCGCTTCGCGCTTCCCGTCGCTTTTGGCGTGCAGGGAGCGAGGATGGTCTCTGGCACGGCGCGGTGGAACGAGACACCGATCGTCTCGGACATCGACGTGGATCTGCTGCGCGCTCAGGACTACATGTTTCCGGTCGGCGAGATGATCGAGCGCACGACCCGCGAGGCCTTGCGAGGACCCTTCGAGCGGGTCGTCTCCGGGACCGAGGCACCGATCCGGATCGAGGCTCGCCTCGGCGACTTCCAGCTGCTTCATGGCAAGGCCGGAAGTGAAGCACTGGTGCGCGTGGACGTCCGGTATCGCGTGCTCGACGCAAGGGGACGGGAGATCCAGAAGCTCCGCCATCAAGGATCCACCCGGGGTCCTTTCGATGGTCGAGAGACGCCGCAGGCGCTCTGGACGGCCTTCGAGCAGGTGGCGATCAAGCTTCGCGATTCGCTCGCGACCTCTTCGGACCTGGCGGTCGCCGTCCGAGAGGCGACCGCCACGCGTCTCTCGTCGACCCCCCGTGAGCTGCCCCCGCTTCGGCCCCCGCCCTCGGACCTGCGCGGGCGCTACGCGCCGGGCTACGGGCGCCGCGTGGCGGCCGTGATCGGCATCAACGACTACGCGATCTGGCCCTCGCTCGAGGGCGCAACGCCGGACGCGCGCGCCGTGGGTGAGGCGCTTCGGCGTCGCGGCTTCGAGGTCGTGGAGATCTACGATCGCGAAGCGACGCGGGAGCGTATTCTGGGGCTGCTAGGCGAGGAGCTGCCGCGAAGGGTCGACGACGAGACCCTGGTGGTGGTGTTCTTCGCGGGCCACGGTCATACGGAGACGCTCTCGAACGGGGAGAAGCGCGGCTACATCATCCCCGCCGATGGCGATACGCGCGGCGTCTACTCGACCGCGATCTCGATGCAGCAGATCCGCGACCTCTCGAATCGACTCCCGGCCAAGCACGTCTACTACGCGATGGATTCCTGCTATTCGGGTCTCGGATTCGCCCGCGGCATCGCGATCTCGCCGGCCGTCGATCGCTACTTCGAGAAGGTGACCTCGAAGCGAGTGGTCCAGATGATCACGGCCGGGCAGGAGGGCGAGCAGGCCATCGAGCGCGGAGGCCGTGGCATATTCACGTCCTATCTGATCGAGGCGCTGTCGGGGGACGCCGACTACAACGCAGATGGCTTCGTCTCGGCGTCCGAGATCGGCGCCTATGTGCCCCCCGCCGTCACGCAGGCCACGGGCGGTCAGCAGACGCCTCGCTTCGGCACCCTCGAAGGCTCGGGCGAGGTCGTCTTCGATCTTCCCTGAGACATGCATGGTCGTGTCGCCCGTAAGCCATCGGATGGGGCCGAAATCGCGATGCGTCGGCGTGGAGACCGGGCAGGAATACTGCGAAGGTCGTCATTTCCTCGTGACCATGCTTAGGCGGTCATCACTGCGAACGCGCCCGAGCAGCGAGGGACGACGCGGCCGTGATGGCCGGCCCGGTTGCTGGCCCAGCTGGCCAGGCCCGCCACGGGCGGAAGGCCAGCGCCCGCTCCTCGCTGCATCCTGTTCCAGGTCAGCGTCGACTACGCCTTCGTTGGGCGTTGCCGATTGGCGCTGGAAGCGCGAGCGCCCCTCGTCGAGATCGAAGCCTAAGAGTCTGTCTCCGACATCTCTCTGGGCGGGACGATCCAGAGCGTGGAAACGGTCAGCAACATGATCACCAATATCCAGGCCCCTGGCACCGCGAGTCCAGGCACCGCGTCGGGAAAGACCTGGCTCGAGCGCAGCCGGAACAGCGCGTCCGATTGCAGGGCGTAGAGGTCCCCCGAAGCGGCATCGCGCCAGATCCCGAGCACGCCGCCGGGCGAGTTTTCCGGATCGAAGCCGGTGGCGAAGAGCGATGTCGCTCCGGTCGCGGGATCCATCGTCTCGATCTGGCCCGGGTTGGTGCCGTTGGCCGTGCCCACGAAGAGCAGGCCGCTACGGGGATCGAAGAAGAGGCCGCCGTTGATGGTTCCGCCCGCCGTTCCCACGGCCGTATCGGAAGGGCCGCTCGGATCGAAGACGCGCACGACGTTTCCATTGGGGCTGTAGTAGATCAGCCCGTTGGCCGCGTCGTAGGTCATCGTCTCGGCGGTCAGCGACAGGAAATACTGCCCCACGATCGTGCCGCTCGCGTTGAACTCCTGCAGGAAGGGCGCTGCCTCGCCGAGGCTCACGAAGAGGTGGCCGTCCGAGGGGCGGTAGACGAGAGGAGACCCGCCCCCGTTCAGCGCGACGAAGACGGCGAAGTAGCTCGACGAGCCGGGATTCGCGACAGGGATCTGTCGCACACCACCCAGGTTGTCGGCGACGAAGATCTTGCCCGCGCCGTAGGTGAGACCATCGGCATCGCCCACGTCGGGTCCGAAGCGCTGCTGTGCATCGTCGAATACGAGCGGTGATCCCGTGTAGAGAGCCGGATCGAATCGTCGCAGCGGCGCGGGCCCGGAGAAGTTCGAGTTGTGGCCGCAATAGATCCGTCCCTCGGCGTCGGCCGTCAGCCCCCACAGCTGCGGCCCCTCGTCGAGAGTGGCCACCTTCTCGAACGCGGCGCCGCGCGTCGTCTCGGGGGGCGGGGGCGGCTCCCCGATCCGGTAGCGGATCTCGAGCGCGGGGCGTGCAAAGGCGACACTGCTCGCGATCTCGCGGCTGTCGAAGAGGCCGTTGATCTCGAAGCCTTCGAGGCTCTCGTTCTCGAGCCGCACGAGGAGGGAGAGGGCGCCATCCGCGACGTCACCGGCCGGGCTCCACGCCGAGGTGAAGTCCCAGTAGGCCTCCTGGAGCGAAGCGATCGTCGTGGTGGTCCACGCGACGCCGCTCGGGCCCGGCTGGTTGTTCCAGGTGATCCCGGACTCGCTCCAGCTGTCGTCGTCGACGCGGAACAGATCCACGACCGTCGGCGGGATCGTCGTATAGATCTCCGTGAACAGCCTGAGCCTGGCTCTCTCGAGGGTGAACTCGCTCGGCAGCGCGCTCAGGTCGAAGCGCAGGTAGCTCCGGTAGCGCTTGTCGGGGAGGGCGGTGTTCTCGGCGCCGACCTGGAGCTCGAGATCACTGCCATAATTCGTGTTGGCCCAGTCGAGGATCTCGTGCCACTGCACCTTGGCATCCGCCTCGGGCGGGATCGCGATCTCGAAGACCTGGGCCGCGGCGCGCTGGTCGCCGAGCAGGCCCATCATCGAGAGCAGCACGAGGGCGAGCCGATGGGGCCAGCAGGACCTCGATCCGACAGGTCGACCCGGGACGAAGGAAGGAATCTTTGCTCGAGGATCGATCAGCGTCTTCACTGATCTGTGTATCCCGCAGAGACGCGACTCACCGATTCGAATCGCGCGACCTCCCCGAGCACCCCGGAATCATCGCGGGCGCCCTGCATCAAGACGGAGCAAAGCAGATTGCGTGCCAATCCGATTGCAGCGCTCAATGGGCCGTGCGGGTGCCCGGGCGGCGGAGCGTTCGGAAGGTGTGGCGCTCGGCGTCGTCCTCGCGGCCACTCGTGGCACGAGGCCACGAGCTGCCAGCCGTCGGCCGTGAGTGATCGGGCATGCGGCGCGAGTCGCGGGCCCAGGCGGGACCGATTGATCGCGCCGGCCGGAAAGCTCTCAGCTCCAGGGAAGCCCCAGCAGGACCAGCAACGCGATCGCGAGCCCCAGCGAGAGGGCGCAGGCCGCCAGCGCCCGCCCCGTGGTGACGTCCAGCGCCTGCCGGACGGCGACCACGGCCGCCGCCAGCGCCCATAGATGCAGCAGCCAGTCGACCGTGAGATGCAGCCCGCCGCCTAGCAGGGCGGCCGGCGCCAGCAGCCAGAGCGGCGCCACCGCGAAGCCCAGCGTGCGCAGCATCTCGCGGAAGTCCGAGGTGCCGTGGAGCCAGCCCACCCCCACCGTCGTGAGCAGGGCTGCCGAGAGCAGCCAGAGCACGAGCGCCCCGGCGAGGCTGCCCACGATCCCGGGGCCGACCTCGCCCGGGAGGCCGAAGATCCCGCGCGCGAGTCCGGCGCCGATCACGACTGCGAGCGACTGCAGCAGCGCCCGCGGATCGCCCTCGATCTCGTCGAGCACGCGCACGTCGAGCCGCCCCACCCGCACCACTCGCGTCCAGAAGGGCGTTGCGGGGGCAGCCTCCGAGCGGGTCGAAGCGGGCTCCGTCATCTCTCGCGATCCTCCTCGTCAATCCGATCCGGGTGCCTGCGCCCCCCTTCGTTCGAACGAGCGGGGTCGCCGCTCGCACACGCGCCGACCGGTCGTCGGCCCCGTGCTCCGCCATCAGCGCAAGAGCAGCACCGAGCAAGGCGCTGCCAGCGCGACCAGATGACTGGTCGAGCCCAGGCTGCTGCCGAGCCGCTCGGGATCGGCGGCGCGCGATGCCAGCAGGATCAGGTCGCAGCGGTTCTCGACCGCGCACTCGACGATCGTGGCCCCGCGGCGTCCGATCCGGAGCTCGGAGTCCACGACGGCCCCCTTCGACTCGAGCGACGCCTTCCACTCCGCGAGCGAGGCCTCCGCGCGCTTGCGGAGGGTCGAATAGAAGTCCTCCATCTCGCCTTCGGCCAGGCCCTGGATCCTCTCGATCACATGCAGCAGGACCAGCCGGCCGCCTTCGGGCTCGACCATGCGCAGCGCGGTCTCGAAGACCCGATCCGGCGCCGGCGCGATGCTCATCGGAAGCAGGATGTTGTGGTACACGTCGACCTCCCGTGCCGAGCTCCGTCGGGTCGGAGCCGAGACGACGGCCCCGAGAGCCCCGCCTTCGAGGCGCCGACCCGCGGCCATGACGCGCATAGCAGCAACTCGCATGCCAGCCGCGACATCGCCCGCGTCTCGGCTCGTGCGCCCGCAGTCTCCGCGCGAGTCTTGGCTGGGACACGCGGCCCCAAGGCTGTGACGCCAGGCCCCGATCGACCTCGTTCAGGCGCTCTCGTTCCCGGGACGATCTCTACGGGTCTCGTGTGAAGCCCACGACGGAACGCAGCACGCGGGTCGACGATGATGGGTCCTTCGGGACCTCGCTTCGGTCCGTGACTCGAGCCAGGACGAGAGGTCGATGCAGGAAGCGTATACTCGGCCAGCCGTCCCATCTCGTCGCTTTTGCGCTCGAGCCCTGGGCCGAGCCTGCCGAAGATGCTCTCGACCCCGACAGGAGACCTCGATGTCCGCTGCTGCCAATCTGCCCCTCGATCAGCTCGAAGTGCTCGACCCCGACGTCTTCTTCCGCGATGGCTATCCCCACGAAGCCTGGGGGCGGCTGCGGAGAGAGTCGCCGATCCACTACTTCGGCGACGCGAAGCTCCCCTTCTGGGCGGTCACGAAGCACGAAGACATCACGACGATCAGCAAGCAGCCGGACCTCTTCCTGAACGCGCCGCGGCTCTTCATCCATCCCCGGATCGAAGAGGCCCAGGACGATTTCGAGGGGATGGGTGGCTTCGAGCGCCCGAAGACGCTCATCGAGATGGACAATCCGCGCCACCGCGCCAATCGCAAGCTGATCAGCTCGCGCTTCACGCCCGCCGCCCTCAAGAAGATCCACTCCGAGGTCGACCGGATCGCGAGGAAGTTCGTCGACGACATGCTCGCCGAGGGAGAGGGCGAGGTCGACTTCGTCGAAAAGATCGCGGCTCCGCTGCCAATTGCCGTGATCGGCTGGCTGCTCGGCGTCCCTGAGTCGGACTGGATGCAGCTCTACGACTGGACGAATCGGATGCTCGGCTTCGACGATCCCGAGTTCAACCCGTCGGAGGACAACGAGGGCGCGCGGGCCATCGTCGAGCTCTTCACGTACTTCACGAGCCTGGTCGAGGCCCGCAAGAAGGACCCGAAAGACGATCTGATCACTGTCTTCTCGCACGCCGAGGTCGACGGCGAAAAGCTCCCCTTGATGGACGTCCTCGCCTGGTGTCAGATCATCGTGAGCGCGGGCAACGAGACCACTCGCAACGCGACGACCGGCGGCATGCTCGCGTTGATCGAGCACGAGGCGGAGCGCGCGAAGATGGTGGATCCGGCGAATCTCCGGACCGGGATCGAGGAGATCCTGCGCTGGACCTCGCCGATCATCCACTTCGCGCGCACGGCTTCCGCGGACACGGTCGTCGGCGGCCACGCGATCAAGCAGGGCGACGTCGTCGCGCTCTTCTATCCCTCGGCGAATCGCGACGAGGACGTCTTCGAGGAGCCCTATCGATTCGACGTGACGCGCAAGCCGAATCGCCATCTCGCCTTCGGCGTCGGCGAGCATTTCTGTGCGGGCGCGCACGTCGCCCGCCTCGAGCTCGAGATGGCCTACAAGTATCTCCTGCCGCGCCTCGAAGAGGTCGAGCTGGCGGGGGAGCCGGATCGATTGCGGTCCAATCTCGTGGGTGGCATCAAGCGGCTGCCGATTCGCTTCAAGGCGCGACGCGCCTAGCATTCGCTCGCCGGAACGGCTTTCGCCCACTGCTTCCCGAATGGCGTCGTCCTCGGCGGAGGTCTCCGCGAGGGATCGCCCCGAGACCTCGAGGATCCTGCGCTAGCGTCGACCGGGTGCGAGCCCGCGTGGCTCGAGCAATCACAGGGGGCTCGATCGTGGATCGCCGAATCACGCTGCTCGGCAATCGGGGCATGGCTGCGGTGCAAGAGCCGTCTGCCTCGTCGTTGATCGTGCTTCTCGCCGTATTCGGTGCCTTCTATCTCTACCAGCGACGCATTCGCGTGTCGCTCGCCCATGCCTTGCACGCGCCGTCCCGGGAGACCGCGCGGGAGGAGACGACATGACGAGATCGGACGACGCTGCGGCGCGCGAGATTCGCGAAGCCCTGGGCCACCCCGTGATCGACGCAGACGGTCATTTCGTCGAGTACGCCCCGGCGCTCGCACGTTTCCTCGCGGAGGAGGGGGTCGCCGACGCGACGCAGTTGTTCGCCGAGGCGAGCTGCGGGACGGGCACGCTCGGGATCGAGAACCTCGAGCCCGCCGAGCGCGATCGGGGTCAGGCCGTGCGAGGCCCCTGGTGGGCCGTGCCGGCCGAGAACGCACGCGACATCGCGACGGCGCTGATGCCCGACCTGCTCTACCAGCGGCTCGACGAGCTCGGCTTCGACTTCGCCGTGATGTATCCGAGCGCAGGTCTCGTCTTTCCACACGTCCGGGACGAGAAGAGTCGGCGGGGGGCCTGCCGTGCATTGAATCGCTACAGCGCCGAGATCTTCGCGCCCTTCGCGGATCGGCTGACGCCGTCGGCGGTGATCCCGCTTCACACGCCCGAGGAAGGCATCGAGGCGCTCGAGCATGCCGTCGGCGAGCTCGGGTTGAAGACCGCGCTGATCCCGAGCTTCGCCGAACGTCCGGTACCGGGAACGGGACGACCGTACAACGTCTGGTTCGACACCTTCGGTCTCGACAGCGCGTACGACTACGATCCCTTCTGGCGTCGGGCGGTCGAGCTCGGCGTCTCGTTGGCCTCGCACTCGGCCACGATGGGGATCGGCTTTCGGAGATCGCCCTCCAACTACGTGCACAACCACATCGGCCACTTCGCAGCCGCTGGCGAAGCCCTCGCGAAGTCGCTCTTCCTCGGCGGCGTCACGCAGCGCGTCCCGGAGCTGCGCCTCGCCCTGCTCGAAGGCGGTGTGCACTGGGCGGTCGGGCTGCTCGGCGATCTCGTCTCCCACTGGGAGAAGCGCAACATCGAGGCGGTGCAGACCTACGATCCGCGCAAGATCGACGTGGCGGAGGTCGGGCGGCTGCTCGAAGAGTACGGTCAGCGACTCGTCGCGCTCGGCTCGAGTGCCGAGGGCGGCGTGGCCGCGTCGGCCTTCGCGCAGGCGGGTCCCTTCGACGACTTCGAGCGAGTGGGTGCCTCCTGCGCGGAAGATCTCGCGGACCGATTCGTCCCCAACTTCTACTTCGGCTGTGAGGCGGACGATCCGATGACGGCGACGGCCTTCGATACGGCCCGGACTCCCCTCGGACGGCGCGTTCACGCCATGTTCAGCTCCGACATCGGACACTGGGACGTGCCCGACATGCTCGGCGTGCTCCCCGAGGCGTGGGAGAACGTGGAGCGCGGAGGGCTCGACCGCGCCGCCTTCAAAGATTTCACCTTCGCGAACGCTGCGCGCTTCTACACCGAGACGAATCCCGATTTCTTCGCGGGAACCGTCGTCGAGAAGTCCGTGGCGGCACTCTCGAAAGGCGACCGGTGATCCCCGACCGCGCCGCAGCGCTGCCTGGAGGTCGCAGCGCAGACGGCTCGACTCACGCGCCAACAGGAGGATGTCCCCGATGAAGGTCCACGGCCGCTGTCTCTGCGGAAAGGTGCGTTACTCCGCCGAGGTCGATCCTGCAAACGTGTTCGTCTGCCACTGCAGCGACTGCCAGATCCAGTCGGGCACGAGCTTTCGCACCACGGTCCTGATGGACCCCTCGCGCTTCGACCTCGAGGCAGGCGAGATTCGAACTTTCGAGAAGACTGCCGAGAGCGGCCGCAGTCGATCTCTCGGGTTCTGTCCCGAATGCGGAACCGCGATCTACGGCGGCCCCGGCAAGGGCGCTTCCGGTCCCTTGAGCCTGCGACTCGGTCCGCTCGCCGAGCGTGACCAGCTCGTTCCCGTCGCACAAGCCTGGTGTCGGTCGGCGCAGCCGTGGCTGGATCGTCTCTCCGAGCTGCCGCGGTTCGACAAACAGCCTGGCCTCTGAAGCCTCTCGATCGCGCGCTACGACCAGCCGATCCAACGGTCCTACCTCTGGGCTCATTCGGCCAACCCCGTGGCCGCCTGTTGGGCCGGCGTGGATCAGCTCTTTCTCGAGGGAGAGCCTGCCGATCGTGTACGAATCCACGCGTCGCGTCATCGGGGCGAGCGCTCGGACGGGGCGTTCTCTACAGCGTCGAGATCGAGACGGCCAACGGCATGCGCTTGCCCGTCGAGCGCGGAGCCAAGCTCGTGTTCGACGACTTCCAGGGCCGCGGACAGTACGACGTGATCGTCACCTACGTCGCTATGTCCGATTCGTCCTTCGCGCTGGACGAGCGCCCGCTGCTCATCGATCTGCTGGAAGCAGATCGACGATCGCGGGAGGATCCAGGTTGATTTCATGGTCCCACGACGTGGAGGGCGGGCACCCAGGGATCGAGCTGCGTGAACGACACGGACTGCAGCCCCGGCTTCGGCTGCACCTTCGACGGCTTTTCGATCGTCTGTGCCGAGGACTGTCGGCCGGCAGGCCAGCGTGGGACGATCTCCACCCATTTCGGAGATCGGCCGCCCATTCCGCGCCGAGTCGAGCGTCGCGCAGCATGGCGGGCCTCGAACCCGATGCCGCTTGCGATCGCGCCTCGCTTCGATCCGCAGCGTCATTGCGCACGAGGACACCCAGGTGAGCGAAAGCGGCTCGCTGACTGACCGCTGACTAGCACCGGGACCTTGCAGAATTCAGACACATTTCAGAACTTCCGGTGACTCTTTGACTAACATTGAGCGAAACGGGCACGAAGAGAATGGGTCGGAGGCGGCGCGCTACGAGAAGAGCCGTCCTCGTCCGTGCTCGAGCTCGCACAGGAAGTCCCGCTACCGCCCGAGTGAACCCGATGAGCGAACGGAGAGCCGTCGATCGAGATCGAGATCGATCGAATCGCTGACAGCCCCGTAAAAGCCAGAGCCCTGGAGGCAACATGAGTTGGATCGAAACACTCGTCTGGAAACACCCCGGGAAGCTGCTTGCGGCCTTTGCGCTCGTCACGGTCCTCGCCGCGATCCAGGCGGCCGGCGGGATGAAGATCGACGGGAGCGTCGAAGGTCTGATGATGTCGGGCGATCCGGCCCGGGAGCTCGACCGGATCGCGAAGGCCGAGTTCGGGAACGACGAGGTGCTGATGGTCGCGCTCGACCTGGGGGCACCCTACGACGCGGCCGCTCTCCGAAAGCTCTCGCGGATCACCGAGGCGATCGAGGCGCTGCCCGGCGTCGACCGGGTGAAGAGCCTTGCGAACACGGAGGACATCCGCGGCTCGGAGGACGAGCTCGATGCGTCGCCGCTCGTCGACTTCGAGGCCCTCTCGGATCCGCTGCA
Organism: uncultured delta proteobacterium; assembly: GCA_963698485.1. Taxonomy (GTDB): domain Bacteria; phylum Myxococcota_A; class UBA9160; order UBA9160; family UBA4427; genus UBA4427. The sequence goes on along the minus strand of CAVORA010000001.1, from coordinate 195,995 downwards.
TTTCGCGGCGATCCAGGCGCGCACGGCGGACCACCGGCTCTACGAGGACCTGCTCGTCTCCGACGCTCAGGACGTGCTCGGCGTGCTCGTCTACGCCGACAACGGAGAGGCCAACAGCGAGGGGATGAACGACCTGACGGCCTCGGTCATCGAGGTCATGGACGAGCTGGCCCCGCCCTGGGAGGCCTACTACGCCGGCTACCCCGTGACGGCCTTCGAGGTGAACCGGATCGTGAAGCACGACCTGGCCCTGCTGACGCCGGTCTCGCTCCTGGTGATCAGCGTGATCCTCGTCTGGTTCACGCGCAGGCTCTTCCCCGTGGCGATCCTGTTCGCCCTCGTCGTCTGGGTCGAGTGCATCGCGTTCGCCTGGCTCGCCCTGAACGGCATCCCGATCAACGTCGTCGTGTCGATGCTGCCGACGATCCTGCTCGCCACCTCGGGGACCTACGTGATCTACTCCGTCGGCCTGCTGGCGAAGAGCTCCGAGGCGCTGCCGCCGGGCGTCGGGCTCGTGCGGCTCGTGGCGCGCCCGGTCCTGCTCTCCGGCCTGTCGACCGGGATCGGATTCGGCTCCCTGCAGTTCATCGAGGTCGAGGCCATCGGCGACCTCGCCGGGGCGTTGTCCGTCGGCATCCTGGCCGCAACGCTCGGCGCGCTGTTGATGATCCCCGCGATCGTGCAGTATTTCGGCCTGCGTCTCGAGATCCGCCATCACTTCGGACTGCAGCGCCTCGCGCTCGTCGGCGTGAGCTTTGCGGCGCGTCCCTGGCGCGTGATGGCCGTGAGCGCCGTGCTCCTGGCGGTGGCGATTCCCGGCGTCCTGCGACTCTCCGTGCATACGGATACGCTCGATTACTTTCCGCGCGACAACTTCGTGCGTGTGGGCGCCGACTTCTTCCTCGAGCAGCTGTCGAGCGCGTTCCTGATGAACTTCGTGCTGCGCGCCGACGAAGAAGGCCGGGTGATGGATCCCGATGTGCTCGACTTCGCGGACTCGGCGATCGGCGCGCTCGAAGCGATGCCGTACGTCGATCGGACGGTGTCGATGCTCGACTACTTCTATCTGATGGACGAGGCGCTGCGACCGAGCGGCGAGCCTTCGAGCAATCCGGGCAGCCGCGAGGCCGCGGCGCAATACCTGCTGCTCTACGAGTCGAGCGGCGATCCCGAAGACTACGAGCGCTACATCAACTTCGATCGCTCCGCGCTCAGCCTGATCGCCAGCGCCCACGGCGGCTCGAGCCGCTACATCGAGGCGACGCGAACGATCGAAGCGCTCGCGGACGCCGCCCCGCCCGACATCACGGTCGAGTCCCTCGGCACGATGTATCTCTACTCGCGCGCGATGGACAGCATGACGCGCGGCATGTTGCTCGGTCTGGCGGTCGCGCTCGTGCTGGTCGGGCTGGTCATGGTGGTCGGCCTGCGCTCGGTCCGGCTGGCGGCGGTCGCTGCGCTGCCGAACATCGCGCCGCTCCTGCTCTGCGCGGGGGCGCTCGGCTGGGCGGGTGTCCCGCTGTCGATGGCGACGAGCCTGGTCGGGTGCATCGCCCTCGGCCTGGCGGTCGACGACACGGCCCACGTGATGGGTCATCTCGAGCCGGACGAAGCGCTCGAGACCATCTTCCGCCTGGTCGGTCCCCCCGTTCTGCTCACCACCGTCGCGCTCGGCCTCGGCTTCCTGTGCCTGGCGCTCAGCGACTTCCACTCGGTGCGATCGCTGGGGCTCGCCACGGCCGCGACGCTCGGGATCGCGTTGCTCGCAGACCTCCTGCTGTTGCCCTCGCTGCTCGTGCTGATCGGGTATCCCCGGACCGAGAAGGAGCTGCGGGCGCGCTGAGCCTTAACGGCGGCGCCTATCGCGTGATCGCGGCGATCAGGGGCATTGGACTGCCGCTCGACTACGACGCGGACTAACCCGCGAACGCCTGCCTGGCGTCACAGACCTACGCGCTCGGCCTGTGTGGGCGGCGACTCGTCTTGATCCCCGGAGGTCCGTCAACGCAGCCGGGCAATCGATTTCCACTGGACGGGCACCCGCCGGGTGTCGTAGGGTGACATGAATGCGTGTCATCGCGCCGGAAGGAGGTCACCCATGCTGCATCCGACGTTCGATCACCTCCGTTGTTATGTGTCGGTCTGGGCTCTGGCGCTCGTTCTGGGTGCAACGGCGGCGCAAGCCCAGATTGCCCTCGACTTCGTGACCGTCGGCGCTCCGGGCGCTCCGGGCTACCCCGGTCCAACGAATCCCGGCGGGTCGGTGCCCTATCTCTTCGAGATCAGCCGTCATGAGGTCACCAACGAGCAGTACGTCGCCTTCCTCAACGCAGTGGCGGGCGACGACCCGAATGGGCTCTGGTCGTCCTTCCAGCAGAGCAACGCGCTGGGCGGCATCGAGCGCACGGGCACGGCCGGCAACTGGCAGTACGCGGTCAAGCCGGGCATGGCGGACATGCCGGTCGTCTACGTCTCTTTCTGGGATGCGCTGCGCTTCGCCAACTGGCTGCATAACGGTCAGCCGTCCGGGGCCCAGGACGCGACGACCACCGAGGACGGTGCCTACACGATCACGGCGCAAGGCGTCGCCGACAACGACGTGCCTCGCAATCCCGGCGCGCTCTTTGCCGTTCCGACGCGCGATGAGTGGCTCAAGGCCGGCTACTACGAGGACGCGCCGTCGACCTGGTATCTCTCGCCCGCGCAGAGTCAGGTTCTGATGGAAGGCGGGACTCCGCTCGAGGACGACGGCAATACCGGCAACTGCTTCGCGCCCAACTTCATCCTCTACGACGTCGGCTCCTACGCCCTCTCCGGCTCGCCCTGGGGCACGTTCGATCAGGGTGGCAACGTGGAGGAGTGGACGGAAGAGATCCGCGGCGGTGGGTCGGCACGCGCAAGACTGGGCGCGAGCTTCGCGTCGAGCTGCAACGGCACCGCTCCGTCGGGCGTGCCCTTCGCCGTTCCCGGCTCGGAGGGCGCGCAGCTCGGCTTCCGCCTGGTCCGTCCTTCGGCGCCCCACGTTCCATTGCTCGGCCCCTTCGCCCTTGGTGTCCTCGTCGTGTTGACGGCGGGCATCGGAGCCGGCCGGCTCGCCCGCCGACCGCGACACGGGTAGGTGCACCTGGATGTGAGCCGATCGCATGCGCGACGTCGGCCCGCATGTCGCTGTGCAGCAGGGTCGTCGGACGCTCGGAGAGGATGACGTCGATGTAGGTGTCTCCGCGCTCGCAGCCATCCGCTACCGGCGCGAGCGCGCTCGTCTATCTTCGCCCCCGTGCTGTCGCGCCTCGACCTCTTCGTCCTGATCACCTCGCTCGTGCTGGTGATGGCCGTCGGCCTGCTCGCGGGCCGGCGCGAGGAGACCGAGGAGGACTACTTTCTGGCCGGACGCAGCGTCCGCTGGTGGGGCGTCGCCGGCTCGATCTTCGCGACCAACGTCTCGGCGAATCACCTGGTCGGCATGCTCGGCGTCGGCTTCTCGATCGGCTTCGCCCAGAGCCACTTCGAGCTCGGGGCGATCTTCGCGCTGCTGCTGCTGGCCTATGTGCTGCTGCCCGTGTACACGCGGCTGCGCATCTACACCCTGTCCCAGTACCTCGCGATCCGGTACGACGAGCGGGTCGCGATCGCGTACAGCGTCTTCACGCTCTTCCTGATCGTGGTCCAGATGACCGCGCTCTTCTACATCGGCTCCCGTTCGCTGAATCTGCTGCTCGGCGAGAACGCGCCGGGCTATGTCGGCGGCATCCTGCTCCTCGCGAGCGTGTCGGCGGTCTACACGATCTTCGGCGGGCTCAAGGCCGTGATCTGGACGGACGTCGTGCAGACCGGGCTGCTGCTGGCGGCTGGCGTGCTCGTTGCGCTGGCGACCTTTGCCGAGCCCGAGGTCGGGGGCTTCTCCGGTCTGCTCGAGCGCGATGCGGCGCTGCCCGTCGCCGAGCAGAAGATGCATCTCTACCTCCCCGCGAGCCATCCCGAGGTCCCGTGGACGGGGGTCTTCACGGGCCTGCTGCTGATGCACGTCTCCTTCTGGTGTACGAACCAGACCATCGTCCAGCGCACGATGGCAGCGGCGAGCCTGCGTCAGGCTCGCGCGGGCATTCTGCTGGGCGGAAGCCTCAAGCTGCTGGTCCCGTTCTTTTCGGTCGCGGCGGGCGTGGCGGCCGCGCAGCTCTTCGCCGTCCGGCTCCCGGAGACGAGCGTCTCGCCGGACGACGCCTTTCCGACGCTGATGACCCTCGTCCTGCCCATGGGCTACGGACTGCAGGGACTCGTCGCGGCGGGTCTCGTCGGCGCGATCCTGTCGACGCTCGATTCGCTGATGAATTCTGGCGCCACCCTGGCGGTGGTCGATCTCTACCAGAAGCACGTCGAGCCGGACGCGACCGACGCGAGACTGGTCGCGCTCGGTCGTCTGTGCGTGTTAGGTCTGGCCGCCAGCAGCGCGCTGATGGCCGCCGCCACCTACGACCCCGAGTCGCGCGGACTCTTCTTCCTCGGCCTCACGCGACAGATCTCGTATCTGACGCCGGGCATGCTCGTCGCCTTCCTGCTCGGCATGGCGGACCCGGGCGCGCGCGCGCGCGGAGCCCTCGTGGCGATCGCGGCCGCCCCGCTTCTCGGCCTCGGGCTCGAATCGGCCTATGCAGCGCTCGCGCCCATCACGCCGCTCCCCGGATGGCTCGGCCCGCAGCTGAACTTCATGCACCGCACCTTCCTCACGATCGTGCTGTGCTTCGCGCTCCACGCCCTCGTCAGTCGCACGGCCGCCGCCGACCCGGCCGCCCGGAGCCGCTTCGCGCGCTCGGGTGGCCTGCCCGCCGGGCAGCTCCGCCCACTGACCTACGCGTTCTTTGCCTGGACCGCTGGCAACGCGCTGCTCGCTGGACTGGTGGTCGCTGGCTGGCTTCCGCCGTGGCTGGCCGGGCTCGCCGGCGCCGCCTTCACGCTCGCGATCTTCGGCGCCTTCAGTCGGCGACACCCGCGCGCGAGCGAAGTCGCCGACGAGGAGCCCGACGACCGGCTCTGGGCCGGCCTGCTCGCGGCGGCCACGACCTTCCTGCTCTTCGCGTTCTTCTGAGCCCGGCGCAGCGCACGCGTGCTCTCACGAGTCGGCTCCGAGCGCGGCGGCTGCGGGCCGTCGGACCCGCGGACCTCACGTCCGAGACGACCCTCGTGAATGCGGGGGCATCGGCGCTGCTCGCGTCGAGGTATCTGCAGGGCATCTCCCGGACCGGCGTTCCGACAGCCCAGCCTCCGGCGAGGCTACCAGGACCTCCCCGGGCGAAGCCGCCAGCAGGCGGTGGCTCCGAGGAGGCTGAGCAGGAGTCCGATGCCCACCAGCCCGAGAGCGGGGACCGAAGCCTGGGGGAGCGTGACCTCGTAGGCCATGATGACCGGCATATGTTGCATGTTGGATGCGTTCGAGTCTTGTAGGAGGATCGGGCTCGGCAACGGGGGCGGGTAGACGCGACTGTCGAAGACCAGTCCTTCCGAGAACAGGTCGCTCCCGACGCTGAGCGTGGTGTGGGTCGAGTCGAGCAGGGCGTTCGGAATGACCCAGTCGAAGGGAAGATTCCGAGCCGCGTTCGTGTTGGAGTTGCCGTCCTGGTCGGTGGGGATGTGAGTATCGACGGCAAGGAAGGTCCTGAAGGTGTTGATTGCTGGCTCGGTGCGATTCAAAACGTTCATGACGCCGCCCACGACGATGAAATGGTCGGGATCGAAGAAGTTTGAAACGTTGGCGCTGATGGCGATGGCTTGATCATTGCGCGTTCCGGCTTCGCCGGAGCCGGAAGCCAGGTGGACGCTCACGACCTGCAGATCGATGTCGCCCGGGACGTCGATGACGGCCCATGCAAAGTCGCGGCTCGGGACCTCGACGTCGGTCCATTCTCCAGCCGAAATGATCGGAAAACGACTCACGACACCGTTGGGGAGGGTCTCCCCGCCCGGCTCGACGTAGTAGTAGAACTCTGGCCCGAAGGCCTCGTCGACGAGGTCCCGGAGGCTTCCGTCGTAGTTGAACTCCTGCACGAGGACGACGTCGGGCGCGAGCCCCTGGAAGATCCGGATGCCGGGAGCCTGGTACTCCGAGAAGCTCCCGCTGGTGAGGTTCGCGGACATGACGGAGAAGACCTGCGTCTCCGGGTCCGTCTGGGAGAACGCGGTGCCGGCGGCTGCCGTGAGGAATGCGCCCGAGACGAGGAGAACGAGCCATCGCGCGGCTTTTGATCTGGATTTCATTGGCCTGCTTTCTATTGATCTGGTTCGATCGAAGTGTCGGATCGAACCATTCATGATCACTTTGCCAGAATCGGCGATGAAGTGAACCGCCCCAGGTCGGCTCGTCGTACGGTTCCCGAGCCTCGTCAGGGCATGGCGAGCCACTGCACCAGCGACGGTGTGATCGGGCGATCGGAGTAGGGGCCCGTCTCGGTCTGCTGCATGACGACGACGACCGTGTCGGCCTCCGGTGAGATCCAGAACTGGGTGCCGAAGCGTCCGCTCCACCAGAAGTCGCCGTTTCGCGCCGGCATGATCGCCGCGTCGGCGTCCGCGACGACGCAGAGGCCGAGGCCCCAACCGAGACCTTCGATGCCCATGTCCGCGAGCACGCCCTCCGGCACGTGGAGTCGCGTCATCTCGGCGACGGCCTGCTCGGAGAGGATTCGCGTTTCGCCTAAGCGTCCACCATTCGCGAGCATCAGCGCGAGTCGCAGGTAGTCCGGCGCCGTCGAGACGAGTCCACCGCCGCCCGATGACCAGCCGCGTCCATAGTAGTCGTCGAAGACATCATGGCGAACGAGCTCGCCCTGCTCGTCGTGGCTGTACATCTTCGCGATCGTTGCGTCGGCAGGCAGGCCGTCCGGCCAGGCCGTCGCCCGCATCCCGAGTGGGAGGAAGATCCGCTCTCTGACGAACGCTTCGAAGGGCTGTCCGGCGGCGACCTCGACGACGCGGGCCAGAACGTCGAGAGACCAGCCGTAGCGCCAGCGGGTTCCCGGCGGCTCGTAGAGCGGCAGCCTCGGGATCCGCGCGACGCGATCCGCCAGCGAACCGAGTCCCGCCGCCTCGATATCCGGTGATCGCCAGACACGATCGAGCGGCTGGTCGGTCTCGGCATAGCCGCCGATTCCCGAACGAAACGTGAGTAGATCGTGAACACGGATCGGCCGGTCGAGCGGTCGCGTCGTCCACTCGCCCTCCTCGTCGATGCGGTCGACGACCTGCATCGACTCGAAGGCGGGCAGGTAGCGGGAGACCGGATCGTCGAGCGCGAGTCGCCCCTCGTCGACCAGGATCATCGCGGCGGTCGCCGTGACGGGCTTGGTCATCGAGGCCACGTGGAAGCGCGTGTCGAGGGACATCGGGACGCGATTCTCGACGTCGGCGAATCCCGTCGTGCGGGCGTAGACGATTCGGCCATGACGGGCGATCAGTGCGACGAAGCCTGCGCGGGCTCCGCTCGCGACGCGATAGTCGAGCAGTCGGTCGATCGCGAAGCGACGGGGCCACGAGAGCTCGTCCGCGGGACCGGCGGGCTCGCCGATCGCGGGTCGTTCGGGTCGGGTGCCGTCGCAGGCGCAGAGCCAGACGAGCATGAGCAGAAGCCCCGCGATCGCGCGGTCGGATCGCACGGGCGCTCGCCGGGGGGCCTGTCGGGTCCGGGCGCTCGTCTGCAATCCCACCTCCTGCTTCGGATCGGAGTCTCCGCCTGCTCCGGCGGTGAACGTTCAGTCCGATTCCCGACACGTTGCCGGCGATCGATCCGTCGGATCATATCGACAACCCGACCGCGCCGATACGTCTGCCCAGGCGGACTCGACCGCGGCCTTCGTCGGGAGCCGTCTGTCCTCGACGAGAGGGCCGGACTCCACGTAGCCGCTCGAGAAGCGGGTCGGACAAGTGGCGGGAGTCCAACGAACGAATGGTGACTCGCATTAGGTGGATGTACTGCATCCGGTGGTGGCCGGAGAGCAAGCGGCTTCAGTGTGGCTTCTGCACGCTCCTCGCGTTCCTGCGCTGGCGGATTCGGGGAGGTCGGCAGAGTGGCTTGTCGCGTCGGGCGACGCAGCCGCGTGAGTCGTTCAGCGGAGGCGAAACCTCTATGCTGGCTTCGGGAGGCCTTCCGCATGCCGCGTCGTCTGGTTCGTTCATCGTCGCGAGCGGGGCGTGCCAGACCGACACCGGGCTGCACCGCCGTTTTCCGCCGGCCTCACGCAAGCTGCCCTGAGCTGCCCCGCGCGTGAAGGGCAGGTGCTAGAGGAATGCCCATGAATTGGCGGACACGCTGGCCGGAACGCGTGGAACGGGTCCTCGACGATGCGGTGCTTGGCTTCCTCGCTCTGCTCTCTCTGTTCCTGATCTTCGTGCCCTCTGTCTTCGAGCTCGGGCCGGAGGGTGAGGGGCTCGTGCTCGCCGCCGAGTACGGGATCATCGGGGCCTTCGCCCTCGAATACCTGGCCGGCTTCGCGCTCGCCCCCCGGAAACGCCTTTTCCTGACCAACCCCTGGCGACTGATCGACGCGCTGATCATCGTCGCCCCGCTGGTCGCGCTCTTGCCCGCCGTGCCCGAGCTGCTCCGGAGCGCGCCGACACTCAGGCTGCTGCGACTCGGGCGGCTGGCGCTGCTGGGGACCCGGTCGGGGCTGGCGCTCGGCGCGTCGGCCGGGGTGCGAGACGTCGTCTCCCCGACGACGGCGACACGCGCGGGCATTCGTGCGCTCGGCGCGACGGGCGAGATCTTCGAGGCGATCGGGTGGGAGGAGGGGCTCGACCGGATCCGCAATGCAGAGCCGGATTGGCTCTTCGTGAGCGGCGTCGCCGAGTCGAGCCTCGCGGTGATCGCCGACGCGCTCGCCGTTCCAGAGCAGGCGCTTCACGGCTTGTTCTCGTCGAGCATTCCGCGCTTCGATCGCCTCGAGCGATTCTCGGCACTGTTCGTGCGCTATCCGCTCGAGATGCAGCCCGACGCCCCGCTGCGCCGAACTCCGGTGTTGCTCGTCGGCAGCGCGGAGAACGTCGTCGTCCTGTGTCGCGATCAAAGCGATCTCTCGGACAGGGTCGAGGCTCGGTTGCGCGGTCTGCCAAAGGAGATGCCGCGTCTGGCGCGCGCGACCGTCGCGTTGCTGGGCGAGATCGGTCGCGCGTATTCGGAGGTCATCGAAGCGCTCGAGGTGAAGCTGCTTCTTGCCGAGGCCGAGCAGGCCACGCTCACGGACGAAGCGTTCCTCGCACGGACCTTCGAGCTGCGCAGCGACATCCTCCGCGTTCGCAGCAGCCTGCGTCATCTGAAGAACGAGATGCGGGACGCGTCCTTCGGCGAGCTCGTCCCGGCGAGCAGTACTGCCGACCGCCTGGGGCTGCTCGGGATCCTGGCGCAGAACATGGAGGACCTCTTCGAGAGCGCGGACGACCTTCGCGAATCGCTACAGGCGTTGGTCGATCTTCGGCTCAACGTGGCCTCCTTCCAGATGAACCGCGTCATGCGTCTGCTCGCACTGCTGACCGCTCTGGCGCTGATCCCGGCCACGGCGGGTGGCCTGCTCGGGATGAACCTCCTGGACACGCCCTGGCACGCCACGCTCGCCCAGGTCGCTTTCGGGGTGGCGGGCGGCATGGCGCTCAGCCTGTACGTGTTTGCGATCAAGGGCTGGCTGCGGTGATCCGCGCGGCGGGACGGGTGCTGCGCATGGTCACTCGTTGGGCGCGCATCGGGCGAGTCGTCGGCAATCGATGTCATCGGTTCGAATCGATCTCGGCGGTCCACTCGCCGAGACCGAGACACTGCTTGCAGATTTCGTCGCGGAGGGAGACGACGTGTGCCCGCGAGTCGAGCCGGCAGCAGACAGGCCCGCGCTCCAACCTGACCGAGGCGACGCGCTTCCTCAGCTTCATGGGTGGCGGCGAGCTGCTTCGCGCAACGCCGCTCGATCCGAGATTCCACCCCGAGTTCCGACGGCGGCTTCGTGCGCCGGCCCCTTCTACGAGAAGACCCGGTTGACCTGAAGCGGCCGGAAGCTCGCGTTCGGGGATTGCTTCCAGGAGCGCGTCCGAGCGGCCGTCACTCGCGGGGTCGCTCCGAGTCGAGCAGGTCGTCTTCGGCGCTGGCGCGATCGCGCGCCACCGCCGAGGCGAGCGTGTCTTCGCTCGCGATATCGAGCTCCGCGGGCAGCTGACCGGGCTCCACCGGCCGTCGGTCGCGGCTGATCGCGGCCGCAGATCCGAGCTCGCCCTCGCCGGGCGCGCGCAGACCCGCGAGTGCGTCGGGCATGACGATGTCCGCCGCATCGAACGCCTCCTTGACCAGGCGTATCGCCTCGCCGCGGGCCTTGAACCAGTCGGTCTCCCGTTGATCGATCCAGGCCGTGAATCGCAGGACGATGTTCCAGTCGCCCAGCTCCTCGACCCAGCCGCCGGGCTCCGGCTCGGCCGAGATGCCCGGCATCTCTGCAAGCGTCGAGACCCCGAGTGCGATCGCCGCCGCGAGATCGGAGTCGCTCGCCACACCGACGGCGAAGCCGAAGCGGCGCTGTGGGTTGCGCGAGTAGTTGAGGATCGTGCCCTTGAAGACGGCCGCGTTCGGAATCCGCACGTGGTTGCCATCGAGGTCGATCAGGATGGTGGCGCGCGAGGTCAGGCGCACGACGCGGCCGTCGTGGACCCCGATCCGCACCAGCTCATCCGCCTGGAAGGGCTGACGCAGGCTCAGCAATACGCTGGCGATGTAGTTTTCGGCGAGATCCCGGAAGGCGAAGCTGATCGCGAGTCCCGCCAATCCGGCGATGCCTGCGACGGCGGCCACGACCGCGGTCGCGTCCAGGATCTCCAGGGCGACCAGGGCGCCTAGCAGGACGAAACCGAGGCGAACCGCCTGACGCGCGAGATCCCGCGCGAAGGCATTTCGGGAGATTCGTCGATACAGACCGTCCCAGCGACCCACGAGCCGCCCCACGAGCAGGAAGAGAGCGAAGACCGAGAGCGAGACAGCGAGTAGTGGCAAGCCCGCCAGGAAACCCAGCGATCGCTCGCGTAGATCCGAGAGCACGGGGCTCAGCCGCTGCTGCACGTCGCGCGACTCGCTGATCTCGTCCTGGACCTCGACGACGCCTTCCAGCTGATGGGCGATTCGCAGCGCCTTCTGATGGGCCTCGCTCGAGAAGACCACGCCCGATAGGACGACGACACCGGAGCGCACATCGATCGAGACCGACCCGAGCCCTTCGACCTGCGTGAAGATCTCGGTAAGGCGTGCGGCGAGCCGCTGGTCTTCGCCCGGCGAGCGCGTCTGCGCGATCGAATTGGGCTTCGGCTCCACCGCTTCGGCTGCGATCGCAGAGAGGTCGTCCAGCGTCTGCGCCGGCAGGGCGTTCGGGAGCGCGAGGGCCAGCATCGCGATCGGAAGCGCGATCTTCAGTGCGAGGCCTGTTGCTGGGACGACGATCCGCATGGCCAGCGCTCCATGAACTCGGCCCCGCGCGGGGCGACCACCGGTCGCGCGCCCGCGACGCCTGGCAACGACCGACCGCGGAGCGTTCAGCAAACGCGCCGCATGCATGCCCATTTCCTTCACCTCGCCGTCGACGTCTTCGAACGGAAAGCAGTCGCGCTGGCGGTAGGGACGTTCGAAGAGCACGACGATTCCCGCCAGGATGCTGGCGAGGTAGTCCTTGAAGGCGAAGCCGGTCGCGACTGCCATCTCACCCATGACCGCTCCTCCTTGTTTCCGGCTTCGGGTCCAGAACCTTCACAATCCATCCTCGGGATGGCCCGCCGCAATCAGCTCGCGCCGCCGCCCGGATCGTCGGCCGTCTCGAGGGCCTGCTGCAGTCCTTCGCTCGAAGCGCCAGATCGGGTCGGTCTCGGAGATGCCTGCCCGATCCTCGGTCACGAGCTCGACCCGGAAGGTGCTCGATGCATCAGGGCCTCCGCAGGCGGGCGAGCAGCCAACCCAGCACGACGCCCGCGCCCAACACGACGAAAAGCAGGATCGCGCGCGACATCTCGAGCTTCCAGAACAGGAAGCGAAACTCCACGACCCGGGTGTTCTGGAGGATGAAGGTCCCGACCAGCACGGCGAAGGCGATCAAGAGGGCGTGCTTCCAGCTCACGCGACCCAGCATACCGCCTCTCGCGCCGATCCGAGCAGGGTTCCTCACCGCGATCTCGCTTCGGAAGAGGCCGCCGCTCTTCCGGGAACCTGAAGTGTGCCGGTGAGTCACCTCCCCATGGCTGGACATGCGGCCGGTCTCGGAGATCGAGGTCCCGGAGCTGCTCGCCGTTGCTTGGAGGGGAGAGCCGGGGCGCGGTGGAGCCGGCGCTTCGGGCGACGCCGAACGGCGGCCAGGTCTCGGTATGCCGGCGCGACCGGCCGCGCGCTGAGCGGGACCCGACTCGGTACTCTGCGTCTGGTTCGCGGCATACGGGCCATCCGATCGCACCGCACGACTCAGGTCACTCCTACCGCGTGGTTCTACCCGAGTAGACGACGTCGTGATTCACAGGTTCAAGCCGGGTGACCTCTGGCTCCGCGGCCTCGAGATCGTGGCCGACCCCCGATTCGAGAGACACACCCAGCAGCTGGTCCGACCGGTCTAGCCACCTGGGAACAGGCCAACCGGAGCGCACAGACGAAGTCCCCTCTCGGCGTGCCCGGGCATCTGGTCGCGTTGACGTTCGCGGCGGAGAACGCGTTCATCACGGCCGAGCTCGATGTGGACAGCCCACACACGGACGGCCCGTGACTCGGTCTCTCGTGAAGGAGCGAAGCGGATTGCGCCCAGCGGAACGATCATGGCTGGGTGGCGGGAGAGGGCTTCTCCTTCGACGGATTCCCCGCATTCGAGCCGAGCGGCGACTGCAACGCCTTCGACCCGAACGATACTCGATCGCGATCGACTTCGAGACGGCGCTGCTCGTCGATCTCGATGCGACCCTCGGCTTGGATCTCCTGGTGCGAGCGCCGACGGACGGTTTGTGTCATCCGCTGAATCGGGCCCGTCGAGAAGTGCTCGAATCCGCGGTGGCGCTGGCATAACGAGGCTCCTGGAGGGATCTGGAACGACTCAGGATCGATTGCGGGCACGATTTCTCACACTCGCGTGAATCGCTTCACAGTCGTCGCGACCTTTCAGATCGATCCTGTCTCCATCAAACCGGGCCTCATCCCGCCGAGGAGACACCATGCGAACCCCACGATCCGACCGACCCATCTCGAGCAGCTCGCTTCTGCCGCTCGTCCTGATCCTCGCTCTCGCGACCGGCTGCCTCTACTCCCCCGCGAACGAGAGCGTCGTCCCGACCCGGGAGACACCGATCGACTTCGAGGGCTGGGGCGCTGCGAATAGCAGCATCCACATCGTGGCCGCGGGCGATCCGACCGACGCCTTCGAGGAGTTCGTCAGCTTCCCGACGGACGGGAGCGGGGGCTTCGTCGGCAGCGAGATCGTGCCCCTCGCCTACTGGCGGCCGATGTGCGACGAGGTGGGCGGCTGGGAGACCTTCCTGCGAGGCGACAACGCCGAGGGCTCGGGCTCGCTCGGGACCTTCGACGACGCCTCGATCACGGGCGTGGACGGCCAGGACTGCATCGCCGGCTACATCGCAGAAGGAAACTGGACCGGCGCGTTCTTCCACTGCGTCTCGCCGGATAGCCCCTATGTGCGCATCCACGCGAGCGCCGGAGGCACGGGCGTTTCCTCGATCGACGGCGACGTGCTGATCGACAGCCCGGCCGACGCAGAGGATCTCGCCTGCGTGCAGATCATCTACGGCTCTCTGACCATCGACGATGGCGTCGTCCAGGACCTCATCCTGCCCTCGTTGCAGGAAGTCACCGGCAACGTCACGATCGTGTACGAGCGGTCCGGCGGCGTCTTTCCCGACGTCGAATCCGTCGAGCTGCCTGCCCTGCATACGATCGGCGGCGATCTCGACCTGCTCTCCCCCAACCCGCCGGGCGAATCACAGAACATCAGCCTCGATCTCGGGATGCCCGCGCTCGCCAGCATCGGTGGGGACGTCGCGATCGAGGTCGAGTCGTTCAACTGCAGCGTGCGGGGCCTCGACGCGCTGACTCATCTCCCGGGGAGTCTCGTCTACGACAGCTGCTCGGCAGACGGCCAGGCATCGGCGCTCGTCCCCGCACTGCTGTCGATCGCAGGCGACCTCGACGTCACGCTCGGAAGCAGCACGCAGCAGCATTTCTTCAACAGCATCCAGACGATTGCGGGGGACGCCACGATCCGGAACGGCGGCTGGACGTCGACGGCGGGCGGAGCGGGAACCATGTTCACCGCCCTCACGGACGTCGCCGGGGAGCTCCGGGTGGTGAATGTGTCGATCTTTGCCTTCCCGACGCCGCGCGCCTTCGATGCGCTCGCGAGCGTTGGACTGCTCGACTGGGATTCCGGCGGAACGATGGAGGCGATCGGTGCGCCGGCGGTTGCGCTCGGCGGACTGCGTCTGAATGACAACGGCTGGCTGGTGGATCTGCCAGCACTGATGAGCAAATACACGCTCGACCCGAATGCTCCGATCACGATCAGCAACAACGCGAACCTGCCGGAATGCGCGGCATGGGCGTGGGTGGACGGACTCCGGGGTCATGTCGGCCCGGTCGACATCTTCGGCAACCTGGCTTGCCGGACGACCAGCCTGCCGCCGATCTACGAGATCGACCCGATCGAGCCGGATCCGATCCTGCCCGGGCTGGAGCCCGTGTTCGAGCTGGCGCTCTAGACCTCAGCCGCCGAAGGATACGAGCGGGAGCGAGCGTGCGGGCCCGGCCGGCCAGGCTCTCGGTGTTATGTAGACATCACACCGGGTACCCGCCCCGATCTTTGCAGCCCTCGTCGCCGTCCGCGTACTTTCACGATCGCCTTCGGCGGCGAACCCATGCCGCTCGCGGAATCTTTCGGGGGCGCATCTCCGAAGCCAAGCGCTTCGTCAACGTGCGCTGGCAGAAGTCTTCCGATCGAGGTGCTCCTGGGCGATACACCTCTCCATGCCGATCTGTCGGCTGCTGCAGTCGCGGGAATCAGGATTCCTCGACTGCTGCGCCTATTTCGCCACTTTGAAGCCATTCGCACTCCATTCATTCATGCCCCCCTTGAGGACAAGGACCCGACCGAAGCCAGCCTGCATCAGGATCTGTGCTGCGGTGTGTGCACGTCCGCCGGACCGACAGATCGTCACGATCTCTCGATCATGATCCTGACCGAGTTCGTCCAGACGATGTCCTAGCTCGCCGACAGGAATATGCTGAGCGCCTGGGAGATGCCCCAACTCTCCGGAGAGCTCCGGCGCTTCGCGCACATCCAGAAGGAGAGGTGCGCTACCCCCATCCACGCGACGCTTCAGCTCTTCGACCGGCATCACCGCGACCTGGATATCGTTGACGCCGTGGTCGAGCGTGCCCTTGATCTCGCACGCCGGCACGTCGACGGGAATCCATGCTGCTTTCGGGTCTCGTGCACATGCATAGTTCGCCTTCAGGACGTCTTTCATCCAGTCCGCTGGCCCCAGCTTGAGGTCTTCGAGGTACTTGACGAACTCCGATTTGGAGCGCGGATGCAGATGCGGATTCTCGACACGCTGCTCGGCAAGACTCGCCGGCTCTCGATCGCGGTACTCATGCGCTGGGTAGACAACGAGCGATTCGGGCAGCGCGAGGATCCGCTGCAGACTCTCCCAGTGCGCCCCCGGGTCACCGCCGGGAAGATCATCCCGGCCGGCACCCGCGGCGCCGAGAAACAGGGTGTCCCCCGTCAAGACTCGATCGGGCAGGACGAGGCAGATGGAGTCGCCGGTGTGGCCAGGCGTATGAAGGATTTCGACCGGAATTCCCGCGAGCTCGAGCTGCTGCCGATCCGTCACGAAGAGCGACACACAATGGGCTGGCGCGGATGTGTGCATCACGTACTCGCAGCCCGTCCGATCCTTCAGCGACGGCCCCCCCGAAATGTGATCCGCATGCGTATGAGTATCGATGACGTGCGTGAGACGCAGCCCTTCGTCTTTCAAGCGCTCGACGTACTCGGGAACGTGCTCGAGAACAGGATCGACCAGCACGGCCTCCTCGATGCCGCGTGCCCGGAATAGATAGGTTCGACAGGCGTGCGGATTGAGCTGGATGAATTCGATGTCGCTCTTCACTTCAAAGCCTCCTCGGTACAGTGATGTCCTTGGCCGAATCGAGCCCGCGGTAGCAGTCGTCACATCTACGGAGTCGCCCGGCTCCAGCATGGCCGCGATCGTGAAGCCCGCGGGCTCTCCGCGGATGGTCACAAAGCGCAGAGGCTCCAGACCCGAACCTCATATTCCGGCTCCGTGCTCGTACGCGTGCTCCTCGAATCGGAAGCCCCCGGCGCGACGTGAGGCGCGACCGGCACCGAGCCCCACGACCAGGATGACGATTGCGAACACGGCCTGCGGAACCGATCTCGGAAGTGCCTCTCGAGCCACTGCGATCCAAACCGCAGCCTCTCGAACGAGGATGAACGCGGCCATCGCCATCACGAAGACAGCGAAAGCGCGCCTGAGCCGGGCAGGATCACTACGTTGGGCCAGGTACGCGCCCAGGAAAGACCCTGCGATCGCGACCGCCGCGATCGCCGAAACCAGTCCGTAGTTGACGGAAACGTGGCTCGCGTATCCAATGAAGCCGGCGATGCTGTTCATGACGATGATGGCCAGCGATGTGCCGATGGCGCTGGGCATCGGCAGTCCTGCCCAGAGAGCCAGGGCGGGAACGATCAGGAATCCGCCGCCGGCGCCGACGAGCCCGGTGAACAGGCCAACGGCGAGCCCCTGTCCCACCAAACGCGCCGTTGCATGGGAGTCCGTGGCGCCAGATGCGGGGGGTCTTCGTCCCTGCCACATCGCAACGGAAGTCAGGATCATCATGGCGGCGAAGAGCAGCAACAGGAGCGCCCCATCGAAGAATGCGGCCATGCGACCACCGAAATACGCCCCGGCCATGCCCGCCGTTCCGAACGAGAATCCCGTGCGAAGATCCAGCCGGCCATGCCTCCAGTGTTGGACGGCGCCCGAGAGGCTCGCGGCCCCCACGACCAGGAGCGAGCTCGCGATCGCCTCTCTCGGGTCGAGTCCGAACACATAGACGAGCAGCGGCACCGTGAGAATGGATCCTCCGCCCCCGAAGAACCCGAGGGAGATCCCGACGGCGCCGGCAAGACCGAATCCGATGATCCAGATAGGTTGAGCCAACACTTCCGCGAATAGCTGCAATCGTCGCGCCAACCGCTGAGGCCCTTAGGCGAAACCGAACCGAGTCGTTGCGACAACTCGTCACGCCGACGAGGCTGTGCGCCACTCGAGCGGTCGATCGCCACCACGTCGCGCGGCGAAAATAGCAAGAAGACGCTGCCTTTTCGGCACCGCCGCCAACTACCATTCTGACCACCGAGCTCCGGCGGAGATCGGTGGCCCCTTTCGAGGCACCTCCACGACAGGAGCTTCACGGACGGCGGGGCCTCGATCGAAGCGGCTCCACTCCACAGGCTTGCTTCGCCGGGCAACTACGTCGTCACGCTGAAGATCATCGACGGACTTGGCCGGGGCGACGGCGACTCTATTCAGATCACCGCCACCGCCGTAGCTTCGAGCTTGACCCCCTGAAGCTGGACCGGATCGGGCTTCCATTTTGGCATGATCAAGCTGAGAGAAATCGATGAGGAAATCGAGGTCCATCCATGGAGCAGGAGATCGTCGGCGCGGTGACGCAGATCGAGGCAGGTGTGCCGGTCGAATAGCTGCCTGGCAAGATCGACCCGGAAGCCCAAAGTGGTCCAAAGAGACGGAGCCCGTCACCAGACCCGCTTGTGCCGCGCGATCCCGAGGCACATGTCGGATGGAAGGGCGCCCTCCGCCATCAATCGGTTCTCGGTCTCGATCAGCCGGTTGACGACCGCCTCCGCCTCCTTCGAACCATCGGAGAGACGATCTCCGTCGAGCAGATCGAAGATCGGATGCAGGATCGCCCCGCCGAAGTCGCGGCGCATGTCGATGTCGAAATACATCGAGAGGAGATCGAGGATCAGCGACGAACGAACACCTTCCGAGGGATCGATGCGCATGACGTCGTCGATCGTAGGATTCTTCCACTGCGCATCCGCCGATCGTTTGTATGCCGCTGGAATCTCGCTGAGCAACCGGTTCAGGAGCGCGACGCGTTCGGGCGGATAGATGGCATAGATCGGACCCACATATTCGTTGAAGAGGATGCAGCCGTCCGACTTCAGGCTTCGCCGGACGCGAGACAGCATGCCTTCGAGATCGCGCATATGGTGGAGTGATCCCGCGAACAGTACGACGTCGTAGGTCGGCGTGTCGGGGCCCGCCTCGGCGAAATCCTCGAAGCTCCGAACCTGGAAATCGATATTGTCGACGCCGAGCTTCGCGGCATGGGCGCGCGCCTTGTCGATGCCCGCACGAGAAGCGTCGAAGGCGTGGACTTCACTCGCCCATCCCTCGAAAGCAATCATGATCTCATGGCCCCCGGCGCCACAGCCCACCGACAGCACGCGCTCGACCGGTTGTTTGAGCTGCTCTTCGAAGAGCCAACCGAGCCAGAACCGCTTCGGATCCCCGGTCTGACGACGCTGGACCTCGGCCAGGACCAGTGGATTCTGGGCCCAATAGGAGGAGATCTCCTGGTCGTGCTTCTCGTCCCAGAGGGCTGCCGTCGGATCGGCGCGAAGACCGGGAAGCTCGCCGTCCTCGACCGGACGTCGGACTGCACCGTGGACGGGACGCCGCGCGTCGCGTCGGAGATCCAGTCGCTGCTGCAGTCGCCGAAGGCGATGTCGATAGCGCCAGGGGATGATGGCCTTCAGAATCGCTCTGGTTCTTGCCTTTGCGTTCATCGGTATCCGATCGTGCGGGCCGTCTCCGGGAGATCGCTTCGCATCCGGAATGAGTCCGCGTCTGGATCATGCTCTGCTCGAACGACGACCGACCCGTCGTCTCACCCGAGCTTCGAGAGCATATCCTCTCGTCAGCAGCTCGCAGGGTCGGGAGTGAAGGGAAGCCGACCCCGAATCGCTCCTGCCGATCGATCTCGAAGCGCAAAGCCGGACGACCTCCGATTCCACGCGAAGGAGAATCGAGCGGCCTGATTTCCGCACGCCCGCCAAGTCCGTTTCTGACCACGATCCCCCACCGTGTCGGCCTGGAGGGTCGGCATGGATGAAAGAGGGACCCCGACGAGGAGCCGCAAGGAACTGAACCGGCTGGAGGTTCTGGGCCGTGTACTGCAACGTCGGCTCAGCCAGGCCAAGGCCGCCGAGCAGCTCGCCTCGAGCCTCCGGCAAGTCGAACGGCTTTGTCGGAAGCCTCGCCTCGAAGGTCCGGATGGGCGCCCGAGCCGAAGGCCGACGAACCCGATCCCGCGATCAATCCAGGCGAGACCCGCCGGACTCGCGCAACAGGAAGACACGATCGTCCTCGATCGCGATCCGCGCCGGATTGGCGATCCACAGACGCTTGCCATCGCAGCTGTGCCCCGTCTCGCGCGAGAATCGGTAGCCATGCCACGGGCAGATCAGGGCATCGCCATCCGCTTCGAGTGGACCGAGAAGATGGGGACAGACGAGGCCATGGAGCTTCAACCCACCCTCGTCTGCGTAGACACGAAGCCGGGAGCCGAAAGCCTCGACGTCGAGCGGGAGGCGAGGAAGCAGCGCATCTCTGTGTCCCAGCTCGATGCGTGTCTGCGTCTCGTCGTCCCGTGTTCGGCGGCGATCGAGCTCGCGCTGACGAGCTTGCATCATCTGCTCGTCTTCATCCCATAGCCGGGAATAGAGCGCGACGTAGCCGGCACCCATGGCGTCTGCATCCTGATCCGGCTCGAGGGCCTGGCAGAACTCGACCCCGATCACGGTTTCCTGCGCGGTTTCCTTTGTGAGCGTCGTCCAGATCTCACCACCGCTACCCGCACCGTCGAGCACGCGCGTGACATAGCGCCCGTTCGCATGGTCGATCAACAGCTCGAGATGCGATCTGGCCGTACCGCCGACGTACACGACTTCGGCGCGCCAGCCCCAGGGCCCGGCCGCCTGACACGTGATGTCGGCGAAGGCCTTTCCGTGCAGCCAGGGAAGATGCTCCCAATCCAGAACGTTCTCCCAAACGCGCTCGAGCGACGCGCCGATCGTACGCTCGTACGTTGCCACGACCGTGAGCGCAGGGTTGCGCTCGAGATCGAAGGTCAGCTTTGGCTCGAGTGGCGACACGTGGGACCGTCCGACGAGGGATCGGCGTCACCCTAGCACGCGCGCAATCTCGCCAGGGCACGCGTGTCACCGCACGGCGCCCAGCCGCGATCGGTCCGGATCACGCCTCTTCCGCCTCTCCTTCGAGCATTCCTTCGACGATGCGATCCATCATAGTCTCGAACGACGACTGGTCGAAGTTGGCGCCGCAGGTGAGCCAGCCTCCAGCTCCCTTGCGACGACCGAAATAGCCGACGACGTCGAGGTGATCCGCCTGGCCGATCCATACGGGCTCACCCCAGAGCTGGGAGCGCAGCGGCACGATGCCGTCGTTGGCTCGCTGCGGCACGAACTCGCCGAGCATCGATTGGAGGAGCATGTCTCCGCCATCTCCGGGAGCACAGGGATAACGCGGATGCTGCATGGCGGTCGAGCGGGCGAGAACATGAAACAAGGCAGCCGAGATGGCCGGCCACGGCGAGCGCAGATGTGAGAGCCAGTCATTCGCTGCGCTCGGAGGAGCGTAGCTGGCCGTGCACTGGTACCGCAGGCCCGGCCGATCCTCGACCGTCACCGAGAAGAGATCCATCGACTCGGGCGTGAGCTGAAGAATCGCACCCTGATCGTCCTGGATCCTCGCCATCCAGGCTTGGACGTCCTGGCTCGATTCGGGGTCGAGCGTCTGCAGGA
Organism: uncultured delta proteobacterium; assembly: GCA_963698485.1. GTDB lineage: Bacteria > Myxococcota_A > UBA9160 > UBA9160 > UBA4427 > UBA4427. The sequence continues at coordinate 175,065 of CAVORA010000001.1, read as the reverse complement.
GGGTGTCCGTGATCCGATCGATCAATCTATTCTCGAGACGCGCCCACTCCTCGCTGCGCGAGATCGCGGCCACGAGCGCCGACGTCGCGGCCAGCGGCGGAGTGCCGAGGCGCAATCCCACGATCGTGATCGTCGTGACCGCGTAGAGCAAGCGTCTTCCGTTGGGCGTGGTGAAGAAGGCTGCCAGGGGCGTGCCGTAGTGCGGGGTGTTCATCGAGGTGACCGACGCCAGTCGATCCAGCCAGCCGAGGCGACTCTCGCTGCTGTCGCCCAGTTGCGCACTGGGGGACGTCGCAAGGCGTAGATCGAGTCCACCCGTCGAGTGACCCAACAGGTGAATCGGTCCGCCGTCCGAGCCACTGGTCTCGGCCACGAGATCGACGAGGCGAGCGGCTCGGAGGCGGATCGAGGCGGAAGGATGCACGTCGACGACTCGGATCTCGACCGGCCTGCGAGAAGATTCGAAGCGATCCTCGAGCGCCTTGCGAACGTGCTGGAGGTAGTCGAAGCCCGCCAGCCGTGCGAAACCGAAGAGACCCGGCGAGAGGTAGATCCTCGTGACGGCCGCAACGGGCCTCGGCGTGATCGCGGTAGACATGCCAGGACTATATGACAACGCCGGACGCCGCTTCGGCCACGATGACCTTCGCTTGCGTCGTCCCTGACGATCGCCCCGACTGAGATGTTCGGCAGCTGGGGCAAGCTGGCCAGATCGAGACATTCGGTGCGATGGTCCGGCTTATGGATCGGCTGGTCGCTCGTCGTCGCCTGCAGCTTTGCTCGAGCGATCTGGCTGAATCTTCCCACGCTCGCGGGGTTCGGTATCGCGGGTGTGAGGTTTCTCTTCGGGCTGACCGGAATCTTCGAATAGGCCATCACCGAGAATGCGAGCGATGGGTCGAGTACTGATTCCTGGCCGATCAGGAAAGCTCGAGTCCTTCGAGCTTGCCGCTCGCTCGCCAATCGCGGAGGAGGGCGAAGAACGCTTCGGAGCCGTCCGGGTAGAAGCCAGCCAGCCATCCCTCGCTCTCTCCGACCTTGCCTTCGTCGTTGAAGTAGCCGGGGGTGCAGCTCGCCTGCAGCTCCAGGAAGCTGCTCCCCTTGTCGATCTCGGCGCCCCAGGCGCTCTCGGCTCGTTGGCTCGGCTCGACGGTCGTGGCGCCGCGATCCAGCGCCTCGCGGATGACGTAGGCGAGGTGTCGGCTCTGCTCGTTGATGGTGTGAGGAATGTTGGGGGTGAGCCCGCTCTGGAATCCCATCATGAAGAAGCAGTTGGGGAAGCCTCGGGTGAAGAAGCTCTGGAACGTCGAGACGCCCTCGGCCCATTTCTCGCTCAGCTTCTGGCCCCCGCGTCCCACGATGTCGTAGCCCGCGCGTCGCGTGTAGTTGGTGCTCACGTCGAAGCCGGTCGCGAAGATCAGGCAGTCGACCTGGTACTCGTGGCCACCCGCCACGACGCCGCTCGGGGTGATCCTGTCCACGCCTCTGCCGTCGGTGTCGACGAGCGTGACGTTCGGCCGGTTGAAGGTCGGTAGATATTCGTCGTGAAAGCAGGGTCGTTTGCAGAGATAGCGGTACCAGGGCTTGAGGGCCTCCGCCGTCGCCGGATCCTCGACGACCTCGTCCACCCGCGCCCGCACGCGCTCCATCTTCTTGAGGTCGACCTTCTCGGCGATCAGCGCGATGTCTTCGGGCGTGAGGTCGGCGGCATTCGGGTGGGCCGCGAGGACTTCGTAGAGACCCCGGGTGAGCTCGGTCCAACGGTCGCCGACCAGATCTTCCTCCTGAAAGCCACCGTCCATCAGGATGTTGAAGTTGTCCATCCGTCTCTGCTGCCAGCCGGGCGTGAGCGTCTTCGCGAAGTCCGGATCGGTCGGCGCGTTGTCCCGCACGTCGACGGAAGAGGGCGTGCGCTGAAAGACGTAGACGTGGGCGGCGTCTCGCCCCAGATGGGGGACACATTGGATGGCCGTCGCGCCGGTGCCGATCACGCCGACGCGCTTGTCCACCAGCTTCGTGAGACCGCCGGTCGTGTCGCCTCCGGTGTAGTCGTAGTCCCAGCGGCTCGTGTGGAAGGTATGTCCGCGGAACGTGTCGAGCCCCGGAATGCCTGGCAGCTTCGGCTTCGAGTAGGGCCCGTTGGCCATGCAGACGAAGCGCGCACGGATGCAATCGTCTCGGTTCGTTCGGGCGATCCAGCGTCTCGCTTCGTCGTTCCATTCGAGCGCGCTCACTTGCGTCTGAAAGGCGGTGCGCTCGTAGAGGTCGTAGTGACGGCCGATCGCCTGGGCGTGCGCGAGAATCTCTGGCCCGTGCGCGTACTTCTCGGTCGGGATGGTTCCGAGCTCCTCGAGCAGCGGCATGTAGATATACGACTCCACGTCGCATTGGACCCCCGGGTAGCGATTCCAATACCAGGTTCCGCCGAAATCTCCGGCCGCCTCGATGATTCGGAAATCATCGATCCCGACCTCGCGGAGACGGACGGCCATCAGGAGTCCGCCGAAGCCGCCGCCGATGATCAGGACGTCGATTTCTTCCTCGATCGGCGCCCGGCTGAAGCCTGGCGCTACATAGGGGTCGACGTCGTTATGCGTCGCTTCGCTCGTCATCGCGCGATACTGCGAAGGGCCGTCCGGGCGCATCCGCTTGTCGCGCTCGCGTCGGTACCTCTCGCGCGCGGCTTCGAGCGCAGGGTCTACTTCGAGGAGATTCTCCGCTTCCGGCCCGGGAGGCTTCATCGCGATCGTTTCCGTCCTTGGGGGTCTTGATCCTGGAGCATGCTTTTTCCACGCAGATTCTTCAGCGATCGAAGGTCAACGGCCCAGTATAGTTTTGGGATCCGGATTCAACATCCGCCTCGGGGCGCGCCGGGTCTCGATTCTTTGAACGGGCGCGCCCTTACAGATCGCTGCATCGCTCTCGGAAGGAGCGTGAAGGAAAATGTGAATGAAGGGGATCGTCTTCGACGGAAAAGAGCTGCGCGTGCGAGACGGGCTCGAGGTGCGCGAGCCGGGCGCGGGCGAAGTCGCCGTCCGGATCGCGAACTCAGGAGTCTGCCATAGCGACTTGAGCGTGATGAACGGCACGATCCCGTTCGAAACGCCCGTCGTGCTCGGGCACGAAGGCGCGGGTGTCGTCGAGCAGGTCGGACCCGGCGTGAATCATCTCGCTCCGGGCGATCACGTCGTGCTCTCTACGCTCGGAAACTGCGGGACGTGCGCCCATTGCGATCGCGGACGGCCCACGATGTGTCGCAGCACCTTCGGTCATCGACCGACGCCCTTTACGCTCGATGGGGAGCCGCACTACGCCTTTGCGAATATCTCCTCCTTTGCAGAGCGTACGGTGGTGAAGGCCACGCAAGCGGTCGCGATCCCGAAAGAGGTTCCGCTCTCGTCGGCCTGTCTGATCGGCTGCGGTGTGTTGACCGGGGCAGGTGCCGTGCTCAATCGTGCCCGCGTCGAGGCCGGCGATCGAGCCGTCGTGGTCGGCGTCGGCGGGATCGGACTCAACGCGATTCAGGCGCTTCGACTCGTGGGCGCGGATCCGATCATCGCGGTGGACGCCAATCCGGACAAGGAGGCGCTGGCGCGTCAGTTCGGCGCTACGCATTTCATCGACGCGCGAGCGGGAAACGTCGCGGAGGCAGTGACCGATCTGACTCGTGGCGGCGCCGACTGGGTCTTCGAGTGCGTCGGGCACAAGAAGACCATCGAGGATGCGCTCGGCTATCTCGACTGGGCCGGGAGCCTCGTCATCCTCGGCGTGACACCCTTTGGGACCGGCATCGAGTTCCTGCCCGAGGCGCTCTTTCTGGACCGATCGATCCTCGGCTGTCGCTATGGCTCGAGCCGTCCCCAACGAGACATCCCGCGCTTCGCGGAGCTCTATCTCTCAGGCAAGTTCATGCTCGACGAGCTGGTGACGAAGGTCTACCCGATGGCCGCGATCCACGACGTCCTCGAGGATATGGAGGCAGGACGCCTGGCCCGCGGCGTGCTCGAGCTCTGAGGGCGGGTGCCGTCCTGCGCGCCGAAGCTCATCGCGGCGTACACCGGAGGGAGAAGGATCGTGACGACGAAGCTCGAGGCAGACCCCCGGATCGATCCGCGGATCAAGGCCGCCATGGGCGCGTTCCCGACGGAGCCGCGTGCCGACGTCGAGAGCCGGGAGGCGCTGCTCGCCGAGGCGAATAGCCCCGAGGCGCGGGCCAGGGCCGAAGCGCTCAGGGCCTACATGGATACCCTGGACTCGGAGGAGATCGCCCCTTCGCGAGGTCTCGTGATCGAGACGCACGAGTTCGTCTCTTCCCCGGACGGCAACACGGTCAAGGTCCTGCTGATCCGCCCCGACGTCGCCCAGCCCCAGCCGGGCGTCGTCTATCTCCATGGCGGTGGGATGCAGACCAACTCCTGCTTCGAGGGGATCTATCGGGCCTGGGGCCGAACGATCGCGGGCCAGGGGGTGGCTGTCGCGATGGTGGACTTCCGCAATTGTCTCGTCGCCTCGTCTGCGCCCGAGGTCGCACCGTTCCCGGCCGGTCTCGACGATTGCGTCGCCGGAACGCGCTGGGTGCTGGCCAATGCCGCGCGTCTCGGGATCGATCCGAAGCATGTCGTCGTTGCCGGCGAGAGCGGTGGCGGCAATCTCACGCTCGCCACGGGCATGCGGCTCAAGCAGGAGGGCGACCTGGGGCTCGTGCGTGGCCTCTATGCACTCTGTCCCTACATCGCCGGCCGCTGGCCGCAGGAGCGCTTTCCCTCGTCGGTCGAGAACAACGGCCTGCTCATCGATCTGCATAACAATCGCGCCGCCATGGCCTACGGGATCGACGAGCTGACGCGGCGCAATCCGCTCGCCTGGCCCGCCTTCGCGACCGAGGAGGACGTCCGGGGATTCCCGAAGACCGTGATCAGCGTGAACGAATGCGATCCGCTGCGCGACGAGGGGATCGCGTTCTACCGGACGCTGCTGCGGGCGGGGGTCCCGGCGCGTTGTCGACAGGTCATGGGCACGATCCACGGGACGGAGATCTTTCAGATGGCGTGTCCAGACATCAGTCGGGAGACGGCGGCGAGCCTCGCCCAATTCTGCCGCGAGGCCTGAGCAAGACGACCCGCATTCTCGGACTGGCCAACGAGCGAGAGCGGCCGGAGACTGCTGGGACCTCGACCCGAGGACCGGCGCCGCTAGCTGTGAGAGAGGGCCCCGGTCGTCTCCAGCAGGCGATCGGCGATGGCTGTGATCCCGCTCGGCTCCAGCGCGCGCCCGAAGACCTGGAGCGAGACCGCGACGCAGACCTCCCCATGGCGATCGAAGACCGGCGCGGTGATCGTGCTGATGCGCTGCCTTTGACCATCCGCCTCCTCGAGCTGGTAGGACGTCCGACCGAGCTCGCCGATGGTCTTGTGCAGCTGGTGCCGCAATGTCTTGGAGTGCGGATCCTCGGCGAGCTCAGCGATCAGGCCCCCCAGCCTGCGTCGGCCCGGGACCTCCAAAGCGACGCTGTACCCGCGATTGCGGACCCGCTCGAGGCTCTCTCGGGAACGCTGCTGCTCGGGGTCCGACGTGCTGCCGCGCAGCAGCCACTGGTCGACCTCTTCCTCGGGCGCCCAGGCCACGAAGACCGAGACCAGGGGTGCCATGATGGGGATTCGCTGACCGACTTCCGGCGGATCGACTCGAGGCCGGCGAGGTCCCGCCCGGGCGACGCAGAGTGCGTCGGAGCCCGCGCGGACGAGAGCGATCGCCCCCATGTCCAGCTCCTTCGCGAGCTTGGCCATCTCGATGCGTGCCTCGTCGACGATCGGATTCTCTCGCAACGCGGCATCGCCAATCGCGACGAGCGCGGCGCCCAGCGAGAAGGTGCGCTTCTTCGGGTCGCGGCTCAGGTAGCCGCACTCCACGAGCGCCATCAACAGATTATGCGTCGACGCCTGGTTGATCCCGAGCCGGCTGGACAGCTCCGAGTAGGAGAGCGGCTCATCGGGATGTGCCGCCAGGAAGTTCAGCAGATCGACCGCTCGGGTCGCGGAGAGGGCACGTCTGGACACGATCGGTAAATATTACGGATGCGATACAGCTATCGCCATTGCAATAGACGCAGCGTGGTCGAATCACGCAAAGTCTCGGAAGCGGGCCAATCTCCCGCCATCGAGGAATGAAAGAGCATGGAACAGAAAGTAGACGCGGCCTTCATCCGGCGGGCCGTCGAGGCCTCCGACCTGGCCGCACTGCGCGCGGCGCTCTACCAGGCCACCGGGGATTCCGAGCTCGCGAAGCTCGGCCCCGTCGCGGCCCTCGACGAAGCCGATCGCGCGCGTCTGGCCGAGCGGGCCGCCCATCTGCTGGAGACGCGCATCGACGACCTCGAGCGGCGGGTCCCTTCGGATGAAGAGCTCCGCGAGCTGATGGATCTCGTGTTAGGCGTGCCGACGCGCGACGAGCACTTCGAGGTCCGGAAGAAGTTTCTCGCCTTCACGCCGTACCCGTTCCAGTTCGAGCGCCCCGAAGGCGCGGCCCCGGTTCCAGAGGGCTTCGAGGTCGCGATCATCGGCGCGGGCCCGGCCGGGATCTCGATGGCCGTCCAGCTCGAGCGGCTCGGCATCCCCTACGTCCTCTACGACCGGCGCAGCGAGATCGGTGGGACCTGGAGCATCCACAAATACCCCGACATCCGCGTCGACACTCTGAGCATCACGTACGAGTTCAGCTTCGACGACGAGTACCCCTGGCGCGAGTACTTCGCGCGGGGCGAGGACGTACGCGCCTACCTCGAGTTCATCGCGAAGAAGTACGGCGTGTGCGAACACCTCCGCCTCGGCCACGCGCTCGAGGACGCGCGCTTCGACGACGACACGTCGACCTGGCATCTGACGTTCCAGGGACCCGATGGGCAGCGCGTCGAGCGCGACGTGAACGCGATCGTGAGCGCGGCCGGCGTCTTTTCGAAGCCCAAGCTGCCGGACATCGCCGGGATCGACGAGTTCGAGGGCACGATCCTCCATCCCACACAGTGGACGGAGGAGATCGAGGTCCGGGGCAAACGCGTGGCCGTCATCGGGAACGGGTCGACCGGCGTCCAGCTGATGGCGCCGGTGGCCGAGGAGGCCGAGCACGTCAGCGTCTTCCAGCGTACGCCCCAGTGGATCAGTCCCCGGCCGAACTACGGTCGAGCGGTCGAGCCGGAGGTCCGTTGGCTGCTCGACAACGTGCCCGGCTATTGGAACTGGAGCCGCTACACCTCGATCATCGGGCTGATGACCTGGCACGAGGACTTCCTGATCCCGGATCCCGAGTGGGAGAAGAAGGGCGGGCACCTCACGCAGAAGAGCGAGGAGCTCCGCGATGTCTTGATCGGCTACATCAAGGAGCAGATCGGCGATCGCCCGGAGCTGCTCGAGAAGCTGATTCCTGACTACGCGCCGATGGTCCGTCGGCCCGTCGTCGACAACGGCTGGTACAAGGCGCTCACCCGAGACAACGTCGAGCTGGTCACGTCGGGAATCGAACGTCTGACGAAAGACGGGATCGAGACGGCCGACGGCAAGCATCACGAGCTCGATCTGATCATCTTCGCGACGGGCTTCGAGGTCGACCAGTTCCTCTGGCCTGCCGAGTATCGCGGTCAGAAGGGCCTGGATCTTCGGGAGTACTGGGCGCCGCACAGTCCCCGCGCCTATCTCGGCATGATGGTCCCGCACTTCCCGAACTTCTTCATGCTCTACGGACCGAACTCCCAGCCCGTTTCGGGCGGCATCTCGCTGCCCTCCTGGTTCCAGATCTATGCCGCCTACATCGCACAATGTCTCCAGGCGATGTTCGATGGGGGGCATGCGCAGGTCGCGGTCAAGGAGACGGCCTTCGAGGCGTTCAACGCGGATCAGGACGCTGTCGGGTCGCAGCTGGCCTTCATCAAGGACACGCGGTCGGTCGAGCGGAACTACTACGTCGACGCCGAGGGGAGACTGCTCGTGAACACCCCGTATGAGACGGCCGAGCTCTACGCGATGATGAAGGCACCCGATTTCGACGACCTCGAGCTCGGATCGTGAGGGCTCGGGTGAGGGGACGCGCGCCGCTCGTCTCCGAAAGGCGAGTCACCGACCAGGGAGCACCAGGCATCAGGGGGAGACGATGAGCAAGAAGGACATCCGTAACGAGAAGCGACGCATCATGAAGTTTCGGGAATGCGCGGCGCCCCCGGCCGACGACATCGAGGCGACGGTCCGCTGGCTCCGGGATCGCGAGGTCATCAAGAACCTCTACCGCCGCTATGCCTATGGCGTCGACTCCATCGACTTCGATCTGGTGCGCACCGTCTTCCATCCGGACTGTGTCTGCGTCGGGACGGCGGAGCAGGGCCAGCTCGACGAGTACCTGGACGGCATGGAGGAGGCTCTGCACGCGTGGGACGCCTCGATGCACTTCGTCGGCAATCAGTACGTCGAGATCGACGGCGACAAGGGATTCGTCGAGAGCTGGGTCGTCGGTTATCACATGGAGGCGGAAGGCAGCCCGCTCCAGCACCTGGTGCTGGGGCTCCGCTACCAGGACGATCTCGTACGCGTCGGTGACGACTGGAAGATCATCCGCCGCGAAACGGCGAAGCAATGGCACACTGGCCATTTCCCGCGACCCTTCATCGGCCCGGCGCCGTATCCCAGGTCGGGGCGCGAGTCCTAGCGAGTCCTCTCCGTCGCTTCGGCAGGTGACAAGCGCCTCGTGGGCCAGGGCTCGGCGGACCTCCAGGCCGCTGCTCGGTCGGGACGAGCCGACCCGCCCAGCCGCTCGTGGGGCTCGCCGCGTCGACCGGACCAACCGACCGGGCTGGGTCCGCAGGAGATCGTCACGACTCGCCTGCACGAGGACATGAGGCCCTTCCACTTGCCAAGGGAGATTTTCTGGGCGCGACACGGATCGATACCTGAGACGCCCGCGAACGGCGACTCCTCGATCCTTCGATACCGATTGCTCGGCGTCGTGTGGGACGATTCTTCCACCGAGGCCTGATTCCACCTCCATTTCGGCTTGTGCCATTTTCTGACAGGACGAATACCCCTGTTTGGTGCATGATGGTCGGCGGCCCATCCCTTAGTCGGAACTCTGGGATGGCGCCGGGCACCGATGGCTCCCGGATGATGGGGCCATCGGGTTTCACTCGAGGGACCCGTTCTCGCGGACTTCCCTACGCGCCGAGGAAGACGTTCGATTCATGCCGTCCCAGGCGTGTGCCCTCTCGGGGCTCGCGATTTCATCCCTTGGCGACTCGCCGATCCCGGTCGGAGGATCAAGGAATTCGACCCGACACGAGACCAGTCTGGCCCGAGTGCCAGGCCCTGGACTCCGACCCTTCGAGATCGGCCCGAGAAGCCGTGTGACCTGGAGATGCCCGATGCACGTGTCGACCGACTTTCGAATGCGCTCCGGTCCGAAACAGTGCTTGGCGATCTTGACGTTCCTCCTGGCTGGTCTGGCTGCGAGCGAGAGCGCGGCCGTCACCTTCGACTGGGCCCTGATCGGCTCGCCGGGAAATCCGTGTCGAAGGACGACGTTTGATTGCCTGGGCGCGGTCGCCAATGCCTATGCGGCGTCGCTGACCGAGGTGAGCACGGCACAATGGGCAGAGTTCCTGAACGCCATGGCCACCGACGGCGGCGGGGAGCTCTACGACGTCTTCTCGAGCCACGGCGGCGCCATCAGCCGGAGCGGCAGCGCGCCGAGCTACAGCTACGTGGCAAACGCTCCGGACGATCGACCCGTGACCCGCGTGCGGCCCGTCGACATGGCTCGCTTCGTGAATTGGCTGCACAACGGCCAGCCGGATACCAGCATTCGCGACGCGACGACCACGGAGGACGGCGTCTACGACGTCGCCGCGGTCGAGGGCCTCCCATACTTTTTTCCCGTGCGCAAGCCCGGTGCGCTCTACTTCCTTCCCTCCCAGGACGAGTGGTGGAAGGCGGCCTACTACTGGGCTCTGGAAGAGCGCTACTTCCTGTATCCGACGGCTGGCGATGCCGTGCCGGTCTGTGCGCCGAACGACCCTTCCATGCCGAACTCGGCGAACTGCGACGGCAACGGCGTCGAGTCGGTCGGCCTTCGGCCGGGCTCTCGGAGTCCCTTCGGCCTCTACAACCTGGTGGCCAACGTGCGGGAGATCGGCGAGGCAACGACCCTGGGCGGCTCGTGGCAGAGCCCCGATGCGACGGTTCCCAGGAGTCAGGTCGATCCTCCGTTTCCCTCGGTCCCATTCGCGAGGAACGCCACGACGGGCTTCAGGGTCTTCCGGGCGGTCGACGGCTCCGACGATCTCGATGGCGATGGTCTGTCGGGCGACGCGGAGCAGCTCGCCGGGAGCTCGCCCTCGGTAGTCGACACGGATCGCGACGGCTTGAGCGACGGGGACGAGGTGCTCGTCCACGGAACGAGCCCGATCGATCCGGACAGTGACGATGATCAGCTCGACGACGGCGTCGAGATCGCGCTCGCGGCGTTCTCGCTGAGCCCGCTGAACCCGAACTCCGTCGATCCGTCGGTTCGCGACGGACTCATCGACTCGGACGGCGATGGCCTGGCGAATCGAGCGGAGGTCGAGCTCGGCACGCAATCCCGGGATGTCGGATACGGACGGCGATCTGCTCTCGGATGGCAGCGAGATGACGCTTTCGGCCTTCGCGCTCGCCTTCGACGGCCTCGAGACGCTGTCTGCGCCGATCGCGTTCGACCCGGTCGCGACCCTCGACGCGTTCTCTCCGCGCCTGGGCGACGGCAGCCGCGATCCAGTGGGCACCAATGACCTGATGGCCGGCTTCCCGGTCTCCGCGCGTTGCCAGACCTTCGATTCCGATGGCGAGGGGACGATCGCCGCCCGGCCTGATGCGCCGGACCTGAACCTGCCGCCCGCCTCTTGTGCCGGGACGAACGTGCTCCGCGACGTCGCCTTCGGTCTGATCGACGCCGACGCGGAGCCCGATCGGGTGGTGGCCTACAGCGGGGCCACCTCGTCCTTTACCGGCGTCAGCACGACCATTGCCGGTGGAGAGCTGCTCGTACCCAACGGATCGAACTCGATCTTCTCGGTCTTCCTCAGCCGCTCCGCCGTGGCTGCGGATCTCGACGGAGACGCCGATCTGGACGTGGTCGCGGCCGACCTCGATTCGAATACCGTCGCCTGGTTCCGCAACGACGGCTCGGGTGTCTTCGATGACGATACGCCGCCGATCGCCAGCTTCCTTCGGAGCGAGTCGATCCGCGTCGCCGATCTCGACGGCGATCTCGACCTCGACATCGTCGCGGCGAACATCGGAAGCTTCACGATCGAGTGGTTCGAGAACGACGGGACGGGCACGTTCAGCTCTGGGGGGCCCTCGATCGCGACGGGACTGGCGAGCCTCGTCGTGCGAGCGGCCGACCTCGACGGAGATGGCGATCAGGACGTGCTGTCGGGCAGCATCCAGGGCGGGCTGCGATGGTTTCGCAACGACGGATCGGGCGGCTTCACCCCGGTCGCGACGCCGATCGCCAGCTTCGGGGCCTACCGTCCGGAGTCGGTCGCCGTCGCCGATCTGGACGGAAACGGATCCCTCGACGTCGTCCTGGCTGCGCAGCTGAATCAGACGATCGAGGTCTTGCTCAACGACGGCGCGGGCAACTTCACTCTTTCTCCGTCGCCGGTCGTCACGGGCTACGAGAGCGAGTCCGTGGCCGCGGCCGATCTCGACGACGACGGGGATCTCGACATCCTGGCCGCGGACTCCCTCGGCGCCACCATCGACTGGTTCGTGAACGACGGGTCCGGCCTCTTCACGCCCGCGGCGCTGCCGATCGCGACGGGGATCGCGAGTCGCTCCGTCGAGCCTGCGGATCTCGATGGTGACGGGCTGTTGGACGTGCTGGTCGGGCAGATCTTCGTCGAACGAACGGGCTCCGGTCCCGCCCCCACACAGCCTCCGCTCAGCTGGTATCGAAACGCCGGCTCGGGGGCATTCGTCGCGGCGACCCCGGCGATCGCCAACGCGTCGCCGAGCGATGCCGTCAGCGCCGCCGACTTCGACGGAGATGGCGACCTCGACGTGCTGGTGCCGTCGCTGCGCGGCGGGCAGGAGAGAATATTCTGGTACGAGAATGGCCTGGTCGGCGCGGGGCCGACCGTCTTCTCCGAGATCGAGTGGCAGGCGAACGAGGGCCGGGCCGACGCTTCCGAGGTGTTCTTTCCGCGGGTGACCGACTTTCGGGTCGCCGTGGCCTCGGTCGCCGGCACGCTCGCCGAGCTGGCGTTGGTCGACCTCGATCGCGACGCGAATACCGACGTCGTATCCATCACGGTGGAGGGCGACCTCGCCTGGCATCGCAACATCGCGAACGGCTCGAGCTTCGATTCGAATCCGATCGCCGCGCTCGCCGGGGCGGAGGGAGTCGCTGTTGCGGCGACGGATCTGGACGGCGACGGCGACGCCGACCTCGTCGTCGCGACCCGACTTCCGGACCAGGTCGTGGCCTTCGAGAATCGCCTGAACGAAGTCACGGCCGACTTCGGATCGGCCGTCGTCCTGCGCGTACTGTCTTCGTCGCCGCGCTCGCTGCATTCGGGCGACTTCGATGCCGACGGGGATTCCGATCTCGTAGTCGAGCGGGTCGGCTCGGGCGCCGCGCTCGCCGAGGGCGACCTCGAGCGACTCACGAACGACGGTACGCCGCTCGACGGCGTCGCCTGGGCAGCGGGCGTGGTGGGGAGCGGATTCAAGCCGATCGTCTTCGATCTCGACTTCGACGGCATCGACGACCTGGTGTCTGTGCTCGGCAATGCCGTCCAGTTCTGGCCGGGAGCTTCCGGCTCGACGGTCTTCGGCGCACGCGTGTTAGTCTCGGTCGAAGTGCCGCTGCTGTCGGGCGCCTTCGCCGAAGCCGTCCTCGCGGACCTGGACGGCAATCGCCTGCCCGACTTCGCCTTCGCCGTGAACGGGGCCGGAGCTGCGGGCTCCGAGGAGGGCCAGGTCTTCTGGATTCCGAGTCTTCGACCCTTCTCGGATCCACTGCGGGCCGACTCCGACGGCGACGGCATGGACGACCGCTTCGAGCTGAACGCCTCTCTCGATCTCTGGAGCGCCGACGCGAATCCGCCCAATGGCAGGATCGACGGTGCGGACGACCTCGACGGCGACGGCTTGTCGAATCTGAGCGAGTCGCTCGCCGGTGGGCTCGTCGATCAGGCCGACCGAGACGCCGACGGGCTGACCGATGCCGAGGAGTGGCGGGCCGGCGAGTTCCTGGAGCCCGTCGAGCTCGTGGTCGACATCCGACGCGTCGCGTTCGGGGATGTCGGCGGCGACGGACTGCCCGACATGGTCTACCTCGCGAGCCGCCCGGGACCCGCATACGAGCTGGTCTGGGCCGACAACCAGACGCTCACCGAGACGATGATTTCGACCGACGTCGTCTTCTCGAACGACTTCGCTCGGCGGCCGATTCGACCGGCGCTCGGCGACTACGACGGCGACGGTGATCTCGACGTCGCGTGGATGGACTACGTGAGCGCCTCCAACGTCGAGGTCTACTTCCAGGCCAACGACGGGTCGGGTGCGTTCTCGCCGAAGCAGTCGCTCGCGGTCATCGAGGTGAACACTGGCCTCGAAGCCTGGCTGGCTGCCGCGGATCTCGATCGCGACGGCCAGGACGAGCTGGTGGTCTCGGGGCAGCTCGTGGGGCTCCCCTTCTATCAGACGCGGGTCTTCCGGGGGCGAGCGAGCCCATCGGGCACCGTGTTCGAGCTGCAGGCCGAGCTGGAACCGGGACCCGGCGTCACGTCTCCGGAAGCCGTACTGGCCGATATGACAGGCGACGGCTACCTGGACCTCAGCGGTCGCAAGGCGAACGGCCCGACCTGCATCGTGCTCTGGGACCAGGATCCCTTCTCGATCCAGCTCGGCTTCACCTTCGAAGGCCCGAGCCCGCCTGAGAGCTGTGGCTGGAGCTCGGCAGGTCTCGTCACAGTCGGCGATATCGACTCCGACGGAGACCTCGACTGGATCGCGGACGAGACCTCGGGTCTGCTGTGGCTCGAGAATCTCGGCGACGGGCTGACGTCTCCCGGGCCGCGCACGACCATCGATGCCAACTCTTCTCGCGCTGCGCGGGCCGCCGATCTGGACGCCGACGGTAGGCTCGACGTCGTGTCGGCGCGTGACGACGGGATCCATCTCATCCGGGGCTCGGATGGGCTCGGTGCCTTCTCCCCGCCCGAGCTGCTGAGTCCGGCGGTCTGCGATGAGCTCGACCTCGTCGACTACGACCAGGACGGGCGTCTCGACATCGTCTGCGACCAGCCGGCCCCCGGGCCGCTGCTGCTCTTGCGACAAGCCTCACGCCGCTCCTTCTCTTTCTTGCCCGATTCGGACGGGGACGGCCTGTGCGACGGCATGCTGGCCGGCATGCTCTCGAGCGGCTTCTTCTGCTCGGGCGCGGAGGGCCTGCTGGGGACCGATCCGCTCGATGTCGATAGCGACGACGATGGCATCTGGGAGAACGTCGAGCCGGGATACGGCTACGACCCGGCGAATCCTGACACGGACGGCGATGGTCTGTGTGATGGATTCGTCGCGGTCCCCGGCGTCTGCGTCTTCGGCGAAGACGTGACGAGTGACGGGATCCTGCAGAGCTTCGAGACGAGTCCGCTGCTGCCCGATACCGACGGCGACGGAGTCTGCGATGGTCCGGTCTCGTTTCCGGGCCTCTGCGTCTCCGGCGACGATCTCGATTCGGACGGCGATGGTATGTCGAACCGCTTCGAAGGCGACAACGGCTTCGACCCCGACGAGCCCGACCAGAACGGCAACGGGATCCCGGACGGGCTGGACGATACGGATCTCGACGGCCTCTTGAATGCCGCCGAAGAGAGAGTCGGGACCAACCCGAACGACGAGGATTCGGACGACGACGGTCTGCTCGACCGGCAAGAGCTCGGCACGCCGGTCTTCGAGGCCGAACGCGTGATCACGACCGCGGCGGATGGCATCCGACGAGTCTTCGCGGCCGATGTCGACGGGGACGGGGACGCGGACGTGATCTCCGCCTCGATCGCCGATGGCGAGATCGCCTGGCACGAGAATGCCGACGGGCAGGGCAGCTTCGGCGCCGAGCAGGTGATCGCGACGCTGACCGGCGCGACGGGCGTGGTGGCCGGTGACGTCGACGGAGACGGGGACGAAGATGTCCTCGCGATCGCGGGCAGCGGCAATCTCTTCGCCTGGTACGAAAATACGGATGGCGCCGGCACCTTCGAGCTCGGTCAGCAGATCCTGGTGCTCTATCCGGTCGCGTTGCAGGTGGCGGATCTCGACGGCGACGGAGACGCGGACGTTGCGCTGGCTCGGGGGAACGGTCTCAGCAGCTACCGCGTTTCCTGGCTCGAGAATCTGGATGGCGCCGGCGGCTTTGCGACCGAGCAGATCATCTCCAGCGAGGTCGACGGCACGAACGCCATCTTCACCGCAGACATCGATCTCGACGGCGATGTCGATGTACTCTCGACCGCGGCGTTCTCGAACCAGGTCGTCTGGTTCGAGAACCTCGATGGAGCGGGGAGCTTCGGGACCAAGCAGATCATCACGACCGCGGGCGAGTTCCCGGCCTTCATTGCCGCTTCGGACCTGGACTTCGACGGCGACGCCGACGTCGTCGTTTCGTCGCTGCTCGACAGTGAGATCGCCTGGTACGAGAACCTGGACGGGCTCGGCACGTTCGGCGGGCAGAACCTGATCGAGTCCGCCGCGCCAAGCCCGCTGATCGCGCTCCCCGTCGACCTCGACGGCGACGGCGACGTGGACGTGCTCGTGGCGACACGGAACGACGATACGGTCGCGTGGTACGAGAACACGGATGGGGTCGGCGGATTCAGCAGTCGTCAGATCCTCCCGAGCGCGTCCGATCGCCCGGTCTGGCTGGCCGCGACCGACCTCGACGGGGACGGAGATCGCGATGTCATCGTCGCCTCGGAGACCGAGCGCAAGATCGCCTGGTTCGAGCAGCGCGGCGGGACCGACCCCACCCGCGCTGACACCGACGGCGACGGGCTATGCGACGGGGGGCTGGCTTCGGGCGAAACCGCGACCGCTGCCGCTTGTCCCTTCGGAGGGGAAGATCTCGACGGCAACGGCTCGTACGACGTCGGAACCGAGACCGATCCCGACGACGCCGATACCGACGGCGACGGAGTCGACGACCTGACGGAGATCTGGGCCGGTACCGATCCCCTCGATCCGGCCGACTTCACGCTTCCGATCGCCCTGCCGGATTCGGTGACGATCGCGGCCAACTCCCCTGCGACGACGATCGATGTCCGGCAGAACGACGTCGATCCGGACGGGACACCGGGATTCACGATCGAGTCGGTGACACAGCCGGCAAGCGGAACGGTGGCGATCAGCGGCAATGCGCTGACGCTCGAATACACCCCCGACCCGGACACCTGCAACGATGGAAGTCCGACCGACGACTTCAGCTACTCGCTCTCGCCGGGCGGCTCGTCGACCACCGTCTCGGTGACCGTGTCGTGTCCGCCGCCGCCCGCCTACTCGAGCGGGTTCGAGTCGGGCGTCTACCTCCCGGGCCCGCTGGATGGTCAGGGCGGGTGGACCACGTTCGGGTCGGGCTCGACATCCGTGGCGAGCCTGATGTCTTCGACCGGCCTGCAAGGACTCGAGATCGTGCGGGCCTCGGGGCAGGCCGAGCCGGACGGAGCGGCGCTACCGATCGACTTCGACCTGTCGGGACGCGGCGAGCTCTCGATCATGCTGAGTGCCTACCTGGCTTCGAGCGCGTCGCCGTCGCGTTGGACGATCGCGAGCCTCGTCTTCGGCGACGGCAGCGATCCGTTCGCCGATGGACTCGTCGAGGTCGTCGTCCTGCAGACGGGGGAGATCCTGGTCAACGACGGCCTGGTTCATCTGACGGGATACTTCGTGCCGCGCGATCGGTGGAACCGATTCGAAGTCGTGATCTTCCCGAGCTCACGCTCGGTCGCCGTGTACTTCAACGGGACGCAGGTGCACGTCGGGGGTCCGTACGCAGGCACCAGTCCGAATCTCCACAGTCTCGAGCTCTACGGAGAGCAGGTCGCGGACGACTTCGCGTACCTCGACGACGTCGAGATCCTGGTCGATGCCCCGGTGATGTTCTCGAGCGGCTTCGAGCCGCCTTCCTACAGCCAGGGTGCGCTGGCCGGTCAGGATGGCTGGGGCACCTTCGGGACCGGTGGCCAGAGCGTGCAGACGACCGTCACCGGGACGGGAGTTCAAGCCTTCCAGATCTCGAGAGGATCGGGCACGGGTGTCGCCGATGGCGGCTCGCGAAACGTATCGGTTTCCGCGGCAGACCTGCGACTCGTGGTCGGCGCGAGCGTCTATCTCGAGAGCGCAACGCTCGCGTCCTATTGGACCGTGCTGCGGACCGTGTTCGCGAGCGGCGCCGTCGATCTGAACGTCTCCGAAGCCGGTGAGATCCAGGTCTTCGACGGGGACGTCCATTCCACCGGTGTCTTCGTGACACGCGACCGCTGGAACCGCTTTCAGCAGGTGATCCAATCCGCTGGGGCGACCACCTATCTCGAGGTCCTCTACAACGGCGCGGTCGTCCATTCCGGGATTGCACCCGCCGTGGATGGAAGTCAGCTGGTTGCCGTCTCGGCCTATGGTCAGCAGGTGGCGGAGGATGCCGCGTACGTCGACGACTTGTCTGCCGTCGTCCCGGAGCCGGGGATGGGCGCGATGCTCGTGGTCGGCGCCGCGACGTTGGCGTGGCTCTCGCGGCGGAGGCGACTCGAGGGCCAGAGGCGCACGCGCCGCGTAGCGACACAAGCGTTCGAGTCGCCTGCGGTGCGTCCAGGCAAGACGAGCCGCGTTCTCCGCACCGCCGATGCTCGTCATTCTGACAAGTCGGCCCCGTGAGCGGCTACTTGGCCCTTCCCGGGCGAAGGTCGCGAGCAATCCGATCGTCGAGAGGAAGACGTCGCGGCCAGCCTGGAGATCGTGCGCATGATGCATCGCCTCGCTGGCACTGATCACGGCGGTAGCGATGTAGGAGAGCAGCGTCAGACAGGCTGCGCCTTCGCTGCGGTTGCACTCGCAACGTTTCGGGGTTCGTCCAGGCGGGTCTCGCCTCATGCCCGGCCCTCTCGTGTCGACGACGAGCGCTCGCCAGAAGGCGGCACCTCCGTGAGTGGCAACCGCGGAGGTCAAGACGCGCTCCAGGCGAAGCGGTCGCTCCGAGCTCCCAGAAAGGCCAGTGGCCGTCCGTTCGTCGGTCCGCCTCACGATCATCCGGAGGTCTCGCGGTGCGTCGCGAAGGGACAGAATGCTCAGCCATGGAGCGATCCCTTGCTCCTCGCGCATCTGGTCGGGTGGCCCTAGGATCAGCCGATCCCCCGGCGTGGGCTCGAGTGCGCGGCTGCGTTGGCGCGGGACCGGAGTCGAATGGAATCGAATCCACAGGAGCGGCATAGCTCGTCGCACGCAACGGCTGCAGGGCTCACGCTTCGATTGAGCGGCGTGACGAGGATTTTCAATGGATCGAGCGGTCCGCCCGTTCCGGTGATCGCCCCGCTCGATCTGACCGTTGCGGCGGGGGAATTCGTCTCGATCCTGGGACCTTCGGGATGCGGGAAGTCGACGCTCCTGCGCATCCTTGCCGGCTTGGATCGACCCAGCGAAGGAAGCTTCGAATGCGGCGCGGACGGGAAGGATCCGGGGGCAAATCTCTCGCGATCGCTGGCCTACGTGTTCCAGGATGCCCATCTGCTGCCGTGGCGCAGTCTGCTTCGCAACGTGTCGCTGCCGCTGGAGCTGCGAGGACAGCGCCGGTCCGAGGCGGAGGCCATCGCTCGCGAGGCCCTGGGGCAGGTAGGCCTGGCCGACGCCGTGGATCGCTATCCGAACGAGTTGTCCGGCGGGATGCGAATGCGCGCCTCGCTCGCGCGAGCCCTCGTCGTGCGGCCGCGGCTGCTGCTGCTCGACGAGCCCTTTGCCGCGCTCGATGAGATCACGCGTCAGCAGCTCGACGACCGGCTTCGCGCGCTCTGGCTCGAGAACGGGATGACCGTCGTCTTCGTGACGCATTCGATTCATGAAGCCGTATTCCTGGCGGAGCGCGCGATCGTCTTTTCGAAGCGGCCGGCCGAGGTCTGCCTGGACCAGCGGATCGATCTGCCGCTCGAGAGAGATGCGCGGCTTCGCACGGAGCAGCGCTTCGTCGAGCAAGCGGCGCTCCTGCATGACGCGCTCATGACGGGGTCGGAGGCAGGGCCGACCGAGGCGGATCCGGTTTCGTCCGAGAGGGCTCGATCGCATGGCTGATTCGCGGGCGGCACGCTGGCTCCCGCCAGTCGCGAGCCTGGTCGGTCTGGCGCTCGTCGCGGAGATCACGATTCGCGTGGCGGACATCAGTCCGCTGCTGCTCCCGCGGCCCTCGGCGGTATTGAAGGTGGCGATCTCGGAGTCTGCGAGTCTGACGAAGGCCCTGTCGGCGACCGCGACGGCGGTGGTCCTGGGTCTGGGGCTGAGTGGCCTCGCGGGTGTGGCCATCGCGGTCGCTCTGTCGCGGTCACGATTCGTGGAACGTGCCTTTTATCCCTACGCGATCTTCTTTCAAGTCGTTCCGATCGTCGCGATTGCTCCCCTGCTCGTGATCTGGTTCGGCTACGGCCTCCGCGCGGTGATCGCCTCGTCGTTCATCGTCTCGATCTTTCCGGTGATCGCGAATACTCTGGCCGGTCTGCTTTCGGTGGATTCCGCGCTGCGAGACCTGTTCCAGATCTACGGGGCGACTGCGGGAGCGAGGCTTCTTCGGCTCGAATTGCCCGCGGCCCTGCCGGACATCTTGACGGGGCTGCGCGTGGCGGCGGGTCTCGCGGTGATCGGTGCGATCGTGGGGGAGTTCGTCGGAGGCGGCGGGCTCGGAGTCGTGATCCTCGGCGCCATGCGCGAGCAGCGAACCGATCTCGTGTTCGCGGCCGTCGGCTACTCGTCGCTTCTCGGACTGGGCTTGTTCGGCCTGGCATCCATCACCAGTCATCTTTGTCTACGCCGTTGGCACGCTTCCGAGAAGGAGTCGCGATGAGGTTCGCGTTCATTCCGTCCGGCCTGGCCGGCTGTCTGTTGGCCTCCTGCCTCACGCTCTTCGTGGGCTGCCAGGACGACGCGGGAGATCGACTGGAGATCGCGCTGAACTGGAAGGCGGAGCCAGAGTTCGGCGGGATCTTTGAAGCCCAGCGAAGCGGGCTCTTCGAGTCCCACGGACTCGAGGTCGAGCTCACGGGTGGACCGGGCGCGCCGGTGATCCAGATGGTCGCGGCGGATCAGGTGGCCTTCGGGATCGCCAGCGCGGACGAAGTCGTGATCGCGCGGGCGCGTGGGAGCGACATCGTGGCATTGTTCGCGACCTATCAGATCTCGCCGCAGGGCCTCATGGTCCATGCCGAGAGCGGCATCGATTCGCTCGCCGAGCTCTTCGAGGCGCCCGGGATCCTGGCCGTCGAGCCCGGGCTTCCCTACGTGAAGTTCCTCGAGTCGAAGTACGGCTTCGGAAGGCGGAAGGTCGTGCCCTATTCCTTCAGCATCGCGCCGTTCCTTCTCGATCGAGAGATGGCCCAACAAGTCTTCGTGACCTCGGAGCCGCTCGCGGCGAAGCGTTCAGGAGCCGATCCCCGCGTATTCCTGGTGGCGGACTCCGGATACAATCCCTACTCCGCGGTCCTGATCACGAGCGGTGAGCGGCTGCGAACCGATCGAGCCCGCGTCGATGCGCTACTCGCAGCTTTGCGAGAGGGCTGGCGTCGCTACCTGGACGATCCGAGCGCAGCCGACGTGCAGATCGCGAAGCTGAATCCGGAGATGGATCCGGAGACGCTGGCGCTGGCCGCGAAGACCCAGGCACCGCTGGTCGAGTCCGAGCAAGCCCGCACGAGCGGGCTCGGGTCCATGACCGTCGATCGCTGGCGAGTCCTGGCGGATCAGTTGAAGGCGATCGGCGTCATAGACGAGGTGCAGGACCCGGAGCGCTACTTCCTGCAGCCTGGGCTGTGAGCGGCTACCGCGGGCGGAATCCTGCGAGGCGCGTGCATGCATCACAGCAGTAGGCGGGTGCGTGATGAAGATCAGTCCGAGAAGAAGCGCGCGAGCGCCTCTTCGTTGCGTCGAGCATCCGCTCTCCCCAGCTCCAGCAGCTGCGCCGTATAGCTCCGATCGAAGAACAGATAGGAGAGCAGGTCGGCCTCGAAGGGGCTATCGACGAACCCGAGGGCGCGCAGTGCCAGCCGAACACCCCGTGAAGTATGCGATTGATGGTGCACGTCTCTCGCTGCCTCACTGGCGAGCAGGCCCACGTCTGCGGACGGCCGTACGACGAGATCCTCGACGATCTTGAACGGCTGGCCGCGATCGCGCACCACGGTTTCGTTGATGCGGTCGACGAAATCCGAGCCCCCCACTTCCTGGGCGCGCCTCATGATGTCGTTCAGCAGGCGCATCTGTCGCAGGTCGCGATCGATGTGTTCGAGCAGGAGCGCATTCAATGCCTTGCCGAGCAGGTAGACGGGGCTGGCGGAATAGCTGACGCGGTCGGCTCCGAGGGGATGCGGATCCTCGGCGACGGGTCCCTGTCGAAGTGCGATGACCAGCACGCGGTCTGCGCCGAGGCGAAGGACCGGCGAGAGCGGCGTATTCAGACGCAGGCCGCCGTCGGAGAAATAGTCGTCGTCGATTCTCACCGCGGGAAAGAGTCCCGGGATTGCCGCCGAGGCGAGTGCATGCTCGGAGGTGAGGTGCGCGGGGCGGGCGACGATCGAGGGGTCGTGGCTCCAGTGCAGCTCTTCGGAGTGGTGACTCTCGACGAAGACGATCGCGCGGCCGGTCGTGACTTCGGTCGCCGTGACGCAGAGCGCGTCGAGTCGACCGGACGAGATGTTCTTCTGGATCTTTCCCCACGGCACGGCCTCCCGCACGACGTCCTCGAGTGCGGAGGTGTCGAGCAGCCCGGCCAACCGGTCGGGCAGGGGCTTCGACTGATCCTGTGTCCACGGGCGCAGCAGGCCGAGCAGGCGGATCGGTGCACTCAGGACGCCCATCGCGGAGGTTCCGAAGATCTCGGACAGGTTCATGTGCTCCCAGAGCTGTACGAGCTTCTGACCCCGACCCGTCCCCTGATCGGCGGTGGCCGCCAGGTAGCAGGCGTGAATCGCGCCGACCGACGTGCCCGAGACCAGATCGAAGGAGACCGGCCGACCGAGGCGTGTCGGAAGCTCGTCGAGCAGGTAGCCGAGCACGCCCGCCTCGTAGGCGCCTCTTGCGCCGCCTCCGGACAACACGATGGCGCGGCGCGTTCTACTCCTCGGCACGGGGAACCTTGTCGGGTCGGAGCGAGCCATGTCCGTCGGTGATCAGCCGGGCCGAGCGGTTGTAGGTCAGGATCGCTCCAGGCCCACTGCAGGAAGACGAGGATCCTGCTCTCCGCCTGCGTGAGCTTCATGATGTGGACGAAGAGCCAGAGCAGCCAGGCCGGCAAGCCCGTGAACTTCGCCCTGCCGATCTGCGCGACCGCGCGGCCGCGTCCGATCGTCGCCAGCGTTCCGCGGTCGCGATAGGCGAAGGGCGCGCTAGGCCGTCCGTCCAGCATGCGACGGATGCGCGCCGCCACGTACTCGCCCTGCTGCATCGCCACCGGAGCGACGCCGGGCAGCGGTCGATCGAGCCCGTGACGAAACACCGCCAGATCTCCGATCGCCGAGATCTCGGGATGCCCGGGCAGCGTCAGGTCCGGCTCGACTTCGAGGCGACCCGCCCGATCCATCGTCGTCTTCGTCTGCTCCGCGAGGCGTGCGCCGAGCGGCGAGGCCTGGACACCCGCGGCCCAAAGCACGGTCTCGCAAGGAACCACTCGGCTCTGGCCCCGAGCTTCGAGTGTGACTTCGCCGTCGCGAATCGCGGTGAGCCGGGTCTCGAGGAGCACGGAGACACCGAGCTCTTCGAGGGCCGTCGAAGCCGACGCCGACAGCGTCGGATCGTAGGCCGCCAGCACCCGGTCCACGGCGTCGACGAGCAGGATCTTCGCCTGCGCGGAATCGATGTGCCGAAAGTCGTGCTTCAGCGTATGCCTCGAGATCTCGGCGAGCGCCCCCGCGAGCTCGACTCCGGTGGGTCCCGCGCCCGCGATCACGAAGGTCAGCAGCGCGGCTTGCTTCGCGGGATCTCGTTCCCGGTCGGCATGCTCGAAGGCGAGCAGCACGCGTCGCCGCATCTCGATCGCGTCCTCGACGGTCTTGAGACCCGGCGCGAGCGTCTCCCAGTTGTTTCCGAAATAGCTGTGTCGCGCCCCCGCGGCCACGACGAGGTAGTCATAGGGGATCGACCGGTCTTCGAGCAGGACCCGACGCTCGACCGTATCGAACCCCGAGACCTCCGCGAGCAGGACATCGACGTTCGGAACGCGGCGGAGCGCCCATCGGAAGGGCGTCGCGATGTTCGCCGGCGAGAGGCCGCCGGTGGCGACCTGGTAGAGCAGCGGCTGGAAGAGGTGGAAGTTGCGGCGGTCGATCAGCGTGACGTCGACCTTCGTCCGGCGCAGCGCCTTGGCCGCGCGTAGGCCGCCGAACCCGCCACCGACGATCACGACGCGAGGCCGACCGCCGGACGCACGATCGCTCGAGCTTGCTGCCTGGCCTGTGTCCTGAAGCTCTTTGGCTGTCGACACGTCGTCCCTCTCTCCTCCGCGGGTGCTGCCGGAATGACGTTCGTCGAGATCGCGACGAACGCGTTGGATGGAGCGCCAACGAGCCCGATGGCGGATAGGCAAGACGAGCTGCATTTCCCGCACCAACGATACTAGTCATTCTGACAAGGAGGCCCCCTTCAGGGGCTAATCGGCCCTTCCCGGGCTGCTGGTCGGCGGCTTCCTCTTCGCGCTCGGCGCCGCCGGCATCGACCCGAGCCGATTCTCACTGCTCGCCGGAGCCTTCGGCGTCGGCATCCGCTTCGGCCTCCAGACCGTGGTCAACAACTTCGTCTCGGGACTGTTCCTGCTCTACGAACGACCCGTTCAGGTCGGTGATGTGATCGAGCTCGATGCCCTGCCTGGCCACGTCGAGCAGATCGGAATCCGCGCCAGCACGATCGTCCCTGCGTCACGTCTGGCCCGTCACTCCAGTCTTCGGATACTCGAGCCCTAAGTCGCCGGCATGACAGATTGAGATCCGCCTCATTCAGGCGGGGGAACGCCTCGAGGTGTTCTCGTAGACATTCCCGCGGTTCGTGATCCCCCGAAACGGGCGTCTCCTCCGTTCTTCAGCGCGCCGCCGTCAAGGTCTCACAGTTCTGATAGGGAGATTCGGCGAGCCACGCGGTGTCGGGATAGTAGGCGAAGACAGCGGTCCCCCCGCGAATCGCATCGATCAGCTCGCGATGGACTCTCGGGTCGACAGCGGGGCAGCCCCAGCTCCGTCCCAGGCGCCCGTGGCGTTCAGCGAAGGCAGGCGTCACGTAGTCCGCACCGTGGATCACGATGGCGCGCTTGCGGGCGTGCTCGTTCACGCCCGGCTCGAGCCCGTCGAGGCGCAGCGAGTAGCCATGCGCGCCGTGATAGGCCTCGGCGGTCCGAAACAGGCCGAGACTCGACTGGTGCGAGTTCTCCTCGTTCGAGAAATGCTGGGCCAGGTCCTCACCACTCTCGCGTCCATGAGCCACGAGCTCGCGGAAGAGCACCTCGCCCTGCAGCGTGTCGAGCACCCACAGTCGGCGTTGCTTCGAGGGGCGCGAGTAGTCGATCAGGGTCAGCTTCGAGTCCGTGAAGAGCCCCCTCGATCGCGCGCAAGAGAACGCGGCGAGTGCATAGCGCAGCGGCTCCTTCGGAACGCCCTCCGCGACAAGGCGCTCCACGCTCGCGCGCGGCGCCGCCGGATCCCGAAGCGCTCCGTCGGCATGCGCGCCTAGGCAGCCGACCGCGCAGGCCAGCGCAAAGGCGAATGCTCGAGCCCTCACACGCCGGGGCGCTCGAGGAGACTGCGGGATGAGATCGGGAGCGGTGAGGCGCACGGGTCTCTCTACGGCGGCGCGGCGCCGCTCTGTCAGGATTCGGGGTTCCTCGGCAGTGCCCGCTCGCAATCGCTCCCCCCGATTCGATGAAGGTGCTGTGTCGTCGCGCCGGCCTGCCGTGACTTGCATCACAGCCCCTCGGCAGCGAGGCTTTCGACGTGATGCCGAGTCGTAGTGCTCTGGTCGTACTCTTCTTGGGCGCGGTGCTCGCGACCCAGTCCGAACGCGAGCCCCTCGCCAGGAGAGGAGAGGGCGATGCGACGACGTTCGCCGCAGCGTCCGCGGCACCAGACATTTCGACCCGCATCAGCGATTTCTTGAGCCAGCCCCAGGTCGTGGTGTTGGGCACAACACTCGAGGAGTCCGACGCCCTTGCTCGCTTCTACGCGAATCGGGCCGGGAAGCTCGCCTGGACGGACGCGCCCCAGGCATTCGCGTCGCTGCTCGACGCGGTCCGCACGGCGGATTCCCATGGCCTGCGTCCAGGGCAGTACCACCTGGACGCGATCGCCGCGCTTGCGATCGCCGAACAGGGAGCGCCGGCGGCCCCGGACATGCGGGTGGAACGCGACCTGGTCCTTTCGGACGCGTTCCTGCACCTTGCGCGGGCGCTTTCGGCGGGGGGAGTCGATCCGCGGGCGTTGGAGCCGCGCTATGCGCGTGGCGAAGTGCTACCCGACCCGGTCGAGGCGCTCGAGGCGGCTGTTTCGGGGAGCGACCCCGCGACCGTCCTGGCCGCGCTCGCGCCGCCGCACCCCGATTACGCCCAGCTCCGGGCGGGACTCGCGAAGCTCCGGGCCGGGCCGCTTGATGCCGCGGCCTGTCCGGGACTGCAGCACGGCCCTCTTCTGCGACTGGGCGCTCGGGACCCACGGGTCGCCCGGCTGCGCGCCTGCCTGAGGGAATCGGCGCAGGAGACGCGGGACGCCGGGGGCGACCCGACGCGGTTCAATGCCGAGCTGGACAAGGCGCTCCGAGCCTTCCAGCAACAGAACGCGCTCGCGCCCGACGGCATCCTGGGTCCCGAGACCGTGGCCGCCCTCGTCACGACCCGGGCGCAACGCATCGACCAGGTGCGCGTGAACCTCGAGCGCTGGCGCTGGCAGCCCAGGGACTTCGGTCCCCGATTCGTGCGGGTCGATGTGCCGCGCTACCGGCTGCGGGCCTTCGAGGTCGGGGAGTCCGAGCCGGTACTCGAGATACGCGTCGTCGTCGGCCGCCCGACCTGGGAGACGCCCACGGTCCATTCTGCGATCACCCGGCTGGTGCTGAATCCGGCGTGGGAGGTGCCAGAATCGATCTTCGAGAACGAGATGCTGCCGCTTGCTCGCCGCGATCCCGGGTACTTCGCGGCGGAGGGCCTCGAGCTGTGGGAGCAGCGCGACGGCGTCTGGCGGGAGCTCGATTCCGCCGCCACCGACTGGGCCCGTGTCGATCCCGACCGCACCCGATTCCGTGTGCGGCAGCCGCCCGGGCCCCGCAATCCGCTCGGCCGCATCGAGTTCATGTTCCAGAACCCCTACTCCATCTATCTGCACGGCACACCCGCCCGGGCTGCGCTCGAGCAATCCGAACGGGTGCTCTCGCACGGCTGCGTCCGGGTCGAGGACGAGCTCGCACTCGCGCGCTTCGCGCTCGCTCCCGACCCCACCTGGACGAGCGAGCGATTGACCGAAGTCCTCGAGAAGGGATTGCGAGAGCGGCTTCCGCTTCCCGACCCGCTCCCGGTGCACATCGTCTACTTCACCGCGGAGGCCGACGCCGGGGGCACGCTGTCCTTCACCTCGGATCCCTATGGCTGGGATGCCCAGCTCCTCGAACGCCTCGGCCGCGATGAGCCTGCCAACTAGCGTGATATTAAAGAGGGGCCCGATTCGGACAGCGGGCACCCCGACGGTCACTGCGAGCCACATAAGGCCCGGAAGAGCCGGAATTTCAAGCGGCGTCTTCCGCACCGCCGGTATTAGGCGTTCTGACAACTGAGTCCCGCCGGGGCAGTCAGGCCTTCCTGGGTCTCGTCGCCTGCGCCTCGCCCGCCCTCGCTGTAGACGGCGTGGTCGAGATCAATCAGGTCTGCGCGGTCGAGACCGGCAGCTTTGTCGGCGACAGGTCCGGCTTCCCTGTCGTGATCACGGGCGTGGCGGGCAACAGCTATCGGCTGAAGAGCGACCTCGCGGTCGGTGTCGGCAACGTGGATACCGACGGACTCTTCATCAACACATCGGGCGTCACGATCGACTGCAACGGATTCACGTTGGTCGGCCCGAGCCTCGGTACGGGAACCAGCATCGCGATCCACGTGGACACCGGTAGCGGTTCCACGCTTTCCTGCGCGACGTTCTCCCACGGCAGCATCCGCGGCTGGCGGGGGCGCGATCGGGATCCCCGAAGCGGTCGGCGTGCGCATCGAGCACATGACCTTCGAGTTCAATGAAGGCGCGGCGATCGAGGTAGGTGCCGAGGCGCAGATCCTGCGCAACCGCATCGCACCCGGGGCCGCGATCCCGCCCCGCGGCATCGTTGCCGGCGATCGCTTGCGGATCGAAGACAACGTCGTCTCCGGAATGCTGACCGACGGGATCTTCTGCACCGACGCCTGCACGGTCACGGGGAACACCACCTCGAATAACGGCGAGACGGGCATCCAGGTCGCCTTGGACGCTATCGTGTCCGCCAATACTTCACACGGGAACAACTTCGACGGGATCATCGTGCGGGGCAATACCGCGCTGCTGAACGGAAGCTATGGGCTGGATCTGAGTGTCGGCACGGCCTATCGCGAGAACACGATCTTCGCTCCCACCTCGTCGTGGGGGACGGTGAGTGGCGGGACGAATGTCGGTGCCAACGTGTGCAACGGAGCGACGACATGTCCATGAAAGGAATCGGCGATCTGAGAGGCGAGCGCTCGGGTCTCGCCGAACAGCTCTCGAGCGGTGGGTCGTTGCGGACTCCTCTCGAATCCCATCCCCGCGAACCGAGCGTCGTCCGCCGGCGCGGGCGGCTCCTTCGCAGCGCAGCGATGCTGCTGTTGCTGCTGCTCTGTGTGTGGGACGGCAAGGCCTTCGCGCAGACCCTCGTTCCCGGTACCGCCGTGCTGGGCGAGATCACACCGCAGGCCCCGATCGCCCTCTACACGTTCTCTGGAACGGTCGGCGATTCGATCGACCTGGCGCTCGTCGGCCTGGACGGCGGCCCCGACTCGCTGTCGGCGACCCTGAACTCGCCCACCCAGCAGCCGATCGCGACGAGCCGGCCCGATGCGCGCAACCCGCTGCTGAAGCGGCTTGCCTGGACGCTGCCGAGCTCGGGCAGCTACACGATCCTGGTCACGCGGGACGGGGCGGTGGGGCCCTTCGCGCTGAGACTGAGCGCCACGGGCGTGGGCTCGGCGACGTGTGGCGACGGGCTCCTCGACGCGGGGGAGGCATGCGACGACGGGAACGAGGCGTCGGGCGACGGATGTCTGCCGGGATGCGACGTCGAGCCTGGCTTCGCGTGCAGCGGCGAGCCTTCGAGCTGCGGCCCGACCGGCACGGCGCTCTCGGTCGCCGAGGCCTTCACCATGACCGGTGGAGTCTCTCCGGCGGCCCCGCTCTTCTTCCAGCCCTTCGTAGCAGACGAGGGCCGCGATCTGGAAGTCGTCGTCTTTCCCCTCTCGCCAGGTCTCGAGGTCAACGTCACGCTGCTGTCCTCGACGACTCAAACGCTGGAGACGGGCGAGCCGGACGCGGGTCATCCGTCGCTTCAGCGCCTCCGCTACACGCTTCCGTACTCGGGATCATATTGGCTTACCCTCGAGGATTCGGGTTCGGGCTTTTTTGGGAGCTTTGCGGTTAGTGGGGCGTTGCTGCGTACCTGCGGCGATGGCCGCGTCGTGACGGACGAGACTTGCGACGACGGCAACGCGGCCGCGGGGGATGGATGCGACGCGAGCTGTGCGGTCGAAACGGGATTCGCTTGCAGCGGGCTCCCTTCGACCTGCTTCGCAGTCTGTTCCGACGGATGGGTGCGGGGCGCCGAGACCTGTGACGACGGGAATGGGGCTCCGGGGGACGGCTGCGACGACGCGTGCCGCGTCGAGTCGGGCTACGGCTGCGCCGGCGAGCCCTCGGTCTGCACCCCGATCTGCGGAGACGGACTCGTGGTGGCCCCCGAGCATTGCGACGACGGTAGGTCCGTGTCTCAGGACGGCTGCGACGCCGCCTGTCGGATCGAGCCCAACCAGAGCTGCGTGGGGGAGCCGTCGTTGTGTGGCCCGCTCTTCCGGGGAGGAGTGAAGCTCGCCTCGGAGCGCTGGACCGTGCCCGAGAGCTTTCGTCTCGGGGACCTCGAGCGCTTCGGGTACGGCCTCTCCGGAGTCGGCGACCTGGACGGCGATTCGATCCTCGACGCGGTCGCGGGTGTACCCGGGCATCTCGTCGACCGCGATCGGGCAGGCGCCCTCTGGAGTCTGATCCATCGCAGCGACGGCTCCGTCCGTGCCGTGACCGAGATCGACGCGGAGACGAGCTTGCTCGTTCCCGGCCTCGACGACGGCGATGGCTTTGGCGCGAGCGTGGCATGGATCGGGGACCTCGACGGCGACGGACTGAGCGAGGTCGCGGTTGGGGCCCCCGGCGACGATGGGCCAGGGAATGCGACCGCCGACGCCGGCGCGGTCTGGATCCTCTTTCCCCAGGCCGGCGCTGTGACGCGACGGGTCGTGAAGCTCGAGAGCGGTCGGAACGGGCTACCGAGGCTCGCTGCGGGCGACGCCCTGGGGGCTGCGGTCGAGGGGATCGGCGACCGCAATGCCGACGGCGTACCCGACCTCGCGGTGGGCGCAACGGGCGCCGGAAGCGACGACCAGGGCGCGGTCTGGGTACTCGATCTCGCTCCGGATGGGACAGTCCTTCAGTCCAACCTGCTTCTGGTGGACGCCCGACGCGGCGAGGCCGCGGGCAGCAGCGTGGCGCGTCTTGGCGACCTCGACGGCGATGGCCATGAAGACCTCGCGGTCGGCCTGTCGCTGGCCGACGGGGGCGGCCGCGAGCGCGGCGCGGTCCGAATCGCCTTCCTCGACGGCGTCGCTCGAGTCGTGGCCCTCGCTCGTATCGATGGCAGCAATGCTGGCCTCGCGACGTCTCCCGCGGACTACGACCACTTCGGAGCCGCCCTCGAGTCGCTGGGCGACTTCGACGGCGACGGCAGGATCGAGCTCGCTGTGGGTGCTCCCGGCGCGGCGGACGATGGCGTCGACCGCGGCCGCGTGTACATCCTCACGCTCGAGCCGGACGGTAGGGTCGCGAGCGAGCGACTCGTGGCTCCATCGAGCTGGCCGCTCTCGGAGCGGCCGGATGCGGGCGACCGTTTCGGGCGAGCCCTGGCCGCAATCGGTGACCTCGGCGGTGATGGCGTGACCGAGCTGCTCGTCGGAGCGCCTCTGGACGACGAGGGGACCGGCGCCGGCGTGGGGGAGCGCGGCGCCGTCTGGGTCCTCGAGCTGGAGGGCGAGGAGGGCGCGGTCCTCTGCGGCAACGGACGGATCGATCCGCTCGAGGCCTGCGACAGCGGCTCGCCCTTCGGATCCGCGCGGTGCACGCGTGACTGCACCCTGGTTCCGGAGCCTGTGTTCGGGGCGGGGCTATGCGCCGGATCGGTGCTGATCGGTCTGCTCCGCGCCAGACGCCGATCTTCGAGGCGGCGTCCTGGTCGCTAAGCACCGAACCGGTATTCGCGCCCCGATCTACTCGGCTTTTCCGCCAATGCTTTGGAGACGCGTCCAGGTCAGACTCGCCTCGTGCCCTCGCGCGAGCATGGCGATCGGGCGGGGCTCGGTTCCGGCCTCTCAGGACGCGAGCCGAATCGATGGCGAAAGCGAACCGCCGAACTCGCCAACAGAGAAAACCGCCGAACGGCGTCCCGCCCACGCGCGAATCCGAGTCTCCGCGGTTCGCTTCAGTCGACCGCCATCACGCAAAACCCCGCGAAACCACGGTTCTTCTCGACCTGCTCGGTCCGGCGCTCGGAAGAGTCTCTGAAGAGAGGACTCAATGGCGGAGAGGGTGGGATTCGAACCCACGGTACCCTTGCGAGTACACCTGATTTCGAGTCAGGCACGTTCAACCGAGCTCCGCCACCTCTCCGCGGGGCGTGGAGGCTAGCAAGAAGTCGACCGTTTGGGGAAGTGTCGACGGCCATGCGATTGGATTTCGTGGCGGCGGGGCAATTCGCCGGTCCCAACCCCCCGTGCTAGCCTGCGCGCGGTCGCGCCCCCACTGGGCTGCAGGCTGCTCGTTGCGACGAGTCGTCGGAGTCGACTCCGACGCTCTCGGTCGGCGTGGCATGGCCCGGGCGGAGACAGACGAGACGCGTGAAGTGAAACGACGCTTCGTCTCGAGTCGCGCAGGGCGCGGGCATGATGAGAGAGCATCGAGAGATGCCGCGAGCCTTCGGGCTCGACACGAGACACCGCCTCGAGAGGCGGTGGAAGGATTGATTCGATTTGGCGCGTGACGACCTGATTCAAGCGACGGGCAGCGTCGACAAGATCCTCGGCGGAGGCCGCTACCAGATCACGCTCGAGAACGGCCAGCAGGTGACGGCTCAGCTCTCGGGACGCATGCGCCGCTTCCGGATTCGCGTGATCCCCGGCGATCGAGTGACCGTCGGACTCTCGCCGTACGATCCGACCCACGGATTCATCACCTTCCGCCTCAAGGAAGGTCAGTCGGCGCCGGGCCAGTAGGCGCCCGCGAAGGCCCGACCCCTCGCCGGGCTCGTCGGCCGCACCCCGCGCTTTCCCCGCTCCGCCGCTCTTCTCGAGCCGAGGTTTCCGCATGACCTCTCTTGCGACGCGCTGGCGCCTGAAGACCATCCAGGCCTACGACCGCGCCCGTTTGCGGGCACGCTGCTCGCAGAACCCGGGCCTGATCCTCGACCCGGAGACGAGCAGCAACTTCTCGTCGTCCCATTTCGCGCTCGCCCCGGGCGCACGGCTCGTGCTCGGGCCTCGCGTCTATACGGAGAGACGCTCCCGTGGCGTGCACATCTCGGTGGCCGAGGGCGCGAGCGTCGAGATCGGCGCGGATACCTGGCTGCGCTCCGACATCGCGCCCGTGATCATCTTCGCCTTCCCGGGCGCGACGATCCGCATCGGTCGCGAGGGCTTCCTGAACGGCTGCCACCTCAGCGCGAAGGCGAGCGTCGAGATCGGCAACCGCGTCTGGATCGGGCCGGGCTCGCGGGTCTTCGACGCGGACCAGCACGACCTCGACCGCGATCGAAGGGAACGAACCGAGGCCGTGACCATCGGCGATCATTGTTGGATCGCATCGGACGTGACGGTCCTGCGCGGCGTCGAGATCGGCGAGCAATGCGTGGTCGGAACGCGCTCGCTCGTCACGAAGTCGCTGCCGCCGCATACGCTCGCCGTCGGAAACCCGGCTGTCGCGTCGGGCAAAGTCGGGGATCGCACGACGGTCGAGATCTGATCGCGGCGGAGGCCCGCCCGATGATGGCGGCCTGAGCCTGGCTTGCTCGAGGCTCAGTCGCGGGTCTCGCCGGCCTCGTTGGCTGCCCGGCCCGGCCTCCTCAGCGCCTCGTCGACCGCCTCGCCGAGCACGCGGTCGACGACGTCGGAGACGATCGCGGTTTCCTCGATTGACATGTGCTGGGAGCTCCTCGGAAGATGCGCGGCCCGGTCGATAGCGTCGAAGTCTCGTGGAGCGACGGGCGAGCGGAAGGCGAGGCGTGATAGCGTGATGGTATGCCGCTCAAGATCGCCATCTTCGGACAAGCCCCCTTTGGTCGTGACGTGACGCTTCGCCTGGCAGAGGCCGGGCACGAGATCGTCGGCGTGCACGTGCCTCCCGACTCGGGCCGCCCGGATCCGCTCGCTGCTGCCGCGGAAGAGCAGGGCTGGCCGCTGTTTCGCTACAAGGGCTATCGGCGCAAGGGGCAGGCGATCGCCGAGCGCGTCGAGGAGTTCCTGGCGCTCGGGGCGGAGCTTGCGGTGCTGCCGTTTACGACCGTGATCCTGCCGCCCGAAATCGTGGACGCGCCGGTGCACCGCGCCGTCTGCTTCCACCCCTCACTGCTGCCGGCCTTTCGCGGCGGGGCAGCGCTGGCCTGGCAGATCATGGAGGGCGCGACCGAGTCGGGCATCTCGATCTTCCAGCCCGACGAGGGCGTCGACACCGGACCGCTCTATCTGCAGCGGGGCGGGGTGCCGATCGAGCCGACGGATACGATGGCCTCGCTCTACTTCGACAAGCTCTATCCGATGGGCGTCGAGGGGATGGTCGAGACGGTCGCGGCGATCGACGCGGGGACGGCTCGACTCGAGCCCCAGTCGAGCGAGGGTGCGAGCTTCCAGGGCCTCGTGGATGACGAGGTGGCGCGGATGGATTTCGCCCGCGACGCGCCGGCCCTCGATCGTCAGGTCCGGGGCTGCGATCCGAGTCCCGGGGCGTGGGCGGAGCTCGAGGGCGAGCCCGTGCGCTTCTTCGGCTGCAGCCTCGAGGCCAGCGCGGACTCGGGCGATCCGCCGGGCCGGATCCTCTCGGTCGACGAGTCCGGGCTCCGGCTCGCGGCGGCCGGTGGCGTGCTCCGGATCCGCAAGGTCCGGCGGGCCGCTGGAGGAAAGGTGGCGGCGGCGGATTCGGGTCTGGCTCCGGGCGGTCGGTTCGGCTGACGCCATCGTCGATCCGTCGGAAGCCACGCGTGCACCCCCTCGGGGCGAGAGCCTAGGAGATCGATTGCCAGGGGTCGCTTTTCCTTCGCCTTCCCGCTAATTTGCGCGCCCTGTACAGGTCCGGTCCCCCCCCATTGCGGCCAACCAGCCGCTTTCGTTTTTTCTGGCGCATGCACGGCCCCCGTGTTCGCTCCGCAGCCATCCTACCCCCTGTGACCGAATCGGCGATCACGTGCCGAGGCTCAGGTGAACGGGGTAGCTGTATCGGCTCGCTCGGTGCGGGCGGGACGTGGATGCGACGGAGCGGACGGGTAGCAGGTCGGACGCAAGGTTCGGATCGGTCGACGTGAGCGATCACGTCGGTGGCTCTTCGGGTCACCACAACCACATAGAGATGTACGCCCTCTAGAAGCCGGGGCGTACGCGCGCAGGGTTCGAAAGCGGTGCCACAGTGAGCAACGCGCGTTCGAACACGGAGCGTAGAGCCCGCGAGGCTCGACACGATCAGGCGGAGAGGTAGCGACGATGCTCGGCGACATCACGAAGGTCCGAAATATCGGAATCAGTGCGCACATCGATTCAGGCAAGACGACCCTGACGGAGCGCATTCTCTTCTACACCGGAAAGATTCACGCGATCCACGAGGTTCGCGGCAAGGACGAAGTCGGCGCGACCATGGACTCCATGGAGCTCGAGCGCGAGCGCGGCATCACGATCGCGTCCGCGGCGACCTACTGCGAGTGGGACGGCAACCAGATCAACATCATCGATACGCCCGGCCACGTCGACTTCACGGTCGAGGTGGAGCGCAGCCTGCGCGTGCTCGACGGCGCGATCCTGATTCTGTGCGGCGTAGCCGGCGTGCAGTCGCAGTCGATGACCGTCGACCGCCAGATGAAGCGCTACAACGTCCCGCGTATCGCCTTCATCAACAAGCTCGATCGCTCCGGCGCCGACCCCTTCAAGGTGACGGGTCAGCTGCGCGACAAGCTCGGGCCATAACGCGATCATGTGTCAGATCCCGATCGGCCTCGAGAACGACCTCGAGGGCGTCGTCGATCTGATCACGATGAAGGCCTACTACTTCGACGGCGACAACGGCGAGCACGTTCGCGAGGAGGAGATCCCCGCGAATCTGCAGGACCAGGCCGAGGAGTATCGCGAGATCATGCTCGACGCGGTGTCGATGTTCTCGGACGAGCTGATGGAGGCGATGCTCGAGGAGAATGTCACTGAGGGCATGATCCGCGAAGCGATCCGCGCGGGTACGCTCTCGATGGACCTGACGCCGGTGTTCATGGGCTCGGCCTACAAGAACAAGGGCGTCCAGCTGCTGCTGAACGCGGTCAATCGCTATCTGCCCGAATCCGACCGAGATCAAGAACATGGCCGTCGACCTCGACAACGACGAGGCCGAGGTCGAGGTCGTGACCGACCCCAAGAAGCCGCTCGTCGTTCTCGCGTTCAAGCTCGAGGACGGTCGCTACGGCCAGCTGACCTATATCCGCGTGTACCAGGGGACGCTCAAGAAGGGCGACACCATCTACAACATGCGGACGGGCAAGAAGCACAAGGTCGGACGCCTGATCCGGATGCACTCGAACGAGATGCAGGACATCGACGACACCTGCGCAGGCGACATCGTCGCGCTCTTCGGGGTCGACTGTGCCTCGGGTGACACCTTCACCGACGGCAACATCAACGTCGCCATGACGTCGATGCACGTGCCGGAGCCGGTGATCTCGCTCTCGATCAAGCCCGTCGATCAGAAGTCGGCGGACAACATGGGCAAGGCGCTCGGACGCTTCGTGCGCGAGGATCCGACCTTCCGTTCCGAGGTCGACCAGGAGAGCAACGAGACCGTCATCTCGGGGATGGGCGAGCTGCATCTCGAGGTCTACGTCGAGCGCATGAAGCGCGAGTACAACTGCGAGGTCGAGACCGGCCAGCCGCAGGTGGCCTACCGCGAGACCATCACCAAGCCGACCGAGTTCTCCTACACGCACAAGAAGCAGTCGGGCGGCTCCGGTCAGTACGGCAAGGTCGCGGGCATCGTCTCGCCGATCGGGCCCGACGACGAGGGCGACAAGGACTTCCAGTTCATCAACGCGATCAAGGGCGGCGCGATTCCGACGGAGTACATCCCGGCGGTCGAGAAGGGCTTCCGTTCTTCGCTCGACAAGGGTCGGCTGATCGGCTTCCCCGTGATCGGCATGAAGATCGAGATCAACGACGGTGCGGCGCACTCGGTCGACTCCTCGGAGATGGCCTTTCAGGCGGCGGCGCGGGGTGCATTCCGCGAGTTCTATCCGCGGGCCAAGCCCCAGATCCTCGAGCCGATCATGAAGCTGTCGGTCGAAGGGCCGTCGGAGTTCCAGGGGGCGATCCTGAAGACGATCATGCAGCGCCGAGGCCAGGTCATCGGATCGAGCGAGGAGGGTGGCTTCTCGACGGTCGACGCCGAGGTGCCGCTGTCCGAGATGTTCGGTTACGCGACCGACCTGCGGTCGATGACCCAGGGCAAGGCCGAATTCTCGATGGAGTTCGAGAAGTACGCGCCCGTCCCGGCCGAGACCACGGCCGAGCTCAAGAAGAAGTTCGAGAGCAAGATCAAGGACGAAGACGAGGACTGAGTCTTCGCTCCCCGGATCCGACCGACATGGTGCCGAGGGCATCACGTCGCGATAGGGATTGGATCGAGGCATGGACGCCCCCGCGGAGAAATCCGCGGGGGCGTCTTCGTTTGAGGCGAGCGGGCGGGCTGGCGAGAAATCGTTCCTTGTGAGAGCTGCTTAACAGAGGGGACGCCCAGGTGGCCCGATGCTTCTGGATGTGATCGGACGGCAATCCTTCCGTCCTCTCGATTCAGGAGAATCCGATGCCCAACTCAAGTCTCTCGCCGACTGGTTCCGTCTCCCGTTCACTCTCGATCCTGGCGCTGCTGATCGTCTGGCTCGGCGCGGTCGGCTGCGCCGGGCTACCCGCGCAGGAAGATGAGATCGCGGTTCGTCCGCTCGGGCCCGGGGCATCGTTCTCGAGCCTGGATGCGGCGGTGCTCGACGCGTTGGCCTGGTCGTATCTCGAGAGCCAGCGAGAGCCGCTCGCCGAGCGCCGGACCCGTGGTGGCACGATCGTTCGGGTGGGGACGCGCTTCAGCTATGCCGAGCCCGCCGTCGCGAGCCCACGGGATCGACAGCGCGTGCAGTACTCGCTCGGAGCCGATGCCGTTGCGCACTACCGCGTGAACGTGGCGACTGCGTCATCGGATCCCCGGGATGCGAGAGTCCTCGAACGCCTCAACGTGCACGACCGCACCCTCGTCGACCGGCACGACGAGGCCCATCGCCCCTTCTATCTGCTGACGCCGCGTCTTCGGGTGCAGGCCTATGGCGGCCCGCGCTCGGGTCCGGAGTGGATCGCGCGACTCGATCGGGATCAGATCCAGGCGGGGCGGGTCGTCCAGATCGTGAAGGCCGAGTAGCTGAAG
This sequence comes from uncultured delta proteobacterium, assembly GCA_963698485.1. Lineage (GTDB taxonomy): Bacteria > Myxococcota_A > UBA9160 > UBA9160 > UBA4427 > UBA4427. The sequence continues at coordinate 137,825 of CAVORA010000001.1, read as the reverse complement.
AGCGGGCCGGCGCCGGCCCGCTCTCCGATGGACGCGCGCCAGGCTAGCGGAGGAATTTCTTGAGCATCGCCGCCCGGGCGGGATTGCTGTAGCTGAGGCCGCCCGAAGCCGATTCTCCGTCGGAAGACGTTCCCGGCCCCAGGAGGCGGGAGGAAACGACGGCCGGTCGCGTGCGAACCAGCTCCCCGGAGCTCTTGGGGACCTGGGTTGCCTTCGGCTTGCTGACCTTCGGCTTGGCTGCCTTCGCTTTCGTCGACCTCGGGCTGGCGGCCTGCTTCCGCGAAGTCGCCTTCTTCGAGGCACGCTTGCCCGCCTTCTTCCTGGCGGCCTTCTTGGCTTTCTTGCCCGCCTTCTTCCGGGTCGACTTCTTCGGGCTGGCCTTCTTCTTCGAAGCCTTCTTCTTGACGGACTTCTTGGCCGCCTTCTTGGCTTTCTTTGCGGCCTTCTTCTTGACGCCCCGCTTGGCGGTCGTCTTCCTGGCCTTCTTTGCCGTCTTCTTCCTGCTGGTCTTCTTGCGTGCGGCCATTGATCGACTCTCCCGTTGGCTGGGTTCGAAGCCGCGCGAGCTTAGCGGATCAGCGCTCGCCCGGAAGTGCCTTCATCGATCCGAGATACTGCTTCCACTCCGATCGGATGGCGATCACATCCGTGCGATCCACTCCGATCGCGGTGGCCACGTCGAAGATCTCGTTGTCCTCCGCGGTGGTGATGGTCTCGTCCGCAGCGGCGACGGCGTATAGGCAGCGGAGCAGTCGCCGCCGTTCTTCGTCGCTGGTCATGTCCCGAAAGGCACGCGCCACGAGATGGTCGTCGCTCGAGCCGTGCAGCGCCTCGGCTTCGACGGCGGTGTCGGCGAGCAGCTTCGCCTGCTCGCTCCCGACGCCGCCGAAGGTCGCCAATCGCTCCGCCATCGAAATGCGTTCGGAGGCGTCGGTGCGCAGATCGGCGCCGGCGATCCGGGCGAGGAGATAGGCGAAAGCGGCGACGAGCCGGGCCTCCTCGGGCGGCAGTGCGTCGAGGGATCGCTCGATCTCGATCAGGCTCTCTGGCTCCGCGTCTCGACGAGTGCCGGTGCCGCCGAGCCCCAGGAATCGCAAGAGGGACATCCGCTCTCCTTTCGATGGTCGCGCGTGTGGCCGCGCTCGCCGTGGGGGACCGGAATCTCTAGGCTTCGCCGCGATGTGGCGCAAGAGGTCGCGCTGCATGGAAGAGGAGGGGAGACGTGGGCCTGCCGAGTTCTGAGGACGAGATCCTGATTCTGCACAACCCGAATTGCTCGAAGAGCCGAAAGACGTGCGCACTCCTCGAGGAGCGAGGGGTCGACTTCGCGACCCGTCTCTATCTCGACGATCCTCTGTCGAGGGGCGAGCTCGAAGATCTCGCAACGCGGCTCGCCAGACGCCCGATCGATTTCACGCGAACCGGGCAGGCCGAGTTCGCGGCCGCGGGCGTGACGCCGGAGTCGAGCGACGCGCAGATTCTCGAGGCGATGGCCGCGGCGCCGATCCTGATGGAGCGACCGATCGTGATCCGAGGGGCTCGTGCCGCGATCGGTCGACCGCCCGAGGGCGTGCTCGCGCTTCTCGACTAGATCGCCGCCCAGGCTCACCCGTCCGTGAGGCGCGTCCTCAATCGTTCGCGCGCGGGATGACCTCGCTCGAGAGCAGACGACACTGCTCCTTCATCTCCCCCGCATTTCGGGCCAGCGGGATCGCGACGAATTTCGTGACGCCGTTGGCCTTGAATTCGCGGATCCGGGCGAGCACCTCGGCTGGGTCGCCGATCGCCTGGATCCGCGCGAGGCGCTCGCGCATCGCGATCGCCGCGTCGTTACGAGCGCCGCCCGTCGGATCGGGTGGCGTGATCGCCTCACCGATGCGGAACAGGATCGTGGCACCATAATGATCGTCCGGGATGGGGCGTCCGATTCGCTGGCTCTCGGCCCGGATGGCCCGCACCGTGACCCCGGCCTCCTCGGGCGATTGGAGCGGCGCGAGCCAGCCGCTTCCGTATCGCGCAGTGCGCCGGATGGCCGCGGCCGACGAGCCGCCCAGCCAGAGCGGCAGCGGTTGCTGCTTGGGGCGCGGATTGATCGTCGCGCCCTTCAGCGAGAAATGCTGGCCCTCGAAGTCGACGTTCTCGCCCTGCCACAAGCGGGTCATGACCTCGAGCGCCTCGTCCGCGCGCGCGCCGCGGCCGCTGGCGCTGCGACCGGTTGCTTCCCACTCGGGCGCATCGCCGCGTCCGATCGCGACCGTCGGCAGGAAGCGACCGTCGGAGAGATGGTCGAGCGTGGCGCATTGCCGCGCGAATGTGACCGGATCACGGAAGGGCAGGACCACCGCGTTCGTGCCGAACTTGAGCCGGCGTGTCGCCCCTGCGATGACCGAGAGCAGCGTGATCGGCTCGAAGGCGGGCTCCCGGGACACGACCCGGTCGGATTGCCAGATCGAGTCGATCTCGGAGTCCTCGCAGACCTCGAGCCAGGAGCGGAATTCGTCGATCGTCTCGAAGGGGAAGCCACCGAGGCCCAGGCCGACTCCAATGCGTACGCCCATGGCAGGTCGTCCCTTCCCACTCGAGTCCTCGAGTCCGCTGCCTGGATCCAACATCGCGCGTGTGGCCCCCGGCAGGCGCAGGCTACGCAAGCTGGCTCGTCTCGTCGAGACGTGCGCGGGGCTGCGCTCCGCGTGCGACTCGCCGGCAGAAGCCGGGCAGGTTCTCCGGTCTCGCGTGTCCGCTCTTCAGGGCCGGCCGCCCCCCAGACGATACGACCGGGCATGGAAGCCTTGGGAATCGCACTCACTGGGATGCAGAGCGCGCAGACGCGCGTCGCCGTCTCTGCCCACAACGTGGCAAATCTCCTCACCGAAGATTTCCGGCCGCAGCGCGCGATCCAGACTTCCCTGGCCTCGGGCGGATCCCAGGCCCGCGTGGAGCAGGGGGCCGATCCGGCGCCCGTCAGCCTGGCTCGGGAGGTCGTCGGCCAGATCCAGGCCAGCACGCAGTACTCGGCCAGCGCCCGGGTCTTCGCGGTCGGTGCCGAGATGCGCGGCACGCTGCTCGACCTCTTCGGCTAGTCCGCTCGGGCTCCCGGCCGACCGGTCCCGAGGTCATTTCTTGGCCGTCCGGTGGCACGCGTCCTGCTGCTATGGTCTGCGCCGGTCGTTCGTGGTCCGATGCCCCGGCGTGGTCCGCGACGAGCGGGACGACGTCGAAGCTCACCGCCCTCGACGGACTCCCTGGCTTTCGACACGGCTCCGAGTGGGGTCACGAGGCCTTCTCGCTCGACTCCTGCGGAGTCCCGCTGGGCGCGCAAAGCGTGCTTCGAAGAGCGGGGATCCGCCCCGACGTTTTCATCCAAACCCCTGAGAGGAATCCTGAACATGAGTGAAATCCGATTCGACGACCGCGTCGCAGTGATCACCGGCGCCGGCGGCGGTCTCGGCAAGACCTACGCCCTCGACTTCGCCAAGCGCGGCGGCAAGGTGGTCGTGAACGACCTCGGCGGCGCGGCCGACGGAACCGGCGGCGGATCGAGCATGGCCGACCAGGTCGTGAAGGAGATCACCGAGGCGGGAGGCACCGCGGTCGCGAACTACGACTCGGTCGCCACGCCCGAAGGCGGTGAAGCCATCATCCAGACGGCGCTCGACAACTTCGGCCAGGTCGACATCGTCGTGAACAACGCGGGCATCCTGCGCGACAAGTCCTTCGCCAAGCTCTCGCAGGCGGAGCTCGAGATCGTGCTCGACGTCCATCTGAAGGGTGCGTTCTTCGTGTCCCAGCCGGCGTTTCGCGTGATGAAGGAGCGCAACTACGGCCGCTTCCTGTTCACCGCCTCCGCGGCCGGCATCTTCGGCAACTTCGGCCAGACCAACTACGGCGCCGCCAAGATGGGCCTCGTCGGTCTGTCGAACGTGCTCGCGGTCGAGGGCAAGAAGAACAACATCCTCTCGAACGTGATCGCGCCGGTGGCGAACACACGGCTCACGGAGGACCTGCTCGGGCCGATGGCCGAGAACCTCAAGCCGGAGCAGATCACGCCGCTCGTGACCTATCTGTGCTCCGAGGCCTGCGAGGAGACGCATTCGATCTACTCGGTGGGCGGCGGCAAGTATGCGCGGATCTTCATCGGTCTGGGCAAGGGCTGGTTCTCTGGGCTCGGCGTCGTGCCGACCGCCGAGGACATTGCGGCGAACTGGGACACGATCCACTCGGACGAGGGCTACGTGATTCCCGATTCGATCGCGATCGAGATGCAGACGCTGCTCGCGGCCTTCAAGGGCGATTGATCGGCTGCCGGTTCGCGGATCGCGAGCGGGCTCGATGAAGGAACGGGAGGAGCGCGATGCGTTCCTCCCGTTTTTCGTTCAGGGACCGACGCAGGAATGGTGCTCGCTGCGGACGAGCCGATCAGGCGGCGCTTCGGGCGGCGAGGATCTCGTCGAGCGCCGGCCACTCGATCGCGGCCTGCGCCGAGAACACGCGCAGCAGAAGCTCGCGATCCTCTTCGTCACCCGCGGACAGGAACTGATCGACCTTCGCTTCGAGCTCGCCGGCATCCGGACAAGGCGCCTCTTCCTGGGTGAGGATGCCTTCTTCGTGCTCGAGCCCCATCAGGTCGAGCCATTCGGTGAGCAGCCCGAGCTGGCACTTCAGGAAATAGACCGCGAGCAGCTCCTCGGCGAGGTGATTCGCCGTGACCCGGGAGATCGCCTGACGAACGGACTTCATGCGCTTGGCCGGCGGCTGCTTCATCAGGAATTTCGGTCGGAACTTGAGGACCTGCGCCGCCGCCATGGTCGTGCCCTGGATGACTTCGGGGTTCTCCTCGTTGAGGCTGCCCAGGAGCGCCTCGAATCGCTCCTGGCTCATCGCGGCAATGATCTGATGGGCTCGCATGTCGTCTCCTTCTCGCCGTGCGAGGGGCTCCCATCGGCCGGCGGCGAGCAGGATGTAGCACCCCCCGCGGTCGCCCGCCGTCGCGGATGAGGAGCTGCGGTCGCAATGGTCCGACCGATGCTGCGGGATCAGGCCCGTCGCCAGACTTCCCGGAGCCCGACGCCCACTGTGCAGACGAGTCCGGCTGCGAGGGCCGAATGCAGCGCCGTCACCTCGACGGGCAGGCGCAACAGCACGTTGGCGACACCGACCCCGACCTGCGCGACGACGAAGAGGCTTGCGACCCCGAGCCATCGACGGCTGCCCGGGTGGCTACGCGCGAGCCAGGCCGCGCTGGCGATTGCGATCGCGGCGGCATAGCCGACGCTTCGGTGGAACAGGTGAAGGCCCTGGATGCCCGACCAGGTCGGGAAATATTCGCCGTTCATGCAGCTGGGCCAGTCGGGGCAGACGAGGCCCGCGTAATTCGACGAGACCAGACCGCCGAGCACGATCTGGACGAAGAGCAGTCCGGCGGCGAAGGAGGTGAGGCCCCGTTGGAGCGCGCTCGCCGGCTCGATCTCCTGCGAGTCGGCGGAGAGGCGCGCGAGACGGCGCCCCAGGAGCACCAGCGACAGCGCGAAGGCATTCCCCGTCACCAGATGCGAGGTCACCGTCCACGACGCGAGCAGCTCGAGCACGGTCAGGCCGCCGAGCACGACCTGCGCAGCCAGGATCAGCGCCGCGATGAGCAGACCCAGACGCATTCGCGGACCCAGACGAGGCAGTCTCAGGGTGAGCCCGGCGAGCGCGAGGAAGATCAGACCGACGCTGCCAGCGAGTGCTCGATGGCCCCACTCGAAGGCGACCTTGAAGTCGAATTGCGGGATCACTTCGCCGAAGCAGAGCGGCCAGTCCGGGCAGGCGAGCCCGGCGCCGTGGGCTCGGACCAGCGCCCCGAAGACGATCAGGACGTAGGTCACGGCGGCGAGCGCGAAGAAGCCCAGGGCCAGCTGCTCGGCGCTCGGCGAGAGCGCGCGGCGAACGCCGAGCTCGCGGCCGGGGTCGTTGCTTCGGGCTTCGTCGAGGGTCGTATCTCGAGCCAAGGTTGGGCGTCTCCTGCACGCGGCGACGGGAAGGCCTGCGCCCGACGACGATCGGCCGCTCGAGGCGCTTCCAGCGTGGAATGATCCCGCCCGTGATGTGAGGGCGGCGGCCGGAGATTAGAGAACGGAACGAACGACTGCCTGATTCACTTCGCCGGTCTGGATTCCGATGAGCGAACGGGATGGGGGAGGGGCTTCTTCCCCAGGGGTTCCGCTGCGGTCCTCCGATCGGGATCGTGACTTCAGAACTTTCGGGCAGCCGTCGATAGGGAGACTGTTATGGTCGAAGCACAGATGACACGTGAAATGAATGACGATCCCCGCAAGCTTTCCCAGATGATCGCTCGCGTCTCCGAGCTGGCGGACGCCCACGCGGTCTGCTCGGTGGTCGTGGGCGTCGCCGCGCAAGAGGGCGATCTGCTCTTCCCCGATTATCTGGCCTATCTCGAGAGCGCGCTGCGCGTCGAAGACCAGATCTTCCGCATGACCCGGGAGCGGGCCGTGCTCTACCTGTCCGACGTCGACGCGGCCAAGGCCGCCGAGGTGCTGGTGCGGATCTTCGGCGAATTCTGTGACGAGTTTCCGACCGCCGAGGCCCCCGAGTTCGAGCAGCGCATGCTCGAGGTCACGCCCGGCCTCGGCCCGCTGACCGTGAAGAACGTCTTGACCTCGGTCTTCGGCTCGAAGGAGCCGGTGCACTGACGGCGGGCTCGCGCTCTTCGTCAGCGCGGGCGCTGCAGCGGAGCCGCGAGCCTTAGCGCCCACGGTCCGGGCTCACCGCGGCCCACGAGTCGGCCGTCGAGCTCGACGATCGGCACGACCCCCCGGACGACGTTCACACTCATCAGCTCGCGCACGGTCTCGAGATCTTCGCTGCGGAGTCTCGCCGACCCGATCTCCGGGTGATTTTCGCGCACGATCTCGAGGCCGAGTCCCTCGACCCCCCCGAGCGCGAGATCCGGCGTGACGACATCGCCGGCCTCGGTCACGACGAGCAGATTCGTGTGGCAGCCCTCGACCAGCAGACCACTGTCGTCGAATAACAGGACCTCGTCGCAGCGGCCCTCGTGGACCTCGGCCCGTCCGCGATCGTAGGCCTCGACGTCGATGCATTTGGTGTTGGCCCGGAGTCCGGGTCCCGGATGGACGGCCTTCGACCGGGCGGCACGCCAGCGATCTCCTCGGTCGCCGAGCGGCCGCGTGATGGCGATCAGCTCGGGGGCCTCGCCGGGCAGGTGCGACCACTCGACGCGAACGATGCCCTGTCCGCGATCGAAGGCCCGGTCGGCGGCCTCGAGGAAGACGCGCTCGATCTCGACGCGCGAGGGCAACGGAAGCCCGAGCCGTGCGGCGTCCCGCCGCAGGCGTCCGGCGTGGCGCTCGAGTCGCTCGACGCGTCCGCGCGTCACGCGCGCCGTCGTATACGAGCCGAGGCGCCGGGGAGATTCCGCCGACGCCTCGTTCGATTGGCTCATACGATCGATGGTCCCGAAAGGCCCGCGACTAACGTTCGCTCATAGGCGTGTACGCCGTCTTCGTCGGGCCGGTATAGACCTGGCGCGGTCGTCCGATCTTGAAGGCCGGATCCTCGTGGAGCTCCTTCCACTGGGCGATCCAGCCCGGCAGGCGACCGATCGCGAACATGGCCGTGAACATGGTGGCCGGCGTACCGATCGCGTTGTAGATCACGCCCGAGTAGAAGTCGACGTTCGGGTAGAGCTTGCGCTCGATGAAGTACTCGTCCTTGAGCGTGATCTCCTCGAGCTCCTTGGCGATCTCGAGCAGCGGACTGTGGATGCCCATGCGGTCGAGCACGTCGTCGCAGGCCTTCTTGATGACCTTGGCGCGGGGGTCGAAGTTCTTGTAGACGCGATGGCCGAAGCCCATCAGGCGCGCGCTGTCGTCGCCGCTCTTCGCGCGCTCGAGATAGGCGCGCGGGCTCGTGCCCTCTTCGTGGATGGCCTCGAGCATCTCGATCACGGCCTGGTTGGCGCCGCCGTGCAGCGGACCCCAGAGCGCGTTGATCGCGGCCGAGATCGTCCCGAAGAGGTTCACCATCGAGGAGCCGACCAGGCGGGTCGTGCTCGTCGAGCAGTTCTGCTCGTGATCCGCGTGCAGGATGAAGAGCAGGTCGAGCGCCTTCTTGACGACCGGGTCGACCTCGAACTCCTCGCACGGGTTGCCGAACATCATGCGCAGGAAGTTGCCGACGTAGTCGAGCTCGTTCAGCGGGTAGAGGTAGGGCTGGCCGATCGAGTGCTTGTAGGCGTAGGCTGCGAGCGTCGGGAGCTTGGCGAGCAGCCGATGCATCGAGATCTCGACCTCCTGCGGATCCCGGGGATCGAGCGAGTCGGGATAGAAGGTCGCGAGCGCTCCGACCGTCGCCGCACAGGCGGCCATCGGGTGTGCGTCCTTCGGAAGCGCCGAGTAGATCTGCTTGAAGTCCTCGTGGAGCATCGTGTGCCGGCTGAGGGTCTGCTCGAAATCGTCGAGCTCCTTCTGGGTCGGCAGGTGGCCGTAGATCAGCAGGTAGGAGACCTCGGTGAAGGTCGACTTGTCGGCCAGCTCCTCGATCGGGATGCCGCGGTAGCGGAGGATGCCCTCTTCACCGTCGATGAAGGTGATGGCGCTCTGACAGGAGCCCGAGTTCGCGTAGCCCGGATCGAGGGTGATGTAGCCGGTCTGGGCGCGGAGCTTGCTGATGTCGATGGCGCGTTCGCCTTCGCTGCCCACGATGACGGGCAGCTGGATCGTCTTGTCGCCGAGGCGGAGTTCAGCGGTTTCGGACATGGTGGCTCCTCTCTTTCTTGTCTCTGTCAGGGCGCTTCTTGGGTCTGGCCGAGAGATGTCGAATCTCGGCGAAGCGAGTTGGTGGTCTGTGCATCTGGTCGGTCGTGCCCCTCGATTCCGGGGCTACTCGATCGCTGACCGTGGGATCGTCCGGGATCGAGGGAGGTGCTGCGCTCGGCTTCGGTCGCAGCGGTCTCCTCGGCAGCCCTCGGAACGATCCGCCGGGCCTCCCCGCGCATCGTCCCGCGGCGGCGGCGCCACAGGAGGACGAAGGGGGACGAACCGGTGGGTCTCGTCGGATCCTGATCCACGGTGATTTCCGGTCTCGTTCCGCGTTTGGATGCAACAGTGCGTTGCGGCGGATCGATCGAGAGCGGACATTAGCGGGGGTCTGGACCGGCTGCAGGGTAGCGGAATGCGCCCTGCGATGGCAGGTCGGAGGCCCGGAAAGCCGATTGACATCGGGGATATACGCACTTTCAGTGCGCTTCCGGAGGTACAGAGTGCAGCGTTTCTACCCAGGGTCGCGAGTGACCCCATGGGAAACAGCACCTGAAGAGCCGGCCAGGACCAGCGCTCGCCGCCCGGATCGCATGGTCTCGATCGCGCGCAGCTCGAGGCGACCTCCGAGCGAGCCGAGGTCACGCTCGCGAAGCAAGACGAGGCGTCCGCCGGCTTCGAGGTATCGCTCGAGCGTCTCGCGCGTCGGGAGCGATGCGACGCGCAGCCCCGCGTAGTAGCCAAGGGCGCCTTCGATGGTCGATAGCCCGAAGACGCCGACGATCTCGTCGGGACCCGCCCGGGCGGCCACCGCTCGCGCGATGGGGCGGAGCGATTTCTCGGGATCGAGTCGAGGAAAGACGCTCAGCGCGACCACCCCTTCGAGCACTGCCACCAGGATCAGAACAGCCAGGCAGGCCCGATAGGGCGACTGGATTCGCCTGGGCGCGCGTTCGAGCGCGAGCGTGCCGACCAGGGCCAGAGCGGGGAAGACGGGCAGCAGATAGACGCCACGCTTGCCCGCCGAGAGCGAGAAGAAGAGCAGCGGCACCGCGATCCATGCGATCAGGAATCGCGCCGCTCGGGGCGAGACCGGATCGGCCCGTCGCACCCGCGGCCCCCGATCGCGTCCCGCACGCATGAGGATCGGAATCGCCAGCGGCAGCAGCAATGTCCAGGGCAGGAAATCGAGAGGAAGCTGGTAGAGGTAGTAGTAGAAGGGGCGCGCGTGCGACGAGCCCTCGAAGAAACGGCCGATGAGGTTCTCCCCGATCGCGATCTCGGCGAAGCCGGGCGGCGCAAGCGCGACGGCGGCCGCTGCCCAGGTCGCCAGGGGGCCCATCGACAGCATCCACGCCCACCAGGGGGCGATTTCGCAAAAGGCCCGAAGACGCCCCTCCCAAGCGAGAAACACGCCGAAGACGGCGAAGGGCAGCCACGCGACCGGTCCCTTGACGAGCGCTGCCGCGCCCAGGGACGCATGCAGCCCGGCGATCGCGGCGGGTGACCGCCGGGCGCCCTCGATGCCGCCGGGCGTCGTCTCGAGCCGCCAGAACAGCGCGATCGCCGCGAGCTCGAGGGCGGTGAGCAGGACGTCGAGCTGCGCGCGGCGCGCGGTGAAGGCGAAGCGGAAGCTCGTGGCCAGCAGGCCCGCGGCGAGCAGCGCGGCCCATGGGCGAGCCAGCAGCCGCCGCCCGAGGAGGGCCGTCATCGCGACCGCTGCGATGCCCGCGAGCGCCGAGGGCAGCCGCGCGGCGATCTCGTCCACCCGTCCGCCGGGCGTACCCAGCAGCGCGGCGAGCCAGAAGTAGAGGGGCGGCTTCTGGGTATAGGCCTCGTCGTTGAGGTGGAGCAGGACGAGTCCGTCGAAGCCGTGACGGAACGAGCGAAGCTCCTCCGCAATCGCGGCGTAGCGGGGCTCATCCGGGGTCCACAGATCGATCACGCCGAGGCCGGCCAGGAAGAGCAGGCCGGTGGCTGCGATCAGGGCCCAGTAGCCGATCCGCTCGCGCTGCGGCGCGTGCTGGGAAGCTTGCCCTTCTCGAGGGTGGTCGGTCGTGGGCGGCTGATGCACGGCTGGCATCGACGGTACCTTCCCGGCGGAAGACGCGCTCCGGGAAGCGGGGCAGGGGGGCAGGCGGGTGGCAGAGCAGATCGACGAAGCGGCGCTGCGCGAGGCCCATCAGGCGCTGGGCCGCGGTGTGGCTGATCCGGGCTGCCCCGCAGCCCGCCTGGCTGCGCTCTTCGACGATCTCTCGCCCTCCATGCGCGTCGCGCTGGTCCGGCGCCTCGGGCGCCGCGAGCAGCGCGATCTCTATCGCAAGGTCGAGGGCGCAGCACCGCTCTCACTCGCCGACCTGGTGCCGCCCGATCGCGACGCACTCGAGGAGGTTCGGCATCTCGGCCTCAATACGCTGCCGGCGTTCCGGGTCTTCGAGAAGCGATTCTGCCGATTGCCAGGGGAGGACGCGGCGGCCCCCGCCGCGCTCGCGGGATACAACTTCCAGACGATGGCGCCGCTGACGGGTCCCGGGTATTTCGTGGCGGTCGACGATCCGGATCGGCGAGAGGTTCGCGTCGACTATCGCCGCCTGCCCGACCGCAAGCCCGACCATTGGCCGGCGATCCGCTCGAACGAGTCGGGGCTCGCACGCTTCGTCTACGGCTTCATGGTCGATACGCTGCGCCGGGTCTCCGAGCACGTCACGATCGGTTCGGCGGCGCGCAAGGGACGCGACCTCGGCAGCTATTTCGCCCTTGCGCGGTCGGACTGAGATGAAGACTTCCCCGCGGCTGTCGGTGGTGGTCCCCTATCGGGATGAGGCCGATTCGCTCGTCGAGCTGCATGCGGAGCTGACGAAGGTCCTGGACGAGCTGGCCTTCGAGGCGGAGATCCTGCTCGTCGACGACGGCAGCCGCGATCATGGCCCGGAGATCGCCCGTCGGCTGGCGCATCGCGATCCGAGGCTTCGACTGCTGAGCCTGTCTCCGCCTTCAGGTCAGTCCGCGGCGCTCGAGGCCGGCTTTCGCGCGGCGCATGGCGAGCTCGTCGCGACGCTCGATGCGGATCTGCAGAACGATCCAGCCGATCTGCCCCGGCTGCTCGACCGGCTCGAGACGGCCGACTGTGTCTGCGGCATCCGCACGCCGCGCGAGGACGGCGCGGCCAAGCGCCTGAGCTCCCGGATCGCGAACCGGATTCGTCGTCGCGTCCTGGGAGACGGGGTCAGCGATATCGGCTGCTCGCTCCGAGTGATGCGGCGCGCCCCGCTCGACCGCATCAAGCTCTTTCGGGGGGGCCACCGCTTCCTGCCGTCGATGCTGCGGATGGAGGGCGCGCGCATCGCGGAATGTCCGGTGCGCCACCGTCCGCGACGACACGGTCGATCGAAGTACGGGATCGCGCGGAGGCTGCTGGCCGTCGGCCCCGACCTGGTCGCGATGGTCTGGCTGGCGCGGCGGATCGATCGCTACGAGGTGAAGGAGCTCAGCCGGCGCGTTTGACCTTGAAGCCGCGCTTCTCGAGCTCTTCGACCAGGGTATCTCGGTGGTCGCCCTGGATCTCGATCACGCCGTCCTTCAGGGCGCCGCCCGTTCCGCAACGGCGCTTCAGGTCGCCGGCCAGTGCCGCGAGCGCGTCGGCGTCGACGGGCACTCCCGTGACCGTCGAGACCACCTTGCCCCGACGTCCCTTGGTCGAGCGGCCCACGCGGACGATGCCGTCACTGGCCTGCGCGGCGGCCGCCTCGTCGCGGGCCTTGATGCGCGCGCGGGCGCCCTTGCCCCGACAGCTGCAGCGCGTCTCGCTGCGTCCACAGGCGGGGCAGACGCGCCCGTGCTCGCTCGAATAGACGAGTCGATCACCGTCCTGGGTGCCGCGTGCCATGCTCAGGCGGTCTCTTCGAGTGGCTCGCCAGACGCGTTGCCGTCGCGGCCGGCTTCCCCGATCAGCCGCCGATGGTCGACCATGATGCAGCGGTCCTGGATCACTTCGATGCCGCCCTCGCGCAGCCGCTGTGCGGCCTCGCCGTGATGGATGCCCAGCTGCATCCAGACGACCTTCGGTCGGGGGTCGAGGGCGAGGATCTCGTCGACGTGGGCCGGAACGTGTTCCGAGGCCCGGAAGAGGCTGACCAGATCCACCGGCTTCTCGATCTCGGCGAGACTCGCATGACAGACCTCGTCGAGGACCGTTTCGAGCTTGGGGTTGATCGGGATGATCTCGTAGCCCGCCCGCTTCAGGTAGAGCGGAACGCGATAGGCATCATCGCTCGCTCCACCCTTGATGCCGACGACGGCGATGGTCTTGGTCGAAGAGAGGAGCGCGCGGAGGTGCTCGTCAGTGTCCTTGGGGCTCATCGAATCGATCCTCTTCAGTCGCTTGCCGGCCGCGTCCGCTCCGATCGGCTCTCGCTGGGGCGCCGTGAGATTAGCCGGTTTGGGCGCCGGGGACCGTCAAGAAGCGCACACGAAATCGACGCTCTTCGGGCGGCTCCGTGCTCGACACCCCTGGGCTCAACCGATAGGGTCCGGGTCCATGAAAAGAAGATCTCGCCCCGCTCGGGGTTTCGGGTCGCAACCGCGGGGGGCGGAGGCGGCGGCTTTTCGACTGGATCTCCTGCAGACCGCGATGCAATGGATTCTGGCTCTCGTCGTGCTGTCGGGCATCGCGGCCGGGGCGGCCTCGCCGGCCGCAGCCGAGACCGGTCATACGCATGATCCGATCGAGGGTCTCTTCGAGACCCGGCTCGAGAACGGACTGCGAGTCCTCCTGCTCGAGGATCATCGGACGCCCGTCGTCGCGGTGCAGATCTGGGTCGATGCCGGATCTTCGGACGAATCTTTCTACACCGGAATCGCCCACCTCTTCGAGCACATGATGTTCAAGGGCTCGAAGAACATCGCGCCCGAGGTCCACGCGCAGCTCATCAACGAGCGCGGCGGGCAGATCAACGCCTACACGAGCAATGACGTCACCGTCTATCACGAGGACGTGACCTCCGAGAGTCTGCCGCTGGTGATCGATCTCGAGGCGGAGCGCTTCCTGAATCTCGACATCTCCGAGTCGACGCTCGAGAGCGAACGCGAGGTGGTGCTCGAGGAGCGACGTCTGCGAACCGAAGACACGCCGGACGGTCGCGGCTTCGAGGCGCTGACGGCGCTCGTCTGGCAGGCGCATCCCTACCGCTGGCCGGTGATCGGCTGGCGCAGCGATATCGAGCAGGTCACGATCGAAGCCTGCCGTGCGTTCTTCGACACCTACTATGCGGCGAACAACCTCACGCTCGTGATCGTAGGCGACTTCCAGACCGAGCCGACGCTTTCGCACATCGAGCGGGCCTTCGGTCGCCTGCCCAGCGCGAAGTCGATTCCCCGGAACCCGACGACGGTGGTCGCCCAGCGCGGCGCGCGAGAGGCGGAGGTTCTCTTCGACGCGCAGATCCCGCTGCTCTTCGCCGGCTGGCACGCGCCGCCGACCGGCCATGAAGATGGGGAGGCCCTCGACATCGCCAGCCAGATCCTGTCGGGAGGACGATCGAGCCGACTCTATCGGTCGCTCGTCTACGAGCAGGAGAAGGCCCTCTACGCCTACGGCAGCTATTGGGAGCTCAACGACGCGGGCATGTTCTACGCGTCGGCCGGCGCACGCCCCGGCGTCTCGCTCGACGAGATCGAGGATCTCTTCATGGCCGAGATCGACCGAGTCGCCAAGGAGGGCGTCAGCGAAGAAGAGGTCGCGCGCGCGAAGCGCCAGATGGAGGTGTCTCTGGTCAATCGCTTCGCGACGAACCATTCGCTCGCGAGTCGGATCGGTCGCGAGATGGTGGCCTTCGGGCGGGTTCGCCCGCTCTCCGAGCGGATCGAAGCGATTCGTCGAGTGACGCCGGAGGACGTCCAGCGTGTCGTCAAGACCTATCTCCGACCCGATGGGCGCAACGTGATTCGCGTGCTCTCGCCCGAGCCCGACCCGCCGGAGAACGAGTCGACCGAATCGATCGCTTCGCTCGAGGGGGTGACGCCGTGATGGGATTCTTCGTGCGACCGCTCGCTCTCTGCGTCCTGGCGCTCGCCTGCTTTGCGTGCTCGTCGATGCCGGATGGCCTGCGTCTCGGAGCGCGCCCGGCCTGGGAGCTGCCGCCGCCGCCGCCGGCCGAGGGACCGATCGTCGAGGCCGGCTCGCTTCATCGCGACACGCTGTCGAACGGCCTGGAGATCGTGATCCTCGAGGATGATCGCCTGCCGCGGGTCTCCCTGGGCTTCGAGCTGCGGCGCGGGGCGGGCAGCGTGGACCCTGCGAAGGCGGGCGTTGCGGCCGTCGCCACCGAGGTGATGCAACGCGGTGCGGGTGACCGGGACGGTCTCGCGCTTGCCCAGGTCGTCGAGGACGCCGGCGCCTCCCTGTCGGCCTCCGCCGGCTGGGACACGACGGGCATCGCGCTCTCGGGTCTCTCGGAAGACCAGCCGCTCCTGCTCGAGATCCTCTCGGACGTGGCGCTGCGTCCGCGCTTCGAGGAGCAGGAATTCCGCAAGGCGCTCGCGGAGCACCAGGCGGGCATCGTGGCGGCCCAGGACGATCCGGCGACGCTGGTCACCTGGAAGGCGCTGCGCGCGCTCTATCCGGGACATCGTTACGGCTTGCCGAGGGACGGCACGAAGGAATCGCTCGAGGGGCTGACGCACGAAGACGCTCGCGCCTACTGGGAGGACCGCTTCGTCCCGAGCGGGACGATCTTCTGGGCGGTCGGGGACGTCGACGCGTCGGCGCTGATCGCGGAGGTTCGGAGCCGGTTCGGTGATCTTCCCGAACGTCCGCTGCCCCCGAATACGCCACCGACGCCCGAGCGCACGCCCGAGGCGCGCCGGGTGATCGTGGTCGACAAGCCCGAGCTCGGACAGGCCCGGATCATGGTCGCGCACGAAGGCATCTCGCGGACGAATCCGAGACGGATCCCGATCGCGCTCATGAACGATGCGCTCGGAGGCAGCGGCTTCTCTTCGCGTCTGATGATGCGCATCCGCTCGGACGAGGGCCTCACGTACGGCGTCTATTCCGGCTATTCGCTGCGCGGCGAGCCGGGGCCCTTCTCGGTCTCCACGTTTACGCGTGCAGAAAAGACGCGAGAGGTGATCGATCTCCTGCTGGAAGAGATGAATGCCATTCGAGCTGATCGGGCGATGAGCGAGGAGGAGCTGGCGAAGTTCATCAGCTACAACGTCGGCCGCTTCGGTCTCTCGCTCGAGACGAGTCGCTCCGTGCTCTCTTCGCTGGTGGATCTCCAGATCCATGGCCTGCCGACGGATTCGCTCGACACCTATCGAAGCCGGGTGAGGGCCGTCACGCTCGACGACGTCCACGAGGCCGCGATCGAGTATCTCCACCCCGATCGCGCCGCGATCATCGTTCTCGGCCCCGCGGAGACGATCGTTCCGCAGCTCGAGGGCCTGGGCCCGGTGGAAATCTGGCAGCCCTGATTGCGCATCCTCCGGACTAACGTCCGAAGATATCGAGGATGTCGCTTCCCCGGACGTAGCGCGAAGGATGAATGGCTTCCGAGAGCTCATCGATCGTGATGCCGTCGGGTTGGATCTGCTCGAGCCAGCCGGTCTGGATCCGACGGTACTCGCCCGGGGAGAGCCCGAGGCGGCGGTGGTAGCGGAAGAGCGTGTCCAGTCGATCCAGGGTCTGATAGGCCTGGAGCAGCGTGCTGGGTCGATTCTTCACGAAGCGGCGCAGCTCGAAGCCGATCACGCGACGAGCGCGAGTCGTCTCGAGGTACTGATCGAGGGCCTCCTGAAGGGTGGCGCGCACCTCGCCCGCTCGCGCGCCGTCGGGGCCGAAGAGCTCCTCGTAGAGCCGGATCGCGTCTTCGGTGTCCGCAGCGTCGAGTCTCGCGTCCGTAACTGAAACGAATCGGTGCCGCCCGGTCTCGCCGTACGCTCCGACCATGGAGGCGCTCCCTTCGTCTTCCGCGTCCTGGGCATAGGCGAGGTCGTCGATGATCGCGGCGCCGCGAAGGCGTGCGATGCGAACCCGCTCCGGCGTCTCTCTCGCGTCGACGTCGAGCTCGGCGAGGCGTTCGGCATTCGTGAGTGGAGGAGCCTCTCGGTTCTCGCGCGTCGGTCGCGGAACCTCGGTCGGCCCGAAGGCGCCCGAGAGCTCCGAGCGCGAAGCGCCGCGCGGCACCAGGGACGGCACCAGCTCCGATCCAGCGAAGGAGAAGAAGCCGACGTCGAGCGGCCCGCCGCTCGGGAGCATGGCGAAGGCGGCGAACTGGCCGAGGAACGCGGGCAGCGCCGGGTCATAGGGATTCGGGAGGCCGAAGCGCGTGTCCTTGCCGATGCCGAAGAGCTGCGGGGGCAGGCCGCCAAAATCGATCGTGTTCGCGAGGATCGAGGCGCCCCCGTCCTTCGTCGTCGAGCCGTCGAGGCCCAGCGTGACGCCCGAGTTGCGCCGGACGAGTCCGATCTGGCTGGCATTGGAAACCCGTAGCGAGAGCGACGAGACGTCACCGAGGCTCGCGACGCCGTCGGCGACGTCGATGTCGATGTCGCCACCGACCGCGAGGCGTTCGCCGGACGCCATCACGAAGTGGCCGCTGATCGCGCTCAGGAAGCTCAGGTTGCCGGCGCTCTTCCCGATCGTCGCGTAGGAGGCCAGGGTGCTGCGCCCGATGCCGAGGCCGGCGAGCGCCGCGTCGAGGTCGTCCAGATCGGCTGCGTTCTCGATGCTCGCGCGGAAATCGGCGACCAGATTGCCGTCGTTCGGGTCCTGGGGATTGTCGGCTTCGTTCAGATCGGCAGTCGCGAAGACGATGTCCGCGTCGGTCAGTACGAGCTGGTTCGAGATCACGGGGGTCTCGTCGATGCCGTCCCCGTCGAGATCAGCTCGCCGGCCGAACTGCACCGCCGGCGTGGTCCGGCGGACGTCCGAGTCGAAGAGCACGAAGAGCTTGCCGAGGCGCTCCGACGGATCGGTCGCGACCCCGCTATCCGAAGAGGTGCCGATGTCTTCCTCGAAGAAGACCTCGCCCGCCGTCTGGACGATCAGGCCGGCGTCGTCTTCGAGCGAGATGGACGAGTCGCGGTAGATGTCGCCGGTGAATCGCAGATCCCGGCCGTCGGTCGAGAGCGTGTCCTCGAGGACCATCTGACCGGAGAAGAGCTGATCGCCGGTGGTCTCGATCGTCAGGTCTCCGTTGGGGAGCGGTGCGCCCGGTGTGGTGGCGGAGAAGGCGCCGATCGTGATCGTGCCCGCCCCGTCGCCCGAGTCGAGCTCGAGGGAGGTCAGCTGCAGCGCGGCGAAATCCGTGGCTTCCAGATCCGGCGTCGAGAAATCGTCGAAGCGATAGCCCGGGGCCAGACCGCCCAGCGAGAGCAGGACGTCGGCCGCTGCGCCGCCGCCGACTTCGACCACCAGGTTGCTCATCCAGGCGCCCTCGCGAAGGCTGTCACCGAAGACGAAGCTGTTGCCCGTCGACACGAGCTGGATCTCGAGCTGCGACAACGACTCCCGGGTGATCTCCTCCGTGATGCCAGTGAAGGGGTCGAAGAAGGGTCGCAGATAGCGATCGGCTCGAATCAGGCGGGTCGCGGAGAAGTCGCCGCTCTGCTCGACGCGCACGATCGGGCGATCGAGGGCGTTCGGATCGGAGCCCACGCGACCGAGGTCGCCGCGGGCGTCGAAGAAGGTCCGGAAGGTGCTGCCGGCGACCCGGAGATTCGGGCTGTCGAGTGCCAGCTCGACGCCGGGAGCGGCCACGAAGGTGAGGTCGTCGGCCTCGATGCGGATCTGCCCGTTCTGCTCCGACGGGTTGGCGAAGGCCGAGAAGGGATCGGCGACGGAGGGCTCGATCACGACGCTGGCGTCCTCGAGCAGGCTTCCGAGCAACAGGTCGTCGGTTACGGGGGCGAGCGCCTCCGGGTTCGCGAGGATCAGCGCACCCTGCGTCGAAGCGAGCTCGACCGAGTCCCAGCCTCCGCTGCCCGTGACCAGCGGACCCGAGACGTCGCCGGGACCGCCCACGATCCGCGTGTCGAAGGCGCGACTCTGGCGCGCGGAGAAGATCGCGGTCTCGGAGTCCCCGGTCTGGGCCAGGGAATCCAGGCCGCTGAAATCGATCTGGGCGAGGGCGGTCTGCACGATCGGGACGCCCGTGCCGCCGGGATTCGTGACGGTGAAGTCGGGACCTGCCGACAGCGCGATGCGATTGGCCGAGAGCATCGACGCCGATGCCCCCTCGAAGACGAGCTGGCCCATCGGGTTCGAGTCGTCGATCGTCTGCGCCGGCTGGCCGGTGAGCAGGGCCGCCGCCAGGGTGATCGTCTCGTCGGCGCTCATGTCGACGCCGGCGGCGATGAAGATCGAGTCCGAGGTGTAGGCGCCCACGTTCTCGAGGGCATAGCTGCCGGACTCGAAGCTGATCGGCCGAAGCAGCGGCACAGCCTCGCTGCCGAGCACCAGCGTGCTGCCGTTCACGCTCCCAGGGTCCAGAATGATCGATTCCTGGAGACTGGCGATGCTGTAGGTCGTGGGGATCCAGGTTCCGTCCGGCTCGTCGTCGAGCGAGCGCTCGAGATTGCCGGAGATCGCCAGGCGATCCGGCAGGTCGGCGGGCGTCACCGCACCGTCCTGATCGAGCACGATCGTCGTCGGGCCGCGCCCGTTCGTGAGGTTCCACATGTCCGGCATCTCGTCGGTCTGCGAGGCCGTGCTCAGGTTGGTGGTCGTCGCGAGCTCTCGCGTCGGATCGAAGGCCTCGATCAAGAGGCTCTCCCCCGAGAACGCCGCATCATTCTGCGGGCCCGCCGGCGGCGTATCTCCGCTCCGGCCGCCCGCGATCACGCGCCCTCGCTCGGTCGTGACCCCCGGAATCAGGGCCTCGAGCCGCAGCAGGTTCGCACGCAGCCGCAGCCCGAGATCCGTAGCCTCGTCGGTCAGGATCAGATCGCCGCCGTCGTTCGCGATCAGCTCGATCGTGTCGGCCTCGAGGATCAGCCGGGCCTGCACACCCGCTTCGAAACGGTCTCGCAGGTTCGTGACGTCGAAGTCGATCAGATCGAGCAGCCCGCCGTCGTCCCGCACCGCCATGATGTTCGGGAGGCCGCCGATGAACTGGTCGTTGGTCGGCAGATCGACGAGCTGCAGATCCTCGTCTTCCTGGTAGACGAAGGTCCGCTCGCCGGTCGCGGCGCCCGAGAGATCGAAGCGGCCGCCGGCGATGACCACCCGCGAGCCGACGTCGCCACCGCTGCCGTCGCCCGCGACCAGCTCGATCCGGCCTGCGGTGACGGTGGCGAGGTTCTCGAAGACGAGCAGGCCCGGATCGTTGAGGCCCGCGCGGAGCGTCACGCGTTCACGAGCCTCGGCGGGCACGGCCGTCGGATTGAAGATCTCGGCGAGACGTTGCGTATAGGTGAAGGTGACGACCCCGCCGAGCTCGATCGCGGGACCGACGAAGCTGAAGTCGTCGTCGACCTCGATGGCCGCGACGGCCGTTTCCAGCCCGACGAGCGAGAGCGCGGCATCCGTGAACCGGGCGCCGTCGGTCGCGTCCGTCGTCAGATCGATCGAGCCGAAATCCGATCGCAGGGAGTAGGCCACCGGCGTGATTGCGCCCGCTCCGTTGAAGGAGCTGATCGAGGTGCTCGTGAAGTTGTCGAAGGTCGGCAGGTCCGTGGCGGCGTCGATCGCCGCGTCCTGTCGGTAGGAGAAGGCGAGGGCGGTCGCGCCCCGGCTGACGAAGTCGGCGTCGTTGGCGTCGCGCAGGTCGATCGACGGGAGGTCGCGGATGGCCGAACGCTGCGCCGGGTCGCCGTTCAGGGAGTCCTGGCCCGCGCCCGCGCGCAGCTCGAGGGAGCTGCTCGCGAGCCGAGTGGCGGGGACGAGCGGCGGCGTCGAGGTCTCGAAGACGAGGTCGCCAAAGCCGGACGCCCCCGCATGCAGCGAGAGCCGATCGCTGGCCTGCAGGAAGACGCTCTCCTCGACGCTGAGCGTGCCGTCCTGCGCGGCGCCCTCGACGCCGGTATTGCGGCCCGCCTGGAAGGCGAGGTCGTCGACCGCGGCGACGGCCCGGGCGGTCGCCGCCGAGATCGTGAGATCCCTGGGCGTCGAGATCGTGAGGGCTCGGAGGTCGAAGGCGGTCCCGCTGATCAGCGGATCGAAGAACCTGACGGAGTCCCCGGGCGCAGCGCCAGCGACGTCGTCGAGCAGCAGGCCGCCGTGCAGATCGACCCGGCTCGCCCCCGCATCGACGCCAGGAAGCGCCGCGACGTCGTCGTTCAGGCCCGCAGCGTCCTCGACGACGAGTACGCCGTCGGACGACTCGAGGCTGAGGGTTTGTCCCAGGGCTCCGATCGCCGCATTCGCGAACGCGCCGGTCGTGCTTCCCGAGCCCGATCGGCCGCCGAAGAAGATCTCGCCGTCGGCGGTCGGAGCGGCCTCGCTGATCGTGAGGTCGCCATCCTGTCGCAGCGAGAAGCGCTCGGGTCGCTGGCCGCCGGCGAAGCTTCGCAGCTGCAGCCCGGAGAAGTCGCCCCGCGTGCCCCGCTCGAGTCCGAAGGCGTTGGGCGTTACCAGATCGTCTTCGACGACGGGCTCGAAGGCGAGGCCGGGCGAAATGGTGATGCCGTTGCCGATCGAGATGGCGATGTCGTCGCCGCTGAGGCGCACGCCGCTGCCGGCCGAGGTCCCGCCTGCTCCGCCGAAGGTCAGTCGGGTCAAGATGGCCGCTTCGGCCGGAATCAGCTGGCCGAAGGCGTCGCTCTCCGCGGCGTTCAGGAAGGTCGGATCGGTCGCGACCCGGATGCGAATGGCCTCGGCCAGGATCTGCGTGCCGGCGCCCAGGTCGATGCGACGTCCGCTGTCGATCGCGACCTCGCGCTCGGCGGCGAAGTCCGGATCGTTCTCGGGGTTTCCGTCGTTCGAGAGGCCCAGCGACGTCCCGTCGATCGCCTGCTCGGATCGGCCCTCGGCGCGGAGCGTGAGGCCATTCGGTCCGGTCGTGATCTCGCGAGCGGAGAGGCTGATGCCGGCCGAGGAGAGCGTCGTGGCCGAATTCGCGGCGAGCGTGATGCCGCCTCGTCCGTAGCGCCCCGCGTCCACGTTCGTGCCCGGTGCGTCGGCGGCCAGGATCGCCAGCAGCCCGTCTTCCTCGCCGGTCGCGTCGAGCGTGTCGAAGTCGCCATCGAGCGCGATGGTCCGGGTCGAGGCGGAGCCGATCGTGAGCAGGCCGCCGCTGGTCGAAACGTCGGCGCCCGTCGCCGTGATCGCGCCGCCCTCGCCCCGGGCGGAGTCGACGAAGGAGACGGCGAGACTGCCGCTGTTGGCGATGGCATCGACGCGATTCGAGTCGATCGCGACGGCGCCGCCCTCGGACTGGATCGTTCCGCCCGTGATGTCGACGTTGCCGGCGAAATTCGTGCCGCGCGTGCCGCCGCTCGCGAGGATGTCGCCGCCGCCGCTCGCGAGGGTTCCCGTCAGCGTCAGCACGCCGGTGTCGACCGAGAGGGACTGGGCGCTCTGGATCTGGATCGCGTTGGCGATGAGCGAGATCGCGCCGCCCGTATCGGGATCATCGTCGGGGCGGCCCGTGTCGATCAGCCCGTCGATGCGAATGCCGGGGTCGCTCGAGGTCGTCGGGACGGGCGCCGCGCCGGGATTGTTCGGGTCGCGGCCGAAGATCGCGGGTAGGCCGTCGCGAAGGGTGCTGCCGCCGACCATCTCGACGTCGCCACCGTCGGTCTCGAGACTGAAGCCCGCCGCCTGATCGATCGAGAT
This sequence comes from uncultured delta proteobacterium, assembly GCA_963698485.1. Classification (GTDB taxonomy): domain Bacteria; phylum Myxococcota_A; class UBA9160; order UBA9160; family UBA4427; genus UBA4427. The sequence continues at coordinate 115,268 of CAVORA010000001.1, read as the reverse complement.
GCCCGACGCCGTGAAGTCGCCGCCGCCGGTCCGGATGTCCGCGCGCAGCTCGACGCTGCCGCGCAGCTGATCGCTTCCGAAGGGCAGGTTCTGGGCGCGCTGGTTCTGGTCGTTGGCGCGAAAGTCGAGGGCGAGGGAGAGGTTCGGCGTCGTCGTGTCGGCCGCGTCGCGAACCGTGATGTCCTCGTTGACGTAGATGCTGCCGGCCGCGCGCAGGGCCAGGCGGGCGGTGGTTCCCTCGAGCACGTCGGCGTTGCGGATCTCGATCGGTGCTTCGATCGTGATGTCGCCGTTGCCGCCCGGCGTTCCGTCGCCCTCGGCGGGGTCGCCGTTCACGACGTTGAAGGCCTGCGTCGACAGCGTGACGTTCGTGCCGACGGCCAGGGCCCGGACCAGGAGATCTACCGACAGGTCGTTCGGACTCGTCACGCTGGCGGTGGGCGCGTAGGTCCGCAGGGTCCCGTCGAAGGCCGCATCGTCGAAGTTCGGGGCGAGGATCGCCTCGATCGCGCGATTCAGGCAGGATTCGCGCGGGCCTGTGCAAGCGAGGGCGCTTGGCGGATCGGCGGTGACCCGGATGGCGTAGGGATCGATCAGCCAGTCGCCGGCCTCACCGTTGGGCGCCGAGGCGTCGGGCGTCTGCAGGATCTGCAGGTTTCGCAGGCCCGAGGTCTCGATGAAGCCGCCATCGCCTGCGTCCGCTCCGCCCCGGGCGGTGACCGTCCCAGCGATCGACGTCAGGTCTTCGGAGAACAGGATGACCCGACCGCCGTCGCCGTCGCGCAGGGCGTCGGCCCGGACGCTGCTCGCGGCGTCCATCGCGAGGGACCCGGCGCGCTGGAGCTCGCCCTCTCCCTGCTGCTCGCCGCCGATCTGGATCGTGCCGCCGCCGGCGTCGCCCGAGGCATCGATCTGCGCCCCGACCAGCGCGATCATCGAGCCGGTCACGTCGATCGACCCGCCCTGCGCGCCCGCCTCCGTCGCGCTCGCGTCGATGCGTCCCGCGAGCTCGACGCGACCTTCCTCACCGCCTTCGATCTCGATCTGGCGTGCCACGATCGACGGCTCGGATTGCGTCCCGCCGGTGGTGCCCTGCCGGATGCCCCAGCCGAGGGGATCCGCCGCGGCCAGCCGCACGTGTCCGAGACCGGCGTCGATGCGCCCCGTGTTCTCGACGCGATATTCGGGTGGGCCCGGCGCCGCTTCGGAGGCTCCCGTGGCGGAGAGCGACCCGTGCGGGAGCCGCACGAGCACGGGGTTGTCGAGCTGGGTCACGTAGACCGCGTCCGCGCCGATCATCATCAGCGAGCCATCCGCGATCTCGATGGAGCCCTGATTCTCGACGCGCCCTCCGAGCAGCGAGGCATTCACCGCCGAGATCAGGCCCTGGTTCTCGACCGCCCCCGAGCTCATCACGGCCACGAAGTCGACCGGATCGAGCAGGCTCTCGGTGATCGTGTCGGGGTCGAGGAAATGCAGGGCCTCGGCGCCGAGCAGCAGGACCTGGCCGTTCGGCGCGAGAATGCTCCCGCGATTGCGAACCTGGGTTCCGTAGAAGAGCACGTCGGCGTTCGCCTGGATCAGGCCCTGGTTCTCGATCGCCCCGGTGAGCTCGAGAACAGGACCGTCGGGCGAGAACGTGGGGTCGAGGAGATCGGCGCCGACGGCGACGAGGGTGCCGACGTCGAGGATCGCTTCGCTTCCGATGAAGACGCCGAAGGGGCTCGAGAAGACCAGGGTGTTATTCGGGCCGGAGACGACGCTGCCGTTCAGATGGGCCGCGAAGTCGCCGCCGACATGGTTCCAGTGGGTCGAGTCCTCGCTCAGCAGGTCGTATTGAAGGGTCTCACCCGGGTTCAGCTGGAGTCCGCCGCCCCAGAAGGTCGCCCCGTTCTCGGTCTCGGCCGTGACCGTGACCAGGCCCGGCGTCGTGAAATCGATCTCGCCGGGCGTCAGCATCTCTGCGCCCTGCGCGGAGTCGTTGATCCCCTGTGCGAAGCCACCCCCCGGCGTCATCCCGATCAGCGTGGCCACGAGCACGCGCGCGACGGTCCGCGAGAGGACGCCGTGGGCCGAACGCGAACGGGGCTCGCAGCCCCGCCGCTCGCGCTCAGTAGAGGATGCTGAAGAGGACATGGATCTCGCTGTCTCCAATTTCTGCGCTGTCCCTGAGATTTCCCGTGGTGTCCTGGAGAGCGGTGGCCCAGTCGATCCGAGCCCGTAGATTAGACCGGAACTGCAGCTCGGCGCCGATGCCCGCGCCGATCAGGGTCTGGTTCTTCTCGGGAGTGCCGGCGGCGAGCTTGTCGCGCTTGTTGCGCACCGCCCGCCCGACGTCGACGAAGGCTCGCAGGATGAGGTCCCAATCGGGGCGTCCGTAGACCTGCTGCGGCGCGGCCCGGAAATCCCCGAGCAGCGGCAGCCGCATCGGCTCCCGAACGACCGGCAGCGATCGCGGAATGTGGAAGCGGTATTCGAACGTTCCGATCGTGATGGAGTCACCGATCGCGACCGACTGGCTGTAGCCGCGCACGCTGTAGAGCCCGCCGATCGTGGCATTCGATTGCGGGATGAGTCGATAGTCGAAGCCGTATTGCCCGCGGACACCGAAGGAGACCTCGTGCGCGAGCGTCGAGCTCAATGGACTCGAGGGATCACGAAAGGCTTCGGGTCGAACGATCGGCTCGAGGAAGGTCGAGTAGCCGAGAACGAAGTTGAGGATCGCGTAGCGGTCGTCGGCGGCGTCGCGACCGAGCGCGTCGCGATTCGAGTCGTCGATGCTGTTGACCTGCCCCTGGATCGAGACGTCGACGTCGAGGTTGGAGAACATGTTGATGCGTTCGGCGTGCACTCCCACCCGCGGCAGTACCAGCGTCGCATCCCCATCCGTTGCACCGGTCCGGTTCTTCACTTTGAGGAATCGCAGGGCGAGACCGCTGTAGACGTCGAGGAAGAAGTTCCGGTGCTGGTAGGCCTCATAGATGAAGCGGCCGCCTGTCTGGTACTGATCGCTCACGATCCGATCGTTCGCGAGCCCGACCTGTGTCGCGGAACGGCCCGCGCGGGACTTGCTGAGCCCGAAGTCGATCTCCCAGCGCATCCGGTCGATGCCCCACCACGGAATCTTCTCGCGGGGAAGCCAGTCGATCCAGCGCGGGTCCTCGCGCCGGCGCGTCATCCACAGCGGTCGCTTGCTGCCCCAGAACGGCGCCTGATAGCGCGTGCTCAGCGCGTTCACGTCGTCGATGCCGGCGTTCAGCCAGTCGATCGCGAGGATGTCGTCGCGGTTCGTGACCTGGCGATGGGTGAAGCCGAGGCGCGTCTGCCAGGGGTTCGTTCGGCGCGTGCCGGTGTCGGTCACCTGCGCATAGGCAAACCAGGGCTTGCTCTCGAGCACTCGGTAATCCAGCACCACCTCGCCGGGCTCTTCGCCGGGGGAGAGCGCGGCCTCGACCCGTCGGCCTGAATGACGATTGAGACGGTAGAGGTAGTCCTCGAGCGCGTGGCGATCGAGCAGGTCGGTGCTGTCCTCGTCACCGATGCCGGCGGGCTGGAGCGGTGAGGCGGCGCGAATGTGTTCGTGGACCTCGTTGTCGATGCGCCAGTTGCTCTTGATGCGATCGCCGACGGCCAGCGTGCGGATCTGTGAGATGCGACCGACGTGGACGACGATCGCCAGCGCATCGCGTTCCGGTGGACGCAGGTCGCGCTCGGCCTCCAGGTCGAAGTCCCGTGCTGCGGGCCGGACGTCGATCCCATAGAGGCCCGCCTCATGCAGGCGCGCCACCAGCGCCCCGAGCACGCGGACGAGGCCGCCCGCTTCGAGGTCGATCACAGGGCTGTTCGGTCCGCCGAGCTCGACCAGCTGGCTCGGCTCGTCCTCACGCGGCGCGTCCCAGCCGACCTCGGTTCGGCGCAGCTCGACCCGGATGGGGGTGATGCCATCGAGCGGTGGGTGGTCCGGATGAGGCTGGGCGTATTCGAGCTCGAGGGCTCCGACCCGAAACGTCTCCGGGCCGTCGTCCTCGGGCAGCAGCAGAACCTGGCCCCCCGCCGAGAGCGCGATCAGCGAGAGCAGGGCCGACGCCGCAGCGACCCGGACGGGAAGCGGAGGCGTCGAGCGCGCAGAGCGAGGCAGCCAGGACATCTTGGGATCTACTCGTGGTCGCAAATTGGTTTGTGGATCCGGTTGGGTGCGGGGCGAGTTGCACACCCGGTCGGGTCGTGGTCCTGATCTGCCAGGGGGCCCTCGCGCGCGCTCGTGCCTCGCGGTGGGATGCGCTGCTCGGGAAGGCGGGACGATAGCGGGATCCGCCTCTCAACTCAGTCGTCGTCGGCGAAAAGCGTTGCGAAATTGCGGCTTTGTTGCGGGAGTTCCAACCGTGGACGGTTGGAACGCGGAGCGTCGCGGTCGGTTCCCAGGCCATTCGCATCCGCGCCGCCCGAGTCCGAAGGGTGGTCGGCGGGATCGGCTCCAGGAGTAGCAGACCGACCGGTCGGTCGATACGTTCGTCGCATGCCGGATCCCGAGGAAAGCGTCGATGGCCTGCTCCCGCACGTCCGGGCTCCCGGAAGTCGCGAGAGGATTCTCGAGGTGGCCGAGGGACTCTTTGCGGACGGGGGCTACGCCGGCGTCGGAATGCGCCAGCTGGCGGCCCTGGTCGGCCTCGGCAAGTCGTCGCTCTTCCATCATTTCCCGACCAAGCTCGAGCTCTACGCGGCGGTCCTCGACCGGGTGCTCGCGCGGATCGAGCAGAGCCTCGACCGCAACGCGCAGCCCGGCGCGTCCGCCGACGCGCGGCTCGAGGCCTGGATCGGCGGGGTGGTCCAGACGCTCTCCGAGGACCCGTCGGCGGGGCGTTTGATGCTGCGGGCCCTGGTCGACGACGAGCCCTTTCCGGGGGCCCGATCGATGCGTGGCTGGAACGCTGATCGCCCTCCGAGGTCGTTCGAGGTCAGGCTCGCGGGCATCGTCGATCGGTTTCGGGCGCTACTCGAAGAAGGCATCGCGGCCGGCATCTTCCGGCCGGTCTCGATCGGCGATGCGATCTCGAGCGTCGTCGGCGCGGTGGTCTTTCATTTCGCCTCGGGCGACCTGGGCGAGGGGCTGATCGGCGAGTCGATCTTCTCCGCCGAAGCGGTCGATCGGCGGCGGCGGGAGGTGTCCGAATTCGTTCGCAGGGGACTGATCGCCTGACTCGCGCGCTGGATCTCGGCCGGCCTCCCCGAAGACGCCGACTCGTATCCAGGCCTTCCATGGAACGCGAAGATGTCTGGTGGGGCTGGGAAGGGTCTATGACGCCTGATGGGTCGCGTCGCTCGATCGGCGCCGCGCTCGGTGGTTCGTGACGCCTGGCGTCGCTCGGTCATTCGCCAAGCATGCGCGCGCGTCGGGCCTCGGTCTCGTCGCGTGCCCGTTCGACTGCTGCGCCCGCCCGCTGCGCGGTGCTGCGCGTGTCGACCGGCCTGGCGGCCTCGCCACTCGTGAAGAGTCCGGCGAAGATCCCGTCGAAGGCCCGACTCGGCCCTTTCGTCACGAGCTCCACGCCGACCCAGAGTCCGAGAACGACGATCAAACCGGTCACGACCTTGCCCATCGCTTGCTGCTCCTCGGCGCCGATTCCTGGCGGTCGGGTTGCTGAAGCGGAGCGGCGGTATCGATCCGCCAGCTCCCGACGCCCTGCGACGCGCGCGCCAGTCGCCTGATCGGCAGATCGGAGCCGGCTCGGGATCGAAAAGCGGACGGCTGGCATGGCGTGCCGGCGAAATGCCCAGAGGCTGCGGAAAGCTGCGCGTCGTGCCCCGCGCTCGGGATTCGGTCCCGCTCGCCGGTCGCGCTAGTCGCCGCGGCCGGCATAGCGAGCGAGTGCCGCCTCGAGGGATGCGCGGACCTCCTCGCGCAGCGAGGCGGGCTCGAGGACCTCCGCGCCGCCGCCGAAGGAGAGCACCCAGTTGGCCAGCTCGCGGCTGCCCCCGACCTCCATCAGGAGCTCGACGCCGCCATCCGGGAGCTCTGAGGTCGATTGGCTCGCGTGCCACTCGCGCTCCGTGACATAGGACGCCCATTCCGAGCTGAACCGGATCCGGATCGGGACAGCGGGCTCCGCGACGACGCCGAAGCTCGACGCCGTGTAGGCGTCGAAGTCGAAGGTCGGGTCGATGTCGAAGGTCTCGGAGGTGTCCTCGATTTCGAGGATGCGATCGACGGAGAACGTGCGGATCTCACCGGATCGATGGTCGTGGCCGATGACGTAGAGCGCGCCACCGTGGTACCAGACCTTGTACGGGTCGATACGACGCGTCGACTCCTCGCCCGTACGCCCGGTGCGGTAGCGCATCGAGAGCGTGCGATTCTCGAGCACGCCTTGATTCAGGGTGCGGATCGTCTCGCGGAACGCCGCATAGCGCTTGTGGGGGCCGGGCAGGACGCGGAAGCCGTCGCCCAGCCGCTCGAGATAGCCGGAGAGCTCGGGGCCGAGGCCGGCGCGCACCTTCGCGAGCGCGGCCTGGATGGAGTCGTGGAAGACCGTCCCTTCGAGCGTCTTGAGGAGGTCTTCGCTGAACGCGAGGGCCAGCAGCTCGTCGGGCGTGAAGGGGACCTGGCCCATCTCGAAGGTGTCGAGGAAACGATAGTAGGCCTTTCCATCGCGCTTCTCGCTGGTCACGGGAAAGCCGGCGTACATCAGGGCGTCGAGATCCCGGTAGACCGTGCGCCGGACGCAGCCGAGCTCCTCGGCGAGCTCGTCCAGCCCCGCCCCGGCCCGGCTGCGGGCCAGCCGTTGGATCAAGAGCCACTGTCGTGCGAGCTGGTCGCCGCGCATGGGGGCGGAACGTACCCGTTGTGGGGGGGCTTGTCCGGGGTGTGGGTGGCGCCTTCGCCGACGATCGGGCGGGTCTCTCGCGCGGCTTCGCCGGGACGCCACCCGCGCTCGCGCGCTACTCGTCCCGGAAGAACGCGGCCAGCTCGCCTTCGCGTGCCGCCGCGTCGTTGTAGCCGATCTCGGCGAGGCGTCGCGCATAGGCCGCATCGAAGAGCAGGTAGGAGAGCAGGTCGGCTTCCTTTGCGGTCGTGCCGACTCCGGTGACCCGTCGCAACATGCCGACGAAGGCCCCGAAGTCGAGGGCGGGGTCGTCGCGGACCACCTCCGCCGCGATGCGCCCGAGATCCTCCGACGGACGAATCACCAGATCCTCGATCCGCTTCAATTGCCGCTCGCCCTTGGGGTCGAGCTGAATGTTCAAGCGGGCTACGAAGTCGGAGCCAAACGCGTCGTTGCCCGCCTCGAGGATGTTGTTCACGAAATGCAGGCGTTCGACGTCCGCCTCGATCGGCGACAGCATCAGCGCGTTCAGCACCTTGCCGAACAGATACATCGGATTGCCGAACTCGGCCGTCCGCTCCTGCGCCGTCGCTTCGTTGACGGATTCGCCGACCTGATGGGTCAGGCCGATCACGAGGATCTTGTCGGCACCGAGCCGGACGGCGGGGGCGAGCGGAGTGTTGAGACGGAGCCCGCCATCCGCGTAGTAGCGCGCCCCGACGCGCACGGAGGGGAAGAGCAGCGGGATCGCCGCGGAGGCGAGGGCGTGTAGCGGCGAGAGTCGGATCCGCTGCATGCGGATATTGCTCACGCTGGCCCAGGGCGGGAGCTCCGGTCGATTGCTGTCGCAGAAGACGACGGCGCGCCCGGTCGCGACCTGCGTCGCGGCGACGCAGACCGTATCGATCCGTCCGGATCGGACGTTGCGCCGGATGCCGCGCCAGGGAATCGACTGCAGCACGAGTCGCTCGAGCGGCTCGGTGTCGAGAAGGCCATAGAGACGGTCGGGGCGCTGACCCTCGCGGAGCTGCTGCGCCACGCGCTTCACGCCCATCATGCGTCGGGGCAGTCTGAAGAAATCGCGCGTCGAGAAGTTGAAGATCTCGTGGACGCGCATGCGGTCCCAGATCTCGACCAGGCGCTCGCCCCTTCGTTCGGTCTCGTCCGCGGTCGCGGCCAGGAAGCAGGCGTGAATCGGCCCCGACCGAGGTGCCGCAGACGATCTCGAAGTCCGGGACGATGCCGGTGCGGCCCGGGAGCTCGTCGAGGATGAACCGAAGCGCGCCCGCTTCGTAGGCGCCGCGCGCACCACCGCCCGAGAGGACGATGGCTCGTTTCGGTTGGGCGGCCGACATTTCCCCTCGCGTTTCCGGCTCGAGAACGACCTAGGCGTTCACGCGCTCCGAGTATTCGCCGGTCCGTGTGTCGACGCGCAGCACGTCCCCTTCCTTGATGAAGAGCGGGACGTTGATGGTCGCGCCGCATTCGAGCGTCGCCGGCTTGGTTGCGCCCGAGCTCGTGTCGCCCTTCACGCCTGGATCGGACTTCACGACCTTGGACTCGATGTAGTTGGGCAGGTCGACGTTGATCGGTTTGCCGCGCCAGAAGAGTACGCTCACGTTCATCTCTTCCATCATGAAATCGATCTGGTCGCCGATCACGTCTGGCGCGATCGGGGTCTGCTCGTATGTCGACTGATCCATGAAGACCAGGTTCTCGCCATCGTTGTAGAGGTACTGCATCGTCTTCTCTTCGATGTCCGCCTCTTCCACCTTCTCGCCGGAGCGGAAGGTCCGTTCGATGGTCCGGCCGTTCAGCAGGTTCTTGACCTTGGTGCGAACGAAGGCGCCACCCTTGCCGGGCTTCACGTGCTGGAAGTAGGTGATCGTGAACGGCGAGCCGTCGAGCTCGATCTTGAGGCCGTTCCTGAATTGAGAGGTGTCGGTCGTGCCCATCGGGTTCACCCTGGTGCAGATCGATCTTGCCGGAGCGGCTGACTCGATCCTTCGGTTTTGGGGTCCTTTGGCTCGGTCCCGGAGGATTTTCCTGATGGCGATCGAGAGCAGGCGCCCTGATCGCTCGCTCATCGTCGGACCGAACGGGCGCCGAGGATAGCGGAGGGTCGGCCCCCCGCTAGAAAATGCCTGGCTAGGGGGTGGATCGGCCTCCTGCTCTCCGAAATTGAGGGGCTCGTCGCAGCCCGGGACGGCGACCGTCGGATGAAGGGTCGCGAACGACGCTCACGCGAAGTCCGCCGACCGACTAAGCTCGGAGGTCGTCGTGCGACCTCGAGCGTCGCGCGACACCCGCTCTCTCAGCTCGGAGATCCTCGACATGAGCCTCGATCCGAACCGCATCCCCGTCCTCGTCGGCCTCGGCCAATCGATCGAACGAGAGGCCATGACCGACGTCGTCGAGCTCGCGGCCCGCGCTGCGGAGGCCGCGTTCGAAGACGCACCCGGACTCCGGGACACGATCACGCGACTCTCGATGGTGGCGGTCTCCTTCTCTCCGGTCGGCCTGGCGCCCGCCAGCGAGGTGGCGAGCCGACTCGGACTCCCGGACATCGAGTGCGAGACCACGACACCGGGCGGCAACACACCACAGTGGCTGATGAACCGCGCCTGCGATCAAATCGCCAGGGGAGCGCTTCGATCGACCCTGATCGTCGGTGCCGAAGCGACCCGGTCCATGCGGCTCGCCGATCCGGACAGCGATTTTCTGCGCGCCGCGACGCAAGATCGCAGCGCCGAGGACGGTCCGCGTGATCCGATCGTCGGGGCCTCGATTCGCGGCATGCTCGGTCCCGCCGAGATCGAGGCCCGGTTGCTCCGCCCCGCGGATACCTACCCCGTCTTCGAGAGTGCTTTCTCGGCGAAGCTCGGCCAGACGCCCGAGGCCTCGCGCCAGCGCATCGCGGCCTTCATGAGCCGGTCGAGCGAGGTCGCCGCCAGGAATCCCTACGCCTGGTTCCCGGAAGTCCGCAGCGCCGATGAGATCGCCACGCCCTCGCCTTCGAACCGGATCACGGCCGAGCCCTACACGAAGTGCATGAACAGCTTCGCGAACGTCGACCAGGGAAGCGCCCTGCTCGTGACGACGCTCGCCGCCGCGCAGGCGGCCGGTCTGGGTGATCAGTGCGTGTTTCCATGGTCTGGTGCGTCGAATACAGAGCTCGCGCCCGCTGCGCGGCCGGAGCTCGGATCCTCGCCCGCCCTTCGCGCGGCAGGACTGGCGACGCTCGAGGCGGCCGAGGTCGGCCTCGACGAGATCGACTTCTTCGACCTCTACTCCTGCTTCCCCGTCGCGGTCGAGATCGGCGCGACCGAGATCGGGCTCGCTCTCGGCGACGCCCGAGGACTGACGCAGACGGGTGGGATGTCCTTCTTCGGGGGGCCCGGCAACAACTACACGAGCCATGGGATCGCGGCCGTCGCGCTGCGACTCCGGGAAGGCGGGCGGCTGGGCTACGTCTCGGGCAACGGCGGCGTCCTCTCGAAGCATTCGATCGGAATCTACGGCAGCCAGCCGCCGGCCCGGGAATTCGTGCTGGCGGACACTTCGTCGGCGCAAGCGCGCATCGACGCGTCCGCGATCCCGATCGCGTCACGAAGCGGAGGGCAGCGCGACCGTCGAGGGCAGCACGGTCGTCTACGATCGCACGGGCGCGCCGACCGCTGCGCCGATCATCGCGCGACTCGAAGATGGACGTCGCATCGTGGCGACGGCGAGCGAGGAGTCCTTGCCGGATCTGGCGGGTCGAACGCTCGTCGGCGAGACGGTCCGCGTGAGCGGCAGCCATCCGCCTTGCTATGTCGCTTCGACATCCGACTAGAGGTGTCCTGCTGGCGCCTCCGACCCTTCGAAGTCTGTCGCGCGGGTCGTGGCTTCAGCCGCGCTCGCGAAGACGACATAACGCAGAGGACCCCCCGGCACGATCGCGTCGAAGGGGTAGCAGGTGATCAGGGTGAGCTCGCTCCGCCCGGTGCGTGCGACGAGATCGACCCGCGACTCGTGCACGATGGCCGTCGCATCGACCCGGTAGCGAGTCGTCCCGCGCGTCGACTCGACGACGATCACCTCGCCGACCGCCAGGGCTTCGAGGGCGGCGAAATGCGTGTCGCGATGGCCGGCCATGACGACGTTGTCGGCGTCTCCGGGACGGCCGCTGCTGCTGACATGCGCGGGACCGAAGGCCAGGGATTGCCCGCTCGCCCCCGCCAGCACGTAGAGCGGACCGTCGACCCCGGGCAGCTCGAGCTTCGCGATCGGCCAGGTGTCGGCCCAGGCCCAGGGGCGGACGTTCTCCTCGCCCGCGAGCGTGTCGTGCCAGGCGCGGGCGATCAGGCGCTGCGCGATCCACGCCTTGGTGGGAATCCACAGTCCAGCCATCAGCGAGGCGCTTCCGAGCAGGGCCATCGCCGCGGCCACGATCGCCCCGTTCCGTGGCGCCGACCTCAACGAGACGCGACCGGGCGTCTCGCATGCAGCCAGACCAGGCTGGCCGCCACCCACATCACGAGTCCGATCGCGATCAGCAGCGCGGCGGGCGTCGCGCCCTGGGGCAATCGTCCGAGGCTGACCTGGGCCACGCGCTGGTCGACCGTGCTCCGCGGCGGGGTGGCGGGGGCGGGGGCCGAGGGGCGGAATAGCCCGAAGAAATCCCAGCCCTTCGGAAGCAGCGAAGGAACCGCGCGCGTCGAGAGGGGTAGATCCACGGGTGCGGTCGGCGTCACGTCGACCGCGACCAGACTGCTCCATCGCGTGACGATCTGATGCTTGACGCCGAGCGCGGCGACGTCGACCGAGACGCGGTCGATCGACTCTCCATCCTGCAGCGAGTCCATCAGCGACGCGACCTTGCGGCGTGCCCAGAGCCGGGCCACCCCCGCGTGTTCGGATCCGCCTTCGAAGGGCAGCTCGATCTGGATCTGCTCTCCTTCTCGCAGGCCTCGGAAGCGAGCCCGACGCGTTCCTTCTGGCAACCGAGCAGCGACGACGACGGGCTCGCCGACATACACGTCTGGAATTCGCGCCGGCCAGCTCTCGACCCCCGCGACATCCCACTCGAGTGAGAGGTCGTGGAGGACGGGACTCTCGAGCTTGCCGAAGAGTGCGGCCATCTTGTCGCCGACCTCGTCGGGGCGGCCGATGTAGGTGAAGGTTCCCCGACCGGCCTCTGCGGCCTTCGTCATGAAATGCGAGTTCGGAGCGGAGCCGATCCCCACGGTGTAGAGCCTCGAACGATCGAGCTTTCGGCCGATCACCCCGAAGAGGGCGGACTCGTTGCCGACCGCACCGTCGGTGACGAAGATGACCTGTCGGACCGCGCGGCTCTCTCGGCCGGGCTCGAGGGCCGCTTCGAGCGCCGGCAGCATTTCGGTGCCGCCCCCTGCCTCGAGCTTCTGGACCCAGCCGCGCGCCTCCGCGACGGCGGCGGCCGTGGCCGGACGGGAGCTCTCGAAGAGGGACTGACAGCTCGAGTCGAAGCGAATGACGTTGAAGGCGTCCTCGGGGCGCAGGGTGCCGAGCGCGAAATCGACGGCGCGTCGGGCCTCTTCGATCGATTCGCCGCCCATCGAGCCCGAGGTGTCGATCACGATGATGATCTCCCGCGAGACGAGCCGCCCCTTCGCCGCCCCCGGTGTGGGCGGCAGCACCATCAGCAGCGCGTAGTCCTCGCCCTGCCAACGTTCGTGGAAGAGCGCCGCGGCGGGGCTCGCGCCGACGATCGGCTGCCACTCGAGCAGGAAGTCGGCGTTCGCGGGCACGGATCGATCGTCGAGCCGGACCTCGTAGACGTGATCGGGCCCCGCGGAGACCCGGATCGGATGGCTGGAGCTCTCGATCTGTTCGAGCGCAAAGCCGGCGTCGAGTCGCGCGTGGATGCGGACGGGATGCCTGTGATCGGCGCTCGGCGGCGCGACGGGCGGCGTGATGCGCGCGGCATCGGGAACCCGGTTCGTGTTGGCCGACCAGCCCGTTCCCGCGAAGCCCTCCACGCGCGCTTCGCCCGGGATGAAGCGGGGCGCGACGACCAGCGGGAATCGCAGCTCGAAGCGGCCCCCTTCGTAGTGCACGTCCTCCTGATAGGTCAGTGTCACCTCGACTTCCTCGCCGGGGCCGAGATTCGCGATCGAGGTCGTGAAGAGGTTGGGCCTCTCCTGCTCGACGAGGCTGGCCTTGCGTCCCTCGGTCTTCGCCTTCTCGTAGGTCGCCTTCGCTCGCGCGCGCTCTTCCACGCGCCCCTTGATCAGCCGCTCTCCAACCCGCATCTCGAGGGAGTCGACGGCCGAGCGCTCCGGAAGCGGGAAGACGTAGACCCCTTCGACCCAGTCCTTCGTCGGGTTGCTGAATCGCTGACTGACGCGGGTGCGGGCGATCAAGCCCGTGACGGTGATCTCGACGTCGGTCGCGAGCCTCGGGGCGGAGCGATAGCCGTCGGTGGTCTCGAAGAGCAGGCCGCCCGAGCGCATCTCGCCGGGCTCCCGGCGGTCACCGAGCTCAGCCGGAGCCGATGCGAAAGCGGGCAACGCGAAGAGCAGGAGGAAGAGGAGGGCAGATGGCAATCGGGCGCTTCGCATCGCGTTCTCCGGGCGAGGCTCGACCGTCGAGCCCGATGAGGCCGCGCCAGCGGAGCCGATCGAGGCGCCGTTCGAGCCCTCGCCAGATTGTTAGGCGAATGGGATGCGACGAGCACCGGGTTTGAATGGGAACCGAATCGAAGGACCCCACGAATCGCAGAGCAGTTCTGTCGCGCTGATCGGAGGCTCGATCTTCGCGGCGCGGCTTCAGCTCAGGGGGGCGATGCGATGGCGGGCAACCACCGAGCGCAGCAGCTCGTCCAATAACTCGCCGGCCTCGGCATCGACCTCGAGGAAGCGAACGCCAGCGACGCTGAGCGCCTCGTTCTCGTCGGGCGAGGCCCAGGCGGTCCGGGTCGGGAGGCTGACGGATCGGGAGCCGACTTCGAAGCAGAGTCGGCCGTCGCAGCCCTCCGCCGCATGGGGGCCTCCGACGAGGCAGGCGCCACCGAGGGCGACGTCTCGAATCATCGTGGTGACCTTCCGCCCGTCGAACTCGAAGGTCGCCGGGAGCTTCGTCGGGACACGCATGTGATATCTCAGCTGCGTCGGGTCGTGGTCGTGGAGAACGCCGGAGATGACGAAGCGGATCGATTCGTCCGGTGGGTCGTCCCAGAGTTGCCAGAGGACGCCATGATGAGCGAGGGCGCGAACCACGGGCTCCGGCGGGCGCTGTCCAAAGGGAATCAGCGCGTCCGTCGAAACCCCGAAGCGCGCCGCCAGATCGGGTACCCGCTCGGTGCGCAGGTCCGGGGTGAACAGGACGGCGTTGATCTGTCCGTCGGTCTCGCGGGCCAGCAGATAGGCCTCGTCGAAATCGCTGGCGTAGTGGACCTCGAAATTCCTCCCGAGCAGATCCATCGCGAGCTGTTGCAGCTCGCCGCTCGGGGAGTCGACGATGAGGACGCGGCGATCGGAATGCACGCTGGGAGGATCGGTCGGTCGCGGCGTTGACGTTAAGGCATCCGTGGAAACTCCGGGTCAACCCGGATTCGGGCTGGGGTATTCCCCGGCCCGTTGGCGGCGTGGAGAGAACATGGATGTTGCCCCGCGTCGAGGCCGAAGGGATGTGCGGCCGAAACGAAAGAGGCCCGCGGATGAATCCGCGAGCCTCTTTCTTGGAACCACTCTTTGAACGACCTCGAGCGGGCCGCGTGTCAGCATGGGCGCGTTGCGCCCAGCCCGCCCGCCGGTCGCCTAGCCCTTGGCCGCCTTGATGGCGTCGGTGAGGGCCGGAACGATGTCGAAGAGATCGGCGACGATGCCGATGTCCGCGACCTCGAAGATCGGCGCGTCGGGATCCTTGTTGATCGCGACGATGAAGTTCGAGGCCTTCATGCCGACCAGATGCTGGATGGCCCCCGAGATACCCGCCGCGATGTAGAGCTTCGGGGCGACGATCTGGCCCGAGGAGCCGACCTGGTAGGGATGATCGAGCCAGCCCGCGTCGACGACCGGGCGCGACGCGCCCATCGCTCCGCCGAGCGCGTCCGCGAGAGGCTGGATGACTTCCGGGAACTTCTCGGGGTCGCCGACGCCGCGGCCACCCGAGACGATCATGTCGGCCTTCGTCAGGTCGACGCCCGTCGCCGCGGCGACCTTGATCTCGACGAACTTCGGCGGCCGCGGAGAGATCCGCCGACAGCGCCTCCGTCGCGCCGTCGCTCGAGCCCTCGTAGGCCGACAGCGCGCCGGGCTGCACCGTAGCGACCGTGCGACCCGAGGCGGTGATCTCCGCGTCGAGCTTGCCGTTGAAGACGCGCCGCACGAATCCGAAGTCGGCGCCTTCAGCGTCGCCTTGATGGCGTCCGACACGAACGCCGCAATCGAGAGCCGCGGCGATTCGCGGCGCGACGTCCCAACCGGTCGGCGTGTTGGCGATCAGGATCAGGTCCGCGCCTGGTGGCTTCCGCGGCGGCCTTGATGGCCTTGGTCCAGACGTCCACGTTGTAGTTGGCGGCCGCGGCGTCGTCCACGACCAGCGTCTTGCCCGCACCCTTGCTCGCGAAGCTGCTCGCGAGGTCGCCAACGCCCGAGCCGATCACGAGGCCGTTGACCTCGTGCCCGCCCGCTTCGGCGACTGCGTGCGCTGCGCGACGAGCTCGTAGCTCGCCTCGCGAATCGCGCCCTTCTGAATTTCTGCAACGACGAGGATCGTACCCATCGTTCTCTCCTTTCGTGCCCTGGACTTCCCGGGGTTCCGAGGTTCGGGCGGTTCCGAGATTCCGAGACGGTGTGCCCTAGAGCAATCCCAGTTCTTTGATCTTGGTGACGAGCTGGCTGACGATTTCGTCCGTCGATCCCTGGAGGATCTCCGCCGTATCGCCCTTCGGCGGGCACGTAGATCTTGTTGATCTTGGTCTTGTTCTGCGCCGCGCCGACGGAATCGGCGAGGCCGAGGTCGGCGAGCGTCTTGACGTCGACCGGCTTCTTCTTGGCCTGCATGATGCCCTTGAGCGAGGCGTATCGGACCTGGTTCGCGCCCGACTGGATCGCGATGCAGGCAGGGCCGCGGCAGCTCGACCACTTCGTAGGCGCCACCCTCGAGCTCGCGCTCGACCTTGATCGAGTCGCCGCCCGACATGTCCGTCGCGACGACGCCCGTGGCGGACGGCATGCCGAGCAGCTCGGCCACCATCGGCGGGACCGCCGAGGCGTTGCCGTCGTCCGACATCAGGCCGCGTGATGATCAGGTCCGCGCCTTCTTCCTTGGCGATGGCCGCGAGGATCTTGGCGGCGCCGAGCGCGTCGGCGCCCGTTGCGCCGTCGTCGTTCACGTGGATGGCGCGATCCGCGCCCATGCCGAGCGCGGTGCGCAGCGCCTGGGTCACGCGGTCGGGACCGATCGAGACGACGATCACCTCGGCGTCGCCGGCATCCTTGATGCGGAGCGCCTCTTCGACGGCGTAGGTGTCGTAGCAGTTGATTTCGAACTTGATATTGTCTTCCTGAATCCAGGTTCCATCGGCGTTCACGTCGAGACGTGCATCTTGATGGGGGACCTGCTTCAGGCACACCATGACCTTCATGGGGGGCGAGCCTCCGGGTGGATGGTTGGATGGAGAGCGCACGAGGTCGCGCGCTCGATGGATGCGGTTCTCTGAATGAGCCCTGGCGCAGCTGGGCCCGGGCTCGAACGCGGCGGACTCTACCGCCGGGGGGTGGGGATTTCAACGAGCGGAGAGGGCCTGCGAGCCGCTGCGAGGCGCGCCGAATCGTTGCGCGGGTGTCGGGGAACGCAGCTTTCCCGAGCAGACCACCGAGCCGGCGCGGGACGCGTTCGCAGCGCTGGAGCTCTCGCTGCGCGAGCCCACGAGCCGAGCGTCAGTACCCCATGAAGCCCAGGAACATCTCGACGCTCGCCGCGCGCAGATAGGGATTCGTACGCTTCTGGTCGCCGAGCGAATCGTGCCCCTCTGGGGAGTAGAGATGGCCCGGAAACAGCGTCGTGTCGTCGGGCAAGCGCTTCAGCGTCTCGAGGCTTTCGTACATCGCGCGCGGGTCGGCGCCAGGCAGATCGACGCGACCACAGCCGTTCAGGAAAAGCGTATCGCCCGAGACCAGCTGACCCGCCTGGTCGCGCTCCTCGACATGGAAGCATTGGCTGCCGGGGGTATGGCCGGGCGTATGGATCAACCGAACCGCGATCCCGCCGATCTCGAGCACGTCGCCGCCTGCATGCTCGACCAGGTCGCCGCGCGAGACGCCCGTCACCTTGATCAGCCCCTCGGCCTCGTGCTTGTTGACGTGGATCGGCATCGGCTGCAGCGCAAGCAGCTTGGCGAGTCCCTCGATCTCGTGGCCGAAGATCTCGCCGCCGACGTGATCCTGGTGGTAATGCGTCACGAGGGCGCCCGTGACCTCGATGCCATCGCGCGCCGCAATGTCGAGCAGGGCCTGCACGTCCCAGGCCGGATCGACCAGGAAGGCTTTTCGTTCGGATCGACTGCCGATCAGGTAGGCGAGGTTGGCCATCTCTCCGACGCCCTGCTGGGCAAAATAGAGGTCACTCGAATCGGCCATCGGGGACATGCGGAAGCTCCTGGCGGGCGGCGTGGGGTAATTGGGTGAACGAGTAGCGGGAGGCGCGAGCGAGGGACTCAGCGTGTTCGGGCTGGCTCGCCCCGGGCCTCGCGCGGGCTCGGGCTTCGCGTTGGCTCGGCCTGAGCCGACTCCTCAGTCTAGAGCAGCCGGATCAGAGCAGCCGGCGAGCGATCCAGTTGGCGAGGACGCTGAAGACCTCTGCCTGGACCTCCTCGTCCGTGCGTCCGGATTTGCGCGGCACGTGGAAATTATGGTCCGCCTCGGCGACGTCGTAGAGCTCGATCGGCGCGCCCACCCGACGCAGCGCCGCGCGCAGCGCATTCGGCTCACAGCCGCGATCGCGGGTGCCCTGAACGAAGAGCATCGGCGCCGTCGCGCGAAACAAGACATCGGGATCACTCTTGGCGGGCTTGCCCTGGGGGTGGAGCGGAAAGCCGAGCAGGAAGAGTCCATCCGCCTGGAGTCGATCGGCCACCAGCCCCGCCGCCACGCGTCCGCCGAGTCCCATGCCGCCGACGATCAGGCGCGCGGGCAGCGCCGTCGGGTCTCGTCCCAGCACGTTGAGCGCGGCCCGATACGCCCGTTCGAGGCTGGCGGGGCTGTCGGAGCTGCTTCGCTTGCCAGCCTCTGCGAACGGAAAGTTGAAGCGCAGGGTCAGGTAGCTGCGCTCCGTGAGTCCGCTGGCCAGCGAGGAGATCAGCGGATCGGTGTAGTCGGTCGTGGCCGAGTGCGCGAAGACGATCGCGATCCGTTCGCCGGTCGGCCACCATTCAGGGATCCCGAGCACGCCGCGGAGATGATCGAGCCCATGAATCGGTTCGGGCAGCGGAATCTCGACGTCTTCGTAGGTGGCGCTCGGCTCCATGACGATTTCCAGCTTACGTGATCCGCCGCGCGGCGGCTCCCCTGGGTCGCTCTAAATGTCCGGAAAGCAATGAGAAAAAGAATCCGCCACGTTCGCTCGACAGGGTCGATCGGCTCCCGCATCGTACCGGCACGCAGGGCGCCCGGAGCCCGCGCGGGGTCGTGTGATCCGCGCTGCGAGCGGGACCTGTGCCCAACGAAAAGGGGAATGCGTTTGCGAACGATCATGCTGGCCGTCGTGGGCCTGTGGCTCGCCGGGTGCGCCGCGCCGACGCTTCAGGGCGACCGCGAGCTCACGAGCACGGATTCGCGATCCGCTGCGCTCCAGGAGGCCGGCCCACCTCGTCGCGTGATCCTGCTGACGGTGGCCGGGCTCGATGCCTCGGACTATCTGGATCCCTGGGGTCATGCCGCGGCCCCAGGCGCCGCGGTCCGGATGCCGCGTCTGGCGCAGCTCGCGCGTCAGGGCGTCACGGGGCTCGCCGCGATTCCGCCGTCCCCGGGCTCGACCCGGGCGAGCCATGCGACGCTGGCAACCGGGCGCTCGCCAGCGAGTCACGGCATCGTCGCCGACGAGGCCCTCGACGAAGACGGATCCCGTTCGCTGCCGCTGATCGACAATCGGGCCATGCGCGGGACCGCGCTCTGGGATGCCGCGATCGGGCGCGGCGTGCTCGCGCTCGACTGGCCGACGACGGCCGGTGCGCGCATCGAGCTGGTCGTGCCCGAGGTCAGCGGCGTCGGCAGCTGGCTCGATAGCATCCGCCCGCGCTCGAGCCCGCCGCTCTACCGCGAGCTCGAAGCGATCGCCGCCGAGGATCTGGTGATGTCGCCGAAGGCGGATGCGGACGTTGAGCGCGATCCCGCGAGCTGGCCGCGGCCCTCGGAGAAAGACGCCGCGCTGGTCGAGGCGGCGTGTCGGGTGGCGGACTCGGCGCGCGATCCCGGGCTCTGGCTGCTGCGGCTCGATCAGACAGCCGTGGCTCAGCGGACTTTCGGCACGGGGTCCGTCGAGGTCGACGACGCGCTGGGTCGGGTGGACGAGGCGATCGGCACGCTCGTCGATTGTCTCGAAGTCGCAGGCCAGCTCGAGGACACGGCGATCTTCGTGGTCGGGGACGTGGCCTATCGGGCGGTTCACTCGGTGGCTTCGCCGAATGTCGCGCTGTTGCGGACGGGCCTCCTGGGGCGCGATCCGCGCGCCACGAACGGCGTGCGGAGCTGGCTGGCGATGTCGCGATCGAACGGGCTCTCCGCCTATGTCTATGCCCGGGACGCCGGCAACGCCGTCGATGCCCGGGAGGTGCTCGAGGCCGAGGCGATGCGAACGGGTGTCTTCGAGGTGGTCTCGGCGAAGGAGCTCGCGAGCGCGGGCGCCGATCCCCAGGCCTGGTTCGGATTGGTGGCGGCGCCGGGGCTCGCGCTCTCGGACGATCTGTCTGGAGAGCTGGTGCGGCCCTCGGTCGACCGCGGCGCGGCGGGCATGCTCCGTCTGGGCAACGGGCGGGCGGGGGCCGTGGGTTTCGTGGCCTGGGGGCGCGGCGTTCGCAACCAGGTTCGGATCCCGCAGATCGATTTCGTCGACATCGCGCCCACGATCGCGGCGCTGCTGGGCCTTCGGCTCGATGACGACGTCGAGGGCCAGGCCTACGATGCGCTGCTGCGGGCGTCGGTCGAGCCGCCGCCGGCCGGGCCGAAACGGCTCGGGACCCAGTCCGGGAAGAGCGGCAGCGAGATCCTGCGCGACATGCGGCGGGAGCGTCGGAGTGACAAGCAGGCGCGAGAAGACGTGGAGGATGGGCGATGAACGAGCCGGCGGTCCTGATCGAGCTGAATCCCCGCGAGCAGCGACTCTACGATCGCCTGCGCGCGAACCTCTCGAAGCCGTCGGCGAATGCGCCGACCGGCGCCTGGGACCTGTTGCTCTTCATGCCCGATCTCACCGTGCTGCTGGCTCGGCTCATGCGTGATGGCCGGGTGCCGCTGATCGACAAGGGCCTCGCGGTCGCCGGGGTCGCGTACGTGCTCTCGCCGGTGGACGTGCTGCCGACGCTGATCTTCGGGCCGATCGGGCTGCTCGACGATCTCTTCATCGTCGCCGCCTGTCTGTCGCGGCTGCTGAACCACGTGCACCCCGACGTGGTGCGCGGACACTGGTCCGGGCAGGGGGACGCCCTCGATGCGATCCAGCGGACGACCGATTGGTTCGAGCGCGAGTTCAAGCTGCGGGTAGCTGACCTGCGGCGTTTTCTCGGGCGCCGTGCGTAGGGCCGGGCCGGCTCGCCAGGCGGTCGGGCTCCACGTGTCGGAACGCGGCTTGCGCCGATCGCCTAACGTCGATGCTCGGGCAGGGCGAGGCGGCCGATCCGCTCGCGGTCTTCCCGCGGAATCCTGCGCACGCGTCCCTCGCCATTGATCGAGGCGTGCTCCGTCCTTCCGGTCAGGAGCAGCGTGCCCCGGCACTCGATGCGATACGCCATTGCGAGCGACGCGCCGCGTACCCACTCGAGCCAGGTCGTCACGTCCAGGACGTCGTCGAAGCGAGCAGGCTGCTTGTAGTCGAGCTCCGCATGGGTCACCGCGAAGTGCAGCCCCATCTCGATCCATTCGGGGTAGCTCTTGTCGTGGGTCTCGAGCCAGACGACTCGCGCGTTCTCGCAGAAGCGCAGGTAGTTGGAGTGATGGACGATGCCCATCCCGTCGGTCTCGTAGAAGCCGACGCGATGCTGGAGGGTGATCGTCGTGGCGCCGTCGGGGAGCTGCATGGTCGGCAAGTCGGGGTGGCCTCGATCCGAGGGGCGCGGGGGGAGCGCTAGAACGCGTCCTTCTGCTCCCGAATGCGTCCGAGCTCCTTCGCGTCGGCGGCGCGCATGAAGGGATTGGTGGCCTTCTCGAGCGCGATCGTCGAGGGAATGGTCATTTCGGCGGGCGTTGCGTCATGCCAGTCGGCCGCAGCGTTGGCGCGGATCTCGCGGACGCGGTCGTAGCGCTCGCGGATCTCCGGGTTGTCGGGCTCGACGGTGAGCGCGAATTTCAGGTTTCCCTCGGTGTATTCGTGTCCGCAGTAGACGAGGGTGTCGTCGGGCAGCGCCGCGAGCTTCACGCAGAGCGCGTCGTACATCATCTGGGCGTTGCCCTCGAAGAGCCGGCCGCATCCGCCGGCGAAGAGCATGTCGCCCGTGAACACGGCCTTCGCGTCGTCGAAGACGTAGGCCACGTGGCCCATCGTGTGGGACGGGATGAACAGGACGCGGCCGCGCTGCTGGCCGATCTGGATCTCGTCCCCTTCGTCGACACCGACGGTCTGGCCCGGCAGACGCTCGGCATCCGAGGTGTGGCCGTAGACGGGCGCACCGTAGCGCTCAGCGAGCTGCGGATTCGCCCTCGAATGATCGAGATGGTGATGGGTCGAGAGGATCAGCTTGACCTTCGCGCCGGTCGCGTCCACCCGCGCCACGACCGGATCCTCTTCCGGCGCGTCCACGATGGCGGCCTCGTGCGTCTCGTCGCAGATCACGAGATAGGTGTAGTTGTCACCGAAGGTCGGAATGCGCTCGATTTGAAGGCCCATGCTCCGAGGCTAGCAAAATCGCCTGCGGTCCAACGCAAGACGGATCGCCCCGGATCAGAGCAGCTCGAGCTGGCGGTCGGTCTCGGCCTTCGCCTGGTCGGCCGCGCGCTGGGACGCCTGCTGCTCTTCTTCGAGGCGCGCGAGGGTCTCGGGCGTCGCATAGAGGGGGCAGCGCTCCTGATACTCGCACCAGCTGCAGAGCGCGATCTTGCGCGGCTCGAAGGTCGTCGCGGCCTCGATCTCGTCGATGCGCTGGATCGTCGTCTCTCGGAGCCGCGCCAGCTCCTCGGGCGTGCGCGTCGAGGTCACGGTGCGGTTCTTGGCGACGTAGTGCCAGACGAGCCGGAACGGGGTGTCTTCGCCGAATTCCCGCGCGAGGCCGATCTGGTAGAGCGCCAGCTGGCGGTCCTCGTCGAGAACGCGCTGTGAGGGGACGCGTGCGCCGGTCTTGTAGTCGTGGACTTCGATCGCGCCGTCGCGAGCACGGGAGATGCGATCGATGATGCCCTGCATCCGATATTGGCCGCTGTCGTCGAGGGGAAAGACGACGCGGCGTTCGATGCCGAGGGTCTCGCCGTCGTCGAAGGGGTAGTGGCGCAGGTAGTAGCTGCGCAGACAGCTCTCGCCGAGCTCGCGGTAGTAGGAGAGCGGGGTGCCCTCGCGCACGATGCGTACGCGATCGGCGTCGTAGGTCTCTTCCCAGAGCTTCTGGTAGCGGTCGACGACCTTCTCGATGCCGGGGATCTGGCCGCGGCTGACGAAGAGATAGAGTCGCTCCAGGATCTCGTGGACGCGCTTGCCCACGAAGGCCTCGATGCCTTCCGATTCGCTCGGGATCTTCTGGATGTATCGAAATTCGAACTGCTTGGGGCAGTTCTCGAAGCTCGACAGACGCGAATGGCTGTATATGGTCCCCACTCGGACCCCCGACCGGTGTGGTGGCCCGGATCGATCGGGCCCGCGCGCAGAACATAGTCGCTCGCTCGGGGCGCTGCCGGTCGTTTGCGGCTTCGCTGCGCGGAAGATCGGGCGGGTGTGGCGTCGGACGATGTGGGGCATTCTATGCGCGCGGCTCCCGCTGACCCGATTCCGGGCGCCCGGACCGCACGATCCCCAAGCGCCCCCAGCCCGATGCCGCACCGCGTTCGCTCCGAACCGCGGCGGGTGAGGGAGGAGTCGAGAGATGGCGAGCAATCCGATGCCCAGTTCATTGCGAAAGGCGGAAGCGGGCTCCGGTAAGGGAGCAGGCGACGTCTTCGTCTGCCCCGAAGACGTGATCGAGGCGGCGGTCGAGGGACTCGCGGGCTGCGATGAGACCGTTCTCTCGGAGACCGTCTGCGGCGGCATCCTGGATCCGAACGAGGTCGTATGCTGGGTGGATCGGACCAAGCGGCTGCTGCGCTTTCGTGTCGATCCCGCGGAGCTTCGGGTCGAGGTGCCGGCCGTGGCCGACGGGCTCTACAAGCTGCTCGTCCAGGTCGATCTGCCCGAAGGCAAGGAGAGCGCGGCGGAGCTGACGACTCGCTTCATCGCGCGGCTCGTCGATCTGCGACAGATGCTGTCGCACGACGTCGAGGCCGCCTACGCGGGCGACCCGGCCGCGGCGGGCTACGACGAGATCGTGCTGGCCTACCCGGCGATTCGCGCCCTCGCGGTCCATCGCATCGCGCACGAGCTGTACAGCTACGGCGTCCCGCTGCTGCCCCGCATCATGAGCGAGCATGCTCACGACCACACCGGGATCGACATCCATCCCGGCGCGACGATCGGCAGCCACTTCTTCATCGATCACGGTACCGGCATCGTGATCGGGGAGACCGCTCGAATCGGCGATCGCGTGCGTCTGTACCAGGGCGTGACGCTCGGGGCGACCTCGCTGCGGGACGCTTCGGCGTTGCGCGGCAAGAAGCGGCATCCGACGATCGAAAACGATGTCACGATCTATGCGGGTGCGACGATCCTGGGCGGTCAGACCGTGATCGGCGAAGGCAGCATCATCGGCGGCAACGTGTTCCTGACCGAGAGCGTGCCCAAGGGCTCCCGGGTGATGGCCGAGGCGCCGCGACAGCTCGTGAAGGGCGCTCGGGGCTCCGACTCCGAGGCATCGATCGCACTCGATTGGGACATCTGATCACCCTTCACGTTTCGGGCCCGCGCCAAAGGAGTTCGAGCATGCAAGGTCGACGAACAGGAGCAAGCCGGACCGCTTCGCGAGCACGCCGCAGCGCGTCCGCCGGACGAGCCCTGCTGCTCGGTCTGGCGATCGCGCTCGCCGCCACCGCCGGGGCGGCTCGCGATTGGGGGTACGATCTCGGTGACGAGCTGATGAGCCCCTTCTGTCCCGGGCGTACCCTGTCGTCGTGCCCGAGCCCCCAGGCTGCCGAGCTGGTGCAGTGGATCGTGACGCAGGAAGCCGCGGGAGCGACCCGCGAAGAGGTCCTCGAGATCCTGGTCGAGCGCTACGGCGAAGAGATCCTCGGTGCCCCGCCTGCCGAAGGCATCACGCTCTGGGCCTATATCTTTCCCGTCGCCGGGTTCGTGCTCTTCGGGGGGGTGGCGTTCTATGCGCTGCGCCGGATCGTGGCGGGATCGGGGGAGCGCGGCGTTCCCGCGCCAGGCCCCGCGCCGGCGGAGGCGACAGGGCCGGCGGCCTCGTCGGTCGCTGCTTCCGACGCCGAGCTCGAACGCCTCGTCGACGCCGAGCTGGCAAGTCGTCGCTGAGGCGCTCGCGGCCCGCGCGCTCGGAGCCCGCGGCGCGGCAGGTCCGCGAAAGGCTGGATATAGTCGCGCCGTGAAGATCTACACGAAGCGCGGTGATACAGGCCAGACGGATCTCTTCGGCGGAGAGCGCGTCGCGAAGCACGTACAACGGGTGGCGGCGTATGGAGACGTCGACGAGCTGAACGCGAGTGTCGGCGTCGCGGCGGCAGCGGACGCCGACCCCGATCTCGCGGAGTTCCTGCGCACGATCCAGAGTGCGCTCTTCGACCTCGGCGCATCCCTCGCGACGCCCGATCCGGCGCATCGAGACAAGGCGGGCGTGTTGGGCGTGAGCGCCGCGGACGTGGCCGGTCTCGAGTCGATGATCGATCGGCTCGAAGAATCCCTCGAGCCGCTCAAGACCTTCATCCTGCCCGGCGGAAGCGCCGCGGCGGCTGCCTTCCATGTGGCGCGTACGGTCTGTCGTCGGGCCGAGCGCGCGGTCGTGCGGCTCGCCGCGACCGAGGGTGAATCGGTCGAGGAGAGCGCGTTGCGCTACCTCAACCGGCTATCCGATCTGCTCTTCGTGCTGGCGCGTCACGAGAACGCGCGGCGCGGCGTAGCGGACGTGGCCTGGGTGGGACGCTCGGGCGACTGAGTCGGCGGCTTCGGCGGTGCTGCCCATGTATCGAAGGGGACGCTCCAGCTGCCGCCGCAGCACGGTTCCGACCACGAGGCCGAAGACGAAGGCCACGAGGATCGCGATCAGAACCGTCCGCAGGAGTCGAGCGGCCATGGAGCTCGTCGGCCCGCCTTCCGATTCTGCCCTGCGCCTAGCGGTCATGTCGTTGGAAGGCCTCTTCGATGCGCTCACCGAGCTCGTCGGCGAGGCGGTCGACGCGATGGCCGGGTCGATCCATGACGTAGCGGGCGATCGGGCCATCGTTTCGATCTCGTCCCTTGCGGTCGACGCCGAGTCGCGCGAGCCCGTATCGCCCGTAGCGTGTGGCCAGCATGCTGCGCACGCGGGCGACGCGGCCCGCTCGACGACGCAGCGCTCCCTGGCCGGATTTCGCGAGATAGGCCTGATGGTCGTCGATCGCGTCGATCAGCTCGTCGATGCCCTTGCCCTCGGAGGCGGAGCCACATAACACGACGGGGCGGTGATTCGGGTCGCGCCGGCTGCCGAGGTCGAGCCCCGCTCGGAGCTCGGCGGCGGTGCGGGAGGCGATGCTTCCCAGGTCGGACTTGTTGACGAAGAAGACATCGGGCCACTCGAGGATGCCCGCCTTCATGAACTGGATCAGGTCGCCCGCCGCGGGCTGCGCCACGAAGACCAGGCTGTCGACCAGGTCGATCACCTCGGACTCCGATTGACCGACCCCGACGGTCTCGACGAAGACCGCGTCGAGCGCGCTCGAGAGGACGTCGAGACTGGGACCGGTGACCTCGGAGAGGCCGCCGAGCTGGTCTCTTGCGGCCAGCGAGCGCAAGAAGACGCCCGCGTCGCGCGCCGCGCTGCCCAGCCGCATGCGATCGCCCAGCAGCGCGCCGCCCGTCCGCTGGCTCGAGGGGTCGACGGCCAGCACGCCCACCGAACGGCCGCGGCTCCGAAGGCCCGAGACCAGCGCGTCGAGCAGGGTCGACTTGCCCGCGCCCGGTGCGCCGGTGACCCCGATCCGCACGCCGTGCGGACGCGGCTCGAGGGCATCGAGCAGAGCGAGCGCTCGCGCGCGATGCACCGGCCGATCGTCGTCGACCAGGTTCAACGCCTCCGCGATCGCCGCCCGATCTCCCGCCGCGACGCGCTCGGCGAGCTCACGGGCAGCGGCCACGGCTTCTTCCGCCCCGGTCTCGCCAGTCGGATTGGACGGGGCGTCTTCAGGCGGCATTCGACTCCGAGACGACATCGACGATCTCGTTCATGATGCGAGTGAAATCGAAGTCCTTGGGCGTGTAGACCCGTCGCACTCCCGCCTTCTCGAGCTCCCGCGCGTCGTCCTCCGGGATGATGCCACCGACCACGACGGGGATCTCGCCGAGACCCGCGTCGCGCAGCTGATCGACGACGTCCTTGACCAGCACGCCATGCGAGCCCGACAGGATCGAGAGCCCGATGACGTGGACGCCCTCGTCGCGGGCGGACTGCACGATCTCTCGTGGGGTGAGGCGGATGCCGTCATAGACGACCTCCATTCCCACGTCGCGTGCCTTGACTGCGATCTGCTCCGCGCCGTTGCTATGCCCGTCGAGACCAGGCTTGCCGACCAGGATCTTGAGCCGCCGGCCGAGGCGATCCGAGAGCTCGTCGACGCGGTCTCGCACGGCCTGGACCTCTTCGCTCGGGTCCGTCAGCGGGGCCGCGGAGACGCCGGTCGGAGCCCGGTACTCGCCGAAGACCTCGCGCAGCAGCTGCGACCACTCGCCGGTCGTCACACCCGCCTTGGCCGCCTCGATGGAGGGCGGCATGATGTTTCCGCCGTTCTTGATCACGTCTTCCAGCTGGCGCAGCGCGCGGGCCGCCTCGTCGGCGTTGCGTCGGCCACGGAACGCCTCGAGCGAAGCGATCTGTTCGCGCTCGGCGGACTCGTCGACCTTGAGGATCGCGTCCGAGCCCTGCTCGACCAGCGGCGACTCGACGCTCTCCTGATAGGCGTTCACGCCGACGACCGTCAGCTCCCCGGACTCGATCGCGCGCAGCCGCTTCGTGTGGCTCTCGACGAGTCGCTGCTTCATGTAGGCGTTCTCGATGGCGGTGACCGCGCCACCCATGTCGACGATCCGGTTCATCTCCGCGCGCGCGGCGTCCAGCAGCTCCGCGGTCTTGCGCTCGACGACGTGCGAGCCGTCGAAGAGATCATCGTACTCGAGCAGGTCGGTCTCGTAGGCGAGGATCTGCTGGGTGCGCAGCGAGAGCTGCTGGTCCCAGGGCCGCGGCAGGCCGAGGGCCTCGTTCCAGGCGGGGAGCTGCAACGAACGCGTGCGGGCCTCCTTGCTGAGCGTCACCCCGAGCGACTCGAGGGCGATGCGAATGATGTTGTTCTCGGGCTGGGCTTCGGTGAGTCCGAGGCTGTTGACCTGCACGCCGTAGCGCAGCCGCAGCATCTTGGCGTCGGTGATGCCGTAGCGTTCGCGGCCGATTTCCTCCCAGAGCTGATTCATCGCGCGGCATTTGCACATCTCTTCGACGAAGCGGATGCCCGCGTTCAGGAAGAACGAGATGCGTCCGAAGATCCGGGACAGCGTCTCGTCGTCGACCTCGGGCCGCTCGCGCACGAAGTCGAGGATCGAGATGGCATTGGCCATCGCGAAGGCGATCTCCTGGACGGGTGTCGCCCCCGCTTCCTGTAGGTGATAGGAGCAGACGTTGACCGGGTTCCAGTTCGGGACGTGATCGACGGTGTAGGAGACGATCTCGCTGGTGAGGCGCATCGAGGCTTCGGGCGGGAACACGAAGGTGCCGCGCGAGAGGTACTCCTTGATGATGTCGTTCTGGGTCGTGCCGCGCAGGCTCTTCTCGTCGCTGCCCTGGCGCTCGGCCGTTGCGATATAGAGCGCGAGCAGCCAGGCCGCCGTCGCGTTGATCGTCATCGACGTGTTCATCTTGTCGAGCGGGATCGAGTCGAAGAGCGCCTGCATGTCGTCGATGTGGCAGATCGGGACGCCGACCTTGCCGACCTCGCCGCGCGCCAGCGGATGGTCCGAGTCGTAGCCGGTCTGGGTCGGCAGATCGAAGGCGACCGAGAGACCCGTCTGCCCCTTCGCGAGGTTGCTGCGATAGAGCGCGTTGCTGGCCCGGGCCGAGGAGTGGCCGGAGTAGGTCCGAAACATCCACGGGCGATCGCGCTCGGGCGGTGCGCCCGCGGCGGCAGAAGAGGCGGACTGGGACGAGGATTCGGACGACACGGGAGCTCCGTTCTCGGTAGGGGTCGGGGATCAGTCCAGCGGAGCGACCCCTTGGCGCTCCCGGAGTGCCGAGGCAGTCTTGGTATCGGTCTTCCGAGGACCTGGGACGAGATCGGATCTTGTCCGCTAAGTGACCGGAAAATTTAACGAAACTGCGATCGCCGGGCAAATCTTCGGGCGGGGTATGCTCCGGCCATGGGTCACGACGTCGGCGAGTTCTTCATCCGCCTCTCCCCCGAACGCGTGCTGCAGGCGGTGGAAGCGGCGGGCCACGAGCCGTCGGGGCATTGCTTCGCGCTGAACGCGCTCGAGAATCGCGTCTATGACGTGCGACTCGAGAACGGGGAGCACGTCGTCGCGAAATTCTATCGGCCGGGGCGCTGGTCGCGGCCGACCATCCTCGACGAGCATCGTCTGCTGGCCGCGCTGGTCGAGGCCGAGATCCCGGTCTGTGCGCCGCTTCCCTTTCCGGACGGCGATACCCTGCATCGGATCGAGGACATCCACTACGCGATCTGGCCTCGAACGGGGGGGCGTTCGCCGGACGAGCTGCGGGACGACCAGATCGAGGTCCTGGGGCGATTGATGGCGCGCATCCATGCGATCGCGGCCGATCTGGGCGCACCCCACCGCCGCACCCTCGATGCCGAGAGCGTGCCGCTCGAGGCGCTCGCGCTGCTCGAGGCCGGCGACTGGCTCCCGCCGAGCTGTCGCGGCCGCTACGTGCGGGCCGTCGAAGCGCTGGTCGACACCTATCGCGATCGCAGTCGAGGCATTGCGCTCCAGCCCATTCACGGCGACTGCCACGCCGGCAATCTGCTGCGCGGCGACGAGGGCTGGTTCTTTCTCGACTTCGACGACATGGTGATCGGCCCGCCGGTTCAGGACGTATGGATGCTGGTCCCGGGCCGGGACGCCGAGGCCGATCGCCAGCGCCGATTGCTGGTGGAGAGCTATCGCCAGTTTCGTGCCTTCGACGAGCGGAGCTTCTCGCTGATCGAGCCGCTGCGCGGCTTTCGTTTCGTCTTCTACGCAGGGTGGATTGCGAAACGATGGCAGGATCCGGCCTTTCCGGACGCCTTCCCGCATTTCGGGACCGATGAATACTGGGAGACCGAGACGCGGGACCTCGAGGAGCTGGTCGGGCGCCTCGAGACGGGCGACGACCTGCG
The DNA here is from genome assembly GCA_963698485.1 of uncultured delta proteobacterium. GTDB lineage: Bacteria > Myxococcota_A > UBA9160 > UBA9160 > UBA4427 > UBA4427. The sequence continues at coordinate 85,606 of CAVORA010000001.1, read as the reverse complement.
CAGCGCCACCGAGCGGGAAGCGACCCGGGTCGAGAGCGGCGACGACGAGCTCACGAACGAAGACTTCTTCTGGGATCTCTAGCGCGTCCGCGCATCGAGCCGGTCGCCCGATCAGTTGCTCCGCGCGTCGATCAGGACGATCCGATCCTTCAGGTAGGCATGATTCAGCGGTCGGAAGCGAAGCTCGCCCCCTGCGCCCAGTCCGGCGAGATCCTCGAGGCGAAAGCCCGTCCCGACGTTCATCAGCCAGGGCTCCGACGGGCGCTGGCCGAAGACGTCGAGGTTATGCGCATAGCCTTCCCCGGCCTCTTCGGCGCCGCCGAAGAGGCCGACGCCGGGCCGACCCGCCGGAACCAGACCGAGGGCGTGGGCGGACTCGTGCGCCATGATCGTTCCGAGCACGTCGCCGAACACTTCGATGGCGCGTCCGATCGCGCCTGCGCGCGCGTCCTGCGGCGCGGAGTCGATGGCGGCGCTCGCGGTCGACGCGGCGAGCGCTGCCGCGTCCTGTGGTCGGCTTCCGAATGGCGATCCGCCGTGTTCGGGCAGGAAGGCGCCTAGCACCTCGCCGTAGAGGGCGGAGTCTGCGTAGATCGTGAGCTCTGCGGGAAACAGCCCGGCAGGATCCGGCCCGTCACACTCCCTGGACGAGCGCCGCTCGTTACGGTGATCGAAGCGGACGTTACCGACGGAGCGCGGATGAGCGAGATTGCTTCCGCCGACACAGATCCGCGTCACGTAGGGGCCGGGATCGACGTGGAGCAGGAAGCGCACGAGGACCGGATCCCGCTCTCGACCGGTTCCGTTCGGGTCGTCGTCGGGATCGTACGCACGCAGAACGCGGGCCAGCGCGCGTTCTGCGATGCGCGCCGCGACGGCTCGCGCGAGGTCGGGATGATCGGGACTCGCGAGGCCGAAGCGCTCGAGATCGCGCTCGAAGTCGGGGCGCCCGTCGCCGTCGCGATCGACCTGGAAGTCGAAATGGATGATCTGGCGCGCACCGATCGGCGGCCCGCCGAGCCATGAGCGGATCCGGACCCGGCGATAGGCAACGAGCTCGTGAGCGTTTTCGTCGGTGAGCGTGGCGCGGATGGAGAGCAGGCCCTCGTAGAGTCCCAGCGATTCCGGGATCACGAGGGTCGCGAGATCTCCGTCGATCGAGAGCTGATCGGCGATCTCGATCATGGCTCCCGTCCGCTCCGCGCGGAGCGTCACGCTCAGACTGTCCCGGATCGACGGTGGCAGATCCGGCGGCAGCGCGACCTGCAGCACCCAGCCCGAGTCCGGGAGCAGCACGTCTCGTGACATGCGCTGCTCGACCCCGTTGATGCGAATCTCGAACGCGCCGCTCTGGCCATGCGCGAATTGCCCCTCGCGCAAGCTCAGCAGCACGAGCACCAGCCCGCCGATCAGCCCCAGGCCGATGGCCAGCAGTGGACTCGACAGCAGGTTGCGGGTCTCGGACCGACTCATCGAGTCTCCTCATCATTGCTCGGCTGCGCGGGGCCGAGCCGACGGGCCAGGTGGAATTCGAGGCGGGGGACGGGGCTGGCTGCGTCGAGCACGTCGCTTCGCCAGGGGCCCGGCTCGAGAGCGGCCGAGCGCGGCGCAGGATCGCGCAGCCGGTCGATGATCGGAAGGGCCGCGAATCGCGCGTCGTGTCGTGACAGCTCGGGGATCGGTACGGGGCGGCCAGTGCCATCGAGTGGGCTTCGACGACGAACGTAGAGATAGGTCGGTGAGGCGAGACCGAGTTCGCCATTCGGGGCGGATGTCTGCAGCAACAGGAATCGTTCCTCCGCCGGATCGGCCGGGTCGTTCTGGCGGGCGAATCGCGTCAGGTCGACGTGTGGGGAGGTCGGATTCTCGGCGAGCGCGCTCGCCGAGTCCGCAGTCGGGCCGCCGACGCGAGCGTTCCAGCGATGTCGGCGAGGCCCACCAGGCTTTGCGAGACCCTGGGCAGATTGGCCTCGGCGGCCTCCGGAGGGCGCCAGATCAGCGGGATTCGATGGCTTCGCCAGCGGATCCGGTCGCTCTGCCCGTCGTCTTCACCCCGGAGCGCGACGAACAGGACGCCAGGTCGCTCGGACTCGTGATCGAGCAGCTGCGAGAGTCGGGATGTCAGTCGGTCGAGCTCGCCCGCCCCCTGTGCTCGCCCGGCGTGGATCCACAGGAACCGCGGAGCGGGGTTCGCGCGGACCCAGTCCTGAACGCGAGCGGACAGGGGAATGCTCGTGGCTTCTGGCGGTACCTCGGGGCCGGTCACGACCGACAGGGCGTCGTCATAGAGATCGAAGCCCTGATCGAGTCTTCGGCTGCGATTGAGACGCGGGCTCGCCACGAAGGCGGCCGTGCGATAGCCCGCGAGCGCAAGCGTCTCGGCAATCGTGGTATGCCGGCTGGCGAGAAAGCTGCGGCCGTCGTCCGCGACCCCGTGCACCCGCGCCGCGCTTCCGGTCAGCAGGGTCGCTGCGGCCGAGGCTTCCCCGACGCCCGTCGAGGCGGACCAGGCGAAGAGCGTGCCCTGGTCGCCGAGGGCGCAGACCGAGCGTCCTTCCTCGGCGGGGCCACCGAAGCAGCCGAGGCGATCAGCCGCCAGCCGATCGATCGTGATCAGCACGAGATCGGGGCGACTGGGCCCCTCGGCGCGGCAGGCAAGCAGGCCGAGGGCGCCGAAGAAAACGGCGAGGCAGATCACCGCGCGACGCCCCTCGAGATCGAGACATGGGGCTCGCACGGAGCGCCTCCCTGCAGGCGCACGCGCGGGACGACCGGTGGCCCCGCGACGGATGGAGCGCCCGAGGCCGCGAAGATAGCCGTGGCCGGGGGAATGCCCGTGGCCGAAAAAAAGCCCGCGGCCGATCGCGTACCCGCGGCGGCGAAGGGGGAGCCTGCGGCTGATCGGGAGTCGTGCCAGATGGGCGGCGACCTGGAGTTCGGTCATGCAGGGGGAATAGCGAATCAGACGTGCGATGTTCCCATCATGATCAGCGCGTTGCACAGTGTCCTGATCGATGTGCGCGACTTCGAGGCCGCCGTTCGCGACTATTCGCGGCTCCTGGGGGCCGACCCCCATCGATTCGAGTCGAATGTCGAGCGCGGGACGCACAGCGCGATGTTCCGGCTCGCGAATACGACGCTCGAAGTTCGCGGAAGACGCGACGCGGTCGGCTCGCCCTCCGAGGTCGAGAGCGAGCCTCATGCGTCGGGCTTCGGGCAGGCCGGCCTGCGGTTTCTCTGCGACGACGAGGATCCGGGGTCGGTGTTCGGGGCTCGCGGCGTAGAGCTCGCTCCGGGTCGTCAGGAAGAGGCGTCGGTCGAGGGGACGCTCGGCTCGCGTCGCTGGTGCTCCCATCGCATCGACCCGGCATCGAGTCGGGGACTGCCGGTCGAGCTCGTCAGCCAGGAGCTCGCCCCCGATTTCGCCCCCCCGACCGCGGGCTCTCTCCTGGCAAGCTCCGACCCAGAGGCCCGCGTCCGAGCTCTGGATCATGTCGTGGTCTTGAGCCCGGACGTCGAGGTCACTCGCGCCTTCTACGCCGAGGGCCTCGGCCTGCGACTCGCCCTCGACCGTTCCTTCGAGAAGCGCGGGGTGCGACTGCTCTTCTTCCGGGTGGGCGGCACGACGATCGAAATCGGTTCGCGAATCGCGGAGGAGGCACGTCCAGGCCGCCCGGATCGCTTTGGCGGACTGGCCTGGCAGGTCATCGACATCGAAGCGATTCGCGCGCGCCTCGTCTCGGACGCCTTCGACGTCTCCGAGATCCGCGCCGGCAACAAGCCCGGGACGCGCGTCTGTACCGTCCGCGATCCAGTGCATGGCGTCCCGACGCTGCTGATCGAGCCCGTCGCCTGATCCGCGCCGACTTTGGCCTGGCGAGTCGTCTAACCCCGCCGGAACCCCGCCGGACCACCGCTTCGGGCGCAACGCCGCTACCCTCTGCGCTCGCTCGATCCGCCCGCTCTGGCCAGGGCCGCGCGCCCGTTGGAGATGCATGACATGACCGAAGCCAAGCCGACCTCCCCGGACCGGGATCGCCCCGCCGATCTCGAGGCCGCGATCCTCGATCTCAAGCGCGAGAAGGGCGCCGTGATCCTGGCGCACTACTACCAGGAGTCGGAGATCCAGGATCTGGCGGATTTCGTGGGCGATTCGCTGCAGCTCGCTCGGGCTGCGCAGGACGTCGAGTGCGACATGATCGTGTTCTGCGGCGTCCACTTCATGGCGGAGACCGCGGCGATCCTGAACCCCGGAATCCCGGTCGTGGTGCCCGACATGGAGGCGGGCTGCTCGCTGGCCGACGGCTGCCCGCCCGAGGAGTTCAAGGCCTTCATTGCCGACCATCCGGGTGCCAAGGTGCTGACCTACATCAACGCGTCCGCGGGCGTGAAGGCGATGAGCGACCTGATCTGCACGTCGTCCAATGCCGTGAAGATGGTCGAGAGCTTCGAGGGCGAGAAGCTGATCTTCGCCCCCGATCGGCATCTGGCCCGCTGGGTCGCGAAGGAGACGGGCCGCGACGATCTGATCGTCTGGCCCGGCGCGTGCATCGTCCACGAGCTGTTCAGCGCGAAGGGTCTCGCCAAGCTCAAGATCCAGCATCCCGAGGCGGAGGTCCTGGCGCATCCCGAATGCGACCAGGCGGTGCTCGACCAGGCGGATTTCATCGCCAGCACGACGGGGATCATCAAGCGCGCCGTCGAGACGGCGGATCGGCCCTCGATCGTGGCGACGGAGGACGGCGTCTTTCACGAGATCCTGAAGCAGGCGCCCCACAAGGTGCTCTACCAGGCGCCGGGCATGGACGAGAGCTGCGCCTGCAACCGCTGCCCCTTCATGCGGCTGAACACGCTCGAGAAGCTCTACGACTGCCTGAAGAACGAGGGCCCCCGCGTGACCGTGCCCGAGGAGCTGGCGATGCAGGCGCTGCGGCCGATCGAGCGGATGCTCGAGCTCTCGTAGGGGCTGGTGGCGAGCGCTTCGCGGCTAGATCTTCGTGAGCCAGTCTGCGATGCCGCGACCGATCTCGTCGTGGGAATCTTCCTGGACGAAGTGGATGCCCTTGATCTGGATCTCGGTCTGGTTCGGCCAGCTCCGGCAGAAGTCGCGCGGGCCCTTGCGTAGGATCGCGCCGGGATCCGCGTCGAAGAAGAGCTTCGGAACCTCGGAGGTCGAGAGCCACTCGCCATAGTCCTGGACGATCTGCACGACGTCTTCCGGCTCGCCCTCGATCGGGATCTCCCTTGGCCAGCTGAGCGTCGGGCGCCGATCCTCACCGGGCTTGGCGAAGGGCCGGCGATACTCGTTCATCTCCTCGTCCGAGAGCTTCCGCAGGATCGCGCCGGGCAGCACGCCTTCTACGAAGAGATTCTTCTCGAGGATCATCTCCTCGCCCGCCTCGGAGCGGAACGCCTTGAAGGTGGGCTGGACGGCCTTCGGCCAGTCCGCCCAGCTCGCGATCGGCTGCACGATCGCCTCCATGTACGCGATGCCTCGGACGGCATCGCGATGTCGGTTGGCCCAGTCGAAGCCCAGGGCCGATCCCCAGTCGTGAATCACCAGGGTCACGTTCTCGCGGACACCGAGCGATTCGAGCAGCGCGTCGAGGAAGCGTCGATGCTCGACGAAGCGATATCGCCCCGGTCCGGAGTCGGCGAGCTTCTGCGAGTCACCCATCCCGATCAGGTCGGGCACGATGCATCGCCCCGAGCGCTCGAGATGCGGCACGACGTCGCGCCAGAGGTAGGACGAAGTGGGGTTGCCGTGGAGCAGGACGATCGGGTCGCCCTCGTCGGGCGACAGACCTCGCTCGTGATAGGCCATCTCGTGGCCGAGGATCTCGATCTTCTGCTTGCTGAGTGGCGCGGTCGTCGACATAACATGAGTGTCGGCAATCGCGGTAGGGCATGCAAGCGACGCGACGCTCCGCGCGTCGAGGCGAACAACCCCTCCTGCATGGGGAGAGCGCCGTCGGCGGTTGGGCGCTCTTGCGCCAGGTGTCGCGCCGAAAAGAAAACGCCCGGCCTCGATGGTGAGGCCGGGCGTTCAGATCATCGAGCTTCCGGGCGGCGATCAGCGTCGGCGGGCTGCTCCGAGGACGCCGAGACCGAGACCGAGGAGCAGGGCCGTTCCGGGCTCCGGGACGGCCGCGATGTCGACCGTGTGTCGGAAGTAGCGGGTGTTCCCGTTCACGTCGACGTTGAAGTCCGCCGCGGGGCCGAAGATCAGGCCGCAGGTCAGGGCTGCACCGGGGGTGCCCTGACAGGTGCCGACCGTGTTCACGTTCAGCGCGCTGAAGGCCGCGGCCGAGCCAGCGCCCGTGGGCGTGAGCGTGCCGGAGATGGTCGCGGTCTGATCGAGGATGTTGTAGAGCCCGCCGCCCGCATCGGTGACTGCGAAGGAGCCCGAGTAGGTCACGTCCGAGAACGTCACGCCCGACACAGCCCCGTCCGAGCCCGAGAGCGAGGCGGAGGCCAGCGAGATCGTGAAGTCGAGGGTCAGACCCGTGATGTCGAAGGAGCCCGTTACGGGAGCCGACGCATCCAGCGCGTAGATCTGGTCGAAGAAGCAGCCGCTATCGCCACATCCCTGGGCCGAGTCGAGCCCACTCGCGGCCGGATCGATCGTCAGTGCGCTGGCCGCGCCGGCCGTCATGAAGGCAGCCGTCGTTGCGAGGGAAATTGCGATCGCTCTCATCAGGGGGTGCATCAAGGGTCGAAGTCGCATCCAGAGGTTCCTCTCGGAGAGATCAGGTAGGAGCTGGTTCAGCAGGCGTCATCATAAACTACGCCGATTTCAGAATGTCAGACTTTCTGCGACCGGGCTCCAATTTTTCCAGACAAGGAAAATCTCCGTGTCTTAGCGGAACTCACCCCTGCCACGGGCCGGATGCCGCTCCGGCATGGGCGCGGCGATCATGCCCCTAGGGATATCCTGGCGTCGACCTCAGGCCCGGTTTCGACCCCGGGCGGAGAGGCCGAGCAGTCCCAGTCCGAGCAGGACGGCCGTTCCGGGCTCCGGCACCACGCCGATGAAGTTGAAGTCCGCCTTGACCTCGATGATGTCGGACGGGTTCGTGAGGCTCTGGAACTGGGCCAGATTCACGCCGAACAGGCCCAGCGTCAGGGTGTCCCCCGAGATCCCCATGCTGCCCGCGGCGCCCGAGGTCGTCGAACTGACGAAGGTCGAGGGGGGCGGGCCTCCGATGCCGGTGATCGTCCCGCTCATCACGGTGTCGAGCGTGAACGAGCCGGCCGGCGACACGAGCCCGGTCGCTCCGACGGCGTGGTCGAGCATGGCCCCGGTCACCTCGATCATGTCGAATCCGACGAGCGTCTGATCGAGATCCAGGTCGAAGCTGGCCGCAGGGATCAGCTGGAGGCCGACGATGCTGCCGTTCGGTCCGAGCACCGGATCGAAGTCTACGAAGGATCCGCCGAGCACGACCTCGACCGGCACCGGGCCCTCGAGCACGGACGTCGTCGTCCCCGCGAGGGTCGCGCGCAGCTGGACGGTGCCAGACACCCAGTTGTAGACGACCGCCGATGAGGTGGTCGCGCAGAGACAGATTAGGAAGATTGACGCTACGGCAACCCATCGCACAGCCAGATTCTTCTGCATTTTCCAGTTCCTCGTCTTTCGAATGTTCCGGTCGAAACCCCTCGCCATCCGAGGATTCGGACCGGAAATCGCTCGAGGTGCTCGAGTCGCGCACGTACATACGCGCGCGAACAGGATCCCTCTTTGATCTCTGGTGCGAGGTGCTTTAAACGCACTGGCCGGGTCTAACGAGGAGGACGATACGCGCGGACGTTGGTCAGGAGGGTCGAGCCAGCCACCCGGTCGCCTGGAGCGAGAAATCGATCCAACGATCCCTCGATCCACGCCGCTCGCGCTACTCGCGCTCGCATGGAGGTGCCCCGATCGAGATGTCGATCACCGGTCCCATGCAGAATTCCCTCGAATTCCGCCCGGATCACGATTGACTCGATCCTATCCTGGCTTGCCGTTCTGTCTTGCCTGCGCGTGAAGCCGATTTCACGCTGCCTTCCCAGTGCCGAATCCAAAGAACCCAGCAAAAAAAATTCTACATGAGGGAATTGAGCAAGTGTGAAGATTCGTCACCCGCGGATGATTTTTCTCTCTTCGGAACCGGCGATTCGCATACGAGGGAAAGCTTTCTCTCATCGCATGTAAAATACTACACACGAGATGTCCGTCGCCTTGCCGCCCGCCGTCTCGATCGACCGGTCGCGCGCTGTCGGTCGAGGGCGGACGATCGCCGGTCCCGGTCTCTGCAGGCCGGCCGCTCAACGGGCGCTGCGGTCGCCCTTGCGGCCGTAGAGATCGTCGAGCCGCACGATGTCGTCCTCTCCGAGGTAGCCGCCGGACTGCACTTCGATCAGCGTCAGATCGATTTCGCCCGGATTCTCCAGCCGGTGGGTCACGCCAATCGGGATATAGGTCGACTGGTTCTCCGTGAGCAGGATCCGCTCGTCGCCCTTGGTCACGACGGCGGTGCCCTCCACGACCACCCAATGCTCGGCGCGATGGTGATGCATCTGCAGCGAGAGCTTTTCGCCCGGCTTCACCACGATCTGCTTGACCTGGAAGCGATCCCCTTCCGCCACGCCCTGGTAGGAGCCCCAGGGCCGATAGACCCGTGGGTGCAGATCCGACTCGCGGCGCTGGGTGCGGTCGAGCTCGGCGACGATCTCCTTGACCTCCTGGGCGCGCGCGCGCGGCGCCACGAGAATGGCGTCGTCGGTCTCGACGATGATCAGGTCGCGGACGCCGATCGCGCTGATCAATCGGTTCTCCGAACGCGCGTAGCAATCGTCGACGTCGCGCAGGACGACATCGCCGAGGGTCACGTTGCCGCGGTCGTCGGCGCTTCCGAGCTCCCAGAGGGCGGCCCAGGAGCCGACATCGTCCCAGCCGAACTCCGCCGTGACGACGGCGGCCGCGGCGGTGTGTTCCATCAACGCGTGATCGATGGAGATCGAGGGGGAGGCGGAGAAGGCGGCCTCGTCGAGGCGCGTGAAGGTCAGATCGCGGGTGGACTTTGCGACGGCGTCGCGGCAGGCGGCGAGCAGGTCCGGCTGCAGGCGCTCGAGCTCGGCCAGCAGCAGGCCGACCGGAAACACGAACATGCCGCTATTCCACGAGTACTCGCCGGAGGCCACGAAGGCGGCAGCGCGTTCCGGGTCGGGCTTCTCGACGAACTCGGCGATCGAGGCCGCGCCCGGCAGGCCCTGGAAGGGCTCGCCGCGTCGGATGTAGCCAAAGCCGGTCTCGGGGTGCCGGGGTACGATGCCGAAGGTCGCGAGGGCGCCGCGCCCCGCTGCTTGGCAGGCCGTCTCGACGGCCGCGCGGAAGGCGTCCTGGTCCGTGATCACGTGATCCGAGGGCAGGATCAGCAGGGTGCCTTCGGGGTCCAGCTTGGCCACGATCAGCGCGGCGACCGCGATCGCCGGAGCCGTATTGCGCGCGACCGGCTCGAGCGCGATCGCCAGCGGCTCGATCTCGTGGGCACGCAGCTGCTCCGCGATGATGAAGCGATGCGCGTCGTTGCAGACGATCAGCGGCTGGGCGAAGACGCCGGGCTCGCGCACGCGGAGCGCGGTCTCCTGCAGCAGGGTGTCGTCGCCCATCAGCGGAAGGAGCTGCTTCGGGAAGGCTCGTCGTGACAGGGGCCAGAGTCTCGTCCCCGATCCGCCGGAGAGAATCACCGGATAGACTGCGCCCTTCGATGTCTTGGTCATCGCCTGTCGCGGTCCTCTCGATCGCAAAGCCGGGACCCTACACGACTTCCGGGACCCGAGAAAAGAGCGCCCGCCCGGAACGGCCGGCCCCTCAAGTGGTCAGGCCACGGGCTCGCAGCCGCAAGAGAAACGGCAATGCCAGCGCTGCGCACAGGATTTCGGCCACGCCCGCGACGCCAAAGGCCGCCTGATAGCCCGCCGCCGGTCCCTGGCTCGCGCGGACCGTCTCGCTGACGAGTCCGCCGGTCATGGGGCCGAGGATGAAGCCGAGACTGCCGGCCGTATTGAACGCGCCGAGCGCCGTCGATCGGATCGCGGGTGGCGCGAGATCGGTGGTCATCAACATCGAGGGCACGAACATGACCGCCGCGGTCACGCCGATCACCGCCATCCCCGGGCCGATCCACGCCGTCGGCCAGAACCCGAGGCTTGCGGTGAGCAGTCCGTAGATCGCGCTGCCGCCGCAGAGCAAGGCCGTCTTGGAGACCCGATCCGCCAGCACGCCGAAGGGGAACGAGAGCAGCGCGAAGGGCAGCATGAAGGCCGAGATCCAGATGCCGACCTGCGGCGGGTCCGCGCCGTGGAGGCCCGAGGCGAAGAGCGAGAACGTGGTCGTGTAGAAGCCGACCGTGAAGCGGTCGGCGAAGGCAAAGACCAGCGGCGCGATCAACGAGTGGTTCTGCTTGACGGTTCTCCAGATCGTCCCGGCTCGTGGCCGAGTCTCCGCGAAGGCAGGCTCGAGCAGCGAGAGGGCCGCCAGCACCGAGGCTGCGACGAGCACGATCGCCCCCGTGACGAGTGGGCGCAGCGGGTCGACGCGACCTAACATCCCTCCGATCGGCGCACCGATCGCGACGCCGAGCATCATGCCCGCACCGACCACTCCCATCGTCAGCCCACGACCGCGCCCGGCCCCGAGACTCGCCGCGATCGACAGCAGCAGAGACAGGGCGAAGATGTGGGCGCAGCCCTCGATGAGCCGAATGCCGAGGAAGATCGGAAAGGGCATGTCCAGGGTCATGGCGACGAAGCAGAGGGCATCGACCAGCAGCGCTCCGATCACGAGTGGTCGTCTCCGCCCGATGCGATCCGCCAGCGCCCCAGCGACCGGGGCAGCCACCGCGGCACCGATCATGTTGATGGACATGAACAAGGACGTCAGCAGCTCTGAGACGGCGAAGCGGTCACCGACGAGCTCGCGCAGGATCGGCACGGGCAGCGTGACGGGCATCATGATCGAGAGTGCGAGCGCCCCCATGAGGGCGATTCGCACGTTCGCGACGGGCGGGTCGGCTTCGACGGCGTTCATCGGGGGCGGTACCTGTGCCGGAGGAGGGGAAGGGCTCGCGAGCCTACCCGAATCCCGCTCGTGGAGGCAGCCCCCAGCGAAGCGCTACCGCAGCTTCTTCTGGGCAGAGAACGCGGCGGGACCCATCCCCTTGACCGGATGGGGCCGGTAGGGTGCTTCGAGTCGGGCGATCTCTTCGTCGGAAAGGCTGAGCTCGGTCGCGGCGATCGCGTCGTCGAGATGGGCGAGCTTCGTCGCGCCGATGATCGGCGCCGTGACGTAGGATTTCCCGAGCATCCACGCGAGCGCGACCTGCGCCGGGGCGACGTCGCGCTCCTTGGCGACCGCGAGGACAGCCTCCACGACGTTCCAGTCCGAGGGCTCGTTGTAGAGAAAGTCGGTCAGACCGTCGCTCCCCTGACGCGTGGTCCCCGATTTGTCGTCGAGCGTCTTGCGCGACCCCGCGAGCAGCCCGCGTGCGAGCGGGGACCACGGAATCACCGCAATCCCCTCGGCCTCGCAAAGCGGCATCATCTCGCGCTCCTCTTCGCGATAGAGGAGATTGTAGTGATTCTGCATGGTGTCGAAGCGCGCGAGGCCTTCTCGCGCCGAGATGCCGAGGGCCGTCGCGATCTCCCAGGCATAGGCGGAGCTACAGCCGATGTGGCGGACCTTGCCCTGGCGCACGAGATCATCGAGCGCGCGAAGCGTCTCTTCGATGGGGGTGTGCGGGTCGAGCCGATGGAGCTGGTAGAGGTCGATCGTCTCGACGCCGAGTCGTCGCAGGCTCGCCTCGCAGGCCTGCTGGATGTGCTTGCGGGACAGGCCTCCCATGTTCGGTCGATCGTTGGGCGGGAAGAAGACCTTGGTCGCGATGACGCATTCGTCGAGGTTGGCCATCTCGCGCAGCAGACGCCCCGTCACCTCTTCCGAGACGCCTAACGAGTACATGTCCGACGTGTCGAAGAAGTTGATGCCGGCCTCGATCGCGCGTTTGAAGAAGGGGCGCGATTGGTTGTCGTCGAGCACCCAGGGGCGCCAATCCGGCGTCCCGTAGCTCATGCAGCCGAGGCAGAGTCGCGAGACGCGCATGCCGGTTCGTCCCAGGATCGTTGTCTTCACGCGTCTTTCCTCCACCCACGCTTCCCGGCTGTCCGGCCGGGTCGCCTGCCGACTCCGCCCAGCGAGCGGATCCGTCCGCGGGTCGCCCCGGGTGTAGCCCCGCTGCCGGCCGCTGTGAAGGGCAGCTCGAAGATGGGGAACCGGGAGCAGCGCGATGCTCAAGGCGTGCCCCGGGGAAGTCGAAGACGGAGTCATGCTGGAGTGTGTCTCGCGAAAGCCGCCGCGGATCGACGTGTTGGTCACTCCTGCTTCCGTGCCTGCTGCTCGCTGGAGGTGCCCGGGCCACGACGACGATCGATTTCTCGGTCGTCGGATCGGCGGGCAAGCCCGTCCGCGATGCGGTGATCGCGCTTCTCGGGAAGCAGCGGCAGCCGCTTCCCGCATCGAGTTCCCGAATAGCGATCAGGTGCGCCACAGCATCTACTCCTTCTCGGACCCGAAGGTCTCCGAGCTGAAGCTGTTCGGGGACGGGCCTGATCTGCTTCGCGTAGGCCATCCGCGTCCTGGCCCGGGGCTCCACTTCGAGCGCCTGATCGAGACGCCGGTCGACGGCGTCGTGCGCATTGCGCTCGACTCGCTGCCCCCGCCCCGATCGGGCCTGCGTCCGGAAGAGATCGATCCACTCCAGGATCGATTCGGTGTGGTCTCGCCATGAGGCGCGGTGGACTCAAGGTTCGGCTGCTCGTCACGCTGCTCGTTCTGATCGTCAGCCTTCAGCTCGCGACCAGCTATGTCGTCCTCGAGCGGACACGAGACGAAGGTGAAGCCCGGGCCGAGGCCGCGCTCGCGTCGGGTGGGCGCGTCTTCAGCCGCCTGCTTCGGGATCGGGAACGCCAGCTGCTCTCGAATGTCGGCGTGCTCGTCCAGGACTTCGGGCTTCGTCGCGCGGTCGCGACGGGCGATCGGCCGACCGTCGAATCGGCGCTCGAGAACCACGCCAGTCGGATCCGCGCAGACTTTGCCTTCTACATCGATCTCGACGGCCATCTCCAGGCGCAGGTGCCGTCCGCCGCCGCCCTCGACTCGACCGAAGCGAGCTTCGCCGAGCTCTTCAGCCGCGCCTCGGTCGAGAGTCGTGCATCGGGGATCGGCCTCGTCGACGAGATCCCCCACCAGATCGTGCTGGCGCCGGTGAAGGCGCCCAAGACGATCGGCTGGATCGGAATGGGATTCGAGCTCGACGTCGCGCTGGCCAGTGAGCTTCGCGATCTGACGGGTCTCGAAGTGAGCTTCTGGTCCCGATCCCGGCCCGAGGATGAGCCCGAGCTCGCCTCGACCCTTCCGGCTGACGAGCGCGCGACGTTGGCTCGAGCGCTGCAGAGCGGGGCGTTCTCGTCCTCGTCGGAGGGTCCCTTTCTGCTCCCGGCTTCGGGCTGGATCACGCTGCTCCTTCCGATCGGCGTCGGCTCGGGTGAGCACGTGGGCGCCGTGCTGCAGACGTCCTACGACGAGGCGATGGCCTCCTTCGAGGAGCAGCGGAAGGAGCTCATCAGCTTCTTTGCAGTGGGACTGGCGATGGCCCTGCTGGCGGCGTTGTGGATCGCCGGGCGCGTGACGGGGCCCGTCACCGCGCTCGCGCGGGCGGCGGGTGCGATCTCATCGGGCGACCTGCACGCGAACGTGGCCGTCGTCGATTCCGGAGACGAGATCGGGGAGCTTGCGCGCAGCTTCCGGCTGATGCAGCAAGCCGTCGCCGAACGCGAGCAGCGGATCGTCCACGAAGGACTGCACGACCGGCTGACCGCGCTGCCGAATCGGCAGGCGACGGAGCTGGCTCTGGCCAGGCGTCTCGAGACCGGCGAAGCATTCGCGGTCGCCATCCTCGACATCAAGCGGCTCAAGGACGTGAACGGGAATCTCGGTGCGGGTGTCGGGGACGCGCTGCTCGTCTCGACGGCGTCTCGGCTACGGGACTCGCCGTCGGTCTCCTGGGTCGGGCGTCTCGGAGGCGACGAGTTCCTGGTGATGATCGACGATGCCGACGAGGCGGAGCTGGTCGACGCAGTCTCGGTCCTTGCCTCCCGGCTCGAGCAGGCCCGGTTGATCCGCGGGATGCAGGTGTCCGTCGGCTTTGCGGCGGGCATCGCGAGGGTGCCGACCGATGCTGAGGACACCGAGAGCCTGATGCGCCGCGCGGAAATCGCGCTGGGGGTCGCGAAGACATCTCCGAACGGTGTCGCTTGTTATGCGTCGGGTCTCGAGGAGGCACATCAGCGTCGCATCGGCATCCTGATCGAGCTCGAGAAAGCGCTGGACGAGGGCGCACTCGAGCTCCACTACCAGCCGAAGATCGATTGCCGCACGGGGCGAGCGACCGGTGTCGAGGCCTTGATCCGCTGGACGCATCCGCGGATGGGGCGGATGAATCCCGAAGAGTTCATCGGGATCGCCGAGCAGACGGGCTTCATCGGCCGGATCTCGGAATGGGTCTTCGAGGCGGCTGCTGACCAGGCCTCTCGCTGGTCTTCGCAGGGCATCGATCTGCGCGTGAGCATCAACCTGTCCGCGGCCGATCTGGCGGACGACTCCCTGCCTCTTCGCATCCGGGAGGTGCTCGCCCGGACCGGCGTGTCGGCGAGCCTGCTCGACATCGAAGTGACGGAGAGTGCGGTGATGGAAAACCCCCATCGCGCGGCGCAGCTCCTCGCTTGCATTCGGGAGCAGGGCGTCTCGGTGTCGATCGACGACTTCGGAACCGGACACTCGTCCCTGGCTCAGCTGAAGACGCTGCCGTCGGACGAGCTGAAGATCGACCAGGCCTTCGTGCGAAATCTTCGAGAGGGGACGCCCGACGAGGTCATCGTGCGCACGACCATCGAGCTCGCCCACAGCCTCGGGCTCAAAGTCGTCGCGGAAGGTGTGGAGGATCGCATCGCCTGGGACATCCTGGTTCGCCACGGTTGCGACATCGCCCAGGGATACTGGATGGGGCGACCGATGCCGGCGGCCGAGCTGGGCGTGTGGCTGGACCGCTTCGAGAAGGAGGGTCTGCATGGCTAGGGCCGTCGGACGGACGACAGCCGGTTTCGTGCTGCGCCGCACGCTCGATCGCGACATCGAGCAGAACGTCGACGCGCTCCCGGGCCATGGCGTCCTGGTCGGCGGAGACGTGCGGGCGAGCCGGGCCGACTAGAACTCGTAGGCCGCCGCCAGCTCCGGATCGTTCTCGCAGAGCATCTGCGCGAGCTCGACCATCACCCGGCACTGCTTCACCGTCGCGTCGTCCTGCATCTTGCCGTCGATCATCACGGCGCCGGTGCCGTCGCCCATCTCGGCGATCACCTTCTTGGCCCAGAGCACCTCGTCGACCGGGGGCGAGAAGACCTGCTTGGCGATGTCGATCTGGACCGGATGCAGGCTCCAGGCGCCGACGCAGCCCATCAGGAAGGCGTTCCGGAACTGGTCCTCGCAGGCGACGGTGTCCTTGATGTCGCCGAAGGGGCCGTAGTAGGGGAGGATGCCGTTGGCGTTACAGGCGTCGACCATGCGCGCCATGGTGTAGTGCCAGAGGTCCTGCTGTGCCGTCGCGCGGGGTGCGTTCTCGTCGTTCGGGTCGGGATCGCTGCGCACGATGTAGCCGGGATGACCGCCGCCGACGCGGGTGGTCTTCATGCGTCGGCTGGCCGCGAGATCGGCGGGGCCGAGCGAGAGACCCTGCATGCGCGGGCTCGCCGCGCAGATCTCCTCGACGTTCGCGACACCGAGCGCCGTCTCGAGGATGGCGTGCACCATCAATGGCTTCGTGAGTCCCGCCCGTGCCTCGAGCTGCGCCAGCAGCCGGTCGACGTAGTGGATGTCCCAGGCGCCTTCGACCTTCGGGACCATGATGACGTCGAGCTTGTCGCCGATCTCGCTGACGAGCGTCATGACGTCGTCGAGGAACCAGGGCGAGTCGAGGCTGTTGACGCGAGTCCAGAGCTGACAGCTCCCGAAGTCGACCTCGCGCCCGATCTTCACGAGTCCTTCGCGCGCCGCGACCTTGTTGTCGGCCTGGACGGCATCCTCGAGGTTGCCGAGCAGCACGTCACATTTCTTCGCCATGTCCGGGACCTTGGTCGCCATCTTGGCATTGCTCGGATCGAAGAAGTGGATCATGCGCGAGGGCTTGAAGGGGATCTCGCGAAGCGGTGCGGGTGCACCGAGTGCCATCGGCTGGAAGAAGTCTTTCGCGCTGCGCATGGCGGGCGGGTCTCCTCGTCTCGTGGGTCGTGTCTTTCGGGTTCGGGCGTTCTGGCTCAGCTCTCGTAGAGCTTGACGATCTGGAGCTTGCCCTTGGGCGCGGCTTCCAGACAGAGGTCGCAGAGGACGCATTCGTCGAGGTTCGACTCGTCGATCCGCACTCCGGACGGCTCGGCCCGGAAGATCGAGACGGGGCAGATCTCCTCGAGCTTTCTTGCGAGCTCGGGATCGTTCTGGATGGAGGGGTCGACGCGGACGTCGATGAATTCTCCGGGCATTTCCGTGTCCTCTCTAGCGCTTTCGCCGCGCGAGTCGTTGACGAATGAGATTCGGGATCTCTTCGATCCGCTCGGCCACCGAGATGCCGGCCTCTTCCATCCGCTTGATCTTCTCGGCGGTCGTGTCTTCCTTGCCCTCGACGATCGTCCCGGCATGACCGAAGCGCATGCCCTTCATCTCGTCCATGAAGCGTCCGGCCATGAACGCCACGATCGGCAGGCGCGACTCGTGCTCCTGCACCCACTCGGCGAGCTCTGCCTCCATCCGGCCACCGGGCTCGGAGTAGATGGCGATCGCATGGGTCTCCTTGTCGGCTTCGAAGAAGGGCATCAGCTCGGCGTAGGTTGTGCCGACGATGGCGTCACCGCCGATCGAGACGCAGGTCGACTGGCCGAGACCGGCGGCTGTCAGGGTCGAGGCGATCTCGGTGGTCATGCCGCCCGAGCGCGACATCACGCCGATGTTGCCCTTCTTGTAGGCCTGGCGCGTGTTGGCCGCGGGGCCGCCGACGCCGCCCATCTTGCACTCGTCGGGAGAGATGATGCCGAGGCAGTTGGGGCCGATGATGCGGGCCCCGCGCAGCTCGGCGAGCTCGACGGCCTGCGCGACCTGCTTGCGCGGCACGTTCTCCGTCACGACCACGATCAGCTTGATGTCGTTCTCGAGGGCCTCGATGATGGCGTCCTGGGTGAACTTCGGCGGGACGGACACGATCGAGCCTTCGATGTGACCGCCGTTGGCGGCGACCGCATCGCGCACGCAGTCGTAGACCGGCACGCCGTACACGTCGCGGCCGGCCCGGCCCGGGGTCACGCCGCCCGACGATCTTGGCGCCGTAGTCGAGGTTCTCGCGTGTCAGGTTGATCGCTTCACGGCCGGTGATGCCCTGGATGATGAAGCGCGTGTTCTTCGTCAGCAGAATCGACATGGCTCTACTCGTCCCCTCTAATCCTGCATCTTCGCGACGGCGCGGCCTGCGGCGTCGTACATCGAAACGCTGCGATCGCAGTAGTCGACGCCATATTTCTCGAGGATCTTGAAGCCCTCTTCCTCCCAGGCGCCGGGGATTCGGAAGATCGCGATCGTCTCGGCGGGGTCCTTCCCGGCCTCCAGACAGCCCTTGATCACGCCCCGGGCGACGATGTCGACGCGGGTATTCGAGACGACGTTCATCATGACGGCGATCTTCTCGACGCCCGGCTTGCTGAGGATCAGCTTCGTCAGCTCCTTGGCCTTCGACATCGACGGATTGCCGCCGATCTCGCAGTAGTTGGCGGGCTTGCCCCCGTGGTTTCGGACGGCGTCGAAGAGCGTGAGCGAGCCGCCTCCGGCGCCGATCACGAGACCCAGGTTGCCGTCGAACTCGACGACGTTGCCGGCGACACCTCGATGGTCGGCCGCATTGACGCGCGCGCCGTCGAGCTCGAATTGCGTCGGCGGTCGCGCCTGGCGGGTCTCGTCGTCCCCGATTCCGAGCTCCGCGAGCAGCGTCTTGTGCTCGCCGCGGGCCTCGGCCTCCATGTCGATGTGGCCGTCCAGCACGATGAAGCGACCGTCATCGAGCTTCGCGAGCGGGTTGATCTCCGCGAGCGTCAGGTCGTATTCGAGAAAGATCTTCATCAGCTCGAAGACGATCGGTGCGAGCTTGTTGAGGTCGCTGCCGCTGACGCCGGTGGCGCCGACGGCCTCTTTCGCGATGCGGGGCGTGAGCGGCAGGATCGTCGAAAAGTGCGTCTTCGAGACGTGCTCGGGATGGGTCAGGGCGACCTCCTCGATGTCGATGCCGCCCATGTCGCTGAAGACGCAGACCGGACGCTTGGCGCGGCCGTCCCAGGTGATCGCGACGAAATACTCCTGCGCGATCGGCGACTTCTCCTCGACGAGGATCGAGCGGCATTGCTGGCCGTTGACCTCGATCGGGACGATCGCCTCTGCGGCGCTCGCAGCCTCGTTCGCAGTCTCGGCGAAACGCACCGCGCCGGCCTTCATGCGCCCGCCCGAGAGGACCTGGCTCTTCAGCACGACCGGGCCGCCTCCCAGCTCGGAGAATGCGCGTCGCGCGCCGTCCGCTGCCTCGTTCCTGGGGACCAATACGTTCCTGCCGAGGGGCATTCCGTGTCGCTGGAAGAGGGCCTTGGCTTCGTACTCGTAGAATCGCATGGGCTCCGGGCTCCGGTTGCTGGAATCTTGGTGTCGTTCGCCGGGCCTCGCGCGCGGCGTCGTGCGGGCCGGCTCTTTGACCGCAGGGTTATTGCCGCGGGCGGGCCGTTGACGGAGGCCCGATCCAGCCTCCGCGAAGGGATCTCGCGACGGAAGGGGGTCTCGTTCGGTTCGCCCAGCACGCCCGACTCGCCGACCCACGCCCGACAGCGCTTCCGAGGGCAATCCAGGCTCGTTGTGGAGGGGTGGACGCCGCCGTAAGGCCGCGCACTGTATGATTTTTTTCCTCGCGCGGCAACAACGGAGGCGATGACTGGCGTTCCGGGTGCAGGCCGTAGGCAGCGACACCGGACGCGACCCCGCTGCGCCGCGCGCCGGAACCGCCTCAACCGGCTCCGCCGATACACCGATCAGAGAGATCGTTTCATCTCGACCGGGGGTGGAGCCGACCCGGAGAGCCAGATGCCGCGCAAGATCAACGTCCTGTTAGTCGACGATAGTCGAACCGTTCTCGCTCAGCTCGAGCGGATCCTCGGCGAGCTCGATGACCTGGCGATCGTCGGCATGGCGCGTGATGGCGCCGCCGCGATTCGGCTCGCCGGTGAATCGACGCCCGACCTGGTCCTGATGGACATCGTGATGCCCGGGCTCGACGGCCTCTCCGCGCTGCGCACGATCAAGTCGCAGCATCCCGAGATCGAGGTGGCGATGATCTCTTCGGTCAGCGGCGACTCCACCAAGGCAGAGGAGTCCTTTCGACTCGGCGCCTGCCAGGTCCTCGGCAAGCCCTTCGACGAGGAGATCATCGAATCCCTCGTCGAGAGCGTCCGGGACCGCCTCGGCTCGACGAGCTCCGACGAGCGTGTCTGCTGATGGGCGTCAAATTCTTTGGCCAGTTCCTGATCGACCAGGGCGAAATCGACGCGAGCCATGTCCGCGAGGCGCTCGAGCTGATGGAGGAGACGAATCCCGCGCTCGGAGAGCTCGCGATCGCGCTGGGCTTCATGACTCAGCGCGAAGCCAGCGAGGTGAGGGCCGAGCAGCGTCATCGCGACCAGTGCTTCGGCGACCTCGCGGTCGAGATGGGCCTGCTCGAGCCGGAAGAGCTGGTCGAGCTGGTTCAGCGACAGCGCAGCCGTTGGATGCCGATCGGACAGGCACTCGTCCGGCTCGGGCACATCCGGAACGATCGACTCGGACTGCTGCTCGACGCCTTCAAGGCCGATCAGGCGCAATACGATGTCGAGGAGATCGCGCTGCCCGACGGGCTCGCCAGCCACCGGGTTTCGCGATTCGTGCTCGAGCTGCTTCCGCGCTTCTTGAAGCGCGTAGCGGGCCTCGACGTGCGAGTGGGCGAGATCCGGAAATTCGCCTCGGCGCCGGATTTCGCCGACATCCAGGTGTCGGTTCCGCTCGAGGGACCTCGCCGTCTGGAGGTCGCGCTGGTCTCCGATCTCGAGTTCGCGGAAGCCCTGGCGATCGCCGCGAGTGGCCTGTCTCCTCGGGACCTCGATCCGGAGATGGTCGCGGATGGCGTCGGCGAGTTCCTGAACGTGCTCGGCGGCAACGCCGCCAGTGCCCTGATCGAGCAGGGACATCGCATCGAGCTCGGGCTGCCGGACTACGACGCCGAGCTCTGCGACGGCTGGACCGTCGATCTGGCGGTCGGCGTCGGGCGGGCGGCGCTGGTGCTCAGTACCTCCTGATCATCGCTCTGGCCGGGCCCCGGTCCGAACGCGTTTCCGTGTTATGCTGCTCGGGATGAGCGACAAGGATCACGCGAGCACCCTCGAGAAGTGGGCCCAGTCAGGCAAGGAAGGTCTTCCGCCCGTACTGGCCGCGACCGTGATCCTGCTCCGGGATGGGCCGACCGGCCTCGAGACCCTGATGCTCCGGCGCAACTCGAAGATCGTCTTCGGCGGGATGTGGGTCTTCCCCGGTGGACGGCTCGATCCCGAGGATTGGGAAGGCATTCGAGAGGGCGACGAGCTCGCTGCCTCTCGCCAAGCCGCGAAGCGGGAGGCGATCGAGGAGACCGGACTCTCGGTCGATCCGGATAGCATGGTTCCCTTCTCGCATTGGACCCCGCCTCCCATCACCCCGAAACGATTCCTGACCTGGTTCTTCGTCGCGCGGGCGTCGGCGGGCGACGTGGAAATCGACCACGGAGAGATCCATGAGTCCGATTGGATGGCTCCGGGCGAGGCCCTGCGCCGTCAGCGCGAGACCGAGATCGAGCTGGCGCCCCCGACCTTCGTCACGCTGACCGAGCTGTCGGCCTTTCGAAACGTGGAGGAGGCCCTGGCGGCGATTCGAGCGCGCGAGCCCGAACGATTCCAGACGGTGATCGGCGTGCAGGAGGGTGTGGGCCCCGTCGCCTTGTGGCATGGGGACGCCGGTTACGAAGAAGGGGACGCGGACCTGGAAGGTCCCCGCCATCGCCTCACGATGACCAAGGGCGGGCCCTGGAGCTACGACCGCACTTGCTAGCGCCCCGCTCCCCGGCCGCCGCCTCGTAGACGAAGCTCGAATCCGCGCGAGATCCCGACCCGAGTGCTCGGCTCGCTCAGCCGTTCGTCTGCGCGATCCGGGTTCGTGCGTAGTCTTCGACGACGGTTCCCTCGAAGAAGTCCGGACGCGACCCCGCCAGCAGCCCGATCGCGTTGTCGCAGGTAAAGGCGCGGAAATCGCTCGCGTCGAGATGACCGTGCTCGATCAGCTCCCAGGCCTCCGGAAGCACTTCCCGGAAATCCGGCACGTCCCAATGGCCGATATCCGAGGCGAAGACCGCGTTCAGCCGCGCCTTCATGGGGATCTTGTCCCGGTCGAAGGCCATCGCGTTCATCGGATCGTCCGCCTCGCATCCGAAGTAGAAGCGCTTCTCGAAGAGCGTCTGGATATCCTCCTTCGTCTCGATCCCGGAGTCGCGGAACTCGTCGATCGTGGCTCGGTCTTCGTTCGGGTCGGAGAGCATCAGCAAGGCTTCGTCGAGTCGGTCGAGCGCAGCCTGCACCGGCTTCGGTGCATGCTCCTTCAAGAGCTGCTCGAGCAGGCCGCGGTCGAGCTCGCTGGGGTCGTAGTGGGAGATGGCATCGCGGTTGCGCTTCTCGAAATGACCGAGGATGTCCGAGAAGAGGTTGGCCGCCCAGGCGACGCCGCCTTCGAGAAAGCCGAAGCGCAGCTTCGGGAAGCGCTGCGCCACGCCGCCGAAGAAGATCGAACGACAGGCGGCCTCGCCCGCGACGGCGAAGTTGCCGATGTGGTTGTAGACGTAGTTGGTGCGTGACATGCGCGTGCCCCAGCCCTGGCCGCTGGCGTGGAACGTGACGGCGACGCCGAGCTCTTCGCAGCGCTTCCAGAGCGGGTCGTAGTCGTAGTCGCTGTCGTGGCAGAGCGTGTCCATCCAGGTCGCTCCGCGCACGTCCTCGGCGCCGGGCATCTTGCGTGAGATCACGCCCGAGAACATCGCGGCCTTCAGGCCGAGCTCGCCCACCGCGTGGTCGAGCTCGGCGATCGCCTCGTCCGGCGTAAAGCAGGGGATCGCCGCGACGGGCTCGAGCCGATCCCGATATTCGCCATAACACTCGGCGTAGTAGCGGTTGTAGGCGCGCGCCAGCGCGGGGCGCAGCGCGTCGTCGGCGAGCGCGGTGACCGTCAGGCCATAGGTCGGAAAGAGCAGCGCGTAGTCGAGGCCAAGCTCGTCCATCCGTTGGTACATGAGCTTCGGCATCATCGCGGTCGCCCGGTCGAGCGTGTTGCGCGTCGGCACGCCCCACCACGCGAAGCGCGTCATGCCGAGTGCGCGCTTCGCTTCGAGCGGGACCTGGCGGGCGAGGGCGCTGCCGTTCTGCATCTGGTCGAAGCTCTTCGCGACGTCCTCGCCCGCGAGCTCGACGAGGAAGTCGCGCACGATGGGCGTGTACTCGATCAGATGCCCGTCGCCGTCGATCACTGGATGGTCGAGCTGACTGCGGATCTTTTCGACTTCGTCGCTGCGCACGAATTCCATGAGGTTCTCTCCATGTGCGGACGCCAGTCGTGATGGCGTCGGGTCGTGTGTGGGGTTGGGGGCGAGCGAGGCCTCTCTTGCGCGGGAGCGCCGCCCGCGATCAGACGGCCGGTGGCGCGCCACCCTCGCCGGGCCAGCGCGACCCGCCGATCGTGTCGGCGAAGGGCCAGAACTTGTCGGGGTCGATCGGATCGCCGAGGCTGATCTTGCGATCGAGGAAGATCGGCGTCCACAGATGCGCCGAGACCTGCTCGCGCTTCGGGAGCAGCGTCGCGATCGGGTCCCACTTGCTCTCGCGCAGCACCAGCTCGCCTTCGACCTTCTCCTGGTGGGCCGTGCCGAACTTGCTGTAGACGTTCACGTAGTGCGGCGGGAAGTCGTATTTCCCGGGCGTCCAGTCGCAGTCGCGCATGTACTTGACCCAGAACTCGCGCTGCTCGGCCTCGGCGATCGGCTCCTGCGCACCGACGACCCGGCCCGTGAACTCGGCGAAGGTGTGCCCATAGTGGGTCGTGCGTGCTTCGACCACGTTGCCGAGTCGCCAGTACTGGGTCTCGGCATGGAATTTGGGCTGCCCCCAACGCTCCTTGCTCGGATGGACGACGGTCTCCTGGTTGATGCCGATGCCCATCGTGTATTCGCCGGCCGTACCCTTGTAGTTGGCGGCCACGTTGATCGCGATGCCGTATTCGGGCGCGTTCTGGATCGGTAGGTTGTAGAAGGTGATCAGCACGAGCGCCGAGTCATCGGGCTCGAGTCCCGGCGGAAGCAGCCGCGCGATCCGATCCTTGTCGGTCCGGTAGGAGACCTTGAGCATCGGCCAGTTCGACAGCTCGCCGGGATTCTGCTGCGGTCCGGTTGCCTCGATCAGCGGCTGGTCATAGGAGGCTGCGAGCAGCCGGTTGCAGGTGGTGGTCTCGCTCATGTCGGGTACCTCTCGAGTTGGGGTCCCGACAGCATAGACACCCGGCTCGGGCGCCGCAGGCGCCCCGAGCAACCCGGATCTACGCGTAGTGCGAGCGCCGCTTCACCGCGATCTGCCGATCGAGCTCGAAGATCTGCACCTTCTTCCAGCCCTCGGGCGCGTCGTCGGAGGTCTCCCCCTCGGCCCGCACGAACTTGTGCCCGAAGAGTCGCGTCGACACGATTCCCAGATCGTCGCGGCCCGGGAAGTCGCACTTGTCGAGGATCTGGGTGGCGGCGAAGACGGTGTCGCCGGCCTGGAGCGGGGCAGTGTGACGCCCGGTGGTGTAGATCAGGTCACCCAGGGTGTTGTCGCCGACGTCGGGGCACGAGAGCCCGAGGCAGAGTGTGAAGGGGATGCCGCCGAAGATGATCAGCTGCCCGCCGACGTATTGCTTGGGGTCGAGATCGATCATGAACTGGTTGCAGTGGACCTGGCTGGTGTTGTCGAGGATCGCGGTCATCGCGATGTGCTCGTCGGTCACGGTGCGCCCGCGCGAGTGCTCGATGCGGCTGCCGACCTTGAGGTCTTCGTAGTAGCTGTCGGGGCTGGTCAGGTGTGCCAGCTCGGCCAGCCTGGCCTTCGGGTCGTAGGGCGGGATGAAGAGCTCGCACTCGATCTCGTCGGGCTCGATGGCGAAGTCATCGACCTCCGCTGCGTCGTCACCCTTGTAGACCTGCACCTTGCGCTGCCAGGTGGCGACGATGGCCTCGCTGGGATCGCCGATGTTCTTGCGGGCGGTCGACTGAACGTGGACGATGCCGAGATTCGGGCGGCTCGACGAGACGCGGACGCCCAGGACCTTGGTCTCGACCTCGATGGTGTCGCCGATGTAGACCGGGGCGCCGAATTTCATGTCGATGTATTCGAGGTTCGCGCGGGCGTTCTCGGAGACGTCCTCGACCGTCTGGCTGAAGGCGACCAGCATCACGACGCCGGGCGGACAGACCATTCCCTCGAATCCGTAGGCCCGCGCATAACGGACGTTCTTCGCGAAGGGATGCGTCGTCATCGCGAACTCGGTGAACGTCGTGAAGAGG
This sequence comes from uncultured delta proteobacterium, assembly GCA_963698485.1. Classification (GTDB taxonomy): domain Bacteria; phylum Myxococcota_A; class UBA9160; order UBA9160; family UBA4427; genus UBA4427. The sequence goes on along the minus strand of CAVORA010000001.1, from coordinate 60,800 downwards.
CCCTCCGTGATCGTCTTGCCGCCCTTGTGGCGGAAGACCTGGCCCGGCTTGAAATCCTCGAGGAAGTTACCGGTCTGCTTGCGGATGATCTCGGTCGGCTCGGGCGTCTCTGCGGGCTTGGGCATGGAGGATTCCTTGCAATCGGGCGATGATGAGGGCTGGCGGGCGCCGCTTCGCGTGCGGGATGGCAGTCGGGGCCTGGAGGAGGCGGACAGCGGGCGGCGAGTCTACTGAGGGCCCCCCACGCCTGCCAGCGACTTCGGGTTCGAGAGCCATTCTCGCGAGATCCGGCGCGACCGCGATGGAAGACCGCGCCGCCGCCCGATAGATTCAACGCGGCGCAGTCCGGCCTCTACCGCGAGTGCCGGGCGCAAGCTTCGCAGAGGGCCGCGCGACATCCCGTGTCCGCACGGCTCGCGACACGGAGAGAGGAGCTCTGGATGAGATCGCCGACGCGCGTCGAGACCGGGCCGCTCGGGCCTTTCCATCGTCCCGACGACGCGGGCGGCTATCCGGGGCTGGTCCTCGTTCACGACGTCTGGGGCCTCTCGGAGCACAGCCACGCGTTGGCGGCCGATCTGGCTGCCGAGGGCTTCGGCGTGTTGGAGATCGATCTCTACCGCGGGCTCGGCGACTTCGAGATCGAGGATCCCGGCGCGCATATCCGTTCCCTGTCCGACCCCGAGATCCTTTCCGACCTCGACCGTGGAGCGGATTGGCTGGCCGAGCAGCCCTGTTGCCGGGGCCGCAAGCGCGGCGTCCTGGGTGTTTGCATGGGCGGGACCTTCACGCTGCTGGCGGCCTGTCTCTCCGACCGTTTCGCCGCGGCCGCTCCCTTCTACGGGATGCTCTCCTACGAGCACGGCATGCTCTTCGGGCCGGACGGACGCGATCGCATCCGCAAGCCCTGCTCGCCGATCGAGGCGGCCGGGCGCCTGCGGACGCCGCTGCTCGCGTCCTTCGGTCGCGAGGACGCGTTCGTGCCCGACGCGGACGTGGATGCGCTCGAGGCGGCTCTTGCGACCAGCGGTACGGCCTTCGAGATCGACCGATACGAGGCAGCAGGGCACGCGTTCCTGAACCGAACGCGCCCGGAGGCCTATCGGGAAGACGCGTCGCGCCAGGCCTGGGCCCGGGTCGTCCCCTTCCTGCACCGCGAGCTCGACTGAGCGCGACGGGGCGCTTCGGGGCGTGACGGCGTCACGGGTAAGAGCGGCAGACGCCCCGGCCTAGATTCTCGCCGTCGGGGCCTCCGTCGGGGCGGTGGGATGCGCGTCGATCAGGCTCTGAACCTTGTTGTCGGGGCGGGCGAGCACGAGCGCCAGCGTCTTGTTGCTGCGCAGGTAGCGCGTAGCGGACGCGGTCAGGCGCAGGCATCGGCCCTCCCGATCCTGCATCGAGGCGACGAACACGACGCTCTCCTGCCCTTCGGCGATGGTGTCGAGCGAGGTCCACCACGGGCCCTGGGCATCGGTCGGGACGAAGGCGTTGAATTCGATCCCGATCAACGCGTCGCGCGCCACACCGAGCGCCGAGCCCGCCGCCGGATTGGCATCGAGAATCTCACCGGAGTCGACGTCGATGGCGAAGTAGAGATCGGCGACGCGATCGATCGCTGCGGTGATCGCCCTTCGCGTGGCCCGAGGCCGACCGCTGGTCTTGCGCTTCGTGCCGGTCGTTCGGATCGCGAGCCGGAAAGCGTCGAGCAGCGGAGCCAGAGCGGCCGAGACGACCGTCGAATCCGGACCGGCCAGCTCGGCCGCGGCGTCGCCCCAGGTCGTGAGCAGCGCCATCACGCGCCGTTCGTTCGGGCGCAGTCCGTCGAGCACGGGGCGAGGCGCTTCACCGCGCATCAGCGCAGTGGAGGCGAAGGTCCGGAAGCGCCTGAGCGTCTCGGCCTCCGGACCCGAGGCGGCCGGCGCGGCTGCGCCGAGTCGCGCCTGCATGACGCGTTCGATCTCGAGTCGTTGCGATACCAGCCAGGTGGCCAGATCGCGATTCACATTTCCCGCCACCCCAGCATCCACATCTTCCACGCGCACAAACTAGCAGGCTCGTCCCGAAGTCCCCGGCATGTCGAGAGAAACCCGCCGGCGAGGGAGCTTTTTCGGATCGGAATCAAACCGAGCCCTCGCGGGGAAAGGCACTCTGCCAGGGGCAGGAAGCCCTCAATTCCGCTCGCGGGCCACCCGATTTTACGCAGCATGCCCGAATCCAATTCCGACCCGGTATCCGACCGGCCCAGCTGGAATCGAACGATCGTCTACTACGCCTCGAGAGAGGCGCTCGGCCCGAAGACGGACGTGATCCTCGCGCGGCTCGGCTATCAGCTGGTGCTTCCCGAGACGCTGCGCACGCTGCAGGAGGAGGATCCGGGCCTGCGCGCCGAGCTCCTGCTCGTAGACGAACGACGCATGGACGAGCTGAAGGACTCTGCGTCTGGCCAGTCGAGGGTTCCGATCGTGCTCCTGACCGGAAAGCAGGGCGCACAGGGCGGCGATCCCCGGGTGGTCGGCGCCGTCAAGCGTCCGGCCGGACTCCACGAGCTCTACCGCTTGATGCAGCAGGTCTTCGAGGACAAGCCGCGAGCGACGCCGCGGGTGCCGACGCAGCTGCGCGCCTTCTGCGAGGCACGAGGCAATCGCTGGGAGGGCCGCGTGCTCTCGCTCTCGGAGAACGGCTGCCTGATCCGGAGTCCCGAAGCCATCATGCTGGGCCAACGCTTGCAGCTCGAGCTGATGTTTCCGCAGTCCGGGTCGATCGCCCTCGAAGCCGAGGCGGCGTACCAGCTGCTGCCCGACACGGGGCTGGTCTTCAGCGCGGTGGCGCCCGGCAGTCGGGAGGCCCTCGGCCGCTTCGTGACCCAGACGATCCTCGCCTGACCCGCGTCCATCGTGGCGAGTGAGCCTGCTAGAATGCGCGGCCCGATCGGCCACGCGTCGGCGCGGCCCTCTGGAGACACGCTTCGAGCCTGACCCGGGTTCCTGGACGGAGTCACGCGACGGGCCGCCCGAGCCTCGATCCGAGAAGAATCGTCCGAAGAGCCCGAGCCCGGAATACCCGACCCCAGACACCCGACCCCAGACACAAGGCAGGATTCATTTTGAGCGATCGGCAAGACCAGCTGAAGAAGATTCGCACCCAGGAGGGGTTCATCGCCGCCCTCGACCAGAGTGGGGGCAGCACGCCGAAGGCGCTGAGGCTCTACGGTATCGGGGAGGACGCGTACGCCAACGAAGCCGAGATGTTCGACCTCGTGCATCAGATGCGCTGCCGCATCGTCCAGAGCCCGGCCTTCGGAGGCAATCGCATCCTCGGCGCGATCCTCTTCGAGAACACTCTCGATCGCGACATCGGCGGCAAGAACTCGGCCGCCTATCTCTGGCAGGAGAAGAACGTCGTGCCCTTCCTGAAGGTCGACAAGGGGCTGGCCGACGAGCAGGACGGTGTGCAGCTGATGAAGCCGATGCCCGCGCTGGCGGCGCTGCTCGACAAGGCCAACAGCCGTGGTGTGTTCGGCACGAAGATGCGATCGGTGATCAAGCACGCCAGCGCGTCCGGCATCACGCGCGTGGTCGATCAGCAATTCGAGATCGGCCGCCAGATCTGCGCAGCCGGACTCGTGCCGATCATCGAGCCCGAGATCGACATCCACGCGCCGGACAAGGCCGCGGCCGAAGATGTTCTCGCCGAAGAGCTGATCCGTTCGCTCGATGCGCTCGACGACCAGACGGTCATGCTCAAGCTGACGTTGCCGGAGCAAACGGATCTATACGCGCCGCATATCGCGCACCCGAAGGTCGCCCGCGTGGTCGCGCTCTCCGGGGGCTACACGCGGGAGGAGGCGAATCGTCGGCTGGCCGAGAACCATGGGATGGTCGCGAGCTTCTCGCGGGCGCTGACCGAGGGGCTCTCCGCGCAGCAGACCGACGAAGAGTTCAACGCGATGCTCGACGCGTCGATCGAATCCATCTTCCAGGCCTCGCGTACCTGAGTCGTGTCGAACGAGCGGAGTGCGAGCGAGATCCGGCGTGAGATCGAGCGGCGCCGGACCTTTGCGATCATCTCGCATCCGGACGCGGGCAAGACGACGCTGACCGAGAAGCTGCTGCTCTACGGCGGCGCGCTTCGCGAGGCCGGAGCGGTGCGCGCGCAGAAGGCGGCGCGCCACGCAACCAGTGACTGGCTCGAGCTCGAGAAGCAGCGCGGCATCTCGGTGTCGAGCTCGGTGCTGCACTTCGAGTTCGACGACCACCGCGTGAACATCCTCGACACGCCCGGTCACAAGGATTTCAGCGAGGACACCTACCGCACGCTGATGGCGGCCGACAGCGCCGTGATGCTGATCGACGCGGCGCGTGGCGTCGAGCCGCAGACGCGCAAGCTCTTCGAGGTCTGCAAGCTGCGCAAGATTCCGATCTTCACCTTCGTGAACAAGATGGATCGCCACGGCCGCGACCCGCTCGACATCATGGGCGAGATCGAAGACGTGCTGGGCATGGACGTCGTGCCGGTCAACTGGCCCGTCGGTGCCGGGAGCGATTTTCGGGGCGTCTACGATCGCCTCGAACGATGCCTGGTGCTCTTCTCCGGCGGCGATCACGGTACGCACCGCGTCGACGAGAAGGTCATCGAAGGCGAGCCCGACTCGCCCGCCGTGATGGAAGCCATGGGTCCCTTCGCGCAGGATGTGCTCGATGGTCTCGAGCTGCTCGAGGGCGCGGGGGCGGAGCTCGATCCCGAGCTCGTCGCGAGCGGCTCCCAGACGCCGATGTTCTTCGGCAGCGCGCTCACCAATTTCGGCGTCCGCCCCTTCCTCGAAGCGCTTCCTCGAGATGGCGCCCGGTCCCGTCCCGCGTACGAGCGACGGTGAGGCCATCGACCCGGTCGAGCGGCCCTTCTCCGGCTTCGTCTTCAAGATCCAGGCGAACATGGATCCCGACCATCGCGATCGCATCGCCTTCGTCCGCATCTGCTCCGGCCATTTCGTCAGAGGACTGCAGACCTCGCACGTCCGGACGGGCAAGCCGATCCGCCTCACGAACTCGACGCTGCTGATGGGCAAGGATCGCGCCGAGGTCGACGAGGCCTTCGCCGGCGACGTGGTCGGCCTCTTCGATCCGGGCCTGTTCCGGATCGGGGACACGCTCGCGGACGAAAGAGAGATCCACTACGCCGGGATCCCGATCTTCGCGCCCGAGTCCTACATGCGGGTCGAGGTCGCGGGGGTCCAGAAGCGCAAGGCGCTCGAGAAGGGCATCGAGCAGCTGGTCCAGGAGGGCGTCGTCCAGCTCTTTCGCGATCCCGAAGGCGGATCGGCGAGCTGGATCCTGGGAGCCATGGGCCCGCTGCAATTCGACGTGATGGTCCACCGGTTGAAGTCGGAGTACGGGGTCGAGCTCACGCTGTCGAAGCTGCCCTACACGCTCGCGCGTTGGCCGCAGGCGGGCTTCGACCCGGCGGACTTCAAGTATTCCGAGCGCATTCGGGTCGTGCGTGATCGCGACGACAACTGGGCGCTGCTCGCCCAGAGCGCCTGGGACATCGACCGGCTGCTCGAACGCAACGAGTCGCTCGTGCTGGCCGAGACGCCCGACCCCTCGCTCTTCGAGAGTGCGAACGGCTGAGGCGGGGCGGGCTCCGTCGGGCGAGCTGGCCTCTACTGCGCGTCGGGGAGTAGCGCGGCCTTGATCGCAGTCGAGAGGTCCTCGAGCGCAAAGGGCTTCTCGAGGAATCCATCGATGCCGACTCGCTCGGCCTCGGCTTCGAGATCGGCGGTCGGAAAGCCCGTCATCAGCAGGATTCGAAGATCGGGCCGCTGGGCGCGCATCGCCTCTCCCACCTCGATTCCGTGCATCTCACAGCTCAGCATCCAGTCGGCGAGCAGGATGTCCGGGGCGAAATCGCGTGCGAGAGCGATGGCCTCGGCGCCGGTCTCTGCCGTGCGGACCTCGAGGCCGCCTCGGCTGAGGAAACGATCCAGGTAGTCGCGATAGGTCGGCTCGTCGTCGACGATCAGGATCCGCTTGGGCTCAGCCTTGGCTCGGTCGCTCATTCCGATTCCACCTCTGCTGGACGGGCTGTGACGACACTACCACGACGACCTTGACCTGACCTTCGAGTTTGTTGTCCGCGAGCTCGAAGGCCTCCGCGATGTCGTCGAGCGGCCGCTCGGCCGTGACGAACCGCCCGAGCAGGTCTCGGTGGTCTTCCAACAGGCGGGCTGCCCGCGCGAAGTCCGGATCCCCCTCGCCGCCGCTGCCATAACAGTTGGCCCATCCGAGCGTGAGCTCCTTCTCGAGCGCAACCATCGGGTCGAGAGCCGGGCTGCCGTCGAAGAGGCCGAGAATCACGATGCGCCCACCGGGCCGGGCAGCGAGTCCGGCATCGATCAGCGTCTGGCTCGATCCGCCCACGGTCTCGATCACGACGTCGAAGCGCGAATCGAAGCCCTCTGCTGCCAGCCCGCGTTCCGGATTCGAGATCAGCGTGGCGCCGAGCGCCTCGGCGAGGCGGCGCTGATGTGCATAGCGCGCGCGCATCGCGACCTCCTGCGCCCCCGCTCGGCCGGCGGCGAAGGCGCAGAGCAGGCCGATCGTTCCTCCCCCGAGCACGAGGACCCGCTCGCCGGCGACACCTTGCGCGCGATCGATGGCGTGGAGCGCCACGGCGAGGGGCTCGATCAGGGTCGCGACGGCGGGCGAGAGGGTCGGGTCGATGGGATGCGCCCGTTCCGGCGAGACGCAGATGAACTCCGCGAAGCCGCCGGCCCGATGGACGCCGGCGATCTCGAGCGCTGGGCAGATCGAGTCGCGCCCCGCTCGGCAGGACTCACATTCGCCGCAGGTCGTGAGGGGCTCGATGACCACCCTCCTGCCGAGCGACAGATCGCGGGCCGCGGCCTGCTGCGCGACCCGTTCGCCGATCGCATCGACACGTCCAGCGATCTCGTGGCCGGGGATCAGGTCCGGGCTCCAGCCGTGGCTCCGTCGGGCATGCAGGTCGCTGCCGCAGACGCCGCAGGCCTCGACGCGGACACGCAGCTCGTTCGGTCCGCATTCGGGGATCGGTACGGAGCTCGTCGCGAGCTCGCGAGCGCGGGTCACGACCGCCGCGCGCATGATGCCGTCAGGCATCGGTCCCCGCACGGGCCTCGAGCCGCTCGAGCACGGCGCGCACGATGATCGGCCAGGCGATCGTCGCGTCGGCATGCACTTCGACGTGGCGGCCGCCTTCGCTCTCGGGCACGAATTTTCCCCAGGAGACGCCCTCGGTATAGCTGCAGCCGGAGAGCCCGCCCCAATGCTCGGGCTCGGGGCAGATGCGCACCGCATAGCGGATAGCGTCGCATGGGCTCTTCGATCCCGAGACGGTCGGCGCTGATCTCGAGATAGGGTGCGACCTGCTGGGCCCAGTTGCGGGGAACGCCGCCCCCGATCGTGAAGATGCCGAGTCGCTCGTGCTGACGGACCCGATCGGCGAAGTCTTCGAGGTCGAGGAAGGGATTGAAGGCGAAGGGCTGCTTGCCCTGCATGCCCAGTCGGCGGTTGTAGATCGCGAAGTCGAGACCGAGCTCCGAATCCGAGAAGGCCGGCACGTAGATCGGCACCTGCTTTTCGTAGGCGCTGCGAAGAATGGCGCGCCCGACGTCGTTCTCGGCGAACATGTGGCCCACTCGAGAGAGCAATTCGTGGCTCGAGATCGTCGAGCCCGGCTCGATCTTGTTCAGCACGGCTCGCAGCAGACCCTCCGTGTCGTCGAGGTTCTTCTCGAGCTCGATGGTGTCGTAGACGCGGTTGTATCCACGCTGAAAGAGCTCCTCGTCGCGCATCGACCTGCGATGCTTGAAATGGAGCATGCCGGCCCCCTCGACGAAGCCATGGGTCATGAGCGCTCCCGTCGCGACGACGGCCTGGACCCAGCCGCGATCGATCATCTCGCAGAGCACGAGACCCTGCTTGGCGATCGTCATCGCCCCGGAGATCGTGACCACCCGGAAGCAGCTCTCGTCCGGATCATCGCCTCGAGCGCATCCGCTGCCTCGCCGAGACGACGGCCGCCGAAGGCCGTGTTCGACATCGCCCTGACCAGCGCATCGACCGAATCGAGTCGGCCGACGTCGAGCGGGACGAGTGGTTCGAGGCCGTCGTCGTGTCCGGTGCCGAAGTTCTTCGAGTCGCGTTCCATGTTTCGGATCCTGTTCGTGTCGATGCAGCCAATCGCCGCGATGAGTCGGGTTTCGATGGGGCGTAAGGGGGAGGCCTAGCCTCGGCCGCCTCGCGCGCGGGGTCAAGGCTCGGGGACGAGCTCCGCGACGAGCTCCGCGGGCGTGTGCACCGGCAGCGAGCACGAGGTACCGCGGCACACATAGGCAGTGGGGCGACCGTCGATCGCGTCGCGCCCCATCAGCCAGTCGGCCGCGACGCCTGGCGGCGTTGGAGCGCCGGGCGCCGAGACGAGCACGGCGTCTTCCGGGCGCAGGACGCGCCGCGCCCGATTGGCGAGGGCGCGCGTCTGCGCGGATCCCGGGTCGCCGATGATGACTGCCGCGGACATTCCTCTCGCCCGCAGCGCGACCGCCCGCAGCAGGGTCGGGAAGGCGTGGGGGGCTCGTTCCAGGTAGAGGCTCTGCTCGTCGAGCGCGCGCTCGATGAAGTCGTCGAGCTCGCTCGCGTGGGAGAGCGCGGCCAGTCGCGTGAGTCCCAGGATCGAAAGTCCCGAGGCGTCGGGGGTCGCCCCGTCATGGTCGGAGCGAGGGCGATGGATCAGGCTTCCCGCCTCCGCTGGGGCTCAGGTAGAGAATGCCGCTCTCGCGATCGGCGAAGCGTTCGAGGATCTCGTCCGCCAGTCGCTGGGCCTGGGCGAGATAATCGTCTCCCGCGCCGGCCCGCTGGAGGTCGAGACAGGCCATGAGGAGGCTGGCGTGGTCGTCGAGAAAGCCCGTCACGTGGGCCACGCCCTCGTTGTGGACGCGCTGCAGGTGTCCCTGCGCGTCGCGCATCGAGTCGAGCACGAAATCCGCAGCGCTCGCCGCATCCGCGAGCATCTCGGCATCCCCGAGCGTCGTCGCGGCGCGGGCGAGTCCGGAGATCACGTAGCCGTTCCAGGCGGCGACGTGCTTGCGATCGGTCGCGGGCGGAACCCGCTTGGCGCGCTCGACGAGCAGGCGTGCCCGCGCGTCGGCGAGCTCGCTCGCGAGTCCGCGCGCTTCGTCGACGAGATGGGTCGTGCCGTCTTCGAAGTTTCCCGGCCAGCCGAACGCCATAGGTCGTACAGAATCGATCCGCGTCGTCGCCGAGCAGGCTCGCGATCTGTCCGGGCGTCCAGCACGAAGAACCGGCCCTCGACGCCCTCGCTATCCGCGTCCTGGCTCGCATGGAAGGCGCCGTTCTCGGCGCGCATCTCCCGCCGCAGATAGGCGAAGGTTTCGCGAATCGGCCACACGAGATCCGTGGGATCGTGGGCTCGACGCGCCAGCTCGGCGTAGAAAGAGAGCAGCTGCCCCTGGTCGTAGAGCATCTTTTCGAAGTGCGGGATCGTCCAGCTCGCGTCCACGCAGTAGCGATGAAAGCCCCCGCCAAGCTGGTCGAAGAGTCCGCGGCGTGACATCTCCCTGGCCGTCAACGCCAGGAAGCGCGCGGTCTGCGTCGCCTCCTCCTGCGGCAGGAAATCGAGTGCTGCGGTCAGGAACTCGAGATTGGTCGGGGTCGGGAATTTGGGTGCTTGACCGAATCCACCATGCGCGGGATCGGCGGTGCCCATGACCTTGCGGGCGGCCCGTCGGATGGTCTCGGGGCCGATCTCGACGCTCGAGCTGCCCTCCGGCCGGTCGATGAGGGCCGCGGCGATCTGGCCGGCGTTGTCCTCGATCTCGTCGCGCCGCTCGCGCCAGGCCTGCATGATCGCGTCGATCACTTCGCGGAAGCCGGGCGCGTTGCCTCGGCGCTCGGGCGGGAAGTACGTGCCCACGAAGAAGGGGCGGCCATCCGGTGTACAGATGGCGTTCAGCGGCCAGCCCCCCTGGCCGTTCAGCTTGAGCGCCGTGTCCATGTAGATCTGATCGACATCGGGCCGCTCTTCCCGATCGACCTTGATGCAGACGAAGGCTTCGTTCATCGCCGCCGCGATCTCGGGATCCTCGAAGCACTCGCGCTCCATCACGTGACACCAGTGACAGGCGCTGTAGCCGATCGAGACCAGCAGCGGTCGGTCCTCGGCGCGCGCACGGGCGAGGGCCTCGTCGCCCCAGGGATACCAATCGACGGGATTGTGCTGGTGTTGCCGGAGGTAGGCGCTGGTCTCCGCGGCGAGTCGGTTGGTCGGTCGTGCGTCGGGAGAGGAGGGACGGTCTTCGTCGCGCGTCGGATGGCTCATGGGTGCGGCCGAGCTTAGCCGACCCTCCGACCGGCGGCGGAAAGCCGCCGGCAATCGTCAAGTCGGCCCGCCGGTCGCTCGATGGGGCCAAGCAGGGGGCGGGCGATCCGGCCGGCCCGCCCGGGGGCCCATCGGGGATGTCCAGCTTCGGTCAGTATCTGCGGGATCGTGGCGCGATCGATGCCGAGCAATTCGACGACGTCTGTCGTTCGCAGATCGTCCACGGAGGGCGCATCGGCTCGAGCCTCGTCGAGCTCGGCTACCTCCGGCTCGAGCAGCTCGCGGAGTATCTGTCGGACTATCACGATGTCCCGCGCCCGCCCGAGGCCTGGCTGGAGGCGCCGGACGAGCGCGCGCTGAAGCTCGTGCCGAGCTCGCTGATCCGGCGCTACAACGTGCTGCCTCTGCGGCTCGAGCCCGACCAGATCCACGTGGCCATGCTCGACCCGAAGGATCGATCCCAGATCGATCTGATCGGCGACGCAGCGCGTCGAGCGGTGAAGCCCTACGTGCTTCCCGAGGTTCGACTGCGCTACTGGCTCGAGATCCACTGCGGCATCGACCCCCATCCCCGTTACAAGAACCTCGCCGCACGCGCCCGCCAGTCCGAGAGCGGGCCGGTCGAGAGCGCAGCGCATTTCGCGCCCCTCGCGGAGGGGGAAGAGCTATCGAGCGAGCTGCTCTTCGCGACGACCGCCGAGGCGACGCCGCTCGCTGATCGGGCCGAGGCCGGCTCGGCTCGGAAGGAGTCGATCGACGAGAGCCTGCTCGAAGAGATCGTGCTGGTCGAGGAGGTCCCGGCGGATCTCGCGTCGCCGTTTTCCGCCGCGTCGCCTGCCACATCGCCGCGCCTGCCCACGGGTCCGGGCGAGATCTCCGCCCTCGAGGCGCTGCTGCAGGGCGCCGACGATCGTGACGAGATCATCGACCTGGGCCTCCGGCTCGGCGCCGCCTTCGCGCCCGCCGTCGCGCTCTTCATCGTCCGCAATCAGCTCGTCACGGGCCACCGTGCGCTGGCGTTCGGGATCGCCTCGCGCCTCGACACGATCCTGCTGCCGGCCGACATGCCGAGCATCTTCACCCAGCCCGCGGTGACCAATCACGCCTTCCGCGGGCGTCCGCCGCACGATGGAATGGACGGGCGAGTCCTCGAGGCGATCGGTCGCTCCGACGCGCAGGAGGTGCTGATCCAGCCGGTTTCGATCCAGGGGCGCGTCGTGAACCTGCTCTATGCCGACAACGGCGCCGACGCGCTGGCCGATACGCTGGTGGCCGCGCTCCGGACGCTCGCGGAAACGATGGGGGCCGCCTACGAGCGACTGATCCTCGAGGCCAAGCGCTCGGAGTAGGGGCGGCCGACCCGACCCGGGCCCCGGCTCGCAAGCACGACGCCCGTCCGCGCCAGCTGGTAGTGTCTGCCGCGTGAGCATCGTGCATCTCGATACGGGCAGCGGCGGGGGAGAAGCGGCAGATGAAGCCGCCTTCACGGAGGCGCTCCGTCTGCGCGCCGCCGAATCGCTGGAGCGCGCCTACCGCTTCCTCGAGACCCAGCCGGACCCGTGGGCGCTGCTGCGCGCGCAGGTGCTCTGCGGAGCGCGCCCGGCGATCGATCTCGCCGACAAGCTCGGCATGACGCAGGCTGCGGACGGACGCTTCCCGATCGGCACGCTGGTCTCGGGCGGCGGGTTGGGATTCCCGGCGATGGATCTGGCCGCCCTCGCGCCCGACGAGCAGGGCCTGGTCGGGACGCTCGAGGCGATGCTGATGGTGGCGGATGCGAAGGTGATCCACGTCGATTGGGTGGAGCGAGCGGTCCGCTTTCTCGAATCCCGCCAGGCGCCGGACGGCGCCTATCGGATTGCGACGACCGGGACCGATCTCGAGCGAGAGCAGGCCGAGATCTTCTGGACCGGCATGGTCGCGGGTGTGCTCGGGCGGACGCCCGTCTCGCGCCCGAGTCATCTCGAGGCCGCCGGCGAGTTCTTGTCCGCGCGCTTCGACCCGGAAGCGGTCGAGCAGGGCGGCTACCCCGCGTTGATGGCCTACGCCCATTTCTACACGAACGTGGCCCACGACGACGCGGACGCATCGCTGCAGTGGTGCGGACGAGCGCTCGAGAAGGGCTTTCGCAGCCGCCAGCTCGATGCGGTCGCGACGCTGCGGGTGCTGCTGACCTGCGACGCGCAGGCGATGCCGGGCGCGACCTTCGACGTCGTCGAGCTGCTCGATCGGCTGATGCAGGAGCAGGCGGGCGACGGAGGCTTCGCGGAGCTCAGCCTGGCGGGCCCGCAGGCCCGCACGACGCAGACCTTCGACGCGATGCTCGGCATCGTGCGGCTGTGTGCGGTGCTCGACGTCGACGCCGACGGGTAGGGCGGGTCCGCGGAGGGGCCCTCGCACTTCGCGATCTCCGTCGATCGCGCCTTCTCAGGGGTGAATGCCCGGCGCTAGCGCAGCGCGTCGAAGAAGGCGCGGATGCGCTTCGCGTTGGCGCCGAGGTCGCCGCGTCCGTCTCGCGACTTCGAGCGGACGTCGATGCGCGAGCCCGCTCCCTCGGTTCGCACGCGCACGACCACGTCGTCGACGAAGCGGAAGATCGAGGTGACGTCGCGCGCGTAGAAGGTCAGCTCGTCGCGGGCGACCACCTCCCAGCCGAGCGACTCGGCGGCCGCCATGGCCCGATCGAAGGTCTCGCTCGGGCTCGACTCCAGGCGCAGCGGGCCGAGGTCGGGGTAGTGCTCGCGGACGATCTCCACGAACTCGGGGGGATAGCTCATGTCCCGGCCCGCGTAGTCGGCCACGCGCGAGGCGTCCGCGAAGGCGGGCGGTTCAGCGAGGTCGGTCGTGATGTCGTTGATCGGCGGCGCGTCGCCTCCCGTCGAAGCGGAGGCCAGCACCACGATCAGCAGCCCCAGGCCGATCGCCAGCCCGACGAGCGCCTGGCGCTTGCCGTCGGGATTCCGGTCTCCCCGTGACAGGAAGAGTCCGACCAGCGCGAGGATCGTCGAGAAGAGCCCTCCGAGCAGCGCGCCCGCGACGAAGGTCTGGAAGCCCGCCATCGGAGAGACGAGGCCGAGATAGGCGCCGAGCAGACCCACCAGGGCGAGAGCGGCAGAGATGAGTGAAAGGATCGGGGAAGCGGCAGCCATGATTGCGGGTCTCCTCCCGGCGAGCGAGCCGGAGTGTCTTTCTCGCGCGAGTCTATCAAGTCTGCCGGCCGGCCACGGAAACTGGCGGTCGACGCGTTACCCTGCGGCGCTCGCGCTCGCTTCGTGGGCGCGAACCCAACGCTCGCGACCCGGTCTGGATCGCGCGGGAGGAACACGACATGTCCAGCCTCGTTCGGCTCGACAAACAAGGGGCCGTGGCGATCGTGACGATCGACCGGCAGGATGCGCTGAACGCGCTGAACGCGGCGGTGATCGACGCGTTCGGGGATGCGATCGCGGCCATCGAGGCGGACGCCAACCTGCGCGCCGTCGTCGTTACGGGGGCGGGAAGGGCCTTCGTGGCGGGCGCCGACATCGCCGAGATGAAGGGAATGACGCCCCTCGAAGCGGAGGCCTTCTCGGCTCGCGCCCATCGCGTCTTCGGTCGTCTCGAGGAGCTCCCGATTCCGACGATCGCGGCGGTCAACGGCTTCGCGCTCGGCGGCGGCTGTGAGCTCGCGCTCTGCTGCGACTGGATCTACGCGTCGACGAAGGCCCGGATCGGGCAGCCCGAAACGAAGCTCGGGCTGATCCCGGGCTTCGGCGGCACCAGTCGGCTGGTGCGTCGCGTGGGGCTGGCGTGGGCGAAGGAGCTGGTGCTCGTCGCCGAGCCGATTCCGGCGGAGGAGGCTGCGCGGATCCGCCTCGTGAATCGCGTCTTCGAGCCGGACGAGCTGCTGCCCGCTGCGATCGCGGCGGGCGAGGCGGTCGCGGCGCGCGGGCCGGTCGCCACCCGGCTCGCGAAGGAGGTCATGCAGCAGGGGCAGGACGCCGACGTGCGAACGGCGCATGCCCTCGAACAGCGCGCCTTCGGTCTCTCGTTCGCGTCCGAGGATCGCGTCGAAGGGACCACGGCCTTCGTCGAGAAGCGCGACCCGAGCTTCCAGGGACGTTAGGCGCCTCTGGCTTGCTCGGACGGGCTCAGGCCGGCAGCTCCATGTAGGGCAGCGCGGCCGCGGTCTTCTCGATCAGGTCCCCCGCCTCGAGCAGCACCCGCGTTGCGTCCCAGGATCCCTCGAGAAATTGCTGGCGCACGCCGTCGGGCACGATCGCGTCCATCTCGCCGGCCCGCGAGCGGATCTTGCGCGCGACCAGGTCGATCTCGATCTTCGAGGTCGGGTCGAGCTCGACGGTGTCCATCAGCTTGGCGAGGTCCTCCTCGGCCAGCGTGACGCAGGGCAGGCCCAGGCTCGTGCAGTTGCCCGCGAAGATCTCCGCGAAGCTGCCGCCGATGAAGGCGTTGAACCCGAAACGCATCAGCGCCTGGGGCGCATGCTCGCGGGACGAGCCGCAGCCGAAGTTCTGTCCCACGACCAGGATCGACGCTCCCGAGAAGCGTTCGTCATCGAGCGGATGCCGGCCCTTGGCGGCCTTGCGCGCGTCCTCGAACGCGTGCTTCCCCATGTCGTCGAAGGTGACGACCTTCATGAAGCGGGCCGGGATGATGCGGTCGGTGTCGATGTCGTCACCGCGCACGACGCAGCCCGTGCCCTCGACTCGATCGATCTTGACGAGTACGTCTTCGTTCTTGCTCATGGGATGTCTCTCTTCTGTGTCAGCTCGTTCACCGGCTCTCGCAAGGAGCACGCGGCGAAGGGGTTGGGGCGATGCCTGCCCGCGCCGAAACGCGTCAGAGCAGCTTGCGCACGTCGACGACTTCGCCCGCGATCGCGGCGGCCGCGACCATCGCCGGTGACATCAGCAGCGTACGTCCCGATGGCGAGCCCTGGCGACCCTTGAAGTTCCGGTTGCTCGAGGAGGCGCAGACCTCGCGTCCCTTCAGCTTGTCGGGATTCATCGCCAGGCACATCGAGCAGCCCGGCTCCCGCCACTCGAAGCCCGCCGCCGCGGAAGATCTCGTCGAGTCCCTCGGCCTCGGCCTGCCTGCTGGACGGCCATCGATCCGGGCACGACCAGCGCCCGCACGCCCGGCTTCACGTGGCCCGTCTTGCGCCACGCGCGCGGCCTCGCGCAGGTCCGAGATCCGGCCGTTGGTGCACGAGCCGATGAAGGCGACGTCGATCGGCGTACCTGCGATCGAGGCGCCGGCCGCGAAGTCCATGTACTCGAGGGCTTCCTCGACGCCCGCGCGCTCGTCGTCGCGGCACCTGGTTGGGGGTCGGGATCGACTCGCTGACGCCGAGATTGTGGCCCGGGTGGATGCCCCAGGTGACCGAGGGCTCGATCGCGCCGCCGTCGATCTCGACCACGTCGTCGTAGTGGCAGCCCGGGTCGCTCGCCATCGCGAGCCAGCCTTCGGCCTTGGCCGCGAAGTGCTCGTCGTCGGGCGTATAGCGGCGGCCGCGCAGGTACTCGACGGTCGTGCACGTCGGGGTTCACGTAGCCGCAGCGCGCGCCGCCCTCGATCGACATGTTGCAGACCGTCATGCGCTCCTCGATCGACATCGCATCGAGCACCGGGCCCGCGTACTCGTAGGCGTAGCCCACGCCGCCGTTCACGCCGAGCTTGCGGATGATCGCCAGGATCACGTCCTTGGCGTAGACGCCGGGTCGCAGCTTGCCGGTCACCTCGATGCGTCGGACCTTCAGCTTGGCCATGGCCATCGATTGAGTGGCGAGCAGGTCGCGGACCTGGCTGGTGCCGATGCCGAACGCGATCGCCCCGAACGCGCCGTGGGTCGAGGTGTGGGAGTCGCCGCAGGCGATCGTCATGCCGGGCTGGGTGAGCCCGAGCTCCGGGCCGATCACGTGGACGATGCCCTGGGCGCCGGTCTCGGGGCCGAAGAACGTGATGCCGTGATCGCGGCAGTTGCGCTCGAGCTCGCTCATCATGGCCTCGGCGAGATCGTCCGCGAGCGGTCGCGACTGATCGTCGGTCGGGATGATGTGATCGACGGTCGCGAAGGTGCGATTCGGAAAGCGCACGGGCAGGCCCAGCTCGCGCAGCATGGCGAAGGCCTGCGGACTCGTGACCTCGTGGATCAGATGCGTCCCGATCAGCAGCTGGGTCTGGCCGGAGGGCAGCTCGCGGACGCGGTGGGCGTCCCAGACCTTCTGGAAGAGGCTCTTGGGCTGGTCGGTCATGTCGTCATCGTCCTTGCTGGCAGCCTCGCGATGCACGCGAGCCGCCCTGCGTGCAGATCGCACCGAGCTTGTTCTGGGCCTGATCCCGTGCCGGCTGCCAGGGGTTGGCGGCCTGCGCCCGGAGGTCTTCGGCGCTGCCTCTGGGTGAGCCGCGCGTGCGGCCCCGGTGGCCTGGTGGCGCCGGCCGGCGCCGCTGCGCGCGCGCCCGGCTTTCGGCTCCGCATGGATAGCACGACCCGAGGAGCCCTGTACCCTCCGGCGCGCGGCGGACCCGCTTTCGGAATTCTCGGCCCAGCGGGGAGCCGACACGGCCGGTCGGCCTCCCCGTCCCGCGAAGACCGCCGAGGAGTCGAAGACCGATGGAGCTCATGCACACCGCGCACGTCCCGGCCGGATCGGGACCCTTTCCGACGATCCTGGCGATCCACGGCTTCGGCGCGAGCGCCCACGACCTGCTCGGGATCGCGCCGATCGTCAGCCAGGTGATCCCCGGCGACGACGTGCTCTTCATCTGTCCGCAGGGTCCGGTCGTGCTCGAGCCCGCGCCAGGCCAGCGCGCCTATGCCTGGTTTCCGATCTCGGGCGGCGGCGAGGTCGATCCCGCGGCCTTCGTCGGGGCGAGGGGCGTGCTCGAAGGCTTCGTCGACGATGCGCTGGACGCCTATCCGATCGACCCCGAGCGCCTCGTGATCCTCGGCTTCAGCCAGGGCGGTGTCATGGCCTACGACCTCGCCTTGGCGCGTCCGGAGCGATATCGGGCGCTGGTCGCGCTCTCCAGCTGGCTGCCGGATCTCGTCGTCGACGGGCTGGCTCCGAACGAGGCGCGCGCGGCGCTCTCGACGCTGCTGATTCATGGCACGCAGGATCCGATGATCGCGATCGAGAACGGTCGCGATGCCAAGGCCAGGCTCGAAGCGCTGGGGCTCGCACCGGCCTGGGGCGAGTACGACATGGGCCACGAGATCAGTCAGGACGCCTTGCGTGATCTGCTCGGCTGGCTCGCGCAGGTGCCCTTCGCGTCGGGGGGCGCGCGCAAGGATCAGAACGAGTAGCGGATCCAGCCTCGGACGTTGCGCGGATTGCCCGGCGTGAAGTGGGAGTCGCCGATGCCCTCGCCGCCTCCCGTACTCGGACAGGCAGCGACGCTGCCGACCTCGCTCGGGGCGCACGATTCGTAGTAGAACTCCGAGCTTCGCCACCTTGCGCCCGTCAGGTTCTCCACGGCGAGTCCGATCTCGATGGGCCCCACGCGATAGCGCCCGCCGAGGTCGAGCACGGTATAGCTGTCGAGCTTCGGGCTGCGGAAGTCCTCGCTCGCATAACGTGAGCCGAGGTGGCGCACGCCGAGCTCGGCGACGAAATCGCCCAGACGTACCCCGGCGGCGCCCTTGGCGATGAAGCGCGGCGCCTGCGGCACGGGTGCGTCGCCCGACGCGAAGCGGGCCGACGTGTAGGCGACGTCGCCGCGCAGGTAGAGCCAGTCGAGCAGGTCCGCGCGGGCGGCGAACTCGACGCCGAAGCGCCGCGTCTTGCCGCTCGATTCGGTCGTTCCCTCGTCTCCGACGAAGACGAGCTCGTCTTCGATTTCGAGCCAGAATCCCCCGATCGAGACGGAGAAGCGATCGAAGAAGCGGGTTCGCAATCCGATCTCGGCGCCCGGGGCGCGAGCCAGGATCCGCTCGTCGGCGATTCCCGATCGCGCATCGTTCGAGTGGAAGCCGATCCCGAAATTCAGGAAGAGATCGAGGTCTCGAAGTGCGGGGATGTCGCTCGCGAGCGGCGCGGTCTCAGAGAAGGGAGACAGGATCAGGTTCGCCTTCGGAAGCCAGAGGTGGTCATCGCCCCGCCCCCTGCTCGCGGGATCCCCGGAGAGGCGGCTCTCGACGTCGAAGAAGAAGCTCTCGAAGCGAACGCCTCCGAGGAAGCGGACCCAGTCGAGAGGAAGCATCTCGATCTCGACGTAGGGCGCGAAGGACAGCTCCTCGATCCGGTCATCGTCGTCGTCGCTGCTGAAGCCGAGAAATTGCCGCTGGGACTGGCGCCCCAGCTGGACGCGCGCGTCGTCGTAGCGCCACTCGACGCCGGCACGCAGGCTGGCGGGCCATGGGATCTCGTCGAGGTGCTGGTATTCGACGCGTCCGCCCGCGTAGATGCGGTCATCGCGCTGCAGGATCCCGTCGCCGTTCACTGGATCGGTCAAGGCATAGGTGAAATTCGAGTAGAGATCGAGCTCGTAGTAGGCGACGTAGGCGTTGACCGTGAGGCTGTCTTTCTCCGTCGGCTCCCAGTCGAGCTGGAGCTTGCCCTGCACGCGGATCGTCTCTCCACCTTCGGTCGGGTCCAGCGAGTCGAAGCGGCCGAGGGCCTTGCTGTCGACCAGACGCTGTGGGATCAGGCCCGAGGCGTTCCACTCGGCGGTGTAGCCGAGCAGGTGACCGGAGAGAACGAGCGTCGGAGAGACGCGCACGTCACCGCGGCCGAAGACCGAGAATCGCGACAGATCCTCGTCATCCTGGAAGGGGCCGTCGGTGTGATAGGCCTCGAACGAGAAGAGCGCCTTCGCGACGGGATCCTGGCCGGCGTCGGCTTCGAAGGGCCCGATGCGCGGCGAGACGAGTCCGACCGCGCGATAGGTCTCGAACTCGCCGGCCTCGAACTGCACGAAGGACTCGTCGAGTGACTCGAAGGGTTGGTATTCGATCGTCGCGGCGGTGGCGAAGTCCCCGAAGCGGGCCGAGTAGGGGCCCTTGGCGACATCGAGCCGTGCGATCGTCTCCTTTGTCACGAAGTGCAGGTCGAGGTAGCCCTGACCGTGCGCATGACTTCTCAGATTGATCGGAACACCGTCAAAGTAGACGCTGAGATCCGTGCCGTGGTCGGCGTCGAAGCCGCGCAGGAAGTACTGCTCGGCCTTGCCGCCTCCGGTGTGTTGCGCGGTGAGCGCGCCGGGGACGGCCTCGATCATCTGCCCGCCGCTCTCGAGCGGTCGCAGCTCGAAGTCCTCCGCGGGTACGGTCAGCGTCGAGGTCGCCGTGACCGGCTGGGTGCCGAAGACGACGTATTCCTCGACGCCTTGCGCGCCGACTTCCGGCGTCTGTGCCAGTGCGGTACCGCTCGCCGCCATCAACAGGGCGAGCGCCAGCAGCAATCCGGCGCGAGGTCCAGGACTTCGAGACGCCGAGAGAGCAAGGCTACATCCGGTCGTGGAGCACGGGCGAGTCATGATGCGCGCGCGACGATACGGATCGATCGCAAGTCCGACCATGGATCGGAACTCGTCGCGGCGCCCCGCGGCCGCGGCTAGAAGAGCAGTCGGAGCCAGTGCTCGGTGAGATGGTGCAACGGCTCAGCGGCGAGCCAGAGGCCGGCGAGCATGGCCGCTGCCGCGATCTTCCGGCCAGCTCGCCAGGATCGGTCGACGCGAGGGGCCTCCAGCAGGCTGTGCACGCGGGCCGCGATGGTCGAGTCCCCGAATGCAGGCAGCGCCGCCAACGCGGGCGGTCTCGCCGGCTCAGCGAGCCGCTCGACGGCGACGAGCGTCTCCGCGACCGCGAGACGATCGTCGAGGGCCGCCGCCGCCTCGTCGCAGACCTGCTCCGACGCGAGCGCCAGCTCGTCGAGAATCGCGCGTCGGATCGGCGGCGGCAGCGCCAGCGAGAATGCTTCGGCCGCCGCTCGGCGCAGCGGGTCCCGGCGCGCCTGGTGGGTGCGTTCATGCGCGAGCACGATCTCGATCTGATCGGGCGCGAGTGTCTGGGTCAGGCCCGTCGAGAGATAGATCCGGGGATGGAGCAGGCCGGCGACGAATGAGAAAGGCCGGCTCGCGCGGAGGTAGACGACCCCCCCGTCGGTCGCTCGGGTGGCCGGCTGCCCGAGTCGGGCGAGAAACAGCCGTGTCCTCCGGACTCGCGCCGCCGCCTTCACGAGACCGATCGTGAGGCCCGCCAGAGCGATGCAGAGCAGCAGTGCCCCGGGTGCCTCGAGCGCACCGACGGCATGTACCAGGCAGAGGTGGGGATGGTCGGCATGCTCGAGGCAATGGTCTCCGTGGTCGTCGAAGAGGGTCGCGAAGCTCGGTGCGAGGCAGGCGAGCACCAGCAGGCTGGGCACGGCCGATGGCGCCAGGGCCGCCGCGAAGGCGGCATTGGCCCGTTGCCTGGCATGCGCCGCGCGCAGTCGCGTTGCGAGGACTCGCCAGAGCACTGAGACCGTCAGGGACGTCAGCGCGACGAAGCCGAGCCATGCCGCGAGCAGGAAGCCGAGAGTCGCGAGCAGCGCGCTCATGTCCCGTCTCCGTCTCGCTCGGGCCCGCCCGTCTCGCGATCCGCCTGTCGACGTCGCGAACGGACGAGCGCTTCGAGCTCTTCGAGCGTGTCGGCGCCGGTGCGCTCGGCGAAATCGACGAAGGTCGAGAGCAGCAGGCTCGAGTCGAGCCGTGGTAGGCGCTGGGCCAGGTCGCCGAGCGCCACGCCCAGGCAGTCCGCTCGTGAGACTCGAGCCCGGTACTCGTACGCGCGCCCCAGCTTGCGACGGGTGGCGAGCTGCTTCCGGACGAGGCGCTCGAGGGTCGACTGGATCGTGTTCCGCGCGAGCCCGCGCGGCTCGCCCACGGCGGCGTGCAGCGCTCCCACGTCGGCCGGTCCCTCCTCCCAGAGTCGATCGAGCACGGCGATCTCGAGTCGCCCGAGCGTCAGCAGCGATCCTCTCAACGCGTGTCTCTCCTTGATTCGTCCCTGCCCGGGAGGGCGCTGCGAACGCACGATCTCCGCCCTGCCATCCAGGGTACCCGGGGACGATCGCGTTCGGAAGGTCTTCCGATTCGCGTCATCCCGGCGAGGCTACTCGGGATGCCCCGACTGGACGCCCGAGTCGTTTCGGCGTCCGCAGGTGTCGCAGACATAACAGATCGTTGCGTGGTCGTGATCGAGCTCCGGGAAGGGCTCGCGCCGCATCGGGGCTCGGCAATCGACGCAGAATCTCGCGATGGCCTGCCTGCGCCATAGCCAGAACGTCGCCGCGAGAAAGGGCAGGGCGAGCAGCGCCAGCAGCTCATGCCCTCGGCCCAGCGCCATGACGGCGAAGAGCGTGAGTCCCGCCGCGATCGTCAGCTCGAGCCAGTCTGCCCGGATCCGAAATCGGTCCCTCATGCAGATCCCGTCCGTCTCAGATCAGATAGCCGCCCGAGACCTTCAGCTGTACGCCGTTCACGTAGGCCGCTTGGTCGCCCGCGAGGAAGAGCACGGCCTGGGCGATGTCCTCGTAGGTGCCGTAGCGACCCGCTGGAATCCGATCGAGCGAAGGCTTCGTCGGGGAGTCGTCGAGGGTGCCGGGCGAGACGGCGTTGACCGTGATCCCATGCTCCGCTTCCAGCTCGGCCAGGGTCTTGGTGAGGGTGAAGGTCGCGCGCTTGCCGATCTTGTAGGCGGTCGCGAAGGGCACCGGCGCGGTCGAGTCCGCGTCCGCGTCGAGGATGTTGATGATCCGACCGCGGCCCGACGCTCGGAGCGAAGGCAGCGCGGCGCGGCTGGCATTGAGCGTCGCGAACAGCGTCCCATCGAGGCAGGTCGTCCAGTCGTCGGGGCTGAGGTCCTCGAAGCGCTTCCAGACGATCGTGCCGACGTTGTTCACCAGGATGTCGAGGCGCCCAAGCTCTCGGGTCGCCTCGCCGAAGGCGCGCTCGACGGCGGCGGGATCCGTCAGGTCGACCTGGACGAGCGCGGCCCGCCGTCCCCTGGACTCGATCTCGCTCGCGACGGCCTGCGCTTCGTCGCGACTCGATTGGAAATGGACCGCCACGTCGGCACCCGCCTCGGCCAGGGCCAGAGCGAGTGCGCGTCCGGTTCGCTTGGCGGCACCCGTTACGAGTGCGACGCGACCTTCGAGATCGACCGACATGTCAGTCCGCTCCCCGATGCAGTCGCCAGATCATCTCGGGCGTGTGGGTGCGGATGTAGTCGGCCCGTGCATGCAGCACGACCGAGGCCATCATGATTCGCGCCAGCCGTTCGGGCTTGCGCGCCGCATACAAGAGGATCGGGCAGCCCAGCGTGCGCAGCGCGTCGAGCTGCCAGACGATGGCGAGCTGCTGATGGATCTTCTCGTGATCGTCCGTCGAGGGATGGATGATGCCCAGGTTGGGGTCGATGATGATCTCGCGGATCCCCGCGACGCGGGCCGCCTCGACCTTCGGTCCGAGATGATCGAGCACCGCCTGGAGGCCGACGGGCTGAGGCTCGGCCTGCCGCATGACGTAGGCGTTCTCGTAGGGCATGAACGTCAGGAAGAGCGTGGCGTCATTCTTCGCGACGGCCTCGAGCAGAGCCTGGGGCAGCGGCCCGCCGGTGTAGTTGACCGCGTCCGCGCCGTGCTCGAGTCCGAAGAGGCCGGTGGCGGCGCTCCAGGTGTCGACCGAAACCCGCGCGTGAAAATGCTTCGAATCGGGGGATTTGAGCAGCGCCAGAGCCGGAGCGAGCCGCCGCTGCTCCTCGGCGTCGTCGATCATCGGTACGTCGGGCGTGATCGACCGGCCCCCCAGATCGATCCAGTCGGCGCCCGTGCGGACCAGCATGGCGGCCCGCTCCGCGACGGCCTCGGCGCCGATCGCGATGGATTCCTCCACCATCGATTCGGGCGAGAGGTTCAGGACGCCGAGAATCCGGGGTGTGTAGGGTTCGTTCATGACTGCCTCGCCGTGAGCTTCCGGACTGCGTGGAGGCAGGTCAAGCCCGCCGTCTCTGCGAAGGCAGACTATAGTCCGGGAATGCCGAACGAACGCTGGTCCATCCATCTGCACAAGGAGTATTTCAAGTTCTCCTGTGCGCATTTCCTGCATCTTCCCGGACGGTTCGAAGGAACGACTGCACGGGCATAACTACCATGTCGACGCGGAGATCGAAGGGCAGCTGACCGAAAAGGGGATCGTCATCGACTTCATCCAGGTGAAGCCGGTGATTCGCGAGCTCTGCGACTGGCTCGACGAACACTGGATCCTGCCGGGCGAGCATCCGGAGCTCACGATCGAAGCGCGAGACGATGGACACACGGCGGTTCGCTACCGCGATGCGCATTACCTGGCGCCGACCGACGAGATCATCGTGCTCCCGATCAACAACACGTCCGCCGAGAATTTCTCGACCTGGATCGGACGCGAGCTGGTGCGACGGATCGGCGAACGCTTCGGCAAGACGCAGATCCAGCGCCTCAAGCTCGCGGTGTCCGAGACCTCGGGGCAATGGGGCGTGTACCATTTCTCGGATTCCGACGACTAGATCTTCGCCGAGCGGGAGTGCGCGATCCGAGGCCTTCGGTGTCTCCGAGACGCGGGGCGCTCAGCGGCGTCGCAGGGGAGCGCACGATCGCTCGGGCGACCGTTCTGCCAAGGCGAGCTCCCGGCTCGCGTGACGAGACCGAACCGATAGGTGGTGATGACCTCCCGACGTCGTGTGATCGAAGAGCGCGGGTCGAGATCGCTGCCTGGTGCGTTGCTCGTGGCGGGTCTGCTCTGCGCGGGCGTCTGCGCGGGACCGGGCTTCGCGGAGTCGACCGCCCCTTCGGAGGCCAGCGAGTCGGCGTCGGAGGGGCTTCGCTGGCTGCCGCGTGACGAGCTCTTCGATCCCCTCGTGGCGGACGTTCGCTGGCCGCGCTTCTTCGCGGAGCACCAGTGGCGTCTGGGAACCGATGAGTTCAGCCGGGTCGGGTCGGTCGGCTTCGGCGAGAGCTTCAGCTTCGTCCGTTCTCCCGAGCAGGACTGGGGGCAGTGGGAGCTCGGCTTCCAGGCGATGGTCGATGCGATCTTCGATATGTCGTCGCGCTCGTTCGACCTGGCGAACGAGGACTATTTCGTCGGCTTGACCGGGAGCGTGACCGCGCACGGTGTGACGACACAGCTTCGGCTCTACCACCTGAGCAGCCATCTCGGCGACGAGTACCTGGTCGAGAACGGACTCTCGCGTGACAGCATCTCCTTCGAGGTGATCGACCTGCTGGCGTCCTGCGACCCGACGGACTTCCTGCGCGTCTACGGCGGCGGGGGCGTCATCGTCAACGCGCGCCCGGACTTCGATCCCGTGATGTTCCAGCTCGGCGTCGAGCTGACGAGCACGAAGTCCTTCGCGCGCGGAATGCTGACGCCCTTCGCGGGAACCGATGTCCAGCTCAAGCAGGAGAACGACTGGCTGCCCGAGGTCGCGGTGCTCGCGGGCCTACGACTCGCGGATCCCGCAGAGGCCCCGGCCCGGGATCTCCGGCGGCTCGAGCTCTACGCGCGCTTCTACCATGGGCGATCGCCCGATGGTCAGTTCTATCGCGATACGATCTCGTCGCTGGCCCTGGGGATTCGACTCGGATTCTGAGTCCCTTGCGGTCGTCGATTTCGCGCGGGCGTCCCGGGCGCTCGCGCTCAGCCCTTCGGCTTGCGGAAGGGATTCGGGTAGACGACGGCTTCCTTGAAGGCCGTGTTCATCTCCTCGAACGCGACGTCCATGTCCCAGACGCCCGGGGTCGTGACCTCGCGCTCGACGGCGGGCTCGTTGATCAGACCGATGCGACCGTTGCCGCACTGGATGATGCGACCGTTCATCCAGGCGCTCTGCTCCGAGGCGAGCCACACGACCGGCGGCACGACGTTCTTCGTCGAGATCTTCTCGTTGCTCGGGCTGTAGTCCATGACCGTCGACTTGCCCTCGAGGCTCGCCGTCATGCGGGTGTAGGCGACGGGGGCGATGCAGTTGGCCGTCACGCCGTAGCCATTCAGCGCGGAGGCGCAGCTGTTCGAGAGTCCCACGATGCCCATCTTGGCGGCGGCATAGTTGGGCTGTGCCGGTGCGCCCCAGAGTCCCGAGCCCGAGATGAAGTTGATGATGCGGTACTCGCCACCGCGGTTGCCGCGCCAGTATTCCGAGGCATGGCGGATCGTGTTGAAGGTGCCCTTCAGGTGGACCGCGATGACCGCGTCCCACTGGCTCTCTTCCATCTTGAAGATCATGCCGTCGCGCAGGATGCCGGCGACGTTGACCAGGATGTCGAGCTTGCCGAACTCGTCGATGGCCTGACCGATCATCGCCTTCACGGCGGCGAAGTCGGTCACGTCGCAATTGTTGGCGGCGGCCTTCCCGCCGGCAGCGACGATCTCCTTGGCGACCTCTTCAGCCGGCGTGCCTTCTTTGTCACTGCCGTCGAGGCTCGCGCCGAGATCGTTCACGACGACGCTGGCGCCCTCGGCGGCGAAGGTGCGCGCGACCTCGGCGCCGATTCCCTGTCCCGCTCCGGTCACCACTGCTACGCGTCCATCGAGCTTGCCCATCTCAGTCTCCTGTCTTCTCGTTCGCTTCTCGTTCGGTCGGTTCTACGGCTTGGATTTTTCCGCGCCGGATCTTACCCGTTCTGGGGCCATTTGCTGCCCTGCCGGGGATGCCTGGTCCCCGAGCCGCCGGCGTGGCCCGCCTGCGCTCAGTGTCGGTCGAGCAGCAGGCAGGCCTGGGCTCGGCCGATCGGACCCGCGAGATCGTGCACGGTCGCGAGGCTCAAGCCGATACCGTCGCCGGCGCGATAGGTGACGCCCCGGAGCGCGATCCATTCCGAGCGCGGCTCGCGGACCAGGTTGATCGAGAGATCCGGGTTGATCGAGCTGTATTTGGAATAGTCCATCGCATTGCCCGTGCCGCTGGCGAAGTCGACCAGTGCAGCGAGTCGGACGACGGGCGAGGTGGGCTCGCCCTGCACGACACCGCAGCGCAGCCGCGTCCAGGTCGTCGCCAGGTCGCCACATCGCTCCGCGCGCCCCGGGACGATCTCGACGGCTCGCACGAAGGGCGGAATCTCTCCGATTCCCGCACGCATCTCGAAATCCGGTACCGCCTCGGGCGGATCCCCGACCTCCGGGTCCACCGGCGACAGCGCTTCCAGCTCGGCCACCGAAGGATCGAGCCGGATACGCAGCCCGGAGGCCCGCGCCACCTGTCGGTCGCCGTCGAAGAGATCGGCCTCGACGGATTGGATCCGACGGCCTGCGCGCACGATGCGCGTCTCGACCCGAAGCGGCGTCAGCGGCACGCCGCGAAACATGTCGATCGTGATGCGGGTGAGCCGCATCGGGCAGGGCGCCTCGATGCGATCGAGGCAGCGCGTCAGCAAGGCGGACACCGCGCCTCCGTGCTGATGGCCCGGATTCCAGGGCCCGCCCGTGTAGGCGGAGGGCTGGACCTCGGCGCCGCCCGGACGGTCGACGATCTGAAAGAGGTGGTCTTCGGGGCTCGCGTTCTTCATGGGCGGCAGAAAGTAGGCCTTTTCCGAAGCGAAGGGCCAGCCTGGACGCGGCGGTCGGATCGCGCCGAACAAGCTCTGTGCTGAGAGTCTGCGCGCTGCGTCGAGGAGGCTGGTCTCGAGGGTAGGGTCGCTGTGTCGATGGGTTAGAATCGTGCCGAGCCGGCCCGCCGCCGGCGTCCGCCGACTCGGGAGCCTGGCCTTGGGTGAGATCGTTCGTGCGCTGCTCGCGCTGCAGGAGGAGAAGGGCTGGCTCCCACCCGCCGAGCTCGAAACGCTCGCCGAGCGGCTGCGAGTCCCGCTGCACCGGCTCGAGAGCGTTTCGACCTTCTATACCCACTTCCGCCGCACGAAGCCGGAAGCGGTCGAGGTTCTGGTCTGCCGGGATCTGTCCTGTCGACTGGCGGGCGCCGAGTCGGCTTGCGCGTGGCTGCGCGAACGCGCCGGCCGGTCGGGGGGCTTCGAGGTCCGCGAGACCTCCTGCCTCGGTCGCTGTGACCAGGCCCCGGCGGCGGCGATCGGGGATCGCGTGCTCGACGCATCCGACCTGGAAACGATCGCGCGCGCCGTGACGCGGGGCGCCAGCGAGGCCGCCCGGCGACCTGTGCGTGCCTGGCCGGGTGCGGATCCGTATGCGGTGCCGCACGTCGGATCTTCGGACGTCGACGACGCGGATCGCTCGATGGCGGATCGGTATCGGGTGCTTCGCTCCGTCCTCGCCGGGCCGCGCGAGGCGCCGATCGAGCCGCTCGAGGCCGCGGGGCTGCGGGGCATGGGTGGCGCGGGCTTTCCGACGGCGCGCAAGTGGAAGATGGTCGCGGCCGAGCAGCGCTCGCCCAAACACGTCGTCTGCAACGCCGACGAGAGCGAGCCCGGGACGTTCAAGGATCGTGAGATCCTTCACGACCTGCCCCATCTCGTGATCGAAGGCATGGCGATCGCCGCCTACTGTGTCGGCGCAGAGCGGGGCACGGTCTTCATCCGTCACGAGTACGCCGCCGAGCGCCAGCGTCTCGAAGCCGAGCTCGCCGTCGCACGCAAAGCCGGCGCGCTCGGGGACGGGATCTTCGGGAGCGACTTCTGCTTCGACGTCGACGTCTTCGTGTCGCCGGGCGGATACGTCCTCGGCGAGGAGACCGCGCTCCTCGAGTGCATGGAAGATCGCCGAGGCGAGCCCCGTAACAAGCCGCCCTTTCCAGGCAGCGTCGGGCTGCGGGGCATGCCGACGCTGATCAACAACGTCGAGACGCTCGCCCACGCCGTCTCGATCGTGCATCACGGGGCCGACTGGTGGCACGGCCTGGGTCTCGAGGGCTTCTCGGGGCACAAGTTCGTCTCGGTCTCGGGGGACGTCGCCCGGCCGGGCGTGTCGCTCTTCGCCGTCGGGACCCCGCTCTCCGAGGTGCTCGCTGCGCATGGCGGCATGGCCGACGGTCACGCGCTCGGCGCGATCGCACCGGGCGGTGCGTCGAGCAACTTCCTGGGCCCCGAGGCGCTCGCGCTCGCCCTCGACTTCGACGCACTCACGAAAGCCGGCAGCATGCTCGGCTCGGGCGCGGTCGTCTTCGTCGGAGAGGACCGGGATCTGCTCGATGTCGGTCTCTCGATCACGCGCTTCTTCCGCAACGAGTCCTGTGGAAAATGCGTTCCCTGCCGGGTCGGCTGCGAGAAGGCGGTGGCGCTCCTCGAGCAGGGGGAGGGGAAGGTCGACCTGGCGCTGCTGCGCGCGCTCGCGGAGACGATGCAGCAGACCAGTATCTGCGGGCTCGGGCAGGTGGCCCTCGGCCCGCTGCTCTCGATCGCTTCGCGTTTCCCGGATCGGGTGCCGTATGTCGATTCGGACTGACTCCATCGTGTTCGCCCCGTGACGCGCGCCGGGCTCGTGTTATGTGGTGGCCGCTCGTCGCGGATGGGGCGAGCGAAGGCCTGGCTGCCCTGGTTCGGCCGAACGCTCATCGAGCACGTGGTGGCGCAGCTGTTGCCGGTCGTGGACGAAGTGATCGTCGTGACCTCGGAAGCCCTCGATCTGCCCGCCTTGCCCGCGCGCATCGTGCGCGATCGCGAGCCCGAGCGCGGGCCGCTGGCGGGGCTGCGGGACGGGCTCGAGGTGGCGACCGCCGAGCACGTCTTCGTGACCAGCACGGATGCCCCTTTCCTGACGAGCGATTTCGTGGCGCGGATGCTCGAGGTCGGAAGGCCTTGCGCACCGGTGGCCGAGGGACACGTGCAGGTCCTTTGCGCGGTCTATCCCGGCTCGGCGGGCAAGGATGCAGCGCGGATGCTCGAGGCCGGAGTCTCGCGCCCGCTTCGGCTGCTGGAGTCGCTCGACTTCGAGGCGATCGAATGGACTTCCGGAGCTGGCCTGGCGAGAGATTTCGAGAACGACCGCGATGCCGTGGTGGCGGTGCGCGGGTCGATCGAGGCGATGCCCTGGCATGGATTCAATACGCCGCAGGCCTATCTGGACGGTGTGCGGTCGGTCGATCCCGAGGCGAGCGCGGAGGTCGAGCTGCTCGGGCGCGCTGCGCTGCGCGTCGAGCAGACGCTGCAGCGGGTGCCGGTGGGTACGCTCGGTGAGATGCTCGCGGTCTGGCCCGCTTCCCTTGGACTCATCGAGAACGGTCGCGTGGCCCGGGCCCACCTGGCCTCCCTCGGTGGCCGCGACCTCGTGCGCGATCTGGCCGTGCCGGTCGGGCCCGGCGAGCGCGTCAGCATTCTCGACGCCTTGGCGGGAGGCTAGGTCGTGCTGGGCTTCCACGGCTGCTATGAGCGCATCGATCTCTCGAGGGGTGAGCGTCATCGGGTTCCGATCCCGGACGAGATCCTCGCGCAGACGCTCGGAGGCGTGGGGCTGGGAGCCTGGCTGCTCCATCGCGAGGCGCCGGTCGGCGTCGATCCGATGGCGCCCGAAGCCCCGTTGATCTTTTCGTTCTCGCCGCTGGTCGGGACGGGTCTCACGACCTCGGCGAAGTTCGCCGTCGTCGCCAAGTCGCCGCTCACCGGGGGAATCTGTGATGCGCTGGCAAGCAGCCACTTCGCGATCGCGGGCAAACGCATGGGGGTCGACGCACTGGTCTTCGTAGGCGCCTGCGACGAGCCCTCCGACTGGGTGAAGGGCCGACTGCAGCCGAGTCGGAGCTGGGGCCGCACGGCGAAGCAGACCGCGGACGCTCTGCGCGCCGAGGGGCAGGTCGCTGCGATCGGGGTCGCCGGTGAGAATGGCGTCCGTTATGCGACGATCAGCGCGGACGGGCGGCACGCGGGCCGCGGCGGGCTCGGCGCGGTGATGGGCAGCAAGCGGCTGAAGGCGATCGTCGTCGACGGCGATCACGACACGCAGATCGCCGATCCGGAGGAGGTCGCTCGACTCGCGCGGTCGCTGCGCGAACGCGCAGCGGGCGAATCCACCGCGAAGTATCGCGAGCTCGGAACGGTCGGGAACCTGCTCTCTTTCGATCGGCTCGGCGCGCTCCCGACGCGCAACTTCCAGCAAAGCCATTTCGAGAGCGCGGAGGCCTTGTCCGGCGAACGATTCCGGACGACACGCCGCCATCGTCGCGCGTCGTGCGCGAGCTGCACGATCGGCTGTGAGCATCGGTTCGGGTACCGGAACGGCGACGGATCCGACTCCGAGGTCCGCGTCGAGTACGAGAGCGTCTTCGCGCTCGGGCCGCTCTGCGGCGTGGGCGATCCCGATATCGTGCTGGCGGCCTCGAAGCGCTGTGACGAGCTCGGCCTCGACACGATCTCGGCCGGAGCCACCCTGGCCTTCGCGATGGAGTGCGGTGCCAAGGGCCTGCTCGCGGAGGGGCCGCGCTTCGACGACCCCGAGGCGTTGGTCGGCTGGCTCGAAGCGATTGCGCAACGCACCGGGCTGGGCGATCTGCTGGCCGAGGGTTCGAAAAGACTGGCGGAGCACCTCGGCGGGGACGCGATCGACTTCGCACCCCAGGTGAAGGGGCTCGAGCTTCCGGGCTACGAGCCGCGCACGCTGCAGACGATGGCGCTCGGCTTCGCGGTCGGTACGCGGGGCGCGGATCACAATCGCAGCGGCGCCTATGAAGCGGATTTCTCGGAGGAGGTGGATCGACTGCACGCGGATGCCCGCTCGGTCCGTCAGGCCGTCGACAGCGAGGACCGGGCAGCGTTGATCGATTCCCTCGTGCTCTGCAAGTTCGTGCGCGGCGCCTTCGACGACTTCTACCACGAGTGCGCGGCGCTCTTGCGAGCGGTCACGGGCGCGTATTTCGACGCGGCGAGTCTTCGAACGACCGCGGCGCGGATCGTCGACCTGCGAAAGGCCTACAACATTCGCGAAGGATGGTGCCCGGATTCCGATCGCCTGCCGGCTCGCTTTCTGCAGGAGCCGATTGCGACCGGTCCCGCCGCGGGCGCGCAGCTGCCGGCCTCTAGACTCGAGGCATTGATCCGCGGGTACAATCTCGAGCGGGGATGGTCCTCCGAGGGAAGGCTGTCCGCCACGGCGACGGCGAATCTACTCGAATCGCTTGGGCTCGATGCGCCCGCCGAGGCATCCGAGGCGCCGATGATGGAGTGGACGCGATGAAGCTGGTGATCGACGGGATCGAGATCGAAGCGGATGAGGGGCAGACGATCTACGAGGCCGCGGCCTCGGCGGGCATCGAGATCCCGACGCTCTGCCATAGCGAAGGGCTCGATCCGGTGGGCGTCTGTCGGATGTGTGTCGTCGATGTCGGTGAACGGGTCAAGGCCGCGGCCTGCGTGCGCGAATGCCAGCCCGGCATGAAAGTCACGACCGACTCGCCTGAGCTCGAGCGACACCGGGCGATGTTGACCGATCTGCTGATGAGCGATCAGCCGACCGCGCGGGAAGACGACCTGCGCGAGACGAGTCTGCAGGACAACGAGCTCGTCGCGCTCAGCCGCCGCTACGACGCGACCGGTGTGCGCTTTCCGGGCCTTCGCTCGGGCGACGGAGCCGGCGCGCGCGGCGTCGACACGAGCTCGAAGGTGATCCAGGTCGATCACCAGGCCTGCATCCTGTGTGACCGCTGCATACGAGCCTGTGACGACGTGCAGAGCAACGAGGTGATCGGGCGGAGCGGCAAGGGCTACGGCGCGCGCATCGCATTCGATCTCGATGTGCCGATGGGCGAGAGCACCTGCGTGTCGTGTGGCGAGTGCGCGGCGGCCTGTCCGACCGGGGCCCTGGTCGACAGGGCGGTCGCCGTCCCCCTGCAGCCCCGTGCGCAGCTCGAGGCGGTGGACAGCGTCTGCCCGTACTGCGGCGTCGGCTGCGCGCTGACCTATCACGTCGACCGGAAGCAGAACGCGATCGTGTTTGCCGAGGGTCGAGAGAGTCCCGGGAGCCAGGGGCGGCTCTGCGTGAAGGGCCGCTACGGCTGGGATTACTCGTCCCACCCGCAGAGGCTGCTTCGCCCGTTGATTCGACGCGAAGGGGCGTATCCGAAGGGCCCGCTGTCCCGCGACGTGCGCGGCGAGCACGACGGTCGTCGTCGACCGGGCGGCTTCGTCGACGAAGCGGAGATCCTGCCCGCATTCCGGGAAGCCAGCTGGGAGGAGGCACTCGAGCTCGTCGCGCGGAGGCTCTCGGAGATCCGGGATCGTGACGGCGCCGACGCACTGGCCGGCTTCGGAAGCGCCAAGTGCTCGAACGAAGAGGCCTATCTCTTCCAGAAGCTGATCCGAGCGGGCTTCGGAACGAACAACGTCGACCACTGCACGCGCCTCTGTCACGCCTCGAGCGTGGCGGCGTTGCTCGAGTCGATCGGCAGCGGCGCGGTCACGACGACCTACGGCGACGTCGAGAATGCCGAAGCGGCGCTGCTCGCCGGAACCAACACGACGGCCAACCATCCCGTCGCGGCCACCTTCTTCAAGCAGGCCAGGAAGAACGGCACGAAGCTCATCGTCGTCGATCCCCGGCGCGAGTCGATCGCGGATCACGCGGACTACCATTGTCGTATCAAGCCCGGGACGGACGTCGCCTTCTACAACGCCATGATGAACGTGATCATCGACGAAGGTCTGGTCGACGAGGCCTTCGTCGCCGAGCGGACCGAGAACTTCGAGGCCCTGCGCGATACGGTGTCGGCGTACACGCCCGAACGGGCCGCGAAGATCTGCGGCGTCGGGGCCGAGCAGATCCGGGAGGTGGCGCGGGTCTTCGGCCGCGCGAAGAGCGCGATCCTGTTCTGGGGCATGGGGATCTCGCAGCACGTCTACGGAACGAACAACGCGCGTTGCCTGATCTCCCTGGCGCTGCTCACCGGAAACGTGGGTCGGCCGGGGTCGGGTCTGCACCCGCTTCGCGGTCAGAACAATGTCCAGGGGGCCAGTGATGCCGGGCTGATTCCGATGGTCTACCCCGACTATCAACCGGTCGGGGATCCCGCCGTGCGCGCGAAATTCGAGGCCGCCTGGGGACGTTCGCTCTCGCCGTCGCCCGGGCTGACCGTCGTCGAGATTACCCGCGCTGCACTCGAGGGCGGTATTCGCGGGATGTACATCCTGGGCGAGAATCCGTTCCTCTCCGACCCGAACGTGAACAAGGTGCGCAAGGCGCTGTCCAATCTCGACTTCCTGGTCGTGCAGGACATCTTCCTGACCGAGACCGCCGAGTTCGCCGACGTGATCCTGCCAGCCAGCGCCTACCTCGAAAAGGACGGGACGTTCACGAATACGGATCGTCGGGTCCAGCTGGGCCGGCCGGCGCTCTCGCTACCCGGAGAAGCACGGCTCGATTGGCAGATCGTGCAGGATATCTCGAATCGCATGGGGTACCCGATGAACTACTCCTCGACTGAGGAGATCTTTCGCGAGTTCGCGGCGCTGACATCGAGCTATGCAACCCTGCGTCATGACAATCTCGGACCCCACGGAAAGCTCTGGCCCAATCCCGATCCGGAGCATGAAGAGGGGCCGACGGTGCTCTTCGAAGATGTCTTCCCGACGACCAATGGTCGCGCGAAGCTCGTGCCCGCGGAATGGACGGCGGCGCCGGAGCTGCCCGACGACGACTATCCGCTCGTGCTCAGCACGGGCCGACTGCTGGAGCATTGGCATACCGGCGTGATGACGCGACGTTCGGTCGCGCTCGATGCGATCGAGCCGGAGGCCTTCGTGGCGATGCACCCCGAAGATGCGGCGGCGCTGGGGGTGATGGACGGCGATCGCGTGGAGGTCGAGAGTCGTCGAGGCAGCATCCGGCTGGCCGCGAGATTGACGACCCGGGAGAGTCCGGGCGGCGTCTTCGTGCCCTTCCATTTTCGGGAGGCCGCGGCGAACCTGTTGACGCTCGACGAGCTCGATCCCGACGGCAAGATTCCCGAGTTCAAGTTCTGCGCGGTCCGCGTGAGCCGCTGCGATTCGTAGCCGGGCGATGCGCCTGCGCGTCAGGTGACGGCGTCCCGAGCGCGGATGCGCTTCCAGTAGGCGTCGAGATCCGCACGCAGCTCAGGCGCCAGGAAGTAGAGCCCGATCAGGTTCGCGAAGGACATCGCGAAGATCATCGCGTCCGTGAAGTCGAGGATCGCGGCGAGGGTGGTCGAGCACCCGACGACGGCGCAGAAGCAATAGAAGAGGTTGAAGCCCAGCCGCACGCCTCGCGAGTTCCCGAACAGGTAGATGCATCCCTCGAGCCCGTAGTAGGACCATGAGATCAAGGTCGAGTAGGCGAACAGGAACACGACCAGCGACAGCACCGGCGGGAACCAGGTGACGACGCGCGCGAAGGCGGCGGAAGTCAGCTCGACGCCGCTGACGGCGCCCGTTCCGAGCTCGTCCGGCTCGAGGCCGGTGGTGATCACGAGGGCGGTGATCGAGCAGACGATGACCGTGTCGAGAAAGGGCTCGAGCATCGCCACGAAGCCCTGAGTGAGCGGCTCCTTCGTCTTCACCGCCGAGTGGGCGATGGCCGACGAGCCGATCCCGGCCTCGTTCGAGAAGGCCGCCCTTCGGAAGCCCAGCACGAGGACGCCTAGCATTCCGCCGGCCGCGCCCTCGGGAGAGAAGGCCTGAGTGACGATTCGCGAGAGCGCTTCGGGCAGGCGGTCGATATTGCTTCCGATTACGAAGAGCCCGGTTCCGATGTAGAGCGCGGCCATTGCCGGCACCAGGCCCGAGGTCACCCGCGCGATCGAGCGGATGCCGCCGAGGATCACGGCCGCGACGCTGAGCGCGAGGAAGATTCCGAAGAGCCAGCCCTGGTCGGAAGCGAAGCTCGTGGTCTCGCCGGTCGCGGCGACGAACTGAACGAAGGCCTGGTTCGACTGGAACATCCCTATGCCGACGCTGCCGAAGACCACGCAGACGGCATAGTAGAGCGCGAGCCCCCGTCCGAGGCGGGGCCAGCCGTGGTGGGCGAGCCCGCGGTCGAGGAAATACATCGGTCCGCCCGAGACCGTGCCGTCCTCGTTCTCGCGTCGGTACTTCACGCCGAGCGTGCACTCGGCGAACTTGGAGGCCATCCCGAGAAAGCCAGCCACGACGAGCCAGAAGGCCGCCCCCGCGCCGCCGACCGAGACGGCGACGGCGACGTGCGCGATATTGCCCACGCCGATGGTGCCCGAGACGGCGGTCGTCAGCGCCTGGAAATGGTTGACTTCGCCCGGATCGGACGTGTCGTCTTCGAGCCCTCGCACGATCCGGATCGCATGGCCGAAGCCGCGCAGGTTGATTCCTCCGAGATACACCGTGAAGAAGCTGGCACCAGCGATCAGCCAGACCACGATCAGCGGTACATCGACGTCCCCGACCGGCACGGTGAACATCACGATTCCCGAGAAGTAGTCGGCGATCCCACGGAACTGCAGATCGATCCATTGGTCGAGAGGGAGGTCTGCAGCGGGCGAATGAGCGGCCGCGCCTAGCGATGCGACGGGCGAAAGGGACGTCGGGCTGGGCACGAGAGGCATCTCCGGTCGGGGCGATTCGGGGCGATTCGGGGCGTTGTAGCGCTCGAGCCGTTTCGAGTGTGCCGCATGAGCCGCGCACGCCTGGATGGACTCGGTTTTCGTACCCAGGCGGTGGCCACCATGTTAGCTTGGAGCGAATACGTCGGGAGGAGAAAACGTGCCGATCGAGACCCTGGACGAGATCCTTCGCGTCTATCCGCGCGATCGACCCGACAAGGTTGCGCTGCGCGCGGGCGAGCGAAGCTGGACCTATCGCGCGCTGCGCGATGAATCGGCGCGCGTGGCCCAGGCGCTGCAGAAGGAAGGCATTTCCTCCCAGGATCGCGTCGCCTTTCTCGACCGAAACGTCCCCGAGTACTTCACGCTCTTCTTCGGCGCGGGGATGATCAACGCCGTGACGCTCGCGGTGAACTGGCGGCTGGCTGCGCCGGAGATGGAGTACATCCTGAATCACGCGCAGGCGCGGATACTGCTGATCGGCGAGGAGTTTCTCGGTCATCTCGAACAGATGAAGCTCGAAACCGTGAAGCGTGTGATCGTGATCGGGGAGGCGGGCGAAGCGACGCGATACGAAGACTGGATCGCTTCGCAGGAGCCCGTCGACCCCGAGGTCGGCTGTCATCCGGATGACGTCTGCTATCAGCTCTACACCTCCGGAACGACCGGCTTGCCCAAGGGTGTCGAGCTCACGCAGCGCAACATGATGGCCGAAATGGAGATCGGCGCACGCGAGTGGGCGATCGGCGGCGACGCGGTGAACATGGTCGCGATGCCGCTCTTCCATATCGCGGGCAGCGGATGGGCGCTCGCGGGCTTCTGTCAGGGCGCCGAGTCGGTGCTGGTCTACGAGATGGTTCCGGCCGAGGTGTTGCGCTTGATCGAGACTCGTCGCGTGACGAATTCCCTCTTCGTGCCGGCGGTGCTCCAGATCCTCTCCGCGTTTCCGGAAGCGGAGAGGACGGACTTCAGCTCGCTCCGCAAGATCGTGTACGGCGCGTCGCCCATCTCGGAAGAGGTCCTCGTGCGTTCGATGAAGACGTTCGGTTGTGGCTTTGTCCAGGTCTACGGGCTGACCGAGACGAGCGGAGCGATCACCGTATTATCGTCCGAAGACCATGATCCGGGTGGGCCGAGGGCGCACCTGTTGAGGGCGGCGGGAAAGCCCTGGGGCGATGTCCGGATCCGAATCGTCGACGCCGAGACCGGCCGGGATCTGCCGGAAGGGGAGGTGGGCGAGATCTGGTGCTCCTCGGTCCAGAACATGAAGGGATACTGGCGAAACGAGCAGGCTACCCAGGACGCCTATCCGGAGGGACGCGACGCCCACGGTATCGGGTACTTCCGGACCGGCGACGCGGGCTACCTGCGGGACGGCTATCTCTTCATTCACGATCGCGTGAAGGACATGATCGTCTCGGGAGCAGAGAACGTGTATCCGGCGGAGATCGAGAATGTCTTGATGGCGCACCCCGGCGTTGCCGATGTCGCCGTGATCGGCGTGCCCTCCGAGAAATGGGGGGAGACGGTCAAGGCGATCATCGTCGATGCTCCGGACAACCCCGCGTCGGAAGAAGAGCTGATGGCTCATTGCCGAGAACGGCTGGCGGGCTTCAAGTGCCCCACCTCGATCGATCGGGTCGACGCTTTGCCGCGCAATCCGTCGGGCAAGATCCTGAAGACCGAGCTGCGTGAGCCCTATTGGAAGGGGCAGACGCGTCGGGTCAACTGATCGCCGGCCGGATGGACGCCGCACGACGCGAACCGGGTCGACTGCCGGCGAGTCGACGCAAGGCCCCGGCCGACATGTTCCCCGCTCTCGAGCCTCGCGTCACAACGACGACACGTCGGTCTCGAGTCCAAGCAGCAGCCGCCCGGTCAGCTCGAGCGTCGCGGGCCCGACCATCATGTGCTGGGTCGCGACATGTACGTCGCGGAAGAGCCGCTGCAGCGGAGAGCGTCGATAGACCGACGTCCCGCCGCCGAGTCCATACATGCGGTCGACGACTTCCGCGCAGGCGTGTGTCGCATGAGTCGTGGCGAGCCGGATGTCTCGGCGGCTCTCTACGGAGAGTCGTCCGGCGACGGCCTCCCGCCAGGCATCGTCGATGGCCTCATAGTAGAAGGCCCGGGCCGAGCGCAGGGTCGCTTCGGCTCGGGCGACCTCGCTCTGGGCGGCCGGTCGCGCGGCGAGCGGCCGCGCGCTGCCGGAAGGCGTCTTGCCGCCGGCGATCTCGATGAGCTCCTCGATGGCGGCCCGGGCCAGGCCCAGCGCCACCGCGGCGATGCCCATCCCGAGCAGTCCAAACTGGGGAAACCGATAGAGTGGGCGCTCCAGGGCGCCGTCGACGCCGATTCCGACGGCGCGTCTCTCGGGCACGAAACGGTCGCGAATCGCGAAGTCCGTGCTCCCGGTTCCAGCGAGGCCTGACACGTACCAGGTATCGAGAAATTCGACCTCTCGTGCGGGCACGATCATCATTCGCGAACGGGGTGTGCCGTTGCGGAGCAGCTCGGGCTTGCCGTCGCGAATGACCTGGCAGCCAGCGAGGATCCAATCGGCATTCTGCGTCCCGCTACCCCATTGCCATTGCCCTTCGATGCGAAAGCCGTCGCGCTCGGCGATCGCCGTGCCCCGCGGCGCGAAGACGCCGGCGAGCATCGTCTGCTCGGTCGCGAAGATTTCGCGTGCGGAGTCCGCCGGCAGCATGGACAGGACCGTGCCGGACGTGGCGCCGATGAATACGACCCAGGCACTCGCCCCATCGGCGCGCGCGAGGGTCTCGATCGTTTCCATCGTCCGGGCGGGTGGCAGCTCGAGTCCGCCATATGCCTCGGGGACGCACATGCGGTAGAAGCCGGCTTCCGCGAAGCGCTGCGAGAGATCGGCGGGGATCTGGCGGGCGTCCTCGATCTCTTCCGCGCGATCACGCAAGACGGGCAGCAGGTCGCGCGCGGCCCGCAGAGGATCCTTCGTGGCTGCGGCGGTCGCGCTGGCTCGCTTCATCGCGCCTCCTCGCTCGCCAGCCCCAACCGGTTGGCGATGTTGTTCTTCTGCATATTGGAAGAGCCGCCCACGATCGGCATCCCGAGCAGGTCGCGAACGTGTCGCTCCATGTCGTGACCTTCGGCGAGTCCGTAGGCGCCGAGGATGCGCTGACAGGTCAGCGCGATCTCGACCGCAGTATCCGCAACGAAGAGCTTGGCCATCGACGTCTCGACCGAGCAGGGCAGGTCCTGCTGTGCGAGCCAAGCCGCGCGGTAGAGCATCAGGCGACAGGCTTCGAGCTTGGTCCTGGCCTCCGCGAGGTCATGCCTCACCGACTGATGGGAAGCGATCGGCTTTCCGAACTGTCGGCGCTGCCCAGCGTAATCCCAGGCCTCGTCGAGGGCGGCTTGCGCAATCCCGAAGGTGACCGCCGTGATCTCGATCTTCTCCACGTCGAGAGCCTTGCCCGCGAGCAGCTTCCAGCCCTGGTTCCATGCTTCGGGACCGCCGACCAGGTTCTCGATCGGGACCTCGACGTCGTCGAAGATCACGTCGCTCGAGAGCGTATAGCGGAGGTTCGCATGCTCGATCGGGTTGATCTGCACGCCGGGCAAATTCGGGGGAATCAGCACGAAGGAGAGATTGCGGTAGCGATCTTCTTCGGGCCCCGTGCGTACGAGGCAGTAGATGTAATCGACCCAATCCGCCCCCGTGCACCAGCGTTTGAAGCCATTGATGCGCAGGTGACGTTCGTCTGCGGTTTTTCTGGCGGTCGTCGTGACGCTCGCGAGATCTCCGCCCACCTCCGGCTCGGAGAGGCCATAGGCGAAGAGCA
This sequence comes from uncultured delta proteobacterium, assembly GCA_963698485.1. Taxonomy (GTDB): domain Bacteria; phylum Myxococcota_A; class UBA9160; order UBA9160; family UBA4427; genus UBA4427. The sequence continues at coordinate 21,173 of CAVORA010000001.1, read as the reverse complement.
GCTCGCCGCGGGCGAGCCGCGGCAGATACGCGCGCTTCTGCTCTTCCGAGCCGTTTTCGGAGAGGTTCATGCCGCCGTAGAAGGCGCAATGAATGAAGGGGCCAGCCAGGAACGCGCCCCCGCGACAGAGCTCCTCGATCACGGCAACCGCCGCGACGAGGTCACGACCCTCGCCGCCGTAGGCTTCGTCGATCGTGAGCCCGCAGACGCCGAGATCCGCGAGCTTTCGGAAGAGCTCCGGAGGGAAACGATGCTCGCGGTCGAGTCTTCGGCGGAGCTCGGGCGTCAGCTCGGCGGCGACGAAGCGCGCGAGCGTCTCACGGAGCGCTCGGATGTGTTCGGGCTCTTCGGTGAAGTACATCGGGACTCTCTCGGGTCCTGCGGCGAGGACGGCGCGCATTGGAATGTTGATGACGTGGCCTCGACGCCCGGGTTGAGCCGGGACGTCGGCTCACTGCGACGGAAAGGGTGCTCCCCAGGAATCGGCGAATGCGAGCTTCTCGACCGGCCGTCGCGAGATGGGACCATGACCGCGGCCGACCGGGAACCCGATCGGGATCGCGGCCGCGGTGCCCCAGGGCTCGGGAATCTGGAGCAGGGCTCGGACCTCTTCCTCGTCGGCGCAGAGCAGGGTGGTCAAGACGCAACCGAGGCCTTCGGCGCGACAGGCGAGCAGCGCGTTCTGCACGGCCGTATAGATGGAGGCACCTCCCACGACCGAGAGGCGGTCGAGCCGAGCATCCGTGATCGCCATGTTCCGGGGGTTGAAGCAGAAGACGAGCAGCGCGGGGATCTCGGTGAAATGGTCGGCCAGGTAGTTGCCGGCGCCTAGCATCTTCTCCGCCGCGGACCTTGCGGCGGCAGGGGCATCGAGGAGTGCTTCCATGTGCCGGGTCGCATAGGCGTGCCAGCCTGCGGCATATAGCTCGCCGAGACGCGAGAGCTTCGCGCGGTCGCGAACGACGATGACTCGCCACGGCTGGGCGTTGCCCCCGGTCGGTGCCCAGCTGGCGGCCTGGATGACCCGATAGATCGTCTGCTCGGGAATCGGGTCTGGCCGGAGCCGTCGTACCGCCCGCAGCGTGCTCATCGCTTCGTAGAGATCAATCGCGCTCACGGCCCGCTCCTCCTTGATGCGCTCCAGGCATGGCTCGTCGGGGAACTAACGTCCGCGGAACACCGGCTTGCGTTTCTCCCTCAGGGCCCCGAGCGCCTCCGCGTGGTCCTCGCTCTGGAAGGTCACGATCTCGAGGGCCGTGGAGGTGTCGAAGGCGGTGTTCAGCGCCTGCTTGACGACCTTGTTCACCGCTTGCTTGGTGTATTGGATGGCGAGCGGCGCGCCCGCCGCGAGGCGCCGGGCGAAGGCGAGGGATTGCGCATGCAGCGCGTCGTCCGGAACGACGCGATTGACCAGCCCGATCCGCGCGGCCTCGGCAGAGGGAACCGGGTCGCCGGTCATCAGGTATTGCTTGGCCCGCGCCGGACCAACGGCCAGGGGCCAGATCGCCGCGCCTCCGTCTCCTGCGACGAGGCCGACGAGCACATGGGGATCCGCCACGTGCGCACTCTCGGCCATGTAGATGGTGTCACAGAGCAACGCGAGCGAGGCACCGAGGCCGACCGCGGGACCATTGATCGCGGCGACGATCGGGATCGGGACGTCCAGCAGGTCCCAGATCATCTGCTTCGCGTCGCGACGCAATGCCTCGAGCCGTTCGAGGTTGTCGAGGCTCGGGAACCACTCGAAATCCCCTCCTGCGCTGAAGGCACGACCGGCTCCCGTGAGCAGCACGGCACGGGCCCGATCTTCGCGCTTCAGGTCGGCGAAGAGTCGCGTCAGCTCTCCATGCAACAGGTCGTCGACAGCGTTCAATGCGCTATTTGGGTGGTCGATCGTGACGCAGAGGACGTCTCCGTCGCGTTCGATACGCAGGGCCTCGTAGCTTCGGCGATCCACGGTCGGGGCCTCCGAACTCATGATCCTGGGTCCCCTCTGGATGACTGTGACGATGAGGGCCGCGCGGCCGCTCGTGCGATTCGCTGCCTCACGATAGCTCCGGGTCGGGTTGCGGCGACTCGCAAAGCTGAACCGGAGTCCTCGCCCTGGCATGAGTCGATTGAGGTATGATCGAAGCTCATCAACGCTCGAGGTGTCGAACATGAAACGAGTCGATCGCGGGTCCAGGGCGGCAAGCCCGGGACCGGAGAACGAAATCCGATCGGAGAGGCTCGTTCGGAGCCCTGCCAGCAGCACCTCGACGCGTCGGCTCTCCCGTTCGGTTGCTGTGGTGCTCGCCGGGGCCGCGCTCGCGTCTGGACCAATGCCGGCTCTAGCGGCCGACCTGCAGCCCTTGCCGAAGTCCTTCAAGGAGCAGGCGACCGAGGTCTTTCACGTGGCGATCGATATCGCCGTGCTGCGACCGGGTGGTGTTGCACGCTTGACCATCGGCAGCTTGCTGATGGTCCCGACGACGATCTTCAACGTGATGGGTCTGCCCTTTGGGCGGGATCCGGCCGTCTTCGAGGAAGATGTCGAGCGTTATGTCCTCGAGCCGGCCCGCTTCACCTTCGATCGGCCGGTCGGCAAGGATCTCGCCGGCTTCTGAGAGAGGCCGCGCGGAGGAAGAGGCCGAAAGACAAACGGCCGATGATCCAAGGATCATCGGCCGTCGTCTTTTCTGCTTCAGCAGTGCGGAGGTGCCGAGTCGTCCCAGCGAGGCTCTTCTTGCGTCGATCCTCGCCTCGCGCTGCGTGCCGTCCGAGCTGCCTACCCCTCCTCGTGCCGAAGCATGTCGACCGTCGGGGAGGGGTAGGCGATCTTGGACTAGCTGTTGCGTCGCCGGGCGGCTCCGAGGCCGACAAGCCCGGCAATTCCGAATCCGAGCATCGCAAGCGTGCCGGGCTCCGGAACCGGAATGATGTTGGTGTTGAAGATCGCTACACCACCAAATTCCAGTGCCGGGAGCAGCGCGCCCAGACCGAAGGGGCCGATCGTGCGGATCGAGGCCGCCCAGGGCGAAACGAGCTGCAGGCGGCGGGTTTCGCCACCGACAGCCGAGCCCGGAGTCACCGCCACATCGAAGCCCATCGCGGTTCGAATCGTCTCGAAGTCGCCGCCCTGATCCGTGTGTCTGACGGTCCCGGTGGTCCACTCGAAGAACACGGCCGAGAAGGCGACCGGCGAGATGATCTGCGGGCACGGGAACGGAATACCCGTCACGCAGTCAGCCGTGAGGCCCATCGTCATGAACGTGCCGAAGGGCGTGACGGTGTTGCCGCCACCGACCGTGCGGATCGCGCCCTGCTGGTCCTTGGTCGTGCCGCCCGGCGTCCGAGCCGCATAGGAGAGGTTCTGTCGTCCGACGAGCAGGCCTGCGGGATAGCTGGTCGGCGGCGAAGGCGTAATGCCCCCGATGATGCCCACGCCCTTGAAGTCCGTGCCAAAGGCCTGTGGATCGGTCGGGAGGAAGCCGTTGGCGTAGAGGACCTGTCCGTAGTCGCCGGGCTGCAGGGTGGCGCCACCGGGCGTGACCGTCACGAAATTCACGCCGAGCTGCACGCCGCCTCCGCCCGAGAACGGAATGCCACCCCCGTAGACCTGAGGGCCCTTCACGATGCGCTCCGAGCCGCCAGCCGTCGGGAAGAACGGAACGGAGGTCGTCAGGGTGTTGCCGACGAAGGTGTTGCCGCCGCCCGCGGAGACCATGTAGGTGGCGGTGGGCGTCGCCGGCGTGGGCGCGGTCGCGATAGTGGTGAAGAAGGGGCCCTTCCGGCCCGGCCAATGCGCGGCACCGACCTGGGTGCGGCTGCGGAGTCGCGGGTTCGCAAAGCCGGGAATCGCGACGTTACAGGTCGAGTTGTCGTATTCCTGCGCGCCACCCGCCGTAGGGCTCACGGCGTCGAAGGTCAGCGCAGCACCCACGCCCGATCCCACCTGGTTGGCGCGACCGTTGACGATGAGCGTGCCGAGGGTCGTGCCGGCCGGCGCGGTCGAGGTCAGATTGGCCTCGGGGTTGCCCGCGCAGATCGGAATCGCGTTGTTGGTTCGCTGGCCGGTCGCCACGGTGTTGTCCTGATCGCCGAAGCCGATCTGGAGCTTTCCGGAGTACGCCACGGTCTGCGCAAAGCTCGGAGCGGCCAATAAGACCGCAAGCAGCGCGAGAATGGCGAAGTAGAAACTCTTTCGCATCTTTCTCAATCTCCACATTTGTGATGGGGTGCGACCAGCACGCACGGAACGCCGCTCAGACATTGAGCATTCCTGGCCGGAGACCCCGTGGTCGACCCGCCGCCGTGAGCCCTCGATCGTTTCCATGCTCATGCCGATTCCGATCATCGAATGGACCGTCCATCGTGACCCATCGAATCAGCCGAACGAATCAGCCTGTCAACCCCAGGCTCTTGGTCTGAGATGACGCGGAACCGCCTTCCTTCGCCGGGCCGTTGCGACTCGGGATCAGGTCGGCGGTATCGACATGAATGTGTCGACCCCGTTACAGTTTGGCCATTCTAAGGGGAGCCGTTCGGCGTTGTCTATCGAAAAGTTGCCTCCAGCCGGTCGCCCCAGCCGAACTCGGGGTCACGCCACCTGCAGCTCGTTGTGCGCCCCAGAGGGGCTAACACGGCTCGGCAAGTTGCTCCTGATCTGCCTCGTCGTGCTCGTTTCCGGCTGCGAATCAGGGGATTCCAGTCCGCTCGGGCCCGACCCGCGAGAGCCGACGATGTCCTTCGAAGAGGCGCGGGCGCTTCTTTCGAATCAGAAATTCGACGAGGCGATCGATGCGCTCCGACCCTTCGTCTCACAGGCCGAGCCGGAAACCGAAGCCTTGCTTGCCTATTCCAGTGCGCTGCTCGGGGCGAGCCGGCAGAGCCTGGCGATCTGGCCGCTGGAGCGGCTGGCGGCGCGACCCGATGCGCCGCCCATCGTCCAGAGACTCTATGTCTCGGCCCTGCTCTATGGCGGCGCCGAGATCGAGGCCGTTCGGGAGGCGACGCGTCTGCTCGAGGAGCGACCCGATGCGCTGACCATTCGTTCCCTGCGTGCGCAGGGGTACGAGGCGATGCTCGACGTCGAGAGGGCGGTCGAGGACATGGAGATCGTCGTCGACGAATCGCCCGGTGAGGCCAGGGCTGTCGAGCGGCTGCTGAACCTGCTGATCAAGATCGAAGACTGGGACGGCGCCCGCGAGCGCATCGCCGAGTTGCGGGAGCTGCTCAAGAGGGAGGGGGTGAAGCCCGAGGCCCGCGCCGTCTTCTGCGCCACCGCCTCGCGATTCGAGAGTCAGCGCGGCAACCTCGATCTCGCGGAAGAGCAGCTTCGCGAATGTCTCGGAGAGAGTCCGTCGGATCCGAACCTGGTCTTCTCGCTGGTGGAGCTGCTGGACCAGGAAGGGCGAGTCGACGAGGCGACTCGCCTGCTCGAGGACGCGTCCGCGCGATTTCCGGGTCGCCAGCTGATCCAGCAGGGACTCGCTTCGCGCTACACGCGCCTCGATCGCCATGAGGAGGCCGACCGCCTGCTGCGGACGACGGCCGAGCGGATCGGGCAGCCTGAATCCTGGCTTTCGCTCGGAGATCTGCGCGTGCTGCGGGGGGATCTCACGGGCGCCGCCGAGGCCGTCGATCGCGCGGTGGAGATCGCGCTCGGCGTTTCGTCCGACGACCCTGATCTCGACTGGTCGCGGCTCACGCCCGAGAGTCGCTTCGGACTCGCCGATGTCTATATCCGCGCCGAGAAATACGCGCCCGCAGACCGGATCATCGAGAGTCTCGACGAGGAGCCGGGATTCGCACTGCTGCTCCGTGCGCGGGCTCGTCTCACGCGAGGGGATCCGGCCGGCGCCCTGGCCGACTATCAAGAGGCCTTTCGCAGCTTTCCTTCGAATCCCGCGGCGCGCTATCTGGCGGGTCGTGCCGCTCTCGAGGTCGGTGAGTTCGATCTCGCGATCGAGTTCTACCAGGATTCCCTGCGCTCCGACTCGACCGCGACCGATGCTGGCCTCGTGCTCGCTCAGATGCTGCTCGCCGAGGGGCGAACGAACTGGGCGATCGACACGCTCTCCTTCTATGTCACTGCGAACATCGAGGAGCCCCATGCGCTCCGCTTGATGGCGCAGGCGGGGGCCGCTTCTGGCCAGCACAAGTGGGCCGAGTCGATTCGCGCGATTCTGGCGAAGAACGAGGAGTGGGCGGGGATCGCTCTCGCCGATCAGGCCAAGGACATCGCCTTCTTGAATGGACCCGAGGCGGCACGCGGCTATCTCGCGGAATCACCGCTGCTCGAGGAGCCGTCGCATTTCGAGGCCTTCAGTGCCTGGGTGGCGTATGCGAAGCTGACCGGAGAGGGTGAGGCGGCACGTGCACGCGCGCTTGCTCTGACCGAGAAGAACCCCGACGACGCCGGTCCCTGGATCGTCTGGTCTCGAATCCTCTACGACGAGGCGCGCCCGGCCGAAGCGATCAGCGCGCTCCGAAAGGCCATCGAGCTGAACCCGCTGATTCGCACGGCCTTCGCCGAGCTGGGTGAGATGCTTCTGGCGGAGGGCAGGGTCGACGAGGCGCTCGCCGCCTTCGATCGAGCGCACGAGCTCGACCCGCTGGACGCCCGCGCGGAGTACTCGGCGGCCAAGGGGCTAGCCGATGCTGGACGCCTCGAGGAGGCGGAGGCACGTCTCCGCGCGCTCTTGATCCGACATCCGTGGCACGGACGCGCCGCCCTCGCGCTGCTCGAAATCTTGACCGATCGCGGCGAGAACGACGATTGGACCTATCACCTCGCCCGCCGCGCGACACGGTACAAGGGCACGAGCGGTCCGCGCGCCCAGCTCGAGCTGGCCCGGCTCGAGCTCGAGCGCGGCCAATACGAGGGCGCGGTAGCGGGCTTTCAGGCCGCGATTCAAGCGAATGTGGACGTGGCGCGCGCCCAGGTCGGGCTCGCGCAGGCGCTCGTCGCACTCGAGCGCCGCGCCGAAGCGCTTGTGCTGCTCGAGGCGGCGTTGGCCTCGAAGGATTTGCAGGAGCCGATGCTCGCGATGGCACTGCTCGAAGAGTTGCAGGCGGGGGAGCGCGTCGATGATCGATGAGAAGAGCGGGTGGTGCGCCGCGAGATTCGCCGCGAGCTCGCGAGCCCGCTCGATCGCCTGGCTCGTCTCGGTCGGCTGTCTGATGCTGATGCTCGGGTGTGACCGTGACGGTCAGCGGGGCGCGGACCTTTCCTTCGACAATCGTCCGCCTGGTACCCTCGACGATGTGGCAACGCTCTCGCAGCGAGACGATCTCAACGTTCTCTTCATCGTGATCGACACGCTGCGTTCCGATCGCCTCAGTAGCTACGGCTACGAGCGGCCGACGTCGCCCGTGCTCGACTATGTCGCGGGGACGGGCCTGCGCTTCGATCGGCACCGGGCCCAGTCGACCTGGACCAAGACCTCCATGGCCTCATTGTGGACGAGCCTGTATCCACAGCGCGTCGACGTCCTGACCCATCGCGACACGGTGAGCCCGGAGGCCGTGATGCCCGCCGAAGTGTTCTCCGAGGCGGGCTTCTTCACGGCGGGTATCTGGAGGAACGGTTGGGTCGCACCCAACTTCGGGTTCAATCAGGGGTTCGACATCTACATGACCCCCAAGGCGCAGCAGGCGCCGAAGGCGATGCGGACCAAGCCGATTGCCGGACGCATCAACGGCACGGACATCGATGCGGTCTATTCGGCCACCGAGTTCTTTCGGGCCAATCAGGATCGTCGCTTCTTTCTATATGTCCATCTGATGGATGTGCATCAATACATTTCGACCGCGGAAACGGCCGTCTTCGGCACGACCTACTCGGATGCCTACGACAATTCGATCCTTTGGGAGGACCAGCAGGTCGGAGAGATCCTGGCGGAGCTCTACCGCCTCGATATGGCCAAGAAGACGCTGGTGGTGATCGTCTCCGACCACGGCGAAGCGTTCGGAGAGCACGGGACCGAAGGACACGCGCGTGATGTCCACCACGAGGTGACGCGGACCCCGTTCATAGTGGGCTTCCCGTTCCGACTGGATCCGGGCGTCGTGATCGCGCACCCGACCCAGAACGTGGACGTCCTGCCAACGCTCTACGATCTCGTCGGCCTCGAAGCGCAGGGACCCAGCGATGGGAAATCCCGGATCGGTTGGCTGCGAGGAGAGTACACGCCCGACTATCCCGACCGCGACTACGCGCACCTCGACCGAACCTGGGGAAAGACGTCCCAGGATCCCGATCCCGTCGTGGCCGTTCGCGAAGGCAACTATCGGCTGATTCACGACGTCAACGCCCCCGAACGCGATCACCTTTATGACGTAAAGTCAGACGAGGGGGAATTCGTGAACATTGCAGCGGAAGCCCCTGGTATCCTAAACACTCTGAGAGACACCGCGAACGAGTATCTGGAACTCGAGTCGCCCTGGGAAGGTGGTGCCCCCGAGATCGAGCTGGACGAGATGTCGCTCAGGCAACTTCGAGCGCTCGGTTATGCGATCGAAGATTGAGACCGGGTTGGACCGAAAAGAGTAGTACCAAGAATAAGTAGAAGACCCGCGGAGGCTCCGATTTGGTGAACGCGCCCCTCACCAAACAGTTCCTGAACGTTCACTCGTCCCCGCAATCGTCCGCGGGCAATCGGCTCTCCTCTCGGCTCGACCGCGCCCGTCCGCAGCTCGCAAGAGGACACCAGCGGATCGGACGACGAGCCCTTCGTTTCTTGATCGTGCTGCTGCTGCTGAACTCGCTCGCGGACGAGTCTGCTCGCGCGCAAGCGAACGATCCCGACGATCCCTTCGCAGGCATCGAGGAGATGGTCGTCGTCGGAACCGGCGCAGCCAGCCTCTTCCAGGATCAGGAAGTCTCGGCGATCGCCTTCGACTCGGATTACCTCGACGCGATCGGAGCGAGCGACCTCTCCGACGTCGCCACATTTACCCCCAACCTCGAGATCCGCACGCCCTTTGCGGCCTCGAACCCGACGCTCTTCATTCGCGGCGTCGGCCTGCGCGACTTCAACGCCAACTCGTCGTCCTCCGTGGCCGTATACAACGACGAGGTCTACATGAACTCGCCCGCCGGTCAGCTCGCCCAGCTCTTCGATACCCAGAACATCGACGTGCTGCGAGGTCCGCAAACCTCGATCTACGCGCGCAATGCCTCCGCGGGAACGATTCGCGTGATCACGAAGAAGCCGACGGGAACGCCGGGCGGAACGGCCTCCGTGACCTACGGACGCTTCAACGAGCTCACGCTCGAGACGGCGGTCGAGAACGTGATCGTCCCGGACATGTTCTCGATGCGGACCGCCGCCAAGTGGAGTCAGCGCGACGGGACGACCAAGAACCGCTGCGCCGACATCGACTACGCCGGACCGTTGCCGCCGCGCAACCAGAGCAACGGCGCGTCCCCGGAGAACCAACAGCGCGCGCTGCTTCGTGGGGTCGCGCTCCAGTGCTTCGCCCCCGAGAATACCGACCCGAGCAACTCGCCGCCGGGCAACGGCTGGGTAAGCAAGCCCGCTCCCGTCAAGGAGTGGGTGAACGATACGAAGAACTGGGCTGCCCGCACGATCTTCCGTTTCGAGCATCCCTTCCTGGACATGGACTGGCAGCTGAATCTCCACGGCGGCCAGAACCGCGGCGACGCGAGGCAGTTCCAGGTCGTCGGCGCGGACCAGGCACAGGGCGAGCAGGAGCCCTCCGTCTCGACGGGAAATACAGACGCCAACGGCTACTTCGACGTCGACAATCGACTCTGGACGGGCCGCCTGGACTACAACCGCAACATCACGGATCCCTTTCTCGGGAACCCGTTCGAGGGCGATTACAACAGCGTCGAGAAGGAGAAGATCGATCTCTTCGGCTCGAATCTCGTCGGAGAGATGACCTTCGGTGACTACACGCTCAAGACGATCACCGGCTATGAGTGGAACAAGCGGGATACTGAGCTCAACCTCGACGGCAACCCCTACGCGAGCCTCGAGCCCCAGCTGAACAACAAGGCTTATCAGCTGACCCAGGAGCTGCGTCTCGACTGGGACGACGGGGGGGGCTTCGCCTGGCAGCTGGGCGCGATGTATCTCTACGAATCACTGGAGGTGCAGAACACCTTCAGCCTGGCGCTGCTGCTCCCGGAGACGGAGCAGAACTACTCATTCTTCACGCGCTATGCCGCGGGCTGGGGCAGCGTCACCTGGGAGCCGATCGAGACATTCAAGATCCACGCAGGGGTGCGCATCAACTACGAAGACAAGGAGCTGAACCTGCAGAGTCGGCAGTTCCTGGTGATCCCTGGGACCGGCGATCGCACTCCGTACCTCCAGCCCCAGTTCGCGAATTCGGCGGCCCGAGAGTCCGGGTGGGCGGGCGACGTGATCGCGACCTACAGCCCGATCAACGATGTCAGCTTCTATCTCCGGTACGCGAGAGGTTGGAAGGGGCCGCATATCAACGGCGGCATCACCAATCCGGGACCGGCCGGCTCCGAGCGGGCCGATCTGGCGACCCCGGTCGAGCCGGAGAAGGTCGACTCGATCGAGATGGGCTTGAAGGCGGAGTTCTGGGCGAGCCGAATCCGCTGGAACTGGGCCGTCTTCTACTACGACTACCAGGACATCCAGGTCTTCCAGCTGCGCAACGCCGGCGGCAACGTCCCGGTCCAGGAGCTGATCAACGCGGATGACGCCGACGTCTTCGGGGTCGAGATGGAGATCGACGTAAAGCCCTTCGAAGGCTGGGCGCATCCGATCTTCGAGCAGATCTGGATTCGCGGGACCTTTGCCTATCTGGACAGCAAGTACACCGACTTCGTCAACACCCAGGACGTGATCGTCGATGCAGGTGGCGGAAATATCTCAGTCACGACGGTGACCGAGGACTTCTCCGGAAATCAGCTCGTCAATTCGCCGGAATTTTCCTTCATCGGCTTCGTGGCGTGGCCCTTCGCGGGGGACTGGGGCTTTCTCGTTCCGCGCTTCGACTGGTCGTTCAAGGACAAGGTCTACTTCAGCCCCGCGAATGCCGATCTCGTGAAACAGGATCCGCTCTGGATCATGAATCTGCGATTGACCTACAAGAGCCCCTCCGAGAATTTCGAGCTCTCGGGTTGGATCGAGAACCTCACGGACCAACGCTATACCGTCGACGTCTTCAATCTGGCGCGACTGCGAAGCTCGATCCTGCATGCCGTTGGAGATCCTCGGACGTACGGGCTCACGATGAAGGTGACTTTCTGATGTCGATCGAAACCGGCGCGATGCAATCTGCAGCGCACGCTGGAACACGTCGTCCTGAGCAGGTTCGGGCCGCGGCGCGCTCCTCGCGTACGCTCCGTATGCTGACCTCCGGCTTTCTCGTTCTGGCAATCGCCCTCGGCTGCTCTCCCGAGAGCCCGGATTCCCGAAGCGGAACGACCGGGCTGTCGCAGGTCGGAGATCTCGATTCCGAGCAGATGAAGATCGCGATCGCCGAGATGCTCCGGATGACGGACACCCTCGATCGGAATCGTCGCGCGGTGGAGCTGATGGATGCGCTCGACGAAGACAATCTGCCCGGCGCCATCGAGGCCTACGAGGAGGACCTCACTCGGGTCGTCCCTCATGAGATCCGCCTCTTCGCGAATGCCTGGGCGCGGATCGATCCGAAGGGCGCGCTCGATCGCATGCTCGATACGTGGCGCTATCCCAAGATCTCGTTTCAATCCGTCGAGGAAGCCGTCTACGTATGGGTTCGCTCCGGCGACGGGGCCGCGGCCCGCGCCTACGTCGATCCGTCGATCGATTCGACGCGGCTGCAGGGACGAACGCCCACCAAGTTCATGGTGCAGGCGGTTCTCAAGGCGCTGGCCGTCGAGGGCGAATACGAAGAGCTGACGGGGCTCTTCGAGTCCCTCGAGGACGACGGAAATCGCCAGCTCTTCCTGACCGAGGTGATGATCGAGATGAATCGCGTGCGAGGGCTATCCGTCGTTCGCGAATGGATCGAGACGATTCCGTGGGACTCCCCGAGCGATCTCAAATTCTCGGCGCTGACACGTGGGCTCGACTGGACATCGAAGATGAGCGGTCAGATCGCCGCTGCCTGGTACGAGGAGATCGAGGACCAGCCGCGCGCCATCGAGCTGCTGCCGGTCACCGTAGCGGGCTGGGGCTTCGCGGCACCCGAACAGGCGCTGCCCTGGCTCGCGGAACGTCCCGACTCGGCGATCCGGGATCAGCTGATGCGACGAGCAGCGTCCGGCTGGCTCAGCCGCAAGCCCGAGGAGGCGGAGCGCTGGCTGATCGAGCGTCTCGACCAGCCGTTGATGCGCGACCGCATGCTGGTCCCGCTCGCCAATTTCCGGCTCACCCAGCGCCGCTATCTCGAAGCCCTCGAGTTTGCGGAGCAGGTTCCCAATCCGACGGAGCGGGACCATGTGCTCGCCAACATTCTGACGGAATGGAGTCGCCTCGATTCCGCCGCGGTCGAAGCCTACATCGCAGACGAACAGGTCAGCGACACCGTCGTGGCATCGATGCGGAAGAACCTCGAAGCGCCGATCCGATTGAAGCGCCGCCCCGCGGCGAAACCCGCTGCGGGAGAGGAAGGATGATGGGGTATCGCTGCGAGCGTCTCCCGCGATTCGAAAGCGTCCGGCCCGCGCGTCACGCCGCGGTCTTCGGCTGGCTGGTGTGCGGACTCGCGGTCTTCATCGCTGGCGGAGCGGCGGCGCAATCCAGCGACGCCGACACGTCGGACGCGCAGGACGGGGATCGAGAGCGCGTGAAGTACGAGCTCGAGTGGATGCCCAGCCTCGCGATCAGCTGGGGCGCCTATAGCCAGTCTATGGACGGCACGACGACCTCGAGCGAGTCCACGATCACGCCCGCGACAGGCGACTCCCTCATCACGACGATGTTTCAATTCGAGGGGAAGCTCCATACGCCCCTGCAGCTCGATGTGCCTTCGAAGCCGCGACTCTTCCTGACGGTCGGCCTGCAGATTCCGCTCGCCGACGAGCTGATCGCAGAACGGATCAACGATTCCTTCGATCGCGGTGACGCTGATTTTGCGAGCAACTGTCCCGACACCATTCCCGGCCCGAATCCGCCGCCCGATCCGAACCAGGGCCCCTCGTCGACCTGCAGCCTCGCGATCCGGAATCGCGTGTCGATCGATGCGATGTGGTACGCGGGGCTCGGCGTCGACTTCACGCTTCCGGTTCTGGACGACCAGTTTCACGTCTCGCCGGCTCTCGAGTACTATGGCTTTGCCGCCCAGACCGTCGGCCAGTTCCAGCGCTCGACGTCGGGTCCGCAGCTCGATGATCTCATCGAGGTTGCGGATGTCGTCGGAGACGCCGAGGTCTATCACGGAATCAGTCCGTCGCTGACACTCTCGGTCGACGTCTTCGAGGAAGGGCCGTGGCGCTGGAGCATGTTTCTTCAGGGACGAGCCGTCTTCGTCCTGAACGATCCCGACACCCAGGCGCGGACCTCACTCGGGACGAATCAGATCGACTTCGTCACCGACCTCGACGATGTGATCGCGCAGGGGACCGGCGGCATCCAGCTCCAGTGGACCGGGCGTCGATCGCGCCGCTGAGCCCGGAGCGAGGCCCGAAGCGAGGCCCGAAGCGAGAGAGACATCGCGACCGGATCGCCAGCGCGCTCGGCGACCATCCGGGCTCTCGCCGGACGCGTCGTGCTCAGCCCGTCGTGCTCAGCCGTAGTAGACGCCGGGATAGAGCAATCCCACGGCGCCCAGGAAGAGCGGACGGAAGATCTCTCCGATCACGTTCCAGACGATCACGATCCCGATCAGCGAGACCATCGGCTGCTGGACGAGCCGCCGATATCCCGCGATCCATGCGGCGGGCAGGATCAGGGCGAGCGCACCGCTGCCGTCCAGTGGCGGCAGCGGGATCATGTTCAAGACGAAGAGCAGCAGATTCATCGAGAAGAACAGGCTGACGAGCATCGCGAGTCCGCCCGCGAGGCCGGACGAGTCACCCGCGGCCGAAACGATCTGGTCGAAGCGAATGCCGTGGGGCGTTGCGAAGGAGCCCATGGCCATCCCGGCTCGAACGAGCAGACCGGCGACGAGCACCATGGCGAGATTGGCGCCGGGGCCCGCGAGCGCCATCCAGGCCGCTCTCTGGGGATAGCGTTCGGCCCACGCGGGGTCGTAGGGCGCGCTGGCATACCCGAAAGGAAAGCCGGAGAGCGCGATCCCCAGGATCGGGAGCAGCACCATACCGAAGGGCTCCCGCTTCATGTGCGGGATCGGGTCGATCGAGACCTGACCACCGTGATAGGCGGTCAGGTCCCCGCCGATCATGGCGGCCCAGGCGTGGGCGGCCTCATGGATCGTGACGGAGAAGACGAAGACGGCATAGAAAGCGATCGCCTGGATCGGGTCGGTCAATTCGAGTCGGCCTCGGCACGATCCCGCCGCAGGGCGAATTCGTAGCGTTCGAGCGGGGTCGGAGCAGGGTACGTCATTCAGGCCGAGGCGTCTCCAGAATCGCTGCGTCGCCGAGCGCGCGGGTCTCCATGATCGTGAGATTCCGCTCGGCCGAGCCGAAGGCGGTGTCGAGCTCCACGGCGCGGCGATAGGCCTCGCGGGCTTCGTCGAAGCGTTGGAGCCGCGTGAGCGCGATACCGAGGTTGTTCCAGGCGCGTCCGAGTGTCGGATCGATTCGGGTGACCAGGTCGAAGCCTGCTACGGCACGCTGCCATGTAGCCTCGTCGGACACGCGATCCGCATTCATCAGGCTCTGGGCCGTCAGGTTGTTGAGGATATGCGCCCAGGCGGTCAAGTCGTCGATCAGCCGGATCTCGTAGATGTCTTCGACGAGGCCCGTGAAGTCGATGATCATCTGGACGGTCTTCGCGACGACCAGCACGGCCATGTGGTCGCTCAGCGCTACGACTTCCTGGAATTGCTGCGTCTCGGGCTTTCGCGTGCGTGCCTCCGCATAATAGATCGGCCATCCCAGGCCGCGCCCGAGGCCGACCAGCACCGAAGCGAGCGCGACGCAGTTGCCGCGTCCGCGCTCGATCGTGACCTCGGCCGTCCCCGAGGCGCTCCAGTCATAGGCGAGTCCGAGACCCTCCGGCCGGGGCATCGAGAGGAAGTCGACCAGTGCCTGCACGCGATCCGGCCCCCGAGGTGCCGCCATGACGTGCCGGCGCGCCCGTTCGATCGTGAGCTCGTCGATCTCGTGAGGGGCCCGCGCCAGGGTCGCTGGAATCTCCGGCACGCGGAGCTCGAGGGCGCGCCGGAACTCGTTCGCCCCATATGCCAGCACGGGCTTCTTCCGCGAGTCGGCCGCGCAGCCTGCCAGCGCCCCGATCGCGACCATCGCGACGACCAACACTCGACTGACATGGCGGTTCGGAGAACGGCGCATGTCCGGCATGGTACCAGCTGCCGGATCATGCTCCGCTGGGGGCCGGGCCCGACCGGCTGCTGGGAGAGAGGGACGATGGCGCTAGCCTGATTCGATGTCGAAGCGAGCTGTCGTCGTTGCAGTCGGCCTGCTTTTCGTCGGCGCGGCGGGGCTGGCCTATTGGCTGCTCGCCACCTACGTGCCCGCGCCGGTGGATCCGGACTGGGCTGTCGAGGGCAACCCTGACATCCCGGAAGGGGCGGTCACGGTTCGCTTCACGGGGACGTCGACGCTGCTCTTCGACGATGGCGAGACTGCCTGGATGGTCGACGGCTGGTTCTCGCGCTTCGATCCTTTGACCCTGCTCGGGGGTGAGATCGCTCCGGACATCGCGGCCATCGAGAAGGGCCTCGCGCGCAACGAGGTCGAGCGGCTGGCGGTGGTGATCCCGGTTCATTCTCACTTCGATCATGCGATGGACGCGCCAGAGGTGGCCCGCCAGACGGGGGCGCTCTTGCTCGGGTCGGAGTCGACGGCGAACATTGCGCGAGGCTGGGGACTCGACGAAGCGCAGATCCGTATCGCGGTCGATCGCGAGTCGCTCTCCTTCGGTCGCTTCGAGATCACGCTGATCGAGACGAATCACTTCGAGTTCCCCGATCCGGCGCTGCGCGAGCAGGCGCTCGAGAATCCCAGGATCGAGACGCCACTCGTGCCACCCGTAGAGGCCCTGGACTATCGCGTGGGAACCCCCTACGCCATTCACGTCTCGCATCCCCGCGGCCAGTTCCTGATTCAGGCGAGCGCGGGCTATCGAGAGGGCGGACTCGTCGGCTATCTGGCGGACGTGGTGTTTCTCGGAATCGGCGGGCTGGGAACCCAGAGCGAGTCCTATCGAGACGCCTACTGGCGGGAGACGGTCACGCCGACCGGCTCGCTCGACGTCATCTTGATCCATTGGGACAGCCTCATGGGGCCGATCGAAGGACCCTTCACCGGAGAGGTTCGGGGGGCGAGCTTCCTGTCCGGCGGCACCGACGAGACGCGCGCCTTCCTCGAAGATCGCCTCGGTCAGAACCCCGGATTGAGGTTCCGGACGCTGCCGCGATACGACCCCGTCGTTCTATTCTGACGCGAAGCCTGGGAGTCGGACTCGAAGCGGCGTGTGACTAGACCACCGATACTCGAGTGCTGCTACGGGCAGATCGAAGATCTATCCTGGGCCGATGGTGAAAATACGATCGAGCTCGTTTCGCGTGGGGCTTGAGTTCCTGGGCCTCGCGCTTCTGCTCTCCGCGACGCCCGCGATTGCCGCCGACCCGCCCTCGCCCACACCCGCCTTCGAGCGGACCGAGAGCCGAGAGCCCTGTGCCGACCATGACGAGCTGCGCCGACCGATGTTCGGCGACCTGCACGTCCACAGCAGCTACTCCTTCGATTCCTACATTTCCAGCCAACGAAACGAGCCCGCCGACGCCTATCGTTATGCGAGGGGCGAGGTGATCACGTTGCCTGACGAAGACGGAAAGCCTTCGGTGAAGGCGCAGATCCAGCGGCCTCTCGACTTCACCGCGGTGACCGATCACGCCGAGTATCTCGGACCGATCGACGTCTGCACCCGGGATTCGAGCCGCCTCGGATACTGGTGGCCGCATTGCGTCATGACGCGCTCCTCGAGCTTCTGGACCCAGCTGCTCGCGGCCAGCTGGTGGACCTCGCTCGGCGGGATCGGGAGCGACGAGCCCGAGCAGTCCTTCGCCTGCACGCTGTCGGACTGTGACGAAGCCGGCAGCAACGCCTGGAAGCGAATCCAGCAGGCGACGGAGGAGGCCTATGATCGATCCTCCGCCTGCCGATTCACGAGCTTCGTCGGCTACGAATACACGGATGCGCCGAACGCGTTCAACATGCATCGCAACGTGATCTTCCGGAACGCCCACGTGCCGGCGATGCCGATCTCGACCTATGACACGGGGCGCTACAACTTCCCGATGCTCTGGGAGCTGCTCCAGGAACGATGTCTCGACGCGGGGACGGGATGCGACGTGCTCGCCATTCCGCACAACCCGAACCTCGCCGGCGGGCTGATGTTTCGCGACCCCCAGACGCCGCGCGAAGCCAGCGATCGACTTCGATTCGAGCCGCTGGTGGAGCTGACCCAGCACAAGGGCGCGTCCGAATGCCGATTCGATCAGCTCGAGGGGCGCGGTCTGTTCACGGAGGACGAGCTCTGCAACTTCGAGCAGGTCGTCGCCGACAACCTGACGATGCTCGGCTCGGTGAACGGCAAGGTGCGGGCGGACTCGGCTGCGCCAGTTCCGATCGATCAGTTCGCGCGGCGCAACATGGTCCGAAACGCCTTGAAGGATGGTCTCGCGATCGGCCAGGAGTCGGGAACGAATCCCTTCCAGATGGGATTCATCGGCAGCACCGACACGCATAGCGCGACACCCGGCGGCGCGGAGGAAGACAACTACGTCGGCCACCTCGGGAGGCGGGACGCTGGCTATCGCAACGTGCAGGATCATTTCTTCTCGAATCCTGGCGGTCACGCGGTCGTCTGGGCCGAGGAGAACTCGCGCGATTCGATCTTCGAGGGAATGCGTCGCAAGGAGACCTACGCGACCAGCGGCACCCGTCCGGTCGTGCGCTTCTTCGCGGGCGCCGGTCTCGAGCCGACGTCTATGTGACGCGCCGGACATGATCGAGCGGGCCTACCGCCAGGGCGTTCCAATGGGCGGGCGAATCGAGGGGGCGCTCGCGCAATCGCCGCCTCGCTTCCTGGTCTCCGCGCTGAAGGACGCCGGCATCCCCGGGCATCCGGGCACCGATCTCCAGCGGATCCAGATCGTCAAGGGCTGGGTCGACGTCAGCGGGGCGACCCACGAGCGGGTGATCGACGTGGCGGGGGATGCGCTGACACGGCGCGTCGGTCGATCCGGACTCTGCGAGCCGGTCGGGCAGGGGCTTCGGCTCGCTCTGCGCGGTCTGGGAGGATCCGGACTTCGACGCGAGCGCAGCCGAGCTTCTACTACGTGCGCGTGCTGGAGAATCCGACCTGCCGCTGGAGCACGCTGCAATGCCAGGTGGCCGCGGTCAATCCCTTCGCGGAGAACTGCGCCGAGCAGGCGGAGGCGGCGACCGCTGCGGCGCAGGCGCGGGGCGCGGAGGGCGATGTCTACGGCAAATGCTGTCTGGATCCGGACCAGGAGCCCTTCTACACGCCGGTCATCCAGGAGCGGGCCTGGACCTCTCCGATCTGGTTCGAGCCAGGAGCCGCGCAGACGGTCTCACGCTGAGGCGTCGGCCGTGAAGACGACGGCCCGTCGCGCGGACCCGACCGCCCGCGAAGCCTCCGAGCGGGAAGATTCCGGGGAGGAGGAGAGGGCGGAGAGTCCCGATCGGCTCGACCTGTTGGCGCGCTCCGGCTCCGCCTCACTCCGAATAGTAGTCGGGGCGACCCGCCATCCAGAGCTCGCCCCATAGCTGGTGCCCACCGTCGACCGTGAGCGTCTCGCCCGTGATGAACTTGCTGGCGGGGGACGCGAGATACACGCAGGCCTCGGCGACGTCTTGAACGTCACCGAGCCGGTTCATCGGGTTGCTATGCGTGAGCTCCCGTTGCGCTTCGGCGGGATAGACGTTCAGGCCTTCCGTGTCGATCGGCCCCGGCAGTACGCAGTTCACCCGGATCGCGAGGGGCGCCCACTCGACGGCCAGGTTCCGGGACAGATGGGCGATGGCCGCGCGGGCCGCCACGGTATGCGAGATTCCGTACATGCCGCGGCGGTAGGGTGCGATGATGTTGACGATCGCGCCTGGTCGCTCCCGTTTTCGCCAGAATCGGGCCGCCCTCTGCATCATCGTCCAGGTTCCGTTCAGGTTCGTGTCGATGACGGCGCGCCAGCCCTTGTCCGAGATGTCGATCGAAGGCTGGGGAAACTGGCCGCCGGCGTTGTTGATCACGACGTCGAGCGTTTCGCCTGCCTCGTCGATTGCTTCGAAGAGCCGATCGACCTGCTCGGGCTCGCGAATGTTGGTCGGCACGACGACATGCGGGGCCTCGAGCCGCTCGAGCAGGGCGGCGGTCGTCGCGAGCTTCTCGGCACTCCGACTCGCGATCACGAGTCGTGCCCCGAGTCGCGCGAAGAGGCAGGCGATCGCCTTGCCGATCCCGCTGCCCGCGCCGGTGACGAGTACGCTGCGCCCCCGCATCAGATCTTCGCGAAAGACGGTCTCGAGCGAGAGGAGCTCTTCGTCGGGAACGCCGAAGCGCTCAGTGGCCGGATCGGTCGACGCGCTCATAGTCGCAGGACCCCGTAGCTCGGCTCTTCGATCGGGGCGCCGAGCGAAGCGCTGATCGCCATGCCGAGCGCGTTTCGCGTGTCGACCGGATCGATGATGCCGTCGTCCCAGAGATGCGAGGTCGCGTAGTAGGCGCTCGATCTCGATCGCGTAGGACTCGATGACGGGCTCTCGAATCGCGCGCACCTCCTCCTCGGAGAGCTTCTGACCCGCGCGCTCGAGCTGTCGGATCTTCACGTCTGCCAGCGTGTTGGCCGCCTGCTCGGCACCCATGATCCCGATCTGGTGATTCGGCCACGAGAAGATGAAGCGCCCGTCGTACGGCGCGGCCGCACATGCCGTAGTTGCCGGCGCCGAAGGAGCCGTTGACCATGACCGTGAACTTCGGCACGGAGGCCCCGGACTGGGTCATGATGAACTTCGCGCCGTCCTTGCAGATGCCCCGCGCCTCGTACTCCCGGCCGACCATGAAGCCGGTGATGTTCTGCAGGAAGACCAGCGGCGTTCGGTTCTGGTCGCAGAGCTCGATGAAATGTGCGCCCTTCAGCGACGAGTCGTTGAAGAGCACGCCGTTGTTTCGCGAGGATGCCGACCTTGTGGCCCCAGATGTAGGCGATAGCCGCAGACCAGGGTCGTGCCGTAGTCGGGCTGGTACTCGTGGAAGTAGCTGCCGTCGACGATGCGCGCGATCACTTCGCGCATGTCGAACTGGATCTTGATGTCGTCGGGGATGATTCCGTAGAGCTCCTCGGGATCGTAGAGCGGAGGCTCCGGTGTCCGCATCTCGATCCTGGTCTTCTTCGGACGGCTCCATTGCGACACGATCTCGCGTCCGAGCAGGATCGCCTCCTCCTCGGAGTTGGCTGCGATAGTCCGCGACGCCGCTCACCTGCGTATGCACGTCGGCGCCGCCGAGCGTGTCGGCGTCGACGATCTCGCCGGTCGCCGCCTTCACGAGCGGCGGACCGCCGAGGAAGATCGCCGCCGTTGCCGCGCAGGATGACGGCGTAGTCGGAGAGCGACGGGGATGTAGGCGCCGCCGGCAGTGCAATGTCCGAAGACCAGCGAGAGCTGCGGGACGCCCATCTTCGAGAGGATCGACTGGTTCCGGAAGATGCGGCCGGCCGGATGTCCGGTCGGCGAAACATCTCCGCCTGCAGCGGCAGGAAGCCGCCGGCGCTGTCGCACAGGTGCACGACCGGAAGTCGGTTCTCGATCGCGATGTCGAGGCAGCGCACGTTCTTCTTGACCGTCAGCGGATACCAGGCGCCCGCCCTTGATGCTCGGATCGTCGGCGCGGATCATGACCTCGCGGCCGCTGACGATGCCGATGCCCGTGATGACGCTGCCGCTCTTGGCACTCGCCGTCGTACTCCTATTCGCGGCGAGCGAGGAGAGCTCGAGGAAGGGCGTGCCCGGGTCGAGCAGCTGCTCGATCCGGTCGCGGACGAAGGCCTTGCCGTGATGCGCCAGGCGGTCGAGGTCGCGCTGG